>NZ_CP018319.1:0-545000 GCF_001952935.1 Pseudomonas frederiksbergensis
CGCCGATATCG
The DNA here is from genome assembly GCF_001952935.1 of Pseudomonas frederiksbergensis. Taxonomy (GTDB): domain Bacteria; phylum Pseudomonadota; class Gammaproteobacteria; order Pseudomonadales; family Pseudomonadaceae; genus Aquipseudomonas; species Aquipseudomonas frederiksbergensis. The sequence goes on from NZ_CP018319.1 coordinate 12, forward strand.
GTTGCGTCACAAACACCAGCCAGTCTCCTTCGCTGATCGATAACGCATTGCGCAGCTGCTTTTCAGCCATCGGCCCCAGCAGCATGCCGACGATCACCGGCGCAACGGGAAAGTCGAAACGACGCATCAAGACCCCGCCCCACCCAATCGCCAACATCAGCAAAAGATCGAAGGAAGAGTGACGCATGCCGTACACCCCGATGGTGGCAAACACCAGAATGCCCGCGTTCAGGTACGGCCGGGGAATCTGCAGAAGCTTGACCCACAGCCCCACCAACGGAAGATTCAACACCAACAAAATCACGTTGCCGACATACAGCGAAGCCACCAGCGTCCAGACCAAATCTCCCGATGTCTGGAAGAGCATCGGCCCCGGCTGCAGGTTGTAGTTCTGGAACGCCGCCAACAAAATCGCCGCGGTGGCGGACGTCGGAATGCCGAGCGTCAGCAGTGGTACCAAAGAACCCGTCGCGCTCGCGTTGTTGGCCGCCTCGGGTCCGGCAACCCCCTCGATCGCCCCCTTGCCCTTGTTGCCCGCAAACTCTTTCGGGTATTTGCTCAGTTTGCGTTCTGCCGAATAGGACAGGAACGTCGGAATCTCAGCGCCCCCCGCAGGAATCGACCCGAATGGAAAGCCGATCAAGGTGCCGCGCAACCAGGCAGGAACCGAGCGTTTCCAGTCAGCGCGCGTCATCCACAGCGAGGTCAAGCGGTGCCGACCGGACGCTTCTTCTTTCTGATAAAGCAGGCTGTACAACGCTTCACCCACTGCAAACAAACCGACCGCTACGAGCACGACTTCGATGCCATCCACCAACTCCGGCACCGCCAGGGTGTAACGGGCAATGCCCGAGGTCGAGTCCAGGCCGATCAAGCCGATGGTCAGCCCAATCCCGAGCGAGACAAAACCGCGCAGCATCGAAGCGCCGAGTACCGCAGACACCGTGGTGAAGGACAGCACCAGAATCGCGAAATACTCGGCAGGACCAAACCTGAGCGCCAGCGTGGCAACAATCGGGGCAAACAACGTCAGGAACACCGTCGCGATGGTGCCGGCCACAAATGAGCCTATCGCAGCCGTCGCCAGGGCCGGTCCTGCCCGGCCGTTGCGCGCCATGAGATTGCCTTCCAGTGCCGTGACCATGGAGGACGATTCACCGGGCGTATTGAGCAGGATGGAAGTGGTCGAGCCACCAAACTGCGCGCCGTAATAAATCCCGGCGAACATGATCAAGGCCCCCGTAGGATCGACCTTGGCGGTGATCGGCAGCAGCAGCGCAACGGTCAGCGCCGGCCCGATCCCCGGCAAGACACCGATGGCGGTGCCGAGCAAACAGCCGATAAAGCCCCACATCAAATTGATCGGGGTCAGCGCAGCGGAAAAACCAATGGCCAGGTTCGCGAGCGTGTCCACCTTGTTTACCTCCTTCGGCCCAGGTCAGATCCAGGCATTGACAAGGGGCGGCAGGGAAACCCCTAGCCCGGCGTTGAACAGCCAGTAAATCGGCAGGGTCAAGGCAATGCCGATGGCGAGGTCCTTCACCGGCCGGCGACTGCCAAACCCCCGCGCCGAACAGGCAAACAGCAGCCCGGCGGCCAAGACGAAGCCGATGAGGTTAATCAGCACGGCCACCCCCACCAGCCCCGCGGTCACCCAGGCTGCACCGGCTTTGCCGCCGGGCAGCGCTTGGGCAGCTTCGGCGCTGTGGTCTGCCAGCTCGCGAAAACCACCGGTGACGGCCTGATAACACAGCAACAGTCCGACCACGCCCAAGAACACCGCGACACCGTACGGATAGACGTGGGCTCCCAGGATGACGAACCCCATCTCGGGCGGAAACCGGAATGCGCCCACCGCCAACACGGCGCTGATGGCAATCACGCCGACGCCGATCGCCAGTTGTACCGGCACGATTGCACGAGGCTGGGTCATTTCGAAACCAGCCCGACCTCGACCAGCATCGCACGCAGCCGCACATGTTCTTCGTCGACGAATTTGCCGAACTCATCGCCGGTCAGAACGTTGGGTGACCATTTGTTGGTGTCGATATTGTCTTTCCAGACTTTGCTGTTGCTGGCGGCCACGACAGCGTCGATCACTTCCTTGCGCTGCTCGGGCGTAAGGCCAGCGGCACCGTAAACACCCCGCCAGTTGCCGATGGTCACGTCGTAGCCTTTCTCTTTGAGAGTCGGTGCATCGATGCCTTCAACGCGTTCTGGTGCGCCGATGGCGAGTACTCGGAACTGGCCGTTCCTGATGTATTGGCCAAGCTCGGCATAACCACCGGTGATCACCTTGATCTGACCGCCCAATGCCTGAGCAACGACTTCACCCCCACCCGCGAAGGCGACGTAATTCACCTTGTTGACCGGGACACCCATTTTCGCGGCCAACTCGGCAATGCCGATGTGATCGATCGACCCCTTGGAACCACCGCCCCAGGAAATACTGGTCGGCTTTTCCTTGAAGACTTTCAACAAGTCCTCCAGGGTTTTGAATTCAGACTCCTTGCGCACGGCAATCACGTTGTATTCGGTGAACAGACGGGCAATCGGCGTCACGTCCTTCAAGGTGATTTGCGGCTTGTTCTGTTCAATGGCAGTGACCATGATCGCGCCGACAACCAGCAGCGCATTCGGATCGCCCTTGGTGCTGTTGGCGAACTGCGCCAGCCCCAACGTCCCCCCTGCTCCGCCCTTGTTCTCGAACGTGGTGGATTTGGCCGTGTTGGCCTCGACCATGGCTTTACCCAGAACCCTGGCGGTCTGGTCATAACCGCCACCCACGGACCCTGGGGCCATGAACTTGACGGTGTCCAGCGCAAAGGCCGGTGCCGCGAGCGCAGCTGCGGTAATGGCCGTTGCGATGCAGCGGCTGAATCGACGGAACAAAGCGGACATATGTTGTCTCCCGATTGCATTGTTTTTATAGGGTGCCGGGTCAATCGACCAGGGCGAAAAGCCTGCTCGATGCACATTGGCCTGCCAATAAGCGTAGGCCATGGTTAGGGAGACAGCATTTAACGAATTCGCTATCGTCACTCGCCTATGAAACGGACTCGCTCGAACCAGGAAGATGAACACATGACCAACCCTCATACCGATCACCGCAGCAGCGCGTGGTCGGTGTTTTTGATCTTCCTGCGCCTCGGGCTGACTTCTTTCGGCGGGCCCATTGCACACCTGGGTTACTTCCGTGAGGAGTTCGTCACACGACGACGCTGGCTGACCGAGCGCAGCTATGCGGATCTGGTCGCGCTCTGCCAATTCCTGCCGGGTCCGGCCAGCAGTCAGGTCGGCATGGCGCTGGGTCTGTCTCGCGCGGGATATCGCGGGGCGCTGGCCGCCTGGACGGGTTTCACGCTGCCTTCGGCCATTGCGCTGATCCTGTTTGCCCTGGGCATTTCCCATTACGGCACGGCCCTCGCGCCCGGCGCGTTGCACGGCCTCAAAGTGGTGGCTGTCGCGGTGGTTGCGCAAGCGGTCTGGGGCATGGCACGCAACCTATGCACGGACGTACTGCGAGTCACCCTCATGGTCAGTGCAGCCTGCATCGCCCTGCTTGAACCGTCCGCCTGGGGACAGGTCAGCGTGATTGCCGCTGCGGGCCTGGCCGGCCTACTGTTGTTCAAACCCGATCAGAGTGCCAGGCACGAGCCTCTGCCGATCACGATCAGCCCCCGGGCCGGGGCGCTCTGGCTGTCGCTGTTCCTGGCATTGCTGGTTGGCTTGCCGCTCATGACCCAGTTGCTGCCCAGTCAAACCGTGGCGATGGTGGATGCCTTCTACCGGTCCGGCTCACTGGTATTCGGCGGGGGGCACGTTGTTTTGCCACTGCTGCAAGCCGAGGTGGTGCCTTCTGGCTGGGTCGACAACGAAACCTTTCTTGCCGGATATGGTGCCGCGCAGGCCGTTCCCGGCCCCTTGTTCACATTCGCCGCGTTCCTCGGCGCCTCGATGAACCTCGCCCCGTCGGGCTGGATCGGCGGCATGATCTGCTTGTTGGCGATCTTTGTGCCGTCCTTTCTGTTGATCGTGGGGGTCTTGCCTTTTTGGGAGCGCTTGCGCCGCAGTTTGCGCACACAGGCCGCGCTGGCCGGCGTCAATGCAGCGGTGGTCGGCTTGTTGTTGGCGGCGCTGTACCAGCCTGTCTGGACCAGTGCCATTTTCAAGCCGCAGGACTTCGGTTTGGCACTGATCGCTTTGGTTGCATTGATGTTCTGGAAACTCCCGCCGTGGCTGGTAGTGGTCGGCTGCGGGGTCGCGGGCTGGCTGTCGAGTGTCCTGTTGTGAAGAACAAGCCGAAGCAAAGCTATTGATATTCAAACATCTACTTCTTCAGAAACATTTGCCCGGCGCAATGTTGAAAAATGACGGGCTATTCTAAAAACCTCTGTGGCGAAAACACGTCAGGACTCACGTTGATCAATGATCTGCAACAGGAGACTTGTCATGAAAGGCATGCTCGGCAGCATTGGATTGTCACTGTTACTGGCTGCGACGGCGGCGTTCGCGCATCACGGCTGGAGTGAATACGACTCCAGCAATCCCCTGCAGCTGAACGGCACGATAGAAGAATCCGGTTACTCCCATCCGCACGGCTTCGTGCGTCTCAAAACACCAGACAAAACCTGGAACGTCGTCCTGGCACCGCCCTCGCGCATGGAGAACCGCGGCCTTTCCCGGGAGATGCTGAGTGTGGGTAACACCGCCAGCGTGGTCGGCTATCAGAATCGCAACAAACCCGATGAGATGCGCGCCGAACGCATCACGGTCGGCGACAAGACCACCGAGTTGCGGTGATGCAGGCCAGTGATACCAGCGCCGGATCGAGTCCGGGCAGTTGGCTGGACTGGGTCGGCGACTCGCAGCTTGGCGCGGCCATGCGCGGTGACCTGTGGCTGTATCCGATGGTCGAAGTGGTTCACATCATCGGATTTTCTGTGCTGGTCGGCTCTGTCGTAATGTTCGATCTGCGGGTCCTGGGGCTGTCGAAAGAGATTGCAGTAACGGCCCTGGCTCGTCACCTGCTGACCTGGTCCATCCTCGCCCTGCTGTTGATCGTGCCCGCCGGGCTGATGATGTTTTCCGCCCATCCCCACGACTTCGCATCGAATGACATCTTCATCCTGAAGCTATGCCTGATCGCTACTGCCGGACTCAACGCTGCGCTTTTCCACGTCGGGATATACCGCTCGGTCACCCAGTGGAACACGGGTGCTGCGGCGCCTGGAATCGCAAAAATCCAGGCGCTGCTTTCGATTGGGTTATGGGTCAGCGTGGTGTTGTGCGGTCGGTTATTGGCCTACACCTGATCATCAGGTATTGGTTTTCAACTTGGTCCACAGGCGGGTCGTCAGCCGTGCGATGGCCGCGGGGAGTTCCTCTACGGTAAACAACTTGTCCAGCACACCTGTCGGCGGATAAATCGCCAGGTCCTGCTTCACCGCCGGAACAACATACTGGTCCGCCGCCAGATTGGGGTTGGCGTAATGGATGCTGTTGCTGATGTTGGCAATGACTTGCGGCGTCAGCAGGTAGTTCATGTAGGCGTAGCCATTCTTTTCGTGCGGCGCGCTCTTGGGCATGACCACCATGTCGAACCACAGTGTCGAGCCTTCGTCAGGGATCGAATAGGCGATGTCGATGCCGTTGTTGGCTTCCTTGGCGCTGGCGGCCGCCTGCACGATGTCGCCGTTGAAACCGATCACCGCGCAGACATTGCCGTTCGCCAGGTCGCTGATGTACTTGGAGGCGTGGAAATACTGGACGTAAGGTCTGATTTTGAGCAGCGCCTGCTCGGCTTTCTTGTAATCCGCCGGCTCGTGACTATGGGACGGCAGCCCCAGGTAATTCAGGGTGATCGGCAGAATCTGCGTGGGGTTATCGATAATCGCCACGCCGCACTGGCTCAGTTTCTTGATGTTGTTTTCATCAAAAAACAGATTCCACGAATGGGTGACATCGGTGTTGCCGAAGATCGCCTTGATCTTCTCGACGTTGTAGCCGATACCCGCCGTGCCCCACATATACGGATAACCGTACTGGTTGCCCGGATCATTGACCTCGAGTTTTTTCATCAGCGCCGGATCAAGGTTTTTCCAGTTGGGCAGCTGGCTTTTATCGAGTTTCTGCACCGCCCCGGCTTTGATCAATCGGGACAGAAAATGGTTCGAAGGGCTCACCACGTCATAGCCGGTGTTGCCAGTCATCAACTTGGATTCCAGCACTTCGTTGCTGTCGTGAATGTCGTACGTTGCCTTGATCCCCGACTCCTTGGTGAACGTGGTCAAGGTATCGTCGGCGATGTAGCCGTTCCAGTTTGAAATATTGACGACTTCGTCAGCGTAGGTGGCTGCCGACAACGTCGTGAGCACGACCATCAGGGAAATGTTATTGACGCGCATGTTCAATCACCGTGTGTTTGATGAGTTTTTATTGTTTGATCGCCGGGTGTTCTAGATTTCTGTTTTGGCCCTGACCGCCTCCACGCGCATTCGAAGCATGGCACCGATATCGAGAAAGGGGCGCGGCGGCAGCCAGCCCGGTTGGGCCCTGCGCATCACCGATTCGAGGATGGGCGAGCTGTCACCCGATGCCAGTTCGGCGAGCAAGCGCCCCCAAAGGGTGCCGCGTGCGACGCCCGAACCATTGCAGCCGGCCACCGCAAACACACCTTCGTCGACCTTTGAAAAATACGGTTGCCCGGTGCGCGAAGCGCTCAAGTGTCCAGTCCAGGTGTATTGAATGTCCTGCTCGTTCAAGAATGGAAAACGGCGTTGCAAGCCCAGCACATGGTGTTTGCGACGGTGCAGCAGCTCACTGTCGGACAAATCCCGGGAACGGTATTCCGCCGTATTGCGGATCATCACGCGGCGGTCCGGAGTCAGTCGCACCGTGGCGCCCAGGGGCCGGGTGGACAGCACGCCCCAAGGCTCAACCGCGCCGATGGACGTGAACTCGGCGTCGCTGAGCGGCCGTGTCAGGCTGGCGCTCAGTTCCATCGGGAACGTCCCGCTGTCCTCTATCCCTGAGCGCGGAATGAACGCGTTCAGGCACACCAGGACTTGCCTGGCCTCGATGCTTCCATCGGCACCATTGGCGCGAATACGCCCTTTGCCCAAACGCTCCAGGCCAGTGATATCGGTGTTCTCGAACAGGGTCACGTTGGCCGGCAGCGTATCCAGCAGGCCCTTCACGTATTTCGCCGGTTGCAGCAATGCGTTGCCATTGCCGCACCAGATCGCAGCCTGGTAATGCGTGGTGCCCAGTTTTTTGCTCAGCGGTTCAGCTTCCAGAAAATCCGCAGAGGCGCCAACAGCACGTAGCGTTGCCAGTTTGGCCGCGACGTCGGTCAACTTGCCGGGATCGTTGACGGCGAAGAAGTAGCCCGACTCCCTGAATTCACATTCGATGCCCAGATGAGCGATGCGCTGACGCACTTCGTCACTGGCGGCACGGGAAATCGAGGTATCGACTTCAAAACCGGCAAACCCCGGGTTGCCGATCAACTCATCCTTGGCCGGATGTTCATGCCCCACTACGAAGCCCGAATTGCGCGCCGAGGCGCCCTGCGCGGCCCGCTGTCTATCGACAATCACGATCCGCGCCTGAGGGTGCATTTCAGCGAGTGTGTGAGCGGCGCACAGCCCGGTGATACCGGCACCGACAATCAGCCAATCGGCTTTTTGCGCGCCTTTGAGAGCATCGCACGCGGAAGAATTCCCCGCCTGCGCAATCCAGCCACATACATTGGTCATGCATCACCTCGTCTGCCTGTCGTTCCGCAAGCGCCGCACACATGACGTCATCGCATGAGTCTTTCCGGCCGGCGCTGGCTAGAGCTAGAATCTATAAGGCCTGTAGTGATACAACCAACGTTATAAACTCATCGAGCCATTCATAAAACGCATGGATAAAATTCACCACGTTCCTTCTCTCCAAGCCTTGCAGGCGCTGGTCGAGGTCGCAGGCTCGGGCAGCTTCACGCAAGCGGCGCAAAAGCTCTGTCTGACCCAAAGCGCAGTGAGTCGAAAAATCCAGCAGTTGGAGAGCCACTTCGACTTGCCGATGTTCGTCAGGAACAGCCGCAGTGTTCGGCTGACACCGGAAGGCGAACAGGTGCTTGCGACCGCCCGAAGTATCCTGGCGCAACTGAAAACCCTGGAAGATCGGCTGACACCGCAAAAACGCCCCTTTCGCATCCGCATGCATGTATCGCTGGCGGTTCGATGGTTGCTGCCAAAGTTGAGTGAGTTCTATCGAAGTCATCCGCAGGTTTCGCTGTCGATCGAAACCGTGGCCACGGAAGTGGTAGAACCGGCCATCGACAGCGACGCCTACATCCTCTATCTGCCCGAGCCGTCCCGCGATCCTGACTGCCTGACCTTGTTCGAAGAGGCGCTGGTGCCGGTGTGCGCCCCTGGCCTGGCCAGCACGACCCAGCCGTTGGAATCGGTGGCCGATCTTGTGCGTTTCCCACTGTTGCATCGCTCGGCGGACAAGCATGACTGGGGCCAGTGGCTGCATGCCAATGGCGGCCAGTCACTGGAGGACTACCGCCATATCCCCTTCAACCTCGACGAGTTGGCGCTCGATGCGGCGGCGCGAGGGTTGGGCGTCGCCATGACTGACCTGACCCTGGCAGGCGAATCACTGGATCGAGGCGTGCTCGTCGTTCCGTTCGGCCACCCCTTGAAGACCCGCGGCATTTACGCCTTGAACCTGCAGCCATCCGCGGCCGCTCATCCCGCCTGCTCGCTGATCATGCAGTGGTTTGCCCAACAGGCCGAACGACCAGCAGGCGAAGTTTGACCACCAGGGATTGACCCCTACGTTCCGCGCCCCAACCCTTCTGTCGCATTGGCAAAAGCAGCGCTCGCCTCTTGAACCAGCTTGCGCCATTCAACGCTGTTGATGAGCCCGGTGCGCTCCATCTCATCGGCAGCCTTGAGCAACTGGTCATATTGCTCTTCGGCATCCATCCGGATTTCGGGCACTTTCAGCAGTTGATACCAAGCCGCCAGGGCTTCGCTCTTTTGATCATCACTCATGCTCAAACTCCCAAAGACAGTCTTCGTTTCGAAGTTTTTTCATGAGTGACGTTCCTCGCTCCCGACATATGGCACGCAGGAGCGCGACCACCATCGAGCTGCCATCGAGCCCCATGCCTTGAAGCCGCCGGTCGCCCACCGTCACTTCGGCGCCGTTTCATTACAGAATTGACATTCAACCGTGGGTCGATTGTGCGGATCGACTGGCTGACCTGGCTTCACTACCAGGCAACCCATCGGCAGCCAACCCGCCCCTGAATAGAGGAAGTCATCATGAAAATGTTAATCCTCGGGTTTGCTGCTCTCCTCGCCACGAGTTCGGCCCTTGCCGATACCCAGACCGCCGAACCTGTCATTCACGACAAGACCGGTTTCTTCGTCCACCTGGATATTGCCAAAGACCTGTCCAGCAACATCATCACGCAGGATTGCGGCGTCGTCCCCGCGCAACTGATTTACCTCGACCATCAGGGTCGCAAGCACGTGCTGGATTACCAGGTCCAGGGCATGGGGTGCATTGGCGATAACTGATCAGACGCCTGTATTCGCAGAGGATCGGGCTACATTGGCGCCACTGGCTGACCTCTGTAGCCCGCCGCTGCGAGAGGGATGTTGTTGACACTGAACCGGGCAGATCCCATTCACTTAAGGTTGGGGTGCATATCCGTTTCTGCGGTGATGGCTGATTACGGTTTCGCTCTTACAGCGAGTCACTTGGAAAAGCCCCAAGTAACCAAGGGCTCTTGCCCCGCCATTCGGTGCCTCGCCCAGGCTCGGCATGCCCTCACTCCGGCATTGCTCCGGGCGCCCGCCGCCATCGGCCATCCATGGCCGGGGGCGGCTACTGCGGCATCCTTGCCGCGGTGCCCCCTGCGCAACGCCTGCGTTCGGCCTCTGGGAAAGGGGCAACAGATCAAGATCAAAAGCCACAGCTAAAGCCAAAGCCAAAGCCAAAGCCAAAGCAGGATCAACAGTTCTCGACACCCACTGATCGTTCCCACGCTCCGCGTGGGAATGCATCCCGTGACGCTCCGCGTCACCCCTGCGCAGGGCTTAAGCCTTGTGTCGACAGCGGAACGCGGAGCGTCACGGGATGCATTCCCACGCGGAGCGTGGGAATGATCGGGTGTACGCGCATGTTGGGAGATCAGGCCGGCCGGTAGGCCGCCTCGCTTTTGCAGTGCCCGCCCCCTCGCTACGCATGTGTGTGCCTGAAAACACCGAACTCAAGTGAACAGCATTACGGACGCGTACCGCTCTTTTTTATTTTCTTTCCTGCGCTTTTGACCAGATCAGACGGATCTAAAAGCGACTTCAACTGAAATGGCCAAAAACGCCACCCCCCTTGAGCAGTTTTGGCATAGGCCAAAATCATCACGGTGTCTAGACTCACTCCCTATAACAGTGCAAAAGCACACTTGAATCCAGGACTGTTCCCAGGGGAACCCGCATGAACCCATCCGACATTTTTGTTATCAGCGCCGTCCGCTCCGCCATCGGCAGCTTTGGCGGCTCGCTCAAAGATGTGCCGCCCATTCAATTGGCTACTGATGTTTGCCGTGCCGCCATTGAACGTTCGGGGCTGGCGCCTGAACACATCGGTCACGTGGTGATGGGGCATGTGATCCCGACGGAAGCACGTGATGCCTACATCTCTCGTGCCGTGGCGATGAATGCCGGCCTGCCGAAAGAGACGCCTTCCTTCAACGTCAATCGCCTCTGCGGTTCTGGTTTGCAGGCCATTGTCAGTGCCGCTCAAAGTTTGATGCTCGGGGATGCCGGGGCTGCGCTGGCGGGTGGCGTCGAATCCATGAGCCGCGGTGCCTACCTGTTGCCGCAGGCACGCTGGGGCGCACGCATGGGGGATATGCAAGCCACCGACTACGTGCTCGGCGCTCTGCAAGATCCGTTTGGCGGTTTCCACATGGGCATTACTGCGGAAAACATCGCCGAGCGCTATGGCATCACTCGTCAGACTCAGGATGAGTTGGCGCTGCTCAGCCAGCAACGGGCGGCCCGGGCGATTGCCGAAGGTCGATTCACTGACCAGATCGTGCCGATCGAAGTGGCGTCCCGCAAAGGCACTGTGACGTTTGCGACGGACGAGCATGTCCGCGCCGAGGTCAATGCCGAGCAATTGGGCAAGATGAAACCGGCCTTCAAAAAAGACGGCAGCGTCACCGCCGGCAACGCGTCCGGCCTCAACGATGGTGCCGGTGCATTGATCCTGGCCACGGGTCAGATGGTTCTCGACCAAGGCCTCAAGCCCATCGCCCGACTGGTCGGTTATGCCCATGCCGGCGTGGAACCGGAGCTGATGGGGTTGGGACCGATTCCCGCCACCCGCCTGGTCCTCAAACGCGCCGGCCTGACCGTTGCCGACCTGGATGTCATCGAATCCAACGAAGCATTCGCGGCCCAGGCGTGTGCCGTGGCGCAGGAGCTGGGCTTCGACCCGGAGAAGGTCAACCCGAACGGTTCGGGGATTTCTCTGGGCCACCCGGTGGGCGCGACCGGTGCGATTATCGCCACCAAGGCAATTCATGAACTGCAGCGTGTTCAGGGTCGTTATGCCCTGGCGACCATGTGCATCGGCGGCGGCCAAGGCATCGCCGTGTTGTTCGAACGCGTCTGATCGACCCAAATGAAGACGGCGCCCATTGTGGCGCCGCCTCGTTTTAGCAAGATGGAATCAGTGCGCAATGCACGCAGATTTCAGCTCGGTGCAAGCCTCGAATACTGCACGACCCAACTCGAACTCCTCCCCGATTGATTGCAAGGCGGTAACAGCACGCCGGCGAATTATTAGCCCTGGCGCGCTGACGACATGGCGGTATTTGCGCAAAAACATGTTCAACCTCACCGGCACCCACGCCGAACTGATCAAGCAAATGCGTGCGCAAGGTTCTACTAAACTACGCAGAACCAGGCAGTTTCAGTGAATGATTTCATACCACTGCTAAAGTGATAGCACGCGCCCCCACGTGCCCCCAACGCTTGTCATTTTCGAAGGTGGGGTGGCTGATCACGGTGACGCCAATGCTCTCAAGCGAGGGCTGCATGAACTGAATCGCGTCATCGAGCGCGAGGGGCAGCAGACATGAGGTCTAAATATGATATTTGAGCCCAACAGTACCCGTTCCGTTCTCCAGCGAAGAAGCAGTACCAGTATCGTTATCCAGGCGGGTCTCGATTGTGTTGCGGTGACCGGTGTTGCATGGTTTTTGATCAATTATCATATCGGCTTCATAACGCAGTCTTATGTCATCCTGCTCCTGTTACTGCTGGGGGCTTTGGCCGTCGTGTACGACCACTACGCCATTTACCGCAGCAATGTCGGTTTTACCGTCAAAGCCTTCAAGCTTTTGAAAGCATGGACTGCCACGTTCGGCTTTCTCGTTGCCATGGCCTTTCTTACCAAGCAAAGCGAACAGTACTCGCGCTTATTGGTCGGGCAGCTATTTGTTATTGGATATTTTGCTCAGTTGCTTTTGCACCTCGCGACCCGCGAGATGCAAAAAAAGTTTTTGGCCCACCCGACTCAATTGGAAAACTCGCTCATCATTGGCTCGGGCGAACTGGCCAGCTATCTTCACAAGAAAATCAGCAATAACCCCTGGCTCGGCGAGCGCATAGTTGGCTGTGTGTTGATTGGCGCGGACGATGATCGGGGAAAGGAAAGTCTGGAAGGCGCACAGCGTCTGTCGATCCTGGGCGATATCGCCGACCTTGATGAGTTAGTTGTCAAACATGCCATTCGTACCGTCTATTTCGTGACCCCGCTGGGTGGCTCAGAGGTCATCCAGGATGTTTACTTAAGGCTGTTCGATAAACACATCTCTGTTAACTGGGTGCCTGACATTTTCTCGTTGCGCCTGATCAACCACAGCGTTCGCGAAATTGCCGGCATTCCCGTCCTGACCCTGTCTGAAACTCCGTTGATGGGGATGCGCCTGTTTCTGAAGAACCTTGAGGACAAAGTCCTGGCCTTTCTCATTTTGGTTCTTGCAGCGCCCGTCCTGGTAGTCGTCGCCATTGCCATCAAACTCGATAGCCCCGGCCCGATATTCTTTCGTCAGCAGCGGATGGGCTGGAGTGGAGAAGCTTTTCGGATCTGGAAGTTCAGAAGCATGGTCGTCCATCAGGATGAAGACGGCATCGTCAAACAGGCGCAAAAGAACGACCCGCGCATGACCAGGGTTGGGGCCTTTATTCGGCGAACCAGCCTGGATGAACTACCGCAGTTGTTTAACGTTTTGATGGGGGAAATGTCTTTGGTGGGGCCTCGCCCGCACGCTATCCAACACGATGTACAGTACTCGCCCGATGTCTCGGGCTACTTTGCACGTCACAACATTAAGCCGGGCATCACAGGCCTGGCTCAGGTACGTGGCTATCGAGGTGAAACGAAGGATATCGATCAGATGATTCGGCGTGTTGACTCGGACATCGAGTACATCAACAACTGGTCGCTTTGGCTCGATTTCGTCATCCTTGTGCGAACGGTGTTTGCCTTCTCCGGCAAACAGGCCTACTAGCCATTCCCGAGTGCCTGGACGATCTCAAGGCCATTCAGCGCTCCCTGGAACAATGGAGGTAATTTTAAAAAGTCCGCCAAACGAATATGAACTTACGCATTACCCCTGCCTTTGTCCCTGTAGATCAATGTGCGCAGCAAGAACATCGGATTACCCAGCACATAGCGTCTGAATAAGCGCTTTGGCTCACCCATGAGCCTGAACACCCACTCACAACCGAGACGACGCACCCACTGCGGAGCACGAGTGACTTTGCCGCCGAGAAAATCCAGGATCGCCCCTCCGCACACGACCAGACTCGGCACGCCACTGGCGGCTAACCTGGCAGCAACGGCTTCTTGCTTGGGCATGCCCATACCCAGCACAACCAGTTCCGGCTGAAACTGCCGGGCAAGGTTTACATAGGTATCCACCGACGCAAAACCATGGTGAGCAGAGACGATATTGACCGCAAATATCGCTTCGCTTCGCTGCACCGCGTTGGCCAGAAAGGGCTCTTCGGTACCCCAGAAAGCCACGCGACGGCCCTTGAACGCGGCCAATAACTTGGGAATGAAATCGGTGCCATTCATATTCAACCCCGGCTCCAGGCCGAGGCGACGAAACAGAATAGCCATGCCGGAGCCATCCCGTAGTAACACGTCCGTAGCCAACAGGGCGTTGAAGTAGTCGGGGTTGGCCGCCACCAGATTCATGGCATGGGCATTGGCGAACCCGAGCACTGTCGTTACGTCAGGTCTGGATAACGCATCAATCAATGCTTGCTCGTCATCAGCATCGCTGACCACCCTGAGTTTCCGGGTAATCGTTTGCCAGCTGTGCTGCCAGGATAAAGCGCGCATTAGCTGTCATCTCGCTTCGACCGCACCCATTCAACCTGGCGTTTGAGCAAAAACCCGAGATACAGCGGGATTTTCCTCATCGCGTAGAACGGCGCATACATCAAGGCTGAAAAAGAAATAATCCCGCGACCAAACTGGCTCCATGCCAGCAAGATAGCCACACCCAAAATTGCCACCCCGCAAGAAGCTATCAATGCGGGCGCCAACGCTCCGGACAGTAGAAATACCAACCATGACAGAACAAATGCCGCCGCCAAGGCCAACGTCAATAAGGCCAACGGAGGGACCAGCAAATCCAGGGTCATCGCCAGCAGACGCCAGTTACGCTGGCCAAGCGACTCGACCAGCAACTTTGGCGTGTCCCCAAGAATTACGCCTAAATGACCATGTTCCCAGCGCGTACGCTGGGTCGTTAAGCCTTCATCGCTGCGCGGAAAGTAACTGGTCACCAGAGCATCGGGGCAGAACACCGGCGGCTTGCCGTTTCGGCATAAATCCAGGCCCATCTTCAAATCTTCAACGATGTGGCCACTGGCCAAATTGATCAACGTCAGATCCTGCCAGACGAAAGCCATTCCCGTGCCCATTAGCTGACAGGGCAAACCAAGTCGGGTCCAACCCTGCGGCCGTACCCGATTCTTCACACACCAGGCAAACTCGGCAAGCCGCACTTTTAGCCCGGAACCTGCTGGAGCAAGCATTAAATTAAGGGCTTGCGCCGGCCGCCCTGAGTCGATGCAACGGATCGCCAAACGCTCAATCGAACCCTCGGCCACCTGGCAGTCCGCATCGATAACAATCATGACCTGCGGCGCATCGCTGGCCAAATGACGTACCCCACAGTCCAACGCATAACCCTTGCCACGCTGCTGATCATTGCTGCGCTCCACCACCTCGGCGCCCGCCGTGCGGGCCAGCGCCGCCGTGTCGTCAGAACAGTTATCCGCTACCACCAGCAGGCGATCACCCAAAAGCAGCTGCGGCCGAATGCTATTCAACGTCGCGATAATGACCGGGGATTCATCGTGTGCCGGTATCAACACCGCCACCCGCGGTCGCGAGCCTTGCGCCGACGCAGGCGAACGCGCAGGCAGGCAGGCCATCAGCACCTGCACAAACAGCACCAACACCGGCAGGAGGATGAGCATCAGCAGTGAGCTGAACAGCCAACCAAGTAATGTTGTCATGCTTGCGCCCTGAACAAATTAGCCAACTTGGCCGCTTCGATGTCGATGTCGTGTCGCTCCAGCACTCTCTGGTAAGCCGCCTCGCCCATCCGCTGCAACACCTCGACAGGTTGCGCGAGGCAGTCCGCCAGCGCCGCCGCCAACTCATCCACGGCTCCCGCGGGAAACAACCAACCGTTCACACCCTCTTGTACCAACTCGGGAATCCCTGCCACATAGCTCGTCAATACTGGCCGGCGCAACGCCATGGCTTCCATGATGACCACTGGCAACCCCTCGGCGAAGCTCGGCAACACCAAGGCCCGCGCCGCGAGAATTTCCGCCCGCACCTGATCGCTGCTGATCCAGCCGGTAATTCGCACCCGCGCCTGCAAGCCATGCCGGGCAATCAGGGTTTCGATTTCCGCACGCATCTCCCCATCGCCCGCCAGTACCAGTTCGAACTCCACGTCTTGTGCTGCCAGGATACGGGCAGCTTCAAGCAATAACAGTTGTCCTTTTTGCTCACACAAACGACCTACGCAAACCAACCGCGGCGCAGATGGCACGGCAACGGCCGGCACATCGTGAAACGCCCGCTCCAGCCCGCAGTGCACAACCTTTACCCTTGGCCAGTGCGCATGAGCCACCCAGCGAAACAGCTGGCTACGCCCATAAGAACTGATCGCCGCGACAAAAGCCGCGCGCCGGACTTTCTCGCCCAAATGAATAAACTGCGGTTTGTCGAACTCTTCCGGCCCGTGCACGGTGAAACTGTACGCTGGCCCACCGAGTACATTGGCCAGCATCACCACCTCGGTTGAGTTGGTGCCGAAATGCGCATGCACGTGCTCGGCTCCAAACGCCTGCAACCACATCAGCACACGACACGCCTCGGATAAATAAACCAAATGGTATGGCCAGGGGCGATCGGCACGCTGGCTCATGCGCAGCGCCAGCCACAGCGCCGAAAAAAAACGTCGCGGCTGGGCGCGCAATACCTGCAGCACAGGCACTAACAGCGCTTTGACTCCGCCCTCCAGCACATACTGGGTTTTATCGCGTTCAGACACGTCCTCGGCATCCACCAATTCGGCATCCCAGCCACGCAGAGCAATGCGCTGCACCACAAACCCCTGACGTTCCAACGCCAAAATCTCCCGGCGAATGAAACTATGGCTGACTTTGGGGTATTGATTGATGAAATAAGCGATGCGCATAGGAACCAGACTTAGTTGTCGTTGCGGTGGATTATTACTGCAAGTAATCCCACAGTAGTACAGGTATCAGGAACGTCAACCAGCTTCACGGTTACTGCAATAACTGCCTATCAACACGCTGTCTATCTTTTTAAAAGTGTCGTCCAGCAGCTCATAGCGCCGGCGATACATGGCGCGTTTTTTTGACGCAATACTGTCGAGCGGTTTTCTGGACAGAACCATTGGAATCTCAAAAAAATCTTCGCGCTCTGATGGTGTCGCTCCATGCTCTAACCAGATCACATCGTAATTTGCCGCCAGTTCCAGAGCTTTGTGAGCGCCAAAATACGGATGACGATGGTGGCGATACCCGTCCCCTACTGCGTAAATTTTTTCAACACCGATGTTAATGGCAATGTATTTAATGACTTCAATCAGAAAGCTTCTTGGCCGAAGACCTTCAAAGTCTTTTGTCAGGTCCCTGTAGATACTCAACGACAGTTCACTCTCGACGCCTTTATGTATCCCCTGAACGGCGCCAATAAAAATACATAGTTCAGTGTCTGTACGACACAAAGTAAATGCTATAGATGCAATGCGCAGATCCCCCTGAAACAAGTTCAGCACCAACTCCCCTTCACGCATAAACCAGAAGGGACGATCGAGCACCAGGGAACAGCCAGGAGCGAATTCCGACAAATCACTCAACAGCAAACTTTCGCTTCGCCCCAACAGTAATAGTTGCGGACAGCTTTGGGTAACCACTTCGTAATGCGAGGCCAAGACGCCAAGTTTATTCTTCGGGCTCCAGTTTTTGCTGATGTAGGGCCAATGAACAACGCCGACACAATCCCCGCCTAATTTCTCGACACCGGACTTACCCAAGGCGCTCGACATACGCCCGCAAAACAACTTAAGTTCGGACCAGTTTTTCACAACCAGCACCAGCATCTTAAACTTATTATTCAACGCCCTTAAAGAGTACCCGGCATGTAAAAAAAATACACTTTTTACTATCACCCAATTATTCATATAAGTCTCACTTGTATTCGATCAACGCCGTCTTGCTGGCGCCGAATCTGTTCAGTAGAAACTTGACTTGCCCGAGCATCTCGGGAAATTTCCCCAGTACCAGAAAAAAAGCCCGCAGCCAGTTCTCGCGTGTGGATCTGTCGCCCCTGCGGGCGAGGCGCACGACTTGCAGTGGATAGACCAGCAGCACAAGCAGCCCAAACCACCCCGCCACCAAACTCGCGATAACAGTTGCCAGCGGGACACCCAATCCCCAGAACCAGGCACGGCGTGACTCGCGCAACCAATGTTGCTCCGGTGCGGCCCCATGTAAAAATGCGCCCTCGGCAAAGGCATAACCACCGCGCAGGGTACGCTGCCACCATTGGCCGAACCGGGTCATGGTTGCATCGTGCAAGGTCATTTCTTCGCCCAGACGCCAGACCTTCCAGCCATTCCCACGCAGGCGCACGCACAATTCAGGCTCTTCCCCGGCAATAAGTCCCGGTCGAAATCCGGATGCTTCGGCAAAGGCGTCGGCCCGCATCAGCGCATCGCCACCACATGCCTTGGCCTCGCCTACCGGCGTATCCCATTCGAAATCACACAGCAGGTTGTAAACCGAGTGCTGCGGAAAACGTTCACGGCGCCGCCCGCAGACCACCGCGACGTCGGGATGCCTATCAAGAAAAGCCTGCGCCCGGGGGAGCCAACCGCCGACAACCTCACAATCACCGTCGACGAACTGCACATAACTCATCTGCGGCAATGAGCGTTTCAGGCAGGCAAATCCTTCATTGCGTGCACGCGCAGCCGTAAAGGGAATCGTCATGTCCAACTCAACCACATCGACCCCAAGCCTGAGTGCCATCTGCACTGAACCGTCCGTTGATCCAGAGTCGACATATACAACCTTCTGCGCCGAACCGACGAGAGAAGTCAGACAACGCTCAAGTCGTAGGCCTTCGTTGCGACCGATAACAACGACACCCATCCCCATAACCATGGCGTTCACTCAGCGACGCAATTGAAGTAATCCATCGGGTGGTTCATGAGAACTCCCTCGATTCTGCGTATTTCCTTTTCTTGATAGTCGCCGGCACGCCCACTGCCACTGAGTCGTCCGGTACATCGGTCAGCACCACCGCATTGGCACCAATCACGACATTGTTACCAATGCGGATATTGCCCAGCACCTTGGCCCCTGCCCCGATATCAACATTGTTACCCATCACCGGAGCAATCGGCTCATTCACGTTCTTGAGGCCTACGACCACACCATTGCGGATACGGCAATCATCGCCGAATTGCGCATAGCCGCTGATGACGATTCCGCCGAAATGATCGATGACGAAGTTGCGCCCGACCACCACCTCACAGGGCAATTCGATCCCCGTGACGATCTGCATCAGCTTGAAGAGCACTTTGTATATAAAGGAGAACAACTTGCGTAACAGTGCCGGTCGCACACCGTAACGCCAGCGCCCAAAGCGATAAACCACCATCACCCAAAACCCCTGAGCCCCCCAGTCTCCGGCGTATGCACGTAAATCCGCACGTATGTTTTCGAACATAACTGGCTCTACCGTGTTGATTGGCTAGCGAATTTGGTATCACGCAACAACGCCCAGGTCACACGAGTATGCTGCCAACACGCTGCTAAAGCGGCCCGGCCGCGGCCTTTCAATAGCGCCTTGAGCGCCACAATCAGATCACCCAGACTCACCAGCAGCATATGTGAGGCCAAACCAGATAGACCGTGGTGCTTACGGAAGTACAGAAGCTGACTTTCGATTTGTAACGTAGGTAATTGGCGATTATCCGCATTGAGTTTGTCAACAGACTTGGCACTTTCACCGCCGATATGCACCACCGTGGTATGCGGGTAGTAAACGACCTTCCAGCCTGCCTGTTTAACGCGTTTGCAGTGATCGATCTCTTCGAAATAAAGGAAGTAGCGCGGATCGAACAAGCCAACCTCGTCGATGACTTCACGGCGGATCAGGTAATAGCACCCGGGCACCCAGTCGCACTCACGCACCGAAGCATGGTCCCAAGCCATGTCGTCGATTCTTTTCACCACAGGGACAAAACGTTCAAGTCCTGTATGCGAAAGGAAGACATTTAACGGCGTTGGAAAATAGCGACAAGAGGGCTGTAAATCGCCCTCTCGTCCAACCAACCGAACGCCGAGGACACCGCAATCAGGATGAGTCTCCATGTACTCGAGCGTCTTGCTCAGCGTATCCGCAGCAACAAAGGCATCGGTATTGAGGAGCAACGCATACTTGCCCTCCAGGTGTTCAACCAATTGATTATTGGCACGACCAAAGCCAACATTATTTTCATTGGCGAGTTGCAATGCCTCTGGACAAATAGTTGCCAGACATTCCAGCGAATTATCGACAGAGGCATTATCCACCACCAAATAGCGCGTGCGATCCACGCTATTTGACTGGCGTAACGCATTAAACATCGGTTGCAACAACTCCGCTGTATTGTAATTAACCACCAACACATCAAGGGGAGCACTAACCATTGGGTTGCACGCCAAAAAAATATTCCGCTCTCATTTTTATAAGCATCGGCTCAAATGCCGGGTCGTATACACCATTGCGCTGCCTGATAATGTCAATCCACGGATAAGAGGCACTACGCTCTTCGACTTTCGCCAACACCTCTTCCAGCGTACAAATAACCTTGGCTGGATTACCCGCAACCACCACACCAGGCGGAACATCTTTTACGACTACAGCACCGGCTGCGACAATCGAATTAGGGCCAACAGTCACACGCGGCAAGATCATAGCGCCATAGCCGATAAAACAATTATCAAGAATGTCGACAGGACCGACAGAATCAAGTTTTCTATCAAAGACCACCTCAAGCATGCCGACTACTCCATCGTGGCCGAACAGCGTGCAACAAGATAAACCTACATTATTTCCGAGTCGTACTAGTGAAGGGTCAGGTATGTTGGCAGCAGGATTGATCCATACGCCTTGACCGATGGAGTGCAGCCCCCCCCACCGAACCATATGTTTAGCCCATTCATACCCGTCCGGTTTACAGAATTTTTTATAGAGCGGAGTCCCATACCCCGTTGTTTTTGCAATATAAGCAATCGTACGTTTCAGTAGACCAATCATCCTGTCAGCCTCATTGATTCAGCGATAGACATCTGTGCCAAGGTTAGATACACCCTGATTCTTCATTACCACTACCCTAAGCGTAGACGCTTCCCTAAAATCCAACAGTCCAATCATCCACCCCTGCGCCAACCTCAGGAATACCTGCCCACCCCGGGCCCCATCTGATGGTTGAGATGTTCTGCCAGCCTTAGAGCAAGTTGCAAAAGAGGCATCGTGGGGTTACAGGCACCGCCTGTAGAGAACACACTGCTACCCGCAACGTAAAGATTCTCAACACCAAACACTTTGCAGTTCTCATCGACCACACCAAACTCTGGCGAACTCGCCATCCGCGTGGTCCCCATATGATGGGCATGGGGATTGAGCCTCAGTGGCAAATCGACGTCATACACATATTCTTCCAGCTTGACGAAGCCCAGCCCTGTGTCGGCAAAACACTTCGCCACTTCCAGCCCTATGGACTTGACGGTTTCCCTGTCTGCTGGCGTTAGCGCCCAATGAATCTCGACCTTCCTCATCCCCAATGCATCTCGCTCGTCGAGCAATGAAATTCTGCTATCGGGGTTGGGAAACTGCTCGATCAACGTGCCGATCACCCCATCTCCAGGGCAATCGAACTTGGCAATGAATTCAACCTTGCGCTCCGCCCCTACTTCGCAAATGAGGTTCTCGAAAAAGCTTTTGATGGCAGCCATTCGTCCATAGGATTTCACTTCCGAGACAAGCGTGGCCGTCACATTCCCTTTACCTGAGTTGTGCGCCATCACGAATGCATCGGTCGTGAAGTACTCCTGCCGAGCATCTGTGCCCTGCCCGTCTTTCAGGATGAAGTTTCCCATTTCGACGTTCAGGTGCTCCATGAAGCATCTGCCGACGAAACCGTCCTTGCTGACGATACCGCCAGCCGCCAGAGACTCGCTGTTGAGCAGGTGCCTGGCATTCTCGATTCCGCCTGTCGCCAGAATGAATCGTTTTGCCGTAACTCGCTCTCGATGTAACTGGTAGTCCGAGACGACTATCGTTGCGATGCGGCCGGTCTTGCTGTCGAACTCAAGATCGACGCAATTGCAATGGATGAAGACATCCAGCCCCTCGGTCTCATTAAGTTGCTTGGCATATTTTTGTGCAAATCGCGTCGGCGGGCTTAGCAGGAAACGATCCGCTTCAAAGTCGGTACCGTCCAGACTTGCATTGATCGCCTTGAATCCTGAGTGCGGCGCAAGATCAACAATATCCATGGCCGCCGACAAATTGCGCTCGATCTCGGAAAAGGTGATGGGCCAACCCGGCACGGGACCCGGAGGGCCTACGGTAAAGTCCGACTTTTCGAATGGGCGGCATCGCCCGGCCCAGTGATTGGAGGTCCCACCAAGGTAACGCAGGCGGGTTTCATGGGCGTACATCTCGAGGCCTGAAGATGAAATCTTATAAAGGTCCTGCGAAGCCGACGAATACTCGTGCCCGCCGCCCTCGACAAGCAACACACGTCGACCATTACCGGCTAAACGCAAGGCCAGCGTAATGCCGGCAGGGCCCCCACCGATGATGCAGAGGTCATAGTGGTCGCGGAGTTCTTTCTGCGATTGGTAGTCTTTGATCATGCTGGGGTTTGCCGAAAATGCTGGGCAGGCAGCACCCATCCGTTGATTACAACAAACTCGGATTTAACAACAGACGGCCGGGCAACGGTTTTGGAAAATCCGAACATGAGTCCTCCAATACTCAATAGAACAGAAGCCTGGAGAAAGCTTCTGCGCCTCATCACAGAGGTATTCAAATCAGTTGCTCTCATGATTCAAAGCTCCACGACATCGAAATTGCGTTGAAAATTTCAACTACACATCAAGGCCACATACTTTGGCGACGGCCATCAATACCTCAATGGCGACGCTGTGCCACAGCTTTGAAAACTTGAGAGAAACAGATCAGATCAAAGCCATTTAAAAAGATCCGTCAATAACTCCCCACACAAAGCCCCCACCGCGAGCATGGGCAGCACTATCAATTCACGCTTGAGGCTGAATAGCCCCAGACGATAATTGACGTAAAAAACCAGGATAAGCGTAGGAAACGTGTACAGGGCTGCGCCCCAAATCGCATAGTCGACCCCGCCAATCGCCAACAGCAGAGGCAGCAGCACCCACAACGAGACGGCGCGAATAATGTTATCCATGGCCTGGTACTTGGTCAGTCCCAAGGCAATCCAGACCTGATTCGCCAACAGGTAGCGCATTGTGAAAAAAGAGAGTGAAAGAATGGCCATCATGTTGCCGGCCTCAGCGTAACGCTCATCGTACAAGATGCCGATGAGCAGTGGACTGCCGGTCAGGAACAGTCCACAGAGAAACAGGCAGGCAAGATCGAGCATCAATTTCAAGCGGTAATACAAAGCGTGGAGCCGTACGGTGTCATTGGTTCTTGAGGCCTCACTAAAGGCCGGCAAGGCCACGGCCCCGACGATCTTTTGCAACGCAAGCTGAACAGCGCCCAGAATCAGCACGGCAATGGAGTAAACGCCCAGTTCGCTGGCCGTCATGCTGCCGCCGAACCAGACACGATCACCGTACATGGCCAATACGCCCACCGCTGACGACAACAGAATCCAACGGCCGAAACCGACTAATTCATTGAGCGCAGCACGCTCCCACCGTAGACGGTTGGAAGGGCCTTCAAACCAGAAATGCCCCAGCAGCGTGCTGACCATCGACTGGACCAGACCTGCAATCACCAGCGACCAGATGGACCTGGTGAAGTAACCGATGCCCAGCATGACCAACAGCCCGACGACCTGAGAACCAAACTCGGTGAGTACCACTTTCTTTTGCTGGAAAGTGCGCACTGCCAGGTCCATTTTGGTCGACTGAAAACCAACAATGATTGCCGAGAAACTGGTCACGGCCAACACCAACGGCAACTCGGGGGCGGCGTAGGTGGAATTGGGCGCCCACAAATTAATGGTCTGCGCATACCAGGCGAGGGCCGCAAGAAGAAGTGTTGAAGCAAAGAGGATAAAGCCGCGCACGATCTGCACGGTCCAGATGGTATTGAGAAACACCGGATCGTCGCCACGCGGGCTCTGGATGATGTTCTGGCGCAAGCCGGCATCGGAAAGCATGTGCAGAACCAGAGAAACGGTGATGGCGATCATCATGATGCCAAACATCTCCGGCATCAGCAGACGGGCCATTATCAGGTTGCCGCCCAAGCGAAAGGCTTGAGACGTAACCAGCGCCCCGAAATTCCATGCCCCGGCAGAGATCGCTCGCTTACGAAGGCCCAACGCTGGCGAATCGACTAACGACATAACATCATCCCCGGACTCAATGGCTCAAAACGAACTATAGTCGCGTTTAGCCATTCCACTAGCCGTCGATCAACAATCAATAAGTGCAATCATCCATGCCTGAGCACTTCCGAGCGTTAGTAGTCATTCTGGTCCTCACCGGCATCGTTTTTGCCATGGCACGTCGACCAGCAGCAGACCTGATTCCCGACCGCAATTTCACTCGTCGGCGCAACTTGTGGTTCGTATTGACGCTATTGGCATTTGTTTCGCACAGTTTCTGGGTGTACGCAGGCATTGCCACGATCGTTTTGACCTTCGCACGAAATCGCGAACGCAATCCGGTGGCGCTATTTTTTCTTCTGCTGTTTCTCATCCCGCCGGCCACGGCGGAGATTCCGGGCTTCGGCCTGGTCAACTATTTTTTTTCCCTCAACCATATTCGTGTGCTGGCACTGTGTGTGTTGCTTCCGGCTTTTTTCACTTTGCGCAGGCGCGCCGACACGGTCTCTTTCGGGCGCACCTGGCCTGACAGACTGTTAGCCGCCTACCTCCTGCTGACGAGCCTGCTTTTCCTGCGCGAAACCACCGTCACCGACACCTTGCGCCAAATGCTTTACCTGTTCATCGAAGTTTTTTTGCCTTACTACGTTGCCAGCCGGGCGCTGAAAAACCTCAGCGACTTCAAGGACGCTTTGCTCGGTTTTGTACTCGCCGCCATGGTGCTGTCGCTTATAGGTCTCTTCGAATATGCCAAGCACTGGCAGCTGTACAGCGCGGTTGTTACCGCCATGGGCATGCAATGGGATCCCGGCTACTTGAGTCGCGGTGGCTCACTACGCGCCAGTGCCACTACCGGCCAGGCTATTGCGCTGGGCTTCGTCATCAGCGTGGCCATCGGCTTTTACCTGTACTTGCAGGAGGAAGTACGTAGCAAACTACAGCGCACCCTCGGCGCACTGTTGCTCGCTGGTGGTCTGTTCGCCCCGCTGTCGCGTGGCCCCTGGATTGGTGCAGCCGTCATGATCGTCGTGTTCATCGGCACCGGCCGCAAAGCGATCAAACGCCTGACG
Source organism: Pseudomonas frederiksbergensis (assembly GCF_001952935.1). Taxonomy (GTDB): domain Bacteria; phylum Pseudomonadota; class Gammaproteobacteria; order Pseudomonadales; family Pseudomonadaceae; genus Aquipseudomonas; species Aquipseudomonas frederiksbergensis. The sequence continues at coordinate 25,329 of NZ_CP018319.1, forward strand.
CTGCTGGCGGTCGCCGCCATCCTCGCACTTCCCTTGCTGGCCATCGTGCCGGGCGGGCAAAAAGTGCTTGATCTGCTACCGTTTATCGGCACGGTGGAAGTCGAAAACATCACCTATCGGCAGCGCTTGATTGATAACGCCGTGATCGTTATCCAGCGCAACCCTTGGCTGGGTTCTTTCAATTTCCGCAGCACACCGGAAATGCAGTCCATGATTCAAGGCCAGGGAATCATCGATATCGTGAACACCTATATCGGCATAGCGCTGTCGTTCGGCTTGATTGGCTTGACACTTTTTGTGGTTTTTTTCGTCAGTGTCCTGCATGGGCTGCGCAAGGGGATTCGTTCTTTCTCCAAAGAAGACGATGAGGCACGCCGACTCGGACGCGCACTTCTGGCAACACTGGCCGGGATCCTGATCACCATCGTCACCGTTAGCAGTATTACGGTAATCCCCGTGGTGTATTGGTCGGTGGCTGGACTGTGCGTGGCCTACGCTCAGATGGCACGCAGGCTCAAGAACACCTCGACGGCCGTTGCGGCGAGTGCCCACCTCCAACTCAGGTAGCCCCCATGATCCAGTTGTCTCGCCGCCCTCAAATACTGCTCCTGCTGCTTTTTGCCATTTGGCCGCTTGGCACCTGGGCATCGGACTGGGTCGTCAGTGTGGATGAGCGCAACGGCCTGCCAATGCTGGAGCGTGGTGGCAGTCCGGTGTTCGTTACGACATTCTCGTTTTTTGGACCCAGCTGGGGCTGGACGTATTTGCACCCTGAATTCAAGGTAAACACCCCTTATCGATACTCCTTCGCGGGTAAAAACAAAGCGCTGGATTTCGACTTGACTGCGCAGATTCAGAAGCAAGGCGAGCAAAAGCTGACCTGGAACTTTGCCCTGGATGCACGTAGTGGGAAGTCGGGCCTTTCAGGTGGTGGCATCGTCTTCACATTCGACCCCGCTCTGTTCGCTGGAGAAATGGGCGAGCCCACTTTGCTACCCGACAACCGCGGCTGGACCTGGGGCAATGCACAAGGGCGGCGCATCGAAATGCGCTTCGAGCCCGCACTGGAGAGCGTGTACTTTGAACCGGGCAGCAAATCCGAGGTGCGTGCTTTTCTCTACAAGAACACGCTCAAACGTGGCCGCCAGGATTTCACGGCTACCTTGAGCGTTTCTGGTGATGTGACGGTCGGCCCAACCACAACCGAGCGCTTCGGGCTGTCGGACCCCAAGAGCTGGCCGACCGACAAGCTCGACTGGAAAACCTCGCCGGTCGACCTGTCCTTTCTCAACGCTCAGGAAAAACCTGCCGGCAAGCGCGGCTTCATCAAAGCCTCCGGTGAGCAACTGCAATTTGCCGACAACACTGTGGCGCGTTTCTGGGGCACCAACCTTTCGGCCTACTCGCTGTTCCTCACGTCAGACGATGCCATCAAGCTGCAGGCCAAACGCCTGTCGGCACTGGGCTTCAATCTTGTACGACTGCACCACCATGACTCGCCATGGGTCTTCCCGAACATCTTTGGCGACGGCAGGATCACGCGCAGCACCCAGCAACTAAGCCCGGAATCGCTGAAAAAGATCGACTGGTGGATCAAGTGCCTGAAAGACGAAGGCATTTATGTCTGGCTCGATCTGCACGTCCAGCGCGTCTTTACTGAAAAAGACAACATTTATGGCTTCGATGAATTGCCAAAAGAAGAACAGAACTACACCTATCTCAAGGGCTATTCCTATGTGAATCTCACCATTCAGAAAGCCATGAAACGCTTTACCGAAGACTACCTGACCCATGTAAACAGCTATACCGGTCTCGCCTACAAAGATGACCCGGCGATTGCCGCCGTACTGATTACCAACGAAAACGACGTCACCAACCACTTTGGCAATGCCCTGCTGCCAGACAAGAATTTACCGAAACACAACCGCATCTATATGGCCGAGGCCGAAGCTTTTGCCAAACAGCACAACCTGTCCGCAAACCAGACCTGGCGCTCCTGGGAGCCTGGGCCCTCCAAGATGTTCCTTAACGATCTGGAACGACGTTTCAACGTCGACATGATTCAACACTTGCGTGGTATAGGCGTGAAGGTCCCCATCGCCACGACCAGTAGCTGGGGTCGCAATGGCCTGAACTCCCTGCCGGCCCTTACCGCCGGGGACGTCATCGATGTCCATAGCTACGGGGGTTCGGGACAGATAGAGAAAAATCCGCACTACAGCGAAAGCATAGTGAACTGGATTGCCGCCGGTCAGGTCGTCGGCAAGCCCTTGACCGTTACCGAGTGGAACAATGAGCCCTTCCCGACAGCAGATCGTCACTCGCTGCCACTCTATATCGCCGGCACCGCCAGCCACCAAGGCTGGGATGCACTGATGCAATATGCCTATAGCCAGGAGCCAATGGGCGGCAACGGGATGAGTGCCAATAACTGGCATGCCTATAACGACCCTGCAATGCTGGCCACCCTGCCCGCCGCCGCTTTGCTTTATCGCCGTGCAGACGTTCGCGGTGCAACAACGACCTACGTCTTCGCTCCGACGCCAGGCACTCTTTTCAATCAAATGATCACACCGGCCAGCTCTGCTTTCCTGCGTACAGCCATGGAGAAAGGCAAGCTGGAAATCGCGATGCCACAGACACCGGAATTGCCATGGTTGCAGCCGAGCGTTATCCCACGCGGTGCACAGGAATTCCATGACCCTGACCAGTCGCTGCTGGACGCCAACACCAGCGAGTCCACGACCGACACCGGTGAGCTAAAGCGCAACTGGAAACAAGGCGTCTACACCATCAATACGCTGCGCACCCAGGCTGCGACCGGCTGGATCGGCGGCGAGTCGATCAGCCTTGGCAACATCAAGATTCAAGTGAAGACTGCCAACGCCAGTGTGGCGGTGCAAAGCCTGGACGACTCACCTTTGGGTCAATCACAGGATTTAATGATTTCGTTGGGCACCCGTGCCATCCCCCAAGACGGCGACAAAATACCTTTTTACGTTGAGCCCCTCGAGGGCACGCTAACCATTCAGGCGCCGCAAGGCTTGACACTATTTACCCACGGCATTCTGCGGCAAATGAAGAAACTGCCTGCGACCTACCTCGATGGCCGCTACACAATCAAGCTCGACGGCTTACAGGCCTCAAACTGGTTGTTCTTGAAAAAGGACGTCACGCCAGCACAACCTTAGGCGCCGTAACCGGCCTCAACCTGAGAACAACGCCTTGCGGAGTTGTTCAACGAGGGGTATTTAAAGAGCGTCAAAATCAAACGATGGAACATAGCCTGCGCCGAGTAAATGTGGACATTTCGACGAGACAAATTCGTCACTTGATAAATCATTCGAACTTTTATACTTGTCCGTAAAAACCCCTGTGATATTTAAAAGCGTATGGGGCAAGGACGATATGCTGATTTTCTGACTTTCTCTTTCCCTCAGCTTTAAAAGCTTGAGCGATTGCTGGCCTGAAACATTCTCGGACGCCCAGATAAACGCCGAAACCGGAAGATCATACTTATTGCCAATCCCGTGACCCAAAAGTCCTCGGCTGTCATCCATCATATTTTCGCCATGATCCGAAGAATAAACCAAGACAGATGGTTTTTTGCTTAATTTCAATTGATCAATAATTGCGCTTAATAACCAGTCTGTATACAAAATACTATTATCATATTCCGCAGTGATCTTGTCTTTGAAGCTGCTTGTCGCCGGTTTGAATTGATCGAAGCTTTCCGGGTATCGGCGTGAATACTCGAAATGACTACCCTTGACGTGAATGAATATGGCTTTCTTTTCGGTGTCGTTTTTATTGAGTATTTTTTCATATTCCGACATCAACGCCCCATCATAACTTCTCTCAAAATATTGACGGTATTGTGCCTCGGCGGCTATTTGTGGAATTATTCCGCCAAAACTATCAACTTCCTGCACCGACAACCAATAGGTCATGTACCCGGCTGCCCGATATATACTCACCAATGATTTCGTTGACACAATGGAGTCCCAATCCGATATAGGCTCAAGGCTCAGCATTGAAGGCACCGCGAACGAGGTGTATGGGGCTGTCGTACAGATCTGATTAAACTTGAAAATGCCCGCCTGCTTACCAAGATTCGGAGTTGTATCCTTGTTATAACCGTAGAGGGACCAGTTGTGCGGCCGCGATGACTCACCGATTACAAAAACAATGGTTTCTATAGTTGACTGATCCGATAGGCTGGTTATTTTTACGTCAGACTCCCGACGACGTTTGATGAGCTTCTCCGTCCCCAAATACAAGTTTGCCGTAAGGGTAATTTGCGACAAATAACCTACTGGAGTGCTTTGATCTTTTGCAAGGAGATCCATGACTGCAGACTTGCCGAAAGAGTTAAGTTGAACGGTTTTATAAAAATACGCCCCATACCCTGCGATCAAGGCGCTAAAAGCCAAAACAAAAACACCTTTGCTCTTATATAATTTGCGTTTATGCAGGCCTATTAATCCACCCCCATAGCACAGTATGAAAATCATCAAAACGATACTGATGGGTCGCCAATAGGTCGGCAGGAATTCGCTTGCTTCCTGGAAGTTCGTCAAGCCAATAAACAGATAGGCAGCCGTCAATCTTGAGTTGAAATTCAAAACCAAAAATAGATCAATAGCTGCTACCAAATAGAATGGCAGCAGAATGAGGTGAACCTTGAATTGATTGGCAGAAATAAATCTGATCGCCAAAAGCCACAACACCGACATGCCAAGGGTGTAAAAGACCAACAAATCAATTTTAGAGTATTGATAGCTTGTCAGCGTTCTAATCACCAAGGGTGAAAGCAAATATGACCACAACACTAAATTTGGCCATTCTGCTTTTAATATTCTTAATGAGTTATCAATAATTTTGACAGAATTTTTCATTGGTAATTATTCCCGCAGGGTGCCCATATGCCTCCTCAGAGGGTAGCTCCAATTGGCGTACTCGCTGCATTACGTTCAAAAAAACCCCCTCCTCTGGCGCTCCAAACGTAGCGAGCCGCAAGGTTTGGCGCTGTGCATCCTTGGCATGCAGGAGCAAATGAAGAAGCTGTTTGCGACCTGCCTTGATTGCCGCTATACAATCATTCGAGCTCACAGCAAAGCGCCCAGGAAATCGGAGATCAGGATGAAATTTTTGGTGGTGGGTGGCGCGGGTTATATTGGCTCGCACATGGTGAAGCAGCTACTGAGCGCAGGTCACGATCTTGTGGTGGCAGACAATTTCTCAACGGGTTATCGCAGCGCGTTGAGAGGCGGGACATTGGTCGAACTGGACATAGCCGACGAACAGGCACTGGATGCCCTGTTTGCGGGACATCACTTTGATGCCGTGTTCCACTTCGCCTCCTTTATACAGGTGGGCGAATCTGTTGCTGAACCTGCCAAGTACTATCAAAACAACTTCACCGCCACCCTGACGCTGCTCCAGGCGATGGTTCGCGCCGGGGTTAAAAACTTCATTTTTTCCTCTACCGCCGCCGTCTACGGTGACCCGGTGTATGTACCGATAGACGAAGAGCATCCCAAGGCAGCGATCAACCCTTATGGGCGCAGCAAGTGGATGGTGGAGCAGATGCTAGAAGATTTCGATCGTGCATACGGGTTGAAATCGGTCTGCCTGCGCTACTTCAACGCCGCCGGAGCAGACCCTGAAGGACAGTTAGGTGAACGCCATGAACCGGAAACCCATTTGCTGCCCCTGATCCTGCAAGCAGCCTCGGGACGGCGCGCAACCATCACCGTCTATGGTCGTGATTACGACACACCCGACGGCACTTGCATTCGCGACTACGTCCACGTTGTCGACCTCGTTGCCGCTCACGCGCTTGCCTTGGATTATCTGCTGGCAGGCGGTGCAAGCGCGGCATTCAACCTCGGTAACGGTCAAGGTTTCTCAGTACAGCAAGTGATCGATACCGCGCGCTATGTGACTGGCCAGGCTATCTCAGTCAGCGAAGCGCCACGTCGCGCGGGCGATCCACCCCGCCTGGTGGCCGATCCCCGCAGGGCCAACACATTACTTGGCTGGCACCCGCAATTTGGCTCACTTGAACAGATAGTGGCGCATGCCTGGAGCTGGGAGCAGAAGTACCCTTGGCACTGAGCGTCGGCGCCAGCCAATAGCGCCGACCTCGTGCGGATGATGCTCTAGTAGTAAGAGCGGTTTTCAGGCTCGGCTTTGTTCAACACCGTGCCAATCAGGTTGGCTGTGCCAAGATGATGCAGACTTTCCTCGATCTCTTTCTTGCTGTTCAATCCATTAGCGACAACGAGCAGGACACAGTCGAACCTGGGCAGGACGTTAATCACATCATCCGAACTCAACAACGGCGGCAAGTCGAAAATCACGATGCGTGAGTTGTAGCGCTCGCGCAGATCAGCAATCAAATGGCTAACTGCAGGCGATGACAACACTTCGGTGGAAAGAGGAATCGGCTCGCGCGTCGGCAGGACCACAAAGCGCGGCAAAGTCGGGTTGACCAGTACCTCTTGCAGTTCAGCTTCATCTGCCAACAATTCATTAAGCGATTTATCCATCGGCAGCCCCAGATATTCACCCACCTTCGGACGACGCAAGTCGAAGTCCACCAACAACGCCGTCTTGGTGGTGTGATGCGCAATACTCATCGCCAGGTTTATAGCCAACACCGTCTTGCCTGCCTCGGGGGTCGGCGAGGTGATGGCGAGCGTGCGCCAACCATTTTCCTCCATGATTTTCAGCACTTGTGTACGCAGTAGATCGAATGCTCCGCCCACATTCGAATTTTTGTTGTAAGCCACAATTCGGTTGCGCTCAAGGTGACCCGGTCGCAAAGGTACAACCTTGGTTTGCACATAACTGAGCGCATTCAGACTTGTTGATTGCGCGGTCGGTGTCATGGCTTTTGACGAGGTCTGTTGCTCGGCTTTTTCGGTATCGGAATTGATTATTTCCATGGCTATATTCCTTATGCAAACCGGCCCAAAGCTTTAAATATCAGAAGATCCAGAGGCATATAGAGGAAGTGCAAGAGCACCAGAAAAATCGCAATTAATGCGACTCCACAGACGATCGATAGCATTCGCCACTTCCTGCGGCGTGCCAGTTCAGCCTTGGTGTGAATGTAAGGAATGGAGACCAGTACGCGTCTACCCAGCACGCTGGCCAAGGCCTGGGTACCGCGCACACGCTGACTCATCATCTCGAGGAGCATCACCAGCGCGCCAGCACCCACCGGGGCAAGCAAGAAACCCATGGCGACCACTTTTTTACGGTTTGGCCGTACCGGTTTTTCGGGCATCAGCGGCGATTCCAGAAGAACGAAACGCTCGGCTTTGTTCTCCTGCTCCAGGCTTTCTGAAATTTTCGCACTCATTTCCTTGGTGCGAATTTCCTCATATTTTTTACGAGCATTATCATGGTCACGCATCACCGTGACCAAGCCGCGCTCGATTTGCGGCGTCTCAATAATTTGTGCCTCGTATTCGGCTATTTTTCCGAGTATTTGCTGCTTTTGATCGGCCAGCGACTTGATACGTGCTTCTGCTGCGGAGATCCGCGCCTGAGCCCTGGCAACGTCCAGATTGACCGAAGCTGATGCGCCAGCGCCTTTGCCGGCCTGAAGTGCAGCAATTTTGCGTTTGACGGCACGCACGTCGGGGTGGGCTTGCGTATACAGCGACTGCAAGCGGATGTACTCCGCTTTGAGGCTAGCCAGATCCTGTGGTTTATCAGCAGCCGTACCGAGTGCTCCAGGCCTGGTCGCTAGCCCGGCATTCGCGGCAGACAGCTCCAACTCATTGAAGCGCAACTCCTCACGGGCAGTCTTGTAGTCACGGTCGATCTCCTTCAGCTCGGTTTCGGCGCGCGTCAACATATTCATGCGCAACTCTTGATGCTCGGGCAGTGCGTTGCTGTGTGCCTGCTTGAAGTCCGCCAGCCGATTCTCAAGGGTTTCCAGTTCCACCCTCAGTTTGTCCGCTTCCTGCGTCAGGAACTCTGTCGTTTCACTGGCGCGTTCGGTGCGCTGCTTGATGTTTTCATCCAGAAACAGCGTCACCAGTTCATTGGCAACTTTGTTCGCAATCTCTGGCTGGCGGTGCTCAAAGGAAAGACGGAAAGCAATCGTCACCTCTCCGCGCCCCTTGACGGCAGCACTGACCAAGGAGACCACAATCGCATTGCGCATTTCTTCGATCTTCTCGGTAACGGTCAGTTGCCGACTTTGCGAAGCAAAAAGATTGTATTTATTGATGATCCCTTCCAGATGCTCACGGGTCATCACGCGCTGGCGAATGACTTCGATACGCTCATCGGCAAAGGTATTGTTGTTGGCCGCCACCAGGTCTGGCGAAATCTGCTGAGACTCCACCAGTATCGTGCCGGATGACTCATAGGTAGGCGGGAGAGAGATCGCTACCGCTACGCAAACGCCGAGTATGACCACGAAACTCACGATCAACAGCAGGGCGTGGTGCTTGATGATAGCTAGGTAGTCGTTGAACGACATTTCGTATTCAGTGGCCATATTTCTCACACAGCTGAATGTCAGAGACCGGGATAACTATAAGTCAGCGTCAGCCCGACTACGTTTGCAGTGGCATCCGGCAAGCCATCTTGCTGGCGTTGTTTGTATGTGTAGGATAGGCGGGCAATCCAAAAAGGCGAGAGTTCTTGGCTAAACCAGGCACTGTAATTTTGCAGGGTATTAGGCGTCCGGCCTTTGGCGTCTTGCCAGGAAGCATCGAAACCGGTGCGTCGGGTCTCGTCGATGGCATAGCTCCATGAACCTCTCAGGGCATCAACCTCGACGAAACCACCGTCGCCACTGGCGAGCGTGCTGCGACTGGCATCGATGCTGGTATCAATACGCTCACCGGCATATTGCAGCAATAAACCGCCCTGGCCTTTTGGGCCGCTACCTGTGCCAGATACTTGGTTGAGACCCACGTAAGCCGTCCCCCTTAGCCGCTCGGAGAATTGGACATTCAAGCCGGTCGTTGGGGTGTAGCTGTTTGAGGAAGCCACCGCAGAACCCTCCTCCGGCTCATAGCGCCTCACGCCAAGTCGGGTGAACAGCTCGACCTGCTCACTCCACGCATAGTTCCAGCTGAAGCGGGTCGCCAGCTCGTCATAGTCGGTCAGTGAATCAATATCGTAAGTGACATGAGTGTAGTCAGTTTCGTTAACCAGGGTACTTCGCTCGCTGAGAGCAGTGCTCCAGTTGCCGCCCACCAAATACATCTTTTGCGTGCCATCAGAGGCAACTACGCCGGTTTCCTGAACCACCGTGGAAAGCGTAGAGTTTTCTTCATACCTCGCCACAAGCCCAAAAGCCCCCGTTTCGGTCTCGCGCTGCCACCCCAACCTTAATCTGGGATCTTCACGGTCCGAAACGATCGACGTATCCGACGAACGCACGATATTCACCCCCAGACCGAACCGGTACTCATCCGGCCCGGAAGTACCCACAAGGCTGTAATCGGGGGCGATGATGGTACGAGTCACCCCTTCCTCATCACTCGTGAGCAGCAGTGGGTTGCTGTCGTACTCGACCGTCGAAGGCACTGCTATAGCTGATTGCCAAGTAGCAGCAGAGGCCATGTCCGAACACGACAAAGCCAGGATTGCCGTCGCAACCCCGGTAGTTCGAAATCCAAGCAAGATAATCCTTAGTGCCAAGGCTAAGGCACGACCAGCGTATCGCCGGCTTTAAGTAGAAAATTGGTGGACATGTCATCCCCCGACATCAACTTGCTGTAGTTGACGCGCAGGATCTCTTGTCTAGTCCCATTGAGTCGCACGATCTTAATGTCGTCTTTATCGGCGAATTTGTCGAGCCCACCCGCCATGCTTATTACCTGCAGCACTGACGTTTGACCGGACATGTGCACGGTGCCAGGTTTCAGCACTTTGCCCTGAACGTAGACGAGATTACCTTCGGTGCCGGTGACGACCACGCTCACCTGCGGATCAGGTATGAATTTCTCAAGCCTGGCAGCGATTTGCTGCTCGACAGCGGTGGTATCAAGCCCCTCAACATCGACTCGCCCTACCAGCGGAAAGGTAATGCTGCCGTTGGGGAGTACGCGTACATCCTGCTTGAGCTTGTCTTCGCCCCAAACGGAAATAGAAAGGTTGTCTCCCTGATTCAGCTTGTAAGCCCCGTCATTTTCGACGGCATTGGAAATGCTGGGCCAAACGGCCAGCGCGCACAGCACAGGTATCAATGAACGGAACATCGGGATCCCTCCGTCTAAGTAGCCATGCAAGAAGCTTAGAACAAAAAAACCTAGTCAAATGACTCTAGCCCATTTCACGCAAAATAAATTACCCAACAGAGTCGCTTTGAGCTTCCAGGCGGTCAATTTCGACAATGCAACACACCCGAAACCGGAACGTTAGTGCAAGACAGCGAAATAGTGTTATTTAACAACAGGTTGGAACACGCAAGCTGCCTTCGACGTATTTGCGTCAATATTAACCACACCCTACCCGCTTGAGCCGGTTTAACTGCAACACCATCAATCTGTTAATGGCAACCTTTGCCGATGCAACTAATTTTATATCCATACTTACAACCAACGTTTATTGCAAGACAGCGCTCGCCCGCAGAAAAAATGTATTAAGCCCCGTGTTCAACACGTTATCAGAATCATCTTCCATCTATATCTTCCGTCGGTTGGCAACCACAATAAAACCAATCAATGCGGAAGAGAACAACCATGCTGCCGCTGAAAGCGGTACCGCATTCGGTTGATTGATATCAGTTGTTTCAGCCAGATTTTTAACGTGGACTGCCGAATCAGTCTTGATCTGCTTATTGTTTGCCGCCGCCATTAATCCGTCACCCGAAGAAGAATTGACGGATACACCAACGCCTGAGTCAGCGTGATCAATGACACTATTAAATTTGGAGGAATAGGCATTATCGAAATAAATGTCGGTGATCAACGAAGGTAAACCAAGACCCTTTCCGAAAGTAAGCGAAGCGCTACCCGCATACTTCTCAAGAACCGCGCCAAGTTTGGGCCTCAACGCCTCGCTGGTATTGCCTATGCGACTAATTTCATAGGCCAGACTGGTCGCCTGAGCACTAGCAACGGCCGCACCATTCAGGATCACGGACAACAACACGAATTTAATGACAAATGTTGAGCGCATAACACCGCCTCCTTGCGTAAGGGGGTTATTCTTTTGTCGGTTTAAGAAATCTATATCGGCTAAATTGAGCCTATAAGCACATCGCCATTACGTCAATAGCTCGTCACAATAATAAATCCAAATTTAATTTTAGGGCGGATGGCGTCAAAATAACGCCACAATATGCCCCGCAGCCCAGTAAATTCTATCCCTGTGAAATGGCTTTGCGCATGAGGCGTCAGCCCGCGTCGGGCTGTTGGCCTCGACCCGGAACAGCTTCCTCGCAACGGGCTACGGCGGCTCAGGGCAAAGCCATGCACTGGACCGACGACGCCTGCATCGCGATTGAAGACAGGATGATTTGCCTGACCATTACTTCGGTTGCGCTACCGTACGCAAGTAAGGTTTCACTGTCTTGAAGCCATCCGGATACTTCTTCCTTGCATCGTCGTCGGATACCGACGTCGGAATGATCACGTCCTCGCCCGGACGCCAGTTCACCGGAGTGGCAACCGTGTGCTTGGCGTTCAACTGGATAGCATCGAGCAGCCGTAACACTTCATCGAAATTGCGCCCGGCACTCATCGGGTAGACCAGCATCGCCTTGATCTTTTTATCCGGACCGACAATGAACACTGAACGCACCGTTGCGTTGTCCACGGCAGTACGAGCGCCGCCACTGGCGTTCGGGTGAATCATGTCGTAGAGCTTGGCCACCACCAGGTTCTCATCGCCGATCATTGGGTAGTTGACTGCATGGCCCTGGGTTTCTTCGATGTCTTTGGACCAGGTCTGATGGTTACCGACCGGGTCGACGCTGAGACCGATAATCTTGGTGTTGCGTTTGTCGAACTCCGGCTTGAGCCCGGCCATATAACCGAGTTCAGTGGTGCAGACCGGGGTGAAGTCCTTCGGGTGTGAGAACAGGATGGCCCACTTGTCGCCAATCCATTCGTGGAAATGCAGCGTGCCTTCGGTGGTTTCGGCGGTGAAATCCGGTGCTTCGTCGCCAATACGAATGGTCATATGCGTTCTCCTCGCTGTGAAGGGTAGGGACACTCTCGGAACGATCCAGTATAGGAGACCTTGAAGACTTCGCTCTGTACCCGCGATCCGCCAAAGGGCTAGCGGACCTATTGACTGCACACCGATCTACGAGGCGAAACGCTGCCTATACTGCAACCCGGGGTCGATAGAGAAAACGGACAAAAGCGCCAAGTATTCAACCTGTCAGGTTGAAGTCATGGAAGCTGACGCCGAGCCATCAGGAAATGCAGAAAGTGGCCCTGCTCTGATGCTGCCCGCACGGTGTTTTCCGCATTCGGGTTCCCCAATCCAACTGCCCTGATTGTCTGCGCCAAGGACCTGACAGATGAATGTGATCGAATACTTTGATCGAGTAAGAATCATCAATATCTCGTCAAGAAAGGATCGCCGTTTAGAAACAGTTGAAGAGTTCACTCGCAACGGCTTTCACATCGATGATGAAAAAACAGGCTTTTTTGAGGCTGTTACGCCCACTGAGGGAAATGGCTTCCCGAGCGTCGGTGTCAGAGGCTGCTTTTTGAGTCACCTGGGGGTGCTGGAAGAGGCAATCCGCCTGAATTTGAAAAATGTCTTGATCCTGGAGGACGACATACAGTTTTCCAGACACATTTCTCAATACGGTAGAGAGGCCATCAAGGCTCTGGAAGGTTTGGAGTGGGACATCGTCTATTTCGGGCATCCGTTTGAAGAAAATTCAAACTTGCCCGCTTGGAAAGCAGTCGACCGGCCAATACACCTGGCCCATTTCTATGCTGTAAACGGGAAGTGTTTTGGGAAATTGAGGGATTTTTTATTCGAGATTCTGGAGCGGCCACCGGGACATCCTGACGGAGGCCCAATGCATTATGACGCTGCTCTCAATACGCTCATTCATAAGAACAAAGAAATTTCGGCTTATTATTTCACCTGGAATTGTGGCTACCAAAGGCCCTCGCGGACCGACCTGCATGAGCTTTCCCTCTTTGACAGGGTGCCTATCCTGCGACCGGTAATGGGTATGCTCAGGAGGTTAAAGGCAAAAAACCTGAGAAGAACTCGATAGTTTTCCCTCTAGAGGGAAGGTCTGAAAGCCGGCACGGCACAGAAGCCGTGTCCGGATGATTAGTGCGCTCCACCCTCCTTATTTGCGTGCCAACTTGTACCGCACGCACTCCTCGTAAAAGCTCTCGCGCAGGGCTGCGGGCTTCATCCGCGAATGACTGTCATAGGTCTGCTCGGTAATGCCCATCGCCATCATGTGCATCCACGGCTTGCTGAATTTGTAGGTATGTAGCTTCTGCCGCGCTGCATACAGGGAAACCCCGGACAGCTTGAGTTCCTGGGCTCTTGCCGCGGTACCCGCGCCCCAGCTGCAAATGTAACGATCACCCGATGCCAGCTCTTTGGCCTGGACAGAGGCGGCAACGCTCGCCAGGCCTAACGAAATCAGCGCAACCATCACATTCCGCATTTGCATTCGATCCCAACTAACTGAAAATAAATTGATTTTGGTCAAAAGTTTCAGTCTTCGGGGCCAGCAAAATGCCTTAAGTGCGCTATAGCCTGTTTTTCTCCGTGTCGTGCGGACGTTTCTTGCGCCAATTCAATCCTTTGCTATAGCTAACGCTCTCTCCCGCCAACCAATGAGGCAACGGAATGTCAGTAGCAAAGAAAATGACAGTGGGGCAACTGACGATGTTGACAGCCGTCAACATGTTGGGCTCCGGTATTGTGCTACTCCCCACAAAACTTGCCGAAGTCGGCGGTATTTCCATCCTCTCCTGGCTGATCACGGCCACCGGCTCCCTGGCGCTGGCCTACGCCTTTGCGCGTTGCGGGATGCTTAGCCGAAAGACCGGGGGCATGGGCGGCTATGCCGAATACACTTTCGGCAAGGCAGGCAACTACATCACCAACTACACCTATGGCCTCTCGCTGTTGATTGCCAACGTGGCGATCAGTATTACTGCGGTCGGCTATATCCAGGAGCTGTTCCATGTTCAGCTTGATTCACTGCAAGTGGGTCTGGCGACCATCGCTCTGTTGTGGATCACCACTTTCGCCAACTTCGGCGGCGCGCGGATTACCGGCCGGATCGGTGCGATCACGGTTTGGGGGGTGATTGCGCCAGTGGTATTGGTATCCACCATTGGCTGGTTCTGGTTCGACAGCAGTGTCTACGCCGCCGGCTGGAACCCGCATAACATGGGCTGGTTCGATGCCGCAGGTGCATCGGTGGCGATCACCTTGTGGGCCTTCCTCGGTCTCGAGTCGGCTTGCGCCAACACCGATGCCGTGGAAAACCCGGAGAAGAACGTACCGATTGCAGTCCTCGGCGGTACCCTCGGCGCGGCGGTGATCTACATCGTCTCTACCAACGTCATTGCCGGCATTGTCGATAACCCGGAACTGGCCTCCTCCACCGCACCGTTCGGGCTGGTCTTTGCCAAGATGTTCACGCCTATGGTCGGCGACATTGTGATGGCTGCGATGGTATTGGCGTGCATCGGTTCGCTGCTGGGCTGGCAGTTCACCATCGCGCAGGTTTACAAAAGCTCTGCGGACACCGGTTATTTCCTGTCGATCTTTGCCAAGTCCAACAAGGCCGGAACACCCATTATCGGCATGCTGGTGCTGCTGGCAGTGCAGACGGCGCTGGCTTTTCTCACCATCAGCCCTGACCTGAGCAAGCAGTTCGACACACTCGTCAACCTCGCGGTGGTCACCAACCTGGTGCCCTACATCCTCTCCATGGCCGCGTTGATGACCATCCAAAAGGTCTCCAACGTTCCAGCGGGCTCGGCGCTGATAACCAACATCATTGCGTGGGTCGCGGCGGCTTACAGCTATCTGGCGCTCTACAGTTCGGGCGCGCAGGCGCTGATGCTTGGTGGCGTGGCGACGATCTTCGGTTACACGCTGTTTGGCTTCGTCAACAACCGCCTGATCCGCCTTGAAGCGCTCAATAACAGCGTACCAACACAGACCGTCAACGCTCGGCACATCACGGGCAAACCGGTGCCGGTCAATAACTTGCATGCAGTCAAAGTGGAGGCTTAATCATGATGGAACATAGACATTCGCTTGGAATGCTCACGCTGTTGGTCAGCAGCCCGCCGGACAAACGCACCGTCTTCGGTCGCGCACTGGACCAGTTGATCAACGATGTGGAGGAACGCGCCGTCCAGGTGCTGGCGTCGGAAACGCTGAGCGACGCCACGTCGATCCTGCGCTCGGACCCAGCCATTCAATGCGTGCTGCTCAGCTGGGAAATGGACAAAAGCGCAGGTCACGAGGAATGCATCCAACTGCTGGTCAGCCTGCGTGAGCGCAACACCCGCGTGCCGGTTTTCCTTATTAGCGACCGCAGCACCGCGTCGAGCATTCCGCTGGTGGTCATGCAGCACGCCGACGACTTCATCTGGTTGCCCGAGGACACCAGCCGCTTCCTCAGCGGGCGCATCCTGGCAGCCATCGAACGTTATCGCCAAGCCGCACTGCCCCCCATGTTCGGGGCGCTGGTGAAGTTTTCACGAAGCTATGAATACTCCTGGCACACCCCTGGACATGCTGGCGGCACGGCTTTTTTGAAGAGCACCGCGGGGCGCGCTTTCTATGAGTTTTTTGGCGAGAACCTGCTGCGTTCGGACCTGTCGATTTCGGTCGGCGAACTCGGTTCGCTGCTTGATCACAGCGGCCCTATCGGCCAGGGCGAGCGCTACGCCGCCAAAGTGTTCGGGGCCCACCGCACTTACTACGTCACCAACGGCTCGTCGATGTCCAACCGCGTCATCCTCATGGCCAGCGTTACGCGCAATCAGATCGCCCTGTGTGACCGCAACTGCCACAAGTCCGCCGAGCACGCGATGACCCTGTCCGGTGCCATCCCGACCTACCTGGTGCCGACCCGCAATCGCTACGGCATCATCGGCCCGATCCTGCCGCAAACCCTGAGCGCCAGCGGCGTGAAAGACGCCATCGCCAGTAACCCGCTGGTCAAGCAAGGCATCGACCCGACACCCGTCCACGCGATCATCACCAACTCCACCTACGACGGCCTGACCTACAACGTCACCCGCGTCGAAGAGTTGCTGGGGCAAAGCGTCGATCGTCTGCATTTCGATGAAGCCTGGTACGGTTATGCGCGTTTCAACCCGCTGTACCGCGAGCGCCACGCCATGCACGGCAGCCCGGACGATCACGACGACTCGAAGCCGACGGTGTTCGCCACCCAGTCGACCCACAAGTTGCTGGCCGCCCTCTCCCAGGCCTCGATGATTCACGTGCGTAACGGCCGCAACCCGATCGATCATGGGCGCTTCAACGAGTCGTACATGATGCACGCCTCGACTTCGCCGAACTACGCGATCATGGCTTCATGCGACGTCAGCTCGGCGATGATGGACGCGCCCAGCGGGCAAATCCTCACCACCGAATCAATCGAAGAGGCTATCAGCTTCCGCCAGGTGGTCTCGCGCATGCACAACGAGATGTTGAGCAAGGAGGAGTGGTTCTTTACCTGCTGGCAGCCGCCGACCGTGCAGGTTGGCGCGGCCACCGTGCCGTTCCATGAAGTCGACCCGGTGCTTTTGAAAACCGAGCCGAACTGCTGGGTACTGCATCCCAACGCGGTATGGCACGGCTTCGGCGACATCGAAGAAGGCTACTGCATGCTCGACCCGATCAAGGTCTCGGTGCTCAGCCCCGGCATGGGCGACGACGGCAACCTGCTCGACTCGGGCATCCCGGCCTGTGTACTCACAGCCTACCTGGGACGCCAGGGCATCGTGGTCGAGAAAACCACCGACTTCACCATTCTGTTCCTGTTCTCTATCGGGATCACCAAAGGCAAATGGGGCACCTTGCTCAATGCCCTGCTCGACTTCAAACGCGATTATGACGACAACGTCGAACTGGAACTGTGCCTGCCGGATCTGCTGGCCGCCAACCAGGCTCGTTATGCCGGCATGGGCCTAAAGGACCTGGCCGACGAAATCTTCGCCGCCATGAAAAAACACAAAACCACCGCCAACATGGCCCAGGCGTTCGGCACACTGCCCAAAGCCGAATTCAGCCCGGTGGAGGCCTACGAAAAACTGGTCAGAAACGACATCGAACGGGTGACACTCGAAGAAGCCGCCGGGCGTATCGCTGCGACCGGGATCGTGCCGTATCCACCGGGCATTCCATTGCTGATGCCGGGCGAAAACGCCGGGGCTGCGGACGGGCCGTTGCTGGCCTATCTCAAGGCGCTGGAAGCCTTCGACAGATCCTTCCCGGGTTTCACCCATGACACCCATGGGATTGAAAGCGAGGGCGGGGTTTATAGCTTGCTGGTGTTGAAATGAACTAGCGCCTGTACGAAATGCGAAGTAAAAAACGGGCGCCCTGAAGGCGCCCGTTTTTACATGTCTTTTCCTGAGCGGGTAATCCGTGGGGTTTAAACCCTCACATTGCGTCCCGGCAACGATGATCGCTGGCTGGTTTGCCAATCCTGAACCAGACCGATAGGCCGCCCGGTGGCGCCCGCTCGTTGAGCGAGGCTGCCGGTCACCCCCTGGACTCAGCCCTTGGCCGCCATCGCCGTGACTTCCACACGCATGCCTTCAACCGCCAGGGAGGCCACGCCAACGGCGGCCCGAACCGGCCAGGGCTTGTCGAAGAAACGCTGGTAAACCTCGTTGAAGGCGGCGCGGTCGGCCATGTCGGTAAGGTAGATGGTCAGATGCAGAACCCGGTCCATGGAACTGCCGGCGTGCTCCAGCGCAACCTTGAGCGCCTGCAGGGTGCATTCGCTTTGCAAGGCGATATCGCCCAGTTCCAGGCTGCCGTCGGCGCGGGTGGGGATCTGGGTGGAGACCAGCAGGCCGCCGAAACCAGCGACATCGGAGGAGATGGATTGCGGATCGGGGTCCGGGAGAAAGGTGAGATCGTGGTTTGCCATGGGTGTCTCTTGCTTGAAGGGGTAAAGAGGCTGTCGAGTATATAGCGGCTGGGAACTCGCTGTGGAACGGCCCGTTTTGAAAGCAATATCTTCTGGCTCGATATGCCAATTCTTGTGTAGCAAGCCATGGATTCATCGATCGACACCTACTCCTCGAAGCGACCAGCGGGGTCACGATCGCGCTCGTAGCGTCTCGTGAGCGGAAACGCCGGCAACCAGGATTCACGACGCACGGTCCAGCTTTCGTAGGTTGGGATCAGTTGGTCTGGGGCATCCAGGGACCCCAGGTTCACTTCGATCTCGTCGTCGGTGCGGGCAAAAACCGACGAGCCGCAACGAGGACAGAAAAACCGCCCGGCGTAGTCGCGTGTTTCGCCTTCGATCGTCACTGCATCCTGAGGAAATATCGCGCAAGCATTAAAAAGCGCCCCATGATGCTTGCGGCAGTCGAGGCAGTGACAAAGGCCAACCCGATACGGGAGTCCCGACGCCTCAATTCGGACGTTGCCGCACAGGCACCCCCCCGTGAATCGCTCCATGCTGCGTCTCCTCTGAAATCAAACAGTCGGAACGTGATGAGTTGCACCCTGCCAGTGCCCGACTTTTAAGCCTAGACCCGGCGTTTCCCGTTCGCCAGAACGGCAAATACCCTATGGGCAAACCCGATTGCAGCACTCTATGATTGACCCCATGACCACCACGCCTCCGATCCGCCAACCCTGCCCGCCCGGCGCCTGCGACTGCGGGCGTGACCCGCTGCTGGAAACACCGGGGGCGGACGTGCGCATTCTGTTTCTGACCCGCTCCGAGGAAAAGCGCCTGATCGAACGTCTGGAAAACCTCCAGAGCCTGAGCGATCTGGAACGCCTGCAACAGCGGATGTATGAGCAGTTGGGCATTCGCGTCGACATCGCCCCCGGTTTCAACGAAGTACGCACCATGCGCGGTATCGGTATCAACCTGGGTGAACAACCGGGGCTATGCCGCAAAACCCGTCAGTCGATCCCGGCGGCGATTCGTCGCGCACTGGAGAAGCGCCCGGAGATTGCCTACGCGCTGCTCAACGCCAATGACCTGTTGCGCGATGCGTGAACATCGTCCTCGAAGCACCTGAAAAAATCGTTGCCATGCAACGGAACAGGATCAGCGGTCATACGCAGAGTCTTGGCCGCTGCTATGCCTTCTCATGGGAGCAATGGTTTCAAGCCAGTCAGGGATGAAGCTGGACACTCAAGCGTGACCGTGGTCCCGGCACCCGCCAGGTGCGCGAAGAGCAACAGGTGCCAATCCGTAGCAGGAGGTGGCGAATGTTATTCATAGTCAATTGGTCTATCAGTTCGGTAAATCGTAACAACGCGATCGAGCGTTTCCTCAAGACCGGGGGGGCTCCACCCGCTGGCGTCAAGATGCTGGGACGCTGGCACGCCGTCGGTGGCGCGTCCGGTTTTGGCGTGGCAGAGGCCAGTGATCCGGCCTCCATTCAGAAGTGGGTGCTGGAATGGAGCGACCTCATGACCATGGAGGTCCAGGCGGCACTGACCGATGAACAGATAGCGCCGCTGCTGGCGGCCGCTGTCGGCAAGCAATAGTCGTTGGAGCGGCGAGCCACGCTCGCCGCTCCATGCCCTCCCGCGATTCGAACAACACATTCCCTATGATCGATCCAGGCACGGATTGAGGACTTCGTCTGGTTGAGATGTCAGTAATCATCCGAATCCACGACAAGCTGTAAAGCCCATGAAACAAGGGCTTCGGCCAAAAAACCAATGACTGGAAATTTCACAATTCTTACCTACGCTCTTCGCGGGGGATCCAAAATTTCCTGGGCGGTCGGGGGCTCGTCTCAGAGTACCAACGCAAGTGCACAGGAGCTCGATATGAACCGGACAAAGCTATCCTCAGTATTCGCCGTCCCCTTATTACTGTCTGCAATGGTTCTCCCCGGCATCACTCAAGCAGCCGACAAAAGCCCCAACATTGTCGTCATCATGGGCGACGATATTGGCTGGTCCAATATTGGTGTCTACAACCAGGGCATGATGGCCGGTCGAACACCCAACCTCGACCAGCTCGCGGCTGAAGGCATGCGTTTCACCGACTACTACGCCGAGGCCAGTTGTACCGCCGGGCGCGCGAACTTCATTACCGGCGAACTGCCGATCCGTACCGGGATGACCACTGTCGGGCAGGCCGGTTCTCCCATTGGTATTCCCGCCGAAGCCGTCACCATTGCCACCGCACTCAAGTCCATGGGCTACGCCACCGGCCAGTTCGGCAAGAACCACTTGGGCGACTTGAACGAATTCCTGCCGACCGTGCATGGTTTCGACGAGTTTTTCGGCTATCTCTATCACCTCGACGCCATGGAAGACCCGGCGCACCCCAATTATCCGCAAGATCTTCTGCCCACCGTCGGCCCACGGAACATGGTTCACAGCTGGGCCACCACGACTGACGACACGACCGTGATGCCGCGCTGGGGCAAGGTCGGCAAACAGAAAATCGAAGACGCCGGCACCCTCTATCCGGAGCGGATGAAAACCGTCGATGACGAAATTCGTGACAAGGCCTTTGCCTTCGTCGACAAGGCCAGGCAGGACAACAAACCGTTCTTCCTCTGGCTCAACCCGACCCGCATGCACATCGTCACTCACCTCTCCGACAAGTACCAAGCCATGCGTAATGCGCAAAATGGCTGGTCGGAACAGGAAGCCGGCATGGCGCAGATCGACGACATCGTCGGCGACGTGATGGCCAAGCTGAAAAAAGACGGCATGGATGACAACACCATCGTGATTTTCACCACGGACAACGGCGCTGAAAACTTTACCTGGCCGGATGGCGGCACCACGCCGTTTGCCATGGGTAAAGGCACGGTGATGGAAGGTGGTTTCCGCGCGCCGGCGATTATTCGCTGGCCGGGCAAGGTACCTGCCAACCAGGTGGCCAATGGCATCATGTCAGGCATGGACTGGTTCCCGACCCTGGTCGCGGCGGCGGGCAACCCGAACATCACCGCAGAATTGCTCAAGGGCAAACAACTGGGCGATACCACTTACAAAGTGCACCTGGACGGCTATGACCAGACACCGATGATTACCGGCAAAGGTCCGTCGAATCGCCATGAGATCTTCTACTTCGGCGAAAGCACGCTGGGCGCAATCCGTATCGATGACTTCAAGTACCGCTTCATTGACCAGCCCGGTGGCTGGCTGGGGGCAAAAAACACGCTGGACGTGCCGATCCTGACCAACCTGCGCCTCGACCCGTTCGAACGCGCCGGGTGGCCGGAAAACATGGCGGCCAATGGCTCGCTGGAGTATTTCGAGTGGTTCAAATTCCAGTTCTGGCGCTTCGTGTTTGTGCAGCAGCAGGTGGTCAAACTGGCTGAAACAGCGGTTGAGTTCCCGCCCATGCAAAAAGGCGCGAGCTTCAACCTTGAAGCAGTCAAAGCCAAGATCGAAGCGGCCCGGGCGGCCATGGGCAAGTAAGCAGTTGAATTCGCGGGTGGCCAGCGCTCGCCACCCGCGTTCATGACGGACATGTGCCGAGGTGATCCCATGCAGATAAAAACATCCGGCCTGCCCGCCATTACTCTGTGTGCCCTGTGCAGTCAGCACGCTTACGCCGGCGGCATCATGCTCTATGAAATCGGCACCGATAACGCCGGTCTTGCCAACGCTGGCGCCGCGGCCCGTGCTCAAGGCCCCTCGACTATCGCCAGTAACCCGGCGGGCATGAGTTATCTGCCTGGCACACAGATCACCGGTGGTTTGCAGATTCTCTACGGCGACCTGAGCTTCGATCGCGACTCAAACACCAATGGCACCGGCACTGGCAGTGGGAATGCCCTCGACCCGATTCCCGGTGGCGGCTTCTTCGTCAGCCATCAATTCGACGACCACTGGAGCATTGGCTTCGGCCAGTACGCTGACTTTGGCCTGGCGGCCAATTACGACAACGAATGGTCCGGGCGCTACTTCGCACAAAACGCCAGCCTCGCCGGTTTGTCTTTCGTGCACAGCGTGGCTTATCGCTTTAACGAACAATGGTCGGTGGGCGTTGGCGTGAAAGCCATGTACGGCATGTTGCAAGCGCAAACCGCGATTGACCGTTCGCCGTTCGGCTTCACCGACCGCAGCGACGGCCAATTCAAATACAAGGACAACGATTGGGGTTTCGGCGCGAATGTGGGGGTGATCTATGCCCCACAACCCGGCACCCGCATCGGCCTGGCCTATACCAGCAAGGTCGATCTGGACTTCGAGGACGGGCTGGACGTCAAAGGCGACGGGGCCGCGCTGGAGAGCCTGGATGGCCTTAATACCCAACTCGACGTGACCGTGCCGCAAACTGCAACGCTGAGTCTGTTCCAGCAACTCGACCCGCAATGGGCCCTGCTGGCCTCGGTCAACTGGCAGGACTGGTCAGAGTTTGGCGATATCGCGGTGCAAGTCGACACCACCGCGTTTGGCGCTCAATCGACGACGGTCGACGCCCATTTCAAAGACACCTGGCAACTGGCACTCGGCGCGCAGTATCAGGCCACGCCGCAACTGTTGTGGAACGTCGGTGTGGCGTACGACAGCAGCGCCGTTTCGGACGGCAACCGAACTTTTACCGTCCCCATGGGCGAATCCTGGCGCATTGCGGCCGGAGCCACCTATGCTCTGAGCAAGGTCACCGACATTAATGTCAGCTGGGCCATGGTCTGGCTCGGCGACATGCCGGTAGATCAGACCAAATCCACGTCGGGAACGCGAACTTCCGGTCAGTTCGACAATGCCTGGATTCAAGCCGTGACCGGCAATATGACCTGGCGTTTCTGATGCCCTGCGACCGAAAAAAAAACGAATTCATCCAAGGAGCACACACCACTATGAATCTGTCCCGAAAGCTGTTTATTGGCGTTGCGCTGACCAGCCTGCTGCTCGGCGGTTGCACCTCGAAAGTCACCGAGCGTGAGCAGTATTCCGGCTTCCTGTCCAACTACAACAATTTGCAGCAGGTCACCACCACCAGCGGCGAAACAGCCATGCGCTGGGTCAGCCCGTCCTGGAATCCAGAGGCCTATAACACCGTGGTTTTCAATAAGCTGGAGCTCTACCCGGCGCCCAAGCCTACTGAGCGGGTTAACCAGCAAACCCTGGACGAGTTGCAGAGCTACATGACCAGCAAGGCCAAAGGTGTGCTGGGTCAGAAATATCGGGTGGTATCGAGCACGAAATCAGCGCCAGCCGGTTCAAAAACCTTGATCATGCGCGCGGCGATCACCGGGGTGAGTGCCGAAACCGAAGGGATGAAGTGGTATGAAGTGGTGCCGATTGCCGCCGTCGTCGGGGGTGTTTCCGCCGCCAGTGGTCACCGCGATCAGGACACCACTCTGTTCATCGAGGCCGAGTTCGTCGACGCCAGCAACAACCAGACCGTGGCCAAAGTCGTGCGCAAAGTCTTTGGCACCACACTGGAAAACGCCAGCCAGAAGATCACCACCAAGGATTTCAAAGTCGCGATCGACAAGCTGACCAGCGACCTGCAGGCCTTTATCAAATAGCTTTTTTTTAGAAGCACGGCTTGCCGGCGATGGCGTTCTAAAGGGCGCCATCGCCGGCAAGCCGTGCTCCTACAAGATGTACGTGGCTATTTTTTCATCCCGACCCGCCGCCGCATCTCGGCGGTGATCGATTGCCGGGTTTTCTTCAAATCCTTCCAGGGCTCACCGCCGACCTCGGCCAAGCGTTCATGCACTGTGTGGATGTTCCACTGATTGCCCCCCTTGAGCTCGCCCACCTCTTCGCGAAAGATCGGCACCGACACCGGCAGCCCTTCGCGGGCGCGCACGGCGTAAGCGCAGATGGTCGTGGCCCCGAGGCCATTGCGCAGGTAATCGATGAAGATCCGCCCGACCCGGTTCTTTGGGCCCGACACCGCGGAAAAACGCTCCGGCAGCAACTTGGCCATGTGGCTGACGATTGCGTGGCTGAAGTCTTTCACCTCATCCCAACCCAGCTTGCGCGTCAGTGGCACCACCAAGTGAATGCCCTTGCCGCCGCTGGTCTTGAGAAACGCCTTGAGCCCCAGTTCATCGAGCACCGAGAGGGTCAGTTGAGTCGCCTCGACCATGCTTTTCCAGGGCAGCGCCGGGTCCGGGTCGAGGTCGAGGACGAAGCGGTCGGGTTTGTCGAGGTTGTCCGAGGTGGCGTTCCAGGTGTGCAACTCAACAGTGCTCATCTGCACGGCGCCGATCAGGGCTTCGGCGTTGTTGATGATCATCACCGGTTGCCCGGTGAGTGCCTTGTCCAGAGTGGTAATTCCCGGAATGGCCAGGCGCTCGGCGTTCTTCTGGAAAAACAGTTCGCCGGCAATGCCGTCCGGCGCACGCACCAACGCCACGGGGCGATCCTTGAGTTCAGGCAAAATCCACTCGGCGACGCTGGCGTAATACTCCGCCAGTTGCACTTTAGTGGCGCCGCTGCTGGCGTCGATCACCCGGTCGGGGTGAGTGATGCGCACCTTGCCCTCGCCCAGGCCGATTTGTGAGGGTGCGGGCGCGGCTTTCTTTTTGGCAGGGGTGGAAGGTTTTTCGGCAGTGGTCTTTTTCGCGGCTGAAGTCTTCACGGCTTTCGGACGCTCCTCGGTAATGTCTTCGGCAGGTTTGTCGTCACGCAGACCATGGAACACCGAATGACGGACTGAACCTTCTTTGGTCATTTCGGCAAAAGCGACCTCCGCCAGCAGTGTCGGCTTGAGCCAGTGCACACCCTTGGCGTCAAAACCGCTCGGCGGATTGACCACTGGGATCTTTTTCGTCTGCAACGGTTTCAGTTGCTCATAAATGCGCTTGAGCGTCGTCTCGTTAAACCCGGTGCCGACCTTCCCCGCGTAACGCAACTCACCGCTATCGCGGTCATGCAACCCCAGCAGCAGCGCACCGAAGGCATTGCGCGAGCCTTTCGGATCGGTGAAGCCGACCACCACAAATTCCTGTCGATGCTTGCACTTGAGCTTGATCCAGTCGCTGCTGCGCCGCGACACGTAAGGCGTGCCCAGGCGTTTGCCGATCAGCCCTTCCATCTGCATTTGGCAGGCGCTGTTGAGCAACGCTTGCGGTTCTTCGCTAAAGGAATCGGAGAAGCGCAGCAGCGGATCTTTATTGGGGTTGAGCACGGTCGACAGTGCAACCCTTCGCTCCTCGACCGGCACCTCGCGCAGGTCCACACCGTTGAGGTAAGGCATGTCGAACAGGTAATAGAGGATGTTGCCGCTGCGGCCCGAGTCGAAGGCGTTTTGCAAGGCCTGGAAATCCGGCACACCCTGCTCGTTGGCGACCACCATTTCCCCGTCGAGCCAGGCCGATTCGAGACCCAGCGCCGCCAACGCCTCGGCTTGCCTGGGCAGTTTATGGGTCCAGTCGTGGCCGTTGCGGGTGAACAGTTTGACCTCGTCGTGGTCGATGCGGGCCATGATCCGATAGCCATCGAACTTGATCTCATAGCTCCACTCGCCGCCCGGGGCCTTTTCGACCAGCGTCGCCAGTTGCGGCTTGAGCATCTCCGGCAATTTGGCTTTGCGGGCGCCCGTCAAGGGAGCCGATTTTTCGTTGCGCGCCGGGCTGGCAGGTTTTTTGACGGGCTTGGGTTTGGCAGCAGTCTTCGGCTTTTTGGCAACGATGGTCCGGTCACTGAGCACGCTGTCGGGCTCGGCGGCGACCACGTCGTAATCGCTTTCGGGCCTGGCCGCGCCATCCTGATGCTTGATCAGAAACCATTGCTCCTGCTTGCCTGGCATGTGCGTGCGCACCAGGTTCCACAGCCCTCCAAGCTTCTCGCCCTTTAGCTCGAATTTGAGCTTGCCCTTGGCGTATGCCTCGGCCGGATCGTCCTGAGGAATCCAGACTCCCCGGTCCCAGACAATCACGTCGCCGGCACCATAATGCCCTTCGGGAATGCTGCCCTCGAAGGTGGCGTAATCAATCGGATGGTCTTCGACGTGCACCGCCAGGCGCTTGACCTTGGGGTCCAGTGACGGGCCTTTGGGCACCGCCCAGCTTTTCAGCGCGCCATCGAGTTCCAGGCGAAAGTCGTAATGCAGGCGCGAGGCGTCGTGCTTCTGGATGCAGAACTGCAACGCATGGTCTTTCGCGGTTTTCTTGCCCGAACGTTTGCCGGCAGCCGGTTCAGAGGTTGCCGAAAAATCGCGCATGCGATTGTAATCGTCCAGGCTCCTGCTCATGGCGCACCTGCTGACGCGGTCACGGTGCCCCCGATGCCTGGGCCGATACGCGTGACAATCAGGGCGACGACGGCAATTCGCTCCACCCGCTGATAGCCTGGCGTCAACAGCTCTTCACCGAACACATCGGGGTCGATTTCATGGTAGGTCCAGCCGAACATCGGCGACTCCAGGCGCGGCGCCACTGCATCCAGAAACGGATCGATGCCATCGATCATTGCCACGCCGGTGTACAGCACCAGCGAACCACCGGGAGCCAACCGATACAGGGCCTGTTCGACAATGCGCAATGACAATTGCGCGCCCAGCGCCCCCCCGCCGTGCCGGTAAGCACGCTCGGCCGGGTCGGCCATGTACGGCGGATTGGCGACGATCAGGTCGAATTGGCCGTCGACGTCTTGCAGCACGTCACTGGCCTCGATGCTGACGTTCGCCACCTCGGCGAGCGCGACGTTGACCGCTGTCATGCGTAACGCCAACGAGTTGATGTCCACGGCCAGGACTTCCGCTTCCCGGCGTGCGCGGGCAATCAAAATCGCCCCGACGCCCGCACCGCAGCCAATGTCCACGGCGCGCCTGATCGGCGCGAAGCTGTGTTGCAGATGGGCGTGAATCAGCTGAGCAAAACGGTAGGTGTCGGGGCCGAAGAACACCGCGTCAGCGGCATCAGTGGGGTAACCCGAATGCACGAACAACAGGTCATCGAGACTTGACCAGCGCACATGACTTTTCAGTCGACCATTGCATTCATCGAGGACGCCAGCCTGTTGCAACTGCCGTTGCTCATCCACCGACAACAGGCCGGGCTCAAACGGCCGCGACCAGCCGAACACTTCGCGCAGGGTCCGGGCGCTTTGCCCAAAGGAGCGATCATTGACCCGTTGATGGGTCAGCGGCGTTGGCGTGATGAAACGGTAGCCGTCGGCCTGCAAACGGCGCCCCAGTTGCAACAAGGCCAGATCGGCGGCGCCAAGGTGTTCTTCCTGATTCATGAAGGGCTCCCTATCGAAAACCGGATTTGAGTTCGATGAACCGTCGCGTGGCCAGCAGGCCAGCGGGGTGGGCGTGCCGATGGGCGGACAACCACGGAATCAAGACTTGCATTTGCTCGTCGGCGGCAAGCCCTTTAAGTGTAGCGTGCAGGCTTTCGACATCCGGGTCATTGGCGGGTACGGGTGGTTCGGTCGCGGCGCGGCTACTGCGTCGAACCGCAGCGGGCGATCGCTCAGGTCGCCAATCTCCGGCAATCCAGTCGTGCAGCAGTTGCTTTTCGTAGGGGCTGAACACCCCGAACATGGCCGCGCCGTCACCCTCGACCAGTTGCCAGAAACGACTCGCTTGCGGGTTCTGGTGACGTTTGATCCAGCCCTTGTTTTCCATGGCGCTGAGGAAGCCTGGCAACTGCTCCGGCGACGACAGCCATTGATTGACGGTCTGGCCTTCCA
The DNA here is from genome assembly GCF_001952935.1 of Pseudomonas frederiksbergensis. Lineage (GTDB taxonomy): Bacteria > Pseudomonadota > Gammaproteobacteria > Pseudomonadales > Pseudomonadaceae > Aquipseudomonas > Aquipseudomonas frederiksbergensis. The sequence continues at coordinate 53,115 of NZ_CP018319.1, forward strand.
ACCGGCAATAGTCGGAATGCATGTGCTGACCAAACGGGCGCTTGCGCTCAAGCATGCTCAGCAACTCGCCGTACAGGTCGAACGATTCGATGATCGCGCGACTGCCCTGCCCCAGATCGTTGAGCCGATAACCCAGCGCAACCCTGCGCAGAAAGTCTTCGCGGTCGGCTTCCACCGGCAACAATTGCAGCACCGACTGCACGGCCTTTTGCGCGTGGCCGGTGCTGGCATTGTCGATGGTCACGTGCAGGGTGAAGTAATACGGATCGATGCCCAGCTCACTGAGTTCATAGGCGCTGATCAGCAAGTGCAGCGGCAGTTGTTCATAGCCGAGGTTGTAGCCGATCACTTCTGGCAAAAAATCGTCGCTGCAATAACCCAGCGCCAATTGCACCGCACCTTGCAAGTAACGCTCGTCCGGGATGAACGGATTGTCCAGCAAGCCCTGTTCGGCGAGCAGCTTGCGGTATATCACCACATGATTTCGCGCCGGGTTGCCCTCCCCCAACTCTTCCAGATAGGTGCAAATCAGCCCTTCGAAACGCGGGTCATGCCAGTGCCGCAGCAGTCCATACAGCCACGCGCCGTCCACCAGTTTGGTCGGGGCAACGGCTTGCAGGAAATACAACGCGTGCGCCTTGTTGGTAAAGAACTGCCGCGGTCCGCCGTCCTTGCGCTGTTGCAGGTAATCGGCGTATTGGCGTGCTACATCGGCGCAGTGTTGTTCGACAAAGGTTTGCAGTGTCGACAGGTCGTGCGGCATGTCCTCAGGCAGGTCCGCGGCTTGCGCCAGTTGAGCCTTGAGAAAGGATTGGGCGAGTGCACGCTGGTGTTCGATATCGTCGCTCAGCAATAACTGTTCGTAGACAGGTTTCAGGCTCCCGGCGGTCAGGTTCGCGCATTGGGCAGCCCGCTGGGATTCAAGTCGTGTCAGGGCAGTCATGGGGTCGTCTCTCGGTCTGAGGCCAGTCAGGACGCTGAATCAGCACGTCTCTACATCAGCAGAGCGACCCCTGCGGAAGAAAATTCCATCAGCGTGGGAATCGCCCGGACAGACGGGCTTGTGGCACGGCACCCGATGCCGGATCGAGTGAATATACTCAGCGTGTGTGGTCTCATCCTACGGAGAGCAATCATGCGAACGATTCATGTCATCGAGGCCGACAAAAAACCCGACCCGGTCAGTGTCGTGGGCGAGGCCATCACCATTCTTGCGGGCGGGGATCTGAGCAAACCTTTTGAAATGCATATCCAGGAAGGCGTGCAAGGCGGTGGGCCGCCCGCGCACTTTCATCCATGGGACGAAGCGTTCTACGTGATTGACGGGCAGGTGGAAGTGACCGTTGCGGGCAAGGCCACCACCCTTTCCCCCGGGGGTTATGTGCATATTCCCGCTGGGACTATTCATGCCTATAAGAACATCAGTGCGACGGCGAAGATGATCGGCGTGGTGTCTGATCCGCGCGGTGGCCAGTTCTTTGCCGCACTGGATCAGCTCAAAGTGCCGCAGGATTTGCCGCAGATCCTGGCCATCGCCGAGCGCTTCGGCGTTACGTTTTTGGTGCCGAAAGCCCCCATGACCTCGTAGGCGTTGATCGTTCCCACGCTCCGCGTGGGAACGCCTCTCGGGACGCTCCGCGTTCCATCCACGATGCCAGAGCCATACCCGGCAACTTGGTGACGCAAAGCGCAGAAACGATCATCAGGCCACGCCACCTTTGGCCTGTTGCTCCAGATGCACTTGCAGGTCCGGATCGATGTTCAGCGCCGCAGCCAGTTCATCCAGATAGCGACGTTCGGCGTCCTGCTGATCGTCCACCAGCATCACACTGGCCAGGTACATTTCCGCCGCCATGCCGGAATCCGTGGCCGACTGCGCCACATCGGCGGCGTCCAGCGGCCGTGCGACTTCGTCATCCAGCCATTGCTGGAGTTCCGGATCGTCGGTGTGGCGGCCGATTTCGGTGCTGATCATCTGTTTCTCGGCGGCATCAATCCGGCCATCGGCCTTCGCCGCCGCAATCAATGCCCGAAGAATCGCATGGCTGTGGTCCTCGACTTCCGGGCCGGACAACAGGTCGACAGTGCGCGGTGCCGGTTGCGGCGCCGAGGCCTGGCTGCGTTGCCAGGCTTGATAAGCCTGGAATGCCATCATTCCGAGCGAAGCCAGTGCCGCGTAGTTCGTGCCGCCAGCCGAGCGGGTCCGGGTCGAACCACCCATGGTTGAGCCACCGCCCAGCAGACCACCGAGCAAACCACCCAGGCCACCGCCTCCGGCGCTTGACCCGGCACTGCCGCCCAACAGGCCGCCGAGCAACCCACCGAGACCACCTTGGGCCGACGCGCCACCGCCACCCTGTTGCGACATTGAGCCTTGACCGGCCCGCAATAGTTGTTCGAGCAGATCGCTGGTGTTCATGACGATGTCCTCATCAGTTGGGGGTGATCCAGTCAGGCAACGATAGTCCTCGCCGACGAATGCGCCACCACCGTTTGGCTTTATTACCCCGAATTGAGCCGGGGTATTTTTTTTCAGCCCAGCTAAGATTTACAGATGGTGAACCTTATCCCCGGATACCCGGTCGATACATGCAACCTGACTTGGTTTGCCGACACCCCCGATTGAAGGGGTGATAACAGGCTTGCTTCACTTTCTGGAGAATACTCCCGTGATATCGACCCTACACATCGCCAGGCTCAAAGCATGGGGCGCCCATGGTTTTACCGCCACCGGCGTGGTCACTGCCTTCCTCGCAACCCTCGCCCTGCTGGAAAACCAGGCGACAAACTGCCTGCTGTGGCTGGGTGTCGCCCTGATCGTCGATGGGCTGGATGGCGCGTTGGCACGCAAGGTCAATGTCCAGTCGGTATTGCCAAGTTTCGATGGCTCGATCCTCGATCTGGTTATCGACTACCTGACGTACGTGTTTATCCCCGCCCTGTTCATTTATCGTTACATCCCCTTGCCGGACTACACGCTGCTGTTGTCCGTCTCGCTGATTCTGGTCTCGTCACTGTTTTGTTTCTGCAACGTCAACATGAAGAGCAAAGACAACTACTTCCAGGGCTTCCCCGCCGCCTGGAACGTGGTTGCCCTGTGCCTGTACATCATCGCTCCGCCGCCGTGGATCACTTTTCTCGCCATCATCGGCCTGGCGCTGTTGACCGTGACCCGGATGAAGTTCCTCCACCCGTTCCGCGTTCGCAAGTTCATGCCGATCAACATTGCCGTAACGGCGATCTGGCTGCTGTGCAGCTTGTCGCTGGTGGTCAACCATCCAGTGATCAACCCGCTGGTAATGGGGCTTTGGCTGCTGATGTCGGCTTACTTCCTGGGGATTTGCATCTGGCGCACGGCGCTGGAGTGGTTCGAAAGCTCGCGGTAATAAAGGAAGGTAGAGCATGCCCATCCATATCGTGCGCCTCGGTTCACCGCGCGCAGCCAATGAAGGCCTGCGCCTGGGCACGGTGCGGCGCCCGCCGCGTGGCGTGCCGAAAGCCGAGTTCGCCAGCCGTGATTTTTATGACGTATGGCAGCCGCTGCTGTCTCCCAGCGCAGAACTGGTCGCAGAAGCCAAAGCGGCGGAAGACGACAAGGCGTGGGAAGTGTTCAAGCGCAAGTTCAAGAGCGAAATGAACCACCCGGCGCCCAGTCAGTTGCTCGATTTGCTGGCGGCGTTGTCCCATCAAACGTCACTGGCCATTGGCTGTTACTGCGAAGAGGAAGCGCATTGCCATCGTTCGGTATTGCGGGAGTTGTTAGAGGCCCGAGGTGCTCAGCTCAACTAGTCGCTCGCTATGGCGACATCGACCGTTCAAGATCGACTTAAAGGATTTTGGCAAAGACACAAGGATTGGGGTCTTCAAATGAATAACCAGATTCGACTCGCCACCCCTGACGATGCGGCAGACATCAGCCAGGTCATCATTCAATCACTGCGCCAGTCCAATGCTCGGGACTACCCGCCCGACGTCATCACCCAGGTAGAGAAAAGCTTTTCTCCCGAGGCCATCCGCGCCCTGTTAAACCAACGCCAGGTCTTTGTCGCCACCCACGATAAGCGTGTAGTCGCCACGGCCAGTCTTGATCAAGACGTTGTACGCAGCGTATTCGTAGACCCAGACCATCAGGGCCGCGGACTCGGCAGGCAGTTGATGGCGACCCTTCAATCGGTCGCCCAAGCCGCAAATATCGAGGTACTGCGCGTCCCCTCTTCCATCACCGCAGAAACCTTTTACTTCAAGCTGGGTTATCGAAAAATCCGCGACGAGTTTCACGGGGCCGAGCGTACGATCATCATGGAGCGGCGTTTGCCGACGTCAGTTCAACGGGGCTGACATTCAAATCAAGTAGGAGTCGATCGATGCGCATCGCCTTGCTGTCAGACATCCATTTGTCCGTCAACGCGTTACCTTTTCCCGATGTGGATGCTGACATTGTCGTTCTCGCCGGAGACATTTCCCGTCCGGCTGCGGCCATTGAGTGGGCCAAATCGTGCCCTCTTCCGATCGTGTACGTGGCTGGGAATCACGAGTTTTATGGCAGTGACCTGATTTCTACCTACGAACAGTTGAACAGGTTGTCGCAAGGGACACGGATCCACGTATTGGAACGTTCGGAGTATGTCCATGACGGCGTGCGGTTTTTGGGTTGCACCCTGTGGTCCGACTATCGTCTTTTCGATTCTGCAGAGGATCGGGCACGGGGTGTTGATCTGGCTACGAAGCTTATGCGGGACTACACCCACATAAAAATCTCGCCCGATTTTCCAGACCTGTTCACTCCGGCAGTTTCACAACTGGTTTTTTTGCAGACAGTCGCCTGGCTGGAAGACTGCTTCACCCGCGACAGAACGACGCCCACGGTGGTGGTTTCGCATTTCGCACCGACACGGTTGAGCATAAGCCCGCTATTCGAGAATTCACCGATTAACGCGAGTTTTGTTTCAGACCTCGAAGAGCGGATCAACGTCTGGCAGCCGGCGCTTTGGCTGCATGGCCATACCCATGGAAGCTTTGACTACGTGGTGGGCAAAACCCGGGTCATGTGCAATCCCCGGGGTTATGCAAAAAATGGCGTTAATGAAAACCCGCAATTCAGTGACTCATACGTAATTGACCTGGATGTCTGAGGCAACACGGCCCGGTTTCCTGCAAGCCGGATCGAGAAAGCCGAGCAAGGCCTGCCGGGTGTCATGCAAGGCCGCCGGGTGTTCCATATCGAGGAAATGCCCGGTGTTCCTGATGGTGTGGAAGCTGGCCTGAGGGGCGTGATCAGCAAAAATCCGGGCGTCTTCTACCGAGGTGTACTCATCCCATTCGCCGTTGACAAACAGCAGCGGAATTTCAATGGCATTGGCACAGGCGACATAGCAATGAGTGTTTTGAGTCAGCACCTCATTGACGTGGAAATGCATCTGCCGGTACTCGTGCTCGGCCAGGCTGCTGACATGGCGGTCATTAAAGCGTTTGAACAGCGATGGCAGGTGCTTGCCGATCGTGCTGTTGATCAAGCGACTGACATTGAGACGGTCACACGCCTGGAGATGGTTCAAGCCGCGCTCCAGGTAATCGCGCATCGGCGCATTGACCCGTGCTGCGAATGAACCGATCACCGCTTTCTCGATACGTCGCGGCTGCTGGGCCAGCGCCAGCAAGGTCGCCGCACCGCCCCAGGAAAAGGACAGTACATGCTGTGCACAAAAGTGCTCGATCAACTCCAGCAGGATCGCTGCCTCGTCTTCCTTTCGGATCGGTTCGCCGTGGAGGTTGTGTTGCTTCGACTGACCGGCGTAGGGCTGGTCGTAAAGGACCACGTTGAATCGTGGTTGCAGGTAACGCACCGTTTGGGCAAAGGATGCTGTTGTTGCCAGTGAGCCGTTGACCAGAATGATGGTCTTGTTAGCGGCTGTGTTGAGATAGTGCTCGGTATGAACCTTGTACTTCCCGCAGATCTCGACGATGGCAGTTTTCGGCATCATGTAACTTTTCCTTGTACCAATTTGAGCTAAGCGCACAGCATGACGGTGCCCGGACGGCCTCCGTGACTACCTGGTCACGGACTGACCATTGATTCAGAGTTAAGCAGGGATTTTCCCGTCTGCAAGAACCCAGACGCGTTAGTTCGGATGCCGTCGCGCCGGCACTGCACAAAAAAAAGCCGAAGTCCCTAAAGGCTTCGGCTGTTTTTTTCGATCTGTTTTCGAAAGGCAGTGGCTGTCATCAATCGCTAGACGGTCGATTGCACGACTGCCGTTTGCCGCCCCTTGAACGCCAACGAAAAACAGAAAAATACTGCCAACGCGAACCCGGCCGGGAACAGCCAGATGCTTTTCCAGTCATGGCTGCCCGCCAACGCGTAATGATCGGTCACCTGCCCTGCAACCCAGAAGCCGATCAGCATGCCCAGGCCGTAGGTCGCCAGGGTAATCAGGCCCTGGGCGGAGCTTCTGAAGTGCTCCGAAGCTTTGGCATCGGTGTAGATCTGGCCCGAGACGAAAAAGAAGTCATAGCAGATGCCGTGCAAGGCAATGCCGGTGAACAGCATAAAGGCCAGGTCGCCATTGTTACCGTAGGCGAACAACAGGTAGCGCAAAGCCCACGCCAGCATCCCCACCAGGAGTGCGATTTTGATGCCGAAGCGCTGAATGAACAGCGGCAGGAGCAGCATGAACAGCACTTCCGAGACCTGACCGATGGCCATTTTCGCGGTGGGGTTGGTCATGCCGATGTCCGCCAGGAACGGATTGGCATTCTGGTAATAAAACGCCAGCGGAATGCAGATCAAAATGGACGCGATGAAGAACACCAGGTAGCTGCGGTCCTTGAGCAAGCCCAAGGCGTCCAGCCCGAGCATTTGCTTGAGGCCGCCGCTGCCGGACTCTGGCTTCAGAGGTGCAGTGCGCGGCAAGGTGAAGCTGTAAAGGCCCAGAACCAGAGACGCCATCGCCGACATCAGAAAGGTATTGCGCAACCCGCCTGTTGAAATCGCGGCTTGAGAGTCCCAGGCAAACACAAAGCTGATCACCACACCGGCCACAATCCAACCAACGGTGCCCCACACACGGATGCGCGAAAACTCCAGGGCCGGGTCGCTCATCTGCCGGAACGCGACCGAATTGACCAATGCCAGGGTCGGCATGTAGATCATCATGTAGGCCAGTACGAACGGATAAAACGTGCTGAAATCCGGCGCTCGATAAAGCTGATACAGCAACACCGCGCCTACCAGGTGCAGCACGGCGAGGATGCGCTCGGCATTGAAGAAACGGTCGGCGATCAAACCGATCACAAACGGCGCGATGATCGCGCCCCAGGACTGGGTCGAGAACGCCATGCCGATCTGCCCGCCGCTGGCGCCCAGATCACTGGCGAGGAAGGTACCGAGGGTGACGAACCATCCACCCCAGATAAAGAATTGCAGGAACATCATGGCGCTTAATCGCGCGGTCATCAGGGTCATAACAGTCACCGACTTATTGTTTTTGTTTTTGGAGAAGAGCAACGAACAGCTTTTTATTCAGGCATCGGGCAAACCCAGCAGGCGACGATTGAAACCTTCGTCGGACGTCACGCTGGCGAAGTCGTCGAAGGCCTTTTGTGTCTTGGTAATCATGTGCTGCTCGATGAACGCCGCTCCTTGCGCGGCCCCCTGTGCCGAATCCTTCAAACAACACTCCCACTCCAGCACCGCCCAACCGGCAAAGTCGTATTGGGTCAGTTTGCTGAAGATCGATTTGAAATCGATCTGGCCATCGCCCAAGGAACGGAAGCGGCCCGGTCGGTCGACCCATGCCTGATAGCCGCCGTAGACCCCCGAACGGGCATCGGGCCGGAACTCGGCGTCCTTGACGTGGAACATGCGGATGCGGTCGTGGTAGCGATCGATGAACCCCAGGTAGTCCATTTGCTGCAGCAGCAGATGACTGGGGTCATACAGAATGGCGGCGCGTGGATGATGATCGACCGCCTCCAGGAAACGCTCGAACGAGGCACCGTCGTGCAGGTCTTCGCCGGGATGGATCTCGTAGCACAGGTCGACGCCGGCCTCTTCGAAACAGTCGAGGATCGGCAACCAGCGCTTGGCCAGTTCTGCAAAACCCTGTTCGACCAAACCGCTCGGCCGCTGCGGCCAAGGGTAGAGATACGGCCAGAGCAGCGCGCCGGAAAAGGTTGCATGGGCCTTCAACCCCAACCGCTGACTGGCGCGGGCCGCCAGCTTCAATTGGTCGATGGCCCATTCGGTGCGAGCCTGGGGCTGACCGCGCACATGCGCCGGCGCAAAGTCATCGAACAAGGCATCGAACGCCGGATGCACCGCGACCAGCTGCCCCTGCAAGTGCGTCGACAGCTCACTGATTTCGACGCCCGCCTGAGCACAGGTGGCTTTCAATTCGTCGCAATAATCCTGACTGTCGGCGGCGCGCGCCAGGTCGATGTATTGCGTGCCCAACGTGGGTAACTGAATGGCCTTGTACCCTTGGGACGCCGCCCAACGAGCAATATTGGCCAGCGTATCGAATGGTGCTTCAGCGGACATGAACTGCGCCAGGAAAATGCCTGGACCACGCAAGCCCGTCGAGGGTTGGGATGTAGGGTTCACGGGGGAATTCTCCAGGTTCATGGATGGCAGACCAGTTCGGTCCACTTGTTGTCGCCACGATGGTTGGCGATCACGGTTTCGATGAAAGCCATGCCGCGCAATCCCACTTCAATGCCCGGCACACCGGGGGCCTCATTGCCTTTGAGGTTGCTGCGGATCGCGCTGGCGAAGTCGCCGTAGAGGTTGGCCATGGCCTCCAGATAACCTTCGGGATGCCCGGCGGGCAGGCGCATGCGACGGCTCGCGGCTTCGCACAACCAGGGTTGACCGACACCGGAACGCAGGGTGCGCAAGGGTTGATCGATGGAGCGATGAATCAGGCTCGACGGTTCTTCCTGACGCCACTCCAGCCCGCCCTTGTCGCCGTAGATACGGATCTTCAACGGATTCTCTTCGCCAGCGCAGACCTGGCTGGCGATCAATACACCGCTCGCGCCGTCGGCCATCTTGAACAGCATCGCCGCGTCGTCATCCAGTTGCCGGCTTGCAAGGTGCGTATTCAACATCGCACACAGGTGCTTGATCGGTTGGTCTGCGACGAATTCGGCCAATGAAAAGGCATGGGTGCCGATATCGCCAATGCAGCCGCCCAGCCCCGACTGTTCGGGCAGATCGCGCCAGCCCGCCTGCTTGTTGCCCTGCCCGGCCACATCCTGACTGAGCCAGCCCTGGGGATACTCGACGATGACCTTGCGCACCGTGCCGATCACGCCGTCGCGGACCATTTGCCGAGCCTGCCAGACCATCGGATACCCGAGGTAGGTGTGGGCCAATCCATAGAGGCGGTCGCTGCTCTCCAGCAGTTTCTTGAGAGGTAACAGCTCGGACAGATTCAGCGCCGCGGGTTTCTCGCTGAACACATGAAACCCTGCACTCAGCGCCCGAGTGGCAATCGGCGCGTGCAGGTGATTAGGGGTGACGATGACGAGCAGTTCCATACGCCGATCGGCGGGCAGTGCGCCCTCGGCATCGAGCATCTGCTGCCAGTCGCTGTAGCAGCGCGAAGCGGACAATCCCAGCGCCGCGCCCGTATCCTGATTGTTGCGGGCGTCTCGGCTGAACGCACCGCACACCAGTTCAAAACGACCATCGAGCCCGGCGGCCTGACGATGAGCCTTGCCTATGAAGGCGCCTTCACCGCCTCCAACAAACCCCATTCTTATTTTTGGCACTGGAACGTTCATCGCGACTTTTCTCTGTTTGAGGCGGATTCAGGCGGCTTCTCAAAAGTGAAGCCTCACGACTATGTAACCGGTTACATCGTGACGGAAATTTAGGCCCTGTTGCCCGAAGTGTCAAACCCCGGATTAATATCGACGAACATTTCAGGGCACGGTCGACTTGCGCTAAGCTCGCCAGCCGCACAGTTCGACAACGAGGTGGTCTTGTCCAATATCCGTGAAGTTGCCCGGCTTGCCGGCGTCTCGGTGGCCACGGTCTCCAGAACGCTGAAATCGCCTGAGCGCGTGCTCCCCGAAACACGGGACAAGGTCAACGCCGCCGTGGAAAAAGCCGGTTATCGGCCGAACCTGATGGCGGTGCAGTTTCGCTCGCGCAGGACGGGCAATCTGGTGATTCTGGTCCCGGCCATCGCCAACACGTTTTTCGCCCGGGTGATCAGCGGTGCCCAACAGGCTGCCCAGGCCGCCGGGTACCGACTGCTGCTGTGCGACACCCAGGGCCGAGAGGAAATCGAACGGGAATTCGCCGAGCTGGTGTACGCCCATCAGGCCGATGGCGTGATTCAGCTGCGCGCCTACGACCCTTTTGAAGCGCCCTTCCCCAGCGCCGAGTTACCGCCCATCGTCAACGCCTGCGAGATGATTCAAGGCGGCCGCCATCCCACGATCAGCCTCGACAACCGCGCAGCAGCCAAGGCCATGACCGAGCATTTGATAGAACTGGGCCATCGCCGGATTGGTCTGATCAAGGGCCCGAAAAGCAGCCCGCTGACCCGCGATCGTGTGGCCGGTTATCAGGACGCATTGCGCCAGGCCGGCATCGCGTCCGATCCCGCTCTCATCTGCCACGGTGATTTCAGTTTGAAGGCAGGTGATGACGGTGCCGCAACGATGCTGGAGCTGACCGACCGTCCCACCGCGCTCTTTTGCGAAAACGATGAAATGGCCATCGGCGCGTTGAAGCGCATCAAGCAGCAGGGCTTGCGGGTACCCGAGGATATTTCACTGGTGGGCTTCGACGACATTCCCTTCGCAGCCTATTGCGATCCCCCCCTGACGACCATCGCGCAACCCGCCGAAGTCTTCGGCCAGAAAGCCGTCGAAATGCTGATTGCCTTGATTGAGAAGAAACCGATTGCGCAACGTCATGTGGTATTGCCGTTTGAACTGACGTTGCGCAATAGCACCGCAAGGGTCAACGAGCGCTGAACGATTCGCCCCTCGGCTGGATGAGAGGCTTGGGGGCTACTTGCCGGCCCCCCATTGCTACTTGACCAGGCGCTTTTCCTTGGAAGGTCTGTAGCCGAAGTAAGAGCTGTAACACTTGCTGAAATGGCTGGGCGATACAAAGCCACAAGCCACCAATACGTCCACCTGGGACAGTTCGGTGTGCTGGAGCAGCCGACGCGCCTCGGTAATCCGCAATTCCATGTAATACCGTTGCGGTGTCGTGCCCAGTTGCTCCTTGAACAAGCGCTCGAGTTGACGACGCGAACGGCCGGCGTAAACCGCCAGCTGCTCCAGTTCCAGAGGTTCTTCGAGGTTGGCATCCATCAGCTTCACCACCTCGCGTAATGGCGCGCTCACACAGATATTTTCAGTCGGTTTTATCCGCCGATAACGCGACTCCTCGAAAGCCAGGATGTCTTCAATCCCCTCGACAAGGGCTTTGTCGTGCAAGCTTTTGATCCAGTCCAGCGCCATGTGGAACGCCCCCGAGGGACTGGAGGCCGTGAGCCGGTCTCGATCGATGACGTAGGGTTCACTGGTGACATGCGTCGCCTTGGAGATTTCCGCGAGCGCGGGGCGATGTTCGGGGTGAATCGCGCAACGATATCCGTCAAGCAAGCCTGCCCTTCCCAGGAACCATGCGCCATTCCACAACCCGGCCAGAATGACGCCCTGGTCTGATGCGGCCCTCAACAGGGAGATGAGTTCATCCGTCGCTTTGAGTTCTGTCCTGTAGCCGCCGCAAATGACCAGCAGGTCCAGGTCCTGGATCGTTGAGCCAACGAAATGGCCATCCGGGCGGATGACCAGGCCCAGGTCACTGATGACTTCCTCATCGGTCAAGCCGAACGTTCGGGAAGAGAACAACCCGGGTCGCAGAAGATTCGCGGTGACAATCGTATCCAGTGCCTGCGTGAACGCGGGCAGCGAGAAATGCTCAAGCAGCAGAAATCCTGCCCGGACCACCTGAGTCTTCTCGTTGGGGTTCTCATTCAGATAGCGGAGATTTTTCCCCTTCATGCCCCCGCTAAATTGGCGTCGCTCGATCAATGTTCGGCCTACTCGGTTACGTTACCCAACAGGTCGTTGGGTGCGTTGATAAACCTCAATGCTAACTGTAGAGGTTTCAAAACCACTAGCGCCATTTTTCGCCTAAACGATGGCGGGATACCCATCGACACTATCGGGCCAACGGGTCAGCACCTCGAAGCCGTCGTCAGTGACCGCGACCATATGCTCCCACTGAGCCGAGAGTGAATGGTCCTTGGTGACCACGGTCCAGCCATCCGCCAGGGTTTTCACATGGCGTTTGCCAGCGTTCAACATGGGTTCAATGGTGAAGATCATGCCGGTTTGCAGTTTCAGGCCCTGGCCGGGGAAGCCGTAGTGAAGGACCTGCGGCTCATCATGATAAATCTTGCCGATACCGTGGCCGCAGTACTCGCGCACGACGCTGAACCCGTCTCTTTCGGCCACCTTCTGAATGGCATGGCCAATGTCACCCAGCGTAGCGCCGGGGCGGACCACGCGAATACCGGCACACATCGCTTCATAGGTCGTCTGTGCCAGACGTCGGGCTTGCGGGCCGGGCTCGCCCACGAAGTACATGCGGCTGGTGTCGCCGTACCAACCCTCCTTGATCACGGCAATGTCGATATTGACGATGTCGCCATCCTTGAGTGGTGTGGCCGAAGGAATGCCGTGGCAGACCACTTGGTTGACCGATGCGCACACGGTTTTCGGGAAGCCGTGATAGCCGACATTGCCCGGAATGGCTTTCTGCACGTTGACGATGTAATCGTGACAGAGCCGGTCAAGTTCGTCGGTGGTGACCCCCGCTTTGACATGCGGAGCAATCATGGCCAGGACCTCGGCGGCCAGCGCGCCCGCAGCACGAGACATGGCTATTTCTGCCGGGGTATTGAGCTTTACATTGGCCTTCATGGCTTGGCTCCTGATGCTGCATCAACCTGGGCGTTTTGCGAAAAATCGGCGAGTGCGCACAGCTGTTTCACATCGAGGCCGCCCGCCAGCTCCGCACGAATCAGCACGCGGCAGATGTCGCTGTGGTCCAGGTTGGGATGCAACTCCGCAAGCATCCCGATACGCATCCAGTGCTCGGCCTGAGCGTTGATCGAGCGACTCAACGCATCGCTGGCGACGCGCAGATTCTCATGCATGGCTTCTGAAATTTTTACGATACCCACTGATCAATCCAATATGAAATGTATATGGATCGTATATTAGTCGGTCGTCGTGTGAAATTGCAATTTCACGATATACAGCCAAGCCAGAAGCGCGCGGCGGCGTAGAAAGTCATTGGGTGACTTGAAGCCCGACTTCAATAGCTGAGGGAATGAAGTGCTGAGCAATCATCGTTTGTACCCCTACTCGATGATGCTCAGAATTCGTGGCGCAGACGTTAGCCGTTGTTCTTCCAATTGATCGAGTCCGTACCTGTCAGAAAGAGCGCGATTCCCCCCTTTCACACCGCACCATTCGACTCAGGAGATAACAATGAATAAAACCATTTCTCGTCGTAGCGGAGGTCAGATTTTGGTGGATGCCTTACGCATCCATGGCGTCAAAAGAGCTTTTTGTGTTCCGGGAGAAAGCTACCTCGCGGTGCTCGATGCATTGCATGACGTGCAAGAGGAAATCGATCTGGTGGTGTGCCGCCAGGAAGGTGGGGCAGCCTATATGGCAGAAGCCTACGGCAAGCTCACTGGCGAGCCCGGCATCTGCTTCGTGACCCGAGGCCCGGGGGCAACGAACGCTTCGGTTGGCGTTCACACCGCGTTCCAGGATTCATCGCCGATGATTCTGTTCATTGGCCAGGTTGCTCGCGATCAGCAGTATCGCGAAGCCTTTCAGGAAGTTGATTTTCGCCAGATGTTTGGCCCCTTGGCGAAATGGGTCGTGCAAATAGACGACACCCGCAGAATTCCCGAACTGATCAGCCAGGCGTTCCACCGAGCGGTCAATGGCAGGCCTGGGCCTGTAGTGGTCGCCCTGCCGGAAGACATGCTGACCGAAATGGCGGAAGTCAGTGATGCCGGGCCTTTCAAACGCGTATTGATGACCCCGGCAGCCGAGCAAATGGCCGCCATGCAGCAATTGCTTGAACGATCAGAGCGGCCATTGATGGTGCTGGGTGGCAGCGGCTGGGATACCGAATCAGTGCATGACATCCAGCTGTTTGCTGAACAGCAGAACATCCCGGTTGCCGCCTCCTTTCGCTGCCAGGACCTGTTCGACAATCGACACCCGAACTATGTCGGTGATCTTGGTTTCGCCGCATCAGCGCAGCTGTCCTCAGCGGTAAAAAACGCCGACCTGCTGTTGGTCGTGGGCTCCAGAATGGGTGAGGTTTCAACGGGCGGGTATGCGACCCTGGACATCCCGGTACCGAAGCAAACCTTGATCCATGTTCACCAAGGCATCGAGGAACTGGGGCGGGTTTACCAACCTGCGTTAGCGATAAACAGCAGCCTGTCGACCTTTGCCCAATCAGCCGCAAAGCTTCCAGCGGTGACCAGCCCGGTAAAGAGTGAATGGACGCGCACCCTGAACAATAACTACCGCGAAAACCTGCAACACTCGCCCTCCCCTGGCGATGTGCAAATGGCCGAAATCATTGAATGGTTGAATCGCAGACTTCCAGACGATGCAATCCTGACCAATGGCGCCGGCAACTACGCCGTCTGGCTTCAACGTTTCTATCAGTTCCGCCAATACCGCACCCAGCTAGGCCCGACCAATGGCTCCATGGGCTACGGCGTTCCTGCGGCGGTGGCCGCCAAACTGACGTGCCCGGATCGAGTGGTGGTTTCGTTTTCCGGGGATGGCTGCTTCTTGATGAACGGTCAGGAGATAGCGACTGCAACGCAATATGGCGCGCATGTGATTTTCGTTGTGATCAACAACGGAATGTACGGCACCATCAGAATGCACCAGGAACGCAATTACCCTGGACGCGTGTCAGGCACTGAACTGCTCAACCCGGATTTCGCCGCCCTGGCCCAAGCTTATGGGCTGCATGGCGAGGTGGTCACCGCCACGTCGGAGTTTGCCCCAGCGTTTGAACGCTGCCTTGGCATGTCCCGGCCGTCCTTGATTGAGGTCAGGGTCGACCCTGAAGCCTTGACCCCTCGACTCAGCCTGACTCAGATCAGAGAACAATCAAGCAAGAAGTAACCCGCTTCTTGGGTTTTGGGCGCCTGACTCACGATTGACCAGACGCCTTTTTTGAGCTTGTGACTCATCAGTTCATCGACCTGTCCCACCTACAACAGCAGTCGATCAATGGCCTGAACAGCATGCATCCGCAACGACAAACCCTGCACAACGAACTGCACGCGCGTCCGTCACTGTATTTCGACGAACCGGCCCATGTGTTTCATCTGGCCTTCCTTGGCGGGGAGCCGCAGTGCAACGCGCTGCTGGAGCGCTGCTGCCCTGCTCCGATCGATCCTCACGCCGCCCAGGGCATCACCCGACTCGATGGCCACGCCCTGAAATGGGAACGCCACGCCGAGTTCTTCACCCTGACCCTGGTGGTCACTTCATCCAGCGATGACCTGTCCTGGACATCACTGCCCGAGGTGCTGGCGCAAAAGATCGATGCGCATTTGCCGCAGCTGATCAACTCGGTGCAGATCGTCGTGCGTGGCGAAGCCGGCCTGGACCTCGCCGGCTACGGCTTCAAGGACCCGTGCGGTTCCTGCGTGGGCGGTGGCGATGCGGTGGTCTGGAGCGATTTTCGTCTCAGCGCGGATGGCGACAACCACATCCTGTTCGTCAACCGGCGCCTCAACGCTTACCGCCAAGGGAGGATGATCCGTCGTCTGCTGGAAATCGAGACCTACCGCATGATGGCCTCGCTGTCGTTGACCATGGCCAAGACCTTGAGCGCGCAACTCGATGTCTTTGACAAGACCTTGGTCACCCTATCCGAGCGTAACGCCGACGCCGACAGCGGTAACGCGAAAGCCCTGCTGGCTGACATCTCCAACCTGTCAGCCCAAGTGGTCAGCAGCACCGCGAAAACCCGCCACCGCTTCAGCGCCACCCAGGCCTATGCGCAACTCGTGTACGAGCGCCTGGGCGAATTGCGGGAAAGTCACGTCGGCGATTGCCAGCGTCTCGGGGTGTTCATCGAACGCCGTTTCAAACCCACCGTCAGGTACTGCACCGCCACCGAACAACGCCTGGAGCACCTGGCCAAAAGCGTGGCCAACCTGGGCGACCTGTTGCAAGCCCGGGTTCAGGTGGAAATGGAAGAACAGAACTCGGAAATTCTCAAAAGCCTCAACGCCCGCGCCGATGCCCAGATCAAGATCCAGCGCGCCGTGGAAGGCCTGTCGATTATCGCCATTACTTATTACCTGCTGAACCTGCTCAAGCTTGGCTACTCAGGGTTGCACCTGCTCGGCGCCGAGGTGGCTCCGCGAGAGGCGATGCTGGCGATGACGCCCCTCGCGATCGCGATCCTTGCGTTGATTATTTTCCGCATCAAAAAAGTCAAAGAGCACTGATACGGTGAGTCGCAGGGACGCGCCATCCCCCATCAGGACGGGAGCAGGTCCAGTGTGCGTTCAACCTCTTGAATGTCGATCTTGAAGCCATCGCCCTCTGGCGTTCCGACCACAAAGCCAAAATTCTGGTGGTCGCGATCCGTCAAGTACTTGAAGTAGCTGACGAAACGGTTCGGTGGCTGCAGTACCAGCAACGAACCACCCTGCGGCAGTACATTGACACCATGTACAAGCTGGCTCCCTTCGACCCCCATCACGATCCGCGCCCCGGCACACGTCGCCACGATGGTCGGCACATCGGTTTTCAAAGGATCGACTACGCGAAACCCTCTGCTTTTGCGCAGATGTTCAGCGAGCTCCCTTTCATTGCGCAAAAAGCGCAAGTCACCGTCGCCACCTCGCAGAATGAACACGCCGGGGTGAGACTCATAGCTCACGTGCGACAGGAGTTTTTCGCCCATGGCACGGAAACGTAAATGCCTGCTTTGATTGTTGCTCACATCGTCGAACAGCACGAGTTCACGAAAAAACGCACTGTGCAGGCGAAGCGGTTTCATATCAAACCAGTCCTCATAAGCGGGAGCCTGGGTAAACAGAGGAAACCTGGCAGAGGGCGCGGTGGTTATCGGGACGCCTTCGTTACATGCCAATGAATAGGTCGGGCAGTCTTCCATCAACCACGTACCAAACCATGTATTTCCGTTTTGCGTGCAGTAGGCGGCGCCGCGCTCGATTTCGTTTTCCACGAGAATTCGCGGAAACATACCGGGCTTGAGAGACAGCCAGTGACTTGCATTGTTCTTGTAGAGCGCTCCATCGATCAGCCAGACATCCTTGATCAGGTAGCCACGTGTCGGGCCTTGCACAACGGTGCCCAGCCCTTCCATTGTGCGAGCGGGATGCTCGAAAGGATAAAAGCGCTTTGCCTCCCAGCCTGTGACACGGTCCATTTGATTGGGCAGGAAGAAAGCAGGCGGAGAATACGATGTGCCACCCGGAGCCACGTCCCAGGTTTTCGCCGCCAGGCTTTTCAAGCTGATCTCAGCTTTTCGTGCGAATCTTTTTCTTGCCATATACCTGTAGGCGGCAAGGGTCCATTTTTTCCGATTGCCCGTGGTTGAAGTGCTGATTGGCGAGACATCGCTTTCCATGAAAAGTCCTCCCTGCACAGGGTCAATAGTCAGACGCGAAGCGCTCTGTTTATTTCAGGCCTGGAAATTGTTCAGCTCGATGCAATCCTTTTCATAATGGGTGGGGTCTGCAAACTGGCGTAGCGACTACGCAAGGTTTCGAGAAACTGTTCGCCCGAGTTCCTGGCGCAATAAAGATAAATCTTGTGCAGCCCGCCAAATACCATTTCATGATAACGGCTGGCCACTTCCTCATCGCTTGGCCCGTCCGGCAAGCCAAGGTGAAGGGTCAATTCCTTGCCTTCAACCGCGAATAGCGGTGTATCCCAGAGGAATTTGGCCGCCCCTGTCTTGGGCAGCCGGACAAACATGTAAGCGTGGTTGCCCATGGAATCAATATCACCGCCACGCCTTCTTTTCCATTTCAGAAGTCCGTCATCCGGCCGCGCCAGGCAAAGACCGATGTCGTAATAATCGAAGCCATTGTCTATCGCCCATTCAAGTGCCATGAAGGTGGTAATCGAGTTCACTTCACGCAGTCTTTTAGCATCGGAAAAAATCGCCTCGGTGTATCCGAAACGCAGCGTGCTCCAGTAGCGCTTTCCGCCCCGGGTTATTACGCAGCCTAGGTGACAGGCAACGACCTCGTCCTCCAGCATGATCAGGTCGAGCCGGCCGACGGTCTTGGCAATCCTGAAGACCTCCGGCGTGGCAAATTGCGCAGCGTGGATGCCTTGCCTTGCCGTGGCATAAGGTCGAAGCATTTCCCTGTCGGCCTTTTCAATGTCTTCGTCCAACAGCGTCTGGACCATTCGGTAGCGCGGTCGATTCTTGCGTATGTTTCGCCGTAATTCGCTGTCGTATTTTGTGGTGATCTCCTCGATGGATCGCCCCAGCGGTACGACGGCACTCAAATACAGGGGTACAAACAAGGCCCCCGAAGTCGGCATTTCACTGACCACCACTACATGGCTCGACACGCCAGGTTGCGCTTCGACGTCGACAACAGGGGAATCACCCTGGGTCTTTCCCCTGATGAGAAGCTTGGCCATCTCGCGCTTCTTTTTTCTTCCGATATAAAGGATTTCGTAGGGACTTTCGTTCTGCGCTCTGAACCTGGCAATCTCCCAGCGCCAGAAACACGCACGCCCAAGGATGTCTCGCAACCAGTGTGAAGCGTTTCTAATCTCATACCGCATTGAAGGAGATATGAATTTGCGGATAACGGCCGCCACGTTCTCTTTCATTTCTTCGTCATCCTTTGAGCTTTCTTTGGGGCAGATCAGAAAAAGATCAAGGCGGAACTTCAAAGTGGCGCGCTTAAACCTTGATATAAAAGACATTTATTGATGACGAACGCTCTCACGTTCAGTGACTAGTAAAGTTCAAGGTAGCCACTTTGCAAGCGATATGAAGTGGCGTCAGTTGTCTATTTCATGACGCCAATTTTTCCTCCGGATCCGGTACAAAAATCTCGAACTCAAGCCATGGCATCGAATCCAATGTTCAGGCCAATGGAGGTCAGTGAAATGAACAACGATGACAGTGTTAACGACGTCGAATCAGACGAAACGTCAAACGCCGAAAGAGATCTTGAGAACAGGGACACGGACACCAAAGAGGCGAATGAAACCGTCACGCCCTCTTCACCCCGAACCCGGGAGCAGGAAGCTGAGGAGCTCAATCGGAAAATAGCGGAGATAGAACGCAAAGTGGCGGACGGTAACTAGCAGCACGCCAAGGGCCGTGAAGCCATCATCTGACGCCCTTCCGTTCCTGTGTGTCGTCACGCATGTGCATTGACATTGGCCGGGGCTTGACCGGGTTCCGGTGCTACGCTTTTATTTCCTCGAATAGAGAACGAAGCGATGCGCACCGAACCCTCACCCCCCAGACGTTCACGACTGTAGCCATGAAACAGATCCTGATCGGTGGTATCACCGTAGCGCTTATCGGCACGATGACGTATGGGTTTTTCCAATGGAAAATCGTCGAAAGCCAGAAACACGACATGCTGTGCGGAGAAGCCAAGCAGACGCTCAAAGGCGTGGAAATCCGGGCGCGGGCGTTGGCTGCCGGGCTGTCCGTAGAAGCCTATGGCAAGGCTGAAGAAGACGAAGTGGCGACACTCATTGGTGCACTCGACGCCGCCAAGAGCGACGCAGAAGTCGATTCGGTCATAGAAGCTCACGCGGCCACCATCGAAGCAGAGGATGCGGCTATCGACGCAGAGGTCGATACCCGAGGCGATCAGACATTTCTCGAGCAACGGTTGGTGAAACAGCGGATACCGGTCGACGTTAAACAAGAACTGCAACGCGCCGCGAAGGCCGTCAGCGTCAGGTGCAGTTAGTAATCAACAGTAGTGCCCTCCTCCACAGCCCCAAGTAACAGTTCCCGATATCCTCGTGCGAGACCAACCCGCCGAACCTACTCCCACAGATTGACCAACGCTTGCGGCACCATCACGAATTTCAGCCCGCGTCCGGTTTGCGGACGGGAGGATGATCATGGTCAATACTTAGAGACTGGATGTACGTCGCACGAGCCGCACGTCGGGCGGCTAATCCACGGGAGGTTCGTCATGTCTGGTCAATCCCGCTTCATGCTGGTTGCATCACCGCTGATGGAACACAGCCCTGCTTTCGACAGGGCCGCTGCGCTGGCCAAGGCCGAAGACGCCGCGCTGCACATCGTCGCCTTCGATTACCTAGAGGGTCTGGCAACCGCCAGCCTGGTCAACGAAAAGGCCCTGGAACAGATGCGCGTGGGCTACGTCGAGCGCCACCGCCAATGGCTTGAGGAACAGGCCCGTCCCTTGCGCAAAATCGGGGTTCACGTCACCACCGAAGTGGCCTGGGTAGAACGTCCGCTGGAAGAAATCCTGATTCACCTCAAAGAACAGCCGATGGATGTGCTGATCAAGGCGCTGGAGCACGAATCCCTACTGTCGCGGCTGATATTCACCCCGCTCGACGTGCATTTGTTGCGCGAATGCCCGGTACCGCTGCATTTCGTCAGCCACGCCGTGCACGCGCTGCCACGAAAAATCGTTGCGGCGGTCGACCCCTTTCATCGCGATGACCATTACAAAACCTTCAACGACCGGATCCTTCACGAGGCGGCGAAACTGGCGAGCGCCTGTAATGCCGAGCTCGATGTGGTCTATGCCTATGACCTTTCATCCATCAGTGCCGATGAATTCGGCTTCGACAACGGTTCGGCGTACTTCTCGTCGGGCAAGGCCAAGACCGTATTCGATTACCAGGAGGATGCCTTCAACGACCTGGCCGAGCGCAACGGCATCGCGCCGGAGCAGCGGCACATGATCATGGGCAACCCGACCAAGGTCCTCACCCGCTATGTCGATGCCTATGACGTTGACGTGATTGTCATGGGCCGGATCGGCCATCGCGGCATGGGCCGGCTGATCGGCAGTACGGTGGAGCATCTGCTGTACAAAATGCCGTGCAGCGTTTGGGTGGTGTACACCGAGCGGCTGGATGAGTAACTGCCCCCCCGACAAACACCACAAACCCTGTGGGAGCGAGCCTGCTCGCGATGGCGGACTTTCAGTCAACATCAATGTTGAATGTAAGGCCCTCATCGCGAGCAGGCTCACTCCCACAGGGGGATAGTGTTGCCAGATCAACGCCGGGTGATGACTACTTCCAGGTATTCACTCGGCACCACCAGCGATTTTTCTCCCGCTCGGTTCAAGCGGTTCAACAGTTCAGTCAGGTCGTTTTCCAGCGCCTGGGCGCCTTCAGGAGGTAGCGCCGCGAAGGCTTTGTGGACTGGGCCGTACCAGGTGCGGAACGTGTCGATGAAATGCGCGGCCGAGCGGTAACGGAAGTTAAAGGTCTTGCGCGCTACCTGGAGCAGGAAGTCTCGTTCGTCGAACTGCGTGCGCAGCCAGGCTTCGGTGCCCCACTGCGAAGGCGGTTGAGCGCCCGGCGGTGGCGGCAGGTGGCGGCCGAGTGTCTTGAACATCTGGCCGACAAAACCTTCGGGCGTCCAGTTGGCGAGGCCAATCCGCCCTCCGGGACGACAGACCCGCGCCAGTTCCGCCGCGGCCTTGGGCTGGTCCGGGGTAAACATCACGCCGAAGGTCGAAAGCACGGCATCGAAGCTGGCATCCTCGAACGGCAAGGCTTCCGCGTCAGCCACTTGAAAGGTCACGTCCAGGCGCTCTGCCCTGGCCCGGTCTTCGCCGCGTTCCAGTAGCGCGGCGACATAGTCGGTAGAGGTGACGTGGCAACCACGGCGCGCGGCAGCGAGCGTCGCGTTACCGTTGCCGGCGGCCACGTCGAGCACGCGTTCATCGCAAAGCAAATCGCAGGCTTCGGCCAGTTGCTCACCGACAATCTGCAAGGTGGTGCCGATCACGGCATAGTCGCCACTGGCCCAAGAGGCCATCTGACGGTTTTTCAAGGCAGTTAGATCAATGGGTGTACTCATGGATTCTTTCTCCGGCGGAGTGGGATCACTGAGCAGGAACCGGCGGATACTGACTCCGCCGTCATGGGATCGATAATGTTCAGGACCGGGGAAACGCTGACGCTGCGCCCGGGATCTCGCGTTCTATAACAAACTTGGGCATGGCAACCTCTCATTCTTTTTATTGATGACAGGGTCGGCAGACCCTGTGTGCCAACTATCGCGCCGGGCAACGCTGGCGTCCTGCCCGATCGTCGGCCAACCCTGCCCGATCGTCTGGAGATTTCACGGGTGGAGCTGTTGATTTACAGGTTCATGCGGCAGGTACGGGGGCTTTGGCGTCAGTCTTGGCCTCTTCGAGCAACTGCTGAATCATCTTCTCCTGAGCCTCGTAGCGACCTTCACCGAAATGGGTGAAACGCACCTGGCCCTTGGCGTCGATCAGGTAGTGAGCCGGCCAGTACTGGTTGTCGAAATTGCGCCAGATCGCGTAGTTGTTGTCGATGGCCACCGGGTAGGTGATGCCGAGCTTTTTCACCTGATCCTTGACGTTGTCGATGATGCGCTCGAAACCGTATTCAGGGGTATGGACGCCGATCACCACCAGGCCATCCTTCTCGTATTTCTTCGCCCAGTCCTTCACGTACGGCAAGGTGTGCTGGCAGTTGATGCAGTCGTAGGTCCAGAAATCCACCAGCACCACTTTGCCTTTCAGCGAATCGTTGCTCAGCGCCGGCGAGTTGAGCCATTCGACCGCACCGGACAGCGACGGCATCGGGCCTTGGGCGTTGTCCATGGACGACTCTGCGCTGACCTTGCTGACGAAGTAATCGACGACTTTCGGCACGGTTTCCAGCACGCGTTGCTCAACCGTCGTCAGGCTTTCGGATGAAGTGCCGGCCAGCAGTGTCTTGTCGGCACCGGTAGAAATCACCGCCGCAGCCGCCAGCACCGCAACCCCCGTACCCCGACGCAGCCAACCGGTGACCGGAATCGACGACTTCAAGCGATTGACCAGCCCGCGGCCGGCGAAAATCAAGGTGCCCAGGGACAATGCGCTGCCCAGGCCGTACGCCACCAGTAACAGGCTGGTTTGAGCGTTTGCGCCTTGCAGCATGGCGCCCGTGAGGATCACCCCGAGGATCGGTCCGGCGCATGGAGCCCAGAGCAGGCCGGTGGCGACGCCGATCATGACCGAACCCAACGGGCCGGACATTTTGCGGGTGTCTGGATCGAGGCGGTTGCCCAGCGCCACGAAGGGCCGGGCCAGCCAGTCACCGACACGGGCGGAAATCAGCGACAGGGCAAACAGCGCCATTACGATGAGGGCCACGTGACGGCCGGAATTATTGGCGTGTACCACCCACTCGCTGCTGACCACGGCCAGGCTGGAAATCAGGGCGAAAGTCAGGACCATGCCGCCAAGGGTGAGCAGGATCGAGGAACGTGTGCGTTTGACACCGGCGAACAGGAACGGCACGACCGGGAGGATGCAAGGGCTGAGGACGGTCAATATGCCGCCCAGGAAAGCGATGAGAAACATGAAATCACCTTGAATATAGAGAGGGGCGACACACCACCCATCCCTGTGGGAGCGGGCTTGCTCGCGAAAGCGGAGTGTCAGTCGACATGAATGTTGAATGTTCTGACGCCTTCGCGAGCAAGCCCGCTCCCACACTGGATCGGTGGTGTTCACAGATCAGTGTTCTGACTTCAGACCGTCTGGTTTTCCAGCTGCTGGCCCTGCGACGTCCGGCTGGAGCCATCCTCAGCAAGGAAGATTCCAGCCCCCTTCTCCCCCACCGGCGTCAGCTGAAAGCAAGTCGCGCTGCCACAGCTTTTCTGTTCAACAGCAGCATTGGCATGGGCGGCGGCGCCCGCCACGGAGAAGGCAATGGCAGTAAAAAAGCGGCTTACGTTGTTCATGATGTTCCTCCTGTTTGAAATGGGTCAGCGCAGGACTCAGTTGTCTGAGTTGCAGCTATCCGCAAATTTGCGATAGTCCAGGACCTGGGTTTTGTTATGGGAATCCAGGTAAGTCAGCTGGGCATCCACAACTGCGCAGGAAGTCGAGTCGTCCTGTTTCAGCGACACCACTTTCTTGATGTCCAGGTGCGTGCCGTAGGTGTAGGTTTTAGCGGCGACATCGGCTTCGGCGCGGGCCGACAAGGTGCAGATGTTCAGGGCGGCAAACAGGCAAGCGGCACAGACGGCTTTGGCGTTCATGGTGGTTTCCTCAAGGCTTCAACAGGGCAATCGTTGATTGGGCCGAGGCGGTTTGATTTGCCTCGATGGAACCTATTAGAAGCTCGCGAGGTATCTCGTCTGTGTCGGGAACAGGCGCGGGTAAATCGTTACGTATCAGAACCGGGTCGGGATACACAGCGATACAAATGCCCTGAAAACGGGGGTTTTTGCGTCCACGTGTATCCGCCGACAGGCCAGATACACTGCAATACAAAGGACTGCGGGCGAGCGGGCCAAGGCTCGATAGACTGCGCGACATCCCCCATCTACAGAGGCCTGGCCAAATGGAACACGTCGATCACATTCTCATCGTGGACGATGACCGCGAGATCCGGGAACTGGTAGGCAATTACCTCAAGAAAAACGGCCTGCGCACCACCGTCGTGGCCGATGGACGGCAAATGCGCACGTTCCTGGAGTCCACGCCGGTGGACCTGATCGTGCTCGACATCATGATGCCGGGCGACGATGGCCTGGTGCTGTGCCGTGAGCTACGCGCCGGCAAACACAAGGCCACGCCAGTGCTGATGCTCACCGCGCGCAACGATGAAACCGACCGCATCATTGGCCTGGAAATGGGCGCCGACGATTACCTGGTCAAGCCTTTCGCCGCCCGTGAACTGCTCGCCCGCATCAACGCGGTGCTGCGCCGCACGAGGATGCTGCCACCCAACCTGGTGGTCACCGAAAGCGGTCGCTTGTTGGCCTTCGGACGCTGGCGCCTGGACACCTCGGCCCGGCACCTGCTCGATGAAGACGGCACGATGGTCGCCCTCAGTGGCGCGGAATATCGGTTGCTGCGGGTGTTCCTCGATCACCCTCAGCGGGTGCTCAATCGCGATCAATTGCTGAACCTGACCCAAGGCCGCGATGCCGACCTGTTCGACCGCTCCATCGACTTGCTGGTCAGCCGCTTGCGCCAGCGCTTGCTGGACGATGCCCGCGAACCGGCCTACATCAAAACCGTGCGCAGCGAAGGCTACGTATTTTCCCTGCCGGTGGAAGTCCTCGGGGCGCCCTCATGAACCTCTCGATGCGCTGGCCTCGCACCCTCGCCTCGCGACTGTCGCTGATCTTCCTGATCGGCTTGATTCTCGCCCAGGCGCTGTCTTTCGGCGCGCAGTACTACGAGCGGTACGAAAGCACGAAAAACACCATGCTGGGCAATCTGGAAACCGACGTCTCGACCTCCATCGCCATCCTCGACCGCTTGCCGGCAGAAGAGCGCATGAGCTGGCTGCAACAACTGAATCGACGTAACTACCGCTATTTGTTGAACGAAGGCTCGCCGGGCATGCCGATGAGCGATTCACCCATGGCGGTGACGTCGATCAAGGAGGCCATCGGCAAGGATTACCCGATGACGGTGACCGACATCCCCGGGCCGGAAAAACATTTTCAGGTCCACCTGAAACTGGCGGACGGCAGCCCGGTGACCATCGACGTGCGACCCTCGATGGTGCCGTTGTCGCCGTGGCTGCCCATCGTGTTGCTGGGGCAATTGGCACTGATGCTCATCTGCACCTGGCTGGCGGTGAGAATCGCCATCCGCCCCCTCACCCGTCTCGCCCAGGCGGTGGAGACCCTGGACCCCAACACCCACGCGGTGCACCTGGACGAACAAGGCCCGACCGAAGTCGCCCATGCCGCCAAGGCCTTCAACTCGATGCAGGCGCGCATCGCCGCTTACCTCAAGGAACGCATGCAACTGCTGGCGGCGATTTCCCACGACCTGCAGACCCCGATCACCCGCATGAAACTGCGCGCCGAGTTCATGGACGATTGCGCCGAGAAAGACAAACTCTGGAATGATCTTGGCGAGATAGAACACCTGGTGCGCGAAGGCGTGGCCTATGCCCGCAGCGTGCATGGCGCCACCGAGGAAAGTCGCCGCACCAATCTGGATTCGTTCCTCGACAGCCTGGTGTTCGACTATCAGGACATGGGCAAAGACGTGCAGCTCGGCGGCAAAAGCGACGCGGTGATCAACACCCGGCCGCACGCCTTGCGGCGGGTGCTGGTGAACCTGACGGACAACGCGCTGAAGTTCGCCGGCGCCGCCGAGTTGTGGGTGGAAGCGAAGGCTGACGGCAGTGTGTCGGTGAAGGTGATGGACCGTGGTCCGGGGATTGCCGAGGAAGAATTGGCCCAGGTGATGGAACCGTTTTATCGCGTGGAGAACTCGCGTAACCGCAGTACTGGCGGGACCGGGTTGGGGTTGGCGATTGCGCAACAGTTGGCGTTGGCGATCGGGGGATCGTTGACGTTGAGTAATCGTGAGGGGGGTGGGTTGTGCGCGGAGCTGAAATTACCGGCTCAGGCTCAGTAGCTGATCGTTCCCACGCTCCGCGTGGGAATGCCTCAAGGGACGCTCCGCGTTCCAACTCGCGAAAGGGACGCGGAGCGTCCCGGGCTGCATTCCCACGCAGAGCGTGGGAACGATCAGTTCAGGGTCAGGCCGGGTAGTTGGCGCGCAGGGCCTCGAGGCCACCCTGATAGATACCGGTAAACAGCGCCACCACGTCCTCGTCACTCACGCCCACAGGCGTAAACCGCCCGAACCACGTCACTCGCGCGCCCTGCCCCTGCGCATCAACACGGATAGTCGCCAGGTAGTCAGTAGCCGGAAACGGTGCCTGCAAAATCGAATAACTGTAAGTCTTCCCGGCGTTATCAAACGCCTCCAGCCGCTCAACCACCACCGCCCCGTCCGCCGTTTGCAGGCTGCGCACCCGGCCGCCTTCACTCAGCTCGCTTTGGGGAATAAACGGCAGCCAGTCCGGCAGCGAGTTAAAGCCACCAATCAATTGCCAAACCTGCTCGGCGGTCGCCGGGATATCAATAAACGCTGATGCTGTAGCCATGAAATATTCTCTCTCAATCAATAAGGTTCAGATCGCCATGCTATCGACAACACCACCGTCGACCCGCAAAGCCGCGCCAGTGGTGGCCGAAGACAGCGGCGAGGCGATATAAGCCACCAGATTCGCGACTTCCTCGACATCCGCCACGCGCTGGATAATCGAACTCGGCCGCGCCTTGCGCACGAAGGCGTCGGCTTCTTCCCGAACGCTACGCCCCGATTTGTCAGTGGCGTCTTTGAGCATCTGCTCCAGGCCATCGGTCAACGTCGGGCCGGGCAGGATAGCGTTGACCGTCACCCCGGTGCCTGCCAGCCGCTTGGCCAGACCATGAGACACCGCCAGGTTCGCGCTTTTGGTCACGCCGTAGTTGATCATGTCGGCCGGTGTTGCGACCCCGGATTCCGAGGACAGGAAGATCACCCGGCCCCAGCCCTGCTTGACCATGTCCGGCACGTAATGCCGTGACAGGCGCACGCCGGAGATCACGTTGACCTCATAAAAACGCGTCCACTCGCTGTCCGGTGTGTCGAAGAAATCCACGTCGTTGAAGATCCCGAGGTTGTTCACCAGGATGTCCGCCCGCGGTTCGGCGGCGAACAACAATTCGGCGCCTTCGGCAGTACCCAAGTCAGCGGTCAGGCCACGCAACCGCGCATCCGGCACGCTCTGGCGAATGCTCGCCAGCGCCTGTTCAACCTTGGCCGTCTCGCGGCCGATCACCACCACCGTGGCACCGGATTCGGCCAGCGCCTTGCTGATGCCCAAGCCAATGCCGGCGGTGCTGCCGCTGACAATGGCGAGTTTTCCACTCAGATCGATGTTCATGCTCAACCTCCAATGATCGGCAATGGCGCACGTTCGGACACCAGTTTCGCCTCGCGCATCGCCTGCCAGAACGCAGCGGGAATGACCGCCGACATCGCGGCAACGTCGCCGTCGCCGAAGAAGAACACGTCGGTCGCGCCGCCGAACAACTCGAAGGCCTGCGTCAGCGTAGTCTGGATATCGCCCTGGTCAGCGAACCGCCCGTCGCCGACGACCCGGACCTGCTGGGTTTTCAGGTGCTGGACGATCCGATGCTGCTGGCCCTGCCCGAACATCATCCTTTGGCGAACCACACCACACTGACCCCGGCAGACCTGGCCGATCAGGAATGGATCGGCGTGCAACCCCACGCCGCTGTGGGCCGCGTGGCACCGGATCAATTGCGACCGCTGGTGGAAACGTTCAGGAAAGTGCTGACCGAACCACGCCCCCGCCTCATGATCGTTCCCACGCTCTGCGTGGGAATGCCTCAAGGGACGCTCCGCGTTCCAGTTCTCGAAAGGGACGCGGAGCGTCCCGGGCTGCATTCCTTTGCTGCGCGTGGGAACGATCGAACATCGTCATTTATTTGCTCACTTGGGTTTGGTGCTTTACTGGAAAGATCCCAAAACCCAGCGAGAAGCCCGCATGAACCGCAACGACCTGCGCCGCGTCGATATGAACCTGCTGGTGATTTTCGAAACCCTGATGTTCGAAAAGAACCTGACACGGGCCGGAGAGAAGCTGTTTCTCGGCCAGCCTGCCGTCAGTGCCTCGTTGGCCAAGTTGCGCGACCTGTTCGACGACCCGCTGCTGGTGCGTAACGGTCGGGTGCTGGAGCCGACCCAGCGCGCATTGGCGATTCTCAAGGAATTGCAGCCGGCGATGGACACCATCTCCGGCGCGGTCAGCCGGGCCAAGGATTTCGACCCGTCCACCAGCCGCGATGTGTTTCGCATCGGCCTGTCCGACGACGCCGAGTTCGGCCTGTTTCCGCCGTTGCTCAAGCAAATACGCGAAGAGGCACAAAACGTTGTGGTGGTGGTACGTCGGGTGAATTTCCTGCTGATGTCGTCGATGCTTTCCAGCGGGGAGATTTCCGTCGGCATCAGCTACACCACGGAACTGCCAGCCAACGCCAAGCGCAAAAAACTGCGGGACCTGAGCGTGAAGATCCTGCGCGGCGACAATCGTCCCGGCCCCCTGACCCTGGATGATTACTGCGAACGTCCACATGCGCTGGTGTCGTTTTCCGGGGATTTGACCGGGGCCATCGACAACGACCTCGCACGTATCGGCCGCTCACGCCGGGTGGTGCTGGCGGTGCCGCAATTCGCCGGCCTGCGCGCCTTGCTGGCCGGCACCGATATGCTGGCCACGGTGCCGGACTACGCGGCGTGCGCACTGATCGAAGGCAGCAGCCAGTTGCGCGCCGACGACCCGCCGTTTGACATCGTGCTGTCCGAACTGTCCATGGTCTGGAACGGCGTCAACGATAACGATCCGGCAGAACGTTGGTTGCGCTCGCGAATTGCGCAACATATGTCGGCGCCGCTGCCGGGGCTCTAATCGGTTGGAAGGACGCGGGGTCAGTCTCACGCAGGTAGACCGGCAGGTCAGTGACCGGCGGCATGACCGGGATCTCGAAATACATCTGGATCACCCAGCCGCGGTGATAACTGGCGTGGTTGACCACATGCATCAATATCGCCCCGGCGCTCATGACGCCGCTTTCACCCGAGACAAAGCTGAACTCGACGGGCTTATCCAGCGAGGCATCGGTCTGCCGTTCGCTCCAGTCGCAGTACCAGTGATCGATGTCCTTTTGCGCCTGGCGCAACTCGGCGAGTTCGGGGTGCAGCAGATCGTGTGACGTCTTGAAGCCGTGCCCTCGGCCTTCGAGGTGGGCCTGCCAGATGCAGTCCACCACGTAGAGGTGGTTCAGGGTGCCAATCATGTTCTTGAACACCGACACGCGCTCTTTATTGACCTCACCCGGTGGCAGTGCAGCCAGGCTGTCAAAGAGGCGTTGATTGGCCCAGCGCTTGTAATCGGCCAGCATGCGGGCAGTGCGTACGTTAATCATCGCAGGTCTCCCATTGTGATGGGCGCACTGCAAAGCATAGCCCTCACGGCGAGCGGCATCGCAAACGCTGATTACCGGTAGCTCCACAACGCAACGGCTACAAGGAGTGCGGGGTCAACCGCTGCACCACCCGATCGGCCAGCGCCAGGCAACTGGTCAACCCCGGTGACTCGATACCAAACAGGTTCACCAGCCCCGGCACACCATGCTCGGCCGGGCCACTGATGACAAAGTCGGCCGCCGGTTCGGCAGGCCCGGTGATTTTTGGGCGGATACCGCTGTAGGCCGGTTGCAGGCTGTTATCGGGCAATCCCGGCCAGTAACGTCGGATTGCCTCGTAGAAGCCATCGGCGCGGCGTGGATCCACACGATAATCGACCCGATCGACCCATTCGACGTCCGGCCCGAAGCGCGCCTGGCCGCCCAGGTCCAGCGTCATGTGCACACCCAGCCCCGCACTTTCCGGAGCCGGATACACCAGATGCCGGAACGGCGCCCGGCCGCTGAAACTGAAATAGCTGCCCTTGCACAATCGTGCCTCGGGAGCGTGCTGCGACGGCAGGCCTTCAATCCGCCTCGCCACCTCAGGCGCGGACAATCCGGCGCAATTGATCAACTCGCGGCAGCTCAAGGCCACCGGTTGGGCGCCGCCCATTTGCAGTTCGAAACCTTGCTCGGTGCAACGGGCCGACATCAATGGCGTATGAAAAACCAGCGATGTGCCGCAGGCCTCGGCATCCGCCTGAAGTGCCAGCATCAAGGCATGGGAATCGACAATCCCGGTGGACGGCGACCAAAGCGCAGCGACGCAGGACACGGCCGGCTCAAGTGCCCGTGCCTGTTCGGCATCCATCCATTGCAAGTCATCGACACCATTGCGCCGGCCCTGCTCCAGCAACTTCCGCAAGGCCGCACATTGACCTTCATCGGTGGCGACGATCAGCTTGCCCAAACGTCGATAATCGACGCCGCGCTCATCGCAATAGGCGTAAAGGCGTTGCTTGCCCTCCACGCACACTTGCGCCTTGAGGCTGCCGCTCGGGTAGTAAATGCCGGCGTGGATCACTTCCGAATTGCGCGAGCTGATGCCCACGCCAATGCCCTCGCCCGCCTCGACCAGGATCACGTCCCGCTCGCTGCGGGCCAGGGCTCTGGCGACCGCCAGCCCGACCACTCCGGCCCCGACCACCACGCATTCGATATCGACGCTCACCTGTCCTGCGCTCCTTTCACGCCAGCCCTCGCTCCCGATAATCGATCACGCTGGAGAATATCGCCAGCAGCATGACCATGACCACGAAGAAGATCAGCACCAGGAAATACGACCCGGTGAACTGCACGATCAACCCGATCAGGATCGGCACGATCACCCCGGCCATGTTCCCGCAGAAGTTCATGGTGCCGGCCAGTACGGTTTTTGGACCCTCACGGGAGGCCGAATCGAACACGCGACAGAAATGTGTGGCCAACTTCATTCCCTGTGGGAGTGAGCCTGCTCGCGATGGCCTCGGCAAACTCAACATCAAGGTGACAGACCCTCCGCTATCGCGAGCAGGCTCGCTCCCACATTGGATCTCGGATGGCCGCAGAATGTATGACCAACTTCATTCCCGGTGGGAGTGAGCCTGCTCGCGATGGCGTCGGCAAACTCAACATCAAGGTGACTGACCCACCGCTATCGCGAGCAGGCTCGCTCCTACATGGGATCTCGGGTGGCCGCATAATGTGTGATTGACCTCATTCCCTGTGGGAGTGAGCTTGTCCAGATCAGTATTGAACTGATATCGATTCGCCAGGGAACTCCTGACGTCCGCCACGCATCCTAGACTATGAGGTACTTCCTTTTTTGCTTCACGCTTTCCGAGGACACCGTCATGCGTCGTCTGATTATCATCTCTTCACTAGTGCTTTGTTTGCCCGTTGGTTCGGCCATGGCCGATGTAGATGCAAAAGATGTCGCCACCTCGGCTGGGGTCTCCGCATCGCTGTACTCGACCTTTAAGGATGACAAACGGGTGATTCCAGCCCGGGATGACGCCACCAGCTTCGTCGCCAGTGGTGGCGCGATTCGGGGTGCTTATCTGGAGTCGTACTTAAAGCAGGTTCGCCTGGAAAATCCCGGCCTCAACGCCAGCGACGAAGACCTGGCCAGAGCAATCCTCGTCCAGGAAGGCGTAGCTGCAGGTCAATAAAGACTGAAAAAGTAGCGGTGGGGCTCGCGGCACCCGGATAGCGTGTGCAGCCCTACCTCGCTTCCGCACCTGAGAAACGCGCCCAGCCTGCCACCAATTGCGCGCTGATGCTCACGCCGCCGCACACCACAATCACTACATCATGGGCATCGGCAATCGCCGGGTGGTCCAGGTATCCAATCGCCAACGAAACGCCGCACGCCGGCTCGACCAACTGACGCAGGTCGTTGGCGTACCGCACCACGCCCATGATCGCCTCGTCATCGCTGAGCACCACACATTCATGCGGGAAATCGAGGATGTGCTGCACCGGCCAGGCAGCCACCAACGTAGCGCCGAGCGACTTGGCGACCGTATCGATCCGGGGAAATACCACCGGATGTCCGGCGCTGACAGCGGCGGCAAAAGACGCGGCACCCTGGGTTTCACACGCAATCATCCGGCAATCCATGCGCTTGTGGCGGATCAATCCGGTGAGAATCCCCGCTAGCAAGCCTCCGCCCCCTACCGACATCACAAGTGCATCGACCTGAGGACAGTCCTCGAGGATTTCATCGACCATCGTGCTGTGCCCTTCCCACAGCACCGGGTGATCGAAGGCTGGCACGTATTCGGTGTCCGCGCCCTGGGCGAGTTCCTTGGCCCGTAGATTGGCTTCGTCCCAGACCTTGCCATGGACGATCACCTCGGCACCGGTTTTCCTGATCCGTGCACGGGTGGTTTCCGGCGTGGTGTTCGGCACCACGATGCAGGCTTTCAACCCCAGGCTGGCGGCAGCCACGGCGGTGGCAAACCCGGCATTGCCGCCGGAAGGACAGATCACTTTGCGTTTCCCTTGCTCCGCCGCCTGGCTGCACAACAGCCCTATGCCGCGAAGTTTGAATGAGCCGCTCGGTTGCAGGTTTTCCAGCTTGAGCCAGATTCGGCGGGACGGGGTCGACAGATCCGGATGCAGAATCAAGGGCGTTCTGATGTGAAGCATGGTGGTGCTCCTTAAGGGTGAACGGTCCTTATCCAAGCTTAGTTCACCCCGCCCGGCGGCTACCGCTTCAGCTATAACGCGGTGCGGCCGTGGAGTTGCCGAATAACCCCGAAAGCGTCTGGCGCTGGGCTTCGTAAGTGTCCCACTGGTCGCCTTGGTGCAGGCCGGGAATGGTCACCACTTCGCCTTGCGCCAGGCCCGTCAACGCGGCATCGACCATGTCCTGGGCAGACATCACGATCTCTTGCGGCAGGTTTTCCACCGGATTGCCGGCCTCGCTCCAGAAGTCAGTAGCGGTGGCACCGGGCAATACGGCCTGAATACGAATGCCCTTGTCCGCCAGCTCGCGGTGCATCGACTGGCTCAGGCCGAGGACAAACGCCTTGGTCCCGCCATACACGCCGTTAAGAATTTCCGGGGCGATGGCAACGATCGAGGAGATATTGATCACCGTCCCGGTGCCGCGAGCGACGAAGCCTGGCACCACCGCGTAAGCGAGGCGCATCAACGCGGTCACGTTGAGGGTGATCATGTCTTCCATGTCATCCACCGGGCTGCCGAGCAGCGGCATGACAGCACCGACCCCGGCGTTGTTGACCAACAGGGTGATACTGGCGTCGTTGCGTAGAATCTCTTCAACCCGCCGCACGTCGGCCTTATCTTTCAGATCAGCGGCGACCACTTCCACCGCGCGGCCGGTTTCGTTACTCAGGTGGTTGGCCAGGGCGTTCAGTTTTGCCTGGCTGCGGGCGACCAGAATCAGGTCGTAACCCTGCCGCGCGAGGCGGTCGGCATACACCGCGCCGATGCCCGAAGATGCGCCAGTGATGAGAGCAGTGCCTTTGGATGAGAGAGCCATGTCGATTACCTTCACAGTGAGGCGATAACGTCGCCGGGTGCGAACCGTTATAAAGGGTCTAACGCTCGTCTCAAATGACGTTTAAAGTACGTTTTTCGGACATGACCTTTTGAGGACACCTCAATGACATCCGTAGCGTTTGTAGTGTTTGAAGGGTTCCAGTCCATGGCGCTGGCGGCCATGCCGGTGTTCGAGTACGCCAACTTCAGTGCCGGCGAAGCGCTTTATGATGTCAGCGTAGTGTCCGAAGACGGCCGCACATTGCGTGCGTCCGGTGGCCTGAGCGTCGGCACCGAAGCCTTTGGTGAACGAGTGTTCGATACGGTGATCGTAGTCGGCGGCGATGCCATCCTCGAGCAGGCGCCCGAGGGCGTGCTGACGTATCTGCGCGACAGCGTTAAAACCGCACGGCGCACAGCGTCGATCTGCTCCGGGGCGTTCGTCCTCGCCCAAGCCGGTTTGCTCGACGGACGGCGGGCCACCACCCACTGGGCTTATGCCCGGGAGCTGCAAGCGCGGTTCCCGTCGATCAAGGTCGAAGAAGACCGCATCTACGTCGTCGACGGTTCGATCTGGACCTCCGCCGGGATGACCGCCGGCATCGACCTGGCGCTGGCCATGGTGGAAAAGGATCACGGCGCCGCACTGGCCCGTTCCGTGGCGCAGAAACTGGTGATGTACCACCGCCGCGCGGGCGGCCAGTCGCAGCACTCGGCGCTGTTGGAACTGGAGGCGAAATCCGACCGCATTCAAACCGTCCTCGGCTATGCGCGAGAACACCTCACCGAAACCTTGTCGGTGGAGCAATTGGCGGACGTCGCGCGCCTCAGCCCTCGGCAGTTCAGCCGGGCCTTTCGCGCGGAAACCGGTCAATCACCAGCCAAAGCCATCGAGAACCTGCGCCTGGAAACGGCACGGCAGATGCTGGAGCGCGGACGCCTGACCCTCGACCAGATCGCCGAAGAATCCGGTTTCAGCGACTGCCGTCGTATGCGCGAAGCCTTCCTGCGGGCGTTCGGACAGCCGCCGCAAGTGATTCGGCGAAATGCCAGGGCCGACGGCGCCACGTAGGAGCTGCCGCAGGCTCCTACACTGAACGGTGTCAGGTCCGTTTGTGGAGGTGCAGATGAAAATCTCGGCCAAACTGGCGTTTTTCGCCATTGTTTCCACCCTCGCCTACCTTGGGCTTGCGGTGTGGGGGCTTGGCGGGTTCTCGGCGTTTTTCGCTCATGCACCGCTGGTGGTCATCGTGCTTGCCACGTTGGTGATGGTCATCGCGTCCTGGTTCACCGAGGTCAACCTGAGTTCCGGCGAACGTGAAGACCGGGCCAATCGCTGGGTACTGCCGGCGTTCGGGGTGATCGGTTTAT
The DNA here is from genome assembly GCF_001952935.1 of Pseudomonas frederiksbergensis. Classification (GTDB taxonomy): domain Bacteria; phylum Pseudomonadota; class Gammaproteobacteria; order Pseudomonadales; family Pseudomonadaceae; genus Aquipseudomonas; species Aquipseudomonas frederiksbergensis. The sequence continues at coordinate 88,639 of NZ_CP018319.1, forward strand.
TGAGCGGGTACCTGCCGGCCTACACCGACCGGATCGATTTCTGGACCTTTGGCGGCGAAGGGGTGCGCTGGCTCGGGGCGTTGCTGTTCATCATCGGCGGCACGCTGCGGCTGTGGCCGGTGTTTGTGCTGGGCAAGCGTTTCAGCGGATTGGTGGCGATTCAGCCGGGGCACACGCTGGTCACCGACGGGATTTATCGCACCTTGCGCAACCCCAGTTATCTGGGGCTGATGATCACTGCCGTGGGCTGGGCCCTGGCCTTTCGCTCTGGCGTTGGCCTGTTGCTGGCCGCGCTGACGCTAATCCCGCTGATCGCCCGCATTCACGCCGAAGAAGCGCTGTTAAGGGCGCAGTTCGGCAGCGAATACGAGGCTTACTGCGCGCGCAGTTGGCGGTTGATTCCCGGGGTTTATTAGCCAATTCACCTATCCCCTGTGGGAGCGAGCCTGCTCGCGATTGCGATCTTTCAGTCACATCAACGCTGAATGTGCTGACGCCATCGCGAGCAGGCTCGCTCCCACATTAGATTGTGTGTAGGCGGATTTGGTCGTCTTGATCCACATGGGCCTCGACCGAGTCGTAGCTGGCTAATGTGGCATGCGGAGTCTGGAGCGGATGATCGTGGGTTGCGGTCACCACGATCAGGCCCGCTCCCGCTGCCTCGGCGGCGAGAATGCCCACGGTGGCGTCTTCGAAAATCAGGCAATCGGCCGGTTCAACGCCCAAACGCCTGGCTGCCAGTCGATAGCCCGCGGGATCAGGCTTTCCGGCGCTCACGTCTTCGGCAGTGACCATCACCAAAGGCTCTGGAATGCCCGCCGCGGCCATCCGCCGCAGCGCCAATGCCTTCGGCGCCGAGGTGACGATTGCCCATTGGTTGGCGGGCAGCGATTTCAGGAAATTCGCCGCGCCAGGCACCTCGATAATCCCCTCGACATCCTCGATTTCCGCCTCGGTGATGAACGCCGCTTCAGCCTCGCCATCCACACCCGGCAACGCCAGGCGATTGATGGTGTCGATGGCGCGAACGCCATGGATAGTGGGCAGGAATGAGACGACATCGACGCCGTGACGCAAGGCCCAGGCCGCCCAGATCCGCTCGGCAGCGGCGATGGAGTTGAGGACGGTGCCGTCCATATCAAACAGAAAAGCGCGGTATGAGGTGTTGAGGACAGATTTTTGAGCAGACAAGGGGGAGGTACCTCTCGCAAGTGCCAGGCGGGTTCGCCGAACAATGTAGCATTTGCGAGGAGCTGCCGAACGCTACCCGAGCCTTCGGCAACTCCAGCAGAGGACTTTCCAGCTAAGCGGTGCGCGGTGCTTCAACGGGTGGGGTGCCGTCGTGAAACATTGTTTTCAGTTGCGCACGCAGTTCCGGTGAGTCGGTGTGCTTGTGAACACTGACCGCATGCTGTGCAGCAGCCTCGAGCAGTTCGTTTTCAGAGTCTGCGCACAGAGCGACCGAGCATTTGGCATCACTTGGAAACTCGCGGCAGTCGATGTATTTACGCGCCATGATCTTCTCCTCCCTGCGACGAACGCAGGCCGCGGCCTGCGCGAATGGTCACTCGACGCGCCACCCCAGACATCAAACACGATTGCAGGTCGCACCGAGTGTGCCGACTCTTGAAGTATAGGCCCGCCACAAGGCCCATCGTCACAGGTGGGAGTGGTTCAGGTTCTATAGGGTGTCTTTCGACTTCAAGGCAAATTCCACACAGTCCAGCAACTGCCCGAGCGCCCACGGTTTCTTGATGAACGACACCGAATGCCTGACCCCGGAGCTTTCCGGGGTTTCAAAACCGGACATGATCATGATCGGTTTTTCGGGCCAACGGTCGCCAAACAGATTGGCCAGGTCGGCGCCGTTGAGCTTGCCTGGCATGGTGATGTCCGTGAGCAACAAGCTAACCTGTCGTGCATGCAATTCCAGATATTCCGATGCAGCGTCTGCACTGATATGCGGTTCAACCACAAAGCCTTCTTCCTGAAGAATTTCGCAGAGAAATTCCAGGATCAGCGGGTCGTCCTCAACCACGAGAATCAACCCGCCAGCAAGGTGATCACCTGCCATCGATTCTGGACACATGACTTTGCCACTCCCTGATCGTATCAATGATTTCGCGGGCTCAAATCCGCTACCTATCAGGTATGAGCAGCGGACTTCGCGGAAATTCATTTTTGATACAACCGGGAGGCGAAATCAGGCGCATACAGCGCTGCAGGGCGCCTGCCAACCAGGTTCTGGTCTCGACCAGGGGTGTGCGGATCAGTACGACGATGCGTCTTTTTTCATGCTGTCCTTGGACATCGCATCCTTTTTCATTCCGTCCTTGGACATGGCGTCTTTCTTCATCGCGTCCTTGCTCATGGAATCCTTCGACATGGCGTCCTTTTTCATCGTGTCTTTGTGCATCGCGTCTTTGGACATTGAGCCCTTGCTCATGCTGTCGTTGCTCATGCTGTTACTGGTTGCTGCATCAGCTGCAAACACGCTGGCGGCGCCAAACGCCAGGCACATGGACAGTACGGTGGTCGCTAACTTTTTCATGATGAAACTCCTTGAAGCACAGGTTGCGAAGCGCAGCGGGTGCTGCGCAGTGAAGTGGCCAGGCGCCATCAGCTACCAGCAAACCAGTTGTAGCCCTGGTCTTCCCAGTAGCCACCCGGATAAGTGTTGGTGACGAAAAGCGCCTGAATATGTTTGGGGTTTTTGTAGCCCAGCTTGGTGGGCATGCGCAGCTTCATCGGGAAGCCGTATTCGCGCGGCAGCACCGCGCCGTCATAGGTCAGCGCCAGCAAGGTTTGCGAATGCAGTGCGGTGGCCATGTCGATGCTGGTGTAGTAGTCGTCCGCGCATTTGAAGCCGACATATTTGGCATCCGTGTCGGCACCGATCCGTCTCAGGAAGTCGCTGAACCGTACGCCACCCCAGCGCCCGATCGCGCTCCAGCCTTCGACGCAGATGTGTCGGGTAATCTGTTCGGTCTGCGCCATGGCGCGCAGTTCTTCCAGGCGCCAGCTGCGCTTGTCGGCGACCATGCCGGTCACTTCCAGTCGATAACTCTCTTCCTCCACCGTCGGCGCCTCGTCGATGCCGTAGAAGGCATTGAACGGAAACGGCCGGGTGATCATTGACTCGGGATAAGTCGGTGCCAGGGTATTGGGGTTGAACAACCAGCCCTGCACCCGATCGTTGAACCGGGATATGGAGGACAACGCGGTTTCGACGCTCTCGTTGTCGGTGAGGTTGCAGCCGGACAACATGGCCACGCCGCCGAGTGTCAGGCCACGCATCAGGAACGAGCGTCGTGAGCGGTCCTCGATCTGCGGTGCGAGGATCTTTCTGGCATCCGTCAGGATGGACGACTCGTCCAGCCCTGAGCCTTGAATGCGCATTTTCATACCACCTCCTTGCGACCGACAATCATGGCCCACAACGTTTTGGGAACCAGCGCGACCATCACCAGATGAACCGCGACAAAGGCCACCAACAGCGCCATCGCGATGAAGTGCACGTGCCGCGCGCTTTCGTAGCCACCCAGCAGTTCACGCAACAGCGGAAACTGGACGGATTTCCACAACACCAGCCCGGAGATCACCAACAGCGTGATGTCGACCATCACGAACAGGTACGCCACCCGTTGCACCTGGTTGTAATGACTCAGGTCGGCATGCCCCAATCGACCACGCAATGCCGCCCACAAGTCATGCAAAACCCCTTTGGGCGAAACCGGGAAAAAGCGCCGTTTCAGACGACCACTGACGAGGTTGATGATCAGGTAGACAAGACCGTTGACGGCCAGAAGCCACATCGCCGCGAAATGCCATTGCAACGCGCCAGCGAGCCATCCACCCAAGGTGATTTCTTTGGGAAAACTGAAGTCGTACAGCGGGGAGGCGTTATAGATTCGCCAACCGCTGGTGACCATGACCAGCACCGCCAGGGCGTTCAGCCAATGGGTCAGCCGTAGCCAGCGGGGATGGCTGCTGACCGTGGGTGTAGCAGGTAACTGCGACATGATGGGCTCCCGGCGGTTGATCGTTGGAGCCGATTATGCGAGCCGACAGATCGCCAAATCCTCACGTAAAGTTAAATTAAACGTGATAACTGCCCACCTATAACCTGTGGGAGTGAGCCTGCTCCCACAGTTTTTTTGCGTGGTCCGCCCTTGGCTCAATTGTGGTTAAAATGCCGCCCCCACAAATTGCTGGCCCTGCCCGATGAACGCTGACGCCCTTTCCACCCTCCACGACCACTTGCTGACAGCCCTGGCCACCGCCCCCGCCGAAACCCGCCGGCTGTTCCACGGCCGGGGCCGGTGCTGGCCGGGGCTGGAGCAATTGACGGTCGACTGGTTGCAGGGCGTGGTGCTGGTGTCGCTGTTCAAGGAGCCCGAAGCGTCGCAGCTGCAAGCGTTGAAACACAAAATGATGGACCTCACGCAATCGCCTGCGTGGACGCAATCCGGCGCGCATACCCTCTTGCTGCAACATCGCTACCTGCTGCAAAGCACCACCGAGTGGCTGTTGGGGGACGCGATCGACGAGATGACGATCACCGAGGGCGGCCTGCATTATCGAGTGGACCTGGGCCGCAAGCAGAACACGGGGCTGTTCCTCGATATGCGTTACGGCCGCGACTGGGTGCGGGCCAATGCCCAGGGCAAGCGCGTGCTGAATCTGTTCGCCTACACCTGCGGATTCTCGGTAGCGGCCATCGAAGGGGGGGCGACGCACGTGGTCAATCTGGACATGTCCAGCCCGGCCCTGAGCCGTGGCCGCGACAATCACCGGCTCAACGGCCACGACCTGAGCAAGGTGACGTTCCTCGGTCATGACCTGTTCAAATCCTGGGGCAAGGTGATCGGCAAGGGCCCTTACGACCTGGTGATCATCGACCCGCCGTCGTTTCAGAAAGGCAGTTTCCTGCTGACCAAGGACTACCAGCGCGTGCTGCGCCGACTGCCGGAACTGCTCAGCCCGCAGGGTACGGTACTGGCGTGCATGAACGATCCGGCGTTTGGTGCGGACTTCCTCATCGACGGCGTCACCCGCGAAGCACCGAGCCTGCGGTTCGAGCAAAGGCTGGACAACCCGCCGGAATTTCCCGATGCCGATGTTGAATGCGGGTTGAAGGCGTTGGTGTTCAGGCTGGAGTATTGAGCACCAGGGCAAACAACTCACCATGCCCATTCACATTGAGCTTGTGATAGAGATTGCGCCGGTGCACCTTCACCGTTTCCGGGGAAATGCCCATCTGCTGGGCGATCGCCTTGCTTGAGAAGCCCTGGAGAATCAGGCGCGCCGTTTCGATTTCCCGCACCGACAGACGCGCGTCGAAACGATCCAGCAGGGTCGCCAGATCCCCGGCCACCGCCTCGGTGGCCGGTCCTTCCGGGGGCATCAGTTGCAGGTGACGGCGCATCGCCGCCAGCACCCAATCGCGCACGCAAAGCAGGCGGCCCTGCTCTTCAAGCGTGAATCGGGTCGAGCGTCCCAACGACAAACCGAGTACGGCGCCCTCGACGTTGACCATGAACTGCAACTCGTCGCCGCCCACCACACTGCGGAAGTAGCTCAGGTAGTACTCGCTCTGCTGAAACTGGTCGGGAGCCACCGAATCGAGGCTGTGCAAGCCGTCGGCGATGCCGGCACAAGCGGCCTGATAAAACGGATCGAGCAAGTACATGCCGGCGCTGTAGTCCGTCAGGTCTTCATGCTCGGCAGCACCGCCCTTCGAGTCGAAATCGATCAGCAGACGCGGCACCCGCCCGGCCCGCATTACCGCGACCAACGCGTTGTCCATCGGCACCAGCAGCCGCAGCGTATCGACCAGCGCACGCCAGAACCCGTCCTGCCCCACGGCACCAAAGACCCGCGCCAGCCCCTGGTGCACCGGTAACTCTTTCAACAACGCGTCCACGCCCTACCCCTTTCGAGTAACCCATGATGGGAATGGGTGAGTCCACTCCCGGTCGATACGCTGCAAGCACCTGATCATCACCGGCCTGCAGCAGGCCAGGAGTGCCGCATCATGAGTCGTCACCGCTCGTATATCAATCTTGGACTGGGCACCTGTCTGTCGGTCTCGCTATCGGCGGTTGCCGCCGACGGCCCGACGGTTCACGTCTACAACTGGTATGACTACATTGGCCCCACGACCCTGCAGGATTTCAAGCGTGACACCGGGATTGTTCCGGTCTACGACACCTTCGACAGTGCCGAAGTGCTGGAGGGCAAATTGCTCACCAGCCGCAGCGGATACGACGTGGTGGTGGCCAGCAACTTCAGTTTGCCGACCCTGATCAAGGCCGGCGCCCTGGCACCTCTGCCCCACGCGCAGATGCCCGATTTCAAAAACATGGACGCTGACTTGTTGGCGAAACTGGCCAAGAACGATCCGGGCAACCAGTACGCCGTGCCGTATCTGTGGGGCACCAACGGCATCGGCTACAACATCGACAAGGTCCGCGCCGCGCTGGGCGACAAGGCGCCGGTGGATTCCTGGGACCTGGTGTTCAACGAAGCGAATCTGGCCAAGCTCGGCGAGTGTGGCGTGGCCATGCTCGACTCGCCGGCCGAGATGCTGCCGGTCGCCCTGCACTACCTCGGCCTGCCACCCAACAGCACCAACCCCGAAGACTACAAAAAGGCCGAGGCACTGCTGCTCAAGCTGCGTCCGCACATTGCTTACTTCAACTCGTCCAAGTTCATCAGCGACCTGGCCAACGGCAACATCTGCGTGGCGGTGGGTTGGTCCGGCGCGATGCTGGAAGCCAAGACCACTGCCGAACAGGCGAAGAATGGCGTGAAGATCGCCTACAGCCTGCCGAAGGAAGGTGCGCCGGTGTGGTTCGACACGCTGGTGTTGCTCAAGGACGCGCCGCACCCGGAACAGGGTTTGGCTTTCATCGACTACCTGATGCGCCCTGAAGTCATCGCGCCGGTCAGTGATCACCTCTCCTACCCCAATGGCAACCGCAGCGCGACGCCACTGGTGGCCGAAGCGACCCGCAACAATCCGGCCGTGTATCCGTCTGCCGAAGCCATGGCCACGTTATTCACCCTTCAGCCTCTGCCGCCCGCCACCGAGCGCGTGCGCACAAGGATCTGGAGCAAAGTCAAAAACGGTCAGTGAACCCAACGCTGTCCTGTGGCGAGGGAGCTTGCTCCCGCTTGAGTGCGCAGCACTCACAAAATCGGCGTTCTTTACGAAGATCCTGGGCCTGCTACGCAGCCCAACGGGAGCAAGCTCCCTCGCCACAGGACCGCGCTGACTGCAATTGATCGACATAGGTCAGTCGCTTTATTCAATAAAACGAAGATGAGAAAAAACGATGAAACCACGTGCCCGCGACCTGAACATCCAGTTCGGCCAACTGCAACCCGGCCCACTCAACGCCATCACCGATGTGCCCGGCGTCCGGGTCGGCCACAGCAATGTGCGAGGACGCACCGCGAACGGCCGCGACATCCTGACCGGCGTCACCGTGATCGAACCGCGTGCCGGTTCCACCAGCCTGCAACCGTGCTTTGCCGGCGTCCATGTGCTTAATGGCAACGGTGATGCGACCGGTATTGAATGGATTCGCGAAGCAGGCCTCTTGACCAGCCCGATCGCCTTCACCAACACCCACAGCCTCGGTGTGGTGCGCGATGCGCTGGTTGTGCTGGACCGTGAACAGCAACCGGATGACGGGCGTCTCTACTGGAACATGCCAGTGGTGCTGGAGACCTTCGACGGCCTGCTCAACGACATCAACGGTTTCCACGTGAAGCCTGAACATGTGGCCGAAGCCCTTCGCACGGCGGTGGGTGGTCCGGTGATCGAAGGTGCCGTCGGCGGTGGCAGCGGCATGATCTGCCATGAATTCAAGGGCGGGATCGGCACCGCTTCGCGGCGTCTGAACAGTGCTCAGGGCGGCTGGACCGTCGGCGCCATCGTCCAGGCCAACCATGGCATCCGCAACGAACTGCGCGTCGATGGCTACCCGGTCGGGCGTTACATGGAAAAGGCCGACTCGCCGTTCCTCAAGGCGTCCTTGCCGCATCCGGGCATGGGCTCGATTGTCGTCTGCCTGGCCACCGACGCGCCGTTGCTGCCGCACCAGTGCACGCGCCTCGCGCAACGCGCCAGCCTCGGCCTGGCCCGCACGGGCGGTGGTAATGAAGACCACAGCGGCGACATCTTCATCGCCTTCGCCACCGGCAACCAGCACGTGCCGCCGGCCGCTTACGAGAACAAGCGTGCGCCGACCACCGACAACCTGAGCATGGTCAACAACGACCACATCAGCGAGTTGTTCCTGGCTGCCACCGAAGCCGTGGAGGAAGCGATCATCAATGCCTTGCTGGCCTCGGACACCGCCGAAGGCAACGGCCATGCGGTACCGGGTCTGGATGCCGGGACGCTGCTCAACGCCTTGCGTCGGGCGGGCTGGCCGGGTGAGCAGGCCTGACAGGATTAAGGCATCTGGAGGCTGCAAAGAGCTCGCGACCGAGGTTTTTCGCGGCGTCCAGGTGCACCGTCGGGTCCTGGATTTCCGATTCGAGCAGCAGCTCGGACGTCACCACCTGAGCACCGCAATAATCAAAAATCCCATGGTCGATCTGCGTCTTCATGGCCTCGGCATACCCGTGCCGGGCGTAGGTGGCCGCGTCGGCACCGCCGACACCGATCAGGTGAACCCGCAGGTGGCCAAGCTTCTTCTCCAGCTTGGCATCGGCAGTGAAATCGAACGCCCAACCGTTGGCGAACACCCGATCAATCCAGCCCTTGAGCAGCGCCGGCATCGACCACCAGTAGACCGGATAAACCAGCACCACCGCATCGGCGCGGTCTATCCGCGCTTGCTCGGCAATCACATCAGCAGGGGGCGGCGCTTCCCGGTGATGCACCGCCAGATCAGCGCCGCTGAACCTTGGATCGAACTCTTCAGCCGAGAGGTCGGCGATTTCAAAGGTATGGCCCGGATCGTCCTGGGCGATGCCTTGAGCGACTTGCGCAACCAGGCTATGGGTAAGCGAACGAGGATCGTGATGAGCCACAACGATAAGCGCGTGCATGCTGGAAACTCCTGATTGAGAGCACATGGCGGACCTTATATACTCTTGGTAAGTTACGATCAGCAAGTTACTTTTGGTACATAGGCATGTCAACCACCGAAACAGACGCGCAAGATTCCACGCCACAACCACGACGACGAATGTCCCGGGAGGATCGCCAACGCCAGTTGCTGGACGTCGCCTGGCAACTCGTTCGCGAAGAAGGCACAGACGCGCTGACATTGGGGCGACTTGCCGAGCAAGCCGGGATCACCAAACCGGTGGTGTACGATCACTTCACCACGCGCTCCGGGCTGTTGGCGGCGCTCTACCAAGACTTCGATGCCCGGCAGACAGCGCTGATGGATGCTGCACTTCAAAGTAGCGAACCGACTCTACCGGGCACCGCCAGGGTGATCGCTTCGTCATACGTCGACTGCGTGCTGCTTCAGGGCAACGAGATCCCCGGCGTCATCGCGGCACTGGCCAGCTCCCCGGAACTGGAAAAGATCAAGCGCGAGTACGAGGCGATTTTCCTGAATAAGTGCCGGACTGCCCTCGCCCCTTTCGCTGGCGCGGGTGAGATCAAGGCAGCGGGATTGCGGGCGATGCTCGGTGCAGCGGAAGCCTTGTCCCATGCCGCGGCAAATGGAGAGATCACTGCCGTGCAGGCGCAGGACGAACTGTACGAAACCATCACCGCCATGGTCGCAAGAAGTGCCCGTGGCGACCCCGGAAACATTGCGGAAACTGACGCCGAATAGAGGGATTCGACTAGCGGTACTTGAGCGCCAACCGCCAACTTTCTACGATAAATCTACGCAGCCGCTTGTTGACTCAAGCCGTTGCGTAAGTGGTGAGTGAAATGAACCCCTACCAAGCTCGCCACTTGTTTCATGCGCATCTTGAGCCTCGAGGGCTCTACTTCCTCCCCATCAAAGAGCTTTGAGGCTCTTTTTTATCTGCACGATTTCCAGACAAGAAAAAGCCCTTGGCACGCTGTTCGCACCAAGGGCTTTTTTTGCGTTGAGTCGAAGCGACTAGACCAATCGCAGTCTAGGGGACGGGGCTGGTACTGCACCTTCACCCAGCCGCTCCCGAACAAATTCATTGGCCTTGCGCGTCATCTGGTCCAGATGCCGGTCACGCTGTTTCTCCGCATCGAGCATCGCGCGCTTGCCGTGTTTTTGCAGCAGGTACGTATGAATCTGCCGCACCTCCAGCGAGCTGTAGATCGGCGCCACGTCCAGCACGGCCATCAAGCCATCGGTGCCGTGGTCGCGGGTGTTCATCAGCACTTGAGTCGCGCGCACGCCCACCACCTGAAACCCCATTGCCTCAAAATACGGAACCTTGGCCACCGCGCACGTCAGCTCAGCATGCGGGTAACGGCCGACCATTTCCTGCAGCATCCGCCGGGCAATACCTTGGCGCCGATGGCTGGCACTCACCGCCATGTACGCAACACCGCATGCATCGGGATCGTCCTTGACCGGCAGGTACAGCAGGAAGCCGACGACCTTCTCGGGGTCGTCTTCGTCGGTCGCGACGAGCAACTCCACCGCAATCCCTTTTGCCCCGTTCAACGCCTCCAGATAGAGGTGAACCTCGTAGCCGATCGCGTACTGGTAAACGTTGTACAACAGATTGCTCGGCGCGATAGCGACCATGCTGATGTCGGTCAGGTAATCGACCACCATCTGCAGGACCTGGCTATTGATGTGCTCGGGGCACGGGGTTTTGAAATGGGTGATCTGGGGCATTCGTGGCTCTGACTCTGGGGCGGACGTGAAGAGTGTGTTCGCGGGCGTGCCTATCATAACGTGCTGACGTGGCCGAAGGTGGTGTAACGCCCACGCTCTGCGTGGGAATGCAGCCCGGGACGCTCCGCGTCCCTTCCAGAGCCGAACGCAAAGCGTCCGTTGCGGCATTCCCACGCGGGAGCGTGGGAACGATCGTCGCCCGCCACTGATGCGCCAACCTCATGACTCGCGACGACCGTGTTACTGCTCCGGCGCAACCATGCGAAAACGGATAATGATCGTTCCCACGCTCTGCGTGGGAATGCAGCCCGGGACGCTCCGCGTCCCTTCCGGAGCCGAACGCAGAGCGTCCGTTGCGGCATTCCCACGCGGGAGCGTGGGAACGATCGTCGCCTGCCACTGATGTGCCAGCCTCATGACTCGCGACGACCGTGTTACTGCTCCGGCGCAACCATGCGAAAACGGATAATGATCGTTCCCACGCTCCGCGTGGGAATGCAGCCCGGGACGCTCCGCGTCCCTTCCGGAGCCGAACGCAGAGCGTCCGTCGAGGCATTCCCACGCGGGAGCGTGGGAACGATCGTCGACTGCCACTGATGCGCCAACCTCATGACTCGCGACGACCGTGTTACTGCTCCGGCGCAACCATGCGAAAACGGATAATGATCGTTCCCACGCTCTGCGTGGGAATGCAGCCCGGGACGCTCCGCGTCCCTTCCGGAGCCGAACGCAGAGCGTCCGTTGCGGCATTCCCACGCGGGAGCGTGGGAACGATCGTCGCCCGCCACTGATGCGCCAGCCTCATGACTCGCGACGACTGTGTTACTGCTCCGGCGCAACCATGCGAAAACGGATATTGATCTTGTCGGAGACAACACCGTTGGCCCATTCACCTTCGCCGACTTTGAAATCACTGCGCTTGAGCGTTAACTGGCCGTCGAAAATCCCGATGGCGTTCTCGGCCTTCAAAAGCACCGGCACCTCCACTTCACGGGTGATCCCCCTGAGCGTGAGTTTGCCGGTGATCGAGTAACGGTTGTCGCCCAGGACTTTCACGCCGGTCGATTCAAACGTCGCCACTGGATACGTTGCCGTGTTGAACCAGGCTGGTTTTTGCAATTCGCTGTTGGCGTCGCTGCTTCCGGCGTCGATGCTGTCGAGCTGGATGGTGAGCGCCGCCCGGCCTGCCGATGGGTTCGCCGTGTCGAAATCAAGCGTGGCCTCGAACTTGCGGAAGGTGCCGTATACCCGCGAAGAGAACTGTTTATAGGTGAAGGAAATCGTGCTGGCGGTTTCATTGACCTGGGTGTATTCGACCGCCTGGACACAAGGCAACGCGCCGAATGCAAGGGCGGCCACCAGCACGGCGCAGGTCGGGAAGCGGTGTTTCATGGGACTCTCCGGTTGGGCTCCCGTCTTGAGCTGAGGCGCCGCACACGTGAGCCAGCGATAGGTGGACTAAAGCAAACAAACACCGTTAATTCCACCTGCCGCTCACACTTCCGACCACCTGTCGGCCGGCGCCCCAATCGATGACAACTCCCTCCCGCCCAGCAATAACCCCACCGTCGGAGCGACCCGGTTTGAAGATTGGCTGGAGACCACGCATCCCTCTTGAGCCGTCGAGACGGGTCACCGACGAAGAATTTTCCTCCTGTTTCTGACTCAAATAAGACACAGACCGCTCAGTCGTGCCGATCAAAGCCGACGCACTGCGCATTGGGCAATCCACCCTTATGGGGATGACGTCCATGAACACCACTTCCCAAGACATACCAGACACCCTTTATGGCTCACACAGCCACATTGACGAGGCCGCCATCGCCCCGCTGCTGCGTCAATACGCCGAGCCACTGCCGGATCTGGAGGCCAAAACCTATGGTGAAATGTTCGACCGCTACGCTGATGCGCAGGTGGTGATGATCGGTGAAGCCAGCCATGGCACTTGCGACTTTTATCGAGCCCGGGCTGCGATCACCCAACGACTGATCGAGCAGCACGGCTTCAATATCGTGGCGGTTGAAGCCGACTGGCCAGACGCAGGTCATGTCGACCGATATGTGCGGGGGCTGGTGCCCTCGGCCTGGAAACGGCATATCTTCAGCCGGTTTCCGACCTGGATGTGGCGCAACACCGATGTGAGAGCGTTCGCCCATTGGCTCCATCGGTACAACCATCAGCAAGCTCCTGAATCTCGCATCGAGTTTCGCGGTCTGGACGTTTACAGTTTGCGAAACTCCATTCATGAGGTGCTGAGTTATCTGGAAAGGACTGACCCGCACCTGGCACACGAAGCAAGGCGTCGTTATGGCTGCTTGACCCCTTGGCAGGATGATCCTGCGTTGTATGGCCACTTTGTCGAACGCGACGGCCTGATGCCCTGCGAGCAGGCCGTGGTCGACCAGCTCAATGTCATGCTGGCCGAACAACTGGCCGGGCTTGTCCAATCCGACGAAGCGTTCTTCAATGCGGCGCAAAACGCCCGGGTCGTGCGGGCGGCGGAGCAATACTATCGAGCGATTTATCGAGGTTCGACCGCCTCCTGGAACCTGCGTGACCGCCACATGTTCGACACCTTACAGGCCCTGCTGGAACATCGCGGCCCAAAAGCCAAAGCGGTGGTGTGGGCCCACAACTCCCATATCGGCAATGCGGCGGCCACGGAAATGGGCTGGAAAGGTCAGTTCAATATCGGTCAACTGTGCCGCAACGCGTATGGCCGCCATGTCGTGCTGATCGGCATGAGCACCGACCGCGGCCAGGTAGCAGCCGCCGATGACTGGGATGGCGAGATGCACATCAAGGACATCCGGCCCTCTCGTCCAGACAGCTGGGAGCATCAGTTCCTCAAGGCCGGTGTCCCGGCTTCATTGACCGACTGGCGAGATCCGCAGCGAAAAGACCTGCTTCGAGCCTTGTCCAAACCTTTGCTGGAGCGGGCTATCGGGGTGATCTACCGCCCCGACAGCGAGCGCAGCAGTCATTACTTCGAAGCGGTGCTGGCCGAACAGTTTGATGCAATGGTCTGGATTGAACAGACCCGTGCGGTGACGGCACTGGCGCTGCCGAAAAGCCAGGAACTGGAGCCCGAAGACGACACCTTCCCGTTTGGTGTGTAACACCGGGAGTATCACCTGTCAGGCAGTGCGTTTTCGCTTTCGCGACCTGGGCTCACGTATCGGAACGCCCCTGAGCTGTGGCGTCGCTGGCGGATTCTCGCTGCCAGGCCCGCTGCAACAGCTTGATGACCTCGGCATCCGAGGTCTGGGTAAAGTCCATGTACCAATGGCCGATCGACATCAGCCAGTCGGGAATGATCGGGCATATCAGCTCATCCACCTCACTGCGCAACGCCTCCGCCGTCTCGATCGGCGCCACCGGCACAGCGACGACGATACGCGACGGCGCCTGCGCACGTACCGCATGGATTGCCGCCATCATCGAGGCGCCTGTCGCCAGGCCGTCGTCGATCAGGATCACCACCTGATCCTTGAGTTGCACAGGCGCGCGCGTTCCCCGGTAAACCTTCTCGCGGCGTAACAGCTCGCGGGTTTCCCGTGCGACCACTTCATCGAACGTGGCCGGATCAATCGGGTGAACCCGCAGCGCCTGTTCATTGAGGATTTGTATGCCGCCGCTGGCGATGGCGCCCATGGCAAACTCTTGATGAGACGGAACACCCAGTTTGCGCACCAGCATCAGGTCCAGACGAACGTCCAGTGCCGCGGCCACTTCATAGGCCACCGGCACACCGCCACGGGGCAAGGCGAGAACGATGACATCGGGGCGATGGGCGTATTGGCGCAACGGTTCTATCAGCCGTCGACCGGCAGCGGCCCGGTCCTGCAGGATGGTGGGCGATGAGGGACTCATTTGAAAACCTCCTCAGGCGATCACACCTGTCGGTTCGCATCACAGGGTCACTTGCGAAGTGTCGATCTGACGGGGCTGACATCAAGTTCAGCCTGAAGGCCCTCTAGACCGCCAAAATGCTGCAAGGCACCTGATACAGAATATGTTCGGTCGTGCTGCCCAGAAGCTTGCCCACCCCATGGGACTGGACTCTGCCCATCACAATCACATCCACTTGATGGGCGTTGGCGAACTCGCTCAGGACCTTAACGGGATGTCCCTCGATGAAATGTCGCCGATCAGAGGGCACACCGAATCGACCGGCCAACTTCAGGAATGATTTTTCCAGGTCTTTGCGCAGCGCTTTCGTGAGGTCAGCCAGGGTCAAACCGCCCATGTCCGCCAAGAACGCGGCCGAAACATTGCAGGCGTACAGCAAATGCAACTCGGCATCACACTGCAAGGCGAGGCCGCACGCTTGCTGGATGATCCGGTCATTCAGTTCGTCGTCGCAAGACGCAGCATCCGACACTTCCACCGCTGCGACGACCTTGCGTGGCAACACGTAACCGCCGCCGCCCAACAGATAAAGCGGTATCGGACAATGACGTAGCAAATGCCAATCCAGAGGCGTGAAAAAAGCGCGTTTAAGCGCTGATTCATGCTGAACCTCCTTGATCAACAGGTCAGGCTGCATTTCCATGACGTGATCAAGAATGGCTTCGCGCATATCATCGGCCCATGCCACCTCAGCGGTGGTGTCGATGCCCCCGCTGCGCAGACTTTTTGCCTGCGCCTTGAGCCAGTCCTCATGATCCTGCCGATAGCGCTCTCGAGCACTTTCCCGATCGCCAGATTCGAGCAGCGACAACATATCCAACGATGGGATCAAGGCGGCGATATGCAAACTTGCACCGCAGGTCATGGCCAGCGCGGCGGCATGGTTTATTGCCTGGGAATGGCGCAGGGCCGGGTTGATGATCAGTAACAACCGTTGATACTGGCTCATGATCTGCCTCCAGTGGGGTGGGTCTTCGGCGCTCGCTGCCCATCGACCGTTGCCGAGGCCAGTGGTTGATCCCGCAGGATCGAGCACCGGCATTAAATCCAGATTCCTCCTCCAGCATTCCCCTGGCGTTGATCTACATCAAACACCTGTATAAAGCATAGACACCCGTCGAAACGGCGTGATCGCGCTCACCCCTTGACGTTCGACCTGACCGCCAGAATGCTGCCCGGCACCGAGTACAACGCCCGCTCGGTGTTGCTGCCGATCAACCGGTCTACACCCACGCGGTGCACGGTGCCCATCACCACCACATCCGCCAGGTATTGCTCGACAAACTCACTGATCACCGGCACCGGCAGGCCCATGACGAAATGCCGTCGCTCCGGCGGCACACCGTATCGATCCGCCAGGGTGACAAACGCCAGGTGCAAGGATTGGCGCAGCTCCTCAACGAAATCCGCCCCCCAGCCACCGCTGATCAGCGGGGCATCACCATTGAAAGCGGGCGACAGGTCATAGGCATAAAGCAGGTGCAGCGGCGCATCGCATTGCAGCGCCAATGCGTTGGCGGTCTGGATGATGGTGTCGTTCAGGCCACTGATCTGGGTCGAGGGGTCGAGCGGGTCCACCGCGGCGACGACCCGGTGCGGCAGGCTGTAACGGGTCTGATTGACCAGGTGCACGGGGACCGGGCATTCGCGCAGCAAGTGGCAATCGAGCGGGGTGATGAACACTCGCCTGAGTACCGGTTCCAGCGTGACATCCTTGATCAACAGGTCGGGCTTGAGCTCTTCGAGAGCCTTCAAGATGTCGGGCAGTGGATGGGTCGTGAAGACCACTTCGACCGTCACCTCCAGCCCCTGACCGCTGAGCTGCTCGATCTCGTCGGCCACCCAGCGGCGATAGCGGCGCAAATAGCGTTGATAGCCTGCGTCGTCGGTTTTCTCTTCCCACAAATGCACGATCGGCACCGGTTCGACAAAGGCCCGCACGTCCAGCGCAGCCCCGCTCGCCTTGGCCAGCGCGACGGCACGGAGCATGGCTGGAGACTGGTGCAGGGTTTGATCGGCGATCAGCAACAAACGTTGATATTGCCCCATCACACACCTCGGCTCGACACCGGCCCTCAAGCGCCGGCAAATCCAAGACTGCGCCCGTTGCCCCCTGCCCCGGGTTGATTTACATCAAACACGAGCAAATGAGTGCCTGGTGTCACGACTCCCTGATCCAGATCAGATTCAAGCGCCGCAGGCGGGGTAAAAAGGAATGAACCGCGTGGTTGAACACCGCGCGCCAGCCTTTCAAACCGGACGGAGGATCACCCCATGCTCACTGTCAAAGACCACAATGATCGGGCTGCAGCTGCCTACGCGGCAGTGACCGGACAATACTGGATTGAAGCGCTCAAGGATGGCCGCCATGTATTGATCCGGCCGCTGGCGGAAAAAGACCGCGAACGTGAATACGCCTTTATCAAACGCCTGTCCCCCGAGTCCCGGCATATGCGCTTTCTCGCGCGGATCAACGAACCCGGCACCGCCATGCTCAACCAGTTGATGGACACCGACAACCAACAGCGCCTGGCCTACATCGCGCTGGTTCATGAAAACGGCCAACTGATCGAGATCGGCGTCAGCCGCTACGCCGCCACCGGCGAACACGAATGTGAATGCGCCGTAACGGTCGCCGATGAATGGAAGCACCTGGGGCTGGGCACGGTACTGATGGAGCATCTGATCAAGGCCGCCCGCAAGAACGGTTTTCGCCAGATGTATTCGGTGGATGCCTCCAGCAACGCGCCGATGCGCGACCTGGCCAAAGCCCTGGGTTTCGAGACACACAACGATCCCGATGACAGTTGTCAGGTCATCCATCGTCTGTCCCTGTAAAAAACACCCCGTGATGTTCCGGCCAACGGTTCATCGCGGGGTGCCCACTAATGCGCGCCCAACGTCAGCGCCAGCCAAACCGGGTGACCACACGTCGGGCAGCCCGCGCCGTCACACGCCGGTTTGATGCAGATCAAACCGCAAATCCCGGCCAGCGGCAGCATCGGCATCAAGTACCCACATCCAAGGCCATTCGGGCCAGCGTTTGATTTAAAGGAGAGTGTCATGTCCGAGCAATCACGTTTCATGCTGGTCGCTTCGCCCCTGATGGAAAACAGCCCTGCTTTCGACCGCGCCGCCGCGCTGGCCAAGGCTGAAGATGCAGCGCTGCACATCGTGGCCTTCGATTACCTGGAAGGCTTGGCGACCGCCGGCATGGTCAATGAACAGGCCTTGGAGCAGATGCGCCTGGGGTATGTCGAGCGCCATCGTCAGTGGCTGGAAGAACAGGCTCGCCCGTTGCGCAAAATCGGCGTGACCGTCACCACGGAAGTGGTCTGGGTTGAACGCCCCTTGCAGGAAATCCTGATCCACCTCAAAGAGCAGCCGATGGCCGTGCTGATCAAAGCGCTGGAACCCTCGTCGCGGCTGTCGCGGATGATGTTTACGCCCCTGGACATCCACTTGCTGCGCGAATGCCCGGTACCGCTGCATTTTGTCAGCCATGTACAGCATGCCTTGCCGCGCCGGATCGTCGCGGCAGTCGACCCCTTCCATCGCGACGGTCAATACAAAGGCCTTAATGACCGCATCCTGCATGAAGCGGTGAAACTGGCGACGGCGTGCAACGCACAAGTCGACGTCCTCTACGCCTATGACCTGTCGTCAATCGGCGCCGATGAATTCGGCTTCGACAACGCTTCCGCGTTCTTCTCCTCTAGCAACGCCAAGACCCTGTTCGATGCACAGGGCGAGGTCTTCAATGACTTGGCCGAGCGCAACGGCATCCCACCGGAGCGACGCCACATGGTCATGGGCAACCCGGCCAAGGTTCTGGCCAGTTACGCCGATGCCTATAACGTCGACGTGATTGTCATGGGGCGCGTCGGCCATAACGGCCTGGAGCGGCTGATTGGCAGCACGGTGGAACACCTGCTGTACAAAATGCCCTGCAGCGTCTGGGTGGTGGCGCCGGAAGAGCTGGCTGATTGGGGAGTGTCATAAATTTCAGCACGTTAATGTCACTGTCCGGCACCGCCCTCAGCCTTCGACCGTCGACGCGAGCGCAAACCCGACGCAGACTTCGAATCCATCCGTTCGACCTGTCGCCGGCGATACCAGCCGTATTTTCGCGTTGACGCCCTGCACAATGGTTTTGGCAATCGCCAACCCCAACCCTGAACCGCTGGTTTCACTGTTGCCCCGCACAAAGCGCTCGGTAAGGCGCTGCAACACCGGCTCGGGCACCGGCGGGCCACCATTGACCACACGCAGCAGCGCCTGGTCGGTGAGGCTGACTTCGACCGGTTGATCCGCGGCGCCATACTTGAGCGCGTTCTCGATCAGGTTGCGCAACAGGATGGCGAAGGCGTCCGGATCAATCGTCGAGTACACGCTCGTCTGGGTTGGCAGGTGCAACTCGATCCGGTGCCCACTGTTGTGGTTCCACTCATCGACCACATGGGCCAACAACGGAATGAGGTCCTGGGGCGTTTCGGACAACAGCCCTCCCCCCTCGGCCTTGGCCAACTGCATGAGTTTTTCCGAGAGCCGCGTCAGTTCGCGCAACGAGGTTTCGATTTTAGCCGCGCGTAACCGCAACGGGCCTTCAGGCGCTTCGTGACGCAAACGCTGGATCTGCGCCAGGGTCGCGGCCAGCGGCGTACGCAGTTCATGGGCGCTGTTGGCCGTAAAGCTGCGCTCGGCCTCCAAAGCCTTGCGCAAGCGCTCCAGCAGATGATTGACCGCCTCGGCCAACGGGGCGATTTCCGCCGGCAGTCGCGCCACGTGGATCGGCGACAGATCACCCACGCCGCGAGCCTCCACGGCACGACGATAGGCCAATACACTGCGCAAGCTGATGCGCACAAACATCCAGGTGCCAAACAGGCTGATGGGAATCAGCGCCAATAACGGCAACAACAAGGCAAGCAACGCTTCCCGCGCGGCTTCACGGCGATGTTTCAGAGGTTCGGCGATTTCGATGAACACCGTCTCACGCAGCGCACTGGCGCCGTACAGACGGTATTTTTTAGTGGTTGAAAAGCCTTCGGCCGTTTGTTTGTTGAAGATCTTCGGGTTGGCGTCGTGGGACTGCATCAGGATCTCACCCTTGGCATCGCGCACCAGATACGTCAGGTATTCATTGTGCATTTTCAGGGTGGCGACATGCTGCGTTTCACGGGGGTTTTCCCGGTTGCTGATTTCCAGCACGGCCAGGGGCAGGATGCGCTGCGCGGTCTCTTCCAGCGCACTGTCGAACGCCTCGTTCAATTCATGTCGCACCACCAGCCAGGCGCCGACGGTCGCCGCCAGCCAAAGTAAGGTCGTGCCCAGCGTCAATCCCAGGCCGAGACGTTTTTGCAGGCTTGACGACGGCTTCATGCGGACATCAACCGATAGCCCATGCCCCGCACGGTTTCAATCAGGTCGCGCCCGAGTTTTTTACGCAGACGGCTGATATAGACCTCAATGGTATTGCTCTCGATTTCGGCGCCGAAGGCATACAGCCGTTCTTCCAGCTGCGACTTGGACAGCAGCGCGCTGGGGCGCTGCACAAACGCCTCGAACAGCGCCCATTCCCGCGCCGTGAGGTCCACCGTCGCACCGGCCCGCTGCACCGTACGGGCACTCATGTCGATCTGCAAATCACCGAGTTTGATCTGCGGGTTGGGGTTGCCGCTATAACGCCGGGCCACCGCCGCCACACGGGCCGAGAGCTCAAACAGGTCGAACGGCTTGACCAGGTAGTCGTCGGCGCCCGCGTTGAGGCCAGCGATACGATCGGAAATCTGATCCTGGGCAGTCAGGATAATCACCGGGGTCACATCCCCTGCCGAGCGTTGCTGTCGCAAAAAATCCAGCCCACGACCGTCCGGGAGCATCAGGTCCAGCAGGATCAGGTCGTAAGGCGTGGTGCGTACGCTGTTGCGCGCATGGTCCAGGCGCTGCACCCAATCGACTGCGTGGCCGTCATCGGCGATCTGCTCGCGCACCGCCTCCCCCAACCCGGGTGCGTCCTCGACCAATAAAACCCGCATCTGGCACCTCCTGTGATGGTTGTCGTGCAGCACCTTAAACGCCTTACCTGACGTGAATCTGAAGATTCAGCTGGTTGTCAGGAATGCACCTTAGGGTATGCCACAGATGCCGACCTCGGCAGGAGACAGATCATGAAATCAGGTTTTATTGCCAATGCCGCGCTGTTGAGTCTGCTGCTCAGCGGTTACGCCCTGGCCGATGACGACTGCAGCGACCCGGTGAGCGACTGGCAACCGCGCGAAACCTTGCGTCAGCAGGTTGAGCGGCAATACGGCTGGAGCGTGCAGCGCATCAAGGTCGACGACGGTTGTTACGAGCTCAAGGGCTTGGACCGCAAGGGCAATGCCATCGAAGCCAGCTATTCACCGGCATCGCTGCGCCTGCACACACTCGAGATCCATTTCCGGGACGACGGCGATGCCAGGGACTACCTCGGCAGCCCGCTCACCGAATGACACCTCACCTGTCGATGAGTTTTTCCTGCGCTTCAGGTTGCTGTCAGCAAGCAGGTCCAGGCTCTCGACCTAACGATCAAAAGGACACCGCCATGAAAAAGATCATCGCAGCAACCTGCCTCGTCGGCGCCATTGCCCTGCCGGGGCTGGCCCAGGCCCGTGAAGTGACCTTGACCACACAGCTCAAGGACTACGGCGGCAATGATGCCTACCTGGCGATCTACGTCACCGACGCCAATGGCCAATACCAGAAAACCCTCTGGGTGGCCGGCAAGAAGGCCAAATATTACAAGCACCTGGGCGACTGGGCCCGTGGCAGCGGAATGAACCGGAGCGAGTTTGACGGGGTCAGCGGCGCCAGTGTCGGCAGTGGGCGCACGCTCAAAGTCAGCGTCGAACTGGCAGACACCCTGATTGATGCGGGGTATCAGATCCGCATCGACAGCGCCGTCGAGGACAAACGTGACGCCCGCGCCGATGTCAGCGTACCCCTGACGTCCAAGGGTGCAGGCAAGCCAGCGACCGGCAGTACCTACGTCGACTCCTTTACTTACGATCTGTAGCACCCGCCATTACTGGAGGCTGAACATGCTTCGCCAGTTCCATTCCCTACCTGGCCTGATCGCCGCCCTGTTGGTCATGTTGTTGGCCATCAGCGGCGTGATCCTGTCTGTCGACCCGGCGCTGGAACGCCTGCACAGCACGTCCACTCCTGCCGGACAACTCAACGTCGGCCAACTGGCCGGGCGCGTTGCCAGCCACTTTCCCGGCGTGGAGCAGATCCAGCGCACAGCGTCCGGCACGGTGATCGTCTACTACAACCAGAACGGCCAGGCCGGGGCGCAAAAGGTCGACCCACTGACCGGCCAAGGCCTCGCCCCTTACGAGCCCTCCGCGTTCTCACGTTGGGTGAAAGAGCTGCACCGCTCGATGTTCCTTGGTACGCCGGGCCATGGTGTGTCGGGTGTCGGCGCGCTGTTCATGCTGATGCTGTCGGTGTCCGGTGCGCTATTGCTGGCCCGACGCCTGGGTGGCTGGCGCAACCTGCTGCGGCCACTGCGCGGCACCTTCAGCCAGCGCTGGCATGCTGAAGTCGGGCGACTGGCATTGCTCGGGCTGCTGCTGTCGGCATTGAGCGGGCTCTACATGTCCGCCACCACCTTTGGTTTTATCGCCGACGGCAGTCAGAGTGAGCCCGCCTTCCCCGCCCACGTCAGCGCCGGCCCGGCCTTGCCGGTGGCGAAGCTGCAAGCCTTGCAGGCCACCGACCTGAACGACCTGCGCGAGCTGGTCTACCCCAGTCCCGGTAACCCGAAAGACGTGTTTTCGCTGCGCACGGCCCAAGGCGACGGCTACGTAGATCAGGCCAGTGGCGCCTTGTTGTCCTATCAAGCCCATGACTCGATGCACAACCTCTACGAATTGATCTATCAGTTGCACACCGGCGAAGGCCTCTGGTGGCTGGGCCTGCCGCTTGGGCTCTGCGCCCTCTGCGTGCCGTTGATGAGCGTGACCGGCATCCTGTTGTGGTGGCGCCGCCGCAAGGCCTGCCCGAACATCCGCCACAACAGCCCTGCCCACTGCGCCGACAGCGTGATTCTGGTGGGCAGTGAAAACAACAGCACCTGGGGCTTTGCCAACACCTTGCATGAAGCCTTGCACCAAAGCGGCCATCAGGTGCATAGCGCGGCGATGAATGAATGGGGCTGCGATTACCGCAATGCCCAACGGGTGTTCATTCTCACCGCGACCCATGGCGACGGCGATGCACCGGCCTCGGCTTCGCAGTTCCTGGCCCGGCTGGGCAAAACCGGCCTCAAGCCCGGCCTGCCCTTTGCCGTGCTGGGCTTTGGCGACCGCCAGTTTGCGCAGTTCTGTCAGTACGCCCATCAGGTGCAGGACGCAATGTTGCAGGCCGGTGGCTCGCCATTGCTGGAGCTGGAAACCATCAACCGCCAATCCTCTCAGGAGTTTGCGCGCTGGGGCCACGCGTTGGGCGAAGTGTTGGGGCAGGACCTGACGCTGGTTCACACCCCGCAGCAGCCGCGTACCCATCAATTGCAGCTGACAGAGCGGATTGCCTATGGCGAACAGGTGAATGCGCCGACCCACATACTGCGTTTCAAAGCCTGCGGCGAGCTGCCGGAGTTTCTGGCCGGCGACCTGATCGGGATTCTGCCTCCGGGCAGCCCGATCCCGCGTTTCTACTCGCTGGCCAGCGGTTCGCAGGATGGCGTGCTGGAGATCTGTGTGCGTAAACACAACGGCGGCATGTGCTCGGAATTCCTTCATGGCCTGAACATCGGCGCGCAAATCGAAGCCTTTATCCAGCCCAACCCGCAATTTCGCCCGGCATCGGGCACGCACCCGGTGATCCTGATCGGCGCCGGTACCGGCATCGGTCCCTTGGCCGGTTTTATCCGCAACAACAAGGCCCGACACCCGATGCACCTGTATTGGGGCGGGCGCAACCCTGACTCGGATTTCCTCTATGAACCGGAGCTCAACCAATACCTGTCGGACCGACGCCTCACGGCACTGCGCGCCGCCTTCTCTCAGGTTCAGGACCGCAGCTACGTACAAGACCGGCTGATCGGCGATGCCCTGGCCTTGCGCCGACTGATTGAAAAAGGTGCCCAGGTGCTGGTGTGCGGCAGCCGCGAAATGGCCAAAGGCGTGATGCAGGCCCTCGATGAAGTGTTGGCACCTCTGAACCTGAGTGTGCTGACGCTCAAGGCACAAGGACGCTACCGTGAAGACGTCTACTGAGTTGCAGCGCTATAGCCTGAACGGCGAAACCATGGGCACCCGCTACACCGCCCTGTTTTATGCCGGGGCCGGGATCGATACCGACGACGTTGGCTATCGCCTGGCGCACGCCGTGGCCCGGGTGGACCAGCAAATGTCCACCTGGAAACCCGACTCGGACCTCAACCGCCTCAACGCCGCCCCGAGCAGGAATGGGTGGCCGTGCCCAAGGAACTGGCCACGGTGCTGTCTGCTGCGTTGCGTGTCAGTCAGCAATCCGGCGGCGCCTTCGACATCGCTGTCGGTGATCTGGTCAACGCCTGGGGGTTCGGCCCCGGGGAGCAGACGGTCACAGAGCAGGCGATTGGCACGATTGCGTCCCACGCCCGGCTGTTGGCCAGCGCCGCGTTGGTGGTTGACCCGCAACGCAATCAGGTGCGCAAGCGCGTGCCGCTGAACCTTGATTTGAGTGGCATCGCCAAAGGTTTTGGCGTGGATGAACTGGCTCGTTGCCTGGAGGGTTTGGGCATCACCCGCTACTTGGTCGGCATCGATGGCGAGATGCGCGCCCGGGGCGTCAAACCTGACGGCCAGTGCTGGGTCGTGGCCCTGGAAAAGCCCAACCGGGGCGTGCGGGAAGTCATGGGCGTGATGGAACTTGGCGATGCCGCTATCGCGACCTCCGGGGACTATCGACATTGGGTGGACGTGGCCGGTCAGTCCTATGCTCATACCATGAACCCGGCGACCGGCGCGCCGCTGTGCAACCCGCTCGCCGCCGTCACCGTGGTGGCGGCCTCGTGCATGCTCGCCGATGCCTGGGCCACGGCGCTGATGGTCCTGGGCGAAACCGAGGGCCCGCGTCTGGCTCAGGAGCGCGGGATGGATGCGTTGTTCGTGCTGCGCGAGGGTGAACAGTTCAAAGAAATATCCATTGTCGGCGGCCAGTTGCAGGCGCAGATTGAAACCCGCTGACGCCGATTGCCGGACCGCTTGGAACCCGTCCTACTTGAACCGCCCAATGACAGGGAGTCCCGTTAAACAATGAAATTCATGCACAGGCACACCGAGGCACACCGAAGCGATCGTATCGGCTGGCTCCGCGCCGCTGTCCTGGGCGCCAACGACGGGATTGTCTCTACCGCCAGCCTGCTGATCGGCGTCGCGGCCGCCAACGCCAGCCACGCCACGTTGCTGGTCACCGGTATGGCGGGGCTGATGGCCGGTGCCATGTCCATGGCCGCTGGCGAGTACATTTCCGTGCACTCCCAGGCCGATACCGAGCGGGCCGATCTGTCCCGCGAACGGGCAGAACTGGCGAGCGACCCGAAAGCCGAACACATCGAACTCGCCAACATCTACATGCATCGCGGCGTATCACCCGAACTGGCGCATCAAGTGGCCGATCAATTGATGGCCCATGACGCATTGGGCTCTCACGCCCGGGACGAGTTGGGCATCAGCGCCACCCTCACCGCCAAACCCTTGCAGGCCGCCCTGGCCTCCGCCGCCAGTTTCGTGGTGGGTGCCGCGTTGCCTCTGGCCGTGACTTTTTTCGCGCCGCAGCACCGCGTCGGGCCCTGGATATCGGTCATGTCATTGGTGTTTCTTGGGACATTGGGCGCCATTGCCGCCAAGGCAGGCGGGGCCAAGGTTCTGACCGGCGCCTGGCGGGTGACTTTCTGGGGGGCTCTGGCCATGGGGATTACGGCGCTGGTGGGGCACTTGTTTGGCGCAGTGGTCTAGCGGGGCGTCCTCAAAGGGCGCCGTGCCCCTAGACCAACCGCTCGATCTTCTGATGCTGCCAGACCATCTTGTAATACGCCGTCTGCAACACCAGCATCCCCAGATACGCCACCGGAAACGCCATCCACACCCCTTGCAACCCGAAGTGCCCGTCCAGCACATACGCCACCGGCAACTGCACCCCGACCACACAAAAAATCGAAATCGCCATCGGCACCATCACCGAGCCGCTGGCGCGCATGATGCCGCCGACAATCGCCTGGAAGCCGAACACCAACAGGCTCCACAGCATGATGTGCAACAAATGCTCCGCCTTCGCCCGGGTGGAATCATCCGTGAGGAACAACCCCAGCAACCAGTGCGACAACAGATAACCCAACACCACCAAACCACCGGTCAGGCACACATTGATCAACAGCCCCGTGCGCAGAATCGGCCCCATCCGCTCAAGCCGCCCAGCCCCAATCGCCTGAGCCCCGAGAATCGACGCCGTGATCGCAATCGACAGCGCCGGAAACTGCACGTAATTGACGATCTGCGTCACCGCGCCATACGCCGCCGTCGCCTGCGAACCGTGCTGATTCACCAGCGCCAGAATCACCAACTCCGACACCGACAACACCACCATCTGCAACCCGGTCGGCAACCCGATGCGCAACACCTTGCCGAGAATCACCAGGTCCAGGCGCATCGCCGCAAACATCTCCCGATCGGGCGCCAACGGATGCCCCTTGCGAATCAACCGCCACGCCAGCCACCCCATCGCCGACAAATTACCCGCCAACCCCGCATACGCCGCACTCTGAATCCCCATCATCGGCAACCCGAACCAACCCCGAATCAACGCCGGCGTCAGCGCCAACCCGATACACGTCGACACCACCAACGCAATCAGCGGCGACATCGTATCGCTCACCCCACGCAGCAATTGAGTGAACAGCACATACACCAGCAGCGACGGCATGATCCACATCATCACGTGGGCGTAGGACACCGCGTCGTCAATAACATCAGCCGGCGTGCCCAAGCCTTCCAGGGCAGGCCTTGCGAACACACTGCCGAGCACGGCCGCTGTCAGACCGATCATCGCGCCTAACAGCAAAGTTGTGCCGGCGATGGTTTTCACCAAATGCGGCTCACGCGCGCCCCAGGCTTGGCCGATGAGCACACCCGCACCCGCGCCGAGGCCGATGACCAGGGCGATGAAGAAGAAGACGATGGGGAACATGCCGGACACAGCCGCCAAGGCTTGGGTGCCGAGCATTTGGCCGATGTAGATGCTGTTGATGGTGCCCGACATGGATTGGAGGAAATTGGAGAGGACCATGGGGGCGAGGAAAAGGAGGTAGGTTTTCCAGAGGGGGTATTGGGTTGAGGGGGTTTGCATTGAGGGTCCGTCTCGGGTGCGATCGCAGTTTGCAAATTCTACGCTAGAGGACTGGGCACCACTCGATTCGATTTCGCAGATTTGAATAGCGTGAGTAATGTCTGGTTTCGGCCAAAAGCAGCCGTTCATGGTTACCGCTCCCACCCGCAAACAGTAGACGCGGGAGGCAAGCGTCAGTCATTTCCATAGTCCGGTTCGTAGCTAATCTCACGCTCGTCCACTTCAACAATTTCCTCACTCAAACCGGCAGCTGAAAGCTCATCAGTGCCCACAAGGTGCAAATTGCATTGATCACAAATGAATTCAGCTGGAGAATAAGTGGTCTCAATCTCTTCATAACCAGGACTCACTTCCTCCTGATCATCCGTCAGCTCTTCATAGTCTTTGTCCCCGCCCAACACTGCAGTGCATTGGCAAGCGGGACATTGCCGAGTCCAATATCGAGCGTACCTTCCACTTGTTAGGCGATAAAGATGCCACCAAGAGCGCTCCCCGGATTGAGATCTTTGATCTTCCAATGTTTTTGGAGCACGCCTCTTGCCATCGGCGTCTTTGCTAAAGTTGTCTCGCGCATGCTCAATTTTTTGCAATGCAGATTGACACTTGAGATGAGACAAATGATTAATGAGTTCTTCTTTCTCTGCAGCCGCGCCGCCAATAAAATCTTCAAGATCTTTATTCGCCGCCTGCAAAATTAATCGCACTGCATGCCACAACTTCCCCTCCCACACTTCCAAGCTGATCCCAATATATGCAGCGTGCCCTGAATGAAGTTCGGCATTGCGGCGATCGGCCAAATCTTTGCATGAGTTATAAGCTAAGGAGTTGAATCCAGGAATGACATGTTTAAGACGCAGGAACACTTCATTGGCATCAATAGTTCGAACAGCCGTAGCAGTGGATATACCGCACGCTTCCAGCATGCTATTAGAATTTTTTGGGTCCACCACCAAACTTGGGTGAATCCTTGCCAGTGCGAACTTACCAAGCAACTCAAGAGCCAAAGTTGCCCAGAGTTGGTATGCATCCTCCGCGTCAACTTCCTTAGCCTCAAGCGCGCGCCGGGCGTAGAGCGCTGCTTTGCCATACAGCGCATCATCTGAAAGTGCAGGCGGAATCGTTCGTGTCGCTCCACGTCTAGTTGTATTCATATCCAATCCTTCAATGAGATGCGCAAAAGGGTGCGATGACCGATACCAGAGGCATTACCCCGGCGGTGAAGTACTGTCCAATTGTCAACTATAAGAATCACACCGACTGTCCACTCCAGATTCAAACACGGTTGAACTGAATGTAACTCTAATTCCTCGAATATAGTACGTCCCTCTTCTGTATGTGCAGTCATACAAGCCGGATCGAAACGAATCCACGTTCGATCCGTATTGGCTATCGTGGAATAAAAGCTTGAATGTCCATTCTTTATTGTGAAAGTTTCGCGGCGACTTGCGAGGAGTGGAAACCCTGCATCTTTGACTTTCAATAGCTGCGTAGGGGGTGCTCCGCCTCCATTAATCGAGTGACAGCCTAAAATCAAATACCGTGGCGGTATCGGCAGATGTGATCCGTCAATATGCCAAGGCTGAGCACCTGCTCCAGAAAAGCGACTTAACGAGCTTAGAGGAGCTTCATCGGCTCTCAGCGTCTTCAACGTTTCTAAAACCTTTCTATTTCGCCCGGCTACAACCGCACCTCCCATATACAAGGCGAGTTCCTGCATAGCCTGTGAAACTGATATGGAAGGTCTAGCGTTTAAAGAAACATAGCCATGATTGCGAATTGCTGCATGCAGTCCATCGTAACTGTAATCCATTCCTATGACTCTTATAGTGTTTTATATTCGAGATTATCAGTTTCAGCGCCGTCGCGGCCGTATGATCATACTCGGAATACGTCTCCGTCCTTTGTAGTGCACTTTTCCGCATAGAGCAAATTAACTGCCAATCTGTAAGGCAGAGTTCTTAAATGAGGTGATATTCAACTGACCTTGTATTTTTCGTACTCTTCTAGATATAGCCGCTCGGACTCGTCGCGAAATTGATTTCGCCTCCGATGCAAATCTATTAATTTGCTACTAATGCTTTTGTAAATTATCTGGTGAGCTTGGTTTTTTAGATCTTCTTCATTATACTCATCAATTTCAAAATCGTCGGTAAGAGCTAGATTGACGAGTGTTAATAAGACGGATTTATCAATTTTGTCAATGGTTTCGTAATTTCCTTCGGTGTCTCGATAGTATCCTTGGCTTTTTTCAATTTTTAATATTTTCATATCCTGCCTTCCTTTCCATGTAAGCGGATTCGCCTGCTTCCAGAGAGTCCATGGTGACTTTAAAATTATTAATTTTTTTACCGTCGGTTGAGATTAATTCTCTGCTTGAAGGATGCCCCGAATATCTTCTGTATGTTATCTTTTCTTCTTCAAGTTCTTTGGCAGTATAAATTATGTAGTCAGCTCTGATGGACGCGCCTACGACGCTATTGTGCGTTACAATAACTACTGGCATGCTTTTGGATATTTCCTTGAGCATCTGATTGACTTCACTCTTTAGGAAGAGGTTGTCAAATGAAGATTCTGGCTCGTCTATAAGCAGATAGTCAAAGTTTTGAGCATCCTTGATTTCTTGCAATAGTCTAAATTCAGAACGCTCTCCGCCAGAAACCTTAAAGCCATCTTTGTTCAAAATTTCATACTCAATGCATGCAAAGTATTTATAAAATTCTGAAGGAGTGAATGCTTCGTTTGCTTTCAAGCTGGAAAGATATTTGGCCGGATGTGCGTAATCTCTGAACGCATCACTAAAAGCAACCTTTTGGCCGCTAACATTTTTGATTTCACCTGCACCTTGGAACGCACGTTGTTTACAGACGACCTTAAACCCTTGAAAGCTTTCTTGGTATATTATTTTCTCTTCCTGAAGCAGCTTGGCGATTTCGTTAAACTTCAGAAGCTTCTTGTGCTCAAACATGACTCTATAAAGATCGACATCTTTGATCTGAGTTGCTGAGGTCTTTAGTTGGAGTTTGCTTTTAACCTCGCGAATAATGTCATTCACCAAGCTTTTCTTTTTTCTCTCGTAGGCTTTGGACCACAAGATGACTATTAATTCGCAGGCGAGTGCCTTTAGGGCGCTTGTATCGATATACTTGTCTATGATGTCTCTAAATTCGATATTTTCTATCAGTTGCCTTACTGAGCTGACAAGTTCGGTGAGCGAAGTGTGCTCACCTAAGTCGAATAAGGTTTCATTGAATAATGAAGCTCTGGAAAATGAATCAAATTTTTGTGCCTCTTCAGCCGACTTCATTAGAGTATCTAAGTAATCTGCGACTCTTCGTTTGTTGATTTCAGTGTCGATACTCAATACATCGTCTAATACCGTTTTGAAGGGAGCTAGGTGCTTGTCTGAAAAAATACTTTTCTTGCGCGTTACATCTGCATTGAATTCTTTTTCGTAGTTGGCATCGTCTCTTTGTACGAGAGAGAATTGAGGGATGTATTTTACATTTTCGCAGCTATTGTTTATCTGGGTTAAGGTTTCGGTTTTTCCCGAAGATCTAGCGCCAAGAATTACATTTAGGCCAGTCGAGAGACATTGTCCATCCTCGAATACCTGGAAAATTGAATTTCCATCAAGCTTGGAGAGAGCTACTTTGCTCCTGTCGCGCAAGGCAAACTTCAACGATTTTAATGATATATCCCCGCAATCTATGTAAGTCTGCCTTGTTGGGAATTTAGTCATTCCCACGTAAAATCGCATGTCGCTGAAGATTACTGGTGTAAGTTCGGTTTCATCTTTTGACATGCGAACAAATTTTTTAGGACTGTCGACCTCACCTGCAGAAATTACATCTTTAAGTCTTTTAATAGTTTCTGTGTGAAGGCTTGGCTTCTTTTCATAATGGGGGATAAGCAAATAATTGTTAAGGTCACCAAAAATTCGCATCAAATCATCGACATTGATTGAGTCGCCGATTGCTACCACTTTCTTAGCTACTTCATTCGCCTTAAGTTTAAAGTCTTCAAGATCATGGTTTTCTGAAATTAGAAGGAGGTGCCCGACGTCTAAGTTTATCTCAATGCCGGGAAAGACAACGCAGTTTAGTGCTTCACAAATTTCATTAAACTGAGCAAGATCGAAAATGTCATGATTCGTTATGGCGATAGCATCTAACTCTGCTAGCTCAACATATTCTTTAAGTTTCTCTAGTGAGAATTCGAAGTGTGAGTCGCTGATTGTGGAGATGGTATGCATATGGAGGTCAATTTTCTTCAATCTTCGCTCCTTAAATACAAAAGAAAAATAATCCAGCTTGGTTGAAATGCCTCAACCATCTGAAATTGAGGCACTTAATTCGATTGATCAAATAGCCTTGCAGCAAGTTTTGCTTTTTTTGGCAAAAAGCCACTACCCAGAAGCTAAAGGGGTGAATGCTGGTTGTCTAGCAAAACTTTAAAAAAAACGAATAATGCGTGAAGGGTGCGAATTCACTTTTGCCATGGATAAGGTGATGGGATGAAGCCAGATCTTAGTGACAGGCCTTCGAGAGTTCATTGCAAGGCTGGGAATATCGTTACCTGGGGAGGGGCGATGCTCGTCGGGGCAGGAATAACCGCCGGTGGCTATACCACATAGCTGAGCAGATGGAGTCAAATCAACGCGTCGATGCCCGGACGCCTGAGCTCGATACCGAGGCGCTGCATAAACACGACGAGCAGGTGCGCACTAGGCAGTTTGCTAACCGTTCGAGCGTTGATGTCGAAACAGCGAAAAGGGCACAGATTTATTTAATGTGTTCGCAAAGTCCGCTTTTGGCCGATACCAGCCGTTCGCCAAAGACTACTTTCGGCGAACGCTGACTGCCTTGAACGACCGCGATGCTGCGTTTTTTGGGGAGCCTAAATACTCTCCAAAATCACACCTGCTTTCCATATCGGTCCTACAGAAACCTCGGAAATCGCTCCTGTTCCCCATGCAGCGATAAAAACTATAGTCACCCCGTCGCCCACAAAGCGACCAGGTTTGGCGACCTGCAGATCGAATCGGTCCCCACAAATCTGATTCGGAGTTTCACCTATGGAAAGATACATGCCCCTCACCGGAATCGACCTGATCCCGGCCTCCCTGCTCATCGACACCCAAGCCCCACTCGACGTCCTGCAAGCCATGGCCGATTACCGCATTCGCACGGTCACCCAGGTGCTGGAAAACATCGCCTTCCGCGCCGAACTCGGTTGCGACACGGTGGTGCTGTCGGACTTCTCCAAACTGCTGGCCATTCCGTTACGCGACGGCTGTGACTTGATGGACGTGATCGGTCGACGCTTGCGAGCGCAGGCGAAGGAGTAAGTAAAAACGGGCGCCTCAATGGCGCCCGTTTTTTTGTGTCCATGGTCAAAGTGGTCCCTAGCCCCCAATAGACGGCTGACCTGCCTCAGAAAGGCAAAGACCGCGTATGAAGTCACTGTTTTTCCGGAAGCCAAGACAACTGCCCGATTTGATCTAGCCTTGAATAAGATCACCCGGGAGATAAACACCATGCCCCTGGCTCTCAGAAATCTATCCGCCCTTGCTCTGGGCCTGTTTGTTTGCATTGCCGCGTGGGGCCAACAGGTAGCCGATACCGATCACCCACCGGCAATACTCCCGTTGGAATCCGAGGCGGGGCCAACACTCATGGCCTATCCGCCGCTCGCCGCGCCGCTCGCCCGGGGCGTTGTCATCATCCAGTATCGGGCAGAGCACGCGAGGATCATGCCGGTATTTGGCAAAGAGGCGGTTGAGGTGTCACCACGCCTGAGTCACCTTCACGTGACCGTCGACGATTGGAAAGGGACTTGGGCGCACACCAGTGAAGACCCGATTATTTTGGTCGGGCTGACGCCCGGCCCTCACAAGGTTCTTCTTGAAGTGGCTGATCCGAGTCATAAGGTCCTGACCAGTACGGAAGTGAGTTTTATCGTTCCGGAGAAAAAACCATGATCAACAGGGACTGACTTGTTTGGGTCATGCCCTTGTCTGCCAACTGCGAGATAAACCCCTACATCCCTTCAGCCGATCTGCTCGAACCGCCGCCGCTTCAGGAACAACCCCACGCCCAGCGCCACGGCAAAGATTGACAGCAACCCCAGATCAAAGCCCAACACGCGGATCTGGCTTGCAGCAACGCAGCCGACCGCACCAGCCACCACCAGCCACCACCAGCACCACCCCTAGCCACTTGCGCAGCAGATACGGCTTGAGAAACCGATCAAACAGAAAGAACAGCACCAGGGCAATGACCAGTTGGGTAATTTCGGACATGTGAGTCTCCAGTCGGATAAAAGGTGACATCTACTTGAACAATCACAATCAAACCCTCCGCTTTGAGCAGTACTCCACTATCAACTGAGTAACCGCCGCCACAATCGCCTGATCCGCGTCAGGCGAGGTGAACAGCCGACATTGCGCATCCGGTAAATCCGGCAACCCTTGTTCTGCCCCAATCACCGCCAGTCCTTGCCCCAACTGACTCAGTGGCATGGGCGCTACCGCGAAGCCTGCCAGGGCCGCCGCCCGTAATCCGGCGGTGCTGCTGCACAACATTGCCGTGCGTTGGGCGATGCCCGCCTGTGCCAGCCTGGTCAGCGCGGCCTCGCGATAAGGGCACGGCTCGGGGAACAGGGCCAGCGGCAACGGCGTGGGTAACCGGGCGACGGGTTGCGCCGACCAGGCCCACACCAGCGGTTCTTGCCATAGCAACAGCCCCGTTTCGCTGGTTTCGCACAGCGAACCGATGACCACGTCCAGATGCCCCTGCTTCATCAACGCCAGCAACGTACCCGGAATGTTCACCTGCACTTCGATTTTCATCCCGGGGTATTGCGCTGCGAAATCCTGGACCGTGCGCAGTAATCGAGGCTCGACAAAATCTTCGGACACGCCGATCCGCAATCGCCCGTGAAACGGTGTGCGTGTGAGGTCGGTCCAGGCGTCGCGGTTCAGCGCGAGGATCGTGCGCGCATAAGAGACCAGGCGTTCGCCATCGGCCGTCAGTTGCTGGGAACGGGTGGTGCGCGTCAACAGGGGTTTGCCGATCTGTTCTTCCAATCGCCGTACGTGGCCACTGACCGCCGACTGAGTCAGGTGCAGCTTTTGGGCGGCACGGCTGAAGCCGTCTTCATCGACGACGGTGACAAAGGTTTTGAGCAGCAGAGGGTCGAACATAGTTTTATACGTGATCAATTGAGTCTGAATTTACGATTTATATTTCAAATTCAACTATGTTGCAATGCTCACACCTGCCCTGCCCTCCTCATCATTCAAGGTGTGTCATGACGACTCTTCTGCATATTCAATGTTCTCCACGTAAACAGCGTTCGGCTTCCCTTGAAGTCGCCCGCAGTTTCATTGCGCGTTATCAAGCCAACACCCCGGACACCGAAATCATCACCCTCGACCTCTGGAACATGACGCTGCCGGAGTTCGATGATCTGGCCATGGAGGCCAAGTACGCCGGGCTCAATGGCACGCCGTTGACCTCTGCACAACAAGGCGCCTGGAACACGTTGAAAGCGTTGGCCAGTCACCTGCACCGCGCGGATGTGCTGGTGATGTCCGTGCCGCTGTGGAATTTCAGCATCCCGTACAAACTCAAGCACTTCATCGACCTGGTATCGCAGAAAGACATCCTGTTCAGCGTTGACCCGGAACGCGGTCTGGAGGGCATGCTGCACAACAAACTCGCCGTGGTGATGTACGCCCGCGGCCTGGATTTCTCGGCGCAGTCGAGCACCCCGGCGGAGCGCTTCGACTTCCAGAAGCCCTACGTGGAAGCCTGGCTGAATTTTATCGGCGTCACGGATGTGCATTCGGTGATTGTGGAGAAAACCATCCTGGGGGAAGACGTTGATCGGCGTGCGCGTGAGGACGCGACTCAGCAGGCCAGGCGTCTGGCAGACAGTTTGTCGCCGACGCTTCAGGCCTCACGGTTGCACAACGATTCATTGCAAACCGAAAAGCTTGAATAGCCACCACGCCCCCGCCCGAGTCAGTACTGACGGGTTGCTCAGTTCAAGTGAGGCGTACTTACGCTTGCCTGACGATATCGACCGAGATCTCCACCGCCGCAATCGTGCCTCTGTTTTCAAGCCAGTGGGTGGTGTTCCTGTCCTCGGGCCAGCCCACTCCCGGTCCATAGTCCGTGGCGACCCCATTACGATGGTCAGTGATCGTGCCTTGCAGAATGTAGACGGTGCCTGGTCTGTCGATATGGTTGTGAATCGGCCCGAAGACACCTCCGGGCTCGATGGTCACCCTGCGCATCCTGAGTTGGCGCCCTGCCATCCCCTCGATCTCAGGCCCCAGGTCAATCGTTGCGAGTAACTGCACCGTAACGCCTGTCGTTTCAGGTGCAGACTGTTCATTGCTCATCGCGCGCGCTCCTCTGTACGTACAGGGCCTAGCTAGAAGTAGAGACCCCAAAAGGCGTGATCAGGCGGGAGGCGACAAAGGGTCGATTGCATTGCTGCGCGACAGGCTGTCATCGGCCAGGAGCGGTCAGTCATTTGTCTAAAAGATTGCGGCAGTGAAACGGGATAATTACACCTGCTTTCTAAGAACGCATACCCATCCAGATTACCGCTTCAGTCCATGCAGTTACCATCGGTGTCAGTACCCTAAACCAGGGATCGCGCACATCAATCTGCGCTGCTGAGTGGTCATGGTGGTGCTGCTCCTCCTCCACAATCGAAGTAATGGCCGCCACCGCGTGGAGATCGATATTGCCCAGCACATCAAGTTGATGCGCCAGGTGCTTGAGCACCACACTTTCAACCGCGACGGTAGTGGCGACAATGGCTTTGCGGCCACAGATGCCAGTAACCAGACCCAACGCCAGACCGCCGATGCCACACAACCAATAACTACGGCAGCGGGGATAATTGCGACGTTGCAGCTCCTCCTGAAAAACCGTCCGATGGCGGCGCTCGTGGGAGAGGAACTCCTTAAGTTCATTCACCATGCCTGGGACGAAAAGCCGGGCCATAAACAACTGTCCGCTGTAGATACAGATCGCACCATGCTCGCCCGCATGGTCGACCTTCATCATGCGGTTGCCGAGGTCTTCGCCCTTAGCCGTGTAGTCTGGTGAATTCACATTGAGATTTCTTGTTCGAGGGGCTTGGTCATCGGGCCTGTCCTTGCTCTTGAGCCAGCATCGTGCTGTAACGCCAAGCAGATAAGCAAGTGAGTTCACAGGGCGGCCCCTCACCATCGTCGATTTGGCCGATCTTTAAGCAGCTGACCGACCGCTTTGGGTCGAGTTCAGTCAGTCACGATAGGCAAAAATCGGCCAAAAGCCGCCTACCAAAAAGGCGGGCCTTCACTTATCGCCATGCTGTTAAACAACGTCAAACAAGCAACGTCAAAAACCCG
The DNA here is from genome assembly GCF_001952935.1 of Pseudomonas frederiksbergensis. Lineage (GTDB taxonomy): Bacteria > Pseudomonadota > Gammaproteobacteria > Pseudomonadales > Pseudomonadaceae > Aquipseudomonas > Aquipseudomonas frederiksbergensis. The sequence goes on from NZ_CP018319.1 coordinate 125,149, forward strand.
GTCATTTAACCAACTCCTTGCGGCTGGAATTTTTTCATGGCGTAAAGGGTGAAGTGCAAAAGGTGTCCTAGACTACAGGCTTAAATGGTCTGCTTTCATGTGTTCTTCACTGCTGCAACTACTGGGTTTTTATATGAATTCAGACAGTTTTCAGTCGCAGCACTGCCTTTATCGGATGCCCTCTATCGACCCAAGAGCGGGATGCCAATATGAATAATAGTTCCGTAGCGGGCTCTCGATTCAGCGTACTTGATGGATGGCGCGGCATAAGCATCCTGCTTGTCTTGGCGTGTCACCTGCTACCACTCAGCCCAAAGGCTTGGCAATTCAATGCCGCCGCAGGCGTTATGGGAATGGCTATATTTTTTACCCTGTCGGGTTTTCTGATTACAAATTTCCTGCTCAACAACAGCAGCGTCGTTGATTTTTTAATCCGCAGAATCTTTCGGGTTGTGCCGCTCGCCTGGTTGTACATGCTCATTGCCTTACCCGTCATGAACAGCACTCCGGATGCCTACATCGCAAACTTTCTGTTCGTCGCCAACTGGCCGCCCATGTGGCTTGGCAGTGTCAACGGCCACCTATGGAGTTTGTGCATGGAGGTCCAGTTTTATTTCGCCATCGCTTTGCTGGTGGTTTTGATGAGAAACAAGTGGGTACTGCTGATCCCGGTTCTCTGCATTGCCGTCACGATGTATCGAGTCATGAATGAAGTCCATGTCGCAATCAACACTTATTACCGCATCGACGAAATACTTTCCGGGTGCATACTGGCACTGATATATAACAACAGACTGGGCAATATCCTTGTCAAACTTCCGGCACAAACGTGGATCACCCAAGTATTTTTAGGCCTTCTATTTGTTTTGTCCTGTCATCCCGATGCGGGCTTCATGAACTACTTGCGCCCCTACCTTGCCGCAGCAATGGTGGGGAGCACGTTACTCAATAGCCGGACACTGATTGCCCAACTTCTGAATAATCGCGCTCTATTTTATATCGCCACTATCTCGTATGCGCTCTACGTTGTTCATCCGTTGCTAATACATACCTGGCTGGGTAGCGGAGACACCGTCATAAAATATTTGAAGCGCCCTTTGTTGTTCGCCGCCATTTTTATCACCGCGCATATCTCGACCTTTTATTATGAAAAATGGTGGATTGCTTTTGGTAAGCGATTTGCCAAGAAAGTCGCTAGCCAGTCTGTTACATCGGTCAGTTGAATCCACTGTCGATTGCCGGTTCAAGCAGCGGAACAAACGAAAACGGGCGCCTTGTGGGCGCCCGTTTTGGGTGTACTTTCTTGTCAGCCGTTATGGCTAATCATGGGATTTTTTCGATACCGACGTTCCGGCTTTACTCAACCCTTTGGTGTTGTGATCGCCTGGAGTCGAGGTCGAGATTGCACTGGCCTTGGTCACGCCGCGAGTATCTTTGGATTGAGCGATACCTGAAGTCGTTTGGCCATGGCCCTGATCACCGCGATCATTGCCATAGTGGTTTCCGCTTTCACCATGGTCGCGAACAGCCTTGCCGGCATGATCGCTGCTCAGTCCTTTGCCCTGGCCGTTACTGTTAGCGCCGCCGGAGTGACCTGAACCGCTATGGCCGCCGCCTGTACCGCCGCCGTGGCCACCGCCATTACCACCACCGTTGCCTCCCCCGTTACCACCGCCATTACCGCCGCCACCACCACCACCACCACCACCACCACCACCACCACCACCACCACCACCACCACCACCGTCTTTCGCAGAGGCGGAGCTCATGATGGACAGGTCAACAGGGAGTAATGGAGCGGCTGCCAGCATCAAGGCGCAGGACATAACAGCAATGAGACTCTTATTCTTCAAAAGCATGATGGCTTCCATAGGGTTGATATCGCGATTGTTATGACGCTTTAAGCCCCAGACAGTTCAAGCCCTGCGACCGACGGATATAAGCGGCGCTAGCGTGCAGCACTTCGGGTTCCCGCGAATGCGCTCGTGCCAAGCCAGCGCCACAAGCTTTGCGCATCCTTCACCGCGCCATCCACACGCAGCTCTTGCGACTGCAGAGCCTCGCGCGGTGTGCGGTCGCCCGTCCACACCTCGGTCAACGCGCGCACGCTGGAGTCGACGACGAGCGTCAGTTCGCGACCGGGGTCGTCGCGGCACAGGTCTGCCACGCCCTGCTCAACCACGAGCCACCACGCTTGCTCGCCGGGCCTCGCGTCGCGGAACTTGAACTGAATGACCACCGGCCAGGACGGGAACGTCTCGATGCGCACGAACCGGCGCACGTCCCACATGAGCAGGCCCGCGTCGAGTTCGTCATCGCGAAGGCGACTGCCAATCCAGCGCGCGCCCCAATGCCCCAGCGCCAAGATGATGGGGCGCAATTCCTCGCCCGCCTCCGTCAGGCTGTATTCCCAGACTTTGCCGGTGGCCGTACGGCGCACGACGCCTATTTCTTCCAAATGCCGCAGGCGTTGGGCCAACAGGTTGGTGGACATCCTTGGCACGCCGCGGTGCAGTTCATTGAAACGTTTGCTGCCGCACAACAACTCGCGCACGACCAAAGGTGTCCAGCGCTCGCACAGTGCTTCAGCACCGCGTGCGACCGTGCAGAACTGACCGTAGCTATCGTCCATGCCTGGGCTCCGCAATTAAAAACGCTTCAGATTCTGAACTAGCGCTGCCACTTCGCCACGCGCACGCTGAAACCTCGAAAGCCAAATACCAAAGGAGCACGCCATGACCAAGGTAGCCATCATTCAGCGCCCGCCCGTGCTGCTCGATCGCAGCGCGACAATCGCCCGGGCCGTGCAATCGGTCGCTGAGGCGGCGGCAGCGGGAGCCTCGCTGATCGTTTTGCCCGAATCGTACATTCCCGGTTACCCGTCCTGGATCTGGCGACTGGCGGCGGGAAAGGACGGGGCTGTAATGGGCCAATTACACACACGGCTGCTGGCCAACGCCGTCGATATCAGCAACGGCGACCTGAGCGAATTGTGCGAGGCCGCCAGGGTTCATGCCGTGACGATCGTGTGCGGCATCAATGAATGCGACCGGCGCAATGGCGGCGGCACGCTCTACAACAGCGTAGTCGTTATCGGCACCAACGGCGAAGTGCTCAACCGCCACCGCAAGCTGATGCCCACCAACCCCGAGCGCATGGTGCATGGTTTCGGTGATGCCTCGGGTTTGCGTACGGTCGACACTCCAGTCGGCCGCGTGGGTGCGCTCATCTGCTGGGAAAACTACATGCCACTGGCACGCTATTCTCTGTATGCACAAGGGGTGGAAATCTACGTTGCTCCCACGTACGACACAGGCGAGGGTTGGATCAGCACGATGCGTCATATCGCGCTCGAAGGCCGCTGTTGGGTGCTCGGCAGCGGCAGCGTGCTGCGTGGCAGTGACATCCCCGACGACTTCCCGGCTCGTGCGCAACTGTTTCCCGATTTGGAGGAATGGATCAACGACGGCGACTCGGTGGTGGTCAGTCCTCAAGGCCGGGTCGTGGCCGGTCCATTACACAAAGAGGCAGGCATTCTGTATGCGGACATCGACGTCTCACTCGTGGCACCCGCGCGGCGGGCGCTCGACGTCACCGGGCATTACGCGCGTCCTGACATTTTCGAACTGCAGGTGCGGCGCACGCCGACGACAGCGGTGCGCTACATCGATGAGTGAAAGCAGGCGGTATCGCCTGACCATTGATCAAGGAGTCATGCCATGAGCATTGAACGGTCTTACCAGGGCAGTTGTTTTTGCGGCGCAGTCGAGTTCACCGTCAGTGGCGAACCGGTCGGGATGGGTTATTGCCATTGCGAGTCGTGTCGGCATTGGTCAGCAGGGCCGGTCAATGCCTTCACGCTATGGAAACCCGAGGCGGTGCAAGTGACTCGGGGTGCTGACAACATCGGCACCTACAACAAGACACCGCGCAGCTATCGCAAGTGGTGCAAGACCTGCGGCGGGCACCTCTTCACTGACCACCCGGAGATGGGGCTGATCGATGTGTATGCCGCGGTCATCCCGGATCTGGCGTATTCGCCGGGGGTTCACGTCCACTATCAGGAGACCGTGCTGCGCATCAAGGATGGACTGCCCAAGCTGAAGGACGTCCCCAATGAATTAGGGGGCTCGGGCATCAGCGTGGACGAATAGCGCCGGTTGCCACCTGTCCGGCAGCAACTCGGCAATTTCATGGGCATAGGGATCATGCCCATTAATCAAAAGCACCGTTGAGCACTTCATAGATGAGCCCGGTCGCCAGCGCGACCAGTATCAAGTCGGTGCCGACTTGCTGCCATTCATACCCATCATAGTGAGGCAGCCTGCCGAGCAACCGACCGTCCAGTTTTTTGGCAATCCCTGGGGGAAGCGGCTTGCCTCGCGCGAGGTTCTTTTGAATGCCAGGTGGCAATGCAGGTCCGGGGCTCCAGTAGTCCCGATATCCGCCTATTACCCCAAGAATACTGCCGTGATTGATGCTTGGGCCATTATCCCAATCGCCGCCCCCGGAGTTTTTGCCTTTGCCACCCTGACCTCCCTGGTTGCCATGATCCTGGCTGTTTTGCGGGTTTCCCTTGCCGTTTCCCTGGCCTTTTCCATTACCAGGATCAGCCAATGCAGTCACTGAACCGGAAACCAGCGCAAGGCAGGTAATAGCTGCAATCAATGAGCGAGATTTGAGCATGGTCGTTCCTTCAGGGTGGCGGGACATCTCTGTAATTTAGACGTTATCGGCGATGTGAGCTTCTATTTCCTCACATCGACATCCAAACGACAGAAGCCGTGAAGGCGTGTAGCAGGCAACGATTGCCACCCATCTACAGCAACGGCTGTACTTGACCGGGCTGTGCGTACGGGAGATAACTAGCGGGGAACATGTAACGAAATACGTCCCGGATGTTTACCCTCAGAACAGATCCTAATACGATGAAGCCCAGATATTTCTACAACAACATGCAACATCATTAGGCCCCGAACGATGAACACCACGAGCTTTCCGGCCGACAACTCTAAAACTTTCAGCATAGTTATAGTCAATTACAAAACACCAGAAATAACCAAGATATGTCTGGAACTATTGCACCAGCATGTGGGCAGCCACAACATTCCGATATGGGTAGTTGACAACTATTCTGCCGACGAAAGCACTGAATACTTACGAACCCTTGACTGGATCAACTTAATCGAGCGTTCCAGCCCCGAACCAGAACCTGGGCATATCGCGCACGGCAAAGCGCTTGACCTGGTTTTACAGCGAGTTGAAACTGATTATTTATTTCTTCTGCACACTGACACTTTTATTTTCGATAAAAATGTTTTTTCGATGATGCTGAACAAATGTTTAAAAAACCCGAAAACCGTAGCTGTCGGTTGTGTCGAGCAAATAAATCGTGGCACGACGAGGACACTTTGGCGCTTTAGTTCACGATTATTCCAACACCATTTCAGACGTTTTAAAATCTCCATGGGATTACGTTCCAGAGAACCCAGACCGTACAAAGAAGTCTACCTGAAGAGTTTTTGTACACTGTGGAACTGCAAGCTCATCAAACAGCACAACATGCATTTTTTGATGGATGATCGCGTGCCGGGCTATACCCTCCAGGACCGCATGATCGAGCTTGGCTATGTCGTTGAAATGTTATCACCGCGTAAAATCTTCAGTTATCTGGACCACATGCAGTCTGGCACTGTCGCAGCGGCTGGCGGCTATGGAAAGACCCATAGACGAACCAAAATGTACAACGATATCCTTGCACGCGTGAAAAAAGAGGCCAGCAAAAGTTAAGCCGCGAAGAGGCACAACGAGCAGTGCATTGGACGCTGCCTGAAGTCACCCACAGGTCTTTAAATCAAGTTATTGGAGCGGTAATGGCACCCATCACTCAAGCACTCCCCATGACCCTCTCCCCGGAGCTTGATTTCGATCAGAACGCCGCCAGTGCCTTGGGTTCTTCGTTGGCCAGTCACTATATTCAGGCTGCGCCATTTCCGCACATCGTCATCGATAATTTCCTGGATGAAGAGCTGATTGCGCGTATCTGCTCGCACTTCCCGGCTGAGCCAACCAACAACGAAATGCTTTATGAGCGCGGCTATAAAGGTCAACGAAAACGTCAAATCAGTCCCAACGAATGCGCCCCCTTTTTAAAGACGGTTTTCAACGCCTTCAACTCTGCCCCCATGTTGCAGTTTCTTGAAAAGCTCACAGGCATCGAAGGCTTGATACCCGACCCTTACTTTACGGGTGGCGGCCTGCATGAAACGAAAAGCGGCGGTTTCCTGGGGGTACACTCGGACTTCAGGCTTAACAAAAAGCTTAAAGTTGAGCGAAGACTGAACATCATCATTTATCTGAATGAAGACTGGCGAGAGGAATACGGCGGCAACCTGGAACTTTGGGATGTCGACATGAAGACCTGCCTTAAGAAAGTCCTGCCCATTTACAACCGGTGTGTCATTTTCAACACAGACAAAGACAGCAATCATGGGCATCCAGAGCCTTTAACCACTCCAGAGCACATCACGCGCCGATCTATCGCGCTGTATTACTACACCGCAGGCACCCTTGTGATCGATCCCGCACAAAGAAATAAAACCCATTACAAGCCAAGGCCCAAAGATCGTTTAAGCCTGAAGTACTACCTGGGCAAACTGATCAAGAAGAAAAACTAGGCTGCGAAAGCATCTGGCGTCAGCCAGAAACGCTCAATTTCGCTCCATTTCGTATACCCTCACACGGCGCCACGCAGCAATTGGCTTGCGCTTGGCGTATCGACATTTTTGCCTTAATGCACCGGAGAATCTTTCATGCTCAACCGTACCCTGGCATTGGCTGTCGGCGTGACGCTGTCTTTTTGCACCCTGTTGGCGCAGGCCGCCGACACCCTGAAAGTCAGTGCGATTCCCGATGAAGCCCCGACCGAACTGCTGCGCAAGTTCAAGCCATTGGGCACCTATCTGGAACAGCAATTGGGCATGAAGGTCGAGTTCGTTCCCGTGAGCGACTATCCGGCCGTGGTCGAGGCACTGGCCACCGATCGAATCGATATGGCCTGGCTGGGCGGCTTCACGTTCGTGCAGGCGCGCCTGAAAACCGGCAATGCCATTCCGCTGGTACAGCGCGAACAGGATGCCCAGTTCACCAGCAAATTCATCACCGCCGACCCGGCCGTCAAGTCACTCGCCGATCTCAAGGGCAAGACCTTTGCCTTCGGTTCGGTGTCATCCACCTCAGGCAGTCTCATGCCGCGCTATTTCATGCTGAAGGACGGCATCAAGCCGGAAACCTACTTCAGTCGCGTGGGCTATTCCGGCGCGCATGACGCCACTGTTGCCTGGGTCCAGGCCGGCAAGGTGGACGCCGGGGTACTGAACGCCAGCGTGTGGGAAAAACTGGTCGCTGCCGGCAAGGTCGACACCACCAAGGTTAAGGTGTTTGCGACCACCCCGGCCTACTTCGACTACAACTGGACGGTGCGCGGGACCCTTGACCCGGCACTGGCGGCCAAGATCAAGGCAGCGTTCCTGGCCCTCGATCCGGCGAACCCGAAGGACAAGGAAATTCTGGATCTGCAAGCTGCCAGCCGCTTTATCGAAACCAAACCTGAGAACTACAAGGGCATCGAAGAAGCCGCACGCGCTGCCGACCTGCTCAAATGACGTTGCATCTGACCCAGGTCAACCTTACCCACGCCAACGGCGTCCAGGCGTTGCGTGGGGTGGATCTGCACATCGGTGCCCGCGAACAGGTCGCCATTATCGGTCCGTCCGGCGCGGGCAAGTCGAGCCTGCTCAACCTGCTGGCCACCGCCCTGCGACCGGACAACGGTGAGCTGCAGGTGCTCGGCGAGCGCGCCTGGCAGCTGTCTGCCGGTCAGCGTCAGCGTCTGCGCGCGCGCATCGGCCTGATCCATCAAGCGCCCCCGCTGCCACCGCGCCAGCGCGTGGTCACCGCGGTGCTGGCTGGAAAGCTGGGTCAGTGGAGTCTGGGTAAAAGTCTGCTCAACCTGCTGCATCCGGTGGATATTCCGGGCGCACGCGCGGCATTGGCCAGGCTCGACCTCAGCGACAAATTGTTCGCGCATTGCCAGCAACTGTCCGGCGGACAGCTCCAGCGCGTGGGCATTGCCCGGGTGTTGTATCAAGCGCCTGAGGTGTTGCTGGCCGATGAGCCGGTATCAGCCATGGACCCGGTGTTGGCTCAGCACACGCTTTCAGTGCTCTGTCGCCATGCTCGGCAACACAACGTCACCCTGGTCGCCAGCCTGCATGCGGTGGAGCTGGCCCTGGCGCACTTTTCGCGCATCATCGGCTTGCGTGATGGACAGATCCTGTTCGACCTTGCAGCCAGCGAAGTCGACCGCGAGTTGCTCGACAAGCTCTACGCCAACGAACAACTGCAATCTCCACCGATTACTCCGGCGCCCTTGAGTGTGCAGATTCCCCGATGCTGACCCGTGATACCCGAGACCCGGCCACCCGGCCCCGCCTGCTGCTCACTTTGCTGGCCCTTGTTTTGCTGTGGCCGGGCATCCACTTCAGCGAGCTGGACCTCAGTGTGCTGGTGGCGAGTGACAGTCAGAGCGAGATGGGCCGGTTTGTCTCAGCCTTCTGGCCACCGGCCCATGGCGAGGAATTCATTGAACTATTAGTGCAAGCCACCTTGCAGACCCTGGCCATCGCCACGGCCGGCATGGCCCTTGCGTTGCTGTTGGCCGTCCCCGCCAGCCTGCTGGCCAGTCGGGCGCTGTCGCTGTCTGCTGCCTCCCGAGCCGGCCACCCCAGCTATTGGGGCCAACTGCTGCGATGGCCGGTCCGCGGTTTACTAATATTCCTGCGCAGCGTGCCGGAAATCGTCTGGGCGCTTTTGTTCGTGCGCGCCGTCGGCCTCGGTCCGACGGCCGGGGTGCTGGCCATTGCCATTACCTACAGCGGCATGTTGGGCAAGGTCTACGCGGAAATTTTCGAGTCGGTCGACCAGCGTCCGGCCCACGCGCTATTGCAGGCTGGCAGCGGTCGGCTCGCGGCCTTTTTCTACGGGATCCTGCCCAATGTCGCAGCCGAACTGCTGTCGTACACCGTGTATCGCTGGGAGTGCGCCATCCGCGCCTCGGTGGTGATGGGCTTCGTCGGTGCCGGCGGTCTGGGCCAGCAAATGGATTTGTCGTTACGCATGTTCGCCGGCGGTGAAGTGGCCAGTTTGTTACTGACGTTCCTCGTGCTGGTACTGCTCGCCGATCAACTCAGCCGTCTGCTGCGCTGGAGGCTGGCATGAATCGCCTGATCAATCTGGTGCTGCTCCTGTGTATCGGCGCAGCGGTGGTCGCCTCGTTCATCTACTTGGGCATCGACCTCGGCGAGCTCGGTGGCAGCGCTAACCTGAAGCAGATGGGCGCTTATGTGCAGCGTTTTCTCAACCCGGACTTGAGCGCGGGCCACCTGCAAGCCATCGGCCACGGCGCTCTGGAAACCCTTGCCATGTCCGCCCTTGGCACCCTGCTCGCGGCGGTATTCGGCCTGCTGTTGGCATTGCCGGCAGCCGGGCGCTTCGGCTGGCCTCTGCAAAGCGCGTCGCGTCTTGTGCTCAACGCCTTGCGCGCGGTTCCGGAATTGGTGTGGGCTGCGCTGATGGTCCTGGCCGCCGGGCTCGGCCCCAATGCCGGCACCCTGGCCTTGGCCTTGCACACCACCGGCGTGCTCGGCCGGCTGTTCGCCGAAGCACTGGAAAACACCCCACCCGAACCGGCCGAAGCCATCCGCCTGCAGGGCGGCAATGCCCTATCGGCGTTCTGCTACGGATCACTGCCCAACCTGTTGCCCCAGCTACTGGCCTACACCCTGTACCGCTGGGAAAACAATATCCGCATGGCCAGCGTGCTCGGCTTCGTTGGCGCCGGTGGTTTGGGGCAAATGCTCTATGTCAGCCTCAGTCTGTTCCAGGAAGCACAAGCCAGCACGGTGATTCTGGCGATGCTGTTGCTGGTATTGGCCGTCGACACATTGAGCAGCTGGAGCCGGCAACGCTGGGTGAAGGCCTGACGGCTTCGCAGAACTGGATGGCAACGTTGTTCCGAACTAAGCCAACCATTCGCGGCCCGAACTGGGCCATGCTGACCATCGTGACAGCGAGAACAACGCGCTGGCACGAAGCTTCAGTGGTGAAGCCTCACGCCAAGGTTCGCGCAGCGCGTGCTTTCGCGTATTTCGAAAGTCCGATCTTGATGCCAACCAGGATGGGCGCGGCGACTACAAAAAGCAGGGCAACAGCGATAAATGCTGTGTCGAAGGCAATCACAGTGGCCTGACCTGACACGACCCGGCCCAGGAGGCTCACCGCTGCACGGCCGGCGGCCGCTGCATCCATCCCTTTCCCCGTCAGCATGGCTGTCGTGGTCGTCAGCCTTTCGATGAGCGCGGCCCCTCCCGGGGTAACGTTGGCGCCGAGGACCACGGCATTGGCGAAGGCGTTATGGTCGATCAGTGTCTGGAGTCCTGCGACGCCCATCAGACCACCCAACTGGCGCCCCGTATTGAACAGGCCTATTCCGCAGGCGAGGTTTCGGCGGTTGAGGTCGCTGAATGCGATTAGCGTGATCGATAGAAACAGGAAGCCAAGGCCCAGACCGCGCAGCAGGATGGCGGCCATCATGTCGGCCGTGCCGCTTTCGCTGGTCGAACCGGACAGCATCCACATCGCGACCATGATCATCAGGATTCCAAAGGGCACCGTGGCGACCGGCGGAACGCGGCGAACCTGCATGAGATAAGCCGATATGAGCAGTCCACCGATAAAAAACCCGCCACTGGGCAACAGCAGCAGGCCGGCATCGGTAGGCCTGAATGCGAGGACCGACAGGGCGAATGCCGGGATCAAAAACGCGCTGCCGAACAAGGCGGCGCCGGCGACAAAACTGACGATAAAGGCGAAGGAAAAATCGCTCGATTTGAATAGGGTGAAGTCGAACAGACCTTGGCCTTTGGCCAACACTTGTTGGCCGAGAAATGCCAGCAGCGCGGCTGTGCCGATAACGCTCAGCCAGAGAATGCGTGGCTCTTCGAACCAGTCCCATCGGCTGCCCTGGCTGAGAACGTACGTGAAGCAGAACAGCGTGGCAGCGATCAGCGCGAAGCCGACCCAATCAAACGGACGGTGCCGGACCTTGGCTGGCATCGGGCCGTCTGCAACCAGCAGAAATCCGCTCGCCGCCAGGGCCAGCGGAACAACACTGAAGAAAATCCATGTCCAGGACTGACTATCGATCAACCACCCTTGAAGGGCCGGGGCGAGCGTCGCGGACGCGACAACGGCGCCCATGGCAAACAGGGCTTGGAGGATGGGCTGGCGGGATCGCGCAAAGGTGCGAAATATGATCGCCTGCCCCCCGACCAGCAGGGTGCCGCCAGCAAAGCCCTGAATAATTCGAAGCGCGACCAGCAGGTCCAGCCGAGCCGTGATGGCGGCAATACCGCATGCCATGCCCATGGCCAGGGTTGCGCCGATGATCACCTGACGTGGATTAAATCGCGTCAGCAGCCAAGGCGCGGTCATGAACCCAATCAGCTTGAGCGCGGTGTAGCCAATATCCAGCCAGGCGAACTCATCAGGCGTTGCATAGGTGTCGCCGATAATGTCGCCGCGTCCGAGCGACAGAATGGTGCTGGCGATCGCCTCCGTCAGCGTGGCAAGCACGATGCCCACCATGAGCAATACACCGGTCATAACGCTGGTGTTGCTCCGCATCGCGCTGGCATCCGCGCTCATGATCCCTCCCCGTGCGCAACCTCGACACGGGCGGACAGGCCCGGCACGATGCGGCCCGGCAACGGGTTGTGGACAAGCCGGATCTTCACCGGAACGCGCTGCACGACACGCACAAAGTTGCCAGTCGCGTTGTCGGTGGGGAGCAGGCTGAACGCCGACCCGCTACCCGGTGCAAAGCTGTCGACCACGCCTTCCAGTGCCCCGCTGGGGTAGCCGTCGACCGTGATGCTCACGCGCTGACCGGGGCGGATCTGTTCGAGCTGGGTTTCCTTGAAATTCGCCACGACCCATACGTCGTTGACCGGCACGATATCGAGCAAGGCAACGCCCGTCGTAACGAAGCGGCCGATGCGAACCTGACGGTTACCGACCACGCCATCAACCGGTGCGCGTACCACGGTGCTGTCGAGATCAATCTGGGCGAGATCGCGTGCGGCTTGCGCCTGCGTCACCGCAGCGACGGCAGATTCGCGCTCCGCCACGAGGACGGCGATGCGTTGCTGTTGCGCCTCGACCGTTGCGGAAGCGCCGGAGACCGTCGCCTCGGCTCTCAATCGTGCCGCGTCGCTTTCATCGACGAGGGCTTGGCTGACCGCGTTGCTGAGGATCAGTTTGCGGCTGCGATCATGGGTTTTGTTCGCCAGATTCATCTCGGCCACGCCCGAGCGTCTCTGGGCTTCGGCCTGTCGAATCAGGGCACGTTGAAGCTGGGTTTCCGCATCGACATGGGTCAGGCGAGCCTGGGCAGCGCTGACATTGGCCACGGCTTGCGCCAGCCGTGCGCGATAGTCCCGATCATCGATACGGAACAGGACGTCACCGGCCCGGACGGTTTGGTTGTCCTCGACCTCGACCGCAGTGACATAGCCGGCAACCTTGGCGGCGAGCGAGGTCACGTCGCCGCGCACATAAGCGTTATCGGTGGAGGTCGCACCGCTCGAAAGCGCCATGGCCCATCCGCCAGCCAGGACCACCACGGCACTGATGCACAGCAGGATGCCGATCTTCTTTTTCTTGCTTTGCCGTGCCACCCCATCAGGGATCTCGGCGCTTGCGCCGGTGGCAATGGCGGCCTTGTCCTGAAGCGCGTTCATGTTGTCTTTTCCTGTTCAATGCCTGGGACTGCAGCAGCCACGGGCGGCTGTGACCTGCCGCCCGGCTGTCGAGCATTTATGAGCGCGTGATTGGCTCACTTTTTGATCGGCGTAACGAGCGGCGTTTTATCGGTGTCGAGGACGAACACGGCCAACAGGCGTGCGGGTTCGGTGTCGCTGGCGTTGGCGCTGACTTCGTGCACGGAGCCCGGCTCCTCTACGAAGTTTTCGCCGACCTTGTAGATCTTTTCCGGCTCGCCTTTGATTTTGATGCGAAATGACCCCTCAAGGACCGTTGCATAAATGAAGGCCGTTTTCGGATGGGTGTGGGCCGGCGACGCGGCGCCCGGCCCATACTCGACGACGACGCCCTTCATGCTCTTGCCAGGGATGTTGGGAATGGGACGGTCAAACACGACCGTCACCTTGCCGGCGGGCGGCTCAGCGGCCGACACTGCGCTGATCGAGAGCGCTGCGAAGGCAGCGGCTAATAAAAATCGAGTCACCATGACATTGCTCCTTCGTGGGTTGGGCGGTGATGGCGCGAATCGTTACCGGGCCGTCGACTGAGCGAGCCAGTCTTCGAAGCGGATCGCGCCCAGGCGCGCGTTCTTGCCGGCGGTCAGCGATTGATCGTCGAGCACAGCGCCGTAGTAGCGCGCATGCACGTCCGGTACGACCTTGCGGGGGTCTTGAGTGGCCCGCAGAAAGCGCCTGACCAGTTCGTCGAGCGGCATGGCCTCGGGGCCCGCGACTTCGACCGTGCCATTGGCCGGCGCTGCCAGCGCGACATCGGTTAACGCCGCCACCACGTCGTCGGACGCTATCGGCTGGATCAGCGCCGGCGACAGGCAAATTTCCTCGCCGACGGTGGCCGACTGCGCGATGCCGCCGACAAACTCGAAGAACTGCGTGGCACGCAGGAGGGTGTAAGGAATGCCGGACGCCTTGATCAGGTTTTCCTGCGCGACCTTGGCCCGGAAATAGCCGTTCTCGGGAAGCCGTTCGCTACCGACGATCGACAGGGCTACGTGATGACGAACACCGGCGGCAGCTTCCGCGGCCAGCAGGTTACGGCTTGACGTTTCGAAGAAATCGAGGACGGCCTGGTCTTCCCACGACGGCGCGTTCGCCACGTCGACGACAACCTCAGCGCCATCCATTGCTTGGGCCAGGCCCTCGCGGGTGATGCTGTTCACACCCGTACTGGGCGCGGCGGCGAGCACGTCATGGCCGCGCTCGCGCAGGTTCTGCACAAGTTTCGATCCAATGAGGCCGGTGCCTCCGATGACGACGATCTTCATGGGTTATCTCCCTACGTTCTCGACGGCAACCATTGCTGTCGATGTAGAAAGAGAGTGCGCGCGCGCGTGCGGGAAGTCCTTGTGCCGGCCTTGAGTTTGCCTTCAGGCAAGCTTGGTTTTTCGTCCAATGGACGGGCATCGCCTGCGGACGGTGCAGCGGATCAAACGCTGCCGTATTATCGACACCTCGTACTTATCGCTAGCTCTGACACGGAGTCGAGGGCGCTCGACCAGGGGATACACGCCTTGCCATTCGTGTTTGAAGACTACGTGCTCGATCAGGAGCGCCGGGAACTGACCTTGCGCGGTCACGTCGTGGCCGTCGGTCCACAGGCCTTCGATCTATTGCTGCAGCTCGTCAACAACCGCGATCGCGTCGTCAGCAAGGACGACCTGCTCAAGGCGGTGTGGAACGGCCGGATCGTCTCGGAATCGACGATCACCAGCCACATCAATGCGGTGCGCAAGGCCATCGGCGATAGCGGCGAGGAACAGCGATTGGTGCGCACGGTCGCCCGCAAAGGCTACCGCTTCGTCGGCGAGATCACGGTCGACGAGATCGACGGAGCACGACAGCCTGACGGGCCTGGCGCCGGCGAAATCGCGTCCGTGGAGCCGAAGCAAGCACCGCCCTCCTCGCTCGTCCTCCCGGACAAACCCTCCATTACCGTCCTGCCCTTCCACAACCTGAGCGGCGACCCGGAGCAGGAGTATTTCGCCGACGGCATGGTCGAGGACATCATCGCCGCCCTGTCGCGTATCCGCTGGCTGTTCGTCATCGCCCGCAATTCGAGCTTCACCTACAAGGGCCGCGCGGTGGACGTCAAAGGCGTCGGCCAGGAACTCGGCGTGCGCTACGTGCTGGAAGGCAGCGTGCGCAAATCCGGAAACAAGGTACGCATCACCGGGCAGCTCATCGACGCCACAAACGGGACGCACATCTGGGCAGAGCGCTTTGAAGGCCTGCTCGACGACATCTTCGAGCTGCAGGATCAAATCGCCGAAAGCGTCGTCGGCGCCATCTCGCCGCAGCTGGAACGGGCGGAAATCGAACGCGCCAAGCGTAAACCGACGGATAGCCTGGACGCCTACGATTATTACCTGCGCGGCATGGCAAAACTGCACAGCGGCACCCGGGAAGCCGTCGAGGTAGCGCTGCCGATGTTCTACAAGGCCATCGAGCTCGACCCGGAATTTGCGTCGGCCTATGGCATGGCAGCCTGGTGTCATTTCTGGCGCAAGTTGAATGGCTGGATGAGCGATCGGACTCGAGAGATCGCCGAAGGCATACGGCTTGCGCGCCTGGCGGTGACACTCGGCCGGGATGATGCAGTGGCGCTGACGCGAGGCGGACATGCGCTGGCCCATCTCGCCGGCGATGTCGATGGCGGCATTGCCCTGCTCGACAGGGCGCGCCTGCTCAATCCCAACCTCGCCCCCGCCTGGTACCTGGGCGGTATCCTGCGCGCACTGCGCGGTGAAACAGACGAAGCGATTGAGAATTTGACCCATGCCGTTCGCTTGAGTCCGCTGGATCCGGAAATGTTCCGGATGCAGGTGGGAATGGCCCTCGCTAATTTCTTCGCAGGGCACTTCGATGCCGCCTCGGCCTGGGCGGAGAAAGCGCTGGGGAACCTGCCCACCCTCCTGCCCTCCGTTGCCCTGATGGCGGCCAGTCATGCGCTCAGCGGACGAATGGACAAAGCGAAGCAGGCGATACAGCGCCTGCACGATCTGGAACCCTCGTTGCGCGTCTCCAACCTGAAGGACTGGCTGCCCATCCAACGGCCCGAGGACCTATCGCGCTTCGCGGACGGACTGCGACTGGCCGGTTTGCCCGAGTGACCGCGGCCGATTGCAGCGTTAAAATCCGACACGTTTGATTCACATTTTTGAGGATGACCACGGTATGTCCAGGCTCGATACCTCCCTGCAAGACACCGCCGCACCGGAAGGCGTTTGTTACGGCTGCGGCAGCAGCAATCCGCACGGGCTTCACATCAAGAGCGTCTGGCATGAGGACGGCGTGCATGTCGTGGCCGAACACGTGCCCGATGCCAAGTTCTGCGGCTGGCCGGATCTGGTTTACGGCGGGCTGATAGCGATGCTGGTTGACTGCCATTCAAACTGGACGGCAATGGCCTATCACTACCGTACGGAAAACCGCGAAGTCGGAAGCCTCCCCCGCATCAATTGCGTCACTGGCAACCTTGGCATCAAGTTCATCAAACCGACACCGATGGGTGTACCGCTGACCCTGCGTGCGAAAGTCGAAGGTGAAGTCGGACGAAAAACTCGCGTTATCTGCGAGGTTTATGCGGGGGATGTGCTGACGGCTATTGGTGATTCCGTTTTTGTTCGTGTAGATACCGAGCAACTGGCTGCGGTTGCTCATAGTCGGTAGTTGCTTGCATCCAGGCACCACCCATCGGCGGTTTCACCATCAAGTGAGGTTCAAATGGACAGCACATCGGGGTTGGAAATCGAGGTGGCCGCCTGTAACGAATTTTTCGGCCTTTGGAACCTGGGAATGTTCGAGAAGCAGCGTCTGGGTCAAGCCTTCTAGTGGTGGTGTGTACGAGCGGACTCATTGGGATTTTCGCCCTGTTTATGACTGAGGTCATATCCCTATTTCAGCGTTCTGCTAGGGTCTGAAGCCCTGATGCTTCCAAGGAAGGTGAGATTTCAGTCTTGTAACACCGAATTAATGATTGGAGCATTCGCGTTGAAAGCCTCGCACTGCATACTCGGAATCTTGCTGATTACGGCACTAACGCTGCTGATTGACATACCTGTCGATACTTGGCTGACGTCGGCAACCCTTAGCCTGACACTCGGGACCAGCGCACTTGTTTACATGGCAGCTTCCTGCCTGCTGGCCAGTCGCTGGGGTGTCGTTGAGAGTCTGTTTGGCGGCCTGGATCGCGTCTATGAGTCACACAAGTGGCTAGGCATATGGGCTCTCGTGTTTGCCTCGTATCATTTTGTATTCAAGGCGAATCTGGATGTCTGGAACAGCGCGCCTATCCTGGAACTACCCAAATACTGGACGCGACTGGTACGCCAGTTGAGCTATGTCGCACTGGGTCTGATAGTGCTACTGGCGCTGAACCGCAACATTCCTTACCGCCTATGGCGATGGTGGCACAAGCTCTCCGGCCCATTGTTCCTGATCGTGATCTTGCATTGGCTCAGTTTCAAATCGCCGATCACCCTGCTCAGCCCTTCGGGTATCTGGTTGACGCTGTTCTGCGGACTGGGTGTGCTCGCCGCCCTCTACAAGCTGGTGCTCTATCCATTTGTTGCCCGTGCGGGCGAGTACCGGGTGACCGCAGTGAATAGAGAAAATGATGCGCTGCATTTGACACTGGAGCCGATCCATAAAGGGTTTGACTTCAAAGCCGGGCAGTTCGCGTTCCTGGCAATGCAGCAAAAGGGCCTGCGGGAGCCACACCCCTTCACGATAGCTAGCGCCAACGGTCCGAATGGGCAGATTGCGTTCATGATCAGAGGGCTGGGGGATTACACCAAAAAGCTGTGCGCGTGCGCCAAAATCGGAATGCGCGCCACTCTATACGCCCCTTACGGACGTTTTAATCGCGCCCCTCAGGCCGAGCGGGAAATTTGGATTGGCGCAGGTGTGGGCATTTCGCCCTTCATTTCCTGGTTGCAAGACCCAGACGCCAAAGACTTCGAAAAAGCGACTCTGGTCTATTGCTTCACGCCCTCGCGCGCCTTCCCTCCGCCCGAGGAGTTGCAAGCCATGACCAAGATGCGTGGGGCACAATTCGTTCGTAATGTCGGTGGCATCGAAAAGTTAGCCGAAACCTTGCGTCAAGCGGTGGTTCAAACCAAGCCACACAAAATTCACGTAAGTTTTTGCGGCCCCAAAGGTTTACTGGCCAAGGTGCATGAACTGATGGATATCAACCGGATCCCGAAAGCCAATCTGCACTTCGAACTCTTCGAGTTCCGTTGACCCGGCGGGATGCAACCTACTAAATTGCCCCAGGTTTTGTCGCCTCATTTGACGGACTTACTTTTCTGGTTTCATCAGTCATCAATGTCAGCAATGGGTGGAGGTCGCTATCGGACCCGAAGCTGTCCTTCAAACCATCTCATTAAAAGTAAAGGTATGGTCCATCACGCCTTTTTCTTGATAGCGCGGATGGCTGCCATGTAAGCGCTGTTTCCGATTCCGATCTGACCCCAGACCTCGCGGCTTTCTCCTTCCTGGCGGTCGTATTGTTCATCCGCATCCCATAGTGAGAGGATTTGGTTTGGAAACCAGTATTCATATGAGGTGAAATCATGAGGGCCAGAGTTATCTGAAGCAGCCATCAATGAAAACACTTCGGTGGCAGAGCGCGCGAAGACATCGATGCCCTTGAACAAGAACGTGAAATTCGGGTTTCCGCAGACACCAATGAACCAGACTTCATCGCTTGGCCCGTAGGAAAACTGCATGCAGGATTCGCAAAAATGATCAACGCCGTCCTGGGAATGCTCGAGTGGGTATCCAATGGCAGCCATTGCTTGCCTCGCTACAGCGCGTGGTACGCCAAGCCGCACAGGACCAATGGCTTCGAGCGGTGAGATTTCAAAAACAGGCATCTGCTGCGCTCCATAAAAGCGAAAAGCCTGAATAATAGCTCAGTGCCATTACTAGTGTTAACGCAACATTTTCAACGACTGCTTTTGGCCGAGGCTGTGTAAAAACGTTTTTCAGCGCGACAGGTACTCAAAACCAGACTGGAAATCGCGCTTCTACGCAAAATCCACATCTGCGGATGTGCCGATAAATTTCAGATTTAACATAGATGCGCGCACTTCAATTTTGACGACGCGTTTTTACACACTCTGGGCCGATAGCAGCCGCCCGCGGAAGGGGCGTAACGGTCCTAGGAGCATCATAAAAACTCCTACACAAACCTCGGAATCCC
This sequence comes from Pseudomonas frederiksbergensis, assembly GCF_001952935.1. Classification (GTDB taxonomy): domain Bacteria; phylum Pseudomonadota; class Gammaproteobacteria; order Pseudomonadales; family Pseudomonadaceae; genus Aquipseudomonas; species Aquipseudomonas frederiksbergensis. The sequence goes on from NZ_CP018319.1 coordinate 144,256, forward strand.
TAACCTTGCCCGTCGCTCCGATGAAGCTTATAGTCCGCCCCGTCGCCCAAAATGGCGATTCAGGTTTGGCGACCTGACCACAGAGAATGCGAGGGCTCTACGCTTTATTGCAGGGGTCGTCGCACCCGCAAAGCCGCTGTTATGGCGGCTGTGCGCGGGAGACCTTCGGGTCTGCCGGTTTTCTCTGTTGCCGGTTCGCCAACCTGCGCACAGCTGCCACCCAATCGTTTGGCGACGACTGAGTGACGGCCTTTAGCCAATCAAACAGAGATCTTCAAATGAATCGATACATGCCCCTCACCGGAATCGACCTGATCCCGGCCTCCCTGCTCATCGATACCCAAGCCCCACTCGACGTCTTGCAAGCCATGGCTGACCACCGCATCCGAACGGTCACTCAGGTACTGGAAAACATCGCCTACCGCGCCGAACTCGGTTGTGACACGGTAGTGCTGTCGGACTTCTCCAAACTGCTGGCCATTCCGTTACGCGACGGCTGTGACTTGATGGACGTGATCGGCCGACGCTTGCGGGCTCAAGCAGCGGAATAAACGAAAACGGGCACCATGACGGCGCCCGTTTTTTTGTCCGCAAACAAAGAGGTGCGCCAGCATTCATCAGACTTGCCAGCTCCGAGCGAAATCAAAGATTGTGTGCGCAAATGATTGAAGCGGAGGTCATCGCATGGTCAATTTCCAATGTCCGAAAATCCATCGTTCCACAGTTTGGATGAACTCAAAATGGGACAAATGACTGAACAATTGATCGACGTTCTGGATCAGCTCGCCATCGTACTTGAAAGCGATGGAGCCACTGACTGGAGCCAGTGGATGCGCAAAGCCAAGGCACACTTGATGAACTCTGATTACTACGGGGTTGAATACTTGTTGTCAGCCTTTGGCGGAATGGGCTCGTTCAATGACCTGATCCTTGGGCAACACCACGTCGATGGTGTTTGGGCCTGGAAGCCCGGGCATGTCGAGTTGAACACAAGATTTGATGCGTTACGCAGCGAAGCCGCAGCGCTCGCCAGTGCCATAAAACGTACGCAGCAAAATTGATCTGTCCCCATTTAATTCCTGCAATCTGATATGGAGAGCCTGTCGCTTTGAATTACGGACAAGACGTCACTGTTGTAGAAGCCTTTCAAAAGCTTGCACGCAGTATTGACATTGAGTTTCCAGAACGCCTCGCCACGCTCATGGGGATAGCACATACGCTTCCAGCAACGGCAGCACTCAGTAGCCTTGAAGATTTTCTATGGCTTGATGCCGAGGAGGCCGAGCGAGAAATCAATGAGTGGCTCAATCATGATGATCAACAAGGTCGAACCTTTCTTCCCTTTGCGACTACTGGCGGTGGAGAGCCTTACTGCGTGGTACGTTTGGAAAACGGCGCTTCGGGGATTGCCCGGATAGTTCATTTTGCACAGCCATCTTCACTCGCCCATGCCGATATCTCGTCATTCGTGGCCAGGGAATACGTGCGCATTGCCACAAATCTGTCCTGGCTATCACCTCAAGCGGACTTCAGTGCAGCACTGATAGGTGAAGTGGCATTGATCCAGGCAGCGTTACTACCCTCAGACTATGAACTTCTTAAGGATTTGTTCAGCCGGCAATGCGTTGACAAGAGCTACAAGGCTGGGCCAAAAAGTATCCCGAAAATTGTCAAAGCCTTCATTTCTCAAGAAGAAGAGGAAGCGTTAGCTGCCAGGCTGCACCATCCAGACGCCATCGAGTTCGAAGCTCTTCGTGCCTGGATGCGCTAATTGTCTATCTTGTGTTCGGAACCTAAAAATGGGCAAGCTCTGGCCAATAATTGACTGCCATGAATGACCGGGATGGGTTGTGGATTCAACTGGTCGACGCAACAGATTGGCAAAATCGTTCAGCATCCTCAAAGAGCCACAGCAACTTTTCCGGCGCTGCCATGGAACGCACCAATAGCTTTAACGACCCCACGACAATCAGTGTGATACCCAGCGCTTCAGGCGCCGTGGGCCACCGGTAGTAAAACAGCAGCCCCAGGCAGGTAGTGAAGACCATTTCCAGTAGCCAAGCACAGCCAGTGCAAAAGGCACTTGAAGCGAGCGCCAGGAAATCGCGCCCTGAACATTTCCGCTGATGGCCAGCACGACAGGCACGAGCCCTAAGAAGGCGGGCGCGACGACGGGGCCAGCGTCGTCGCGGCGATGATGATGGCGATGAAATAGCCCACGTAGCCGATGAATCCCAGTCCGGCCAGAACTCGCGTGTTCATCGAATTTCTCGCAGAGCGCCTCACGGCAGCGTGCCTGAATAAACACCGTTTTTCACAAAAACCCTAGCGCACCATCGAGGCCGGGAAGCCGCCCTTGTCTTTCCAGACCTGCAGTGAGTCAAGACGATCTGCACTGAACGCAATACGTTCAGAAGCCACGAGCGTGGAATCAAAGGCAACACTGTCCTCACTCCCAACGTAAACCGCGTTGGGCTGCTGAATAGCGTTCGTCCCCACACTCCTGGAAGCCTTGATCATGAAAACCTTAAGCATTGAGAACTACAGAACCAACAACGCACCTAACAATTCAACGCTCGGGATTAAAACCATGGCGTTGGGAACCTACGGTGCTTACTTTGCGCTCGCCGTCATTTACTTCTGGTTCGGCGGCATGAAGTTCACGCACTACGAAGCACAGGGCCTGGTTCCGCTGGTGAGCAATAGCCCTTTCCTGGGGTGGGTTTATGAGATTTTCAGTGTCGATACTTTCTCCAGTTTGCTCGGCATTCTGGAGGTCTCGATCGGTGTTCTGATTGCAGGTCGCCTGCTCTCACCCAAGCTTTCATTGATCGGTGGCGCGTTGTCTGCCGGATTGTTTTTCACCACTTTGAGCTTTATGTTTTCGACGCCTGGCGTGATTGAACCCGGCCTGGGTTTTCCAGCTATTACGGTTGCGCCGGGTCAGTTTCTCCTTAAAGACATCGGGTTGCTTGCCGCTTCTGTATTCGTGGCCGGCCACTCTCTGACTGAGCTGGAAAACCGTTAAACCGATGACTCACCTCCTGGAATGGCCTGAAGCAGTTCAATGCTTTCAGGTCATTGCCCTATCACCCTCTCCTGCCAAATCTTTCATCCAGTCCCGAGGGCTGTAGCCCGTTTTGCGACGAAACGCGCGGGCAAGTGCCGAAGGGCTTTCATAACCGACCTCGGCCGCGATGAGCGTAATCGGGCGCCCTTCACGCAGGCGCTTCTGCGCCAGACTGATACGCCAACTCAACAGATAATCTGCCGGGGTCTGCCCTATAACGGCCCGGAAATGCACGGCGTAGGCAGCGCGCGACATGTTCGACTCGCTCGCAAGGTCTGCAACCGACCAGGCCCTATCCGGTGCGTTGTGCATCTGCACCAGCGAGCGCGCCAGCCGCATATCGGCCAGTCCAGCCATCATTCCGGTCCGCAACTGGTGATGGTCGAGCAGATGCCGAAACAACAAGATGATCAGTAGTTCGAACAAACGATCAAGCGCTGCCTCCCTGCCACAATGTGCGCCTGCCGCCTCACTGAACATCCATTTCAGTGTATCGGCCAGCAGCGGTAGCTCATCCAGGGACAGCACCAGACAATCGGGTAACGAAGCGGACAACGGGTTATCGACCCCGCCCTCAAACTTCATCGACGCACACAAGAGCCGAGCCCCCTCGGGCTCACCGGCGAACAGTTGATGCCGACTTGGGCGTGGCAGAAAAATCAGACTGGGTTGGGTGAGCAGCAGATCCTTGCGATCAGCCCCCTGCAACGTGACGCTACCTGCCTGCAGCAGGTGAATATGACCGCGCTGGTCAGCGCCATCGTATGACGCCATGCCGCAAAGATTGCCGTTGTAAAACAGGTTCGCGCGCACGCCGAACTGCGACAACAACGTAGACAAACGATCCATAGGCAACCTCCGGCGCTTTCGAGCATCACTGACAACACCCCGCCCCAACCCGACAAAAACACGAGGCTTTGATTTCCACATCCGCCCGGGCCATGGCCAGAGCAAGGCGCGTCTGGGCGGCAGCCGCTTCGGCATCCTGGCCCAGCCGTTTCAGGCATTCCACATAACCGTGCAGGCTCCACACATTGTCCAGATGCCAGGACGCACGGCTAAGTGTGTTATCCAGTCCCAGATCGGCTCGATAGGCCTGCAACGCTTCTTCTACCCTGCCCTGTTCCAGCAGCAACGCGCCCAGTGCATGCCTGACCGGTTGCATCCAGCCCCATGGTTCGTCGTAAGGAAGGTTGTCGTCCAGAGAGAGTGCCTGGCGCAAGTGGGCGAAGGCGTCGTCGTAATTGCCCTTACGGTACTCGATTTCCCCGCGCAGCATGCCTGCGGCAACCGCCAGAATGTCGGTGCATTTATTGTTGAAGACGTAGCGTGTGTCCGGCACTCGGGTCCAGGCGTCGAGGAATAGACGCTGTTCGGCTTCTGCGGCGGCGATATACCCGGTGGCCGCATGCGCCACGCCTCTGGCGTAATGCAGCATCGCCGTGGTCACGCAGTACAGCGCCTGATCGTTCGGCAGCGGCGTGGCGAGGATGTCCTGCCATTTGCCGAAGCGGATCTGCACGTGGACCTTCATCGACACGAAGCCTTCCAGCCAATCGGCCATGGGCGGCTGCTCCACGCGCAGCAGTTCTTCCCTGATGGTCGACATCAACTGATCGGCGGCTTCCAGGGCCGGTTGGTATTGCCCGAGGAACATCGCCGAATAGAGTTTGAAGTGGTAGTTGTGGCATCGATACAAGGTGTAGAAGTTCAGTGGCCCTTCCTGTTCGAGGTATTTGCTGTCGGCCAGAATCGCCCGGCTGTTGGTGACCATGGCGCCACGGTAATCACCGCAGAGTACGTCGATGTGCGACGGCATATGGCGCAAATGTCCCGCATCCGGCACCAGGTCACGCAGGACATCGCCGGCGCGCAATGCCCGTTCCGGGTAGGGCGACATTTCCAGGGTGTGGACGTACATGTGCAGCACGCCGGGGTGCGGCGCATCGCCGTGCTGTTCCATCCGCCGTAGCGCCCGTTCCAGCACGTCTACCGTTTCAAGCGTGTCGGCGCCCGGTGCCGGTTTACCGGTTTTCAGGTCCCACAATTGCCAGGGTGTGCGGTCAATCAACGCTTCGGCAAACAGCGCAACGACATCGAGATCTTCGGGAAAGGCTTTGTAGACATCGCGCATGGACGCGGCGTAGGCATCGTTCCAGGCGAAGAGTTGGTCGAGGCTGCTGGCCTGATCGGCCTGGTAGCGTTGTTCCAGCGTGCGGATCAGCGCCTGTTCCACCGGGGTTGCGCCGTCGATATGCGCCAGCGCGGTTTGCGTCGCCCGTCGCGCCTGAGCCACGGCCTCATTCAATTCCTGTTCGATGAAGGCATCCCAACGCTTGTTGTAGTTGGGGCCCGAAGCGTAAGCGATGCCCCAGTAGGCCATCGCACAATCGCGGTCATGTTCGAGCGCCTTGTGGAAACAGCGTATGGATTCGTCGTGGTTGTAGCCGTAGCACCAAACCAAGCCACGATCGAACCAGCGCTGGGCCTGAGGCGAGTGGGTCGTCACCGGGCGGCTGTAGGTGCCCAAATCGTAATAGTCGTGCATCGCTTTATCCTCTCGACCAGAGCAGGGAACCTCGCAGGCAATCCTTGCGGACCTGACGAGCCTCGACAGTTCAAGAGGTCCAGCATACCCCCGCGGTTCTGGCTGAGCGGCAGAGCCGACGACAGGAAGATCATTGCCGGCATCGATAGTCACCATCAACTCAATGAAGTTCTCATAAAAAATCCGCGGAGTAACATCGACCCCACACCAAACAACTACACCCCGGAGCACACCATCATGAAACGCCAAATCCTTCTCAGCATTGTTTTCTCGGTTTTTGCAGTTAACGCTTTCGCCGCTACCTCTGCTCACCCGGTTGTCGCTGAAGGCGGCTCGGATCGTTTGATTGAAAGTCGTGTAGCTGAGGGTGGTTCGGATCGTCTGATCGAAAACCGCGTTGCTGAAGGTGGTTCGGATCGTCTGATCGAAAGCCGCGTCGCTGAAGGTGGTTCGGATCGCTTGATCGAAAACCGCGTCGCTGAAGGTGGCTCCGACCGTCTGATCGAAAACCGCGCTGCATAAATGAATAGTTTTACCGAAGCACTCAACGAAAAGCCCGGCCTGACAAGCCGGGCTTTTTCGTGCACAAAATAAATCGATCCCTGCTTAATGCCTCCGCCGCACCTGTGATACATAACACCTGATTGTGAGTCCTGTACCCAATGAGGTTTTCCGATGCCCCGTTCCCCACATTTACCGCAACTGCTGATCTGCGCCGTCCTCGGTTTACTCGCCAGCAGCGCGCAGGCCGGTGCGCCCTCCCCGGCCCCCGATAGCTTGCAACCGCTGCTGGTGACATTGAACGACCGTCTGAGCATTGCTGATCTTGTGGCGCTGACCAAGTGGGACAGTGGCAAACCGATCCAGGACAGTGCCCGGGAAGCGCAGGTCATCGCCAACGCCAGGAAGCTGGCCGTCGAGCGCAAACTGGACCCGGACGAAGTAGCCGAGTTGATCGCCGCACAAATTGAAGCCAACAAGCTGGTGCAGTACGGGCTGGTGGCTCAATGGCGAGCGGCCGGCAAGGCGCCTGACACACCGCGGCCAGACCTCGCCAATCAAATCCGGCCACAGCTCGATGAACTGCAAAACCGCCTGTTGCAGCAATACGCTGCCTTCGCGCCCTACCGCAAAGACCCGCAGTGCGCGGACTGGCTAGCCAAAGAACGATCCCACCTGGTCAAGGACGGTCTGCATGGTCAGGCACTGATACGCGCCACCGGTGAACTGTGTGTCGCTGCTCAGTGACTTTAAATATGGTCTCTAAAAAGAAGCCCGGCCTGATCCGCCGGGCTTCTTCTTTTTTGTGAGCTACTTTTAGTGCATCCGCAGGGTCGCAAGTCCACCTTGGCGGCACTACCGAATCTCACATGGCCAACCATCGGAGTTGAAATGTCTGAACTGAACCTGCATACCAAAGTCGCAGAATCCCTGAACCAATGGCACGACATGATCAGCAAGAGAGACTTGAGCGCCTTGCCAGGTTTGCTGGACCCACAGGCGATTTTCCGCTCCCCGATGGCTCACATGCCTTACCCGGGTGCAGCCGTGGTCTCGATGATTCTCAACACCGTGCTCGAGGTATTCGAGGATTTTGCCTACCACCGGGAACTGTCGACCGCAGACGGGTTGAGCGTCGTCCTGGAGTTCAGCGCCAACGTCAGCGGGAAAGCGTTAAAGGGCGTCGACATGATCCGGTTCAACGAACAAGGAAAAATCGTTGAGTTTGAGGTGATGGTCCGTCCCTTGAGTGGCCTGCAAGCCTTGGGCGAGCAAATGGGGCAACGCCTTGGCGCTTACCTGGCGGCCAGCAAAGCCTGAAGACGTTGCATCGCCGTGGACGATGCCTCTGTTCCCGGCTTGGTGTTAAATAGAGCGCGAAAAGCAGCGCAACGAGAACACCGATGATTACCCATTTTGAGATTAATGATGTCCCTGAGCCCAACATTCATCGCGTCGCCCATCAGCAGACGGTGGTAACAGCATGATCGAGGTCACCGAAGTTTCCATTGCCGAACTGCGGGCTGCGCTCGAATCGGGTCGAACCACTGCGGTTGAGTTAGTCCAGGCCTATCTCGCCAGGATCGATGCCTACGACGGTCCCGACACGCCCACCGCCCTCAACGCGGTGGTGGTTCGAAACCCCGAGGCGCTGAACGAGGCGCAGGCGTCCGATGCTCGTCGGGCCAAGGGCGAGACGCTGGGTCCGCTCGATGGCATTCCCTATACGGCCAAGGACAGTTACCTGGTGAAGGGGCTCACCGCCGCCTCCGGCAGTCCCGCCTTCGCGAACCTGATCGCCTATCGCGATGCGTTCACCATCGAACGGCTTCGCGCTGCTGGCGCGATCTGCCTGGGCAAAACCAACATGCCGCCCATGGCAAACGGCGGCATGCAGCGCGGGGTCTACGGTCGTGCGGAAAGCCCGTACAACGCTGACTATCTCACCGCTCCCTTCGCCTCGGGTTCATCGAACGGCGCAGGTACGGCAACGGCCGCCAGCTTCGCGGCATTCGGTCTCGCGGAAGAAACCTGGTCGAGTGGACGCGGTCCTGCCTCGAACAATGGTCTGTGTGCCTATACGCCTTCGCGCGGGGTAATTTCGGTGCGCGGCAACTGGCCGTTGACGCCGACGATGGACGTTGTCGTGCCGTTTGCCAGAACCATGGCCGACCTGCTCGAAGTGCTCGACGTGGTGGTGGCCGATGATCCCGACACCCGTGGCGATCTGTGGCGGATGCAACCCTGGGTGCCGATTCCGAGTGTCGCCTCGGTGCGCCCCGCTTCCTATGCCGAATTGGCGGTGAAGCCCGATGCTCTGGCAGGAAAGCGCTTCGGCGTGCCGCGCATGTACATCAACGCGGATCCCGAAGCGGGGACGAGCGATGCGCCTGGCATCGGTGGTCCGACGGGCCAGCGAATCATCACCCGCCCTTCCGTGATCGGGCTCTGGGAAGAGGCCCGCAAGGCACTCGAAGCCGCTGGCGCCGAAGTCATCGAAGTCGATTTCCCGCTGGTCTCCAATTGCGAAGGTGATCGCCCGGGTGCGCCGACCGTGTTTACGCGGGGCCTGGTGTCCAAAGAGTTCCTGCATCATGAATTGTGGGACCTGTCGGCCTGGGCGTTTGATGATTTTCTGCGGGCCAATGGCGATCCCAAGTTGAACCGCCTGGCCGATGTCGACGGACCGCTGATTTTTCCCCACGACCCGGGCACGCTCCCCAACCGGGAGGACGACCTTGCCGCAGGCATGGACGAGTACGTGAAGATGGCCGAACGCGGCATCACCCCGTGGGACCAGATCACCACGCTGCCGGACGGACTGCGCGGACTTGAACAGACGCGTCGGATCGATCTTGAGATCTGGATGGATCGGTTGAGGCTCGATGCGGTGCTGTTTCCGACGGTGGCCGACGTGGGGCCGGCGAATGCCGATGTCGATCCGAAATCTGCGGATATCGCGTGGAGCAACGGCGTTTGGGTCGCCAACGGCAACCTCGCCATCCGGCATTTGGGCGTCCCCACGGTCACGGTGCCGATGGGCGTCATGCCGGACATCGGCATGCCCGTCGGGCTCACGTTTGCCGGTCGTGCCTATGACGATTCGATGCTGCTGCGCCTGGCTTCGGCGTTCGAGTCGATCGGTTCAAAACGAATGATTCCGCCTCGCACCCCTCCCTTGCCGGTTGGCCAACAATAGAAAGGGCGGGATTGGGGTGTTACACGCCCCAATCCCGTCCAATGGTTGAACGTCTGACGGGAATCTTGCGGGCGATGTCGACAAAGGGCGTGACGATCAGGCTATAGAGCGTCAGGTAACGGTCGTGGTCCTGTTTGCCGGTGCCGAACTGGATAGGCTCGGGCGTCGAGTGCGTGACGTAGAGCGTACCGAACATCCAGTCCCAGAGTGACAGGTTGATACCGAAGTTCTTGTTGAAGTGTCGGGGCGCGTCACTGTGGTGAATCTGGTGCTGCGCCGGGCTGTTCAGCACATGCTCGACCACGGGGCCGAAAGACAGCCAGACATGGCTGTGACGCAAATTGGCCGCCAAGGCATTGAAGATCAGGACCATGTAGGTCACGCCGAACAAGGTGTACCGGCTGATCTCCCCGCCGCAGGCGTACCAGAAGACACCGGCAAAAGCGCCGAGGCAGACGATGTCAGCCAGTTTTTCGACCATTTTTTCCACGAAGTGAATCCGGCTTGCCGTCGCCGGCACCAGGACGGACGCGGAATGATGGACTTTGTGAAACGCCCACAGATACCGGGAATGAAAGGCGCGATGGCACCAGTAATGGATGAAGTCTTGCACCAGAAACACGCCGAGCCCGTAGAGCAAGGAAAGTGAGAGGTTCTCCCCCACCTGCGCGCGCGCGCCCCAAAGATTGTTGAAAAACGAGATGTAGTCGCCGGAGCGCAGGACGTATGGATCGACCAGGCCAACAATGGGCAGCACCAGCGCGATCTTCAGGATGCCCCGCACGAAGTAGTACCGGTAATCCAGCAACGCCGAGGGATGAAAATGAACCCGGTGCCCGCCGATGAACTGCCAGAAAGAACGTGAGTCGGTCAGCCCGCGATATTTTCTGAAGCGGTACAGGGTGTAGGCGATGCCGTAGGACACGCAAAGAAACACGATGCTGAAGCGGCCGTTCAGATCGAAAATGCCAAGAAACTGATTCGTGACTGGCTCGATCACCCACTTCAACAAGCTGTCATACAGAAACGCGAGTAAATCCATGAACGGCTGCCCCAGCGCCAAAAGAGAAAAATTGTAAATCAGATCGCAATCAGCGGGTGTTCCGCGCCTGGCGAAAGCCCTATTGCGGCTGAAACGTCTGAAGATACGCCAACAGGTTGTCGATCTTTTCCGGGTCGCTGAGGCCCCAGAAAATCATGCGGGTGCCGGGCACCACTTTTTTTGGCGCTTCAAGGTACGCGGTCAGCGTTTCGCGGGTCCAGACAATACCGGCTGATTTCATCGCATCGGAATATTGGTAATCCGTGGTGCTGCCCGAAGGGCGTCCAAAAACGCCATTGAGCTGCGGCCCGAATGAACCCCGCGCCGACTCCCCAACCTGATGGCAGCCACCGCATATCCGCTTGAACAATGTTGCACCCGCCTCAGCATCGCCGGCCGCTTGTGCCTGCACGCTGAATAATCCTGCATTGAGCATCAGCGCGAAGGTGAGTACGGCGGTGTTCTGCATGTTCTGCTCCCAATCATCTTTGGCTTGGCGCCAGTGAATCAACTCGCACCCGCTTGAAATTTTTTCCTGTAGGCCGCCGGTAGCAGCCCCACTCGCTGGCGGAACAGTCTACGGAACGAATTGCCGTCTTCGTAGCCCACGGCGTAAGTGATGCTGTCGAGTGTCATGCGGGTGGATTCAAGCAGCTGCTTGGCCTTCTCCAGACGCAGGGTTTGCAGGTAGGTAATGGGCGTGTAACCGGTGGCTTCCTTGAAACGTCTTTTGAAGTTCCTGACGCCGAACCCGAACTGCTGGGCGACGTCATCAATCAGCAGCGGCTGTTCGAAGTGCTCCTCCAGCCAGTGTTGAACCCGCAGGATGTCGCCATCCCCATGGTTCTTCGGCAATGACCACATGACGTACACCGATTGCTCGCTGCGCACAGCATCGACCAGCAAGTATTTGCTGCACTTTTGTGCCAGTTCCAGTGAAGCGAACCGGCGCACAAGGTGCAGCAAAAGATCCATGGAGGCACTCGCGCCCCCGCACGTGATCACGCGATTGTCCTCGCAGAGGATTTGCGTTTCCTCCAGACAGACCTCGGCATACCGACGACGAAACAGGTCCGCAAAGGCCCAGTGCGTGGTGGCACGAACGCCGTCCAGAAGGCCCGTTTCGGCCAGCATGAACGCCGCCGTGCACATCGACGCCACCACGGCACCCTGCGCATGTTGTTGACGCAGCCACGGCCCATAAGCTGAAAAGGCCGGCAAGGCGTCTTTCAGGGTGAAGAGGAATCCGGGAATCAGCACCAGATCGGTTCGCGGGATCTCGACAGTGGAGCGGTCCACGCGCAATGTCTGCCCTCCCCACGCGGCGACATCACCCCCCTCAAGCGAGGCGATGACCACTTCAAAAGGCGCGCCGGCAGTCTCTGCGAACAGGTTGGCGGCGCTGAGTATTTCCAGGGCCATGGTGGCGCTGGCGGCGGAACATTGATCCGCCAGTAAAAGCGTGACGTGCATAAATGATCCTAATGCGCTTTTCGCATGGAAAATGTCATTTGCGCACCTACCTTAGCCGATCTTTCCTCCCTAAAGTGCAGCGGTCATTCAATCCTCGGCGTACTTATGAATCTCTGGTTCCGACTTTTCCTTATGCTGTTCCGCCGTCCGTGGCGCAAGCCCGTTGACGCTTTGGCCACCACCGTCGTCCACATGCGCGTCTGGCCGCTTGATCTGGACCTCAACCGGCACGTTACCAATGGCCGGTATTTCACCTTGGCCGATATTGGACGCATGGATTACGTGTTGCGCAGCGGTGCATTCCGGGTGGCGCTGCGCAATAAGGCTGTACCCATCGTCGGGGACACCTGGGGCAAGTTTCGGCGTGAGCTGAAACTGTTCGAAGCGTTCGAGATTCACACCAGGATGCTTGGCTGGGACAACAAGTGGAGCTTTATGGAGCACCGCTTCGTGAGCAAGGGACGCGTGGTCGGCGTGGTGGTGATGCGGGGACTGTTCCGCTCTGCCAAAGGCACGGTGCCCCCTGGCGAGTACGCCCGGGAGTTGGGCTTGTCTGAACAGTCGCCGCCGATGCCGACATGGCTGACAGACTGGTCGCAAAGCTGCAACGACATGAGCCGTGAGCTTCGAGAGGAAGAAGGTCAGCCTGCCCGGCGCCCGCAGACCGTCGCGTAATGCTGTTCACTTAAGCGCGGCGTCCACAGGTCTAGCTCGACTGAAGAATGTCTTAAGTGAACAGTATTACGGACCGTCGCGAGGGCGCGCTCGACCGTTGGCAACGTTACGGCACTGACCCGGTCAGTTTGCTCAGCACCTGGGAGCTGGCGCAGATCGAGCGTTTGCTGAGCGAACTCAAAAACGCGGTTTGAGCGCCTTCCACTCTGGCTTGTAACGCTGCATCTGTTTCACGTCATCACGCTGGCGAATGCCGCACGTCAGGTACTGGTCGTGCAGCTTGCCCAGTTGATCGTGATCCAGCTCCAGGCCCAACCCGGGCGCGCGGGTGATCTTCACGCAACCATCGACGATGGGGATTTTGCCGCCCTTGATCACTTCTTCATCCGGTTCCTGCCACGGGTAATGCGTGTCGCAGGCGTAATCCAGATTGGGCACCGCGGCGGCGACATGCGCCATCGCCATCAGGCTGATGCCCAAGTGCGAGTTGGAATGCATCGACACGCCCAAGCCAAAGGTATCGCACATTTTCGCCAGCGCCTGGGTGTCGCGCAGACCGCCCCAGTAATGGTGGTCGGCGAGGACGATCTGCACGCTGTTCAACGCCACGCTGCGGCGGAACTCATCGAAGTCGGTGACCACCATGTTGGTCGCCAGCGGCAGGCCAGTGCGCTTGTGCAGTTCGGACATTCCCTCGAGGCCCGGCGTCGGGTCTTCGTAATATTGCAGGTCATCGCCCAGCAGTTCGGCCATGCGAATCGAAGTTTCCAGCGACCAGTTGCCGTTCGGATCAATGCGCAACGGGTAACCGGGGAACGCCTTTTTCAGCGCCTTGATGCACGACACTTCGTGCTCCGGCGGCAACGTGCCGGCCTTGAGCTTGATGCTCTTGAAACCGTTGGCCTCGATCATGCGCCGCGCCTGGGCGACGATCTGTTCTTCGTTCAGCGCTTCGCCCCAACTGTCGGGTTTGTAGGGTGAGTCGACGTGCTGGGCGTACTTGAAGAACAGGTAGGCACTGAATGGGATTTCGTCGCGAATCGCACCGCCCAGCAAGTCCACCAACGGCACGTTCAACGAGTGCGCCTGCAAATCCAGGAACGCCACTTCGAACGCCGAATACGCGTTGCTCACCGCTTTGCTGGCATGGGAGCCCGGCGCCAGTTCCGCACCGGCAATGCTCGCCGGTTTGTTCGCCGCCACCGTGGCCTGCACGATGCGGCGCAGTTGATTGAGGTTGAACGGGTCGAGGCCGATCAACTGGTCTTGCAGTTGCTGCTGGATCAACAGCGCCGGGGCATCGCCGTAGCTTTCACCGAGGCCAATGTAGCCGTTGTCGCTTTCAATCTCGATGATCGAGCGCAGCGCAAAAGGTTCGTGGATACCACTGGCATTCAGCAGCGGCGGATCACGGAAGGCGATTGGGGTGACGGTGACTCGTTTGATTTTCAAGAAGCTGCTCCCTTTGAACCTGAACTCAAGGCTTGATGACGGATGGATTTTTCAGGCGTTGCGACGTCGCCACGCGGTGCGGTGCGAGCGAAAAAGATCACCACGGCCGCGACCAGTGACGTGGCCGCCAAACCGTAGAGGCCGCCTTCGATGGAGCCGGTTTTCTGCTCCAGGAAACCGAACGCCGTCGGGGCGACGAAACCGCCGAGGTTGCCGATGGAGTTGATCAACGCGATCACCGCGGCGGCGATGCGAGCGTCCAGATAGCCTTGCGGAATCGGCCAGAACAATGCCGAGGCGGCCTTGAAACCAATGGCCGCAAAACAGATGGCGACGAAGGCGAAGATCGGCCCGCCGGTGGTGGACATGAACATGCCGAACGCGGCGATCACCAGAGTCAAGGCCACCCAGGCTTGCTGGTGTTTCCATTTGCTGGCCATGGCCGCAAAGCCATACATCGCGATGATCGAAATGATCCACGGAATCGAGTTGAACAGGCCCACCTGGAAGTCGCCGAGGTTGCCCATTTTCTTGATCATGCTCGGCAGCCAGAACGTGGCGCCGTAGATGGTCAGGGCGATGGAAAAGTAGATGAAGCAGAACAGCGCGATTTGCTTGTCGGCCAGCAGCTTGAACATCGACGGCTTGACGGTTTGTGTGGCTTCGCGGGCCTGTTGTTCCAGGGCGATGGCGTCAACCAGTGCGTCCTTTTCTTCGGCGCTCAGCCATTTCGCCTCGCGCGGATGGGATTGCAGCCAGAACCAGACAAATCCGCAAAGCACGATCGAGGCAAAGCCTTCAATCAGGAACATCCACTGCCAGCCATGCAGGCTGAAACCGCTGACGTTCAACAGCGCGCCAGAGACGGGACCGGAGATCACCGAGGCAATGGCCGAACCGCTGAGGAAAATCGCCATGGCCTTGCCGCGTTCGGTCGACGGCAGCCATTGGGTGAAGTAATAAATGATGCCGGGAAAGAAGCCCGCTTCGGCTGCACCGAGGACAAAACGCAATACATAGAAGCTGGTTTCGCCGCGCACAAAAGCCATCGCCATCGCCGCCGCGCCCCAGGTGAACATGATGCGCGTCAGCCAGGCGCGAGCGCCGTAACGCTGCAACAACAAGTTGGAGGGGACTTCGAAGATCGCGTATCCGATAAAGAACAACCCGGCGCCCAGGCCGTAGGCTGCCGCGCCAATGCCGAGGTCGGTTTCCAAGTGGCTGCGCACGAAGCCGATGTTGACCCGGTCGATGTAGTTGACGATGAACATCACCACGAACAGCGGCAGCACATGGCGCTTGACCTTGGCTGCGGCGCGGGCGAGCACGTTCGGGTCCGGAGGACTCTGGAGGGTATTCAAGGGGCAACTCCCGTTCATTGTTTTTTTAGGGACGAGCCGATCATGGACGCGCACATTGATCCCGTCTAATCTAACTTGGCATTCGATTGATACCTGGATTAGATCAATGTTCGAACTGACTCAACTGCGCTGTTTCACCACGGTGGCGACCGAACTGAATTTCCGCCGCGCCGCCGAACGGTTGAACATGACTCAACCGCCCCTCAGTCGACAGATTCAACTGCTGGAACATCATCTGGGCGTCGAGTTGTTCACCCGCACCACCCGCAGCGTCGCCCTGACCGCTGCCGGCCGCGCCTTCTTCATCGAAGCGCAGAACCTGCTGGAGCGCGCCCAGCAAGCCGCCGTCACCGCCCGCCGTTTTGCCGAGGGCGACATCGGCTCGGTCAACATCAGCTTCGTCGGCAGCGCGGTGTATGAATTCCTGCCCAAGGTCATCGCCGAAGCGCGGCTCAAACAGCCGCAGGTGAAAATCGACCTGACAGAGATGAACACCTACCAGCAGCATGAAGCGCTGCGTGCGCGGCGAATCGATCTGGGCATCGTTCGAGCGCCGTTGCTGGAGCCGGGATACGCCACCGAATGCCTGGTGCGCGAGCCGTTTGTACTGGCGGTGCCGAGCAGTCA
This sequence comes from Pseudomonas frederiksbergensis, assembly GCF_001952935.1. GTDB lineage: Bacteria > Pseudomonadota > Gammaproteobacteria > Pseudomonadales > Pseudomonadaceae > Aquipseudomonas > Aquipseudomonas frederiksbergensis. Next base: position 160,204 of record NZ_CP018319.1, read on the forward strand.
TCGGCTGGCGAGCGCAGCAACCGTGTCGGTCAAAGACCTCGATGCGCAACCGTTCCTGATGTACTCCCACGCCGCCTACCCGCCGTTCAACGAACTGCTGACCGGCATGCTCCGCTCTGCCCGCGTCGCCCCGGAATACGTGCAATGGCTCGGTTCATCCTTGACCATCCTGGCCTTGGTCAATGCCGGCATGGGCCTGGCCCTGGTGCCTCGCTGCGCCACCAGCGTGGTGTTCAAGAACGTGGTGTTTCGCGACATCGATTTGGGCGAAGGTGTGCAGAGCGAGCTGCATTTGATCTGGCGCGAGAACAATGACAACCCCGCATTTGCGATGTTGCTGGAGGGCATTCGAAGGGCTGTGCGTGAGGGATGGGGCGTTTGAGTTTGTCCGGTAGGAAGTGATGCTAAGCGCGAAAAAATCGGGTTCCGAAGCGAGGTAAATGAGGTCGAGGTTTTTGCGCTCAACGAAAAAGCCCGGCTAAACCGGGCTTTTTCGCGTCAACAGGCAGAGCTCTGCGCTTACTGAACGTTCTTCAGCTTGACCACATCACCAGAGATTTTAGTGGTGTAACCGGTCAGGACCCACGCCCAGAACCAGTTTTCCTGCACCTGGGTGTTGATCATCGCGTCACCGCCCTTGGCTTTGATCGCCGCGTTCTGAGCGCGAACAAAACGGTTGTTCTGCTGGATCGGGATCACGCCGAACAGCAGCAGGCCAGTGGCGCTCGCTTCGCTGTGGCCCAGGACGGTGTATTGGCTGCTTTCATAATGCTGGGTGTTCATCGGCGTGCCGGTGCAACCCGCCAGAACCAGACCGAACAGGGCAACAGCGACAACTTTACTGAGGTACTTCACTGAAAAACTCCTTGAGATGTAGCCCGGGATCCATCTCTCGGGCGGCGCACACTTTAACGGACGCGATGGCCAATTGGTATCTTCTACCGCCGCTATTCCGCAGTGGCTTTCGACCAAACTGCGTGAGTAAACAGTCGACCTTCGCTCCTGAAGCACGGGCAACTATCGGCCAAAAGCAGTTTCTGACAACGAACCCGGCTCTTGCGAAGTGGTCCAACCAACTGATGGCATCGCAACTGATCACAGGCCTTGGGGCCTGGTTCGTTCAAAAGCGAAGCTTTGCTATTCAGCGCGCTATCACCGTCCTCGCCAAGAGGGGCCCTGATGAATCTTCTAACCCGATGCAAGGGTGCATGCATTGCTCTAGTGCTAGGCCTGGTTGTGCTCCTGACCTTTGTGATCGGCTCCAGTGTTTTGCCGAGGATAGTGCCGGACATGGCCCTCGCGCCCTCTGCGCCCGTGCAACTCGACGGGATAAACGGACCTCTGTCAGCGGAACGCAGCAAAGCCATCATCGACCGACTCAAGTCCACCGGCGCCGAGACCAACATCTTCGATGTGCACCTCGCCATCGAAGAATCCATCTCCGGTAGCCCGCTGACGGAAGGCAACAAAGTCGACTTGCTGCAGGACGGTCCCAGCACCTACCAGTCGATGATCAAAGCCATTGAAGCGGCGCGTGACCACATCAACATGGAAACCTACATCCTCGAAGATGATGAAGTCGGTCAGCGTTTCGCCGCCGCACTGATCGCTCAGCAAAACAAAGGCGTACAGGTCAATCTGATCCGTGACAGCGTCGGAACCCTTAGGACACCCGCAGCGTTTTTCACTCGATTGACCGAAGCGGGCATCAAGGTTCTGGAGTACAACCCAATCAATCCGTTGACGGCCAAAGCAGGCTGGGACGTGAACCAGCGCGACCACCGAAAGCTGCTGATCGTGGACGGTCGTATTGCCTTCCTCGGCGGGATCAATATCAGCAGCGTCTATTCGGGGGGCTCGCTCAGTGCGAGCTCAAAGACGCGTCCCAATGGTGATTTGCCCTGGCGCGATACCGACTTGCGCGTCGAGGGGCCGGTGGTTGCAGAACTGCAGAAACTGTTCATCGCAACCTGGACTGCCCAGAAAGGTGAACCCCTCGCGGCTCGCGACTACTTTCCACCACTGGAGCGCAAAGGCACCGAAGTGATTCGCGCCATCGGCAGTTCGCCCGATGAGCCGTTCAGCCAGATCTATGCGACGTTGATTTCGGCGCTGCGTAGCGCGCAGACCGAGATATGGCTGACCAACGCCTACTTTGTGCCCGATCCGCAGTTGTTGGCGACACTCAAGGAGGCGGCAGCACGTGGCGTCGACGTCAAGTTGGTGCTGCCCGGCAGCACTGATTCCTGGCTGGTGTTCCATGCCGGACGCGCGAACTACACCGAGCTGCTGGAGGCCAATATCAAGCTTTACGAACGCCGTGACGCGCTACTCCACGTCAAGACTGCGGTCATCGACGGCGTGTGGTCGACTGTCGGCTCCACCAACCTCGACTGGCGCAGCTTCCTGCACAACGATGAAGTCAACGTCGTTGTGCTGGGCACCGAATTTGGAAAAAAGATGCAGACGGCCTTCATGGCTGACCTGGCCAAGTCCAACGAAATCACGCTGGAAAAGTGGCAGCGCCGCTCGTTCGCAGTAAGAGCCAAGGAGCAGATGGGACGGCTCTGGGAATACTGGCTGTAAGTCGAGTCGCGCGGTGGCGAATGAGCAACGGAGCTCTGTGTGTTGCGCAATGGAATTGCCAGTGAAGGTGCAGTACCGTGTGGTTGTAACGCCACGTTTCGCAATCCATTCAGGTTGAGAGGTGGAATTCATGAACAACATCATCTACATCGTCGGACTCGTTGTGGTTGTCGTGGTTATCCTGTCGTTTCTCGGGTTTGCATAGAACCGAAGACCGACTCGCATTGGCAAGGCTGTGCCCCGCATCGCGAGGCACAGCTTGGTCGCGCCTGGCCTATTAGGCCTTTAGAAACTCAACCGTTTGCCCCGTGCTCCCCAGGGGATTGGCGGGTAGGCGGACACCGGTCCAGAGGGCAAAATCGTATTCAGGGCAAAGGCTTATTAAGCCGCCCATCAAGGGCAAAAGGCTCTTGCAGCACCAACTCGTACAACCCACTAGCCAATTGCGGGTTCATCAACAAATTCCAGCTATGCCGCGAGACACTAGAAGGGACCAGCACAAACGGATGTTGACTCAACAGCTCAGCGCCGAACTGTTGCTGGCTGCGACTTGGGGTACCCGGTACCAGCCAATTAGAGTTGGCAATGCTATCGGGTTGCACCACATAAATCCTGGACGGGTCCAGCACCCGGGCCTGCGTAAGACAATGGGGCTTGCAATCCAGCGCATCGAAATTCTTATGCACCGCCACCTCAAGGATGGCTGTAGAGGCGTCCAGTGCTGCATAAACCGTGGTCATACCTTTAGGGTTCCAGCGCCCACCCACCTTTTCAGCCCCCACGCCCAAATGCCAGGTGGGCGCATACTCAGCAGGATCAAGGCGCCAGAAATGAATCTCACTGCTCAAAGGGTCTTTAGCCATCAATAGACCCCATACTCAATGCGCGTCAGAAAGTCAGCCACCAACTCATACCCGACCGAATTTGAAATCAGATCGATCGGTACCTCACCATCCAGGCCCCGCGCAGGTTTGACCATCCACTGCTCGGCGAGCTCACGCGAACCCAGCACATCCGTTGCCTTTTCCAACACCTCGGCATAGTTGAGCGCTCGCGTGCTTTGCTCAGCGGTCAACGCCTCATTGGGCGTTTTCAATCGCCGCGCCAGCGTACGATCAGACGCGCCGACGATCTTCGACAACACGCCACATTGCTTAAACACCGTGCTGTTTTCGATCATATCCAGCACCGATTGCAGCGGGAACCCGTGTTTAACGGCCCTGTAAACCTCCATACGATCATCGCTACTTTTTCCAGAAAGCAAGACCGCAACCATCGGTGGCACGCGACTCGAACCCGCCATGGTCGCTGTCACCGTACGCTCGCCTTGATTCAAGATGATAACGGCAGCCTTTGGGGCGCGTGGCCTGACCTTTCCTTTGCGGCTGGCATCTTTGACAGCCTCATCGACTACTTCATCTTTCTTCTTGGCGCTCATGGCAGCCTCCGCCGCTCTGTCATCTGGCATTAACTATAGTGCCAAATGGCAGAAAAGACCTAATCCATCACGCTTCCCTAAAAAACACCCCTGTAGGAGCAAAGCTTGCTCGCGATGAACGATGACGCGGCATCCCGGGCCTGACACCAAACCCAATCACCGGTCAGTAACGGCAACCGCGAAAGCTGTGGCGAGGGAGCGTGCTCCCTCACCACAGCAGGCCGCCGTTACGCAGGCGGTTCAATTTTATCCAGCAATCGGTTTGCCGTGATTTCAGCCACCATGACGCTGTTGGAAATGCCCAGCAGGGAATAGCGCGAGCAACCCTCGAGGAGGTCCACCAATTCGTGGACCATCACATCGATCGAGGCCAGGGTTTCGACCAGAAAAACCGCCAGGGTTTCGGTCGTGGCCTCTGGGTCCACGGAAAACAGGGTGCTGCAGGTTCGCGGGGTGGCTTTGATGTCGGCAATCGACGGGAAGTGGAAGTTGAGGGCGCGCTCGGCGGCTTCGTTGAGTTTTTTTGAATCGGATTCGTACGGAGAGACCGGATCGGTGTCCGGTGGGTTGGGTGTGACCTTGAACATAGTGAAACTCCTAGAGAAATGGAGCTGCCACCATTCGCTGCGAAACGAAAAAAAGGTGGCAACTGTACGCGGGTTCGCAGACCAGGACTCTAGGAACCCGGCAGACCCTAAGGTCTCCCACGCACAGCCGCCATGACATGAATGACAGACCTAATGAAGCGTCTGCTCACGGACGGTAGACGTTGTGCGTCTAGAGTTTGCCCGGGCTGCGAAACCCGATCACTGATGGGCAGTGACACGAATCAAGTTACCGAGTGCCCCCTAGGCACACAAGCCGGCGGATTCTGGCGCAGCCGTAGGCAACGGCGCAAGGTCTTGTGGCTTTCAGGAAGTAACCTTGAACGCGCTTAAACACGCATCCTGTGGCGATGTTTAAAAATCTGACACACGCTTGAAGTCAGGCCCAGCAATAAAAAATCAACCCTGTGAGTAAGGGTCTGCAGCGTCCTGCCGATAACGACAAAGCGTCGCGCTCGATTGCCGGCGTTTTATGGACTCAAAGCATTAGCAGGGACTTTGCATGCGCCACCTCAAACACCTTACTGCCCCTCTGAATCAGCAAAAGATTGCCGGCGTCACCTTCCATTTCGATCCGTCTGATCAGAACGAACTGGTGACCGTGCTGCAGCGTTTTTTTGCCGAGCCGGATCAACATGCGTTGCTGGATATTCCCGAGGAAACCCGCAGCGTGTTCCTTCTCGAAGGTGAGCGTAAATGGGTGTTGAAACACAACCGCCTGATTCACTGGAAAAAGCAGCTGCAGAATTTCCTGGGCCTCAAGCGTGTGTTCGGGCTGCATGACCTGACCAACGAATTCATCAACCTGTCCGTTGTGTCCGCCAAGTCGGAGTCATCGCCCCGAGTGGCTGCATTCGGCCATGTCGGACGGTTTCCGTTTCTCAAGGAAGAGTATTTGCTGGTCAGTTTTTTCGACAATCATTGCAGCGTCGATGATCGACTGATCGCCCACCCCGAGCAGGCGCAAACGCTGCTGTCGGACATTTTCCAACTGTTCGGGCAGACGCTGGTCGAGGGGCTTGTGCACATGGACCCGCACCCCAAGAACATCCTGATCGGACCCGATGGCAGGCTGCGCCTGATCGATTTCGAATGCTGCGCGCATGCGGTGCTGGATCACGACTTCAGCCTGGGTTTTCTGCTGGGTTACTTCTATCGCTTCTGGTTCAACAAGTTCATATCGATGCAAGACTACAACGCGTGCTGTGAACGCTACCTGAAGCATCAGCACCCAGCATTGAACCGCGCAGTTTTCCAGGCGGTGTATGAACGCTTTCGGGACCGCGATGTTTCCCGTAGCACCCGTTACCGCATCCTCACGTGCCCCAAGGCCCAAGCTGCATTCCTGCACGAGTTGATGTAACCGGCAGCGGTGGGCTCAACCTTGTTTCAAGTCGAGGCAGTAGGTGTAGTAACCCGTATCGCGCACATAACCCAGGGATTCATACAACCGTTGCGCGCCGACATTGTCCGTGGCGGTTTCCAGCACCATGCCTTTGGCACCGGTCAACAATGCAAAGGCTCGCGCAGTGTTCATCAGCAACGTGCCGACCCCCTGCCCTCGGGCGGCAGGTGTTGTGAAGAGGTCGCCAAGCAGCCAGGTGCGGTGCGCGTCGATGGAGGAGAACGTCGGGAACAACTGGACGAAACCCAGCGCCTCACCGCCAGGGGCCTGGGCGAAGAAGATCGCCGATTCGTCCCGGGCAATGCGTTCGGCAATGAAGTCGCGAGACTGCGGCAGGTTCGACGGTTGGCCGTAGAAACCGCGATAGGCGTCGAACAGGCTGGCGATTTTATCGAGGTGGGAGGCGTCGGCGCGCAGGGCCTGGATGTCCATGTTGATCGTTTCCTTACGGATTGAGTTGATGTGCGGGAAAAGGGAAAGGTAGATCAAAAGATCGCAGCCTGCAGCAGCTGCCGCAGGCTGCGATCTTTTTGGGCTCACCCAAACTTCCGGTTTCCTCCTTAAGGCCTTTCAGTTCCGCTCAGGACCACCGCCGGCATCGATGTCCTGGCCAGCCCGTAATAGAGAACCCCCGGTACCACCAGCCCAACGATCCAGGAAATATCGACACCGCCGAGCTGCGCGACCATCGGCCCAGAGTAGAAATGCGTATCGACGAAGGGCAACTGGATCAATACACCCACGACATACACGCTGATCCCGCGCATGTTCCAGCGACCATAACGGCCCGCCGGGTCGGACAGCGCCGGGATGTCATAGCGCTCTTTGTTGATGAAGTAGTAATCCACCAGATTGATCGCGCTCCACGGTGTGAAGAAGGTCAGCAAAAACAGGATGAAGTACTTGAAGGCATTGAGAAACGAGTACTGCCCCAGCAATGCGAGGGTGGTGGACGCCGCGACAATCAGCAGCACAAACACCATGCGCTGGCGGGCGGAGATCTCCAGACGACTGCGAAAACCACTGATGATGGTGGCCACGCACATGAAGCTGCCATAAGCGTTGAGCGTGGACACCGTGACCTTGCCAAACACCACGCTCAGGTAAAGCAGGGACGCCATCACACCGGTACTGCCCAACCCGACGATGGTCGCCACCTCGTGACCGCGGAAGTTCGCACCGGCCAAGGCCGCGGCAAATACCCCCAGCACCATGGATGCCTGGGCGCCCAGCACCGTGCCAAGCCCGACGGCAGCAAACGTCTTCCACGACGAGGTCTTGCTCGGCAGGTAGCGTGAGTAGTCAGCCACATATGGGCCAAAGGCAATCTGCCAGGAGGCGGACAACGACACCGCCAGCAGAAAAGTGCTCCAGCCGAAGTGACGGTTTTCCAGCAGCAGACCGATATCGTTGAGGGTCATCAATCGGCTAAACAGATAGCCGAAGGCGATGATGCCCAGCACGCTGGCGACCCGTCCGACCAGGTGAATGACCCGGTAACCGAAGATCGTCAGAAACGCGATGCACAAGGCGAAAATCAGGATGCCGGCGCTGTCGCTGACATGGATCAACTGGGCAATCGCCTGCCCCGAGAGTACCGCGCCAGTGGCGCTGAAACCGAGGTACATCAGGCACACCAGCACAATCGGAATGGCCGCGCCATAGACCCCGAACTGCACACGACTGGAGATCATCTGCGGCAGCCCGAGCTTCGGCCCTTGCGCTGCGTGCAGAGCCACCACGGCACCGCCGAGCACCTGGCCGATCAGCAAGCCGATGAGCGACCAGAACACATCGCCGCCCAGCACCACGGCCAGGGCGCCGGTGACGATCGCGGTGATCTGCAAGTTGGCACCGAGCCACAGGGTGAACTGGCTGTAGAGGCTGCCATGACGCTCGGCCTCGGGAATAAAATCGATCGAACGTGTCTCGATCAGGGGACTTCGCTGCTGACTATCGCTGACCTTGGTCATTACGCTGTTCTCTTATGAGGGGCAGACGGGCAAAGGTTTTTTGTGGCGAGGGAGCTTGCTCCCGCTCGACTGCGCAGCAGTCGCAAAATCGCATTGTCGTCAGTATTTTTGGGCCGCTTCGCAGCCCAGCGGGAGCAAGCTCCCTCGCCACAATTGATCGCTCGACCCTGGGTTTCTGTTAACTCACTGGCAGGGCTTTTAACGCTTAGAACGCCTTGCTGGCGCTGGCAACCACAGTGGCGGAGCACAAATCACCATAGCCATACCAGCTCGTGCACTCGCTTTTCGACAGGTCGGTATCAATGTAGCTAAGGCCCCAGGTCACGCCCACGAAGTCACGGGTCAACTTGGCTTCCCACTCGGTGTAGGCATCACGGCTGTCGCCGCTGGCAGACCAGAACGCCGGGTCTTTGAAATCGTTGCGTCCCACGCGCAGGTCCAGGCCGATGTCGGCCGGCAACTCGATTTTGTAGCTGAGGTAGGTGTAAAGGGTGTCCTGGTCTTCGCCAAAAAAGTTAGGCGTATCGTTTGAGTAGTTGGCGCCGAGCTTCACGCCATATACGTCAAGGATGGCGTAGACCTCGCTCATGTTGAATTGGCCTTCCTTTGGATAGTCGTACTTGATGTACCCCAGATCGAGGCTGATGGCCTCGGTCGCCTGCCAGTAGTAGCCCGCGTAATACTCGAGCTCCTGGCGTGTCTTGAACTCGCCGCCGAAATCGACGTTCGAGGTCCAGGCGCCCACGTACAGGCCGCTGCTATGGACCAGCGTGGCGCCGGCCTGAGCCGCCGGATCACCCAGGGTTTGCGAAATGCCACGGGTGCGGTAGTCGCTGAAGACTCCCAGGGTCATGTCCAGGCTGAAGTCATCGTTGAGTGTCAGTGCGTGGGTGGTCAGGGGTGCCAATGCAAGAATGGCAAGGGTCAATACTGAGCGTGCGTTCATACAAGTCTCTTATTGTTATGGAGGTGCGGGTAATTTCAGGCATGGCGATGCCGAGCCCCTCGTCATGCGAGGAGCCAGGCGTCTTTTGCGGGGTGTGGGTGAACGAAGGGTCAGGACGCGGGCGCGTACACCTCTTTGCCGGCGAAGAAGGTCTTCAGGACTTTGGTGTCGAACAGGTCGTCATCGCTGACCTTGAAGACATCGCGGTCGAGGATGATCAAGTCGGCCTGTTTGCCGGGCGTCAACGAACCAATCTGCTGCTCAAGACGCAGGGCTTTGGCGGCATTGAGCGTGTAGGCATAGAACATGGTCTGGCGATCGATGCTTTCCTTGGCATTCAACACCCCCAGCGGCCCTTTGCGCGTGCTGGCCTGAGCGATGGCGTTCCATGGGTTGGGGCTGGACACCGGCCAGTCGCTGCCACCGGCGATGACCGCACCGGCGTTATGCAGGGACTTGGCGGGATACTGATAACCGTAAGCAAATGCACTGATATAGGGTTTGACGAGCTCGACGGTGTACGTCTCGCCCGTGGCCCACAGCAATTGCATGGAAGCGATCACGCCAAGTTGCTTGAAGCGCGGAAACTCTTTCGGGTTGACCAGTTGCAGGTGGCTGATGCTATGGGCCACCGGTGTCGGATTGAGTTTGCGCGCATAGGCAAAACCATCGAGTGACTCACGCACCGCACGGTCGCCGACCGCATGCATGTGCACAATCCAGTCACGCTTCTCCGCTGCCACCACCAACTCACCGAAGTGCGCGGGGTCGATCAGCAGTTGACCGTTTTTATGACTGTTGTTGAAGGGCACGATGACCGCGGCGGTTTGCCCCGGAAACTCCAGAACGCCATCGGCGAATACCTTGATCCCGGGAAAACTCAGGTTAGGCACACCCTCGAATTTCTTCATCACCTTGGCCAGCACTTCCAGATCGGCCGGTCGGCTTTTCGGGTTGGCCAACAGCAGCGCGGCGACGTGGGCATTGAGTTCGCCCTTCTCTGCCAATTCGCGGTAAAGCGGCAGCACGCCGTAACTCTGCTCGGTTGCCTTGAAATCGAACAACGAATCGCCACTGCCGGCATTCGCCGCCGCGTCCATCCAGGCGGTGATGCCGTATTGATTGTTGACCTTCACCGCCTCGCGGGCGGCTTTCAACATGATCTCGCCGCTGGGCGCGGGGATCTGGCTGCGTACCTGGTCCCAGCGCGACTCGGCAAAATAACCATTGGGGGTGAAATTCGCGTCATGACCTACATAGCTGCGATCCTGTTCCGACAGGCCTTTAACCAGCGCCGCGTCGATTTTCAGGCGCTTGAGCATGGCGTTGTTGGCCCAGCCGGTGTGCCCGTCGATCCCGCTGAGGACCACCGGTTGATTCGCCCAGCGTCCCTGATTGAAGCGCTGGCCCAGCTCCCGGCTCTTGTCCCAATACGCCGAACTGGCCCCGGCGATGCTGATCACGTCACCGGCCCGCGCGATGCCCGCCTGATCCTGTTCGATGATCCACTGTTCAAGCTCGGGCAGCGGTTTGACTTCATCCAGCAGGTTGGCGCCCATGCTGTCGAAGGCCCCGACCACCGGGTGACTGTGGGTATCAATCATTCCCGGCATGAGCACCTTGCCCGCCAGATCGATCCGTTGCGTGCGGGTATCGGCCAGGGCGTTGATTTCGGCATTACTGCCCACTTTGAGGATCTTGCCGTCTTGCACGGCCACTGCCTGGACCAGTCCCTGACCGGGCTCGGCGGTGAAGACCTTGCCGTTGAACAACACAAGGTCAGCGGCGGCCATGGCTTGTACCGAAGAAAAAGCCAGGGCTGCGGCCAACAGGTTTGGAATAAATCGCTGCATCGGAACACTCTCTTGTTTTTATTGGACTGGGGGAGGCAGATGTTTTCGAAGTGGCCCGAACGGACGGTCGCAAGCCCCTGATATGCAGGGCATACCCTATAGAGCGCGGCGGTCGGATGGACCTCCACAAATGAGGAGGGGTAAGGCAAATACCGTCAGCTAAGCAGCAACACAGACCTTGTGGCGAGGGGATTGTTTGCAACAAGGTATGTGTTGTGCGCGGCTTAATTACGACGTGCAGTTTCCGTAGGCGAGGTCGATGAGCGCAGGACAGAACCCAGCTCCACTTTGCTCTTCACGCCGAGCTGCACGTAGCAGTTGCGCAGATAGGTGCGCACTGTGGCCGGACTCAGCGCAAGGATTTTGGCAATTTCCTTATAGGAATGGCCGGCGGCAAACAGCATCGCCGCCGTGCGCTCGCGAGGTGCCAGCACCGCCCCGCGCGACTGTGTTTCGAGTGACAGGATGACGTGCTCGGCGTTGGGGCTAAGCGTCATTGCAGTACGCCCCAGGCGAATCACACACGGCGCTTTTTCCAGGTGTGCGATGACATCAACGGGAAGCATTGAACCACTCCACCCAGGCAATTCGCGCTGAATGGCGGCGCACAGGCTGGCGCCCACATACAGCAGACTGCCATCCATCCGGGCGACCCCGAAGTCACTCGCCCCGTTGCCCGTGTCGCAGCGAATCATGTCCTGCACCTGAAAGCGCCACAGCTGCAACAGGTGGTCGCAGAACGCCGAAAACAACTCGTCCTCGCTGGCATTGAAAGCCTGTGCATGAAGGCCTCGGTAAAGACAAACGAAGAACATCAAGCCGCTTTCCGGGAGCTCGAACGTGATGCACATCAGGTGGTAGAGGTCGTGACGGCGTGCGAAGTCATTCACCTGTTCGCAGGGATCGTTGAACCCACTGTCGCGTAACACTTCCCCGGGCTGACTTAAAGTCTCCTGGGAAAATCGGTCGCTGACCGCTACTTTGTGCCATTCGACGGCAAACGACTCAGGCAGATTGATCCGCCCGTGCATCCAGCTTTGAGGCGTACTGGCGTCTGATGTCGACATCTCGCCCCACCATGCCGAAGCGAAGGGCACCAGTTGACCGAAGGCCTGCAAGCCGTCGGCGATGAATTGGGAGGCGCCGCGATCTCGAGCAAGCCGACCCAGGTGCAACACGCAACGATTGAACGCCTTTAGCGTGGCCAGCGACGTGTTGGCGTCGACCTCATCACCCTCCTCCATTGTTTTTATCCTGTTACTACATGGCGTATTTTTCGACGATGCCATAGCCGCGGTCATGGCGTCCAGCGAGCGCTCGCGACGCCGGCTGTCAGCGAGAACGACTCAAAAGCGCTAATTCCATTAAACCGGCCCAAGAGCCGACACAACACCATCTAACCTGAATAGAGCACGACCACAAACAAGCCTCTAGCCTCTTGATAAAGGGGGAGACCGGATGACCGGAACAACAGCGCGCCGATGGGGCCTGCTCTCCCTGCTCGCCATCAACCTCGCGCTGACAGCGGGATGCTCAGGCAAAGCAGCGACAACTCGCTATGCGGCCTCAAGCCTGGGCGACAGCTGCTATGCAAAAGCGCTCCCCACTGTCGGCGAGGGCGGCCTGGCCTGGGGCTCCACCTTGAACATGGCTCGCAAAAAATCCCTGAATAATTGCATACGCTATGCCGGACGATCCGGTGGCACGCCCGACACCTGCAAAGTGGTATTGGCCGAATGCAAAAATTAAAACAATGGCAATGAAGACCAAGAACATTTGTTGAAAGCGAATCCCTATCAATACAACGCAACTTGCTAACTAAACGAAGTAATGATTGAAATCGTTATAACCCGTTGCGACCCAAGAGCACGGGTTATCAACCGTTGGTCTGTAAACCCCCTGGTAGAAAACCTGCGAAAACTTCGTGATCTAGTCTGACTGCACGTTCGGCAGGAGATTACGCATGTCATTGGCTGAAGAACGAAAACCTCAGCGCCGCAAAGAAACCCGGCTGTTTCTCTTTCTTGTCATCTGCCTCTTCCCGCTGCTGTCAGTCGCTATCGTCGGCGGCTACGGTTTTATCGTCTGGTTTTTCCAGATGCTGTACGGCCCCCCAGGACCACCCAACTAACTAATAGCCTTTTCTGAAAGCCTATTGGAGCCAGCGCATGGACGAAGCTTTGCATATTGCCAGTCTTGTAGTACTTGCCAGGCCTGAATTGTTCGATGCCGTCAAAGCCAACCTGCGTCTGTTGGACGGCCTGGAACTGCATCAGGAAAGTGCGGCAGGAAAACTGGTGGTGGTCCTTGAGGCCGTACACGAAAGCCAGATCCTTCAACGCATCGAACAGATCAACAACTTGCCGGGCGTACTCAACGCGGCGTTGATCTATCACGAACTCCTCGAACCCGAAGGAGACATCGAATGAGCATGTCGCGCCGAACATTCGTCAAGGCCCAGGCCGCCGCCATTGCAGCCGCTGCCGCTGGCCTGCCGATTATTACCGACGCCAGTAATCTGGTAACAGAAGCAGACATGGTCACCCTGGACTGGAACAAGGCCCCCTGCCGTTTCTGCGGCACCGGATGCAGCGTGATGGTCGCGACCAAGGACAACCGGGTGGTCGCCACCCACGGCGACGTCAAGGCCGAGGTCAACCGCGGACTGAACTGCGTAAAGGGCTATTTCCTTTCGAAGATCATGTATGGCGTCGATCGCCTGACCCAACCGCTTTTGCGCATGACTAACGGCCAGTACGACAAGCAAGGCGAATTCCAGCCGATCAGTTGGGAGAAGGCCTTCGACATCATGGAGCTGAAATTCAAGGAAGCCTTGAAGAGCAAAGGTCCCGGGTCGGTCGGCATGTTCGGCTCCGGGCAATGGACCGTGTGGGAAGGCTATGCCGCCAACAAGCTGATGAAGGCTGGCTTTCGCAGCAACAACATCGACCCCAACGCTCGCCATTGCATGGCCTCGGCGGTGATGGGTTTTATGCGCACCTTTGGCATGGATGAGCCGATGGGGTGCTACGACGACATCGAAGCCACCGATGCCTTCGTGCTCTGGGGCTCGAACATGGCCGAGATGCACCCGGTGCTCTGGAGCCGGGTCACCGACCGCCGTTTGAGCCAGCCTCACGTGAAAGTGGCCGTGCTGTCGACCTTCGAACATCGCAGTTTCGAGCTGGGCGACATCCCCATGGTGTTCAAGCCGCAAACCGACCTGATGATCCTGAACTACATCGCCAACCACATCATTGAAAACGGCGCGGTGAACCAGGACTTCATTACCAAGCACACCCGATTTGCCCAAGGTGCCGACGACATCGGGTACGGCCTGCGCCCTGATGATCCACGGGAAATGAAGGCGAAAAATGCCGCCAAGGCCAACACCTGGACGGATATTTCCTTCGACCAATACGCAGCCTTCGTCAAACCTTACACACTGGAGCGAACCGCCAAGGAGACAGGCGTTCCGACTGAAAGGCTCAAGGCGCTGGCCGAGTTGTATGCCGATCCCAAGCGCAAGGTCGTGTCGTTCTGGACCATGGGTTTCAACCAGCACACTCGCGGCGTCTGGGCCAACAACCTGATCTACAACATCCATTTGCTCACCGGCAAAATCAGCGAGCCGGGCAACAGCCCCTTCTCGTTGACCGGCCAGCCGTCGGCCTGTGGTACGGCGCGTGAAGTCGGGACTTTCTCCCACCGTTTGCCCGCCGATCTGGTGGTTACCAACCCCAAGCACCGCGCCATCGCCGAAAAAATCTGGAAGCTGCCCGCCGGTACCATTCAGGAGAAACCTGGGTTTCACGCGGTGGAACAGAGCCGCATGCTCAAGGACGGCGTGCTCAACGTTTACTGGACCCAGGCCAGCAACAACATGCACGCCGGGCCGAACATCATGCAGGAAGTCCTGCCGGGCTGGCGCAACCCGGATAATTTCGTGATTGTCTCGGATGTCTACCCCACCGTTTCCGCGCAAGCCGCCGACCTGATCCTGCCCAGCGCCATGTGGGTAGAAAAGGAAGGTGCCTTTGGCAACGCCGAGCGGCGTACGCAGTTCTGGCATCAATTGGTGACCGCACCGGGGGACGCCAAGTCGGACCTGTGGCAGTTGCTGGAGTTTTCCAAGCGCTTCACCACCGATGAAACCTGGCCCGCCGAGTTACTCGCCAAGTCGCCTGATCTCAAGGGCAAAACCCTGTTTGAAGTGCTTTACAAGAACGGCCAGGTTGACCAGTTCCCGGTCGAGCAAATGGAAGCCGGATACAAAAATGATGAAGCCAAAGCGTTTGGCTTCTACCTGCAAAAAGGTTTGTTCGAGGAGTACGCCCAGTTCGGTCGCGGCCACGGGCATGACCTTGCCACGTTCGACCGCTATCACAGCGAACGAGGCCTGCGCTGGCCGGTGGTGGACGGCAAGGAAACCCGCTGGCGTTACCGCGAAGGGCTCGACCCCTATGTGGAGAAAGGCAGCGAGGTGCAGTTCTACGGTTACCCGGACAAGAAGGCGATTATCTTCGCCCTCCCCTACGAGCCGCCAGCCGAAGCCCCGGATGCCGATTATCCATTCTGGCTGAGCACCGGACGCGTCCTCGAACACTGGCACACCGGCACCATGACCCAGCGCGTCGAGGAACTGTACAAAGCGGTGCCGGACGCATTGGTCTACATGCACCCCGAAGATGCCAAGGCCTTGAAGGCGCGGCGTGGCAGTGAAGTGAAGTTGATCAGCCGACGCGGTGAAATCCGTGCACGCATAGAAACCCGCGGGCGCAACAAACCGCCTCAAGGACTGGTGTTCGTGCCGTTTTTCGATGCCAACAAGCTGATCAACAAAGTCACGCTCGATGCCACCGATCCGATCTCCAAGCAGACCGACTACAAAAAATGCGCGATACGAATCGAGTTGATCAGCGTGGCCTGAGGAGAACCGTCATGCCTTTGCGAACCCTGCCGTTGCTCCTGCTCGCTGCGATTGGCGTGGTGATGGCTGCAGAAGTCAATTACCCCCTCGATGCCTCGGGGCCGGATGGACGCCGGCCCGGTGGCACCTTGACCCAAAGCATGCCGGCCCCGCCCATTGCCAATGAAGAAAACAAGGACCTGAAGCGCGAACGCAATTACCCGGACCAGCCACCCACCATCCCCCACACCATCCTCGGTTATCAGATCGACAAGAACGGCAACAAGTGCCTGTCCTGTCACAGCCGGGCCAACAGCGCGCGAACCCAGGCAACGATGATCAGCATCACCCACTACATGGACCGCGACGGCCAGGCGCTGGCGGCGGTGTCACCGCGCCGGTACTTCTGCAACCAATGCCACGTGCCGCAAACAGAAGTGCTGCCCCTGGTGGGCAACAGTTTCGAGACGATCGACAAAATACTGCAAGACGAAGCCAACGCCACGCAGAAACCCTGAGGAGGCAACATGAAAAAACTGTTCGCCCTGCTTAAGGATTACTGGGGCATTCTGCGTCGTCCGAGCCTCTACTACAGCCTGGGCTTTCTGACGTTGGGGGGCTTTATCGCCGGGATCATTTTCTGGGGTGGCTTCAACACCGCGCTGGAGCTGAGCAATACCGAGAAATTCTGCATCTCCTGTCATGAAATGCGTGACAACGTGTTCGTCGAACTCAAGGACACCATTCACTACACCAACCGCTCCGGCGTGCGCGCCAGTTGCCCGGACTGCCACGTGCCCCACGAATGGACCCACAAGATCGCGCGCAAGATGCAGGCTTCGAAGGAGGTGTGGGGCAAGATTTTCGGCACCATCGATACGCGTGACAAATTTCTCATGCTGCGTCGCGAACTGGCCGAACATGAATGGGCAAGGCTCAAGGCCAATGACTCGCGCGAATGCCGTAATTGTCACAATTTCGAGTTCATGGATTTTACCCGCCAGAGCAAGCGCGCTTCCTCCATGCACTCAACTTCTTTGGCTAACGGTGAGGCCACCTGCATTGACTGCCACAAGGGCATCGCTCACAAGCTGCCCGATATGAGCGGGGTGAAAGGCTGGTAGGTTTTTTTCGATCAGCCCGCACTTGTCCTGGCCTTTTATCCAACCCACAACGCTGGTCACCGACATGCCAACCCCCGAATCCACCCTCCTCGACAGCTGGCACCACAACGCCCAATCCTGGATCGACGCCATCCGCACTGGTGCCATCGAAAGCCGCCTCAAAGTCACTGACCAGGCCATCCTGCTGGCGGTGCTGAGCCGCCAGCCCGAGCGTGTGCTTGACCTGGGCTGCGGCGAGGGCTGGTTGTTGCGCGCGCTGGCTGAACGGGGCATCGAGGCGGTCGGTGTCGATGGCGATGCGACGCTGGTCGAGGCGGCGCGGGCGGCGGGCTCTTCGTCGGTGCATCTGGCGAGCTATGAAGAATTGGTGGAGGCGAAGGTGGACATTGGCCGCGACTACGACCTGATCTGCGCCAACTTCGCCCTGCTGCACCAGGACATCATCCCGCTGCTCGCCGCCATGAACGCCCTGCTCGCCCCTGGCGGCGCGCTGGTGATCCAGACGCTGCATCCATGGACCGCGGCGGCGGGCGACTATCAGGATGGCTGGCGGGAAGAGAACTTTGCCGGGGTCAAGGGCCAATGGCAACCCATGCCGTGGTACTTGCGCACCTTGTCCAGTTGGTTCAACGCGCTGGACATGGCCGGATTTCGGCTGGCCGCCCTGCAAGAGCCGCAGCACCCGCAAAGTCCTGCGCCGCAGTCATTGCTGCTGGTGGCCGAACCGCGGAGGTAAGTGCAATCGATCAATTCGGGCTCGTCAGAAATTCCCTTCCCGCACCCACCGCCTGACCTCAGCCTGTATGGCATAAGCCGGCGCCTCCACAGCATTGAAATCCTGTGTATACCGCTGGGCAAATCCTTCTACCCCCCATTCCTGATATTGCTGCACATGCTTTAGTTCGTGCGCCCAGAGCGCAATGTCCTGCTCTGCGGTTTGAGCGTCCCGGAAAAGGACGATGTCGATCAGCGTCACGGCACCGACATCGGGGTTTTGCAGCATGGCCGTGGCGGCGTTGAATTGGCCGTTGTCGCTCACTTTGTAGCGCGCAGTGTCGAGGACGCTGGGGTCGTACCAGCGCAGCAGTCGCTCGCGGATGTGCGGAGGAATGGGCTGGATGCCGGCGCTGGCGGCGTCAGCGCGGGCTTGGGTCAGCCACATCGCTAGGGCCGGTGCCGCGATCTGGTGGATGTCATCAGACAGGGGACCAAGCAGCGGTCCCACGTCTGGCAGGCAGATGCAGCCGTCCAGGCACACTTGTGTCTCGCCAGCCGGGCAGGCGCTGGTCTGGGCTGGTACTTCAAGCGTCAGGCAAAGAACAAACAGCGCCACCAGGCGCGTGATGATGGACGGCATTGGTCGCTCCAAGGACGGACGCAGCGCGAACAGTGGGTCCCGATTGATCGACGATTCGCATGGCTTTAGCGTAGCCCCGAACCAGGCGCCCCAGCGTTAATCCACGACGAACAACTTGGCACCGGTGGTGCTGAAAGATCGATGCCCCTCAGCGTTGCTACCTACCTGATAGCTCATCCCGGCGGTGAGCGTGAACTGACGACCATCCTCCAGCTCCGTGTGCAACTCGCCTTCCAGGCACAACAGGATATGACCTCTCCAGCACCAGTGATCGGCCAGATATCCGGGGCTGTACTCAACCATCCGCACACGGGTTGAACCAAACTGGCAGGTTCGCCAATAGGCGGTACCGGTCTGTCCAGCATGCTGTACAGGTTCGACGGTCGACCAATCGGTCGTACCAAAGAAAACACCCGTTAGATCCATCGTTGCCTCATCAATCAAGGAATGTCTGTGGACCGTACCCATCCAGTTCTACGTTTGATAGACACAGATGCCCCGCGTTTATGAGATACAGGCTCGAACACCCGCGAACAATCCAAAAAAAGCCCCGCGCTTCAACCGAAGGCGGGGCTTTTGATCTGGCGGGAGACGATTACATCGCGGTATGAAAAATCTGCTCGATCTCGTCCTGATTGGCAGGACGCGGATTGGTAAAGCCGCAGGCATCCTTCATGGCATTGGTTGCCAGGATCGGGACATCGTCGGCCTTGGCGCCCAGTTCGGCGAGGCCGCTCGGGATACCGACATCCGAAGACAGTTTTCGGATGGCGGTGATGGCCGCGGCGGCGCCTTTTTCCGCATTCAGATGCTGGGTGTCGACCCCCATTGCATGGGCGATGTCTTTAAACCGGGCCGGGCATACGCTGGCGTTGAAGCTGGCGACATGGGGCAACAGGATCGCATTACAGACGCCGTGAGGCAGGTCGTAGAAACCACCCAATTGGTGCGCCATGGCGTGGACATAACCCAGCGAAGCATTGTTGAAGGCCATGCCGGCAAGAAATTGCGCGTAGGCCATATTTTCCCGGGCAGTCATGTCGTCACCCTGGGCAACGGCAGTGCGCAGGTTGGCCGAGATCAACTCCACGGCCTTGAGTGCACAGGCATCGGTGATCGGCGTTGCCGCAGTCGATACGTAGGCTTCGACAGCGTGGGTCAGCGCGTCCATGCCGGTGGCAGCGGTCAGGCCTTTGGGCATGCCTGCCATCAGCGAAGGATCGTTGACCGACAACAGTGGCGTGACGTTACGGTCGACGATGGCCATTTTCACGTGCCGGACTTCGTCGGTAATGATGCAGAAACGGGTCATTTCACTCGCCGTGCCCGCGGTGGTATTGATCGCGATCAACGGCATCTGTGGCTTGGCGGATTGATCCACGCCTTCGTAATCACTGATGTGCCCGCCGTTGGTGGCGCACAGGGCAATGCCCTTGGCGCAGTCATGGGGTGAACCGCCGCCCAGGGAAATAATGAAATCACAGTCGCTGCGACCCAGCAGCTCAAGACCTTTCTCGACATTGCTGACCGTCGGATTCGGCTTGGCGCCATCAAACAGAGTGGAATCGATGTCCTGCTGGGCCAGAAGGCTGGCTACCTTGGCGGCCACGCCGGCTTTGGCCAAGCCTGCATCAGTGACAATCAAGGCTTTGCGAAAACCATATTTACGGATGGCGAGCATCGCTTCGTCGAGACTGCCAATGCCCATCATGTTCACGGATGGAATGAAGAAGGTGCTGCTCATGGTAATTCCTCTTTTATTCTGGAAACCCGGAAATCAGGTGAGGTCTTGTACTCAAATCGCAGGCTGTGAGGCGGGTCTGAATATCGTCATTGACGAGTTCAGCGGGAGACGTGCTGCATCAAGTGTTCAGGCGAACAGTGTTTTAAGACGCAGAGGTGGATGGGCCATCGCAGCCGGTATCTTTTGATCATGGGATCGAGCCTAAACCTGTGACGCCAGACTGGAATGGTCCTTTAGCGTTCATTGGCACCTCCTTTAGTACCGGGAGGTCATGCGCCCCTACAAGCCCGGCTCTTGGCTTTACGAGACTGGGTAGATAATTGGTTCGCACGCATATGGATCAATCGACAGGCAGAAATCGGCCAAATGCGGGCAGTCGTGACCGTCTGCTGTGGGCCAATTCTGCCTGCCCCCATCGTCAGCTTTGGATCGATCCAAGTCATACAGCCGCCAATCATCCGCCCCGCGAAAGACTTTGTTGGAAACCTTTTCTGATAGCGCTGAAGAGCGCACGTGTCAGTAAGACGCTTGCACGGGCTTTCTCTTATGGATCTAACATGACGTCCGGGCGACCAGCGTCTTATTCGTCGGGCAAGATGAGGGCTTAGTCAACCATCACCTCGTCCAGTGCCTGCTCGAGGGTGCTGACCGTGCGCTCGATGTTGTGCAGCTTTTCGAGTCCGAACAGACCGATGCGGAAGGTCTGGAAGTCGGCCGGCTCATCGCATTGCAACGGCACTCCGGCGGCGATCTGTAGGCCGTGGTTGGCAAATTTCTTACCGTTCTTGATGTCGGCATCATCGGTGTAGCTCACCACTACGCCAGGGGCCTGAAAGCCGGCTGCGGCCACGCTTTTGATGCCTTTGCCGGTCAACATTGCCCGCACCCGATCGCCCAGAGCCTGTTGTTCGCCGCGAACCTTGTCGAAACCGTAGGCTTGCGTCTCTTTCATCACGTCATTAAATCGCGCGATGGAATCGCTGGGCATGGTCGCATGGTAGGCATGTCCGCCCTGTTCGTAGGCCTGCATGATCTGCAGCCATTTTTTCAGGTCGCAGGCGAAACTGCTGCTTTGCGTCTGTTCGATGCGCTCGAGGGCCAGAGAACTGAGCATCACCAGGGCGCAGCAAGGGGAAGCGCTCCAGCCTTTCTGCGGTGCGCTGATCAGCAGGTCGACTGCGCATTTCTGCATATCGACCCAAAGCGTGCCTGAGGCGATGCAGTCCAGCACGAACAGGCCACCCACCGCATGCACGGCGTCGCCGACGGCCCGCAGATACTCGTCGGGCAGGAGAATCCCTGATGAGGTTTCAACGTGGGGGGCGAAGACAATCTGCGGCTTTTGCGCCTGAATGGCTGCCAGCACTTCGTCCAGAGGGGGTGGGGCGTAGGCAGCCTGGCGACCCGTGTCGACCGGTCGGGCTTTCAGCACCGTGGTGGCCGCCGGAATGTTGCCCATCTCAAGGATCTGGCTCCAGCGATAACTGAACCAGCCGTTGCGTATCACCAGGCATTGCTGGTCGGAGGCAAACTGTCGCGCCACCGCTTCCATGCCGAATGTGCCGCTGCCCGGCACGACCGCAACAGCCTGGGCGTTGTAGACCTGTTTCAGGGTTTTGGAAATGTTCTTCATCACGTCTTGAAATGACTGTGACATGTGATTGAGCGAGCGGTCGGTGTAAACCACTGAGTACTCGACCAGCCCCTCGGGATCGACACTGGGATATAGCTTTGACATGGGGTGACTCCTTTGACAGAGATCTCATTGGTATCGACCCTGCCCTAAGCCTTGGCAAATGACAAGATTGCTCGGGATTGAATGGCGACTTCTGTCGAGCGGCCGGCATCATCAGGTCGATTACTGGACGTAGCAATGCTCGCAGATGGCTGCTGAGTTATGGGAGGGTGGGCCTTAAAGGCTCCTACTTCCTTACGTTCCGTCGATAACGACCAGTTACGAAGGGCAGCAGCCGACCCTTAGCTGCCCACTCACTTAAGGCTGCCATCATCGTTTCGTTGGGCCAAGCGCTGGTAGATAAACTCCACTGCTAGTCGGATTTTCGGGATCAGATAGCGGGATTGCAGGTAAAGCATGTAGATCCCGACCTCGGTCCGCGAGATCCCAACCGGCTGACTAAGGTCTACAGTGACCAATTCCCCCCGCTGCAGGTATTCGCGCAAGCTCCACTCAGGCAACAGCACCATCCCACGGTGCTTGCATGCCATGGCAGTCAAAGAGGCTACGTCATTGCTAATGAATGTTGGAACAATCCGAGGGGTTATCCAGTTCTTGCCATCAAAACCAAGCCATTTGAGGACACTCTTTGAGCCACGATACATGAGTGCCGAGTGGCCTTTTAAGTCTTCTACCGTCCTTGGCGTGCCACGAGTTGCCAAGTAGGTTGTAGAGGCAGCGAGGATGAAGATATTCGGGTCGAGTCGACGCGCTACCACCCGATTCTCTGGTTCAGAACCGGCTCGGAGAGCAATGTCGTATTTATCGCCACCGAGATCCTGTAGCTCGTCACTTAAATCCACGTCAAGGAGGACGTCTGGATAAATGTCGCTGAAATCCTGAAGCACAGGCAGCAGCTTCATCCGCCCGTAGCTTGGCGTACAACTGATGCGTAGCGTACCGCTGGGCCGGCTTGCTTGATCTTTCAAAAGCTCTTCGGCGGCAGCCAGCTGTGCCATCCCTGAACGAACCTGTGCCAGATACGTTTCTCCCATTTCGGTGAGGCTGACGCTTCGGGTCGTGCGATGGAGGAGCACCGCCCCGACAGAATTTTCAAGCTCCGCGATTCGCCGGGATATTGAGGAGGCTGGCACATCGAAAGCTCTGCCCGCCTCGGTGAAGCTTAGGGTATCAGCAACCTTGATGAAGTATTTGAGTGCGCGCAATTTGTCCATCAGTACGACCCTTTCCATCATTGTCTTTTCGACAAAATAGTTTTCTGATTATATCTATTTAAGGACTGCGCATGTTGCCTTAGCCTAGAAATCTCAAACGAGGTCAAGCAATGTGGGAAGTTACAAACCCGCTACATCTGGGCGGCCCAAACCCATAGCCAGCTTCCCTGGCGATCCTTTTGGGTTTAGCAAAGGCAATGCCGGGGAAGAGCTCACTCTGGGGGCCGTGACGCCGAGCGTGGCGGGCGTCACTTGGTTAAGGGGCGCCCTACCCCAAAAGGGGGCACGAGCCCAAGTTGCTGCGCGACGTACACGTTCCGTTGGATGAGATGCTAAAGGGAGATTATCCCAACGCGCTTACGAGCAGAGTAGCCCTGAGATAGTAGCGCGATAAGGGACATACCACTTTTTAGTCGGGTCGCACTGAGCGCTCGGCTCAAGAACGCAAAAACTATTTGATTGTTTATTTTTTACATCCATTGAAATCATAGAGAAGGACAGGCAATGAACCACGAAGAGCAGAATAAGCATTTCGTACTGGAAGCGTTTGAGACACTGTTCAACAAACGCGACTATTCCGCGGCAGAACGCTTCTGGTCACCCGACTATATTCAGCACAGTTCCTACATCGCACCAGGTCGCGAGGGCCTTTTTGACCTCGTTAAGGCAGCGCCCGCTGAGTTTCGCTACGAAAATGCACTGGCTGTGGCGTCGGGCGATTATGTAGTGCTTCATGGCCGTTTTTCAGGATTCGGCGCGCCAGTAAACTGGATTGTGGTCGACATAGTGCGGATCGAAAACGGCCAGCTCGCTGAGCATTGGGACGTAATTCAGGACGAAGCCACGCGCGACGAATCAAAGAGCGGGCTCCCGATGTTCGGCGATAGCTTCCCGAACTGATCCAATAGCGCCGCCCTACATGCGCTCGTCAAGTTATTGAGGACATTGGCCATGACCGATGCAAAGACCCTATTGTTAGATCTACTTGCCGCAACTCCCGATGGTAAAAAATGTGCCGAGCTGTTCGCTGAAGACGGAGTGCTGGAACTTCCCTTCCTGCATTCGCTCGGTATCCCGAGCCGTCACCAGGGGCGGGAAGCCATCGCGAAATTTTACGATTTTGTCGGCAGCACCCTTTACCCCGGCTTCGGCTTCAAACCCGAAAACGTCACTGTGCTGATTGATACGAAGGATCAGGTGTATGCCGAGTATTTGACAGACGCGCGCGCGGCGGCCACTGGGCGGCTGATCCATCACCTGTTCGCGGGACGACTTGTCGCCGAGAACGGCAAAATCAAGCTGCTTCGCGAGTCCCTAAATACGGTGGCCGCCGCGCAGGCCCTTAACACGAATGGTGTTGCCGACCTAGCTTCGCCTGAAGCTGAGATTTTCTCGGTTCCGCCGGGATATAAAAGCTAGGTTGCCGAGGCGATCGGGGCTTGTGATTTTCTTATTATCGAGAAATGCAGCGGTCAACTTTTAACCGGACAGCTCCTTGACGAAGCAGGTCAGGTCGCCTGGCAGTCATGCTACGACTCCGTACGCTGGTAACGGCTGCAGGCGCATATATCGCGAACGACTTAGTTCGAGCGAGCTGAACAGGAGTGACTTCGACTGCCTTGTATCCGCTCGGCAGTTTTGCCATACATTGAATCGCCCCTAGTTTATTAGATAGGCGGAATGGCCGCTCTTGGCCGTAAGCAGTCGCCCGAGGAAGGGGCGTAACGGTCCTGGGAACACTATAAAATTCCTACACAACCCTCGGCCCCCCTAACCAAAATGGCGCCATCCAATCTTTTGGCGACGACTGAGTGACGGCCTTGAGCCATTCAAACAGAGATCTTCAAATGACTCGATACATGCCCCTCACCGGCATCGACCTGATCCCGGCCTCCCTCACTATGAGCGCGTACTTATTCCTCTGGATACGTATCCATCAAAGCATCAATGTAGGGTGCCTTGTGCGCGAGATATTCGGCAATGCCTCCCCGGTTGTTGGCTTCGAGCCGTAGCTTCAAATCCTGATACTGCTGCCGGATGCTGGCGCTTTCTCTCAAAAGGTCTCGGAAGCGCAGCATTCGCGCAATCTGTCCATGACCAGCGACGCACACGTGTATTTTATGAGTTCTCACCCCATCGACATCGCGACGGTAAAAGTGATGGTCGGTCGAAAGATCTGTTCCCCGTACATAGCCCAATGTATGCATGAACTCGCCACGAGCCGCTTCATTTACGTGCTCCGACACCACAACCAAAATGTCGATTTCTGGTTTGGCGCAAAGCCCAGGAACAGCGGTACTACCGACATGATGAGTTTCGATCAGCTCAGCTCCAAAGCCCTCCGCTATTCGTCGTTTTTCGGTAGTAAAAAGTAGCGGCCATTGAGGATCATAGGGCGAGATTTTACTGGTGAGGGTCATCAGCTGTCCTTGCGTCATAGTCGAAGGAGAGAAGATTAACCGTGGTTCAAAAAATTTGAAGTCGGCCATGGGGCCCACCGCAGAAAATAGGCGCTTGAGATTGAAATATTTACTTTGAGCAGAGGATTTCGGGCTCTGATTTCGCTTAGCTGCGCGCAAGGAGGCGTTTTCAGCGGTCAGTTTGCGGGCTGTCTGGAAAGACCGACTTTTTTCAATGAAATCTGCCACAACGACCAGTCACAACAAGTGATGGTCGCTATACGAGCCATCGCTGCCTGTCAGTTTGAATCCTCTTACAAGTATTCGCGTCTAGAGTTTCACTGCCAACTATCCTGAAACAAGATCAGATTCAACCGTGCAACGTCAGGTATCGAGGGTGACTTCGTCCTCAGGGAAACCGGTATGACAAATCCGCAAGATAAAGCCGAGTCCGACGCGGATTTAGCTCAGATGGTGATAGGACGAGGGCCCTGCACCTATCTATTGCTGCTCTTACTAGGATTGATCCTTCTGTTTCCCTTCCTTGAGGAGGGTTTAATGCCTCGCTTGTCGCTCGGCATTCTGTTTTCAACGGTGCTGCTCGTGGGCGCTTTCGCCACCAGGCAGACTCGGCGGGGGTTCATCCTCAAGCTGTGTCTGGCGCTGCTTGGGGTTGGCCTTCAATGGGCGGCCTTGGGGGCTGGGAGTATCGCGATTCTTAAGCTTGCCGGGATTTCCTATGTGGCGTCTCTTGCGGTTTCGTTTAGCGGAGTGCTTCGCTATATCCTCATGCGCGGGCCAATTACAGCTGACAAACTGCATGGCGCGCTGGCGGGTTACATCATGCTGGCCTTCGTTTGGTCCTTCATCTTTGCCCTGGTGGAGATATCCGCCGCAGGCTCATTCGGCCCTGGCCAACTCGACTTCGGACAGCCCGGGACTTTCTTCAAACTGATCTATTTCAGCCTCACGACGCTCACCACCACCGGCTACGGTGATGTTATCCCGCTGACCAACCACGCCCGCTCACTTGTGATGGTCGAAGAATTTTCCGGCGTCTTTTACGTAGGTGTTGTGATCGCGCGGCTTGCGGGTCTTTATCCGTCGAATCAGGTCAGGTAACTGTCGATTTGCCTGAGCCACCTCCGGGGGTAAGCAAGCAGGGTCGGACAAATGTCCCACCAACGCGTGAATGGGACGCAGCGTAAATCCTATCTTTCAAAGTCCTGCACCGAAACGATACTGCCAGACCATGCCGACAGCATCGTATTCGCTGCCAGTGCGGGAATGGCCACCATAGCTCGCATTCAGTTTTATCGAATGGTTGCGGTTCAACGGCAGCGAAAGGGTGCAGCCGTAGCGGGTGCTTTCCTGAAAATCACGATTACTGACCCCATCCACTGAGCTGCTGCCGCCAGCGAAGTAGGTCGCATCCAGCGAACCCCAGACACCATAGCTGAAGGCGTAGATAAGATGCCCCTGCATCTGGTAAATCGGATCCTGGGAAAGCACGTGGTCGCCGAGTAACTCGTCATTGTCGGTGAAAAAGGTTCCTGCGCCGGATAATTCCAGGGTCACTGGCCCCACACGTTTGGAAACCCCGAGTTCAGGCTTGAATGACCAGCGATTATTGCCGAGATTGATCAGCCTGCTGTCGTCGTATTGGCCCAGTGGCGCCGTGATCGCCAGGCTGGCGCCGATAATCACATCCTGTTGGTAGCTGGGGAACTCGGCCAGGGACATCGCCGGGGCGCCATACAAGTTGACCGAGAAGCGAAATCTTGGATCGATCAGCCCAGAGACATTACGTTCCCTGGGTTCACCGGCAAGCAGGGCTGAGCCGGTCAATTTTGCCTCGGGCACGACGATATCGAACTTCCCCGAGCGGCCCCAGACGTCCAGGGATCTGGCAAAGGCAACCACGACCGTCTTGATGTTGAGCTTGGCATCTTCGAGCGGGATCGAGGGGTTGGCCGTCACATTGCCATGGAGATCGCTGTAGCCTATGAGCAGGAAATTGATACCGACCGGTGTATTAGCGTAGGACCTGGGTTCGAGATCTTCTGCCACTGCGCCGGTGGCGAGCATGATGACCGAAGCGGATGCGAACCGAACCAGCCTGATGACACAGAGATTGTGTTTCATCCACTTTCGCTCGCTTCTGTGAGGCCCCCGGAGTTCTATGAGTTGTAGCGCATCTGCATTTGTTTGGCATAGACAGATGCCACCCGCACTGCGTAGTCGCACTTGGCTATCTACAGCACGCTCCGAGCCTTTGACTTAACCGGCCAAAAGGACACGCAGAAACTCAACCGCGCACCAGGTAGGCTCCTGACGGAACCCGATCTCGCAGCTTCTTGCATTTGCCGGGTTTGGGCTGATGCCCGGGCGGGCGATCAGGAAACCAGATTCGGCATTTACCCGGAGGCGGCCAATGGCCGCGGGGAATCTCAACCTCTGGCTCGACGAAAGCCGCTGGCAATTCTCCTTCGGGCCGTAGCCTGCCTGCCGTCGGCGAGTCCGATACCTTCTCTGCCTGTGCGTTAGCGAAGTTGCCAGCGTTGGGTTGTTCAGCAGCGGCCATTTCTGCGGCGCGGCGCTTTTTGGCCTCCTCTTTGAGCCCCTCCTGTACTGCGACCTGGTCCTCTTTGGCGTTGGGTGAGGTACTTGAAGCCTTGGCCTGCTGCGCCGCCTGGATCAATTGGAAGTTGCGATTGCGTAACTCGACGTTGCGACCAACCCGCATGTTCGAGCGCGCCGCCAACGTTTCTGCCTGCTGGTATTGCCCCTGCTGAAGACGCAACACACCAAGGTAATGCAGCGTCGCGGGATTGTTCGGCTGGATATGCAGGGCACGCTCCAGCGTGGCAGCGGCTTGGTCCAACTGGCCATTTTCATATTGCCGCGAGGCGGTTTCGATTAGCGTGGTTGATGCGCTGTTACTTTGCGAGAGCGGTCTTCGCTCGGCAGCAACCGAACAAAGCGACGCGACAGCGCAGAACGCCAGGATGAGACCCGGCAGAAAATTCTTGGTTGGCATCAGGGGGGGGGCGGACTCGGCTGATACAGGAAGACACTGCCGTAAAGCAGGCCACCAGCGCTGCTCGGCATCGCCGATACAGGGCCCCTGTTGACCTGGCCAGTACCCTGAAGTTCCCGCTACAACGGGCATATCGGTACCGGGTTTTCTCATGCGGATTGTCTGCGCCAGTTGCCGGGGGATGTACCGAACTGGCGTTTGAATGCGCGACTGAACGCAACACTGAGGCCTTGGCTATTTAAGCAGCGGCTCCCTAGAACTTTTCTCTATTAATCTGTCTATGTGGATAGGCACATCCACTCGGTAAGCGCGAACCCCCAGCTTCCCGCAGCCAGATGGCCATACGTCCGATTGTCAATCAGAGGTTGCCTTCTCTCATGAAATTCCATGACCCACGGATGGTGCTCTTCGGCCTGTTAGCGTTCGCGGCAGTGGGCTCGGCCTGCGCAACCCAGATGAAGACCCCAACCCCTGTTGTCGCAACTGAAGTCACCGCCGTTCAGGCTCCGGTCCAAGCCGCCGGCAACCCTTGGCCGACCTTGGCCAGTATGGCCGGCAAGCCGCTGGGGCCGTTGCTTGCCCATGACGATCGATACTGGCATGACGGCCGTTGGCACGATCGCCGGGACAATTGGCGCCGAGACGACTGGCGTAGAGATAAGTGGCGTCGAGAGCAAGCCCGTCGAGAAGCTGATCGTCGTGATTGGGAGCGCCACCAGGATCGGGCCATGCGGCACCGCTACGAGGATGATCGCCGCTACTATCGTCGCTAGGCCTGCCAGAGCAGATGTGCGAACCAGACTCGCTCATCCCGCAGCCCTGCCATACTGTTCAACATGACTCGTGCAACCTTCCGCTTCTACGAGGAGCTCAACGATTTCCTGCCGGCCGAACGGCGCCGGCAGTCATTCACCTGCGAGTGCGCGCGAGGGGCGACGGTCAAGCACATGATCGAGGCGCTCGGGATACCGCACACGGAGGTTGAGTTAGTGCTGCTCAACGGCGAGTCGGTGGGCCTGGAGCGGACGATCTTCGACGGTGACCGGCTGGCGGTGTATCCCAAGTTCGAAGCGCTGGACATCAGCCCGTTGCTCAAGGTTCGTGCGCAACCTTTACGGGTGCTGCGCTTCGTTGCTGATGCGCACCTTGGCGGGCTGGCCCACCTGCTGCGCATGAGCGGTTTCGACACCCTCTACGACAATGGCTTCGAGGATGGCGAGATCGCCGAGATCGCTGCGCAGCAAGGACGCATCGTGCTGACCCGTGACCGCGAATTGCTCAAGCGGCGGATCATCAGCCACGGCTGTTACGTGCATGCCCTGAAACCGTCGCTGCAGCTGCGCGAAATGTACGAACGCCTCGACCTGGCGCGTAGCGCGCGGCCATTCAGCCTGTGCCTTCATTGCAACCTGCCGCTGCACGAGATCAGCCCGGAACTGGCCCGGCTGCAGGTGCCGCCACGGGTTGGCGCCCTCTATTCGCACTTCTTGCGCTGCGACGCCTGCCAACGGATTTACTGGGAGGGTTCGCACTGGCGCGGCATGTGTGCGCTGCTGGCGCCTCTGCTGAACCGATAGCCGAGCGCATCGACTTTTTCGTACAAACCCTGGACCGGCCTCAAGCCAGCAACTCGGTGATCCACCGGGCCTGCCGGGCGATGTCTTGCACTTTCTCCTCGGGCAAGGCCTGCCGCGCACGGGCGAAATGGGTCAGGGTCTTCTGCTTTTCGCGCAGGATGCGCTGCCACTTGATCAGGAACGCCGGGCTGCGTGCCTGCATTTGCAGCGGGCCGAAGTAAAGCTCCTCGGCGGTGTACATCACCGGCCCGGCGCGCTCGGCGACAATGATTTCGTAGTCGAAACGATTTTCCCGCAGCAGTTCCTCGCAGAGGATGCGGTAGCCATTTTCCATCAGCCACTGGCGCAGTGGCTGCTCGCCGCCGTTGGGTTGCAGGATCAGGCGCTCCTGGCCGCTCAGGCGCGCCTTGCCGCTGTCGAGAATGTCACGGATCGTCTCGCCGCCCATGCCGCAGATGGTGATCGCAGTGATCCCGTCACCCGGTTCGATCGCTGCCAGACCATTGGCCAGGCGCACGGTGATCCGCTGGTCCAGACCGCTCTCGCGCACGGTGCGTTCGGCCGAATGGAACGGCGTCAACGCCACCTCCCCGGCCACCGCCGCCGCAATGGCGCCACGGCGCATCAACGCCACCGGCAGGTAGCCGTGATCCGAGCCGATATCGGCCAGGCGTGCGTCTGCTGGTACATGCGCCGCCACGCGCTCCAGGCGCTGGGACAATGTCTGTTCGTTCAACTGCAGTTCCTTTTCACCACGAATGTCTGGCACCTTTGGCCGGATCGGGACGCGATTCTGTCGAGCAACGCCGTGCATTTCAAATTTATGCGACCAGAGCCATGGTTCGACCCGAATTCTGAGTTGTTGCGCCATGAGGGCGGCTTTCATGCTGCGGTCATGCATTCGGCGCGTCAGCGGGATTTGCTCAGTGCTTTTTTGACTGAGTTGATCGGTATTTTCGGGGCCGTGCAAACGTCAATAGGAGCAAGCCCCTCACCCGTTTTCAGATCCGGATTTCGCTGGTCGGCATAACGTCGATCCGCGCCACGGGCCCCGTCAAGTGCGCCAGGTCTGCGTTGTGCTCGGTGATGATGTCTTCGGCGGCGAGGTTGCCGTTGTCGACGGTGGAATGCGCATCGGCGGCGAGCACTACGTCATAGCCCAGGTTCAGGGCCTGGCGGACAGTGGCGTTGACGCAATAGTCGGTTTGCAGTCCGCAGACGATCAGGCGGTCGGCGTCCATATCCTGCAATTGCGCTTGCAAGTGGGTCCGGTAGAACGAGTCTCGATTGGTTTTTCGCACGCGAATGTCTTGCGGCGAAGTCTTCAGGCTTTCGGCCAGTTGCCAGCCTTCGGAACCGTATTGCAGTGGGTCGCCCCTTTCTTCGTGCTGGATGAGGATGACCGGGATGCCTGCTTCGCGAGCCTTGGCACTGAGGTCGTTGATGTTCTCGATAACACGCTTGATCTCAAAACATTCGTACTCGCCAGTGCACAGGGCGCGCTGGACATCGATGATCAGCAGTGCGGTAGCCATGGTCCCGTCCTTGAAAAGAATCAGTGGATCAGGGGACGAACAATAGATCCGTCCCCCCTTTGAAAAACACCCCTCAATAACCGAGCGACAACCCGGTGTTACGACGTGGATCGTTCGCCCCATAGAAGCGGTTTTTGCCCACCGGCTTGCCTTCCAGCGACGGTGCGCCGACCAGAATCGCCGCCACATGGTTGGCGTCCTGCGGCCCGGCAAACTTGTGTCCCCAGCTTTCGAGCATCTTCACCGTATCAGGGCTGGTGGTGAAGGTCTCAAGGTTGGTCTCTTCCGGTAACCACTGCTGGTGGAAACGCGGTGCATCCACCGCCTCCTGGATGTTCATGCCGTAGTCGATCACGTTGAGCATAGTCAGCAAGGTTGCAGTGATGATGCGACTGCCGCCGGGTGTGCCGACGACCATCACCACTTTGCCGTCCTTGGTGACGATGGTCGGGCTCATGGACGACAGCGGTGCCTTGCCGGGGGCGATGGCATTGGCCTCCCCTTGCACCAGACCGTACATGTTCGGCACACCGATTTTCGAGGTGAAATCGTCCATTTCGTCGTTGAGGATCACCCCGGTTTTGCTGGCCATGACGCCGGCGCCGAACCAGTCGTTCAAGGTGTAAGTCACCGAGACCGCATTGCCCCATTTATCGACGATGGAGTAATGGGTGGTGTTGCTGCCTTCGTGTGGCGCTACGCCGGGTTTGAGCTCGCGGGACACACCGGCCTTTTGCGGATTGATGGCTTCGCGGATTTTGGTTGCGTAGTTTTTATCCAGCAGATGGGCGATCGGATTTTTCACAAAGTCCGGGTCGCCCAGGTAGCTGTTGCGGTCCACATAGGCGTGACGCATCGCTTCGATCTGGTAGTGCATGCTCTGGGCCGAGTGATAGCCCAGGTCTTTCATCGGATAGCCTTCGAGAATGTTCATGATCTGGCAAATCACCACACCGCCAGAGCTGGGCGGCGGTGCCGAGACCACATGGTAGCCGCGGTAATCGCATTCGATCGGGGCCAGTTCGCGGGTCTTGTATTTGTCGAGGTCGGCCTGAGTGATGATGCCTTTGTTGGCCTGGCTGGAGGTGACGATGGCATCGGCCACCCAGCCTTTATAGAAGCCGTCGGCGCCCTTCTCGGAGATTTCCCGCAGGGTTTTGCCGAGGTCTTTTTGCACCAGTTTCTGACCGACTTGCATCGGCTCGCCGTTGCTCAGGAAAATCGCACCGGAATCCTTGATGTCCTTCTTGAACACGTCAGTGGCGTATTCCAGCAACTCGACATCGCCCTGCTCCAGCACAAAACCGTCTTCGGCGAGCTTGATGGCCGGGGCGATCACTTCCTTGCGCGGTTTGGTGCCGTATTTCTGCAGCGCCAGTTCCATGCCCGACACGGTGCCCGGCACGCCAACGGCCAGATGGCCACGGGTGCTCAGCTCGGGGACAACGTTGCCCTCCTTGTCGAGGTACATGTCGGCGGTGGCGGCCAGCGGTGCTTTTTCGCGGAAGTCGAGGAAGGTCTTGCGCCCGTCCGCCAACTGAATGGTCATGAAACCACCGCCGCCCAGGTTACCCGCCGCGGGATAAACCACCGCCAGCGCATAGCCGACCGCTACCGCGGCGTCGACGGCGTTACCGCCGTTCTTGAGCACATCGACGCCCACATGACTGGCCAGATGCTGGGCGGTGACGACCATGCCGTTTTCGGCCGCGACCGGCGCCACGGAAGCCGCGTAAGCACTGAGGCAGCTGAGCACCAATGAGGTCGCAATCAGCGATTTGGCAAAAGGTTCGAACTTCATGAGTCGGTCTCTTTTTGTTTTTAGGCTCTGTACAAAAACAGAGGGAACGCTTCAAGAGCAGAGGCAAGTATGGCTGGGATTGCGTATTGCGCCTCCCCGTCGAGGCAGTATGCTTGGCCTCGGTTCAGCACTTTTACGGAGTCCACCGGCATGAGTTACACCTTCATCACCCTCGCCACACCGGTGGGCGAGTTGAAGCTGGTCGCGAACGGCTCACGACTGGCAGCCATCCTCTGGGAAAACGACAAACCCGACCGGGTGCGGCTTGGACCGATGCGCGAGGCGCCGGATAATCCGATCCTGATGCGCACAGCTCAGCAGCTGCGGGAATACTTTGCAGGCACGCGCAATCGTTTCGACCTGGAACTGGATTTTGCCGGGACGGAATTTCAGAAGAAGGTCTGGGCAGCGCTGCTCACCATTCCGTTTGGCGAAACCCGCAGCTATAGCGAGATAGCCCGGCAGATCGGCAATCCCAGTGCGGTTCGGGCAGTGGGCGCCGCGAATGGCAAGAACCCGATTTCGATTGTTGCGCCGTGTCATCGGGTGATTGGCGCTTCGGGAAAGTTGACGGGGTTTGCCGGAGGGCTTGAGGCGAAGGAGCAGCTGCTGACGCTGGAAGGTTGCCAATGGTCTGGGGCCGGCAGGACAGGCGATTTGTTCTGACGTGACAGGCCCCGCATTTGTGGCGAGAGGGACACAGCTTAAATCGTGAAGATGTTTTTCATCGCCGCATACTGCAACAGCATGATGGTCTTCGCATCGCAGATTTCCCCGCGATAAAACGCATCAAGTGCGTCGTCGAATTTCCATTCCAGCACTTCCAGTTCCTCGGTTTCCTCCTCCAGCCCGCCGCCCTCGCTGACCTTGGAAGCAGCGTCGTACTCGGCGATGAAGAAGTGCAGTTTTTCAGTCACCGAGCCGGGGCTCATGTAGGCCTCGAACACCTTGTGCACATGGTGCACGCGATAACCGGTTTCTTCCTCGGCTTCTTCGCGGATGCGCTCTTCAGGCGCCGCACCTTCGAGCAGCCCCGCCGCCACTTCGATCAGCAACCCATCGTGGCCGTTGACGAACACCGGCAAGCGGAATTGCCGGGTCAGCACCACGGTTTTCTTTTCACGGTTGAACAGCAGGATCGCCGCGCCATTGCCGCGGTCGTAGACTTCGCGGGTCTGGCGTTGCCATTCACCGTTGTTGCGTTGGTAATCGAAGGTAATTTTCTTGAGCAGATACCAGTCGTGGGACAACACCTGAGACTCGATGAGGTTGACCCGCTCGGCTGTGTTCGACATGACAATGCATCCCTTTTTTCGTCAGAAGGCGCACATCTTAGGCGAAAACGAAAGGCCGACGCTAAGACAGCTGAGCCTTGTATTCCTTCTCATACTGACCCGCGAGCGTCACTTTCTGTTTGTCGTCGAGTAGCTTGCCGGCCATCTGGAAGAACTTCTGCTCCTCCTCTTCCAGGTGGTGATTGACCTTCTCGGCGAGCTTCTTCGCGGCGACCAGCCAGGCCGGGCTGGACATCTCGGTTTCGTCGAGTGCTTCCATCATTTCATCCATCTCATGATGTTCGGCAATCGCATGACGGCTGAGGTCGACGCCGTTATCGAACTCCATCAGCGGAATGTAGAAATGCCGCTCTTCAGCGGTTTCGTGGGCCTGAAGTTCGGACTTGAGCTGCTTGTAAGCCTCGACCCGTTCGGGGGTGTCGCCGCTGGTCTGGATCAGCGCATCGGCGTAGATACGTTGGCGGTCGTGGCTTTCGCGCAAGGCTTCGAAAATATTCACGGATTGTCCTCATGGATCGCGTTCAGAATTGACGCTGTTTAGCCTAGACATCTGCGCCCGAACGACGGTTCCACCTCAAGACTGGAACAACGACCAGGTGACGCGATAGTCTTGGAAATGTTTTCCCTCTGGCCATAAGGAAATAGCTGATGACGCTGCGAATCGAACGATCGCAAAACCCCACGGATGAAGAACGCCAGGCAATCCTGCTGCCGTTGCGCGCCTATAACGCCGCAAAGGCCGGTGTCTCGACTCAGGAGCCCGTTGCCTTGCTGGTGCGTGACGAAAGCGGCGAGATTCTCGGCGGGCTTCACGGTCGGGTGTTTTACCAATGGTTGTATATCGACCTGTTGTCGGTGCCTGAACAGGCCCGGGGACAGGGCATGGGCACGAAACTGATGCAAATGGCTGAAGACCTGGCACGGGAAAAGGAATGCATCGGAGTCTGGCTCGACACCTTCGACTTCCAGGCACCGGAGTTCTACCGCAAGCTCGGCTACAGCGAGCTAGGCCAGATCACCGACTACCCACCGGGCCACAAGCGCTTCTTTTTCCAGAAGCGCCTGAAAAACGAAACCTGACCCGGCGGGAGCAAACCCCATTTTCATAATCAACACAGAACAACTGTGGGACCGGGCTTGCTCGCGAAGGCGGTGTGTCAGTCAACAGAGATGTTGAATGTACCGGCCTCTTCGCGAGCAAGCCCGCTCCCACAGGGGTTTGCGTCAATCCAAAGAATCAGAGGCAGGTCGCCAACGCCGCCAGTCGGCGCTTGGCCACAAAGTCGTCATGCTGCGCGTAATAATTCAGCACGGTAGCGGAAGCGTCAGTCTTCACGTCCACAAAGGACTCCGCCGAACGCGTGTAAACGGTGGTGCCGCCCTTCTCGCCAGGCTGCAAATACGCGCCAGCATCGACACCGAACACCGCCTCATCCTGCCAGGAAAACTGCACACACTGGGCAACTACTTTTTCCGGTTTGTCCGACGTCAGGGTTTTGTACGGGGTTCCAGTGCGGGCGTCGTTCATCGCCGAGCCCGCGCATCCCGCCAGCAACGTTACGGCCAGCGCCACCATCAGAATTCGCATTGCATTCGCTCATCAAGAAAAAGCGGACTGTATCACCGCGGCACGGCGTATCGTTCTGCTTTACTTCATTTATACCGCGACACCGAGTGACGATTCGCGCACCCTGTCGCGCCATTAACACCGCATCGCCCGTTTTTCCGGGCTTATTTTCTGGAAAGGTCATGACACCCAACGCCGAATACTACAAACCGACCGCTGAATATGCCGACAAACTGATCAGCCAGATCGGTCAGACGCCGTCCTGGATTGCCAAGCGGATTGGCGTCACCGACAAGCGAATTCGTTACATCCTCGACGGCGAAAGAACCGTCAAGGGTGAAACCACGCCAATCCAGATGACGTACCCCGAGCAGTTTGCCCTCGAGTGCCTGGCAGCAGCGGCCAAGGCCAGCAAGAAGCAGTCTTCGTAATCCAGCCTCAAGGAGCGACCATGGCGGCAACCGAACAGCAACACGAGCAAGCGCTGAAGAAGTTTCTCGATGAGCGCCCTGAACTGCGCGTCGAACTCGACAACCTCAACCCGCTGTTGGCTCAGGCCAAGGGCGAGACCGCGGCGCAGTACCGCGACGAACGCTTGCATGAAGCCTTCGAAGCCGAGGCCGAGCGCCTGGGATTGTTTGCCTGGGAGCTGACACTGCAACTGACCGCCGCGACGCCCGAGGACTATCAGGCGCAGCGCCTGGAAGTGCACAAGGAAGTGGCCGAGATGGCCGGCATGGACTGGCGGGAGTATTGCGAGTTATATGGATTGAGTAAGTGACTATTTCAGTCGCTGCCTGAGGACGACCTTCGCTGATGTTGCCATCCCTCTCAACTGACCGCGCCAGCCCGGGCCACCTGCATACCCGCAAATGGCGCGGACGCATCGGCATGTCGCTGGTGGCCAGCCTCTCGGTGCTCGCCGGCATGACCGACGCCATCGGCTTCATGGCCAGCGGTGATTTCGTCTCGTTCATGAGCGGCAACACCACCCGCCTCGCGGTCGCCATCAGCGACGGCGACCTGGGCCTCACGTTGCGCCTGGTGATCCTCGTCGGCACCTTCGTCGTCGGCAACGCCTTGGGCATTGTCGTCAGTCGCCTCGGCGGCCGTCGGGCGCTGCCCTTGCTGCTGTGCATCGCCACGCTGCTCTGCGGCGCCGCTGCCTGGCCCTACGACGAACAATTGCCGGCGCTTCTGGCGACGATCATCGCCATGGGCATGCTCAATGCCGCCGTGGAAGAAGTGAACGGACTGCCGGTCGGCCTGACCTACGTCACCGGCGCCCTGTCGCGCTTCGGCCGTGGGCTGGGACGCTGGATGCTCGGCGAACGGCGTAACGGCTGGCGCGTGCAATTGATTCCCTGGACCGGGATGTTTGCCGGCGCGGTAATCGGCGCCTTGCTGGAACATCACCTGGGGCTCAAGGCTTTGTTTGTCAGCGGTCTGCTGGCCGGCGCGGTCGGGTTGCTGTCGCTGAAAATCCCGCAGCGCTGGCAATTGGGTTACATGCCGCGCTGATCGGTGGTTGATCGAATTGGGTGCACCTGACACACCATCTCGCGGCAAAGCCCTTCGCCGCCCCGGCGATAAAGCTTTATCATGGCCGCAGTTTTGCTGATCGAGTCCGTCATGAAATTCGCCATCGCGCTGTTTTCCGCCGCCCATGCGCCCTCCTCGCGCCGCGCCCTGCTGTTTGCCCAGGCTGCGCTGGCCGGTGGGCATGAGATTGTTCGGCTGTTTTTCTACCAGGACGGCGTCTACAACGCCTCCGGCAGCGTGGTCACGCCGCAGGATGAGCAGGACTTGCCCAAGCAATGGCGCAACTTCGTCACCGAGCATCAACTGGACGGCGTCGTGTGTATCGCAGCCGCCCTGCGTCGTGGCGTGCTGAATGAAGAAGAAGCCGGGCGCTATCAGCGTCAAGCTGTGGCGGTGGGCGCGCCGTGGGAATTGTCTGGCCTGGGCCAGCTGCATGACGCGGTGCAGGATGCTGACCGCCTGATCTGTTTTGGAGGCGCGTGAGATGGCTAAATCCTTGCTGATTATCAGCCGTCAGGCGCCCTGGTCCGGGCCGAGTGCGCGGGAAGCGCTGGACATCGTGCTGGCCGGCGGCGCCTTCGATC
This sequence comes from Pseudomonas frederiksbergensis, assembly GCF_001952935.1. Classification (GTDB taxonomy): domain Bacteria; phylum Pseudomonadota; class Gammaproteobacteria; order Pseudomonadales; family Pseudomonadaceae; genus Aquipseudomonas; species Aquipseudomonas frederiksbergensis. Next base: position 198,394 of record NZ_CP018319.1, read on the forward strand.
TGCCGATCGGCCTGCTGTTTCTCGATGACGGAGTGTTCCAGCTCGCCGCGAAACAGGACGCCAAGGCCCTCCAGCAGAAGGACCTCAGTGCCAATCTGCAAGCCTTGCCAATGTTCGGTGTCGACGAACTGTTTGTCTGTGCCGACAGCGTTGTGCAACGGGGTCTGAACCCGGCCGGCTTGGCGCTGGAAGAAGCGCAGGTGCTGGCCGCCCACGAAATCACCGCACTTATTGACCGTTACGACCAGGTGATCACCCTCTGATGTCGACTTTGCATGTGTTGTCTCATTCCCCGTTCGGCGACGATCGCCTGACCAGTTGCCTGCGCTTGATGGGTGCTGACGATGCGCTGCTGCTGACTGGCGACGCGGTTTATGCGTTGCAACCAGGGACCGCGCCGTTCAAAGCGCTGAACGCCCGCAGCCCGAAACTGTTCGTACTGGCCGAAGACGCCCAGGCTCGCGCGCTGGAGATTCCTGACACGGCCAAGGCCATCGATTACCCGGCCTTCGTCGAGCTGTCGATTCACTACGACAAGGTCAACAGTTGGCTATGAAATCCCTGACGGTCGGCGCACGCGCCATCGAGCTGGACAAGGACGGTTTCCTGGTCGAACTGAGCGACTGGTCCTGCGAAGTGGCCAGCGCCCTGGCCGCCGCCGAAGACATCGAGTTGAGCCCCGAACACTGGGAGATCCTCGAACTGCTGCGCAGCTTCTACGCCGAATTCCAGCTGTCGCCGGCCACCCGTCCGCTGATCAAGTACACAGCAACGAAGCTGGGCCCGGAAAAGGGCAACAGCCTGCACCTGAACCGACTGTTCAAAGGCACCCCTGCCAAACTCGCCGCGAAACTGGCGGGCCTGCCCAAACCGACGAATTGCTTATGACCGACTACACTGCGCTGACCCTCGAAACACCCGCCGAACACCCGTTCGCCCAGTTCGTGCGCATTCTCGGCAAAGGCAAGCGCGGCGCCCGCGACTTGACCCGCGAGGAAGCCCGCGAAGCCATGGGCATGGTGCTCGACCACAAGGTCGAAGACACCCAACTCGGCGCGTTCCTGATGCTGTTGCGGCACAAGGAAGAAAGCGCCGAGGAAATGGCCGGGTTTACCGAAGCCTTGCGTGAACGGTTGAATCCGCCGGCACTGGCCGTCGATCTGGACTGGCCGACATATGCCGGCAAGAAACGCCATCTGCCTTGGTACCTGCTGGCCGCCAAGTGTCTGGCACAGAATGGCGTGCGGATTTTCATGCATGGCGGCGGCGCGCACACGGCCGGTAGGCTCTACAGCGAGCAACTGCTGGATGAGTTGAAGATCCCGTTGTGCCGCGACTGGCAGCAGGTCGGCGACGCACTGGATAACGGCAGCCTGGCCTTCATGCCGCTGGTGGATTGGGCACCGCAGCTGCAACGAATGATCGACCTGCGCAACACCTTGGGCCTGCGCTCGCCGATCCATTCCCTGACGCGGATTCTCAACCCGTTGAGTGCCCGCTGTGGCCTGCAAAGCATTTTCCACCCCGGTTACCAGGCGGTGCATCGCGATGCCAGCGGCTTGCTCGGCGATACCGCGATCGTGGTGAAAGGCGACGGCGGCGAAATCGAGATCAACCCAGACGCCGACAGTCACTTGTACGGCACCACTGGCGGCGAAAGCTGGGACGAGGAATGGCCGCAGCTGTCGGCACAACGCCACGTCAAACCGGCCACCCTCGATCCCGAGCACTTGAAAGCCGTGTGGCGTGGCGACGTAGTCGACAGCTATCCGCAAATGGCACTGATCTCGACCATGGCCCTGGCCTTGCGCGGCCTCGGCCAACCCCGTGAGCAGGCCTTCGAAACCGCCCAGCAGTATTGGGATGCGCGGGACAAATCGATATAACCGATCATAAGCGCCCAACCTTTGCGCTTTTTAATCGAACCTATGCGAATAGACTCCTCTCCAACGCTTATTGGTTGAGGAGTCTTGGACATGGGTTTGTTAGTTGAAGGCCGCTGGCACGACCAGTGGTACGAAAGCAGCAAGGATGGCGCGTTCCAGCGTGAACAAGCGCAGCGTCGTAACTGGCTGACCACCGATGGCAAACCTGGCCCGACAGGTGTTGGTGGCTTTGCGGCCGAGGCCGGTCGTTATCACCTCTACGTGTCCCTCGCCTGTCCATGGGCTCACCGCACGCTGATCCTGCGCAAACTCAAAGGCCTCGAAAGCCTCATCGACGTCTCGGTGGTCAGTTGGTTGATGCTGGAAAACGGCTGGACCTTCGACCAGAACCTCGGATCGACCGGGGACAAGCTCGATCATTTCAATTTCATGCACCAGCGCTACACCGCCGATACCGCCGACTACACCGGCCGCGTCACCGTGCCGGTGCTCTGGGACAAACAGCAGAATCGCATCGTCAACAATGAATCGGCGGAGATCATCCGCATGTTCAATGGCGCCTTCGATGATTTGACGGGTAATGACCTGGATTTCTACCCTGCGCCGCTGCGGGGCGAAATCGATGCGCTGAACGAACGGATTTATCCGACGGTGAACAATGGCGTGTATCGCGCAGGATTTGCCACAGCGCAGAAGGCTTATGAAGAAGCGTTCGACGGGTTGTTCGAGGAGCTTGATCGGCTGGAACAGCTGTTGGGTGCCAATCGCTATTTGGCGGGTGAGTACCTGACCGAAGCGGATATTCGGCTGTTCACCACGTTGATTCGCTTTGACGCGGTGTATTACGGGCACTTCAAGTGCAACCTGCGGCGGATTGCCGATTATCCGAATCTGTCGAACTGGCTGCGGGAGATTTATCAGTGGCCGGGGATTGCCGAGACGGTGAACTTCGAGCACATCAAGAATCACTACTACGGCAGCCACAAGACCATCAATCCGACGGGGATCGTGCCGAAAGGGCCGGCGCAGGATTTCACAGCGCCGCATGATCGGGAGCGGTTGAGCGGGAAAGGGGTTTGGCTTAAGAGCCAGGCCTGATCTGACATACTGGGCGGTTTTGAGGGCCCCTTCGCGAGCAAGCCCGCTCCCACATTCAACCGTATTCTTCAGTTAGAACTCGGTCAAATGTGGGAGCGGGCTTGCTCGCGAATGGAGCGACTCGGTGTTCAGACTTGCGCCTGCGCACCCTCGAACCACGCCAGTTTCTCGCGCAACTGCACCACTTCACCAACGATCACCAGCGTCGGCGCATGCACTTCATGCTCCGCCACCAGACTTGGCAAATCGGCCAACGTGCCGGTAAACACCCGTTGATTGACCGTGGTGCCCTGCTGGATCAACGCCGCTGGCGTATCCGCTGCGCGACCATGCTTGATCAACTGTTCGCAAATGATCGGCAACCCCACCAACCCCATGTAAAACACCAGGGTTTGCGCCGGCGCGACCAGGTCGGCCCACGGCAAATCGGTGGAACCGTCCTTCAGGTGCCCGGTGACAAAACGCACAGACTGCGCGTAATCACGGTGCGTCAGCGGAATTCCGGCATACGCCGCGCAACCGCTGGCCGCGGTGATACCCGGCACCACCTGGAACGGGATGCCATGGGCCGCCAGTTCTTCGATCTCTTCACCGCCGCGACCGAAGATGAACGGATCACCGCCCTTCAATCGCACGACCCGCTTGCCCTGCTTGGCCAAATCCACCAATTGCTGGTTGATCTGATCCTGCGGCACAGCGTGATCGGCGCGACGCTTGCCGACGTAAATCCGCTCGGCATCGCGACGGCACAAATCCAGAATCGCCGGCGCCACCAAGCGGTCATACAGCACCACATCGGCTTGCTGCATCAGACGCAAGGCACGGAAGGTCAGCAGGTCGGGATCACCCGGACCGGCGCCCACCAAATAGACTTCGCCCGTTGCATTCGGTGCTTCACCGGCAATTTTCGCCAGCATCAAGCGCTCGGCTTCGGCGCCCTGCCCGGCCAGTTGTCGGTCGGCAATTGGGCCCTGGAACACATCTTCCCAGAACGCCCGACGCTGCTGCACATCCGGGAACAGGTGTTTGACCTGGCTGCGAAAACGTGCGGCCAGGCCGGCCAGTTGACCGTAGGTGGAAGGAATCCAGGTTTCCAGTTTGGCGCGGATCAACCGCGCCAGCACCGGCGCATCGCCGCCGCTGGAGACCGCTACGATCAAAGGAGAACGGTCGACGATCGCCGGGAAGATCACGCTGCACAAGGCTGGCGCGTCCACCACGTTGACCGGCACGCAACGCCGATGGGCATCGGCGGAGACTTGCGCGTTCAGCGGTTCGTCGTCGGTGGCGGCGATGATCAGCCCGCAACCGTCCAGGTCCGATTCAACGTAGCCTCGCACCAGACATTCGCCACCGCTACCGGCAACCAGTTCGCGCAGTTGCGGTTCGATTTCAGGTGCGACCACCCGCAGCAGCGCACCGGCTTCGGCCAGCAGGCGGGATTTGCGCAAGGCAATCTCCCCCCCGCCGACGACCAAGACACGACTGCCGCGAAGGTTATGGAACAGCGGCAGATAGTCCATTTAGCCGATGACCTCGAGGCCACCCATGTACGGTTTCAGCACGTCCGGCACACGGATCGAACCGTCGGCTTGCTGATAGTTTTCCAGCACCGCCACCAGGGTACGACCGACCGCCAGGCCGGAACCGTTCAGGGTGTGAACCAGTTCAGGCTTGCCGGTTTCCGGGTTACGGAAACGTGCTTGCATGCGGCGAGCCTGGAAGTCGCCGCAGTTGGAGCACGACGAAATCTCGCGGTATTTGTCCTGGCTCGGGATCCACACTTCCAGGTCGTAGGTCTTGACCGCGCTGAAGCCCATGTCGCCAGTGCACAGCGCAATAGTGCGATAAGGCAGTTCGAGCAATTGCAGGACTTTTTCGGCGTTGGCCGTCAGGCCTTCCAGCGCTTCCATCGAGGTCGACGGCTCAACGATCTGAACCATTTCAACCTTGTCGAACTGGTGCTGACGAATCATGCCGCGCGTATCGCGACCCGAGGCACCGGCTTCACTGCGAAAGCATGGCGTGTGGGCGACGAACTTGATCGGCAGCCGTTTCGAATCGACGATTTCGCCAGCGACGATGTTGGTCAGCGACACTTCGGCGGTCGGAATCAGGTACAGATCGGCTTCACCTTCGCGAGTGATCTTGAACAGGTCTTCTTCGAACTTCGGCAACTGACCCGTGCCTTGCAACGCCGGCGCTTGAACCAGATAAGGCGTGTAGGCCTCTTCGTAACCGTGTTCGCTGGTGTGCAGGTTGATCATGAACTGCGCCAGGGCGCGGTGCATACGCGCAATCGGGCCGCGTAACAGGGCGAAACGGGCGCCGGACAGCTTGGCGGCGGTTTCGAAGTCCAGCCAGCCGAATTTCTCGCCCAGGGCGACGTGGTCCTGAACCGGGAAATCGAACGCGGTCGGTGTGCCCCAACGGCGCACTTCGACGTTGCCGTCTTCGTCATCACCGATCGGTACGGATTCGTGCGGCAGGTTCGGGATGCCGAGCAGGATCGAATCCAGATCGGTCTGGATCGCGTCCAGCTCGACTTTACCGGCGCTCAATTCATTCGCCATGCGCTCGACGTCCGCCATCAGCGGCGCGATGTCTTCGCCGCGCTGCTTGGCCTGGCCGATGGATTTGGAGCGCGCATTACGGTCAGCCTGCAGTGCTTCGGTGCGGGTCTGGACGGTCTTGCGCTGTTCTTCCAGCGCTTCGATGCGCGCAACATCCAGCGTGTAACCACGGGATGCCAGGCGGTCCGCTACGTCCTGAAGGTTGCTACGTAACAGTTTGGAATCGAGCATGTCGGTCTCTCGTTATCAAAGTTTGGTCAAGGACAGGCCAGCCCAGGTAGCGAGCAGCCCACCGAATACGCTGATGGCAGCATAGACAATAGCGAGCGGCATTTGCCCGGTTTCCAGCAGGCGCACCGTGTCCAGTGAAAAAGATGAAAAAGTCGTCAGCCCCCCGAGGAAGCCGACCATCAACCCGGCGCGCACCTCAATCGGCACCTCCGGGCGTATTAAAAACAGACCGTATAGAACGCCGATCAGCAAACAGCCGACGATATTAACGGCCAGCGTCGCGGTATAGAAGTGCCGCGGCCAATTAGCGTTGATCCAGTTACCCGTGGCAAAGCGCAAAAGCGTTCCGGCGATACCGCCCACAGAAACAGCAACGATCAAAGGGATCACTATTTTCTCCGCTGCCGGGGGCTGAGACGGTCAAGTTGCGCAAGGTGATTGAGCTTCTCGCCGATCTTCAGCTCCAGGCCACGCGGCACTGGCTGATAGAACGGTTGCGGCTCGAGTTCTTCCGGGAAATAGTCTTCGCCAGCGGCGTAAGCGTCCGGCTCATCGTGGGCGTAACGGTATTCGTCGCCATAACCGAGTTGCTTCATCAGCTTGGTCGGCGCGTTGCGCAGGTGCAGCGGCACTTCCAATGAACCGTGTTCGGTGGCGCTGCGCATCGCGGCTTTGAAACCCATGTACACCGCGTTGCTTTTCGGCGCGCAAGCCAGATAGGTGATGGCCTGGGCCACCGCCAATTCGCCTTCAGGGCTGCCAAGGCGTTCCTGCACTTCCCACGCCGCCAGGCACAGGCTCAGGGCGCGGGGGTCTGCGTTACCGATGTCTTCGCTGGCCATGCGCACCACGCGCCGGGCCAGGTACAACGGATCGCAACCGCCGTCGATCATTCGTGCGAACCAGTACAGTGCGCCGTCGGGGTTGGAGCCGCGCACGGATTTATGCAGCGCGGAAATCTGGTCGTAAAACGCTTCGCCGCCCTTGTCGAAACGCCGGCGGGTATCACCGAGCAGGCTTTGCAGGAGATCGACGCCGATCTCGCTGTTGTCTTCAGCCAGGTCCGAGGCGTTTTCCAGCAGGTTGAGCAGACGCCGGCCATCGCCATCGGCGGCCGACAGCAACATCTGGAAGCCTTCATCGCTGAGGGTCAGTTGCCGCTTGCCCAGGCCACGCTCTTCCGTCAGCGCGCGATGCACCAGCTTGCGCAGGGCCGCTTCGTCGAGACTTTTGAGCACGTAGACGCGCGCCCGGGAGAGCAACGCGTTGTTGAGTTCGAATGAGGGGTTTTCCGTGGTGGCGCCGATAAAAATCAGCGTGCCGTCTTCAACGTACGGCAGGAAAGCGTCCTGCTGGGACTTGTTGAAGCGGTGCACTTCGTCGACAAACAGGATGGTCCGCCGGCCGTATTGCCCGGCTTGCTGCTTGGCGATTTCCACCGACTGACGGATTTCCTTCACGCCGGCCAGTACCGCCGAAACCGTTTCGAAGTGCGCATCCGAGACTTCCGCCAGCAGCCGCGCCAGGGTGGTCTTGCCCACACCCGGCGGGCCCCAGAAAATCATCGAGTGCAAGGCACCCTGCTCCAGCGCCTCGCGCAAAGGCTTGCCGCGAGCGAGCAGGTGTTCCTGACCGACGTACTCGTCCAGGTTGGCCGCACGCAGGCGTGCTGCCAAAGGTTGAGCTATCGGGGCACTGCGAAACAGGTCCATCACTACTTATGAAACCTCACTGACTATCAGTCAATAATCTGAACACCGCCGATCCCTGTGGGAGCGAGCCTGCTCGCGATAGCGTCAGGTCAGTCAACATTGATGTTGAATGTAATGCCGCCATCGCGAGCAGGCTCGCTCCCACAGGTTTTGCGTCTTACTCTTGAATCACGTCCGCCCCTTTAGGGATGTCGAACTTGAACTTCGACGCCGGAATCGGCTCGTTGGCTTTCACCCCGGTGAACAGGATGTTGGTGCGCTGACCGACGCTGTCGATCATCTGCATGTCATTGACCAGGCCGTTACGGAACGACAGGCGCAGGCTGTCGAACAGGGTGTCCTTGGTTTTCGGCTTCAAGGTGAAGTCGATCACGCCGCCGGCTTCCTTGGCGCTGATGTCGAAGCTCTGGCTGATCTTGGACACATCACCGGACAGCAGCAAGGCTGGCGTCTGGGTCAGGCGCTGATCGAGGTTCTTGATGGTGGCCTGCTCCAGATCCGGATCCCACAACGTCACCTTCTTGCCGTCGGAGACCATCGTTTGTTCGGCCGGCGCATTGGTGTGCCAGTAAAACAAGCCCGGACGCTGCAAGGACATTTCACCCGCGGTTTCCTGCAATTGGGTACCGCTGCCGTCGAGGGTCAGCTGGGAGAAACGTGCGGTCAGGGTCTGGGATTTTTCCAGCAATTGGGTCAGACGCGCCACGTCCTTGTCATCGGCGTGGGCCGAGAGCGTGGTCAAAGCCAAAACCGGCAGCAACAGCATGCGGATAAGACGCATGGGAGTCCTCATAACATTCGTGGGGGTGCGATGGCGCGTCATTACGCCACCGCGTTTCAATCAATTCAGTCGCGTACCGGGCCCGGGGCCAGGACTTCACGCGAACCGTTGGTATTCATGGACGTCACGACCCCAGCCATTTCCATGGCCTCGATCATGCGCGCGGCGCGGTTGTAGCCGATTTTCAGCTTGCGCTGAACCGCAGAGATGGACGCACGACGGCTTTCCAGTACGAACTGCACCGCTTCGTCGTAGAGCGCGTCGGATTCACTGTCGTCGTCGCCACCGCTGCTGCCTTCAAAGCCACTACCCGGCTCTTCGACACCAGCGAGAATCTCGTCGTTGTATTCCGGTGCGCCGCGCAGTTTCCAGGCCTCGACCACCCGGTGAACCTCGTCATCGGAGACGAAAGCGCCGTGAACACGGATCGGCAGACTGGTGCCCGGTGGCATGTAGAGCATGTCACCGTGACCCAACAGTTGCTCGGCGCCGCCCTGGTCGATGATGGTGCGCGAATCGATCTTGCTCGACACCTGGAACGCCATACGGGTCGGAATGTTGGCCTTGATCAGACCGGTGATCACGTCAACCGACGGACGCTGGGTCGCGAGGATCAAGTGGATACCGGCGGCACGGGCCTTCTGGGCGATACGGGCGATCAGTTCTTCAACCTTCTTGCCGACGATCATCATCATGTCGGCGAATTCGTCCACCACCACGACGATGGTCGGCAGCTTGGTCAACAGCGGCGCTTCGTCGTGAATGCTTTCGCGCTTGTACAACGGATCGGTCAACGGCTCACCGGCGTCCTGGGCTTCCTTGACCTTGGCATTGAAGCCCGACAGGTTACGCACGCCCATCTTCGCCATCAGTTTGTAGCGGCGCTCCATCTCCGCCACGCTCCAGCGCAGGGCGTTGGCGGCGTCCTTCATGTCGGTCACGACCGGGCACAACAGGTGCGGAATGCCTTCGTAGATCGACAGTTCAAGCATTTTCGGGTCGATCATGATCAGCTTGGCGTCTTCCGGGCCAGACTTGAACAGGATCGACAGGATCATCGCGTTCACGCCCACCGATTTACCGGAACCGGTAGTACCGGCTACCAGCAAGTGGGGCATTTTCGCCAGGTCGGTGATGACCGGTTTGCCACCGATGTCGTGCCCCAGGGCCAAAGTGACCGGCGACTTGAAGTTGTCGTACTCGGGGGTCGACAGCACTTCGGAGAAACGCACGATCTGGCGGTCTTCGTTAGGAATCTCGATACCGACGGTGGTCTTACCCGGAATCACTTCCACCACGCGCACGCTGGTCACGGCCAGGGAACGTGCCAGGTCTTTCGCCAGGTTGGAGATGCGGCTGACCTTGACGCCGGCCGCCGGCTGGATTTCGTAACGGGTAATCACCGGGCCGGGGTGAATCGAATCCACCGACACTTCGACGCCGAATTCCTTGAGCTTGATTTCCAGCAAGTGGCCAACCGCAGCCAGGGATTCAGGCGAATAATTGAGTTGTTTCTTTTCTGCCGGGTCGAGAATCGAGATCGGCGGCAAGGTGCCTTCGACGGCACTGTCGACGAACAAATGCGCCTGTTTCTCTTTTTCCACGCGTTTGCTCGGCGCCGCTGGCTTGGGCGGCGCAGGGGCAATCACCGGCGGCACCTGCTTTTCGCGGTCCGACATGTGTTTGCTCAGGGCTTGCTCACGTTCGATCAGGCGTTCCTTGACCTTGGCTTGCTCGCGTTTGTCGGTGACGGTCGGCGCGACCACGTCATGCACGCGATCATCGACTTCACGCAGCTGCGCAACCAATTGTTTGCGCTCGACACGGGCCGCCCACCAGCGGTTGGCCGCGCCCTGAAACAGTTCGAACAGGTCGAGGGTAATCTTGCCGGTGAGGTCCATCACTTTGAACCACGACAGGTCGGTGAACACCGTCAGGCCAAACAGGAACAATGCGATGAACAACAGCGTACTGCCCTGGATATTCAGGGCGTTCCTGGCCAGATCACCGAGGCTTTCGCCCAAAGCACCGCCAGCGCCGGCCGGCAGACCGGTCGCGGCGTGAAAATGGATATGGGCCAGGGCCGCACCCGAGAGCACCAGAAACACCAGGCCGATCAGGCGCCAGGAAAACAGCCAGCCGCTCCACTCCCACTGCTCGTGGCGTTGACGGAAGATTTGATAAGCCTTGATCGCCAGCAACAGCGGGAAGATGTAGGCGAAATAACCCAACACCATGAACAGGATGTCGGCGCTGTAGGAGCCGACCGGTCCGCCGAAATTCTGCACATCGTCGATCTTGCTGTTATGGCTCCAGCCCGGATCGTCCTTGCCGTAGGTCAACAAGGCCATCATCAGGAACAGGCACAAGCCGCCGATGGCGATCAATGCACCTTCCTTGAGCCGGTAGTGCAATTGCTGGCGCCAGAGCGGAACGACTGTTTTTGGTGCTGCGGTGGATTTCTTCAAAACGCTTCTTTTCCTGCGCCTATGGCGCGTCCATCTGTTGAATGACTATAAAAAACTGCCCAATCCAGGCAGGTAAAAAAGTTAACAGGCGTAACCGGGACTACTTTTAACACTACGCTCCGGTTTTTATAAACACGGCGCGCAATGCATATTTTATTACAAACGCTGTTACAGGCAGGCATTGTACGGGTTTGTTCGTCCGATGCCATGCTTGAAACCCAAGGTGTAGCATAGCCAACAGGCACATAACGCGCGGTTCAATTTGAGCATGCATTCTCTTTTGTGACAAAGGCTTATGAGGTGTTTTTATGAGCGAAGCGAAGCATTCCCGCCTGATCATTCTGGGTTCCGGCCCCGCCGGTTACAGCGCTGCCGTTTATGCCGCCCGCGCCAACCTCAATCCCGTTGTCATTATCGGCATACAGGCAGGTGGCCAGCTCACCACCACCGTCGAAGTCGACAACTGGCCCGGTGATGTCGAAGGCCTCACCGGCCCGGTACTGATGGAACGCATGCAAAAACACGCCGAGCGTTTTCACACAGAGATCGTCTACGACCACATCCACACCGCCAAGTTGCAACAGCGCCCGTTCGAACTCATCGGCGACAGCGGCACTTACACCTGCGATGCGCTGATCATCGCCACCGGCGCCTCGGCGCAATACCTGGGGCTGCCATCGGAAGAGACATTTGCCGGCAAAGGGGTCTCGGCCTGTGCGACGTGCGACGGTTTCTTCTACCGCAATCAGGTGGTCGCAGTCGTTGGCGGCGGCAACACGGCAGTTGAAGAAGCGCTGTACCTGTCAAACATCGCCAAGGAAGTTCACCTGATTCACCGCCGCGACAAGCTGCGCTCAGAGAAAATCCTTCAGGACAAGCTCTTCGAAAAAGCCGCCAAAGGCAACATCCGTCTGCACTGGAACCAGAATCTGGATGAAGTGCTGGGCGATGCCAGCGGGGTGACCGGCGCCCGCCTGCGGGACAGCCACACTGACGAAACCAGTGAATTACCGCTGACCGGCGTGTTCATCGCTATTGGCCACAAACCCAACACCGACCTGTTCGAAGGCCAGCTGACAATGCGTAACGGCTACTTGCTGGTCAAGGGCGGCAGCGAAGGCGATGCTACCAGCACCGAAATTCCGGGGGTGTTTGCCGCCGGCGACGTGGCCGATCACGTTTACCGCCAGGCCGTGACGTCTGCCGGGGCCGGTTGCATGGCTGCGCTGGACGCCGAGAAGTATCTCGACGACATTCCAGTCGTTTGACGGCACACTTGACGGTGGGCCCACCCGCCCACCACTGCCCTCCCCTTCTGCAAGCCCGGATGCCATGCTGACTTGGTTACAACGCAACACCCTGACCTTCCCGCCCCTGGAAAAAGCCATGCGCGACCCCAACGGGCTGTTGGCTGCGGGCGGGGATCTGTCCGCCGATCGTCTGATTCAGGCCTATCGCCACGGCTGTTTTCCGTGGTTCTCGGAAGGCCAGCCGATTCTCTGGTGGTCGCCGGATCCGCGCACCGTACTGTTTCCCGACGAACTGCATGTCTCGCGCAGCCTGAACAAATTGCTGCGCCAGCAACGCTATCAAGTGACCTTTGATCAGGATTTTGCCGCGGTGATCCGCGCTTGCGCCGCGCCTCGGGATTACGCCGACGGCACCTGGATCACAGAAGCCATGCAGAACGCCTACCTCGAGCTGCACAGGCGCGGCTACGCCCATTCGGTGGAAGTCTGGGACCAGGGTGAACTGGTCGGCGGGCTCTACGGCCTGGCGATGGGTCAGCTGTTTTTCGGCGAGTCCATGTTCAGTCGTGCCGACAACGCCTCAAAATATGGCTTTGCCACGCTGGTCCGACATCTGAAAGACTCAGGCTTTGTGCTGATCGACTGCCAGATGCCGACCGACCATCTGCACAGCCTCGGCGCCCGAGCGATTCCCCGCCGCGAGTTTGCCGACTACCTTGCGCAGCATCTGGACCAACCCAGCCGCGCAACCTGGGTTTGCTGAGCGACTTTTGCGCGTGTGGCTTACACTTAATTCAAAACCTTATTCCGAGGGTTGATCATGACCGAGTTGGCGCGTTTGAAGTTCTATGCCACTCAGCCCCACTCTTGCAGTTATCTGCCCGAGGAGCAGGCCACGACCTTGTTCCTCGACCCTAGTCAGCCCATGGATGTGCACGTCTATGCAGACCTGTCTGAAATGGGTTTCCGTCGTAGCGGCGATCATCTTTACCGGCCTCATTGTCAAAATTGCAATGCATGCGTACCGGCGCGCATCCCTGTGGCGCAGTTTTCTCCAAACCGCCAGCAAAAACGCATCTTCAAACGCAACGTCGACCTGCAGGTGCGCCCTGCCAGGCCACAGTTCAGCGAAGAGTATTTCGACCTGTATCAGCGGTATATCGAGCAGCGTCACGCCGATGGCGATATGTACCCGCCAAGTCGCGATCAGTTTGCGACGTTCCTGGTACGTGACCTGCCGTTTTCCCGATTCTACGAATTTCGCCTCGAAGGACGACTGGTGGCGGTGGCCGTCACCGACTTGCTGCCGAACGGCCTGTCGGCCGTCTACACCTTCTACGAGCCCGCCGAAGAACGCCGCAGCCTGGGGCGTTATGCGATTCTCTGGCAAATCGCCGAGGCCCGACGACTGGGGCTGGAAGCGGTCTACCTGGGTTATTGGATCAAAAACTGCAAAAAGATGAGCTACAAGACTCAATATCGCCCTATCGAACTGCTGATTAATCAGCGCTGGGTCATCCTGAACTAGAGCAAGCCGTAAACCCCTTGGCGTAAACCCCATTTTTCGGGCACAATGCACGCCGCTTTTGCCTGGCGCAGTTGCACCGGGCCATTCATTGGACACCGAGGGCTTTACTGCATGTCGAAAGAAGACAGCTTCGAAATGGAAGGCACTGTCGTCGACACCCTGCCCAACACCATGTTTCGTGTGGAGTTGGAAAATGGGCACGTCGTAACCGCGCATATCTCCGGCAAGATGCGCAAGAATTACATTCGTATTCTTACCGGCGACAAAGTGCGCGTCGAGCTGACGCCCTATGACTTGAGCAAAGGGCGCATCACTTACCGCGCTCGCTAATCAAGTCAATACAAAACGCCCGGTTTATGCCGGGCGTTTTTGTGTGCCTGCGATTTAACGCCCCACACATTGATCGTTCCCACGCTCCGCGTGGGAATGCAGCCCGGGACGCTCCGCGTCCCTTCTAAAGCCGAACGCAGAGCGTCCGTTGAGGCATTCCCACGCAGAGCGTGGGAACGATCACCCCGGACAGCAAAAAGGCGCCTTTCGGCGCCTTTTGCTTTGTTGCGGTTAACGTCAGGCCATTTCAGCCGTGGTCTCGAAGTCGAAGGTCAGCTCGCCGTCCTTGAGATCGATGTGAACCACACCACCATGGTCGGCCAGTTCGCCAAAGAGGATCTCTTCCGCCAGTGGACGCTTGATCTTGTCTTGAATCAAACGCGCCATTGGTCGAGCACCCATCGCCGAGTCGTAGCCACCCGCTGCCAGCCAGCTGCGCGCCGCGTCCGTCACCTCCAGCTGCACGCGCTTGTCTTCCAGCTGCGCCTGAAGCTCGGTAAGGAACTTGTCCACCACGCTTTTGATGACCTCATGGCTGAGGCGACCAAACTGGATAATGGTGTCCAGACGATTACGGAACTCTGGCGTGAAGCTCTTCTTGATCACTTCCATCGCATCGGACGAATGGTCCTGATGGGTGAAACCGATCGAAGCGCGAGCCGCGGTTTCGGCGCCGGCGTTGGTCGTCATGATGACGATCACGTTACGGAAGTCCGCCTTGCGCCCGTTGTTATCGGTCAGCGTACCGTGGTCCATGACCTGCAGCAGCAGGTTGAAGACTTCCGGATGCGCCTTCTCGATCTCATCGAGCAACAGCACGCAGTGAGGCTGCTTGGTGATGGCTTCGGTCAGCAGGCCGCCCTGATCGAACCCGACATAGCCTGGAGGCGCACCGATCAGACGCGATACGGTGTGGCGCTCCATGTACTCGGACATGTCGAAGCGAACCAGCTCGATGCCCAATGCCTTGGCCAACTGACGCGCCGCTTCGGTTTTACCGACACCGGTAGGCCCTGCGAACAGGAACGAACCGACAGGCTTGTCAGGCGACTTGAGGCCGGCACGGGACAGTTTGATCGCGGTCGACAGTGAGTCGATTGCGGCATCCTGGCCAAATACGGTCAGCTTCAGGTCACGCTCAAGGTTACGCAGCAGCTCTTTGTCGGAGCTGGTGACGTGCTTAGGCGGAATCCGCGCGATTTTCGCGACGATGTCCTCGACCTGAGGCACTTCGATGCGCTTCACGCGTTTCTCGATTGGCTGCAGACGCTGGTAGGCGCCCGCCTCGTCGATGACGTCGATGGCCTTGTCCGGCATGTGCCGGTCATTGATATAGCGTGAGGCCAGTTCGGCAGCCGCACGCAACGCCTCATCGCTGTATTCGATGTTGTGATGCGCTTCGAAACGACCTTTCAGGCCGCGCAGGATGCCAATGGTGTCTTCCACCGAAGGTTCCGACACGTCGACCTTCTGGAAGCGCCGGGCCAACGCACGGTCCTTCTCGAAGATCCCGCGGAATTCCTGGAACGTGGTCGAGCCGATGCAACGGATATCACCCGACGACAGCAGCGGCTTGAGCAGGTTCGAGGCATCCATGACCCCACCGGACGCGGCACCCGCACCAATGATGGTGTGGATTTCGTCGATGAACAGGATCGCCTGCGGACGTTTTTTCAGCTCATTGAGCAACGCCTTGAAGCGCTTCTCGAAATCGCCGCGGTATTTGGTCCCGGCCAGCAAGGCCCCCAGATCGAGGGAATACACCACGCTGTTGGCCAGCAGGTCAGGCACCTGGTTGTCGACAATGCGCTTGGCCAGGCCTTCGGCAATCGCGGTTTTACCCACGCCCGCCTCGCCCACCAGCAGCGGATTGTTTTTGCGACGACGCGCCAGGATCTGCGCGACGCGCTCGACTTCCAGCTCGCGGCCTACCAATGGATCGATTCGACCCTGGCGCGCGAGTTCGTTGAGGTTGCTGGCATAAGCATCCAGGGGATTGCCTGAAGAAGAAGACTCACCGCCCTCGTCGTCCTGCATATCTTGCTCACCTTCAGAGTGATCGCCATGCCCCGGCACTTTGGAAATGCCGTGTGCGATGTAGTTGACGACATCGATGCGCGCAACGCTCTGCTGTTTCAGCAGGAACACTGCCTGACTCTCTTGCTCACTGAAGATCGCGACCAGCACGTTTGCGCCAGTCACTTCGCGTTTGCCCGAGCTCTGTACGTGAAAGACAGCACGTTGCAGAACACGCTGGAAGCCCAGGGTTGGCTGGGTCTCACGATCCTCGTCATGAACGGGGATCAATGGCGTGGTGGAGTCGATGAACTCCTGCAGATCGTGCTTGAGTTTGTCGAGGTTTGCGCCGCAGGCACGCAAAACGGTGGCGGCAGCCTCATTGTCCAATAGGGCCAGCAGGAGGTGTTCGACGGTCATGAATTCATGACGCTTCGAACGTGCCTCCTTGAAGGCAAGATTGAGGGTGACTTCGAGCTCGCGGTTTAACATAGCTTCACCTCATACCCAAGTGGTCGGCGATTAACCGTCCTTCTCGATTTCACAGAGTAGCGGATGCTGGCTTTCCCTGGCGTACTGGTTGACCTGCATGGCCTTAGTCTCGGCGATGTCGCGGGTAAACACTCCACATACTGCCCGTCCTTCTGTGTGGACGGCCAGCATGACCTTGGTCGCCAGCTCCCGATTCAGGTTAAAAAACACCTCGAGCACTTCGACGACGAAATCCATCGGTGTGTAGTCATCATTGAACAAAACCACCTTGTACATCGGCGGCGCCTGTAAAGCAGGCTTTGCCTCCTGAACAGCAATGCCTGCGGAATCGTCGTCGTGAGTCCCCGGGTGTTCTTTTTGGAGAGCCGGGCGATCCTGATTGAATGTTAGTCGAATCTGGCTGATTGCATGCATGGAAAGAAAGGTTCGTCTGTTGTTCAAATACAGTGGTGGGGGCGGCTATGGACGATTTCAACTCCGACTGCCCGGTCACCTTGACTATCGGCAAAACGGTGTTACAACCAATAGAGCCCACAGTGGGTAAAAAAGGTCCGCGGAGTCAATCTTATTTCCAGGAAATGACTGCGGATGAACTGGATGATACTCCAGTGATGGAGTCTGTTGCAGAGGGATATGGGTATGTCAGTCGGCAAGGTGAAATGGTTCAACAATGCCAAGGGGTTCGGTTTCATTAACACCGATGCCAGGGAAGGTCGTGACGAAGACGGTCATCTTATTGATTTCTTTGCCCACTACTCGGCCATTGAGATGAACGGGTACAGGACTCTCAAGGCTGGGCAAGCTGTGAATTTCGAGATTGTTCAGGGCCCCAAAGGGTTGCATGCCGTGAAGATCATGCCCGCTACAACGGAGAACGAGCAGGCCGCCCCTGCCCTCCAGCAAGAAACTGTATCGAGTTAATACAACCCGTCATCCAGTCATAAAAAAAACCGCCCGAAGGCGGTTTTTTTATGCCTATTCGCTTACATGTGCGAAATCAGCGCATCACCAAACGCGGACGAAGACAGCAGTTTCGCGCCTTCCATCAGTCGTTCGAAGTCATAGGTCACGGTCTTGGCGGAGATCGCGCCGTTGGTGCCCTTGATGATCAGATCAGCCGCTTCGGTCCAGCCCATGTGACGCAGCATCATCTCTGCGGACAGGATCAGGGAACCCGGGTTGACCTGGTCCTTGCCAGCGTACTTCGGCGCAGTACCGTGGGTCGCTTCGAACATCGCAATGGTGTCAGACAGGTTGGCGCCCGGTGCGATACCGATACCACCCACTTCCGCCGCCAGGGCGTCGGAGAGGTAGTCGCCGTTCAGGTTCAGGGTCGCGATCACATCGTATTCGGCCGGGCGCAGCAGGATCTGCTGGAGCATGGCGTCGGCGATGGCATCCTTGACGATAACGTTCTTGCCGGTTTTCGGGTTTTTGAACTGCATCCACGGACCGCCATCGAGCAGGGTCGCGCCGAACTCTTCAGCCGCCACTTCGTAGGCCCATTCCTTGAAGGCACCTTCGGTGAACTTCATGATGTTGCCTTTGTGCACGATGGTCAGCGAGTCGCGGTCGTTGTCGACCACATACTGCAGGGCTTTGCGCGCCAGACGCTTGGTGCCTTGCAGCGAAACCGGCTTGATGCCGATACCGCAGTTTTCGTCGAAACGGATCTTGGTGACGCCCATTTCATCTTTAAGGAACTTGATGACTTTGGTCGCTTCCGGCGAACCGGCTTTCCACTCGATACCGGCGTAGATGTCTTCCGAGTTCTCACGGAAGATCGTCATGTCGACGTCGCCTGGCTTCTTGACCGGGCTAGGCACGCCTTCGAACCAGCGCACAGGGCGCAGGCAGACATAAAGGTCGAGTTGCTGACGCAGGGCCACGTTCAGGGAACGGATGCCGCCACCGACCGGGGTGGTCAGAGGCCCCTTGATGGAAACCACGTAATCTTTGACTGCGTCCAGGGTTTCCTGGGGCAGCCAGGTGTCCTGATCGTAAACCTGAGTCGCTTTCTCCCCGGCGTAGACTTCCATCCAGGAAATTTTGCGCTCGCCGCCGTAAGCCTTCTTAACAGCAGCATCGACAACCTTGATCATTACCGGGCTGATATCAACGCCAATACCATCGCCTTCGATGAAGGGGATGATCGGGTTGTTAGGAACATTGAGAGAATGGTCTGCGTTGACGGTGATTTTGTCGCCGACTGCTGGAACCTGAATCTTCTTGTATCCCATGCTGAACTCCATTGTTTGGATTGAACATCTGGCTTCGTTCGAGCGTACCCCAGTTAAATCGGCACGCAAACCCTATGTTCCAACCATCTGCCGCAAAGCTGCACAGTTCGCGACGTACAAGTCTGAAAGCAAAGGGAAAAGCGCCAAACTCAAGCACGGTGCGAGACTCTACGCCCCCCTCGCCCCTGCGACCTTTAGACCAATGGACGATAATCGTTACCTATGAACCATCGGCAGATTGCCAGCTACCTATGTATAATGCCGCCCGCTGACCACAGAGTCACGACGGCCGACTGCTCTACGACGAGACCCACGGCCCGAAAAAGCAGGACTGTTACCGCAGTCCACCCGCTTGACGCTCGACTGATGCACCCAACATCACCGCGAAGAAATCTCGACATTCGGCTCATGGATGACTTTGAACGAACGCGCTTACCCGGCGCCCCTCGAGTTTTTCTGCGCACGCTTTAGCAAAGAAGAGAGAGTTAATCCGAATATGCCCACCCGCTCGAAGATCATCTATACCTTCACCGACGAAGCTCCCGCCCTCGCCACCTATTCACTGTTGCCTATCGTAGAGGCCTTCACCGCCTCCGCTGATATCGCCGTGGAAACCCGCGATATCTCTCTTGCAGGGCGCATCCTGGCCAGCTTCCCCGAGCAACTGGGTGACAAAGCCGTAGCCGACCACCTCGCCGAACTGGGCGACCTGGCCGTTACGCCTGAAGCCAACATCATCAAGCTGCCGAACATCAGCGCCTCGGTTCCGCAACTGCAAGCCGCGATCAAGGAACTGCAAGCCCAGGGCTTCGCACTGCCTGACTACCCGGAAACCGTGACCAGCGACGCCGACAAGCTCGCCAAGTCGCGTTATGACAAGATCAAGGGCAGCGCCGTGAACCCGGTTCTGCGCGAAGGCAACTCCGATCGTCGTGCACCGCTGTCGGTCAAGAACTACGCGCGCAAGCACCCGCACAAAATGGGCGCCTGGGCCAAAGACTCCAAGTCCCACGTTGCGCACATGAGCACCGGCGATTTCTACGGTAGCGAAAAAGCTGCCCTGATCGACGCCGCTGATGCCGTCAAAATCGAACTGATCGCTCAAGACGGCACCACCACCGTCCTGAAAGAAAAAACCACCGTGCAAGCCGGTGAGATCCTCGATTGCGCCGTTCTGAGCAAAAACGCGCTGCGCAGCTTCATCGCAGCCGAGATCGAAGACGCCAAAGCCAAAGGCGTGCTGCTGTCGGTTCACCTCAAAGCCACCATGATGAAGGTCTCCGACCCAATCATGTTCGGCCAGATCGTTGCCGAGTTCTATAAGGACGCACTGGCCAAGCACGCTGACGTGCTGGCGCAGATCGGCTTCAACCTGAACAACGGCATCGGCGACCTGTACGCTCGCATCAAAGCCCTGCCGGCCGAGCAACAAGCGCAGATCGAAGCGGACATCCAGGCGGTCTACGCCGTTCGTCCGTCGTTGGCCATGGTCAACTCCGACAAAGGCATCACCAACTTGCACGTGCCGAGCGACGTGATCGTCGACGCCTCGATGCCAGCGATGATCCGTGACTCCGGCAAAATGTGGGGCACCGACGGCCAGCTGCACGACACCAAGGCTGTGATCCCGGATCGCTGCTACGCCACCATCTACCAGGCGGTAATCGAAGACTGCAAGCTGCACGGCGCTTTCGATCCAACCACCATGGGCAGCGTGCCAAACGTTGGTCTGATGGCGAAAAAAGCCGAAGAGTACGGCTCGCACGACAAGACGTTCCAGATCAAGGCCGACGGTGTTGTCCGCGTGACCGACAGCAAAGGTGGCCTGCTGCTGGAGCAACCGGTTGAAGCCGGCGACATCTTCCGCATGTGCCAGACCAAAGACGCGCCGATCCAGGACTGGGTCAAACTGGCCGTCAACCGCGCTCGCGCAAGCGCCACTCCAGCGATCTTCTGGCTGGACCCGATGCGCGCCCACGACGGTGTAGTGATCGAGAAAGTTCAGGCTTACCTGAAGGATCACGACACCTCCGGTCTGGACATTCGCATCATGTCGCCAGTCGACGCGATGAAGTTCACCCTGGACCGCACTCGCGAAGGCAAGGACACCATCTCGGTGACCGGCAACGTATTGCGCGACTACCTGACCGACCTGTTCCCGATCATGGAACTGGGCACCAGCGCCAAGATGCTGTCGATCGTTCCGCTGATGAACGGCGGTGGCCTGTTCGAAACCGGCGCCGGCGGTTCGGCACCGAAGCACGTTCAGCAGCTGCTGGAAGAGAACTTCCTGCGCTGGGATTCCCTGGGTGAGTTCCTGGCCCTGGCCGCTTCCCTTGAGCACCTGGGTGTTACCTACAACAACCCTAAAGCGCTGGTGCTGGCCAAGACCCTGGACCAGGCCACCGGCCAGTTCCTGGACAACAACAAATCGCCATCGCGCAAAGTCGGCAACATCGACAACCGCGGCAGCCACTTCTACCTAGCGCTGTACTGGGCACAAGCCCTGGCCGCCCAGACCGAAGACACTGCACTGCAAGCGCAGTTTGGCGAACTGGCCAAGACCCTGACCGAGAACGAAGCAACCATCGTTGCCGAGCTCAACGCCGTTCAGGGCAAGCCAGTGGACATCGGCGGTTACTACCACGCCAATGCCGAACTGATCAGCAAGGCCATGCGCCCGAGCAATACCTTCAACGCCGCGATCGCTGCGCTGGTTTAAGGTTGTAAGGATGCAAGGAAGCCCCGGCCCAGTGCCGGGGTTTCTGTTTCTGCCCCACATTCCAATGTGAACACCGAACAAATGTGGGAGCGGGCTTGCTCGCGAATGCGGTTTATCATTCAACATTGATGTCGATTGACCCACCGCTTTCGCGAGCAAGCCCGCTCCCACATTTGACCGTATTTCAATATTCAAAATTCGAGGAAGCTTTATGGATTGGCTACCCCACATCACCGTCGCCACCATCGTCGAAGACAACGGCCGCTTCCTGATGGTCGAAGAATCCAAGCACGGACGAACGGTGCTCAACCAGCCCGCCGGCCACCTCGACCCGGACGAAACCCTGATCGAAGCCGCCGTGCGCGAAACCCTCGAGGAAACCGGCTGGGACGTCGAGCCGACTGGCGTAGTGGGCATTTACCTCTACACCGCTCCGAGCAACGGCGTGACTTATCAGCGGGTCTGCTTCACCGCAAAACCGCTCAAACATCACCCCGACTATCAGCTGGACGACGGTATCGTCGGTGCAAAATGGCTGACGCGTGACGAACTGCTGGCACAGCGCGCAAACTGGCGCAGTGAGCTGATCATCCGCTGTATCGATGATTATCTGGACGGCCAACACTTCGGTCTCGAACTGATCCGCCCTTCTCTTTAGCCTTGCGGGCTTCGGCCTGTTAGAATCGCGTCCTTTTTCAAGACACTCATTGAATCCCTATGCGTGATCCAGCCCCTTCTGACACACAAAAGAAGCGCGTCATTGTCGGCATGTCCGGCGGCGTGGACTCTTCCGTTTCCGCTCTCCTGCTGATCGAGCAGGGTTATGAGGTGGAAGGCCTGTTCATGAAGAACTGGGAAGAAGACGATGGAACGGAATACTGCACCGCCATGGATGACCTGGCGGACGCTCAGGCCGTGTGCGACAAGATTGGCATCAAGCTGCACACCGCCAACTTCGCCGCCGAGTACTGGGACAACGTGTTCGAGCACTTCCTGGCCGAATACAAGGCCGGCCGCACGCCGAACCCGGACATCCTGTGCAACCGCGAGATCAAGTTCAAGGCGTTCCTCGACTACGCCATGATGCTTGGTGCCGACCTGATCGCCACTGGCCACTACGTGCGACGCCGCGATATCGATGGCCGTACCGAGCTGCTCAAGGGCCTGGACCCGAACAAGGACCAGAGCTACTTCCTGCACGCCGTGGGCGGCGAACAGATCGCCAAGACCCTGTTCCCGGTCGGCGAGCTGGAAAAACCCGAAGTGCGCGCAATTGCCGAGAAGCATGAACTCGCCACCGCGAAGAAAAAGGATTCCACCGGAATCTGCTTTATCGGCGAACGTCGCTTCAGCGATTTCCTCAAGCAATACCTGCCGGCCCAGCCAGGCGAGATCAAGACCACCGAAGGTGAAGTCATCGGCCGTCACCACGGCTTGATGTACCACACCATCGGCCAGCGTCAGGGCCTGGGCATTGGCGGTTTGAAAGACGCCAGTGACGAGCCGTGGTACGTGCTGATCAAGGATCTGGTCAACAACGAGTTGATCGTTGGCCAGGGCAATGATCACCCGTACCTGTTCTCCCGCGCCCTGCTCGCCTCGGACATCTATTGGGTCAACCCGATCGACCTGAGCGAACCGCGCCGGCTGACCGCCAAAGTCCGCTATCGCCAAAGCGATCAGCCCTGCACGCTGGAAAAAACCGCCACCGGCTACCGCGCGACCTTCGATGACCCGCAACGCGCGGTCACCCCAGGCCAGTCCGTGGTGTTCTACGACGGTGAAATCTGCCTCGGCGGTGGCGTGATCGAAGTCGCGGAGCCGTGGACCAGCAAAGGCACTCCTCAAGGCGAGCAGCAATGAGCCCCACTCAGGAGCAACTGACGGCACTGGGCGGCGTGTTCCTCGCTGCGGTGCTGGTCGACAAGATCGCCAAGACCGGCCAGACCACCGAAGCCGGCCTGACCTGCATGCTCGGCAGCCTGCTGATTCGCGACCCCAAGGACACCCTGGAAGTCTATGGCGGCGACGACCTCAATCTGCGTGAAGGTTACCGCGCATTGATTGGTGCCCTGGAACGCGACCCGAGCACCCTTCAGCGCGAACCGCTGCGCTATGCGCTGGCGATGCTCGGCCTGGAGCGTCAGCTGGCCAAGCGCAACGACATGCTGGACGAGATCGGCAAGCGTCTGCCGCAGATTCAATCCCAGGTCGAGCACTTCGGCCCGGCTCACGAAAACGTCATTGCAGCGTGCGGCGCCCTGTATCAGGACACCCTGAGCACCTTGCGCCAACGCATTCAGGTCCACGGCGACATGCGTAACCTGCAGCAACCGAGCAACGCTTCGAAAATCCGCGCCCTGTTGCTGGCCGGGATTCGATCGGCGCGCCTGTGGCGGCAGTTGGGCGGTCATCGCTGGCAGCTGGTGATCAGCCGTCGCAAGTTGCTGAAAGAGCTTTACCCGCTGATGCGCAACAGCTGAACCGCGCCCGCAAGACCTTTTGTAATTTGTAACGCGTAAGACGCTGGTCAGTTGGCAACGGACCGGCGGATTTTTTCATGTATGATACGCGCCCCATTTCGTTGCCCGACTGTCCGAGAACACCCCATGCAGCTTTCTTCGCTCACTGCGGTTTCCCCTGTTGACGGCCGCTACGCCGGCAAAACCCAGGCCCTGCGCCCAATTTTCAGCGAATACGGCCTGATCCGTGCTCGCGTTCTGGTTGAAGTGCGCTGGCTCCAGCGCCTGGCCGCTCACCCTGGCATCAGCGAAGTGCCGGCGTTCTCCGCCGAAGCCAACGCTGTGCTGAACACCCTGGCGGAGAACTTCGCTCTGGAGCACGCCGAGCGTGTCAAAGAGATCGAGCGCACCACCAACCACGACGTCAAAGCCATTGAGTACCTGCTCAAAGAGCAAGCGGCCAAGCTGCCGGAACTGGCTGCTGTCAGCGAATTCATCCACTTTGCCTGCACCAGCGAGGACATCAACAACCTGTCCCACGCCCTGATGCTGCGCGAAGGCCGTGATGACGTGATGCTGCCGCTGATGCGCCAGACTGCCGAAGCCATCCGCGAACTGGCGATCCGTTTTGCTGACGTGCCAATGCTGTCGCGCACCCACGGTCAACCGGCCTCGCCGACCACCCTGGGCAAAGAGCTGGCGAACGTGGTTTACCGCCTGGAGCGTCAAATCGCTCAAGTCGCGGCCGTTCCGCTGCTGGGCAAGATCAACGGCGCTGTCGGCAACTACAACGCTCACCTGTCGGCCTACCCGGAGATCGACTGGGAAGAGAACGCCCGCGCCTTCATCGAAGACGAGCTGGGCCTGGGATTCAACCCGTACACCACGCAGATCGAACCGCACGACTACATTGCCGAGCTGTTCGACGCGATCGCGCGCTTCAACACCATCCTGATCGACTTCGACCGCGACATCTGGGGCTACATCTCCCTGGGTTATTTCAAGCAGCGCACCATCGCTGGCGAAATCGGTTCGTCGACCATGCCGCACAAGGTCAACCCGATCGACTTCGAAAACTCCGAAGGCAACCTGGGCATCGCCAACGCACTGTTCCAGCACCTGGCGAGCAAGCTGCCGATCTCCCGCTGGCAGCGCGACCTGACCGACTCCACCGTACTGCGCAACCTCGGTGTCGGCTTCGCCCACAGCGTGATCGCGTACGAAGCCAGCCTCAAGGGCATCAGCAAGCTCGAGCTCAACGCTCAGAAGATTGCTGCCGACCTGGACGCGTGCTGGGAAGTATTGGCCGAGCCGATCCAGACCGTGATGCGTCGCTACAACATCGAAAACCCGTACGAAAAACTGAAAGAGTTGACCCGTGGCAAGGGCATCAGCCCTGAAGCACTGCAAACTTTCATCGACGGCCTGGACATGCCAGCCGCCGCCAAGGCTGAGCTGAAATTGCTCACCCCGGCGAACTACATCGGTAACGCTGTAGAGCAAGCCAAACGCATCTGATCGACCGCTTGACCCTTTTGAGACGCCCGGCAGCGCCGGGCGTTTTTATTCCCGTCTGAAAAGTGCTTTTTTTCAATAGGTTACACATGAATCCTGATATTCCCCTTCAACTTCTGGGCGGCATCACGGCGCGCGAATTCCTGCGCGACTACTGGCAGAAAAAACCCCTGCTGATCCGCCAGGCGATTCCTGATTTCGAAAGCCCGATCGACCCAGACGAACTGGCCGGCCTGGCACTGGAAGAAGAAGTTGAATCGCGCCTGGTGATCGAGCACGGCGAGCGTCCTTGGGAAATGCGTCGTGGCCCGTTTGCCGAAGACGAATTCAGCAAGTTGCCGGAAACCGAATGGACCCTGCTGGTGCAAGCGGTCGACCAATTCGTGCCAGAAGTCAGCGAGTTGCTGGAAAACTTTCGCTTCCTGCCGAGCTGGCGCGTCGACGACGTAATGATCAGCTTCGCCGCCCCGGGTGGCAGCGTCGGTCCGCATTTCGATAACTACGATGTGTTCCTGCTGCAAGGTCACGGCAAGCGCAACTGGAAGATAGGTCAGATGTGCGACTCCGAGAGCAAGCTGCTGTCACACGCAGACCTGCGCATCCTCGCCGACTTCGAAGCCACCGATGAGTGGGTTCTGGAGCCGGGCGACATGCTCTACCTGCCGCCGCGCCTGGCCCATTGCGGCGTTGCGGTGGATGACTGCATGACCTACTCGGTCGGCTTCCGCGCCCCGAGCGCCTCTGAAGTGCTGACTCACTTCACCGACTTCCTCAGCCAGTTCCTGACCGATGAAGAGCGCTACACCGATGCCGACGCCCTGCCGGCGGTCGATCCACACCAGATTCAGCACGACGCCCTTGATCGCCTGAAAGCCTTGCTGGCCGAGCACATGAGCGACGAGCGCCTGCTGCTGACCTGGTTCGGCCAGTACATGACCGAGCCGCGCTACCCGGAACTGATCGTCGGCCCGGAAGAAGTCGAAGAAGAAGACTTTCTCGCCAGCCTGGAACAAGGCGCCGTGCTGATCCGCAACCCGAGCGCGCGACTGGCCTGGTCCGAAGTCGATGACGACCTGCTGCTGTTCGCCAGCGGCCAGAGCCGTTACCTGCCGGGCAAACTGCGCGAGCTGCTGAAGTTGATCTGCGCTGCCGACGCCCTGCACACCGATAACCTCGGTGACTGGCTGAGCGACGAAGACGGCCGCGGCCTGCTGTGCGAACTGGTCAAGCAAGGCAGCCTGGGGTTTGCTGATGAATAAAATTCACGTACGTGTCGCAGACTGGCAAAAGGACAACGCCGAGATCCGGCGCATTCGTGAGACGGTGTTCATCGCCGAGCAATCCGTTCCACCCGAGCTGGAATGGGATGCTGATGACGCAACAGCTGTGCATTTTCTGGCATTTGAAGGCGATTTCCCGATTGGCACCGCCCGCCTCCTGCCTGACGGCCACGTCGGCCGGGTGTCGGTGCTGAAAGACTGGCGCGGCTTGAAAGTCGGCGATGCGCTGATGCAAGCGGTGATCGGTGAAGCCGAAAAGCGCGGACTGAAGCAGCAAATGTTGAGCGCACAGGTACAGGCCACGGCGTTCTATGAGCGCCTGGGCTTCAGCCTGGTCAGTGAGGAATTCCTGGAAGCCGGGATTCCGCATGTGGACATGGTGCGGCATTCGGTCTGACACCCTGCCACCGATCGTTCCCACGCTCCGCGTGGGAATGCCTCTCGGGACGCTCCGCGTCCCATCGCGGCTAGTGACGCGGAGCGTCACAGGCTGCATTCCCACGCGGAGCGTGGGAACGATCACGCCCCGTCATTCTCGGATGCCGGGGCGTTTTGCTGTCTACGATTCAACTTGCCCCACTCCAGGCCGACAAACTGGCAATATCACCACTTCAAGATGTCGGAGATAACGGATATGTCCCTACGCACCCTGCTCACCACGCTGCTGATGGCCTGCAGTTTTTCGGCCATGGCGGCCACCGAGATCGTGCCACTGAACTACCGCACCAGTGCCGACATGCTGCCGATGGCCCAGGATTTCATTGGCAAGGAAGGCCAGGTCAGCGCATACGGCAACCAACTGATCGTCAATGCCGATCAGCGCAAGATCGACGAACTTAAAGCCCTTATCGCCCAACTCGACACCCAACCCAAGCGCCTGCTGATCACTGTCGACACCAACGAAAACAACTTCCAGGGCGATCAGGGTTACTCGGTCAATGGCGCCAAACCGAGCCAGACTCGCATCATCAATCACAGTACCGACAGCCGTGACGGCGGGATTCAGCAGGTCCAGGCCAGCGAAGGGACGCCGGCACTGATCCAGGTCGGCCAGAGCGTTCCGCTCACCAGCACTCAGACCGATTCCTACGGCGATCTGCGCAGCCAGACCGAATACCGCAACGTCACTCAAGGTTTCTATGTCACTGCCAGCGTCACCGGCGACATCGTTCACCTGGCGATCAGCACCAATCGTGACCGAATGAGCCAGGAACGTCCCGATGTAGTGAATGTGCAAAGTACCGACACCACTGTCACGGGACGACTAGGTGAATGGATCACCCTGGCCGGTGTGAACCGCCAGACTCAAGCCGATAAACAGGGTCAGACCCGCAGCTACTCGACTCAGGGCCGGGATGACATGACCCTGCGGGTGAAAGTCGATACTTTGGACTAATTCACCGAAAACTGACTGATTAGTCGTATTAGACCAAAGATGTAGTGCCATAAAAAAAGCACTACAAAACGTTTGACGATACAAAAAAGCAAAGGCATGATGGCCTCGCTCCCGCTAATCAGGGGCCCTGGCAAGGGCCTTCGAAGCGCCGTTCGCACCTACCCCGCGAGCCGTTTCGTGTCTGTACCGCCCACAAGGTGTGTTTGACGAGGTTGCCGACTGGAACGAAGTTGTCCCGAGGGACGGAAGCGTAATTAGGTAACCCGGCTCCACACTGAAGTTCGCACCAAGGCCCACGACGCCCGAATGCGCTCGCCAGTTCGCCCTTACCTGCTCACTTCCCCTCGAGCCCATCGTTCATCCCGTCGCCATCCCCGCCGAATCCGACTTGAATACCTAAGCTTCTGGTCAGCGAGCAGCCCCTTACGCCCCTGATGCGTATTTGGCAGGAGCAGGAATTTTCCACCCAGACCTATGCGACGAGGTTTATCTCCATGGCACTGACACGCGAACAGCAAATTGCAGCCCTCGAAAAAGATTGGGCTGAAAACCCACGCTGGAAAGGCGTGACACGCGCTTACTCCGCTGCTGACGTCGTCCGCCTGCGTGGCTCGGTTCAACCTGAGCACACCTTTGCAAAATTGGGCGCCGAGAAGCTTTGGAACCTGGTAACCCAGGGCGCCAAGCCGTCCTTCCGTCCTGAGAAAGATTTCGTCAACTGCATGGGCGCCCTGACCGGCGGCCAGGCTGTACAACAAGTTAAAGCCGGTATCCAGGCGATCTACCTGTCGGGCTGGCAAGTCGCTGCGGACAACAACTCCGCCGAATCGATGTACCCGGATCAGTCGCTGTACCCGGTGGATTCGGTTCCAACCGTGGTCAAGCGCATCAACAACTCGTTCCGTCGTGCTGACCAGATCCAGTGGAAAGCCGGCAAAGGCCCGGGCGACGAAGGCTACATCGACTACTTCGCGCCGATCGTGGCTGATGCTGAAGCCGGTTTCGGCGGCGTACTGAACGCTTACGAGCTGATGAAGAGCATGATCGAAGCAGGCGCCGCTGGCGTTCACTTCGAAGACCAACTGGCTTCCGTGAAAAAATGCGGCCACATGGGCGGCAAGGTACTGGTTCCTACCCAGGAAGCTGTACAGAAGCTGACCGCTGCCCGTCTGGCGGCTGACGTTGCTGGTACTCCGACCATCATCCTGGCTCGTACCGACGCTAACGCGGCTGACCTGCTGACTTCCGACTGCGATCCGTACGACCAGCCGTTCGTAACTGGCGAACGTACCCAGGAAGGCTTCTACAAAGTGCGCGCCGGTCTCGACCAGGCCATCGCTCGCGGCCTGGCTTACGCGCCGTACGCCGACCTGATCTGGTGCGAAACCGCCAAGCCGGATCTGGACGAAGCTCGTCGCTTCGCCGAAGCGATCAAAAAGGAATACCCGGACCAACTGCTGTCCTACAACTGCTCGCCTTCCTTCAACTGGAAGAAAAACCTGGACGACGCGACCATCGCCAAGTTCCAGCGCGAACTGTCTGCCATGGGTTACAAGCATCAGTTCATCACCCTGGCCGGCATTCACAACATGTGGCACAGCATGTTCAACCTGGCGCACGACTACGCCCGTAACGACATGACTGCCTACGTGAAGCTGCAAGAGCAAGAGTTCGCTGACGCCGCCAAGGGTTACACCTTCGTGGCTCACCAGCAGGAAGTGGGCACCGGCTACTTCGACGACATGACCACCGTGATTCAAGGTGGCTCGTCTTCGGTAACCGCGCTGACCGGTTCGACTGAAGAAGAACAGTTCCACTGATCTGCTTCACCTGAGCAAACGGCCGTTGCAGACCGAATAGAAAGCTAACTGCAACGTCGCACATCTGACGCCCCGACTGGTTCGGGGCGTTTTTTTTGCCTCGGATCTAGCGAGCGGACTCGCTCGTGAAAGCTGTCGACCGTCACCTCCTCGGTAACCGCGCTTTGTTTCCGGTTCGCCAGTTCAATAGTTCAGACGATGAAGTTCACCAGCCGGTTGGGCACCACAATCATCCTGCCAGCCCCTTTCAGGTGGTTGCGCAACCCTGCGTCGGATGACGCCCTGCACCGAATGGCGTCATGCTCGGCATCAGCCTCGATCATAATGTGCCCGCGCAACTTGCCATTTATCTGCACCATCATTTTTACTTCGTCCTGTTTCAAGGCTTCGCTGTCCGGCATGGGCCACGGACTGTCGTAAATATCCCCCTCGAACCCAACCTCCGTCCAAAGGACCTGAGTGATGTGCGGCGTCACTGGGTGCAAAACCTGTAACAGGAAGACCATGGCCTCGCGGCGAATCGGCTGACTGGCCCCCCTGTCCCCCTCCAGCACCTTGAGCATTTTCATTGCGCCCGAAACGACGGTGTTGTATTGCAATCGTTCGTAATCGTTGTTGATCTGCTGCAGCAAACGATGCGTCTCAAAGCGCACGCGTTTCGATTCAGCCGTGTCTTCAACCCGATCATCTGCCCAGCACCGAGACTGCTCGTCGTGGAAGAAACTCCAGAGCCGGCGCAGAAAGCGATAGGCTCCTTCAACGCCGCTATCGCTCCAGATCGTGTCCTGATCAGGAGGCCCTGCAAAGATCGTGAAAAGTCGGGCGGTGTCAGCGCCGAACTTGTTAATGATGTCTTTCGGCTCGACGACGTTATTCTTCGATTTGGACATTTTTTCCACGCCACCGATGATGACGGGCAAACCGTCCTCAAGCGCCGTAGCCCTCAAAGGACGGTTTTTTTCGTCATATTCGACCACCACCTGCGCGGGGTAAAACCACTGCAGGCTACCGTCGTCGGCTTTTCGGAAATAGCTTTCACGCAAGAGCATGCCTTGGGTAAACAGGTTCTTGAACGGCTCGCTGAAATCCACCAGCCCTTCGTCACGCATGGCTCGTGCCCAGAACCTCGCATAGAGCAAATGCAACACCGCATGCTCGATACCACCGATGTATTGATCGATTGGCATCCAGTAACGACTGCCGGAGCCAACCATCGAGGTATCGCTATCAGGATCGCAATAACGCATGAAATACCAGCTCGAATCGACGAAGGTATCCATGGTGTCTGTTTCTCTCTGCGCTGCCGCTCCGCAGCGTGGGCAATCCACATGAAGAAACGACTTATGCGCCAGCAACGGGTTGCCGCTTCCATCCGGCACGCAATCAGTAGGCAATACGACCGGCAAGTCCGAATAAGGCACCGGCACGTCACCACATTGCTCACACTGGATGACAGGAATCGGCGTCCCCCAGTAACGTTGCCGTGAGATCCCCCAGTCGCGCAGGCGCCAAGTCGTAGTCTTCTCTCCCATTCGGCGATCAATCAGCGCAGCGGTTATCGCTTGGGCCGCCTCTGCAACAGAGAGGCCATCGTAGACACCTGAGTTGATGAGGTGCCCCTCTCGACGAGTGCAGTTGTCGGACCAGAACTTCGGGTCGAATACGTGATCGTCCCAGGCAATGACTGGGCGGACGGCCAAGCCATATTGATTGGCAAATTCAAAGTCGCGCTCATCGTGCGCAGGCACCCCCATCAGGGCTCCGTCACCATACTCGCCGAGCACATAATTGGTTATCCACAGCTCAACAGGCTCACCGGTCAACGGATGCTCCACATGCAAGCCACAGTGGACGCCAAACTTGCTCTGACTGCCGGACGGGCCGGAATCCGCCGTTTGTCGGCAGGTTTGCACCTGTGGCTCCAACCCAGGGTTGAGCTCCAGGGCATACTTGGCCAGTGTATGTTCAGGGGATATGGCACAGAAGGTGACGCCCATGAGCGTATCGATACGGGTGGTAAATACCCAGAGTTTGCCTTCGTCGATCACTTGTCCAGCAGCGTCCTGAATTCGGTGGGCAAATGCCAAACGCACTCCTGCGACCTTCCCTATCCAGTTGCGCTGCATGGTGCGGACCCTGTCCGGCCAACCATCCAGAGTGTCGATTGCCGAGAGCAATTCCTCGGCATACTGGGTTATACGCAGGTAGTAACCCGGTATCTGCCGCCTTTCGACGAGAGCCCCCGAACGCCAACCTCGACCGTCGATCACTTGCTCATTGGCCAGCACCGTTTGATCGACAGGGTCCCAATTGACTACCTGGGTTTTCTTGTAGGCCACGCCCTTTTCCAGCAATTTGAGGAAAAACCACTGACTCCACTTGTAGTATTCAGGGTCGCAAGTGGCAATCTCCCGGGACCAATCGAAGGCAAGCCCCAAAGGCTGCATTTGCGATTTCATGTCCGCGATATTCAATAGCGTCCACTGCGCTGGCGAAACACCCGATTTCATAGCTGCGTTTTCTGCAGGCAAGCCAAAGGCATCCCATCCCATAGGCATCAGGACATTGAATCCTTTCATGCGCATATGGCGAGCC
This sequence comes from Pseudomonas frederiksbergensis, assembly GCF_001952935.1. Taxonomy (GTDB): domain Bacteria; phylum Pseudomonadota; class Gammaproteobacteria; order Pseudomonadales; family Pseudomonadaceae; genus Aquipseudomonas; species Aquipseudomonas frederiksbergensis. Next base: position 230,789 of record NZ_CP018319.1, read on the forward strand.
AACATGTCGTTGATCGTATAGTTGCGTACATGCCCCATGTGCAACTTTCCCGATGGATAGGGAAGCATCGAGCAGGCATAGAATTTAGGCCGGCAAGTATCTTCAATCGCCCTGAATACATCATTTTCAAGCCATTGGGCCTGACCCGTACTTTCAACAGAGGCCGCGTCGTACTGTGCTCGCATAGAGTGTTCCTCACCTGTGCTGGAGCTGAGCGACAAGACTCGATCAACCCACAATTCCTTTGTTAGTTCTCGATCGGTGTTTCGGATGCAGCCTTAGTCGAGCGATGTGGTGCGGGGTAATACAACTGCCCTGTGTCCGACAAAAAAACAGATGCCTCCAAATGCGATGCCCAGAACCCCATAGAGGCTCCAACTCAACGGGAAACCAACGCCAGCGATCAGCAAGGCTCCCAGCCCCACGGACACCATCCTCGCCCCCGCCAGTACGACAGGAACAAGAGAAAAGAGCGTAGGTTGCGTTTGCAATGGAGCTTTTTGCGAGATGAGCGCGGTGACGTAGGTAACGCTGAGAATCTCACCTAGCGTCCAGAAAAAAACAAAAAACAGAATCAGCACCGTATGTTCGAAAAAGGCATAGGCGCCGAACCCAACACTGTAGAAAATCGCGGCAAAAGCCAAATTGGTGAGCGGCTCGAAACGCGACGTCAATGCAATCAGCGACTGCGTCAACAGTATCACCAGCAGCGCATTGACGATTCCTACTGCACCGAACAGGCTGGCAGCCTTCCCTGCCGTTACCACATCAAGCCACAACGGCAGATGGTACTCACGCTGTGCATCCAGCACCGCCAACGCAAAGAACATGACGCCCGCAGCAATCACGACATGCGGTATGCCAGCCATCATGCCAATTGAAGTTTCCCTTGTTGCAGGTTTGCTGCCGTGGCTTTCCGGCAGAGACAGACAGGCACTTGAGAACAGGCACAACACACTGGTGACTAGCGCAAAAAACATTAGGTAGACGCTATCGAGGGCCAGTAAATATCCGCCAATGACAAACAACAGAGCCGCTCCCAGATTGCTGGCCAGATGCAAATAGCCAAAAAAGGCGACGCGGTTACTATCGTTAGCCGTCAAGGACGTCAAGATACTGAACACAGGTGTGACCAGCCCCGCGCAGAACATGAACAGCAAAACCATGGCAATGGATGCGACCGGCGCACTGAACAAAATCCCGCACAACAAGCATACAAATGAACATACAGAAGAGCAGACCAACAGTGTCCTGAACGTATAGCGTCCGACCAACGCTCCTCCCAACACGTTACCCACGAGAAAAAACGCCGACATCAGCGTAATCACCAATGCCACCCCGGCACTATCGAGCCGGTAATGACGCTGGAAAAACAAAGCGGCGAAGGGACCCAAGGCATTCGTCATGACGAACAGCAATCGGAGCAGCACGATATTGCGCATCCCAGTGCCCAAACCGCTCATTATCAGCAATGGCTTCACTACTGAACTGCTTCCTTCACATCACTCTTGCTGCCCTCATTGCCGCTTCCCTGCATTACCGCCATCAGGAATGTTTTCAGATCCGAAGACGCCGGCACGACTACACGCAGAATGTTTTCAAGTAACCCGAAACTGTGAGGATATTGGGAACAGTCGCTTACGCGAATGTTTGCCCGTGCGAACGCCTTGGCCAAACGGCCGTCGCTATGGTCTTCCAATAGTAGAAAGTTCGTTTCGCTATCGAAAACGACGATTCCGTAAACCCGGCAAAACTCGATTATCTCGTTTTTGACCTGCGCCAGTTCATGGTGGGCTTGCTCTAGTGCTTTACGGTTATTCAAACAGAACAGGGCAGCTTTCACCGCTACGTGGTTGATATCCCAAGGCCCTCGCACCTTCAACAACTCGCGAATTGATTCCGGATGCGTGACGACATACCCCAAACGCAATCCGGCAAGGCCGAAATACTTGGAGAATGAGCGAATGACGAACAATTGCCTGACTGAGCTGAACGCGTCCAGGCAGGTCTGCTGCAAATATTCAAAGTAGCTCTCATCAACAATCACTGGCTTGTTCAGTCTCACACAAGCCTCGACCAGAACCTTCAATTGTTCAGCGTCGATTCGCGCGCCCAACGGATTATTGGGATTGCACAGAATCAGCCCGTGGCTCGTCTGCAAGGCTTCGAGGATGGCTTTGGTCGGGAGAATGAAATGCTGTGTTTGCTTCTCGAATCCCACAATCACCGGTTCTACACCATTCACACTGAGCATCTGGTAATAGAAGGAAAATACCGGAGACGGAATGACCACCCGATCCCCTGGTGAAAACAGCAAGCGCACCACCAAGTCGATTGCTTGATCCGCACCATTGGTCAGCAGCAGGCTGTCGGTCGAAACCTTGCAGTAGTTTGCCAGCTCGGCCAGCAGCGGCTGATAGTTAGGGTAGGTAAACAGATCCCGGACCTGTAACTCGGTGGCAATGAATCTCAGCAGAAAATCGTTTAAAAACTGATTTTCGTTCAAATCCAGCAACACCGACGAGAGGTCGCGTTCAGGTACCTTCCATGACCCGGAACGCTTGATATGCTCATGAACCTTCATCTGTGCATACCCCCGTAGATCACCTGCTCACCCGATTCGTACATGTGCTGCACCTGTTCATCGCTCACGTACACGACCGACTTGCCAGTGGCTGCCGACAAACACTGGCTGGTGATCAGCCGACTGATTTCCGCAGTGAATGCCACAGCACGATGAAACGCCTCAGACAGGTCACGACCGAAACTGGTGATGCCATGACCGGGCATGACAATACAGTTGGTGTCATGCGCGCATCGTCCGATGGCGCTGACGTCCAGTTCGATGTTCACACCTTCGCGAAGAATGCACGGTGGCTTGCCCATCACCAGCGCGGTGTCATTGGACACATACGCCATCTCACGCCATTGCATGACAGCAAAAAAAGAAATGACTTCATTGGGATGAAGATGCACGGTGGCATTAACGTCAGAGCGACACCGCATGATTTCCCGGTGCATTTGATGTCCTGCACTAGGGCGAAAACGACCATGCAGCAGCTCATTGGATTGCATATCCAGCACCGCCAGATGCTCAAGACCGGACTCTTCCAGCGACACGCCTCGGTGCTTGGTGTAGATCACTTCTCGCCGCCAGTACGGGCAATGGTTGCGTATCGCAATATTACCCAAGGTATTGACCAGTAATTGCCGCGCCGCCAACCGCTGACCGTATTGAAGAATACTGTTGCCGATCGCCAGGTCGAACCAGGCCGGCAATCCAGGCTTCGAAGCCTCAGGACCTGCAAGTTTCAACTCAGGCATATCCCTTCGCCTCCATCCGTGCGCAATCAGGATTGATGACGGTGTCCACCCTTTCCCCTCGCAGCAAACTCAGCATCGCTCCCAAAGCACGGGCCTTCAACTGACCCAGCGATCGCTCGCTGTAAAACGCGGCATGGGGTGTCAGCAATACACGTTCATGATCGATTAACGCCTGTGGGGGGGCCGGTTCTTCCTGCAGCACGTCCAGGAATGCCATGGACACAAGCCCGGACTGCAAGGCCCGCTGCAACGCGTCGGTATCGACAATTGCGCCCCGCGCAGTATTGACCAGAGTTGCACCCCGCTTCATGCGTGAAAAACACCGGTCATTCAGCAGGTGTCGCGTATCGGGGGTGAGGGGCAGATGCAGCGATATGACATCTGCCTTGGCGAGCAAAGAATCCAGTGACCCGCCCTCTGCAATGCCTTCAACACATTTCTCAACGCAAGGATCGTAATAGCAGATCTGATAACCCATGGCAGCCGCCCTGCGCGCCAATGCCTGCCCCGTTGCCCCATAGCCGATCAGCCCCAGAACCGTGTCGCGGCACGCTTTAACTTCACCGGAATGCGCTCTCCAACTCCAACCGCCTTGCCTGGTATGCGCGGCGTAATCGAGAAGCTTTCGCTGGGCGGACAATATGAGCGCCATGGCGTGCTCCGCGACTTCCTCTACCCCCACCGAACCAATATTGGAGAGCAGAATGCCCTTCGCGCTCAAGGCCTCGACATCGACATCATCAAGACCGATGGTCGCCTTCACCAACGCCCGGCAACGATGCATTTTGGCAACTAACGGCTCATCGATGACGACCGAATGAAAGGCAATAATGCCGTCGGCCCGGGCGAGTTGCTCATCCGATGGATTGGACGTCACCTCAACTGCATACGGCTGCTGCTCTGGCCCACAGCAGTACTCCCCCGGCTCGACATAATTCACTCGCAACGAATCGATCATCAGAATATTCATGAATGCTCCTCTTTCCCTGTCGGCAACATTGATTGCTGTTTCAAACGTCCCGGTTTAACTACCCTCAAGTACTTAGATAGTTGCAGCTCATGCCGATGTGCTTTTCCTTGGCCAAGGCATAGATACAAGTAGCAGTCACCATATCTTGACTGGCATGCCCGACGCTGCGGAAGTAACTCAGACCACGCTTCAGCATTGCCGGCGGAGAATGATCGGCAACCAATGCACTCATCTCACGGATGTCCTTTTCGCCGATTATCGATAACGCTAAAGCCTGAGAAATTTCTCCCGACTCACATCGAGCGCAACCCAGATGGTCAACATGAACCTGAGCATCAGCCAACATTGCAGGGTCGATCTCACACGCCAGCAGCGAACTGCCGCCAATGGCGTTTACATGGGCGGATGGTTTCAGTTGGTGCGCCATAATCAGCGGTTGCGCACGATCATGGGACGTTGTCGTGCAGACGATGTCAGCATCGGCCAGCGCCTCATCCATACTTCGCACCGCAGTGATCGGCAGCGACAGTTCATTGGAAAGACGTTCGGCCAAAGCGACACTTTGATTAAATCGACGCGAAAACACCTTGATCCACCCCAACTCCCGGATGGTGGTCATCGCTCTTATATGCGCCGCAGCTTGGGTACCGGCACCGATGACGGCCAAATTAAGTCGCTCATGCGGGCAAAGCTTGTCCGTCGCCAAGGCACTCATGGCACTGGTACGGAGGGCAGTAAGGGTCGCCCCGTCGAGTATCGCCAGTAACTGCCCGGTTTCGATATCCATCAACAAAACCGCGCCATTGACTGACGATAACCCCCGCTCTGCGTTGCCTGGATGAAATGACGACACCTTAATCCCCAGTGTCTGGCTCTGGGGTATAAATGCCGGCATGAACAGTGAGAAAGCTCTTTGTCGCTCATGTGTAATGATCAAACGTTGTGGGACCACCGGGGACGCCAACGCAAACCCTCTATGAGCCTCCTCCAGTGCCTGGACAAGCCTTGGAAAATTGATACACCGCTCAATGTCTTCACTGTTCAGAAGCAGCATGGCAATTCCTTGTTCCATTGATGCTGTTCGAAAGGGCCTGTCATTCCTGGAGCTGCGGTTGGTCACCGCCAGCCAGGTCTGCGACCAGAATCTCGGAATGGCGCTGCCTTATCCGACGGGGTAGTCCTGCGACATACCGTTCCGGGGAACTAGGAATGTACGCAAGTAAGTGATCACCGGTGTTCCATCCTGCTTGCGTCCAATGACCTTGATGGTGACGATGCCTTGCCCTGGACGCGACCGGGATTCGCGCTTGGAAACCACCTCACTCTCAGCGTACAAGGTGTCACCAACATAGACCGGGTTCGGCAATCGAATCTCGTCCCAGCCCAGATTTGCGATCGCACGCGCACTCATGGTTGCCACTGTCATTCCGCTGACAATGGACAGTGTCACCGAACTGTTGACCAACAACTTCTTGAATTCGGTTTGCTGTGCATACGCAAGATCGATATGCGCAGGATGGTTATTCATATTGATTAATGACTGCCAGATATTATCCAACTCCGTTACGGTACGGCCGGGCCGGTGCTCGAAAATATCACCCACCACAAACTGTTCGTAATGCAGGCCATAGGACTCGCGATATCGATTTTCACCGATCCGCTCGTGGGCCAGAATCATCGGTTCCATTGCCTTCTCCTCACCGACCCAACTCTTGAGCGCGCTGGATCAATTTTCTTGCTTGTTTTACAAACGGAGGCCCCACCATCAGGTTCTTCAATTTCGTAATTTTTTCGCCGCTGTTTTCCGAAGCCTGCACAATTGCCAATGCATGCTCATATTCAGCAACGGACGGAGTGAAGACTTCATTGATAGTGGATATTTGCTTTGGATGAATGGCCGTCTTGCCACTGAAACCCAACTCCCGGACGTCACGGCACTCTTGCAGAAGTCCCATCTCATCATCGAGTTTGAAGTAGGCGGTGTCGAACACAGGGATCCTCGCCGCACTGCCAGCCGAGACGATGCTCGCGCGAGCATGCAGCATATTGGCCCAACCTCCGATAGTGACACCCAGGCTGGCCGCATAGTCGGCGGAGCCAAAGATCAGTCCATCAGCACTGGACGCGATGGTGTGAATATCACGTAGACAGGCTGGCGTCTCAACCGTAACCAGAATCTTTGGGCTCTCTCCGTCGCGGCTCAAATTGGCCCGTACAATATCTATTTCAGCAGCCGCCTCGGTCATCGCCATGACGATGAACTCGGGTCGCTGATCAAGCGATTGCACCAGCAGCAGATCAAGCAATCCCTGATTATCGCGCAGAGGGTTAATTCGCAGCGCCGTGCGCTGCGAGACATGGCCACGGTAGAACTGCTCGACACACAACCGTGCTTGAACCTTCTGAGGGAGTGGAACGCCATCCTCCAGGTCAATCACCATTACATCAGTCAGATTATTCTTAGCGTATTGCCCGGGGTACAAAGCGGAGCAGTACAGTAAGCTTCTTGGTGTGGGATTGATCATCATGTCCTCTCAATACTGGGCTGGTTTCAAGCTCAGACGAACCCTTTCGATCTCCGCCTTAACTGCGGAGCAGAATCCCAGAACATCGCCTTGGGACATGTCTGCACGCATCATCACGCGCAAACCGGATTTATTCCTGGCCACAATCGGGAAGAAGACTGCGGAGGTGTAATACCCACGTTTGAATACCCCCTCGGAAACGCCGATCGCCATATCCGGACTGTCCAAGGGAATAACCCGAATAGGCAAACCCGATCCCGCGTGTTCCGTCACAAACAAGCTGTCGAACAGGCGGATATTGGAATTGAGTTTCTCCTGCAAAACGGCCAGTTCACTGGTCTTGTGAATATCCAGGGAAGCCATGGCCGCGCCAACAGTGGCGGGGTTTACATATTGCGAATAGGACATCGGCCCGCCAAAACGGCGGAAAACCTCGTGGTAATTGGCCTTTTCCGACATATATATACCGCCACCATTGGCACCAAACGCCTTGGCCAATGAATAAACCAGTATGGTTCGCGGATTAAGCTCAGGCATGAAAGTACGAATATAGCCCTCACCCTTCTCGCCATAGGCACTTAATGAATGAGAATCATCGAAGTAGAGAAATAGCCCATATTTGTCCTGCAAAGCCAACAGTCGCTCAACAGGCGCACTTCCCCCCATACTGTAAGCACCGTCAGCAACATACGCGACCAAAGGATGGCGCTTACACATATCCTCAATAAAGTCGACATCATTATGATTGCAAGTGAAAACTTGCGTTTCATCACCACAGATGGCCTTGACCTGATTCAGAGCAAAGTGGGCATGCTTATCAAAAATCAAAACAGGGCGCTGGCCATCAGTAAACATCCCGGCTGCCAGTAAGGGTAAAGACGCGACAATGCCCGCGCTGCAGGAAGTCGCGGTGAACGCTCGACAAGCAAAATGTGCCGATAAGGCTTCTTCAAGTTCATCGAGTTCTTTCAGCCTTATTCTGATACGTGAGGTGGGCAAATTCACAGTACCGCAACTCAACACATAATCTGCGGCACGTCGAGCCAGACGCTCATCGACTTCAAGACCCAAATATGAACACGAGCACATATTCATGAATAAATGACCATTCTGGTCCTGCATACGTCCCTGCTGAGCATGCTTGATACTCAAATCGGTCAGCCCCGAATTTTGCGCAAGCGCCCAAGAGGGATTACCGATCTCTACCGACCTGGCGGTGTTTATAAACTTATTTATTTGCTCAGACATACATGACCTCTCTCTATGGACTTAAGAGTCAGACCAATACTGATTTCAATGCCATCTATCTAGCCATCTAATTTACCTAATGGCAGCGTACTATCAATCTCATAAAATCAAATTCCACCAATGCTTAGGAAAGTTCGCTCATTGAAAAATGAATGATCCGTAGGAATTTTCTGAGAATTTCCGCTCATATTCAAAACACAACAGATAACCGCGTCCGAGCCCCACAAACCTGGAATAAAAACCCCAACCCAGAACCGCAACACGAGGCAACAAACGAAGGCACTACTATTAGAATTCACGCTAGCAAAAAGCGACGCACCGTCTACATTCAAGTATCACGCCATATTCATACGTTATGCACACGACCAGCAAACTCTCTGCGGAGTATTAACTCATCATGAATGGAAGACTAAGAGGCAAGCGAGCGCTTATAACAGGTGCATCGGCAGGCATTGGAAGAGCTATAGCCGAAACCTACATTGCCCAGGGCGCCGATGTTTTCATTACCGCCCGCACTGACGAGGCTGGGGCTCGTGCAGTAATTGCATTAGCTGAACAAGTTGGCCAGCGGGCCGGCTTCACCCTTATGGATGCCGCAAGCACCAGCATTGATGCACTCTTTGAAGAAGCGCAAGCAGCCGTTGGTCCCTTGGATATACTCGTCAACAATCCGGCATTCATAACCCGTACTCCGTTTCTTGAGCTGAGCGAAGACGAGTACGAACGCACCCTTGCGGTCAACCTCCGCTTTCCATTTTTTATGACTCAACGCTTTGCAAAAGACTGCATCGCTCGCAAACAGGGCGGCAGCATCATTAACATTTCATCGGTCAGTGCCTTCAAGGCGGTCAGTCGAATGTCAGCTTATCAGGCAAGCAAAGCAGCACTGTCGATGCTTACTCGAAGCTGCGCGGTAGAACTGGCACCCTATGGCATCAGAGTCAATACGATTTCACCGGGGCTGACCGCGACCAGTGGTAACGCCAATCAGTGGCGGGACTCCCCAGAGATTTGGCAAAACAGGAAAAAGGAGATTCCCATGCAGCGTGCTGGAATGCCTGCAGATATGGCAGGCGCTGCCATCCTGCTGGCATCTGATGAGTCATCTTGGATGACCGGTGCGGATCTGGTAATCGATGGGGGACACAGCTGCACATAAAGAACCCGGAAAGTCGCGGGGCACGCTGATCGCCGCACCGCCGGCTGCCACAGGGAATGCGAGAAGCCGCAAACGGTGCGAAAACCTTGATCCGGAGCATTTTCTCGATCAGGAAAAGAAGGTAAAACGACCCCGGCCACTACTTGTAGTAACGCGCATATAAGACAACTTCCCGACCCTCACCCCATTAGACAGTTTGAAAACCGGCGCAAACAGTATTGATTATCATTTAGCTGTCGCTATATTCGTTACATTCCCAACAAAACAATATTGATGAAATTCCGGCTAATGCCCGAACCGCATGGGCTGCGGAGCTTTGGAGGTACGCTATGTCCTTATTCCTGTAAATAATTTCGCTATCTGAATTTTACTTGCACGGTGTTGTGCCATAAAATCAGCGGGATTGATTGCTGCGACATATCGTCACTGCTTTATTTCTTTTCAAGCTCAGAGACCTTTGCTCTCTGTTAAGGATTACCAGCATGCCCGAAGCGACAGGACTCATGGCCCACAACTGGGGCTTTGCCATTTTCCTTCTGGGCGTTGTCGGCCTCTGTGCCTTCATGCTCGGCGTTTCCAGCCTCCTCGGGTCAAAAGCCTGGGGCCGCAGCAAAAACGAACCGTTCGAATCCGGCATGCTGCCTACAGGTGGCGCCCGTCTGCGGCTCTCTGCAAAATTCTATCTGGTCGCGATGCTCTTCGTGATCTTCGATATCGAAGCCCTTTTTCTCTTTGCCTGGTCTGTGTCCGTCCGCGAAAGCGGCTGGACCGGATTCGTCGAAGCTCTCGTTTTCATAGCAATTCTGTTGGCAGGTCTTGTCTACCTATTTCGAGTGGGCGCCCTTGACTGGGCTCCGGCAGCTCGTCTTAAGCGGCAAGCGAAGCTGAAACAATGAGGCTTTGGCAATGCAATACAATCTCACCAGGATCGACCCCGATGCTCCTAACGAGCAGTATCCGATTGGCGAACGGGAAACCGTTTCCGATCCGTTAGAAGATCAAGTCCACAAAAACATTTTCATGGGCAAGCTCGAAGACGTGCTTAACGGCACGATCAACTGGGGGCGCAAGAACTCCCTGTGGCCGTACAACTTCGGTCTTTCGTGCTGCTACGTGGAAATGACCACCGCCTTCACGGCGCCCCACGACATCGCGCGCTTTGGCGCCGAGGTTATCCGGGCATCGCCGCGCCAGGCGGATTTCATGGTTATCGCCGGTACCTGCTTCATCAAGATGGCGCCGATCATCCAGCGTCTCTACGAGCAAATGCTCGAACCTAAATGGGTTATCTCCATGGGTTCGTGCGCCAACTCCGGTGGCATGTACGACATCTACTCCGTCGTTCAAGGGGTGGACAAGTTCCTTCCCGTGGACGTCTACGTGCCTGGCTGCCCGCCCCGCCCAGAAGCTTTTTTGCAAGGCTTGATGCTCTTGCAAGAGTCGATTGGACAGGAGCGTCGTCCGCTTTCCTGGGTCGTCGGCGATCAAGGCGTGTACCGCGCCGAGATGCCTTCGCAAAAGGAACAGCGCCGCGAACAGCGAATCGCAGTCACCAACCTGCGCAGCCCCGACGAAGTCTGATCCAGACCTGCTTCTTTTATAGAACGAGAACCTGGCTTCATTCTTTACGTTGACCGAAAGCGATAAATAACCATGACTACAGGCAGTGCTCTGTACATCCCGCCTTATAAGGCAGACGACCAGGATGTGGTCGTCGAACTGAACAACCGTTTTGGCCCCGAGGCGTTCACCGCCCAGCCTACTCGCACCGGCATGCCGGTGCTTTGGGTTGCCCGCGCCAAACTCGTCGAAGTCCTGACCTTCCTGCGCAACCTGCCCAAGCCGTACGTCATGCTTTATGACCTGCACGGCGTGGACGAGCGTCTGCGCACCAAGCGTCAAGGGCTGCCAAGCGGCGCCGACTTCACTGTGTTCTATCACTTGATGTCGATCGAGCGTAATAGTGACGTAATGATCAAGGTCGCCTTGTCCGAGAGCGACCTCAGCGTGCCGACCGTGACCGGCATCTGGCCGAACGCCAACTGGTACGAGCGTGAAGTGTGGGACATGTACGGCATCAACTTTGCCGGTCACCCGCACCTGACCCGCATCATGATGCCGCCGACCTGGGAAGGTCACCCGTTGCGCAAGGACTTCCCGGCCCGTGCCACCGAGTTCGACCCGTTCAGCCTGACCCTGGCCAAGCAACAGCTTGAGGAAGAAGCCGCGCGCTTCAAGCCTGAAGACTGGGGCATGAAGCGTTCCGGTGCGAACGAGGACTACATGTTCCTCAACCTCGGTCCTAACCACCCTTCGGCGCACGGTGCGTTCCGCATCATTCTGCAGCTGGACGGTGAAGAGATCGTCGACTGCGTGCCGGACGTCGGTTACCACCACCGTGGTGCCGAGAAGATGGCCGAGCGTCAGTCCTGGCACAGCTTCATTCCGTACACCGACCGTATCGACTACCTCGGCGGCGTGATGAACAACCTGCCGTACGTGCTCTCGGTCGAGAAGCTGGCCGGCATCAAGGTGCCCGAGAAGGTCGACGTCATCCGCATCATGATGGCCGAGTTCTTCCGGATCACCAGCCACCTGCTGTTCCTGGGGACTTACATCCAGGACGTCGGCGCCATGACCCCGGTGTTCTTCACGTTTACCGACCGTCAGAAGGCCTACACGGTGATCGAAGCCATCACCGGCTTCCGTCTGCACCCGGCCTGGTACCGCATCGGTGGCGTCGCTCACGACCTGCCGCGCGGCTGGGAAAAACTGGTGAAAGACTTCATCGACTGGATGCCAAAGCGTCTGGACGAGTACCAGAAAGCCGCACTGGACAACAGCATCCTGCGTGGCCGGACCATCGGCGTCGCCGCCTACAACACCAAAGAAGCCCTGGAATGGGGCGTCACCGGTTCCGGCCTGCGTTCGACCGGTTGCGATTTCGACCTGCGTAAAGCTCGCCCGTACTCCGGTTACGAGAACTTCGAATTCGAAGTGCCGCTGGCGGCCAATGGCGATGCCTACGACCGTTGCATCGTGCGTGTCGAAGAAATGCGCCAGAGCCTGAAGATCATCGAGCAGTGCATGCGCAACATGCCGGAAGGCCCGTACAAGGCGGATCACCCGCTGACCACGCCGCCGCCGAAAGAGCGCACCCTGCAGCACATCGAGACCCTGATCACGCACTTCCTGCAAGTTTCGTGGGGCCCGGTCATGCCGGCCAACGAATCCTTCCAGATGATTGAAGCGACCAAGGGCATCAACAGTTATTACCTGACGAGCGATGGCGGCACCATGAGCTACCGCACCCGGATTCGCACCCCAAGCTTCCCGCACTTGCAGCAGATCCCTTCGGTGATCAAAGGCAGCATGGTCGCGGACTTGATCGCGTACCTGGGTAGTATCGATTTCGTTATGGCCGACGTGGACCGCTAAGCATGAACAGCACGCTTATCCAGACAGACCGTTTCGCCCTGAGCGAAACCGAGCGCTCGGCCATCGAGCACGAGCTGCATCACTACGAAGACCCGCGCGCGGCGTCGATCGAAGCCTTGAAGATCGTCCAGAAGGAACGTGGCTGGGTGCCTGATGGCGCGCTCTACGCCATCGGCGAGATCCTCGGCATCCCGGCCAGCGACGTTGAAGGCGTGGCGACGTTCTATAGCCAGATCTTCCGTCAGCCGGTCGGCCGTCACATCATTCGCGTCTGCGACAGCATGGTCTGCTACATCGGTGGCCATGAATCGGTAGTCAGCGAAATCCAGAGCAATCTGGGCATCGGCCTGGGTCAGACCACCGCCGACGGTCGTTTCACCCTGCTGCCGGTCTGCTGCCTCGGCAACTGCGACAAGGCGCCGGCGTTGATGATCGACGACGACACATTCGGTGATGTGCAGCCTGCCGGCGTTGCCAAATTGCTCGAGGGCTACGTATGACCCTGACTTCCTTCGGTCCAGCCAACCGCATCAAGCGGTCGGCCGAGACTCACCCGCTCACCTGGCGTCTGCGTGACGACGGCGAAGCCGTTTGGCTCGACGAGTACCAGGCCAAGAACGGTTACGCGGCTGCGCGCAAGGCCTTCGCCGACATGGCTCAGGACGACATCGTCCAGACCGTGAAAGACTCCGGTCTTAAAGGTCGCGGCGGTGCAGGCTTCCCCACAGGCGTGAAGTGGGGCCTGATGCCCAAAGACGAATCCATCAACATCCGCTACCTGCTGTGCAACGCGGACGAGATGGAACCGAACACCTGGAAAGACCGCATGCTGATGGAGCAACTGCCCCATCTGCTGATCGAAGGCATGCTGATCAGTGCTCGCGCGCTGAAAACCTACCGTGGCTACATCTTCCTGCGTGGCGAATACACCACCGCCGCCAAGCACCTGAACCGTGCCGTCGAAGAAGCCAAGGCAGCGGGCCTGCTGGGTAAGAACATCCTGGGCAGCGGCTTCGATTTCGAGCTGTTCGTCCACACCGGCGCCGGGCGTTACATCTGCGGTGAAGAAACCGCGCTGATCAACTCCCTCGAAGGCCGCCGCGCCAACCCGCGCTCCAAGCCGCCCTTCCCTGCCGCCGTTGGCGTGTGGGGCAAGCCGACTTGCGTGAACAACGTTGAAACCCTGTGCAACGTGCCGGCGATCATTGCCGACGGCGTGGACTGGTACAAATCGTTGGCCCGCGAAGGCAGCGAAGACATGGGCACCAAGCTCATGGGCTTCTCCGGCAAGGTCAAGAACCCGGGCCTGTGGGAATTGCCGTTCGGCGTCACCGGTCGCGAGTTGTTCGAAGACTACGCCGGCGGCATGCGCGACGGTTACAAGCTCAAGTGCTGGCAGCCAGGCGGCGCCGGTACCGGTTTCCTGTTGCCGGAACACCTGGACGCACAAATGTACGCCGGCGGCATCGCCAAAGTGGGCACCCGTATGGGTACCGGCCTGGCCATGGCGGTGGACGACAGCGTCAACATGGTTTCCCTGCTGCGCAACATGGAAGAGTTCTTCTCCCGCGAATCCTGCGGTTTCTGCACCCCGTGCCGTGACGGTTTGCCGTGGAGCGTCAAGCTGCTGCGCGCGATCGAGAACGGTGAAGGGCAAGCCGGCGATATCGAGACCCTGCTGGGTCTGGTCGGTTTCCTCGGCCCAGGCAAGACCTTCTGTGCTCACGCACCGGGCGCCGTGGAGCCGTTGGGCAGCGCAATCAAATACTTCCGCCATGAGTTCGAAGCCGGCATCGCGCCTACCAGCGCCGTCGTCCCGCCTCTGGCAAGGCCGATCGTAGTCGGCGCGTAAACGCTTAAAAAAGCGAAGGGTCCGTGCCCTTCGCTTTGTCGTGTGATGACGCCTTGAACGGCTGTGTTGATTCACGCGAATAACAAGATTCCATTAGCCACGCCCGCTGACACCGGGCCAACGAAGAACTTTGAACCATGGCCACTATCCACGTAGACGGCAAAGAGCTCGAAGTCGATGGGGCAGACAACCTGTTACAGGCATGTCTGTCGCTAGGCCTCGATATCCCTTATTTCTGCTGGCACCCAGCCCTTGGCAGCATTGGCGCTTGCCGCCAGTGCGCGGTCAAGCAGTACACCGACGAAAACGACAAACGTGGTCGGATCGTCATGTCGTGCATGACCCCCGCCACCGACGGCAGCTGGATCTCCATCGACGACGAAGAAGCGAAAGTGTTTCGCGCCAGCGTCGTTGAATGGCTGATGACCAACCACCCTCACGACTGTCCGGTCTGTGAGGAAGGTGGTCACTGCCATCTGCAAGACATGACGGTAATGACCGGCCACAACGAGCGCCGTTATCGCTTCACCAAGCGTACTCACCAGAACCAGGATCTCGGCCCGTTCATCGGTCACGAAATGAACCGCTGCATCGCTTGCTACCGCTGCGTGCGCTTCTATAAGGACTACGCCGGCGGCACCGACCTCGGCGTATTCGGCGCCCACGACAACGTGTACTTCGGTCGCGTTGAAGACGGCACCCTGGAAAGCGAGTTCTCCGGCAACCTCACCGAGGTCTGCCCGACCGGTGTATTCACCGACAAGACTCACTCCGAGCGCTACAACCGCAAGTGGGACATGCAGTTCTCGCCGAGCATCTGCCATGGCTGCTCCAGCGGTTGCAACATCTCCCCGGGCGAGCGCTACGGTGAACTGCGTCGTATCGAAAACCGTTTCAACGGTTCGGTAAACCAGTACTTCCTGTGCGACCGTGGCCGTTTCGGCTACGGCTACGTCAACCGCGAAGACCGCCCGCGTCAACCAAAGCTGGCCAACGGCGCCAAGCTGACCCTCGACGAAGCGCTGGATAAAGCCGCCGATCTGTTGCGCGGTCGCAACATCGTCGGTATCGGTTCGCCGCGTGCCAGCCTCGAAAGCAACTACGCGTTGCGCGAACTGGTCGGTGCCGAACACTTTTACTCCGGTATCGAAGCCGCTGAGCTGGAACGCATTCGTCTGGTCATGCAGGTGCTCAAAGACAGCCCGCTGCCGATCCCGAACATGCGCGACATCGAAGACCACGACGCGATCTTCGTCCTCGGCGAAGACCTGACCCAGACCGCTGCGCGCATGGCCCTGTCCCTGCGTCAATCGGTCAAAGGCAAAGCCGAAGACATGGCCGACGCCATGCGCGTTCAGCCTTGGCTCGACGCCGCCGTGAAGAACATCGGTCAGAACGCGCTGAACCCGCTGTTCATCGCCAGCCTGGCTGAAACCAAGCTCGACGACATCGCTGAAGAATGCGTTCACGCTGCGCCAGACGACCTGGCCCGCATCGGTTTCGCCGTGGCTCACGCCCTCGACGCCAGCGCGCCTGCCGTTGAAGGTCTGGACGCTGAAGCCCTTGAGCTGGCCAAGCGCATTGCCGACGCCCTGCTCGCCGCCAAGCGTCCACTGATCATTGCCGGTACCTCGTTGGGTTCCAAGGCGCTGATCGAAGCCGCGGCAAACATCGCCAAGGCCCTGAAGCTGCGCGAGAAGAACGGTTCCATCAGCCTGATCGTGCCAGAGGCCAACAGCCTCGGCCTGGCCATGCTCGGTGGCGACTCGGTCGATGCCGCGCTGCAAGCGGTGATCGACGGCAAGGCCGACGCCATCGTTGTGCTGGAAAACGATCTGTACACCCGTACCGACAAAACCCGTGTCGATGCTGCCCTGAACGCCGCAAAAGTTTTGATCGTGGCGGACCATCAGAAGACCGCCACCAGCGATCGCGCGCACCTGGTTCTGCCAGCGGCCAGCTTCGCTGAAGGCGACGGTACGCTGGTCAGCCAGGAAGGCCGCGCCCAGCGCTTCTTCCAGGTCTTCGACCCGACTTACCTCGACGCAAGCATCATGGTTCACGAAGGCTGGCGCTGGCTGCATGCCCTGCGCGCTACCCTGTTGAACCAGCCGATCGACTGGACCCAACTGGACCACGTCACCGCTGCCTGTGCCGCAAGCACTCCACAACTGGCCGGCATCGTCAGCGCTGCACCGTCCGCCGCGTTCCGCATCAAAGGCCTGAAACTGGCTCGCGAACCGCTGCGTTACTCCGGTCGTACCGCCATGCGCGCCGACATCAGCGTGCACGAACCGCGTACTTCCCAGGATAACGACACCGCGTTCTCGTTCTCCATGGAAGGTTACTCGGGCTCGGTCGAACCGCGTCAGCAAGTGCCATTCGCCTGGTCTCCGGGCTGGAACTCGCCGCAAGCCTGGAACAAGTTCCAGGACGAAGTCGGTGGTCATATCCGCGCTGGCGACCCGGGCACTCGCCTGATCGAAAGCACCGGTGACTCGCTGAACTGGTTCGCCAGTGTTCCTCGCGCGTTCAACCCGGCTCCGGGCACCTGGCAGGTTGTGCCGTTCTTCCACCTGTTCGGCAGCGAAGAGAACTCTTCCAAAGCCGCACCGGTTCAGGAACGCATCCCGGCCGCTTACGTGTCGCTGGCCAAATCCGAAGCCGACCGCTTGGGTGTCAATGACGGTGCCCTGCTGAGCTTGAACGTGGCTGGCCAGACCCTGCGTCTGCCGCTGCGCATCAACGAAGAGCTGGGTGCCGGTCTGGTCGCATTGCCGGCCGGTATCGCCGGCATTCCGCCAGCGATCTTTGGCAAATCCGTTGACGGTCTGCAGGAGGCAGCTCAATGACCTGGTTCACGCCTGAAGTGATTGACGTGATCATCGCGGTCCTCAAGGCCATCGTGATTCTGCTCGCCGTCGTGGTGTGCGGCGCGCTGTTGAGCTGGGTCGAGCGTCGTTTGCTCGCCCTCTGGCAGGACCGTTACGGTCCGAACCGCGTCGGCCCGTTCGGCGCGTTCCAGATCGCGGCCGACATGATCAAGATGTTCTTCAAGGAAGACTGGACCCCGCCGTTCGCCGACAAGGTGATCTTCACCTTGGCGCCGGTCGTGGCCATGAGCGCCTTGCTGATTGCCTTCGCGATCATCCCGATCACCCCGACCTGGGGTGTGGCGGACATCAACATCGGCATCCTGTTCTTCTTCGCCATGGCTGGTCTGTCGGTCTACGCGGTGCTGTTCGCCGGCTGGTCGAGCAACAACAAGTTCGCCCTGTTGGGCAGCTTGCGGGCCTCGGCACAAACCGTGTCGTACGAAGTGTTCATGGGCCTGTCGCTGATGGGCATCGTGATCCAGGTCGGCTCGTTCAACATGCGCGACATCGTTGAATACCAGGCGCAGAACATGTGGTTCATCATTCCGCAGATCTTCGGTTTCCTGACCTTCTTCATTGCCGGCGTCGCCGTGACTCACCGTCACCCGTTCGACCAGCCGGAAGCGGAACAGGAACTGGCCGACGGTTACCACATTGAATACGCCGGCATGAAATGGGGCATGTTCTTCGTCGGTGAGTACATCGGCATCGTGCTGATTTCGGCGCTGCTGGTGACCCTGTTCTTCGGTGGCTGGCACGGTCCGTTCGGCATTCTGCCGCAGATCCCGTTCATCTGGTTCGCACTGAAAACCGCGTTCTTCATCATGTTCTTCATCCTGCTGCGCGCTTCCATTCCGCGCCCACGGTATGACCAAGTGATGGATTTCAGCTGGAAGTTCTGCCTGCCGCTGACCCTCGTCAACATGCTGGTGACCGCTGCGATCGTGTTGCTCAACACGCCCGCTGTCGCGGCTCAGTGAGGATAGAGAATCATGAAGTACATATTTGACATCGTGCATGGCTTCTTTACCCAGCTTCGCAGCCTGGTGATGATCTTCGGCCACGCCTTCCGCAAGCGCGACACGCTGCAATACCCGGAAGAGGCGGTGTACCTGCCGCCGCGCTTCCGTGGCCGCATCGTGCTGACCCGCGACCCCGACGGCGAAGAGCGTTGTGTAGCCTGCAACCTGTGCGCCGTGGCGTGCCCGGTTGGCTGCATCTCGCTGCAGAAAGCTGAAACCGATGACGGTCGCTGGTACCCGGAGTTTTTCCGTATCAACTTCTCGCGCTGCATTTTCTGCGGCCTCTGCGAGGAAGCCTGCCCGACCACCGCGATCCAGCTGACACCGGATTTCGAGATGGCCGAGTTCAAACGTCAGGACCTGGTGTACGAGAAAGAAGATCTGCTGATCTCCGGCCCCGGCAAAAACCCTGATTACAACTTCTATCGTGTTGCAGGTATGGCGATTGCCGGTAAGCCAAAAGGCTCCGCGCAAAATGAAGCCCAGCCGATCAACGTGAAGAGCTTGCTGCCTTAAGGAAGAAAGATGGAATTCGCTTTCTATTTCGCATCGGGTATCGCTGTTGTGTCCACGCTTCGCGTGATCACCAACACCAACCCCGTGCACGCCCTGCTCTACCTGATCATTTCGCTGATTGCCGTGGCGATGACGTTTTTCGCCCTCGGCGCACCGTTTGCCGGTGTGCTCGAAGTGATCGCCTACGCTGGCGCCATCATGGTGCTGTTCGTGTTCGTGGTGATGATGCTGAACCTGGGCCCGGCCTCGGTTCAGCAAGAGCGCGTCTGGCTCAAGCCCGGCATCTGGCTCGGCCCGGTCGCGCTCGGCACCCTGCTGCTGGTTGAACTGCTGTACGTGCTGTTCAGCGACGCCAGCGGCCAGGCCATCGGCCACACCACCGTAGACGCCAAGGCCGTGGGCATCAGCCTGTTCGGTCCTTATCTGCTGGTGGTCGAACTCGCCTCGATGCTGCTGCTCGCCGCAGCCGTCACGGCGTTCCACTTGGGCCGCAACGAAGCCAAGGAGCAATGACGATGCCTGCTATCCCTATGGAGCATGGTCTGGCGGTCGCCGGCATCCTGTTCTGCCTCGGTCTGGTCGGCCTGATGGTCCGGCGCAACATTCTTTTCGTGCTGATGAGCCTGGAGGTCATGATGAATGCCTCCGCACTGGCCTTCATCGTTGCCGGTAGCCGCTGGGCGCAGCCGGATGGACAGATCATGTTCATCCTGGTGATCAGCCTGGCAGCCGCCGAGGCCAGTATTGGCCTGGCGATTCTGTTGCAGCTGTATCGCCGCTTCCACACTCTCGATATCGACGCTGCCAGCGAGATGCGCGGATGAATCTTCTCTATCTGACTTTCGTATTCCCTCTCATAGGTTTCCTGCTGCTGGCGTTCTCACGCGGCCGTTTTTCGGAAAACCTGTCGGCGCTGATCGGCGTCGGTTCCATCGGCTTGTCGGCCATCGTCACGGCTTATGTGATCTGGCAATTCAACGTCGCGCCACCTGAAGGCGGTCACTACACCATGGTGTTGTGGCAGTGGATGGCGGTGGAAGGCTTTACGCCTAACTTCGCGCTGTACCTGGATGGTCTGTCCCTGACCATGCTTGGTGTGGTGGTCGGCGTCGGCTTCCTGATCCACCTGTTCGCGTCCTGGTACATGCGCGGTGAAGCCGGTTACTCGCGCTTCTTCGCCTACACCAACCTGTTTATCGCCAGCATGCTGTTCCTGGTCCTGGGCGATAACCTGTTGTTCCTGTACTTCGGCTGGGAAGGTGTGGGCCTGTGCTCGTATCTGTTGATCGGTTTCTACTACAGCAACCGCAACAACGGTAACGCGGCACTCAAAGCCTTCATCGTGACCCGGATCGGCGACGTGTTCATGGCCATCGGCCTGTTCATCCTGTTCGCGCAACTGGGCACGCTGAACATCCAGGAACTGCTGGTGCTGGCACCGCAGAAATTCCAGGCCGGCGACTTCTGGATGGTCATGGCGACCCTGATGCTGCTGGGCGGCGCTGTCGGTAAATCGGCGCAACTGCCGCTGCAAACCTGGCTGGCGGACGCGATGGCCGGTCCTACTCCGGTTTCGGCACTGATCCACGCCGCAACCATGGTGACCGCCGGTGTCTACCTGATCGCCCGTACTCACGGCCTGTTCACCCTGGCGCCGGAGATCCTGCACCTGGTTGGCGTTGTCGGCGGTGTGACCCTGGTACTCGCCGGTTTTGCCGCACTGGTCCAGACCGACATCAAACGTATCCTCGCCTACTCGACCATGAGCCAGATCGGCTACATGTTCCTGGCATTGGGCGTTGGTGCCTGGGATGGCGCGATCTTCCACCTGATGACCCACGCCTTCTTCAAGGCACTGCTGTTCCTTGCGTCCGGTGCGGTGATCGTTGCCTGCCACCACGAGCAGAACATCTTCAAGATGGGCGGCCTGTGGAAGAAACTGCCACTGGCCTACGCCAGCTTCATCGTCGGCGGCGCGGCTCTGGCGGCGTTGCCACTGGTGACCGCGGGCTTCTACTCCAAGGACGAAATCCTCTGGGAAGCGTTCGCCAGCGGCAACAACGGTCTGCTCTACGCAGGTCTGGTCGGCGCGTTCATGACCTCGCTGTACACCTTCCGCCTGATCTTCATCGCGTTCCACGGTGAATTGAAGACCGAAGCGCACGCCGGTCACGGCATCGCTCACTGGCTGCCGCTGTCGGTGCTGATCGTATTGTCGACCGCCATTGGCGCGATGATCGTTCCGCCGCTGCACGGTGTGCTGCCGCAAAGCGTCGGCCATGCCGGCGGCGATGCCAAGCACAGCCTGGAAATCGCCTCGGGTGCTATCGCCCTGGCCGGTATCCTGCTGGCCGCCTTGCTGTTCCTCGGCAAGCGTCGTTTCGTCACTGCTATCGCCAACAGCGGCATCGGCCGCTTCCTTTCGGCCTGGTGGTTCGCTGCCTGGGGCTTCGACTGGATCTACGACAAACTGTTCGTCAAGCCATACCTTGCGCTCAGCCACGCACTGCGCAGAGACCCGCTCGACCAGACCATCGGTCTGATCCCGCGTATGGCCAAAGGCGGTCACACCGCCCTGAGTCGTACCGAAACCGGTCAACTGCGTTGGTACGCGGCATCGATGGCAGCCGGCTCCGTGCTGGTCATCGGCGCCATCGTGCTGGTAGCGGTCTGAATATGAACCTTGCGAACTTGCGAAAGGAATTGAGCCCGTCATGATTCTGCCTTGGCTAATCCTGATCCCCTTCATCGGCGGCCTGCTGTGCTGGATGGGTGAGCGCTTCGGCGCTACCCTCCCCCGCTGGATTGCGCTGTTGACCATGACCCTGGAACTCGCACTCGGCCTCTGGCTGTGGGCCCACGGTGATTATTCATTTGCTCCGGCGCCTGGCGCCGATCCGACCTGGGTGCTCGAGTTCAAGCACATCTGGATCGAGCGCTTCGGCATCAGCGTGCACCTGGCCCTCGACGGCCTGTCGCTGTTGATGATCCTGCTGACCGGCCTGCTGGGTATCCTCTCGGTACTTTGCTCGTGGAAAGAGATCCAGCGTCACGTTGGTTTCTTCCACTTGAACCTGATGTGGATCCTGGGCGGTGTCGTCGGCGTGTTCCTCGCCCTCGACCTGTTCATGTTCTTCTTCTTCTGGGAAATGATGCTGGTGCCGATGTACTTCCTCATCGCGCTCTGGGGTCACAGTTCTTCGGACGGCAAGAAAACCCGGATCTACGCGGCGACCAAGTTCTTCATCTTCACCCAGGCTTCCGGCCTGATCATGTTGGTGGCGATCCTGGGTCTGGTACTGGTCAACTTCGACGACACCGGCGTGATTACCTTCAACTACGCCGACCTGTTGAAAACCAAGATGTCGCTGACCACCGAGTACATTCTGATGCTCGGCTTCTTCATCGCCTTCGCGGTGAAGCTGCCAGTGGTGCCGTTCCACTCATGGTTGCCTGACGCTCACGCCCAGGCGCCAACAGCGGGTTCGGTCGACCTGGCCGGTATCTTGCTGAAAACTGCTGCTTACGGTCTGCTGCGTTTCGCCCTGCCGCTGTTCCCGAATGCCTCGGCCGAGTTTGCGCCGATCGCCATGACCCTGGGTCTGATCGGGATCTTCTACGGTGCGTTCCTGGCCTTCGCCCAAACCGACATCAAGCGCCTGATCGCCTACTCCTCCGTTTCCCACATGGGCTTCGTGTTGATCGGCATCTACTCCGGCAGCCAACTGGCGCTGCAGGGCGCAGTGATGCAGATGCTGGCGCACGGTCTATCGGCGGCGGCACTCTTTATCCTCAGTGGTCAACTGTACGAGCGCACTCACACCCGTGACATGCGTGAGATGGGCGGCCTGTGGTCAAAGATCGCTTACCTGCCGGCCATCAGCCTGTTCTTCGCAGCCGCGTCGCTGGGCTTGCCGGGTACCGGTAACTTTGTGGGTGAGTTCCTGATCCTGATCGGCACGTTCCCGGCCGCCCCATGGATCACGATCATCGCGACGTCCGGCCTGGTGTTCGGTTCGGTCTACTCGCTGATCATGATCCACCGTGCCTACTTCGGCCCGTCCAAGTCGGACGCGGTGCTGCATGGCATGGATGGTCGCGAACTGATCATGGTGGTTGGGCTTGCGGCGCTGCTGATTTACATCGGCGTGTACCCGCAACCGTTCCTCGATACCTCTGCTGCGACGATGCATGGCGTGCAGCAATGGCTCGGTACCGCCTTCACTCAACTCGCTTCGGCCCGGTAAGAGCGCTATGGAATTCACGACTCAACACTTTATCGCGCTTGCGCCGTTGTTGATCACCAGCGCCACGATCATCGTGGTGATGCTGGCGATCGCCTGGCGCCGCAACCACTCGCAGACCTTCCTGATTTCCGTGGCGGGCCTGAACCTGGCATTGCTGTCGATCCTGCCAGCCCTGAAAGTCGCGCCCCTGGCCGTGACGCCATTGCTGCAGATCGACACCTTCGCTTGTCTGTACATGGCGCTGATCCTGGTCGCCACCCTCGCTTGTGTGACCCTCGCCCACGCCTACCTCGGCGATGGCGGTTCGGGTTACCCGGGCAACCGTGAAGAACTTTACCTGCTGATCCTGATGGCCGCCGCCGGTGGCCTGGTTCTGGTCAGCGCGCAGCACCTGGCCGGGTTGTTCATCGGTCTGGAACTGCTCTCGGTACCGGTCTACGGTCTGGTGGCGTATGCCTTCTTCAACAAGCGTTCGCTGGAAGCCGGTATCAAGTACATGGTGCTGTCGGCCGCCGGTTCCGCGTTCCTGTTGTTCGGTATGGCTCTGCTCTACGCCGACTCCGGCAGCCTGAGCTTCGTCGGCATCGGCCAGGCCCTCGCAGCCACCGGCCTGCCAAGCTCGCTGGCGCAACTGGGCCTGGGCATGATGCTGATCGGTCTGGCGTTCAAGCTGTCGCTGGTACCGTTCCACCTCTGGACCCCGGACGTTTACGAAGGTGCTCCGGCACCGGTGGCCGCGTTCCTGGCCACCGCTTCGAAAGTGGCTGTGTTTGCGGTAATGGTGCGTCTGTTCCAGATCTCGCCGGCTGCAAGCAGCGGTGTCCTGAGCGACGTGCTGACCATCATCGCCATCGCGTCGATCCTGTTCGGTAACCTGCTGGCACTGACCCAGAGCAACCTCAAGCGTCTGCTGGGTTACTCGTCCATCGCTCACTTCGGTTACCTGCTGATCGCCCTGGTGGCGAGCAAGGGTCTGGCCGTGGAAGCCATCGGCGTGTACCTGGTCACCTACGTGATCACCAGCCTCGGCGCGTTCGGCGTGATCACCCTGATGTCCTCGCCGTACAACGGCCGTGACGCGGATGCGCTGTACGAATACCGCGGCCTGTTCTGGCGCCGTCCGTACCTGACCGCCGTACTGACCGTGATGATGCTGTCCCTGGCCGGTATCCCGCTGACCGCGGGCTTCATCGGCAAGTTCTACATCATCGCTACCGGTGTCGAGTCGCACCAATGGTGGCTGGTCGGTTCCCTGGTTCTGGGCAGCGCCATCGGCGTCTTCTACTACCTGCGCGTGATGGTCACCCTGTACCTGATCGAGCCGAACCTGCGTCGCCACGATGCACAACTGCATTGGGAACAACGTGCAGGCGGCGTGATGCTGCTGGCGATCGCCGCACTGGCGTTCTTCCTCGGTCTGTATCCGCAACCGTTGCTGGTGCTGGTTCAGCAGGCGGGGCTGGCGGGTTGATCGCTTAAGCGACACTTGGTAGAAAACAGAAAC
Organism: Pseudomonas frederiksbergensis; assembly: GCF_001952935.1. Lineage (GTDB taxonomy): Bacteria > Pseudomonadota > Gammaproteobacteria > Pseudomonadales > Pseudomonadaceae > Aquipseudomonas > Aquipseudomonas frederiksbergensis. The sequence continues at coordinate 255,470 of NZ_CP018319.1, forward strand.
GGCACCTTCGGGTGCCGTTTTTGCGTTTGTGGGATTTGTTACTGCTGCCCTGCCCTCCTTCTCTAATCCCAGAAAGCTCTCGCGGAATCGTCAGGTTCGTCCTACAGCCAGAATTGGGGTAGTGCCTCTATCTTGAGTGCCTGCCGGACAGACAAACCGAAGCGAGGACGAGCAATGAAACGCGACATCTTTTATGAACTGGTAGACGGATCTGACGCTTTGGCCACTGGACGTCGGAACGAAGCTTCACCTGAGCGCTACGACATCAAACCGACCCTTTTGCCATTCGTCTGTGCTGAGCTCTTGCGCAATTTTGCAGCTCCACAAAATTCTGGCTATATTTGTCCAGAATATAGGGAGGGGCGAATCATGATCATTGTTCCGTTAGCAGAAGCAAAAAACAATTTATCCAAACTCGTCGATGACGCAGCCGCCGGACAAGTCATCACGATCGCCAAACACGGCCGTCCCCTTGCCCGCCTGGTTCCAGTGGAAAGACCGCGCGGACAGCGAATTGGAGCGATGAAAGGCAAACTCATCCTTACCGACGGCTTCGACGCCGCTTTGCCAGACGACCTGCTGGATGCATTTGAAGGGCAGCAACCATGAGGGTGTTGCTCGATACCCATGTACTGCTCTGGACACTCGCCGACGATCAGAAATTATCTGGCAAAGCCCGACAACTCATTAATAACGCCACTGAAGTTTATGTCAGCGCCGCGACCTTCTGGGAAATGGCTATCAAGGTCGGTCTAGGAAAGCTAAGCGTTGATCTGGAGGAAATCCGCCAATACTGCATCCAAAGCGGATTTATTGAACTACCTGTTTCATCCGAACACGCCATTGCGGTGAAAGATCTGGAACCTCACCATCGTGATCCGTTCGACCGCCTCATCGTGGCCACTGCAATGACAGAACCGATGAAACTTCTTACTGCGGATCCAATGGTAGCCAAGTACACATCGTTGGCCATTTTGATTTGAGGCTGCTGGTCCCTAGGCAACGCAATAAAAAACGGGGCCTTCGGATTGTGTTGTTCCTTAACTGATTGCAAGGTTCAACTACCAAAAGCTGATGCTGATCACTGCTTCCGCAGAGATCGATCAGCTCGCAACCCTGACCTGAATGCTTAGGGCTTTTACTCCACCCACATAACGAAATTGTAATTCCCGCATCACCTTGGCGTTATCCGCAGCTTGCAACGATGTCACCCGGCGACCATGCCGGCGGGCCTTCTCCGCCGAACAATAAAAACCCACGCCGAAGCACGTTCCCGTTCTGCCGAACCCAAGGAGTGATTGATGGTTAACAATACAAAAATGTCGATGGCCGCTTTAGCGGTGGTGGTCGGCTCCGGACCGTCCATGGTGATGGCGGATGATAAAGCCGAAGGGTTTATCGAGGGCAGCAGCCTGACGGTGCTCAACCGTAACTTCTACTTCAACCGTGATCACCGCAACGGCCAGTCCAGCCCCACCGGCAATGGTTATTCCGAAGCCTGGGCCCAAGCGGTGATCAGCAAGTTCGAATCCGGGTTTACCCAAGGCACCGTCGGCGTCGGTGTCGATGCGTTTGCGATGATCGGTTTGAGGCTCGACACCGGTGACGGGCGCAACGGTGGCCGTAGTTCGTTTGATGTGCTGCCAGTCAACAATGATGGCGAGGCGCGCAATGAGTACACGAAGATGGGTGGCGCCGCCAAAGTGCGAGCCTTCGATACGGTGGTCAAGGTCGGTGACGTGTTCCCGGCCAACCCGGTGGTGGCGGCCGGTGACTCGCGCTTGCTGCCGGAAAGCTTTCGCGGCGTGACGGCGACCAACACCAGCATCGAAGGCCTGTCGATTCAGGGCGGTCGGTTGCATGCGATGAGCCAACCCGTGTCCAGCGACATGCGCGAGAACTTCGCCACGTTTTATGCCGGCCCGGTCAATTCGCCGTGGATCGCTTACGGCGGCGGCGACTATGTACTGAACAAGAACCTCAGTTTCAGCCTGTACTCCAGCCGCCTCAAGGATGCCTGGAATCAGTACTACGCCGGCACTGCCTGGACCTATCCGCTATCGGATGACCTGTCGCTGTTTGGCGGCCTGAACTATTACAAGGCTGTCGACGAAGGCAAACAATTGCTCGGCAAGTTCGATAACAACATCTGGAGCGGCCGGGTCGGCGTGAAACTCGGCGCGCACTCCGTTGCGCTTTCGCACCAGCGCAACAACGGCAATGACGACTTCGATTACCTGCGTCAATCCGACTCGATCTTCCTCGACAACTCCATCCAGTACAGCGACTTCAACTCGCCCAAGGAACGTTCGTGGATGGTGCGCTACGACCTCGACATGACCACTTACGGTGTGCCGGGGCTATCGTTCATGACTCGTTACGCCCGAGGCACCGACGCCGATTACTCCAACGCCAACGCCGTGTACATGCGCCGCGATGCTGACGGCAATCCACTGACCGACCAGAAGCGCTGGGAGCGCGATGTCGAAGTCAAATACGTGGTGCAGAGCGGTTCGATGAAAGACCTGTCGCTGCGTTTGCGCCAGGCCACGACTCGCGCCACGGCGTTTGAATCGGATCTGGATGAAGTGCGGGTGATTGTCGAGTACCCGTTGGCGATTCTCTGATTGAGCGGTTGATACACATTCACCTTTAGAAGCTCCTTGCTCCTTTGGTAAGAGGTGAATCTTTGGCGTCCTTCGGGGCGCCTTTTTTATGTGCGCCTGAATAAAACCCGAAGGAGCTGCCGAAGATTCGGCAGCGCCTTCGGAGAATCCGGTCCTGGCCATCAAGGCGGTGTCAGCCGCCGCGATTGCGGCAATCCCCCGCCACGGTGTATTTGATGGTGTTGAGTTGGCCCTTGGAGTCTTCGTAGGTCATGGCGGTGGGGACTACGGCGCAGGCAGCTGGCGGGCGCACAACGCTCACCACTTTCACCACGTCCAGCTTCATTCCGTATTCGTAGTCCTTGACCACCGGCGCCGGTTTGCCCTGGTTGGCCGCGTACTGCTGCATGGCTTTGGTATTGGCACTCAGCGCCCGCTCGAACGTCCGGTCACCACCACCCTCGGCGAACACATTCAGGGACATCGCCAGCACGCTGGCGAACGTCATTGACTTAAGCACTTTCATATCCATTTCCTTCCAATCCTGGCCCATAAAAAAGCCCGGCATCGAGACTCGATGTCGGGCTTGTTCAAGTGCGATGCGCTTACAAGTCTTTGGTGTTGTCGTCTTTCTTTTCATTGACGACGACGGGGTCGCGAGCTTGTTCCTTGGCGACGAACAGTTCTACGGAGCGGTCATTGGCGGTCATCATTTTTTCGAAGGTCCGATCGCCGCCGCCTTCGGCCAAGGCCAGAGAAGACATCGCCAACGCTGCTGCAAAGGCACTGATTTGTGCGAATTTCATGTTTGATTCCTCGTTTAGTAGCTGACGGGATCAAGGTAACAATCCGAACCTTTCGTAACGGTGGCGCACAAATTACATATCCGTCATGTGCCAAAAAAACTGTGGGAGCGAGCCTGCTCGCGAAAGCGATGGATCAATCAACATCAGTGTCGACTGACAGATTTGCTATCGCTAGCAGGCTAGCTCCCACAGGTAGATCACCTACTCTGTTGGAGCTGTGTCTTCTTCTCGGCGATGGGCGAGCTGATACAGCGCCGGCAAGATCAGCAGCGTCAGGAGGGTCGAGGACAGGATCCCGCCAATCACCACCGTCGCCAATGGTCGCTGCACTTCCGCGCCAGTACCGGTCGCCAGCGCCATCGGAATAAAGCCCAGTGACGCCACCAGCGCCGTCATCAACACCGGGCGCAGACGTGTCAGCGCGCCTACGTTGATCGCATCAGACAGCGAACGCCCCTCCTCCCGCAGGTTGCGGATGAACGCAATCATCACCAGCCCGTTGAGCACCGCTACCCCCGACAGCGCGATGAAGCCCACGCCTGCCGAGATTGACAGCGGAATGTCCCGCAACCACAGCGCCATGACCCCGCCGGTCAACGCAAACGGAATCCCGGTGAACACCAGCAAGCCATCCTTGAGGTTGTTGAACATCATGAACAACAACCCGAACACCAGCAGCAACGCCACCGGCACCACGATCTGCAGGCGCTTGGCCGCCGATTGCAGTTGCTCGAACTGCCCGCCCCAATGGGTCCAGTAACCCGCAGGCACCTGCACATCTCGCTCGATCACCTCGCCCGCCTCTTCGACGAACGAACCGATATCGCGCCCGCGCACGTTGGCGCTGACGATCACCAGGCGCTTGCCATTTTCGCGGCTGACCTGATTCGGCCCCAGCACCAGATCAAGGCTGGCGACTTCTTTCAAGGCAATAAAACCAATCTGATCAGCCGCGCCATTGAGCGGTGCCGGCACCGGAATCAACAGCGCTGACAGACCTTCGATGTCCTTGCGCATGGCATCGGACAACCGCACCACCATGTCGAAACGTCGGTCGCCTTCATACAACGTGCCGGCCTGACGCCCACCCACCGCGACGGCAATGGTGTCCTGCACATCGCCGACGTTGAGCCCGTAACGCGCCGCCTTGTCGCGGTCGATGTTGATGGTCAGCACCGGAAGGCCGGTGGTTTGTTCGACTTTGACTTCAGAGGCGCCATTGACCTTCTGCATGGCGGCGGCAATCTTCGCCGCGGTGGCGTTGAGCACGTCCATGTCATCGCCGAATACCTTGACCGCGACGTCGCTGCGCACGCCGGAGATCAGTTCGTTGAAGCGCAACTGAATCGGCTGCGACAGTTCGTAGTTACTGCCCGGCAACGTCGCGGCGGCCTGTTGCAGTTCCGCCATCAGGGTTTCGCGAGACTTGTCCGGGTCCGGCCATTGCTCTTTTGGCTTGAGCATCACGTAGCTGTCGGAGATGTTCGGCGGCATCGGGTCGGAGGCGATTTCCGCAGTGCCTGTGCGGGCGAACACCCGCTCGACTTCCGGTACTTTGCCCAGGATCAGGGTTTCCAGACGCTGCTGCATGTCCACCGATTGCGTGAGGCTGGTGCCCGGCACGCGCAAGGCTTGCAGGGCAAAATCGCCCTCGCTGAGGCTCGGCACGAACTCGCTGCCCATGCGGCTGGTCAGCACGCCGCTGAGCACAATCACGCCCAACGCCGCGCCCACCGCCACGGCGCGATGGTTCATCACCCACGCCAGCGCCGGCGCATACACCCGGCGCGCACCGCGCATCACCATGCCCTCTTCTTCCTTGACCTTGCCGGTGACGAACAGCGCAATCGCGGCCGGCACAAAGGTCACCGACAGCAGCATGGCGCCGAGCAAGGCGATGACCACGGTGAACGCCATCGGGTGGAACATTTTCCCTTCGACGCCGCTCAGGGCAAAGATCGGCAGGTACACGACCATGATGATCAACTGGCCGAAAATCAGCGGTCGCCGAGCCTCTTTGGCCGCCGCAAACACTTCACGGAAACGCTCGGAGCGGGTCAGCAAACGCCCGTGATGCTGCTGCGCATGGGCCAGCCGTCGCAGGGTGTTTTCGACGATCACCACCGCGCCGTCGACGATGATGCCGAAGTCGAGGGCGCCCAGGCTCATCAGGTTGGCGCTGACCCTGTTGCTGTACATACCGGTGAAGGTGAATAGCATCGACAACGGAATCACCATCGCGGTAATCAATGCCGCGCGGATGTTGCCGAGAAACAGGAACAGAATCGCGATCACCAGAATCGCGCCTTCGATCAGGTTCTTTTTCACCGTGGCAATGGCCTTGTCCACCAGGTGCGTGCGGTCGTACACCGGCACCGCGATCACGCCTTTGGGCAGCGAACGGTTGATCTGCTCCAGCTTGCTGGCGACGGCCTGGGACACGGTTCGGCTGTTTTCGCCGATCAGCATGAACACGGTGCCGAGCACCACTTCACGGCCGTTTTCCGTGGCCGCACCGCTGCGCAGTTCGCGGCCGATGTCCACGGTGGCGACGTTCTTCACCCGGATCGGCGTGCCATCGACGTTGGCCATGACGATATTGGCGATGTCCTCGATGCTCGCCACTTGTCCCGGCGCCCGAATCAGCAACTGCTCGCCACTGCGCTCGATGTACCCGGCGCCGACGTTGGCGTTGTTGCGCTCAAGCGCCGTGATCAGGTCGGTGAGGGTCAACTTGTAGGCTGCCAGCCGTTTCGGATCGGGGGCGATCTGGTATTCCTTGGCAAAGCCACCGATGGTGTTGATCTCGGCCACACCAGGGACGTTGCGCAGTTGCGGCTTGATGATCCAGTCCTGAATCACCCGCAAATCCGTCGGCGTGTAGGCACTTGCATCGTCCTTGAGCGCACCTTCCCTGGCTTCCACGGTCCACAGGAATATCTCGCCGAGGCCAGTGGAAATCGGCCCCATCACCGCGTTGGAGCCCTCGGGCAATTGCTCCTTGGCGATCTGTAACCGCTCGTTGACCAATTGCCGGGCGAAGAACAGGTCGGTGCCGTCCTTGAAAATCACCGTAACCTGCGACAGCCCCGAACGCGACAGCGAACGGGTCTGCTCCAGCGCCGGCAGACCGGCCATGGCGGTTTCAATCGGGAAGGTGATGCGCTGCTCGGTTTCCAGTGGCGAGAACCCGGCGGCGCCGGTGTTGATTTGCACCTGGACGTTGGTGATGTCGGGCACGGCGTCGATCGGCAGTTTTTGATAACTGGCGATCCCGAGGCCGGCCATGAGCAGAACGGCGAGCAGCACGATGATGCGCTGCTCGATGGCAAACTGGATCAGGCGTTCGAACATGAGAACCTTCTCGTCGAGGGGGCGAATCGATGGGCGTCTTTAGGGGGAGTCTTCAATGAGAGTGCTCGGCCGAGGCCTTGCCCAGTTCCGATTTGAGAACGAAGCTGCCGGCCGCAGCGACTTGCGCACCGGCCTCCAGCCCCTGCGTAACTTCCACCTGCCCCGCTGCACGACTGCCCAGCTCCACGGCCCGCGCCTCGAAGCCGTCGTCGGTGCGCACGAACACCGTGGGTTTGTCCTCGACGGTCTGGATCGCAGCTTCCGGCACCGCCACGTTGGCCTGACGGCTGTCGGTAGCGACCAGTGCGGTGACAAACAATCCGGGACGCCACGAACCTTGAGGGTTTTCCAAGGTGACGCGAACGGTGGCGGTACGGGTCTGTTCGCCGAGTAAACTGCCGACGTAAGCCACCGTGCCGGCGACTTGCGCATTGAGTTCCGGGGCGCTGACAGTGACCGCTTTGCCCACCTGCACCTTGTTCAGATCCTTGGACGAAACGCCGAAGGTCACCCACACTCGCGACAGGTCCGAGAGCGTGAACGCCGCCGTGGTTTCGTCGACCACCTCCCCTGACGTCAGATGCTTTTCCACTACCACCCCGTCGAACGGCGCGCGCAGTTCATAACGATTGCCGCCGGTGGCAACCACGCTGCCACTGAGTACGCTGATCTTTTGCCGGGCGTTGTTCAGGGCGATTTCGGCTTCTTCCAGCGCCTGGCGCGCCTGCAGCAAATCCTGCTCGGCGGAAATCTTGTCCTGCCACAACTGCTTCTCGCGCTCGTAGGTGGTGCGCGCCAAGGCCAAGCGCCGTTGCGCCGCAGCCTGTTCGCTACGCTGATCGGAGATCTGCTGACTGGCGATCACCGCCAGCAGCTGGCCCTTCTTCACCCACTGCCCGAGATTGACCGACACCGACTCGACTACCCCTGGCACCCGCGGTACGACGTGGGCGGTGCGGTCTTCGTCCAGGCGCACTTCGCCGGGGAACGACAAACCGAGGCTGATGCTTTGCGCCCGCGCTTCGGTCAGTTGAATGCCCGCCGCCGCGATCTGCTCGGCACTCAACGTCAGATGCCCCTCTTCACCTTCGGCTGCAACGCCTTTTTCGTCGTGGTCCGCATGCTCCGCCGCTTCATCGGCGTGGGCCTCGATGGACCCGTTGCCCGCCCACATCGAGCCAATACCAATGCCCAGCGCCAACGTTGCCACCGCGACAACGATCAGTTTTTTATCCATGGAAACTCCTCTGCGCCATGCCATCGCGCAGTGATCTGAAAGGTGAAATTCAAGGGCTGACGGCGAGTGCGCCGAGGTCGCCGAAAATGCGTTCGATGCGCACCCGCGCGTCCGTCGCCTCGGCAACGGCCTGGATGTATTGGGTGCGGGCGCTGATCAGGGTGCGCTGGGCGTCGAGCACGTCGAGGAAACCGAACTTGCCCATTTCGAAGCCGCGCGTGGCGCTGTCCACTGCACGTTGTGCGGCGGGCAGGATGGTCTGGTTGAACGCCTGGACTTCGCCGTTGGCGGTCTGCCATTGCTCAAGGGTGGTCTGGATTTCGGTGCGCAAGCGCAGCTCGGTGGCGTTGCGCAGATCCCGCGCCTGATCGGTACGGCGCGCTGCCGCCAGCACGTTGCCCTGATTGCGGTTGAACAGCGGAATCGGCATCGACAGCCCGACCACGTTGACCCGCTCGCGCTCCTGTTCGCTGTACTGACTGCCGATGCTCACGGTCAGGTCGGGAATCCGTTGCGCCTTCTCCAGTCCCAACGATGCCTCGCGCTGATCGATCTGCAACGTGGCCAGCTGCAGCTCGGCGGTCTCGTTCAGGCGCTCCAGCAAGCGGGTCGGCGGCGGCACGGCGGGCATGCTTTGCGTGGCCGTCTGCACGGTGGTCGAAGTCGGCAACGGTGCGCCCATGACCTGCGCCAGTTGCTGATAGGCGTTGGCCTGATCCCGTTCGGCGCGGCTCAGTTCCAGTCGCACTTCGGAGCGTTGCACTTGCGCCCGTGTGCCTTCGACTGGCGACGACTTGCCCGCCTCGATCCGCCCCAGCGCCACGCGCAATCCGTGCTCGGCCAGTTGCAGCGACTGGCGAGACAACTGCACGCGTTGCTGCGCAGTCTGGGCGCTGGTGAACGCCTGAATCACATCGGCGCGCAAGACATTGCGCTTGCGCTGCAGTTCGATCCCGGCGGCGTCCTGGGCGCGGCTGGCGACATCGATCCGCGCGCCGCGCTTGCCGCCCAGTTCAATCGGCTGGCTGAGCATCACTGTGGTGGTGCGCGAATCGCGGCGGGTGTCCTCGGCTTCCCACGACACTTCGGGGTTGGGGATCAGACCGGCCTGCTGGCGGTCACCCTCGGCGATGCCGATTTCCCATTGCGCCGCTGCCAGATCCGGGTTGCCGGCGAATGCGGTTTGCAGGGCCTGATCGAGGGTCAGGGTCGATGCATTGGCAAAAGGCGCGCCGGCCAGCAACAAACCGCCGCTGACCATGACCACCCACGCCGTTTTTTTCAGGCGTGACCGCGCCGTCAGTTCTCTTAAACCGGGCAATGGAATACTTCCTTTAATCAAGAATCTTCGATGCCGCCACGGTAGGGTTTTGAACTTATCGACAAGGTGACTGAAACATTACAAATCCGTTATCCACGGTTGCGCCAAGTTGTTTTGCTCTAGCATGAAAGCGCAAATACCTAACTAGCAATACATAGAAACAAATGATGTGCCGTCATCCGTCGAACAGTACTTGTCTCAATTCAGCTCTCATGAGGCAGATGGATTTTTGTTCCCGCCTGCTGCGACAGGCTGTCGCAGACTGTGGTTTTAAAGCCTCAACACCGAGTAATCGGTTGACTCTGTAGTCACTACAGCCTTTACCTTGCACGCCTGCAAACGGAGAAAGTGCTGTAGGAAAATAGTGAGTCGTTATTCAAACCCGTCCGGAAGCCCTTACAAAAACAACAACTTTCCCGGCCACCTTAATTAAATATCCATTCAATGAAAGTGGTGATTGATCATGCGAATCCTTGTCGTCGAGGACGAGCTTAAAGCTGCCGAATACTTACATCAGGGACTGACGGAAAGTGGTTATATCGTTGACCACGCCGCCAATGGCGCCGATGGATTGCATCTGGCGCAACAACAGGTTTATGACCTGATCATTCTGGATGTGAATCTGCCGGAACTGGACGGCTGGGGCGTGCTGGAACAACTGCGTCGCACTCACTCCACGCGGGTGATGATGCTCACCGCGCGCGGTCGCCTGGCTGACAAGATTCGTGGCCTCGATCTGGGCGCCGACGATTATCTGCTCAAGCCGTTCGAGTTTCCGGAATTGCTGGCACGGGTGCGCTCTCTGATGCGTCGCAGCGAGAACATCCCGGTGCCGCAGGTACTGAAAGTCGCCGACCTGGAACTCGACCCTGGCCGTCATCGTGCGTTTCGTGGCGAACAGCGTATCGACCTGACCACCAAGGAGTTCGCCCTGCTGCATCTGTTGATGCGCCAGTCCGGCGAAGTGCTGACCCGCACCCAGATCATTTCGCTGGTGTGGGACATGAACTTCGACTGCGACACCAACGTGGTCGAAGTGTCGATCAGGCGGTTGCGGGCGAAGATCGATGACCCGTTCGACAACAAGTTGATCCACACCCTGCGCGGTGTCGGCTACGTGCTGGAGTCGCGGGAATGAAGCCGGCCAGCCTGTCGATGCGGCTGGGGCTGACGGTCAGTATTCTCGGCGCGCTGCTCGTGGTGTTCCTGGCGATCCTGGCGTATTTCGCCCTGACCCATGAGCTGAACGGGTTATCCAGGGACAGTCTGGAAAAGAAGATGGAGCAGGTTGAACACAGCCTGTCGCTGTACACCGACCCCGGCGAAATCAGGGCGAAACCGCACATCCTGCTTGATCAGGTCATGGGCCATGACAACCTCACGCTAACCATTTACGACCGCAACAACCTGCGCACGCAACTGCTCAAATCCGGCACCGGCATGGCCGATCCGCGAATTGAATTGAAGGCGGTGCGGGCCGTCAGCGACGAGTTGGCCTACACCACCAACACCGACGCCAAGGGGGCGAAATTCCTCACAGCGTCCAGGCTGATCAGCCTCAAGGACGGCACCCGCGTCCCGGTGCTGTTATCGATGGACAACGCCCACGATGAGGCCTTGCTCAGCGCCTACCTGCGCTCGACCCTGATTGCCTTGCCGTTGCTGCTGATCTTTATCGGACTGAGTGCCTGGGGCGCGGTGCAGCGCGGTCTGGCGCCGATGCGTGAATTTCGCAAAGTGGCGGCGATGGTCTCGACCCAGGATCTGGATCATCGGCTGTCGGTGGTGAACATGCCCCAGGAGCTGAGCGAACTGGCGCAGGGCATCAACTTCATGCTGCATCGTCTCGACGCCGGTGTGCAGCAGCTGTCGCAGTTCTCTGATGATTTGGCGCATGAGCTGCGTACGCCGATCAACAATTTGATGGGCAAGGCGCAGGTGACGTTGTCCCGCGAACGCAGCGTGAATGAGTACAAGGATGTCCTGGTTTGCTGCACTGAAGAGCTGGAGCGCGTGGCGCGGATTGTCTCGGACATGCTGTTTCTGGCACAGGTCAGTCACCCGTCGGCGCTCGCGCCGTTCGAGTCGGTTGCCCTGGAAGAAGAAGCCTGGAAAGTCGCCGAGATGTTTTCCCTGTCGGCGCAGGACAAGCAGGTCCATCTGAACGTGGTCGGCAGTGCGCAGGTGATGGGTGACCGGTTGATGATTCAACGGGCGATCTCGAATTTGCTGTCCAACGCACTACGCCACTGCCCGCCCGGGAAAACCGTAACGCTGCTGATTGAGCGCGGCGCGACCCAGGTTTCGTTGCTGGTCAGCAACCCGGGCGCTGGGATTGAGGCGCAGCATCTGCCGCACCTGTTTGATCGGTTCTACCGGGTCGACAGCAGCCGCTCGCGTTCACAGGGCAGCACCGGGTTGGGGTTGGCGATTGTGCGGTCGATCATGAGCCTGCATCAGGGTGTGGCCGAGGTGAAGAGCTTGCCGGGGGCGATGACGGTGTTTCGGTTGGGATTTCCTGCGGTTGAGCGGGTGGCGCGCTGAGGTGTCCGCCTCCCGACTTCCAATATCCGGGCCGGCCACTTCGGGGGCAAGCCCGGCTCCCACAGTGATCGGGGGTGGCCACAGAATCTGTAGACATCACTGAAACCTGCGGGAGCGGGCTTGCCTGCGAAGGCGCCCGGTCAGTCAACACCTTTGTTGCCTGACACACTGCTATCGCGAGCAGGCTCACTCCTACAGGCGTTGTGCCGGTCACAAATGCTGTGAACACCGCAGATCATTGTAGGAGCGAGCCTGCTCGCGATTGCAATGGATCAGGCGCCAAAGAAAACGGCACCTCACGGTGCCGTTTGCGTTTCACATTACAGACGCTTACTTACGCGCCGCCTCCCACGATTTCAGCAGTTCGGCATAGCTCACGGTTTCACCTTTAGGCTTCTCGTTCGCCAGTTTCGGCTTCGGTGCACCCGGTTGGTCCAACCAGTACTGCGCGTCACGTTCGGGGTTCATTTTCGGTGCGCAGGTGGCTTGCGCCTTCGAGCGTTCCAGACGGGTCAAGATCGCGTCCTGATCCTTGGCCAGACCATCCAGCGCCTGTTGCGGGGTTTTCTCGCCGCTGGCCGCTTCGGCGATGTGGCTCCACCACAGTTGCGCCAAACGCGGATAGTCCGGCACGTTGGTCCCGGTCGGGGTCCATTGCACACGGGCCGGGCTGCGATAGAACTCGACCAGACCACCGAGTTTCGGCGCCAGGTCGGTCATGGCTTGCGAGTTGATGTCCGACTCGCGGATTGGTGTCAGGCCGACGATGGTTTTCTTCAGGGATACGGTTTTCGAGGTCACGAACTGCGCGTACAGCCAGGCCGCGAGTTTTTGTTTCTCAGGCGTGGACTTGAGGAAGGTCCAGGAACCGGCGTCCTGATAACCGAGTTTCATGCCCTCTTCCCAATACGGACCTTTCGGCGACGGTGCCATCCGCCATTTCGGCGTGCCGTCGGCGTTCATCACCGGCAAGCCCGGTTTGGTCATGTCGGCGGTAAACGCGGTGTACCAGAAGATCTGCTGCGCGATGTTGCCCTGGGACGGCACCGGACCGGATTCGGAGAAGGTCATGCCCGCCGCTTCCGGTGGCGCGTATTTCTTCAGCCAGTCGACGTATTTAGTGGTGGCATAGACCGCCGCCGGGCCGTTGGTGTCGCCGCCGCGGGTCACGCTGGAACCAACCGGATGGCAGTCCTCGACGCGGATGCCCCACTCGTCCACCGGCAAGCCGTTGGGAATGCCTTTGTCGCCAGCGCCGGCCATCGAGAACCAGGCATCGGTGAAGCGCCAGCCCAGGGACGGGTCTTTCTTGCCGTAGTCCATGTGACCGTAGACGCGCTTGCCGTCGATTTCCTTGATGTCTTCACTGAAGAATTTGGCGATGTCTTCATAGGCCGACCAGTTCACCGGCACGCCCAGTTCGTAACCGTATTTTTCCTTGAATTTTGCTTTCAGATCCGCCCGCTCGAACCAGTCGGCGCGAAACCAGTAAAGGTTGGCAAACTGCTGGTCGGGTAGCTGATAGATCTTGCCGTCCGGCGCGGTGGTGAACGAGATGCCGATGAAGTCTTTGATGTCCAGGGTCGGCGAGGTGTAAGCCTTGCCTTCGTTGGCCATCAGGTCGGTGATCGATTCGGTTTTGCCGTAGCGAAAGTGCGTGCCGATCAGGTCCGAATCGTTGACCCAGCCGTCATAGATGTTCTTGTCCGATTGCATCTGGGTCTGCAGCTTTTCCACCACGTCGCCTTCTTGCAACAAGTCGTGGGTCAGCTTGATCCCGGTGATTTCGGTAAAGGCTTTGGCCAGGGTTTTGGATTCATATTCGTGGGTCGCGATGGTTTCCGAAACCACCTTGATGCTCATCCCGCGAAACGGCTCGGACGCCTTGATGAACCACTTCAACTCTTCGAGCTGCTGTTCCGGGGTGAGGGTGGACGGTTTGAATTCGCTGCCAATCCATTTCTTGGCGGCGTCTTCATAGGCATCGGCCCAGGCTGCAGCGCTCAACCCGCTGAGTGCCAGCATGGCTGCCAATGAAACGCTATGTCGCAGCTTATTGTTTTTGTCGAACATAGAGACCTCCTTATAGGGTTTCGGAGCAACTTTGCCGAGCGATTCGACTAGCCCCAACGCATCACAGCCAACAGCCACACCAGGGACAACGCGAACGCCACCCAGATGCTCCAGTCGGTGACGCCGATTACCAGCAAATGCAGGTAGGCGCTGCCGAGAAGACCGATAAACAACCGATCGCCACGGGTGGTGGCAATCGGCAACAAACCACGGCGAAGAATGCTCGGCGACCGCAGTTCCCAGGTCGTCATGCCCACCAGGATCAAGGCAATGACGCTGAAGAATGCCGCCGTAGGACCGGTCCAACTCATCCATTCCATCATCAGCTCCTCAGACCCGGCCCAGGGCAAAGCCCTTGGCCACGTGGTTGCGAACAAACCAGATCACCAGCATGCCTGGCAGGATAGTCAACACCCCCGCCGCCGCCAGCACGCCCCAGTCGATGCCGGACGCCGAGACCGTGCGCGTCATCACCGCCGCAATCGGTTTGGCGTTGACCGAGGTCAGCGTCCGCGCCAGCAGCAGCTCGACCCAGGAAAACATGAAGCAGAAAAACGCCGTCACACCGATCCCGGAGCCAATCAGCGGAACGAAAATCTTCACGAAGAACTTGGGAAAACTGTAGCCGTCAATGTAGGCGGTTTCGTCGATTTCCTTCGGCACGCCGGACATGAACCCCTCAAGAATCCACACCGCCAACGGCACGTTGAACAGGCAGTGCGCCAACGCGACCGCGATGTGGGTGTCGAACAAACCAATCGAGGAATACAGCTGGAAGAACGGCAGCAAAAACACCGCTGGCGGCGCCATGCGATTGGTCAGGAGCCAGAAAAACAGGTGCTTGTCACCGAGGAACCGATAGCGCGAGAACGCATACGCGGCCGGCAAGGCCACGCTCAGGGAAATCACCGTGTTCAGGCTCACGTAGTACAGCGAGTTGAGGTAACCGGTGTACCAGGCCGGATCGGTGAAAATCACCTTGTAGTTGGCGAAGGTGAAATCCTGCGGAAACAACGTCAGGCCGCTGAGGATTTCGGTGTTGCTCTTGAAGGACATGTTCAGCAACCAGTAGATCGGTACCAGCAGGAACAGGATGTAAATCAGCAACGGAATGAGCTTTCTTTTACTCATGGCAGACCTCAGCGGTTGGCGTCAGAGTGAGTCATGGCCGTGTAGAACAGCCAGGACACCAACAGGATGATCAGGAAGTACACCAGCGAGAAAGCCGCCGCCGGGCCGAGGTCGAACTGCCCGATCGCCATTTGCGTCAGGGTCTGGCTCAGGAAGGTCGTGGCATTCCCCGGACCGCCACCGGTCAGCACAAACGGCTCGGTGTAGATCATGAAACTGTCCATGAACCGCAGCATCACCGCGATCAGCAATACGCTCTTGAGCTTGGGCAGCTGGATGTGTCGGAACACCGCCCAGGCCGATGCCCGATCAATCCGTGCCGCCTGGTAATACACGTCCGGAATCGCCCGCAAACCGGAGAAACACAACAGCGCCACCAACGACGTCCAGTGCCAGACGTCCATCACCAGCACCGTGACCCAGGCGTCCATGGTGTTCGCCGCATAGTTGTAGTTGATGCCCATGGCCTTGAGGCTGGCGCCGAGCAGGCCAATGTCCGCCCGACCGAAGATCTGCCAGATCGTCCCCACCACGTTCCACGGAATCAGCAACGGAATCGCCAGGATGATCAGCACCAGCGACGACCAGCGGCCCTTGGTCGGCATGGTCAGGGCGATGGCGATGCCCAGCGGGATTTCGATCAGCAGCACACAGCCGGAATAGATGAACTGACGCAGTAATGAGTCGTGCAAGCGCGGATCGAGCAGCACTTGCCTGTACCAGTCGGCGCCGACGAAGTAGCGGCTGGACTGGTCGAAAATGTCCTGCACCGAGTAGTTGACCACGGTCATCATCGGGATCACCGCACTGAACGCCACCAGCAAAAACACCGGCAACACCAGCCACCAGGCCTTGTTGTTCTGCACCTTGTTCATGGCTACGTCTCCAGGAGGTATTCGTCGGCATACACCATCAACCATTGAGCCGGGAAGCTGATGTAGGCAATTCCCTCAGGCACTGGCTTGTCTTCGGCCAGGCGCACTTTCAAAGGGGCGCCGTCGAGGTTCAGGGTCATGATCTTGTAGGTGCCAAGGTCTTCGACGTGTACGACCTGTGCCTGCATCGCCTCATCAAACGGCTCATCCCACACGTGCACGAACTCCGGACGGATGCCGACCTTCAGGGTTTTCCACTCGGACTCGGCGATGCGTTTCTGCTGAGCATCGGACAGCGGCAAATGAGTCGAGGCGAAACCGGCCCCCCCCGGCTGCGGCTGAACCTCGATCAGGTTCATCCCCGGACTGCCGATGAAATAGCCGACAAAGGTGTGGCTCGGCCGCTCGAACAGTTCTCGCGGCGTACCGAATTGCACAATCTGCCCGCCGTACATCACGGCGATCTTGTCAGCGAAGGTCGAGGCCTCGAGTTGATCGTGGGTGACGTAGACCATGGTGATGTTGAACTGCTCGTGGATCTGCTTGAGCTTGCGCCGCAGCTTCCACTTCAGGTGCGGGTCGATCACGGTCAGCGGTTCATCGAACAGGATCGCCGACACGTCATCGCGCACCAGCCCACGGCCCATGGAGACTTTCTGTTTTTCATCGGCGGTGAGGTTGCGCGCCTTCTTGCCCAGCAACGCCTGGAGGTCCAGGACTTCAGCGATTTCCTGCACCTTGCTGTGAATTTTCGCCTCGGCCATGCCCTGATTACGCAGCGGGAAGGCCAGGTTATCGAACACCGTCATGGTGTCGTAGACCACCGGAAACTGGAAAACCTGGGCGATGTTGCGCTTCTCGGGTGTCAGGTCGTTGACCACTTTGCTGTCGAACAGCACCTGGCCCTGGGACGGACTGAGCAATCCGGAAATGATGTTGAGCAAGGTCGATTTACCGCAGCCCGAAGGCCCGAGCAAGGCATAGGCACCGCCCTGCTCCCAGACGTGGTCCATCTCGCGAATCGCGTAATCCTCGGGGCCGGTCGGCGTGCGGCTGTAACTGTGGGCAAGGTGCTGCAAGCGAATTTCGGCCATCAGGCAACCCTCGCGATACGGCGACCGGGCGCCTGGACCAGCCGCCCCTGCGTATCGAAGACAAACAGTTTATGGGTCGGGATATAGATCCGAATCGGCGCATCGACGTCGTATTCGTGGACGCCGGGCAAGTGCAGCACCAGCAGGAAATGCTCGTTGCGCACGTGCAGGAAGGTTTCCGACCCGCTGATCTCGGCCACCTCGACGGTCACCGCCAGTTCCAGGTCATCGTCGTTGCTTGGCACCAGCGAAATATGGCTCGGCCGTACGCCAAAGCGGAACTCGCCCTCGCCTACTGGCCGCAGATCGACGTTGAGCGGGAAGTGCACGAAATTGGCGAAGCTGACTTCGTTGCCGGCGATACGCCCCGGCATCAGGTTGATCGGCGGCTCGGAGAACAGCTCCGCCGCCAGCACGGTTTGCGGCTGGTGATACACCTCGGAAGACTTGCCGCTTTGAATCACCCGGCCTTCATGAAGAATGGTGGTGGTGCCGCCCAGCGCCAGGGCTTCGTTGGGTTCGGTGGTGGCGTAGATGGCGATGGTGTGGTGAGCCTTGAACAGCTCGCGCATTTCCTGACGCAATTCTTCGCGCAGTTTGTAGTCGAGGTTGACCAGCGGCTCATCGAACAGGATCAGCTCGGCATCCTTGACCAGCGCCCGGGCCATTGCCGTGCGCTGTTGCTGACCGCCGGAGAGTTCAAGCGGATGGCGCTGGAGGAATTTCTCGATGCGCAACATCTTCGCGGTTTCCAGCACCTTGCTCTGGATCAGCTCATTGGAAATGCCGCCCTGGCGCAAGGGCGAGGCGATGTTCTCGAACACCGTCATGGTTGGGTAGTTGATGAACTGCTGATAAACCATCGACACGTTGCGCAATCGCACCGGGCGCTGGGTAACGTCGACGCCGTTCATCAGGATGCGCCCGCTGTCGGGCTTGTCCAGACCGGCCATCAGGCGCATGAGACTGGTTTTGCCGGACAGCGTGCGCCCCAGCAAAACGTTGAAGGATCCCGCTTCGAAACTAAGGCACGCATCATCGATCCAGGTCTGGCCCTCGACGGTGCGGCTGACGTGCTCCAGGGTTAACGACATGGCTCGGCCTTTTTATTATTGGAGTCAAGCGACCTGAGCAACAGAGCGACATTCGTGCCAGAAACTGCAAGCCGTTGATCCGGCTTGGGAATCCTGAAAATGGAAGAAAAACCGGGTTCGTTGCTGAACAGAAATGAACAACCGCGACTGAACAATTGAACAATCCAGCGGTTGACAATGAACAATAGTGAACAACACTCTACGGATGCTTTGTCTTGCCTGCAGATGCGTAAAGTCGCAGAACCTGTGGGAGCGAGCCTGCTCGCGATAGCGGTGGATCAGTCAGCATTGAAGTCGACTGACCAATCGCTATCGCGAGCAGGCTCGCTCCCACAGGGAACTACCTATAACAACAATAAAAGCTTGCTCAGAGATCGACTGCCATGGCCGCACCCGCCCTGCCGCTCTCCCATGACGCCATCATTCAGGACTCCTGGTCCCGTTGCCGCGCGTTCGGCCTCAATCATCAGAGCGCACCGGCGTTCGATCAGTTGCCGGCCGAGGGCATTGCGCAATTGCTGGAGAGCCAGCACTCACTGGTGCAAACCACTCACCAGGAAGTCCTGCCGTATTACGAGAACATCCTCAGCAACTCCAACTGCCTGATCATGCTCGCTGACAATCAGGGCCAGGTGCTGACGTCCTGGGGCACCCAGCGTTTTATCGAGCCGAGCCTGACCCGCGGTTTCAGCGCCGGCGCCAGTTGGATGGAACGCTGCAGCGGCACCAATGCGATCGGCACCGCGCTGGCCTGCGAGCAGGCGGTGCACATCGAGCACGATGAACATTTCCTCAAGGCCAACCGTTTCATGACCGGCTCCGCCGCACCGATTTTCGATGCCGAACGCAAGGTCATCGCGGTGCTGGATGTGTCCAGCGACAGCTACCTGCCGCCGTCCCACACCCTCGGCATGGTCAAGATGATGAGTCAGACCGTGGAAAACCGGCTGATCCTCAACCTGTTCCACGGCCAGCATTTCCAGCTGACCTTCAACACCGGGCTGAATAACCTCGACAGCCAATGGGCCGGGTTGCTGATCTTTGACGAAACCGGCCAGGTGCTGTCGGCCAACCGTCGGGCCGACAACCTGCTGGGCATCAGTCTGTCGCGGGTCAGCGTCGAAAGCCTGTTCAAGGTCTCGCTGCTGGAGTTGTTGAACCAGCCGGACGGCCTGCCCTTCGCCCTGCAAGCCTCAGGACGCAACCGCTTTCAATGTCTTTTGAAGCGGCCGAAACAGACAGTGATTCAGGCGCGGCTGTTTGCGCAACCTACGGTGGAGACGCCAGCTGCGATTAGCCTCAACACCCTGCATTTCGGTGACAGCCGCGTGGAAAAAGCCGTGCGCCAGGCCGAGCGTTTGCTGGAAAAAGACATTCCATTGCTGATCCACGGCGAAACCGGGGTCGGCAAGGAAGTCTTCGTCAAAGCCCTGCATCAGGCTAGCTCTCGGAGTAAAAAACCGTTCATTGCCGTCAACTGTGCCGCCATCCCCGCCGAACTGGTGGAATCTGAGCTGTTTGGCTACGAGAAAGGTGCGTTCACCGGTGCCAACCAGAAAGGCAGCATCGGGCTGATCCGCAAGGCCGACAAAGGCACCCTGTTCCTCGATGAAATCGGCGATATGCCGTTGCCGACCCAGGCTCGACTGCTGCGAGTGTTGCAGGAGCGCTGTGTGCAACCGGTGGGCAGCAGCGAGTTGTTCCCGGTGGATATACGGATTATTTCGGCAACTAACCGCTCATTGCGCGAACAGGTTCAATTGGGGCGTTTCCGTGAGGATTTGTATTACCGGATTGGCGGTTTGACCCTGGAACTGCCGCCATTAAGAGAACGCAGTGATAAAGAGGCCTTGTTCAAACGCCTGTGGGAACAACACCGCGAGCCATCGCAGTGGGCCGGGCTGAGCCGAGAGGTATTGGAGTTGTTCGGGCGCCACCCGTGGCCGGGGAATTTACGCCAGGTCAGCAGCGTGATGCAGGTAGCGCTGGCCATGGCCGAGGAACAACCGGTGCGGCCGGAGCATTTGCCGGATGATTTTTTTGTTGATTTGGAGATGGAGCCGGTGGATTTGCCGGAGCCGGTAGCGGTTGACTTGAATGATGCCGAGGAATTGAATCGGCAGTTGCAGGCGGCTGGGGGAAATATCTCCCATTTGGCCCGCAGGTTGGGGGTTAGCCGGAATACGCTTTACAAGCGGTTGCGGCAGATTGGAGATTGAGTGAGGCGTTCTCCCCAGCCCTCTCCCCCAGGAGAGGGAGCCGACCGGGGTTTCTGGCGCTATACATCGACCTGAGCGACCGAGTTGATTATGGATTCAAAGCATGAATTCCGAGTTGCCGAGCATCTTGAGCATCCCCCAATCAGTCCCCGCTCCTGGGGGAGAGGGCTTGGGTTAGGGCGAAATTCCGGACAGTGCCAATTATTGAAAGGCTGGCTCAACATTCGCAGCTGAGACCGCACTCAATGTGCGCAACCCAACCAGCACGACTACTACCATCACGACCCCGGCGCCAATGGCCACCCCGAATCCTGCCCGCGCGCCATAAGAATCGATAACCAGACCCGAAAGCATGCCACCGAGCGCTACGCCGATGCTGATGCCGGTGGTCATCCACGTCAGGCCTTCGGTAATCCTAGATGGCGGAACAATGATCGTACCCAGGTGCATCACCATCACCATGGTTGGCGCAAATGACATGCCAGCGATAAACAGCATCCCTGAAAGGATATAAACGTCCGCTGAAAAAATCGGTAAAACACTTGTGAGTGCCGTGACCAATATCCCGATAAAGAACTGTTTTTCTATCGACAGAGAAATCCTCAACGCACCAAACGTCAGACCCGCAATCATCGAGCCGAGCGCATAGGCTGCGAGGATGAATGTGGCGGACTCTGGCCAGCCTTGTGCGTTGGCGAAGGCCACGACTGCCACGTCGATCGATCCGCCAATCATCCCCATCGCCAGCAGCGCGAGGACGATGGTGCGTACGCCGGGAATAAGCAACGTGGAGCTGGTGCGGCTGATGTTGCCCACGACCACTTTCGGTTCTGTCTGGCGCTGCATAAGAAAAGCCGTCACCCCGACCGCCAGCATCACAACGGCAACCAGCGGCCCGGCTTCGGCGAAAAAACTCACGCTCAAACCAATCGCCAGGGGTGGGCCGATGATGTAGGCGAGTTCAGTCAGCACGGTGTCCAGAGAGAACGCCGTGTGCAATTGCGGTTTGCCACGGAACAGCTGCGACCAGCGTGCTCTGATCATCGAGGGCATGCTCGGCATCGTCCCCGCGAGTGCCGCCAGAACAAACAGCAGCGCGACCGGCGCCCGCAGGTACACAGCGATGATCAGCGCCAACAACATGCCAATGCTGAAAGCGGTGACGACGGGCAGCACGCGACTCTGGCCACGCTGATCAACCAGTTTCGAGATGTGCGGGCCGATCAGCGCATTGGCCAAGGTAAACGTACCGGCGACTGCGCCGGCCAGCCAGTAAACACCGGTTTGCTGCACCAGCATGGTGATAATGCCAATGCCGATCATTGCCTGCGGCAACCGCGCAATAGAACTCGCGAGCACTAACCCCGTGGCACCGGGGGTCGTTAGAAGCTCGCGATAGTGATTAGCCATGATGTCTCCATTCCATAATCGTTGCCGATCAGCATCCCGCTGCATGCGCCGCCGCCAAGTTTGGCCGCGTCAGACATCAAGACCTACGCGCACGGCAAAAGCAACCACAGGCTTTGGTTTTGATGACTGCGTTTACCGTGCAGCCGACGCAAAGCGTTGCCCTCACCCCAGCCCTCCCGGAGGTAGAGGGGGCCGACCGAGGTGTCTGGCGTTGTACATCGACCTGAAACATCGAGTTGATTATGGATTCGCTAAAAATCGTTCAGGTCGGCGTATCTCTTGAACATCCCCCAATCGGTCACCTCTCGCTTTGGGAGAGGGTTAGGGTCTCTTTTCGCGCCCAAACAAAAACCCGCACAAGGCGGGTTTTGTTTGGAGCAAACGCAGCAATCAGTCAGCCAGACGCCAAGTTGTCCCGCCCTTGCCGTCTTCCAGCACCACACCCATCGCGGTGAGCTGGTCGCGGATACGGTCGGATTCGGCCCAGTCTTTACCAGCACGTGCCGCCAGACGCGCAGCAATCAGCGCATCAACCTCAGCCGCATCAACCCGCCCTTCGGCGCCGGCCTGCAAGAAGTCGTCAGCCTCAAGCTGCAACACCCCCAACACACTCGCCAACTCCTTCAAGCGCGCCGCCAGACCGGCCGCGGCATTGAGATCGCTCTCGCGCAGACGGTTGATCTCGCGAACCATCTCGAACAGCACCGCACAGGCTTCCGGCGTACCGAAGTCGTCGTTCATCACCTGGGTGAAACGCTCGACAAAGGCTTCGCCGCCAGCCGGCGCGACGTTCGGCAGGCCTTTCAACGCGTGGTAGAAACGCTCGAGCGCGCCCTTGGCGTCCTTGAGGTTGTCTTCCGAGTAGTTGATCGCGCTGCGGTAGTGGCTCGACACCAGCAGGTAACGCACGACTTCCGGGTGGTACTTTTCCAGCACGTCGCGAATGGTGAAGAAGTTGTTCAAGGACTTGGACATCTTCTCGCCATTGATGCGAATCATGCCGCAATGCATCCACGCGTTGGCGTAGGTCTTGCCGGTGGCCGCTTCGCTCTGGGCGATTTCGTTTTCGTGGTGCGGGAACTCGAGGTCGCTGCCGCCGCCATGAATGTCGAAGGTCTCACCCAGGCAGCAGGTGGACATCACCGAGCACTCGATGTGCCAGCCCGGACGCCCGGCGCCCCACGGCGAAGGCCAGCTCGGCTCACCCGGTTTGGTGGCTTTCCACAGCACGAAGTCCAGCGGGTCCTGTTTCGACTCGTCGACTTCGATCCGCGCGCCGATGCGCAGGTCTTCGATTTTCTTGCGCGACAGCTTGCCGTAGCCCATGAACTTGGCGACGCGGTAATACACGTCGCCATTGCCCGGGGCGTAGGCGTAACCCTTGTCGATCAGCGTCTGGATCATGCTCAGCATGCCCGGAATGTGATCGGTGGCCCGCGGTTCCATGTCCGGCTTGAGGATATTGAGGCGGGCCTCGTCCTCGTGCATCGCGGTGATCATGCGTTCGGTCAGCGCGTCGAACGGCTCGCCGTTCTCCTTGGCCCGATTGATGATCTTGTCTTCAATGTCGGTGATGTTGCGCACATAGGTCAGGTTATAACCGCTGAACCGCAACCAGCGGGTCACCAGGTCGAACGCGACCATGCTGCGGCCGTGGCCAATGTGGCAGTAGTCGTACACGGTCATCCCGCAGACGTACATGCGCACATTGTTGCCATCCAGCGGCTTGAAGACTTCTTTGCTCTTGGTGAGCGTGTTGTAGATCGTAAGCACTTTAGGTTGCCTATTTATCAAGGCCGGTCAGGCCTGTAATCACTGGCCCCACGAATCACGCAAGGTCACGGTACGGTTGAATACCGGAGCGCCCGGTTTCGAGTCCTTGATATCCGCGACGAAGTAACCTTCGCGCTCGAACTGGAAACGGTCTTCCGGCTGTGCATTGCCCAGCGAAGGCTCGGCACGACAACCGGTGAGGACTTGCAGCGAGTCAGGGTTGATGTTGTCCAGGAAACTGGCGCTGTCTTCGGCCTTCTCAGGGTTGGCCGAACGGAACAGGCGATCGTACAGGCGCACTTCGCATTCGACGCTGGCCGCAGCCGGCACCCAGTGCACCACGCCTTTGACCTTGCGGCCTTCAGGGTTCTTGCCCAGGGTTTCCGGGTCGTAGGAGCAACGCAGTTCGACGATGTTGCCATCGGCGTCCTTGATCGCTTCGTCGGCGCGGATCACGTAGCTGCCGCGCAGACGCACTTCGCCGGCCGGTTCCAGGCGCTTGTAGCCTTTTGGCGGCTCTTCCATGAAGTCTTCACGGTCGATGTAGAGCTCACGGGCGAACGGCAGGACGCGCACGCCCATGTCTTCTTTCGGGTGGCACGCCAGTTCGAGGTTCTCGACCTGGCCTTCCGGGTAGTTGGTGATCACGACTTTCAGCGGACGCAGCACGCACATGGCGCGTGGGGCGCTGTGGTCGAGGTCGTCACGGATGCTGAATTCCAGCATGCCGAAATCGACCACGCCATCGGAGCGGTTGGTGCCGATCATTTCGCAGAAGTTGCGGATCGATTTGGGCGTGTAACCACGGCGGCGGAAGCCGGACAGCGTGGACATGCGCGGATCGTCCCAGCCATGAACGTGCTTTTCATCGACCAGTTGCTTGAGCTTGCGCTTGCTGGTGATCGTGTAGTTCAGGTTCAGGCGGCTGAACTCGTACTGACGCGGCTGCGCCGGCACGGGCAGGTTCTCGAGGAACCACTCGTACAGCGGACGATGGCTTTCGAACTCCAGGGTGCAGATCGAGTGGGTGATGCCTTCGATAGCGTCCGACTGACCGTGGGTGAAGTCGTAGTTCGGGTAGATGCACCACTTGTCACCGGTCTGGTGGTGATGCGCGTGACGGATGCGATACATGATCGGGTCGCGCAGGTTCATGTTCGGCGAGGCCATGTCGATCTTGGCCCGCAGCACGCGTGCGCCGTCCTTGAACTCACCGGCCTTCATGCGGGCGAACCAGTCGAGGTTTTCTTCGACGCTGCGATCACGGAACGGGCTGTTTTTGCCCGGCTCGGTCAGCGTGCCGCGATATTCCTTGGCCTGTTCAGGGCTCAGGTCATCGACGTAGGCCTTGCCGGCCTTGATCAGCTCAACGGCCCAATCGTGCAACTGGTCGAAATACTGCGAGGCGTAGCGCACTTCACCGGACCATTCGAAGCCCAGCCATTTGACGTCGCTTTCGATCGCGTCGATGTATTCCTGGTCTTCCTTGGCCGGGTTCGTGTCGTCGAAACGCAGGTGCGTGACGCCGCCAAATTCCTGGGCCAGGCCGAAGTTCACGCAAATCGACTTGGCGTGACCGATGTGCAGGTAGCCGTTGGGCTCAGGCGGGAAACGGGTGACGATCTGCGTGTGCTTACCCGAGTCCAGGTCCGCCTGGATGATCGGGCGCAGGAAATTGACCGGCACGGCAGGGCCGGTCTTGGAATTCGAGGTAGGGTCGACAGTGGGCTTGCTCATAGGATCCTTGAACGTACAAGTGCGCGGCCAGTTGGCCAAATCAAAGCGGCGGTTAAAACAAAGGGGCTTATCATAGCCGATGCCGTCAAGTCGCTGACAGAGCAGGCCCGAAAACGGCTGCATTTAATCGGGGGCAAGTGAAAAACAGCCTCGAAATTCGCGCCCGGCACGCTAAACTGCGAACCTTGGCCGAATTTGGCCGGACCGGTTGAGGGCTTCAATGCCCCAAAACCCACGAATTATTAGAAACCGCTTCTTTTATAAAGAGTCCCCGATCATGACCCAAGTCAAACTGACAACAAACCATGGCGACATCGTCCTGGAACTGAACGCTGAGAAAGCCCCGATCACCGTGGCCAACTTCATCGAGTACGTCAAAGCCGGTCACTACGAAAACACTGTTTTCCACCGCGTCATCGGTAACTTCATGATCCAGGGCGGCGGTTTCGAGCCAGGCATGAAAGAAAAGAAAGACAAGCGCCCAAGCATCCAGAACGAAGCCGATAATGGCCTGCCGAACGAAAAGTACAGCGTTGCCATGGCCCGCACCATGGAGCCGCATTCGGCTTCCGCCCAGTTCTTCATCAACGTGGCTGACAACAGCTTTTTGAACCACAGCGGCAAAACCGCTCAGGGTTGGGGCTACGCCGTATTCGCCAAAGTCGTTGAAGGCACCGACGTGGTCGACAAGATCAAAGGCGTGGCCACGACTTCCAAAGCCGGCCACCAGGACGTACCTGCAGAAGACGTGATCATCGAGAAAGCCGAGATCATTGAGTGATACTGCTGATTTCAGACTTGCATCTGGAAGAGGAGCGCCCGGACATCAGCCGGGCGTTTCTGGATTTGCTCGCCGGACGCGCCCGCTCGGCGAGTGCGTTGTACATCCTGGGCGACTTTTTCGAGGCGTGGATTGGCGACGATGCCATGACGCCGTTCCAGCGTTCCATCTGCCAGGCCCTGCGCGACCTCAGCGACAGCGGCACGGCCATTTTTCTGATGCACGGCAATCGCGACTTCATGCTCGGCCAGGCCTTTTGCAAACAGGCCGGTTGTACATTGCTGAAAGATCCGAGTGTCGTGCAGTTTTACGGCGAGCCGGTGCTGTTGATGCACGGCGACAGCCTCTGCACCCGCGACGAGGCTTATATGAAGCTGCGTCGCTATCTGCGTAATCCGGTCACCCTGTTCATCCTGCGCCACTTGCCTTTGCGGACTCGCCATAAGCTGGCGCGCAAGCTGCGCAATGAAAGCCGTGCGCAGACGCGGATGAAGGCCAATGACATAGTTGATGTCACGCCCGAAGAAGTGCCGCGGATCATGCAGGCCTTTGGCGTAAAGACCTTGATCCATGGGCACACCCATCGCCCGGCCATTCACAAGTTGCAGATTGGCGAGCAGGCGGCTAAACGGATTGTGTTGGGGGATTGGGATCGTCAGGGGTGGGCGTTGCAGGTGGATGAAAGTGGGTTTGCGTTGGCGCCGTTCGACTTCGCCCCGCCACCGCAACTCGCAGCACCTGCTAACTGACTACCGAACACAGAACCCTGTGGGAGCGGGCTTGCTCGCGAAGGCGGTGTGACAGTCAACAGAGATGCTGAATGTGAATCCGTATTCGCGAGCAAGCCCGCTCCCACACTGACCGCGTTTTGCCTTCAATGCCCTGACGCAGCCGGCCCCGCCTTCGCCGCAAACGGCGGTTTCGCCAGCCACACCAGCACAATCAAGCCCATGAACGCCCACCCCAGCAACGTGAAGTAATCCACGGTGGAGAGCATGTACGCCTGGCTGGTCAGCACATGATCGAGCTGCGCATACGCCGGATTGCTCGCCCCGCCGAGGCTGTTCAGCGCCTCGCGGGTAGCCGGCTCGTAGGTGCTGATGCTTTCGCTCATATAGGCATGGTGCTGATCGGCCCGGCGAATCCAGATCCAGGTCGTCAGCGACGCCGCAAAACTACCGCCCAAGGTCCGCAGAAATGTCGCCAGGCCCGCGCCGTCGGCGATCTGGCTCGGTGGCAGGT
Source organism: Pseudomonas frederiksbergensis (assembly GCF_001952935.1). Lineage (GTDB taxonomy): Bacteria > Pseudomonadota > Gammaproteobacteria > Pseudomonadales > Pseudomonadaceae > Aquipseudomonas > Aquipseudomonas frederiksbergensis. The sequence goes on from NZ_CP018319.1 coordinate 282,767, forward strand.
CCGACATCAGAATGCTCAAGGTCGGCATGAAGAACAGCGCCACGCCAATTCCCATGAACAACTGCACCAGAGCGATGTGCTGGAAGTCCACTTCGTTGGTAAACCCGGCACGCATGAAGCAGCTCAGGCCAATCGCCAGGAACGCCAGCCCGGCCAGCAGCCGCAGGTCGAATTTATGTGCGTACTTGCCGACAAACGGCGACATCAGCACCGGCAGAATCCCGATCGGCGCCACCGCGAGCCCCGCCCAGGTTGCCGTGTAACCCATCTGGGTTTGCAGCCATTGCGGCAGAATCAGGTTGATCCCGAAGAACCCGGCGTAACCCAACACCAGCACAATCGTGCCGATGCGGAAGTTGCGGTGAGCGAATAGCCGCAGATTGACCACCGGGTGCTTATCGGTCATTTCCCAGATCACGAACACCGCCAGCGCAATCACCGAAATCGCCGCGCCGATGAGGATGAAGTTCGACTCGAACCAATCCAGATCGTTGCCCTTGTCGAGGATCACCTGCAATGCGCCGACGCCAATGATCAGGGTGATCAAGCCGACGTAATCCATCGGTTGGTAGCTGGTTTGCACTGGCCGCGCCTTGAGTTGCTGGCGCACCACCATCACCGCGAAAACACCGATCGGCACGTTGATAAAGAAGATCCACGGCCAGCTGTAGCTGTCGGTAATCCAACCACCGAGGATGGGGCCGGCAATCGGCGCCACCACCGTGACCATCGCCAGCAACGCAAGGGCCATGCCGCGCCTGGCGGGCGGATAGACGGCAATCAGCAGCGTTTGAGTCATCGGGTACAACGGACCTGCCACCAGGCCTTGAAGCACCCGAAAGCCAATCAGCTCCGGCATTGAGGTCGAGATACCGCATAGGAACGAAGCCAGCACGAACAGGATCGTCGCCCAGAGAAACAGCTTCACCTCGCCGAAACGCCGGCTGAGCCAGCCGGTCAGCGGCAGCGCGATGGCGTTGCTGACCGCGAACGAGGTAATCACCCAAGTGCCCTGCTCCGAACTCACGCCGAGGTTGCCGGAAATCGTCGGCAACGCCACGTTGGCGATGGTGGTGTCGAGCACTTGCATGAAGGTCGCCAGCGACAGGCCAATGGTGCTGAGCAGCAGGCTGGGCGGCGTGAAAGACGCGTTATTGCTCATCGCAAATCCTTTGGAGCTGAATTTTTTGGAGCGGGGGCTCCTGTGGCGAGGGGGCTTGTCGGAACGCCGCATCGCCCCGTTGGGTCGCGAAGCGGCCCTGGAAGATGGGACTGCTGCGCAGTCCAACGGGGGCGAGCCCCCTCACCACAAAGGCTCACTCCCACAGGGTCGGTGTGATGACCGATCAGCGTTGAACGGTTTTGCTGAGCGCAGCGCTGTTGTCATGGATCAACTGAGTGATCATCGCGTCGGCCTCGGCCAATTGACGGTCGTAGACATTGGTGCTGAACGAAGCCTTTTGCGGCGACTGTTGCGCCAGCACCGGGCCGCTCTGGTCACGCAGGTTCACATCGACCTGAGTCGACAGGCCGACCCGCAACGGGTGCCTGGCCAGTTCTTCGGCATTGATGTGAATCCGCACCGGCACCCGCTGGACGATCTTGATCCAGTTGCCGGTGGCGTTCTGCGCCGGCAGCAAGGCAAACGCGCTACCGGTGCCGGCACCGAGGCTGTCGATGGTGCCGCTGAACTTCACGTCGCTGCCGTACAGGTCGGCCTCGATGTCTACGGGCTGGCCAATGCGCATATCACGCAGCTGGGTTTCCTTGAAGTTGGCGTCGATCCACAGCTGATCCAGCGGAATCACCGCCATCAATGCGGTGCCCGGCTGAACGCGTTGGCCCAGTTGTACCGAGCGCTTGGCCACGTAACCGGTGACCGGCGCGATCAAGGTGCTGCGGGAGTTGTTCAGGTAAGCCTGACGCAATTGCGCGGCAGCGGACATCACGTCCGGGTGTGACGACACTACGGTGTCATCGACCAGGGCACTGGTGGTTTTGAGTTGCTGCCTGGCGTTGGCCAGGGCGTTTTGCGCCGAGGTCAGGTCGTCGCGAGCATGGGACAGTTCTTCCTGGGAAATCGCCCCGCCAGCGGCGAGGTTTTTCCGGCGATTGAAGTTGTCCTGAGCCTTTTGCACTTCGGCCTGCTGCGCATTGACCTGGGCTTTCATGCCGTCGACGTTGCTGTACAAGCCGCGAACCTGACGCACGGTGCGGGCCAGATTGGCCTGGGCACTTTGCAGGCCGACTTCGGCGTCGTTCGGGTCGAAGTTGATCAGCACCTGGCCTTCGTGAACCAGGTCGCCATCGTCGGCACCGATGCTGACCACAGTGCCGGTGACCAGCGGAGTGATTTCCACCACGTTGCCGTTTACATAGGCGTCGTCGGTGCTTTCGTTCCAGCGCCCATAGAGTTCGTGATAACCCCAGACGCCGATGCCGGCGAGGATCACCACGATCGCGAGCGCTGACAGCATGACTTTGCGTTTACGCGAATTGCGGGTGTCTTGTGCGTTGTCAGGGGTGGGTGTTGTTTCGGCAGTGGCCATGACAAATACCTCGAATCAGTTGTTCAGCGTGGCTGGGGTTGCATTGGCGGCGGCCAGGGTTTCGCCCTGGAAGCCGCCGCCCAGCGCCTGCATCAGTTGGATCGACAGGTCGATCTGCTCGGCATTCAGGTTGGCCAGCTGCCGCTGGGCCTGGAGCAGTTGCTGCTCGATGCTGAGCACGTCCAGGTAATTCCCGATGCCGGAACCGTACCGCTCAACCACCGTGTTGTAAGAATCCTGAGCAATGTCGGTGGCGCGCTGTTGTGCCCCGATCTGCCGGCCGATATCGCGCAGCTGGTTGATGGTGTCGCTGACGTCGCCCAGGGCTTTCACCAGGCTTTTGTTGTACTGCGCCACCGCGAGGTCGTAATCGGCATCGCGGGAATCGAGGTCGGCGCGCAGGCGGCCACCGTCGAAAATCGGCACCGAGATCGTTGGTGCAATGTTGAAGAAGCGACTGGCCGAACCGAACATCGCATCGCCCAGCAACGACTCGGCACCGGCCGCGGCGCTCAGGTTGAGGTTGGGGTAGAAGCGGGTTTTGCCGGCATCGATGTTCTTGCTCGCCGCCTCGACCCGCCAACGCGCGGCCACCAGGTCTGGACGCCGACCGAGCAACTCGGCCGGCAGCACCGATGGCAACGCGACGGCGCTGGCCTGGAGGATTTTCGGCCGGGCGATTTCGTTGCCGCGATCCGGGCCTTTGCCGAGCAAGACGGCCAAGGCGATTTTCGCGCTTTGCAGGCGTTTTTCGGCATCGATCAGGCTGGCTTCGGAGGTGGCTTCCAGGCTTTCGGTTTGCTGGAACTGGTATTGGCTGTCGATCCCCGAGCTCAGGCGACGCTGGCTCAGGTCGAGCATTTGTTTGGTGCGCTTGAGGTCTTCATTGGCCAGGTCGTAGACAATATGCGCCTGCCCCAGATCGCTGTAGGCGCGAGCCACGTCGGCGGACAACGTCAGCTGAGCGGCCTGTTGATCGACTTCGGCAGCACGGGCCTGGCCCAATGCTGCTTCCCAGGCATCACGCTGGCCGCCCCAAAGGTCAAAGTTGTAATTGAAACTGGCGCTGATGTTGCGCACGGTGGAGTACGCATCGCCCTCGCCCCTCGGGTCCTGATCCCGAGCCAGACGCGAACGGCTGACGCCGGCACTGGCATCGAGGGTCGGCATGCGCGCGGCATCCGCTGCGTAAGCGGCGGCACTGGCCTGGTGAGCGCGGGCGTCGGCGATTTGCATGTCGGGGCTGTCGTGCAGGGCTTCGCGGATCAAGCCGTCGAGCTGTGGGTCGCCGAGGCTCTTCCACCAGTCGCTTTTCGGCCAGGCCGCGGGCGACAGGGTTACACCGCTGAGGGATTGTCCGGCCTTGAGGGTTTTCGCATCGAGGCTTTTGCCTTCGGTGGTCAGTCCGCTGTAGCTGGCGCAACCGGCCAGGGTCATGGCCGCCAGCACCAGGCTCAGGCCGGCACGCAGGGTTTTACTGCTCATTTGTCACCTACCCGCAGCAGGGTGATCGAGTCACCGGCGGCCACCAGAATTTTCTTCAGGATCTGTTCCAGGGTTTTCAACTCCTCTGGGGTGATCGCGCCAGCCAGTTCATTCATGGCGTCGGCGCCGATCTCCGGCAGGCGGTCAGTCAACTGCTGGCCTTGTTCGGTCAACACCAACTGAACCTGACGGCGATCCGCTTCGGAGCGTTGGCGGGCGAGGAAGCCTTTCTGTTCCAGGCGGTCGAGCATGCGGGTCATCGATCCGCTGTCCAGCGACAGGTGACGACACAGCTCGGCGGGGGTATCGACGCCGAACTGGGCCATGATGATCAGCACTTTGAACTGCGCGGCAGTGATGCCGTGGGGTTCCATGTGCGTGTCGATGATCCGGTCCTTGAGCAGCGCAGCGCGCCCGAGCAGGAGACCGAGATGGCACGTGTGGAATTCGTCTGGGGTGAAATGCTTCATCTGACCACCAATTAGCTGCCTAGGCAGAGAATGTATGTCGAGATGTTACTGCCTAGGCAGCGAATGTCAACGTAATAGTTAGGTTGCTTGCTATTTGGTTGATCAATGGCTGGTGAGTGATCGTTCCCACGCTCTGCGTGGGAATGCCTCAACGGACGCTCTGCGTTCGGCTTGGGAAGGGACGCGGAGCGTCCCGGGCTGCATTCCCACGCGGAGCGTGGGAACGATCATCGCGGGCAAGTTCGCTCCCACAAGATTCAAGGTGATCTCTGTGGGAGGTTGCTTGCTATTTGGTTGATCAATGGCTGGTGAGTGATCGTTCCCACGCTCTGCGTGGGAATGCCTCAACGGACGCTCTGCGTTCGGCTTGGGAAGGGATGCGGAGCGTCCCGGGCTGCATTCCCACGCGGAGCGTGGGAACGATCAAGGAATGAAGTTGCATGTTTTGGGGCCGCTACGCGGCCCAACGGGGCGATGCGGCGTTCCGACAAACCCCCTCGCCACAGGGACCGCGCGGGGGTTTAGAAATCCCGCTTGTAGAAGATGTCCAGCGAACTGGCCACGCCGCCCGCTGCTTCGAGGTAGACCTTCTTGCTCAGCTTGTAACGCAAGGCGATGGTGTTGGCCGGTTCGAACACGCCAACGCCATAACGCAGGCTGAGCTTCTCGGAGATATTGCCGCTGGCGACCACGCTGGTGGCGTTGCCGCTACCCTCGGTATCGAGCTGGAAATCCTGAATCCCGAGGTTTTTCGCCAAGCCGCTGGTCACCCCCGAACTGCCCATCAAGCCCAGCCCGAGCGCCGCTTGAGCCAACATGTTGTTGTCCTCACCGTTGGTGCTCAGCGGGCGCCCCAGCACCAGATAGGACAACGCCTGTTCCTGGCTCATCGCCGGCTCGGAGAAGATCTGTGTGGTCGGCTGCTCGGCGCTGCCGCTCAGGCGAATGCCGGCGATCACGTCGTCGGTCTGGCGAATCGCTTCGATGTCCAGGTACGGCTGATCGATCGGGCCGGCAAAAAGCAAACGCGCCCGGCGTACGGTCAACCGCTGACCGTAGGCGCGATAACGCCCATCGTTGAGCCAGAGCTCGCCGCGGGTGTCCATGTTGTCGCCGATGTGCACATGACCTTGCAGGTTGGCGGTCAGGCCAAACCCGGCGAAGCTGAGTTTGTCCTGGCCGACCACCACATCGATATCCATCGCCATGGCCATCGGGGGTTTGCCCTCTTCGGTCTGCTGGCCGACGATCACCGTGTCATCGGACACCTTGACCGTCGATGGCGGCAACTCGCGCACGGTGATCTCGCCTTTGGGCACCAATACCTTGCCGACAATCGCCAGTTTGTCGTCCTTCACCGAAATCTTCAGGTCCGGCGCCATTTCCAGCTTGGCGTAGGGCTCGACGGTGACCGGCAATTGCGTACCTTTGAGCGCCAGATCCACCACCAATGCCTGACCCCAGGCGATGTTGCCGCTCAAAGTGCCCTGCCCGGTCTTGCCGCTTTTCCAGCCGCCGTTCAATTGCACGGTTTCGCCAGCAATCACGGCTTGAAGTTGCAGCGCTTCGAGGTCCATCGGCAGTTCAGGCCCGGAAATCTCGCCGTCGATGAGCAGCAGATTGCCGTTGACCTGCGGCGCCAGCAGCGTACCGGCGAGCGTGCCGCTGCCATTCAAGCGTCCGGTCAGTTTCTCGACCATTGGCACGAATGGCCGCGCCACCGACAGGTCCAGACCATTCAGGCGGAACGAGCCGGTCAGTGGCTTGTCCTTCGGCAACGGATTGATCTGCGCCTGGAGCATCAGTTCACCCAGCTTGCCGCCGACGAAATTGAGGTCAGTGTCGATGCGCTTGGGCGTGAGTTTGCTGTTGAGTTTCAGGGTCTGGTACGGGAAGTCCAGCCACTGGTCCTTTTCCTTGATGCGCAACGTGCCGCCGCTGGCATCGACGCTGATCAGGCCGTTCGGGCCGCTGGCCGGCAGGTCCAGTTGCAGGTCGGCGTTGAGCCGGCCCTTCCAGGCGAAATCCTTGGGCAACCACTGCGCCAGGCTGTCGATCGGGAACTGTTTGAGGTGATAACGCAGCTTCGGCTCAGGCATCAGGCGCTGGTCCTCACCGCACAGGCTGGCCGGGCCGGATGTCCAGCAATGGGCGCCGAAGTTGATCTTGCCGTCCGCCAGCCGTTCCAGCTTCGCCGGACCTTGCAGCTTCCAGTCCTGACCGCCGGCCTGGATATCGCCGCTGGCCAGGCGTCCACGCCAATTGCCTTGGTCCAGATTGCCGTCGAGGCCGAGCGCGAGTTTTAGCTTCGGCCCTTGCAGGTCGAGGGCGAGTTTCTGGTTTTTGATATCGCCCTGGCCGCTGGCGGTCAGCGTCCCCAGTGACGTTTCACCAGCCCGAATGCCGCTGCCCTTGAGGTCGATTTTCGCCCGTTGCGCGCTATCGAGGGTGGCGTCCAGATTCAGGCTTTGCAGGCGATTGTCTTCGAAGGCCAGTTGCGTGCCTTGCAGCCCGAGCTTGCCTTGCGGGGCCTTGAGTGTTCCGGCGACATCGACGCGACCATTGAGCTGACCGCGCAGTTGCGGCCACAACTGAGCCAGGCGCGGCAGCTTGATATCGATCTGACCGGCGAGCTTCTGTTGCAGGCTGCCCTTGCCGTTGATGCTGTTGTCGCCGAGGCGAACTTGCAGCGCGCTGAGGTTCCATTGCTCGCCACCGCCATCGGCTTTGGCCTGGATCACTGCCGGTTGACCGCGCAGTTTGCCTTTCAAGTCGAGATCAGCCGTCAGGCTGAGTGTTTCATTCTTCATCTCGCCCTTGCTGCGCAACGGTCCGGCCAGGATACCCGGCAACTCCGCGACCCAGTACGCCGGGTTGATCGCCGACAGGTCCAGCGCCGTGTCCCAGGCAATGCCATCGGCGAATTGCAGGTTCAGGTGCCCTTCGGCCTTGCCCTGCCCGGCTTCGAGTTGAAATTGTTGCAGGTAGATTTTCGTCAGGTCGCCGCTGAACGGGCTGGTCAGGCTGAATTCTCCGGCCGGGCCGTCGAGTGCCGCTTTGAAGCTGCCGAGGTATTTACCGTCGGTGTAGGAGACTTCACCATTGAAACTGCGCAATGCCACTTCAGGTTCGTCGATCAGTGGATAGAGGCTGTGCCACGGGAAATCCAGCCAGTCGATTTTGGCATCGGCGCTCAGGCCTTTGCTCCAGTCGAGGTTGCCGGTGAGCTTCAGGCTTTGCTTGTCGTTGGCCGTGAGGTCCAGTCCGGCGATCTGAGCGCCATTGGCGTCGACCTTGCCTTGCAGCAACAACGCGACGGGGCCTTTTTCGCCCGGCAACGTGGCTTTGCCGAGCAACTGGTAACCGTTTTTCAGGTCGCCGTCGCCGGTGAGTTCCAGTTGGTTGAGTTGCAGGGTGTCCGGCAGATCGGCACCGGGCTTGAAGCCGTCAGCGGTGATCCGTGCCTTGGCCGGCAGGTTCTCCACCAGTGGTTGCAGCTCCCCGGTCAATTGCCCGTTCAGGTAACCGCTGCTGTCGGCTTTCAGGTTCAGGGTTTTCAGCAGATCGCCGTCGACCTTCAGGGCCAGCGTCCAAGGCGCGGTGCCGGGGGCTGGCAGGGTCAGTTGGCCTTGCGCCTTGAGCGGCCAGTTGCCGCTGGGTTGCAGCAGGCCTGAAAGATTCAGGCTCAGGTCATCCCTTTGCAAATGAACGGAATCGATCTGCAGACCGTTGGCCGTCCAGTGCGCCGCCAGTTGCAGGCCCTTGAGTTCTTCGCTGCCGTTGAACAGCAGGCTGCCGACCTGGACGTCGCCCAGTTCGATGGCCAGCGGCAAATCCAGGTCCGGAAGTTCGATCGAACCGCTGCTGTCTTCATCCGTGCCCGGTGGAAATTGCAGGCTGACTTGATCGGCCTTCAGTTGCTCGATGCACAGTGCCATACGCGTCAGGCACAGCGGCGACCAGGCGAAAATCACCTTGCTCAGCTCAACCCGGCTGGTGTCTTGCTGCCACAACACACGGTCGGCGCTCCACTGTCCGCCCAATCGGCCCTGATAATTTTCCACGGTCAGACCCGGCACGAACCCCAACGCCCAGCGGCTGCCCGTCGCCGTACCCAGCACGGTGGTCACGGTCAAAACGACCAGCATCAGCAGCGCCAGAATCGCCAACAGCGTTATTTTCAAACCACGCTTCACAGCTCAGGCCCCATGGAAAAGTGCAGTCGAATGCCGCCGTCGTCGTCCATCGCATGGGCCAGGTCGAGGCGAATCGGCCCTACCGGAGAAACCCAGCGCACGCCGATACCGACGCCGGTCTTGAGGTTCGGCAGTTCGAGGGTATTGAAGGAGTTGCCCTGATCAATGAACGTCGCGACCCGCCATTTTTCGGCTACGGAGTACTGATACTCGACGCTGCCGGCAACCATGTAACGGCCCCCGATGCGGTCGCCCTCGGAGTTTTCCGGGGACAGGCTCTGATAGTCGTAGCCGCGCACGCTCTGATCGCCACCGGCAAAAAAGCGCAGCGATGGTGGTACCGATTTGTAGCCGTTGGTGGCGCTGCCGCCGACCTGCACCCGACCGAGGAAGCGGTGTTTGTCGAAGACCGTGGTCAAGCCCTTCACCAACGCGGTGCCGTAAAGCAGGTTGGTGTCGGAACCCAAACCTTCCTTGGCCACTTTGGTCTCGAATTCCAGGCGATAACCGTTGTGCGGGTCAATGCGGTTATCACTTTTAAGGTAGGAATAGCTGACGCCAGGCATCAGCAACGTGCTGAGCCCCGAGTCGTCACCAAGCCTGTATTCCTCGCGTTGCCATTTGAGCGACACCACTCGCTGCCAACCGCTGGGCAGCTTGCTGTGCCACTCGGGACCGATGGTCAGCAGTTTGCTCAGGGAGTCCTTGTCGGCGATTTCTTCGTTCTGATAGCCACCGGCGAACCGCAGCTTGTCGGTCAGCGGCGGGTCCAGGGGAATGTCGTAGAACACACCGACGTTCTGCCGAGGCGCCGAGACTTCGGTTTCCCAGCCATAGCTGTGCCCCTGAGGGTTGACCCAGTGCCGCGTCCAGTTGGCCTTGACCCGTGGGCCGACGTCGGTGGAATAACCCAGCCCGAGACCCATGGTCCGTGGTTTGCGGGTTTCGAGTTTGACGTCCACCGGGATCACGTCGTTCTTGGACGCCGTCGGCGCCGCATCCACCCGTACGCTTTCGAAATAGCCACTCGACTGCATGGCCTGGCTGAGCTCAGCGATCAGTTCGGAGTCGTAAGGCGCCCCCTCCTTGAATGGCACCATGCGTTGTAGCAGGTCCTCGTCGAACGGCGTGTCCCCTTCAAAACTGACTTTGCCCAATGAATAACGCGGGCCGCTGTTGTAGACCAGTTCGATATCGGCGACGCCGGCTCGCGGGTCGACCAACAATTTCTGGCTGCTGAAATAACCACTGAAAAAGCCAAAACGCGAGGCCTGATTCTGAATCAGGCGCTTGGCGTCTTCGTAATGGCCATGGTTAAGCACTGCGCCGGTTTTCAGCGTATTGCTTTTGGGCACACGGAATGATTTGAGGGAGGCAGCAGGGCCGTCGACGCGAATGGTGACGTTGCGCAAATGCACCGGCTCGCCGGGCTCGATGTTCAGCACCAGGCGCGGCGTCTTGCCGCCCTTCACATCCGAGTCGATCTGCGGCTGGTAATAACCCAAGGCCTGGGCGGCCTTGCGCGCCTGTTCTTCGGCGCCACGACTGAAGCGCAGCAAGGCTTCTTCGTCTCGATCGCCGAGGTTGCCAATATAGCCCTCTATATTGGCTTTCAGTTCATCGTTGGACGGTTTGATCCGCACATCCAATTCACTTTGCGCCAGTGCCGCGCAGCTGGTAATCAGCATCAGCGCGCCACTGGTAATTCTTCCTGGAAACTTCATAGGCGCGGATGCTATCACGAGCTTGGGAGCGTGATAGAGCCTGGCGTGCACCGAAAGTTCGACCTTTATGCCGTTGCTGTTTGTAACACCTGCGGATTGGCGTGGAAAAACACGTGTTCGCGAATCGGTCCTACGGCGACCTCACCGATTTCCTCGTAGCCCTGACGCTTATAGAACTCCAGATAACGAGGATTCCCGGTATCCAGGATCACACCCTCGGAGTGCTCATCCACCGCGCACCAGTTGTGCACCGCTTGCAGCAATTGTTCGCCGAAGTGTTTGCCCTGGAATTGCGGATGAACCCCCAGCAATGGCAGCAGGTGTACCGAGTCGGACGGCACGCAAGCCATCACCGCATCGTGATACTCGAGATAGCGTCGGGTGCAGCGAAACCCGGTGCTGAGCACCATGCGCAGACGCCAGGCCCAACTCTCTGTGATGCCAAGGCGACGTTGCGGCGGCGCGATCAACGCGATGCCGATCAACCGGTCGTTGACCAGCAGGCCGATGGCCGGCAAGTCCTGAAGAAAGTGTTGTTTGACCAGCTCGCGCACGGTGGCGCGGACCCGCTGTTCATAACCGGGGCGCTCCGCTTCGAACAGGTAGCCGAACGTCGGCTCATGCCGGTAAGCCTGGTACAGCAATGAACGTGCTTCGCGGGAATAGCCGCTGTCGAGCATGTGAATATCGGCGATGACAGTGGAAGTTTCGGGCATAACGGTTGATCTCCCCTGGCACAGGTCAGATGACTGCGCTCTTCTGGTTACGAGCCTATAGCGCTGGCACAGTTCCTTGCTGATCCGAATCAGTGTTGGTTGTGATGCCGCCATCGTCGGAACGCCGCCCGGAACCGGCTCGCTCCCACAAAGGTATAGACCAGACTCCTAACCTGTGGGAGCGGGCTTGCTCGCGAAGGGGCCCTCACCGCCAATATAGATCTGACAGAACACAGTGAATCCCCTCACCCCAACACTGGCCCCATTCCTACATGTCAGCTAGCATCGCCCTTTTGCCAGGACTGCCGACCATGAAGATCGTCTCCTTCAACATCAACGGGCTGCGCGCTCGCCCTCATCAGCTGGCGGCGCTGATCGAAAAGCATCAGCCAGATGTGATCGGACTGCAGGAAACCAAGGTGCACGACGACCAATTCCCGCTGGCCGAGGTTCAGGCGCTGGGCTATCACGTGTATTTCCATGGTCAAAAAGGTCATTACGGCGTCGCCCTGCTCTCGCGCCAGGAACCTATCGCGCTGCACAAAGGTTTCGTCACCGATGAAGAAGACGCTCAGCGCCGCTTCATCTGGGGCACGTTCGCCGACACCAATGGCGTGCCGGTGACCATCATGAACGGCTATTTCCCACAGGGCGAAAGCCGCGATCATCCGACCAAGTTCCCGGCCAAGGAACGTTTTTACAGCGATCTGCAGCAGTTGCTGGAAAGCCAGTTCAGCAACGATCAGCCAGTGGTGGTGATGGGCGACGTGAACATTTCCCCTGAAGACTGCGACATCGGTATCGGCCCGGACAACATGAAACGCTGGCTGAAAACCGGCAAATGCAGCTTCCTGCCGGAAGAACGCGAGTGGATGGCCCGGCTGAAGAACTGGGGCCTGGTGGACAGCTTCCGTCACTTGAACCCGGAAGTGGCCGACCGTTTCAGCTGGTTCGACTACCGTAGCCGCGGTTTTGAGGATGAGCCCAAGCGTGGCCTGCGGATTGACTTGATCATGGCGTCCCACGGGTTGTTGCCACGGGTGAAGGACGCAGGTGTGGATTACGAACTGCGCGGGATGGAAAAACCGTCGGATCATGCGCCGATCTGGCTTGAATTGAGCTGATCCGGTTTCGCTGATCGTTCCCACGCTCTGCGTGGGAACGATCCGTCACACCCTGTCATCTTTCAGAAACCTTACTGACTTATTCTCCCGGCACTTCCTTTGGCTTATAAGGTGCCGGCATGACGCTGCGCGTGTTGTTCCTGTCGATGCTGTGCGCCTGGCTGCCGCTGACGGCTTCGGCTGGCGCATTGCCGACGCCCAAGACTGGCCCGGTGCTGCGCATCCAGGGTTCCAACACCATTGGCGCGGCACTGGGCCCGGCGCTGGTTGAAGGGTTGATGCGCGAACAGGGCCTGCTCAAGGTTCACAGCGAGGCCCCGGACAAAGCCAACGAACTGCGCGTCATCGGTGAAACTGATCAGGGCCGCCGGGTCGCGGTGGATATTGCGGCCCACGGTTCCAGTACCGGTTTCACCGCCCTGAAAACCGCCACCGCCGACCTCGCCGCCTCCTCGCGTCCGATCAAGGACAGCGAACGGGCAGACCTCGCACGCTTGGGCGATTTTAAAAGCGCCGGCGCCGAGCAGGTCATCGCCATCGACGGCCTGGCGATCATCCTTCATCCGCAAAATCCATTAAGTGAACTGAACACCGAACAACTGGCGCGAATCTTCAGCGGCGAAGCAAAAACCTGGGAAGAACTCGGCGGCAGCGGTGGGACGATTCATCTCTATGCGCGGGATGACCAATCGGGCACCTACGACACGTTCAAGGAATTGGTCCTCAGTCGTCGTGGGAAAACGCTGAGCAGCGCTGCGAAACGGTTCGAATCCAGCGAGCAATTGTCCGACGCGGTTAGCCTGGACCCGCAAGGGATCGGCTTCATCGGCCTGCCTTACGTGCGTCAGGCCAAAGCCGTGGCGATTGCCGATGGCCAATCCCAAGCCATGTTGCCGCTCAACAGCTTGATCGCCACGGAAGACTATCCATTGTCGCGCCGGCTGTTCTTTTACCTACCGCCCAACGGCAAAAACCCTTGGGCCGCCGCATTGGTGGCGTTTGCCCAAAGCAGCAAAGGTCAGGCGATTGTCGCGGCCAATGGTTTTATCGCCCAGACCGTCCAGGCCATGACGGTCACGCCAAATGCATTGATGCCGGAGGGTTATCAGGCGCTCAGTCGCCATGCCCAGCGCCTGACCGTTAATTTCCGTTTCGAAGAAGGCAGTGCGATGCTGGACAACAAGGCGCGGCAGGACCTGTCGCGGGTGCTCGACTATATACAGCAGCACGAGAAGACCAATCGGCAGGTGACACTGGTGGGGTTTGGCGACGCCAAAAGTGATCCGGCGCGGGCCGATCTGCTGTCGAAACTGCGCGCCATGGCGGTGCGGCGGGAACTGGTGAAAAGCGGCGTGGTGTTTCGCGAGATTCGTGGTTTTGGCGCCGAGATGCCGGTGGCGGCCAATAGCGCAGATGAAGGACGAATCAAGAATCGGCGGGTTGAGGTTTGGGTGTATTGATGCCTCGGCTGATTCAGAAACACCCTTTGCGGTAAGTGGGCGTCCTGTGGCGAGGGGGCTTGTCGGAACGCCGCACCGTCCCGTTCGGCTGCGAAGCAGTCGTAAAACCGATGAATGCAGTCTTCCTGAAAAACGCGGGCAACCGGTTTGGGGCGGCTTCGCCACCCAACGGGGGCAAGCCCCCTCGCCACAGGTTTTCGTTTGCCTCAAGAATTCCTTGAGCCGTTAGCCAAGCAGTTTCTGCAACTGCGCCGTGGTATCCACCGCGCCCATGGTCTTGGCGGCATCCAGCGCAGACACGCCATTGGCGTCCTTGGCTTTCGGGTCGGCGCCTTTGCTGATCAGGTAGTCGACAATTTCCACGCGATTGAACATCGCCGCCATCATCAGCGCAGTGCGACCGTCGAAGGACGAACCTTCCACTTGCGCGCCGCCTTCAACCAGTGCCTTGACCACCGCCAGATCACCCTTGAACGCCGCGCCGGCAATCGGGCTCTGGCCGTTGTCGTTACGGATTTCCGGGTCGGCCTTGTGTTCGAGCAGGACTTTCACCGTCTCCACATGGCCGTGGTAAGCGGCCAGCATCAGCAGCGTATCGCCCTTGTGGTTACGCAGGTTCGGCGGCAGGCCCTTGGTCAACAGCGCAGCCATCATGGCCGCATCGCCCTCACGCGCCTTGTTGAATACCTGTTCGGCAAATTCAGCGGCTTCTTCGGGGGACATCTGGCGGCTTTGGTCGGACATTGGGCACTCCACGTTCTGTTATTCGCAAAGCCGACAGTTTCCCGAGCAGCCCCGAGGCTGTCACTTCTTTTTTCTCATGGACGGCCATAGCCACATTCAATAGCGCTGCATTCAATAACGAAAAGCGCCGCCGTGAATATCCGCCAGCAACTGCGGAGTGACCTGCACGTAAGTCTGGGTCCCTGGCAGCCAGGCATAGATCGGATCATCACCGGTCTTGCCGGGGTCGAAGGCTTCATCCTTGAGCCGGGTCTTCTGATATTTGAAAGTACCGGTAGTCTCCATTTTCACTTTCACCCGCAGGAACAACGGCACCGCATAGGCGGGCATTTGCTCACGGGCGAACGCCAGCAGTTCACTGAAATCCAGGGTCGCCAGGGACTCGGCTGGCGTTATCGCCGCCATCCCGGCACGCCCGTTGGTGTTGCGGATTTCCACGCCGTAGGCCACGGCTTCGGAAATATGCGGGTGTTGCAAAAGAAGGTTCTCGACTTCGGTGGTCGAGACGTTTTCGCCCTTCCAGCGGAAGGTATCTCCCAGCCGGTCAACAAATTGCGCGTGACCGAAACCGATGTTGCGCAGCAGGTCACCGGTATTGAAGTAACGGTCGCCCTTCTTGAACACGTCGTGCAACACAACCTTTTCGGTCTTCTGCGGATCGGTGTAGCCGTCCAGCGGTGCCTTGTCATCGATCTTCGCCAGCAACAGCCCCTGCTCGCCTTTGGCGACTTTGCGCATGAATCCGCTGGCATCCCGAATCGGCGCGCCGCTGTCGTGGTCGTAGGCCGCCAACTCCCATGACATCAGGGAAAAACCGACGGTGTTGTCAAAGTTGAGGATGTTAGTGAAGCCGATGTTGCCGTCGCTGGCGGCGTACAGCTCACAGATATGGTTGACCCCGAATCGTGTCTTGAACTCGCCCCATGCGCCGGGGCGCAGGCCATTGCCGATCATCTTCGTCACGCGGTGCTGGCTGTCGTCGGCGCTGGGCGGTTGATCCACCAGGTAGCGGCACAATTCACCGACGTAACCGAGGGTGGTCGCGCGGTACTTGCGCACGTCGCTCCAGAACTGACTCGCGCTAAACTTGCGGCGAATGGCAAAGCCCGAGGCGCCACTGATTGCCGAGCCCCAGCACACGCACAACCCGGTGGCGTGATAGAGCGGCAAGGTGCAATAGACGACATCCTCCGGGCGCATATTCAGGGCGATCAGGCCGAAACTCGTGGAGCTGCGCATCCAGCGGCCGTGCTTGAATACCCCGGCCTTGGGCAAGCCGGTGGTGCCCGAGGTGTAGATATAGAAACAAGGGTCGTCGAAAAAAACCTGCTGACTGCTGGCGGGGTTGGCGCTGGAGCTGTCGGCACTGGCGGTCATCAGGTTGATGAACCCGTCGGGCGCAATGCCCGGATGACTGAAGGTGTCTCGATCAGCGACAAACCAGCTGCGCGTCGCCTCGATCGACACCCGTTCGCGAACCGCCGAAAACGCCGGCACCAACTCTTCTCCGACGATGATCGCCGCGGGTGCCACCAGGTTCAGGCTGTGAGCCAGGGTATCGCGGGTCTGAGAAGTATTGAGCAAGGCACTGATCGCGCCGACCTTGGCCACTGCCAGGATCGTCACCAGCAGTTCCGGGCGATTCTCGATAAAGACCGCCACCACATCGCCCTTGCGGATGCCTTGGGCAATCAGATGATGGGCAATGCGATTGGCCCATTGGTTGACCTGAGCATACGTAAGCGCCACTTCGCCCTGCAGCAATGCCGGGCCATCGGGATTGCGCAACGTCGCTTGCTCGAAGCTCCAGCCCAGGCCACACGGTTGGGTCGGGTCCTTGACGTTGGCGGCTTTCATGCCCTTCACCACACGCGGAATGGCTTTGGCAATGGAAGGCAGCTTGCGGAGCATCATGCTCCAGGTAATCGTGTCGTTTGGCGTGCGGCTCATGGTTGCTCCCGGTCGATCTTTTTATTGTTCGGGCGGCGTTGATTGAGGCCGAAAATACGTCAGCGGTTCCTGAGCTGTACACGCGGTTTTTGAAATGATTTGTATCCACGTCTGCGGCATTCGTAATCGCGAGCTTGTGCCGGGCAATT
Source organism: Pseudomonas frederiksbergensis (assembly GCF_001952935.1). Classification (GTDB taxonomy): domain Bacteria; phylum Pseudomonadota; class Gammaproteobacteria; order Pseudomonadales; family Pseudomonadaceae; genus Aquipseudomonas; species Aquipseudomonas frederiksbergensis. The sequence goes on from NZ_CP018319.1 coordinate 299,334, forward strand.
GGTTCCATCGAATCGATGTCGACCACGCAAAATGCAGGATGCACGATGGCCATTCATGCAGATTGCACGAAAGTGCGAAAACACTGAAAAACTAACTTGTTGATATATAAGTATTTTTAAAAAATCAGGTGCTGGCACAATCACTGCAACTACCTCTGCATGCTTGCCATTCAAGAGCTAACGGAGCTGATAGACATGAACCTGATACAAGAAAAATTTTCGTCCCTGTTCTCCAACTTCGAAGTGACCACCCAGCCACGTCCGGATGGTGGCATTTTGCTGACCTTGAGCAGCGCCGACGGCAAAGTCTTCAAACGCTCGATTTCCTACCAGCAACTGCATGCAGGTGATCAGCTGTCCTGGGTGATCAGCGCCATTCGCCGTGACATCGCCGAACAGGCCAGCGAACTGCCGCAGATTTCCATGCTGCAAAGCCAGCAACGGTTTGCCCTGCCGACGTATCACTCGGCTTAAACCGTTCCGGGGCTGTAACCAAACAGGCCGTGAGAGCTTTCGCTCCACGGCCTGTTTTGTTTCTGACGTTGCGCAATCCCTGCTTCTGATCTTCGATCCCTGATCTCAGCTCCTACAGGGCATCGCCTCAGTCTTCAAGACGCGGGAAACGACTGGCGATGTCTTCGCCGGTGAAATTGGCCACCCAGCCGTCAGGGTTGTTGAACAAGCGGATCGCGATGAAATGCGGATGCTCGCCCATGTCGAACCAATGCCGGGTGCCAGCCGGTACCGAGATCAGGTCGTTTTTCTCACAAAGCACCGCGTAGACGTAATCGCCGATGTGCAGGGAAAACAAGCCACGCCCGGCGACGAAAAATCGTACTTCGTCTTCGCCATGGCAATGTTCGTCGAGAAATCTGGCGCGCAATTCGGCTTTTTGCGGGTGATCGCTGTTCAGGCTGATGACATCGACTGTGATGTAACCACGTTCGGTCATCAGCTTGTCTATTTGCTCCTGGTAAGCGGCGATCACTTCTTCCTGACTGGCGCCGGGCTGGATTTTCGCCGCGGCTTGCCAGCGGTCAAAACGCACACCCTGCTCGGCCAGGGTCGAAGCGATGTCTTCGACATGCGTCAGCACCTTGTTAGGCAAGTCAGGGCTTGAGACGTGGTAAACGGACAGGCTGCTCATTTGGCAACTCCTTAACGGTTCAGCTTTTTATGGTTCAAGAGTGAGCGCATCTTCAACTCGCACTCGAACAAAAATTCAAAGGCCTCGATCTGCCGCAGCGCACGCGCAAGGCTCACGGTCTGTCCTCTTGCATGCGTGTGGCAATAATAACGGCTGCCGCGAAGGCTGCGAGGCTGGCAATACTAAAGGTCAATGCGGGGCCGAGGGCATTCCAGCTATAGCCGGAATACAACGCACCCAGTGCGCCGCCGGTGCCGGCCAGTGCGGCGTACAACGCCTGGCCCTGCCCTTGTTGGCGCGCGCCGAAGCTACGTTGCACGAACTGGATGGCTGCCGCGTGAAAGCTGCCGAAGGTCGCCGCGTGCAGCACCTGGGCAAACAACAGCACCCAAAGGAACTCCGCGAACGAACCGAGCAACAACCAACGCAACGCCGCCAGCAGAAAACTTGCCAGCAGCACCCGTCGCACGGAGAAGCGCGCGAGGATCTTGCTCATGGCCAGAAACATCAAGACTTCGGCGACCACACCGACCGCCCAGAGCATGCCGATCAGCCCACGGCTGTACCCGAGTCGCTCCAGGTGCAAGGTCAGGAAGGTGTAATAAGGACCGTGGCTCATTTGCATCAGCGCTACGCAACCGTAAAACGCCAACACCCCGGGACTGCGCAACTGCCTGAGAAAACCGTCCCCCGCCGGTCGTTCACCCTGAACCGGTTGAGCGTTGGGCACCCACAGGCTGCTCACCACGATCCCGGCCATGATCAGCACCAGCGTCAGCGGATAGATATCCAGGCTCAACCCTTCGAACAGCCGTCCGAGCGCGACCACGGTAATGATGAAACCGATGGAACCCCACAGGCGGATCTGACTGTAGCGGTTAGTCTGGCCCTGCAAGTGCGCCAAGGTGATGACTTCGAACTGCGGCAACACCGCGTGCCAGAAAAACGCGTGCAAGGCCATGACCATCGCCAGCCAGGCGTAGGTCTTGCTGATGAAGATCAGCGAGAACGTCAGCAGCGTGCAGACTGCACCGAAGCGCACGATGGCCAGGCGTCGGCCGGTGTAATCACCGAGCCAGCCCCAGATATTCGGCGCCACGCAGCGCATCAGCATCGGGATCGCCACTAGCTCGCCGATGCGCGCGCTGGAAAAGCCCAGGTGATCGAAGTACAGCGCCAGAAACGGCGCTGTCGAACCGAGCAAGGCGAAATAGAACAGATAGAAACTGGAGAGCCGCCAGTACGGGAGCGCCGCCACTGTCCTTAGACCGCAGCGGCTGTGAGGTCAGCCATTAAAGCTGACCCAGCACCGGCGTGCTCACGCGCACGTCCAGGTTCTGCCCACGGTGACGCAACAGGTGATCCATCAGCACGATGGCCATCATCGCTTCGGCGATCGGTGTGGCGCGGATGCCGACGCACGGGTCGTGGCGCCCCTTGGTGATGACGTCCACCGGGTTGCCATGGATGTCGATGGAACGACCCGGCGTGGTGATGCTCGAGGTTGGCTTGAGCGCCAGGTGCGCGACGATCGGCTGACCCGACGAAATGCCACCTAAAATGCCGCCCGCGTTGTTGCTGAGGAAACCTTGCGGGGTCATTTCATCGCGGTGCTCGGTGCCGCGTTGGGCAACGCTGGCGAAACCGGCGCCGATTTCCACGCCTTTGACCGCGTTGATGCTCATCAGCGCGTGAGCGAGTTCGGCATCGAGACGGTCGAAGATCGGCTCGCCAAGGCCCGGCATTACCCCTTCGGCGACTACGGTGATCTTCGCGCCAACCGAATCCTGGTCGCGACGCAACTGGTCCATGTAGGCCTCCAGCTCCGGGACTTTGTCGGGATCAGGGCTGAAGAAGGCGTTCTCCTCCACCGAATCCCAGGTCTTGAACGGGATTTCGATCGGGCCGAGCTGGCTCATGTAGCCACGAATGACGATGCCCTGAGTGGCCAGGTATTTTTTCGCAATCGCACCGGCCGCCACGCGCATGGCCGTTTCACGGGCCGAGCTGCGACCGCCGCCACGGTAATCGCGCTCGCCATATTTGTGGTGATAGGTATAGTCGGCGTGGGCCGGGCGGAACAGGTCCTTGATCGCCGAGTAATCCTTGGACTTCTGGTCGGTGTTGCGGATCAGCAGGCCGATGGCGCAACCGGTGGTGCGCCCTTCGAACACGCCGGAGAGGATTTCGACTTCGTCGGCTTCCTGGCGCTGGGTGGTGTGGCGGCTGGTGCCGGGTTTGCGGCGATCCAGGTCACGCTGCAGATCCTCCAGGGAGATCTCCAGGCCCGGCGGGCAGCCGTCGACAATGGCGACCAACGCCGGACCATGGCTTTCGCCCGCGGTGGTGACAGTGAACAGCTTGCCGTAGGTATTGCCGGACATGCAGGACGCTCCGTGAATTCGAACCAAATACGTAATGCGCGCCAGTATACGCAGGCTACCCAAGTAGTTCATCCTCGAACCTTATGGGTGCCTGCGAGTCCAACCGGCATCTTGTTCATGATGGCGTGATGATGCTGCGAGTTATTGCCTTGAGCCTTACCCTCTTTACCGGCTTTGTACAGGCCACTGTCCTGCAACGCCCGATCACGTTGGACACCGGCACCGGCGAGCTTTTCGGCTCGTTATTGCTGCCCAAGTCCGACACGCCGGTACCGGTTGTCCTGATCATTTCTGGCTCCGGTCCTACAGATCGTGACGGAAACAACCCCGACGGCGGACGCAACGACAGCCTCAAGCGTCTCGCTTGGGTGCTGGCCAAACACAACATCGCCAGCGTGCGTTATGACAAACGCGGCGTGGCGGCGAGCCTTGCGGCAACCCCGGATGAACGAAACCTGTCGGTTGAAGCCTACGTGGCCGACGCCGAGGCCTGGGGCCGGAAGCTCAAATCCGACCCGCGTTTTGGCCAGTTGATCCTGCTGGGCCACAGCGAAGGCGCCTTGATCGCCAGCCTCGCGGCGCCGAGCCTGGACGCCGCCGCGGTCATTTCCATGTCCGGCAGCGCCCGGCCGATCGATCAGGTACTGCGCCAGCAATTGAGCAATCGCCTGCCGCCACCGCTGATGCTGCGCAGCAATGAACTGCTCGACAGCCTCAAGGCCGGCCGCACCGACGACAACGTGCCGCCGCAGTTGCAGGTGATTTTCCGCCCGAGCGTGCAGCCGTATCTGATTTCATTGTTCCGCCAGGACCCGGCGGCAGCATTCGCCAAGTTGAAGATGCCGGCGCTGATCATCCAGGGCAGCAATGACATCCAGGTCGGTGTCGGTGACGCCAGGCTGTTGAAGGCGGCCAAACCGGACGCCGAACTGGCGCTGATCGAAGGCATGAACCACGTGATGCGCATCGTGCCCAACGATGTAAAACGGCAATTGGCCTCTTACAAGGATCCGCAATTGCCACTGGCGGCCGAACTCGGCACGCGAATCCTCGGGTTTATTGACGGACTTCGCGCCAGTTAAGCGGGGTCAGGGGGCGTTCTCAACTAGTTTTCACGCCGCGTTGTCGCCTTAAAGCGGGCCAGGCAAGGCGCAGGCCGCTGGTAATGGTTGTTCCCTTTCCAAGGCCTGCAACGCAGCCTGGCCCGCTTTAAGGCACAACCCGAAGGGCCGGGCCTGCTGTTGTGCAGGGCTGCGTTGCTCGAAGCTTGTTTGGAATGACCAAACCACGCTTCTCGCGCCTTGCCCTGCACAACAGCAGACCCGGCGCGGCGTGAAAACTAGTTGAGAACGCCCCCTAGCCCTCCAGTCCTGAAAAAAACGGCCGATAAGCCTTTGTCGCCAGCGCTAAGACTGGCGACAAGCAGAGCTTGGACAGGATCTCGCCGTTATGACTGATACCCAGACTTCACCCGACACCACTGCTGAAAAAGACGCTCCACCAGTGGTCGAGCTGCCGTGGGCGGACGTCCACGCCGAGCACCACAAGATGCTCCGTCTGGCGCCATTGAAAACCGACCGCAACACCGGTGGACGGCCGCTGCGCTTTGTTGAATTCGGTTACGCCGAGCGCAACAACAAGGAACACAGCCTGATGCGCATGAGCATTGCGCTGCCCGGCCAGCGTGTGCGCAAGGAACAGAATCATCTGGACGTGTGGGTCGATCACGCCACCAAGCGTGTGCATTTTGGGCCTGACAGCGGTTTGCAGATCGAACCGATGAACCGTGGCATCGGTCGCTTCATGGCCGCTCAGGGCATTACCTGGGCGAAAAAGAGATGGCCCGGCTACACCGTCGACGGCACCGACCTGAACAATAAGGATGCGCTGAACGAAGACACTCGCCTGCGCCGCGATCACTTCTTGCGAATGCATGGTTTCGACGTGATCTACGCCGACGCCCAGCATTTGAAGGGCAGCGTCAAAGAAGTGCAGGTCGGCGACCTGTTGAGTGACTGGAGTACGGAAAAACTGCAGATCGTGGAAATTCTCGAGGCGGCGCAGATGCTCCAGCAGGCCGAGCAAAATCTCGCCGAGCAGGAAGTCAAACTGAAGAAACACGAAGAAAAGGTCAGCAAGTACAAGCGCGAAGACGCCGGACTGCGCTTTACCATTACCTGTCTGGTGGCATTTGCGGTGTTTCAGGCGGGGTTGTTGATCTGGATTGCCACGCACCGCTGACTGATCGTTCCCACGCTCCGCGTGGGAATGCAGCCCGGGACGCTCCGCGTCCCAAAGCGGACGCAGAGCGTCCATTGAGGCATTCCCACGCAGAGCGTGGGAACGATCATTACGGGTTAAACGCGAGAAGCAAACAGCGCCTGATGGTTGCGGCACTGTTCCGCCGTCAGCATGAACACGCCATGCCCACCGCGCTCGAAATCAAGCCAGGCGAAATCGACTTCCGGGTACAGCGCCGAGACGTGAACCTGGCTGTTGCCCACTTCGACAATCAGCAAGCCTTTCTCGGTCAGGTGATCCGCCGCTTCGGCGAGCATGCGACGCACCAGGTTCAAGCCATCATCACCGCAGGCCAGGCCGAGCTCCGGTTCGTGCTGGTATTCGTCCGGCATGTCGGCGAAATCTTCCGCATCGACGTAAGGCGGGTTCGACACGATCAGGTCGAAACGCTGACCCGGTAAACCATCAAATCCGTCGCCCTGAACCGTGTACACCCGCTCATCGACGCCATGACGCTCGATATTCTGGTTGGCCACTTCCAGTGCTTCGAACGACAGGTCGGCCAGCACCACTTCGGCGTTCTGGAACTCGTAGGTACAGGCGATACCGATGCAGCCGGAACCGGTGCACAGGTCGAGAATCCGCGCAGGTTCGGCGCCCAGCCATGGCTCGAAACGTTTTTCGATCAGCTCGCCAATCGGCGAACGCGGGATCAATACGCGCTCATCGACAATGAACGACATGCCGCAAAACCACGCTTCACCCAACAGGTAGGCGGTAGGGATACGTTCTTCGATACGGCGCTTGAGCAAGCGTTGCAGCTTGACCAGCTCGTCTTCTTCAAGATTGCAGTCGAGGTAGCTGTCGGCGATTTCCCACGGCAAGTGCAAGGCACCCAACACCAACTGACGCGCTTCGTCCCAGGCGTTGTCGGTCCCATGGCCGAAAAACAGATCCTCCCCATGGAAGCGGCTGACGGCCCAACGGATATGGTCACGCAGGGTACGAAGTCGGGAAGTGATCACGGGGCAAACTCCAAAAAAAACGACTGGCGATTCTAACAGCCAAAACGCGTCTCGACGACGCGGGAAAACTACCGAGGCGAATGTAGGACTATTCTGTTTTTTCAGCTGGCTATTGAACAAAACGAGCCTATTGACAAGGCTGCGAGCCAGCAAAGACGGCGCCTACGATGGTAGCGATTCACAGAAGCGCTCAGCCAGAGGACAATGTCGCAAAAGCCCCACTCGAAGGAGCCCCAGAATGTCCGTTCCAAAAACGATGTTTCAACTCAGCGGCCGCGGTTACGCGGCAGCCGTTCTGAGTCATGCGACCCTTGTCATCATCGATGCCCAGAAAGAATACCTCAGCGGCCCATTGGCCTTGAGCGGTATGGATGCTGCCGTCGCGAACATCAAGCAACTGGTGGCCGCTGCCCGTGCAGCCGGTCGGCCGATCGTGCATGTCCATCACCTCGGCACCGTCGGTGGGCTGTTCGATCCACAAGGTGAGCGCGGTGAATTCATCCCGGGCCTGGAACCACAGGGCGACGAAACCGTCATCGGTAAATTGCTACCGAGTGCGTTCCACGGCACCGAACTGCTGGAACGCCTGCAGAACCTCGGCTCGCTGGACCTGATCGTATGCGGCTTCATGAGCCACTCCAGTGTCAGCACCACGGTGCGCGCTGCGAAGAACCTGGGCTTTCGTTGCACGCTGGTAGAAGACGCCTGCGCGACCCGCGACCTGCCTTACAAGGGCGGCGTCCTGAGCGCAGCCCACGTTCAGCAGACGGAAATGGCTATCATGGCGGACAACTTCGCCACCCTCGCGCAGACTCACGAACTGATCTGATCGACGCTCGATGAGCGGTGCATGCCGCCGCTCATCCGCAAAAGCCTATCATTTGCTGTAATTGTCTTAGCCTCAGGAACATCCCGGTCAACTCCCGGTCGAAGGGCCGATACCCATTGAGGAAGGTCGGAATGAAGTTATCCGATGGTTTTGACGCTCGCCGCTTGCGGCCCAAAGGCCAACGCAACTGGCGTTTTCGAATCGGCGCGGCATTTGCGGCCGTGCTGTCGATGTGCGGCGTGTTGATGGCGATGGCAGGCGCCGCCAGCCTGCTTGGCCATGCCCCCGCCCTCGGCGAGTTGAATACCAACCGGGTCGGGTCGGCAGTGATTCTGGCGATTGGCCTGTTCGTGCTGTACCTCGGCGTGTGGCTGTGGCGCCGCTGCCGTCGCCGCGCGCGGCAGTCGCAAGCGCTGAACATCTCCCCGCATTTGATGAAAAAGCACGACTGAGCCGAGTGCCGTGCGTTTTCTCGCGCCCCATTCGTCTCGAGTTGGGTAAACTGGCCGCCCTTCGCGGAGGCTGACATGCAAGACGACGATTTTTCCCTGTTCAAAAGCGCGATCCAAGGCGTCAAGCCGATCAAACACGATCGCGCCGAAACCGGCAAACCCAAAGCTGACCGCGCGCAAATCGCCAAGTTGCGTCAGGCCGCCACTGTGCGCACCGACGCCACCACCGTTGACGGGCTGTCCGATCAGTTCGTTATCGATGTTGGCCCGGAAGACGAGCTGATGTGGGCACGTGACGGCGTTCAGGAAAGCCAGATGCGCAAGCTCAAGATCGGCCAGATCCCATTCGAAGGCAGCCTCGACCTCCATGGCATGAGCGTGGAAAAGGCCCGGGAAACCCTCTGGGAGTTTCTGGCCGAAGCGACCAAATTCGAAATCCGCTGCGTGCGCGTCACCCACGGCAAGGCAGTGCGTCTGGACGGCAAGCGACCGATGATCAAAAGCCACGTCAACACCTGGCTGCGCCAACATTCACAAGTGCTCGGTTTCACCTCGTGCCAAGCTAAACACGGCGGCGCCGGAGCAGTTTATGTGATGCTCAAACGGACCATGATGGAAGGTCGTGACGAGTAAAGCGGTCGCCTTGTAAATGCACTCATAACACCCAGGACGGGAATATCCATAGCACGTTGTAGAGATAACGATTTGCAATGATATAGGAGCCCCCGTAATACTCCGCAGATGGAATTCAAAGAACGACTCAAAGCAGCCCGCCAATACGCCAAGCTCAATCAGACCGAGCTTGCCGCGCGCGCAGGCCTGACGCAAACCTCAATCTCCGATCTTGAGCGCGGGAAATCGAAGGCAACAGCCTTCGCTGCCCAGATCGCTTCAGTATGTGGCGTTTCACCGATGTGGCTGGCTGAAGGTGTCGGGGACATGCTTAACGGGGTGTCCGATACGGTTCAGTTGAATCGCCCTGCTCCAAGCGTTGCAATGTCAGACATTCAGCCTTGGGACGACAGCACGCCCCTGGATGACGACGAGGTGTATGTCCCCTTCCTGCGTGAAGTTGAGCTGGCGGCCGGTTCAGGCCGTTTCGTGATCGCGGAAAACGACAGCGCCAGGCTGCGTTTCTTCAAGAAAGACCTGCGTCATAACAACGTGCAGTTCAACCATGCCAAGTGCGTACTGGTGAGCGGAAACAGCATGATCCCGGTACTGCGCGACGGCGCTACCGTTGGCCTGAACGTCGCAAAGAACTCGCTCGGCGATATCGTCGATGGCGAGATGTACGCGATCAATCACAACGGTCAGCTGCGCGTGAAACAAGTCTACCGACTGCCCAGCGGGATCCGCCTGCGCAGCTTCAACCGTGACGAGCATCCGGACGAGGACTACACCTTCGCCGAAATCCAGGAGCAGCAGATTGCAATCCTGGGTCATGTCTTTTGGTGGGCGATGTATTCACGGTGAACCAAGTTGCAGTGACTCGGGAACGTCCAGTGCCATGACGTTCGACGCCATCCAAGAGTAGCCCGCCAAGCGCGGGCTTTTTTTGTATTTGGAATATAGGCGTCGAATAAAATATGGGAATGCCCATTGACATGAAATATGGGAACGCCCATATTTGTATCCGGGCCAACGGAAATCGATCGGAAGCTGCCAGGCATCACTTCTGCCCATTTACTGAGTGGGCAGAAGGATGCAGGCCTGCATCAAACGCAAGGCTCACCAGAGCAAAAAACGACATCAATGGACTGAGGCAAAAACCATGACTGTAGACATCAGCAACTTCACCATCGCTACCCCGCTTCCTATCTCCGACACCAACCCGATTGCGCTTGAGCTCATCGGCTGGCGCGCACTGATCGAATGCCCCGACGTCATCTCAATGCTTGACGATGGTTCGGTGCAGATGACGGCGCCGACACTTGGAGCCTCGAGCAAAAGCACGCTACGAACCCGCTGCGAGTGGAAAGAGCCAGGTTACTGGCTGTTCTCCAGCGCAGCGGACCACTGGAACCGCCAGGAAATGCGACTGACCAAAGTCAACTCGCTGCAGAAAGTCGTGATCGGCCAGATTCATGTGAAGGGTTCAGAACGACCTCCGGTAAAGGTGTTCTGGAACAAAGGAAAAATCACCATGGGGTTCCGGTCAAGCTACCTCCAGGACGATCCGGTCAACTCGACGGTTTTGGAGAACGTGCCGCTCGGTGCACTTTTCAAAATCAACATTCACGCCAACTCGAGCGGCGCCGTCTCTGTATCGGCTAGCTGTAACGGCGTTAAATCCACTTCCGCGATCATGCGCCTCGACAACACCTGGGACACGAAAACACTCGCCTTCCACGGTGGCGTGTACAACCAGATCGATTACTCCGACACCACCGACCCGCTAGATGGTTCGGTCTGCATCATCAGCGATCTGTCGATCACTCACGTCTGATACGACCTGCTTCGGCCTGATGAGTCATGACAGGCTTCAGGAAAGCATCACTGCTGCACCTTGGCGACAGGGTGTAGCGGGATGCGGATAAAATCCGCCTGGCCAGTGGAACCGACAAACACTTCCGCGCCGCACTGGCCGAAATGTCGCTTCGCGCCCGTCGGCATACAACTGCCGGCACACATACGCTACCATGTGCCTCATGTCGGGGATGAACCCTGCGTTTATTGCCACTCAGCTCGGTCATGGCGTTCAGATGTTGCTATCGACCTCCGCCCGATGGATCAACTCCAGCATCGACTGGTGTGAACTCGGGACGCTTGAAAAGAGCTTGATTGGTACACAATTGGTACAGACAGAAACAGTACCCCTCTGAAACCCTTATGGAATCAGCCTCTGTGACACTGGAACAGAACTACACCGCGATTCTCGGCCAATTGGGCGAGGACGCCTCCCGCGAGGGCCTGCTCGACACGCCAAAACGTGCCGCCAAAGCCATGCAGTACCTCTGCCGCGGTTATGCACAGACACTGGAAGAGGTCACCAACGGTGCCTTGTTCAGCTCCGACAACAGCGAAATGGTGCTGGTGAAGGACATCGAGCTCTATTCGTTGTGCGAACATCACCTGCTGCCGTTTATCGGCAAGGCTCACGTCGCCTACATCCCGAGCGGCAAGGTATTGGGCCTGTCGAAAGTCGCGCGGATCGTCGACATGTACGCACGCCGCCTGCAGATCCAGGAAAATCTCAGCCGCCAGATCGCCGATGCGGTCCAGCAAGTCACCGGCGCCCTGGGCGTTGCAGTGGTGATCGAGGCCAAGCACATGTGCATGATGATGCGCGGTGTGGAGAAACAGAATTCGACGATGATCACGTCGGTGATGCTGGGTGAGTTCCGCGAAAACGCGGCCACCCGTAGCGAGTTTCTCAGCCTGATCAAGTAATTCGCAGCAGAAGAAAACCGGCATTCATCGCCGGTTTTTTTTCGCCTGCGAAAATCAGGTAAGCTGCGCGCCTTCTGTTTGCCCCTGTGAGGCTTATACCGTGTTCGTTAAAGCGCTTCGTGTCGGCCTTGGCCAACTGATCATCTTCATCGACTTCATCACCCGCCCAAGCAAAAAGCAGCGCCCCGCCGAGGTTCAGGCTCAGGTCAACACGGCCGCCAAGGACCTGACCCTGTATCAGTTCCACGCTTGCCCCTTCTGCGTGAAAACCCGCCGCACCCTGCGCCGCTTGAACGTACCGGTGGCGTTGCGCGACGCGAAGAACAACGAACAGGATCGCCAGACCCTGCTGGAACAGGGCGGCAAGATCAAAGTTCCATGTCTGCGCATCGAAGAGAACGGCCAGACCACCTGGATGTACGAATCCAAGGTGATCATCGATTATCTGGACAAGCGGTTTGCCGCGGCCTGAGTTTTTTGTGGCGTGATTGATGGCTTCTCCGCGAGCAAGCCTCGCTCCTACAGGTATTCGCTAGCCCGTGTAGGAGCAAGGCTTGCCCGCGAAGGCGCCCGCCAGGCGCCACAAAATCCAGACCAAAATAAACCGGCTCTAGAGCCGGTTTGTTTGTTTCTACCTTCAGGCTGCTTTTGCCGCCTGAGCCTGACGCACCACCGCAGCCAATCGCTTGAGCCCTTCGTCCAGCCGTGCCGGGTCAATGTGGCTGAAGTTCAGGCGCAAATGCCCCGGATTGCTGTCCGGTTCAGGGAAGAACGGCTCGCCCGGCATGAACGCCACATCCGCTGCCAGTGCAGCCTTGAGCAACGTACGCGTGTCCAGCGGCTGCTTGAGTGTCAGCCAGAAAAACAGCCCACCCTGCGGCACGTTCCAGTCCGCAAAATCTGCAAAATGCGTTTCCAGGGCTGACTGGAACGCGTCTCGACGAACCCGGTAGAAGTCCCGCAGCTCGCTCAAGTGATGCTGGAATTTGTCGGTGCCGATCCATTGCAGCGCTTGCCACTGACCCACGCGATTGGTGTGCAGGTCGGCCGATTGCTTGAGTTTCAGCAAGTGCGGGAAGAGATCCGGACTGGCGATCAGATAACCGACTCGCAGTCCGGGCAACAGGGTTTTCGACACGGTGCCGGTGTAGATCCAGCTGGCCTTTTTCAAGCGACTGACGATCGGCGTGGCGCTGCCGCCATCAAACGTCAGCTCGCGGTAAGGCTCGTCTTCGATCAAGGTCACGCCGAACTCATCCAGCAAGGCGGCCACGGCATCGCGCTTGGCTTCGCTGTAGCGCACGGCCGATGGATTCTGAAAAGTCGGAATCAGGTAGATGAACGCCGGACGGTGTTTTTCCAGACGAGTACGCAGTTGAGCCAGGTTCGGACCATCAGCCTCCAGCGGGACAATGATGCAGTCGGCGCCGAACAGCTGAAAAATCTGCAACGCCGCCAGATAAGTCGGCGCCTCGAGCAAAATCTCGGTGCCGTTGTCGATGTACAGCTTGGCCGCCAGATCGAGGGTTTGCTGGGAGCCGCTGACCACCAACACCTGACTCGCGTCGCAAGGTAAGCCCAGCGCCCGAGCCTCTGCTGCCAACGCTTCACGCAGCGCCGGCTCACCTTCGCTCATGCCGTATTGGCCCATGGACAGCGGCATGTCGGCCCACTCGACTTTCGGCAGCATGGCTTCGGCCGGCAAGCCACCGGCGAACGACATCACTTCCGGGCGCTGGGCAGCGGCGAGGATTTCACGGATCAAAGAACTTTTAAGGCGCGAGACACGTTCGGAAAATGCCATGGGGTCACCGGTAGCGAGGCCTGAGGAAAATGAGTCAAACTAGTTGACCAAAATTACGACAGACCGAACGGATACGTCAATATGCTTGACCTTAAAAACCCCGCGACTCAGCAACAAGCGATGGAAGCGTTTTTCTTCGGTTACCAGGCGTTCACCGCGAAGGCCGACGAAATGCTCGAGCGTCGTGGCTTGAGCCGGGTGCATCAACGCATTGTGTTTTTCATCGCGCGCTACCCGAACTTGAGCGTCAAGGAGTTACTGGCGTTGCTTGGGGTGACGAAGCAGGCGCTGAATATTCCACTGCGTCAGTTGGTGGAAATGCATCTGGTAAACAGTGTCGCGTCCGAAACCGACAAGCGTAAGCGGTTGTTGGAACTCACCGACGATGGCGCGCGGTTTGAGCAGTCGTTGCGCCGTGAACAGGTGAAATTGCTGGAGCGGGTGTTTGCCGAGGCTGGGGAGACGGCGGTGAATGGGTGGTTGGCGGTGAATCTGGCGCTGGGTAAAGCCCAGGTCTTTCCTGACTGATCGTTCCCACTCTCTGCGTGGGAATGCATCCCGTGACGCTCTGCGTCACATCAACGGCGGACGCAGAGCGTCCATGGCGGCATTCCCACGCAGAGCGTGGGAACGATCGTCTATAGCCGATATATCCCGATCAACAAACTTTTCGTCTACAAAATCAAAAACATTATTTGCTTTATTTGTATACAAAAGCATAATCCACTTCGTGCGAGTTCCTGACCAAGCAGTCAACAAATTCGCAAGCACCTCAAAGGGTCGCTGCCACCCTCATGGGTCCGGCCCTGGAAATAACAATAAAACTCTTGAGGAGTACTCGCTGTGGAAAGCCGCAAATCCGAAGCCCCGACGCTGGAACTCTCGCCGCCAATACGCAATGGCTGGCTGGAGCGCATCTTCAAACTCAGCTTGCATGGCACCACGGTGAAGACCGAGCTGATTGCCGGCCTGACAACCTTCATCACCATGGCCTACATCATCTTCGTCAACCCCAACATCATGGCCGATGCCGGGATCGATCACGGTGCCGCGTTCGTCGCCACCTGCATCGCCGCCGCACTGGGTTGCCTGTTGATGGGTCTGTACGCCAACTGGCCGGTCGGGCTCGCGCCGGGCATGGGCCTCAACGCCTTCTTCACTTACACCGTGGTCGGCACCATGGGTTACAACTGGGAAACCGCCCTTGGCGCGGTGTTTGTTTCCGGTGTGTTGTTCATGTTTCTGACTTTTTCGCGGATCCGCGAATGGCTGCTCAATAGCATCCCGGTGAGTTTGCGCTTTGCCATGGGTGCCGGCGTGGGCTTGTTCCTGGGGCTGATAGGTTTGAAAACCGCGGGCATCGTGGTTGATAGCCCGGCTACCCTGATCAAGCTCGGCTCCCTGCGCGAACCTGGCCCGCTGCTGGCCGCCATCTGCTTCCTGATGATCGCCGTACTCAGCTACCACAAAGTGTTTGGCGCGATTCTCATCAGCATCATCACCGTCACCCTGGCGGGCTGGGGCCTGGGCCTGGTGAACTACGAGGGCATCATGTCCGCCCCGCCGAGCCTGGCACCCACCTGGATGGCCATGGACGTCGCCGGTGTATTCAATATCAGCATGATCAGCGTGGTGCTGGCCTTCCTCTTCGTGCACATGTTCGACACCGCCGGCACCCTGATGGGCGTCGCCCAGCGCGCCGGTCTGGTGAATGCTGACGGCAAGATCGAAAACCTCTCCCGCGCCCTCAAAGCCGACAGTGCTTCCAGCGTATTCGGTGCGGTGGTCGGTGTTCCGCCAGTCACCAGCTAC
Organism: Pseudomonas frederiksbergensis; assembly: GCF_001952935.1. GTDB lineage: Bacteria > Pseudomonadota > Gammaproteobacteria > Pseudomonadales > Pseudomonadaceae > Aquipseudomonas > Aquipseudomonas frederiksbergensis. Next base: position 314,421 of record NZ_CP018319.1, read on the forward strand.
GTGGAAAGTGCCGCGGGTGTCGCCGCGGGTGGTCGGACTGGTCTTACCGCTGTGACCGTAGGTGTGCTATTTATTGCCGCAATGTTTTTCGCACCGCTGGCTGGCATGATCCCCGCTTACGCCACCGCCGGTGCGCTGATTTATGTGGCGATGCTGATGATGGGCGGCATGGCGCATATCGAATGGGACGAGGCGACCGACAGCATTCCGGCGATCGTTACCGCGATCATGATGCCCCTGACCTTCTCGGTCGCCGACGGCATTGCGCTGGGCTTTATCACTTACGTGGTGCTGAAGGCTTTCACCGGTAAGCACAAGGAAATTTCCGTCAGTCTGTGGGTGCTCTGCGCGATCTTCATCGCCAAGTTCATTTTCTTGTAAGCCGTCTGCGTTTCGAAAACAGTGTTTCAAAACAGCCTCACCCCGTCGGGTGAGGCTTTTGTGCAAATGGAGGAAAGTGATGAGTCTGGAAACCTGGCTGCTGTTCAGCGGCGCTGCGCTGGTGGTGATCCTGATCCCGGGGCCACTGTCTTTGCTGATGATCAGCAACAGTCTGAATTACGGTTTGCGCCGTTCTTACCCGGCGTTTCTGGGGGGCGTAATTGCGTCGATCTGCTTGCTCAGTGCGTCGGCGCTGGGTTTAGGCGCCTTGCTGTTGGCATCGGAACAGTTGTTCAGCGCGCTGAAGGTCGTCGGGGCGCTGTACCTGTTCTACCTGGCCTGGCAGAGCTGGCAGCAATCGCGTCTGCCCTCCCACGGCGCTGAAGTGCCCCAGGCTGCCCCAGTGCCACGCTTTCGCGCACTGTTCGGGCGCGCGTTCATGTTGGGCGCCAGCAACCCGAAAGACATCCTGTTCTTCGCCGCTTTCCTCCCGCAGTTCCTCAGTGCCGAGCAGCCATTCCTGCCGCAGTTGCTGGTGATGATTGTGACCTGGACCGTGCTGGATCTGCTGTGCAAGTTGGCTTATGGGTTGGGTGCCCATGGTGCGGCGCGGTATTTGCGCAGCGGCAAGGGGCAGAGTTGGTTTAACCGGGTGAGTGCCGGGTTGTTCAGTGGTGCGGGCGCGGCATCCTTGTTGAGCCGCTAAACAGCAAAAGCTTCGCGAGCAAGCCCGCTCCCACATTGGATCATCGTCGAACACAAATACTATGTTCACTGAAGATCCAGTGTGGGAGCGGGCTTGCTCGCGAAGGGGCCCTTCCAGATACCACACTTCTGACAGGCAAAAAAAAGCCCGCAGTGTGAGCGGGCGAAAGACCAAAGAAGCTTTATGCGCAGATTCTTGGGGGAGTCTAGCTTCCTCTGTAGGTCGAATAGCTATAAGGCGAAATCAGCAACGGCACATGGTAGTGATCCTGCTCGGCAGAGATGCCAAAACGCAGCACCACCACATCCAGGAATGCGGGTTCTGGCAGCTGAACGCCACGGGCGCGGTAGTAATCGCCCGCATGAAACTGAACCTGATAGACCCCGGACCGGTAGTCATCGCCTTGCAGCAGCGGGGAATCGACCCGGCCGTCGCTGTTGGTTATCGCAGTGGCGACCAATTCCAGCTGCGAACCTTCAACGCGGTACAACTCGACCTTGATCGAGCTGCCCGGGCAACCATGTGCAGCGTCTAAAACGTGAGTAGTCAAACGTCCCATTGATTCTGCGCGCCTGCCTGCATGGAGCAGTCAGACCTCGCGCCTCCCGAAGTCAGTTGAAAAGGAGACCGCACCGATTCGGAGCACGAAACGTTGCGGCGAGCGACTGATTAAGACACTTTTCAAAAAAATTGTACACAATAAAAACAACATATTTACCGCCATCCCCGTCATTCAGGAATTGCCGCTGAATCTGCCACTGAGCCATAGAGCCAAAGGACCTTTCATCTATTAGCTGACCAGTCAGGCAGGTTTCTTGCAATAACATGTGTAGATGACAATCAATGAAAAATGCAAAAAAACAGGCTTACAAAGTGGATATAAAGTTGTATACAATCAGCCCATCGCTGTGACGCCAGCCTTGCAACTCATCGCCAGGCCGCGCACACAAACCGTTACCACGAATAAGAAGGAAGACTGCAGTGAGCGCTGACTACCCACGCGACCTGATCGGTTACGGCAGTAACCCTCCTCACCCACACTGGCCGGGCAATGCCCGCATCGCCTTGTCCTTCGTGCTCAATTACGAAGAAGGCGGCGAGCGCAACATCCTGCACGGCGATAAAGAATCCGAAGCCTTCCTTTCGGAAATGGTCTCGGCGCAGCCGCTGCAAGGCGCGCGCAACATGAGCATGGAATCCCTTTACGAGTATGGCAGCCGTGCCGGCGTCTGGCGGGTTCTGAAACTGTTCAAGGAATTCGACATTCCGCTGACCATCTTCGCCGTGGCCATGGCCGCCCAGCGTCACCCGGACGTGATTCGCGCGATGGTCGATGCCGGCCACGAAATCTGCAGCCACGGCTATCGCTGGATCGACTACCAGTACATGGACGAAGCGCAAGAACGCGAGCACATGCTCGAAGCGATCCGCATCCTCACCGAAATCACCGGCGAGCGCCCACTGGGCTGGTACACCGGCCGCACCGGTCCAAACACCCGTCGACTGGTGATGGAAGAAGGCGGTTTCCTCTATGACTGCGACACCTACGACGACGACCTGCCCTACTGGGAGCCGAACAACCCGACCGGCAAGCCGCATCTGGTGATCCCGTACACGCTGGACACCAACGACATGCGCTTCACCCAGGTCCAGGGTTTCAACAAGGGCGACGATTTCTTCGAATACCTGAAAGACGCGTTCGACGTGCTGTACGCCGAAGGTGCCGAAGCGCCGAAGATGTTGTCGATCGGCCTGCACTGCCGTCTGATCGGCCGTCCGGCGCGTCTGGCCTCTCTCAAACGCTTTATCGAATACGCTAAAAGTCATGAACAGGTGTGGTTCAGCCGTCGCGTCGACATCGCTCGCCACTGGCACGAAACCCACCCGTATCAAGGGGCCGCGAAATGAGCCACTTCCAAACCCTGAAGCCCTCGACCCTGAGCCGCGACGCGTTTGTCGCCGCCTTCGCGGACATCTACGAACATTCGCCATGGGTGGCCGAAAAGGCCTTCGACCTGGGCCAGGACGCTTCGATCGACCAGATCGAAACCCTGCACCAGCGCATGAGCGACATCCTGTTGAGCGCCGATCACGAAAGCCAATTGGCCCTGATCAACGCTCACCCGGACCTGGCCGGCAAAGCTGCCGTCCAGGGCCAACTAACCGAAGCCAGCACCAATGAACAGGCTGGCGCCGGTATTCACCAATGCACGGCCGAAGAGTTTCAACGCTTCACCGAGCTGAACGACGCCTACAAGGCCAAGTTCAAGTTTCCCTTCATCATGGCGGTAAAAGGCAGCAACCGGCATCAGATCCTCGCGGCGTTCGAAACGCGCATTCATAACGCGGAAAACACCGAGTTCAAGTGCGCGCTGGCGGAGATCAACAAGATCGCCTTGTTCCGATTACTGACCCTATAGCGAACTTGGCCCGAGCGTTAAAAAACGCGAAAACGCCCAGGGCCCTGCAAGCATCCCAAGCCAACTAATTAAAGGCAGACAAGAAGAATGAAAGCTTACGCCGTACCTTTCGAGAAGTTCGTCAACCTGGCCGACGCCCGCCTGGGCACCAAGATCATCTCGGTCACCGATGACTGGTTCGCTGATGCCAACCGCCTGTTCCAGCCGACCCCGGCGGTGTGGAAGGAGGGCGTGTTCGATGACAACGGCAAGTGGATGGACGGCTGGGAGTCGCGCCGTAAGCGCTTCGAAGGCTACGACAGCGCGGTGATCCGCCTGGGCGTTCCGGGTTCGATCAAGGGCGTGGACATCGACACTTCATTCTTCACCGGCAACTTCCCGCCGTCGGCCTCGCTGGAAGCCTGCTTCCTCGCTTCGGGCGAGCCGGACGACAACACCCAGTGGACTGAAGTGCTGTCCGCCGTCGAGCTGCAAGGCAACAGCCACCATTACCACGAAATCAGCAATGACAAGGCGTTCAGCCACCTGCGCTTCAACATCTACCCGGATGGTGGCGTGGCCCGTCTGCGTGTTTACGGTATTCCGTTCCGCGACTGGTCCGCTGTGGGCGACAACGAGCAAGTGGACCTGGCAGCAGCCCTGAACGGTGGCCGCGCCCTCGCCTGCTCCGATGAACACTTCGGTCGCATGAGCAACATCCTCAACCCGGGCCGCGGCATCAACATGGGCGACGGCTGGGAAACTGCACGTCGTCGCACGCCGGGCAATGACTGGGTGATCGTCGCACTGGGCCATGCCGGCGAGATCGAGAAAGTCATCGTCGACACCCTGCACTTCAAGGGCAACTACCCGGACACGTGCTCGATCCAGGGCGCGTTCGTGAAGGGCGGCACCGACAGCCAGATCGAAACCCAATCGCTGTTCTGGCGAGAATTGCTGCCGGCGCAGAAACTGGAAATGCACGCCGAACACACCTTCGCCGAACAGATCAAGGCGCTGGGGCCGATCACCCACATCCGCCTGAACGTGTTCCCGGACGGTGGCGTGAGCCGCCTGCGGGTTTTGGGCAAGGTCGCTAAATAAGCCGTAATGATCGTTCCCACGCTCCGCGTGGGAATGCATCAATGGACGCTCTGCGTCCGCTTTGGATGTGACGCGGAGCGTCACGGGCTGCATTCCCACGCAGAGCGTGGGAACGATCAACAGAACTCAACGAAAAGAAGACCAGCATGCGCACATTGACGATTGAACCGCTGACCAAAGAAGCCTTCGCCCCTTTCGGTGACGTGATCGAAACCGACGGCAGCGATCACTTCATGATCAACAACGGTTCGACCATGCGCTTTCACAAACTGGCGACGGTGGAAACCGCCACGCCAGAGGACAAGGCGATCATCAGCATTTTCCGCGCCGACGCGCAGGACATGCCGCTGACCGTCTGCATGCTGGAGCGTCACCCGCTGGGCAGCCAGGCTTTCATTCCGCTGCTCGGCAACCCCTTTCTGATCGTGGTCGCGCCACTTGGCGATGAACCTGTATCAGGCTTGGTCCGCGCCTTCGTCACCAACGGCAGGCAGGGCATTAATTACCATCGCGGCGTTTGGCACCATCCGGTGCTGACGATCGAAAAGCGGGATGACTTCCTGGTGGTTGATCGCAGTGGCACAGGCAATAACTGCGATGAGCATTTTTTCAAAGAGGATGAGCGTTTGATCCTCGCCCCCCACCAATAAGAGAAGGTCTGATCACTCGACAACAGAGTGACAGGCGAGAGGTAAAGACTGTGGAAGCACATCTGTTGGAATGGCTGAACCTGAGCGTGCGCTGGGTTCACATGATTACTGGCGTGGCCTGGATCGGTGCGTCGTTCTATTTCGTCTGGCTGGAAAACAACCTCAATCGGGTCAACCCGAAAAACGGGCTGGCGGGCGATTTGTGGGCGATCCATGGCGGCGGTATCTATCACCTGGAAAAATACAAACTGGCCCCACCGACCATGCCGGACAACCTGCACTGGTTCAAATGGGAAGCCTATTTCACCTGGCTGTCGGGGGTCGCGCTGCTGTGCGTGGTGTTCTACTCCAACCCGACGCTCTACCTGCTCGCTCCGGGCAGCAGCCTGACCGGCCCTGAAGGGGTCGCACTGGGCATTGCCTCGTTGTTCGTTGGCTGGTTCGTCTACTCCTTCCTCTGCGACTCGGCCCTGGGCAAACGTCCTGCCCTGCTTGGTTTTATCCTGTTCGTACTGATCATTGGCGCCGCTTACGGCTTCAGCAAAGTGTTCAGCGGTCGTGGTGCGTACCTGCACGTCGGCGCGATCATCGGCACCATCATGGTCGGCAACGTGTTCCGCATCATCATGCCGGCCCAGCGCGCGCTGGTTGCCGCGATTGCCGAAAACCGCACGCCGGATCCGGCGCTCCCGGCCAAAGGCTTGCTGCGTTCGCGTCACAACAACTACTTCACCTTGCCGGTGCTGTTCATCATGATCAGTAACCACTTCCCGAGCACCTACGGCAGCCAATACAACTGGCTGATCCTGGCCGGGATCGCGGTGCTGGCGGTGTTGGTGCGTCACTACTTCAACACCCGTCATGACAGCCACAAATTTGCCTGGACCCTGCCCGCCGCGGCAGTGGGCATGATCTGCCTGGCTTACGTGACTGGCCCGGCGCAGATGTCCAGCGCACCTGAAGTGGCCAAGGCGCCTGGCACCATCGAGTACCAGCCGTTGCCGGAAACTGCCCTCGGTGGTGGCGTGAAACCTGAAGCGGCGAAACCTGCTGCACCTGCCGCTGCACCGGCTCAGGCGTCCAACGCCGGCCCCGGTTTCGACAAGGTGCACAGCGTGATCCAGGAACGTTGCACGGTTTGCCATTCTGCCAAACCGACCAGTCCGCTGTTCAGTGCTGCACCGGCCGGCGTGATGCTCGACACCCCCGAGCAGATCCGCCAGAACGCCGCACGCATCCAGGCACAAGCCGTCACCAGCCAGATCATGCCACTGGGCAACATCACCCAGATGACCCAGCAGGAACGTGACCTGATCGGTGCCTGGATTGTTCAGGGAGCCCCAACCCAATAAGCAACACGCCGTTGTGGCGTGGGAGCTTTTGTGGTGAGGGGGCTTGCCCCCGTTGGGCTGCGAAGCAGCCCCAAAACCGACATTTGCGTTCCGTCTGAGAGACCGCATCCGCTGGTTTTACGACTGCTTCGCAGTCGAACGGGGGCAAGCCCCCTCGCCACAAAGGCTCCCTCGCCACAGGTCTGCCTGATACAAACATCACAAGAATAAAAAAGATCCGAGGTGTTGCATGTCCGAGCTATCCAAAGCCCGCATCCCCGACGCACCCGCCATTCAGCGTTTGCCCCTTTTGCAACTGATCCTGGTCGGCCTGCAACACGTTCTGCTGATGTACGGCGGAGCCATCGCGGTGCCGCTGATCATCGGACAGGCCGCGGGCCTGAGTCGTGAAGAAATCGCCTTCCTGATCAATGCCGACCTGCTGGTAGCCGGGATCGCGACCATCGTGCAGTCCCTGGGCATCGGCCCCATGGGCATTCGCATGCCGGTGATGATGGGCGCCAGTTTCGCCGCAGTGGGCAGCATGGTCGCCATGGCCGGCATGCCTGGGATCGGCCTGCAAGGGATCTTCGGCGCGACCATCGCCGCCGGTTTCTTCGGCATGATCATCGCGCCATTCATGTCCAAAGTCGTACGCTTCTTCCCGCCGCTGGTGACCGGCACGGTCATCACCTCGATCGGTTTGTCGCTGTTCCCCGTGGCCGTGAACTGGGCCGGCGGTGGTGCGGGCGCCGCTCAGTTCGGTTCACCGATTTACCTGGCCATCGCCGCGCTGGTGCTGGCCACCATTCTGCTGGTCCACCGCTTCATGCGCGGTTTCTGGGTCAACATTTCCGTGCTGATCGGCATGTGCCTGGGTTACGTGCTCTGCGGCCTGATCGGCATGGTCGACCTGAGCGGCATGGCCCAGGCGCCGTGGCTACAATTCGTGACCCCGCTGCATTTCGGCATGCCGAAGTTCGAACTCGCACCGATCCTGTCCATGTGCCTGGTGGTAGTAATAATTTTCGTCGAGTCCACCGGGATGTTCCTGGCGCTGGGCAAAATCACCGGCCAGGACGTCTGCCCACGGATGCTGCGCCGCGGCTTGTTGTGTGATGCCGGCGCTTCGTTCTTCGCTGGTTTCTTCAACACCTTCACCCACTCCTCTTTCGCGCAGAACATCGGCCTGGTGCAGATGACCGGCGTGCGTTGCCGCTCGGTGACCATCGTCGCCGGCGGTTTGCTGGTGGTGTTGAGTCTGTTGCCGAAAGCGGCGTTTCTGGTGGCCTCGATTCCGCCCGCCGTACTGGGCGGCGCGGCGATTGCGATGTTCGGCATGGTCGCCGCCACCGGGATCAAGATTCTTCAGGAAGCCGACATCGGTGACCGTCGCAACCAGTTGCTGGTGGCGGTGAGCATCGGTATGGGGTTGATTCCGGTGGTCCGTCCGGAATTCTTCGCCCACCTTCCGCTGTGGATGAGCCCGATCACCCACAGCGGCATCGCCATGGCCACGCTGAGTGCGCTGTCGCTGAACCTGCTGTTCAACATCCTCGGCGGCGCCGAACGCGCGGCCATCAACGACTGCCACGCGCACCCGCACTGATCTACCAACGCCACAGAACCTGTGGGAGCGGGCTTGCTCGCGAAGGGGCCATCAGCCTCAACTTCATTGTTGACTGACCTACCGCTTTCGCGAGCAAGCCCGCTCCCACAGGGGGAAAACCTGCACCTCCAACAATAAAAACAAGAGGGAGCAACAGATGATTCGGACACAGACAAACATGCTGTTAGGCGGTGGTCTATTGGCCGCCAGTCAGGCCATGGCCGGCGATCTGCTGCTGTGGCAGACCAACAGCCTGAGCTATCTGTATGGCAAGGATTTCGCGGTCAACCCGTCGATCCAGCAGACGATAACCTTTGAGCACGCCGACCGCTGGAAGTACGGCGACAACTTCCTGTTCGTCGACAGCACTTACTACAACGGCGAGAAAGACCGCAACAAAGGCGTTCACGCCTACTACGGCGAGTTCAGTCCACGCCTGTCTTTCGGCAAAATCCTCGACCGCCGTTTCGAGTTCGGCCCGATCAAGGACGTGTTGCTGGCCATGACCTACGAGAATGGCGAAGACGACACCGAGGCCTATCTGATCGGCCCCGGTTTCGACCTCGCGGTACCGGGCTTCAATTTTTTCACCTTGAATTTCTACTATCGCCAGACCGAAGGCTCACGTCCCGGCGACGATGTCTGGCAAATCACGCCGGCCTGGTCCTACACCTTGCCATTGGGCAATTCGAACCTGTTGATCGACGGCTACATCGACTGGGTCGTCGATAACGACCAGAACTCGCGGGGCACCTACCACGCCAACCTGCACGTGAACCCGCAGATCAAATATGACCTGGGGAAAGCCTTGGGCTGGCGAGAGAAACAGGTGTACGTCGGCGTCGAATACAGCTATTGGAAAGACAAATACGGCATCGAAAACAGCACCCGCTTCGACACCAATGAAAACACCACCAGCCTGCTGGTGAAGGTGCATTTCTAGATGATCCGCAACGGTGCTCCAAACCTGTCGTCGGTGCGCTGTTGCGGGGCACTTGAGACCTGGCCAAGGAGTCAGTATTCTCCGCGGCCGCCCGAATCCGGTCTAAAAAAAAGCCCGGATTTAATTCCTGACCAGAAAGCCAACTTATCCCGGCCCTGGACGGTATCAAGGCACCCAAAAACACTCTCAATCGACTGCTCTTGAGCCGCCGAGCGGGAGTTTTTTGGCTTTTCAAAAGCCTTGGCTCAGCTCTTGCTAACAGCACTGAAGCTGACCGATTGGATGATTTTTTACAGCGACAGAAAAAGGCGCCACACCAGAGCGCCAACCTTAGAAAAATAACGTGGAACACCTACTTTTTGGGAGCAACCGAATGAAACGTACGTGCACTAGCCTGATGCTGGCGGGATCTTTGCTGGCCGGGGGGCAGGCCATGGCCGGCGACTTGCTGCAATGGCAGAACAACAGCTTGACCTACCTGTATGGCAAAGACTTCCAGGTCAACCCGCGCATTCAGCAGACCGTGACCTTCGAACACGCCGATGGCTGGAAATACGGCGACAACTTCGTGTTCGTCGACAAGATCTTCTACAACGGCAAGGAAGACTCCTTCGCCGGTGAGAACACCTACTACGGTGAAATCAGCCCGCGCCTGTCGTTCGGCAAGATCTTCGATCAGAAACTCGAGTTCGGCCCGATCAAGGACGTGTTGCTGGCCATGACGTACGAGTTCGGTGAAGACGATACCGAGTCCTACCTGATCGGTCCTGCTTTTGACCTGGCCATCCCCGGCTTTGATTACTTCCAGCTGAACTTCTACAACCGTCATACCGAAGGCGACCGCCCGGGGGACAATATCTGGCAGGTCACACCGGTCTGGTCCTACACCATCCCGGTGGGCGATTCGAACATCCTGGTCGATGGTTTCATGGACTGGGTGGTCGACAACGACGTCAACAAAAAAGGCGAATACCACGCCAACCTGCACTTCAATCCACAGGTCAAATACGACCTGGGCAAGGCGCTGAACCTGGGCGAGAAGCAGTTGTACGTGGGTGTCGAGTATGACTACTGGAAAAACAAGTACGGCATCGAAGACAGCCAGGGTTTCAAGACTGATCAGAGCGTGACCAGTTTCCTGGTCAAGGTGCACTTCTGATTCGGCAGCGTCTGTAAGGACGCCATTGCGAGCAGGCTCGCTCCCACATTGGAATGCATTTCAACTGTGGGAGCGAGCCTGCTCGCGAATGGCCGCAACACAAAAAATCTCAAGCCGAAACCACAGGCTCCGCCAACCCGAGAAACCGACACAACTCCCCGCGCTTGGCCAACGCATCCCGCCGCCCCAAATCAATCAATTCGCTGCAATACCCCGCCTCGAACAGCAGATAACTCAGCACCCCCGCCCCGCTCGTCTTGGTCGCCCCCGGCCCGCGCAGAAACAGACGTAGCGCCGCCGGCAACTCCTGCCGATGCCGCGCCGCAATCTCATCGATCGGCTGACTCGGCGAAATCACCAGCACATCTATCGGCGCCACACCCAGCGCACGCGTCGGTGTGCCATCGGGCAGCAGATGACTGAACTGATTGAGCCGCTGCAGCAACTCGATGTCACTTTCCAGGCTGTCAATGAACGTGCTGTTGAGCATGTGCCCACCGATTTGTGCCAGGCTCGGTTGCTGGCCGGTGTAGGCGCGTTGCAGCGGTTGTTCCGGGTCGACGCCGCGGGGGTTGCCGCTGACGCCCACCACCAGCACTCGGCTGGCGCCCAGGTGCAGCGCCGGGCTGATCGGTGCCGACTGGCGTACCGCGCCGTCGCCGAAATACTCTTCACCGATTTTCACAGGCGCAAATAACAGCGGAATGGCTGAACTGGCCAGCAAGTGATCGACCGTCAATTGCGTGGGAACGCCGATCCGCCGATGGCGCAACCAGGCATCGATGGTGCCGCCGCCCTGATAAAAGGTCACGGCCTGACCGGACTCGTAGCCGAACGCGGTCACCGCAACCGCCTGCAACTGCTTCTGTGCAATGGCCTCGGCAATCCCGCTCATCTGCAGTTTGTCGTCGAGCAGCCCACGCAGCGGCGAACTGTTGAGCAAAGCCACCGGCACCTGAGCGCCAATCCCGAGCAAACTGTGGCTGACAAAACGGCTGGCCTGGTGGATCACGCCCGGCCAGTCGCTGCGCAGCACCAGATGACTGCGAAAGCCCTGCCAGAAGGCTGTCAGACGTTGAATCGCACCACGAAAATCCATCGCCCCACTGGCGAGGCTGACTGCGTTGATTGCGCCGGCCGAAGTGCCGACGATCACCGGAAAAGGATTGCTCGCCCCCACCGGCAACAACTCGGCAATCGCCGCCAGCACACCGACCTGATAAGCCGCCCGAGCCCCGCCGCCGGAAAGAATCAACCCTGTTACCGGTTCAGCAGGACTCATCGCAACACTCCATGGTGCTTATAAGGACGGTGTTCAACCGCGTTTTGCGTACAGCTTCGGTTCGCCCGGTGGACGACTCTTGAAGCGGCGATGCGCCCAAAGGTATTGCTCCGGACATTCGCGCAAGACGCCTTCGATCCATTGGTTGATCCGCAGGCAATCGGCCTCTTCGGTTTCGCCGGGAAAGCCCTCGAGCGGTGCATGAATCACCAGTCGATAACCGCTGCCGTCCGCCAGACGTTCCTGAGTGAACGGCACCACCAGCGCCTTGCCCAACCGCGCGAACTTGCTGGTGGCGGTGACGGTGGCAGCCTGAATCCCGAACAGCGGCACGAAGATACTTTGCTTGGCGCCGTAGTCCTGGTCCGGTGCGTACCAGATTGCCCGGCCTGCGCGCAGCAATTTGAGCATGCCGCGCACGTCGTCACGCTCCACCGCCAGCGAATCGACGTTGTGCCGCTCGCGTCCCAGGCGCTGGACATAGTCGAACAATGGATTCTTGTGTTCGCGGTACATGCCATCAATGGTGTGCTGCTGGCCGAGCAAGGCCGCGCCGATTTCCAGCGTGGTGAAGTGAACGGCCATCAGGATCACGCCTTTGCCGTCGCGCTGGGCTTTTTTCAAATGCTCCAACCCTTCGACATGGGCCAGCTTCGCCAAACGCTCGCGCGACCACCACCAGCTCATGGCCATCTCGAAAAACGCGATGCCCGTTGAGGCGAAGTTTTCCTTGAGCAGGCGCTTGCGCTCGGCAGCGGTTTTTTCAGGGAAACACAGTTCGAGATTGCGCTTGGCTATGCGCCGTCTGTCGCCCGCTACTCGATACATCAATGCACCCAGGGCGCGACCGATCGACAGCAACGCCGGATACGGTAGCTGGACAATCAGCCACAACAGCCCCAAGCCACACCACAGCGGCCAGAAACGTGGAGATAGAAATGCTGTTCGAAAACGCGGGCGATCCATTAAAGGTTCCGGAAAGACAATGGCCGCGCATTCTACATCGTTCGACCCGGCTTGCGGCTCGCGGGCGTTCTCGTTATAAGTCTCGGCACTTTTAGTGACAAGTCGTTGTATGCCGACCATGAGCCAAACCGAACCGCTAGACCAAGATCCCGTGTTCCAGCTGAAGGGCAGCATGCTCGCCATTACTGTGCTGGAACTGGCTCGTAACGACCTCGAGAACCTCGATCGTCAACTGGCCGCCAAGGTCGCCCAGGCGCCTAACTTCTTTAGTAACGCGCCACTGGTGCTGGCCCTGGACAAACTCCCGGCCGGCGAAGGCGCGGTCGATCTGCCGAGCCTGATGCGCGTCTGCCGCCAGCATGGCCTGCGCACCCTGGCGATTCGTGCCAGCCGTATCGAAGACATTGCCGCGGCCATTGCGGTCGACCTGCCGGTGCTGCCACCGTCCGGCGCCCGTGAGCGTCCGTTGGACCCGCTCGAAGGCCAAGTGAAGAAAAAACCGGAAAAACCGCCGGAGCCGACAATCAAGCCAACGAAAATCATCACCTCGCCCGTACGCGGTGGGCAGCAGATTTATGCCCAGGGCTGCGATCTGGTGGTGATCTCCTCGGTCAGCCCGGGGGCGGAACTTCTCGCCGATGGCAACATCCATGTATACGGCCCGATGCGTGGTCGAGTGTTGGCCGGTGTCAAAGGCGACACGAAAGCCAGGATTTTCTGTCAGCAAATGAGCGCTGAACTGGTCTCCATCGCAGGGCACTACAAGGTTTCGGAGGATCTGCGTCGCGACCCTTTGTGGGGCGCGGGCGTACAGGTCAGCCTGTCGGGCGATGTGTTGAACATCATTCGGCTTTAACGGATACTGCCGCATTTTCCAAACATCTCTAAAACGTAGCGAAAACGGCTCAAACGAAGTAGGAAAAAGGCCATAAGCAGTGTTTACCCGAGGTAAGCGCCGCTCTGGGCCGAATTCCAGCCAAGGCTGTCCGACTGCAGTAGTTTTTCTAGAGATGTTTTTCAGGGGCTAAATGTCCTTTTTCCTTAGGGGTGAAACACCTTGGCCAAGATTCTCGTGGTTACATCCGGCAAGGGTGGTGTGGGTAAGACCACCACCAGTGCTGCTATCGGTACCGGCCTCGCATTGCGCGGTCACAAAACAGTTATCGTCGACTTCGACGTCGGTTTGCGGAATCTCGACCTGATCATGGGTTGCGAGCGCCGTGTGGTGTATGACTTCGTCAACGTGGTAAACGGCGAAGCCAACCTGCAACAAGCCCTGATCAAAGACAAACGCCTGGAAAACCTCTACGTACTGGCCGCCAGTCAGACTCGCGATAAAGACGCGCTGACCGTGGAAGGCGTGGAAAAAGTGTTGATGGCGCTCAAGGAAGACTTCGAATACGTGGTCTGCGACTCGCCGGCCGGTATCGAAAAAGGTGCCCACCTGGCCATGTACTTCGCAGACGAAGCGATTATCGTGACCAACCCGGAAGTGTCCTCGGTTCGTGACTCAGACCGCATGCTCGGCCTGCTGGCCAGCAAATCGCGCCGCGCGGAAAAGGGCGAAGAGGCAATCAAGGAACACCTGCTGCTGACCCGCTACAACCCGCAACGAGTCAGTGACGGCGAAATGCTCGGCGTCGAAGACGTCAAAGAGATTCTGGCGGTCGCCCTGCTGGGTGTCATTCCAGAATCCCAGGCCGTACTCAAGGCTTCCAACTCGGGCGTGCCGGTCATTCTCGACGACCAGAGCGATGCCGGTCAGGCATACAGCGATGCGGTCGATCGCCTGCTGGGCAAAAACGTGGAGCATCGTTTTCTCGATGTAACGAAGAAGGGATTCTTCGAGCGCCTGTTTGGAGGTAGATAATGAATCTTTTTGACTTCTTTCGTGCCAGCAAAAAAGTCAGCACCGCGTCGGTAGCGAAAGAGCGTCTGCAGATTATCGTGGCGCACGAACGCGGCCAACGCAGTACACCGGACTACCTGCCAGCCTTGCAGAAGGAATTGGTCGAGGTCATCCGCAAGTACGTCAATATCGGGTCCGATGACGTGCACGTCGCTCTGGAAAACCAGGGCAGTTGCTCGATTCTGGAACTCAATATCACCCTGCCAGATCGCTAGTCGATCCGGCGGGAGCCACGGCGGTTCAGGCCTTCCAGATCCTGTGTGGGGGCGAACTGTGGTGAGGGGGCTTGTCGGAACGCCGCATCGCCCCGTTTGAGTGCGCAGCACTCACAGGACCTTCGGTACACCGAAAGTTTTGGGGCTGCTTCGCAGCCCAACGGGGCGATGCGGCGTTCCGACAAGCCCCCTCGCCACAGGTCGCTCCTACGGGTGTGAGGCCTGAGCCGCCGTTGGCGTTTGTTACGAGGCTGTTTTAATGCCGTTGTCCAACATCCATATCATCCATCAGGACGCCGCCGTACTGGTGGTGAACAAGCCAACCCTATTGCTCTCTGTCCCTGGCCGGGCGGATGACAACAAGGATTGCCTGATTACCCGCCTGCAAGAAAACGGCTACCCGGAAGCGCGAATCGTCCATCGTCTGGACTGGGAAACCTCCGGCATTATTCTGTTGGCCCGTGATCCGGACACGCATCGCGAGCTGTCTCGGCAATTTCACGACCGTGAAACCGAAAAGGCCTACACCGCACTGTGCTGGGGACAACCGGAGCTGGACAGTGGCAGCATCGATCTGCCCTTGCGCTACGACCCGCCGACCAAGCCACGCCACGTCGTCGACCATGAATTCGGCAAACATGCCCTGACCTTCTGGCGGGTGTTGGAACGTTGTGGCGATTGGTGTCGGGTCGAATTGACGCCGATCACCGGCCGCTCCCATCAGTTGCGCGTGCACATGCTTTCCATCGGCCACCCACTGCTGGGTGACGGGCTGTATGCCCACGAGCAAGCACTGGCCGCCTGGCCACGACTCTGCTTGCACGCAAGCATGCTGAGCTTCACTCACCCGCAAAGCGGCGAGCGCTTACGCTTCGAATGTCCTGCTCCTTTTTGAGCAACCGCAGAATCTAAAAACGCCCTTCAATTGAAGGGCGTTTTTTGTTACAAATAGAAGTGAAAATAATGTGAAATTATTGTCATGAATTTGTAATGAAACGTAAACTGCCATCACTTTGAAAGCAGGCAGGAAGCCCCTCGTGCTCAGCAACAAGACATTCCAAGACGACTACCCATTCACCTTCTGCCTGTTCAACACCACCCTGCACTTTAGCGAGCAGCCTTCAGCCGAAGCACAACAGGCGCTTGAACAGCTCATACACAAACGACGCGCGCACAAGCTCACCCGTGCCAGTGCGCCGCTGGCTTCCGGCGATACGCCGCTGTTTGCCAAGGTCCAGCCGCTGGATACCCTGAAGGCAAAAATGCGCGTGACCTTTGGCAAACCACAGCGCAATGGCCGATTCGACTGGCCGCTGGAAGAATTGATCAATACGCTCGAAGCGCAGCGCCGTGGCGTGCAGATGCCGCCGCTGCAAGGGTTCGGTTACACCAAGGACCGACTGGGGCTGACCCAGGAATATTTCATTATCACGCGCCTGCTCGACGACCATATCGACGGCGTGCAATGGCTTAAACGCAACCCGGGCAACGTCGAAACATTCATTCTCGACGCCTTCGATTTGTTGAGCTCATTGGCGCGTAAAAACATCACGCACATGGATTTCTGGGCTGGCAACATCATGATCCCGCAAACACCACAGACTCAGCTCAAAGCCATCGACTTTGAAAACTGTTTTGCCGGCCAGACAAACCATCAAAGCGAAACCCTGGGTTTTCAACTGGGCTTCTTCTATCGCCGGGACATCTACAAGCTCATCACCGAAGCCGCTTACGACCGCCTGGTGAACGAGTACATTCGACAGATCCCGGGTATCTCGAAGGAAAAATTCGACGAGGTGTACCTCGCGAGCAAACATGAGCATGTAGGCCGCAAGCAACGTCGCGAAGTGTTCCTCAAGGGCAAGCTGATCACCGGCTAATACTCTTCGACAGCCAGCAGCCGGCGTACGTCGAACGGCATTGTCTCTGCAATGCCGTGAGCCAATACGTTAAACTTGCGCCATTGCTGTCTGGAGCTACTTATGCGCGAAGAGTTGAACCAAGGCCTGATCGATTTCCTCAAGGCCTCCCCTACCCCATTCCATGCCACCGCCAGCCTTGTTCAGCGCCTGGAAGCGGCAGGCTTTCAACGCCTTGACGAGCGCGAGCCATGGGCCACCGAAGCCAATGGCCGTTACTACGTCACCCGTAACGACTCCTCGATCGTCGCGTTCAAGATGGGCCGTCATTCGCCCCTGCACGGCGGCATTCGCCTGGTTGGTGCGCACACCGACAGCCCGTGCCTGCGGGTCAAACCCCAGCCGGAACTGCAACGCCAGGGCTTCTGGCAACTGGGCGTCGAAGTCTATGGCGGCGCATTGCTGGCGCCATGGTTCGACCGCGATCTGTCCCTGGCCGGCCGCGTGACCTTCCGCCGTGATGGCAAGGTCGAGAGCCAACTGGTCGACTTCAAGGCACCGATCGCCATCATCCCGAACCTGGCCATTCATCTGAACCGTGAAGCCAACATGGGCTGGGCGATCAACGCCCAGACCGAACTGCCGCCGATCCTCGCGCAATTTGCCGGTGACGAGCGCGTGGACTTCCGTGCCGTGCTCACCGATCAACTCGCCCGCGAACATGGCCTGAACGCCGACGTGGTGCTCGACTATGAGCTGAGTTTCTACGACACCCAAAGCGCCGCGGTCATCGGCCTGCATGGTGACTTCATCGCCGGGGCGCGCCTGGACAACCTGCTGTCGTGCTATGCCGGCCTGCAAGCCTTGCTGACCACCGAAACCGACGAAACCTGCGTCCTGGTCTGCAACGATCACGAAGAAGTCGGCTCCTGCTCGGCCTGCGGTGCCGACGGCCCGATGCTGGAGCAGACACTGCGTCGCCTGCTGCCTGAAGGCGATGAGTTCGTGCGCACCATTCAGAAATCCCTGCTGGTCTCGGCTGACAACGCCCACGGCGTGCACCCCAACTACGCCGACAAGCACGATGCCAACCACGGCCCAAAACTCAACGCCGGCCCGGTGATCAAGGTCAACAGCAACCAGCGCTACGCCACCAACAGCGAAACCGCCGGGTTCTTCCGTCACCTGTGCATGGCCGAAGAAGTGCCGGTACAGAGCTTCGTGGTACGCAGCGACATGGGTTGCGGCTCGACCATCGGCCCGATCACCGCCAGCCACCTGGGCGTGCGCACTGTGGACATCGGCCTGCCAACCTTCGCCATGCACTCGATCCGCGAATTGTGCGGCAGCCATGACCTGGCACACCTGGTCAAAGTGCTGAGCGCGTTTTACGCTTGCCGCGAACTGCCGTAACAAACCCTGTGGCGAGGGAGCTTGCTCCCGCTGGGCTGCGAAGCAGCCCCGAATTCCACTGATGCGGTGTTTCAGGAACACCGCATGTATAGGTGTTTGCGGCTGCTGCGCAACCGAGCGGGAGCAAGCTCCCTCGCCACAGTGGTCTCGCCGCTCTCGGATACACCTCACCACCGGTCGCCCAAAAGCCGCCTAGACTTTAACTACCCCTTTGACAAGGCAGTCGCCCATGATCTCGTTATCTTCGTTTCACGCCATGCTGATTCCAATTCTCTCCGGGATGATCATGTTGGCAATCGGCTTCAATTTCCGCGATAAAAACCTCGGCGTGTTCGCGATGTGGATCGGCATGTTGACGATCCTCGCCACCGTGGTTTTCAAGATCCTCGCCAAACTCAACGAATAAATCCCCAGCCCTGGCTCGCATTGATTTTGACGGGCTCGTACACTCGGTCGATCTGCTCATTCCAAGGTTGACCGCCTAGTGTTCGCTCGTCTTTTTGCCCTGCCGTGTTTGTTCCTTGTCTGTCTCATGACGCTGCTGCCGATGGCGCCTGCCCAAGCGGTCGGCTTGCCTGGCCTGCTCAACAGCTCGGCAAAACAGCCAGAGGCGCAAGAGCCTTTGGGACAATCCCTGGACGAAGTCATCAAGTCGCTGGAGAACGACCAGCAACGCGCCCAATTGCTGGCGGATCTGAAGAAGCTGCGCGACGCCACCAAAAAGGCCCAGCCGGTCGCCGAAGCAGGCGTCCTGGGACTGATCGGTGGCACCCTGGCCAGTTTCGAAAAACAGTTTTCAGGCGCAGACAGCCCTCTCACGCGCTGGTCCGAAGAATTCAAACTGGCTGAGGATGAACTGACAGCGCTGGTGCTGCCGGCCAATGAATGGCTGCCGATCATCTTTGCCTTCGCCATGATCCTGATGCTCTGGAGTTTGCTGGCGGCGGCGCTGATCTGGGTCAGCCACCGGGTGCGGATGCGCTTCGGCCTCACCGAAGAACTGCCGCAGCACCCCAAGGCCCTGGACATGTTGCGCTTTGCCCTGCGCAAACTCGGACCGTGGCTGATTGCGTTGGTCATCACGGTCTACATGAGCTACGCACTGCCTTCGTCATTGGGCAAAAGCCTGGCGATGGTGCTGGCTTATGCGCTGGTGGTCGGCACCTGTTTTTCGGCAATCTGTGTGATCGCCTTTTCGCTGCTCGACGGCCCACACCGCCATCGCGCCCTGCACATCCTGCGGCATCAAGCCTTTCGGCCCCTGTGGCTGATCGGCAGTTTCGCCGCCTTCGGTGAAGCCCTGAGCGATCCGCGCCTGGTCGAAAGCCTTGGCAGTCATCTGGCGCACACCGCCGCAACAGTCGCCAACGTACTGGCGGCGTTGTCCACGGGCCTGTTCATCCTACGGTTCCGTCGCCCCATCGCCCACTTGATCCGCAACCAACCGCTGTCCCGGCGCCTGACCCGGCGCGCCCTCAGCGACACGATCGAGATTCTCGGGACCTTCTGGTACATGCCGGCGCTGGTGCTGGTGGGGATTTCGCTGTTCGCCACGTTCTTCTCGGCCGGCGATACCAGCACTGCATTGCGTCAGTCGCTGATTTGCACTGTGTTGCTGGTGTTGTGCATGGTCATCAATGGCCTGGTGCGCCGCCATTCACTCAAACCACAGCGCAGCGTGAAGCGTCATGCCCTGTATTCGGATCGCCTGAAAAGCTTTTTCTACACACTCGCCCACCTGGTGGTGTGGCTGGCGTTCATCGAACTCGGCCTGCGGGTCTGGGGCATGTCGCTGATCCGCTTCACCGAAGGCGAAGGCCATGAAGTCAGCGTCAAACTGTTCAGCCTCGGCGGCACGCTGATTTTTGCCTGGCTGATCTGGATTCTCAGCGACACCGCCGTGCACCACGCCCTCACCCGCTCGCGCAAAGGCCTGGCGAATGCCCGCGCACAGACAATGATGCCGTTGATTCGCAATGTGTTGTTCGTGGCGATTTTCATCATTGCGCTGATTGTTGCCCTGGCCAACATGGGCATGAACGTCACCCCCTTGCTGGCCGGTGCCGGCGTGATCGGCCTGGCCATCGGGTTCGGCGCACAGTCGCTGGTGGCAGACCTGATCACCGGGCTGTTCATCATCATCGAAGACTCGCTGGCCATCGACGACTACGTCGACGTTGGCGGCCACCTGGGCACTGTCGAAGGGCTGACCATTCGTACCGTGCGCCTGCGGGACATTGACGGCATCGTCCATACCATTCCGTTCAGCGAAATCAAAAGCATCAAGAACTATTCCCGGGAATTCGGCTACGCGATTTTCCGGGTGGCGATACCTTCCAACATGGACATCGATAACGCGATCAAACTGATGCGCGACGTCGGCCAGAAGATGCGCACCGATCCACTGCAACGGCGCAACATCTGGTCGCCTCTGGAGATCCAGGGCGTCGAGAGTTTCGAGTCAGGCAACGCAATTCTTCGCGCCCGGTTCAAGACCGCGCCGATCAAGCAATGGGAAGTGTCCCGAGCGTTCAACCTGTCGCTCAAGCGGCACCTGGACGAAGCCGGATTCGACCTGGCGACACCACGCATGAGCGTGCAGGTGATCACGGCGGGTGGTGGCGAAGCGCAGGAATAGCACTTAACTGCATCGCTCAAGTCATAGGCACTGAAGCCAAAAAACAATAGTCATGGAGAGTACCGATGCAGCTGACCCGCATTGCACAAACGTGTTTGCTGACCTTGTTCGGCGCACTGGCCGGCCACGCCAGCGCCGACACACTGGAAGGCGCCCGCACGCACATCGCCGAACAGGCCAAAGCCCTGGAACCCGAACTGCTGGAAACCCGCCGCGATATCCACGCCCATCCGGAACTGGGCAACACCGAAAAACGCACGTCGGAAATGGTCGCCAAACAACTCCGCGCCATGGGCCTGGAAGTGAAAACCGGCGTAGCCCGCACTGGCGTCGTCGCCATCCTCAAAGGCGCTCTGCCCGGACCGACCGTAGCATTGCGCGCCGACATGGATGCGCTACCGGTCAAGGAAGTCTCGGACCTGCCTTTCGCCTCGAAAGCCAAAGGCACCTACCTCGGTAAAGAAGTCGACGTGATGCACGCCTGCGGCCACGACGCTCATACCGCAATCCTGCTCAGCACGGCGAAAATTCTTACCGGCATGCGCGACACCTTGCCCGGTACCGTCGTGTTCTATTTCCAACCGGCAGAAGAAGGCCCAAGCGATTTTATCCCCGATGGCAAAAACACCTGGGGGGCAAAAATGATGATTGAGGAAGGCGTGATGAAATCGCCGAAACCGGATGCGGTCTTCGGCCTGCACGTCTGGGCCGGCGTCCCCGCCGGCCGGATCGCCTATCGCCCAGGTCCGACCCTGGCCAGCTCCGATGACCTGCGCATTAAAATTCTCGGCAAGCAGACCCACGCCGGGCGCCCATGGGACGGCATCGACCCGATCACCGTCGGCGCGCAAACCATCGTCGGCCTGCAAACAGTGATCAGCCGCCGGACAGACATCTCGTCTTATCCGTCAGTGGTCAGCATTGGCACGATCAACGGCGGCACCCGTTACAACATCATTCCCGAGTCCGTGGACATGAGCGGCACGATCCGCTCCTACGACTACGCCATCCGTCAGAAGCTGCACGCAGATGTACGCCAGACTGTCGAGAAAATCGCCGAAAGCGGCGGTGCCAAAGCTGAAGTAACGATCATCGAAAAGTATGACCCGACGATCAACAACCCGGCGCTGACCGAGAAGATGCTGCCGACCTTGCGCTGGGCGGCCAAGAACGACGTGGTGCAAGGGCCGTTGGTGGGCGGGGCGGAAGATTTTTCCTTCTACGCTAAAGAGGCGCCAGGACTGTTTGTATTCTTGGGAGTTACGCCCAAAGATCAGGACATGAGCAAGGCTGCGCCGAACCATAATCCGGGGTTCTTTGTGGATGAGGCGGCGCTGGTGGTGGGCGTGCGGACGTTGGCGTCTTTGGCTACGGACTATCTCTACGCCAACGCCAAACCCTGAGCCAGAAACCTGCCCCCCCCTAAAACGCAGACAAAAAAATCCCCGAACCAGTCGGGGATTTTTTATGTTCGATCAATCAGCCCGAGAGCGGATCAATCTTCGCGATAGCGACGCAGCTTCAACTGCTTACCGGCAACGCGAGTGTCCTTCAGCTTGGTCAGCAGACGCTCCAGACCATCTTCCGGCAGCTCAACGAGGCTGAAGCTGTCACGCACCTGGATGCGACCGATTGCTTCGCGAGCCAGACCACCCTCATTGAGGATAGCGCCCAGCAGGTTCTTGGCAGCGATACCATCACGCGCACCCAGCGCGGTACGGCAACGAGCACGACCTTCGGCCAATGGAACCGGAGCACGACGCTCACGATCACCACGGTCCGGACGATCACCGGTACGCTCTGGACGATCGCCACGCGGTGCGTTGTTCGGCACCAGTGGACGTTCTTTCTCGATGGCAGCCAGGGTCAACGCCTGAGCGTTGGTTGCCTTGCGCAGCAGAGCAGCGGCCAGTGCACGCGGGGTGCAACCGATGTCGGCGGTCAGGCGATCCAGCAGATCACCGTGAGTCGACTCGGCATCAGCCACCAGCGGCGACAGGCTGTTGGTCAGTTTCTTGATACGGGCATCGAGAACAGCCTGGGCGTCCGGCAGGCGGACTTCGGCAACTTTCTGACCGGTTACACGCTCGATCACTTGCAGCATGCGGCGCTCACGCGGAGTCACCAGCAGCAGTGCACGACCTTCGCGACCGGCACGGCCGGTACGGCCGATACGGTGAACGTAGGACTCTGGATCGTACGGCATGTCAACGTTGAACACGTGAGTGATGCGCGGAACGTCCAGACCACGAGCAGCAACGTCGGTCGCCACAACGATGTCCAGACGGCCATCCTTGAGGGATTCGATCACGCGCTCACGTTGGTTCTGAGCAATGTCACCGTTCAGCGCAGCGGCTTTGTAGCCTTTGGCTTCCAGGGCACTGGCCAGGTCCAGGGTCGCTTGCTTGGTGCGCACGAACATGATCAGGGCATCGAAGTCTTCGACTTCCAGCAGGCTCAATACAGCCGAGGTCTTCTGGTCAGCGTGAACCAACAGGTGAGCCTGTTCGATCGCGGTAACGGTCTGAGTCTTGGTCTGGATCTTCACGTGTTGCGGATCGCGCAGATGGCGCTCGGCAATGGCACGGATCGACTGCGGCAAGGTAGCCGAGAACAATACGGTCTGACGGGTTGGCGGCAACGACTTGAAGATAACTTCGAGGTCGTCCATGAAACCCAGCTTGAGCATTTCGTCCGCTTCATCGAGAACCAGGTGGTTCACGGTCGACAGAACTTTTTCGTCGCGACGCAGGTGGTCGCACAGACGGCCCGGAGTGGCGACAACGATCTGTGCGCCATTACGGATTGCTTTCAGTTGTGGGCCCATAGGGGCGCCGCCGTAAACGGCCACAACGGTAACGCCCGGCATTTGCTTGGCGTAGGTTTCGAAAGCGGTTGCTACTTGCAGCGCCAACTCACGGGTTGGCGCCAGGATCAGGGCTTGCGGCTCGCGCTTAGCAGGATCGATGCGATGCAGGATCGGCAGGGCGAACGCAGCGGTTTTACCCGTACCGGTTTGCGCCTGACCAATCATGTCGTGACCGGCCATGATGATCGGGATCGATTGCTGCTGAATAGCCGAAGGTTCTTCGTAGCCAGTCGCGATGACGGCTGCAAGAATATTCGGATTAAGATTAAAAGCGGCGAAGCCGCCGGTTTCCTGGGTCATGGGTCTGCCTCTAAGTGCATCCGCAAAGACCCATGCTCCAAAGCTGCGCATGCCGTGTAAGACTCAAGAGTCGCCCTGGCTGCTTTGTCGGCGGGGATTTGCGAAAACGAATGAATGAAAAAGATTCGTCAAGGGAGAGTCCGCTGTGCGGACGTGCAGCCGAAGCTGACTTCGGGGAATTGCGCTACCTAAACGCGGCCCGGTTAAAGGCCGGCGCGCACTATACCGGAATTCGCTCAAAAAGGGAGCTTTATTTGTCGGAAAACTGCGGTGTTTAGCGTTCTGTCACACGCTTTGCGGACAATCGGACAACAGTCTATTTTTCAAAGGCCCAGCCCTGCTGACGATCGCGCTAAAACGGTTCACCCTTGTCACGCAGACCTGCCGCCTGCCCACCCTTCCCCGCCCGAGGAAATACACCATGAATCAGCCCTGTTCCAGCCGTGTGAGCCGTGAACGGCACGGTCACGTCCTGATGATCGGCCTGGACCGAGTGGCCAAACGCAACGCCTTCGATCTCGACCTGCTCAACGAACTGAGCCTGGCCTATGGCGAGTTCGAGGCCGACAGCGAAGCGCGGGTGGCGGTGGTATTCGGCCACGGTGAGCATTTCACCGCAGGGCTCGACCTGGTCAGCGCCAGCGCGGCCCTGGCTGACGGCTGGCAGGCACCGCCCGGCGGCTGCGATCCGTGGGGAGTGTTCGCCGGCCCCCGGGTGAGCAAACCGGTGATCGTCGCCGCGCAAGGCTACTGCCTGACCATCGGTATCGAATTGATGCTGGCCGCCGATATCAACCTGTGCGCCAGCAATACCCGTTTCGCCCAGAAAGAAGTGCAACGCGGGCTCTTCCCGTTCGGCGGCGCCACGCTGCGCCTGCATCAGGTCGCTGGCTGGGGCAATGCCATGCGCTGGCTGCTGACCGGCGATGACTTCGATGCCCATGAGGCGTTGCACCTGGGGTTGGTACAGGAAGTCATGGCCAGCGAGGACCTGCTGCCCCGAGCGATTGAGTTGGCTGAGCGGATTGCCCGGCAAGCGCCGCTTGGGGTTCGGGCGACGTTGATGTCTGCAAGGCAGGCGCGTTATGAAGGGGAAACCGCGGCGGCCCAGGCATTGCCGCCGATGGTGAAGAAGTTGCTGGCCAGTGAAGATGCCAAGGAAGGCGTGCGGTCGATGATCGAGAAGCGACCCGGCGTGTTCAAAGGCCGATGACTGCCCACCTGTGGCGAGGGGGCAAGCCCCCGTTGGGCTGCGCAGCAGCCCTAAAACCATTCAACCGGGGGTAACAGCTCAACCGCATCAGCCTGATTTTGGGGCCGCTTCGCAGCCCAACGGGGGCAAGCCCCCTCGCCACAGTACCTCGCCTGCCTTCACGTCGCCGGGCGGATTGCCTTGATCAACGACTGCAACGAATACCCCAACCGCGGCGCCAGCCCTTCGGCGCGGGCGATCAAGCCGTCCATGTCCAGTTCCTGATCCAGCTCCGAAGGCACGAGCAGAATCACATTGCCCTCCTTCACCGGCAATTCCCAGTAATGCCGGTGATAGAGCCCGCGAAACAATGCGGCGCCCAACGGCTTGCCATCATCGGTGGCCCACTGGTTGATCACCAGCCAACCACCCGGGTTCAGGCGTTTTTGACAGTTTTCCAGGAAATTCCACGCCAGATGCCCGACACCTGGCCCGACATCGGTGTAGAGGTCGACAAAAATCAGATCCGCCGGCTCAGCGGTATCGAGCAGCTCCAGCGCATCGCCCACCCGGATATACAGTCGCGGATCGTCATCCAGCCCAAGGTATTCAATGGCCAGGCGCGGCACGTCAGGGCGCAACTCGATGGCTTCGACGTCTTCCAGCGGCAGGAACTTGAGGCAGGCCTGGGTCAGTGTGCCGGCACCGAGGCCGAGGAACAGCGCGGTTTCCGGCTGCTCGTGGCACAACGCGCCAATCAGCATCGCCCGGGTGTAATCGTATTCGAGCCAGCTCGGATCAGCCGTGAACACGCAGCTCTGTTCGATGGCATCACCGAACTCGAGAAAACGGTAATCGGCCACTTCCAGCACGCGAATCACGCCGAACTCATCCTGTACCTCGGCGAGCAGATGCTCGACGCGCTCCTCAGTCATTTCGTCTCCTGATCGTCGCCGTACCCGGCAACGTACTAAAACCGCGGAGTGGCGCGGCAAAAGCGCGATTGTCCGCGAAGCGACGGGAACAGGTCACGCACTAATTGCTGATAACATGACCGTCCGAGCGTAAAACACTAGAGACCGTGATGAGCCAACCCTGGAGCCCTGACAGCTGGCGCGCCCTGCCGATCCAGCAACAACCCCATTACCCCGACGCAGCGCATTTGCTGCACGTCGAGCAAACGCTGGCCAGTTATCCGCCGCTGGTGTTTGCCGGTGAAGCCCGGGAGTTGCGCCGTCAGTTTGCCGAAGTGACCCAGGGCCGCGCGTTTCTGCTGCAGGGCGGCGACTGCGCCGAAAGCTTCGCCGAGTTCTCCGCCGCGAAAATCCGCGACACTTTTAAAGTCCTGCTGCAAATGGCGATCGTCATGACCTTCGCCGCCGGTTGCCCGGTGGTCAAGGTCGGGCGCATGGCCGGGCAGTTCGCCAAGCCACGTTCGGCCAACGATGAAACCATCGACGGCGTCACCCTGCCGGCCTACCGTGGCGACATCGTCAACGGCATTGGCTTCGACGAAAAAAGCCGCGTGCCGGACCCGGAACGCCTGCTGCAGTCCTACCACCAGTCCACTGCAACCCTGAACCTGCTGCGCGCCTTCGCCCAAGGCGGTTTCGCCGACCTGCATCAGGTGCACAAGTGGAACCTGGACTTCATCGCCAACTCGGCGCTGGCGGAAAAATACAGCCACCTGGCCGATCGCATCGATGAAACCCTGGCGTTCATGCGCGCCTGCGGCATGGACAGTTCGCCGCAACTGCGCGAAACCAGTTTCTTCACCGCCCACGAAGCGCTGCTGCTGAACTACGAAGAAGCCTTTGTGCGTCGCGACAGCCTGACCAACGATTACTACGATTGCTCGGCGCACATGCTGTGGATCGGCGACCGCACCCGCCAGCTCGACGGCGCACACGTCGAGTTCCTGCGGGGCGTGAACAATCCAATCGGGGTCAAAGTCGGCCCCAGCATGAACCCCGAAGACCTGATTCGCCTGATCGACGTGCTCAACCCGGACAACGATCCGGGCCGTCTGAACCTGATTGCGCGGATGGGTGCGAACAAGGTCGGCGATCACCTGCCGCAACTGATCCGTGCTGTACAGCGCGAAGGCAAGCAAGTGCTGTGGAGTTGCGACCCGATGCACGGCAACACCATCAAGGCCAGCAGCGGCTACAAGACCCGCGACTTTGCGCAGATTCTTGGTGAGGTGAAGCAATTCTTCCAGGTTCACGAAGCCGAAGGCACGTATGCCGGCGGCATCCACATCGAGATGACCGGGCAGAATGTCACTGAGTGCATTGGTGGGGCGCGGCCGATTACCGAAGACGGGTTGTCGGATCGGTATCACACCCATTGCGACCCGCGGATGAATGCCGATCAGTCGCTGGAGTTGGCGTTTCTTATTGCCGAGACGCTGAAGCAAGTCCGACGCTAAATGATCGTTCCCACGCTCTGCGTGGGAATGCAGCCCGTGACGCTCCGCGCCACTGGACGCGGAGCGTCCCTAGAGGCATTCCCATGCAGAGCGTGGGAACGATCGGTGTTCAAAGCTGTGCCAATGCCACCCGCAACCGCGCCGCACTCGCCCGCGGACAATTCAACTGAACCTGCTCAAGCCCCAACCAATCCGCCATTCGCCGCAGATTGACCGCCAACGCCAGCATCCCCTCGTCATCCAGCCCCGGCTCTTCCTCATGCACCGCGTGCACCGCAAGCCTGCCCTGCGCCCGTTCGGCGCGCAGATCCACCCGCGCGGCAATCCGTTCATTGTGCAAAAACGGCAATACGTAGTAGCCGTAGACCCGCTTGTCCTGCGGCGTATAGATCTCCAACCGATAGCGAAAATCGAACAGGCGCTCGGTGCGACTGCGCTCCCAGATCAGTGAATCGAAGGGTGAAAGCAAGGCGCTGGCTTCGACCTTGCGCGGCACTTTCGGCTCAGGCAGACAATAGGCCGGTTGCCGCCAGCCCTGGACTTCACACGCCAGCAATTCACCCGCCTCCACCAGTTCCGCCAGGCGCGGACGGGCATCACCGGGACTCAGGCGAAAGTAATCGCGCAGGTCTTTTTCTGTTCCGACGCCCAACGCTGTCGCGGCATGCAGCAACAGGCCACGCTGGGCCTCGGCTTCACTCAGCAGCGGCTGCGCAAGAATCGCCGAAGGAATCACCCGCTCCGGCAGATCATAAAGCCGCTCGAACCCGCGCCGCCCGGCCACGGTCACTTCACCGGCGGCGAACAACCATTCCAGCGCATGCTTTTCCGCGCTCCAGTCCCACCAGGGCCCTGCCCGTTCCTGACGGGTCGACAGGCTGCCGGCCCCCAGCGCGCCAAGCTCCTGAACCGAGGCCAGAACCCGGCGAATCGTGTCCTGCCGCTCCTGACCGAAACGCACCAGTTGCTGATAGATATCTTCGCCACGGGTCGCGCGCAGCATGCGCCAGCGCATCAACGGGTACATCGCCAAGGGCAGCAACGAGGCTTCGTGCCCCCAATACTCGAAGAGCGTGCGCCGCCGGCCCGAACTCCAGGCAGCCTGGTCGAGCAAGTCGGATGAGTAATTGCCGAGGCGGGAAAACAAGGGAAGGTAGTGCGAACGCACCAATGCATTGACCGAATCGATCTGCAGAATGCCCAGCCGCTCGATCAGACGATTGAGCTGAACCGGTTTGATCGCCGCTGGCGGCTGGCGCCCGTTGAACCCTTGGGCGGCCAGCGCCAGACGTCGAGCCTGTTTGATGGAAAAGGACAGTGTTGCGCGCATGAGCATCTCCTTGTCTGCTCGCAACCTACCTCACCGGGAGACGGTTTGTGTAGTTGTGTATGACTCATTTGTGCATCGGGTCATCCCAGAATGGGCGGATGGCCTCGTGCTCGACATCCGCACGACTCAACCCGATGTCCTTCAACGCTTCATCACTCATGCCCGCCAACATTTCACGTTCACGGTGCAGTTCGTACCAGCGATTGAATTTGTGCAGCAAATCAGAGATCAGGTGCACCGAGTGTTTTTCTACGTCGACATAACCTTTTTGACCTTTCATCTTGTTGCCCTCCGTTTGGATGGCTCAAGTGTCGCGCCGGGACTAAGATCAATCCAACGAATGTTTCTGATGTAACACATCTCGGAGATTGATGAATGTCCGCCTTCCCAAGTATCGACACCGAAGTGCTGCGCACCTTTGTCGCCATCGCCGACCAGGGCGGTTTTACCCGCGCCGGCGAATTGGTCAATCGCACTCAGTCCGCCGTGAGCATGCAGATGAAGCGGCTGGAAGAGGATGTGTTGCAGCGTCAATTGTTCCAGCGCGACGGACGGCAGGTGCGGCTGACGGCTGAAGGTCAGGTGTTGCTGGGCTATGCCCGGCGCATCCTCAAACTGCACAGCGAGGTGTTCAATACGTTGCGCGAGCCGCACATGGTCGGCATGGTGCGCATCGGCACGCCGGACGATTACGTGATGCGTTTTTTGCCGGGGATTCTGCGGCGATTTGCCCAGACGTATCCGCTGATTCAGATCGAAGTGCACTGCGAATCATCAAAACAATTGCTGCTGCGCCAGGACCTCGACTTGACCATCGTCACCCGCGAGCCGGGCAACGAAATCGGCCAGTTACTGCGCAAGGAGCATTTTGTCTGGGCCGAGGCACAGTGTTTCAGCGCCCATGAGCAAACACCGTTGCCACTGGCGATGTTCAACAGTGATTGCTTCTGCCGCATATGGGCCTGCAATGCGCTGGACGCCATGGGTTGCGATTATCGCGTGGCGTACAACAGCGACAGCCTGTCGGCGATCATGGCGGTGGTCAGTGCCGGACTGGCTGTCACTGCGCAACTGGAAAGCCTGATCACGCCCGACATGCGCATTCTCGGTGAAGCCGAAGGCCTGCCCATACTGCCCGAAGCCAGCATCATGCTGGTGCGCAACCTGCACAACCCGTCGCCGATCACTGAGTGCCTGGCCGAACACATCGTCGAAGGTTTCAAACTTTAAGGGCGAGCATCACCGCACAGAACACCAGGAACCCACAGAACAACCCGCGCAGCAGTCGCTCTGGCAGTGCGTGGGCAATCCTCACGCCCCAACTGATGCTCATCAGACCGCCAACCGCCAAAGGCAGGCCGATCATCCAGTCCACCTGATGATGCACCGCGTAAGTCACCAGCGTGACGCCAGTACTGGGCAGCGCCAATGCCAGCGACAACCCCTGGGCAACCACCTGACTGGTGCCGAACAAACTGGTCAGCACTGGCGTTGCCACCACCGCCCCGCCCACGCCAAACAACCCGCCCATGGTGCCGGAGGCGGCGCCGAGCACGCCCAGCCATGGCCATGAGTAATTCATCTGCGCCGACACTGGCGCGTTGGCGCAGAACATTCGGATCAGGTTGTAGGCCGACAGAGCAATCAGGAACGCGACAAACCCGACGCGCATGGTTTGTGCATCGATGCCCACTGCCCAGATCGAACCGATCCAGGCAAAACAGAACCCCATCGAGGCCAATGGCAGCGCGTGGCGCAATTCAATGCGATTACGCTGGTGGTAACGCCACAGCGCCAGCATCACGTTGGGCACCACCATGACCAGCGCCGTGCCCTGGGCAATCTGCTGATCGAGGCCAAACAACACGCCCAGCAACGGGATCGCAATCAAACCACCGCCAATGCCGAACAACCCACCGAGGGTTCCCAGAGCGGCGCCAAACACCAGGTACATCAAAAACTCAATCACAGGCGATTTTCCCTTCACGTCAGGCTATTCATCCTACGCAGTCGGCACTGGCGGGGAAACGCACAGCAACGCACAATGGCTGTGCCAACTTCGCACAAGCGCTGACACCACCATGAACCCTGATCAATTGACCGAACAGCTGGGTCTGTTCCTCGACGTGCTGGAAACCGGCAGTTTTTCCGCCGCTTCCCGCCGTCATCCACTGACCCCTTCAGCCGTGGCCCGGCGCATCGACAGCCTGGAAAACGCCGTCGGCAGCCAGTTGTTCATTCGCAGCACCCACGCCGTGCGCGCCACCCCGGCGGGTTTGGCATTTGCCGAGCGCGCCCGACGGATCGTGGCTGAACTGCGGCTGGCTCGGGCTGAGGCGGTATCCTTGAGCAGCGCACCGGAGGGCTTGATTCGGATCGATGCACCGGCAGCCTTCGGACGGCGGCATCTGGCGCCGGTGATTGCCGACTTTCTGATGCTCTACCCCGGCCTCGACGTGCAGTTGCACCTGATCGACAGTTTCGTCGACATGCAGGGTTTGAATCTGGGCAAGGTCGATCTGGTGCTGCGCGCCGGGCAAATGGCCGATACCCGGCTGGTGGCCACGCCGCTGGCGAGCATGGTGCGCATCGCCTGCGCCAGCCCGGAGTATTTGCAACGGCGTGGTGTGCCGACCGATCCGGCGCAGTTGATTGAGCATGATGGCCTCGACTGGGATGGCCTGGCTCCTCCGTTCGCCTGGCGCTTCGAACGCAACGGGCAGATGCACTTGCACCGCCCGGCGCGCATCCGCATGGGTG
The DNA here is from genome assembly GCF_001952935.1 of Pseudomonas frederiksbergensis. GTDB lineage: Bacteria > Pseudomonadota > Gammaproteobacteria > Pseudomonadales > Pseudomonadaceae > Aquipseudomonas > Aquipseudomonas frederiksbergensis. The sequence continues at coordinate 345,867 of NZ_CP018319.1, forward strand.
CCAACAATGCCGAGGCGTTAGTCTGCGGCGCATTGGCCGGGCTGGGTATCGCACACTTGCCCACCTGGTTGACCAGCGAATACCTGTTACGCGGTGAATTGCTTCCGCTGTTCTGCGAACACGGCCTGCCACCACCGGAAACCACCGGCATTTATGCCTTGCGTCTTGAGCAACAACCCAATCCCCGTAGTCGCTTACTGCTGGAATACCTGAAAACCCGTTTCAGCCCGATCCCGCCGTGGGATCTGGCCCTGCAAAGCACCCTCGACCGGCACTAGGCTAGAATTATCTGGTGCATTAAAGATTCGCCCGCTAGATTTATGACGATCACTGATCAAGGCTTCGAAATGACCACCGAGCGCGACACCCCGGATAACTGCGACGACCTGCTGCTGGATAATCAGGCCTGCTTCGCCCTGCACTCCACCTCGCTGCTGATGACCAAGGTGTACAAGCCGCTGCTGCAAGCACTGGGCCTGACCTATCCGCAATACCTGGCGATGATGGTGTTGTGGGAACAGGACGGTTTGACCGTAGGCGAAATCAGCACGCGCCTGCTGACCGATCCAGGCTCACTGACGCCATTGCTCAAACGCCTGGAAGTCGAAGGTTTACTCAGCCGCACCCGCAGTCGTGAAGACGAACGGGTGGTGATTGTCGAACTTACCGAGCAGGGTCGTGCCTTGCGGGAACAAGCCCGCAGTATCCCCCGGTGCATCCTCGGCGCCAGCGGGATGACTCTGGAGCGGCTGCAGAAATTACAAGCGGAGCTGCAAGCGCTGCGCAGTAATCTGCAGAACAGTCTCTAACCTCCAAACCACCAAAATCCCCCTGTGGGAGCGGGCTTGCTCGCGAATGCGGTGTGTCAGACAACATTGATCTTGACTGACACACCGCATTCGCGAGCAAGCCCGCTCCCACAGGGGATGGATGGTGTGCCTTCTGCCTCATTTCCCCGTAAAAAAATTCCTCGCTGAAAAATCCTGCCGCGACCGCTCTAGCTCAACACATCCAATCAGCGCCCACTTCTTAAACCAACCTCTCTTCGAAAATATATCTTGCGCGATAAATATTTGCGCGATACATTCATCTCGCACTTACTTAGCGCGCAAACATTTAGCGCAAAACATCAAACCCGAATGAGGCTCACACCATGCAAACTCTCTACACCGCTATCGCAACTTCCACCGGCGGCCGTGACGGTCGTGCGGTTTCCAGCGACAACATCCTCGACGTCAAACTCGCCACGCCCAAAGAACTCGGTGGTGCCGGCGGTGCAGCGACCAACCCTGAGCAACTGTTCGCAGCCGGTTACTCCGCCTGCTTCATCGGCGCGCTGAAATTCGTCGCCAGCCAGACCAAACGCAAGATCCCGGACGACGCTTCGATCACCGCCCATGTCGGCATCGGCCAGATCCCTGGCGGTTTCGGCCTGGACATCGACCTGCACATCAGCTTGCCGGGGCTTGAACAAGCCGATGCACAAAGCCTTGTCGACGCTGCACACCAGGTCTGCCCGTACTCCAACGCCACCCGTGGCAACATCGATGTGCGTTTGCACGTCACCGTCTAACCGCTGATTCCCAGGCCCGAACCAGGAAACGAACATGCGCACTTTCAGTAAAGTCTTGACCGGCACCCTTCTCGCCTTGTCCATCCACAGCGCGTTCGCGGGCGACGGGGTTGAACACAACACCCAAGCGTTCCTCGATGTTCTGAACGCCGGCACCGGCAAACCGATGGAACAACTCACCCCTGAAGAAGCCCGCGCGGTGCTGGTCGGCGCGCAGGCTGGGGTGAAACTGACGCTGCCAAAAGCCGATGTCAGCGAGAAGACTATTCAAGTCAACGGCCAGCCGCTCAGCCTGACCATCGTTCGACCGGCCGGGGTCAAAGGTGAGCTGCCAGTGTTCATGTTCTTCCACGGCGGCGGCTGGGTGCTGGGGGATTTCCCGACCCACGAACGTCTGGTTCGGGACTTGGTCACCGGTTCGGGGGCGGCGGCGGTGTTCGTCAATTACACGCCTTCGCCGGAAGCGCATTACCCGGTGGCGATCAACCAGGCTTACGCCGCAACCCGATGGGTGGCTGAGCACGGTAAAGAGATCAACGTCGACGGCAAACGTCTGGCCGTGGTCGGTAACAGCGTCGGCGGCAACATGGCAGCGGTGGTTGCGCTGATGGCCAAAGACAAGGGCACGCCGGCGATCAGGTTCCAGGCGCTGCTGTGGCCGGTGACTGACGCCAGCTTCGAGACGGCGTCCTACAACCAGTTTGCCGAGGGGCACTTCCTCACCAAAAACATGATGAAGTGGTTCTGGGACAACTACACCACCGACGCCAAACAGCGTAACGAGATCTATGCCTCGCCGCTGCGGGCGACGACTGCTCAACTCAAGGGTCTGCCACCCGCGCTGGTGCAGACGGCGAGCGCCGATGTCCTGCGCGATGAGGGTGAAGCCTACGCTCGCAAACTCGACGAAGCCGGGGTGCCGGTTACCTCGGTTCGTTACAACGGCATGATCCACGACTACGGCTTGCTCAATGTGGTGAGCCAGGTGCCTGCGGTGCGTTCAGCGATGCTTCAAGCGTCCGAAGAGCTCAAGCAACACCTGAAGTAAGCGCATTTCAAATGGGTTCATTGTTGAACCTGAAATGCGCTCACAAAAAAGCCCGACTCAATGGTCGGGCTTTTCATTCCTGAAGCAGTGCTTACTTAGCACGGCCTTTGTAGGAACCGCCTTCGCGGGTATCGATTTCGATCCTGTCACCGATTTCGATGAAGTCAGCAACTTGCAGCTCAGTGCCGTTGCTCAGCTTGGCAGGCTTCATCACCTTGCCGGAAGTGTCACCGCGAGCCGAACCTTCGGTGTAGTCAACTACGCGCACGATGGTGGTCGGCAGTTCTACGGAAACCAGACGCTCTTCGAAGAAGATCGCTTCGCAAACATCGGTCATGCCTTCTTCAACGAAAGGCAGAACGGCTTCGATGTCTTCAGCGTTCAGCTCGTACATGGTGTAGTCGGTGGTGTCCATGAACGTGTAGGTGTCGCCGCTGATGAAGGACAGGGTCGCTTCTTTGCGGTCGAGGATTACGTCGTCCAGCTTGTCGTCAGCGCTGTAAACGATCTCGGTCTTGTAACCGGTCAGCAGGTTTTTCAGCTTGGTCTTCATGATCGCGCTGTTACGACCAGACTTGGTGAATTCAGCTTTCTGAACCAGCCAAGGATCGTTTTCGAGACGGATCACGGTACCGGGTTTCAGTTCTTTACCAGTTTTCATTGCGAATATCCGAATTTGGATGGGATTTACAAAAATCTAGGCCGCGTATCATATCCAATTTACATAAAACTGTACCAGCGCTGCGGCAAGATCTGCCTGCAAAGCTTGTTCCAGACACCACGCTTCGGCGTGTTTTTGCAGTTCGGGCCAGTGTTTGCGGGTCGATTGCCAGTGCACGGTCATATTGTCACCCGCATTCCACGCTCGCCAAAGACCGCTGATCGCCTCGCGGGCAGGCTCGGACAGGCCTTTGGTGTACAGCGCGAGGAAGGCGTCGAGCTTGTCCAGATGTATGTCTTCGTCCTGCTGATAGATGTGCCAGAGCAGTGGCCGGCCCGCCCATTGGGCGCGAACAAAAGAATCTTCACCGCGCACGGCATTGAAATCGCAGCACCAGAGCAGGTGATCGTATTGATCCTGTCGGACGAACGGCAGCACTTGCACGGTCAATTCACCACGCACATGCACCGCGCCGGCCACCAGACCGTCCACCCCGAGCCAACGTTCGACATCCCCAAGAATCCGGCCTTCGGGCACCAGCAGATGAGTGGGCGTCGAGTCGGCAACCATTGCCTCGAGCCAGCTGGCCAGCCCTTTATTTTCGTAGGCAAACAGCGAGATCAACTGCGCACCTTGCGCAGGATCGATCCCCAAGCCTTGGAGGAATTCTCGCTGAGCCTCGGGGTTTTGCTGAAACTGCTGACGACGCTCAAGCAATCCGCTTTCACGCAACAAGCCACCGGTGCCCTTTTGAAACCCCGGGAAGAAGAAGAATTTTTGTACGCTCTTGTACTTCACCGACGGCAAGCCGTGGCAGCCGACGACCCAGTCCTCGGCACTCAGGTAGTCGAGATTCATCCACAGCGGCGGTTTTTCCCGCTCGGCCATGGCCTCCATGTAGGCACTCGGCAACTGGCAGGCGAACGCTGCAATCACCACATCAGCGGCTTCAGTGGGCTGCCAGTCGGCCGTCCACTGACGCACTTCGACGCCCTGCTGCCATTGCTGTGAGGCATTGATGTCGATGTCCGGGCACAAACGCTCGAAGGCGCGCAAATCATCGACCCACAAGCGCACCGCCACCGAATGTTCGGCCACCAGTTGTCGGGCCAGACGCCAGGTCACGCCGATGTCACCAAAGTTGTCGACCACGGCGCAAAAAATATCCCAGCGCCAGCAGTTTTTTACTTGAGGCATTTCAGGCATTCCAGGCTCCCGTTGGCAAAGGCGCCGATTGTCCTCATAAATTACCCCGTGCAGAAGAGCCGACGGCGATTAATCTTCATGCGACAATCGCCACTCGCCCGCGACCACCCGCCAGGAGGCAGCCATGCCCAACCGTCCCAATCCGCGCCGCCCGCTGCTGATCCAGCTCAGCGCCTTGCAACTGACGGGCAGCATTGCCCTGGGAATGTGGCTGGGGTTTATCGCGATCGCGCTGACGTGCTGGCTCGCCTCTCGACTGTTGTTCAGCGAACAACTGGCGCCCGTGGCTGAAGCCGTGCAGCAACTGGCCAAACCACCGGTGGTGGCGCAACCGGTGCCGGACATTCCACCGCAGAGCCCATTATTCGATCAGTACGAAGAAAACCTGCGCAAGAACGAGCAGCAGCAACGTATGGATCAGGCTCGCAGCACCGGACGCAATCTGTCCAACCCAAAATGCCAGTTCTGGTTGCAACAAGACCAGACTGCGCCGAGCGAAAAAAGCCGCGCCAACGTCCTGCAGTTCTGCGATTGATCAAGAAGTCCTCTATGCACAAGCCGACCGTCCACCAACTGATTCTCGACAAGCTGCGGATCGACCTCGACATCGCCGAGCGCGCCGCACAAACCGCTTACGAAACCGCGACCCACGAAGAAAACATCGCTGAGAACAAGTACGACACGCTGGGTCTGGAGGCGTCTTACCTGGCAGCTGGGCAGGCCAAACGTGTGGAGGAAATCCGGCAGTCACTGACACTTTGCCAGAACCTGACGCTGCGACCTTACGACGATCAGCGTGGCATCGAAGTGGGCGCCCTGCTCGGTCTGGAAGATGAAAAGGGTCGTGAGCAATGGTTGTTTCTGGCACCTGACGCGGCCGGGCTGAAGGTTGATCTGGTGGGGCAATGGATTACCGTCATCACCCCTCGCTCACCGCTGGGCAAGAGTCTGCTGGGCAAGTTCGAAGGGGACGAGGTGGAGATTCTGGTGGCGGGTGCTCGGCAACAGTTTTCTGTTACCGAGGTGGTCTGACGCGGGAGATTAATGCACCGGCAATTCGACGCCGTCGAACAGCTCTTCCAGTTCCTGTTTGTTGTGGCACTGGATCGCCTTGGCCATGACTTCGCGGGTCAGGTGCGGGGCGAACTTCTCGATGAAGTCGCACATGAAGCCACGCAGGAACGTGCCGCGGCGGAAACCGATTTTAGTAATGCTGGATTCGAACAAGTCGCTGGCATCAAGCATGACCAGATCGCTATCGAGTTTGGCATCGACCGCCATCTTCGCCACGATACCCACGCCCAGCCCCAGGCGAACATACGTCTTGATCACGTCGGCGTCGGCGGCGGTAAACACCACTTTCGGTGTCAGGCCGCGATGGCTGAACGCTTCGTCGAGCTTCGAGCGACCGGTGAAACCGAATACGTACGTCACGATCGGGTATTCGGCCAAGGCTTCGAGGGTCAGCTTCGACAGCTTGGTCAGCGGGTGGCCCTGAGGCACGACCACGCAGCGGTTCCAGCGATAGCACGGCATCATCACCAGATCACCGAACAGCTCCAGCGCTTCGGTGGCGATGGCGAAATCGACGGTGCCGTCAGCGGCCATTTCAGCGATCTGCATCGGCGAACCCTGGTGCATGTGCAGGGCAACGTCCGGGTATTGCTTGATGAAATTACTGATCACCGGTGGCAACGCATAACGCGCCTGGGTGTGCGTGGTGGCGATCGACAGGGTGCCTTTCTTCTCGTTGGAGAATTCCTGGGCGATCTGCTTGATGCTTTCAACTTTGCGCAGGATCTCGCCGGCGGTGGTGATAATGCGCTCGCCGGCCGGGGTGACGCGGGTCAGGTGCTTGCCGCTGCGGGCGAAAACCTCAACCCCCAATTCGTCTTCCAGCAGACGGATCTGCTTACTGATGCCCGGTTGCGACGTGTAAAGGCTTTGGGCTGTAGCGGAAACGTTGAGGTCGTGGTGCGCCACTTCCCAGATGTAGCGCAGTTGTTGAAGCTTCATATGAATCCCTCAAAGCAGGTAGACGCCACGGGCATCAGCGACGGTATATAACTATATTAATGGTTTGAAGAATAAATCTAGAACTTTTTTATCAAACTGCCACTATTCGTGTTCTGGTGTCCTGCCCCGTGAATGCGAGGCAGGAACACTAACGATCCCCTTGCCGACGACGTTCCACCAGCGGCACCAGATAGACCGGTACCCGCGACAGTTGCAACACCCGCGCCGCAGTCCGCCCCAAAGGCGTTTCCGCGCCAGCACCATGGCTATGACTTCCTACGATCAACAAATCCACGGAGAGTTTCTGCGCCTGGTCGAGAATCACCTGGGACGGATCGCCCTGAAGCACCCGTACTGCTTTGATCCGCTCAAGGTCCTGCTCCCCTTCATCCCCCAACTCTTCACGAAAGCTATCGAGCACCCGATGCTCGATATTGGCGATCACCGTATTCAGGCCCTGACTGTGAAACTCGTTCAACGACTGCTCATCGAGGTAACTCTGAAGCACCGACTCGGCGAACAGCCCCATCGGTTCAACGGCATGCACTACGTAGAGATCGGCATTGAATGTGCGCGCCAGCGCCAAGGCATGCTGCATGACCAAAGGCGCGTACAAGCCGAGGTCAGTGGCGTACAGCATCGAATGAATCATATGACCTCCTCGAGTGCCGACATGGCGGAGATTGATTCAGCTTAGCAGTGCCTTGGCGAGTGCGGCGTTTCGCGCAACGCGTTGAAGCGTGGGCTTAAACCTTTTGCTCGTTGCTTATGCCGTGCGGCACATGTCCGGTGGCGACCACCTCGCGGGCCAACTCGCAATGACCCGCCTGATCGTCGAAAAACACGTCGGCGGCAAAGGCTTCGAGAAACGCCGACTTGGTCAGGCCGCCGAGAAACAGCGACTCGTCCAGACGAATGTCCCATTCGCGCAAGGTACGAATCACTCGCTCATGGGCCGGCGCCGACCGCGCGGTCACCAGTGCGGTGCGGATCGGACAGGCGTCTTCCGGGAACTCGCGTTGCAACAGATTGAGGGCGGCGAGGAAGCCTTTGAACGGCCCGCCGCGCAGGGGCTCGCGGGCAGCCTCACGCTCGCTGGCCTGAAACGCTTCCAGGCCGCCGGACTGATAGACGCGCTCCGATTCGTCGGAAAACAGCACCGCGTCACCATCGAAAGCAATGCGCAATTCATCACTGGCCGCACGGCTGGCGCCACCCGACAGAATGGTCGCCGCGGCGAACCCGGCATCCAGCGCACTGCGCACGTCTTCGGCATGCGTCGATAAAAACAGGTCACAGCCGAAGGCCTTGAGGTACGGATAAGGACTTCGTCCGCCGACAAACGCCGCGCGGGAAATCGCCAGGCCATAGTGGTGGATCGAATTGAAAACCCGCAGGCCGGTGTCGGCACTGTTGCGCGACACCAGGATCACCTCGACCCGGGCGCGGCCAAGGCTGGCGTTCAAGTTGAGGAGTTTCTGTACCAAGGGAAATGCATCACCGGGCTCGAGGATTTCGTCCTCGTGTTCGATCTGATATTGCCGATAGGCTTCGACGCCGCTCGACAGATAGACCTTGTGGCTTTCGCTCAGGTCGAACAGCGCACGCGAAGAAATCGCCAGCACCAGTTTGTCGTCGATAGTCTTTGCCATGCCCTTCCCCCTCAGGTTGATCGACTCAGGTGTTACGTCGATCGATAAAACTCAAACTGCGATACAAGGCTTCGATTCGCGGCAACTCGCACCCTGCGGCCTTCGCTGCCGCCAGCGGCCGGGCGTAAATGGCCTCCAGCTCAAGCGGTCGTTTGTGCAGAAAGTCGTGGTACATGCTCGGCCAATAGTCCGGCATTTTCTCGGTCATCATGAACAGATGATCGGCATAACCGGCCGGTACGTCGTGACCACAGGCGATTGCGCCCTGAACCACTTCAGCCATCAGCGCCTTGATCAATTCCCGACTGTCGGCATCGGCCATCAACGGCGTGGTACTGGCCCCGAGCAGCACCGACAGACCGTTGTAGGGGATATTCCAGACCAGTTTTTGCCAGCGCGCCTGATGCAGGTTCGCCATGGCCTGGGAGTCGATGCCCGCGGCGCGGAACAGTCCGGCACCCTCCTCGACAATCGCCATGCGCGCCTGCTGGTCGGTTGCTGGGCCGCTGTGATAGCCGACATTGACCGCGCCGAGCGCCTGATGAGTGATGACGCCTGGTCCGTCGCGATGGACGCAGATATAGCAGAGCCCACCGAGCACGTGCAGCGACTCGGGGAGCAACGCTCGCAGGCTGTCTTCAACGTCCAGGCCATTTTGCATCAGCAGCACTTTGGCATTCGGTGCCGCGGCTTGAATGATTGTCGGTGCCAGTTGGGCGTTGTTGGTGGTTTTCGCGCCCACCAGCAACCAGTCACAGGGCGGCATGTCTTCGGCACTCGAATACGCCTGAACCGGATTCAATGTCAGCGCGCCGTGCACTGCACTGTTGAGCCGCAATCCGCGCTCGGCCACCGCCGAAAACTCACTGCGCAACAGAAAATGCACATCGAAACCGGCACGCGCCAGCATCAATCCGTAAAAACCGCCGATCGCACCGGTGCCGATAATACCGATTGTCGGTTTGGTCACTGCCCCCATCATGGCAACTCCTCTGCAATTCGACTCAACGCCTGAGCCACGGCTGCATTGAGCTCCGTGCGGGTCAGGCGCGATTTTAATACCCCGAAAAATTCACCGTCGCGCACCACAAACAGCGCCGGCAAATAGAAAACCTGGTAACGCTCGACCACCCCGCCATTGTTCCCGGCATCGATCCAGCAAAGCCGATCGACATCCAGATCGAGTCGCGGCAATTGCTCACGGGCAAAACGGCAACTGGCGCAGCCGACGCTGGTGAAAATGACCAGCGACACACCGCTCATCGCCAGCAGCCGTTGGTCGGCGTCGAAATCAGTCAGTTCCGATTCGACCACTATACTGGGTGGAACAATGTCAGATGGCCGACACATGGAGTCCGTGTTCATGGGACGTTTTATTCCTCACCCTGACGATGTGCCCGTCGAATTAACGTTGCTCAAACCTGAGTGTATTTCACGGCAACAGCTGCACACTATCAGCCTCGGGGGCATGGCTTGCAATTATCACCGGGCGTGGCGCCACGGTACGGCGCTGGAAATTCGCATGCCGACGTTGAACCCCGACATGCGTTTTCTGGGCTATGTTGCGTGGTGCCTGCGACGCAAGCGCGGTTATCTGGTAGGCATCGCCTTCGTTGACGAACAGATGATGTTCAGCGCCCGGATGGGCGAGCAGGTGTGCCAGATCGAACGTTACTGCCGTCTGCATGACGCGCATCACGACCTGCAGGAAACGCAGGCCCTGGCCCTCGAATGGGTCCAGGAACATGCCGAAGAATTCTCTCACGACTCGGTTCGCAAGGCATTTGCACAGGTCCTGCTGGATTAGCAGGAGCATTCTCAATGGGGTTTCCCCGCGAAAACTAATTGAGAATGCCCCTTAAACCGGTGTCTGCCCATTGTCGAGCCACGGTGTAACGCGCTAAGGTTCTGCTCCCCGACGCGCTTAATTTGCTGTGCTCCGCCGCGCGGGTTCGCTGGCGGCCGGCACCCGTGACCTGACGAGTAAACGATGGCTGATTTACCGATCAACGACCTAAACGTCGCTTCCAACGAGACGCTGATCACTCCCGATCAGCTCAAGCGTGACATCCCTTTGAGCGACGCTGCCCTGCGCACTGTCACCAAGGGCCGCGAAGTCATTCGCAATATTCTTGATGGCACCGACCACCGCCTGTTTGTTGTCATCGGGCCTTGCTCGATCCACGACATCAAGGCTGCCCACGAATACGCCGAGCGCCTGAAGGCGCTTGCGGCTGAAGTGTCCGATACCCTGTATCTGGTCATGCGCGTGTATTTCGAGAAGCCACGCACCACCGTCGGCTGGAAAGGTTTGATCAACGATCCGTACCTGGACGACTCCTTCAAGATTCAGGACGGTCTGCACATCGGTCGTCAATTGTTGCTGGACCTGGCCGAGATGGGCCTGCCGACCGCAACTGAAGCCCTCGACCCGATCTCCCCGCAGTACTTGCAGGACCTGATCAGCTGGTCGGCAATCGGTGCGCGCACCACAGAATCCCAAACCCACCGTGAAATGGCCTCCGGCCTGTCCTCGGCAGTCGGCTTCAAGAACGGCACCGACGGCGGCCTGACGGTCGCTATCAACGCCCTGCAATCGGTTTCCAGCCCTCACCGCTTCCTGGGTATCAACCAGGAAGGTGGCGTGTCGATCGTCACCACCAAGGGCAATGCCTACGGTCACGTGGTACTGCGCGGTGGCAACGGCAAGCCGAACTACGATTCGGTCAGCGTCGCACTCTGCGAGCAAGCGCTGAACAAAGCGAAGATCAAGCCGAACATCATGGTCGATTGCAGCCACGCCAACTCCAACAAGGACCCGGCCTTGCAACCGCTGGTGATGGAGAACGTCGCCAACCAGATTCTCGAAGGCAACCAGTCGATCATCGGCCTGATGGTCGAAAGTCACCTGAACTGGGGCTGCCAGGCGATCCCGAAAGACCTCGCCGACCTGCAATACGGCGTATCGATCACCGATGCCTGCATCGACTGGACCGCCACCGAAAACACCTTGCGCAGCATGCATGCCAAGCTCAAGGATGTGCTGCCAAAACGCGATCGCAGCTGATCACTTTTCGCCGTACAAAAAAACGCCGGGCTTAACCCGGCGTTTTTTATGCGTTCGATTCTTTGAAAGGTTACTGGCTCAGCTTGGCTGCATGCCGCTGGTGGCGCTCCATGTAGCGTTCCACGTAGGAACACGATGGAATGACGGTGTAACCCATTTCCTCAGCGTACTCCAACGCCTTCTCGGTCAAGGCTGCCGCAATGCCGCGGCCACGCAGCGCGTTGGGCACGAAGGTGCGATAGATATCCAGGGTCTGTTTCCCCAGATCCATATAGGTCAGGTAGGCACGATGACCGTCCACATTGGTCTCGAACTGATGACCAGCCTGGTCATGGTGGATGGACAACGCCTCGCTCATCACTACTCCTCGCGGGTCTGGAATTCTGACCCCTACCTTACCGATGTTTTTCCGGCGAAGGAACATCTACGCCACCCCGTGCCTGAATGGACACCGAGAAGAACTGCACCCATCTCGCGCAACCGAGCACATATCAAATAGTAGGCACCATTGGCAGAAATGCTCAAGGTACGCTCGTCATCACGCTAAGTGCGGGGGTACTGCTCCGGGTTACGCAGAGACGGCTCGACCAGGATCTCTGAAGATCGACAGCCTGAACATTGCCGGATGTTGAGACTTAAGACGAGCGCCCTTTGTTAAAGTCACCTCAACATGGAGAAAGATATGAGAGGCGCCACGCAGAATCCGAACAAAAGTGTGGACGAATCCATCTAGACAGACTTTGGCCAAGATTCGGAAAAGAGCCGTGGCGCCCGGAACTTTTCTTCGGCGGCTCGCTCAGCTCGGGCCTCCCAGCTGGGTATTTTTTAAACAATGCAGTTAAAAGTTGCTCGAAAAAGAATCAACGCCTACAATTTTTTTGGCTTCTTGCTTTACGTCAGTTTACTTACGACAAGTAATGGGTAGTATGTACGCCGGCTATTTCCTCACTCTGAGGAGACAGCTAACTTAATAGAAAGTCCTTGAAGGGGAACACGATGAACAACGTTCTGAAATTCTCTGCTCTGGCTCTGGCCGCAGTTCTGGCTACCGGTTGCAGCAGCGTATCGAAAGAAACCGAAGCACGTCTGACCGCTACTGAAGACGCAGCTGCTCGCTCCCAGGCTCGTGCAGACGAAGCTTACCGTAAAGCTGATGAAGCTCTGGCTGCTGCTCAAAAAGCACAACAGACTGCTGACGAAGCTAACGAGCGTGCACTGCGCATGCTGGACAAAGCTAGCCGCAAGTAATAGTCCCTCGGGATTGTTATCAAGCCGACCCATTTTTTGGGTCGGCTTTTTTATTGCCCGCTATTTCATACCGGCAATAAAAAACCCGCCGACGCAGTCAGCATCGGCGGGTTCCTTTCATTGCATTACTGCAGCGGGTCGAGCGGCGCAGTCGTCACCATCGGTGCCGAGGCATTCGGCACTCCGATTTCCACCGGCAAACCATCTTCGGCCGCAACCACGTCGCGGACCACATCCCAGTCCATGCGCAGGTTGTTGGTGATGTCCTCACGCTTGAGCATCGCGTTGATCACCGCGGTGTGTTTGTCGACCACAGAGGGGTTGCCCTTGTCGTCCAGCGGCGTGTGTGCTTCCAGATACACCTTGCCGCCACTGACACCGAACTTGTACGGGTCGCTGATAATGCGCACCGACGTGCCTACCGGCACCATGCTCGCCATTTCCAGCACGTTGTTGTTGAACATGCGGAAGCAACCGTGGCTGGTGCGCATGCCGATGCCGAACTTCTTGTTCGAACCGTGGATCAGGTAGCCCGGCGTGCCCAACGTGAACTTGAACGGCCCCAGCGGGTTGTCCGGGCCGGCCGGCACCACGTTCGGCAACGGGTCGCCATCGGCGGCGTGTTCGGCCTTGATCGACGCTGGAGGGGTCCAGGTCGGGTTCGGCGTCTTGGCGATGATGCTGGTATGGGCAATCGGCGAACCCCAGCCTTCACGGCCGATACCCAGCGGGAAGGTGTACACCACGTTCCGGCCTTTGGGGAAGTAATAGAGGCGGTACTCGGCCAGGTTAATGACGATGCCTTCACGCGGGCCAGGTGGCAGGATGAAACGCGTCGGCAGCACCACTTCGGTGCCAGCGCCCGGCAGCCATGGATCGACGCCTGGGTTGGCCGCGACCATTTCCGAATAGCCCAGATCGTAGGTGGTACCAAGGTCGGCGAAGGTATCTTCGTACTTGGCCTTGATCACCTGGACCTGACCGATGATGTCTTCACCGGGCGGTGGCAGGGGCAGCTCCAATGCTGCTACGGGACCCGCCACACAGAGGGCGGCGAGAGACAGGTAGCGGGTGACGGCAGGAAAGCGCGGCAACATCCGGAAAATCCTTCGCATGATCGACAAGGGTATAAAAACGGGATTGTACACCGGCATCTGGAAATTCGGGGAGTTGACCGATAGCAAGCAATCTATCGGATTCTAAAGCTCGAAACGCAGTTCCGGCCAGATCGGCGAGGTGCCGCGTTTTTGCGATTCCAGAATGGCCCGGCACAGCGAGCACAGACGCTGGTCCTGGAACACACGGCGATCGACGCTCGACCAGCGCGGTTGTGCTGGCAACAGGCTGCCGCACAAGGTCCGGTCCGCCGAGCCGCCCAACTCCAGCTGACGGGTCACCAGATGTACCCGCACTTCCTGGCAGGCAAACAGATCCAGCTGTTCGTCAGGCTCGATCAGTTGGTAGGCAAAAAGTGACCAGGCAGGACGCGGCATCGGGGGCTCCAAATCGGGGGCGCCACCTTAGCCGAAACACCGCCGCTAGAAAAGCGTCAAAGCAGCGGTTTCAGTGTAGGCCAGACATTTTCCAGCAACTTGCCCTGAGCCCCGACAGTCGGGTGCAGGCCGTCGGCTTGCATCAAGTCTGGATGACCGCCTACGCCGTCGAGAAAAAACGGCACCAGGGGGATCTTTTTCTCCTCGGCCAACGTGCTGTAGACCTTCGCGAAGGCCTCGGTATAACGAACGCCGTAGTTGGGTGGCAATTGCATGCCGAGTAGCAGCACCTTGGCGCCACTGGCGCGGGAGCTGTCGATCATTGCTGCAAGGTTTTGTTGCAATTGTGTTGGCAGCAATCCGCGCAGGCCATCGTTACCGCCCAACTCGAGGATTACCAGCTCAGGCTTATGCTCTGCAAGCAGCGCGGGCAGGCGCGCCCGGCCTCCGGCGCTGGTGTCGCCGCCAATGGACGCATTGACTACCTTATCGTCGAAACCTTCGCGCTTGAGCCGGTCCTCAAGTAGGGATACCCACCCCAACCGGGTATCCAGCCCGAAACCCGCGCTGATACTATCGCCAACGATCAGGACAGTACCCGCCGCTGCGCTCTGGGCCATGCACATCAAGGCCAGGCCAGCACTCAAAAACCACACACGCATCGGATTCTCCATGGGCGCAAGCATTCTCACCGCGAAGAACCTCAGCAAAGTGGTTCCCAGCGCGGAAGGTGAACTGACTATCCTGCACGAACTGAGCCTGAAACTGAACAAGGGCGACAGTCTGGCCATCGTCGGTGCCTCCGGTTCGGGCAAATCCACCCTTCTGGGCCTGCTCGCCGGTCTCGATCTGCCGAGCAGCGGTGAAGTCACGCTCGCGGGTCAAGCCCTGAGCAATCTCGATGAAGACCAACGGGCGCGCATCCGCGCCGAGCATGTGGGTTTTGTCTTTCAATCGTTCCAGTTGCTGGACAGCCTCAACGCTCTCGAAAACGTGATGCTGCCGCTGGAACTCGATGGCCGCAAGGACGCCCGTGCGCGTGCCACCGAACTGCTGCAACGCGTCGGGCTGGGCCAACGCCTGACCCATTCGCCCCGCCAGCTCTCCGGCGGGGAACAACAGCGCGTGGCGATTGCCCGAGCCTTTGCCGCCGAGCCCGATGTGCTGTTTGCCGACGAACCCACCGGCAACCTCGACAGCCATACCGGCGAGCGCATCAGCGATCTGCTGTTCGAACTCAATCAGGAACGTGGCACGACCCTGGTGCTGGTGACCCACGATGAACGCCTGGCACATCGTTGCCGACGCCTGATCCGCCTTGACGCCGGCCTGCTCGTCCCGCCTCTGGAGGTTTAATGGCACGCCTGCCGCTGTTGCGCCTGTTCAGTCTTGCCATCCGCCAACTGCTGCGCGACGCCCGCGCCGGTGAGTTGCGCGTGTTGTTCTTTGCCTTGCTGGTGGCTGTGGCGGCGAGTACCGCCATCGGCTACTTCGGCGCCCGCCTGAACGGCGCCATGATGCTGCGTGCCACCGAGTTTCTCGGGGCCGACTTGCTGCTTGAAGGTAGCTCTCCCGCACGCCCCGAACAAATTAAAAGCGGCACGGAGCTGGACCTCGAACACGCTCAAGTGGTGGAGTTTTCCAGCGTCATCGCCACTGACAATGGCATTCAGTTGTCCAGTATCAAAGCTGCCGACGACGTCTACCCATTGCGCGGCGAACTGAAAAGCGCCCCTGAGCCCTTCACCCCGGAAGAATCCGGTGGCGGACCGAAACCCGGTGAGGCCTGGGTCGAAGCACGACTGTTGACGGCGCTGGACCTGAAGATCGGCGACAGCATCGACGTCGGCATGCGAACCCTCAAACTGGCGCGAGTGCTGACCTATGAGCCGGACCGCGCCGGCAACTTCTACAGCCTGACGCCACGGGTGCTGATCAACCTCAGCGACCTCGCCGCGACCGGCGTGGTGCAACCCGGCAGCCGGGTCAGTTACCGCGAACTCTGGCGCGGTAAAGCCGAGGCGCTGGAAACCTATCGTCAATTGATCAAACCCGGCCTGGCCGCCAACCAGCGCCTGCAGGATGCCCGCGATGGCAACCGACAGATCGGCGGCGCCCTGGGCAAGGCCGAGCGTTACTTGAATATGGCCAGCTTGGTGGCGGTTCTGCTATCCGGTGTGGCGGTGGCGTTGTCGGCGACACGCTTCGCTACCCGCCGATTCGATGCCAGTGCATTGCTGCGTTGCCTGGGTCTGTCTCGGCGGGAAACCATGGTGCTGTTCAGTTTGCAGCTGACAGTACTCGGACTGCTCGCCAGTTTCTGCGGCGCCCTCATCGGCTGGTTCGCGCAGCTGGGGCTGTTCGCGCTGCTGCATGATTTATTACCGACCGACGTTCCACCGGGCGGTCTGTTTCCCGCCATTGCCGGGATTGGCACCGGATTGGTCGCGCTGGCAGGGTTTGCCTTGCCACCACTGGCGGCACTGGGCCGGGTTCCACCATTGCGGGTGTTGCGTCGGGACATGTTGCCGATCCCTTCCAGCACCTGGATGGTGTACGGCGCGGCATTGGGCGCTCTTGGGCTGATCATGTGGCGTCTGAGCCTGGATCTGCTGCTGACGTTCGCCCTGCTTGGTGGTGGCGTGATCGCAGCGCTGATCCTTGGCGGCTTGTTGTTGCTGCTTCTGAAGAGTCTGCGCCGAATGCTGGCGCGCGCCTCTTTGCCGTGGCGCCTCGGGCTGGGCCAATTGCTGCGTCATCCACTGGCGGCCGCCGGTCAATCCCTTGCCTTTGGCTTGATTCTGCTGTCGATGGCGTTGATCGCTCTGCTGCGTGGCGAGTTGCTGGACACCTGGCAGAACCAGCTGCCGAAAAACGCGCCCAACTACTTCGCGCTGAACATCCTGCCGGCGGACAAACAGGCGTTTACCGATCGCCTGATCGAACTGTCGGCACAATCGGCGCCGCTCTATCCGGTGGTACCTGGACGGCTGATCAGCGTCAACGGTGAGCCGGT
This sequence comes from Pseudomonas frederiksbergensis, assembly GCF_001952935.1. Classification (GTDB taxonomy): domain Bacteria; phylum Pseudomonadota; class Gammaproteobacteria; order Pseudomonadales; family Pseudomonadaceae; genus Aquipseudomonas; species Aquipseudomonas frederiksbergensis. The sequence continues at coordinate 362,847 of NZ_CP018319.1, forward strand.
TCAGGAAATCGTCAGCAAGGACTCGGCCGGTGATAGAGCGATCCAGCGCGACCTGAGCCTGACATGGGCGGCGGATTTGCCGACGGGCAACAAACTCACTGCGGGTAACTGGTGGGCCGAACAGCCCCCGGATGAAATTCCCGGCGTATCGGTGGAAGGCAAAGTTGCCGAAAGCCTGAAGCTCAAGCTCGGCGATCACATGGTGTTTACCGTGGGTGGCGTCAATCGCGAAGCAACGGTCACCAGCCTGCGGGAGGTCAACTGGGACAACTTCCAGCCTAACTTCTTCATGATCTTCCAGCCCGGCACACTGAAGGATCTGCCGGCGACCTACCTGACCAGTTTTTATCTGGCGGCCGGTCATGATCAGCAGATCGTGGATCTGTCCCGAGCGTTTCCGGCGGTGACCATCTTGCAAGTCGAAGCCTTGCTCGAACAGCTGCGCAGCATCCTCGCCCAAGTCACCCTGGCGGTGGAATACGTGCTGTTGTTCGTGTTGGCGGCGGGGATGGCGGTGTTGTTTTCAGGCTTGCAGGCGACGCTCGATGAACGCATTCGCCAAGGCGCCTTGTTGCGAGCGCTAGGGGCCGAGCGCCAACTGTTGGTCAAGGCCCGGCGGATTGAATTCGGTTTGCTTGGAGCGGTCAGCGGATTGTTGGCAGCGCTGGGTTCGGAACTGGTGAGTATGGTGCTCTACCGCTACGCCTTCGACCTGCCGTGGCATCCGCATCCGTGGTTATTGGTGCTGCCACTGATCGGTGCTGTGCTGATCGGGGGTGCCGGTGTGTTTGGTACGCGCCGTGCGCTGAACGCCAGCCCCCTGACAGTCTTGCGCGAGGGTTGATAGACTCAAGCTCTCTCTACCACAAGAAGTTGCCATGAGCCGTTATCGCCCTCCCCGCCCCGCTGGCACCGCGCTGATCACCCCCGAAGGTGAAGCGCGAATGCGGGCCGAGTTTCATGAGCTCTGGCATGTTCGGCGGCCCCAGGTGACACAGTCAGTCAGCGAGGCCGCGGCACAGGGCGATCGCTCGGAAAACGCCGAATACACCTACGGCAAAAAGATGCTGCGCGAAATCGACAGTCGCGTACGTTTTCTCACCAAGCGGCTGGAAGCGCTCAAAGTCGTCAGTGAAAAACCGAGCGATCCGAACAAAGTCTATTTTGGCGCCTGGGTCACGATCGAAGACGAGGACGGCAAAGAGGCGCGCTACCGTATCGTCGGGCCGGATGAACTGGATTTGAAACTGGGCCTGATCAGCATCGATTCGCCGCTGGCCCGCGCCCTGATCGGCAAGGCGCTGGACGCAGAGGTTCGGGTTCAGACACCGACCGGTGAACAGTGCGTCTATATCGTGGCTATCGATTATCTTTGAGCCGCAGCGCTCTAAACCTCAACGGCGGGTAATCAACCCCTGTCGGGCAACGCGAGTCAGTTGCTTGATCACTTCGGGGGCGTCCTCGAGGCTGGGCGATTGAATCACCGCCAGATCGAAACTGTCGCTGGCAAATCGAGCCAGCGATTCACCCTCTTCGACAAACTGGATCAGGAAGGCCGCTGGCCCACCGGTGCGACGCGGCCAGCCATCGAGATAACGCAAGAGTGTCGGCTGATGTTTGCCGCCAAGCAGGATTTTTGGATTGCGCTGGGTGAGGTGTGCCGTGATCGGCGCGGGGCGTATAACAGGGCTTAGTGCATTCATTGTGTCGTGTCTCTGCCTCAAAAGTCTGCATGGCAGGTGAGAGGCAACACCGAACCAGCGCTTTAGCGGTATTTCGAAGCCTGTTTCAAGCTTCTATCGGCAACTGAATGAGTCACCTGGCGCCCCGCAAGTAGCTGTTTAAATCGGCGCATGGGCAGCATCCTAGAGAAGCTGACCGGACAGTGTCAAGAATGACGAGCAACAAAAAGGCCCGCGCAATGCGGGCCTTTTCATTGAGCCAGAGCGGTCAGCCGGCGATAGCGCGGTCAGCCGAGAGCTTGCCGGCGCCTTCGATCAGCACCGCGATGCTGCCGCCGAGTAGCGCCAGGGCAAATTCATAACCGTTGTTGGCCATGAACAGACCGTTAGGAAGGTGAACCGAGAAGATTGCCACCAGCGAGAGGAAGGTCAGGCCGAAGGCCGCCGGGCGAACCAGCAAGCCAATGATCAATGCCAGGCCGGCGAAGAACTCGGTACCTCCGGCCAGCGTCGCCATCAGGTAGCCCGGCGCCAGGCCGATGCTTTCCATGTATTGCGCGGTGCCCGCCAGACCGTAACCACCGAACGCCCCAAAAAGTTTCTGCGAGCCGTGGGCAGCGAAGATGATGCCGACGAAAATCCGCAAGACAGTCAGGCCGTAGCCGGCGCGGGTAAACATTACCTTGTTGATCAGTGTGCTCATGCTGTGTCATCCGTTGTCAGTGTGTGTTGGTTGGCCGCTATATTAATCAGTAAATCACATGTTAAAAGCGCAATTAATCCGCCATAACAATCAGTTTATTCGATTATTTGCGTGAGGCAACTTTCTGCCCTTGGGGCTCCAACGACTCCCGCTCCCGATCGAACGCCAGGTAATACTTGTTCACGCTATTAACATAGCTGACGGCACCCATACCCACCTGCTCCATGGCGATGCGTTCAACCTGGAAGAACCACTGATTGGGATTCAAACCACGCCGACGAGCCTCGGCACGCATGCCCTGAACCCGTTCCGGCCCCATGTTGTAGGCCGCGAGCACGAACGCCATGCGCTCGCGCTCGTTGAGTTTGGGACTGGCAAAGAACTTGCGACGAATCATCGCCAGGTACTTGGCCCCGGCCTTCACATTGGCATCGAGATTCTGAATGTTGTCGACCCCCACCCGTTGGGCGGCGGACGGGGTAATCTGCATCAGCCCGGTAGGGCCGCTGCCACTGCGGGCATTGGGTTGCAGGGCCGATTCCTTGAATGCCAGGGCCGCCAGATTCAACCAGTCCATGCCTTGGGCTTCGGCGTGTTTTTGCAGCACCGGTCGAAGTTTCTCGAGACGCTGTCGATCAGCTTTGGCCAATGGATAGTGCACTTGATACAGACGTCGATAGATCCGCAGGAACGCGGCATCCTGATCCGATGGTTTTTTGTAACCGGTCAGGAAGCGATCAATGCTCGCGCGCAACATTGAGGCGTCACGGCGCACGAACCAGAACTCTTCGCCCGGTTCACTGATGAGCACCTGCCGATCGAAACGCAACTTGGGCAGGATCTTGCCCCAGCGCTCGGCAATGGGTTGCTCGACGATCGTCAGGTGAAAGATTCCGCCCTGGACCATTTCCAGCACGTCCTCGACTGCCAGACTGGGATCGACCCACTCGATGGTCACCGGTGGCAGCTTGAGCAACGCGAGCTTTTGATTGATCTGGCTGACCGCATCCCCGGCGGCACTGCCGGTGGGCAACGCCAGGGTTTTGCCAGAGAGTTGTTCGAGACGGGTGTAACGTCGCTCGCCTTTGATCCCGACCAATATCATCGGGATGTTGCTGGCAATCCGTTTACTGGTGCTGACCGCATGGCCAGGTTGCAGGTCCAGCAGCTCCCCCGGCGCGACCAGATCACCCTCACCGCGCTGCAAAGCACCGATCAGTTGATCCTTGCCCTTGGGAATGATCTTGAGAGTAATTTCCTGACCGTCACGGGCGTGACCGTTGAGGTATTGCTCGAAGGCTCGCAAGCGGTGGTATTCAACACCGATGGCCTGACCCTGGACTTCACCGGAGCTGTTGCGGCTCTGGTTGACCAGCACCCGCAACACCCGACTGCTGCGGATTTCCGCCAAGTCGCGGACTTTGGTCGCAGGCACGGCTTGCAGCGGTCCGGCCAGACGCGCAACCGCCGGCATCGGCAGCAGCAACGAACAACACAGCAGTAGCAAAACCGAGGGACGTGTCATCCACTCTCCAGAAAGAATACTGGGCCGATTTCAAGAATTTTCATGAAATCGAACGACAGAAACAGAGCGCCGTGAGCGCTGGCAAAGTGCGAAAGACTGGCGCAGCGATGGCACCACGGCCACCCTGACCTGTCTCGCGGCATCAAGAGACAGCTTTAACTCATTGTAGTTCTTGGCTTTTCTTATAAATCTACAGCTCTGATATGCTTTCCGGCCTTTGGTCCGAGGTAGCACCATGCAACTCATCGATATCGGCGTCAACCTGACCAATCCCAGTTTTGCCGACAAACACCAGGCTGTACTCGACCGCGCCTACGCGGCCGGGGTCTGCCAATTGGTGCTCACCGGCACCAGTGTCGAGGGCAGCGAGCAAGCGCTGGAACTGTGCCGGCACCTGGACGAAACGACTCAACGGCTGTTCGCCACCGCCGGGATTCATCCCCACAGCGCCAGCGACTGGAACGCCGACAGCGCCCAGCGCCTGCGCAGTTTGCTCAAGGAGCCAAACGTCGTGGCGGTCGGCGAATGCGGGCTGGATTTCAATCGTGATTTCTCGCCGCGCCCGCAGCAGGAAAAAGTTTTGGAAAAGCACTTGGAGTTGGCGGTCGAGCTGCAACTGCCGGTGTTCCTCCACGAACGCGACGCCAGCCAGCGCTTGCTGGAAATCCTTCGCGATTATCGTGATCAGTTGCCGGCCGCCGTGGTGCACTGCTTCACGGGCGAAAAGAAGGCGTTGTTCAGTTATCTCGATCTGGATTTGCACATCGGGATCACCGGCTGGATCTGCGACGAGCGCCGGGGCACGCACCTGCATCCGTTAGTGAAAGAGATCAAGCGGGGACGGTTGATGCTGGAGAGCGATGCGCCGTATCTGTTGCCGCGCAGCCTGCGACCCAAGCCGAAAAATGGTCGCAATGAACCGGCGTATCTGACCGAAGTGTTGCGGGAAGTGGCGTTGCATCGCGGGGAGAGCGAAGAAGAGCTGGCGGCTCACAGCACGGCGTGTGCGCGAGCATTCTACGGGTTGCCTGCTGTTGACTGATGCAGCCTCAACGCTATCGCGAGCCTGATCAGGCCCGCGATACAAGCGTCGCGGTCTTGTCTTAGTGACTGCTGCGCATCATCTCTTTCGGTACGTACTTGCCGATCTCGAACTTGCCGATCGCCGCGCGGTGCACTTCGTCGGGGCCGTCGGCCAGGCGCAAGGTGCGTTGCATCGCATACATATAGGCCAGCGGGAAATCGTTGGACACCCCTGCCCCACCATGGATCTGGATCGCCCGGTCGATCACCCGTAAGGCCACGTTCGGTGCGACAACCTTGATCTGAGCGATTTCGCTTTTCGCAACCTTGTTGCCGACGGTGTCCATCATGTACGCCGCTTTTAATGTCAGCAGGCGTGCCATGTCGATTTCCATTCGTGAGTCGGCGATTTTATCGATATTGCCGCCCAGACGTGCCAAAGGCTTACCGAACGCAGTACGGGTTACCGCCCGTTTGCACATCAGTTCCAATGCTCGTTCGGCCATGCCGATTGAACGCATGCAGTGGTGAATCCGCCCTGGGCCAAGGCGACCCTGAGCGATTTCGAAGCCGCGTCCTTCGCCCAACAGGACGTTTTCGTACGGCACACGGACGTTTTCGAACAGCACTTCGGCGTGGCCGTGAGGGGCGTCGTCGTAACCGAACACGGGCAGCGGACGAACGATCTTCACGCCTGGAGCATCCACCGGCACCAGAATCATCGAGTGCTGCGCATGACGCGGCGCGTCAGGATCGCTCAGGCCCATAAAGATCAGAATCTTGCAGCGTGGATCGCAGGCACCTGAAGTCCACCACTTTTTGCCGTTGATCACCCACTCGTCGCCATCACGCACGGCGCGGGCGGCCATGTTAGTGGCATCGGACGAGGCCACGTCCGGTTCAGTCATGGCGAACGCCGAGCGGATCTCGCCGCGCAGTAACGGTTCGAGCCAGCGCTGCTTCTGCTCTTCGTTGGCGTAACGCACCAGCACTTCCATGTTGCCGGTGTCTGGCGCGGAGCAGTTGAACGGCTCGGGGCCCAGCAGCGAACGGCCCATGATTTCGGCCAGCGGCGCGTACTCAAGGTTGGTCAGGCCGGCGCCGAGTTCGGACTCAGGCAGAAACAAATTCCACAAACCTTCAGCCTTGGCCTTGAGTTTGAGCTCCTCCATGATTGCCGTCGGCTGCCAGCGATCGCCTTCGGCGACCTGGCGCTCGAACACCGCTTCAGCGGGATAAACGTAGGTATCCATGAACGCGGTCACGCGCTCACGCAGTTCTTGCACCTTGGGCGAATAAGCGAAATCCATGGGCAGCTCTACCTTTTGACTGAGGGTTTTGATGAGTTGTTCAGGTCATGCAATCGATGCTAGAACAGCTACGAAAATTTACCTAGCCTATTCTCGGCGTGTATTAACATTCATCACCGATATATGATCGGCTGATCGAGAGCCCAACAATAAGAGTGCAGCGCAATGAATCTGAGCAAGGTCGACCTCAACCTTTTCATCGTCTTCGACGCGATCTACACCGAAGCCAACCTCACCCGCGCCGGGCAGATTGTCGGCATTACTCAACCGGCGGTCTCGAACGCCCTGGCCCGTCTGCGCGAGACCTTCAATGACCCGTTGTTCGTGCGCACCGCTCAGGGCATGGTCCCGACGCCCATGGCGCAGAACATTATCGGGCCGGTGCGCAACGCCCTCTCCCTGCTGCGGGTGTCGGTGCAGGAAAGCCGTATTTTCAACCCGTTGCAGGCGGTCAAGACCTACCGCATCAGCATGACCGACCTCACTGAAGCGGTAATCCTGCCGCCGCTGTTCCAGCGCCTGCGTCGCCTGGCACCGACGGTGATCATCGAAAGCTTCCTGTCCAAGCGCCGCGAGACCACCAAGGAACTGGCGGCCGGGCGTCTTGATTTCGCTGTCGACGCGCCGCTCAATACAGACCCGCAAGTGCGCCACGTCAAGTTGATGGAAGACCGTTATGTGTGCGCCATGCGCAAGGGCCATCCGCTGGCAGGCAAAGAAAAGTTCACCCTCGACGATTACCTGTCGCTGACCCATATCCATATCTCCAGCCGCCGTAGCGGTCTGGGCCATGTCGACCTGGCCTTGGGCAAAATGGGCATCCAGCGCAAGATCGCCCTGCGATCCCAGCATTACTTGATGGCATCCCAGGTGTTGCAGCAGACCGACATGGTGATGACCGTGCCGGAACGCTTTGCCCGTCGCCATGATTTGTACTCGGTGAACCTGCCGGTCAACGATGTGCCGCCGGTGGAAACCCACCTCTATTGGCACGAAAGCACCGACCAGGACCCGGCCAACCGCTGGATGCGCGAGCAGATGATCGAGTTGTGCCAGCAGGTGACGGCACATGAGAAGAAGCTCGATAAGGTGTAGGACTTTTGACCGAGGCGCCCCCATCGCGAGCAGGCTCACTCCCACATTTACCCCGGTTCTTTCAGAAAGAATGCGGTCGAATGTAGGAGCGAACCTGCTCGCGATGGGGCCGGCACTGACAGCAAAAATCCACGCCCCTTGACGTAAACGTCAACCTGCCATTAGCTTAGCGCCATGACCTTTTTCGAGCGCTTCCATGAGCAGCCAGACCTATAGCATTTCCGACCTCGCCCGCGAGCTCGACATCACCACCCGGGCCATTCGCTTTTATGAAGAGCAAGGCCTGCTCAGCCCCGAGCGGCGCGGTCAGGAGCGTATCTACTCGCCCCGTGACAAAGTCAGCCTGAAGCTGATCCTGCGGGGCAAGCGCATTGGTTTCTCCCTTGCCGAATGCCGCGAGCTGATCGAACTCTACGACCCCACCGGTGGCAATCAGAAACAGCTGCAAACCATGCTGACCAAAATCGCCGAACGCCGCGAACAGCTGGAGCAGCAGATGCTCGACATCGAACAGATGAAGCTGGAGCTGGACACCGCGCAGGAGCGTTGCACCCAGGCGCTGGAACAGACGATCAAAAACCAGCAGGTCATTCAGTAGGTCTACACAAATCTAATGTGGGAGCGGGCTTGCTCGCGAAGGCGATCAGTCAGCCAACATCAATGTTGAATGTAAGTCGGCTTTCGCGAGCAAGCCCGCTCCCACATTTGAACAGTGTTCGTCCATAACAATAGGTCAATCCCATGTCCCTACCCACTCACGTACGCCTGGTCGAAGTCGGCCCACGCGACGGTCTGCAAAACGAAGCCCAACCCATCAGCGTTGCGGACAAGGTGCAACTGGTCGACGCGCTGACCGCCGCCGGGCTCGGCTATATAGAAGTCGGCAGTTTCGTGTCGCCCAAATGGGTGCCGCAAATGGCCGGTTCCGCCGACGTCTTTGCTCAGATCCAGCGCAAGCCTGGGGTGACGTATGGTGCACTCGCCCCCAACCTGCGCGGGTTTGAAGACGCCATCGCAGCCGGGGTCAAGGAAGTCGCGGTCTTCGCTGCCGCGTCGGAATCGTTTTCCCAGCGCAACATCAACTGCTCGATCAGTGAAAGCCTGGAGCGCTTCGTGCCGATCATGGACGCCGCCAGGCAACACGGTGTCAGCGTGCGTGGTTACGTGTCCTGTGTGCTGGGCTGCCCTTACGAAGGTGACGTCGCGCCCGAGCAAGTTGCGCGGGTCGCTCGTGAGCTCTACGCGATGGGCTGCTATGAAGTTTCCCTTGGCGACACCATCGGCACCGGCACCGCTGGCGCGACCCGCAAGATGTTCGACGTGGTGTCGGCCGATGTACCCCGTGAAAAACTCGCCGGGCACTTCCACGACACCTATGGCCAGGCCATGGCCAACATTTATGCCAGCCTGCTGGAAGGTATCTCGGTGTTCGACAGCTCCATCGCCGGCCTCGGCGGCTGCCCCTACGCCAAGGGCGCCAGCGGTAACGTCGCGACCGAAGATGTGGTTTACCTGCTCAACGGCCTGGGTATCGAAACCGGTATCGACCTGGACGCGTTGATTCTGGCCGGTCAGCAGATTTGCACGGTGCTGGGGCGAGCGACCGGTTCGCGCGTGGCCAAGGCTCGTAGCGCACAGTGAGTGGGCGGATGTGTCCGGGTGTTACCGCTGCGTCTGAAACGTGGGGGGCAAGCGAGTAACACGGAAACAAATCGTTGGGTTTTGCCAGAACGAAAAATCCTATAAATTCACAACTAATTGTTTTTAAAGGACTTTTAAAAGTTGGCACGGCTTCTGCTATCTCTATGGCATAACAAGAACAAAAAAAGCGGCAAACCTAATAAAAATAAGACGTAACGACTCTGACATAACAAAAACAACACGGCAGAGACGCAGCTAACAGATTTTTTTGGAGAGGATGTGCTTTTCAGGGTGCTTTTCGGAGTAACCCGCAACCGGGCAGAGAACAATAAAACTACCTTCAGGTAGCTCCCGAACTGGTTGGATCGCTTGGCGAAAAAGTAGATCAGCGCTCAAAAAAATACGTTTGCTCTTGATCCCGGATGGGGATCGACAAAAACAGCGGTAAAGGGTCACGGTTTCCAAAAACAACAACAGACCGCCCCTCAATAATAAAAAAAGAGCACGTAACGACAAAATTAAAGGGGAGCTTCGGCTCCCCTTTGTGCTTTCTGGTGTTTGCCATTTCCGCTGCCCCCCCTGCGGGAGCGAGCCTGCTCGCGATAGCGGTGGTTCAGTCGACATCTATATTGGATGTGCTGCCGTCATCGCGAGCAGGCTCGCTCCCACAAGGAATGGTGGTCAGGCGTGATTACCGCGCAATTCCTCGATACTGATTTCCCGCATCCGAAACTTCTGGATCTTCCCGGTCACGGTCATCGGAAACTCATCGACGAATTTGAAGTAACGCGGTGTCTTGAAGTGCGCGATGCGTTCCTTGCACCACGCTTGCAGCTCCTGCTCGGTAGCACTGTGGCCCGGATGGAATTTGATCCAGGCGACAATCTCTTCGCCATACCGCGAGCACGGAATCCCGATCACTTGCACATCCGCCACCGCCGGGTGGGTAAAGAAGAATTCTTCCAGCTCCCGCGGGTAAACATTCTCACCGCCGCGGATGATCATGTCCTTGTTGCGTCCGGCAATGCATACGTAGCCTTCGTCGTTCATGCTCGCCAGATCACCCGTGTGCATCCAGCCGGCCTGATCGATGGCCTCGGCGGTGCCTTGCGGATTGTTCCAGTAACCGAGCATCACGCTGTAGCCGCGGGTGCACAGCTCACCGATAGTGCCGCGCGGCACCAGGTTGCCCGCTTCGTCGATGATCTTGCTTTCCAATTGCGGCTGGGTGCGGCCGACGGTGGTAACACGCAATTCCAGTTCGTCTGACGGACCAGTCTGCAATGACACCGGACTTGTTTCCGTCATGCCGTAGGCAATCTGCACTTCGCTCATGTGCATTTCACTGATGACCCGACGCATCACTTCGATCGGACAGGTCGCCCCGGCCATGATCCCGGTGCGCAGACTCGACAGATCGAACTCAGCACGCTTTGGCTGATCGAGCATGGCAATGAACATGGTCGGTACGCCGTAAAGCGCGGTGGCCTTTTCTTCGGCGACGGTGGTCAGGGTCAGCAGTGGATCGAACGCATCGTTGGGGTAAATCATGGTGCTGCCGTGCGTCATGCAACCGAGGTTGCCCATGACCATGCCGAAGCAGTGATACAGCGGCACCGGGATGACCAGACGATCACTCGCGGTCAGGCCGAGGCTTTCGCCGACCATGTAACCGTTATTGAGAATGTTGTAGTGACTGAGGGTCGCGCCCTTGGGGAAGCCGGTGGTGCCGGAGGTGTACTGGATGTTTACCGCCTGGTCGAAATGCAGGCTGTTTTGACGTTCGCTCAACTGCTGCGCCGACACGCTTCCCGCAAGATCGGTCAATTGCGACCACGGCAGGAAACCCGATGGCGGCTGAGCATCAAGGCTGATGACACCGCGCAGCTCTGGCAAGCGTTCGCTCTGCAATTTTCCGATGGATTGCTCAGCCAGTTCGGGAACGAGGCCCTGCAGCATCCCGTGATAGTCGGAGGTCTTGAAGGCACCGGCGCAAACCAGCCATTGGCAACCGGATTGCTTCAATACGTACTCGAGTTCGGAGCTGCGGTAGGCCGGGTTGATGTTGACCAGAATTACGCCGATTTTCGCGCTGGCGAACTGGCTGATACACCATTGCGCACAGTTCGGTGCCCAGATACCCAGACGATCACCGGCCTGCAAGCCCAGCGCCAACAGCGCTTTGGCATGCAGATCCACGGCTTCGGCCAGTTGCTGCCAGGTGTAGCGCAACTGTTGATGGCGCACGACCAGCGCCTCCCCGGTCGGGTATTGCGCGACGGTGTTATCGAACGCCTGGCCGATGGTCATCGCCAGCAAGGCTTTGTCCTGGGAACCACGGGTGTAACTACGCTGCGGGCTTGCACTGGGTTGATCCATGACGACCCCTATTGTCTTTATTAGTGGGTGTTACGGCGCCCCCCAGTGGGAGCGACCTGTCGCGAGGGGATTTATCCCCGTTGGGTCGCGAAGCGGCCCCAAATCGCTGATTACGGTGTGTCAGAGAAGCCGTATTCACCGGGTTTGCGACTGCTTCGCAGCCGAACGGGGATAAATCCCCTCGCCACAGGTGCTCCCACAGAGGTTGGTTCGCCTTCTATGAACTGGCTCTACTCTCGCTCAAGTTGACGTTAACGTAAAGGGTGATTGACAGCCATTCGTCACAGGCTTACGTTAACGTAAAGGTGAGAACCAAATCACGGCCCTCCCGACCCTACAAAAAAGCCAAAAGGTGACCCATGAGCTACCCATCCCTGAACTTTGCCCTCGGTGAAACCATCGACATGCTGCGCGATCAGGTTCAGTCCTTCGTCGCCAAAGAGATCGCGCCGCGCGCCGCTCAGATCGACATCGACAACCTGTTCCCCGCCGACCTGTGGCGCAAATTCGGCGACATGGGCCTGCTGGGTGTGACCGTTCCAGAAGAATACGGCGGTGCTGGCCTGGGTTACCTGGCCCACGTGGTGATCATGGAGGAAATCAGCCGCGGTTCGGCCTCGGTCGCCCTGTCCTACGGCGCGCACTCCAACCTCTGCGTCAACCAGATCAACCGCAACGGCAATCACGAACAGAAAAGCAAATACCTGCCCAAGCTGATCAGCGGCGAGCACATCGGCGCCTTGGCCATGAGCGAACCGAATGCCGGTTCCGACGTGGTGTCGATGAAACTGCGCGCCGATAAACGCGGCGACCACTACGTCCTCAATGGCAGCAAAACCTGGATCACCAACGGCCCTGACGCCAACACCTACGTGATCTACGCCAAGACCGACCTGGAAAAAGGCCCTCACGGCATCACCGCGTTCATCGTAGAACGTGATTCCAAAGGCTTCAGCCGCAGCAACAAATTCGACAAGCTCGGCATGCGCGGCTCCAACACCTGCGAGCTGTTCTTCGATGACGTCGAGGTGCCGGAAGAAAACATCCTCGGCGTGCTCAATGGCGGCGTGAAGGTGCTGATGAGCGGCCTCGACTACGAGCGCGTTGTGCTCTCGGGTGGTCCAACCGGGATCATGCAGGCCTGCATGGACCTGATCGTGCCGTACATCCACGACCGCAAGCAGTTCGGCCAAAGCATCGGCGAATTCCAGCTGATCCAGGGCAAGGTCGCCGACATGTACACCCAACTCAACGCCAGCCGCGCCTACCTCTATGCGGTAGCGCAAGCGTGCGAACGCGGCGAAACCGCCCGCAAGGACGCCGCCGGAGTCATCCTCTACAGCGCCGAATGCGCAACCCGAATGGCCCTCGACGCGATCCAGATTCTCGGTGGCAATGGCTACATCAACGAATTCCCGGCCGGTCGTCTGCTGCGTGACGCCAAGCTGTACGAAATCGGTGCCGGCACCAGTGAGATCCGTCGCATGCTGATCGGTCGCGAACTGTTCAACGAAACCCGCTAAACGGAGCTGTCCATGGCTATCCTGCATACCCAGCTCAACCCCCGTTCGGCGGAGTTCGCGGCCAACAGCGCGGCGATGCTCAAACAGGTCGACGACTTGCACACCCTGCTCGCCAAAGTGCAGCAAGGTGGCGGCCCGAAGGCGCAAGAGCGCCACACCTCTCGGGGCAAACTGTTGCCTCGTGAACGGATCAATCGCCTGCTCGATCCGGGTTCGCCGTTTCTCGAGATCAGCCAATTGGCGGCTTACGAGGTGTATGGCGAAGACGTTCCGGCCGCTGGCGTGATTGCCGGGATCGGCCGTGTGGAAGGCGTCGAATGCATGATCGTCGCCAACGACGCCACCGTAAAAGGCGGTTCGTATTACCCGCTGACCGTGAAAAAACACCTGCGCGCCCAAACCATCGCCCAGCAGAACCGTTTGCCGTGCATTTATCTGGTGGACTCTGGCGGCGCCAACCTGCCACGTCAGGATGAAGTGTTCCCGGACCGTGAACACTTCGGACGGATCTTCTTCAACCAGGCCAACATGAGCGCCATGGGCATCCCGCAAATCGCGGTGGTCATGGGTTCCTGCACCGCCGGTGGCGCGTACGTGCCGGCCATGGCCGACGAAGCGATCATGGTGCGCGAACAAGCGACGATCTTCCTCGCCGGCCCGCCGCTGGTGAAAGCCGCGACCGGTGAAGTAGTCAGCGCCGAAGACCTCGGCGGGGCCGATGTGCACTGCAAGATTTCCGGGGTGGCCGACCATTACGCCGAGAGCGACGAACACGCCTTGGCCATTGCACGACGCAGCATCGCCAACCTCAACTGGCGAAAACTCGGTGAACTGCAACAGCGCACACCCATCGCCCCGCTCTATAACAGCGACGAGTTGTACGGCGTGGTGTCGGCGGATGCCAAGCAGCCGTTCGACGTGCGTGAAGTGATTGCGCGGTTGGTGGACGGTTCGGTGTTCGACGAATTCAAAGCGTTGTTCGGGACGACCCTGGTGTGCGGCTTTGCCCACTTGCACGGTTACCCGATCGCGATCCTCGCCAACAACGGCATTCTGTTCGCCGAAGCCGCGCAGAAAGGCGCGCACTTCATCGAGCTGGCCTGTCAGCGTGGCATTCCGTTGCTGTTCCTGCAAAACATCACCGGTTTCATGGTCGGCCAAAAGTACGAGGCCGCCGGCATCGCCAAGCACGGCGCGAAACTGGTGACCGCGGTGGCGTGCGCCAAGGTGCCGAAATTTACCGTGATCATCGGCGGCAGTTTCGGCGCCGGTAACTACGGCATGTGTGGGCGAGCTTACGATCCACGTTTCTTGTGGATGTGGCCGAACGCACGCATCGGCGTGATGGGCGCCGAGCAGGCGGCGGGTGTTTTGGTGCAGGTCAAACGCGAGCAGGCCGAACGCAGTGGTCACGGTTTCAGCGCCGAGCAGGAAGCCGAGATCAAGCAACCGATCCTCGATCAATACGAAGAGCAGGGTCATCCCTACTACTCAAGCGCCCGGTTGTGGGACGACGGCGTCATCGACCCGGCGCAAACCCGGGATGTATTGGCCCTGGCCTTGTCGGCGTCGCTGAATGCGCCAATCGAACCGAGCCGCTTCGGCGTGTTCCGGATGTGATCGGGAGAAAATCATGAGCGACTTCAATACCCTCGAACTGCTGACCGACCCGCGTGGTTTTGCGACCCTGTGGCTCAGCCGTGAAGAAAAGAACAACGCCTTCAACGCCGAAATGATCCGCGAACTGATCCTCGCCCTGGACAAAGTGTCGAGCGACGCCAGCCTGCGTTTTCTGCTGGTGCGTGGACGCGGCAAGCATTTCAGCGCTGGTGCAGATCTGGCCTGGATGCAGCAATCGGCCGAACTCGATTACCACACCAACCTCGACGACGCCCGGGAACTGGCGGAGTTGATGTACAACCTCGCCAAGCTGAAAATCCCGACGCTGGCGGTGGTGCAAGGCGCTGCATTCGGTGGTGCGCTGGGCCTGATCAGTTGCTGCGACATGGCCATCGGCGCCGATGACGCGCAGTTCTGCCTGTCGGAAGTGCGCATCGGCCTGGCCCCGGCGGTGATCAGCCCGTTCGTGGTGCAAGCCATCGGTGAACGCGCGGCACGTCGCTACGCGCTGACTGCCGAGCGTTTCGGCGGACAACGCGCGCGGGAAATCGGCTTGTTGTCGGAGAGTTATCCGATCGCTGAGCTGGAACAGAAAGTCGAACAGTGGATCGACAACCTGCTGCTCAACAGTCCGGCCGCCCTGCGCGCCAGCAAGGACTTGCTGCGCGAAGTCGGCCACGGCGCGCTGACTCCGGCACTACGCCGCTACACCGAAAACGCCATCGCCCGCATCCGCGTCAGCCCCGAAGGTCAGGAAGGCCTGCGGGCCTTTCTGCAAAAACGTCCGCCGAGCTGGCAAGCCGAAACCACCACCAAGGAGCCGCGTTGATGAGCGCACCTGTTCTCACCACCCTGCTGGTGGCCAACCGCGGCGAAATCGCTTGCCGGGTGATGCGCACCGCCAAAGCCCTGGGCCTGACCACCGTCGCCGTGCACAGCGCCACCGACCGTGAAGCCCGACACAGCCGCGAAGCGGATATCCGCGTCGACCTCGGTGGCAGCAAAGCCGCCGACAGTTACTTGCAAATCGACAAACTGATCGCCGCCGCCAAGGCCAGTGGCGCTCAGGCGATTCATCCCGGTTATGGCTTTCTTTCCGAAAACGCCGGGTTCGCCCGCGCCATCGAAGAAGCGGGACTGATTTTCCTCGGCCCGCCCGCCTCGGCCATCGATGCGATGGGCAGCAAATCCGCGGCCAAAGCCTTGATGGAAACCGCCGGCGTGCCATTGGTGCCCGGCTATCACGGTGAAGCGCAGGACTTCGACACGTTCCGCGACGCCTGCGCACGCATCGGTTATCCAGTGCTGCTCAAGGCCACCGCAGGCGGCGGCGGCAAAGGCATGAAAGTGGTCGAGGACGTCAGTCAGTTGGCCGAAGCCCTGGCCTCGGCCCAACGTGAAGCGAAATCCTCGTTCGGTGATTCGCGGATGCTGGTGGAAAAGTACCTGCTCAAACCGCGTCACGTGGAAATCCAGGTTTTCGCCGACCAGCACGGCAATTGCCTGTACCTCAACGAACGTGATTGTTCGATCCAGCGTCGCCACCAAAAAGTCGTTGAAGAAGCACCCGCTCCAGGCTTGAGCCCGGAGCTGCGTCGCGCCATGGGTGAGGCCGCCGTGCGTTCGGCACAGGCCATCGGTTATGTCGGTGCCGGCACCGTGGAATTTCTGTTGGATTCGCGGGGTGAGTTCTTCTTCATGGAGATGAACACTCGCCTGCAAGTCGAACACCCGGTCACCGAAGCCATCACCGGCCTCGATCTGGTGGCCTGGCAGATTCGCGTGGCCCGCGGCGAAGCGCTGCCGATGACTCAAGATCAGGTTCCGCTGATCGGCCATGCCATCGAAGTGCGCTTGTATGCCGAAGACCCGGGCAACGATTTCCTGCCGGCGACCGGTCGACTGGAGCTGTATCGCGAATCCACGCAAGGTCCGGGACGGCGGGTAGACAGCGGCGTCGAGGAAGGCGATGAAATTTCACCGTTCTACGACCCAATGCTCGGCAAACTGATTGCCTGGGGCGAGGATCGTGAACAGGCGCGACTGCGGCTGCTGAGCATGCTCGATGAGTTCGCCATTGGCGGACTCAAGACCAACATCAACTTCCTGCGCCGGATCGTCGGCCATCCGGCGTTTGCTGCGGCCGAACTGGATACCGGGTTCATTCCGCGTTATCAGGAAGAGCTGCTGCCAGTCGCCTCGGACCTCAGTGACGAGTTCTGGCAAGCCGCCGCCCAGGCTTTTACCCAAAGCCAGCCGAGGACAACTCGTGCCGATGACCCGGTTTCGCCTTGGGCCAACAGCAATGGTTTCCGTGCTGGACTGCCGACAGAAATCACCCTGCATTTGAGTTGTGAAGACCAGGATCGCGCGCTGACGTTGGGCGACGCCGACGCCCACACCGCTCAACTCAAGGGTGAGCAACTGCTGACCGAGCACAACGGCCTGCGCCGCCAGCATCGGGCAATCCGCCGGGGCGAGGTGCTGTATCTGCAATGGGAAGGTGAACTGCGCCGCATCGAGTCCTACGACCCGATCAGCGCCATCGAGGCCAGCCACAGCCATCACGGCGGGCTGACCGCGCCCATGAATGGCAGCATCGTGCGGGTATTGGTGGAAGCCGGGCAAACGGTCGAAGCCGGGGCGCAGTTGGTGGTGCTGGAGGCGATGAAGATGGAACACAGCATTCGTGCACCACACGCCGGGGTGATCAAGGCGCTGTATTGCCAGGAAGGCGAGATGGTCAGCGAAGGCAGTGCGTTGGTCGAATTTGAAGACGCATGAAATGAAGATCGGTCCTACGCCTTGCGAGGACCGATCTGATTAGAACCTGGCGGTCGCCTGAACCACCACGCCGATAATTCGGCACTCTTCGGTGTAAAGGGCTTTCGGATACGTCGGATTGAGCGGGACCAGGTAACGCTGCCCGCCCTCTTCTATCAGTTTGCGGAAAACCGCCTCGGTGCTGTCCGGCCAGTGGGCAATCACCAACTTTCCGGGTTCCGGCACGATGGCCGGGTCCACCAGGATCATCATGCCCTCGGCAACGCTGATGCCCGTGGGTGCGGTCATCGCATCGCCGACCACCACCAGCCAGAATGCCGGGCCCTGGGCGTGGTAATCGGTCAGTTCGAAACGTGGCTTGCCATACACCGGCAGTTCACCGTCGCGGACCTCGACAGGCGCCCGCCAGTCACTGACCGGGTAGCGGAAATAGGGGTTGTACTTTTGTGTCAGGGAAATCTCGTTGTCCTGTGGGACTAAAGGCTCCCGGATCACAATCGCCACTTCCAGAAAATCCATCCCGAGCGCCCGCAAGACACGGTTCATGTCTTCGATGCTCGGCTGACGGCGTTTATTCAGCCAGTGACCCACGCCGCCCTGGGACATCCCGAGACGGTCGGCGAGTATGTCTTGAGTGACTTTGAGTTCACTCATCTTGGCCTTGACCAATTCAATCCATTTATCCATGTGCGGCACGATACGTGGACGCCTCCGGCCATCAAAACACAAATTGTAGTATTTAATCTCTCGTCATAAATACAGTTCGTACTAGGATTGGTTCACGGATCTGAATCTATCACGGAGTTTGCCATCGCCATGTCCATCCCCTGCAACGACCTGCCCGACATGCAAATCGACACTTCCCTCACCTCGCCAAAAGGCTCTGCTGCCGCGCAACGAGCGCTGGACTATTACTTGAAACCAGCTGTTTCAGAGGAAGTGGTCGAAGAACGTTTCTTTGACGTAAACCGCAATATCAGCTGCGAGGAGGCGCTGGTCCATGCCACGGATTTGCTGCGTTGTGCCGCCGCCATCGCGTACGAGTCAGCCAGCAATCTGCAAGGCGCACATCGGGACCTGGCGTTTTCGGCGGTGCACATGATCGACATGGCCAGGGCGATGGTGGATCGATCCCTGGAGGGCGATCAGAATGGATGAGACGCGGGTGCTGAGAAGGAGGACGGGAAAAGAACTTTCCTATCGCGCAGATAAAAACATTTGACTTGCAAACGAGAATGATTATTATTGCATGCAGCTGGTCGCGAGATCGGTCGATTGTCCAAGTGACCTTAGGTCGGTCGCCTGGACTATCTCCTCATCAGGCTAATCACGGTTTTTGACCCGGCTTTTTGCCGGGTCTTTTTTTTGCCAGTTATTCTGGCTTTACCTTCAGGCTAATGAAGTCTTTAAGTGCTGCAAATTCGAATGGCGCGGATGATATCAAAAGAATATCCCATGGCAACAGAAGCCCGGCATCATTGGCCCAAACTAATCAAAAATAGCGCTTGAGAATCAATCGCACAGTCTCTAAGCTTCGTCGGCGTCATGGAGGACGCCCCCCCGCTCAACCCAGAATTCCCCCCGGTTTTTCCCTTCCCAACGTGTAAAGTAACAGCCATAAAATCATATTCAGGAATCGACTATGACCGTGGCCAAATCCTCATTCGACATCAGTGCCAACTTCGACAGTGGCAACATTGAAGTGCTGGACATCAGCAATCCGTTGCAAGCCCTGCTGGCGATCAAGCCAGACACCCGCAGCCCGCACTTTCAGTGGTTCCACTTCAAGGCCAGCGGTCTGCACGTCGGTCAGGAACACTGGTTTCGCCTGAACAATGCCAGCAAGTCCTCCTACAACAAAGCCTGGGATGGTTATCAGGCGGTGGCGTCCTACGACCACGTCAACTGGTTCCGAGTGCCGACCATTTTCGAAGGTGACTGCCTGCGCTTCAGCCTTGAAGCCACCGCCACCCACGCCTGGTTCGCTTACTTCGAACCCTACAGCCGTGGCCGTCACGACTGGCTGATCGAGCAAGCGCTGACCAAGGCTGGCACCGAACTGCTGGCCACCGGCAAAAGCGTCGAAGGTCGAGACATCCAGCTGCTGCGGAAAGGCACGGGCGCCGAAGGTCAACGCAAGGTCTGGATCATCGCCCAGCAACACCCCGGTGAACACATGGCCGAATGGTTCATGGAAGGCGTGATCGAACGCCTGGAAAACCACGACGATCCGATATTGAACAAACTGCTGACCCGCGCCGATCTGTATTTGGTGCCGAACATGAACCCGGACGGCGCTTTCCACGGTCACCTGCGCACCAACGCCATGGGCCAGGACCTGAACCGCGCCTGGCAGAGCGCCAGCCAGGAAATCAGTCCGGAAGTGCTGTTCGTTCAGCAGCAAATGGAAAAGTACGGCGTGGACCTGTTCCTCGACATCCATGGCGATGAAGAAATCCCTTACGTATTCACCGCCGGCTGCGAAGGCAACCCGGGCTACACGCCCCGGATCGAAAAACTCGAAGAGCACTTTCGCAGTCATCTGAAGCGCCAGACCAAAGACTTCCAGACCAAGCACGGCTACACCCGGGACGAACCGGGCAAAGCCAACATGACCTTGGCGTGCAACAGCGTTGGCGAGAAGTTCGACTGCCTGTCGCTGACCCTGGAAATGCCGTTCAAGGACAACAACGATGCGCCGAACGCGCTGACCGGCTGGTCTGGCAAACGCTCGAAGCAATTGGGCAAGGATGTGCTGACGACCGTGGCTGAGATGGTCGATACCTTGCGCTGATCACGCTCGATGGCTGCATGTCCGACATGCAGCCAGCCTCACTCGGCAGCGATCCGCAGGCAATCCTCAGGTCCCAGCAAGCGCCCATCCTCGGCACGTAATTCCAGCGTCTGCACCGGTCGGCCGTTCTGTCGGTCAACCACCCGCGAATGCGTCTCCCCTGCCTCATAGAAAAACGCCTCGCCCCATTGGCGCAATCCGATGATCAACGGGAACAGGCCTTTGCCCTTCTCGGTCAGCACATATTCCTGATACGCACTGCCGTCCGACGCCGGCACCAGGTCGAAAATGCCGTGGGCCACCAGGGTGCGCAGCCGCGCAGACAAAATATTCTTGGCCATGCCCAAATTGCGCTGAAACTCCCCGAACCGGCGTATGCCATCAAATGCATCGCGCACGATCAGCAATGACCACCCATCACCAACGGCATTCAGGGAACGGGCAACCGGGCATTCGGTGTTTTCCATGCTTGTTCGTTTTGCCATGAGCGCGTTCACCTCAATCAAATGTAGTTGCAATATAAAACCAGCTTCCTTACCGTACAACTGGTTTCACTTTGAAACCACACAAGGAAGACTGCGATGAAACCTGAACATCCATTGAGCGGCGCCGTGGTGCTGCTGTTTGCCATCGCCTGCGGCCTGGCCGTCGGCAATGTTTACTACGCACAACCGCTGCTCGATGCCATGGCCGAGGCTTTCGCCATGGCCCCCGCAACCATCGGCATCGTCGTCACGTTGACTCAAGTCGGTTACGGCGCAGGTTTGGTGTTGCTGGTGCCGCTGGGTGACCTGCTCAATCGCCGTCGCCTGATCGTCACGCAAACTGTGCTGTCGGCGCTGGCCTTGCTCACGATCGCACTGGCACCTGACAACATTTGGCTGCTAATCGGCATGACATTGACCGGGTTATTGGCCGTCGTGACACAAGTGTTGGTGGCTTACGCCGCGACATTGGCCATCCCGAAACAGCGAGGGCGTGTGGTCGGTGTGGTCACCAGCGGCATCGTCGTCGGGATTCTGCTCGCCCGGACAGTGGCCGGCGGCATGGCCGACCTCGCCGGTTGGCGTTCGATTTATCTGTTGTCGGCGGGTTTGACGCTGGTGATGGCGTTGCTGCTGTTTCGTGTGTTGCCCAAACATGAAGCTGCGCAACCCGCCAGTTCCTACGGCGCGTTGCTGGGCTCGGTATTCACGCTGTTCAAGGAAGAACCGGTGCTGCGCCAGCGTGCGGTGCTCGCGCTACTGACCTTCGCCAGTGCCATGGTGTTGTGGACGCCCATGGTGCTACCGCTGAGCGCCCCGCCGCTGTCGTTGTCCCACACACAAATCGGATTATTCGGACTGGCAGGTGCCGCCGGTGCATTGGCCGCCGCTCGTGCCGGGCATCTGGCTGATCGTGGCCTCGGACAATGGACCAGCGGTTTGTCACTCTTGTTGATGCTGGTTTCCTGGCTGCCGATCGCCTTCACCCAGTCCTCGTTGTGGGCGTTGCTGCTTGGCGTGATTACCCTGGATCTGGGTTTACAGGCCGTGCACGTCACCAGCCAGAGCATGATCTACAGCGTGCGCCCCGAAGCGCAAAGCCGACTCACCGCCGGCTACATGCTGTTCTATTCGATTGGCAGCGCCTTGGGGTCGATCGGTTCGACGGCGATGTACGCGTGGGCCGGGTGGCTCGGCGTATGCCTGCTGGGCGCAGGCATCAATGCTGTGGCGTTGATCTATTGGTGGCTGACACTCGTCCCCCAGACACTTGAATCCTGTGGCGAGGGAGCTTGCTCCCGCTCGGCTGCGTAGCAGGCGCAAAACCTGCACCCGCGTAGTTTCCGACACTACTGTGTTGCAATTGATGGGGCTGCTTCGCAGCCCAGCGGGAGCAAGCTCCCTCGCCACAATGTTGTGCCAACCTTTAGATCAGCCGCGATCCTTGCCCCGCAACATGCTGTCCAGCACGTCATCGCGGCGCACCCAGCCGTGAAACAGCGCCGCCGCCAAATGCACCAGCACGGTCAGGAACAGCAAGTACGCCAGATACCCGTGAGCCTTGCGCAGGAACGCAAACACCTGCGCATTCGCCGGTACGATCGACGGCAACTGCAGCGAGCTGCTGAGCATCACCGGATCCCCCGCCGCCGAAATCATCGCCCAACCCAGCAGCGGCAGGATCAGCATCAACGCGTACAGCAAAACATGCGAAGCCTTGGCCGCCAGCGCTTGCCAACCCGGCAGATCCGCCGGCAGCGGTGGCTGTCGAGTGGAAAAGCGCACGCCCAGGCGCACGATCACCAACAGCAGAATCGCGACGCCCAAGGGTTTGTGCAGATGAATCAGCCACTCATGACGCTCGGACACCGAAGCGGCCATGCCCGCGCCGATAAACAGCATGGCAATGATCATCAGCGCCATCAGCCAGTGCAGCAATCGCGCTAACGGCGCGAAGTGGTTCGGTTGAGCGCTCATTGACGAGACTCCTGTTTATTGGCAGAGGGCAACTGGCTGACTTCGCTGGTACGACGCAAGTAGGAAGTGGCGTACCCGGCTGAACGAGCGGCGAGCAATGGGTCGTCGGAACCTTCTATGCCGGCAGGCAGTACCAGCGGGTCGTAGTTGATATCGCGGCATTCACCATTGAGTTGCGGCTGGGTGCTTTCGAGCACCAGGGTGCCAGCGTTCAACACTTTGCGACCCTCGGGCCAGGCTTTGCTGGCGTCGTTGACCGGATCGCCAGGGTTGGCCAGCGTGATGTTCAACTGCCAACGCAGCGGCCCTGCGGAAATGCGCTGAACCAGGTCTTTCTCCAGGAATTCCCCCCCTTCAGGCGCCGTAGCACCCGCGGCATCCTGAGCGACGGGCACCATGCTCCAGCGCACCGCTTGCCGTTGCCCGGCCGCGTTCACCAGGTAAAACGCATTGACGCTGTTGTAGGTTTCCGTCACGTAACTGGCCGACGGCTTGGCGGTTTTGATCCAGGCCAGGAACGGTGCAGCTTCTGGATGTGAACCGAAGAACGCTGGCACGGCAGCCGGGTTCGGCTTGCCGGTGGCCGGGTCAGGCGACTGGGCTTGTTGCAATTGATAGAACGCCTCGGGCGTACCCACCGGGAACACCGGCATGCTGTTCATCCCGGTGCGCCACTGCTGGCCGTTAGCCTGGGTGAATCGCAAGGCCAGGCTGCGGATCGGCACACTGTTGTCCGGCGCATAAGGATTACCGGCCGGCAAGGCGAAACGCCCGACCACCGGGGTCCGCGCTGCATTGAACACCTGAGCGTTGGAATAGCTGCGCGCCTCACCGCTGCTTTCGAAATGTCCGATCACGCACACGCCTTTGGAGTGGTTACGCCGGAACCCCGGGTGCACGCCGTTGTTGGTCTCCAGCACATTGATCAGCTTTTTCGGCGTCAGGCGCTGTGGGTCGAAGGTGCCGTTGACGTAGGCAAAAGCCCCGGCCACTGCGGCAACCACCACAGCAATACCGGCCAGACGTAACGTCAGGCTCGCGGCACTCAAGGGTGGCCGGGGTGGCGGTGATGAGCGATCTACCATGAAAGACTCCAGGGCCATCGGCCACAAGTGAGAAGGATCAAGCAGACGAACCCCACAGCGGTTTATTCCATCGCGCCGTATTTATTTTTTCAGGCGTGGAATAACCTCGACTGCCGGGCGTCTTCCTAGTCCACAGCGTAGTGACTAGCCAGAACTTCATGAACGATATCGACGAACAGCTGAGAGAAATCATTCCCAGATTGCGCCGGTTTGCCGTGTCGTTGACGCGCAATCCCAGCAGCGCCGACGACCTGGTGCAGTCTTGCCTTGAGCGCGCGCTGTCGAGTTGGGGCGACAAACGCCCCGAGGGCGACTTGCGCGCCTGGCTGTTTTCGATTCTGTATCGACAGTTTCTCGATGCTCACCGGCGCTCCCGGCGTTATGCGCGGATGCTCGAATTCTTTACCGGGCGTGACGACTCACAGCCGTCGGTGGAGCGCACCGTGATCGCCCAATCAACCCTGAAAGCCTTCGATCAACTCACCACCGAACAACGCGCCCTGCTGCTCTGGGTCTCGGTCGAAGGCTTGAGTTATAAAGAGGTCGCCGAGATTCTCGACGTCCCCACCGGCACTGTGATGTCCCGCCTGTCCCGTGCCCGCCAGGCCTTGCGCCAGTTGAGCGACGGCGAAATCACCCGCCCTTCCCTGCGGAGACTCAAATGATCAGCATGCCCCCAAGCGAGCGTGACCTGCACGCCTACGTCGACCAGCAACTCAGCGAGGCCGACCGACGTCTGGTGGAGACTTTTCTGGCCAGCAACGCGGAGGTGGCTGCACAAGTGCGTGCCTGGCAGCAGGACGCCCAGCAATTGCGCGCGGCATTGAGCGGTGCCCTGCAGCAACCGGCCAATCCGGACCTCGACCCGGCGCGGATTCGCCAACGCCTCAAACGACAATCTCGCCGTCACCTGGCCAGTGCCGCCGTGTTGCTGATCGCGGTCAGCGTCGGCGGATTCAGCGGCTGGCAAGCCCGGGAGATGACGCTCGTCAGTGCCCAACTGCCGATGACCGATGCCCTGCAGGCCTACCGACTGATTGCCCAGCAAGGCATCCTGCCGGCCGATTACACAGTCAGCGACGACGGTGATATGCAGGGTTGGCTCGACCGCTATTTCACTCAGTCCAATCGCTTGCCTGACCTCTCGGGCACC
Source organism: Pseudomonas frederiksbergensis (assembly GCF_001952935.1). Classification (GTDB taxonomy): domain Bacteria; phylum Pseudomonadota; class Gammaproteobacteria; order Pseudomonadales; family Pseudomonadaceae; genus Aquipseudomonas; species Aquipseudomonas frederiksbergensis. The sequence continues at coordinate 387,626 of NZ_CP018319.1, forward strand.
GGTTTCAAACCGGTCAGCGGACGCTTGCTCAGCACCGAGCAAGGGCCAGCAGCGATGGTGGTTTACGAGGATCAAAGCGGCCATAAAGTCAGTTTCTACGTCCGCCCACCAGGACCGAAAAACTACCTGTTGCCGAGGGGCAGTCGCAGCGATGGCGAGTTGCAGGCCGAGTACTGGTCGGGGGGCGGGTACAACTATGCGATGGTCAGCCCGACGGATACGCCGGCGGCGCAGATGCTCAAGAAAACCGTCCAGTTCTGACCACACCACCAATCAAATGTGGGAGCGGGCTTGCTCGCGAATGCGGTGTGTCAGATAAATCAATGTCGCCTGACACTCCGCTTTCGCGAGCAAGCCCGCTCCCACAGGGGAGTTGTGGCGGTTTCAGCCCTGCCCGAACACTTGCGAAGGCCTACGCAGCAACGGGTCGAACGGATTGATCCGCGGTCCGATCAGCGCCGCTTCGCGCTTGAGCATTTCCACCACCGTCGGCAATCGATCCGGCCCCAGCCGATCACTCACGGTCGCCACGCTCAGTGCCGCGACCGCCCGCCCTTCACGATCCAGAATCGGCACCGCCACCCCGGCCATGCCCTGCAACACGCCGGTGTTGCGCCCGGCATAACCGAGCTTGCGCACGTTCTCGACTTCCGAGCGCAGGAACACCTCGTCGTACAGGTGGAAATCCTTGAGCCTCGGCAAGTTGTAGTGAATCACCGTGTCGCGCTCTTCTTCCGGCAGGAACGCCAGAATCGCCAGGCTGCCCTGCCCCACGCCCAGCGCCACCCGCCCGCCGATGTCACCGGTAAAGGTGCGGATCGGAAACGGCCCTTCGCTGCGATCCAGGCAAATCGCATCAAAACCACTGCGCGCCAGCAAGAACAACGAATCCCCCAACGACGCCGACAGCCGCAGCAACGCCGGACGCACCAGTTCGCGCAGGTTTCCGGTGTTCCCGGCACGGGCCGCCAGGGCAAAAAACTCCAGACTCAAGCGATAGCGTTTGCTGCGCGCATCCTGCTCGACCATCCCTTCATCCATCAAACTACGCAGCAATCGGTGCGTGGTCGGTTGTGACAAGCCAATGCGCTGGGCCAGTTGCGTCACCCGCTCCCCGCCCTCGACGGTGTCACCCAGACTGCGCAGCACGGCAAACAGTCTGGATACCGCGCCGACACCGACATCACTTTTGCTTTCATTCCGCTCAATGGAATCTGTCATGGGTTTTCTCGAGTATTAATTTACTCACCGAATGAAACTGAAAATAGTCATCGTCTCAGTGAAATAGGCCATTGAGCCAATCCTATTCTTCGTCCTACTCTGCGTCCAGACAGGGGCGATTCGAACAACAGCGGCAGCCGACAGAAGTCGAGCGCCAACGCACCCCGCAAGACCTTTTCGTATCTGCCCATACAAAAAAGCGCGCCTTCGGGCGATGCATAACAATCTCAGGTGGAGCGCAGTTATGGCTTTTGTGCAACTTGAAGGACTCGGCAAACGCTACGGTGAGATCGACGCCGTCGTGGCCACCAACCTCTCGGTCGAGAAAGGCGAGTTCGTCTCGCTGCTCGGCCCCTCCGGCTGCGGTAAAACCACCACTCTGCAAATGATCGCCGGCTTCGTCGAAGTCAGCAGCGGACGCATTGTGCTGGACGGTCGCGACATCACCCACGCCAAACCCGCCAGCCGTGGTTTGGGCGTGGTGTTCCAGAGTTACGCGCTGTTCCCGCACATGACCGTGAAAGACAACGTCGCCTTCGGCCTGCGCATGCGCAAAGTGGCCGGTGCCGAGTTGCAGCAGCGAGTGGATCGAGTGCTGAAACTGGTGCGCCTCAACCAGCATGCCGAGCGTTATCCGCGAGAGCTTTCCGGCGGCCAGCGTCAGCGTGTTGCGTTGGCTCGAGCTTTGGTGATCGAGCCGCCGGTGCTGCTGCTCGATGAGCCGCTGTCCAACCTCGACGCCAACCTGCGCGAAGAGATGCAGTACGAGATCCGCCGCATCCAGCGCGAAGTCGGGATCACCACGCTGATGGTCACCCATGACCAGTCCGAAGCGCTGTCCATCAGCGACCGGGTGGTGGTGATGCAGGCCGGGCGCATCACCCAGATCGACGCGCCCTACACCCTCTACGAACACCCGCGCACCGAGTTCATTTCCGGGTTCGTCGGCAAGGCCAATCTGCTGCCGGGCGAGCGTGATGGCGCCGGTGTGGTCCAGGTCCGCAGTGGCGGCGAATTGATCCTCAGCCTGCGCCCGGAAAAAATCGATCTGCGGGACAAAGGCCAGGGCCGCCTGCAAGGCAACATCGTCAGCCGCTTCTTTCTCGGCAGCCAATGGTTGTACGGCGTATCGACAACCTTGGGCGAACTCAGCGTGGTGCGCCGCAACGACGGTTCGGCACCGCTGACTGAAGGCACGGCAGTCGGGCTCGATTGGGACGCAACGTTGCTGCGGGTGCTGACCGTCGACGAGGTGCCGGCATGAGTACGCTTGTCGCCATTCGCCACGGACGCCAGGGTTACTGGCTGTCGGCACCGGCCCTGGCCTTGTACCTCGGCCTGCTGGTTATCCCGCTGCTGCTGACCTTGGTCCTGTCGTTCAACGTCTTCGACTACAGCTCGGGGATCAACGGCGACGCCTACACCCTTGATCACTACAGCAGCTTGCTGGGCGATCCGTACTTCTACGAAATCTTTCTGCGCACGATGTGGATCAGCGCCCTGACCACCCTGCTCTGCGTGGTGATCGGCGTGCCCGAGGCTTACATCCTCAGCCGCATGGGCGCGCCGTGGCGCTCGATCTTCCTGATTCTGATCCTCACCCCGCTGCTGATTTCGGTGGTGGTGCGCGCCTTCGGCTGGAGCCTGTTGCTGGGTGCCGACGGACTGGTCAACCAGACCCTGCAAGCCTTTGGCGGCTCGCCGATGAAGCTGCTCTACACGCCGTTCGCGGTGGTGATTGCGTTGGTCCACGTGATGCTGCCGTTCATGATCATTCCGGTCTGGACCTCGCTGCAAAAACTCGACCCGGCCGCCGAGCAGGCCGCGATGTCCCTCGGTGCCAGCCACTTCACCGTGATGCGCCAAGTGGTGCTGCCGCAGATCATGCCCGGCGTGCTCTCCGGCACCTTGATCGTGTTCGGCCTCGCCGCCAGCTCCTTCGCGATTCCCGGCCTGCTCGGCGGACGCCGGATAAAAATGGTCGCCACGCTGATCTACGACCAGTACCTGTCGGAGCTCAACTGGCCGATGGGCGCGGCCATCGCCGTGGCGCTGCTGTTGCTCAACCTGCTGATCATGCTGTCGTGGAACCGGATGATCGAAGGCCGCTACAAGAAGTCATTGGGATAACTCGTCATGTCCAAGAACGGTCCTTTCGCCCTGCTGTTCCATACCCTGGTGGTGCTGTTCATGCTGGCGCCGCTGGTGGTGGTCTGCCTCGTGGCCTTCACCCCGGAAAACACCCTGAGCCTGCCGACCACCGAGTTTTCCCTGCGCTGGTTCCGCGCGGTATTCGAGCGTGCTGACTTTGTCGATGCGTTCTACAACAGCCTGATCCTGGCGTTTTGCGCGGCCAGTCTGGCGACGCTGATTGCGGTGCCGGCGGCGCTGGCGATCACCCGCTTTGAGTTTCCCGGCCGCGACTTTCTCAACGGTCTGTTCCTGTCGCCGATCATCATTCCGCACTTGGTGCTGGGTGTGGCGTTGCTGCGGTTGTTTGCGCTGATGGGGGTCAACGGTAGCTTCGCCTGGTTGATCTTCGCCCACGTGCTAGTGATCACACCGTACGTGCTGCGACTGGTGTTGGCGTCGGCCATCGGCCTGGATCGCAGTGCCGAACACGCCGCGCAATCGCTCGGTGCCGGGCGCTTCACGCTGTTCCGGGAAATCACCTTGCCGATGATTCTGCCGGGGGTCGCCGGTGGCTGGCTGCTGGCGTTCATCAACAGTTTCGATGAGGTCACGCTGTCGATTTTCGTCACCTCGCCGGCCACGCAAACCTTGCCGGTGCGGATGTACGTGTACGCCACCGAATCCATCGATCCGATGATGGCGGCGGTGTCGGCACTGGTGATTGGGTTGACCGCGTTGACGATGATTTTGCTCGACCGGGTCTACGGCCTCGATCGGGTTCTGGTGGGCAAACAATGAGGGCGCCATGGCTCTGCTGAAACGACTGGCCGAAGGCGACCGCCCGGCCCTGGACTTTACCCTCGACGGCACGCCGGCCACCGGCCTGCTCGGCGACACTTTGCTGACGGCGGTGCTGACCTGCAGCGAACACTTGCGCGGCAGTGACTTCAGCGCCGAACCCCGTGCCGGGTTTTGCATGATGGGTGCCTGTCAGGATTGCTGGGTTCGACTGGGCGATGGCCGACGCGTGCGCGCCTGCTCGACGCTGCTCGAAGCCGGACAGCAGATCAGTCGCGAACCAGGACGCTCCCTATGAACACCTTTTCAATCTGCCGAAACCGGATCCCCTGTGGGAGCGAGCCTGCTCGCGATAGCAATCTGTCAGCCAGCATTAATGTTGAATGTACCGCCGTCATCGCGAGCAGGCTCGCTCCCACAAGGGATCTGCGTCGCTCACACATGAGGTGGGTATGAATTCGGTGGTCATCATTGGTGCCGGTCCGGCCGGCATTCGGGCAGCGCAGACGCTGGTTGCGCATGGACTTCGCCCGGTGCTGCTGGACGAAGCAGCACGCGGTGGCGGGCAGATTTATCGGCGCCAACCGGCAAACTTCAAGCGTTCGCCGGTCAAGCTGTATGGCTTCGAAGCCGGCAAGGCCAACGCGCTGCATCGGACGATTGACGCGCTGCGCGAGCAACTCGATTACCGTCCCGAGACGTTGGTGTGGAACGCCGAGGATGGCGCGCTCGACACCTTGCATGAAGGCCGCGCCGCGCGGTTGGCGTTCTCCCGCGTGATTGTCGCCACGGGCGCCACCGACCGGATTCTGCCGGTGCCAGGCTGGACCCTTCCCGGGGTTTACAGCCTCGGCGCGGCGCAGATCGCCCTCAAGTTTCAAGGCTGCGCCATCGGTGAGCGCGTGGTGTTCGCTGGCAGCGGCCCGTTGCTGTACCTGGTGGCGTATCAATACGCCAAGGCCGGCGCCAAGGTGGTCGCGGTGCTCGACAGCTCGCCGTTCAGCGCTCAGGCCCGCGCCTTGCCCGGCCTGCTCTCGCAACCGGCCACCCTGGCCAAAGGCATCTATTACCGCAGTTGGTTGACCGCCCACGGCATCCCGGTGCATCAGGGCGCCAGCCTCTCAGGCATCAACGGCGAACAGCGTGTGCAATCGCTGACCTGGCGCAACGCCAAGGGCGATCAGCATCTGGAATGCGACGCCGTCGCCTTCGCCCACGGCCTGCGCAGTGAAACCCAACTCGCCGACCTGCTCGGCTGTGAATTCGCCTGGAACCCGCTCAACCGCGCCTGGCTGCCGCAACGTGACAGCGCCGGTCGCAGCAGTGTCGCCGAGGTTTACCTGGCCGGTGACGGCGCCGGCATCATGGGCGCTGACGCGGCGGAAATGGCCGGCGAGCGCGCGGCCCTGGCGTTGCTCGAAGACATCGGTTACCTGATCCCGCCGCAACGTGGGGCGCAATTGGAGCAGGCGCTGGGACGGATCGATACCTTCCGCCAAGGTCTGGAGCGAGCCTTCGTCTTTCCCGAACATTGGGCCGCCGATGCCCCGAATGAAGTGATGATCTGCCGCTGCGAAGAAGTGCGCGCTGGCGACATCCGCCAGGTTGTGCGCGAGGGTCATTGGGAGATCAACCGGGTCAAGGCGCATTGCCGGATCGGCATGGGCCGCTGCCAGGGACGGATGTGCGGCGCCGCCGCAGCGGAAATCATTGCCTGCGAAAGCCAGCGCGCCATCTCCGACATTGGTCGCCTGAGGGCACAAGCCCCCATCAAACCCCTGCCGTTTGGTCTGGAGGTCGAGTCATGATCGAAGTCGATGCCGTCATCATTGGCGGCGGAATTGTCGGCGCCTCCGCCGCGCTGTTTCTGAGCAAGGCCGGGCGTCGCGTGGCGCTACTGGAGCGGGACTTCTGTGGCTCGCATTCCAGCGGCGTGAACTACGGCGGCGTGCGGCGCCAGGGGCGACCACTCTCGCAACTGCCACTGTCGCAGCGGGCCCACGACATCTGGGGACAACTGCCGCAGCTGATTGGCATCGACGGTGAGTATCAGCGCAGCGGTCACCTGAAACTGGCCCGCAGCCTCAACGATCTACACGCCTTGCAAGACTATGCCGCCAGCAGTCGGGGTTTTGGCCTCGACTTGCAGGTACTCGATCGCAGTGAATTACACGCACGTTTTCCGTGGGTCGGCGAGGTGGCGGTCGGTGCTTCGTTTTGCCCCGATGACGGTCACGCCAACCCACGACTGGTGTCCCCGGCGTTTGCCCGGGCGGCGCGGCGACATGGCGCGCAGGTCCATGAACAATGCGCGGTGACGGCGGTGGAACACGACGGCCAAGGTTTTCGTATCAGCACGCAAACCGGTCTCGACCTGCACGCGCCCTGGCTTTTGAACTGCGCCGGAGCCTGGGCCGGCAGCCTGGCATCACAGTTCGGTGAGGCGGTGCCGATGCACGCCGGGCACCCGGCGATGCTGGTCACCGAACCGTTGCCGCTGGTGATGAATGCCAGCACCGGGGTCGAGGGCGGCGGTATCTATGCCCGTCAGGTCGCGCGCGGCAATTGCGTGTTGGGTGGCGGTCAGGGTTTTGCCCTCGACGGCGCCCGCGCCCGGCCGGGCCAGAACGCCGTGATCGAGATCCTGCGTCAGGCGGTCGAGCTTTATCCGTTTCTTGAAGGCGCCCAGGCGATTCGCACCTGGAGCGGCACCGAAGGTTACCTGCCCGATCGCCAACCGGTGATCGGCCACAGCGGCACTCAACCCGGTCTGTTGCACGCATTCGGCTTTGCCGGTGCGGGCTTTCAGATCGGCCCCGCGGTGGGCCAGGCGCTCACCGAAATCATCTGCAGCGGCGCCTCAAAAACGTCGCTGGATGCGTTTTCCATCACCCGGTTTCACTCCATCTCCGTTGCTTGATAGAGGAAGGTCGCGCTAATGAATAACGTCAAACGCACTGCACTGCTCGGTATCTCCTGCCTGGGCGCTCTGCTCGCCGCCACCCAGGCCCAGGCCGAACCGACGCTTTACCTGGGCATGAACGGCGGGACCATGGAGCGGCTCTACGCCGACAAGGTGCTGCCGGTTTTCGAGAAGGCCAACAACGTCAAAGTGGTGATCGTGCCCGGCACCTCCGCCGATATTCTGGCCAAGGTCCAGGCCAGCAAAGGCAACCCGCAGATGCACGTGATGTTCCTCGACGACGGCATCATGTACCGCGCCATCGCCATGGGGCTGTGCGACAAACTTGAAGACAGCGCACCGCTGGCGCAGATTCCGGCCAAGGGTCGCATCAAGGATCAAGCCGTGGCAGTCAGCCTCGGCGTGACCGGGTTGGCGTACAACACGCGGCTGTTCAAGGAGAAAGGCTGGTCCGCACCGACCTCGTGGATGGACATGGCCGACCCGCGCTTCAAGGACAAACTGGTGTTCCAGTCGATGGCGTCTTCGACCTTTGGCCTGCACGGTTTCCTGATGTTCAACCGGATTCAGGGCGGCAGCGAAACCGACGTCGAGCCAGGCTTCAAGGCGTGGCCGAACACCGTCGGGCGCAATGTGCTGGAGTACATTCCGAGCTCGGCGAAGATTTCTGAAATGCTTCAGACCGACGAAGCAGCGTTGTTCCCGTTGACGCCGACCCAGGTCACCGCGCTGAAACTCAAGGGCATGCCGGTGGAGTATGCGCAGCCGAAGGAAGGCGCCGTGGTGCTCAACGTGGCCGAATGTGCCATCGCCAACAACACTCAGCCGGAATTGGCACAGAAACTCGCCGCTTTCTTGCTGACGCCTGAAGCCCAGGCCGCCGCGCTTGAAGACGGTGACCAGATCCCGTCCAACCCGAATACCCCGACCACCGACAAGACTCGTGGCCAGGTCGAAGCGATGAAACAGTACCTGGCCACTGCCATTGCGATCGATTGGGATCAGGTCAACGAACAGCGCCCAGCGTGGAATGCGCGGTGGAATCGCAGTATCGAGCGCTAACCCGAGGCAACACAGAAAACCCTGTGGGAGCGGGCTTGCCCGCGAATGCGTAAGGTCAGGCAACCGAATGGTGAATGACACACCGCCTTCGCGAGCAAGCCCGCTCCCACATTGGATCGGTGTACAACACAACCTCAGTGTGGGAGCGAGCCTGCTCGCCATAGCGGTTTAACAGCCACCCCACATTTGCCGGTATCATGTCGCCCGCTTCCGGGCCTGCGCGCCCTCCTCTCGATCAATAGTGAATCTGTTCATGGATACCCTTGCCCAACTACGCGCCGGCCAACTGTCGGGCGTTACCCGCCTGGACATCACCGATGGCCTGACGGAGTTTCCGCGAGAAATCTTCGACCTGGCGGACTCGCTGGAAGTCCTCGACCTCAGCGGCAATGCCTTGAGCAGCCTGCCGGGCGACTTGCACCGCCTGACCCGTTTGCGCGTGTTGTTCTGCTCGGACAATCTGTTCACCGAACTGCCCGACTGCCTGGGCCAATGCGCCGCACTGACGATGGTCGGCTTCAAGGGCAATCGTATCGAGCGCGTGCCAGGCGCGGCCCTGCCACCGTTGCTGCGCTGGCTGATCCTGACCGATAACTGCATCACTGAGCTGCCGGCCGAACTGGGTGAACGCCCGCACCTGCAAAAACTCATGCTTGCCGGCAACCGCTTGCAAGGTTTGCCACAGAGCTTGCGGCATTGCCATCGACTCGAACTGATCCGCATCGCCGCCAATCAGTTGAGCGAGTTGCCCGAGTGGTTGCTGACCCTGCCCAGCCTGAGCTGGCTGGCGTACGCCGGCAACCCGCTGGAGACCGAAGCCGATGCGGCTGCCCTCGAAGCCACACCCCGCATTCCGTGGTCTGAACTGCGTCTGGAGCAGCAACTGGGCGAAGGCGCGTCAGGGGTGATTCATCAGGCTGTTTGGGATCGACCGAACCACCCGGCCACAGCGGTCGCCGTCAAGCTCTACAAGGGCGAAATGACCAGCGATGGCTCGCCGTTGCACGAGATGAACGCCTGCATCACCGCCGGTAGTCACCCCAACCTGATCCGGGTTAAAGGCCGCATCTTCGCGCATCCAGAAGCCCAGGCCGGGCTGGTGATGCAATTGATCGATCCGAGCTATCGCAATCTGGCCGGCCTGCCGAGCCTGGCGTCATGCACCCGCGACGTTTACGCCAACGGCACCCGGCTCAGCGCTGGCGTGGCATTGCGCATCGCCGCTGGCATCGCCTCGGCAGCCGAACATTTGCACCAGCATGGCATCACCCACGGCGACCTCTACGGCCACAACATTTTGTGGAACGAGCACGGTGATTGCCTGTTGGGGGATTTTGGCGCCGCGTCTTTCCATGCCATCTCGGACAGCCTTGAAAGCCGTGCGCTACAACGGATAGAAGTGCGAGCGTTCGGGATTTTGCTGGGGGAATTGCTGGAGCGGATCGACTCGGGGCTGAGCGATGAAGGTCGTGTGCATCTGGAGCAATTGCAGCAGCGCTGCTGTCAGCCGCAGGTGCTGGAGCGACCGGGGTTCGCGGAGATTGTACGAGTACTGGAAAATCGGTGACCGCTGCGCGGTCATTCGCGAGCAAGCCCGCTCCCACATTAGATCGCGTCCTTACAGACAACTTGGTCAATTGTGGGAGCGAGCCTGCTCGCGATAGCGGTATCACTGAAAAATCAAATTACCCCGCCAACCCGACAAACATGTCCTGCACGTCATCGTGGTTATCGAGGCCTTCGAGGAAGGCCTCGACTTCAGCCATCTGCTCATCGCTCAGACCGCTGACCGGGTTTTTCGGCTGATAGCCCAGCTTGGCCGACAACACGGTGAACCCTTGCTCGGGCAGGGCTTTCTGCACGGCGTCCAGGTCCGCAGGCTCGGTCAGGAACAGGGTCGTGCCCTCTTCGTCACCCGCCTCGAAATCCTGGGCGCCGGCTTCGATAGCGGCCATTTCCGGATCGGCGTCCGGGCTGTCCGGGGACGCCTCGATCATGCCGACATGGTTGAAGTCCCACGCTACCGAACCGGAAGCGCCCAATTGGCCCTTGCGGAACGCAACGCGGATTTCAGCGACGGTGCGGTTGATGTTGTCGGTCACGCATTCAACGATCAGCGGCACCTGATGCGGTGCGAAGCCTTCATAGGTCACGCGATGGTATTGCACGGTTTCACCCAACAGGCCCGCGCCTTTCTTGATCGCGCGATCCAGGGTTTCCTTGGGCATCGAGGCTTTTTTAGCCTGTTCAACCACCAGCCGCAGATGTGCGTTGGTAGCGACATCGGCACCGTTACGCGCAGCAATGGTGATTTCTTTTACCAGTTTGCCGAAGATCTTGCCCTTGGCGTTAGATGCCGCTTCTTTGTGTTTAACCTTCCACTGTGCGCCCATTACTCACTCTCTTGATCTGTGGCGCCGAGACATCTATTGGCCGACGCATGGGCGCAAGTTTATACGCCCTAAAGTTGGCAATCGACCAAAAAATCCACCCTGTTGACCCGCATGACCAATCGACATCTTCACCGTCAGTTGTAGGGCGATTCTGAAACTTCGATTTGCGGTGACTATAAAGGGCTATGGTTTCGTACCCTCTGCGCCCGAATTCCATGGCAGAAGCGCGTTCGATGCACAACGACAAGGAAAGCCCCTTCACCCTGACACTTCTCGACGGCGATTTGAGTTTGCAGGTGTTGCAGTTCAGTGGTCGAGAAGCCCTCAACCAGCCCTATCGATTCGACATCGAAGTGATCGGCCTCGCACCGGCCATGAACCTCGACCGACTGCTGCAACAACCGGTGTTCCTCAGCCTGATGGAGGGCCAGGGTATTCATGGCGTACTTCACAGTGCCAGTCGCGAGCATCGCGGCCCACACCGGATCGGCTACAAACTGGTGCTGGTGCCCTACCTTCAATGGCTCGACCGGCAGCGTTCACGCCGGGTCTTTCATCACCTCAGCGTACCGATGATCCTGCGCCAACTGCTGGAGGAACATGATGTGCCCGAGGCGAGCTATCGCTTCGAATTATCCAGCGGACACTATCCCGTCCGGCCTTTTTGCATTCAGTACGAGGAGAGCGACCTGGCATTACTGCAACGGCTGTGCGAAGAAGAAGGCATTCACTATCACTTCGAACATCAGCGCGAAGGGCATGTGCTGGTCCTGGCAGATGACAGCCTGAGCTTCCCCCAGGACCCCGTCCTTACGCCATTCCAGGGCAACGCGCCCGAAGACAGTGACGGGCCGACGATCAGTGAGTTGTTCCAACGCCATGACTCGCCGCCCATTCCCTCACGACTGGAGGCCAGGAACCGTGGCTCGCATAAACCCGACGATGGCGCGGCCAACCACGCGTTCAGCAAACCATTGCCGGTCATGGTCCGCCCCGCGCCCGAGCACATCCATCACGATCAGTTGAGCCGACGACAACTGGAACGTCTGCGTTGCCAGTACCTGCAGATCCACGGTCAAAGCAACCAGAGCGCACTGCGCAGTGCACGGATCGTGCAAGTGTCAGAACATCCACTGGCGAATTTCAACGATCAGTGGCTGCTCACCGAAACCCGACATCAAGGGCAACAACCTTCGATTCTTGCCACCGACAAACCGGTCACTGTCGGTCATTACCGCAATCAGTTCACCGCCATTCCCTGGTCAACGGTATTCAGGCCGGCACTCAAACAGACCAGGCCGAGCATCCCGGGTTACCAGCCCGCCCAGGTACTGGGCCCTGCCGGGCAACCGCCGGCGCTGGATGATCAAGGTCGAATACAAGTCAGGCTGTGGCCAACCGCGCAAGCGGATCCGCTTGAATCTGTGGGTATCTGGTTACCGGTGGCCTTTGCAGCGCCGGACGGTCGGATTGATGCGTCCAGCCTGCCAAAGGCCGGCAGCGACGTGCTGATCAGTTTTCTCGACAGTGACCCGGACCGACCGGTGCTGTGTATCGGCATGGGCCATCACCCGCGCACCCGGCCTGATCCCGAGCCACGCCGCGATAGCGATTTGCTGCTCGATTGGCTGGTCAATCGCTCGGACCCATCGCCCTGACTCAGCCCTTGTCGGCCTTGCCTGCCGCCGCCGCGAATTTCGCCAGACGCACATCCAGATGCCGCGGCCGATGCCCATGATCTTCGGCGCGCTCCTTGCGGCGGATGGCCTTGCGCACCATCAATGAGCCAAGGTAACGAATCGGTTCCGGCGGAAACAAGCCCAACGGGCCGTTGACCAGAGGCGAACGGGTCCAGGCATTGTCCAGCCCTTGAACCATCGAGGCGAGAATCTGCCCACCCATATGACACGGGCCAACCCCGCTGCCGGAGTATCCGAAACCATAAAACACGTTGCCACTGGCGCCGGCGCCGCAGATATCGGCTTCGATCAGCAGCACATCCAGTTCGGGGTTCTGTTGCTTGAGCATGATCGCCGTCCACAACCCGGTGTAGCCACCGCCGACGATGCAGACATCGGCGCGGGTGTCGCCCGCCAAGGGTTCGCATGGCGCGCAGGACTCGGCCGCCAGCGCCTGTTCCAGCCAGAAAGGTCTCATGGGTCAATCCTTAAGTACGCAGAGGTTTTACGCTGATCGGTTGGTTAGGCACGAAAGCGCTTTCGGCACGCAGGGCAGCCGGGCGGCTGTTCCAGTGTGGGATCAGCACCAGGGCCGAAAACAATGCGCAGCCCGCGAAGACGATGAACACCGTGACCGAGTCGAAGTAGCCCGGCAGCAATCCGCCGAGAATCGCCCCGACCGAGCCGCAACCGTTGACGAAACCGGCCGCTGTGGCGCCCGCCTTGGCGGTGCCGAAATCGATCGCCGCCGCGCCGCTGATCATCGAGTCAGGTCCGTACAGGGTCAGGCCCATGACGAACAGCAGCGCCACCACCAGCATCACGCTGCCGGTATGCAGGGCACCCATGAACAACGCCAGGGTCACGGTCAGCGCCAACAGGCTGAGCACACACGCTGGCATGCGTCGGGCGCCGAACAGTTTGTCCGATGCCAGCCCCAGCAGAATCGGCCCAAGCAACCCGGCCAGTTCAAAGGCAGTCGGAATGATGGCCGCGCCGACCTTGCCCACCGAGGGCATCTGCTCGAAGACGATCACCGGGCCCCAGAGCAGAATCGCGTAGCGTGCCGGTTTCAGCAGAAAGTACGCGAGCCCCAGGACCAGCACGGTGCGGTTGCGCAGGATTTCTTTCAACGGTTCCAGAATGCTGATCCTGCTTTGCGCATCAGCCTCTTGCGCCGTCAGTTGCGGCTCCGGTTCCACCGCCGGCAAGCCAACGTCTTCGGGTTTGTTGCGCTGAAAAATAAAAAACAGCACGGCGACCAGCCCAACCACCGCCGCACTGGAAAAGAACGCCGCATGCCAGGTGCCGATCAGCGTATACGCCCACCAGCCAGCAAACGGCGACGCCACCAACCCACCAAAGGCGTAGCAGGAACTCCACAGCCCCAGCACCCGCCCGCGCTGTTCAGAGGGAAAGAAACTCCCGAGGTTCTTGCACAGCCCGGACCAGCCGGTGGACTGGGCAAACCCTTGAATCAACATGCAGGTAGCGAAGATTGGCAACGTCGCAAAACTGCCCATCACCAAGGCTGCCGCCGCTGAAATCAGCAACCCGCCAAACACTACGACCCTTGGACCAAAGCGGTCGGCCAGGATGCCCCAGGTGAATTGCCCGATGGCGTAAGCCGTGAGGTAGATGGCGTCGAGGTTGGCCATGGCCATTTTGTCGAGCATGAAGGTGGGATCTTCGGCGATCCCCAGTTTTGCCACGGAAAAGGCTTTGCGGGTGAAGTAGAACGCGGCGTAAGCGAGCCAGGTGATCGCGAAGATCTGCACGCGCCAACGCTTGATGGTGCCGATGTGCTTGTTCATGGTGGTTCTGACCTCAGGGTGTGAGTGTGCCGGCAGAAATTGAGAAATAACGCCTGTTTTTTTATTGTTGAGCACTTCGATATCGCAGCTTCCCTGAGGCGATATCGGTCAGATGAGTCCTGCTGTTGCACGCACAGGCTCATGACCGCCGACGCTGTTCGACTGACCAGTCACCGGGGCTGAGGTGGATAAAAACAATTACTGATTAATAAGTGAAATCGATTTATCGTATTTCCAATATAAGCTCAGCTTGTTACTGGAGTTTTCGATGTCGGTTTCCCACGCCCAGCTCAAAGCCTTCCATGCCGTGGCCGTCCACGGAAGCTTTACCAAAGCCGCCGAGCGGCTATTCCTCACGCAACCGGCGATTTCCGACCAAGTGCGCAAGCTCGAAGAGCGTTTCGGTGTGCTGCTGTTCCACCGCAACAAACGCTCGGTGCGCCTGACGGATCTGGGTGAGCGCTTGTTGAGCATTACCCAGCGGCTGTTCGTCATCGAGGCCGAGGCTCAAGAGTTACTTCAGGAATCCCAGGCATTGCAGACGGGCACCCTGATTCTTGCCGTCGATGCGCCGGTGCATGTGCTGCCACAGATCGCGCGGTTCTGCGAACGCTACCCCGGTATCAGCGTGAAGATCGAAACCGGCAACACCGATGAATCGCTGTTCCGGTTGTTCAATTACCAGGCCGACCTGGCGTTGCTCGGTCGCGATGTCAGTGACGAACGTCTGATCTCGCTGCCGCTGCGCAATGACCCGATGGTGGCGTTCGTTTCGCGCAATCACCCGTGGGCCGGCCGTGAGTCGATTTGCCTCGCGGACCTGGATGACACGCCTTTGGTGCTGCGGGAAATCGGTTCGGTGACGCGCCAGACGCTGGAAGAAGAAATGGCTCAGGCAGGCTTTCGCATTCGCCCGGCGATTCAGGTTGAAGGCCGGGAAGCGGCGCGGGAAGCGGTGGTGGTGGGGATTGGCGTTGGTGTGGTTTCTGCTGCCGAGTTCGGTGCAGATTCGAGGGTTTGCGCGTTGCCTATTACCGACTGCAAACGGCGGTTGACCGAGACACTGGTGTGCTTGCGCGAGCAGAGTTCGCGGCGAGTGGTGGCGACGTTTCTGCAGATGGTTCGCGAAAGCCTCCCCCAATGATCGTTCCCACGCTCTGCGTGGGAATGCAGCCCGGGACGCTCCGCGTCCCAAAGCGGACGCAGAGCGTCCATTGAGGCATTCCCACGCAGAGCGTGGGAACGATCCAGACGATCCAGCGCTCACAAAATCCCTGTGGGAGCGGGCTTGCTCGCGAAGGCCGCACCTCGGTCTATCGGCCGGGTGCCAACTCGAAAAACGCCTGTATCAAGCGCAAATCCCGCCGCCGCTCCATGCAGCCAATCATGTGTCGGTTTACCAACCCTTCACCAACAATCGGCACCGCCGCCACCCGCGGGTCGTGGCTGACCTCCACCGACGACACCACGCCAACCCCCAACTCTGCGGCGACGGCTTCGGTCACCGCTTCGCGACTGTCCAGCTCCAGCAACACCCGTGGACTGACCATCGCCGCGGCGCACGCCTCGTCGAAGGTGCGCCGGGTGATCGAACTGGGCTCGCGCAACACCATGATCACCTGATCCAGCGCCTTGAGCGGTACGCCCTTCGACATCTGCGCCCAGGGATGGCCATCAGGCACCAGCGCACAAATCCGTGATTCGCTCAAGTCTTGCAAATGCAGGCCCTTGCGCGGTTCGACCTCGGTCAGCACCGCCACGTCGGCATGCTCCGACAGCAACGCCGCCAAGGTTTCCTGAGCATTGCCCAGTCGCAGGTTCACGGTGATGCCCGGATACCGCGCCCGCAAACTCGCCAGCATCGGCATCACCATGTGCGGCCCGTCCGCCGCAACTTCCAGACGCCCTGTCAGCAACTGTCGGTTGGCCTCGAGCATCACCTGCGCTTCTTCGGCCAGACCGAACATCGCCCGGGTGATCGCGGCCAGTTTGGTGCCCTCCTCCGTCAGTTCCACCCGTCGCGCGGTGCGCCGCAACAGGGTGATCTGGTAATGCTCCTCCAGCGCCTTGATGTGCCCGGTGACCGCCGGTTGGCTGATGAACAGTCGCGCGGCGGCCCGGGTGAAACTGCCCTCGCGGGCCACCGCATCGAATGCGCGGAGCTGGAACAGGTTCATGAATAACCCTCACTGATGACTGGCATAACAACAAACAATTTGATTGATAGCTCGGCAAATTGCAATTTAAGCCCCGTAGCTTCATCCCATCGATTGCGAGGACACGAGAATGAGTACTGCCGAACCCATCCTGCTCACCCCCGGCCCACTGACCACATCGGCCCGCACCCGTCAGGCGATGATGGTTGACTGGGGTTCATGGGATGACCGCTTCAATCAACTGACCGCCAGCCTGTGCGAACAACTGCTGGCGATCATCAACGGCGGCGACAGCCACCATTGCGTGCCCCTGCAAGGCAGCGGCACGTTCGCGGTCGAAGCGGCGATCGGCACGCTGGTGCCGCGCGACGGCAAAGTCCTGGTGCTGATCAATGGCGCTTACGGCAAACGCCTGGCGAAAATCTGCGAAGTGCTCGGCCGCTCCTTCAGCACCTTCGAAACCGCCGAAGACGAGCCGACCACCGCCGCCGACGTTGACCGCCTGCTGCGTGCCGACGCCAGCATCACCCACGTCGCGCTGATTCACTGCGAAACCAGCACCGGCATCCTCAACCCGCTGCCGGAAATCGCCCACGTCATCGCGCAACACGGCAAACGCCTGATCATCGACGCCATGAGTTCTTTTGGCGCCTTGCCGATCGACGCGCAACAGGTGCCGTTCGACGCACTGATCGCCGCTTCGGGCAAATGCCTGGAAGGCGTGCCGGGAATGGGCTTTGTCTTCGCTCGCAAAGAAGCGCTGGCCAATGCCGCCGGTAACTCGCATTCGCTGGCAATGGACCTTTTCGATCAGCACACCTACATGGCCAAGACCGGCCAGTGGCGCTTCACCCCGCCGACCCACGTAGTCGCGGCGTTGCACGAAGCCCTGCTGCAATACAACGAAGAAGGTGGCTTGCCCGCCCGGCATCAGCGCTATGCCAACAACTGCCAGGTGCTGCTCGATGACATGGCCAGACTGGGGATTCGCAGTTTCCTGCCTGCCGCGATTCAGGCGCCGATCATCGTCACCTTCCACGCGCCGAAAGATCCGCGCTACCAGTTCAAGGAATTCTACGAACGCGTCAAGGCCAAGGGTTTCATCCTCTACCCCGGCAAATTGACCCAGGTCGAAACCTTCCGTGTCGGTTGCATCGGCCACGTCAACCAGGCCGAGATGCACGCGGCGGTGGCGGCTATCGCCGAAGTACTGCGCGAGATGGAAGTCCTCGAAATATAAACCACACCGCATTCCCCTGTGGGAGCGGGCTTGCTCGCGAAAGCGGACTGACATTCAACATTTATGTCAGCTGGCATACCGCCTTCGCGAGCAAGCCCGCTCCCACCAAACGCAGCTCTCCTTTAGCCAGTTGCCACAGGATTTGATCACCATGAACTATACAAACCCAACCAAACTGCAAGCCGCCATCCTCGACTGGGCCGGCACCGTGGTCGATTTCGGCTCCTTCGCCCCGACCCAGATTTTTGTCGAAGCCTTCGCCGAGTTCGACGTCCAGGTTTCCATCGAAGAAGCCCGCGGCCCGATGGGCATGGGCAAGTGGGACCACATCCGCACCCTCTGCGATCAGCCGCAAGTGGCCGAACGTTATCGCGCCGTGTTCGGCCGTACGCCGACCGATGACGACGTCACCGCCATCTACAAACGCTTCATGCCCCTGCAAATCGAAAAAATCGCCGAGCACTCGGCGCTGATTCCGGGCGCGCTGGACACCATCGCCAACCTGCGCCAGCAAGGGATCAAGATCGGTTCCTGCTCCGGCTACCCGAAACAGGTCATGGACAAAGTGGTCGAACTGGCCGCCACCAACGGTTACGTTGCCGATCACGTGGTCGCCACTGACGAAGTGCCTAACGGTCGCCCATGGCCGGCCCAGGCGCTGGCCAACGTGATCGCCCTGGGCATTGATGATGTCGCAGCCTGCGTGAAGATTGACGACACCGTGCCGGGCATTCTTGAAGGTCGTCGCGCCGGCATGTGGACCGTGGCGCTGATCTGCTCGGGCAACGCGCTGGGCCTGGACTACGAAGGTTACCGCGCCCTCGGCAGCGACCAACTGGACAGCGAACGCAAGCGCATCCACGGAATGTTCGAGGGCTCGCGCCCGCACTACATGATCGACACCATCACTGATTTGCCGGAAGTGATTGCTGATATCAACAAACGTCTGGCCAAGGGCGAGATGCCACAGACTGCATAAAATCGCGACTATAAAAAACGCCGTAACCCTGGAAGGGTACGGCGTTTTTTTATAATCGAACTTTTATTAATGACGCTCTAACTTATAAACTAAGCATCCGAACGATACTGTCAGAGCGCCTTCTATCCGCTCGAATTCACTCCTCATTTATTTGATTACCGCTGGCATCAAAAATTGAGCCGTCCGCATACTTTACACGGCCATCGGGGTACTGCTCGGTGCCATCCTTCCAGACCAGGCGACCATCCGGATATTCAATCGTTTCATCTGGCCATACGATGCGACCGTCTGGGTACTCTACCCTTCCGTCCGCGTGCTGGATAATGCCGTCCGGGCGTTTCACCGAGTTTTTATCGGCGTTGACCAGACTGCCATCGGGTAGGGAAGTCGTCCCGTCACTGTTTCGAATGCTGCCGAGGGTGTTCAGCAGGTTAATGAAGGCTATCGGATCAATGTTGATGTTAAGGGTTGGCCACTGCAGCGGCGGCCGGACGGGCCCCACTGGCTTGGTCGGCGGGATCGGCGCCTTCCCGGGAGGCAAGGCAGGCTTGACCGGTGGTTTAACGGGTACGGTCGGTTTTACGGGTGGCTTGACGGGCACTGTCGGTTTGACCGGAGGTTTGACAGGTACGGTCGGTTTGACAGGCGGCTTGACGGGCACGGTGGGTTTGACGGGTGGTTTGGTTGTTGGTTTTGGTTTGGGGATCGGCGCTTTAGCCATCATCTTTTTTACAACGCCGGCATAGATCTTATTATTACTTGTCATTTTAACACTCATAAAAATCCTTTTTAGCCGCTCGACAAATACTATGATTTTCGAACTTTTCAGTTTGTCTCCCTGACAAACTTTACGCCTTCAAAATAACCAACCTCTTTGAGCGATGCAAACTCCTCCCAAATACCAAATATAAACAACAAACAGTTACACTCCTCTTAACACCACCTCAGTACTGATACTAAATTCAAGACTTACTTACAACAACTGCATGGATGAATTCAGGTGAACCCGGCAAACACTGATGCAATGTCTGCATATCACCGACGACATCTGATAAAAAATTGACTCAACTCAGGCAGAAAGAAATTAAGAGGATTACAGTTAAAGCACACCGTCGAATTAGAACGGTGGCTCGACCTGACCTGTGAGGAACACCGTATGCCCTGGAAGAATTCCGACTCACGCTACAGCACCGTATCGATCACGCTGCATTGGTTGATGCTGGTCCTGCTGGCGCTGGTTTACGCCTGCATCGAATTTCGCGGGATCTTTCCAAAAGGCAGTGGGGGGCGGACGCTGATCACCGAATCGCACTTCATGTTGGGCTTGACGGTGTTTGTGCTGGTTTGGCTGCGCTTGTTTGCTCGTAGCCTGGGCCCGGCACCGCAAATCTTCCCGGCATCGCCTCACTGGCAGACCGTATTGGCCAGACTGATGCACTGGGCGCTGTACATTTTCATGATCGCCATGCCGATACTAGGCTGGCTGGTCACCAGCGCAAAAGGTCATCAAGTGATGTTCTACGGCTTCGACCTGCCGCTGCTGATCCCGGAAGACAAGGCGTTGGCCAAGCAGATCGAGGGCTGGCATGAACTCGGCGGCACCATCGGTTACTGGCTGATCGGCCTGCATGCCTTGGCGGGGATTTATCACCATTACGTGGTGCGCGATAACACCTTGCTGCGGATGATGCCCAAGCGCGGGTGATTTCCGTCGTTCACTGGAAACCCCGGCGGCCCTGCAAACCGCCGGTATGAATGAAGATCAGGCGCGTGCCGCTTGCGAATCTTCCCGCTTCTACTTGCAGCTTGAGCGCCAACAGAGCTTTGCCGGTGTACAGCGGTTCGAGGGGAACGCCGCTGGCCTGTTCGGTCCGATCGATGAATTCGAGTAACAGCGGATCGACTTTGGCAAAGCCGCCACGACTGGCGTCGAACCATTCATAAGCACGATCCGGCAAACCCGCCTCTTGCATAACTGATTCGACCTGCTGCGCAGCGCCATGATCGTCGGGCACCGCCAATGCGCCATATACCGGGTGCTCGCCCGCCTCGGCCAGCACCAGGCCGGCCAGGGTGGTACCCGTTCCGCAGGCCAGCCACCAGCCGTCGTAGTCGCTCCAGCCCAGACCGTTCAGTTGCTCGCTGACCATTGTCCTCAAATGCACGCAGCCCTTGGCTCCCTGCACACCGCCGCCCCCTTCCGGCACCGGATGCAGATCGGGATACTGCGCCTGCCATGGCAACCAGAAACCCGGCTCGTGCCGCGCTCGATAACCGCCATAACCCAGCCAATGCAACTGCATGCCGAACGCCTGCAAGTCTTTCACCGTCGGCGTTTCTTGCGGATGACCGCGCAGCAGGCCAACGGTGCGAAAACCAAATCGCTTACCCGCCGCGGCCAGTGCATGCAGATGATTGGAGTGGGCACCGCCCAGACTGATGATGCCTTTGGCACCGATCCGGTCAGCGGCTTTCAGGTGCTCAATGAGTTTGAACCACTTGTTGCCACTGATCAGTGGGTCGATCTGGTCGAGGCGCAGGATCGCGACTTCGATGCCAGCGTTGGTCAGCCAATCGAGATGAAAGGGTTCGAGGGGGGCCAGGGGTAGCCAGTCTGTTGGTGGGGAAAGCATTGACGCCGGCTCTGGGTAAAGAGCCGGTATCTTAGCAGCAGACTTGTGGCGAGGGAGCTTGCTCCCGCTTGGCTGCGCAGCAGCCACAGAATCAGCGACGTTGATTAACCTGACACTACATCATCGCTGATAGAGGGAGTCCTTCGGCCTCCAGCGGGAGCAAGCTCCCTCGCCACAGATTTTGTGTTGATTACAACTGCGCAGCCAACCGCGACCCCTGGTCGATCGCGCGTTTGGCATCCAGCTCCGCCGCTACATCCGCGCCGCCAATCAAATGCACGTTCTGCCCGGCTGCCACCAGACCCTCGTGCAATTCGCGCAGCGGATCCTGCCCGGCGCAGATCACGATGTTGTCCACCGGCAGCAGCTGCGGCTCGCCGGTTTCGCCGATGCGAATGTGCAAACCTTCGTCGTCGATCTTCAGGTACTCGACGCTGTTGAGCATCTGTACCTGCTTGTTTTTCAGACCGGTGCGGTGAATCCAGCCAGTGGTTTTACCCAGGCCATCGCCGACCTTGGATTTCTTGCGCTGCAACAGGAACACTTCACGCGCCGGTGCGTGCGGTTCAGCCTTGATGCCGGCGACACCGCCGCGCGCTTGCAGATGCGTATCGATGCCCCACTCCTTCCAGAACGCCTCGCGATCCAGGCTGGTGGCGACGCCTTGGTGAACAAGGAACTCAGAGACATCGAATCCAATACCCCCGGCGCCGATCACCGCAACGCGCTTGCCCACCGGTTTGCGCTCAAGGATCACGTCCAGGTAGCTCAGCACCTTGGCGTTCTCGACACCCGGAATCGCCGGGGTTCTTGGCGCGATGCCGGTGGCGAGAATGATTTCGTCGTAACCGCCCTCAACCAGTTTCGCCACGTCGACACGGGTGTTCAGGCACACCTCAACGTGGGTGGTCTGCAGTTTGCGGTTGAAGTAGCGCAGGGTTTCGAAGAACTCTTCCTTGCCCGGTACACGCTTGGCGATGTTGAACTGGCCGCCAATTTCGCTGGCCGAATCAAACAGTGTCACCTGATGACCACGCTCGGCGGCCACAGTCGCTGCGGACAGACCCGCAGGACCGGCACCGACCACCGCGATTTTCTTGATCTGCTGCACCGGCAGGTAATTGAGCTCGGTTTCGTGACAGGCGCGTGGGTTCACCAGGCAACTGGTCAACTTGCCGCCAAAGGTGTGGTCCAGGCAAGCCTGGTTGCAACCGATGCAGGTGTTGATTTCATCGCCACGGCCGGCCGCGGCCTTGTTGACGAAGTCCGGGTCGGCGAGGAACGGCCGCGCCATGGAAACCATGTCGGCATCGCCTTCGGCCAAAATCTGCTCGGCCACTTCCGGGGTATTGATCCGGTTAGTGGTGATCAGCGGAATGCTCACCGAGCCACGCAGCTTGGCCGTGACTTTGCTGAACGCCCCGCGCGGCACTTTGGTGGCGATGGTCGGGATCCGCGCTTCGTGCCAACCGATGCCGGTGTTGATAATCGTCGCACCGGCCTGCTCGATGGCCTTGGCCAGCGTCACGATTTCTTCCCAGCTGCTGCCGCCTTCCACCAGATCGAGCATCGACAGGCGGAAGATAATGATGAAGTTCGGGCCTACCGCTTCGCGCACCCGACGGACGATTTCCACCGGCAGGCGCATACGGTTTTCATAGCTGCCACCCCAGCGGTCGGTGCGGTGGTTGGTGTGGGCGGCGAGGAACTGGTTAATGAAATAACCTTCGGAGCCCATGATCTCGACGCCGTCGTACTCGGCCTGTTGCGCCAGGGTCGAACAGGTGACGAAATCGCTGATCTGCTTCTCGATGCCTTCCTCGTCCAGCTCTTTAGGCTTGAACGGGTTGATCGGTGCCTGAATGGCGCTCGGCGCGACCTGTTTCGGGCTGTACGCATAACGCCCGGCGTGAAGGATCTGCATGCAGATCTTGCCGCCCGCCTCGTGCACCGCGCGGGTGACGATCCGGTGCTTGAGCGCTTCTTCCTCAGTGGTCAGTTTAGCTGCGCCGGAGTACACCCCGCCCTCGTCGTTCGGGCCGATACCGCCAGTGACCATCAGGCCGACGCCGCCACGGGCACGTTCGGCGAAGTACGCCGCCATGCGCTCGAAACCACCGGGCTTTTCCTCAAGACCGGTGTGCATCGAACCCATCAGGGTACGATTGCGCAACGTGGTAAAACCCAGGTCCAGCGGGGCCAACAGGTGCGGGTAATGAGCGGCGGCCATCGGTAACTCCACATCGAGCGATCACGGAAAAAGTGCAGGAGCTCTACGGCCCCCGTCAGTCATGCTGGACAGACTAAGAGTCGCACCGCTGTCACTCAATGACCGTAACTGACAACTTATTGATCCAAATGTGCAGCGCCCCTTGGCAAGCGCCGGTATGCGCCCTACCCTAGTCGCGAATCCTGCACACGGCCGTTGACTGTTTCCCCATGCGCAAACTTCTGTATCTGACCTTCTCCATGGCATTGATTGCCGCCCTTACGACCTACGCCATGTGGGCCGCGGACCGTCCGGTGGGTCATTACCTGTCGGACCTGCGCATCAACCTCGCGGTCGACCAAGGCACACCCGCCGATCGCGGCAACCTGCTGGGCATCCAGCCCGAACTGTTTCCCACTGACTATCAAAGCCCCGAGCGCCTGCACCGCAAGCTCGCGGCTTATTTGCAAAAGGCCCAGGAGCAGGGCCTGCTGAATGAAAAAACCATCGTCGTCCTGCCCGAACATGTCGGCACCTGGTTGATGGTCAGCGGCGAGAAAGATGAGCTGTACCAGGCCACCACGCTCAAGGAAGCCATGAACTGGCTGGCGGTCAGCAACCCACTGAAGTTCCTCCGCGCTCTGATCAGCGCCGAGGGCGACAAACGTCTGGACGACGCGCATCTGCGCATGAAGGCCAAAGGCATGGCCAAGGACTACCAGGCACTGTTTGGTGGACTGGCGAAAGAATTCCACGTGACGTTGGTGGCGGGTTCTATCGTGCTACCTGAGCCCAGCATCATCGACGGCACCCTGAAAATCGGCCGCGGCGCGTTGTACAACAGCAGCGTGGTATTCGGTCGCGATGGCTCGCCGATCGGCCAACCCCAGCGCCAGATGCACCCGATTTTCGATGAACATGAAGTCATTGCCGCCAATGGCGAGCATACGCTCAACGTCGTCGACACCCCGGCCGGACGCCTGGGCGTGCTGATCGGCAGCGACAGCTGGTACCCGGACAATTACCGCAAGCTCGACCGCCAGGGTGCACAGTTCGTCGCAGTCCCGGCGTTTGTGCTCGGGCGCGGCACCTGGGACCAACCGTGGCGCGGTTACAAGGGGCTGTCGACGCCTGGCTCAGTCAGTCTCAAGGCCGGCGAACTCAGCGAAGGCCAAGCCTGGCATCGCCTGACACTCACCGCTCAACCGCCCAGCAGCCAGGCAATCGCCGGCATGAGCGTGTTCCTGCGCGGTCAGTTCTGGGATCAGGGCAGCGCCGGTCAAAGCTTTCTCAGCAGTAATGGGCAGCAGTTCGTCGACGGCAATGCCCGTGGCGCGCGTTTGCTGAACCTCTGGTTGTAACCGATGAAACCGTTGCCGATGCGCCTCGGCGATCTGTCGGTGGGCTTTGTTCATAGCCTGGCCGACGCCGTGCGCAGCCATGGCGTGGATCCTCAGCCGCTGCTCGAACAATACGGCCTCGACGCCGCGCGCCTCAGCGAAGCGGGGGCTCGGCTCTCGATCCCGCGTTACATGCGCCTGGGCCACAGCGCCATTCAACTGACCGACAACCCGGCACTCGGTTTGCGCATGGGCCAGCTCAGTCGCCTGAGCCAGGTCGGCCTGGCCGGGGTCACGGCCGCTCAGGCGCCGACGGTACGTGAAGCCGCGCGCTGCCTGATTCGCTTCGAAGCCTTATATGGCTCCAACTATCGCGGACAATCGAGTTTTCACGAAGACGCCCAAGGTGCCTGGCTGCGGTTTTACTCCATCAGCCCCTACAACGCCTATAACCGCTTCGTGGTGGACTCGATCATCGCTGGCTGGTTGCAGCAATTGTCCAGCATCAGCCCTGCCCCATTGCGGGCCGAACGTATCGAGATCGAGTTTGAAGAGCCGGATTACCGCACGGCGTATGAAGTGCTGGGTGACTGCCCGATCCAGTTTGGCTGCGAGCACAATCAACTGCGCTTGAGCCTTGCCAGTCTGGCCCAGCGCAACCCGGAACACTGCCCGAGCACCTGGCGACACTTGCTGCAACTGTGTGAGCGGGAACTGGAGCAACTGACACGCACCCGCAGCCTGCGTGAACGCATCACTCAGTTACTGGGGCCGTTGCTCAATGGTGGCCGGGAACCCGACCTGGAAGAAGTGGCGGCACGCCTGAAACTGCCAACCTGGACCTTGCGGCGCAAACTCGCCGAGGAAGGCACGCAATTTCGCGCGATCCTCAATGACACGCGTCGCGACCTGGCCATGACCTACATCCGCGATACCGAACTGGCGTTCGGAGAAATCGCCTACCTGCTGGGCTTTGCCTCAGCCGAAGCCTTTCAACGGGCCTTCAAACGCTGGAGCGGTCAGACTCCCGGCGAGTTTCGCCGCAGTCATCGCCAATCCGCTTGACGCTTATAGCTCGGTAGCGTCTTCGGCCGGTTCCAGCGGGTCCAGTTCAAACGCCTGATACTCGAGCAGCTCTTCTTGATACTCATCCATTTTGAATCTCCCACGGCTCGTTGAAAAAACGCCTGAATAAATGACCAGCGCCCCGAGCATAAAGTGCCCACGTGAAAGAAAAATGACGCAGACACACCGCCCAGCGGCTACTTAATAAAACGTAGCAGGCGGTCAGGAATTTATCACAGGATTTTTTCGATACAGGCTGTAGGACAACGGCCTGGTTGACGCGGATCAATTTAACAGCGCACTACGGGAGCGGATTTGTCTGAACCGGTCCCGCAGCGTCAGAGCACGATTACTGGCCTGAAACAGGAATGGCCGAAATAGGCTCGGTGGGTGGCGGCAGGCTTGATTGGGGCGGCGGAGTGACCGTTTCCGTGGTCGATGCCGGCTCGGCGTTGTCGGCCGGAGCAATCGGAGCGGCTTCAGGCGGCGGTGCCACAGGCTCAGAGGCTGCTGGAGCAGCTTCAGCAGGCGCCGGCGCGGGTTCTGCCGCAGGTGCCGGAGTCGGCGCTAACGGAGCCGGTGCGGCCTTGGCTTCAGGCACGCCGAGATCGGGTTTCGGCTTTTCCTGGATGTGCGCGGCTTTTTTCGCTTCCGGCGGCAGGAACAATTCGACCAAGGTAAAGAAACGTTCGTAGAACTTGGGCGACGATACGGTTTCGCTGGCAACCTTGACCATCGAGTCGTCGGACGAACCGATCGGCATCGACACAGAACCCAGCACGCCCACACCAACGCTGGCGGAGTTGTTGGTCTTCTTCAGCGCATAACGATCCTGCAAGGCGTTGGCGAACATGGTCGCGTGGCGCCCCTCACTGCCGTCATCGGCACAGACCACACTGAAGCTGATCTCCATGTGGGTCTCGCCGGTCTGCTGGAAGCTTTTGTGTCCGCTGACCAGTTTCGGGTCCGAGCTGGTGATGATGTAGCCCTGGCTGAGCAACGCCCGACGGGCGGCTTCGCACGTCTGCGCATCAGTCACCGGGTAGCTGCGCGAAAACGTTCCGGAGTCGTCGAAGTTCTCATGCTCGTAGATAGGGGCTTTCTTCGACGAGCAACCGGCCGCGGCGGCCAGCACCAACGCCAGCCCTGCAACACGCATGGGAATTGATTTAAACATTGAACATCCTGAGGAAAACGGTCCGGGGCGTATTGTGCAACAGATCGATGCTTAGCGGAGTATCGATTAGTGTCTTAAAACAGTTACAAGTCTACTGACTGTCATTTACAGCAAAAAGTCGCACGGTAAATTATTCAGGCGACGGATAACCCGTGCTGCTTTCGTTTCACCCATAAAAAACCCCAGCCTTTCGGCCGGGGTCTTTGTGTAGCGCAAAACTCAGTCAGGCATCAGAAGCGTTTGATCTCAGCCTGGCTTTCCAGCAGTTTGCGGTAGGCCGCAAAGTCTTGCTGGCCAATGCGCGAAGCGAGGAAGCGACGGTATTGAGCCTTCTCTTCTTCGGTCGGCGCAGCCGCTTCGTTCACGCCGTCCAGACGCACAATCACCAGGCTGCCATCAGCCAGAGTCACGTTGCTGAAGGTCGGCTTGTCCTTGGCGACGGGCTTCGGCATGCGGAACAGCGCCTGCAGCACGGTTGGGTCAACCCCTTCCTGGCCACGAGTAGCGGCCTGGGTCACTTTCCAGCTCTGACCGTCGATCGCCTTGTCCAGCGGAGTCTTGCCTTCGCGCAGGCTGACAATCAGCTCTTCAGCCTTGGTCTTGGCGGCAGCACTGGCGTGCTCCTTGGTCAGTTGCACGCGAATACTGGCAGCGACGCTTTCCAGCGGCAGTTGCGCAGGCTTCAGGTGCTCCTTGGCGCGCAGCACGATCACGGTTTCCGGATCGAGCTCGATGGCGGTGCTGTTGGCACCCTCATCCAGCACTTCAGGACTGAACGCTGCAGTGATCACGGCACGGTTGGCCGCAACACCTTCGCCACCTTCACGGCCGAACGGTTTGGACGTATGCACAGTGAGCTTCAGGTCCTGCGCCGGCTGAGCCAGATCGGAGGCTTCGAACGACGAGTCTTCGAGTTGCTTGGTCGCCTCGACGAAACGCTGCTCGACCTGCTGGGTTTTCAGCTCACGGGTCAGCTTGTCTTTCAGGCTGGCGAACGTCGGCACTTCAGGTGCCTCCACGCCCAACAGCTTGATCAGGTGGAAACCGAAGTCAGTACGGATCGGCGCCGAAACCTGATCCTTGGCCAGCGCATACAGCGCTGTTTCGAAGGCTGGATCGTAGACGCCAGGACCGGCATAGCCAAGGTCACCGCCGTTGCTCGCCGAACCAGGATCCTGGGAGAACTCCTTGGCCAGGGCTTCGAACTTCTCGCCTTTTGCCAGACGTGCCTGGATCTCTTCGATCCTGGCCTTGGCTTGCGCTTCGGTCACCTTGTCGTTCACTTCGATCAGAATGTGCGCGGCCCGACGTTGTTCCGACAGGTTCGCGATTTCTTTCTGATACGCCGCTTGCAAGTCTTCGTCCTTGACGCTGACCTGATCAAAGAAGGAAGCCTTCTTCAACTCCACGTAATCAATGACCACCTGATCCGGCGTCATGAATTCCTTGGCGTGTTCGTCGTAATAGGCTTTGACTTCATCGTCGGTCAGCTTCACTGCCGCCGGGTCAGCCTTGACGTTCAGCGAAGCGAAATCGCGGGTCTGTTTTTCCAGACGGGCGAATGCCAGAACCTGTGCGTCGGTAACGAAACCACTGCCTGCCAGGCCCGCGCGCAACTGACCGATCAGCATTTCCTGAGCCAGCATCTGGCGGAACTGCATGCGGCTGTAGCCGAGTTGGCGAATAACCTGGTCGAAACGCTCTGGGCTGAACTTGCCATCAACCTGGAATTCAGGCGTTTGCAGGATCACCTGGTCCAAAGCAGTTTCGGAAAAAGCGAACTTCGAGTTTTCTGCGCCTTGCAGCAGCAGCTTGCGATCGATCAGGCCTTTGAGGGCCGATTCGCGCAGCATTTTTTCGTCGAGCAAGGAAGCATCGAAATCCTTGCCCAGCTGTTGCATGAGCTGACGGCGTTGCATATCGACCGCCTGGCTCAGCTCGTTCTGGCTGATTTCTTCACCATTGACCTTGGCCGCATCCTGGCTGTTGGTCGTCGCCTGAAAAATGGCCTCGATACCGGTGAAAGCCATCAGTACAACGATGATCCCGATAATGGTCTTGGCAATCCAGCCTTGTGAATTGTCCCTGATATTCTGCAGCATGCGTCCCCCAGAAACGGTTGAACTTCAAAATTAGGCAACCGTGGAGCGTGGGTAGAATCCGGATAGAAGAAAGGCGCATCCGAGGATGCGCCTTCTCGTAACTGGCGGAGCGGACCGATGACTCGAACGTGCGAGCCTCGGCGTCTCGGATCGACGACTCGTCGACTGGACTACCGCTCCGCTGCCAGGTCAGGCATGACCCCGACCCGGATAGGCAAAAACCTGAATCGAACTTAGTTGACAGCTTCTTTCAGTGCTTTACCGGCTTTGAAACCTGGTTTTTTGGCTGCTGCGATTTCCAGCGTCTTACCGGTCTGTGGGTTACGACCAATGCGAGCTGGACGATCGGTAACGGAGAAAGTACCGAAACCAACCAGAACAACAGAGTCGCCAGCCTTGAGAGCGCCAGTGACGGATTCGATTACAGCGTCCAGCGCACGGCCAGCAGCAGCTTTCGGGATATCAGCGGATGCAGCGATAGCATCAATCAGTTCCGACTTGTTCACTCTAAGTCCCCTTATATCTATTTGAGTATGATTCTAAGTTTTTTGGTGAAAGCAAAAACGAGTGCTGAATGGCCTACAGACACTTAAGAGCCGCTTTATAACAAGGGCTCTAAAAAGCTGTCAACAAGCCACCCAGGCAAATGCGTACTAATGCGTGCTAATTCTTTCCTTAGAGTCAGACTCGCGTTTTTCATCCTTTGCAACTATCTCTGGAGCTACATCTGGCAAGGGCTCCGGCGCGTATTGCAGCGCAATTTGCAGGACCTCGTCAATCCATTTAACCGGTTTAATCTGCAGATCTTGCTTGATGTTGTCAGGAATTTCCTTCAGATCGCGTACGTTCTCTTCAGGAATGATCACCGTCTTGATTCCTCCACGGTGAGCTGCGAGCAGTTTTTCTTTCAAACCACCAATCGCCAGCACCTGGCCACGCAGCGTAATTTCGCCAGTCATGGCGACGTCCGCGCGCACAGGGATCCCGGTCAATGCCGACACCAGAGCCGTGCACATGCCCACACCGGCGCTAGGGCCGTCCTTCGGGGTTGCCCCTTCCGGCATGTGGATGTGCGTGTCGCGCTTCTCGTGGAAGTCCAGGGGAATCCCCAGGCTCTTCGCACGACTGCGAACAACGGTCAGGGCCGCAGTGATCGATTCGACCATGACGTCACCCAGGGAACCGGTCTTGATCAATTGGCCTTTACCCGGCACGACGGCGGCTTCGATGGTCAGCAATTCGCCGCCCACTTGAGTCCACGCCAACCCGGTGACCTGACCGATCTGATCCTGCGATTCGGCCAGACCATAGCGGAATTTGCGCACGCCCAGGAAGTGTTCGAGCATCTCGGCAGTGACCTTCACCGAGAAGCGTTTTTCCATCGCGTGCTCTTTGACCGCCTTGCGGCAAACCTTGGCAATCTGGCGCTCCAGCCCACGTACACCGGCTTCGCGGGTGTAGTAACGGATGATGTCGCGGATCGCTTCGGCGTCGAATTCCAGCTCGCCTTTTTTCAAGCCGTTGGCAGCAATCTGCTTTGGCGAGAGGTACTTGACGGCGATGTTGATCTTTTCGTCTTCGGTGTAGCCCGGCAGGCGAATCACTTCCATCCGGTCCAGCAAGGCGGGTGGAATGTTCATGGAGTTCGAGGTGCAAAGGAACATCACATCGGACAGGTCGTAGTCGACTTCCAGATAGTGATCGTTGAAGTTGTGGTTCTGCTCAGGATCGAGCACTTCCAGCAACGCCGATGCCGGATCGCCACGCATGTCGCTGCCCATTTTGTCGATTTCATCGAGCAGGAACAGCGGGTTGCGGACGCCCACTTTTGTCATCTTTTGAATCAATCTTCCCGGCATCGAACCGATATAGGTACGGCGATGACCACGAATTTCCGCTTCATCACGCACGCCACCGAGGGCCATGCGCACGAATTTGCGGTTGGTGGCGTGAGCAATCGACTCCGCCAGAGAGGTTTTACCCACCCCAGGAGGACCGACCAGGCACAACACCGGACCACGAATTTTCTTCACGCGTTTTTGCACGGCGAGGTATTCAAGGATGCGCTCTTTGACTTCTTCCAGACCATAGTGGTCTGCATCGAGAATGTCTTCTGCGCGCGCCAGATCCAGGCGCACTTTGCTCTGCGCCTTCCATGGCACCTGAACCAGCCAGTCGATATACGAGCGCACCACGGTCGCTTCCGCAGACATTGGCGACATTTGTTTTAACTTGTTCAGTTCACCCTGGGCTTTGGCCAAGGCGTCTTTCGGCAAACCGGCGGCATCGATGCGCTTTTTCAGCTCTTCGATTTCGTTGTGGCCTTCGTCGCTGTCGCCGAGTTCTTTCTGAATGGCCTTCATCTGCTCATTCAGGTAGTACTCGCGCTGGCTGCGCTCCATTTGTTTTTTGACGCGACCACGAATGCGTTTTTCGACTTGCAGCAGGTCGATCTCGGCATCCAGCAACGCCAGAACGTGCTCGACCCGGGCCGACAAATCAATGATTTCGAGAATTTCCTGCTTCTGCTCGATCTTCAGGGCCATGTGTGCGGCCATGGTGTCGACCAGGCGGCCTGGCTCGTCGATGCTGTTGAGCGACGACAGGACTTCAGCCGGGACTTTCTTGCCCAACTGCACATATTGTTCGAACTGAGCCAGCAGGCTGCGTACGAACACTTCCGACTCGCGCTCTGGCGCGTCGACTTCGTCGATCAATGAGACTTCGGCACGGCAGTGGCCGTCCACTTCGCTGAAGCGCTCAACGGCGCCCCGCTGCTCACCTTCAACCAAAACCTTGACCGTGCCGTCAGGCAGCTTGAGCAGCTGCAGAACGGTAGCAATGGTACCTACACGATAAAGTGCTTCTTCACCGGGATCGTCGTCAGCAGGGTTTCTCTGAGCCAGCAGAAGGATCTGCTTGTCGCCCGTCATCGCTGCCTCAAGGGCTTCGATGGATTTCTCGCGCCCCACGAACAGCGGGATAACCATGTGCGGATAAACCACAACATCACGCAATGGCAGGAGAGGCAATTCGATGGTTGTCTTCATGATTTCGCCTCTACGGCGGCCATAAGGCCGTAAACAGATGGAAGTGAGCTTGAAACCAAGATGGGGGCTACCTTCAAAAAAAACAAGCTTAAAGAAGGTGTTAAAACGCGCTAAAAGCAAAGGGGCCCGAAGGCCCCTTCTTTATTCCAGCAGCTGGACGCTTAGGCGTCTGGCGCTGCTTTGGCAGCCGGCTCACTGTTTTCATAGATATACAGTGGCTTGGACTTGCCTTCTATAACGCTTTCGTCGATCACTACTTTACTCACCTCGGACTGCGAGGGGATTTCATACATAGTGTCGAGCAATACACCTTCGAGAATCGAACGCAGTCCACGGGCACCGGTTTTACGTTCCAAGGCACGTTTGGCGACCGATTTCAGAGCGTCGGCCCGGAATTCCAGGTCTACACCTTCCATCTCGAACAGCTTGGCATACTGTTTAGTCAGGGCATTTTTTGGCTCGGTGAGAATCTGCATCAACGCAGCCTCATCAAGCTCGTCCAGCGTGGCAAGTACCGGCAGACGACCGACGAACTCAGGGATCAGACCGAACTTGACCAGATCGTCAGGCTCGACTTCACGCAGGGACTCACCGACTTTCTTGCCTTCTTCCTTGCTGCGCACTTCCGCGTTGAAACCGATACCGCCCTTGGTGGAACGGTTTTGAATAACCTTTTCCAGACCGGAGAACGCACCACCGCAGATGAACAGGATGTTACGGGTGTCGACCTGAAGGAATTCCTGCTGCGGATGCTTGCGACCACCTTGAGGCGGGACGGAAGCGACCGTGCCTTCGATCAACTTGAGCAGGGCCTGCTGCACGCCTTCACCGGAAACGTCCCGGGTGATCGACGGGTTGTCAGACTTGCGCGAGATCTTGTCGATCTCATCGATGTAGACAATACCCATTTGGGCCTTTTCTACATCGTAATCGCACTTCTGCAGCAGCTTCTGAATGATGTTTTCGACATCTTCACCCACGTAACCTGCCTCGGTGAGGGTGGTTGCGTCGGCGATGGTGAACGGAACGTTCAGCAAGCGAGCCAGTGTTTCAGCAAGCAGGGTTTTACCCGAGCCTGTCGGGCCGATCAGCAAGATGTTGCTCTTGCCAAGTTCGACATCGTCATTCTTTTTGTCACGCTGGTTCAGGCGCTTGTAGTGGTTGTACACCGCTACGGCCAAAACCTTTTTCGCACGCTCCTGACCAATTACGTACTGATCAAGGATGCCGCTGATTTCTTTAGGCGAAGGCAATTTATGCGCGCTGCTTTCGGCCTGGGCTTCCTGCACCTCCTCACGGATGATGTCATTGCACAGGTCGACGCACTCGTCGCAGATAAAGACCGAGGGGCCGGCAATCAATTTGCGCACTTCATGCTGGCTTTTGCCACAGAAGGAGCAATAGAGCAGCTTGCCGTTGTCCTCGCCGTTGCGGGTGTCAGTCATTCGTTCGATCCAAATCCGATAGGCTTGCAACACAAGATGAAGGCTATTGCGGGCTTTTTCAAGCCCGCTGGTGATCGGACGCGCCGACCAACCCTATTTTGAGCTGCTTATTTTAAGCGGGGCGCTGATTGATCACTTCATCGATCAACCCGTACTCACGCGCGGCTTCTGCACTCATGAAATTATCGCGGTTGGTATCGCGCTCGATTTCTTCAAGAGTGCGCCCGCTATGCTTGGCCATCAGCGTGTTGAGACGCTCACGAATGAAGAGGATTTCCTTGGCATGGATTTCGATATCCGAAGCCTGGCCCTGGAAACCGCCCAGTGGCTGGTGAATCATCACACGCGAGTTCGGCAGGCAATAACGCTTGCCCTGGGCACCGGCGGTCAGTAGAAACGCGCCCATGCTGCACGCTTGACCGATACAGGTGGTCGACACGTTGGGTTTGATGAACTGCATGGTGTCATAAATCGACATGCCCGCCGTTACCGAACCGCCCGGGGAGTTGATATAGAGATGGATGTCCTTGTCCGGGTTTTCCGCTTCAAGGAACAGCAATTGCGCACAGATCAGGTTGGCCATGTAGTCCTCTACCGGACCAACCAGAAAGATCACTCGCTCCTTGAGAAGGCGCGAGTAGATGTCATAGGCGCGCTCGCCACGAGCAGACTGCTCGACAACCATCGGGACCAGGCCGCCTGCGGCCTGGATATCAGAGTTCTGCTGAATATACGAATTACGGAACATGCTCTGCAGTCACTCCCAAATAGTTATGTCTTGAATACGCATAAGCCAGCACGAAGGCTGGCTTATGGTGTGTGCTTCTTACCGCAAAAACGATCAGTCGGCTTGTGGAGCTTCTACCGGCTTGACTGCTTCTTCGTAAGAGACCGATTTGTCGGTCACGCTAGCTTTCTGCAGAACAGTATCCACAACTTGTTCTTCCAGCACAACCGAACGAACTTCGTTCAGTTGCTGGTCGTTCTTGTAGTACCAGGACACAACCTGCTCAGGCTCCTGGTAAGCCGAAGCCATTTCCTGAATCATTTCACGAACGCGGGCTTCGTCAGGCTTGAGGTCGAATTGCTTGACCACTTCAGCCACGATCAGACCCAGCACGACGCGACGCTTGGCTTGCTCTTCGAACAGCTCGGCCGGCAGTTGCTCAGGCTTGATGTTGCCACCGAACTGCTGAACGGCCTGCACGCGCAGACGGTCAACTTCGTTGGACAGCAGAGCCTTCGGCACTTCGATCGGGTTGGTGGCCAGCAGACCGTCCATTACCTGATTCTTGACCTTGGATTTGATTGCCTGACGCAGCTCACGCTCCATGTTCTTGCGAACTTCAGTGCGGAAGCCTTCCAGGCCAGTTTCCTTGATGCCGAATTGAGCGAAGAATTCTTCGTTCAGTTCTGGCAGCTTTGGCTCGGAAACAGTGTTCACGGTTACGGTGAACTCAGCGGTTTTGCCTGCCAGGTCGAGGTTCTGATAGTCCTCTGGGAAAGTCAGGTTCAGAACGCGCTCTTCGCCGGCTTTAGCACCAACCAGACCGTCTTCAAAACCAGGAATCATGCGGCCGGAACCCAGAACCAGCTGAGTACCTTTGGCGGAACCGCCAGCAAACACTTCACCGTCGACCTTGCCAACGAAATCGATGTTCAACTGGTCTTCGGTTTGAGCAGCGCGATCGGCCACTTCGAAACGAGTGTTCTGCTTGCGCAGCACTTCCAGCATTTTGTCCAGATCGGCATCAGCCACGTCAGCGCTCAGGCGCTCAACCGCGATACCTTCGAAACCGGCAACGGTGAACTCAGGGAACACTTCGAAAATCGCGACGTATTCCAGGTCTTTGCCAGCTTCCAGCGATTTAGGCTCGATCGACGGAGCGCCAGCCGGGTTCAGCTTCTGCTCAACGACAGCTTCGTAGAAAGAGGACTGGATCACGTCGCCGACCGCTTCCTGACGTGCATCAGCACCAAAACGGCGCTTGATTTCACTCATTGGCACTTTGCCTGGACGGAAGCCAGCAATCTTGGCCTTT
The DNA here is from genome assembly GCF_001952935.1 of Pseudomonas frederiksbergensis. Lineage (GTDB taxonomy): Bacteria > Pseudomonadota > Gammaproteobacteria > Pseudomonadales > Pseudomonadaceae > Aquipseudomonas > Aquipseudomonas frederiksbergensis. Next base: position 423,087 of record NZ_CP018319.1, read on the forward strand.
TGGGCAGTCTGCTGCAGACGCTTGTTGACCTGAGTCTCGATGCGCTCAGCCGGCACGGTGATGCTCATGCGGCGCTCAAGAGCAGAAGTATTTTCAACAGAAACTTGCATGGATATTCCTCGTTGCACAGACGTTAGCCGGCCGTTTCCGACCCCAGAATCAAGGGCATGCATTCTAGTGGGTCAAACTCAAGAAGTCACCCTACTGAAAACGGGTAAAAAAGCAGCAGGCAATTTATAGGCGGGGACAAACGGTTGTGCCTCGCCCTGTTAGCAAATACAGCCAATCATGCCAGGGCTCTGCACCAATCCTTCTATATATAGAAGGCATCGGCAATCCATCCCTGACAGTCGACCCCACAAGGGGACCAACGGGCGAATCAGCATCATCGAGAAACATAAATTCGACGATCCTAGCCGCCCTCTCGACCCAGAACCTGCGGCCGCTTTGAAAATTCAGACTTCTGAAACAAAAACGGCGCAGCCCTTTTCAGGTGCTGCGCCGTTTTCTGCTATTAAATAGCTACTTGTAAATGGTGCGGACGGAGAGACTCGAACTCTCACACCTTGCGGCGCTGGAACCTAAATCCAGTGTGTCTACCAATTCCACCACATCCGCATCAAGCTTTTAAAGCAAAGGCGCCAGACTGTTAATCTGGCGCCTTTCTAAATATGGGGTGGACGAAGGGGATCGAACCCTCGACAACGGGAGTCACAATCCCGTGCTCTACCAACTGAGCTACGCCCACCATATTGCCATGTTGCGTTACTTGTGCCAAAGCTGCCTAATGGCGCACCCGGCAGGACTCGAACCTGCGACCATCCGCTTAGAAGGCGGATGCTCTATCCAGCTGAGCTACGGGCGCCTTGTTAATCTGTATTCTTGGACGATTACAAACTAAGTGCTTTCAGCCTCACCGAATTAAACATCAACTCTGCTCGACCTTCTTAACCAGTGCTAGGCTGTGCCCGACAAGTGCGACGAATGTTATAGGTGACCCTGAAGGTCGTCAACTCTTTTTTAAAAAAAATTCATTTAATTAAAGGGGTTAGGGGAATTTGCAGACCAAGCGCCTTTGCCCTCACCTCATGACATGCGAGAATGCGTTCTCTTTTTTTCCCCTCTCGATGGTTAATCACGCGCAATGACTGCACAACTAATCGACGGCAAATCGATCGCCGCCAGCCTGCGCCAGCAGATCGCCAAACGCGTCAACGAGCGTCGCCAGCAAGGTCTGCGCACGCCCGGTCTCGCGGTGATCCTGGTCGGCAGCGATCCCGCCTCTCAGGTTTATGTCTCGCACAAGCGTAAAGACTGTGAAGAGGTCGGCTTCATTTCCCAAGCCTACGACCTGCCTTCCGAAACCACTCAAGAAGCACTGACCGATCTGATCGATCGCCTGAACGACGACCCGGCGATTGATGGCGTTCTGCTTCAGCTTCCTTTACCTGAACACCTGGACGCTTCCAAATTGCTGGAACGCATTCGTCCAGACAAGGACGTCGACGGTTTCCACCCTTATAACGTCGGCCGCCTTGCCCAGCGTATTCCGCTGCTGCGTCCGTGCACCCCTAAAGGGATCATGACGCTGCTGGAAAGCACTGGTGTCGATCTCTACGGGATGGACGCAGTGGTTGTCGGGGCTTCCAACATTGTTGGCCGCCCGATGGCAATGGAGTTGCTGCTGGCTGGCTGCACTGTGACCGTCACCCACCGCTTCACCAAGGATCTGGCAGGCCACGTCGGTCGTGCCGATCTGGTGGTAGTCGCTGCCGGCAAGCCGGGTCTGGTAAAGGGTGAGTGGATCAAGGAAGGCGCGATCGTGATCGACGTCGGCATCAACCGCCAGGAAGACGGCAAACTGGTCGGTGACGTGATCTACGACACCGCCCTGCCCCGCGCCGGCTGGATCACTCCAGTCCCGGGTGGCGTTGGCCCGATGACGCGCGCTTGCCTGCTGGAAAACACGCTGTACGCAGCCGAAACACTGCACAGCTGAGTTCGCAACTTCATTGCTGCGACGAACAAAGGAACCCTGCCATTGGCGGGGTTCTTTTTGCCTGGATTTAAAACACTACCACTCGCCGGAAACCTACAGGTTGTAGGGGTTTTCAAGGACTTTGACCTGTTCATTGATCAACCATCGACAGTTCTTCAGCCATACTCCTAAAATGCGTCGTTTTTAAAGAAACAACCCGTTACAGAACGGCTTATCCACACCTAACGAGTCTGCCAGCGTGAAAATCCGTCTTTCCATCCTGAGCCTATTTTTTGCATTTACAGGGACTTTCACCACGCCAACCGTCAACGCTGCCGACACCACTTCGGCGCCGCGAGATACGTCAACATTGAAGATCGCTTCCAGCAGCGCATTGCTGATGGATCTGCAGACCAACAAAATCATCTATGCCAGTAATCCTGACGTGGTTAAGCCGATCGCTTCCGTCAGCAAGTTGATGACTGGGCTGATCGTGGTTGAAGCCAGACAGAATATGGACGAATACCTGTCGATCAACATCAGCGACACGCCGGAAATGAAAGGCGTGTTCTCCCGGGTGAAACTCAAAAGCGAATTGCCGCGCAGGGAAATGCTGCTGATTGCCCTGATGTCCTCGGAAAATCGTGCGGCTGCCAGCCTGGCCCATCATTATCCAGGTGGCTACGTCGCGTTTATTGCCGCAATGAATGCCAAAGCGAAAGCACTGGGCATGACCAGTACACACTTCGTCGAGCCCACCGGGCTCTCCCCTCGCAACGTGTCCACGGCCCGCGACCTGAGCAAACTGCTGATCGCTGCACACAAATACCCGCTACTGACTGAGCTGAGTACGACCAAGCAAAAAACCGTCTCGTTCCGTAAACCCAACTACAGCCTGGGTTTCCGAAATACCGACCACTTGGTCAACAAGCCGAACTGGGACATCAAGCTGACGAAGACCGGCTTCACCAACGAAGCCGGTCACTGCCTGGTGCTGGTCACCAGCATGGGCAATCGCCCGGTTGCGCTGGTCATCCTCGACGCCTTTGGCAAGTACACACACTTTGCCGATGCCAGCCGTATTCGCAGCTGGGTTGAAACTGGCAGAGGCACCAACGTGCCGTCTGTAGCCTTGCAGTACAAATCCGACAAGAATCTCAAGCATCGTCAGAGCGGCGTGGTTGAAGCCTCGAAATAAATAAACAGCTGGTAAAAGTAAGCCCCGATTGTTCGGGGCTTTTTTCGTCCAGCGTTAATCATTGGGCAACGGCATCTGGTCGTCATCCGGAATGCCATCCCCGGCACTCGGATCTCTCGTGCCGTGGGGATGTTCCGTTGGCACTACCATCGGACGCGCCAAGGGATCCCTTAATGGATCGTTCGGATCCATCACAGGGTCGATGTCTTTTTCAGGCGTGGTTGGAACGCTGTCCGGACGTTTGTCGTTGAAACTCGAATCGGTAGACATACGCACCTCACTCAGGCTCAGGGTTTCAGATCGGCGAGTGGATCGTAAGGCTTCGCAGGAGCCTTGGGATTGTCGCCCGGCTTCACATCCCTGGGTGCCTTGGCAGGTCCGATGGGATCGACCTGCGGATCGGCGAGGTCCGGTGAATCGGGATCGAACCCCAACTCATCACCCGAAGAATGCTCAGACGAATGCGGGCCGACAGGGGTCGTGGAATTTGCCATGGGCGCCTCCGTTGAATCCAGCCCGGAGAAATCCGGGCCCTATTCCATTAGAAGTCGGCAAAGTGCAAGGGTGCCCGGCACATGACGAACGGACTTATTGCGCGTTCAGCGCTTTCTTCGCCCTGGCGGCTGCCTGCTCCTGACCTGCCTGAGCAAGGTCGTTCGCGGCCTTGAGCCATCGCTGCTGATCGACATTGGCCGGCAATTGATTCGGCTTCTGGATCAGCACGGCCCAGCCACCGGCATCCTTGAGCGCCGCTTCAAACGAACCAAAGCCCATCAACTCTCGACGGTTCATGCCCGAGCGCAGCAGCACGGTCTGCTTCTGGCGGTTGTACCCGGCAAGAATGGCGTAACGCGGTTCAGCCCAGAACGCCGAGCCTTCGGTGAAACGCACCATGACCGGGTAACCGGCCGCAACCTGGGTCAACAGTGCCGGCAGATTGCTGTCGAGGGGATAGACGACCATGCCGTACTCGCGAGCGAGGTTCTGCATGTTCTGCTGCAACTGGGCTTCGGCACCCGGCAAATGCAACGGTTTTTCGAGCAAACCTGGCGTAATCACAATGCCTTGCTGGGACAACATGCTGGCCAGCACTTGCGGCCCACTCTGATTCGCCACGCCACGATAGAACGTGCCACTCAGCTCGACACGCTCCGGCAGCCGCTTGATTTCCGGTGCCACACTCCCCGCGCAACCCGCCAGACCGGCAACGCAGCCAACGACCAGCACTAAAGACCGAACTCGAGAAAATACCCGCACCATCATCACTCTCTTGATTTAGACGCCAGGCATCCGCGCTCCCGGCTTGGCCGTCGATCATAGGACGCCGCGCGGCAGCGGTATAGCCTTAAGCGGCAGATGATGGCATTCGATAGAGCGAACTGATTGGTGACAGCCGACCTTTGGTCAATAGTCTGAAACACAGCAGCGACTAGACTGTCATGTGCAAAGAGTGTGTGCCCGCAGCAGGGCGAAGAGGAGGCACTGATGAGCCTGGCGATGACCATTGTGATGTTGATTTCTGGCTGGCTGGCCGTTGCCGCCGCCATGTTATGGGGAGTCCTGCGTATTACTCGTCGGCACCATCATCCGGTTCAGTCGGCTCCAATGGCGAAACCCGATAAAACCCCTGAACAGCACGCTGCCGCGCACTGACCGACACCCCTTACGTATCCAAACAAAAACGGCCGCCTGGGCTCTTTCGAGCGCAGGCGGCCGTTTCGTTTGACGCGAGTTAAGCTTCAGCGGCTAAACGCTTCTGCTTCGCCCGCCGCGACATCATGTTCAAACTCTCGATCGTCGCCGAGAACGCCATGGCCGCATACACGTAGCCTTTCGGTACATGGGCGCCAAAGCCTTCGGCGATCAGCGTCATGCCGATCATGATCAGGAAGCCCAGCGCCAGCATCACCACTGTCGGGTTGTCGTTGATGAACTTGGCCAGAGGGTCAGCTGCCAGCAACATCACCAGCACCGACACCACCACCGCGATGATCATGATCGGCAAATGTTCGGTCATGCCGACAGCGGTAATGATGCTGTCGATGGAGAACACCATGTCCAGCATCAGGATCTGACCGATAGCGGCAGCGAAGCCCAGGGTCACGGTCGAGGTGGCCGACGTTGGATCATCCGGCGCCGGGTCCATGCTGTGATGGATCTCGGTGGTCGCCTTCCACAACAGGAACAGGCCGCCGGCGATCAGGATCATGTCCTTCCAGGAGAACGTCTGGCCGAAGATATCGATCACAGGCTCAGTCAACTGGACGATGAACGCGATGGTGCTCAGCAGCGCCAGTCGCAGGATCAGCGCCATGCCGATACCAATGCGCCGCGCCTTCTGCCGGTGCTGCTCGGGCAGTTTGTTGGTCAGGATCGAAATGAAGATCAGGTTATCGATGCCGAGCACGATTTCCATGACGATCAATGTAGCCAGGGCGACCCAGGCAGTGGGGCTTGCAGCAAGTTCTAAAAGGTATTCCATGGGTCAGTCCTGACTCGTTTAAGACGGTTTAGATTTCCTGGGACGAAGATTCGGTTTTGTCCGTTTCCTTGGCCGATTGTTCTTTCTTGCTGATCAGACCACCCGTGGCATCGCTGATCGCTTGCTCTGCGGCTTTGTGGGTTTCGTCGATCGCTTGTTTGGCGGTTTCGGCAGCCTTGCCCATCAGTTGCTGAGCGCTTTTTTCGGCCTGGTCACAACCGGCCAACACCAGTAAAGACGTGATCAGCAGTGCCGTGGTTTTAAGCTTCATGATGCTTTCCTCGATAGAACAGACAGGGCGAAAAGGCCACCCGTCGATAGCGGGGCATTCTAGGGAGGCAAACACTTCAGGAAAATTCGTATTTTTAGCGGCTATACTTCGGGTTTAACGAACTGTAGGTCGTCATGCTCAACTATCGACAGCTGCATTACTTCTGGGTGGTGGCCAAGACCGGCAGCATCGTGCGCGCCTGCGAGCAGCTGAATCTGACGCCGCAGACCATCAGCGGGCAGATTTCCCTGCTCGAACAAACCTATGGCATCGAGCTTTTTCGACGGGTCGGCCGGCAACTGGAACTCACCGAAGCCGGTCGTCAGACCCTGCCCTACGCCGAGCAAATGTTTCAGTTGGGCGGCGAACTGGAGCTGATGCTGCGAGCCCAGCCCAACGAACAGCAGATTCTGTTTCGGGTAGGCGTGGCCGATGTGGTGCCCAAATCCATCGTCTATCGCCTGATTGCGCCGACCATGGAATTGAGCGAGCCGCTGCGCATCACCTGTCGCGAAGACAAACTGGAACGCCTGCTCGCCGACCTGGCGATCCAGCGGCTCGATCTGGTGATTTCCGACAGCCCGATGCCCTCGCACCTGGACATCAAGGGCTACAGCCAGAAACTCGGGGAATGCGGGATCAGCTTCTTCGCCACTGCTGGACTGGCGGCGCAATACGGTCAGGATTTCCCCCGCGGCCTGCACGGCGCACCGCTGCTGATTCCAGGACCGGAGACCGTGGTGCGCAGTCGCTTGCAGCGCTGGTTTGCCGAGCAGCAGATCCAGCCGCGCATCGTCGGCGAGTTCGATGACAGCGCCTTGATGCAGGCTTTCGGCCAATCCGGCAGCGGGATCTTCATCGGCCCGAGCGTGATTGCCGATGAAGTGATACGCCAATACGGCGTGGAACTGATTGGCCAGACCGACGCGGTGACGGAGTCGTTCTACGCCATTTCGGTGGAACGCAAAGTCAAGCACCCCGGCATTGTCGCCATTACCGAAGGTGCCCGACGCCAGCTGTTCACCGAGATGTGAGGTGTCAGGCGCAGACTTCGCGGGGCTTGAAGGTCATCAGCGCGATGGCCAGGAGGATCGAGGCGAGGATAAACGCGGCCGCCGCGAAACCAAGACCTTGCAGGCCTACGCCGTCGATGACCCTGCCGCCGATCATCGCGCCCAGGCCGATCCCCAGGTTAGCCCCGGCAATGTTCAGCGATGCCGCGAACGCTGGCGCTTCGGGTGCAGCCTTCATCAAGCGCACATGGCTGACCAGGAACAACGCCGCCTGGGTCACGCCCCAGATCCCCATCGCCGCGGCCAGACCCAGCGGCGAATGAATGTTCGGCACCAACGCCACCAGGCCGGCGATCATGAACGCGCAGAACATCATCGAGGCGATCAACGGATGACGATCCACCGCACGGCCGCCCAGTGAGTTGCCGATCAAGCCGACCGCGCCGAAGCCCATCAGGCACCAGCCGACCACCGTGCCGTTGAAACCGGCCAGGCGCTCAAGAATGTCCGCCAGGTAGGTGTAGGCGGTAAACATGCCGCTGAACACCAGGACCGACAGCAGTACATGCCCCACCATCAGCGGGCTGCGCAGGATCCTGAACTGCGAACGAAAGCTCACCTGATGCTGATGCAGATTGGTTTTCGGCAGGTAGATAAACAGCAGCAACGCCTTGGCAAACGCGATCACCGCCAGAATGCCGAAGGCACTGCGCCAGCCGAACGCATCGGAGATCAGTGTGCCCACCGGAATGCCGAACACCGTGGCGCAGACAATCCCGAAACCGATCTTGGCGATGGCACGACCGGCGTAGTCCGGGCCGACAATGTCCACCGCGGTTTCACTGGCCAGCGCCCAGAACACCGGCAGCCCCAGCGCGGGAATCAACCGGGCGACGGACATCACCCAAATGTTCGGCGCAAACGCCGCAAGGGTGTTGGCCAGGCCAAACATGATCAGCACCGAGATGAACAATTTTCGGCGCTCGAACCTTGCGAAATACGCGGTCAGGAACGGCCCGAATGCGGCGACCGTGAACGCGAACAAGGTCACCAGCAAACCCGCCTGGGGAATGCTGACTTCAAGGTCTCGAGCGATCGCCGGCAATAGGCCGACGATGACGAATTCCGTGGTCAGTACCGTGAAACCGGCGGCAGACAACAGAAGGATGGGCAACAGCATGCACAACTCCAGAAAACGACAACACCAGCGATAGCCCGAAGGCCCACTGGCATGACTTGAAAATGAGGATGGCGAATCTTAACAGAGTGTTTCCGATCAGGGTTGCACGAACCTGCCGATCTCGTTGATCCGCGGGCGGCAGATCGTCACAGGTCTGAAGGACAAGGACCACGCTGTGATAAAGTCCGCGCCCTGCGATACGTACACCCTGCTCATCGGCCATTGATTGGCATTGATGTCGCGATACCCCGCACCTAATAAAATCAGAGATGCCGTTTTATGACCGCTTTATCCCCTTCGCTATGGTTCCGCCTGAATCGCTTGAGCCTGGTCGCACAAATCATCATCGGCCTGATTGCCGGGATTGCCCTGGCCCTGTTCGCGCCAGAGGTGGCCAAGTCCACCGCATTCATCGGCAAAGTCTTCGTTTCGGCGCTTAAAGCTGTCGCACCGATTCTGGTGTTCGTGCTGGTCATGGCCTCGATTGCCAATCACAAGCACGGCCAGGAAACCCACATCCGGCCGATTCTGTTTCTGTATCTGCTGGGAACGTTTGCGGCGGCGGTGGTGGCCGTTGTCGCCAGCATGTTGTTCCCGTCGAGCCTGGTATTGGCCACTCACGACGTTGCGGTCAGCGCACCGGGCGGTATCAGCGAGGTGCTGCAAAGCCTGCTGTTGAGCGTGGTCGACAACCCGGTCAGCGCACTGATGAATGCCAACTTCATCGGCATTCTGGCGTGGGCGATTGGCATGGGCATTGCCATTCGCCATGCCGGTGACACCACTCGTGAAGTGCTCGGCGACTTGTCCAACGGCGTGACCCTGATCGTACGCCTGGTGATCCGTTTTGCGCCGCTGGGTATTTTTGGCCTGGTGGCTTCGACCCTCGCCACTTCCGGTTTTGGTGCCTTGATCGGTTACGTGCATCTGCTGGCGGTCTTGCTGGGCTGCATGCTGTTTGTGGCGCTGGTGATGAACCCGGCCATCGTGTTCTGGAAGCTGCGTCGCAACCCGTATCCACTGGTGATCACGTGCTTGCGCGAAAGCGGCATCACTGCGTTTTTTACCCGCAGCTCGGCGGCGAACATTCCGGTCAATCTGGAGTTGAGCAAGCGCCTGGGCCTGCACGAAGACACTTACTCGGTCTCGATCCCGCTGGGCGCAACGATCAACATGGCGGGCGCGGCGATCACCATTACCGTACTGACCCTGGCCGCCGTGCATACGCTGGGCATCGCCGTGGACATTCCGACCGCCATCCTGCTGAGCATCGTCGCGGCGATCTGTGCCTGTGGCGCTTCGGGAGTGGCGGGCGGCTCGTTGCTGTTGATTCCACTGGCGTGCAGCCTGTTCGGCATCCCCAGTGAAATCGCCATGCAGGTGGTGGCCGTCGGGTTCATCATCGGTGTGCTGCAGGACTCGGCGGAAACCGCGCTGAACTCCTCCACCGACGTGCTGTTCACCGCGGCGGCGTGCCTGGGCGAAGACGAGAAAGCCCAACGGTTGGCGTAAAACCCGCGCACTAAAAAGCCCGCCAAGGTGCACACCTTGGCGGGCTTTTTTACGTCGGGAGGTTTAGAACGCGCCCATGTAATCGCGCTTGCCCACTTCCACACCGTTGTGACGCAGCAATGCGTAGGTGGTGGTGACGTGGAAGAAGAATTGCGGCAGACCGTAGCTCAGCAGGTAAGCCTGGCCGGTGAAGCGCTTTTCTTTCGGCGTGCCCTGACGGGTGATGATTTCGATGCCTTCCTTGCCGTCGATCTGTTCCGGTTTGATCTCGCCAATGAAGGCCAGCACTTTGGCGATCAGCGCTTGCAGCTCGGCAAAGGTGGTTTCGGTGTCGTCGTATTTCGGCAGTTCGACTTCGGCCAGACGCGCGGAAACGCCCTTGGCGAAATCAACGGCGATCTGCACCTGACGGACCAGTGGGAACATGTCCGGGTACAGACGGGCTTGCAGCAAAGCATTCGGGTCGATGTTCTTGGCAGTGGCGTGGGCTTCGGCCTTGTTCAAGACGTCGCTCAGGGCGTTGAGCATTTGTTTGAAAACCGGAACGGAAGCGGCGTACAGGGAAATAGTCATGGCAGTCTCGTGTTGTGACAGGAGGGAAACGTGGGGCGATTATAGCGATGCGCGGTCCCAGGTGAAGCGATAGATATTGGCTGGCTGTCCGGGATGACAACGGCCGTTGTCGGCATCGGCACCGACAATCGACCACTGTGCGCGCGAAGTTTCCCCCAGTTCACGGGCGGCCTGCGGATTGAAACACCGGCTCAGCAGTTCGTCCGGCACCAAGGCGTACGCCTGACGGTGTTCGCGCAGCCATTGAGCGGCCTGCTCGACCGTGGAGCCGATCATCCCGAAATGCACGATCGGCTGTCGGGCGAATAACCAATGGCCCTCACGCCAGTTGACCAGCACCAGGTCTGCGCCCTGGGTCATCGCCGCTGCTTGCACCATCAGCGCCTCGTGGGGATTGGGCCCGTCCTTGACCGGATCGACGAAACCGCGCGCAAACCACAGCGCGAACCACGTGACGGCCAACACCTGGAACACCCGCCGACCGCGCGGGCGCTTGCCGAACCAGCGCTTGAACAGCCACGGAATCAGCGGCGCCGCAACCAGCACCAGCGCCGGTAACGCCGGATAGATGTACAACTTGCGCTTGCCGCTGCTCAGGCAGAAAAACAAAACCACCAGTACGACCCAGCCCAGCAGTACCAGCACTCGACCGTCGCGCTTGCGCAACTGCCTGCGCCAGGCGGGCACGAGCCATGGCAAGGCCAGCACCAACGGCATCCAGTATTGCGGGATGACGTTGACGAAGAAGTACCAGAACGGTTCTCGGTGATCCCACGCGGCGGCATAGCGCCCCGCTGTCTGGCGCAGCAGAATTTCCCGTGCATAGGCGATTTCATCAGCGGCGCCATTGAAGGCGATGGACACCGCCAGGGGCAGCAGCCAGATCGCGACGGCGCCAAGCACCACCAAAAAACCCAGGCACCACTTGCGCGCCTCGCCCGGCATGGCCACCACGCCAGGCCAGCCTTTGCGTACTGCATAGGCATACGGAATCAGCATCAACGCCGGGAGAAAGCCGACCCCTTTGGTGATCACGCCAATGCCCATGGCCGCGCAACCCGCGTAGAACCAACGCCAGGCGGGCCCGAGCAACAAGTGACGGGCCAGGCCGTACAGGCCCAGAGAGGTGAACAGAATCAGAAAGCTGTCGATCTGACCGGTCCGCAGAATGCTGTACGTCTGATACGTGGCCAGGTACAGCAGCGCGGCTGTTCGTCCGGCCTGCTGATTCCACAACCGGCGCCCCAGGTCATAGAGCATGGCCGTGACCGATGTGGCCGACAAAAGCCCCGGAATATAAAGGGCAAGGGCGGGCATCCCGGTGATCCAGGTGAAAAACGCCACCGTCCACATGAAAATCGGCGGTTTATCGCCGTAGATTTCGGCGGCTCGATGCGGAATCAGCCAGGAACCGTTGTGCAGCATCTCCAGCGCAACGCCGAGGAATCGCTCCTCGTCGACATTCTGCGGCTGGCGCAGCCCAAACCCGGCGCCGACCAATAAAAGAGCAAGCAACATCAACCCCAGGCATTCGACGCTGGGTGACAGGGTTCGGCGCACGGTTCAGTCCTTCAAGGTTTTGCTGCGGGCAATCAATTGCAGGTTGCGCAAATAGACGATGGAACCAAACGCCTGACCGGCGATGAAAACCGGGTCCTGTCGGTAAATGGCGTAAGCGAACAGCAGCGCGCTGCCGACGATGCTCAGGTACCAAAAGCTCACCGGAATCACGCTGCGTTTCTTGTATTCGCTGTACAGCCACTGCAGGACAAAGCGACCGGTGAAGGCGATCTGGCCACTGAAACCGACCACCAGCCACAGGGTTTCGCGGGACAGGTTCATCCTTCGATCTCCTGCGCACGGGCATGCAGGCGCGTGCGCCTGATCAGCCACCAGACGCCGATCAGATCGAGAATGCCCACCAGGGCGCGGTCGATGTTTCCGTATTTGGAAACCCCGGCCGTGCGAGGCCGATGGTTGACCGGATGGGTGATCATCCGGCCGTTATGACGCTGGATCAGCGCAGGAATGAACCGGTGCATATGGTCGAAGTACGGCAAGCGCAGAAACGCCGCCCGCTGAATCAATTTCAGCCCGCAGCCGGTGTCCGGCGTCTGGTCCTTGAGCATCCGGCTGCGCAACCCGTTGGCAAAACGCGAGGCCCAACGCTTGCTCGCGGTATCGCGACGGTTGACCCGGTGCCCGGCAACCAACTGAAGGTCGACGCGGCCCTGCTCGCTGCGCACTAATGCCAGCATGCCGGGGATATCCGCCGGGTCGTTCTGACCGTCGCCATCGAGCGTGGCCAGCCATTGGCCCCGGGCGACAAGCGCCGCATGGTAGAGCGAAGTGCTCTGCCCCAGCGAACGCTCATGGCGCAGGATACGCAACGTACTCAGGCCGCTGTGCCGCGTCTGCCGTAGCTCCTGCAAGGAAGCGTCAGTACTGCCATCGTCCACGACGATGATTTCATACGCCTCATCGGCCAGTGCGATACGGATTTCTTCGAGCAGCAATTTGAGATTGCTCGCCTCGTTCTTTGCCGGAATCAGGACGGATACAAATATGTCTTGGCTCATAGAGGCCCCTATTTCCCTGGATTTTTATGATCAAGGGCCGACGTTTTATCTCTGATAAAAGTGGCTGTACCACTTCACAAATTCGGCTACGCCGGCTTCAACTGTCACTTGAGGACGGAAATCGACCCACTGCGCCAATGCCGACACATCCGCCCAGGTTTTGACCACATCGCCAGCCTGCAGCGGCAGGAAGTTGCGCCGGGCTTTCCTGTCCAATGCCGACTCCAGACACTCGACGAAATCCAGCAGCGCCACTGGCGTGCCGCGCCCGATGTTGAAGATCCGGTTGGCGCCATCGCCAGGACCGTCCGATAACGGCGGTCTCGGGCACAGGCGCGCAATGCTTTCGACGATGTCGTCGATGTAGGTGAAGTCGCGCGACATCTGGCCTTGGTTGTAGAGGTCAATCGGCCTGTCGTTGAGGATCGCGTCGGTAAATTTGAACAGCGCCATGTCGGGGCGCCCCCAAGGTCCGTAAACGGTAAAAAAACGCAGGCCGCTGGCCTTCAGTCCAAACAGATGGCAATAGCTGTGGGCCATCAGCTCGTTGGCACGCTTACTGGCGGCATACAACGAAATCGGATGATCGACAGCGTCTTCGACGCTGAACGGCATTTTGCTGTTGGTGCCGTACACCGAACTGCTCGATGCATAAATCAGATGCTCGGGGCGATGGTGCCGGCAGGCTTCCAGCACATTCAAGAAACCGGTCAGGTTCGATTGCGCATACACGTCCGGGTTGTCCAGCGAGTAGCGAACGCCCGCCTGGGCAGCCAGATGGATAACCTCTGTGAAGCCGTGATCCTTGAACAAAGCCATCAAGGCCGGTTTGTCGACGATATCCAGTGCCTGGAAATGAAAGCCCGACAGATTCTTGAGTTCGTTGAGCCGTGCGTGTTTGAGTTCCACGCTGTAGTAGCCGTTGAGATTGTCGATACCGACCACCTCAAGACCTTCCTGACACAAGCGCTTGACCGTGTGATACCCGATGAAACCGGCGGCGCCGGTGACCAGTACGGTCATATCGGGCGCGCGCCGATCAGCGCATTATTGCGGGTCGATACCCACGTCAGCTTCATGCCTTGCTCCACTGCACAATTAATAAGGCCGGTGACGTCGTCGATAGGAATTTTCGCCGTACCCGTGATGAACCGCAGTCATCTGCAGCCATGCATACGGTGCACGTCTGATTGTTAAGATGGCGTAACAGATTGATTTAGGTTTTGTGACCATTGCCAAGGGGCGGCGACGAATTCAGTTGCCATTGGCACACGTCTATCTAAAGTGCATGCCAGCAGGAGAAAATCATGAATCCGGGAAGGAATACACAATCATGAGCACCGAGCAAGAAACGACCTTCGACGAACCGCGACTCAACAGCACGGAAATCCGCATTCTGGGTTCGTTGATCGAGAAACAGGCCACCAGTCCGGAAACCTATCCGCTAACCCTTAATGCGCTGGTGATTGCCTGCAACCAGAAAACCAGCCGCGAGCCGGTGATGAACCTGACCCAGGGTCAGGTCGGCCAAAGCCTGCGCGCGCTCGAAGGCCGCGGCTTTACCAAACTGGTGATGGGCAGCCGTGCGGATCGCTGGGAACACAAGGTCGACAAGGCCCTGGAACTGGTGCCGGCTCAAGTCATTCTTGCGGGGCTGCTGTTCCTGCGCGGTCCGCAAACGGTCAATGAACTGCTGACCCGCAGCGGCCGCATGCATGACTTCGAAGATGCCGAACAGGTGGTGCATCAACTGGAACGCTTGATCGCTCGCGGTCTGGCGCTGTTGATTCCGCGCCAGGCCGGTCAGCGTGAGGACCGCTACATGCACGCCTTGGGCGACCCGGCGGACATCGAAGTAATCCTGGCGGCACGGCAGAACCCGACCGAACGTGGCGCAGGTGGTGGCGTATCGGTTGAGCGGATCGAAGAGCTCGAGGCGCGAATTGCAGCGCTGGAAGAGCGCCTGGCCCGCCTCGAATAAACTGACAACAAAGATCAAATGTGGGAGCGGGCTTGCTCGCGAAGGGGCCATGTCAGTCAATATTGATGTCGACTGACACTCTGCATTCGCGAGCGAGCCCGCTCCCACATCAGGTTTGCGGTGCTTCTACTCGCCGTCCCAATAATCCACGCCGTCCGCCGGCCTGGCGACGGCGACGAAGCCCGAGGCATTGCCCTGGGCATCGACCTTGAAATCGTCCATCACCGCGTACTTGCCGGAATCCGGGTATTCGCAAATCTCGGGTGATTGTTGGGTACTGACCGCCAGGTAGCGCAGTTCAGCGTTGCTGGTGTTGATGATCTGGTGCGCGGCTTCAGGGCCACCCGGCGGGCAGGCAATGACATCTCCGGCGCGAATGGGGAAGTGCTCGGTGCCCAAGCGAATCTCCCCTTCCCCGGCCACGATGTAAAACATCTCCTCGTTGACCCGATGACTGTGAAACGGGCTGCCACGCATCCCCGGTTCCAGCGCGTACAGGCGATAACCCAGCTTCTGCGCGCCGAGTTGCTGGCCGATGCGTGCCTGCCGTTGCCGATAGCGGTCGGCGGTGTCTCCCGTCGGCGCAAACGCTTCGGGCAGCGGCTCAAGTTCGGCCTGATCCAGATTAAGAATGGCAGGATGCATGAGTCACCCCAGTCACGGTTTCGCTTGCGGGGCAGCAGGATAGCCAAGGCCGCTTCGGGCAAATTCCACGGCTTTGTGAAACTGCTCAGCGGTCGGCCGCACGCCGGTGTACAGCACGAACTGCTCCAGCGCCTGGATCGCGATCACTTCCAGGCCGGTGATCACTCGCTTGCCTTCAGCACGAGCGCGCACGATCAACGGAGTTTCCGAGGGGACTGCCACCACGTCGAAAACCGTCTCGGCAGCAGCGATGGATTCAGCATCGAATGCCAGCTGATCGGCCTCGGGGCCGGACATGCCAATCGGTGTGACGTTGATCAACATCTGCGGCCGCTCCGAGCCCAGCTCCGCTTGCCATCGATAGCCCAGCGACTCGGCCAACGCCCGCCCGGAACGCTCGTTACGAGCAACGATCAGGCCATTTTTGTAGCCACCATCGCGCAAGGCACTGGCCACCGCCTTGGCCATGCCGCCGCTACCGCGCAGGGCAAAGGTCAATTCCTTCGGCACCTGATGGGTGTCAAGCAACTGGGCGATTGCGATGTAGTCAGTGTTGTAAGCCTTGAGATGGCCATTAGTGTTGACGATGGTGTTGATCGATTGAATGGCCGCGGCGGAAGGGTCCAGTTCATCGACCAGCGCAATGCACGCCTCCTTGAACGGCATCGACACGCCGCAACCACGAATCCCCAAGGCGCGAATGCCGCCAACGGCGCCTGGCAGGTCCTGACTGCTGAAGGCCTTGTAGTAAAAATTCAGGTCCAGTTGCTCATACAGATGATTGTGAAACCGCAGGCCGAAGTTCCCGGGACGTGCGGAAAGCGACATGCACAGCTGGGTGTCTCTGTCGGGGTTCATCTGCATGAAAAATCTCCTTGAGTAGCACTTTCAGATGGACGGGATTAGCCAATCCATCGGGTCTGATCGATCATAACGGCGTGCCTGCACGCGGCATCTCTGGACTGTAAAGATGCTAGTACAGACCTTACACAAAATTTACCCAACGGCTGTGCTGATTTTGAAAAAAACGCTGTCTTAGAAGTATCCCCGCGACAATCCTTGGGTCTATTGCAGACACAAGCGCCGGGGCGAAGAACCGAGGAACTATCATGATCCGGAAAATCCCCACAGTAGCCTTGCTGGTCGGTGCTCTTGCTATCGCAGGGCAGGCAGAAGCTGGCGGCGGTCACCACGGTCACGGTTGGGAAGGACCGGCGGTATTTGGTGCGATCGTTGGCACAGCCATCGTTGGTTCAGCCCTCATCAACAGCAACCGCCCAGTCTATGTACAGCAACCGGTTTACGCTCAGCCACAACCGGTTTACGCTCAGCCACAACCGGTTTACTACGGCCCACCTCCGGTTTATTACCAGCCAGCACCGGTCTACGTGCAGCAACCGGTCTATTACGGCCCACCGCCGGTTTATTACGGCCCCCCTCGCGGGTATTACGGTCCACCGCGCGGTTACTACGGCCCTCCCCGCGGTTATGGTCGCTGGTAACGGAATCAGCAGGCCCCGCCTCAACAGCGGGGCCTTTTTTGTGACCGTCCGTCGGCAGAGGTCTGGATAAATCTCGCCAAGGTCGCTGTCGGGACAGTCTTTGCGGCGCAAATTGGCAAGATTGACTCGCCATCCTTCCCCCGCGCTGGGGAAAACGGTCATATTTATGTCATGTCGGGTCCGCACTCTTGGACTTGTCCGTTAACAACAGGTTGATAAAAACAAGGACGACCTTATGCCCACGCAAAACCCGCACCGTATTGTCGGCTTGTGCACTTCCAGCAAGGTGTACAACGCATTGACCGAACTCAAGCACCTGGAAGGCCATCGCAGCGCCAAGTTTCTTTCGCTGCTGGCAGAAAACCTGGTGCGCAAAGGCCTGCTCAACGAGCAGGAAGTGGTTCATATGCTGGATCTGGTGGTCGACTGAAGCGAAGCCTCATTGGCATCAATGACGACTATCGAAAGCGTTGATTGTCCGATCAGGCGCTCGGTCCGTAAGGTAGCTCCAACGTTTGATGGAGGTACTTATGTCCCAGGTTCAGATCATGTCCGTTATCGGCAGCGCCGTTCCCGCACCGCTCAGAGCGCTAGGATTGCTTGCCTGTTGGTACCTGGTGCAGGACGGCGAACCGATCAGCGGCCCGCTCACCTCGCTGCCAGCCGCCCAGGCTCTGTCGCAACGTTTCGACCAAGGCCAAATCAGCGTTTAAGGTAGCTGCACCCGCGGTTTGGTTTCAATGAAGATTGACCAGCTCGACATGAACAGCGCTGCGATCAGCGGCCCGATCACAAAGCCATTGAGGCCGAAGATCGCCAGACCGCCCAGGGTCGAGATCAGGATCAGGTAGTCCGGCATCTTGGTATCCTTGCCGACCAGGATCGGTCGTAGCACGTTATCCACCAGGCCAATCACAAAGATCCCGAACAGCACCAGCACCACGCCCTGCCAGATCGAACCGGCGAACAGGAAAAACGCCGCCACCGGCGCCCAGACAATCCCCGCCCCCACCGCTGGCAACAGCGACAGAACCGCCATCAGCACCGCCCAAAGCAACGCGCTCGGAATATCCAGAAACCAGAAAATCAGACCGCCCAATGCGCCCTGTGTGATCGCTACCAACAGGTTGCCCTTCACTGTCGCTCGAACCACACGATTGAACTTGAGTTGCAAACGGCGTTTCTGGTTGTCCTGCAGTGGCACGGCAGCCCGCACTTTGCGGGCGAGTTCGGCACCGTCCCGCAAAAAGAAGAACAGCAGGTAGAGCATGATGAAAAAGCTCACCACAAACTCGAACGTGCCTTGGCCAAAACTGAAAGCCTTCGTGGCGATAAACTCATTGCCGGTCACCGCACTCTTGATGATTTTCTCCCGCAGCCCGTCCAGCTCGCCAACCCCCGCCCGATCGAGCAAGTGCTGGAAATACGGCGGCAGGCTGTGTTTGAAATGCGTCACATACCCGGCGATGTCCAGTTCGCCGCTTTCGATGCGGTTGTAGACCGAGGCCCCTTCTTGCACCAGCAAGATACTCAGGGCAATCACCGGCAGAATCGCGATCACCAGGCAGATGCTCAGGGTGAACAACGATGTCAGATTGCGTTCCCAGCCGAACTTCAGTTGCAGTCGTCGGTGCAAGGGCGCGAAAAGGATGCCGAGGATCACCGCCCAGAACACCGCGCCGTAAAACGGCAGCAAAATCCAGATGAAGGCGGCAGTGACCAGCCCCAGCAAGATCACCAGTGATTTGTTTTGTACTGTCTCTTCGTTCATGTCCGATCCATGTCAGTCCGCAAGGACACAATGCCGCGCCCTGATGCTTAGTCCGCCACGGTTCGCGCGAGTGCCATCCGTTTGTTCATCAAGCATAGATCCAGATCAATGAACTCCGCGGACAAGCCGCTTACTCTCGGCAGCTTTTGTGACCGACGCTGCCATGACTCTCCTGCCTCCAGAACTGCTGGCCCCCGCCGGCACCCTGAAAAACATGCGATATGCCTTCGCCTACGGCGCCGATGCGGTGTACGCCGGTCAGCCGCGCTACAGCCTGCGGGTGCGCAACAACGAATTCGATCACGCCAATCTGGCCCTCGGCATTCACGAAGCCCAGGCTCAAGGCAAGCGCTTCTATGTGGTGGTGAACATCGCCCCGCACAACGCCAAACTGAAAACCTTCCTCAAGGATCTGGCGCCGGTAATTGCCATGGCGCCGGACGCGCTGATCATGTCCGACCCGGGCTTGATCATGCTGGTCCGCCGGCATTATCCGCAGATGCCGATTCACCTGTCGGTACAGGCCAACACGGTGAACTGGGCCAGTGTCGAGTTCTGGCAGCAACAAGGCTTGAGCCGGATCATCCTGTCGCGGGAACTGTCCCTGGAAGAAATCGCCGAAATCCGCGAGCAAGTCCCGGCGATGGAGCTGGAGGTGTTCGTCCATGGCGCCTTGTGCATGGCGTATTCCGGTCGCTGCCTGTTGTCTGGCTATATGAACAAGCGCGATGCCAATCAGGGCAGTTGCACCAACGCCTGTCGCTGGAAGTACTCGGCGCAAGAGGCTACGGAAAACCAGCTCGGCGAAATCGTGCAGACCTTCCAGCCCGAACCGACCTTGGGCATCGGCGCCCCGACCGATCAGGTGTTCCTGTTGCAGGAAGCCAATCGGCCCGACGAACTGATGCCGGCCTTCGAAGACGAACACGGCACTTACATCATGAACGCCAAGGACCTGCGCGCGGTGCAGCATGTCGAGCGGCTGACGCAAATGGGCGTGCACTCACTGAAAATCGAGGGCCGGACTAAATCCCATTTTTATTGCGCACGCACCACCCAGGTTTACCGTCGGGCGATCGACGACGCGGTGGCCGGTCGCGCGTTCGACCGCAGCCTGATGACGGACCTGGAATCCCTCGCCCAACGCGGCTACACCGAAGGGTTTCTGCGGCGGCACGTGCATGACGAATACCAGAACTACCAGCACGGCAGTTCGGTGTCGGAGCGCCAGCAGTTTGTCGGCGAGCTGACCGGCGCGCGGCGTGACCGGATGGCGGAGGTCAAGGTGAAGAATCGATTTGGTTTGGGCGACCACATGGAACTGATGACGCCCAAGGGCAACTTCCAATTCGATTTGCAGCAACTGCAAAACGTCAGGGGCGAGCCTGTCGAAGTGGCACCGGGGGATGGGCACACCGTGTATTTACCGATTCCGGATGCGGTGGATTTGCAGTTTGGGTTGTTGATGCGGGATGTCGCGAGCTGAATATCATCAAACGACACAAAACCTTGTGGGAGCGGGCTTGCTCGCGAAGACGGACTCACATTCAACATCTGAGTTGCCTGACAAACCGCATTCGCGAGCAAGCCCGCTCCCACAGGTAACGAGTCAAGCGAACTCTTCGCGCAACATCCCCACAAACGCCTCTCGCGCCGGGTGTACCCCGGCGTTTTCATGCCAGTAAAACAGGTTGTCGATCGCCGTCAGCTCGGGGAACTCATACCCCGCGCAACCTGCCCCTTTGGCGTACTGATCAAACACGCCTTTTGGCACCAGCGCGACACCCGCCCCGGCACTGACGCAGCCGACAATCGCCCCGTAACTGGCCAGGCTGACAATCGGCAACGCCTGCCCCTGCCGCAGCAACCAATGCTCCAGCGCCGCCCGGTAGGGACAGCCCTGGGGCCACATGAACACGGTTTTGTCCTGCAAATCCGCGATATCACGTACCGGGCCCAGGGACTTCGAGGCGATCAACAAAAGCTCCTCGCGGTACATCGGCGTGCGCTTGAGGTGTGAGCGCTCGACATCCACCGCGACGATTGCGCCGTCGAGCCGGTGATTGAGCGTGTCGTCGAGCAATTGGCCCCAGGCGCCGGTGGTCAGTTCCAACGCAACGCCGGGGAAACGTTTGTGGAATTTCGCCAGCAAACGCGGCAATCGGCCGGTTGCCGACGACTCGATGGCGCCAATGCGCAACGGCCCGGAGGGCTCGGCCGAAGGGTCCACCGCACGTTTGGCTTCCGCCGTCAGGGCGAGAATTTTCGAGGCATATGCCAGGAAGGTTTGCCCCGCCGGGCTGATTCGCAGCCCTCGGCCCTCGCGCAGAAACAGCGCGACGCCCAGCTCCGCTTCCAGGGACTTGAGCCGTGCCGTGATATTCGACGGCACGCAATGCAACAACTCGGCCGCCCGGGCGATGCTGCCGACCTCGGCGACGGTCTTGAACATGCGTATCTGTGCCAGCTCCATACATCACCCAAAGTGAAGAGTTGACGCACTATAAGTCAGTTGTGGAGAACAGTCAGGCTTCTGATACTGGGTGCATCCGCCTACAGGTCCCGATCATGAAGCTACTCACGCCCTCCCCCGGTTCGCCGGTCAAAATCTTCCTGGCCATGGCATTTGTGGTCGGCTGCTGGGGTTACTCACCGACCGGGATTCACATCGGTTTGCAGGCCTATGAGCCTGGTCATCTGGCCTTGCTGCGGTTTCTGCTGGCGTCGGCATTCATGGCGGTCGTCGCGGTGTTCCGAGGTATCAACCTGCCGAAAATTCGTGACCTGCCACTGCTGTTCGCGCTCGGTTTCTTTGCCGTGAGCCTGCACCATGTGGCGCTGAATTTCGGCCAGCAAAGTGTCAGCGCCGGCGCCTCCAGTGTGTTGGCGCAATCGGCGCCGTTGTTCAGCACGCTGCTGGCGCGTTTCGTGTTCAAGGACCGGGTGAGTGCGTGGCGCTGGGGCTGCATTTTTCTGGGATTGATCGGCGTGGTGATTGTGGTGGCCGGGGATCATGGACTGGGGAGCATCGACGCCCATGGTGTGTTGATCCTGCTGGCGGCGGTGTCGTGGAGTTTCTACTTTGCCTTGCAGAAGCACTACTCGCGGCGCTACGACGGGCTGACATTGGTGTGTTACACGGTCTGGTTCGGGACACTGCTTCTGTTGGTTTATCTACCGGGGCTGGTGAACCAGGTCATCACCGCGCCGGTTGAAGTGCAGCTGGCCGTCATTGGGCTGGGCATTTTCCCAAGTGCCCTGGCGTATCTCGCCTGGGCCTATGTGCTGGCGCATGTGGATCTGAGCCGCGCGACGATGACGCTGTATCTGATTCCACCGACCGCCATGGCGATTGCCTCTTTTGCACTGGGCGAGCGGCCGACGTTGATGATCGTTGCGGGCGCACTGGTGGTGCTGGTCAGCGTGTTGGCATTGAATCTGGAGCGCAGGCCGGTGGCGATTCGAGGGCTAGTGTCTGATCGATGATTTGTGTTGAGACGCAGAACCTGTGGGAGCGAGCCTGCTCGCGATAGCGGTCTTACATTCAACATCAATGTTGGCTGATCAGGCGCTATCGCGAGCAAGCTCGCTCCCACAGGTTCTGCGTCTTAACTGACTGGTATTTTTTATCGCCTGTCATCGGACAGCGGTGTTGGTTCATCTGCCGGAGGCACGTCCTCGGCCGCATCAGGGTCCATCCAGTCTTCAGGTCGATCAGTGTCTGCGTCAGCCGGGTCCCGCGAAGGGTCCATGCCGGGTGGCGCGTCGTGATCCATGCGCGGCTCGTCGGTGCCGGAAATGGGTCGGGTTGGGTCGGTGTTGGGCGTTGCGCCCTGGAACATTGAATCGTTAGCCATGACGCACCTCACTGATGAGGTCCAGCAAATCTGGGCCGTACTCGTTGGAATCAGGGCCGAGGATGCGGTGCTATCGAGTAGACAAACGGTGGTCAGCCATCGGCCGAAAACCGGTCGCGGCTGTTGGTCAGGTGCAGCCACATGGCCGCCCGCGCCGCATCCGGGTCCTGGCGTTTGATCGCATTGAGAATGGCCTCGTGCTCAAGGTTGGCCAGTTGCCCCAGCTTGCTCAAATCTACTACGCCGCGCTCGGCGGCATTGACGCGGGTGCGCGGGATCATGGCGCTGCCCAGGTGCTGCATGATTTCGCTGAAGCACACGTTGCCGGTGGCTTCGGCGATCAGCAAGTGGAAACGCTTGTCGGCTTCGACGCAGCTGTCGTTGTTGGCCAGCAGGCTTTGATAGTCGTCCAGCGCTTCGCGCATCTGCGCCAATTGATGCTCGGTGCGACGGGTTGCCGCCAGTGCGGCGGCCTGGGTTTCCAGGCCCATGCGCAACTCCAGAATGCTGCGCACCCCCAGCGCGGTATCGACGTTCAACCGCAGTCCCTGCTCCGGCGCTCGCTCGATAACAAAGGTGCCGATGCCGTGGCGGGTTTCCACGAGACCGGACGCCTGCAATTTCGAGATCGCCTCGCGCACCACCGTTCGACTGACCCCGTGCTCCTGAACAATCGTGTTCTCGGACGGCAGCTTGTCACCGGGCAGCATCTGCCCGAGCAAGATGCTCTGGGTCAGTTTGGCGACCAGGTCATAGGCCAGGTTATGGGTGCGCTTGCGGGCAGGCGCGTCGAGGTCTTCTTGCATGGCGGTCATCCGAAAGCAGGGCTATCGGAATCGTAGCACTGCGCCGGGCGGGAATCTCAGCAAAAACGCGCCGACCAACTTGTATGACAACACTCAACAAATCAAGCCTAAACGATCGAAACCAAGCTCATCCATTCGGCAGAAAGACTAATAAATCTCCTGAATAACGCTATTTTGTTGGACGAAGGCACTTGCAGGACGAAAAAACGTAGTTGTATGATGTCTATCAACATCGCAACACCCAGTCACACCCCGCATAAAAATAATCAGTGGGAGATAACGCAGTGAATACATCCATATCCGGGATGAACGATGGCGCCGATTCGGTCCTCAAGTCCGCCATCTCAAAAGTGAAACGCCATGTCCTGCCGCTGTTCGTGATCATGTTCATCGTCAACTACATCGACCGCGTGAACATCGGCTTCGTCCGCGCCCACATGGAACATGACCTGGGCATCGGTGCCGCCGCCTACGGCCTCGGCGCCGGTCTGTTCTTCATCGGTTACGCGCTGTTTGAAGTCCCCTCCAACATCCTCCTGCAAAAAGTCGGCGCGCGAATCTGGCTGACCCGCATCATGCTGACCTGGGGCCTGGTCGCCGCTTGCATGGCGTTCATCCAGAACGAAACCCACTTCTACATCCTGCGATTTCTGCTCGGCGTGGCCGAAGCCGGTTTCTTCCCCGGCGTGATTTACTACTTCACCCGCTGGTTGCCTGGCGTTGAACGCGGCAAGGCGATTGCCATCTTCCTCAGCGGTTCGGCGATTGCTTCGCTGATCTCCGGCCCGTTGTCCGGGTTACTGCTGCAAATCAGCGGTTTGGGCATGCACGGTTGGCAATGGATGTACTTCATTGAAGGGATGTTCTCGGTCGGGCTGTGCGTGTTCGTCTGGTTCTGGCTGGACTCCAAACCCCACGACGCCAAATGGCTGAGCCGCGCCGAACAGGACGCGCTGGTCAAGGCTATCGACGACGAACAACTGGCCCGCGAAGCCGCGACACCGATCAAACCGTCGCTGGGCAAGCTGCTCAAGGATCGCCAGATCATCCTGTTCTGCCTGATCTATTTCTTCATCCAGTTGACCATTTATGCCGCGACCTTCTGGCTGCCGAGCATCATCAAAAAGATGGGCGACCTGAGCGACATTCAGGTCGGGTTGTTCAACTCGATTCCGTGGCTGCTGTCGATCGTCGGCATGTACGCCTTCGCTTCGCTGTCGGCCAAATGGAAACACCAGCAAGCCTGGGTCGCCACTGCCCTGCTGATCGCGGCAGCAGGGATGTTCATGTCCACTACCGGCGGACCGATTTTCGCCTTCGTTGCGATCTGCTTTGCTGCGCTGGGCTTCAAATCGGCGTCGTCGCTGTTCTGGCCGATTCCTCAGGCCTATCTGGACGCACGGATCGCGGCGGGCGTCATCGCGCTGATCAACTCGGTGGGCAACCTCGGCGGCTTCGTCGCGCCGACCACGTTCGGTCTGCTGGAAGAACGCACCGGTTCGATTCAGGGCGGGCTGTACGGCCTGGCCGCGACCTCGATCATTGCCGCAATCATCGTCTTCGCCGCACGCAATAAACCGAAATCAGCACCTGCTGCACTGGCCAAACCAGCGCCCAATCACGCCTGAACACTCATGTAAGAGCACTGTTTTGAAGGACATGAAAATGAACCCACAAGAAACCGCCAAAGCCCCGATCATCACCAGCATGCAAGTTGTTCCGGTGGCCGGCCACGACGGCATGTTGCTCAACCTGAGCGGCGCCCACGGGCCGTTTTTCACCCGCAACATCGTGATCCTCAAGGACAACGCCGGTCACACCGGCGTCGGTGAAGTGCCGGGCGGCGAGCGCATTCGCCAGACCCTCGAAGACGCTCGCTCGTTGGTGGTCGGCAGTCCGATCGGCACGTATCAGAAGATCCTCAATCAAGTGCGCCAGACTTTCGCCGATCGCGATGCCGGCGGTCGCGGGTTACAGACGTTCGATTTGCGCATCACCATCCACGCCGTCACCGGCCTGGAAGCTGCATTGCTCGATCTGCTCGGCCAGCATCTGGATGTGCCGGTCGCGGCCTTGCTCGGTGAAGGTCAGCAGCGCGATGAAGTGAAGATGCTCGGTTACCTGTTTTATGTCGGTGATCGCAACGAAACCGACCTGGCCTACCGCAGCGAACCGGACGCCGACAACGACTGGTTCCGCGTACGTCACGAAAAAGCCATGACCGCCGACACCGTGGTGCGTCTGGCCGAAGCCGCCCACGCCCGCTACGGTTTCAAGGACTTCAAACTCAAGGGCGGCGTGCTCAGTGGCGATCAAGAAATCGAAGCCGTCACCGCCCTGGCCGAACGCTTCCCCGATGCGCGCATCACCCTCGATCCGAATGGCGCGTGGTCACTCAAGGAAGCCATTCGCTTGTGCCGGGATCAGCATCACGTACTGGCTTACGCCGAAGACCCGTGCGGCGCGGAAAACGGTTATTCGGGCCGTGAAGTCATGGCGGAATTCCGTCGCGCCACAGGTCTGAAAACCGCCACCAACATGATCGCCACCGACTGGCGGGAAATGGGCCACGCGATCCAGTTGCAATCAGTGGACATTCCACTGGCCGACCCGCACTTCTGGACCATGCAGGGTTCGGTCCGCGTGGCGCAGATGTGCCATGAGTGGGGCCTGACCTGGGGTTCGCATTCCAACAACCACTTTGATATTTCCCTGGCGATGTTTACCCACGTCGCGGCCGCCGCGCCGGGTGACATCACCGCCATCGACACCCACTGGATTTGGCAGGAAGGCCAGCGCCTGACCAAAGCACCGCTGCAAATCGTTGACGGCTGCGTGCAGGTGCCGAAGAAACCTGGATTGGGCGTCGAACTGGACATGGATCAACTGGCCAAGGCCCATGAGTTGTACAAAGGCATGGGACTGGGCGCGCGGGATGACAGCGTGGCGATGCAGTTTCTGATTCCGGGTTGGAAATTCGATAACAAGCGGCCGTGCCTGGTGCGCTAGCAATCTGAAAAACACCGCAGTACCTGTGGGAGCGAGCTTGCTCGCGATGAGGCCATAACATTCGACATCTCCTCTGCCTGTCAAACCGCTATCGCGAGCAAGCTCGCTCCCACAGGAATGGCATTCGCTAAACCATCTGTGTCACTTGCAGCAGCCAGCCCTTGAACGCCGCCATCGCCGACGTTTCAGGGCGCGACTGCAAACGGGTCAGCCAGTAACTGCCGGTAGTGATCCCGATGGCGAACGGTTGCTCGATTGCACCCGCCGCCAGTTGCCGGGCGAACATCAGCGGCGGCGCCAATGCCACGCCCGCCCCTTGCAGCGCCGCTTCCATCATTGCCAGCGATGAGTCGAAGACGATGCTTCGGTGCGGCGCTGCGTGGGTCGAAAGGCCGGTGGCCTGAAACCATTCGGGCCACTCGTCCGTACGATAAGAACGCAACAGCGTTTGCTGCAACAGGTCTATCGGTGTTTTCAGTTGCCGGGCAATTTCGGGAACGCACAATACCGATAACGGCGCCTCGATCAACCTGACTGCTTCAATCCCGTGCCAGGCTCCCGCACCAAACCGAATCGCGTAATCCAACCCTTCAGCCGCCACATCCACGCGATTGTTGTTGGTCGACAGGCGCAAATCTATGAACGGATGTTTCGCCTGGAAGTCCGCCAACCGTGGCAACAACCAGCCTACCGCGAACGTCCCCACCACGCCGACCGTCAATACCTCACGAAAATGTCCGCCCTCGAATCGCTCAAGAGTTTGCGCGATACGGTCGAAAGACTCGCGCAACACCGGCAGCAGGGTTTCGCCCTCGCTGGTCAGCATCAGCCCGCGGGGCAAGCGCTTGAACAGGGTCACACCTAGTTGAGACTCAAGGCTCTTGACCTGATGGCTCACCGCCGCCTGTGTGACACACAACTCAACGGCCGCCCGTGTGAAACTCAAATGCCGGGCGGAGGCCTCGAAGGCGCGCAATGCATTGAGCGGTAATTGAGGCCGGATCATACTCACTCCCAAATTTTTCTAATGGCTCGTCCCAAATATCATCGGTTGTCGAACCTCGGCAGGCTGCATAGATTTGGCTCGCCCATCAGCACCCCGGATTGAAAAGCCGCTCGAAGTGTAGCGGTTAACACCCTTGAACTCATGGAAAGTGAATCCATCATGCAGAACAAACTCGCGTCCTACAGCGCTTTCGCACTTTTCCTCAGCACCGGTCATTGCGTTGCTGATGACCGCATTGAAGCCATCGTGAAGGGCGCCATCGAACCGGTGATGCAGCAACAGCAGATCCCCGGTGTCGCGGTTGCGATTACCGTCAACGGCCAACCTCATTACTTTAACTACGGCGTGGCCTCGAAGGAAAACGGCAAAGCCGTCACCGAAGACACCCTGTTCGAGATCGGCTCGGTGAGCAAAACCTTCACCGCGACCCTCGCCGCCTACGCTCAGGCCACCGGCAAACTGTCCCTGTCGGACAAGGCCAGTAGCGTGCTGCCGGAGCTGCGTGGCAGCGCGTTCGATAACATCAGCGTGCTGCAACTGGGCACCTACAGCGCCGGCGGCCTGCCGCTGCAATTCCCCGACGCTGCCGATGCACCGGACAAGATGCTCGGCTATTTCCAGCAGTGGAAACCGACTTATGCCGCAGGCACCCATCGGTTGTATTCGAACCCGAGCCTGGGGTTGTTCGGTTATCTGGCAGCCAAAAGCATGGGCGCGCCGTTTGATGACGTGATGGAAAAAACCCTGCTGCCGAAACTCGGGCTGAAACACACCTACCTCACAGTGCCGCAAGCTCAAATGGGGCTTTACGCTCAGGGTTACAACAAGGAAGACAAACCTGTGCGGGTTGGACCGGGGGCACTGGATTCAGAGGCTTATGGCGTGAAAACCAGCGCTGCGGATCTGATTCGGTATGTTGAGGCGAACATGAAACCGTCGGGGCTTGAAACGCCGATGCAGCAAGCAGTCGCCATCACTCACACCGGCTACTACAAAGTGGGCGATATGACTCAGGGGCTGGGTTGGGAGTTCTACCCCTATCCGGTCAGCCTCGATAAATTGCTGGCGGGTAACTCGACGCAGATGGCGATGGAGGCTCACGAAGTCCAGTGGCTGACCCCGCCGCAACCTCAACCGGAAAGCGTGCTGATTAACAAAACCGGTTCAACGGGCGGCTTCGGTGCCTACGTGGCGTACGTGCCGTCGAAAGACATCGGCATCGTGATCCTGGCCAACAAAAACTACCCGAACCCTGAGCGGATCAAGATTGCTCATACGATATTGAGTGCGCTGGCCAAATAGCCAAGAGGCGCGACTTCTCGCAGCGGTAGACAAAATGGGCGACCCCTTTGAGGTCGCCCATTGTCGTTACTGCGTCAGCTCAATGCAGAGTCGGCGGCTGAGCGTCAGGTACACCACTTCTCGGATCAAGATTTTCCCGCGCCTGATTCACCAACAACTCGGTGACCGCCGCCAATTGCTGGATCGACAGCAGCAGCTGGCGGTTCGAACCTTCCAGTTTTCCGGCAAAACTCGCAATCAGCACATTCAGGGAGGCAAGGTTTTCGCAGGCCTGATTCAGCAGGGTCAGCGTGTCGACACCAGGCGCAACAGTGAAAACCTGCCGGGTCGTGGGGGTACGCCTGGGGCTTTGGGTAACGGCGCCTTTTGCGGTTTCACACGGCTTCGCGGGATTGAGTTGATCGGCATCGTTTGGGGTTTGCGATGGATGCTTGCTGATCTTTTTCACAGACGAGGCTCCTTTTTGTGCCATTGGTGTTTACGTCCCTGGATCCCCCAGTGTCGCGGATTCCCACGTCCGACCGCTATTTCGCGGTGGCTGACGAAGGCTAGCCGTGCTCTCTGACAGAAACCAGTTCATAAACACCGACAGGACTTGCAGGAAACTTCCGAGACCAATGGAAATCGGTACATCGCCCCCCGAAACACGCGATTTTTTTAGCCGCCGAGTTCAATCATCCGGCATTTCAGGCGGCTTGGCAGGCTTCGCCGGTTTGCCCGATTTTGCGCCTTTGGCGCCGTTGGCCGGTGCGGCTTCAGTGACCGGCGGCGGTGTCGGTACCGTGGCTTCTCGCTCTGTCGCCGGCAATTGGTCGACAGCGGCGAAAATCTCCTTCAGCTCGATCGTTCCCGATTGCTCAAGTTTCTTTTCCCCGTCCTTGCCCACCAGGATGACTTTGCTCTTGGCACCAGCCCCCAACTTGAGCGAACGGATCAATGCCGCCGTGTCTTGCGGCCCCAGGTCTTTGCCCTCGCGCTGGCCCATCAGATTAAGCACGGTGTACAGGACCATGTTTCGCTCGGTGAACCCCTTGCGATTGGCCGGTTCATCCAGCGATTTTTTCAGACTGACCCACGTGGGATCGACCGTGCTCGGCGCGATGACAATCAACGGCCGGGACCTGCCCTTCTCCATGTCCAGCGGTGAGCCGTCATCGGCAGCGAGCAAGGGGCCGGCGAAAGCCAGCAGGGTAGTCAGGGTCAAAGACCTGATGAGCATGCGCATCTCCTTTTGATATCCACGCTCTAATGATTGCGCATCGCGGCGTTCGTTCCGGGTGACGCACGCAATTATGTCTCGCCTGCCCCAAGCTTAGGTCAGGGCGGTCATTGCGCAACAGCCTGAGCTAATCTCATAAATCAATAACATCGCCCTGATCCGCCGTGAGGACCTCTGCATGAGCGCTCAGTTGAACCACACCATCGTCTGGTGTCGCGACAAGCAGACATCAGCCAACTACCTGGCAGACATCCTCGGCCTGCCCAGCCCCGAACCCTTCGGCCCGATGCTGATCGTCAAGTTCGACAATGGCGTGTCGCTGGACTTCTACGACAATGACCCGCCGATTGCCTCTCAGCACTACGCGTTTTTGATCGGCGACGAGGATTTCGATGCGGCCTTCGCCCGCCTGCAAGCCCGCCAGCAACCCTGGTGGGCCGACCCCAGCAAACAACGACCGAACGAGATCAGCGATTACGGCGGTGGCCGGCGGGTTTACTTCGATGACCCGGACGGGCATCTGCTGGAAATTCTGACACGGCCCTGAGCGCGCCTGCCAAGCTGGTTTGTTTGTGCAACCGCGGCCCGATCAAAAGGCCAGTTTGTACCCGATCAGCACCAGCATCGTGGCCAGGCAAGGTCGCAGCACTTCATCGGAGATGCGGCCAGTGAGGTGGCTGCCCAAGTAAATTCCCGGTAGCGAACCGATCAGCAAGTAACCCAATACGTGCCAATCCATGTTGCCCATGCTCGCATGGCCGAGGCCGGCCACCAGGGTCAGCGGTACGGCGTGCGCGATTTCCGTGCCCACCAGGCGGCGGGTCGGCAGCATCGGATAGAGAATGAATAACGCAACGGTGCCCAGGGCGCCGGCGCCGATGGAGGTCAGGGCAACCATGGTGCCGAGGACCAGGCCAGTGATCACGGTCAGCGCATTCAAGCGATTGCCGCTGGGGTTGTAATGACCGCCCGCGCGTTTGTGGGCGAAATCGAGCAGGCGTTTCTTGAAGAAAATCGCCAGCGCCGTGGCAAACAGGACAAAGCCCAAGGCTTGTTTGATGACCGCGTTCATCGCCTCCGGGGACGTTTGCAAGGTGCTCAGGAACCACAACGTCAGCGCAACCGCCGGCACGCTGCCGAGGGTCAACCAACCGGTGATGGCCCAGTCGATGTTCTTGTTCTTTCGATGAACCAGCACGCCACTGGACTTGGTGATCGCCGCGTACAGCAAATCCGTCCCCACTGCGGTGGCCGGATTGACACCGAACCACAACAGAATGGGGGTCATCAACGAACCGCCACCCACGCCTGTCATCCCGACAATAAAGCCGACCACCAGACCTGCCACGACTAAACCGAAATTACCGAATTCCATTAACACGCCCACAAAAACGCATGAAAAATCAGGCCCGCAGCATAGCGATTTTTCTTATAACCACTTATATCGATGCGAACTATCGTTATACCTAAAGCCCACACACGCTCCTGTGGGAGTGAGCCTGCTCGCGATGACGGACTCACAGCCAGCATCATTGCTGAATGTTAAACCGCTATCGCGAGCAGGCTCACTCCCACAAGGGGTTCACTGTACTGGCAAGAAATTGAGAAACAGCAAACTCTGCGCGTAATTCAAGCCGATCCGGCGGTAGCGCTCGTCCAGCATCTGCGTCAGCAGGTCCAGCCGGGCGACGATCTTGCCGAACTCCACGGCAAAACTCAGGTTGCTGCCCTCCTCCGAGATTTCGTTGGAAAACAGTAAAGGCTCGCCGTTCCTGTTTTGCCGCTGGCTGAGGATCCAGGTGGCTTTCTCGATGTTGCGGGCCGCATTGCTGACGAACGTGGGATTGATCGCATCCGTCATGTAGAACTCAAGCCGATTACCGTGAGCAGTGACGAGCATGCTGCCGATGGCATAGATGAAAGCACCGACCCGGTCGCCGAGAAACTCCGGGCTCATGGCATAGCTCAGCGCTGCCAGGTCTTTTTTGCCTCCCAGGGTCGGCAGCGGCTGTTGCTGTTCGATGGCCATGCGCACTTGTTTGCCCGCGGTGCGGGCGTCAAGGAAGCCGGATTTTTTCAACTCGTCCGGGTTGCGCAGGTAGAGCTTGCTCATCAGCAGGTAGAGGCTGTCGAGGTTGTCGCGCATCGCCAGGGTCGCCATGCGGTCGACGCTGGTCTGGAGGAATTCCTGGGGTTTGCCTTCGCGGAACTGGTTGACGATATCGCTGCCCTGCTGCTGGCTGCACCCGGAGGCGGCGAGCATCGACAAGCAAGCCAACAGCAGGCAACGGCGGCGGATTCGCGGGGTGGTGCGGGGTAAAACTCGAGCCATGGGTTATCGAACTTGGGCATGGGCCGGCGGTGGGGATTCGCCGCAGGCTGGCCAAGGATAGAGCCGTGAATCCTGGAAAAGTGCAGTGCCGACCGTCCGCAAGCGTTGGAACCCGTTAAGCGGCGCCATCAAATTAGTCATACTTTATAATTGCAACATCGCCTGCATAAGCTATAAATCCTTCCTTGCTCCTATTAAAAACCGATTAGTAGTATGACTACTTTGTCAAAAACAATAAAAAGGAAGGTCAACCATGCTTCAATCCCGATACCCGTTCTGCGCCCTTGGACTGTCTCTGATGATCGCCACCCTCTCCGCCCAGGCCGCCGGCCTGTCCAGCGAACACAAGGCCTTTGGCAAAACCAATGACGGCACGCCCGTCGAGCAATACATTTTGCGCAACAGCCATGGCCTGACCGCCACGGTCATTACTTACGGCTGCATTTTGCAGTCGCTGAAAGTGCCGGACAAAAACGGCAAGTTCGACGACGTGGTGCTCGGTTTCGATGACGTGCAGGGCTACCAGAGCGGCACGGCGTATTTCGGTGCGACCATCGGGCGCTTCGGCAATCGCCTGGCCAACGGTGCTTTCGAACTGGACGGCAAGCGTTATCAGGTACCGCTCAACGACAGTTCCAATTCGCTGCACGGCGGCCCCCGGGGTTTTGACAAGCACGTCTGGAAAGCCCAACCGAGCAACGGCAAGGATTCGGTCGGCGTGACCCTGACCTACCTGTCGGCAGACGGTGAAATGGGCTTCCCCGGCAACCTGAAAACCGAGGTGACCTACAGCCTCAACGAGCAAAACGAGTTGCGCATCGACTACAAGGCTTCCACCGATAAAGCCACAGTGTTGAACCTGACCAATCACAGCTATTTCAACCTGGCCGGCGCCGGCAACGGTGATGTGCTGAAACAGCTCGCCACCCTGCACGCCAGCCATTACACGCCAGTCACCGGCAAGCTGATCCCGACCGGCGAACTGGCCCCGGTGGCTGGCACACCGATGGACTTCACCCAGCCGACCGCCATTGGCAAGCACATCAAAGCCGATCACCCACAGTTGAAATTCGCCGAACCGAAACAGGGCGGCTTCGATTTCAACTGGGTGCTGAACGCCGCGGGTGATGTGGGCCAACTCGCCGCCGAGGTCAGCGATCCGCAATCCGGTCGGCGCTTGCAGCTCTACACCACCGAGCCTGGTGTGCAGTTCTACACCAGCAACTTCCTCGATGGTTCGGTCAAGGGCAAGGCTGGCAAGGTCTACCCGCACTGGGGCGCGTTCACGCTGGAGACCCAGCACTACCCGGATTCACCGAATCAGCCGAACTTCCCGTCCACGCGCCTGGACCCGGGCAAGACCTATGCCCAGAGCACGGTGATGAAGTTTTCTGCCAACTAACCCTGTGGCAGCTGCTACAGGTCGATGGAACCACCGGGGTATTCTGTTGCCAACCGAAGGAGTACTCATCGATTCAAAATAAGGAGATTTGAATGCGCACCCTCGAGCTGGCTGGCATCAATGTACCGGTGATCGGCCAAGGCACCTGGCGCATGGGCGAAGACCGTTCCCGGCACACCCAGGAAGTGGCGGCATTGCGCCTGGGTATCGAACTCGGCATGACCCTTATCGATACCGCTGAAATGTACGGCGAGGGCGGCGCTGAGGAAGTGGTCGGTGAAGCCATCACCGGCAGGCGTGATGAAGTGTTTCTGGTCAGCAAGGTGTACCCGCACAACGCCAGCCGCAAAGGGATTCCCCTGGCGTGCGAACGCAGCCTGCGGCGGCTGGATACCGATTACATCGATCTCTACCTGCTGCACTGGCGCGGCCAGTACCCCCTCGAAGAAACGGTCGAAGCCTTCGAACGCCTGCGCGAAGAAGGCAAGATCGGTCGCTGGGGCGTTTCCAATTTTGATGTCGATGACCTAGAGGAACTGGCCTCACCGGCCTGTGCCACCAACCAGGTGCTCTACAACCTGGAAGAGCGCGGCATCGAGTTTGATCTGCTGCCCTGGAGCCGCCAGCATCGAATGCCGCTCATGGCCTACTGTCCGATCGGTCAGGGTGGGCCTATGCTGGACCATATAACGCTCAAGCAAATAGCCGCCCGTCACCGTGTGACGCCGGCCCAAGTAGCGCTGGCATGGATGCTGCGTAACGAAGGCGTGATCGCCATCCCCAAAGCGGTCCGCCCCGAGCACCTGCAACTCAATGCGCAAGCGGCGCAATTGCAACTGGAGGCTGGGGATCTGGAGGCGCTGGAACAGGCGTTTCGCGCGCCACAACGCAAACAGCGGTTGGCCATGGTCTGAGCCATCGCAGTCTGTCAGAGGGCTTCGGCATGAGAAGCACTGATCAGGACGATTCCTTTAATCTGCAACGCTTTATCCAGGCACAGGACCCGGTGTACAAACGGGTCCAGGCCGAGCTGAACGCCGGCCACAAGCGCAGTCACTGGATGTGGTTCATCTTTCCGCAATTCGCAGGGTTGGGCGGCAGCGAGATGTCCCGCCACTTTGCCATTCGTTCCAAAGAGGAAGCTGCGGCGTACCTCAATCATCCACTGCTGGGCTCACGGTTGCACACCTGCACGCAAATGGTGCTGAACATCGAAAAAAGCTCGGTCGCCAGCATATTCGGCCATCCCGACGATCTCAAGTTTCACTCTTCCATGACACTGTTCGCCCAGGTTGCCGGCGCCAACAGCGACTTTCATCAAGCACTGGACCAGTATTTCCACGGCATCCTGGATGACTGGACGTTGTTGCTGCTGGACTCAAAACAGGCCCAGTTGCCCACCAATCAACGTTGAAAAGTCGTCGTCCACGAAGGGCAGAATGGCGTCCGCCACCGGTTGCAGTTGGCGGGTGACATAGTGGTCGTAGTCGATGGGCGCGCTGCGGATTTCCAGCGGCTCGGGCCCGGCGACGGTGATCACGTAACTGATCCAGCCACCGTTCTGGTATTGCCGCGGACGGCCCTGCAGGTCGTTGTACTCATCGGCAATCCGCGCGGCACGCACGTGGGGCGGCACGTTGCGCTGATAGTCATCGAGGGTGCGGCGCAGGCGCTTGCGGTAGATCAGGCGATCGTCGAACTCCCCCGCCAAGGTCTTGCGCACGTAGTCGCGCACATACTCCTGATAGGGTTTGCGATTGAAGATGCGCAGGTACAGCTCCTGCTGGAATTGCCGGGCCAGCGGCGACCAGTCGGTGCGCACGGTTTCCAGGCCTTTGTAGACCATTTCGTCGGTGCCATCGGCGCGGGTCACAAGCCCGGCATAACGCTTCTTGCTGCCCTCCTCGGCGCCACGAATGGTCGGCATCAGAAAGCGCTTGTAGTGGGTTTCGAACTGCAACTCCAACGCACTTTCCAGACCGTATTGCTGCTGCACATGCTCGCGCCACCACTGGTTGACGTGATCCACCAGCGCGTGGCCGATCTGTGCGGCTTCTTGCTGACCGTGGGCACGACGCAGCCAGACGAAGGTCGAGTCGGTGTCGCCGTAAATCACCGTGTGGCCCTGGGCTTCGATCAGCTGTCGCGTACGCAGCATGATTTCGTGACCGCGCAGCGTGATGGACGAGGCGAGGCGTGTGTCGAAGAAGCGGCAACCGCTGGAACCGAGCACGCCGTAAAAGGCGTTC
Source organism: Pseudomonas frederiksbergensis (assembly GCF_001952935.1). Classification (GTDB taxonomy): domain Bacteria; phylum Pseudomonadota; class Gammaproteobacteria; order Pseudomonadales; family Pseudomonadaceae; genus Aquipseudomonas; species Aquipseudomonas frederiksbergensis. Next base: position 458,954 of record NZ_CP018319.1, read on the forward strand.
ATGATGATTTTCAGGGCCTGGGACAGGGGCGCGTTATGTTCGCGCTTGGCGGTTTCACGCCCTTCGGCGACCCGGGCGACGATGGCGGGCAGGCAATGCCGGGTTCTGGAAAAACGCGCACCGCGAAAGCCTGGCACCGACTCGCTGTCATCCGGATGTTTGAGCCCCTCGATCAAGCCCACCGGGTCGATGAGAAAGGTACGGATGATCGACGGATAGAGGCTTTTGTAGTCGAGCACCAGCACCGATTCGTACAGGCCCGGTTGCGAGTCCATGACAAACCCGCCGGGGCTGGCTTGCGCAGGTTTGTTCCCAAGGTTCGGCGCGACGAAACCCTGGCGGTGCATCAGCGGCATGTACAGGTGCGTGAACGCAGCCACCGAGCCGCCGCTGCGATCCGCCGGCAAACCGGTGACGCTGGCCCGTTCCAGCAGAAAGGTCAGCAGCTCGGTCTTGGCGAAAATCCGCGTTACCAGCTCGCAGTCTTTGAGGTTGTACTTGGCCAGGGCCGGTTTGTTCTCGGCGAACATGCGGTTGATTTCGTCCATGCGCTGGTACGGGTTGTCGATCGACTTGCCCTCGCCAAGCAGGGTTTGCGCGACGTTTTCCAGACTGAACGAGGGGAAACTCCAGGTCGCCGAACGCAGGGATTCGATGCCGTCGATGATCAGCCGGCCCGCGGCCGAGGCGAAGTAATGGGTGCGGCTACCGTGTTCGCGCCACTGCATTTCTTCGCCGCCACGCCCCAGTTTCAGCGGCACCGCCAGGCGCCGGGCGTGTTCGTGGAGCACGCGCAGGTCGAACTGCACGACGTTCCAGCCGATGATCGCGTCGGGATCATGGCGGGCGAACCATTCGTTGAGCTTTTTCAGCAGCAGGGTTCGGGAATCGCAGTATTCGAGCTGGAAATCCACCTCGCTGTCGTCGCCATTGGGCGGACCGAGCATGTAGACCTGGCGCTCGCCGCAGCCTTCCAGGGCAATGGAGTACAGCTCACCCTGAGCGGTGGTTTCGATGTCCAGGGAGACCAGCCTGAGGCTAGGGCGATAGTCGGGGTCGGGTTTCATCTGGGCATCGAGCAGCAGGCCCTCGGCGTTCGGCGTGCCACTGAACCGGGCCGGCGCGGTGATGAAACGCTCCATCATGTAGCGTTCCGGCGGGCGCACATCGGCTTCGAACACGTCGACGCCGGCCTTGCGCAGTGCGGTTTCAAGACGCATCAGTTGACCGTGCTGCTGGCAGTACAGACCGAGTACCGGGCGGTGTTCGAAATCCAGTAACGCCAACGGCCGCAGCTCGACGTTCTTTTCGCCGCGCAGCAGCGTTTCGGCCTGCTCGCGCTGGGCAGCGGGGATGAACGCCACCGAGGGTTGATGAGGCAGGCGGATCCGCTGGGGACCGGTGTCGGTCGCCAGCCAGAACTCGACTTCCGTACCGGCCGGGGTATCGCGCCAATGCCGGGTCAGGACGAAGCCCCGCTGTAAATCCACCACTGCAACCTCTAGATTTGATTCAAGGCGCAATTCTACGCGTCATCGAAGGCGATAGCCCTCTCTGCGAGGTGGATGCAATCCCTGTGGGAGCGGCGGTGCGGCGATCCGACTTGCTCGCGAAAGCGGTGTATCAGTCGACACCTGTATTGGCTGACCCGCGGTCTTCGCGAGCAGGCTCACTCCCACATGGATCGAGTCAGCCCATGGATCAATGAATAACAGTGGAAAACTTCAGGTTTACCGAATAAAAACCTCTGAATGGCGTTTTTTGAGCGTTATCTGCCGCTTTCTGCCTTGCCCTCAGCGCCGGTGTCTACGATTCTTCAAGGACAACGACAACACCTGAGAAACTGCCATGAAAACCGTCGCCCAACTGCTGAAGTTAAAGGCTGAACAGAATCATGAGGTCCACACCATTGCACCGCATCAAATGGTGCTGGAAGCCCTGATGGTCATGGCCGCCAAAAACGTCGGCGCCTTGCCGGTCCTGAGAAATGGCGAGGTCGTCGGCATCATCAGCGAGCGTGACTATGCGCGCAAACTCGTGCTCAAGGGCCGCTCCTCCGTCGGTACACCGGTCGAAGACATCATGGTGTCGCCGGTGATCACCGTGGACACCCGTCAAACCGTCGAAACCTGCATGGGCATCATGTCCGACAAACGCCTGCGCCACTTGCCGGTGGTGGAAAACGGCCAGTTGATCGGTTTGCTGTCGATTGGCGACCTGGTCAAGGAAGCCATCGCCGAACAGGCTGAATTGATTCGCCAGCTGGAGCAGTACATCCGCGGCGAATAGATCAATCCGGCCAATGCCGCGCAAAGACCGGTGCCAATGTCGGGTGCCGGTCAATGCGCGTAAGCCACGCGAAAAATCCGGGCCTTGCACTGCGTAAATACTCGCGACTGCCCGCCCATCTTGAAACCACCGCCGCCAGCACATCCAGTGCCCCCGGCGTCTCGTCGCCCAGATACAAATCGCCCGAGAACTGATCGGCAAACACCTCCCAACTCCGGTGCAGTCGCGCGCGGGCGCCGGCCATGAGGTTTTGCCTGGACGATTCATCCGTCTCGGCCAGCCAGCGCTCGGGGTAGTCGATGATGCCAATCGCCGAATAGCAATTGCTGACGATGTACACCAGGCCGCGAATGGCCTGATCCCGCTCGGCGGCGTTTTTCGGCAACAGGTTTGATTGCGGGAACGTGAGACCCAGGTGAATCAGAATCGCCGCGCTCTCGGTGAGAACGCTGCCATCGGGCAATTGCAGGGTCGGGACCTGCTTGAGCGGATTGAGCTTCTCCAGCGCGTGGGTCGCCTCGGGAGAGGTTTCAACGTCGATGAAGCGGTAAGGAATTTCGCACAGCTCCAGTGCCGCTTCTATCGCGGCAGCGCCGGAGTTCTGGTGTCCGTATAGCTGGTACATATCGCGCGCTCCTGGCGAAACGAAAATAGAGTCAGCAGACGAGCGAATACTCGTCATCGGCCAGTCTAGCCGGTGAACAACGGGGCGGTGGCGCCATGCTCGCCTATGAGCATGGCGTCGAACGCTGGTCACGATGGCGGCCGAGGTGGGGAACTGGAACATCACGCTCATGTGGGGTGAGTCGTCCTTCCTATCATTGCCGTCGATGTTCACCATCACGGCAATGAAGTTCTCATAAAAAATCCGCGGCGTAACATCAGCCTCACACCAAACAACTACACCCCGGAGCACACCATCATGAAACGCCAAACTATCCTCAGCATTGCTTTCTCGGTTTTCGCAGTTAACGCTTTCGCCGCTACCTCTGTTCACCCGGTTGTCGCTGAAGGCGGCTCGGATCGTCTGATTGAAAGTCGTGTGGCCGAAGGTGGCTCCGATCGTCTGATCGAAAGCCGCGTCGCTGAAGGTGGCTCCGATCGTCTGATCGAGAATCGCGTCGCTGAAGGTGGCTCCGATCGTTTGATCGAGAATCGCGTCGCTGAAGGTGGTTCGGATCGTCTGATCGAAAGCCGCGCGGTATAAATGAATGGTTTTTACCGCGGTACTCAATAAAAAACCCGGCCTTATCAGCCGGGTTTTTTTACGTCTGTTTTTAGCGCTCGGTCACTTGCCGGCCCGCGCCATGCAACGCTGATAACGCTCATCGACCCGTTTGGCAAACCACGCGGTGGTGAGTTTTCGGGTGATTTTCGGGCTTTGCAGCACAATCCCCGGCAACACCGCACGCGGTAATGGCCGACCTTCCGCCTGTTCGGCCAGGGCAAAAACCCGTGCATAGAGCTGGGTGTTCTCGAATTCGAAGTTTTTGCCCTCCTCCAATTGGTCCCTAATGGTCGGATTGCGCATGCCCAGTTGCTTGCCGAGGGTGCGCACCGCCAATTCCGTGGTGCCAGGCATGATCGAATCGTAGCGGACCAGGTCACCATCCAGCGCCAGCGGTATGCCCGACGCGCGACTCACCGCGTTCTGAAACGCGGCATTGCGACTGGCGTACCAACCGGCATTGAAATCGGCGAAGCGATACAACGGTTGTTTGTAGCTCACCGGATAACCGAGCAAGTGGGCTATACCGAAGTACAGGCCGCCGCGACGACTGAATACTTCACGACGGATCGAGCCGTTCACCGGGTACGGATAGGCCTTCGCCTGTTGCTCGGCGAAATCGATGCTGACCTGCATCGGCCCACCGGTGTGCACCGGGTTGAACCCACCGAACAGCGTCCGGCCCATGGGCACCATGCCGATGAAGTCATCGAAAATCGCGCTGAGCTCTTTTTCACTGCGCGCCGCATTGAGTCGATCGCTGTAGCTTTTGCCATTGGATGAACTCACCTGCAGCGCACCGCTCACCAGCAAGCCGGGAATGTGGGCTTTGTCGGCACGGCGGTCGATCTCCGCGCGGGCGATTTTGCCCAGGCCCGGTACCGGCGGATCCACCTGGAAAGTCGATTCCTGCTCGGTGACCGCCAGGACCGAGCACAGGTTTTGGGTGGATGGATAAATGTTCTGGGCAGCAAATGCTACGTAAATATCGGTAGCCCAGCCCTGGCGATCGGTGGTTTTGGCCGGCAGCAGGCGCACGATCTCGGCCTTGACCTCGGCAGGCTTGCGCGCCGGGAGCTCTTGCGTGCGCTGAGTACCGCAACCCGCCAGCACCAGCAGCGCGGCGACGCTCATCATCAATCGATTGGCTTGCATGTTGCTCCATCAAATCCGTTGAGGCCGGTTAACCATACGATCAATGGCATGGCGCAGGCTATGACTCTCGTCGCCGCGCCGTGTTCCGTAGAGACCGAGCCTGCGAGGCTGCTTTCAGCTGGGTCTGCGTGCCTTTCTCCGTTTGGCAGACAACCCGCCCGTCCGTCGCGGCTGAACCATACTTGAGCCACACACCGAGGAGGACAGGCTCATGAACCGTAGCGACGTACTGATCATCGGCGCCGGCCCGACCGGACTGGTGTTGGCGCTGTGGCTGAGCAAGCTTGGCGTGCAAGTGCGCATCATCGACAAGACCTCGGCCCCCGGAACCACGTCGCGTGCGCTGGCCGTCCAGGCGCGGACGCTGGAGCTGTATCGCCAGCTCGACCTCAGCAATGCCGTGGTGCAGAACGGTCATCGAGTGGCCGCCGCCAATTTCTGGGTCAAGGGCGAACCCGTCGCGCGCTTGCCACTGAGCCGCATCGGCGAAGGCCTGACGCCCTATGCGTTCCTCGAAATCTTTCCTCAGGACGAACACGAACGGCTGCTGATAGAGCGCCTCGAAGCCTTTGGCGTCCAGGTTGAACGCAACACTGAGCTTGAGAATTTCGTGGAAACCGGTGACGGCATCACCGCCTTTTTGCGCTTGGCCGATGGTCAGGAGCAAACCTGCCAGGCCTGCTATCTGGCGGGTTGTGACGGTGCCCGGTCGATCGTGCGCAAGACCCTGGACACCGGTTTCCCTGGCGGCACCTACCAACAGGTTTTCTACGTCGCCGACGTGCAAGCCAGCGGGCCGACGTTCAACGGCGAACTGCACGTGGATCTCGATGAAGCGGATTTTCTCGCAGTGTTTCCCTTGGCCGGTGAAGGCCGCGCTCGTCTGATCGGCACCGTACGCGACGAACGCGCCGACCAGGTCGACACCCTGCAATTTGAAGACGTCAGCAGCCGGGCCATCGAGCATATGAAAGTGAAGATCGAGCAACTGAACTGGTTCTCGACCTACCGCGTGCATCATCGGGTGGCGGATCACTTTCAAACCGGGCGCGCGTTTCTATTGGGTGACGCCGCCCACGTCCACAGCCCCGCCGGGGGCCAGGGCATGAACACCGGCATTGGCGATGCCATCAACCTCGCCTGGAAACTCGCGGCGGTGTTGAGCGGCGGCGCTGAGGCCAAACTCCTCGACACTTACGAAACCGAGCGCATCGCGTTTGCCCGCAAACTGGTCGCCACCACCGATCGGGTGTTCAGCTTTGTCACGGCCGAAGGGCGCATCGCGGATTTACTGCGCACGCGCCTGACGCCGTTGTTGATTCCGAAAATGGCATCGTTTGAGGCGTCCCGCGAGTTCCTGTTTCGCACGGTGTCGCAGATCACCCTGAATTATCGCGGGATGCCGTTGAGCGCGGGCGTTGCCGGCCATGTTCACGGTGGCGACCGCCTGCCGTGGGCTCACGACGGTGAGGGGGACAATTTCGAATCGCTGAAGTGTCTGACCTGGCAGGTGCATGTGTATGGCGACACCAGCGACGAAATGATCGCCTGGTGCCACGAACATCATTTGCCGTTGCATGTGTTTGACTGGCGGCCGGCGTTTGAAGCGGCGGGGCTGGGGCGTAACGGGTTTTACCTGTTGCGGCCGGACACGTATGTGGCGATTGCCGACAATTCTGCCGATCCCAAGGTGATCGAGCGGTACTTGCGGGATCACGGGATCAGGCCGTTTTTTGGCGTCCGCTGATGATCGTTCCCACGCTCTGCGTGGGAACGATCACGTCAAGATCTCAGATCCCGGCCAGCGCCAGGTCCATCGCGAAGTAAGTGAAGATCAGATCCGCCCCGGCCCGCTTGATCGCGCCAAGGCTCTCACGCACCACGCGATCTTCATCGATCGCCCCGGCCTGGGCGGCGAATTTGATCATCGCGTACTCGCCGCTCACCTGATACGCCGACAGCGGCAAGCGCGAGGCTTCACGGATGTCGCGGATGATGTCCAGGTACGCCCCGGCCGGTTTGACCATCAGTGCGTCGGCGCCCTCCTGCTCGTCCATCAGGGATTCGCGCACGGCTTCGCGGCGGTTCATCGGGTTCATCTGGTAGCTTTTGCGATCGCCCTTGAGCGCGCTGCCGCCGGCTTCACGGAACGGACCGTAGAGTGCCGAGGCAAACTTGGTCGAATAGGCCATGATCGCGGTCTGGTTGAAACCCGCTTCATCGAGTGCCCGGCGAATGGCCTGAACCTGCCCGTCCATCGCGGCCGACGGGGCGATCACATCGGCGCCGGCACGGGCGGCAGCCACCGCTTGTTTGCCGAGATTGATCAGGGTCTGGTCGTTGTCGACTTCATGGTTGTGCAACACGCCGCAATGGCCGTGGTCGGTGTACTCACAGAAGCAGGTGTCGGACATCACAATCATGTCCGGCACCGCATCCTTGGCGATGCGCGACATGCGCGACACCAGACCGTTATCGCTCCAGGTGTCGCTACCGTTGCCGTCCAAATGGTGCGACACGCCGAACGTCATCACCGACTTGATCCCGGCGCGGGCATATCGCTCGATCTCACCTGCCAGTTTCGACTCCGGGATACGCATCACGCCGGGCATGCTTTTGATCGGGACGAAGTCATCGATCTCTTCTTCGACGAAAATCGGCAGCACCAGATCGTTCAAGCTGAACTCGGTTTCCTGGAACAGGCTGCGCAGGCTCGCATTGCGGCGCAGGCGGCGTGGACGTGCTTCGGGGAACTGACTGGACATGTTGATTTCCTGAAAAACGGAGGACGAGACGAAAGTCGTAGGGGGCGAAGCTTATGCCCTGGACCTTGCAGGGCACAAACCTCAGGTGAGGAAAAACCCTTACCGGTTCGGCAATAATCACCGCTCCCCATCAGATGATCGTTCCCACGCTCTGCGTGGGAATGCAGCCAGGGACGCTCTGCGTCCCAAAAGCGTGACGCGGAGCGTCACAAGAGGCATTCCCACGCGGAGCGTGGGAACGATCAGCGCAGGCTCGGCATCTGCCACATGTCGCTTACAGTGTCAGCGTTCCACTGATGCAGGTCACCACCGCGCCGCCGATCCAGATCTCGTCGCCCACTTGCTCGACCTGAATGCGTCCGGCGCGGCCCATGGTCAGGCCCTGGCTGACCACATAGGACGCCGGCGCCAGTCCTGCGCTGAGCAGCCATTGGGCAATTCCGGCGTTCAGGCTGCCGGTGGCGGGGTCTTCCGGCATGCCGTCGCCGGAGATGAACGCCCGCACTTCGAACTGTGCGTCATCACCATCACGCTCGGGATGCCAGGGCGCGATGACACCGACGGCCAGGCCAAGCATTTGCGAATGATCCGGTTGCAGGTCCAGCACCTGCTGGCGATCCTCGACCATCACGGCCAGCCACCCCGCACCGTTGTCGACCCACTGAGTGCGCACGATCGCCCCCGATTCCAGGCCGAGCCCCCGCCGCACCCGTTCCATCACATCGGCTTCAACCTGCCCGGTTTTGAGCAATGGCGGTGCGAGAAAGGCCAGCTCTGCCCCTTGTCGACGAACCCGCACCAGCCCCACGCCGCATTCCTGAATGATCTCTTCGCCCTTGGGCACGCCACCGGCTTCCAGCCACGCATGGCAGGTGCCCAGTGTCGGATGACCGGCGAATGGCAATTCGCTCAGGGTGGTGAAGATCCGCACGCGATAGTCGGCGCGAGGATCGCGCGGTTCGAGTATGAATGTGGTTTCGCTGAGGTTGGTCCAGCTGGCGAATGCCGCCATGCGCTCATCGCTGAGCTCATCGGCGTCGAACACCACCGCCAATGGATTGCCCTTGAGCGCCACACGGCTGAAGACATCTACTTGCTTGAAATCGAATGAGTGCATGGCCTTCCTTGGTATTGATCAAATCGAAGCGTTCGGCTTGGGGATTTCCAGCCCGCGCATCACCGCCGGCCGCGCCAGAAAGCGCTCCAGCACCCGCGTGACGTTGGTGAAGTCGTTTATGCCCACCAGCTCGCCAGCCTCATAGAAGCCGATCAGGTTTCGCACCCAGGGGAAGGTTGCGATGTCGGCGATGGTGTAGCGCTCGCCCATGATCCAGTTGCGCCCTTCCAGGCGGTTATCGAGGACATTGAGCAGGCGTCTGCTTTCATCGACGTAGCGGTCACGGGGACGTTTGTCCTCGTAGTCCTTGCCGGCGAATCTGTTGAAAAAACCGAGCTGGCCGAACATTGGCCCGATGCCGCCCATCTGAAACATCAGCCACGCAATGGTCTCGTAGCGAGCCGCCGATTCCTGGGCCAGCAGTTGCCCGCTCTTGTCGGCCAGGTAAATCAGAATCGCCCCGGACTCGAACAGTGCCAGGGGTTGGTCCCCCGGGCCGTGGGGGTCGAGGATCGCCGGAATCTTGTTGTTGGGGTTCAGCGAAAGAAATTCGGGGGACATCTGGTCATGGGTTTCGAAGCCCACCCGATGCGGTTCGTAGGGCAGTCCGATCTCTTCGAGCATGATCGACACCTTGACGCCGTTGGGTGTCGGCAAGGAGTAAAGCTGGATCCACTCGGGGTATTGAGCCGGCCATTTTTGGGTAATCGGGAACGCGGACAGATCGGTCATGGGAAGCATCCACACGGAAAAAGTCGACGCTGATCATAATGGAGGGCTGGCGAAGGCCGCGAATTTTTGGCGTTATCAATATTGCTGATGAGCAAGATCAGAAGATCGCAGCCTGTAAATGGGGCCAACACCTGTACTGTGTCCATAAATCCGCAACATCCTGTCGATAACCTCTGCTCTAACCCATCTCAGGTTGCCGCTACAGTGCTGCGCACTCGCTCGGATCGAACCAAATGGGCTTCAGAGGACTCTGAGCATTGCCCTTTCGGAAACGGACCGGCCCAACGACATGGAAAACACCCGATGCACGGAGCTGGCGGTGTAAAGGTTTGTCAGCCTTAACTGAATGCGCTGAAGATCACCTATTCAAATGATGAACCTTTTCAAATTAGCCCAACGCTTCAAACATCGCGCGTATGTCCTCCTGCCTTCCCTGTTGGCGGTCAGCGCGCTGTTCCTGTCCCTTGAATCCAGCGAAAGCCGCGCCCAACCGGCGGACGGTACCCAGACGCTGGTGTTCCTGCGCCATGCGGAAAAACCCGCCGGCGGCCTCGGCCAGCTCAACTGCCAGGGCCTGAACCGTGCCATCGACCTGGCCACCTTGCTGCCGGAAAAATTCGGCAAGGCCAACTACGTGTTTGCCGCCAACCCGACGCGCAATGTCGAAGAAGGCGAACTGGACAATTCCTACAGTTACATCCGCCCCCTGATGACCATCAGCCCCAGCGCGATCAAGCTCGGGTTGCCGGTGAACATCAATTTCTCGGCCAACGACACCAGCGACCTGGCCGATGAACTGCTCGACGACAAATATCACAACTCGGTCATCTACACCGCCTGGTCCTCCGGCTACCTGCCGGAGCTGATCAACAGGGTTGCTGGAGAAGCCGTTGGCAAGAAACAGAACATTACCGATGACTGGGAATCCAGCGACTACGACTCGCTGTACGTGCTCACCCTGACCTGGCACAACGGCAAGGCCAGTGTGCAGAGCCATGCCTACAAGCAAGGTCTGGATAATGGGCAGGAGACTTGTCCGACATAAGCTCCGAGGGATTTGGTGCCTGCCAGGGCCTCATCGCGAGCAGGCTCACTCCCACACTGAATCTCGGTGATACACAAAATCTGAGTTCACTAAAAAACTAATGTGGGAGCGAGCCTGCTCCGGGCGGCGTTCCGACAATGGGGCCGGCAAATCCAACAGATTACTTCTGATTGATGCGCCGCTCGCGCAGGTATTCAAGCACCGCAGCCCGCTCCCCGGCGAATTCAATGCGCCCCCCTTTCTTCTCCCGCTGAAACGCATACATCGGGTCGTAATACTCGCGAAGCAACCCTTCGATCCAGCCCCGGTGCAAGTCCACGGCCCCGCTGCTCGCCTGCTCCGCCAGCGCGTCTTCCATCAACATCAACAGCCGCCGATGGCGCTCACCGCCCAGACGTTTCTGCACATTGTTCAGGCTCTCCAGCAAGCGCTCGGAAAACAGCGCGAAGCCTTCATCGCCATGCACGCCGATGAACTCGGCACACAAGTCCACCACGTAATCGCGCAGGATCCGTTCGACCCGCCCTTCCAGGCTATCTTCCAGCCAGACCAACGGAAACTGCTGCATGCCCTGAAACAGCGGCAGCGGTAGCGCACAACTGCCGATCGCGCGGCTCTCGTCTTCCAGCACAAACTGCTCGATGCCCTGGGCGCGCTTCTTCAGCACGTCCACCGCCAGGCAGTTCTCAAAATCGATGTTGGAGGGCTGGCCGGTGGCGCGTTTACCGAAACTGGAGCCGCGATGATGGGCATGACCCTCAAGGTCCAGGCCGTTGCTCAACTGCGTGAGCACTTCGGTTTTGCCGGTGCCGGTCATGCCGCCCAGCAAGACGAAATCACACTGGGCAACCGCCTGATCGAGCGTGTCGAGCAAGAAAGTGCGCATGGCCTTGTAGCCGCCACCCACTCGCGGATAGTCGATGCCCGCCTCGTCCTTGAGCCATTGCTGGACGATCTGCGAACGCAAACCACCGCGAAAACAATACAAATACCCATCAGGATGAGCCCGGGCAAAATCGGCCCAGGCCTGGACGCGCTCGGCTTTTATCTCGCCGGACACCAACTGGTGACCCAGCGTAATGGCCGCTTGCTGGCCGTGTTGCTTGTAACAAGTGCCGACCCGTTGCCGCTCATGGTCATTCATCAGCGGCAGGTTGATCACGCCGGGGAACGAGCCTTTGAGAAATTCGACCGGCGCACGGGCATCCATCATCGGTCGGTCGTTGAGGAAAATGTCGCGGTAATCGGTGAATTCGATGGACATCAAAACACCTCGACCGCGTTTGTCTGTCGCTCGATCAGTTCACCGATCGGCTCGAGGGTCAGGCCCAGCTCGGTAGCCACTTTGAGGAAGTGTTCGTTGCCTTCGGGGGTGACCGCAACCAGCAGGCCACCGCTGGTCTGCGGATCGCAGAGCACGCGCTTGTGCATTTCCTGAAGACGCCCCAGCTTGCTGGCGTAGCTGTCAAAGTTGCGCAGCGTCCCGCCCGGCACGCAGCCTTGGTCGAGGTAATACTCGACACCCGGCAGACGCGGCACACGGTCGTACTCGATGCGCGCGGTCACGTTGCTGCCATCGGCCATTTCCACCAAATGCCCCAGCAGGCCGAAACCGGTGACATCGGTCATCGCGGTGACGCCTTCGAGTTTGCCGAAACGGCTGCCGGGTTTGTTCAGGGTGCACATCCAGTCGCGGGCCAGGCCGATGTCGGCAGGGCGCAACTTGCCCTTCTTCTCGGCGGTGGTGAGGATGCCGATGCCCAGCGGTTTGGTGAGGTAAAGCAGGCAACCGGCGGTAGCAGTGTCGTTGCGCTTCATGTGGCGCTTTTCCACCAGACCGGTCACGGCGAGGCCGAAGATCGGCTCTGGCGCGTCGATGGAATGCCCACCGGCCAACGGAATGCCGGCTTCATCGCAAACCGAACGCCCGCCGCGAATCACTTCCCGGGCAATCTCCGGGGCCAGCACGTTGACTGGCCAGCCGAGGATCGCAATCGCCATCAACGGGTCGCCGCCCATGGCGTAGATGTCGCTGATGGCGTTGGTGGCGGCAATGCGGCCGAAGTCGAACGGGTCGTCGACGATCGGCATGAAAAAGTCGGTGGTCGAGACCACGCCGCGTTCTTCATCAATGGCGTATACCGCCGCGTCATCGCGCGAGGCGTTGCCGACCCAGAGTTTCGGGTCAAGGTTCTGCGCCCCGCTACCGGCCAGGATCACTTCCAGCACCTGGGGAGAAATCTTGCAGCCACATCCAGCACCATGGCTGTATTGGGTCAGACGAATCGGTTCGCTCATGGGGGAGGCACATCTCGTGAAGTCAGTGCCGAGGAGTTTACATCAACCCCTATTTCGCAGGCGCGATCGTTCCCACGCTCCCGCGTGGGAATGCCTCAACGGACGTTCCACGTTCGGCTTGGGACGCAGAGCGTCCCGGGCTGCAGGCTCATGCAGAACGTGGGAAACGATCATCTGACCGAAAGGACAGTTAAACCAGCAATTTCCTAGCCTTTTCCGTGCCTTGAGCAAAATTGGTATGCGTTGTGCAAACGTTTGCGAGTCGCTGATACAAGCGTTTTCGCGACATAACTGCGCAAGCCCGCGGAACCGGGCGTTCGATCCGCACAAAAAGGGACTTTTAATGCACCACACCACCAGCCGCGTGACTTGCACGCGCACTTTGGCTGTTTCCTTGCTGCTGGCCAGCGTTACAGGATTACTCAGCAGCACCGTATTGGCGCAACCCGCTCCCGCCGAAGAATCCGCCCAAGGCGAAAGCCTCAGCCCCGAAGCCAGCCCACCGAAAAAAGATGTGTACCTCTCGGACTGGTTCAATCAGGACCTGACCGTCATCGGCAGCAAAGACATCAGTTTCGGCCCGCAACCGGCCGACGATATCTACCTGGAATACGAGTACTTCGGGCGCAAGGGGCCGTTCGAGTTGTACGGCTATATCGACATTCCAAAGATCTTCGACATCGGCAACAGCCATGACAAAGGCGTGTGGGACCACGGTTCCCCGGTGTTCATGGAGCACGAACCGCGGATCTCGATCGATTACCTCGCCGGCCGCAGCCTGGCCGCCGGGCCATTCAAGGAATGGTACGTCGCCTTTGACTGGATCTACGACCACGGCAGTAACAGCGCCAACCGTGCCAATACGCTCTATAGCGGTTTGGGCACCGACATCGACACCCATTCGCGGGTCAACCTTTCGGCCAACTTCTATGGGCGCTACCAATGGGAAAACTACGGCGCCAGCAACGAATATTCATGGGACGGCTATCGCGCCCAACTCAAATACATCGTGCCGATCAGCAGCTTCAGCAACGGCGCATCACTGACCTACATCGGCTTCACCAATTTCGACTTCGGCTCGGACCTGCACAAGGACAACCCGGCTCGCACCGCCAACGCCACCGTCGCCACCAACGTCCTGCTGTACTCGTTCACCCACGTGCGTTTCACCCTGGTCGGCCGTTATTTCCACAACGGCGGCAATTGGGAGGATGGCAGCGAGTTGAATTTTGGCGACGGTAACTTCCGCGCCCGTTCAGATGGCTGGGGTTACTACGCCGGCGTCGGTTATCAGTTTTGAGACTTGTTTGAACATCGATTTCACTCAGCCCTGGAGGACGACAAGGGCCATGGGCAGCAATCATTGGGGGGTTTCAGAGATTGCAGGGTAACGAACCAGCAGTCTGTCGGCATTGGTGGTATCCGTCTGACAATCCGAGTGAATTTTCCGCCCCCCCAACGATCCTTGTATAACCACAGGGAGGAATATGGGCTTTATGAACAACGCAAAACTTTTCGTCATTGAATACACCCTTCATGGCGCGCCCAAGTCTTTCATCATCCGCCTGGACAAGATGGATAACGCGGAGGCTTGGCATTGGGCAAGTTGCGACGCGGGGATCGGACGAATCCCCCGCTTCGGCCGAGAGAAGGTGCAAAAAACCAGCAAGCCGATGGCAGAGAAGTTCGGCGTGGAAAACGTCAAGTGGCGGCCGGCGAATTAACGGATGGCGCAGCCTTGGACTTTTGGGAGGGATCGGGCATGACAACGACGCAACTTACCAGCAAGGCACACCTGGACTATGGCCTCGATACGCTGTTTGGCCGAATCACCAAAAGTGCCGAGTGTGAGGTCGGCCTTGAACAAGTCGAGCATGACCCGACCCGCTTCGCCCTCCGCGTCCAGTCACCTGTACCGCAAGATCTGGAACAGGCAAAAACGCTGGTGGTGAAGGTGGATGGGCGACGACTCAATGGAATCATCCGCCATACCGAACGGCTGGAAGATCAAAGCCTGAAGCTGGAAGTGGAGCCTGATTAGGCTCCACATTCTGTGCGTCATGGGTGTCAGCCCTTGGCGCACTTACAACCTTTGGTCGCGCATTCTTCGCCGTGTTCATGGTGTTTGGCGCAGGCCTCACAGCAATAGTGCTTGCCGTGTCGCGCGATCGGATGTTCGCCCAGTTTGCAGGAGCACTTGGGGCAGTCGCATTTACTTTCACTGTCGATCATGAGCCTGACTCCATTGGTGGTGGTCGTCCGGGTTTCGCACATGCGACCCGTATCACCAGTGTAGGAGCTTGCGTCACCCCTGCCGGGCACTGCTGCGATACATGAACAGCAATGCCAATGCCAGACACACCATCGCCAGTATCCGGCTGCTGGACAACTCGATCGCCGGGTTGCCCAGCCAGCCGAAGTTATCGATCAACATCCCCATCCCCAATTGCCCCACGATCACCGCCACCGTGGCGACCGCCGTGCCGACCCGCGGCACCGCGCCAACCATCACCAGCATGTACACCACCCCGAACAGTGCACCGCTGAGCTGCCATTTCGGCACGTCCAGCAAACTCACGGCATGGGCCGGCTCGAAAAACAGGATCAGCAGCCCGGTGGTCACTGCACCGACCACGAAGGTCAGCAAACTGCTACGCAACACGCCAACCGTTTCGCCCAATCGCCCATTGATCGCCGCCTGGACACTCAGCACCGCACCGGCCGCCACGACCACCGCCAACAAAATAATCAGATTCATCATCAACCCCGAGCGATCAGAACAAGTGCCGCGACAATCAGCAGCAAGGCCAGCCAACGTTCACCGTTGACCTTTTTGCGGGTAGCGCCGAACCAGCCGAAGTGGTCGATCAACACGCTTTTGCCGACCTGCCCGGAGAGGATCGCGATCATGGTCATGGCAATGCCGATGTGCGGCGTGGCCAAGGTCAGCACGATTACGTACATCGGCCCCAAAAAACCGCCGATCAACTGCCAGCGCGGCAGTTCATTCAAGGCGGGCCCCTGTTGCGGACCGCTGAACAGCAACAGCAAGAACAGAATCGCCGAGCCGACACCGAAGATGCTCAAGGTCGCCCACAAGTGCCCGACCTGAACCCCGAGCGGCCCGAGCAGTCCGGCCTCCACGGACAGGCCCATGCCGGCCAGGATCACCAGCGGGAGCAGCAACAGTCGCAGCACTGGTTGGGGCGCTGGCGTTTCAGCGATGTCGATTGAAGAAGATTGCATAGAGAAGCACCTGCCAGTCATCAGATAAAACACGGACCCATGTGGGAGCGGCGGTGCGGCGATCCGACTTGCTCGCGAATGCAGTGTGTCAGTCGATACAAATATTGGCTGGAAGACCGCTTTCGCGAGCAAGCCCGCTCCCACAATTATCGGCTGGCGATCCTTTGCGATAAATGGGAGCATCCCGACAACACTTTTGCGCAACTCGCACAGCAGGATTCCTCATGCATGGCCTCAACGAACTGGGATTCAAGGCACTTCGGCTGTTTGTAGCGGTGCTGGACCACGGCAGTTTTTCCGAAGTCGCCCGTCGCGAAGGCCTGGCCCCTTCTTCGATTTCCCGGCAGATCCAATTGATGGAGCAAGCCCTGAGCCAGCAATTGCTCTACCGCCACACCCGCGCCGTCTCACCTACCGAAGCCGGGCGCATGCTGGGTCATCACGCGCGGCTGGTGCTGGTGCAACTCGAAGAGGCCGAGCAGGCCCTGCAGGAACAGCAAAGTGAACCGAGCGGACTGGTGCGGATCAACGCGCCAGTGGTGTTCGGTCACCGGCACCTGACGCCGTGGCTGGGGCGGCTCTGCGAGCGCTACCCGAAACTGCAACTGGATATCCAGCAGACCGACAGCTACGTCGATCCCTTGCAGGAAGGCGCCGACCTGCTGTTTCGCATCGGCGCGCTGCACGATTCGAGCATGCAGGCGCGGATTCTGGCGCCCCATCGTTTTCAAGTCGCCGCGAGCCCGGCCTATCTGGAACGTCACGGCACACCGCAACATCCCGAAGAACTGGCCGCGCATCAGTGCCTGGCCTACAAGGGCGTGACCGGCCAGCAACGCTGGTTTTTCCGCAAGGATCAGCAGGACTGGACGCCCTGCTCGGTGAAGGGTCCGATCACCGGCAACCACGCCGACACCCTGACGCAAGCCGCCGAACAAGGCTTGGGGCTGGTGATGTTTCCGTCGTGGCTGATCGGTGAGGCGGTGCGCAAGGGCACGCTGGTGCCGGTGCTGGGGGCGTATCAGGTGTCCAACAGTCCGGAACCGCAGCAGATTGCGGTTCTCTGGCCTGGCAGCCGACGGTTGTCGGTGAAGGTCAGGACGGTGATTGATTTCTTTGTCGAATGCTTCGGCACGGTGCCCTACTGGGACAGACCGTAGCGACCAAGTCGAACACGGCACTGTGGCGAGGGGGCTTGTCGGAACGCCGCATCGCCCCGTTCGAGTGCGCAGCGCTCGCAAGATTTTGGGGCCGCTGCGCAGCCCAACGGGGGCAAGCCCCCTCGCCACACAAGCCCACTCGCCACAAAGGCATCGTCCGTCAGATACGGAACTGGCCCACCAGTTTGCCCAGCCGCTGACCGAGGTCGGCCAGGCTGCGGGACGTCTGGGCGCCGAGTTGGGTTTCGTCGGCGACACTGTCTACGGCCACAGCGATCTGATGCACGCTGCGGTTGATCTCTTCGGCCACGGCGGTCTGCTCTTCGGCGGCGCTGGCGATCTGCGCGTTCATCGAGTTGATGGTGCCGATCAGCTGGGCCATGGTGTCCAGCGAGGCACCCGCTTCGTTGGCCTGGGCCGAAGTGCCGTCCCCGGCTTCGCTGGAACGGCGCATCGCTTCCACCGCCGACTGAGTGCCGGCCTGCAAGCGATCGATCATGCCCTGGATTTCCTGGGTGCTGATTTGCGTGCGACTGGCCAGCGCCCGAACCTCGTCGGCCACCACCGCAAAACCACGCCCGGCCTCACCGGCACGGGCGGCTTCGATGGCGGCGTTGAGCGCCAGCAGGTTGGTCTGCTCGGCAATCGAACGGATCACGCCGAGTACACTGACAATCGACGACACGTCTTTTTGCAAGCTGTCCAGCGACACGCCACTGCTGCG
Source organism: Pseudomonas frederiksbergensis (assembly GCF_001952935.1). Taxonomy (GTDB): domain Bacteria; phylum Pseudomonadota; class Gammaproteobacteria; order Pseudomonadales; family Pseudomonadaceae; genus Aquipseudomonas; species Aquipseudomonas frederiksbergensis. Next base: position 476,713 of record NZ_CP018319.1, read on the forward strand.
AATATCGTCCACCAACGCATGAATCTTCACGATGCTGCCGGCCACCACACGCTTGGCAGCCTGGCCTTCTTCGTCGGTCTGCTGGGCAGCCACAGCGGCGTTTTGCGCACTTTTCGCCACTTCCTGAGCCGCGGCGGACATTTGGTTGATCGCCGTGGCGACCTGATCGGTCTCGTGACGCTGACGCTCCATGGCCTGATCCGAGCGCTGCGCCTGGTCGGAGACCTGATTCACCAGCCCGGTCAGTTGCGAAGTCATTTCGGTGATCTGCCGTACCAGGCCATGGATCTTGTCGACGAAGCGGTTGAACGAGCCGGCCAGTTCGCCGAGTTCGTCCTGGCTGGTGATGGTCAGGCGACGCGTCAGGTCGCCCTCGCCCGCCGCGATGTCATCGAGGTTGGCTTTCATCAGGTTCAGCGGACGCAAGATGGTGTTGGCCAGCAGCATCCCGGCAGCGGCAATCACCAACAGCACCACCACGGCAATCCCGACGATGCTCAGCACCACGCCTTGCATGCGCTCCTGGACCTTGATTTCGACCAGCGCCACTTGCGCTTCGATGCCGTCGAGGTTGACCGAAGTACCGACCGCCATGTCCCACTTCGACAGGTATTCGGTGTAGCCGAGTTTCGGCACCAGCACTTGGGTGTTGCCGGGCAGCGTCGAGCTGTATTGCAGGTAGTGGGTGCCGTCCTTGGCAACTTTCACCAGGTCGCGGTTGACGTAGACGCCGTTCGGATCGCGGTTGTCCTTGAAGCTCTGGCCCACGCCTTCCGGGCTGTTGGCCTTGAACAGGCGCACGGTGTTGGAGTCGTAGCCGAAGAAGTAGCCGTCCTTGCCATAGGTGATGCTCGACAGCAACTTGACCACCTGGGCCCGCGCCGCGTCATCACCGGGGGCGGCCGCGTCGTAGAGCGGTTTGATCGTGGTCATGGCCACGGCGACGTAACTTTGCAGGGTTGCCTTGGCATCGCTGAGCAGGCGCTGACGGGTTTCCTCGACTTCCTTGCGGGCCTGCTCCTGCAGAATGAACAACGTGGTCAGGCTGATGACCAGCGCAAAGAGCAACACCGGGAGGACGGCAAGGGACAGGACTTTAGCCTTCAGGCTCATGCGCATGACGGTTCACTCTTTTGATTTTATTGGCGTGGTTAGAGGCTTTAACGGCACGCAGCATCAAAAGTTGAATGCGGCTCTTGTTGATCGTTCCCACGCTCTGCGTGGGAATGCAGCCCGGGACGCTCCGCGTCCCATCAAGAGCCGAACGCGGAGCGTCCGTTGAGGCATTCCCACGCAGAGCGTGGGAACGATCGGTGGTGGGCCGGCTTAGAGGACCATCGCCGCTACCCAGCCGAACGCCAGCAACGGCAGGTTGTAGTGCAGGAAGGTCGGGACCACGGTGTCCCAGATGTGGTGATGCTGGCCGTCGATGTTCAAGCCCGAGGTCGGGCCGAGGGTCGAGTCCGACGCGGGCGAACCGGCGTCGCCCAGCGCGCCGGCAGTGCCGACGATGCACACGATCGCGATCGGGCTGAAGCCCAGTTGCACGCACAACGGCACAAAAATCGCGGCCAGGATCGGCACGGTGGAGAACGACGAACCGATGCCCATGGTCACCAACAGTCCGACCAACAACATCAGCAACGCGCCAATGCCTTTGCTGTGGCCGATCCACGAAGCCGATGTTTCGACCAGTGTCTGCACTTCACCCGTGGCTTTCATCACCTCGGCAAAACCGGAGGCGGCGATCATGATGAAACCGATCATCGCCATCATTTTCATGCCTTCGGTGAACAGGTCGTCGGTTTCACGCCACTTCACGATGCCTGACACCGAAAAAATCAGAAAGCCCGCCAGCGCACCGATGATCATCGAGTCCAGCAACAGCTGAATGATGAACGCCACCGCGATGGCCAGACCGGCGATCATCAGGCTCAGCGGGTTGTACTGCACCGCGACCTGTTCGACTTGCTCGATCTTTTCCAGATCGTAGACGCGCTTCTTGCGGTAGCTGACAAACGCTGCCGCGAGCCCGACGACCATGCCCAAGGCCGGAATCCCCATGGCATGGGTAACGTTGATGCCGCTGATGTCCACCCCGCTACGGGCGACGTTGGCCAGCAGGATTTCATTCAGGAAAATGTTGCCGAAGCCCACGGGCAGGAACATGTACGGCGTGATCAGACCGAAGGTCATGACGCAGGCAATCAACCGGCGGTCCAGCTGCAGCTTGGTCAACACATATAAAAGCGGCGGCACCAGCAGCGGAATAAAGGCGATATGTATCGGCAGGATGTTCTGCGAAGCGATGGCCACCACCCACAGCAAACCGATCAACAGCCATTTGACCTGACGGCCACCGCTGGCGTGCTGACGATCGACCATCAGCAAGGCTTTGTCTGCCAGCGCGTGCGCCAGCCCGGACTTGGCAATGGCCACTGCGAAAGCGCCAAGCAATGCGTAGGACAACGCGACTGTCGCACCGCCACCGAGGCCGCTATTGAAGGCTTTGAGTGTGGCGTCGACGCCCAGGCCACCGGTCAAACCACCCACCAGGGCACCTACGATCAGCGCGATTACGACGTGCACGCGGGACAGACTGAGGATCAGCATGACGCCGACCGCAGCAATTACAGCATTAATCATCGTTACCTCAAGGCAAACGGAAGAGCCCGGCCGGCAGTCTGCAAAGAGCCGCCAGCGGATGGAATGTGGGGGTTTTATTAGAGGGCGCGCACTTTGCCGCAGAGTCGGCCCGGTGTCAAAGCGTGTGGCCGGTGATGATGTGTCACTCCTTATGATGACCTGTGGCGAGGGAGCTTGCTCCCGTTGGGTTGCGAAGCGACCCCCTGCATTCCGTCAGCCACAACGCATCGGCAGGTTTTGCGACTGCTTCGCAGCCGAGCGGGAGCAAGCTCCCTCGCCACAGGTAAGCACTCTCGCCACAAAATCAGCGGCGAGCCTTATTCGGATTGCGGCATAAAGAAAGCCGAATTGCGGCCGTTACAGTGCAAAGTCTCAGATAAATATCGAATAAGGACGTCTCCATGTCGCTCAGACAACTTTCCATTCAATGGAAAATCACCCTGCTGGCCGGGCTGTGCCTGGCCGGCATCGTGACCCTGCTGGTGGGTCTTTCGCTGTATCGCATGGAGCACAGCTCCGAGATGGTGAAAGCCTCCAGCATGGAGATGCTCACCGAGGCAGCCCAGGCCCGGATCGAATCCCAGGGTGAAAACCAGGCGTTGGGGATTCGCCAGCAGTTCATGGACGCCTATCAATACGGCCACGGTTTTTCGCGTCAGGTGCTGTTCCTGCGCGACCAGGCCGAGAAGCGTTTCCTCGATGCCTTTGACCTGCGTGAGGACCTGACGCGTCAGGTCAAGTCGGCCCTGCAAGCCAACCCCGACCTGCTCGGCCTCTCGCTGGTGTTCGAAGCCAACGCGCTGGACGGCAAGGACGATCTGTTCGCCGGCCAGGCCGAGCTGGGCAGCAACGACAAGGGCCGTTTCGCGCTCTATTGGTCGCAACCTGTGCCTGGCAAGGTGACGTCGATGGCGCTTCCTGAAAGCGACATGGCCGACACCACCACCGGCCCGAGCGGGGAACCGGCCAACGCCTGGTTCACCTGCCCGCGCACGACCCTCAAGCCCTGCGTGATCGAACCTTACTTCTACGTGATCGACGGCCACAACGTGCTGATGACCAGCATCGTTTTCCCGCTGATGGTCAACGGCAAGGTCATCGCGTCGCTGTCGGTGGACATCAACCTCAACAGCCTGCAAGCCATCAGCCAGGGCGCGAGCAAAAAGCTCTATGACGGCCAGACCAACGTCAGCATCATCAGCTCGGTCGGGTTGCTGGCCGGTTACAGCCCGGACGCCAGCAAACTCAGCCAGCGCCTGGACGCCGTGGACAAAACCAACGGTGCCGAGCTGATCCGCATGCTCGCCGCCAGCAGCAAGACCGAAAGCCTGCACGGCAATCAACAGCTCAAAGTGCTGTCGCCGTTCCAGCCGATTCCCGGTGGCAAGTCCTGGGGCGTGTTGCTCGAGGTGCCGGAGAAAGTTTTGGTCGGCCCCGCCGAAGCGTTGAAAAAGCAACTCGATGAAAGCAACACCGCCGGCACCCTGATCGAACTCGGCCTGGGTGTACTGGCCGCATTGATTGGCCTGTTGCTGGTGTGGCTGATGGCCCGCAGCGTGACCAAACCGATTTTGGGTGTGGCGCAGATGCTCGAAGACATTGCCAGCGGCGAAGGCGACCTGACCCGCCGCCTGGCCTACGACAAAAAGGACGAACTCGGCCAATTGGCCGGCTGGTTCAACCGCTTCCTCGACAAGCTGCAACCGATCATTGCCGAGGTCAAACGCTCGGTGCAGGACGCGCGCAACACGGCGGATCAGTCGTCCGCCATCGCCACCCAGACCAGCGCCGGCATGGAGCAGCAATACCGTCAGGTGGATCAGGTCGCGACCGCTTCCCACGAAATGAGCGCCACCGCTCAAGACGTCGCGCGCAGCGCAGCGCAAGCGGCACAGGCAGCGCGGGACGCGGATCAGGCCACCCGTCGCGGTCTGACCGTGATCGACCGCACCACCACCAGCATCGACAACCTCGCCGCCGACATGAGCGCGGCGATGGTGCAAGTCGAAGGCCTGGCCGCCAACAGCGAGAAGATCGGTTCGGTGCTGGAAGTGATTCGCGCCATCGCCGAGCAGACCAACCTGCTGGCGCTGAACGCCGCCATCGAGGCCGCTCGTGCCGGTGAAGCCGGACGCGGTTTTGCCGTCGTGGCCGATGAGGTGCGCAACCTGGCACGCCGGACCCAGGAGTCCGTCGAAGAAACCCGCCTGGTGATCGAGCAGTTGCAGAGTGGCACTCAGGACGTGGTCGGCTCGATGAACAACAGCCATCGTCAGGCTCAGGGCAGTGTCGAACAGGTCGGTCAGGCGGTGACGGCGCTACGCCAGATTGGTGAGGCGGTGACGGTGATCAGCGACATGAACTTGCAGATCGCCAGCGCCGCGGAAGAGCAAAGCGCGGTGGCCGAGGAGATCAACAACAACGTGGCGACGATTCGGGATGTGACAGAGTCGCTGTCGGGACAGGCCAATGAATCGGCGCGGGTGAGTCAGTCACTCAATAGCCTGGCGAATCAGCAGCAGAGCTTGATGGATCAGTTCAGGGTTTGACCTGACGCCGATCGTTCCCACGCTCCGCGTGGGAATGCCGCCAGGGACGCTCCGCGTTCCGCTTTGGGATGTGACGCAGAGCGTCACGGGATGCATTCCCACGCGGAGCGTGGGAACGATCATCGACGAGGTAATTCGATTACAACCTTCAACCCGCCCCACTCACTCTCCTCCAGCCGCAACACCCCGCCCCACGTATCGACGATGTCCCGCACAATCCCCAATCCCAACCCATGCCCATCCGTTTGTTCATCAAGCCGAGTACCCCGGCCGAACACCTGATCGCGCTGGTTTTCGGGAATCCCCGGCCCATCGTCTTCCACGCTTAACTCAAACCCTTCGGCCGTCTCGACCACGCTCAACCGAACTTCGGCATCCGCCCACTTGCAGGCGTTGTCCAGCAGGTTACCGAGCAGTTCGAGCAAATCTTCGCGATCCCAAGGCAGTTGCAACCCCTTCGGCGCCCTATAGCTGAGGTCCAGATGCTCGCCATGAATCATGTTCAAGGTCGCCAGTAACCCAGGCAATTCGGCATCGCAATCAAACAGCGCCCCCGGCAACGCATCGCCGGATAACCGTGCACGATTGAGCTCGCGATTGAGTCGCTGCTGGACTTGTTCCAGCTGCGCCTTAATGACCTTGCGCAGTTCTGGCTGCGCATCGAGCTTCTCGCTTGAGGCCAGGCTCAACAACACCGCCAGCGGGGTTTTCAAGGCGTGACCGAGGTTGCCCAGCGCATTGCGCGAACGCTTGAGACTGTCTTCGGTGTGCGCCAGCAAATGGTTGATCTGCGCCACCAGCGGCTCAAGCTCTACCGGCACCTGATCATCAAGTTGCGAGCGCTGGCCCTGCTGCAACTGGGCGATCTGCTCACGGGCCTTTTCCAGCGGGCGCAAGGCGCGGCGCACGGTGATGCGTTGCAGCAGCAGAATCAGCAGCAGCCCCGCCAAACCAAGCCCCAGACCGACTTGCTGCATGCGCCGGAAACTCTCGCGCACTGGCGTGTAATCCTGGGCCACGCTGATCGAAATCGATTGGCCGAGCCGTCGATAGTCTGAACGCAGCACCAGCAATTGCTGGCCTTCCGGCCCCAATTGCAGGTTGCTGTGCAGGCCGGCATGGTCGAGGCGCGGCAGTTCCTGATCCCACAGCGAACGGGAACGCCAATGCTTGTCGGCAAAATCGATGCGGAAATAATGCCCGGAAAACGGTCGCTGATAGGCCGGCGACAGGTGTCGCTCGTCCAGCTGTAAACCCTGCGGCCCACGCACCAGCGCCACCAACAGGTTTTCGCTGTCGTTGCGCAGCCCGGCTTCGAGGTAGCGATGCAAACCCATTTCGAACAGCCACAGGCTGGTCTGCGCCAGCACCAGGCCGACGATCACCATCACGCTGATCAAACCCAGGCTCAAGCGGCGCTGGATCGACCTCACTGGGCTTGCCCGCCGAACAGGTAACCCTGGCCGCGACGGGTTTCGATGACGCTGCGCCCGAGTTTGCGCCGCAGGTGGTTGACGTGGACTTCGAGCACGTTGGAGTCGCGCTCGGTTTCACCGTCGTAAAGGTGTTCGGCGAGGTGGCTTTTGGAAAGAATCTGCTCGGGGTGCAGCATGAAATAACGCAGCAGGCGAAATTCAGCGGCGGTCAGCTGGATGTCGGCGCCGTCGCGGGTCACGCATTGGCGGCCTTCGTCCAGGTGCAGCCCGGCGGCTTTGAGCGTCGGCTGGTTGGCATGGCCATGGGAACGGCGCAACAGCGCCTGGACGCGCAAGTGCAGTTCTTCGGGGTGGAAGGGTTTGGTCAGGTAATCGTCGGCGCCGGCCTTGAGGCCTTCGATCCGTTCGGCCCAGGAATCACGGGCGGTGAGGATCAGCACGGGCGTCGACAGGCCAGCGGCCCGCCATTGCGTCAGCACGTCGAGCCCTGGCAAACCCGGCAGGCCGAGGTCGAGGATGATCAGGTCATAGGGCTCGCTGCTGCCCTGATACACCGCGTCGCGACCGTCGGCCAGCCAGTCCACGGCGTAACCCTGCCGGTTGAGGCCGGCCATCAGTTCGTCGGCCAGCGGCACATGGTCTTCCACCAGGAGCAAACGCATCGATCAATCTTCCTTGTCTTTCAGTAACTGGCCGGTAATGGCGTCGAGGTCCAGTTCGCGGACCACACCTTCGCTGGTCAGCAATTCGACTTCATAAATGTAGACGTCGTGTTTCTCTTCAAGCTCGGCTTCCAGCAATTTGGCCCCGGGATAGCGGTCCAGCGCTTGCTGCAACAGCTGCTCCAGCGGCAGGATCACGCCCTGTTGGCGCAGGCGCAGGGCCTCGTCCTGATCCAGGTCGCGAGCCATGACCACCGAGCAAAAAGCCAGAAGCACCAGGGCCATTCGACCTCTGGCGCATAGATTTACGTTCATTACGTATCCTGATGATCCTTGAGAACCTGCCCGCTGACGGCGTCCAATTCCAGATCCCACTCGATACCCTGAGGGTCACGCATTTCGACCTGATAGATGTACTTGCCGTACTCTTCTTCCAGCTCGGTTTCGGTGATGGTGGCACCCGGGTGTTTGGTCAGGGCGGTAGCGTTGAGCTTCTCGAAAGACACAATGGTACCAGCGTCGCGCAGTCTCAGGGCTTCGTCGGGACCGAGGTCGCGAGCGTGGGCGATGCTGGCGGTCATACCGATGATGGACGCGGTGAACAGGGCAGTCAGGGTTTTCATGGGGTGTCTCCGAGTTTTTTTATGTGTTGCCTACGGAGTGCACCTTAACGGGGCGAACTTAATTGAAACTGAATTGCCATCATTGGTGATGACAACGCGACATCACCGGCATACACAAAACCCTGTGGGAGCGGGCTCGCGAAAGCGGTGTGTCATTCAACATTAAATATCGACTGATACACCGCTTTCGCGAGCAAGCCCGCTCCCACATAATCCGCACCGCTTGCCTGCATTCGAGACCGGTATGACCGCCATCCACATCAAGTTCCCTTCCCTGACCCTCAAGGCCGGTCCTCGCGCCTTGGCGCGCATTCGTGAAAGCGGTCTGAGCGCCGCCGATGTCGGCACACTGCCGGGTGCCGCCGGTGGTCCCAAGGCGTTGGGGATTCAAGGCCTGGACCTGGCGTTGTTCGGCGAATGGCTGCCGGCGGCACCGCGGGAGCGCTCGTTGATCGGTGCGTCGGTGGGTTCCTGGCGCTTCGCCAGCGCGTGTCTGCCGGATGCCGCCGAAGGTATCCGCCGCCTCGGTCACCTCTACACCGAGCAGAACTTCGCCAAGGGCGTGACCATGGCGCAGATCAGCCAGAGCTCCCGGCGCATGCTCGATGAGCTGCTCGACGGCCGCGATGCGTCGATTCTGGACAACGCCCATTACCGCCTGAACATCATGGTGGTCAAAAGCCACGGCCTGCTGGCCGACGATCATCGCGGCCGACTGGGGTTGGGCCTGTCATCGGTGATCGCCGACAACCTGCGCGGCCGGGCGCGCCTGTCGCGGCATTTTGAGCGGTTGATCATTCACGATCCGCGCCTGGCACCGCCGGTCAATGCGCTCAACGACTTCCCCTCGCGCTTCGTTGCGCTGGAGGCCGGCAACCTGCGCCAGGCCTTGCTCGCGTCGGGCTCGATCCCGATGGTAATGGAAGGCGTACGTGATTTACCGGGTGCCGGTGCCGGGACGTTTCGCGATGGCGGTCTGCTGGACTATCACCTCGACCTGCCCTACAGCGGCAACGACATCGTGCTCTATCCGCATTTCACCGACCGGGTGATTCCCGGCTGGTTCGACAAGACCCTGCCGTGGCGCCGCGCGTGTCCTGCGCGCTTGCAGGATGTCTTGTTGCTGGCGCCGTCGAAGGATTACCTGGCGCGCCTGCCCTACGGCAAACTCCCGGACCGCAACGACTTCAAACGCTTCATGGGCGATGCCCCGAGCCGGCAGAAATACTGGCGCACGACGATGGATGAAAGCCGTCGCATGGGCGATGAGTTCCTCGAACTGGCTGCCAGCGGTCGTCTTGGGGAACGCTTGCTGACCCTTTAGTCAGTGTTTTCCCGCAACGCCAAACGCAAACTGTTAAACTCGCCGCCTGCCCACATCGCCACGGCGATCGCCACCTGACAGAGCTGAAATCACTTTGGAAATCTTCAAGGAATTTACCTTCGAATCCGCCCACCGCCTGCCCCACGTGCCGGAAGGCCACAAGTGCGGCCGCCTGCACGGTCACTCGTTCAAAGTGGCGATCCACCTGAGCGGCGACCTCGATCCGCACACGGGCTGGATCCGTGATTTCTCGGAAATCAAGGCAATCTTCAAGCCGCTCTATGAGCGCCTGGACCACAACTACCTGAATGACATTCCTGGCCTGGAAAACCCGACCAGTGAAGTGCTGGCCAAGTTCATCTGGAAGGAATTGAAGCCACTGCTGCCGGAACTCAGCGCGATCCGTATCCACGAGACGTGCACCAGCGGCTGCATCTATCACGGCGAGTAAGCTGATTTAAAAGACAACAAAATCCCTGTGGGAGCGAACCGGCTCCGGGCGGCTCACTCCCACAGTGAACTGCGTTTCGTCAGTGAATATAAAAACAGCCTTCATCGGCTGTTTTTTTATGCCTATGCTTTTTGGCTTCCCCACGCCAAGAGGACACCCCCAATGACTGACTGGCCGCTGCCTCAGACCTATCGCTTCAATGGGCGCTCCGTTCGTTACGCCGTAAGGGGCGACGGTCCTCCGTTGGTGTTCGTGCATGGCACGCCTTTTTCTTCTTACGTGTGGCACCGGATTGCGCCGCACTTCATCACCACCCATCGGGTGCATTACTTTGACCTGCTGGGTTATGGGCTATCGGAGAAAATCGAGGGCGATGTGTCGCTGGGCGTGCAGAACGACCTGCTGGCTCATTTGCTCGATCACTGGGGCCTGGAACGGCCAGACGTGGTCGCTCACGACTTCGGCGGCGCCACCGCTCTGCGTGCTCACCTGCTGAACGGCAAGGATTACCGCAGCCTGACGCTGATTGATCCCGTGGCGCTGACGCCCTGGGGTTCGCCGTTTGTGCAGCATGTGCGCCAGCATGAGGCGGCGTTCAGTGGCCTGCCCGATTACATTCAGCGGGTGATCGTGCCGGCCTATATACGCGGGGCGATCAAGCGCGAGATTCCTGATCATGAACTCGCGCCTTACGTGCAGCCGTGGCTCGGCGATCCGGGACAAGCGGCGTTCTATCGGCAGATCGCGCAGATGGACGAGCGCTATACCCGTGAGGCCGAAGGGCTGTACCCGACGATTCGTTGTCCGGTACAGATTCTGTGGGGGGAAGACGATCAGTGGATTCCCATCGAGCGTGGGCAGGCGTTGCATCAGATGATCCCCGGGTCGCGGTTTCAGGCGATTGCGAATGCCGGGCATCTGGTTCAGGAAGATGCGCCGGAAGCGATCGTCGCAGCGCTCCTTCGGTTCCTCCCTTCGGCTGATTGATGATGATCGTTCCCACGCTCTGCGTGGGAATGCAGCCCGGGACGCTCCGCGTCCCTGCCGAAGCGGACGCGGAGCGTCCATTGAGGCATTCCCACGCAGAGCGTGGGAACGATCAAAGCGGGCTTGCTCGCGAAGGCGGAGTGTCAGTCAATACAAGTGTCTACTGACACTCCGCCTTCGCGAGCGAGCCCGCTCCCACATGGGTTCTTTGTTCCTTCAGGTGCACCGCTTTTGTGCCTCCCCGCGCCAAATCCCCCCGCTCGGCTATAAATAACTGCACCACCCCACGCTTGGCACGACCACTGCAACACACCCCCGCGTCACTCATTCAGCAAGGAACGCCCCATGACGCAGAACGATCCCGGCAACGACTACCCCCTCAGCGAAGTCCCGATGCATGCCCGCAAAGGCCTGGCATCAACGGCCATGGTCCTGCTGGGTTTCACCTTTTTTACCGCGACCATGTTTGCCGGCGGCAAGCTGGGTGTGGCGTTCAGCTTCGGCGAGATGATGGCGGTGATCGTCGTCGGCAACCTGCTGCTGGGGATTTACGCCGCCAGCCTGGGTTACATCGCCTTCAAGAGCGGTCTGAATTCGGTGCTGATGGGACGTTTTTGCTTCGGTGAAGTGGGCAGCAAGCTCAGCGATCTGATCCTCGGCTTTACCCAGATCGGCTGGTACGCCTGGGGCACCGCCACTGCCGCCGTGGTGCTGGGCAAGTATTTCGAATTGAGCGAGGGCACCGTTCTGGGGCTGATGGTGCTGTTCGGCCTGCTGTTTTGCGCGACCGCGTATGTCGGTTATCGCGGGCTGGAGATTCTGTCGTACATCGCCGTACCGGCAATGATGTTGCTGCTGATGCTGTCGATGTGGGTGGCCACGGTGAAGGTCGGCGGGCTCGACGGTTTGCTCGCAGTAGTCCCGACGGGAACACTGGATTGGTCGACCGCGATTACCCTGGTGTTCGGCACCTTCGTCAGCGGTGCAACCCAGGCGACTAACTGGACGCGCTTCTCCCGTTCGGCACGCGTCGCGGTGCTGGCGAGCCTGATCGGCTTTTTCATCGGCAACGGCCTGATGGTATTGATCGGTGCTTATGGCGCCATCGTCTACCAGCAACCGGACGTGGTCGAAGTGTTGCTGTTGCAAGGCTTCGCCATGGCAGCGATGGCGATGTTGCTGCTCAATATCTGGAGCACCCAGGACAACACCATCTACAACTTCGCCGTCGCCGGTTGCAACCTGCTGCGCACCGGCCGTCGCAAAACCGTGACCCTGGCGGGCGCGGTGATCGGCACATTGCTGGCATTGCTGGGCATGTACGACCTGCTGGTGCCCTACCTGATTTTGCTGGGTACCGTGATTCCGCCGATTGGCGGCGTGATCATGGCGGACTTCTTCTACCGCTATCGTGGTCACTATCCACGTCTGGCCGACGCCCGGTTGCCGGCGTTCAACTGGTCTGGCTTGGCCGCTTACGCAGTCGGCACCGTGGCTGCGTTCAGTTCACCGTGGGTCGCGCCGCTGGTAGGGATTGCCGCTGCCGCGTTAACGTATGTAGTACTGACCGGCGTGCTGGGTGCCCGTACTGCCGACGCACCATTACAAGATCTATAAAAGGATTCACCTGATGCACATCATCAACGCCCGCCTGCGCAACCAAGATGGCCTGCATGAGTTGCACCTGGAAAACGGCCTGATCAGCAACATCGCCCGACAGACCGAAGCCCCGACCCTGGGGCCCGATGATCTGGACGCCGGCGGCAACCTGGTGGTGCCACCCTTCGTCGAGCCACACATCCACCTCGACGCCACGCTCACCGCCGGCGAACCGCGCTGGAACATGAGCGGCACGCTGTTCGAAGGCATCGAGTGCTGGGGCGAGCGCAAGGTGACCATCACCGAAGAGGACACCAAAACCCGCGCGAAGAAAACCATCCAGACCCTCGCTGCCCACGGCATCCAGCACGTGCGCACCCACGTCGACGTCACCGACCCGCAGCTCACCGCGCTCAAGGCGATGCTCGAAGTGCGCGAGGAAAGCCGTCACCTGATCGACATGCAGATCGTTGCGTTCCCGCAGGAAGGCATCGAGTCATACCGCAACGGTCGGGACCTGATGGAAGAAGCGATCCGCATGGGCGCCGATGTGGTCGGCGGCATTCCACATTTCGAGTACACCCGCGATCAAGGCGTGAGCTCAGTGAAATTCCTGATGGACCTGGCTGAGCGCACCGGTTGCCTGGTGGACGTGCATTGCGATGAAACCGACGACCCACACTCGCGCTTTCTTGAGGTGCTGGCTGAAGAAGCCCGCAGCCGCGACATGGGCTCGCGGGTCACCGCCAGCCACACCACGGCCATGGGCTCTTACGACAACGCTTACTGCGCCAAACTGTTTCGCCTGCTCGGGCATTCAGGGATCAGTTTTGTCTCCTGCCCCACCGAAAGCATTCACCTGCAAGGGCGCTTCGACAACTTCCCGAAACGCCGTGGCGTGACCCGAGTGAATGAGTTGCTGGAAGCGGGCATGAACGTGTGTTTCGGCCAGGATTCGATCGTCGATCCGTGGTATCCGCTGGGCAACGGCAATATCTTGCGGGTGCTCGAAGCCGGCCTGCACATCTGCCACATGCTCGGTTACCGCAACCTGCAAAGCGCGCTGGACCTGGTCACCGACAACAGTGCCAAAGCCATGAACCTGGGTGAGCGTTATGGACTGGAACGCGGGCGGCCAGCGAATTTGCTGATTCTATCGGCGGACAGCGATTACGAAGTGATCCGCAGCCAGGGCCTGCCGCTGTATTCGGTGCGCGATGGCAAGGTGTTGATGAAGCGGCAGATGCCGGTGGTCGAGTTCTTCGGCGATCAGGGCTGAGATTTGCGTTGGCTGGGCTTGCCTCATCGCGAGCAGGCTCGCTCCCACATTTGATCTGTGTCGTTCACAAATCCCCTGTGGGAGCGAGCCTGCTCGCGAAGGCAATCTTGAATTCAATCCATCAACCGCGCCGTGCCGAACAACCTGACCCGACTCAACTCACCCTGCTCTTCCTCCAGAAGAATCGGCGCCGTACCGCCAGGCATGACCACCTTCACCTCCCCGGCACTGACCCACCCCACCCGCCACGCCGCGCAAGCCACCGCACTGGCGCTGGTACCCGACGACGCTGTCGGCCCCTCTCCGCGCTCGAATACCCGCGCGACGACTCATCCTTCAGATTCAAGCATCGCCCATTGCAGGTTGACGCCAGCAGCACACGGCTCCCCTGCCCCGGCCGGCATGGCGTAAGCGATACGCGTCAGCTCTTCGGACAACTCCGGTTCGCGCATTTGCTCATTGCTCGGTAATGCATCGGCGCTCTCTAAAAGCGTCACGCAATGCGGATTGCCGATACGCACGAACTGGCTGCGCGACCAGGAGAAATCAAGCGCCGACAACGCCTGCACATGGCTGACATCGCGATCGTTCAACAGCACGTCATCAACCCCTTTTGCCCCCACCGCGTCAGGCCCGAACGAGGGTTTGCCCAAATCCAGCCAGAACCCTTTCACACCCTCGACCTCGGCCGGTTTCACCGAAGTACCCACTGGCGAAACCGCATCAGCCTTGTCGTGATGAACCCTGAGCAAACAAACCTCATCCCCCGGCAGCCGCCCTTGCTCACTCAGGGCCTGAGAGAAAATCGTCAGCCCGTTGCCACTGCGCTCGGCCAGGGTGCCGTCGGTGTTGACGATCAGCAGGTCAAACGGTGGCAAGTCTTGAAACGGCCCGATCAGCAAGCCATCGCAACGATGATCCTTGCTACCCGGCGGTTGTGTACCGGGTGCCCAGCCACAAAAAGCCTCGATAGCCGAAACCGCCCATGCCGCGCGGGTTTGCGCAGCGCGACTGGCCTGCGCGGGTAAATCCATACCTGCCCGGCGCACGGCGTCGGGCGCCACAACCGCATAGATATTGCCTCGAGCATCGTAGAACGGCGTCATGGTTCGGTCCTGAAGTCAGCCAGAAAGTGCCTGAAAAATGCATCAACGCTATTTCAACCGTCAATCTTTCCCTTCATCGAATAAAGCCTGAGGGGGATGGTCCATATCGCCTCCAACCGGACATTGACGGCACTTGCGCTCGCGGCAGAGGGTCACGCTGTGCAACGATGGCGCCCTGCCTGACTGCCAATCCCGCGGACTGGATATCGAACCCTTACAGGTCGATCACTGTCCCTTGGGTACGCGACGCTTTTGCCAAGGATTGATATGACCAACCTCAACACCCAAACCGCATTTGTTCCCGGACGCCTGGAGCAGATGTCCACGCGCATCGCCTTTTTCATCGCCGGTTTCGGCATCGCTGCGTGGGCACCGCTGGTGCCTTATGCCAAGGCTCGGGCCGGGCTGGATGAAGGGACGCTCGGTTTGCTGCTGTTGTGCCTGGGGGTGGGGTCGATTCTGGCGATGCCGTTGGCGGGGCTTTTGGCCACGCGTTTCGGTTGTCGACGGGTGGTGAGCGCCGGGGTATTGCTGATCTGCGCGGCCCTGCCGCTGCTGGCGACGGTGACGTCGATTCCAGCGTTGATTGCTGCGTTGTTCATGTTCGGCGCGGGCCTTGGCACGGTGGATTCGACGGTGAACCTGCAAGCGGTGATCGTCGAGCGGGCCAGCGGCAAGACCATGATGTCGGGCTTCCATGGGCTGTTCAGCCTCGGCGGGATTGTCGGTGCGGCGGGCGTCAGCGCCCTGCTCGGCTTCGGGGTTTCACCGCTGGGAGCAACGCTGGTAGTGATCGTGATGCTGCTGATCGCCTTGGCCAAGGCCGCGCCGCACCTCTTGCCTTACGGCAGCGAAAGTTCGGGGCCGGCGTTTGCCGTTCCCCATGGCATCGTGCTGTTCATCGGCGGGATGTGTTTCATCGTGTTCCTCGCCGAAGGCGCGGCGCTCGACTGGAGCGCAGTGTTCCTGGCGCAGGAACGCGGGATCGACACCGCTTATGCGGGACTGGGTTACGCGGCGTTTGCGCTGACCATGACCGTCGGACGGTTGACCGGTGATTCGATCGTGCGTCGCCTCGGCGCCACGCGGGTGATTGTGTTCGGTGGGTTGACGGCCGCAGCGGGTCTGTTTGTAGCGACCTTCGCCCCGAGCTGGGAAGCGGCGCTGGTGGGTTATGCAATGTTGGGGGCGGGTTGTTCGAACATTGTGCCGGTGCTGTACACCGCCGTGGGCAAACAGACGGTGATGCCCCAAAGCGTCGCCGTACCGGCCATTACCACACTGGGTTATGCGGGGATTCTTGCGGGGCCTGCGTTGATCGGGTTTATCGCCCATGGCAGCAGTTTGAGTTTTGCCTTCGGGTTGATGGCGGTGTTGCTGGTGGCGGTGGCTATTGGCGGAAAGGTGTTGAAAGTCTAAAAGCATCGCGAGCAGGCTCACTCCCACAGGGATCTTCTGTGAACACAAAATTTGTGTACGGCATGGATCAAATGTGGGAGCGGGCTTGCTCGCGAAAGCGGTGTGTCAGGCGACGTCTTTATCAACTGGACGGCCGCCTTCGCGAGCAAGCCCGCTCCCACAGGGGATCTTCAATGAACACAAAACTTGTGTTCGGCATGGATCAAGTGTGGGCAGCCGGGTCTATCAGAACCCGACGCTAGCCTGCACAAAGAACGTGCGCGGAGCGCCAACGTACATCCCCGAGTTGTTGTCGCTGGAACGGGTGAAGTACTGCTTGTCGAAAATGTTCTTCACCCCGGCACCGACTTTCAGGTTCGAAAGCGTCGCGCCGAAGTCATAACCGCCGCGTACGTTCCAGGTGACGTAACCCGGAATGTCGCCGTACTGGCCGTCCGCAGTGCCTTCGGTGATGTAGTTGCCGCTGAAACTGCCATCAGCGTTCACCGCCACGCCCGGCGAACGCTGCTTGGACTGGGCAAAGGCATCGAGGTTGTAGGTCCAGCGGTTGATGTCGTAACGCAGGCCGGCCGTCGCCACCTGACGCGAGTAGAACGGCAGGTCACGGCCCTTGAAGCCCGGGATCTCGCCTTCATAAACGGCGCGCGTGTAGGTGAAGCCGGCATTGGCGGTCAGTCCATCGAGCCGTGGGTCCAGCGCCGTCATGTCGTAGTGCACCGAGGCTTCAAGCCCCTGGTGCGTGGTCGCGCCGAGGTTGGTCCAGCCCGCATCGTTGCTGATGTATTGCAGCTCTTTATCGAAGTCGATGTAGAACAGCGTCACTTCCCCGCCCCACACATCATTGTTGTAGCGCGTGCCGACCTCGTAGGTCTTGGCCTTTTCCGGTTCCAGGCCATTGGCGGGTTCGTCACCCGAGCCACCCTGGCCGAGCTGGAAATACTGCAGGCTGCCGAACGAGGTTTCGTAGTTGGCAAACAGCTTCCACTCTTCCGACACGTGATACATCACGCTCAGGGCCGGCAGCGGCTCGTTGCTTTCGATGCTGCGGTTCTTTTCCGGCACAGGTCTGCCGGCGGTGTCGAGCACCGGGCGGTCGTGCCAGTCGGTGCTGATGTGTTCAAAGCGGATGCCGGGGGTGATGGTCCAGTTGCCGACGTCGATTTTGTTATCGACGTACACCGAGTTGGCTTCAGTGCCGCCGGTGCGGTCCTGATACACATGGCCGTCCGAGCTCCTGGTCGCGACCGGCTCGTTGTTGACCAGCGCCAGGCGGCTCGCCTCTTCGTGCATGCCTTCCTTGAGGTAGCGATAACCGACACTGACTTCCTGGGTGGTCGGGCCGACATCGAACACACGGGACACCCGCGGTTCAATCCCGAAGGTGTAGTAAGTACGCGGGAACGAGCCGAGGGTTTTCTGATCGCGAGCGGCGATGTTGCTGCCACGGAAGCTGTCGGAATAGTAAGTCAGCACTTCGGCCTGGGTGCGGTCGTCGATCTGCCGTACCCACTTGAACGAGACGTCCTTGCGGCGGCCGCTGAAGTTGTCGTTGTTGCGGTCGGACTGGTACGGATCGGCGTCGTACTGCGCCTGGGTCAGGCCGCCGGGCATGTCGGCGCTGGCGTCGTAGTAGTGAAAGTTGAGGCTGAAATCGTCGACATCGGTGGGTGCCCAGTGGGTCTTGAGGATCACGTCGTCGATGTCGTTGCCGTTGTTGCGTTCACGGTAACCGTTGCCGTTCACGCCCGAGTACAGCAGCGCCATGCCGATGCCGTTGTCCGCGGTGCCGCCGAGAAACGCCGTGTCGATGTGCTTCCAGCCACCGTGCTGGGAAGTTTCCAGGGTCGAGCCGATTTCACCAGTGGCTTTCTCCGGAATCGCGCGAGTGACGAAGTTGATCACGCCACCGACGTTCTGCGGCCCGTAACGCACGGACCCGGCGCCACGAACCACGTCGATGCTGTCGAGGTTGCCGGAGGAAATTGGCGCCATGGACAACTGCGGCTGGCCGTACGGGGCGAACGCTGCCGGCACGCCGTCAATCAACACGGTGGAACGTGGCGACAGGCGTGAAGTCAGGCCACGCACGCCGACGTTCAGGGAGATGTCGCTGCCGCCGGTGCCGTTGGCGTCCTGCACTTGCACACCGGGCACGCGCTTCAGCACGTCGCCGACGTTCATCGCGCCCTGCTCGACCATCGCCTCGCGGCGAATCACCGTACGCGCGCCGGGGTGGTTCTGCACCACAGCGGCATCGGCGTCACCGAGCCAGTTGCCGACCACCTTGATGTCGGTCACGCCCAGCTCCAAAGGGCCGTTGCCAGCGGAGGTCGGCGCCGGCATCAAGGTGACCGAACCTTCATCGATCTGGTATTGCAGACCGCTGCCGTGCAGCAGTTGACGCAGCGCGTCTTCTGGCGAAAGGTTGCCGTCCACCGCCGGGGCCTGTTTGCCGGCGACCAGCTCAGGGCTGAAGAACACCTGCAGCGAAGTTTGCTGACCCAGTTCACTCAGGGCCTGACCCAGAGGTTGCGCCGGGATGCGGATCGCGTCGGCGGCAAAAGCCTGGGGCAGTGCCGCAGTGACAGCCAGGGCGAGAGCGAGGCGTAACCAAGGTGATTTATTGTTTTTAGCGGTGGATTTTTTCACGTCGAACGTAGTCCTGTGGATCGCAAGAGTGTGCGCCTGTTAATGCAAACCAGTTGCAGTTGGACAGGAAGACGATCAACTCAAAAAAAACCTGAATTTATTTTGAAATTATTTCCTGACTGCCGTCATCGAGGGTACGCACGGCCACCGGCAGAATGCTCGGCAAGGCCTTGAGCAGTGCGTCGGTGTTGTCGGATTTGAACACGCTGGTCAGACGCAGATTGCCCACTTTGTCGTTGCCGACGGTGAGCGGCTTCTCTCGATAGCGCGAAACTTCCTCGGCGACGTCGCTGAGCCTGGCGTTGCTGAACACCAGTTTGCCGCTGCGCCAGGCGGTCAGCTCGGCAGGATTGACCGCGTAGGCAGCGGCCACTTTGCCTTGGGCATCGATGTGCGTGCCAAGACCGGCCGTGAGGCTGATGAAATCGCTGTCCGCCGCAGCGTGCCCCTGAACCTTGACGGTGCCCTGCTCCACCACGACCCGGGTTTGGTCAGTGTCGCGGCGCACATCAAAACGGGTGCCGGTGACCGTGACCTTGCCGCTGCCCGCCTCGACCACGAAGGGCCGGCGAGTGTCGTGCTCGACGCTGAACATCGCTTCGCCCTGCGTCAGCTCGATGCGGCGGCGGTCGTTTTCATAGCGCACCTCAACGCGGCTGCGGCTGTTCAAGTCGATCACCGAACCGTCCGGCAACGCCACATGACGTCGCTCGCCGAGGGCCGTGGAAAATTCGGCGGTGTAGATCGCCGGGTGATTCAAACCGCTGAACAACCCCAGGCCGAGCGCGACGGCCAACACGCTGGCCGCCACCGCATAACGCACCAGCGGACGACGCTTGCTGCGCACCGGCGGGGTTTCACACAAGGCTTGCAGACGCGCCGCCGGCAGCAAATCCGCTGCCGACCACAAGCCCTGGAGCAACTGGAATTCATCGCGATGCTGAGGGTGTTCGTCCAGCCAGGCTTCGAAATGCCGAGACTCTTCGACACTGATCGCAGGTTCCTGCAAACGCACAAACCACCGCGCCGCATCGTCGCGAACCGCTGTTTGCCCGCACGCACAATCACGAGTATCCATCATGGAAGTTCCTGTTTGGCTGGGGATGAAAAGGCACCGCCGATCATGGCTGCAATCCGTCAAGGCGGTCGCGCAGATGCCGCAGCGTGCGGATCATATACTTTTCCACCATGTTCTTGGACAGCCCCAGGCGTTCGGCGATTTCGGCCTGGGTCAGGCCTTCGATCTTCTGCCAGACAAACACTTTGCGGCAGTTGACCGGCAACTCGGTGAGCGCCCGTTCGATGGAGTCAGCCAACTGGATCGCCTGCATGAAATGCTCCGGGTCGCCGGACGACGACACACTGTGATCGATCGCCTCCGACTCCATGGCGCTCCGCCGATCCTCCCGCCGATAACCATCCACGGCGATGTTGCGCGCGGTCTGGTGCAAATACGCCCGAGGTTGTGCGACCGCCGCCGAATCGGACTCAAGCACCCTCACGAAGGTGTCGTGGGCCAGGTCCTCGGCCTGCTGACGATTTCTCAGGCGACGGGTCCAGGTCCCGACCAACTCTTCGTAATGCTCGAAAAAGCCGTGTCTGCGGGGCAGCTTGGGGGTCATTGCGATGTGCTGTGAAGACGGGGCGTGAATAGTAATGCTTCCTATTAACCGGAAGCAACGGGATTAACCCGCCGCAGGAACCGGCCGTCGGAGCCGCTCAGTCAAGGAACGGCACCGACCGTAGCAGCTGGCAAAGCCTGCTGCTACGGATCGGATTACGGCTTAATTGATCGGCACTACCTGTTCTCCTGCACGGAAACCTGCCCCTGCAACCGTCGTCCAACGACATCCAGCAAATCACAGCCATCGCGCAATGAAGTCACCAACACCCGCGCCAGCTCACTGTGGACACCCTCGCCAAACGCAAAGCTCTCCAGCAGTTGCGTTGCGGTACGAATGCGGTAGGCCGCCGTTTCATGCAACACATCCAGGGGTGCTTCAGTGTCGATCAGCAATGATGGGACGTTGCAGTCGACGCCGGTAACGGGCATGTATCGATCCATGACAAAAAACCTCCATTGGGAAAAGGCACACGATTATTCAGCACTGGCAGTTGCACGACCTTCAGACGATCCCCGGGGCGGCTCCAGGTTGTCCAGCGCTCGATTGACCAGCAATTCCCCAGCGCGGACAGTTGCTGAATACCCACAATGACATGGCGACGAGGGCCTTCCAGCTCACGGGCAAGATCGGTGGCCATGACACTGAGGGAGGCAAGGGTTTCAGAGGCGTGACAGAGCAGAGCTTCCGTGTCGACATCCGGAACGACGGCGAAGAAATAGCTGGCAGATGCAGGACGTGTGTGAGTGCGCAGGGGCACGCTGACGAGTTGTTCGGCGACTTTGGCGGGACGGGATGAATCGATGGTGTCGTTGGGAGAAACGTTTGGTGATTCTGCGGATTTGGTGGCGAATTTTTTCATAACAGAGCTCCTTGCAAAGTTAAAAATGCAAGTCCCACACTGCCAGCCGGGACAAGGCTGCTTACTGTACGCATGTTATTTGAGAGGTAAATACATTAATAATAAATTTAACCTTGTTAATCAAACAATTGAACATCTGTGCAAAAGAATGTTTATAAGTGGTTAATATTCATACATCCCTATTGAAGTCGATGACCGCAAAAAAAAATAGACGGTTCTGCCGTTTAAAACCGTGCCACACACAAAATCATTATTACTTCCTGATTTCTGTAAGAAAATTCCTTGATTTCCCCGCGCACCCCGTCATGAAACATTATTTAACGTTTGCCCACGTGCTTGCGACATTATTTTGCACATAATTCAGGCACTCAGGATGAAGGGCTCTCTGAAACAACACCACCATCGTTACTCAGCTGTACCTGGGAGGTTTTCTCTAGCAATATACAAACGGTGATTTTTCAATGCACAGAAAAGAAAAAACAGAAAACTTGAAAAATAATATTAAGTATTTGATAAAAAGCCGCGGAGAAACACAACTATCACTGTGCAACTCCATAGGCTTAACCAGAACCACGATATATAACATATTGGAGGGCAAGGTTGTAAACGTTCAACAGACCACAATTCGCAAGATCTCTGATTTTTTCGGAGTATCCTACAAAGAAATAGAAAGCATTGATTTTGAGAAGAAAGAGATAATAGAAAGTAGTATTTCCCTTCACGGAAACATGAACCCAGCAGCAGTCCCCATAATAAAAGAAAGCTTGCTTATTCAGAACCTGGACAAAAGAATCGGTGAGCTAGCGACACTTCACCCTTTGACGTACTATTTCGGCGCAGCGTGTAATTTAATCGGAGTTCTTCTTGAGAGCGAAATCAGTGGAGCCAATGAACCTGGAGATCTGCTGATAATAAACAAAGGACTTTTGAATGGCGATAGAGAAAAATTAATATATAACAAGACCACAAGAAAATTATTTATAGCCAATGATTGCGCTCTTGCCTCTGATGTTTTCTGTGTAGTAGGGGAAATCGTTGAGGAAAGGTTTAATGATTAACAAGGATGAGATCGAGAACAGCAAATACAAATTATTAGGATTTGAAAACGATAAAAACCTAGCAATAATTATGATTCTCTCTACTGGAAAAGTTATCAAAATAACGCTAAGCGCACTGTTAAAAAGCGAGATACTGGACAATTTAAACAAAGGAGAAATTAAAAATGTGTATCGGAAATACTATTCTCGTGGGACAGCACTGACCGCATACGAAATAAATGATCGTCACGAAGGAGCGTGGATTATTTTTGTTGCTCTGAATCTGATACTTTTTACACTGTACATCTTTACAAACTTTGCGACGGCAAAACTGTTTTACCTAGAACAATTCGACGTTATTGTCACGCCTGGCGTATTCCTGTATCCACTAACATTTCTAATAGTCGACTTATTGAACGAGTTTTATGGATTCAGGCTGGCAAGAAAAGCTATTTTGTTTGCCTTCTTAAGCAATGCGTTTGTTTTTGTTCTGTTAAATGCCACTAGCTATCTTCCAGGACTACCTAGCTGGAAGTTTGATAGTTCCTATGGTGAGCTCATCAGCCATGTTTCATCCGTATCAGTGGCGTCTTCCATTTCTTTTCTTTTTTCCGAGCACGTAAATTCTTATTTGCTATGCAAAATAAAAAAACTTACAAACTCTAGGCTTCTTTTTCTACGAGTATTTTTCAGCACATTCTTCGCAGTGATAATCGACAGTTTCATTTTTTGCTTTATTGCGTTTTATGGAACCATGCAAAACAGCGAAATACTACATCTGGTCTATGTACAGATTGCTATAAAAATGTGTTTTGCTGTTTTTAATATTCTGCCAGCCTACGGGGCAAGATCATTATTTAAAAAATACGCATCTGAAGCTAAAACCGCATAAGGTTTAGGGGAGTATTAATTAGCTGCTAATCACTACTCCCCTCCTGCACATTACCTCCTATAGCTCTAATTTAGTTTTTAGGCTTTGAACATGCTCAGTTCTACTCTCCAAAAACTCACTCAACCCTTTCGCACGAAGAGCACACGCATCACAGTCGCCGCACCCACTCCCCATTATTCCGTTATAGCAAGTCAATGTATGGCAACGAACCAGATCCAACTTCTCATGATAATCAGCCAAAGCCCAGGTCTCAGCTTTATTCAGCCACATAAGCGGCGTCTCAACTCGCAATTTATAATCCATTCCCAACTCAATAGCTTTATTCATAGCCTTCACAAACTCATCTCGACAATCCGGATAGCCAGAGAAATCCGTTTCACAAACACCCGCGATGACAGCTTCGGCACCCACTTGATAGGCGTAAATAGAAGCCAACGTTAAAAACAGAATATTCCTGCCCGGCACGAACGTATCAGGCACGCCCTCCCCTGTACTCCTTGCAATGGGAATGTGATCGCGCGTCAAGCTGCTGATAGCCAGTTCGTTTAGCAATGAAGTGTCCAATACTTTGTGCACCTTCACGCCAAGCTGCTTTGAAAGCTGTTGCGCCACTTCGATTTCTGCACGATGGCGCTGGCCATAATCAAACGTAATGCAATGAATTTCATCGTACAGCGGCAATGCGTGGATCAAGCAGGTGGTTGAATCTTGTCCGCCGCTGAAAACGATAACGGCCTTTCTGGTCATGGTGCGTTCTTCCTTGGGAGGCTCGGCACATTGCCGGGGCCATTGACCCTACCGGGAAGCTCAAATGCTGGATGTGGGAAGTTTCCGAAATGACCGTCTCCGATTTCCGTTTGTGTCATTTCCATGCTGGATTCTCGAGCGTCCACAGCTCGCCCTCCTCCGCTAGCAACTGACGACCGGCACCAAAAATCAATTGCCACAAAATATTACCTACGTCATATTACATACATAATAAAGCCCCACATCCCACAGGTAATCGCTATGACCAGCATGCCCACCCTTGAACCCGACCTTGCTGTCCCGGTGAGCACACCCAAGCCTCCCCTGCTCAAACGGTTGATCTTGCTGGCTGCGGTTATCGCTGCCCTGGTGTTCGCCGGGCTGTATGCGACTCATTGGTGGACCGTTGGCCGTTTCATCGAAGAAACCGACGATGCTTACATCGGCGGTGACGTGACGGTGATCGGGCCGAAGGTAGCGGGTTACATCGAAGAGGTGCTGGTCACCGACAACCAGAAGGTCAAGGCCGGCGATGTGCTGATTCGTCTCGACTCCCGCGACTACCGCGCCAACCTGGCCAAGGCCGAAGGTGCGGTGGCCGCCGAAGAAGCGCTGCTCGCCAATCTCGATGCCACCGAACAATTGCAACACGCGGTGATCGGCCAGGCCCGCGCCGGAATTGATGCCGCCGGCGCCGAAACCACCCGCTCCCGGGATGACGATGCTCGCTATAAAAAACTGATCGGCAGCAACGCTGTCTCGGTGGAAAGCGCCCAACGCGCCAACGCCACGTTCAAGACCGCCCAAGCCCTCAGCGCCCGGGCCCAGGCTGAGTTGCTCGCCGCACAACGTCAGTTGAATGTGATTGCAACCCAGAAACAACAAGCTCGCGCGGCGCTGATGCAGGCCCGTGCCGAACGCGATCTGGCGCAGTTGAATGTGGGCTACACCGAACTGAAGGCCCCGGTGGACGGCGTGATCGGCAATCGCCGAGCGCGGGTCGGCGCGTATGCCCAGGCGGGTTCGCAACTGCTGTCGGTGGTACCGGCCAGCGGGCTGTGGGTCGATGCCAATTTCAAGGAAGATCAGCTATCGCGAATGACACCGGGGCAACGGGTGATCATTCATGCCGACGTGCTCTCGGGGCAGGAATTCCACGGTCATCTGGACAGCCTTGCGCCGGCCAGTGGTTCGCAGTTCAGCGTGCTGCCGCCAGAAAACGCCACCGGCAACTTCACCAAAATCGTCCAGCGGGTGCCGGTGCGCATCGCGCTTGATCCGGCCGATGGCGTGCTCGGCCATCTGCGTCCGGGCCTGTCGGTCACCGCTGAAGTGGACACTCGCAAGGAAGCCGAAACGCCAGCCGTGGCCAGTGCGCCATGAGCCGCACTCTCGCCGCCCCCGCGCAACCGTTCAATGCCGCCGACATGGCAACGGCGACCAAGGTTTTCGCCTTCGCCACGATGTGCATCGGCATGTTCATTGCGCTGCTGGACATCCAGATCGTCTCGGCCTCGCTGCGCGACATCGGCGGCGGGCTCTCGGCGGGAACCGACGAAACGGCGTGGGTGCAAACCAGTTACCTGATTGCTGAAATCATCGTGATCCCGCTGTCCGGCTGGCTGTCCCGAGTGTTCTCGACACGCTGGCTGTTCTGCGCTTCTGCGGTGGGTTTCACCCTGGCCAGCCTGCTCTGCGGCGCGGCCTGGAACATTCAGAGCATGATCGCCTTCCGCGCCCTGCAAGGGTTTCTCGGCGGTTCGATGATCCCGCTGGTGTTCACCACCGCGTTCTTTTTCTTCACCGGCAAGCAACGGGTGATCGCGGCTGCGACCATTGGCGCGGTGGCGTCGTTGGCACCGACCCTGGGGCCGGTCATCGGTGGCTGGATTACCGATGTTTCCTCCTGGCACTGGCTGTTCTACATCAATTTGGTGCCGGGGATTTTCGTCGCGGTGGCGGTGCCGATGCTGGTGAAGATCGATCAGCCGGAATTGTCGCTGCTTAAAGGGGCTGACTACTTGAGCATGGTGTTCATGGCGCTGTTTCTCGGCTGCCTGGAATACACCCTCGAAGAAGGCCCGCGCTGGAACTGGTTCAGCGACAGCACGATTCTGACCACGGCATGGATCAGCGCACTGGCCGGCCTGGCGTTCATTGGTCGAACCTTGCACGTCGCCAACCCGATCGTCGATTTGCGCGCCCTGAAAGACCGTAACTTTGCCCTTGGCTGTTTCTTTTCGTTCGTCACCGGGATCGGCCTGTTCGCCACCATTTACCTGACGCCGCTGTTTCTTGGCCGGGTGCGTGGCTATGGCGCGCTGGACATTGGTCTGGCGGTTTTCTCCACCGGGGTGTTCCAGATCATGGCGATTCCGCTGTACGCCTTTCTGGCCAATCGCATCGATCTGCGCTGGGTCATGATGATCGGCTTGGGGTTGTTCGCGTTGTCGATGTGGGATTTCAGCCCGATCACCCATGACTGGGGGGCCAAGGAATTGATGCTGCCGCAAGCGTTGCGCGGGATTGCCCAACAATTGGCGGTGCCGCCAGCGGTGACGTTGACCTTGGGTGGTCTGGCACCGGCGCGGCTCAAACATGCTTCGGGGTTATTCAACCTGATGCGAAACCTGGGGGGTGCCATCGGCATCGCCGCGTGCGCGACCATTCTCAATGACCGCACCAACCTGCACTTCACCCGGTTGGCGGAAAACCTCAACAGCACCAACGAAGCACTGAACCAGTGGCTGTCCCAGGTCGGCAACAACTTCGCCGCCCTCGGCCAAAGCGGTGACGAGGGCGTCACCGCCAGCCTGCATCAACTGTGGCTGCTGACCTATCGCGAAGCGCAGACACAAACCTATGGCGATGCGTTCCTGATGATCATGGTCTGTTTCATCATCGCCACGGCGATGGTGCCCTTGATGCGCAAGGTGCAACCACCGGCCGCGCCGAGTGCGGATGCGCATTGAGCCTCGGGAGTCACTCCTGAGGCATTTTACGGAAACCTACCGCCAGACGGTTCCAGCTGTTGATGGTGCTAATCGCCACGGTCAGGTCGACCATTTCCTTGGGCGTGAACTGCACGGAGAGCAGTTCGTAGTCCTCATCCGGTGCGTGGGTCTGGCTCAGCAGCGTCAACGATTCGGTCCAGGCCAGCGCCGCACGTTCGCGGGGTGTGAAGAACGGCGTTTCACGCCAGACCGACACCGCGTATAGCCGACGTTCGGTTTCGCCACCCTTGCGGGCATCGGCGGTGTGCATGTCGACACAGAAGGCGCAGCCATTGATCTGGGAGGCGCGCAGCTTGACCAGTTCAATCAGGGATTTTTCCAGAGGCAGCTTCGAAACAGCGGTTTCCAGCGCGATCATGGCTTTGAGTGCATCTGGGGACGCGGTGTAGAAATCGATACGCGGTTGCATGGTGGGCTCCAGTCAAAGAAGTGTGGAGCTACGTTAATCCCGCACTGAGATGCAGCAAATAGCCAATTCTTGGGAAGATGAGGATGCCAATGGGCTGGCTTGAAAATAATCTAGATGGGTAATTGCCATCACCCCGCCGACACCCATAGAATGCGACTCATTCCTGATAACGCGGCCGGGACGCCGAAATCGAGTACCTCCTGCTCATGTCGTCCTCATCCGAAATGCCTTTGTCACCTGCTGTTTCGCCGATTTCCGAATCGCGTTGGCACCTGGAATCCATGTTGTGGCAAATGCCGGAACAGGCGCGCGAAGCCTTTTTGCTCGCCCAGATGCATGGCCATGGCCGCGCCCGGATCGTAGTGCGGCAGTCGGCGCGCAAAAAACCGCTGACCCGTCGACAAACCCTGGCTTACCTGGCCTTGCTGTTGATCGCCGGCCCCGTTGGTATGATTTGGCAACATGCCCCGTTCGAGTACTGGAACCGTGATGACCGTACCTTGGTCGGCGCACAGCTTGTTCGCCAGGCGCCGGCTGATGGCGCACTCGATTGCATCCGCGCCCATGACCTACAAGCCCTTACGCTCGATTGCGCAGCCACTGCAAAAACCCCTTCTTCTGCACAACCCTAGGCGCTTCCTGGGTCAACGTCTGCGCCTTGTTCAAGCGGAAATCCAGTAACGCCTTCATCGCTTCGCTGATGTCGTGTCGTGCATCCAGACACGGTGTGAGGTATTCCTTTTCGATCCGGTACAAGCTGCAGAACGTCTTGGCGCTGAAGTCCGCCGGTAGCGCCGTATCGGATAAGATCCCGCCTTCGCCGATCACCTGACCCGGGCCCATGCGCCCGGACTCGAACTTGACCCCGCCACGGCTCAGCTCCACCGACACCACGCCGGATTCGATGATGAACAAATGATCGCTGACCTCCCCCGCCGGCAGGATCATTTCGCCAGCGCGGAAGGTTTGCAGTGTCATGTTCTGGCTGAAGGTTTCTTTCTCTTCCTGACGCAGGGTCGAGAAAATGTTCGACGCGTCCAGCAATGCCCGTGGCCGCGACAGGTTGGCAGGAGCAATGGGTTCGACGCTCGACAACAGGCTGACACCGCTGGCCTGCAAGTGCCGGAATGCCAGGTCGAACAGCAGGTTTCGGACCATGCGTTTCTGGTCCATGGAGACCACGAAACCACTGATTTCGTATTCCACGCCAGTGGCGCTGGAGCCTTTTAGCGCGACACATGGCGCCGGTTTGTTCAACAGATAGCGACACCCCTCCATCGCCCTTTCCAGTGCTTCGATGACGGTTTGCGGACGTGCGTGCGGGCTCAGTTGCAGGCTGATGGACACACCAAAAATGTCACTGGGCCGGCTGAAATTGATGATCTTGGCCTTGGCCGCCAGGGAGTTGGGGATTACCGCCATGCTGCCTTGCGAGGTTTGCAGGCGCGTCGCGCGCCAGTCGATATCGGTGACCCGACCTTCGGTGCCGTCGATCGAGATCCAGTCATCCAGTTGATAGGGTTTTGTGGTGTTCAGGACGATGCCGGAGAACACGTCGCTGAGGGTACTTTGCAAGGCCAGGCCGACAATGATCGCCAACGCGCCGGAGGTCGCCAGCACGCCCTTGACCGGCAGGTCGAGGACATACGCCAGAGCCGCGATGATCGCGATCAGGAAAATCACCGCGCCGAGCAAATCCTGGAGCAAGCGCCCCGTGTGCCCGACCCGTTGCATCATCCCCGCGCCGATCAGTACCGTCAGGGTGCGCGCACCAAACAACCACCAGCCGATCTGCAATCCGGTCGCCGCCAGGTGCAGCGGGACGTTGTCGGCCCAGGGCGCCGGCTCCATGGGGTTCAGGCCTTCGTTGAACAGCAGGACACTGAACAACGAAAAAATCACCAGCCGCACCAACAGTTTCCAGTTGCTGCCATTGGCACTGAGCAGGCGCCACAGCCCCAGATCGATAAGGACCAAAGCCATCGCACAGATCAATGGGTGATCGGTAAGCAGTGACAGCATCAAGCAACTCCAGCAAGGACCAGTGGCGCGAAGATCGCACAGATTGGGCACAGTGTAGGAGTGTTTGATGCCTTCAGAACAATGCAAAACAATGTGGGAGCGGGCTTGCTCGCGAAGGCTGACTAACATTCAACAACTATGTTGACTGTTACACCGCTTTCGCGAGCAAGCCCGCTCCCACATTTGATTGGTATATGGCCCCAATCGGGTTATTTGCTGTTGGTCAGGGTGTTGTAGCTGGTCATCAGGTTGCGATAGTCCGGGATGTGGTTGGAGAACAAGGTGCCCAAGCCTTCCACGTCGTTGCGCCAGTCGCGATGCAGTTCACAGGCCAGGCCGAACCAGGTCATCAACTGCGCGCCGGAGGCCGACATGCGATCCCAGGCCGATTGACGGGTCAGTTCGTTGAACGTGCCGGAAGCGTCAGTCACCACGAACACCTCGAAGCCTTCAGCCAGTGCCGAGAGCGCCGGGAACGCCACGCACACTTCGGTCACTACGCCAGCGATGATCAGTTGTTTCTTGCCGGTGGCCTTGATCGCCTTGACGAAGTCTTCGTTGTCCCAGGCATTGATCTGGCCAGGACGGGCGATGTATGGCGCGTCCGGGAACAGCGCTTTGAGCTCAGGCACCAGCGGACCGTTGGGACCGGTTTCGAAACTGGTGGTGAGAATGGTCGGCAACTTGAAGTACTTGGCCAGGTCAGCCAGGGCCAACACGTTGTTCTTGAAACGGTCCGGCTCGATGTCGCGCACCAGAGAAAGCAGACCCGCCTGGTGATCGACCAACAGAACGGCGGCGTTATCCTTGTCGAGACGTTTGTAAGAAGTAGTCATGGGAGTAATCCTCGCTTTTTATCGATGCCGAACGGGTCGGCGTGAGAGAAACCTGATAGTTCGTTAAAACGCGGCCAAGCAAGGGTAGTCGCCCTTGTCCGGCACGCCACAGCATTACAACGTTGAGTTCAACCGCTCATCCGACCGAACCGACCGGACTGGAAGTCGGTGAAGGCCTGGTGAATTTCTTGCTCGGTGTTCATCACGAACGGACCGTGACCGACGATTGGCTCGTCAATCGGCTCGCCACTGAGCAGCAACACGACGGCATCGTTATTGGCTTCGAGGCTGAGCTGCTGGCCAGTGCGTTCGAACAACGCCAACTGCCCTTCGCGCACCAGTTCCACACCGTTGACCTGAACCGTCCCACGCAATACGACCAGTGCCGTGTTACGGCCTTCGTGCAGGTCCAGGGTCAGCAATTTGCCGCCGTTGAGGCGCAGGTCCCAGACGTCAATCGGGGTAAACGTGCGCGCCGGGCCGGTGTGGCCGTCGAACTCACCGGCGATCAAGCGCAGGCTGCCGGCCTGGTCCTTGAGCGCGATGCTCGGGATGTCGCCGTCGAGAATCGTCTGGTAACCGGCGTCGGCCATTTTGTCCTTGGCCGGCAGGTTGACCCACAGCTGCACCATTTCCAGGGTGCCGCCGCTCTTGGCGAAACCTTCGGAATGGAACTCTTCGTGGAGAATCCCGGAGGCTGCGGTCATCCATTGCACGTCGCCTGGGCCGATCTTGCCGCCACTGCCGGTGGAGTCGCGGTGTTCCAGCTCGCCCTTGTAAACGATAGTCACGGTTTCGAAACCGCGGTGTGGATGCTGGCCAACGCCACGACGCTCGGTGGTCGGGGTGAATTCAGCGGGACCGGCGTGATCGAGCAGCAAAAACGGGCTGATGTGTTTGCCCAGGTTGTCGTAGGAAAACAGCGTACGAACCGGAAAACCGTCGCCGACCCAATGGGTCCGTGGGCTGGTGTAGATACCGATGATGTTTTTCATTCCGCCTCCGAATCTGGTGAGTGACGCGATGGACAAAGCTTAAAACCGACGCCTTTGATGCACTAGACTGCAAAAATCAGCCTTAGCGTTCTATATGGAGAACGATGGTGGAAGACCTCAACACCCTCTACTACTTCACCCAAGTGGTGGAACATCACGGTTTCGCCCCGGCCGGCCGGGCGCTGGACATGCCCAAGTCGAAGCTGAGCCGGCGCATAGCCGAGCTCGAAGAGCGCCTCGGCGTACGCCTGCTGCACCGCACCAGCCGGCATTGTTCACTGACGGAAATCGGCCAGGCCTATTACCAGCGTTGCCTGGCGATGCGCGTCGAAGCGGAAAGCGCTGCCGAACTGATCGAACGCAACCGCTCCGAACCCCAAGGCCTGGTGCGCCTCAGTTGCCCGACCGCGCTGCTCAATTCCTGGGTCGGGCCGATGCTGACCCGCTACATGCTCAAGTACCCGCTGGTGGAATTGTTCATCGAGAGCACCAACCGCCGGGTCGACTTGATCCACGAAGGTTTCGACATCGCCCTGCGGGTGCGCTTTCCGCCGCTGGAAAATACCGACATGGTGATGAAGGTGCTGGGCAACAGCACCCAATGCCTGGTGGGCAGTCCGGCTTTCGTGCCGCGCCTGTCATCACCGGCCTCCCCGGCTGACCTCAGCGGGTTGCCGAGCCTGCACTGGGGCGCGGCGCAGCGTGAATATCAGTGGGAATTGTTTGCAGCGGACGGCGCCAGCGCGGTGATCCGGCATGCGCCACGAATGGTCACCGATGACCTGTTGGCGCTGCGTCACGCGGTCCTGGCCGGGATCGGCATCGCTCACCTGCCCAGCGTGGTGGTGCGTGATGACATTGCCGCGGGCCGATTGGTGGAACTGGTGCCGGGCTGGGCCCCCAAGTGCGGGATCGTCCACGCGATTTTCCCGTCACGCCGCGGGCTGCTGCCGTCGGTGCGCGCATTGATCGACTTTCTGGGTGAGGAATTCAGCCACAGTGATATTGCCTAGGAGCCCGTAAACGGGGGTAAGGGCCTTGAACCGAGTCGCGGCCTTCGCGAGCAAGCCCGCTCCCACAGGGGATTTGTGGTGTACGCAAATCAAATGTGGGAGCGGGCTTGCTCGCGAAGGCGCCAGACCAAACACCATCAATTCTCCGGCTGCCCCGATTCATGACTTGCGGTAAACATTGCTTTGCCCCACCAGCGGTTTTTCCCCTGGCTGCGGGCGCGGATACTCCTGCCCATTCCCACTGCAACCCCTGGAGTCATTGATGTCTATTCCCGCATTCGGCCTTGGTACGTTTCGCTTGCAAGGCCAGGTGGTCATCGATTCGGTGAGCACTGGCCTGGAGCTGGGCTATCGGGTCATCGATACCGCACAAATCTACGAGAACGAAGCCGAGGTCGGCGAAGCCATTGCCGCCAGCGGCATCGCCCGTGACGAGTTGTTCATCACCAGCAAGATCTGGGTGGCTAACTTCGCCGGGGATCGCCTGATCGACAGCCTCAAGGAAAGCCTGCAAAAGCTGCAAACCGACTACCTGGACCTGACCCTCATCCATTGGCCGTCCCCGGAAAACCAGGTGCCAGTCGATGAGTTCATGGGCGCCCTGCTCGAAGCCAAACAACTGGGCCTGACCCGGCAGATCGGCGTGTCCAACTTCACTGTCGACCTGATGAAACAGGCGATCGCCGCGGTCGGTGCCGAACACATCGCGACCAACCAGATCGAACTGCACCCGTACCTGCAAAACCGCAAGGTCGTCGAATTCGCGCAGAGCCAAGGCATCCCGATCACCTCGTACATGACCCTCGCTTACGGCGAAGTGCTGAAAGACCCGGTGATCCAGCAAATCGCCGATCGCCTGCAGGCGACGCCGGCACACGTCACGTTGGCCTGGGCCATGCAACTGGGTTACGCGGTGATTCCCTCGTCGACCAAACGCGCCAACCTGCAAAGTAACCTGCACGCCCGCACACTGACCTTGAGCGACGCCGACATGGCGCTGATCGCGGGTCTGGATCGCGGCCATCGACTGACCAGCCCCAAAGGCCTCGCGCCCCGGTGGGATTAAGCGTCAGTCTTGTGTGAGGCTCTGATCCAGGCGCGCCATGGCGTGTTGCAATTGATCGACGGCTTCGTCGATCAACGCCGCGCGCCCTTCGGCGCAGGCACGTTCCAGCTGTTCGCAGCACTCGATCAGACGTTTTGCACGAACCATCCGCGCGCCCCCTTTGATGCGGTGCGCCAGGTCTTGCAGCCGGTGTCGATTGCCAATGACGTGCGCGGTAAGCAGATCATCGCGATCGTAGCGATTGGTCTCGGCCAGTTCGCGCAACAGCTGATTGATCAGCGTCCGGTCTTCACCGACGTAGAGCTCCAGGCCGCTCAAGTCGATTGGGAATGTTGCTTGCTCTTCAATCGGTGCCAGCGGTTCACTGACAAATCGGGAGGCCAGCCAGGCACTCAAGTCTGCCAGCCGGATCGGTTTGAACAGACAATCGTCCATGCCCGCTTCAAGGCAACGGATCTTTTCCTCCGGCTGCGCATTGGCGCTAAACCCCAAAATCAGCGTGGGGGGCAAGCCATGAGCGCGCTCTTCATCGCGTATCGCACCGGCCAATTCATAGCCATTGACCACCGGCATGTTGCAATCGGTGATGACCAAATCGAGTTCATGCTCGCGCCACTTCACAAGACCATGCTCGCCATCATCAGCCTCCAGCACCTGATGCCCCAGGTAACTCAACTGGCGTGAGAGCAACAATCGATTGGCCGGGTAATCGTCGACCACCAGAATCGTCAGCAGCCGAGTGGCCACCTGCAATCCGCTATCGGCGCACTCGCCGCGGGTCAACGGTTGCAACGCAATCAGATCAACGCTGATGTCAACCTGTGTACCCACTCCGAGGACGCTGTCGAGCTGCAATCGACCGCCCATCATTTCGCACAGCGTGCGGCTGATCACCAGTCCCAGACCGGAGCCGTTGTGGCCTGATTGCTGGCTGTTGCCGGCCTGCACGAACGGGCTGAACAGTCGTTGCTGATCGACCGCACTGACCCCGATGCCGCTGTCCTCGATACGCACACTGACGGCCAGATGCCCCGAGATCCCGGGCTCCACTCGCAGTGCCAGACTCACCCCACCTTCACGGGTGAACTTGATCGCGTTGCTCAGCAGGTTGGACAGCACCTGCTTGAAGCGCGTGGGGTCAACCAGCACGTCGCGATCGCTTTGCTCGGCCAATTCGACCCGCCACTGCAAGTTCTTCTGCCGTGCCAGGCCTTCGAAAACCCGGCACACCGACGCCACCAGTGTGCGCAGATTGGCCCGCTCAGGGGTCAGCGACAAATGCCCGGACTCGATGCGGGCGATGTCCAGAATGTCGCCGATCAACGCCAGCAATTGCTGCGCGGCAGTGGACGCCACTTCGATGGCGGAGCGATCAGTGACGCCCTCTTCCGCTCGCTTGAGCGCCAGTTCGAGCATGCCGATCAGGGCATTCATCGGTGTGCGGATTTCATGACTCATGGTCGCCAGGAAGGTGGTTTTGGCGCGGTTGGCGTCGTCGGCGGCGTTCTTGGCCTCCTGCAATTGCCCGAGCAGTTGTTGGCGTTGAGTGATCTGCCGACGCTGCCAGGCAATCCAGGCCAGGGCGAGCAACAGTAAAGCGCCTGCCGCGGCAAACGCCTGGAGAATGCGTTGGCGATGACGCAGCCAGTAGCTGTCATCGACCACCACGTCATTGCTCCAGCGGGCTAACAGCTCATCCATCTCCCGGGGCGAAATGCTCAGCAGTGCCTTGTTCAGAATCGAGTGCAACTCCAGCGCACCACGGCTGGTGGCCAGAGCGATACGCGCCGGTTCATCACCCAAGGTGCTGCTGATCCGCAGACGCTCGCGGTATTGCCGGGTGACCAGATACCGAGCCACGATCAATGAGCTGACGACCCCGTCGGCCTGGCCCTTGATTACCCACTCCATCCCCTGCGCCGGACTCGCCACTTCGACCAGACGTGCAGTGGGCGCCCGAGCGCGGATGAACCCGAACAACGGATGACCGCGATAAATCGCCAGGCGTTTACCGGCCATATCGTCCAGGGTCCTGGGGCTTCCCGGGGTGGTCGCACTGACCAGTACAAACGGATTGTTCAGGTAGGACCGAGTGAAGCGCAGTTCGGCTTCGCGTTCGATACCGGGCGTGACCACCGGCAACACGTCGATCTTGCCGTCCTTGAGTTGCTGGATCTGCTGATCGAGGGAGTTACCCCGCTGCACCTCGAAGGTCAAACCGCTGCGCTGGCTGATCAGCGTCAGCAATTGCGCAGTCAAACCGCTGAGTTGTCCTTGGGCATCGTAAAAAGTCAGCGGTGCGAAGTCCTCGATAACCCCCACTTGCACGGTCGGATGTCGATCCAGCCAACGTTGCTCGCTGGCGCTCAAACGGACTCGCTCTTGACCCGCCATGTTGGCTCTGCCGGCACTCCAGCGCTGCTCGATGGCCGTGCGCTGATCCATGGGAATCGCCGCCAGAGCCTTATCGACAATACTCTTCAGACGTGGGTTACCTCGGCTGAAGGCAAAGCCGAACGGATTGGCGTCCAGGCCGGAAGGCCCCACCAGGCGTACGTTGCTGAGGTAGTTGTTATTGATCAGGTAATTAGCACTGATGAAGTCGCCGAGGTACACATCATCCTGCCCGAACGCCACCGCCCCGATCGCGTCGAGTGCCGAGGGGTAGCGTTGCAAGCTCGCATCGGGATAGTAAGCTTCGACAGTCTGTGCTTGCAGATAGTCATCGACCATGGCAATGCGCTTGCCCGCAAGGTCGACGGGCATCCCGTCGTCCAGGCGGGTCACCAGCATCGGCTGATCTTCGGCATAGGCATCTGATCGGGTCAGCTCGGGGTCAGCCGCCTCAAAGTTGTTGGATGTGCCGAGCAGGTCCAGGCCATCGCGCTTGAGCGCCTCCATGGCCGCCTCGCGCGTGCGATAACGAAGCACGTCGATCTTGACGTGCAGCAACTGCCCCAACAGGGCGGCATAGTCTGCGGTGATGCCTTCCAGCTCATCAACGTTTCGCGTGATCTCGAACGGCGGGTAGTCCGGCCCCGATACTCCAAGGCGCAAGACTCGTTTGCCGCGCAACCACTGCCAGTCTTTTTCATCCAGCCGGACCTGATAATCCTCCACCGCGGAATGTCCCAGCACATGCAAAAGCTTTGGCTCATCGGCGGCCGTCACCGATGCTCCCAGCCCACAGAACAGCAACAGAGCCCACAAACAATCGCGCATGATCGGACTCGCTCAGATCAGATGATTACGCTTGGCAAAATCCCTCAGGTGCACCGCCGATTCCACATTGAGTTTTCCAACCAGACGGGTCTTGTAGGTGCTGACGGTCTTGTGGCTCAAGTGCGTACATTCAGCGATCGCCTTGTTGCTGAAGCCCCGGCACAGATACTGAAGAATCGTCAGTTCCCGGTCGGAAAGCTTATCGATCATCTGTTTTTCACTCAGTTGTATCGTGTTCAGCGCCACCGACGCCGAGGGTAGCTGGGCGAAATAGGTGTAACCGGCCATCACGGCGTGCACGGATCTGTGCAAGTGCTGCAAGTCATTGGACTTGGTGATAAAGCCTGCGGCGCCGGCGTGCATGCAACGATCCTGATAAAACATGGGTTCCTGGGACGTGAAGACCAGTACTCGACAGGGCACCCCACTGGTCTTGATCCGCGCCAGTACATCCAGCCCGTCGAGCGAGGGCATCAGCAGATCCAGTATCACCAGATCAGGCTTGTGTTCGCGGATCTTCGGCAAGACCTCTTTACCACACGCCGCTTCGTATATCCGCTTGAAACCCTCCTGCATCAGTACGATTTTGACTGCGGCGCGAACCACCGGATGATCGTCCACAATCAGCGCTGACTTCATGGCAACTCCTGAGCAACAAAAACGACAATTGAATAATCAATGCCCATACACCCGACCCGGTTGAACGCACCGGCGACGTAAAGACTTTTGCATGGAAAACCAGGCGCAACTACCTGACAGAAATGACAGTACCGACGAACGGTAGCCGAGGATCGATGATTGACATCAACCGCGAAATGGACGCCAGGTCAGGCAGTAGTGTGTGGCTCACCGCCACCTTCTGATGAGCGCAGGCAGGAATGGCCGGCAGTTGCGCCTGCTGACCGTCATAGATCAAGGCGTGATGAACCTGTTGGTTATCAAGAAAGAAATCGAACAGGTTCAATGCCTTGCCCGCCAGCGAGGCATTGATGACCACCAGATCAAATGGCTCGCCACTGTATTCGACCAGGGTCAACAGCTCTTCAAGGCTGTGCACCGGTGCTATCCGGTAATAGTCGAGTTGATTGAACAGTCGCTCGACCTTCATGCGATGAAAATGCAACTCGTCGGCGATCAGGATACGTAAGGCTTTGTTCGACAATGCGGGCCCCCAAGAGGGTATCGAATTCGTGAGGCCGCAAGGCTACGGAAGACTTGTCGATGTTTCTGTAGGACTTTTCCGAAAAGCCAAAACTTACGATTTTCTGTAGGAGCATTACTGTCAGCCAAACCGGCGAACATGGGGCCGGATCAATGGGCATCCCATTGCAACATCCGCACCCGGCAATGCTTCATCGCATTGACGATGTGTTTCTCCACCAGGGCCCGGGAAATGCCCAGGTGTTCGGCGATCTCCGGGTGCGAAAGGCCTTCGATCTTGCGCAGCAGGAAACTCTCGCGGCACAACCGTGGCAATTCTGCCAATGCACGCTGGAGCATCTCCAGGCGTTGGTCGTGATCGAGGCTGTGATGAGGGGATGGGGTGAAGTGGCGCTCTTCGTTGTCGAGCACTTCCAGGGGTTCGACCTGACGCAGGGCATTACGCCGATGGTCGTCGATCACCAGGTTGAGCGCGGTGCGGTACAGAAACGCCCGAGGCTGCTCGATCAGCGTGGCGCTGGAACGCTCCAGAACTCGCAGATAAGCGTCATGCACCACATCTTCGGCGACCTGACGGTTGCCCAGCTTGGCGTTCAAAAAACACACCAGCTCGCGATAGTAGTTTTCCAACATGACTCCCGGCCGCAGGGGTGCGGTTTCTATCCTTGAGCCAGATCGGCGACCACCGAGATAGGCAGTAGCACGATAGTGGCAGCTTGAGGTGCGTAATTTATAGTAATTCTCATATAGATTTAAAGTATTGCTTCGCATTGCCTGACAAATAGTCAAGAACGAGCGGCTGCACGTTGCTTCACCTGTAGGAGCAGCCCCTGCACCGCTCCCTCGCCACAGGGCCGTATACACCCGGTCATTCCATCATTTCGACATTTATTTAACGGGTTTCTTTCCGGTTTTGTGCTCGTGCCGCGTCTAATAATCATTCTTATTAACAAAACTCTGCACAACACTTTTCAGGAGCTCAGGTAAGTAATGCGACCTCAAATACGCCGCACACCACTCGCGTTGGCCGTACAGCGCCCGACATTGCATCGCACCCTGCTCACAAGCGTAATGCTGGCCGCCACCTTGCTGGGGAGCTCGATGGCCAATGCTGCACCTGTAAAAGTGAACATTGCAGGTCAATCGCTTTCCAGCGCGCTGACCGAACTGGGCATGCAGACCCCTCTGCAAATCCTCTACAGCCCGGACCAGGTTGCAGGGATCAAGTCTCGCGCAGTGTCCGGTTCACTTGAACCATCCGACGCCCTCGCCGCCCTGCTCAAAGGCACTGGCATTTCGTTCCAGATCAGCGGCAATACCGTCACGCTGGTAACCGGCGGCGCGAGCCTGCAACTGGGTGCGACCACCATTTCCGGCCAGGCCCTGGGCCTGACCACTGAAGACACCGGTTCCTACACCACCGGCGCCACCACCACCGCGACCAAGTTGCCGCTGACAATTCGCGAAACCCCGCAATCAGTCACCGTAATCACCCGTCAGCAGATGGACGATCGCGGCGTACAAAGCGTTGGCGATGCGTTGCGCAATACCCCCGGCGTCACGTCGCAGAAGTACGACAGTGACCGTACCGAGTTTTCCGCCCGTGGCTTTGCCATCACCAACTTCCAGTACGATGGCGTCAACATCCCCTACGACGGCGTGTACGGTGAGAACCCCAACAACAGCGACGACGCCGCCAGCCTCGACCACATCGAAGTCATCAAAGGCGCCACCGGCCTGATGACTGGCGCTGGCGACCCGTCCGCCACGGTCAACCTGATCCGCAAGAAGCCGACCAAGGAGTTCAAGGCTTCGGTCAGCGCCACCGCCGGTTACTGGGACAACTACCGCACCGAAGGCGACATCTCCGGTTCACTGAACGATTCCGGCAGCGTGCGCGGTCGCTTCGTCGGTGCCCTGCAGGACAAAGATTCGTACACCGACCACTACAGCCAGAAGAAAGACCTGTTTTACGGCGTGCTCGAAGCCGACCTCACCGACGATACCCTGCTGACCCTGGGCGTCGACAAGTCCAGTGCCACCCCGCGCGGCAGCTCCTGGACCGGTAACTCGCCGTACTTCACCGACGGCGGCCGTACCGACTTCTCTCGCAGTTTCAACCCGGGTGCCGACTGGAGCCGTCGTGATTTCGACAGCGTCACCTACTTCTCGTCGCTGGAACAAGCGCTGGCCAATGACTGGAAATTCAAGGCCAGCTTCGACCAGAAAACCACCGATCACGATACCCAACTGGCCTCGGCCAGCGGTGGTTACGCGGACCGCGCCACGGGCGAAGGCAATTTCCTTTACTGGGGTCGCTGGGAAGGTCATCGCGTGCAGAACACCGCAGACGTAAGCGTCTCCGGTCCGTTCTCCCTGGGCGGTCGCGAGCATGAACTGGTAGCCGGCTTCATGGCATCGCACTCGCGCCAGACCGGCTCGACGTACGACACCAGCGCCTTCGAACTGGTGCCGGGCAGCATCTATGACTGGAACGGCAGCCTGCCGAAACAGGACTTCCCGAAAAACGGCAAGTACGAACGCACCCAGAGCCAGAACGGTCTTTAC
Source organism: Pseudomonas frederiksbergensis (assembly GCF_001952935.1). Lineage (GTDB taxonomy): Bacteria > Pseudomonadota > Gammaproteobacteria > Pseudomonadales > Pseudomonadaceae > Aquipseudomonas > Aquipseudomonas frederiksbergensis. The sequence continues at coordinate 516,909 of NZ_CP018319.1, forward strand.
CTGGCCACGCGCCTGCGTCCGACCGACGACCTGTCGTTCATCCTCGGCAGCCGCCTGAGCACCTTCAAGTACAACGAGGATTACTCTTACTTTCCGGGCGGCACCCTCACCGACACTCACGCCAGCTACAAGGAACACGGGGTTGTCACGCCTTACGCCGGTGTGGTCTATGACCTGAACGATACCTATTCGGTCTACGGCAGCTACACCAAGATCTACCAACCTCAGATCAACAAGGACATCAACGGTTCGACCCTGGCACCGGTCGAAGGCGACAGCTACGAAACCGGCCTGAAAGCGGCCTACTTCGAAGGCAAACTGAACGCCAGCCTGGCATTTTTCCGCATCGAGCAGGACAACGTCGCTCAATCGGTCGGCACTGATTTGAATACCGGCGATGGCATTTTCAAAGCCACCGACGGTGCCACCACCAATGGTGTAGAACTGGAACTGGCCGGCGAACTGGCGCAGGACTGGAACGTGTCCGCCGGCTACACCTACGCCCGCACCCGTGACAAGGACGAACAGCGCATCTTCGGTTTCCCGCTGGCCACCAGTAAACCGGAACACGTGATTCGTACATTCACCACTTACCGTCTGCCCGGCGCGCTTGACCAGTTCACCGTCGGTGGCGGTGTCAGCTGGCAAAGCGCGTTTTACGGCCAGAGCTACAGCCCGAACGTGGGCGGTGGCGAGGGCGGCAGCACCATGCTCAAGCAAGGTGGCTACACCCTCGTGGACCTGATGACCCGTTACCAGTACGACGATCACCTGAGCTTCACCGTCAATGCCTATAACATCTTCGACAAGAAGTACCTGACGGGCCTGGGCAACTTCGGCACTACGTTCTACGGCGAGCCGCGTAACATGCAGATCACCGCAAAGTATGATTTCTGAGTGGCGGAGCTGAAATGAAAAATGCCCGTATCGCGAGATACGGGCATTTTTTTGGATACTCCAGTTGTTTAAACGCGGTTCCTGTGGGAGCGAACAGACTCGCTCTGTCAGGCGCTGGCGGCCATGGCGTGCCGCCGATGGTGAACTTCCAGCTGATCCTTGATCAGCCGCAACACCTTGGCCTGGTGCTCATGGATAAAGAAGTGTCCGCCCGCCAGCATGTCCACCGAGAAACTGCCGCGGGTTTCCTCGCTCCAGCCGATCAACTGTTCAGCGGTGGCGCGGTCAGCCTTGCCGCCGAGTACATGGATCGGGCACTTGAGCGCCGGGCGCTGTTGCGGTTCGAAACGGCCGCACAAAAGAAAGTCCGCGCGCAGCACTGGCAGCGTCAGGCTCATCAGTTCTTCGTTGGCCAGCACCTCTTCACTGGTGCCGTTGAGGGTGCGCAATTGCTCGATCAATTCGGCATCGGTTTTCGGTTCGGCAAAACCCCGGTCGTAATCGGCCCGCATCGTCGGTGCAGCCGTACCGGAAGCGAACAGCGCCACCGGTTCCGGGCAGCCCAGCGAGCGAAACGCATGGGCCATCTCACAGGCGAGCAACGCGCCAAGACTATGCCCGAACAGCGCGTACGGCGTCTTGAGCGTGGCTTTTTGTTCCTGCGCGAGTTGCAGCGCCAGGCGTCGCATGTCGGTGTGCAAGGGTTCGCCAAACCGGGCGCCACGCCCCGGCAACTCCACGGGTTGCAGCTTGAGCCACTCCGGCAGTTTGCGCCGCCAGCGGCTGTAGACCATGGCACTCGCGCCCGAATAGGGCAGGCAGAGCAATGTCAGCTGGGTCACCGGGCGCACCTCGAAAAGTTGTCTGTATAGATGAACGGATGAACGCCGAAGGGAATTAGTCATACACATCCCCCTGTAGGAGTGAGCCTGCTCGCGATAGCGGTGTGTCAGTCACCATCAAGTTGACTGACACACCGCTATCGCGAGCAGGCTCACTCCTACAGGGATTCTTTATTTCAAGTGGCGGAAGCTCTGGACCGCCGAACCGAGCACCACCGCGCCAGCCGCAATCGCCACCCAGAACCCGCTGCGCGCGCCGAACGCATCCACCAGCCAGCCGGAACTGGCCGCGCCGATCGCCACGCCAATGCTCAACCCGGTGACCAGCCAGGTCAGGCCTTCCGTGAGTTTGGCCGGTGGCACGATGCGCTCCACCAATGCCATCGCCACAATCAGCGTCGGCGCAAAGAACAGCCCGGAGACAAACACCGCCAGCGACAGCCCGAGGATGTTCGTCGCCAGCAACAACGGCAACGTGGTCACCGCCGTCGCCACCCCGCCATACAGGAACAGTTGCGGCAGCGGCAGTTTCGAGCGCAACGCCCCAAACGCCAGCCCCGCCAGGCAAGAGCCGATGGCATACACCGACAACACAATGCTTGCCGCCGCCGGCTGGCCCTGCTGCTGGGCGAACGCCACGCTGACCACATCCACCACACCGACGATGGTGCCCATGGCGACCATCAGCAGCATCAGCAACTGAATCTCGCTGGAACGAATGATCGAGCCCTGATGATGCTCTTCATGGGGATGAATCGCCGGCTCGGTGTCACGTTGCAGCACAAACGCCGTCACGCCGATCGCCAGCATCAGCAACGCCGCCAACGGCCCCGCCTCGGGGAACGCCACCACGCACAGCCCCACCGACAGTGGCGGCCCGACGATAAAACAGACCTCATCCAGCACCGACTCCAGCGCATAAGCGGTTTGCAGTTCAGGCTGGCCGCGATACACCTCGGTCCAGCGCGCACGCACCATCGCCGACATGCTCGGCATGCAACCGGCCAGCGCTGCGAACACAAACAACGTCCAGTTCGGCGCCTGCAAGCGCGTGCAAAGCAACACCAGCAGCAACGCCCCGCCACCGATCAGCGCCGAGACTGGCAAAATCCGACGCTGCCCGAAACGGTCAACCAGCCGCGAAACCAGCGGCGCACAAAACGCTGTGGCCAAGGCAAACGTCGCCGCCACGGCGCCGGCCAATCCATACCCGCCCTGCAACTGCGAGAGCATGGTGATCAGGCCGATGCCGGTCATGGAAATCGGCATCCGCGCGATCATCCCGGCCAGCACAAAGGCGCTGCTGCCTGGGGCTTTGAACAGTTCGCGATAGGGGTTTGCCATAAGTGCAGGTCTCAACAAGGGCCTGCAAGTTGCCATAAGCTTGATTGAGGGGAAAGCAGGCAATTGTTGGTTGAATGTGAAGCCGCTACCCCGTGACCTGATCGTTCCCACGCTCTGCGTGGGAACGCCTCAGAGCGACCCTGGCTGCATTCCCACGCAGAGCGTGGGAACGATCAGGTGTCAGGTGACGAAACTTTCAGGGTTCGGCGTGAACTCTCATCACCGCCCGCCGGTCAGCTAGTTAAGCCCTCGCCACAAGGCTCCCGGAGTTTCGCGCCAATGGCTGATCATCATCCCGAACGACAAAGCGCTATCGATGCCCATGGCATCATCGGCGACATGCGCAGCGCGGCACTGGTCAATGACAAGGGCAGCGTGGATTTTTTCTGCTGGCCGGAATTCGACAGCCCGTCGATCTTCTGCTCGTTGCTGGATACCCCCGAGGCCGGGATATTCCAGCTGTTCCCGGACTTACCCGACGCTCGCCGCGAACAGATTTACCTGCCCGACACCAATGTGCTGCAAACCCGCTGGCTCAGCGACCGCGCCGTCGTCGAAGTCACCGACTTGCTGCCCATCGGCGACAGCGAAGATGACACGCCGATGCTGATGCGCCGGGTGCGTGTGGTCAGCGGCCAGGCAACGTTCCACATGCGCTGCGCCGTACGTCATGACTACGCTCGCGCCAAGACTCGCGCCCGCATGGATGAAGAAGACGTGACCTTCGAGGCCGCCAATCAACCGTCCCTGCGCCTGTCTTCGGATCAGGTTTTACGCATCGATGGCCATGCCGCTGTCGCCGAATTCACCCTCGAACAGGACCAGAGCGCCGAATTCCTGCTCGGCGGTATCGACGACCCTCGGTTCAAGGAAGGCGTCGCCGCGATCTGCCTGGAACGCACCCTGAAGTTCTGGCGCGACTGGATCGGCCAATCCAACTATCGCGGCCGCTGGCGGGAAATGGTCAATCGCTCGGCCCTGGCGCTGAAGCTGCTGACCTCACGCAAACACGGCGCAATCCTCGCCGCCGCGACCTTCGGCCTGCCGGAAACGCCTGGCGGCGAACGCAACTGGGATTACCGCTACACGTGGATCCGCGACGCTTCGTTTACGGTCTACGCGTTCATGCGCCTGGGCTTCGTCCAGGAAGCCAACGATTACATGCGCTGGCTGCGCGGTAGGGTCAGTGACTGCCAAGGCAAATCGATGAAGCTCAACATCCTCTACGCCATCGACGGCCGTCAGGAGTTGCCGGAATTCGAACTCTCGCACCTCGCCGGCCATGGCGGCGCAACACCGGTACGGATCGGCAATCAGGCTTACGATCAGGTCCAGCTCGACATCTTCGGCGAGCTGATGGACGCGGTGTACCTGGTCAACAAATACGGCGACGCCATCTCCCATGAAGGCTGGAAACACACTATAGAAGTGGTCGATCAGGTCTGCGAAACCTGGGAGCAACAGGACGTCGGCATCTGGGAAATGCGCGGCGAGCAGCATCACTTTCTGCACTCTCGGTTGATGTGTTGGGTGGCACTGGACCGGGCCATTCGCCTCGCCTCCAAACGCTCACTGCCCGCCCCGTTCGCCCGCTGGGATGAGACCCGACAAGCGATCTACGCGGATATCTGGGGGAATTTCTGGAACGAGGAGCGCGGGCACTTCGTCCAGCACATTGGCGGTACCACGCTGGATGGCTCGATGCTGCTGATGCCATTGGTGCGCTTCGTCAGCGCCAAAGACCCGCGCTGGCTCGCGACCCTCGACGCCATCGAAAAGCATCTGGTACGCGACGGCATGGTTTACCGCTATCGCAATGATCACGCCCGGATCGACGGCCTCGACGGCACCGAAGGCGCCTTCGCCGCGTGCTCATTCTGGTACGTCGAATGCCTGGCCCGCGCCGGACGGGTGGAAAAGGCGCACCTGGAATTTGAACAATTGCTGAGGTACGCCAATCCGCTGGGGTTGTACGCCGAAGAGTTCGACAGCCATGCGCGGCATCTGGGCAATACGCCGCAAGCGCTGACGCATTTGGCACTGATCAGTGCGGCGTGTTTCCTGGATCGGAAATTGAGTGGGGAGAAGAGTTTCTGGCAGCCTTGAGGCCGTGTCGCCACAGGTTTTGTGTAGGCCAAGGCCTGACATTTCATAAACAACACCCGCGTTCACTTCCAGAAAATCCTTTGTTGCCAGCCGTTACATCCCCCCCTACCATCGACCACCAACGGGTACAGCGGAGCTGTCCAATAAAACCCGAATTCAAGGAACCCGAATGTCCCAGCGCATCCACCGCAGCATCGACACCCCACTCAGGTCCGGCCTGAACCGCGACGAATTGTGGGAAGCCCACGACAAAGGCCTGATCAAATGCTGGGAAATCGGCCGCCAACGCGCCGCCCGTTTCCCCGAACTCGCCCAACGCTGCCTTGCCGGCGAACTGCCGGTGCTGGGCTGGAAAGGCGGCGTCAGCCGCAGCCTGAAAAAACTCGAAAAATACGGATCCCTCAAGTACCTCGCCCAGTGGCAGGGGTTGCGCGGGGAAGATCTGGATATCGATTTGAGTGCGGAACGGGCGTTGACCTGTTCGCGGACCAACATGGTGGTGACGTTTACGCCGGATCGGTCGAAATACTTCAATCAGGTGGCGGAAATCGAAGCCTAGGAAAAACAGGCGAAGACATCGCCCACTTCACCGGCGGGGTCGGGCATCACATTCCCGAAGAAGCGCCCGAGGCAACGGTCAAGGCATTACTGGATCTGCTGGAAGGCTGACGCTGAAACGCTCGCGATAGGCCTGCGGGGTCACGCCCATGGCCCGCAGAAAACTGCGGCGAAGCGTCTCTTCGCTGCCGAATCCACATTGCACCGCCACCCGTTTGATCGGCACGCCGGTATCGCTGAGCAAACGCCGGGCGGTCTCGACCCGAATCAGTTCGATGGCCCGGGCCGGCGTCTGGCCGGTGTCGGCGCGGTAATGGCGGACGAAACTGCGTTCGCTCATGCCGGCCTGCAAGGCCAAGGTCGGGATGCCCAGATCCTTGGTGAGGTTTTCGCTGATCCAGGCATGAAGTTCGTCGAAACGGTTGCCTTCCTTTTGCAAAGAGAGGGTGACGCTGAACTGCGACTGGCCGCCGGGGCGTTTCAGGAATACCACCAGTTGCCGGGCGACTTCCAGGGCCATTGTGCGACCGAGATCCTCTTCGACCATGGCCAGCGCCAGATCGATACCGGCAGTGACACCGGCCGAAGTCCAGACCGGGCCGTCATTGATGAAAATCGGATTGGGTTCAACCTGTAGCCGCGGATGCTGCTGCGCCAACTGCTCGCAACGGCTCCAGTGAGTGACCACCCGCCGGCCATCGAGCCAGCCGCTGGCCGCCAGCAAAAATGCCCCGGTACACACCGACGACACCCGCCGGCAACCCGCCGCGTGTTTACGTATCCAGGCGACCAGCGGTTCATCCCGCGCCGCGTCGTAAACGCCCCAGCCACCGGCAATGATCAACGTGTCACTGGCCACTTCGGGCAACGGTTCGGCCAACAGCGCCAGCCCCGCCGACGACATCACCGCCCCGCCGCCGCGGGCAATCACCGTCGGCGCATAAGGTGGCGGAAAACCTTGCTGGCGGGAAATATCGTTGGCCGAAGCGAACACCTGCAACGGCCCGGTGACGTCGAGCAATTGCACATTGGCAAAGGCGAGCACGTGAATGGTTTTCGACATGATTGGCGTAATTCGTGGGGTTATTGGCGTATGCGCCAAATCCTACGAGCCTAAAGTGAAGTCGTCCACCCACCTCATGAGAAAAATGCCATGACGTTGCAGATCGGTTTTCTGTTGTTTCCACAGGTTCAGCAACTGGACCTCACCGGCCCTTACGACGTACTGGCCTCGCTGCCGGACGTGAAGGTGCATTTGATCTGGAAGGACCTGATGCCCGTTACCGCAAGCACGGGCCTGGTGCTGAAACCGACCATCACGTTCGACGACTGCCCGCCGCTGGATGTGATCTGCATTCCTGGCGGCGCTGGCGTCGGGCCGTTGATGGAGGATGAACAGACGCTGGCCTTCATCCAGACGCAAGCAGCTAACGCGCGTTATGTCACGTCGGTGTGTACCGGCGCGCTGGTGCTGGGTGCAGCGGGTCTGTTGAAAGGCAAACGCGCCACCACCCACTGGGCCTATCACGAATTGTTGGCGCCTTTGGGGGCGATCCCGGTGAAGGATCGGGTGGTGCGCGACGGCAATCTTCTAACCGGTGGCGGGATCACGGCGGGCATCGATTTTGCCCTGACCCTGGCCGCGGAGCTGTTCGATAAGGACACGGCTGAGCTGGTGCAGTTGCAGCTCGAATACGCCCCGGCACCGCCGTTTACCTCGGGCAGCCCTGAGACGGCCCCGGCCAGCGTGCTGGAGGAAGCCCGCGAACGCGCCGCCGGGTCGTTGAAACTGCGCTCGCAAATCACTGCGCGTGCAGCGTCGAAACTCGATCAGCTGTCAGCACACTGATCCATCCCGGCCGGCAGCCAAGGCCTGGCTGCCGGTCCTACAGGGTGCAGCTTTCGACAGGCGAAAAAAAACCCGCCGAAGCGGGTTTCCCAAGACCATTACGACTCCCTGTCGGCAGCGATTCCTTGCTTATGGTCGATCATCCGTGATCCCGAGCACTTCCTGTGCTTCGGTTGATGAGGCTAGATTACGCTTAGGATCCAATATGCAATAGACGACATAGCTACCATCGCGTGTAGGACATTCGCTATATCCACCCTTCCGAAAACCCTTAGACGGGTAAGGTTTCAGGCGTTGAAGCCGCGAATTTAGCGGCTTGCAGCGAATATTCAGCCGCCAAAGTGTGTATCTCGAGAAACGACCGGCGTTTCAGCCACCATTCGAACATGCAGCCATCACTCCGACTGACGCTCGCGTTCCTTGGCATTGACCTTGAGAAATTCTTCGATATTGCTCATCTGCTCATCCCAGCCGCGACTGTCCATGCGGAACGCCTTGAGCCGGCGCGCCTGAGGGATGTGATCGAAACCGGATTCGGTAACCTTGAGCAAGGTGCCTTCATCCATGTCTTCGAGCTCGAACTTCACCAATGTGGTGGGTTCCTGGGAGTAATCGATATCGGGCTCGATCGCGTACGGATGCCAGCGAAACGAAAACACCCGTTCCGGCTCGACCCGCTCCACCAGTACGTTCCACAGCAAGTGCTCATAACCCGGGTACGTAATTTGCCCCTGGGTCCATTCACCGGCGACAAAACGCTTGCCCTCCAGCGCCACGCCAAACCACTGTCCGAAGGCTTCGGCATTGGCCAGCACACGCCATACCTGCGAGCGCGGCGTTTTGAGCAGGATCTTCCTTTCGATGCGATCTGATGCTGGATTCATAAGTCACCTCCTGTACTGAACAGTAGGCCTGTAAGACCACAAGACCAACCCTAAAGTTGTATCAATCGGGTATCGCAATCAACCCTACCTGAAATATTCGGCTGCATTTCAAGGTGTAAGTTCTTTCGTGAAGACGAAACTCAGCGCCCGAAACTGCTAACGTTCCGGACGACGTTGACTCAGACAAGGACGATTCATGCAGCTTTCACTTGCACGGTTGGCTGTAGAAGCTGCGTTGGCGCTACGATATCGAAGCCACGGCTGACGCTTTGCTGCCGGTAGCCACCCTCACGCAATCAGGAGTACGCGATGAATAGCCTGCATGGCAGCTGTTTGTGCAAAGCCATCGAGTACGAACTCGATAGCCTCGACATGCCCATCAGTCATTGCCACTGCCAAACCTGTCGCAAGGCACACGCGGCGGCATTCGCCTCGACAGCCGGGGTCATGCGCGAACATTTTCGTTGGACCAAAGGCCAGGACCGCCTGAGCAGCTACGAATCGTCACCGGGCAAGCTTCGGCATTTCTGCTCGGTCTGCGGTTCACACTTGATGGCTGAACGCTTGGCCCAACCCCACGTCATTATTCGTGTGGCGACGCTGGACGATGATCCGAAAATGACGCCTCAGGCGCATATCTGGACGACACATGACGTGCCGTGGCTTGCCTATGAATCGATTAAAAAATGCCCTGAATGGCAAACATAGAGCGCCGGATACGGCACATAACTGCATCCCAACTTACCTGTCACAGCGAGAATCCCCATGCACCCACGCTTTCTCCTGGCGCTGACGCCTCTGCTGTTCACTACTGCCGCTTATGCTGTGGACTGCGACAACGCCACCGATCAAGCGACGATGAATCAATGTGCGGCACAGCAGCACAAGACGGCGGACAAGGAGTTGAATGCGCTTTACCAGCAGATCAATGAGCGACTGAAGAGTAACCCCGACAGTAAAAAGCTGCTGATCGGGGCGCAGCGTTCGTGGATTGCGTTTCGGGATGCCGAGTGCAAGTTCTCGAGCGCCGGGGTCGAAGGCGGGAGTGTGTATCCGCTGATCTACAGCAATTGCATCACTGAGTTGACCAAGGCGCGGGTTGAGACTTTCAAGAATTATCTGAAGTGTCAGGAGGGGGATTTGAGTTGCCCGGTGCCTGGGGCTTGATGTCCGGGCGTCTGTGAGGGCCTCTTCGCGAGCAAGCCCGCTCCCACATTCGACCGAGTTCTTTCAGAAAGAAAACAGTTGAATGTGGGAGCGGGCTTGCTCGCGAAAGCGTCCTCACAAGCGAAGCAATTACCGGACAAATACCTGCGCGGTGGTGATCGCCATATCCCCACCCGGCAACTTGATGCTGCCGATCTGCTTCAGGCTATCGGCATCAAAGATCGCCACATCGTTAAACGTCCCCGACAGATAAATCTTGCTGCCGTCCTTGTTGAACGAAATGCAGTAGTAGGAATGATCCAGCGTCGCCGCCTGAAGCATTTTCTTCTCCTTGATGTCGTACTTTGCCAGACGGTTGAGCACGCCGAACATCAGGTTCGGTTCCTTCGGCGAGCGCATGCCGCTGAAGTAGATTTCCGTCAACGGGCCGAAGTCGGTGGTTTCGGTCTTGCCGGTTTTCAGGTCGATGCTGAACAGCCCGTAGAGGTACTCGGCAGTCGCTGGATCCTGCTTCTTGTCCTTGAATTTCGCCGCAGTGTAGAGCAGCGAAAAATCATGCCGGTAGGTCTGCTGGTTCCACACGTAGAGCACGTCCGGCGCGCTGTAGTTCGGGCGTTTCCAGTGGCGACTGGGGATCAGCACGTCGAACTTTCCGGTCTTCACATCGACCTTGTAGACATCCGCCCCGGCCACGTACAGCGTACCGTCGTCCCCACTCTGCATGATGGTCAACTGTCGTGGCGCCGGGAAACTGCGCACGGGTTTGGCATCCATGCCGGCATCGGTGGCGTACACATCGAGGCGCGGTTGCTGCACTTCGTAGCGATCATTGAGCATCAACGTCGGGTTGGCGATGGTGAACAGTTCCTTGCCGTCATGACTGACGGTGAAGGCGAACATCGACCTGGCTTTCTCCCCCGGTTTCTGGGTGATGCTGGCGTGGAACACCTGCTTGCAGCTGTCCAGTTCAACGCCGTAGACATCCGCGTAGTGATTGTTCAACACGTAGGCGGTCTTGCGGTCCGGCGACAACTGAACGGTGCCGGGACCGAAGGCGTCCGGCATCTTGCAGGTCTTCAACAACGTGTCCGTGGCCAGGTCGATCACGTGCAGATTGTTTGGGTAATTGGTGGTCACCATGTACTCGTGACCGCTTTGCAGGGCGGTGTTTTCATCGGCCAGAACGTTGAGCGAACAGGCGCTCAGGACGGCGAATGCGGCCAGGCCGCAGGCTGTGATGCGATGCATGCTGGAATCCTTTTTTCTGTCCGATTATTTGTCTTTGGGAAAGACAGTCCCGAGGTTGCGCCAGTTCTCATTGGACGCCTGGGCATCCTTGTTCCAGTCCGGGTAGGTGCTCATCATGTCGGGCACCTGGGCCGGCCACCAGCACGGGTCGGAGCAGCCATAAAGGTCGGCTTCCATCGGCTGGCACAGCGACGACACACCACCAAAGGCGTCGATTTCCCAACCCGGGTCGGTGGTCGAGGCGCAGCCGGCGACGGAACTCATCGCCACCACTTCTTCGATACGGTTCTCGGCCGCGGCCTCATCCAGTTTCAGCGCTTTGTTATTGATTGCCTTGAGATGTTTCATATCAGTGAGCCTTGCGCGGAGTGATGTAGCTGCTGATAAACGCAGGGTTGTGGGCCATGATCCGGGTGTAGACCTCGATGCCGAAGTCGACCCAGTCACGCATCAGTTCGCAGTAGTGATAGGTCGGGTGGGTCGGGTCGCCGTAACGTGCGTAGCTCTCGTGGTAGCAGCCGCCGGAGCAGAGGTTGCGGATCTGGCAGTCCTCGCAACCCGTGTTGGTGCGGTCCAGGCGCTGCGACAGGAAGTCGTTCAACTCCACCTGTTTCACCCCGCTGTGGACGTTGCCAAAAGTAGGCAAGGAAGAGCCGGTAAAGCGGTGGCACAGGTTCAATTCACCTTTGTGATCGACCGCCAGCATCTTCAGGCCCGCGCCGCACGGCAGGGCTTTTTTGTGGCCTTCGTGGATGTCGGTGATCAGCTGGTGCAGGTTGGAGAAACCGATATTGCGATGCTCCAGCGCCGCTTCCAGATAACGCCGGCCGAGTTTCTTCATGTTGGCGAAGACTTCGATCAGTTCGTCGCTGGACAGGTTGAAAGTGCTGATGTCGCCGGAAGTCACCGGGGCAAACCCGACTTCGGCAAAACCCAGTTCGTTGAACAGGTGATCCCAGATGGTTTCAACGTCGGTAACGCCGGTAGTCAGGGTCACACGGGCACCGACCGGACGACTGTTGTAGCGCGACAGCAGCATTTCAGCCTTGCGCCGCACCACGTCGTACGTGCCCTGCCCGCCCACCGTGATGCGGTTGCGGTCGTGCACGGTTTTCGGTCCGTCGATACTGACTGACAGGCCAAAACGGTGGGCGTTGAGGTAGTCGACGGTCTCTTCCGTGAGCAGCGTCGCGTTGGTGGTCATGACGAACTCGACGAACTTGCCCGCCTCGCGGAAACGCTTCTCGCAATAGTCGACCATGTACTCGATCAGCTTGCGATTGCTCAGCGGCTCCCCGCCGAAAAACACCACGGTGAAACGCTCTTCGTCCGGCGATTCACGCAGCAGCATTTCCACCGAGGCGACCGCGGTTTCGACGTCCATTTTCTTGCCGGCCGACGGCTTGTCCAGGTCTTCCTTGTAGCAGTAGGTGCAGCTCAGGTTGCAGCCGGTATTGACGTTGAGCACCACGGTATTGATCGCGGTGCGCTCGACCCGTTTGGTGCCTATGTCCGGGGTCAGCGGCGAGCCGTCGCTGACCAGTTCCAGGGCCATCAGCTCACGCAAGGTCTCGGTGATTTCCTCGCCGTTGAAGCGCGCGGCCAAGCGCTGGATCAGGTCGTCCGACGAACAGCCGGGACCGCGTAAGGTATCGATGATGGTGCCGGTCAGCTCATCGCTGGCGAACAGCGAACTGCTGGGAATGTGAAACAGCATGCGGTCGGCATCGACGTGCACTTCGTGCAGATTCCGCTCGACCAGATTCAAAATAGCGCCCATTGCAACCTCCTGTGCAAACCCCGTTCTACGGGGCTCGCGGTCATTCCAAAAAAGTGTCTGAAACCCTGCAAATCAGCCAACTCATGGAATGGGTGGATTGTTCCAGCGTTGCACGGTGACGATCATGTGGCCTTCGCCGGTCAGGGATTTCCCTGCATCGTCGACGGCGGCGATCACCTTGAGATTGCCGGCATTGTTGGTGGACATTTTGCGCTGCGGGTTTGGCCCTGCATCGCCCGGTGTGAACACACCGCTGTCAGCCTGCATGGTGCCGGCGAACTTGACGTCCTCGTCTTCCTTGGCGCGGTCGTCGAACGCTTCGACCGACCACTGCGCCGGGAACACGCCGATGCGATACGGCTTGCCGTCGGCGCCCTTACCCCAGGCTTCGGCATCGAAACGGCCCTGGACTTTCGGCGTCGAACCGCCGCCGTCGCCGATCCGCGCCACCGAGAATTCGGGCACGACTTTGACTTCGGCGATCTTGCTGTAGACCGACAGGGTCGGACCTTTCAGCGTGCCGACGGTGACGTTGCGCAGACCCGGTTGAGCATTGGCCGCAGCCTTGAGCTTGACGCGCAGGCGCTCTGGACTTTGCTCCAGTACTTCGACCACTTCCACGCCTTTGCCGAAGTCCGGTTTGCCGGAAAGACCGCTGCCGATCAGAGTGACTTCAGTTTCAGCGCCAGCCTTCAGGTAACCCGGCTGCACCGCCAGCAAACGGCTGCTGCCCTGCTTGGCGGCGACGAAATCCAGGCCACGCTCGTCGTGCTCGGCCTCGAACATCCGGCCCTGCATCGCGTTGCCCTGGGCGGCGAACACCTGGCGCATGGTCACGCCGTCGATGGTCACATTGCCGCGCCATTCGTAGCCGGTGTAGAGAATCGCGCTGCCATCGCCGTTGAACGGACTGCCATCGGCGTATTGGCCTTTGACGCTGACCTTGAACGTGTCGCTGCCATCAGCCGTGACGCTCATCACGCCGGCCAATTCACCCTTGCCTGGCAAGTGGCCGCTGAAGCTCCAGTCGCCCACCAGCGCCTCGGCTTTCGGCGCGCTGCTCTGCCACTTTTTCCAGGCTGGATTGTCCAGCGGATAACGCTTGGCCAACAGCGGCACCATGTCTTTGCGAGCCAGGTCGAACCAGTCGCGGTCGCGAGACAGTGCCTGGTATTCCAGGGACGGCCATTGGCCGAGGTGGAAGTTCACCAGACGCTCCCATTCCTGAGCCGGGCGCCGTTGCAGGGCGACCCGCGCACCGGAGTGGCAGCGGCCACACATCTGGCTGGTCTGGTCGTCGAATTTCTCGACGGTATTGAGGCGACGTTCCAGCGCGTAACGCACACCATCGGTTTCGCTTGGGGCCAGGCCCTGGGTGTCGGCCAGGTATTTGACCAGGGTGCGGCGGTCGTCATCGCTGATCTGCAAACCGTGCATGATCTGCATCCGGGCGATGCTCATCAGCCAGCCTTCCGGCGTTTTGCGCTGGTGACTGATGCGGCTCAGGGCGTTATCGGCTTCGGGGGTATGACAGCCCTGGCAGGTTTCCTTGAGGATGGTCTGGGCGTCGCGGGCTGCCAGGCTGTAAGGCGAATGCAGCGCCACACAGGCGGCCACGGCCAGCAGACTGGCACTCAGGCCTGATCGGAGTTTTCTCTTCATCAACGTCGAACCTCGCACGGTGCTTTCTTATTGTTGTGGCTTATCGTTTTTATGGTTTCTGCCGTCGGCGGCGCACCGCTGACGGAGGCAAGAGAAACGTCTGCAATGAGCAATACACGGAGCGTGCCAGCTTGATGATTGGCTTTTAAATCAAGTGGTTATGAAAAAACAACGACGTTGCGATAACGCTGGACGTGATTACCTGCGTCTAATATCGCGACACGTGTTGCAGTCTGAGACAAGCATAGATGGCACGATTGGAACAGCTCATCGGCCGACGATTGACGTCGCTCCCCTGCAAGCGCGAAATGGTCGTTCACCGGTTGCCACCAGGGGATAAGAAAATGGCAAGCATCACTGTCCTGGCGGGGGACTTTCTGCAAGGTGATGGAGAGTACAGAGACGGCGTTTTCACCCTCAGAACGTCGCTTCACCCATGGCCGGGCATTACCCTCCCGCTCTCATCGTTCAAGCGTGTGGAAGTGGCCAATGAGGATTCGATCAACAACATCAAGGATGCCATTGGCTTTGGCGTGGCCGGGGCCATGCTGTTGGGGCCCATCGGCGCAATTGCCGGATTCATGCTGGCGGGCAAGGAAACCGAGGTGACCTTTCTGGCGACACTCAAGGACGGTAGAAAACTACTGGCTGCCGTGGATGGCGACACGTTCGAAGAAATTTCCCGGAAGTTTGCAGCTTGATCAATCGGCGCGGGCCGCACCGTCTTACAACGGTGCGGCGTGACGCCGGTTCAAGTGTTAAAGGTGGGGTGAATGCCTTTGTGCACGTCGATCTCGTGCCGCATGTCTGCTACCAGCGACGCGATTGCATGAGGACTGTCCAGCGTCCACAGCGGAACATGGGTGGCCACCAGGTCCACTTTGCCGGTCATGCAATCACAGACCCGAATCGTCAAGGACTGGTCTGCCTCCATGTGGCAGGTACAAACGGACGGCAGAAAGCTGTGTTCAATGATGTTTTGAATTTCCAGTGTTGAAAGGAACATCGATACCTCCCTCACGCCAGATGTATTGCCGGATGAACGGTCCGTCACTTCACCCACCGATCCAGAAAATCTTAATCCTCAATAATCGACACCTCAAGGTCGCCACCCGGTTGCTCGTCGTCTCATAGCTGTCGCAATTTGCAACAACCTCATAGCGCCCACGATAGCCTTTGAGCCCCCAAAACCCCGTCAACCAAGGGCGGTCCTGC
This sequence comes from Pseudomonas frederiksbergensis, assembly GCF_001952935.1. Lineage (GTDB taxonomy): Bacteria > Pseudomonadota > Gammaproteobacteria > Pseudomonadales > Pseudomonadaceae > Aquipseudomonas > Aquipseudomonas frederiksbergensis. Next base: position 532,461 of record NZ_CP018319.1, read on the forward strand.
CTTTGCGGGCACTTGGCACAGCCATTGCGAAAGCCTTGTTCTCACGAACAATAAGAGGCCTCGCCATGTCACTCCCTTATCTGCTTCCTGCCACCTCGGCATTCATCCAGCGGGCCCCGCGCATGCTTATCGGCGGCGACTGGGTCGAGGCCGCCGATGGCCAGACCATGCCACTGCACAACCCGGCCACCGGTGAAGTGCTGTGCGTCGTGCCGCGGGCCACGCCCGAAGATGTCGACCGCGCCGTGCTCGCCGCCCGTCAGGCCTTCGATGATTCGGCCTGGACCCGCACCCGACCTCGGGAGCGGCAGAACCTGCTGTGGAAACTCGCCGACCTGATGGAACGCGACGCCGAACTGCTGGCGCAACTGGAATGCCTGAACAACGGCAAAAGTGCGGCGGTGGCCCAGGTGATGGACGTGCAACTGTCCATCGACTTCCTGCGCTACATGGCCGGTTGGGCGACCAAGATCGAAGGCTCCAGCGTTGAAGTGTCGTTGCCGTTGATGCCCAACGATCAATTCCACAGCTTCATCCGCCGCGAAGCGGTGGGCGTGGTCGGCGCCATCGTTGCCTGGAACTTCCCGCTGCTGCTGGCCTGCTGGAAACTCGGCCCGGCCCTGGCCACCGGTTGCACCGTGGTGCTCAAACCCGCCGACGAAACCCCGCTGACTGCACTGAAACTCGCCGAACTGGTGCTGGAAGCCGGTTACCCCGAAGGCGTGTTCAACGTGGTCACAGGCACTGGCATCACGGCGGGTTCCGCCCTGACTCATAACCCTCTGGTGGACAAGCTGACCTTCACCGGCTCCACCGCCGTGGGCAAGCAGATCGGCAAGATCGCCATGGAGTCCATGACCCGGGTGACTCTCGAACTGGGCGGTAAATCGCCGACCATCGTCATGGCCGACGCCGACCTGAAGTCCGCCGCAGCCGGTGCCGCCAGCGCGATTTTCTTCAATCAGGGCCAGGTGTGCTGCGCCGGCTCCAGGCTGTATGTGCAGCGCAAGCATTTCGACAATGTAGTGGCGGACATCGCCGACATCGCCAATGCCATGAAGCTCGGCAATGGTCTGGACCCTACAGTGGAAATGGGGCCGCTGATCTCGGCGCGTCAGCAGGAGCGGGTTTACGGTTACATCGAAAAGGGCCGGGAAAGCGGCGCGACCATCGCCTGTGGTGGTGAACAGTTCGGGCCAGGCTTTTTCGTCAAACCGACGGTGATTGTGGATGTCGATCAGAAGCACTCACTGGTGCAGGAGGAAATCTTCGGGCCGGTGCTGGTGGCGATTCCGTTCGATGACGAGGCCGATGCGTTGCGCATGGCCAATGACAGCCCTTATGGGCTGGGTGCGAGTATCTGGTCGAACGATCTGGCGGCGGTGCACCGGATGATTCCGCGGATCAAGTCCGGTTCGGTGTGGGTCAACTGCCACAGCGCACTGGACCCGGCGTTGCCGTTTGGTGGGTACAAGATGTCCGGGGTTGGGCGCGAGATGGGGTACGCGGCGATTGAGCATTACACCGAGTTGAAGTCGGTGTTGATCAAGTTGTAATTGTCGGCGTTTGTTAGGTCGCCTTCGCGAGCAAGCCCGCTCCCACATTGGAGTGCGTTCCCCTGTGGGAGCGGGCTTGCTCGCGAAGAGGCCAGACCGGTCTGGCACACATTCAGGGCTTATACCCTTGAGCCAACAACCAACTCCTGACCATTCGCCCCTGCTCCACCGTCAATCCGGCCAACACCTGCTCGGCCGGCTCGGCCCGCAACCGCCGCACCAACGGCGCCAGCTCAACCCCTTGCACATGCCAGATCCCCAGCGGCTGATCCGCTGTGACCACCACCTCGGCCTCATCCACATATCCATCACGCAGCACCGGCGCACGCTCGATTCTCAACGAGGAAAAATCCGCCTCGGCATGCGCCACCTCAGCATCCGGCCACTGCCGCCGCGCCTGCCAGAACGGCTGATCCAGCCACCGCTGCTCATCGGCATAAAAATCCCGCCCGATCCGCGCAAAACGCAAAAACAGCTGCTCCACCCGTTGCTGATGAAAGCGCCGGGCCAGCGCCGCTCGCTCGGGTTTGCGCAACAACGTGTTGATCACCGTTGGCGCCTGTAACGCCGAGGACAAGGACTGAAAAATCCCGTTGCCCGACAGCGGATCCACCGCCATCGCCGCGTCGCCGACCCGAATCCAGTTTTCGCCACACACCTGCGGGCACAAAATCGCGGTGCTGCTGCGGGCATGCAGCTGTAGATCGTGTTCAGGCTCGACACCAAAAAACGCCCGCGCCAACGCCGAACCTTGGCGCCGTTGACGACAGTAGTCGAGCAATTGCGCCTTGCCCGGCAACTCAGCACTGGCCACGTCCACCGTCCATTGCCAGTAACACTGACCGTCGGCTCGCCGGGCCATCCAGGCCCAGCCGTCCTCAAGGCTTTCCACCGCACTGGCGGTGCTGCCCGGCGTGCCTCGCCAGCGATTGAGCAGGCTGACCGTCTCCGGCCCGCGCAGGCCTTTGCCGAGCGCAGGAGCCTGACGCCCGCGCGCCTCGACCAGAAAATCTGCAAGCAATACATCGCGCCCTTCAACCTCGACCCGATGCCCTGAAGCCGATGACTGCACCGTCAGCACGCGGCCTTCGATCAGCTCAACGCCCGCCAGGCGCAGATCCTCGCGCAAGCCTCGATCAAAGCACGGGCGATCCAGTAAAAATTCGATGTTCTGCGCATGCTGCTGACCGTTCCATGACACCTGCCGCTGAGACGGCAGCGCCGCATCCGCCAAAGCTTGATGAAGCCCCGCGCCACGCAAGGCTTCCAGCACCCGAAGGGAAACGCCTTCCAGCGCCGCAAATCGCCGCCATTCGCTGACCAGCGTCACGGGATAACCGAGCCGACGCAAACCCAAGGCAACCGCCGCTCCCGCCGGCCCTGCGCCAAGAATCAGAATCATGCGCCGAAGCGCCGTTCAGGGCCGCGATAGCGGGCATTCTCCCGCAGCCACTCGATGACCTGTTCGTTGCTCGCCTCGGGATGAGCCACCAGGAAACCCGCAATGTGCCCGCTCAACGCCGCGCAGCCGAGGCTGGCGCCGGACTGCCCCGGATAGGTGCCATGCACACACGCGGCAAAATCCGCTTGAGCGCTGTTGAGCCACGACCATTCCTGTTCGGAGCAACGGGCATCGCCGGTCACCCGCAGCACTTGGGGATAATTCGCCGGAAATACTCCTTCGCCCTGCGCCGGGCTGGACGCACACAGCAGGATGCCCCGCGCCACCGCTGCCGCGCAGGCTTCACGCAACAGGCTGCGATCCTGCCGCAGACCGAGGCTCAAATTGATTAGCCGAACGTCCTGCGCCACCAGCCAGTCAATCGCCGTGGCGATCTGCAACGCGCTGGTGACCCCGCGCTGGTCGAACACCTGAGCCACGCAAAATACCGCCGCAGGCGCCCGTCGACCGATGGCCTCGATCACCGCGCTGCCGTGGCCCAGCGGATCGTCGCGCAAATCGCTTTCGGCCATTCCATCGGCCAGCAACGAAAAGCGCCGCCCGGCGACCACTTGCACCCGTTGCGCTGCCGAGTGACCGCTATCCACCACACCAATCCGCAGCTCAGGCTTCATGCAGCACCGTTTTTGAAATGAGTACGCCGTCGAGCAATTCGAAGCGCAAATCGGCATCGGCCAAGGTTGAAGGACGATGGCTGATGAGGATCCGCGTGCGCCCGGCAAACAGTCGGTCGATGGCTTCGATGACTTCGCGCTCGGTGGCTTCATCCACCGCCGAGGTCGCTTCGTCCAGCACAAGAATCAATGGGTCCTGCAACAGCGCCCGGGCGATGGCGATGCGCTGTTTCTGCCCACCCGACAACTGCTGACCGCGTTCGCCCAACGGACTGTCGAGACCTTCGGGCAAAGACTCGATCAGGCTGTCGAGTTGCGCCAGCCGAGCGACTTCGGCAATCGCTTCACGGCTGGCGTCCGGCACCGCGTAGGCGAGATTGTCGGCGAGGCTGCCGCGAAACAGCACGATGTCCTGACTGACCACCGCAATCCGCCTACGCAGCTGGAACAGGTCCAGTTCGCGCAGATCGACCTCTCCCAGCAACACTCGGCCGGACTGCGGATCGTGGTGCCGTTGCAGCAGGTCGATCAGGGTCGATTTACCGACCCCGGAGCCGCCGCTCAGGGCGACTTTCAAACCGTAGGGAATTCGTGCTTCGATGCCGCGCAGGGTCGTCGGGCGACCGGGATGGCTGAAGTGCACGTTGTCGAAACGCAGCTCGCCGGAAGTCGGCATCGGTTGCGGCGTAATCGGTGTGAGAACGGTGGGTTCTTCGCCGCGCAATTCCATCACGCGCCCGAGGCTGACGGTCATTCGTTGGACCGCGACATAGAGCCCGAGCAAGCTCTGCACCGGTCCGACGGCCATGCCCAGATAGGTGGAAAACGCGATCAGCGCGCCCAGTTGCCAAGTCCCCTGCACCACCCAATATCCGCCGATCAGGAACGCACAGGCACGGGACAGCGACGTCAGAGTGCCCGGCACCGCCTGGGTGAAAAACTCGGTGACTTGCAGGCGCAGCAACTGGCTCATGTAGCCTTGACCCAGGGTTTCCAGGCGCCGCGATTCACGCTGTTGCTGGCCGGCGGACTGGATGAATTTCATCACCGGCAACGTCTCGACCATGAACGAGGACATGTCCGCCGAGCGCTCGCGCAATTGCCGCACATCGCGCTCGACCTTTCGCCGCATCCAGCGCAGCCAGAGCACGTCTAGGGGAATCAGCACCAGTGCCAGCAACGAGAGTTTCCACGACAGGGTCAGCAGCATCGCCACGGCGCAGACCAGGCCGATCACGTTCGACACTGCCGAGAACAGCGAGTCCACGGCAAAGCGCTGGATCTCCGCAACATCGCCATCGAGGCGCGACATCAGGTCACCGATTCGGCGCTGTCCATAGAAACTCGGCGAGAGGGTTTGCAGATGTCGATAGAGGTCATCGCGCAGGGCAAACAGAATCCGCCCGGACAGCCGCGTGTGCAGGTAACGGTTGATCCCCGACAGCAGCGTTCCCAGCAGCCCGGCCACGATCATCAGCCCGGCGATCAGCACCAGCATCGGGAAGTTGCGTGCGAGCAAACCATCGTCGATCAGCAGTTTGGTCAGCCAAGGCTGGACCAGCACCAGTAACGAGGCGCAGACCGACAGCCCGAGCAGCCCGGCAATCGCCAGACGATGGGGCCGTACGAAGCTGTACAGCCAGCGCAACGCCGCTTGCAGGGCTTCAGGGTCCTGGCTGTCGATCAGCCGAACGATCAAGCGCTGCATCACGAGCGCAACTGTTTTAGCTTGCGATACAAGGTCGCGCGGCTGATGCCCAAGGCGTCGGCGGCGGCCGAGACGTTGCCCTGGTGAGTGTCCAGGGACTGACGAATCAGCTCCAGTTCATTTTCGCGAATGCTGCCGGCCTGAGGACGTTCGCTGGCGCTTAACTCGTCGAGCATGCTGTCGGGCAAGTGGTCGAGGGTGAGTACGGTGTCCCCCGGCTCGCGCATGGCCAGCGCGGTGCGCAAGACCATTTCCAGTTGGCGGATGTTGCCCGGCCAGTGATAGCCGCCGAGCAAGCGGTTCAAATCGTCATGCAGAACCATCGTCGGCGCACCCAGTCTGGCCAGCAGGCGCGTGACCAGAGCGCTGAAATCCTCACGTTCGCGCAAGGCCGGGAGCATCACGCTAATGCCGTTGACTCGATAAAACAGGTCTTCACGAAAGTGTTTTTCCTTGACCAGTCGCTTGAGGTCGCGGTGGGTGGCGCAGATCAGTGCAATGTCGATGTCTTGCTCTTCACCGGCACCCAGCGGTGCCACTTTACGGTCCTGCAACACCCGCAACAGACGGGCCTGCAAGGCCAGCGGCATGTCGCCGATTTCATCGAGAAACAAGGTGCCGCCGTGGGCCTGTTGCAGCCGACCGATCATCCCCCCGCGACGGGAGCCGGTGAACGCGCCTTCGCGGTAGCCGAACAGTTCCGACTCGATCAGGCCTTCGGGGATCGCCGCGCAGTTCACCGCGACAAAGGGTTTGTCGCAGCGGGTGCCGGCCATGTGCAGGGCGCGGGCGATGACTTCCTTGCCGGTGCCGGTTTCGCCCAGCAGCAACACCGGCAGCTCATTGGCCAGGCCTTGACGGGCCATGCGCAAGGCTCGGGCATAACGGACATTGCTGCCGGCCAGAAATTCGAGATCCGGTTGTGCTTTGGCGGTTTTCGCCGGGCTGCGCGGCGGCGTGCTGACGTTGATCGTACGCTGCGGCGCGCGCAGGGTTTTGTAGAAGAACTCGCCTTTGGCGGTTTGCAGACTGCCGACACCGCCCTGATGCAGACGCGACAAAAGTTGCAGGCCATCGACGCCCAGAAACTCTTCACAGCGGCGACCGACCAGCGCCGATCGCTCGGCATGCAGCAACTGACAGGCCTGGGCGCTGACCGCGAGAATCTGCCCGCCAAGGCTCACGGCCAACAAGCCCTGCCAAGGGGATTCGAGGTACTGCCGACGGCTGTGGAAGGCCAGGACGATCTCGTCCGGATAACTGGCGTTGAACACCCGGCTTTCGATCTGGCTGACGGCCATGGCCAGCAACGCAGTGCTGTCGTGAACGCGGCCGAGCGGACCTTCGCGGGTCAGATCGAGTACGCCGAGGATGTCGCCCTGCGGACAATGGATCGGCACCGAGGTGCAGGAGAAATCGGTCAAGCGATCGAGGTAATGTTCGCCGCAATCGATCATCGTTGGCCGGGCCTCCACCAGTGCGGTGCCCAGCGCGTTGGTGCCGCGAGCGGCTTCGCTCCAGCAGGCACCTAGGGTGATGTCTTGCAGGCCGCAGCCCTTGAGGCGATCGGCGCGGCCTTCGACAGCTAGAATGGTGGCGTCGGAATTGGCGAGGATGACCAGCCCTTCCTTGCCCTGACGTTCGGCCAGGTAATCGATGGCCGGCAATGCCGCATCGATCAACAGCCGATTGCTCGCCAACAGCACGTCGAGGCTCGCGCTCGATTCCAGCGCCAGCTCGTGCTTGGCATTGAAATGCACACCATGGCTGAGGCTACGCCGCCACGACGCGTCGATTTCCGCCCGCAACACGCCATCCGGGACTTCGCCCTCGAGATGGAGTTTTTCCCGGGCCAGCCGAGCTTCATGGTGCAACGTGGGATGAGTTGTTTTTATTAGCGTCATCAAGCGCTCCGGATCGGTCCGCCCTGCGCTTTTTTAAGATCAGCGCCCTGGCGCAATCTTTACGTTAACGTCAGGGCGATGGCAAGTGCCTTATGGCGCTTGCGTTTCATCCGTGGCACCGCGTCATCGTTCATCGCGAGCAGGCTCCCACAAGTTCAGCGTTGCCCAGAAAACTGCGGTTCAACTCAGTCAACTGTGAGCAACACGTCCTCGGCTTCGTTATGGCTCAAGCCGCCGACACACGGCATAAATACCGAGCGCTTACACGTGAGGGGGGCCCGGTGCTTTGCTCGGTGTCGCGTATTGCGGCTTCAAGTGGCCGTCCTGATCGAGTAGCCAGGCATCCATGATCTGCCGTACCACGGGACCTGCGACGCGGCCGCCGGCCTCGCCGTTTTCGATCATCACCGAGATGACGATCTTCGGATGTTCAGCCGGGGCAAAACCGACGAACAAGGCGTTGTCGCGGTTACGCTCCAGGGTTTTCGCACGGTTGTAGCGCTCGCCTTGCTTGATCGCCACCACTTGCGCGGTACCACTCTTGCCGGCGATGCGGTACTGAGCGCCCTGCGCTGCCGCCCGCGCAATCCCGCGAGCGTCGTGCATCACCATTTGCATGCCGTGGTTGACCTGCTCCCAGTCACGCGGGTCTTTCAACAGGATGTTTGGCATTGGGTGCTCATCCACTGGCGCAACACCGTCCACGGTTTTGGCCAGGTGCGGGCGATTCCAGACACCTTTGTTAGCGATCAGTGCCGTGGCCTGGGCGAGCTGCAATGGGGTGACCTGCATGTAACCCTGGCCGATGCCAAGGATCACAGTCTCACCCGGGAACCACGCCTGACGGCGCGTAGCACGCTTCCAGGCTTGCGATGGCATCAGGCCGGCAGACTCTTCGAACATGTCCAGCGAGACTTTCTCGCCGAGGCCGAACATGGCCATGTAGTCATGCAGTCGGTCGATGCCCAGCTTGTGGGCCAGGTCGTAGAAGTAAGTGTCGTTGGAGCGCATGATCGCCGCGTCCATGTCCACCCAGCCATCGCCGCTGTGGTTCCAGTTGCGGTATTTGTGATCGAAGTCCGGGAGTTGGTAGTAACCAGGGTCGAAGACGCGGGTCTGCGGGGTAACGACGCCGGCGTCGAGGCCGGCAATGGCGACTTCCGGCTTGATGGTCGAGCCCGGTGCGTACAGGCCGCGCAGCACGCGGTTGAACAGCGGCCGGTCAATGGAATCGTGCAGCGCTGCGTATTCCTTGAAGCTGATTCCGGTGACGAACAGGTTCGGGTCGAAACTCGGCTTGCTGACCATCGCGAGTACTTCGCCGGTCGACGGGTCGAGAGCGACCACCGAACCGCGACGATCACCCAAGGCTTCCTCGGCGGCTTCCTGAAGTTTGACGTCGAGGCTCAGTACGATGTTTTTGCCTGGGATCGGATCGGTGTGCTTGAGCACTCGCAGGACCCGGCCTTGAGCGTTGGTCTCGACCTCTTCGTAACCCACTTGGCCGTGCAACTGCGACTCGTAGAATTTTTCGATGCCGGTCTTGCCGATTGATTGAGTGCCACGGTATTCCACCGTGTCCAGGGCTTTGGACTCTTTCTCGTTGATGCGGCCGACGTAGCCGATCGAATGCGCAAAGTGCGCACCCATCGGGTAGTGGCGAACGAATTGTGGCTCTACATCGATCCCCGGCAGACGGAACTCGTTGACCGCCAACACGGCGATTTGTTCTTCGCTGAGCTCGTAGAACAAAGTGACCGGCACGAAAGGATGCCGGGGCTGCTTCATTGCCTTGTCGAACAGTGCTCGATCTTCTGTCGGCAAGTGCAGGAGGCTGACGACTTCATCCAGCTCCTCTTTAACATCGGAGGCGCGTTCGCGGGTGATGGTCAGGTTGAAGCTGGGGCGGTTGTCCGCCAGAACCACGCCATTGCGGTCATAGATCAATCCGCGCGTGGGGGTGATCGGCAGGACGTGGACGCGATTGTTTTCTGAGATCGTCGAGTGATAGTCAAACTCGACCACTTCCAGGACATACATGCGCACGACCAGCGCGCAGGTAATGGCAACAACGAACAGGGCGCAAGCCATCAGTCTTTTGTTGACCAGACGCGTCTCTTTTTCGTGGTCCTTTATGGGTATCGGTTGGGGCATTTCTGCAGCAGCTCTTTGACTAAAAAGGGGGGCGCCAATCCGTATGCTTGAAATCAGTCCGTTAAAAAACGAGCTGCACCATACCAAAAACCGGGCGGTCAATTTAGTGGGATTTCTTCTAACGGGTGCGCCTTTTTCGCTACTGCACTTTCCTGCGAACAAAACAAAACCCCTACCTGCATACGCAGATAGGGGTTTCGGAATTTAATCTTGACGATGACCTACTCTCACATGGGGAAACCCCACACTACCATCGGCGATGCATCGTTTCACTGCTGAGTTCGGGATGGGATCAGGTGGTTCCAATGCTCTATGGTCGTCAAGAAATTCGGTAGCCAGGTCGTTTACCTTACGGTTCACGCTCCAGCGAATGGGTATGCGATAGATTTGTGTGTTTCGTTTCGAATTTTCGACTTGTATCGTCTTCACACACCGCAATCTGGTGCCCCTTTTCATTTATAAAGAAGGGTCAGCAAATTGCTTGGGTGTTATATGGTCAAGCCTCACGGGCAATTAGTATTGGTTAGCTCAACGCCTCACAGCGCTTACACACCCAACCTATCAACGTCGTAGTCTTCGACGGCCCTTCAGGGGACTCAAGGTCCCAGTGAGATCTCATCTTGAGGCTAGTTTCCCGCTTAGATGCTTTCAGCGGTTATCTATTCCGAACATAGCTACCCGGCAATGCCACTGGCGTGACAACCGGAACACCAGAGGTTCGTCCACTCCGGTCCTCTCGTACTAGGAGCAGCCCCTCTCAAATCTCAAACGTCCACGGCAGATAGGGACCGAACTGTCTCACGACGTTCTAAACCCAGCTCGCGTACCACTTTAAATGGCGAACAGCCATACCCTTGGGACCGGCTTCAGCCCCAGGATGTGATGAGCCGACATCGAGGTGCCAAACACCGCCGTCGATATGAACTCTTGGGCGGTATCAGCCTGTTATCCCCGGAGTACCTTTTATCCGTTGAGCGATGGCCCTTCCATACAGAACCACCGGATCACTAAGACCTACTTTCGTACCTGCTCGACGTGTCTGTCTCGCAGTCAAGCGCGCTTTTGCCTTTATACTCTACGACCGATTTCCGACCGGTCTGAGCGCACCTTCGTACTCCTCCGTTACTCTTTAGGAGGAGACCGCCCCAGTCAAACTACCCACCATACACTGTCCTCGATCCGGATAACGGACCTGAGTTAGAACCTCAAAGTTGCCAGGGTGGTATTTCAAGGTTGGCTCCACGCGAACTGGCGTCCACGCTTCAAAGCCTCCCACCTATCCTACACAAGCAAATTCAAAGTCCAGTGCAAAGCTATAGTAAAGGTTCACGGGGTCTTTCCGTCTAGCCGCGGATACACTGCATCTTCACAGCGATTTCAATTTCACTGAGTCTCGGGTGGAGACAGCGCCGCCATCGTTACGCCATTCGTGCAGGTCGGAACTTACCCGACAAGGAATTTCGCTACCTTAGGACCGTTATAGTTACGGCCGCCGTTTACCGGGGCTTCGATCAAGAGCTTCGCGTTAGCTAACCCCATCAATTAACCTTCCGGCACCGGGCAGGCGTCACACCCTATACGTCCACTTTCGTGTTTGCAGAGTGCTGTGTTTTTAATAAACAGTCGCAGCGGCCTGGTATCTTCGACCGGCATGGGCTTACGCAGTAAATGCTTCACCCTCACCGGCGCACCTTCTCCCGAAGTTACGGTGCCATTTTGCCTAGTTCCTTCACCCGAGTTCTCTCAAGCGCCTTGGTATTCTCTACCCAACCACCTGTGTCGGTTTGGGGTACGGTTCCTGGTTACCTGAAGCTTAGAAGCTTTTCTTGGAAGCATGGCATCAACCACTTCGTCACCCAAAGGGTAACTCGTCATCAGCTCTCGGCCTTGAAATCCCGGATTTACCTAAGATTCCAGCCTACCACCTTAAACTTGGACAACCAACGCCAAGCTGGCCTAGCCTTCTCCGTCCCTCCATCGCAATAACCAGAAGTACAGGAATATTAACCTGTTTTCCATCGACTACGCTTTTCAGCCTCGCCTTAGGGACCGACTAACCCTGCGTCGATTAACGTTGCGCAGGAAACCTTGGTCTTTCGGCGTGGGTGTTTTTCACACCCATTGTCGTTACTCATGTCAGCATTCGCACTTCTGATACCTCCAGCAAGCTTCTCAACTCACCTTCACAGGCTTACAGAACGCTCCTCTACCGCATCACCTAAGTGATACCCGTAGCTTCGGTGTATGGTTTGAGCCCCGTTACATCTTCCGCGCAGGCCGACTCGACTAGTGAGCTATTACGCTTTCTTTAAAGGGTGGCTGCTTCTAAGCCAACCTCCTAGCTGTCTAAGCCTTCCCACATCGTTTCCCACTTAACCATAACTTTGGGACCTTAGCTGACGGTCTGGGTTGTTTCCCTTTTCACGACGGACGTTAGCACCCGCCGTGTGTCTCCCATGCTCGGCACTTGTAGGTATTCGGAGTTTGCATCGGTTTGGTAAGTCGGGATGACCCCCTAGCCGAAACAGTGCTCTACCCCCTACAGTGATACATGAGGCGCTACCTAAATAGCTTTCGAGGAGAACCAGCTATCTCCGAGCTTGATTAGCCTTTCACTCCGATCCACAGGTCATCCGCTAACTTTTCAACGGTAGTCGGTTCGGTCCTCCAGTTAGTGTTACCCAACCTTCAACCTGCCCATGGATAGATCGCCCGGTTTCGGGTCTATTCCCAGCGACTAGACGCCCTATTAAGACTCGCTTTCGCTACGCCTCCCCTATTCGGTTAAGCTCGCCACTGAAAATAAGTCGCTGACCCATTATACAAAAGGTACGCAGTCACCCAACAAAGTGGGCTCCCACTGCTTGTACGCATACGGTTTCAGGATCTATTTCACTCCCCTCTCCGGGGTTCTTTTCGCCTTTCCCTCACGGTACTAGTTCACTATCGGTCAGTCAGTAGTATTTAGCCTTGGAGGATGGTCCCCCCATATTCAGACAAAGTTTCTCGTGCTCCGTCCTACTCGATTTCATGACTAAGAGATTTTCGCGTACAGGGCTATCACCCACTATGGCCGTACTTTCCAGAACGTTCCGCTAATCTCAAAGCCACTTAAGGGCTAGTCCCCGTTCGCTCGCCACTA
>NZ_CP018319.1:547500-2257500 GCF_001952935.1 Pseudomonas frederiksbergensis
CTCCTTCTGGGCTTCGATGACCTGAAGCAACTCGCTGTCGAAAACTGCATAACTCATTGTTTACCAAGGAGTTTTCCGTTTCGACTGCGCCGGAAGTGGGGCGAATTATAGACCTCCAGAATCTGCCGTCAATCCTTAATTACGCTTTTCTATAAGGACGGCCAAAATCACAGCTTATATATAGACGCGCCCGCCATGAATGCGCAGTATATTGCCCAATACCACTCTCGTTTCCTACTTCGGACAATGCCACGCCATGAATGACCAACCTCGCAGCCTTGCCTCGACTCTGTTTTCGGTTGGCCTGCTATTGATAGCCATGGCATCAATCCAGTCAGGAGCCTCCCTGGCTAAAAGCATGTTCCCCATTATCGGCGCGCAAGGAACCACCACACTGAGGCTGATCTTCGCCAGCGTAATCATGATGCTGATACTGCGCCCCTGGCGAGCGAAGTTCACCGCGAAATCCTTGCGCACCGTCATCGTCTACGGAATGGCGTTGGGCGGCATGAACTTCCTCTTCTATATGTCATTGCAAACCGTCCCCCTCGGTATCGCGGTTGCGCTGGAATTCACCGGTCCACTGGCGGTAGCCATCTACGCCTCACGTCGCGCGATCGACTTTTTGTGGATCGCCCTGGCAGCCGTCGGCTTGCTACTGTTAATACCTATGGGAGAAACAACCGCGGGGATTGATCTGGTAGGCGCCGGTTATGCATTGGGCGCAGGTGTCTGCTGGGCGCTGTACATTCTGTTCGGCCAAAAGGCCGGTGCCGACAATGGCGTGCAGACCGCGGCACTGGGGGTGATGATTGCGGCACTTTTTGTAGCCCCTATCGGCATCGTCCATGCTGGTGCCGCACTACTCACTCCCTCACTGATCCCAGTGGCCATCGCTGTCGCCATTCTATCTACCGCAGTGCCCTACACGCTGGAGATGGTCGCCCTCACCCGCATCCCTACCCGGACATTCGGTACATTGATGAGCATTGAACCTGCGATCGGCGCGCTGTCAGGCCTGTTGTTTCTCCAAGAGTACCTTTCATTGTCACAATGGATGGCCATCATGTGCATCATCCTGGCTTCCATAGGCGCGACCATGACGATGGGGAGTGCAGCCAAGCCTGCTGTCGCTGCAGATTGAGCCAGGATTTGACGAGGGTCTGGTATTTGCCGCGCAATTAGGCCATGTTTAGGCCTGTAACCCAGTGTCAGACATGGATTTTTCAGATAGGGATATCAGAACGCTTCAAGCGAAAGCGAATGCAGCCAGACCCGGGCGCAAAGATCCGGGGACGCTATAAGGACAGTAATGAAACGAATTTTGGTACTGATCGCCATACTTGCGGTTGCGGGCTGCGCGGCGACATCGAAAACCCAGGTAAAACACGGCAAGAGAGGGCTGCATATCAACTGTTCCGGGCTGTCGTCATCCTGGGACAAGTGCTACACCAGCGCTGCCAACTCGTGCGCTCCTAAAGGTTACAAGGTCATCGCCAAGTCAGGGGACGCAGTGGAAGAACCAGGCGATTACCCGTTCGGACTCAACCCTGCCGGCTATACCAGCCGCAGCATGATCGTCATCTGCAAATAGATCGATGCCGCCTTGTCAGGTTCGTGGACCTGCGATCTGGCGGCCAATCTCATCGTAACTGGACTTCAGTACCGCGCGCTGGATGTCTGGCGTGGCCAGCATTCGCGCAATGACCAACGCACCGATACATTGCGACAGAATCGCCCAGGCCAGGCTCTCGCTTTCCAGAACTTTCGCCCAACTCTTCTGAAGCCGACAAATCCAGTTCTCCGCCTGCTGACGAATCATCACGTCTGAACGTGCAATCTCCGCCCCCAATGCCGGCAAAGCACAACCGGATTCCGGGTGTTCGACATGAGCCATGCTCAGGTAGTGTTTCAGGCAGAGCTGGAACTTCTCAGGATTCAGGTCTGCCCCTAACCGCTCCAGGCTTTGAGACAGTTCACGCTCGACGATTGAAGCGAACAGCTCATCCTTCGACGAAAAGTGACTGTAGAAAGCCCCGCCACTCAAGCCGATCGCCTTCATCAAGCCATCGACACCTACTGTTGAAAAACCAGACTTCTTGGCCGACACCGCGCTGCTTTCAAGTAATTTCTCTTTGGTTTCCAGTTTGTGATTGGCCGAGTAACGCATTGCCTTGCCCTCAGGATTGATCGCCTTGACGCTTGCCGAATCGTAGCATAACGTTCGTTTAGTTAACGATCGTTTAGCAAAGGGATCTACCCATGAATAACAAGAAGGTCGTACTGGTTGTCGGTGCCGGGGATGCCACTGGCGGCGCAATTGCAAAGCGCTTTGCACAGGAAGGATTTGTGGCGTGTGTCACCCGCCGCAGCGCGGACAAACTCCAGCCGCTGGTGGACGCCATCAAGGCCGATGGCGGTGAAGCCCACGGGTTTGCCTGCGATGCGCGCAAGGAAGAGGACGTGATTGCGTTGGTTGAGCAGATCGAAAGCCAGATCGGCCCAATCGAAGCGTTCGTCTTCAACATCGGCGCCAATGTGCCTTGCAGCATTCTCGAAGAAACCGCGCGCAAATATTTCAAGATCTGGGAAATGGCCTGCTTCTCAGGATTTCTCAACGCTCGTGAAGTGGCCAAGCGCATGGCCAAGCGTCATCGTGGGACTATCCTGTTCACCGGTGCTACCGCCGGCCTGCGTGGAGCCTCAGGGTTTGCGGCGTTCGCCGGCGCCAAGCACGGGATTCGTGCCCTGGCGCAAAGCATGGCGCGCGAACTGGGGCCGATGAACATTCACGTCGCCCATGTTGTAGTCGACGGTGCCATCGATACCGTTTTTATCCGCGAGAGCTTCCCCGAAAAGTACGCGACCAAGGACCAGGACGGCATTCTCAATCCAGAGCACATCGCCGAGAACTACTGGTACCTCCATAGCCAGCCCCGTGACGCATGGACCTTCGAGTTGGACCTGCGCCCCTGGAGCGAACGCTGGTAAGCCCTCCCCCACAATAATAAACAGAGCGCATCGACCATGAGCAAAACCGTGGAGTTCTACTTCGACCTCGGCAGCCCCGCCACCTACCTGGCCTATACCCAGCTACCGAAGATCTGTGAGCAGACCGACAGCCAGTTGATCTACATACCCATCTTGCTGGGCGGCGTCTTCAAAGCCACAGGTAACGCCTCCCCCGCGGCTATCCCCGCCAAGGGCCGCTACATGTTTCAAGACCTGGACCGCTACGCCAAGCGCTATGGTGTGCCACTGAAGTTCAATCCCCACTTTCCTATCAACACCCTGATGCTGATGCGCGCTGTCACCGGCATGCAGTTGCGCCATCCTGAACGCTTTCAGGCATTAATCGATTGCCTGTTTCACGCCCTCTGGGTTGAAGGCCGCAGCCTCGATGACCTGGCGACCGTCGCGTCAGTACTGACACAGAACGGTTTCGATCCAAATGAAATCCTGGCCCTGACCGCCGACGAGGAAGTCAAAGCCACTCTCAAGGACAACACAGAGAAAGCGGTGCAGCGGGGCGTATTCGGTGCCCCAAGCATGTTTGTCGATCATCAGCTGTTCTTCGGCCAGGATCGCCTGGACTTCGTCGTTGAAGCCCTGAGTTAAATCTCGACAACCAACCGCCCCTGCGCAGCTCCCGAAACGAGCAGTTCATGGGCGGCCTCGGCGGTTTGCAGCGTGAACTGCCGAGGATCGAGCAAAGGTCTCAACTGCCCCGCCTCGATCAACCGCGCAGCCTCCCGAAGTATCTCCCCATGGTGCTCACGCCCTTTGCCAGTCAGCAACGGCAACAAGGTAAACACTCCAGAATAAGTCGCCCCACGAAACGAGAGCGGCGCAAGACTGTGCTGCCCCCATCCGAGACAACTCACGACATGCCCCTCGTAAACCCGAGCAGCCTTGAATGAAGCGTCCAGCGTCTCACCACCCACTGTATCGTAGACAATGTCGAAGCCCTCCCCCGCCGTGTGCTCAGCCACATACTCCTCAACCGAAGATTTACGATAATCAATAAACGTCGCACCGAACCCTTCGATGATCGCCTGCTGCCCGGCCGACCCGGTGGCAAACACGTCAGCACCGAAAGCCCGGGCAATTTGTATAGCCACATGCCCGACACCACCTGCACCGCCGTGAATCAGCACTTTCTGCCCAGCCCGTACCCGCGCACGATCCACCAATCCTTCCCACGCCGTGATCAGTATCAACGGCAACCCTGCCGCCTCGCGCATACTCAGATTGCCTGGCTTGCGCGCCAGCAATCGTGCATCGACGGCGGCGTATTCAGCCAGTGAACCCTGCGCACCGCCAATACCGGTGGCCATTGCATAGACCTCATCCCCCGGCAGCCATCCACTGACACCTTCCCCCAATGCCTCCACTGTTCCCGCGAGATCAATACCCAATACCGCCGGCAATGACTGACGCGCATGAGCAGCCTGACCCGAGCGAATCTTTCCATCCAGAGGGTTCACCCCACTGGCCTTGATCCTGACCAATACTTGACCGGCCTCAGGCACGGGCCGTGGAACGGAAGCCAAGCGTAAAGGCCCGTTGGCCGAGTCAACAATCAGAGCGCGCATTTCAAGTGAGTCAGTCATTTCGCAATTTCTCGTCAGAGGTGGTTGTGGGATAAATCCTCCTCCCGTTCACTCATGCCGATAAGACGCTATATAGCTATAGTGACCATGCCCATTTGGCATCAATGAGAAACCCCGTGGACAAACTCAATGCAATGGCGATCTTCGTTCGCGTTGTCGAACGTGGCAGCTTTTCTGCCGTCGCCCGGGAATTGCAGACCAGCCAGCCGACAATCAGCAAAGTGCTGCGAGCCCTGGAAACTGAACTGGGTGGAAAGCTGATTTCCCGCAGCACACGACAACTATCCCTGACCGACGAAGGTCAGCGGTACTACAGCGAATGTCGACAAATCCTGGCGGCCGTAGACGCCGCAGAACACAGCTTTCACTCCGGCCGCGAAGCTGTCGCCGGCAACCTGAAAGTCGGATCGTCCGTGAGTTTCGGGCGCTTGCAGATTGCTCCGCGATTGCCGGCATTCCTCAAAAAACATCCTCAAGTGCAGATTGATCTGCAACTGAGCGATCAAAATCAGGACCTGGTCAGTGAAGGACTGGACGTCACGTTCAGGATCGGCGAGTTGAACGACAGCGGATTGATTGCCCGCCGCATTGGCACCACCCACCGAGTGACTGTCGCAGCGCCCGAGTACCTTGCGCAACACGGCCAGCCGCAAACGCCCGAAGAATTACGCGGACACAACTGTCTGCAGTTCAACCTGCTGAACAGTCAAAACCTGTGGGTTTACGAGAGAGAGACGCAACGTCACGAAGTGCGAATCAAGGGCAACGCACAAAGCAACAACTCCGAGGCGATTCGCGAGATGGTACTGGGGGGATTGGGGATTTCGCTGTCGCCGGTCTGGCTGTTCAGCGAGGACTTGAAGGCAGGACGCGTGACCGCGATTTTGCTGGAATACAGCGCCCAGTCGCTGCCGATTCATGCCGTGTCCCCGGCGAATCGTCGCCAATCCGCCAGGGTCAAAGCCTTTGTCGACTACATGAGTCAGGCGCTCGAAGAAGCGCCTGAACTCCAACCGATCAAATAGCCGCAGTCCGGGTGTTCAACCACTCAAGGGCTGCGTCGTCGAGCAACGGGCTCAAGCGCTGGCGCACCTCGGCGTGGTAGGCGTTGAACCATTGTTTTTCGTCGTCAGTCAGCAGCGACGGTTCCAGGCAGCGAGTATCGATCGGGCACAAGGTCAGGGTTTCGAATTTCAGGAACTCCCCGAATTCGCTTTTGCCCGCCTCGCGGTTCAGCACCAGGTTCTCGATCCGCACACCCCAGCGGCCCGGACGGTAAGTGCCCGGTTCGATGGACGTAATCATGCCAGGCTGCATAGCCGTTTGCGGTGCCGCAGCGGCCTGATAGGCGATGACCTGCGGGCCTTCATGCACGTTGAGGAAGTAGCCAACGCCGTGACCGGTGCCGTGACCGTAATCAACGCTTTCAGCCCAGATCGGCGCGCGGGCAATCGAATCGAGCAACGGCGAGAGAATGCCACGAGGAAATTGCGCACGGGACAGTGCAATTACGCCTTTGAGCACCCGCGTGCAATCGCGCTTCTGCTCATCGGTCGGCGTACCGACCGGCACCATCCGTGTGATGTCAGTCGTGCCGCCCAGGTACTGGCCGCCGGAATCGATCAACAACAGACCGTCACCTTCGATCACCGCGTGTTCTTCTTCGGTGGCGTGGTAGTGCGGCATCGCGCCATTGGCGTTGAACGCGGCAATGGTGTTGAAACTCAGCGATACATAGCCCGGACGTCGGGTACGCGCCGCCGTCAGGTGTTCGTCGATGGTCAGTTCGGTGATGCGCTCACGACCCAACGCAGTGTCCAGCCAGGTGAAGAATTCGCACAGCGCCGCGCCGTCCTGCTCCATGGCCTGACGAATGTGTTCGGCATCGGCCAGGCTTTTCTGCGATTTGGCCAACGTCGTCGGGTTCAGGCCTTCGATCAGCTTCACGCCACTATCCAGGTTATCCAGCAAGCCGGCGGTAACGCGCGCCGGGTCGACTTGCAGGCTCGCCCCGCTCGGTACGGCGCGCAAGGCGGCGGCCACTTCGCTGTAATCGCGCAGGGTCACGCCGTCCTGTTCGAGGACCGCACGTAGCTCGGCATCGACCTTGCTCGGGGCCACGAACAGGGTGGCCTGCTCTTGGCTGATCAACGCGAAAGAAACGAACACCGGGTTGAACGACACGTCACCGCCGCGCAAGTTGAACAGCCAGGCGATGTCATCAAGGGTGGCGATGAAGTGCCAGTCGGCACCGCGATCTTTCAAAACCTCACGCAGCCTGGCCAGTTTCTCGCCGCGGCTGACCGTCGCCTGAGGCGGCAGGTGTTGATAGATCGGCTCATTCGGCAGCGTCGGACGGTCGCTCCAGACTTCGCTCAGAACATCGATATCAGTGCGCAAACGTGCGCCGCGCTCTTCGAGCTTGCTACCCAACGTACGCGCCGAAGCCACGGCCATCACCGCACCATCTACCGCGACGACACCGCCTTCAGGGGTTTGCTCGGCCAGCCAGTCCAGCGGGCCGGGCTGACCCGGTTGCAGCTTGACCAGTTCGATGCCGCTGCCCTTGAGTTCCTTGGTCGCTTGCTCCCAATAACGACTGTCGGCCCAGACGCCTGCAAAGTCTGGCGTAACGATCAACGTACCGACCGAGCCATGGAAGCCCGACAGCCATTGCCGTCCTTGCCAGTAACCCGGCAGATATTCCGACAGGTGCGGGTCGGCCGACGGCACCAACAGAGCGTGAATGCCCTCCCGGCTCATCAGTTCGCGGGTTTGCGCCAGGCGCTGGGGCACCGATCCATTGATCGAAGGCTGCGTATTCATCATGTCTCCTGCTAATCACTTCATCATTATTGTTGAGTGTCGATCAACGCCGACACTTTCAGACCTTATTGCCAAAATGCCGGAGCACTGGCGCAGGCCGCTTTAATCAGGTGTACCGCTTGATCGATGTCCTGCTCGGTGGTGAACCGGCCGAGACTCAAGCGAATGGTGCGACTCGCCGAGCGGGCGTCATGCCCCAGGGCCAGCAGCACATGGGAAGGCGCATTACTGGCGGAGTTGCAGGCCGAGGTCGCGGAAAACGCGATCGAGGTGCTCAACGCCGCAGAATTGAACTCGCCTTCGCTGAAGGTCAGGCTCAAGGTATGAGGGATGCGCTGGGTCGGACTGCCATTGAGGCGTACCCCGGGAATGCTCAGCAATTGCTCAAGCAAGCGTTCACGCAACCGCACGATCGTGGCTTTCTCTTCATCGAACGAAGCGGCCGCCAAGGCGAACGCCACACCCATGGCCGCGATCTGATGAGTCGCCAGGGTGCCGGAACGCAAACCGCCCTCGTGACCACCGCCATGAATCTGCGCCTGCAAACGCTGCTGCGCGCGTGGCCCGACGTACAACGCGCCGATGCCTTTTGGGCCGTAAATCTTGTGGGCGGAAAACGACATCAGATCCACCGGCAACCGGGCCAGGTCGATCAGCACTTTGCCTGCACCTTGAGCCGCGTCGACATGGAACAACGCATCGCGAGCACGCACGACTTCACCGATGGCCGAGATGTCGTTGACCGTGCCCAGCTCGTTGTTGACCAGCATCAACGACACCAGAAAGGTGTCTTCGCGCATCGCTTCGCTGACCGCTTGCGGGGTAATCAGACCCTCGGCGTCAGGCACCAGATAAGTCACCGCGACGCCGGCGTCCTGCAACTGCTTTGCCGTGTCGAGAATCGCTTTGTGTTCGATCTGGCTGGTGATGATGTGGCCGCCAGAAACACCGCGGGCCTGGGCCACGCCCTTGAGGGCAAGGTTGTTCGATTCGGTGGCGCCGGAGGTCCAGACGATCTGGTCCGGCTGGGCGCCGACCAGTTCGGCGACCTGCTGCCGCGCCTGCTCGACCGATTGCCGGGCCTTTTGACCGAACGCATGGGAGCTGGACGCCGGATTGCCGAAGTTGCCAGTAAAACCCAGACACTCGACCATGACCTTGATGACTCGCTCATCCACCGGCGTGGTGGCGGCGTAGTCGAAATACAGAGGACGCTTATTCATAGAAGACTCGCAGAGCATGTTCCGGGATCAGGAGGCTCGTCACTGAAACGCCAAACGCAGCCTCGTGAGCTGCGCCGTTCGTTCAGAGCGTTAGAAATACCTGATCGGAGGCCGTTAAAGAAGAACAACTTCATTTAAAAGTGCGTAGGAACGCTCCTGAAGTCGAGCTTAACAGGCATCGGGCAAGCGGTTGAAGCAATGCGTCAGCTAAAGCTTTCGACCAACAACGGATACAGCGAAGCTACCAGCAGCAAGGCCATGCCCCAGTTGAACAGCCGCAACCAGCGGCGATCCTTCAGCACGTTGCGCAACAACGTGCCGCAGCCGGCCCAGACACTGACGCTCGGCAGGTTGATCAAGGCGAACACCGCTGCAATCACGATCACGTTGGTGAAATAACCCTGCATGGGCGTGTAGGTGCTGATTGCGCCGATAGCCATGATCCAGGCCTTGGGATTGACCCACTGGAACGCTGCGGCGCCCAAATAGCTGATCGGTTTGCTCTCGCCCTTTTCATTCTCGGAAACCGGTCCCGAATGGGCGATTTTCCACGCCAGATACAGCAAATACGCCGCGCCGACGTAACGCAGGACGCTGTAGAGCAAAGGATAGGTTTGAAACACTGCGCCCAAGCCGAAACCCACCGCCACGACGAGCACGAAGAAGCCGCAGGTGATGCCAAGCATGTGAGGGATGGTGCGGTTAAAACCGAAGTTCACACCCGATGCCAGCAACATGGTGTTGTTGGGGCCGGGAGTGATCGAGGTGACAAGCGCAAACAGGGCAAAGCCCAGCAGCAGATCGAGCGAGAGCGTCATGGTGGCAGTCCATTGGGTCAGTCAGGTACTGACCCTATCGCAGGCCTTCAGGGAAACCCATGGACAGTTGCGTAAAACTTCAAGCGGTACAGTTTTCGCTCAACTAGGACGACCGTGAAGCTGTACAGCACGTTCGGCGTTCATCTCGCCTTGTTTGTCGAAACTGAACGACTTTTGCGGTTGGCCGAGCAGCTCGGCTTTTTTCGCGTGGTATTCGTCGAACGACAAACCGCGACGATTCAACGCCTCAAGTGCCAACTCTCTGGTTTCTTCTGCGGTGTACGGCCGTAATTCCGGGGAAACATGGCTGGCACATCCAGTGAGCACGGAGACCGCAAGCAGCAAGAAAGCAGCGATTGGAGGTTTCATTGTGAGTGTCCTGACATCTGGGTTCGAGGCAATGAACACAGGCTACGCCGGGCATCCGATCTGCAGAAATCAACGCTCTCGATAGTGGCTATCGACTTTGGCTAACGCCGCTGAGGCAGAACGTTTTATATCTCCAAATGATCTATTAATATTAATTTAATGTCTTTTACGGAATAAAGCTGGGCCTTTATAAACCTGTCATCGCTTCAGACACTCCATGAACCATGTCCCTGCCGATCCCGACTTTCTATTCATAGCCTTCTATTCATGGAGCCTGCCCATGCAACTGCTGACCTTACCGCCCTCGCCCGCCCTGGCCACCTCGATCCGCGCCACGGCGCAGGTGTTTGAAGACCCCAGATCCCAGGCTTTGCTCGCCCATATTCGACAAGTCGCGCCCAGTGAAGCCAGCGTGCTGATCATCGGTGAAACCGGCACCGGCAAGGAGCTGGTGGCACGGCATGTCCACAACCTTAGCGCCCGGCGCAACCGGCCATTTGTGGCGGTGAACTGCGGCGCGTTTTCCGAATCCCTGGTGGAGGCCGAGCTGTTCGGCCATGAAAAAGGTGCCTTCACCGGTGCGCTGAGCGCCAAGGCCGGCTGGTTCGAGGAGGCCGATGGCGGCACATTGTTCCTGGATGAAATCGGCGATTTGCCGATGGCGATCCAGGTCAAGTTATTGCGGGTCTTGCAGGAGCGCGAAGTGGTGCGCCTGGGTTCGCGCAAGAGCATTCCCATCAATGTGCGTGTGCTGGCGGCGACCA
This sequence comes from Pseudomonas frederiksbergensis, assembly GCF_001952935.1. GTDB lineage: Bacteria > Pseudomonadota > Gammaproteobacteria > Pseudomonadales > Pseudomonadaceae > Aquipseudomonas > Aquipseudomonas frederiksbergensis. Next base: position 558,114 of record NZ_CP018319.1, read on the forward strand.
ACGTGCAACTGGAGAAAGCCATCAACGCCGGGCATTTCCGTGAGGATTTGTACTACCGCCTCGACGTCGTCAGCCTGGAATTAAGCCCTCTGCGCGACCGCCCCGGCGACATCCTGCCGCTGACCCGGCATTTCATCGAAGCCTACAGCCAGCGCCTCGGCTACGGCACCATCACCCTCAGCAAAGAGGCCGAACTGAAACTGCGCGGCTACAGCTGGCCGGGCAATATTCGCGAACTGGAAAACGTCATTCATCACACACTGTTGATCTGCCGTAACGGTGTGATCGAACGCGACGACCTGCGCCTGTCGAACCTACGCATCGAGCGTCAGGACGATTACCACAGCACCATCGATGACTCACCGGAAGCCCTGCTCGACCGGGCCTTTCAAAAGCTCTTCGAAGAACAGGCCGGAGCGCTGCACGAGAAAGTCGAAGACGCGTTGCTGCGAGCCGCCTATCGCTTCAGCCATTACAACCAGGTACACACCGCCGCGCTGCTGGGCTTGAGCCGCAACGTAACCCGCACGCGACTGATCAGGATCGGCGAACTGGCGGTGAACAAGCGCCGGCCCACGGAAAATCTCCAGGGAGAGCGTGTCATGCAGCTGTCGATCTAACCCACCAGATTGCAGTGCAGCGCGTTGTCGTGGCTGCGTTCCAGGCTGTGCAGAACCTGGAACGAGCCAAAGGTCACGGTTTTCGCCTGATGGGTGCGAATCAGTTGCCAGAAATCCTGCTCGCCGCTTTCAAAGCTCTGGAACGCGGCCTCTCCCGCCTCGCGTGTTTGCCATTGCAGGTAGTTGAGCACCCGTCGGCCATCATCGCTGGCCTGGATGCTGGCACTCAGAAATCCTGTGAAGTCCTGGGCCAGACGTTCGGTCTGTTTCGACAGTGCCGATACCAACGCGGGCTGTTGATGGGGTTCGATCTCGAATTCGATCAATTGGGTGAAGCTGCGATTTTTCTCTGACGCTTGCATGAAGAGTCCCCACTGACGTGTAAGCCGGATCTTGCGATCCGAAGGCCTGCAGGGTAAAACCTCGAGTTAACTTGAGGTCAAGGAGCATTTTTTAAATGATCACCTCGGAAAATCTGCACAAGGAACTCACCGTCGGCCAAGTGGCTGCGCGCAGCGGCGTCGCGGTCACGGCGCTGCACTTTTATGAGTCCAAGGGTTTGATCAAAAGCAATCGCAACCAGGGCAACCAGCGACGTTATCCACGGGAAGTGCTGCGGCGGGTGGCATTGATCAAAGTAGCCCAGCGATTGGGGATTCCGCTGGCGGAGATTGGCGAGGCGCTCAAGTCCCTGCCGGATAACCGAGCACCGACGGCGGCGGACTGGAAGGTGTTGTCGGCGCAGTGGAGTCGGGATCTGGATGAGCGGATCAAGCAGTTGACCTTGCTGCGGGACAAGCTCAATGGCTGCATTGGTTGTGGTTGTCTGTCGATGGAGGCATGTCCGCTGCGCAACTTTGGCGATGTGCTGGGGGAACGCGGGCCAGGGGCGCAGCTCCTTGGTTGATGGCTGAACAGTGCTGATGCAGCCGCGGGCGGTGATCTTTTTTGTGAACTTGGTAAATGCTGGGGATCAAAATCAAGACATCGCCATTTTTGGCAGCGCCTACACTTGATGATCCTGCTGAAAAGCGGCGAAGTGAAATCTTCCATCTACAAAAAAATCAGGGAGAACGATCATGAGTGTCAAACCTATTCCCGAGGGTTATCACAGCATTACCCCCTATCTGGGCATTCAAAAAGCGGCGGAAGCCATCGAGTTCTACAAGAAAGCCTTTGGCGCCACCGAAGTCATGCGCCTGTCCATGCCCGATGGCGGCATCGGCCACGCCGAACTGCGCATCGGCGATTGCCCGATCATGCTTGGCACGCCGTGCGATCAGGGGCCACTGAGCAATCCGGACAAGTCGCCGTCCGTGGGGCTGCATCTGTATGTGAACGATGTGGACAAGTCTTATAAGCAGGCGATTGCGGCTGGCGGCACCGTGGTGTCCGAGGTCAAGGATCAGTTTTATGGCGACCGCTCGGGGACCTTGAAGGATCCCTATGGGCATCTGTGGTTTCTGGCCACGCGCAAGGAAGATCTGACTCAGGAGCAGATTGAGCAGCGGGCTCAGGAGATGTTCAAGCAGGGTTGACCCAATGATCGTTCCCACGCTCTGCGTGGTAATGCCTCAATGGACGCTCCGTGTCCGCTTCTGGGACGCGGAGCGTCCCGGGCTGCATTCCCACGCAGAGCGTGGGAACGATCGTGGATCACTCGCCTACAGCCAAACGATATCGCGAAACATTTTCTTTCATCTCCCCTTTCAGGATTTCCGACGCTCATCCGTCTTATCTAGATGCAGTCGGCCCGCGTAGGCAAAAGCCACAGCCCGGCCTTTCATGGACCTCATCGCTGGGAAGCCCTCAGCGACGGCCCGCTCATCGAAACAAGACCTTTAATCATGTCGAAGAAATCCCGTTCAAAACTCTGGTTTCTGGTCCATAGCTGGCTGGCATTGCCGATCTGGTTTTTCGTACTGATCGTGTGCGTGACCGGCACCCTGGCGGTGGTTAGCCAGGAAATCGTCTGGCTGGCCAACCCGCAGATGCGCGCCAGCCAACCCTCGGACAATGCGCCTCTGCTCAGCTATGACCAGATCATTGCTGCGATCAAAAAGGCTGAGCCCAATACTCTGGTTGAGGCCATCAGCCGACCCGATGAATCGCACTTCGCCCTCGACGTGGACGTCAGCTACCCCGACGGTCGCTCGGTGACGGTTTACGTCAATCCCTATAGCGGCGTCATTCAGGGCGCGGCGCCGCAGTTCAATTTCAAGGCGTTTACCCGTGCGCTGCATGGCTGGTGGCTGGTGCCGTTCACCAACGGTTACAGCTGGGGCTGGTACCTGGTGTCATTTCTCAGCCTGCCATTGCTGGCTTCGTTGGTCACCGGGCTGGTGGTCTACAAGCGCTTCTGGAAAGGCTTCTTGCGACCGACGTTGCGCATTCGTCACGGTGCACGGATTTTCTGGGGCGACTTTCACCGCCTCAGCGGCATCTGGTCGATCTGGTTCATCGCGGTGATTTCCATCACCAGCACCTGGTTCCTGATTCAGGCGTTCATGTTCGATAACCAGATCTCGATCAGCACCGCGCCGGTGACGGCTGTGGTCCCGCGTGAAAGTGTCCCGCTGACGGCCGACGGTTCACCAGCGCCGATGATCAGCCTGGAAACAGCAATCCGCGAAGCCAAGGAACGTATTCCCGGCCTGGACGACAGCTTCGTCAGCCTGCCCGCCAATGCCTATAGCTACCTCTCGGTGGGCGGGCGCAGTTGGTACCCGCTGATGTTTCAGACCGCCGACATCAACCCGTACACCGGCGACATCGCCGCCACCCGCCTGTTGTCGGACCGTTCCGGCCTGGAGCTGGTAACCGAGTCCATGCGTCCGCTGCACACCGGGGATTTCGGCGGCATCTGGATCAAGCTGATCTGGTTCTTCTTCGGCCTGATCCTGAGCATGATGGTCCTCAGCGGCCTGTTGATCTGGACCAAACGCACCGCCCTGGCCACGGCCAATGCCCTCAAGCGCAGCCATAAACGCCCGCGCAGCCAGGCCGCTGCGGTTGCGAGCCATGAAGCCACGGAGGTCAGCCAATGAGTCTGTTCATCGCTGATAAACCGGGTTCGAAACTGAGCCGTTTCTGGCACAAATGGCGCTTCCACATCAACATCCTGCTGTTGCTGGTGCCGCTGGGGTTCATGCCCAAGTACTTCGCCGATGCTGCGCTGTTTCGCGGTGACACCGGCCTAGGCGAGCGGGAAATCGGCGAGGTTCAGGTGGGGCCCTGGAGCCTGCGCCTGGCCGAGTTGCGCAACGACGCCCCGACCCTCGATGGTCCGGCCGGCTACATGAAGAGCTTCAACGCGGCGTTGTGTGACAGCTGCCGCTATCAGGTCAAGGCGACGTACCTGCGCATTGGTAAACCGCGCAGCCTGCGCGCCGCCGGGGTGATTTTCTTCGGCACGCCGTACCGCATGGGCGCGATGTTGCCGATCCCCGAGAAGACCAAAACCGACGCCGAACTGTGGATCACCATGGAAGGCTGGGATGGCGCCATGCATCAGGCCTCCATCCCCCTGAGCCAGGCATCCCCGGCCACCCTCGCCTGGCTGAACCAACAAGGAGGCAAGCCATGATTAACGTTATACGTCCTCTGAGCGCCGCGCTGCTGTTGCTCTGCGCCGGTTTCAGCGCCAGCGCCCTGGCCCACAACCCGATGTGCGAATGCAAAGCCATCGACGCCGAGCAGATCAAATGCACCGGCGGCTTCTCCGACGGCAGCGGCGCACCGGGGGTGACCCTGGACGTGATCGGCTACGACGAAACCATCCTGGTGCCGGGCAAGCTCGGCGCCGATTCGACCCTGACTTTCAAGAAGCCCGGCGCCGAGTTCTACGTGCTGTTCGATGCCGGCCCCGGCCACGTCGTCGAGATCGACCAAGCGGACATCGAAGCCCCATGAGTACGCCAACCACGCAAGTCGTCCGCCCGGCCGGTGCCGGCCATGAAACCCTCTTTGTGTTGCTGTTGTGCCTGATGATCCTCGCGGTTGCCGGCTCGGTGGTCGCGTGGCGCGGTGAGTCTCAGGAAGTCAGCAGCGTTGGCAGCCATCAACTGGATGCCCGCCGTGACTTGAGCGCGTCCGAGCAAGGCATCTACGCCGATCTGCGGGTGACGCTCGACGAAATTCATCTGTTGCGGCAGGAGCAACAGGCACTACCCGCCCCCGCAGCCCTCGCCGATGAGGGTTTTGCGCCGTTCGCCCAGGACGCCAGTTCCGTCAGCCGCGGCGGTCATGCCTGGCAATTGCTCGGCGCCAAGGCTTACTTCGGCCAGAGCCAGACGCCCACCGTGGCGGGTTCGTTTCTGATGCGCTTAAGCGCTGACGACGATGCGCCAGACGTCTGGCTCAACCGCGGCAACGCCCTCGCGGCCCCGACCGATCTCACCGACGCCGCGCTGGAAAGCGCCGGCTGGCAGCAGATCGTCGCGCAATTCGATGCCGGCGTGACACGCCAGCACCGGCACTGAACCCTCGCCTTCACCCGAGAGAAGACCGCTTTCCCATGCCTATTTCATCTCAACGTTGTTTCTTGCGCCTGATCTTGGTCGGTTTACTGGCTTGTCTGCTGCCCCACCTGGCCAGTGCCGACGAGGCCAAGCGCCTGCGCATCGGCATCACCCTGCACCCTTATTACAGCTACGTGGCGAACATCGTCGGTGACAAGGCCGAGGTGGTGCCGCTGATTCCGGCCGGTTTCAACCCGCATGCCTACGAGCCTCGCGCCGAAGACATCAAGCGCATCAGCGGGCTGGACGTGGTCGTGCTCAACGGTGTCGGTCATGACGACTTCGCCGACCGCATGATCGCCGCCAGCGAAACCCCGAAAATCCCGGTGATCGAAGCCAACGAAAACGTGCCGTTGCTGGCCGCCACCGGCACCGCCGCTCGCGGTGCCGGCAAGGTCGTAAACCCGCACACCTTCCTGTCGATCAGTGCCTCGATTGCCCAGGTCAACAACATCGCCCGGGAACTGGGCAAGCTCGACCCGGCCAACGCCAAGACCTACACCCAGAACGCCCGCGCCTACGGCAAGCGCCTGCGTCAGATGCGCGCCGATGCCCTGGCGAAACTGACCCAGGCACCGAACGCCGAACTGCGAGTGGCCACGGTTCACGCGGCTTACGATTATTTGCTGCGTGAGTTCGGCCTGGAAGTGACGGCTGTGGTCGAACCGGCGCATGGGATCGAACCGAGCCCGAGCCAGCTGAAAAAAACCATCGATCAACTTCGGGAACTGGACGTGAAAGTGATCTTCTCGGAGATGGATTTCCCGTCCAGCTACGTCGACACCATCCAGCGAGAGTCCGGGGTGAAGCTGTACCCGCTGTCGCACATTTCGTATGGCGAATACACCGCCGACAAGTACGAAAAGGAAATGACCGGCAACCTCGACACGGTGGTTAGGGCGATTCAGGAGTCTGGTAAATGACTGCGAAAGAAACCATCACCGCACAAACCCCCTCCCTGACTGATCCCGAATCCCCTGTGGGAGCGGCGGTGCGACGATTCGACTTGCTCGCGAAGGCGTCCAGTCAGTCGCCATCATCCTTGAATGACACACCGCAATCGCGAGCAGGCTCACTCCTACAGGGTTCGGGGCCGACGCTGGATTTTGCGGAGATCAGTTTGACGCTGGGTCGCACGACGATCCTCGACAACGTGACCTTCCAGGTTCAGCCCGGCAGCGTGCATGCGCTGGTCGGCCCCAACGGTGGCGGCAAGAGTTCGCTGATCAAGACATTGCTCGGGCAGATGCCGCATCAGGGTCGCTTGAGTCTGCAATGGCCCGGCACACCGGGAACCATCGGTTACGTGCCTCAAGCACTGGAATTCGATCGGGGGTTGCCGATGACCGTCGATGATTTCATGGCTGCGATGTGCCAGCGGCGTCCAGCGTTCCTCGGCTTGAGCAAACACTACGCCACCGCGATTGGCGAAGCCCTGGAACGGGTCGGCATGCAGGACAAACGCAAGCGGCGCATGGGTGCGTTGTCGGGTGGTGAACGGCAACGGGTATTGCTGGCTCAAGGATTGATTCCGGTGCCGCAATTGTTGGTTTTGGATGAACCGATGTCGGCGCTCGACGAGGCCGGCATTCAGGTGTTCGAACGGCTGCTCGGTGACTGGCGCCAGAGCGGCATCACCGTGCTGTGGATCGAGCATGATCTGGAAGCTGTGGGTCGTCTGGCGGATCGCGTCACCGGGCTCAATCGCCGGGTGCTGTTCGATGCCACGCCGAAACAGGCGCTGACCCCGGAACGCCTGCTGACGCTGTTCTCCACTCATCCACGGAGCGCGGCCTGATGAGTTATGAAGCCTTTCGTTTGATGGTCCAGGGCTGGGCCTCGTCAGGTTATCTGCCTGAGGCGCTGGCCTATGGATTCGTGGTCAACGCATTGCTCGCCGGTTTGCTGATCGGCCCGGTGCTGGGCGGTTTGGGGACGCTGGTGGTGGTCAAGCGCTTCGCGTTTTTCTCCGAAGCGGTGGGCCACGCGGCGCTGACCGGCGTGGCCATCGGCATTTTGCTGGGCGAACCGTACACCGGGCCTTACGGCAGCCTGTTCGGCTACTGCTTGTTGTTCGGCATCCTGCTGAACTACCTGCGCAACCGCACGGGTTTGGCGCCGGATACCTTGATCGGCGTGTTCCTTTCCGTGTCGTTGGCGCTGGGTGCCAGTCTGCTGCTGATTCTGGCGGGCAAGATCAACGTGCACATCCTCGAAAACGTGTTGTTCGGTTCGGTGCTGACCGTCAACGGCAATGACCTGCTGGTGTTGGCCATCGTCGGTTCGCTGGTCATGGCCCTGGCCTTGCCGCTGTATAACCGCATCATGCTGGCCAGTTTCAATCCGCAACTGGCGGCGGTCCGTGGCGTGGCGGTGAAGACCCTGGATTACCTGTTTGTGATTCTGGTGACCCTGATCACCGTGGCGGCGGTGAAAGTCATCGGCGCGATTCTGGTCGGTGCCCTGCTGGTGATTCCGGCGGCAGCGGCGCGATTGCTGAGTCAGTCGCTGAAGGGCTTCTTCTGGTGTTCGGTGCTGATCGCTACGGTCAGCACGCTGTGCGGGATTCTCGCGCCGATTGTCTTCGACCTGCCTATCCCGTCCGGCGCCGCGATCATTCTGGTGGCTGGTATCGCCTTCGCTCTCGCCGCCATTGCCCGTGGCGTTGTCCCCAGTCTGAAAGGGAATCTCGGATAAATGTCTTTCTCTGTGCGTCATCTGACCCTGGCCGTAGCCCTGTGCGGGCTGGTCAACACCAGCTTTGCAACTGACAGCGCCAAACCGTTGCGCGTGCTGGCGTCCTTGCCGATCACTTATGGTCTGGGCGAAGTCTTGCTCAAGGGCACCGACGTCAACCTCGAACGTGCCGCGCCGGCGAACCTGCCCGGCAGCCGTCAGACCGCGTACTTCACGGGACGTGGCGCTCCGGCGCTGGCCAAACTGGCGATCGACGCCGATGCGGTGATTGGCCTGCGTTCGCTGTGGGCGGATGATCCGCTTTACCCGATCTCCCGGCGTAGCAACATCCGCATCGTCGAGGTCGACGCCGCGCGCCCGGTGGACGGCGCCCTGCCCGGCATCGCCGTGCAGCCTGGCAACAAGGTCGATGGGTTGAACAGTCAGCCGTGGTTTTCCAGCAACAACATGGGACGGATGGCGGACGTGATGGCGGCGGACCTGGTGCGCCTGGCGCCCGAGGCCAAGCCGAAGATCGAGGCCAACCTGGCGGCGCTCAAACAGCGTTTGCTCAAGTTCAGCGCCGACAGCGAAGCGCGGCTGGCCAGTACCGACAACCTCAGCGTGATGAGCCTGAGCGATCACTTTGGCTATCTGATTGGCGGCCTCAACCTGGAGCTGATCGGCCTCGATGCGCGGCCGGATACCGAGTGGACACCTGAAGCGCTCAAGCAATTGGGCGCGACACTCAAGGACAATGAGGTGGCGGTGGTGCTGCACCATCGCCAGCCGTCGGAGGCGGTGAAAGCGGTGATTGCCGAGGCAGGGAGTCGGTTGGTGGTATTGAGTGTGGATGCGGAGGATCCGGTGGCCGAGCTGGAAGGGAATGTGGATTTGCTGATCAAGGGGTTGAGCGGGGCGTAGGTGCTAGCGACTGACATCTATCTCGCCCCTCAATAAGGTTTTCCTGTTCTGGAAACGCATCAGGGCGCCGAGGATTTAGACCCTCGATCAGCTTTCCATGAAGGTGCTGTCAGTGCTTTGTGCATGGGAATGGCGTGGAGCCCGGCTACGGCGAAGGTTTCAGCGCAAGGCTGGTAACCCAGATGACGGTAAAAGGCTTCGCTGGTGCGGGTGCTGTTGAGTCGTGCCTGATGCAAACCGTGATCGGTCAACCAGCGCTCAAGGTCGCGCACCAGCGCTTGCCCGGCCCCGCGACGAAACCATTCCGGTTGCACGTAACAAAACGCCACTTTGCCGCTGATCGCAGCCATCGCGACGCCGACCGGTTTGTCCTGCAACAGGGCGATGTTCAGGTACAACCGCTCGTCGGTGAGCCAGGGCTGCACGTGTTCGATGGTCTTGTTGTGGGTCCAGGTGGCGACGGTGAGCGGATCGTTGCGATGGTCGAGCGCGCAACCTACGCGGATGGAGCGCTCGACGATCCGGCTGATGATGCCGGCGTCGGCGGGGGTTGCCTTGCAAATGTGAAGGGATGCATCCATGGCGCTGTTACCTCAATCCATTGAGTCAAAGCTGCTGCCGGGGACGATAGCGCCGTTCGAACCGCCCGACTAATAGAGAGAAGTTACATTTGATGTGCAACACAAAACCATTGTGGGAGCGGGCTTGCTCGCGAAAGCGGCTTAACATTCAACAATGATGTTGACTGTGAGTCCGCCTTCGCGAGCAAGCCCGCTCCCACATTGGCTCTGTGGTGGTTGTTAGACCGGTTGCAACGGCATGGTCAGTTCGACTCGCAACCCGTCCGGCCGACTGTCGAAATGCAACGTACAGCCGCAACGCTGGACAATCGCCTGGACAATCGCCAGCCCCAGGCCGCAGCCGGTGCTCTGGCCGTTACGCCAGAAACGTTGGGTCAAATGTTGCAGATCGTCTTCGGCAATCCCCGGCCCATGATCGCGAACCAGGAACTGCACGCGATTGCCGGTGGTTTCCAGGCTCAGTTCCACCGCGCCGTCGCCCGGGGTATGCCGCAGCGCGTTGTCCAGCAGGTTGCGCAGCGCGGCAATCGACAGCACCGCGGGCATTTGCACCGGGGCGTGGGAGATTTTCGGCGGCAGCTGAAATTTGATCCGCTGACGATCACCGCTGGCGGCGTCCTGAATTGCCAGTTTCGCCACCTGCTCGGCGCTGCATTGCACGCCGTCATCAAACGACAGACTGCCTTCGACCCGCGCCAGCAACAGCAATTGCTCAAGGGTCCGGTGCAGGCGATCGGCGCCCTCTTCGGCCCGGGCCAGGGATTGATCGCGGGCCGCGCCGTCGGTCATGCGCGCCACTTGCAGGTGGGTCTTGATCGCTGTCAGCGGGCTGCGCAATTCATGGGCGGCGTCACCGGTCAGGCGGCGCTCCCGTTCGATGGTCTTGCCGATCCGTTGGAACAGCTGATTCTGGGTGTCCAGCAACGGTTGCAGTTCGCTGGGCAGCGGCTGGATTTGCAAAGGTTCGAGAGAATCGGCGCTGCGGCGCATCAATGCGTCACGCATACGATTGAGCGGCGCCAGGCCCTGGCCGATTCCCAGCCAGAGCAGGCATAGGCAGCCCAGCAACGCCACGCCCACCGGCACCGAAGCGGCCAGCAGGATCGACATGTTCAGCGCCTCACGTTCGATCTGCCGATCAGCGGTGGTGATGCGCACGTCGCCGCGGGCCAGGGTGAAACTGCGCCACGGCGCACCGTCGATCATTTGGTCATGGAAGCCCATTTTCTCGGCTTCGAGGGTTTGTTGCGGATCGGTGTGACTGCGGGCGAGGATTTCGCCACGCAATGAACTGACCTGGCAGGCCATGCCACCGGGGAGGTTCAGTTGTTCAGCGCTGAAATGGGTGCCCTCGCCCTTGCTCGGCAATGGCGGCAATTGTTCCATCAGGCCGGCGACCATCCGTGCCGAGGCCACCAACCGTTGGTCGAGGGAAAACATCATCTGATTGCGCAGGTCGCTGAGCATCCAGGCTGCCGCCAAGGCCCAGATCAGCGCAAAAGCGGCGCCGAGTGTCAGGCTCAGGCGCAAACGCAGGCTCATCACTTTTTCAATTCCTCTGCACCATCAGCCGGCCCCAGGCGATAGCCCAGGCCGCGCACTGTCTCGACAATGCCATTGCCGAGTTTGCGTCGCAGGTGATGGATATGCACGTTGAGGGCGTTGCTTTCCAGTTCATCGTTGAAACCGTAGACGCTGTCTTTGAGTTGCTCGGTGGACAGCACCCGGCCCCGGTTATGCAGCAAGGCCTGCAACAGCGACTGCTCACGACGGGAAAGGTCCACCGGCTGGCCGCCGAGCATGGTTTCGCGGCTGCTCGGGTCGTAAGTCAGGCGACCGTGTTCGATCAGGTTGACGCTGCGTCCGGCCACTCGTCGCAGCAAGGTGTGCAGGCGCGCGGCGAGTTCGCGCAGGTCGAAAGGCTTGAGCAAGTAATCGTCGGCACCGGCCTGCAAGCCGTCGACGCGGTCGGTGACTGAGTCCCGTGCGGTGAGGATCAGCACCGGGATTTCCAGCCCGCTGTGACGCAATTGCTGCAACAGCTTCAGGCCATCTTCATCGGGCAGGCCGAGGTCGAGCACCATCACATCGAACTCGGCGACCTTGAGCATCGCCCGGGCCGACGAGGCGGTGGCGACATGCTCTACCGTCAGGCCCTGTGCGGTGAGGCCGGCGACAATGCCGCTGGCGATCAACTCATCGTCTTCGCAAACCAGTACGTGCATGGTGAGACCTGTTGAAAAAAAGGTGAGTAGGCCGGAGGCCGATTAAGCGGACATTATGCCGCAAGCGCCATTGCCACAAGGCCACTGTGGTTAATCATCGGTTAATCGCCGCCTCCCATTGTGCACCTCACTTGCACAGGGATAAGGCTTACCCATGCGTCGACTGTTTTTGTTTTTTGCTCTCTTGATCTCGGGCGTGGCCCAGGCAGGGACCAATCCGTTCGAGACCAAACCTGATTTTTTGCCGGTGGAAAAAGCGTTCGTCTTCACGTCCGAGCGTCTTGAGTCGGGCGAAACCCAGCTCTATTGGCAGATCGCCGACGGCTATTACCTGTATCAGAAACGCCTGAAGTTCGATGGCTTGCCCGCTGAGCAGCATCCCGCGTTACCTGAAGGCGAAGCGCACAGCGATGAGTTCTTCGGCGAACAGCAGGTCTATCGCCAGGGTCTGGAGCTGAAGATTGCGGCCGGCGCCACCGGTCAAATCAAAGTGGGCTTCCAGGGCTGTGCCGACGCTGGCTTGTGTTATCCGCCGCACACTCAGGTCGTGGATCTGGGCGGTACCTCCGCTATCGCTGCGACAGACGAAGCACCGGACCAAACCCTGGCCAGCGGCCTGCAACAACGGGCGCTGGGCTGGAGCTTGCTGGTGTTCTTTGGCCTGGGATTGTTGCTGGCCTTCACGCCTTGCTCGTTGCCGATGCTGCCGATTCTGGCGGGTTTGATCGTCGGCAGTGGCGCCACACCCAAACGCGGTTTCGCCTTGGCCACCAGCTACGTCGTGAGCATGGCGCTGGTGTATGCGGCGATGGGCGTACTGGCGGCAATGCTCGGGGCAAATTTGCAGGCGTTGTTGCAAAACCCTTGGTTGCTGGGCAGTTTCGCTGCGGTGTTTGTGTTGCTGGCATTGCCGATGTTCGGTTTCTTCGAGTTGCAACTGCCGGTGGCCCTGCGTGATCGACTGGAAAATGTCTCGCGCAATCAGCGCGGCGGCAGCCTGTTCGGGGCCGGGGTGTTGGGCGCCTTGTCCGGTTTGCTGGTGGGGCCGTGCATGACCGCCCCGCTGGCGGGCGCCTTGCTCTACATCGCGCAAAGCGGCAATGCGCTGCATGGCGGGCTGATTCTGTTCGCCATGGGCATCGGCATCGGTGTGCCGCTGCTGCTGTTGGTCACCGTCGGCAATCGTTTCCTGCCCAAACCTGGTGCGTGGATGAACCTGCTCAAGGGTGTGTTCGGTTTCCTGTTCCTCGCCACCGCGTTGCTGATGCTGCGCGCGGTGCTGGACGAATCACTGTGGATTGGTTTGTGCGGTGGGTTGCTGCTGATTGCCGCGTACAGCGCCTGGAAGCAATCGGAGGGTTTCGGTCGCGTCGCCCATGTGTTCGGCGCCAGCTCACTCTTGTTGGGTGTGTGGGGCAGCCTGTTGATGATCGGTGCCGCCGGTGGCAGCGACGACTTGATGAAGCCTTTGCAGGTCTACAGCGCTTCAAACTCGAGCAGCGCCGCCAACCCGGTCGGCCATGACGCATTCACCACGATCAAGGACCCGACAGCTCTGCAACGGGAGCTCGATGAAGCACAGGCTCAAGGCCAGTGGGTGCTGCTGGACTACTACGCCGACTGGTGCGTGTCGTGCAAGGTCATGGAAAAACAGGTGTTCGGCAAAGCCCACGTAATGGAGGCCTTGAGCGACGTGCGCTTGCTACGGCTGGACGTCACCGCCGACAATGCCGCCAGCCGCGAACTGCTCGGCCGTTATAAAGTGCCGGGGCCACCGAGCCTGCTGTGGATCGGTGCCGACGGCATCGAGCGTCGCAGCCAGCGCATCACCGGTGAAGTCGATGCCGGCACCTTCCTGCAACGCTGGACCACAACCCGAGACGCCCGTTAATGCTGACCTTTACCCTCGGCACTTTTGCCATCGCGCTTAATCACCTGCTGCTGATCAGCGCCCTGGCGCTGGCGACTTTCGTCGGCTGGCGGGTGGCAAAGCGCGGCGGCGAGAATCCGGAGTCGGTGCTGTTCAGCCTGTTCCTGCTGGGCTTGCTGGCTGCCCGGGTCGGTTTCGTGGCCGTGTACTGGGCCCATTATCGTGATGATCCGTGGCAGATTATCGACCTGCGCGACGGCGGTTTCCTCGCCTGGCCCGGTGTGATCGTGCTACTGCTGGCCGCGTTGTATCGAGGCTGGCGTCGCCCGGGCTTGCGCCGGCCGTTGGGCTTTGGCGTGGCCAGTGGCCTGGCGTTCTGGTTGCTGGCGACCTTCTCCCTGACTATTTACGAACAAGGCACGCGCCTGCCGGAAATCACCCTGCGCAATGCCGCCGGTGAAACCGTGCAACTGGCCGATTACAAGGGCGGCCCGTTGGTGATTAATCTCTGGGCCACCTGGTGTCCGCCGTGCCGCCGGGAAATGCCGGTACTGGAAAACGCCCAGCAACACCGCCCGGACCTGACGTTCCTGTTCGTCAATCAGGCTGAAAGCATGCAAAGTGTCAGTACGTTTCTGGAAACCCAGGGCCTGAGCCTGTCCAACGTGCTGTTCGATGGCAGCGGCCGATTGGGTCAGGCCGTCGGCTCCATGGCGTTGCCGACTACGCTGTTCTATAGCCCCGAAGGTCGCCTGCTGGGCAGCCATCTGGGTGAGCTGTCGGAAGCGAGCCTGGCCCGCGCCCTGGAAAACTTCGACACCCCGAATCCTGCCGTACCGGCCACCTCTTCAAGGAAACTGCCATGCCCCGCCTCCGCCACCTGCTGACGTTGACCCTGGGCGCCGCCCTGCTGCATTTACCCTCAGTGCAGGCCGCCGAAGAATTGCCTGAGGCGATCAAGAAAATCGAAGCCAAGGGCGCGAAAATCGTCGGCCAATTCGACGCGCCCGATGGCCTGCGCGGTTATGCGGCGCAGTACCAGAACCGGGGCATGGCGTTGTACCTGACCCCGGATGGCAAGCACGTGCTGCTCGGCAATCTGTACGATGCCGACGGCAACGACCTGAGCAGCGCACCGTTGCAGAAGCTGGTTTATGCACCGATGGCCAAGGAAATCTGGGGCAAGATGGAAGCCAGCAACTGGATCGCCGACGGGAAGGACGATGCACCGCGGATCGTGTACCTGTTCAGCGATCCGAACTGCCCTTATTGCAACGTGTTCTGGGAGCAGGCGCGGCCATGGGTCAAGGCGGGCAAGGTGCAGCTGCGGCACATCATGGTCGGCATCATTCGCGAAGACAGTCCGGGGAAATCGGCTGCACTGCTGGCCGCCAAAGATCCGCAGAAAGCACTGGAAGACCATGAGAAGTCAGGCAAGAAGAGCTCGCTGAAAGCCCTGAAAGACGTGCCCCCGGCGATTCAAGCGAAACTGGCGGCGAACATGCAGTTGATGGAAGACCTGGAGCTGCAGGCCACCCCGGCGATTTTCTACATGGACGGCAAGGGCGAGCTGCAACAACAGCAAGGTGCGCCGTCGCCGGACAAGTTGGTGCAAATTCTCGGGCCTAAGTGACCTCACCGACGATCGTTCCCACGCTCTGCGTGGGAATGCCGCCCGGGACGCTCCGCGTCCCTTCCCGGATGTGACGCAGAGCGTCACTGGATGCATTCCCACACAGAGCGTGGGAACGATCTTCAATGACGGTCGGCCAGGAATGACAGCAGTGCTTCGGTGACAAACTGCGGATTCTCCAGATTGGAGATATGCCCCGCCTCTGGCACCAATACATACGGGCATCCGATCAACCCGGCCATCTCCCTCGTTTCCGATGGCGGCCGCGGTTTGTCTTGATCGCCGCACATCAGCAGCGTGGTATCAGGATTCAACTCGCCCAGTCGCGGCAACAGATCATCGCGTCCGAACGTAATCCGCCCCATCGGCACGATGCTCTCACGCAAACGCTCCGGCGGCAGCGCGGCCAGTTGGGCGCGGAAGTTCTGGTACAGCGCCGACTGCGGATCGATGCCTGGACGGAAGAAGATCGGCACGACGATGTCGAGCAGCTGCGGTGCGATCACGCCGGTGTCTTCGATCTGTTTGAACAGCGAGAAGTAGTACTGGCGAGTCGGTTCCGGCTCGACGCCGACGTAGGTGTCCATCAGCACCAGACCGTTGATCCGCTGCGGCGCCGATAGCGCCAGACGCACGCCCCACATGCCACCGACCGACAGACCGACCAGCGTGACACGATCAATGTCCAGATGATCGAGCAGCGTCAGTGCCTGGCGCGCAATGTCATCCAGCGATTGCGTGCCCTGGGGTAGCGGCCCGGATTGACCGTGGCCCCAGAGGTCCAGAGCAATCACCCGATGTTGCTGGGACAGGGCGGCGATCTGCGGCGCCCACATGGCCTTGTCCCACAGGTAACTGCCAGCCAGCAGAACGGCAGGGCCGGTGCCTTGATCAAGGTAGTGAAGGGGTTGTCCATCAACCGTAACGAAGGGCATTGACTGTCTCCTTTGTGAATTGCGATCCACCCAAAAAAGCACAGGCAGCCTGAGCCGGTCCGAAGCGACAGTCAACGCGCAAATCCGCGCAAATTTCGGTAAAGCCATCGCGGGCAAGCCTTGCTCCTACAGGTTCGATGTTGTTCTCAATTCCGTAGGAGCAATGCTTGCCCGCGATGGGGCCTTCATAAACCAGTTCAGTGCGCAGGCGCTGCTTGATTAACCCGGCGTGTCGCAGTTCTCACTCTGCACCCTAAAGGGGCATTAGTTCTATTTCTCATTTGACAATAATTATCATTAAGAATAATTTGTTGCTCGACGTGTTGGGCGGCTCAGCCCCCGCTTGCCGTCCCGCCAACCTATTTGGAGCAAGGTGATTTCCAATGACGGAACAAGTGTCCACAAGCAAGTGCGATTCACCGCTACTTCAAGTATTCGTCGACAATCGACTGATTCTGGTCAAGATTGCCGCCCGCATTACCGGCTGCCGATCGCGTGCTGAAGACGTGGTGCAGGATGCGTTCTTCCGACTGCAATCAGCGCCGCAGATCACGTCCTCGTTCAAGGCTCAGCTGAGCTACCTGTTCCAGATCGTGCGCAACCTGGCAATCGATCACTACCGCAAACAGGCGCTGGAGCAGAAGTATTCAGGACCTGAGGAGGAAGGCCTGAACGTGGTGATTCAAGGTGCTTCACCGGAAACCTCGCACATCAACTTCTCGACGCTGGAACACATCGCCGACGCGCTGACCGAGCTGCCCAGCCGTACCCGCTACGCCTTCGAGATGTACCGCCTGCACGGCGTGCCGCAAAAAGACATCGCCAAGGAGCTTGGCGTCTCGCCGACCCTGGTGAACTTCATGATTCGCGATGCATTGGGGCACTGCCGCAAGGTGTCGGGGAGTCGTGTGGATACCTTTGCCCGTCGCTAAGACCTGTAATCTGTCTTCTACTTGAACTTGCAGCGCGGGGTCTCGAGTCAGGCACAACTGAATCAACGGCTACCCTTCAAGGCCGAGACACAGATCTCAGGTACCCGGGACCGGCACCACGGCGATCTTGTAGGGATCGAAAATCTTCAGCAACTGGCCATTGCTCCGCAACTCTTGCATCAACTTGCCAAATGCCTCGCCAGTAATCGGTGCGGCCGGCCGGAGGATGGCGTAGTGGTGATAGATCTGGTCGATACGCTGGGACACCAGCAACTGATCGGCGACTTTCTCGTTGCGCAGCAGGTAATCGCTCAGATAGGAGCGCGTCACCAGGGCAACGTCGGCACGCCCGCGCAGCACCATCAGCAGGTTGCTGTCGTGGGAGTACGTCAACGTTGCATCGTAGTTTTGCGCGAGGAATTTTGGATCGGCATTGAAGTTGGCGAATTCGTAGTGATAGCCGCTGAACAGCGCCAGGCGCTTGCCGGCGAGGTCGGCAAAATAATTCTGCTGGCGAACCGGCTGGCCATCGGGCTGGCGTTGCGCGACAAAAATCTCGGCGTCTTCCAGCCCCATGTCGACGGTGGTGTGCGGGATGTCCTTCCAGCCCCAGTCCGGGTTCTCGAAAATAGCCATGTCCACCCGGCCTTGCTTGAAATCGCCGAAACGTCGGGGAATCGAAGTCGGCACCAACACAAACTGATAGTCGTTCTGCGAGGCATTGAGTGCCTCGACCAGCTGCGGCAGCAAACCGGTGTCGGCACCGGATTCCGGGCGCACGGTATAAGGGGGAAAATGGGCGGCACCGACCCGAACCAGCTGTGCAGCCTGGGACGGAACCATGCATAACAGCGCAAGCGTCGCCAGCAAAAGCCGCGAAACAGTCCGAATTGGCGAAGACATCAAAACAACCCACTCCCCAAAAAAATACGCCTCAATGCATTCAAGCTAGGCGGTTTCGGCTACTTAGCCAGTTTCCTTCTGTTTCAAAACAAACTTACTGCTTTTCTTCCAGCACCAGAATCAATGCCTCATCGGCCAATTGATCGAGGCTCATGCTGCCGCCTGCGCGAAACCAGGTGGTGGTCCAGGACAACGCCCCGGTCAGAAAACGGCGGGTAATGAACACATCGCCGCGAATAAAACCGGCTTGCTTGGCTTCGCCCAGCACCTGGAGCCAGAGTTCTTCATAAATGTCGCGCAGCGCCAGCACTTGCGCCTGCCCGTCTGCGGACAGCGAGCGCCATTCATACACCAACACTGCCATGGCCTCGCCGCTGCCGCCCATGATCGACTGCAATTCACAACGAATCAGCGCCAGTACCCGCTCGCGCACACTGCCGGCTTCGGCCAGGGCTGCACGCATCAACGCAGTGTTATAGCGAATGGTCTCTTCCATCACTGCCCGCAGGATCTCGTCCTTGCTTTTGAAGTGATGGAAAATGCTGCCGGACTGAATCCCCACGGCGCCGGCCAGATCGCGCACGGTGGTGCGTTCGTAACCTTTGTTGCGGAACAGGTGAGCCGCCACTTGCAGCAGTTTGCCACGGGCGCTGTCCGGGTCGGTCAATTGGCCGCTGTCGACCAATTCGCGCATCACCCTCAGGGCTTTTTGCTCGTCCACCCGTTCTCTCCTACAGTCGAATCAATCAAATACGCCGCACGCCGCTAAAACCGCGGGCTTGCGCGGGCAATTTAAGCTGGTCGGCGCAACCAAGCAAGCGCTCGGGCAGAAGATATTTATGCCGTTTACAAACCAAGCGCTTGCTTGGTAGTCTCGACACACTTCTATCGCAGGTGACTATGGAGTTGACTGTGCCCAAGACAATCCGCATCGGTTGCGCCAGTGCCTTCTGGGGCGACACCTCGACCGCCGCCGCGCAACTGGTGGAAGGTGGGCGCCTGGATTATCTGGTGTTCGATTATCTGGCCGAAATCACGATGTCGATCATGGCCGGTGCGCGGATGAAAGATCCCCAGGCCGGTTACGCCAGCGACTTCATCGAAGTCCTCAGCCCGCTGCTGGGTCAACTGGCCGAACAGAAAATCCGTGTCATCAGCAACGCCGGCGGGGTCAATCCGCAAGCCTGCGCCGCCGCCCTGCAAGCGGCTTGCGACCAGGCCGGAGTGACGCTGAAAATCGCCGTGTTGCTGGGCGATGACCTGCAGCCGCAGTTCAAACAGCTGAGCAGCAGCGGTATCCATGAAATGTTCAGCGGCGTGCCCCTGCCGCCGATGTGTGTCTCGACCAACGCCTACCTCGGCGCACCGGGCATCGTCGAGGCCCTGCGTCTGGGCGCCGACATCGTCATCACCGGGCGCGTGGTCGACAGCGCCGTGGTCAGCGCCGCGCTGGTGCATGAATTCGGCTGGTCCTGGCACGACTACGACAAACTCGCCCAGGCCGCATTGGCCGGGCACCTCATCGAATGTGGCGCTCAGTGTACCGGCGGCAATTTCACCGATTGGCGCGAGGTGCCCGACTACGAACACATCGGCTTTCCCATCGTCGAAGTCAGCGCCGACAGCCAGTTCATCGTCAGCAAACCCGACGGCTCCGGCGGGCTGGTCACACCCCTGACGGTCGGCGAGCAGATGCTGTATGAAATCGGCAACCCGCAGGCGTATCTGCTGCCGGACGTGGTCTGCGATTTCACGGCGGTCAAACTCGTGCAACAAGGTAAAAACGCGGTTCAGGTGCACGGCGCAAAAGGCCTGGCGCCGACCGATCAGTACAAGGTCAGCGCGACGTACCCGGACGGTTTCCGCTGCACCGCCAGTTGCCTGATCGCCGGGATCGATGCGGTCGACAAGGCGCGTCGAGTCAGCGAAGCCATCATCAACAAGACCTCGGAAATCTTCAGTCAGCGCGGTTGGCCACCCTACAGCGAAGTGAACATCGAACTGCTCGGCAGCGAGGCCACTTACGGGCCCCACGGTCAGCGTCAGGACAGCCGCGAAGTGGTGATCAAACTCGCGGTGCGCCATCCGGGCAAACAGGCGTTGATTGTGTTTTCCCGGGAGATCGCCCAAGCCGCCACCGGCATGGCGCCGGGGTTGACCGGGATTGTCGGTGGACGGCCGACGGTGTATCCGCTGATCCGGCTGTTCTCCTTCCTTATCGACAAAACCGCCTGCACGCTGGAAATTGATCTCAAGGGCCAGCGCCACCCCTGTGCCTTGCCCGCCGTTGATGTAATCGACACCGCCGACCTGCCCGTGGCGTGCGCGCCACCGAAACCCTCAGGAAGGGCCGATGCCAGCGTGGCCCTGGTCAAACTCGCCGTGGCGCGCTCCGGTGACAAGGGCAACCACAGCAACATCGGCGTCATGGCCCGCGAGCCGGAGTACCTGCCGTGGATTGCTGAAGCCTTGACGCCGGCAGTGATCGTCGACTGGATGAGTCATGTCCTCGATCCGATCCACGGACGTGTCGAACGCTGGTACCTGCCGGGCACCCACAGCCTTAATTTTCTGCTGGAAAACGCCCTGGGAGGCGGTGGCGTGGCCAGCCTGCGGATCGACCCGCAAGGCAAAGCCTTCGCCCAGCAACTGCTGGAAATCCAGATACCGGTGCCACAGCGCATCGCCGACAAGGTCAACTAGAGGACTGTCGCCATGGCTTACGATTCGATTTTCAAAGCCGACTTGTTTGCAGGCCAAAACATCATCGTCACCGGTGGCGGCAGCGGCATCGGTCGTTGCACCGCTCACGAACTGGCGGCCCTCGGCGCCCATGTGCTGCTGCTCGGGCGCAAGGCTGACAAGCTGAAAAACGTCGCGGCCGAGATTACCGAAGATGGCGGCAAGGCTGACTGGATGGTCTGCGACATTCGTGAGGAAGAAACGGTCAAGCATGTGGTCAGCGAGCTGATCCGCAAGCACGGACCGATTCACGGCCTGGTCAACAATGCTGGCGGCCAGTACCCGTCGCCGCTGGCGTCGATCAATCAGAAAGGCTTCGATACGGTGTTGCGCACCAACCTGATGGGCGGCTTCCTGATGGCCCGGGAAGTGTTCAACCAATCCATGAGCAAACACGGCGGTGCCATCGTCAACATGCTCGCCGACATGTGGGGCGGCATGCCCGGCATGGGCCACTCGGGCGCGGCGCGTTCAGGCATGGACAACCTCACCAAGACCGCCGCGTTCGAATGGGGTTATGCCGGGGTGCGGGTCAACGCCGTGGCGCCGGGCTGGATCGCGTCCAGCGGCATGGACACCTACGAAGGCGCGTTCAAAGCGGTGATTCCGACCTTGCGCGAGCACGTCCCCCTGAAACGCATCGGCACCGAATCGGAAGTCAGCGCGGCGATCGTTTTCCTGCTCAGCCCGGCAGCGGCATTTGTCAGTGGCAGCACCTTGCGCATCGACGGCGCCGCCAGCCTCGGCGGGCGCGCCTGGCCGATACACAAGGCGCAGATCAGCGAATCGTATAACGGTTTTCACCGTGCCTACTTGCCTGACGTGCTCAAGGACAAGGAATAAGTCATGCCGGTGATTCAGTCGCACGTGGACCCATTCAGCGAACAATTCGCGCGCAATCGCGCGGCGATGCTGGTCGGCATCGAGCATGTCCGCCAGCTCGAACAGAACTTGCTGAACAAGGCGGCCGAAGCCAAACCCCGGTTCGACAAACGCGGCCAATTGTTGCCCCGTGAACGCCTCAATCTGCTGCTGGACCCCGGGGCACCGTTCCTCGAACTGGCGAGCCTGGCGGGCTACAAGTTGCATGACGACAAGGATGGCAGCTCCGCTGGCGGCGGGTTGATCGCCGGGATCGGCTACGTGTCCGGCGTGCGCGTGCTGGTGGTGGCAAACAACAGTGCGATCAAGGGCGGGACCATTTCCCCCAGTGGTTTGAAAAAATCCCTGCGACTGCAACAAATCGCCATGGAGAACAAACTGCCGGTCATTACCCTGGCCGAAAGCGGTGGCGCCAACCTCAATTATGCGGCGGAGATTTTCGTCGAAGGTGCCCGCAGCTTTGCCAATCAGGCGCGGATGTCGGCCATGGGCCTGCCGCAAATCACCGTGGTCCATGGTTCGGCCACGGCGGGCGGCGCCTATCAGCCAGGGTTGTCGGATTACGTGGTGGTGGTGCGTGGCAAAGCCAAGCTGTTTCTGGCCGGCCCGCCGTTGCTCAAGGCTGCCACCGGCGAAATCGCCACCGATGAAGCACTCGGCGGCGCCGAGATGCATGCGCAGATCGCCGGCACCGCTGAATACCTGGCCGAGAACGATGCCGACGGCGTGCGCCTGGTGCGTGAGATTGTCGGCCTGCTGCGGTGGAACGATCAGCTGCAATGGCTACCCGAACGTCACTGGGAAGAACCGCTCTACCCCATCGACGAGTTACTGGGCCTGATCCCTGACGACGCGAAAAAACCTTACGACGTGCGCGAAATCATCGCGCGGATAGCCGACGGCTCGAACTTTCTCGAATTCAAGGGCGAGTTCGATCAGCAAACCGTCTGCGGCCATTTGCAGATTCAAGGCCGCGCCTGCGGGTTCATTGGCAACAATGGGCCGATCACGCCCAAGGGTGCGAGCAAGGCAGCGCAGTTCATTCAGCTCTGTGACCAGAGCAAAACCCCGTTGCTGTTCTTCCACAACACCACCGGGTTCATGGTCGGCACCGAGTCGGAGCAGCAAGGCGTGATCAAACACGGCGCGAAAATGATTCAAGCGGTGGCCAACGCCCGGGTGCCTAAGCTGACCATCGTCGTCGGTGGCTCCTACGGCGCCGGCAACTATGCGATGTGCGGCCGAGGCCTGGACCCGCGCTTCATCTTCGCCTGGCCCAACAGCCGCACGGCGGTGATGGGCGGCGCCCAGGCCGGCAAAGTGCTGCGGATCGTCACCGAGGCCAAACAGGCCAAGGACGGCCTGGTACCCGACCCGAAAATGCTCGACATGCTGGAACAGGTCACCGCGCAGAAACTCGACAGCCAGTCCACCGCGCTGTACGGCAGCGCCAGCTTGTGGGACGACGGGTTGATCGATCCTCGCGATACCCGGACCTTGCTCGGGTACTTGCTGGATATCTGTCATGAGGCTGAAGTGCGGCCATTGCAATCCAACAGCTTCGGCGTCGCTAGATTTTGATCGTTCCCATGCTCTGCGTGGGAATGCAGCCAGGGACGCTCCGCGTCCCAAGAGCGGACGCAGCGCGTCCATAGAGGCGTTACCACGCAGAGCGTGGGAACGATCGGGTTCGTCAGGAGAACAATAAGAATGATCTTCACCCAGGAACACGAAGCACTGCGCCGCACTGTCCGCCAATTCGTCGATCACGAGATCAATCCCCACGTCGATGAATGGGAAAAGGCCGGACGCTTTCCGATCCACGAGCTCTTCCGCAAGGCCGGCGAGCTCGGCCTGCTGGGGATTTCCAAACCGGAAAAGTTTGGCGGCATGGGGCTCGACTACAGCTATTCGATCGTCGCGGCTGAAGAGTTCGGCACCATCCATTGCGGCGGCATTCCGATGTCCATTGGCGTGCAGACCGACATGTGCACGCCGGCGCTGGCGCGTTTCGGCTCCGATGAACTGCGTGAAGAATTCCTGCGACCGGCGATCACTGGCGAGCAGGTCGGTTGCATCGGTGTTTCCGAAGTCGGCGCCGGTTCCGATGTGGCCGGTTTGAAAACCACCGCCCGCAAGGACGGCGACGACTACGTGATCAACGGCAGCAAGATGTGGATCACCAACTCGCCGAGCGCGGATTTCATCTGCCTGCTGGCCAACACTTCAGACGACAAACCGCACATCAACAAGTCGCTGATCATGGTGCCGATGAACACCCCCGGCATCAGCCTCAGTTCGCACCTGGACAAGCTCGGCATGCGCAGTTCGGAAACCGCCCAGGTGTTTTTCGACAACGTGCGCGTACCGCAACGCAACCGCATCGGCCACGAAGGCGCGGGGTTCATGATGCAAATGCTGCAGTTCCAGGAGGAGCGGCTGTTCGGCGCGGCGAACATGATCAAGGGCCTGGAGTACTGCGTCGACAGCACCATCGAGTACTGCAAGGAACGTAAAACCTTCGGCAATGCGCTGATCGACAATCAGGTCATCCACTTTCGCCTGGCCGAACTGCAAACCGAAATCGAATGCCTGCGGGCATTGGTCTATCAGGCCACCGAGCAATACATCAAAGGCCAGGACGTCACCCGCCTGGCGTCGATGGCCAAACTCAAGGCCGGGCGCCTGGGCCGGGAAGTCAGCGACAGCTGCCTGCAATATTGGGGCGGCATGGGCTTCATGTGGGACAACCCGGTGGCCCGCGCGTACCGTGACGTGCGGCTGGTGTCGATCGGCGGCGGTGCCGACGAAATCATGCTGGGGATCATCTGCAAACTCATGGGCATCCTGCCGGGGAAAAACAAATGAGCGCCCTGCCGGTTTGCCAGACCTTGTTGCTGGAATCGCACAACGGCGTCCTGCACATCACCCTCAACCGCCCGGAAAGCCGCAATGCCATGAGCCTGTTGATGGTCGCGGAACTGCGTGCCGTGCTGTTGGCCGTGCGCGATGACCGTGGGATTCGTGCCTTGGTGATCAGTGGTGCCGGCGGGCATTTTTGCGCCGGTGGCGACATCAAGGACATGGCCAACGCACGCGCTCAAGGCCCGAGCGCCTATCGCGATTTGAATCGCGCGTTCGGTGCGCTGCTGCAAGAGGTACAACACGCACCACAAGTGGTGATCACGGTGCTGCAAGGCGCGGTGCTCGGCGGTGGTTTGGGGCTGGCCTGCGTCAGCGATGTCGCCTTGGCCGATCACCAGGCGCAATTCGGTCTGCCGGAAACCAGCCTCGGCCTTCTGCCTGCGCAGATCGCACCGTTCGTGGTGCAGCGAATCGGCCTGACCCAGACACGTCGACTGGCGCTGACCGCGGCACGTTTCGATGGCACACACGCACGGCGCATGGGGCTGGTGCATTTTGTCGAGCATGACGCGCAAGCGTTGGCCGAGCGTCTCGATGAAATTCTGGCCCATGTGTTGTGCTGCGCGCCGGAGGCGAATGCGACGACCAAAAAGCTGTTGCTGGCGCGTGCCGGACAGCCCTCGAATGCGTTGCTGGATGAAGCGGCCGACTGGTTCAGCGAGGCGGTGACCGGGGCTGAAGGTATTGAGGGGACCATGGCTTTCGTGCAAAAGCGTAAACCGGGCTGGGCGCCTTAAAAGCTTCGCGAGCAAGCCCGCTCCCACAGGGGAACGCATTTCAAATGTGGGAGCGGGCTTGCTCGCGAAGAGGCCATCACATCCACCGCAATGCAATGGGAACAACCTATGCCCGGACTCAGAAAAATCCTGATCGCCAACCGCGGTGAAATCGCCTGCCGCATCCAGCGCACCGCCCAGGCCCTGGGCTATCGCACGGTCGCGGTGTTCAGCGATGCCGACGCCAATGCGCTGCATGTGCAGCTGGCCGACGAAGCCGTAAACATCGGCCCGGCACCGGTGCAGCAGTCCTATCTGAATATCCCGGCCATTCTCGACGCCGCCCGGCGCACCGGCGCTGACGCGATCCATCCGGGCTACGGCTTCCTCTCGGAAAACGCCGGTTTCGCCCGCGCTTGTCAGAATGCCGGCATCACCTTCATCGGCCCCAGTCCCGATGCCATCGAACTGATGGGCAGCAAACGCCTGTCGAAACTCGCCATGCTCGATGCCGGTGTGCCGTGCATCAAGGGTTATCAGGGCGAAGAACAGGACGACGCCACCCTCAGCCGCGAAGCCGCACGCATCGGTTATCCGCTGATGATCAAGGCCAGTGCCGGCGGTGGCGGGCGTGGCATGCGCCTGGTGCGCGAGGCCAAAGATTTGCTCGAACAGCTGCGCACCGCTCGCTCCGAAGCGCTGCATGGGTTTGGCAGTGACGAACTGATTCTCGAGCAAGCGCTGATCGACCCTCGTCATGTCGAAGTTCAACTGTTCGGCGACCAGCACGGCAACCTGATCTACCTTGGCGAGCGCGACTGCTCGATCCAGCGTCGCCATCAAAAAGTCATCGAGGAAGCGCCCTGCCCGGTGATGACCGCCGAGTTGCGTCAGGCCATGGGTGAAGCGGCGCTAAAAGCAGGTCGCGCAGTGAATTACGTCGGCGCTGGCACCGTCGAGTTCCTGCTGGATGCGCATGGGCAATTTTACTTTCTGGAGATGAACACCCGACTCCAGGTGGAGCACCCGGTGACCGAATTGATCACCGGCCTCGATCTGGTGGCCTGGCAGTTGCACGTCGCCGAAGGACTACCGCTGCCGTTGCGCCAGGAGCAGGTCCACCTCAACGGCCATGCCATGGAAGTCCGTTTGTACGCCGAAGATCCGGCGCACGGTTTTATGCCACAGACCGGTCGAATCACCGCCTGGGAGTCTGCGTTGCAGAGCGGCGTGCGGATCGATCATGGCTTGATCGAAGGCCAGACCATCAGCCCGTTTTATGACCCGATGCTGGGCAAGATCATTGCCCACGGCGCCACCCGCGAAGAAGTCCGGCGCAAATTGCTGCGGGCGGTTGAGGACAGCGTGCTGCTCGGCGTGCAGAGCAATCAGCGCTTGCTCGCCAGCCTGCTTGAACACCCGCAGTTCATCAGTGGCGAGTTCAGTACCGGCTTCATCCCGACTCACTTTGCCGAGCATCCTTGCCTGCATGCGCATGTGCCGAGCGCCGAAGAACTGGCCATCGCTGCGGCATTGTTCTATCAGGCTTCGGCGCAGGTTCATCACGCGCCACTGGCCGGTTGGCGCAACAACGCCAGCGTACCGTTGCACTATCGAATCGGCCTTGAGGATCAGGATTGGCCGGTGGAGTTGAACGCTGTACCGGGTGAGCCGTATCGGATTCAAGTCGCAACAGTGCCCTTTGAATTGAAGATCATCCAGTGCGACGGACGCTGGGCCAGCCTGGACATCAACGGTGTCCGCCAACGCCATGCCTACCGTCTTGAGGCCGGGCAACTCTGGCTATTCACCCGTCCCGGCAGTGTGCGGCTGATGGACCGCACGCAGGCCTTGGTCAGCAGCCAGGCCAGCGTCAGCTCCGGCACCCTCAAGGCCCCGATGGACGGGGCGATCGTCGACGTGCTGGTGACCGAGGGCAGCCCGGTCAGTAAAGGCCAGTTATTGGTGGTGCTGGAGGCGATGAAAATGGAGCATCCGCTCAAGTCGGGCATCGACGGTGTGCTCAAACGCTTGCAGGTCAGGGTCGGTGACCAGGTGAAAAATCGTCAGATTTTGTTGGAGGTCGAATAAGCCGCTAGGCGGATCCGCCGGGTTTGGCTACGCTCAAGCCCTATCAGGACGCGGATACCAGGAACCCTGCGATGCCTCACTGGCTGGTCATTGATCTGGAAGCCACCACCGATGAGGGTGGTTGGCCAGTAACAGAAATGGAAATCATCGAAATCGGCGCCACCCTGGTGGACCGAAAAGGCCGAGAACTGGATAGCTTTCAGCGCTTCGTACGCCCGACGCGTCGACCTTTGCTGACGCCGTTTTGCCGGCAACTGACCCACATCACCCAGGCCAACATCGACACCGCGCAGCCTCTGAACGAGGTCTGGGCGTCGTTCGAACACTGGCTCGGCCAGCATCACTCGCGCCTTGAAGGCTGGGCCAGTTGGGGCGATTACGATCGCAAACAGCTGGTCCAGGAGTGGGAGCGCCTGCAACTCGACAGCGCCCTGAGCCGGGTTCCGCACATGAACCTCAAACAGCGCTTTGCCAAGTCTCGACGTCTGGAGCGCCCGTTGGGGCTTAACGGCGCGCTGCAACTGGCGGGCATGCAGTTCAGTGGCCAACAACATCGGGCGCTGGAAGATGCGCGCAATACCGCACGATTATTACCATTGGTTCTTCCGTCTTAGAGAGGTGACGCCGGCATGGGCCTTGTGCATACTGGCCGGCCCTTTTCAGCCCTTTTCGAGGAATCGCCCATGTTTAAAGTCAACGAGTACTTCGACGGCACCGTCAAGTCGATCGCCTTTGGCACCGCTGAAGGTCCTGCGACCATCGGCGTCATGGCACCGGGCGAATACGAATTCGGCACCAGCCAGCGTGAAATCATGCACGTGGTGTCCGGCGCCCTGACCGTCAAACTGCCGGACAGCAGCGACTGGGAAACCTTCGCCGCCGGCAGCCAGTTCAACGTGCCCGCCAACAGCAAGTTCCAGCTGAAAGTGGCCGTCGACACCGCTTACCTGTGCGAATACCGCGGCTAAAACCCCGGGTTTTCACAGCGACAAAAAAATGCCCGCGTCCTTGGACACGGGCATTTTTTTTCAAAGGCAGTTATTCAGATGGTGTTATTCAAGGATCGTCACCGGCATACCGACTTCAAGTTGGCCATTGCTGTCGTTGACCAGGTTCTGTCCGAACATCGCGCCGTCGGCTTCGCTACGGTATTTCTGCAATGTAGCCAGAGGTTCACGATCTTCGCTGCGCTCACCGGTTTGCGGGTCGATGGTGGTCAGAATGCAACGTGAACACGATTTGACCACGCGGTACTCGACATCGCCGATGCGGATACGCTTCCAGCCATCTTCGGCATACGCCTCGCTACCCTCGATCACCAGGTTGGGCCGAAAGCGCAGCATTTCCAGCGGGCGGCCGACTTTTTGCGACAAGTCATCCAGTGAGGCCTGTCCGATCAGCAACAGCGGAAAGCCATCGGCGAAGGCCACCTGATCATCGTCCTTGCCGTAGCCGGCCTGGGTGGTCCGTGCGCGATCAAGAGGGACTTGTACCAGGCGAGTCGGTTTGCCAATGAATTCGCTGACCCAGGCACTCGCCTCGTCACCGGCATCCGGCACACGCAACGTATCGCGCCAAATGGTCACGCCACGCAGTTCCGCATTGCTGGCAGGCAGGGCGACATCGATCGGTAAGCGGCCCGGCGCACTGAGGGTCAAGCCACCGTCGGCATTCCACAACGCCGACAGCTGACTCATCCGCGCCACGGCACGCTGGGTCAGAAAGCGCCCGCTGGCCTCGTCCACCAGCATCCAGCGTCGATCACCGTCCAGGCCCAGCTTGTCGAGGCTGACCTGCTGCAGGATCTCGCCTTTGCCGGATTTCAACGGATATCGATACAGCGCGCTCAGACGCAACATGGCCAGCTCCCTGGTGAATAAAAACGCCACCCTATACGAGCTTGATCACCGAATCAAAGGCCAAAACTGTGGGAGCGTGTTGGGGTCAGGCAGGCACTTCGTCGAGCATCAAGCGCTGGCGCACCACATCGACGAGTTTGTCCGGCTGGAATTTGGAGAGGAAGTTGTCGCAGCCAACCTTCTTCACCATCGAGTCGTTGAAGCTGCCGGACAACGAGGTATGCAGAACCACATAAAGGCCACGCAGACGCGGGTCGTTGCGGATTTCCGTGGTCAGGCGATAGCCGTCCATTTCGGGCATTTCCGCGTCGGTAAAAATCATCAGCAGTTTGTCGGTCATGTTCACACCGGTATCGGCCCAGGCCTTGAGCATGTTCAGTGCCTTCAAGCCGTCGCTGGCGATGTGCATCTTCACGCCCAGTTGACCCAGGGTGTCGCGCAATTGCGACAGGGCCACGTTCGAGTCGTCCACTAGCAGCACTTCGCGGCCACGGGCACGTTCCAGAACCGGATCGTCGAGTTTTTCGCGCGAGACCTTGGCGTTGTACGGGACTATTTCCGCGAGGACTTTTTCGACGTCGATGATTTCCACCAACTGGTCCTCGACCTTGCTGATAGCCGTCAAATAATGCTGGCGACCGGCGCTGGCCGGCGGCGGCAGAATGGCTTCCCAGTTCATATTGACGATACGGTCCACACCACCGACCAGGAACGCCTGCACCGAACGGTTGTACTCGGTGACGATGATCGTACTGGTCGGGCCTGGCACCAACGGGCGCATGCCGATGGCCTGGGACAGGTCGATCACTGGCAAGGTCTGGCCACGCAAATTCACCACGCCGCAAACAAACGGATGACGCTGGGGCATCAGGGTCAGCTTCGGCAGTTGCAGCACTTCCTGCACTTTGAACACGTTGATCGCGAACAATTGACGTCCGGCCAGCCGGAACATGAGAATTTCCAGGCGATTCTCACCCACCAGTTGCGTGCGTTGGTCTACCGTGTCGAGAATGCCGGCCATCAATGACTCCTGGGCTTGTTCTGATGAATTCACTAAAGGGGGTTATCGGCTGTTTTTGCCGGACCTTGACCCCCGTGTAAAATGCCACGAACAAACATTGATGTCACATTAACATCATGCTTTACTGGCCGGGCGATTCAGCCCCATTGCCTGCCGCGAGACCTCGTTTCGTTCGGTTGGTTCCCCTGTGTAAGGGATTCCCCTAGTAACAATCAGGCCCAACCTGATATTCGCAATATCCAATAGCCATTAATGTGACGCCATTCTCATTGCATGAACGGAGTCAGGCTTTTGTGTGCGATCGCAGGTAAGTGGCCATCCACCCTATCGAGTTCCCCGGCCTGCAGCCAGACAGGCCGGCGCGCGATTTCACGACGGCATGGCAATGCGGGGACTCTGATCGTCCCCGTCAACACATACGACATTCCCGCATTTGACATGACGTTGTGGAGATAGACATGCCGAACGATCGTAACGAATGGGCTAACCGGCTCCCTGAATTTCTCGTCGAAGCAGAAACACTGCTGGTTAAAACCGAGGAGTGCCTGAGCCATTTGCAGCTGATCAGCAATGACAAGGACGCCATCGACTGCATGCTGAGCACCCTGCTCAAACTGGCCAACAAGGCCGATGCTCTCGCCCTGGCTGCCGTTTCGGAATTTTCGTTGCACATCCATGGCTTGCTCAGCCATGCGCAGAGTCACATGGATTTACACGACCAGGCCCTGAGTGCGCTGAAAGACTGCCTGACGTTGATTGCCTGGCAACTCGAGCTTATCGATCAGAAGACCGGCCAACTCAGCCTTGATGACAGCGAACAGACCTCCCTGATCGAAGCCTTCGCCTTTCAGGTCGGACACAGCCAGTTTCACCCCCCCGCTCATTCCAAACCGCTCACACTCGTTTCCTTTGCAGGTCGGCAAGCCTGAATTATTGGGCTTCCATGCCGTGATGAAATTTTATTGCCATGAAGCCCCTTTAGCGGGCTCATGTCGCATTTGAATATTCCATACCTGCTTACGACAACTCGAAACCAAATAAACCACTTTTCCAGCCAACTTTTTCCATTATGGAACTGCTGTCCATAGATGCTTGTTTCCTGACTCGACTGGCATATAGACCAAACGCGACCAACGGTATCTTAGGTGGTAGTATGCCGCCCATTAGTTGACGTCAATTAATGGCAGACAGAGACCGTCATCCTCGATGCCCCGGTCTTCCCGCAGCGAACATCCATTGGCTCCATCCGTTATGTACGCCAGCCTCAAGTCAATCATACGAAGGCTACCCTCCTCAAAGTACGCGCACCTGGTCACGCTTGTGTTGTGTACCTGCTCGGCGCTTGGCAGCGCGCTGATTTATAGCCTGTCCACTCGCCTGCCGCTGAGTCTTCTTGCCCTCAATATCGCCGCGTTGGCCTGCGTCTGGGTGCAGCATTGTTTTTCGCGCAAGTCGATAAAATTTCAACCCCAGGAATTGGCTGACCGGCTGTTGGAGGTTCAGGAAAACGAACGTCACCGGCTCAGTCGGGAGTTGCATGACGACATCGGCCAATTGCTGACCGCGGCAAAACTTCAAAGCGACTGGCTCAAACGCCGAATGCCCGAAGAACTCCAGGGCCAGTGTTCAGTACTCTGCGACACGCTGGAAGAAACCCTGGCCAAGGTAAGAGACGTGTCTGCCATTCTCAATCCAAGGCAGCTGACCAGCCTCGGCCTGGAAGCCAGTCTGCGCGCGCATTTACTCAAGACACTGGCCAACACACCGGTGCACTGGAGCCTGGAATGCCATCAGCGCCTGTCCGGTATACCGGAGGAAATGAGCCTGGCCGCCTTTCGTATCACCCAGGAAGCGGTGACCAATATATTGCGCCATGCCAAAGCGAAAAATCTGTTGGTCCGCCTGCAACGCCTGCCGCAGGGCCTGACGTTATTGATCAGCGATGATGGCCAGGGTTTCGCACCAGCGACCGATCCAGGCCGAGAAGGGCAACGCGGTATGGCAGGGATGTCGGAGCGGATCAATCAGTTGGGCGGCACACTGAGCATTTCCAGCGAGCCGGGCAAAGGCACTCAAATCGAAGCCCTCTTCCCCTGGGCGCCCCGTGCGCTCGAACGGGCCAGTACGAATAAGGTTATGCATTGACTTGTAACTTACTTCTGGTGGATGACCACTCACTTATCAGGGCAGGCGTGCGCGCCCTGGTGCTGGATATTCCCGGTTACGCGGTAATCGGCGAGGCCAATGACGGTTCGCAGTTGCTCGAGTTGGTCGAGCAGTTGTCCCCCGACATCATCCTGCTGGATATTTCCATGAAGGAAACCAGTGGCCTTGACGCATTGCAGCGACTCAAGCGCGTACGCCCGCAGAGCAAGGTGCTGATCCTGTCGATGCACACCGATCCCGCACTCATCATGCAGGCATTGGAAACAGGTGCGCATGGCTACTTGCTCAAGGACACCACGGCCACCGAGCTCGAACATGCCCTGGATGCCTTGCGTAACAATGAGCGCTACCTGAGCCCGGCCATCGCCCATACCGTCATCAGCCAGGCGCTGACCCGAACTCAGAAACACCAGCCGGAACCTGATTCGCACAACCTGACAGCGCGTCAGCTGGAAATCCTCCGGCTGATCGTTCGCGGAAAATCCACCCGGGAAATCGCCAATGGCTTGGGCCTCAGCATCAAGACCGTTGAAACCCACCGCTCGCAACTCATGAAGCGCTTGCAGATCTACGATGTAGCGGGCCTGGTACTGTTCGCCGTGCGCGAGCAGATCATCAGCCTGGATGATTGATCAATGGCGATGCCCCCAGCAGCGGCGAGTTTTCAGGTAAATGCATGCGCAGTGCCGCCGGACGTGTCGAGAAACGCAAGTTGTCACCTTCCAGAGGTTCGCCGTCGAGGTTGATGCAGAGGCCTTCCGAGACCTTGATTTCGACCCATGGCAAGCGGACTCGCACAAACATGTTGTCGATGCCGAAGCCATCCGCCAGCAGAGTCTTCAAGGTGCCGACGATTTCCTGCGGCGCAGGCAGAATACTGATGTCCAGCAGACCGTCGTCAGCCAGCGCTTCTGGACACAGCACGTGCCCACCGCCAGCCTGCCGGCCATTGCCTATGCCCAATGCCAACAGCTCGCCGCTCCAATGGAAATCAGGCCCCTGCAACTCGCCATAGGCTGCGTGCAACTCACTGAACCGCGATAAACCGGTGAACAGGTAAGCTGCGCCGCCGAGGATTTTTTTCAAGTCCTCCGAGGTGTTTGCCGTGACCTGGCTGCCAAAACCGCCCGTGGCCATATTCAGGAACACCTGCCCGCCGACCTCCCCCAGATCAATGGCGCTCGGTGCAATGTCGAGAAGTTCCAGCGCCTGCTCGGGCTCCAGAGGCACGCCGGCGGCACGCGCAAAATCATTGGCGGTCCCCAACGGCATCAGTACCAGGCTGGCCTGTGTCGAATGCGCTGCCATGGCTTCGGCAATATCGCGCAAGGTGCCGTCACCGCCACCGGCGATGATCTGCGTGTAGCCTGCCGCGAGTGCTTCATCTACCAGCCGCTGTGCGTCGCCCGCTTCCCAAGTCACCCGAACAGCCAGCTCCCAACCCTGTTCGCGCTTGTCCGCAACGGCAGAACGAACCGCCTCGTTGAGCGCTTGCTTGCCATGCAGAATCAACAGCGCCTTGCGTTCGCTCATTAGTTGTCACTCCCATGATTGAATTCCGTACAGGAAATGTTGACCTCATCTCGCCCCATAAAAGTCGCAAGGATTTGAATTTTTTGAAGTCGAGCCGTATGGCGTCCTACAAGGCGGGATTTTTTCTTACAACATGTGAGGAATCGGCTCAATTGACCGAGTAATGCGTTTGGTACACCTTGGCACCAGCAGTTATCAAACATCAGCTGGAACTACACAGGGACGTGCCATGCAAAGCCAAGAAATCAGGTCACCGGTCATTCCGGTTACACCGTTCGCAGAAAAACGCGCCAATCATCAAGCTGAATTCAAAACCAGCGCAAAGCCCAGTGGAGAGGCTGCCATGGAATCTCGCGTCGTTGAACTGGAGACACACCTCAAATACATCCGACGAGACATCGATGAAGTCCGCAGTGACGTCAAATCCATAAAACACCGGCTTGCCTATTCGGCTATCGGAACAGCCGTCGTCATCGGGGTTCTGGCCTGGATCGCCAATAGCCGTTTCGACCAGCTCGTGACACTCCTGGCTCACCAAGGGTAAGCCATGAACGCAAAACCCGGTTCGATCAACCGGGTTTGCGCGGTAAGCCAAGCGGCGGGAGTCAGCTCAAGACTTCGCTCAACGGGATGAAGCCCACGTAGTCACCTTCGATCAGCGTGCGATTCTCCAGCACCTCAACCAGGCCATCAGCCCAGGCAGCGCTACGCAGTACACCAGAACTCTGATTCCTGTAGATGATTGCCCGGCCATTCTCCAGACGCCCGCGCAAGTACTCGCGTCGAGTGCCTGCTTTTGGCCATGCAAACCCTGCAGGCACCTGAAACTTAAGGGGCTCAACCTCTTTTACACCCTGGCGGCGCAAGAGATAGGGCCTTGCCAACAAAGCAAAGGTCACCAGCGTTGAAGCTGGATTGCCAGGCAACCCAATCACCGGCACGCCGCGAAAATGCCCGAATGTCAGCGGTTTGCCGGGTTTGATGGCAAGTTTCCACAACGTCAACTCGCCCTCTTCACGCAAGGCAATGCCCAGAAAATCCGCCTCGCCCACCGAGACACCACCGGTGGAAAGGATCAGATCGACATCTTTCAATTCACCAAGACAAGTGCGTGTAGTCGCTAAATCATCCGGGAGAATTCCGGCGTCGATCACTTCACAGCCCTGACGCTGCAACCAACTGCACAGCAACACTCGATTGCTGTTGTAAATCTGTCCCGGTCCCAGCGCCTGACCCGGTTCAATCAGTTCGTCCCCGGTGGACAGAACAGCAACGCGAACCTTGCGAATCACGTCAAGCTCTGCACATCCCAGCGATGCAACCAACCCCTGCTCGATCGGCCCGAGGCGCGTGCCGGTTGGCAGAATCAATTCACCAACAGTAGCTTCCTGGCCTTGGGGACGAATGTTTTGTCCTGGGGCCATGGTTTGGGTGAAACGCACTCGCTCATCCACCAGAATCTCGGTGTTTTCCTGCATCTCGACGCAATCTGCACCAGCGGGCACTGGCGCACCGGTGAAGATTCGTGCACAGGTGCCAGGCTTCAAGGGCTGCGGAGCCTGACCGGCAAAAATCTTCTGGCTGACTACCAGAGGTTCTCCAGTCCAGTCGGCCACGCGCAAGGCATAACCGTCCATGGCACTGTTGGGCCAAGGTGGCAGATCCAGCGTCGAGACCAGGTCATCAGCCAGCACCCGGCCCTGAACCTGCGCCAACGGCAAGCGTTCACGCTCAAGAATCGGTGAGGCTTCGGCCATTGCCAGCAAGCGTGCCAGTGCCACCTCAACAGCCATCAGGCTGCCAGTCTTGCCTGGCTTACCCGCGGGATTCACAGGGTGCCGCCTGTTTGAGATGAGTGACGAAGTTGCACGGGCGGTGCCGCGAATCCAGCTGCTCGGCAAGAATGCCATCCCAACCGGTGCGCACGGCATTGGTCGAACCCGGCAAACAGCAGACCAGCGTGCTATTGGACAAACCGGCCAAGGCACGGGACTGAACAGTAGAGGAGCCAATATCCGCCACCGATATCTGCCTGAACAGCTCACCAAATCCGTCGACCTGTTTATCCAGCAGGCAACTCACCGCTTCCGGAGTGCTGTCGCGGCCTGTAAAACCGGTACCGCCAGTGATCAGCACCACCTGCACGACATCGTCGGCAATCCAGTTGGCGACTTGCGCGCGAATTTTGTAGAGATCATCTTTGAGCAGTACCCGGGCCGCCAGGTTATGGCCGGCAGCACTCAAGCGGTCGACGAAGAGCTGGCCTGAGGTATCGGTTTCCAGGGTACGGGTATCGCTGACCGTCAGCACCGCGATGTTGAGCGGTGCGAAAGGTACATCAGCCTTGGCTTTCATAGGCTCATCCAGTTGTAGGAGAAACAGCCCGGTGTTATATCACAGCGCTTCATTTTTTCGCCGCCCCCATGGAGACCGGCCATGACCTCGAATACACATTTGCCGCCCTGTTCCATTCTGCTCCTGGCAGGTGGTCGCGGCCAACGCATGGGCGGTCAGGACAAAGGGCTACTGGATTGGCACGGCGAGCCATTGATTGCCCACTTGCACCGCAAGACCCGTTCACTGAGCGATGACCTGATCATCTCCTGCAACAGAAACCTGGAAAAGTACGCACCCTACGCCGACCAATTGGTTCATGACGATGAAGGCGACTTCCCTGGCCCCCTGGCCGGTATTCGCGCAGGCCTGAAGGCCGCCCGCCATGCGCATTTGCTGGTGCTGCCTTGTGATGTACCGCGCGTAGACACCGCACTGCTCAATAGCATGCGCGATTCCGCCAGCCGGCACCCGGACCAGCCACTGATGCTTCGCCATGGCGAACACTGGGAGCCTCTGCTGTGCATCATTCCAGTGGCACTCTCGGCCGAATTCGAAAGCGCCTGGAGCGACGGTGAACGCAGCCCGGGTCGCCTCATGCGAAAACTGGGCGCTACGGCCCTGCAATGCCCCGACAATGACCCACGTCTGGCCAACCTCAACACACCAGAACTGTTAAGTGCCCACAACTCTGTGTCAGACTGACACGAGAAGGAACTTGCACGCGCTCTACACGTCTCAAGCTCAGTAACCAAAAGAATTCATATTCGGAGACACACTCATGACTCAACGGACCCTCGCCACTTTCATGCTCGCACTGGGCCTCGCGACCCTCGCCGGTTGCGCATCGCCTACAGTGATTACCTTGAATGACGGTCGAGAAATCCAGGCTGTCGACGCGCCAAAGTTCGATAAGGATTCGGGCTTCTACGAATTCGAACAACTGGATGGCAAGCAGAACCGCATCAACAAGGATCAGGTTCGTACCGTTAAAGAGCTGTAATTTTTGCGGTGAACAACCGGATATGAAAAAGCCCGCTTTATGCGGGCTTTTTCGTGGTTGAAGATCGGCAGATTCGCTGAATTTGGTGATCACCACTGCAGGGTGATGGTGCTTTCGAATGCTCTTTCCTGGCCGCTGACCGGGTCCACAAATCGTAATCCCTGAGCGAGCAGTTTCAAAGGATTGGCATAGTCATCCTCAACACCCTTGAGTACGTGCGGATAAAACGGGTCGTTGCAGATGCTGGCGCCCAAGGCTGTCATGTGCACCCGTAACTGATGCTTTTTGCCTGTCACCGGGTAAAGCGCATAACGCCACAGATCACCGTTCTTCTCCGTAACCTCGACAGCCGTTTCGGTATTGCTGACGCCCGGGCCTTCCTGCATGCGAAAGAAAGGCTCGCCATCGATGAGCCGACTCTTGTGGACCAGCGGAAAAGACAGTTCAGGTAGCGCTCGGGCAATTGCCTCGTAGCGTTTTTCGATCTGCCGTGTAGGAAACAAGGACTGATAGGCGGAACGGCTCTGAGGGTTGGCGGAAAACAGCACCAACCCCGCTGTGTGCCGGTCAATGCGATGCAAAGGCACCAGATGCGGGTTATCGAGTCGACGGATCAACCGTCGCAACAGGGTTTGCTCCACGTATTCACCCGCCGGCGTCACCGGTAGAAAATGCGGCTTGTCCGCCACGACCAGATGCTCATCCGCATACAGAATCGACTCAACCACCGGGATCGGCTTTTCGTCCGGCACCTCACGGAAATAATGAATCCGCAAGCCTTCCTTGTAAGGAAGATCCAGGGCGATCGGCATGCCGTGACCGTCGAGGACACGGCCACGAGCGATTCTGTCCAGCCATTGTTCACGACCGATGGCGCTGAAGTGCTCGCACAGACAATCGAGTACGGTCCGCCACGGACCGGGCGGCAAGTAGAGCGTGCTGGCCTGGTTGTGTGCAGCAGAAAAAGATGAAGTGGACATACGAAAATTCTAACCCTCAATACAGGGCGGCATTATCCAACAGCGACCGGAACGAACCTAGAAGAGAATCCTCACGCCGGAATCTGCGTACGCGCTGCCGCTTCGGTGAACTCCTTGAGCCAGCGCAGCACATCGACTGCCTCCCATCGACCTGGGTCATAAAGTGCATACAACAAACCCTGATAGCCCACGACATCCAGCTGCCGGTGATAGCCCGCGCGCTGGAACAAGGCTTCGATTTCGGCGAAACAGGTATTGAAATGCAGTTTATTGAAAGGAGTTTTTCCTTCTGTCACCAGGCCATCCAGGCGCAATTCGAGGACAGCCTCGCGCACCACGTCCGCCGACATCCGGTTCACGCTGTTCTTCAATTGTTCGACATTGACCACGATTCATCCCTCTCACGCCCGGACCGCCTGCCCAAAACCCGAAAACCAGAGGGCAAGGCAGGCATCACGAATAACTGTATGCGCATACAGTATCCGATCAATGCCGGTAAAGCCAAGGGAACCATCGCAAAGTTCGACAGGCGGGCACACCGACCGCCTAACGCAGGAACGCCACTACCTGATCGGCACTGAACGGCCAGCCCAGCTCCGCGCCGGTATCGACACGTCGTAATACCGGAATTCGCAGACTGTAAGCCTCGAACCATGTTTCGTCATCCGCGATATCCACCAGTTCCACCAGCAGACCGCGCTCGACAAACTCCATCAGCATGGCTTCGGCGACTTCACAAAGATGGCAACCAACGGTGCCGAACAGCTGACATTCAGGAAGCATGACTACAAGACCCGGTAAAGTAGGCGTTCATTCTAGGCCCGCCACGAAAAGCCGTCGAGCCAGGGACATCTTGATCAAAACTGGTTTCATGAGATTTTGGCAACGCCCTGACGCAAATCATTCGACCTGAACATCACTTGCGTCATGCTCGCCGCTTTTTTGCCTCTACGCTTGAATTGCCAGCGCCCATCACCGGAGTTATTCGTGTTCGCCAACCTGTTGATCATCCTCGCGTCCTCCCTGGTGGTGATTGCGCTGTTCCAGCGCCTGCGATTGCCACCCGTGCTGGGCTACCTGTGCGTGGGCCTGGTGATTGGGCCAACCGCATTCAATTGGGTAAATGACAGCGAAGAGCTGCCGGACCTCGCCGAGTTCGGCGTAGTGTTTCTGCTGTTTTCCCTGGGGCTGGAGTTTTCCCTGTCGAAAATCCTCGTGTTGCGCCGAGTGGTATTCGGGCTTGGCAGTCTGCAGGTGCTGTGCTCCGGGATGCTGCTAGGGGGTTTGCTGATGTTGCTCGGCATGCCGATCACGCCTGCGCTGTTACTCGGCGCCGGCCTGTCGCTGTCTTCCACAGCCATTGTCAGTAAGGAGCTGAGCAGTCTCGGCGAGATTTTCAGCAGCCACGGCCAGAATGCCATCGCCGTGTTGTTGTTCCAGGACGTCATGGCGGTATTGCTGTTGACCCTGGTGCCGGTGTTCTCTGGCAGCAGTGACCAGGCCTGGTATTGGGCGTTGCCACTGACGCTTGGTAAAACCGTCGTACTGTTCGTGGGCCTGCTGCTGGTCAGTCGCTGGTTGCTGCCGCGGCTGTTCCATGAAGTGGCAGCTGCCCGCTCCCCGGAACTGTTCGTACTACTGGCGCTAG
The DNA here is from genome assembly GCF_001952935.1 of Pseudomonas frederiksbergensis. Classification (GTDB taxonomy): domain Bacteria; phylum Pseudomonadota; class Gammaproteobacteria; order Pseudomonadales; family Pseudomonadaceae; genus Aquipseudomonas; species Aquipseudomonas frederiksbergensis. Next base: position 597,833 of record NZ_CP018319.1, read on the forward strand.
TCATTGTTCTGCTGACGGCGTGGCTGACGCACCTGCTCGGTCTGTCCCCTGCCCTGGGTGCATTTCTCGCCGGCATGCTGCTGGGAGAAAGCCATTACCGGCACCAGATCGAGGCCGACATCCGCCCGTTCCGCGACATCCTTCTCGGGCTGTTCTTCGTCAGTATCGGCATGCTGATCGACTTGCAGTTGTTCGCCAGCCACGGCCTGCTGATCCTCGGCCTGACCCTCGGGCTGTTGCTGCTCAAGGGCAGCGTCGTTGCGCTGCTGGTCAAATGGCGTGGCAGCGATGGCGAAACCGCCTGGCGCAGCGGCCTGGCATTGGCCCAGGGCGGCGAGTTCTGCTTTGCGCTGATGGCACAGATGCAGCAAAACAAATTGATGCCCGCGGATTTTGGTGGCCTGCTGCTGGCGGCGACCTTTTGTTCGATGCTCGTCACGCCGTTGTTGCTGCGCGCCGCCCCCCACATCGCCACACGCCTGCACCGCAAACCCAACGAAGAAGCAAAACTTGAAGAAATCAACGCGCTCAATGCCGGGTTACACAACCATGTCGTTATATGTGGCTACGGTCGTGTAGGTCAGTCAATCGGCCGCGCGCTACGCAACGCGCAACAACCCTACATCGCACTGGATACTGATCCGGTGCGTGTCCACGAAGCCGCCATGGATGAGACCTGCGTGCATTATGGCGACTCAAGTCGCGGTGAACTCCTGGTTGCGATAGGGCTGTCGCGCGCCAGGCTGCTGGTGATCGCCGTGGATCAGACCGACATTGCGTTGTTGATTCTCAAGGAAGCGCGGCAACTCAATGCGAGCGTGCCGATTCTGGTGCGCACACGCGACGACAGCCAACTGGCCGAGCTGAAGGCAGCCGGCGCCAGCGAAGTCGTGCCCGAACTGCTGGAGTCGAGCCTGATGCTCGCCTCCCACGCGCTGATCATGCTGGGATTACCCGCACATCAGGTACAGGAGCGGGCCGACCAGATACGGCACGACCGCTATCGCCTGCTGCACGGTTTCTATCCGGGTACTGATGACGAAGAAACCTAGTCCTGGCTCACAGCGCCAATCTTATGCACCGACAAGTCAGCGCCGTAATACTCTTCTTCCTGACTCAGACGCAGACCATGCAACGCTTTGATCACGCCATACACGGTAAAGCCGCCGGCCAGCGCCACGATCACCCCCAACGCGGTGCCGATCAACTGGCTGATCAGACTCACGCCGCCCAGCCCACCCAACGCGCTCTGGCCGAAAATGCCGCAGGCGATTCCGCCCCAGACGCCACACAAACCATGCAACGGCCAAACGCCCAGCACATCGTCGATGCGCCATTTGACTTGAGCCGCAGTGAAGCACCAGACAAACAATGCGCCAGCGATGACGCCAGTGACCAGCGCGCCCACCGGGTGCATCAGGTCGGACCCGGCGCAAATCGCCACCAACCCGGCCAACGGGCCGTTATGCAGAAAACCCGGGTCATTGCGCCCGATGATCAGCGCCGCCACGGTACCGCCGACCATGGCCATCAACGAGTTCACCGCCACCAGTCCGCTGACACCTTGCAGGGTTTGCGCGCTCATCACGTTGAAACCGAACCAGCCAACAATCAGGATCCACGACCCCAGCGCCAGAAAGGGAATGCTCGAGGGCGCGAACGCCACCAGTCGCCCTTCACGATAACGACCATTGCGCGGCCCGAGCAACAACACCGCCGCCAGGGCCAGCCAACCACCCATGGCATGAACCACGACCGAGCCGGCGAAATCATGGAAGCTGGCGCCAAAGCGCTCCAGCAACCAGGCTTGCAGGCCAAAGTTGCCGTTCCAGATCATGCCCTCGAAAAATGGATAAATGAACGCCACGATCAGCGCCGTCGCGCACAACTGCGGGACAAACCGGGCACGTTCGGCGATGCCGCCGGAAATGATCGCGGGTATCGCCGCCGCAAAGGTCAGCAGGAAGAAAAACTTCACCAGTCCATAGCCATGATCAGCATTGATCACAGCCGCCGGTTGCATGAAGGTCACCCCGTAGGAAATCCAATAGCCTATAAAGAAGTAGGCTAGGGTCGAAATGGCGAAGTCGCTGAGAATCTTCGACAAGGCATTGACCTGGTTCTTTTGTCGAACCGTGCCGACTTCAAGAAAGGCGAAACCGGCATGCATCGCCAGAACCATGACCGCGCCGATCAGAATGAACAACGTATTGGAGCTATGAACCAGACTGTCCACAGCGCTTTGCAGATTTTCCATGGGGTTGGCAGACCTGAAGGCTAAAAAAGCACCAAAGCAGTTCGCGCAGACAATTCATGCACCAAGTTGCACCCTGAAAGGATCAGCAGATCGATCCCGATGAGCCACTTTGGCGCACAAGGTTGCAACCTTTGCGCGAGTTTTCATTATTTGAGATAAGGTTTTGCTCGCATCCTGCCCAGCAACAGCGCAACGGCGCAGACAGACGCACCACGACATAGCAAAAGTTGTACCAGTCATTTGTACTGAACCTTCGCGCAAGGCTCATACTCGAACGATTCAGAAGCCACTTACGGAGATCCACCCATGGCCAGCATCAAGGCAAAGACTGCTCAAGAAATCCTGATGAATGATTTTCAGACTCTGGTCAGCGACACCGAACGGTTGCTGGAACACACGGCAACATTGGCCGGCAATCAGGCTGATGAGCTGCGCGAGCAAATCCACGACAGTCTGCTTCGTGCGCGCGAAACCTTGAAATTGACCGAAGACTCCATGCGCGAACGCGGCAAGGCTGCTGTTACCGCCACCGAAGACTATGTCCAGGCCAACCCATGGCAATCGGTCGGGATCGCGGCCGGGGTTGGTTTCCTGATTGGCTTGCTGGCCACTCGGCGCTGATATGGCTATCGGCGAATCCGGCTCGTCCGCGACGGGCCCAAGCTCCTCACCGCGGCGCCTGGGTGCTGCGTTTCTTGGACTGCTGCACAGCCATGTCGAACTGTTCGGCATTGAATTGCAGGAACAAAAAGCCCGCACGGTAAGCCTGTTGCTGTTCGCAGGCCTGGCGCTGGTTTTTGCCTTGCTGTTGCTGGTGGGCTTGTCGACGCTGGTGTTGATCCTGTTTTGGGACACCTATCGCCTGGCGGCCATCATCGGCCTGTGCGTTTTCTATACCCTCGCGGCGATTTTCTGTGCGATGCGCTTGAGAGCGGCGATTTTCGATGAATCCTCGCCCTTCCACGGCACCCTGGAAGAATTGGCCAACGATCGGGAGCGCCTGCTGCCATGAGCCTGCCTGAACTGCCTCACAACAGCTCGCGCACTGAAATGCGCAAGGCACTGATCCGCCTGCGCATGGAAATGCATCGTCAGGAAATCCGCCACGAATCCGCGCAACTGTTGCAACCCTTGCAGCGTGTGCGCGGAATGACGCAAAACCTGCAGGACGGCTTTGGCATCAAGCACGCGCCACTCTGGGGCGTGGCAGCCGTCACCTTGCTGGGCTTCCTGACGGGCAAGGGCGCCAAGGGCGGTGGCGTCAGCAGCCTCACTCGGCTGGTTCGTCTGGGCGCCACGCTGGGTCCATTGATCAAGCTGGTCATGCAAGGCTCTTCGCGTCACCACTAAGGCCATTATCTGGCTGCGTTCTTGTAACACCGGGACTGAACCTCTTTATCGAGGGGTTCAGGCCTGCGCGCCTCGTCGGCAAGCCGTGCGCCTACAGATGTGTGGGTGTTTTTCGCTTGCAGGTCCGCACGCGAACCCGGAAGCTTAAGCAATCGCACACCTGACGGAGAGAACCCGCCTTGGATTGGCAAACCCTGCTTACTCGCGAACGCCTCGGAAAGCCTCTGCACAGCCCGGAAGAACTCGGCCGCAGCCCGTTCCACAAAGACCACGACCGGATCATTTTCTCGGGCGCGTTTCGCCGCCTCGGCCGCAAGACCCAGGTCCATCCGGTCAGCAGCAACGATCATATCCACACGCGCCTGACCCACTCGCTGGAAGTCAGCTGCGTCGGTCGTTCGCTGGGCATGCGCGTCGGCGAAACCATCCGCAGCGCCCTGCCTGACTGGTGCGAGCCCAGCGACCTGGGCATGGTGGTGCAATCGGCTTGTCTGGCCCATGACATCGGCAATCCACCCTTCGGCCACTCCGGCGAAGACGCAATTCGCCACTGGTTCCAGCAAGCCGCCGGCCGTGGCTGGCTGGATGCGATGAGCGAAGTCGAACGCAATGACTTCCTCAATTTCGAAGGCAATGCCCAAGGCTTCCGGGTACTCACCCAGCTGGAATATCACCAGTTCGACGGCGGCACCCGGCTGACCTACGCCACGCTGGGTACTTATCTGAAGTATCCATGGACTGCAAAACACGCGGACTCACTGGGTTACAAGAAACACAAGTTCGGCTGCTATCAGAGCGAACTTCCGCTCCTGGAACAAATCGCCCATAAACTCGGCCTGCCGCAACTCGAGGAACAACGTTGGGCGCGCCATCCGCTCGTGTATCTGATGGAAGCTGCCGATGACATCTGTTACGCGCTGATCGATCTGGAAGACGGTCTGGAAATGGAGCTGCTGGAATACGCCGAAGTCGAGTCCCTGTTGCTGGACCTTGTAGGTGACGATCTGCCGGAAACCTATCGCCAGCTGGGCCCATTGGATTCGCGTCGACGCAAACTGGCGATCCTGCGAGGCAAAGCCATTGAGCACCTGACCAATGCCGCAGCGCGGGCTTTTGTCGAGCAACAGGACGCGTTACTGGCCGGCACGCTGCCCGGTGATCTGGTGGAGCACATGCACGGGCCTGCCAAGCGTTGCGTGCTGAATGCGAAGGACATGGCGCGGAAAAAAATCTTCCAGGACAAGCGCAAGACCCTGCATGAAATCGGCGCCTACACCACGCTGGAAATCCTGCTCAACGCCTTCTGCGGCGCGGCACTGGAACAGCATAACGGTCGAACCCCGTCCTTCAAGAGCCGCCGGGTCCTCGATCTGTTGGGAAACAATGCGCCCGATCCTCACGGTCCATTGCACGCCTCGTTTCTACGGATGATTGATTTCATCGCCGGCATGACCGACAGCTATGCCAGCGAAATGGCGCTGGAGATGACCGGTCGTTCAAGCCACTGATAAAACCGGGGGGTCAGCCATTACACCGCGTGCAATGGTTGATTTGCCCCCCTCAAACCCCAAGTGCACTCAACGTTCGCCGAATCCCCCTACAACATGTGCTGAGCTAACTGATCGATTTATTCGGTAACTTCGCGAAATAATCTCGCTTCCTTCAGTCCAACAGAAGAAGCGTGAATACTCCTATGTTCAAAGACGATCTGCGCATCTTGCTGGTAGAAGATCATCCCTTCCAACTCCGGGCGACTCAATACTTGCTTGAGAGTTACGGTTTCACTCAACTGACCACGACCGACAGCGCCGATGGCGCCTTGCATCAAATGCTCAAGGCAGTGCAACCGTTTGATATTCTTCTGTGCGATCAATGTCTGCCCGGTCTTTGCGGACTTGATCTGGTCGAATTTGCCAGCCAGCGGGGGATGATCAGACAGGCAATACTATTAAGCAGCCTGACATCCGATGAACTGGATGAACTTGAAAAAAAGGCCAACGAACACGGACTGCCATTATTGGGATACTTGATCAAACCTCTGAAACAATCCGAATTTAGAAACTTGTTGACCTTGGCATCATTCTAAAAAAAGACATACCAACCACACTAAAACCCCCGCCATAACACAATTTGAAACTTACCATTAAATAACTCCAACACTTCGACCAACTACCAACAACCTTCACCTTTCCTCATAAGAAACCTAGTTGATACGTAGTCCTATTCTTCTTCAGCCGTAGGACTATTCCTATATTGCGACTACAGGTCCGTCAGTTCATGCGTCACCTCAACTATCTGAGCTAAGGTGCGCGCTTTATTAGAGCTCGTATGGGATTTGATTATGAACTCCGTTTTTATTGTCGACGATCACCCGGTCATCCGCCTTGCCGTCAGAATGTTGCTTGAACATGAAGGTTACAAAGTCGTCGGCGAAACCGATAATGGGGTCGACGCCATGCAGATGGTTCGCGAATGCATGCCTGACCTCGTCATACTCGACATCAGCATTCCCAAACTGGACGGGCTGGAAGTTCTCGCCCGCTTCAACGCAATGAGTACCCGTCTTAAAACATTGGTATTAACAGCACAGAGCCCAACACTTTTCGGTATTCGCTGCATGCAATCCGGCGCATCGGGATATGTGTGCAAACAGGAGGACCTGAGTGAACTGGTCAGTGCTATAAAAGCCGTATTGTCAGGTTACAACTACTTTCCCAGCCAGGCCTTGAATCCTGTTCGCTGTGATGACGCTCGTTTTTCCGACCTGGAATTGTTCAAGTCAGTCAATGATCGGGAACTGATGGTCTTGCAACTATTTGCCCAAGGACGCACCAACAAGGAAATTGCCAAAGGCATGTTTCTGAGTAACAAGACTGTCAGCACTTATAAAAAACGCCTCATGCAGAAACTCGAAGCCAAATCCCTGGTTGAACTCATCGATATGGCAAAACGTAACGCGTTAGTGTGAGAGACAGGATGCCCAGTCGTATAAAGGATTATCTGACACTCATGGCCGCAGGTTTATGCCTGCACACCTCAGTGGCCGCTGCGCAGACCGTCAGCGAGAACTACAATCTGATGAGTCGCTCGATGGCTGGACACCAGGAAGTCCAACTGGATAAGTCACAACGACAATGGATTGAGCATAAACGGGAACTGATCCTTGGCACGTCAGCCCCGGACTACCCCCCTTTCGACCTGACCATCAGTGGTCACGACTACGAAGGCTTTACCGCCGATTACGCAGGTATCCTTGGCAAAACAACCGGTTTGCCCATCAAGGTGCTGCGCTTTGCGTCCCGGGAGGCCGCGATCGAGGCACTCGAAAGTGGCAGGATCGACTTGCTGGGGACCGCCAATGGCTTTGAAGCCCGCAACGTTGACATCGTACTTTCCGCCCCCTACGCCGCAGACCAGCCGGTTCTGGTGACCCGCGAAGGTGAAACCCGATCCCTGACCGATGGGCTGGCGGGGCTACGGCTGAGCATGGTGTATCACTATTTGCCACTGGAAGAGGTCAAGGCCATGTATCCGGGGGCGATCATCACGTCCTTTCCGTCCTACCAGAATGCGATCAATGCCGTTGCCTTCGATCAGGCTGACGTGTTTCTGGGTGACACCATTTCCACCCATTACATGATCAACAAGGGGTATCTGAACAACATCCGCATGGCCAACTTCGGCAAACACGAAGCCCACGGTTTCAGCTTTGCCGTGCATAAGGACAACCCGCAACTGCTCGGCATCATCAACGCAATGCTGATGGCCATCCCCACCAGCGAACGAGACAACATTGCCAAGCGCTGGAGTGCCGGCAGTGACATGCTGCTCACCGATCAGAAATTGCAACTCACCCACAACGAGGAACGATGGCTGGCACAAAACCCGGTAGTGCGAGTGGTGGTCAATGAGGCTTTTGCGCCGCTGACGTTTTTCGACAGTGATGGCAACTTTCGTGGGGTTACCGCGGACTTGCTGGAGCTGATCAGATTGCGCACCGGCTTGCGCTTCGATGTCCGTCGCAGCCGCAGTGATGAAGAGATGATCCAACAGATCAGCGACAACCAGGCCGACGTGATCGCCGCGCTGCTCCCCAGTGCCCAACGTGAAACGACGTTGAACTTCACCCGCCCCTATTTGCAAAACTCCTTTGTCCTGCTGACTCGCAAAGCCGCCGACAGCCCGGCAAGCCTTGCGCAACTGGAGGACAAACGCCTGGCAATCGCCCAAGGCAATCCCCTGGTGGATTACCTGCGCAGCGAGTTCCCGCGGATCAGGCTGATTGAAACCCCGGATACGTTCAGCGCCGTGGAGTTACTGGCCGAGGGCAAGGCAGAAGGTGCGGTGAATTCACTGGTGATTGCCAACTACTTCATCTCTTCGCAGCTCTTCGAGCACAACCTTCAAATCAGTACCACCATCGGCACCCGGCAGGCCGCGTTTTCCCTGGCCACAAGCCGGGACGCCAAAGAACTGAACACCATTCTCGACAAGGCGCTGCTGAGCATTGCGCCGGAAGAACTGGGCATCATCAACAGCCGCTGGCGCGGCTATTCGGCGTCCTCGCAAAGTACCTGGCGCAACTATCACCGTCTGTTCTACCAAGTCGTCATCGGTGCCGGGGTGCTGCTGCTGATTTCCGTTGCCTGGAACGCTTACATGCGGCGCCAGATAAAGCAGCGCCAGGCAGCCGAGCGTGCATTGAACGATCAACTCGAATTCATGCGATCACTGGTCAACGGGACGCCTCATCCGATCTACGTCCGCGATCGCCAGGGACTGCTGCAAAGCTGCAACGACAGTTACCTGGAAGCCTTCTGTGCAAGACGTGAAGACGTCATCGGCAAAAGCGTCATGCAAGCCAGCCTGAGCAATGCGTTCGAAGCCCGGGAATTTCAGGCTGATTACCAGCGCGTCGTGGCCGAGGGCAATCCGCTGATTCTCGATCGCGCGCTGCACATCGGCGAGCGCAGGTTGACGATTTACCACTGGATTCTTCCCTACCGTGATTCGAGCGGTGAAGTCCAAGGCATCATTGGCGGCTGGATCGACATCAGCGAACGGCGGCAACTGTTCGATGACCTGCGCGAGGCCAAAGAGCGCGCCGATGAAGCCAACCGTGCCAAAACCACCTTTCTGGCGACCATGAGCCATGAGATCCGCACTCCGATGAATGCGGTCATCGGCATGCTCGAACTCACACTCAAACGCATCGATCACAAGCACCCGGATCGCCCGGCAATCGACGTGGCGTACAACTCGGCGAAAGACCTGCTGGAGCTGATCGGAGACATTCTCGACATTGCACGGATTGAATCCGGACGCCTGAGCCTGAGTCCTGAACGGGTCAATCCCAGTGAAATCGTGGCCTCGGTGGTGCGGGTCTTCGATGGACTGGCGCGTCAGAAAAATCTGCGGCTGCTACTGGAATTTCGCCCTGCCAATCCAGGGTTTGATGTCCTGCTGGACCCGATGCGCTTCAAACAGGTGCTGTCCAACCTGGTGAGCAACGCCATCAAGTTTACGGAACGCGGCCAAATCAGGATCATCGTCGACCTGCAGCCGACCGCCGAGCCTGAGCGGGTCCGGATGTTGTTGCAGGTTCACGACAGCGGCATAGGGATCAGTCAGCAGGATCAGCAGCGGTTGTTCGAACCTTTCGCTCAGGCCGATCACGCCGGGCAGGCAGGCAGAGGCGGTGCGGGGCTTGGGCTGGTGATCAGCCGCAGCCTGTGCGAAATGATGGGCGGCAGCCTGCAATTGAGCAGCCAGCCGGGTGCTGGCACTCACGTCGAGGTGTCGTTGCACCTGGCAACATTGCCATTGGTACAGATGCCGGAAACTGCTGAAGCGCAAATCCGCACCACGGCGACTCCCTTGAACGTTCTGGTGGTCGACGATCACCCCGCCAATCGCTTGCTCATGTGCCAGCAACTGGAGTTTCTGGGCCATCGATTCAGCGTCGCGCCGGACGGCCAGGCGGGGCTTCAGGCATGGGAAGCCGAGCCGTTCGATCTGGTGATTGTCGATTGCAACATGCCGGTCATGAACGGATACGAACTGGCCCGCGTCATTCGCCAACATGAACAAAAAACGCACCGCCCGGCCTGTACCGTGCTGGGCTTTACCGCCAACGCACAACCGGAAGAAATACAACGCTGCAAACAAGCCGGGATGGACGACTGCCTGTTCAAGCCCCTTACCCTCACAGCCTTGAGTCAGTGGTTTGAAGGTGTCAGGCCAACCGTCCGCGATCCTGCCTTCAGTCTGCAAGGATTGCGTCTTTTGACCGGCGGAGATCCGATATTGGACCAGCGACTGTTGACCGAACTGTTGAACAGCAACCGTCTGGACCGACAGGAATTGCTGGCGCTGTCCCCCTCTAAAGAACCTCAGTCATTTCTCGACGTCGCCCACAAAATCAAGGGCGCCGCCCGAATCGTCCAGGCGTCCCGGGTGATCGACAGCTGCGAGGCGATGGAAAAGGCCTGCCATGAAGTGTTCCATCAGGATCAAGTGGCCGATTGCAGCAAGGCTATAGAGCGCGCCATGCTCGAACTGGAGCAGGCATTGCAGCAACAGATCGGCCAAAACGACAAAGGCAGAATGACAGAGCCTTAACTATGCTTGGACGCTGAGCAGTGTGTTAACCATCATGGAGAGACCTGCAATGCCCAGCCCACTGCGCCCGGATCAACGTCGGTTTCCCCTGCACGTCCATATCAGTGTGATGTTCACGTTCCTGCTGTTGCTGACCGGCGTGGTGCTGGGCCTTTTCAACTACCAGCAAACCACGCAGATCATCCTTTCCAGCAGTGAGAAACTCTTCAACCGCATCGAGCAGGATGTTCGCCTCGACCTGCACGCCACTTATGAACCGATTCGCCATCTGCTATCCCTGCTGGCGCAATACCCGGCGACCCAGGCACCTGACCTTGCGCAACGCCTGGCGCTGCTCAAACCCTTCAGCCAGTCGCTCACGGACAACCCCGACCTGGCCTCGTTGTACCTTGGCTATGGCAACGGTGATTTCTTCATGGTTCGGCCCTTGCGAATCCCCGAGCTGAAAACGCTCCTCAAGGCACCGGACACGGCGGCTTATCAGGTGTGGAGCATTGAGCGAACAGGCAACAGCGGCCAGGTCCGCTCCCAATCATTGTTTTTCGATCAGGATCTGGCCCTCATCAGCCGCCAGGACAACCCCGACGAATCCTACGATCCGCGAACCCGTGCCTGGTATGCCAATGCCCGTAGCGACAGCGATCAGATCACCACCGAACCCTATGTCTTTTTCTCCACCCGCAATGTCGGCACTACCCTGGCCCGGCGCAGCGGCGAACAGGCGGTCATGGGTGCCGACCTGACCCTGGCGGCACTCTCCGCAACCCTGGCCAAACATGTCGTGACCCCCAGTACCGAAATCGTGCTGTTCGATGCTGAAGGAAATGCCATCGCGTATCCCGACAACAGCAAACTGATCATCGACGATCAGACTGCCCGCCTGACCAAAGCCGCCGACCTGAGCCCCAGCCTCGGTGCATTGCTCAACAATCCCCCCGCAGGTAATCGCCTGGATGTCGCCGGTCGTCAATGGATCGTTGCCCGCAGCCGCATGCAAGAGGGCGGCCCTCAGGGACTGCAACTGGCGCTGCTGGTGCCGGAAGATGAATTACTGGTCGATGCCTACCGCATGCGCTGGCAAGGCGCGCTGATTACCCTGGCCACGCTGTTGCTGTGCCTGCCGCTGGGCTGGCTGACCTCACGAATCCTGGTCAAACCCTTGCGCGCGCTGGTGCAGGAGGCCGATGCGGTGCGCAGTTTCGACTTCAACTTTCCGGCCTCGCGTCGCTCTCCTGTGCTCGAAGTCGACCAACTGAGCGTGTCGATGACGCGCATGAAAGACACCCTGGCGAGTTTTTTCCGGATCACCGACAGCCTGAGCGCCGAGACTCGCTTCACCCCCTTGCTGGAACGGGTGTTGTTTGAAACCGTGAAAATCGGCCAGGCCCAGGCCGGCCTGATCTACCTGCGCGAAAGTGATGGCGATCGAATGGAGCCCCATGGTCTGGTCCTCAACGGCTCCTCACGGCCATTGCCGTCATTTCATCTTCGAGCACACGACTCCCAGGCGCCGCAAAGCCCGGCATGGCTACAACAGCTGTCGAAGGCCGACAACATCGTCACCACACTTGGTTTTGAACAGGCCGGGGATTTGCAAAAGGTGTTGCATGAGCTGGAGTGTCCCCGGGTGCACCTGATCGGCATTCGACTGCACAATCGTCATAACGAAACCGTGGGCCTGCTGGTCCTGCTATTGGCCGATACCGGTAACCAGAGCGATCTGGAGAAACTTCGTCCGGACCGCATCGCGTTCCTCCAGGCTGTGTCCGGCGCGGCCGCCGTCAGTATTGAAAGTCAGCGTCTGCAAGCCAAACAAAAACAACTACTGGATTCCTTCATTCAACTGCTGGCAGGGGCGATTGACGCCAAAAGCCCCTATACCGGCGGTCACTGCCAGCGAGTACCGGCGCTGACCCTGATGCTCGCCCAAGCCGCCGCTGCCAGCCAGGACCCGGCCTTCAGTGGCTATCAGCCCACCGAAGATGAATGGGAAGCGCTGCACATCGCCGCCTGGCTGCACGACTGCGGCAAGGTCACCACCCCGGAATATGTGGTCGATAAAGCCACGAAGCTGGAAACCCTCAACGACCGTATTCACGAAATCCGCACCCGCTTCGAAGTGCTCAAGCGCGATGCCTGGATCAGCTATTGGCAAGCCCTGGCCCTGGGCGGTAACGAGCAGCACCTGGCCGAACTGCGTAACACCGCGCTGGCAGAGCTGGACGATGATTTCGCGTTCGTTGCCCGCTGCAACCTGGGTGGCGAGGCGATGGCCGAGTCCGACCAGCAACGCCTGCGCAGCATTGCCCAACGCAGCTGGACCCGAACCCTGGATGACCGGCTGGGCGTTTCCTGGGAAGAGAATCGACGTCAGGCACGGACCCCGGCACCGGCACTGCCGGTCAGCGAGCCATTGCTGGCGGACAAACCCGAGCACCTGTTCGAACGCCCCGAAGCCGAGTTGATTCCAGAGGACAATCCCAGGGGGTTCAAGCTCGATGTGCCGCGCTACAAGTACAACCGGGGCGAGCTCTACAACCTGAGCGTTGCCCGAGGCACCCTGACCCGCGAGGAGCGTTACATCATCAATCACCACATGGTGCAGACGATTCTGATGCTCAGCCACCTGCCCTTCCCCGGCCACCTCACCAACGTCGCGGAGATCGCCGGCGGCCACCACGAGAAAATGGACGGCACGGGGTATCCCAAACAGTTGAAGCGCGAAGAAATGAGCCTGCCGGCGCGGATGATGGCGATTGCCGATATTTTCGAAGCCCTGACCGCCGCCGATCGCCCCTACAAGAAAGCCAAGTCCCTGAGCGAAGCGCTGGGCATCATGGCCACCATGTGCCGGGATGCTCACATCGATCCCGAGTTGTTCGGGCTGTTCATCAACGCGCAAATCTACTTGCAGTACGCCGATCGTTTCCTCGATCCCCAACAAATCGATGCGGTTGATCCGGCAAGCCTGCTGGTCAAGGCAGGCCTGGCATGATCAGCAGTCGGTCAGGCGCAGGAAAATCGCCGCCAATTGCTCGATACCAGCCTGATCTTCAGCGGTAAAACGCGCCAGTTTCGGGCTATCGAGGTCCAGCACGCCAATCAATCGACCGTCCTTGACCAGTGGCACCACCAGCTCGCTGTTCGACGCACTGTCGCAAGCGATGTGCCCGGGGAACGCATGCACATCCTCGACCAATTGGGTCTGCAAGGTAGCCGCTGCCGCTCCGCACACGCCACGGCCGAACGGGATCCGCACGCAGGCGATTTGCCCCTGAAACGGGCCAAGCACCAGCTCTTCGTTGCGATTGAGGTAGAACCCGGCCCAGTTCAGGTCATCGAGCTGGTTGAACAGGAACGCCGAGAACTGCGCGGCGTTGGCGATGAAATCCCGTTCGTCCGCCAGCAATGACTCCAATTGCGCCCACAGCATGCCGTAGCCTTCAAGGCCCTGGCCGCTCTTTTGTAAATCGATCATGCCTTGTGCTCCAACAGCTTCAACCCGACCCAATAGCGGGCAAATTGATACGCGCAACGTCCGTTGCGATTACCGCGGCCCGTGGCCCAGCGTACCGCGAGGATGTCCAGTTCTTCGTTGCGCTGCCACTTGAGGCCCGCCTTGTCGGCCAGTTGACCGATCCAGTGTTCGACGACGTTGAGGAAGTGCTCCTGGGTAAACGGATAGAACGACAGCCACAATCCGAAACGGTCCGACAGCGCAATCTTGTCTTCCACCGCCTCACTAGGATGGAGTTCGCCGTCAACGCGTTTCCAGTTTTCGTTATCGCTTTCCTTTTCCGGCACCAGATGGCGACGGTTGGACGTGGCGTACAGCAAAACGTTGTCCGGCGCCTGTTCGAGAGAGCCGTCGAGCACGCTTTTGAGCACGCGATAATCGCCCTCGCCCGACTCGAACGACAGGTCATCGCAGAACAGCACAAAACGCTGGGGCAGCCTGGCGATCTGTTCGACAATACGCGGCAAGTCCGCCAGGTGATCGCGCTCGATTTCGATCAAGCGCAAACCGGCTTCGGCGTGTTCGGCCAGCAAGGCGCGAACCAGCGACGATTTACCGGTTCCACGCGAACCCCAGAGCAGCGCGTGGTTGGCCGGCATGCCGTCGAGGAACTGTAGGGTATTACGCCCCAGTTGCTCCACTTGACGGTCGACACCGACCAGGTCGGTCAAACGCGTGTCGAGGCTGACTTGCAGCGGCAACAGAAAACCGCTGCGGCCCTCACGTTGCCAGCGCGCGGCCAGGCAGTGAGTCCAGTCGATGGTTTGCCGAGGGGCTGGCAGCAGCGGTTCGATACGGGCCAGAACGGCATCGGCGCGTTCAAGAAAAGCATTTAATCGGGAATCCACGTCTTCTCCTCGGGCACGTTCACAGTAATGATGGTGATACAGCGACGAAACACAACATCCGGTGTCCGGTTCATCCCTCTGCACAAGGGCTCACGAGAACATCGGTATCCATGCATGATCGACTATGCTTGAGCAGCGAAGGGAAACGGAAGTGGTTCAACACCCCATGGATATCAAGTTCACCAACCGGCTGTCCTACAAGCAAGCCAGGCTGACTGTGCTGGTCGGTTTCATTCTGGGCACGCTGCTCAGCCTGCTGCAAATAGGCATCGATTATGCCAGTGAAGACGCCTCCATCAACCGCGAAATCCTGTCGTTGCTCGAAATCAGCCATAACCCCGCGTCCCGCATTGCCTACAACATCGACGCCGAACTCGCTCAGGAACTGACCCTGGGCCTGTTGCGCTCGCCGGCGATCATCGGCGCACAATTGATCGACAACAACAGTACCGTGCTGGCCAACGTCAAACGCCCGGGGGTGCAAAGCGGCTATCGGGTGATCAGCGACTTCCTGTTCGGCGCCAATCGGCAGTTCGAAGACCGTCTCTACCTGGATCACTTGCCGACAGAATCCCTCGGTATCCTGCGGCTGGACGTCGACACCTATTCATTCGGCAACCGCTTTCTGCGTCGGGCCGAGGTGACCCTGCTCAATGGCTTCGCGCGCAGCCTGCTGCTAACTGGCATCCTGCTGGCGCTGTTCTACGTGATGCTGACCAAGCCGTTGGTGCGGGTGATCCGTGAACTCAGCAGTCGCGACCCGCGCAGCGCGGAGTCAACGTCGCTGGAGTGTCCGACGGACCATGAAAACGATGAAATCGGTGTACTGGTCAAGGTGGCCAATCAACAATTTGAAAACATCGCCACCGAAATCCAGCAGCGACGCAACGCGGAAAACCGCCTGACCGACTACCTCGGGCAACTGGAGAACATCGTCTCGGCCCGCACTGCGGAACTCAAGGCGATCAACTCGCGGCTCAGCCAATCCAACGAGGAACTGGAAGTCGCCCGCAGCACCGCCCTGGACATGGCCGAAGCGCGCTCGGTGTTCCTGGCCAACATGAGCCACGAGATCCGCACGCCGCTCAATGGCCTGCTGGGGATGATCGCGCTTTCCCTGGACGGTCCGCTCAATGCCGAGCAACAGCAACAGCTGTCCATCGCCCATGACTCGGGCAAAGTGCTGGTGGAACTGCTCAACGATATTCTCGATCTGTCGAAGTTCGATGCCGGCCAACTGGAGCTCGAACATATTCCGTTCGATCTTGGCTCGCTGATCGAAGACACCGCCAACCTGCTATCGCAAAACGCCGCGCCGAGTGTCGAGCTGAGCTGCCTGATCGACCCGCAGTTCCCGGCCCTGGTCCTGGGGGATCCGACGCGAGTCCGACAGATCGTCAGCAACCTGTTGTCCAACGCCCTCAAATTCACCCGTTTCGGTCGGGTCGATGTGCGCCTGTCGACATTCGAGGACGGCGTCAGAATCGAAGTCTGCGACACCGGCATCGGTATCGCCCAGGATGCCCAGGTCAAGATCTTCCAGCCCTTTACGCAAGCGGGTGCCGGCATTACCCGGCAATTCGGCGGGACCGGGCTGGGTCTGGCACTGACCTATAACCTCTGCGAAGCCATGCAAGGGCGCCTCACCATCAGCTCGGAAGCAGGCTTCGGCAGTCAGTTCTGTGCCGATCTGCCGCTACCCAGCCACACCCGCGCCCTTCCCCCGGCCTCTTTACGGGGCAAGGTCATCGCAATCACCGCCGCCAGCAGCGGTCTGGCCGAACTGTTGAGCAGTGTTTTGCCTGGCTGGGGACTCGACTATGAGCAGCGTTCCATCGATGACTCGTTGCTGGGTGTGAACCCGGATGTACTGATTACCGATTGCCCCGAATGTCTGTTTGGCCTGCGTCCTTCGTGTACAGCCCCCATTCTGCTGGTCACCGCGTATGGCAGTTTCATGCCCAGCGAAGAAGCCCTCGCCCTCGCCCCCTTACAGCAACAGGCGCGACCTCTGGCACGCAACGCGCTGTACCAGACGCTAAGGCGAACCCTGCAGCCGGAACTCAGCACGATCAACGGTGCCCGGCTCGACGTCCTCTCCCCACAACGACGCGGGCGCGTGCTGTTGGTGGAGGACAATCCGGTCAACCAACTGGTGGCCAAGGGGATGCTCGGAAAACTCGGTTGCGAGGTGATTGTCGCCGGTCACGGTGGTGAGGCGCTGGATCAGCTGGAGCAAAGCGAATTCGATCTGGTGCTGATGGACTGCAACATGCCGGTGATGGACGGCTACGAGGCCAGTCGGCAAATCCGTCGCAGCGGGCGTTGGCCACAGCTGCCCATCGTCGCCCTGACCGCCAACGCCATGTCCGAGGAGCGCGAACGCTGCCGTGCGGCTGGCATGAGCGATTACCTGGCAAAACCCTTCCGCCGGGAAGAGCTGGCTGCCCTGCTGGACTTATGGGTTCCGACTACGACAGTGCTTTGATTTGCCCCAACAGGTGATCAAGGCCGTCGCGCAGATCATTCAAGCGATCCAGATCGACACCGCTGTCGCATAACAGACGGGCCTTGAGCGGCCCGACCTGATCGCGCAAAGCCTTGCCGGTTGGCGACAGGCTCAAGTGCACTTCCCGCTCGTCCCGCGCCGAGCGCTGACGCTGAACCAGTTGCAGTTGCTCAAGACGCTTGAGCAACGGCGTCAGCGTGCCGGAATCCAGTGCCAGGCGTTCGCCCAATGCCTTGACCGTCGGCTGCTCTGGCGCTGTGTCCTGCCATTCCCACAACACCAGCATCGCCAGGTACTGCGGGTAGGTCAGGCCAAGCTGATCGAGCATCGGCTTGTAGGCGCGGATCACCGCCCGGGAAGCGGCGTACAGCTTGAAGCACAGTTGACTGTCAAGCTTCAGGGAATCGACTGACAAGGTGTTCATTTGAGCAGGGCTTCGATCTCGCGGGTCAGGTCCTGCGGCTTGGTCGCGGGGGCGAAGCGCTTGACCAGTTGGCCATCCTTGCCAATCAGAAACTTGGTGAAGTTCCACTTGATGCCTTGGGAACCCAGCACACCCGGCGCGCGCTTTTTCAGTTGAACGAACAGCGGGTGGGCACCGGCGCCATTGACTTCAATCTTTTTGAACAGCGGGAAACTGACGCCGAAGTTCAACTCGCAGAACTCGGAAATCGCCCCTTCGTTGCCCGGCTCTTGCTTGCCGAACTGGTTACACGGAAAACCCAGCACCACCAGACCTTGATCCTTATAGGTCTGCCACAACTCCTCAAGGCCTTTGTACTGCGGGGTGAAACCGCATTTGCTCGCGGTGTTGACCACCAACACGGCCTTGCCGGCGAAATCCGCCAGGGTCTTTTGCTCACCCTTGATGGTGGTGCAAGGGATGCTCAGCAGATTGTCGCTCATGGTTCGGACTCTGAATGAGGGAAGATGAGACAAACATAGCGAGCAATTGAATTGTGTGCAATTTAATAAATCAATTGCCGATTGACTGTAGGAGCACGGCTTGCCTGCGATGGCGTCCTTTTGATCGCCATCGCGAGCAAGCTCGGCTCCCACAGGGCTCGCATTACTCGCGCGGTACCAGGTCCAGGCACACCGAGTTGATGCAATAACGCAGGCCGGTCGGCGGCGGGCCGTCCGGGAACACGTGCCCCAGGTGCGCATCGCATTTGGCGCAGACCACTTCGGTGCGGATCATGCCGTGGCTGACGTCACGGATCTCGACCATGGCGCTGTCGCCGATCGGTGCATAAAAGCTCGGCCAGCCGCAGCCGGAGTCGAATTTTGTTTTGGAGTCGAACAGCGGTTCGTTGCAACAGATGCAGTGGTAGACACCGTCAGTTTTGGTGTCGTTGTACTTGCCGGAGAACGGTCGCTCGGTGCCCTTGAGGCGGCAAACGTTGTACTGCTCCGGGTCGAGCATCGCCTTCCATTCTTCCTGGGTTTTTTCCAACTTTTCCATTGTCACACCTCAGCAGCTGAAAAAGCCCGATCTGAACCTTTTCCACGGATCGGGCGGCACGTATGATTGCGCCTCGTCAAACGCCAGTCTGGCAGCCAGACCACGCGCATTCAAACGGATTTATGGATGCTGCCTCTCAAGGCGTCAGGCCTGTGTGAATACGCAGGATTCCCAGCACGGTCGTTCATACACCGCCTGGATCGTTCATTTTCGGGAACACATCGCCATGCAGGTCAGCAAATCGAACAAGCTCGCCAACGTCTGCTACGACATTCGCGGCCCAGTGCTCAAGCACGCCAAACGCCTGGAAGAGGAAGGCCATCGCATCCTCAAGCTGAACATTGGCAACCCGGCGCCTTTTGGTTTCGAAGCGCCGGATGAAATCCTCCAGGACGTCATCCGCAACCTGCCGACTGCTCAAGGCTACAGCGACTCCAAAGGTCTGTTCAGCGCCCGCAAGGCCGTGATGCAGTACTACCAGCAAAAGCAGGTAGAAGGCGTCGGCATTGAAGACATCTATTTGGGCAACGGCGTTTCCGAGCTGATCGTGATGTCGCTGCAGGCCCTGCTCAACAACGGCGATGAAGTGCTGGTGCCAGCTCCAGACTATCCGCTGTGGACCGCCGCAGTGAGCCTGTCGGGCGGCAACCCAGTGCATTACCTGTGCGACGAGCAGGCCAACTGGTGGCCGGACCTGGCCGACATCAAGGCCAAGATCACCCCGAACACCAAGGCACTGGTGATCATCAATCCGAACAACCCGACCGGCGCGGTGTATTCGAAAGAAGTCCTGCTGGGCATGCTCGAACTGGCCCGTCAGCACAACCTGGTAGTTTTTTCCGACGAGATCTACGACAAGATTCTGTACGACGATGCCGTGCACATCTGCACAGCCTCGCTGGCGCCGGACTTGCTGTGCCTGACCTTCAACGGTTTGTCCAAGTCCTATCGCGTGGCGGGTTTCCGTTCTGGGTGGATTGCCATTTCCGGCCCGAAACACCACGCCCAGAGCTACATAGAAGGCATCGACATGTTGGCGAACATGCGCCTGTGTGCCAACGTACCGAGCCAGCACGCAATCCAGACCGCCCTCGGCGGTTATCAGAGCATCAATGATCTGGTATTGCCCAACGGACGATTGTTGGAACAGCGCAATCGCACTTGGGAGCTGCTCAACGATATTCCCGGCGTGAGCTGCGTCAAGCCAATGGGCGCGCTGTATGCGTTCCCAAGGATCGACCCGAAAGTCTGCCCGATCCATAACGACGAGAAATTCGTGCTCGACCTGCTGCTGTCGGAGAAACTGCTGGTGGTACAAGGCACGGCCTTCAACTGGCCATGGCCGGACCACTTCCGTGTGGTGACCCTGCCGCGCGTGGACGAGCTGGACATGGCCATCGGACGTATCGGCAACTTCCTCAAGTCCTATCGCCAGTAACCTGCCTGTCACCGTGCGACGCTTGCGCATGTCGCACGGTGATTGATTCAGCAACATTTCTTTGCGCCCTGCCGAACATCGCTTCTTCAATCGCTGACCGATGCCTCGTTGCGTGCTCGCGCCTAACAACGGCGGGGCTTACGACGTTAATTGGCTGACAAACACTTCCTGCATCGATGTCGGAAATGCCCTTCAAACAGCTAGACTGTTGCCGTAGGACACAGTTTGAAATAGTCACCCGGTTGAATAGCCCGGGTCAGCACCTTATATACCCCGCAGTACGCTACATCTTTAGCATGAGGAGATTTCTACAACCATGATGCGCATCCTGCTGTTTTTGGCCACTAACCTGGCGGTCGTGCTGATTGCCAGCATCACCCTGAGCCTTTTCGGCTTCAACGGGTTCATGGCGGCCAACGGGGTTGATCTCAACCTCAATCAGCTGCTGATTTTCTGTGCGGTCTTTGGTTTCGCCGGTTCGCTGTTCTCGCTGTTCATCTCCAAGTGGATGGCGAAGATGAGCACCAGCACCCAGATCATCAGCCAGCCGCGCACACGTCACGAGCAATGGCTGCTGCAAACCGTCGAGCAATTGTCCCGGGAAGCCGGGATCAAGATGCCCGAAGTCGGTATTTTCCCGGCCTACGAGGCGAACGCCTTTGCCACCGGCTGGAACAAGAACGACGCGTTGGTCGCGGTCAGCCAAGGGCTGCTCGAACGTTTCTCGCCTGATGAAGTGAAGGCCGTTCTGGCCCACGAAATCGGCCACGTAGCCAATGGCGACATGGTCACCCTGGCATTGGTCCAGGGTGTGGTGAACACCTTCGTGATGTTCTTCGCACGGATCATCGGCAACTTTGTCGACAAGGTGATCTTCAAGAACGAAGAAGGCCAGGGCATCGCCTATTACGTGGCGACCATCTTCGCCGAACTGGTCCTGGGCATTCTGGCCAGCGCCATCGTCATGTGGTTCTCGCGTAAACGCGAATTCCGTGCAGACGAAGCCGGTGCACGCCTGGCCGGCACCGCCGCAATGATCGGCGCCCTGCAACGCCTGCGTGCCGAACAGGGGCTGCCGGTGCACATGCCGGACACCCTGACGGCTTTCGGCATCAACGGTGGCCTCAAACAAGGGTTCGCCCGCATGTTCATGAGCCACCCGCCGCTGGAAGAGCGTATTGACGCGTTGCGTCGTCGGGGCTGAGAGGCTTCGCACTAAAAGAAAAGGCCCGCAGTGAATGCGGGCCTTTTTTTGTCTGCTGATTGTTGCAGTGTTCATTCGGGCCCCATCGCGAGCAGGCTCACTCCCACATTAGACTGCGTCTATCTAGACAGCTCGGTCAACTGTGGGAGCGAGCCTGCTCGCGATGAGGCCGGTACAAACAACACCAATCTATCGGCTGGAAACCCGATAAACCCGCTCTTCAAGCCGCGTAACACCCTTTTCCAGGAACTTCCAGCTTTCGCCCAGAACGTCCTGATCTTCCAGAATCTTCAACTCCCACGACGCACCGAACAACCGCTGCACTTCGTCATCCAGCACGGCAAAGGGCGGTCCCTCCATTTGTGCCTGGTCGTAATCCAGGGTAATCAGCAGCCCCAGCGAATCCTTCGGCATAATCCGCTTCAGATGCTCGGCATATTGCTCGCGCATCTTCGGTGGCAAGGCGATCAACGCAGCGCGGTCGTACAGCGCGCTGCAATCGGCAACGTCGCCGGCCGTCAACGCGAAGAAATCACCACACCAGATCTCGATCGAGCCCGCCCGATAGACCGTGAAGGGGCCTTGATCGCTGACGTCCGGATCAAATTGATGCTCATGGAAAAAGTCTTCCACCGCTTTTTCCGACAATTCGATGCCCAGCACCTCATGACCGCATTTCGCCAGCCACAGCAGATCCAGGCTTTTCCCACATAACGGCACCAGTACGCGCGCGCCCTCTTCCAGGCCCAGCTGCGGCCAGTACCGCTGCAGATATGGATTCACTTCCGGCAGGTGAAAGCCGATCTGATTCGACGTCCACCGCTTGTGCCAAAACTCCGGCTGCATAATTAATCCCGAAAATTCGATCAAAAGACTCTAAAACTTATATTAGATTTAGATCAATGATCTGACTGAAGATGATGCCATCTTACCCCTCAGGAGCGCATTCATGTTCCCCAGCCTTTACATATCCCATGGCTCGCCCATGTTGGCACTGGAACCGGGCGCCAGCGGGCCCGCTCTTGCTCGCCTGGCGGCAGAACTGCCGAAACCCAAGGCCATCGTCATTGTTTCTGCGCATTGGGAAAGCAACGAGTTGCTCGTCAGCGGCAATCCCCAGCCTGAAACCTGGCATGACTTCGGCGGTTTTCCACAGGCGTTGTTCAACGTGCAATACCCGGCACCCGGCAATCCACAATTGGCCGCAGAGGTTGCCGAACTGCTGAAGAGCAATGGCCTGCCCGCTCGCATCGACGCCGAACGGCCGTTCGACCATGGGGTCTGGGTGCCCTTGTCATTGATGTATCCACAAGCCGACATCCCCGTGGTGCAAGTTTCGCTACCCACCCGCGGCGGCCCGGCCCTGCAGACCCGTGTCGGTCATGCCCTGGCCAGCCTGCGCGAACATGGCGTGTTGCTGATTGGTTCCGGGAGCATCACCCACAACCTGCGCGAACTGGACTGGCACGCCGGCCCGGAAAGCGTCGAACCCTGGGCCCAGGTATTTCGTGACTGGATGATCGAAAAACTTGCTGCCAACGACGAAACCGCGTTGCACGATTACCGTCAGCAAGCGCCGAATGCCGTGCGCAACCATCCCAGCGATGAACATCTGTTGCCGTTGTACTTTGCGCGCGGCGCGGGAGGGACATTCAGCGTGAGTCACAAGGGATTCACCATGGGCGCCCTGGGCATGGACATTTACCGATTCGGGTAATGACAGGACCGAGGCCTGTGGCGGTCAGGCTCAGACCACATCAACCCCGACATGAATCGCATCGTGCCGCCAAAACTCCAGATCACAATCGATCAACCGTTCATGCTGATCGTAATTGACCCGAGCGATGCGCAACCCCGGGCTCCCCACCGACACCCGTAAAGCCGCCGCCGCATCCACCGACAACGCCGTCGGCACAATCTCGAAACGCACCCGCCCATAGTGCAAGTCGTAATGCCGGGCATACAGTTCGGTAATTGACTGATTCAGATCGAAATCCAGAATCCCGGGGAAAAACTGCGGATTCAAATAATGCTCCACATACAACACCAGCCGCTCATCAATCCGCCGTGCCCGGCAGATCTGAATCACGCTGGACAACGCCGGCAACTGCAACCAGGCACAGACCGCCGCCGACGCCGGTTGCAACCGCGCGCTGATCACCTCGGTAGACGGCACCCGCCCCTGCGCACTGACCATCGCGTGAAAGTGACTGCGCTGCATCAGGTTATAGGCCAGGCGCGGTGGCGATACGAACCAGCCACGGCGCTCCTCCCGATAAATCTGCCCCTGGGCTTCCAGTTGCAACAACGCTTCACGCACGGTGATACGCGTGGTTGCGAACAACTCACTGAGCTTGCGCTCGGCCGGCAGTTTGCTCCCGGGCGCCAACAGACCATGGTCGAGCTGTTCCTGCAGCACCTGCCCGATGGCTGTCACCGCTTTGGTTGTCTCGATGCGCATCAACGTTACCTATCTGGACTAGACCAGCACTGTTCCGGGGCGGAACCGCGGTTCAAATCGGTTCCCTCAATTCCCGACAAGCCTAGGCACTGCACATGACTGACAGATGACAAAGCCGCCGAACGGTTGCTCCAGATGCCTGCAATTTCACGGCCAAGTCCTTTTAGATCAGCCTATTAGCCATGGTCTACGCTTACTCCGAAGCCTGAGCTTTGCAACTTGAAAAATATAGGCCGACCGGTCGTCGACATCAAAATGTCATCCGAGGCGCCTAGATTGGCTCAGGTATTGCTGACCTAGACCAACACACCCGCAATCGCAGCGTTGAAAACGCCCAAAGGAGCTTCGGATGAAACAGCTTTTCCTGGCCTCACTGTTAGGCTCGACCATTGCCATGTGTACCGCCGCGATGGCGGCTGATAGCGATTTGAAAACCCTGGAAGCCGCGGCGAAAGCGGAAGGTGAGGTCAACAGCGTCGGCATGCCCGACAACTGGGCCAACTGGAAAGGCACCTGGGATGACCTGGCCAAGAACTACGGCCTGAAACACATCGACACCGATATGAGCTCGGCCCAGGAAATCGCCAAGTTCGCCGCTGAAAAAGACAATGCCACTGCCGATATCGGTGATGTCGGTGCCGCGTTCGGTCCGATCGCGGTGAAGCAAGGCGTTGTGCAACCTTACAAGCCAAGCACCTGGGATCAGATCCCGAGCTGGGCAAAGGATAAGGACGGCAACTGGGCGCTCGCCTACACCGGCACCATCGCGTTCATCGTCAACAAAAAGCTGCTGCACGGTTCCGACGCTCCGACCAAATGGGCTGACCTCAAGGATGGCAAATACAAGGTTTCCATCGGTGATGTGAGCACTGCGGCCCAAGCCGCCAACGGTGTTCTGGCTGCCGCGCTCGCCAATGGTGGCAATGAGAAAAACCTCCAGCCGGCGCTGGATCTGTTTTCCGATATCGCCAAGCAAGGCCGACTGTCGATGGCCAACCCGACAATTGCCACCATGGAAAAGGGTGAAATCGAAGTCGGCGTGGTCTGGGACTTCAATGGTCTGAGCTACAAGGCCAAAATGGCCAACCCGGATGACTACACCGTGCTGATTCCCTCCGATGGCTCGGTGATCTCTGGCTACACCACCATCATCAACAAGTACGCCAAGCACCCGAATGCCGCCAAGCTGACCCGCGAATACATCTTCAGCGACGCCGGCCAGATCAATCTGGCGCGCGGCAACGCCCGTCCGATCCGCGCCGAGCATCTGACTCTGCCGCCCGAGGTTCAGGCCCAGTTGCTGCCTAACGAGCAGTACAAAAAGGTCACGCCGATCAAAGACGCCGATGCATGGGAAAAGACCTCCAAAGCCCTTCCGCAGAAGTGGCAGGAAGAAGTCATCGTCAACATGAAGCAATGATGCAACCCTCGTAGGCGCAAGGCTTGCCCGCGATGGCTTCACCTCGGTCACCAGACAGACCGAGGTGCCTGCATCGCGAGCAAGCTTTGCGCCTACAGGTGTTTCGAATTTCTGTTTTGCGGAGTTCCAGCCCCTATGAAGCACAACGTCATCCTTGTCGTGCTCGACGGCCTCAATTACGAGGTCGCCCGTCACGCCATGGGGCACCTGCAGGCTTATGTCGGCGCAGGACGCGCGGCACTCTACAAACTGGAGTGCGAATTGCCGGCGCTGTCCCGACCGCTTTACGAGTGCATCCTGACCGGTGTCACCCCGATCGACAGTGGCATCGTTCACAACAACGTCTCGCGCCTGTCGAACCAGCGCAGCATCTATCACTACGCCAGCGATGCCGGCCTTGTCACCGCCGCCGCGGCCTATCACTGGGTCAGTGAGCTGTATAACCGTTCGCCGTTCGTGGCCGCGCGGGATCGTCACACCGACGACCTGGACCTGCCGATCCAGCACGGTCATTTCTACTGGAACGATCACTACCCGGACTCGCACCTGTTCGCCGACGCCGAAAACCTGCGCCTGCGTCATGCGCCGAATTTTTTACTGATCCACCCCATGAACATTGACGACGCCGGGCACAAGCACGGTCTCGACACCCCGCAGTACCGCAACAGCGCCCGTTCGGCCGACATAATTCTGGCCGATTACCTGCAAACCTGGCTCGACGCCGGGTATCAGGTGCTGGTGACCGCCGACCATGGCATGAACAACGATCGTTCCCACAACGGCCTGCTGCAGGAAGAACGCGAAGTACCGCTGTTCGTCCTCGGCGATGCTTTCAGCTTCAATGCCAACGCCGCACCGAAACAGACTGAAATCTGCGGCACTGTCTGTGAACTGCTGGGCGTGCCCCACGACAAACCTGTGTGCCGGGAGCTGCTCAAGTGAATACCATGACCCGCGGAAAATGGCTGGCAGCCTTGTGTCTGGTGCCTTTCGCATTGTTCTTTATCGTGTTCCAGATCGCCCCGCTGACCTGGGTGATGATCAACAGCCTGCAATCGGAAGAGTTCGGCTGGGGCATTGCTAACTTCACCAGGATCTTCAATTCGAAGTTCTATCTGCAGGCGATCCAGTTCAGCCTCGAGATCAGTTTCTGGTCCAGCGTGTTCGGGATCATCATCGCGGTGCTCGGCGCCTATTCCCTGCGTCGGGTCGATTCGAAACTGCGCAACTTCGTCAACGCCTTCGCCAACATGACCAGCAACTTTGCCGGTGTACCTTTGGCCTTCGCGTTCATCATTCTGCTGGGCTTCAACGGCAGCTTCACCATCATGCTCAAGCAGGCCGGGATCATTCAGGACTTCAACCTGTATTCAAAAACCGGGCTGATCATTCTCTACACCTACTTCCAGATTCCGCTCGGCGTGTTGCTGCTCTATCCGGCCTTTGATGCCCTGCGCGAAGACTGGCGCGAATCCGCCGAGTTGCTCGGCGCCAATGGCTGGCAGTTCTGGCGGCACATCGGTTTGCCCGTGCTGACCCCGGCGCTGCTCGGTACGTTTGTGATCCTGCTGGCCAACGCCTTGGGCGCCTACGCGACGGTGTACGCACTGACCACCGGCAACTTCAACGTGCTGCCGATCCGCATCGCGGCGATGGTTTCCGGCGACATTTCCCTGGACCCGAACCTGGCCAGTGCTCTGGCCGTGGTACTGGTGGCGTTGATGACCCTGGTGACCCTCGTGCATCAGTTGCTTTTGAAGAGGAGCTACCATGTCTCGCGCTGAACTGGGCCCCGCTGGGGTCTATCACCGGGTGGTGGTGTATTTGCTGTTTGCCATCCTGTTGCTGCCGTTGCTCGGAACGCTGATCTACTCGATTTCCAGCAGTTGGTCGGCGACCATTCTGCCCAGCGGCTTCACCGTTAAATGGTACGTGGAGCTGTGGAGCGATCCGCGGTTTCTCCATTCGTTCGGCCAATCGCTGCTGGTCTGCGTCGGCTCGCTGATTCTGTCGGTGGTGCTGATTCTGCCGTTGCTGTTTGTGGTGCATTACCATTTCCCGAAACTCGATGCGCTGATGAACATTCTGATCCTGCTGCCCTTCGCGGTGCCGCCGGTGGTGTCATCGGTGGGGCTGTTGCAGCTTTACGGTTCGGGGCCGTTCGCGATGGTCGGGACGCCGTGGATTCTGATCGGCTGCTACTTCACCGTGGCGCTGCCGTTCATGTACCGGGCGATCACCAACAACCTGCAGGCGATCAATCTGCGCGACCTGATGGACTCCGCTCAGTTGCTCGGTGCCAGCACCTGGCAAGCGGCGTTCCTGGTGGTGCTGCCAAACTTGCGCAAAGGTTTGATGGTGGCGTTGCTGCTGTCGTTCTCGTTCCTGTTCGGTGAGTTCGTGTTCGCCAACATCCTCGTCGGGACCCGCTACGAAACCCTGCAGGTCTACCTCAATAACATGCGTAACAGCAGCGGCCACTTCACCAGTGCGCTGGTGATTTCCTATTTCTTCTTTGTGCTGGTTCTGACCTGGGCTGCCAATATTTTGAACAAGGACAAAAGCCAATGAGCTTCGTCAGCGTCCAACACCTACTGAAAAGCTACGCGGGCACCACGGTGTTCAGCGACATCAACTGTGAAATCCAGAAGGGTGAGTTCGTCACCCTCCTCGGCCCGTCCGGTTGCGGCAAGTCCACACTGCTACGCTGCATCGCCGGGCTGACCTCGGTGGATGGCGGCAAAATCCTGCTCGATGGCCAGGACCTCGTGCCGTTGAGCCCGCAAAAACGCGGGATCGGCATGGTGTTCCAGAGCTACGCACTGTTTCCGAACATGACGGTTGAGCAGAACGTCGCCTTTGGTTTGCGCATGCAGAAGGTCAACGCCGACGACAGCCACAAGCGTGTTACCGAAGTACTGAAGCTGGTGGAACTCAATGACTTCGCCGCGCGTTATCCGCATCAACTGTCTGGCGGCCAATGCCAGCGAGTCGCCCTCGCCCGCTCGTTGGTGACCCGACCTCGCCTGTTGTTGCTGGATGAACCGCTGTCGGCCCTGGATGCGCGGATTCGCAAGCACTTGCGCGAACAGATCCGTCAGATCCAGCGCGAACTTGGCTTGACCACGATCTTCGTCACGCACGATCAGGAAGAAGCCCTGACCATGTCCGACCGGATTTTCTTGATGAATCAGGGAAAGATCGTACAAAGCGGCGATGCCCAGACCCTTTACACCGCACCTATCGATATCTTTGCCGCCGGTTTCATCGGCAACTACAACCTGCTGGACGCCGACAGCGCCACAAAACTGCTGCAGCGACCGATTACCCACCGCATCGCGATTCGCCCGGAAGCCATCGAACTGAGCCTGAACGGCGAACTCGACGCACAAATCCGCAGCCACAGCCTGTTGGGCAACGTGATTCGCTACCGGGTCGAAGCCCGGGGGGTGGAATTGGTGGTGGATGTGCTGAACCGCTCGGCGGCCGATCTGCATCCCGATGGTCAGCGTCTGGCGCTTTCCATCGATCCGACGGCCCTGTGTGAGGTAGCCTGATGACTTTGCTGATGTTGAAGAGAGAACCGCACTGATGGCCCTGGCAATTTTTGATTTGGACGAAACCCTGATCCACGGCGACTGCGCCACCCTCTGGAGCGAACAAATGGGTCGCCTGGGCTGGGTCGATCCCGAGTCGTTCATGCGTCAGAACAATGAACTGATGGACGCCTACAGCCACGGCAAACTACGGATGGAGGAGTACATGACCTTCAGCCTGGAGCCGATGATCGGGCGCACCCCCGAAGAGGTCGACCATTTGGTAGGGCCTTGGGTGGAAGACTTCATCGAGCCGATCATTTTCAGTGACGCCACCAAAGCCATTGCCGCCCATCGCAAGGCCGGCGACCGGATTTTGGTGATTTCGGCGTCGGGCACGCACCTGGTCAGGCCGATTGCCGATCGTTTGGGCATTGACGAGATTCTCGGCATTGAACTGGAAGTGGCACATGGGGTGTATAGCGGCAACACCGTTGGCACGCTGACCTACCGCGAAGGCAAGATCACGCGGTTGCTGGAGTGGCTGGATGCACAAGAGGAAAACCTGGAAGGCGCGAGCTTCTACTCCGATTCACGCAATGATTTGCCGTTGCTCCTGAAAGTCGATTTCCCACACGTGGTAAACCCGGATCCGGTGCTGCTTGAACACGCAGAAAAAGCCGGCTGGCCAATCCATATCTGGAAGTAACCGAAAATCAATGTGGGAGCGGGCTTGCTCGCGAAAGCGAACTTACATTCAACACATGTGTTGACTGACACACCGCCTTCGCGAGCAAGCCCGCTCCCACAGGGATCAAACCAGGCTTTCGTCGATCACCAACACCAACTTTCCAGACACCTTGTTAGTCGCCAACTCCGCAAACGCCGCTTCGGCGTCCTTGATCGGGAAGGTCTTGGCCAATTGCGGGCTCAAACGCCCTTCGGCAAACAACGGCCAGACATGCTGGCCGAGATCGCTGAACAGATCCGCCTTGAACTGCTCGTCACGACTGCGCAAGGTCGAACCCAGCAGTTGCACGCGCTTGGCCAGTACCTGTGCCAGATCCAGCTGCGCCTCACGACCGCCCATCAGGCCGATCAGCACCCAACGACCATCGAGCGCCACCAGTTTCAGATTCAACGCGGCGTAGCTGCCGCCCACCGGGTCGAGAATCACATCGAACGGCCCCAGGTCGCTCAAGCTATCCAGATCGCCGTTGCGCACGACCCCACCTTGGGCACCCAGCGCTTCGCAGTAAGCCAAACGCTCGGCGGAACCGACGCTGACCCAGCACGGGTTACCAAACGCCTTGCACAGCTGAATGGCAGCTGAACCGATTCCACTTGCGCCGGCGTGCAGGAGAACTTTCTCACCCGGCTTGAGCGCAGCCAGTTGAAACAAATTCAGCCAAACGGTCGCATACACTTCGGGCAGCGCTGCCGCCTCCGCCAGGGACAAACCTTCGGGAACCGGCAACACATGCCGTCCGTCGACAACTACCTCCTCGGCCATCCCGCCCCCGGCCAGCAAGGCGCAAACCCGATCCCCGACCTGCCAGGACGAGCCCGGCCCCACCTCGCTGATCACCCCCGAACACTCAAGACCCAGTACCTGACTGGCTCCTGGCGGTGGCGGATAAAGACCCGCTTTCTGTAACAAATCGGCGCGATTAAGACCCGCTGCCGCCACTCGAATCCGAACTTGTCCTACATCGCATGTAGGACTGGGCTCTTCAAGCCATTCCACTCGACCTTCAACGCCTTGCAATGCTTTCACAGTGCCTCCATAGTGAGTCTGGACTGAGCCCGTTGCTGTAGCGCCGGGCTTTCTTGCATTATGCGACCGGCCCTGGGGTCTGTACGAAAGCTAACAGGCAGTTTCCATACAGAGACTAGTGGTACCGGCGACTTCAAAGACGGCCTAATATGCGTGATCAATTGTCCCCGCGTCGAATCAGCATGAAGCATTTTTTTCCCAGCACCGCCCTAGCCCTGTTCATTGGTATCGGTCTGCTGCCGATGTCGACCCATTCGTTTGCAGCCAACAGCTGGGACAAGCTTCAGCCTGATCGTGACGAAGTGATCGCCAGCCTGAACGTCGTCGAGTTGCTAAAGCGCCATCACTACAGCAAGCCGCCGCTCGATGACGCACGCTCCGTGATCATCTATGACAGCTATCTCAAACTGCTGGATCCGTCGCGCAGCTACTTCATGGCCAGCGATATTGCCGAATTCGACAGGTGGAAAACCCAGTTTGACGATTTCCTCAAAAGCGGCGACCTGAACGCCGGCTTCACCATCTACAAGCGCTATCTGGACCGCGTCAAGGCGCGTCTGGACTTCGCCCTTGCCGAGTTGAACAAAGGCGTCGACAAGATCGACTTCAACGCCAAGGAAACCTTGCTGGTCGATCGCAAGGACGCCCCTTGGCTCAAGAACACCGCAGAACTCGACGATCTGTGGCGCAAACGCGTCAAGGACGAAGTCTTGCGGCAGAAGATCGCGGGCAAGGACTCCAAGCAGATTCAGGAAACCCTGACCAAGCGCTACAAGAACCAATTGGCGCGCCTGGACCAGACCCGTGCGGAAGATATCTTCCAGGCGTACATCAATACCTTCGCCATGTCCTACGACCCGCACACCAACTATCTGTCACCGGATAATGCGGAAAACTTCGACATCAACATGAGCCTGTCCCTCGAGGGCATTGGCGCCGTGTTGCAGAGCGACAACGACCAGGTGAAAGTAGTGCGTCTGGTGCCTGCCGGCCCGGCCGACAAGACCAAACAGGTCGCACCGGCCGACAAGATCATCGGCGTTGCCCAGGGCAACAAGGAAATGGTCGACGTGGTCGGCTGGCGCCTGGACGAAGTGGTCAAGTTGATCCGTGGGCCAAAAGGCACCGTAGTGCGCCTGGAAGTGATCCCGGCCAGCAATGCGCCGAACGACCAGACCAGCAAGATCGTCCCGATTACCCGCGAAGCGGTGAAGCTTGAAGACCAGGCCGTGAAGAAGTCGGTTCTCAACCTGAAACAGGACGGCAAGGACTACAAGCTCGGCGTCATCGAGATCCCGGCCTTCTACCTGGACTTCAAGGCCTTCCGTGCTGGCGATCCGGATTACAAGAGCACCACTCGCGACGTCAAGAAACTGCTGACCGAGTTGCAGAAAGACAAGGTCGACGGCGTGGTCATCGATCTGCGCAACAACGGCGGCGGTTCCTTGCAGGAAGCCACCGAGCTGACCAGTCTGTTCATCGACAAAGGTCCGACCGTTCTCGTGCGTAATGCCGATGGCCGGGTCGATGTGCTGGAAGATGAAAACCCGGGTGCCTTCTACAAAGGGCCGATGGCGTTGCTGGTCAACCGCTTGTCTGCCTCGGCTTCGGAAATTTTTGCCGGCGCCATGCAGGACTACCACCGCGCGTTGATCATCGGCGGCCAGACCTTCGGTAAAGGCACCGTGCAAACCATTCAGCCGCTGAACCATGGCGAACTGAAACTGACGCTGGCCAAGTTCTACCGGGTTTCCGGCCAGAGCACCCAGCATCAAGGCGTACTGCCGGACATCGATTACCCGTCGATCATCGACACCAAGGAAATCGGTGAAAGCGCACTGCCTGAAGCCATGCCGTGGGACACCATCCGCGCGGCCATCAAGCCTGCGGTCGACCCCTTCAAGCCGTACATTTCGCAGCTCAAGTCCGAGCATGACGTACGCTCGGCCAAGGACGCAGAGTTCGTATTCATCCGCGACAAACTGGCCCTGGCGCAAAAACTGATGACGGAAAAAACCGTCAGCCTTAATGAAGCCGATCGTCGCGCACAGCACGCCGATATCGAAGCCAAGCAACTTGCCATGGAAAACATCCGTCGCAAGGCCAAGGGTGAAGAACCGCTCAAAGAGCTGAAGAAAGAAGACGAAGACGCGATTGCGGCCGAGACAGACAAGACCAAGCCAGAAGACGATGCCTACCTGAGCGAGACCGGGCGGATTCTATTGGACTACCTGAAACTCAATACCGCAGTAGCCAAGCACTAAATGGTTACACGCAAGATGATGGCAATTTAATGCTGACGCTCCCCGGAGCGTCATCAAACAGTCATCATTCTGTCGTGAAATAAAGGACTGGGAGCCCCTCTTCATCCAAGAGAGTGCTCCCGGTCCTTTTTTTATCGCCAGAGAAAGCCATGACCACCACAGAACAGCTGAGTGCCTTGAGTTCCATACTGACTCAAAGCGGTTTGCACAGCTTGTTCCAGCCGATCATTTCCCTCTCCGAGCGACGTATTGTCGGTTACGAAGCCCTCAGTCGCGGCCCCTCCAACAGTCCGCTGCACTCTCCCCTCGCGCTGTTCGCCGTTGCCCGTCAGGCAGGCCGGTTGAGCGAGCTGGAAATCGCTTGCCGTCAAAGCGCCTGCCGACATTTCAATGAGCAGCAACTACCCGGCAAACTGTTCCTCAACGTTTCCCCTGAATCCCTGCTCGAAGCCGCCCACCAACCCGGGCGCACCCTGCAACTGCTGCAGGATTTCGGTATACCGCCAAGTCAGGTGGTAATCGAACTGACCGAACAGACCCCGACCGATGATTTCGAGCTGTTGCAAACCGCTCTGCATCACTATCGAGCGATGGGATTTTCCATAGCACTGGATGATCTGGGCGCAGGCTATTCGAGTTTGCGACTGTGGTCTGAATTGCGTCCGGACTACGTGAAGATTGATCGACATTTCATCGACGGCATTCACCAGGATGCCTTAAAGCGCGAATTTGTCGGCTCGATCCTGCAAATTGCCAAGGCCTCACGGGCACAAGTGATCGCTGAAGGTATCGAGTTGCCAGAAGAGCTCGCGGTGTTGACCGAGATGGGCGTTGATCTGGTTCAGGGCTATCTGCTCTGCCGCCCTCAAGAACATCCGCCTCGTGATGCCCGAGCCCTGATGCCCAAGCGGGAAAGCACTGCGGTGGCGTTGAATGATGAAGTCAGCGACCTTAGCGCTTTGCTTAACGACCAACCCGCAGTGGGTCGCGATACCCCGACCGCGACAGTGCTGGAAGCCTTTCGCCGCCAGGCCAACCTGAACTCCCTGGCGGTGCTCGACGAGCAAGGCCAGCCCTGTGGCATCGTCCACCGGCATTCGCTCTCCGATGCACTGCTCAAGCCTTTTGCCACCGACCTGTTCGCCCGCAAACCGATCAGCCGCTTAATGAGTGATGACTTCCTCGCCGTTGAGATGAGTCAGTCGTTGCAACAAGTGAGTCGCCTGATCACCAGCCGCGCGCGACAGCGCATCGAAGAAGACTTCATCATCACCCTCAACGGTGGTTACCTGGGACTGGGCCGGGTGATCGACGTACTCAAGCTGATTACCGAACTGAAGATCCAGCAAGCCCGTTACGCCAACCCGCTGACCCTGCTGCCGGGCAACGTGCCGATCCAGCAATGCCTGTCGCGAGTGCTGCAACAGCAACGGGAGTCGGTGATCTGCTACGTCGACATCGACAGTTTCAAACCCTTCAACGACATCTATGGCTACGGCCGTGGCGACGAAGTCCTGCTGTGCCTGGCGCAATGCCTGAATGATCGCGTCGACCCTTCCCGCGACTTTGTCGGCCATATCGGCGGCGATGACTTCCTGCTTGTACTGGGCCCGGAAGACTGGCGCAAACGCTTGAACCAGTTACTGGACGACTTCCAGAGCCAATGCCGACGCTTTTATCGCAGTGAACACCTGGAGGCCGGCTGCTTCATCGCGCCAAACCGTCAGGGTGTGCGCCAGGAGTTTGCGTTGTTGTCACTGTCGATTGGCGTGGTGCATTTACATCCACAGGCCTGTGGACAACTCGATGCCAGCCAGTTGGCGGAGATGGCATCGCAGGCCAAGCATCACGCGAAGAATGTGCCGGGCTATAGCGTGCATGTGATCGATAGTCTGGCGGTGCCAGCAGCCGAAGAAGAATTGCTCGTCGGGCAGCGGTGATCGGTCTGACGCCTTCGCGAGCAAGTCGAATCGTCGCACCGCCGCTCCCACGATTCAATCCCATTTCTTCTGGAGGAACTCGGTGAAATGTGGGAGCGGGCTTGCTCGCGAAAACGCCAGTTCTGCCAACTCAGATCGAGGGCGGTGCCTCGGAACCGCGAGCCGCCAACTCTTTCAGTTTAAGCTCCGCCAACGGATGCCCTGCTTTGGCGGCGATCTCCCAAAACCGCGCAGCTTCAACCGCGTCCGGCGCCTTGCTCGGCGTTCCCGCCAGGCTGATCACACCCACCTGATACGCTGCTTTGCCATCCCCCGCCAACGCCGCCAGGCGCAGCAATCGAACACCTTCCTCACGAGCCCCAAGGCCCACGCCGCGAAAGGTCAGGATGTGGCCATAGAAGCTCTGGGCACCAACATCCCCCAGGTTCGCCATGCGTGCGAACTGACCTTCGAGCCAGCTCCAGCCACGCGGCTGACGCACAAACCATGACCAGTGAAACAAGCGGCGAGCCAGCCAGTAGCTGGCCCGCGCCTTGAGTTTTAAAAACACTCAGGCCTCCGCCGATTCCGGGTACTCGTATTCGAACACCCGCACCACTTCCGAGGCATGCCAGGACGCAGCGGCCACCCCATCGGACGGCCCGGAGAAACGCCCCAGACGCTCGACACATTCAAAGAATCCGGTGCGCGGCAGGCGGCTGGCGCCCTGGCTGATCACCAGCGAACTGCGCAATGGCTGCTCGGCCTTGGCGTCCAGCGCGGCCAGGTGCTCAAGGGCGGCGGTCAAGGTTTGCATGGCCGGTGTGGGTAATTGCAAACGTTCAAGTAACGCCCGGTATGTCAGAAGATGACGCTGGCGCCGTGCCTGATCCAGTTCGCCTAGCAACCCGTCCCAATGTTGACGACTGATGCGTACGCTCACGATTCATCCCTCCACCCTGGCACCGTCAATTCCCAGGCCAGGCTGCGGCGAATCGCAGCGTCGGGTAGACGCTCGCCACTTTCGATCAAGGCCAGATAAGACGGGCTGATGCCTACCGTGCGGGCCAACGCCTCGATGGCGATGCCCTTCCCTTCGCGCAAACTGCGTAATTGATCCAGCCCCGGAAGAATCTGGTCTGGTGTTGCCGCCGGACGCTCTGGGGCGACCCGAGGCGGTTGTTCATTGATGCCTGCTGCTTTCAGTAGAGCCTGATACTGAGCCCATGGAAGAACCGCATACTCGGGCTCTCCTTCGCGTGTAATTATCTGAATATCCATGACTACCCCGTAGGACAACAACACTTAGCGAGTCGGCACTTTTCCCTAGAAGTGTAATCCTAACAGCGGCCAAGGTCGCGGGGGTATCAATGGATGAGACTGAATCAGTTCAGTTTTTTTTCGGACCCTGAAGTTGAAGTTGTTCGGGTGTATCGGGCAGGCGTTCGACCACCGCAAGCTTTTCCGGTAACTGACGCTTGCGCCAGGCGCGGAAGGCGTTGAGTTCATCGTCGAGAACCTTCATCAGCCAAGCCAGCACGGCGATGTCATCGAGCATGCCGAACACTGGAATGAAGTCCGGCAAGGCATCCAGCGGACTGAGGAAATACATCAGGCCTGCCACCACCGATATCAGCGCTTTGGGGCTGATGGACCGATACTCGCCGCGCCAGTAAGCCAGGCAGAGTGCCTGCAGCAGGCGTAGATCATCCTTGATCTTGCCCAGCCGATTACCTTGGCTGGCACCTTTGCTGGCTACGGCGAAGAGCAAGGTCGGCAAACGTCCGCGCGCGAGCAGGCGTCCAGCCAGAGGCAGGAAACGAGCGAAATTCCAGGGCGTTTTCATCATTTCTCCCGCTGAAATGTTATCCACACAAATTGTGGATAACCTTGTGAACAGAGCTGCATTTCATGGCTGAAAGCCCCGATTCATAAGGGCCTGACTCAGATCGGGCGTTTTTTACTCACATAAAAAAACCCAAGATTTCATTGACTTGGCGCTTTGGCGCGGCTAGCGCGGGCGCCCTCAATGGCTAAGACTCCAGCCTATAGCATCCGTTCGCTTTGTTTACCTTCGCCGAACGCCAGATGCAACAACGCCCCGCATAAGCGAGGCGTTGTTTTTAAAGCAGACGCTGTTACTTGGCAGGAGCGTCTTGTTTTGCCGGATCCTTGATTGCCAGCAGTTCCAGGTCGAATACCAGCACCGAATTGGCTGGAATCGCCGGGCTTGGGCTTTGGGCGCCGTAAGCCAGTTCGCTAGGGATGTACAGTTTGTACTTCTCGCCAACGTGCATCAGTTGCAGGCCTTCGACCCAACCCGGAATCACACCGCTGACCGGCAGATCGATCGGGCTGCCACGTTCGACGGAACTGTCGAAAACAGTGCCATTGGTCAGGGTGCCGGTGTAGTGAACGG
The DNA here is from genome assembly GCF_001952935.1 of Pseudomonas frederiksbergensis. Classification (GTDB taxonomy): domain Bacteria; phylum Pseudomonadota; class Gammaproteobacteria; order Pseudomonadales; family Pseudomonadaceae; genus Aquipseudomonas; species Aquipseudomonas frederiksbergensis. The sequence goes on from NZ_CP018319.1 coordinate 634,838, forward strand.
TCACTACGTCAGTCGGCTTAGGCTGTGCGCCATCGGCTTTCTTGACCACTTCGTACTGCAGGCCCGAAGCGGTGGTGGTTACACCGGCTTTCTTGGCGTTGTCTTCGAGGAATTTCTTGCCAGCAGCTGCCGACTCTTCGCTCATTTTGGCCATACGCTCTTCGGCACGCTTTTGCAGTGCTGCGAAGGCTTCGACCAATTCATCGTCCTTCAGCTTCTGTTCTTTCTTGCCGACGGCATCTTCGATGCCTTGGGCTACGGCTTTGGAGTCCAGATCATCCATGCCTTCCTGAGCCAGGCTCTTGCCCATGTTCAGGCCAATCCCGTAGGAAGCTTTTTGCGCCGGGGTTTTCAGCTCTACGCTGGTCTGCGAATCACAACCCGCAAGTACCAGGCCAACCAGGGCCACCGCCGCCGCCAACCGATGCTGTTTCATGCTATTTCCTTGTTCATGCGCCTAAAGGGCAATCGAGTAAAGCCGCGAGCTTATCAGGCCGCCACGACCAATGGCTACCGGCATGAGAGCAGGAAACTTCTGATAAGTTCAGGTGTTTTAACGCATTTCGGGGAATGGACCGATGAAGCTTCTGTCATCTTGAGCTCACAAGGACCGATAGCAGAACCCCGGCATCTGGCGTAATGGCCTCTTGCCGCACTTCAGCTGCTGAGGCATAAGGGAGCTTCAAATCAACAAGGATGTTCATCTTGCGCCTCTTCTTTCGCTTGCTGGTTCTGTTCGCAGTCCTGCTGGGGCTGGGCCTCGCTGTGGCTCTGTACTACGTCGCCAATCCGAAACTGCCAGTCTGGTCTCCCGTGGAGCAAGTGCATTACCTGGAACAATGGAGCGCCAGCGATCGCGAGACTTACTACTTCACACCCCAGGGCACTCAGGTCAAAGGCTTGCGCTATGACTGGTTCAAGGCCCTCGAATTACCGTTCTCGCAACAGCGATTCGCCGCCCCCGAATACCTCGCCCGCTTTGGTTTTCTGGTCGACCCCAGCCAGAAACCCACACTGAACAACCCCGGCAATCTGCCCGTAGGTTTTGCCCGTCATAAGAACCCTGGAAGCCAGGACGAGTTTCTGGACATTACCTGCGCCGCCTGCCACACCGGGGAACTGCGCTTTAACGGTCAGGCTGTGCGCATCGATGGCGGTTCGGCGCAGCACGTTCTGCCCTCCAGCGTTCCCACGTTGCGCGGCGGCAGTTTCGGACAAGCGCTGGTAGCGAGTCTGACGTCGACTTACTACAACCCATGGAAATTCGAACGTTTCGCACGCAACGTATTGGGCCAGGACTACGATGCCCGGCATCAACAACTGCGCAAGGACTTCAAAGTCTCTCTCGACACCTTCTTGAAAGTGGCCTGGAACGACACCCATCGCGGGCTCTATCCCACCGAAGAAGGCCCCGGTCGCACCGACGCTTTCGGGCGCATTGCCAACGCCAGTTTCGGCGATGCGATTTCCCCCGCCAACTACCGTGTGGCCAACGCTCCGGTCGACTATCCGCAACTGTGGGACATGTGGACCTTCGACTGGGTGCAGTGGAACGGTTCGGCGCAGCAACCGATGGCCCGTAACATCGGCGAGGCCCTGGGAGTGGGCGCCACGCTGAGTTTCTTCGACGCTGACGGCCAGCCGCTTAAAGGAGACGACCGTTATCCGTCCAGTGTCCGCTTGCGCGATCTGCACCTGATCGAACAAACCCTGCAGCGGCTCAAACCACCAGCCTGGCCGGAAGCACTGCTGGGCGCCATCGACAAAACCCAGGCCGCAAAAGGTCGTGAGTTATTCACCGAGAACTGCGCCGGCTGCCATGTACCTCGAACGGTCCAAAGTGACGGGCGCTGGGTGCAACATTTGAAAATGCTGCCCGTGGAGTTCATCGGCACCGACCCGGGTGCGGCCAATAACATCGCCGACCATCGCTTCGACCTCACCGCCTTGCAATGGGACCCGGCAGAGTTGGCGCAGCTAGGTGTTCAGTTGCAGCCGACGCCCACTGAATCGCTGGATTTGAGCAAGCTCTCATCGGCTAAGGGGTTGGCCTACGTCACCGCTTTCGTCGGAAACCGGGCCTACCGTGACGCAAACATTCCTGCGGCCGAACGACCGGACATGGATGGTTTCGGCCTGCCGATTGGCGTGCGCGAATTGCGCGCCTACAAGGCGCGACCATTGGCGGGAGTCTGGGCAACCGCACCGTTTCTGCATAACGGTTCGGTGCCGAGCCTTTATCAGTTGCTCTCACCCCAGGATGAACGCGCAACCACCTTCTACAAAGGCACTTTCGAGTACGACCCCCGGCACCTCGGCTATCGCACCGAGGCCTTCACCAATGGCTTCATGTTCGACACACGCATCACCGGCAATCACAACAGTGGCCACGAATTCCGCGCAGGCAAGCGTGGTAACGGCGTCATCGGTCGCCTGCTGCAACCAGAAGAGCGCTGGGCGCTGCTGGAGTATCTGAAAGTGTTGGGCGGCCCATTAGAGGCACAATTGCCATGAGCAGACTCTGGATGCGTTTTGGCACCTTCCTCGGCAAAACCCTGCTGTGGTCGCTGGGCTTGGGATTGCTCGCCTGGGCGTTTGCCGCCGCATGGTTCGCCTGGCAGCACCGCGGCCCTGTCTCGGCTGAAGAACTGATTCCCGATGGCGAATCAGCGATGACCCGAGACATCATCCAGACAGCCGTGCGCATCGTCGATCAGCACCGGGAAAGCACCCGCTACCTGCGTGACGCCCATGCCAAGGCCCATGGCTGCGTGAAGGCCGAGGTTCAGGTGCTGCCGGATCTGGCAGGCGAACTGCGTCAGGGTGTGTTCAACGAACCCGGCAAAACCTGGCAAGCGACGATGCGGCTGTCCAACGGCAATGCGTATCCGCAATTCGACAGCATCCGCGATGCCCGGGGCATGGCAATCAAATTGCTCGATGTGCCTGGCAAACAGTTGCTGAGCGATCGCCAAGGGCACAGTGAACAGGACTTCGTGATGTTCAACCATCCGAACTTCTTTGTCAGCGATGTCGCTGAGTATCGTCAGAATGTGGCTGCTCAGGCTGATGGCAAAAAGGCGATGGCGTTCTTCCCGGGTTGGGACCCGCGCACGTGGCAAGTCCGCCATCTGTTTATTGCGTTGGCGACGCTCTCCCCTGCCCCGGCAAGCCCGACGCAGACCACTTACTTTTCGGTTTCGCCGTACAAGTTCGGTGAAGCCAACGCTAAATTCCGCGTGATGCCGGATCCTGATAGCTGTCCGGCCTACACGCTGCCCACGCAAAATCAAAACCTGCCGAACTTCCTGCGCACTGCGCTGAACCAGCAGCTGTCGACCGATCGGGTGCCAGCCTGTTTCGTACTGCAGATACAGCGCCAGGATCCGACCAAATACATGCCGATCGAAGACACCAGTATTGAGTGGCAGCAACGCGATGCTCCGTTCGAGACCGTGGCGCGGATCAAAGTACCCGCCCAGGACTTCGATACACCTGCGCTGAACATGCAATGCGATAACCAGTCGTTCAACCCGTGGTTTGGCCTTGAGGCTCATCGCCCCATTGGCGGCATCAACCGGTTACGCAAAGCCGTGTATGAAGCAGTCAGCGACTACCGCCACAGCCGCAATGCTGAACAATAGGCAAGGCAGAAACGAAAAAAGCGACCCGAGCAGGTCAATGCCTGTCAGTTCAGGCGCACAACTTGTGGGAGCGAGCCTGCTCGCGATGACGGCGGTACATTTAGCATCAATGTTGGCTGACCTGCCGCTATCGCGAGCAGGCTCGCTCCTACAGGGGTTGCCGTGTTCAAGTCCTAACTGACGGGCATTACCCGAACAGGTCGCTTTTTCAGTGGATTCGCTACAAAGCCAAACCCCAGACAGCAAAAAGCCCGCATTAAGCGGGCTTTCTGTGGTGACCTGGCGTTCAGCGTTCCAGGTGACCGAATATGGCGCAGCGGACGGGACTCGAACCCGCGACCCCCGGCGTGACAGGCCGGTATTCTAACCGACTGAACTACCGCTGCGCGTAGCGTTGAAAGTAAGTGGTGGGTGATGACGGGATCGAACCGCCGACATTCTGCTTGTAAGGCAGACGCTCTCCCAGCTGAGCTAATCACCCTTTACCTTCGTTGCGGGGCGCATTGTGCCACAGATTTTCATAAAGTGTTGATTTAATTGAATAATTCTTCAAAAAAATCTGAAAACCCATAAAACGACGCGACCTGCAGGAACAAATTGCAAACTTTTGACAGAAAAAAACCCGCGTTAAGCGGGCTTTTCCGTGGTGACCTGGCGTTCAGCGTTCCAGATAACCGAATATGGCGCAGCGGACGGGACTCGAACCCGCGACCCCCGGCGTGACAGGCCGGTATTCTAACCGACTGAACTACCGCTGCGCGTAACACTGGAAGCGAATGGTGGGTGATGACGGGATCGAACCGCCGACATTCTGCTTGTAAGGCAGACGCTCTCCCAGCTGAGCTAATCACCCTTCACTTTCGGTGTGGCGCGCATTCTACGGAGCGACCACATCTCTGGCAAGCACTTTTTTAATTAATTTTTTCAGGCCTTCCAAAGGCTTAGAGAAGGGTTGGCCTATGGCGCTGCGAAGAGAATAATGCCCCCCTTTGTATAAAGGAGAGACTCGCCCCATGTGGTTCAAAAACCTGCTTATCTATCGCCTGACCCAAGATCTGCCTTTTGATGCCGAGGCGTTGGAAACTGCACTGGCGACCAAACTGGCGCGTCCATGTGCAAGCCAGGAGTTGACCACCTACGGTTTCGTCGCGCCCTTCGGCAAGGGCGAAGATGCTCCGCTGGTGCACATCAGCGGCGACTTCCTGCTGATCGCTGCCCGTAAAGAAGAACGCATTCTGCCGGGCAGCGTCGTGCGCGATGCGGTAAAGGAAAAGGTCGAAGAGATCGAAGCCGAACAAATGCGCAAGGTCTACAAAAAAGAGCGCGACCAGATCAAGGATGAAATCATCCAGGCCTTCCTGCCGCGGGCCTTTATTCGTCGTTCGTCGACTTTCGCTGCTATCGCGCCGAAACAGGGCCTGATCCTGGTCAACTCGGCCAGCCCGAAACGTGCCGAAGACCTGTTGTCCACCCTGCGTGAAGTCATCGGCACGCTGCCGGTACGTCCGCTGACCGTGAAGATGTCCCCTACCGCGACCATGACTGAATGGGTCACTACCCAGAAAGCCGCGGACGATTTCTTCGTGCTGGACGAGTGCGAGCTGCGCGACACCCACGAAGACGGCGGCATCGTGCGTTGCAAGCGCCAGGACCTGACCAGCGAAGAAATCCAACTGCACCTGAGCACCGGCAAAGTGGTTACTCAGCTGTCGTTGGCCTGGCAGGACAAGCTGTCTTTCGTTCTTGACGACAAGATGGTGGTCAAGCGCCTGAAGTTCGAAGATCTGCTGCAGGACCAGGCGGAACAGGACGGTGGCGAAGAAGCCCTCGGCCAACTGGACGCCAGCTTCACCCTGATGATGCTGACCTTCGGCGACTTCCTGCCGGCGCTGGTTGAAGCGCTGGGTGGTGAAGAGACTCCGCAGGGGATCTAAAAGGTAAAAAGTTATCACTGTGGGAGCGAGCCTGCTCGCGATGGCGTCATCACGATCAACATGTATGTTGACTGTGAAACCGCTATCGCGAGCAGGCCCGCTCCCACATTGGTTTTGTGGTGTTACTCAAGAACAAGGATCAGGCCATGCGCGCACTGCCTGCATTGAGTCGTTTTGTCGGCAACACCTTCGCTTACTGGGTATTGATTTTCGCCGTCGTGGCGTTCCTGCAACCGACCTGGTTCATCGGCCTGAAGGGCGCGATCGTGCCGCTGTTGGGCCTGGTGATGTTCGGCATGGGCCTGACCCTCAAGCTCGAAGATTTCGCCGAAGTCGCTCGCCATCCATGGCGCGTGGCCTTGGGCGTGGTTGCGCATTTTGTGATCATGCCCGGTGTGGCGTGGTTGCTTTGCCAGGCTTTCCACTTGCCGCCGGAGATCGCTGTCGGCGTCATCCTGGTCGGCTGCTGCCCTAGCGGCACCTCGTCAAACGTTATGACCTGGCTGGCCCGCGGCGATCTGGCGCTGTCGGTGGCCATCGCCGCTGTCACCACCCTCCTCGCCCCGCTTTTGACCCCGGCTCTGATCTGGCTGCTGGCCTCAGCCTGGTTGCCGGTGTCGTTCATGGAGCTGTTCTGGTCGATCCTGCAAGTGGTGCTGCTGCCGATCGTGCTTGGCGTGGTTGCCCAGCGCCTGCTGGGTGATCGGGTTCGCCACGCGGTAGACGTGTTGCCACTGGTGTCGGTGGTGAGCATCGTAATCATCGTCACAGCCGTGGTGGCCGCCAGCCAGACGAAGATTGCCGAATCCGGCCTGCTGATCATGGCCGTGGTGATGCTGCACAACAGCTTTGGCTATCTGCTGGGTTACTTCACCGCAAGGTTGTTCAAATTGCCACTGGCCCAGCGTAAATCCCTGGCACTGGAAGTCGGCATGCAGAACTCCGGTCTGGGTGCAGCGCTGGCCAGTGCACACTTTTCACCGCTGGCGGCGGTGCCGAGCGCGTTGTTCAGCGTCTGGCACAACATCTCCGGGGCGCTGCTCTCGACATATTTCCGCCGGATGAGCGAGAAAGAAGATCGGGAAACGGCGGCGCAGCAGGCTATCGACTGATCCGAAAACTTGATCCCCGGGTTAATGATGGGCAATCTATTGCAAAACGCGAGGACGACCTCGCGGCTCGATCGAGTCATTAATCTGGGGACGACCCCGTCAATCGATGGAGGTCTCTCATGTCCTGGATCATTCTGTTTTTCGCCGGCCTGTTCGAAGTTGGCTGGGCTGTCGGCCTGAAATACACCGATGGCTTCAGCCGCCCTCTCCCCACCGCATTGACCGTTGCCGCCATGGCGATCAGCCTTGGCTTGCTGGGCCTTGCCATGAAGGAATTGCCGCTGGGCACGGCCTATGCGATCTGGACGGGTGTCGGTGCGGTCGGGACGGTCATTGCCGGGATCATCCTGTTCGGTGAATCCATGGCGTTGTTCAGGCTCGCCAGTGTAGCGTTGATCATTTCCGGGCTGGTTGGACTGAAGATCAGCGCCTGACTGTTGTTGACTGCCAATACAAAAAAGCCCGCCTCCCTAGACAAGGGGGAGCGGGCTTTTTCAATGGCGTGTATCAGCCGATCAGCTCTCGGCCAGTTCCATGCGCTCACGCGCGACAGGTGCCTTTTGCGCATGCTCAAGCTGCATGCAGCGCTCCAGGAACAGGAACATGTAGTCGTAGCTCTTGCACACGGCCTGACGCAGTTCCACTTGCAGGGATTTACAAGGGTTCATACCCGCCAACGTGCAGATGATTTCCAGGGCTTCCCACGGATGGGCATCGTCGTACTGGGCATGCATCTTCAACCACTTCATGGCCCGCTTGCGATCTTCCTCCGGGAAAGAGGCCGCGTAGATACCATTGGAACAGACCAGCGCCGACCATTCCCCGGTCGCGCCTTCAATGGCGTAGTTGGTGGCGGCAATGGCAACAATCAGCGAATCCGCTGAACTGGTGTGCCAGCACCAATGGCTCAAGGCGTGAAGTTCAGGGGCAACTTTTTGCGCTTGCAGATCTTCCAGGCTGACACCGTGAGCACGGCTCCAGTGCACCCAGTAATCGGCATGGTTCAATTCAACGCGTATGTTACGCATCAACCAGCGACGTGCCATGTCTTCACCTGGATGGCGGGCAAAGCGTGTCTTGGTCAGGTTTTGTGCCATATATAACGCGAACTGTTCGACTACCGGCCAGCCACCAATCAGGTACTGGCGCATGGTCTTTGCACTGAGTTTGTTATCACGCAGTCGCTGATACAGTTCGTGTTCGACAACCCGGCGTTTGCTCTCGCTGCAATCCTGGATCAGGCGTTGAGCCCAGACGGGATAACTTGCAGCGTCCATGAGTGGTCCGGTTCGGTTGAATGTGTCGATCACTGTCGAGCTCCTTTTGATTGTGATTATAAGGATCAGCAAGAGATTTCAACGGAACGTGCCAGGCGCCTTGAACAACAAAGGCTGTGGCCTGGCGGGACGACTTTGTAAACTGTCGCAGGTAAACAAATGCGGGCGTTCAATAACATACCCTTGAGCGTAATCCACCCCGATCTCCAACAGTGCCTGCTCGATCTGGGGTGTTTCAACAAACTCGGCAATCGTACGCTTACCCATAACATGACCGATGTGATTGATCACTTCGACCATGGCGCGGTTAATCGGGTCGTCCAACATATCCTTTACGAAACTCCCGTCGATCTTCAAGAAGTCTACAGGTAAATGTTTCAAGTATGCGAATGAGGACATTCCGGCGCAAAAATCATCCAGTGAAAAGTGGCAACCTAAGCCTTTGAGTTCATTAATAAATCTGATTGCACTTCCAAGATTTGAAATAGCACTGGTTTCAGTGATTTCAAAACAAATCATTTCAGGCGGTATGGAGTAAGTAACAAACTGTTCACGCAGGAAGTGCAGAAACGCCTCATCTCCGATAGTTGTGCCTGACAGATTAATCGCACACATGGCCAATGGGCCTTTGTGCTGTTCGGCTATGCATTGGGCAATAATTTTGAATACGTTCTGTACCACCCAGCGATCAAGGGATGTCATCAGACCATATCGCTCAGCAGCCGGAATAAAACTGTCGGGCAATATCATGCGTCCGGCTTCGTCATGCAGGCGCAACAAAATTTCGATATGTCCACCGCCCTTCTCGACATGACCAAGTGGCGCGATTTCCTGGGCATACAAACAGAAACGGTCTTCTTCCAGTGCGATGTGCAAGCGCTGTACCCAAGCCATCTCGCCGAAGCGCAGGGACAGTTCCGAATCATCGGCGTGATAGACCTGAACCCGATTGCGCCCCTTTTCCTTGGCCATGTAGCAGGCCATGTCGGCAGCGCGCAGCGAGGCCTCGAGGGTGGTCGGATTCTGAGCAACGTGAACCAGCCCGATGCTCACAGTGGTTACAAAGGGTCGGCCTTTCCAGACGAAGTGCAGGTTCTGCACAGTCTGACGCAGGCCCTCGGCGATTTTCTCGGCGGCTTCCGGGGCGCAGTTCTCCAGCAGGATGCCAAACTCGTCGCCACCCAGGCGGGCCAGGGTATCGCCTTCGCGCAAACCAGACTGCAACAGTGCGCAGATATGCCGGAGCAATTCATCACCCGCTGCATGGCCACAGGTATCGTTGACCAGTTTGAACTGATCCAGATCGAGGAACATCAGCGCATGGCGCCCCGTCTGACGTGTCAGGTTGTGCAGCGCCTGCTCCAGGCGATACTCAAACTCACGGCGGTTGGCGAGCCCGGTCAAGGCGTCATGGGTCGCCTGCCAGGACAGATTGGCAATGTATTGCCGCTCCTGGGTCATGTCGTGCAGCACCAGCACCGTGCCGCTGACCTTGCCCGCGTTGCGGATCGGCGCACCGACCAGGGTCACCGAAACCGTGCTGCCATCCAGGCGCTGGATCAGTTTTGAGTGTTCGCTGCCACCGCTCAGCTGTCCGCTCAAAATGTGCTCGATCAACGTAAAACCTTCGGCCTGAGCGTTCTCGTCCAACAGATTGAATAGCGCCGCCAGCGGCAAACCCGTCGCCTGTTCGGCTTTCCAGTGCGTCAACGCCTCGGCGGCCGGGTTCATGTAGGCAATCGCTCCCTCGACATTCGTGGTGATCACGCCATCGCCGATCGATTGCAAAGTGATTTGTGCCCGGTCTTTCTCCAACTGCAACGCGTCGGCGAAGGCATGGCGCTGCTTGAGCAGTTTGTGCGTGCGCATCAAGGCCAGGAGGATCAATCCCAGAGCCGTGGCGAGGTTGGTCACCAGCAACACCCGCAGGATCCTCCGCGAGCCTTCGCCCAAGGCATCGCTGAAGGCCTTCGCCGCCGGTGTCACACTTTCGTTGATGAGGAATATCTGTTCCTTCCAGCGCTTGATATCGCCAGCGGTGGCCTGGCGGGTGGTGACGCGCTGATGCATTTCCCGCGCAATGGCATCGAGTTGCAACAGATACGCATCCCCCACCCTCCAGAGGTCAATGGCTTTCTCGTGGTAACTGAAGTGCCGGAAATTCAGGTACAGCCAGATCACACTATCGATGTCATCCGGGTGGTTGCCGCCTTTGAGGATCGCCACGCGCGCGGCTTCGATATTCGGCGGTTGATGATCCAGCGCCACGCGCAATTCGTGGCCCCCTTGGGGCACGGCAATGGCGTTCTGGTATTTGAGGAAAATCGCCTCGTCGCGACTGTCGGCGTAGAGATTGAGGTAATAAATGGCGTCTTTCTGGCCTTTGGACCACAGGCTTTCACCGGCAACGTAGCCGCGAACCGCCGACAGAACGTACAGGCTCACGCCGCCCAACAGGGCCTGAAATAACACAACGGCGATAAATGGCCAGACAATGCCCAACAACCGTGGCGTTCCGAGAGTCCGCGTTTGTTTCATGAGATCCCTTGCATTAGCACTGCTTGATCGTCTTCCGGACGAAATCGCTACAGCTAGACTAGGGTGCGTTCCCGGTTCCGGCAAGCGGAGGATCCGCCTTGGCACCCTCTGAACATCGCCCTATATAGGTACGCGGCACTGATCTAATGCTGCTGCAAATGCCCATAAAGCTTGGCGTATAAACCACCCTCGGCAATCAACTGCTGATGGTCGCCATCCTCGGCAATTTGTCCGCCATCGAATACCAGCACCCGGTCGGCCTGTTTCACCGCCGATAACCGGTGCGCAATGATCAGCGTGGTGCGATTGCTCAGGAACCGCGCCAGCGCCTGGTGAAGGTTGTATTCGGTGGCGGCATCCAGTGCCGAAGTGGCCTCGTCGAGGATCACTACCTTGGGTTCGGCCAACACCATCCGCGCAATGGCCAGGCGTTGGCGCTGGCCGCCGGACAAACGCACGCCGGAACGCCCGACGATACTGTCCAGGCCATTGGGCAACTCTCGAATCGTGGCGTGCAATTGCGCGATTTCCAACGCCTGCCAACAGGCGTCGTCGCTGCGCTCACGGCCCATGGTCAGGTTGGCGCGCACGGTATCGTTGAACAGCGCCGGGTGTTGCAAGACCACGGCGACGTTCTCCCGCACGGTTTCCAGGCCGATCTCTTGCTGGGTCGAGCCGCCGAAGCGGATCGTCCCGGCGAGCGGCGTGTACAACCCCAGCAGCAACTGCACCAGCGTGCTTTTGCCACCACCGCTGGCGCCGACGATCGCGACTTTTTCGCCGGGGGCGATGGACAGGTCCATCTGGTTCAACACCAACTCGTCGCCGTAACCGAAACTCAATCCCTGGACTTCAATGCCCACGGTTTCGCGACCGTTGAACGGGTCCACTCCGCCCGGGTATTCAGGTTCATCGGCCCGGGCCAGCAGCTCGTTGATCCGCGACAGCGCGCCGCCGGCGGCATAGTAGGCGTATTGCAGATTCAGCAGCTGTTCCACCGGACCGATCATGAACCACAGATAGCTGAACACCGCGAGCATCTGGCCGATGGACAGGTCGGAAAACAGCACGGTGAGCATCGCCGCCGCACGGAAAATATCGATGCCGAACTGGAACAGCAAGCCGCTGGCACGGTTCGAAGCATCGGTTTTCCACTGCGAGTTCACCGCGTAATCGCGCACTTCCCGGGCGCGCTGCCCCAGGCGCCCGAGGAAAAAACCCTGACGGTTGCCGGCACGCACTTCCTGAATGGCATCGAGGGTTTCGGTGAGTGCCTGGGTAAAGCGCGAGGTGCTGTCGTTCTCGAGTTTCTTCAGGTGCTTGACCCGCTTGCCCAGCAATACCGTGGCGTAGATCACCAGCGGGTTGAACAGCATGATCAGCAGCGCCAGCTTCCAGTGCATCCAGATCAGAATGCTCGCGGTGCCGACCAGGGTCAGCATGGCGACCAGGAAACGGCTGAGGGTTTCGCCGACGAATTTGTCCACAGTGTCGAGGTCGGTGACCAGGTGCGTGGTCACCGTGCCGCTGCCCAGGCTTTCGTATTCGCCCAGGGAAATGCGCTTGAGCCGATCTATCAGCCGTGTGCGAATGCGGTACACGATGTCCTTGGCCAGTGCCGCAAACAACTTCGCCTGAACCACGTTGAACAACAAGGCGCCACAACGCAGCAACAAGGTCACCAGCAGCATCAGGCCGATATAGCCCGACGCTTTCTGCCAGCCGTCGGGCAGCGCGTGGTTCATGATCTTCAGCGCAGAGTCGCCATGGCCCAGCAGCACTTCGTCCACCAGCAACGGCAAGAGCAAGGGAATCGGCACGCTGCACAAGGTGGCCAACACGGCCACGCCGTTGGCGATCCACAGGGATTTTTTGTGATGCAGCGCCAGGCGACGGATTTCCGCCCAGCTCAGACGGTCGACACGTGTAGCGGTTGCTGCTTCGTCAGGCTGGTCATGCACAGGCAGCGCGCTCCAGCCAGCGGCCGAGCAACGGAGACAGTACGCTGAGCGGCTGATAGCCATTGGTCAACAGCGCCAATTGACCATTACGCTCAGCCAGCAAGGTAGGGAAACCGGCAATGCCCAGGTCCTGGACCCAGGTGAAATCGGCCGCTGTCGCGGCGTGCTGATCGGCACGGTCGAACGCGGCGGCGAACTCGATGCGCGGCAGACCGGCCTGCTCCGCCAGCTCCACCAGGACACTGGCATGCGTGACGTCGCGACCTTCGGCGTAAAACGCGTGCTGAATCAGCCCCAGCAGTTTCCACGCGCAATCCGGCGCCAGGCTGCGCGCGGTTACCAGTGCCCGACAGGCAGGTTCGGTGTCGTAGACGAACCCGGCGGGCAACGCACCTTCCAGTTTGAACGGTTGACCCGTGGCTTCGGTGACCGCTTGCCAATGCTCAAGGATGTAGCGCCGGGTGGTCGGCTCCAGCGCGGAACCGCTGCCGGTACGCAAACCGCCCACCACCAGGTGCACGTCCACCCCCGCTGCTTGCGCCTGCTCGACCAGCGCGTTGGCCACCGGCGCGAAGCCCCAGCACCAGGAGCACATCGGGTCCATCACATAGAGCAGGCGTTGCGCAGACATGGTTCAAGCCTCGGAAGGAGTTTGCTTGTAGTTGTAGCCGATCGGGTGCGGCAGGTTGCGCGCCTTGGCCAGTTCGATCTGCTTTTGCCGGTCGATGGCACTGCGACGGGTCTTCTCGCTCAGCTTATCCCAGCAATGCGGGCAACTGATGCCGGCCACGTAGTGCTCGGACGCGCGGTCTTCGACACTGACAGGGGTACGGCAGGCATGGCATTGATCGTAGTCGCCTTCGCTGAGGTCATGACGCACGGTCACGCGGTTATCGAACACGAAGCAGTCGCCCTGCCATTTGGTTTCTTCCTGCGGCACCTCTTCGAGGTATTTCAGAATGCCGCCCTTGAGGTGATAGACCTCGTCGAAACCCTGGCTGAGCATGTAGCTCGAAGCCTTTTCGCAACGAATGCCGCCGGTGCAGAACATCGCGACTTTCTTGTGCACGGCCGGGTCGAAATGGGCTTTGATGTAGTCGGGGAATTCGCGAAAACTGGTGGTCTTCGGGTCGATGGCGCCTTCGAAGGTGCCGATCGAGACTTCGTAGTCGTTGCGGGTGTCGATCAACAGCACTTCAGGATCGCTGATCAGCGCGTTCCAGTTCTGCGGATCCACATAGGTGCCGACCTTTTTGTTCGGGTCTACGCCTTCGACGCCGAGGGTGACGATTTCTTTCTTGAGTTTGACTTTGGTGCGGTAGAACGGCTGGTCGTCGCAGTACGACTCTTTGTGGTCAATGTCGTCCATGCGCGGGTCGTTCTTGAGCCAGGCCATCAGCCCGTCAATGCCTTCGCGGCTGCCGGACACGGTGCCGTTGATGCCTTCTTCGGCGATCAGCAGGGTGCCTTTGATGCCGTTGTCGACCATCGCTTGCAGCAGGGGCTCGCGCAGGGCGACGTAATCTTCCAGGGTGACGAACTTATACAGTGCCGCCACGACAATCTGTTGTGTCATGGGTGATTCTCCAGGTGGCTACCCTCGTAAGGGGTGAACCGGATGCGAAAAAAAACGCGCCGGGTGAGCGGCGCGTTGCGGATTCTAGCAAAAACGGTGTGGTTTAGGACTGCGATCTGCAGGCTTGGCACAGCCCATCAATCAACCCTTCACATCAATGCTTGCTGCCGCCAGCACAGGTCGGCGAGGCCGGAGCCGCGTCGATCTGTGCCCATTCCTCTGGCGTGTAGGTATGCAGCGCCAACGCATGGAACTCGCCCATCAGCTCGCCGAGCGTGCCGTAGACTTTCTGGTGACGCTTGACCCGGTTGAGCCCTTCGAACTGCTGGCTGACCACCACGGCCTTGAAGTGGGTCTGCAACCCACGGCTGTGCATGTGGCTTTCATCCAGCACTTGCAGATGCAGCGGCTGCAACAGGCCCAGCGTTGATTCGATGCGTTGTTGCATGGTCATACCGAACTCCGCTTAAGGCTTTTTCTTGGCAGGAGCGGCGCCTTTAGGCTCCAGCTCGGCCGTCATGTCAGCCAGCAGCTTGTTGACCACAGGCACCGCGCTTTCCAGCTTGGCTTGAGTCATCTGGGCCGATTGCTGAGTCAGCTGCGGCATTTTTTCCAGGACTTTCTTGCCCAGTGGCGACTTGTAGAACGCGACCAGGTCTTTCAGCTCGGATTCGCTGAAGTTGGTGGTGTAGAGCTTGACCATGTCCGGCTTCAGCTTGTTCCAGCCAATGGCTTGGTCCAGCGCGGCGTTGGCTTTGGCCTGGTAAGTTTCCAGCAAGGCTTTTTTCGACTCGGGGGCTTTGGTTTGCTCAAAGCGCTGAGCGAACATTTGCTGCACTTGCATGTACACCGGAGTGCCCAATTTGTCAGCGTGCGCCAGGGTCAGGAAAGCTTCGGCACTGGCGTTGTGGCTGGCGGTATCGGCAAGAACCTGGCCGCTGGCGCAAACCAGTGCAACCGCGGTACAGATGGCACGAAGACGAGTCATCGAGTTTCCTTTTCTAGCAGGCGAGGCAAAACCTCAAGGGCGACCATTCTGCACCTAAAAAACTGTGTCACTCAACCCCAAGCCTTGTCGCACCTGATTTAGAGGGGCTGAACGGTCAAAAAACAGACTGATGGAACCACGGCCGGCGATCACGGCCTAAACTGCGCTATCGACCTACAGGAGTGTGCATGATGAGCCGTATCGAAACCGACAGCCTTGGCCAGGTTGAAGTCCCGGATGAAGCCTACTGGGGCGCTCAGACGCAACGCTCGCTGATTAACTTCGCCATCGGCAACGAAAAAATGCCGCTGGCGGTGCTGCATGCCCTGGCGCTGATCAAGAAAGCCGCGGCGCGGGTCAATGACCGCAATGGTGACCTGCCCGCCGACATCGCCCGGCTGATCGAACAGGCCGCCGACGAAGTGCTCGACGGCAGCCATGACGACCAGTTCCCGCTGGTGGTCTGGCAGACCGGCAGCGGCACCCAGAGCAATATGAACGTCAACGAAGTGATCGCCGGTCGCGCCAACGAGTTGGCCGGTAATGCTCGTGGCGGCAAGTCGCCGGTTCACCCTAACGATCACGTCAACCGCTCCCAGAGTTCCAACGACTGCTTCCCGACCGCCATGCACATCGCGGCCGCCCAGGCGGTGCAACAGCACTTGTTGCCGGCGATCAACGAACTGTCGGGCGGATTGGCCGAGTTGACCGCGCGGCACATGAAACTGGTCAAGACCGGCCGCACCCACATGATGGACGCGACGCCGATCACCTTCGGTCAGGAACTGTCGGCCTTCATCGCGCAACTGGATTACGCCGAGCGGGCGATCCGCAGTGCGCTGCCGGCCGTCTGTGAACTGGCCCAGGGCGGCACCGCGGTCGGCACCGGGCTGAATTCGCCCCACGGTTTTGGCGAAGCCATCGCTGCTGAACTGGCCGCCCTCTCCGGCCTGCCGTTCGTCACCGCACCCAACAAGTTCGCCGCCCTGGCTGGCCATGAGCCGCTGACCACGCTGTCCGGCGCGCTGAAAACCCTCGCCGTGACCCTGATGAAAATCGCCAACGACCTGCGCCTGCTCGGCTCCGGGCCGCGAGCAGGCTTCGCTGAAGTGAAATTGCCGGCCAACGAACCGGGCAGTTCGATCATGCCGGGCAAGGTCAATCCGACTCAGTGCGAAGCCCTGTCGATGCTGGCGTGCCAGGTATTGGGCAACGACGTCGCCATCGGGTTTGCCGCGAGCCAGGGGCACCTGCAACTGAACGTGTTCAAACCGGTGATCATCCACAACCTGCTGCAATCGATCCGCCTGCTTGGCGATGGATGCAGCAACTTCCAGCAGCATTGCATCACCGGTCTGGAACCGGATGCAGAGAAAATGGCTGAACATCTGGAGCGTGGATTGATGTTGGTGACGGCGCTTAATCCGCACATTGGCTACGACAAATCGGCAGAGATTGCCAAGAAGGCTTATGCCGAAGGACTGACCTTGCGTGAGGCGGCGTTGCAGTTGGGGTATCTGACGGATGAAGAGTTTGATGCGTGGGTAAGGCCGGAGAATATGCTGGAGGCTGGTGCCAAGGGCTGACCTGACTGATCGTTCCCACGCTCCGCATGGGAATGCAGCCCGGGACGCTCCGCGTCCCTGCCGAAGCGGACGCGGAGCGTCCATTGAGGCATTCCCACGCAGAGCGTGGGAACGATCATCCGACCGCTATTCGGGCCTTTCGAGCCCTGAGCCCCGCAATCAACGACGGCCCCAACGCCACCAGCGCCGATCCCAGCACCACCAGCACCGCCCCGCCATACCCCAGACCATTGATCGTCTCGGCATGCACATAGTCCGGCCATAACCACGCCGCCACGGCCACCGCAGCGAATGTCACCAATGGCGTGATCGCCAGCGTCGCACTGACCCGCGATGCCTCCCAATGCGCCAGGGCTTCGGCAAAGGCACCATAGGCGATCAGGGTGTTCATGCAGCACGCCAGCAGCAGCCAGCCTTGCAGCGGGCTCAGTTGCAGCGCTTCCAGCGGGTGCACCCACGGCGTCAGCAACAACGCGCAGAACAGGTAGATCACCATCATCACTTGCAGCGAATTCCATACCGTGAGCAGTTGCTTCTGGCCCAAGGCATAAAACGTCCAGACCGTGGACGCCAACAACACCAACAGCACGCCGGCGGTGTAATCAGTCAACGAGGTCAGCAATTCGGCCAGCCGCTGATTGAAAAACAGGGCAAAGCCGATCAGCAGCACGAGCAGGCCAATCCCCTGCCCCACGCTGAACCGTTCCTTGAACACAAACAGACTGGCAATCAGCAACATGATCGGCCCCATCTGCACCACCAGTTGCGCGGTGCCGGGGCTGAGCAGGTTCAGGCCCATCAGGTACAGCACGTAGTTGCCCACCAGGCCGAGCACCGCCATCAACACCAACCAGCCACCACGCGGCCCGAGCACCTTGCGGCTCGGCAGGCGCTTGGTCGCCGCCAGATAAATGAACAGGCAGCCGCCGGATACGATCAGGCGAAACCAGGTCACCGTCACCGGGTCCATCACCAGCAGCACTTGCTTGAGTTTGATCGGCAGGATTCCCCACAACAGCGCGGTCACCAAGGCCAGGAACAGACCGTAAACCCAGCGACCCGATGAAATGTGCATTGCGAACCCCGAAGCCAAGTGGCGAGAACCGTCATTCTAGGCTCAGACCTGTTCGGTACACAGGGACAGTTGGGGGCGGGCCGCGAATGAAACTGTGCAGGTCGCACCATTAAATTGGCGCTATGCCGTCGATCGGCTGGCCAGGCGTCGCAAGTGGTTCATGCATAAGCTCATGGAATTCGCCAACAGGAATATTCCTCAGGAGATCGCCATGTACGGCAAACGCGCCCAGGACAATGCCCCCGCCACTCACTTTCGCTGTGACCGGGTGTGTCGTGTGAATGGGGATTTGTATTTCAGCACCCGGGAAAACACCCTGGAGGGCCCGTTTGAAAATCCGGAGAAGTTGGCGCGCGAGGTACAGGCTTACATTGAGCGGATGCTGCTTTTGCGGATGAGCTTATAGACCGCGTCGCTCCCTTCGCGAGCAAGCCCGCTCCCACATTCAACCGCACTCCAATATGGAAACTCGGTCAATGTGGGAGCGGGCTTGCTCGCGAAGGCGATCTAATAAACAGCAAGAACTTTAAGGGTTAACGCACCGCCTCGAACAACCCGGTCGCCCCCATCCCGCCCCCCACACACATGGTGACGATGCCGTAACGCACATTGCGGCGCTGCAACTCACGCACCAGATGCCCGACCTGACGCGAACCGGTCATGCCGAACGGATGGCCGATGGAAATCGAGCCGCCATTGACGTTGTACTTGTCGTTATCGATCTCCAACCGAATGCGGCTGTACAGGCACTGGGACGCAAACGCTTCGTTGAGTTCCCACAGATCAATGTCGGAAATCCGCAAACCCTTGGCCTTGAGCAACTTCGGCACCGAAAACACCGGGCCGATGCCCATTTCATCCGGCTCGCAACCGGCCACGGTGAAACCACGGAAGAACGCCTTCGGTTTCAACCCCAGTTCCAGTGCTTTTTCCAGGCTCATCACCAGCGTCATCGACGCGCCATCGGACAGCTGCGAAGAGTTGCCCGCCGTCACCGAACCGTCTTCGGCAAACACCGGTTTCAATCCCGCCAGGCTTTCCAGGGTGGTGCCCGGGCGGTTGCAGTCATCGTGGTCGACGATGCCGTCGAGGATCTGCACCTGACCGGTGGCCTTGTCTTCAACCCGATACTTCACCGCCATCGGCACGATTTCATCGTCAAACAATCGATCGGCCTGAGCCTGAGCGGTACGTCGCTGACTTTGCAGCGCGTACAGATCCTGTTCTTCGCGGCTGACGTTGTAACGACGAGCGACGATTTCGGCGGTCTGGCCCATCGGGAAATAAATGCCCGGCACCTGCTCTTTCAGCAGCGGGTTGATCAGGTTGTCGGTGTTGATGCTTTTCATGGTCAGGCTGATCGACTCGACGCCACCGGCGACGATGATGTCGCTGCAACCCGAGGCAATCTGGTTGGCGGCGATGGCGATCGCCTGCAAGCCCGACGAGCAAAAACGGTTGAGGGTCATGCCGGCAGTGCCGGTGCCCAGGCGTGACAGCACCGCGATGTTGCGTCCGATGTTGAAGCCCTGGCCACCTTCGTTGGAACCGGCACCGACGATGCAGTCCTCGACGCTGGCCGGGTCGATGCCCGAGCGCGCCAGCAGCGCATTAACGCAATGGGCCGCCATGTCGTCCGGGCGGGTCATGTTGAACTTGCCGCGAAAGGATTTGGCCAGGCCGGTCCGCACACTGTCGACGATCACCACTTCACGCATGGCATACCTCATTGTTGTTGTCGGTTGGGAGTGGACCGAGCATAAGTCCACTGCATTACCGACCGCGACAATCATTCACCCCGCGTATGCGTAACCATCGCTCACTTCTGGTGCTGCTTCACTTTCCTGCTGTGCTTGTCGGACTTTTCGAAAGCCTCTTCCAGCGCCAGATTGATCGTGCGCAGGACTTTGACCCGCGCCCAGCGCTTGTCATTGGCTTCCACCAGCGTCCAGGGTGAAATCTCGGTGCTGGTGCGATCTACCATGTCACCGACCGCCGCGCGGTACGCGTCCCATTTGTCACGATTGCGCCAGTCATCTTCGGTGATCTTGAAACGCTTGAAGGGAATTTCTTCCCGCGCCTGGAAGCGCTCCAGTTGCGTCTGCTTGTCGATGGCCAGCCAGAACTTGACCACGATCACCCCGGCCTCGGCGATCAGTTCTTCAAAATCATTGATTTCACTGTAGGCCCGCAACCAGTCAGCCGGCGGGCAGTAGCCTTCGACGCGTTCCACCAGCACCCGCCCGTACCACGAACGATCGAACACCGTGAACTTGCCCTTGGCCGGGATGTGCCGCCAGAACCGCCACAGATAAGGCTGCGCCCGTTCCTCTTCAGTGGGCGCGGCAATCGGCACGATGTTGTACTGACGCGGATCGAGGGCCGCGGCAACCCGGCGGATCGCCCCACCCTTGCCGGCCGCGTCATTGCCCTCGAACACCGCCACCAAGGCATGCCGACGCATGCGTTTGTCGCGCATCAGGCCGGAGAATCGTGCCTGTTCGGTAATCAATTGTTCTTCGTAATCGTCCTTGTCCAGGCGCAGGGTCAAATCCAGGCTGTCGAGCAGGCTCAGTTGATCGACATGGATCGGCAACGGCGCGGCATTGACCTTGGAAGGATGGACCTTGTGTCGCTTCAGGGCGCTTTGCAGGCCTTCGAGCAGGATCTTGCCCACCGCCAGGCTGCGGTAATGCGGGTCAACCCCTTCGATCACATGCCAAGGCGCATAGTCGCGGCTGGTGCGGCGCAACACGCGTTCGCCGTATTTCACGAACTTGTCGTAGGTTTGCGATTGCTGCCAGTCCAGCGGACTGATGCGCCAACTGTGCAGCGGGTCATCCGCCAGGGCCTTGAGCCGCGCCTTCATTTGCTTCTTGGAGAGGTGGAACCAGAACTTGAAGATCAGCGCGCCTTCGTCGCAGAGCATTTTTTCAAAGCGCTCGGACTGATTGATGACCTGATCCAGCACCGGGTCCTTGAACAAGCCATGCACCCGGCCTTGCAGCATCTGGCTGTACCAGTTGCCGAAGAAAATCCCCATGCGGCCCTTGGCCGGAAGCATCCGCCAGTAGCGCCAGGCCGGTGGCCGCGCCAGCTCTTCGTCGGTCTGCTGATCGAACGTGCGGACCTCGATCAAGCGTGGGTCCATCCATTCGTTGAGCAACTTGACCGTCTCGCCCTTGCCGGCGCCTTCGATGCCATTGATCAGAATGATCACCGGGAAGCGGCGTTGCTGGTGCAGTTCGAACTGCGCTTCGAGCAAGGCTTCACGCAGGGCCGGTTCTTCGGCTTCGTAGGTTTCTTTGTCGATGGCGTGACCGATTTCGGCGGATTCGAACATGGGACGGCTCCTTCCAGGATTGAGCAAGACTAGCGGATTGACCTCTCCTGCGTGGGAGAAATCCCATTTTTGAGGCTGATATGAAACCTGTGGCGAGGGAGCTTGCTCCCGCTGGACGGCGAAGCCGTCCCGGTATCGGCAAACTTGCACTCGGGAGGTACACAGATAACCCGTTTGCGGCTGCTTCGCACCCGAGCGGGACGGTGCGGCGATCCGACAAGCTCCCTCGCCACAAAAGCAGCGATTGTCCCTGACACTTCCAACCTGACACTTGCCATGGATCAAGCACCACCCCGGCGATCGGCTAGAATGGCCGCCTTGCCGTTGCCGAGCCTGCCATGAAACCTGTATTGCCCCACGCCCAGCTCGACTGGGACGACCAAGGGCTCCCGCGTTCGCGGGTGTTCGATGATGTGTATTTCTCCGACCTGTCGGGGTTGGACGAAACCCGCTACGTATTCCTCGAACAGAACGCTTTGCGTGAACGTTTTGCCGCGTTGCCGGCCGGCGGTCGACTGGTGATTGGCGAGACCGGTTTCGGCACCGGGCTGAATTTCCTTTGCGCCTGGCAGTTGTTCGAACAGCACGCGGTGGCGGGGGCGCGACTGCATTTTGTCAGTGTCGAAAAGTACCCGCTGAGCCTGCCCGACCTGCAGCGCGCCCTGGCCTTGTGGCCGGAGCTCAAGCCGTTTGCCGATCAACTGCTGACGCAATACATCGCCATCCACCCAGGCTTCCAGCGCCTGGTGCTGGACAACGGCCGTGTGACCCTGACCCTGCTGATCGGCGATGCGCTGGAACAATTGCCACAACTCGACGCGCAGATCGACGCCTGGTTTCTCGACGGTTTTGCCCCGGCGAAAAACCCCGACATGTGGACCGCCGAACTGTTTGCCGAATTGGCGCGTCTGGCGGCCCCCGGCTCGACCATCAGCACCTTCACCAGCACCGGTTGGGTGCGCCGTCTGCTGAATGCGGCGGGCTTCAAGATGAAGCGCACGCCAGGCATTGGCCACAAATGGGAAATCCTGCGGGGCGTGTTTCTCGGCTGGCCTGAAGAAGTCCCGGCGCCCGCCGCGGCCAAACCATGGTTCGCGCGCCCGACGCCACTGACCGGCGAACGTCGTGCTCTGGTGATCGGCGCCGGCCTGGCCGGTTGCGCCACGGCCGCCAGTCTCGCTGCACGGGGTTGGCACGTCAGCCTGCTGGAGCGTCACAACGCACTGGCGCAGGAAGCCTCGGGCAATCCACAGGGCGTGCTGTACCTCAAGCTTTCGGCCCATGGCACCGCGTTGTCGCAGTTGATTGTCAGCGGGTTCGGTCACACCCGACGCTTGCTTGAACATCTGCAACGGGGCGTCGACTGGGACGATTGCGGGGTCTTGCAACTGGCCTTCAACGCCAAGGAAGCCGAGCGTCAGGCACAATTGGCCGCCGCCTTTTCGCCAGACCTGGTGCACTTGCTCGATCAACCGAAAGCCCAGATTCAGGCCGGCATCGCCCTGGAGCACGGCGGATTATTCTTCCCGGAGGGCGGCTGGGTTCATCCGCCGGCGTTGTGCCATTGGCAAGCATCTTCGGCGAACATCCAGTGGCTGCCCCATCGCGATGTCCTGGAGCTGCGCAAGGTTGATGATCAATGGCAGGCCTGGGACGGTGATGATTTGCTGGCCAGTGCCCCCGTGGTAATCCTGGCCGGCGCCGCCGAAATCAAGCGCTTCCCTCAAAGCGCCGAGCTGCCCCTCAAACGCATTCGTGGCCAGATCACTCGGCTGGCGCAAACACCGGAAAGCCAGAGCCTGACCACCGTCGTCTGCGCCGAAGGCTATGTGGCGCCGGCTCGACTGGGCGAACACACCCTCGGCGCCAGCTTCGACTTCAAGAGCGATGACCTGACCCCGACCCTCACCGAACACCTCGGCAACCTGGCTTTGCTGGAGGAAATTTCCCCCGACCTGGCCACGCGACTGCATGCACAGGAATTGGACCCGCAACTGCTTGAAGGACGCGCCGCGTTCCGCTGCACCAGCCCGGACTACCTGCCGATCGTTGGCCCGTTGGCCGAACCCGCGGCCTTCGCCGATGCCTACGCCGTGCTGAGCAAGGACGCCCGGCAAGTACCGGACATTCCCTGCCCCTGGCTTGAGGGCTTTTACGTCAACAGCGGCCACGGTTCTCGCGGCTTGATCACCGCACCACTGTCGGGTGAATTGCTCGCGGCATGGATCGAAAACGAACCGCTGCCCCTGCCCAGAATGGTTGCCGAAGCCTGCCATCCCAACCGTTTTGCCGTGCGCCAATTGGTCCGCGGAAAAGTCTGACGCCGCGTCTTATAACTTATCGGTCTAAAACTCCGGGGATTCAGCCGGGTCAGTTTCTGAGTACCCGCCGTTTTTGGCGCGGTATCGATTGACCCTCCCCAACGGAAAAACCGGTAAGGAATTTATGTGCGGATTAGCTGGCGAGTTACGCTTTGATCATCAACCTGCGGACCTCGCGGCCGTTGAACGAATCACCCATCACCTGGCCCCACGCGGCCCTGACGCATGGGGCTTCCACAGCCAGGGGCCGATTGCCCTGGGCCATCGTCGCCTGAAAATCATGGACCTGTCGGACGGCTCGGCGCAGCCGATGATCGACAACCAACTGGGCTTGTCCCTGGCCTTCAACGGCGCGATCTACAACTTCCCGGAACTGCGCACCGAGCTTGAAAGCCTCGGTTATGCCTTCTATTCCGGCGGTGACACCGAAGTCCTGCTCAAGGGTTATCACGCCTGGGGCGAAGCACTGCTGCCCAAGCTCAATGGCATGTTCGCCTTCGCCATCTGGGAGCGCGATGCCCAACGCCTGTTCATCGCCCGCGACCGTCTCGGCGTAAAGCCGTTGTACCTGTCGCGCACCGGCCAGCGCCTGCGCTTTGCCTCGGCACTGCCGGCGTTGCTCAAGGGCGGCGACATCAACCCGATCCTCGACCCGGTGGCACTCAATCATTATCTGAACTTCCACGCCGTCGTCCCGGCACCGCGCACCTTGCTGGCCGGCATCGAAAAACTGCCACCGGCGACCTGGATGCGCATCGAAGCCGATGGCACCACCGAGCAGAAAACCTGGTGGACCCTGCCCTACGGCCCACACGCCGACGAGATGAATCTGACACTCGAAGACTGGCGTGACCGCGTACTCGACAGCACCCGTGACGCGGTGGCGATCCGTCAACGTGCGGCAGTCGACGTCGGGGTGCTGCTGTCGGGCGGTGTCGATTCGAGCCTGCTGGTCGGCCTGTTGCGTGAAGTCGGTGTGGAAAACCTGTCGACCTTCTCCATCGGTTTCCAGGATGCCGGCGGCGAGCGCGGCGACGAGTTCCAGTATTCGGACCTGATCGCCAAGCATTACGGCACCCAGCATCACCAATTGCGCATCGACGAAAAAGAAATCATCGAGCAATTGCCCGCGGCGTTCCGCGCCATGAGCGAACCGATGGTCAGCCATGACTGCATCGCGTTCTATCTGTTGTCCCGTGAAGTTTCCAAGCACTGCAAAGTGGTGCAGAGCGGCCAAGGCGCGGACGAGTTGTTCGCCGGGTATCACTGGTATCCACAAGTCGACGGTGCCGAAGATCCGTACACCGCCTATCGCGATGCCTTTTTCGACCGCAGCTACGACGACTACGCCGCCACCGTGCAGCCGAAATGGCTGACAGCGAATGACGCTGCTGGTGACTTCGTGAAGGAACATTTCGCACAACCCGGCGCCGATGCCGCGGTGGACAAAGCCCTGCGTCTGGACAGCACGATCATGCTGGTGGACGACCCGGTCAAACGCGTCGACAACATGACCATGGCCTGGGGCCTGGAAGCGCGCACACCGTTTCTCGACTATCGCCTGGTGGAATTGTCGGCGCGCGTGCCGGGCAAATTCAAACTGCCCGATGGCGGCAAGCAGGTCTTGAAAGAAGCGGCGCGGCTGGTGATTCCGAGTGAAGTGATCGATCGCAAGAAAGGCTACTTCCCGGTCCCCGGCCTGAAGCATTTGCAAGGCGATACGCTGAACTGGGTGCGCGAACTGCTGCTCGATCCGAGTCAGGATCGCGGCCTGTTCAACCCGGCGATGCTCGACCGTCTGCTGACCGATCCACAAGGTCAATTGACCCCGTTGCGCGGTTCCAAGCTGTGGCAATTGGCGGCGCTGAACCTGTGGCTCAGCGAACAAGGAATCTGATCGATGAAACCCCACGCCACGGCCTACAGCCAACGCTTGTTGCGCGGTCAGGCGCCCTCTTACGAACGCTTGCAGGCGCGCCTGGCCGAAGACGGCAGTGAATTGGGCGCTGCACCCATCGCCGTGCATTGCGGTTGGGGCCGGTTGCTGATCGGCCATACCTTTCCGGATGCGGCGAGCCTGGCCCAAGAGCTGCTCAACGAGCACACCGGTGAACGCGACATCGCCCTGTACGTGGCTGCGCCTCAGCAAGTGCTGGGGCTGGAACCGGCCCAGTTGTTTCTCGACCCGTCCGACACCCTGCGCCTGTGGTTCAGCGATTACCGCCAGTCGACGCGGGTGTTTCGCGGCTTTCGTATCCGCCGCGCCCAGAGCGACGCGGACTGGCAGGCGATCAATCAGCTGTATCTGTTGCGCGGCATGCTGCCGATCGATGCGAGCCTGCTGACGCCGCGTCATCAGGGCGGGCCCGTCTATTGGCTGGCCGAAGATGAGGACAGCGGTGCGATCATCGGCAGCGTCATGGGCCTCAATCACCACACGGCGTTCAACGATCCGGAAAATGGCAGCAGCCTGTGGTGCCTGGCAGTCGATCCGCAATGTTCGCGTCCGGGTGTCGGTGAAGTGCTGGTGCGACATTTGATCGAACACTTCATGAGCCGTGGGCTGAGTTACCTGGACCTGTCGGTGCTGCACGACAACCGGCAGGCGAAAAGCCTTTACGCCAAGCTGGGGTTTCGCAACCTGTCGACGTTCGCGATCAAGCGCAAGAACTGCATCAATCAGCCGTTGTTTCTCGGCCCGGGTCCCGAAGCCGAGTTCAATCCTTATGCACGAATCATCGTCGAGGAAGCGCACCGTCGCGGCATCGAAGTGCAAGTCGATGACGCCGATGCAGGCCTGTTCACCTTGATCCATGGCAGTCGCCGCGTACGTTGCCGTGAATCCCTCAGCGACCTGACAAGCGCCATCAGCATGACGTTGTGCCAGGACAAAAGCCTGACGCACAAAGTGCTCAAGGCCGCCGGGCTGAACCTGCCGTCGCAGCAACTGGCCGGCAATGCCGACGACAACCTGGCGTTTCTCGACGAGCACGAACGGGTGGTGGTCAAGCCGCTCGATGGCGAACAAGGCCAAGGCGTCGCGGTGGATTTACGAAGCATCGAAGAGGTCCAGCAAGCCATCGAATCCGCCCGCCAGTTCGACAGTCGCGTGCTGCTGGAGAGTTTCCACGAAGGCCTCGACTTGCGGATTGTGGTGATCGGTTTTGAGGTGGTCGCCGCGGCGATTCGTCGTCCGGCAGAAGTGGTCGGTGATGGCCAGCATTCCATCGGTGCGCTGATCGAAGCGCAGAGCCGGCGTCGCCAGGCGGCTACCAGCGGTGAAAGCAAAATCCCGCTGGATCACGAAACCGAGCGCACCTTGAAGGCGGCGGGTTTTGACTACAGCAGCATTCTGCCGGCGGGCGAGCATCTGTTCGTACGGCGTACGGCGAACCTTCATACCGGCGGGATTCTTGAGGATGTGACGGCGATCCTGCATCCAACCTTGGTGGATGCGGCGGTGCGCGCGGCGCGGGTGCTGGACATTCCAATGGTCGGGCTCGACCTGATGGTGCCTGCCGCCGATCAACCGGAGTATGTGTTTATCGAAGCCAATGAGCGCGCCGGACTGGCCAACCACGAACCGCAGCCGACGGCCGAGCGGTTTGTGGATTTGTTGTTTCCGCACAGTCAACCGGCGGCTTAGCCCCCCCTTCCTGATCGTTCCCACGCTCTGCGTGGGAATGCAGCCAGGGACGCTCTGCGTCCCAAAAGCGGACGCGGAGCGTCCAGTGAGGCATTCCCACGCGGAGCGTGGGAACGATCAACGCTTAACTCATCAGGAGTTTCCATGACCAGCAACATTCCCGAACCGGATCTGAACTACCTGCAAAAAGTCCTGCTGGAAATGCTCGCCATTCCCAGCCCGACCGGGTTCACCGACACCATCGTGCGTTACGTCGCCGAACGGCTTGAAGAGCTGGGTATTCCCTTTGAGATGACCCGCCGCGGCACTATCCGCGCCACCCTCAAGGGCAAGAAGAACAGTCCCGACCGCGCGGTCTCCGCTCACCTCGACACCATCGGCGCAGCGGTTCGCGCGATCAAGGACAACGGCCGCCTGACCCTGGCGCCTGTCGGTTGCTGGTCCAGCCGTTTTGCCGAGGGCAGCCGGGTCAGCCTGTTTACCGACAACGGCGTGATCCGTGGCAGCGTGTTGCCGCTGATGGCTTCCGGGCATGCGTTCAATACCGCCGTGGATGAAATGCCGATCAGTTGGGATCACATCGAATTGCGCCTGGACGCCTATTGCGCCACGCGTGCCGATTGCGACTCACTGGGGATCAGCGTCGGTGATTTTGTCGCCTTCGACCCTTTGCCGGAATTCACCGAAAGCGGCCACATCAGCGCCCGTCATCTTGACGACAAGGCCGGCGTTGCCGCATTACTGGCGGCGCTCAAAGCGATCGTCGACAGCGGCCAAGAGCTGATGATCGACTGTCATCCGCTGTTCACCATTACCGAGGAAACCGGCAGTGGCGCGGCGGCGGCGTTACCGTGGGACGTCAGCGAATTCGTCGGCATCGACATTGCCCCGGTCGCACCGGGTCAGCATTCCAGCGAACACGCGGTGAGCGTGGCGATGCAGGATTCCGGCGGGCCTTACGACTACCACCTGTCGCGACATCTGCTGCGCCTGGCCAGTGACAACGAGTTGCCGGTGCGCCGTGACCTGTTTCGCTATTACTTCAGCGATGCGCATTCGGCGGTCACTGCCGGACATGACATTCGCACCGCCCTGCTCGCCTTCGGCTGCGACGCCACTCACGGCTACGAACGCACCCACATCGACAGCCTCGCTGCGCTCAGTCGCCTGCTCGGCGCCTATATTCTGAGTCCGCCGGTGTTTGCCAGCGATGCACAACCGGCCAAGGGGTCGCTGGACCGGTTCAGTCATCAGATCGAACATGAGACACAGATGGAAAGCGACACGCGGGTGCCGTCGGTGGATAGCCTGGTGGGGCAGCGCTCCGAAAGCTGAGTCTTGCTTCGATCGTTCCCACGCTCTGCGTGGGAATGCAGCCCGGGACGCTGCGCGTCCCTTTCTAGAGTTGGAACGCGGAGCGTCCCTTGAGGCATTCCCACGCAGAGCGTGGGAACGATCATTAACAGGTGAAGCCCAGGCTAGCCGCCGTTGGTCATTCGCCGTAGCATCGCGCCATTGTTTAGCCGAGGTGCCTATGCTGATCCCCCACGACCAACTTGAAGTCGACACCCTCACCCGCCTGATCGAGGATTTCGTGACTCGTGACGGTACGGACAACGGCGATGACACGCCGCTGGAAACCCGTGTTCTGCGTGTTCGCCAGGCATTGACCAAGGGCCAGGCGCTGATTGTCTTCGACCCGGAAAGCGAACAATGCCAGTTGATGCTCAAACACGATGTGCCCAAGCACTTGTTCGACTGAGATCTCAGCGCCCTTTGTTTTTCGCCAGTTTGAGCTGGATGCGGTCGTAGACCTCGGACCGGTGCACGTTGACGTTTTGCGGCGCTTCGACGCCGAAGCGCACACTGCCGCCGTTGACGGCAAGAACGCGCACGGAAATGTTGTCACCGATGGAAATCAACTCGCCCACAACGCGACTGAGTACAAGCATGGCATTCGTCCTTCAGGGGTATCGGACCCTGACGATGCCTTGCGTTAAGAGGGGCTTCAATGGGATTACGGCAAATCAGTCCCGCCCTACAGCCCCTTCCGAACAGTTCCTATGGAAACGTCTGACAAACCTGTTGAATGAAGGACCGATCCTTCAGGAAGCGGAGAATCGCGGGCCGAAAAGGATGACGCTGGCCCCGATCACACACAGCGCCACCCCGAGCCAGTCCGAGCCCAGCGGACGAATCCGCTCGACCACCGCCAGCCAGCCGATCGACGCGATGATGTAGATGCCTCCGTAAGCGGCATAGGCGCGACCGGCGTAGGTCGCTTCGATGCGGGTCAGCAGCAGCGCAAACAAGGTCAGACTGAGCAGCGCGGGCACGACCCACCAGGCACTTTTACCCTGGCGCAGCCACATCCAGAAGGCAAAACAGCCGGCGATTTCGAACAGCGCGGCGAGGAAAAACCACAGGTAATTGAGCATGCAAACGTCTCGCGAGGATGGCCGATGGCGGCCACCCTAACGACGGTATTGCGTACGGGCAAGTTCAGCCTGCGGTTTGTTTGGCCTTGGCGCGCATTTTGTCGGCCATGGCGGTCATTTCGTCGTAGAGCAGTTGCGGGTTCTTCTGCTTGAGCGCCCAGGCCATGCGGCCCTGTTCGTGAGGCAGGATCATGAATTCGCCGGCGGCAACGTGCTGATAGATGTAGTCGGCAATGTCGGTTGCGGTGATCGGCGAGCTTTCCAGCAACTTGCCGACCTGGGCTTTCATGGCCGGCGTCGGGCCACGGAAGGAGTCCAGCAAGTTGGTCTGGAAGAATGACGGGCACACCACATGCACGTCGATTTCCTGCTGCGCCAGCTCCACCAGCAGGCTTTCGGATAACGCCACCACGCCAGCCTTGGCCACGTTGTAGTTGCTCATGGCCGGGCCTTGCATCAGGGCCGCCATCGACGCGATGTTGATGATCTTGCCTTGGCTTTTTTCCAGCAGCGGCAGGAAGGCCTTGCAGCCCTTGACCACGCCCATCAGGTTGATCGCGATCTGCCAGTCCCAGTCTTCCAGGGACAGTTCACTGAAAAACCCGCCCGAGGCAACGCCGGCGTTGTTGACGATGACATCGATGCCCCCGAATTTCTCGTCGCAGGCCTGGGCGAAAGCGGTCAGCTGGCTGTAATCGCGCACGTCGCAACGCTGGATAAAACCGTCGCCGCCGGCTTCTCGAACCAACTTCAGGGTTTCCTGCAGACCGGGTTCGCTGACATCCGACAAGGCCAGCTGCCAGCCTTCACGCGCCCAGCGCAGCGCGATTTCGCGACCCAAGCCCGAGCCCGCGCCAGTGATCATCATGCGATTTTGCATAGCAAACAGCCTTGTTGTTCCGGGGAAGATGTACCGAGTGTAGCGAAGGACCATGCCCGATCCACGCTCCATCAGATTGCTGAATGGCCCGAGCAAACCGTGGCAGCGCCTGAACCAACTTGTGCATTAAAAACGAAATAAGCCTTTCTTCGAAAAACATTAAAAAAACTTGGAATTTTCTTTCATTCACTACAGTCGGATTTTGTAAGCAGCCCGGATTTATAGCAGCCCGGCTGACCGTTAAACGCCAGGTAATTCCAGAACACTTCCAACAAGGAAATAGATATGGGCACAATTCTAATCATTATTCTGATCCTCCTACTGATAGGTGGTTTACCGGTCTTCCCTCACTCCAGAAGTTGGGGTTATGGCCCGTCGGGTATCATCGGCGTGGTGTTGGTGGTGCTGTTGATCCTGCTGTTGCTCGGCAAGATATAGAGATTTAAAAGGCAAAAAAAAGAGGCCCTTTTCAAGGGCCTCTTTTTTATTGCATCAAGACTTAGTCCGGCGTGCCGTCAACCACACCGGCGGTGTTGTCGATCAGGCTCTTGGTCGCCGTTTGCAGGAACGCTTCGAGCTTGAGCTTCAGCTCAGCGGTACGCGGCGCATCCGGAACGATCTCGGCGTGAGGTGTGGCGCCCAGTTCGTACTGGTACATTTTCGGCGCCATTTCCTTTTCCTTCGGCAGCACCAGAATCTGATCCACCGTGATGATGGCGGTGGTCTGCTCGCTACCCGACGGCTTGATCACGCCGAAACCGGTATCGCCTTCAGGCAGGTTGAGCAAATCGCGGCCCCAGCACTGATGGCGCACTTCGCCACCAATACGGCCCATGATGGTCGGCACGATGTCGATCTGCGTGCCCACGGTATGGTCCCGCTCGCCGAATTTTTCCTGGATGCCCGGTGCGATCATCAGCATCGGTACGTTGAAGCGGCCCAGGTCCATTTCGGTGATTTGACGCTCGTTGCCAAAACCGTGGTCGCCGACGATCACAAACAGGGTTTCCTTGAAATACGGCTCCTTGCGGGCCTTTTCAAAGAACTGGCCGAGCGCCCAGTCCGCATAACGCATGGCGGTCAAATGCTCGTTCAGGCTACCGCGATCGGTCACGGGCTCAACCGGCAATGGCGTCGGCAAGGCGTATGGCGTGTGGTTGGACAGGGTTTGCAGCAGCGCATAGAACGGCTTGCCGTTTTCCCGTGCCTTGAGCTCAGTCAGACCTCGGTCGAACATGTCCTGGTCGGACACGCCCCAGGTCGGATCGGAGAACACCGGGTTCACGAAGTCGTTGCGCCCAATGAAGTTGGTCATGCCCTGGTTGCTGAAGAAACCCGACTGGTTATCCCAGGCGAAGTCGCCGTTGTAGACGTACACGTCGTCATAGTCACGGGCACTGAGCAATTGCGGCAGGCCGGACAGCTTGTGGCTGCCTTCCGGCGTCTGCATCAGGTATTCGAAACCCGGCAGGTTCGGGAAGCAGGCCATGGTGGCGAACATACCCTGGTGGGTATGGGTGCCGTTGGAGAAGAAGCGGTCGAACATCAGGCCTTCCTTCGACAGTTTGTCGAGGTACGGCGTGATGTTGCCCGGTGCACCCAAGGCGCCCACCGAGTGACCGGCCATGCTTTCCATCAGGATCACGACGACGTTCTTGATCGGCAGGGTCTTGTCGGCCGGCGGCGTGTAATCGCGACGCACGGCTGCGGTTTGGGCATCCACCAGTTTGTCGTCCGCCATCACCAGCATGTCACGCACCACTTTCTGCGCTTCAGGCTGTGGCAGGGTGGCCTTCCAGATGTTGTCGCGATCTTCGGACATCCGGCTCTTGGCCGCGGCGACCAGCGACAAAGTACCGTTGAGGCCCAACTGGTTGGCGAAGTTCGAATCGGTGGTGTAGACGTCACCCCAACGCATTGGCGGGCCCTGGCGCAAGGTGCCACGAGCGGCGACCACGCAGACCAGCAGGCAGACGACAAACACCGCGATGCGTGAGTACCACGGGGCGACCTTGCGCGTACCGATACTGCCGCCGCTGAAGGGGCCACGAGGCCGGGTGGCGCGGTCGGCGCCCTTGAATGCCAGGGTCAGGATCAACGTGCCCACGGCCCAGGCCAGCAGGTAGCGAACCACCGGAAAACCGTACCAGAGCATACTCATCACGGTTTTCGGGTCTTCTTTTACATATTGGAAGACCAAGCCGTTGAGGCGCTGGTGGAAC
The DNA here is from genome assembly GCF_001952935.1 of Pseudomonas frederiksbergensis. GTDB lineage: Bacteria > Pseudomonadota > Gammaproteobacteria > Pseudomonadales > Pseudomonadaceae > Aquipseudomonas > Aquipseudomonas frederiksbergensis. Next base: position 667,379 of record NZ_CP018319.1, read on the forward strand.
TCGCGGTAGAAGTCCATCTCCATCAGGCCGAGGAACAGGGCGATGCTCGAGGCAATGGTCAGCCAGAACCGAAAGAATCCGCGTGCGGCCATCGCCTGGGCGCTGAACAGCGCCAGCAGCAATGGAATGCTGAGGTAGACCACCAGGCGCAGGTCGAAACGCAGACCGTTGGCGAACGCTTCGAGAAAGGTCGAAGCCGGGGTGTCGAGGATCATCTCGCGGTTGTAAACCAGCAGCGCAACGCGCAACAGGCTGAACATGACCATCATGACCAAGGCACACAGCAGCGTGTAGGCCAGATGCGATTTGACGGTCGGTTGCAGCAGGCGACTAGAAGCTCGCTGCTGACTCAGGGCGTCCGGGTTTGCCATGTCGTTTTAGGACCCATTGGAAGTTGAAGTTTCAAAAAATACAGCGGCGCCTTGCCCTCTGTTGGCCTGTACTCGGCCCCGGGGCTTGCGCGGTGCGCAAATGTTGCACGATCAACCGCGGCATTGCCATTGATTACTGTCCGGCATGTCTGGCGCGGGCGAATTGTCTTGGAGGCGTTGTGAAAATTTCGTGCAACGTATATTCGGATACAAAATAAAGTCACCCGCTCCGAATGCCCGTTAGTTTGATCGTTCCCACGCTCTGCGTGGGAATGCATCCCGTGACGCTCCGCGTCACCAGTGCGCAGGACTTACGCCTTGCGTCAACAGCGGAACGCGGAGCGTCCCCGGCGGCATTCCCACGCAGAGCGTGGGAATGATCAGATGTACGCGCCAGCGTTGAGGAAACAGGGGCCCACGGAGCAGGACCGGCGAGGGCATGCCGAACCTGGACGTGGCACCGACCGAAAGGGGCAAGAGCCCTTGGTTACTTGGGACTTTTCCAAGTGACTCGCTATAAAAGCGAAGCCGCCAGCCGCCGTTACGGCAAAAACGGATATGCCCCTAAACCACCCCACCAAATAGAAAACGCCCCAAACAAGTCAGGGCGTTTTATCAAAAGAGCAATTATTTCTCAGCGCGTTCTTTCAGGGCTTTCAAAGTATTAAACGGCGCATCCACCACAAACTTGTTGGCAACCATCGACGGAATGCTACCGCCCGGCTCGGTATGCACCTGATAGGTCACTTCAATCTGATCGCCCTTGGGCACAAACTTCCAGAACCCATCAATCTTGGTCACCCGCACAAAGCCTTTTTCTTCAGGAAGGTACGTCGGCACACCTTCAAGGTTGCGAGTCAGACTGCCATCGGCGCCTTCGGTGGTGGTGACATGCAACACCGAGTCACGCGCGGTAACCGGCCAAGGCGTATTGAACTGAGTGTAGGTCCAGCTCTGACCACCTTCGTGTTTGAGCAATTTCTGAGTCTTGCAGTCGTGAATCCAGGCACAGGCGCCTGGCACGTCTTCCTGCAGGGCACGCAGTTTGGCCATGGTGGTCTTCATCAGGGTGACGCCCTGGTAAGCCTTGTAATCGGAGCCAGCCACTTCACTCAAGGAAACCTTGATGCCGTCTTCGTTCTTGGCAACTTTCCAGTCTTCTGCCTGAGCGGCCGTGGAAGCCAGTAAAACCGTCAAACCACACAGCACAGCCATACGTTGCAGCGAACCCATAGTCTTATTCCTTATTGTTGAAGATCCGTTCGTTGAACACATCATGCCGCCGTCATTTCCTCCCACCACCCCAGCAATTTGATCGCTTCGTCACTGCTGCTTCCGCAGACTTCGACGTCGGCTGCGAACGCCGAACACACTGCTGGACGTTCCGGTTTGCCGAAAATGCCGCACAGGTTATCGACAGAGAGTTGTACGCAACGTTCTCCCGCGGGCTTGCCATTAGGCATGCCGGGGATCGGTGAACTGATGGAAGGGGCAATGCAACAGGCGCCACAGCCTTCACGGCATTTCATGACGACGAGCTCCTCGACGGGTGATGTGTTAAATGACGTGGCACAGAGTAACCGCTAAAACGCTTGTTTAAAATTGTCTGTACCGGGGTTTTTCGCTTTAACGAGCGTGACTGACCAGTCTCCGACAAAGCGTCTGGCCAACAGGTCACGGACGGTAAGAAATTATCGCTTGAACTCGAATTCCAGGGCTGCGCCTTCGACCTCATGACGCTCTTCATTGCGCAGTTGCAACTGCATTTCGTTGCTGATCAGCCTCCCGTTGAGCTGAAACGGGCCAGCCTTGTCACTAAACATTTGCGGCAATACTGCATCGTGCCGTGGCAATTCTACCGTACCGATCGGTTTCAGCTCCTCGGCCATGTCTTCGGGCAGGCTTAAATCCAGGTCGGCCGAAGGCAGCCTGGTTTTCGCGATCTCACTGGCGGATTTCGACTTGGATGCAATCGGCGCTCGTTTTTTCGCCTTGGCCGCTTTCTTCTTGACCGGCGCGGCTTTCTTCACCTGTGCCGGTTTTTTCGAGGTGGCGCTGGCTGCCGGTTTTTCTTGAACGGAGGCCGCCAATACACCTTCGGCCTGGAAGGTCATCAGCAGGCAGATCGATAGCCATACGGCGGGGAAAATCGGCTTCATGGACCCAACGGGGCAAACGGCAGGAGCCATATGCTCGCCTGTTGTACGCGACATGACAAGCTCGGGCAGGAATATCCTGCCCGCCCCCTCAAAAGCCGCCGACCATTTCCTGACAGAGCTGGGTGGCGAGCATGCCCAGGGTCATCAATGCACGTTCGGCTTCACGGTTCCAGGGTGTGCCGCAGTTCAGCCGAATGCAGTGGTTGAACTGCTCGGTGTTACTGAAAATCAGCCCCGGCGCGATGCTGATGCCCTGCTGCAACGCACGAACGTGCAGCTCTTGCGTGTTGACCCGCCCCGGCAGGCTGACCCACAGAATGAAGCCGCCGGTCGGCCGGGTCATCTGCGTGCCTTCCGGGAAATATTGCTGTACCGCCAACTGGAAAGCGCTGAGGTTCTTGCGGTACTCCTGACGGATGTAGCGCAAATGCCGGTCGTAACCACCATTTTCCAGATAAGCCGCGATGCCCATTTGGGTGACGCTGCAGGCCGAGTGAGTGCTGAAGGTCTGCAAACGCTGGATTTCCTGCTGGTACTTGCCGGCAATCATCCAGCCGATTCGCACGCCCGGCGACAGGGTTTTGGAGAAGCTGGAGCAATAGATAACCCGATCCAGCCGATCGTAGGCTTTAAGTGATTTGGTGCGCCCCTGCTCGAACATCAGTTCGCCGTAGATATCGTCCTCGACAATCTGGATATCGAAATCCGAGGCCAGGCGCAGCAGTTGTTTCTGCCGCTCTTCGGGCATGGTGCCGCCCAATGGATTGCTCAGACGAGTGGTCAGCACCAGTGCCTTGATCGACCACTGGTTGGCCGCCAGCTGCAAAGCTTCGAGACTCATGCCGGTGGCCGGATCGCTCGGAATCTCGATGACCTTCAGCCCCAGCAGGTCAGCCAGTTGCAGCAAACCGTAATAGGTTGGCGACTCCGCCGCGATCAAATCGCCCGGCCGGGTCAATACGCGCAGAGACATCTGCAAGGCATCAACGCAGCCGTGGGTAATCACCACTTCCGAGGGATCGACCACTACGCCGGCATCGCGCATGCGAATCGCCACTTGTCGGCGCAACGGTTCGAAACCCGGGCTGAACATGTAGCTGAACGCCCGCGGGCTATGGAAACGGGTGACTTTGGCCAGTTGCTGATGCAGAGCGCGCACCGGCAGGTAATCAACGCTCGGTACCGCCGCGCCTAAGGGAAACACACCCTCGCGGCGGGATTCGACCAGGACTTGTTGGATGATGCTGCTGCGGGTGACCAGACCTGGACGCTCGACCCGGGCGATGTCCGGTGTCGGCGCGGTCAGGGCCGGGGTCTGGTGCACGTAGTAACCGGACTGCGGCCGGGCGCGGATCAGCCCCTGATCCTCGAGGTTGGCGTAAGCCTGCAACACCGTCGCATGGCTGACATTGAGCTGCGAGCTCATCTTGCGCACCGATGGCACGCGCTCCCCCGGTTGATAGACGCCACGGCGGATGTCTTCGGCCAGTTGCTGAGCAATACGTTGGTAGAGCAAGAGATTGGTCATGACGCAGCACTCGATTTCACGGGCATTTTATTCTTGTGTGAAACAATACCGGAACAGTTTAGAAGTGTACTGGGACAGTTGCCACAATAGTCGACCGTACAGTGCAGTGTCAGCAAAAACTGTACTGTTTTTTGGAGTTGACCGGCAGGCGTAAAAAAACCCGGCGCTGACGGGCAGGCCGGGTTTTCCAGTGACGCAGCCCTTAACGGGCAGCGCCGAGCTGGCCTTTTTCGTCAGAGAACACAATTTCCACCCGACGGTTCTGTGCACGTCCCCGCTCGGAGGCGTTCACGTCGACTGGATATTCATCACCGTAACCTTCGACCTGAATGCGTTTATCGTCGATACCCAAATCCATCAGCACGTCTGCCACCGATTGCGCACGGTCACGGGACAGCTTGAGATTTTCCTGCTTGCCGCCGGTGCTGTCGGCATAACCTTCGATGCGCACTACGCGCTTGGGGTTGAGCTGCAGGAACTGCACGATCTTCAACACCACGCGGTTAGCCGAGTTTTTCAACTCCGCTTCGCCCGTGTCGAACAGCACGTCGCCCAAGGTCATCACCAGGCCGCGATCGGTCTGGGTGGTCGCCAGCGCGACAATCTGTTCTTCGAGCCATTTGCCCTGCTGTTGCACGCTGAGCAGTTTGGATTCGCGCAGGGCCAGCTGCAGACGCTGACGCTCCAGTTCAAGCTTCGCCGCACGTTCTTCGTTGAGCACCTGATTGGTGTGTTCGCGCGCGATTTCGCTATAGCGTTCACTTAGGTAAGCGTAATGCAGCACGTCCGATCCGCTGCCCCAATAGCTGGACAGACGATCGGCACGGGCTAGCGACTCACCGGCGCGAATCACTTCCTTGGGCGCGATTCGCAGCACGTTGGAATCTTCCTTGACCTTCTGGAAGTCAGTACTGGCCTGCTGCAATGCGGCCTCGCTGTGCTGACCGGCACAACCGTAGAGGCTGGCGCAGCCTGCCAGGATCAAACCGCCCAAGGCTTTGGTCTTGAGGCTCATTGGGCATCTCCCAGTTGCTTGCGCAGGCGAGTGATGCGGGTGTTGAGCACGTTCAACTGTTCCTCGCTCTTGAGGGTCAGAACCCGGGCTTCGGCCAGACGCGCGTCCAGCTCGGCTTGCTCGGCCCGCATGCGCGCGTTCTTGAAGGATTGGTCGTTCATGCTGCCCTTGGCGCGGTTGAACTTGTCTTCGGCCAGTTTCATTTCCGGCACGTCGGCGGCGGTGGCGCCCACGGCCTTGGCCTGCTCTAGTGCCCGTTCGGTCAGGCGCATTTGTTCATTCGGCGCCGGATCGGCTGCACAACCCGCCAGAGCCAGAACGGCCAGGGCAGCGAAAAAAGGTCGGATACTCACTAAAAATCCCTACTGTTTTGGGGTACTGACAGGTGGTTGCTGCGGCTGTGAGAGCTGCGCCTTCCAGCGCTCGATGTTGCGTTGCAGCACGGCTTCCGTCAGTCCGGACGCGGGCAATTCTGTCATCTTTTTCGCCAGCTGTCCGCGCAACCACGGATCGTTGCAGGCGGAGTTGTGGGAAACCGCGAGGAACAGGCCGGGTTTGTCGATCGGTTGTGGACGGGCGATCAGGTCGTTGGCCAGATTAAGTGTCTGCGCAGCCGTCAAGCCCGAGTAGCGTCCGGCGAGGACAAATTCCACCTCACCCAGCAGCAATTTCTGAAAGGCCTGGGTGAGGTTAGGCGTACGTGCGAGGGTCAATTGCTGCTCGGCGAACACGCCAAATGCCGGTGTCATACGAGACTTTTCCGACAATGCGCCGGGATGACCGTGAAGGTCCTGCGCTTCGTTGTAGACCAGCGTCGAGTCTTTGCGGGTCCAGACCAGGTAATCGTTTTCCAGTAATGGAGGATGAATGTAATCCAGAGTGTCCAGTTCGCTGACCGTCAATGACGCATCCGCCAGCATGTCCATTCGCCCACTGCGCACTTCATCCAGAGCCTGTGCGCGTTTGCCGGCGTAAAGCAGTTCGACCTTGATCCCCAACTCCCCCGCCACTTGCTGCAACAGATCAGCACTGGCGCCGATCAGGTGCTTGGGGTTTTGCGGGTCCTGCCACAGGTACGGTGGCGCGTCCGGGCTGCCGGTCACCACCAGGCGCTCGCACTTGCCCGCGGCGACGGACAACGCCGGCAACACCATCAGGCCCAGCAGCAATGACCAGCCGTAAACGCGGCGCAGATCCATGGCAACATTCTCCCACTCAAATCCGGAACAAAAAAAAGCCCGACCAAAAGGTCGGGCTCTTTATAAGTCAGGCCGCTGGATTAGACCAGCTTCTCGAACTCAGGGATTGCTTCGAACAGGTCTGCCACCAGGCCGTAATCGGCCACCTGGAAGATCGGCGCTTCTTCGTCCTTGTTGATCGCAACGATCACTTTGGAGTCTTTCATGCCGGCCAGGTGCTGGATCGCGCCGGAGATACCGACGGCGATGTACAGCTGTGGAGCAACGATCTTGCCGGTCTGACCGACCTGCATGTCGTTGGGTACGAAACCTGCGTCGACGGCGGCGCGGGAAGCACCGACGGCAGCGCCCAGCTTGTCGGCCAGGGCGTACAGATGTTTGAAGTTGTCGCCGTTCTGCATGCCGCGGCCGCCGGAAACGACGATCTTGGCAGCGGTCAGTTCCGGACGATCGGACTTGGCCAATTCTTCGCCGACGAAGCTGGAAATACCCGCATCGTGAGCAGCTGCAACGGCTTCAACCGAAGCAGATCCACCTTCAGCAGCAACCGGGTCGAAACCGGTAGCACGCACGGTGATCACTTTGACCGCAGCGTTCGATTGAACGGTGGCGATGGCGTTACCGGCGTAGATCGGACGCTTGAATGTGTCAGCGCTTTCGACCGAGATGATCTCGGAGATCTGGTCAACGTCCAGTGCAGCGGCAACGCGCGGCAGGATGTTTTTGCCGTTGGAAGTAGCGGCAGCCAGGATGTGGCTGTAGCTCTTACCCAACTCGGCCACCAGCGGCGCGACGTTTTCCGGCAGCTGATGCGCGTAAGCGGCATTGTCAGCTGACAGGACTTTGCTCACACCAGCGATTTTCGCCGCTGCTTCAGCCACGGCGCCAGCGCCCTGACCTGCAACCAGAACGTGGATGTCACCACCGATTTTAACGGCGGCAGCGACGGTGTTCAGCGTGGCCGGGGCCAGCACTTTGTTGTCGTGTTCAGCAATAACCAAGATAGTCATTTAGATTACCTTCGCTTCGTTTTTCAGTTTCTCGACCAGTTCAGCCACCGACTTGACCTTGATACCCGCGCTGCGTGCAGCTGGCGCTTCGACTTTCACGGTCTTGTTGGTGGAGGCGGTGGAAACGCCCAAAGCGTCCGGAGTCAGCACTTCGAGAGGCTTCTTCTTGGCTTTCATGATGTTTGGCAGGGACGCGTAGCGCGGCTCGTTCAAACGCAGGTCGGTGGTGACGATGGCCGGCAGTTTCAGGGAAACCGTCTGCGCGCCGCCGTCGACTTCACGAGTCACGGCAACGCTGTCGCCGCTGATTTCGACTTTGGAGGCGAACGTGCCCTGACCGTAGCCGCTCAATGCCGCGAGCATCTGGCCGGTCTGGTTGTTGTCGCTGTCGATGGCCTGTTTGCCAAGGATCACCAGCTGAGGCTGTTCCTTGTCGACAACAGCCTTGAGCAGCTTGGCAACAGCCAGCGAAGTCAGGTCTTCAGCGGATTCGACGAGGATGGCACGGTCGGCACCCAGAGCCAGCGCGGTGCGCAGTTGCTCTTGAGCGGTGGACGGGCCGATGGAGACGACGACGATTTCAGTCGCAACACCTTTCTCTTTCAGGCGTACGGCTTCTTCCACTGCGATTTCGCAGAACGGGTTCATCGACATCTTGACGTTGGCGAGGTCGACGCCGGAATTGTCCGCCTTGACGCGAACCTTGACGTTGTAATCCACAACGCGTTTGACAGCTACAAGAACCTTCATGGATTCCTCGTTACTCTCCGGTGAAAAGAAAGTCGCCTAGGCGAACCTGGCGGTTTGATGCTCAGCGGCGCAAGGGCACCTCTAAAAACGCTGGCAAAGGTGTCAAGTGACAAGCGCTCACGATGAAGATGACCGTTCGTCAGTGGTGACTGACGAGTCATTCAATATCGTGGCGTGTAAACTGCGCGCCGGAACCTGCGCTGCGCATCACCTTGTACTGCCATCGCCCTGTCTTTAGAGGTGCTCTTGAAACCAACAGTCAGCCTACGGCGAGCGCAAAACCGACCGTATCTTGACCGGAACGCCTATTCCGGTCAATACGGCAAAATGGCCAGTCATAAGCCGCGTGACTTTGATTTCTCTGGCTTTGAGCCGATTCAAACAAACGTTTGTATTGGACGCTAGGAGTGGTGTAGATATAATGCGCCACCTTAGAGAGAAAGGTGGCTCATCGATTGTCCTCTTCCTGCATTGCGCAGGAATTCATGGATGCGACACCAAACCTCCAATTAGAAAAAAAACTGTTGAGCCTTGAGTAGGAGATAACCTGTGGAACGCGAATACATGGAATTCGACGTCGTCATCGTCGGTGCCGGCCCCGCTGGTCTTTCCGCCGCCTGCCGCTTGAAGCAGAAGGCCGCCGAAGCCGGTAAGGAAATCAGCGTCTGCGTGGTCGAAAAAGGCTCCGAAGTCGGTGCTCACATCCTGTCCGGCGCCGTGTTCGAACCACGCGCCCTGAACGAATTGTTCCCTGACTGGAAAGAACTCGGCGCCCCGCTGAATACGCCAGTCACCCGCGACGACATCTTCGTTCTCAAGAACGCCGACAGCGCGCAGAAGATTCCTGACCTCTTTGTGCCCAAGACCATGCACAACGAAGGCAACTACATCATCTCCCTGGGCAACCTGTGCCGCTGGCTGGCCCAACAGGCCGAGAACCTGGGCGTGGAAATCTACCCAGGCTTCGCCGCCCAGGAAGCACTGTTCGACGAGAACGGCGTGGTTCGCGGGATTATCACCGGCGATCTGGGCGTTGACCGCGAAGGCAACCCGAAGGAAGGCCTGTATACCCCGGGCATGGAACTGCGTGGCAAGTACACGCTGTTCGCCGAAGGTTGCCGCGGCCATATCGGCAAGCAACTGATCAAGCGCTTCAATCTCGACAGCGATGCCGACGCCCAGCACTACGGCATCGGCCTGAAAGAAATCTGGGAAATCGATCCGGCCAAGCATCAACCAGGCCTGGTGGTGCACACCGCCGGTTGGCCGCTGGACATCATGGGCACCGAGAACACCGGTGGCTCGTTCCTCTATCACCTGGAAAACAACCAGGTTGTAGTCGGCCTGATCGTCGATCTTTCCTACAGCAACACCTTCCTGTCGCCGTTCGACGAGTTCCAGCGCCTCAAACATCACCCGGTGCTCAAGCAGTACCTGGAAGGCGGCAAGCGCATCAGCTACGGCGCTCGCGCCATCTGCAAAGGCGGCCTGAACTCGCTGCCGAAAATGGTCTTCAAGGGCGGCGCGCTGATTGGTTGCGACCTCGGCACCCTGAACTTCGCCAAGATCAAAGGCAGCCACACCGCGATGAAGTCCGGCATGCTCGCCGCTGAATCCGTGGCCGAAGCGCTGTTTGCTGAAAAAGACGGCACCGAAGAGCTGACCACCTACGTCGACGCATTCAAGAAGAGCTGGCTCTACGACGAACTGTTCGCCAGCCGCAACTTCGGCCCGGCGATCCACAAGTTCGGCGCCATCGTCGGCGGCGGTTTCAACTGGCTCGACCAGAACATCTTCGGCGGCAAACTGCCGTTCACCTTGCACGACACCAAGCCGGATTACGCTTGCCTCAAGCTGGCGGCGGACTGCAAGAAGATCGACTACCCGAAACCGGACGGCAAGATCAGCTTCGACAAACTCAGTTCGGTGTTCATCTCGGGTACCAACCATGAAGAAGAGCAGCCGTGCCACCTGAAGCTGACCGATCCGAGCATCCCGATCGCCAAGAACCTGCCGCTCTACGATGAGCCTGCCCAGCGTTACTGCCCGGCCGGCGTGTACGAAGTGGTGACCAAGGAAGACGGCGAGAAGCGCTTCCAGATCAACGCCCAGAACTGTGTTCACTGCAAGACCTGCGACATCAAGGACCCTGCACAGAACATCACCTGGGTCGCACCGGAAGGCTCTGGCGGCCCGACTTACCCGAACATGTAAGTCGAATCGCTGAACATCAAGGCTCCCGAAATGGGGGCCTTTTTGTTGTCCGCCATTTACCCCACACCACAATCCCCCTGTAGGAGTGAGCCTGCTCGCGATTGCGGTGAGTCATCCAAAGAAGATGTCGACTGACCCACAGCAATGGCGAGCAGGCTCACTCCTACAGGGGGGATCAACGTCAACTTAAGCCGCGCGCTCATCCCCCGGATTACGCTCGAAGTAGCGCTTGTACTCGCGACTGAACTGCGACGTACTTTGATACCCGACCCGATGCGCCACCTGCGCCACACCCAGCCCCTCGGATAGCAACAACTGCTGCGCCTTGAGCAAACGTAAACGCTTCAAGTACTGCACCGGCGACAACAATGTGCTGCGTTTGAAATGCTCGTGAAAGGTCGACGCACTCATGTTCGCGCAACTGGCCAGGGTTTCGACGTTCAGCGGTTCGGTGTAATGCGCATGCAGATGGCTGAGCGACGCCGCGATCCGGGCGAACTGCCCCTGCTGCTCGACCAGCGCCCGCAGCACATCGGCTTGCGGCCCGCGCAAGGCGACGAACAACAACTCGCGCAATCGCGCCTGCCCCATGACCTGGCATTCCAGCGGATCGTGCAGGCAACGCAGCAGTCGTTCAACACAACCACGCATCGCATCGTCGAGTACCGCCGAGGTCATGGACTCTGGCGTTTGCGCCGCAATGCTACGCCCCGGCGCCAGCCCCATGGCCAAGACCAACTCACCGAGCAACACCCGGTCAATGGCAATGGAAACACCCAGCATCGGTCCATCTGGCGCCGAAAACGTTTCGCACTCAAAAGGTACCGGCAATGCCTGAATCAAATAATGCCCGGCGCCGTATTCCAGCGTCCGCGGCCCCAGATACGCCAACTTGCTGCCCTGGGCGATGATGACCAGGCTTGGCTCATAAATCTGCGGGCCACGAGCCACATCACAACTGGCGCGCAAAACCTGCACCCCCGGCAACGCCGTGGGGGCGAAACCGTCGCGATTGGTCAAAGGCTGAATCAGCGAAACCAGCGTGGCATTGGCATCCAGATGACGGGTCAACAACATGAGAGCTCTTCACAAAAAAGTCGCGAAAACAGGGATGAAAGCATCATCGCAGGTCTGATGGCCAATGCGACCCGTCGAAGGCTGATGCCGGAGGATTAGGCATGACACCCGGAGGAATCGCCATGGCCGGTGGCCGGTGCGGCGCCCAAAATGCGCCACCTCACCCGTCACAGCTTTTGCGAGGTTCATCATGTACACCGCCATCGGATACGCCGCCCAGTCGGCCACCACTCCCCTCGCCCCCATGAAATTCGAGCGCCGTAGCCCACGAGCTGACGACGTTGCGATCGACATTCTCTACTGCGGCGTCTGCCATTCCGACATCCATCAGGCACGCAACGAGTGGGGCATTGCCGTTTATCCACTGATGCCCGGCCACGAGATCGTAGGCAAAGTTACCGCCGTCGGTGTGAACGTCACCCAACATAAAGTCGGCGATCTGGTTGGCGTCGGCTGTATGGTCGATTCCTGCCGCAACTGCGAAGCCTGCCAGTCGAACCTCGAGCAATACTGCCTTGAAGGTCCGACCATGACCTATGCCACGCCGGACCGCGTCGATGGCAGCAACACCATGGGCGGCTATTCCGACAGCATCGTGGTCAGCGAACATTTCGTCGTGCGCATCCCGGAAAAACTCGACCCGGCCAGCGCTGCGCCGATCCTGTGTGCCGGCATCACCACCTATTCGCCGCTCAAGCACTACGGCGTGAAGGCGGGCGACAAGGTCGGGATTCTCGGCATGGGCGGCCTCGGCCACATGGGCATCAAGTTCGCCAAGGCGATGGGCGCCGAAGTCACGCTGTTCACCCGCTCGGCGAGCAAGGCTGAGGAAGGTCGTCGCCAGGGTGCGGACCACGTGATCGTGTCCACCGATGCCGAACAGATGAAAGCCGCCGCAGGACATTTCGACTTCCTGCTGGACACCATTCCGGTGCAGCACGACCTCAATCCCTACCTCGATACGTTGCGTTTCGACGGCGTGCACATTCTGGTGGGCTTGATCGAGCCGGTCGATCCACCGGTCCACGCCGGCAAACTGGTGATGAGCCGTCGCGTATTGGCCGGCTCCCTGATCGGCGGCATCGCCGAAACCCAGGAAGTGCTGGATTTCTGCGCCGAACACGGCATTACCTGCGACATCGAAATGCTCGACATCCGCCAAATCAACGAGGCTTACACCCGCATGATTGCCGGTGACGTGAAGTACCGCTTCGTGATCGACATGGCGACACTGAAGATTTAAACCTTCAAACCAAGCTCCGCCGACAGCCGAGCCGTTACCCCTTTGATCAGGGGAATCAGCTCGGCCATTTTTTCCAGCGGCATATAAGGCACAGTGCTGGCGATGCTGATGCCAGCAACGATGCGTTTACTGGCATCACGAATCGGCGCCGCCACACAACGGATCGACGGTTCGTTATCTTCCAGATCGAAGGCGTAACCGCCCGCCACATACTCGACCATGCGCTGCTGAAACTGCTCCCAGGACTGCTCCGGGTGTTGCGGCCAGAACTGATTTTTCCCACCCGCCGGCAAGCTGACTTCGTACAGCCGCTGCCATTCTTCCTGCGTGTCGTCGAGCATCAGCGCCTTGCCGATCCCGGTGCGCGCCAACGGCATGCGATGGCCGACCCGCGAACGCATTTCCGGGCCATTGCGCCCCGGATTCTTATGCAGGTACAGCACTTCGTCGCCTTCACGAATCGCCAGGTGAATGGTGTCGCCGGTCAACGCTGACAACTCATCCAGATACGGCCCGGCCAATGTGACCAGCGGCAATTCTTCACGCGCCTGGAAGCCCAGCTCGATCAACTTTGGTCCCAACAGATAACCAACTTGCGGCACCACGCGCAGATATCGCTCGTCCACCAGGCAGCTGGCCAGTCGATGAGTGGTGCTGCGCGTGGTGCCGATCAGCCGGGCGATCTCCTTGAGATCGCGGGCGCCGCTGGCCACGGCCTGAACCACACCCAATCCACGAAGCAATGTCTGGGTGCCGGTCGGGGCGGCGTCCTTGGCGATTTTTGGGGCGTCTTCCTGCATATCCAGCCTTTACCGTTGAGCGAGTGAACGGGCGGCATTATGGTCGCCCGCATGCCGCAACTACAACTTGATACGCTCGACTTTGCCGACCAGCAAGATGTAGGAAAGCGCACCAATCAACGCCAGAACCGAGATATAGGTAATCGCCGGGGCGAACGAATCACCGGTAGCAAGGAAACCGATGACGATCGGCGTGGTAATCGCCGACAGGTTGCCGATGAAGTTGAACACCCCACCGGTCAACCCGAGCAATCGCGCCGGGGCCAGCGTTGAAACCAGCGACCAGGTGATCGAAGCCAGCCCGTTACCGAAGAACGCCAACGCGAGGAAGGCAATCACCAGCGGTGTCGACTCGACGAAGTTGGCGCCGATAATCGAGGTGGAGATCAGCAGGCCGCCAATGATCGGCAACTTGCGGGCGAAACCCACGGTGTAGCCGCGACGGATCAGCCAGTCGGAGAAGAACCCGGAACAGAGCACACCAACGAAGGCGGCGAGAAACGGCAGCGACGCCAATAGGCCGGACTTGATGAAGTCCATGCCGCGATATTTCACCAGGTAGGTCGGGAACCACGTCAGAAAAAACCACAACGTCGAGTTGAGGCAGAACTGGCCGAGGTAGATGCCCCAGAGCTTGCGCTTGGTCAGCACGATACCGAGGTCGATCCAGCTGAATTTGGCTTTGACTTTGGCTTGTTCAGCCTGGATATCCACCAGCCCGCCGCCCTCGCGGATCAGCTCGATTTCGGCGTCATTGGCCCCTTTGAAATCCCGCGGCTCGCGATACACCGCGTACCAGATCACTGCCCAGAGAATGCCCACCGCACCGGTGCTGACGAACACCATGTGCCAGCCATATTGATGCTGCAACCAGGCCAATACCGGCGTCAGGAATGCTAGGCCGACGAATTGCCCGGAGGTATAGAAACCAATGGCCGTGGCGCGTTCGCGCTCGGGAAACCAGGTAGTGACCACGCGGCTGTTGATTGGGTACGCCGGCGCTTCCAGTGCACCGACTGCCATGCGCAACACGAACAGTGCGATGAAGCTGCCGGCGAAGCCGAGCATCACTGTGGCGATCGACCATAGCAGCAGCGCGACGCTGTAAAGAATCCGCGGTGGAACCCGATCCACCAGCCAGCCGCCGGGGATTTGCATGGCGGCGTAGGTCCAGCCGAATGCCGAGAAGATCAGCCCGACGTGGATCGGATCGATGCCCAGTTCGCTGGTGAGTGCCGGGGCTGCGATGGACAGGTTGCTGCGGTCCAGGTAGTTGATCACCACGGTGATGAACAGCAGCACCATGATGAAAAAACGCTTGCGACTGGGCGTCACCAACGACGCCTGCCCGGTGAGGGTTTGCGGTTGCATGAGGAATGCCTCTTCTTATGTTTATTGAGGTCGATGAAAAGCTTGGATGTGATCGTTCCCCCGCTCTGCGTGGAAATGCCTCACCGGACGCTCTGCGTCCGCTCTTGGGACGCGGAGCGTCCCTGGCTGCATTCCCACGCGGAGCGTGGGAACGATCATCGAGAGGGCATCACCACTCGGCAAAACTGCCATCGGCATGGCGCCAGATCGGGTTGCGCCAGCGGTGGCCGACGGCCGCGCGTTCGATGACGTATTCCTCGTTGATCTCGATCCCCAGGCCCGGGCCATTGGGGATTTTCACGAAGCCTTTGTCGTAGTCGAACACCCGCGGATCCTTGACGTAATCCAACAGGTCATTGCTCTCGTTGTAATGAATGCCCAGGCTCTGTTCCTGGATGAACGCGTTGTAGCAAACCGCATCCAGCTGCAAACACGCCGCCAGTGCAATCGGGCCCAACGGGCAATGCAGCGCCAGCGCCACGTCGTAGGCTTCGGCCATGTTGGCGATCTTGCGGGTTTCGGTGATGCCGCCGGCATGAGACGCATCCGGTTGAATGATGTCGACATAACCTTCGCTGAGCACACGCTTGAAATCCCAGCGCGAGAACAGCCGCTCGCCGAGGGCAATCGGGGTGCTGGTCAGCGGCGCCAATTCTTTCAGCGCTTCGTAGTTTTCGCTGAGCACCGGCTCTTCGATAAACATCAGTTTGTACGGGTCGAGTTCCTTCATCAGCACCTTGGCCATGGGCTTGTGCACCCGGCCATGGAAGTCGACGCCGATGCCGACGTTCGGGCCCACCGCATCGCGCACGGCGGCGACGTTGGCCAGGGCCAGGTCGACTTTCTCGAAGGAATCGAGGAACTGCAGTTCTTCGGTGCCGTTCATTTTCACCGCAGTAAAACCACGCTCGACCGCCTCTTTCGCCGCACGAGCGGTGTCCGCCGGGCGGTCGCCGCCGATCCACGAATAGACGCGAATCTTGTCCCGCACCTGACCGCCCAGCAGATCACTGACCGACACACCCAAGGCCTTGCCCTTGATGTCCCACAACGCCTGGTCGATACCGGCCAGCGCACTCATGTGGATTGCGCCGCCCCGGTAGAAACCGCCGCGGTAGAGCACGGTCCAGATGTCTTCGATGTTGCGTGGGTCTTTGCCGATCAGGTAGTCGGACAATTCTTCAACGGCGGCGGCGACAGTGTGGGCGCGGCCTTCGACCACGGGTTCGCCCCAACCGGTTACGCCCTCGTCGGTTTCGACCTTGAGGAAGCACCAACGCGGCGGAACGATGAAGGTGGTGAGTTTGGTGATTTTCATCTATTGCCTCTCTTATTAGATGCAGCGCTCGCAGCGCCAAAAAGTCTTAGCGAAGGGCTTTCCAGGCAGCCACGTAGGCCTTGGCGTTTACCGCCACTTCCTCTGGCGTCATGCCCGGTTTGAACAACCCGGAACCGAGGCCGAAACCTTTGACGCCCGCGTCGATAAACACCTGCATGTTGTCCGGCGTGATCCCGCCGACCGGCGCCAGAATCGTTCCCGCTGGCAGCACCGCGAGCCAGGCTTTGACGACTGCCGGGCCCATCTGCTCGGCCGGGAACATCTTCAGCACGTCCGCCCCTTCGGCCAATGCCGCAAAGGCTTCAGTCGGCGTGGCCACACCCGGCGACAGGAACAACCCCGCCGCTTTCGCTGCGCGCAACACCTTGGCATCGCTGTGCGGCATGACGATCACCTGACCGCCCGCCGCTTTCACTTGCTCGACCTGCTCCGGCGTCAACACCGTGCCGGCACCGATCAGGCAATCGGCGGGCAAGGTACTGCGCAGGATGCGGATACTTTCGTACGGCTCAGGGGAATTGAGCGGCACTTCGATGACGCGAAATCCGGCGGCGTAAAGGACTTCGCCGATGGCTGCCGCTTCTTGCGGGCGCAGGCCACGCAAAATCGCGATCAGACCGTTTTGCGCCAATGCTTTCTTGAGCATGTCAGACCTCCAGTCAGGTTTAACGGGATGGGTTGGGTGTGATCAGTCCGGCGGCAACCGCCAACTGCCACAAGCCGCGTTCGGTGGCTTGCTCGGCCAGGGTCACCCGGGTAAAACCACAGGCCTCGAGCGCCCGGCTGTAGCGGGCACAGAGTTGGGCATTACCGATGAGGACGATCGAAGGCAGATGAACGCTGTTGCGTCGGCGACGCTGAACAGTCGCCAACGCTGACAATTCATGGCCGATCAACAGGCCGGACAAGTAATCCGGTTGAGCGGTGGCGCCGAGTTCGCCAGTCAACCCAAGGCTGCGGGCACTGAACAATGTCGACAACGGCCCGATCTCGCCATCCGCCGACAGCGCCACCTGCACACCACGATCAAAGGCGTGGCCATCAAAGGACGCGCCCTTTTGCTGGGTGCGCCCCAGAATGCTGTGTTCGCTGAGCACGGCGAAGACTTCGCCGGTCATGAAGGTATCGAAATGCACGATGCAGCCGTCGGCCACTTCCACCCATTTCGAATGACTGCCCGGCAGGCCGATCAACAGATCACTACCCGCCTCGGCCGGTAGATTGTGCAGCACGCCAAGCACCTGAGTTTCTTCGCCGCGCATCACGTTCGGCAAACGCGAACGCTGAATCACGCCCGGCACGATGTGCACATCGACACCGCGAAGACTGCGAACCGTTTGTAGGGAGATTCCGAGATTGGCGACGTTCGCCGGCGTATCGCGGTAGGCCGCTTCACGCCAGCCTTGTGCGCTGCCGACCATGCCGCAAGCGATCACCGGCAAATCGGGCTGCGCGTCGAGCCAGTCACCGCAAGCCTCATCGAAGGCCAGTTCAAAACCGTCGGCACATTCCTGACCCGCAATCATTCGCGGCGTCCTGGGCAGTTGCATGATCCCCGACGACAGCGAACGCTGTTCGAGCACCTGGCCACCCGCGGCGAGTTTGTAAGCACGTAATGAGGTTGTCCCCCAATCGAGCGCGATCAATTGCGCCAGCATCGCTTCACCTGTTTTGTTTATTGGCAGTGAGTGAGCTGGACTATAAACCCGGACGCGCCTAAATCTCAATATATAAATATTGATCCCATATATTGAGACATAGTCAAAAAAAGATCGCAGCCTTCGGCAGCCTCCTACGGATAGATGTAGGCGCTGCCGAAGCTGCGATCTTTGGTGGAGGTCGGTTGCGATCTAGCCTTCGGCAAACTCCCGCAACACCGCCCCATCCATCCGATACCGAACCCACTCCTCCTGCGGCTGAGCACCCAACGATTTGTAGAACTCGATCGCCGGTTTGTTCCAGTCGAGCACGCTCCACTCAAATCGACCGCAGTCATTGGCGCAGGCGATTTTCGCCAAGTGGCGCAGCAAGGTTTTACCGGCGCCGCCGCCACGCTGTTCAGGGGTGATGTAGAGGTCTTCGAGGTACAGGCAGTTGCTGCCCAGCCACGTGGAATAGCTGAAGAAGAACACCGCGAAGCCAATCGGCAAGCCGTCGCGCAGGCAAATCAGGCCGTGAGCGGTGGCGCCTTCGCTGAACAGGCTGCGCTCGATGTCGGCGACGCTGGCGATGACTTCGTGGCGGGCACGTTCGTAGTCGGCCAGTTCGGTGATGAACCCGAGGATTTGCGGTGCATCGCTCGGGGTCGCCGGGCGGATCTCGATCGTCATGGACGTGCCTTCGTCAAAAGTTGAAAACGCAATACTAAGTCGGCAAGCAGCGCTCGTCACACTGGAAATTCAAAGCTGATCCATGGAGCATGTGGAGAGCTGCAAAAGACGTTTTCACTTAACAGGATGTTTATGAACACTGATGCTTTCGCGCCACTGCAACTTCTCGCTGCACAACTGCTGCCCCACGCGCTGGAGCCGTCGGAAGACGGTGCCCATGACCTGTCGCACTTGCAGCGGGTCTGGCACAACGTGCGTACGCTTCATGCTGAAGAGGGTGGCGATCTTGAGGTGCTGCTCGCGGCCGTGCTTTTGCACGATTGCGTGGCGGTAGAGAAGAATTCGCCGCTGCGTTCTCAGGCGTCCCGGCTGGCCGCCAAAAAGGCATCGAAATGGTTGGCGGACATGGCCTGGCCTGGCGCAAAAATCAGCGCAGTTGCCCATGCCATCGAAGCGCACAGTTTTTCCGCCAACATCGCGCCAACCACGCTCGAAGCGAAAATCATGCAGGACGCCGACCGCCTCGATTCCCTCGGCATGCTCGGTGTGGCGCGGACCTTTTACATCGCCGGACGTATGGGTAGCGCTTTGTACGACCCAGAGGATCCCGAGGCGAAGGACCGGGAATACGATGACAAACGTTTTTGCCTCGACCATTTCCAGACCAAACTGCTGCACCTGGCGGATGGGTTCCAGACGACCACCGGCCAAACTCTGGCGCGGATTCGTCATGAGCGGTTGAAGGGGTTCATGGTGTTGTTCAAGGAAGAAATCGGCGTCTGCTGAAGGCCTTACTCCGGCCAACACTAACCCTGAAATCAATAACCTCAGACCTAACATCGACGCCTTGCGTGATAGATAGATGAAGCTCTCTTCTATCGGGTCAAGGAACTGCGTCATGCCTAGCGCAACACCCCAAGTCTCAAGCAGGTTGTTCGGCCTGTTTTGCCTCGCCAGCTATTTGCTGTCGCTGTCCTATGGCTCGACCTTTTTGCTGTCGCTGTTGATCGGTGCCCGCGGCGGCAACGAGCACGATGCCGGCAGTGTGATTTCGGCGGCGATGCTCAGTACGTTTGCAGCGGTGATCGTCTCCGGGCACTTGTCCGATTTGCTCGGCGCGGCGCGCTCGATTGCGCTGTTCGGCATTCTGCTGGTGGCCGCCAGCCTGGGCTTTGCCCTGGCGCCAGGCTTCGGCAATCTGCAGTTGTTTTTCGGGCTATTGCTGGGGCTGGGTTGGGGCGTGTTCTACACCCTCGGGCCGATCATCGTGGCGAGTCTGGTAACGCCTGCCCAACGCGCGAAATACTTTGCGCTGTTGTCGGGCAGCATGATGACCGGGATCGGCAGCGGCCCCTTGTTAGGCCGCGCCGCCAGTGCACTCGGTTATCCGGTCACCACAGCGTTTTACCTTGCGGCGCTGGCCAGCCTGATCGGCGTATTACTGTTCTGGCGGTTGGATTCGCAGCTGAAAAAAGCGCCGGCCCACTCGGCAGCGGTGTCGCGAATTTCCTGGCGGGCAGCGGCGCAAGTGCTGTCGTCCAGAGCAGTGTTTCCGATCATCATGGTCGGGCTTGGCGGTTGCGTTTTCGGCGGTCTGTCGAGTTTTCAAACCAGCTACGCGGCGGCGCGTTCACTCGACTATTCACTGTTCTTCCTCGGCTTCATGAGCGCTGCGATCAGCAGCCGCATGCTGATCGCCGGTTTCGTGGTCAAGCGCGACCCGTTCCGGGCGTCCTGCCTGCTGTCGGGCTTGATGATGGGTTCGATCCTGATGTTCGGGTTTGTCGTCGACGACGGGTTCAGCTACGTGTTGGCGGCGGTGATGCTCGGGGTCGGTTACGGGCTGACCTATTCGGTGATCAACGGCCTGGCGGCCAACGAGACGCCGAACGGCACCACCGCGCAATCCTTGCTGCTGTTCAGCCTGTCCTACTTTATCGGCGTGTTTGGCTTTCCGTTGCTGGCCGGGAAAATCATCGTGGAACAGGGGATGGCGACGCTGTTGCTCACGGTGTTGGCGGTTGCTGTACTGAATTGGCTGATCAGCGTCGGCCGGCTGGCCTGGCTCCGAGCCGTTACCCGCAAAGTGTTGCAGCAGGCCTAGACCGTTCGTCGTTCATCAGGCACCAATCCAAATCGGGGGCGGACCAATTCAGATAAGGAGTCTAATTAAATGGACCTATCCACATCCATGAAGAGGTAACCATGAACGTCGATAACAACCTTGAGAAAGAAGTCCTGACCCGTCTGCTGCATGCCCATCCAAGCGGTTTGGGCAAAGAGGTCCTGGACAATTACCGGGGGGAGAGAATCGTGGCCAGCACCCTCGCCACGCTGCAGGATCGTGGGTTGATCCAGCAGGGTCATGTGACCTGCAACGAGGCCGGTGAGCACTCGTTGAACTTGCCGATCAAACTCAGTGCCGCAGGCGTTGAGGCGGCGCGCAAGCTGGACGTTTGACAAGACGAATCAGGTCGCAGTCGTGCGCGGCTGTGACCGTTTGAGAGACTCTACAAGCAAGAGGAGAAATCCCATGCCTCGTGGAAGCAAAGACAGGTACACCGCCGAGCAGAAACGCAAGGCCGAACACATCGAAGAGAGCTACGAGCACAAGGGTGTCTCGAAAGAAGAAGCCGAAGCCCGGGCCTGGGCGACCGTGAACAAACAGTCGGGCGGCGGTGAGCGCAAAGGTGGGTCCGGACGCAAGAAACCGGCGAGTGCCAAGTCGCAAGATCGCCAGGAATCAGCTCGTCGTGCGGTGGCCAGCCGTGAAGGTCATTCGCGTAACAGCAAGGCTTCGCGCGAAACCCAGACCGTCGACAGTTTGATGAAAGAAGCCCGGGCGAAGAAGATTCCGGGACGGTCTAGCATGCGCAAGCAGGAGTTGATCGAGGCGTTGCGCAAGGCTGGGTAAGGTCGGGATTTGTGTTGAATTGGATGCCGCCTTCGCGAGCAAGCCCGCTCCCACATTGGTTTTGTGTACGACACAGATCCAATGTGGGAGCGGGCTTGCTCGCGAAGGCGATAGATCAGGCGCCAAAGGTCTTGCGGATTAAATCGTCCACCTCAGCCGACCCCGGCGAAGTCGCCGGCCCCCATCGAGTCACCGCCAATGCCGCCGCCGCATTAGCCCGCCGTGCAGCTTCAAACGGTACCAACCCTCGCGCCAACCCGGCCACAAATACCCCGGCATGCGCATCCCCCGCGCCATTGCTGTCCACCGCCTCGACCTTGAATCCCGGCACGTGCTGGCAGTCTCCACGCTGGCTGATCCAGCACCCCTGCGGGCCGTCACGCACCACTATCAACACGTTGGCCGGCAGATGATCGGCCAACCGGTTCAAGGCTTCGGCAATGTCCGCCGCACCGGTAAACTTCAGCGCTTCGACACTGTTGCTGGTCCACAGATCGATGCGCGCCAGCAAGGCTTGCATCAACGGCTCATCCGGCGAATCCACCAGCGGACCCGGATCGAACACCACGTTGATTCCTCGCGGCAAATCCAGCACCCAATCCACCAGCGCCTGGGCTTTGCCGCCATGCAGCAGGCTGTAACCGCTGACGTAGACATAGTCACCCGCCTCGGCTGGCACGCTGGCCAGATCCTCGGCCGTCAGCTCACCTTCGGCACCGATATAGGAAATGAAACTGCGCTCGGCCGACGCTTCGGTCAGCGCGACGCACAATCCCGTATCCCGTTCGGCACGGTGAATGATGCCAATCCGTATGCCTTCAGCCTTCATCGCTTCACGGGCAAGATCACCGAAACGCCCGGTGCCGTGGCGGCCGAGGTAAACCACCGGCAAACCATTGCGCTGGGCGGCAGCCATCACATTGAATCCGCCGCCAGCCTCGAAACTGGCGGAGTGCGCCAGCACGTCGCCGCCCGAATGCGGCAGTTTATCCACGGCCATGACCAGGTCGATCATGACCTGGCCGGTGTGCAGCAATCTAGGCATGAGCGTTCTCAACCAACGCGGCGCGGCGATCCTTGGCGCCGCCGAGTACACAGTAAATACCACCGGCCACCAGGAACGTCACGATCCAGCCGAGGCCGTTATGACCCAGCCAGGAGTCGGACAGGAAGCCGCGGAACCACACGGTTTGTTCGGTCGTGCCTATGGTGGTGAAACTGAAGCCCAGCACGATTGCCAGCGCCCACGCACCAAAGGCGCGCCACTCGACACCGCCGCTGTACCAGTAAGCGCTGCTCGGGCTGACGTCCAGCAGGTCTTTGGGGCTGTAGTAATGACGATGGATCAGGTCAACGACGAAGATCCCGACCCACGCGGTGATCGGCACCGCCAGCAGTGAAATGAAAGTAATGAACGGGCCGTAGAAACTGTCGGCGATCAGCATGAAATAGATTGAACCGGCAAAAATCGCAACGATATCGACGACCACCGCGTAAACACGTTTGACCTTCAGGCCAAGGGTCAGCGTGGTCAAACCGGCGGAGTACACCGACAGGTTGTTCGACAGCAGCAACCCGCCGAACGCGGTGATCAGGTACGGCACGGCCATCCAGGTCGGCAGCATGTCGCGGATCGCGATGATCGGGTCGGTGGCCGAGGCCAGGTCATTGTTGCCCACTGACAACAGGCCGCCGAGGGTGATCAGCAGCACCAGGGGAATCCCCGCACCGAACGCCGCCGACGCCACCAGGCGCACGGCTTTGACGCTGCGGTGCTGGTAGCGCGACATGTCGGCACCGGCGTTGGCCCAACCAATCCCGGTGCCAGCGGCCATGGTGCCGACGCCGATGATCATCGCGCTCAACGGTGCCGGTGTGGCGTTGAACACCGCGCTCCAGTCGATGGTGGCGCAGAGGAAACCGCCGACCAGAATGTTCAGCGCACCGAACACGTAGGTTGCCCACTTCTGGATCACCAGCAAGGTGGCGTGGCCGAGGCCCGACACCGACAGGGTCAGCAGCACGAAAATCGCAATGAAGATCAATGTCAGCACGGGTGCGCTTTTGGCTTCCACCGGCGAGCCGAACAGGATCGAGCACAGCGACAGCAACACGAACGCGGCGGTGGTGGTGTTGACGGTTTCCCAGCCCAGACGCGACATCAGCGAGACCAGGGTCGGGCCGATGTTGCCGCGTACACCGAAAATCGCTCGCGACAACGTCAGGCTCGGGGCGCGACCACGGCGACCGGCAATGGAGATGATCCCGACCACTGCGAAGGAACCGGCGGCGCCGAGGACAGCGACGATGATCGCCTGCCAGATCGCCAAGCCGCGAAAGGCTACAAGGGTCGCACCCAGCGGCAGGCCGAGGATGGAGATGTTGGCCGCAAACCAGACCCAGAACAGCTGCAGTGGATGACCGTTGCACTCCGCTTCCGGCACCGGCTCGATGCCTCGGGTTTCCAGTTGCCCGGCACTTTGCCCGGTGTTCGATGAACTCATGTGAAATGCTCCTGTTGCCTTTGTTGTGGTTGTGGGCAATTGCGGAAGACGACATAACATTTCGGCGGTCCTGGCCGTGTTTGTGCTTTCCGTTGCGGGTTATCAAATCAAGCAGGCGGCGCGCTCATCGCGAGCAGGCTCACTCCCACAGGTACGGCGTGTACCTCAAGGTTTGCACTATCCCTGTGGGAGCGAGCCTGCTCGCGATGGCGCCAGTGCTGTCAACGCAAGGCCAAGAGCCCCTGCACCAACGGTTCCAGCTCCAAGTCATTGACAGCTTTGACCTTGTCGATCATCGCCGCCGGCCAACTCTCAAGACCCAGGCAGGCCCCAAGCATGGCGCCGAGAATCGCCGCGATGGTGTCCGTGTCGCCGCCCAGGCTCGCGGCCATGCACAGCGCTTCGAACGCATTCATTTCACCAATGGCCACTTGCTGGGCCAGGGCAAACGAGACCACCACCGACTCCTGTGAAGCCACCGAAGTGCCGATCACGTCGTACATCAAATCCGCCAGCAATGCCTTGTCGCTGTCGACACTGATGGTCCGCGCCCAGCTGATGCGCGAGGCGATGCGTCCGCCCGCCACCCAGTTACCGTGGCCTTCAGCTTGTAGAGCGATTTGCTGGCCGAGGTTCAACGCCTCGCCCAGGTCCATGCCGTTGATACCGGCCGAGACCACCGCCGCCACCGCCGCCGCACTGGAAATGCCCAGCGTGGTGTTGTGGGTGACCTGGCAAGCCTGCACGACAGCGTTGATGAAACGCTCAGGGTTGGCGACATCCGCCGCAATCCCCACCGGCGTGATGCGCATCGCCGCGCCATTGGTGGTGCCGTAGCGTCCCGCTTCTTCCGGCGAGTGGCCGGCGAGGATCATCTCGATGGCACGTTTGGTCGAAGGGCCGAGCAAGTCTTGCGAGCCCTTGGCCTGCATCGCCGCTTCCCATTCGATCAGCCGTTGGGCGAGCAGCGCCGGTTCGATCCGGCCCTCTCCCTCAACCAGCAGTTGGCCGACCAGAATCGCCTGTTCGGTGTCATCGGTGATCGAGCCTTTGAGCATGTTGGCGGCGATCGGTTGATCGGGGCCTGCGTCTTCCAGGCCAGTGATTTCGCCGAAGCGCACCTTGATCTCGGCACGGCTCAGGGATTGGGTCGGCATGCCCAGCGCATCGCCCAGGGCCAGTCCATAGAACGCGCCCAATGCACGATTGAGCGCGGTCACTTTGACTCTCCAAACTGCAGGTGCAAGCGAAAATGCACCGGGTCGAGCAAGCTTTCGACCTGTTCCATGAAGCGGTTTTTCCGGTCGTAGGTGGTGCGCAACGCCTTGAGGAACACCGTGCCCTCCGGACGACCGAGCAGTTCGGCGTCTTCGGCGTTCAACGGTTCGGCGCCGATCCATTGATCGCCGCGCTCGCCGATATAGCCGTAGGCGGCCAGGGTGATGGTCAGGGAGTTGTCGATAAGGCCGACCCGCGGCAGGCTTTCCAGGCCTCCGGTGGCGGGCATCAATGAGCGTTCAAGGGAGACCAGCTTGCCTTCGTTGGAACGACGGCGACGGTCGAGGGTGATGAATTGGTCGGTGCCGAAACGCGGCAACAGGTCAGGACGGGTGACCGCCTCCAGCCGCAGCACTTCGGTATTGATCAGCGCCCCGCTGTCGGCCAGGGCCTGGGCCCAGCCGCTGCGTTGATCGAGCACCACGCCGTCGAAGGTGACGATGGAGCCCACCCCGCTTTGCGTCGCGATGTAGTTGCGCCGTTTCAACTCAGCCAGGGCTTCGCGCAGCGTGCCGCGGCTGACTTTGAATTCTTGAGCCAATTGATGCTCGCCCGGCAACAGAAAACCGTCCTCCATGAGGCCGCTTTCGATGCGCCGGATGAGTTCGTCGACCACCCGTTGTTTCTTGTCAAATCGTACCTGTCTAATCATGTACAAAGAGATACCCGAAACGGGCTGGGGCGAGCAAGGAATATTTAGGGGAAATGACGGAAGGAATTACACATGATCGTTCCCACGCTCCGCGTGGGAATGCAGCCCGGGACGCTCCGCGTCCTGCCGAAGCGGACGCGGAGCGTCCATTGAGGCATTCCCACGCGGAGCGTGGGAACGATCAGTTAGCGGGGGGTTAGCGTTGTTTGAGGCGGTCGATCACCACGGCCAGTAGCAAGATCGAACCGCGAATCACGTACTGGTAGAAGGTATCGATATTCTTCAGGTTCATCGCATTCTCGATGATCGCCAGAATCAGCACCCCGGCAATCACATGCCGGATCATGCCGATCCCCCCGCTCAATGACACCCCGCCCAACACACACGCCGAGATCACCGTCAGCTCAAAACCCTGGCCAATCATCGGCTGGCCGGACGTCATGCGCGACGCCAGGATCACCCCGGCCAGCGCCCCGATCAACCCGTGCACGGCAAAGATAATGATCTTGGTCCGGTCAACGTTCACCCCGGCCAGCAACGCCGCTTCCTGGTTGCCGCCGATGGCCATGGTGTTGCGACCGTAGGTGGTGTAATTCAGCAGCCAGCCGAAAAACAGGAAGCAGACGATGGTGATCAGGATCGGCACCGGCACACCCAACAACTGGCCGTTACCGAAGACGAAGAACTGCTCTTGCGACACGCCCACCGCTTTACCGTTGGCGAAGATGTAAGCCAGGCCGCGAACGATCTGCATGGTCGCCAGCGTGGTAATCAACGCATTGACCCGCAGCTTGGCGATCACGATGCCGTTGATCAACCCGACGATCAGCCCCATGAACAGCGCCGCAGCCACACCGAGAAACACGCTGTCGGTATCGCGCATCACCACCGCGGCAACCACGCCGGCGCAGGCAATCACCGAACCCACCGACAAATCGAAATGCCCGGACGCCAGGCAATACAACATGGTGCACGCGGCAATCCCCGTCGTCGAAATCGCCAGGCCCAGGCCGCGCATGTTCAGTGGCGAGAGGAAGTTATCGATCAGCAAAGTGCAGAGCACGAAGATCCCGACAGCCGCCAGCAGCATCACCCAGTCATCGAGAAAGCGCCGCAGGTCCAGAGGTTTGCGTTGGGTGGGCAAAGCGTTGTTTTGGATTGTCATAGTCACCTCTCAGTTCGCCACGCCGTCAGCGCGTTGGCGCGGCAAAGCCAGTTGCAGCAGGTTGGATTCATTGGCCTCTGCGCGGGACAACTCGCCGCGCATTGCGCCTTCGCAGAGCACCAGGATGCGGTCGGAAATACCCATCACTTCCATCAGGTCGCTGGAGACCACGATCACCGCGATGCCGCTGGCGGCCAGGTTGTGGATGATCTGGTAGATCTCGGCTTTGGCGCCGATGTCGATGCCGCGAGTCGGTTCGTCGAGCAGCAGCACTTTCATCGGCATCGACAGCCAGCGGCCGAGAATGGCCTTCTGCTGATTGCCGCCGGACAGGTACATGATTTTCTGCGCCGCGTTGGGCGTCTTCACTTTCAGCGCCTTGATCTGCTTGTCGGCGTTGTCCTTCTCCCACAGGCCGCGCAACAGGCAACCGAAGGTGGAGTGGGCGCCGCGGGCGCTGATGTTGATGTTTTCGGCGACGCTGGCGAGCGGCAGGATCCCCTCTTTCTTGCGGTCCTCGGGGCACAGCAGAATCCCGGCGGCAATCGCATCGCGGGGTGAACGCAGCTTCAGTTCATGACCGCGCAATTCCAGGCGTCCGGCGGTGTTGCGTTCAAGGCCACTGAGCATACGGAACAGCTCGGTGCGACCGGCGCCGACCAAACCGAACAGCCCGAGAATCTCGCCTTTGTGCACCTCGAAACTCACCGGCTCACGCAAACCCGGCCCCAGCAAACCGTCGACCTTGAGCGCCACCGCGCCACGCTGACGGTGGCGGTAATCGTAGATGTCCTGAATGTCGCGACCGACCATGCAGGTCACCAACTGATCGTGAGTCAGTTCGCTCATGTCTTCGAACGTGCGCACGAAGCGGCCATCCTTGAACACCGTCACCGCGTTGCAGATGCGGAACACTTCTTCCATGCGATGGGAGACGTAAAGCACCACTTTGCCTTCGTCGCGCAGGCGACCGATGATCGCCATCAACCGATCGATTTCACGCGCTGACAGGCTGCTGGTCGGTTCGTCAAACGCGATCACATGCGCACCACGGGACAAGGCCTTGGCGATTTCCACCAGTTGCCGCTGACCGAGGGACAGGCGCCCTACTTTCTCTTGCGGATCGATTTCATCGGCCAGGCCTTTGAGACAGGCCAATGCCTGTTGCCGCAACGCACCGCGATTGATCAAGCCGAAACTGGCCGGCAGATGACCGAGGAACAGGTTCTCTGCCACGGTCATTTCAGGGACCAGGTGCAACTCTTGATGGATCACGGCGACGCCACTGCCGATGCTGTCGGCGGTGGACTTGAAGACCATCACTTGCTCGCCGATCTGCAGGTCGCCGCTGCTGGGGGTGTAAGCCCCGCCGAGGATTTTCAGCAGGGTCGATTTGCCGGCGCCGTTCTCGCCCATCAAGGCATGAACCTGCCCCGGGTGGGCGACGAAGCTGATGCCATCCAGCGCCTTCACCCCGGGAAAGGTCTTGCCGATCCCGTTGAAGCGCAAGCTGCCGCCGGCATTGTGTTGTTGTATTTTTGATTGCGCGTGCATAACCCACCTCTTCACACAGATCAGGCAGCCCCGTCGCCAGGGCCACCGATGAAATCAACCGCGCCTCAGTTCCAGAGGCCGATCTTTTCCAGTTCCTGCTTGAAGTTCTCGCGAGTGATCAGCGTTACGTCGTCCATCGCGGTGTACTTCGGCGGTTCTTTGCCGGTGGTGACCCACTCGTACATCATGCTGGCGGTGTTGTAGCCCTCGATGTGCGGGCTCGGCAGCATCGAGCCGAAGAAGCCGCTGTTGGCCTTCTTCAATTCGCCAATGGCGTCAGTGCCGTTGATGCCGATGCCGATCACATTGGCCGCGGCAAAACCGGCGCTCTCGGTGGCGCGCACGCCGCCCAGCACGGTGTTGTCGTTCATGCCGCCGATGATCAGGTTTTTCGCCGCGCTCGGCAGTTTCACCAGTGCCGAATTGGTGGCGTCCATGCTGCCGGGTACGTCGAGGGTTTTCAGCGCCGAGAACAGGATGTGGTCTTTGGGCATGCCGGCATCTTCCAGCGCCTTGACCGAACCGTCGGTGCGTTTCTTGCCGGTGTCGAGTTCGTTGAAGGTGTTGATCACCGCGTAGGTATCTTTCCAGTCCCAGCCACGTTTCTTCGCTTCGGTGGCCATGGCGCTGCCTTGTTTCTGGCCGACTTCGAACGCAGCCATGCCGAGGTACGGAACGTCTTCCATGAACTTGCCGCTGGCATCGACGAAGCGGTCATCGACGGCGATGACTTTCAAACCGTTGAGCTTGGCCTTGGCCATGATCGCCGGGCCCAGGGACACGTCTGGCGGGCAGATCACAAAGCCCTTGGCGCCGTTGGCAGCGAGGCTGTCGATGGCCGAGAGGGTTTTCTCGCCGTCCGGCACGGCGATCTTGATGACGGTGAAGCCCTTCTCTTTCCCGGCCTTTTCGGCAAATGCCCATTCGGTCTGGAACCAGGGCTCTTCCGCCTGCTTGACCAGAAAACCGATCTTCACTTCCTCGGCCGCCAGCAACGAACTGCTCAGGCTGACCGCGGTGACCGCCAAAGCGGCACAGCACAGGGAACGGATCCCACGACGACGATTCATAAGCTGACTCCTTGTTATTTTTTTTAGCGTTATTTGAAAGCCAATCAAACTGTGCAGCTAATAGTCATATCGTATGATGATTGGATTTCAGGCGTAGTTCCGCGCGAAATCCGATTGACTCAGTCGTGGTACATGACC
Source organism: Pseudomonas frederiksbergensis (assembly GCF_001952935.1). GTDB lineage: Bacteria > Pseudomonadota > Gammaproteobacteria > Pseudomonadales > Pseudomonadaceae > Aquipseudomonas > Aquipseudomonas frederiksbergensis. The sequence continues at coordinate 697,060 of NZ_CP018319.1, forward strand.
GAGCGACCGCCATCGATGGTGATGCACGAGGCATTGATGAACGGCGCTTCATCGCTGGCCAGGAAAACGGCGGTCATGGCGACTTCGATCGGCTGGCCGATACGACGTGGCGGGTGCAGATCGAACGCGCGCTGTCGCTCGGCATGCGGGTCGGCAAAACCGTTCCAGTAATCGACGTTCAGTTGGGTTTCGATGTAACCCGGCGCGATGGCGTTGACGCGAATGCCCTTCGGCGCGTACTCGATGCCCAGGGCGCGGGTCAGGCCGAGCAAACCGTGCTTGGCCACCGGGTACGGGAAGCAACCGGGAATGATGTGAGTGGAATGGGTCGAGGCGATGTTGATGATGCTGCCAATGCCTTGCTCGATCATCTGCGGCAGCACCGCTTTGCAACCGTACCAGGCGCCATCGAGGTCGATGGCGAAGCAACGACGCCAGTCTTCCTCGGTCATTTCCAGCGGATCGCGGAACACGTTGACCCCGGCGCAGTTGACCAGCACATCGATGCGACCGTGCAGCTCGATCGCCAGTCCGGCCATGGCGTGCAGGTCTTGCTGGTTGGAAACGTCAGCCTTGATTGCCTGCACATCAAAGCCTTTGTCCCGCCATTGAGCCGCGACTTTTTCGACTTTCTCACCCTGGATATCGCTGATGATCAGCCTGGCCTGCTGGGAAGCGAAGGTCGCGACAATCGCCTCGCCAATGCCCTGAGCAGCACCGGTCAGCAGCACCACCTTGTTTTTCAGGCGCTCACCCTTTGGTGGTTCGGGCACCGGTGGCAAGGAAAGAGGTTCAGCCATGGATCAACACTCCTTTTCGAAGGCACGACAAAAACCGGGCATCTGTCGATGTCCGGTCAAAAAGCTTTTTGGAAAATCGCTGCATCACTTCACCTGTTTTGTTTTTTTAAGTGTGAGTGCGTGTAACTGATGGAGCCGACTATAAACCCGACCGCCAAATAATCTCAATATATAATTTTACATCCCATATTTTGGGATTTACCCCACAAACCGCGTGCAGGCCTTTCCGGGCACATCGACTCGAACCGACAACAACGCCCCGTCCAACGGATGATTGAGCGGGCTCGCAGCGCTGGTGATGTACAGGGTTTTGAAGTCTTCACCGCCGAATACGCAGCTGGTGGGACGGCTGACGGGCAGTTCAATCACGCGATCGACCTGCCCGTCCGGGCTCAGCCTGAGTAGACAGCTGCCATTCCAGCGGGCATTCCAGATATAACCTTCGGCATCCATCGCCGAGCCATCCGGCTCGCCGCGCTCATACGGCCCGAACCAGATGTGGGCCGGGTCGAGGCTGCCGTCGGTGCGGATGAAGTACTGGTAGAGCGTGTTGTCGAGGCTGTCACCGAAATAGACGGTGGTCCCGTCGTCGCTCCACAGCAACGTGTTCGGGATGCCCAACCCGCGAAGCAACGGCGTGACCCGAGCATCGCGATCGATGCGAAACAGGCCGCCGGAGCGCCGGACGATGGGCACATCTTCACCCTGCTCGCCAATGTTGTTCTGCATGGTGCCGAGCCAGAGCCGGCCCTGCGCATCGCATCGGGCTTCATTGGCGCGATTGCCGGGTTGCGGATCGGCGACGCAGAGCAAGGTCAATCGTGGCTCGAGGCCGGGGGAATCCAGATCAAGTCGATACACGCCGCTGTTCAACGTCACCAGCGCATCGCCGCTTTCGCAGGGAATGAAGGCTGACACGTGCTCGGGCATCTGCCAGATCTGCACGTTGGCGCCGATCAGCCGCAACGCCTGTTGACCGGCGATATCAACCCAGTACAGCGCCTGGGTCGGCGCATCCCAGAACGGACTTTCGCCCAGTCGTGCCCGGTGTTCGGTAACCGCGGTCCATTCCATGAAACCTCCTGCTTTCTTATTGCTTTTATGTGGGAGCGGGCTTGCTCGCGAAGGCGTCGGTACATTCAACATCACGGTTACCTGACACACCGCCTTCGCGAGCAAGCCCGCTCCCACAAGGGATTTGAGTGATCAACTGGCCTTCTTGTCAGCCATGACTTGCGGGTAGAAACGCTTGATCGCCAGGTTGGCATTATCTATCAGGGTCATGCAGGCCCAGACTCCTCGCGCGGCATCCCGGGCGGCGATGGCCTCAGCCATGTCTTTGTGAATCGGCAGCGTACGACGCAGTTCGTCCGGGTCAGCGGCCGAAACTTCGAACGACACCGCCAGCAGTGCGCCGAGGGCCGGGACCATTTGTTCGATAAATTGATTGTGGCTGGCAGCGAGGATGCACTCGTGGAAGAACTGGTCGGCACGGTTGTAATCGATGCCGCTGTCCACTGCCCGCTCCAATGCGTTGTAAGCCTGAAGGATGGCGTGAACCTGCTCGACGGTAGCGCGCTCGCAAGCCCAGCGTACGGCCATGGGTTCGATGGTGCGGCGCAGGTCGAGCAAGTCGTCGACGAAGTTTTCCGGCAAGCCGCTGCGCGACAGCCAGCCTACGACTTGCGGATCGAAGAGGTTCCAGCGGCGCACCGGCAACACCCGCGTGCCGACCTTGGGCCCGACTTCGAGCATGCCCTTGGCGACCAGGGTTTTGATGGCTTCGCGGATTACGGTGCGGCTGACACCGAGCTGTTCGCCCAGGTCGGCCTCGACCTTGAGCGTCTCACCGGGTTTGACCTGCCCCGTGGCGATCCAGCAACCCAGCCAATCGACCGTCGACGCATGAAAACTGCTGGACATGGACACCTCGATTCAGGGACGGCACAAAGCCGTTCGCGATAGGTGCCTACGCTAATCATCATACGATTGGGTGTCAATTTGAATTTTCAGCGCCAACACACATCAAGCATGCACAGTTTTTTACTGTTTACGGCTCAAGCCCGATGGGGAAGAACTCGCCAGCGCTCCACACACCTAACCAGCGCTGCCCGTCGATCTCGCGGGTGACGGCCAGCTCCACCAGTTGGTAGAACACGTTGCGGTGGATCAAGGCTTCGAGGTTGGTGCGCACATGCACGTAGGGCGCAGGTTCTTGCGTGACCGGATCGATCACCACACGCATGGGGTGTTCGGGACCGGCCTCGGCGGTCTCGTCAACATTGGTGGTGAAGCGCAGGACCTGGGTTTCACCCTCGCCTTCGACATCCACGGCAATCGCCACGAAGGGCGCATCGTCGACCTTGATGCCAACCTTCTCGACCGGGGTGATGAGGAAGTAATCGTCACCATCGCGGCGGATGATGGTAGAGAACAGCTTGACCATCGGCTTGCGCCCGATCGGCGTGCCCAGGTAGTACCAGGTGCCGTCACGGGCGATACGCATGTCGATGTCGCCGCAGAAGTCGGGGTTCCACAAGTGGACCGGCGGCAAGCCTTTGGTTTTGGGGATTTGCCCCAACAGGTCGTTGGCTTTTTGCGGGCCACTCATGGCGTTCTCCTTTGAATTACTGGTCGCTGAGCCCCAGCAGGCTGCGCGCGTATTGCTCCAGCGGCGGGCCCATCAGGTCTTCTGGCTTTTTATCGTGGAACGTCAGTAAACCGCCACGACTCTTGATACGTGCAGTATCAATCAAATACTGGGTGCTGGTCTCGATCAACATGATCTGAATCACACCACCGTCGATACCGAGGCGATCCAGGGCTTCCTGATCGAGCCACTCGTCCGAGTTGCCGATACGGTCATCAGACTTGGCGAACCGGGTATAGAGCAGGTAATGGGCACCGGCGGCACGGGCTTCGCCCATGGCTTGATCAAGACCTTGCGGGGCACGGGCGCGGCGGACCATAGGGAAGTATTCGACAAAACCATCGAAGGCGACTTCGGCAATCACGTTAGGTCGTGGGTAGACAGTACTGCCTGGCGGCACAAAGGCGCCCTGGGCGATATAGACGAAAGAGTCCGGCTGGATGCGCAGGTTATTCACCCGGCGGCTGTCGCTATGGTCGAGCAGCCCCGCGTCGCTCATGTGGTAGCGAGTCCCTTCAGCCAGATCGCTGACATTCATGCAGCCACCAAGCGCCAAAACGGCCAGCAGCAAAACCAGGCTACGCATCCTACCCTCCAGAGGCCGGTGACGGAAAACCGGCGAATGGCCATGGGATGCAGCTTCCGCGCCAGTCCCTGGAACTCAAATCATTTCACGTGAACTGTGGCGAGGGGGCTTGCCCCCGTTCGGCTGCGTAGCAGCCGTAAAACCGATACAGACGGTGCTTCAGACACAGTAGAGAGAATGGTTTTAGGGTCGCTTCGCGACCCAACGGGGGCAAGCCCCCTCGCCACAACAGCTCCTCACCACAGGGCCAGCTCAGCCGCCGATGATTTTCATGATGGTCGCGCCCCCAGAGAATGCCACTTCCTGCTTGTCGCCCAAGGCTTTCACCAGGAGTCTCTGCAAGGCGGGCAACGCTTGATGACGGGGCTTGTCCAGCAGGTCGCCGACATAGTGGCGGTTGCTCGACGACAGGCAGCCATGCAGCCAGCCCGTGGAGGACAGACGCAGCCGCGAACAGGTGCGGCAGAAAGGAACGCTTTCGTTGGCGATAACGCCGAAGTAGCCCTGCCCCGGAATTTCATAACGCACGGCGGTGGCATCTACCGGCGCATCGGCCTGCAGGTATTCGTAGCGCTCGCCGATCAGGCTCAGCAACTGCTGAAGGCTGACAAACTGCTGCAGGAACGCATTGGAGTCACTGGCCAGGTGGCCCATGCGCATCAACTCGATGAAGCGAAGCTCATAGCCGCGCTCCAGACAGTAATCGAGTAGCGGCATCACTTGATCGAGGTTCTGCCCACGCAGCGGCACCATATTGACCTTGATCTTCAAGCCGGCGGCGCTGGCTTGATCCATACCGTCGAGCACAGTCGCCAGATCGCCGCCACGGGCAATGCTGCGAAAGGCGCTCGCATCCAGGGTATCGAGGGAAACGTTGATGCGACGAATACCTGCATCCACCAGCAGTGGCAGCTTTTTCGCCAGCAGCTGACCGTTGGTGGTCAGGCTGATGTCCGCCAGGCCCATCTGCCCGACAGCAGTCATGAAGGTTTCGAGTTTGGGGCTGACCAGCGGCTCGCCGCCGGTGATGCGCAAACGCTCAATGCCGGCAGCTTCAATCAGATAGGCCACGCCACGCGCCATGGCCTCGGCCGACAATTCATCCTGCGCAGCGACCAACCGTTTGCCATTGGGCACGCAGTAGGTACAAGCGTAATTACAGGCTGAAGTCAGACTGATTCGCAAATTGCGAAAACGCCTGCCTTGACGGTCAACGATCATGGACTACTCCGGCGGAAGAATATTCGGACCGCTAAAACTTGACTCACAAATCAAGTTTTAGCAAGTCCTATGCCTGAGTATATTCCTGCGGTACTGCACCACGTAGCGAAATCATGGCGCAATAAGGCAACTGAATGGTTCAGCTGCTCGGAGTGTCGCTATCTCGCTTGCGTTTGTTGCCCATGCGCACGCCGATGTCCATCAGGAACTGGAAGAAGCCTTCCTGATCTTCCAGCACATTGCTCCAGAATGGCGAGTGATACAGCGCCACGGCGCCGTGCACCAACGCCCAGGAAGCGCAGTAATGGAAATAAGGCGGTACGTCTTCGAGTTTGCCTTCGCTGATCCGGCCCTTGATCAGCAGGGTCAGGCGTTCGAAGTTCGAGGCGCGGATCTTGTGCAGCTCCTCGACCATCTCCGGCACCTGATTGCCCTTGACCACCTTTTCTTCCAGGCGATCGAACAACCGATAGCGTTGAGGATCGCGCATGCGGAATTCGAAGTAGGCCCGGGACAGGGCTTCCTTGTCCTTGTCGACATCGGCCGAATGCAACAGCTCGTTCAAATCGCGCTCGTAATCGAGCATCAGGCGCAGATAGATTTCGGCCTTGGATTTGAAGTGCTTGTAGATCGTGCCTTTGCCGATACCGACGGCATCAGCAATCATCTCGACGGTGACACTGTCTTCACCTTGATCGAGGAACAGCTTGAGCGCGGTATCGAGAATTTCTTGCTCGCGGCGACGAAACTCACGGACCTTACGAGGTTCTTTATGCATAAGAAAAGGTCTGTAGGGGGTCAAAATTCGAAGCCGCGTATTATGCCTAACTTGCGCAAAAATGCACGGATCATCCAACCATATATGTGTTTCTTGATGAATTCCGCCAGTCTCGCAGATTAATGAGAACTCAACCGAAGCGCCCGTATTCCAAATTTGTTTAAAAACCGGCGCCGGGAAACTGGACTCGGCGCGATACTGATCAATACTTCAACTGTCGGCGGGACATCTCCCCCAAGTGTTGCGCCGATATAGGTACCAACGGACCGCGTGCCTTTGTTTTACTCCTAATGGTCTTAACCCGGATTCACCCCCCAGAACCCGGGTTTTTTTTGCCTGCGATTTAGCCTTTCACATGTGCCAACGGAAACAGGCGCTTGAAGTTCTCGGTGGTTTGCTCGGCAAACCGCTCGTAGGGCTCCCCTCGCAACATTGCCAGAAATTCCGCTACCTCGCGCACGTACTGCGGCAGGTTCGGCTTGCCGCGATGCGGGATCGGCGCCAGGTAAGGCGAGTCGGTTTCCACCAGCAACCGATCAGCGGGTACTTTACTGGCTACGTCACGCAGGGCGTCGGCATTGCGGAAAGTGACAATCCCGGACAAGGAAATGTAATACCCCATGTCCAGCGCCGCTTTGGCCATGTCCCAGTCTTCGGTGAAACAATGCAGCACGCCCGCCTGGGGCAGCGCCGCTTCACGCAGGAGGTTCAACGTATCGGCGCGGGCACCACGGGTGTGGATGATCACCGGTTTGCCCGTCTGCTGTGCCGCTTGCAGATGCAGGCGAAACGACGCCTGCTGCAACTCTGCCGCTTCCGGTTCGTAGTGATAATCCAGGCCCGTTTCACCGATCGCGACCACACGCGGGTGATTGAGCTCGCGCAACAGCCAGTCCAATGCTGGCGCGGCGCCCGGTTGCACGTCCAGCGGATGCACGCCAACTGAACAATCGACGTCGTCGTAACGTTCGGCCAGGGCTTTGACGTCGGCGGCATTCTCGACGCTGACGCCAATACACAGAAAGTGCCCTACCCCGCGCAGACGGGCCGCATCCAGTGCAGCATCCAGGGAGCCGTCGTGGGCGGCAAGGTCAAGGCGATCAAGGTGGCAATGGGAATCTACGAGCATAAAAGGGCTGCAACTTACATCGTATGAGTGGGACGGTCGGACTTCAGGGCTCCGGCCAGATGGGTTTCGATTCGACTGCGCGCGGTATTGTCGCCATCGTTGAATTGTACGCCGACCCCGGCGGCCCGGTTACCCTGCGCACCTTTTGGGGTGATCCAGGTGACCTTGCCGGCGACCGGAATCTTCTCCGGCTCGTCCATCACGCTCAACAGCATGAATACCTCGTCGCCCAACTTGTAACTCTTGTTGGTCGGGATAAACAGGCCACCATTCTTGATGAACGGCATGTAGGCCGCGTAAAGCACGGACTTGTCCTTGATCGTCAGGGACAAAATGCCGTTGCGCGGCCCCGGATTGACGAGTTCATTCATGCTGACCTCCGTTGCTGATGCTCAGAGTCTAGGCACAGACGGTCACTTCTGGGTAGGCAAACCTACCCATTGCACCAACAGCGCCTCCAGCAACAACACCCGGTTGAGGTTGGCTTTGCTCATCACTTTCTGGCGCTGGGCGAGGATCCAGTCCTGGATATTCAGGACTTTGTCCTGGCCGGCTTTCTGCGCCAGGTACTGAATCACCTTGCGCATGTCCGTCAGTCCCAGGCCTTCTTCATCCTGAGTCAGCTGATAGCGCAGGATCAGGCTCGACCAGTCGCAGAACCAGTCGAACAACAGCAACAGCGGAATCGCATTCCAGCCTTCGGCCAGTTGCGTCGGTGACTGTTGCTGCTTGAGCAATTTCTTCACGCCATCGACCACCAGCGCCCGCTGCTCGCGCACGCCCTGGGCCTGCAAGTTGACGGCGGCCAGTGGCGAACCGGCAGCCAGCGTCAGCAACTCGATGCGTTCTTCTTCCGAGCAGTCCGGCAAAGCCTTCGCCAGCCAGGCCAAACTCATGGCTTCGCTCGGCAGCGGACAGGCCTGCTGCTGACAGCGGCTCTTGATCGTCGGCAGCAAACGACTGGCCTGGTGACTGATCAGCAGCAACACGGTATCACCGGAAGGCTCTTCAAGACTTTTGAGCAAGGCGTTGGCGGCGTTGATGTTCATCGACTCGGCCGGCTCGATCAGCACTACTTTGCGACCGCCCATCTGCGCGGTCTGAACCACGAAGCTGACCAGATCACGAACCTGATCGACCTTGATCGCCTTATCGGCTTCTTCCGGTTCCAGAATGTAGTTGTCGGGGTGACTGCCCGCCTTGAGCAACAGACAGGATTTGCATTCGCCGCAAGCATCGTGGGCGGCGCTCGGGCGCTGGCACAGCAAACTGGCCATCAAGCGCTCGGCGAGCGCGCGTTTGCCGATCCCGGCCGGGCCATGCAACAGATAGGCGTGGGCATGTTGCTTGCGACCGGCCAACTGCTGCCAAAGGCTGTCCTGCCACGGATAGGCTTCAGCCACGGGTCAACTCCAGCAGACGCGGCAGCAAGGCATCTAGTGCCCGCTGAACCTGCGTCAGCGGCTGGGCGGCATCGACCAGGACATAACGCGCAGGATCCGCCTCAGCACGCTTGAGAAAGGCACTGCGCACCGCATCAAAAAAGGTCCGGCCCTCGAGCTCGAAACGATCCAGACGACCGCGAGCGCTGGCGCGGGCCAGGCCCACTTCCACCGGCAGATCGAAAATCAACGTCAGGTCCGGGCGCAGATCGCCCTGGACGAAGGCTTCCAGCGTCGCGATGCGCTCCAACGACAGGCCGCGGCCGCCCCCCTGATAGGCATAGGTCGAATCGGTAAAGCGATCACACAGGACCACCGCACCGCGGGCCAGTGCCGGGCGAATCACCTCGGCCAGATGCTGGGCTCGCGCGGCGAACACCAACAGCAACTCGGTGTCGGGGTTCATGACTTCGTCAACCGGCGCCAGCAGCACTTCGCGGATCCGCTCGGCCAACGGCGTACCGCCTGGTTCGCGAGTCAGCACGACCTCGATACCCGCGGCGCGCAGGCGCTCGGCCAGGTATTCGCGATTGGTGCTCTTGCCGGCCCCTTCCGGGCCTTCCAGGGTAATAAACAAGCCAGTCACAGGCAGTCCTTAGTCAGGGTCATTGCGGGCTTTGCGGCGCGACTGCATCCGGTTCGGGCGCGGGGGCAGCTGCGGGTTCTTGAACGGGTTCTTGCACCGGCTCCGGTGATGACGAAGGCTCAGGCGCTTGCGATTCTGGTGGCGCCGCCTGAGCAGGCTCTTGCGGCGACACTTGCGGCACAGCCTCGAGGACTGTGTCGGGTGAAGCAGCCGGAATCGGTGCCTGCTCATCCGTCGCCTCTGGTGCCGTGGTCGGCGCCGGGCTGGAGCGGTAGTCGGCACGGCGCTTGATCTGGAATTCCCGCACAGCGTTATTGTGCGCGTCCAGATCATCGGAGAACACGTGGCTGCCATCACCACGAGCAACGAAATAGAGGCTATTGCCTGGCACCGGATTCAGCGCTGCATGAATCGCTTCGCGGCCGACCATGGCGATCGGGGTCGGCGGCAGTCCCGAAATCACGTAGGTGTTGTACGGTGTCGGTTCCTTGAGGTGGGCGCGAGTCAATTTGCCGTTGTAACGATCACCGAGGCCGTAGATCACGGTCGGATCAGTCTGCAACAACATGCCCATTTCCATGCGCCGCACAAACACGCCAGCGATTTGCCCGCGCTCCTGCGGCACGCCGGTTTCCTTCTCCACCAGCGAGGCCATGATCAGCGCCTGATAGGGCTCGGTGTACGGCACGTCAGCGGCGCGCTGGCTCCATTCCTTGGCGAGGACTTCGTCGAGGCGGTCGTAGGCTTTTTTCAGCAGTTCGACATCGGTCATGCCGCGCACGAAGCGATAGGTGTCAGGGAAGAATCGCCCTTCCGGAAAAATCCCGCTGTGGCCGAGTTTGTCCATCACCTCGCTATCACTCAAACCGTCGAGGGTCTTTTCGAGTTTTTCATCCTTGGCCAGAGCAGCGCGGACCTGATGGAAATTCCAGCCTTCGACCAGCGTCAGGCTGTACTGAACCATTTCCCCGCGTTTCCACAGGTCAATCAGGCCTTCGACGGTCATGCCCGGCTGCATGCGGTACTCGCCCTTGTGCAACGGTTGTTTGGCGAGATTGAAACGCCAATAGACCCGCAGCCAGAAAGCGTCCTTGATGACGCCATCGGCTTCAAGTCGATAGAAAGTGCGGGTCGGTGTCGTGCCTTTGGGCACTTCCAGCAGCTCTTCCTGGGTGATGTTCAGCGGCTGTTCCAGCGCCGAATGAATTTTCCAGGCAGAAGCGCCCAGACACAGCCCTGCCAGAACCAGTCCGGTTTCCAGCAGCAGCAACAATTTACGTCTCACGTATCAAGCATCCAGTAGCGCGCGGGCAATGGTTTGGAGTTTACGGGTGAGCGGTCCAACCGGCCAGCTTAGTGCGGCATAGGCGCGCACCGGCCAAACGCCATACACGCTGTTGCAGACAAAGACTTCATCAGCCCATTGCAGCTGATCGAGGGTGATATCGGTGATTTGTGTGGCGATCCCCAATGACTCGGCTTGAAACAATAATTCGGCACGCATCACACCAGCCACGCCGCAGCGCTTCAAATCAGCCGTGATCAGCACGCCATCGCGAATCAGGAACAGATTGCTGAACACGCCTTCAATGACACGTCCGGCCTGATCGAGCATCAAGCCTTCGGCATGATCGGTGTCTTGCCATTCGGAGCGGGCGATGACCTGCTCAAGACGGTTCAGATGCTTGAGTCCGGCGAGCAGAGGCTGTTTGGAAAGCCGCGTCGCACAGGGAAACAGGCGAACGCCCTGCTCCGCATGGGCAACAGGATAAACCGCAGGAGGGTTGCCGAGCATGATGCGGCGCGCCTGGGCCGAAGGATCGGGCGCATAGCCGCGCGCGCTTTCGCCACGGGTGACGATGAGCTTGAGCACACCTTCGCCCAACGCTTGGGCGTAGGTCAGTAATTCTGTGCAGACAGCCGGGTGATCGAGATTGATTGCCAACCGCTGACAACCCTTGACCAGGCGCACCAGATGCCGATCCAGCAGCACCGGGCTGCCGTTGTGTACGGCGATGGTCTCGAACAGACCATCGCCGTAAGCCAGGCCGCGATCCTTCAGCGACAAAGCGTCAGCCGGCTGACCGTCGACCCAGCTGTCCATCAGTCAGCGAACCGGCGGAACACCAGCGAGCCGTTGGTACCGCCAAACCCGAAGGAGTTGGACAGCACCACGTCGATATCCATATTGCGCGCGGTATGCGGTACGAAATCGAGGTCGCAACCTTCGTCCGGCTCATCAAGGTTGATGGTCGGCGGGGCTACCTGGCTGTTGATCGCCAGCACGCTGAAAATCGCCTCGACCGCGCCCGCCGCACCCAACAGGTGACCGGTCATGGACTTGGTCGAACTGACCGCCAGCTTGTAAGCGTGATCGCCGAATACCGACTTGATCGCGCAGGCTTCGGCAAGGTCGCCCGCCGACGTCGAGGTGCCGTGGGCGTTGATGTACTGAACCTGATCGCCGTTGATCCTGGCATCGCGCAGCGCATTGGTGATGCAGCGTGCAGCACCCGCGCCATCAGCCGGTGGCGAAGTCATGTGGTAGGCATCGCCACTGGTGCCAAAGCCGATCAGCTCGGCGTAGATCGTCGCGCCGCGGGCCTTGGCATGTTCCAGTTCTTCCAGAACCAGAGCGCCGGCACCGTCGGACAACACGAAGCCATCACGGCCCTTGTCCCATGGACGGCTGGCGCGGGTCGGTTCGTCGTTGCGGGTCGACAGTGCGCGGGAGGCCCCGAAGCCGCCCATGCCGAGGCCGCAAGCGGCCATTTCAGCGCCGCCGGCAATCATCACGTCGGCTTCGTCGTACATGATGTTGCGTGCAGCCATGCCGATGCAGTGCGTACCGGTGGTACATGCGGTGGCGATGGCGTAGTTAGGTCCCTGTGCGCCCAGATGGATGGACAGGAAACCGGAAATCATATTGATGATCGAGCCAGGCACGAAAAACGGAGAAATCCGTCGTGGGCCGGAATCATGCAGCGTGCGGCTGGTTTCTTCGATATTGGTCAGTCCGCCGATACCCGAACCCATGGCCACGCCGATGCGCTCACGGTTGGCGTCGGTGACTTCCAGACCGGCGTTACGAACTGCCTGAAAACCTGCGGCCAGACCGTACTGAATGAACAGGTCGAGCTTGCGAGCTTCCTTGACCGACAGGTATTCCTCGACATTGAAGCCCTTTACCGAGCCGCCAAAACGGGTGGAATAGGCAGAAAGGTCGGTGTGTTCGATCAGACCAATGCCACTGCGGCCAGCCAGAATGCCCTGCCAACTGCTCGGCACATCCGTGCCCAGTGGCGACAACATACCCATACCGGTGACTACGACGCGTCTACGCGACACAGCACTCTCCTTTTTTCAAATGACGACTTTGCATCAGGCCTAAAGAAAAAACCGCACGCCGTGATGGCAGTGCGGTTTTTCCATGACAGCAAGCAACGATTACAAGCTATTAAGCCTGGTGGTTAGTAACGTAATCGATTGCGGCTTGTACAGTAGTGATCTTCTCAGCTTCTTCGTCAGGGATTTCGGTCTCGAATTCCTCTTCCAGAGCCATCACCAGCTCAACGGTGTCAAGGGAGTCGGCACCCAGGTCTTCAACGAAGGAAGCAGTGTTGACCACTTCTTCTTCTTTAACGCCCAGTTGCTCAGCAACGATTTTCTTGACGCGCTCTTCGATGGTGCTCATACCTTGTTTTCACTCCTAATGGACAAATTCAGGCAGCTGGCCAGTGGGTAAGTGTATAGAAAGACTTTTCAGTTTTTCAACTGAAAGCTTCACTCCTCAAACCCGACGACCCTCTGCCTATAAATAGATTGCAGCTTTATAACGGATTTTAGACAGCTCGTATGACATTTTTTTGAAGCAATCCGTCACATTTAACTCATGTACATCCCGCCGTTCACCGGGATTGTAGCCCCAGTAACGTAAGCCGCACCGTCGGATGCAAGAAAAGCGACCACAGACGCGATCTCTTGAGCTTGCCCCAGACGGCCCAGCGGAATCTGCGTCTGCAAGGCTTCACGCTGTGCCTCAGGCAATTCGCGGGTCATATCGGTGTCGATGAACCCAGGGGCCACCGAGTTTACCGTAATCGAACGCGAACCGACTTCACGCGCCAGGGAACGACTGAAACCTTCCAGACCGGCCTTGGCGGCTGCGTAGTTTACTTGGCCTGCGTTGCCCATGGCACCCACAACCGAGCCAATACTGATAATTCGTCCCCAACGGGCCTTGGTCATGCCGCGCAAAACGCCCTTGGACAGGCGAAACAGACTGTTCAGGTTGGTATCGACGACATCATGCCATTCGTCATTTTTCATCCGCATTATCAGATTATCGCGGGTGATACCGGCATTATTGACCAGGATCGCCGGCGCACCGAACTGCGATGTAATGCTCGCCAGGACTGCCGCAACGGATTCGTCGCTGGTGACATTGAGTTCCAGGCCAGTGCCTTGAATCCCGTTTTCCGCCAGGGTTGCCGCAATGCGCTCGGCACCCGAGGCAGACGTCGCAGTGCCGATAACGATGGCGCCCTGACGACCCAATTCCAGGGCGATAGCCTGGCCGATACCGCGGCTCGCGCCAGTGACCAGTGCAACTTTACCTTGCAGACTCATGCAGGCTTCTCCTGATTCAGGCCAACGCTGCGCGAGCGGCAGCGAAGGCGTCGGGGGTATTGAGGTTGGATGTCGACACGCCTTCGGCGCAACGCTTGTTCAGGCCTGCCAGCACTTTGCCTGGGCCGCATTCGACCAACTGGGTAGCACCTTTGGCGGCCAGCGCCTGAACCGATTCGACCCAGCGTACAGGCTTGTAGAGCTGCTCGAGCAGATCGCGCTTGAGGGTTTCCAGATCGGCCGGCACAGTGGCGCTGACATTCTGAACCAGCGGAATCTGCGGCGCCTGCCAGTCGATCGCTGCGATCGACTCGGCAAAACGCTCGGCCGCCGGACGCATCAACTCGCAATGGGACGGCACGCTGACCGGCAACGGCATGGCACGCTTGGCACCACGGGCCTTGCAGCCTTCGATGGCGCGCTCGACCGCGGCCTTGGCACCGGCGATGACCACCTGGCCAGGGGAGTTGAAGTTGACCGCACTGACCACTTCGCCTTGCGCCGCTTCGGCACAGGCTGCCAGCACATCAGCATCGTCCAGACCGAGAATGGCGGCCATGCCACCTTGCCCGGCCGGAACGGCTTCCTGCATCAACTGACCACGGCGCTCAACCAGCTTCACCGCGTCGCCCAGGCTCAGGCTGCCCGCAGCGACCAGAGCGCTGTATTCGCCCAGGCTGTGTCCGGCAACATAAGCCGGACGCGCACCGCCTTCAGCCAGCCACAGACGCCACAAGGCAATCGAGGCGGTCAGAATGGCCGGCTGGGTTTTATCGGTTTGATTGAGTTGCTCTTCCGGCCCTTGCTGGATCAGTGCCCACAGGTCGTAACCCAGAGCATCGGAAGCTTCTTTGAATGTTTCGAGGACAACCGGATGTTGTGCGCCCAACTCGGCCAGCATGCCGAGGGACTGCGAACCCTGTCCCGGAAAGACGAATGCGAGGGAAGCAGACATGTAACAAGCCCCTAATGATCTTGTCGTCGGAGAATTGACGTCCCGCTTGGGGGACGCAAGAAACTGACAGTTGGATGGCAAATTGAACTGAGCGGTCACATTTAAGCATTGTCCGACGAAAACGCCTAAAGCAACAAATCCTCCAGGCGACCGTGAATGCGTTCCGGCAGGTTTTCCTGAATCTCGATCAAGGCGCGCTGAATCGCACTCTGGAAGCCCTGAACCCCCGCCGAACCATGGCTTTTCACCACAATCCCCTGCAAACCGAGGAAACTTGCGCCGTTATGCCGCGCAGGCGCCAGATCAGCCTGCAAGCGCTTCATCAGCGGTAAAGCCAGAGCACCGACCACTTTCGACGCAAGGTTTTTCTTGAACAAGGCTTCGATGCGCGCGGCAATCATGGTCGCCAGGCCTTCGCTGGATTTGAGCAGGATATTGCCGACAAAACCGTCACAAACCACCACATCCGCCTCGCCACGGTACACACCGTCACCTTCGACAAAACCGATGTAATTGATGCCACGAGCACTTTGCAACAATGTTGCAGCCAGCTTGACCTGCTGATTACCCTTGATGTCTTCAGTACCAATGTTCAACAGCGCCACTCGCGGACGAACAATGCCCAGGGTTTCCGCCGCCACCGACCCCATCACAGCGAACTGCAACAGATGCTCGGCACTGCAATCGACATTGGCACCCAGGTCGAGCAACTGGCAATAACCCTTCTGCGTCGGGATCGCCGCCACCATCGCCGGCCGGTCAATGCCCGGCAAGGTCTTGAGTACAAACCGCGACAACGCCATCAGCGCACCGGTATTGCCAGCACTGACGCAGGCCTGGGCCTTGCCATCGCGCAGCAACTCCAGCGCCACGCGCATCGACGAGTCGGGCTTGCCGCGCAGGGCCTGGGCAGGCTTTTCGTCCATGGTGATAACTTCGGACGCCGGCACGATCGACAGGCGCGAGCGATCCACAGCCGATTGGCCAGAGAGCAATTCTTCAAGAAGGGAGGGTTGACCGACGAGGGTCAGGTGCAGCGAGGGCGTAGCAGACAGGCAAGCAAGGCTGGCCTGAACAATGCTGCGGGGACCGAAGTCCCCGCCCATTGCGTCAATCGCGATGACTTGAGCAGACAAGTGATTACTCGTCAGCGCCCTTGTCGATCACTTTACGGCCACGGTACACGCCTTCTGGCGATACGTGGTGACGCAGGTGAATTTCACCGGTGGTTTTTTCTACAGACAGAGTGCTTGCCGTCAGGGCGTCGTGCGAACGACGCATGTCACGGGCAGAGCGGGATTTTTTGTTCTGCTGAACAGCCATAATTGATTAACTCCTAAACGTTTGGGTCACGCTTTAACTGCGCCAATACACTGAACGGGTTGGACCGCGTTACCTCGTCCTCGCTCGGTTCGGGCTCATCGAGACCCGCCGGCTGCTGGCATTCTTCCGGATGATGAGCAGGCACAATGGGCAAGGCGAGCAGAAGCTCCTCCTCGATCAGTGACTGCAGATCCAATGGATCTTCGCCCAGTTCCAGCACGTCATAACCTTTCGGCAACGACTGGGTATTCGCACCCTCCTTCACCACAGCATAACTGCATTCGCTATGGATCGGCAGGGTGACCAGCTCAAGACAACGCTGGCAAACCATTTTGACTTCGGTGTCGATAAAACTGTGGATTACCACAGACTTACGTTCATCTCGTTCAAAAACGAATTTAGCCTGCACCGTACCGACAGTGTCGGAAAGCGGGTCGCAGAGTCTCTCCAAATCGGCCAGCAGCAGTTCACCTTGAAGGGTGGTGCCACGATCTGCCAATTTGCGCGGGTCAACGTGAGGTGGAATCGGGTCATTCAACATAGGCGCAGCATTATAGGGATGCCCCCAGCCATGTCAAAGGAAATTCAGCCCTGTCCGTCACTTGCAAGCCTCCGTTAGAATTCGCGCCTGTCTTCTGGAGATGCGCATGCTGCCTTTATTACTCGCTTCAAGCTCGGTTTATCGCCGGGAATTGCTGGCTCGCCTGCAGCTGCCGTTCACCTGCAGCTCGCCGGATATCGACGAAAGCCACCGATCGGGTGAGTCTGCCGTCGAGCTGGTAAAGCGCCTCGCCGAGGAAAAAGCACGCGCTCTGGCCAGCAGCCACCCCGCCCACCTGATTATCGGCTCCGATCAGGTTGCGGTGCTCGGCGAGCGGATTATCGGCAAACCGCACACCTTCGAAAAGGCCCGCGAACAATTGCTGGCCTCGAGCGGTGCCAGCGTGACTTTCCTTACCGGCCTGGCCCTGCTCAACAGCCAGACGGGTGAATGCCAGGTCGACTGCGTGCCGTTCACCGTACACATGCGCTCGCTCGATCAGGCGCGCATCGAACGCTACCTGCGCACCGAACAGCCCTACGACTGCGCTGGCAGCTTCAAAGCCGAAGGTTTGGGGGTGAGCCTGTTTCAAAGCACCGAAGGCCCTGACGCCACCAGCCTGATCGGCCTGCCATTGATTCGCCTGGTGGACATGCTGCTGGCCGAAGGCGTGCAGATACCTTAAAGACCTGTTGACTTAAAAAAACCGGCAAAAGCCGGTTTTTTTATGCAGCCAGAATATTAACGCAACGAAGGCCCCTGGAAGCCCATCCACATCGCCAGATGCTCAGCCACACTGGCACCGAGTTTTTTCGAGAAGCGGTCGAACGGCGATTCCTGAACGGTGAAATCCACCAGTTCTTTCTCGCCAATCACGTCACGCGCCACCGAACTGGCATTCCCCAGACCATCGATCAGACCCAGCGGCAGTGCTTGCTCGCCCGACCAGACCAACCCGGAGAACAACTCCGGATGCTCCTTGTCCTTGAGGCGGTCGCCACGACCTTTCTTGACGCTGCTGATGAATTGCTGATGAGTGGTATCGAGCACACCCTGCCAGAACCGGGTTTCTTCAGGCTTCTGCGGCTGGAACGGATCGAGGAACGATTTATGCTCGCCAGAGGTGTAAGTGCGACGCTCGACACCCAGCTTCTCCATGGTCCCGACAAAGCCATAACCGGCCGCCGTCACACCAATGGAACCCACCAGGCTCGCCTTGTCGGCATAGATCTGATCCGCCGCACTGGCGATGTAGTAAGCACCGGAAGCACCCAAATCCGAGATCACCGCATAAAGCTTGGTGTCCGGATGCAGGCCGCGCAAACGGCGGATCTCGTCATAGACGTAGCCCGACTGCACTGGACTGCCACCCGGACTGTTGATTCGCAGGATGACACCCTTGACCTTCTTGTCCTCGAACGCTGCACGCAGGCTGCCGACGATGTTGTCAGCGCTGGCAGGCTCCTTGTCGGCGATCATGCCGGTCACGTCGATCAGAGCGGTGTAGTTGCCACTGAGGGTGGCGGCTTTTTCCATGTCCATCAGGGGCGTGAACAGGATCAACGCGCCAAACAGGTACACAAAAGTCAGCAGTTTGAAGAAAATCCCCCAGCGACGGGACCGGCGCTGCTCCTGCACGCTGGCCAGCAGGGTCTTTTCCAGCAGCTTCCAGCTTTTCTCGTCACCGCTCTCTACGCTTGCCTTGGCGGGCGCTTTCCATTCGTCGCTCATGACATTTACCCCAGCAAAAAACTTGTTAAGCCCGCTGACTCAGCCAGGCATGCAATTCTGAAAAACAATCAATGGCCAGTGTCGGCCCGAATAATTTCAACGCTTCGATCGATTGCGCGCCGTAGCTGACGGCCACCGAATCCATGCCCGCATTGCGTGCCATCTGCAAGTCAAAGGACGAATCGCCCACCATCAGCGCCTGCTCCGGGCGAACTTCACAGTGAGCGAGGATCTGCTCGAGCATCAGCGGATGGGGTTTGCTGGCGGTTTCGTCGGCCGCGCGGGTGATGTCGAAATAATCTTCCCAGCCGTGAGACTTCAGCACCCGATCCAGCCCGCGACGAGCCTTGCCGGTCGCGACCGCCAAGTGATAACCCTCGGCACGAAACGCCTCCATCGACTCGACTACCCCTTCGAACAACGGCGAAGGCACGGCTTCCGAGGCGATGTAGTGATCAGCATAGTGCTGACGGAAGGCCACCAATTCGTCGTCGCCGATTTCCGGATACAACGTACGAATCGCTTCCGGCAAGCCCAGACCGATGATCCCTTTGACAGCAAAATCATCGCGCAACTGAAAACCGGAGCGCTCGGACGCGGCATGCATCGATTCAACAATCCGACCAATGGAGTCGGCGAGCGTGCCGTCCCAATCGAAAATCAGCAGTTTGTAGTCAGATGGGTGCACTCAGGCGCTCCACGGTTTTGGCCCACATCTCGTCGACGGGCGCCTGCAACTTCAGCTCACCGCCATCCGGCAGCGGCACGGTCAGCAGGTAGGCGTGCAGGAACAGGCGCTTGCCGCCCAGGTCACGAATCTCTTTGCTGAAGCCTTCATCGCCGTACTTGGTGTCACCGGCAATGCAATGCCCGGCGTGCAAGGTGTGAACGCGGATCTGGTGAGTCCGGCCAGTGATTGGCCTGGCTTCGATCAGGGTGGCAAAGTCGCCAAAACGACGCAGGACCTTGAACACGGTCACGGACTCCTTGCCCTCCTCCTCGTCGACTTCGACCATACGCTCGCCGGAGCGCAAATTGCTCTTGCCCAGCGACGCCCGGACTTGCTTGATCGAGGCTGCCCAGTTGCCGCGAACCAGCGCCATGTAGCGCTTGTCGACGCCATCGCCGCGCAATGCCGTGTGCAAGTGACGCAGCATGCTGCGTTTCTTGGCGATCATCAGCAGGCCGGAGGTATCACGATCGAGACGGTGAACCAGTTCGAGCTCCTTGCAATCGGGACGCAACTGACGAAAGGCTTCGATCACCCCGTAAGTCAGTCCGCTGCCACCGTGGACCGCAATGCCGCAAGGCTTGTTGATCACGATCAACGCCTTGTCCTCGAACACAATCGAGGCTTCGAGGCGCTGTAGCAGGCCTTGTGCCAGCGGTACCGGTTCGTCGCGCTCAGGCACGCGAACCGGCGGCACGCGCACGATATCGCCCGCCTGCAGCTTGTATTCGGGCTTGATCCGACCTTTGTTCACTCGCACTTCGCCTTTGCGCAAAATGCGGTAAATCAAGGTCTTGGGCACGCCTTTGAGCCGAGCGAGAAGGAAGTTGTCAATACGTTGGCCGGCATATTCCGGCGAGACCTCCAGCAGTTGTACGGCTGGGGTCGAAGGGGCTGTAGTCGTCATGGCGCGGATGATAACAATTTTTTATGGAATTGAAGCACTTAATCATTGCTGCTATAGTCGCGAACGCCGCCAAAAGTGGCCTGGACAGCGGACTAACGGTCAAAAACCGGCCCTGACCAACGCAATTCACGAGGACGAGAGGCCGTCCTACGAGGCTTTCGCTACGAAACGGTAGAGTTTGCAGTTGTAACGAGCGCAGGTGACATGAGGCCTGAAGCATGCCGCAAAGCAGAGTTTTCACTCGCCTTGCGAGCAAATATTCATGGCCAGTTCACAAAGTGCAGTCAGCTACGAACAAACCCGAGCGAACGCTGCGGAAACAACGCCTAAATTAGCCATGATGCGTGACCTCCCCTTTCGGAGCTCACGGTAAATGCCAACCCGCTGCGGATTCTGCGCGCGGCAGCACCCGAATTATCAGGGATACGTGTAGGGTGGAGATGCACAACCGCTGGACTGTGTAGCAATAGGCTTTATCAAGACGCTTCATCTCGTCCACAGCCGCTGGTTGATTCCTCCTCCTGACTGAGTGCTTAAGTAGCCACAGCAAGCAGGACGCGTACGTCGCGATGCCGGCCCAATTGGTCGGGGTTCGCTAGACACTGGAGTGTCCAACCACTCCTGACGCACCTGACACCGACCATGAGAAGTCGTGTGTGCCGAACGCCGTTTCCGGCAGCCCGGAAACCGACGGTACTACATGAAAAGAATGCTGATTAACGCAACTCAACCCGAAGAGTTGCGCGTTGCACTGGTAGATGGCCAACGCCTCTACGACCTGGACATCGAATCCGGTGCACGCGAGCAGAAAAAGGCCAACATCTATAAAGGCCGGATTACTCGCATCGAACCAAGCCTGGAGGCTGCCTTTGTCGATTTCGGCTCTGAGCGCCACGGCTTCCTGCCCCTCAAAGAAATCTCCCGCGAATACTTCAAGAAAGCCCCCGAAGGCCGCGTCAACATCAAGGACGTCCTGAGCGAAGGCCAGGAAGTCATCGTTCAGGTCGAAAAAGAAGAACGTGGCAACAAGGGCGCAGCCCTGACCACTTTCATCAGCCTGGCCGGTCGTTACCTGGTTCTGATGCCGAACAACCCGCGTGCTGGCGGTATTTCCCGTCGCATCGAAGGTGAAGAGCGCAACGAACTGCGTGAAGCCCTGAACGGCCTGGTTGCCCCAGCCGACATGGGCCTGATCGTTCGCACTGCCGGCCTGGGCCGCAGCAGCGAAGAAATGCAGTGGGACCTCGACTACCTGCTGCAACTGTGGACCGCCATTAAAGAAGCCTCGCTGGATCGCTCCGCGCCGTTCCTGATCTACCAGGAAAGCAACGTGATCATCCGCGCCATCCGCGATTACCTGCGCCAGGACATTGGCGAAGTGCTGATCGACAGCGTTGAAGCACAGGACGAAGCCCTGACCTTCATTCGCCAGGTGATGCCGCAGTACGCCAGCAAGATCAAGCTGTACGAAGACAGCGTTCCGCTGTTCAACCGTTTCCAGATCGAAAGCCAGATCGAGACCGCTTTCCAGCGCGTCGTTGAACTGCCTTCCGGTGGTTCCATCGTTATCGATCCGACCGAAGCCCTGGTGTCCATCGACATCAACTCGGCGCGCGCCACCAAAGGCAGCGACATCGAAGAAACCGCTCTGCAGACCAACCTTGAAGCCGCCGAAGAAATCGCCCGTCAGTTGCGCTTGCGCGACATCGGCGGCCTGATCGTCATCGACTTCATCGACATGACCCCTGCCAAGAACCAGCGCGCCGTGGAAGAAAAAGTCCGCGAATGCCTGGAAGCCGACCGCGCTCGCGTGCAAGTCGGTCGCATCTCGCGCTTCGGCCTGCTGGAAATGTCCCGTCAGCGCCTGCGTCCATCCCTGGGCGAAAGCAGCGGCATCGTTTGCCCGCGTTGCAACGGCACCGGCATCATCCGTGATGTTGAATCGCTGTCGCTGGCGATCCTGCGCCTGATCGAAGAAGAAGCCCTGAAAGACCGCACCGCCGAAGTTCGCGCCCAGGTGCCGATCCCGGTCGCCGCGTTCCTGCTCAACGAGAAACGCAACTCGATCACCAAGATCGAACTGCGCACCCGCGCCCGCATCGTCATTCTGCCGAACGATCACCTCGAAACGCCGCACTTCGAAGTGCAGCGTCTGCGCGATGACAGCCCGGAAGCCGCGGTCGGCCAGTCCAGCTACGAAATCGCTGCTGCCGCTGCCGAAGTCGAAGAAGTCCAGCCAGCCGCTGCGACCCGTACCCTGGTTCGCCAGGAAGCCGCGGTCAAGACGGCTCCGGTCCGCGCCAACGCTCCGGTTCCGACCGAAGTCGTCGCTGCCGCCCCAGTTGCCGCACCGGCCGCCGCGCCAGAGCCAAGCCTGTTCAAAGGCCTGGTGAAATCGCTGGTCAGCCTGTTCGCGACCAAGGAAGAGCCTGCTGCTCCGGTTGTGGTTGAAAAACCGGCGACCACCGAGCGTCCGGCCCGCAACGAAGAGCGTCGCAACGGTCGTCAGCAGAGCCGCAACCGTAATGGTCGCCGCGATGAAGAACGCAAGCCTCGCGAGGAACGTGCACCGCGTGAAGAGCGCGCACCACGTGAGCCACGCGAAGCCCGCGAAGAAACGCCAGCAGTAGCAGTCGCCCGCGAAGAACGCGCTCCACGTGAAGAGCGCGCACCACGCGCCCCGCGTGAAGAACGTGCACCGCGCGCTCCTCGCGAAGATCGCAAGCCACGTGGCGATCGTGAAGAGCGTCCGGTTCGTGAACTGCGCGAGCCACTGGATGCCGCTCCGGCCGCCGCTGCTACCGCTGAAGAGCGTCCAGCTCGCCAGCCACGTGAAGAACGCGCTCCACGCCCACCGCGTGAGGAACGTCAGCCACGTGCCGAACAAGCCGCTGCCGCAGTAGCTGAAGAAGAGCTGGTTACCAACGAAGAGCAACTGCAGGAAGACGGTCAGGATGGCGCCGAAGGCGATCGTCCACGCCGCCGCTCCCGTGGCCAGCGTCGTCGCAGCAACCGTCGTGAGCGTCAGCGCGATGCCAACGGTAATGTGATCGAAGGTTCGGAAGAATCCGAGTCCGCCGAAGGTAACGAAGCGGCTGCAACCAGCGAAGCGCCAAGCGCTGCCGATCTGGCCGCCGGCCTGGCTGTTACCGCAGCCGTTGCCAGCACCGTGATCAGCGCTCCAGCCGAAGCACAGGCTAACGAGCAAGCCGAACGCGCGACTGCCGCCACCCTGGAAACTGCTCCAGTGGAAGCGCCAGTGGTTGAAGCAACGACTCCGGTCGAAGCCACCGCCGCTCCGGAAATCGAAGTGGCACCGATTCGTGAAGCACAGCCTGTATTTGAAGCTGCCGCTGAGCCATTTGTTGCCGCAGAACCGGTTGCCGAAACAGCCAGCGAAACAGTGACCGAAGCTGTCCGTGAAGTTCGCGAAGAGCAAACCGCGTTCAACTGGGTTGCCGAGCCAGCCGCTGCCGAAGCGCCAGAAGCCGAGGCCATGGTGTCCGAGCCAGTGGTTGCTGCTGCCGAACCTGCTCCGGTGGTTGAAACGCCGGTTGTTGCCGAAGTGGCCGCACCGCAAGTCGAAGCTGCCCCTGTCAGCGCCCTGACGCCAAGTGGCCGTGCGCCGAACGACCCACGTGAAGTGCGTCGCCGCAAGCGTGAAGAGGAGCGTCTGCAGAAGGAAGCCGAACTGGCTGCCGCTGCTGCTCCGGCTGCTGTCGAAACAGCACCGGTTGTCGCTGAAGTCGTCGAGGCAGCACCTGCCCCGACTGCTGAAGTCGCTGCTGCCGAACCCGTGGAATCCGCGATCGACGAAGCACCGCGCTCCGTTCAGGAAGCGGTAGAGCAACACGAACAAGCCCTGGAAAAAGAACACGAGCCTAAACCTCTCGTCTGATTCCATCGGCTAATAAAAAGCCCCGCCTGGTGATCCAGGTGGGGCTTTTTTATGTCTTCTGATCGTTCTGATCGTTCCCACGCTCTGCGTGGGAATGCCTCTAGGGACGCTCCGCGTTCCAGCACTCGAGAGGGACGCGGAGCGTCCCGGGCTACATTCCCACGCAGAGCGTGGGAACGATCATTACGATCATTGCGGGTAGGTCAACTTCTCTGGCACATCCACATCCCACAACACCCCGGGATCGTCCACGGCCACCTCGACCACCCGGGCCTGCGCAAACAACGCCTTGGCGCCTCGATCACCGGACAACGCCATCAACGCGGCACCAAAGCTGCGCCCAAATCCCACCGGATGCCCATACTCGTCTTGATGCACCGGAACACTGACGGCGTCATCTGCAATCGCCGCCACCACGCGCTCAATACTCGATGGAAGGATGAACGGCATATCCCCCAGCACAATCAGCCAGCCACCGAGCTGCGGACAGGCCGCTACCCCGGCCGCGATGCTGTCGCCCATGCCGGTCGATTCAATCAGCACAATTTCGCATCCATAAGCCTTGGCCATGCGGATCACTTGCGGTCGGTCCACAGTTGTTACCAGGACGCGTTTCTCAAGGGACGCCGGCAAATTCACCAGCACTTGCTCGATCACCGAATGCACAGCGCCGTCGCGCCCCGTGCAATCCGCTACCAGCTTGTCCCGCTCAACACCGGCCTCCTGTCGAAACCGACGGCCCTGCCCTGCTGCCAGCACAACGACGCCGATGGGTTCGCTCATACCACCTCCTGCAACAGCTTCTTCTGCTTGAGCTCGACACCGTTCTTGATCGCGACAATTTCGGCCAGCAGCGACAAGGCGATTTCCGCCGGTGTGTGGCTGCCTATGTGCAAACCGATCGGGCCGTGCAGCCGAGCGATAGCCTCTTGTGACAAGCCTAGCTGAGCCAGATTGTCCCGGCGCTTCAAGCTGTTGACCCGGGAGCCCAGCGCGCCGACATAAAACGCTTTGGAGTCCAAAGCCGTGAGCAGCGCCATGTCATCGAGTCGAGGATCGTGGGTCAGTGCGACAATGGCCGTACGCTCGTCAGTCTGGATGCTGAGCACCGCGTCATCGGGCATGCCGGAGACAAATCGCCCGTGCTGCTCTTCCCAGCCGTAAACGAACTCGGTACGCGGATCGCAGATCAGCACTTCGAAATCCAGCAGCCGCGCCATCTCGGCGACATACCGGGACAACTGCCCCGCACCGATCAGCAACAGCCGCCAACGCGGACCGTAAATAGCGCGCAACGTCTTGCCATCGAACGTCAGCACATCAGTCTTGTCAGCCGGTTGCAGCGTGACTTCACCCGTCTCGACACTGAGCGAGCGAGCCACGATTTCATGCGCCTCGCAGCGCGCCAGCAACTCGGCAACCCAAGCCGGATCGCCGACCCGCTCCTCGGTCAGGCGCAAGGTGCCGCCGCACGGCAAACCGAAGCGTGCCGCCTCCTCACGGGTGACGCCGTAAGTGATCAACCGCACCGGCGGCCCATCGGCAGGAATACGACCGTCGTGCAGGCGGGCAATCAAATCGTCTTCGACACAACCACCGGACACCGAACCAATCACCACGCCATCTTCACGCAAGGCCAGCATGGCGCCAGGTGCCCGCGGCGCGGTGCCCCAGGTCTGGACCACGCTGTACAACACCACCCGCTGACCGGCGCGGCGCCATTGGAGCACGCTGCGCAGGACATTCAGATCGACGCTGTCCATCAGGCTTGCGCCTTCTGCCAACCTTGCAGCTGATAGCGAACCGGCAGGTTGCGGATGCGTTTGCCGGTGGCGGCAAAGATTGCATTGCACAGCGCCGGCGCAATCGGCGGCACGCCGGGTTCACCGACCCCGCCCAATGGCACATTGCCTGGTGGTGTGACCAGATGCACCGCAACTTCCTTCGGCGCCAGGGACATGCGCGCCACTTCGTACATGTGGAAGTTGTCCTGCTGGACCTTGCCGTCCTTGAAGCTGATTTCCCCCAGCACTGCGTTGCCCAGGCCCATGACGCAGGCGCCTTCGAACTGCGAGCGAATCCGCTCGGGGTTGATCTGCGGTCCGCAATCCACCGCGATGTCAGCCTTGTGCACGATCAGCGTGCCGTCGTCTTTGACTTCGACCTCGATCACCGCCGCCACATAAGTCACGAAGCTGTAATGCACCGCCAGGCCCAGGCCTCGGCCCTTGGGTAACTCACGGCCCCAACCGGCGGCCTTGGCAGCGGTTTCCAGTACCGTGCGCATCCGCGCGGTGTCGATCGGATAACGCTCGGGGGATTCGCCGTAGTTCCACTCTTCACTCAAGGTGCGCGGATCGATCTGCCGGTCCGGACCAAGCAATTTGATCTGGTACTTGAGCGGATCCTGGCCGGCCTTGTGCGCCAGCTCATCGACAAAGCTTTGGATCGCAAAACCGTGAGGAATGTTCGACACCGAACGATACCAGCCGACGCGTGTGTGAATCGCCGCTTCCGGGTTTTCCAGGCGCACGTTGGGGATCGCGTAAGCCATGTTGGTGAAACCCATGCCCAGCTCGAAGGCCGCCTCGTGGTTCATGCCCGGCGCGAACAACGCGGTGATGCTCGGCGCCACGGTGCGGTGCAACCAGCCGGACGGCAGGCCGTCCTTGTTCAGGCTGGCTTTCAGGTACTCGGCGGATACCGTGTGGAAATAGGAGCAGTGGATGTCGTCTTCACGGGTCCATTGCACCCGCACGGCCTTGCCGGGGAACTCCTTGGCGAGGATGGCTGCTTCGATGATGAAGTCCGGTTTGGATTTACGCCCGAAACCGCCGCCCAGCAAGGTGACGTTGAAGGTGACGTTATCGAACGGAATGCCGAGGCGCTCGCCAATACGTTCGCGAGTGACTTGGGGGGCCTGGCTTGGGGCCCAGGCTTCGCACACACCGTCCTTGAAGCGGGCGATGGCGACCATCGGCTCCATGGGTGCTTGCGTGAGATGCGGCAGGTAATAGGAGGCCTCGACGGTGTTGTCGGCACTGCTCATGGCTTCGTCGATATTGCCGGTATTGCGCACCACTTTGCCGGGTTTGAGCGAGGCAGCCTCAATTTCCTTGCGGTAGGCGATCGAGTCGTAACTGGCGTTGGGGCCATCGTCCCACTCGATTTTCAGCGCTTCGCGGCCCTTGATCGCCGCCCAGGTATTACTGGCGACCACGGCCACGCCGCCCAGCGGTTGAAACTCCAGCGGCAGTGGCCGATTTTCGATCTGAATGACCTTGATCACGCCCGGGACTTTCATCGCGGCGCTGGAGTCGACGGACTTGACCTTGCCGCCGTACACCGCAGGGCGCGCAATGGTGGCGTAGAGCATGCCGTCGAAATGCACGTCTGCACCGTAAATGGCGCGACCGTTGACGATGTCGACACCGTCGATGGCCTTGGCGCCTTCCTTGCCGATGTAGCGGAATTCCGACGGTTGCTTGAGTCGCAGGCTGTCACGCGCCGGCACTGCCAACGCACCGGCTGCGGCGGCCAAGGCGCCGTAACCCAATTCACGGCCGGTCGGCTTATGGATGACTTTATGCAGTTGCGCATGGCATTCGCCGACCGGCACTTTCCACTGTTCGGCAGCGGCTTGTTCAAGCATGGTCCGCGCGGCAGCACCGCAGCGACGCATCGGCTCGTACCAGTGGCGCATGCTGCGCGAGCCATCGGTGTCCTGGTTGCCGAAGCGCACTTCGTCGCCCGGCGCCTGTTGCACCTTCATCATCGCCCAGTCGGCTTCCAGTTCATCGGCCACCACCATCGTCAGGCTGGTGCGCACACCCTGGCCCATTTCCGAGCGGTTGCAGACCACGGTCACCCTGCCGTCAGCGGCGATGCTGACGTACACCTTGGGATCATCGATCCAGCCGTTGGGCATGCCATCGGCGCCGAATTTCTTTTCTTTCTCCGCAGCGAAAGCCTCTTGCCAGCCCCAGCTCGCCACCAAAACCAAGGCACTGGTGGCGCCAACGCCTTTGAGGAAACCACGGCGACTGAGGTTGCTCAGCGCGAAATCATTCGGTAACTGGCTCATGCCTTGGCCTCCTTCAGGTGAGTGGATGCCTGGCGGATGGCAGTCTTGATGCGGTTGTACGTGCCGCAGCGGCAAATGTTGCCGACCATCGCCTCTTCGATCTGTTCGTCGCTGGGGTTCGGGTGGGTCTTGAGCAGCGCCGTGGCGGACATGATTTGCCCGCCCTGGCAGAAACCGCATTGAGCCACGGCGGTGTCGAGCCAGGCTTGCTGGACGACTTGCCCGACCGGATCGGCGTGCAGGTTTTCGATTGTAGTGACGTTCTGGCCGACCACCGAACCGATCGGCGTGATGCAACTGCGCGCCGGGGCGCCGTCGATATGAATGGTGCACGCGCCGCACAGGCCCATGCCGCAGCCGAATTTGGTGCCGTTGTAACCGGCCACGTCGCGGATTGCCCAGAGCAGCGGCATGTCCTCGGTGACGTCGAGTTGATGGTCTTGACCATTGAGCTTCAGGGTAATCATGGGCACGCCCGCATAGTTATCGGTTATGGGGTCGAGCAATCTGCCGCCAAAGGTTGGCGGTTGGCATCACGCAGATCGGCTCAGGCTAAATGGGCTCTCTTATGCGGACGGTAGCGTCTGCATCGGGCCTTTGGTGGAGCAAACGTTTGCATCGTTAGGTGGCTAAGTTAACCCAGCATTAACAAAAAAGCCCTGCACCGTTAAACGTGTGCAGGGCTTTGAGATCAGTCTTGAAAGCGTAGCCTCAATACCGATTGGGCTCCATTTCCAGATCGACATGAAAACGTTCTGAAATGTCTTTCTGAATGCGTTGCGCCAGGTTCAGCAATTGCAGGCCCGTCGCGTTGCCGTAGTTGACCAGCACCAATGCCTGCAATTTGTGCACGCCGGCATCGGCGTCACGAAAACCTTTCCAGCCAGCCCGCTCGATCAGCCAGCCCGCCGCCAGTTTCATCTGCCCGTCGGGTTGCGCGTAGGCCACCAGATCCGGGTATTCACCTTTGAGTTGCGCAACAAGCGCCGCCGGCACCAACGGATTCTTGAAGAAGCTGCCAGCATTGCCGAGCACGGCCGGGTCCGGAAGCTTTTCATTGCGGATGCTGCAAATCGCCTGGCTGACATCGGTGGCGGTCGGATGATCGATACCTTGTTCGGTCAGGCGCTGACGCACCGGGCCGTACTCCAGATGCAGGTGCGCGGCGCGGTCCAGGATGAAACGAACCCGCAGGATCAACCAGCGCCCGGGTTCCTGTTTGAACAGGCTGTCGCGGTAGGCGAAGTTGCATTCTTGCAGGGTGAAGTCCCGCAAGTCGCCGGTCTGGCGATCCAGCGCGGTCAGGCCGGCGAACACGTCCTTGATCTCCACGCCATAGGCGCCGATGTTCTGCATCGGTGCCGCGCCGACGGTGCCGGGAATCAGGCTGAGGTTCTCCAGCCCCGACAACCCCTGCGCCAGGGTGTGCTGCACGAACGGGTGCCAAGGCTCGCCGGCCTCGGCTTCAATCACGACCTTGCTGCCGTCATCGCTCAGGATGCGAATCCCGCGGGTGGCCATGCGCAGCACCAGCGACTGGATATCGGCCGTCAGCAGCAGGTTGCTGCCACCACCAATCACCAGCAACGGCACGTCATGCTCCACCGCATAAGCCAGGGCTTCACGCACGTCGGCATCGTTATGAGCCTCGGCAAACAGCCGGGCCTGAACATCGACGCCGAAGGTGTTGAACGGCTTGAGCGAAACCCGGGGTTGGACCAGCAAACTCATAGCCGTCCCTTCAATTCGATCACCAGCAAATCACTGGCGCGCTCGATCAGGTCCAGCACCTGTTCAAAACCTTGGTCACCGTCGTAGTACGGATCCGGCACTTCATCGATTTCCGACTGGTAGCGACGCAAAAACAGGTCCAGCTCGGCTTTGCCCTTGGCCGGTTGCATGGCCTCGAGGTTGCGCAGGTTGCTGTGGTCCATCGCCAGAATCAGGTCGTAGGTGGCGAAATCGGCGCGGGACACTTGCTGGGCGCGCTGGGCGGACAGGTCATAACCGCGCAGCCTGGCTGCCGCCTGGCTGCGCTTGTCCGGGGCCTTGCCGACGTGCCAGTCGCCGGTACCCGCGGAGGCGACTTCGATTTGATCGGCCAGCCCCGCTTCGCGCAGTTTATGCCGCAGCACGCCTTCAGCCGTGGGGGAACGGCAGATGTTGCCCAGGCAGACAAACAAAACCCGCATCAGGCCTCCAGCAGGCGACGAACGCGCTCAAGGTCTTCGACGGTATCGACGCCGGTCGGCGGTGCGATCAGCGCGTCGGCGACGTGAATCCGCACGCCATGCCACAGGGCACGCAGCTGTTCCAGGGATTCGGTATTTTCCAGCCAGCACGGGCCCCAGCTGACGAAGTCATGCAGGAAACCGGCGCGGTAGGCATAGATGCCGATGTGGCGGCGATAGGGCACGCCTTCCGGCAATTGCTCGCGGCTTTTGGCGAACGCGTCCCGGGCCCACGGCAACGTGGCACGACTGAAGGTCAGCGCCAGGCCATTAAGGTCGCTGACCACCTTGACCACGTTGGGATTGAACAGGGTTTCCACGTCTTCGATCGGCTCGGCCAGCGTGGCCATGCGCGCTTCGGTGTGGGCGGCCAGGTTGGCGGCCACCTGATCGATCACACTCGGCGGGATCAGCGGTTCGTCACCCTGGACGTTGACCACAATGGCGTCGGGCGCCAGACCCAGTTTCGCGGCGACTTCAGCCAAGCGGTCGGTGCCGGAATTGTGATCTTCGCGGGTCAGCACCACTTCAGCGCCAAACCCTTTGCAGGCCTCGACGATGCGCGCATCGTCAGTGGCCACCACCACGCGCTGCGCACTGCTTTTGCTCGCCTGTTCCCAGACGTGCTGGATCATCGGCTTGCCGGCGATCAGCAACAGCGGCTTGCCCGGCAAGCGAGTGGAGGCGTAGCGCGATGGAATGACAACGGTAAAGGCTGTGGTCATTTATCCAGACGCTCGTCGGTGGTCAGGGTGCGGGCTTCGGTTTCGAGCATCACCGGGATGCCGTCGCGAATCGGGTAAGCCAGGCCTGCGCCCTTGCTGATCAGCTCGGTTTTGTCGGCACTGAGCTTGAGCGGGCCTTTGCAGACCGGGCAAGCGAGGATATCGAGCAATTTGGTGTCCATGAGCATTCCCTGGATAAAAACGGATTTAAGGCAAAAGACGAGCCGGCAACAGGCGCATCAGCTGCGTATCGAACCAGGCCACGAAGGCCGGCGATGGCGCAGCATCGACCGCCAGGTACCACCAATCGGCGGCGGCGAAGGCACGGCACTTCACCGCGTCCTTTTCGGTCATCACCAACGGCAATGACGGTGTGAAATTCAAGGCCTGCACGCTGTATTCGGCGTGGTCGGCAAACGCATGCGGCACCGGTTGCCAGTGTAGCGTTTCGAGGGTTGTGAAGAAACGCTGCGGATTGCCGATCCCGGCCACCGCGTGCAGCGCCTGCCCAGCGGGGAAGTGGTCGAGGGACGTCGCTCGCCACTGCGCAGATTGATCAATTCGGTGGGTTGAAGCTGGAAGGCGAACCCCCCGTCGCGATCGGCAGCGGCACCGTTGTAGAGCACCGCGTCGACACTTTGCAGACGCTCGGCCGGCTCACGCAACGGCCCGGCGGGCAGGCAACGCTGGTTGCCCAGGCCGCGGGCGGCGTCGATCAGCACCAGTTCAAGGTCGCGGGCCAGACGGTAATGCTGCATGCCGTCGTCGGACAGGATCAGGTCCAATGGCTCACTCGCCAGCAGCGCTTTGACGGCGCTGCTGCGGTCCGGGTCGATCATCAACGGAACCCCCGTGCGCTGGACGATCAACAGCGGTTCGTCACCAGCGATATCGGCGCTTTGATCCGCCTCGACTCGCCACGGCAATTGCGGCGGCTTGGCGCCATAACCCCGACTGACCACCCCGACCCGCAAACCGCTGCGCTGGCAGTGCTGGATCATCCACAGAATCAGCGGCGTCTTGCCGGTGCCGCCGACGGTTATGTTACCCACGACGATCAGCGGCACGGGCGGTTGATAGATATCGCCCTCTCCCGCCAGAAAACGCTTGCGCTTGTTCATGACCACGCGCCGATACAGCCACTCCAGCGGCTGCAACAGCTTCAGGGCCGGATGACCCTGGTACCACGCGGCGAGCAAGCGATCGGACATGGCCATCAGGGCGCGGGCGGCGCCGCCTCGACTGTGGTCATGCGCAGGTGGCTGAAACCGAGTTTACCGGCGGCGTCCATAGCTGTGATGACGGACTGATGCTGGGCCTTGCCGTCGGCGCTGATGGACAGCGGCAAGTTGGTGTCGCCACTGGATTCTTTTTGCAGTGCGTCCATCAGGGTCGCCAGGTCGTTCTTGGGCAAGACCTGATTATTCACCGAGATGGCGCCTTCGGCACTGATGGCAACGTCCAGGTGTTTGACCTGCTGGTCTTCGGCCGGCGAACCGCTGACCGCCTCCGGCAGATCCACGCGCAACTGGGTTTCTCGGGTAAAGGTGGTGGTCACGACGAAAAACAGCAGCAGGATAAACACCACGTCGATCAGCGACGCGAGGTTGATGTCTACCGTTTCCCGCGGTTTGCGGCGGAATTTCACGCTTTGCCCCCATTCAGGTCAACATCACGGTCACCCTGTACTACCTCGACCAGTTTGATCGCTTCCTGCTCCATGCCCACCACCAGCTCATCGATCCGGCGTTGCAGGAATCGATGGAAGAATACGGCCGGGATACCGACCATCAGGCCCGCGGCCGTGGTGATCAGCGCTTTGGAAATACCGCCTGCCAGCACCGCAGCATTGGTACCCATGCCTGTGCCCATGAACGCGCTGAAAATGTCGATCATGCCCAGCACCGTCCCCAGCAGACCCAGCAACGGAGCCATGGCAGCGATGGTGCCCAACGCATTGATGTAGCGTTCAAGCTCGTGGATGACCCGTGCGGCAGCCTCTTCGATGCACTCTTTCATGATCTCGCGACCATGCTTGGAGTTCGCCAGGCCAGCGGCGAGGATTTCGCCCAACGGCGAGTTGGCGCGCAATTCCTTGAGTTTTTCTTTATTGAGTTGCTTGTCCTTGATCCACACCCAGACTTGCCCGAGCAAATGCTCCGGGGTTACACGGCTGGCTCGCAGGGTCCAGAGACGCTCGGCGACGATTGCCATGGCCGCGATGGAACTCAAAATGATCGGCAGCATCATCCAGCCGCCGGATTTGACTAATTCCCACACAGTGACAGCCCCCTCGAAAAAGTGCGCCACTCTAACATAGGGGGTGAGCGCACCGAAGACCGTGATGTCGCATCCGCTCGGGGTTTAACAACCCCGGTTCAGTGCGCAGAGCGCCAGAAGCGCCGTTCTTGACGCATCGTCCACGGCGGTTTGAAACGTCCCAGTTGCAGACGGATGGCGCCCTGCTCGGCGCTGTCATAAACCGACAGGCCGCGTTTTTGATAGCGCGCGACGACCGTAGGATGGGGATGACCGAATGAATTGCCGTGACCGCGGGAGATCAGCACTGCTTTGGGTTGCAGCGCGGTAAGCAGCGCCATTGAAGACGAACTGCGACTGCCGTGGTGCGGCGCCTGCAACCAATCAGTGGTGACGGCCAGTGGACTGTCGAGCAGTGCCCGCTCGGCTGCCGCGTCTATATCACCGGTCAATAACAGACGCTCACCGTTGGCTTCAATTTGAAGGACACAGGATTTTTGATTGCTCTCGCTGGCCGAAGGCCATTGCCAGAGCTGGAACCTGACATCATCCCAGACCCATTGCTTGCCGCTCTCGCAGCCCTGCGCCTGTAACTCCGTCGGCAGCGCCTGGGGATCGCCACTGACCACCCGTTTTACCGGCAGACCATCGGCCACGGCCCCGGCCCCGCCTGCATGATCGGCGTCGGCATGGCTGATCAGCATCACATCGAGCCCCTCCACGCCCAGCTTGCGTAATGCCGGCAGCACCACCCGCTCGCCCAGGTCGAAATCGCCGAATCGTGGCCCGGTGTCATACAACAGTGTGTGATGACGGGTGCGAACGAGGATCGCCAAACCCTGGCCGACATCCAGCTGCCAGACTTCGGCAATGCCTTCAGGCAAGACTTGCCGGGGCGGAAAAACCAGCAACAGCAGCATCGGCCAACCCAACGCGCGAAACGGCACACCCCGAGGCATTAATAGTAGAAGCGCGCCGAGTGTGCCTACAGCCCAAATCCACAATGGGATGGCCATCGGCACCCACGCGGGCAAGTACCCGGCCATCAGCGTCAAGCCCTTGAACAAGAGGTCGATCAGACCTCCTGCCAGCCACAGCAACCCCTCGCCCACATAAGGAAGGGGTAAAAACAACGTACCCAGCAAGGCCACGGGCAGCACAACCAGGCTGATCCACGGCACCGCGAGCAAATTGGCCAGCGGCCCGCTTAGACTGATCGGCAACCCGAGCACCAGCAGCAACGGACACAGGCCAATCGCGATCAGCCATTGGGCGCGGGTCCAGGTTTGCCACCAACGCCATGGGCCCAGCCGCCCCCCGAAGGTGAAGATCAACACCGCCACTGCTGCGAACGACAGCCAGAAACCCGGTTGCAGACTCGCCAGCGGATCCAGCAGCAACACCCCGTCGAGCGCCAGCAACAGCGGCCACCAGGCGCCGAGGTGACGAAATCGCAGGCGCCACAACAGCACCAGGCCAATCATCACGCAGGCCCGCCGCACCGGCACCTCGAAACCGGCCAGCAGCCCATAACCGAGAGCGGCCGCGAATGCGAGTCCACAGGCCCACGGCAGCCAAGGCAAGCGTTTCGGCCATAGGCCATAACGGGCCAGCCCGGCGATCAACAGATACACCAGCCCTGCCAACAACCCGATGTGTTGGCCGGAAATTACCAACAGATGGACGGTGCCGGTGTCTTGCAGCACCTGCCAGTCTTCGCGACTCAGCCCGGCGCCATCCCCCAGCACCAACGCCGTCAGCGCTCCCGTTCGCCCTTGGGCATCCACGGACTGCAAGCGCTGACGGACGCCGTCGCGCCAGGCCCATCGGGTTTCCTTGAGCCGTTCGCCAGCCTTGACCGTCCCGGTAGCGCCAATGCGTTGCGCCAACAGCCAGGCGTCGTAGTCGAAGGCATGGGGGTTGAGCAGCCCTGCTGGACGCTTCAACTTGACCGCCAGTCGCCAATGTTCGCCGCTGTTGACCGGCGGCCCGTCATACCAGGCCAGGCGCATCAGTTGCGGCACCTTGCCGTGTCGCGACCGGGCGTCCGCCAACTCGAAACGCACGACGGCCTCATTGTTCTGCGGCAATCCCGTCACCCGGCCTTCGACCCACCGGGTTTCGCCATCGAGGCTCGTCGGCAATCGATCATCCAGCGCCCACTGTGCATTCGCGCCTGCCCAGCTGAAGCCGAACAGGAAGAAAGCCAGTGGATAGCTGCGAAACGGCAGCAACATCAAACCGATGACCGGTAGCAACATCAATAACCAGACCGGCGGTAATACCGGTAAAAAACGCAGGATCAACAGACCCAACGCCAGCGCCATCATCCCTGTGCGCATACGCCCGTCCTTGAGAGTCACCTCTTAGGCATAGCCGGCTATCGCACCGCCATCGTTATTAATTGTCACAAAGTCTGAATGGGCGGTTCATAGAATCCAGACATACTTGCCGCCTTAACCGACCGAGAAGCCTTATGCCCCGGCGCTTATTCAAACGTTACATGCCAGACCCGGTCAGCATCAGGGAACACAAGTCCTTACGCTTTCTCGGCACCCTGCTGCATGACCCGAACCTCTGGCACCTCAACCGCCATTCCGTCGCACGGGCCATGGCTGTTGGCCTGTTCGCGGCGTTCCTGCCGATTCCCTTGCAGATGCTGCTCGCCGCCATTCTCGCCATCATGGTGCGCGGCAACATGCCGATTGCGGTGAGCCTGGTCTGGCTGACCAATCCAATCACCATGCCGGCGGTGTTCTTCTGCACTTACCAGACCGGTGCCTGGCTGATGGACGTTCCCACCCGCCATTTGCCAGACGAGCTGACCTGGGAATGGATCAGCGGCGAACTCTCGACGCTTTGGCAGCCGTTCTTGCTCGGCTCGGTGGTAACGGGACTGGTGCTCGGCGCGCTCGCGTATTGCCTGACCATGATGTACTGGCGCTGGTGGGTCGGAAGGCAGTGGCGGCGGCGTCAGAAAAAACGGATGCAATAAATGCAAAACGGCCTCCGCTTGGGAGGCCGTTTTTTGGTGTCTGGACTGGCGCCTTCGCGAGCAAGCCCGCTCCCACAGGGATCTGCGGCGTGGCACAAATCGCATAGACACTAGAGCCCCTGTGGGAGCGGGCTTGGTCCGGGCGGCGTTCCGACGAAGCAGGCGACTCGGTCTTCCTTAGGTACGCATCCCGCGCCCACTGACCAGCAGCCGTGCGCAACCGATGTACAGCACAACGGTCGCAATCAGCATGAAGGTGATCGCCACGCTGATTCTGATGTCCGAAACGCCAAGAATGCCGTAACGGAAGGCGTTGACCATGTGCAGCACCGGGTTGGCCAGCGACACGGTCTGCCAGAACGGTGGCAGCAAGGAGATCGAGTAGAACACC
Organism: Pseudomonas frederiksbergensis; assembly: GCF_001952935.1. GTDB lineage: Bacteria > Pseudomonadota > Gammaproteobacteria > Pseudomonadales > Pseudomonadaceae > Aquipseudomonas > Aquipseudomonas frederiksbergensis. The sequence goes on from NZ_CP018319.1 coordinate 733,651, forward strand.
CCGCCCAGGTAGGTCAGCGGTGTCAGCACAAACGTCGGGATGATCGAGATGTCATCGAAGTTGCGCGCAAACACAGCGTTGATGAAGCCCAGCAGCGAGAAGATCGTCGCCGTCAGCACCACCACCAGAATGGTCACGCCCAGGTGATGCACCTGCAACTCGGTGAAGAACAGCGACAGCAACGTCACGATGAGCCCGACCATCAAGCCGCGCAGCACACCGCCCAGGGTGTAGCCGATCAGAATCGTATGCGGCGACACCGGCGACACCATTAATTCTTCGATGGAACGCTGGAACTTGCTGCCGAAGAAACTCGAGACCACGTTGCCGTAGGAGTTGGTGATCACCGACATCATGATCAGCCCCGGCACGATGTACTCCATGTAGGTGAAACCACCCATGTCACCGATCTGCCGGCCGATCAGATTGCCGAAGATCACGAAGTACAGAACCATGGTGATGGCTGGCGGCAGCAGCGTCTGCGGCCAGATCCGGGTAAAGCGTTTGACCTCTCGGTAAACGATGGTGTTGAGGGCAACGAGGTTGGGTTGCAGCTCGGAACTCATACCGCCACCTTCGACAGATTTTTCTCCACCAGGGACACGAACAACTCCTCGAGGCGATTGGTTTTGTTACGCAGGCTCAACACTTCGATGTTCTGCTGCGCCAATTGAGTGAACAGCGCAGTGATGCCCATGGCCTTGTCGACCTGAACTTCAAGGGTGTGGCTGTCGAGCAGCTTGGTCGGGTAACCGAGCAACTGCGGCGCGGTTTGCAGGGTGTTTTTGAGGTCGAGCAGGAACGTTTCCACATGCAGTTGGCCGAGCAACTGTTTCATGCTGGTGTTCTCGACGATGGTGCCGTGATCGATGATGCCGATGTTGCGGCACAACTGCTCAGCCTCTTCCAGATAGTGGGTGGTAAGGATGATGGTGATGCCTTTCTTGTTCAGCTCGGTGAGGAACGTCCACATCGAGCGACGCAGTTCGATGTCCACACCCGCCGTCGGTTCGTCAAGGATCAGCAGGCGCGGTTCGTGAACCAGCGCACGGGCGATCATCAGTCGACGCTTCATGCCGCCGGACAGTGAACGCGACGGCGTATCGCGCTTGTCCCACAGGCCCAGTTGGGTCAGGTACTGCTCGGCGCGTTCCTTGGCGATTTTCGGCGGAATGCCGTAATAACCGGCCTGGGTCACCACGATGTCGAAGGTTTTTTCGAACTGGTTGAAGTTGAATTCCTGGGGCACCACGCCGATGCAGCGCTTGAGCTGCGCAGGATTCTTGTCCAGGTCATGACCGAAAACATTCACCGTCCCGCTGGTCTTGTTCACCAGGGTCGAGAGAATGCCGATGGTCGTGGATTTGCCGGCGCCGTTGGGGCCGAGCAAAGCGAAAAAGTCACCTTCGGCGACGTCCAGATCGATACCACTCAAGGCCTGGAAACCGTTGCCGTAGGTTTTGGTTAGCTGCCGGATGGACAGAGCGGAACTCATATCGGATTTACGCACCAAGAAGGGAAGAAAGGGAGAAATAAGGGTGGGCGGCGACTATTACAACCACGGCGCACGAGCGCAATGGTGCTTGTCACCGCCACACAAGTACAGTCAAGCGTGTCGATAGTGAGTATTAAGTCAACGCGGTCATAACCGCTTTCTGATACGCCGGACGCTGTTTCAGGCGTGCATACCAGGCTTGCAGATGAGGCTGCGGTGCGCGCTCGATCGGCATCTCGAACCAGGCATAAATGAAACTGCCCAGAGGTATGTCGCCCATGCCGATCTCATCGCCGGACAGGTACGGTTGGGTTGCCAACGTCTGGTCGGCCATGGACAGCAGACCATCGCACTCCTTGATCGCGGCGTTGATTGCGGGCCAGTCCTGCTGGTCTGCCGGGGTACGCAATACGCCCCAGAACACTGTGCGGAACGGCCCGGCAAAACTTGAAGTGGTCCAGTCCATCCACTTGTCTGCAGAAGCCCGGGCCTGCAGATCCTCTGGATACCAGGCCGTGCCGTTGGCGTGGCGAGCCATCAGGTAACGCACGATGGCGTTGGATTCCCACAGTACGAAACCCTCGTCTTCAATCACCGGCACGCGGCCATTGGGGTTCATCGCGCGGTACTGCGGCGTATCGACTACACCAAAGGCGCCGCCGGCATCGATGGCTTCATAGGCCAGGCCAAGCTCCTCGGCGGCCCACAAAGGTTTTCTGACATTCGACGAGTTTTTCCGACCCCAGATCTTCAGCATGACCGCCTCTTTATGGATGAATGCGCAGGCAGCATACGCCGGATCAGGCGCGACTCAAATCACCCTGCATGTCACCCAGCAGCACGGGCGATTGGTCACTGAACAGATGCGGATAGCACTTTTCCAGGTGCTCGAAAAAGAACGCTTCAGGCACGTCGGTGAACTGGCCGTGGTCAATCAGGTATTCCATCAATAGCTCGCCGTCGCGATTGAACGGATGAAAAACGCTGTCGTTGATTCCGTCGAATTCCAGTGGTGCGACATTGAACAGTTCGCACAAGCCTTGGTTGAACGCTGGCGTGGCTTTGACCCAGCGGTCGTTCAGGTGAAGCTCTGTATAACCGTGCATGGCGAACACGTCGCTCTTGAGCAACTCGAGCAACCGCGGCGTCGACAAATGATTGCGCACATCCGCCAGGCCGATCCGCGCGGGAATCCCGCAATGCCGGGCGGCACCTGCCAACAGCGTGGCTTTGGGTACGCAATAACTCTCCCCCGCTGCCAGCGCATAACTGCCGCGCAAGGTATTCGGGTCGCGACTGAAGGTATAAGGGTTGTAACGCACGGCTTCGCGCACGGCGTAATAGAGATTGATCGCCTGCTCTAGAGGATCGCGACTGTTGCCGCGATGTTTTTCGGCGAACTCCACCACCGACGAGTGGTCACTATCGATGAAGCGGCCGGGGCTCAGATACTCGTGCATGAGAACAATCTCCTGGGGAAGCCACGAGTCTAGCGACACGTTCAGCACAGAGATAACGACGTTTCGGCCAAACATGGACGCTTTGCCGCCCGCCCATCGAACGATTTGCGCGGCCTGGTGCCAACCGGGTCCTACAAAACTCATCGAAGGTTTCCCACGATTTCAATCACATCGCTCTGACCACCCTGTTTTACGGATGCCGTCTAAGCTCTGAAGGTTGCTTTTGCCCTGGTTTCACGGAGGATTAAATATGCTGCTGTTGTGGATACTGGTTCTGGTTGTCGGGATTGCGTATTTAGCCCACCGTCGTATCGCCCCGCTGCCCGCCCTGTGCGTCGTTGCCGTTTACGTGGTGGCGATGGGGGCTTTCAGCCGCGCACCAGGCTGGTTACTGCTGGTTCTGTGGATATTGATCGCGGCTGTCGCTGCGCCCTTGTTGTTGCCCGACCTGCGCCGCAAATATTTCAGCGCGCCAATGTTCAGCTGGTTCCAGAAAACCCTGCCGCCGATGTCGCAAACCGAACGCGATGCGATCGATGCCGGCACGGTGTGGTGGGATGGCGAACTGTTCAGCGGTCGCCCGGACTGGAACAAACTGCTGTCCTATCCAAAAGCGCAGTTGAGCGAAGAGGAACAGGCCTTTATCGACGGCCCGACCGAAGAACTCTGCGCCATGGTCAGCGACTGGCAGATTGGTCAAGACATGGACCTGCCTCCCGAAGCCTGGGCCTACATCAAGGACAACGGCTTCTTCGCCCTGATCATTCCCAAGGAGTTCGGCGGCAAAGGTTTCTCCGCCTATGCCCACTCCCAGGTGGCGATGAAACTCGCGACCCGCAGCGGCGACCTTGCCTCGACCGTGATGGTCCCCAACTCCCTCGGCCCGGCCGAACTGCTGTTGCATTACGGCACCGACGAGCAACGCAACCACTACCTGCCACGACTGGCGCGCGGCGATGAAATCCCGTGTTTCGCACTGACCGGACCACTGGCCGGCTCTGACGCCGGCTCGATGCCCGACACCGGAGTGATCTGCAAAGGCGAATGGGAAGGCAAGGAAACCCTGGGCCTGCGCCTGAACTGGGAAAAGCGTTACATCACACTGGGTCCGGTCGCTACCCTGCTCGGCCTCGCGTTCAAGGCCTATGACCCGGATCACCTGCTGGGTGAGGAGGAAGACCTGGGGATCAGCCTGGCGTTGATCCCGACCGATATCGCCGGTGTCGAAATCGGGCGCCGCCACCTGCCTCTGGGCGCGTCATTCATGAACGGCCCGAACTCCGGCAAAGATGTGTTCGTACCGCTGGAGTACCTCATCGGCGGCCAGGAAATGCTCGGCAAAGGCTGGATGATGCTGATGAACTGCCTGTCGGTCGGGCGTTCGATTTCGTTGCCAGCGGTCGGCACTGGCGCCGCCAAGTTCACCAGCCTGGTGACCGGCCAGTACGCGCAGGTCCGTGAACAATTCAATGTCCCCCTGTCGGCCTTTGAAGGTATCCAGGAAGCAATGGCCCGTATCGGCGGCAACGCCTGGATGATGGACGCCGCGCGGATGCTCACGGCCAATGCGGTGGATTTGGGCGAGAAGCCATCGGTGCTGTCGGCGATTCTTAAATATCACCTCACCGAACGCGGCCGCGAGTGCATCAGCCACGCCATGGATGTTCATGGCGGCAAGGCAATCATCATGGGGCCGAACAACTACCTCGGTCGCAGCTGGAACGGCGCGCCGATTTTCATCACGGTGGAAGGCGCGAACATTCTCTCGCGCAACTTGATGATCTTCGGCCAGGGTGCGATTCGCTGCCATCCCTTCGTACTCAAGGAAATGGCTCTCGCCGGTCGTGAGGACAAGGATCAGGCCCTCACCGAATTTGATGGCCTGCTGCTCAAACACATCGGTTTCGCCGTGAGCAACGCCGCCAGCACGCTGGTGCTGAACCTTGGTTTCGGCTACTTCGAACACGCGCCAGGCGACAAGCTCAGCCAGGGTTACTTCCGCGCCCTCAATCGCCAGGCTGCTGCGTTCGCCCTGCTCGCCGACCTGAGCATGATGCTGCTGGGCGGCGAATTGAAACGACGCGAACGTCTGTCGGCACGTCTGGGGGATGTGCTCAGCAACATGTACCTCGCCTCCGCCGCACTCAAGCGTTACCACGACCTCGATTCACCGGAGCACATGGCACCGCTGTTTACCTGGGCCATGGAAGAAAGCCTGGGGCAGTCGGAACGAGCACTGGATGAACTGCTGAGCAACTTCCCGAACAAGGTGTTGGGTTGCCTGTTGCGGGTGATCGTGTTTCCGTTCGGTCGTCGTCACAAAGGGCCATCGGACAAACTCGGCGCCGAAGTGGCGGCGGTGATCGGCCGCGCCAAGGGCGATCCGACCCTGGAAGAGTTGCTCGGCGGTTGCTACCGGCCGCAATCCACTGATGACCCGGTCGGCGCCCTGCAACAGGCGTGCAACCTGCTGAGTGCTGCGCAACCGCTGCGCAAAAAGCTGCATGTCGCGCTCAAAAGCGGCCAGGTCAAACCGGTCGCCGGGGAACACGTCATCGATGCAGCGCTTGAAGCTGGCGTGTTGCAGCCGGGGGAAGCGCAGACCCTGCGTGACGCCGAAGCAGCGCGGCGCAAGGTGATTGATGTCGATGATTTCGATAAAGATGAACTGACACTGGGTGAAGGAAAGGTCCGCTGATTCCGCTGACCCTGTGCCTTCTACCTGTAAAAACGGACGCGGGCGCTTTATACTCCCGCGCCCGTTTTGCTCTTGAGGACTTATCTCGTGTCCAATGTCGTTGCCGATCATCTTGTCTTGCTCGACCACCTGCGCAGCATCCTGGTCGCCGTAGGTGAGGCCGAACAGGTTCCCGAAGAAAGCCATGCCTTGTTCCTGGAGCGCTTCGACGAACTGCGTGCGTTGCTGCCGGTCGACCCGATCGAAAGCCAATACCTGGGCCAGGACATTCTGTGCCAGGTGATCACCCGCTACCCGCAAATCGCCCACCTGGTCCCACGCGACCTGTTGTGGTACTTCGCCGGTGACTGCCTGCATTACATGCCCGACGATGAAATCGACTTGTATCAGGCGCTGGAAGAACGTCGTTTCGAAGCTGAACAAAACGACGAACCGTTCGACTGGAACCAGGAAAAACAGCTGCTGGCGATGTCGAAAGACGACAGCAAGCACTGATCCTCTGTCAGAAATGCAAAAGGCCCGCATGGTGATTCATGCGGGCCTTTTTTGTGCCTTGCTTCGAGTGATGCAGTGGCTCATCGGGCCCCTTCGCGGGCAAGCCCCTCCCACAGGGGATCTCCATTGATGGCAAAATTTATATCCAACACCGATTCAATGTGGGAGCGGCGGTGCGACGGTTCGACTTGCCCGCGAAGGCGTCTGTCAAAGCAACCCATCACTCTCGGGTAGCTCATACTGCGCAGCGACTCTTCCCAACGCACTCGGCTTACCCGGCTTGCCCAGGGTTGGCTCCTTCTCCAGGCACTCCACCAGATAGTCGATCAGCACCCGTAACTTCGGTGGCAGATAACGGGTTGGCGAATGCAGCAACCAGGCACCGCCGTGGTAGGACGCCAGAAAGGTCCAGTCCGGGAGCACCTGCACGATCAGCCCCTGCTCCAGCGCATAACGCGCGGTGAAGTACGGCAAGCTGCCAATCCCGATGTGCTGCAACACCGCGCCCAAACGCACGCCGGTGTGATTGGCTGCATACCGTCCACGCACACCAACGGTGACAGCCTTGGTGCCTTTCTTGAATTTCCAGCGTGCATCGCTCGGGGTTTCGCCCAGGTAGATGCAGCTGTGGTTGAGCAAATCGTGGGGATGGGTCGGTGTGCCGTGTTCGGCCAGGTATTGCGGCGTCGCACAGAGCAAATGATCGATGGTGAGCAATTGCCGCCCGACCAGTCCGGCAGGTGGCCGATCTGTAATACGAATCGCCAGGTCAACGTTGTCGTCGATCAAATCCACCTGGCGGTCCTCAAGCAATAGCTCTACATCCACTTTGGGATAGCGGCGCAAAAATTCCGGCATATGCGGATGAATCACGAAACGCCCTACCGCCTTCGGCACACTGACGCGCACCAGCCCTTCCGCTTCATGGGTGAACTGGCCGCTGATTTCCATCACCGATTTGGCGGCGCTGACCATTTCCTGGCAACGCTTGAACACCTCTTCACCACCGTCGCTCAAGCGCAACTTGCGCGTGGTTCTCTGCAGCAAACGAGTGGCGAGCGCCTTTTCCAGGCGCGAAATGCTGCGGCTGACCGCCGAAGGTGAAGAGCCCAACTGGCGAGCAGCCTCAGAGAAGCTGCCAGTCTCGACAACCTTGACGAAAATCGCCATTTCACCAAGCAGCGGTAGTGGAAGATTTGTGCTCACAGCGCAACAGTCCTTTGAGGTTTGAACGGATTATCACGCAATTCCACGCTTCATATAATAAAAAATAGAATTGTTAATAAGGGCATGGAATATGACGCTTCGCCTCTTTTTCCATAGTGATGACCTCAAGGCCAATGTGGAAGTCCTGGATTGCACGCCCCACGAGAACGAATTTGCCGTGGTGCTGCGCGCCACGTTGTTTCACCCCCAGGGCGGTGGACAGCCCTTTGACACCGGCTGGATCGGCGAAAGCCGGGTCCTGCGGGTTGTTCAGGATCCGGACCGGATCATTCATTTCGTCGACCATCCGGTAAAACCGGGCATGACCCAGATTCGGGTCGACGAACAACGCCGCCAGTTCAACTCACGCATGCATTCCGCCGGCCACCTGATCGGCCACTTCGTCCAGGCCATGGGCTGGATGCCGATCAAGGCTCATCACTGGCCGGGCGAAGGACGTGTGCAATTCAAACCGGCAGAGTCGGCAAAAGACGTTGATGCCGAGATGATTCAGCACCGCATCGAGCAGTGGATCACCAATGATCTGCCGCGCCTGACATCGATGCGTGAAGGCGCCCGGGAAATCGGTTTCGGTGATCTGCCCGCCTATGGCTGCGGCGGCACCCATGTACGCAGCCTGAAGGATTTGGGCACGGTCACGATCGCGTCCCTTTCACTGAAGAAGGGAACGCTGTCAGTCCACTACAGCGTGGATTGAGCATGTGGGCGATGCCGTTACTGTCATCGCCTGACGCCGGAGGAACCTGCGGTCGCGGGTTCTGTTGACTATTGGATAGATGGACCTAACACATGATGCTTGACGTCGAGCGTCTCGATGAGACGTGCATAAAAAAACTGGCCAACGAAGAAGTCCTCGCCATCCGCGTCAAAGGCTTGTTGCCCAAGCCGCTGGCGATTCAGATCGGCGACAAGATCCTCGCCCCAGGCTTCGAAGGCTATATCAATGCGCCGAGCATCGGTCGCATCGGCATGGCGTTTTATGAAGCGGAAAACCAGCCGCTGCTGATCGAAGACTATTTCGAACGCGCCACCCGCAACATTGCGGAATTACGCAACCGCTGCGCGCCCTATTCGTCCCCCGTCGACACCCTGCGCTGCATGCTCGATGAGTCCTGGCCGGCGGGTGCGCACCTGGAAAATCTCTACGGTCGCAAGATGTATGTGGGGCTGTCCCGGGTGGTGAAACCCGGGATCTGCTTTCTGGCCCACCACGACATTTTCGCCAAGGACGCCCCGGACAGTTATCAGGCCAAAAGCCTGGAAGCGCAGTTCGCCTGCAATGTTTACCTGAACATGCCCGTCGAGGGCGGTGCGCTGCAGATGTGGGACCACGACATCTCCCCGGACCAGTTCGACGAAATGCGTGGCGACAGTTATGGCATCGATCCGGCTTTGCTCGGGACTCCGACCCTGGAGATTCTTCCCGAGCCGGGTGACTTCATCATGTTCAACTCGCGCTGCATGCATTCGGTGACTCCGGGTGTGGCTGATCCGCGCTTGAGCCTTTCGTTCTTTGTCGGCTATCGCGGCAATGCTTCACCCCTTACTTTCTGGAGTTGAGATGCTTTCGAATTACCTGGGCGAGTTTCTGGCGCTGGCGACTATTCACTTTCTGGCCGTGGTTGCACCCGGACCGGACTTCGCAGTGACTATCCGGCAAAGCGTGCGTTTCGGCCGACTGGTCGGGATTTGCACGGCGCTGGGCATCGGCGCGGGCATTTCCGTGCACGTGCTTTACACCTTGTTCGGAGTCGGCGCGCTGATGCACACGACACCCTGGCTGCTGACGGTGGCCAAGGTTGTGGGTGGCGCTTACATTTTGTACCTCGGTGTCAGCCTGTTGCGCAGCAAGCCCAAGACCGTACTGGAAGGCGATAAGCCTGATGAACCGGTTGTAGAGCAAACGTTGTGGAAGGCATTTACCACCGGCTTCCTGACCAACGCGACCAACCCGAAAGCCACACTGTTTTTCCTGGCAATCTTCACCACCATCATCAGCGCCACAACGCCACTGAAGATCCAGGCGCTTTACGGAATGTGGATGTGTTTTGTGAATGCGCTGTGGTTTGTCATCGTTGCGCTGTTCTTTTCAAGCAGCAGGGTGCGATTGCTGTTCTTGCGCTTGGGGCACTGGTTCGAGCGGAGCATGGGGGTGATCCTGATTCTGTTTGCTGGTCGGTTGATTTTGTCGATGTAAATACACGTGAATCGAGCAGGAGGCGGCTTCACAGCCGCCGTCCTCTCACACCGCCATACGTACGGTTCCGTGCAAATGGCCACCTTACCCCGCTGACTAGACATTCAGCATCCCCGTCAATATCAGGCAATCGCACTGCGCTACGATCTTGCCCGCACCTCTCGCCCGCGCGCCTTTCTCCAGCCTTTGCCCCGTGGTTTTTTCTAAAATCATGGCACTTTGGTTCGATTGAACTAACGTCAAGCAATAAGAAGTCATAACGGCTCGAGTTTTCACGTTAGCTTCAGTGATCAGATGGTGAATTGGCAAAAGGAGTTACCTTTCTATGATCCTGTCAGGTGCTTTGCGGCTTTGTACCTTCATTGCCGATTACTTTCCGGGGGAGCCAGGTCGGCGGACAGTACCGTCCATAGCCGCAAAGTTCACTCTGGCGGGCAGTCCAGAGAACCGGATCACTAAAAACCGTTTTAGCAAAGGTCGCTCGCTGTCCAGGCAGGTCAGCGAATTGCACCCGCTCGTGTGTAGCACGTAAGGAAACACCAAGGCCATGGACAGGTGGCCTGACGCATTGGGGGGGATAGTCCGGTCCCCGTGAAGTGATCCGGACAAATCAGTCAGCCTAAAGATGGCCTATCCAGTGAGGATGTATTAAATGAGCCTTCGTCCCGTGCCCGCTTTCAAGCGAATTTTCCATGGCCTGTTCTGGATGGGCCTCAGCGTGAATGCGGCTCAGGCCGCGCCGAACAATTGTTCGCAGCTGGACAATTGGCCGACAACGTATGAGGTCGGCCAGGGGCTGCAAAGTGAACTGCGCAGCCCCGTTCCGGTAACACAACTGGCGGTGGGTGACCCGAAAATTGCCGACGTGCAATCCAGTGCCAACAGTGGCGACAACGCATTCATACTCACGGGCGTTGCACCGGGGACCACCAGCCTGATGGTCTGGACCGCCTGTTCGAAAACGCCGCGCCAAAGCATGGTGTTCGTCAAGGGTAAGGCCACCGCGGCGCTGACCAGCGTCTCGACCATACCTTCCGAAGACCCGCTGTTGCCGATCCAGGTGCAAACCGACATCCGCTTCGTTGAAGTCAGCCGGACCAAACTCAAGGAAGCCAATGCCTCGATTTTTGGTCGCCAAGGCAACTTCCTGTTCGGCTCGCCCAGAACCTTGCCCACCATCGACGGCATTGTCAGGCCGTCGTTGCCGGTGAACAACGACATGTTCAACCTCTCCTTTTTGTCCAGCGATACGCTAGTGTCGATCAACGCGCTGGAAGGTAGCGGTTTCGCCTACACCCTGGCACGACCAAGCCTGGTAGCGCTCAGTGGGCAGAGTGCGAGCTTCCTGGCGGGTGGTGAAGTGCCGATTCCGGTGCCCAGTTCAGGCAGCGATAACGTGTCCATCGAGTACAAGGAATTCGGGATCCGCCTGACCCTGACACCGACCATCATCGGGAAAAACCGCATCGCGCTGAAGGTGGCACCGGAAGTCAGTGAACTGGACTTCACCAACGCTGTAAGCATCGCCGGCACCATCGTTCCGGCGCTGACCATACGCCGTACCGACACCAGCATCTCCCTGGCCGACGGCGAAAGCTTCGTCATCAGCGGCCTGATCAGCACCCGCAACAGTTCTCAGATAAACAAGTTTCCGGGGTTGGGTGATATCCCGATTCTGGGGGCGTTCTTTCGCGACAACTCCATCAACCGTGAAGAGCGTGAACTGTTGATGATCGTCACCCCTCACCTGGTCCAGCCACTGGCTGTCAACGCAAAACTGCCGTCGTTGCCAGGAGAGCAACTGCGTAATTACGACCCGAACTTCTACCGCATGTTCTTCCTCGAACGTGGCGACTTCGACAGTATGAGCGGGCTCTCGCAATGAGCCATGACCTGAACAAGACGTGTCTCGCCCTCACTCGTAACGGTGACCTTGAACGCTTGCCGGGCCAGCCTTATTGCCAATGGCCAAGGGTTCAAAGTGTTGTAGCCAGAGGACATTCGATGAAAGCAGTCATTGCAATAACAGCGACATTGATGCTCGCGGGCTGTGCGTCCAACGGCGTGACTTCGCGGCCACCTGAATGTGCCAAGCCCGCATCGGAGCAAGAGCTGGCCCTGAGCCTGGCCGACAACATGGCCAACGAAGGTCGTTTGTATGCCAGTCTGGCGAATCTTGAAGGTTTGCCTGACAGTCTGGTCCAGGTTCGCCTGCGCAAGGCCCGGGTGTTGCGCTTGATGGGGCGTAGCGAGGCGGCGCCGTTGTACGAAAGCTTGCTTCGCACCTGCCTGGCGGCTGATGGGGAACATGGTCTGGGCCAGTTGGCCGCAGCCAGAAATGATAACGCCGCCGCGACCCTTCACCTTGAGCGTGCGGTGAAGATGGCCCCCACCGACGACAAGATGCGCAATGACCTGGGGGTCGTCTACCTCAATCAGCGACGGATCCCGGAAGCGCGTTTTGAGTTCATGACCGCCATGGAACTCAAGCAGGCAAACACACTGGCGGCACTGAATATGGTGACGTTGCTGATCTACCAGGATAACTGGAAGGCGGCTTCCGAACTCGTGACCCGCGCCGACTTGAGCCCCAAGCAATTTGCCGAGGCTCAGGCCCGCGCGGAAAAACTCAAGGCCTCCGCCAACAAAGTGGTGGCTTCCGAGAGGAATCGCCGGACCGAGGTAGCCGATGCCTCTTCCAGTGCGATCAAGTAGAACGTACGAGGAGTCGAGATGAAGACCAAAAGACTTTTGATCGTGTGCATGGCATGCCTGTCCACCACTGCCTGGGCCATTGAGCCGGGCCCCTCTTCGCCGTATCAACAAGGCACCGAGCAGTGGTTGCAACTGCAGATTCGCGGTGTGGTTGCCTCCCCTCACCTGCAAACCGCTTCAGCCACTGAACGTGACCTGGCCATGCAGCGCTGGCTGAATAGCTTCAACTACCCGATTCCAGAGTTTTATGACCAGGATGTAGCGGGAGAGATCACTAGCGGCAACTGAGGCATGTCAATGGATGATCAGCCTCTGGCATCGTCCGGAGTAGCCTGGCTGCAAAGCCGGGCTTAATGTTGTGTGCAGGAAAGCAGTGGTCTCTACACGATTCAACCCTGGCCGGGATTACCCCGGAACTGACGCAGGCTGCGATCATTTGATTCAGAGGACGAGGCAACGAATGGCCTGCCAGAAAAATCAAAAGATCGCAGCCTGCGGGAAATGGGTAGATCCATGACAGGAAAGTGCAGGTCAGACTCGGGGGCAAGGCCATCGCGCTCGACAGCCTCCGGCCTTTTACTTCACCCGAATGCCTTGAACACTCCGATCATGGCGGGGCCGATAGCGACCAGAAAGAAGCTCGGCCACAGACAGAAAATCAGCGGGAATATCAGCTTGGTGCCGATTTTCGCCCCCATCTCTTCGGCGGCCTGCATACGCCGGTCACGGAACTCGTCGGCATAGATACGCAGGGTATCGGCCACGCTGGTACCAAAGCGGATGCTCTGCGCCAACAGGCTGACCAGCCCTTGTACATCATCCAGACCCGTGCGCAGGGCCAGTTGCTTGAGCGCCTCGGTACTGGAAATGCCCGCGCGGATTTGCGCATTGACCAGGGCCAGTTCTTCAGCCAGTTCGACCTGACTGACCGACATCTCCTCAGCCACCCGCTCGATGGTCGCGGGCAGGGCCAGGCCCGACTCCACGCACACCACCATCAGATCCAGCGCATCCGGAAACGCGGCACGCAACCGACCTTGCCGTAACTGCTTGCGCTTGGCGACATATAGCCCTGGCACCAACCAACCGATACCGGCCACCATGACCACCAACAGCAGCCCCGTGATCAGAGAAATCTTGGGAATTATCGGCAACAGCAGCAACGCAATACCGACCAATAACAGCGGCAACATCAAGCGCACGGCCCAGTACATCTGCACCGCCGACGAAGAACGGTACCCCGCATGTGTCAACAGGGTCTGGGTGACGGACGTCTGAGCCGATTCGGCCGAGCTAAAGCGCTGTCCGACCCTCTCCAGCAACAGTTGCAGATTACCCGGAGCCTCCTGCCCTGCGGTATTGCCTAAATGACCACGCTTGATCAGCGCCAGACGACGCTGCACCGGATCCTGAAGCCCCATCATCAGCAAGATTACAGCGACGACCGCAAGCACCGTACTCAAAACGATCGAGCCGATGAACAACAGACGCGCCAGCTCCTCGTTCCCCGTGAACCGACTGAACAACCCGAGCAAAAAGTCCATGATCTGTACCTCCCGGTAGCGAATACCACTTAAACCTGAATCCGGATGATTTTGCGTATCCAGAAAATCCCGAGCAACATGGCGCAGAACGCCCCCATGATCAGCTTATGGCCTATGGGATCATTGAGCAGCATAGGCAGGTAGTTCGGGGTGGAGATAAAGATCGCGATCGCCAGCACAAAGGGAACCGCCACCAGCACCCAGGCCGACATGCGCCCTTCCGCCGACAGGGTTTTGACTTTGCGCTGAAAGCGGAAGCGCCCGCGGATCAGGCGACTCAGACGCTCCAGCACTTCTGTAAGGTTACCGCCGGTTTCGCGATGGATGAGGATCGAGGTCACCAGCATCATCACCGTCATGCTCGGCATCCTCTCAAGCAGGCCGAGCATGGCCCGACGTACATCATTGCCATAGTTGATGTCAGCGAAGGTCAAGCCGAACTCATGAGCGACCGGCCCCCTATGCTCATCGGCCACAAGACGCAGGGTTTCGTTGAATGGGTGCCCGGCGCGCAGAGCGCGGCACATGGAATCCAGCGCGTCCGGCAGACCTTTTTCGAACGCAGCGAAACGCTTGCCACGGTCGCGTGAGATTTTCAGTATGGGTAACCAGAAGATCGCGAAACCCGCCACCAGCGCCATCCACCAGACTGACGAGACCATCCAGATCAAGATACCCGTCGAGCCTCCCAGCACCAGCCCGAGCAGCAATACCCGATAGGCCCGGTATTCGTGCCCGGATTGCTCGATCATTTGGGTCAGGCTCGCCATAAAAGGCAACTGCTCAAGCATGGCCTCCAGTGGCGATAAGCGCGTCAGGTATTTCTGCCGCAACACCGTTTGCATGTTGGGCTGATTGTTGGCTTTCTCCAGCACATGCAAACGGCCGCGGATGCGTTTGCGCATCTTGCCGGCCTCGCCGAACACCGGCACCACCACACCCTGGGACAGGAGGAACACAGCGATAAACACCATGCCGAGGAACATCAGAATGAATTCACCAGGAATATGGCTCATGACTGCCGTGCCTCCATCCACTCAGGCCTGAACATCGTAAGCGGCAACTCGATACCGCGCTTGGCCAGCACATCGCGGAAGGCGGGGATCATGCCGCTGGGCCGAAAATCACCCAGTACTTCGCCGTTTTCGCCAATGCCCTGGCGGACGAAGGAGAAGATTTCGGTCATGGTGATGATCTCGCCCTCCATGCCGTTGATCTCCTGCACACTGACCAGGCGACGCTTGCCGTCCTCCTGGCGTTCCAGCTGGATGACCACTCCGATGGCCGAAGCGATTTGCTGGCGCATGGCCTTTATCGGGAAGGTCGCCCCGGTCATCGACACCATGTTCTCGATCCGCCCCAGCGCATCGCGTGCGGTGTTGGCGTGGATCGTGGTCAACGAGCCGTCATGACCGGTGTTCATCGCCGTCAGCATGTCCAGCGCCTCGGCGCCGCGCACTTCGCCGATCACAATGCGGTCTGGACGCATCCGCAAGCTGTTGCGCACCAACTCCCGCTGGCTCACCTCGCCACGCCCCTCGATATTCGAAGGCCGGGTTTCCAGGCGTACCACGTGGGGCTGTTGCAATTGCAGTTCGGCTGAGTCTTCGATGGTAACGATCCGCTCGTTGTGCGGGATGAAACTGGACAGCACATTGAGCATGGTGGTCTTGCCGCTGCCAGTACCGCCGGAAATCAGCACGTTCAAGCGCCCGCGGACAATCGCCTTGAGCAGCAGGGCAATGGCCGGGTTCAACGCCCCCACCTGGATAAGGCTGTCGGTATTGAGCAGGTCGACGGAAAAGCGCCGGATCGACATGCTCGGGCCGTCGATGGCCAGCGGCGGAATAATCGCGTTGACCCGCGAACCGTCCTTGAGCCGCGCATCCACCAACGGCGAAGACTCGTCGATACGCCGACCCAGGCTGGAGACGATGCGGTCAATGATGTTCAGCAAATGCTGATCATCGCGAAAACGCACATCGGTGCGTTGCAGCTTGCCGAAGCGCTCGACATACACTGAGTCATGCCGATTGACCAAAATGTCGGACACCGTATGATCGGCCAGCAGCGGTTCCAGAGGCCCCAGACCGAGCACCTCGTCGGTGATCTGTTTGATGATCAACTGGCGGCTGGAAGTACTCACCGGTGCCGAGTGTTCATCGAGCAGACGCTGGCAAATATCGCGAATCTGCCGAGTAGCCTCGGCCTGCTCAAGGGAGTCCAGCAAGGACAGGTCCATGACCTTGAGCAACTGTTGGTAGATCTTTTCCCGCCATTCCGCCTCCACCGGGGTGACCTGGCTTCTGGTTTCGTAAAGAACGTCCGGCGCTGCACGCTCCCAGGCCATTATTTCCTCTGCCGGATCCAACAGGTCGTCGCCCAGTTGGGCAGCGGTGGGTTTACCGGACTGTTTGCGCAAGCGGTTACGAAAGTCGCTGATCATGGGTCATCCCCCGAAAAAACGGTTGAAGGCACGTTTGAGCAAGCCTTTGTTGCCGGCCACCTCTTGACCGATCAGGTCCTCGGTCATGTTGCGCAGTGCAGCCGTGATCGCCGCCCTCGGCGCATGCAGCCCCAACGGCACGCCAGTGTTCTGACTCTGGCTGACCAGATTGAAGTCGTTGGGTAACTTCGACACATTGGTGCAGCGCAGCGCCTCGCCGATATCTTTGAGGCTGACCGCTGCCGCCTTGTCATAGCGGTTGACCACTATCTGCAATTGATCCCCACGCACGCCCAGGTCTTCGCGAAGAATCCGTACCAGGGAGCTGGCATCGCGCAGATGGCTGACGCTCTGTTGCACCACCACGTACACCCGATCCACCTGCTCCAGCACAGAGCCGGTGAGGTGATCGATTTGCCGCGGCAGGTCGATCACCACCCAGCCATAGCTGGCGCGGGCCAACTGCAACAGGGTGTCGAGTTGCTCGGGTTGGGTATCCTGCGGCAAACACAACTCACCGGCCCGACCGCCCAGCACATGCAGGGTCGGGCTGAAGTGACTGCAAAAACCGCGTAACGCGACGCTGTCCATCCCATCGATCTGGTGCAACACCTCCAGATGGCTGTGCGTCTGCGCCACATCCAGATAATGCGTCACGCTGCCAAATTGCAGGTCCATGTCCAGCAACAGGGTACTGCCACCCATGATGCTGAGTTGCTGAGCCAGGTTGCAGGCCAGCAGGGTTCCGCCGGAGCCGCCCTTGGCGCTCATTACGGCGATCAGTTTTCCTTCTGTTCCACTGCCGGTTCGAACTTCCGTGACCAGACGATTCAAGGCGGCGGCCAGTTCGGTCTCGGCGATGGGCTCCGGCAGCACGTCCCGGGCACCGGCCTGCATCGCCAGGCGCATGGCTTCCTGGTCGCTCAGCAGCCCGCACACCAACATCGGCGGACGCTCATGGGCCGGACGCTGCAACAGTGCCGACAGCTCTTCACGCCACAGGTGGCTAACGCGCAACAGCAGCAGATCGGGCATCCGGTCCAGACCGTAGAGCGGGTCGACATGCCCGTTGCTCACCAGCCGCGTACTCACCTCCAGGCTGGGCATGCGTTGGCAGACGCCTTGCAGGTCGCGCAACGACGTGGCATCACGACTGCTAATCAGCAACCGTAACCCGGCTTTGCCGGTCGAGGTAGAGACTGGAGTTTCCTTGGTATTCAGCATGGCGTGATCTCCCCGGAATCGGAATGACGCCCGAGGCTTTCGCGTGGCAACGTTGCCCTGAATGTAGGCAGGGTAATGGGGACGGCGAACCCGGGAATAAGCAGATTGAAAACGAAGTTTTGCAGACTCAACTGGACATAGCGGATGGCACGAAAACCATTGACGCTGACCAGGTCAGCGGGGTTGGCCACCAGAGCACCATTGACGTCCAGATAAGTCAGCGTCAGGTGGGTGGTGGCCAGATTGCCGATCAGTTGGCTCGTACCTGCATCGGTCGCGGCATTGAAGATCGCCCGCCGCAGAACCACCGGATCGCTGATATTGCACACCGACGCCAGGCGCGTACCACGCCGTACGGCTTCATCCAGTGCATTGACCGTGAAGTACAGGCGGCCCATTTCCAACACGCCGAACAACAGCGTGAACATCAGCAGGCCAATGAAGGCGAACTCCACCGTGTAGGTGCCGCGCATGTGTTTTCTTTTCATCACAGTGCCCTCATCACGGTAGTGGCAACCAGCGGAATGCTCAGCGCAATCTGAGTACCAAAGAAACCGGGAATCGAGCCGCCGCAATTGCCACCACCAATCACTGGACAGAACGTGTAAGTGATGGTGACCCGCACATGGTCAGTGCCCACTGCGGCGACGACCACGTTGCCAGTCGTGAGCCCTGACACCACCGCGGTCCCGGTATTGGCAGGCACACCATAGACCGCAACGTTTTTTGTCTGGGTCTGTAGCGTATTGCTCAGAGCGACCTGACCAAGCGTCGAGTCCCAGGCCCGGCTAGCAACGAAACGGTCGGCATCGCGGCTGGCCTGCAGCAGCACGTTGTATTGATAGAGCATGCGACCGAACTCACCGAAGGCCAGCAACAGCAACAGCAACACCGGCAGGACGAGGGTGAATTCCACCATGGCCAGACCTTGCTGGCGCTTCGGATGTTTAAACCCGTGAAGTCTCATGACGCCTCCTACGAGTCAGTGCTCGGAATGCCAGTGCCGCTGCCGAGATAGGTTTTGTAGAGCTGGATGATCTGCGGCCCGGAATCGGTTGACGGCGAAGGGCCTGCCACGTTGTCGCCTTCGCACTCCTTCACGAACTGTCCGAAGATCTGCGCGTCCTTGCCGCCGCCATCCATTGGCTGCACCACGTAATAGCAGCCGAAACCCAGGACGGGGATCGAGGTTGAACCGCCCTGCTTCCCGGTGCAGTTGCCCACCACGATTTTCATCATCCTGCGCTCGAACACCCCATTGCTCTGACAGCCACTGGCCCCAGCCACACACGCGGCAGTGCTCGCACGCCAGTCGTTGTAGTCAAATATCGCGTTGCTGCCCGCGGTGAGATTGCCGTTGCTCGAGGTGACGACTTGCCCCTGGTACTTCGCTTGTGGCGGGGAGACTGAGTCGTCGTACGTGATGGCTGGGTTGCTGGATGTGGTCACCAGGTCCGGCGGATAGTCCGAGGCACTGACCGGGCCGTTGTAGATGCCGAAGCGCGTATTCAGGCCTTGAGAGGTAGGGCCGACCTTGTTGCCGGGGGCGGTCTGGACAGTGTCCCCCGCCGTGCGGCAGACGCTGCCGCCTCCGGCCAGGTCCTCCCTGACGGTACTGCCGCCCGAGCCAAAATCGAGCAACTGAAAATTGCCTGGACCGATGGGCGACGAATTGCCGGCAGCGGTCTTCAATACCTTCAAATCACCAAACTGGAAGCCCCAGAACATGCCAGCGTCCGGGTCGTATTGAGTCGGGTCGCCACAGACCATCAAAGGTGAGAGATCACAAGGACTGGTAGGGCTGGGTCCAGCGGTAGCGATCGCCGCCACCGCTTTGGCCCCCAGGCCGCCAGCGCCGAATACTTGAGCGAAGTTCCAGAAAAATCCCGTCAGGTTATAGCTCGGTACCGATACCCGAACGTACTTGGCATCCGTCGGTCCGGGATAGGAGAACGGGCCATAGACGCTCGCTGCCAGTTCCACCACTGCAAATGCGCCTGCGTTGCCGCCGACAGCCGTGGCCAATTCGTTGTTGCCCGTGGCATTGGCGTTCTGTATCAGCGTATTGAGCGCGGCGGCGCGCGTCGTGCTGGCAATATTGCTGCCACCCTCCACCTGACTCAGGGTTTTGGCGCCACTCAGGGCGGCGGCGTCCACCGCATTCTGCAGGCGCGTTTTGTTCAGCATCATATGTCCGCCGTCCAAAGCCAGCGCCGCTACCATGCCAGTCACCGCCAACACCATCACCATCAATACACTTACCGATCCTTCCTGGCGCCTTGGCGTCGAAGTGAACGACCGCTGAATACGAATATTCATCATCAAGCCCTCGTTTGCCGATACTGATCCGGATCGGCGCCGCCAATACTTGGTGCCCAGGCACCCCTACCGTCCTGTCAACGTTTGACTACACTGGCTTCGGTCCCGCGGATAACGGTAATAGCCCCGCCACCCTCGCTACTGCGGCGCTGTACCACGCGTTTTGGCGCCGCGACGGCGGCCACCGCCACGGCTGGCACAACAGGCGCAACGGCAGCGATTTTCTTCTCTAGGTTCAGTGGGTTACGCAGCGCCAGTTGCAACTTGCCTTCCGTCTGCGCCGTGACCAGTGCTTCCGCTTCAGAGGCCGACATCTCCAGCGTCACTGCGCGTACCACCACGGGTTGGGTCTTGTCGGTACCCGCCGTCTGATCCACCGCCAATACCCGCAAGTTCTCGAGGATGGTCCTGGATACGGCGTTATTGCCGGAGCCATCAGTGCGTTTGGTCGCCAGTACATCGACCCGGTTACCCGGTAGCAGGAACCCGCCCACGCCGACCACATCGTCCACACGTACCGAGATGGCACGTTTGTCTGTAGCAATCAGAGAAGCCAGGGTACTGCCCCCCAAATGCTCACTCAGACGTGCACCACGCATGATGTCGCCCTTCAGAATGTCGAATGTTGCGATCTTGCCTACTGCTTTGTCGGTGGAGTCGAAGGCATCGTCCGGGACTGTGTCCATGGGCATGCGCATGGTCGTGACTTGTTGGGCCTCGACCATCTGCCCGAATGGAATCTCTACCGTGGCGACCACCACGCTTCGAAGGTTGTCATCCGGGCTGGCGCTGAGTCGTGCGCTCAGCCAGGAGTCGGCCATCCATGCAGCGCCAAGGCCCATGACCAGGGAAACGCCTATCAGGGTAAGAGTACGAGAGCTCATGTCAGTATCTCCGTATCAAAGAAAGTTGAGCTGGACGAAGTAGTTGTGCCAGGCCCATTCCAAATCTTGCGGTGACAGTGATCCGGAACCGCCCATATAACGCTGACGATCGAGGGCCATGTTCAGGAGATCGCGGGGATGGCAAGGCACCAGGGGCATGCCTTCACTGGCATAGAGCCTTTGCAGCACATACCGCACCAGCAGCTGGTCAAAAGGAATGCCCAGGCGCTCGCTTTCCTGACGCCAGATCTTTTCGTACTCCTCAGGCTTCAGGTAACCAAACTGCAGCTTGTAGCCAATCCGGCGAAGAAAGGCCTCATCGGCCAGCTCCAGAGGATTGAGGTTGGTGGAAAACACCAGAATCAGATCGAACGGCAGTTCGCAATGCCGACCGCCCCCCAGGTTGATGAAGTCACGCTTCTCTTCCATCGGGACGATCCAGCGATTCAACAGCTCGGCGGGTGCCATGCGCTGGCGTCCCATGTCATCGATGATGAACAGGCCATTACTGGCCTTGAGCTGCAAGGCCGCCTGGTATTGACGGGTGGAAGGGTCATAGCGAACGTCCAGTTGCTCCATGCTCAATTCACCGCCGGTAATGACGATCGGGCGTTTGCAGCACAGCAGTCGACGGTCGATCCCTTCGTTGAGCATCAGATTGTTCATTTGACTGTTGTCATTCAGACGCTGATGCACCTGCGGGTCATAGATCTCGATCACCGATTCGTTGATGACGATGGCGTGAGGCACCCAGATGGCTTCGGCAAACAGACGAATCAGCCGACTGCTGACATAGGTCTTGCCAGTACCCGCAGGGCCATAAATCATGATCGCGCGCCCGGAGTTCATCGCCACCCCCAACTGATCGAGCATCCCTTCCGTGAGCACCACACCCGCGAGGGCATTGCGCATATCGTTGGCGTTGATGCGACCATGGTGAATGGTTTGAAGTTTGATCAGGGACCGGTAGGTGCTCACCGGGAAGGGCGCCGCACCGATATAGCCGCTGCGCGACAGGGCATCGCGGGCGGCACTGCGACCGCGCTCGGTCAAGCCATAACGCAACATCTGCCCGCCCGTTTGGCTCCCCTGGCCAAGCACTTCGACACGACCATCCTTGCGCAGAAACGCCAGGACCTCTTCAAGTACCGCGCCGGTCAGCGCCAGGCGTTCCACCAGCCGCGACATGTCCAGCACACCGGCATCAAACAAATGTTTGCACACCAACTCACCGAGAAAACTGTCGGTCAGACCCGTCTCGCGAATAGTGCAGGGCTGAGGTGCCAGTCGTTGCACCGCCTCCCGGTCGCAGGGGTAGGCATCACTATCGACGATGACGTGCATGACTAAGCTCCCAATCCACCGGCAACAAGTTGCCAGTAGACGCTGTTTAAAGTCCCGATCAGGATTGCAATCGAATAAGGGAAAGGCTTGCCGGCTACTTCATCTGATGTCGGCGCATAATAGGCGTGCGCTCTTAGAATCAACCAATAGCGCTCCAGGGTCTGAAGCAATTGACCTCGAACCAGTACGATCAAAAGACCGCACACGCCACCGGCGATCAGGCTGAAAAAGGCAGCCCACAACGCGAAATGGATGGGTAGAAAACTGCCGACCATGGCCATCAACTTGACGTCGCCGGCAGCCATGCCACCCAAAGCGTACATCGGCATAAACAGCCCAAAACAGATCAGGGTGGCCAGCAGGCTGTCACCCAATCCGCTGACACCACTTGAATACATTTGACCGACCAATCCCAGGGCAAGTCCCAACAGGACCAGCATGTTGGGAATACGGTGGCGACGCAGATCACTCACCACCGCCACGCCCAAAAGTCCTATCAGTAAAACAGTCGATACCATCAGTTCCGTGGACATGGCGTGTCTCCCTGCAGGTATTAATCGTTAGCACGCAACGTAGCTATTTGCGGCTTGAACAACTTTGACGAACTTTAGTACCGAAACATTGATTGCTTGCAGAGTCACTTGGATCACTAGAACAGCCCTGCCGCTCACTCCGTGCGAAGTCCATGAAGAAAGTTGCCGGTGCCCTATCAAAAATAGCGGCAACCGGCTGTCCCATAGACGTCGACACGTCCCCCATCCGGGAATTATCAGCAAGCGCTACCTTTGAGGCCGGTGCACAGCGCCTGCATTTTGGTCTGAACCTCTGTCCCAAGGGCCGTGAACAATCCGACGACAAGCGCCGTAATCAAACCACCGGCCACCGCATATTCCACAATGGTCAGACCATCTTCGTCTTTGACGAACTTCATTACCGAAGCCTTGATTGTTTGCATGTTCATTTTGCCCACCTCACTTGAATGTTTTTTTCTGGAAGCAGTACTTTCTGTGCTGCCTGATGCAACCTTAGTCAGGGGGAAGGCATAGCCGTTAGGAGGATTTTGCACATCACTAGGACTTTTTTGCGGAGCGGCCAAATAGGGGTCATTGGCCTTTGCAGAAGTAACGGGAGGGGTAAACAAGGCATGGCAGGGCAAATGCGATTTTCATTGATTCACAAGCGATAAGCGTTCTAACCCTTGCTCATCGAAGACACACAGGCAAACAGTCGCTTTCCAGGCCCCCATAGAACCAACAGAACTAAAACTCGTCTTTCCTATCGAGATTAATTCTGCAAAGTGATGGCACATTGACGATACTGCTTAGCGAGTCACTGAGAATCCAAGAGTAGAGACATGACGTCCAACTTGACCAGAAGGCCAACGCTCCTATGGTTCGATCTGACTCATGATCGATCCACGAAAGAACTCATCGCGCAGTTCGAGGGTACCTGCGACGGCAAACTGGCGAAAAACTCCGTGCTGCCCATCGGGGTAAACGCAGACATGATCTGCATCCATTTCGATCGCCCCGACACACCAGGTCTCAGGCTGTTGCTGGACATCAAACGCAGCGCACCGGCCATCCCGATTACTATGTTCACCGTGCAGCACTCGGAAGAACTGGCCGTCTGGGCCATGCGTTCCAGCGTCTGGGAATACATAGTGCTCCCCCTTTCGGTCAGTGAGAGGAGTCGCTATCTGACTGCTGTAGTTCAGCTCTGCGAGCTGCGCCGGAATGTTATCGACCACCGCAAGACACAGCTGATCGACCACTCCCCGACCCTGCCGGACAGCATCCGGTTGACCTCCGGGCACCAAAAACATCAGGCGCTGAGCAGCATCATGCTTTACATCGAGCAGCACTTTCGGGACAGCATTGATCAGAGAGATTTGGCGCAGCGCTGCGGCATGACGACATTTCGCTTCAGCCGCCTGTTCAAGGAAGCCAATGGCCTTGGCTTCACGGATTACATCTTGAACAAGCGCATGAACTTCGCCAAAGAACTACTCGACAACAGCCAAATGCCTATTACCAGCATCGGCTATGAGGCCGGCTTCAAGGATCCTTCCTACTTCGCTCGAGCCTTCAAGCAGTTCGCAAACTGCACGCCCAGCGAATACCGCTTGGCACGCCAACTCAGAGCGACTGCATCTGCGCAAATGGTGCAAGATGAAAAAACCACTGAAGCGCTCGAAAGCCTGGTGCAAAGCCTCAGCGGTTGACGCGGTTTTTATACGCGCACACAAAAACGCCGCTCATTGAGCGGCGTTTTTGTTAAATATGGAGCGGGAAACGAGACTCGAACTCGCGACCCCGACCTTGGCAAGGTCGTGCTCTACCAACTGAGCTATTCCCGCAAATGGCGTCCCCTAGGGGACTCGAACCCCTGTTACCGCCGTGAAAGGGCGGTGTCCTAGGCCACTAGACGAAGGGGACACGCTAACTGAAACACATGGTGTGTATTTCAGTGCCCAAATCCGCATCCGAAGATGCTGGTTCTGGTTTCACTCAGCCCTGCCCGAAAGCAACGCTGTTTAAAATTGGAGCGGGAAACGAGACTCGAACTCGCGACCCCGACCTTGGCAAGGTCGTGCTCTACCAACTGAGCTATTCCCGCATATGGCGTCCCCTAGGGGACTCGAACCCCTGTTACCGCCGTGAAAGGGCGGTGTCCTAGGCCACTAGACGAAGGGGACACACGTACAACATTCACTGCCTACCGCGTTTCGCTGTGTGCTTTACGCTGTAAGTGGCGCGCATTCTATGGATGGATTGAGGGGTCGTCAACCCCCAGATATAAATTTATTTAAATCAATGACTTCGCCCTGCTTTGAGACACTAATCGGGCTTTTCCGTCGCTAGGGGTTTGACGCCTATATTCTGACACCCGCCAAGACGTTATAGTCCACCCACGCCAAAGATGATGGCAATGTGCACCTCGCACGCTATTACTTATATAAGCAGAAACGCGGCCGATACAGACAGTGCAGTAGCCGATTCAACTCGCCGAGCGGCGCTATGCGCCTCAATGCCAAGCCACTACACTCGCACGCGAACCCCATAAAGAGGTCTTACCGGTGACACCACTCATGATCACCCTGCTAGTCGTAGCCGGGATCGCACTATTGATCGCCATTGGCTACATGAACCATGTGGTGGAAAACAATAAGCTGGAAAAGGCCCGCGCCAAAGTTGAGCTCAACGATCGTCTGCGTCGTTGCGGCGAAATCACCGAGACCTTTCCCGGCCAATTGATGACTCCGGGCCTCAAATTGCTATTGACCCGCCTGGAATTGAACGTCTGCGAACGCCTGCTCACTCTGGAAAAAACCAACGCCAACCTCAAGGCACGGATTGCTGAACTGAGCGCCCTGGTCGGCCAGGGCGAGTCGATCCCGGTCAACAACCCGCCGGCACCGATCCAGACCGAAGCCAAAGCCAAGGACGTACGTTTCCTGCTCGAAGCCCTGCACGGCCAAATCACCCGCGCCGCACAGGACGGCTTCTTGCCGACCAACGAAGCCAAACGCTGGATCCGCGAAGTTCGCCACATCCTGGTCCTGCTGCACATTGAATTCTTCAACAACCTTGGCCAGCACGCCCTGCAACAGAACCAGCCCGGCCAGGCCCGCCTGGCATTCGAACGCGGCGTGCAATACCTGCGCAAACAACAAGAACCCAAGGTTTATGCCGAACAGCTGGAATACCTGGAAAAGCTCCTGGCTCGCGCCAACGCACAAGTCATGGACAACATCGCCCCGGTAGAAGGCGAAGTGAACCAGCTGACCGAAGGCCTCAAAGACGTCGAGGCCGATGCGGACTGGAAGAAAAAAGTGATCTACGACTGATCAGAGAAAGCAGAAAGCCACCTGAACAGGTGGCTTTTTTTTGCGTTGAGTTTGATGGACGGGTACAGCCGCGACAGTAAGGTCGACTATCGGTCGCCATCGCGAGCAGGCTCGCTCCCACAATTGGACGATGTACAACCGCAAGGCCGCCATCGCGAGCAAGCTTTGCTCCTACAGAGCCAAAAGCAGAGCGGCATACACCCGCCGCCCCTCACCGCTCAACAGGCCGAGCGTTAGCTCGCCTCAGAGCCGAAAGTGCCCCACCATCCCCTTCAACTCAACCCCCAACTGCGCCAACTCGATACTGGAAGCCGCATTCCCCTGCATCGCCAACGAAGACTGATCCGCACTGGCGCGAATACTCGTGACACTGCGATTGATCTCCTCCGCCACCGAACTCTGCTCCTCGGCAGCTGCTGCGATCTGCTGGTTCATCTGCTGAATCAAAGACACCGCCGCTGCAATACTCCCCAGCGCACTCTCCGTCTGCAACGCATCACTCACCGCCAGCTTCACCAGTTCGCCGCTGTTCTGAATCTGCTGAACAGAAGACTGAGCCGCCGAACGCAAGGCGCTCACCAGTCGTTCAATCTCCTCGGTCGATTGCTGGGTACGCTTGGCCAAGGCCCGCACTTCATCGGCGACGACCGCAAAGCCCCTGCCCTGCTCGCCGGCTCGAGCCGCTTCGATCGCGGCGTTGAGGGCCAACAGGTTGGTTTGCTCGGCCACACTCTTGATGACGCTCAGCACCGTACCGATGTTCTGGATTTCGGCACTCAAGCTTTCGATGCTCGAACTGGCCGAGGTGGCTGAATCCGCCAACTGTTCGATCCGCGCCATGCTCTGGCGCACCACCTGCTGGCCACTTTCAACCTTGTCGTCTGCCGTCTGCGCTGCCTGAGCGGCCTCTTCAGCATTACGCGCAACGTCGTGCACGGTGGCGGTCATCTGGTTCATCGCAGTAGCAACCTGTTCGGTTTCTTCCTTCTGGCTGCTGACTTCAAGATTGGTCTGCTCGGTCACCGCCGACAGCGACTGCGCTGAACTGGCCAACTGTTCGATACCCGCCTGCAAACCGCTGACAATACTGCTGAGCCCTGCGCCCATCTGCTGCATGGCCTGCATCAACTGCCCGATCTCATCACGACGGGTCACTTCAACCGTTGCACTCAAATCGCCAGAGGCAATCTGTTGAGCAACCCGGATCACGCTGCGCAGCGGTGCCACGATCAACCGGGTAATAACCCAGGCCGCAATCAGCCCGACCAGCAGCGCCAGCGCCGAGGAACCGATGATCAGCATCGAATTCTTTTTCAGCTCCGCCTGCATCGACTGGTCTTCGGCGACATAGGCCTGGTCCACCCGCTCCATCACCTGAGCAGCGCGCTGATGGAGTTGCTCATAGACGGTTTTTTCCTGCGCCAGCAGGCCGGTGTATTCGGCGAGTTTTTCGCTGAATCCGCCAATGTGCCCGACCACTTCATTGAGGACCGTCTGGTAACCCTCATCCTTGACCGTGGTTTTCAACTGCTCGGCCTGGGTCAGCGCCTGGTCGGCCTGCTCGATCTTGCCCTGCCCTGCGCTGTCATCGCCTTTGCGACTCAGGTCCAGGCGCACGCGCGCTTCGTTCATGGCCTGCAACATCAACCGCGACACCTGGCTGACCTGATTGGCCTGTTCGATGAACTGCCCTCCGTCCTTGCCTTCGGATTCCTTCAAGGTATAAGCGCCGTCATCGGCCAGCCCGGCCTGCAGCACGTCGAGGTTATTGGCCACGCTGGACACCGACCAACTGGCCATCTCCAGTGCCAGGTCCTTGCCCTGGCTGAGCGAGACGAACTCGTCGAAGGCCTTGCGATAAGCCCCCAATGACTGCTCCACATCATTCATCACCGGCACGTTGGCCGCAGACGCCGCTTTCAGTTGGGTTGCCAGGGCGATCAAGCCGTCAACGCCCTTGCGTAGCGCATCAGCGGTTTTCGGGTTGCCGTGCAAAGCGTATTCCTGCTCGAGCAGTCTCACCTTGAGCAAACCGCTGTTGAGCGACGACATCTGCTTGAGCCCGTCGAAGCGCTGGCTGATGGTTTGCAGTGACCAAACACCGATGGCCGCCACCAAGGCGGTCAACAGCAGCACCAGTACAAAACCGACACCCAGTTTTTTCGCCATACCGAGGTTGGCAAAACGTCCTTGCACGGCCGAAATCATTGCACTTAGTCCCCTGACATAGTCTGTTGACGCAGATTCGCAACGGGCCTGTATCAACACAAGTCTCTGGCGTCTGAATAATGGCAAAAAGCTACGCTTGCGTCGTTTTCAGAACGCTTGAGGTCGATCCGGAGCGGTGGCCTGAAAAAACGCCCGTGCTCGCGGATCACAGGCATAGGCCACATTGATACGCTGCCAGTCACCGGCCTCTGCGGCGGGACTGAATGCCGTCGCAGAAGACAACAGGACACCGAAGCGCTGGGCTTGTTTGCGCACCTGAGCGTAGTCGGACATCCGTGATCGCGCCCAGATGAACAATCCCCCGGCCGGTTTGCCGAAAACCTCCCATTCGGCGTCTTCCAGCACTTGCAGCGCAGCTTCCCTGTCATTGCTTAAACGCTGGCGCTGGCGCTGGACCAGTTTGCCGTAGGCACCGCTGGCCAAAAGGCTTGCCAGCACCGACTCGCAAAACCGTGAAGCGCCCATACTGCTGATCATCTTGACCTCGGCCAGCTGCGAAATAACCCCGGCGCCGGCCACTACAAAACCGACCCGCATCGAACTGCTGAGGGTTTTGGAGTAGCTGCCGACGTAGATCACGTTGTCATCGATCCCCAACGCAGCGAGGCGCGTACCGGGGCCGCTGTGCAAATCCGCATAGACGTCGTCTTCGATTACCAGAAGGCCATGGGTTTTGGCCAATTGCACAACCCGCTGCGCCACCGCCGGCGCCAGGCTGCTGCCAGTGGGATTTTGATAGAAGCTATTGATAAATATCCCGCAGGGCCTGTACTTGACCAGCAGCGCCTCGAGCGCTTCAATGTCCGGCCCGTGCGGGGTTCGCGGGACCTCGATCATGTTGACTCCGTGCAATCTGAGCAGGTCGAACAGCAAGCAATAACCGGGACTTTCCACCACCACGCAATCACCCGGTTTGAACAAGGTCCGCACGATCAGATCAAGCCCCTGACTGGCCCCCGCCGTTGTCAGGATTCGGCTTTCCTCCACTACGATATCCAACTGTTTCAGGCGTTTGTGGATCTGCTGGCGCAAGGCTGGCAGGCCCAGTGGCGTGCTGTAGTTGAACAGGCCGGCCATGTCGGTGCGACTGACCTGTCGGATCGCGTAGCTCAGGTCGTCAGTTTCACGCCAGCTCTCGGGCAGTCCGCCACATCCCAGCTTGAGTCGGCCCGAGGTGCCGCCCTGTGCCCTTTCGGCCCCCTCGAACCAGGGACAATCCTGTTGCCCCTGAGCGGCCAGCGCTGGGATGGCAACAATGAAACCGGCGCCATGACGCGGAGCCAGCACCCCTTGAGCCACCAGACGCTCACAGGCCTCAGCGACGCTGGACTGACTGAGCAAATTGATCCGGGCGATTTGCCGCACAGAAGGCAAACGCGTCCCCGGTGGCACCTCGCCACGGCACAGCCAGCAGGCTAGCGCGTCGACGATTTGCTGTACGACCGGCACCAATGCCTGTCGATCGATTCTCAACTCCATGAGCAAGCAAACTCCTGTCCGTTTTGCGGGAAACAGTTAATCACAAGAGCGGTCGATCAGTTGTGCGACAAAACCGCCAAAACCCTCGGTTCTAACCATTTGAAACACATTGTCCGCCCCCTTTAAGGAACCGAAAAAAAACCCGCACAAATGCGGGTTTTTTCCTACGTTTCACTGCCTGTATTCAGAACGCCGTAACACCACCGTCCACCGCAAGCGAATGCCCTGTGGTGAACGCTGCGCCGTCGCTGCACAGGTACAGCACCGCGCTGGCGATTTCCTCGACCTTGCCGATGCGCCCGACCGGGTGCATCGCATTGGCGAACTCGCCTTTCTTCGGGTCGGCTTCATAGGCACGGCGGAACATGTCGGTGTCGATGACTGCCGGACACACTGCGTTCACCCGAATCTTTTTCTTGGCGTATTCGATGGCCGCCGATTTGGTCAGGCCGATCACTGCATGTTTCGACGCCGCGTAGATACTCATCTTCGGCGCAGCCCCGAGGCCGGCTACCGATGCGGTGTTGACGATCGCACCGCCGCCCTGGGCCAGCAGTAACGGCAACTGGTATTTCATGCACAACCAGACGCCTTTGACGTTGACGCCCATGATCGCGTCGAACTCGTCGACCGTACCTTCGGCCAGTTTGCCTTTCTCGATCTCGATGCCGGCATTGTTGAAGGCGTAGTCGAGACGGCCGTAGGTATTGACCACCTCGTCCATCAGATTTTTTACCTCGCTCTCCTGCGTGACGTTGCAGCGCACGAAGGTGGCTTCACCGCCAGCGGTACGAATCAGCGCCACCGTGTCCTCACCACCCGCCGCGTCCAGGTCGGCCACTACCACTTTCAAGCCTTCAGCGGCGAATGCCTGGGCGGTCGCGCGGCCAATGCCATTGGCGGCGCCCGTTACAACGGCGACCTGGCCAGAAAACGTCATGCTCATTGTTATGTCCTCGAAGAGAAGATGCGGGGGATCGCGTGTTGGCAATCTAGCCACAAGGGCCTGTGGCGCGGCAGCACTATCAAAAGGCCGGTTGGGTGCCCATGAGTGGCAGTGATAAAACCGCCGGCTCGACTATCACTGCACTGGATCAATGTGCATTCGCCGCATCAGCCAAACTTGCGGCATCGTTCATGAAGGTCTATCAACAAGTCTTCATTCATCTTGAGTGCCTGTCATGACTACCCAGATCAATCGCCAGTTCCTGCTCGCCAAACGTCCGGTGGGCGCGGCGACCCGCGAGACCTTCACCTATCAGGAAGTACCGGTCGGCGAACCGGCTGCGGGTCAGATCCTGGTCAAAAACGAATACCTGTCCCTGGACCCGGCCATGCGTGGCTGGATGAACGAGGGCAAGTCCTACATCCCCCCGGTCGGTATCGGCGAAGTGATGCGCGCATTGGGCGTAGGCAAAGTCGTTGCCTCGAATAATCCGGGCTTCGCAGTCGGGGACTACGTCAATGGTGCCTTGGGTGTGCAGGATTACTTCCTCGGCGAGCCACGAGGTTTCTACAAAGTCGATCCGAAACTGGCGCCGCTGCCACGCTATCTATCGGCGCTGGGCATGACCGGGATGACCGCCTATTTCGCCCTGCTCGATGTCGGCGCACCAAAGGCTGGCGACACCGTGGTGCTGTCGGGCGCGGCCGGTGCGGTGGGCAGCATTGCCGGGCAGATCGCCAAGATCAAAGGTTGCCGGGTAATCGGCATTGCCGGGGGCGCGGACAAGTGCCGGTTCCTGATCGACGAACTGGGTTTTGACGGCGCCATCGATTACAAAAACGAAGACGTCCAGGCCGGCCTCAAGCGCGAATGCCCGAAAGGTGTCGATGTGTATTTCGATAACGTCGGCGGCGATATCCTCGACGCGGTGTTGAGTCGCCTGGCGATGAAGGCGCGGGTGGTGATCTGTGGCGCCATCAGCCAGTACAACAACAAGGAAGCGGTCAAAGGCCCGGCCAACTATCTATCGCTGCTGGTCAACCGCGCGCGGATGGAAGGTTTTGTGGTGATGGACTACGCCGCGCAGTTCGCCGCCGCCGGACAGGAAATGGCCGGTTGGATGGCCAAGGGGCAACTCAAGAGCAAGGAAGACATTGTGGAAGGTCTGGAGACGTTCCCGGAGACGCTGATGAAGTTGTTCAGCGGCGAGAATTTCGGGAAGTTGGTGTTGAAGGTTTAACCCATATTTCAATGCTCCATAAACCGATGTGGGAGCGGGCTTGCTCGCGAAGAGGGAGTTTCAGTCGACATTAGTGTTGACTGATACACCGCTTTCGCGAGCAAGCCCGCTCCCACATTTGGATCTTCAGTGCTTGGTTAAGCGAGTTCGGCGACTACGGCAGCCAACGCCTTCGCCGGATCCGCGGCCTGGCTGATCGGACGGCCGATCACCAGGTAATCGGAACCGGCATCCAGCGCCTGACGCGGCGTCAGAATGCGACGCTGATCGTCCTGGGCGCTGCCCGCCGGACGAATCCCCGGAGTGACCAGTTGCAACGACGGGTGCGCCGATTTAAGGGCCTGGGCTTCCAGGGCCGAACACACCAGACCGTCCATCCCGGCTTTTTCCGCCAACGCGGCCAGGCGCAACACTTGCTCCTGCGGCTCGATATCCAGACCGATACCCGCCAGGTCTTCACGTTCCATGCTGGTCAGCACGGTCACGCCGATCAGCAGTGGTTTCGGACCGGTGCGCTGGTCAAGCACTTCGCGGCACGCGGCCATCATGCGCAAACCACCGGAGCAATGCACATTGACCATCCACACGCCCATCTCCGCAGCTGCCTTGACGGCCATGGCGGTGGTGTTCGGGATGTCATGGAACTTGAGGTCCAGGAACACTTCGAAGCCCTTGTCACGCAAGGTGCCAACGATTTCCGAAGCACAGCTGGTGAACAGTTCTTTACCGACTTTGACCCGGCACAGCTTCGGGTCCAACTGATCGGCCAGCTTCAGTGCGGCGTCACGAGTGGGGAAATCCAGGGCGACGATGATAGGAGTCTGGCAGGCGGACATGAGTGGGCTCTCAGGCAGGTCGAAATCGGCGCGCATTGTAGCGGAACCAGCGCCTCTGCGGGACCCGATGATCGGTAATTCGTCGAGGCGGCTCAAGCAAGACTAGCCCTTGCCCCCATTGTGTCGAGTCAGAGCGTTACCGAACGCTGGATAGCGACAGCAATGGCGCAGGTTCCGAGGGCCTGATCTCAAGGTCGGCGATCCTCGACCCGAGCCTGACTCTTGCTCCAGTCGTTCAGCAGGCTGTAGGCCACCGCCAACAACGTCGGGCCGATGAACAAGCCAATAAACCCAAAGGCTATCAGCCCGCCAAACACCCCGAGCAGGACAATCACCAGCGGCAAATTACCGCCCCGGCTGATCAGGTACGGTTTGAGCACGTTGTCGACGCCGCTGATGATGAACATCCCCCAAACCCCGAGAAACACCGCCATCCCGTACTCACCCTTCCAGGCCAGCCAGGCCGTGGCCGGAATCCACACCAGTGGCGGCCCCATCGGAATCAGGCTCAACAAAAACGTGACGATCCCCAGCACCAACGCCCCGGGAACCCCGGCAATCAAAAATCCGATCAACGCCAGAACCGCCTGGGCCGCAGCCGTCCCGATCACGCCGTTCACCACCCGCT
This sequence comes from Pseudomonas frederiksbergensis, assembly GCF_001952935.1. Lineage (GTDB taxonomy): Bacteria > Pseudomonadota > Gammaproteobacteria > Pseudomonadales > Pseudomonadaceae > Aquipseudomonas > Aquipseudomonas frederiksbergensis. The sequence continues at coordinate 766,907 of NZ_CP018319.1, forward strand.
GCACCGTGCCCGCCACCAATTCAATGTAATACCCGGCACGGTCACCAATCAGCCGTTCCAGCAACCCATGAACAAATGCCGCCAGACGCGGCCCGTCACGGTAGAAAAAGAACACGAAGACGATACTCAACGTCAGTTCAAGTATCCCGCCGCCAATCTGCGCACTGCGCGCCAGCAGCCAATTGCCGACCTGGCCCAGATAAGGTTTGACCGCCAGCATCATCGCCGCGCCCTGCTGATCGATGCTGTTCCAGAGCCCCACCAGCCGCTCGCCCACCAAGGGAATACTGCCCAGCCAGGTCGGCGCTTCCGGCAACCCGTCGACCTGCACATCCTTGATGAACGCTGTGGCATCGCGCACATGGTCCGCGAGGTTGAACCCCAGCCAGACCAACGGCAACGCCACCAGCAACATCCAGCCCAGCGTCAGCACGGCGGCCGCCAGGGATTCGCGACCATTGAGCAAACGCGTCAGCAAACGCATCAGCGGCCAGCTGGCAAACGCCAGCACCGCGCCCCAAAACAGCGCCGACCAGAACGGCGCCATCACCCAGAAGCTCGCGCCAAACAGCACCAGGAGCAGGATCTGCACCAACAGCCGATCGTTATTGATCATCTAAATCTCGAAAAAAGTCAGTCCGCAAAAGAGTAGGCGAACGCAGCAAATACGTTCGCCGGATAAAGCTTATCGCAACAGTTGGATGTGCAAGCCAGCACCTTCGACACTACCCGCTTCCATCCTGGCGGTACGCACACCCTGCCCGATCAGTGCCTGACGCCAGGCTTCAGCCTTCGGCCCGGAAATACTGACCCGCAATGTGGTGTCCAGATTCAACCCGCGCGAGATCAGGCGCAGCCAGGTTTCGTCAGGATCGCCGGTCAGTTTGGGGAAATCGAGTTCACCGGTGCTTTTGAGCTCTCGCAGCAAGGTTGCAGAAGTCGGCAGCAAATCACCCAGCGGCGCGGCGGCGTCAAACTGTTCGACGTGCAGATAAGCTTTGCGATTGCCGCGCGTGATGCTGTAAAGCGCTACCAGCGTGTTGTCCTGTGGGGCCGCCAGGCGCAACAGCAAATAGGCTTGCTGATCATCGGCACCATAAAGCTTGGCATTGCCGAAGACATCATTGGCCCACAGGCTGCTTTCGCCGCAATCTCGGGCCTGGCACCAGAACAGCAACTGGGCATCCTGCTTCTGCAAGGCTTCACGAGCGGCGGTGAAGGCCTCGGTGGAGGAATGCTCCGGTGGCAACTCGTAGGTTACCGAAGTGGCTTGCCCTCGGGCAGCGACCTGGCCGTCGAAGCGCAACTGGCCGCTGATTTTGCGGATCGAGCCCAATGGATAGATCCGCTCGAGTTCGGCGACCGGACGATAGTCAACGATCTGCGCATCGACCATACGCGGCACGACCGGCAGGTCCTGACTGCCCGGGACATCGGCGGCAAATAACAGCGGACTGAAGCAACACAGCGCCAGCAGACTGAATGAACGCATGGATAGACTCATCGGATCAGCATGGCCTGGGCACCCTTGATGATACTGGCGTCATCGATGCGCTCAGGCACCAGCAAACCGCGCTGTACCGCTGGACGCGCCTCCATGGTTGCCATCCAGCGCTGCAGGGCGGGCAAACCTTCGACCTCGACACCCGACCATTCATGGCCACGGACCCACGGATAAGTGGCGATGTCGGCAATGCTGTATTCACCGGCCAGAAACTCTACGGCTTGCAGGCGCGTGTCGAGCACTTCATAGAGGCGGCGGGTTTCATGCTGATAGCGATCGATGGCGCCCTGGAGCTTCTCGGGGAAGTAACGGAAAAACACGTTGGCCTGGCCTTGCATCGGGCCGATCCCACCCATCTGGAACATCAGCCATTGCAATGCCACTGAACGCCCCTTGGGGTCTTTTGGCAGCAGTTTGCCGCTCAGTTCCGCCAGGTAAATCAGGATCGCACCGGATTCAAACACGGCGAAATCGCCGTTGGCGCGGTCGACAATCGCCGGAATCCGGCCATTGGGATTGATCTTGAGGAAGCCCTCGGACTTCTGTTCCTTTTTGTCGAAACTCAAGGCGTGCACCGTGTAGGGCAGGCTGAGTTCCTCGAGCACGATAGAGACCTTGTGGCCATTCGGGGTCGCAGCGGTGTAGAGATCTATCATGGTTGTCTCCCATTTCAACCCGCCCAGCCTCGACAGTTGCCCGGCGCAAGTCAAGGAACGGCGAAGAACCGATTGAAACAGTCTGCGACAAGCTCGGCACCGGGTTCGTCATTCAGGTGCAAATGATGGCCGCCAGGCAGCTGTTCACGGCTAAAGGGTAGACGCTCCAGCAACTCGGGATGTTTGGCGAGCATGCCGTCGGCAGCCACCAGCAGTTTTGCAGGACAACTGACTCGCTGGACGAAGGCCATCGCCTGTTCGGAGGTCAGCCGCAGCGGCGACGGCAAGGTCAAGCGGTTATCGGTGCGCCAGGTATAACCGCCCGGCACCGGCATCAATCCACGTTGGGCCAGCAGTTCTGCGGCTTCGCGACTGACAGCGACCAAGCCTTTCATGCGCGCCTCGATGGCCCGGTCGAGGGTGTTGTAGACCGGTTTGCGCTTCTCGCGCAAATCCAGCTGCGCTTGCAGGGCCATGCCCATCCGCTCGGCAGCGTTTTCGCCCTTGTCTGTAGGAGGAATGACGCCGTCGATCAACGCCAGGTGCGTCACGCGTTGCGGTAACGAACCGGCCAGCACCAGCGAAACGATCGCGCCCATGGAATGCCCCAGCAACCCGAAACGCTTCCAGCCCAATTGCTCAGCCACTTGCAACACGTCATGGGCATAGTCCCACAGCGCGTAACCGGCACCGCTCGGCCGATGCCCGGAATGACCGTGACCGGCCATGTCCAGTGCGATGATGCGCAAGCCTTTGAGCTTCGGCGCCAGCCGGGCGAAGCTGTTGGCGTTGTCCAGCCAGCCATGCAAGGCGATTACCGGCATGCCGTCTTCGGGGCCGAACAAGTGCGCTGCCAACTCGATGTGCGGCAGGCTCAGGCGAACTTCTTCAACGACATTGCTCATGCGCAATCCTGTTGGTGGCGACCGTCCCACCGGCTGAGCAGGTTCTTCAGCAGTGTGGCCGTGTCCTGGGGACGTTCAAGGGGAAACATGTGGCCGCCTGGCATGGTCAGGGACTCGCCCAGCGGCAAGCGCCCCACGAGGCTTGCGTGATGACGCATCACCACCCGACTCTTGTGCCCGCGAACCACCGCCAGCGGCACTTTCAGTTGCCGTGTGCGGCCGGGACTGGTGTGCGGCACGCCGCGGTAGATACTGATTTCCGTGGCCGGGTCGAAGCGCAGGCGCAACCGGTCGCCCACCTTGTGCAAGCCATGTTGCAGGTAAGCGTCGAAGCATTCCGGGTCGAAGCCGCGAAACAGGGTTTTGCCCGCGAAATAGAGTCGAGCCGCTTCCAGATCGGTGAACTCTTCCCGCCGTCCCAACGTACGGCCGGCCGGGGTCAGGCGATCGATGAAACCGAAGCGTTTGGCAGCGCGGATCACCCATTGATCAGCGCGGGTCAGCACCGGCGAATCAAGCATCACCACGCCGCGATAGAGCTCGGGGCACCGCAACGCCGCGTGCAGATGCAACACGCCACCGAAGGAATGGCCTACGCCCCACACCGGTTCCGGTTGTTGCTCGAGGTGATGAATCAACTCGTCGACCAGGTTGTACCAGTTGTCATCCGCCGGAAAACGCGGGTCGTGGGCGTGCTGCTGCAGATGCGTCACCTGGTACTCGGGCGCCAGCGCCGCGAATAACTTGCCGTAGGTGCCCGAGGGAAACCCGTTGGCGTGGGCGAAAAATATCTGTTGCGACATACCTGTGATCCATCAACGAAAACGAGGGTTGATTGTCCGTAAGACGACGTCCTACAGCAATGACCGTAAGCGCCATGAATGATGACAGTCCGGTCAAGGAGGCTGCGTTCGGCTGCTACATGGAAAGCGTTTCAGCGGGAGGGTGGATTCTCACCCAATGGCACCACCGCCATGGTCAACCGCGACACACAACTGGCCTTGCCCTCATCGCTGGTCAAACGGATATCCCAGACATGCGTCGTGCGACCAATGTGAATTGGCTTGGCCACCGCCGTGACCCGCCCACTGCGCAAGCCGCGCAAATGGTTGGCGTTGATTTCCAGGCCTACGCAGTAAAACTTGCTGGCGTCGATGCACAGGTAACTGGCCATCGAGCCGACCGTTTCGGCCAGCACCACCGAGGCGCCGCCGTGCAGCAAGCCGTAAGGCTGGTGAGTGCGATGGTCGATGACCATGCTCGCGGTCAGGGACTCTTCGTCGAAGGCTTCGAAGCGAATATCCAGCACTTCACCGATGGTATTTTTCCGGGTTTCGTTCAAATGTTCGATGCTGGGAGTAGTACGCCACAAACTCATAGTTACTTTCCTTTGTAGGTTTTATTCGTGACTCAATCCTGCCACAGCACCGCTTCACTGCGCTCGCTCCATTCTTTGAAGCGGGCACCGTAGGCGGCTTCGATCACATTGCGCTTGATCTTCAGGGTCGGCGTCAGAAAACCGTTTTCCACCGCCCAGCTGTCCTTGACCACCACCAATCGATGCAAGCGTTCGTGTTTGTCGAGGACGCCGTTGACCTCTTCCAGGAGTTTTTCCAGGCTTGAATGCAGGCCCGCCCGCGCCGCTCCGCTGGCGTCCTGCTGACCGACCGCCGAGAGCACGCACAACCCCAGCGGCGCACTCAGGCCATCGCCCACCACGCACACTTGCTCGATGCGCGAGTGCTCCGCCAGACGATTCTCGATCGGTGCCGGGGCGACGTATTTGCCTTTGCTGGTCTTGAAGATTTCCTTCAGTCGCCCGGTCAGGCGTAGGTTGCCTTCGGCGTCCTCCTCACCTTTATCGCCGGTGCGCAGGAAGCCGTCTTCATTGATGGTTTCGGCGGTTTTCTCGGGTTCCTTGAAATACCCGAGCATGGTCGCGCCGCTGCGCACCATGACCTCGCCCGACTCGGCGATCCGCACCTCGACCTCCGGGCAGGGCTTGCCGATCCAGCCGGGTTTGTTCTGGCCCGGCAGGCAAATGTGCGAATAACCACAGCTTTCGGTCATGCCGTACACCTCCAGCACATCCAGCCCCAGCTTGCGGTACCACAGCAGCAAGGTCTGCGGCACGGGCGCGGCGCCGGACAAGGCGATGCGCAAGGCATCCAGCCCGAGCCCGGCCAGGATTTTGTGGCCAACCCGCTTGCCGATGATCGGCAGACCGAGCAGGAAGTCGAGGCGCTTTGCCGGGATCTTGCTGTACACGCCCATCTGGAATTTGGTCCAGATCCTCGGTACGCCGAACAGCGCGGTCGGTCGTGCACGGCGTAAATCGGTCAGGAAGGTGTCGAGGCTCTCGGCAAAAAACACCGTTTGTCCGGTGTAGATCGACGCCAGCTCGACGAACATCCGTTCGGCGACATGGCACAGCGGCAGGTAGGACAGCAACCGATCCGACTCATTCAAGCCAAACAACTGCGTGCCGCGAGTGGTGGCAAACCCCAGGTTGGCGAAACTGTGCATCACGCCTTTGGGCATACCGGTGGTGCCGGAGGTGTAAATGATGGTCGCCAACTGGTCGCCGGACGGCTTGGGATCGTCCTGGATCGGTGTGCTCTTTTGCAGGTCGGCCCAGCTGTAGTCGAACGTTCCAGGCGGATGCAACGGCAGACTGATCGTCGGCAGATCGGCGCTGACCCCGCGAGACATGCCGGGCCAGTCATCGAGTTTGCCGATGAACGCCAGCGCCGCTTCGGAGTGTTCAAGGACCTGGGCCACGGTCTCGGCGGTGAGGTTCGGGTAGAGCGGCACCGACACGTGCCCGGCCATCCAGATCGCCAGGTCGGCGATGATCCAGTGCGCGCAGTTTTTCGAAATCAGGGCGATGTGGCTGCCTTGGGGCAGTTCGCGCGCGCGCAACCAATGTGCGGCGCAGCGCGCCTGATGACCGACGTCGCCCCAGCTCAGGGTTTCGACCTGGCCGCCGCCCGTGGGCTGGACCAGAAAGCGCTGGCGGGGATGACGGGCCTCGCGCTCGTAGAAGACGTCCAGCGGCAAACGAAAAGCAGCAGGCATGCGACTCGCTCCTTTATTTTTGGTCTGGAGCAAGCGTAGTCAACCAAGCAAGTGCTTGGTTAAATTATTTGAGGGTAGAGCCAGATCAAAAGACCGCAGCCTTCGGCGGCTCCTACAGGCTGCGGTCTTTTGGCTTTCAAGGGTGTTTGATGCCGTTAAGCTTCATCGACCCGATCAGTAGTTCGTTGTGCTCAAGCTCGGCCAAGCCGGCGGTACTGACTTTTTCCGGTGGATAGCCGGCGCCGTGCTGCAGATAGCTCAGCAAATTGCCCACCAGCGGATTGTGACTGACCAGCAGGACGTTACTCACCGACACCAGCTGTTCTGCCACCTTGTCCGGGTCGGTATCCGGGGTCAGCCAATCGACCGTGCGGATCTCCGGTGCGAAATTCAGCGCCGTGCGCACAATTTCAGCAGTCTCCTGCGCTCGCAGGAAAGGACTGGCATAGATTGCGGTCAGCGGCTTGCCGGCCAACTCGGCGGCAGTGCGTAGTACTTCTTCACGACCATGAGCGGTCAGTGCCCGTTCCGAATCAGGACGCTTGCCGTGTGGTTCGGCTTCACCATGACGCAGTATCCAGAGTTTCATAGCTTGGGCTCCTCATCTCGGACCGGGTGTGGTGCCGGCGCCACAGCGTGCGGCGCTTCACCTTCCGGTGTACGCGGCGTCGGCCAGTCGGCGAACGGCCAGGGCTTCTGGTCACTGTGAAAACTGCCGAATCGACCGATCTGCGCCAGAAACTGGCTCAGGCTGTCGCCGAAGTTCATCAGGCTGGCGCTCGGGGCGCCATATATCAAACGATAGATCAACTGCACCAGCACCACGGCGCCAAGGATGAACTGCGCCACTTGCCAGACCAGCACGTAGACGATCATCCACAGCACTCGCAGCAGGATGGATTCGTACTTGTCCTCTGTTTTCGGATCGTTCATGTCTCGCTCTCCCTGATGCTCAGTTGAAACCACTGGTGGAAATAAAGTCGACGTCGGTTTTCGGCTCGGCACGCATCAGTAGACCGATCACCTGCTCCAGCGTGCGCCCTTCGAACAGGATGGCATGCAGCCCGGCGACCAGCGGCATGTACACGCCCACCTCCTGAGCCTTGGTCTTGAGTACCTTGAGGGTGTTCACCCCTTCAGCGACTTCGCCCAGGCGCGTCACGGCCTCTTCCAGGCTCAAGCCCTGGCCGAGGGCGAACCCGACCTGGTAGTTACGGCTTTTCGGCGACGAGCAGGTGACGATCAGATCGCCCACGCCCGCCAAACCGAGGAAGGTCATCGGGTTGGCGCCCTGATTCACCGCAAAGCGGGTCATTTCCGCCAACGCCCGGGTGATCAGCATGCTCTTGGTGTTTTCGCCCATGCCCATCGCCACGGCCATGCCGGCAATGATCGCGTAGACGTTTTTCAACGCCCCGCCCAGCTCGACGCCATAGCGGTCGGCGCTGGCGTATACGCGAAAGGTCTTGCCGTGCAGCGCTTCCTGGACCCGCTGGCAGAGTTCTTCGTCTTCGCTGGCGACCACCGTGGCGGTCAGCGCATGCTCGGCGATTTCACGGGCCAGGTTCGGCCCGGACAGCACGCCGATGCGCGCTTGCGGGGCGATCTCTTCGAGGATTTCGCTCATCAGTTTGAAGGTGTGGGCTTCGATGCCTTTGGTCAGGCTCACCAACAATTTGCCGTTCAAACGTTCGGCGTGCGGCATCAATACCGAGCGCAGCGCGCTGGACGGCAGTGCGACGAAGCACAGGTCGCAGGCTTGCAGGGTGGCCAGCAGGTCGGTGACCGCTTCCACGGCCGGCAGAATCTTGATGCCTTTGAGGTAACGCGGGTTCTCGCGATTGACCCGAATGGCCTCGGCCTGTTCGGGGTCACGCATCCACAGCCGGACCTGATGCCCGTTCTCGGCCAGCAGATTAGCCACGGCGGTACCAAAACTTCCGCCTCCCAGGACCGCAATTGGGCGCTGTTCAGTCATATGCAATCCGTTAATCCATACCAGTGGCGATGTCGGCATTATACGGAGCGCCCCAGTGGCGGCCAGCCCCCACATCAATTACCGACATTTGTAGGAAGAAGACTAAGAAAACCGAGGAAAATGCCCACAACGTGACTGGAAAAGTCATTGCGCTCGGTTAACATGCGCGCCAATTGTTCGCAATCAAGGATGTGTTGTGTCGTTTGGCTCTCCATCACCGCGCTCGCCGTTGGTACTGGCACTGCTCTTCAGCTCGCCATTGCTGGCCGACGACTTGTTCCTCGACAGCGAGCAGCTGCCGCAAGTATTGACCGCCACGCGGCTCAAGCAGTCGCCGGCCGCAGTACCGGGAAGCATGACGGTGATCGACAGCGAACTGATCAACGCCAGTGGCGCCCGGGACATCAGCGAGTTGCTGCGACTGGTGCCGGGAATGATGGTCGGCAACATCAACGGCAACCAGGCGGCGGTGAACTATCACGGCACCAATGCGACCGAAGCGCGACGCCTGCAAGTGTTGATCGACGGCCGCTCGGTGTACCGCGCAGGCCTGGCCACGGTGGACTGGAGTGACATTCCGGTGGCCCTGGAAGACATCGAACGCATCGAAGTTTTCCGCGGCCCGAACACCGTCAGCTATGGCGCCAATGCGCTGATGGCGGTGGTCAATATCCTCACGCGCAACCCGGCCGACAGCCACGGCACGCGAATGAAAGTAACCCGTGGGCAGCGCGGCATCGACGACTTTTACGCCAGCCAGGGCGTGGGGTGGGACGGCGGCGACCTGCGCCTGTCGCTGTCCGGCCAGCAAGACGACGGCTTCGACTCGGAGCGTAACGGCGCCGATTACCGCGACAGCCGCCGTTTGAACCGCTTCAACCTCGCCGTCAGCCAGACGCTCACTGAAAACCAGAGTATCGACTGGCAATTGAATGCCAAAGAGGGGAGCAACCAGCGGCCGTATACCTACCGCCCGGTCTTCTCTGGGATTACCGATGCCGGGAACAATTCCGACGTCATCGCCAAGGACTATGCCGGTTCGCTGCGCTGGAACCTCGACATCAATCCCGATCACAGCCTTTACGTCCAGGGCTCGGCACAGCACTGGGATCGCCAGCAGACCTGGCGTGCCTGCGATGCCGAGGTTTCGTTCAGCCCGCAGTTGACCGAACTCTGGCAGCTCAACCCGAATTACACCGAACGCCTGGCGCGCAACATGGAGCGCTACACCGGCCCCGGCGCGCCCGCAGGTGACCCGACCCAGCGCGCACTGGCCAATCAAGTGCTCGACCAATGGCGCAACGGCGCCCGGCAAACCCTCTGTGGCGATATTGACCAGAGCACCCGGGAATCGCGCTACGACCTTGAATTGCAGGACACCCTCAGCCTGTCCGACAGTCTGCGGCTGGTCAGCGGCATGAACTATCGTTACGACCGGGCAAATTCCGAGACCTACTTCAATGGCACCCTCGACGACACCACCTGGCGAGCGTTCGGCCAACTCGAGTGGCGCGCCACCGAGCATTGGTTGCTGCAGGGCGGTGCGATGTTCGAAGACACGCAATTGATCGGCAGTTCGCTCACCCCACGGGTGGCGGTCAACTACCTGATCAACCCGCGCCATGGCCTGCGCGCGGTGTACTCGGAAGCCATCCGCTCGCCGGACATGTTCGAGAACAACGTCAACTGGAGCTATCAGGTGAAGAGCCTGCGCCCCGGCGCCTATGGTCAGTCCAGTGCCCGTTATTTCGTCAAGACCCGTGGCCCCGGCAACCTCGAACAGGAACACATGCGCTCCCGGGAGCTGGGCTACAACGGCTACTTTGCCGAAGCGGGGCTGGCGGTCGATGTAAAACTGTTCTACGACGAAATCACCGGGATGATCAGCGAACCGTTGCGCAACAATCAGTACATCGCCAGCAACTCAAACAGCGCGCGCTTCTCCGGGGCAGAAACCCAGCTCGACTGGAGAATCAGCAGCGCCGATCGCCTGCGCCTGACGTATGCCTACGTCGATGCCGAGGCGAGCAACCCGCAGGATGCACAACAGACCGCGCGAAACAGTGGTTCCGCCGGTTGGCTGCACAACTGGGGCCACGGCTGGAACAGCGCGCTCTTCTACTATGGTGACGATGCCCTGAACGGCTACCGCTTTGAACGGGTCGACACGCGCATCGCTAAACGCATCGGCCTGGGCAAGGCCAGCCTGGAACTGGCCGGTGTGCTCCAGCAACGCCTCGACAACCAGCCCACAACGTTCGTCGACAACAACTACGACGAGCGCCGAGTGCTTTATTTCAGCGCAGAGCTGGCGTTCTAAGGTGCTGTATAGCCCGTCACGCAAAACGCCAATCCTTGGCCGCCTGCTGGCCGGGTTGTGCCTGGTGTTTGCCGGACTGCTGAGCAGCCTGCCGGCCAGCGCCGCGGACATTTTGCTGACCGGCGCGGAGGACAGCCTGGCCATGCAATCCTTCACCCAGGCGCTGAGCACCTTGCGGTCTGCCGATAACGTGCGCTTCCAGCCGCTGGCCAGTCTGCCGGCGCCAGGCAAGCTGCCCGCCGGGACCCGTTTGATTCTGCTCGATCTGCCGAGCCTCGACTGGCGTCTGCAAGACGCCCAAGGCCCGGCGACGCTGGTGCTGCGCATCAGCCGCCTGCAAGCCCGCCAGCGTCTGGGGACCACCCTGCCCCCGCGCCTCAGCCTGCTCTGGAGCGACCCGCCGCTGGACCGCCAATTGCGCCTGACCCGATTGCTGCTGCCGCAGGTCAAACGGGTCGGCGTGCTCTTTGACAGCCATAGCGAATTCCTTTTGCAGGAATTGCATCAGGCCGCCCACTCCCTGGGCCTTGAGGTGGTCACCGAGCGCTGGGACAACACCAACGACAGTCGGCCGTTGCAGAACTTGCTGAAGAACAGCGACGTGTTGCTGGGCCTCGACGATCCCGACCTGTACAACCCGAAAACCGTGAAAAACCTGTTGCTCAGCAGCTATGCACGGCAAATGGCGCTGATCGGACCTAACGCCGGGTTCGTCAGGGCCGGGAGCCTGGCCAGCACCTACAGCGATCAGAGCGATTGGCTGGCAATGCTCGACGAACTGCTCGACCGGCCACCGGCCACCTGGCCTCGCGCGCACTACCCGCAACGCTTCAAAGTCTTGAGCAACCCGCAAGTGGCTCGTTCATTAGGTATTGAACAGATGGACGACGCGTCTGTCGCAACACAGTTGGCCGAAGGAGAAAATCGCCCATGACCTTCCGTCGCCGTTGGGACATCAACACCCGCACACAAATCATCAGCCTCGGCCCTGCCCTGTTGCTGACGTTGCTGTTGATCAGCTTCTTTACCTTCGTGCGGATCCAGGACCTGCGTCAGGAGCTCAATCACACCGGGCAACTGATCGCCAACCAACTGGCGCCGGCTACCGAATACGGGGTGATCTCGGGCAACAACGAGGTGCTCGACAGTTTGCTCAAGGCGACCCTGGCCACGCCCAATGTGCGCTTTCTGGAAGTCCAGGACAGCGCCAACCGGATTCTGGTGTACGTCGAGCAACCGTCGCAAACTCACAACCGCTCACACCAGGTCGAAGTGTTCCAGGCCCCCGTGCGGCTGCAACGCATCCAGCTGCACAATGATTTCCTGCAGGGCAGCCGCGTCGCCAACGCGGCGCCCACCGAGGATTATCTGGGTCGGGTGATCGTCGGCCTGTCCAATGACGCCTTCAGCCAGCGTCAACAGGAAATCCTGCTCAAGGCCGGGATCCTGGCGCTGTTCGCCCTGCTGTTCACCTTTCTGCTGGCCCGGCGCCTGGCCGGCAGCCTGTCGCAACCGATCCGCGACATCGGCAACGCGGTCAAGGCGATTCAGGACGGCGACTACAAAACCCCGCTGCCGATCGTCGACGACACTGAACTGGGCGCGCTGTCGCAACACATCAACAACCTCGCCAGCGGGCTCGAACAAGCCAGCCGCGAACAGCATCAAGCGATGGCGCAGTTGATTCAGACGCGCGAGGAAGCGGAAAAAGCCAACAATGCCAAATCCGATTTCCTAGCGATGATGAGCCACGAACTGCGCACGCCGATGAATGGCGTGCTGGGCATGCTGCAACTGCTGGAAACCACCGAGATGACCGAGGAGCAGGTCGAATACGCGGCGCTCGCCTCGGAGTCCACCGAACACCTGCTCAAAGTCATCAACGACATTCTCGATTTCTCGCGCATCGAGCGTTCGGAACTGGAGCTGGAGCACATTCCATTCAACCTCGCAGACCTGATCGGCAGTTGTGCCCAGTCGTTCTCGCACAGCGCAGCGCAACGCGGGCTCGACCTGGCGCTGTCGATCCCGGACGACATGCGCGCGTTGCAGGTGCAGGGCGACCCGACGCGGATCCGGCAGATCCTGGTCAACCTGATCGGCAATGCACTGAAATTCACCGAACAGGGCCGCGTCAGCATCGAACCGCAATGGCAATCGCTGGACCACGAACTGCTGTGGTTCACCTGCACTGTGCGCGACAGCGGGATTGGGATCTCGGCTGAAAGCCTGGAATTGATGTTCAACGCCTTCCAACAGGCCGACAGCTCTATTTCCAGGCGATACGGTGGCACCGGGCTGGGCCTGCCGATTGCTCGCACGCTGGCTGAACGCATGGGCGGCACGTTGCGCGCCCAGAGCGAGGAAGGTCGCGGCTCGGTATTCACCCTGGAAATCCCGCTGGCGCTCTATAAACAGACGCCACCCGTGCTGGCGCCACGCATACCGACCGGCAGCGGTGATGGCGAAGGGCGCAACGTGTTGCTGGTGGAAGACAATCCGGTCAATCAGACGGTCATCGAAGCAATGTTGCGCAGTCTGGGCTTTACTGTCAGCGTCGTCACCGATGGCGCGCAGGCAGTGCGCAGTGCGGAGAGTCTGATTTTCGAAGCAATTCTGATGGATTGCCGGCTACCGATCATCGACGGCTACGAGGCCACCCGGCAGATTCGCCAATTACCCGGTTGCACAGACTTGCCGATCATCGCGCTGACCGCCAACGCCTTGCAGGGTGACCGCGAAGCCTGTTTATCGGCGGGAATGAACGATTACCTGGCCAAGCCCTTCAAACGCACAGATTTGCAGCAAATTCTGCAGCGCTGGGTGCAGTAGTGCAGGCCTTTCGGCTATCTGCGACTGGCGTGAAAGGCGAAAGTGCGGCAGTCTTAGGCACCCGAACAGGCCCGAAAAGGGGCTTGAATAATAATTTCAGTGCACAAGTGTACATTCATGTCCTTGGTGCTGTGACTTTCACCACAACGCAATAGTCTATGAGTAGGCTGCTGACTCGAGGCATGAACGCTTCGATCGGCCGGGAAGATTTGCCCCACCTGCCGCATGGGACTATTGAGGAGCTCGCATGACCCAACAAAACGCCTTTACTCGGGAAGACCTGCTGCGCTGCAGTCGCGGTGAGCTGTTCGGCCCAGGTAACGCACAACTGCCCGCCCCGAACATGTTGATGGTGGATCGCATCACCCATATCAGCGCCGAGGGTGGCAAGTACGGCAAAGGTGAATTGGTCGCCGAGCTGGATATCACTCCGGACCTGTGGTTCTTCGCTTGCCACTTCGAAGGCGATCCGGTGATGCCAGGCTGCCTGGGCCTCGACGCCATGTGGCAACTGGTCGGTTTCTTCCTCGGCTGGCAAGGTCTGCCGGGCCGCGGTCGCGCCTTGGGTTCGGGCGAAGTGAAATTCTTTGGTCAGGTTCTGCCGACCGCCAAGAAAGTAACCTATAACATTCAGATCAAGCGTGTACTGAAAGGCAAGCTGAACCTGGCCATCGCCGATGGTTCGGTCAGTGTCGACGGCCGCGAGATCTACACCGCCGAAGGCCTTCGGGTCGGCGTTTTCACCTCCACTGACAACTTCTAAGGGTTATCCGCATGCGCCGCGTCGTTATCACTGGTCTGGGCATCGTTTCGTGCCTGGGCAATGACAAAGAGACCGTCTCCGCTAACCTGCGTGCAAGCCGCCCTGGCATCCGGTTCAACCCGGAATATGCCGAAATGGGTCTGCGTAGCCAGGTTTCCGGCTCCATTGACCTTCCCCTCGAAGAGCTGATCGATCGCAAGATCTATCGCTTCGTCGGCCACGCGGCGGCTTACGCCTACCTGGCCATGAAAGACGCCATCGCCGACTCCGGTCTGACCGATGAGCAAGTCTCCAATCCGCGTACCGGCCTGATCGCCGGTTCCGGTGGTGCCTCCACGCTGAACCAGATGGAAGCGCTGGACATCCTGCGCGAGAAAGGCGTGAAACGCGTTGGCCCATACCGTGTAACGCGGACCATGAGCAGCACCGTTTCCGCTTGCCTGGCCACGCCGTTCAAGATCAAGGGCCTGAACTACTCCATCGCGTCTGCCTGCGCCACCAGTGCTCACTGCATCGGTAACGCCATGGAACAGATCCAGATGGGCAAGCAGGACATCGTGTTCGCCGGTGGCGGTGAAGAAGAGCATTGGAGCCAATCGTTCCTGTTCGACGCCATGGGCGCACTGTCCAGCCAGTACAACGAAACCCCGGAAAAAGCTTCCCGTGCCTACGACGCCAAGCGTGACGGTTTCGTCATCGCCGGCGGTGGCGGCATGGTCGTGGTCGAAGAGCTCGAACACGCTCTGGCCCGCGGCGCGAAGATCTACGCGGAAATCGTTGGCTACGGCGCGACCTCCGACGGCTACGACATGGTCGCCCCAAGCGGCGAAGGCGCCATCCGCTGCATGCAGATGGCCATGTCCACCGTTGACGCTCCGATCGACTACCTGAACACCCACGGCACCTCGACTCCGGTCGGCGACGTCATGGAAATGAAAGGTGTGCGTGAAGTGTTCGGTGACAAGGCTCCGGCCATCAGCTCCACCAAGAGCCTGTCGGGTCACTCCCTGGGCGCCGCCGGCGTTCACGAAGCGATCTACTGCATGCTGATGATGGAAGGCAACTTCATGGCGGGCTCCGCCAACATCGACGAACTGGACCCGGAAGTGGCTGACATGCCGATCCTGACCAAGACTCGTGAAGACGCCACCATCAACACCGTGATGAGCAACAGCTTCGGCTTCGGTGGCACCAATGCCACGCTGGTACTGAAGCGCTGGGCCGGTAAGTAATACCCGCCCTTCTACGCTGCACACAAAAACGCCCCGACTGGTTCGGGGCGTTTTTTTTGTGCCTGAAAGATTGAACACCGCAATCCTGTGGGAGCGAGCCTGCTCGCGATGACGGCACCACATTCAACATTTCTGTATGAATAAGACCGCTATCGCGAGCAGGCTCACTCCCACAGGTTTTGTGTGAAGCCAGACATTTTCTTCAATGCGAACATGAAGCTTTTGTCATGAAACCCAGGGGCCTGCGACCAAATGCCACGTGTTTCAAGGGCTGCAGGATTTTCTCTGATTTTGCAAAAATCCGTTACCAGACTCGGCCATTTACTTAGCAGGCTAACCAAACCTATAACGGAGTACTGCACACGCCTTGCTGCAGATAACAGAGATTGGAGCTAGCAGATGACTGTAAAAGTAACTGAACGCGACGATTCACATAAGTCCCACGAAGGCATAGCCGCCGGTCTCCGGATCTGGGACGTGCATCAACAAGACATGCTGGTGGGGATGTTCCACTCCGAAACCGATGCCCACAGCTACAAGGCCGAACTGGAAAAACTGGAGAAGCAACGAGCGCTCCAATCCGCATAAGCAATGACAGCATTAAAAACGACAAACCCCGCCATGAGCGGGGTTTGTCGTTGTTGCAGCCTTTATCGGCTTACCACATCAGATCGTCCGGGATCTGATAGGCCGCGTACGGATCGTCTTCGGCAGCGACTTCTTCGGTCTTCACGTTCATCTGAACGATACGCTGTGGATCGCGCTCCTGGATCTTCAGGGCCGCCTCACGCGGGATCACTTCATAACCGCCGGCGTGATGCACGATGGCCAGCGAACCGCTACTGAGCTTGTTGCGCATCAGCGTGTTGACGCAGATGCGCTTGACCTTCTTGTCGTCGACGAAGTTGTAGTAGTCCTCGGTCGTCAGCTTCGGCAGACGCGAGACTTCGATCAACTGTTTGACCTGGGCAGCGCGAGCCTTCGCCTCGGCCTTCTCCTGTTGCTGACGGTTCAACTCCTGATCGCGCTTGACCTTCTCGGCCATGGCTTCCTGAGCCGCCCGCTGCTGCGAGTCATCAAGTTCGATCTGACCTTTGTGGGCCAGACGCTGCTGTTTCTGCTTCTCTTTGCCGACCTGTTTGGCCTGCTTCTGGTTGACCAGCCCTGCTTTGAGCAACTGGTCGCGAAGGGAAATGCTCATGGTGCTTATTTCTCACTTAGGCAACTGCTCAACCGCAGCTGGGCAAATTCTTTTCCTGACGTTTGGCTTCGCCCCACAAGGCGTCCAACTCTTCGAGGGTGCAATCTTCTATGGGACGGTGGGTGTCGCGCAATGCCTGTTCGATAAAACGGAAGCGTCTTTCGAACTTGGTGTTGGCGCCACGCAGTGCAGTTTCGGGATCGACCTTGAGATGACGCGCCAGATTAACCACCGAAAACAACAAATCACCGACTTCATCGGCAATCGCTACCCAGTCATTGTCGGCCATGGCTTCAAGCACTTCATCGAGCTCTTCGCGCACTTTGTCGAGCACCGGCAAGGCGTCCGGCCAGTCGAAACCGACCTGCCCTGCGCGCTTCTGCAACTTCGCCGAACGAGACAATGCCGGCAATGCTGCGGGTACGTCGTCAAGCAAGGACAGCTGCATTGGCGTGGATGATTTCTCGGCGCGCTCTTCGGCCTTGATCTCTTCCCAGCGCTGCTTGACCTGATCTTCATTCAGCCGCGGAACATCCAGCGGCGCGTACAGATCACCGGTAGGAAACACGTGCGGATGACGACGAATCAATTTGCGGGTGATGCTGTCGATGACGCCGGCGAATTCGAAGCGCCCTTCTTCCCGCGCCAGCTGGCTGTAATAAACCACCTGGAACAGCAAATCCCCCAACTCCCCCTGCAAGTGATCGAAGTCACCGCGCTCGATGGCGTCGGCGACTTCGTAGGCTTCTTCAAGGGTGTGCGGGACGATGGTTTCGTAGGTTTGCTTGATGTCCCACGGGCAGCCGTACTGCGGGTCGCGCAGACGGCTCATCAGGTGCAGCAAGTCTTCAAGGCTGTACATCAATTTCTCTCACTGCAAAATCCTGTGGGAGCGGGCTTGCTCGCGAAAGCGGTGTGTCAGTCGACATTGATGTTGACTGACACTCCCTCTTCGCGAGCAAGCCCGCTCCCACATTGGATTGGGAATCATCACGGCGTCCGGTTACGACGGGTTTCAATGATGTTCGGCAACTGGGAAATCCGCCCCAGCAACCTCCCCAACGCATCCAGCCCCGGAATCTCGATGGTCAGGGACATCAACGCGGTGTTGTCCTCTTTGTTCGAGCGGGTGTTGACCGCCAGCACGTTGATCCGCTCGTTGAGCAGCACTTGCGAAACGTCACGCAGCAGGCCGGACCGGTCGTAGGCGCGGATGATGATGTCCACCGGATAGGTGAGCACCGGCACCGGCCCCCAGCTGACCTGGATGATCCGCTCGGGTTCGCGGCTGCCCAGTTGCAATACCGAGGCGCAGTCCTGACGGTGGATGCTCACGCCGCGGCCCACAGTAATGTAACCGACGATCGCATCCCCCGGCAGCGGCTGGCAGCAGCCGGCCATCTGGGTCATGAGGTTGCCGACGCCCTGGATCTGGATGTCGCCGCGCTTGCCCGGTTTGTAGCCGGTGGCCTTGCGCGGAATCAGTTCCAGCTGTTCGTTGCCGCGCTCCGGCTCGACCAGTTGCTGCGCCAGGTTCACCAGTTGCGCCAGACGCAAATCGCCTGCGCCCAACGCAGCGAACATGTCTTCGGCCACCTTCATGTTGGCCTTTTCGGCCAGCTTGTCGAAATCCACTGCTGGCAGACCGAGGCGACTGAGTTCACGCTCCAGCAAGGTTTTACCGGCGGCGACGTTCTGGTCGCGCGCCTGCAACTTGAACCAGTGAACGATCTTCGCCCGCGCCCGCGAGGTGGTGATGTAACCCAGGTTCGGGTTCAGCCAGTCGCGGCTCGGGGTGCCGTGCTTGCTGGTGATGATCTCGACCTGTTCACCGGTTTGCAGGCTGTAGTTGAGCGGCACGATGCGCCCGTTGATCTTCGCGCCACGGCAGTTGTGACCGATTTCGGTGTGCACGCGGTAAGCGAAGTCCAGCGGCGTCGCGCCCTTCGGCAAGTCGATGGCGTGACCGTCCGGGGTAAAGATGTAGACCCGGTCCGGCTCGATATCGACCCGCAGCTGTTCAGCCAGGCCGCCGATATCGCCCAATTCTTCATGCCACTCGAGGACCTGACGCAGCCAGGAGATTTTCTCTTCGTAGTGGTTGGAGCCGGACTTGACGTCGGTGCCCTTGTACTTCCAGTGCGCGCACACGCCCAGTTCGGCTTCTTCGTGCATGGCATGGGTGCGGATCTGCACTTCCAGCACCTTGCCCTCGGGCCGATCACTGCGGTGTGCAGCGAGCGATAGCCGTTCTCTTTCGGGTTGGCGATGTAGTCGTCAAATTCTTTCGGGATGTGCCGCCACAGGGTGTGGACGATACCGAGCGCGGTGTAGCAATCGCGCATTTCCGGCACCAGCACGCGAACGGCGCGCACGTCGTAGATCTGGCTGAATTCCAGACCCTTGCGCTGCATTTTGCGCCAGATCGAATAGATGTGTTTGGCCCGGCCGCTGATGTCGGCGTCAACGCCGGTGGCGGTCAGCTCGTTCTTCAACTGGCTCATCACGTCGCTGATGAAGCGCTCGCGATCCAGACGTCGCTCGTGGAGCAACTTGGCAATCTGTTTGTACTGATCGGGCTCAAGGTAACGGAAGGACAAATCCTCCAGTTCCCACTTGATGTGACCGATACCGAGACGGTGAGCCAAAGGCGCGTAGATGTCGAAGACTTCACGGGCGACGCGGTTGCGTTTTTCGTCATCGGCGGTTTTCACCGCACGGATGGCGCAGGTGCGTTCGGCCAGTTTGATCAGCGCAACGCGAACGTCGTCGACCATGGCGACCAGCATCTTACGCAGGTTTTCGACCTGGCCCTGCGTGCCCAGCACCAGGGATTGGCGGGGGCTGAGGCTGGCGCTGATCGCCGCCATGCGCAACACGCCGTCGATGAGCTTGGCGACCACCGGACCGAAGCGCTGGCTGATCGCCGGCAACTCGATCTGGCCTTCGCGCACGCCGCGATACAGGATCGCGGCAACCAACGAATCCTGATCGAGTTTGAGGTCGGCGAGAATCTCGGCGATCTCAAGGCCCGTACGGAAACTCGAGGTCCCTTCGGACCACAGGTTTTTCGCCGCATTGGCTTGTTGTTCAGACGCACGAGCAAACTCGCACGCTTCCTTCAAGGCTTCGCGATCCAGTGCCGGATCGACACTGACCGCATGATCGAGCCAAGCCTCGAGATTGATACTGCCGTCGGTGTTGATCGGCTGGTGTGCTCTCACCTGTACCATCTTGCTTACCTTCCCTACGACGCAGATTCAATGCGTCAAATCGCTGACCTTTCGTTACCCTTGGACGCTCGCGGGGCTAATGCGAGAGTGGCGCGGGTAGGCCAGTCGGACCAGACGAGCCGTCCTAGCTCGCTTCAAATAACGCCATGGCCTCGACATGTGCCGTCTGAGGAAACATATCGAGAATCCCGGCACGTTTTAACCGGTAGCCCTGCTTGATCAATTCGACCGTGTCGCGCGCCAGCGTTGCCGGATTGCACGACACATACACCAACCGTTTGGCGCCCAGGGACGCAAGCTTGCGCACTGCCTCGAAAGCACCGTCACGCGGTGGGTCCAAGAGTACCGCACAAAAGCCTTCGCGCGCCCATTCGGCATCGGTCAAAGGCTGGGATAAATCGGCCTGAAAAAACTTCGCATTATGAAGATTGTTGCTAGCAGCGTTCGCGGCTGCCCGCTCGACCATCGCCTGCACACCTTCCACCGCCACCACTTCGCGAACGACCTTGGCCAGCGGCAAGGCAAAGTTACCCAAGCCACAGAATAGATCGAGAACGCGTTCATCCGCCGTCGGCTTCAGCCACTCCAACGCCTGGGCGATCATCGCTTCGTTGACCCCGGCGTTGACCTGGATGAAATCTCCCGGTCGGTACGCCAGGTCCAAATCCCACTGTTCCAGTCGATAACCCAACGACTGGTCAGCCTCGACCGGTTGCGGTTCACCGTCACCGTGCAGCCACAATTGGGCTTCATGGAACGCGCAGAAATCCTTGAGGATCGTCATGTCGGCGTCGGACAGCGGCGCCATGTGCCGCAGCAGCACCGCCAACGATGAACCGCTGAACAATTCCACATGCCCCAGCGCCTGAGGTTTGCTCAAGCGCCGAAGCATTTCCGGCAAGCGGGTCATGATTGGTTGCAAGGGCTGTACCAGCACTGTGCATTCGTTGATCGCAACGATGTCCTGACTGCCAGCGGCGCGGAAACCGACTTCGAGTTTTTTCGCCTTCATGTCCCAGCGCACCGCCACTCGGGCGCGACGCCGGTAACCGAATTCCGCACCGCTCAAAGGCGCGGCCCATTCTTCGGGTTCGACACCGGCGACCTTGGACAATTGCTCGGCGAGCATGCGCTGTTTCAGGGCGAGTTGTTCGTTGTGCGGCAAATGTTGCACGCTGCAACCGCCACAGCGACCGGCATGCGGACACGGTGCCGGGCGGCGCAGTTCGCTGGCCTGGAACACCCGCTCAGTGCGCGCCTCGACCACTTTGCCGTGGGCGCCCAATACACGTGCTTCGACTTCTTCACCGGCCAATGCGCCGATGACGAACCAGGTGCGACCTTCAAAAAACGCGATACCGCGACCGTCATTAGCCAGGCGCTCGATACTCAAGCGCTGCTTTTTGCCAGTCGGAATTTGCGGGGCCTTGCTGCCGCCGGTGGGCTGGAAGCGCAGGCCTCTCTCTTGTTTGGCCATCAGTTGGGCGCGTCGAAAATGCCGGTCGACAAGTAACGGTCGCCACGGTCGCAGATGATCGCGACGATCACCGCGTTTTCAACTTCTTGGGACAGGCGCAGCATCGCTGCCACCGCACCGCCCGAGGACACGCCGCAGAAGATGCCTTCTTCGCGGGCCAGACGACGGGTCACGTCTTCGGCTTCGCTTTGCGCCATGTCGACGATCCGGTCCACGCGCTCGGCCTGGTAGATCTTCGGCAGGTATTCCTGCGGCCAGCGACGAATGCCCGGGATCGCCGAGCCTTCCATCGGTTGCAGACCGATGATCTGCACGCTCTCGTTCTGCTCTTTCAAGTAGCGCGAGACGCCCATGATGGTACCGGTGGTGCCCATGGAGCTGACGAAATGGGTGATGGTGCCTTCGGTCTGACGCCAGATTTCCGGGCCGGTGGTGGTGTAGTGCGCTTCGGGGTTGTCCCCGTTGGCGAACTGATCCAGCACCTTGCCGCGGCCTTCGGCTTCCATGCGCTGTGCAAGGTCGCGGGCGCCTTCCATGCCCTCTTCCTGGGTGACCAGGATCAGCTCGGCGCCATACGCCGTCATCGCGGCTTTACGCTCGGCGCTGGAGTTGTCCGGCATGATCAGGATCATCTTGTAACCCTTGATCGCGGCGGCCATCGCCAGGGCGATCCCGGTGTTACCCGAGGTCGCTTCGATCAGCGTATCGCCGACGTGGATCTGCCCGCGCAATTCAGCGCGGGTGATCATCGACAGCGCCGGACGGTCCTTGACCGAACCCGCCGGGTTATTCCCTTCGAGCTTGAGCAAAAGGGTATTGCTGGTGGCGCCAGGCAGGCGCTGCAAA
This sequence comes from Pseudomonas frederiksbergensis, assembly GCF_001952935.1. GTDB lineage: Bacteria > Pseudomonadota > Gammaproteobacteria > Pseudomonadales > Pseudomonadaceae > Aquipseudomonas > Aquipseudomonas frederiksbergensis. The sequence goes on from NZ_CP018319.1 coordinate 788,932, forward strand.
CGGACCAGCGGAGTGTTGCCGACGCAATCGGCGATGGTTGGGTACTGCAAGGTCATGGCGTATTCGCAATCCAGACTGCGGGGGCGCCTATCATACCGGCAAACCTTCGAAGGCCATATCACGCAAAGTACGGTGCTTATGGCTTATGGGAATAAGGGGCTGGATCAGTACTCTTCGCCTTGCGCGACATTCAATGCATAGAACTCATGCAACTTGGCTTGCAACAACTGTTTGTCCGGTAGCTGCACCTGGTATTCAGCGATCAGCGCTGGCGACAGGCTGCGGTTAAGGGCGTACTCGACGACCTCGTCATCCTTGCTGGCACATAGCAACACACCAATGGCAGGGTTTTCGTGGGGTTTGCGTTCATCGCGATCCAGCGCTTCCAGATAGAAGTTCAGCTTGCCCAGATACTCCGGTTCAAAACGACCGACCTTAAGCTCAATGGCTACAAGACAATTGAGGCCACGGTGGAAGAACAGCAGATCCAGGGCGAAATCACGCCCGCCGACTTGCAGCGGGCGTTCAGAGCCGACAAAACAGAAGTCGCGCCCCAGCTCGATCAGAAAATCTTTGAGGCGCGCCAGCAACCCTTTATGCAGATCGGTTTCGCCATGGTCGGAGGGCAAGTCGAGAAACTCAAGCATGTAGGCGTCGCGGAACACGTTCAGTGCCTCAGGGTGAGTGTGTCTCAGCACCGCAGAGGCTTTTGCCGGTTGGGTCACGCTTCGCTCGAACAGTGCAGCTTTGAACTGACGCTCCAGTTCACGCTTCGACCATTTTTCCTGAACAGCCAAACGGACATAGAACTCCCGCTCTTCCGGCCGTTTACTCTGGCTGAAAATGATCAGGTTGTGCGACCAAGACAATTGTCGCACCAGTGGTGCGACTTTCTCTTCAGCGTGATAAGCCTCATAGAACTGGCGCATGCGGAACAAGTTCGACCGGGTAAACCCACGCAACCCCGGTTGAGTCTGAGCCAGATGCTCGGCCAATTGGCTGACCACAGAATCGCCCCATTCGGCTTTTTCCAGCTTGCGACTGATGTAAGCACCCACCTGCCAATACAGCTCGATCAACTGGGTATTCACCGCCTGCATGGCTTGCTGCTTGGCACTTTGAATCAGCGCAAGCACTTCATTGAAACGGTCGTCGGTTGTGCTGTCGGGGACGCTGGGTGCATTCATGCCGAACTCCTGGAGGACGAAGGAAAACGTGAGTCTATTCCGTCGAATCAGGCACAAGGTGTCGGCAATGACCTTTAGGAAAGGTCGTACAAAATAACGGGAACGCTCCGGCAAAGTTAGAACGGTTGTAGCTGGGAGGGCCTCATCGCGAGCAGGCTCGCTCCTACAGGGTTAGGGGGTTGATCACACCATTTGCGGCCGACACCCATCCAATGTGGGAGTGAGCCTGCTCGCGATAGCGTCGTCACTGACTCCACCGTCATCCGCCACCAACCGCATATTCAGCCGCAACCCCACCCCAGTGTTCTCAGCCCAAAGCCGCCCCCCCTGGCGCTGCACCGCATTCCTCGCAATGCTCAACCCCAAGCCAAATCCACCATCCCCCGGCCGCGATCCGTCAAGTCGGATGAACGGCGAGAAGATCCGCTCCAGCTCTTCATCGGCCACCCCGCCGCCCTCATCCTCCAGCCACACGTGCCAGAAGTCGCCATCGCGCCGCCCACCCAAGCGCACAATGCCGCCCTGCGGTGAATGACGAATGGCATTGCGCAGGATGTTTTCCAGCGCTTGAGCCAACGTATTGAGATGGCCGCGCACCCAGCAGGAAGAATCCACCGCGCACTGCAACTGGCTCGCCGGCCAGCCACTTTCATAGCAGGCATTTTCCGTGAGCATTTCCCACAACGCCTGAACCTGGATCGATTCATCGGGCAACCGAGTGCGCTCGGTGTCGAGCCAGGCCAGTTGCAGGGTGTCTTCGACCAGTCGCTGCATGCCATCGACCTCTCGGCCAATACGCTCGCGCAATTGCGTCAGCCCCTGCTCGCTTTCGCTGGCCACCCGCAGGCGACTCAGTGGCGTGCGCAATTCGTGGGACAAGTCGCGCAGCAGTTGTTGTTGCAGGGCCACCGTGCTTTGCAGGCGCTCGGACATGTGATCGAAGGCCCGGCCCAGTTCACCCAGCTCATCCGGGCGATTGGTGATACGGCTCGACAACCGCACGTTCAACTGGTCGGCACGCCAGGCATTGGCCTGTTCGCGCAGACTGTTCAAAGGCACGACCAGCAACCGATACAGACCAACGCACAACAGCAAGGTGAACAACCCTGGAATCACCCCATTGGTGATCACCCGCCAGAACACCCGGTAACGGCCGGGCACGAAACGCTGGGGCAGTTCGATCACCAGACTGCCGGCGGACGGATCCTTGGGAAATGGTACTCTCAACCATGGCAATCCTTTGGTATGACGACTCGTCGGCCAATCCAGGCCGCGTAAAAAGGTCAGGCGCCGGGTTTCTTTTTCCGTCAGCGGGTAACTGCTCAATGACTGCAAATCGCCGCCAATCACACCGAGCCATGTCGACTCGCGATGGCCGACATCGTGCAACCATTCATCGACGCCTGCACTCTGGCGCTTATTCCACGCCTGCTCCGCCTCGGCGGCGTAGCGCATCAGCGTGCCCCGTGCCTCGTCGGACAGGAACAGGTTTTTCTTTTCCATGTAGCGGCCCCAGGACCAACTGAGCCAGATCATCAGCAGACAGAACGCCACCAACAAACACGCCAGTTTCCAGAACAGCGAATGCCTGCCCGGCAGCTCAGTCCACTTCATCGACAGCACTCAATACGTAACCCTTGCCCCACACCGTGCGCACTTCGCGCTCGAGGTAGCCGACAGCCTTGAGCTTGCGGCGGATCTGACTGATGTGCATGTCGAGGCTGCGGTCATGGGGCGCGTAACCGCGCTGCAGCACATGCTGGTAGAGGAAGGCTTTGCTCAGGACTTCATCGCCATTGCGGTTCAGCGTTTCCAGCAGCCGGTATTCGCTGCGGGTCAGGCCGACGGCGTGTTCGCCGTAAAAGACATCACAGCCTTCATCGTCGAAACGCAGGCTGTCCGCCGAAGGGGCAATCGGTGCCGGCGCTGGCCGGCGGTCGAGCGCGACCCGTCGCAGGATCGCTTCGATGCGCACCCGCAACTCGACCATGCTGAAGGGCTTGGGCAGGTAATCATCGGCGCCCAGGCGAAAACCACTGATGCGATCCGCCTCGGCACCGAGCGCCGACATCAGTACCACCGGGGTGGAATGGCTCTGGCGCAACTGCGTCAGTACATTCAGCCCGTCCAGGCCCGGCAGCAGAATATCCATCAGCACCACATCGAAGGCTTGCTGGCGAGCGATGGTCAAGCCTTCCAGTCCGTTCTGGCACCACGTCACCTGAAAACCGCAACGTCCCAGATGCTCATGAACATAAGCACCGAGTACGAGGTCGTCTTCTATAGACAGGATACGAGGATGGCCAGCAGTGATGGGAGTCATGACTATCTGCAAATAATTCTCAGTTGGCGATTATTCAAGATTGCCTCGCTGCGGGCAACACAAGGTTTGCCCGCAGGGTAAAAGTGGCGATCCAGCCGACGAATGCCGACATCAATTTTACGAAGATTGCCCGCCTGCAAATCGCTACACTGCGCAAATGGCGCGTGCTGGACGTACGTGCAGGTCGTTAAATCGCTGGATGCAGGAGAGATGCGTGCTCAAAAAACTTGGAATTAAAGGCCGCGTGCTATTGCTGACCCTGTTGCCGACCAGCCTGATGGCCTTGGTTCTGGGCGGTTATTTCACCTGGATGCAGCAATCCGACCTGCAAACCCAGCTCATGCAGCGTGGCGAGATGATCGCCGAACAACTGGCGCCGCTGGTGGCCCCGGCCATGGGCCACAAGAACACCGAGCTTTTGGAACGCATTGCCACCCAATCGCTGGAACAATCGGACGTTCGCGCCGTTTCGTTCCTCGCCCCCGACCGCTCTTTGTTGGCCCATGCCGGGCCGACCATGCTCAATCAGGCGCCGGTCGGTAACGGTGCGCAGATGCTGCGCCGCAGCGGCAATGACGCGACGCGTTACTTGCTGCCGGTGTTCGGCAAGCACCGCAATCTGGCCGGTGAACTGATTCCCGACGAAGCCGACCGCCTGCTGGGCTGGGTCGAGCTCGAACTGTCCCACAACGGCATGCTGCTGCGCGGTTACCGGAGCCTGTTCGCCAGCCTGTTGCTGATCGGCGCAGGCCTGGCCGGTGCGGCGCTGCTGGCGTTGCGCATGGGCCGGAGCATCAATCGGCCGCTGAGCCAGATCAAGCAAGCGGTAGCGCAACTCAAGGACGGTCATCTGGAAACCCGCCTGCCGCCCCTCGGCAGCCAGGAGCTGGACACACTGGCGTCCGGCATCAACCGCATGGCCGGCACCCTGCAGAACGCGCAGGAAGAATTGCAACACAGCATCGACCAGGCCACCGAAGACGTGCGCCAGAACCTGGAAACCATCGAGATCCAGAACATCGAACTGGACCTGGCGCGCAAGGAAGCCCTTGAAGCCAGCCGGATCAAATCCGAGTTCCTGGCCAACATGAGCCATGAAATCCGCACGCCGCTCAATGGCATTCTCGGCTTCACGCATCTGCTGCAAAAAAGCGAACTGACCCCGCGCCAGCTCGACTATCTGGGCACTATCGAAAAATCCGCCGACAGCCTGCTGGGAATCATCAACGAGATTCTCGACTTCTCGAAAATCGAGGCCGGCAAACTGGTGCTCGACAATATCCCGTTCAACTTGCGCGACCTGCTCCAGGACACGCTGACCATCCTCGCCCCGGCCGCCCACGCCAAGCAATTGGAGCTGGTGAGCCTGGTTTATCGCGATACGCCGCTGTCATTGGTAGGCGATCCGCTACGGCTCAAGCAGATACTCACCAACCTGGTCAGCAATGCGATCAAGTTCACCCGCGAAGGCACCATCGTCGCCCGCGCCATGCTTGAAGAAGAACACGAAGACAGCGTGCAACTGCGCATCAGCATCCAGGACACCGGCATCGGGCTGTCGAACCAGGACGTGCGCGCCTTGTTCCAGGCCTTCAGCCAGGCGGACAACTCGCTGTCCCGGCAACCGGGTGGCACCGGTCTGGGGCTGGTGATTTCCAAACGCCTGATCGAACAGATGGGCGGCGAGATCGGTGTCGACAGTACGCCCGGTGAAGGCTCGGAATTCTGGATCAGCCTGAGCCTGCCAAAAACCCGCGACGACGCCGAAGACCTGCCCGGTCCGCCGTTACTCGGGCGTCGGGTGGCCGTGCTGGAAAATCACGAACTGGCCCGTCAGGCATTGCAGCATCAACTGGAAGACTGTGGCCTCGAAGTCACTCCGTTCAATACCTTGGAAAGCCTGACCAATGGCGTGACCGGCGCGCATCAGACCGATCAGGCGATCGACCTAGCGGTGCTCGGCATCACCAGCAACGACATGCCACCCGAGCGCCTCAACCAGCACATCTGGGACCTCGAACACCTGGGCTGCAAGGTGCTGGTGTTGTGCCCGACCACCGAACAGACGCTGTTCCACCTCTCGGTGCCCAACCCACACAGCCAGCTCCAGGCCAAACCGGCCTGTACCCGCAAGCTACGGCGGGCCTTGTCCGACCTGGTCAACCCGCGCCAGCACCGCAGCGAACCTGGCGAACCGGTGTCCAGCCGTGCGCCAAAGGTGCTGTGTGTCGACGACAACCCGGCCAACTTGCTGCTGGTGCAAACCCTGCTGGAAGACATGGGCGCCAAAGTCCTCGCGGTGGAAAGCGGCTACGCGGCGGTCAAGGCGGTGCAGACCGAAACCTTCGATCTGGTGCTGATGGATGTTCAGATGCCCGGCATGGACGGGCGGCAAAGCACCGAAGCGATTCGCCAGTGGGAAAGTGAACGGCATTGCACGCCGCTGCCGATCGTTGCCCTCACCGCTCACGCCATGGCCAACGAAAAACGCGCGCTGCTGCAAAGCGGCATGGACGATTACCTGACCAAACCGATCAGCGAACGGCAACTGGCCCAAGTGGTGCTGAAGTGGACCGGCCTGGCGCTGCGCAATCATGGGCCGGAGCGTTCCAGCGACAGCCACGGCAGCGGTCATGAATTGCAGGTGCTCGATCACGAAGAAGGTTTGCGCCTGGCCGCCGGCAAGGCTGATCTGGCGGCGGACATGCTGGCGATGTTGCTGGCCTCACTGGAAGCCGACCGCGAGGCGATTCGCTTCGCCCGGGAAACCAACGACCAGAACGCCCTGATCGAGCGCGTCCATCGCCTGCACGGCGCGACCCGTTATTGCGGCGTCCCGCAACTGCGCGCCGCCTGCCAGCGCAGCGAAACCCTGCTCAAGCAACAGGACCCCAAAGCCCCCAGTGCACTGGAAGACCTCGACCGGGCCATCAATCGCCTGGCCGCCCATGCCCGTATAAATGCCTGATGTACATTCCAGGAGGACCGCATGCGTACGATTCTTTTCAGTAGCCAGACCTACGACCGCGACAGTTTTCTGAGTGCCGACCTGCCCGCCGGCATTGAACTGCACTTTCAATCAGCGCGACTGAGCCTTGATACGGCGGCGCTGGCGGAGCATCACGAAGTGGTCTGTGCCTTCATTAATGATGACCTCGGCGCGCCGGTGCTCGAACGCCTGGCCGCGGGTGGTACACGCCTGATCGCCCTGCGCTCGGCGGGTTACAACCATGTCGATCTGGCGGAGGCAAAGCGTTTGGGGCTGGCGATTGTGCGCGTCCCGGCCTATTCGCCCCACGCAGTGGCGGAACATGCGGTGGCGCTGATCCTGGCGCTAAACCGACGCCTGCACCGCGCCTACAACCGCACGCGCGAAGGGGATTTCAGCCTGCACGGGCTGACCGGCTTCGACCTCGTGGGCAAGACCGTCGGTGTCGTCGGCACCGGACAGATCGGCGCGACCTTCGCGAAAATCATGAACGGCTTCGGCTGCCAATTGCTGGCGTACGACCCTTTCCCCAACCCGCAAGTCGAAGCGCTCGGCGCCCGTTACCTGAGCCTGCCGCAACTGCTGGCCGAGTCGCAGATCATCAGCCTGCACTGCCCGCTCAACGAACAAAGCAAACACTTGATCAATCGCGAGTCCCTGGCGCACATGCAAGCGGGTGCGATGCTGATCAACACCGGCCGCGGTGGCCTGGTGGACACGCCGGCGCTGATCGACGCGTTGAAGGACGGTCAACTGGGTTATCTGGGGCTGGATGTGTATGAAGAGGAGGCGCAGCTGTTCTTCGAGGACCGTTCCGACCTGCCGCTGCAGGACGATGTGCTGGCGCGGCTGCTGACCTTTCCGAACGTGATCATCACCGCTCACCAGGCCTTCCTGACCCGCGAAGCCCTGGGTGCGATTGCCGCGACCACCCTGCAGAACATCGCCGCCTGGGCAGCAGGCGCGCCTGCGAATCTGGTAACGGCTGACTGAACCAGATCGAAGGTCATACGCCCGCTCCATGCTGCGCTGATGTCCGTGCTAGCATGCCGCGCATATTTGGAGGACCCATGGTCGAACACGATTTCCGCTATAGCCTGATGAACCCGCAACACACTCTCACCGAATGCCGCGCCCTTGTGCCGGGGCGTTATCAAGTCACCGGCAACGGCGGCTCGATTCGTAACAACGACGTGCTGGTAGTGACCCTCAAGGGCGCCAAGGACTTGTCCATGCGCCTGACCGTTGAAACGGTTCGCCACTTGATCAACCCGCCCGGCCAATGGGTCGCGGTGGCCAGTGGTCCGGTGTTCGGTGAACTGGCGATCCACACCTGGAAAGTCAACTGCGACAGCTGCGCCAAAGAGCTGAGCTTCGAGTTCGCGGTCGACGCCAAGCTGGGCAACAAGGCTGAAAAGCCTGCTGCCACCGCTCGGATTGCCGAGTTGGGCTGGACCACGGTCAGCGAGAAGCACCTGTGCCCGAAATGCCAGGAGCCCGCGTGATGAAACGCCTCGCTCTGACCGCGATGGTTGGCGCCAGCCTGCTGGGCTGCGCCGCCGAGCCGGTGCAATTGCAACACAACCGCAGCTACATTCTGGAGTGGATTGGCGAACGTCCGTTGATGGATTACAGCCACCTGACCATCACCCTCGGTGACGACGGCCGGGCCTACGGCAACGGCGGCTGCAACCACTGGTTCGCGCCGTACACCCTGGAAGGCGACAAGCTGAGCTTCGGCAAGGTTGGCAGCACACGCAAGCTGTGTGCGCCGGCGCTGATGGAGCAGGAAAAGCGTTTCCTCCAGGCCTTGGAAAACGTTCAGCGCTGGGACGTCTCGCCGATCGACCAGATGCGTTTCTGGCCGGCAGAAGGCAAACCGTTGCGCTGGTGGCTTGAAGAGGGTTAACCCTCTCAATTGTGGCGAGGGAGCTTGCTCCCGCTGGGCTGCAAAGCAGCCCTAAACCCAACCACTTCGTGTCGTCAGGTACACCGCATACACAGCTTTACGATTGCTGCGCAATCGAGCGGGAGCAAGCTCCCTCGCCACAGGTGGGAACGATCAGCGCACTCAGTTCTTCGCCTGCAACGCCTCAAGCTTCGCCATCACCCCCGCCGCCGTCTGCTCGCCCATCAACTGTTCCCGTACCTTGCCCTTGTTATCGATGATGTAAGTCACCGGCAACGCCTCACTGCGCGGCACCTCAAACAGATCAGCCGGATCAGAAGCCAGTACGGTGAACTTGATGCCCAGTTTTTCACTGGCGCTTTTCAGCTCTTCCCCCTGCACATTGTCGAAGTTGACCCCGAACACACCAATCTTCTTGTCCTTGAGCTGATCGGCCAACGCGTTCAATTCCGGGATCTCGGTTCGGCACGGCCCGCACCATTCAGCCCAGTAATTGAGCACCAGCCATTGTTTGTCCAGGCGTTCGGCGGCGACTTTCTGGCCGTTCTGGTCGATGCCATAGTCGTTACCGCAGCCCCCCAGCAATAACGTACCGATGATCGCCAATGCCGCTGCCAGTCGCCTAGTCATGTCGTATTCCTTGTTCAAAATTGAATGTGCCTGCGACCCATCGCCTCCCAAGGTTCTGGATTACGCGCTGCACAGTTAGAATAGCCGTCACCTTACGCAAGATGCGAACCGCACATGACCGATCTGACGCTTTATCACAACCCGCGCTGCTCGAAATCCCGCGGTGCGCTCGAACTGCTCGAAGCCCGTGGCCTGACCCCGACCGTGGTCCGCTACCTGGAAACCCCGCTGGACGCCGCGCAAATCCAGAGCCTGCTGACCAAGCTCGGCATCAGCGCCCGGCAACTGCTACGCACCGGCGAGGACGAATACAAAACCCTCAACCTGGCCGACAACAGCCTGAGCGAGGCGCAATTGATCGCCACCATCGCCGCCAACCCGAAACTGATGGAGCGACCGATTCTGGAAGTCAGCGACAAAGCCATCATCGGCCGACCACCGGAAAATGTGCTGGAGCTACTGCCGTGAGTGCGCCGTACATTCTGGTCCTGTATTACAGCCGCAGCGGCTCGACCAATGAAATGGCCCGGCAGATCGCCCGTGGTGTCGAGCAGGCTGGCCTGGAAGCCCGGCTGCGCACGGTCCCGGCGATATCCAGCGAATGCGAAGCCGTGTCGCCGGACATCCCGGACGAAGGCGCGCTGTACGCCAGCCTCGACGATTTGAAAAATTGCGCAGGCCTGGCCATGGGCAGCCCGACCCGGTTCGGCAACATGGCGGCGCCGCTCAAGTACTTCCTCGACGGCACCAGCAACCTGTGGCTGACCGGCGCTCTGGTGGGCAAACCGGCCGGCGTTTTCACCTCCACCGCGAGCCTGCACGGCGGCCAGGAAACCACGCTGTTGTCGATGATGTTGCCGTTGCTGCACCACGGCATGCTGATCACCGGCCTGCCTTACAGCGAATCGGCCCTGCTGGAAACCCGTGGCGGCGGCACGCCTTACGGCGCCAGCCATCACGCCGGGGCCGATGGCAAAAGCGGCTTGAATGAACATGAAGTCGCGCTGTGCCGGGCCTTGGGCCTGCGCTTGGCGAAGACGGCACAGAAACTGGGGAACTGACGTGGCCAAAAAGCCGAAAATTTTGCCCTCCATCGAATGGCTCGAACCGCGGGTTCGGGCGATGCGCGTCATCAGCCTGCTGTGCTACTTCGGTCTGGTGGGTTTGCTGTGTGCCTACTACCTGGTCTTCGCCGACCTGCACGGCGCCCGTCCGTGGGTGATTCTGCTGATCGAACTGGTGCCGCTGCTGTTGCTGGCGCCGGGGATGATTATTGGCAGTGCGCGCGGGCATTCATGGATGTGTTTTGTGGTGAACCTTTATTTCATCAAGGGCGCATTGGCGGCCTATGACCCGAACCGGCAGCTGTTTGGCTTGCTGGAAATGGGCGCCAGCGTGGCGGTGTTCTGCTCGGCGCTGTTGTATGTGCGATGGCGGTTTCAGTTGAACCGCAAGTTGGCGGGTGAAGGCGAAACCGCGGCAGCCTGATCCTCCTACAGTGATCGTTCCCACGCTCTGCGTGGGAATGCATCAAGTGACGCTCCGCGTCACAGGGACGCGGAGCGTCCCGGGCGGCATTCCCACGCGGAGCGTGGGAACGATCATTTTCGTCAGTGGTTGACGGTGTAGGCGAGCATCATCGATATCTGGCTCATCGGCCGCCCACCACTTTCTTCATGCCACTGGTTAAACACATCCTGTACCAACGCCAGATCCCGCAGGCTGGTCGGCACCTTGTCGACGATTTTCTGTGCATTCAACGCCGCGACCACGTCATAACTCGGCACAAACGTATCCTTGCCGACCATGCGCAAGAACCGCGGAGCCGACAAGCCACCCAATTGATGGCCACGCTTTTTCAGGTAGGTCCACAACCCAACGATATCCGTGACTGGCCAATCGGCGATCAACGCGCCGAAGCTGCCCTTCTCATGCGCCACATCCAGAATGAACTGCGCATTGCGCGGCACGCTCTTGAGTTTGCCCAGGTGACGAATGATCCGCGCGTCTTGCATCAGACGTTCAAGGTGTTCGGCACTCATCAGCACGACTTTCTCAGGGTCGAACTTGAAGAACACTTCTTCGAACGCCGGCCATTTGGCGTCCACCAGGCTGTGCTTGAGCCCGGCACGGAAGACGCGCAGCGCCATGGTCGAGAGGTAACGGTCGTCGCTGATCTTGCGCAATTGCGCCGGAGTTTTCGGAACGGGCAGATGGGCTTCCAGTTCAGCTGCCGAACCGAAGCGGTTCAGACAGTATTCGTGCAGCCACTTGTAATCGCGCATGCCCTTTCCTGATGAGTAAGTGAACAGACTCATGTGGGAGCCAGCCTGCTGGTGATAGCGGTGGGTCAGTCAACAACGATGTGTCTGACCGACCGCTATCGCCAGCAGGCTGGCTCCCACAGTGATTGTGTTTAGAGGTTGACTACGTTGACGAAGCGCGAAGCGGCGGTTTCATCGATACGCAGATTGGTGAAGTCGAACAGATTACGGTCCGCCAGTTGCGACGGGATCACGTTCTGCAAGCTGCGGAAAATGCTTTCGGTGCGGCCTGGCGTCTTGCGTTCCCACTCCTGAAGCATGTCCTTGACCACCTGGCGTTGCAGGTTTTCCTGGGAACCGCAGAGGTTGCACGGGATGATCGGGAATTGCTTGAAGTCCGAGTAGGCCTGGATGTCTTTTTCGTTGCAGTAGGCTAGCGGGCGGATCACCACGTTGCGGCCATCGTCGGCGCGCAGCTTCGGCGGCATGGCTTTGAGCGAGCCGTTGAAGAACATGTTCAGGAAAAAGGTCTCGACGATGTCGTCGCGGTGATGACCGAGGGCCATCTTGGTCGCGCCGATTTGGTCGGCAAAGGTGTAGAGCGTGCCGCGACGCAGGCGCGAGCACAGCGAACAGGTGGTCTTGCCTTCCGGGATCAGCTCCTTGACCACCGAATAGGTGTCTTTCTCGACGATGTGGTACTCGATGCCCAGCTCTTTGAGATAGGCCGGCAGCACATGCTCGGGGAAACCCGGCTGTTTCTGGTCCATGTTCACGGCCACGATCTCGAACTTGATCGGGGCGACCTTCTGCAAGTGCAACAGCACGTCGAGCATGGTGTAGCTGTCCTTGCCACCGGACAGGCAGACCATGACCTTGTCGCCGTCTTCAATCATGTTGAAATCGGCAACAGCCTCACCAGCCTGGCGGCGAAGGCGCTTTTGCAGTTTGTTCTGGTTGACCGTAAGAGTGCCCATGACGCGAAATCCGTGAGGTGTGACGAAAGGCCGGCATTTTACGCAAAAACCAGTCACGGGCGAAGAGCCCCCTATCCCCTGTGGGAGCGGGCTTGCTCGCGAAAGCGGAGTGTCAGTCGAAACAATGTTGCCTGACACACCGCTTTCGCGAGCAAGCCCGCTCCCACATGGATTGTGGTGACAGACCCGCCGGCGATTAGCAGCAGGGTTTACAGTGCAATTTGCTCTAAAGCCCTGCAACCCGCGCCGTTAAGACCTTTCTATACTGCGACATAAGGTCGCACACATAATCCAGACCTTTCCTTACTCGGCCACTTTGGCCTGTAGGCGCTCCACTGGGGGGCGACGGTAAAAACAAGAGGAGTGACTGGCATGATCCATCACGTAGTGGGGCTCTTCACCCACCCTGACCAAGAATGGAAAGAGATTCGTGGCGACCAGGAGGAAAGCATCAGCCACATGTATCTCACACATACCCTGATTCTGGCGGCGATCCCTGCGGTGTCGGCATTTATTGGCACCACACAGGTCGGCTGGGTCATTGGCAGTCGCGCACCAGTGATGCTGACGATGGAAAGCGCGATATGGATGACGGTCATGTCGTACCTGGCGATGCTGGGCGGTGTGGCGGTAATGGGCGCGTTCATCCACTGGATGGCGCGCACCTATGACGCCAACCCGAGCCTGGCACGCTGCGTTGCATTTGCGACCTACACCGCGACACCGCTGTTTATCGGCGGTCTGGCGGCGCTGTACCCACACATGTGGCTTGGGATGATCGTTGGCACCGCGGCCATCTGCTACACGGTGTACCTGCTGTATGTGGGGCTACCCACTTTCATGAACATTCCATCAGACGAGGGTTTTCTGTTTTCGAGTTCGGTGCTTGCTGTAGGCCTGGTGGTGCTAGTGGCCATCATGGCGTTCACGGTCATTGTCTGGGGACTCGGCGTGGGGCCGGTCTATACGAACTAGCCACTCTTCACCCAAAAACAAGATCTGCCAACACAGGCCGCCGCAAGGCGGCCTTCTAATGTTCAAGGATAGAAAACGGTGACGACCATTCGGCGCCTGAACGATTCGCAAGTCCCGAGGGTTGCGGCATACTCGACGCCTCTGGAGATCCATCAAGCATGCCCGAGCAACTCAATTCCCGCGTCGAAGACTGTTACCAGCTAGCCGAATCCTTTTTCAAGCGACCTTTCAAACGCCCCGTGGTGAGCCTCAAGCTGCGCGGGCAAAAAGCCGGTGTCGCGCATTTGCACGAGAACCTGCTGCGCTTCAATCCACAGCTGTACCGGGAAAATACCGAAGACTTCCTCAAACAAACCGTGGCCCACGAGGTTGCGCACCTGATCGCCCATCAACTGTTCGGCGACCGCATCCAGCCCCATGGCGAAGAGTGGCAACTGATCATGCGCGGCGTGTACGAGCTGCCGCCCAACCGCTGCCACACCTACGACGTCAAACGCCGCAGCATGACTCGCTACATCTACAAATGCCCGTGCCCCGACAGCGATTTCCCGTTTTCGGCGCAGCGTCATGGTTTGGTGAGACAGGGGCGACGGTATTTGTGTCGGCGGTGCCGGAGCACATTGGTGTTTAGTGGGGAAATGCGGGTCGAGTGACCCACATGATCGTTCCCACGCTCTGCGTGGGAATGCCGCCATGGACGCTCCGTGTCCACTGTGACGCAGAGCGTCACGGGATGCATTCCCACGCGGAGCATGGGAACGATCTATGTAACGACCCTGGCACGGCGCAACTCCGCGATCTGCTCAGCGCTATACCCCAACTCCTCCAACACCTGATCCGTATGCTGCCCTATGGCCGCGCCAATATGCCGAGGCTCAGGCAAGCCGTCCGAAAACTTCAACGGACACGCCATCTGCGCCTGAGTCGTCCCGTCACCCCGCGGCACTTCGGTCACCAGCGCCCGCGCCTTCACCTGCGGATGCCGCACCGCTTCGCCCAGGCTCAACACCGGCTCGACGCACGCATCGACGCCGGCGAACAGCTCACACAACTCGGCAAAGTCGTGTTTTTCGAATTCAATCTTCAACGCCTCCTTGAGCGCCTGTTGCCGGGCCGGCTCGGGCGACAACCCCTGGGCCGCCAGTTCCGGGCGACCCAATGCCGTGCAGAGTTGCTGCATGAACACCGGCTCCAGACTGCCCACCGAGAACCAGCGCCCCTCGCGGGAACGGTAATAGTCGTAGAAGCTGCCGCCATTGAGCATCTGATTTTCCCTGCCCGGCTCCACCCCGCAGGCCAGGTACCCGGCACCGGCCATGGCGTTCAGGCTGAACACACAGTCGGTCATGCTCACATCCAGATGCTGCCCCTGCCCGGTTTGCTGCCGGGCGATGACCGCCGCCAGCAGGCCGATCACCCCGTGCAACGAGCCACCGGCGATATCCGCCACTTGCATGCCCAACGGCAACGGGCCACTGTCGGCGCGGCCGGTGTAGCTCGAAAGCCCCGCCAACGCCAGGTAGTTGATGTCGTGGCCGGCGCGGTCCTTGTAGGGGCCGGTCTGGCCATACCCGGTGATCGACACATAAATCAGCTTCGGATTGATCGCCTTCAAGGCTTCATAGCCCAAACCCAACCGGTCCATCACGCCGGGACGAAATTGCTCCAGCACGATGTCGTAGTCCTGCAACAACTGCTTGATCACCTCCAGCGCCTCGGGCTGCTTGAGGTCCAGCGCCAGGCTGCGCTTGTTGCGATTGAGATAGGCGTGGCTGGCCGAAACGCCTTGATCATGCGGTGGCAACACCCGCAACAGGTCCATGCGTGTTGGCGATTCGATGCGCAACACCTCGGCGCCCATGTCCGCCAGCAGCAACGAGGCGAACGGCCCCGGCAGCAATGTCGAGAAATCCAGAACCTTGAGTGATGCCAGTGGACCGAGCATGGGCGTTCTCCGTAAACGATGCCTCCAGACTAGGCAGCCTACGCCCTTGCAGCAATCACCTTATGCGTCAGTTGCGCTGACCGTTGCGCTCAAATCCCAGACATGAAAAAACCCGCCGAAGCGGGTTTTTTCAGTGCAGCCGTCTTATTTGACGTTGCTTGGGGTCGGGCCTTCAGCCACGCCCAGGTCATCTACTTCACGCTCGTCGGAGATACCGCGACCGCCAGAAGCCAGCTCGACTTGCAGCTTGTCTTCGTCCAGCTCTTTCACCCACTTGGCGACCACGAGGGTGGCTACGGCGTTACCAACCAGGTTGGTCAGCGCACGGGCTTCGGACATGAAGCGGTCGATACCGAGGATCAGCGCCAGGCCGGCCACCGGCAGAGTACCCACGGCCGACAGGGTTGCTGCCAGCACGATGAAGCCGCTACCGGTCACACCTGCAGCACCTTTGGAGGACAACAGCAGCACCAGCAGCAAGGTGATCTGGTGAGTGAGGTCCATCGGCGTATCAGTCGCCTGAGCGATAAACACAGCCGCCATGGTCAGGTAGATCGAAGTACCGTCGAGGTTGAAGGAGTAACCAGTCGGGATCACCAGACCCACTACCGATTTATCCGCACCCAGACGTTCCATTTTGATCAGCATGCGTGGCAGCGCGGATTCCGAAGAGGAAGTGCCCAGCACGATCAGCAGTTCTTCACGGATGTAGCGAATCAGTTTCAGCACGCTGAAACCGTGCGCGCGGCAGATGGCGCCCAGAACCAGGACTACGAACAGGATGCAGGTGATGTAGAAGCAGATCATCAACTGACCCAGTTGCACCAGCGAACCGACACCGTAGGCACCGATGGTGAAGGCCATCGCACCGAACGCACCGACTGGAGCGAGCTTCATGATCATGTTGATGATGTTGAACATCACGTGAGCGAAGCGATCGATGAAGTCGAGCACCGGTTTGCCGTAGGCACCCAGGCGATGCAGGGCGAAACCGAAGATCACCGAGAACATCAGCACTTGCAGGATGTCGCCGTTGGCGAAGGCGCCGACGATGGTGTTCGGGATCACGTTGAGAACGAAAGCAATGATGCTCTGGTCTTTACCGGCCGAGATGAAGCCGGCGATTTTACTGGTGTCCAGGGTTGTCACGTCGATGTGCATGCCGGCGCCCGGTTGCACGACGTTGACCACGACCAGACCGATCAGCAAGGCGATGGTGGAGACGATTTCGAAGTACAGCAGCGCATAGCCGCCGGTCTTGCCGACCGATTTCATGTTCTGCATGCCGGCGATACCACTGACGACCGTACAGAAGATGATCGGCGCGATGACCATTTTGATCAGTTTGATGAACCCGTCACCCAGCGGCTTGAGGGCTACACCGGTCTGCGGGTAGAAGTGACCGAGCAGGATGCCGATGGCAATAGCAACGATCACCTGGAAGTACAGGGATTTATACAGTGGCTGACGAGTCGTCATTGCAAAGTTCCTCAAGAGTGCCTCAGTAGCAACATCCATCTGTTGCACCTGACACCTCAATTGCGAACCCTCCTGCACTGGAGGGATTTGTTTTGTCGAGCTGCGCAGCGGCAGGCATCTGCGAGTTGTATCGCAAGGCCCGTGCCACCTTCGTCAAATCGCCAGCAAGCCTTTTGGCTTCAAGGGTTGCAGGTTTTTCTTTGTCACCAGACGGTTACGGCAAAGTGGCGGATTTCCGCCCATCGACCAAACCTCGTCCTACAAATTGGCGGATATCCGCCTTGTTCATCATCAGGCGCCACGGCTACCATCGGCCGTTCAATGGACGGACTTGCCTGCTATGCGCGAACGCACCATCGCCAGTCATTTCGCCCGTGCCGCCCTCGGTGGCGCACGCCGGCTGGGTTATGACTATTCGAATCTGCTGCAACAACTCGGCATCAGCCCCGAGTTGCTTGAAGAGCCGCGAGCGCGAATCGCGCCTGAACAGTTCACCCGATTGATTCAGGGGCTGTGGCTGGCACTGGATGACGAATACCTGGGCTTCGGGCCGGTTCCGAGCAAAACCGGTAGCTTCGCGATGATGTGCCATGCGCTGATCCATTGCCGCAATCTGGAGAAAGCACTCCACCGCGGCCTGTTGTTTTACAGCTTGTTCCCCAACAGCCCCCGTCTGACCCTGACCCGCGAAGACGACCTGATTCGTCTGAGCCTCGACGACTCGCAGTTCCGCGACCCGGACCACTTCCTCACCGAGAGCCAGTTGCTGGTGTGGCATCGTCTCGGCAGCTGGCTGATCGGCCAGCGCATTCGCTTGGAACAGGCGACGTTCAGTTACCCGAAGCCCGAGCACGGAGCCGAATACGATTTGCTGTTCCCCTGCCCTCTGGCGTTTTCCACGGCGCAGAGCAGCCTGTTGTTTCACAGTCGTTACCTGGACATGCCGCTGCTGCAGGATGAACGGACACTCAAGCATTTCCTCGAACGCTCCCCCGCCGACCTGTTGTCGCGCCCGGACGACGGCGACAGTTTGAGCAGCCAGTTGCGAAGGTTGCTCAGCCGCGACAGTTCGCACTGGCCGGATCTTCAAGAGGTGGCCGCGCACTTGCACATCAGCCCGCAAACGTTGCGTCGGCATTTGCGGGAGGAAGGGTCGAGTTTTCAGGAATTGAAGGATCAGCTGCGCCGGGACATTGCGATTTATCACCTGGGGCGGGCGGATTTGTCGTTGCAGCAGATTGCCGAGCAGCTGGGGTTTTCCGAGCCTTCGGCGTTTCACCGGGCGTTCAAGAAATGGACCGGACTTACGCCTGGGGCTTATCGCGCGCAAGAGAACTGAAGTTCCACTGATCGTTCCCACGCTCTGCGTGGGAATGCCTCAAGGGACGCTCCGCGTTCCAGCTCCCGAAAGGGACGCAGAGCGTCCCGGGCTGCATTCCCACGCAGAGCGTGGGAACGATCAGTCGCTCCGCGTGGGAACGATCGGTTACTCGCGGTCAAACCACCGGAAAATGAATCCGGAACGCCGCCCCGCCCAGTGGCGAATCCCCCAGCGTCAGCTTCGCGCTGTAGCTCTCGATGATGTCCTTGACCACCGCCAACCCAATCCCCTGCCCCGGATGCTGGCGATCCAGCCGCTCTCCCCTTTGCAGAATCCGCGCCCGCTGATCCGGCGGCACGCCCGGCCCGTCATCCTCAACGCACAACTCAACCCCGCCAAGGCTTTCGCGCACGCTGATGCGTACTTCGCCGAGGCACAGGCGATAGGCGTTTTCCAGCAGGTTGCCCATCATTTCCAGCAGCGCACCCTGCTCGATCGGCACGTAACACTGCTCCGGCAGATCGAACGCGACCCGCACGCGTTTGTCGCGGTAGACCTTGTCCAGCGTGTCGCACAGGCTTTGCAGCACCGGGCGCAGGCGTACCTGATGACGCACCAGACCACTTTTGCGCAGGCTGGCGCGTTGCAGTTGATAGCTGATCTGCTGACTCATGCGTTCAATCTGGGTTTGCAGCACCCAGGCCTGATCACGATCGGCCGGGCGCTGGGCCATGTCTTCGCTGACGCCTTGCAGCACAGTCAGCGGGGTTTTCAGGCTGTGGGCCAGGTCGTCGAGGGAATCGCGATAGCGGCTGCGTTGTTCGCGCTCGCTGTGCAGCAAGCGGTTGAGGGAACCGGTCAGGCGCAACAGTTCGCGCGGGTGTTGTTCGCTGAGGCTTTCGCGGGTGCCGCTTTCGATCTCGTCCAGTTCCTGACTGAGCCGGCGCAACGCCTGCAAGCCCCAGGTCAGGCCGCTCCACAGCAGCGCGAGCAACACCAGCAAGGCGGCACCGAAACCGAGGTAGAGGTTTTCCCGCAGGCCTTCGAGGGTTGCTTCGTACTCACGCACCGGTTGCAGCGCGACGATGCTGAACGCCGCGCTCTTGCCGCCGAGCAGTTTGACCTCGACGTCATAGACGAAGAATTCCTGGCCATTGGCTTCGCTGATTCTCGCGAACTCATTACCGCGCCCGTCGTAACGCGGTGTGTAGTTGATGTGCTCTTCCTGGGTGCCCTTCGAGCGCCAGACCAGATGCCCTTCGCGGTCATAGATGTAGCCAAGCAAACGGCCGTCAGTGAGGTTGAAACGCTCATCGGGCAACTGCGCCGGCATCTGCAAGCGGTTGTTCTCCACCCGGGCGGCGGAAATCAGCGTGGTGACGTCCGACGCCAGGCGCTGTTCGATCGAGTCCTGCAACGCCAGGCTGAACGCGCCCTGCATCGCCGGCAGCAGCGCCAGCATGAACAACACCGCCAGGAGCGCGGCAGCGAGCATCAAACGGACACGAAGGGAACGAATCAAGTGCAGCGCTCATTGAACAGGTAGCCGAGGCCACGCACGGTATCGATCGGTTTGAAGCCGGACGGGCCTTCAAGTTTGCGGCGCAGACGGCCGACCAACACTTCGATCACGTTCGGATCGCGCTCGTCGTCGTCCGGGTAGAGCTGCTCCATCAAGCGATCCTTGGCCACCACTTGCTGGTGATGCCGCATCAGGTACTCGAGGATCCGATATTCGTAAGCGGTCAGCGCCAACGGTTGTTCATCAAGGGACGCCTGTTTGCGATTGAGGTCCAGCAGCAACGGCCCGGCGACGATGGTCGACTGGGTGAAACCGCTGGAGCGGCGCAGTAAGGCGTTCAGCCGGGCATCGAGTTCTTCGAACTGGAACGGCTTGACCACGTAATCGTCGGCGCCGGCGGCGAGGCCTTCGACCTTGTCCTGCCAGTTGCCGCGCGCGGTGAGGATCAGGATCGGGAAAGTCTTGCCGCGCGAGCGCAGCTGACGGATCAGGTCGAGCCCGCCCATGCCCGGCAGGCCGAGGTCGATCACCGCCAGGTCATGGTTGTACTGCTCGGTCTGGTACAGCGCCTCTTCAGCATTGGCCACGGACTCGACCACGTGGCCGCTGTCCGTCAGGCGGGTTTGCAGGTGATGGCGCAACAGCGCTTCATCTTCGACGACCAGCAGTTTCATAACGCTCTCCTACGCAAATCAACATCTCCAGAGGCATAGTTTCGCCAGCCAGGTAAATCGCGGAACCTGTGGGAGCGGACTTGCTCGCGAAGACGGCGGCACAGTCAACATAGTTGTCGCCTGACACACCGCTTTCGCGAGCAAGCCCGCTCCCACAGGGATTTTGCTTTTCTGACTCACATTGGTGCATGCCCTTGCGAAGCCCTTGTCAGAAAGCGTAGTTCGCCGACAGGTAGGTCTGGGCGCTGCTGGTCAGGTCCAGCGAGCCCTGTTTGCTGCCACCGCGCTCGCTCATCTCGGTGCTGGCGTTGCTGCGCAGGTAACGGTAACCCAGTTCCACCGAGGTGTTTTGCGAAACCTGTTGCAGGACACCCACCTGGCCGCCGATGGCGTAACCGATGTCGCTGTCGCGGCTGAAGCCTGGCGACTCCTGAGTCATTTTGGTCAAACCGGCCGTGGCGCCGCCGAACAACCTGGTGCTGCTGCCCACCGGGTAGAACAGGTCGTAGCTGCCCAGGAGGTTTTCCTGCCGCAGTTTAATGCCGTTGTGGGAGCCCGATACGTTGTCGTAAGTGGCATAGTAGCGGCCCTGACTGTTTTGCCGGCCCAGACGCACACCCCAGGTGTTGTCCTTGCCGATCACGCCGTCGGCGTTCGGGCTGTTGAGGTTGTCGTTCAGGGCGTGGGACTTTTTGACTTTGTCGCTGGTCTGTCCAAAAGTAAGGCTGGCGAAATTGTCGTCGGAAGCGAAAGCCGCGGTACTCGCGCTCAGGACAGTAAAAGCCAGAAGCAGTTTTTTGAATCCAGTCATAGGGGAGTTCCTTATGTGCTATTTGCTATTTGGGTACGGGGCAAGGTTACTCACCCGGCCCTGAACTCCCCCTGAACGCACGCTGAACCTGAGCTGAATCAAATCGACCAGGCTGTTTTGATGACTTTTTTGCAGGAGATCCGACGATGCGCATTTTCCTCGCCTTTGTATTACTGGCCTTGAGCGGGCTCAGCCAAGCCGCTATCAAGACTCAGGAGATCCCTTATCAAAGTGCTGACGGCACCAAGCTGATCGGCTATTTCGCCTATGACGACGCCATCCAGGGCGCACGCCCTGGCGTTGTGGTGGTACACGAATGGTGGGGGCTCAACGAGTACACCAAGCGCCGCGCCCGGGATCTCGCCGGTCTGGGCTACAGCGCACTGGCCATCGATATGTATGGCGATGGCAAAAACACTGAGCATCCCAAGGACGCCATGGCCTTCATGCAAGCGGCATTGAAAGACAGTGCCGCGTCCAGTGCACGCTTTCAGGCCGGGCTTGATCTGCTGAAGAAACAGCCACAAACCGATCCGGACAAAATCGCCGCTATCGGTTATTGCTTTGGCGGCGGCGTGGTGCTGAATGCGGCACGCCAGGGTTTGCCGCTGGCGGGCGTGGTGAGTTTTCACGGTGCGCTGGCAACCAAGACGCCTGCCACACCGGGTAGCGTGAAAGCCAAGATCCTCGTCGAACATGGCGCTCTGGACAGCATGATCACCGCGGATAATGTTGCAGCGTTCAAGGCTGAGATGGACAAGGCAGGCGCTGACTATCAGTTCGTCAACCTTGAAGGAGCCAAGCATGGATTCAGCAATCCTGATGCGGACCGGTTGAGCCATGGCGATCACGGCGGGCCGGATATTGGCTACAACAAAGCGGCGGATGAAAAATCCTGGGCGGACATGCAGGCGTTCTTCAAGAAAATATTTAGCTGACACAGTGATCGTTCCCACGGTCCCCGTGGGAATGCAGCCCGGGACGCTCCGCGTCCCTTTCGAGAGCTGGAACGCGGAGCGTCCCTTGAGGCATTCCCACGCGGAGCGTGGGAACGATCAAGCCGTTGCTACTACCCAGCCTGAGAGCAACCCGGCAAAATCCCCCACATGAATCGCGCCCCCGCCCTCCCCGTCTGCTGCACTCCACTCGATGCCCATTGGCCGCTGCCGTTTGCGCTGCCCGATACGGTGCTGTTGAGCACTCACTTCGATACCTCGCAACTGGCCAGCGATGATTTCCAGCGTAGCGCCATCGAGCCGCCGCCCACCATCCAGCGTTCGGTCGCCAAGCGTCAGGCAGAGTTCCTCGCCGGGCGGGTTTGCGCTCGGGCGGCGTTGCAACAGCTGGAAGGGCTGAGCTTTATTCCGGCTATCGGCGAAGACCGGGCACCGGTATGGCCGACGCACATCACCGGCTCGATCACCCACAGCACCGGCCGGGCCTCGGCGATCGTCGCGAAGAAAACCCACTATCGCGGCCTGGGGATGGACCTGGAAAACCTGCTCAACCCTGAACGGGCCGAGCGGCTGGCCGGGGAAATCCTCACCCCGCCCGAGTTGCAACGCATGACCGCAGGCCGTCGCGACCAGTTGGCGATGCTGGTCACCTTGACGTTTTCAGTGAAGGAAAGCCTGTTCAAGGCGCTGTATCCGATCGTTCAGCAGCGCTTCTATTTCGAGCACGCTGAAGTGCTGGAGTGGACCGAAAGCGGTGAAGTGCGGCTGCGGTTGCTGACTGATTTGTCCAGCGAGTGGCGCAACGGCACTGAGCTGGATGCGCAGTTTGGGGTCATTGATGGGCAGTTGTTGAGTCTGGTCAGCATCAAGGCCTGAGTTTTTTCAGTGCCTGTAAGGGCCTCTTCGCGAGCAAGCCCGCTCCCACATTTGATCTGCTGTGAACACAAAATATGTGAACACTGAAGATCCAGTGTGGGAGCGGGCTTGTCTCCGGGCGGCGTTCCGACGAAAGCGGTGGAACATTCACCAACAATCTCACCGCTTCTCCTGATTGCGCGGCCAACTCAAACTGAAACACGCCCCGCCCAGGCTTTTACTCTTGCTGATCAACGCCCGGCCATCATGCCAATGGATGATTCGCCGCACGATGGACAACCCCAACCCATGCCCACCGGAGGCGCGGGTACGGCTGTCGTCGAGGCGCAGGAATGGCGTGAAGATTTTCTCCCAGGCCGTTTCCGGCACGCCCGGTCCGTCATCCTCGACATCCACTCGACAGCGCTGCTGCCCGACCTGATAGCTGACGGTCACCCGCGATTGAGCGTGGCGCATGGCGTTGCTCACCAGGTTCTGCAACGCCCGGTGCAGGTAACGCGGCTCGGCCTCGACCCAGGCATCATCATTGTCCGCGGCGGACAAACACAAACCGCGCTGCACCGTGACCTCGGCGCGTAACGGCGCCAGTTCTTCGATCACCTGATTGACCAACGCATCCAGATCGATCCGCTGAAAATTCAGTGCCGGTGAACCCTGCTCCAGTCGTGCGTAGGTGAGCATCTCGTCCACCAGGCGATCGAGATCCTCGATGTCATGGTCCATGCCTTCACAGTATTTTTCCAACGCCTGCGGCGTGGTCGCCGAGCCGATCATTTCCAGGCCAAAACGCAACCGCGCCACGGGTGTGCGCAGCTCATGAGACACGGCACGCACCAGCTCACGCTGAATCGCCAGCAATTGCTGCAAGTGTTCGGCCATGCCGTTGAACGCCGAAGCCAGCCGTCCCACCGAGTCCGCGCCGCGTGTTGGCACGCGGGTTTCCAGGCTGCCCTTGGCGATGCGCGTGGCGGCCGCTTCCAGGCCACGCAAACGGCGTTCAAGTTGGCGCACCAATAAATAGACGATCAAGCCGATCAGGCTCAAACCCAGGGCGGCGATCAGCACCAGCCACTCCGGCGGATAAGGATTCATCTGATACAACGGGCCGATTTCCAGCACCCACGGCGTCCCCACCATGCCGGCAAACACCCGGATCGAATCGCCGCCCTTGCCCAGCGCCATCACCGTGTCGCCCTCAGACACCCGGCGACTCTGGTCTTCGTCCATGTCCGCCTGTTCGATCTTCACCAGCCGCAAGTCGAAACCAAAGCCTTTGTCGCGCTTCAATTGCGCCAGGCGCTCGGGTTGCTCGGCCACCGGGTAGCGCACCAGTTCATCGGCCAGCAGGTAAATAGTCGCCCGGGCCAGTTGTTCGCTGATCTGCTGGACTTCGCCGGTCAGCACCAACTGTTCCTTGTCGCTGACCAACCGGTAAACCTTCGCCGCGTGCGGACCGGTCTGTTCCACCAGCGCCTGACCGCGCAGCACGCGGGTGCGCTGGGTCATGTCGAGGTCGGTTTGGGCAAAGGTCTTCAGCGCCAGAGGAATCCCCAACAACCGCTCCCACACCAGCAAGGCACGGTGGCGCTCGGTTTCGTTCATCGGGTTCAGATTGTCGGCCATCAGCGAGAACGTGCCGTGGGCCAGGCGTTCGCGGTATTGCTCGCCGCGCACCTGGTTAAGCAGGTGCAAGGCCAGCACGCCGAGCACCGCCACCAGAATCAGCGCCGCGCACATGCCACCGTAAATGCGCAGGAAGATCGAGTTCACAGCGTGCAGGCTTCTGGAACGAACAGATAACCTTTGCTGCGGATGGTCTTGATCAGCCGCGGATGCTCCGGGTCATCGCCGATTTTTGGGCGAATGCGCGAGATGCGCACGTCGATGGAACGGTCCTGGCCGTCATAGCCAATGCCGCGTAGCGCGGTGAAAATCTCTTCCCGGGACAGGATGCGCCCGGCGTTGGCCACCAACAGCCAGAGCAGGTCGAACTCGGCGCTGGTCAGTTCGATGCCGTTGTCGTTCAGCCAGGCTTCGCGCAATGCGTTGTCGACCACCAGGGGGCCGAACTGCAGGCGCCGTTGTTTTTCCGGCGCCACTTCAGGGGCTTCACTGCGTCGCAACAGGGCCTGGATACGCGCCAGCAACAGACGGGGGCGAACCGGTTTGCACACGTAGTCGTCGGCGCCCAGGTCCAGGCCAAGTATCTGATCGGTGTCGTCGGTGCGGGCGGTGAGCATCAGGATCGGGCCGTCATACTTGTCGCGGACCTTGCGGCAGATGCTCAGGCCATCCTCGCCCGGCAACATCAGGTCGAGGATCACCAGGTCCGGTTTCTCCTTGATGATCCGTGCCGCGGCCAAGGCGCCGTTGCCCTCGATCGATACGCGCAGACCATTGGCTTCCAGGTAGTCGCGGGTCAGTTCGGCCAGACGCTGGTCGTCCTCGACAATCAATACCTGCCAGGCTTCTTGCTCCACGGTGACCTCTGCTTGCCAACAACACTTTATAAGGAAGGATCCGCCCGTCTTTTTGTAATGATTGGGGAGGATAAGAATGCATCTGCATGAGCCGATTGTATAAACGCCGCTCGCCAAGAACACAAGCCGGTAAATGCGTTCGGACAACGCGGTTTTTTGTGATAGGGTTCGCGCCCTTAAAAAGCCGAGCAACTGTTTTCAATCGGTGAAAATCAGTGAAAAACGGTCCGCTCCAGCTAGGTCGCGGCCTACACGCCCGTTCCACCTTTCACACACAATTTACGCACAGGTTTATCCACAGGTAGTACGTTGCAACACCCCCAAAAACGCATTATCTTGTACCCCGTCGCCAAAAAAACCCTACATGTAGGGTTTTTGCATAAAAACCAAACACAAATCAGACACCGGTTTCAAGCGCTTTTATTGCCTCTTTCCGGTTGAACCAAACGTATTTTCGAAAGACCAAACCGCGCGTACGGATGGCTACTGTTTTTGAGCCGATAACGGCGTTAACGGTACGGGTGTTGCAGTCGATTACTGTCACCCAAAAGGATCCCGGTTCCAGGTTCAAGCCCTGGGACCAAAGACTTCGGCATGGAAGCGGCGCCCCAATAGCCCCTTCCTGATCTGTCCCGAAGTTGGTATGCCCGGCCCCTCGCCGGTTGTAGTGCTTCAGGACGGAACGGTGGGCACCCAAATGGTGCCCAAACAAACATAGAGAATGTGGAGACAACCCCCCATGCAAACCGACACAACTCGCGAGAACCCGCAGGGCACCTTGCCGCAGGCCGCAGATTCGACTTCGGATCTGTCCGCCACCGCGCCTGGCCAACTGCGTGTGATCAAGCGTAACGGCACTGTCGTTCCTTACACCGATGACAAGATCACCGTCGCCATCACCAAAGCGTTTCTCGCAGTTGAGGGCGGCACCGCTGCCGCTTCGTCGCGAATCCATGACACCGTTGCCCGTCTGACCGAACAAGTCACCGCGACCTTCAAGCGTCGCATGCCCTCGGGCGGCACGATCCACATCGAAGAAATCCAGGACCAGGTCGAACTGGCCCTGATGCGTGCCGGCGAGCAGAAAGTAGCCCGCGACTACGTGATCTACCGTGACGGTCGCTCGAAAGAACGCGCAGCCCACGCACCGGCCGAAGAAGCAGTCAACGCTCACCCGTCGATCCGCATCACCCGCGCCGATGGCACCTTTGCTCCTCTGGACATGGGCCGCCTGAACACCATCGTCACCGAAGCGTGCGAAGGCCTGGAAGAAGTCGACGGCGACCTGATCCAGCGCGAAACCCTGAAAAACCTGTACGACGGCGTGGCCCTGACCGACGTCAACACCGCGTTGGTGATGACCGCCCGTACGCTGGTCGAGCGTGAGCCGAACTACTCGTTCGTGACCGCCCGCCTGCTGATGGACACCCTGCGTGCCGAAGGCCTGAATTTCCTTGGTGTCGCCGAGAGCGCGACCCATCACGAAATGGTCGACCTGTATGCCAAGGCCCTGCCTGCCTACATCGCCAAGGGCATCGAATTCGAATTGCTGAACCCGGTCCTCGCTACCTTCGACCTGGAAAAACTCGGCAAGGCAATCAACCACGAGCGCGATCAGCAGTTCACGTACCTGGGCCTGCAAACCCTGTACGACCGTTACTTCATCCACAAGGACGGGATCCGCTTCGAACTGCCGCAAATCTTCTTCATGCGCGTGGCCATGGGCCTGGCAATCGAAGAGAAGAACAAAGAAGACCGTGCGATCGAGTTCTACAACCTGTTGTCGTCCTTCGACTACATGTCCTCGACCCCGACCCTGTTCAACGCCGGCACCCTGCGTCCACAGCTGTCGAGCTGCTACCTGACCACCGTGCCGGATGACCTGTCGGGCATTTATCACGCGATCCACGACAACGCCATGTTGTCGAAATTCGCCGGCGGCCTGGGCAACGACTGGACTCCGGTTCGTGCACTGGGTTCTTACATCAAGGGCACCAACGGCAAATCCCAGGGCGTTGTTCCGTTCCTGAAAGTGGTGAACGACACCGCCGTCGCCGTTAACCAGGGTGGCAAGCGCAAAGGCGCTGTCTGTGCCTACCTGGAAACCTGGCACATGGACATCGAAGAGTTCATCGAACTGCGCAAGAACACCGGTGATGATCGTCGTCGTACCCACGACATGAACACCGCCAACTGGATTCCTGACCTGTTCATGAAGCGCGTCTTCGATGACGGCAAGTGGACCCTGTTCTCGCCGTCCGAAGTGCCGGACCTGCACGACCTGACCGGCAAGGCGTTCGAAGAGCGTTACGAGTACTACGAAGCCCTGTCCGAGTACCCGGGCAAGATCAAGCTGTTCAAGACCATCCAGGCCAAAGACCTGTGGCGCAAAATGCTGTCCATGCTGTTTGAAACCGGCCACCCATGGCTGACCTTCAAAGACCCGTGCAACCTGCGCAGCCCGCAGCAGCACGTCGGCGTGGTTCACAGCTCGAACCTGTGCACCGAGATCACCTTGAACACCAACAAGGACGAGATCGCCGTTTGCAACCTGGGCTCGATCAACCTGCCGAACCACATCACCAACGGCAAGCTGGACACCGCCAAGCTGGAACGCACCGTGAACACCGCCGTTCGCATGCTCGATAACGTTATCGACATCAACTACTACTCGGTGCCACAAGCGAAGAACTCCAACTTCAAGCACCGTCCGGTCGGTCTGGGCATCATGGGCTTCCAGGACGCTTTGTACCTGCAGCACATTCCTTACGGTTCCGACGCTGCCGTCGAGTTCGCCGACAAGTCGATGGAAGCGGTCAGCTACTACGCGATCCAGGCCTCCTGCGACCTGGCCGATGAGCGCGGCGCCTACGAGACGTTCCAGGGTTCGCTGTGGTCCAAAGGCATCCTGCCGCTGGATTCGCAACAGATCCTGATCGAGCAACGTGGCCAGAAGTACATCGACGTTGACCTGAACGAATCCCTGGACTGGGCACCGGTTCGCGCCCGTGTGCAGAAAGGCATTCGTAACTCCAACATCATGGCCATCGCACCGACCGCGACCATCGCCAACATCACTGGCGTATCGCAGTCGATCGAACCGACCTACCAGAACCTCTACGTGAAATCGAACCTGTCGGGCGAATTCACCGTGATCAACCCGTACCTGGTTCGTGACCTGAAGGCTCGCGGTCTGTGGGACTCGGTCATGATCAACGACCTGAAGTACTACGACGGTTCGGTGCAGCAGATCGAGCGCATCCCGCAAGAACTCAAAGAGCTCTATGCGACTGCCTTCGAAGTGGACACCAAGTGGATCGTTGACGCGGCAAGCCGTCGTCAGAAGTGGATCGACCAGGCTCAATCGCTGAACCTGTACATCGCTGGCGCATCGGGCAAGAAGCTGGACGTGACCTACCGCATGGCCTGGTACCGTGGTCTGAAAACCACTTACTACCTCCGTGCCCTGGCCGCGACCAGCACCGAGAAGTCGACCATCAACACCGGCAAGCTGAACGCTGTTTCCAGCGGCGGCAACCACGGTGAAGACTCGGTCCTGGCAGCCCCTGCCGGTCCTGCTCCAGTGCCGAAGGCTTGCGCCATCGACGAGCCGGATTGCGAAGCTTGCCAATAAGCTGAGCCGGTGAGCGCTGAAAGGCGCTGACCTCGATAACCCCCGATCGGTCCTCTGGATTGTCGGGGGTTTTCTTTTGCCTTGAGGAATGTGGTGACTGTGCTGACGCCATCGCGAGCAGGCTCACTCCTACAGGGCCGGGTTGACTCGGAGGAATGCGATCTACTGTGGGAGCGAGCCTGCTCGCGATGAGGCCAGCACAGATAACCAGGATGCCTGCGTCAGGGACAAATCCCGGTCATAAAAAAACCCCTCTTGCGAGGGGTTCTTTATGCAGCGCTATCCCGCATCAGGTCATCTGAATGATGGTCTGCATGATGGTGCTCTGGGTGGAGATGGTCTTGGCGTTCGCCTGGTAGTTGCTCTGCGCCTTGATCAGGTCGACCAGTTCATTGGTCAGGTTGACGTTGGACTCTTCCAGGGAGTTGGAGTGAATCTCGCCCAAGGTACCGGTGTTCGGCGCATCGTAGCCCGGGATACCCGACGCGTAGGTTTCTTTCCAACTGGTGCCGCCTACTGGTTGCAAACCTTGTTCGTTGGTAAAGCTGGCGAGCGAGATCTGGCCGATGGGCTTGGTCTGGCTGTTGCTGAAGTTGGCGAGCATCACACCGCTGGAGTCGATGGTCAGGTTGGTGATCTGGCCGGTGGCGTAGCCGTTCTGCGAAGGAATCGAACGCGCGGTGTCAGCGTTGTACTGCGTGGTTTTGTCCATGGAGACCGTAACGACTCCGGAGGCAGCACCGTTAGCTGTCCACACGCCATTGGTCACGTTACCCGGAACCCAGCCGGTGACTTTCAGGTCAGGACTGACAATCGGCGCAGGGACGGCTGGAGTGGTGACGGAAACCAGTTTGCCTGACGAATCGAACGCCATGGTCGAAGCGACAGGAGGTGTAACGGTAGGATCGCTGCCATCCGGGTTGCGACCCTCGATCAGGGTGTAGGTCTTCCAGGTGTTGTCACCCGTCTTGACCATGTATTGATCCATGATGTGCTTGTTGCCCTGGGTATCGTAAATCGGGGTACTGAACTGCTTGGTAAAGGACGCTTCCTTGGACGGGTCAAACGGATTGGTCGTCTGGTTGATGATGGGAGCGGTGGAGTTCAGGTTGATCGTCGACGAAACCGTGGAAGTGTTTTTTGGCGCCAGGTTCGACGTATCGACGCGCAGGTCAGTCAGGACGCCATTGAGGATCTTGCCATTGGCATCGACGCCATAACCCTGCAGGCGCGCAGAGCCATCGCTATTGGTGACGTAACCGTCCTTGTCGACCTTGAACGTACCGGCACGGGTGTAGGACATCGAACCGTTTTCGCTCAGCACGAAGAAGCCGGAACCGTTGATGCCCATGTCCAGCACGTTGCCGGTGTTGTTGACGTCGCCCTGGGTAAACTGCTGGGAAACGTTGGCCAGGCGCACGCCATTACCGATGGTCTTGCTGCCCGAACCCAGCTTGGTGGCCGAGTAAACGTCTTCGAATTCCGCACGGGACGATTTGAAACCGGTGGTCGCGACGTTGGCGATGTTGTTGCCGGTCACGTCCAGTTGTTTGTTGGCTGCATAGAGACCGCTAAGGCCGATATTGAAAGACATATTCCACTCCTTTGTGCCGTGTTAGTCGGCTCTACATACCAATAGTTTGTACTTTGGACAGGGCGATGCTGCCGGCTCCGGCCAGGTTGAGCATCAACTCACCGCCGGTCTGGCTGATCGTCACGCTGTTGACCGTTGCCGGCAGGTACGTCACCAGCGAGGTCGCCTTGCCGTCGTAGGTCGCCGTAGCGCCGAAGGTATAGGTACCCGCCTTGGCCACTTCGCCTGCGTCGTTTTTGCCATCCCAGATGAAACTGGAAGTGCCGGCTTTCTGGCTGCCCAGGTCGATGGTGCGGACAACCTTGCCATCGGCATCGGTGATCTTGACCTTGAGCGGGTCCACCGACGCCGGTACGGCAATGGTGCCGCTGAAACTCTTGGAGGTATCGACCACCGACTTGTCGCTCGGGGCAATAACCGAACGCCCGACCAGGGATGACGCCTGCAACGCTTGGGACGAGTTGTAATTGCTCGCCAGGCCACTGACGGTGTCGTTGAGCGTGGTGATGCCTTCCAGGCTACTGAACTGGGCCAACTGGGCGACGAACTCGCCGTTGTCCTGCGGTTCCAGCGGGTTCTGGTTTTTCAGTTGCGTTACCAGCAACTGCAGGAACGCGTCCTTGCCCAGGGCCTTTTTGCCGGTGGCGCTGTTCGTTGCCGCCGCCAGGCCGTCGGCGCTGGTGTTGGTCTTGATCGAGGAGTTGGCCAGGATGTCCTTGAGGCTCAAACCACTGGTGGTATCGGTAACACTCATCTGAGTCGCCCCTTATCACTGACCGAGAGTCAGGACCTTCTGCATCATGGTTTTGGCGGTGTTCATCATCTCCGCGTTGGTCTGGAACGAACGGCTCGCGGAAATCATGTCAGCCATTTCTTCCACCACGTTGACGTTCGGGTAGTAGACGTAGCCCTTGGTGTCGGCCGCCGGATGGTTCGGCTCGTAGCGTGCGTCAAGGTTGCTCTGGTCTTCGACCACGCCCAGCACTTGCACGCCTTGACCGGCAGCGTCCTGGTCCTGGAACAGCGAATCGCTGCCGCCGCTCTGGCCGCCCTGGAACATGGTGGCGAATACCGGGTGCCGTGCACGATAGGTCTGGTCGATGCTCGACGAGACGGTCTCGGCGTTGGCGATGTTACTGGCGACGGTGTTCAAACGAGTGGTCTGGGCACTCATGCCGCTACCGGCGATGTTGAAAACACTGGCTAGGGACATGACTTACTCTCCACGAAGGGCTGAGACCAGCCCTTTGAATTTGCTGTTGAGCAGGGTGAAGCTGGCCTGGAAGTTGACCGCGTTTTCCGCGTAGTTCGACTGTTCCAGCTGAGCGTCAACGGTGTTCTGGTCGATCGACGGTTGCATCGGCGTGCGATACATCAGCGACTCGTCGCCATTGCCCAGACCTTCGGCTTCGATATGACGACTGTTGGTCATGTTCAAGGCGAAAGATCCGCTCTTGGTCTTCTCGTTCTGTGCGGCGAGCACTTTGGAGAAGTCCAGATCCCGAGCCTTGTAGTTCGGGGTGTCGGCGTTGGCGATGTTGTTGGCCAGGACTTCGGCACGCTGGGCGCGGAAGCCCAGGGCTTGTTCGTGGATACCGAGCGCTTTATCGAAGCTGATGCTCATGTCGGAAACCTTTGGGTGACCTGATTTTTCGTAACAGGGACATAGCAAGCGTCGTGCCAATTCAAAAAAGCCCATAAACCGGGGCTTTGCGGGCAGTGGCCATGCGGCAATGCCAGAAAAGCGGCAACCGATTTCCGCCGCCTGCCGCTTTTCTGCCGCTTCACACACACTGGAGAACACCACCTGCCCCTGTGGCGAGGGGATTTATCGGAATGGAATGAACAGGCAAAAAAAACGGGAGCCCCTGAGGACTCCCGTTTTTTGATGACGCCAACGAATCACTTCGCCTGGTAAATGATCCCCGGGCTGCACTGGACCATCTGGTAATGATCCGGCAAACCGTTCAGCGCCTCGGACGCGCCGAGGAACAGATAACCGCCCGGCTTCAACGTGCTGTGAATGCGCAACAGGATGTCCTTCTTCACCTCGGCGGAGAAGTAGATCAGCACGTTGCGGCAGAACACGATGTCAAACTTGCCCAGCGCTGCGTAGCTGTCCAGCAGGTTGAACGAGCGAAACTCCACCCGGCACTTGATCGGAGCCTTGATGGCCCAGCGTCCCGGCCCTTTCGGGTCGAAGTAACGTTGAAGGCGCTCGGGCGACAGGCCGCGGCCGATGGCCAGGCTGTCGTACTCGCCGGTCTTGCAGTTGGTCAGCATGGTGCCGGACAGATCGGTGGCAACGATCTGCACGCCCATCTTCAACTGGCCCATGTTCACGCGCTCGAACTCATCGATCGACATCGACAGCGAATAAGGTTCCTGACCCGACGAGCAGGCCGCCGACCAGATCCGCAGACGCTGGCCAGGGGCGGCCTTGATCGCCGCGGGCAGCACCTTGTTCTTCAAGACTTCAAACGGATAGGTGTCACGAAACCACAGGGTTTCGTTGGTGGTCATGGCATCCACCACCATCTCGCGCAAACCGCTGCGCGGCTGGGTCTGGATGCGCTGGACCAGCTCACCCAGAGACTTGATGCCTTGCTGTTCCATCAGTTTGTTGAGACGGCTCGAGACCAGGTATTGCTTGTTTTCACCAAGCAAAATGCCACAGGCTTTTTCCAGGAAGACCCGGAACTGTTCGAAATCCAAATTACCCGTAGACAAAGATGCCGCCTCTTAAATCGTATTAACCGTTAGGGGCAAAAGGCCCCTAGCTGATGTCTGCTGCCTTGATCCGGTTGACTACCCGGGATGCCAGGTCATCAGGGCGGAATTTGGCAAGGAAGTCATCGGCACCGACCTTCTTGACCATCGCCTGATTGAATACACCGGACAACGAAGTATGCAGGATGATGTGAAGCTTTTGCATGCGAGGGTCGTTGCGGATCTCGGCCGTGAGGGTGTACCCGTCCATCTCCGGCATCTCGATGTCGGAAATCATCATCAGGAACTCTTCTTCCGGCTTCTTGCCCTCGTCGACCAGCTTGCGCAGGTAATCCAGCGCTTGCCGACCGTCGTTCAACGCCACCACTTCGACACCGACCGTCTGCAGGCAACGGGTCACCTGCTTGCGCGCCACCGACGAGTCATCGACCGTCAGCACTCGCAAAGAGAGCGCCTTGTGCTGGGTTTCGACATCCACTACGCCGACGGAAATCGCTTCCGGTGTCGGCGCCACTTCTGCCAGCACTTTCTCGACGTCGATGATTTCGACTAACTGATTGTCGACCCGAGTCACAGCTGTCAGGTAATGATCGCGTCCCGTGCCCTTGGGTGGCGGATGGATCTCCTCCCAATTCATGTTGACGATGCGTTCCACTGACCGCACCAGGAAACCCTGGGTCTTGGTGTTGTACTCCGTGATGATCACGAAGGGATTGCTTTGATCTTTCAACGCACCGGAGCCGGTCGCCATCGCCAGATCAAGAATCGGAATGGTCGCCCCCCGAATACTTGCCACACCGCACACGACAGGACTGGATTTTGGCATCAGCGTCAGTTTGGGGCATTGCAGCACTTCCCGAACCTTGAACACGTTGATCCCATACAGCTGCTGGCCGTCGAGACGGAACAACAACAGCTCAAGGCGATTCTGCCCTACCAGTTGCGTGCGCTGGTTTACCGCATCCATTACCCCAGCCATGCACAGACTCCTACACCAACGCTTAAGTGTGTTGCGACGCGCATTCATCACTAAACGGCACGGCGCTTGCTTTTTAACTCTTATGAACACAGAACCGACATTTTTCCGACGCCTGACATCAAACGCCCGCAAATTGCTTTGCGCGGTGTCGGCCGTCTGCCTGTTCAACGCTGGCTGCCCTGCCCTTGCTGACGCGGTTACCTTGCCTGACATGCTTATCGGCGTCACCCAGGGCTTTCTTGAATTCACCGTAGAAGACTATCTGGCCACCAGTCAAACGGAAGGCCGCTACGAGATCGAGGTCAAGCAACTCGATCCTCGGCTGCGCATGCCGATGTGCGACAAGGAATTGACAGCGTCCCTGGAGAGCCCGGCCACGCCGCTGGGCCGGGTTACGGTCAAGGTTCGCTGCGAGGGCGCGTCGCCCTGGACGGTCTTCGTACCCGCTCAAGTGCGCCTGTTTCGCGACATTGTGACCACCACCCGCCCGCTGCGACGCACCGGTATCGTCGAGCCTCAGGATGTGACCCTGCGCGAGCGTGACATCAGCCTCATCAGCCAGGGTTACCTGACTTCCGTCGATCAGGCGATCGGGCAGAAACTTACCCGACCAATGGTCGCCGACCAGGTCATGACCCTGGTGCACATGGAACAGGCAGAAGTCATCAGCAAGGGCGACCAGGTGGTGATTACCGCCCGCAGTGGCACGCTGAGCGTGCGCATGCCGGGTGAAGCGCTGTCCAACGGCGGCTTGCGCGAACAGATCCGGGTGAAAAACCTCAACTCCCAGCGGGTCATCAAGGCGCAAGTCATTGCGCCTGGCCAAGTGGAAGTAGCCATGTAGAACACTCTCTGTTTGTGAAGAAGTGGCGCGCCACTCGACTGTTCCCTAGACTGTGCCCTATGCAGGGCAAGCGCTGACGCGCGCAAGCTCATTGATAATTGGGCCTAAAGTTTTCCCGGGTATGGCCGAAAACATGGCAAGCGTCCAAATACCCAGAGGTTTTTTGTCATGGTCATCGATTTCAGCCGTTTAAACAGTTCCTCGTCACTTACCGGTAGTACGCGTACCAGCGCCGCGAAGGAAACTGCCGAAGCCGGCAAGCCCGCACCGCTGAATACCCCGGCCGAACAGGCCAGTACCGTCAAAAGCGGGGAGTCGGTACATCTCAGCAATGAGGCTCAACAGTTGCAGAAGGTCACTGACAAGCTGCGCGATCAGCCTGCCGTCGACAACGCCCGCGTGGCCGAGTTGAAAGCAGCGATTGCCGATGGCAGCTACAAAGTCGACAGCAACCGTGTAGCCAGCAAACTGCTCAACTTCGAAGCCCAGCGCTAGGCCAAGGCCTGCGCCAGGCTTTTGGACGCTTAAAACCCAAGGCCAGCCATGCACGACACTAATTTACTGCAACTGATCACCGACGATTTCGCTCCGGCACAGCACTTGCTGGAGTTACTGCAAACCGAGTCCCTCGCCTTGCACGGTCGCGACATGCCTCTGCTCGAAGAGATTCTGGCGCAGAAACAGGCATTGATCATTTTGCTCGATCAGCATGGCCGCAAGCGCAGTGAAATCCTCGCCAGCCTCAACCTGCCGACCAATCGCGATGGCCTGGAGCAACTTGCCAGCCATTCGAGCATTGGCGATCAGTTGCTCGAACAGAGCGATGTATTGACCGATCTTCTGGCTCAGTGCCAGGCGGCCAACGTCAAGAATGGCCAGTCGATCCTGGTGCAACAGGCCGCGACGGCCAATCAGCTGAAAATCCTCAACGGCGGCGAGCCGCCAGCGCTCTACGATGCGCGCGGATCAACCTCCATGCTTGCGAAGCCACGCCCGCTCAGCCAGGCATGAGCCTGCTGAAAGCGCGCACTATCAAGACGCGCAAACTGCTGGCAATATGCTGGCCAGCCGTAGTCATATTTTTGCCTGGAGATCGATGAACCGTGTTCAATGCCTTAAGCGCGGACGATGCTCCGCAGCCACCCAAGGTGCTCACCACGCCGTTGGAAATCTCCGGCACCCTGCGCCAGCTGCAAGACAGCCATGATCCGCTGATCATCACGTTCCATGAGCGCAGCCAGCGCTTCCAGAGTTATCTGGTGGACATCGACCGTGACAGGAACATGATTGCCCTGGACGAAATGATTCCCCGCGATGGTGAACGCTTCCTGCTCGCCGGCGAACCGTTCAAGGTCGAAGGCTTTCACGACGGCGTGCGCATTGCCTGGGAAAGCAACGGCCCATTGACCATCGACGAATCCGGTGGCGGTCGCTGCTACCGTGGCGCCCTGCCCGCCGAGGTGGTTTACCACCAGCGTCGCAATGCATTCCGCGCAGCATTGAAGCTGGCACAACTGGTCAACGTCGATCTGGGCGGTGAAAAGCTCAAGTCGCCGATCAGCGGCAAGCTCCTGGATATTTCTGCCACCGGCTGCAAGTTGCGCTTCGAAGGCGACATCACCGATAGCCTGCAACTGGGTCAGGTCTATGACCGCTTCATCGCCGCCCTGCCCTTTGGCAACATGACGGCCCCCGTCGAGCTGCGTTACCTGCACTTCGAAGAAAGGATCTCCACCACCTTCGCTGGCGTACGCTTTCACAACATGAGCGGGCTGGTGCAGCGGCAAGTCGAACGGTTCGTCTATCAGCTGCAGCGCGAAGCGCGGCGCTTCGACAAAGACGACATGTAATAAGCCGCTTCAATAGAAAACGGGCAGTCCCTTGCGGTGACTGCCCGTTTTTTTATGCGTTGTTTTTATGCGTTATGGCCTCGCCTCGGTGAAACTTTGCTCGCGAGATGTATCTGGGTCTTCTTGCGGCGGATCGGTTTCGGGCTCAGATTCAGGTACCGGGTCCGGCTCAGGGTTGATCGGGTTCTGCATCTGCTCCTGAACCACCTGCTCATCGACCCGCGGGTCAAGGCAAGCCACCAACGGCGAACTCGACATACTGTCCGGCATGGCGACGTGATGCAGCGGCGCATCGTCCACCACATGCAGGTTGGTCACCGCTTTCGGACGAATTCGCCACACCAGCACCAACGCGAAGAAACTGAAGAAGGCATAGAGCATGTGGCTGCCGAACAGCTTCATCAGCACCCCGGCCACCAGCGGTCCGATACTGGCGCCGACGCCGTAGGTCACCAACAGCATCGCCGTCAGGGACACACGGCGATCGCCCTCGACGTGGTCGTTGGAGAACGCCACCGCCAACGGATACAGGCAGAACATCACCAGCGAACAGAAGAACCCGGTGATAAACAAAACCTCCAGCGGTACCTGTTGCATGATGGCCAGCGGCAACGCGGTAAGCGCCAGGGCCAGGGCAAAACAGCGGATCAACAGCGCCCGGTCATAACGGTCGGACAGCCAGCCCAAAGGCCATTGCACCAGCAAGCCCGCAAAAATGCAGCTACCCATGAACAGACCGACCTGCTCCGTGGACAACCCCTGCTGTGAGGCATACAACGGTGCCAGACCGTAGAACGAACCGATGATCAGCCCTGCCCCCAGCACCGTGCTCAACGACTGCGGCACGCGCTTGATGAAAAACCGCGGCTCCATCGGTGCCGGGTGCAACGGTGCCGGGTGAATCCGCCGGGTCAGGGCCACCGGCACCAGGCACAGCGCGAAGCACAAGGCGACCAGCATCAGCAACTCAAGGCCCAGGGCCGGGTGCATGACCAGAATCAACTGACCCAACACCAGCCCCAGGTACGAGGCGATCATGTAGCCGCTGAACACCGTCCCGCGCTGCGAGGCTTCAGCCTGCTCATTGAGCCAGCTTTCAATGACCATGTATTGGCACATCATGCCGAGGCCGACGATGACCCGCAGGAAGATCCAGGCCGGCAACCAGTCCACCAGGCCATGACCCAGCACCGCCGCACCGACAATCCCGGCGCAGGCCGAATAGGCGCGAATATGTCCGACCCGGGCAATCAGCCGGTGGCCGATCTTGCCACCCAGCACCAGGCCGCAATAGTTGGCGGCCATCAACGCACCGACCCACAGGCTGTCGACCTTGTCGGCAGCCAGGCGCAAGGCCAGGTAAGTGCTCAACAGGCCAGAGCCGATCAACATCATCAGCGAGGCAAAATAAAGCGCTCGAAAGGGTTTCCAGATTTGGCGCATCGGCGTTCCGAGCGGCTCCTTGCAGTGAGTTTCGGGCTACCGACAAACGATAGCCTGATGTCGACGGATCGTCAGGCCTGGGCCGCTAAAACACGCCGTTCCCAGGGAGTAATTTCATCAAGGAAGCTGGTCAATTCCATGGTCTTCGAGGCGATGTAGCCTTCGATGAACTCCTTGCCAAACAGTTCCATCGCCAATTGGCTACGTTTCAGACGTTCAAGAGCGGCATGCAAGGTACACGGCAACGAAAGATTGTCCGGCACTTCAAATTCGCCCTGGATCGGCTCGCCAGGCTCCAGTTTGTGTTCAATGCCATGCAACCCCGCGGCAAGGCTGGCGGCGATCGCCAGGTAAGGATTTGCATCAGCCCCCGGCAAGCGGTTTTCGACCCGACGAGCGGCGGGTGAACTGGCCGGGATACGCAATCCGGCCGCCCGGTTGTCGTGGGACCAGCAGGCATTATTCGGTGATGCGAAGGGATGGCACAAGCGCTGATACGAGTTCACGTTCGGTGCGAACAATGCGGTGAAATCCGCCATGCCGGCCTGCTGCCCCGCGATGAAATGACGGAAGGTCGCCGTCGGCTCGCCCGCCTTGTCGCTGAACACGTTTCGCCCGCTGCCGATCTCGATGATGCTCTGGTGAATATGCATCGAACTGCCCGGCGTGTGCGCCAGCGGCTTGGCCATGCAAACCACGGTCAGGCCATGCTTGAGCGCGACTTCTTTAAGCAGATGTTTGAACAGCAGTGTCTGGTCGGCCAACAGCAGAGGATCGCCGTGCAGCAGGTTGATCTCGAACTGGCTGACGCCCATCTCGTGCATGAAGGTATCGCGCGGCAGGCCCAGGGCCGCCATGCAGGCGTAGACCTCACTGAAGAACGGCCGCAAACCATTATTGGAACTGATACTGAACGCCGAATGACCGTCCTCGCGACGACCGTCCAGGCCGAGCGGCGGCTGAAAAGGTTGGGTCGGGTCGGTGTTGGCCGCGAAGACAAAAAATTCCAGCTCGGTCGCCACCACCGGCGCCAGGCCGAGGGCCGCGTAACGCGCGATCACGGCTTTGAGTTGACCGCGGGTCGACAGAGACGAGCTTTCACCCGTCAGCTCGTCCGCATCGCAAATGGCCAAGGCTCGCGGCTGCTGGCTCCACGGCAAGCGATGGATCTGTGCAGGGTCGGGCACCAGCGCCAGGTCGCCATCATCGCTGCCGTAAAAGCGCGCTGGCGGATATCCGCCCATGATGCATTGCAGCAGCACTCCCCGCGCCATCTGCAAACGCCGCCCCTCGAGAAAGCCTTCGGCAGTCATTACCTTGCCACGGGGTACGCCATTCAAATCCGGCGTGACACATTCAATCTCATCAATGCCCGTCAATCGCTGTGCGAGTGAACGATGGCCATCGGTCGTCATGACGCAATCCTTTGTTATTGTGCAAGCCGCGAACGGCGACCCGAACAAAATAGGCTCCGCCTGTTCGGAATATCAAGCAGCGGCCAACAAAAAGACCCGTCAGGGGAGGTAAAGGCTGAACACCCCGCCGCCCAGCGAGCCGCCATTGCTGATTTCGGTGCGACCGCCCACGCCGTTGCGCTGATGAAGTGCCGCAATCCGCCCGGCAAAGTACAGGCCCAGGCCAGTGCTTCCGCTGCTGTGGTTGATGCCCTGCACGTAATCGGCCTGACGCTCGATCATCTCGGGTGGATAACCCTCGCCATCGTCGTTGACGGTCAGCACCAATTGCCCGGCTTCATCGCTGACGCTGATCAACACTGCGTGGCGGGCGTAACGGATGGCGTTGTTGATGCTGTTGCCCAGCACCGAAGCGATCAGCTCCCGATCGAAGAAACCCAGAGGGCTCAGTGGGTCCACTTCATAGGTCGCGATGATGCCGCGACTGGCGAACACGTCCTGGTGGCAGGCCAATTGCGCTTCGATGAAGTCATCCAGTTCATGGTAGGCCGGTTGCAACGGCATCTGGTTGACCCCGAGTTTGTACAGCCCCAGCAACTGCACGAGCATGCCATTGAGGTGTGCGAACTCGAATTCGATCACGCCCTGCTCCGGGGTGTGCTGTTGCGGATCCGGCAAACGCGCCAGCCATTGGCTGTGGGCCTGCATCAGCATCGCCAGGGAGTTCTTCATGTCGTGCACGGTGGAGGCAATCACCGTGGAAAAATCGAGTGCCTGTTCGCTGTTGTTCATTCGCCAAACGCCTTGCTTCGCAACTTCTGATAACGGGGGAAACGCGCATCCGTGTCCGGCATCAGGCCGACCATTTTCAGGCACGTCCGACATTCCTCCAGCTCCGCCGAAGGAACACTGGTGTCGGTGCCGTGCAGCAGCGACTGCGCCATGTTCAGCGCGATGCTGATGTTCTTCGGTTGCAGCGCCAGGGCTTTGCGGAACACCTGCCGCGCCTCCACCAGATTGCCGGTCTTGTACACCCGCACGCCCTGACGGTTGAGGTCGGCTGCGGCGTTGCCGGAGTTGAGGATGGCCGGATCGTCGGTCAACTTGGCGATGCCCTTCATCACCGTCGGGTCGTCGCCGTAGATTTCCGCGCAGTTTTTCAGCATCGAGGCACCGGCGCTGGCCTGGCCGAGCATCTGCAGTTGCTTGGCCACCAGCAGCGCCGCTTCGGCGCTCATGAACTGTTCCATGCCATCGAGGCGCATCATCGCTTGCTCGGTGAGCTTCTCGGCGGTTTCGGCATCGTTGAGCAGCAGGCTGGTGGCTTTCATCAAGCGCGCGCGAATCTGCAGACCCGGGTCGGAAGGGTTTTCCTTGGCCACCGCACTCAGCGTCGTGTTGATTTCCAGTCGAGTCCGGGTATCCAGACCTTTTTCGCTGCCTTTACTGATCAAGGCATGGGCCAGACCAAGGTTGCTCTCCGCATCCTTGAAACGTGACTGCGCGCCCTGCGCCACGGCCTGACGATAGGCTTTGGAGGCGGTGTCGAAATCTTCGTTGGTCATCGCCAACTTGCCCAGCAGCGCCTGCCGGCGCACCGCCAGCGGCGACAAGCGGATCGCCTCTTCCAGCACACGCTGGGCCGCCTTGGTGTCGCCTTCGGCGACCAGCACATCGGCCATGCCGTCGTAGAGCGCCGGCATCATCGGGAACACTTTCAGGGCTTTTTCATACACGCCTTTGGCCTGAGCGACCTGGCCACGCTTGAACAGCAATTTGCCCAGGCCGGCAAACGCCCACGGCAACGGTCGATCGGCAATGATGCTGTCGTAGAGTCGCTCCAGCGCCTCGTTCTGATTCAGGTCACGCAAGGCATCGGCGCGGTAGCGCAGGCACAACGGCGAATAGCGGATGTCTTGCTTGCACAGGGCAATGCAGGCATTGAGCACTTCAACCGGCTTGCCCCGGTCAAGGGCCTGCAAAATCGGCTTGAGCAAGGTCTTGCGTTGCTCCAGCCGCTCCAGGCGTTGAGCCAGGCCGGAACGGTTGAACGGCTTGGTCAGGTACGCATCGGGTTCGTGTTCCAACGCACTGAGCACCATTGCCTGACTGGTCTCGGCGGTGACCATGACGAACACGGCCTCATGGCTGATCAGCTTCTCGATCATCAGGTCCTCGAGCACCTGCTGGCCGTTCTTCTTGCCATCGCCCAGGTGAAAGTCCTGCAGGATGAAATCGTAGGCCTTCTGCGAACACATCCGCAGCGCCTGTTCACCGGTGTCGGCGGTGTCGACATCCTTGACGCCCAGCTCGCGCAGCATGGACCTGACGGAACTGCGAAAATCCGAGAAATCATCGACGATCAAAAAGCGCTTTTGGTGATACGACAGCATCGAAGATTTCCAGGCAATTTAAGAATAAGACCATGATTGTTCGGGTTATCGGCCAGAACAGGCATTCACTTGAAGTAACGGGAGTGCAATCGCTCATTTGGCGGTCAAAGAGTTTATGAGCGCCTCCCATGGCGCGCTAAATATTTGAAGGTGTTATTGAAAAACGGGATTATCCTGACTTATTGAACTGCGCTTCCTGTCGCTTGCAATTAACACGCTCTACGTCGTAGCTAAAGGCCAAAGTCATGACCACCAAACCCAAGCGCCCGGAGACCACTTCCGAGCGAAAGGCCCGGATCCCCAGCACCCTGGACTTTCCGGTGGTGGGCATCGGTGCGTCGGCAGGCGGGCTGCAAGCGATCAAATTGTTCTTTGAAAACATGCCTCAAGACAATGGCATGGCGTTCGTGATCATTCTCCATCTGTCGCCCGATCACCAGAGCATCGCTGACAAGATCATCCAGGAATCGACCAAAATGCCGGTTCTGCAAGTGACCGAAACGGTGGCCATCGAGAAAAACCGGGTGTACGTCATTTCACCGGCGCAACGGCTGGCAATGAACGATGGCTTTCTGGAGGTCAGCGCCACAGACCCGCGCGAAGGTCGCCACGCGTCCATTGATCTGTTTTTCCGCGATCTGGCCG
The DNA here is from genome assembly GCF_001952935.1 of Pseudomonas frederiksbergensis. Lineage (GTDB taxonomy): Bacteria > Pseudomonadota > Gammaproteobacteria > Pseudomonadales > Pseudomonadaceae > Aquipseudomonas > Aquipseudomonas frederiksbergensis. Next base: position 831,777 of record NZ_CP018319.1, read on the forward strand.
ATGTGCACCGCGAGCGCGCCTTCTGTCTAGTGTTGTCGGGTACAGGCTCCGACGGCGCAGTTGGCTTGTCACGGATCAAGGAACAAGGTGGCATCACATTGGCCCAGGCACCGGAAGACGCCGAATTCGATGGCATGCCTTGCGCCGCCATCGAAACCCGCATGGTTGACCTGGTGCTGCCCGTGGTGGAAATGCCGCAAAAACTGCTGGAGCTATGGCGCAACTCCAAGGAAATCACTTTACCCATCGCCGACGATCCGGAACTGCAAACCATCGCTATGGTGTCCGAGCGTGACGCGGCACTTTCCGAACAGGTCCTGCGCGACATCCTGATCCAGTTGCGCACGGGTACCGGCCATGACTTCAAACACTACAAACGCGCCACCGTGTTGCGCCGGATCGAACGCCGCATGCAGGTCGCCGGCCAGCCCGACCTGACTGCCTATTACCAGTATCTGCAACACAATCCCGAAGAAACCAAGGCACTGCTGGGCGACATGCTGATCGGCGTGACCAACTTCTTCCGTGACAGAGAGGCTTTCGAAGCCCTGGAGCGGGATGTTGTGCCGCAACTGGTCAGCGCTGTCGCGTCCTCTCAACCCGAGAAAGAAGAAATCCGGGTCTGGTCCGCGGGCTGCTCCACAGGCGAAGAAGCCTACAGTCTGGCAATGCTGCTCAACGATCAATTGCAACTGGACGCCAGTGCGGCGTCGATGCAGCTGTTCGCCACCGACATCGACGAACGCGCCATCAGCATCGGCCGGGCCGGCCTGTATCCACAGGCGATTGTCACCGATGTGCCACCCTCGCGGCTGCGCCACTACTTCATCAAGGAAGACGATCATTATCGGATTCGCAAGGAAATCCGCGAAAAGGTCTTGTTCGCCAAGCACAGCCTGTTGTCCGACCCGCCTTTCTCGCAGATCGACCTGATCGTTTGCCGCAACCTGTTGATCTATCTGGATCGCGAAGTGCAACGCGAAATCCTCCAGATGTTCCACTTTGCCCTGCGTCCCGGCGGTTTCCTGTTCCTCGGTTCTTCCGAGAGCGCGGACGCCTGCCACGAATTGTTCGCACCGGTGGATAAACGCAACCGGATTTTCCGCGCCAAGACCGGCACGGCCAACAGTCGGCGCACACCAACCATGCCGCGTGGAGGCTATGTGCGGACCAACACTTCCCAACAGGTCCCGCAAAGCAGCGCGCCTCGCAAACTGTCATTCGCCGATATCCATCAACGCGCCCTCGAACAGTCCGCACCACCAAGCGTGATCGTCGATGCCAACGCCGACATCCTGCACATGAGCGAGAGTGCCGGGCGTTTCCTGCGTCATGTTGGCGGCGAGTTGTCGCGTAACTTGCTGACGCTGATTCTTCCGGAACTGCGCCTGGAAATCCGCACCACGCTGTTCCAGGTCCAGCAGAGTGGCTTGCCGGTCAAGTCCCGCGAGGTACCGATCAAGCGTGACAAGCGCAGTTACCTGATTGATCTGGTCGCACATCCCTACAAGGATGAAGATTCGGACGGCGAGTACGTCCTGGTGATTTTCGAGGAAGTCGAGGTCGACCCTGCCGAACGGGCGGCCACCACCGTGCTACAGACTGAAAGCCAAGTGCTGTCCAACCTTGAGCGCGAACTGCAACGCACCAAATTGCACCTGCAGGACACCATCGAACAATCGGAAGTCTCCAGCGAAGAGCTCAAGGCTTCCAATGAAGAAATGCAGGCCATCAACGAAGAACTGCGTTCGGCCACTGAAGAACTGGAAACCAGCAAGGAAGAGCTGCAGTCGATCAACGAAGAGCTGTTGACGGTCAACTACGAACTGAAAACCAAAGTCGAAGAAACCGACAAGATCAACGACTACCTGACCAACCTGATTGCCTCCACCGACATCGCCACGGTGTTTGTCGATCGCAGCATGCGCATCAAGTGGTTCACTCCGCGTGCCACTGACATCTTCAGCATGTTACCGGTGGATACCGGGCGCTCCTTGCTCGACATTACCCATCGCCTGCATTACGAGGAAATCGTCGCAGACGCGGCGCAAGTGTTCGAATCGCTGAACATGATCGAACGCGAAGTCAGCAGCACCGACAATCGCTGGTACATCGCCCGCCTGCTGCCCTATCGTTCCAGCGAAGACCACATCGACGGCACCGTGCTGACGTTCATCGACATCACCAAACGACGGGCGGCTGAAGAAGAGTTGCGGCTGGGCGAAGAACGCATGCGCCTGGTCGCTGAAAGCACTCGCGACTACGCCATCATTACCCTTGATGAGCAGGGTGTGATCACCACCTGGAACAAAGGCGCCGAATTGATCTTCGGCTACAGCAAGGCCGAGGCCGAGGGCGCCTATTACGACTTCATTTTCTCGCCTGAGGATCGTGCGTCCGGCGTGCCTGAAAACGAATTGCTGGCGGTGCGCACCCACGGTCGCAGCGAAGATGAGCGATGGCACGTGCGCAAGGATGGCAACCGCTTCTTTTGCAGCGGCGAGGTGACCTTGCTTAGCGGCGACAATCTCAAAGGCTACGTCAAAATCGCCCGCGACCTGACCGGCCATAAACGCCAGCATGAAGAACAGAGCCAACAACTGGCCGAAACGCGCAACACCAATTACCTCAAGGATGAATTCTTCGCGGTCATGTCCCACGAACTCAAGCATCCGTTGAACCTGATTCAGCTCAATGCAGAACTGCTGCGTCGCTTGCCGGTCACCAAATCGGTTGCGCCGGCCGCCAAGGCCGTCAACACCATCTGCGATGCCGTCAACAGCCAGGCAAGGATCATCGATGACCTGCTGGATGTCGCCCGGGTCCGAACCGGCAAACTCAAACTGAAATCCATCGCCGTCGATCTGGTCAGTGTCTTGCGCGACATTCATGCTGTCGTGCTCAGCGACCGACACGACGCCACAGTCGAACTGCACGTGCCTTCAGGCGCCTTGATGGTCCATGCCGACCCGACGCGCCTGGAGCAAATCATCTGGAACCTGGTGAATAACGCGCTGAAATTCACGCCCTCCAACGGCCACGTGCAATTGATCGCCAGCCAGGCTGGAAACATGGCGCGGCTGGACGTCAAAGACAACGGAGCAGGCATCGCACCCGAGAACCTCGATCACGTGTTTGACCTGTTCGGCCAGGCTGAAAAACAGCACATCAACCACAATCGTGAAGGGCTGGGGATCGGCCTGTCACTGGTCCGCCAACTGACCGAGGCCCAGCGGGGAACGGTTGAGGTGAGCTCTGCCGGGGTGGGAACAGGTTGTACCTTCACGGTTTACCTGCCCTTGGCCCATTCCAAGGATGAGCCGCAATCCCCGACTCAGATCGAAGAATCCTCTGGCAGGCTGAGCGGCTTGACGATCTTGCTGGTCGACGACTCCGCCGATGTACTGGAAACCTTGAAAATGCTGCTGGAAATGGAAGACGCGCAAGTGATTGCGTTCGACCGTCCGGTGGCGGCTTTGGATGCGGCAAAAAGCACGCGCTTCGACCTGATCATTTCTGACTTGGGCATGCCGATCATGAACGGTCACGAGCTGATGAGCGCATTGCGTCAGTTGCCGCTGGTCAAGGATGTGCCGGCCATTGCACTGACGGGCTATGGCGCTCACAGCGACATTCAAAAATCACGGCAATCGGGCTTTGACCAGCACATTGGAAAACCGGTGTCCTACGATGATCTGATCGAAACCATTGAGAATCTGCGACGCTCCCAGACCTGAGGCAGGGTCAGCGCAGATACGCCCGTTGCACGCAGGCTCGTCGATCGATGGCTTGCCTGAGCCGCTCCTTGTGATCAGCCCAGACCTTGGGGTCGACTTTGGTTGAACGCATCAGCTCCAGCATGGCTGCCTTGGCAGCCATGTACTCCGACCAGGCATCTGCGGACCTGAGTTTCAAAGACTCGCGCTCGGTCATTTCCATCCGTCGCAGAGCCAATTCCGGCTCATCGGTAATCACAGGACTCAAGGTCAACTGCACGCGATGCGGCGCAACAAACTCCTGGGTGTCCGCGACAATCTGCCTCGCCCGCTGAGCGCCCCACTTCAACGCCGTGCAGTAATGCTCCTCGGCGTGTCGGTCATGAAACTCCTCGCAAACCGCCCAACCATTGGTGCCGTAGACGCCTATAAACACCTGGACAACCCCTTCATGGCTGACACGCGTCTGCACCTCGATGTGCAGCCCATTGCTGAGTACCTCTTCATGCGTATGAAGGGGTAATTGCGTGTTGGTCCATAACCAGAATTTTGCGCCTCTTCGCCGCATCGACGTCGCCCCATGAGTTGTGTCTGGAGTAAGGCACAGCAATGTCAGACTTTCCATGTAGATCGTCGGGTGGTTAGGCCGTAGAAAGAGCAACCGATAGCTGGAGCAAAACCACTGGCACACTGGTGTTTTTTCGAGGACAAAAACAAAACCCCTACCTGCATACGCAGATAGGGGTTTCGGAATTTAATCTTGACGATGACCTACTCTCACATGGGGAAACCCCACACTACCATCGGCGATGCATCGTTTCACTGCTGAGTTCGGGATGGGATCAGGTGGTTCCAATGCTCTATGGTCGTCAAGAAATTCGGTAGCCAGGTCGTGGGCCTTTGCAGGTTCACGCTCCAGCGAATGGGTATGCGATAGATTTGTGTGTTTCGATTCGAACTTTCGACATGTATCGTCTTCACACACCGCAATCTGGTGCCCTTTCGCCTTTCAGCTCGAAGCATGCAAATTGCTTGGGTGTTATATGGTCAAGCCTCACGGGCAATTAGTATTGGTTAGCTCAACGCCTCACAGCGCTTACACACCCAACCTATCAACGTCGTAGTCTTCGACGGCCCTTCAGGGGACTCAAGGTCCCAGTGAGATCTCATCTTGAGGCTAGTTTCCCGCTTAGATGCTTTCAGCGGTTATCTATTCCGAACATAGCTACCCGGCAATGCCACTGGCGTGACAACCGGAACACCAGAGGTTCGTCCACTCCGGTCCTCTCGTACTAGGAGCAGCCCCTCTCAAATCTCAAACGTCCACGGCAGATAGGGACCGAACTGTCTCACGACGTTCTAAACCCAGCTCGCGTACCACTTTAAATGGCGAACAGCCATACCCTTGGGACCGGCTTCAGCCCCAGGATGTGATGAGCCGACATCGAGGTGCCAAACACCGCCGTCGATATGAACTCTTGGGCGGTATCAGCCTGTTATCCCCGGAGTACCTTTTATCCGTTGAGCGATGGCCCTTCCATACAGAACCACCGGATCACTAAGACCTACTTTCGTACCTGCTCGACGTGTCTGTCTCGCAGTCAAGCGCGCTTTTGCCTTTATACTCTACGACCGATTTCCGACCGGTCTGAGCGCACCTTCGTACTCCTCCGTTACTCTTTAGGAGGAGACCGCCCCAGTCAAACTACCCACCATACACTGTCCTCGATCCGGATAACGGACCTGAGTTAGAACCTCAAAGTTGCCAGGGTGGTATTTCAAGGTTGGCTCCACGCGAACTGGCGTCCACGCTTCAAAGCCTCCCACCTATCCTACACAAGCAAATTCAAAGTCCAGTGCAAAGCTATAGTAAAGGTTCACGGGGTCTTTCCGTCTAGCCGCGGATACACTGCATCTTCACAGCGATTTCAATTTCACTGAGTCTCGGGTGGAGACAGCGCCGCCATCGTTACGCCATTCGTGCAGGTCGGAACTTACCCGACAAGGAATTTCGCTACCTTAGGACCGTTATAGTTACGGCCGCCGTTTACCGGGGCTTCGATCAAGAGCTTCGCGTTAGCTAACCCCATCAATTAACCTTCCGGCACCGGGCAGGCGTCACACCCTATACGTCCACTTTCGTGTTTGCAGAGTGCTGTGTTTTTAATAAACAGTCGCAGCGGCCTGGTATCTTCGACCGGCATGGGCTTACGCAGTAAATGCTTCACCCTCACCGGCGCACCTTCTCCCGAAGTTACGGTGCCATTTTGCCTAGTTCCTTCACCCGAGTTCTCTCAAGCGCCTTGGTATTCTCTACCCAACCACCTGTGTCGGTTTGGGGTACGGTTCCTGGTTACCTGAAGCTTAGAAGCTTTTCTTGGAAGCATGGCATCAACCACTTCGTCACCCAAAGGGTAACTCGTCATCAGCTCTCGGCCTTGAAATCCCGGATTTACCTAAGATTCCAGCCTACCACCTTAAACTTGGACAACCAACGCCAAGCTGGCCTAGCCTTCTCCGTCCCTCCATCGCAATAACCAGAAGTACAGGAATATTAACCTGTTTTCCATCGACTACGCTTTTCAGCCTCGCCTTAGGGACCGACTAACCCTGCGTCGATTAACGTTGCGCAGGAAACCTTGGTCTTTCGGCGTGGGTGTTTTTCACACCCATTGTCGTTACTCATGTCAGCATTCGCACTTCTGATACCTCCAGCAAGCTTCTCAACTCACCTTCACAGGCTTACAGAACGCTCCTCTACCGCATCACCTAAGTGATACCCGTAGCTTCGGTGTATGGTTTGAGCCCCGTTACATCTTCCGCGCAGGCCGACTCGACTAGTGAGCTATTACGCTTTCTTTAAAGGGTGGCTGCTTCTAAGCCAACCTCCTAGCTGTCTAAGCCTTCCCACATCGTTTCCCACTTAACCATAACTTTGGGACCTTAGCTGACGGTCTGGGTTGTTTCCCTTTTCACGACGGACGTTAGCACCCGCCGTGTGTCTCCCATGCTCGGCACTTGTAGGTATTCGGAGTTTGCATCGGTTTGGTAAGTCGGGATGACCCCCTAGCCGAAACAGTGCTCTACCCCCTACAGTGATACATGAGGCGCTACCTAAATAGCTTTCGAGGAGAACCAGCTATCTCCGAGCTTGATTAGCCTTTCACTCCGATCCACAGGTCATCCGCTAACTTTTCAACGGTAGTCGGTTCGGTCCTCCAGTTAGTGTTACCCAACCTTCAACCTGCCCATGGATAGATCGCCCGGTTTCGGGTCTATTCCCAGCGACTAGACGCCCTATTAAGACTCGCTTTCGCTACGCCTCCCCTATTCGGTTAAGCTCGCCACTGAAAATAAGTCGCTGACCCATTATACAAAAGGTACGCAGTCACCCAACAAAGTGGGCTCCCACTGCTTGTACGCATACGGTTTCAGGATCTATTTCACTCCCCTCTCCGGGGTTCTTTTCGCCTTTCCCTCACGGTACTAGTTCACTATCGGTCAGTCAGTAGTATTTAGCCTTGGAGGATGGTCCCCCCATATTCAGACAAAGTTTCTCGTGCTCCGTCCTACTCGATTTCATGACTAAGAGATTTTCGCGTACAGGGCTATCACCCACTATGGCCGTACTTTCCAGAACGTTCCGCTAATCTCAAAGCCACTTAAGGGCTAGTCCCCGTTCGCTCGCCACTACTAAGGGAATCTCGGTTGATTTCTTTTCCTCAGGGTACTTAGATGTTTCAGTTCCCCTGGTTCGCCTCTTAAGCCTATGTATTCAGCTTAAGATAACCATCTTATGATGGCTGGGTTCCCCCATTCAGACATCTCCGGATCAAAGTCTGTTTGCCGACTCCCCGAAGCTTTTCGCAGGCTACCACGTCTTTCATCGCCTCTGACTGCCAAGGCATCCACCGTATGCGCTTCTTCACTTGACCATATAACCCCAAGCAATCTGGTTATACTGTGAAGACGACATTCGCCGAAAATTCGATTCTTGCTCCAAAGAGCAACTCACAAATTTTACCTTAGCCTGATCCGTTACCAGTGAAAGTAACGTCCAGTCTATCTTTCTATCACATACCCAAATTTTTAAAGAACGATCTAATCAAAGACTAGAAATCAATATTCACACCGGAATATTCATTTCTAAACTCTAACGACAACTGCCACCGTACTGGCTGGCTTCTCGTCTTCTTCAATGAATCAAGCAATTCGTGTGGGAACTTATGGAGCAGCTGATGTCGTCGATTAAGGAGGTGATCCAGCCGCAGGTTCCCCTACGGCTACCTTGTTACGACTTCACCCCAGTCATGAATCACACCGTGGTAACCGTCCTCCCGAAGGTTAGACTAGCTACTTCTGGTGCAACCCACTCCCATGGTGTGACGGGCGGTGTGTACAAGGCCCGGGAACGTATTCACCGCGACATTCTGATTCGCGATTACTAGCGATTCCGACTTCACGCAGTCGAGTTGCAGACTGCGATCCGGACTACGATCGGTTTTCTGGGATTAGCTCCACCTCGCGGCTTGGCAACCCTCTGTACCGACCATTGTAGCACGTGTGTAGCCCAGGCCGTAAGGGCCATGATGACTTGACGTCATCCCCACCTTCCTCCGGTTTGTCACCGGCAGTCTCCTTAGAGTGCCCACCTTAACGTGCTGGTAACTAAGGACAAGGGTTGCGCTCGTTACGGGACTTAACCCAACATCTCACGACACGAGCTGACGACAGCCATGCAGCACCTGTCTCAATGTTCCCGAAGGCACCAATCCATCTCTGGAAAGTTCATTGGATGTCAAGGCCTGGTAAGGTTCTTCGCGTTGCTTCGAATTAAACCACATGCTCCACCGCTTGTGCGGGCCCCCGTCAATTCATTTGAGTTTTAACCTTGCGGCCGTACTCCCCAGGCGGTCAACTTAATGCGTTAGCTGCGCCACTAAGAGCTCAAGGCTCCCAACGGCTAGTTGACATCGTTTACGGCGTGGACTACCAGGGTATCTAATCCTGTTTGCTCCCCACGCTTTCGCACCTCAGTGTCAGTATCAGTCCAGGTGGTCGCCTTCGCCACTGGTGTTCCTTCCTATATCTACGCATTTCACCGCTACACAGGAAATTCCACCACCCTCTACCATACTCTAGCTCGACAGTTTTGAATGCAGTTCCCAGGTTGAGCCCGGGGATTTCACATCCAACTTAACGAACCACCTACGCGCGCTTTACGCCCAGTAATTCCGATTAACGCTTGCACCCTCTGTATTACCGCGGCTGCTGGCACAGAGTTAGCCGGTGCTTATTCTGTCGGTAACGTCAAAACACTTACGTATTAGGTAAATGCCCTTCCTCCCAACTTAAAGTGCTTTACAATCCGAAGACCTTCTTCACACACGCGGCATGGCTGGATCAGGCTTTCGCCCATTGTCCAATATTCCCCACTGCTGCCTCCCGTAGGAGTCTGGACCGTGTCTCAGTTCCAGTGTGACTGATCATCCTCTCAGACCAGTTACGGATCGTCGCCTTGGTGAGCCATTACCTCACCAACTAGCTAATCCGACCTAGGCTCATCTGATAGCGCAAGGCCCGAAGGTCCCCTGCTTTCTCCCGTAGGACGTATGCGGTATTAGCGTCCGTTTCCGAGCGTTATCCCCCACTACCAGGCAGATTCCTAGGCATTACTCACCCGTCCGCCGCTCGCCACCAGGTACAAGTACCCGTGCTGCCGCTCGACTTGCATGTGTTAGGCCTGCCGCCAGCGTTCAATCTGAGCCATGATCAAACTCTTCAGTTCAAACATCTTTGGGTTTTTAAGAAACCCTAAACTTGGCTCAGCAATCGTTGGTTACATCTTTGATTTCTCGCGGAGTAACTTGTGATGCTGATAATCTTGTTGACTATCAGTCTGACTCCACAAGCACCCACACGAATTGCTTGATTCAGTTGTTAAAGAGCGGCTGGTTAAGATCTTTCGTCTCAACCGAGGTGCGCACTGTACAGCACACATCCTCAAGTAGCAACCTTAAAAGCTCATGATTTTTTAATCAAATCAATTACTTACGACTAAAAGCAACATCAAGCTGCTCGTTAGCGGGAGGCGAATAGTACAGGATTAAATTACTCGGTCAACCCCCACCCAAATTTTTTTATCAAATAGCTTGAGGCGTCGCCGTGACAACATCCAAGGCATGGTGCCAACGTTCAGGCGCCCTCCCTTTCCAGATCCAGAACAACCATTCAAGAGCATCTAAATAGAACAGCACCGCTCGCCGGTAAACGCAATTATGGTCAGAGCGAACCCATCAGCGCATTCATCCCCCTCCTTGATATGACAGAACGGTCATGAAAAAGCCCCGCCAGATATTAATCCAAGCGGGGCTTTTTATGTTCAAGCAATCCGTTCGTCCTTTCCTGCCCTCCATGAGGGTCTAGCAGAGGGATCTCATGAATGCCTGGAGACTTTCAATTATTGGTGTCCCAGGGCAGGTTCGAACTGCCAACCTTCCCCTTAGGAGGGGGATGCTCTATCCAATTGAGCTACTGAGACACAGATCGACCAGCACGGCGTGATGGACGGCGTGCATGTTAACGGGCAAGCCTGCTTTTGTCATGTCGTCCATTGGGCTTTTTAAGTGTAGGCAGACGCCTCCCAGGAACGTGGCTTTATTTACCGTGCAAATTGCATCACCGCTAAAGGCCATCATTGCAAAATGCAATGCATCGATCCTGAGGAAATTCTTTAAATCCTTGTTTTTAAAGAATTTAATTACCATTAGACTGTTGGCATGCGGGCTGCTTTAACCGTTCCTAGAAGAACAATGGAGGCCAGCCTCATGAACAGCACCCTTTTACTCTCGAACGCAATCGCTCTGGCGATTCTGCTGGGCTTTCATTTTGCCCCCGAAAGCGGTGGCGAGCCGGTTGCTCAACGGATACCTCATTACCTTCAGGTGCAAAGAACACCTCAATTGGCGGCAATGAGCGATCAGCGCAGCTTTATCAGCCAAGACGTGCGCCAGGAAGACATTCTGCTACCGGCTAAATCTTCAGAACGTTTGGTATTTTGAATCACCCCATCGGGAGCATCGCATGTCCAAATCAGCCGCAGGTTTTTTCATCCTCGCCTTACTGAGCGGCATTCTTCATCTGTCAGTGGTCCAGGATACAGGCGTCACCCTGCCTCTGATCGCCTGCGGCGTGTTCGGCGCGCTGTTTGTACTGGCGCTGATTGCCGGGCGCAAGATCAAGTTCGATCCGGTACTGCGTTGATCCTCAACAGGTCCAGAAAATTGGCAAATGTAGTGGACAATTCACCTGAATTGTCGAGTCGATGGATCTGTGTGTCGCCGATTGAATCCTCTGCCGCAAATACCCCATTGCGATGCAGCCTCGCTTCAATTTCAGCAAAACTTTCGCGACCACGGCGCAGCAGACGCTCTCGCAAGACTTCATCCTTGACCGTCAAAAGAGTCGGCAATAGCGTTGGATACCGATGCAGCGCCTCAATCAAATGGCCGCGCGAACCGTTGACCAAGACATTCCGACCATCATTGAGCCATTGATCTATTTCGATCGGAATACCGTACTCCAAGCCATTGGCGCTCCAGCACAACGCGAAGTCGCCCTCGACCCGGCGCTTCTCGAACTCTTCCCGGGAAACGCCTATTGCATCCTCGCCAACTGATTCGGCCGACCGCGTGATGACCCGACGGACCACTTCACAACCGAGCATCTGCAACGGCTTTCGAGCGGCTTCGATAAGGCTGTCCTTGCCGGACCCAGACGGCCCCATCAAGTAAATCAGCCTGCCATCCATCTTGAAATCACCTCCCACTGCATGTCTTCCCCTAGTAAATCGGCCAATTGCCACTATCCTGTACTAGTAAGGAACACTGATCGAATCTGCACAGCATGCACCTTCAGGCGTCTCAGAACATCACCTGTCGGGCAAAAGGAGGCGGTCAGTAATACGGACCACGGCAATCTTTTCAAACCAGTCCGCATTTCTGATGATTGGTGCTGGCATAACGCCTTTATCCAGTTCAATATTTGTCACAGAATTGACGCCAATGAACTGGCTACTTTGAGGCATGATGCGAGCCTCTATCAATTCAGGTTGAACATTTGGCCAGAGCGCTTGTCCTAAGAGACATCCTGCGGCCAATCCCGAGAACCGCTCCCCTGAACTAACCGGTTAAATATATGCGCCCATTGAAACAGGCAATTTATTCCAGCCGTACGGCTGACAAGTTCGTCGTACGTCTGCCAGACGGAATGCGTGAACGCATTGCCGAGGTGGCTCGCAATCATCATCGCAGCATGAACTCCGAAATCATCGCGCGCCTCGAGCAGAGCCTTATTCAGGAAGGCGCGCTGGGCGAAGAATTGAGCATGCGTTTGGACAGCCCGGAGCTGTCACTGCACGAACGCGAACTGCTGCAACGCTTCCGTCAACTCTCCCACCGTCAGCAGAACGCTCTTGTTTCGCTGATTGCGCATGATGCCGAATTGGCCGCAGACGCTTCCTGATTTCATCCGAAAGTTCAAGCCAGCTTAATCGCTGGCTTTTTTTTGCCTGAAATACGAGCATAAAAAAACCCGCCGATTGGCGGGTTTTTAATGTCGATAAGTCAGAGCAGGAAGATCGTCGCCAATCCGAGAAAGATGAAGAACCCACCACTGTCTGTCATGGCAGTGATCATCACACTGGCGCCCATCGCAGGATCGCGCCCAAGCCGCGCCAGGGTCATGGGAATCAAAACTCCCATCAACGCCGCAAGCAGCAGGTTTAGCGTCATGGCAGCAGTCATCACCACCCCCAGCGACCAACTGCCATACAGCAGATAAGCGACGACACCGATCACACCACCCCAGACCAGGCCATTGATCAGACCTACCGCCAATTCCTTGCGCATCAGGCGCGAAGTATTACCGGTGCTGACCTGATCCAGCGCCATCGCCCGAACGATCATGGTGATCGTCTGGTTACCCGAGTTGCCACCGATACCCGCCACGATCGGCATCAGTGCCGCCAGCGCCACCAGTTTCTCGATGGAGCCTTCGAAAAGACCGATCACCCGGGATGCAATGAATGCCGTGATCAGGTTAACTGCCAGCCAGGCCCAACGGTTACGCAGGGATTTCCAGACTGACGCAAAAATATCTTCCTCTTCGCGCAGACCCGCCATGTTGAGAACTTCGTTTTCGCTCTCTTCACGAATCAGGTCGACCATTTCATCGATGGTCAGACGGCCGATCAGCTTGCCGTTCTTGTCGACTACAGGCGCCGAGATCAAGTCGTAACGCTCGAACGCCTGAGCAGCGTCATAGGCGTCTTCGTCCGGGTGAAAACTCACCGGGTCACTGGCCATGACTTCAGAGACCTGCTTTTCCGGGTCGTTAACCAGCAAGCGCTTGATCGGCAATACGCCCTTGAGTACGCCGTCGTAATCGACCACAAACAGTTTGTCGGTGTGGCCGGGCAACTCTTTGAGGCGCCGCAGGTAACGCAAAACCACTTCGAGGCTGACATCCTCACGGATCGTCACCATCTCGAAGTCCATCAATGCACCGACCTGATCCTCGTCGTAAGACAACGCAGAGCGGACGCGCTCACGCTGCTGACCATCGAGGGTTTCCATCAGTTCGTGGACGACATCTCGCGGCAGCTCGGAGGCCAGGTCAGCAAGTTCGTCGGCATCCATGTCCTTGGCCGCAGCCAGGAGCTCGTGATCGTCCATGTCGGCGATCAGCGTTTCACGAACCGAATCGGATACTTCGAGCAGAATGTCGCCGTCGCGATCGGCCTTGACCAATTGCCAGAGCGTCAGACGATCGTCCAGCGGCAAGGCTTCAAGGATGTAGGCGACGTCGGCGGAGTGCAGATCATCGAGCTTGCGTTGCAACTCGACGAGGTTTTGCCGGTGAACCAGGTTCTCGACCCGGTCGTGATGCGGACCTTCCTGGCGGTGAGTCAGGTCTTCGACCACCCGCTGACGCTGCAGCAGCTCAACAACTTGAGCGAGGCGGTCCTGCAAGCTTTCCTGCGTTTTCTTTACTTCAACTTCAGACATAGGCGAACTCCACTCCCAGCAGCGGGGCACGCCGGAAGGATCAATCAGTCAATTCATGATTGGAAAAACGGGTTACTGAGTAACTACTGGGTAAGTCCATGGAGGTATTCCACAAGCCCCGGCGGGGCTGACGGGCGCAATGATACACCGCCCGACGGTTTTAAACGTTAAAAAATCGCGGCTGAAACAAGCGCTTGCAAGACAATCCTGAGCGCCGCCCTGATCCATGAAACTGCGACGACTCATCCTGAAAAGAAAACACACCACAGCCGAAAAATGTAACGACTACTCTTGGAATTGGACCGTCATGGAGGACGTTTAATGCCATCGAATGCACATTACTTCCTGTTGATCACTCTGCTCTGCCCTTCGCCCTGGGTGCTTGCGACAACCGTTCACCGCTGCGAGGCTGCTGATGGGCGCATCACCTTCACCACGCTGAGCTGTACCACCGGAGACAGCCTTTCGCTTCAGGACGTGCGCACCTTCACACCGGGCAGCACAACCGCTCTCATGCCGGAAGCCGGAATTCGCGAAACATCAGGTACGAAAATCAAAAGGAGAGATCCGACCGTCGTCGGCATGACCGAGGACAAATGTGGAAACCTCATCAGCGCCAAAGAACGCCGCAAAGCGATCATCAATCAACGGATTGTCGCCGGCATGAGTCAGCAGGATGTCGAGAGCGCCCTTGGCAAGCCAGACAAGATCAGTATTCGCAATTCGGCCACGAGCTACCGTTACGACACCCAGCGAGGTCGTAGCGCCCACATCGAGTTCGATGAGAAAGGATGCACCAAAGGAAAAGCCAAATCCCAGACGGCAAAAAGCCCGCGTTAAACGCGGGCTTTTTGGTGTTTGGTGCACTCGACAGGATTCGAACCTGTGACCGCTCGGTTCGTAGCCGAGTACTCTATCCAGCTGAGCTACGAGTGCATTTGTGTTTTTATACCAGATCACAACTGGTTGAAGCCAAGTCATTCACATTACTGCAGATGACTCTTAAATGGTGCACTCGACAGGATTCGAACCTGTGACCGCTCGGTTCGTAGCCGAGTACTCTATCCAGCTGAGCTACGAGTGCATTTGTTGCCGCGCATTATAGGCCGTCTAATCTCTATGTCAAACACTTTTTCTAGTAATTTCAAACACTTACCGAAGAAGCTAGATTACAACGTACTACGCAAATAATGGCGGAGAACGGGGGATTCGAACCCCCGACACCCTTTTGAGGTGTACTCCCTTAGCAGGGGAGCGCCTTCGGCCACTCGGCCAGCTCTCCGCAACACGGGGCGTATATTAACCAGCTTCTTCCCCGTTTGCAAACATAAAAAACGATAAAAATTAATGGCTTGGTTCTTCGTCCTTCTCTTTCTTTATACGCAGGTAAATTTCCTCACGGTGGACCGCAACCTCTTTCGGGGCGTTGACACCGATACGCACTTGATTTCCTTTGACGCCGAGCACGGTCACGGTGATTTCGCCATCACCAATAATCAGGCTTTCTGCGCACCGACGAGTCAGAATCAGCATACCTTTCTCCTCACGCATTTCATTTCAGGGACAACAGTCTGCAAAAAAAAGGCACTCGACCTACAACCGGAGCGATCGCAGCCCTACATGCCTGAGTATTGACCAGCGCGAGCAAAAGAACAGCCTCGGGTCGCGCCATTCAAAAAAACAAAGGGCGCGGTCAGACCGCGCCCTTCGGTTAACGCATCACTCGCCCTGTCGGGCCGGTGCGTCCAGTTCGAAAGCCGTGTGCAGAGCGCGCACAGCCAGTTCCAGGTACTTCTCTTCGATCACTACGGAGACTTTGATCTCCGAAGTCGAGATCATCTGGATGTTGATGCTTTCCTTGGCCAGGGATTCGAACATGCGGCTGGCCACGCCTGCGTGGGAGCGCATGCCGACACCGACGATCGACACCTTGGCAATCTTGATGTCGCCGACGACTTCGCGGGCACCGATCTCGCGAGCGGTGTTTTCCAGCACGGTTTGCGCCGCCTGGAAGTCATTGCGATGCACGGTGAAGGTGAAATCGGTGGTGTTATCGTGCGCAACGTTCTGCACGATCATGTCGACTTCGATGTTCGCGGCGCTGATCGGGCCGAGAATCTTGAATGCAACGCCCGGGGTGTCTGGCACGCCACGGATGGTCAGCTTGGCTTCATCGCGGTTGAAAGCGATGCCGGAAATGATCGGCTGTTCCATGGTTTCCTCTTCATCAATAGTAATGAGGGTGCCCGGACCCTCCTTGAAGCTGTGCAGTACGCGCAGCGGAACGTTGTACTTGCCGGCGAATTCCACCGCACGGATCTGCAACACCTTGGAACCGAGACTGGCCATTTCCAGCATCTCTTCGAAGGTAATCTTGTCCAGGCGCTGAGCCACGGACACCACACGCGGGTCGGTGGTGTAGACGCCGTCGACATCGGTGTAGATCTGGCATTCATCAGCCTTCAGGGCTGCTGCCAGCGCCACGCCGGTGGTGTCGGAACCGCCACGACCAAGAGTGGTGATGTTGCCGTGCTCGTCGACGCCCTGGAAACCGGCGACAACGACCACACGACCAGCCTTCAGATCGCCACGAATCTTCTGGTCATCAATCTGCAAGATACGCGCTTTATTGTGCGCACTGTCCGTCAGAATCCGCACCTGGTTGCCGGTGTAGGACACCGCTGGCACGCCGCGCTTGATCAGCGCCATGGCCAACAGTGCAATCGTCACCTGCTCACCGGTGGAGACGATCACATCCAGCTCACGAGGAACCGGCTGGCCATCGCCACTGATTTGCTTGGCCAGATCGATCAGACGGTTGGTTTCGCCGCTCATTGCAGACAGCACAATCACCAGGTCATCGCCGGCTTCGCGGAATTTCTTAACCTTGTCGGCGACCTGCTCGATTCTCTCGACAGTGCCGACCGAGGTGCCTCCAAATTTCTGTACGATCAAAGCCATTTCAAAGCCGCCTCTGCCCATGAAGGGCGCCCAAATAATCACTCAAACAGCGTTTCGGCCCGCCACTAGACTGCGGGCCGGACATACTGCCTTATAAACCCTGCTCTACAAATGGAACAGTCAGGGCCAATGCCGCATCCAGTGCGCCAGCGTCAGTACCACCACCTTGCGCCATGTCTGGACGACCACCGCCCTTCCCGCCCACTGCCGCAGCGGCTTGCTTCATCAAATCACCGGCTTTGAGTTGGCCAGTCAGGTCTTTGGTTACGCCTGCAACCAGAACGACCTTTTCCTCATGGACACTGCCGAGCAGGATCACTGCGCGGCCGAGTTTGTTTTTCAGTTGATCGACCAGCGCCAGCAGCGCCTTGCCATCCTGACCGTCCAGACGCACGGCCAGCACCTTCACGCCTTTGACATCCAGGGCAGAAGCCGACAGATCGTCGCCCGCTGCGCTGGCAGCCTTGGCCTGCAACTGCTCGAGCTGCTTCTCCAGCAGACGGTTGCGCTCCAGCACAGCCGACAGCTTGTCGATCAGGTTGTCGCGACTACCCTTGACCAGGTTGGCCGCTTCCTTGAGTTGTTCTTCAGCAGCGTTCAAGTATGCCAGCGCCGCGGCGCCAGTGACCGCTTCGATACGACGCACGCCGGAGGCCACACCGCCTTCGCTGATAATCTTCAACAGGCCGATGTCGCCAGTCCGGTTGGCGTGGATACCGCCACACAGCTCGACGGAGAAATCACCGCCCATGCTCAGTACGCGCACGCTGTCGCCGTATTTTTCGCCGAACAGCGCCATGGCGCCCTTCTGCTTGGCGGTTTCAATATCGGTTTCTTCGGTTTCAACTTCGGAGTTCTTGCGAATCTCGGCGTTGACGATGTCTTCCAGCGCCTTCAACTGCTCAGGCTTGATGGCTTCGAAGTGGCTGAAGTCAAAGCGCAGGCGCTGACTGTCGACCAACGAGCCTTTCTGCTGAACGTGATCGCCCAGCACCTGACGCAATGCGGCGTGCAGCAAGTGAGTGGCGGAGTGGTTCAGCGAAGTCGCGTGACGCACGTCGGCATCGACATGAGTCTCGACCGGAGCGCCAACGATCAGGCTGCCCGAATCCAGCACACCGTGGTGCAGGAACGCACCGCCGGTCTTGGTGGTGTCGCGCACGTCGAAACGCGCAGCGCCAGCCTGGAGGAAGCCGCAATCACCAATCTGACCACCAGATTCCGCATAGAACGGGGTCTGATTGAGAACGACCACGCCCTCTTCGCCTTCGCTCAGCACGTCAACCGATTGCCCGTCTTTATAGAGAGCAACGATTTTCGCGGAACCGCTGTGAGCGGTGTAACCGGTGAACTCAGTGGCCACATCAACCTTGACCAGGCTGTTGTAATCCATGCCGAAGGAGCTGGCGGAACGGGCACGGACGCGCTGGGCTTCCATTTCGCGCTCGAAGCCTTCTTCGTCGATGGTCAGGTTGCGTTCGCGAGCGATATCGCCGGTCAGGTCCATCGGGAAACCGTAGGTGTCGTAGAGTTTGAACACTACGTCGCCCGGAACCACGTCACCTTTGAGATCGGCCAGATCCTGCTCGAGGATTTTCAGGCCCTGCTCCAGGGTCTTGGCGAATTGCTCTTCTTCGGCTTTCAGGACGCGCTCGATATGCGCCTGTTGGGATTTCAGCTCAGGGAACGCTTCGCCCATCTCGGCGACCAGGGCAGCAACGATCTGATAGAAGAAGCTGCCCTTGGCGCCCAGCTTGTTGCCGTGTCGGCAGGCGCGACGAATGATCCGGCGCAGCACGTAGCCGCGGCCTTCGTTGGACGGCAGCACGCCGTCGGCAATCAGGAAACCGCACGAACGAATGTGGTCGGCGACGACTTTCAAGGAAGCCTGATTGTCGTTGGTGCAACCGATGGCCTTGGCCGATGCGCTCAGCAGGCTCTGGAACAGGTCGATTTCATAGTTCGAGTGAACGTGCTGCAGCACGGCACTGATCCGCTCCAGGCCCATACCGGTATCGACCGACGGTGCTGGTAGCGGGTGCAACACGCCATCGGCGGTGCGGTTGAACTGCATGAAAACGTTGTTCCAGATCTCGATGTAACGATCGCCGTCTTCTTCCGGCGAGCCCGGTGGGCCGCCCCAGATGTCGGCGCCGTGATCGTAGAAAATCTCGGTGCAAGGACCGCACGGGCCGGTATCGCCCATGGTCCAGAAGTTGTCGGACGCGTACGGCGCGCCTTTGTTGTCGCCGATACGAACCATGCGTTCAGCCGGAACGCCGATTTCCTTGGTCCAGATGTCGTAAGCCTCGTCATCGCTGGCGTAGACGGTGACCCAGAGCTTTTCTTTCGGCAGGTTCAGCCACTGGTCGGACGTCAGGAAGTTCCAGGCGTAGGTGATCGCATCGCGCTTGAAGTAATCACCGAAGCTGAAGTTACCCAGCATTTCGAAGAAGGTGTGGTGACGGGCGGTATAACCGACGTTTTCCAGGTCGTTGTGCTTGCCGCCGGCGCGCACGCATTTCTGGCTGCTGACCGCGCGGGTGTACGCGCGCTTTTCCTGGCCCAGGAAGCAGTCCTTGAACTGGTTCATCCCCGCGTTAGTGAACAGCAGGGTTGGGTCGTTGCCCGGAATCAAAGAGCTGGAGGCTACACGGGTGTGGCCTTGCTCTTCGAAGAAGCGAAGGAAGGCTTCACGGATTTCTGCGCTTTTCATTAGGTTCTTCCACGGAGGCTGCGGCCAAAGGCCTGTGCGAAACGTCAACAGACGAAGCGACGGCAAAGGGCCGCATTATATCGGCCCTGCGCGCGGGGTACAGCGTGTTTATACGATAGAAACGGTCAATTGGACCGCTAACGCTATCAGTTGCGCGAAAACTCGACGAATGTCGCGACGACCTGCTCGATTTGAGCGCGGCTGACGTCCATGTGCGTGACCATGCGCAGACGTCCGGCAGCGCTCAGCTTGATCCCGCGTTCGGCGGCAAACGCCTTGATGGCCTCGGCCTTGTTGCCCATCTGCACATAAACCATGTTGGTCTGCACCGGCTCGACCTCGTAACCCGCCGCTCTCAAGCCATCAGCCAGCAACTGTGCATTGGCATGGTCATCAGCCAGACGCTGAACATTGTTATCCAGCGCGTACAAACCTGCCGCCGCCAGTATCCCGGCCTGGCGCATGCCGCCGCCGACCATCTTGCGCAGGCGTCGCGCCTTGGCGATCAATTCGACCGAGCCGCACAGCACCGAACCGACCGGCGCGCCCAGGCCTTTGGACAGGCAGACCGAGACCGAATCGAAGTGCTGGGTAATTTCCCGGGCATCGACACCCAATTTGACCGCCGCGTTGTACAGCCGCGCGCCGTCCAGATGCAGTTGCAACCCATGCTCGTGAGTAAAGCTTCGAGCCCGCGCCAGATACTCCAACGGCAAAACCTTGCCCTGCATGGTGTTTTCCAGCGCCAGCAAACGGGTGCGGGCGAAGTGGAAGTCGTCCGGTTTGATCGCGGCCGCTACGTGGGCCAGGTCCAGCGAGCCGTCGGCCTGCACTTCCAGCGGTTGCGGCTGAATCGAACCGAGTACGGCCGCGCCGCCACCTTCGTACTTATAGGTGTGTGCCTGCTGACCGACGATGTATTCGTCACCGCGTTCGCAGTGGGCCATCAAGCCCAGCAGATTGCTCATGGTGCCCGTCGGGACAAACAGCGCCGCAGCAAAACCCAACCGTTTTGCCAGCTCGGCTTCCAGACGATTGACCGTCGGATCTTCGCCATAAACGTCGTCACCGGTGGCCGCGCTGGCCATCGCGTCGAGCATCCCGGCGGACGGTTGGGTGACGGTGTCGCTGCGAAGATCGATAACACTCATGAATCTGGCCTCGGTAAGCAGGGGAAAATCCCTTTCAAGTAGGAATTACTGCGGCCATGCCGACGAATAATCAACCCTTGGGTAGGAAAAGGCTTCCTGAACCGACGGAAAAGTCGATAGCAATCATCAGATAGCAGCAATGCACAGGTGAGAAATATGTGTTAAAAACGCTTCGCCGCCAAACAATCTGGCGGCAAAACGTTCTCAGGGCGGGGTGCAACTCCCCACCGGCGGTAATTGCGCGCAATGCGCATAGCCCGCGAGCGCTTGGCGACAGGCACGGCAATGGCTGTGATGGCGGCAAGGTCAGCAGACCCGGTGTGATCCCGGGGCCGACGGTCATAGTCCGGATGAAGAGAGAACGGGATTGGCGCCGCCTAGGCTCTATACCAAAGCGCCGTCCGCAGGCATTTGTGCCTGCGTGCCATTAAATCCCATTCGATTCATATGCCCTGTTTTTTACATAAACAGGAGTCAGAACATGCAACCCACCGCAATCGATAGCAAAAGCAAAAACCATCAGGGCGAGCGCGTTGCGTTCATCCAGGCCTGCTGGCACAAAGAAATCGTCGATCAGAGCCGTAAGGGCTTTGTGGCCGAAATGATTGCTCAGGGTTATCAGGAATCGGAGATCGATTTCTTCGAAGTCGGCGGCGCCTTTGAAATTCCGCTGCACGCCAAGCTGCTGGCCAAGTCCGGTCGTTATGCCGGCATCGTCGCCGCGGGTCTGGTCGTTGACGGCGGCATCTATCGCCACGAATTCGTCGCCCAGTCGGTGATCAGCGGCTTGATGCAAGTTCAGCTGGAAACCGAAGTGCCGGTGTTCTCCGTAGTTTTGACCCCGCACCACTTCCATACCGGCGAAGAACATCAGAAGTTTTTCTTCGAGCATTTCGTGCACAAAGGCCAGGAAGCGGCCAAGACATGCGCGGATACGCTGCACAAGATGCGCGCGTTGCGTCGTAGCGAGCCGCGTGCGGTAGCTGTCTAGTCTGATAATCGTTCCCACGCTCTGCGTGGGAATGCCTCAAGGGACGCTCCGCGTTCCAATGGGACGCAGAGCGTCCCGGGCTGCATTCCCACGCGGAGCGTGGGAATGATCAGTCAGGCGAGGTTTTCGTCGGTGGTCGGCACAACCAGGATGCCGGCACGCAGGCCGTTCTTGACCTTGGGGTTCGGGAAGATGATCCGGGCCCCCTCCTCCTCGATGACCCACCGGGTCTGGGCGATGTCTTCCGCCAGCAGGTAACCCACTTCCAACTCTGAAAAATTCTCGATGTCCGCTGGCAGGTTCAAGCGGAAGCTATCGCTGTGCTTGATGATTTCTCGCGCCACGCTAAACAACTGCAAACCGTCCAGCGCCTCTTCGGTCTGGGCCGGCTCGTTGCCTTCGATAATCTGTTTGAGGCGGGTTTCCAGCAGGTCGACGTTGACCCCGTCGTTCTGCCCGAATGGCCGCGCCTTGCCCAGTTCAAGGGTAAAAGCCTCAGCACCGAGTTTGTCGTAAGTGTAGGAGCTGAAAACGATGGAAGGCTTGTTTTGCAGCAGCACCGCTTCCATGCCGGCAGCGCGCAGACGCGCCAGTTCCAGGCGCGAATGCTGACGGCCTTCCTTCCAGGGATACAGCGCGAACTGTTCGATTTTCGAGCCACGAATGGCCGTGTGCAGGTCGTAGTGCAGACGGTTGCGATCCGGCAGGCTGAAGAAACTCGCCGCCAGCCGCTCCAGTTCACACGCGCGCAGGGCTTCGGAGCCGCTGCTTTGTTCGTGACGGCCGTTGAACAGCCGATTGACGTCCTGCTCGACGAAACGCTCGCCTTTGCGAATCGCTTCCGGGTTGCCGAACAGGAACAGAATACGTGCGCGGGGCTTGAGATCGCCGCGGGCAATATCGTGCAACAGGCGATCGAGCAACTCGATCGGCGCTGTTTCATTGCCATGGATGCCGGCCGACAGCAGCAGGTCCAGGCCGTTGTCGCGGGCTTCAGGTGGCCGGACTTCCAGCGCACCTTCGCTCAACCAGCGCATACGCACGCCTTCGACAGTCAGTTGAGTCTTCTCCGCCGGTTCGCGGCCGGCGAGGGTCAGTTCAAGTAATTTGCCGAGGGCGAGCATAGAGCGGTTTCCTTAGTGGTCGTGCTGGCAATCCGGGCCGTGCACGTGGTCTTCGTCACCGACTTCAGCCGGCTCCATTTCCAGTTGCAGACTTACCAGATTAGTCGCCAATGGGCGCAGCAGCAGGTTTGCGTATTCGGCGTCACCTTCTTCCACATCCACGCCGATCAGCAGTTGGCCGCGGCCGTCTTGCTGAATCCACAGCTCTTTGCCTTGCCACATGACCGCGACGCGGGTGCAGGAGGTTTCCAGTTGCGTGCCGTCGGTGTCTTCAAGGATCAGCTGCAGGGTATCGCTCATGTTTTTTACGCTCTCGACGTTCAATTGATCTGGAATGGATAAACCGCGCCCAGTTTAAGGATTTGCGTCAGTTCATCCAGTGCCGTCCGGCACTCAAGCAGCAATTGCGGGTCCGCGAGATCGTTTTCGGTCATGCGGTCGCGGTAGTGCTTGTCGACCCACTCGGTCAGCGTGCCGTACAACGGTGCCGTCATGATAACCCCTGGGTTGACGGCCGCCAGTTCGGTTTCGTTGAGCGCGACGCGCAGTCGCAGGCAAGCCGGGCCGCCGCCGTTCTGCATGCTTTGCTTCAAATCGAACACTTTCACTTCGCGGATCAGGCCACCGGAGCTGGTCAAACCTTGCAGGTACTGCCAGACACGCTCGTTGCCACGGCACTCTTCCGGCACGATCAACAGCATCGAGCCATCAGGACGCGACAGCAGTTGGCTATTGAACAGGTAGGAACGAACGGCGTCTTCCACGGTTACCGCGGAACGCGGTACGCAGACCGATTGAAATTTCCCACCGACTTTGGCGAGTTTGCTCTGCAATTCGGCCAGCATCTGCTCGGTGTCGAGGAACGCGTCCTCGTGATAGAACAGCACCTCGCCATTACCCACCGCGATCACATCGTTGTGGAATACGCCCTGATCGATCACCGAAGGGTTCTGCTGAGCGTAGACCACGCCGTCATCGCTCAAGCCGTGCAAGCGGGCAACCGCCTGGGAGGCTTCGAGGGTCTGGCGGGCCGGGTATTTCTGCGGTGCCGGGTAACGGGTGTCGAACGCGCTGCGACCGAACACGAAGAACTCGACGCCTGCTTCGCCGTATTCACGGCAGAAACGGGTGTGGTTGGCTGCGCCTTCGTCCCCGAACTGCGCCACGGCTGGCAATGCAGCGTGGTGCGCGAAGTGTTTCTGGTCAGCGAACATAGCCCCCAGCACGCGACTGGTGGTCGGGTGTTCGATGCTGCGGTGATATTTGCAGTTCAGGTTGGCCGCGGTGAAATGCACACGGCCATCCGCGGTGTCGGCGCTCGGGCTGACAGTGGCGGCGTTGGCCACCCACATGCTCGACGCCGAGCAACTGGCCACCAGCAACGGCATCGCATCTTTAGCCGCCTGTTCGATCACCTGAGCGTCGGTGCCGCTGAACCCCAATCGGCGCAGGGCTGCTACATCCGGGCGCTCCTGTGGTGCCAGCACGCCCTGTTGAAAGCCCATTTCCATCAGCGATTTCATCTTCGCCAGGCCTTGCAGCGCGGCTTCCTTCGGGTTCGAAGACTGCTGGCTGTTGCTCTGGGATGCGACGTTGCCGTAGGACAAACCGCCGTAGTTATGGGTCGGCCCCACTAGACCGTCAAAATTGACTTCATAGGATTTCATCAGCGAGGCTCCACGAGAATCTGTTGTTATGGCTTCAGTAACTATTCAGTAAGACCGCGGCGCGGCCATCGCCAGCAGGCTGGCGATGGGGCATCACGCCATTTTCACGCCAGGCGTAAGGGTCGCAGGCATTACCAGGCTCGGGGTTTCCAGCGAGGCGACCGGGTACGCGCAGTAATCTGCCGCGTAATAGGCGCTGGCGCGGTGGTTGCCCGAGGCGCCGACACCGCCGAATGGCGCGCTGCTCGCAGCACCGGTCAGCTGTTTGTTCCAGTTGACGATGCCCGCACGGCTTTCCAGCCAGAACTGCTGATAACGCGCTTCGGAGTCCGACAGCAGACCGGCCGCCAGGCCATAGTTGGTGTCGTTGGCTTCAACGATCGCCGCTTCAAAATCAGCGTAGCGGATCACTTGCAGCAGCGGACCGAACAGCTCTTCGTCCGGGCGATCGGCAACCGCCGTTACGTCCAGAATGCCCGGGGTCAGCAAGGCTGCCTGGGCCTGGGGCTGAGTCATTTCCAACAGCGCTACGGCGCCATTGGCCAGTAGATGTTCTTGCGCATCCATCAACGCTTTCGCAGCGCCGAGGGAAATCACCGAGCCCATGAACGGCGCCGGTTGCTGATCGAACGCACCGACTTCAATCGTCGAGCTGACCGCCACCAGACGCGCCAGCAGCGTATCGCCCCAGGCGCCTTGCGGCACCAGCAAGCGACGGGCACAGGTGCAACGCTGACCGGCGGAAATGAATGCCGACTGGATAATGGTGTAAACGGCGGCATCGAGGTCTGCGACCTGATCAACGACCAGCGGGTTGTTACCGCCCATTTCCAGGGCGAGGATCTTGTCCGGGCGACCGGCAAACTGCTGGTGCAGATGATTGCCCGTGCGGCTGGAACCAGTGAAGAACAAGCCGTCGATGCCCGGGTTCGCCGCCAGGGCGATACCGGTTTCACGGGCGCCTTGCAGCAGGTTCAGCACGCCTGCCGGCAGACCGGCTTCGATCCAGCACTTGACCGTCAGCTCAGCGACTTTCGGCGTCAGCTCGCTGGGTTTGAACAGCACGCTGTTACCGGCCAGCAGCGCCGGCACGATGTGACCGTTCGGCAGGTGACCAGGGAAGTTGTAAGGCCCGAACACCGCGACCACGCCGTGTGGTTTGTGGCGCAACACGGCGGTGGCGTCGCCCAGCGGGCCGCTCTTCTCGCCGGTACGTTCGCGGTAGCTCTGCACCGAGATCGCAATCTTGTTGACCATGCTGGTGACTTCGGTCGCGGCTTCCCACAACGGTTTGCCGGTTTCCTCACCGATGGTACGAGCCAGTTCGTCAGCATTGTTCTTCAGCGCGGCGGCAAAGGCCTCCAGCACGGCGATGCGTTCGTCCAGGGTACGACGGGCCCAGCTCGGGAATGCCTGGCGCGCGGCTTGCACGGCCGATTCAACCTGAGCAGTGGTGGCGCCTTCGCCGGCCCACAGCACCTGTTGGGTTACCGGGTTCAGCGACTGAAAGGCTTCACCCTGGCCGGCCAACCATTCACCTGCGATGTATAGCGAATTCATTATTTCGACTCCCTGGCAGCGGACAACGGAACGGCGCGCACTTGATCGCCGGCGTTGAGTTGAAGACGTTTGGCGGTCAGGGGATCGACCACCAGCGTACCGGCGGCGAAACGTGCAGGAGCAGCAGTGATCCGGCAGTCTTCGCGCTTGCGGTTATGAATCAGGAACGGAGTGGCGTCATCACCCGGCGTGCCGATGGCCAGCACCAGCGCCTGGCTGTCGCGAACTGCGCGGATCTTGCCGGTTTCGCACTCCACCGCAGGACCGGCGTCGAAGATGTCGACGTAGCCTTGATAGCTGAAACCTTCGCTTTTGAGCATGGCCAGCGCCGGCTCGGTGTCCGGATGGACCTGCCCGATCACGTTGCGCGCATCTTCCGAGAGGAAGCAGGTGTACAGCGGGAATTTCGGCATCAGTTCGGCGATGAACGCCTTGTTGCCCACGCCAGTCAGGTAGTCAGCCTGGCTGAATTCCATCTTGAAGAAGTGCCGACCCAGGCTTTCCCAGAACGGCGAACGCCCCGCTTCGTCGGACATGCCGCGCATCTCGGCGATGATCTTGTTGCCGAACAATTGCGGGAATTCGGCGATGAACAGCATCCGCGCCTTGGCCAGCATGCGACCGTTGAGGCCCGTGCGGTAGTCGGCGTGCAGGAACAGCGAGCACAGCTCGGAGTTACCGGTCAGGTCGTTGGCCAGGAACAGCGTCGGGATTTCGCGGTAGATGTTCAATTCTTGCGAAGCGCTGACGGTCAGGCCGACCCGGAAGTTGTACCAAGGCTCACGCAGGCCGACGGCGCCAGCGATGGCGGAAATACCCACCACTCGGCCGTCATCATCTTCGAGCACGAACAGGTAGTCCGCATCGCCCCGCCCGGCTTCGCCGCGAAAGGTCTTCTCGGCCCAACCGACCCGATGGGCCAGACGCTCTTCGTTGGCCGGCAAGGTGGTCAGGCCAGTGCCGGTGCTGCGGGCCAGGTCGATCAGAGCGGGTAAATCGCTGCTGCGTACGGGACGAACGA
This sequence comes from Pseudomonas frederiksbergensis, assembly GCF_001952935.1. GTDB lineage: Bacteria > Pseudomonadota > Gammaproteobacteria > Pseudomonadales > Pseudomonadaceae > Aquipseudomonas > Aquipseudomonas frederiksbergensis. The sequence continues at coordinate 858,751 of NZ_CP018319.1, forward strand.
TCATGCTATCTCCTCAAACGGGCCGCTTGCGCCACCCGTGAAACTCGCTGCTTTACTAAGCATTCTTCAAAGCAGGCGTTAAACCGCCACCAGGCGCACGCTGGCACCTTCACCGACGCCCAAGGCTTCGGCCGCTTCAAGATCCAGGGTCACGGGTTTGCCCGGCGCGTAATCGAGCTCAAGCAAAACGGCGCGATAATCCTGCAACTGGGCGTTGGCCACCAGGTACTGACGACCGACACCTTTGACCGGTTCGCCGATTTTCACCGGGACTACCCGGCTCTGGGCGATCGAACGGATCCCCGAGACACGGGCGTGCAAGGTCGGCCCGCCGTCGAAAATGTCGATGTAGTGATCGGTCTCGAAGCCTTCGCGCATCAGGATGTCGAAGGTGATCTGCGCCCGTGGGTGCACCTGGCCCATCGCCTCTTGAGCGGAGTCGGGCAGCAGCGGCACGTAGATCGGGTAATGCGGCATCAATTCGGCCAGGAACGTCCGGCTCTTCAGACCGCACAGACGCTCTGCTTCGGCGTAGTTGAGGTCGAAGAAGTTGCGACCGATGGCATCCCAGAACGGCGAATCGCCGTTTTCATCGCTGTAACCGACGATCTCGGTCACCACCGAATCGGCGAAGCGCTCCGGATGGCTGGCAACGAACAGCAAGCGACCCCGGGAGTTGAGTTCCGACCAGGCCGAACCCACCAGTTCCGGCAGTACGTAGAAACTGGTCAGCAAGCTGTTGCCGGTCAGGTCGTGGCACTGGGAGAGGACGTGGATCTTGTTATGAATCTTCAGCTCGCGAGAGGCGTGCACAAAGGTTTCATTACGGAAGCTGTAGAACGGCTCGGAATAACCGGCCGACGCAACGATGGCCGAGCAGCCCACCAGTTTGCCGGTGGCGGTGTCTTCGAGGACGAAGAAATAGCTCTCTTCACCGTTGAAACTCACTTCGGCGGCAAACGAGGCTTCGCTTGCCGCGATCTTGTCGCTCAGGCGTTCAACGTCATCCGGCAAGGAAGTGACACCAATCGGGCTGTCCGCAGCCAGACGCTGTACCTCGCCCAGATCAGCCATTTGCGCGGGGCGCATCACCAGCATGGTGTCACTCCTTTCTCGAAAATCTCTATGAGGAAAATAACCGGGAAGTCATTGCAGACACAGAGATCAGTGTGGGAGCGGGCTTGCTCGCGAAAGCGGTGCATCAGTCAACATCGTTGCTGTCTGACCCACCGCTTTCGCGAGCAAGCCCGCTCCCACATTTGATCCAGCCCGGTACAAAAATTTGGTTCGACGCCTGAAAATGTCAGGCGTCGAAGGGTCTATCAGGCTTGCGTCAGTTTCGCCGCGGCGCGCTCGAAACGGTCCAGACCGGCATCGATATCGGCGTCTTCAACCACCAGGCTTGGCGCGAAACGAACCACGTCCGGGCCGGCCTGCAGAATCATCAGGCCTTCTTTTTCAGCGGCGTTGAAGATGTCCTTGGCCTTGCCTTTCCAGGCATCGTTCAGCACGCAACCAATCAACAGGCCCATACCACGGACCTGGGTGAACAGGCCGTACTTCTCGCCGATCTGTTCCAGGCGCGCCTTGAACTTGTCGTGCTTGGCGTTGACGCCGGCCAGCACTTCAGGGGTGTTAACCACGTCGATCACGGCTTCCGCGACAGCGCACGCCAGCGGGTTGCCGCCGTAGGTGGTGCCGTGGGTGCCGACGACCAGGTGTTTGGCCAGGTCTTCGGTGGTCAGCATTGCCGCGATCGGGAAACCGCCGCCCAGGCTCTTGGCGGTGGTCAGGATGTCCGGAATCACGCCGTATTGCTGATAGGCGAACAGCTTGCCCGTGCGGCCCATACCGGTTTGCACTTCATCGAATACCAGCAGCGCTTTGTGCGCGTCGCACAGATCACGGGCACCTTGCAGGTACTTGAGTTCGGCCGGGATCACGCCGCTCTCGCCTTGAATCGGTTCGAGCACCACGGCACAAGTCTTGTCGGAAATGGCAGCTTTCAACGCGGCCAGATCGTTGTACGGCACATGGGTGATACCGGTGATCTTCGGACCGAAACCGTCGGAATACTTCGACTGACCGCCGACATTCACGGTGAACAGGGTACGACCGTGGAAGCTGTTGAGCGCAGCGATGATTTCGTACTTCTCGCTACCGAAACGATCGAAGCCGACGCGACGGGCCAGCTTGAAAGCGGCCTCGTTGGCTTCGGCGCCGGAGTTGCAGAAGAACGCGCGCTCGGCAAATGTGGCATTGATCAGCTTATGGGCCAGGCGCAAGGCCGGCTCATTGGTGAACACATTGGATACGTGCCACAGCTTGTTCGCCTGCTCGGTCAAGGCACCGACCAGCACCGGGTGCGCATGGCCCAATACGTTAACGGCAATCCCGCCGGCGAAGTCGATCAGCTCGCGGCCAGACTGGTCCCAGACGCGGGAACCGGCACCACGCACAGGGATGAATGCGGCAGGCGCGTAGTTGGGAACCATTACCTGGTCGAAATCGGCGCGTTGTACCGCAGCGTGCTCAACGGACATCGGAGTCTCCTGATGAGGAACACTCGCCTGAAACTGGCGAGCGATGAGGGGGATTGTAAGGACAGTTTTCAGCCCGGCCTTGCCGCCAAGCGACAACTTCTTATAGCGCAAACCCCGGTTTCAGCCGGGTTTACGGCAATGCGACATATAGCGTCGCAAAGGCGCAGTTTAAACTGCCGGCACAGGTTATAGGCAGGGTTGTCGAGCGGTGCGGTAAATATGTACCGCACGAAACCGATCATCGTCTGTTTTGCTGGCGGCTCATTCAAAACGCTAAGGGAATAGCGCATGAGCCGATACGAGAACGATCGTCTTTCCACTACGGGAAACAGCGAATCCGCTACGCAACCGGACGATCACTATCATCACCTGTTCAACAACCTGCCTGCCTGGGTATTAGAAGCATCGTCCAGTACACACAGCGCCCTCAAGAACGCCACGTTCATGACGCAGGACTGGATTGGCACCGCAACACCGTTGCAGCACCAGTCGCTGAAAAAGCTCAGCCATGAACACTGGACCCATCGAAATCGTCTGGACTCAATGCTGTCGAACCTGCAAAGCGCACAAGCCTTCGCCGAACCGCTGCTGAGCGACGCCCTGAAAACCCGATTTGACTTGGATCTGGACGTCAAAACAGCGTTCCTGCGCCTGTACATCCCTCAAACCGTGCCGCTTTTCGGAATCAAGACTGGCGCGGCGCGTACCTGGACCGTGTCGATGCTCGACGCCGCCCTGCATAACTTTCAGGAATCGGAAACTGCGGCAGGGGCTTACGAACCGGCCTCGACGTTCATCACCCAACCTTCGCCCACAGGGCAGTTCGATACGCTGCCGGCGATCAAGCAAAAGCTCTCTATCCCGGCCTTTACCCGGTTGTGCCGGGAACTGGATATCGGCGCCCGGTACACCGCTTACCTCAAGGACAATCTGGGGCTGTCCAACCCTGTAGCGGGCGCGGTGTTGAAATCAAAGGTGATCGGCTCGCACAAAACAGCACTCAAATCTGCGCTGCAGATAGCGCAAATCCGAAAGGACATTCCTGCGGATGCTCATCTCTCGATCCAGCGCATTCTGGAAGGGCGTTCGGGTGCTCGACTGGGTGGGCAGGCGCTGTATGGTCACGACCTGACAATGATGTCCTCCTCGCTGACCGGTATTGTCATTTTCGCGGCGAGCCTGGAGCGCGCACGCTCGGCAACACGGATCATCGCCTACATTCCCGATGATCCAGAGCATCCTCTCAAGGAATATCCGGACACATTGGCGTTCATGGCCGAGCTGACCCGCAAGCTGCGCTCGCCCGCTTATCAAACGTTTTTCAGCCGATTCGTCGACCACAAGGAAAGAGGACACTTTTTCGCGGACCTCAACCGTCGCCTCCAGAGCGTGACCTGGCAACAACACCGATACGGCGACCCACTGCCGAGCTGGCGCGAAACGCCCATCGACAAGCCTGATTTGCGATTTTCGGCGATCCCGTTCAGAGCGAACCTGTGGAACCATCTCTATCAGCGACAGCTGAACAAGATCCTCAACGATGCAAGCACGCTCGCCGTCTCCACCGCCTCTGTCGACAGCGATGCGCGCTGGGCCTTGTGGAATGCCTTTAGCAAAGTCGCCTCGACAATCCTTGAAATCGCGACGTTCGTTGCCTTGCCTTTCGTCCCGTTTCTCGGCGAATTGATGCTTGGCTACATGGCCTACCAGTTACTCGACGAAACCTTCGAAGGCATAGTGGACCTGGCCGAAGGGCTGAAAAAAGAAGCGCTCGAGCATCTGGTGACGTTCGTCGAAACGGTGGTTCAGGTGGGGACACTTGCAGTGGGCGGCGCCATCGCTACCCGGACCCTCAGCCCTCTGCTCTCTCGTGAAGCTATTGCCCTTGTCGACCCACTCAAACCCGTCACAACACCCGACGGGAAAACCCGTTACTGGAAGCCGGATCTCAAGCCTTACGAACAAGCACTCGTTTTGCCGGAAGGCGTAAAACCCGATCATCTCGGCCTCTATCAAAACGAAGGCAAGACGCTGCTGCCACTGGAGGGAAAACTGTATGCCGTGAAGCCCGACCGCGTGTCAGGCACGTTTCAGATTGAGCATCCGAACCGAACTGATGCTTATCAGCCACCTCTGCGGCATAACAACCACGGCGCCTGGCATACAGAACTGGAGCAACCCCTGAATTGGGACCGGGAAAAGGTCATGCGCCGCCTCGGCCATAACGTCGAGTCGTTCACCAATGCCGAGCGCGAACGGATCCTGCGAGTCAGCGGTTACCACGACGACGTCATGCGCGAAATGCATGTCGAACATTATCGTCCGCCTTCGCTGCTGACAGACACGATCAAGCGTTTCAGGATCAACCGGGACATCGAAACCTTTATCGAACAGATCGGCAGCGACCAACCCGAGCGCTATCGCAAGGCCGATGTAACCCTGCAACATCAACTGCTGAGCAGCTACGACTCGTGGCCCGTCGACACGCCAATGCCTGCACCGCAAAACCAAACGCAAGCCTTCAGAAAACAAACGGCCGAACTCGCCCGAAAGCACCACCAATCGCTGTTCGAGACCCGCTACCGCGCACAGGAAAAAACTGATGATCGGCACGTTCAGCGATTGCTCGACGATGTGAGGGGTTTGCCGACCGATATCGCGCAAGAGTTGATGAGCAACGCAACCGGGACCGAGTTACGCCTACTGCACAACGGTCGCACGCCCCCGCGGCTCAAGGAGGCAGCACTGAAAGCCATGGAGGCCGTACGCGCAACCCGAGCCTTCGAAGGGCTTTATTCCGACGTTCTGGACAACACCGATACCCACCGACTGGCCTTGCAAAGCCTGAATTCACTGCCCGGTTTTCCCGCCGAACTGCGGATTGAAGTGAGGGATTACACCGATAACGGACTCGTGCGCGACAGCATTGGCCTGGCCGATGCACCGATCCTGAAAACACTGGTGCGCGCCGAAGACGGCACCTACCAGGTTTATCAAGACAGCGAATCGGTGCCCGGTGATTTTTATCAGGGACTTTTTCAGGCCTTGTCGCAAGCGCAGCGCAATGCGTTGAGCCCATCGATCGCAAATGCCCAGGCACTCAAACTGCGCATCGCCGAACATGCATTAAACCAACCGGCACTTCGCAAGCTGTTCGCAAAAAATCCCAATCGCAAACCGTTCTATGATCCGACGACCATGCGCTTGCCTGGCGGCTCAGATGGATACCGGCGCATGCCCTCCCCGACGCCATCGCTCAACGAGCGTGTTCGCGAGGTTTACCCCAGCCTTTCCGAGGAGGAACTCCAGTCTGTTGTTCAGCAGTTACAAACGCATCCCGATGGCGCTGGCATAGAGATCTCACGCCTGTCCCGCGAGCTCTCGCGACTGCATCAGGAATTGAACACCTGGATAAATGACTCGCCCACTGTCCACCCGCAAACCCGGGCCCCGCTGAGCGAACTGGAACGACAGGCCGCTCGACACAATCGCAGGCTGCTGGCCCAGGAAATCCAGCGCAGCTGGCGTCGACAATCAGAACGGGACCTCGATGGCCCCAATGACACGCCGCGTTATGCGCTCAGATTTGCCGAGCCGATTCTTGGTGATCTACCCACGCTGACGGCCGATTTCTCCCACGTGTCGTCGCTAACCCTTGAAGGCAGTCGTGCTGCGCAGGGTGCCCCGAGTTTCTTCAGCGCTTCACCAACTTGCGCCGCCTCGAATTAAAACGCTTTTCCCTGACCGCCCTCCCCGAGGCCATTCCTCGGATGGCTAACCTTGATGCATTGGTGTTAAGCGACTGCGCAATCAGGTTCGATGCAGACAACTGGGCGAAACTGTCTTCATTGAACAAACTGGTCAAGCTGGATCTGTACCAGAACCCGTTCACTATGGTGCCCAGTGTCGAATCCATGCCTGAGCTTGTTTACCTGGACCTGAGCCGTACCGGCCTGACCGGCATTCCCGACAGCGTAGTTCGCCACCCCAAACTTGATACCGCCAAGCTGCTACACAACAAGATCAGTGAGCTGCCTTCGCAATTGTTCGAAAGCCCGGTGTACACCAAACGCGCAATACACCTGACGCACAATCCGCTCTCGGATAACGCCCGACAACTGATCAAGCATCACTACTTCAGCAGCTCATACGATTTGGGCGTCTATGCCCCAGAGGCGGACATCAACCGAGTCAGGGCGCTGTACCCGAACCTGGAGGTCGAACAGGCGAGCGAGTTTGTCTATGAATTGGCAGGCACTCTGGCTGACGGTCGGATCGAGCTGACACGCCTTGAAGCGGAGTTGGCTCAACTGAGCAACGACCTGGCGGTATGGACTTCCGACCTTCCGGCCCGACACCCGTTGACGGGTGAACCGTTCACCGCCCAACAACAGCTTGTCGAGCACATGAACCGCGACCAGTTCAAACAGACGCTGGAGCAGTGCTGGCGGCGTGAAAGCGAACTGGATGATTACAATGAGGCGCTGGAGCCCACCTATGAACTCCTTTTCGAGTCCGACATCAACGGTGAACTGCCGACCCTGAACGCCGACTTCAGTCATGTGACATCGCTGGAGTTGCGCAGCGCCGACGGAGTGACCCGCATCGGGCATTTTCTGGAGTCGTTCACCCACCTCAAAAGCCTGCGACTGCGCGACTGTAATCTGGGCAACATTCCCGATGCTGTGTTCAAGATGGGTCAACTGCGGTCGCTGTCACTTCCGGAGTGCCGCGTCAGCCTTTCAGCGGAATCGGCCAGCGCGCTGGCGGGTATGGAACAGCTCGATTATCTCGATCTGGCCCACAACCCCCTGGGGCAAACGCCAGACCTGAGCCAGATGACGGAGCTCGTTACCGTACTGCTGAATGACACCGGCATCACCGAAATACCGCCCGGCCTGCTGCAAATGGCAGAACTGGACTGGGCCGACGTCAGTGGCAACGCCATTACCGAAGTTCCCAGCGACGTAATGGAACTGCCGACGGAAGTCGCTGAAAACATCAGTTTTCGAGGTAATCGATTCTCCGAAGAGAGCCTGGTACGGTTGATCGGTTACTTCGAACGGACGGGCATAGACTTTGGTGTGGAAGAAGTGATCAATCGAGGAGAGATGGAGGTCTCGACGTCTGAAGGCTCGGAAACAGAGGAGTAAACCAGCCTCGGCAGGTGACGTGTTGCCCGGTCACCCACGCTCCGAGGGCACCGACGACAATTCGAACGGGCTGCTGCTGCGCCGCTGGTTGCGATCTTCCCGCGGTGTGGCACCGAAGAAATTGCGGTAGGCGCTGGAGAAGTGCGGCCCCGAGGAGAAGCCACACGACAGGCCGATCTGGATGATCGATTTGCTGGTTTGCATCAACATCTGCCGGGCCTTGTTCAGGCGCAGTTCCAGGTAGTACTGGCTCGGCACACGATTGAGGTATTGCTTGAAGATTCGCTCGAGCTGCCGACGGGACACGCACACATGCTGGGCGATTTCGTCGGTGGTCAACGGCTCTTCGATGTTGGCTTCCATCAGCAGCACGGCTTGCGTGAGCTTCGGATGGCTGGAACCGAGGCGGTTCTGCAGCGGAATGCGCTGGCGTTCGCCGCCCTCGCGGATGCGTTCGACCACCAATTCTTCGGATACTGCACCGGCCAGTTCGGCGCCGTGGTCGCGGGCCAGTACAGCCAACAGCAAGTCGAGTACCGACATGCCGCCGCACGCGGTCAGGCGATCACGATCCCAGTCGAACAGATGACTGGTAGCAATGACTTTCGGGAAACGTTCGGTGAAATCGTCCTGCCAACGCCAATGCACGGCAGCGCGATAACCGTCGAGCAAACCCAGCTGCGCCAATGGGTAAACACCGGCCGACAACCCGCCGATTACACACCCGGCGCGCACCAATTGTTTGAGTCCACTGCTGAGCGCCGGCGCGAGCGAGGTCGGCGGCTCGTCGGCGAGCAGGAACAGTTTCTGGAAGTTTTCGAGCTTGCCGGCCCACGGTTCACCGGGCAATTGCCAGGCGCCTTCGGTCGGCGGTTCGGCCTGCAAAAACGACAGTTCGTAGACAACGTCAGGATGCACACGCTGGGCAACACGCAAGGCCTCCTCAGCCAGCGCAAGCGTCAGTGCTTTAGTGCTGGGCCAAATCAGGAAACCAATTCGATGGGCAGTCATGGCGGGCAATCCGAAACAAAGAACAGAATGAAGGCATGGGCCAAGGCTAGCCTGTAAATGAACACAAATCTTGAAACCGATGGAGATCAAATTGTGGGAGCTGGCCTGCCAGCGATGGCGGTGTGTCTGTGCCAGAGATGCAAACTGACCCACCGCTATCGCTGGCAGGCCAGCTCCCACAGGGATCGGGGCCGGCCTCTAAATCGCGAAGCATGCACTATCGCGGTGCACAACGGCAGTCCTGATTATTTCAAGCTGCCGGATAAAAATTGTTGCAGGCGTTCGGACTGTGGATTGACCAACACCTCACGCGGATTGCCGCTTTCTTCAACGACACCTTTGTGCAGGAACACCAGCTGGTTCGACACTTCACGGGCGAAGCCCATTTCGTGCGTCACCACCACCATGGTCCGGCCTTCCTGCGCCAGGGCCTGCATGACCTTCAGCACATCACCGACCAACTCAGGGTCGAGAGCCGAAGTCGGTTCGTCGAACAGCATCACCTCAGGCTCCATCGCCAGCGCACGGGCAATCGCCACACGCTGCTGCTCGCCGCCGGACATGTGGCCGGGGTAAGCGTCTTTGCGATGGGCCACACCGACCTTGTTCAGGTAGTGCTCGGCCTTCTCGCGGGCTTCGGTCTTGGACATGCCGAGCACGTGGACCGGCGCTTCCATGATGTTTTCCATCGCGGTCATGTGCGACCACAGGTTGAAATGCTGGAACACCATCGACAGGCGCGAACGCATGCGTTGCAGCTGTTTCGGGTCGGCGGCTTTCAGCGCGCCTTCCTTGTTCGCGACCAGTTTCAGCTCTTCATTGTTGAGCAGAATCTTGCCGGCATGCGGCTGCTCGAGCAGGTTGATGCAGCGCAGGAAAGTACTTTTGCCGGAGCCACTGGAGCCGATGATGCTGATCACATCGCCAGCCGCCGCTTTCAGGGACACGCCCTTGAGCACTTCGTGACTGCCATAGCGTTTATGCAGGTCTTGGACTTCAAGCTTGTACATGCGGTCAGTTCTCACAAAAACAGTCAGTCAGTCGTTGAGCAAGCGCCCGTGACGCAGCGCTTCGCGCCCCGCCACCTTGGCCAGCCAGAAACCGGGTTGGGCATAACGCAGCCGTTCAATGGCAAACAGCACCCCGGACGTACCAGCACACACCGTGCTGACCCGATCCGATAACGGATCGATCACTTCGAAAATCTCATCGCCGGCTTCAATCCACTCACCGGGTTTACGCAAGTAACTGATCACGCCAGGGTGCGGCGCGAACAGCAATTCAGTGCCTTCGAACGGCATGCCTTCGCAAGCGTCTTGCGCAGGTTTTGGCCATTCGCCGCTGATCAAGCCTTGCTCGGCAAGGAACGCCAGAATGCCTTCGGCGTATGCGCTGGCTTCAGCGCGACCGGTATCGGCCTGACCACCCAGCTCAATGGTAGTCGCCAGGCAAGCCAGTGGAATCTGTGCATCCGGAAACAGACGCGACAGACGCAACCACGGCAGCGAGCAAGCTTCGTCAAACGAACTGCCACCGGAATCCTCCGCCAGCAGCCCCACCTTCACGTCCAGGTGCGCGGCCAACGAACGCCATTGCGGCCAGTGTTGCGGCAAGGCGTACATGTGCAGCGCCGCTTCGGCATCGCAATGCAGATCCAGCACCACGTCAGCGGTGCAGGCATGGCTGAGCAGAATGCACTGCATGCCTTGCAACTGACTGGCGGCGGGCGGCAATGCGGCGAGCACATCGCTCATGGCCTGACGGATCAGCTGAATATTGGCGTGCGGATCATCACCCAGGTGCCCGTCCAGCTCGGCGGCCACTGGCGCGCTCAGCTCGACGAAATCCCGGTTGAAGTTCTTGCCGCTGCCCGCCTCGAAACGCCCTTGATGATTGCCCTGAAGCAGTTGGCCGAGGCCCAATGGGTTGGCCACCGGCACCAGTTCGATCACACCGTTGAGCAAGCCTTGGGCTTCGAGTTCGGTCAGGCGCTTTTTCAGCTCCCAGGCCGTGCGCATCCCCGGCAGTTCATCGGCGTGCAGGCTGGCCTGGATGTAGGCCTTGCGCTCGCCACTGCCGAAGCGGAACACCGAAATCTGGCGTTCGCTGCCCAAGTGGCTCCACGGCAATGAATGATCGATGCGTTCCATATCAGTGCTTCCGCGGGGCCAGATAGCCCAGCCAGCGGCGCTCGGCCAGTTTGAACATCCGCACCAGAATGAACGTCAGGCACAGGTAGAACACGCCGGCGGTGATGTAGGCTTCGAACGGCAGGTAGTACTGAGCGTTGACCGTGCGCGCGGCACCGGTGATGTCGATCAGGGTCACGATGGACGCCAGACTGGTGGTCTGCAGCATCATGATCACTTCGTTGCTGTACTGCGGCAGCGCCCGGCGCAGGGCCGACGGCAGCAAGATGCGCTTGTACATCTTGTAGCGCGACATGCCCATCGCCTTGGCCGCTTCGATCTCACCATTGGGCGTGGCCCGCAGGCTGCCGGCGATGATTTCAGCGGTGTAGGCGCTGGTGTTGATCGCGAAGGCCAGGCACGCACAGAACGTCGCGCTGGACAGCCATGGCCAGAGGAAGCTTTCACGAACCGCTTCGAACTGCGCCAGGCCGTAGTAGATCAAAAACAGCTGCACCAGCATCGGCGTGCCGCGGATCACGTAGGTGTAGAGCCAGGCGCTCATGTTGACGGCCGCGTTTTTCGAGACGCGCATCAAGCCCAGCGGCAAGGCGCACAGCAAGCCGAAAAACAGCGACAGCGCGAGCAATTTGAGGGTGGTCAGCAGGCCGCCGAAGTACAGCGGCAGGGCCTCCCAAATGACGTTGTAGTCGAAGATCATAGATCAGCCGCCCTTACGCCTACCGAGTAGCGCTTCTCAAGGTGACGCAATGCGAGCAACGAGACGCTGGTGATCACCAGGTACATTGCCGCTACTGCGAGGAAGAAGGTGAAAGGCTCGCGGGTGGCATCTGCCGCCTGCTTGGCCTTGAACATCATGTCTTGCAGCCCCACCACCGAAATCAGCGCGGTGGCCTTGGTCAGTACCAGCCAGTTGTTGGTGAAACCGGGAATCGCCAGGCGAATCATCTGTGGCACCAACACCCGGAAGAACACCTGAAAACTGCTCATGCCGTACGCCATGCCCGCTTCTGCCTGACCTTTCGGGATTGCCATGAAGGCACCACGGAAGGTTTCCGACAGGTACGCACCGAAGATGAAGCCCAGGGTGCCGATACCGGCGGCCAACGGGTTCAGGTCGATGTAGTCGTCAAAACCGAGCATCGGCGCGACGCGGTTGAGCAGGTCCTGACCGCCGTAGAAAATCAGCAGGATCAGCACCAGGTCGGGAATCCCGCGGATCACCGTGGAATACAGGTCGCCCAGCCAGGCCAGCCAGCGAATCGGGGACAGACGCAGCGCAACGCCGATCAGACCCAGAACAATGGCCAGGACCATGGACGACAAGGCGAGCTGAAGCGTCAGCCATGCACCATCGAGGATGACAGCCCCGTAGCCTTTCAACATGATTCAGGTCCTCGAAAAGGGGGATGAAAAAATGGCGCAAACCTCAGAGATCCTGTTGCTTGCGCCATTTCGGACTTGTCGCCGGGACGTATTACTTGCCGTAGATATCGAAGGCGAAGTACTTGTCCTGGATTTGCTTGTACTTGCCGCTCTCACGAATGGCGGTGATCGCGGTGTTGATCTTGTCTTTCAGCGCGTCACCCTTGCGAACGGCGATACCTACGCCGTCGCCGAAGTATTTGACGTCGGTGAACGCCGGGCCAACGAAGGCGAAACCTTTGCCAGCGTCGGTTTTCAGGAAACCGTCATCCAGCAGCGTAGCGTCTGCCACGGTGCCGTCGAGGCGGCCAGCAGCCACGTCGAGGTAAATTTCGTTCTGCGAGCCGTAAGGCTTGATCTCGGCACCCAGCGGAGCCAGCACTTCACGGGCGAAACGCTCGTGGATCGAACCACGTTGCACGCCGATGTTCTTGCCCTTGAGCTCAGCCAGGCTGTCGCTGACTGGAGTGCCGGCCTTCATGACCAGGCGAGCCGGAGTGTTGTAGTACTTGTTGGTGAAGTCCACGGACTTCTTGCGGTCTTCAGTGATCGACATGGACGACAGGATCGCGTCGATCTTGCGCACTTTGAGTGCCGGGATCAGGCCGTCGAACTCTTGCTCGACCCATACGCACTTGACCTTCATCTCTTCGCACAGAGCATTGCCGATGTCGTAGTCGAAACCAACGATGCTGCCGTCCGGCGCCTTGGAGGCGAACGGAGGGTAAGCTGCTTCGATACCGATTTTTACGGGCTTGTCATCGGCGAAAGTCGGCAGGGACAGCACGGACAGTGCCAGGGCGCCAAGCAGCACGAGTTTCTTCATCTTGGGACTCCATCGGTAAAGGGCTAAAACGGCAGAGTGAGCGATAGCCCAATATGCGAATGAGTGGAACCGCAAAGCGGTGCTGCGTCGGAGCAATTGCGCGCTTTTTTCAACGCGAGCAACAACGAGCGAGTGATCGGCATTCTAACGACAGGCCCGAAGCCGATATTTCTTCAATGCGACAACTAATTACAGAAGCACCGAGAAAGCCGCTTGGGCGCGTTGACAGCCTTGCAAATTCATGCAAGAGCAAAAGACAGTGAACCGATCTATGCTGCAAATTGCGGGCCTATTATTGGCAAACCCTTCTAATCCGGCAAGCGCAGCGTTGTGTCTTATTTTTTATGGGTGATTAAGAGGACCTGAAACCGGGCTTTGCGTTTCCCAATGCCCCGTTGCCGGGCGGAAGGTTACACATTTAGTTACTTGAAGGCTTGCGGGTAACAATGGGAAATCGCCTACAGACGAAGCCGATAATTATTGGCCGTTGTTGATGTGGTGCCTGACAGGACGCCTTCGCGAGCAAGCCCGCTCCCACAGGGGATCTGCGCTTGGCAAAATCTTATGCTCACTGGAGATCAACTGTGGGAGCGGGCTTGCTCGCGAAGAGGCCCGAACTGCCACTGCAAAAACATCAGGCAACAAAAAAGCCCCGCCAAGCGCAATGCCGGGCGGGGCTTCGATGACTCAGGAACGGCGGCTTACGCGACGTTCATGATCTTGTGTTCATCAATCAAATGCTGCACCACACCCGGATCCGCCAGGGTGGAGATATCCCCCAACCCATCGTATTCGGCCGTGGCAATCTTGCGCAGAATGCGGCGCATGATTTTGCCCGAACGGGTTTTCGGCAGGCCTGGCGCCCACTGGATGACATCCGGCGAGGCAATCGGACCGATTTCCTTGCGCACCCAGTTTTTCAGCTCCAGTCGCAGCTGTTCGCTTGGCTCTTCGCCACCGATCAACGTGACATAGACATAGATACCCTGCCCCTTGATGTCGTGCGGCACACCGACCACGGCCGCTTCGGCGACTTTCGGGTGGGCGACCATCGCGCTCTCGATCTCGGCGGTGCCCATGCGGTGGCCGGACACGTTGAGCACGTCATCCACGCGACCGGTAATCCAGTAGTAACCGTCTTCGTCACGACGCGCACCGTCACCGGTGAAGTACATGCCGCTGAACGTCTTGAAGTAGGTGTCGACGAAGCGGTCATGGTCGCCATACAGCGTGCGCGCCTGGCCTGGCCACGAATCGAGAATCACCAGGTTGCCCTCGGCAACGCCTTCGAGGATGTTGCCCAGGTTGTCCACCAACGCCGGCACTACACCGAAGAACGGACGTGCCGCCGAACCCGGCTTGAGTGCGTGCGCACCCGGCAGCGGGCTCATCATGTTGCCGCCGGTTTCGGTCTGCCACCAGGTATCGACGATCGGGCAACGGGACTGGCCGACGTTCTTGTAGTACCAATCCCACGCTTCCGGGTTGATCGGCTCACCGACCGAACCCAACAGACGCAAGCTGCTGCCATCAGCGCCTTCAACGGCGGCCTTGCCCGACGCCATCATCGCGCGGATCGCGGTGGGCGCGGTGTAGAGGATATTGACCTTGTGCTTGTCGACGATTTTCGCCACCCGGGTGATGTCCGGGTAGTTCGGCACACCTTCGAACAGCAGCGTGGTCGCGCCATTGGCCAGCGGGCCGTAGACGATGTAACTGTGGCCGGTGACCCAACCGACGTCGGCGGTGCACCAGTAGACTTCGCCCGGACGGTAGTCGAACACGCGTTCGTGAGTCATCGCCGCGTACAACAGGTAGCCGGCGGTGGTGTGCTGCACGCCCTTCGGCTTGCCGGTCGAACCGGAGGTATAAAGGATGAACAGCGCTTCTTCAGCGCCCATTTCTTTCGGTGCGCAGACACTGCCTGCCACCTTCATCAGGTCTTCGTACCAGATGTCGCGATGCTGGTTCCACTTGATGTCGCCACCGGTGCGCTTGCACACAATGACTTTCTGGATGCTGCTGGTTTCCGGGTTAGTCAGCGCATCGTCGACGTTGGTCTTGAGCGAAATCTTCTTACCGGCACGAATGCCTTCGTCGGCGGTGATCACCACTTTGGATTTGCAGTCGATGATCCGACCCGCCAGGGCTTCCGGTGAGAAACCACCGAACACCACCGAGTGAATCGCGCCGATCCGGGCACACGCCAGCATGGCGACCACGGCTTCGGGGATCATCGGCATATAGATAGTCACCACGTCGCCGCGGTGCACATCCTGGCCGCGCAAGGCGTTGGCGAACTTGCAGACTTGTTCGTGCAGCTCGCGATAGGTGATGTTGCGGCTTTCGGCAGGGTCATCCCCTTCCCAAATAATCGCCACTTGATCGCCGCGCTCGGCCAGATGACGGTCGAGGCAGTTGTAGGAAACGTTCAGGGTGCCGTCGGCGAACCATTTGATGTCGACATGGTGATCGTCGAAGGAAGTCTGTTTCACCGTGGTGAAAGGCTTGATCCAGTCGAGGCGCTTGGCTTGCTCGCGCCAGAAGCCGTCCGGGTTAACGACGGACTGCTGGTACATGGCCTTGTAGGTCGCCTCGTCAGTCAGCGTGTTGGCCAGAACCTCGGGACGAACGGGATACAGAGAAGCCGCACTCATCTTTTTTACCTCGGTGGAATAGTTGTTTTTGTATGACCCCAGTTGTAGCCGGGCCGGGCCTATAGAACCATTCGACGATGGTAGTAACAAGCCCCTACAAAATGTGGCTATACCTCGCCGATGCGCTCAAGAGCGGTGATTTCAGGGGCTTTGGGCATTTATTAAATTGGCTTCATCAGCGAACCAAAGGTCGCTTTTCGAGGATTGTTACAGGATCTGCCAATAGTGTTTATCAAAAGCACGCCTATATGAATCTAAACCCCACGCCTAAAATCAGCCTCGCCAACCAGGCAACGTGATTAACCAAGTTGCAGCCCCCACGAAGGCAGTTAATCCAAAACCAGTACTTAAGTTCTACACGCAACCCCAAAAAGGTTGCGTGACCCCACTCGACCTCTAAAAGGTAAATCTGAAATGAAAGCTTTATTAGTTCTGGCCCTCAGCAGCCTGTGCGCAACCGCCATGGCAGACGAGGTCCCGACTGATGTCGCACAGCAGCAACCCGCCGTTGAGGAATACACTTACTCCACTCACCTGGACATCGCCAAAGTTATCTCCATGAGCGAAATCCCGAACGTCTGCGAAGTTGTTCCGGCGAAAATGGAATACGACGACTCCAAAGGCCAACGCCACATTCTTCGCTACAGCGTCATGGGTAACGGCTGCTCAAACGGCTAATCACC
This sequence comes from Pseudomonas frederiksbergensis, assembly GCF_001952935.1. GTDB lineage: Bacteria > Pseudomonadota > Gammaproteobacteria > Pseudomonadales > Pseudomonadaceae > Aquipseudomonas > Aquipseudomonas frederiksbergensis. Next base: position 875,199 of record NZ_CP018319.1, read on the forward strand.
CGCTCTCACCATCCCAAGGTTCGACCCACCCGCCCGCTATTAAGGCAGATGAAGCGCCGAACCTTATGTATCGATTTATACGATTGGTTTAAGCGCTTATTTGCGCTTTTTAATCAAATTAGCTGGCGTAGTATGAATTCCACACCCAAGGCACAAAACGCCAACGAACCTGGAGCCACTACCATGAAAACCAAATTGATCCTCGCCCTGACCCTCTCCGTCCTGGCCGCTAACACCTTCGCCGCTGACGGCTACGACCGTACCGGCTCGGCAGCTTTCACTACCGAAGCGGCTGTCGCTTCTGATGGTTACGACCATACCGGCTCGGCGTCTTTCGCTGCCGATGGTGCCGATCACGTCGGTGCAGGCAAACTCGCTTCTGACGGTTTTGATCACACCGGCGCCGCCAAAGTCGCTGCGGATGGCTTCGATCACACCGGTGCAGCCAAGGTCGCAGCGGATGGTTCCGACCACGTGGGTGCTGCCCGCCTCAGCTGATCCTGGATGCGAACTCGCAGCCCGGCTTCGGTCGGGCTTAGTTGTGTCTGGGAGCATCGAAAAGTGACTCAAAACACAACATGTAGTGAAAAACGCAGTTTTCTGGCTGTTTTTTGAACAAAAAAATAGTTGGCCAAAATTTATGAAAAAAAATCTTCACGCCCGACATCCAGCCAAAGCCCTATAAACCCTCGCTCCGACCGAAAAACCCGCCTTCTCGACCGCTGCATGCGCGGATTCGCCCCACCACGACCGCAAAAATTTCCCTATAATGCCGCCTTAAACGGGCCTGCAATATTCCCTTACAGGGATAACAGCCAGTCTGAAGCCCACGCCGAAGTCTTCACCGATTTCTGCGCCCCTCAGAGGCTCTCGGAACCCCGTACAAAATTTATGTTTATTTGCCTGCGTGTACCGCTGCAAAAAACGCTATCCAACGCGGCCAGTACGGCCGTGTGAAAAACAACCAATCAGTTTTCACACGGGCATCTGGCCCTCACGCAGGAGACGACACGTCATGCTGAGCTGGGACGAATTCGACAAAGAAGACAGCGGCGAAACCGTTGTAAAAGGCGCCAACGCCGGGCACGCAACTGAAGCCAACATGGACCGCCTCGACACCGCTGGTGGCGTCGCGGCTCAAGAAGCCCGCGCTGTCACCGCGTCCGACTCCGCCGCAATCGCCCGAGCAAAAGCTGCCCTGGACAACCTCGACATCGCCGAAGGCCTCGCCGAACTCGAAGGCGCCTCCGCCCGTGTGGCTGTCGACGAAAAGCGCATGATCAACTGCCGCGCCGACCTTAACCAACTCGTACCCTTCAAGTACGACTGGGCCTGGCAGAAGTACCTGGACGGTTGCGCAAACCACTGGATGCCGCAAGAAGTCAACATGACCGCCGACATCGCCCTCTGGAAAGACCCGGAAGGCCTGACCGACGACGAGCGCCGCATCGTCATGCGTAACCTCGGCTTCTTCTCCACCGCCGACTCCCTGGTTGCCAACAACCTGGTCCTGGCCGTGTACCGCCTGATCACCAACCCGGAATGCCGCCAGTACATCCTGCGCCAGGCGTTCGAAGAGGCGATCCACACCCACGCCTACCAGTACTGCATCGAATCGTTGGCCATGGATGAAGGCGAGATCTTCAACATGTACCACGAGATCCCATCGGTCGCGAAAAAAGCCACCTGGGGCCTCAAATACACCCGTTCGATCTCCGATCCGAAGTTCGAAACCGGCACCGTCGAAACCGACAAAGAGCTGCTGCGCAACCTGATCGCCTACTACTGCGTTCTGGAAGGCATCTTCTTCTACTGCGGCTTCACCCAGATCCTCTCCATGGGCCGTCGCAACAAAATGACCGGCGTCGCCGAGCAGTTCCAATACATCCTGCGCGACGAATCCATGCACCTGAACTTCGGCATCGACGTGATCAACCAGATCAAAATCGAAAACCCACACCTGTGGGATGCTGAAATGAAGGAAGAAGCTTCGCAGATGATTCTGCAGGGCACTCAGCTGGAAATCGAATACGCTCGCGACACCATGCCTCGCGGCGTGTTGGGCATGAACGCGGCGATGATGGAGGACTACCTGAAGTTCATCGCGAACCGTCGCCTGTCGCAGATCGGTTTGAAAGAAGAGTATCCAGGGACGACTAACCCGTTCCCTTGGATGAGCGAGATTATGGACTTGAAGAAAGAGAAGAATTTCTTTGAGACTCGGGTTATTGAGTATCAGACTGGTGGGGCGTTGAGCTGGGATTGATTCTCGAGCTAACCGCGATTTGACGATTGCCGTCTGAATCGACAATTCGAAAAAGCAAAAGCCCCGATCTGATCGTCGATCTGATCGGGGCTTTTTTATGAGCGATGGGTAGTCCTTTTCCATCCCTACGCGACAACGCTAAATCTCCTACAGCACTTACAGTCGTATCCGCATTGATGCCCGCTCAAAGCACCTCTAAGCTCCATTGCAGGTGCCTAAGAAACGCCCAACGTAGAAGCTTGGCCAATCACACAGACGCACAATTCACCTTTGGGTGATTTGTCGCTCGACAGTGACGGCTTTGCTCGTTGGGATTTCTTAAATCCACTCTACGTTGGGGTCAGGCCCTCCAAAATCTAAACGTAGAGGTCATGGATATGTCCGTAAGCGTCCAGCGAAGTCACCTTCCTAACGCCTGCGCAGCGGGCATGAGTGCCTAGCTACATAAATGCGTCATCTGTCGACCGAAGGCGACTGGACTACCAATCGCCAAGGGTCGATTTTTCGCAGATGCAGCTAGCGAAGCGCACGACACTCAAGATCCTTGAGGTCGGTCAGATCTACCAACTGCTTGCGCATAGGCACGCATGCCAATTGGAGCCCGGAGGGGGAGTTGTAAACAGCTTGGGCGCTTCCGGTGAAGCCACAGCGCTGATAAAAATTTTCAGCATTCAGCGTGGCTTCAAGGTGGATCTCAGCAAGTCCCGCCTTTCGTGCTAAATGCTCAAGATGAGTGACCATCTTTTTACCTATGCCTTGGCCCATGAACTTGGGTAACACGAAGATTGCCTCCAGTTCCCCGCTCTGGAGATTTATCAGCCCTGTAGCCACAGGAAGTCCATTGACGCACGCCAAGTGATAATCTTCTTCCACCCAGGATCTGTATTTATCCGTGAGTGGAACGCAAGTCCAAGCCACCACTTGAGCATTCGTGTAAACGGTGCTGCATTGGTTCTGAATTGCCTGAAAGCGGATATCGAATGCTGCCTCAGCATCACAACGCTCGGCTCGACGAATCTGCAACATCTTCACTCTCCTGAGATAGGCCATTCTGAACGGAGAATGAAAAAGCCCCGTCCATTCCTGGCGGGGCTTTAGTCAATGCACCTAGTACCTACGCGCGCATCACCTTATGGCCCGCCAAAGGCGGTCATCAAGGTGTGCATCATGTTCAGTCGGTAGGTAATAGTCATTGATTTATAGTCGGGGGATTTATCTCGACTGTCAATATTGGCGCCTATAAACCTATGCATGCTGTCGAGCAGGCGTCCACCGGTGTGGCAGCAACTCTGTAATTTCACTCGCCCGATGCGTCGGCAGTCGCATCAGCACATCTTTGAGATAGGCATACGGATCATGCCCATTCATGCGTGCCGACTGGATCAGGCTCATGATGGCCGCCGCCCGTTTGCCGCTTCGTAGCGACCCTGCGAAGAGCCAGTTCTTGCGTCCAAGAGCCCATGGCCGAATCTGATTCTCGGCCCAATTGTTGTCAATGGGTACGGCCCCGTCATCGAGGTAGCGCGATAGCGCTGCCCAGCGTTTCAGGCTGTAATCCAGTGCTTTGCTGATAGCCGAACCTTCGGGCACAAGATCACGCTGGGCGATCATCCAGGCATGCAGCATATCCATCACCGGCACCGCCTTTTCTTGCCGTATTCGACGGCGTAAATCCGGTTTCTGGTATCGGACTTCACTTTCGATTTCGTAAAGCAACTGGATGTAGCGCAGCGCCTGTTCGGCGAGCATGCTCTTGTTGGTGGCATGCAATTCGAAGAACTTGCGCCGTGCATGGGCCATGCAGCCGATCTCGGTCACGCCGAGTTCAAAGCTGGCCTTGTAACCGCCAAAATCATCACACACCAGCTTGCCCTTCCAGTCTTGCAGGAAGTTGCGAGCATGCTCACCGGCGCGGCTGGGGCTGAAGTCGTAGACGACAGCTGCTGTTTCGCAGAATTGGCTGGTGGCGTAGGCCCAGACATAAGAACGGTGGGTTTTCTTCGAGCCTGGCGCGAGCATCTGCACCGGTGTTTCATCCGCGTGGACGACCTCCTGGCCGAGCACTACGTCGCGCAGCGCATCGAACAGAGGCTGCAACTGCACGCCAGTAACGCCAACCCATTGAGCCAACGTTGAACGTGGAATCGCCAAGCCAGCTCGACCAAAGATCGACTCCTGCCGGTAAAGCGGCAGATGGTCAGCAAACTTCGCGATCATGACGTGAGCAAGTAGCCCAGCAGTCGGGATGCCCTTGTCGATGACCTGCGCCGGAACCGGCGCCTGGATCAGCGTTTCGCAGTCATCGCAGACCCACTTGCCACGAACATGACGCTCGACGATGAATACGCCGGGCGTGTAGTCGAGTTTCTCGCTGACGTCCTCACCGATGCGCTTGAGTGCGCAGCCACATGGGCAGTGAGTATTGCCCGGTTCGTGATGGATCAATGTGCGTGGAAACTCTGCCGGCAACGCAGTGCGCTTAGGCTTCCGCTTTTGCTCGGTCGGCGACGGAGCGGCTTGCAAGGCTTGAAGCTCTGCTTCAATCGCCGCGATATCGGTATCGATCAGGTCATCGAGCAAGCTGGCCTGCTGCGGATTCAGCTGCTCGCTGCGCTTGGCAAACTTCAAACGCTTGAGTTGTGCGATCTCGTGGGTCAGCTTCTCGATCACCGTTTGGTCACGGTTGATCTTCTGGCCCATCGTATCAACCGTCTTACCCAGCGTGTCGACTTGATGATCGAGAGTCTCGACACGCTGCATCAACTGCGCCGCCAACGCGCGCAGTTGTTCAGGATTCAGGTGGTCGAGATAGGGGAAAATCATGGTGCCGATTTTGCCAGAGCAGACAATTCGCGGCGATAGAGCGATAGGCTAATGGCAGCCGTTAAAGCAGTGTGATCGCGCTGCCGGAACCCGCGCGCTGCCATGGCAGGCCCAATACCAGGGCATGTAGTTGCTCGGTATCCAACTCCATTTCAGAGCCATGGCGAATGCCTGGCCAGTGGAACTTACCTTGGTTCAACCGGCGAGCAGCCAGCCAGATACCGAAGCCGTCATGCACCAGAACTTTCATACGAGTGGCGCGGCGGTTGGCGAACAGATAAGCACAGTGCGGTTTCGCCGCACCGAACACCGCGATCACTCTGGCCAGCGCAGTCTCGGTGCCTGCGCGCATGTCCATCGGCTCGGTGGCAAGCCAAATGGAGTCAATGCGGATCATCGCAGCAGGTCTCGAAGAAAGTTTGCGCAGGCAGCAGCACTTTCGGTCGGCCAATTCACTTTGACGGCGCCGCGCGGGTGTGGAATTTCGAGACAGATCATGGCTGAGGTGACATCCAGTCGTGACGCCGACGACGGCAATGTCATCGGAATAAAGGCAGGTTGCACGACAACACTATTTTGCGATTGCAGCCGAATCCACTTATGGACGAGATTCGCGTTGAGGCTATGGCTCAGTGCGACATTGGCAATTGAAGCGCCAGGCTGGGCACACTCTTGAATGACCTGGGTCTTGAAGGACTTGGAGTAGGAACGGCGTTGTGGCTGCATGAAATACCCGCTTAAAAGGCTGGAACTGGTGCCCACTTAAATTTAAGTGCACACCATGTCCTGGCTTCGAGGGGCTGGGTAGATGACTTGGCCGGACGCATACATATGTCCCATCCTTTTTCTATAACAGTCTTCTCTCGTCACAAACTCGCCCTACATGCCCTTCTACTCGAAAACCAGGCTTGGTTTTGCGCTCGCGATATCGGGCGCTTGATGGGTATCCATCTGAGCGAACGCATGGTCAACAAACTCGACAAGGATCAGCGTCACGTTTTGTGGATTGAGTATTTCCGGCAACCTGAGAAGCAACTGATGCTCAGCGAATCCGGCGTGTATGCACTGCTGGTGTATCACTACGTTCCGGGGAATCGATTGTTGCGTGAGTGGTTGACTCATCAGGTGGTGCCGGCCCTGCGCGACGCAGAACATTCAGGACATTCAGATCGCCCGATGCTGAGTTTGTTGGATTGGCCGGAAATGTCGTTGAGTTTGTTGCACTGGCAGGATGAAGGTTGGATTCGGCTTCGGGATATGCCGTACCTGTTGCACGATCAGCCGCAACGAATGGTGACGACAGTTAAGCCTTGGTGGCTGTGGTTAGTGCGAGGGTTCAGTCGTCGAAGCGTTCGATGGGTTAGGTGCTTTAGGTGCTGGGTTCATAGGATAGCTTGCGAGATCCGGAGCTATTCGTAGACCATCTTCGTAATCACTCAATATCGTCCGAGGGTTTCAACCCTCGGCAATTGTATGGATATCCAAATGTTGAGTGGTCAGGTACTAGAGGCTTCGGTCGTCTCACAAGTGAATCTCCCTAACTTTCCCGAAGACCTCCTTTTACACCACCTAGCTGACGTTAACTAAATCGTCGAAAACCCAACGCCCATTGAGAAGGACCCTCAGTTGCTCAACGCTCAGTAACTGTTCGGATTTCCTATGAACAACAGCGTGGCAATTTGCACAGAGTGGGATCAAGTCTGTCGCAGGATCCACAACCTGATCCTCGTCAAATTCTGAAATTGGCTTCACGTGATGTACGTGGATAAATCCTTTTGCATGCGAGCCATATGCTTTCTCAAAGTCGAAATCACAGGCTTTGCATCGAAGCCCATGAATTGCGATTGCCTGACGCCTAAGCTTTGGACAGCGCTCATACCTCACACCGTAATAGGTGATTTTTTTCCCTTCAGTCCCAATAATTCTCGTCTCAAACTCGTGTGTAATATCGATTGGGCTGAAGTCGTCGATCTGCTCTGGCTTCAGCACCGCATGAGAGGAGATGCCGTCAAACACCGCCTGGTCAATTAACCGGACCCCGTTACGCCAGTAATTGCTCTTCAGCTTTACAGGAATGTGCTCGAGGTATTCCCCGTTTAGCTTGATCGGAACTGCAGATTCAAAACGTCTGTAGCCATCAATAACAGCGAACAAATCACCTTGCGTGCTGTTCTCATCCGCATAAACCTTTCCTATTCGAGCAACGCCAAAATAATGAGGGTTGGTACTCAGACGCTGATCCGAAAAAGCCTTGTTTGTCATCTTCCCTTTGTAATACAGCACCGCCGTTCCTTCGGTAAGAATCGCTCGGTACTGCTTCGGGAAGTGGTAACAGACTCCGGTTTCGTCGGCCCACTTCGATTCATCATTTTCGGCAATGACAGCTGGCATCCCACTCATCCTCTTATCAGAGGCTGAAGACTACCAAATTTAAAGAAAACTCCTACATGATTGACGGTAAGGTCTCACAGCGAGCTCGAATCAGAAATTTGAGAGCGGTGTTGGCACATGCATCATGCCTCCCCCCTCACAAGGCTATGACGCTGTCTGGAAAATGAAAACGTAGGCGCGACTGATCAGAATTACCAGGTGCGCCATCACGCGCCTCCCGCTATTAATACCCTTCCCCACTCAAGGACCCGAGCACACCATGAAATTCGACCTCGCCTACTGCCTCAGCCTCGACGACAAGCTGTCGATCTATGACGTGCGCGATCTCAATTTCGACGAAACCATGGATTTCGACTCCGCCAAAGAACACTTCCAATGCCCCAACGATGCCTGCCGTTTGGCCTTCGATGCGGCGAATGTGTTGACAACGTTCAACGCCAAAAACGTGAACTACGTGCGCACGCCGCACTTCAAGAACACGCCCAGCACCCGGCATGTTGTGGATTGTCCTTATGTCAGTCTCAAGGCGTCGGCGTCAGGTGTTGACGCGGACGGTGCGGAAACGGATGACAGTCGCGAGGAGCATTTCCCGTCGGAGTTGTTGCTGACGCGACGCGAGTATGTGCGTAAGCCGTCGAACCCGGCGGTGGCGGCTGATGTGATGCGGGACGATCCGAAACCGCCTTCAACGGCCAGTGATGTCGAACACCCGAGTCGCGAATCGGCACCGGACAAGACCAGTGTCTTCGCCCATCCGGTGGAGTGTTTTGTGTCGAACTTCGAGGACAAGGAGTTGCTCAAGCGCATGCCGCTTAAGATTGGCGAGCACACGGCGCCTTATGGGTCGTTCTTCAAGAAGATCGAGTATCTGCAGGACAACAAGGGGCTGATTTACTGGGGCAAGATCAAGGAGATCAAGGATTACACCCAGAGCTTTCGCATCGATTTCGAACAGAAGGTCTGGTTCAAGCAAGCGGACGAGGCGAAGAAGAAGCCTTATTCAGTCAACGTTTACTTGAGCAAGAAGCTGATCGACAACTACCGCAAGCGCAAAGCGTTTCTGGAAGAGATCAAGCACGCCAGTGAGAGCGGGAAAGAGTTGTATTGCTTCTTTTATGGCGTGACGCCGGAGTTGAAACAGGTACCGAGCAAGAAAAACCCCGAGCAGACGTTCGGGGTGTTCAGCGCGAATATTGAGAACCTGGATCACTTTATTATTCGTGAGGCGCCAGGGTTGGCGAGTCAATAGTCATTGGCTCACCCTGCTGGACGTCATTCTGAATTAAACCCTGTTTATAAGGTGGTCTTTGTAAGCTTATGGGGCATGATGGGCCGTAGTGCTTTCCCTGATGTCCAACACCGATGAGTGCCTTATCTTGTGTCAGTGATTCCCCTACTGGTCTGTGACGACTCCAACATGGCCCGCAAGCAGGTGTTACGGGCGCTGCCGGCGGACTGGCCGGTTTCGGTTACCGAGGCAGGTAATGGTCGCGAGGCAATGGAGGCCATACGCCGGGGTTTGGGGCAGGTGGTGCTGCTCGACCTGACCATGCCGGAGATGGATGGTTATCAGGTGTTGAGCGCCCTGCGCACCGAAGGGTTGAAGGCGCAAGTCATCGTGATCTCTGGTGACATTCAGGAAGAAGCGGTGCGCCGCGTGCGTGAGCTGGGCGCGCTGGCGTTCCTGAAAAAGCCTTTCGACGAACACGAGCTGCGCCAGACACTCAGTCAGCTGGGGCTACTGACGGAACCCGGCCAGGCGTCGCTGGGGAGTCGTCCGGCCGCGAACACGGTCATCAGTTTTCACGATGCGTTCCGCGAAACGGTCAACGTTGCCATGGGCGGGGCGGCCGCCCTGATAGCCCAGGTGTTGGGAGTCTTTGTGCAGTTGCCGGTCCCGAACGTGAACATCCTCGAAGTCGGCGAATTGCACATGGCCCTGACCGATGCCAGTAGCAGCCAGCAACTCACGGCCATCTGCCAAGGGTTTATCGGCAGTGGCATCGCCGGCGAAGCCCTGCTGATGTTTCACGACGCGGAAATCGCCGACATCGCGCAGTTGATGCAGCGTCAGAGCAGCGATTATTCGGACCTGGAAATGCTGCTGGACCTCTCCAGCGTTCTGATCGGTGCTTGCCTGTGCAGCATTGCCGAACAGATCGATGTGGTGTTTTCTCAAGGCCATCCGCAGATCCTCGGCCAGCACGCGGCCATCGATGAGCTGATCCGGGTCAATCACAAGCGCTGGAAAAAGACCCTGGCGGTGGAAATCAGCTACAGCCTGGAAGGGCATGATATTCGTTTCGACCTATTGTTGCTGTTCACGGAAGACTCCATCGAGCGGTTAACCCACAAACTCGCCTACTTGATGAACTGAGCCATGAACGAGCCTATCGATCTGAACGAGTTTCACTGGTTGCTGGCGATCGTCCAGAGCATCGATGTCGGTGTGGTGGTGCTCGACCGCGACTACCACGTGCAGGTCTGGAACACCTTCATGGAGAACCGCTCCGGGGTGCAGCCCAAGGATTCCCACAATCAGAATTTCTTCAGTCTGTTTCCTGAAATCGACCGCCAATGGTTCAGCCGCAAGGTGGAAAGCGTCGCTACCCTGGGCACGCCAGCGTTCACTGTCTGGGAGCAGCGCCCGTATCTGGTGCGGTTCAAGAACTATCAGCCGATCACCGGCCAGGAAGAGTTCATGTACCAGAACACCACGCTGTTACCGCTGCGCTCCACCGACGGCAAAATCAACCATATCTGTCTGGTGATCTATGACGTCACCGACGTCGCCACCAACCGGCATCAGCTCCTGGCCGCCAATGCGCAATTGCAGCAACTCTCCAGCACCGATCGGCTGACGGGCCTGTACAACCGCGGTCATTGGGAAGAAAGCCTGAAAGTCGCTTATGCCCGGCACCAGCGTTATGGCAATGCCACCAGCCTGGTGATGCTGGATATCGATCACTTCAAGCGGGTCAACGACACCTATGGTCACCAGGCGGGCGACAAGGTCATCGAGGAAGTCTCCAGGCTGATCCGCGAACATGTGCGCGAAACCGATGTGGCTGGGCGTTATGGCGGTGAAGAGTTCGGCGTGGTGCTTTCGGACACCGACAAGACCGGTGCACAGGTTTTCGCCGAGCGTCTGCGTGAGGCAGTCGAAGGGCTGGAAGTTCAGCACAACGACCAGAGCATCCGTTTCACCATCAGCCTGGGGGTGGCCGACCTGAGCCAGCCCTCGACCAACTACGCCGACCTGATCGCCTGGGCGGACCACGCGCTGTTTGCGTCGAAGAAGGCCGGGCGCAATCGGGTGACGGTGTATGAGTAGATAACATCCTCAACTCTGCGAAAGCGCCCGGCAGATAAGTAATTCAGCGTGGTGGTGAGAAACGAGCGCCTGCTCGCGGTAAAGAGCCGCGGAATATGGCGAAGCATCGTCCGGGAATCGATGAAAAACTACGTCGCCAGCACTCAACTCAGGCACAGGCTGATCATTAGCAGCACCAACAAACCGAAATACACCCGCGCATGCATTCGGTCCGGTATCCGCCCAATCCACGGCGTGGCCAACCGAATCCCCACCAGCGACCCGACCGTCAACACTGCAAACGCCAGCAGATCCACATAACCGACAAACCACCGCCCAAGATCAAACTCGGTAAACCCAGCCATGGCCATGTAAGTCAGTGTCCCGGCCAGCGCCACGGGCAAACTTAGCGGGTTGGCCATGGACGTCGCCTGGGACATGCTCAACCCACAACGCCGCAACAACGGCACGGTCATGACGCTGCCGCCTACGCCGAGAAACGTGGCGATGGTGCCGATTCCTACACCGCCGCCAGACACTTCTGCCCTTCCCAATCGCCGTGGGATGGCGGTGTCTGGCGCTGTAAGAAAGCCGCGTCGCAACAGGCAATCCGCGATGGTCACGCCCAGGTACGCGATGAAGGCATAGCGGATCATCTCGCCACTGGCCCACATCGCCGCGACGGCGCCGACTACCGCGCCCACGCCGATAAACCCGCCCAACGGCCACAGGTAATGACGAATGAGATTACCGGCGCGGCGGTGTTTTCCGGTGGCGATCGCTGCGTTGACGATCATCACGCAGGTCGAGGTTGCCACAGCAATGTGCATCGCCGATTGGCTGACGGGGTCGTCTGTGCCGTGGCTGGTCATGAGCATGCGGTACAGCAATGGCACGACGACGAAACCGCCGCCGAAGCCGAACAGCACGGCGGTGATGCCGGTCATGCAGCCGAAGAGTGCCAGCAGAAGATAGAACATGGAGGTCGTCCGTTGGTTGAGAGCGGTCGACGATAGAGCGATGCGCCTTGGCCTGCTTCAGCAAGTCAGCCAATAATGCTCGCGTTTACGCCAACCGCCGGGGCTGCTCGATGCGCAATGTTTCGATTGATCTGCTGGACCACACGCCACGGCCGGTGGTGGCCATCGGTACGGATTATTCCCACGGCCATTTGTTGCCTCGTCATACACATCGGCGGGCGCAATTGTTATACGGCGCCACCGGGGTGATGCAGGTCAGCACCCACGACGGCAATTGGGTGGTGCCGCCGCAGCGGGCGGTATGGATTCCGGCGGGAGTGGCGCATGAGGTGCTGATGCTGGGGGTGAGCACGCGCAGTTTGTATATCGAGCCGGGGGCGGTGGATCTGGGGGATCGTTGTCAGGTAATCAGCGTTTCGCCGTTGATGCGGCATTTATTGATGGAGGCGGTGGAGATCCCGCTGGCGTATGACGAGTGCGGGCGCGACGGTACGCTGATCGGCTTGCTGCTGCACGAACTGGCGCGCAGCACTCACCTGCCGTTGCACATTCCCCTGCCCGTCGATGCGCGTCTACTAACGTTGTGCCAGGGCTTTGTGCAGCGGCCCGACGCTCATCAGTCGCCACAGCAATGGGCCGATCAGTTGCATATCAGCCTGCGAACTTTCAATCGCCTGTTCCGCCAACAGACGGACCTGAGCTTCAGCCAATGGCGGCAGCGGGCCTGCGTGGTGCTGGCGCTGGCGCGGCTGGTGGTGGGCGAACCGGTGACGCGCATTGCCCTGGATTTTGGCTATGACAGCCCGGCCGCGTTTTCCACGATGTTCCGCCGCGTGCTGGGACAGGCGCCAACGACCTGGCTGGACGGGACGCGATAGAACCGATCAAAAAATGAGTTTGATTCCGGCTCAAAACAACTGTACAAAAACACAGTACATTTTGAATCAGCACTCTTGAGCCCGGAGAACACCATGGCCTCTCTTGCGATGAAAATCACCCTGGAACGTATCGCCCTTTTCCAGTTCACCCCCGCGCATAGCGTTCAGGCCCGAGCGATGCTGGGTTGGAGTGTGGAGGAATTGTCTCGGGAATCCGGGGTTTCGGTGGACGCTATTCAGCGATTTGAGGATGAACGCGATGTGCTGGATGTTACGCGGCTGGCGTTGGCTTATCGGTTTGAATCGGAGGGGTTGGTGTTCTTCCCGGGGTTCGCGCCGGGGCGAGGGATGAATGTGAAAGGGTCGACACCTGATCCGGTGGGGCGGGCGGATTATGCGATGGTTGAGTGAGGTGTCGGCCCGGGCTGCTTGCAAGGAAAGCAGCCCGGCTTCATAACGCTATGCGTTCTGAGGCTCCACCTGATCGCCAACGTTTTCCATCTCCGACCACCAAGCACAACCCCGCTGCGGATACATCAGATTAAACGCCTGCCCCATCTGCGGCGTAGTAATCGACACATTCCGCTCCCAGGCCAACGCCAGAATGCGGTCGAAAGGTTCGTACCAGGCGTGCATCGACAAATCGAACGTGCCGTTGTGGATCGGCAATAACCAGCGACCTTTAAGGTCGATGTGCGCTTGCAAGGTTTGCTCTGGCTGCATGTGCACATGCGGCCACTCAACGTTGTAGGCACCGGTTTCCATGAGTGTCAGGTCGAACGGGCCGTACTGTTCGCCGATGCGTTTGAAGCCGTCGAAATAACCGCTGTCGCCGCTGAAGAAGATTCGCGTGTCACCATCGATCATTACCCACGAGGCCCACAGCGTGCTGTTGCCATCGAACAGACCTCGACCGGAAAAGTGCTGCGAAGGTGTGGCGATGAACTGAATACCGTCGACCTCAGTACCCTGCCACCAGTCCAGTTGCCGGATTTTGCTGGCGTCGATGCCCCATTTGATCAAGGTGTCTCCTACGCCCAGTGGTGTGAGGAAGTACTTGGCCTTGTCCGCCAGTTTGAGCACCGCTTGATAATCGAGGTGGTCGTAGTGATCGTGGGACAGGATCACCGCTTCAATCGGCGGCAGTTCTTCGAGGCTGATCGGCGGCTGGTGAAAGCGCTTGGGGCCGGCCCATTGCACCGGTGAGGCGCGCTCGGCGAAAACCGGGTCGGTGATCCAGAATTTGTCCCGCAGTTTCAGCAGTACGGTGGAATGGCCGAGGCGGTAGACGCTGTGGTTGGGTGCAGCGATCAATGCGGCCTGAGTCAGGGTTTGCACCGGGACAGGCGCCGTCGGGCGGGTGTTACGCGGTTTGTGGAAGATCATGTTCCACATGATGCGCAGGGTTTTGCGAAAGCCTTCGCGCTTTACCAGCGCATGGTTTCGAAAGAGCCCTTCTACCTGGCGGGAAGCTTGCGGCGTAGAGGCGTTATCCGATGGGGAAATTGAAGTGGCCATGACTGAATGACTCCAGGAAAACCACCTGATTCGCAGTTTTCCGCTTGGGACGATAAATGGCCAAGGCACGCACGCATCAGCCGGAGATCTATTGTTCGCTGCGCAGGGTTAACAAAACATTACACTGCACAGTGTAGTTTCAAGGTTGCATCAAAGCCGATCGCAAGTAAACTCCCAAGTGTAATTCTTACCTCTTTCTGCCGAAGCGTACTTATGACAGCTCCACAGCGCCTCACTGACCGAAAACGCGAAGCCATCATTCAGGCGGCGATTGCCGAATTCCGTGCCAACGGCTTCGACATCACCAGCATGGACAAGATCGCCGCCACCGCCGGCGTGTCGAAGCGTACGGTGTACAACCATTTCCCCAGCAAGGAAGAGTTGTTCGCCGAAATCCTCAATCAATTGTGGGCGCGGGTGACGGCAGAACAGGAAACGCCCTACCGCCCTGACCTGCCGCTGCGCGAGCAGATGCGCCGAATGCTGATGGCGAAAATGCAGATGCTGGGCGATGACAATTTTCTCGACCTGGCGCGGGTGGCCATCGCCGCCACCATCCATTCCCCCGAGCGCGCCCAGAATATGGTGTGCCGAATGGGTGAGCGCGAAGAAGGCCTGACCGTGTGGATCCGCGCCGCTCAGGCCGATGGCCGTCTGAAACCGGTCGCCCCCGAATTCGCCGCACAGCAGATTCAGGGGATGCTCAAATCCTTCGCGTTCTGGCCACAGATTTCCATGGGTCTGCCCGGCTTGTCAGCCGAGATGCAGACCACGGTGGTGGAGTCGGCACTGGACATGTTTCTGGCCTGCTATCAGCTCTAATCGCGTTGCAATAAATGACAATGTCCGCTGCCTCGGCGGTGATCGGTGGCGCTGAATAAAACACCGCAATGTGTTTCAGAATGAAACTGGCGCTGGGGCTATAGTGGGCCTCAGTCCCAGCGCCATGCAGAGAGCACCATGACCACCACGACTTCCGGCACCAAACCCGCCCCCGCCCCAGTTGACCACCTGCGCTTTCATCGCCCTCACGCCCACCTGGCGCCCACCTTTGGCAATGACAAGTTTGCACTGCGCGCCGAGGCCTTCGCGCGGTTCTTCGGCACGCCGACCTTTCTCGGGGCGCAGACGCTGATCGTGGTGGTATGGATTTGCCTCAACCTGTTCGGCGTGGCCCACTTCGATCTCTACCCGTTCATCCTGCTCAACCTCGCCTTCAGCCTTCAAGCGGCTTATGCCGCGCCGCTGATCCTGCTGGCCCAGACCCGCCAGGCAGCACGCGACAAAGCCCAATCTGAAGCCGATGCGCTGCACCGCGAAGCACTGGCCGTCGCCAACAGTGAGCGCCAGGCACAAGCGGCGCAGAACACCGCGCAACTGCTGGAGTTACTCGAGCAAAACACCCGGCTCACCGAAATGACCAAGGCCCTCACCGAACGCATCGAAAGCCTGACCTCGGAAATGCATCAGCACTTCGTGCGCAAGGATCAGCCGAAGGTTTAGCGCTCGATCAAGGCAGTCGAAGCGCCCGCCCCAACTCATCGAACAACGTCACCACCGAACGCAAGGCGCGGCAGTCCGGGCGGGTCAGCAACCAGAGTGCCGTGTCATAACCCTGTAGTGGCTCGCTCAACGGCTGCAACCCGTCACCGATGAGGAAATCCGGCAATGCCGCGACACCAAGCCCGGCCCGCACCAGTTCAGTCACCGACAACATGCTGTTGCAGCGATAACCCGGTGTGACGCCGGGCAATTGCTGACGGCGCCAGACTACGGTGGGGTGATCGGGGAGGAAGTCGTCCGGGGCGATCCAGGTCAGCGACGCCAAGTCTTCGGAATCGACGGATTTCAGATACGCCTCACTGGCGCAGACTCGATAGGAAACCTGGGCCACTCGCCGGCCCACCAAGTGCTCGGGCGGTATGCGAGTCAAGCGCAAGGCGATATCGGCATCCCGCCGGCTGAGGTTGGCGAAGTCGTTGGACGTACTCAGCTCGATGGTCAGCGCCGGGTAACCAGGCATGAACTTCGCCAACGCCGGCAGCAACAAGCCTTGCAAGACCGAGTCGGTGCAGGTCAGGCGCACCGTGCCGCTGATGACTTCACCGCCCTGCTCCACCCCAATGCGCGCCGCCTCCAGCGCCTGTTCGGCCCGCTCAGCCTGCTCGGCCAGGGTTTGCGCCAAGGTGGTGGGCAAGTAGCCGGCGCGGCTTTTTTCGAACAGTTGCTGGCCCAGCGCAGCTTCCAGTCGGCGCACGGCGCGAAATACGGTGGAGACATCGACCTTCAACAGCGTAGACGCCCGGGCCAGAGAGCCGCCACGCACCAACGCGAGGATCAGCGACAGGTCGGGGTAATCCAGTCGATAGTGCGTTGATGCATTGATCAATTGGGATAACGCCAATATTGAGTGCGTGAACGCCAATCTATAGTGGGCGCCAGGAATCAACAAGCGTGGAGCGCACTCATGGAAACCCGCCCAATTCGCATCGCCCTGATCGGCGATTACGACTCGCAAGTCACCGCTCACCAGGCGATCCCCATCGCCCTCGGCATGGCCGCTGAACAGGCGAACATCGACGTGCAGTTCCAGTGGTTGGCCACCGACCGTATCAGCGCCGATGCGCCATTGGCTGATTTCGACGGTTTCTGGTGCGTGCCCGCCAGTCCTTACCGCGATATGAACGGTGCATTGCGAGCGATTCGTTTTGCCCGTGAACAGCAACGGCCGTTCCTGGGGACCTGCGGCGGCTTTCAACACGCCGTACTCGAATACGCCCGAAATGTTCTGGGCTGGGACGATGCCGAACACGGTGAAACATCGCCGGATGCGGAACGAGCGTTGCTCACGCCTCTGAGCTGTTCGCTGGTGGAAGCCGTCGACAGCATTCATCTGGTTGAAGGTTCGTTGATCGCCGAGGCGTACGAAAGCGCTGAGATTGTCGAAGGATATCGCTGCCGCTACGGCGTTAATCCAGCGTTCGAACCTGAGTTGTTGAGCCAACAGTTGTGCGCTGTTGGCCATGATGCCTCAGGTGACTTACGGGCGGTGGAACTCAAAGGGCATCCGTTCTTCGTCGCAACACTGTTCCAACCTGAACGCGCAGCGCTCAAGGGCAAGCTGCCGCCGCTGGTCCGTGCGTTGATCGCAGCCTGCAAGGGGCAGAAGTCATGATCGCCAACACTGCGCCAGCGCCTTACTACGCGGTGATTTTTACCTCCCTGCGCACCGACGGTGATCACGGTTACGAGCAGGCCGCCACGCGCATGGTCGAACTGGCCCGTGAGCAACCCGGTTTCCTGGGGGTGGAATCGGCTCGGGGTGAAGACGGGCTCGGGATTACGGTGTCCTACTGGGCCAGCGAAGCGGCGATTCTGGCGTGGAAACATCATCCCGAGCACCGTGAGATTCGCGAGCGCGGGCGGTCGACCTGGTATTCGTCTTGTCATACGCGGGTGTGCAAGGTTGAGCGGGCGTATGCGTTCAACCAGTAAATGATGCGGCGCTCTTCCGGCCGTCTTCGCGAGCAAGCCCGCTCCCACATTTGATCTGTGCATCAACACAAATCCAATGTGGGAGCGGGCTTGCTCGCGAAGAGGCCCGCACAATCACCGCAAAACTCAGCTCTGCACGAGACTGCGAACCGCCGAAATCTCCGGCACTTCCCGCCGATTCATATACACCCGCAACGGCTCGGTGATGTTGATCCGGTCATCGATGTTCTGATCCAGCAACAACTGGATCAGCTCACGCTTGAGCGTCATGGCCTGCGCGGAACCTGGGGCCCAGACGAATTCGCTGGTGGGAATAATGCCGTCGTCAGCCACGTCCATGCCGAAGGAGTCTTCGCTGAAACGAACGATGTACTGGCCGGTCTTGCGATTGAGGCCGACGAAGCCTTTGAGTTGGTCGGCGGCCTGGCAGATGAGCTCGGAAGTGATGCGCATGATAAACCTCACAGAAGGTCGCAAAGGACCGGTGATCGATGGTTTACACGCAGGGCAAGCGAATGGGCGTTCCCTCTGCCGGGGTAACTGCCGCGGCCAAGAGTACTGCAAAGAAGCGCACAAAACTGCTGAAAAAATCTGCCTTAAACACGTTTATGTCGGTCTGGCGATAGCGCAAGCGGCGCTCAGTTGTTAAAAGAGACGTCTTTGAAAACCTGCGAAAGGACCTCGACCATGCCAGTTACCTTCACCAAGAGCGCCCTGTTGCTGAGTCTGATGCTGGGCCTCGGCCAGGCACAGGCCGCCAGCGAGCCAAGCCCCACCGCATTGGCCGCCCGCATGGGCATCCCGCATCCGGCCGTGATCGCTCACCGTGGCGCGTCATTCGATGCCCCGGAATCCACCGTCGCCGCCTACAAACTGGCCCGTGATCTGGGTGCCGACTACCTGGAACTGGACGTGCAACGCAGCAAGGATGGCGTGCTGTTCGCCCTGCACGACGACAACCTGCAACGCACCACCGATGTCGCCAGTAAATTCCCTGAGCGCAAGGACCGCCCTGCCAACGACTTCACTATCGCCGAGCTGAAAACCCTCGATGCCGGCAGCTGGTTCAACGCTGCCTACCCGGATCGCGCGCGTCCTGCGTATGTCGGTCTGAAAATTCTGACCCTCGATGAAATCATCGACATTGCCCAAGGCAATCCGCTGCACAAGCCCGGTCTGTACATTGAAACCAAAGAGCCGAAGCAGTTTCCCGGGATCGAGCGCGACCTCAAGGAAAAACTCCAGGATCGCGGCTGGTTGAGCCCGGCGGGTTCGAAACTGGCGAAGAGCGATCTGGCGGTTGGCCAGGGCAAAGGTAAAGTCGTGCTGCAAACCTTCGAGAAGAGCAGCCTCGAACTGCTCCAGAAGGAAATGCCGACAGTGCCGAAAATCCTCCTGCTGTGGGTCGGCGAAGGCAGCATCGAGCCGAAATCCAAGGTGACGTTTGCCGAGTCCGGCGACAAGGACAAAGCCACCTATTACGCCAAACAGCAACCGAAAGACAAAGCCGAATTCCAGCAATGGGTCGAGTACGCCAAAGCCCAGGGCGCGATCGGCACCGGCCCATCTGCGGCGCTGACCAAGGGTGGCGATCAGAGTTACTCGGACCTGGTGCAACCCTGGATGAACCAGTACACCCACGATCAGGGCTTGTTGGTGCACGTTTACACCGTCGACGATGCCGTGGATTACCAGAAAGTCATGGACGCCGGCGTCGACGGCATCTTCACCAACCGCGCCAGCGAGTTGCTCAAGTTCTACAAACGTCCGGCGGCGGCCAGCGTGGCGCAGTTGCTGCAGAACAACGGTTACTGATGAACGTGGGAACGATCCATACCCAGTCGCGTTCGGAGAATTAAGGGTGGATTAAGTTGCGCCGAATAATCTGATCCCACTTAAACAGATCACCTAAGGAAAGAACCTCATGAAAACCCTGACTGCCCTCTTCACTGCTGCTGCCTTGACCCTCACCGCTGGCCTGGCCCAGGCCGATGTCCGCGTCGACCAGATCCCCGAGCTGGTCAAAAGCGGCAAGATCAAGTCATTGGAATCAATGAACGAGGAGGCTCTGAAACTGCATCCTGGTGCGACCATCACCGACACGGATCTGGATAACCACTTCAATGGCTACGAGTACGAAGTCGAACTGCGCACTGCCGACAGCAAAGAGTTTGACGTGGACTTCGATGCCACCACTGGCAAAGTACTGAGCAACAAGCAAGACAACTGATGCGCAAATAACAAGCCGCACGATCTTCGGATCGTGCGGCTTTTTTGCATCTCAAATTCAGGTAATCAAGTCGCGCCAACGCAGCGGCAGCCCGCTAGAATCACACCAAACTGTTCATTGCAGAGATGGATCGAAATGGGGCAAGCAGCGGCAGCAGATATCGCCACGATCGGCCGGATCAGTGCGGTGCCGGCGATTCTTCAAGTGATCCGTGAACTGACGGGCCTGCGCTTCGTCGCCGTGGCCCGGGTCACCGAAGATTCATGGACGGCGTGTGCGGTGCTCGACCAGCTGAATTTCGGTCTACAGGTCGGCGGGGAGCTGGATCTTGCCACGACCCTGTGCCACGAAATTCGTCAGGCGCATCATTCGGTGGTCATCGACAAGGCCAGCGAAGACCCGCTTTACCGCGATCACCACACCCCTCGTCTCTATCAGTTCGAAAGCTACATCGCCGTGCCGGTTTTCCGCACCGACGGACGCTTTTTCGGCACCATCTGCGCCCTTGACCCCAACCCTGCGCCGCTCAAATCCAGCACGATCCAGAGCACCATGGAATCCTTCGCCCGGATGCTGGCGTTGCAAATCGAGGCCGAAGAAAACCTGCAAAAGACCGAAGCAGCGCTGAACCAGGAACGGGAAACCGCCGAGCTGCGCGAACAGTTCATTGCCGTGCTCGGGCATGATCTGCGCAACCCTTTGTTCGCCATCAGCGCCGGTGCCGAAATGCTCCTGCGCAAACTCCCTGATGAGGCGAATCTGAAGCGGGCCCGGCACATTCTTACCAGCGCCCGTCGTGCGACCAAACTGGTCGATGACGTTCTGGATTTCGCTCGCGGCGCTTTGGGCAGTGGCATTTCAGTGAACATCGAGCCGTGCCCGGATCTTGAGGATGCATTGCGGCATGTGATTTCAGAGATTCAGAGCGTTCATCCCGACCGCACCATAACCTCGTCTATCGGCGACCTGCGCAACATTCATTGTGATCGCGAGCGGGTCGCGCAATTACTCTCCAATCTGGTGGCGAACGCGGTTGCTCACGGCGAGCACGATAGTCCGATCGAAATCAGCGCGCAGATCAACGAAGGACAGTTCGTGCTGAGCGTGAAAAACCAGGGCCTGATTGCCGAGGATGCGCGGCCCTATCTGTTCCGGCCCTACGCGCGACCGGCCAGCGGAGCACCGCAGACCGGCCTCGGGTTGGGGTTGTACATTGCCAGTCAGATTGCTCGGTCCCATGGCGGAAAACTGGACGTGGTCTCGACCGAGCAACAGGGCACGACGTTTACTTTCAGCTTGCCGGTGTGATCTGCCAGGCTCGAATCACTTGACCATAATGATCAACGGCTTGGAGCGCCAGATTCGGTCGTCTCTGACAACCTCATAAAAGGTAGTCACCAAACCCGGTGTGATGAAGGTTTCCTTCACATAGAAATGCACAGGGTTTACTTCTTCAATCACGGTGATCTCATGCGTAAAAACTGTTTCAGTGCCTGCGTTGGTGATCCATACCACCTCAAGATGATCCCCTTCGCTCAAACCCTGTTTGCCAGGGACATACGCCCGCAGACCGGGAGCCGAGGGTAAAGACACCTCACCCTCATACTCCTGACCGTCGACCGGCGTCATACTCGGGATCGTCAGTTTTTCCAACACTTCAAGCGTAGACATGGGAACACTCCTTATCGGGATAATCGCGCCATTGCGCTGACCCGATCATCAAGCCGTCAGGAATGCGTCCCGTCTACTGTCAGAAGTAACAGGTACCCTCTAAATCAACGGGCTTGAAGCGTCGAGTCTGACCAACGGTCATGCCTGTTGAACGGGATATCAGGCCGAAGTGCTGACGATTGTGTAACGACTCGGTAAGCAAACCGATACACAGCCCTTCCGTTACGCGCTTAAACGCGCTGTCACTTCATTCAACTGCCCCGACAACCCGTGAAGGTTGTGGCTGGCCGCTTCGGTGCGCTGCACGTTGTCCAGATTGGTGCTGGCGATACTGGTGATTTCGGTGAGGTTGCGCGAGATGTCTTCGGCCACCGACGTCTGCTCTTCCGCGGCAGTGGCGATCTGGCGGTTCATGTCGCGGATGGCTTCCACGGCAAGGGTGATGCGCTCCAGCATGACGCCGGCCTGAGTCACTTGCTCGACACTTTCCTCGCTGCGCGACTGACCGCTTTCAATCGCCAGAGCGGCGTCCACCGCGCCGGTTTGCACCGTTTGAATGATCTGGTTGATCTCAATGATCGACGCCGCCGTACGCTGGGCCAGGCTGCGGACTTCATCCGCCACCACCGCAAAACCGCGCCCGGCTTCACCGGCACGGGCTGCTTCGATGGCGGCGTTGAGCGCCAGCAGATTGGTCTGCTCGGCGATGCCGCGAATCACCTCCAGTACCTTGCCGATGCGCCCACTGTCGGTTTCCAGACGACGGATGACCGTGGCGGTATTGGCGATTTCGCCGCGCATTTGGGTGATGGTGTGAATGGTGCCCTGCATGACTTTTTCGCCTTGCTGGGCGGACTGGTCGGCATCATCGGCGGCGCGTGCCGCATCGGCGGCGTGACGTGCGACTTCTTGCGCGGTAGCGGACATTTCGTTCATCGCCGTGGCCACCTGATCGGTGCGGTTGAACTGCTCGTTAGTGCCGCTGGCCATCAGGGTTGCGATGGAATTCAGTTCACCGCTGGCGCTGTCCAGATCCGAGGCGCTGCGCTGCAAACGGTTGAAGGTTTCGGCAAGAAAATCGCGCAGGGTATTGGCGGCTATCGCCAGTTTTCCCAGTTCGTCCTGACGGGTGCTGGCCACGCGTTCGGCGAAACGCCCCTGGCTGAGTTGCGCCACGTACTCGATCAGTTTGCGAATCGGTTCGACCAGGTTGCGGTTGACCAGCCACAGGCTCAACAACCCGATCAACAGCCCCGAGGCGAGCATCACTATGATCCCCAGCAACACGGTGCGGTCGGCGTCGGCGCTGATCAGCTTCGATTGCTCGGCCCCTTGCTTGCGTAACTCACTGACCAACTCACTCATCTGATCGCTGGTTGCGCGGTCGACACCTTTGACCGCCGTATCACCAGCCGTTGGGTCGGCGCCTGCCGCCACGTAGGCGTCACGGCCCTTCCGATAAGCCGCGCCCAACAGACGATGTTCGTCCCGCAGGCGTTCGATGCGCGTCTTGAGTGACGGCTCGATACCCTTCTGCCCGGCCAGTTCACCGAGGATGCCCTGCACATCGCGCTGACGGTCTTCGAATTGCTTCCAGTATTTGTCCAGATCCGCAGGCTGCTTGCCGCGTAGCAGAACGTTTTTCCACTCTTGTACCTGCACCTTGAATTGCAGGTTGGCTTCATCGATCAATTGCGAGGTGTGCAGCGGGCCTTCGATCAGATTCGCGTAGTTCTGAACACCGCTGGAAAGAAAGTGAAAGCAGGCCAGGGCGATCAACAGCATCGCGAACAGGCTGCCGCTCAGCAGGGCGAGAATTTGCGCTCTCAAGGACTTTTGCAAAAACATCGGAAGGTACTCATGACAGGAATGAGGCACGCCGGGCGAGGCGTGAAAGAAGTCCGGACATCCCTGTCTGCGACCTTGGCCAGTGGTCAAAGCCGTGCGAGTTAACGTAGGCAAGATCGGCGGGCCAGAGCGGTTCTTTAACCAATTCCGACCGTCGGTAGCGCCATCATTTCGCCTCCACCGCCTTGTCACAAAACGGTCAAAACTCCTTGCAATGATGCGGTTCAAGTGAACCTGTGAAACCCGCAACAGGCGCCTCCTCACAGCGAGACCCCATGAACCACAGCATCGACCAACGTCATCGCGACACCGACCTGTTCGGTCTGCTGTACGGTTTCAGTTTTCGCCCCGGCGAGCGCGGCCGCGAGCTCGATTCGGCCAAGGCGTTGCAGTGCCTGCAACAACCCGGCGACAACGACGAATTTCTCTGGCTGCACCTGAACCTGGCCCACGCCGCATGCGAGCGCTGGATGAAAAGCCATCTGCAATTGCCCGATGAATTTTTCGAAGCACTGCATGAAGGTTCGCGTTCGACGCGTATCGAGCATGTGGATTCGGCGTTGCTGGCGGTGGTCAACGACGTGGTGTTCAACCTCAGCAGCATGGTGTCGTCCGATGTTTCGACCTTGTGGGTTTGCGCCCGCAGTCGGCTGATCGTCAGCGCACGGCTGCAACCGCTGCACTCGGTGGACAAGCTGCGCTCGTCGGTGAAGGCCGGTGAGTGCTTTCGCTCGCCACTGGAATTGCTGGTGCATCTGCTGCGCGATCAGGGGGAAGTGCTGACCCAGATCGTGCGCAAGACCAGCCTCAGTGTCGATCAGATCGAAGATGAGTTGCTGTCTTCGCGGCTGTCGACCAACCGGGCTGAGCTGGGTGCCAACCGACGGGTGCTGGTGCGCTTGCAACGCTTGCTGGCGCTGGAGCCGGGCTCGTTGCTGCGCCTGCTCAATCGCCCGCCGCAGTGGTTGCAAAAGGAAGACGTCAAGGAGCTTCGCAAGTCCACCGAGGAGTTCGCGCTGATCATCAACGACCTCACGGCGTTGGGCGAACGGATCAAGCTGTTGCAGGAAGAAATAGCCGCCAACCTCAACGAACAGAGCAACCGCACGCTGTTCACCCTGACCGTAGTCACGGTGCTGGCGTTGCCGATCAATATCATCGCCGGGTTCTTTGGCATGAACGTCGGTGGGGTGCCGCTTTCCGGCGACCCGGAAGGGTTCTGGATTCTGGTGGCATTGGTCGCGACGTTTACCGTGATCGCCGGGCGTTGGGCGTTTCGTAAGCGCCAGGATTATTGAGCCTCTACCTTGATCGTTCCCACGCTCTGCGTGGGAATGCATCCATTGACGCTCCGCGTCAACGCTGGACGCAGAGCGTCCGGGGCGGCATTCCCACGCGGAGCGTGGGAACGATCAGTATGGGGACGGACGGCATTAGCAAGAAACCCAAACACTGATCCAGCGCAGCCTCTCTGTAACATTCAGCAACGATCATGGGCGACATTCCTTCTCTCCTCAGGATTGTCCGTCATGGCGACTCCTTCCTTCTCCGCCGCCCAGGCGCCCACCAGTAGCTCCAAACCTCAACTCGATAAAAAGCCCAGCCTGCTGACCCTCGTGATTTTCTTCGCGGTGCTGGGCAGCGGGTTGTTGTTCACCGCCTACAGCCTGATGCACGACATGAACGAACTCGGCACCGTGGTGACCACCTGGACGCCGTTTCTGCTGTTGGGCGTGGCGCTGCTGATTGCCCTCGGCTTTGAATTCGTCAACGGTTTCCACGACACCGCCAACGCCGTGGCCACGGTGATTTACACCAACTCCTTGCCGCCGAATTTCGCGGTGGCCTGGTCCGGGTTCTTCAACTTCCTGGGGGTGCTGCTGTCCAGCGGCGCGGTGGCGTTCGGCATCATCGCCCTGCTGCCGGTGGAGCTGATTCTGCAAGTCGGTTCTTCCGCTGGTTTCGCGATGATCTTCGCCCTATTGATCGCCGCGATCCTGTGGAACCTCGGCACCTGGTGGCTGGGTTTACCGGCGTCTTCGTCGCACACCCTGATTGGCTCGATCATTGGCGTCGGCGTGGCCAATGCCCTGATGCACGGCCGCGACGGCACCAGCGGCGTGGACTGGGCGCAGGCAACCAAAGTCGGCTATGCGCTATTGCTGTCGCCGCTGATCGGCTTCGCGTTTGCCGCGCTGTTGCTGCTGGCCTTACGTGCTTTCGTGAAGAATCGTGCGCTGTATAAAGCGCCCAAGGGCGACACTCCGCCACCGTGGTGGATTCGCGGCATTTTGATCCTGACGTGCACCGGCGTGTCCTTCGCCCACGGCTCCAACGACGGCCAAAAAGGCATGGGCCTGATCATGCTGATTCTGGTCGGCACGCTGCCGATGGCTTACGCGCTGAACCGCACCATGCCGGCCGACCAGGCACTGCAGTTTGCCGCCGTGGCCGAAGTCACCCAGCAAGCGCTGGTCAAAAATGCGCCGTTGCCAGAGCCGACCGACCCGCGCGCGGTGCTGTCCGAATACATGCGCAGCAAGGAAGCCTCACCGCAACTGATCCCCGCCCTGGCCGCGTTGACCGGCACTATCGGGAGTGAAGTGAAGGGCTACGGCTCGCTCGCAAAGGTCCCGGCCGAGGCCATGGGCAACGTGCGTAACGACATGTACCTGACCAGCGAAACCATTCGCCTGATGGACAAGAACAAGGTCGGCAACTTCGACGCCGATACCCACGGCAAGCTGCAACTGTTCAAGCAGCAGATCGACAACGCCACGCGGTTCATTCCATTGTGGGTGAAAATCGCAGTGGCCATCGCTCTGGGGCTGGGCACCATGGTCGGCTGGAAACGTATCGTGGTGACGGTCGGCGAGAAGATCGGCAAGACCCACCTGACATATGCACAAGGCGCCTCGGCGGAAACCGTCGCGATGCTGACCATCGGCGCGGCGGACATGTTCGGTCTGCCGGTGTCGACCACTCACGTACTGTCTTCGGGGGTGGCCGGGACCATGGTCGCCAACGGCGGCGGCTTGCAGATGAAGACCATCCGCAACCTGCTGATGGCCTGGGTGCTGACCTTGCCGGCGGCGATTCTGTTGTCGGGCAGTTTGTATTGGCTGTTCACCCAATTGTTCTGATCTGATCAATTTTTTAACTTTCCCGGCTCGTTCCTGAGCCGGTTTTTTTTGTCCGAAAAAGCATTTCGTCGCAAATTCAGGGGATTGCGTTTTTATTATTGCCCCACCCTCCAGGTAACACTTCAGTTTGCTAACGTGTGGCCGACTCTTAAGAGACTCGATGTATTCAGGAGTGAAATCGTGAATCTGTATATCAATCAGCTTCAGCAGAAAGCTGAATTCAAAGAAGCCATCTACGCCGGCGACATTTTCCTGAACACTCAGCTGTGCGCCGCCAAAGAGCTGTGTGCGTTCGCCCAGGAAAGCATCACCGCTGCCTTCGACGGCGAGACCAACCACCAGGCTCTGCACACGCTGATGCCGGTGGAAGAATTCGTGGTGTTGGTGACCCGCCTCAAGGGCCAGTTCACCAATAGCCAGCGCGCCAAGGACCTGATCCAGTCATTTATCGACGAGATCGGTATCGACCCGCGTGACTACATTTTCGACGTGCCGCGTATTCGCGTGGTGCCGAATTATGATTACTTGCACGCGGGTGTCAGCTACGCCTACAAACCTCATCGCGACACCTGGTACGGCGGCGTCGATTGCCAGATCAACACCTGGATGCCGGTTCACACCATCAGCTCCGACCAGACCATGATGATCAACGCTGGCTACTTCGACGTGCCGGTGAAGAACACCTCCAGCGAATGGAGCCTCAACGACTGGATCAACAATCAGCGGCACAACGCCAAGGACAACCTCAAAGAGGAAGTCCGTGTGCACCCGGTTCCGCTGGAGGCGATCAACACCGCGTCTGAAGTGCGCATCGCCGGCAACACCGGTGAGATGCTGATTTTCTCCGGCTCGCACCTGCACGGCACCGTGGCCAACCACACAGATCAAACCCGCTTCAGCGTGGATTTTCGCCTGATGCATCTCGACGACCTCAAGCACAAGCGTGGCGCGATCAACGTCGACAGCGCCTGCCCTGACGTCGGCGCCGGTTTCAAAGACTATTTCCACGCCCACGACTTTTCGAATTTCCAAGGAATCCAGCAATGACCAAGCGTCGCATCACAGCCGCCGAGGCCCAGTACAACGAAACTCGTGCCAACGTTCTGAAACGTGTCGATGCCGAATACGTGGCTGACGCGCCGTACGTCTTCGCCAACCGCATCGGCGTGACCGCGGCGCTGTCGCGCATGGAACTGTTCAAGAAAGTCGCCGAAATACCGGGTGCGATCATCGAGTGCGGCGTGTACAAGGGCAACTCGCTGATGCTCTATATGCACCTGTCGATGATTCTCGAGCCATACGCGATCAACCGTTCGATCATTGGTTTCGACACCTTCGAAGGTTTCCAGAGCATCGACAAAAAAGAAGACCCGGCCGACGTCAACGAGACCATGTTCTCCGACACCGATCAGTCGCTGATTCAGGACATGATCGACGCCAACGACCTGCTGCGCCCGGTCAACCGCATACCGCGATGCGAACTGGTCAAAGGCGATATCGTCAAGACCGTGCCCGAGTGGGTCAAGACCCGTCCGGACCTGGTCGTGGCCATGCTGATCCTCGACACCGACCTGTACGAGTCGACCAAAGTCGCGCTGGAAACCTTCCTGCCATACATGCCAAAAGGCGCGATCGTGGTGCTCGATGAAGTCGCTTACCGCAACTTCCCGGGCGAAACCAAGGCCCTGCGCGAAGTACTCGACCTGAACAAGATCGAACTCAAGCGTTTGCCGTTTGACAGCTGCGTAGGTTACTTCCACGTTTAACCATCAACATGGACGCTGACGGCGGCACGGTGCGTGATAACGGCGACGTGAACAGCCATGTCGCCGGAAATACCGCGTTGGGGCGCGTTGGTCAGCCGGATGAAATCGGTGCTGTGATTGCGCTGTTGCTGGCGTCGGGCAGTCAGTGGATCAACGCGTGGAAGCGTCGGCTGGGGTGTTTTTATAAACTCCAGATCAAAAGATCGCAGCCTCGCTTCACTCGACAGCTCCTACAGGGATCGCATTCCAATGTAGGGGCTGTCGAGTGAAACGAGGCTGCGATCTTGCTTTTAAGCTTCGTAAGACTGGCGCATGACAAACCGCTCGCGTACCACGTCATACCCCCAGTGGTAGACATAGGTGTAAGGCAGGAAAAACAGCAGCACGCCAATATCCAGCACGAACGCTTGCCACAGGCTGACCTTCAGCCACCAGGCAATCAACGGCACACCCACCGCAACCAGACCGCCTTCGAACAACAGCGCATGGACTACACGTACCCAGGCGTTGCGCACCAGGTTGTAGTGTTTGAGCGCGCGGTCGAACAATCCGTTGAAGATCACGTTCCAGGCCAGGGCAAGTGCCGCGATAGCCATGGTCACGACGCCCATGTCGAGCAGCGGTTTGTCCATGATCCACGCCAGCAACGGGGTACAGATCAGGATGGCCAACAATTCGAAACCAATGGCCTGGAAAATACGTTCGGTGATGGATTTGTTGACGCTCATGGCCAGACTCCTCTAAGTGACTGTGGTTGCCATGATCTTTCTTCACATCGATACTTCATAACCAATAACCATCGATCAAGGCGATAGTTTATGGCCTCTCAAGAAGTGTTGCAGGCCTTCGTTCAGGCCGCGACTCAAGGCTCGTTTTCCGCTGCGGCGCGCAAATTGGGCCGCAGTCAGTCGACCATCAGCGCCGCCGTGGCCAGCCTTGAAATCGACTTGAACCTGATTTTGTTCGACCGCAGCAGCCGCAAACCAAGCCTGACCCCGGCCGGGCACGTGATGCTGCAACGGGCCGAGGACATTCTGGCCGCCAGCAGCCGACTGGAAATGACCGCCAGCCAACTGTCCCAAGGGGTGGAGCCGAAGCTGACCGTGGCGATTTCCGACACGTATCAATCCGACCGCTTCGAAGCGGCGCTCAGCGCCTTCGAGCTGCGTTATCCCGACCTGGAACTTGAATGCCTGATTGCCGAGTGCGATGACCTGGTGGCCTTGGTGCAACAAGGTCGGGCGCATGTGGCCTTCGCCGAAAAACAAGACAGTTACCCGCCGGACCTGGTCAGTTCGACCATGGAAGAGCTGACCGAGATTGCCCTGTTCGTGTCCCGCGAACATCCATTGGCGACGCTGAGCCACGTCGATCAGGCCGTGTTGCAACAACACCGGGAGCTGCGTCTGGCGACGATCGTCAATCCGTATGAAAGCCGTGCGAAGGGGCGCGTCTGGTCGGCGCCGAGTTATCTGATGCTGCTGGAAATGGCCCAGGGTGGATTCGGCTGGGCGCCGTTGCCCCGGTGGCTGGTGGAGCGGTTTGGGCAAGGCACGTTGCAGGAACTGGTCGTGCGCGGCTGGCCAAAACCGGTGTTCGTCGATGCGCTGTGGTCACGGTTGCATCCGCCAGGGCCGGCGGGGAGTTGGTTGTTGGGCAAGATGCTGGAATAGCGGTGCAATGATCGTTCCCACGCTCTGCGTGGGAATGCCGCCCGGGACGCTCCGCGTCCCTTCGCAAGCGTGACGCAGAGCATCACAGGTGCATTCCTTTGCGGCGCGTGGGAACGATCGTCACTTCAATTCCTTGATCCGAGCCTCGATAAACCGTCGCTCCGGCACTTGCTGCGTCAACTCCAACGCCCGCTGATAAGCCGCCCGCGCCTCCTCTACCCTTCCCAACTGCCGACAAAACTCCGCCCGCGCCGCGTGCGCCAAGTGGTAATCCAGCAAATCACCCCGCGCCAGGATCCCCTCGATCAACGTCAGTCCCGCCAACGGCCCATCCCGTTTGGAGATCGCCGCCGCACGGTTCAATTCGATCACCGGCGAAGGCGCTGCCCGCAACAGCACGTCGTACAAACCCACAATCTCCAGCCAGTCCGTTTCCGCCGCCGTGGGCGCTTCGGCATGCGACGCCGCAATCGCCGCTTGCAGGCAGTAAGGCCCGAAGCGCCGGGTTGTCAGTGCACGCTCCACCAGGGCGCAACCTTCAGCGATCATCTCGGCGTCCCACAACGAACGGTCCTGCTCATCCAGCACGATCAACTCGCCACTCGCCGATGTCCGGGCCGGACGTCGGGACTCGTGCAATAACATCAGCGCCAGCAGCCCCATCACTTCAGGTTCGGGCAGCAGTTCCATCAACAAACGACCGAGCCGAATCGCCTCGCGGGTCAAATCCTCACGGGTCAGTTCCGCGCCCATGGATGCAGAATAACCTTCGTTGAACACCAGATAAATCACCCGCAGCACGCTGTCCAGGCGCTCGGGCAATTCCGCCAGGGCCGGCACTTGATAAGGAATTTTTGCGTCACGGATTTTCGCCTTGGCCCGCACGATGCGCTGGGCGATGGTCGCTGGAGCCGACAGGAAGGCCCGGGCGATTTCTTCCGTGGTCAGGTCGCAAACTTCGCGCAGCGTCAACGGCACCTGGGCGTCCGCCGCGAGTGCCGGGTGACAACAGGTGAAAATCAGGCGCAGGCGATCGTCTTCCACGTCTTCGTCACTCCAGTCGGCCTGCTCCAGCGCCTCCAGTTGAGCGATCAGCATCGGTTGCGAAGCGACGAAGCGTGCACGCCGTCGCAACACATCAATGGCCTTGAAACGCCCCGTGGACACCAGCCAGGTCCGCGGATTGTTCGGCACACCGTCACGCTGCCAGCGCTCGACAGCGACGAAAAACGCCTCGTGCAAGGCTTCTTCGGCAAGATCGAAATCGCCGAGCAAACGGATCAGGGTCGCCAGAATCCGCCGTGAATCTTCGCGGTAAACCTGCTCGACCCGAGCTCGTACCGACTCGGCCGACATCAGGCGCCGGGGTTCAACTGACGAACGGGACGTACCTCGACACAGCCGACCCGGGCCGCCGGGATGTTACCGGCGACCTGGATGGCTTCATTGAGATCCTTGGCATCGATCAGGTAGAAGCCGGCCAATTGCTCCTTGGTTTCGGCGAACGGGCCGTCGGTGATCGACATCTTCCCGTTGCGCATCCGCACCGTGGTCGCGGTCTGCACCGATTCCAGCGCCTCGGCGGCGACCATTCGGCCGCTGCCCTGGATCGCCTCGGCGTAAGCCATGCATTCAGCGTCATTCGGGCTTTCGGGCAGCGAGTGCAACTCGTGCTCGTTGCTGTAGACCAGGCATAAATACTTCATGGGGCTCTCCTGCATCGAACGGATCAACTATGGCTGCTGATTGACGCTTTCGCGATATTCCCGACGAATCGGCCTGACGCTCAGGGTTCCAGGTTGAACAGCGCGGTGCCGCTCATCATGTCGAACGGGGCCGACCAGTGTTCGTGAACGATGCGCCATTGCCCGTCGTCGCGGCGATAGCAGGCGGTCACGCGCATCCAGCAGGCCTGGGTTTCGCCCTTCTCGTTGGTGCCGCCGCAATGGGCCAGCCAATGGGCGAAGGCGATGTGCTCGTCCGCCACGATGTTCATATGGTCGAAGTCGAACTTATGCGCGCCCTGGCACATTTCCATGCATTCCTGCCAATGTGCGCGGTAGGCGGCCTTGCCCCGAAACTGCAGGGCCTTGACCGCGTCGTAGGAGACGATGTCCTCGGCATACAGGGGCATGAGTTTCTCGACATCCTTGGCGATGACCGCCTGGCGATAGGTGTCGATCAGGGTCTGGATTTCGTGGGTAGCGTTCATGGTGGTTCTCCGTGGTTTTTGTTGTGAAGACACCCTTAGTCGTCTGGCGAAAAACCAAATCGACAGTCCAAATAAAAATAATCCATGGGCGCAAACTCGTTAGAATCCGAAACACATTTTCTTGGAAAAAGGACACTCCAGTGACAGCCCGACTCGTGCCTTACGACCACCTGAACGCGCTCCAGCGCCAGCAGGTCGAGGCCATTGAAGTTCACAAAGAACAAATCAGGTTCTCCGGCGACATTCACGGTGCGTTGCACACCTTGCTGTCCAAACCCGGCCCCGGCGTGAAGGGATTTGCGCTACTGGTCGAGGATGTTCCCGTGGCCTTCCTGCTGCTCAAACGCCCGCCCGTATTGCCGGCGTGGGCCAATGAACACAGCGCCACCCTGCACGCACTGCAAGTCGATCATCGGGCTCAGGGCAAAGGCTACGGCAAGGCCTGCCTGCAAGCCCTGCCCGACGTAGCGCGTCAGGCGTTTCCGGAAATAAAGGGGCTGGAGTTGTCGGTGGATGCGGATAACGCATCGGCCATCGCGCTTTACGCAAAATTCGGCTGGGTCGACAGCGGCGAAGCCTACAGGGGCCGGATCGGTTACGAACGGCGCATGGGGCTGATTTTCTGAGGTGGTTATGCTCAACAGCATCGAAGAACTGGAAGCCCTCTACGGCCAACCCCATGACCGCGCCGTACGCAAGCAGATCGCCTTTCTGAACGAGGACTATCAGGCGATGGTCCGCGCCTCGCCACTGGTAATCGTCAGCTCGGTGGGACCTGACGGGATGGACGGTTCACCGCGGGGCGACACGCCGGGTTTCGTGCGGATCATTGATGAACGCACCCTGGCGATCCCGGATCGGCCGGGCAACAACCGCATCGACACGCTGCGTAACGTTGTGCTCGATTCGCGGGTGTCGCTACTGTTCATCATTCCCGGGATTGGCGAAACGTTGCGGGTTAACGGCACGGCACAGATCAGCGCCGAACCCGGGTTGCTGGAGAGCTTTGCGGTCAATGGCAAACCGGCGCGCACGGTGATGCTGGTGACGGTGGAAGCGGCGTACTTCCACTGCTCCAAGGCCATCGTTCGTTCGGATTTATGGAACCCTGAGAAACACCTCGAACGCTCTGCCCTGCCGACGGCGGGTGCATTTCACAAGCGGTTGAACGATGGGCAGTTCGATGCCGAGACGTATGACCGGGAAGCGCCGGCCCGGGTGCGCGACAGCCTTTACTGACACAATCCTCCGCGTTACTCCTACAGAGTCCCAGGCGGTGACCTGTAGGAGTCTTCTCTCAAAGAAAAAAGAAACTTCACTCAAAGATTAAACACTTGGACTTTAATGTTTGTAAGGCGTTTCTGATTTTATATATAAATATTGACGAACAACCTATGTCGACACTAGGGTTTTAGCACATGAACGCTATTACTTCCGCACTGGAAAACTCCAGGTAAAATACTTACCCATCTTTCTTCAGAGTATTGTCATTCAGGTTCAAGTGCCTCAGTTTATATTCTCACCATTACCCTGGGAGCAAAATGAAATGACCGCCCTCGTAAAAACCTCGAAGTCAAAAATCTCGGACAATGAAATTTCCATACTAGATGGAAAAATCTTAATCCCGAAAGACTACCTACGCAAAAGAGCTTTTTTAGAAAGCACGAGCACTCTTATTGTTTCAGGATCTCTAATCGAAGGGATTGGAACCATTCATTCCGACATCGACTGTATCATTCTTTGCGAACAACGACCTAAAGCTAACAACATCGAAAACTGTGAACACGCATTGGTTACAGATATAAACTATCACTACATCACTGAAGATGAGGAGGTTTATAATACAACAAATTTTTACGGCAACACTAGCATCCACATTGATGCAGACTATATAACATTTTCCGAACTGGAAGAAATTTTTGCGAAAATTGAAAAAGCATTTGATGAAATCACCGATGATCAGCGTTTTCTCTATGACCCAGTACTATCGAACACAGAGAACAATGTCATTCATAGATCATTAATTGGGCATGCGTTGGAAACAAACACTATAAGTGGGTTTACTCAAACATGTTCCGAGTCAGTGGGTTTGATGATATAAAAAATAGTTTCTTTGCGTTGGCCAGAAAGGGGGCGACCACAGAAGCTGAATGTCGCTCATACATTCAAGAAGCACTGAAATATATAGACCTGGTATTTTTGGCAATTGAGAAGTTGTTAAAAAAATCAGATCTCTATCCATCTACGCTAAAATCTCTTTCCGCTTTGGACAACGAATTCAACAAACGAAAACAAACCAAACATAGAATATCCATGTGCGAGTATTACTTCAGAAAAAAATACTTTGCTGCGGAAGGAACTCCCTGTCTAATCAGACTACTCAAAGAATGGGATTGAGAACAGCACATAGCACATCAAGTCCTTGTTAGCGTGACGAATACAAAAACCTTCCTGCTCATAATTATATTTATATAAACACGAGATCACGCATGGAAGTTACCCGACTAGCCATTCCGCTAATACTCTCCAGATTTGGCGAGATGACCTGGTTACCTGCAAGTACAAGACAGGAATAGAGAGTGAGAGTTTCAATAGTAATTTCAATCCTTCTAAATTACCGTTATCCGTAAGCGATCTTGATTCGCTAACGCTATATACAAATATAGCGGAGACAATAATCTCCCCATAAAGAAACGCAAGCCTGAAGAAAATAACTAAATCAAGTTCAACGCTTTCCGCATTTAGGTCAGTGGATCCAGCCACCTTCATCAACGATGTTGAAATAAAGCCAATGCCAACGACTGTTAGAAAGGAAGTTAACGCCCAGGGATTTCAACCATTAATTGAGGGTAGCGGCAGAAACTCGTTGGACACTGAAGCTTACTTAGGGGGATTCGCATGAGTTATTTAGCTAAACAAGCTTTATTTATCGCGTTTGAAGGCACTGACGGAGCGGGGAAATCTACTGTTGCAAGGGCAACATATGACAAGATTTATGAATCCCATTCCGAACTCAAATATGTAGATAAAAATCGACCACCGGTATCATTGGGATATACAGAATTTCATATGTCCCGCATACGTGAAATTCTTTGGGATTACCCAGATGACGCCCCCTTGGATCAATTAGGCGATAGGCATTGGATAAGTTTAATTGCAGCATGGTTTCAAGCGACAGATTATGCTGCCATCAGGCCATTAATGGACTCCGGGGTTAGCTGCATCGCAGATGGTTGGTACTATAAATACTTAGCACGCTTTTTACTCAAAGACGCAGGTTTGGCTGAGGAGGCGTTAGCAATATTCTCAACAATTAGAAAACCTGACGCCGTCATTTTCCTGGATGTCGATCCGGTTCTTGCAGCGCAGAGAAAAGGATCTTTTCGTCTTAGCGAGAGTGGGGCCTACGATGGTGGCAATGAAAATCGCCTTAAAAGTTTCGTTGATTATCAGAATAGAGTTCGATCCAGTTATGAGCGATGTGGTTTGGCTAATTGGGTGAGGATCGATACGACCGACCTTAGTGAGGCGGCTGTACTCGATAGAGCGGTGAGCGCGGTACACAACATACTCCGCGGGACATAGAGCACAGCAGACTTTTTGATGATGAAATCCGTGTTTTTCATTGCTCGAAAGCGATACTGAGCCCCTATGTATGGAATCCGAAACAGTATCTGGACCGCTCTGCCCTGCCGACAGCAGGTGCGTTTCACAAGCGGTTGAACGATGGGCAGTTCGATGCCGAGACGTATGACCGGGAAGCGCCGGCGAGAGTGCGCGACAGCCTTTACTGACACAACGCAAATCAATGTGGGAGCGGGCTTGCTCGCGAATGCGGTGTGTCAATCACAAATAATGTTGACCGACACACCGCATTCGCGAGCAAGCCCGCTCCCACAAGGATCTTCGGTGTTCGAGAGATTGATTACAGGTCCAAAATCATCTCATGCCACGCCATCCCACCATGATCTGACGCTGAAGGCTTGATGTAGGCAAACCCGAACCCGGCATACAGCGGAATGTGCCGCTCCTTGCACATCAGATGGATGCTGGTCTTGCCCAGCGCGCGCATCCGCTCGATGAATTCGCCCATCAACCGTTTCGCCAGCCCCTGCCCCTGAAAATCCGGGTGCACCACCACCGACATGATGACCACGTGCGGGCCGGCCGGGTCGTGGCCGATCAGTTCCTTGAACGCCTCGTCCGACATTTCCACCTGAAACGCCGCACCGGAATTGATGAAACCGGCTACAACGCCGTCGACTTCGGCCACGATAAAACCTTCGGGCCAGGTGGCGATGCGGGTGGCGATCTTTTCGCGGGTGGCGGCTTCGTCGCCTTCGTAGGCAACGGTTTCGATGGCGTAGCAGCGGTCCAGATCAGCAGGTGTGACGTGGCGGATGACGGTGTTCATGGCAGCTCGAAATCAGCGAGGGGAAGGCTGGGGATCATAAATTAATAAGGTGTTCATATCGATCACCGCAGGCGTCGTAAAGCCTGCGTATAGGCGCTGTCATTGCTTGCCGGAGCGGATTATTGATGTGTCCTGTCTCTGGCCATCAATAAGGGGAACTCACCATGAGCAGCGTTCAGATCGGACTTCTTATGTTGTTGGGCATCAGCTCGTTTGGCTTTATCACGCTGACGATTGATCTGTTGCGAGCGCGACGGATGAAGCAAGGCAAGTAACGGGCAGGAGGCGGACGCCGAGTCCGCCTCCTGCGGTAATCAAGGCTTGAGCGGCAGCCAGATTTCCAGCACACCCGTATTGAGCTTCGGGTTGAAGTCTTCGCTGTAGCGTTCGAATTCCGGCGCGTCGGCCGCCTGATAACCGGACTGCGGCAGCCAGGTATTCCAAATGTACTGGAAGGTCTGGGGCAACTGATCGAGAGCGCCTTTGTGCTCGAACACTGCGTAGTGCTGAGGTTGCACCTCAACCCAACGGTATTTCTCGGGCAGGTCGTCGAGCTTGCTGATTTCAACGCCGGCGATGTATTCGAAGCCGCCCTTGCCATCCGGATTGCAACAGATGCCGTAGGTCACTTCGTTTTTTTGACCGGGAATTTTGCCAATCTCGGGAATGAATTTCTCCCAGAGCTCAGGGATTTTCCTGGAGGTTTCCTGGGTAAATCGTCCGCCAAGCCCTGCAATGAGCAGGAAGTGCCCGTGCTCGAAGCGTGGCTTGGCCGTTTCGACGCCTGTTTGCTCATCCATGGCTCAACTCCTTGGAACAAAAAGTGGGTTCGGCTGGGAGTATAGAAGCCAAACCCGATTCGCCCAATTACAGTGCGTGCAACGGCTCGACGGCACCTGCGCCGACGAACTCGTTATACCCCGATAGGATCACGTAGACCGCGAAATAGCAGAAGATCGCTGCCGATGCCATATAGGAGTAACGCAGTAATTTGTCACCGAGCAACTTGCCGCCGTGACTCGCGGCGAAGCACAAAGCCACGCACCAAAGCACCCCGGCGCAGAGAAACCCGCCGAGAAACAGCGCCGAACTGAGGGCGTCACCGCCGCCGGAGCGAGCGATCAATGTGCCGCCCACCGCCGCGAACCAGAGAATGGCGCTGGGAGAGGACATGGCGAGGAAGATCCCGCGGAAAAACTCGCGCCGATGGGAGTTCTGGCCCACGTCTTCGGCCTGCGCCAATACCGCCTCATGGTGAATCGCCGAATAGATCATCTTCGCCGCGAAGTACAACAACAGCGCCGAACCGCCGATCCACAACACCCAGCGCACGCTTTCGTATTGCAGCAAAACGGTCATCCCGGCCAAGGCCAGCACGGCGTAGATCAGGTCACCGACACAGGTCCCCAAACCCAGCGCGAAGCCTTGAAAATAGCCACGTTGCATCGCCAATGTGATCATCGCGATGTTGGCTACGCCGATGTCCAGGCACAGCGAAAGGCTCAGCAAGAAGCCACTGGTAAATTCCATCAACCGATTTCCTTCGGACAAATTTGTTTACATAGTCGCTGGACAGTTTGCCACATCAGCCCTTACATTCCGCCACAGGTCACCGCAGTGACCAGCGTCGCTCGGACGGTTCCGGGCGCTCACGTTATCCGAGGCAACAATGGCTAACCCAGGTTCGCCGCGCCGCTTTGCGCGCATAGATCGACTCCCCCCTTACGTATTCAACATCACTGCCGAGCTGAAGATGGCCGCCCGTCGTCGTGGCGAAGACATCATCGACTTCAGCATGGGCAACCCTGATGGCCCTACTCCGCCGCACATCGTCGAAAAACTGGTGACCGTCGCCCAGCGCGAAGACACCCACGGTTATTCGACGTCCAAGGGCATTCCGCGTCTGCGCCGGGCGATTTCCAATTGGTACAAGGATCGCTACGAAGTCGATATCGACCCGGAAAGCGAAGCCATCGTCACTATCGGTTCCAAGGAAGGCCTGGCGCATTTGATGCTGGCCACCCTCGACCAGGGCGACACCGTTCTGGTGCCGAACCCGAGCTACCCGATTCACATCTACGGCGCGGTGATTGCCGGCGCTCAGGTGCGTTCGGTGCCGTTGATTCCGGGCGTGGACTTCTTCGCCGAACTGGAAAGCGCGATTCGCGGCTCGATCCCGAAACCGAAAATGATGATCCTCGGCTTCCCGTCCAACCCCACTGCTCAATGCGTGGAGCTGGATTTCTTCGAGCGGGTGATCGCCCTCGCCAAGCAATACGACGTTTTGGTGGTGCACGACCTGGCTTACGCCGACATCGTCTACGACGGCTGGAAAGCCCCATCGATCATGCAAGTGCCAGGCGCCAAGGACATCGCGGTGGAGTTTTTCACCCTGTCCAAGAGCTACAACATGGCGGGTTGGCGCATCGGCTTCATGGTCGGTAATGCCGAACTGGTCAACGCCCTGGCGCGGATCAAGAGTTATCACGACTACGGCACGTTCACCCCGTTGCAAGTCGCGGCGATTGCGGCGCTGGAAGGTGATCAGCAGTGCGTCAAAGACATCGCCGAGCAGTATCGGCAGCGTCGCAACGTGCTGGTCAAAGGCCTGCATGAACTGGGTTGGATGGTCGAGAACCCGAAAGCGTCGATGTACGTCTGGGCGAAGATTCCCGAAGCGTATGCGCATTTGGGCTCGCTGGAGTTCGCCAAGAAACTGCTGGCCGAGGCCAAGGTTTGCGTCTCGCCAGGTGTCGGGTTTGGTGAGTATGGGGATGATCATGTGCGCTTCGCGCTGATCGAAAACCAGGACCGGATTCGTCAGGCCATACGCGGCATTCGCGGGATGTTCCGGGCGGATGGGTTGATTCAGAAAACTAACGCCTGATTTATCAAGCAGACATAAAAAAACCGCAGCGATGCGGTTTTTTTGTGCTTGATCGTTCCCACGCTCTGCGTGGGAATGCATCCCGTGACGCTCCGCGTCACAGTGGACGCAGAGCGTCCATGGCGGCATTCCCACGCGGAGCGTGGGAACGATCAGTGCAGTGTGTTTAAACGAACAGCGACAACAGCAGGATGAAGCCCAGGCCCACCACGGACAGGATGGTTTCCATCGCGGTCCAGGTCTTGAAGGTTTCCGCCACGGTCATGTTGAAGTATTGCTTCACCAGCCAGAAACCCGCGTCGTTGACGTGAGACAGGATCAACGAACCGGCACCGGTCGCCAGTACCAGCAGTTCACGGTTCACACCTGGAATCATCCCCACCACCGGCACCACGATGCCCGCACCGGTAATGGTCGCCACGGTTGCCGAACCGGTCGCAATACGGATCACCGCCGCCACCAGCCAGGCCAGCAGGATCGGCGAGATCTGCGCTTCCACCGCCATGTTGCCGATGACATTACCCAC
The DNA here is from genome assembly GCF_001952935.1 of Pseudomonas frederiksbergensis. Taxonomy (GTDB): domain Bacteria; phylum Pseudomonadota; class Gammaproteobacteria; order Pseudomonadales; family Pseudomonadaceae; genus Aquipseudomonas; species Aquipseudomonas frederiksbergensis. The sequence continues at coordinate 915,233 of NZ_CP018319.1, forward strand.
GCCGCTGGTCACCAGCATCTGCTTGAAGCCACCACCGGCACCGATGATCAGGATGATTGCGGCGGTTGGCGCAAGGCTGGCATCCAGCCATTTGAGTATCTGGTTAGAGCCAATGCCCTGCTTGTAACCGAAGGTGTACAGCGACAGCAGCAACGCCAGCAGCAGCGCCGAGATCGGATGACCGATCAGGTCCATGAACGTGCGGAAGAAGTTGCCGTCCGGCAGCACCACATCGGCAAAGGTCTTGAGCAGCATCAGGAACACCGGCGACAGCACGGTGATCAAGGTGATGGCGAAGCTTGGGAGATCGGCAGACTCGTTATCACGCGCCAGTTGATCGACCAGTTCCTGGTTTGGATGACCCGGGATGTACTTGGCAATGAACGTGCCGTAGATCGGGCCGGCGATGATAGCCGTCGGCAGCGCAACGATCAGGCCGTAGAGAATGGTTTTACCGATGTCGGCACCGAACACGCCGATGGCCAGCAACGGCCCCGGGTGCGGCGGAACCAGGCCGTGCACCGCAGACAGACCGGCCAGCAGCGGGATACCGATCTTGATGATCGACACACCGGTACGCCGGGCCACGATAAACACCAGCGGGATCAGCAGCACGAAGCCGATTTCGAAAAACAGCGGAATGCCGACCAGGAACGCGGCGAACATCATCGCCCACTGCACCTTGTCCTTGCCGAACGCGCGAATCAGGGTCTGGGCAATCTGATCCGCCCCGCCCGACTCGGCCATCATTTTGCCGAGCATGGTGCCCAGCGCGAGGATGATCCCGACGAAACCGAGCACCCCGCCGAAGCCGTCCTGGAACGCCTTGATGATGGTGCCGATCGGCATGCCGGAAGTCAGCCCGAGAAAGGCTGCGGCGATGATCAGGGCAATGAACGGGTGAAACTTGAACTTGGTGATCAGGACGATAAGCCCGATCACCGTGACCACTGCATCGAGCAGCAGGAACGTCTCGTGGGACATGCCAAACATTAGGGGTGTCTCCTGGTTGTTGTTGTTATTAAAACGGGGAATTCGCAAGCCAACAGGACAGCGCTATCTTCTCTGGCAAAACTCATACGGCGTGTTTCAGGCCATGAGCCTGCCACCAGTCATGAGCTTGCTTCGCCAATTGCTCGACGCTGTGCTTCGACGCGTCCAGAGCCAGGGTCAGTGGCTCGCCAACAGGCGATTCAAGGGTGGCGAACTGGCTGTCGATCAATGTCGATGGCATGAAGTGGCCCGGCCGATGGGAGACACGATCGGCGGCGACTTCAGGGGTCAGTTCAAGAAACACGAAGCCCAGGCCCGGCAAGGCGCTGCGCAGACGTTCGCGGTAACTGTGTTTGAGGGCCGAGCAGGTCAGCACCGGGCGTTCGCCTTTGGCGTCGATGCGGCGCAGTTCATCGCACAGGCTGTCGAGCCAGCCGGCACGGTCGTCGTCGTTCAGGGGGATACCCGCGCTCATCTTTTCGATATTGGCGGCAGGGTGGAAAGTGTCGCCTTCAATGGCGGTCGCGCCGCTGAGTTGGCACAAGGCTTCGCTGACGCAAGTCTTGCCGCAACCGGCAACGCCCATGATGACCAGGGCGGTGATGGGATAATTCATGTAACACCTCAGCGCGCAGACAGCGCTACCTTTGCCAGTTATGACACCAGAAAAAGCAGAAGTTGCCGACGCCTTCTTGTCATTTTTGTGGGTTGCAGCATGTTCGTTCCCAACGCCAAAAAACGGGGATCAGGCAAACCCCGCTCACGCATTTGCAGCTGCGTCGAGACAGCGCTACCTTAGTGCCTCGAATTTTGTTTGGCAAGCCGTCCGATGATCTCCCCTAAAAACGATAAAAATACGCGCACCACTGGCCGCCCCACTTTGAACGAAGTCGCACGCCTGGCCGGTGTCAGCCCGATTACCGCCTCTCGCGCCCTGCGCGGAGTCAGCACGGTGGCCACCGAACTGGTGGAAAAAGTGCAGAAAGCCGCCCTCGACCTCAACTACGTGGTCAACCCTGCCGCCCGCGCGTTAGCCTCGGCCCAGAGCCATTCCGTCGTGGTTTTGGTGCCTTCATTGTCCAACCTGCTGTTCATCGACACGCTGGAAGCCATTCATCAGGTTTTGCGACCAAAGGGCTTCGAAGTGCTGATCGGCAACTTCCATTACTCACGCGATGAAGAAGAAAACCTGCTGCGCAACTACATGGCGTATCAGCCTCGCGGTTTGCTGCTGACCGGTTTCGACCGCACCGAAAGTTCGCGCCGGATGATCGAGGCGAGCAACATTCCGTGCGTGTACATGATGGAACTGGACAGCGCCGCCGGCCTCAATTGCGTGGGCTTTTCGCAACTTGCTGCCGGCGAGACCGCAGCCGGGCATTTGCTGTCACGCGGTCGCAAGCGTCTGGCCTACATCGGCGCGCAACTGGATCAACGCACGTTGCTGCGCGGCGAAGGTTTCCGCAAAGCCCTGCAAAAAGCCGGTTTGTATGACCCGGACCTGGAAGTGCTGACACCGCGTTCTTCCTCCGTCGGCCTGGGTGGCGAACTGTTCCTGCAACTGCTCGCCAGTCATCCCGATGTCGACGCGATCTTCTTCGGTAACGACGACCTGGCCCAGGGCGCACTGCTCGAAGCCATGCGCTGCGGGATCAAGATCCCCGAACAAGTGGCGATCCTCGGCTTCAACGACCTGCCGGCTTCGGCCCACATGGTCCCGCGCCTGAGCAGCATCAGCACCCCGCGAGAAGCCATCGGTCGCCGCGCGGCGGAGCAGATGTTGACGTTGATGGCCGGTAACACGGTGGCCAAACCGGTGCAGGACATGGGGTTTGAGTTGAAGGTGCGCGAAAGTACCTGACCCGGTACCTGATCATTCCCATGCTTTGCGTGGGAATGCCTCAATGGACGCTCTGCGTCCGCTTCGGCAGGGACGCGGAGCGTCCCGGGCTGCATTCCCACGCAGAGCGTGGGAACGATCATCAACGCCCCATCAACTCTACAAACGCCAACGCCCCTTTCTGCAATGGCTGGCTCTTGAGCCACACCGCATGCACCGGCAGCACCAACCCGTTCTCGATATTGCGAAAGCTCAAACGCTTGAGCCTTCCAGCGTCGAGCAACGGCTGGACCACCGACAGCGGAAAATTGCCCCAGCCCAAGCCGGCCTCGACCATTTCCAAAGCCATGGCCAGGGTGTCGGTGCGCCAGTAAGACTCGGCCACCAGCGGCCGGGTTTCGCTGATCGGCAGGTCGCGGCTGGCAACGATGATTTGCCGTACGTGGACCAAGTCCTCCAGGAACAAATCCCCGCCCTGAAACAGCGGATTGTCCGCCGCCAGCGTGGCGATCATCCGTTCGGTACCCACGAACTGGAACCGCTCCAGCACGTTCATGCTCAGCCCGGCGAACGCCAGGCAAACGCTGACCCGGCCGCTGTGGAGCATCGCCAGCACGTCATCCTGCGGCGCGCTGAGCATTTCGATTTCCAGTAGAGGATGACGCTCGGCGATGACCTTGATCGCCGCCATCACGCAGCCCTTGTCGATGTCTGCCACCACCCCGATCGACAACTTGCTTTCCAGCCCCAGCGACAACTCGACCGCATGCACTTGCAGCTGTTTGAGCTGTTCGGCAATCAGTCGCGCATGCGGCACCAATGCGCTGGCCATCGCCGTCGGTACCGGCTCGCGATGGCTGCGGTCGAACAGTGGATAACCGAGCTCGGCTTCCAGGTTGGCGATGCCCATGCTCACCGCCGACGGCACTTTACCCAGCGCCCGGGCGGCAGCGGAAAACGAGCCGCGCTCGATCACCGCAAGGAACAATTCGATGCTGTCACTGTTGAAATTCATGCCTCTTCCTATCAATAAAACTGAAAGCTACTAACTTTTTCTGTCAGCCATATTGAAGCTATCTTTCGCGCCTTCGCCAGTGCTTCTGGCCCAAGTTCGATAGAAAGAGGCAAATCCCCGTGCAAGGCGTGAAACGAAAACTGCTCTACGTGTCCCTTTACGAGGTCATCGGCATGACCTTCTCGGCCTTGGGCCTGGCAATGTTGTCCGGCACCTCGCCCGGCAGCACCGGCCCGCTGGCCGTGATCATTACCACCATCGCGGTGACCTGGAACTTCATCTACACCTCGCTGTTCGAGCGCTGGGAAAGTCGTCAGCCTTCGCGGACCCGCACCGTTAAACGGCGCATCACCCATGCCGTGGGTTTTCAACTAACCTTGATAGTGTTCCTCATCCCGTTGATCGCCTGGTGGATGAACGTCAGCCTGGTGCAAGCCTTCCTGCTGGACGCGGCGCTGATCATTTTCATCCCGTGCTACACCTTCGCCTTCAACTGGTTGTTTGATCGCACGTTTGGTTTGCCAACTTCGGCGCTGCCGGACCCGGTTTGAAAACGCTGAATGTCTGTTAGATTCCTGAAGCGTCGAATCGCTAATGGAGTAGCTCAATGGAACATGCACTGAAGATTCTGGGTAAAGCCTCGTCCATCAACGTCAGGAAAGTCCTGTGGACCTGCGAGGAGTTGGGTGTTGCCTACGAACGTGAAGACTGGGGCGGCGGATATGCGTCGACCCATACGCCGGAGTTTCTCAGGCTCAATCCCAACGCACTGGTGCCCGTGATTATCGATGAGGCTGGCGTGCTGTGGGAGTCCAACACCATCTGTCGCTATCTGGCCGGCAAACACCACAACACCGATCTTCTGCCCCACGAACCGGCTGCGCGCGCTCGGGTGGAGCAGTGGATGGATTGGCAAGCCACCGAACTCAATGCCGCCTGGAGCTACGCGTTCACGGCATTGGTACGCAAGGATCCGGAGTTCCAGGACCCGCATCACATTGCCGCTGGCATACGCGGCTGGAATCAGAAGATGGGCATCCTCGAGCATCAGCTCGCGGCCACCAAAGCGTATGTCGCCGGGCCGCACTTCACGCTGGCGGACATCGTCATCGGACTGTCGGTCAACCGCTGGCTGATGACACCGCTGGAGCGCCCCGACTACCCGGCCATCGACGAGTATTTCCAACGGTTGGCACAACGCCCGGGATTTCTGAAACATGGCTGCAATGGCCTGCCATAAGCCAACCCCGCAACGCTCCTTCCCTGAAAAGAGAGACTCATGAACGGACTCAACGTACTGCTGACCGGTGCCTGCGGCAGAATCGGCAGAACCTTTTTCGAAGCCTCAAAAGACCGCTACACCTTCGTCCTGACGGATCGCGTCGAGCCCGACTTTGTGGTCGATGCGCCTCACCGTTTCGTCATCCTGGACCTGTCCGACCCCGCGGCTATGGGCGAAGTATTGGAAGGGATCGACGTCATCGTGCACCTGGCCGGCATTCCTCACGCCACTGCCACGTTCAATGAGCTGCTGCCCAATAACATTCTGGCCACCACTTACCTGTTCGAAGCCGCGGCGGCCGCTGGCTGCAAACGACTGGTGTTCGCCAGCAGCGCGCAAACCATCGAAGGCTATCCGGTGGACCGGCAAATCACCCCGGGCATGCAGGTCATGCCGGCCAATCTGTATGGCGTCAGCAAGTGTTATGGCGAAGCGTTGTGTGCGTTCTATGCTGCCAAACGCAACCTTTCGACCATCGCGATACGGATCGGCGCTTTCGAGTTCCCGGACCGTCATGAACTGACCAATGCCCGAGACCTGAGCGCCTGGCTGAGCCCACGCGATGCAGTACAGTTGCTGCAACGTTCGGTGGAGGTCGAAGGCGTGCAACACCTGATCGCCCATGGCATTTCCAACAACCGCTTCAAACGCCTGGACCTCAGCGAAACCATGCGGGTGTTGGGTTACCGGCCGGTGGATGATGCGTTTCAGACGTTCGATATCCCGATTGCGCCATAAACCCTCCGATCAGGCCGCCTTCGCCTAGGCGACGTTTCTCGGGTTGTTCCTTGGCGCGAGCGAACCCGCAATCAATAAAAGAGGGTCCCTTCGAGGGTAATGCTAGTCAGTTAAGGCGCAGAACCTGTGGGACCAAGCTCGCTCCCACAAGGATAGTGGTGCTCAGATCCTTAACTGATCGGCATGACCCTTCGAGGGACCCTTTTCAATGTGCCGCTATCAACTTATCTGCAACGTCGAGTTGAACTGACTGATCGCATCCACCACATGCCGCGACCCTTGCTGAATCTCCATAATCACCGCTCCCGCCTCGTTCGCCAGTTCCACCCCAAGCCCGGTTCGACTCAAACTGGACTGCATGCTCGACACCGCACTCAATGACAAATCGTGGTTCTTGCGCACCACTTCAACGATCTCCACCGTTGCCTGGCTCGTTCGGGCTGCAAGGCTGCGAACTTCATCGGCGACGACCGCGAACCCGCGTCCGTGTTCCCCGGCCCGGGCCGCTTCGATCGCGGCGTTGAGCGCCAGCAGGTTGGTCTGATCGGCAATGCCGCGAATGGTCTGGACGATGGTGCCGATGATGTCGGACTGTTTGCTGACGGCATCAATGCTCAGCGCCGCTTCGTTCAAGTCTTTGGAAATGTCCTGGATGGTCTGCACCGTTTGCTGCACCACCTGCGACCCCTTCTGCGCACAAGCATCGTTTTGAACCGAGGTGCTGTGGGCCGACTCCGCGGCGGTTTGCAGGGTGGTCACCTGATCGGTGATGTCGCTGGCGAACTTGACCACTTTGTACAACCGCCCCTTGGTGTCGAACAGCGGGTTGTAGGAAGCCTCCAGGAAAACCGTATGACCGTGCTTGTCTTTGCGCTCGAAACGGTGCGAGTGATATTCGCCGCGATTGAGCGAGGCCCAAAACGCTTTATAGGCCTGGGATTCGGCTTCGGCACGATGACAAAACAGGCTGTGGTGCTGGCCAACCACTTCGTTGAGCGAGTAATGCATCGTCTTCAAGAAGTTGTCGTTAGCGGTGATGACCTTGCCATCCGGAGTGAATTCGATCACCGCCATGGAGCGACCGATCGCCGCGAGCATGCTCTCGTTTTCGTGCTCCTTGTAGATCCTGGCCGAGATGTCAGTGGCGACTTTGATCACACTGCGAACCTGACGATCAGCGCCGAACACCGGCATATAGCTGGCTTCAAGCCAGATCTCCTTGCCGCGCCTGTCCAAGCGTAGAAAGGTTCCGCTCACCGGTTCGCCACGGGCCAGGTCACGCCACAACTTGGCGTAGGCTTCGCTGCGATAAAACGCTTCTTCGCAAAAGATCCGGTGATGCTTGCCGCGCACTTCTTCGGCGCTGTAACCCATGACACTGCAAAAGTTGTCGTTGGCATCGAGCACGATGCCTTCGGGGGTGAACTCAATCATTGCCATCGAACGACTGACCGCCGCCAACTTCGCGTTAGCCTCGGCCAGCGCGCAACTGAATCGTTCGATTTCCTGCAGGTCGGTCTTGTGATGTCGGTTAAACATGGTCGTATCACCTTCAGCGCGATCTTTTATTTGATGAAAGTTCTTTGTCTTTCAACAGCTCCACCACTACGTTCCAAGGAACAGGCACACGCATCCCTCCACAGGAAGGACTGGGTCAGGTGATCAATGATGTTTAATCGGAGAGTCCACGTAGCAACGCTCTTATCAAGACATCCTTCTCTTGATAGCCCGGAATCGGGCCAGCCCTAACGTTCTGATAAGACATTCCATTGACCGGACAGCTCCGTGTTGTTCAGAGTCGGCGCCTTGGGTTGCGCACACTTTTATCCTGTATGTCGACCTTCACTTGACGGTCGATATAGTTAGTTACGAGTCAGCATAGACAGGCAAGGAAGGTAATCAAGGCCACTAGTCGGCCAGTATTGAGGACAAAAACGGTTCAGCATCGGTAGGCGTCATTTCTCGGCCAGCAGACTCATCAACGCCTGCACCGCCGCCGAGGATGGCTTGTTCGCAGCGGCCACCAAGGCAAATTCGCGATCGATACGCGGCTTGACCGGCACCACGCGCAACCCCTGAAGTTGGCTCGGCAGTGTCATCTCCGGCACCAGCGTCACGCCGATGTTTTCCCGCACCAGGGTGAACGCACTGCTCCATTCACGGACCTCGACCCGAACGTCGCACAACTGCAGTCCGGCATCTTCCGCCAGGCTACGAGCGTTGGTCGAACAACCGCCCGTGGCCAGTACAAAAGGTTGTCCTGCCAACTCCGCCAGGGAGACGCCTTCGTCATTGGAACGGCGAGCCAAGGGATGGCCGCCAGGCACCACCGCCATCCAGGCATCACGTCCCAGGCGACCAGCATTGCGCTCAGGCGCCGGGTTCAACACCACGCCGACATCCACCAGCCCGGCACCGAGCAGCGTTTCCACTTCATCGTCGCTGACCTCCAGCGCGACCACCTGAATGCCGGGATAAAGCCGATTGAACTGACGCAACAACGGCGGCAGGAAAGTCGCCAGCACCATGGGGAAACTGGCCAGGCGAATTGTCCCGCGCTGAATGTCTTTGGTGGCATCGACGCTGCTGCGGATGTTCTCCAAGGCAGCGAGCATGGTTCTCGCGTGTTCAATCACAGACAAGCCGATTGCCGTCGGTAAGGTCTGGCGATTCTCTCGACTGAACAACTGAACGCCCAGGGTTTCTTCAATCAACGCCAAGGCCTGGCTGGCACCGGACTGGGTCATGCCGATCCGCTCGGCCGCCCGCGTAATGTTGCCCGTGTCAGCCACCGCCACCACCATTCGCCAGTGCATCAGATTCATCATGGCAGTAGCGTTCCTTATGGCGGTTTTCTGAAAGATTAATTTTACCGAGGGTGCCGCGCACTATGACACTGGCGCAAATCCCCAGCCAGAGCCCTGCCGATGAAGTTGTATTACGCCCCCCACGCCTGCTCGCTGGCGCCGCATATCGTGCTGCGCGAACTGGATCTGCCGTTCGAATTGATCCGCATCGACAACACCACCAAACGAACCGTCAACGGTGACGACTTCCTCGCCATCAACCCGAAGGGTTACGTCGCGGCATTGCAACTGGACAATGGCCAAGTACTGACCGAAGGCCCGGCAATCCTGCAATTCCTGGCAGACCTGCGCCCCGAAGCGAACCTGGCACCCGTGAGCGGGACGTTCGAGCGGGTGCGGTTGCAGGAGTGGCTGAATTTCGTTTCGACAGAGATTCATGGCGGGCTGGGCTGGCTGTTCAGCTCGCAGTTCCCGGATGAGGTGAAAGCGCTGATCAAGGAGAAACTGTTCAAGCGTTTTGTTGTGTTGAGCCAGACGCTGGTGCGCCAGGATTATTTGATGGCTGACGGGTTCAGCATTGCCGATGCGTATTTGTTTACGGTGTTGCGCTGGACGTCGGTGTTTGGGATTGATTTGAATCAGTGGCCGGCGTTGGTGCGGTTTCAGGCGCGGATTGATCAGCGGCCAGCCGTGAAGGCTGCATTGGCCGCTGAGTCGGAGTAAGGCGCAAGCCCCTTCGCGAGCAAGCCCGCTCCCACAGGGGATCTCCAGTGAACACAGATTTTGTGAACACCAGAGATCCCCTGTGGGAGCGGGCTTGCTCGCGAAAGCTATCTGACAAACACCGCTGAAGCATCAGAAAAAACTACAAACTCCCACTCACCTTGGTCGCCACCTCCCCCGGCACCCAGCCCGTCCAGATCTGTGGCTGATCACGCAAAAACGCTTCAGCGACCTGACGCGGTTGCAGGCGCTTTTCGCTCATCTGGCCGAGCGTCTGGTTCAGCAGATCGATCGGCAGGTCGACCTTTTCGAAGAACGCCACAAGGTCCGGGTACTGCGCCTTGAACGGCGCGGACACACCAATCGCCAGGTTCGCCGGCATCGACCGCGTGCCTTTGGGATTCGGGTTTTTAGCATCGGCCAGGGTCTTCCAGGCTTCGGCGTCGAAAGCCGGCTCGTCAAGTTTCACCAGTTTGAAACGCCCCAACAGCGGCGTCGGCGACCAGTAGTAGAACAGCACCGGTTTGCCACGGCGGATCGACGAAGCCACCTCGGCATCCAATGCCGCGCCAGAACCCGTGCGGAAGTTGACGAAGCTGTCGGTCAGGTCATAGGCCTTGAGTTTTTGACTGTTGACGATCTCCGAGGTCCAGCCCGTCGGGCTATTGAGGAAGCGGCCTCGGCCAGGGTCTTCCGGGTCGCGGAACACGTCCTTGTAGCGCGCCAGGTCGGCGACGGATTTCAGCTCCGGGGCCAGGGGTTTGATGCCGCGTTCGGGGTCGCCCTTGATCACGTATTCCGGCACCCACCAGCCTTCGGTGGCGCCTTTGACCGTGTCGCCCAGCCCAAACACTTTGCCTTCCGAGGCGGCTTTGACCCACGCCGGACTACGCCCGGCCCACTCTTCGCCGATCACTTGAATATCGTTCCTGGCCAACGCCGCTTCGAGGCTGACGGTGCTGCCCGGAAGGGTATCGGTCGGATAGCCGTAACCTTTCTCGACAATCAATCGCAGGATTTCGGTGATCAGACTGCCGCTTTCCCAGGTGATATCACCGAAATGGATCGGCGCAGTTTTCTCCGCGGCGGGAACGTGGGTTGCCACAAGGCTCAGGGCCAGCAGCGAACTGCCGAGCAGGGTTTTGATCGATCTCATGCGGACCTCCGGGTCAGGGAACTCAAGGATTGGTTGGCGCGGTGCCGGGCACACAGGGCTTGAGTGCGAGTCATGTAAACGCTGACCGAGCGCTGGGAAATGCCCAGTTCGGCGGCGATTTGCGGGTAAGTCAGACCGTCGATTCGCGACAACAGAAACGTTGCGCGAACCTTGCCCGGCAAGCACTCCAGCGTACGGTCGAGGCCATGCAAGGCCTGGGTCAGTTGCACCCGAACTTCGGGTGAAATCGCTTGCTGTTGATCGAGGTGTTGCAACTGATCGAGGTGTTGGCGTTCCAGCTCACGGCGGCGCCAGAGCTGATAGATCAACCGCTGGGCAATGGTGGTGAGCAAGGCACGAGGCTCGCGGATCGGGGTCAGCCCCGGCGATTCGAGCAGCTGTAGAAAGGTTTCGGCAGCAATGTCTTCGACGCTGGAACTGGCGCCCAGATGCCGGCGCAACCGTGCGCACAGCCAGGGGTAATGCGCGCGGAACAATCCGCCCACGTCGTTGCGATGGGAAAGGTCGGTGCCGGACACAGAGGCTCCAAGGGTTAGGGGTCGCTGAATGTCCGGTGATCCGGTGACGCGATCCTAGCAAGGAGCCTTATTCATTAATAATATTTAAAAGGCATGTTTATATTCCGCTATGGAATTGAACATCTTCCCTCCTACCGCAATCGCCCATACCCCAGAGCTTCCGCTTCTTGCTGATAGTCGAGAACGATTTGATAGTCGCTTTCGCTGGCCGGTAATACCTCATGCAGACCGAGGATGTCCCTGACTTCGGGCAATTCTTGCAACGTCGTATTCATCATCTGCCTCAGCGCCTCGGCCTGTTCATCGGTGACCGTCGCGACGGTGATATACGGCAAGGTCGGACTGAACGCACTTCGCGCAATGACCCGCAGGCCGGCCACTTCTTTTTCGGCGTGCCGTGCCAGATAGGCGAAGGTAACGCTGTCGATGGCCGCCAGGTCCGCTGTCCCTTCACGCAACCCGCGCAGGCTTTCGCGGTGGCTGCCGCTGGTACCGACACTGGCGAAGAACTGCCCTTCTTGATGCAGCGGCGCCAGCCGATGACGCAGCAGGTTCATGCCGCTGTTGGAGTCTTCGCCATTGATCACCCCACGACTGTCGCGAAAGGCCGGCAGGCTGCGCCGTGGATCATCGGTTCGACTCAGCAACAGGCTGCAATGGTCGCCGCCGTTAGCGTCCGGCAGCTCATAGCGAGGACGACCGACGACCCGGACCCGACCGCGCAACGCGGTCATTAGCGGATAGCCGCAGGTTTGGGTCAGCAGAAGGTGCGGGGACAGCCAGAGGTCCATCAGCGAAAGGCCCTCGGCGTTGCGGCGGGTGGCATCCAGTCGCTCGAGCATTCGCGTTAGCCAGCGCTCGTTGGCCTCGCGGATGGGTTCGGGGGCGACGTACATCAGTAGTTCAGCGAGGTGTTGTGTCATCGAAAATTTCCCGGCACCGAAATTCTCTGTGAGAGCGGGCTTGCTCGCGAAGGGGCCGGCACATCCAACATCATTGTTGTCAGGCCGATTGCATTCGCGGGCAAGCCCGCTCCCACAGGGTTATGTGGTGGTCATGCCTCAGTGGAATGGATGTCGCGGGCTATCGATCGCTTTCACCCCATTCTCCCGCCACAACTGCCCATAACCCTGCACCAGAAACCCGCCGCTGCGCGCCAGCCATTGCTCGCGACGCGCGCGGTAGGCGCGGGGCAAGTCGTACCAGGGCAGGCCCGGCAAGTCGTGATGCACCAAATGCAGATTGAGGTTGAGGAACAGCCAGCGCCACGGCCAGGCAGCTTCATTGATGACCGTCCTTTGCTCGGGCTCGGCGTGGGGGCGGTGTTCATAGTAGGAGCGAATCATGGCAATCGATAGCGCCGGCACGCTGATCAGCAACAGGTAATGCCACACCGGCAACACGCTGTAGCGGGCGATGATCAGCATCATCAGCAGGGTAATCGTGCCGTGGGTCAGCCACATCAACCAGGCCTGCCGCTTACCTGCTTTCAGACGCTGGCACTCTTCTCGAGCCAGAGCCAGCAAGGCCAGAGGTGCACCGAGGGCGAAGCGTCCGAGTACGGTTTTGTTCAGCCAGTGCAGGCCTTGTTCGAACAGCGAACTGTCCTGCCATTGCTCGGCGCTCAGGTAACGGCTTTCGGGATCGCGCCCCGGAAGGGTCAGGTCTTCATCGCGGTGATGCAGCAAATGGCTGTCGCGATACAAGGTGTAGGGATACCAGACGGCGAACGGCGCGTAGCCGAGGATCTTGTTCAGGGATGTCCAGCGGGTGGGGTGACCGTGAAGTAATTCGTGCTGCACCGACAACCAGAGCACCACCAACGGAACCAACAGCACGGTGCTCCACCACAGGCCCAACCAGCCACTGGCGAGCACGATGCTGAACCAGCCGACGTACACGCCGATCAGCAGCATCCAGGTCGGCCACTCGGTGCGAGCGGTCAGGCGTTGGCGCAGGGTTTCGATTTCTTCACGGTGGGCGGTATCGAAGTAATGGGGCATGGCGTTGCTCAGATCGGGGACCAGTCCCCTTCTGTGCAATGACGCAGGAAAATCTTGCAGATTATTTCAAGGAATCGTATGACGATCGTTCCCACGCTCTGCGTGGGAATGCCTCTAGGGACGCTCTGCGTCCAGTGACGCGGAGCGTCACGGGCTGCATTCCCACGCAGAGCGTGGGAACGATCAAGCGATCAATCAATGCGGGATCAATGACCGAACACATCCACCTTCTTGGCCTTCTTGTCCGCGCGCTTTTCATCGGCGGTTTTTGCCGGTTTTTTCTTTGCCGCTTTTTTTGAATCCATGCCTTTGGCCATGATACTTACTCCACTCATACGGGATGTGAGATCAGGTATACACCTATCGCTGCGCGCGCGTTCTTTTATAATCGCCCGCTTTGCGCACCGACAGTCGAAGACCATGCCCAACACCCAGTACACCTTGCTCGCCGAGCCTTTGTGGCCCTTGATGAACAAGTTTTATCGAGCTCACCAATCGTCGATGAAAGCGGTCCGCGACGCTCAACTCTGGGTGGCCAGGCGCGAGGAGATCATCGGCGCACTGTGTTTGCGACCGGTGGCGGACGGGCACTGGCTGACGGGTTTGTTCGTCGATCCAACTTGTCGTGAACAGGGCATCGCTGCGGCGTTGATCGCCGAGGCGCTCAAGGAGCTTGAAGGCCCGGTGTGGCTGTTTTGTCATCCGGACTTGCGCGGGTTTTATGAACGTCGCGGCTTTACCTTCGATCCGCCGCTGCCCTACTCCATGGTCGAACGCTTGAGCCGTTACGCACGCAGCAAACCGATGATCGCCATGGGCCTGAATCCGTTGGAGAGTTCGACTTGAGGTATTTTCGAATCAATCGTCTGCGTTCGGATCGAGATCCGGGAACATCACTTCGGTAAACCCGAACTTGCTGAAGTCGGTAATTCGCGAGGGGTATAACCGGCCGATCAGGTGATCGCATTCATGCTGCACCACCCGCGCGTGGAAACCTGAAGCGATGCGCACAATTGGCTGCCCTTTGGGGTCGAAACCTTCGTATCGAATGTGCTGATAGCGATCCACCGCGCCGCGCAGGCCTGGCACCGACAGGCAACCTTCAAAACCCTCTTCCAGCGTCGGGCTCAACGGCGTGATCAGCGGGTTGATCAGGATTGTCTGCGGCACCGCTTCGGCGTCTGGGTAACGTTCGCTGTGCTCGAAACCGAAGACCACCAGTTGCAGGTCGACCCCGATCTGCGGCGCAGCCAGGCCAACGCCCCCGACGCTTTCCATGGTCTGGAACATGTCGTCGATCAATTGCCACAGCTGCGGGCTGTCGAACATTTCGGCAGGCACCGGCGGGGCAATGCGCAGCAGGCGTTCATCGCCCATTTTGAGGATTTCACGGATCATTTGATGACTTCGTCATTGGTCGGCTTGATCGAGTGGTCCCGACCCAGTCCCGACACATGTTGTTTGGGTTCGTGGCTGTGCTCGCCGGGGAATTTTTCGCCATCATCCTTGCCCTCGGTCGACATGTGTTCGATCACGGCATTCATCTCCGCGCCGAGTAACAGCACCGCGGCGGAAATATAGAAGTACAGCAACAGCACGATGATCGCGCCGATACTGCCATACATGGCGTTGTAGTCGGCGAATGTTTTGACGTACAGACCGAAGCCTACCGATGCAAGGATCCACACCACCACCGCCAGCACCGAGCCCGGGGTGATAAAGCGAAACTCCTGTTTGACGTCGGGCATGACGTAGTAGATCAGCGCCACCGCCATCATCATCAGAATCACGACCACCGGCCAGCGCACGATAGTCCAAAGGGTCACGATGAAATCTTCGAGGCCGACTTGCGCGGCGATCCAACCCATCACCTGCGGCCCGAGCACCATCAGCGCAGCAGCGATCAAGAGCATGCCGGCGATGCCGATGGTGTAGAAAATCGACAGTGGGAAACGCTTCCACGCCGGCCGGCCTTCGACCACGTCGTAGGCGGCGTTCATCGCGCTCATCATCAGCCGCACACCGGCGGACGCGGTCCACAGGGCGATCACGATACCGACCGACAGCAAGCCACCCTTGGATTGCTGGAGCTGGTCGATGACCGGGTTCACCTGCTCCAGCGCCTGGGGCGGCAGGACCAGTTCCGATTGCAGGCGCAGCCAGGAGAAAAAATCAGGCAGGTGCAGGAAACCGATCAAGGCGATCAGGAACAGAATGAAGGGGAACAGCGAGAACAGCATTTGATAGGCCAGTGCCGAGGCATAGGTCGACATCTCGTCGTCGACGAATTCGGTGATCGTGCGCACCATGACACGGTGCAGGCGCTGACCTTTCATGTGTGGGAAAAACATTAGCGTCTCCTTTCGCCGCAAATTTGGTTGAAGTCGTGGCGACTCAGGGGCCGTTTTCTACATCAAAGTAGCCTACTTGGCGAATTTGAAACAAATTCCCTGTGCAAGTTCAGGCTGGCACAAAAACGGCCATCCGCGGATGGCCGTTTCTGCTGCTCATCAAAGGCCTGATCAGGCCTTGTCGATGCCTTTTTTAAGAGCATCCTTGGCTTTGCCGACCGCTTGCTGGGCTTCGCCTTTCCTTTCCTGAGCGACGCCTTCAGAGCGCATTTTTTCGTTACCGGTGGCCTTGCCGACGCCTTGCTTGACGTTGCCGGCGGCTTCGTTGGCCATGCCTTTTACTTTATCGCCAGTGCTGCCCATGGTGTTTCTCCTCTGAACAATTCAACGGAAAAGTCGTTACACAAGGATTGACCGGAAGCGTTTGCACGGAGTTTCATTTATTTTCACGGCGACATTTCATCGCTCAATGCAGGTTGGGCTTTATGTTTGCCGGCCAACCCCCGAGAATGCGCAACGTATTCAGGCCATGGCGCTGAAGATCCAATCCCGTAGGAATGCTATGAAACTCGATAAAAAGCAGGCCATTGCCCGCAGAAACCAGGAACTTGGCGGAGCTGTGCTTGGCGTCAACAACTGCCATTTCACCGAATTGAACCGCAATCGCAACATCTGGTGGTTCGATATTCCGGTCGCGCGCCTGGCCGTTGGTCAGTACGAGTGGGTTCACCTGCTGATGCACACCCCGGAAACCGACGAACTGCTGCATCTGAAAGTGCCGACGGTGTTCCTGCGCGAGAAGCTCGAAGGCCTGGTGGTGCGCAACGAAGGTAAACGCAAAGCGGCCCTGAGCCTGGAACTGAGCGCCGACAAGGACTCGTACCTCCAGGACATGCGCCCGGCGGGTACCAACGTCAATTTCGCGCAGTTCCGCCTGTAACAGCAATCCCTGTGGCGAGGGGGCTTGCCCCCGTTGGGCTGCGAAGCGGCCCCAAAACCAGCAACCCGGTTTCGTCAGATGTACCGCGCTCAACTGATTTACGACGGCTTCGCCGCCGAACGGGGGCAAGCCCCCTCGCCACAAGGGCACGTCTGATATCGCATTAAACAAAAAGCCCCGCATCTGCGGGGCTTTTTGTTGGTTATGCGCTGACCTTCTTCACGCCGAGCTTCTTCAGCTCTTCGTCGCGCAACTCGCGGCGCAGGATCTTGCCGACGTTGGTGGTCGGCAGCGCATCGCGGAATTCCACGGCTTTCGGCACTTTATAGCCGGTGACGTTGGCGCGCATGTGCTCCATCACCTGTTCCTTGGTCAGCGTCACGCCCGGTTTGGCGACGATGAAGATCTTGATCGCCTCGCCCGACTTCTCGTCCGGCACGCCGATGGCTGCGCATTGCAGCACGCCCGGCAGGGTCGCGAGCACGTCTTCCAGTTCGTTCGGGTACACGTTGAAACCGGAGACCAGAATCATGTCTTTCTTGCGATCGACGATGCGCATGTAACCGTCAGGCTGGATCAGCGCGATATCACCGGTCTTCAACCAGCCTTCGCTGTCGAGGATTTCATCGGTGGCGTCCTGACGCTGCCAGTAACCCTTCATCACTTGCGGACCTTTCACACACAACTCGCCGATTTCGCCTAACGGCTGTTCAACGCCGGCATCGTCGATGACTTTGCACAGGGTCGAGGGCACCGGAATGCCGATGGTGCCGATCTGGATGTTCTGGATTGGGTTGACGGTGGCCACCGGGCTGGTTTCGGTCATGCCGTAACCTTCGCAGATGGCGCAACCGGTGACCGCTTTCCAGCGCTCGGCGGCGGCCAGTTGCAGGGCCATGCCACCGGACAGGGTGACTTTCAGTGCAGAGAAATCCAGCTTACGGAAGGCTTCGTTGTTGCACAGGGCGACAAACAGCGTATTGAGCCCGACGAAACCGCTGAACTTCCACTTCGACAGTTCCTTGACCATCGCCGTCAAATCGCGCGGGTTGCTGATCAGGATGTTGTGGTTGCCGATCAGCATCATCGCCATGCAATGAAAGGTGAAGGCATAGATGTGGTACAGCGGCAGCGGCGTGATCAGGATCTCGCAACCTTCATGGAGGTTGGAACCCATCAGCGCCTTGCACTGCAGCATGTTCGCCACCAGGTTGCGATGGGTCAGCATCGCGCCCTTGGCCACGCCAGTGGTGCCGCCGGTGTATTGCAGCACGGCAACGTCGCTGCTGGCCGGGTTGGCTTCGGCGACTGGCTGGCCGTGGCCCTTGCTCAATACGTCGTTGAACTTGATGGCCTTGGGCAAGTGATACGCCGGGACCATCTTCTTCACGTATTTGATGACGCTGTTGACCAGCAGGCGCTTGAGCGGCGGCAGCAAGTCGGCCACTTCGGTGACGATCACGTGCTTGACGCCGGTTTTCGGCACGACGAGCTGGGCCAGGTGCGCCATGTTGGCCAGGCAGACCAGGGCTTTGGCACCGGAGTCGTTGAATTGGTGTTCCATTTCCCGCGCGGTGTACAGCGGGTTGGTGTTGACCACGATCAGCCCGGCGCGGATGGCACCGAAGACGGCGACCGGGTACTGCAACACGTTGGGCAGCTGCACGGCGATTCGATCGCCCGGCTGCAAGTCGGTATGCTGTTGCAGGTAAGCGGCAAAGGCACCGGACAATTCGTACAGTTCACCGTAGGTGATTGTCTTGCCCAGGTTGCTGAACGCCGGTTTGTTGGCAAAGCGTTGGCAGGACTGCTTCAACACCGCCTGAATATTCGGATACTCGTCTGGATTGATCTCGGCAGCAATCCCGGCAGGGTACTTATCCTTCCAAAAGTCTTCGATCATGGAAGCCCACTCCTCAGCAACGCGAATTCATCACCGCATTTGATGCGATTATTATTGGTGTGTGTTTTTTATTGGTGAATCTGGCTTTTATATAGGCCGAGAAGTCACAAAAGCGCGCCGAGAGTAGCAGCTTTGCCAAGGGCCGACTAGAGCCAAAAACCGCCTCTACAGTCACTTTAATGACTCAAGAATAGCAGGCGGTCATTTTAGAGCAAAAATCCTATACCGCCTTGAAAGCCTTGTAAAACCGGGCTTTTCGCCCTCTAAAAGCATCGCGGGCAAGCCCGCTCCCACAGGATCACCGAGAACCTTGTGGGAGCGTGGCTTGCCCGCGATCCGCGCGAAGCGCGGCCATTCAACGATCAGGCGATATCACGCAACTCCCGCCGCAAGATCTTGCCCACCGGCGTCATCGGCAACGACTCACGCAAGACGATGTGCTTGGGCACTTTGTACGCCGTGAAGTTTTCCTTGCAGTAAGCCTTCAGCTCTTCAAGACTGACCCCCGTTTCACGGGCCACCACAAACAGTTTCACCGCCTCCCCCGAACGCTCGTCCGGCACCCCGATCACCGCACAGTTGGCGACTTTCGGGTGAGCCATCACCACGTCTTCGATCTCATTCGGGTACACGTTGAAACCCGAGACGATGATCATGTCTTTCTTGCGATCGACGATGCGCACAAAACCGTCCGGGTCGATCACCGCGATGTCGCCGGACTTGAACCAGCCCTCGGCATCCAGCACTTCGGCGGTGGCTTCGGGTTTCTGCCAGTAACCCTTCATGATCTGCGGGCCCTTGATGCACAGTTCGCCGCGCTCGCCCAGCGCCTGCTCGACGCCTTCGTCGTTGATGACTTTCAGCGTGGTGCCCGGCACCGGCAGGCCGACCGTGCCGAGGCGCGACTTGTCGCCGTAGGGGTTGGTGCAGGCCACCGGCGAGGTTTCGGTCAGGCCGTAACCTTCGGTGATGCGGCAACCGGTGAGCTGTTCCCAACGCTCGGCCGTGGCCTTGACCAGCGCGGTGCCCCCGGAGTTGGTGAGTTTGAGGCTGGAGAAATCCAGGGTCTTGAAATCCGGGTGATCCATCAGCGCGACGAACAGCGTGTTGAGTCCCAAAAGGGCCGAGAACCGCCAGTTCTTCAGCTCCTTGATGAAGCCCTTGATGTCGCGTGGATTGGTGATCAGCACGTTGTGGTTGCCCGAAACCATCATGCACATGCAATTCGCGGTGAACGCATAGATGTGGTACAGCGGCAGCGGCGCGACCATCACCTCTTGCCCTTCGCGCAACAGCGGCTGGCCGTCATTGCCGAACTGCTCCAGGCACGCCCGCACTTGCTGCATGTTGGCCACCAGGTTGCCGTGGGTCAGCATCGCGCCCTTGGCCAGGCCGGTGGTGCCGCCGGTGTATTGCAGCACGGCGATGTCGTCGAGCCCGATCTTCAGTGGCTTGATACCCAAGCCCCGGCCCAGGCGCAGCGCGCTCTTGAAGGAAGTGGCCTGCGGCAAGGAGTACGCCGGCACCATCTTCTTGACCTTGCTCACCAGTGTATTGACCAGCCAGCCCTTGGCGGTAGGCATCAGGTCGCCCATCTTCGCTTCGATCAGGTACTGGATGTCGGTGTCGGGCAGCACTTCCTGGACTTTCTGCCCGAACATGTTCAGGTACACCAACGCCCGGGCACCGGAGTCCTTGAACTGGTGACGCATCTCCCGCGCGGTGTACAGCGGGTTGGTATTGACCACGATCAGCCCGGCTCGCAGGGCTCCAAACACGGCAATCGGGTAATGCAGGACGTTGGGCATCTGCACCGCAATGCGATCCCCCGGCACCAGGTCGGTGTGGGCTTGCAGGTAACCGGCGAACGCTGCGCTGTAGCGTTCCAGTTCGGCGTAGGTCAGGGTTACGCCCATGTTGCTGAATGCCGGGCGGTCAGCAAATTTCTTGCAGGAACGCTCGAACACCTCGATCACCGACTTGTAGGCCCCTTGATCGATGTCCAGGGGCACGCCGGCCGGGCGTTTGTCATTCCAGAAATCAGGTTGCATTGTTCTTGTCCTCTTTACCTGAACCTATCCGGGGCCGCTTTTCTGCCCTTCTTAAAAACAAAGAGCGAAAAAGCGGGACTCCACGGACACTAGCAGCTATGGCGAATCAGGCAAATATGCGCACGGTCGACATTGATCGTGTGAATCTTGCTGCCGTGGCGTGGCCTGATCAGACGCCAGCGACGGGATGCGCTATACACTGTTTCGACCCTGAGCAAAGGAATCGCCATGATCCACGACACTTTCTGGCTGACCGCGAGTGACCGCAGCCGCCTCTTCGTCAACCAGTGGCTACCCGCCGCACCTTTAAAAGCCGTGATCCTGCTGGCCCACGGCATGGCGGAACACAGTGGCCGCTATGTGCGTCTGGCGGAAAAACTCTGTGATCAGGGCTACGGCGTGTATGCACCTGATCTGCGTGGACATGGCAAAACTGCCGAAAACGGGACGCTCGGCCATTTCGCCGACGATGACGGTTGGTGCAAGGTGGTCGGCGACCTGGCGAGCCTCAACCAGCACATCGGCCAACAACATCCGGGAGTGCCGATTGTGCTGCTCGGTCACAGCATGGGCAGCTACATCGCCCAGGCCTATCTGCTGCACCACAGCGCCAGCCTGCACGGCGCTGTTCTCAGCGGGTCGAACTTCCAACCGGTGGCGCTCTATCGCGCGGCGCGGCAGATTGCGCGGCTGGAACGTTTGCGTCAGGGCCCGAAGGGTCGCAGTGCGCTGATCGAATGGCTGTCGTTCGGTTCGTTCAACAAGAAATTCAAACCGGTGCGCACGCGGTTCGACTGGCTCAGCCGCGACCCGGCAGAGGTCGACCTGTACGCCAATGACCCACTCTGCGGCTTTCGCTGCACCAATCAGCTGTGGATCGATTTGCTCGGTGGGTTGCAGCAAATCAGCAAAGCGTCCAATCTCGCTCAGATTGATCCGGGCCTGCCGTTGCTGGTCATCGGCGGTGAATGTGATCCGGTCAGCGATGGCAAGCGTCTGAAGGATCTGGCCCATGCGCTGCGCGCTGCCGGCAGCCAGAGCCTGCAACTGACTATTTACCCGCAGGCACGGCATGAACTGTTCAACGAGAGCAATCGCGATGAAGTGATCAATGACGTGTTGAACTGGATCGCCCAGGCGCTGAGCCACCGCCGGCCACCCAGATCGGAATAGTTTTTTTTTGAATTTATTTATTCGTGACAGGAATTGAAACAGATGACCCAGGTTACCAACACCCCTTACGAGGCCCTTGAAGTCGGCCAGACCGCCAGCTACAGCAAGACGGTCGAAGAGCGCGACATTCAGTTGTTCGCCGCGATGTCCGGCGATCACAACCCGGTGCACCTGGACGCTGAATTCGCCGCTGGCACCATGTTCAAGGAGCGCATCGCTCACGGGATGTTCAGCGGCGCGCTGATCAGCGCTGCCGTTGCCTGCGAGTTGCCTGGGCCGGGGACTATTTATATCGGTCAGCAAATGAGCTTTCAGAAGCCGGTGAAGATTGGCGACACGCTGACCGTGCGCCTGGAGATCCTCGAGAAGCTGCCCAAGTTTCGTGTGCGGATTGCCACTCGCGTGTTTAACCAGCGCGATGAGTTGGTAGTGGATGGCGAGGCGGAGATTCTGGCGCCGCGCAAGCAGCAGACCGTGACGTTGCCTGTCTTGCCGGCGATCAGCATTGGCTGATTGGGGGACCTGATCGTTGATCGTTCCCACGCTCCGCGTGGGAATGCAGCCCGGGACGCTCCGCGTCCCATCAACAGCCGAACGCAGAGCGTCCGTTGAGGCATTCCCACGCAGAGCGCGGGAACGATCAGCGGTTACCCTCCTGCACCTGCACGCTCGCCGTCATCCCCGAACTCAGATTCATCCCTTCCGGTAACTTATCAATCTTGATCCGCACCGGAATCCGCTGCGCCAGCCTGACCCAGTTAAACGTCGGTTCGACCTCGGCCAGCAACTGCCCGTCCGGCGTGGTGTTGCGATCGGTAATCCCGCGACTGATGCTTTCCACATGCCCTTGCAACCCCTCCCCCGCGCTCATCAACCAGATCTTCACCGGATCGCCCACACGAATCCGCGGCAGTTTGGTTTCCTCGAAATACGCTTGCACATAGAAAGTCGAGTCGTCGATCAACGCCATCACCGATTGCCCGGCATTCACGTAGTTGCCTTCGGCCAGGCGCAGGTTGGTGATGTGGCCATTGCGGGGCGCATGGACCTGACTGCGCGTGAGGTTGAGTTGTGCAACCTTGGCTTCGGCCTGGGCTTCACGCAGTTCGCCACGGGCAATGCCGGCATTGATTTGCGCGTTCTCGCGCAGCTCGGCACTGATCGCCTGCGGACCGAGGGCCGCTCGGCGGCTGGCTTCGTGTTCGCGCAGATTGAGTTGCTGCTGGCGGGTCTGCACCACCGCCTGGGCTTTCTCCAGCGCCGCTTCGAAACGATCGCGGTCGATGCTCAGCAACAAATCGCCGGCCTTGACCTGCTGGTTATCAAAAGCCTTGAGCTCACGCACCCAGCCCGAGACATCCGGCGCGATCACCACCACGTCGGCGCGGATCCGCGCATCCCGGGTCCAAGGCGTGAGCATGTAGTACTGCCACAAATGGAAGCCGGCAAAAATCGCCGCCGCCACCAGGCACAAGGTCACCGCGACACGTATCGGTGTGCGCATTTTCAACTCCTTATAAAGGTCCGAGGACGACAGTGATCAAGGTCAATACACAGACGTACAAGGCGCAATCAAACAATGCTTCGTGCCAGATCCAGCGGCCCACCGGCGTCAGGCGCAAGAGCATGCGCAAGGCTCCGGTGACGAGCAGCGCCAGCAGCACATAAATCAGAAACGGACTGAGCAGCACGCCACCCACCGACCACTCACGCAAGCCCATGGCTTTGCTCCTGTTGACGGCACCAGGCGCGCCAGCTGCTTTGCAATTGCAACACCGCGCCTTGGGCCAGTTTCACCGCATCGCTGGGGGGCAACGCGTACAAGGTCTTCAAGAATTCTTCGCTCGGTTGCGCCAACGCTTCGGCGCGACTGCCGGCCGGGCCTTGCTCGAGGATTTTTTCCAGCTGTTCGAGATAACGCCGCTGAGGCGCGCTGACCGGTGCCTGCGCCACCGCCAGGCTCAAACGCAAATGCAGCAATTCGTCGCCGATGTCCAGGCCGAGCAAACCATCGTCCCAGCGACTGCGCGACGGCTCCGGCAGCTCGGGATAGTGCCGCGCCAATTGCAGCAAACGGTCGGCCATGCGCCCGCCAAACCAGCTTTCGGCACCGCGCAGATTGCGCCGGGTCAGGCGCACCAGATCGGCAAGAGTCGCCGCCAGCAAACGCCGGCCATGCCATGTCGGATCGCGCAGGATCAACAGATGGAATGCCAGCACGGCGGCACCCACGCCGATCACGATGGATTGAGCGCTATTGAAGAACGTCGCGACATCGTAGTTCATCGCATTGAGCGGCGAGACCAGCACGATGAAGTGCAAACAAAATGAGGTGGCCGTCGCACCGATCTGCGGTTTGGCCATGCCCAGCGCGCCGAGGAACAACGGCACGCCCATGCCCATGCACAGCAAGGCAAAACCACTCCATTGCGGCAACAGAATCTGCCCGACGATAAACGCGGCCGGAATCGCCAGGAAGATCCCGCGCATAAAACTCATGCCTATCTGCGCGCCATTTTCGCGGCTGGCAAACAGGCTACACACCACGCACGTCAACAGCAGCGCGCCGGAGGCCGCGGGCCAGGCGGTCGCCAACCAGAAGCACGAGACCACCAGAAAGGCCAAGGCACTTCGGGCACCGAACATCAGCGCCAATGACAGATCGCGGTGTGGTGCCAGGGTTCTCGGTGGATCGTCCGCTTCCTTGCCCTCCTCGACGGCGTTCAACGCAGCGCTGGCCGCCATCGCGGTATCGAGCAACAAGGTGAAACGAGCCAGGCAGTAACTCTGCGCAGAACTGATGTGCGGGTCGTGGGAAGCGTCGAGCAACTTCGGACGCAGCGCTTGCAGGGTCGCGGTATCCGGGCTGTCGAGCGCCTCTTGAACCTCAGTCATCCAGGGCAACAGTTGCTCGGCTTCCTGAGGCTCCAATTGCTTCCACTGACGGCGCACCGAACGGGCGATACGCAGCAGCATCAACAGTTTTTGGCTCAAGCCGCTGATCGCCCGCGCTCGTTGGCGGCCCAGGCTTCCTTCAAACCAGGCATGCTCGCGCTGGGCGTCGACGGCGACGATCCTGCCGAGGATTTCCAGCAGGCCTTTACGCGCCTGACCATCACCGGCCAGGGTTGCACGCGCGGCGTTCATACCGCTTTGCCACGCTGCCCGCGCCTGATCCGCCAGTTGCCGTTCGACCCGCATCGGCCAGAGCAGCGCACTGGCGGCGGTGGCGCAAAGAATGCCCAGGCAGATTTCCGTACAGCGAGCCACGGCTTGATCGAACACCGTCAGCGGATGAGTAATGGCCGGCAACGCGATGATCGCCACTGTGTAACCGGCCAGCACGAACGAATAGGACCAGGCGCTGCGCAGCAAGGTCGAACTGGCCGTACACAGCCCCAGCCATAACGCCAAGGCCAACAAAAACAGCCAAGGCGTCTGGGCAAACAACCCCATGAACACCACGGACATGATCGTCCCGACCAGGGTCCCCAACAACCGAGCCAGGCCCTTCTGCACCACCATCCCGGACAAGGGCTGGGCGACGATGAATGCTGTCATCAATGCCCAGGCCGGTTGCTCCAGACCCCAGCGTAATGCCAGCCACAGCGCCAGGCCGCCGCCAATCAAGGTTTTGATCGCGAACTGTAAGGCGCGGCGGTCAGGCGCGAACAGAGCCTGCAAGGTGATAGGCACGTAAAGAACTCTTGGAAAAAGGCGATTTAACGATAGTCGGGATCGGGTTCAGTCACTTGATAAACAAATTATTAGCTAGCTAACTAACACGCGTCCAGTGCTAATTCCCGGACACAAAAAAAACGCCAGACTGGCTGGCGTTTTTGACAGGCAACGATCGCTTACGAGCGTGCGCGCGCCTGGTTACGCAGGGCTTTTACCTGATCGTGATTGCGTTGCACGCCGTGGTACTGACGTTCAACCAGGTCACGAATGCCCACCAGGTTGTATTTGTTGATTTTTTCGATAGCTTCTTTGTAAGCCTTCAGTGCATGGTCTTCACCCCGTTCGGCTTCGTTCAGCACGGCTTCTTCATCTTTGCCGGTGAACATCGCTTTCACGTCGACCCAGCGACGGTGCATATCACCACTGACGCTGGTGGACGTTTCCGGATCGCCGCCTAGCGAACGTACCTGGGCTTGCAGTTCGGAAGCCGCAGTGGCGCAGTCGGCGGAACGCTGCATGAACAGGGTTTTCAGCTCTGGGTGTTTGATGTCTTCAGCGCAAGTCTTGAACCCTTCCTGACCGTCTTTGCAGGTTTCAATCAGGTCGTTGAGTACAGATATGGCTTCTTTATTCATGTCGGTCATTTTCAGTTCCTCGCGGGTTGATGAGAGATGCAATAGCTGTTGCACCCTGCATGCCAGCTTTGAATTGATCACTTATTACTTATATTTCAAACACTTATCTTTTTATGCCAGATCGTTATCCGCTTTTTTTGCATGATCTGTCATTTGGCCTGCATGCAGAATGCCTGTATTTTCCAGACTGTTTTAATCAAGACGACTTTTTGATGAATCCTGAAAAACTCGAACTGTTGATTACCCGTGAAATGCCCTTCGGCAAATACAAGGGCCGGATCATTGCCGACCTCCCGGGCCAATACCTGAACTGGTTCGCTCGCGAAGGTTTCCCCCATGGTGAACTCGGCGGTTTGCTGGCCTTGATGCAAGAAATCGATCATAACGGTCTGTCGGAGTTGCTCGAGCCGCTGCGCGCCAAACATGGCAAACCCGCCCCTCGCCATTGACCCGACACCCAGACCTGGCCCCTGATTGAGTAGCCCATGCCCGATAACACTCGCCGCGCCCGTGATGAAGCCTTCTGGCGAACCTTTGCCGACCGATACGCGGTTGAACCCGGCCCGGTCAACCTCGAAAACGGGTACTTCGGGCGCATGTCGCGCACGGTGGTCGAGGAATACCAGCGCAACATCGAACTGATCAATCGCAGCAACTCGGTGTATGTGCGACAACGCTTCGAACAGGGCGAAAGCCTTGAGATCCGAGCACAGCTCGCCGATCTGGTGGGCGTACCCGCCGACACCGTCGCCCTCACCCGCAACGCTTCGGACGGTCTGCAATCGCTGATCCGCAACTACAACCGTCTGAGCCCGGGCGATCAGGTGCTGATAGGCGATCTGGAATACGACACGGTCAAAGGGGCCATGCGCTGGCTGGCTCGTCATCGCGGTGTCGAAGTGATCGAAATCGAACACTCGCACCCCGCCAGTTTCGACAGCTTGCTGGCCACTTACCGCGAAGCCTTCGTGCGTTATCCGCGACTCAAACTGATGGCCCTGACTCACGTCACTCACCGTACCGGGCTGGTGATGCCGGTGCAGGCGATTGCCGCCGCCGCCAAAGAACACGGTATCGACGTGATCCTTGACGGTGCCC
Source organism: Pseudomonas frederiksbergensis (assembly GCF_001952935.1). GTDB lineage: Bacteria > Pseudomonadota > Gammaproteobacteria > Pseudomonadales > Pseudomonadaceae > Aquipseudomonas > Aquipseudomonas frederiksbergensis. Next base: position 942,161 of record NZ_CP018319.1, read on the forward strand.
ATGCACTCGGCCAGCTCCAGTTCAATCTTGACGATCTCGGCATCGCGTTCGCCGGTTTCAACCTGCACAAATGGATCGGTGCGCCGCTGACCCTGGGCTTCATTTACATTGCCCCGGAACGCCTGGCCGACATCGACCCGGACATGGGCGAGATGCATTTCCCGGTCACCGACATTCGCGCCCGCACGCCGTACAGCACGCCCAACATCCCGGCGCTGCTGACCCTGCCGCTGGTGTTCGAGGAGCATCAGGCCATGGGCGGTTCCGCCGCAAAAGGCGCTCGGCTCAATTACCTGCGCAACCGCTGGGTGAGCGCGGTGCGCGAGTTGCCGGGGATCGAAGTCATGACCCCGGACGACCCGCGACTGTATTGCGGCATCACTTCAATGCGCTTTACCCGGCATGCCGATCAACAGGTAATGGTCGAGCGGCTGCTCAAGGACTTCAACCTGTTTACCGTGGCGCGCAGTGGTGCCGCGAGCGGTCCGTGCATTCGCATAACCCCGGGGCTTACCACCACGGCTGCAGACATGGATTTGCTGGCCCGGGCGCTGACCGAACTGCGCTGACGTCACACGGTATGTTTGTCGAAGTCCTCGGGCTTGATCTGCGTCGATACCGCGAAGGTGTCGATGCCGATGGTCGTGTGCCCGAAGTAGCCGTCTTTGTTCGAATCTCGACTCAGGGTGTGAACGTTCAAGGTCGACGCTTCGCCGCCCATGTTTTCATAGAAAAAGTCTTGGTCGTTGGTCAGTGGCGAAACGGCTCGACCGCGGTACTCCTTGGCGTTGAGTACCGAGCGCGAGGCCACTTCGGGAAAGTAGAGCTGACCAACCCAGGCGACATGCCGCTCTTCCAGGTAGTTGCTGCCTTCCATAATGCGTACCACCACGTGGATGTGCAGCGCACGGCCGGCGTAGAACCCCGGATAGATTGTGGTAAACCGCACGATGCCGTTCTTGTCGGTAAATTGCCCGCCTCGCAGGTAAGTGTCGTCGTCGGTTCGCGGGATTGAGCCTATGTCGTCGACGTCGATTTCCGTGTCTGGATTGACCTTGCTCCAGCCCGAATACGCCCCGCGTGCGTTGCAATGCCAGATATCCACCAGCGCGTCAGTCACCGGTTGACCGGTCATGGCATCGACGATCGTCAGCCTCAGCACCAAGGGAATGCCATCCATCCCTTCGCTGATGTTTCGTCTGATCAGTTTCGCATTGCGGAAATAAGGACCGGCGATCTGTTCGGGTGACAGCAGGTAAACCGCGGGTTCTGGTGAAACCGGAGTGTTGTCTTCCATGACGCTCTCTCTTCCATAAGATGAACGCAGGTTAGGGCGGGACGAAACCCTATGTGCGGTAATTATTTATCGCACCGTACGGTTTTCACCGGGCAAAAAAAAACGGTGCACCGACCAAGCGCACCGTAAAGCCGTAGAACACACAACGAAGTGTTTGGTAAAAGCCGATCAGTCCAGCAGCGCCAGTGCCTCGGCGGTGCATTCCTGAATGCGGGCCCAGTCGCCGTTCTTGATCCACTCCGGATCAAGCATCCAGCTACCGCCCACGCACATCACGTTTTTCAACGCCATGTAGCTCTTGATGTTGGCCGGGCTGACACCGCCAGTCGGGCAGAATTTCACTTCGCCAAACGGGCCGCCGAGGGCTTTGATAGCCGCGACGCCGCCGCTGACTTCTGCCGGGAACAGCTTGAAGCGGCGATAACCCAGGCCGTAGCCTTCCATGATGCCGGAGGCGTTGCTGATGCCCGGCAACAGCGGAATCGGGCTGTTGACGCTGGCTTCGAGCAGGTCACGGGTGATGCCCGGCGTGACGATAAACTGCGAACCGGCCGCTTCGGCAGCCGCCAGCATATGGCGATCCAGCACAGTGCCGGCACCGGTCACCAGTTCCGGACGCTGCTCACGCAGAATCTGGATTGCCTTGAGGCCGAACTGTGAACGCAAGGTCACTTCCAGGGCCGTCAGGCCACCGGCCGCGAGGGCGTCGGCCAGCGGCAGGATGTCTTGCTCGCGAGCGATGGTAATCACCGGCAGGATCCGCGCCTTGGCGCAGAGACTGTCGATCAGGGCAACTTTGTCCGCCATGGAAACGGTCGGGGATGGGGTTGTCATAGCGGCTGTTCCTTGGCTCATGGGCACCAGTAAATCTCTAACATAGGTTGCAGAAACGCGCGAATCGGCATGGCGGCAACATCGTCACCGGCCAATGCGGCACTCAGGGTGGTCAGCTTGGACTGACCGGAAATCGATAGAACGGTGTGCTTGGCCGAAGCCAGCAGCGCACGGCTCATGGTCAAGCGCTGATGCGGCACGGTCGGCGCCAGCATCGGGTAGCAACGACGTGCGCCGTCGACTTTCAAGGCGTCGGCCAGGTTCGGGCTGTTCGGGAACAGCGAGGCGGTGTGACCGTCGTCGCCCATGCCGAGTATCAGCACGTCGATCGGCGGCAATTCCGCGAGCAAACGATCCGCCTGCTCGGCCGCCTGTTCAAGGTTGGCCGTGGCGCTGTACAGACTCAGGAACTGAGCCTTGGCCGCCGGGCCTTGCAGCAGATAACGCTTGAGCAGACCGGCATTGCTGTCGGCGTGTTCAACCGGTACCCAGCGCTCGTCGGCCAGGGTGACGACAACCTTGGACCAGTCCAGCGTCTGCTTGGCCAGGTGCTGGAAAAACGCCACCGGACTGCGTCCACCGGAAACCACCAGGGTCGCGGTGCCGCGCGCATCGATTGCGTCACTCAGTTGCTTGGCCACATTCAGCGCCAGGCCTTCGGCCAGCAACACCGGGCTTTTGAACTTATGGGCGCTGACGCCCTGAGGCAGTTTCAATTCAGATATCGCCATACCACGACCTCCCATCCCGCGTGATCAGAGCAATGGAGCTCATCGGTCCCCAGGACCCGGCCGCGTACGGCTTGGGCGCATCACCGGATTTTTTCCACCCGGCGATCAACTGGTCACACCACTTCCACGCGGCTTCGATTTCATCTTTACGGACAAACAGGTTCTGATTGCCGCGCATCACTTCCAGCAACAACCGCTCGTAGGCATCGGGAATCCGTGCGCTACGCCAGGTGTCGGAAAAATTCAGCTGCAACGGACCGCTGCGCAGCTGCATGCCCTTGTCCAGGCCTTGTTCTTTGGTCATCACGCGCAAGGAAATGCCTTCGTCCGGTTGCAGGCGGATAATCAGCTTGTTGCTGATTTGCAGACGCTGCTCGGGGGCAAAAATGTAGTGCGACGGTTCCTTGAAGTGGATGACGATCTGCGACAGCTTCTGCGGCATGCGCTTGCCGGTACGCAGGTAAAACGGCACACCGGCCCAACGCCAGTTACGGATATCGGCACGCAACGCAACGAAAGTCTCGGTGTCGCTCTGGGTGTTGGAGTTCGGCTCTTCCAGGTAACCGGGAACCGATTTGCCTTCGCTGTGACCGGCGATGTACTGACCGCGCACGACCTGAGTGGTCAGGCCTTCCGGGCTGATCGGCGCCAGCGCCTTGAGCACTTTGACTTTCTCGTCGCGGATGCTGTCGGCGGACAGGTCGGCCGGCGGGTCCATGGCGATCAGGCAGAGCAGTTGCAGCAGGTGATTCTGGATCATGTCCCGCAGCTGGCCGGCCTTGTCGAAGTAACCCCAGCGACCTTCGATCCCGACCTTCTCCGCCACGGTGATTTCCACGTGGGAGATGTAATTTTGGTTCCACTGGGTTTCGAACAGGCTGTTGGCGAAACGCAGGGCGATCAGGTTCTGGACGGTTTCTTTGCCCAGGTAGTGGTCGATGCGGTAGGTGCGGTTCTCCGGGAAGAACTGTGCCACGGCGTCGTTGACCTTGCGCGAGGATTCCAGGTCCGAACCGATGGGTTTTTCCAGCACCACGCGGGTGTTTTCGGTCAGGCCGACCTTCGACAGGTTCTCGCAGATCGCGCCATAAACGGCGGCCGGTGTCGCGAAGTAGGCAATCACCCGTTGGGCGCTGCCAGCCATCTCGGCTAGGGCGACGTAATCGTCAGCCTTGAGGAAGTCGACGTGCAGGTAACTCAGGCGGGCCAGGAAGCGTTCGACCACGGCCTCGTCCAGCTCTTTGGCGCTGACGTAGCGGCGCAGCTCGGAGGCGATGAACGCCAAATGCTGCTGCTCGCTGCCCGGCTCACGGGCCAGCGCGATAATTCGCGTGTCCTCATGCAAGAGGCCTGCGCCATCGAGCTGATAAAGGGCAGGAAACAGCTTGCGCAGGGCTAGATCGCCGAGAGCGCCAAACAAGGCAAAGGTGCACGGTTCAACCGTAATCGAAGGCATGATGTTTGTTCTTTTATCAAGTTAAGCTACAAATACCTTTTTTCAAGGCATCACTCAAGGGAAAATGTAGTAATAACCACAACATTTTCGCAAAATACAGATTCCGAGTGGTGGACGGTCGGAGCCATCAGTAGGATAGGCCACCGTTACGGGCCCGATCAAAGTCCCAATTTGCATAGCCGGGGCCCTTATTTGCATTGCTCTCATGTTTGCGGAGCTAAGGAACATATATGGACCGCGTGCGAAATTTACTGGAACAGATCCAGAATCGCCTTGAAGACCTGAACAAGGCAGAACGCAAAGTCGCCGAAGTCATCCTGCTCAACCCAGAGCAGGCCACCCGGTTCAGCATCGCCGCCCTCGCCCAGGCCTCAAAGGTCAGCGAGCCGACGGTCAACCGTTTCTGCCGTTCGTTTGGCGTCAGCGGCTACCCGGAACTCAAGCTGCAATTGGCCCAGAGCCTGGCCAGTGGCGCGGCGTATGTCAGCCGTGCGGTGGAGGCCGACGACAATCCCGAGGCGTACACCAAAAAGATTTTCGGCAGCGCCATCGCCTCGCTGGACAGTGCGTTGCAGGCGCTTGACCCGAACCTGATCAGCCGCGCCGTCGACCTGTTGATCCAGGCCCGGCAGATCCACTTCTTCGGCCTCGGTGCCTCGGCCCCGGTGGCGCTGGATGCGCAGCACAAGTTCTTCCGCTTCAACCTGGCGGTTACCGCCCACGCAGACGTGCTGATGCAGCGCATGATTGCGTCGGTGGCGCACACCGGCGAGTTGTTCGTGATCATTTCCTACACCGGCCGCACCCGTGAACTGGTGGAAGTGGCGCGAATTGCCCGGGAAAACGGTGCTTCGGTATTGGGCCTGACGGCCGAGGGTTCGCCACTGGCCAAGGCCAGCACGCTGAGCCTGAATATTCCGCTGCCGGAAGACACCGACATCTATATGCCGATGACGTCGCGGATCATTCAGCTGACCGTGCTGGACGTGCTCGCCACCGGCATGACCTTGCGCCGAGGCGTGGATTTCCAGCCGCATTTGCGCAAGATCAAGGAAAGCCTGAATGCGAGTCGGTATCCGATTGGGGATGAATTCAACTAGCTCACTGATCGTTCCCACGCTCTGCGTGGGAATGCCTCTAGGGACGCTCCGCGTCCAGTGACGCGGAGCGTCACGGGATGCATTCCCACGCAGAGCGTGGGAACGATCATCACGCCCCAACCCGCGCCTGCAAACTCAAATGCGCCCTCTCCCCCGGCGCCAGGCTCAGGCTATCGGTCCCGCCACTCGCCGCTTCAACGCACACAAACTCGGAAATCTCATTCCAGCTCACGCCCAGCAACGGTCGCGAGCCCGGATGCCAAACCACCGTGTCCGCACTGTTGCCGGTATCGATGCACAACTCGCGCTGCCAGGCGTGGTCCTTGAGCTGTAATTCGCCGTCATGCTGGAACACACGCTGACAGCCACCCTCTACCCGCAATTCGCCTTCCTGATGACAAATCTGCCGATTCAACTGGTCGTAACCCTGGGCCCCGTCGAGGCCAGACAGCGCTACCTCACCGACGTCGCCAATACGCCAATACGCATGCAACGCCTGACTCAATTGGCACGGCAGGCTGTCCTGATGCTCGGTGCTCAGGCGCAAATCCATGCGTTCGCCCAAATGCGCGTGCAGGTCCACTTGCCAGTCGCACAACTGAAGTTGCCAGTGCAAGCGCACGCCGTCGTCATCGGTGCTGCTGTCCAGCAGCTTCCAGTCGATCAACCGTGCCCAGCCATGGGAAGGCCAGGCGTTTTCGCTCGGATGACGGCCATACCACGGCCAGCACACCGGAACGCCACCACGAATCGCACCCACCTGCGGCCACTTCGCCGCGCACCAGAGCCAGGGTTTCTGGCCCTTTGGCTGGAAGTGCAGCAACTGCGCACCCTGGCGACTGAACACCGCCTGACACAGCGAATGGTCGATCACCAGCACGTCGCGCTTCTGATAGCGCTCCCACGCAAACACCGGACGTTCGCGCAAGGATTTGAAGAAGCGTTGTAGCGGATGCTCATGCATGTGCCACGGTCCTGAAAATCATGGGTGTACTCACCATCTCTGAAAACAACAGCGCTTTTGTAGCCAGTGAATGTCTCTGTGGCGAGGGAGCTTGCTCCCGCTGGGCTGCGAAGCTGCCCTAAAACCATTCACTGCGGTGCTTCAGGCAAACCGCATTCGCCGCGTTTACGACTGCTTCGCAGCCGAGCGGGAGCAAGCTCCCTCGCCACGATGCTTTCGTCAGCCGCCTGGCGGATCAGCAAAAAAAAAAAACGGACAGCCATGGCTGTCCGCAAAAATGCGCACATAGAGAGGAGCTTATCGCAACAGCGTTAGAACACCGACTGAATTTTCAGGCCGGCGACCAGCGCGTTGTCGACTTCATCAACACCACCCGGGTGAGTGATGTATTGCAGGTTAGGACGCACGGTAAGCCAGTTGGTAACGTGGAAGCCGTAGTTGATCTCGTAGTTGTACTCGGTGCTACGCAGCGGCGAGAACAGCGGATCCTCGTAGTTGGTGACTCCATTGGCGGCGTTGACCAGTTCGGCGTTTTTCTTCACGTCATCGTTGACATGGATACGGGCGAAACCGATACCCATGTCATCTTTCGGACGTGCATCGAACGGGCCTTTGTACACAAACATCAGCGACTGATAGTTGTCGACGAAGTTGGTGTCCTTGTCGTGGAAAGTGGCGTTGGCTGCGATGTTCAGACCGCGGGACGCGTCACCGTTGTGGCTGGTGAGTTGTTGCTGCGCCACGAACCAGTAGCCGTGTTTGCTATCGTGGCTGCGATAGGCATTACCGCTGGTGGCTGCGTCATTGCCGTCGGCATCCTTGCGGACGTCATCGGCGTTGGCCGTGCTTTTGTAGTAACCGACACGGTATTCGCCCGGCAGGTTGCCAGGGTTCGGCAACCAGACCAGTTCGACCGGCAAGACGGTGCCCTCGGTACCACTGCCGCTCAGCTTGAAGCCGTTACCATGCTCCAGTTGCGACGGGTTCTGGTTGTACGCGCCGATCTGCGCATAGAACTCAGGCGAGATGTTGTACTTCACGCGGACCGCAGCCTGCATGACCGGCCAGTTGTACCAGATGTTGGTTGCCCAGTTACCCGCCTGGGAACCGCAGAACGCCAGGTTCTGGAATTCGCACGGGAAGGTGTTGAAGTCTTCGCCTTCGCCGAAGTAACCGGCCTTGACGTCCAGTTTGCCGTCGAGGAACTGGTGTTTGATCCACAGTTGGGTCAGGCGGACCATATGGCCGCGGCCGTAGACTTCCTGGGACGAACTCAAGGTGCCGGCACGCGGGTCGCCGACGCGGTCATTGGAAATGTTCTCACCGTTACGGTTGGTGAGCTGGATCTTGGCCTGGGTGTTATCCCAGCCCCACAGTTTTTGCAGGTCCAGCGCCACGCCCAGACCAAACTGGTCGGCGTAACGCGCCGTCTTGTCGTCGTTGTAGCCGCCGTGGAGGTTGGCGCCCACTTCACCGACGTAGTCCATCTTGATGTCGATACCCTGCTCGATCAGCCTGGTCCGCTCGCCACCCCAATCACCGGTCATCCATTCGGAATCGGCGCTGAACGCGTCAGCCGCATGTACGCTGCCGGCCAACATCATTGCCGCAACGGCTGACAACTGGCAGATAAGCTGAGCGTTGTTGTTCTTCTTCATCCCTACATCCTCGTTTTATTGTTATTAACTGTTTTTATCTAACGCGGTGACATCGGTTGCGAAGAGCGACAGGCCGCCCACCGCATATCCCCCTGTGGGAGCGGGCTTGCTCGCGAATGCGGTCTGACATTCAACAGGAATGTCGACTGATACACCGCCTTCGCGAGCAAGCCCGCTCCCACATTTTTTGATCTTTATCTGCCTTTGAACTGGGCTACGTTGGCGCTGTGAGCTTCGGTTTTTGGCAGGCCGGCCACCCCCAGGCGTTCACCGGTCTTGGCATCGAACAACAGCACTTTCGATGGATCGAATTGCAGGGTCAGGGTCTCGCCCACGGCCGGAGCAACGTCCGGCGCCAGACGGCAGCAGACTTTGGTGTCGTTAAGATTGACGAACACCAGGGTGTCGGGACCGGTTGGCTCGGTGACCTGGACTTCGGCACGAATGGTCGGCAAACCATTGGGCTCGCTGCCGGCCAAAACGATCTGCTCCGGGCGCATGCCGAGGATCACTTCACGGTCTTCGAGCCCGGCGTCCTGCATGCCCAGCGGCAATTCGCAGCGCGCCTGACCGCTGTCGAGCAGCGCCACCAGACGACCTTCCTTGCGCTGCAAGCGCAGGGGGATGAAGTTCATCGGCGGCGAACCGATGAAGCTCGCCACGAACAGGTTGGCCGGGTTGTTGTAGATGTCTTTGGGCGTGCCGAACTGCTGGATGATCCCGTCCTTCATCACCGCCACTTTGTCGCCCAGGGTCATGGCTTCGATCTGGTCGTGGGTCACGTAGACCGTGGTGGTTTTCAGGCGCTGGTGCATCAGTTTCATTTCGGTGCGCATCTCGACGCGCAGCTTGGCGTCGAGGTTGGACAGCGGTTCGTCGAACAGGTAAATCTTCGGCCGCCGCGCCAGCGCCCGGCCCATTGCCACGCGCTGTTGCTGACCACCGGAGAGCTGGCCGGGTTTGCGGGCGAGCAAATGTTCGATCTGCAACAGCTTGGCCACACGAGCGACTTCTTCGTCGATTTCGGCGGCGGGCATTTTGCGAATCTTCAAGCCGAACGCGATGTTGTCGCGCACGCTCATCGTCGGGTACAGCGCGTAGGACTGGAACACCATGGCGATGTCGCGATCTTTGGGGCTCATGCCGCTGATGTCGGCGTCGTCCACCAGGATCGCGCCGCCGCTGATGTTTTCCAGACCGGCGATGCAGTTCATCAGCGTGGACTTACCACAGCCCGATGGACCGACCAGGATCAGGAACTCACCGTCATTGATCTTCAGTTCGATATTTTTCAGGGTGTCCGGCAAACCGGCACCGTAGGTCTTGTTGACGTTGCGTAATTCGAGAGTTGCCATGTTCTACCCCTTGACCGCGCCGGACGTCAGCCCACGCAGGAAATACTTGCCAGCGAATATGTAGACCAGCAGTGTCGGCAGCCCGGCGATCATCGCGGCGGCCATATCAACGTTGTATTCCTTGGCCCCGGTGCTGGTGTTGACCAGGTTGTTCAGGGCCACGGTAATCGGCTGTGCATCGCCACTGGCGAAGACCACGCCAAACAGGAAGTCATTCCAGATCTGGGTGAACTGCCAGATCAGGCAGACCATCACGATCGGGATCGACATCGGCAGCAGGATCTTCCAGAAAATCGTGAAGAAGCCCGCGCCATCCAGCCGCGCCGCCTTGACCAGCGCATCCGGAATGCTCACGTAGTAGTTGCGGAAGAACAGCGTGGTGAACGCCAGGCCGTAAACCACATGCACCAGCACCAGGCCGGTGGTGGTGTTGGCCAGGCCGATCTTGCCGAGGGTGAACGAGGCTGGCAGGAGCACGGTCTGGAACGGCAGGAAGCAGCCGAACAACAACAGGCCGAAGAACAGTTGCGAACCGCGGAAACGCCACATCGACAGCACATAACCGTTCATGGCACCGATGAACGTGGAGATCAGAACCGCCGGCACGGTGATTTTCACCGAGTTCCAGAAGTAGCTGCCGACACTGTCCCAGGCCTTGATCCAGCCGATGCCGTCAATCACTTGCGGCCAGCTCAGCAGGTTGCCGGTGCGGATGTCTTCCGGGGATTTGAAACTGGTCAGCAGCATCACCACCAGCGGGATCAGGTAGATCGCCGCGGCCAGCAACAGCGTGGCGTAGATTGCGATGCGGCTGAAGCTGATCGCCGGTTTTCCGAGTTGATTACTCATGGCGTTTGCCTCGCAATTCGGAGTACAGGTACGGCACCAGAATCGCCAGGATCGCGCCGAGCATCATCATGGCGCTCGCCGAACCAATGCCCATCTGGCCACGGCTGAAGGTGAAGGAATACATGAACATCGCGGGCAGGTCGGACGAGTAGCCCGGGCCGCCAGCGGTCATGGCCGCCACCAGGTCGAAGCTCTTGATCGCGATGTGCGCGAGGATCATGAAGGCGCTGAAGAACACCGGGCGCAGGCTCGGCAATACGATCTTCAGGTAGATGGTCGGCAGGCTCGCTCCGTCGACTTGCGCGGCACGGATGATCGATTGATCGACACCCCGCAGGCCGGCCAGGAACATCGCCATCACAAACCCGGAGGCTTGCCATACGGCGGCGATCACCAGGCAATACACCACGCGATCCTGATCCACCAGCCAGTCGAGACGAAAGCCTTCCCAGCCCCAGTCACGCAGCATCTTGTCCAGGCCCAGGCCTGGGTTGAGCAGCCATTTCCACGCGGTACCGGTGACGATCATCGAGAGCGCCATCGGGTACAGGTAAACGGTGCGGATGAAGCCTTCCTTGCGAATGCGCTGATCCAGCAGCACCGCGAGGAACACGCCGAGCACCAGACTGATGCCGATGAACATGCCGCCGAACACCGCGAGGTTTTTGCTCGCGACCCACCAGCGATCGTTGTCCATCAGGCGGATGTATTGCTGCAGGCCGACCCATTTGTAGCTCGGCATGAAGCTCGAATTGGTGAAGGACAGAACGAATGTCCAGATGATGTAACCGTAAAAACCAACCAGGACGATCAGCATGCTTGGCGCCAAAACCAGCTTGGGAAGCCAGCGCTGCAATGCGTCGAACGGTGAGGCTTTGCTGAAAACCGCCACAGAGCTCATCGGGATAATCCAGGTGAAGAGGAATGAAATCGGCACGGCGATCCCTTGTGGGAGCGGGCTTGCTCGCGAAGGCGGTGTATCAGTCGACATTCGTGTTGAATGTCAGACCGCATTCGCGAGCAAGCCCGCTCCCACACAGGGGTCACGCGGCGTCAGGGATTACTGGGCAGCTTTGACAGCCGATGCCAGTTGCGCGCTGGCCTTGGCCGGGTCAGCGTTCTTGTCGTTCATGAAGTTGGTGACCACATCGAAGATCGCGCCCTGCACAGCCAGGGACGTGGCCATGTTGTGCGCCATGCTCGGTTGCAGGCCGCCCGTCTTCTCGTCAGCCAGGAAATCCTTGGCGGACGCTTGAGCGCAAGAATCGAAGCCCAGCGCGCTCATGTCGTTAAGCATGTCGGTGCGCACCGGGATCGAGCCTTTGTTGATGCTGAAGACTTTCTGGAAGTCTTTACCCAGCGCGACCTTGGCCAGGTCTTGTTGAGCGGCGATGTCGCCTTTGCGATCGGCCTTGAGCTTGAACACAGCCATCGAGTCGATGTTGTAGGTGAAGGCTTTTTCGGTGCCCGGGAATGGCACGCACTGATAGTCCTTGCCGGCTACTTTATTGGCAGCGGTCCATTCGCTCTTCGCCCAGTCGCCCATCATCTGCATGCCGGCCTTGCCGTTGATGACGTCGGCAGCAGCGATGTTCCAGTCACGACCGGCGCGGTTCGGGTCCATGTAGCCGGTGAGTTTTTTCAGCTCGGTGAACGACTTGGTCATCTCGGCGCCCGAGAGGGTTTTCTGATCCAGGTCTACCAGGGCTTTCTTGTAACCGTCGGCGCCCATGACCGAGAGCACCACGTCTTCAAACACGGTGCTGTCCTGCCAAGGCTGGCCACCGTGGGCAAGCGCGATGAAGCCGGCGGCTTTGAGCTTGTCGCCAGCGGCATAGAATTCTTCGAGGGTGGTCGGGGCTTTTTCGATCCCGGCTTTCTTGAAGACTTCCGGGTTGATCCACAGCCAGTTGACGCGGTGAATGTTCACCGGCACGGCGACGTAGTCACCTTCGTACTTGACGGTGTCGGAGACTTTCTTCGACAGCAGGCCATCCCAGCCTTCGGACTTGGCAACGTCTTTGAGGGTGTCGGTGCTGAGCAGGCCAGTGCTGCCCCACTCCTGGATGTCCGGACCTTTGATCTGGGCAACGCCCGGCGGATTACCGGCGACGGCGCGGCTTTTGAGTACGGTCATGGCAGTGGAACCGCCGCCACCGGCGACTGCGCCGTCCTTCCAGGTAAAGCCGTCTTTTTCGACTTGGGCCTTCAGGACATCGACCGCGGCTTTTTCGCCACCAGAGGTCCACCAGTGAACGACTTCCACCGAACCTTTGGAATCGGCGGCAAGCGCACTCAGCGGGAATGCAGACAGGGGAAGCAGTGACGCGAGAGAAATGACAGTAGCGAGGCGAGAAATCGCATTCATCTAGTAGTACCTTTCTTGTTGTTATGCATGCAAGTCTGGTGCTTGCGCTGCATAGGATTCTAAACAGGGGATGCCCCTTCGCAGGTAACGAAGGGACGTTCGAATGTCACCACATGGTTACACAGGAGCGCTCTGGGATAACTGTGCCAGGGCAGTCGCCATGCTTGGCGCCAGAGGCAATCGCGGGATCAACACGGCTTGCCAGGCGTGATAAAGATCAGGTTTACCGGCCCAGATATCGGCGCTCGGGCGGTTCTGCGGATCGAGTTCGTGGTACCAGCTGCCGCTTTCGCGGTCGATGAAATGGCTGTCGCAGAATTCCCAGAAAAGTCGGTACCAGCGCTCGTATTGCGTATCGCCTGTGCGTTTTAGCAACGCGCTGGCGGCGGCGCTGGCTTCGCAATGGGTCCAGTGCAGGCGATGGCGAACCACGGCGCGATTGTCCCAGTCGAGGGTGTAGACAATCCCCGGCGCCCCGTCGACATCCCAGCCGTGACGGCAGTTATGGTCGAAGAGTTTTTGCGCGTCGGTGGAGAGCCAACCCGGCGTGAGCATCCCGGCCTTAACCCGCGCCGCTTCGAGATGCAGCATCAGCCGGGCCCATTCGAAACCGTGACCCGGCGTGGTGCCGTAGGGGCGAAAACCATCGGCCGGGTTGTCGTGGTTGTATTCGCGCAAGGGTTGCCAGTCGCGGTCGAAATGCTCGACCACCAGGTAATCGTTGGCGGCGGCGTGACCGTGGATCACCCGCTCGACGATGCGCTGGGCGCGGACCAGCCAACGGTTGTCGTCGGTGACATCGGCCAGCGCGAGAAAGGCTTCGGTGGCGTGCATGTTGCTGTTGGCGCCGCGATAGGCTTCCTCGACGCTCCAGTCGCGGTTGAAGGATTCGCGCATCGCGCCCTCCTCCTCACTCCAGAAATGCGTGTCGATGATGTCGATCGCATCGTCGAGCAAAGCCTGCGCGCCGGGACGCTGAGCGACCACCGCAGAACTGGCGGCCAGCGCGACGAAGGCGTGCAGGTAAGCGGCTTTATCGGTGTTGCCGTCGCGATGCTCGGGAGCAGCGAACCAGCCGCCGTGTTCGGCGTCACGCAATGGGCCGCTGAGGGCGTTGACGCCGTGATCCACCAGCTCGGCGAAACCCGGCAAGCCCTGGATGTGGGCCATGGCGAAGCTGTGGGTCATGCGCGCGGTGTTCATGGTTTCGGCGTGGGCGTTGGCCGCAAGGCAGCCCTTTTCATCAAGATTGCCGAAACCTTCGGAAAGCTTCGAAGCCTTGGCAAACGCCAGCAGCCGCAGGCCTTCGGCGGCGAGCCATTGCTGATGCGCGGGGGCGTTCAGCCAACTGCTGAAAGCGGGTTGGAAGATGTCCATGGGGTGCCTTTTTTGTTGTTATGACTGGGGGCAGTCTAAACAACGGGCGGTAGCGGGCTTGTAACGAAGGGGGCGAGTTATGTCACCGGGTTGTGACATTGACCGAGATATTGGGGTGAGCGATTACTTGTGGCGAGGGGGCTTGCCCCCGTTCGGCTGCGAAGCAGTCGCAAATCTGCCAATACATTTCTTCCAGGTAAACCGTGGTGACTGTTTGGGACCGCTTCGCGGTCCAACGGGGGCAAGCCCCTCGCCACAGGCTAATCAACACTACGCGGTAACTGCAACGTCACCCTCAACCCGCCCTCACGCAAATTCTGCAGGCTGACCTCACCGCCATGGCTATGCGCAATATTTCGCGCAATTCCCAACCCCAACCCATAACCCTGCTGCTGTCCGGCCAGGCGGAAGTGCGGCTCGAACACCTGCTCCATGCGCTGTTCCGGCACGCCCGGCCCTTCATCGTCCACATGGAGGATGAACGCACTCTGGTCGTCATCAATGTGCAAATGCGCTTTCTGCCCGTACTTCAAGGCGTTGTCGATCAGGTTGCCGATGCAACGCTTGAGCGCCAACGGCTTCCCTGGATACGCCGCCAGCGCACGCCCTTGCTGAGTGACGCGACCATTGCCGTTGGGCGCCAGATACGGCTCCACCAGACAATCAAGGACATGGTTGAGGTCCACCGGCTCGATGTTTTCGTGGATGTCGGTGTCTTTCACGCATTGCAGCGCGCCCTTGACCAGCAGCTCCAGCTCATCCAGATCACGGCCGAACTTGGCTTGCAGCGTTTCGTCTTCGAGCAGTTCAACGCGTAACCGCAAGCGGGTAATCGGCGTGCGCAAGTCATGGGAAATCGCGCTGAACAACTGGCTGCGCTCGGTCAGGTAACGGCTGATGCGTTCGCGCATCGCATTGAAGGCGCGGCCGACTTCGACCACTTCACTGCCGCCACCCTCCGCCACTGGCTCGACTTCGGCGCCGAGGGACATGTCCCGTGCTGCCCGCGCCAAACGCTTGAGCGGCCGGCTCTGCCAGTGCACCAGCAGGCCGATGAACAATAGCAAGAAGCCGCTGGTGAGCACGATGAACCAGACTTGCTGCGCTGGCAGGCCTTGTTCTTCAAGACTGGTGTAGGGCTCGGGCAACAGTGAGGCGATGTACAGCCACTCGCCCGGCGCCATCTGGATTTGCGTGACCAATACTGGCGGATTCACCGGTTCCAGGGTCAGCGCGTAGTGCGCCCAGGAGCGCGGCAATTCATCGAGTTTCAGGCCGCCGTTGAAGATCCGCAGGTCTTCAGGACTGACGAACGTCACCGAGATATCCGTGTCCTGGCCCAGGGACTGGCGCAGCACTTCATCCACCGCTTTGAGCACAGCTTCCTTGCGCGGGGTGATCGGCAACACTTCCATGCCCAAGGGTTTGTCGTTGAGCGTCACCACAAAACGGGTGCCGCCCATGCTGCGCAACTGGTCGAGTACCAATGGCCGAAACGCTACCGGCAGCGAGCGAAAATAACTGACGCTGGCGGTCATCGAATGAGCGAGGCTTCGGGCGCTGGTGACCAGGCCTTCAAGCTGGGTGGCACGCAATTGCGAGACCCAGATCACGCTCGACAACGTCTGGGCAAACAATACCGCCAACAGCGTCAGCAGCAACATCCGCCCGAGCAACGAACGCGGCACGGGAATCCGCGCGGCGACTTTGCGAAAAAACTCAGTGGCCATTGCTGGCAACCACATTGGCGGCCAGTTGGTAGCCGCTGCCGCGTACGGTACGGATCAGCCGCGGCGGTTTTTCGGTGTCGCGCAGACGCTGGCGCAAACGGCTGACGGCCATATCGACGATGCGGTCGAGCGGCATCAAGTCACGACCACGGGTGGCGTTGCCGATGGTGTCGCGGTCGAGGATTTCCTGAGGGTGATCGAGGAACAGTTTCAGCAGCGCGAAATCGGCACCGGAAAGAATCACTTCCTCGCCGTCGATGTGGAACAGCCGATGGCTGACCATGTCCAGCCGCCAGTCATCGAAGGCCAGCACTTCACCACCGGAACGCTCCTGCCCGAACTGCGCGCGGCGCAACAGGGCTTTGATGCGCGCCTGCAATTCACGCGGGCTGAAGGGTTTGCCGAGGTAATCGTCGGCGCCCAGTTCCAGACCGATGACGCGGTCGGCTTCGTCGGAGCTGGCGGTAAGCATGATGATCGGCACCTGCGCCTGACGCGGGTGCTGGCGGATCCAGCGGCAGAGGCTGAAGCCGTCTTCGTCCGGCAGCATCACATCGAGGATCACCAGATCGCTCGGCGCCTCGTTCATCGCCTGACGAAAGCCTGCACCGTCGGGCGTGGTACGAACCTGGAAACCGGCGCGGGTCAGGTAGGTGTCCAGCAACTCGCGTATCTCTTGATCGTCATCGACCAACAAAATCGACTTGTTGACTGAGCTCACGGGGCGGCGTCCTTGTTGTTTGAATTGGGCGGATTATGCCTTAAGCAAAGAATCTACAAACACCACAAAACCCATTGTGGGAGCGGGCTTGCTCGCGAAGGGGCCATCACATCCAACATCATCGTTGACTGACACACCGCTTTCGCGAGCAAGCCCGCTCCCACATTTGATCGCATTTCAAGCCTGATCGAGCGCAACGCCCGCGCCCATCAACCCAGAATACGGCGCCGTCACCAGCCACACCGGGATGCCCTTGAAGTAATCGCTCATGCAGCCCTTGTCGGCAAAGCATCGCGCGAAACCGCTTTCGACAAAGAAATCGGCGAACCGCGGAATCACTCCACCGACGATGTACACACCGCCGCGCGCACCGGTGGTCAGCACGTTGTTGCCGGCCACACGACCCAGCCAGCAGCAGAACTGCTCAAGCACTTCCAGGGCAATCGGGTCACCGGCCAGGCCGGCCGCCGTGATCGACTCCGGGGTATCGAGCACCGGTTCATGCCCGTCCACCGCACAAATCGCCCGATAGACCCGCGGCAAACCACTGCCGCTCAAGGCCGTTTCAGCACTGACATGGCCGATCTCATTGAAGATGTGCTGCCACAACTGAGTTTCCCGCGGACTGCTCAGCGGCAAATCGACGTGACCGCCCTCCCCCGGCAATGCGGCAAACCGCCCTTCGCCCAGATCCAGCAACGTGCCAACACCGAGGCCAGTTCCCGGACCGATCACCACCGCCGGCCGCAATGGTTCCGGCGTGCCTTCGCAGACCACGCGAAATTCGCCGGGCTGCAAACGGGTCATGCCCAGCGCCATGGCCGAGAAGTCGTTGACCAGCAACAGTTGATCCACCTGCAAGGCCTTGCAAAACCCCTTGCGGCTAAGTCGCCAGTGATTGTTGGTGAACTTGAATTCATCGCCGCTCACCGGGCCGGCGACCGACAGGCACACTGAACCGATCGAACCGGACGCCAGGCCAAGCCCGCTCAGGTAGAGGGCAATCGCCTCTTCCGGGCTGGCGTGGTCGGCCGTTGCCAGCACCTGGACCGATTCCAGCTGCTGGTTTTTCCACAACGCAAAACGTGCGTTGGTGCCTCCGATGTCACCGACCAAAGCCAGTTTCAATTAAGCGTCTCCAGGGCAGAAGTAAAGGCGCTGGCGCCCTGCTCTGCGGAGCTGAAGGCCATGCGCATGAAACCAAACAGTTCGCGACCGCTGCCGATGTTATTGCCCAACAGGCCCTTGGCAGGTTCGCGCGCTGCGAATTCTTCGGCGTCCACCTTAAGCTCCAGAGTGCCTTTGACGCCATCGACGCGAATGATATCGCCCTCTTGCACCCGCGCCAAAGCGCCGCCCACATATGCTTCGGGGCTGACGTGGATCGCCGCCGGGATTTTCCCCGACGCACCGGACATGCGTCCGTCGGTGACCAGCGCCACTTTGAAGCCGCGATCCTGCAGCACGCCGAGGAACGGCGTCATCTTGTGCAGCTCCGGCATGCCGTTGGAGCGCGGGCCCTGGAAGCGCATTACCGCGACGAAATCCTTCTCCAGCAAACCAGCCTTGAACGCATCGGCCAGATCCTGCTGATCCTGGAACACCATCGCCGGTGCTTCGACGACCTGGTTTTCCAACGCGACGGCGGACACTTTCATGACACCGCGGCCGAGGTTGCCTTCCATCACCCGCAAGCCGCCCTCTGGCGAGAACGCGCGAGCGACCGGACGCAGGATGGTTTCGTCGAGGCTTTCGATCGGGCCTTCGCGCCAGACCAGTTCGCCGTTATCGAGGAACGGTTCCACGGTGTAGCGGCTCAGGCCGTGACCGAGCACGGTGTTGACGTTTTCGTGGAGCAGGCCGGCTTCCAGCAGTTCGCGGATCAGGAACGACATGCCGCCCGCCGCCTGGAAGTGGTTGATGTCGGCTTTGCCGTTCGGGTAGACGTGGCTCAGGGTCGGCACCACCTCGGAGAGGTCGGCCATGTCCTGCCAGGTCAGTTGAATGCCCGCCGCCATGGCGATCGCCGGCATGTGCAAGGTGTGGTTGGTCGAGCCGCCGGTGGCGTGCAGGGCCACGATGGAGTTGACCAGCGAACGCTCGTCGACGATTTCGCCGATCGGCATGAAGTCGCCGTTCTGCTTGGTCAGACGCGTGACTTGATGCGCCGCTTCACGGGTCAGGGCATCGCGCAACGGGGTGTTCGGGTTGACGAAAGAGGCGCCGGGCAAGTGCAGGCCCATGACTTCCATCAGCAACTGGTTGGTGTTGGCGGTGCCGTAAAAGGTGCAGGTACCGGGGCTGTGGTAGGACTTCATCTCCGATTCCAGCAGCTCCTCGCGGCTGGCCTTGCCTTCGGCATAACGCTGGCGCACATCGGCTTTCTGCTTGTTGGAAATGCCCGAGACCATCGGCCCGCCCGGCACGAAAATCGTCGGCAGATGACCGAAACGCAGCGCGCCCATCATCAAGCCCGGGACGATCTTGTCGCAGATGCCGAGCATCAGCGCGCCGTCGAACATGTTGTGGGACAGCGCCACGGCGGTGGACAGCGCAATCACTTCACGGCTCGGCAGGCTCAGCTCCATGCCCGGCTCGCCTTGGGTCACGCCATCACACATCGCAGGGGTGCCGCCGGCGAACTGGCCGACGGAGCCGATTTCGCGCAGGGCCTTTTTGATCTGTTCAGGAAAGACTTCGTACGGCTGGTGCGCCGAGAGCATGTCGTTATAGGACGAAACAATCGCAATGTTCGCGGAGTTCATCATCCGCAGACTGTTCTTGTCGTCGGTGCCGCAACCGGCCACGCCATGGGCGAAGTTGGCGCATTGCAGCTTGCCGCGCATGGGACCGTCGCTGGCAGCACCACGAATCAGTGCAAGGTAAGCCTCACGCGTGGCGCGGCTACGGGCGATAAGCCGTTCGGTGACCTCAAGGACGCGGGGATGCATGTTTAGAACTCCAGGCTAACGGATGTGGCGACCTGATTGTCTATGCTGAGCAAGAGCCGTTGTCGATGGGATGACAGACGGTTTTCTTGATCGGTCGGACCAGTTGATTCAGGTCACTCGTTGTAGATTGAACAAAATATTGCCATTAAAAAGGCTTGTTTTCTATTTTTATGCGAATAATCTTGTAATTCCAACAACAAAACGACGGCGGCCCTGTTAAATGACTCTTCGAATCGCAATCAATGGTTTTGGCCGAATTGGCCGTAACGTCCTGCGCGCACTGTATACCCAAGGGTATCGCCAGGATCTGCAGATTGTTGCCATCAATGACCTGGGCGACAGCGAGATGAACGCTCATCTGCTCAAGTACGACACTGTTCACGGCACGTTCGATGCCGATGTCCAGCATGATCGGGAAAGCCTGACCGTCAACGGTGACCGTATTTCTGTCAGCGCCATTCGCAACCCGGCCGAGCTGCCGTGGGCTGCCGAGCAGATCGACGTTGTATTCGAATGCACCGGTTTGTTCACCGATCGCGCCAAAGCCGCGGCGCATATTACGGCCGGTGCACGCAAAGTGATCATCTCGGCCCCGGCCAAAGGTGCCGACGCCACGGTGGTGTATGGCGTTAACCACGACATTCTGCGCCAATCGCACCAGATCATTTCCAATGCTTCGTGCACCACCAACTGCCTGGCCCCGGTGGCCCAGGTGTTGCACCGCGAGCTGGGTATCGAAAGCGGCCTGATGACCACAATTCACGCCTACACCAACGATCAGCACCTGACCGACGTCTATCATGTCGACCCGTATCGTGCGCGCTCGGCCACCCAGAACATGATCCCGAGCAAAACCGGCGCGGCTGAAGCCGTCGGTCTGGTGCTGCCGGAACTGGCGGGCAAACTGACCGGCATGTCGGTACGTGTGCCGGTAATCAACGTGTCGCTGGTGGACCTGACCGTGCAACTCAAGCGCGAAGCGTCGGCCGATGAAGTGAACGCACTGCTGAAAGAAGCCAGCCAGCACTCGAAGATTCTCGGTTACAACACCCTGCCGCTGGTCTCCAGCGACTTCAACCACAACCCGCTGTCGTCGATCTTTGACGCCAACCACACCAAGTCCAGCGGCAAGCTGCTCAAGGTGCTGGCCTGGTACGACAACGAATGGGGCTTCTCCAACCGCATGCTCGATAACTGCCTGGCGCTGTGCAACGCCGAGTAAGCGAAGCTACGAGCAGGAGCAGCACCGATGATCGGTATCAGCTTTACGCAAAAGACCATGGCAGCGCGCAAGCGTATTGCCTTGGTCGCCCATGACCACTGCAAGGTGTTTTTGCTGGACTGGGCCGAGCGACAGAAAGACCGGCTCGCACAGCATGAACTGGTCGCCACCGGCACCACCGGGTTGTTGTTGCAACAACGCCTGGATTTGCCTGTGGAGAGCATGATCAGCGGCCCATTGGGCGGCGACCAGCAACTCGGTGCGCGAATCGCTGAGCAGCGGGTCGACATGCTGGTGTTCTTCTGGGACCCGTTCGAACCACAACCGCACGATCCGGATATCAAGGCATTGCTGCGAGTCGCGGCAGTATGGAACATTCCGGTGGCGTGTAATGAATGCAGCGCCGACTACCTGCTCAGCAGTCCGATGATGGAACAGGCGCACGACCATCGGATCCCCGATTACGCGACCTATCTGTTGGGCCGCGCCTAGCCCTTCGGAAATCAGCTTCACAAATCAATACTTGACCACTCGAGCGGATGATAAGCATTATCATTCGCTCGAAATGGATCAGGTCCTCCCGTGAGTCAATCTCGCTTCAATCACGTCTTCATCGCTCAGCGAGTCTCTCTGCTGCGCACATTGGAGCGGATGGTCAACAATCACAGCACCGCCGAAGACCTCCTGCAGGAGACCTACCTGCGAGTGACCCGGGCGCTCAGCGAGCGGGCCATCGATCACCTTGAACCCTTCGTTTTCCAGACCGCCCGCAACCTGGCGCTGGACCATTTGCGTGCGCGGCGTATTCAGTCCCGCACGATGCTCGACGACGTGCCGCTGGACGTGGTGGAAAGCGTCGCCGCCCCCGCCAGCAGTGCCGAGGACGCCGCCCATGCCGAACAATTGCTTGAGCGCTTGAACGTGAGCCTCAATGAACTCAGCGCCCGTCAGCAGCAGATTTTCATCCTCAGCCGTCTGCACGGGCACAGCTATCTGGAGATCGCCGAGAAGCTCGGCGTGTCGTTGAGCACGGTGCAAAAGGAGCTGAAATTGATTATGGCGATCTGCATCGGCGTGGCCGAGCGGTTAAACGGCGACTGAATCTGTAGGTTAATTCTCTATGTGTGAGGATGACCTGCACTGGCTATCGGGCTTTGCTACCCTTGCCCCACTTTCGAGCTTCACTAAAAAAACAGCGGTGCCAAGACACTGCCGAGGAAACACCGTGACGGACACGCTCCCAGTGCCTCCCCCGCCCCTCCGGCGCGGGACCCCGCAAGCGCGATGGATCAGGCCCTGGACTGGCTGATCGTGCTGGACAGTCCGAGCGAGGAACAAACCCGACAGTTTCACGACTGGCTGGCCGCCGATCCGTTGAATGCCGAGGCGTTCGCCAAGGCTCAGGCGATCTGGGAAGGCCCGCAGGTCGGGCAATGCGCGCAAAGCCTGGCTGCCCGGCCGCCGAAAGTGACCGCCCTGTCGCGCCTGCGCCCCCACTGGAAACCCTTGGCCACCGCTGCCGTGCTGATCCTCGGTTTGTTCAGCTTCAGCAATCTGCCGATTCGCCTGCAGGCCGATCACCTGACCGTGGTCGGTGAACGCCAGCGGCTGCAACTGGAGGATGGCTCGAAGGTCCTGCTCAATACCAATTCGGCCTTCTCCAGCACCATCAACGATCAACAGCGCGTTGCCCGTTTGTATCAGGGCGAGGCGTTTTTCGAGGTCGCGGCCGACCGCGGCCAGCCGCTGGAAATCGACGCCGGGCCGGTCAAGGCCAGCGTGCGGGACACCGCGTTTGCGGTGCGCTATCTGGACGGCGTGGCACAGGTTCGGGTGCAGCGTGGGGATGTCGACTTGCGAGCGACCCGCGACGACGCGCGAATTCGATTGTCCGCCGGAGAAAGCATCCGCATCGGCCCCAACGGCTTTGATCGCCCCGCCAGACTCGACGCCGCGACCGACCTGGCGTGGGTCCAGGGCCGACTGGTGTTCGAAAACTGCCCGCTGAGCCAGGTGCTGGCGGAGCTGCGACGTTACTATCCCGGCTGGATCATCAACAACAACGAGCAGTTGGCCGACATCGCCGTCACCGGTAATTACCGCCTCGACCAGCCGTTGGACGTGGTCCGCTCGCTGGCCCAGATCACCTCGGCACGGCTCCAGGAATTTCCGGCGCTAGTGATCTTGAACTAAATGAGAATTATTTTTACTCGATAGCCAACTCCCGTACGTCTCGTTATAGCCAATGCAATTGATTCGCACCTTCAGATGCCGATCAGCACCTATAAAGATTCGTGCGACACGGAGCGCTATCGATGTCCTCTCGCCTCACCCGCCAACCTTCTTCACCTTCTCGCGTGCTGTCGCTGCTGGCCGCCGCCATCCTGATGGCCGGCAGCGCGCAGCTCTACGCCGCCACCGCGGCAGAGCAAACGACCCGCAACATGGGCGATTACGCGTTCGCCATCCCTCAGCAGTCGCTGGTCTCGGCACTCAATGCTTTTACCGCCGTGACCGGTTGGCAGGTCGGCTTGCCAGCAGAACTGGCTGAAGGCGTGGCCTCGCCGGGCGTGCGGGGTTCGCTGCCGCCAGAGAAAGCCCTTGATCGCCTGTTGGTGGGAACCAACCTGAGCTATCGCAAACTGGGCTCCAATAACATCGTGCTGGAGAAGCGCAGCAACGGCAGCGCGCTCAACCTGGACCAGGTGACCATCAGCGCCACTCGCCAGGAACAAAGCATCGCCAGCGTGCCGAGCACCGTCACCGTTCACACCCGTGAAGAGCTGGACCGCAACAACGTCAATACCATCAAGGATCTGGTGCGCTACGAACCGGGCGTCTCGGTGGGCGGTGCCGGGACCCGCGGCGGAATCAGCGGCTACAACATTCGCGGCATCGACGGCGACCGGATCCTGACCCAAATCGACGGAGTCGAGATTCCGAACGGTTTCTTCAACGGCCCGTATGCCAAAACCCAGCGTAACTACGTCGACCCGGAAATCATCAAGCGCGTCGAGATTCTGCGCGGCCCGGCCTCGGTGCTTTACGGCAGCAACGCCATCGGCGGCGCGGTCAGCTATTTCACCCTCGACGCGGACGACATCATCAAGCCCGGCCAGGACGTCGGTGCTCGCCTGAAAACCGGGTACAGCTCCGCTGACGAGAGCTGGCTGAAGTCCGCCACCGTCGCCGGCCGCGCCGATCAGTTCGATGGCTTGCTGCACTACAGCCAGCGCGACGGTCACGAAACCGATTCCTTTGGCAGCAACAACGGCACCGGTCTGGACCGTACCGCGGCCAACCCGGAAGACGTACGAGCCACCAACGTATTGGCCAAGATCGGCTTGAACTACAACGAAGATTCACGCCTTGGACTGACCTACGAGAAGTACAAGGACGATCGCGACTCCGATCAGAAAAGCGCTTATGGCGGCCCGTACTTCAACGGCCAGCCGACGATCCCGAACAGCATGCTGCCCGGCGGCATGTACCAGTGGCGCACCGGCAACGACACCATTACCCGTGAGCGCTTCGGCCTGGAACACAGCTTCGCACTCGACAGCCTGCTGGCAGACAACGTCAAGTGGAGCCTGAACCACCAGATCGCCAAAACCGATCAAAGCACCGAAGAATTCTATTACCCGATGACCCGTAGAGTGCTGCGCACCCGCGATACGCTTTACGAAGAGAAACAGTGGGTCTTCGATGCCCAACTGGATAAAGCCTTCAACATCGCTGACACCGGGCACTTGCTGACTTACGGCACCACCCTCAAACAACAGAAAGTCACCGGCTCGCGCAGCGGCGACGGCAAGTGCCTGGCGGTCGGTCGCGGCTGTACGGCCGTCGGCGCGACCAGCGCGGCCGATGTGCTGAAGAAATCCAGCGATTTCCCCGACCCGACCATCAATACTTACAGCCTGTTCGCCCAGGACGAGATCAGCTGGAACAAGTGGACCTTCCTGCCGGGCCTGCGCTACGACTACACCCAGCTCAAGCCGCACATCACCCAGGAGTTCCTCAATACCGTGGCCGCCGACGGTCGCGGTACCGTCAGCGATGAGAACAAAACCTGGAACAAGGTTTCACCCAAGTTCGGCCTGACTTACGCCCTGACCGATCAGTACACCTGGTATGGCCAGTACGCTGAAGGTTTCCGCACGCCAACCGCCAAGGCGCTGTACGGGCGCTTCGAGAACACCACCACCGGCTATAGCGTGGCGCCGAACCCGGATCTGGAACCGGAAAAAAGCAAAAGCTACGAAACCGGCCTGCGCGGCAACTTCGAGTCCGGCTCGTTCGATGTCGCGGTGTTCTACAACAAATACCGCGACTTCATTAACGAAGACGCTGTCACCCCCGGTTACAGCGAGTTGACCTTCCAGAGCAACAACATCAAACACGCAACCATCAAGGGCGCAGAGATCAAGGGCCGCCTGAACCTCGACGCGCTCGGCGCACCGCAAGGTCTCTACACCCAGGGCTCGGTGGCCTACGCCTACGGCCGCAACAACGACACCGGCGAGCCGATCAACAGCGTCAACCCGCTGACCGGTGTGTTCGGTCTAGGTTACGACCAGGACAACTATGGCGGTTTGCTCAGCTGGACACTGGTGAAGAAGAAGGATCGCGTCGATGACAGCAACTTCAAGTCGCCGGACGGTGTGAGCAGCCAGTTCAAGTCGCCGGGTTTCGGCGTGCTCGATCTGACCGGTTTCTACAAAGTCACCGACGATGTCACCGTCAGCGCTGGCGTCTACAACCTGACCGACAAAAAGTACTGGCTGTGGGATGACGTGCGCGGTTACGACAGCGTCGGCGAAGCGGCAGTGCTGAGCCCGGCCAACCTGGATCGCCTGACCCAACCGGGTCGCAACTTCGCGGTCAATCTGGTCTGGGATATCTGACCCTGCCCCCTCACTTCGCCGCTTTCACAGAAGTGGCGCAGTGAGGTTTTTTTACTGTCACGCACCTTGTTGTTCGTCTCGTTACCAAGCGCCTCTTTTCTCAAGGACTTCTCATGACCACTCAGGACACTGCTCAACGCCCTGCTCTGCGTTCGCAACGTTTGAACCAGATCACAAACAAACCTCATACCAAGCTTGATGCCTTGGTCAAAGCCCACGCACCGTTCGAAACCCAGGCCAACTTCGCCCGTTTCGTGGTGGCTCAGTATTTGTTTCAGTCGGAACTGGTGTCGCTGTACAACGATGCCGAATTGACCGCCATCGTCCCGGACCTGCCTGCCCGCTGCCGTGCTGACGCGGCCAAGGCTGACCTGGCCGATCTGGAAACCGAAGTGCCGGCCCCCGTCGCCGGGGCGGTGAAGAATCCAGCCAAAGCCGAGGCGCTGGGTTGGCTGTTCGTGTCGGAAGGTTCGAAACTTGGCGCGGCGTTCCTGATCAAGCGTGCGGTGGGTCTCGGCTTGAGCGAAACCTTTGGCGCTCGCCATCTCGGTGAACCGGCCGGTGGTCGTGCTGAAGGCTGGAAGAGCTTCGTCAAAACCCTCGACGGGCTGGAACTCAGCGCACAAGAGGAAGCCGAGCTGGATAAAGGCGCAATCGACGCGTTCAACCGCTTCACGGTGTTGCTCGAGCAGGCCTACACCCCAGAACTCGCCTGAAGAAACACATCCCCTCTGTAGGAGTGAGCCTGCTCGCGATGACGGAGTGTCAGTCGACATCATTGCCGCCTAACCCACCGCTATCGCGAGCACACTCACTCCTACAAGGGACCGAGTGTGCCTGCACGATCCCGATCAAGCTTTAGTCGCGCAACTTGAGTCCAATGCCTCACCTTTCCTCCTCAAAACTCGCCCGAATCCTCTTTGGCCTGCTCGCCTACATCAGCCTGGCCATCGGCCTGATCGCCATCGTCGTACCCGGCCTGCCGACCACCGAGTTCATCCTGCTGGCCGCCTGGGCCGCGACCAAAAGTTCGCCGCGCCTGAGTGCCTGGCTGGAAAACCATCGGCTGTTCGGTTCCATCCTGCGCAACTGGCGCAACGGCAAAATCATCGCCCGCCGCGCCAAGGTCAGTGCCACCGTGAGCATGCTGCTGTGCGCCGGGTTGATGCTGGTGATGCTCGAACCTGGCTGGCCGATCTTTCTGGCGATTGCCGGCATGAGCCTGGGCAATCTGTGGATCTGGTCGCGGCCGGAATCATTGCCGACAATTTCCTGAATTCCTGCGCTTTTCAGGGCTTTTTCCTGCGCAAACGTTCACCTGCTACCGTTCGTCGGCTTAGCGTTCATGCAACCTCTGCCCACGCCGATGAGCATTAAATGGCGCTGAATGGACTTGGCGAATTGGGTCGACCCCGACTCACAGCCAACACCTCATCCATTCGCGAGCTCGTCCTATGTTCGACTCTCTGTCCATCCGCCTGAAAATCGTCCTGCTGTCCGGTCTGTGCCTGCTGGGCGTGGTCGTCCTGATCGTCGGCATGAACATCTACCAGACCGATCAGAACGATGAACTGGTCAGCGCCTCCAGCAGCAAGATGCTCACCGCCAGCGTGCAGAACCTGCTCCAGGCCAAGGCCGCCGAGCAAGCGGTGCGGGTGCAGAAGACCTTCGGTGAAAGCCTGCTGGTGGTGACCGCCCTGGCCGATCAGATCAAGGACCTGCGCAACATGGCGAGCACGCGCTCCCTTGACGCCGGTGCCCTGCGTGAAGAGTTGAATCAGAGCCTGAAAACCGCCTTCGAACGCAACAGCAAAGTGCTCGGCATCTGGCTGGCATTCGAACCCAATGGCCTCGACGGCAAGGACAGCGAATTCGCCAACGATGCCGCTCGCCAATCCAACGAAGCCGGTCGTTTTGCCAGCTACTGGAGCCGTGCCGGCGGTGTCGGGATCAACACGATCATGGTCGAAGACGACATGACCAAAACCACCTTGAGCCTCAGCGGCACGCCCTACAACAGCTGGTACACCTGCCCTCGCGACAGCAAACGCACCTGCCTGCTCGACCCGTATGCTGATACCGTCGCCGGCAAGGAAATGCTGATGACCACCATTTCCGTACCGCTGCTGGTGGAGGGCAAGTCCATCGGCGTGGTTGGTGTGGACATCGCCCTCGACGCGCTGCAAGCGGCGGCTGTCGATTCCCAACGCGATCTGTTCAACAGCGCCGGGCACATGCTGATCGTCTCCGGCAGCGGCGTACTCGCCGGTTACAGCGTGGACGCCAGCAAGGTCGGCAAAAGCATCGGCGACACCCTGGGCGCAGACGGCAAGGACGTCCTGCAATTGCTCAGCGCCGGCACACCGAAGATTCTCGAACAGGGCGACCTGATCCGCGCGGTGTACCCGGTCAGTCCGATTGCCGATTCCAAAGCCTGGGGCGTGGTGATCGACCTGCCAAAACAAGTGCTGCTGGCCGACTCGGTCAAGTTGCAAACCGTACTCGATGACGCCCAGCAAAGCGGCACGATCAAAGCCGTTTTGGTGGCAGTGATTGCCGGCCTGGTCGGGTTGTTGCTGATCTGGCTCACGGCGTCCGGCGTGACCCGGCCGATCAACAGCGTGGCCGAGATGCTCAAGGCGATTGCCAGCGGCGACGGCGACCTGACGCAGCGTCTGCACTACAGCAAGAAAGACGAACTCGGCGAACTGGTGAGCTGGTTCAACCGCTTCCTCGACAAGCTGCAACCGACCATCGCGCAGATCAAACAAAGCATCACCGATGCGCGTGGCACCGCCGACCAGTCTTCGGAAATCGCCCGTCAGACCAGCGAAGGCATGCAAGTGCAGTTCCGCGAAATCGACCAGGTCGCCACCGCGTCCAACGAAATGAGTGCCACCGCCCACGATGTCGCCAACAGTGCCTCGAACGCGGCTAACGCGGCCAAGGGTGCCGACCAGTCGGCCCGCGACGGCATGCAGATCATCGAACGCAGCACCCGCGACATCAATCAACTGGCCGACGAAGTCAGCAAGGCCGTGACCGAAGTCGAAGCGTTGGCGGTCAACAGCGAGCAGATCGGCTCGGTGCTGGAGGTGATCCGCAGCATCGCCGAGCAAACCAACCTGCTCGCACTCAACGCGGCGATTGAAGCGGCGCGTGCCGGCGAAAGCGGTCGCGGGTTTGCGGTGGTCGCCGATGAAGTGCGCAACCTGGCCAAACGCACCCAGGATTCGGTGGAAGAAATCCGCATCGTGATCGAGCGCATCCAGACCGGCACTCGCGGCGTGGTGGCCACGATGCATTCGAGCCAGACCCAGGCTCACAGCAACGCCGGGCAGATCCAGCAAGCGGTGCAGGCCTTGAGCAAAATCAGCGACGCAGTGACGGTCATCAGCGACATGAACCTGCAAATCGCCAGCGCCGCCGAACAACAAAGCGCGGTGGCCGAAGAGGTCAACCGCAACGTCTCGGCAATCCGCACCGTCACCGAAACCCTGACCAGTCAGGCCACCGAATCGGCGCAGATCAGTAGCCACCTCAACTCGCTGACCTCGCACCAGATGAAATTGATGGATCAGTTTCGGGTGTAACCCAACTTCCATGACCGCAGAAAATCCCCTGTGGGAGCGGGCTTGCTCGCGAAAGCGTAGTGTCAGTCAATATCAATGTTGCTGACCCACCGCCTTCGCGAGCAAGCCCGCTCCCACAAGGGGATTTCATCCGGTCTGGCAATTTTTTGATCTATGATCAGGCCCTCTCCCGGAGGGCCTTCGATGACTGGTTTACTCACGTCCATTCAAGCCGCACTCGGCTTGCCTCACACCCAGGTCAAGTTCACCTCGAGCGGCGCCCTGCCCTCGGCGTTTGCCGTCACCGACCTGGCGAGCGCCAGCATTGCCGCTGCCGGTCAGGCTGTCAGCGAATGGCTGCAGCAACAAACCGGTCGCCTACCCTCCCTTGAGGTCGACCGCCGCCTCGCCTCTTTCTGGTTCGCCACCTCGATCCGCCCGATAGGCTGGAGCGTCCCGCCACTCTGGGACCCCGTCGCCGGTGACTACGCAGCCAAAGACGGCTGGATCCGCCTGCACACCAACGCGCCTCATCACCGCGCCGCAGCCGAAAAAGTGCTCGGTGCCTGTGCCGACCGTGCAGCGATGGCGAGCAAGGTTGCTCAATGGGCCAAAAGCGATCTGGAGCAGGCCGTAGTCGATGCCGGTGGCTGCGCCGCCGAGATGCGTAGCTGGGCGCAATGGCAAGCGCATCCCCAAGGTCAGGCGGTGAACGCCGAGCCGCTGATTCAGTTGGCTGACAAAAGCCGCCAGAACGCGAAACCGTGGCAAGGTTCGGTGGCGCAACCGCTTGCCGGGATCAAGGTGCTGGATTTGACTCGAGTGCTTGCCGGCCCGATCGCCAGCCGTTTCCTGGCCGGCCTCGGCGCCGACGTTTTGCGCATCGACCCACCGAACTGGAACGAACCGGGCGTGGTGCCGGAAGTCACCATGGGCAAACGCTGTGCGCGCCTGGACCTGCACGACAAGGCTGATCGCGCGGTGTTCGAAAGCCTGCTCAAGGACGCCGACATTCTGCTCCACGGCTACCGCGCCGACGCACTGGAACGCCTGGGTTACGGCGCCGCCGAACGCCAGAAACTGGCGCCCGGACTGATCGACGTCAGCCTCAATGCCTACGGCTGGAGCGGCCCGTGGCAGAACCGCCGTGGCTTCGACAGCCTGGTACAAATGAGCAGCGGAATTGCCGACGCCGGCATGCAGTGGAAACGCGCGGACAAACCGACGCCATTGCCCTTGCAAGCGCTCGATCACGCCACCGGCTATTTGATGGCGGCCGCTGCGATTCGATTATTGGGGCGCAGTGGCTCGGCGCGCTTATCGTTGGCGCGTACCGCGAAGTTGCTGATTGAAAACGGCGCGGGAACAGATGAGCCGTTGCGGGCGGAGGATGACAACGATCAAGGGCTGGTGATTGAGCAGACGCCTTGGGGCCCGGCGCATCGACTTCATGTACCGCTGAAGATTACGGGGACGCCGTTGCAGTGGACACTGGCGGCTTCGGAGTTGGGCTCCCATCGCGCGCAGTGGTGGTGACTGCCGGACTGATCGTTCCCACGCTCCTGCATGGTAATGCCGCCATGGACGCTCCGCGTCCACACTGACGCGAAGCGTCAGGGGATGCATTCCCGCGCAGGAGCGTGGTAACGATCAATTAGAACTCCCGCGCAGGATTTCACCATTGGCCCGCCCCAAGGCATACTTGCCACCCTCCGCACTCCAGAACCCAAAAACGCCCCATGCGTATCCACGTCAGCTTCATCGACCGCGTCGGCATTACCCAGGAAGTCCTGGCCCTGCTGGGTGGGCGCAATCTCAATCTGGATGCGGTGGAAATGGTCCCGCCCAACGTCTACATCGACGCCCCGACCCTGAGCCCGGAAGTTCTCGAAGAACTGCGCGATGCGTTGTTCAGCGTGCGCGGCGTGCAAGCGGTGACGGTGGTTGACATTCTTCCCGGTCAGCGTCGGCACCTGCAGCTTGATGCGCTGCTCGCGGCCATGACCGACCCGGTCCTGGCGCTGGACAGTGCCGGCAAGGTGCTGCTGGCCAACCCGGCACTGATTGCGTTGTACGGTCGCGAGCCTGACGGCGAAAGCATCGCCGACCTGTTCGCCGACCCGGCACTGCTCGAAGCCCTGCTGGAAAACGGTTTCCGCCTGCCGCTGCGGGAAGTCACCGTCAACGGCCAGACGTTACTGCTGGACGCCACACCGATTACCGACGCCGGCGCCCTGCTGACCTTGTATCAACCCAACCGTATCGGCGAACGCCTGTCGGCGTTGCATCACGACCACGCCGAAGGGTTCGATGCACTGCTCGGAGAATCTCCGGCGATTCGCACCCTCAAGGCCCGCGCCCAGCGCGTTGCGGCGCTCGATGCGCCGTTGCTGATCCAGGGCGAAACCGGCACCGGCAAAGAACTGGTGGCGCGTGCCTGCCACGCCATCAGTGCTCGGTACGGTTCACCATTTTTGGCGCTGAACTGCGCGGCTTTGCCGGAGAACCTCGCCGAAAGCGAACTGTTCGGCTACGCCCCCGGCGCCTTCACGGGCGCACAAAGGGGCGGCAAACCGGGGCTGATGGAACTGGCCAACCAGGGCACGGTGTTTCTCGATGAGATCGGCGAGATGTCGCCGTACTTGCAGGCCAAGTTGCTGCGCTTCTTGAACGACGGCAGCTTCCGCCGGGTGGGCGGGGATCGTGAGGTCAAGGTCAATGTGCGGATCCTCAGCGCCACGCACCGCAACCTGGAAAAAATGGTCAGTGAAGGTTCGTTCCGTGAAGACCTGTTCTATCGCCTCAATGTCCTGAACGTCGAAGTCCCGCCCCTGCGCGAACGCGGTCAGGACATCCTGCTGCTGGCCCGCTACTTCATGCAGCAGGCCTGCGCGCAGATCCAGCGCCCGGTCTGTCGCCTGGCGCCCGGCACCTATCCGGCACTGCTGGGCAATCGCTGGCCGGGCAACGTGCGGCAATTGCAGAACGTGATCTTCCGCGCTGCTGCGATTTGCGAAAGCAGCCTGGTCGACATTGGCGACCTCGATATCGCCGGCACCTCCGTGGCGCGTCAGAGCGACAGCGACGTCGACAGCCTCGAACAGGCGATGGAAGAGTTCGAGAAGACCCTGCTGGAAAAACTCTACGTCAGCTACCCCTCGACCCGCCAACTGGCCAGTCGCTTGCAAACCTCCCACACCGCCATCGCCCATCGATTGCGCAAGTACGGCATTCCCAATAAGCCATAGGTTCTACTCGGTTGATCGTTCCCACGCTCCGCGTGGGAATGCCTCTAGGGACGCTCCGCGTCCAGTGACGCGGAGCGTCACGGGCTGCATTCCCACGCGGAGCGTGGGAACGATCATTTACTCAACCCAAAAGCGACCTATATCTGTACTGAAAGCGCTACAGCGGAACGATATCGCTACACCCTCTCCCAATCACCGCTGTGCAAGGCTTTGATCCACTTAAGCTTTTTTCTTTGCTACTGGCTGTAGCGAATTCGCTACAGTCAATAATTCCCTGCGCCCCATTACAAC
The DNA here is from genome assembly GCF_001952935.1 of Pseudomonas frederiksbergensis. Taxonomy (GTDB): domain Bacteria; phylum Pseudomonadota; class Gammaproteobacteria; order Pseudomonadales; family Pseudomonadaceae; genus Aquipseudomonas; species Aquipseudomonas frederiksbergensis. The sequence goes on from NZ_CP018319.1 coordinate 974,792, forward strand.
ATCTAAGCTATTGATTTATAACAATAAAAAAACATTGGCCGCGTTTTTGCTTAGTAACCATCCATAAAGTACGGCATTGCCGAGTATTCAATCGCGTCCACCAGACGAGTCTGGCCCCCTTAGGAGTTTCCATGAGCGAGTTCCGTTTTACTGAAGATCACGAATGGCTGCGTACCGAAGCTGACGGCACCGTCACAGTCGGCATCACCGCTTTCGCACAGAACGCCTTGGGCGACGTGGTTTTCGTACAACTGCCTGAGCTGCAGTCCTACGACAAAGGCGCTGAAGCCGCCACCGTGGAATCGGTAAAAGCTGCCAGCGGCGTGTACATGCCACTGGACGGTGAAGTGCTGGAAGTGAACCCGGCGCTGGACAGCAGCCCTGAACTGGTCAACGAAGATCCGCTGGGCGAAGGCTGGTTCTTCCGCTTCCAGCCTACCGATGCATCGGCTGTCGCCAAACTGCTGGATCAAGACGCTTACGACCGTCTGATCAAAGCCAACGCCGAAGCCTGAGGAGCGCTGACATGACTCAAGTAAGCCTGACCACCGCCAACGAATTCATTGCCCGCCACATCGGTCCGCGCGCCGGTGACGAGCAAGCCATGCTCAACAGCCTCGGCTTCGACTCCCTGGAAGCCCTGAGCGCCAGCGTCATCCCCGACAGCATCAAGGGCACCAGCGTCCTCGGCCTCGAAGACGGCCTGAGCGAAGCTGATGCCCTGGCCTTGATCAAGTCCATCGCCGGCAAAAACCAGCTGTTCAAGACCTTTATCGGCCAGGGCTACTACGGCACTCACACACCGTCGCCGATCCTGCGCAACCTGCTGGAAAACCCGGCCTGGTACACCGCCTACACCCCGTACCAGCCGGAAATTTCCCAGGGCCGTCTCGAAGCGCTGCTGAACTTCCAGACCCTGATCAGCGACCTCACCGGCCTGCCGATCGCCAACGCCTCGCTGCTGGATGAAGCCACCGCCGCCGCCGAAGCGATGACCTTCTGCAAACGCCTGAGCAAGAACAAGGGCAGCCACGCCTTCTTCGCCTCCGTGCATTGCCACCCGCAAACCCTTGACGTGCTGCGCACCCGCGCCGAGCCGTTGGGCATCGACGTGGTGGTCGGCGATGAACTTGAACTGACAGACGTGACGCCATTCTTCGGCGCCCTGCTGCAATACCCGGCGAGCAACGGCGATGTCTTCGATTACCGCGAACTGACCGAGCGCTTCCACGCCGCCAACGCCTTGGTGGCGGTCGCCGCCGACCTGCTGGCCCTGACCGTGCTGACCCCACCGGGTGAATTCAGTGCCGACGTGGCCATCGGCAGCGCGCAACGCTTCGGCGTGCCGCTGGGCTTCGGTGGCCCGCACGCGGCGTACTTCTCCACCAAGGATGCGTTCAAGCGCGACATGCCGGGTCGTCTGGTCGGTGTGTCCGTGGACCGTTTCGGCAAGCCGGCCCTGCGCCTGGCGATGCAGACTCGCGAGCAACACATCCGCCGCGAGAAGGCCACCAGCAACATCTGCACCGCGCAAGTCTTGCTGGCCAACATCGCCAGCATGTACGCCGTGTACCACGGCCCGAAAGGCCTGACCCAGATTGCCAACCGCGTACATCACCTGACCGCGATTCTGGCTAAAGGCTTGAGCGCATTGGGTCTGAACGTCGAGCAAACCAGCTTCTTCGACACCCTGACGATTAAAACCGGCGCCAACACCGCCGCGTTGCACGAAAAGGCGCGTGCCCAGCAGATCAACCTGCGCGTGGTCGATGCCGAGCGTCTGGGCCTGTCCCTCGACGAAACCACGTCGCAAGCCGATGTGGAAACGCTGTGGGCCCTGCTGGCTGACGGCCAAACCCTGCCGGACTTCGCCGCCCTCGCCGCTTCCGTACAAAGCACAATCCCGGCCGCGCTCCTGCGCCAGTCGCCAATCCTCAGCCACCCGGTATTCAACCGCTACCACTCGGAAACCGAGCTGATGCGCTACCTGCGCAAGCTCGCCGACAAGGACCTGGCACTGGATCGCACCATGATCCCGCTGGGTTCTTGCACCATGAAACTCAACGCCGCCAGCGAAATGATCCCGGTGACCTGGGCCGAATTCGGCGCCCTGCACCCGTTCGCCCCGGCCGCGCAAAGCGCCGGCTACCAGCAACTGACCGACGAACTGGAAGCGATGCTTTGCGCCGCCACCGGTTACGACGCGATCTCGCTGCAACCGAACGCCGGTTCCCAGGGTGAATACGCCGGCCTCTTGGCGATCCGCGCCTATCACCAGAGCCGTGGCGAAGACCGCCGCGACATCTGCCTGATCCCGTCCTCGGCCCACGGCACCAACCCGGCCACCGCCAACATGGCCGGCATGCGCGTGGTCGTCACCGCCTGCGATGCCCGCGGCAACGTCGACATCGAAGACCTGCGCGCCAAGGCCATCGAGCACCGCGAACACCTCGCCGCGCTGATGATCACCTACCCGTCGACCCACGGCGTGTTCGAAGAAGGCATCCGCGAAATCTGCGGCATCATTCACGACCACGGCGGCCAGGTGTACATCGACGGCGCCAACATGAACGCGATGGTCGGCCTCTGCGCGCCGGGCAAGTTCGGCGGCGACGTGTCGCACCTGAACCTGCACAAAACCTTCTGCATTCCGCACGGCGGTGGCGGCCCGGGCGTTGGTCCGATTGGCGTCAAGTCGCACCTGACGCCGTTCCTGCCGGGTCACGGCACTATGGAACGCAAGGAAGGCGCGGTCTGCGCCGCACCGTTCGGCAGCGCGAGCATTTTGCCGATCACCTGGATGTACATTCGGATGATGGGCGGTGCCGGGCTCAAGCGTGCGTCGCAATTGGCGATCCTCAATGCCAACTACATTTCCCGTCGCCTCGAAGAGCATTACCCGGTGCTGTACACCGGCAGCAACGGCCTGGTGGCCCACGAGTGCATCCTCGACCTGCGTCCGCTGAAAGACAGCAGCGGCATCAGCGTCGATGACGTCGCCAAGCGCCTGATCGACTTCGGTTTCCACGCCCCGACCATGTCGTTCCCGGTCGCCGGCACGCTGATGATCGAGCCGACCGAAAGCGAATCCAAGGAAGAACTGGACCGCTTCTGCGACGCCATGATCCGCATCCGCGAAGAAATTCGCGCGGTGGAAAACGGCACCCTGGACAAGGACGACAACCCACTGAAAAACGCCCCGCACACCGCCGCGGAAATCGTTGGTGACTGGACGCATCCGTACAGCCGCGAGCAAGCGGTGTACCCGGTTGCGTCGCTGATCGAAGGCAAGTACTGGCCACCGGTCGGTCGCGTCGACAACGTGTTCGGCGACCGCAACCTGATCTGCGCCTGCCCGTCGATCGAAAGCTACGCTTAAAACAGTGTGGGGCGGGTTCGCCTGCCCTCACTTTCAAGAACACCGCATCCCCCCTGTGGGAGCGGGCTTGCTCGCGAAAGCGGTGGATCAGTCACTCAACATTGCCTGACCCACCGCTTTCGCGAGCAAGCCCGCTCCCACAGGGGATTTGTACCAGGCCTCAAGCCCGCCATTCCTATAACAAGAAACCGGAGAACAACTCATGTCTTTAAGCGTGTTCGACCTGTTCAAGATTGGCATCGGCCCCTCCAGCTCCCACACCGTCGGCCCGATGCGTGCTGCTGCGCGCTTCGCCGAAGGTTTGCGCCGTGAAGGGCTGCTGGCCGCGACCACCTGCGTCAAAGTCGAGCTCTACGGATCACTCGGCGCCACCGGCAAAGGCCACGGCAGCGACAAGGCTGTGTTGCTGGGCCTGGAAGGCGAACACCCGGACACCGTGAACACCGAAACCGTCGCCGCCCGTCTGCAAGAGATTCGCGGCAATGGTCGCTTGAACCTCCTCGGCGAACACAGCATTGCGTTCAATGAGAAAGAACACCTGGCGATGATCCGCAAACCGTTGGCCTATCACCCCAACGGCATGATTTTTCGCGCTTTCGATGCCGCGGGGATACAAATCCGTAGCCGCGAGTACTACTCGGTCGGCGGCGGTTTTGTCGTCGATGAAGACGCTGCTGGTGCCGACCGTATCGTCGAAGACGCCACGCCACTGACCTTCCCGTTTAAAAGCGCCAAGGACCTGCTCGGTCACTGCACCACCTATGGTCTGTCGATCAGCCAGGTGATGCTGACCAACGAAAGCGCCTGGCGCCCGGAAGCGGAAACCCGCGCCGGCCTGCTGAAAATCTGGCAAGTGATGCAGGACTGCGTCGACGCCGGTTGTCGTAACGAGGGCATCCTGCCGGGTGGCTTGAAGGTCAAACGTCGAGCGGCAGCCCTGCATCGGCAACTGTGCAAGAACCCGGAATCGTCCCTGCGCGATCCGCTGTCGGTGCTGGACTGGGTCAACCTCTACGCACTGGCGGTCAACGAAGAAAACGCCAACGGCGGACGCGTGGTGACGGCGCCGACTAACGGCGCGGCTGGGATCGTCCCGGCTGTTTTGCACTACTACATGCGCTTCATCCCCGGCGCCAACGAAGACGGCGTCGTGCGTTTTCTGCTGACCGCGGCCGCGATTGGCATTCTCTATAAAGAAAACGCCTCGATCTCCGGCGCCGAAGTCGGCTGCCAGGGCGAAGTCGGCGTGGCCTGTTCCATGGCCGCTGGCGCCCTGTGTGAAGTCCTCGGCGGCACCGTGCAACAAGTGGAAAACGCCGCCGAAATCGGCATGGAACACAACCTCGGCCTGACCTGCGACCCGATTGGCGGGCTGGTGCAAGTGCCTTGCATCGAGCGCAACGCCATGGGCTCGGTCAAAGCCATCAATGCGGTGCGCATGGCCCTGCGCGGCGACGGTCAGCACTTCGTCTCCCTCGACAAGGTCATCCGCACCATGCGCCAGACCGGCGCCGACATGAAAAGCAAATACAAGGAAACCGCCCGTGGCGGTTTGGCGGTCAACATTATCGAGTGCTGATGCTCAGGCGCATCTGCACACTTTTTCAGGAGCTGGATATGTCCACCGAACAACTGTCGAAAACCCCGCTGCACGCACTGCACATCGAACTCGGCGCCCGCATGGTGCCGTTTGCCGGCTACGACATGCCGGTGCAATACCCGCTCGGCGTGATGAAAGAACACCAGCACACCCGTGATCAGGCCGGGCTGTTCGATGTCTCGCACATGGGCCAGATCCGCCTGACCGGCGCGAATGCCGCCAAGGCGCTGGAAAGCCTGGTGCCGGTGGACATCATCGACCTGCCGGTGGGCATGCAGCGTTACGCGATGTTCACCAACGCGACCGGCGGCATCCTCGACGACCTGATGGTCGCCAACCTGGGTAACGACGAGCTGTTCCTGGTGGTCAACGCCGCCTGCAAGGATCAAGACCTGGCGCACCTGCGCAAGCACATCGGCGACCAGTGCACCATCGAGCCGCTGTTCGAAGAACGCGCCCTGCTGGCGCTGCAAGGTCCGGCCGCCGTCACCGTGCTCGCACGCCTGGCGCCTGAAGTGGCAAAGATGACCTTCATGCAGTTCACCCGCGTGAAACTGCTGGGCGTGGACTGCTTTGTCAGCCGTTCGGGCTACACCGGTGAAGACGGTTACGAAATCTCCGTGCCGGCTGCCAACGCCGAAGCCCTGGCTCGCGCCCTGCTGGCTGAACCTGAAGTGGCGGCCATCGGCCTTGGCGCTCGCGACTCCCTGCGCCTGGAAGCCGGCCTGTGCCTCTACGGCCACGACATGAACACCGAGACCACCCCGATCGAAGCAAGCCTGCTGTGGGCGATCTCCAAGCCTCGTCGCGCTGATGGCGCACGTGCCGGCGGCTTCCCTGGCGCAGAAACCGTGTTTGGACAACAACAAGCCGGTGTCAGCCGCAAACGCGTTGGCCTGTTGCCCCAGGAACGCACGCCGGTGCGCGAAGGAGCGGAGATCGTCAATGAAGCAGGCGACATCATTGGCGCGGTTTGCAGTGGCGGCTTCGGTCCGACCTTGGGCGGCCCTTTGGCGATGGGTTACGTCGACAGTGCTTACACTGCTCTCGATACGCCGGTATGGGCGATTGTTCGTGGGAAAAAGGTGCCTTTGCTTGTAAGCAAAATGCCATTTGTTCCACAACGCTACTACCGCGGCTGATTGACTGTTTCTATAAGTAACGCGGTTGCGTTAACAGCGCACTAATGTGTAACGCAACCGCCATAAAACAGTGCACACCTTCGATTACGAACTTGGCTTATAACGATCGAAAACAATTGAACACCTCTATCACATAAGCTAACGCTAGTTGCCGCTGAACGGCATCAACGCGAGCAAAACCGGGCCTTTCACAGGGCTTGTTTTTTCTCCCATAGTTGGCGTAGAGTTTGTTCACTGTGTTTGCATGGGTCGCTTGGAATCGTGACCTGGGCAGTAGCCTACAAGTTAGCTACATCCCGTTCGACGTCTTCTTACTCTCCTGCAACCAGCCCCAGTACTCTTTCACAAGAAAGAGGCTGTCATTAATTTTTGCGTCAAAGGAAATAAGAAATGTCCCAACGTCAGAGCGGTACCGTCAAGTGGTTTAACGACGAGAAAGGTTTTGGTTTTATCACTCCAGAAAGCGGTCCGGATCTGTTCGTGCATTTCCGCGCTATTCAGGGCAACGGCTTCAAGAGCCTGAAAGAAGGCCAGAAAGTGACTTTCGTTGCTGTGCAAGGCCAAAAAGGCATGCAGGCTGACGAAGTACAAGCAGAAGCCTGATCTTCTGTAACGAAAAAGCCCCTGATGCTGACATCAGGGGCTTTTTTGTGCGCGTAAATACGTAAAATGGCTTCTTTTTTCCGTCCAGAGGCTGCCATGTCGAAACATCTTCTCAAACCCCAGGGCGACTTTCCTGCCGCCCCCTTGGGTCGTCGCCTGGCAGCGATGTTCTATGACTTCTTGTTGTGTACCGCCCTGCTGATCGTCACCAGCGGCATTTACAAGATGATTCAGATGGCGATCATCGGCGAAGACAAAATGCGCACCTTGACCGAAGCCGGCGCGCTGGACGGTGATCCATTGCTGTCAACGGTGCTGCTGTTTGTGTTGTTCGGTTTCTTCGCCAAGTTCTGGACCTGGTCCGGTCAGACCCTGGGCATGCAGGTCTGGTGCATCCGCGTACAAAACGCCGACGGCTCATCCATCAGCCTGTGGCAGGCATTGCTGCGCTTTGTGGTGTCGATCGCGTCTTTGCTGTGCGTCGGGCTGGGCTTCTTCTGGTCGCTGTTCGACAAACAGAAACGCAGCTGGCATGACATCTACTCCAACACCCAGCTCGTGCGGATTCCAAAGAAGACCAAGTAATCCAGCCATACACAAACCAATGTGGGAGCGAGCCTGCTCGCGATAGAGGCGTATCAGTCAACATGGATGTGACGACAGAACGCTATCGCGAGCAGGCTCGCTCCCACAGTTTTTGCGGCTTAACTGACAGATCTCAGGCGTTGCCGGCCAGTTTCATCCGCGCGGCCTGTGTAAAGTCGAGCATCCGCTTCAACGGACGAATCGCTTGTGGAATCAGCGCCGGATCGACAAAGATCTCATTCGTCCCTTCCTTCAAGCTCTTGAGCGTTCGCTCAAGGGTATTCATCGCCATCCACGGGCAATGTGCGCAACTACGGCACGCTGCGCCGTTACCGGCCGTTGGCGCTTCAATGAAGACCTTGTCCGGGCACAGCTGCTGCATCTTGTAGAAGATGCCGCGATCAGTGGCGACGATAAAGGTCTTGTTTGGCAGGCTCTGCGCCGCAGCAATCAATTGACTGGTAGAGCCGACGGCATCCGCCAGCTCGATCACCGACGTCGGCGACTCCGGGTGCACCAGAATCGCTGCGTCCGGGTACAGCGCCTTCATGTCTTCGAGCTGCTTGGACTTGAACTCTTCGTGAACGATGCAGGCACCGTCCCATAGCAGCATGTCCGCGCCGGTCTGGCGCTGGATGTAGGTGCCCAAATGCTTGTCCGGGCCCCAGATGATGGTTTCGCCGTTATCCATCAGGCTTTCGACGATCTCCAGCGCGCAGCTTGAAGTCACCACCCAATCCGCCCGGGCTTTGACCGCCGCCGACGTGTTGGCATACACCACCACCGTACGTTCCGGGTGCTGATCGCAGAACGCCGAGAACTCGTCCACCGGGCAACCCAGGTCCAGCGAGCAGGTCGCTTCCAGGGTTGGCATCAGGATGCGCTTTTCCGGGTTGAGGATTTTGGCGGTCTCGCCCATGAATTTCACACCGGCGACCACCACGGTCTTGGCCGGGTGAGCGTTGCCGAAGCGGGCCATCTCCAGTGAGTCGGAGACACAGCCGCCGGTTTCTTCGGCCAGGGCCTGAATGACCGGATCGCAATAGAAGTGAGCAACCAGCACCGCATCCTGAGCCTTGAGCTCGGCAGCGATGGCAGCACGGTAATAGGCCTCCTCCTCGGCAGTCAGCGGCTTGGGCTGCTTGGCGTCGAGGTGGGCTTGAACCAGAAGGCGTTCGGAAATCTGCGTCATGTTCGCAAGACCTGCAGGCGCTTTCGCGCGAAAGTCGAGTATACACCCGGCTCCGGACCCTTCAGGGTACCGCCGGGAAAGTGAGTATCATCAGGCACGGACAACGTTGAAGCTGCGCAAGGCTACAGAATATCCCGAGGATGCAAAAGATGATTCTGACCTGCGTCACGCGGTGCAACCCAGAACCTGGGCGATCTTAAATCGCAGGCAAAAAAAAATCCGGAAATCCTCACTTGCGTGGGCCTTCCAGACTTTTAAAACTGCTACAAAAATGGTGGGTCGTGTGGGATTCGAACCTACGACCAATTGGTTAAAAGCCAACTGCTCTACCAACTGAGCTAACGACCCGCTGTGTGGTGGCGCGTATAATACTGATTTTTAAGGACTATTCAACACCTAATTTGAAATAAATCAAAAATAAGGTGTTGGGTCACTGATTCCGGCTGCCGCGAAGCCTTCCGCACGCAGGCGGCAGCTGTCGCATTTGCCGCACGCACGGCCGTTATCGTCGGCCTGATAGCAGGAAACGGTCAGGCCGTAATCAACACCGAGCTTCACGCCCGCCTGGACGATCTGCGCCTTGCTAAGGTTCTGCAATGGCGCCTGGATACGGAAGCCATTCCCCTCGACGCCGGCCTTGGTCGCCAGATTGGCCATGCGCTCGAAAGATTCAATGAACTCAGGACGGCAATCCGGGTAACCGGAGTAATCCACAGCGTTCACACCGATAAAGATGTCGCGGGCCCCGAGCACTTCAGCCCAGCCCAACGCCAGGGACAAGAAAACGGTGTTGCGCGCCGGCACGTAAGTCACCGGAATACCTTCGCCCGCTTCTTCCGGCACATCGATACTGGTGTCGGTCAATGCCGAACCGCCAATACCGTTCAGGTTCAGACCGATCACCTTGTGTTCAATCACACCCAGGTCGCGAGCGACACGTTCGGCGGCGTGCAATTCTGCGTGAGAGCGCTGACCGTAGTCGAAGCTCATGGTGTAGCAGCTGTAGCCTTCAGCGCGAGCCATGGCCACCACGGTCGCGGAGTCGAGGCCGCCGGACAGCAGGATGACCGCACGTTTTTCAGCAGTGTTCAGTTGTTCAGTCATTTCAGCGCCCCGGCTCGTCATTCCAAAGATATTTATGCAACTGCAATTGCAGACGCACAGGCAGGTTGTCCGCCACCACCCAGTCAGCCAGGTCCCGAGCATTGAGGTCATGGTGGCTTGGCGAGAACAGGACTTCGCCGGCACGCTGATCCAGACCGTACTGGATCAGCTTGGACACGGCCCAGTCATAGTCTTCCCGCGAGCAGATGACAAACTTCACCTGATCGTTGGGCGTGAGCAGTTCGATGTTCTCGTAGCGGTTGCGGTGGGCTTCTTTCGAACCCGGGGTTTTCAGGTCGACGACGCGACTGACCCGTGGATCGACCGCCGAGATATCCAGGGCACCGCTGGTTTCCAGCGAGACCTCGTAACCGGCGTCACACAACTGCTTGAGCAATGGGATGGCATTGGGTTGTGCCAGCGGCTCGCCGCCGGTGACACAGACGTAACGCGGACGAAAACCGGCCACTTGCTCGAGGATGTCGTCGAGCGTGCGAATGGTGCCGCCAGTGAACGCATAAGCGCTGTCGCAGTATTGACAACGCAATGGGCAACCGGTCAGGCGCACAAAAACAGTGGGCAGCCCGGCAGTCCGCGTTTCACCCTGCAACGAGTAGAAAACTTCGGTGATTCTCAATGTGTCTTGCATAGTCGCCACGGGCATGACAGCTAAACAGGCTGTCCGCCTCCGTCAGGCACTTCAAGGAACCCCGCCATCGCGCAGATCCCAAAAAGCGTGTTTCATAAAAAGGGCGTGAATTCTAACGAAAAAACCCGCGACAAGCGCGGGTTTCTTCAAGACGGGTCAAGCCGCCCTTACATTTTTTGCAGATCACGCTGGGCCAGCTGAGCGGCGGAAGTGCCCGGATATTGGGACACAACCTGTTGCAGAATGCCTTTGACCTTGTCGGGATGACCAAGGCGGCGCTCTACATCAGCCAGCTTGTACAGCGAATCAGGCACTTTTGGATGCTTGGGGTACAGCTGTGAAACCTTGGCAAAAGCCTGACCTGCACCTTGCAGATCGCCTTTGGCCAGATTCACTTCACCCAACCAGTACTGGGCATTGCCTGCGTACTGACTGTTCGGGTACTTGCGCAGGAATGCGGCAAAAGCCTGGCTGGCCTTGTCGAAGTCCTTGGCTTTGATCAGGTCGAAGGCTGCATCGTAATACAGTTTTTCCTTCGCCGGATCAGCCGGTTCGCCACCCGCGGCAGGCGCTTGTGTGGAAGTGGCAGCGGCTGCCGCTCCTGCGGCTGCGCCCGCTGCTGCACCGGGGGCATTCAAACTGCCACCGGTGGAAGAATTATCAGGAGTCGCGGCTGGTGCAACGCCGGTTCCTATGCGCCGATCAAGATCCTGATATCGCTCCAGGCTCTCTTGCTTCATGCGCGCTACATCATTTTGCAGAACTTCGATGATGCCTTGTTGGCGCGAGATCTGCTCCTGCATCGATTGCAGTTGGTTGAACAGCTCGCCCTGTGCCGAGACAGGGGCCGAAACCCCTCCCCCGGCATAGGCGCCGTTCGTACCGTAACCTGCAGGCGGATTATTAGTCCCGCTATTGGTATAGCCGGAGTCATTATCGACCACAGGAACCGCAGCCCACACCGCAAGCGGTGCGAGGCTGAGAGCCAGAACAGTTACAGCACGACGGCACGTTCGCATGACGAATTACTTACGCAGTTCGACGCGACGGTTTTGAGCCCAGGACTGCTCGTCGTTGCCGGTAGCAACTGGACGCTCTTCGCCGTAGGAAACCAGTTCCAGCTGAGCTGGGGAAACACCTTGCAGTACCAGGTAACGCTGAACGGCTTTCGCACGACGCTCGCCCAGTGCCATGTTGTACTCACGAGTACCACGTTCGTCGGTGTTGCCTTCCAGAACAACGCGAGCGCCGTTTGCTTTCAGGTCCTTGGCGTGAACGTCCAGAGCGCGCATGGCTTCTGGCTTCAGGTCCGAACTGTCGTATTCGAAGTAGAAAGTGGTGATTGCGCGCAGAGCAGCTTCTTCGCTCAGGGAGCCGTCAACTGCACCAGTGTTTGCGCCGTAACCAGCGTTTGGATCTACAGCGCCTTCACCGGCATTGTCGCCGCCTTTGGACGAGCAACCTACAGCTACAGCCATGGCCAGAGCCAGCGCAGCAAATTTACCAAACTTCAGCATTTCCATCGTGAAACTCCTAATGAACCCCAATGTGTTAAGTACAACGTGTAGCGCCGCGTCAGTTCAGGTAAGGGGACCAGGAAGGTTCTCTGACTTCGCCTTGTGCGGTAGGAAGCGGGAGCCTTACGCGTCCATTAATGGACACGAGCATCAAGACTCCCCGGCCCTGCTGGCGGGTGGCGTAGATTACCATGGTGCCGTTGGGCGCAACAGTAGGCGACTCGTCCAGAGTGCTATCAGTAAGGATTTTTACGCTTCCGCGCTGCAAATCCTGGGCCGCCACCTTGAAATTAGTGAAACCTTCCTGACGATGGATCATCACCAGGGTCTTTTCGTCAGCCGAAAGCTTAGGGTTGGCGTTGTAGTTACCGATAAAGGTCACACGTTCCGCACCGCCGCCACCTGCACTGGTTTTATAGATCTGCGGCTTGCCGCCACGGTCCGAGGTGAAGTAGATGGTCGAACCATCCTTGCCCCAGAACGGTTCGGTGTTGATGCCAGGACCGTTGGTGACACGGGTGATCTGACGCGAACCCAGGTTCATCACATAGATGTCCGGGTTGCCATCTTTCGACAAGACGAATGCCAGGCGATTGCCATCCGGCGACCATGCTGGCGCGCCATTCAGGCCTTCGAAGTTGGTGATCTGCTCACGGCGACCGGTGTCGATGTTCTGCATGAAGATACGCGGACGCTTTTGCTCGAACGACACATAAGCGATGCGCTTGCCGTCCGGTGCGAAACGCGGCGACAGGATCGGCTCGCGCGATTGCAGCAGGGTCACGGCGCGCGCACCGTCATAGTCCGAACGTTGCAGCGTGTAGCGAGTGTTCTTTTCGGAGAAACGCTCAGCCGTCACGTACAGCAGACGAGTCGAGAACGCACCTTTGATACCGGTGAGTTTTTCGAACGACTGGTCCGCGATGTAGTGCGACATGTCGCGCAGTTGATCGACGCTGCCCGACACGCTGCCGGTCAGCACTTGCTGCTCGGTGGCGACGTTGAACAGTGCGTATTGGACCTGCAGGCGACCGCCCGCTGGAGCAATGCTGCCGACCATGACGTACTGGGCGCCCAGCGCCTTGAAGTCACGGAAGATGATTTCGCTGGCCTGGCTTGGCTGGCTGATCATGTTCTGCTTGGGAATCGGCGAGTAGTAACCCGAGTTGCGCAGGTCGTTACCGATGATTTCGGCCATGTCGTCCGGCAGAACACTGCCGCCCTGGTTGCCAAACGGAACGACTGCGATCGGGGTGGCCCGATCACTGCCGCTGGTGACCAGAATGTTTTTCTCATCAGCTGTCGCTATCCCTGCCAGGCAGCAGATAACGACAAGCATTCCTCGAAGAAGGTTTCTCACAAGGCTAGATCCTCAGGTGTGAATGTCATCTTGAATGAACGATACGGAGCGAAATCGCTCGGCTTCATTCCCTGCATTTCTGTCAAACGTCCAATGTTCTTGACCGCCGCTACAGCGGAAGCGTCAAACGGACCATCGCCACTGGACTTGGCCACGCTCACCGAAGTCAACGTACCGTCCGGCAACATGCCGATTTGCAACACGACCGTCATGCCTTTGCGGGCCGAAGGTGGACGAGCCCAGCCTTCCGCTGCACGAGCACGGATCAGATCATCGAAACTACCGGCGACTTCGTCACCCTGCTCATCCGCCAAGGCCTGCTGACGCTGCGGCGTGTCAGAAAGCAGATCTGCCAAGGCCTGAGCCTTTTTGTCTTCGGCTGATTTGCGTGCCGCTTCCTGCGATTTTTTCTTCGCAGCATCGGCAGCAGCTTTCTTCTTCGCGTCTTCGGCGACTTTCTTCTTCGCCTCTTCAGCTTCAGATTTCTTCTTGGCGTCTTCGGCGGCTTTCTTCTTCGCGTCTTCGACGATCTTTTTCTTCGCTTCTTCAGCGGCCGCTTTCTTGGCCTCTTCTTCAGCTGCTTTCTTGGCTTCTTCTTCAGACTTCTTCTTGGCTATATCAGCCAATTGTTTCTCTTCGGCCTTTTTAGCTTCGGCGGTCTTCTTGGCTTCATCGGCTTTCTTGGCTTCATCAGCCTTTTTTGCCTCTTCCGCTTTCTTCGTCTCGTCGGCCTTTTTGGATTCTTCGGCTTTTTGAGCCGCGTCTTCCTTCTTTTGTTCCGCGGCCTTGATCGCTTCCTGCTCGATCTTTTTCTGTTCCATCTGTTCGACTTCGGTCTGGCGCGCGGCGGATTTCTTCGCCTCACCCGCAATCTTCTGATTGGTCTGGGTGGTCGCCTGACTTTTCGATTTCAGTTGATACAGGGTCGCCTGGACAATCGGCTTGGCCGGCGGCAGTTCGGGCGTGAAGGCGAAACTGACGAACAGCATGCCAAAAACCAGCACGTGCAAGACAAGCGCCCAGACGCTAGGCCAGAAGTAGCTTTCCGAGGCGGACGGCTCTCGCATTTGCTGCATCAGGGTGCCTCGGTAATCAAGCCAACATTACCGACCCCGGCTTTCTGCAATCCGCCCATGGCGCCCATGACAGAACCGTAGTCGACGGTCTTGTCGCCGCGGATGAACACCTGGGTACGCTTGCCACCTTCAGTGCCGGCGCGAATGATTTTGGTCACGGCGTCAGTCATCTGCGGCAAGGTCATGGCCTTGTCCTGTTGCTTTTCAGTGTCGACTTCGCTGCCAAGGTTCCAGTAGTAGGTCTTGTCAGCCTTGATCGAAATGGTCAGGACCTGGGTGTTGTTGTCCTGCGGCAAGGCTTCGCTGGAAACCTTGGGCAGATCAACTTTCACGCCCTGATTGAGCATCGGCGCGGTCACCATGAAGATGACCAGCAGCACCAACATCACGTCGATGTAAGGCACCACGTTCATCTCGGCAACCGGCTTGCGCTTTTTGCGAGCTCGAGCGATTAAAGCCATTGGAAATTACCTGCTTATTCTTCGCTGGTGTGCACTTTGCGGTGCAGGATCGCCTGGAATTCATCGGCGAAGGTGTAGTAACGGCCCAGCAGGGTTTCACTGCGCGCAGCAAAACGGTTGTAAGCGATAACGGCCGGGATGGCGGCGAACAAGCCAATCGCGGTAGCAATCAATGCTTCGGCAATACCCGGGGCCACAGTGGCCAGGGTCGCTTGCTGGGCAGTGGCCAGGCCACGGAAGGAGTTCATGATCCCCCAGACGGTACCGAACAGACCGATGTACGGGCTGACGGAACCGACGGTCGCGAGGAACGGCAGGCTCTGCTCGAGCTTTTCTTCTTCGCGGGAAATGGCGACGCGCATGGCACGGGCCACGCCTTCCATGACCGCTTCCGGGTCAACGCCTGGCTGCTGGCGCAGACGGGAGAACTCCTTGAAACCGGCACGGAAGATCTGCTCTACGCCCGAATCCGGATCAGGGTTGCTGCCAGCCTGACGGTAGAGTTTGGACAGGTCGATACCGGACCAGAAGCGCTCTTCAAAGCTCTCCAGGGCACGTCGACCGGCGCGCAGCAGATTGCTGCGCTGAAAGATCATGATCCATGAGGTCACCGATGCGGCTACCAGGATCAGCATTACCAGTTGCACCACGATACTGGCATTGCTGACCAGGCTCCACATGGAGGAATGGTCGACGACGTTAGCTTCCACGCTTTATCTCCTGCTTTGAGTGTGTACCCGCGCCGCTCACGTCGGCAAAGGCCGCACGTAGAGCTTCGGGAATGGCCCGGGGTTTTAAACTGTTAGTGCGCACACAGGCCACCAGAAACTGCCCTTCGCAGAGCAGCGCATTATCCGTAGCCCGCCTGACCTGCTGTTTGAAGCGCAGGCTGACACGGTTCAATTCGATTACTTCAGCGCTTACCAGCAACTCGTCGTCCAGTCGCGCCGGCGCGTGGTAACGCGCTTCGCTGGAATGCACGACGAACAACAGGTCCTCACCTGCAAGCTGGGATTGGGCAAAGCCCAGCTCCCGGAGCCGCTCGGTTCGAGCCCGTTCCATAAACTTGAGGTAATTGACGTAATACACGATGCCGCCCGCATCGGTGTCCTCGTAATAAACGCGACAACGAAGTGCGAAAGGCTCAAGCCCGTTTTGCGCGCGCATACTCTAGTGCTTACTCCTCAGGTTGCCAATCCGGCCAGGCAACTGTTTTTCATTGATTCACGGCTTTCTGGCGAAAGTACGGTCCTGGGACCACACAAACCCCGAATATATCAGCGCGCAAAGGTTATTAATCGTCCACGGCATCGAGGAACTCGTCTACCACGGGCATCTCGCCCAATCGTGACGGGATGTTTAAACCGAAGTGCAGATACGCATGCCGGGTCACCACCCGCCCCCGTGGCGTACGCATGATGTAGCCCTGCTGGATCAGGTACGGCTCCAGCACGTCTTCAATAGTGTGGCGCTCTTCACTGATGGCGGCGGCAAGGCTATCGACCCCCACCGGCCCACCGTCGAACTTCTCGATCATGGTCAACAACAGACGTCGATCCTGGTGATCGAAGCCTCGCTCGTCGACATCCAGCAGGTTCAAGGCCAGGTCGGCGATCGGCTTGGTGATGTGGCCCTTGGCGCGAACTTCGGCGAAATCGCGAACCCGGCGCAGTAAGCGGTTGGCGATCCGTGGCGTACCACGGGCACGACGGGCGATTTCGAAGGCGCCTTCCGGGTCCAGTGGCAAGCCGAGGATATTCGCCGAACGACTTACAATCGTTGCCAGGTCGGCGGTGTTGTAGAACTCCAGGCGCTGGACGATACCGAAACGGTCGCGCAGCGGATTGGTCAGCATCCCCGCCCGCGTCGTCGCACCGACCAGGGTGAACGGCGGAAGATCAAGTTTGATCGAACGCGCGGCCGGCCCTTCGCCGATCATGATGTCGAGCTGGAAATCTTCCATCGCCGGGTACAGCACTTCTTCGACGATCGGTGAAAGCCGATGGATTTCGTCGATGAACAGTACGTCGTGTGGCTCGAGATTGGTCAACAGCGCCGCCAGATCACCCGGACGTTCAAGCACCGGGCCCGAAGTGCTCTTGATCGACACGCCCATTTCCTGGGCGATGATGTTGGCCAGGGTCGTCTTACCCAGGCCCGGCGGGCCGAAAATCAGCGTGTGGTCCAGGGATTCATTGCGCCCACGGGCGGCCTGGATGAACAACTCCATTTGCTCGCGAACGGTCGGCTGGCCAATGTATTCGGCCAGGCTGACAGGACGAATCGCCCGGTCCTGGACTTCCTCGCGATCACGAGGGCCCGGTGTGGCGGCAATCAGACGATCAGCTTCAATCACTTAGATCATTCCCTTCAGGGCACGACGAATCATGTCTTCACTGCTCAAACCTTTCTCCTTGATCGCAGAAATCGCCTTGCTGGCTTCCTGCGGCTTGTAGCCCAGGGAGATCAGCGCGCTGACCGCGTCATTTTCGGCGGTGGCGACCGGCGTCGTATCAGGCCCACCCGGCTGGTTTGGCACCAGGGCAAACATGGCCGGCACGGTTTCCCAGGCCTTGAAGCGATCCTTGAGTTCCACCAGCAAACGCTCTGCAGTCTTCTTGCCCACGCCCGGCACCTTGGTCAGCGCCGAGGTGTCCTGGGATTGTACACAGCGGACCAGCTCATCAACTTCCAGGCTCGACATCAGGGCCAGGGCCAATTTCGGCCCCACACCATTGAGACGGATCAACTCACGAAAAAAGTCTCGCTCACGCTTGCCGAAGAAGCCATAGAGTAATTGCGCGTCTTCGCGTACGACCAAATGGGTGTGCAAGGTCAGCGGTTCACCGACCGACGGCAAGCGATAAAGCGTGGTCATGGGCACTTCCAGCTCATACCCCAGACCGTTTACATCCAGAATCAGGTGCGGCGGCTGTTTCTCAGCCAGTGTGCCGCGCAAGCGTCCAATCACGTTTCAGATCCTTGAGCGTTGGCCAGATCAGTGCTGGCGACTGACAGAACAAGGGTTTTGCGCCGACAACACAGGCGCAAAACCCTCGCTCCATAAAAAATGATTGCTGATGCTATCAGAGACGCAGGCGTCCGCCACGACTGCGTGCCGTACCCAGGCCATGGGGCAACAGGCTGGAACGGGTGTGAGCATGGCAAATGGCAATGGCCAGGGCGTCCGAGGCATCGATTTGCGGCTTGCTGGTCAGTTTCAGCATATGCATGACCATCATTTGCACCTGCTCTTTATTCGCCGCGCCGGTCCCGGTCACCGCCTGTTTGACTTGGGTCGCCGTGTACTCAGCGATTTCCAGGCTTTCTTCCGCCCCGGCAACAATGGCCGCGCCGCGAGCCTGGCCAAGTTTCAGCGCAGAGTCGGCATTGCGCGCCATGAAGACCTTTTCGATGCCCATGGTCACCGGCCCGTAGGTCTGGATGATTTCGCGCACGCCACGATAGACGATTTGCAGGCGTTCATGCAGCTCGCCGGACCCTGTGCGAATGCAGCCCGACGCCACGTACACGCAACCGCGCCCGGTATCGCGTACCACGCCATAACCGGTGATGCGCGAACCCGGGTCGATACCAAGAATTAAAGTCATAACGCCTGCGGGTTAGGTAAGAGCACGATATTCAATACAGCGAATAACAATGTGGGAGCGAACCACAGTTCGCTTCCACATTCGATCTTAGTCGCCCTTAACCCAGCTGAGCGGCCACCGATTCAGGGATGTCCGCGTTGGAGTAGACGTTCTGCACGTCATCCAGGTCTTCAAGCATGTCGATCAGCTTGAGAACCTTCTCGGCGCCTTCCAGGTCGAGTTCGGCACTGGTGGTCGGCAGCATCACGATTTCCGCATCATCACCCTTGAAGCCTGCGGCCTCCAAAGCGTTGCGCACTGAATAGAAACCGGCGAACGAGGTGAACACGTCGATGGAGCCGTCTTCGTGGGTCACCACGTCATCGGCATCGGCTTCCATCGCCGCTTCCATCAGCGCATCTTCATCAACGCCAGGAGCGAAGGAAATCTGCCCCTTGCGCTCGAACAGATAGGCCACCGAACCGTCCGTACCGAGGTTGCCGCCGCATTTGCTGAACGCATGACGAACAGCGGCGGCGGTGCGGTTGCGGTTGTCGGTCATGCACTCGACCATCACCGCCACGCCACCCGGGCCGTAGCCTTCGTAGGTCAGCTCGACCATGTCGTCGGTGTCGGCAGCACCGGCACCGCGGGCGACCGCACGGTCGATGATGTCCCGGCTCATGTTCGCGCCGAGGGCCTTGTCCAGCGCCAGACGCAAACGCGGGTTGGAACCCGGATCGCCACCGCCCTGACGGGCCGCAACGGTCAGTTCACGAATCCACTTGGTGAAAATCTTGCCCTTCTTGGCATCCTGACGTTCTTTGCGGTGCTTGATGTTCGCCCACTTGGAATGACCCGCCATATCTCGCTCCGAATTCTCTTTGAAACATTGCCCGCCGCGCCATGATGCGCCAGCCAGCAAATAAAAATCTCGACCATTCTATAAAGAAAGGGCGCATCCGTAGATGCGCCCTTCTGGTCAGCCTTACTCAGCCTTAGGCGTTTCGCGCAGACGAATGTGCAGTTCGCGCAATGCCTTGGCATCTACCACACCCGGAGCCTGAGTCATGACGCAAGCAGCGCTCTGGGTTTTCGGGAAGGCGATCACTTCACGGATCGACTGGGCGCCGGTCATCAGCATCACCAGACGGTCCAGACCGAAGGCCAGGCCACCGTGCGGCGGTGCGCCGTATTTCAGGGCGTCGAGCAGGAAGCCGAATTTTTCTTCCTGTTCCGCTTCACTGATACCCAGCAGGCGGAACACCGACTGTTGCATTTCCTTGCGGTGGATACGGATCGAACCGCCACCCAGCTCGGTGCCGTTCAGGACCATGTCGTAGGCACGGGACAGAGCGGTCGCCGGGTTGGCTTCCAGTTCTTCCGGGGTGCACTTCGGCGCGGTGAACGGGTGGTGCAAGGCCGCGAAGCTGCCGTCGTCGTTCTCTTCGAACATCGGGAAGTCGACTACCCACATTGGCGCCCACTGACAAGTCAGCAGGTTCAGGTCGTTACCGACCTTGATCCGCAGCGCGCCCAGGGCTTCGCTGACGATCTTGGCCTTGTCGGCGCCAAAGAACACGATGTCGCCGTCAACCGCGCCAACGCGATCGAGGATCACATTGAGGTTGGCTTCAGGGATGTTCTTGACGATCGGCGATTGCAGGCCTTCAACGCCTTTGGCGCGCTCGTTGACCTTGATGTACGCCAGGCCCTTGGCACCGTAGATGCCGACGAACTTGGTGTAGTCGTCGATCTGCTTGCGCGGCATGCTCGCTGCGCCAGGAACGCGCAAGGCGGCAACGCGGCATTTCGGGTCGTTGGCCGGGCCGCTGAAGACTTTGAAGTCGACTTCTTTCAGCTGATCGGCAACGTCAACCAGTTCCAGCGGGTTACGCAGGTCCGGCTTGTCGGAGCCGTAACGACGCATGGCCTCTTCCCAGGTCATGTGCGGGAAGTCGCCGAATTCCACATCCAGCACTTCCTTGAACAGGTTGCGGATCATGCCTTCGGTAATGCCGATGATGTCTTTTTCATCGAGGAAGCTGGTTTCGATGTCGATCTGAGTGAACTCAGGCTGACGGTCGGCACGCAGGTCTTCGTCGCGGAAGCATTTGGCGATCTGGTAGTAGCGATCGAAGCCAGCCACCATCAGCAGTTGCTTGAACAGCTGCGGCGATTGCGGCAAGGCGAAGAAGGAACCGGCGTGAGTACGGCTCGGCACCAGGTAATCGCGAGCACCTTCCGGGGTAGCGCGGGTCAGGATCGGCGTCTCGACATCGAGGAAGCCGTTCTCGTCCAGGTAACGACGGATGCTGGTGGTCATGCGCGAACGCAGGCGCAGCTTCTCGAGCATTTCCGGACGACGCAGGTCGATGAAGCGATAACGCAGACGGGTTTCTTCGCCGACGTCGGAGAACTCGTTGAGCGGGAACGGCGGGGTTTCCGCTTCGTTCAATACTTCCAGCTCGTAGCCCAGCACTTCGATCATGCCCGACGCCATGTTGGCGTTGCCGGCACCGGCCGGACGCAGGCGTACCTTGCCGGTGACCTTGACCACGTATTCGCTGCGTACACGATCGGCGGCGGCGAAAGTTTCAGCGCGGTCCGGGTCGAACACCACCTGGGCCAGACCGTCACGATCACGGATATCGAGGAAAATCACCCCACCGTGGTCACGGCGACGGTGAACCCATCCGCAAAGGGTAATTTCCTGGCCTTCCAGGCTTTCGTTCAGTTGGCCGCAATAATGGCTGCGCATCATGGTAGTGGTTTCGCTTCTCGTAATTCGAAATTCGGTTGGAGGCCTTGCTCATATCCGGCCCTGGTGAAAGGCGCCAGATGATGCAAGAGCTCGCTCGTGTCGTTCAACCCAGGCTCAAGACCCTAGTCAGCTTTGTCGCCGCCGGCCAGATTCTTCTTGGAACCGGTCTTGAAATCGGTTTCGTACCAGCCGGTGCCGCTAAGGCGGAAGCCCGGCATGGACAGCATCTTCTTAAGCTCTGGCGCCTGGCAGGCAGGGCAGTCGACCAGCGGTGCTGCGCTGATCTTTTGAATGGCTTCCAACTGATGACCACAGGAAGCACATTGATAGTCGTACATCGGCATGGGGGTTGTCTCGGCGATCAGATTGCTACCGCACACGCTGGGTTTTGCGGCAAAGAGCGGGATTATATCCATTAAATGCAGCCTGTGCAGCCGTAAGACTGCACAGACCGACACTCTATTCATTCACCCCTGTGGTCAAGGCACGGTGACGCAGCCGCCTTCCTTCAGGCTGTGCACGACACACACCACCCGCACCAGCCCGGTGAAATTCTTGACCCCGCCGTGACGCAAGTGCACCTCGCGGTCCACATGGGACAACAGCGCACTGACGGAACAGCAGTTGACCTTGGCCATATCATTCAAAATATCCCAGTACACCTGTTCAAGTCGCAAACAGGTGGCGAAACCATTCAACCGCACTGATCGGGAAAAAGGCTGGGCCAGGCCCATATCAAATTCGCTGACAAATGGATCGATCCTTATCTCGTTGACCGGACCGAACCGCCCCTCGCATCTCCTGTCTTCGTCATCCATTTCGTTGGTACTCCTTAGCCATCCTTGCCTTCTTTAAGAGCAATATCTGTTGCCCTATAGAAGCGCAGGCGCATAGGTATATCCAGATGACTTTATGACCATCAACGTAGGAGAAGCCAACAATTGAAGGGCGATCATGGAGACCGTCCTAGGCCGGACGTTTTCCTACATAGTCAGACGCCATTTGACTAGCGCGAAAGGCGTTTAAAGAGACAAAAGGTCAAACGCGAATGACGCAAACGAACGTTATCTGCGACAAATCGACTCTCAGAGCACCGCTGGACTGCCTGATTTGAGTAGCCGCAGGCTTTGCTGTTAAATAGGCAGTGTGTCGCTACCGCCTATTTTCCGGGGGCTGCGCATAGGCTGATACCGGGTACGTGTCCAACGCCTCCTATTGTTCTGAAGCGAACCGTGCTCAATCAGCTCTTCCTTGTGATCCGTCTTAACGTGAGTTACTCAAAATGTTGAAAATTGTCCACCTGCTAATGGGCGCAGCAGCCTTGCTGCTGTCCTTCATCCCTAGCCTGCGATCCGAAGCCGTACCTTACCTGCAACAACCTGATGCGCTGTACCTGGCCTTTTTCGGCCTGCTCAACCTCACCCTCGCTCCTGTTATCCCTTACTGGAACAAAGGCCCGCGTCATCAATTGCAAAACCTGGTCAGCGCCCTGCTGGTTCTGGCCGTCGTCCTGCAAACCCTGACGCTGCTCGCGCCAATGCCTGTCATTGCCGGTCAACCTGCCGTTCTGTTCAGCCTGGTCGCTGCCCTGATTGCGATTCTTCTGCACCTGGCCATCAGCTTCTACAAATCTTCACCGGCCGCCGCCTCGCCAAGCTATGACATGAGCAACCGCGATACCGGTACCGTAAAGTGGTTCAACACATCCAAAGGCTTCGGCTTTATATCCCGTGATTCCGGCGATGATATTTTCGTGCATTTCCGGGCCATTCGTGGCGAGGGTCACCGTGTCCTGGTCGAAGGCCAGCGCGTGGAGTTCTCTGTCATGAATCGTGACAAAGGCCTGCAAGCCGAAGATGTGATCGCCGCACTGCCGCGCCGCTGATCCGAGGCAATAAAAAACCGCGAACAGCCAGGCTGTTCGCGGTTTTTTATTGCCTGCCGTCTAGTAATGCGGTGGTGGCGCTTCTTCTTCAAACGTCTCGAACTGACCGGCCATTTCTTCTTGCCGCTTGAGCAATGCGGCCATTTGCAGCTGCAAGCGCTCCACTGCACGCTGCTGCGTCGCCAGCACATCGCTCAGTGCCTGGATGGTGTCATCCTGAAACGCCAGTTGGCTCTCCAGATCGGTAACGCGTTCTTCCAGGCTCATGATTCAACCCTCCAGAAACGTAAAATCATCGGTCAAAACCAGGCGCAACCGTTCGCGTACCAACGCGATCTGCTCCGAACCATAAGGTTTGGCCGGGTGTTTACCCCAGACCGGTGCCGGCCAGGCGGCGTCTTCACGCTTGCGCACTATCACATGCATGTGCAACTGACTGACGACGTTACCCAGGGCCGCGACATTCAATTTGTCCGCGTCGAACGAGTCCTTGAGCATTTCCGCCAGCGCGGTCGTTTCCTGCCACAGCTGCTGTTGATCTGCGACATCCAACTGAAATATCTCACTGATATCCTCGCGTCGCGGCACCAGAATGAACCAGGGGTAGTTCGAATCATTGGACAGCAGCAACCGGCAGAGTGGGAAATCCCCGATCGGTAACGTGTCTTGTTGAAGCCGTGGATCTAGAACGAACACTGCGCGCACTCCCGCCTGGTCATCAATTTCAGCTTAGCGTCCATTCCGAGAGACGGCGCACCAAGCGACAGGACGGCAGCATACCTGCGAACGCCGCCGGCTTCACGACGAACCATGGCCGAAGCCAACCCGAGAAAGCACAAACGACCAGCCACGCGCCCCGACATGAACCGTTTTCGATCAGGACGCACCATTACAGAACCAGCAACCACACAAAAAACGCCGAACTGACTGATAAACAACGACCCGTTCAATGTTGCCAAACGACCGCACTGTATGAATTCGGTACAGTGATTAAAATTTTTTGCACCAAAACCGCACAGCGCGTCTACGCTGAGTCGGTCAGGCATCCGCCATTTACTCACTGGTGGGGTGAACCGGTAACGTTTTGGGTTGTCATGCAGTCGGCCACAAGGGTGCAACACGACGCAAACCATGGCGTCAAGCCCAAACAAAATATGGATGAACACCCCGGTTTTATGAGGTTTTTACAGCGACAGGCAGGCTTTCAGAAAAAAAACCGGCAGGATTCTGATTTGTGCACGTTTGTTGCATTCACACCCACATCGCCTTTAAAGCGTCCGCTGGAAGTGGAAGCCTTAAGGCAAATAAAAACAGCGGCAGGGTTGCCCGATGGAGATTCAAGCGTTTCACCCAGGGACTCTTTTTACCGATGCTCAGGTCCTGGAAAACAACGCTAAAAGTTGTCAGTCCGCTTGCGTCGGGGCTGTAAATTTGCGACATCTACCAAGCTGTTTGCGACAGGGTCGTAAAGAAGCTGAAAGGTTAGATGCGCAAGTATCGCCAACATGGTCGGCGTGATATAAGTTTGCGCCGACACAAAAAGAAAGAGCCGCCCAGATAATAAATCAGGTGGGACGGCAGTACTCTTCTAAAACCAAAGGAGCAAATCACGATGCGCGTGATGAAGTGGAGCATGATCGCACTGGCAGTTGCAGCAGCAGCCAGTACTCAATTGGCTACGGCCGCACCTTTTGTAAGTGACCAGTCTGAAGCCAAAGGCTTTGTTGAAGACGCGAAATTCGACTTGCTGCTACGCAACTATTACTTCAACCGTGACAACAAAGATGGCAGCAGAGACCAGAAAGACTGGACTCAGGGCATCTGGGGCAACCTCAGTTCCGGTTACACTCAAGGTACCGTAGGCGTCGGCGTTGATGCATTCGGTTACCTGGCCGTCAAACTGGACGGTGGCGACGGCACAAGCGGCTCGGGCAACATGTCCCGCGGCGCCGCCGATCCAAACGATCCACGGCGTATTCGCCACGCCAACGACAGCCAAGGAAAGGCAGGCGCAGCCATTAAGGCCCGCATCTCCAAAACCGAGTTGAAATTCGGCGAAATGCAGCCAAGCACCTCACCAGTGTTCGCTGTTGGCGGCTCCCGGATTCTTCCTCAAACGGCCACTGGCTTCCAGCTGCAGAGCAGCGAAGTCAAAGATCTTGACCTGGAAGCCGGTCACTTCTATTCGGCGAGCAGCCAGGATAACAACTCCAGCGATGGCGGCCTGTACGCAAACTACGCTGGCGTAGAAGCCAATAAAATCGACTACTTCGGTGGCAAGTACGGCATCACAGACAACTTGAGCGCATCGCTGTACGGCGCCAAGCTGGAAGACATCTGGAACCAGTACTACGCCAACCTGAACTACACCATCCCGATGGGTAGCGATCAGTCGATTAACCTGGACGGTAACATCTACCGCACTACCGATACCGGTGATGCGAAGGTAGGCGATATCAGCAACACCACGTTCTCCCTGGCAGCCGCTTACTCGTTCCTGAAAGCACACACCATTACCCTCGGCTTCCAGAAGGTCAACGGCGACACTCCGTTCGACTACATCGGTGTAGGCAAGAACAACCGCGGCGGCGACTCGATCTTCCTCGCCAACTCCATCCAGTACTCTGACTTCAACGGTCCGAACGAAAAGTCTGCTCAAATTCGTTATGACCTGAAAATGGCCGAGTACGGCGTTCCTGGTCTGAGCTTCATGACCCGTTACGTAAAAGGCTGGGATATCGATGGCACCGGTCTGGCTGCTAACAGCCAGTACCGCAATTCCGAAGGTGACCCGCTGTACGGTGCAGACGGCAAACACAACGAAACCAACTTCGAAGCCAAGTACGTTGTTCAGACTGGCCCTGCGAAAGACCTCTCCTTCCGCATTCGTCAAGCATGGCACTTCGCTAATGCCGACCAAGGTGAAGGCGATATCAAAGAGTTCCGTCTGATCGTTGACTACCCGCTGTCGATCTTGTAATCGCAAGCAGTTAATTTGCGGTAACAAACAAAAGGCCCATCTTCGGATGGGCCTTTTTTATTGGCTACAACTCAGTATTTAAATGATCGACTTTTTCCAGAACATGCCTGACCCAACAGTCAGACATTGTTCGAAAGACCAATCATTGCACCGCCGATTCCTGAACCACTCGAATCACCCGCTGTGGAAACGGGATATCGATACCAGCTGCTTTCAAACGATCACGGGAGTGTTCGTTGAACATGAACAGCACATCCCAATAATCCGCAGTCTTCACCCACACTCGCAGGGAAACAGTAATCGAACTGTCGCCCAGGGTAGAAATCACTGCCTGAGGTTCCGGGTCAGCCAAAACACGCTCATCGTTGGCCAGGTCCAGCAAGACCTGACGGGCTTGCTGCAAGTCCGCTTGGTAATCAACGCCCACATCAAACACAATTTTACGGGTCGGTTGACGGTTGGTATTGGTGATGATGCCGTTCGACAGGTTGCCGTTCGGCATGATGATGGTTTTGTTATCGCCAGTACGCAGCACGGTGTGGAAGATCTGGATGCTGTCGACAGTGCCAGCAACACCTTGGGCTTCGATCCAGTCACCAATGCGGAACGGGCGGAACAACAGAATCAGCACACCACCGGCGAAGTTCGCCAGGCTGCCCTGCAAGGCCAGACCGATGGCCAGACCGGCCGCACCGATGGCGGCGACGAACGAAGTGGTTTCCACGCCGATCATCGAGGCGACGCTGACGATCAGCAGAACCTTGAGAATAATGTTCGCCAGGCTGCTGATGAAGCCTTGCAGGGCGAGGTCGGCGTTACGCAGCGCCAACAGGCCACCGAGCTTTTGCGTGACCTTGTTGATCAGCCACCAACCGATGGCCAAGGTAAGCACCGCCAGCAGCACGCGGCTGCCGTATTCCATGATCATTGGAATCCAGGCTTGAGACGCCTTGACCAGGTTGTCCACTTCAGTATTCAAATCCATCTACATTCTCCTGATTCCCGGCCATCCGGCACGCGAAAAATAGGCGGCAGTAAAGACCCGCCGGGGTAAGCACCGCCGCTCCCACAAGGTTCCCGCCTGAAAGGTCAGTCGCGGAAGTTGTTGAACTGCAGCGGCATATCGAACGTCTTGGCGCGCAGGGCCGCGATGGCTTCCTGCAAATCGTCACGCTTCTTGCCGGTAATGCGCACTTGCTCGCCTTGAATGGCAGCCTGAACCTTGAGTTTGGCGTCTTTGACATGAGCGACGATTTTCTTCGCCAGCTCTTTGTCGATGCCTTCCTTGAGGACTGCTTCCTGCTTCATCAGCTTGCCCGACGCATAGGCATCCTTGACTTCAAGGCACTGCACGTCGATTTTGCGCTTGACCAGGGCCAGCTTGAGGATCTCAATCATCGCTTCGAGCTGGAAATCGGCTTCAGCGGTCAGGTTGACGGTCAGGTCCTTTTCCTTGAACTCGAAGGTGCCTTTGCCTTTCAGGTCATAACGACGATCGAGTTCCTTGACGGCGTTCTCGACCGCGTTGGTGACTTCGTGTTTGTCCAGTTCGGATACCACGTCGAACGACGGCATGTAATCTCTCCAATAAAAGGGCATGCTCGATCACGATGGAGCACGCCTGGCTTGCGGTTAAAATCCGCGCTGATTATAACGGGTCTTTCCCATCATTCACTGCGAGCCACCCATGCGCGCGATAAACAGAGCAAAAAGCTGATGTCCACCACCTGGCATGTTCTTGGCGCCGGCAGCCTTGGCACCTTATGGGCGACTCGACTGGCGCGGGCCGACGTGCCGGTCAAGCTGATCCTGCGGGACGCTGCCCGCTTAGCGGCGTATCAGGCGGCGGGTGGGCTGACGCTGGTCGAGCATGGTGAAGCGAAGTGCTATCCGGTGCCCGCCGAGACACCCGACCACCCTGAACCGATCCACCGCTTGCTGGTGGCCTGTAAAGCCTACGATGCCGAGGCAGCCGTGGCCCAACTGGCACCCCGCCTGGCCCCCGACGCCGAGCTGATCCTGTTGCAGAATGGTCTTGGCAGCCAGGACGCTGTCGCCACGCAGGTACCGCAAGCCCGCTGCATTTACGCGTCGAGCACCGAGGGTGCCTTTCGCGATGGCGACTGGCGCGTGGTCTTCGCCGGCCACGGTTACACCTGGCTGGGGGATGCAGGGCATCCCGTGGCGCCGATCTGGCTGGATGACCTGAGCATCGCCGGCATTCCCCACGAATGGAGCACCGATATTCTGACCCGGCTGTGGCGAAAACTGGCGCTCAACTGTGCGATCAATCCGCTGACCGTGCTGCACGATTGCCGTAATGGCGGTTTGCAGGAACACCACTGCGAAGTCGCCACCCTTTGCGGCGAATTGACCGAGTTGCTTGAGCGGTGCGGCCAGCCAGCCGCCGCCGAGGACCTTCAACAGGAAGTCGAGCGGGTGATTCAAGCGACCGCCGCGAATTACTCTTCGATGTACCAGGACGTCGCGAACCAGCGCCGCACCGAGATCAGCTATCTATTGGGTCATGCCTGCAAAGTCGCCGCGAGGCATCAGTTGAACCTGCCGCACCTCAATCAACTTGAACAAAGATTGATCACCCATCTGCACAGCCTTGGATTGCCCAGCGACTGAGCAGCGGCTACGCTGGCCACTTGTTCCTTTTCAGCGATGAACCAGATGCCATTGCGCCAGCGCCTTGAAAACCTTCCGGTCGGCCAGAAATTGCTGGCCGCCCTGCTGGTGCTGTTGACCACCGTCCTGCTGGTCGCCAACCTGACCTTTATCAGCGCCGCGTACTACATCTCCCAGGAAAGCATGGCACCTCAGGCCTTGCAGACCATCGGCCGCCTGGTGTCCAACCCCAGCCTGGTGTCCGAAGCCTTGCAGTCACCGCAAAGCGCCGAACGCCTGCTCAATGAGCTCAACAGCTATTCGCCGCTGCGCGCGGCGGCCCTTTATGACGGCAAGGGCGAGCGTCTGGCGCAGTTGCAGCATGGTGAGAACCTGAGCCTGCCAACGCGTTACCGGCACATTGAAGCCTGGCAAGCCACGGAGTTTCGCAGCAATCAAATCATCACCCTGCCCCGCCCTGGCACCGCGCCTGGCCACCTGTTACTGGTCGCCAGCAGCGAACTGCCGATGGCGTTCTACACCGGGACCCTGACCGCGAGTCTCGGGATTCTGATCTTCAGTGTGCTGTTGTGGCTGGTGATTGCCCGACAAATCAAGCGCCTGATCACCCAGCCGATTCACCAACTCGAAGAGTTGTCCCGGCAAGTGACCCGGGAAGAGAACTACGCCCTGCGGGCCTCCCGCGGCAACCATGATGAAATCGGCAGCCTCGCCGAAGCGTTCAACACCATGCTCTCGCGGATCGAAGCCCGGGAGCAGCAACTCAAGCGCGCCCGGGACGATTCCCAGGCGGCCTATGATCAGGCTCAGGGCCTGGCCGAAGAAACCCGTCATACCAATCGCAAGCTGGAACTCGAAGTTCAGGTGCGCAGCAAGATCGAGAAGAAGCTCACCGGTTTCCAGAACTACCTCAACAGCATCATCGACTCCATGCCCTCGGCGCTGATCGCCCTTGATGAACAGCTCTATGTGACGCAGTGGAATCAGGAGGCCAGCGCCCTCTCCGGTACGCGCCTCGACGAGGCCTTGAACCAGCCGATCTTCCTGGCCTTCGAACCACTCAAGCCGTTTCTGCCGCAACTCAAGCAAACCGTCGAGCAGCATACGGTGGCCAAGATCGAACGTGTCACCTGGTTCAAGGACGAAGAACCCAGGCATTACGCCCTGACGTTCTACCCGCTGATGGGTGGCGCCGGGCGCGGTGTGGTGATCCGGATCGACGACATCACTCAGCGCCTGTCGCTGGAAGAAATGATGGTGCAGTCGGAAAAAATGCTCTCGGTCGGCGGCCTCGCTGCGGGCATGGCTCATGAGATCAACAACCCGTTAGGCGCGATCCTGCACAACGTGCAGAACATTCGCCGACGCCTTTCGCCTGAGCTGCCGAAGAATCTCGAGCAAGCCGAGCAAATCGGGGTCACGCTGGAAACGGTCAACAAATACCTGCAAGCGCGGGAAGTGCCGCAGTTGCTCGACGGCATTCAACAGGCGGGCGCCCGGGCGGCAAAGATTGTCACGCACATGCTCAGTTTCAGCCGTCGCAGTACCCGGCAAATGGCCCCCTGCGACCTGCCGGCGTTGATCGATCAGGCAGTGGAAATCGCCAGCAACGACTTCGACCTGGCGATCGGTTTCGACTTCAAGGGCCAGGCGATCATTCGTCAGTTCGATCCAGCGTTGGGCCCGGTACCCGGGACCGCGAACGAACTGGAGCAAGTGCTGCTCAATCTGTTGAAAAACGCCGCTCAGGCGATTCACCAACGTGAAGACGACCGCGAGCCGGGACGGATCATTTTGCGCACCAAGCTGAACCCGCCGTGGGCGGAAATCCAGGTGGAGGACAACGGCATCGGCATGAGCGAGAGCGTGCGCAAACGCACTTTCGAACCGTTCTTCACCACCAAGGAAATCGGTCAGGGCACAGGCCTTGGCCTGTCGGTCTCGTATTTCATCATCACCAACAATCACAAAGGCCAGATGGAAGTGCAATCGACGCCGGGCCAGGGCACCTGTTTCACCTTGCGCCTGCCGTTGTCGGGCACGCCGGTGGTCTCTCAAGAACTCAATCAGCTGTCGAGGTAACCATGGGTTTTCGTTTGTCGAAGATTTACACCCGCACTGGCGACAAAGGCGAAACCGGGCTCGGCGATGGCCGCCGGGTGCCCAAGGACCATCCGCGGATCGAAGCCATTGGCGAGGTCGATACGCTGAACAGTCAGGTGGGGGTGCTATTGGCCGGGTTGGCGGCGGAAAGTGGCGAGTATCCGGGGTTGAGCGAAGTGATCGAAGTTTTGGCGCCTTGCCAGCATCGGTTGTTCGACTTGGGCGGCGAGTTGGCAATGCCGGTGTATCAGGCACTGAACACGGCAGAAGTCGAACGGCTGGAAGCCGCGATCGATGTGTGGAATGAAGAACTGGGGCCGCTGGAGAATTTCATTTTGCCGGGTGGCTCGGCGCTGATTGCCCAGGCTCATGTGTGCAGATGCCTGGCGCGCAGTGCCGAGCGGCGGTGTCAGCATTTGAATGCAGTCGAACCGTTGGCCGGGGTTGGGTTGGCGTATATCAATCGGTTGTCGGACTTGTTGTTTGTGGTGGCACGGTTGATTGCCAAGCGGCAGGGGATTGCCGAGATTTTGTGGCAGCCTGCGGCGAAACCCTCTAACTGATCGTTCCCACGCTCTGCGTGGGAATGCAGCAAGGGACGCTCCGCGTCCCAAGAGCGGACGCAGAGCGTCCGGGGATGCATTCCCACGCAGAGCGTGGGAACGATCGGGTGCTACGCCTCAGGCCAAAACGCCCGGATCCCCGCCGCACCTTGTGCGCCCGCGTCCCAGGCTTTCTGAAGATCCGCCGGGCCAACACCACCGAGCAAGAACACCGGTTTGCTGAAACCTTCGATCAACGCGCAAGCCTGTTCCCAACCCAGCGGCTGAGCTCCCGGATGAGTCAGGGTCGGTTGCACCGGTGACAGGGTCACGAAATCTACCCCCATCTCCTCGGCCAACGCCAGTTCTTCAGCGTTATGGCAAGACGCTGCCAACCAGCGCGACGCCGGTAACGGGCGGCCAGCCGCCGCATATTTGCGCAGCTGCGCGGAGGTGATGTGCCAACCGGCGGACGGGAAATCTCCCAGCCACTCGAACGGCCCCTTGATCATCAACTGCGCCTTGCCGGCACACAGCCCCGCCGCGTCCACCGCCAGATCACGGTACTTCGGATCATAGCCATTGGGTGCCCGCAACTGGATCAGCTTGATGCCGCCGGCAATGGCTTTTTGAATTCCGCGCAGCAAGGCCGGGGTTTCCAGGTCGTCCGGGGTAATCAAATACTGCGCGGGTAACCGTGCAGCCGCGACAATCGGCTGGTTGGCGGCCGGGAACTCGAAGCTCAGCAGATCCCGAGGCGCGACCCATTCCAACGGCTGGCCTTCGGCGCCGTGCGGTTCGCCGGTAAAGGCCGACACTTCCCAAACGTCCAGTAACACTTGCTTGTCCGGGTAATCGTGCCGGACCTTGATCAGCGGGCGAGCCACGTTGACCACAATGCCCAACTCTTCGTGCAGCTCGCGAGCCAGGGCGGTTTCAACGGATTCGTCGGCCTCGACCTTGCCACCGGGAAATTCCCACAAACCACCCTGATGCTGGGTGTCGGCACGGCGGGCAATGAGGATCTTGCCACTGCCATCGCGAATGACAGCGGCGGCTACGTGTACTCGCTTCACTGCCCGACCTCCTCCAGACCTGCCTTCTGCCAAGCCTTGAAGGCTGGCCATTGGTAGATGGTTTCGACATAAGCCGCGTCCGCTGCGGGCAGCCTCACCTGATAGGTGCGCAGGCGCACGGCGATCGGTGCGAAGAAGGCATCCGCCAGGGTCGCGCCGCCAAACAGGAACGGACCGGTTTCGGTGGCGGCGGCCCGGCATTCGGCCCACAACGCCAACATACGCTCGATGTCGGCCTGAACGTCAGCCGGTACCGGCGACAGCGCAGCGTCGTGACTCAAGTCGAATGGCATGTTGCCGCGCATGGCGAAGAAACCGCTGTGCATCTGCGCGCACGCCGAACGCGCCTGGGCGCGGGCGGCGGTGTCTTTGGGCCAGAGGCCGGCGTCGGGGAACTGCTCTGCCAGATACTCGGCAATCGCCAGGGAGTCGGCGATGGTGCCGTGTTCGGTTTTCAGCAATGGGACTTTTCCAGTCGGCGAGTGCTTGAGCAGGCGCTCACGCGTATCCGGCTGGTTCAGCTTGATCAGTTCTTCGGTGTAAGGGGCGCCGGCCAGGTCGAGGGCCAATGCGCCGCGCAGGGACCAGGAGGAAATCAGTTTGTCGCCGATGATCAGGTGCAAGCTCATGTTCGGGACCTTTTGATAGGGGGACAGGCCAGAATCTTTAGTGTCTGGTCGACCGCCTTCGCGAGCAAGCCCGCTCCCACATTTGACCGGATTTCTCCAGAAGGAACGCGATCGAATGTGGGAGCGGGCTTGCTCGCGAAGGCAGCGACTCGGTCTACCGGTTGGTTACGTGCGGTATTCGGCGTTGATTTTCACGTATTCGTGGGACAGGTCGGTGGTCCAGATGGTTTCGCTGCAATCACCGCGACCCAGCTCGATACGGATGGTGATTTCTTCCTGCTGCATCACGGCCGCGCCCTGGGCTTCGGTGTAGGTCGATGCACGAGCGCCACGGCTGGCGATACACACTTCACCGAGGAACACGTCGATCTTGCTCACATCCAGGTTCGGTACGCCGGCACGACCCACGGCGGCCAGAATGCGGCCCCAGTTCGGATCGGAGGCGAACAGTGCGGTCTTGATCAGCGGCGAGTGAGCCACGGTGTAACCGACGTCCAGGCATTCCTGATGATTGCCGCCTCCGTTGACTTCAACGGTGACAAACTTGGTCGCGCCTTCGCCATCACGAACGATGGCCTGGGCCACGTCCATGCACACTTCAAACACGGCCTGTTTCAGCTTGGCGAACAGGTCACCGCTGGCCTCAGTGATTTCCGGCAGTGCTGCCTGACCGGTGGCGATCAGCATGCAGCAGTCGTTGGTTGACGTGTCACCGTCGATGGTGATGCGGTTGAACGACTTGTTGGCACCGTCCAGCAGCAGGTTTTGCAGCACGTCGCGGGAGACTTTGGCGTCGGTGGCGATGTAGCCGAGCATGGTCGCCATGTTCGGGCGAATCATGCCCGCGCCTTTACTGATGCCGGTAACGGTGATGGTCACGCCGTCATGCTGGAACTGGCGGCTCGCACCTTTTGGCAAGGT
Organism: Pseudomonas frederiksbergensis; assembly: GCF_001952935.1. GTDB lineage: Bacteria > Pseudomonadota > Gammaproteobacteria > Pseudomonadales > Pseudomonadaceae > Aquipseudomonas > Aquipseudomonas frederiksbergensis. Next base: position 1,008,584 of record NZ_CP018319.1, read on the forward strand.
GTCGGTGGTCATGATGCCGGTGGCGGCAGCTTCCCAGTTATTGACCGACAGGTCGTCGAGGGCGGCTTGCAGGGCCCCTTCGATTTTCTCGACCGGCAACGGCTCGCCGATCACACCGGTGGAGTACGGCAGCACCAGGCTGGCGTCGACGCCGGTCAGCTCAGCCAGTTTGGCGCAGGTGCGCTCGGCGGCGGCAAGGCCAGGCTCGCCAGTGCCGGCGTTGGCGTTGCCGGTATTGGTCAACAGGTAACGCACCGGACCTTGCACACGCTGCTTGGCCAGGATCACGGGAGCGGCGCAAAAGGCGTTCAGGGTGAACACGCCAGCGACCGTGGAGCCTTCGGCACAGCGCATCACCACAACATCCTTGCGCCCCGGGCGCTTGATGCCAGCCGAGGCGATACCGAGTTCAAAACCGGCAACCGGGTGCAACGTTGGCAACGGACCAAGACCAACAGCCATGAATGCGCTCCTTAATAAATGATGTCAGCACCGCTTTCAGGAAGAACGGTGGTTTAAATGGCAAAACGCCGCGACGGCATAAGCCGGTCGCGGCGCGGGTATTTCAGCGTATGAAACGGGTTTTACTGGATCTGCCCGTGGCAATGCTTGAACTTCTTGCCCGAACCGCAGTAGCAAAGTTCGTTACGGCCCAGCTTCTGTTCATTGCGTACCGGCGCGGTGGCAAGGGCGACATCGACCTCTTCGCCCAGCAGTTCCGGTTGCTCAAGGCCCGGTGCTTCGTCGTGCTGGAACTGCATGCGCGCAGCCAGCGCTTCGGCTTCCTGGCGCAGGCGTTGCTCTTCTTCGATCGGATCTTCGCGGCGAACCTGAACGTGGGACAGCACACGGATCGAGTCGCGCTTGATCGAATCCAGCAGCTCGGAGAACAGCGTGAAGGACTCGCGCTTGTACTCTTGCTTCGGGTTTTTCTGTGCATAACCACGCAAGTGGATGCCGTGACGCAGGTGATCCATGGTCGACAGGTGGTCTTTCCACAGGTCGTCCAGTACGCGCAGAACGATTTGCTTCTCGAAGGTGCGCAGTGCCTCGGCACCGGCCTGGTCTTCTTTCTCGTTGTACGCGGCGATCAGCTCGGTCATGAGCTTCTCGCGCAGGGTTTCTTCGTACAGGTGATCGTCTTCGTCGAGCCATGTCTGGATCGGCAGCGCCACGCCGAAGTCGCTCTGCAACGCCGCTTCCAGACCAGCCACGTCCCACTGTTCTGGCAGCGATTGCGGTGGAATGTGTGCGCTGATGGTGGCGTTGAGCACGTCCTGACGGAAGTCGGCGATGGTTTCACCGATGTTGTCGGCGGCCAACAAACTGTTACGCATGTGATAGATCACTTTACGTTGTTCGTTGTTGACGTCGTCGAACTCGAGCAGTTGCTTGCGAATGTCGAAGTTGCGGCCTTCAACCTTGCGCTGAGCCTTCTCGATGGCGTTGGTCACCATGCGGTGCTCGATCGCCTCGCCAGGCTGCATGCCCAGGGCCTTCATGAAGTTCTTCACCCGATCGGAGGCGAAGATGCGCATCAGGCTGTCTTCCAGCGACAGGTAGAAACGGCTGGAACCGGCGTCACCCTGACGACCGGCACGACCACGCAGCTGGTTGTCGATACGGCGCGATTCGTGACGCTCGGAAGCAATCACCTGCAAACCGCCCGACTCGAGCACTTGCTGGTGACGTTTCTGCCAGTCGGCCTTGATCTGGGCAATCTGCTCAGGGGTCGGGTTTTCCAGGCTTGCCACTTCCACTTCCCAGTTACCGCCCAACAGGATGTCGGTACCACGACCGGCCATGTTGGTGGCGATGGTCAGTGCGCCTGGGCGACCTGCCTGGGCAATGATCTCGGCTTCTTTTTCGTGGAACTTGGCGTTCAGAACCTTGTGTTCGATGCCTTCTTTCACGAGCAGGCTGGACATGTGTTCCGACGTTTCAATGGTTGCAGTACCCACCAGCACCGGACGGCCCTGGGTCATGCATTCCTTGATGTCGTTGATGATCGCCGCGTATTTCTCTTCGGCGGTCAGGAACACCAGGTCGTTGTAGTCTTTACGCGCCAGCGGTTTGTTCGGCGGGATAACCATCACCGACAGACCGTAGATCTGGTGGAATTCGAACGCTTCGGTGTCAGCGGTACCGGTCATGCCGGACAGCTTGTTGTACAGACGGAAGTAGTTCTGGAACGTGGTCGAGGCCAGGGTCTGGCTTTCGGCCTGAATGTTCAGTCCTTCCTTCGCTTCGATGGCCTGGTGCAGGCCTTCGGACAGACGGCGACCCGGCATGGTACGACCGGTGTGTTCGTCGACGAGTACGACCTGACCGTCCTGCACGATGTATTCGACGTTGCGATTGAACAGTTTGTGCGCACGCAGACCGGCATAGACGTGAGTCAGCAGACCGAGGTTGTGCGCCGAGTACAGGCTCTCGCCTTCAGCCAGCAAGCCAACGCGGGTCAGCATGTCTTCGATGAACTGGTGACCGGCTTCGTTGAGCTCGACCTGACGGGTCTTCTCGTCGACGGTGTAGTGGCCGGCCTTGGTGACTTCGCCTTCAACTTCTTCGACGTGCAACTCAAGCTGCGGGATCAGTTTGTTGATCTCGATGTACAGCTTGGAGCTGTCCTCGGCCTGACCGGAAATGATCAGCGGAGTACGGGCTTCGTCGATGAGGATGGAGTCGACTTCGTCGATCACGGCAAAATTGAGTTCGCGCTGGAATTTTTCTTCCATGCTGAATGCCATGTTGTCGCGCAGGTAGTCGAAACCGAATTCGTTGTTGGTGCCGTAGGTAATGTCGGCGGCGTAAGCCGCACGCTTCTCTTCCGGCGGCTGGAATGGGGTGACCACGCCGACCGTCATGCCAAGGAATTCGTAGAGCGGACGCATCCAGTTGGCGTCACGACGGGCCAGGTAGTCGTTCACCGTCACAACGTGCACGCCCTTGCCGGACAGCGCGTTGAGGTAAACGCCCAGTGTTGCCACCAGGGTCTTGCCTTCACCGGTACGCATTTCCGCGATCTGGCCTTCATGCAAGGTCATGCCGCCGATCAGCTGGACATCGAAGTGACGCATACCCATGACGCGCTTACCGGCTTCGCGGGCGACCGCAAAGGCTTCTGGCAGCAGCTTGTCGAGGGTTTCCCCTTTGGCGATGCGGGCCTTGAACTCATCTGTCTTGGCACGCAATTGATCGTCCGAAAGGGCCACCATTTGCTCTTCGAAGGCATTGACGAGTTGCACCGTCTTGAGCATGCGTTTGACTTCACGCTCGTTCTTGCTTCCAAAAAGTTTCTTTAACAAAGGCGCAAACATATCGGCAGGATCTTCCACACTAAAGGGATGGAGGGCGGCCCCGTGAGTCGCCCGAGCAGCCCTCATGGCCGCATGCGAACGAGCATTCTACCCGGAAACGGTGGTGAGGAAAGTGGCGTTGTTCCACGATGCCGGCACAGCGTTGTGACGGGGCTCACTTAAAATAAGGGCTTTTTGCTCAACTTCAAGCCATTCACGACAGAAGTTACTTGTTGATTTAATGGGTAAAGCGCTCGCAAAGCAATGGCTCGGGTGCATCCGATGCTTTCTGCTACCATGGCGGCTCTGTTACTTCAGGTGTCTGATCATGGCATTTCGCCCTCTTACGGCCAGAGCACCCGCCGTCCTGCTTCGCGAAGCCAAACCGCTGAAAGCCATTTTCGGCCACGCTCAACGCCTGGGTCATTTACAACGTCTGCTGGAAAGCCAATTGCAGCCCGCCGCCCGCGAGCATTGCCATGTGGCGTCGTGGCGCGAAGGCAGTTTGCTGCTGATCGTGACCGACGGGCATTGGGCGACTCGCCTGCGTTATCAGCAAAAGCGTCTGCAACGGCAATTACAGATGTTCGACGAATTCGCCAGTTTGACGCGGATTCTGTTCAAGGTTCAGCCGCCGACCGTTCAGCAAGGGGCGGCTGGCCATACCATCAGTTTGTCGACCGATGCAGGCGCGACCATTCAGGCCACGGCCGACGGGATCAGCGATCCGAATCTGCGGGCGGCGCTGGAACGGCTGGCGGCGCACGCCAAACCCAAGACCTGACGCAAATCTAATGTGGGAGCGGGCTTGCTCGCGAATGCGGTGTGTCAGGCAACATACATGTCGACTGACACTCCCTCTTCGCGAGCAAGCCCGCTCCCACATTGACTTTGCCCGCTTAAGGTTTATTCAGCGGCGTTTGCTGCCGCCGAGCAACGAGCCCATCAGACCGCGCACCAACTGTCGGCCCAATTGATTGGCCGCCTGGCGCATCGCTGATTTCAGTGCCTGCCCCGCCGCGGTGCCGAGGAATTCCCCGGCCCTGTCGGTGAAGCTTGGTTCTTCGGCTGCCGGTTTGTCCGGAACAGCGTCAGGCTCTGGCGCCAACCCTTTGCGCCCCATCAACACTTCATAAGCCGACTCACGATCAACGGGTTTGTCATACCGCCCCTTGAATGGCGACCCCGAGATCAGCGCTGTGCGTTCAGCCTCGCTCAGTGGCCCGATCCGCGATTGCGGAGGTGCCACCAACACCCGCTGGACCCTCTCCGGCGTGCCCTTGTCCTGCAACGTGCCGACTAGCGCCTCGCCAATCCCAAGCTCGGTCAGCACCGACAAGGCATCGAACGCCGGGTTCGGCCGGAAGCCTTCGGCCACCGCGCGCAAGGATTTCTGTTCCTTGGCGGTGAACGCGCGCAGGCCATGCTGAACGCGCAAACCGAGCTGAGCCAGCACGTCATCCGGCAAGTCGCCCGGCGATTGCGTGACGAAATACACGCCCACGCCTTTCGAGCGTATCAGCCGCACCACCTGCTCAAGACGATCCTGCAAAGCCTTTGGCGTACCGGCGAACAACAAATGCGCCTCGTCGAAAAACAGTGCCAGCAGCGGTTTGTCCGAATCGCCGCGTTCTGGCAATTGCTCGAACAGTTCGGCCAGCAGCCACAGCAGGAATGTCGCGTAGACCTTCGGCGCTTCATGCACCAGACGGCTGGCATCGAGCAGGTGAATGCGCCCGCGCCCCTCGGCGGTCGGCTGCAGGATGTCTTCGAGTTGCAGCCCTGGCTCACCGAACAGCGCTTCGGCGCCCTGCTGTTCCAGGGTCGCCAGGCGCCGCAACAGCGCCTGGCTGGAACCGGTGGTCATCAGCGCGGCGTCGTCACCCAGTAATTCCGGGTTGTCACGCAGGTGATTGAGCAGCGCTTTCAGGTCCTTGAGGTCCAGCAACAACAGCCCTTCACGGTCCGCCACCTTGAACGCGGCGTACAGCGCCGACTGTTGACTGTCGGTCAGCTCCAGCAGGCTGCCAATCAATAACGGTCCCATTTCGCTCAAGGTTGTGCGCAACGGATGACCGGACTGACCGTGAATGTCCCACAGGGTCACCGGATACGCTTGTGGCGTGTGGTTCAGCCAGGGCATCCCGGCGATCCGCTCGGCGATTTTGCCTTGAGGGTTGCCGGCGGCACCCAGGCCGCACAGGTCGCCCTTGATATCGGCGGCGAACACCGCCACGCCGGCATCGCTGAATGCTTCGGCCATCCGTTGCAAGGTGACCGTTTTGCCCGTCCCGGTAGCGCCTGCAATCAAACCATGACGGTTCGCCAGACGCATGGCCTGGGCAATCGGCTCCCCGGCGAGGTCAGCACCGATAACGAGTTGTAATGAGTCAGGCATTTTGTCACCCATGGTTAATCTTTGATCCTTCGCGGCCGATAGAAATAAGCGAGAGACCCAATTGAAAGCAAGGTCCGACATTCCCCTATGGAGAGCAGGAATTACCGACTCGCTCCATTGCGCACTCATTTTGCGCGCATTAGCAGCAACGCGCCCCGAACAATAAGACCTTAGCGGACACCCCGAGCCATGAACAAAAATCTGCGCTTCAGCCATAAAATCCTGCTGGCCGCCGCCCTCATCGTCATTGCCGCCTTCGCCTCGTTCACGCTGTACAACGACTATTTGCAGCGCAATGCGATACGCCGCGATCTGGACAACTACTTGCAGGAAATGGGCAGCGTCACTGCAAAAAACATTCAAACCTGGCTGGCCGGTCGCAGCCTGCTGATCGAAAACCTGTCGCAAACCGTTGCCTTGAACGCAGATACAGCCAATGTCTCCAACCTGCTGGAACAGAAGGCCGTGTCGTCGACCTTTATGGGCGCCTACCTGGGTAACAAAGATGGCACCTTCATCATCCGCCCGGACAGCAAGATGCCCGACGGTTATGACCCTCGTGCTCGCCCTTGGTACAAGAGCGCGCAAAGCACCAGCGGTTCTGCCCTGACCGAGCCCTACATCGACCTCGCCTCTGGCCAGTTGGTGATCTCCATCGTTGACAGCGTACTCAAGGACGGTCAAAACATCGGCGTGGTGGGGGGTGACTTGAGCTTGCAGGTGATCACCGACAGCCTCAACGCACTGGACTTCGACGGCATGGGCTATGCCTTTCTGGTCAGCGCCGACGGAAAAATCCTGGTCCACCCGGACAAAACGCTGGTGATGAAGTCCCTGAGCGAGGCGTACCCGAAGAACACCCCGCGCATCAGCAGCGACTTCAGTGAAGTAGATGTCGACGGCAAGACTCGGATCGTGACCTTTACACCGATCAAAGGGCTGTCCTCAGTCAACTGGTACATCGGTCTGTCGGTGGACAAGGACAAAGCCTTCTCGATGCTCAGCGAGTTTCGCGCCTCGGCGGTCGTTGCGACGGTCATTGCCGTGGCCATCATCATCGCTCTGCTGAGCATGCTGATCCGCATCCTGATTCAGCCGCTGCACGTGATGACCCGCGCCATGGCGGACATTGCCGACGGCGAAGGCGACCTGACCAAACGCCTGACCATCGTGAACAACGACGAATTCGGTGTCCTCGGCACCGCGTTCAACCGCTTCGTGGAACGCATTCACGGTTCGATCCGCGAAGTGTCGTCGGCCACCGGGCAAGTCAACGAAGTGGCGCTGCGTGTAGTGGCCGCCTCGAACTCCTCGATGTTCAACTCCGATCAACAGGCTTCGCGCACCAGCAGCGTGGCCGCGGCGATCAACCAGCTCGGTGCCGCCGCTCAGGAAATCGCCCGCAACGCAGCACAAGCATCGAGTCAGGCCAGCGATGCCCGCAGCCTGGCTGAAGATGGCCAGCAAGTGGTGGATCGCAGCATTGTCGCGATGAATCAGCTGTCCAGCATGCTCAGCGCCTCGAGCACCAACATCGAATCGCTGAACAGCAAAACCGTGAACATCGGGCAGATTCTCGAAGTAATCACCAGCATCTCCCAGCAAACCAACCTGCTGGCGCTGAACGCGGCCATCGAAGCGGCGCGCGCCGGTGAAGCCGGACGGGGTTTTGCCGTGGTGGCCGATGAAGTGCGCAACCTGGCGCACCGCACCCAGGAATCGGCGCAACAGGTGCAGACCATGATCGAGGAGCTGCAAGTCGGCGCTCGCGAATCCGTCAGCACCATGAGCGACAGCCAGCGCCACAGCCAGGACAGCGTCGAAATCGCCAACCTGGCCGGCGAGCGGTTGAACAGCGTGACCTTGCGTATCGGCGAAATTGACGGGATGAACCAGTCGGTGGCGACGGCGACCGAAGAGCAGACTGCCGTGGTGGAGTCGATCAATGTGGACATTACCGAGATCAACACACTGAATCAGGAAGGGGTGGAAAACCTGCAGTCGACGTTGCGGGCGTGCTCGGATCTTGAGCAGCAGGCGGCGCGGCTTAAACAATTGGTAGGCAGTTTCCGTATTTAGTGTCTGATTAGGGCCCCCTCGCGAGCAGGCTCGCTTGTATGGTAGGACTTGAAGGGAGGAGGAGGGACAAGGCTCGATTCTGACTGTTGACGCAGTACAGACCGTGGGAGATTTCGCCCCTCCTCCTTTCACCCAAGCGCCGATAAAGAATGCATCTGGCTAGACCGACGATAGGAACAAGCCTGCGCCTCTGGGTGAGCCCTTCAAGTGCTTAAAACCATATCCCGGAGGAAATCCAATGGCAATGCCGGTTTCTGTCACAAAGCCGATCGTAGGTGTGGATGTCGCCAAGAATGAACTGGTGATTTATCAGTCTGATGGGGATTTGCTTGAAGAGATTCCCAACACCAAAACATCCATCAAGCAGTGGCTGAAGGCGTTGTCGGGGACGGTGGCTATTGCCATTGAGGCGACCAACATTTACCACCTGGACTTCGCTGATCTGGCCTATGAGGCCGGTTGCACGATTTACATGGTGGGAGGCTATGAACTCAAACATTATCGCGAAGGCGTGAAGATCCGCGCCAAAACCGACGCACTGGATGCCAAGCTGCTGGCTCGTTACTTGAAGAACGAAGCCGAGGAGTTGCGTCCTTGGACCCCGCCCTCACCGCTGTACCGCCAGCTCCTGAGCCTTTTCCGCCGTCGCGCAGCCTTGGTCCAGGCCAGGGTCGGCCTGGTGCAGAGCTGGTCGAATGAGCCGCTGCTCAAGGCGGCTTTTGCCGAGCAAGTGAAGTCCATGCAGCAGCTTGAGACGCTGATCGAAAAGACGATCAACGATCAGCTCAAAGAAGCCGGTTTGCTCGGTCAATTGAAGCGCTGCCTGAAAGTTGAGGGTATTGGATTTTTGACTGGGGCCCGCTTGATAACTGCATTTCAGCGAGGAGATTTTAGAAACGCGGATGCATTTATCGCCTTCCTGGGCATGGATTTACGGGTGGCGAAATCAGGACAGAAGGACGCTCGCCGCAGTTTGACCAAGCGCGGCGACCCCGAGGCCCGCCGACTTCTGCACAATGCAGCGATGTCGGCTAGCCGTACGAAAGCCTGGAAAGGGTATTACGAAGAACAAAGAACGCGGGGTTTCAGCACCACTCAGGCGCTGGTGATGCTGGCTCGCAAGCTTGCTCGGGTGGTATTCGCCTTGCTGAAAGGGCAAAGCGAATATCAGCCAAAAGCCAGTTGAGGGCTTTCCCTCAACCATAGAATCTCCCACAGGTACAGCGCCAGACCCTGTGGGAGTGAGCCTGCTCGCGATAGCGGTCTGTAACACACCGCAAAACCCTCACTGACGCCCCGCCACAAAACCCCAACCGAACATCTATCCTTCATAAAGGTCAACCAAGGGAGAACAACGGACCGGAGGGATGTTCATCGTGCATATCGCTGACATAACCATGTTCTACGCCCCTGCCAGCGGTGGCGTGCGCACTTATCTGGATGCAAAACACCGTCGCCTGAGCATCAAGCCAGGCATTCGCCACAGTCTGTTGATTCCTGGGGCTCACTTGAGCGAACAGGATGGCATTTATACGGTTCCGGCCCCTGCACTGCCCTTCGGCAAAGGTTATCGTTTCCCCCTCCGTCTCGCGCCATGGCGCAATGTTCTGCAGGATTTACAGCCCGACCTGATCGAGGTCGGCGATCCCTACCTCACCGCCTGGGCGGCCCTTGACGCCCGGCGGCAACTGGATGTCCCGGTGATCGGCTTTTACCATTCGGACCTGCCGATGCTGGTCAGCAATCGCATGGGCAATTGGGTCACCACCAACGTTGAAGCCTATGTCAGCAAGCTCTATGGCAATTTCGATCGGGTTCTGGCACCCAGTCAGGTCATGGCCGACAAACTGGTCGGGCTAGGGGTGAAGAACGTTTTCGTGCAACCGTTGGGCGTCGACCTGCAAACCTTCAATCCCGCTGCACGAGACCCGGGTCTGCGGGCCAAACTGGGCATTGATGAGAACACTCATTTACTGATTTTCGCCGGGCGCGGCTCCAAGGAAAAAAACCTGCCGGTGCTGCTCGACTGCATGAAACGCCTGGGCCGACGCTATCACCTGCTGTTGGTGGGTTCGTCGATGCCGGCCGCAGTGCCCGACAACGTCACTGTGGTCGACAAGTTCTGCCCAGCCGCACAAGTGGCGCGGTTGATGGCCAGTGCCGATGCGCTGCTGCATGCCGGCGATCAGGAAACATTCGGCCTGGTGGTTCTTGAAGCCATGGCCAGTGGCATTCCGGTGGTGGCCGTGGCGGCCGGGGCCTTTCAGGAAATCATCACCGATCAATGCGGCCTGCTCTGCCCGCCGAACAATCCATTGGCGATGGCCAACACGGTCCGCGAGCTGTTCAGTTCGGGCAGCGTGGTTTTGGGCAAACAGGCCCGCAGCCATGTCGAACGGCATTACTCTTGGGACACGGTGGTTACCAGCTTGCTCGGCCACTATCACGCTGTGCTCGGTAGCCACTGGCCGCTGACGGCCAATGGTTGATCCCATGAACCCGCCCAGCCTGTTACTCGTCCTGCACGACGTCGCACCGCAAACCTGGGGCGACTATCAACCCTTTGTCGAGGCCGTCGACGCCTTGGGCGAAGTGCCGATGACCTGGCTGGTGGTGCCCAATTTCCACAAGCACAACGATCTGCAGGAGCACCCGGGATTTCGACGTGTGCTCACCCGCCGTCTCGCCCGAGGTGACGAACTGGCCTTGCACGGTTACTTTCATTGCGATGAAGCGCCCACTCCCATTACGCCAAGAGACTGGTTCATGCGCCGGATCTACACCCACGAAGGCGAGTTTTACAGCCTGTCTCAAGAAACCGCCCTCGCCCGCCTGCACGCTGGTATCGAAGTGTTCCACCGTTATCACTGGCCGCTGGAAGGCTTCGTCGCCCCGGCCTGGTTGATGAGCGAAGGGACGCGCCAGGCTTTGCGCCAGTTACCCCTGAGTTACACCAGCGACTCGCAGCATCTCTATCGCCTGCCGGATTTCACCGCGTTCGACGCGCCGGGGCTGGTCTGGAGCGCCCGCAGCGCCTGGCGCCGAGGGCTGTCGAAGTTCGTCAGCGATCAACGCGAACAACGCTGGCAGCATGCACCGGTGATTCGTCTTGGCCTGCACCCGGTGGATATGCGTCATGAGTTCTCGCGCACGTACTGGCTGCAAACCCTCAAGCGCTTGCTCGACGAGGGGCGTGTGCCGTTGACCAAGTCACGCTGGCTGACGCGGCAAAGCGAGCATATGGGGCGCGCCGCATGAGTCGCGGGATTCTGCTGCTCGTCGCACTGCTCGCTGCGGTGCTGATTCCATCGCTGCTGGGCGGTAATGAAACCTGGTATCGGCTGCGAAGCTTTCCGCTGACCTGGTTACTGATCATGTTCGGCATGATCCTGCTGTGCTGGGTGCTGAACACGATGCGCTTGCGCCTGTTGCTAGGCGATCAGCGCGACAAGGTGAGCCCGCTGAAAAGCCTCGGAGTGGTGATGGCCGCCGAGTTCGCTTACTGCGCCACACCGGGCGGCAGCGGCGGGCCGCTGACCATCATGGCGCTGCTCGCGCGCAATGGCGTGCGTCCGGCCAGGGGCAGCGCCGTGTTTGCCATGGATCAACTGAGCGATTTGCTGTTTTTTCTCTGCGCGCTGAGCGGGATCCTGATTTACGCGTTGTTCCAGCACCTCAGCCAACGCATGGAATGGCTGCTGACCGTCAGCGCCATTTCGATGTTCGGCGGGTTGTTCAGTTGCGTGGTAGTCGCCCGCTACCATCGCGTGCTGATTCGCTTGAGTGGTCGATTGCTCGCTCGCCTGAATGTCAAAACCACCACCCGTGTGCGCTGGGCGCGAAAACTCCTGCATTTCCTCGCGGCGTTCACGGACACCTTGAAGCTGCCTTTTCAGACATTAATCACGGTGTTTGCCCTGACATGCCTGCATTGGGGCTTGCGCTATAGCGTGCTGTATCTGGCGTTGCGTGGGCTTGGGGCGGATTTGCAGTGGGCCTGGAGCTTTCTGATCCAGATGCTTTCGCTGAGCGCGGGGCAGTTCAGCCTGTTGCCGGGCGGTGCCGGAGCGGCGGAACTGACGTCGGCGGCGCTGCTGGCGCCAATGGTGGGAAAATCCACCGCGGCGGCGGCGATCCTGATCTGGCGGGCGGTGACTTATTACTTCTATTTGCTGGTGGGCGGGCCGGTATTTTTACTGATGCTTGGGCGGCCGTTGCTGAAGAAGTTGATGAAGTTCAAGCAGGCTTAGTGTTGTCGTCGGGGTCGTTCTGCAACTGTTCCCACAACTCGGCGGCACCGGGAAACTCCGTGCCGTCTTCGGCGTTCATGTCATCCGGGTCGTAACGGCTCAGACACCCCTCGCCCAACGTGGCGGGAGCCTTGGATGTGGCTTTGTCCAGTGGATCGGCCATGGTCATGCCCTCGTTCTGTAGATCGTTCCCATGCTCTGCGTGGGAATGCCTCTAGGGACGCTCCGCGTCCAATGACAAGGAGCGTCACGGGCTGCATTCCCACGCGGAGCGTGGGAACGATCAGCAGCAAGCTGTCAGAACACTACGGTTTTGTTGCCGTGCACCAGCACCCGGTCTTCCAGGTGATAGCGCAGACCACGGGCCAGCACCATCTTTTCGACGTCCCGACCGAAACGCACCATATCGTCGATGCTGTCACTGTGGCTGACGCGAACGACGTCCTGTTCGATGATCGGACCGGCATCCAGCTCTTCGGTCACGTAGTGGCAAGTAGCGCCAATCAACTTCACGCCACGCATCGATGCCTGGTGATACGGCTTGGCACCGACGAACGACGGCAGGAAGCTGTGGTGAATGTTGATGACCTTGTGCGCATATTCGCTGCACAACTCGGGCGGCAGGATTTGCATGTAGCGGGCAAGTACAACCACTTCGGCATCGTGCTGTTTGACCAGGCGCGAGACTTCGGCGAAGGCCGGCTCTTTATCCTGCGGATTGACCGGTACGTGGTAATACGGAATCCCGTGCCACTCGACCATGCTGCGCAAGTCGTCATGGTTGGAAATCACGCAGGAAATTTCGCAATCCAGTTCATCGCTGTGCCAGCGGTGCAACAAGTCGGCGAGGCAGTGAGACTCGCGACTGGCCATCAGTACCACGCGCTTTTTCTGCTCGGTATCGGTGATGCGCCAGTTCATCGAGAACTCTTCGGCAATTGGTGCAAACGCTTCGCGAAAGGCATCGATACCGAAGGGCAGCGAATCGGCACGAATTTCGTGACGCATGAAGAACCAGCCACTGAGATTGTCCGAGTGATGGCTCGCTTCAGTGATCCAGCCGTTATGTGACGCCAGAAAGTTACTGACTTTAGCAACGATACCGACGCGGTCCGGGCAAGCAATCACCAGCCGAAAAGTGCGCATGAGGGTCAAACTCCAGAACTTCGCAAAGGCGGCCATTCTAGCGATTGCGCAACAAAACTGCAGTATTGATGACGCGTGGCCCGACACAAAGGCAAGCGGCAGAGGTCCTGGCAGCACCTGCAACCCGCGCGATGGTGTTCCTGTTGCCAATCTTCAAGTGCACAATTGTGAATATTCGTGATGACTGCATCACACTTTTAACTACACCGGCAATTTATGCCTATTCACCGTAACTAATTTAAATAAAACCCCGGTTAAATGTTTACTTGGTGAAACACCCTGACTATTATTGCCGCACTGTCACCTGCCATCCAGCGCCCTACATAAGGTAGTCCTCATGTCCTTGATCAACGAATATCGCGCCACCGAAGAAGCTATCAAAGAGCTGCAAGCCCGTTTGAAGAACCTGTCCCAAGACGACAAACTGCAAACCGAGCTGGAATTCGAAGGCAAACTGCGCACCCTGATGGGCGAATACTCCAAGTCTCTGCGTGACATCATTGCCCTGTTGGATCCTGAGTCCAAAACCAAAGCACCACGTGGCGGCGCAGTAAAAACTACTGGCACCAAGCGTGCTCGCAAAGTTAAACAATACAAAAACCCGCACAATGGCGAAGTCATCGAAACCAAAGGTGGCAACCACAAGACTCTGAAAGAGTGGAAAGCCAAGTGGGGCGGCGACGTGGTTGAAGGCTGGGCTACCCTGCTGGGCTAAGCCGTAGCGCGTGTCGCGGACTTACCCGCGACAAAAAAGAACGCCAGCATCTGCTGGCGTTTTTTTATGCCCGGTATTCAGCTCCGAACATTTTCGATTTCAAAGATTCAAACGTTTGCGTAATCCTTCGACATAATTCTGCCATTCATTCAGCACCTCTCGCTGAAACGATGTAGCCGTAATACTCCATTGAGCTGCGGCCTCTGCAAAAGTTTCCAGCGTATTTGGCGCCCCCCACTCGGGTGCTGACAAACGTTGCTGACAGAATAGTCTCCAGCGTTCTTGCTCTTCGAAATTCAACGTATCGGGGAAGTTGCGTGCGCGATATCGAAACAATAATTCGGGCAATCGCTCATCATCGAAGGGCCATTGTTGTTGCGCTAATTGAGCCGGGTCGGCAGACCTGACTTGCTCACAAAGACGCCGATCCCGATCACCGATAAAACCATCGTACAACTGTTGCTCCGGGTCTTGGCTCGGGGTGAACGCCTCGCTGGCATAAATCGCCTGCACTTTATCTCGCCAAATTGTTTGTGCGTCACTTAGCCGCAGCGCGCGCTCTTGGTAGAGCGACATATCCAGCCCCAAACGTTGCTGATCTTCAGAGCGAAGTACCGCCAACGGCGCCACCACCGGACATTTATTGATGTGGATAAGTTTGAGCGGCACCGGCAACTCGCCCTCGGCCAAGTCATCGCGGCGGGTATACAGCCGTTGACGCAAGGTGTCGGCATCAAGATCGAGCAAGCCCTGAGGATCCAGGTGCAGATCACAGACGATCAAGGCGTTCTTGTTGCGCGGGTGCCAGGCCAAAGGCAACACCACACCGACATAATTGCGCGCCGCCGAAAAGCGTCCGGAGATGTGCACCATCGGCTGCAACAGACGGATCTGATCCATCACCCTCTGTTTACCGCGCAACTGAAATAACCAGTCATACAACTTCGGCTGCTTTTCCCGGATCAGACGCGCCAGGGCGATAGTGGCGCGAACGTCCGACAGCGCTTCGTGAGCATTTCCGTGATCAATGCCATTGGCGGCAGTCAGGCGTTCGAGCTTGAGCGTTATCCGCCCCTCGTCGTCCGTCGGCCAAACGATGCCGTCAGGACGCAAGGCATAGGCTGCACGCACCACATCGATCAGGTCCCAGCGACTATTACCGCCCTGCCATTCGCGCGCGTAAGGGTCGAAAAAGTTTCGGTAAAGACTGTAACGGGTCATCTCGTCATCGAAACGCAACGTGTTGTACCCCGCCCCGCACGTGCCGGGCGCCGCGAGTTGGGCATGCACCCGGGTCATGAAATCGGCTTCGCTCAAGCCTTGCTCGGCCAGTCGGCCGGGGGTGATACCGGTGATCGCACAGGCCGCCGGATGGGGCAGGATGTCTTCACTGGGCTGGCAGTAAAGGTTGACTGGCTCGTCTATTTCATTGAGATCGAAGTCAGTGCGAATCCCCGCCATCTGGAGCGGGCGGTCGCAACGGGGGTTGATGCCAGTGGTTTCATAGTCGTACCAGAAGATAGAGGTCACGGGCTATTCCTGAACTGAAGATCGGCGAAGTCTAGGCGTTCACATCCCGCCCCGGCCAGTAATCTTGTCATTCAATCACCTCTGGCCACGTGCCGTGCAATACATAGTTATGTCGTTTTCCCTCGAGAGGCTGCTAGCATCGGACGGACATCGAATCCCGAACAGGCCACATCAAGGTTGCCCATGCTCGAGACTACAGCACTGCCAAGGAACGCGACGCTGTCCCTGCCATTGGATACGCGGTATCAAGTCGAAACGCCGGAAGGCATCGACTTGCCACTGCGCCCGGCCGGGTTGATGGTTCGTGCGCTGGCGTTCGCCATCGATCTTGGTCTGCGCGGGTTGATCGTCGGCCTGCTGTTTATTGTCCTGGCGTTCCTCGGGAAACTTGGTGCAGGGCTCGGCTCGATTCTGTTGTTCGTGGTGAGCTGGTGGTACATGGTGCTGTTCGAAGTGCTCAACCAGGGTCGTTCGCCAGGCAAGCAATGGATGGGCCTGCGGGTGGTGCAGGACGATGGCACGCCGATTGGCTGGTCTGCTTCGCTGCTGCGCAACCTGCTGCGATTTGTCGACATGCTGCCGTTCGGCTATTTCCTCGGGGCCGTCAGTTGCCTGCAACATCCCACTTTCAAGCGCCTCGGCGATCTGGCCGCCGGCACGCTGGTGATCTACCGCGAACAACCGCTCGCCCGACCACAACTGCCCGCCGTCCGGCCCCGGCGCCCGACCTTTGCGCTGACGCTGACCGAACAGCGCGCCATCCTCGGTTTTGCCGAGCGCCAGGGTGAACTCTCTGAAGCACGGGTCAAAGAGCTGGCGGCGATACTCGCGCAACCGTTGCAGGTATCGGCCCCAGGGGCCGTGGATGAACTCAATGGCATCGCCCGCGGCTTGTTGGGCCCCACATGAAGCAAAGCCTTTTCGAAAGTCGTCACAAGGCCGAATGGGAGCAATTTACCCTCGTGCTTGAACAGCTGGAGCAAGGCAAGGAAGCACAGCGAGTCGGCGGTTTCCCCAGCGATTATCGTCGTCTCTGCCAGCATCTGGCGCTGGCCCAGGAACGAGGTTACAGCAGCTTCCTGATCGATTCATTACAGCAACAGGTCTTGCGCGGGCATCAACAGCTTTATCGCCACCGCAGTCGACTGGGTGCCAACGTGCTGGGCTTCATCCTGGCCGACTTCCCGCGACTGGTGCGCGAACAGTGGCGTTTCGTGCTCGCCGCCAGCCTGATGTTTTTTGGCAGCCTGATTGGCTTCGCGTTGCTGGTGTATCTGTTCCCCGACCTGGTCTACAACCTGATCCCGGCCGAGCAGGTCAGCGAGATGCAAGGCATGTACGACCCCGAGGCCGGTCACCTGGGGCGTTCGGCAGAGCGGGCGGCCAGTGAAGACTGGGTAATGTTCGGTTACTACATCATGCACAACATCGGCATCGCCTTTCAGACCTTCGCCAGCGGTTTGCTGTTTGGCTTGGGCAGCGCGTTTTTCCTGTTCTTCAACGGTTTGATGATTGGTGCGGTGGCCGGGCACCTGACGTACATCGGCTACGGGCAAACCTTCTGGCCATTCGTGGTTGGCCACGGCGCCTTCGAACTGAGTGCCATCGCCCTGGCCGGTGCCGCCGGCCTGCAACTGGGTTGGGCATTGATCGCGCCGGGGCGCTTGCCTCGTTCCGAAGCCCTGCGATTGGCGGCCCGCAAAAGCGTGCTGCTGATTTGCGGGGTCATGCTGTTTCTGCTGATTGCGGCGTTTATCGAGGCTTACTGGTCGTCCACGATCGGGGTCGCGCCCATAACCAAATACCTGGTCGGTGCAGCGCTCTGGTTGTTGGTGGCGACTTACTTGCTGTTTGCCGGACGGACCCGCCATGCGCCTGAGTGACGCCACGGCTGTCATCCGCCCGCGCACCACCTGGGAAGCCATGGACCTGGGTGTCCTGCTGAGCCAACGACACCGGCGTCTGCTAATGACCAGTTGGGCCATCGTGACCTTGCCGGTTTTCGTCCTGCTCAGTTGGGTGCTATGGGATTCGCCCTCCCTCGCCGTGTTTATTTTCTGGTGGCTGAAACCGGCGTTCGACCGCCTGCCGCTGTACATCCTGTCCAAAGCGATGTTTGGCGAAACCCCCACGCTGAAGCAGGCGTTGCGCCAATTTCCGCGGCTTCTGCAACCACAACTGCTGGTGAGCCTGACCTGGCGGCGCCTGAGCCTGAGTCGCAGTTTCCTGATGCCGGTGGTGCAACTTGAAGGGCTCAGTGGTGAGCCACGCCAACAACGTTTGCAGGTGCTGTTGCAGCGCAACGCCGGTGCCGCGCGTTGGCTGACGATCATCGGCGTACATCTGGAAACCGTGCTTTGGATCGGCCTGATGGTGCTGTTCTACATGTTCTTGCCGCAACAGGTCGAACTCGACTGGAGCTGGCAGACCTTGATCACAGCCGCCACACAGGACTGGCGATGGCTGGAACACCTGACCAACGCCCTTTACGCACTGGTGCTGATTGTCTGGGAACCGGTTTATGTCACCTGCGGCTTCAGCCTTTATCTGAACCGGCGCACCGTGCTGGAGGCCTGGGATATCGAGCTGGTGTTCCGCCGCATGCGCCAACGCTTGAGCAGCGCCGCCGTCCCCGTGCTGCTGGCAGCATTCCTGTTGCTGCCGACAGCACAAACCGTATGGGCCGCCGAGCCAGTCATTTCACCGGACAGCCCACGCCTGCTGGACCAACCACTGACCAGTCAGGCATCCCGGGACAGCATCAAGGCGATCCTCGATCAGCCTCCGTTCAAGAACAAGGAATCAGTCACGCGCTATCGGTTTGGCGAGGACCAACCCGCCGCCGACACGGCGGACGATGACCCAACAAGCGAATGGCTGGAGGCGCTGCTCAAGCTTCTGGACAACCAACGCTTCGGCGCAGCAGCCACGCTGATCGAAGTGGTGTTGTGGGCGGTCGTGATCGGTGCCATCGGTTTATTGATCTGGCATTACCGTGACTGGATGCAAGCTTTCGTCAGGCGTCGACCGGCCTTGAACAGCAAGGTCACGCGGCCGTTACCGCAACAGGCTTTCGGCCTGGACCTCAACCGCGAAACCCTGCCCGTCGACATCGCCGCCAGCGCCGAACGCCTCTGGCAAACCCACCCTCGCGAGGCCCTCGGCTTGCTCTATCGCGGTCTGCTCAGCCATTTGCTGCACGACTTTAACCTGTTGCTCAAACCCGCCGACACCGAAGGCGAAGTTCTTCAGCGCATCGAACACCTGCACCAACCTGCCTTGCTGGCCTTCAGTAAAAGCCTGACCGGACACTGGCAGAACATGGCCTACGGGCATCGCCTGCCTCCCGCACATTTGCAACAGGAACTCTGTGACGGCTGGCGGGCGTTGTTCGGCCCGGGAGCGTTGCATTGAACCGGCGACACTGGCTGGCGGTCGGCGTGTTCATCGCCGTGCTATTGGGCGCGCTGAGTGTTTATCTGTACGTCAAGGCGACGCCCTATCAGGCAGACATCGATCACGGCCCCTCGCCCGAAGCCCAGGCCAATCCCTATCTCGCTGCCGAATATTTCCTGCGCAAACAGGGCCTGGCGGTGAACCACGCCAACAGCCTCGACATCCTGCCCACCCTGGAGCCGCATCAGCACAGCCTGTTATTGCTCGGGGAGCGCGACAACATGACACCGCGCCAGGTCGATCAGCTGTTGAACTGGACCCGGGCCGGCGGGCGACTTTTGTTTGTTGCCCAGTCGTTGTGGGATGAAAAAACCGGCCAAAGCAACGACCTGTTGCTCGACCGGGTGCAACTGCACCAGTCGCTGAGCAAAGACCTCAAGGACCCGCCGCACACTATCGATGACGATCCTTATCCCAAGCTGACCAAGTTGTATCTGGAAGACGAAAACGCGCCGGCCTACGCCGGTTTCGATACCGCATTCCATCTCGAAGACCCGAAAAACCTCGCGCAAGCCTGGGCCAACAGCGGCAAGGCCACGCACATGATGCAGCTCAATCACGGGCTCGGTTCGATCATCGTGGTCACCGACGCCGACCTGTGGAAAACCCCGGCCATTGACCAGTACGACAACGCCTGGTTGCTCTGGTACCTGACCGCGGACACGAACGTGACCCTGCTGTTCAACACCGATCACGACAGTCTGCCGACCTTGCTCCTGCGCTATTTCCCCCAGGCACTGGTCGCCCTTTTTGCCCTGATCGGCCTTGCCTTCTGGCACGTCGGCGTGCGCCAGGGGCCGCTGCTGGAACCGGCCCCCAGGGCCCGCCGTCAACTTCAGGAACACCTGCGCGCCAGCGCCGATTTCATGTTGCGCCGCAACGGTCAGCAACACCTGCTGCAAGCCTTGCAGCACGACATCTTGCGTCGTGTGCGGCGCCGTCATCCCGGTTTCGAACAACTCGGCGTTGCCGAACAATGGCTGGTGCTCGCACGCCTGACTGGCCAACCCACACGCGCGATCAGCCAGGCCATGAGCCCGCGACCGAAACAGCGGCTGTCCAGCGCTGAATTCAGCCGTCAGGTCGCCCACCTGCAAACCTTGAGGAATGCCTTATGAGTGAGATCGAGCCCGGCACACTGAACCACGCTGCGCAGCAACGCCAGCGTGCTAGCCAGTTGGCCCAGGCGGTAAGAACTGAATTGCAAAAAGCCGTGATCGGCCAGAACAGCGTGATCGACGATGTGCTCACCGCCCTGATCGCTGGCGGCCATGTACTGCTCGAAGGCGTGCCGGGGTTGGGCAAGACGTTGCTGGTACGCGCCCTCGCCCGCTGCTTTGGCGGCGAGTTCGCACGTATCCAGTTCACCCCGGACCTGATGCCCAGCGATGTCACCGGGCATGCGGTGTACGACATGCAAACCGAGCAATTCAAACTGCGCAAAGGGCCGTTGTTCACCAACCTTTTGCTGGCCGACGAGATCAATCGCGCCCCGGCGAAAACCCAGGCCGCACTGCTCGAAGCCATGCAGGAACGCCAAGTCACCCTCGAAGGCCGCGCCCTGCCGATCGCGCAACCGTTCATGGTGCTCGCCACACAAAACCCCATCGAACAGGAAGGCACTTACCCGCTGCCGGAAGCCGAGCTTGATCGCTTCATGCTCAAGGTGCGCATGGACTACCCCGACGCCGATCAGGAGCTGAACATGGTGCGCCAGGTCAGCCGCTCGACCCGTGCCGACATGCTCGATGTGCAGCCGTTGCGCACGGTGTTGCAAGCCAAGGATGTGCTGGCTTTGCAGCGCATCGCCAGCGACTTGCCGCTGGACGATCAGGTGCTCGATTACGCCGTGCGCCTGGCCCGCTCCACCCGCACGTGGCCGGGGTTGACCCTCGGCGCCGGGCCTCGGGCGTCCATCGCGCTGGTACGTTGCGCCCGCGCCCGCGCCTTGTTGCGTGGCGGTGAATTCGTGATTCCCGATGACATCAAGGGCTGCGCGCTGTCGGTACTGCGCCACCGTGTGCGCATTGCCCCGGAGCTGGACATCGAAGGTCTGGAGGTCGATCAAGTGCTCAAGCAATTGCTCGATCAAGTGCCGGCGCCGCGCCTGTGACCGGCACTCCCGTGGTGAGGGGGCTTGCCCCCGTTGGGTTGCGAAGCAGCCCCAAAAACCATCGACGCGTAATGTCAGATAAAACGCGTCTACTTTTTTTACGACTGCTTCGCAGCCGAACGCGGGCAAGCCCGCTCGCCACAGAGGTACTGTTCCAGACTTTTGAATGCAATCCTTGCCAGAGAACCGCAACACGATGAAACCCACGCGCCTGTTGTTGATCTGGCTCGCGATCCTGCTGGCCATCGGCATCGTGCTGGGCGCGTTGCGGGCATTGGGCATCGAGGTTCCAACAAGCCTGTTGTCGATCCACTGGGGATTGTTGTTGGCGCTGCTGGCCCTGGCGATACTCGACGCCGTCCGTCTCAAACGACTGCCCTCGCCCCGACTCCACCGACAAATGCCCGGCAGCCTTGCACTCGGCCGTTGGGGTGAAGTGCGACTGGAGGTCGAGCATAACTTTGCCCAACCACTGAACATACAGATTTTCGACCATGTGCCGCACGGCCTTAGCTTCGAAAACCTGCCCCTGTCGGTCGAACTGCAACCCGGCCAGCACAGCCAGATCGGCTATCGACTACGCCCGCTAAAACGCGGTCATTTCACCTTCGAACACTGCGAAATCAACCTGCCGAGCCCACTGGGCCTGTGGTCTGACAAACGCCTGCTCAACGTGACCGATAACGCCTGTGTCTACCCCGACTTCGCCCGTCTCTACGGCGGCCAACTGCTGGCGGTGGACAACTGGCTCAGCCAACTCGGCGTACGCCAACGCCAGCGTCGCGGTCTGGGCCTGGAATTTCATCAACTGCGTGAATTTCGCGAAGGCGACAGCCTGCGCCAGATCGACTGGAAAGCCACCGCCCGCCAGCGCACTCCCATTGCCCGGGAGTATCAGGACGAGCGCGACCAGCAGATCATCTTCATGCTCGATTGCGGCCGCCGGATGCGCAGCCAGGACGGCGAACTCGCGCATTTCGATCACGCACTTAATGCCTGCCTGTTGCTCAGCTACGTCGCCCTGCGCCAAGGCGATGCGGTAGGCCTGAGCACCTTCGCCAGTGACCGACCGCATTACCTTGCGCCGGTCAAAGGCACCGAGCAACTCAAGGTCTTGCTCAACAGCGTCTACGACCTCAACAGCACCCAGCGCCCAGCCGATTATCAAGCCGCCGCCAACCAGCTGCTGGCCCGACAAAAACGTCGGGCGCTGGTGGTGCTGGTGACTAACTTGCGGGATGAAGATGATGAAGAACTGCTCACCACGGTAAAGCGCCTGAGCAAGCAGCATCGGGTGCTGGTCGCCAGTTTGCGCGAAGAGGTGCTAGGCACCGTGCGCCAAACGCCGGTGCACACCCTGGACGAAGCCCTTGTCTATTGCGGCACGGTGGACTACTTGAACGCCAGAGCCGAACTCCATGAGCGGTTAAGTGCTCATGGAGTGCCGGTGCTGGATGTACGGCCCTCAGAGTTGGGGAGCGAACTGGTCACACAGTACCTGAGCGAGAAAAGAGCCGGGGTGTTTTAACGCCTGCGTTTAATCAGCTGAAATCACGTCTTATGTCTGACCTCTACAACAACAATGGCATGTTCCGACGTTCCTCCCGGGTTTTTAAGCTCAACCCCCAAAAAGAAATCCCCCACCCTCAGTGGGGTCCAATTTACTATGGCCTCTCCGTGAATATTCGTTATATATCGGACAGGCGCTTTTTCACCCACCGACACGAACACCTCCCTGCCCTGGATCGGCAGCTGGGATACGGTGGAGACCAGGTACACCATTAAGACAGTAGTGAATCCAACATAAGCAGGATTTTGCGCCACGAGACGATTGATCGTAGCGTGATCAGGTGACTCAAGCGGGTCGCGAACCCTCACCGCCAAAGTTACAGCGCTCCCGCTGGAAACAGTTGCCTTCAGCCTGAGCTCGCCAATAGCAACAGGTGTAAACGAGACCGTGGCCAGCCCCTGCTCATCCGTTTCCGATGACGATAGCTCGACAGAAGGATACTCCCAGGACACAGCCACGCCTTCCATAGGTATCCCGCCTTCGCTGCTGACCACCTTCGCCGTTGCACTCAACACCTCTCCCAGGTAGATCTCGGGTCTGTCACTGACGAGTGATTCAACGACAGGCGTTGCATCCACCGGGAACGCCAGAGAAGCCATATCCCATCCAGCCCTGCCGCCCCTAACCGTAGCAAAGAGCGTCCCCTGTGCGATGGCTGAGAGCCTGAACACCACCGATGACTTGCCATTCGCCGTGGTCTTCGTTGGTGGAAGCGTTTTGTTTGCGTACTCCCACATGACCTCCACGTCCGCTAACGCTTCACCGGTGATGGCCGAAACCACCGTCGCGGTCGCCGACACCTCCTGCCCCGGAACACCGCTCGAATCGTAACTGGTCAGCGCTTCAATTTCGCGCGGCTCATTCAAGGTGACTGGCAACTTGACCGATTCCGAGAACAGCGCATCCCCCGCCGTCGCTGTCAGTTGTACGGCCCCCGGGATCCTCGGTTTGAAACGCACCCTTGCGACACCATAGAAGTCCGTCTGCGTGACCCTCTCGCCGAGTTCCGGGCTACGCCAGATCACCTGAATGCCAACCATTGGCCTGCCGCTGATAGACGAGACCACTGTGACCTGTTCCTCCAGCGTCTGTCCCCAGTCCAGCCATTTATCAGCACGGTTGTTGACGAGGAAGCTCACCACCTGTGAGCCGGGTCCCTGGGACATGGCATTGGCCGGTGAAAGCCTGGCCAACTTCTGCGCCGCCAAGCGCAACGAAAAACTGCCATCGCTCCGGTCGCCAACATCAAAGCGGTACTCAAGTCCCTGATCGGAAAAATACCGTGACTCTCCGGGATGCCCCATGGAAAACCTCATGTCCAGCTCATCAGGCCCGGCGCCCGTCATGCCCAGCGTCAACTGCCTTTCGAAAAGCAGGCTCCCCTTCGGCGCCCGCAAATTGAACGTATGTTTGCCGTTGCGACGCGGGAAGTAGGTTCTCTCCCCCCAGGCCTGGTAGTCCTGGCCATCGAACGCAATCTCCAGTCCCTCCCAGGGGTTGCTGGCCAGTGCTGTCACCTCCATGGTCTGCCGACTCACCTTTGCGTCGTAACGACTGAGTACCTGAGCCTCGATCTCATACTTTTGATCTTTTTCAGGGACAAACTCAAAACCGGACCAGCCGTCAGTATCGGTCAGCACCGTATGCCGCTGCTCTTGCGCTGTCCAGGTCACGGGCACCTGGGCCACAGGCTCAGGCCTGAAGGCGGAAAACACCCGCACCCACATCCAGGCGCCGTCCTCGCCAACAACCGGGTCGACGAGCGGCGCATTCAAGGTCTCGATCCGCAGCTTGTTATGGCCCAGCACCAAGTCATTGACCGGGGTCTGCTGAGCGAGTTGCGGCAATTGCAGCCCCAACGCGAACTCGCCGTCTTGATCACTTCCGGTGAAATCCAGCCACCAAATGGCCCCACCATCACTGAGCCTCTGTGTCTCGTCCAACGCCGGATAGACCGTTGCACCCAGATCTTCCGCCGAGGCTC
Organism: Pseudomonas frederiksbergensis; assembly: GCF_001952935.1. GTDB lineage: Bacteria > Pseudomonadota > Gammaproteobacteria > Pseudomonadales > Pseudomonadaceae > Aquipseudomonas > Aquipseudomonas frederiksbergensis. The sequence goes on from NZ_CP018319.1 coordinate 1,033,124, forward strand.
CAGACCATTCAAGCCGTGCTTGCAGCCCCACCAACGGGCTCAGCTCATGGGGCAAGAAGCTGAAGCGATGGCACCCACCCAGGCAGGGATACAGTGCGTCCCTGCCAATGGGGGCCTGTTGTTGATCCAGTGCAATGCTCACTTCATCGGCGAGGTTGGCTGAAAGCAAGCGCCCGAACAGTGCACGGGGTTGCCCCAAGGCTTCACTGGTGAGGCGCCACTCGAACAAGCCACTGCGACTACCGCCTGCATTGGAACTGATCGACCATTCCCTGCCACCCTCCGGCGTGGCAACGGGCGTGCCAATCTGCAGTCCCAAATCAGCGCCAAGGCCATTGAAAGCCAAGGTCATGGATTTACCCGTCACTGGGCTACCGGCCTTCGGCGTCACTTTGAACTTATGCGTCCCGCCACGTTGGCAAATCACCCCCAGCACGGCCAGATCGATCGGGACGTCATCCAGATAAAAGGTGGCGGCCTCCTTCCAGTCGCTGCTGGCCTGCGGCATCACGCTGAACTCCCGAGTAATCGGCGTCATCTGCTCGTGAGCCCTGACCTTGGCGGTGATGGTGTAATGCTCGGGGCTGGTCGGAGTGTCCAGAAAACTGGCCCAACCTCCTGCGCCCGTGACGGTGTGGACCGGCCCGTTGGCCCCCCCCTCCCAGTCCACCAGTGCGTTGATCACCGGATTATCCGGGGTACTGGCGCTTTGATGCAGCACCTGTATCCGCAACAACACCGACTCTTGCTCATCGACCACCGGTGATGTGTTGACTTCGTACAACTCACCGATTTTGACCAGGTTGCGCGCCAGGGACATGCCTTTCTTGGGCGAGCGCTTCAACAAATTCGAACAGACCAATGACAGATCGAACCGCCCGTCGACGACATCTTCGCAGGCCAGGCTCCACTCGAATTCCGGATCAGTCACCTTCACCGATTCTCCAAGTGCTGGCGTCACCGCCACACCCAGCTCCTCGGCAGTCGCCACACCGTCCCATCGTAGCGAGAAGTCGCTGCCCAACAACGGGCTGCTCTCGGGCAGCTTCAACTTGAGACTGTAGGTTGACCCGCGGTTGGGGTAACCGACCTTTTCTGCCCAAGGCTCTTCACTCCCTTCGACCAGCTCCTGCAGGTCTCGCCAAGGGTCCGTCTTCAGCACAGTTACGATCAGTTCTTTAGTAAATACGCCATCGGGGTAATACAGACTCGCCACCGATGCCTTAAGAACATGCTCTCCGTCTTCATCCCTCGGCTGATAGGTCAGGAACGCCCAGCCGTCTTCATCGGTGAGCACTGGATCATCCACTGTTATTCCGTTGCGGGTCCAGGTGACCTCCTGATCGCGTATCGGCAAACCGGTGTAAAACGAAATGATCTGGACGCCCAGGCGAACGCTTTCCTGATACTCCAGGACCGGGTAATGGGCAGGCTCCAGAACCTCACGAACATCCAGCCGGTGATGCCCCAGAAATACTTCAATCCGATAGGCCTCGGCGGTGTATTGGTTACGCAGTATCAACGACAAAGGCAGCGATTCCTGCCCCTCGATCAATGGGCAGTCCAGCTTCCAGTCCTCGTCCAGCGGCTGATTCGTGCCCCATTCAGGTGTAGGAGCAATCGCCCCTTGTGGATTGTTTTCGAGGGTCCAGGAAGCGTCAGTACCCGCCCAAGGGTTACCCGGCACAGGCGAGAACGCCAGGCTGTGCTGCTGACTTCCGGACGCGCCATAACACAGATACAACGGACGATCCGCTAGACGCGGTTCGCCGTCGAGCATGATCTCCTGCAACTGCAATGGCGGCAGATGCACCCGCAGTCGGAGTCGAGCGACGTGTATTCTCGAGTTTGGGAAGTCGTCAACCGGTTTCTTGGGGCTGAATATGCTGACACGAACGAGGTCGTTTTCTTCTATCGTCAATGCCAGGTCAACATTGGTCTTGATCGGCTGGAACTCTAGCAACCCGCCACCTTGCCGGGCCTTATCCTCATCGGCCACTTGTGGGTGGGTAGGGTTCAGCGGCAGTTCGAGGGTTTCAACTTCCTGACGCCGCACTTCGATCACCAACCTGCCCGGTACGGTGTTATAGGTCTCGTGAAGAAAACTAAGGACATAGCGCACATCAGGGCTCAGTGTCTTCGGCACCCTGAACTCCTGACTGACCGAAGCTTCATCACTGGCAATCAGATAGCTGATTTCGAACGAATCCTCCTCAGGATACTCGGAACTGCCGGTATCGAGGTTCCTCGGATTGATCGGCCCGCTAGTCCAGTGATCAAGCGCCTGGCTGAATTCACCATTTATTATCAAACTCTGATCAGCCTTGATGACCGGTTCATTCATGATTGCCTGCTCCTTTTGCGATCCGCTGATCAACCAGGTTCTGGACTTTAAGGGTGAAAGCCGGGTCACCCGGCAGCGCCGTGTATCGCACACGCACAATGATGTCGGTCAACGACTTCAGCATCGACTGTTGGGGTTCCTTGTCGTGCCAAGGAAATCTCAACACCCAGTTCGAGACCGCCCCCGTGCATTCGAAAGGATTGAGCAAGCCTTCGTCGGGCTTCATGGCGTTCATGCCGGAATCAGCGATACCCACCGACAAGGCGATTTGCTGACCGCTGCGCAGGTCGATCTGGATGTCCTCTGGCGCTACCCCCGCTGTCGGCTCATACAGATACTCCACCGAACGCCCCGACGCTTTGGTCGCCGTCATGCTGCTGATCTGCACCAAGGTGGCCCGGACATTTTCATAGGGCCCGGTCAGCACCGGCATGTCGACTTCGAGCGAGCTGATCTGGCGGCAGTAATGACCCGGATGATCACGATCGAACAGCAACTGCGTCAGCTTGAATTCCAGGGCGCCTGTTGTCGGCAGCTCCTTGATTGCCTCTTTCCAACTTTGATAAATGGCTTGCGGTTCCAGGGAATCGTCGAACAGTTGCCGCAGCGAAACCGTCTTGATCACCTCCAGGCGCCGCTCATGACGTTGCAGGTATTCACGCTCCATGCGCAGTAAATAGCCGCGCAGGTGCTCGCCAGCGGTCAGGCCATGGCGGTTATCCAGCCAGACCTGCGGCAATGGAATCAGCGAGTCATAGTTGCCGGTTTCAGCACTGAGCGAGGCTTGGGCATTGAGGCACAAACTGACGACCGCATCGTACGCCTGATAGTGCAACGCCTTGAATTGCCCCACCAGCCAGCCGAACAACTCGGCGTTGGTGGCCCGCTTCTTGATGAAGGTGTACAGCGCCTGCGCGTGGCTGTTGGACCTCAAGGTTTGCGCCAGGCTAGCCTTGGCCGCTTCCACGGCATGGGTCTGCGCAGTAATTTGCTCACTTAGGGCTCGCATTTCTCCCCGCGCCTGATCGCGTTGCAGTTCCCAGTCAGCACGGCGGCGGCGGTAGGCTTCGGTGGTCGCGCTTTTTTCCGCATCCATTTGCAAAACTCCGGACGCGATTCCCAGGCCATAGACCACGGCATCCGCCAGTTTTTCGAGCCGAGCCCCACCACTGGCCACACCGAAAATGTTCGGTATCACGGCAGTCCCCGCACCAAATCCCTTGATGGCCGTTGTACTCAGGTCCATTTTTTTGGCCAGGTGCAGGTTGTTCATCACGCTGTATTCCACTTCCGTGATGTTTTCTTCAAAGAGGGCGCTGTAGTGATTGGCGCGTTCTTCAGCCATCGTCAGGCTCTGCCCCAACCCGGTCACACTCGCCTCCAACTGAGCGATCGTCTGTTCCTGCACGCTCTGCGCATAGGCACCCAGCTCCACCAATTGGCCGTGTTGCAGCTCCTCCATCTCGGCCCGGTCCCTTTGCTCGATCAGGCGCAGCAACTGGCTGCCATAGTCTTGAAGGGTTTGCACCGCTCGCAATGCGGCCTCGAACATGATCCGCCAACGAAACGCCACGATCACCAGGCGCCCACCCATCGGCCGCGGTGCACCCACACCACCAGCGGCCAGATCGCGCAGCAGCTGATTCGGATCGGTCACCGGATTGAACAGCAGAATCTGCATCGGTTTGCCATCGATGGTCAGGTTATTGCGCAAGGTGTGCAGGCGCCGAGTGGGCTGCTCGAACAAATCCTGCAACTGCGGATTGATGGGCAGTTTGAACGCGTCGGTCCCCAGCTGGCCGAGCAACGGCGCGGTCCTGGCCCTCGCCGCCACATCGCCCAAATTGAAGGCCAGCGTTTGCACGAACGCCTCCAGGGCCGGCCGCGTCCCGGCATTGTCCATCAGGTTCCCCACCTTCTCTGGCTTCCAGCGGTTGACGGTTCTCTGGGTGGGAGGCTTGCCCATCAGGAATTCGGCTTGCACGTAACACAACTTGGCCGCCACCAGGCTGTCACGGGAGAGTTGACGGTAATACCAATCGCCCCAGGCCATCAGGTTGTTCACGTACTCGGTGAACGCCACGATCTGGAAGTGCCGGGGGTTGGAGTAACCGATGGCATCCGGGTCGGTGGGGTCGTCAGCTTCACAGCCGGGGTTAGGCGCGGCATTAGTGGAAAGATTCAACGGCCGGCAACGCCAGTAACGCGGTTTTTTTTCGGTATCGGGAGGCGTTACCACCTCGACGGCCGGAGCCTGTGGATCAAACAGGTAATGCAGCCAGTCTTGCGCCTCGGCGTAACGGTCTTCGGCCCTCAGGCGCGCGCTTATCAGTAACGGCAAATGGCAATGCAGCTCCCAGAAGAACAAGCCGTTGGCCCCGTCGAAAGCGCCGTTGGGCTCGCTGATCGAACCGCCGGTCGGTGCCGGCTCCTTGCGATGTTGCATCTCCCAGCTAAGTACGGCTTCGACCGAAAAACTCGCGGCCTGCACCAGTTCGGGCCCGTGCAATGAATTCAGGCGCACATACTTGAGCCACTCTCTCGGCTGACGAAAGTCCAGAAATTGCGCCCCCGAAGGGTGGCTTCTGTCCAGGGTGGGGGTGACAAACAACCCGGTGCTAGTAAAGGACAGTGTGTACCTTTTGCGTCCCAGCCCGTCGGTCTCAGTCAAGCCGCCAAATTCAAAGGTCGCGGATTCGAATGGAGTCGCCCGGGACACGGCCATCCCCGGAGTGTGCCACCCCCCTCTCCCGGAGAATGCCCTTTTGTAAGGTGCAGGGTCACCTATGTGCCCACTCGTATTTTTCAACTCGAACGTCTTGATCTCATTCGGGCCGTCCGTATTGGCCGCACACACCCCACACACCGCCAACACATACTCCGGGCTGTTGTCAGGTTTCCGATTCTGGAACACCACGGCTCGCAACCCGTAGTGAGGGCTCAATTTACCGGAGGGAGCATCAGTGTCGGCGATCGTCGGCTGGTTCAGCGCCAGGATCGAATGCTGCACCGTGTCGCGATTGACGAATCGGTGGGCGGCCAACAGATCCATGAGCGGCTCATCGCTGTCGATCTTGCGAAACAGCACATCCCTGGCCTGGTACACATGCACTTCGTCTTTACTGGACTGGATAAACATCACACACAACTTGCCCTTTGGGTGCTGCTCATCGACCACCACAGTGGCGATCAGCCGTGCATCGGTGGGCGTGGCGTCGTCGCCCTCGGCAACGTGCAAGGACTGCGCCCCCGACCACTGTCCGTTCTGGGTCATGAACGCCATGTTGATGTCCAGTCTGTGCTGTACGTAATTGCCGCCAGCCTCTTTCGTAACGCGCCTGTCGCGCCACTGCGCCCAGACCACGCATAAACGGCCACTCCACTGCACGAGTCGGATGTCCAGCACGTTCTCCAAGGTGGGAATGTCGATCGGCTGCCACTCGCTCCACGCCGCCGGGTTGACGGTTGTCGAGCTTTGGGTGAGTACGATTTCGGCTTTGCGCCAAAAATACTGGAAAGGCTGCTCCCGCTGGCGCCCGATAAAGTAATAGTCAGCATCAGTGGCCGACGCGCCATCGATATAGCCGCTGATCACGTCCAGGTTGCAGATCTTCCCGAACGCTTCCAGGTAATCCTGCAAGGCCATTTGTACCGAATCAGTGGTCAGGCGTGCCTGGTTCAGGTTGGTTTCCAGCGCTTTGAACAGCCCGGTCTTGCGCTGGCGCACGAAGGGGTTGATGTAGTTTTCCGGGTAGCAGGCAATCATCTGCAACGCCGCCCAGTCCGGGTAATTGCCGTAGAGCTGCCAAAGCGCCAGATCATCCGGGTCGAACGCGTGGTTCTCGAAACCCGGTTCCAGCTTGCGGTACACCGCATGGATGTATTGCTGGGCACAACTGATGGCTTCGGCCGCCCAGGAACTCTCCACCGCGTAACTGTCCAGTGGGTCGAGACGCAGGAGTTCGAACAGATCCCCCGGGGTTCTCAGGAAATTGTAATTGCCGGCTTCTGAGGATTTATTGACTTGTCCGATGCAATACTCGACCAGGGCTGAACGACGTTGTTCAAGCAGTCCGGCGATGTTGGTGCGCTCCATGATGGTTCTCCTGAGACGTGACCCGGTGGTGTTCGACTGTGCAGCAGGCTGCTTCACGAGCAATCGTGTCAGTCACGAGGCTGGGGGGGGCGAGAAGGTGATGTAACCAAAGTCCTTGCTATTGCTGCTGCTGGTGCTGAGGACCCTGAACATGAATCTCCCGCCCGTAGGGCTGGAAACAAAGGCCCGGGTAAGCCCCTCACTGTTGGTGAGGCTGCCAAAGCGGATCACCACACTGTCAGAGTCAGTCGCCGCGCTGTCAGCCTCCTTCATTGTTTTGAGGTTCCAGCTCACAGGGGCGTTGATCCCCCGATTGGAGTAGTTATCTTGCATAACTGCGTAGAGTTCGACTTCAGCACCGGCCGGAACCTCACCGGTCGGCAAGCCAGAGGCCAGCTCTGGCGGGAAACGGTACGAGTTGCTGTCGGCAACGACCTCCACGGGTGGGGCCGCCTGTTTTTCGCCCATGTCCAACCAGAAGAGCGGGGTGTCGGCGCCCAGGACACGGCCCGGGATGAAATCCACCAGCACGTCTCCTGTCTCGGTGGTCACCTTTTCGACAATCGTGCCCAGGCTGGTTTGCCAGTGAACGTAGACTCCGCTCATCGCCCTGCCTTGCATGTCGCGGACAGTCAACTTGTAGGTGGCTTTTTGGTCGGGTTTACCGGCAATCACCGTGTTGTCACCCACCAAGTCGCAGGTGACCTTCGCCGTCTGGTTCTGCTCCTCGCTGGCCGTGGCGAGGACCGGTTCGGTGGTCTCGGCAAGGCTCGACAAGGCTTGCTCGGCGGCCCTCCAATAGGCTGCTCGTTCGGATGTTGTAGTGACTTTATCCGGCAGTTTGCCCATCAGAAAAACCGTCCGCGCGTCCATGCCGCTGCGAGTCGACATTTTGCGCACACGCATCAACACATCCAGATGTTGCAGGTTTCTCACCAGGGGTTGGCCGATTGATTCGGCACATTCCAGCACCTCCTGGGCGCTCCAGGCGAAATACACCGCCAGCCTGGCCGCCGCTGTTTGCTTGACCAGGTACAAGGCATCCAGCGACAGCCCCTCAGGCGGAATTGCTGTCGGATCGGCAGGCAGGGCCGCGACGTCGCGCAGATAATCCAGCAGTCGGGCCTGCGGCTGTTTGCTCATCTTGAAGGCGCGGGCCAGCACCGTCAGGTAGTAAAAGGTACTGAGCGAGACGGCCAGTGGGTCCGCCTGCGTTATCCACTTGCGATTGCCGTAGTCGAGGTAGTCCTGCAGCACTTCGACACTCAGTTCCAGTTTCAGGACGATCTCACTGCGCCGACGTATTTCGGCCAACAGCAGCAAAAAGGGATCGCCCTCCAGGCTGCGCCCACCCCGTTCTGTGGCTGTCGCGGGATCTGACACGGGACGCGTCAGCACCTCACGCAGAAAGGTATCCACACGTCCTTGCGCCCACGTCAGAACCGGTATCACCTGTTCCGAGGCCAGCCTGGTGTAAACCGTCAGGCATTGCTTGATCACCGACAACTGGGCTGCCTTCGCCTGCAGCAATACGTCAAGCATGTTCTCGACGATGGCCTCGTACAGTGGGCGATAGCTTTCACCCAGGCCCTCACGGACGGCTATGAGAAGTTTTTTGCGAGCGATGCTCGCGTAATCGGTGTCGCCGTCGTCGGAGTCCGGTTGGGTATTCACCAACCCGTGGCTGTCGGCCAGTTTACTCAGCAAGTCCAGCCAATCCGCGCCGCCCCCCAAAGGAGGCACGCCTGCCATCAGTAACTCGGCGTTGGTAAACAGCGTGCCGGCGAGCAAGTTGCGCACCTGCCCGAATAGACTCAATTCAGCTTCGGTTTCTTTCTGTGACGTGGCCGGGGCAGTCACCTGCTGCAACATCCAGGGCACCTCAAGTTCGTGCTCGCGGCACCAGTCGACGCAGGTGTGCAGGGCCTGGATGATCACCAGTACGTTGGGTGTGTCTTTGGTATGCGCCTGGATCCTTGGCACACCGGCCATGGCCTTAAGCCAGGTCTGGCCTCCAAGCATCGTCAACAGCGACACCCCATCGGTCGGATCGATGCCCAACAGACTCGACAGCTTCACCAGGCGATAGAAGCTCGAAACGACGGCCGGGGATCGGATCAGCTTGCCGTCCGTGCTGCCGTGGCCCAAGGCAACCGCTTGCGCCAGAACACTGTATGGCAGCAGCTCAATACCCAGGCCTTTGTGCAGTCGGTTGATCGTCGTATCGGGGTTGCCGATGCCGACCGTCGGCAGCAAGTCAAACGGTTCGTAATCCAGTTTCAACGCGTCCTGATAATTGCCTTTTGGATTGAACACCCGATCAAACAGCGAGGGTGTCTTGTCCCGACCATAAAACGACACCTCATGAACAAGCGCCGCAAAATCCTCTGCCTTGCAGCCGTAGCGTTCACGCAATGTTTGAAACAGACCGAGGGCCTGCACGCTGTTTTGCGTGATCAGGTACGTGGTTGAGGCGGGTGTCTCGGCCTTGATCACCGCCGCGAGCAACGCATCGACCTGCTCGGGCGGCAGCCCCAGCCATTGATCAAGGCGCAACTTGCGGTTCATGCGGTCGATTTGGGTGTGGGTGACATTCTTCAGGCGGTGCAAGTTCGGGGTCACCGTAGTGTCGAACTCAAGACCTATGGAAGTGGCCGCACCGGCGTTGATATAGACCGAACCCGACTGGGTGCCGCTGACGAGGGGCATGGTCGATGGATCGCTGGGTGCATTGACGGAACGCACGGGGGCAAAGCTGCCCACCGACAGCAACGCTTCCAGTTGCAGGGAATCAAGCTTGGTTCGCTCGCAGAAGAATGGTACCTCACTGTACTTTTTCCACTCATCCGCCTGCGTACCGAAGTGACGCAGATAGAATTCTGGAGCTTCCCCGTCATCGTCCGTACCGGTGAAATGCGCAGCCTCCGTCAACATCTCCCGCTGATACGGCCCCAGCCGCGAGGCGTGGAGCAGTGCTCTCGCCGCATCGGGGTCCGGGGCATGTGGCTGCAAAAAGTATGGCGAGGCCAGATCGACCAACTGCACCACGTCGCCGACCGACATGCCGTTGTGCCGGGCGACATAATCCAGGCTCACCCAATGCTGGTAGTACGGCAAGCCGTTCGGGTACCGCGTAACGAGCAGCGCATCCTCCAGAGTAGGCGTAGCCGCTCCGTGACTGTCGATAAAGGTTTCCAGCACCCGGACGATGATGTCCACCGCCGATACCGGTTGATACACCGCATTGAAATCGATGAGCAGCTGTTTGAGATCTTTGCGCCGATCGTGCAGCAGCAGTTTGCTAATCCCGGCGACCGCCTCGATTTTATTTTTGATCCACACCAACAGCTCAATCAGATAAGCCACGGGGGAGTAGAAAGACTCCAATGCTTGGGGCGGGCACAACGCGTCGAAATTCACGTTGAACAATTTCTGGAAACTCGGCCCTTCCATCAACGACAACAGCCCGCTCTGCGGCCCCACCGCCTGTCCAGGTTCGCCAAACAAGGTGTGTTCGATAAACTGCCGCCGCAGGTAGATCGCCAGGGCATTGGCCGGCTTGAGGAAGGCTTTCGCGTCACGCTCGGTCAGCCCGTACGTACGCATCAGCCCGCCCACACCTTGTTCTACTAACGGGAAAATTGAGCCACCGCTTTCCAGGTAGGTCGCCAGACTGGCATACCCCTCATGCTGCACTTGCTGGCTGAACGTCTGTTCAAACAGTTGCAGGGCGGGACGATTAGGGGAATTAGCCATGTTCAAGCTCCTTGCATCGGCAACCGAGGTGTCGAACAAGCCGGTGGCGGATTGTTCTGTGTATTCGATAGAGTGATTGGGCGTGATGACGGGGGTTGGCGTCTACTGTCATAAATGACAGTAGATGACACCGTTCGTCGGCTTTTTTGATCTACAGCATCGACTCGGACTGCGATGAAACCACCTCGAAGCGAGCACTTTCGGCCCAGTCCGATTCGGTCCAGGACACATCCCGGCGGATGACCTGTTTGAACCTCACCCAGTGGCCGCCCGGCGGTAAACGCAGACGCGCCTGGCTTTGCCAGCCCTGATCGGTGACGACGATATTCCTGGCCAGCACCCGCTCGGGGTTGTACCAACTCACCAGCACCCCTTCGCCGGTTTGTCCCTGGCCGGCAAACCCCACCGGGTCGCTGACCCATCGCCCCGGTGCAGGCACATCGACACTCGGCACGTACGTGCCCAGCACCACGGGCCGCTCCTCTGACGGGCTTGAGTGGAATTCACCGCGCGACTGCACAGCGATCAACGAATAGTTGCCACCGGGCCGATCCAGTTCGACCGCCACCGACCAGGTGCGATCGGGGCGCACCTGCACACACCCCAGCACGGTTTGCGGCTCATCGCTGAACGCCACCGCGACCTCATCGTCCGCATAGCCGAAACCTGACACCACCGCCTGCCGACCGACCTGCCCGACCGCGACCGGGGTTTCGATACTCGGCGCCGCAGGCACCACGCGAAATGCCTGATGCGCACTGTCCTTCGACAACCGCCCTTCAAAGGTTTGGCGGGCCCAGAGGGTTTTATGCCCGATCTCCAGCGTCACCGGCTCGCTGCGCCAGTGACCTTCGGAATTGACCAACAAATCACGCAATAAAGGCTCAGCAGAACCTTGCAGAAAGACGTCGACCCGAGCGAATGGCATGCCGGCACCGGAAATGATCGCCGTACGCGCAATCGCCCCCGCCAGGGCAGGCACCTCAATCACCGGCGGCAGCACCACTACCTCGAATACATGCACGCCACTGGGTAAGGACTCACGCGAGCCCATGATCTGCACGGCTTTAATCCGGTACTCGCGAAATGCCAACCCTTCGAGCACCACAGACCAGTAGCCGTCCATCGTCAGGAAATCGCTGCTCCCAAGATCCCCACCGAACTGAGCATCCCGCAACTGCACCCGCCCACCGGGCACACCGTCTGTGCCCTCGACCAGCAGATCACGCCCCACCTCCTCGTTGACCTCCGGTGCGGTGAACACCGGGATGGGGAGGAAGCGGTTAACCGAGAAGGGCAGGATGGTCGACGGCGAATCCTGACCGGCCGCATGCTGTGTGACCGTGAGCGTGTGGGTGATGTCGATCTCGAACGGCTCGGGACGCGTATACGTCCAGGTGTCACCTTGCACCACGGCGGGATAGACCTTTGGATCGTCGCTGAATGTCAGATTGACCAGCGCCCCGGCCCAGCAGGTGCCCTTGAAGATGGGCGTGTATTCGTTGTCGATCATCTCTGTGATGACCGGCGGGAGCAGAACAATATTCACCTCAAGGAAAAACCAATCGGAGACGACCTGGTCCAACCGCTGGCGCAGCTTAACCTCACGTTTCAATGTCGGCCCCCAGACCTCAGACGCGCGGCTTGACCAGTGTCCACCAACCACTTCGACATCCGGTGCAGCCGTGCCGCCGTTGGGGTGATTGTACAATTCGACCGTGGCCCCGTTGTAGCCACGGCCGGAGAACGTCGGCGTGTAATTCGCCACTGTATAAGTGACCTCGGTGGGGGCCGGTACCTTCCACTCGTAGGTGAACGGGAAAGCCGTCGAAACGATCCAGCCACCGTCGCCATCAGACACTTTTTGTGTGGCCGAAAAGCTGTACAGGCCAGGCGGCCAATTCGTGGCATCCACCTGCCAGGCTTTGTTGACAACCGTCACCGGGCCCAATGAGTGCCCACCTGGCCCGCTGAGTTTGGTGATTTCAACAAGGAAAACTTTGCCATCCGCGCTGTAGCCAGAGCCCGAGAACCTCACGGTGTTGTCGGGCAATGCGGTGATGGTGACAGCCGTCAGTAGGGGTGGTCGGATTTTGAAGGCGCGATCCAGACTGCGCCCGGAAACCATGCCTCCCCGACTTTGCTCCGCCACCAGGGAGACAGCGCCGGGCTCAAGGGTCACTCTCGCGGACCAGGTTTTGCCACTCTGAGTTACAGCACTCGAACCCACTGGTTTAGCATTTGATTGATCGACATAGATATTGACAGTGGAACCCGGTAAGTAATTGTTACCGGTCACGGTAAAGGACATATCTTGCTCGATAGCGGGGCCGGTGATGGCCGGAACACCTAACACTTTAAAAGTCAGTAAGTCCGAACGACCCATGCCGGCCGGTCCATTCCATTGAGCTCTTACACTCAACTCACCACTTTCCAGTATTCTAACCAAATCCTCTTTTAGTCGCAGGCCCCACTGCTGGCTGGGCGGAACTTGAACTAAACTGGTAAGCATCTGCGGAGTACCGTCCGCTCTAATCACATGAACCATCACATCCCGATTGCTCTCACCCCTAAAAACAATGTCCTTGGCGGGCACGATCTGAACAGGTTGGGGTGAAGAAATATCTATACCTCTGATTTTAAAAGGCCGGTTTAGACTATGACGCGAGGTATAACCTGACTTCGATTGCTCAACGGCAATTGAATAATCACCATAAGGCAAGCGCTGATTGAGATCGATAGCCCATTGATTTGAATTGGCCGTGAACGTTGCACTCAGCTGATCTGTCGAGTGACTTTTCATCACCCTCAGGGTACAACCTTCACCGCCGACCCCGGTAATCCTTGGCTTGCGATCTGCTATGACTTGATTTTGAGCCGGATAGGTAATAATAGGTTGATCACTCACGTATACGTAAACATGAGTATTTATGGAGAACGTCTCTTCATGTCGCCATTTCGCTTGATAGTGCCCATACCCTGAAGTAGCACTATAAACAGCATGGTGATTCCATTGTTGCCCCCTATACCACTCCTCTGCAAAAGTACTCATCACAACGTTGTTCACCATGTATTTCATCCAAACCTGGTGATTTTCCGCTTGCGGAATCTTAAAAACAAAGACATTCAAGCGATCGACAATCTCATTCCTACGGGGCCTATCGATTTGTAGTGGAGCAACAAGAACTGATCCCGCGTCGTCAGTTGTCAGGTTGTTGGCGCCGGCTTGCGGTGCACCTTCAGTTTCAGGCTCTACAGAGTTGTCCGATTTTTCATCGGCAAAATCTTTCTCATGAGCAGCATCTGTGAAATCAACACTCTTATCTGACATGATCCAACTCCTGTATTTGGACGAAAATTCGGTTTGTCGCAACTTGACCTGCTGCTTTCTTTTACATCGATCGGCGGGCGAGCGACTACCTGTCATATCTGACAGTTCCGACGAGCGGCCACCCTCTACCCCGTCACTTTTCCTAATGTTTTCAATCCTTCAGTCCCCGGCTACAGCGTCTTGCGCATTTGCCTACAGATCCGCCAGAATCCGCCGGCTTGTGCGCCTTGGTATTGCCCCGTAACTTGACCCGCGTCGCTGCCAATCAGCGATCGGGTTTAGTCGCCCGGCGGTTCGATACGATGTGCATAAGCGTCATCCAGTCGGGTATTCCCTATCCCCGCACTTGATGGTGGCTGTACGCAGGGCGCCTTCGGGCGCGCCGGATTTCGTATCTCCGCCGGTCGACTAACCTGCGTCCAGCCGCCACCCTAATTCGTTTAGTCGCGAGACGGTGGTGGCTCCATTACGGAGATCGACTATGTTCAAGGCAACACCCAATCCCCCCGAAACCGACCCGGTTTCCCCCTATTCCACCCTCGATTCAAAAAAGCTCAACGCCGCCGCCAACAAGGCGCTGGACCATTACCTCAAACCCCACATCAACCGCCTCCGTTCATCCCAGGACCGTGCCATGGAAATGTTCACCGTCGTCCCCGATGCAAACCCCGAAGCCCTGACCATCCAGACCTACGAGACCTTTTCCTCGGTCAGCATTCTGCTGCTCGACCTGGCCGAAAGCCTGGAGGACAAGCCGCGACATCTGGCGATGGCGATTTATCAGTTGAGTGAGTTGGGGTTGATGCTGGTGGAGCGGTCGCTGGCGAACGAGGCGGCGATCAAGGTGACCTGAGCTTAAATATCAGGCGCCTGCGCTAACGCCTTCGCGGGCAAGCCCGCTCCCACAGGTTCGGTGGTGTACGCCAATATTTTGTTCGACGCGATCACTGTGGGAGCGGGCTTGCCCGCGAAGGCGCCAGTACAGGCACCGCAGGGCATCACGCAGAAGCAGGCAGCGGCTGAAAACTGAAATATTGCTTCAAGGCGCTGACCAGTTGCCCATACTCCGGCGGTGCCCGTTGCAGGCTGAACCCGGCGTCGTAATGGTGAGGGGTCGTGTCTTCATGGCACCACAAACAACACCCCTGAAGATCGATGACCTGCATGCAGCCATCGCTGTCGGGGATTTTCAGGCGCAAATCGAAATCGGCGCCGATCATCATCGGCAGTTGGCTGATCAGCATCAGCCCGTCTTCGGACACGTTGCCCAGAAAGCCGATGGGTTTGTCGGTGACGCTGTTGAACACTCTTAGAAAATACGGCAGTTGATGCCGCTCGATCCGGCGGTCAGTAAACATGCGCAAATGGCCCAGCAAGGCTCTTAAGCAGAGCCGCACTAATGCTTCGGAACGGGCCTGCTTCTCTTATATAGAAGCATGGGCGCGCTCTCCCCGATCCCGGTGCGACAGTCAATAACGCCGCTGCCGCTTACGCCTGCCGATCACAGGTGTTGCGTCGATCAGAGGCAAGGCTCTAAACCGATCTATTCGACTATAGCTCACCACCGCCGGTGAGCCAGCCTTTGAACGATCAGGACCATCAGAACCGCGTCGGGCGCACGACCGCAGTCGCGCTGCGCAGCGGATAGTGGCCCAGCGACTGCAAGGTTTCCAGGCGTGCGCGGGCACGGTAGGCGTACTCACTTTGCGGGTACGCGGCGATGATGAACTGGTAGGTTTGCGCCGCATCGACAAAAAGTTTCTGCCGTTCCAGGCACAAGCCGCGCATCATCGATGCTTCCGGCCACACGTAAGGCCGCGCTCGGCTGGCGCGTTCGACTTTGGACAGTTCGAGCATTACCTGCTCGCAATTGCCGCGGTCGTAGGCGCTGTAAGCGTTATTCAAATGATGGTTCATCGACCAACGGGTGCAGCCCGTGACGCTGAGGGCACTGATGGCAAGGGCGGCAATGAGCACGAATCGCATGGGGGTTCTCCTGTCTTGAGCTCTGTATCGACCCGTTGGCGAAAATCTTCAATGATCGGGTGCTGGCAGCATAAGACAGGGAGTAACGAATCACCCGCTTCGGAGTATTGGAAAAACCAACTGAGCCGCCAAGGCTCAGTGGGCTTGCAAATGAACGAAGACGTTCCGGTCATTTGACCGTGAATTTTCGATGTGGCGACGCAGGCGAAGTATTTTGGTTAAGGGTCTGGAATGCCGAAACCGTAATCAACCCCTCCAGGTTTTCATTAGCAGTACCTGCCCAGGTACCGTCCGCCAATACGAGGGTTGTCAATACCAAATGCTGGTCTTCTACCTTTGTAATCTGAACGGTGGCACCTGGAACGCCGGCCCCCTTGAATCTGACTTGGTTTTCTACTCTAGCGCCCTCACTCGGTTCATCAATTTTCGGCGCCTTCAGTTCCTGAGTACTTGTAGCCATGTTGTCATCTCCTTGACTCGTCACCATTTGACGAGGCTCCAGCGCATTCAACCCCGCGCTCAAGCGCCCGCCTACCTGTTAGAACTAACAGTGCCGACAAACGGTAGGTCTATTGAATCGGTGCGGCTGAAAACTTTCGGGATTGTTCGTTTCAAGAAACAAACGAATAAGTAGTGCAAACGAACAATGACTACAACCAGAGACCATAGTAGCCTCACCCAGCGCTTGAACTCAGGAGTCTATGCATGTCCGTCCGTCGCACCAAAATCGTCGCTACCCTTGGCCCGGCCAGTAACTCGCCGGAAGTTCTCGAACAGCTGATTCTGGCTGGCCTGGACGTCGCCCGCCTGAACTTCTCCCACGGCACCCCCGACGAGCACAAGGCTCGCGCGAAGCTGGTGCGAGACCTCGCTGCCAAGCACGGCCGCTTCGTCGCCCTGCTGGGTGACCTGCAAGGCCCGAAAATCCGTATCGCCAAATTCGCCAACAAGAAGATCGAGCTGAAGATCGGTGATCAATTCACCTTCTCCACCAGCCATCCTCTGACCGAAGGCACCCAGACCGTCGTCGGCATCGACTACCCGGACCTGGTTAAAGACTGCGGTGTGGGCGACGAGCTGCTGCTCGACGACGGCCGTGTGGTGATGCGCGTTGATACCGCCAATGCCACCGAACTGAATTGCACCGTACTGATCGGCGGCCCGCTGTCCGACCATAAAGGCATCAACCGTCGCGGTGGCGGCCTGACCGCTCCGGCCCTGACTGAAAAAGACAAGGCCGATATCAAGCTCGCTGCCGAGATGCAGGTCGACTACCTCGCCGTGTCCTTCCCGCGTGACGCCGCCGACATGGAATACGCCCGTCAACTGCGCGACGAAGCCGGCGGTACCGCCTGGCTGGTGGCGAAGATCGAACGCGCCGAAGCCGTGGCCGACGACGAAACCCTCGACGCCCTGATCAAAGCCTCCGACGCCGTCATGGTGGCCCGTGGTGACCTGGGCGTGGAAATCGGCGACGCCGAGCTGGTGGGCATTCAGAAGAAAATCATTCTGCACGCACGCCGCCACAACAAGGCTGTGATCGTGGCGACCCAGATGATGGAGTCGATGATCCAGAACCCGATGCCGACCCGCGCCGAAGTGTCCGACGTAGCCAACGCCGTGCTGGACTACACCGACGCCGTGATGCTCTCGGCTGAAAGTGCTGCCGGCCTGTACCCGCTGGAAGCGGTGCAAGCCATGGCGCGCATCTGCATCGGCGCTGAAAAGCACCCGACCAGCAAGACCTCCAGCCACCGCATCGGCAAGGTCTTCGAAAGCTGCGACCAGAGCATCGCCTTGGCGGCCATGTACACCGCCAACCACTTCCCGGGCGTTAAAGCGATCATCGCCCTGACCGAAAGTGGCTACACGCCGTTGATCATGTCGCGCATCCGTTCCTCGATCCCGATCTACGCGTTCTCCCCGCACCGCGAAACCCAGGCTCGGGCTGCCATGTTCCGTGGCGTCTACACCGTGCCGTTCGACCCGGCATCGCTGCCGCCTGAGCAAGTCAGCCAGGCCGCGATCGACGAGTTGCTCAAGTTGGGTGTGGTCGAGAAAGGCGACTGGGTCATCCTGACCAAGGGCGACAGCTACCACACCATCGGCGGCACCAACGGGATGAAAATCCTGCACGTTGGCGACAAGATGGTCTGAGTGACCGGTTGCTGAAAAACAAAAGCCCTGCCATGTGAATGGCGGGGCTTTTTGGTTTCCCTATGATCGTTCCCACGCTCCGCGTGGGAATGCAGCCCGGGACGCTCTGCGTCCCAAAGCCGAACGCGGAGCGTCCGTTGAGGCATTCCCACGCGGAGCGTGGGAACGATCGGCTAGTGTTTACTGATGAACGCTGACAACGCCGCAATCGCTTCCGCCGAGCGCAGCCGTTGAGTGAACTGTGCGCTCTCTTCTTCTATAGCCTTGCGCAGTTGTTCGCGGTCCGCGGCGTTCATCAATTGCTTGCTGATGCGCACCGCTTCCGGCGGCAGCGTCTCGAAACGCAACGCCATCTCCCGTGCCTTGGTCAACGCCGCTTCGCCACTGTCCAAGGCTTCGGTCGCTATCCCCCACTGCGCGGCCTGCTCACCACTGAAGCCTTCGCCCAACAGTAACAACTGCGCCGCTTTGGCCTGCCCGAGCAACCGCGGCAGGATCAGGCTGGAACCAAACTCCGGACATAACCCGAGATTCACGAACGGCATGCGCAGGCGCGCATCGCGGCTGACATACACCAGATCGCAATGCAGTAACATCGTCGTGCCAATGCCCACGGCTGCACCGGCCACGGCGGCAATCACCGGTTTGCGGCATTCGAGCAGGTTGAGCATGAATTGAAACACCGGGCTGTCGAGGTTGCCCGGCGGTTGCTGGATGAAGTCGGCGATGTCGTTGCCGGCGGTGAAGCACTCGGCAGTCCCGGTGATCAGCACGGCATTGATTTCAGGGTCGGTGTCCGCCAGTTTCAGCGCTTCGGCCAAGTGGCTGTACATGGCGCGGGTCAGGGCGTTTTTCTTGTCTGGGCGGTTGAAGCGCAGGGTCAGCAGGCCGCGCTCGCGTTCAAACTGGATGGCATCGCTCATGGTCGGTCTCGCGTCTGAAAAATCAGCGCTCAACCGCGCAGAACAAAAACGTCCGCCAGCAGTTGATTACGCGGCAATCCTGCCAGGTACAAGCGCCGAGCAAAGGCGTCGACGCTGTCAGGGGCCCCGCAGAGTAAGGCCAGGGTTTGCCGTGAAACAAGCCGCAGTTGCGCCAAAGCCTCTGGCAACTCGGCCGCTGTCCACAGCTCAACGCTCAGGTTCGCGCGGCTGGCGGCCATGGCTTGCAGGGGTTTGGCCAGGTAATGCGCCTCGGCATCATGGGCCAGGTGAATGACGCGAATGGCACCTTGGTGATCTTGCCGTAGCGCTTCACGCAAGATGCCGAACAACGGCCCCAAACCGGTGCCGGCGGCCATCAGCCAAAGCGGTCGGGTGTTCCAGTCCGGGTCGTAATGCAAGGCCCCGCCGCGCAGTTCGCCGAGGCGGAGCGCATCGCCGATTTTCAGTTGACGGGCCGCATCGCTGAATTCCCCCGGCTGGCGACAATCGAGGTGGAACTCCAGGAAACGGTCTTCTTCCGGCAGACTGGCCAACGAATACGGGCGCGCCACGTTGCCCGCCCATAACACCAGATGCTGCCCGGCGCTGTAGCGCAACGGACGCTCGGGGATCAGGCGCAAACGCAACACGCTGGCGCTTAGCCAATCGACCGCCGCCACCTCGGCCGGGCGGCCGTCCTGTAGCGGATCGAACGTGTGGACTTGCAAGTCCTCGACCACCTGGCACTGACACGCCAGGCGCCAGCCTTGCTGTCGTTGGTCTGCGCTCAGGGCGTCGGGGCGGCTGTCACTCGGCAGACCTTGGACACATTGCACCAGACACGCATGGCAACTGCCGGCACGACAGCTGTAAGGCACCGACACGCCGTTCTGATTCAACGCATCGAGCAGGTTGCTGCCCGCCGACACCGACCATTGGCGTTCGCCAACCCGTAACTCAGGCATCGACGTTCTCCCACGCGGCCGCGCACCGATTGCGGCCGTCACGCTTGGCGCGATAAAGCGCCTGATCGGCACGCTGCAAGGCTTCATCGAGATCGTCGCCCAACTCGAGCAACGTCATGCCCGCCGACAAGCTGAGATGAGCGACGTTGAGTCCGATCAATTGCACATCGGTGAACGCGATGCGCAGGCGCTCGCAACAGGAGGTCAACCGCTCGGCGTTGCAATCGGGCAACAGCACGACGAATTCTTCGCCACCGTAACGGGCCAGGACATCGCCATCGCGCAAGCAGGCGGTGGCCACGGCGGCAAAGGCTTGCAGCACCTGATCACCGGCGGCATGGCCGTGCACATCGTTGATCCGCTTGAAATGGTCGAGGTCGATCAGCGCCAGGCCATGCATGACATTGGCGTCCATGGCCTTCAGCTCACGGGAGGCCAGGCGCAGGAAATGCCGGCGATTGAACAGCCCCGTCAGCTCGTCGGTGGCCACCAGGTCTTCGAGCTGGCGCATCATCCCGCGCAGGGTGTCCTGATGCGCCTGCAAGGCAAATCGGCGCTGACGCATGCGTTGACGGGAAGCCTGGACGTGACGGGCATACAGTTCCAGCCAGACCAGCACGATGAGCAGCACGCACACCTGCAACGCGGCCAGTGCCGGGTCGGGCAACTGGAAGTGGTAACCCTCCCACAGCGTGATCGCGCTGAAACTGACGAACACCAACAGCGCGCACCGCAAGAAGGCAAAGCGCGAAA
Source organism: Pseudomonas frederiksbergensis (assembly GCF_001952935.1). Taxonomy (GTDB): domain Bacteria; phylum Pseudomonadota; class Gammaproteobacteria; order Pseudomonadales; family Pseudomonadaceae; genus Aquipseudomonas; species Aquipseudomonas frederiksbergensis. The sequence continues at coordinate 1,053,435 of NZ_CP018319.1, forward strand.
GATGGAACAAGCCGAACAACAGAATCAGCACGTAGAACACCAGGAACGCGCCGCGAGCCTCGTCCAGGTGGGCGATCAGCCAGGTTTGCCAACCCAGCCCCAGCAACACTTGCGCTTCGGTCAGGCTGGGGTCGGAAAAACGCAGGTTGCAGCCGCTGTAAAACACCACGAACAACGCGGCCTGGCTGATGACGACCAGCGCACTGCCGATGGCCACGTTGGCCAGGGATTGCTCGTAATGGCCGGTGAAAAACGCCAGCCACAACAGCATCAAAGCCAGGGCGTAAGTGCCGGCTGCGAGGGCGAAGCGTTTGAGCAACAAGCGCTGGATGGCGTTATGGGTCAATCGTTGACTCACCGTGCGAAGGGAGGCTGCTTGAGTGTCCTACTCTACAGACCGAATGCCACTTTAGTTGCGCGCCTGATAAATGACCATTCAATTTTCAGGGCGAAAAACTGGCGTCAAAGGCATGACCCAAAGAAGTGATAATCCTGTGGCGAGGGATCTTGCTCCCGCTGGGCTGCGAAGCGGCCCTCTGCATTCTTTCAGTGATAACTTGCTTGCAGGTTTTACGACTGCTTCGCAGCCGAGCGGGAGCAAGCTCCCTCGCCACAAAAGCAAAAAAACCGCACCTGCCTTTATGCGACCAACGATTGACTGTCGGCGGGTGTGCCCGGAACCGAGGCGCGTTATACTGCCGCGCCTTTTTAGCGTCGCGCCAGCAGCCCCGGCGTGCCTTGAAAGGTGCTTGCAACCGACCGATACACCCAAGCTGCAAGCACCTTATTGAATGTTCCCGTCTTTTAGAGGAGCGCGACTCATGACCGTGATCAAGCAAGACGACCTGATTCAGAGCGTTGCCGACGCCCTGCAATTCATTTCCTACTACCACCCCGTTGACTTCATCCAGGCGATGCACGAAGCCTACCTGCGCGAAGAATCGCCAGCGGCCCGTGACTCCATGGCGCAAATCCTGATCAACTCGCGGATGTGCGCCACCGGCCACCGCCCGATCTGCCAGGACACCGGCATCGTTACCGTCTTCGTTCGCGTGGGCATGGACGTACGCTGGGATGGCGCCACCATGGGCCTGGACGACATGATCAACGAAGGCGTGCGCCGGGCTTACAACCTGCCGGAAAACGTCTTGCGTGCCTCGATCCTCGCCGACCCGGCGGGCGCTCGTAAAAACACCAAGGACAACACCCCCGCCGTTATCCACTACTCCATCGTTCCGGGTAACACCGTGGAAGTGGACGTGGCGGCCAAGGGCGGCGGTTCCGAGAACAAGTCGAAAATGGCCATGCTTAACCCGTCCGACTCGATCGTTGACTGGGTGCTGAAAACCGTTCCGGAAATGGGCGCCGGCTGGTGCCCACCGGGCATGCTCGGCATTGGCATCGGCGGCACCGCCGAGAAAGCCGCCGTGATGGCCAAGGAAGTGTTGATGGAATCCATCGACATTCACGAGCTGAAAAAGCGCGGCCCGTCCAACCGTATCGAAGAGATGCGCCTGGAGCTGTTCGAGAAGGTCAACCAACTGGGCATCGGCGCCCAGGGCCTGGGTGGCCTGACCACCGTGCTCGACGTGAAGATCATGGATTACCCGACCCACGCCGCTTCGTTGCCGGTGTGCATGATCCCGAACTGCGCCGCCACCCGTCACGCGCACTTCGTGCTCGACGGTTCCGGCCCGGCCTCCCTGGAAGCGCCACCGCTGGACGCCTACCCGGAAATCGTCTGGGAAGCCGGCCCATCGGCCCGTCGTGTCAACCTCGACACCCTGACCCCGGAAGACGTGCAGAGCTGGAAGCCGGGCGAAACCGTCCTGCTCAACGGCAAGATGCTCACCGGTCGCGACGCGGCGCACAAGCGCATGGTCGAGATGCTGAACAAGGGTGAAACCCTGCCGGTGGACCTCAAGGGTCGCTTCATCTACTACGTCGGCCCGGTCGATCCGGTGCGCGAAGAAGTGGTTGGCCCTGCCGGCCCGACCACTGCGACGCGGATGGACAAGTTCACCCGTCAGATCCTCGAACAAACCGGCCTGTTGGGCATGATCGGCAAATCCGAGCGCGGCCCGACCGCGATCGAAGCGATCAAGGACCACAAAGCCGTTTACCTGATGGCAGTCGGCGGCGCGGCTTATCTGGTGGCACAAGCCATCAAGAAATCCCGCGTGGTGGCTTTCGCCGAACTGGGCATGGAAGCGATCTACGAGTTCGACGTCAAGGACATGCCGGTGACGGTTGCCGTAGACAGCAAGGGTGAGTCGGTACACATCACCGGTCCGGCCATCTGGCAGAAAAAGATCAGTGAAAGCCTGGCGGTAGAAGTGCAGTAAGCGCTTGAGCTTGCCGATACGGCCGGGTCGTCTTTCAGATGACCCGGCCGTTTTTTTTGCGTGCCACTTTTACTATTCGCTATAACGCACAGCGTTTTTCAACATATTCGATCTAGAAAACCCCGCCCCACCTGTCAGATGTGACAGGTCACACCTTCCCCTGATTTTGTTAGCGTCGCTCTATCACGCGACTCCGTTGCTATGGGAGAGCGCAAAGCCGATACAGGATCAGCCCCATGGAAGAGCAAGCGTCCCTGAGCATCACTGAACCCTCGATCGCCAAGAGCGCTTCCATTGCCACGATCGGCAAAAGCTGGGGATCGGTCGGCGTAACGGGCAGTGCGTCATTCGAATTGCCGCTGCCCCTTTCAGCAGGGCGCGGTTTCGACCCCGCCATGACGCTGGGTTATGACAGCCAGGGTGGTAACGGCCCGTTCGGCATTGGCTGGCGTTTGGGGACCAGTGCCATCACTCGCCAGACCAGCAAGGGTGTGCCCGAGTACCTCGCCACCGACATCATGGTGGGGCCAGGTGGCGAGGAGTTGATGCCCGAGCTGGATGAAGAGGGCAAGCCAAAGACCAGGATCGAAACCCAATACCGCGGGCTTCCCATAGGCGAGCACAGCGTGGTGCGCTACTGGCCGCGGGTCGAGAGTTCGTTCGATCTGATCGAGCTGTGGCGTTCTGACGTCACCCCTCAAGGATTCTGGCTAGTACATGGCGCAGACGGAAGCCTTCATCTTTATGGCAAAACTGCGGTATCCCGTCGGGCAGACCCTCAGGCCGAAGACCGGGTAGGCGTTTGGCTTCTGCAGGAAAGCATGAATGCTCATGGCGAGCACATTTGCTTCGAGTACAAGCCAGAAGAACCTCATGATCCAGACAATGCACATGACTACAGCGCTCAGCGTTACTTGCATCGCGTGCTGTATGGCAATTTCGAGGCAAGCAGCCACTTGTATGGCTGGAACGTACTGAAGCTGGCGCCCCCTTCGTGGCATTTCCACCTGCTGTTCGACTACGGCGAACGCACCCTCGACCGGGAAGAGAAGCCGATCTACGGCCCGCCGTTCGATGCTCCCGGCAATGGTCATGGTGAGTGGCAATTGCGCAGCGATCCCTTCCATAGCTACACCTATGGTTTCGAACTGGGCACCCGACGCCTGTGCCATCAAGTGCTGATGTTTCATCACTTTCCAGAGCTGGGCGCAAAACCGGCGCTGGTTCGGCGATTGCTGCTGCAATACCGGTCGACGCCCCAGAAGTACACTCAACTGGCCAAAGCGCACTATCAGGCGTACGACGCCAGCGGCGCCGTGGAAAACATGCCGCCGGTGGTTTTCGACTATTCAGAGTTCGAACTCAACAAGCAGTCGAGTCCGTTTTTCCCGTTCGAAAACATGCCCGGCATCGAGGACGGTGCGCTCCACCAATGCGTTGATCTGTTCGGTGAAGGTGTGCCGGGGTTTCTCTGCCGTTACGACCAGAGCTGGTATTACCGCGAACCCTTGCGCGCGCTGACAAGTGCCGATGACATCCACTACGGTCCCTGGACAGAACTGTCGCGAATTCCCGTAGCCGATCGCAACCAACCAACCTATCAGGCATTGACCGACATGACCGGCGACGGCCGGCTGGACTGGATCCTCGCGTCCCCCGGCATGAGCGGTTTCCACACCCTTAACCCCGATCGCAGCTGGTCAGGGTTCATTCCCTTTACAGCATTCCCGGTAGAGTTTTTCCAAACGCTTACACAGTCTGGCGACTTGATGGGCGACGGGCTCAGCTCGATGGCACTGATCGGCCCGCGCAGCGTGCGCCTGTACGCCAATCGGCGTGAGGAAGGTTTCGCGCCGGGCCAGGACGTCGAGCACACACCGGACACCGACCGCCTGCCGCTGTTCAGCAACGCTCGCAGCGAACTGGTGTTGCTCGGCAATTTACTGGGCAGCGACATGACCGAGCTGTGCCGCATCCGGCACGACGAAATCAAATGCTGGCCGAACCTCGGGCACGGTCGGTTCGGCAAGGGTTTTGTCATGAGTGCCCTGCCCTTCGACTACGCGACATTCGACGCGGCGCGGGTGCGGATTGCCGACCTGGACGGCTCCGGTGCACCGGCACTGATTTATCTGAAGTCCGATTGTTTCGAGATCTATTTCAATCACGGCGGCAATGGTCTGGAGCAAATCCCCGTAACGGTCCCGTGGCCCGAAGGAATCCGCTACGACAACCTGTGCCAGGTCACCCTCGCCGACTTGCAGGGTTTGGGGTGCGCGAGCCTGATCTTGACCGTGCCGCACATGAAACCACGGCACTGGCGCTACGATTTTGTCAGCGCCAAACCGTACATGCTGGTCGCCAGCAACAACAACATGGGCTGCAGCACCCAGGTGGTGTATCGCAGTTCGGCGCAGGAATGGCTGGATGAAAAAAATCGGATACTCAAGCTCAAACGTCTGCCGATTTCCTACTTGCCGTTCCCGGTGCCCGTGGTCAAGCAACAAAGCCAGCTCGATGAAATCACCGGCAACTGCCTGAACCAGTTTTTCCAGTATTTGCAGGGTTATTACGATGGCCAGAACCGCGAGTTTCGTGGCTTTGGCCTGCTGCGCCAGACCGACAGCGAAACGGCCACACGGGCAGATGACACCGGTTTTACCGCCCCGGCGCTGGTCTGCACCTGGTTCCACACCGGACGGCAAATCGACCTGCCACGCGATGGCTATTTCAACAGTGACTCCGAAGCCTGTGATTTGAAACCCACGCTGTTCTGCCAGTATCACCGCAACGACGCTTTCGATGAGCCGATCCCGCCGCCCGATGAAGCCACCGCCCACGAAATCGCCAACGCCCTTGCAGGTTCGGTGTTGCGCGTGGAGACCTACGCCGCTGACGATGACCTGGCCACGGCAGTGCCGTTTGCGGTGGAGGAAAATCGTTACAAGGTCCGCGAGCTGCGCAAAAAGGCAGACCAAGACGCGCACCCGGTCATGCTGCCCTTGCAACTGGAGAAGATCAGTTATCAGTACGAACGCTTCGTGAATGACCCGCTGTGCCGACAGGAAATCACCTTGAGCCATGACGAGTTCGGGCTGCCTGTACATGCCATCACGGTCAGCTATGCGCGACGCCAGACCGAGCAGGATGAACCGCCCTTCGACGACGTCGATGAGCAGAAATGGTGGCTTGATGCCCATGACCCGGCGCAACAGTCCTATTACCTGAATGAAACCCGCGCCGAGTTCATTCATTTGCAGGAGGACCTGCAAGGCTGGCGACTGGGTTTGCCCTATCGGCAACGGGGCAACGCACTGGTACTGCCCAAGAAGCCAGCCTCCGGGGGACTCGCCCCCGCAGACATTTCTTATGAAGGGCTTCTCGAACTGTACGCCTCGCCCGAATGGGTGGCTCAGCGGCTACTGACCACGCAGTCGGTCTATCGCTACTTCAAGACCGACGACCGAACACTGCTTGCCGACGGCGAGGCTGATTTCGAGGCACTGCGGGCACCGCTGGAAATTGCCCAACTGGACAAGACCGCACTGCAAGCCTACGACACGGTGCCGTTGCTGGATATTCGGGACGAACTGGAAAAAATCGGTTATTCGGCCATGCCTCTGGTGCTGGGGATAGACCCAGAGGCAGACGAGGAAGAGAACAAGGAGAGAAACCTATGGTCGTCCCGGTACGGTTTTGCCAAGTACGGCGAGCTCGATAGTTTTTACAAAGTGATGGCGTACAACGAAACGCCCAGTTACGGCATCACCACAGCCTGCTACGACGCCTACAGTCTGCTGCCGAAAAGCATCACCCAGCCGGACGGATGCGAAGCCCGTTTCGAATATGACTATCACGCGCTGCAACTCATGCGCAGCTTCGATGCCAATGACAATGTCGAGGAAGCCCTTTACGAGCCGTCCGGGCAACCCCTTGCCATCAGTTTTTATGGCACTGAAGGCGGCGAAAAAGTTGGTTTTTGCCCCCTCGGCGAACAAGATCGTCCCGAGGACCATCGCCCGGGCCCTGCCATCGAAGATCCCAAAGGCGCCCTGAAAAAAGCTGCCAGTGTATTGCGCAAGGACCTGTTCAGCTGGATGGGCAAACTCCCCCCGTCCGTCAGCCAGACACCTGACTGGCTGGCCACCTGGATCGCCCAGGGTTACGTGCTACCCAGCCTGCACATTTGCGCCAGCGCCCGCCGTCGCCTGTCCCGGCTCAAGTCCCTGACCGCGCCTGAACAAGCGCTGCTCGACCTGATCCGCACGGTGCCCCGCGAACCGGTGCACAGCGTCGTCCTCACCGCCGACCGCTATTGGGATGATGAGCTGCAACAAATCCAGATCGTCAAAGTCTTTGTGGACGGTTTCGGCCGGACACTGCAGACCAAACAGTTGGTCGAGCCGGGGCTGGCTTTTGTGGTGGAAAACGGTGAGCTGGTGATTGAAGACGGCAAGCCAAAAATTGCCCACGCCGACCCGCGCTGGCGCGTCAGCGAACGTGTGGAATACAACAACAAGGGGTTGGCCGTTCGGGCATTTCGCCCTTACTTCGCCGATGGACATTGCTATATCAATGACCATTCCTTCCGGGAGTTCGGCCATCACGATCAGAACTTTTACGACGTGCTGGGTCGCCTGTACAAAGTCATCAACGCCAAAGGAGATGTCGCGTTCGAGATCATCCATCCCTGGTACACCACCAGCCTGGATTTCAACGACACCTACGTTGCGCCGCCGGAAGGAGAACTGAAGGCAGGCAAGCCATGACGACCTCGGTTCATTGGCGCACCCCGAACCTGACCGTCATCGATAGTCGGGGCTTGTCGATTCGCCAGGTCGCGTACTTGCGCAAGGTCGCTGCCGCCCCCGTGGAAACCCTGATCGGCCGCCAGCGCTACGACGTTGCCGGGCGGCTGCTGGAGCAATGGGATCCGCGGCTGTTCGGTGTCGCCCCCAACATGACCAGTGTCTACGGTCTCTCCGGCGAACCGCTGAAAGTCGATTCCGTCGATGCCGGTTGGCGTTTGAGCCTGCCGGGGCTGGCCGGGGAAGCATTGCAGCGCTGGGACCAACGCGGCAATCATTGGCGCACCACCTACGACCGTCAGTTGCGGCCGATTGCCGTTGAGGAAATTGATACGCCGAACGTCGAAACCTTTACCTACGCCGATGACTCCGCCGATCCCGCATTTAACCTGCGCGGCCAATTGACCGGGCAACTCGACCGCTCCGGCACCTTGAGTTTCGACAGCTACAGCCTGCTCGGACAACCCCTGCGCGAAACCCGAACTCTGCTCAAAGGCCAGCCCTATGTCAGCAGCCGAATGTATAGCCCAATCGGAACAGTGTTGAGCCAGACCGATGCCGGTGAGCATCAGCAACAGTCGCGCTACGACATCGCCGGGCAGCTCAAGCAGGTTCAGTTGCGGATCAAAGACAGCACCGACTGGCAACCGATTCTGCAAGATGCGCAATACAACGCCGCCGGCCAGATCATCGAACAACGCGCCGGCAACGAGGTGCTCAGCACCTGGACCTACGACCCGGCCGATGGGCGCCTGTCCACGCAACGGGCACAAAAAAATGCCGAGCCGGCGCGGCAGGACCTGGAATATTTCTACGATCGCGTCGGCAACATCACCCGCCTTGAAGACCATACCTTCCAGCCGATCCATTTCGCCAACCAGCTGGTCGACGGCCACCGCGATTTCACCTATGACTCGCTGTACCGCCTGACCCGCGCCAGCGGTTACGACGATGCACCGCCGTCGGATGTTCCGGGTCGGCCCCTGCCCGGGGATCCGAACAATCGGCTCAATTACACCCAACACTACGAGTACGACGCCGGTAACAACCTGATCGAACTGCGGCACGTGCGGGCGGGTGCCTCACACACCCGCGCGATGTTCATCGACCCTGCCAGCAACCGCGGCGTGCGCTGGAAAGAGGGAGATCCTGTCCCGATTTTCCCCGCGTTGTTCGATGTTCATGGCAACCTCCAGCACTTGCAGCCGGGCAAGACCTTGACGTGGAACACCCTGGACCAACTGGCATCGGTGACGCTGGTCAAACGCGACAACGGCACCAATGACCAGGAGTTCTACCGCTACAGCCAGGGCGTGCGCGTGTTCAAACGCCATGAAACCCACACACCTTCGCTGACTCACTTCCAGGAAGTGATCTACCTGCCGGGCCTGGAAATCCGCACCCGTGACAACGGCGAAGAACTGCACGTGATCACCCTGCCCGGTGGGCACGGCAGCGTGCGTTGCCTGCACTGGGTCAGCGGCCAACCCGCGACCATCGCCGCCGATCAAGTGCGCTACAGCGTCGATGACCATCTGGGTTCCTCCACGCTGGAGCTCGATCAAAATGCACAGGTGATCAGCGAGGAAGGTTATTACCCGTTCGGCGCCACGGCCTGGTTCGCGCGGGGAAGTGAGGTGGACGTCGACTACAAAACCATCCGCTATTCGGGCAAGGAAATGGATGACAGCGGGCTGTATTACTACGGTGCGCGCTATTACGCGCCGTGGTTGCAGCGTTGGGTGAGTGCTGACCCGGCGGGGGATGTGGATGGGCTGAACTTGTATGGGTTTGTGGGGAACAACCCGATGTTGTACGTCGACGTCAATGGCGAAACCAGAAGCCATTCTTTTAGCGAGGCAACGAGAAGATTTCAAGCGCGGGAAAACATCGAGTACGCCAGCATGCGCCAAGCCAGTGCGCCTGTCCGGGCAAGACAGGCGCTGCAAAAAAATATTGAAACGCACCTGAAAGTATTGGGCCTGTCGAAACGACGTGGACTGGATGCTCAACAGCAGATCCTCAACCATCGCTCACCTTCGGAGCACGCAGTCTCCACCACTCGCAGAACAGGCGTCCACCTTGGTGGGCAAATTTTGAGTTATGGCGCAGGGATCGCGATCGGGGCTGCCTTACAACCCCTGGCGTCTGTCGCACCCGGTGTCGGTAATGTGGCAGCCGTAGCCCTTGGATTTGCGGTGAAAAAGGGCGTCAGTTTTGCGGTGGACTACATCGCCGAACGAACAGGTGCCAGTGCTTCTGTAAATCTCAAGGGCAGCAAGCTCTCCCCGGAGAAAATCATCAATAAAGCCGAATACAAGACGATGGCGTTCACCCCCTATATCGAGAAAAAATATGAACAAATGATCAAGAGCAATACAAAAGGCCGGCTCAAGGCCGGCAAAGAAGGTGCCAGTGTTGGCGCCAGCGTGGCCCTGAAAATATTCGCCCCGCAGGTTGCCAGCGAGGCCAGTGCAGGACTGGGCATGGTGCTTGGCGGGGTTGAGATTATTCATGAGGTCAACGGTGCCGGAAACGAGCTGTCGGCAGAAAAAACCGCCAAGGCAGACACTAATCTGACCGACCTGATTGACGCGCTGGACACCCGAATGGCCGGTATTGAAGCGTTTTTCAATTCGATGGACGTTAGCGCCATGAACACCTTCAGCCTTTTTGGAGAATCGGCAGGGGACTCGGTTCAGAGCCTCTGGCAAGAGACGAGAGACGTAATAGGTGTGCTGAAGGATACCCAAACCATGCTGCGCTCCAGATCCAGTAAATTTACCGCCGTGTAGGCGACTGCATCTCGGGGCAGAACGATCCACGGGCCCATGTTATGGTGCCCGCCCGTTCTCCTATCTGTTTTCTACAGCATGCAGCCGACTTCACGTTTCTTGCGTTTGGTGCTCTACACCCTGGTCATAGCCGCTGGCGCGATTCTCGCCGCCGGTTTTGCCATCCGCCACACCGAACGCCAGGCGCTGGTCGAAGACGCCGCCCGCGCCAATCAGCAGTTGGCGCTCTACGCCAATTCCCTGCACACCCTGATCGACCGCTACCGCGCCCTGCCGGCCGTGCTCGCGCTGGACCCGGAGTTACGCGCCGCGCTCAAGGGTTCCGTATCCGCTGAACAGCAGGACGCACTGAACCGCAAACTGGAAAAGATCAACGGCGCGGCGCAATCCTCGACCCTGGAACTGCTCGACCGCACCGGTCTGGCAGTGGCCGCCAGCAATTGGCGCTTGCCCAGCAGTTACGTCGGTCACAACTATGGCTTTCGCCCCTATTTCAGCCAAACACGCACCCTGGGCACCGGGCGCTTTTACGCGGTGGGCGTGACCAGCGGGATTCCCGGTTACTTCCTGTCCAGCGCAGTCACCGGCGACGACGGCCAGTTCCTCGGCGCGATGGTGGTGAAACTCGAATTTCCGGAACTGGAGCGCGAGTGGCGCCAGGGCAGCGACACGCTGCTGGTCAGCGATGCACGCGGGATTGTTTTTATCGCCAACCAGCCGGGCTGGCGCTATCGCCTGTTGAAACCGCTGAGTGACAGCGATCACGCCGAACTCAAGGCCACCCGCCAATACGACAAACAACCGCTGACACCGCTCGAATATCAATCGGTGCGGCGCTTCGATGACAACAGTGACCTGACGCGGGTCGTGGGGCCTGGCGGGACGGCCAATTACCTGTGGGAATCGCTGCCGCTGAGCACCGAAGGCTGGACCTTGCACCTGCTGCGTCGCCCGCAAATCGCGTTCGAAGACAGGCGCAACGCCGGGCTCGCCGCCGCCGGGTTGTGGTTGGCCGTGGTGTTTCTGTTGCTGTTTCTCAATCAGCGCTGGCGTCTGGCCAAGCTGCGCCAGCGCAGTCGTGAAGAGCTCGAACAACTGGTGGAAGAACGCACCCGCGACCTGCGCACCGCCCAGGACGGTCTGGTGCAGTCGGCCAAACTCGCCGCGCTGGGCCAGATGTCTGCCGCGCTGGCTCATGAAATCAACCAGCCGCTGACTGCCCAGCGCATGCAGCTTGCCACGCTGAGGCTGCTGCTCGATCACGGTCGGGTCGACGACGCTTACAAGGCGCTCAAACCGGTGGATGACATGCTGACGCGCATGGCCGCGCTCACCGGCCACCTGAAAACCTTCGCCCGCAAAAGCCCCAGCGGCCTGCGTGAGCGCCTGGATTTGGCGGCGGTGGTCGATCAATCCTTGCAGTTGCTGGATGCGCGCCTGCGGGACGAGCACATCAGCACCGTGCTGCACCTGACGCGCCCGGCCTGGGTGCGTGGCGATGCGATTCGCCTGGAACAAGTGCTGATCAATTTGCTGCGCAACGCCCTGGACGCCATGCAGGACAAACCGTGCAAACGCCTGGAAATCCGTCTCGAAGCCGACGAACAACTCTGGCGCCTGACAGTTTCTGACAATGGTGGTGGCATTGCCGAAGAGCACTTGGCCAACGTGTTCGATCCGTTCTTCACCACCAAACCGGTGGGTGATGGCCTGGGCCTCGGGCTGGCCGTATCCTTTGCCATCGTTCACGAATCGGGCGGACGCCTGAGCGCTGACAATCATGCCAACGGCGCGGTGTTCACCGTGACCTTGCCTATCGACCTGGAGGCCCCTGGCTCATGCTGAATTCCGTGATGGTGGTCGACGACGAAAGCAGTATTCGCAGTGCCGTCGAACAATGGCTGAGCCTGTCGGGGTTCGAGGTGCAGTTGTTCAGCCGCGCCGATGAGTGCCTGGCGCAGCTGCCCAAGCATTTCCCCGGGGTGATCCTCAGCGATGTGCGCATGCCTGGCATGACCGGCCTGGAACTGCTGGCCGAGGTTCAGCGCCGCGATGCCGACTTGCCGGTGATTCTGCTGACCGGCCACGGCGATGTGCCGATGGCGGTCGAAGCGATGCGCGATGGCGCCTACGACTTCCTGGAAAAACCCTTCAGCCCCGAAACCCTGCTCGGCAGTCTGCGCCGTGCGCTGGACAAGCGGCGGCTGGTGCTGGAAAACCGCGCCCTGCATGAGCAGGCGGACAACCGCGCCAAACTCGATGCGACGTTGCTGGGCGTGTCCCGTGGGTTGCAGACGCTGCGTCGGCAAGTGCTGGACCTGGCGTCGCTGCCGGTCAATGTGTTGATTCGCGGTGAAACCGGCAGCGGCAAGGAATTGGTTGCCCGGTGCCTGCACGACTTCGGTCCGCGTGCCGACAAACCGTTTGTGGCATTGAACTGTGCGGCGATCCCCGAGCAGTTGTTCGAGGCCGAGCTGTTCGGTCACGAGAGCGGCGCATTCACCGGCGCTTCGGGCAAACGCATCGGCAAGCTCGAATACGCCGATGGCGGCACGCTGTTTCTCGATGAAATCGAAAGCATGCCGCTGGCCCAGCAGGTGAAATTGCTGCGGGTGTTGCAGGAGCAGAAGCTGGAGCGGTTGGGCTCGAACCAGAGCATCCGCGTGGATTTGCGGATCATCACCGCAACCAAACCCGACTTGCTCGACGAAGCCCGGGCCGGACGCTTTCGCGAAGACCTGGCCTATCGGTTGAACGTGGCCGAGTTGCGGCTGCCGCCGTTGCGCGAGCGGCGTGAAGACATTCCGTTGTTGTTCGAGTCGTTCGCGCAAAATGCCGCCGAACGGTTGGGGCGCACGTTTCCACCGCTGAGCGGCCCACAGTTGAGCCACCTGCTGAGCCACGACTGGCCGGGCAATGTGCGCGAATTGGCGAACGTCGCTGAGCGACAAGTGTTGGGCCTGGGCGAGCCGGAACCGGCGGGGATCGACCCCGGCCAGTCACTGGCGGCGCAGCAAGAAGCCTTCGAAGCGCATTGCTTGCGCGCGGCACTGACCCGGCATAAGGGCGACGTGAAAGCGGTGCTTGAAGAGCTGCAACTGCCGCGCCGGACGTTCAATGAAAAGATGCAGCGCCACGGCCTGACCCGCGAGATGTTCCTGCAAGACTGATCGTTCCCACGCTCCGCGTGGGAATGCAGCCCGGGACGCTCCGCGTCCCATGTAGAGCCGAACGCGGAGCGTCCGTTGAGGCATTCCCACGCAGAGCGTGGGAACGATCAGGTTCGGCGTAAATCCGCTTGTCACCCAACGCTCCATAAGCGGATTTCCGCTCACTCAAGCTGAAAACCCCCTCTAAACCGGCCCTCCTCCCTTTGGCACATCTCCTGCTATAGCCCCAGCAGGCTGCGTTTCAACGCGCTCCACAAAAACAATTAAACGAGGATCCTTCAATGGATAACTCCAACACCCTGCCCCTTGGTTCGGCTGCCCTGCCGGCCAAAGAAAGAACCACTGCCAGTCGCATCAAATCGATCTTCAGCGGCTCTGTCGGCAACATGGTCGAGTGGTACGACTGGTACGTCTACGCCGCCTTCTCCCTGTACTTTGCCAAGGCCTTTTTCCCCAAAGGCGACACCACCGCGCAACTGCTGAACACCGCCGCGATCTTCGCCGTGGGCTTCCTGATGCGCCCGATCGGTGGCTGGTTGATGGGCCTCTACGCCGACAAGGCCGGTCGCAAGAAAGCACTGATGGCTTCGGTGTATCTGATGTGTTTCGGCTCGCTGCTGATCGCCCTGAGCCCTGGTTATGAAACCATCGGCATTGGCGCACCGATCCTGCTGATTTTCGCTCGCCTGCTGCAAGGCCTGTCGGTCGGTGGCGAGTACGGCACCTCGGCAACGTACCTCAGCGAGATGGCCACCAAGGATCGTCGCGGCTTCTACTCCAGCTTCCAGTACGTGACCCTGATCTCCGGCCAGCTCATCGCGTTGGCGGTGCTGATCGTGCTGCAACAGACCCTGACCACTGAAGAACTGTACGCCTGGGGCTGGCGCATCCCGTTCGCCATCGGCGCGCTGTGTGCCGTGGTCGCGCTGTACCTGCGTCGTGGCATGGAAGAAACCGAGTCGTTCACCAAGAAAGAGAAGGCCAAGGAAAGCGCAATGCGCACCTTGATGCGCCATCCGAAGGAACTGATGACCGTGGTCGGCCTGACCATGGGCGGCACCCTGGCGTTCTACACCTACACCACGTACATGCAGAAATACCTGGTGAACACCGTCGGCATGAGCATCTCCGACTCCACCACTATTTCGGCTGCCACGCTGTTCCTGTTCATGTGCCTGCAACCACTCGTTGGCGGACTCTCGGATAAAGTCGGTCGCCGGCCAATCCTGATTGCCTTCGGTATCCTCGGGACGCTGTTCACCGTGCCGATCCTGACCACCCTGCACACCGTGCAGACCTGGTGGGGCGCGTTCTTCCTGATCATGGCGGCGCTGATCATCGTCAGCGGCTACACCTCGATCAACGCGGTGGTCAAAGCCGAACTGTTCCCGACCGAAATCCGCGCGCTGGGCGTCGGCCTGCCGTACGCGCTGACCGTGTCGATCTTCGGTGGCACCGCTGAATACATCGCACTGTGGTTCAAGAGCATTGGCATGGAAACCGGTTACTACTGGTATGTCACGGCGTGCATCGCGGTGTCGTTGCTGGTGTACATCACCATGAAAGACACCCGCAAGCACTCGCGGATCGAGACGGACTGATCCCGCCCGCGCAATAAAAACAGGGGCAGACCTTAACGGGTCTGCCCCTTTTTATTTGCCTCAACCCTAACCCTGTGGGAGCGGGCTTGCTCGCGAAAGCGGTTTAACAGGCAACGTATTTGTTGGATGTGACACCGCTTTCGCGAGCAAGCCCGCTCCCACAGGGTTCTGGGTCGATCCCGGATTTGGATCTCCTGCTGGAAATTATCGGCTCGTCCTTGCACCATGGCGTCTCCCGAGAGCTCCTGGAATTTACGCCATGCCCGACGACATCCACTACTACGAACCCGCCAACGGCCACGGCCTGCCGCATGACCCGTTCAATGCCATCGTCGGTCCGCGCCCCATTGGCTGGATTTCCTCCCAGGATACCGATGGCCGCCTGAACCTGGCGCCTTACAGTTTCTTCAACGCCTTCAACTACATTCCGCCGATCATTGGTTTTTCCAGTGTCGGGCGCAAAGACAGCCTGAACAACATCGAGCGCACCGGCGAGTTCGCCTGGAACCTGGCGACCCGTCCGCTGGCCGAGCAGATGAACCAGAGCTGCGCCATGGTCGGGCCTGAGGTCAACGAGTTCGAACTGTCCGGACTGACCCCGGCAGCGTCGAAAATCATCCAGGTGCCGCGCGTCGCCGAAAGCCCGGTGTCCTTCGAGTGCAAGGTCACGCAGATCGTTCAGTTGCAGCGGGCCGATGGCAACGTGGTGCCGAGCTGGCTGATTCTCGGCGAAGTGGTCGCCGTGCATATCGCCAAGTGGCTGTTGAAGGATGGGGTGTACGACACCGCCGCGGCAGAACCGATTCTGCGCGGCGGCGGGCCAGCGGATTATTTCCAGCTGGGGCCTGAGGCATTGTTCAAGATGTATCGCCCGGGGGCGGTCAAGTAATTACCAGATCAGGTCGCCGTCTTCGCTGACATCTTTGAGGTGGGTCAGTTGCAGCGCGGCGGCTTCATCGGCCTCGCGGGCAGTTTTGAAGGTCTGCTCTTCGAGCAGCTTGTGAAAGCGCGGTGCACCCGAACCACCGATGGCCTTGGTGGCAATCGCGGCGTTATAACCGCCTTCACGGGGTACTACGGCCGATACGGCTTCGAAGGTTTCAAAGGCTTTGCGTGCCATGTCGCGGATCCTGCTGAATGGGAAATTGAGCCATTAAACCCTCAACCCGCCATTTTGTGTACCCATGACTGGGACTGCCCCAGCGCCTGGGCGGCCGACACATCCTTGAAGGTATGAAAATCCAGGCTGTTAACCACCAGGTCTTGCACCAATTCGGCAAAAACCTGCATGGCCGGGGTGCTGAAATAAGCGGTCATGGCTTGCTGGTTCATCCAGAAACCGGACACCAGCCACAATTCCGGATCGCACTGCGATTGTTGCAGGGCAAAACTCAGGCAACCCGGTGCGCTGCGGGACGGCTCGATCAAGGCACTGAGGCGCGCACCGAGTTCCGCCGAACGCCCGGCGCGGGCGCGGACAAAGGCCATATGACTGACGGGGATCTGCGTAGACATGTTCAACCCTCCCAGGTACTCGAGTGGCAGCCGTGGGACGGGCTGCGACAGGATCCAAGGTTAAGCGCGCCGGTGGAAGCGCGGTTAGTCGATTCCTGCCGGCTTGTTGCACAATCCTGCGAAGCTGCACCCCCGCACCTGTAACAACGTGTAAATCCTGTCACAGGACTGAAACAAGGCTTTCAAGCAAGTTTTCTTGGGGTTGCCCTGTCATAGAGGTGACGTCAATTCACTCCGTGCAGAATCAGGCAAGGTTGAGGCAGGATGTGTCTACCGCTTCGTCTTGCACAAACTTAAGCTCACCTCATTACCAACGCCCCACCGAGGATGCCTTGCATGTCGTCGCTCGATCATTTTCAAGCCCCGCTGGACACCGACATGGAGAAACAGCGCGCAGAACTGGCCGCTATCATTCGCCGCAACACGACGGACGATGGCACTTATGCGACTGCCGTCGGCTCGCTCTTCATGTCTCGCCATAGCCAGTCCCATGAGTTTGCCCCGGTACTGGCGCAACCCGCGTTGTGCATCATGGCGCAGGGCCGAAAAGAGGTCAGGCTGGCCGATGAATATTTCAACTACGATCCGCTGAACTACCTGGTGGTCTCCGTCTCGATGCCATTGAGCGGACGCGTGGTGAACGTCACGTCTGAAGAACCGATCCTCGCGGTGCGGCTGGATATCGACCCGGCGGAAATCTCCGCTCTGATTGCCGATGCCGGTCCTCTCGGTGTGCCGACCCGGCCAACGGGGCGCGGCTTGTACGTCGAACGGATCGACACCGCGATGCTCGACGCCGTGCTGCGTCTGGCACGTTTGCTGGACGCACCAAAAGACATCGCCATGCTCGCGCCGTTGATTCGCCGGGAGATTCTTTATCGGTTGTTGCGCAGTCAGCAGGGCCATCGGCTGTACGAAATCGCTATCGCCAACAGCCAGAGCCATCGCATCAGCCAGGCGATCAAATGGCTCAACGGCAACTACGAACAGCCGTTGCGCATCGATGATCTGGCGAAGGAAGTGAACCTGAGCGTGTCGACCTTGCATCACCGGTTCAAGGCGATGACGGCGATGAGTCCGTTGCAGTATCAGAAGCAGTTGCGCTTGCAAGAAGCGCGGCGGTTGATGCTGGCCGAAGGCTTGGAGGCTTCGGCGGCGGGGTATCGGGTGGGGTATGAAAGCCCTTCGCAGTTCAGCCGGGAGTACAGCCGATTGTTCGGGGCTCCGCCGTTGCGGGATTTGGCGCGGTTGCGCTTGTCGGTTTGATTCAGTTTTTGTGGTGCTGCGACTTACGCCTTCGCGAGCAAGCCCGCTCCCACATTAGACCGAGTTGTTCATGAGAACGCGGTCAACTGTGGGAGCGGGCTTGCTCGCGAAGAGGCAAGTACAGTCAATCCACCTCTAAAGTCAGGCGCTTAACACTCGGCACGCCTCAGCCGGAAGGGTCACCGACACCGGATTGCCAATGCTCAACCCAAACCCCTGACACGGCGTACTCAACGCCGTAAACGACACCCCGGAACACTCCACGGTCGTTTCAATCGTCGCGCCAATATCACGCACGAACGTCACCTTGCCGAGCAACCGATTCCCCGCCGTCGCCTGCGGATGCGACAGTTGCAGGTCCTCAGGGCGAATCAGCATCTTCACTTTCTCACCGACCACAATGCTGCTGCAGATTGGCACTTGCAGCGCATCGCCACCGGGCAAGCTGACCTTGCCGTTGCCCAGCGCCGTGGCCGGGAAAATGTTTCCTGAACCAATAAAATCCGCGACGAATTCATTGGCCGGATGCCGGTAGATCTCAATCGGCGAGCCCACTTGCTGCACCCGATGTTCCCCCAATACCACGACGATATCGGCCATGGTCATGGCTTCACGCTGGTCGTGGGTCACCATGATGGTGGTGATGTTCAAGCGTTGTTGCAGCTGACGGATTTCCACCTGCATCGATTCACGCAGCTTGGCGTCCAGTGCCGACAGCGGCTCGTCGAGCAAGAGGATTTTCGGACGGCTGGCAATCGCCCGGGCAATCGCCACGCGCTGGCGTTGACCGCCAGAGAGTTTCGACACCGGACGGTCGATCATTTCCTGCAACTGAATCAGTTGCAGCAACTCCGCCACCCGCGCCTGCTGATCAGCCTTGCTGACGCCACGCAGTTTCAGCGGGTAGGCGATGTTCTCCCCCACCGTCATGTGCGGGAACAGCGCCAGGGATTGAAACACCATGCCGAAATTACGTTGATGCGCCGGGGTGTGGCCGATGTCTTCACCGTCCAGGCGGATCTCGCCGCCGCTCAGGGTTTCGAGCCCTGCGATCATTCGCAGCAAGGTGGTTTTGCCGC
The DNA here is from genome assembly GCF_001952935.1 of Pseudomonas frederiksbergensis. Classification (GTDB taxonomy): domain Bacteria; phylum Pseudomonadota; class Gammaproteobacteria; order Pseudomonadales; family Pseudomonadaceae; genus Aquipseudomonas; species Aquipseudomonas frederiksbergensis. The sequence continues at coordinate 1,072,014 of NZ_CP018319.1, forward strand.
AGCCCGACGGGCCGAGAAAACACACCAGCTTGCCCTCGGGCAAATGCAGGTTTACATCCTTTACCGCGCAGGCCGAGCCGTAATGTTTCTCGACGTTTTCCAGAATCAGACCAGTCATTTGAATCACCTCAAGAAATCAGAACGAAACGCCGCCTTCGCCAACCAACTTTTCCAGCGCCCAGATGAGCACGAAGTCGATCAGCACGATCAGCACGGCAAACGAGAATACGGTGGGGTCGAGCGAAGACACGGTGCGGCTGTACATCCAGATCGGCACGGTCATGACGTCGATGGTGTAGAGGAAATAGGTCACGGTGAATTCGTTGAACGAGACGATGAACGCCAGCAGCATCCCCGCCAGAATTCCCGACTTCATCAACGGCACCACCACATCGATAATCGCCCGGGTCGGTGAAGCGCCCAGCATCTGCGCGGCTTCTTCGACTTCGCTGCCGATGGAGAGCATCGCCGCGGTGCAGTTTTTCACCACGAACGGCAGCGCCAGGATCACGTGGGCAATCACCAGCCGCGAGGTCGTGATGTGGAACGGCAGACTGTCGAACACCAGCAATAACGCCAGCCCCAACACCACCATCGGGAACACCAATGGCAGCGACATCAGTTGCAGCGCCACGGCTTTGCCGCGGAATTCACAACGGGTCAGGGCATAGGCTGCCGGCACCGCGATAATCGTCGCGAAGATCATGGTCAGGCACGCCACCATCAGGCTGGTGGTCATGGCTTTGCCCAGGCTCAGCACATCGCTGGAATCTGGCGACACGAAGGTGTTCCAGGCGGCCTCGTACCATTGCAGGCTGTAGCTGCTCGGCGGGAAATCGAGGTTCGATGCACCGCTGAACGACATGACGATCATGGTCAGGATCGGCAACACCGCCAGCAGCAGGATGAAGCCCGAGAGGATGCCGGCAAACTTGCCGGTCTCGCCGGGCAGCAGTCCATAACGCTTTTTGATCAGGGTGCTCATTGGGAAGCCTCCAGCATGCGCCGACGACGGCCAGTGATGTATTCGGACAAAGTCATGATCGCGAGCGTGGTGACAATCAGCACCACACCGGCAGCGGAGGCCGCGGGCCAGTTCATCAGCGGGGCGATCTGGTCATGGACCATCACGGCCAGCATCGGCACGCGTCGGCCGCCGAGCAGCAAGGGCACCACGAAGCTGCTGGCGTTGTAGGCGAATACCAATGTCGCACCCGTGATGATCCCCGGCATGCTCATCGGCAGCACCACTTGGCGGAACACCTGAAAACGGCTGGCGCCCAGGGTGGCGGCGGCCTCTTCATAGGTCCGGGCGACGCCGCGCATGGCGCTGGCAATCGGCAGCACGGCCAGCGGGAACGCGGTTTGCACCAGGCCCATCAACACGCCGTTCTGGTTGTAGAGCAGCATGATCGGACGCTTGATCAGGCCCAGGCCCATCAGCGCCTGATTGAGCATCCCGCCCGGGCCGAGAATCACCAGCCAGCCGTAGCTTTGCAGCAGCAGGTTGACCAGCAATGGCAGCAGCACCGCAGCGAGGAAGATCCGCCGCACGAAGGGCGAGGTCAGCCGCGACATGGTGTAGGCCACCGGGATCGCCAGCACCACGGCGATCACTGCGCTGATCAGCGCCAGACGCAGGGTCAGCAGCAAGGATTTGAGGTAATACGGTTCCAGCAATTGGGCGTAACTGGCCAGGCTGAACCCGGTCCATTCCGCGCCTTTGGTGCCCACGCTCATGCGCAGTACCAGCAGGCTGGCGGCGATCAATACGCCCAGAAACAGCATCGACGGCGAAAGGAAAAACCAGGCACGCGTCGTCGGCGAAACACCCCGATTGGCGCGCACGGTAGCGGCGACGACCGGATGGGTCAGAGGTTGGTGTTCCATAGCAAGGGTCTCGTCAATGGAAAGCAGCTGACAAACACAAGACCTGAGGCAACGACGGTCTAATGTGGGAGCGGGCTTGCTCGCGAAGAGGCCATGTCAGTCGACATCAATGTTGAATGTCACACCGCATTCGCGAGCAAGCCCGCTCCCACATTTGATTTGTGGTGCTCTCAGGGCCTGTGGTCGTCACTCGATCAGGAAGAAAAGATTTCCGTGTAACGACGAATCCATTGGTCATGCACGGAGGCCAGGAAGGCGTTGTCGTGCATGATCGCCTTCTCGGCAATCTGCTCCGGCGTGAGGATGTACGGGCTCTTGCGGGCTTCGGCGGAGATGATCGCCTTGGCGTTGACCGGACCGTTGTAGATGTCCTCAGCCATCTTGCCCTGCACCAGTGGGTCCAGGGAGTGGTTGATAAAGGCGTAGGCCAGGTCGATATCGCCCGGACGGCTTTTCGGCATGACCGAGAGCATCAGGTCGGTGTAGAAACCTTCCTTCATGCCAAAGGTGGCGCCCAGGCCGTAAGCCGGGTCGCGGATCTGTTTCGGGAAGAACGCCGGCGCGTACAAGCCACCCATGTCCAGCGAACCGGTGCGGAACAGTTCGGCGATCTGGTTCGGGTTTTCACCCAGGGTCACGACGCGATCTTTGAGCTCGGCGAGCTTCTTGAAGCCCGGCTCGATGTTGTGTTCGTCACCACCGGCCAATTTGGCGGCGATGATGATCAGGTCCATGGCCTCGGTCCAGTTTGGCGGCGGCAGGAAGATGTTCGGCGACAGCTCCGCGTCCCACAGGGCTGCGTAGCTGTCCGGCGCTTCCTTGATGGTGCGGGTGCTGTAGACGAGGCTGTTGCACCACAGCAGGTAACCGATGCCGTGACCGTTGGCGCCGGTGCGGTATTTCTCCGGTACGTCGATCAGGTTGGGAATGCGGTTGAGGTCGGGTTTTTCCAGCAGGTTGGCGGCGGCCAGACCTTCGGCGCCGACGCCTGCCAGGGTGATGATGTCGTACTGCGGACGATCACCGCCGGCCTTGAGTTTGGCGACCATTTCCGAGGTGCTGCCGGTGCGGTCGGCGATGACTTTGCAGCCGTACTTGCCTTCGAAGGTCGCGGCGATATTGCGCAGGGCTGCCAAACCGGTGTCATCGGACCAGGTCAGCAAGCGCAGGGTTTTGCCCTGGAAGCGTGTGTCGCTGGCATTGGCCTTGATGAACGGCATGCTCATGGCGGCCGCTGCCACCGAGGCTACGCCTACGGTCTTGATGAATTGACGTCTGTTCAGATCATGTTCGCCCATTACGGACTCCCTTTGTTTTTGTAGGTATAAGGCAGGTCGAAACTGTTGCATCCGCGCGACCGATTCAGCATTTAGCCCCCGTATTTTCGGGGGTTTGGCTGAGCCAGCGAGTTCATCCTGAGGTCGTGTAAAACACCTGACTATCGATAAAAACTCATCGAAGCCATGACGCCAGTGCATGCCTCATCACGAGGCATGCGCTCACCTTTTTCGTGCCGTCAGACAGCCCGAATCACGTGTTTGATTTCCTGGAAAGCCTGCAAGCCCCACGGCCCCAATTCGCGACCGATGCTGCTCTGTTTGTAGCCACCCCATGCGGTCTGCGGGAAGATCACTTGCGGGGCGTTGATCCACACAAGCCCCGCCTGCAAAGCGTTGGCGACCCGATCGGCCGCTTCGGCATCGCGCGTGACCACACTGGCCACCAGGCCGAACTGGCTGTCGTTGGCCAGGGCAATCGCCTCGGCTTCGCTGGCAAAACTGCGCACGCAGATCACCGGGCCGAAGATCTCTTCGCACCACAGCGCACTGCCTGAGGGCACATCGGTGAAAATCGTCGGCTGTAAAAAATAACCGCGCGGCAGGTCTGCCGGACGATTGCCGCCGCAAACCAGTTTGGCGCCGGCACTCAAACCGCGATCGATGTGACCGAGCACGCGTTGGTATTGCGCCTGATTGACCAGTGCGCCCATTTCCACGTTCGGGTCGAACGGGTCGGCCACGCGAATGGCTTCGGCGCGGGCCTTCAAACGGATGAGGAATTCGTCCGCCAGTTCATCGGCGATCAGCACGCGGCTGGTGGCCGAACACATCTGCCCGGCGTTGAAGAAACCGCCACCACAGGCCACTTCCACGGCCAGCTCGATGTCCGCGTCCTTGAGCACCAGCAGCGAGGATTTGCCGCCCAGTTCCAGGCTCACGCCCTTCACGGTTTCTGCGGCACGTTGCATGACTTGAACACCGACCGCGTTGCTGCCGGTGAAGGAGATCTTGGCGATGCGCGGATCCGCCGACAGCGGCGCGCCGACGGCCAGGCCGGTGCCGCAAACCAGATTGAACACGCCGTTTGGCAGACCGGCCTCGGCGATGATCGTCGCCAGTTCCAGCTCCGGCAGTGGCGTCACTTCGGACGGCTTGAGCACCACGCAGCAACCGGCGGCCAGGGCCGGGGCGAGTTTCCAGGCGGTGGTGACCATCGGGAAATTCCACGGCACGATCAGGCCGACCACACCGCACGGCTCACGGCGCAGCCGAGCGCTGAAGTCGTCGGTTGGCAGCTCGACGTTGCTGTCTTGCTTGGCATCGAGGCCTTCGGCCAGTTCGGCGTAATACTCGAAGGTGGCGATCACGTCGTCGACGTCGATGGCCGCTTCGAACAGTGGTTTGCCGTTGTTGCTCGACTGCAATTTCATCAATTGCTCACGACCGGCCTGCACACCCGCGGCGATTCTGCGCAGGATCGCCCCGCGCTCGGCGCCAGTGGTTGTCGACCATTCCTTGAACGCATTGGTTGCGGCAGTAACGGCTTGCTCGACCGCGCGTTCATCGCCGCCATTCACGGTGGTCAACAGGGCTTCGGTCGCCGGGTTGATCACGCGCAAATGTTCGTTGCCGGCGGACCATTGGCCGTTGATGTACAGGCCATCAAGAGTGGTTGGAAAACTCATTTCGACACCGCCTTCATCCACTGGGTCTGATCGATTTCAATCAGGGTCGGACCCTGGCGATCGGTGGCGGCGCGCAGTGCGCTACGCAGTTGCTCGACACCGCAGACGGCTTCGGCGGCACAGCCCAGCGCCTTGGCCACGCCGATGAAGTCCGGGGTGTAGATGTCCACGCCGACCGGCTCGATGGCGCGGTTGACCATGTATTTCTTGATCTCTTCGTAGCCCTGGTTATTCCACAGCAGGACGATCACCGGGGTGCGCGCTTCAACGGCGCTGGCCAGTTCCGGCAGGGTAAATTGCAGGCCGCCGTCGCCGATCAGGCACACCACTGGAGGACGTGCGCCGTTTTCAACGTTGCCGCCGAGCCAGGCGCCAATCGCTGCCGGCAAGGCGTAACCGAGGGTGCCGTAACCGGTGGACGAATTGAACCAGCGACGCGGGCGTTCCGGGTTGAATGTGAGGTTGCCGGTGTACACCGGTTGGGTCGAATCGCCGACGAAGACTGCGTTTGGCAGTTCGTGCAAGACGGTTTCCAGGAAGCGAGTCTGAGCCAGCGTCGGGGCATCCCAGGATGCGGCCAATTCATCGCGCAAACGCGCAGCTCGCACCTGGCCCCAATCGTTGCGGCGCTCGGCCAGCGAGTGGTGGGACAGTTCGCTCAGCAAGGCTTGGGCGGCGTTGCGCGAGTCGGCTACCAACGCAACTTTCGGCGGGTAGTTGCGTACGGTCTGGTCGGGGTCGATGTCCACACGCAGCAGCACGCCAGGAATCTCGAAACCACCGGCGAAGGTGATGTCGTAATCGGTTTCGGCCAATTCGGTGCCGATCGCCAGCACCACGTCAGCTTCAGCCACCAAAGCGCGAGTCGCGACCAGGCTTTGGGTCGAGCCGATCAGCAACGGGTGATTGGATTCGAGCATGCCTTTGGCGTTGATGGTCAGGGCCACCGGGGCGTCCAGCCGTTCGGCCAGTTCAGTCAACTCGGCGGCGGCATCGATGGCGCCGCCACCGGCGAGAATCAGTGGGCGCTTGGCACCGGCCAGCAGCGCGGTCATGCGACTGATCGCGCTCGGCGAGGCACCGGCGCGGTCGATGTTCACGGGTACGCTGGCGAGCAGGTCATCGGCCTCTTCGACCAGCACGTCCAACGGAATTTCGATATGCACCGGGCGCGGACGGCCGGCCTGGAACAGCGCAAAAGCGCGCGCCAGGACGCCCGGCAATTCAGCCGCCGACATCAAGGTGTGGGAGAACGCCGCCACGCCGCCGACCAATGCGCTCTGGTTCGGCAGCTCGTGCAGCTTGCCGCGACCGCCGCCCAACTGGCTGCGCGATTGCACGCTGGAGATCACCAGCATCGGGATCGAGTCGGCGTAAGCCTGGCCCATGGCGGTGGTGATGTTGGTCATGCCTGGGCCGGTGATGATGAAGCACACACCCGGTTTGCCGCTGGTGCGAGCGTAACCGTCGGCCATGAAACCGGCGCCCTGTTCGTGCCGCGGAGTGACGTGGTTGATGCTCGAACGGGCCAGCCCGCGATACAGCTCCACGGTGTGAACCCCGGGAATGCCGAACACCTGCTCGACCCCGTAATCTTCGAGTAACTTGACCAATACTTCGCCGCACGTCGCCATGTCTTTGCCCTTCTTGTTCGTTTGAGACGCCGGACCTGCGCAGTGTTTATGATGGGTCGGCAAGTCCAGGGATGGCCTCATTGGAACGGGCGACACGTAGCCGCAACAATGGATAAAAAGTCATACTAGCCATGTCCTCACGTCATACCTTGGATCCCAATGAAACGACTGCCTCCCCTGCCGGCGCTGCACACTTTTCTGATCACCGCGCAGTGCTGCAACTTCACCCGGGCCGCCGAACAGCTGCACATCACCCAAGGCGCGGTGAGCCGGCAGATCGCCGGGCTGGAAGATCACCTGGGTTATGAACTATTCATTCGCCAGGCGCGTGGCTTGAGCCTGACCGCCGAAGGACGGGAATGGCTGCCACGGGTGCAGCAGGTTTTCGGCCTGATCGACGAGGCCGTGGAGCAGATCGGCGAGAAGCGCGAAACCCTGCAACTCAAGGCCCCGACGTGTGTCATGCGCTGGCTGCTTCCACGGCTGGTGCAGTGGCAACGGGAGCGCCCGGATGTGCCGGTGGAACTGACCACCACGGTCAAGCACGGCGTGGATTTTCATCGCGAGCAGTTCGATGCCGCGGTGATGTACGGCGCACCGCCGGACAGCGCGCTGGCCTCTTTTCATTTGTTCGATGAGCAACTGACACCGGTCTGCTCCCAACCTCTGCTGGAAGGTCCAGTGCCGCTGATGACGCCGCAGGATCTGGAGCAGCACATGTTGCTGCACCCGACCCGGGATGAACGGGACTGGAAAGCCTGGCTGGCCACTGCGGATATTCGCTTGAGCAATGTCGGCAAGGGTCAGCATTTCGAAACGCTGGACCTGGCGATGTCGATGGCGTCCCAAGGAACAGGCGTGGCGATTGGGGATTGGTCGTTGATCGGCGATGATTTGAGTGCCGGGAGGCTGGTCATGCCATTTGAATTGAAGGTGAAGACCGGGCTCGCGTATTACCTGGTTTTCCCCGAGAAACCCGGACCTTCTCCGAAGTTGCGCGAATTGATGGGATGGTTGGTGGAGCAAGCTCAATCGCGGTGATTGATGATCGTTCCCACGCTCCGCGTGGGAATGCAGCCCGGGATGCTCCGCGTCCCTTCCAGAGCCGAACGCAGAGCGTCCGTTGAGGCATTCCCACGCAGAGCGTGGGAACGATCTGTGGACTCAATACCCGACTGTGAACCGCCGCCGAGAATGCCTCGGCGCTTCCACTTCATCGATCATCGCCATCTGATCGTTCCCACGCTCCGCGTGGGAATGCAGCCCGGGACGCTCCGCGTCCCTTCCAAAGCCGAACGCGGAGCGTCCGTTGAGGCATTCCACGCAGAGCGTGGGAACGATCTGTGGACTCAATACCCGACTGTGAACCGCCGCCGAGAATGCTTCGGCGCTTCCACTTCATCGATCATCGCCATCTGATCGTTCCCACGCTCCGCGTGGGAATGCAGCCCGGGACGCTCCGCGTCCCTTCCAGAACCGAACGCAGAGCGTCCGTTGAGGCATTTTCCACGCAGAGCGTGGGAACGATCTGTGAACTCAATACCCGACTGTGAACCGCCGCCGAGAATGCTTCGGCGCTTCCACTTCATCGATCATCGCCATGATCGTTCCCACGCTCCGCGTGGGAATGCAGCCCGGGACGCTCCGCGGCCCTTCCAGAGCCGAACGCAGAGCGTCCGTTGAGGCATTTTCCACGCAGAGCGTGGGAACGATCTGTGCCTGTGAGTGAATCGGGTTACCACTTCATCTCGCCCTTGGCGACTTTCGCGCTCAGTTCAAGCGAGCTTTCTTCACCCAGCGTCGGGTAGCGTTTTTTCATCGCGGCGATTAGTGCAGCAGCGTCTTTGGCCTTGGCGGTTTCTTCGTCGAAGGCCTTGATGTAATCGGCGGTGAACTGCACGGCAGCCAGCGAACGGGCGCTCTCACCGAGGTAATGACCCGGCACGATGGTTATCGGTTTCAGGGTTTCGATGGCGTGCAGCGTGGTCAGCCAATCGGCGTGGGACTGCGGTGTCTGGGTGTCGGCCATCCACACGTGGATGTTTTGCGCGACGACGACACCACCGACCACAGCCTTGATCGACGGAATCCACACGAAGCTGCGATCCGGCTGCTTGCCGTCCAGCCCCACTACCTGCAACTTCTGCCCTTCGAGCATCAGGCTGTCGCCCTTGAGTACATCCGGCACGATGGTTTTGGCCGGTACATCGGCGCCCATTTTCGGCCCCCAGAACGCCAGTTTGCTGTCGACGGTTTTCTGGATGTGGTCCACGGTCGGCTGCGAGGCGAGCACTTTGGCGTTGGGGAATGCGGCAGTCAGGGTGTCGAGGCCGAAGTAGTAATCCGGGTCACCGTGGCTGATGTAGATGGTGGTCAATTGCTTGCCGCTGGCGCGGATCTTTTCGACCACTTGCTCGGCCTGGGATTTGCCAAATTGCGCATCCACCAAAATCGCGTCTTTCTCGCCGCTGACCAACACCGAGGTCACCGGGAAAATCGCCTTGTCGCCCGGGTTGTAGACGTCCAGGGTGAGGGTCGAGGCTGCCGCTGCGTGGGCGGCGAAACCGAGGGTGGCGGTGGCCAGCAAAATACGTTTAAGCGAGGTGAAGCCGATCATCTGTTGCTCCGGTGTCCGAATGCCGTGTTTGGCGATGGGACAGAGCTTAGTTGCATGACTCAGTACAAAAAATGCGATGCTGGAACATAGTTTGTTTCTGAAAGCGGGCAAATCATGGATCGTCTACAAGCAATGCGGGTGTTCGTCACGGTGGTTGACCTGGGCAGCCAGTCGGCCGCCGCCGATCACCTGGACCTGTCTCGGCCAGTAGTCTCGCGCTATCTGGCGGAGCTGGAGGATTGGGTCGGCGCACGCCTGATGCACCGCACCACGCGCAAGTTGAGCCTGACCGCCGCCGGCAGTGAAATCCTGCCTCGATGTCGGCAGATGCTCGATTTGTCCACGGACATGCAAGCCGCCGTCAGCGAACCGGACGAGGCACCGCGCGGGATGCTGCGAATCAGTGTCAGCACTTCGTTCGGTCAGGCACAACTAGCGGATGCCATGGCCGCTTACGTCAAACGTTATCCCGGCGTCAGCATCGACTTGCAGATGCTCGACCGCACGGTAAACCTGGTGGATGAGCGTATCGATCTGGCCATCCGTACCAGCAATGACCTGGACCCGAACCTGATCGCGCGACGGCTGACGGTCTGCCGTTCGGTGATCTGCGCCTCCCCTGCCTATTTGCTCGAACACCCGACACCGCTGCGGGTCGAGGATCTGAGCCAGCACAACTGCCTGACCCATTCCTACTTCGGCAAAAGCCTCTGGCACTTCGAGGAGGACGGTGAGCAAGTGTCAGTGCCGGTGCAGGGCAACATCAGCGCCAACGAAGCCAGCACGTTGTTGCGCGCCGCGATGGCCGGCGCCGGGGTGGCGATGCTCCCCAGTTATCAGGCCGGCGTGCATATTCATAGCGGCGAACTGATCCGCCTGCTGCCCCACGCCGAACCCCGGCAGATGAACGTTTACGCGGTGTATGCCTCACGCAAGCACATGCCGGCGGCGTTGCGCAGCATGCTGGACTTTCTGGTGCTCAGATTCCCCGAAGAACCGGAGTGGGATATCGGCCTGTAACCGGATCGAAAAATGTGGGAGCGAGCAGGCTCGCTCCCACAGAGGGTTGATCGTTCCCACGCTCCGCGTGGGAATGCCTCAAGGGACGCTCCGCGTTCCAGCTCTCGAAAGGGACGCGGAGCGTCCCGGGCTGCATTCCCACGCGGAGCGTGGGAACGATCAGGGAGACCGCGTTGCTGGCATCTCACTGGCGCTGACCTATGCTCAAAGTAGTACCGAAGGGTATTCGTTCAGAGGTCAACGCCATGAACATCAAAACAAGAAGATACCTCGCGATTTTCATCACATGCGCGGCCACGCTCACGCTGTATGGCACCGCGGCCTGGCGCGTCGAGCAGTTGCGACAACAGCCCCGTGAATACGCAAGCTGCAACTTCGAACGCTGCATTCCCCACAACGCGACCCTCAACGCGCTCCGGTAACGAACACGCTGTGGCGAGGGGGTTCAGACCCCGTTGTCCTGATCGGCCTTCAAGCGGTCGCGAAATGCCTTGGGCGAGATCCCCACTCGACGCCGGAACAGGCGCGTGAAGTTGGTCGGATCAGAGAACCCCAATACGTCGGACATTTCATAAATGGTCATGCTGGTGTAGGTCAGCAAACGCTTGGCCTCCAGCAACTGACGTTCGTGCATGATCTGCAACGCCGGTTGTCCCGCCAGCTCACGGCAGGTGCCGTTGAGGTGGGACACGGAAATCCCCAGCCGATGCGCCAGGTCCTCGACCTTGACGTGCTGGCGATAGGTCTCTTCCACCAGTTGGATAAAACCGTTGAGGTATTCCCGGGCACGCTGCGGACGCTGGCTGGCGTTGCGGCGGGAAATCACTTGGCGGCTGACCCACACCATGATCACGCTGACCAGCGAATGCATGAGCATTTCGCGAGCCGGCTGGTGGCCGGTGTATTCGTCTTGCAGCGCTGAAAACAGGCTGTTGAGGTATTCGCCTTGCTCGCCCGCCGGATAGCTTTCGGCCTGGGCCAGTGCGTTCACCGAGTTACCCAATTGCGCCTGAAGATGAGCAACCAGCGGCGCGGCAAGGGTCACGACAAACCCTTCGACGTCCTCGGAAAACCGATAGCCATGCACCGATAACGGCGGCAAAACCAGGATCGCCGGTTCGGTCAGTTGCGTACGTTTGCCTTCGATTTCAAGCTCTGCCTGACCTTTGAATACGAAGAGCAACTGGCACAAGTCGGCATGACGATGGGGTTTTATTTCCCATTGGTGTTCGCGGCTGCGTTTGGAAATGGTTTCACAGTGCAGCAAGTCCGGGGTCGGCCAATCCAGGCTTTCACCGTAGAGCTTGAACACTGGAATCGAAGGTAGGTCAGGCTTGTTCATCACTTCAATCCAGGCCTCAGGGTAGACGGGCGATAATCGCACCGATTGGCAGAATGTACAGGTATCGGCTCAGTTTTCCCCTTCAATTGACAGACCCGCGAGAGAAAAATGCAAGCACTCGATCCATAAAAATAATTCACCGGCCTTGGTCGCGTGAAGCTTGCGAGTCATAAAAACAATGAAAACGCTGAAAACCCAAATCGCCATCATCGGCGCCGGTCCGTCCGGTTTATTGCTTGGCCAATTGCTGCACAACGCCGGCATCGACACCCTCATTCTCGAACGCCAGAGCCCGGACTATGTGCTCGGACGAATCCGTGCCGGCGTCCTCGAACAAGGCATGGCAGAGCTGTTGCGCCAGGCCGGGGTGGGTCAGCGCATGGACGCCGAAGGGCTGGTCCATGGAGGCTTCGAACTGGCCCTCGACGGGCGCCGGGTACACATCGATCTGCAAGCCCTGACCGGTGGCAAAACGGTGATGATCTACGGTCAGACCGAGGTCACCCGCGACCTGATGGCCGCTCGTCGGGAGGCCGGTGCGCAGACGATTTACAAGGCAAGCAACGTCGTTCCTCACGGGATGAAAACCGCAGAGCCGTTCGTGACTTTTGAGAAGGACGGCGAGCTGTATCGACTCGATTGTGACTACATCGCCGGGTGCGACGGTTTCCATGGCGTGGCCCGGCAGTCGATTCCTGCCGAGTGCCTGAACGTGTTCGAGCGGGTCTATCCGTTTGGCTGGCTCGGCATCCTCGCTGACACGCCGCCCGTGCACGAAGAACTGGTTTACGCCCGGCATGAGCGCGGTTTTGCCCTGTGCAGCATGCGTTCGGCCACCCGCACGCGCTATTACCTCCAGGTGCCGGCCGACGAGCAGGTCCAGAACTGGTCTGATCAGCGCTTCTGGGATGAGCTCAAATCCCGTCTGCCAAGCGCATTGGCAGCGTCGTTGGTCACGGGGCCGTCCATTGAAAAGAGCATCGCGCCGTTACGCAGTTTTGTCGTCGAACCGATGCAGTACGGGCGGATGTTTCTGGTCGGCGACGCCGCGCACATCGTCCCGCCCACCGGTGCAAAAGGTTTGAACCTGGCCGCCAGTGATGTCAGTACGCTGTTCAACATTCTGCTGAAGGTTTACCAAGAAGGCCGTGTGGATTTACTGGAGAAATACTCCGAGGTCTGCCTGCGCCGGGTGTGGAAAGCCGAACGGTTTTCCTGGTGGATGACCTCGATGCTGCACCGCTTTGACGATAACGACGCCTTCAGCCAGCGGATTGCCGAGTCGGAACTGGGTTACTTCGTCGACTCCGAGGCCGGTCGAAAAACCATTGCAGAAAATTACGTCGGCCTTCCATACGAGGCTATCGAATAGCCTGCTACCGATTTACACTGGCGAGCATCCCCGCTCGCCTTGCTCCTTGCGGGTCAATCACCGTCCGCAGGTTCCAAACCCGTGACCAATCTCAACCAGCCTGAAACGCCCAAACCGGCCATTCGCAGCGTGTTGATCGCCCTGATGCTGGCCATCTTTCTGGGCGCGCTGGACCAGACCATCGTCGCCGTTTCCATGCCGGCCATTTCCGCACAATTCAAGGACGTCAGCCTGCTGGCCTGGGTGATTTCCGGCTACATGGTGGCGATGACGGTGGCCGTGCCGATCTACGGCAAACTGGGCGATCTGTACGGTCGCCGCACGTTGATGCTGTTTGGCATGGGGTTGTTCACGGTCGCTTCGTTTTTCTGCGGCATGGCCCAGAGCATGGAGCAGCTGGTACTGGCGCGGATCGTTCAAGGCATCGGTGCTGGCGGGATGATTTCGGTCAGCCAGGCGATCATTGGCGACATCGTGCCGCCCCGGGAGCGCGGCCGCTATCAAGGCTATTTCAGCAGCATGTACGCCGTGGCCAGCGTGGCCGGCCCGGTACTCGGCGGTTACATGACCGAGTACTTGTCATGGCGCTGGGTGTTCTTGATCAACCTGCCGCTGGGCCTTGGTGCCTGGCTGGTGGCCAATCGCACTTTGGTGGGTTTGCCAGTGCCGCAGCGCAAACCGATCATCGATTACTTCGGTACGGTGCTGATGATCATCGGCTTGACCGCCTTGTTGCTGGGCATCACCCAGGTCGGCCAAGGCCATTCGTGGCGCAGCGCCGAAGTGCTGGGCCTGCTCGGTTGTGCGGTGTGGGTACTGGCGCTGTTCGTCTGGCATGAACGCCGGGCGCGGGAGCCGCTGTTGCCCATGCATTTGTTCGCCAACCGCAATGCGATCCTGTGCTGGTGCACGATCTTCTTCACCAGTTTCCAGGCGATCTCGCTGATTGTGTTGATGCCGCTGCGCTTCCAGAGCGTGACCGGCGCCGGGGCCGACAGCGCCGCACTGCACCTGTTGCCGCTGGCGATGGGTTTGCCGATTGGCGCGTATTTCGCCGGCCGCCGAACCTCGGTGACCGGGCGCTACAAGCCCATGATCCTGACCGGCGCCCTGCTCATGCCGCTCTCGATTCTCGGTATGGCATTCAGCCCTCCCCAGGCATTTGTGCTCAGTAGTCTGTTCATGTTGCTCAGCGGGATCGCTAGCGGCATGCAGTTCCCGACGTCGCTGGTCGGTACGCAGAACGCGGTGCAACAGCCGGATATCGGTGTCGCTACCAGCACCACCAACCTGTTCCGCTCACTGGGCGGTGCGGTGGGTGTGGCGTTGATGTCGGCACTGCTGCTGGCGTTGTTGCAGGACTCAAGTTTCGCCCACCTGGCCGGTTCTTCGATGATTGCCGAGGGCAGTTCGGGGAACGTCTTGCTCGATGGTTTGAACGCCGCGCCGGGGGATGCGCAGAACGCCTTGCGTGCTGAGCTGTTGCTGACGTTCCGGCATTTGCTGATGGTCAGTGCGGCAGTGTCGCTGCTGGGGCTGGCGGCGGCGGTTGCCATGCCGAACATGCTATTGCGGGGGCGCGAAGATAAAGTCCGATAACCCCGCCGACTGATCGTTCCCACGCTCTGCGTGGGAATGCAGCCAGGGACGCTCTGCGTCCCAAGAGCGGACGCAGAGCGTCCATTGAGGCATTCCCACGCAGAGCGTGGGAACGATCATGTTCAAGGGCTGTAATACCCGACAGCCACCAGAAAATGCCCGACCTTTTTCAGGTAGGCATGCTTGTCCTCGACCTTGCCGGTCACCGGGTTTTTCCAGCGGTATTCGTATTCGCCGTTGTCCTGCCTGGCCATCAGCGCCAGGATCGGCTCCCCAACCGGCTTGCCTTCCGGGTCCTTGATCTTGCTGAAATCGGTGTTGATCAACCGCAGGTTGGTGCCATGGCCGACATAACGCTGGTTATCCAGGTCGACGACGAAGACGTACAGGTCATCCTGCAAGTAACCGCCCTTTAGGGAATTGATGGCCGTGAGCGTGCCCTTCTCGTCCTTGGCCAGATCGGCCGCCGCTTTGTTCAGCAACGCCATTGCCTGTTCCGCTGAGGCCCGTGGCAAGTAGTAACCGACCGCCAAGATCCGCTGACCGACGCGCTGGTAGAACACATGCTTGCGTTCGACCTTGCCGTCGGACCAGTTCTGCCAGCGGTATTCGGCCTGCTGGATGCCATTGCCTTCCGGCACTTTCAAGGCGTCTTTGAAGGCCTTCTGCAATTCCGGCCCGAGCACATCGGACACATCACGGCCAATCAACGCCGAAGAAGGTCCACCGCTGGCAAGCATCACGCCTTTGGTGTCGACCACGAACACGTAACGACCCTTGTCGACAAACTCGCCCTGACGGCTGAACGCAGCGAAGGCTTTGTCGCCATGGTCGTGGTAGTACGCCAGGGCTTTTTCCAGCAAGGCTTTGGCAGCCTGGCTGTCGTCCTGTTCCGTGCCGGCGGCTTGAACCTGGCCCAGGCACAGCAAAAGCATCACGCCCAGCAAGGACAACCTATGCAAGAAACCCATTGCGCATCCCTCGTTCTTGTTGGTGTTTCAAGAGCGTAGACGGCTTGGGGATATGTACGAATATTCAGGAAACAGTGGCGAAGGGCTTTTGTGGCGAGGGAGCTTGCTCCCGCTCGGCTGCGAAGCAGTCGCAAATCGGGCACCGCGGATTATCTGAAGGACCGCAGCGAAGGGATTTGGGGCGGCTTCGCCACCCAACGGGAGCAAGCTCCCTCGCCACAAAGAGCACACCTCGCCACGGGTGTTCAGCATCCGGACTATTGCCCCCGGGCGCGCAGCTGTTGCTGCAGATTCTGGATCTGCGCCTGAAGGGAGTTGATGGTGCGGGTGACCTGGCTACGGAAAGCGTCGAATTCGGCAGTATTGCTTCCGCCGGCCGGGCGATTGTCCTGTTGGCTTTTGAGGATAATGACTTCCTGCTCCAGGCGCTCGATGGCGGCGCTCGGGTTGCCTTGTTTCTTCAGGGCAACGATGTCCGAGCCAAGGCTTTTAAGTTGCGCGTCGAATTTGTCGGTGTCCGCCGGGTTGGCTTTCAGCACGGCGACATCGCTATTCAAGACCTTGACCTGCGCCTGCAATTGAATAGTGGCGGTCTGTTGTTCAGTGCCTTGCTCGGTTATCTGCGCCAGGCGCTTATCCAGTTCGGTGGTCTGTGCACTCATCTGCGCCAGACGCTTGTCCAGCTCCGAAGCCTGGCCGACAACGCCCTGCTGCTGTTTGCCTTGATCCTGGAGCTTGCTTTCCAGCTGCTTGATTTGCAGCTTCAAGGCTTCGCTGTCGCTGGTGACGTTGGTCTGACTGGCGACAACCTTGCCGGAAATGTCCTGCAAGCGCCCCGCCGCGTCCTCGCTGATACGCGCGAAACTTTCCTGGGTCGCCACTAATTGCTGTTCCATCAGCGAGAGCTGCTGAAAGCTCCACCAGGCCAGGCCTGCAAACGCAAAGAACAAGGCGCCGACCAGCGCCCACAGCGGGCCGGTGCTCGGGCTTTTGACTTTGACCACTGGCGTAGTACGCGAATGCACGGAGGTACGAGCGGTGGTCGGAAAATCATCGTCGTCGAGGCTGTCGGCACGCAGGCTCGGTACATCGAAGTCGTCGTTGGCATCGTTACGCATGGACATTGAGTCAACCTTTGTGGAACGCGGTGATGGCTTGATGCGGCGCAGTATAACCCCCCACGGCCGCATCGATTGACCGTCAACCCCGAACTCGGTTCAGTGTTGCCGCGCCAACCCGGGCGTCAGCGGATGTCCTGGGCCTTCCACCAGCCGCAGAATTCATCGAGGGCGGTCCAGAGACTGACTTTGGGATCGTAGTCCAGATAATGCCGGGCGCGGCTGATGTCCAGGGTGAAATTTTTGTTCATCACCTGCATGCCCAGGCGCGACAGGGTCGGTTCGGGGCGGCCCGGCCACAACTTGCACACGCCCTCGTTGAGCGCTGCGACGGTGTAGGCCAAACCGTAGGAACGGTAGCGCGTGACCTGTGGGACATCCATCTTGCGCATCACGTAATTGACCACGTCCCACAACGGCACCGGCGTGCCGTTGCTGATGTTGTAGGCCTTGCCCAACGCCGAACCGCTGGCCAGCAAACTGCTGAGCAACGCTTCATTGAGGTTTTGCACGCTGGTGAAATCAACCTTGTTCAGGCCGTTGCCGATGATCGCGAGCCGTCCTTTACGCTGCATTTTCAGTAGCCGCGGAAAGATGCTCATGTCACCAGCCCCGGTCACGAATCGCGGGCGCAAGGCCAGGGTTTCGAGGCCGAACTCCTGAGCGCCGAAAACCTTTTGCTCGGCCAGGTATTTGGTCGCGGCGTAGGGATGCTTGAAACGCTTGGGTACCTGTTCTTCAGTCAGCCCCAAGTGATCACGGCCATCGAAGTAGATCGACGGCGAGGACAAGTGCACCAGTCGCCGAACCCGCTGTTTCAGACAGGCCTCGACCACGTTTTCGGTAACCTGCACGTTACCCTGATGAAAGTCCTGATAACGCCCCATAAACCGACCGCACCGGCGCAATGCACCACGGCTTCGACGTCTGAGCACAGATCGCGTACCAGTTCCGGGTCGCCCAAGTCGCCCTGGATGAACTCGGCGCCACGGCGCACCAGATGCTCCACACTTTCGGCCCGGCGACCGTTGACCCGCACGTCCAGGCCCTGCTCCAGGGCAAAACGCGCAAAGCGCCCGCCGATGAAGCCGCTTGCGCCGGTAACCAGAATCTTCATGAATTGCTCCGAATATTTCGTTTTGCGTTTTGCATATGCGTAAGGCGTGAGGTCTTGACGCTGGCCGTCAGTCCAACGGCACCAGCCATTGCTTCGACGAGCGCACCAACTGATCGGTGAGCAACCCCAGCAACTGACCGCCATTGCGCCAATGATGCCAGTACAACGGCACGTCGATCGGCTTATCGGGCAAAAGCTCCACCAATACGCCGCGTTCCAGTTGCTCGCGCACCTGCAGTTCAGGCACCAGGCCCCAACCGAGTCCCGCTTCCGTAAGACGGATGAAGCCTTCGGACGAGGGGCATAGATGGTGTTCGAATCCGCCATCGACGCCGAGGGACGCGAGGTAGCGATGCTGTAGGAAATCGTCCGGGCCAAACACCAACGCGGGGGTTTTCGACAACAGATCGGCGCGCACACCTTCAGGAAAATGCCGGGCGATAAATGCCGGGCTGGCCAACGCTCGATAACGCATGGCGCCCAATAACACGCTACGCGCACCCGCCACCGGACGCTCGCTGGCGCAGATGCACGCGGCCACTTCGCCAGCGCGCATGCGTTTGAGGCCCACCGTCTGGTCTTCGACGACCAGATCCAGCAGCAGGTGTTGCTCGGCGCAGAAATCACTGACGGCTGCGGCCCACCACGTGGCGAGGCTGTCGGCATTCAAGGCGATGCGCAGACGTTCCGGCAGGCCTTCTTCATCGAGTGCCGGCACCAGTGTCTGCAAGTCCCGTTCAAGTAAACGCACCTGCTGCACATGGTTGAGCAGCCGTCGGCCGATTTCGGTCGGGGCCGGCGGAGTCACCCGCACCAGCACCGGTTGGCCGACCCGCGCCTCCAAGAGTTTGATGCGCTGGGAGATCGCCGATTGCGACAAGCCGAGCACCTGAGCCGCACGTTCGAACCCGGCCTGCTCGACCACCGCGGCCAAGGCAGAAAGCAATTTATAGTCGAACATCAGTTTTCCTAATGAGCGATCAGCATGATTGGTTTTTCTTATACAGCCTGACACCCGAGAATGGCCAGCAACAACTCTTCAACAAGGATCATCGACATGGCTGGCGAAACTTCATTGGCAACTTTGCTGCGCAGCATGAGCCCGCAACTCAACGCCGGCGAATACGTGTTCTGCACCCTGCGCGACGGCAAGCTGCCGGCAGGCCTGGAGATCGTCGGCAGCTTCCGCGAGCAGGAAGGTCTGACGGTGATTCTCGAACGTTCCCACGCCGAGAAGGCCGGTTTCAGTTTCGATTACGTCGCGGCCTGGATCACCTTGAACGTGCATTCGGCCCTCGAAGCCGTCGGCCTGACCGCCGCATTCGCCACCGCATTAGGCCGAGCCGGCATCAGCTGCAACGTGATCGCCGGCTATTACCACGATCACCTGTTCGTCGGTCAGGCCGATGCCGAACGCGCCATGCAAGTGCTGCGAGACCTGGCAGCCAACGCGGAGTAAAAAATATGTGGCAAAGCTATGTGAACGGCCTGTTAGTGGCCGCGGGGCTGATCATGGCGATCGGTACTCAAAATGCGTTTGTGTTGGCCCAGAGCCTTAGGCGTGAACATCACCTGCCCGTGGCGGCACTCTGCGTGACCTGCGATGCATTATTGGTCGCTGCCGGCGTATTCGGCCTGGCGACGGTGCTGGCGCAGAACCCGACGTTGCTGGCAGTCGCCCGCTGGGGTGGCGCGGTGTTTCTGATTTGGTATGGCAGCCTGGCGTTGCGTCGCGCCTGCTCGAAACAGAGCCTGCAACAAGGCGAAAACCAGACCGTGCGCTCGCTGCGCGCGGTGATGCTCAGTGCGTTGGCCGTAACGCTGCTCAACCCGCACGTTTATCTGGATACCGTGCTGTTGATTGGCTCTCTCGGCGCCCAACAAACCGAGCCCGGCGCTTATGTCGTCGGCGCGGCCAGTGCGTCGTTGCTGTGGTTTTTCACCTTGGCGCTCGGCGCGGCGTGGTTGGCGCCATGGTTGGCGCGACCAAGTACCTGGCGAATCCTCGATCTGTTGGTGGCGGTGATGATGTTCACAGTAGCCTTTCAATTAATCGTCGCCTCCTGATTATGCCAAAAGGCTAAGGGGATGCCCTCACTAAATGACGGTCGCGCCGCCGCCCCGCAAAGCGCAAGACTAGGCGTGAGGAGCGAGGTTTGGTGGTCCAAATGAGCGACGAACAACGACGGATTGCGCTTTGCGGGGCGACGGCCCTTCGGGTTGGAGCTGTGATCGTGCCATGCGGCGTTGCGGGACTTGAAGAGGCAAAAAGCATCCTCTTCGTCCCGCGCCTTGCCTGGCACGATCACAGTTCCAACGCGATCCGTCATTTAGTGAGGGCATCCCCTTGAACCTCTATCCCACACAGTTGTTGCGTGGTTATGCCGCCCCCCCGGTGCTATGATCCGGTCCGATGCGCCGCAAAGAGTACAAACTCCCCGGCGCTTGTCTGGCCGCCCGTGATCGGCCTTGCGCTCACCGCAACTGACCTGATTAGGAGAATCATCATGGCTTTCGAATTGCCGCCGCTGCCTTACGCACACGATGCCCTGCAGCCGCACATTTCCAAGGAAACTCTGGAATACCACCACGACAAGCACCACAACACCTATGTCGTGAACCTGAACAACCTGGTGCCAGGCACCGAGTTCGAAGGCAAGACTCTGGAAGAAATCGTCAAATCTTCCTCGGGTGGCATCTTCAACAACGCCGCTCAAGTCTGGAACCACACTTTCTACTGGAACTGCCTGGCGCCAAACGCCGGCGGTCAACCAACCGGCGCATTGAGCGACGCGATCAACGCAGCCTTCGGTTCGTTCGACAAGTTCAAGGAAGAATTCAGCAAGACTTCCATCGGCACCTTCGGTTCCGGCTGGGGCTGGCTGGTGAAGAAGGCTGACGGTTCCCTGGCCCTGGCCAGCACCATCGGCGCCGGCAACCCGCTGACCAACGGCGACACCCCGCTGCTGACCTGCGACGTCTGGGAACACGCTTACTACATCGACTACCGCAACCTTCGTCCAAAATACGTCGAAGCGTTCTGGAACCTGGTCAACTGGAAATTCGTGGCTGAGCAGTTCGAAGGCAAAACCTTCACCGCTTAAGATCGATGCCCAAGAAAAAACCCGGCTTAGGTCGGGTTTTTTTATGGGCGGTGGAAATGTGGTGCCCGGGCGGCCGCCTTCGCGAGCAAGCCCGCTCCCACAAGGACACCGCTGTACCTGTGGGAGCGGGCTTGCTCGCGAAGAACGATGACGCGGTAGAACTGACTGAACGCCTAGTCCTGTGGGTCGACGATATCCAAAGCCCTATTCACGGCAAGGTCCGCCAACATGACGATCTGCGCGATGGCCAACGCCGTACTGCGCTGGGAGCCGCTCAGGTTGGTGGCGAAATCGCTGGCCAGAACATTTGCCGATGCCAATGACTCACAGGCGTGGGCCAGGAGGGTTTCGGTGTCCATGTCGGGGGCGATCATGAAGATGGTTCTGGGATTATTGGATTGGGTGGTGTTGAAGGGGGGATCGGGGATTAACTTATCCAAGGGAATGCCTATGACGTGGGGTGCCATTCCCTCGCCGTTTCTCACGCGACGAAGAGGTGGCAGCTATGTGCGAGGTGAGAAACCGGTCATAGACACCCGGCCAGACCGAGGTCTGCCCGCACACAGCCGCCATAACGCATATGCAGCAAATAAACTGGCGGCAATTATGCGGATACTGACGCTGGATGACTATGACTTGCCGAGTTCTCACACCCGATCGCTGAGTTTTCAGCGACAGCCAAAAGGTTATTGAACCCGCTTCCTACGGGCAACCTGAAAACCTCGTGGGAAAGGTCTGGTTTTTTTACCGTTATTTAAACGGACGCATCCGTTGCCTGTGCGGCCGCCATCGCGAGCAGGCTCGCTCCCACAGGGGTTGGATGTTTGGCAGGAAGAGATTGGTCGGCTGTCAGGCCGCCTTCGCGAGCAAGCCCGCTCCCACAGGGGGATCGGCGTACGCCTTTCGCTCCTCACCACTCAACAGGCACATCCGCAAAAACCAGGCCGATTTCCCACAATGAAACCAGACTTCAGCCCCTTGCCCCAACGCCACAGCCGTCTAACATCAACCAAACGGAAAATATGTCCCGAGCCCCCTCAAGTTGAAGGCCCGGACAACCGACACAGTACGAATGGCCAAACATCCAAACCACAGCATTTCGGCCAAGCTACAAACAAAACCCCATGGGATTGATTGTCCCTTTGACTGCCATCACCGGATTGCCAATACTCATGGCAACTTGACGCTACCCGCACGGAACAAGGAATGACTCTTTGAAGCTGGAACTCAAGAACAGCTTGTCGGTGAAGTTGCTCCGGGTCGTGCTCCTTTCGGCATTGATCGTAGGCGTAGTCTTGAGCTGCGCGCAGATCGTTTTCGATGCCTACAAAACGCGCCAGGCCGTGGCCAGCGATGCCCAACGCATCCTCGACATGTTCCGCGACCCCTCGACCCAGGCCGTCTACAGCCTGGACCGGGAAATGGGTATGCAAGTGATCGAAGGCCTGTTTCAGGACGACGCTGTGCGCAAGGCCTCCATCGGCCATCCCAACGAAGCCATGCTCGCGCAAAAGTCTCGCGAGCTTCAGCACTCCGACAGTCGCTGGCTGACCGACCTGATCCTCGGCAAGGAACGCACCTTCACCACCCAACTGGTGGGTCGCGGTCCTTACAGCGAGTATTACGGCGACTTGAACATCACCCTCGACACCGCCACCTATGGCCAGGGCTTCATCGTCAATTCGGTGATCATCTTCATCTCCGGCGTGTTGCGTGCGATGGCCATGGGGCTGGTGCTGTACCTGGTCTATCACTGGCTGCTGACCAAGCCGCTGTCGCGGATCATCGAACACCTCACGGAAATCAATCCGGATCGCCCCAGCGAACACAAGATCCCGCTGCTCAAGGGGCATGAAAAGAACGAACTGGGGATCTGGATCAACACCGCCAACCAGTTGCTCGAGTCCATCGAGCGCAACACCCATTTGCGTCACGAAGCGGAAAACAGCCTGCTTCGCATGGCCCAGTACGACTTCCTCACCGGTCTGCCGAACCGCCAGCAATTACAGCAGCAACTGGACAAAATCCTGGTAGACGCCGGCAAGTTGCAGCGTCGGGTCGCGGTATTGGTGGTTGGCCTGGACGACTTCAAGGGCATCAACGAACAATTCAGCTACCAGACCGGCGACCAACTGCTGTTGGCCCTGGCCGATCGGCTGCGAGCGCACAGCGGACGCCTTGGCGCCCTCGCCCGCCTCGGCGGCGACCAGTTCGCCCTGGTTCAGGCCGACATCGAACAACCCTACGAAGCGGCCGAACTGGCCCAAAGCATTCTCGATGACCTGGAAGCGGCATTTGCCCTCGATCATCAGGAGATTCGCCTGCGCGCCACCATCGGCATCACCCTGTTCCCCGAGGACGGTGACAGCACCGAGAAACTGCTGCAAAAAGCCGAGCAGACCATGACCCTGGCCAAGACTCGCTCGCGCAACCGTTATCAGTTCTATATCGCCAGCGTCGACACCGAGATGCGCCGCCGTCGCGAGCTGGAAAAAGACCTGCGCGACGCCTTGGTCCGTGGCCAGTTCTACCTCGTCTACCAGCCGCAGATCAGCTATCGCGATCACCGGGTGGTGGGTGTCGAGGCGCTGATTCGCTGGCAGCATCCCGAGCACGGGCTGGTTCCGCCGGACTTGTTCATCCCTTTGGCCGAGCAAAACGGCACCATCATCGCCATCGGCGAATGGGTGCTGGATCAGGCGTGCAAGCAACTGCGCGACTGGCATGACCAGGGTTTCGTCGACCTGCGCATGGCGGTGAATCTGTCCACGGTGCAGTTGCACCACGCCGAGTTGCCACGGGTGGTCAATAACCTGCTGCAGATGTATCGCCTGCCACCGCGCAGCCTGGAGCTGGAAGTCACCGAAACCGGCCTGATGGAAGACATCAGCACGGCCGCCCAGCATCTGCTGAGCTTGCGCCGTTCCGGTGCGCTGATTGCGATTGACGACTTCGGCACCGGTTACTCGTCATTGAGTTATCTGAAAAGCCTGCCGCTGGACAAGATCAAGATCGACAAGAGCTTCGTTCAGGACCTGCTCGATGACGACGACGACGCGACCATCGTTCGGGCCATCATCCAGCTGGGCAAGAGCCTGGGCATGCAGGTGATTGCCGAGGGAGTGGAAACCCCCGAGCAAGAGGCCTACATCATTTCCGAGGGTTGTCACGAAGGTCAGGGCTATCTCTATAGCAAGCCGCTGCCGGCGCGGGAATTGAGTGCGTATCTGAAACAGGCCCAGCGCAGTAACGCGGCTATTTTGTAGAAGATCAAGAGAACGCAGCCTCGTTTCACTCTGTAGCAGCTGTCGAGTGAAACGAGGCTGCGTTCTCTTGATCCACGACATCCCCCGCCTGAATAAGAAATATTTCCAGGTACAACCCTTTACAGATAATGCGAAAGATTTGCATTATGTCGCAGTTTTGCGCGCTTGCTGCGCCTTCAACCCCCTCTCGAAGCAGGATGTTCGCCATGATTCGTATGCCTCTGGCTACCGCCAGTCTGTTGGCCATCGCTATTTCCCTCGCCGGTTGTGGCGAAGGCAAAGACAAAGCTGTCGCTGCGCCGGCCGCCAGCACCACGGCCCCGGCTGTTGCACCCGCCGCTGTCAGCAAAGTCGACGAAGCCGCCGCCAAAGCCGTTGTCGCGCATTACGCCGACATCGTCTTCGCCGTCTACAGCGATGCCGAATCTACCGCGAAAACCCTGCAATCCGCCGTCGACGCCTTCCTCGCCAAGCCGAACGCCGACACCCTGAAAGCGGCCAAGGCTGCCTGGATCGCTGCCCGCGTTCCTTACCTGCAGAGCGAAGTGTTCCGCTTCGGCAACACCATCATCGACGACTGGGAAGGTCAGGTGAACGCCTGGCCACTGGACGAAGGCCTGATCGACTACGTCGACAAATCCTACGAGCACGCACTGGGTAACCCGGGCGCCACGGCCAACATCATCGCCAACACCCAGGTTCAGGTCGGCGAAGACAAGATCGACGTGAAAGACATTACCCCGGCAAAACTCGCGAGCCTGAACGAGCTCGGCGGTTCCGAGGCCAACGTTGCCACCGGCTACCACGCCATCGAATTCCTGCTCTGGGGCCAGGACCTGAACGGCACCGGCCCTGGCGCCGGCAACCGTCCAGCTTCCGACTACCTGGAAGGCAAAGGCGCAACCGGCGGGCATAACGATCGTCGCCGCGCTTACCTGAAGTCCGTGACCCAGCTGCTGGTCAGCGACCTGGAAGAAATGGTCGGTAACTGGAAGCCTAAAGTGGCCGACAACTACCGCGCCACCCTCGAAGCCGAGCCAGCTGAATCCGGCCTGCGCAAAATGCTGTTCGGCATGGGCAGCCTGTCCCTGGGCGAACTGGCGGGCGAGCGCATGAAGGTTTCCCTGGAAGCCAACTCGCCGGAAGACGAACACGACTGCTTCAGCGACAACACCCACAATTCGCAGTTCTACGATGCCAAAGGCATTCGTAACGTATACCTGGGCGAATACACCCGCGTCGACGGCACCAAAATGACTGGCGCCAGCCTGTCGTCCCTGGTAGCCAAGGCTGATCCGGCTGCCGACACCGCGCTGAAAGCCGACCTGGCTGCGACCGAAGCCAAGATGCAGGTCATTGTCGATCACGCCAACAAGGGTGAGCACTACGACCAGTTGATCGCCGCCGGCAACACCGCTGGCAACCAGATCGTCCGTGACGCTATCGCTTCCCTGGTCAAGCAGACCGGTTCGATCGAAGCCGCCGCTGGCAAACTGGGCATCAGTGACCTGAACCCGGACAACGCTGATCACGAGTTCTGATCAACGCTGAATAAAAAGGCGACCCTCGGGTCGCCTTTTTCATACCTGATTTTTGAGTGCCGATCGTTCCCACGCTCTGCGTGGGAATGCAGCCCGGGACGCTCCGCGTCCCATCCAGAGCCGAACGCGGAGCGTCCGTAGAGGCATTCCCACGCAGAGCGTGGGAACGATCAGTGCGCCACATCAACCAAACGATAATTCCTCTTATTCAATCTCCCCTGCCCTGTTAGACTTTGCGCCCTTGTTTTGCTCGTCTTGCAGGATGTCTGATGCCCTCGCTGCCTCTTCGCTTGTCCGCACTGTTGCTGGCCCTGGGCCTGAGTGCCTGCGATGACGTCCCGCGTTTTACCGAGGCCGAACCCGGTGAAGCCCGGTCCGGTGGCAGTGCAACCGTGCGCAAGACCGATCAGAACGCATTTTCCCTGCCGTCCGCCAACCTGCCACCCTCACGGCGCGTGGACTTCAGTGTCGGCAACAGCTTTTTCCGTAATCCCTGGGTGATCGCCCCGTCGACCACCACCGCCCGGGATGGCCTTGGCCCGCTGTTCAACACCAACGCTTGCCAGAACTGCCACATCAAGGACGGCCGCGGTCATCCGCCCACGCCTGATGCACAGAACGCCGTGTCGATGCTGGTTCGCCTGTCGATTCCCGATACGCCAGCGTATGCCAAAGTGATCGAGCAACTCGGTGTCGTCCCGGAGCCGGTCTACGGCGGACAATTGCAGGACATGTCCGTGCCGGGTGTCGTGCCGGAAGGCAAAGTGCGCGTCGATTACACGCCCGTTCCGGTTCGCTTCAAGGACGGCACCGAAGTCGAGTTGCGCAAGCCGACGTTGCAGATCACCCAGCTCGGCTACGGCCCGATGCACCCTGACACGCGTTTCTCGGCCAGGGTCGCACCGCCAATGATTGGCCTGGGCCTGCTCGAAGCAATCCCCGACGAGGCGATCCTGGCCAATGCCGAGTCGCAGGCAAAAGCGAAGAACGGGATCGCCGGACGCCCGAACCGGGTCTGGGATGACGCGCAGCAAAAAACCGTTCTCGGGCGATTCGGCTGGAAGGCCGGCCAACCCAACCTTAATCAACAGAACGTTCATGCGTTCTCCGGCGACATGGGCCTCACCACCCGTCTGCGCCCCGTCGATGATTGCACCGACGCGCAAACCGCTTGCAAGCAGGCGCCCAACGGCAATGGCGCCGATGGCGAGCCGGAAGTCAGCGACAACATCCTGCGTCTGGTGCTGTTCTACAGCCGTAACCTCGCCGTCCCGGCCCGCCGCGATGTCAGCGCCCCCGAGGTGCTGGCCGGCAAAAATCTGTTCTTCCAGGCCGGATGCCAGTCCTGCCACACGCCGAAATACACCACCGCCGCCAATGCCGCAGAACCTGAACTGGCCAATCAAGTGATCCGCCCTTACAGCGATCTGCTGCTGCATGACATGGGCGACGGCCTGGCCGACCACCGTAGCGAATTCCAGGCCAGTGGCCGCGACTGGCGCACCCCGCCGTTGTGGGGCATCGGCCTGACGCAAGCGGTCAGTGGCCACACTCAGTTTCTGCACGATGGCCGCGCCCGCAATCTGCTCGAAGCCGTGCTTTGGCATGGCGGCGAAGCCACAGCGGCGCAGCAACAGGTGTTGTCTTTCAATGCCGAGCAGCGCGCTGCGTTGCTGGCGTTCTTGAATTCCCTTTAATACGTATTCCATAGCGGGAGCCCGACATGTTTCGTCCCAAATTGTTGTTCACCAGCCTCGCCGCGCTCGCCTTGGGCGCCTGTTCGCCGCAGGATCCGCAGGCCGTTACGTCAGCCGCCATCGCCAAGTCGGTGATCCTGCCGACCTACACGCGCTGGGTTGAAGCCGACCGCCAATTGGCCGTCAGCGCCCTGGCCTACTGCGAAGGCAAGGAAAACCTCGACACCGCCCGCGCCGACTTCCTGCATGCACAGAAAGCCTGGGCCGAGCTGCAACCGTTGCTGATCGGTCCGCTGGCCGAAGGCAATCGCGCCTGGCAGGTACAGTTCTGGCCGGACAAGAAAAACCTCGTCGGCCGTCAGGTCGAGCAACTGGTCAGCGCACAGCCGCAGATCGATGCCGCCGCCCTGACCAAATCGAGCGTTGTGGTTCAAGGCCTTTCCGCCTACGAATACATCCTGTTCGACAGCAAGCCTGATGTGGCCAACGCTGAACAGAAAGCCAAGTACTGCCCACTGCTGATCGCGATTGGCGAGCGGCAGAAACAACTGGCCGAAGAAATCCTGAAGAGCTGGAACAACACCGACGGCATGCTCGCGCAGATGAGCAAATTCCCGAACCAGCGCTACGCCGATTCCCACGAAGCCATCGCCGATCTGTTGCGCGTGCAAGTCACCGCCCTCGACAGCCTGAAGAAAAAACTCGGCACGCCGATGGGCCGTCAGACGAAGGGTGTGCCGCAACCGTTCCAGGCCGATGCATGGCGCAGCCAGTCGTCCCTGAGCGGCCTGGAAGCCAGCCTCGCCGCCGCCAAAACGGTGTGGGAAGGCGTCGACAACAAAGGCCTGCGCGGTCTGTTGCCGAACGAGCAGAAACCATTGGCCGACAAGATCGACGCCGCTTACGCCACGTCCCTGAAACTGTTCGCCAGCAACCAGCGCTCGCTGACCGAGATGCTCAACGACGATGGCGGTCGCCAGCAACTCAACGACATCTACGACAGCCTCAACGCCGTCCACCGCCTGCACGAAGGCGAACTGGCCAAGGCGCTGGGCATCCAGCTGGGCTTCAACGCCAACGACGGTGACTGATGAGGGCAAGTGCCATGCTGCGACGCCAGGCTCTGACGTTAGGTAGTTTGCTGCTGGGTGCGGTGACACTGGGCGGCTGGACGCTGTTCAAGCAGAAGGACAAAAGCCCGCTGCTGCTCTCGGCGCGGGACGATACCGACGGCAAGCACTATGCCGTCGGTTACCGGCTGGACGGCACCCGGGTGTTTGCCACCCACGTCGGCCAGCGCTGCCACGACATCATCAACCACCCGACGTTGCCGATTGCGCTGTTCGTCGCCCGTCGTCCCGGCACCGAGAGTTACCTGATCGACCTGCGCGACGGCACGCTGCTGCAAACCGTGACCTCGCAGCCGAATCGGCATTTCTACGGGCATGCGGTGATTCACCAGAGCGGCGACTGGCTGTACGCCACCGAGAATGACACCTCCGATCCGGGTCGCGGCTTGCTCGGTGTGTATAAGTTCGAAGGCGAGCGGCTGGTGCACAGCGGCGAGATTTCCACTCACGGCGTCGGCCCGCATCAGGTGTCATGGATGCCCGATGGCGAAACCCTGGTGGTGGCCAACGGCGGCATTCGCACCGAGGCCGAAAGCCGCGTCGAGATGAACCTCAACGCCATGGAACCGAGCCTGGTGCTGATGCAACGGGACGGCACCCTGCTGAGCAAGGAAACCCTGGCCCAGCCGATGAACAGCGTGCGTCATTTGGGGATTGCCAGCGACGGCACCATCGTCGCCGGTCAGCAGTTCATGGGGCCGTCTCACGAGTCCTCGGAGCTGCTGGCGATCAAGCGGCCCGGTCAGCCGTTCGTGGCCTTCCCGGTGCCGGAGCATCAGTTGCAGGCCATGGGGCATTACACCGCCAGTGTCGCGGTGCACAGCGAGCTGCGCCTGGTGGCGTTGACCGCGCCACGGGGCAACCGCTTTTTCATCTGGGACCTGGACAGCGGTGAAGTGCGCCTGGACGCGCCACTTCCCGATTGCGCCGGGGTCGGCGCGGTAGCCGATGGCTTTGTTGTGACCTCGGGTCAGGGACGCTGCCGGTTCTACGACTGCCGCCAGACAAGCCTTGTTGCAAAACCCCTCGACCTACCGGCAGGTCTCTGGGACAACCACCTTCACCTCATTTGACCTGCCTCTCCTGCTGGAGGGTGTTCCCTGTGGCGAGGGAGCTTGCTCCCGTTGGGCTGCGCAGCGGCCCTAAAAAAAGGGACTGCTACGCAGTCCAACGGGAGCAAGCTCCCTCGCCACAGGTTTGTGTTCAATTCCTTCCGCGCAGACAGGCTGGCCTACCTGTAAGTTCTGCCAGTTGGAATCAACCTCCCACTCGGAGTAATGTGCCCGACTGAGTCACCTGATTTTCTCCAAGGAAGTGGAAATATGCTGCGTCGCCGCATGCTGATCATGTTGGGTGTTGTTTTGCTGATCGTGCTGGTCCTGGCCGGTTACAAAGCCTTCTCCATCTATACGATGATTCAGGGCTTTGCTGCGCCGAAACCGGCGATCAGTGTCGCCGTGGCCACTGCCACCGAACGGCCGTGGCAAGCCCGCCTGCCTACCGTCGGCACGCTCAAGGCCCTGCAAGGCGTGGACCTGAGCCTGGAGACCGACGGCACTGTCATCGATTTGCAGTTCGAGTCAGGCCAGAAGGTCAAGGTCGGCCAACCGCTGCTTCGGCTGGATAGCGTGGTAGAAACCGCCCTGCTCGAAACCGCTCAAGCCGACCTGGGCCTGGCGCAGCTCGATTACGGTCGCGGCAGCCAATTGGTGGGCAGCCAAGCCATTTCCAAAGGTGAATTCGACCGGCTCTCTGCGGTGTTGAAAAAGAGCCAGGCCACGGTGAATCAGCTCAAGGCGGCGCTGGCCAAAAAACGCTTGCTCGCACCGTTCAGCGGAACCATCGGTATTCGTCAGGTGGACATCGGTGACTACCTCGCCAGCGGCACCATGATTGCCACCCTGCAAGACCTCAGCAGCCTTTATGTAGACTTCTTCGTGCCCGAGCAGTCGGTACCGAAGATCGCCCTCGGCCAACCGGTGCAGATCGTGGTCGCGGCCTACCCGACACAAACCTTCCCCGGCACTATCAGCGCGATCAACCCGAAAGTCGAAAACAGCACGCGCAACGTCCAGGTCCGCGCGACCCTGGCCAACCCCGACGGCAAACTGCTGCCGGGAATGTTCGCCAGCCTGCAAGTGTTGTTACCCGACCCGCAGCCTCGGATTGTCGTGCCGGAAAGCGCGATCACTTACACGCTGTACGGCAACTCGGTCTATGTCGTCGCGCAGAAAAAAGCCGAAGACGGCAGCCTGGAAAAAGACGACAAGGGCCAACCGATCCTGATCGCCGAACGGCGTTTCATCGAAACCGGCGAGCGTCGCGATGGGCAAGTGATGATCACCAAGGGTGTGCAGAACGGCGAAAAAGTGGTCACCGCCGGCCAGATCAAACTGGACAACGGCGCACACATTGCGATCAGCGACGACAAGACCTTAGCCGAGAAGAACAGCCCGCCGCGCGCGGACTGATCAAGGAACCCCCATGGCTTTTACCGACCCGTTCATCCGCCGCCCGGTGCTCGCCACCGTGGTCAGCCTGTTGATTGTGCTGCTGGGCTTCCAGGCCTGGAGCAAGTTGCCGCTGCGCCAATATCCACAAATGGAAAACGCCCTGATCACGGTGACCACCGCTTACCCCGGGGCCAACGCCGAAACCATTCAGGGCTACATCACCCAACCGATGCAGCAAAGCCTGGCCAGTGCCGAGGGCATCGACTACATGACCTCGGTCAGTCGCCAGAACTTCTCGGTGATCTCGATCTACGCGCGCATCGGCTCCAACAGCGACCGCTTGTTCACCGAACTGCTGGCCAAAGCCAACGAGGTGAAAAACCAACTGCCTCAGGACGCCGAAGACCCGGTGCTGAGCAAGGAAGCCGCCGACGCTTCGGCACTGATGTACATCAGCTTCTTCAGCAAGGAGCTGAGCAACCCGCAGATTACCGACTACCTGTCTCGGGTGATCCAGCCGAAACTGGCGACCCTGCCAGGCATGGCCGAAGCCGAGATTCTCGGCAACCAGGTATTTGCCATGCGCCTGTGGCTGGACCCGGTCAAGCTGGCCGGTTTCGGCCTGAGTGCCAGCGACGTGACCGATGCGGTGCGCAAATACAACTTCCTCTCCGCCGCCGGCGAAGTGAAAGGCGAGTATGTCGTCACCAGCATCAACGCCAATACCGAGCTCAAGTCCGCCGAAGCCTTTGCCGCGATTCCGCTCAAGGTCGAGGGCGACAGTCGCGTGCTGCTCAGCGATGTGGCGCGGGTTGAAATGGGCGCGGAAAACTACGACTCGATCAGCTCCTTCGGCGGCACCCCTTCGGTGTACATCGGCATCAAGGCCACACCCGGCGCCAACCCGCTGGACGTGATCAAGGAAGTGCGCAAGATCATGCCGGACCTGGAAGCCCAGCTGCCGCCGAACCTCAAAGGTGAAATCGCCTACGACGCGACGCTGTTCATCCAGGCCTCGATCGACGAAGTGGTGAAAACCCTGTTTGAAGCGGTGCTGATCGTCATCGTGGTGGTGTTCCTATTCCTCGGCGCCCTGCGTTCGGTGGTGATCCCGGTAGTCACCATCCCGTTGTCGATGATCGGCGTGATGTTCTTCATGCAGATGATGGGCTACTCGATCAATCTGCTGACGTTGCTGGCGATGGTATTGGCCATCGGCCTGGTGGTGGACGACGCCATTGTGGTGGTGGAAAACATCCACCGGCACATCGAAGAAGGCAAGACGCCGCTGGATGCGGCCATCGAAGGCGCCCGGGAAATCGCCATGCCGGTGGTCTCGATGACCATCACCCTGGCGGCGGTCTATGCGCCGATCGGCTTCCTGACGGGGCTCACGGGGGCGCTGTTCAAGGAGTTCGCCCTGACCCTGGCCGGCGCGGTGGTGATCTCCGGCATCGTCGCCCTGACCCTATCGCCGATGATGTGTGCCTTCCTGCTGCGTCACGACGAAAATCCCAGTGGCCTGGCCCATCGCCTGGACCTGATTTTCGAAAGCCTCAAGCGCCGTTACCAAAGCATGCTCCACGGCACCCTCAACACCCGGCCGGTGGTGCTGGTGTTCGCGGTGATCGTGCTGTGCCTGATTCCGGTGCTGCTCAAGTTCACCAAGTCGGAGCTGGCGCCGGACGAGGACCAAGGCATCATTTTCATGATGGCCAACGCCCCGCAACCGGCCAACCTCGACTACCTGAGCGCCTACACCGACGAGTTCGTCACCATCTTCAAGACGTTTCCCGAGTACTACTCGTCGTTCCAGATCAATGGCTTCAACGGCGTGCAATCGGGGATCGGCGGCTTCCTGCTCAAGCCGTGGAACGAACGCAGCCGCACTCAAATGGAAATCCTGCCCGAGGTACAGGCCAGACTGGAGAGCATTGCCGGATTGCAAATCTTCGGCTTCAACCTGCCCTCTCTGCCCGGTACCGGTGAAGGGCTGCCGTTTCAGTTCGTCATCAACTCCGCCAACGATTACGAGTCGCTGCTGCAAGTGACCGACCGAGTGAAAAAGCGGGCAATGGAATCCGGCAAGTTCGCCTTCGTCGACGTTGACCTGGCGTTCGACAAACCTGAAGTGGTGGTGGATATCGATCGCGCCAAGGCCGCACAGATGGGTGTTTCCATGCAGGGCCTGGGCGGGACGCTCGCGACATTGCTGGGGGAGGCGGAGATCAACCGTTTCACCATTGAAGGTCGCAGCTACAAAGTCATCGCGCAGGTCGAACGGCCCTTCCGGGACAACCCCGACTGGCTGAACAATTATTACGTCAAGAACACCCAAGGTGAACTGCTGGCCCTGTCGACCCTGATCACCGTGACCGACCGGGCGCGGCCACGGCAGTTGAACCAGTTCCAGCAACTCAACTCGGCCATCCTGTCCGGGGTGCCGCTGGTCAGTATGGGTGAAGCCATCGACACCGTTCGCCAGATCGCTCAGGAGGAAGCGCCAGTGGGTTACGCCTTCGACTATGCCGGCGCATCAAGGCAATACGTCCAGGAAGGCAGTGCGCTGTGGGTCACCTTCGCCCTGGCGCTGGCGATCATTTTCCTGGTACTGGCGGCCCAGTTCGAAAGCTTCCGCGATCCGCTGGTGATTCTGGTGACCGTGCCACTATCAATCTGTGGCGCATTGATCCCGCTGTTCCTCGGTTGGTCGAGCATGAACATCTACACCCAGGTCGGCCTGGTGACGTTGATCGGGCTGATCAGCAAGCACGGAATCCTGATCGTCGAATTTGCCAACCAGTTACGCAAGGACAAAGGCCTGACACCGCGCGAAGCCGTGGAAGAAGCGGCGGCCATTCGTCTGCGTCCGGTGTTGATGACCACCGCAGCGATGGTGTTCGGCATGGTGCCATTGATCATCGCCACGGGGGCGGGCGCCGTCAGTCGGTTCGACATCGGCATGGTGATCGCCACGGGGATGTCGATCGGGACGTTGTTTACCTTGTTTGTGTTGCCGTGCGTGTACACGTTTTTGGCAAAACCCGATAAACCCTCACGCTAAGATCGTTCCCACGCTCTGCGTGGGAATGCCTCTACGGACGCTCTGCGTTCGGCTTTGAGGGGACGCCGAGCCTCCCGGGCTGCATTCCCACGCAGAGCATGGGAACGATCGGCGCTCTGTAGGTGGGAACAAAAAAGGCCTCGCATTTGCGAGGCCTTTTACTTGGGCTTCAATCTGTTCAACTTTGTGGCCTCAATCCTTGAGAAAGTCCGAACATGAACAGCAA
Source organism: Pseudomonas frederiksbergensis (assembly GCF_001952935.1). Lineage (GTDB taxonomy): Bacteria > Pseudomonadota > Gammaproteobacteria > Pseudomonadales > Pseudomonadaceae > Aquipseudomonas > Aquipseudomonas frederiksbergensis. Next base: position 1,106,140 of record NZ_CP018319.1, read on the forward strand.
TAAATCATGATCGGGTTGAGATGCCACAGGTGCCTTGGCAACCCGTGGCAACGGACAATGCGCGTCGCCATTCATTGAACTGAGGACTTGCGTGCGGGGCTGCTCCCATGCCGCCACCGCCAGTGAAGCAACTGCCAAGGCTCCTATTAAAAATACACCTCGTGCAATTTCGAGTTTCATTGCTATAAACCCTTGATAGCGCTGCCAAACGCCGTCTTGTAAAAATAGACGAGTTTTTGCCAGTCCGTCGTACTGAACGACGAGTGGCGACGCAGTTGCTTCATGTCATGAGAAGCCGCTTGCCGGGCGGTAAAACGCTGCCGACATTTCTCCAGGTCGATCAAGGCCACTTCAACTTCGGAAGCATCGCCTTCGCCGGTGACGCGCACGAATACGTGCTTGATGTAGAGGCAGCTGTGCTGCCAGCGGCCCTTATGCATCCGGGCCAGGTTCTCGGCCAGTTCCTTCAACACTCGATCATGCACGACCTCGCCATGACGCTCGCGACCACCGCCAGCGTACCAGTGCTCGATTTCCTCGAAGCCGTCCAGCGCCTTGGTGACCAGCAAGGCGCGCCATTTATGCACCGGATCGCGCTGTGCACCGCAGAACACGATTTCCGGAACGCGAACGTCGAGCAGGCCCAGGCCGATAAGTGCATCGCGCTCGCGCAACACCGTCGGCCGACCGAACGGGTGCAGCAAGCTGCGATGGATATGCCCGGTCTGACGTTTAACGTAAAGCAACTGGCCATTGCTGCTCATGACGCGCTGCACGCCGCTTTCTCCGCCGCGACGGACGTTGGGTTCTTCTACCCATTCACCGCGCTGATTCCAGAAATAGTCGAAGCGGTCCTGAGGAGCGACGTCCGTTTCTGCTGCACATTGCACTGCCATTTTGTTACCTCTTGCGTAATACGTAGACCCGCCACATCGCATAGAGCGGTAAAAAGTCCAGTTGTTCCTGGATGCGAAAACCCGCCTGCTCAAATTCCTTTTCAACCGTAGCAGCCGGTAACACAAATCGATTTTGGTAACCCTCCTGCCCACGTGTTTTCTCGGCGCGTTTGCGTTTCCACGCTTTGAAATTGCCGTCCACCCACAGGGAAAGGACCACGCTATCACGCGTGACGCGCTCGAATTCACGCAATATGGCCAGTCGATGCTCGGCTTCACCGATGTGATGGAGCAAACGCATGCAGAAAATGCTGTCGACGGCGTTATCAGGCAAGGCGATGTCGAATGCAGAAGTGTGCAAGGGTTGTACCCGTTTCACCACTTCGGCAGGTTGCGCCTGCATGGCAATCTTCAGCATGGATTCGGAGTTGTCGGCGCCAATGATCGCACGATTGGTTTTTTCCGCCAGCAATGGCCAGAAACGCCCCGCACCGCAGGGCAGATCGAGGATCAGCCCCGGCTCACCGACCGCCGCCAGCGCCTTGCGCGCCAGTTGCTCGTCACGCCAGTGTGACAGCCGGCGACCAAGGCCATCCTGGTGTTTACGCAGGTATCGTTGAGCGTGTTGATCGTCGTACTTTTCGGAAAAATCCAGTTTGATCGGGCCAGCCATCACCAAGGTCTCCTGAACTGCTGATGGCATTCACGATAGGTAGCGCCGTGTCAGCGACAGGTCATTCCTTTGTGAAAAAAACGTCATGTAAAACCTCAAATCATTTCGAGGTTTTGCAGGGTGCGAACAACTGTTCCGGGCCAAGGCGTCGTAACAGGCCGATCAATTCATCTGCGACGGACACAGCTCCACTTCAAAACGACAACCATGGGGCTCCATGTTCGTCAGGCTGACGGTCCACCCCTGGTTTTCACAGATGCGCTGTACCAGTGAAAGCCCAAGCCCCAAGCCCTCACCGCGCTTCTCGTTGCCGCGCACGAACGGCTCGAACATCGCCTCGCGCTTTTCCTCGGGAATGCCTACGCCACTGTCCTCGACCATGAACCCCGTGGCCGTCAGCGTCAGGCGGATGAATCCGCGCTCGGTGTAATGCAGGGCATTACGCAGCAGGTTGCCCATGACTGCGTGCAAAAGGGTTGCGTTGTAGCACGTGTTGGCCGGATTGCCCGGTTCAAAGATCAGCGCCAGCCCCTTGGCTTCGATCGGCTCGCGCCACTGGTTTAGCAGTCCATCGGCGACCTGGCTCAGGGTCTGCTGGGGCGACATGCTGGCGTCTTCGCGTTGTGCGCGGGCCAACATGAGGAAGGTTTGCACCAGCTCGCGCATCTCTTCGCAAGCGCGGGCGATGCGCTGGACCTGTGCACGTCCACGCTGATCGATACCGGGGTTTTCCAGCAGCAGCTCGCAGGAACTGGCCAGCACCATCAATGGCGTGCGCAGTTCGTGGCTAACGTCACTGGTGAACAACCGTTCGCGGGTCAACGCCTGGCGCAAGCGCCCGAGGGTGGCGTCGAAGGCTACGGCCAACTCGCCCACCTCGTCGGCGGCGTAATCCGGCGCCAGCGGGGGCGCAAGACCTAATAATTGATCACGGTGACGGACCTGACGGGCCAGTCGCACCACGGGCGCCATCACTTTGCGCGCCAGTACCCAGCCAAGAAACACCGCCAACGCCAGACTCAAGACGAAGCCCACCAGCACCACGGCAAACAGCACCCGTTCACGCTCTTCGAAATCGCTCTGATCCTGCAACAGCACGTAATGTCGGCCATCGACGACTTCGACCATCGCGTGGTACGACAGCTGTTCGCGAAACACTTCGTGAAAGCCCGGGCCCAGGTGCCGCAGGTCCTTGGGAAGCTCGAAGTCGCCCGGCCCGCCGCTGAAATAGAACAGCTGGTCCGGCTCCGGACGATGGTTCCAGTCCATGACACTGTCCATCAGCAACAGCCGTTGCAAATCGCCGCCCAGACCGGCCGAAATCAGTTTTTCTTCCACCAGGTGTACGGTCGCCACAATGCCCATTGCGAAGGCGCCGGCGACCAATGCGCTCATCAGCGCAAAGGCGATGATGATCCGTTGAGCAAGGCTCTGTTTAAACTCCATCTCGGCCCTCGGCCAAGCGATAACCCACACCGTGTACGGTTTGCAGCAACGGTTTGGCGAACGGCTTGTCGATCACCTGGCGCAATTGATGAACGTGGCTGCGCAGGCTGTCGCTGTCCGGGCAATCATCCCCCCACAGCGCCTCTTCGAGAATCTCGCGACGCAGTACATGCGGACTTTTTTGCATCAGCACGGCCAGCAACTTCAGGCCCACCGGGTTGAGCTTCAGCAGTCGCCCTTCGCGGGTCACTTCCAGGGTATCGAGATCGTAGATCAGATCGCCGACCTGCAGGGTGCGGCGACCGCCACCCTGGGCGCGGCGCATGACCGCCTCGATGCGCGCCGCCAATTCAGAGAGCGCGAAGGGTTTGATCAGGTAGTCATCGGCACCGGATTTGAACCCTTGCAGGCGGTCGTCCAATTGATCGCGAGCGGTGAGCATGATCACCGGCGTGTCGCGACGCGCGTCTTCACGCAGACGTTTGCACAAGGTGTAACCGTCGATGCCAGGCAGCATGACGTCGAGCACGATCAAGTCGTAATGCTCGGTGGCCGCCAGGTGCAAGCCTGACAAACCGTCCTGCGCGCAATCCACGGTATAACCCTTGAGCCCCAGGTAATCGGCCAGATTGGCCAGGATATCGCGGTTGTCTTCAACCAATAGAATTCGCATGGGTGTCTCCTGCGTACACAGTAACGGCCGTCTTGGCCCGCGCAGCTTAAGGCCAAGTGTGGCTGAGGGCTAGGACTGCGTGCGGTTGCATATTCAACCTATAAACCCGGGGCGCCTTTAACGACTTTTTCACTATCGATTCACACGTCGACGACAGGAACAGGCTCAAACTCCGCGCGGCTGCGTGTTCAGAACCTTTCATTGACCAAGGAATTACCATGGTTTCGACTGCCGGTCGCCCCGCCTCCCGCCCGCTGAATTTCTGGGCGTGCCTGGGCGTTCCCGTCATCGCGGCGATCATTCTGATGCTGCTCGAACTGACGTCCCTGGACATGGACCTGGCCAAGCTGTTCTATGACCCGGTCGCGGGGGATTTCATCGGACGGCACAGTTACTTCCTGGAAGATATCCTGCATGACCGAGCCAAGCAGGTGGTCATCGCCTTCTCGGTGTTGGCCATCTTCGGTTTCATCGCCTCCTTTTTCATCGACCGGCTCAAACCGATCAAACGGGAATTGGGCTGCCTGGTGTTGTCCCTGGCGCTGGCGACCTCCTTTGTCACGCCAGTCAAAGCGGTGACGGCCGTCCAGTGCCCGTGGAGCCTGGAGCAGTTTGGCGGTCACGAAACCTATAGCGAACTGCTCAGCCCTCGCCCGCACACTGATAAACCGGGCCGTTGCTGGCCCGGCGGGCATGCCGCGACCGGTTTCACACTGTTTGCGCTGTTTTTTGTCCTGCGTGACCGTCGTCCGCGCTTGGCGCGCAAGGCGTTTGTGTTCGCTTTCACGTTGGGCACGGTGTTTTCCATCAGCCGGATGATGCAGGGAGCGCACTTCTTCTCGCACAACGTGTGGACGGCGATTTTCTGCTGGCTGATTTGTCTGGGGTCGTATTACTACATTCTTTATCGCCCCGCTTCGAAGGCTGAGCGAGCGACCAAGGCGAAACCGGTCAACGCCTGATACACAGATCCAAATGTGACCGTTGTATCCCGGCAATAAAAAACCCCGCCTGCTTTCGCAGACGGGGTTTTTATGTACGGGGTAAGGCTGGCTTACATCATGCCGCCCATGCCGCCCATACCGCCCATGTCTGGCATGCCGCCGCCAGCTGGACCGTCTTCCTTGATCTCAGCGATCATGGCTTCGGTGGTGATCATCAGGCTGGCAATCGACGAAGCCGCTTGCAGAGCCGAACGAGTCACTTTGGCCGGGTCCAGGATACCCATTTCGATCATGTCGCCGTATTCGCCGGTAGCAGCGTTGTAACCGTAGTTACCCGAACCCTGCTTGACCTTGTCGACTACTACGCTTGGCTCGTCACCGGAGTTGGCAACGATCTGGCGCAGTGGTGCTTCAACAGCGCGACGCAGCAACTGGATGCCAACGTTCTGGTCATCGTTGTCGCCTTTCAGCTCGGAGATTGCCTGCAGAGCGCGAACCAGTGCCACGCCGCCGCCAGGTACCACGCCTTCTTCAACGGCTGCACGGGTAGCGTGCAGGGCGTCTTCAACGCGGGCTTTCTTCTCTTTCATTTCAACTTCGGAACCAGCGCCAACCTTGATCACTGCAACGCCGCCGGACAGTTTGGCCAGACGCTCTTGCAGTTTTTCACGGTCGTAGTCGGACGAAGTGTCGGCCACTTGCTGACGGATCTGCAGAACGCGAGCCTGGATGTCAGCCTCAACGCCGGCACCGTCGATCACGGTGGTGTTTTCTTTGGACAGGATCACGCGCTTGGCATTACCCAGGTGTTCCAGGGTAGTGCTTTCCAGGCTCAGACCGATTTCTTCGGAGATAACGGTACCGCCAGTCAGAACAGCGATGTCCTGCAGCATGGCCTTGCGACGGTCGCCGAAGCCAGGAGCCTTGACGGCTGCGACTTTAACGATGCCACGCATGTTGTTCACAACCAGAGTCGCCAGGGCTTCGCCTTCAACGTCTTCGGCAACGATCAGCAGTGGACGGCCGGCTTTGGCAACGGCTTCCAGTACTGGCAGCATTTCGCGGATGTTCGAGATCTTTTTGTCGACCAGCAGGATCAGCGGACCGTCCAGCTCGGCCGTCATGGTCTCTGGCTTGTTGACGAAGTACGGGGACAGGTAGCCACGGTCGAACTGCATGCCTTCAACAACCGACAGTTCGTTTTCCAGGCCCGAGCCTTCTTCAACGGTGATCACGCCTTCTTTACCGACTTTTTCCATGGCTTCGGCAATGATGTCGCCGATGGAGCTGTCGGAGTTGGCCGAGATGGTGCCGACCTGAGCGATCGCCTTGGTGTCAGCGCAAGGCTTGGACAGGGCTTTCAGCTCTTTGACGATTGCGATGGTCGCTTTGTCGATACCGCGCTTGAGGTCCATCGGGTTCATGCCGGCAGCGACGGCTTTCAGGCCTTCGTTGACGATCGACTGAGCCAGAACGGTAGCGGTGGTGGTGCCGTCGCCTGCGTCATCGTTGGCACGGGAGGCAACGTCTTTGACCAGCTGCGCGCCCATGTTTTCGAAGCGATCTTTCAGTTCGATTTCTTTGGCAACGGACACGCCGTCCTTGGTGATGGTCGGAGCGCCGAAGCTCTTCTCGATGATCACGTTACGGCCTTTAGGGCCCAGGGTCGCTTTTACTGCGTCAGCCAGGACGTTGACACCGGCGAGCATTTTCTTGCGGGCGGAATCGCCAAACTTAACTTCTTTAGCAGCCATGATCGATATTCCTTAAATACTTTGTAGTAGCGGGAAAATGAGCGGGGAATCAGCCTTCGACAACGGCGAGGATTTCGCTCTCGCCAATTACCAGCAGGTCTTCGCCGTCGACTTTCACAGTGTTGCTGCCGGAGTACGGACCGAACACAACCTTGTCACCCACTTTTACGGACAGTGCACGCACTTCACCGTTGTCCAGCACTTTGCCTGGGCCTACAGCGAGGACTTCACCCTGGTTTGGCTTTTCAGCAGCCGAACCTGGCAGGACGATGCCGCCAGCGGTTTTCTTTTCTTCTTCGCTGCGACGGACGACGACGCGGTCATGCAGAGGACGAAGCTTCATTGTCGATCTCTCCTAATTGTGGTTTTCATCGGCCGGTGTATTCCCGGCGGGTTTAACAAATCCGGCGGTGCCGGGTGCGGTTCGTCAAGCGAACCGCGGAAGTCTGTCTGGCGTGTTCGCCAGAAACCTTGCGGTGACCGTTACATAAGGGCGCGCAAGCTTATTACAAGGGCGAGGACGCAAATTTTTTCAGGTTGTTGCCCCACAAACGAACACGGCACCCGAAGGTGCCGTGCCGGTGTGGCGGATTACTTGGTATCGCGGTGTTCGAATTCGCCTTCGATTACGTTGGGCTCACGGCCCAACGGCTCGCGTGGAGCAGGACCGCCACGTGGCTGAAGGTCGTCGGCGAATGCACGCTGACGGATTGCCGCCTCTTCGGCACGCTGGCGCATTTTATTGGCCAACAGTCGACGAGAGATCGGCAGCAACATGATCAGACCCAGCACGTCAGTGACGAAGCCCGGCAGGATCAACAGACCACCCGCCAGTGCCAGCATCAAGCCTTCGAGCATGGTCTGGGCCGGCAACTCGCCGCGGTTCAGGCTTTCACGGGCACGCAACGCGGTTGCCAGACCAGCGATACGCAGCACGAACACACCGAGCATCGAGCCGAGAATGACCAGCAGCAGGGCCGGGAAAAACCCGATCGCCCCGCTGACCTTGACGAATACGAACAGCTCCAACACCGGAAACAGTACAAAGAGCAACAAAAAAGGGCGCATCAAATGGTTCCTCAACGCAAGAATGCCTTGCCAGTCTCCCCTAGATGACGTCGCCAATTCGTGAATTCAAGCGTCGGCCCCTTCATTTTTTGGCCAATGTTCGGCGTGAGCCAGGAAAACCAAGGCTTCGCGCACTTGTGTCGGCGTATTGCACGGCGCTTGAAACGGCAACCAATAGAGCCCCTGGCCAATGCGCAGGTGCATGCCTTCGGTGTCGATACCCGCCAGTTGCGCCGGCTCGGTTTTCGGCAGGCCCGCCAGTTCGACGTAATGAGCGATGGCTTTGGCGTGATCGGCATTCATGTGCTCGACCATGCTCGCTTCGGCTTTTCCGGCGAACGGGTTGGCCAGCGTTAACTGATCGACCCAGTGAATCGCACCGAAGCCGCCGATGTAACGGTGGCGTACCGGTTTGAGCACCCAGAAATCGAAATCATGAGCCTTGTGGTAGCTCTGCGAATCAGGGAAATAGCGGTAGTAACGCTCAGCCGCCGCGTCGATGGCGGCCTCGTCCTCGAGCTTTTCGGCTTCGGCGAGGTAGGTCAGGCGACCAACGGCTTGCACGTCTTCGGCCCCGCGCTCGCCCACAAACAGTGAGCATTTTGGATCTTTCTGCAGGTTATGGGTGTGCTGGGCGATACGGCTGATAAGGATCAGCGGCCAGCCCTGTGCGTCCAGACAGTACGGAACCACGGAGCCAAACGGGAAACCGGGCATCGCCTTGGAATGCGTCGAGAGCACTCCACGGTATTCCTTGAGAAGCAATTCTCGGGCATTCTTGGCCGCTTCAACGCTCAATTTATGACTCCTTATTAGAATCCGTCAAAAAAACGGACAGGCGCCTGGGATAAGTTCCAGTACGCCATCGGGGCAGTTCTCATGTGCAGCCAGGCCGCATCAGGTGCAGATCGAGAGGCTACTCTCTAAAAGGAAACCACACCTCTGATCTGCTATTGGGGCATGCGAATGCAACTCACTGACAAAGTAATCATTATCACGGGCGGTTGCCAGGGTTTAGGCCGTTCCATGGCCGAGTATTTCGCCGGTAAAGGCGCGAAGCTGGCGCTGGTGGACCTGAACCAGGAAAAGCTCGACGACACCGTCGCCGCTTGCAAGGCCAAAGGCGTCGAGGCTCGCGCTTATCTGTGCAATGTCGCCAATGAAGAGCAAGTGACGCATATGGTCGCCCAGGTGGCTGAAGACTTCGGGGCGATCCATGGCCTGATCAACAACGCCGGGATCCTGCGCGATGGCTTGCTCATCAAGGTCAAGGACGGCGAGATGACCAAGATGAGCCTGGCCCAGTGGCAGTCGGTCATTGACGTCAATCTGACGGGGGTGTTCCTGTGCACCCGTGAAGTCGCGGCCAAAATGATCGAGCTGAACAACAGCGGCACGATCATTAATATCTCGTCGATCTCCCGTGCGGGCAACGCCGGCCAGACCAACTACTCCGCCGCCAAAGCCGGTGTCGCTGCGATGACCGTGACCTGGGCGAAGGAATTGGCACGCTACGGTATTCGCGTGGCAGGCATTGCTCCGGGTTTTATCGAAACCGAAATGACGCTGAGCATGAAGCCTGAGGCGCTGGAGAAGATAACGTCGGTGATTCCACTCAAGCGCATGGGCACGCCTGAAGAGATCGCCCATTCGGCGGCGTACATCTTCGAGAACGACTACATCAGCGGTCGGATTCTGGAGCTGGATGGCGGGTTGCGGATCTAAATCCCGACACAAAACAAATGTGGGAGCGGGCTTGCTCGCGAATGCGGTGTGTCAGTCAACATTACTGCTGATGACACACCGCATTCGCGAGCAAGCCCGCTCCCACAGGGGATTGCATTCCTTCAGCGAATTAATCGTCGCTGATGGTGATATTGGGCATCGCGGGCGATACCGCTTCCTGCAACACGATCCGCGCGCCGACATGGCGGGCCAATTCCTGGTAAACCATTGCAATCGGGCTGTCGGGCTCGGCGATCACCGTTGGCTTGCCGCCGTCGGCCTGTTCGCGGATGGCCATCGCCAGCGGTAACGAAGCCAGCAGCTCGACGCCGTACTGGTTGGCCAGCTTCACACCACCGCCCTCACCGAACAGATGCTCGGCATGCCCGCAGTTGGAGCAGATGTGCACGGCCATGTTTTCCACTACGCCCAGCACCGGAATGTTGACCTTGCGGAACATCTCCACGCCCTTGCGTGCGTCCAGCAATGCCAGGTCTTGCGGCGTGGTAACGATCACCGCGCCGGCTACCGGGACTTTCTGCGCCAGGGTCAGCTGGATGTCGCCGGTGCCTGGCGGCATGTCGATGACCAGGTAATCCAGGTCGCCCCAGGCGGTTTGAGTGACCAGTTGCAACAAGGCGCCGGACACCATCGGTCCGCGCCAGACCATCGGCGTGTTGTCATCGGTCAGGAACGCCATGGACATGACTTCGACACCATGGGACTCGATCGGAATAAACCACTTCTGATCCTTGACCTGGGGCCGGGTGCCTTCAGGGATGCCGAACATGATGCCTTGGCTCGGACCGTAGATATCCGCGTCGAGAATCCCGACCTTGGCGCCTTCGCGGGCCAGGGCCAGGGCCAGGTTGGCGGCGGTCGTCGATTTACCCACACCGCCCTTGCCGGACGCCACGGCGACCACGTTCTTGACGTTGGCCAGGCCCGGGATCTGCGCTTGAGCCTTGTGTGCGGCAATAACACTGGTGATCTCTACGCGAGCGATGGTCACGCCGTCCAGCCCTTCAATGGCCATTTGCAGCAACTGCGCCCAGCCACTCTTGAACAGGCCGGCGGCGTAACCCAGCTCCAGCTGGACGCTGACGCGATCACCCTGAATGTCGATGCTGCGAACGCACCCGGCGCTGACCGGGTCCAGGTTCAGGTAAGGGTCGGTGTATTGGCGAAGGACGGCTTCCACCGCTGCGCGATTGACGGCGCTCATGGGCAACTCCGATAGCAAGACTGGAAAATCAGGCGGGTATCCTAACCGTTCTACATCATAGACGGCATGCCCCACGATGATTTGTGGCAAACACATCCTGGTGGCGAGGGAGCTTGCTCCCGCTCGGCTGCGCAGCAGTCGTAATCAAGTTGATGCGATCCTTCTGTCGGAACCGGGTTACAGGGGTTGGGGCGGCTTCGCCACCCAGCGGGAGCAAGCTCCCTCGCCACAAAAGCCCACCTGCACCAAGCAAACTCATCACCACTCTTTTCAGAGGCGATGCATTCGGAAACAGGCCCGAAGGGTGAAAAATATACGCCAGCGCTTTATAGTGGCCGACCTCCGTTTCATCAAGTAGCCGAGCCCCATGTCCGAGCCACGCAAGATCCTCGTCACCAGCGCCCTGCCCTATGCCAATGGTTCGATCCATCTTGGCCACATGCTGGAATACATCCAGACCGATATGTGGGTGCGCTTCCAGAAGCACCGCGGCAATCAATGCATTTATGTCTGCGCCGACGACGCCCACGGTTCGGCCATCATGTTGCGCGCGGAAAAGGAAGGCATCACCCCGGAACAACTGATCGCCAACGTCCAGGCTGAACACAGCGCCGACTTTGCCGAGTTCCTGGTGGACTTCGACAACTTCCACTCCACTCACGCCGAAGAAAACCGTGAGCTGTCGAGCCAGATCTACCTGAAGCTGCGCGACGCCGGGCACATTGCCACGCGCTCGATCACTCAGTACTTCGACCCGGAAAAGAAAATGTTCCTGGCCGACCGCTTCATCAAGGGCACCTGCCCGAAATGCGGCACCGAAGACCAGTACGGCGACAACTGCGAAAAATGCGGTGCGACCTACGCGCCAACCGACCTGAAGGATCCGAAGTCGGCGATCTCCGGCGCCACGCCGGTGCTCAAGGATTCCCAGCACTTCTTCTTCAAGCTGCCGGACTTCCAGGAAATGCTGCAAGCCTGGACCCGCAGCGGCACCCTGCAAGAAGCCGTGGCGAACAAAATCGCCGAATGGCTGGACGCCGGCCTGCAACAGTGGGACATCTCCCGCGATGCGCCGTACTTCGGTTTCGAAATCCCCGACGAGCCGGGCAAATACTTCTACGTCTGGCTCGACGCGCCGATCGGCTACATGGCCAGCTTCAAGAACCTTTGCGACCGCACGCCCGCCCTTGATTTCGACGCGTTCTGGGGTAAGGATTCCACCGCCGAGCTGTACCATTTCATCGGCAAGGACATCGTCAACTTCCACGCCCTGTTCTGGCCAGCCATGCTCGAAGGCGCCGGTTTCCGTAAACCGACCGGCATCAACGTACACGGCTACCTGACCGTCAACGGTCAGAAAATGTCCAAATCCCGCGGCACTTTCATCAAGGCCCGGACTTATCTCGACCACCTGTCGCCGGAATACCTGCGCTACTACTACGCGGCCAAGCTGAGCCGTGGCGTCGATGACCTGGACCTGAACCTCGAAGACTTCGTGCAGAAGGTCAATTCCGATCTGGTCGGCAAAGTCGTCAACATTGCCAGCCGTTGCGCCGGTTTCATCCATAAAGGCAACGCCGGTGTACTGGTGGCGGGCAATGCCGCGCCGGAACTGACCGAAGCGTTCCTCGCCGCAGCGCCGAGCATCGCCGAAGCCTACGAGGCTCGCGACTTCGCCCGCGCCATGCGCGAGATCATGGGCCTGGCCGACCGTGCCAATGCCTGGATCGCCGACAAGGCGCCGTGGTCGCTGAACAAACAGGAAGGCAAGCAAGACGAAGTCCAGGCCATCTGCGCCCTGGGCGTCAACCTGTTCCGCCAGCTGGTGATTTTCCTCAAGCCGGTGCTGCCGCTGCTGGCCGCCGACGCCGAGGCGTTCCTGAACGTCGCGCCGCTGACCTGGGACGACCACGCGACCTTGCTCAGCAATCATCAACTGAACGAGTTCAAACCGTTGATGACCCGTATCGACCCGGTAAAAGTGCAAGCCATGAGCGACGCCTCGAAAGAAGACCTGACCGCCAGCGCTACCGACACCGGCGATGCTGCACCTGCCGGCAATGGCGAACTGGCCAAGGATCCGCTGTCACCGGAAATCGAGTTCGATACCTTTGCCGCTATCGACCTGCGCGTCGCCCTGATCCTCAAGGCCGAACACGTGGAAGGTGCCGACAAACTGCTGCGCCTGACCCTCGACATTGGTGACGAGCAACGCAATGTGTTCTCCGGGATCAAGAGCGCTTATCCGGATCCGTCCAAGCTCAATGGTCGCCTGACCATGATGATCGCCAACCTCAAGCCCCGGAAAATGAAGTTCGGCATCTCCGAAGGCATGGTGATGGCGGCCGGCCCTGGCGGTGAAGAAATCTACCTGCTCAGCCCTGACAGCGGCGCCAAGCCAGGCCAGCGCATCAAGTAAGGCTGTGCGGTAAACCAATCCCACAGTCGTGCCTGGCGCGACTGTGGGATTTTCATGTCTGGCCCACCCTCCGTCCTTGCCGGATAATGCCTAAGCTTTTTAGACCGCTCCGTTAAAAAGCCCCGTTCTTGCCGGCACGACCATGACCGAATTGCTTCTTACGCTTATCAGCACTGCCCTGATCAACAACCTCGTGTTGCACTGGCCGCTGGGCGTCGATCCGCTGCTGGGCAACGAGCATCGGCAAGTTCACGCATTGGGCCTTGCGACCACGTGTTTGATGCTGATCGTCGGCACGCTGGGCTACGTGGCCTACCGTTGGTTGCTGGTCCCGCTGGAGCTGACGTCGCTGCGCCTTTTTGTCTTCCTGCCATTAAGCGTTCTGCTGATTGGCCCGCTGCTGAAAGTGCTTTCCCGGTCACTTCCAAAATTTGCGTTCAATGGCCTCTGGCCCCTGCTGCTGGGCAACGCCGGCGTACTCGGCTTGACGCTGCTCAATGCTCAGGACGACAAAGGCTTCTTCCACGCCGTGGCCCTGAGCCTGGGCGCCGGGCTGGGATTCTGGCTGGTACTGAGCCTGTTCAGCGATTTGCGCCAACGCACCCTCGAAAATGATATCCCCCTGCCCTTTCGCGGCCTGCCCATCGACCTGATCGGCGCTGGACTGATTGCAGTGGCCTTTCTCGGATTCAGCGGACTGATCAAAACATGAGTCTGATTCAACGCATCGACGCCCTGTTGCCGCAGACCCAATGCGGCAAGTGCGGCCACCCCGGATGCAAACCGTACGCCGAAGGCATTGCCAACGGCGAACCGATCAACAAGTGCCCGCCAGGCGGCAGCGAGACCATCGCGGCCCTGGCCGAACTGTTGAAAGTGCCGGTGCTGGAACTGGACGTCAGTCGCGGTTCGGCCCCGGCGCAGATCGCCTATATTCGTGAAGCGGAGTGTATTGGTTGCACCAAGTGCATCCAGGCATGCCCTGTGGATGCCATTGTCGGCGCGGCGAAATTGATGCACACGGTGATCATCGATGAATGCACCGGTTGCGACTTGTGCGTGGCGCCCTGCCCGGTGGATTGCATCGAGATGCGGCCATTGCCGCTGGACACGGTGCTGCCGGTTGTCGGCGGCCTGGCGTTCAGCCTTGAGGAGCAACGCGCCCGGATAGCCAAGCGCAATCACGCACGGCAGCGATTCGAACAGCGCAATGCTCGCCTGCGTCGCGAAGAAGAACAGAAAATCGCCGAGCGTCAGGCCCGGGCCCAGCGCGCCGCCCAGCACAGTGAGGTAGCGACACTCGACCCGGTTCAAGCCGCTCTTGAGCGTGTCCGTGTACAGAAGGCAGCCAATGCCGATGCGGCGTTGAAAAAGGCCAAGATCGATCTGGCGATGAGTCGGGCGCAACTGAACAAGTCACTCAAGGCGTTCGGGCATCCGCCGACCTTCGAACAGCAGTCGCAACTGATCGTCTTGCAACAGCAATTCGAGGCTGCCGAACAGGCGTTGGCGAAACTGGAAAGTGCTGCACCGCCAGCCGCGGCCCCCGTCGTTCCGGCGAAAAATGCGCAGCTGAATCGGGCAAAGATCCAGTTAGCCATGCGCCGCACCGAACTCAAGAAAGCCCAAGCCAGCGAAGCGCCGGCTGAGCAGATTGAAGCCCTGGAACTGGCGGTAAATGAAGCCGAGCGTCAGGTGGATGCCTATGCCGCCCCTTGAATCGGTCGATGAGCGCCTTCAGCAAGCCATGAAGCTGGTATTGCTGGCCACCGTGCCGGGGCTGCTGGTGTTTTTCTGGCTGTATGGCTGGGGCGTGTTGATCAACCTGTTTCTGACGGGTGTTACCGCACTGGCCGTTGAAGCGGCCGTGTTGCGCTTGCGTAAGCAGGCGCTCACGCCGACCTTGAGCGACGGCAGCGCACTGGTCAGCGCGACGCTGTTGGCGCTGGCCTTGCCGCCGTATTGCCCGTGGTGGCTGACGGTCTTCGCCGCAGCGGGCGCGATGGTATTTGGCAAACACCTGTACGGCGGCGTTGGCAAGAACCCGTTCAACCCGGCAATGCTGGGCTTCGCCCTGGTGCTGGTGACCTTTCCCCAACAGATGACCCTCTGGCCGTCGTCCCATGGACTGGACCTGATCGGCGGTTTGCAGCAGGTGTTCGGGTTCAGCCTCAGCCAGGCTCCGGATGCCTGGGTCCAGGCCACGGCGCTGGACAGCCTGCGGATCAACAAAAGCCTGACGATGGATGAACTGTTTGCCGCCAACCCGGCGTTCGGTCATTTCGGCGGCCGAGGCATGGAATGGGTCAACCTGGCCTTTCTGGCGGGCGGTGCGTTTCTGCTGCAACGACGGGTGTTCAGCTGGCATGCGCCGGTCGGCATGCTCACCAGCCTGTTCATCATCAGCCTGCTGTGCTGGAACGGCTCAGGCTCCGACTCCCACGGTTCGCCGCTGTTTCATCTGCTCACTGGCGCGAGCATGCTGGGCGCATTCTTCATCGTCACGGAACCGGTGTCCGGCGCAAAAAGCCCCAGCGCGCGACTGCTGTTTGGCGTGGGCGTCGGGCTGCTGACGTATCTGATTCGTACCTGGGGTGGCTATCCGGACGGCGTCGCCTTTGCCGTCCTGCTGATGAACCTCTGTGTGCCGGCGCTGGAGCGGTTTGCCGCTTCCAGACTGGAACGGGGTGCGCCATGAGCCGGGCGTCGAGTGTTGTGATCCTGGTGGTGCTGGCAGCCCTGGGGATTGGCGCGACTTACCTCGTGCAGCACACCAGCGCGCCGCGCATTGCGGCCGAACAGCGCCTGATCGACAGTCGTAACCTGCTGGACTTGCTCCCTGCCGGAAGCTACGACAATCAGCCGCTGGACCAACCACTTGCCCTCGAAAATACCGGGTTGGCCAACAGCACGCTGCTGGGTGGCTACCTGGCGACCAAGACCGGCCAGACCAGCGCCGTGTTGCTGCGCAGCCAGACCCTGGGTTACGAAGGTTCCATAGAATTGCTGATCGCTATCGGCGCAAACGGCAAGGTACTGGCCGTCAAAACGCTCAGGCAATCGGAAACTCCGGGGCTGGGCGGTCGACTCGCCGACTGGCCCAATACCTGGCTTCAGGCTTTTTCCGGAAAGTCCCGAAGCGAACCTGCCGACAATGGCTGGGCCTTGAAAAAGGATCAAGGGCAATTCGATCAAATGGCGGGGGCGACCATCACTTCGAGAGCGGTCATCAACGCTATCCATGACGCGTTGCGCTATTTCGACGAACATCAGCGACAGTTGATCGGGAGCAGCGCTCATGAATAAGTCATCGACGCTGCAGAATTCGTTAATGCTTGCACCACTGATCGGTGCCACGGATTCATTGGTGTCCGCTCTGGGCTTGTGGCTGATGTTCGTCGTGGTGATCAGTGCCTTTGGAGTGAGCATGGGCGCCTTGCGATCCCGACTTGTCCCGGAGACACGTTTGCTTGCCAGCGTCCTGCTGGCGGCCACACTGACCAGCTGCATCGAACTCGCCGCGCAAGTCTGGTCGCTGCAATGGCACCAGCATGTTGGGTTCTATGCAGGGTTGATTGCCTTGCAATGCGTTGTGCTGGAACACACCGGTTTTCACCAGAGTGCCTGGCGTGATCGCCTGCGCCTGAGTGGTCTGTTCGGCGCGTTGATGGTGAGCCTGGGCTTGCTGCGCGAACTCATCGGCAGCGGGATACTCGACAGCCATCTGCCATGGCTGGCAGGCACTGCACAAGCGGACTGGCAAGGCTGGGTGCTGACTGCCGACGGTGGCTTGCGCCTGGTCACCCTGGCCCCAGGCGGATTCATACTGCTGGGACTGCTGATCGCCGCACGTCAAGCCTGGACCCGCTCGACGCCTTCACACTGACCGCCTTCGAGGAAATTCACTGCCCATGAATGCCGCAAAACGCCTGGAAATTTTTCGCCGATTTCACGAAGACAACCCGGAACCGAAAACCGAACTGGCCTACTCCTCGCCGTTCGAATTGCTGATATCCGTCATCCTCTCGGCGCAGTCGACCGATGTCGGCGTCAATAAGGCCACCGCCAAGCTCTACCCGGTAGCCAATACACCGGCTGCAATTTATGCCTTGGGGGTCGAGGGGCTGTCGGAATACATCAAGACCATCGGCCTGTTCAACAGCAAAGCGAAAAACGTGATCGAGACCTGTCGCTTACTGATCGAACGTCATGGGGGCGAAGTGCCGCAAACCCGTGAAGAGCTGGAGGCGTTACCCGGCGTCGGCCGCAAAACTGCCAACGTGGTGCTCAAT
Source organism: Pseudomonas frederiksbergensis (assembly GCF_001952935.1). Lineage (GTDB taxonomy): Bacteria > Pseudomonadota > Gammaproteobacteria > Pseudomonadales > Pseudomonadaceae > Aquipseudomonas > Aquipseudomonas frederiksbergensis. The sequence continues at coordinate 1,123,255 of NZ_CP018319.1, forward strand.
ACCGCATTCCGCCAGCTGACCATGGCCGTGGACACGCATATTTTCCGGGTCAGCAACCGTACCGGCATTGCGCCAGGGAAAAATGTGGTCGAGGTTGAACAAAAACTGATGAAGTTCGTGCCGAAGGAATACCTGCTGGATTCCCATCACTGGCTGATCCTCCACGGACGCTACGTTTGCCTTGCCCGCAAGCCACGCTGCGGCAGTTGCCGGATTGAAGATTTGTGCGAATACAAGCACAAGACGTCGGACGATTGAGGCGCTATTAGGTTTTTTGATTTATCGATTGAAAAAATCTTTTTTACCCGCCGGGAGATTATCGATATAAGGAGCGCCAAAGGCAGCCTTAGCCTGGAGTAACACTATGAGCACTGGCAAAGAGCAATTGGACGTAGAAGACGACTTCACCCCTGTTGAGGCTGATGATGCTGAACCGGTGGTTGAAGTGGCGAAGACCAACCTGAGCAAACGCCGTACCATCGATAACCTGCTGGAGGAGCGCCGACTGCAAAAGCAATTGGCCGATTACGATTTTGACCTATGACACCTAAAAGCCTCCCGAAACGGAGGCTTTTTACTAAGTGTCGCCGCTGGATCCCCTCGCGCCTCGTCAAACGCCGAGGCGGTCACACCAGACCATTGCGTTGCGCCAATTCGATCAGGTCGACCAGGGAGCGGGCATTGAGCTTCAACAACAGACGAGTCTTGTAAGTGCTGACGGTCTTGTTGCTGAGGAACATTCCGTCGGCGATTTCCTTGTTGGTCTTGCCTCGAGCCAATTGCTGCAAAACCATCATTTCCCGTCCCGACAGTCGATCGACCATATCGGCTTCACTGGCGTTCCCCAAACTTGAACGCACAGTATGCAAGGCTTGATTTGGAAAGTAACTGTAGCCCGACAATACTGCCTTTATTGCACTGAGCAACTCAGTGAGATCCTGTTGTTTGCAAACATACCCGGCGGCACCGGATTGCATGCAGCGCATTGAAAAATGCCCTGGCGCCTGGGAAGTTAATATCAGTACCTTCATGGGCATTGCTGTCGAGGTCAGACGCGCGATGACTTCCAATCCATCAAGTTTCGGTATTCCAATATCCAGGATGACAATATCCGGCATATGCTCACGGGCAAGTTGCAACGCATCCACGCCATTGTCTGTCTCTGCAATGACTTCGTAGCCATGACGTTCCATTAGCATACGCACCGCAAGACGAATGACAGGGTGATCATCCACGATCAGCACTTTATTCATGGGCAAGTCCAATTTCGCTGTTCGAATTTTTAGAGCCCGCACAATAGCCTAGTCGTTTCCCCCATGGCATGCCGCCCCCCTCCGCCACCCACACCGAGAGACATTCCCTACAGACATCAGGGAATCGTCTTACAAATTTCCAAAAAAAATTGTGAGAGTAAAAATTTTTCAACCTGAAAATATTTCGGTTATCCGCATTTTTTTTGTTTCTATTTACAACCAGAAACCTGAATAAGAGGATTTGCCGCAAGCGATCAAACGAACACTGGCTATTGAGCTACCCTTAAAAGTAACTGATATTTACCACTTTCGATTTTGCCCCACAAAAACCACATAAAAAGGAACAATAAAAAAATCACACGAGGCAACACTTAAAAAATACATTTAACGCAACACCACTTAAAACACAAGGAACAGAGATACCCGCCCCGCATACAATAACGCTACTATCATACTATTCAAACCCAACACTTAAAGGAGTTCCGCGCCAACAGAAATTCCAGCCACTCGTTATAAATATCAAACTAAAAACACTAATCAATCGAGAAAAGACAATACTTCCATGAGCAGAAAATATGAACAAACAAGAGAAAAAAGTCGTAAACCCCATGACAGTCATTGCGATATTCGCCGCCATTTCTGAAACATCCGCCGCCGTCTCGCTGCCCTTTCTAGACAATAAGGAGCGGGAACTCTATGTCTGGTTCCTGATCAGTTTTCCTTTTTATTTGCTTTTTCTTTTCTTCGCCACACTTAACTTCAACTACCGGTCGCTGTACGCGCCGTCCGATTACAGCAAGGGAAAGCAATTTATAAAAGTGATGGACAATGCTGAACGTGGTCAGCGGCCCGATAACCTGAAGGACCCTCCCGCCCGAATAGATATTCATTCTGGCCTTTCGGCTCTTCAGCAGGTGAGTCTGGCCGAGCAGTTGCAAAACCTGCACATCGTCGATGCACGGTGGCTAAACAAGAAAACGGAATTCGGCGCCTGGATTGAAAAAAACCGGCCCCCACAGGGAAGACCTGCACAAGTGATCATATTTCTCACTTGTACTGAATCAGAGGCATTACTGAAGGAAAGCGCAAGCAAGCAATCAAGACAGGCAAAGAATCGCAACGGCCCAACACTTTGCATTGCTTACAATTTGAATTCACGCGGTCTGACGATTCTTGATCATTCTTTTTACCTGACACGCAGCAGGTAACGCTTGAAGAACATTCAGAAAGAGGAATCAGAAGGAAGGTATTACAGAAACAAAAAGAGCGCTGATAACACGATGTCCGGCAGGAAAAACACCCCCCTATTCAGAAATTGTGGCCTTGTCACCGACAAGGCCACAACTCTATGGTTTCAAAGGTCTCAGAAAAGCTTCCGGCCTTTGTTCGCCGCAATACGCATGCGCAACGCGTTGAGCTTGATAAAGCCCGCCGCGTCGGCCTGGTTGTAGGCGCCGCCATCTTCTTCGAAGGTCGCAATATTGGCATCGAACAACGATTCGTCGGACTTGCGACCAGTGACGATCACGTTGCCCTTGTACAGCTTCAGGCGCACAACGCCGTTCACGTGAGCCTGGGACGCATCGATCATCTGTTGCAGCATTAGACGCTCAGGGCTCCACCAGTAACCGGTGTAGATCAGGCTGGCGTATTTAGGCATCAGCTCGTCTTTGAGGTGAGCCACTTCGCGGTCCAGGGTGATCGATTCGATCGCTCGGTGGGCGCGCAGCATGATGGTGCCGCCTGGGGTTTCGTAGCAGCCGCGGGACTTCATGCCCACGTAACGGTTCTCGACGATGTCGAGACGGCCGATACCGTGTTCGCCACCGATACGGTTCAGGGTCGCCAGCACGGTAGCCGGGGTCATTTCGACGCCGTCCAGTGCCACGATGTCGCCGTTGCGGTAGGTCAGTTCCAGGTATTGCGCTTTATCTGGGGCCTTCTCCGGGGAGACGGTCCATTTCCACATGTCTTCTTCGTGCTCGGTCCAGGTGTCTTCCAGCACGCCGCCTTCATAGGAGATGTGCAGCAGGTTGGCATCCATCGAGTACGGGGATTTTTTCTTGCCGTGACGCTCGATCGGGATGTTGTGCTTTTCAGCATAATCCATCAGCTTTTCACGGGAGAGCAGGTCCCATTCGCGCCACGGAGCAATCACTTTCACGCCGGGTTTCAAAGCATAGGCGCCCAGTTCGAAACGAACCTGGTCATTGCCCTTGCCGGTAGCACCGTGGGAAATGGCATCCGCGCCGGTTTCATTGGCGATTTCGATCAAGCGCTTGGCGATCAACGGACGAGCGATGGAAGTACCCAGCAGGTACTCGCCTTCGTAAACGGTGTTGGCGCGGAACATCGGGAAAACGAAATCGCGCACGAATTCTTCGCGCAAGTCGTCGATGTAGATCTCTTTCACGCCCATGGCCTGTGCCTTGGCGCGTGCAGGTTCGACTTCTTCGCCCTGACCCAGGTCAGCGGTGAAGGTCACGACTTCACAGTTATAAGTATCCTGCAGCCACTTGAGGATCACCGAAGTGTCCAGGCCGCCGGAATACGCCAGAACGACCTTGTTTACGTCCGCCATGCCATCACTCCACGGGGTTCTACGGAAAGCCGCCAAGTCTACCGCTCATGCAGGGCAATTTACAGAGGCGCGACAGCTTATGACGACGAAGCGACAGATTATGTCGAGTGAGCGACGAAAACAGCGGGTTCAGGAGGTCGAGGCGGCGCTCGCCGATGCCGTGGCCTGAGATGCCGGCTTTTCGGTGGGCGCAACCCGCGCGAGGTGCACATTGACCCGACGGTTCTTCGCCCGATTGGCGGAGTTGGTATTGGGCGCCAATGGATAACGCTCACCATGAAAACGCACGGTGATCTGCGACTCCTGAATGCCGTTGGCCTTGAAGAATTCCATGACTGCCAGGGCCCGGCGCCGCGACAAATCCCGATTGGTCAGGCGGTTGCCGCTGTTATCGGAGTGGCCATCGAGCTCGATGTGGTTGACCGTCGGATCAGCCTTCATGAACTCCAGCATCACTTGTAATTGCGCCTTGGCCTGCGCGTCGAGATCCAAGCCTTCGCCGGGGAAGCCGATCTGCGACTGTTTAACCTGCTCGAAATTCTTCGGCAGCAGCTTCGCCACGCAGCCCTGATAATCATTAAATGCCTGGCTGAACTTGACGGGCAACAGACGCACTTCTGACACTCGACCATCGCCCGAGTGCTGTCGAACGACCGGACTGCGACCATCCAACAGGCCACTGATCAAGCGGCCAGCCTGAACTTGCGAGCTGTTGAACAACACATTGCCGCTGCCAATTCGCACAGAACCGAGGTTGATGTCGCCGCGCCCCGGCTGCCAGGGTGCAGCCGCCGCCAGCAAGGTAGCCGAACCGCCGCCGATCATCGCGTTATAGGCCTTCAGACGGAACGTCGCTTGCTCGCCCGCACGGCGCACGAACTCACCCGAACCAAAATCAGTGATCGGCTGAGTCAGACGACATTCGAACTTGTCTCCTTCGACCGTCCACTCAATGCTCTCCAGACGGGTCTGGAAAGTGAGCGCCATCGCAGGAAGGCTGGCAAACACACTGAGCAAGGCTAAATAACGCTGGCGCACGGGAGGCTCCACTGGCTTCTACAACAAAAAGACCGACACACAGATGTTTACGGCATACCTGTTGGATATCGGAAGCTTCCTGCAAAACTTGATAGCGAGTGCCTGGAAGAGTCTTTTCCGGTAGCATTCCCCTCAGTTTGACCCGCCTGGAATCCCCTCATGTCCGACCGCCTGACCCTGCTGCGTCCCGACGACTGGCATATTCATCTTCGCGATGGTGCTGTGTTGCCCAATACAGTCGCGGATGTCGCGCGCACCTTTGGTCGCGCCATCATCATGCCCAACCTGGTACCTCCGGTGCGTAACACCGCTGAAGCCGACGGCTATCGCCAGCGGATTCTCGCTGCACGCCCGGCTGGCAGCCGCTTCGAACCGTTGATGGTGCTGTACCTGACCGACCGCACCCAGCCCGAAGAAATTCGCGAGGCCAAGGCCAGCGGCTTCATTCACGCCGCCAAGCTGTACCCGGCCGGCGCGACCACCAACTCGGACTCTGGTGTCACCAGCATCGACAAGATTTTCCCTGCACTCGAGGCCATGGCCGAAGTCGGGATGCCCTTGCTGGTTCACGGTGAAGTCACCCGTGGCGATGTCGACGTGTTCGATCGCGAAAAAATCTTCATCGATGAGCACATGCGTCGTGTGGTCGAGCGCTTCCCGAGCCTCAAAGTGGTGTTCGAACACATCACTACCGCCGACGCCGTGCAGTTCGTCAACGAGGCTTCGGCCAATGTTGGCGCGACCATCACCGCGCATCACCTGCTGTACAACCGCAACCACATGCTGGTGGGCGGGATTCGGCCGCACTTCTATTGCCTGCCGATCCTCAAGCGCAACACCCATCAGGAAGCCCTGCTCGACGCCGCCACCAGCGGCAGCGACAAGTTCTTCCTCGGCACCGACTCGGCGCCCCATGCCCAGCACGCCAAAGAAGCCGCTTGCGGCTGTGCCGGTTGCTACACCGCTTATGCAGCGATCGAGATGTATGCCGAAGCCTTCGAACAGCGCAACGCGCTGGACAAACTCGAAGCCTTCGCCAGCCTGAACGGCCCGCGTTTCTACGGCCTGCCGGTGAACACCGATCGCATCACCCTGGTCCGCGAAGAGTGGACCGCCCCAACCAGCCTGCCATTTGGCGAGCTGACCGTAATCCCGCTGCGCGCCGGTGAAAAACTGCGCTGGCGCCTGCTGGAGGAACACGCGTGAGTGAAGACCATTTCGACGACGAACAGGACGGTCAAGGCGGCGGAGGTGGTTCGCGCCACCCGATGGCTGAGCGCTTCCGTGGATACCTGCCAGTTGTTGTCGACGTTGAAACCGGTGGTTTCAACTCTGCCACTGACGCCTTGCTGGAAATTGCCGCAACCACTATCGCCATGGATGAAAAAGGGTTTGTGTATCCCGATCACACCTATTTCTTCCGCGTCGAGCCTTTTGAAGGCGCGAACATTGAAGCGGCCGCGCTGGAATTCACCGGGATCAAACTCGATCACCCGCTGCGTATGGCGGTGAGCGAAGAAACGGCCCTGACCGATATCTTCCGCGGCATCCGCAAGGCACTGAAAGCCAATGGCTGCAAACGGGCGATTCTGGTCGGGCACAACAGCAGCTTCGACCTGGGCTTCCTCAACGCTGCTGTCGCGCGTCTGGACATGAAGCGCAACCCGTTTCATCCGTTCTCGAGCTTCGATACCGCGACCCTCGCCGGTCTGGCTTACGGTCAAACCGTACTGGCCAAGGCTTGCCAGGCAGCAGACATCGACTTCGACGGTCGCGAGGCTCACTCGGCGCGCTACGACACCGAGAAGACGGCCGAGCTGTTCTGCGGCATCGTCAATCGCTGGAAACAAATGGGCGGCTGGGAAGACTTCAACGACTGATTACTGATTGTAGGAGCGAGCTTGCTCGCTCCTACACAGTCACCGGGTTTATCCCGCCCATAAAAAAACCGGCCTCAACGGCCGGTTTTTTTATGCCTCAAACGTGCCTTACAGCGCAGCAGCGTGCTCGGTCAGGTAAGCCGCAACACCTTCGGTGGAAGCAGTCATGCCTTTGTCGCCTTTTTTCCAGTTGGCAGGGCAAACTTCGCCGTGCTCTTCGTGGAATTGCAGAGCGTCGACCAGACGAACCAGCTCTTCGATGTTACGGCCCAGCGGCAGGTCGTTGATGATCTGCGAGCGGACAACACCTTTGTCGTCGATCAGGAACGCACCACGGAAAGCTACGCCGTCAGCGGACTGAACGTCGTAAGCCTTCATGATTTCCTGCTTGATATCGGCAGCCATGGTGTAACGGACCTGGCCGATACCACCATTGTTGACCGGGGTGTTGCGCCAGGCGTTGTGGGTGAAGTGCGAGTCGATCGAAACGGCGATCACTTCAACGTTGCGTGCCTTGAAGTCAGACATGCGGTTGTCCAGAGCGATCAGCTCGGACGGGCAAACGAAGGTGAAGTCCAGTGGGTAGAAGAACACCAGGCCGTATTTGCCTTTGATGGCCGACGACAGGGTGAAGCTGTCTACGATTTCGCCATTGCCGAGTACAGCCGGTACGGTGAAGTCAGGGGCTTGTTTGCCTACGAGTACGCTCATTGGATATCTCCTGGTGTAAAAACGTGAAGTTCCGGGTTTGTGCCAGCCTGCCACCTTCAGGCGACAGCCCTGTGACACGAACCCGCTTCATAAGGACCGGCCATCATACACTGCGTTTTTGGCCTGTCCTTAACGGTTTTTTTGTCAGGGGAAATGCTATCGAGAGGTTTTCCTCATGATCGATGCGCAGAGGTAACCGTTCGTCAGGCTTGAACAAAGCTTTCAGAAACCACTTTGACAATCATTCTCGTTAACATTAAGATCCATCGCAATTGAGTCACAACCAGCGACGGTTTTCACTTATGTATGTTTGCCTCTGCACTGGCGTCACCGACGGTCAAATCCGCGAAGCGATCTATGAAGGTTGCTGCAGCTACAAGGAAGTCCGTCAGGCCACCGGCGTAGCCAGCCAATGCGGCAAATGTGCATGCCTTGCCAAGGAAGTGGTCCGCGAAACCCTGACCAAATTGCAATCCGCCCAGGCCGCGATTCCCTACCCTGTAGAATTTACTGCCGCGTAATTAACGTATTTCAAAGAACCGGACTTGATGTCCGGTTTTTTTATGTCTGAAAATCAAACGCTTACGTTCTAGACGCGGAACACAAACATTCTTATTCCGATTAATTTTCATTTAAGTTTCAATAACTTAGGTTTGACACTCTTAATATCGCGGCTCAAACTCTGCCTCATAGACAGCTATTTAGGGCAGGACCCCATCATGAAAGGCGACATTACAGTCATCCAGCATCTCAACAAGATCCTTGCCAATGAGCTGGTCGCGATCAATCAATACTTCCTGCATGCACGTATGTATGAAGATTGGGGCCTGAACAAACTTGGCAAGCACGAATACCACGAATCCATCGACGAGATGAAGCACGCGGACAAGCTGATCAAGCGCATTCTGTTCCTTGAAGGCCTACCGAACGTCCAGGACCTGGGCAAGCTGCAAATCGGCGAGCACACCCAGGAAATGCTTGAGTGCGACCTGCGTATCGAACGCACCGGTCATGCGGATCTCAAAGCGGCTATCGCTCATTGCGAAACCGTTGGCGACTTTGGTAGCCGTGAACTGCTTGAAGATATTCTTGAATCCGAAGAAGAACATATCGATTGGCTGGAAACCCAACTGGGCCTGATCGATAAAGTCGGTCTTGAGAACTATCTGCAATCGCAGATGGGCGAAGAGTAAGTTAGCGCCCGCTGAACTCAAGACAATAAAAAGCCCCGCTCTCTTTTAGGAGGCGGGGCTTTTTTATGCCTGTTCTTGTAGGAGCATGGCTTGCCAGCGATGAACGATGACGCGGTGTTCTTGCTGAACCGCGGCGCCTGCATCGCGAGCAAGCTTTGCTCCTGCAAAGAGCGAATCAGGCTTCGGTCTTGCCAGCAGCAGCTTTTTCAACAGCAGCCTTGATGGTGGTTTGCAGCGAACCGTCTGCAGCCATCTCGGTCATGATGTCGCTACCGCCGACCAACTCACCGCCCACCCACAGTTGCGGGAAGGTTGGCCAGTTGGCGTATTTTGGCAGGTTGGCGCGGATTTCCGGGTTCTGCAGGATGTCCACGTAAGCAAATTTTTCACCACACGCCATCACGGCCTGCGCGGCTTTCGCGGAGAAGCCACACTGCGGGGCATTCGGCGAGCCTTTCATGTAAAGCAGAATGGTGTTGTTAGCAATCTGCTCTTTAATCGTTTCGATGATATCCATGGAGCACCTCGGCTGAACTTTCCGACTCAGGGGTCGGCACGGTGGCGCATTGTAACGGAAACCCGAGCACCCTGCTCGGTCTCCCCGACAGACTTGATCAAGCCGCCGCCACGGTCACTGGAACACCGTTCAACGCCGCATTGCCCGACAACTCATCGAGCTGACATTCGTCGGTCAGGTCATTGGCGCTGGAACCCGGCTGACCACTGGCAATGGTCATCTGCACACCCGGCCGCGCATGGCCCCAACCGTGCGGAAGGCTGACCACGCCTTTCATCATATCCAGACTGCCGAGCACTTCAACTTCGATCTCACCGACCCGCGAACTGACCCGCACGCGCTGCCCGTCGCTCAGCCCACGGCTGGCCAGGTCATCCGGGTGCATCAGCAATTGATGACGCGGCTTGCCCTTCACCAGGCGGTGATAGTTATGCATCCACGAGTTGTTGCTACGCACATGACGGCGGCCAATCATCAGCAACTCATCGGCCGCAGGCGCTTGCAAGGCAGCAAAGCGCGCCAGGTCGGCAAGGATCGCTGGCGGCGCAGCCTGGACGCGCTGGTTTTCGGTTTTCAGGCGAGGCGCCAGGTTGGGTTTCAGCGCACCGAGGTCGACACCATGCGGGTGATCGAACAAGGTCGCCAGCGACAATTTCTGCTGCGAAGCATCGCCATACAACCCCATCCGCAAGCCACGATCGATCATCTGCGCTGGCGGGATCGTCGGTTTCAGTTCCTTGCCGGTCTTTGCCGCAAAGGCCTTGGCCAGCCCAACGAAGATCTCCCAGTCATGCAACGCACCTTCAGGTTTGGGCAGGATCGCGCGATTGAACCGAGTGACGTTACGCACCGCAAACATATTGAATGTCGTGTCGTAATGATCGTTTTCCAGGGCCGATGTCGACGGCAGGATCAGATCGGCATAACGCGTGGTTTCATTGATGTACAGGTCGACGCTGACCATGAACTCCAAACCGTCCAGCGCCTGTTCCAGTTGTCGGCCATTGGGCGTCGACAGCACCGGATTACCCGCCACGGTAATCAGCGCGCGGACCTGCCCTTCCCCTTCGGTAAGCATCTCTTCGGCCAGCGCCGACACCGGCAGTTCTCCCCCATACTCAGGACGCCCGGAGACCCGGCTCTGCCACAGATTGAAATGCCCACCGGAAGTGGACGCCACCAGATCCACCGCAGGTTCGGTGCACAACGCCCCTCCTACACGATCGAGATTACCGGTGACCAGGTTGATCAGTTGCACAACCCAATGACACAAGGTCCCGAACGCCTGGGTCGAGACACCCATGCGGCCGTAACAGACCGCTGTCGGCGCCGCCGCAAAGTCCCGCGCCAGTTGCCGGATCTGTTCGGCGGGTACCGCGCACAGTGGGCTCATGGCCTCAGCGGTGAAATTCGCGACCGCCTCGCGCACCTCGTTCAGACCGTCTACCGGCAAATGACTGTCGCGGGTCAGGCCTTCAGCGAACAAGGTATTGAGCAGTCCGAACAACAACGCGGCATCGCCACCGGGGCGCACGAACAGATGCTGGTCGGCAATCGCCGCGGTTTCGCTGCGGCGCGGATCGACCACCACCACTTTGCCCCCGCGGGCCTGAATCGCCTTCAAGCGCTTCTCGACATCCGGCACGGTCATGATGCTGCCGTTGGAGGCCAGCGGATTGCCGCCGAGGATCAGCATGAAATCGGTGTGATCGATGTCCGGAATCGGCAACAGCAAACCGTGGCCGTACATCAAATGGCTGGTCAGGTGATGGGGCAATTGGTCGACCGAGGTTGCGGAAAACCGGTTGCGGGTTTTCAACAGGCCGAGAAAGTAATTGCTGTGGGTCATCAGCCCATAGTTGTGCACGCTGGGGTTGCCTTGATAGACCGCCACTGCGTTCTGTCCGTGACGCTCCTGAATCGCCGCCAGACGTTCGGCTACAAGGTTGAAGGCGTCTTCCCACTCGATGGGTTGCCATTCACTGCCGACCCGCAGCATCGGCTGACGCAGACGATCCGGATCGTTCTGGATATCTTGCAGGGCGACAGCCTTGGGGCAGATATGCCCGCGGCTGAAGGTATCCTGAGCGTCACCCTTGATCGACGTGATCTGTACTGCGCCTTCGACCTCGGTGGTTTCGATGGTCAGGCCGCAGATGGCTTCGCACAAGTGGCACGCACGGTGATGGAGAGTCTTGGTCATGGCCAGTCTCTGTCTTGTTCTGGGCGGGCAATATCGGCCGCGGGAACAAAACTATGGCGCCTGATCGACTGCTGCGCCAGCGACGTTCGTCTTGTGAATCGGCGGCCATCAGGCCAGCCGATGACCGCTGGGGATCAGCTCGGCGGCAGCCTCGGCGGCGCCTGCAACTGGATCTCCTGGATGGTTTCGATCTGCTCTTGAGCGAGATGAACACCGGTGAGTTCGCCGATCAGCCGCCAGTGCTCGTCGAGCCCGGTGCTGATGGTTGCCATGCGGTCGATCATCCGGCGGCCGGCGGCCTTGGTGACCTCGTCTTCACTGCGCATCAACTCGAAGGACATCGAGGTCATGGAGGCGGTGAGGTGAGTTAGTGAGCGAGCCGTGAGGCCGAGTAATTCCATTAACTGTCGTTCTTTCGAATCCATTCCGAAGGCTCCCTGCGTCATTCGTGCGTTAGTTATAACCCGCCACTTTGCTTTAGCAAATGTTTCAGACCAGACACCTCCCTCAATCCTGAGTGCAAATGTTTCGAATGACAGGTCAGAAACCGACCGCTGCTATGCCGTCCCCGCCCCGTTTGATTGCAAAGCCCCGTGACCCCAGTGTACAAATGACGGGCTGCTGTCAGGAAACAGGCTTCAAAAGCGCTACTGCGGTCATCCCGTAGCCCCTCTGAAATCCCCTAAAAACCGTAGCCCTATTGGTAAGACGCGACATTTAATTATAAGATCGCGCCTTCCCCTATTTCGTCGCCCCGTGCGGCTTACGCCGCAGGTCTCGCCCGTTTTTCAGTTAAACAAGGCTTTGAGTATCTGCGGTCTGTTGCAAAAAGGTAGTCAATGATGAGCGCAAGGCACTTTCTCTCCCTGATGGATTGCACGCCCGAAGAGCTGGTCAGCGTGATCCGTCGAGGCGTTGAGCTCAAAGACCTGCGTAACCGCGGCGTACTGTTCGAGCCTCTGAAAAACCGCGTGCTCGGGATGATTTTCGAGAAATCCTCGACCCGCACCCGTATTTCGTTCGAAGCCGGCATGATCCAGCTCGGTGGCCAGGCGATCTTCCTGTCGCCGCGCGACACCCAACTGGGCCGTGGCGAGCCGATCGGCGACTGCGCGATCGTCATGTCGAGCATGCTCGACGCCGTGATGATCCGTACCTTTGCCCACAGCACCCTGACCGAATTCGCCGCCAACTCCCGCGTGCCCGTGATCAACGGCCTGTCCGATGACCTGCACCCGTGCCAGTTACTGGCCGACATGCAGACGTTCCTCGAACACCGCGGTTCGATCCAGGGCAAAACCGTGGCCTGGATCGGCGACGGCAACAATATGTGCAACAGCTATATAGAAGCGGCGATCCAGTTCGACTTCCAGTTGCGCGTCGCTTGCCCGGAAGGTTTTGAACCCAACCCGGAGTTCGTGGCCAAGGCCGGCGATCGTGTCACCATCGTCCGCGATCCGAAGGATGCCGTACGTGGCGCCCATCTGGTCAGCACCGACGTCTGGACCTCCATGGGCCAGGAAGAGGAAACTGCCAAGCGCCTGAAGCTGTTCGCGCCGTTCCAGGTCAACCGCGCCCTGCTCGACCTGGCCGCAGCGGACGTGCTGTTCATGCACTGCCTGCCGGCCCACCGTGGCGAAGAGATCAGCGTCGACCTGCTCGATGACCCGCGCTCCGTCGCGTGGGATCAAGCCGAAAACCGTCTCCACGCACAAAAGGCCCTGCTCGAGTTTCTCGTCGAACCGGCGTACCACCACGCATGAGCCATCCATTACTGCTGAACCTGCGTAACCTCGCCTGCGGTTATCAGGACCAGCGCGTCGTACAAAACCTCAACCTGCATTTGAATGCCGGCGACATCGGTTGCCTGCTGGGCTCTTCGGGTTGCGGCAAAACCACCACGCTGCGGGCGATTGCCGGTTTCGAACCGGTGCACGAAGGTGAAATCCAGTTGGCGGGCGAGACAATCTCCCGCGCCGGTTTCACCCTCGCCCCGGAGAAACGCCGGATCGGCATGGTGTTCCAGGATTACGCACTGTTTCCGCATTTGAGCGTCGCCGAGAACATTGCCTTCGGGATCCGCAAGCACCCGCAAAAGGATCGCGTCACCGAAGAGTTGCTGGAACTGGTCAACCTGAAAAACCTCGGCAAGCGCTTCCCGCATGAGCTGTCCGGTGGTCAACAGCAGCGCGTCGCACTGGCCCGCGCCTTGGCACCGGAACCGCAATTGCTGCTGCTCGACGAACCCTTTTCCAACCTTGATGGCGAGCTGCGACGCAAGCTCAGCCATGAGGTGCGCGACATTCTCAAGGCCCGTGGCACCAGTGCAATTCTGGTAACACATGACCAGGAAGAAGCTTTCGCGGTGAGTGATCATGTGGGGGTTTTCAAGGAAGGTCGCTTGGAGCAGTGGGACACGCCTTACAACCTGTATCACGAACCGCTGACGCCGTTTGTCGCCAGTTTCATCGGTCAGGGTTATTTCATCCGCGGTCAGTTGAGCAGCCCCGAGTCGGTGCAGACCGAGCTGGGTGAGTTACGCGGTAATCGTGCCTACACCTGGCCGGTTGGCGGTGCGGTGGATGTCTTGCTGCGTCCGGACGACATCGTTTATGCACCGGACAGCACGCTGAAGGCGCTGATTGTCGGCAAGTCTTTCCAGGGTGCGTCCACTTTGTATCGCTTGCAGTTGCCGACCGGCGCGCAACTGGAATCGATTTTCCCGAGCCATGCCGATCATCAGGTGGGTTCAGAGGTAGGCATTCGTGTCGCGGCTGAACACCTGGTGCTGTTTCAGGCCAACGGCAGCATCGCGGCGCAGATTCCGGCCGTCGAATCCGGGGTGCGCCGTTACAGCAGCGCCCACTGACACCCCCCGCCTCTGTAGGAGCAAAGCTTGCTCGCGATAGCATCACCGCGGTTTTGCTGATGCAAAGCGTCATCGCTCATCGCGAGTGAGCTTTGCTCCTACAAAGATCAGCATCAACCGAGCATTAGCGTTCCGCTAGCAACGAGCGTCGCATTCCCGCCGATTTTCACCCGATCTCCTTCCAGCCGGCAGAACAACTCCCCGCCTCGAGCCGAGCGCTGACAAGCCGTCAGGCTCGACTTGCCCAAACGTTTCGACCAGTACGGGATCAGGCTGCAATGGGTCGAACCGGTCACCGGGTCTTCGTTGATGCCGATCGCTGGCGCGAAGTAGCGGGATACAAAATCATGCTGGCTGCCCCTGGCCGTGACAATTGCCCCCGGCCACGGCAGTTTTGCCAGCGCCGCCATGTCCGGCTGACATTCGAGCACCGCCTGCTCGGATTCCAGCACCACGAACAACTCGTTCGACCCCAGCACATCAACCGCTTCCACACCCAGCGCGCGCTCGACATCCAGGGTCACGCCCACTTCCGACGGAATCAGCGCCGGAAAATCCAGCCACAAGCGCTCACCCTCACGACTCACACTCAGCGGGCCGGACTTACAGATGAAGTCCAGCCGCTCGACCGGTTCTTTATAGATTTCAAACAGAACGTAAGCGCTGGCCAGGGTCGCATGACCACACAACGGCACTTCGGTGGTCGGGGTAAACCAGCGGATGTGCCAGCCCTGCCCTTCGCGCACCACAAAAGCGGTTTCGGCGAGGTTGTGTTCGGCGGCGATCTTCTGCATCAACTCATCGGCAAGCCACGCATCCAAGCGATAGACCATCGCCGGGTTGCCACTGAACGGCCGATCACTGAACGCATCGACCTGATGAAACTCAAGCTGCATAACCTTCTCCCTTTGTCAGGCCACGGAGCATGAAGCTGCCGACAACCCGACACCAGTGACAGAGCCCGTAAATTTCCACCATACAGCGCCAGGTTGAAAGCTCGCGTCAGGCACGGCCGATATCAGCGAACTTCGCCTGGGTATGTTCGGCCAGCACCGCGGGTGCCAATTCGACTTCCAGCCCTCGTCGCCCTGCACTGACAAAAATGCTGGCGAAGGGCTGAGCCGAATTATCGATAAAGGTGCGCAAGCGCTTTTTCTGTCCCAGCGGACTGATGCCGCCCAACAGGTAACCGGTGGATCGTTGCGCCGCGGCAGGATCGGCCATTTCGACTTTTTTCACGCCCGCGGCATGAGCCAGGCCTTTCAAATCCAGACTTCCGACGACCGGCACCACAGCCACCAACAATTCACCTTTCTCGCTGGCCGCCAGCAAGGTCTTGAACACCTGCGCCGGATCCAGCCCCAGCTTCTCCGCGGCCTCCAGACCATAGGACGCGGCCTTAGGATCATGTTCGTAACTGTGCACGCGATGTTCGGCACGAACTTTTTTCAACAAATCCAATGCGGGGGTCATGACAGCTCCAGACTGGGCGGCAGTAGAAAAATTACTGCGCTGGATTCTAGGACATTGATCGACAAAACGCTCTATTGCGGCGCTATTTCAAAGGCTTGGCCGTGTAGTACGCCGTTCGTCCACCTTCGGCCAGCCCCGTGAACGATGCGGTCATTCATGTGACTAATAGTTCGATTGTGACTGACGGTTCACTTTCGACCTTTGACAGCAGCGTTTCTTGTCTATATTTTTTCGAATCTGAATACTGTACGAATGTTCCTATCGCAGCACCCAGCAGTAGGCCGAGAACAGGATGGGGATCCTGCCTCGGTGAAAATCGCGCTTTGACCATGATGCAAAAGCGCCAGACAACAACAAAAATGAGGTTTTCAATGACAACTGCTTTACAACAACCGTCGCTCTCAAGCCAATGCATGGCCGAATTCCTGGGCACTGCGCTGCTGATCTTTTTTGGTACAGGTTGTGTTGCCGCGCTCAAGGTCGCGGGCGCCAGCTTCGGCCTTTGGGAAATCAGCATCATCTGGGGGATCGGCGTGAGCATGGCGATCTACCTGACCGCTGGCGTTTCCGGGGCTCATCTCAATCCTGCCGTCAGCATTGCCCTGAGCATTTTCGCTGACTTCGAAAAGCGCAAACTGCCTTTTTATATTCTCGCCCAGATCGCTGGCGCCTTCTGTGGAGCGTTGTTGGTTTACACGCTGTACAGCAATTTATTCTTCGATTACGAACAAACTCACCATATGGTTCGTGGGACTCAGGCCAGCCTCGAATTGGCGTCTGTGTTTTCCACCTTCCCCAACCCGGTCTTGTCCACGGCTCAAGCCTTCCTGGTCGAAGTGATCATCACCGCCATCCTGATGGGCGTGATCATGTCCCTGACTGACGACAACAATGGCTTGCCAAAGGGTCCGCTCGCTCCGCTGCTGATCGGCCTGCTGATTGCCGTGATTGGCAGCTCGATGGGGCCGCTGACCGGTTTTGCGATGAACCCGGCGCGCGACTTCGGTCCTAAACTGATGACTTTCTTCGCTGGCTGGGGTGAAATTTCCTTCACCGGCGGGCGCGATATCCCGTATTTCCTGATTCCGATTTTTGCACCGATTGTCGGTGCCTGCCTCGGTGCTGCAGCGTATCGCGGGCTGATTGCCCGTCATCTGCCCAGCGCCCTACCTGCTACAAAGGACGCAGCACCGGCCATTGACGGCAAACCAAGAACTTCTTGATACCGTTGGCGCGTGATCCTGCCCATCAGATCACGCGCCGGACCTCTCTCCCTTTTTTCGTCCAAGGCAATCGACATGACCGACACTCAGAATAAGAACTACATCATTGCCCTCGATCAGGGTACGACCAGCTCCCGCGCGATCATTTTCGACCGCGACGCGAACGTGGTCTGCACCGCCCAGCGCGAATTCGCACAGCATTACCCGCAAGCCGGCTGGGTTGAACACGACCCGATGGAAATCTTCGCCACCCAAAGCGCGGTGATGGTCGAGGCCCTGGCACAAGCCGGTCTGCATCACGACCAGGTTGCCGCCATCGGCATCACCAACCAGCGCGAAACCACCGTGGTCTGGGACAAGACCACCGGCCGGCCGATCTACAACGCGATCGTCTGGCAGTGCCGCCGCAGCACCGAGATCTGCCAGCAGCTCAAACGCGACGGTCATGAGCAATACATCAGCGACACCACCGGCCTGGTCACCGACCCGTACTTCTCCGGCACCAAGCTCAAGTGGATCCTCGATAACGTCGAAGGCAGCCGCGAACGTGCGCGCAAAGGCGAGCTGTTGTTCGGCACCATCGACAGCTGGCTGATCTGGAAATTTACCGGCGGCAAGGTGCACGTCACCGACTACACCAACGCCTCGCGCACCATGCTCTTCAACATTCACACGCTTGAGTGGGATGCGAAGATGCTGGAAGTGCTGGATATTCCGCGCGAGATGCTGCCGGAAGTTAAATCCTCGTCCGAAATCTATGGCCATACCAAAAGCGGCATCGCCATCGGCGGTATCGCGGGTGACCAGCAAGCAGCCCTGTTCGGTCAGATGTGCGTCGAGCCAGGCCAGGCGAAAAACACCTACGGCACCGGCTGCTTCCTGCTGATGAACACCGGCGACAAAGCGGTGAAATCCAAGCACGGCATGTTGACCACCATCGCTTGCGGCCCGCGCGGCGAAGTGGCTTACGCGCTGGAAGGTGCCGTGTTCAACGGTGGTTCCACTGTTCAATGGCTGCGTGATGAACTGAAAATCATCAACGACGCCCACGACACCGAATACTTCGCCAACAAGGTCAAGGACAGCAACGGCGTGTACCTGGTGCCCGCCTTCACCGGTCTGGGCGCTCCGTACTGGGACCCGTATGCCCGCGGCGCATTGTTCGGCCTGACGCGCGGCGTACGCGTGGATCACATCATTCGTGCAGCCCTGGAGTCGATTGCCTACCAGACCCGCGACGTTCTCGACGCCATGCAACAGGACTCCGGCGAACGCTTGAAATCCCTGCGTGTCGACGGCGGCGCAGTCGCGAACAACTTCCTGATGCAGTTCCAGGCCGACATCCTCGGCACTCAGGTCGAACGTCCGCAAATGCGTGAAACCACCGCACTCGGTGCGGCTTACCTGGCCGGTCTGGCGTGTGGTTTCTGGGGCAGCCTGGACGAGTTGCGCGGCAAGGCAGTGATCGAGCGCGAGTTCGAACCGACCCTGGACGAAACCGCGAAGGAAAAACTCTATGCCGGCTGGAAAAAAGCCGTCAGTCGCACCCGCGACTGGGAACCGCATGAAGGTGCTGAATAAGCCGAGGTGAGTACTCGTATCTGTATGTAACTGGCAGGGAGCGGATTCCTGCGGCATCATGGGCAAATTTTTGCACGGCAGCCCAAAGGAAGCCCCATGAATCTGCCTCCCCGTCAGCAGCAAATCCTCGAACTGGTCCGCGAACGCGGGTACGTCAGCATCGAGGAAATGGCTACGCTGTTCGTCGTTACACCGCAAACCATCCGCCGCGATATCAATCAGCTCGCGGAAGCTAATTTGTTGCGTCGCTACCACGGCGGCGCAGCCTACGATTCCAGCGTCGAAAACACCGCCTACGCCATGCGTGCCGATCAGATGCGCGATGAAAAGCAGCGTATCGGCGAAGCCATTGCGGCTCAAATCCCGGATCACGCCTCGCTGTTCATCAACATCGGCACCACCACCGAATCCATCGCCCGGGCGTTGCTCAATCACAATCACCTGAAAATCATCACCAACAACCTGCATGTGGCATCAATGCTCAGCGCCAAGGACGACTTCGATGTCCTGCTGACCGGCGGCAACGTGCGGCGCGACGGTGGCGTGGTCGGTCAGGCCAGTGTCGACTTCATTAACCAGTTCAAGGTTGATTTCGCCTTGGTCGGCATCAGCGGTATCGATGAAGACGGCAGCCTGCTGGACTTCGACTATCAGGAAGTTCGGGTGTCCCAGGCGATCATCGCCAATGCCCGGAAGGTGATACTGGCGGCTGACTCCAGCAAATTCGGGCGCAACGCCATGATTCGTCTGGGGCCGATCAGTTTGATCGATTGCCTGGTGACCGATCAGCAACCTGTGCCGGCGTTGGCGCAGTTGTTGAGTCAGCACAAGATTCGGCTAGAAGTCGTGTAAGCACATCGGTCCCTTGTGGCGAGGGGGCTTGCCCCCGTTGGGCCGCGAAGCGGCCCCAAAACCATTCACAGCCAAACCCTCAGTTAAACATCGCAACCCGCTCTGCGACTGCTGCGCAGTCGAACGGGGGCAAGCCCCCTCGCCACAAAACCACCTCTAAATGTTCGAAAATTTTCCTTTCACGGCCCTTCGATCAGTATTTTCAATCGAAGTTAACTGGCTGTGGGCGACTTTATGGGCTACCATTTTCGCAAATGAACATTAATGTTCGAATTCCAATACCGAAAATCATAAAAGCCCGAGGCTAGCCGATGCCCACTTCTACCTTGCCTACGCCCCCTCTCGCTGAGATCTACGATATCGCCGTCATCGGTGGCGGGATCAATGGCGTGGGGATCGCAGCGGATGCCGCCGGTCGCGGTCTTTCGGTGTTTCTATGCGAAAAGGACGACCTGGCCAGCCACACCTCTTCAGCCAGCAGCAAGCTGATCCACGGTGGCTTGCGTTACCTCGAACATTACGAATTCCGCCTGGTGCGCGAAGCCCTGGCCGAACGCGAAGTGCTGCTGGCCAAGGCTCCGCACATCGTCAAGCAGATGCGCTTCGTGCTGCCGCACCGCCCGCACCTGCGTCCGGCCTGGATGATCCGCGCCGGCCTGTTCCTTTATGACCACCTCGGCAAACGGGAAAAACTCGAAGGTTCGAAAAGCCTGAAGTTCGGCCCGGACAGCCCGCTGAAAAGCGAAATCACCAAAGGCTTCGAATACTCCGATTGCTGGGTCGACGATGCTCGTCTGGTGGTGCTCAACGCCATGGCCGCCCGCGAAAAAGGCGCCCACGTTCACACCCAGACTCGCTGTGTCAGCGCCCGACGCACCAAGGGAATGTGGCACCTGCATCTGGAACGCGCCGATGGCAGTCTGTTTTCGATTCGCGCCAAGGCCCTGGTAAACGCCGCCGGCCCGTGGGTCGCCAAGTTCATTCGTGACGACCTGAAGATGGAATCGCCGTACGGCATCCGCCTGATCCAGGGCAGCCACCTGATCGTGCCGAAACTGTACGAAGGCGAACACGCGCACATTCTGCAAAACGAAGACCAGCGTATCGTGTTCACCATTCCGTACCTGAACCACTTCACCCTGATTGGCACCACCGACCGCGAGTACACCGGCGATCCGGCTGCAGTGGCGATCACCGAAGGTGAAACCGATTACCTATTGAAAGTGGTCAACTCCCATTTCAAGAAACGCATCAGCCGCGACGACATCCTGCACAGCTATTCCGGCGTTCGCCCGCTGTGTAACGACGAATCCGATAACCCGTCGGCCGTCACCCGCGACTACACCCTGGCACTGTCGGGCACCGGCGAAGAAGCGCCGCTGTTGTCGGTGTTCGGCGGCAAGCTGACCACCTACCGCAAACTGGCCGAGTCGGCGCTGGCGCAACTGGCTCCGTACTTCAAGGACATCAAGCCGAGCTGGACCGCCAGCGCTACCCTGCCGGGCGGCGAAGACATGACCACCCCGCAAGCCTTGTGCGCCTTGATCCGTGACAAGTTCGACTGGGTGCCGACCGAAATCGCCCGCCGCTGGGCCACCACCTATGGCAGCCGCACCTGGCGCATGCTCGAAGGCGTGCAAAACCTCGGCGATATGGGCGAACACATCGGCGGCGGGCTCTACACCCGTGAAGTCGATTACCTGTGCAGCGAAGAATGGGCGACCACCGCGCACGACATCCTGTGGCGCCGCAGCAAGCTGGGCTTGTTCACCACGCCGGAGGAACAGCAGAAACTGGCGGATTATATGAGCAAGGTCGAGCAGAACCGCAGCAAGATCGAAGCGGCCTGATCCCTGATCCGCTTAAACGAAAGCCCCTGAATCTCACGATTCAGGGGCTTTTTGCATTCTGCCAAGCGCTACGCCGGCTCCGGGCGGCGTTCCGAGGATAGCGGAGTGTCAGGCAACATCAATGTTGAATGTGCCGGCCTCATCGCGAGCAGGCTCGCTCCCACGAGGGATAGGTGTAAGACGAGAGATTGCATTCGGTTTTCCGAACGCGACCCGTCGGTCGATTCGGTTAACCGGATTCCCCCACCATCAAAACCCTCGCCACAAATATTTAATCCCCTTATAAATCAATAGATTGATCTATTCGACCTGGCCTGGCACGAGTCATGCTCTACACTCTTGGACGAATGACCGCTGCGCCACCCCTTCAGGAGCCGGCAAGCATTCGAAGCACAAAAAAGGGCCGATGAACTGGCTCCATATAAAAACAATGTCGAGGAAAATTTGATGCGCATCGTTCCCCATCTCCTGGGCGCAGCCATTGCTGCCGCTCTGATCAGCACTCCAGTTTTCGCCGCCGAACTCACCGGCACCCTGAAGAAGATCAAAGAGTCCGGCGTTATCACCCTCGGGCATCGTGACGCTTCCATTCCGTTTTCCTACATCGCGGACGCTTCCGGCAAACCGGTTGGCTACTCCCACGATATCCAGCTGAAAATCGTGGAAGCCATCAAAAAAGACCTGGACATGCCGAACCTCCAGGTCAAGTACAACCTGGTGACTTCGCAAACCCGTATCCCGCTGGTGCAGAACGGCACCGTGGACGTCGAGTGCGGTTCCACCACCAACAACGTCGAACGTCAGCAGCAAGTTGACTTCTCGGTCGGCATCTTCGAAATCGGCACCAAGCTGCTGGCCAAGAAAGACTCGCCTTACAAAGACTTCCCGGACCTGAAAGGCAAGAACGTCGTGACCACCGCTGGCACCACGTCCGAGCGCATCCTCAAGTCGATGAACGCCGACAAGCAAATGGGCATGAACGTCATCTCCGCCAAAGACCACGGCGAGTCGTTCAACATGCTCGAAAGCGGCCGTGCCGTAGCTTTCATGATGGATGACGCCTTGCTGGCCGGTGAAATGGCCAAGGCCAAGAAGCCAACCGACTGGTCCGTGACCGGTACTGCACAGTCCTACGAAATCTACGGTTGCATGGTCCGCAAGGGCGACGCACCGTTCAAGAAAGCCGTGGATGACGCAATCATCGCGACCTACAAGTCCGGCGAGATCAACAAGATCTACGAAAAATGGTTCATGCAGCCAATCCCGCCAAAAAACCTGAACCTGATGTTCCCGATGAGCGACGAGCTCAAGGCCCTGATCGCCAATCCGACCGATAAAGCGGCTGACGAAAAGAAATCCTGATTTCTGACTAACCTTATCTCCTGAAAGGGCCTCTGCCTTTTCGGGGGATAGTCACTCCCTGCTGGCATTTTTGGAAACACTCGAACCGGTGGCTGTCGAGCCGCTCGTGTGTGCCTGATCTTCACGATCAGGGCGGGAACGGAGCTTCCCCAGGCGGGCACTTGTACATCGATCGATCTGAGGGGAGACCCTAATGAATTACAACTGGGACTGGGGCGTGTTCTTCAAGTCCACCGGCGTGGGCAGCGAGACGTATCTCGACTGGTACGTTGCCGGTTTGGGCTGGACCATTGCCATCGCCGTCGTGGCCTGGATCATCGCCCTGCTGCTGGGCTCGATTCTGGGCGTCATGCGCACCGTGCCTAACCGCATCGTATCGGGCATCGCGACCTGCTACGTCGAACTCTTCCGTAACGTGCCGCTGCTGGTTCAGCTGTTCATCTGGTACTTCCTGGTGCCCGATCTGCTGCCTCAGAACCTGCAAGACTGGTACAAGCAGGACCTGAACCCGACCACCTCGGCTTACCTCAGCGTCGTCGTCTGCCTGGGCTTGTTCACCGCCGCTCGTGTTTGCGAACAAGTGCGCACCGGTATCCAGGCGCTGCCGCGCGGCCAGGAATCCGCCGCTCGCGCCATGGGTTTCAAGCTGCCGCAAATCTACTGGAACGTGCTGCTGCCCCAGGCTTACCGGATCATCATTCCGCCGCTCACCTCCG
This sequence comes from Pseudomonas frederiksbergensis, assembly GCF_001952935.1. Classification (GTDB taxonomy): domain Bacteria; phylum Pseudomonadota; class Gammaproteobacteria; order Pseudomonadales; family Pseudomonadaceae; genus Aquipseudomonas; species Aquipseudomonas frederiksbergensis. The sequence goes on from NZ_CP018319.1 coordinate 1,146,557, forward strand.
AATTCCTGAACGTGTTCAAGAACTCTTCCGTGGCGTCGCTGATCGGCCTGATGGAGTTGCTCGCGCAGACCAAACAGACTGCCGAGTTCTCCGCCAACCTGTTCGAAGCCTTCACCCTGGCAACGCTGATCTACTTCACCCTGAACATGGGCCTGATGCTGCTGATGCGCATGGTCGAGAAGAAAGTCGCCGTACCGGGCCTGATCTCCGTAGGGGGTAAATGATGGAATTCGACTTCTCGGGCATCATCCCGTCCCTGCCGGGTTTGTGGAACGGCATGGTCATGACCCTGCAACTGATGGCGCTGGGCGTCGTCGGCGGGATCATCCTTGGCACGATCCTGGCGCTGATGCGCCTGTCGCACAGCAAGCTGCTGTCGAACATTGCCGGCGCCTACGTTAACTATTTCCGTTCGATTCCACTGCTGCTGGTGATCACCTGGTTCTACCTGGCGGTGCCGTTCGTACTGCGCTGGATCACCGGCGAAGACACCCCGATCGGCGCCTTCGCCTCCTGCATCGTGGCATTCATGATGTTCGAAGCGGCGTACTTCTGCGAAATCGTCCGGGCCGGTGTCCAGTCGATTTCCAAGGGTCAGATGGGTGCTGCCCAAGCCCTGGGCATGACGTATGGCCAGATGATGCGGCTGATCATCCTGCCGCAAGCGTTCCGCAAGATGACCCCGCTGTTGCTGCAACAGAGCATCATCCTGTTCCAGGACACCTCCCTGGTCTACGCGGTTGGCCTGGTGGATTTCCTCAATGCCTCGCGTGCCAGTGGCGACATCATCGGTCGCTCCAACGAGTTCCTGATCTTTGCAGGTCTCACGTACTTCACAATCAGCTTTGCCGCCTCGCTGCTGGTCAAGCGTCTGCAAAAAAGGTTTGCCGTATGATCTCTATCAAGAATGTCAACAAGTGGTATGGCGACTTCCAGGTACTGACTGACTGCAGCACCGAGGTCAAAAAAGGCGAAGTGATTGTGGTGTGCGGGCCGTCCGGTTCCGGCAAATCCACCCTGATCAAATGCGTCAATGCCCTGGAACCGTTCCAGAAAGGCGACGTGGTGGTCGATGGCACATCCATCGCCGACCCGAAGACCGACCTGCCGAAACTGCGTTCGCGCGTTGGCATGGTGTTCCAGCATTTCGAACTGTTCCCGCACCTGACCATCACCGAAAACCTGACCATCGCGCAGATCAAGGTGTTGGGCCGCAGCAAGGAAGAAGCCACCAAGAAAGGCCTGCAACTGCTTGAGCGCGTAGGGCTGTCTGCCCATGCGCACAAACACCCGGGCCAGCTTTCCGGTGGCCAGCAACAGCGTGTGGCGATTGCTCGTGCGCTGGCGATGGACCCGATCGTCATGCTGTTCGACGAACCGACGTCGGCGCTGGACCCGGAAATGGTCAACGAAGTACTCGATGTGATGGTGCAACTGGCCCACGAAGGCATGACCATGATGTGCGTGACCCACGAAATGGGCTTCGCCCGTAAAGTGGCGGATCGGGTGATCTTCATGGACCAAGGCAAAATCATCGAAGACTGCAAGAAAGAGGAGTTCTTCGGCGACATCAACGCCCGCGCCGAGCGTACGCAGCATTTCCTCGCCAAGATTCTGCAGCACTAAGCACCACACCGAACTCTGTGGCGAGGGAGCTTGCTCCCGCTGGGTTGCGTAGCGACCCACAACATCGACCAGCACGTTGTGTCTGACATACCGTGTTGGCTGGGTTTGCGACTGCTTCGCAGCCGATCGGGAGCAAGCTCCCTCGCCACAGGTTCTGCGCTCGACCAAACCAGGACGCAAGCCCATTGCCACACTGGTTGACCCAAGGCATCTGTGATGAAATGCGACCCAAATCTCTATCGCGCCGCGCCGCCATCACTTGCCGTGAAACCCCGTCTGATTCGCCACTTGTTCCTGCCGCCGCTGGTCATCGCCCTGATGATCGGGTTGGGTTACCTCGGCTTCTGGGTCAGTGAGCACTACGGGATTCGCAGCCTCAGCGAGAACGGCCAGCGTCAGCTGGAATTGCACGCCCGCGCCGTCGAGAGCGAGATCAGCAAGTACACCTACCTGCCCAGCCTGCTGGAACTCGAGTCCAGCGTTTCAAAGCTGTTGGCCGACCCGTCGCCGGAACACCGACAGACGGTCAATGAATACCTCGAAGGCCTGAACCGGCGCAGCCGCAGTCGGGCTATCTACGTGATGGACACTACTGGCCGTGTCATGGCCACCAGCAACTGGCGCGATGTCGACAGTTACCTGGGCGAAGACCTGTCCTTCCGCGCCTATTTCCAGAATGCCGTGCGCGGTCAGCCGGGGCGCTTCTATGGCATCGGCAGCACCAACGGCGAGCCCGGTTATTACCTGGCCCATGGCCTGGAAGAACACGGCAAGATCATTGGCGTCGCGGTGGTCAAGGTCCGCCTCGAAGCCATGGAAGAACGCTGGCAGCGCGCGCGACTCGAAGCTTTTGTCAGCGATGAAAACGGCATCATCATTCTTTCCAGCGATCCGGCTCGGCGCCTGAAATCGGTTGTGCCGCTGAGCGACGAAACCAAGGAAAAACTCGCCCGCAGCCTTCAGTACTACTGGTTCCCACTGAATGAATTGCAACCGCTGGCCCGTGAACAACTGGCCGAAGGCGAGGAAAAACTGACCTTCCCCGCCAACAGCGAAGTGGAATCAGACGAAGAGGACATCAGCTACCTTTCGCAAACCCGTCCGCTGAGCGACACGCCATGGAACTTTACCCTGCTGACACCGCTGCAGGATTTGCGCCGCGAAGCGATCAATCAGGGGATTCTGGTGGCGGTGGCGTTTGCCCTGGTGGCGTTCCTGCTGATCGCCTGGAACGAGCGGCGCAAGGTCATTGCCACGCGTCTCGCCGCCCGGGAAGCCTTGCAGGAAGCCAACAATCAACTGGAGCGTCGGATTACCGAACGTACCACCGACCTGCGCGCCAGCAACGAACGGCTCAAGGGCCAGATTCGTGAACGACGGGTGGCTGAAGAGACGCTACGCCGTGCCCAGGATGAACTGGTGCAGGCCGGTAAACTCGCGGCCATCGGCCAGATGTCCACCAGCATCGCCCACGAATTGAACCAGCCGCTGGCCGCGCTGCGAACCTTGTCCGGCAATACCGTGCGGTTTCTGGAGCGCGGTCAACTGGACGTTGCCAGCACCAACCTCAAGACCATCAACGAACTGATCGACCGCATGGGCCGGATCACCGCCAGCCTGCGCTCGTTCGCTCGCCGCGGCGACGACAAAGGTCAGGCCAGTCTCGGTAAAGCGGTGGATGCAGCCTTGCAGCTGCTCGGCGGTCGCGTGGAAAGCGCGCATCTGCAACTGCACCGAGACTTCGCCGATCTGCAGGTGCAGATCGACCAGACCCGCCTGGAGCAGATTCTGGTCAACCTGATCGGCAACGCCATTGACGCCATGCAGGTACAACCGCTGCCCGAACTGTGGCTCGAAGGCGAAGAGTTCGATGGCAAATATCGCCTTCGTGTACGCGACAATGGCCACGGCATCGACGCCGAAGCGCGCAAGCATTTGTTCGAACCGTTTTTCACCACCAAACCCGGCGAACAGGGCCTGGGCCTTGGCCTGACCCTTTCCGCCAGCCTGGCCGCCGCCACCGGCGGGCACTTGGGTGTCGAGCACCCGGCCAGCGGTGGTACCACTTTCGTCCTCAGTTTACCGTTGGTAAGCCCCACTCACGCCGAGCCAATATGAACAACGACCTTAGTGTGCTGATCGTCGAAGACGACCCCCATGTGCTGCTCGGCTGCCAACAGGCGCTGACCCTGGAAGACATTCCCTGCGTGGGTGTCGGCAGCGCCGAAGAAGCGCTGGAGCGGGTCGGCGACAACTTCGCCGGCATCGTCATCAGTGACATCCGCCTGCCGGGCATCGATGGCCTGGAGTTGCTGACCCGCCTCAAGGCCCGCGACCGCAGCCTGCCGGTGGTACTGATTACCGGTCATGGCGACATTTCCATGGCTGTCGGTGCGATGCAAAAAGGCGCCTATGACTTCATGGAGAAACCTTTCTCCCCCGAACGTCTGGTCGACGTGGCGCGCCGTGCGCTGGAGCAACGCAGCCTGGCGCGGGAAGTCTCATCGTTGCGTCGGCAACTGGCGGAACGGGATTCCCTCGAAGGCCGGATCATCGGCCGCTCGCCCGCCATGCAGAACCTGCGGGAGTTGATCGCCAACGTTGCCGATACATCGGCCAACGTGCTGATCGAAGGCGAGACCGGCACCGGTAAAGAATTGGTTGCGCGTTGCCTGCACGACTTCAGTCGGCGGCACACCAAGCAGTTCGTCGCGCTGAACTGCGGTGGCCTGCCGGAGAACCTGTTCGAAAGCGAAATCTTCGGCCATGAGGCCAACGCCTTCACCGGCGCCGGCAAGCGGCGGATCGGCAAAATCGAACACGCCGACGGCGGCACGCTGTTCCTCGATGAAGTGGAAAGCATGCCGCTACCGCTGCAAATCAAACTGCTGCGGGTGTTGCAGGAACGCACCCTGGAACGCCTCGGCTCGAACCAGAGCGTGGCGGTGGATTGCCGGGTGATCGCGGCGACCAAGTCTGATCTGGATGAGTCGAGCAAGGCTGGGGAGTTTCGCAGCGACCTGTATTACCGCTTGAACGTGGTGACCCTCGAATTGCCACCGCTGCGCGAACGTCGTGAAGACATCCTGCAATTGTTCGAACACTTTCTGCAGCAGTCGTCCCTGCGCTTCGACCGTGCCGTGCCGGACCTGGACAACCAAACCCTGTCGAACCTGATGAGCCACGACTGGCCGGGCAACGTGCGCGAACTGCGCAACGTCGCCGAGCGCTTTGCCCTCGGCCTGCCGGCCTTCAAGAAATCCGGCGCCAGCGGCAGCAATCAGGGCCTGGCCTTCGCCGAAGCGGTAGAAGCGTTTGAACGCAACCTGCTGAGCGACGCTTTGCAGCGCAGTGGCGGCAACCTGACCCAGGCCAGCCTGGAACTGGGGATGGCCAAGACCACGCTGTTCGACAAAGTGAAGAAGTACGGACTGAGCCACTGATGGACCTGATCCTCAAGGCAACCCTGGGCGCGGCCGTGGTGGTGATCCTCGCCGCACTGGCCAAGACCAAAAACTATTACATCGCCGGATTGGTGCCGCTGTTTCCGACCTTTGCGCTGATTGCGCATTACATCGTCGGCAAGGGGCGTTCGCTGGAGGATTTGAAGACCACCATCGTGTTTGGGATGTGGTCGATCATTCCTTACTTCATCTACCTGGCGACGTTGTACGTGATGGTGGACCGGATGCGGCTGGAGGCTTCACTCGCGGTGGCGGCGGTGGCTTGGTTGATGGCGGCTACGGTGTTGGTCACTGTCTGGGTTCGCCTCCAAGCCTGACGTTCTTTCCCCCCCTGCTCGCGAAGGCGGTTTTTCAGTCAACATTAATGCCGACTGACACTCCCTCTTCACAGTGGATTCAGATTGTTACAGAAGGTTGGGTTCAGCCACCGGATCAATCTGCGCCCAATGCGAGGAATCTTCGCGGTGGGCCTGCAAATACGGCAACACCGCCGCCAGTAACGGCGCCTTGAACGCGTCCTGGAATCGATGCGCCAGCCCTGGAATCAGCGTCAGCTGACTGCCGCGGATATGCGCCGCCAGGTGCACGCCGTGCATGACCGGCAGCAACGGATCAGCAGTGCCGTGAACCACCAGCGTCGGTACGCGCAGTTGATTGAGCAGCGCCACACGACTGCGTTCGGCGAGGATCGCCATGATCTGGCGCTTCACGCCCTCGGGGTTGAATGCCCGGTCATAGGATTGCGCTGCCTGATGCAGCAATGCCTGCCGATCATCGCTCACCGTCGGGCTGCCCAGCGCCGCCAGCAAATCGGCCTGTTGCTCCAGCGCCACTTCGCGATTGGGCGCCTCACGACGCGACAACAATTGCACCAACGCCGCACTCGGCGCCGGCAGGCCTTCGGCCCCGGAACTGGTCATGATCAGGGTCAGGCTCTCGACCCGTTGCGGCGCCATCGCTGCCATGTGCTGGGCGATCATCCCGCCCATGCTCGCGCCCAGCACGTGGAATTGCTCGACGTGCAACGCATCCATCAAGCCAAAAGCATCGTCAGCCATATCGGTCAGGGTGTACGGCGCCGACACTGGCAAACCGAGTTTGTAGCGCAGGACCTCGAAGGTCAGGTTGGCGTCGGCGGGGGCTTGCCGCCAGGTCGAGAGCCCGACATCGCGATTGTCATAGCGAATCACCCGAAAACCCTGCTGACACAGCGCGACCACCACCTCATCCGGCCAGTGAATCAACTGCCCGCCCAGGCCCATCACCAGCAACAACGCAGGGTCCGAGGCACGGCCGATGCTCTGGTACGCCAGGCTCACGTGTGCCAGATCGACCTGTTCGGTCGGGACATTGATATCGCAACGAGACGCCGCCAAGGACGGCAGGCCGAACAACAGCGCGGCCAGGAAAAACAAAACACGCATGGAAAACACCGAAACGCAGGACTCCAGTAGAGCGCGAGTCTGATGAAGTTTGTTCAAGCGCGCTGCCACAGTTACGTGACAGTTTGATGAAGATCGCTGAACGGTCAATGCGATAACTATGTACCACCACCGCCCGAGCCCCTTTCGCATTCAATGCCTGCCAACCGTCAACTTTGAAGCCAGGCAAACCATGCTCGAACAACATCACGACACTGACCCAAGCACCCTCAGCGATTTTGGCCTCGCACTCGCCACCGTCCCGGCGATGCAGAATGAACATTTATTCCTCCAGGCCTCGCAGCGCTGGCGAGACTGCCAGCAGCAAATGCTCAAGCTCATGGCGACCTCCCCCAGCGTTCACAGCCTGTTGACGCAAACGCTCAAGCAGCAACTGGATCTGGATGGCGAGCGGGTCGGCCTGTTTTTTCCGGCCACCGCCGAGCGCTCTTCGCGCCGTTGCAGCCTGACAGAAGCCTGCGCCTTCCTGCTGCAACAACCGGATCTGGACCCGCGGCGTATCCCCACCTGTCGGGTGACGGGGATCGATCGCAGCCATCGACACTTCGCCACCTCTGCCGGCGAGCTGCTCAAACAACTCAAGGCCCTGGGCCTGAAGCAGTGCCTGACCGACGGCTGGAACACGTACTGGAACGGCCGGGCCAACGGCTCTCCATTATCCAGACGACACCTGGCCGCCCGGTTGTACCGCACACACGTTGACGCGGCAGGCCAACTGGCCCTCGCCGAGGGTGCGTTAAGTGCCGAGCAGTTAAAGCCGCTGCTGGCGATCCTCGATCCTGTCGACGGAAAATCCGAAGTGGCAGGCCAGCGAGTCATCGCCGAACAGTTGGCCCTGCAACGCCGTGACAATCGTTTCGCCAAACTTCCTGGTGTACTGGGCATCAGCCTTTACGGGGGACAATCCACCGAGCAGTTGCTGTATTTGCCCACCCACCGGCCAGCGCTGTTGCACTTCAGTCAGCGCAGCGAGCTGGACAGCTGGCTGATCAGGCATCAACACGAAATCCCCTGGAGTGTCACGACTGACGGTCACAGCGTCGTCGACTACAACAACCCGAGTGCCCCGCTGGAGGTCGGTGCAGCCCAATTACTGGAGCGTTTGCATGCCATTCAACTGGAAAGCGCATGCACCGGCCTGGGCGACGACATTGCCGAACAGGCGGCCTATGCACTGCTCGCTGTCGATCAAGTCGACGCGCAACGCCGCGCAAAAGGAGGCTTTAGCGAAGCGCCGGACCTCCCCGCACCGGTACACGAGCAGGACGATCAGGCGCTCGCCCCGTCCTTCCCGCTCGGTAATCCCGGGCCCGAATTCTCTTTAATCGTGCGCAAGGCTGCACTCAGGCAGCAATACAGCGCCATCGAAAACATGCTGAAAAAACACGATCAGGAGACGTTCGACAATCCCCAGGTGACAGCGCTCAAGGCCCTGTTTGCATCCCTGGACGAGGCCGAGCAGGCCGCCATGACAGCGGCATCCGCCCTGCTGGAGCGCGAGCGCGTTTTCGATACGTCGACCATCAACATTCAATACACCGCACTCTATCAGGCGAGACTCAAGGCCCTGCAAGCCGAGGCCAACATCCAACTCAAGCTGGAGCAGATCGATACCGCAGAACACCGCCTGCTTGAAGCCGTGTTGAAAACGCCTGCCAGCGCCGATCGCTCCGATCAGAGCGCCGCTGCCTTCGTGACCTTATCGGTCAGCGAAACCGGCGACATTGAAACCGTTTCGCGGCGCCAGGAGCTGGAGGGGCTGCTGGTTTTCGCCTTCACCGCGACGCTGCAAGACCCGTCCTCAACGCAAAGCCTGTTGCTCTACTGCACCGGTGCTGGCGGGGGCTTGCAACGGTTCGCCAATCGCCGGCAAATGGAGCGTTCCCTGTTTAAACTGCATGCCGCCGACGGGCACGCGGCGTTGCAACTGACTCCGATCGACACCGACCCTTTCGAGTACAGCTTGCATCAACAAGTCGCGACCTTCGAACGCCGCGCAGCCGAGATCCGCCAGCAATACCCTATCGGTTCCCAACCCGCACAACACGCGAACGCACTGGGACAGTTACGCGAGCAGACGCTCACCGCCCTGCAGGTGCCCAGCCACCAGAACCGCGACCTCGCTTTCGCACAAATCGTCGAGCAAAACCTGAGCGCACGATTGACCCGCCAGTTCCCCCAATGGCTCACCCAGGCGTCACTGGATGAACGCTTGCAGCTCAATGCATTGATTGAACGCTATGTGCCAGCCTTGCAACGCGCCCACGCGTTACACGAGCTCACTTTGCCCCTGGTCAGTGACTTCGCCGCCAAACGCATCGACGCCCGGCTGCGCAAGGATTTCTCACTCCAGCACAGCTTCGCCGTGCAATTGGACCTGCCTGATGCAGTGACATCCGAACAACACTTCACCGAGGCCCCAGGCGCACCGGGAACGCCGACCAAAACCGTATGGGTCGCCAGCCAAAGCCGCAGCAAACTGTCGATCCATGAACTGGCGCTGCTGAACATCGACGACAGCATCAAGCAGCGCTTGAGCTTCATGCGTGTCGAAGTCACCGCCAGCTCCGATACCGAGCGCGATGCGCTGGTCAAAGGCATCACGCAGTCGTACCTGTGCGCCCTCGTGCCGGAACTCGATCTGGCGCAGCACTACGAAGCGCTGATACGCAGCACCTACAGCGGACCGGCGACAGCATCGGCGTTCGAACGTGAATACCACCACGAATGCCTGCTCGAACCCTACCGCTTGCAACTCGCCATTCAGGGACGCTTTGCCCTCCTGCGAGGTGCAATCAACGCCACCGAGTGGCAAATCCTCAACGTCGCGATTGAGGCTGCGACGGCGCAGGACTGGTCCGTCAATGGCCAGCAGATCGTACTGCTGCCCGCCTTCCTGAGCGCGGGTGGCAAAGATACGGACTACAAGTCAACCACCCTGTCGGGCATTACCTTCATTGAGGAGAAAACCAGCGGTCTTACGCTGCTGTACCTGCCCGACACCCCTGACGGCGTGTTCCTGCGCCGATACAACAGTCTGGAGCAAGCCCGAAAGGCGTTGTTCGATCTGTGCCTTGGCAGTGAAATGGCCAACTATCTGGCAGAGCGCGCCCTTGATGGCCTAAAGGCAAATCACTTGGGCCGCATCACGCAGGCCTTGCTGAAAAACTTCGATGGGATCATCGGTGTCGGGCGCCCGTGGCCCAAAAGCACTTCATTGCCAGCCCATCTACTGCATGCCGAGATGGGCCGCCTGATCCTGGCTCATCGCAACACCTCGCGCTCCAACAGCGAACTCTTTCTGGAGCAATACGCGGTCAAGGGCGAGAAGGTGTTCACCTATTTGAAAATGGCCATTGGCGTCTTGCCCATCATCGGTACCGGTGTCGGCCTCTATGATGCCTGGAACAGCGCCAATCAAGCCGTCGCGGCCTTTCGCAAAGGTAATCACGTGCAAGGCATGGCTGAAATAACCATGGTTTTGCAGGCGTTGATCGATGCAGGCATGGACTTTCTTTCGGGCTTCAGCTTGCGGCTCAGCGCGCTCCGCACACGAACGTTTCATCGCCAGTTGAGCAGGATGTTCAGAGGCACTGACGCTTCGTCCACACCGCTGATATCTGCACGAGAGGCCCGGCATATCGCAGCCCGATTCGCTGGCTATCACTACGAAAAACCAGTTTCCCTGGCGGGCCTTCAACCCGGTACGGACGGCGTTTATCGCAATGTCTATCGACACGCCGACGGTGACTTCATTGTCAGGTACGGAATCATCTACAAGGTTGAATTGCATGATGGGGCCTGGCGGCTGAGCGGGACTGAGCTCAAAAGCTATAAACAACCCGTAGCCCTCGATGCCAGCGGGCAATGGAACACTCACTTCGCCGTTTACGGGACTGCCTTCAATGGCGGCCTGGCGGGAGGGGGTGGGGTACAAAGTTACCTGGCCAACAGGCTTGATCCGATCTGGCCGACGGTCATCCGCGAGCGATTGCCGCGTTGGTGGGTCGATCGGGTTTTTCGGCGCCAACAAGCACTGACAGCCAGCACCGATGCCAGGATCGAGCAACTCAGCACCCTGAGCAAGCGCACAAATGAGGCGCTGGAGCGCTACAAAAGCAGCCCACCTCAAACCCACATGGCACAAATCAAGCATCTGGACGCCGCATGCCTGAAAGAAATAGAACTGGCCAAAACCGGTTACCTGGAGCTCGAAGAACTGTTGCCGTTGAGCCATGGCAACAAGCGGGCAGATATTAACGACGTAAAAAGCCGAATGGCCTGGGTGATAGTGGACCGCTCATTGCACCGGTTGAGGTTTGGCGCCAGGCGCATCGCTAAGCATCTGGAGGAACTCGAAGATTTTGCAAACCAGTCGGATGTTCTGCCCAACACAGACTTAAAGCCCCTGTTGAGCCTTCTGCAACAGCGCAAAAATGCACGGGTAGGGATGGTCAAGGAGCTCGAATTGATCGACGCGACCAGCGCACAGATTGATGAATGGAGCAAACGCATCACCAATGACGCTCAACGAAAAATCGTAGCGACAGAAAAAAACAAAATGGCAGCCGCATTGCTGCCGGAGAACCGGCAGTACCTGAAAACAGGTCAATACTTGCAAGTCGTCAGTCGGTTTGATGCGGTTAATGATGTCTCCTGGTTCTATCTGCAAAACCAGATGGCTGACGCACGGGCCAGGATCGATCGGGTCCTGGCGACCCAACACAGTCTGCACCAAGTGAACGCCCGCCCCGCGGAACGCACCAGGATTCTTGAAGACTGTCTCGCGGCCTACGATCAATTTCGCAAGGAGCTGACGGCATGGACGGCCAGCTATCCTCAACATTTCGATCTCACCTATGTCCCGCTGCTCCTGGACGGCATAGAAAAAACCGCCGAACGAGCTCGCCAGGCCATCAGGCAAACATCTGTGCCACGGCCGGCCGGGCCTATCGTGAAAAAGATCTTTGAAACCGAGCAAGGTCAATTGTTGATCGGTGACGTGATCAGCGGCCAGGATCGATTCACGCTCAAGGGCATCGATGGCTATACCGAAAACTGGTTGCCAGGGTTACACGGCAAATACCGTCTGCAGGACAATCCCCTGCGGATCAGCCAACAGCATGCTCCCACGGATGTCAGGCCTTTGTTGGCGGAGGCAAGGAGTCGCCTGAACACCCAGGCGGCGTACCAGGACAAGGTCGAAGCCTACGCCAGGCAAAAAATGCTGCCCGTCGACCTTGAACACATGATGCTCACTGAAGCCACCGAGCTTCGCCTGCGCGCCAGCCAGATCGAACGCCTCGACCCCCAGGCCCCTCTCATCGGGCAACTGCGCGAAAAGGCTGCCGAACTGACGCGCAAGGGACAAGACTTGCGCATCCGGCACTCCCTCATCAGCCAGACGCCCACAGAAGGGTACCTGGACTATCTGCTCAAACAGGGTGCGGTGCAGATTCGCAAGAGCGGTGAATTGACGGAACTCGCACGCCTGAAGGACGGGCGCAGGGACTTCCTGCAGGAATACGAAGTGCTCAACCTGACGCAAACTCCGACACAACCCCTGTGGTATGCCCATTTTCACTACAACAAGCCCCAACCGCGCTTCGACGAGTTCGTCAAAGCTCATCTCAAAACAGCGCAACAACGCCAGCTCGGCCTGCAATGGCAACAAAAGCAGGCGCAAACCGGTGCGCCGGTCGACCCTGTCTGGCGTGGTGAAATCGGCAGGCCGTTAGCCTTGCTGCACTTCCAGAATCTCTGACACCACCGGAATGAAACATGCCCACTGACGAAGTAACCATTCAGTGGGCGTGAACCCCAACCAAAAACCCTGCTCCCGCATTGGATTCGGGTCTTATAGAAGGTTGTGTTCAGCCACCGGATCATCTGCGCCCAATGCGAGGAGCCGATGAAGTTTGTTCAAGCGCGCCGCCACAGTTGCGTGACAGTTGATGAGAATTGCCGAGCGGTCCTAGGCAGCAACTGTGTGTGTTTCATCGTACCGTTCATCCGATAGGGGTTCTGACCTGTCAGTTCTGACAGTAGGCAAACATTCTCCCCGGGTATTGAATAAATCCCTGTTGTGCCCCCCCTAGACAGCGGGCACCTCCGGAGAACAAATCATGAGCACAGTTTCCCCATTCGTGGCTGGCGTTGCCGCCGCATCAGTTACCGATAGCCTGATTGATATACCCGGCGCTATCAGCTCCGAGGTCATCAGCACCCTCTATGGCGCCGACCTTGGCGTTAACCGGGAATTGGTGCTAGGCAATCCGACCGGGCTGGCGATCGTCATCCCGCCCACGGACGTGTGGCCAGATGACAAGATCGATGTGTTTTTCTCCGGCAACACTAGTCCGGTGCTGTCGTTCAGCGTGCCGAAAGATCATGACGGCAACAGCTCCTTCGATCGATTTATCGACGCGAAATGGGTGCCGGAAGGGTTTAGCGAGTTGTTCTACCGCCTCAATGGAGCAGAGTCGGCCCACCTGAAAATGCTGGCCTGGAAGCGATTGCCCGGCGGCAACGATCCCAAGCCGGAACTCCCCGGCCATCATCTGTTGCTTGCGCCGCAAGTTTATACAACAGAAATCGACGGCACCCAGGACATCATCGCCACCGTCCTGCCGTGGCCAGGCATGCGCGTCGGGCAGTCGCTGCACCTTCAATTCGGCAATTACAGCCTGCCGCGCACAGTAGAGCAGAGTGAAGTTGGTCACGGTGTCGTTTTTACGCTGAAGCAAGACATGATTGCCAAACTCGGCAGCTGCACCGTCCTGCTTTTTTACAAACTCTGGGATGAAGTCGGTAACCCCGCGTCCGATCATTCCCTCGCCTGTCGTCTCACCCTCTCCCGCCCCATGACAATCATGGGAGAGGTCAACGCGTGGCGGGCGCCGCGGATCATCGGCCTGAATCAGGACAACGCCATTGACCTCAGCGAATCAAGGCGCGATGACATTAAGGTGGAAATCGATGTAGCGGCCAATAAGCTGACTGTGGGGCAAACCGTTCAGCTCAACTGGTGGGCGGAGCCGGCCGTTGACACGCCCCAAATGTCGACCTGGATGCAGACGGTCGGGACCGCACCGACGCTGGTGTTTTCCATACCCCCTGCCGAGGTGCAAAGCCTGGCAGGGGGATGGTGCAGCGTGACTTGGGGGCTGGTGCAAGGCAGTGATGAACCGTTGCTTTCGCCAACTGCCGAATGTTTTTTTATCGACTCTTCACTCGTGGAGATTAACGCCGCTGACAACTCAATATTGTCGATCGACCCTCCCTTCGCCCCGGAATCGACAATGCCGGTGGAAGGCTCCTCGGTGATGTGCGGGATTCCGATAAGCATCTACGACGACAAGCCGGGCGGCCTGAATATCACTCTGGATCCGTACCCCGGGAAAGAAGCCAGGGACGTTATTTTTCTTATTCTTAACGGTGAAGACGCTCCCGTAGCCTCCCATAATGTTGAAGAGGGGACTGAAGCTAAACTCGTCGACTTTTATTTACCTCATCGGCGGCTTCTCGACGGGATTAACACGCTCGAATGCCGCGTGCGCCGCAACAGTGGGAACGAGGAGAACTCCAGACAACCTTTGACGATGCTGTACCATGCCGTCCGTCCCGGGATCAAAGACCGGGACGGCAGCATAGAGGGACACTCCGAACTCACTCTGGGCTTTCCAATTGCCGAGAACAATGGCGTGGACGTGGTCAAGGAGGGTCTTGATGGCAACTTGCGACAACTGACGGTGCATTGCACTTATCCCTTCTGCCGTGCCTACGACCATATCGATATCGATTTCGGGGGGTATGTCGTTCATTTCAGCGTTCTCCCCAGCCAGGCGCCGCAGATTCCGTCCAACCTGCCAACCCGAGTCACCGTCGTCATTTCCGCAACAGAACTGGACCGGATTCCCAGCCGCAGGGCCGTTCCCGTCAGGTTTATGGTGACTGACCGCGTCGGTAACATCACAGACCCTTCATCACCCTGGTCGGCCGCCACGATCATCGATGTCGATCGCAAAAACGAGCGTTTGCCCGAGCCTATCTTCCGTGAGGACCCGGCCGACAATAACGATGCTGCTGAAATCATCGACCTGCAAAAACTCGCGGGCAGGCCCTTGCTGCTGATAGTCAGGACCAATCACCCGTCCTATCGGGCTGGCGATGAAGTCAAGGCGATATTCAGAAGCCCCCCCAGCCCGGACTATTCAGTGCCAATGGGCATTGTCGAGGTTGAGTTTGGGCAACCAAAACCCTTGATCCTGCAAGTGCCGAACAATTTGCTCATTTCGGGCAGAGCCGTCAGCGCCTTTTACGAGACTGATTTTAAAACGGTCAAACAGCAAAACTATTCCAGAACAGCATGGGCAGACGTCATTGGCGTGCCGTTGCCGGATCTGAAAGCGCCCTGGGTAATCGATGCCCCCGGCGGTGTGCTTTACCCTCTGAACAACCAGCAAGGCGCCACAGCCTGGGTGGAGATGCTGGAGTTTCTCCCGGGTGATCAGGTCCGGTTGGTCGTCGAAGGCGCAAGTGGCGCCGGTTCACCGGTGTTCCAGCCGATTGCGCTGGATGCCACCGGCAAAGCGCAATTCCCCCTGAACCCGGCGTTCATCGTGGCCAACATGGGTAGGACGGTGAACATCCATTACGTGCTGATTCGTAGCTCCGAACAGAAAACCTCGCCAATACTGCCCCTCACCGTCCGCCCGATCGATAATCTGGACAACAAGTTGCCAACGCCGTTGATCGACCGGTATCCGGGTGAAACGCTCGACCCCTTTACCTTGCCGACCGACAACAGCATCCGCACCCGCGTTGCCCGCTGGTCGTTCATCGAACAGCAGCCGCAGTGGGTGTGGCTGGACTACATCGGCGTCAATGACGATGGCAGCGTCTACCGTGAATCCACCTATACCCAGACCCCTATGCCGGCTGGCGGCGTGGCCGGCGGTCTGGCCCCCTTCACTCCCGTCCTCAATTTACGCAAGCTGCGGGACAAATCGCAGTTGACCATTGAATTCCGAATCAGCTTCGCTCAAGGCACGACGAAAGATCGGGCACTGTTGTTTCCGATCAAGACCTACACCATTGATGCGCAATCCAAAGATCTGCCACCACCGACGCTCACCGAAGCCACCGGCACCGGCACGACGGTGACTCTGCAACCCGAACGTGCGATCAACGGCGGCACCGTGGTGGTTTCCTACACAAGCATGACCACCCAGGACCGCATCACCCTCACCGTACGTGGGCGTGCAGGGCTCGGCTCGCCCGTCATTGCGTCCAAGGATGGCGAAAGCGACGCCAGTGTCTTGTTCACGATTCCCCCCACGGCCATTGCGGCGAACTTCAATCGCAGCTTCGTTGTTTTCTATACCGTCACGCGTAACGGCGTGGTGCTCCCGGCGTCCGGCAGTTTGACCGTGAATGTCGGCATGCCCAATTTGCCAACGCCTTACATCAAAGACCCTGTCGGCGACGTTATCAATGTCAGCACCCTGGCCGGTACTGAGCGGACGTCCGTGGTTCAATGGCCTTTCCAGAGGAGCGGGCAATTCATTCACCTTAACTACCAAGGCACACTCGCCAACGGCCAGGCCACCTCACTGGTGGTATGGCGCGGTGCTGCGCACAACTCTGCCGATGGCATGTATTACGCGGCGCCCTACGCCTGGTTGCGCACGCTCAAAAATGACTCAACCTTCACGATCAACTTCGCGGTGAGCTTCACGGGTGTCAACACTACGGCGGATGCGACCCCGTTCCCGGTACGCACCTATACCGTTAAAAGCGTGCCGACCAACCTTCAACTGCCTAACCTCGTTGAAGCGAACGGTACTGGGGCGGCGCAAACCCTGGCGCCACTGAATGCGGTCAACGGCGCGACCGTGCGCATCGTCGTAACAGGCCTGCTCACCACCGATAGCATCAAGCTGACGCTGACCGGCACACCCGGTGCGGGTACACCGAACCTTCCCGCCGTACCGGGTGAACTCGATGGCAGCGTAGATATTTCCATCCCTGCCCGCGTCATTGCCGCCAACATCGGCAACGGTGCCAACGCTACCTTCACCCTCAGCTACGTGGTGACCCGAGGCACCGAGGCCTACCCGTCCGGCGTGGTGACGGTGACCGTCACGCCACTTCCGGCCTCCAGCCTCATTCCACCGGTATTCGTGGTCAACGGGGTCGAAGCACTGGATGTATTGGATTTGAATCAATTCACCGGTAACGGCCTGCTTCACGGCAAAGAATGGTCATTCATGGAAACCGGTCAACAGGTTTTCCTTAACCTCGAAGGAAAGAACGCGAACGGCCAACGTCACTACACCAACATCTGGAATGGCGGCGGCTCCGTCGTCAATGATAAGTGGGTCCGAGATAAAAAATGGCCCGCCGCAGTCAACGCTGCTTACCTGGGAGGGTTGGGTCACGACACGCCATTGAGGATTGTGTTCTGGGCGTCCTTGAACAAGGCCAACAAGCTGAACACAGCCATCGCTTTTCCAGAACGCGTCTACACAGTCAAGACTGTTTCTGTAGTCCCCACCATCACCTCAGTGAAGGCGGGCACCACCGAAGTGCCTGATAATGGAACGACTGACCAGCCCAGCCTCGTCATATCCGGCACCGCCAGCGCGGGACATACGCTCAACATTTACGACGGCGAAACCCTGCTGGGGCCAGTCACCGTCACAGCGGCTCGCATCTGGACGCTCCCGGCCCGCACGTTTTCCCTGGCTCGCCACGTCATCACGGCGCGAACCACCGATGGCAAGCGCTCGCTGGAGCGCATCTTCACGGTGCAAGCGGTGGAACAGGCGCCGACCATCACCTCGGTGCTGGCAGGCTCCGTCGTCATTCCTCCCGGTGGCGACACCATCCAGACCCGGATCACCGTGACAGGCACGGTGACCTCAGGTCGCCCGGTGGATATTTACAACAACAATACCCGGCTGGGCGCTGGCACCGTGACGGGCAGCAATTGGACCATCGGCCCTCTGACCTTTGCCGTGGGTACTCATGTCCTGACCGCGCGCACCCTCGATGGCACCAAGCGTTCGGCAGAACGCCGGTTTACGGTCAAGGTCGAGACGCAGACGCCGACTATTGCTGCGGTGAACTCGGGTGGAGGGGTTGTCGCCAATCGAGGCCAGACTTACTACCAAAGCCTCGGCATTACGGGTGGAGGCTCACCAGGACATCAGATCGCAATCTACGATGGCGCCACCCTGCTGGGATCGGTCCCGACCACCAATACCGGAAGCTGGACCCTCCCAGCGCGCAACTTCTCGTTCGGCGGTCATTCCATTACCGCACGGACCACCGATGGCAGTAATAAAACCTCGCTCGCCTACACCTTCACGGTGCAACAGGGGCTATCGACCGATATCACCAATTTCCACTATCGCCAATTCAACGGCTGGGCCACGGGCAATGCCATTCAGCACCGGGACCTGACCTTTCATTTCAATCATGGGCAATACGTACTCAACAACTACACCTATACCAACTGGTCCAACGGAGTCTTGCTGTACAAGACGTTCTACAACCTGCAACCCAATGCAACCTACTACTTCACTATTCGAATAGCTCGTTTCTATCCTCAATACGCGCCACCCTACATCAGGCTACGCACCAACCAGTCAGCGGGTCAGGCCTGGTACATTCACACTGCAGCCCTGTCTAACTTGACGATCAGTTTCAGCTCAACCACTCCACAGTTGACGTTGTACATCGATAGCCTTGAGGTCAGCGGTGTGGGTAACGATTGGGATATGGCGTGGATTCAGGTGAGTAAAGCTTAAACGTAAAAAACCCGCCGACCTTGCAGTCGGCGGGTCTAACCATTGCAGCGATGAAAGGCTTGAGCGCACTGCCTTCACGGAACTAAGTTCATCAGTTTCGCCTGCCTTAAGCCAGCTGACTCCTCAACTGCCGCGCCGCCGCCACCATGTTCACCAACGCCGCCTCAGTCTCCGGCCAAGCCCGGGTCTTCAGCCCGCAATCCGGGTTCACCCACAACCGCTCAGCCGGAATGCGCTTCACGGCTTTGCTCATCAATTTCACCATTTCCGCCGTGTCCGGCACCCGTGGCGAGTGGATGTCATACACGCCCGGCCCGATGTCATTCGGGTAGTCGAACGCTTCGAAAGCCTCCAGCAATTCCATGTCCGAGCGCGAGGTTTCGATGGTGATCACATCGGCGTCCATCGCCGCGATTGACTGGATCACGTCATTGAATTCGCTGTAGCACATGTGGGTGTGGATCTGGGTTTCGTCCCGCACACCGGAGGCGCTCAAGCGGAAAGCTTCCACCGCCCAGTCAAGGTATTCCTGCCATTGCGCACGACGCAGCGGCAGCCCTTCGCGGAATGCGGCTTCGTCGATCTGCACGATCTTGATGCCAGCAGTTTCCAGGTCCACCACTTCGTCACGCAGGGCCAACGCCAGTTGCTGCGCCTGGATTTTGCGCGAGACGTCTTCGCGCGGAAACGACCACATCAGCATGGTCACGGGACCGGTGAGCATGCCCTTCATGACCTTGTCGGTCAGGCTTTGCGCATAGGTGATCCAGTCGACGGTCATGGCGTTCGGCCGGCTCAGGTCGCCGTAGATGATCGCCGGTTTGACGCAGCGCGAACCGTAGCTTTGCACCCAGCCGAAACGGGTGAACAGGTAGCCGTCCAGTTGCTCGGCGAAGTACTCGACCATGTCGTTGCGTTCAGCTTCACCGTGCACCAGCACGTCCAGGCCCAGGCGTTCCTGGACTTGCACGGCATGACGGATTTCGCTGTGCATGGCGTCGGTGTAATCGTTGGCCGACAGCTTGCCTTGCTTGAACGCCTGGCGTGCCAGACGAATCGAACCGGTCTGCGGAAACGAACCGATGGTGGTGGTCGGGAATGCCGGCAATTTCAACCGCGCACGCTGCTGCTCGATGCGTTTGGCAAATGGCGAGTGGCGTTGGCTGTCCTTGTCATTGATGGCGTTTATCCGTGCCTGTACTTCGGCTTTGTGGATACGTGGCGACTCGGCGCGACTGGCTTGAATGGCACGGCTTTCGGCGAGTGCGGCTTTCACCTTGGGTGACTGCGGGTCGTTGAGGGCATCGCGCAGCACGGCGATTTCGCCGCACTTTTGTACGGCGAAGGCCAGCCAGCTTTTCAGTTCCGGGTCGAGT
Organism: Pseudomonas frederiksbergensis; assembly: GCF_001952935.1. Taxonomy (GTDB): domain Bacteria; phylum Pseudomonadota; class Gammaproteobacteria; order Pseudomonadales; family Pseudomonadaceae; genus Aquipseudomonas; species Aquipseudomonas frederiksbergensis. The sequence goes on from NZ_CP018319.1 coordinate 1,166,281, forward strand.
TTGTCTTCGCGATCCAAATCCACCGGGCTGTGCAGCAACGAGCAGGAACTGCTGACCCACAGGTTGTCGCCAAAACGTTCCTGGGCCGGTTGCAGCTGAGCGAGCACTTGCTCCAGTTCGCAGCGCCAGACGTTGCGACCATTGACCAGGCCCACCGAGAGAATCTTGTAGGTCGGCAGACGGTCCAGCACCTGGCCGAGTTGATCCGGGGCGCGCACGGCATCGATGTGCAAGCCTTGCACCGGCAGGCTGACCGCCAGGCCGAGGTTATCTTCCAGACCGCTGAAGTAGGTGGCCACCAGTTTTTTCAGCGGCGAGTATTGAAGGATGTGATAGGCGCGTTCGAAGGCGTTTTTCCAGGCCTGAGGCAGGTCAAGGGTCAGGATCGGCTCGTCGATCTGCACCCATTCCACGCCCTGAGCGGCGAGGCGGCCGAGGATTTCGCCGTAGATCGGCAGCAGGCGTTCCAACAGGTCGAGTTTGTCGAAGTCATTGCCTTTGGCTTTGCCCAGCCACAGGTAAGTCAGTGGACCGATGATCACCGGTTTGACGCTATGGCCGAGGGCCTTCGCCTCGTCGACTTCGTCGAACAGCTGTTCCCAGCTCAGTTTGAATTGTTGATCAACGCTGAACTCCGGGACCAGGTAGTGGTAGTTGGTGTCGAACCACTTGGTCAGTTCCTGGGCGTATTGCGCTTTGCTGTGTTCGCCGCCGCAGCAGGCCGTCGTGGCGCCACGGGCCATGGCGAACAGGGTGTCGAGGGTCGGCAGGCCGCGCGAGTCCTTGGCGCTGTCGAAACGCTCGGGGATTACACCGAAGGTCAAGGAATGGGTCAGGACCTGGTCGTACCAGGCGAAGTCGCCCACGGGCAGCAGGTCGATGCCGGCGTCTTTCTGCAATTGCCAATGGGTGGCGCGCAATTGGCGGCCGACGCTTTTCAGCGCGTCCTGATCCAGATCGCCCTTCCAGTAGGATTCAAGGGCTTTTTTCAGTTCGCGGTCAGCGCCGATGCGCGGGAAACCCAGTGTGTGTGCCAAGGCCATGTGAAATTGCTCCCTCTAAAAGTTGCTGTAAAACATGGCGCTATTGTCGACAGCTAACCAAACATGAGACAAACTCAACCTTTTCGTGTTGATCACAAGTTTTCCTCATGGAGCCCCCGGTGCTTGAAATCCGTCACCTGAAGACCCTGCACGCCTTGCGCGAAGCCGACAGCCTGGTGGATGCGGCCGACCGCTTGCACCTGACGCAGTCCGCCCTGTCCCATCAGTTCAAGGAACTTGAGGAACGGCTGGGGATGCCGTTGTTCGTGCGCAAGACCAAACCGGTGCGCTTCACCAGCGCCGGTTTACGACTGCTGCAACTGGCCGACGCCACCCTGCCGTTGCTGCGCGGCGCCGAGCGCGATATCGCGCGGCTGGCCGGTGGCACTGCCGGGCGTTTGCACATGGCGATCGAGTGCCACAGTTGCTTTCAGTGGCTGATGCCGACCATCGACCAGTTCCGCGATGCCTGGCCGGAAGTCGAACTGGACCTTGCCTCAGGATTTTCCTTCGCCCCGCTGCCTGCGCTGGCCCGTGGCGATCTGGATCTGGTGGTGACCTCCGACCCGCTGGAACTGGCCGGGATCACTTACGTGCCGTTGTTCACCTATGAAGCGATGCTCGCGGTCGCCAATCAGCACCGCTTGGCGAACAAGGCCTACATCGTCCCGGAAGATTTGCTCACCGAAACGCTGATCACCTACCCGGTGGAGCGTGATCGGCTGGACATCTTCACCCGTTTCCTCGAACCGGCCGACATCGAACCGGCGCAGGTCCGCACGTCGGAACTGACGGTGATGATGATGCAATTGGTCGCCAGCGGCCGCGGCGTGTGCGGCATGCCCCATTGGGCGCTGCATGAATACAGCTCACGGGGTTATGTGAAGGCCAAGCGGCTGGGCGAGAAAGGTTTGTTTGCGACGCTGTACGCCGGGATTCGCGCCGACATGCTGGATGCGCCGTACATGCGCGACTTCCTGCTGACGGCCAAGGACACGTCGTTCTCGACACTGGACGGCGTCAGCGCGGTTCGCTAGACAACACCGTCCCTGTGGCGAGGGGGCTTGCCCCCGTTCGGCTGCGCAGCAGTCGTAAACTCAGCGAATGCGGTGAGGTTGATGTAACGGAATTACAGGTTTTTGGGGCCGCTTCGCAGCCCAACGGGGGCAAGCCCCCTCGCCACAGAAGCTCTTAACCTTCAGGATTTGCGGTGATCTCCCGCCACATGTGGATCTTGTCGAAGTAGTCTTCGCCAACGCGCACCGCCAGCGGTTCCAGGCCAAACTGGATGAAGCCGCAACGCTGGTACAACTTGAACGCGGCCTCATTACCAGCGGTGACGGTCAGCTGGATCAGCCTCAGACCTTTATGGTCCTGCGCTTCAGCCAGGGCAGCCTGCACCAGCTGATATCCGACCCCGCGCTGCCGGACCTTGCCCGACACGTACATGCCGAACAATGTCGACTTGTGCCGGGCCTTTTCCCGGGGTTCGAAAGCCAGGCCGACGATGCCCGCCAGCTCACCGCCTTCGAACGCGCCGAACACCACGTCCAGCTTGCTGCTCAGGCGTGATTCCCACCAACTCAACGGCATTACGGCACGTTCGCGCACGCTGGAGGTAAACGCCTGGGGATGCAGGTCATACGCTTCGAGCATCAGCGCCCGATAGTCCAGGGCATGACTGGCATCAAGCCGTTCAATCCACATGTTCAAGCCATCCGTCGTTGTTCCAGCATCAGTCGCACCGCCAGCGCCGACAGCACGAACCCCATGAAATAGCGCTGCATTGCCAGCCAGGACGGGTTGTTGACGAACCAGGAGGCAATGCCCGCGGCAAACAGCGCGATCAGCAGATTGACGCAGAAACTGACGCTGATCTGCGTCAGACCCAGCATGATGCTTTGAGTGAACACCGAGCCATGCTCAGGCGTAATGAACTGCGGAAACACCGACAAATAAAAGACGGCGATCTTCGGGTTCAGGGCGCTGGTCAGAAAGCCCATGGTGATCAGTTTGCGCGACGAATCCGGCGGTAACTGCTGCGCCTCGAAGGGTGAACGCGCCCCCGGTTTGACGGCTTGCCAGGCCAACCACATCAGGTACAGCGCACCGGCCCACTTCAGCATTTCGTAGGCCATCGGCACCGCCAGAAACACCGCGGTCAAACCGGCAGCCGCCGCGAACAGGTGCACGAAAAACCCCGCGACAACACCCAGCAACGACGTCACACCGGCCTTGCGCCCCTGGCAAATCGAACGGGAGATCAGGTAGATCATGTTTGGCCCCGGCGTCAGCACCATCAGCAACGCGGCAGCGGCGAAAATCAGCAAGTCTTGAAGCGGGATCATGGGCAAGTCCTTTTAGTCCAGAAATGATCAAGCGATCGCGGTTAACGAGGTTCGATAAAACGGCAGGATCAGGTCCCGTGTCAATGGCGCCAGCGTGAGATTGCCGTCAGTGGCCGGGTCGATCCAGCGCACCTCTTCGATCTCCGCCGCAGGCGATACGTCCGAGTCGATGGTCAGCTGAAAGAGTTCGGCCTGGACGGTAAAACCCGGCTCATTGGCGGCCGGTGCCGAGAATTGCCCGAGATAAGTGGCGTGTGCCGGATCGATGACCAACCCCAATTCTTCTTCCAGTTCACGGGCCAGCGCGTGCACCGGTTGCTCATGGGCTTCGATCTTGCCCCCCGGCTGCATGAACGCTTCGGTGCCGCGCTTGCGGACCAACAACGTGCGACCGTGCGGGCCGATCAACAGGGCAGCGGCGATGCGGATGAGATGGGGTGAAGCAGTGGCTGAAAGGGTCATGGATCAGGATCGTCCTTGGCAAAAGGCGCAAGGATCACATGGCTGCTGCCGCTTCGTCACCCCGAAAAAATCTCTGCAGACATCCGCAGATCCCCTGTGGGAGCGGGCTTGCTCCGGGCGGCGTTCCGACGATAGCGGTTAAACATTCAACATCTGTTTGACTGACACACCGCTATCGTCGGAACGCCGCCCGGAGCAGGCTCGCTCCCACAGGTTTTTTTGTTGCGTTTGAAAATACTAACCCACCTCGAGAATCGCGCCGTTCACCTCTTCCGGCACCTTCACGAAAATGCTGTATTTCGCGCCTTCCATCGCTTCGAAGGCGATCAACTTCTCCACCAGTGGCCCATTCAACACCTTGCCGGCATTGAGCAGCAGCATGCCGTTGTCGGCATTGAGGTTGCGCGCCAGGATCATGCCCGCCGCCACTTCCCGCGTGGTCAGCACCTTGACCGACGGATCGGCCAACGAGACATCGCTCTGGTACGCGGCACAGACCTGGATGAAATCCTCCACCATCTCGGGGTCGTAGAGTCGCCCGGCATAGTTGCGGATGTAGACCAGCGCTTCATCGCTGTTCATCTGCCGCTCGAGAATCAGCCCGCGCTGCAACTCGATGAAATCCACCGCCAGTTTCAACAGCCGCGAACCGAACGGAATCGCCTCGCCCTTGAGCCGGTCGGGGAAGCCGCTACCGTCCCAGCGCTCCTGATGATGAAGAATCAGGCGGGCGGCGTCCTTCATCGGGTCGAGCGTCATCAACAGCGATTCACTCTGCTTGGGATAACCGCGATAGCGTTCCCGATCGCTGTGATGCAGCAGGTCCGCGGGCGCGGTCATCATGCTGTCGGTCCAGCTCAGCTTGCCAATGTTGTAGAGCGCCGCGGCCATGGTCAGGTCGCGACTGGTGCCCTCGTCCAGGCCATGAAGTTTGCAATACACCCGCACCAGCTCGATGATCTGGCGGTTGGTCTGTTTGGCCGGCGGCAGGCGCAGGTTGGCCAGCAGCGAGAAGACCTCGGTGCCGGTGACATAGCTGTGCTTGAGTTCTTCGTAGGCCAGGTCGAGCATGTCGGCGGTCTGCTGGAGTTCGGCAGTGCGGGCGGCGACGTGTTTTTCCAGGGTGGTATTGAGCGACTTCAACTGGTCGTTCTGCACCCGGGTCAACTGCTCCAGACGCTGGCGTTCGCGCTCGGAATGTTGATGAGCCAGGGCCTGGCGCAAGGTCAGGAGCATTTCCTCGTCGTTCCAGGGTTTGCTGATGTAGCGGTGAATCTTCCCTTCGTTGATCGCCTTGATGATCGTCGGCATGTCGGCGTAGCCGGTGAGCAGAATCCGGGTGCTCGCCGGGTATAGCTGATGGATGCGGGCCAACAGCGTGGCGCCATCCATATTGGGCATGCGGGCGTCGGTCATCACCAGCTCAATGGACTGTTGCTCCATGATCTCCAGCGCCTGGGCACCGCTGGTGGCCAGCAGCAACTCGTAGGGCTGGCCGCGTAACAGGCGACGCAGGCTGTTGAGGATTGACTCCTCGTCATCGACCAGCAGCACCTTGGGTTTATCGTTCAATGTCGTGGGGAGTTGCTCTTCCATGGCGTTACCTCAAGTGAAACGGGCAGATCGTTGTGGCAGGCCCCGAGGCAAAAACCCCCTATTGCCGGAGCCTGACCTACAGGCTAGATGATTTTCAGCCCGCCAACAGAAATGATTCGGCTCATTGAGTTGCGCGAAGTGCAGGACAGGCGACTATGCTCAGCTGACTCGGATCCATAATCTGTGCGTTCGGCCAGATGATCAGGGAAAGGAAGCCCCGTATGAGAAAACCGCATCAAGCTGCCGCCGGTACTGGCGTATGTCGATAAATACGCTGCTGGCGCGGACCAATCGACGAATTCTTATCGTCGACGACACAGCCTCGATTCATGCGGACTACACCAAGATCCTCAGCCCGCAATCGATCGATGACGACAGCCTGATCAGCGCCGAAAATGCCCTGTTCGGCACTCCTGCGGCGCAATCGCTGCAGAGTTTCGTGCTCGACTCGGCGTTTCAGGGCCTCGAAGCCCTGGACAAGGTCGAGACGGCGCTGGCCAACGACATGCCCTACGCGATGGCCTTCATCGACATGCGCATGCCGCCGGGCTGGGACGGGCTGCAAACCATCGAACGGCTGTGGCAGGTCGATCCCAAGCTGCAAGTGGCGCTTTGCACCGCTTATTCCGACTATTCCTGGGAAGACATCGACGAACGCCTGGAACTGGGCGATCGCCTGCTGATTCTGAAAAAACCCTTCGATGCCATCGAAATTCGCCAGATGGCCAGCGCATTGACGGCCAAGTGGCAAATGACCGAAGACGCAGAGCTGAAGATGTCGCTGCTCGAACAGGCGGTCGAAGAGCGCACCCGAGAGCTGTCCGACGCCAACATCATCGTGCAGAACAGCCCGACCATTCTGTATCGGTTGCGCGGCGAGCCGTCGTTTCCGTTGATGTATATCTCGCACAACATCACCAAATACGGTCATGTCGCGGCGCAACTGGTCGCTTCGGCCAACTGGGCCCAGGAACTGATCCATCCCGATGATCAAAGCAAGGTCGACACTGCCATGGCCCGGGTACTGGACCGTCATGCGGCAGGCGCTTCCATCGAGTTCCGGATGCGCACTGGCGAAGGAGCCTGGCGCTGGGTCGAAAACCGCTACATCCCGGTGCGCGACGATGAAGGCCGGTTGCTGGAAGTCGAAGGCATCATCATCGACATCACCGAACGTAAACTGGCCGAAGAGAAAATCGCCCTGCTGGCCCGCACCGACGGGCTGACCGGGCTGGCCAACCGTGCGACGCTGATCGAGCGGTTGCACCAGGCATTCGCCTCGGCGCGTCGGGGGGCGGCTCCGTTCGCCATGTTTTACCTGGACCTGGATCACTTCAAACGCATCAACGATACCCTCGGCCACCCGGTGGGCGATCTGTTGTTGCAAGAGGTCGCGCGCCGGATCAAGGACTGTGTGCGCGAAAACGATGTGGTCGCCCGCCTCGGCGGTGACGAGTTCGCGATCTTGCAGCTGGACGTCAGCGACCCGACCCAATCCGCAGCCCTGGCCGCCAAGATCCGCGACACGCTGGTACTGCCCTATTCCCTGGATGGCAATGATGTGCGGGTTTCGGTCAGTATCGGCATCAGCAGTTGCACCCCGGAAAGCACCAGCGCCGACGGTCTGCTGACCCAGGCCGACATGGCGCTGTATCGCTCCAAGGAAAAGGGTCGCAACCAGTACCACTTCCACTCCGAGGAGATCAATCAGGAGGTGGTCGAACGCATGACCATCGCCAGCGACCTGAGAGCGGCCATCGAACACGACGAACTCGAACTGCATTACTGGCCGGAAGTGGACCTGAGCAGCGGCAAGATCCTCGGCATGGAAGCGCAGGTCAGCTGGAACCACCCAGAGCGCGGTTTACTGGAAGCCCCGGCGTTCCTGCCCGCGGCGGAAAAGACCGGCACCATCGTCGCGCTCGGTCACTGGGTGCTGGATCATGCCTGCCAGCAAATGCGTCAATGGCGCGATGAGGGCATGGCGCCGCCGGTGATTGCGATCAAGCTGTCCCTGGCCCAACTCAAGAGTGGTCCGGAACTGATCTATGACGTGTTGCGCACCACTGCACGCTGGGAACTCTGCCCCTGGGACCTGCGCTTCGATGTCACGGAAGCGACGCTGGCCCAGACCAAATGGACGCACAACGATGTGCTGCCGCGCCTGCGTGAACTGGGGGTGAAGATCGCCATCGACGACTTCGGCACCGAGTACTCCTCGTTCGACTACCTCAAGACCTATCAGGTCAATCACCTGAAACTCGCCCAGGCCTTCATCGACACCGCGGCCCGCGATCCGGCCAGTGCGAACACCTTGCGCGCCATCATCAACTTCGCCCGTGATGTCGGGATCGGCATCATTGCCGAGGGCGTCGAAACCCAGGAGCAGCGCAGCTCGCTGATGGCCACCGGTTCACCGATGAACGCCCAGGGTTACTTCTTCAGCAAAGCGGTCAGCAGCCTGCAGGCCGCCGAGCTGCTGAAGGCCGGCAGCATCGTGCCCCCCAACCATGACATCGGGCCGATTCTGGACAACATGCCACGCCTCACGGAGGACAAAGGATGAAATCGCCTTTCGTGCGGACCAACCGGCGCATCCTGGTCATCGACGACACGCCCTCGATTCATGAAGACTTTCGCAAGATCCTTGGGCCTGAGGCCGATAACGAACAGACCCTGGCCGGCACTGAAGAAGCCCTCTTCGGCACCGTGCAGCTGGATCGGCTGACGTTCCAGCTCGACTCGGCCTATCAAGGCCAGGAAGCCCTCGAACTGGTCACGCGCGCACGGGCCGAAGGTCGCCCCTATGCCATGGCGTTCACCGACATGCGCATGCCACCGGGCTGGGACGGCCTGGAAACCATCGAACAACTGTGGAAGGCCGACCCTCATCTGCAAATCGCGTTGTGCACCGCTTTTTCCGATTACACCTGGGAAGCCATGGCCGAACGACTGGAATTCGGCGACCAGTTGCTGGTGTTGAAAAAACCCTTCGACAGCCTGGAAATCCGCCAGATGGCCAGTGCCCTGACCTGGAAATGGCAGATGGCACAGGATGCGGCAATGAAGGTCCTGAACCTGGAGCAAACCATCGAGGCGCGGGTCCACGAACTGCTCAAGGTGTCGCACCTGTTGCAGTACGACGTACTGACCGAGCTGCCCAACAGCACGTTGCTCGGTGACCGGTTGAACCAGTCCCTGGCCCTGTCCCGGCGCCATGACAAACAACTGGCCGTGATGTTTCTGGGCCTCGATCGCTTCAAGCGCATCAACAATGCCCTGGGTCATCCGGTCGGTGACGAAATGCTTAAACAGGTCGGGCGCAATCTGGTGGCGACGATCCGCGAGTCCGACTCGGTGTTCCGCTACGGTTCCGATGAATTCGTGGTGATCCTCGCCGACGTCCGCCATCCCCAGCAGACCAAAGGCATCGCCGAAAAACTCTTGAACGCCATTCGCGTGCCGCAGCACATTGCCGGCCACGACCTGAGCGTCACCGCCAGCCTTGGCATCAGCATTTACCCGGACGACGGCTTCGATGCCATCGCGCTGATCAAGAAAGCCGAAACTGCGATGCGCAACGTCAAGGAAAGCGGCCCCAACGATTTCAGTTTTTTCATCGACGAGATGAACCAGCGCGCCCGGGATCAGCAAAGTATCGAAAGCGGCATTCGCCTGGCGCTGGAGCGCAACGAATTTGTCCTGCATTACCAGCCCAAACTGGACCTGGGCAGTGGCCAGGTGGTCGGGGCCGAGGCGCTGATTCGCTGGCAAAAACCGGGGCACGGCCTGGTCTACCCCTCGGAGTTCATCAGCGTGGCCGAAGACAGCGGCTTGATCGTGCCGTTGAGCAAATGGGTGCTGGCCGAGGCGTGTCGCCAAAGCTGCGCCTGGCAGGCCGCGGGGCTGCCGAAAATCTGCATGTCGGTGAACATGTCGGCCATCGACTTCCGTCAGCGGGACTTTATCGACGGCATCGAACAGACACTCAAACAAACAGGCCTGGACCCGGCCTTGCTTGAGCTGGAAATCACCGAAGGCGTGTTGATGCAGAACGTCGAATCCACGGTGAATGCCCTCACCCGGCTCAAGGAGATGGGCGTGCGGCTGGCCATCGATGACTTCGGTACCGGTTACTCCAGCCTGAGCTACTTGCGGCGTTTTCCCATCGATGTGCTGAAAATCGACCAGTCGTTCATTCGCGGTTTAAGCAACGACAGCAATGACGCCGCGCTGGTCAGCGCCATCATCAGCCTGGGCCGGAGCCTCAAGCTGACCATCATTGCCGAAGGGGTGGAAACCCTCGAACAACTGGATTTCCTCAAGGCCCATCGATGCGAAGAAGGCCAGGGTTTCTACTTCAGCAAAGCCGTCGAACCCGATGCCTTCGTCCGGTATCTGGGGTCGGTGAAGCCCTCTTCGCCCGCAGCCACGTGAACGAAGCGCCAGGACACACAGGCCCCTAGCCAAGGAATCATCAGATGTCGCCTTTCTTTCACCGTCTGCTATTGGCGCCGTTGTTCGGGCTCTGCCTGAGCGCTGGCGCCGCGCCGCTGGATGAACCGCTCAAACCACTGCCGGCGGTGCCCCAGCAAAATCCGCTGCGGGTCGAACTTGGTCGCCAGTTGTTCAACGAGACACGCTTGTCGGTGAACAATTCCTTGTCCTGCGCCAGTTGCCATCGACTGGAAAACGGCGGAGCCGACAACAAGGCGTTTTCCATTGGGTTCAACGGCGTTCCAGTGACGGTCAACACCCCCAGCGTGTTCAACTCCAGCCTGAATTTCCGGCAATTCTGGAACGGCCGCGCCGACACACTGGAAACCCAAATCCACGAAGTGGTGCAGAGCCCCAGCGAAATGGGCAGCAACTGGGTACACGTGGTGAAAATGCTGTCCGCTGACCCGGCTTACAAGACCTCGTTCAGTAACGCCTACCCCGACGGCGTGACCATGAACAATGCGCAAAATGCCCTGGCCGCCTACGAACGCACGCTGATCAGTGCCAACTCGCGTTTCGACCAATACCTGATGGGCGATACCGACATTCTCACCCGAGAGGAAAAGTACGGTTACCAACGCTTCAAGGAGTACGGCTGCATCGCCTGCCACCAAGGGGTGAACATCGGCGGCAACATGTACCAGAAGTTCGGGGTCATGGGCGATTACTTCCAGAGACGCGGCAATCCCACCGAGTCTGACCTGGGCCGTTATCTGGTCACCAAGGATGACGAAGACCGCAATGTGTTCAAGGTGCCGAGCTTGCGCAATGTCGCCGTGACCGCGCCGTACTTTCATGACGGCTCGGCCAAAACCCTCGAAGAGGCGGTGGACGTGATGTTCAAGTTCCAGCTCGGCCGTGACCCCTCTGACGACGACAAGACCCTGATCATCAAATTCCTCAAGACCCTGACCGGCGAATGGGGAGGCAAGCCCTTATGAACATTTCCCGCCGTCGCAACCTGATGCTGCTTGGTTTGGTAGCCGTGCTGCTGGCCTCGATGTTGCTGTTCCTGTACCTCAAATCCAATTCGAGCCAGACGACGACCTACGCCGAATCCCGGGACCTGATCGGCCGGATCAAACAACTGAACGCGCAGTGGGAGACCGAGATCCTCAAGGCCAGGATTGCCATCAGTCACAACTACGATCCGCTGGTCACACCGCCTACCCAGATGTCGGCGCTATGGGAACGGTTCGACACCATGGAAACCAGCCACGGCCGTAAAGAATCACCTATCTGGCGTGAAAGCCATGCTGCCTACCTCGCCGCCATTCAGGAAAAAATCCGTCTGGTGGAACGGTTCAAGTCTCACAATGCGGTGCTGCGCAACTCGCTGGCATTTCTGCCGACCGCAGAAGACGACATTCAAGGGCAACTGGGTCAGGTGGTGGATGGCGACCAACTGCAACTGCAGAACATCGCCACCGACACCTATGACTTGCTGCTCAGCAGCATGGAGTTCGCTCAGGTCACCTCCGACGACAAGGCCGCCGACATCCTGCTCGGGCTGAACAAACTGGGGGTCAACAAACTGCGATTGCCGGAGCAGTTCCACAGCCCGATCGATATCTTGAGCAACCACATCGCGCTGATCCTGCGTGAACAACCGGTGGTCAATCGGTTACTGGAAAACATCGAAGCCGTTCCCGTGGCCCAACGCCTGGACGACATGACCAACCTGCTGAACACGGACCAGCAGCAAACCGATGCGATCGACCAGCGCTATCACTTCTACATGCTGTTGTTTTCGGTGCTGCTGGTGTTGCTGCTGGTGTACCTGGCGATTCACCTGATGCGCAGCTTCACGGTGATCAATCGCGTCAACAAAGCCCTGCAAACCGCCAATGACGACCTGGAGCTGCGGGTTGAAGAACGCACCCGCGAACTCAAGGATACCCAGAGCGAACTGCTCGACACCGCGCGTCAGGCCGGCATGGCCGAGATTGCCACGAACGTGCTGCACAACGTCGGCAACGTGCTCAACAGCGTGAACATTTCAGCCGACCTGGTGAGCCGCAAACTGCGCGCCAGCAAAACCCAGGGCCTGGGCAAGGCCATGCAACTGATCAACGACCATCAAGGGGACCTCGGTACCTTTCTGACCGAGGACGCAAAAGGCAAGTTGCTACCGGGTTACCTGAACCAACTGGTGGAAGCGATAGCCCTGGAACAACAAGGCATGAGCGACGAACTGGCCCAGCTGACCAAAAGCGTGGACCACATCAAGGACATCGTTGCCACCCAGCAGTCCTACGCGGGCGCCAACAGCCTGATGGAACCGCTGTACATCAGCGAATTGCTGGAAGATGCCCTGCGCATGAACTCCGGCGCCCTGACCCGGCACCACGTCACGGTGGTCAAGGAATACGGCGATGTGCCACAGGTCATGGGTGACAAACACCGATTGCTGCTGATCCTGATCAACCTGATCAGCAACGCCAAATACGCCATGTCCGACCTCACCAATCGCCCGCGGCAAATGACCCTGGGGGTCAAAATCGTCGAAGACACGACCCTGCAAGTCAGCGTCAAGGACGACGGCGAAGGCATTGCCGAGGAAAACATGACACGCATCTTTGCCCACGGGTTTACGACCCGCAAGGAAGGCCACGGCTTCGGCCTGCACAGCTGCGCCCTGGCCGCTATCGAAATGAATGGCCACCTCACCGCCCATAGCGACGGACCGGGCAAGGGCGCGCTGTTCACGTTGCAGATCCCGCTGAAAACCGTACCGGAGGAAGCATGAGCGAGCTTTCGAACCGACGCATTCTACTGATCGATGACACCCCTTCGATTCACGTGGACTTCCGCAAGATTCTCACCCCCCTGCCGGAGCAGACCGCCGAACTGGACGAGATGGAATCCGCGCTGTTTGGCAACGAAGTGAAATCAACCCGTGCACTGTTCGAGCTGGACTCGGCCTATGGCGGTCAGGAAGGACTGGGCAAACTGAACGAAGCCTTGCAGCAAAACCACCCTTACGCCCTGGCCTTCGTCGATATGCGCATGCCCGAAGGCTGGGACGGTGCGCAAACCATCGAACATTTGTGGCAGTCCGACCCGCGCCTGCAAGTGGTGGTGTGCACCGCCTACTCCGACTATTCCTGGGATGAACTGCTGGACCGCTTGAAAGCGCATGACCGGCTGCTGATTCTGAAAAAACCGTTCGACAACATTGAAGTCCAGCAGATGGCCAATACCTTGCTGACCAAATGGGACATGACCGAACGGGCCAGCGTACAGATGGACCATCTGGGTCAGATGGTCGAGCGCCGAACCCGCCAGCTCACCGACGCCAGCGTCGAATTGCAGCGGGAAATCGACGAGCGCAAACAGCTGGAAACCCAATTGGTGCAATCGGAAAAACTCGCTTCACTGGGGCAACTCGCGGCCGGCGTCGCCCATGAAATCAACAACCCCATCGGCTTCATTTCCTCCAACCTCGGTACCCTGGACGGCTACTTCAAACAGCTGCAGGAAATGCTCGACGCCTATCGGGATGCGGAAGAGGCGATCGGCTCCAGCGACCTCGTCGAGCGTTTGCACCAACTGCGTGAACGGGTCGAGCTGGAGTTCCTGCGCGAGGACATTCCGCTGCTGATCAAGGAATCCAAGGACGGCATCAACCGGGTCGGGCAGATCGTCAAGGACCTGAAGGACTTCTCCCGGGTGGACTCCAATCAGGAATGGCAGTGGGCCAATCTGCAACAGGGCATCGAATCGACCTTGAACATTGTCGCCAACGAACTCAAGTACAAGGCCGATGTAATCAAGGAATACCAGGACCTGCCCGACATCGAATGCCTGCCTTCGCAAATCAATCAGGTGATCATGAACCTGATCGTCAACGCCTCTCAGGCCATCGGCCCGGAGCGCGGCACCATCACCTTGCGCACCGGGCTTGAAGCGCAGACGGTGTGGATCGAAGTCGCGGACACCGGCGCCGGCATCGCGCCGCAGTGCCTGCAAAAAATCTTCGACCCGTTCTTCACCACCAAACCGGTGGGCCAGGGGACGGGGCTGGGGTTGTCCCTGTCCTATGGCATCGTGAAAAAACATCGCGGGGATATTACGGTGCGCAGTGAGGTTGGCGTGGGGACCACGTTTCGGGTCCAGTTGCCGATTCACCAATCCAAACTGGCAGGCTGAACGCCAATCAAAATGTGGGAGCGGGCTTGCTCGCGAAGGCGGAGTGTCAGTCAACATTAATAGAGACTGACACTCCGCCTTCGCGAGCAAGCCCGCTCCCACAGGTTCTTTAGCAGTCAGGCAATTATGTGGCTTCCTGGAAATCCATCTCCGGTGGCTGGCGACGGAAGCCGCCGGTCAGCACCGCCAGGTACACCACGCCAATCGCCAGCCAGCTCAGGCCCAGATAGATCGCCAGGTGATCGAGGCTGACCATCAGCCACAAATCCGCCGCCAGACCGATAAACGGGAACAGCAGGAACAACACGAATTCGCGCAGCCCTTTGTGCTCACCGCCAATCCAGTAGTGAAAGATCACCGACAGGTTCACCAGGCTGAACGCCAGGAACGCGCCGAAGTTGATGAACGAGGTCGAGGTGGTGACGTCCAGTTTCAGCGCCAACAAAGCGACTGCGGCGCACAGCAGGATGCTGTTGAGCGGCGTGCCAAAGCGTTCATGCAAGGTGCCGAAGAACGATTTGGGCAGCACGCCGTCACGGCCCATGGCGAACAGCAGCCGCGAGCCGCTGGCCTGCGCCGACAGGCCTGACGCGAACTGGCCGACGATCAGGCCGATCAGGAAGATCGACACGAACAGGTCACCACCGATGTTGCGGGCAATTTCATAGGCCGCCGAGTCGACGCTGTCGAACTGGAACGACGGATGCGCGATCTGCACGAAGTACGACACACCGACAAAGATCAGCCCGCCGATCAGGGTGATCAGCATGATCGCTCGCGGGATGGTGCGGCGTGGGTCGCGGGTTTCTTCGGTCAGGGTGCTGACCGCGTCGAACCCCAGGAATGAATAACAGGCGATGGCTGCACCGCTCATGATCAGCGGCATCTGCATGTCACCGTTGAAGAACGGTTTGACCGACCACAACGGCGTGCTCGCATCACCGCCGACGTAATGAACGCACAGCGCCACGAAGGCGATCAGCACCAGGAACTGCACCAGCATCAGTAACGCGTTGATGCCGTTGGCCAGTTTCAGGCCGACGATGTTGATCGCGCTGGTGATGCCGATAAACGCCAGCACCCAGATCCACTGCGGCACGGCCGGGAACGCAGAATGGAGGTAGGCCGCGCCGATCAGCCAGATCGCCATCGGCAGGAACAGATAGTCGAGCAGCACGGCCCAACCGGCGATGAAACCGAGTTTCGGGCTGATCGCCTTGCGCACATAGCTATAGGCCGAGCCGGCGACGGGAAACGCCGCGGCCATTCGGCCGTAACTCATGGCGGTGAAAAACATCGCCACCAGCGCTGCCAGGTAAGCGGCCGGGACCATGCCGGCGGTGGATTGAGCGAGGATGCCAAAGGTGCCGAGCACGATGATCGGCGTCATGTAGGCGATGCCGAACAGCACCACCGAACCCAATGACAGGGTGCGTTGCAAATGAGCCATGAGCGACTACTCCGAATTTATTGGATTTATGGCAGAGCCGAGTTCGGCGCTAAATTTCGGGTATTGCATGATCGTTCCCACGCTCCGCGTGGGAATGCAGCCCGGGATGCTCCGCGTCCCAAAAGCGGACGCGGAGCGTCCGTTGAGGCATTCCCACTCAGAGCGTGGGAACGATCGGTCTTCTTCAGTTTTTAGGAATCAGCAGCTCCCGCAATCCAGAGGCATGCTCGACAACCTCCCCCGGCAACCGCAGCCGCTGATCATCCAGATACCGATAATCCTGCCGCGCCGCCGTCAGCTGAGTCAGGTCCAGCTCCACTGCAAACTGCCCCTCCTCCCGCCCGGCCTCGAACAGCAAAGTCCCCAGCGGATCCACCAGCGCACTGCCGCCCGCGAACACCAACCCGCCATCGCCCTCTTCCACCCGGTTGACCATCAGCGCAAACGCCTGGTTTTCCTGGGCGCGGGCCATGATTGCGGTGCGGTGGGTCGAGCCGTAAGGGTCCATGTTGCCGTTGGTGACGATCAACAGTTCTGCACCCAATTGCGCCAGGGCCCGAGCGGTTTCCGGAAATTCGATGTCGTAGCAAATCAGCAGGCCGACCCGCACGCCGTTCCACTCACACGTCGCGTAACGGTCGCCAGCCTCGAACACTCCGCGATCCGACGCCCAGAGGTGCGTCTTACGATATTTCAGCACGATACCTTCGGGGGTGATCAGCAACGTGGTGTTGTAGAAGCAGCCGTTGTCGTTCTCGGCCATGCCGATCACCACGGCGATCTGGCGTTCACGGGCCGCGGCCAGCACCGCGCTGACGGTCGGGCCGTCCAGCGGTTCGGCGGTCTCGGCCAGCGCTTCGAGGGTCGGGAAGCCCATCAGGTGGGTTTCGGGAAACACGATCAGCTGCGTATCGGCAGCACAGCCCGCTATCGCCTTCAGCGCGCGTTCGAGGTTGTAAGCCGTGTCGTTGTCACGGCCCGCCAATTGGGCGAGTTCGACTTTCATGGGTATTCCTTGTTCTTGACCAGGCTGGCAGAAAGATTGCTCGGTCGGTGTCTGTGCGCCAGTATGCGCAGCAAGCCACCGGCCGGAAAATCACGCCGGTGGGGTAACCCGATAGGGGTAGAGGCATGACACTCTCGTTAGACGACATCGCGTGGCACCGCTCGGTCGGGCAACTGATCGACGCCCTGGACAAGCCCAATTTCTGGACGCAACTGGTCCGGTTACTGGATCAGTACGTGACCTTCGACAGCTGGGTGGCGCTGCTTTTCAGCGCCGATCAGCACCCGCAAGTGTTTGCCGAATGCCCGGGCGCGGACGGCAGTCCCGATCAGTTGTTCCAGGACTACCTGCGCGGTTTGTACCTGCTCGATCCGTTCTACATCGCCTGTCGCGAGCAGTCGCGCACCGGGCTCTATCGCCTGTCGGAAGTGGCGCCGGAGCATTTCGAACTGACCGAGTATTACCAGCGCTACTTTCGTCTGAATGTGGTGGCCGATGAAATCCAGTTCAATTGCCAACTCGAAGGCGACCGCACGTTGTGCCTGTCACTGGGCAGCAAGCAGCGTTTCAGCGGCCAGCAGATCGCCTTGCTGTCGCTGATCCAGCCCTGGGTGCTCGGCCTGTTGCGCCAGCGCCTGCCTTACGAAATCAATGAAACCGTGGCCCTCGCGCCCGCACCGCCGCAAGTTGACTGGCGGGTGCAGCTGGAAGCGTCGGTGCAACAACTCAAAGGCGCGCAATTGACCTCCCGGGAGCTGGATGTCGGGCGCTTGATGCTCAGCGGTTGCTCCAGCAAAGAAATCGCCCGCAAGCTGGAAATCTCTGTCGAAACCGTGAAAGTCCATAAGAAACACATGTACAGCAAACTGGGGATCAAATCCCAGTCAGAGCTGTTTTCTATTTTTCTCCAGGCCCAAAATGCCTGATTACAACGCGGAGTGCTTTTTACTGTGGGAGCGAGCCTGCTCGCGATTGCGGTCTTTCATTCAGCATTGATGTCGACTGAACCACCGCAATCGCGAGCAGGCTCACTCCCACAGGGATCTGTGTGTATCCATGCCCCTGCTGCGTTGAAACTATTGAGTCCGAACCCAAGGAAACCGTATGAGCCTGTCACTCCTGAGCCGCTACGCCTTCTTTGCCGTCTGTGTGATGTTCACCCTCATCAGCCTGCCCTTCCTGGCGCACGACTGGCTGTGGCCGATCACTGCGGTGACCGGCGTCCTAAGCCTCGTGGGCCTGTTCGATCTGCTGCAAAGCCCTCACGCGGTGCGCCGTAATTATCCGATCCTCGGCAACATCCGCTATCTGGTGGAGGGTATTCGCCCGGAAATCCGCCAGTACCTGCTCGAGTCCGACAGCGACGCCCTGCCCTTCTCCCGGGCCCAGCGTTCGCTGGTCTATTCACGGGCCAAGAATGAAAGCGCCGACAAACCCTTCGGCACCTTGATCGATGTGTATCAGTCGGGTTTCGAATTCATCGGCCATTCCATGCGCCCGGCGCCATTGAGCGACCCGAGCAGTTTCCGGGTCACGGTCGGCGGCCCGCAGTGCACGCAGCCGTACTCGGCGTCGGTGTTCAACATCTCCGCCATGAGCTTCGGCTCCCTCAGCGCCAATGCCATTCGCGCGCTGAACCAGGGGGCGAAACTCGGCAACTTCGCCCACGACACCGGCGAAGGCAGCATCAGCGCCTATCACCGGGAAAACGGCGGCGACCTGACCTGGGAACTGGGCAGCGGCTACTTCGGCTGTCGCACCACGGACGGCCGTTTCGACCCGGAACGCTTCGCGGCACAAGCGCAGACGCCGCAAGTGCGGATGATCGAAATCAAGATGAGCCAGGGCGCCAAACCCGGCCACGGCGGGATCCTGCCCAAGCACAAAGTCACCCAGGAAATCGCCGAAACCCGCGGCATCCTGATGGGCGAAGATTGCATCTCGCCGTCACGGCACAGTGCGTTTTCCACTCCGATCGAACTGATGCACTTCATCCAGCAGTTGCGCGAACTGTCCGGCGGCAAACCGGTGGGCTTCAAGTTCTGCCTGGGCCACCCGTGGGAATTCATGGGCATCGCCAAGGCCATGCTGGAAACCGGCATCCTCCCCGACTTCATCGTGGTCGATGGCAAGGAAGGCGGCACTGGCGCCGCGCCTGTGGAATTCACCGACCACATTGGTGTACCGATGCGCGAAGGCCTGTTGTTCGTGCACAACACGCTGGTCGGCCTGAACCTGCGAGACAAAATCAAACTCGGCGCCAGCGGCAAGATCGTCAGCGCCTTCGACATCGCCAGCGTCCTGGCCATCGGTGCAGACTGGGCCAACTCGGCACGCGGCTTCATGTTCGCCATCGGCTGCATCCAGTCGCAAAGCTGCCACACCAACAAATGCCCGACCGGTGTCGCCACCCAGGACACCCTGCGCCAACGCGCACTCGTCGTCCCGGACAAGGCCCAACGCGTCTTCAATTTCCACCGCAACACCCTCAAGGCCCTGGCCGAAATGCTCGCCGCTGCCGGGCTGGACCATCCTTCGCAATTGTCGGCCAAGCATTTGGTGCGACGCATGTCGGCGACCGAGATCAAACTGTTCTCGCAGTTGCATGTGTTCTTGAAACCGGGGGAATTGCTGACCGGGGAAGTGAATGGCGAGTTTTATTCACGGATGTGGCAGATGGCGCGGGCGGACAGCTTTGAGCCGAACGAGTCGGCTGCCGCGTAAACAACAATTGAACGCCAACCTCATCGGGAGGTTGGCTTTACACCAAGGAAGGACAGCATGCTGAAAGTCATCGCTCAGGATTTCATCAAACCCGAACACATTGAAACCGTTCGCCCGTGGTACGCCGAACTGGTCGAGAAGACTCGACTGGAGCCCGACTGCATCGCTTACGACCTGTTCGTCGATCAAAAAGACCCCGGGCACTTTATCTTCGTCGAACAATGGCCGAATCAGGCGGCGCTGGATGCTCATTGCCAGTCTGAGCACTTTCGGCGGCTGGTACCGCAGATCAATGCTTACCAGGCCAGGGATTGCATTGTCGTGTTGATGGATGCGTTCTGATGCCTGCCATTACCAGTGAAGAGCCAAAAATTCCGGATCGGCGTCTGAGACGCCTTCATGACTCACACCCACGAAACACCACAAACCTGGAAAAGAAGAACTCGCCGATCAGGTACAACAACCAAGACGATGTCACCGTCACCAAACCATGCACCTGCCACAGATCTGCGATATGTCCGACGCCATAGCTCACGACGCCCATGACAGCGCTGAACAACAGATAGCCCAGCACCATCGCCTTCCTGTCAAAGGTGTAAAGCGCATGCACATGAAAGGAAAAGGAGACGGCGACGCAAAACGCCACAAGGTTGCTGATCGCCTGACTGAGTTCGACGGCGACGGTGAGTACGAAAAAAATCTGCCAATGAATGAGCGCATTGATCACGCCAATGACCATGTAGCTACAGAATCCTTTCCATAACGTTTTCATTCCGGCACCTGCCAATATCCCTGTTTCAGGTGCCTTTCAAACTAAGTGACAACCCTGTAGCGGTCTACTGACAGTAATAACAGGTAGGTGATCATTTCAGACCAAAGGTCACATCTGACGATATCGTCGCGAACCGTATCCCTCACCTTTCACCAGCGCAGCCTCTTAATCGGCGCGGGCTCTTTCATGACAATAAAACCGTAATCGCCAATCAGATAAATCCGGTAGTACTGGCTCTCCACCAGCGGCGCAAAGTGCTGATAACCCACCCGGGTCGCGTTACGTCGCTCCTTCTCTGCAACAACGTTGGTGATCCCCACTTTCGGCAGGTTCTCGGCCAGCATGAAGAAGTCGATGTTCAGCAGATAGTGCAACACCGGCATCTGCTTGAACGAGCCCGCCGCCCCCCTCAGCCAGTAATCGGAATAGGTCACTGACATGTAAATGCGCTTGGCCTCGAGCAGCTGTCGACTCGACGCGATGTCGTGTTGAAGACTCAATAGCGCGCTGGCCGCGAAGGCTTTCTGCACCGTCAGCACGCGCCCGTAGGCGTACGACAGCGAAAGCATCGCCAGCAACGGAATCACCAACAACAGCGGCAACCGCTGGTGGATTCGTGCCAGCGCCAGATGGCTCAAATAGAACAACAGCACCAACAGGACCGCGAAGCCCATCAGGGTCCTGGCGCCTTCATTGAAGTCCCGGAAAAACAGCGCCATACCCGACACCAGTAAGGTCACTGCCGGTAATGCCAGCACGCAGATCAGGCCGATCAGCATTTTGTTCGCCGGGCGGTCCTGGCGCGCCACGACGTTGAGCCCCAGTCGCACCGCGCCAGCCATGGCACACAGCAACAACCCGGCGAACACCCAGGTAAATCCGCCATGAAACAGCAGCACGACTTTTTCCAGCACCCTGGCGATGTTGACGTGCAGTTGCAGCAACGGCTCCGCGCTCCAGTTCAGCAGCAGGGTGCGCTTGTGCTGAGTGAACGGATAAGCACTGACGGCGTAAATCAGGCAGCCGAGGAAGGCCTGAGCGATTTTCCAGCCGATCAACCCGCACCATTGCGGCCAGGCCAGTTTGTCATTGGCGGCCCTGAGTACTTCCAGGCAACACAACCCGAGAAACACATTGAAACTCACCTGATACAGCCCTATCGCCAAGGCAACCAGGAAGGACGGCACCAGCCACTGCTGAATGCGCGAGGGGGGACGAAAGGTGGTCGCATAGATGACCGCCACCACGCTCAACGCCATGGCGGGCCCGTCGTATTGATAAGACAGGTTTTGCAGGAAGAACGGGTTGTACCAGAGCGGTAGCGTTACCAGGCAGCAGGCGATTGTCGGTTGGGGATAGTAATGAAACGTCAGGCTGGTCAGTGCCGCGGCCATGGCCAGCGTGGCGATCAACAGCGGCAGCGGAAAGATGTTCGGCGCGGCATCGCTGAACGTCAGCAGGTTGTAGAGCAACTCGGTGAACAACCGCCCCTGCTCCGCCCAAGCCATACCGGCCGACAACGATCGCCAGTTGTCATCGATATACGGATAGTCCGCAAGGATCAGCGGCACCACATAGACAAAGGTCGCCAACAGAAAAAACAGCCAGACCTGCCGACGCCCGAGTTCCTTGCTGAAAAAGTCGCTGAACCGGCCCATGCTAAATCCCGAGCCGGTCTTTGCCGCCGACGATGTCTTTCACCACGTAGCGCGGCCGATGCTTGGCTTCGATGTAGATGCGGCCGACGTACTCACCGAGGATGCCAATGCCGATCAGTTGCACGCCGCCGAGAAACAGAATCGCGGTCATCAGCGACGGGTAACCGGGGACGCTGTTGCCGAAGAAAATCTTGTCCAGCACCATGTACACCGCGTAGAGCACCGCGAAGATCGAAATACCGCCGCCGACGTAAGTCCATAAGCGCAACGGCACCGTGCTGAACGAAGTCACGCCTTCCAGCGCCAGATTCCAGAGCTTCCAGCCATTGAACTTGCTGGTGCCTGCCGCTCGCTCGGCGCGCTCGTATTCCACCACCACGGTGTTGAAGCCGGCCCATGACAGCACGCCTTTCATGAACAACTGATGCTCCGGAAGCGCGCGAATCACGTCGACCACCTTGCGATCCATCAGCCGAAAATCGCCGACGTTTTCTTCGATGCGGGTGTAAGCGATCCGGTTCAGCACCCGGTAGAACAGCGAAGCACTGTGGCGTTTCAGGTAACTGTCGGCGGTGCGATCCCGGCGCTTGGCGAGCACCACATCCGCACCTTTTTGCCATTGGTCGATCAACCGGGGGATGACGCTGATCGGGTCCTGCAAATCGACATCCATGGGAATCACCGCATCGCCGGTGGCGTATTCCAGGCCGGCGAACAACGCCGGTTCCTTGCCGAAGTTGCGTGAGAAGTTGATCAGCAATATCTGTTCATCGGCCTGCGCCAAGGCCTTGACCTCCTCGGCCGTGCGGTCGGAACTGCCATCGTTGATGAACACGATTTCGACCTCGGTCTGGTCAAGCTTCAACTCGCGACGCACGGCCTGATAAAACAGGCTGACCGCCTGTTCTTCATTGAATACCGGAACGATCAGCGAGACTTTCATGCGTTACGCCTGCGAAAGACCACGTACTTTGAAAACAGAAAGCCCAGCACCAGGCTCAACGCCGAAAAAATAGCCACCGTCAGCAGGCCATGAAGTCTCCATACGTCACCGGCATGGCCGACGCCCAGACTCAGCGCCCCCATGGCTCCCAAGAATAGAAGATAACCGCCGACCGACGCCTTGGCTTCGAAGGTATACAGCGCGTTCATGTAGAAGGAAAACGAGGCGGCAACGCAGAAGGCAGACAGGTTACTGACAGCCTGACTGAAGCCGGCACCCACGCTCAGCAGGAAAAAAATTTGCCAGTGAATCAGCGTGTTGGCGACCCCGACCACCGTGTAACTGGAGAATCCTTTCCACAAGAGCCTCATGGTGATTCTCCCGTTTCACTTCATAAAACTTTGAACCTCTCTACTGTCAGAAATCACAGGTCTGACGACCTTTCAGACCAGCGGTCAGGGCTTACCTCAATGCCAAGAGACATTCCGTAATATCCCCGTTTTGCAATTGCCCGCGAATCACGCCACCCTGCGCGCCGCCTAAGTGCGGCGCGCAATCTTTGGCGCCTCGGCTTCTCCTTTTCCCGACACCCGTTCACGAGCCTGCCGTCATGACGTTTGAGCGCGATCACCGAATCGACTTTTTTCGCGGCCTGGCACTGATCTTCATTTTTTGGGATCACGTGCCTCACAACCCCCTTGGCCAAATCACCCTGCGCAATGTCGGTTTCAGCGATGCGGCAGAAATATTCGTGTTTCTCGCCGGCTACGCGGCCGTTCTGGCCTACGGCAAAATCCTTGCGCGCGATGGTTACCTGATCGCCTGCGTGAAGATTCTGCGGCGCGCCTGGGTGCTCTACGTGGTCCATATTTTCCTGCTGGCCATGCTGATGGGCATCGTGTTCTTCGCCAACAGCCATGTGGAGACCCGCGATCTGGTAGAAGAAATGGGCCTGCATCACTTCATCACCAACCCCCAGCAAGCGTTGACGGATGAGTTACTGCTGCGCTTCAAGCCGAACCTGATGGACCCGCTGCCGCTGTACATCGTGTTGCTGGCGGGATTGCCACTGGTCCTGCCGTTGCTGGTGCGCAAGCCGTGGGCGGTCGTCGCCGTGTCATTGGCGGTGTACTTGCTGGCACCGCGGTTTGGCTGGAACCTGGCGGCCATCAAGGACGGTGTGTGGTACTTCAACCCCGTGACCTGGCAACTGCTGTTTGTCCTCGGCGGCTTTATGGCGATTCACGGGCAGCGGCCACGTGTGCCCGACAAACAACGGCTGTTGCGCCAGCCGTTGTTTGTCAGCGCGGCGGTGTACGTGGTGGTGGCCGGGGTGATTACTGTCTCCTGGCGCTGGCCGCAAATACACGATGCCCTGATGCCGGCGAGCCTGAGCAACTTGTTGTACCCGATCAGCAAGACCGATCTGTCGCCGGTCCGTCTGCTGCACTTCCTGGCGCTGGCCTATGTCACCGCAAGGCTCTTGCCCGGCAGTGGCTGGACGCAAAACTGGCTGGCGCAGCAATGCTGCCGCATGGGGCGCTACTCGCTGGAAGTTTTCTGCCTCGGCGTGCTGTTGGCGCCCTTGGCGGACATGCTCAACGCCCTGACCGACGATGCGTTTGCCATGCAGGTTTTCACCGCATTGGTGGGTGCAGGGGTGATGGCGTTGCTGGGGGCGTGGCTGGATTTCAATAAACGCCTGAATCGATCAGTGCAAACCGCGACA
This sequence comes from Pseudomonas frederiksbergensis, assembly GCF_001952935.1. Taxonomy (GTDB): domain Bacteria; phylum Pseudomonadota; class Gammaproteobacteria; order Pseudomonadales; family Pseudomonadaceae; genus Aquipseudomonas; species Aquipseudomonas frederiksbergensis. The sequence continues at coordinate 1,190,664 of NZ_CP018319.1, forward strand.
GCCTGAAATGCAAAAGCCCCGGCCAATGGACCGGGGCTTTTTCATTTCAGGCGTTACACCTTACGAAGCCGAACGCACCGCACCCTGCGACACATTGGTCGGTTGCAGCTTGAACACGTAGAACAACACCGTCAGCAGCACCAGGAACGCCGGGCCCACATACAGCGCCACGCGAGTGTCCGGGAAGTACGCCATCAGGCCGACCACCAGCACCAGAAACGCCAGCGCCAAGTACGAGCTGACCGGGTACAGCCACATCTTGTATTTCAGGCCGGCACGTTCGCTGGCGCTCAGGCCTTGGCGGAACTTGAGCTGGGCCAGCAGGATCATCACCCAGGTCCAGATCGCGCCGAAGGTGGCAATCGCGGTGACCCAGACGAAGACTTTCTCCGGGACCATGTAGTTGAGCAGCACACCCAGCAACAGCACGAAAATCGACAACAGCAACGCGCGACGGGGCACGCCATTGCTCGAAGTCTGGGCAAAGCCGGCCGGGGCCTGACCGTTCTGCGCCAGGCTGTAGAGCATGCGCCCGGTGCTGAAGATACCGCCGTTGCACGACGACAGTGCCGCGGTGATCACGACGAAGTTGATAATGCCGGCGGCGGTCTTGATACCCAGGCGCTCGAAGGTCATCACGAACGGACTGCCCTGGGTGCCGATTTCGTTCCATGGGTAGATCGACAGGATCACGAACAGCGCGCCGACGTAGAACAGCAGAATCCGCCAGAACACCGAGCCGATCGCATTGGGAATGGTCTTCTGCGGGTTCTTCGCTTCACCGGCAGTCAGGCCGATCATCTCGACGCCGAGGTAGGCGAACATCACCATTTGCAGGGACATCAACACGCCTTGCACACCGTTGGGCATGAAGCCGCCGTGGGCCCAGAGATTGGAAATCCCCAGCGCCACACCGTCGTTGCCGAAACCGAATGCGATCACGCCGACACCGCCGATCACCATCGCAATGATGGTGACGATCTTGATCAGGGCGAACCAGAACTCGAACTCACCGAAGGCTTTCACTGCGATCAGGTTGATCGAGCCCATGCTGATCAACGCGGCAAGTGCCCAGATCCAGCGCGGCACGTCGGGGAACCAGACGCCCATGTACACCGCCACCGCGGTGATTTCCGCAACGCAGGTCACCAGCCACAGGAACCAGTAGTTCCAACCGGTCAGGAAGCCCGCCAATGGGCCGAGGTAGTCTTGAGCGTAGCGGCTGAAGGAGCCGGCGACCGGGTTGTGCACCGCCATCTCGCCGAGGGCGCGCATGATCACCAGGATCGCCAGACCGCCGATGATGTAGGACAGCATGATTGCCGGGCCAGCCATCTCGATGGCCTTGGCCGAACCGAGGAACAGACCGACACCGATACAGGCACCGAGCGCCATCAACCGAATATGCCGTTCGCCGAGTTCGCGTTTGAGCGGACCGCCTTGAGCGGTCTCGCCATTGGGCAGGTGATTGCCTGGCATAGGAGTACAACCTCATCTTGTTATTGGATATGACCACCGAGTGTCGAAGCGCTGACCGGTAAGCCAATGCTTTTCTGAAACCGGGCCTGCTTTGTGGGCAAACCCGTCTTGCAGGACAAAACCGGCAAGATCAGCGGGGCGTGCAGTATAAAAAGCTTCTGACAGGGTTTTTCACTCTATAAACCACAACATTCAGCGAGAACTCTCGGGAAAAGTGCGGTTTACGGAGTGGCATTAACTGGCTTACGTAGGATTATTCGCCAATGAAACGGCGCGGAGTATTGCACGGTAATGGTGCGTCGTCATGCCCCTACCTGCGTAGAAGTTACCGTCTGATGGCTCTAGTTCAGGCGTTTCAGACTCCCCACCGCGCATGGTGAGGGGGCTCTTGTGGTGAGGGGCTTTGTGGCGAGGGGGCTTGCCCCCTCGCCACAGCAAGCCCCCTCGCCACAAAAGCCCCCTCACCACAGGGAATGATGGGAAATCGATACTTGTGCATTCACAATTTTTTCACCAAGGCCAACCACCGTCTAAGCTTCAGACAAGTCCTCTCAATCTGCGTGAATGGATCAGTCGACTATGGGCGTTTTGTGGCAAACCGATTCGAGTAAAAATGTGGTTCAGACTGGACGTATGGACGAAACGCCTTTACCTGAAAAATCCCGAAGCAGTCGCACCAGGCACGGCTGGGGTGCGTTTTGGTTGTTGTTGCTGATTATCCTGATTGTCCTGGGGCTGGCCGCAGCCAAGGAAATGCGCACGTCGAAGTTTCAATCCCGGGAACTGAGCCAATACGCCGCCACTTTGAGCTACGAGCTCAAACCCGGTCCCAGCGATGCCATTCGCTATCCTGGTGCCGGCCCTTTCGACCTGCGCCTGGGCTACAGCTCTCTGGATGAATTCCTGTCGCGTCTGATCAAGCGTGACTACGTTGTGGCAGCCCAAACCCGGTTTTCACAAAAACTGATGGACTACACCGACAAGGGCTTTTTCGTGCCCTACCCGGAAAAAATCCAGGCGGGATTGTCGATCACCGATTGCCGCGCGGCCCCCCTTTACCAGTACAAATACCCACAACAACTGTATTCAAGCTTTGCGGCGATCCCCCCGGTGGTGGTCAACAGTTTGCTGTTCATCGAAAACCGCTTTCTGCTCGATCCCCGTCAGCCCCGGGCCAACCCTGCCGTGGATTGGCCGCGGTTCGGCATGGCAGCGTGGTCCCAGGTTGCCAAGTTGATGCACCTGCCGGGCCAGTCGGCGGGCGGCAGTACCCTGGCGACGCAACTTGAAAAGTACCGGCATTCACCCGATGGCCTGACCGTGTCGGGCGCGGAAAAAATCCGTCAGATGATTTCTGCCAGCGTGCGCGCCTATCAGGCCGGGCCGGAGACCCTCGAAGCCCGGCAGAATGTGATTCGCGATTACCTCAACAGCGTGCCTCTGTCGGCGGTACCCGGCCACGGTGAAGTGCATGGCATGGCCGAAGGTTTGCGTGTCTGGTACGGCGCCGACTTCAACCAGGCCAACGAGCGGCTGGCCAGCAAGGAGACCGATGCGAAGAGCATGTCGGAAAAAGGTCTGGCCCTGCGGGAGATGCTGTCTTTGATGATTGCCCAGCGCCGCCCTTCCCACTACCTGACCAAGGGGCGCGAGGAACTGGCCAGCCTCACCGACAGCCACCTTCGCCTGCTGGCTCAGAATGGCGTGATCGATGCCCCACTTGCGGCGGCGGCATTGACCAGCAAAGTGACCTATCGCGACTGGCAGACACAACCCACCATTCAGCCAATCGAAACCAACAAGGGCATCAGCGTGGCACGCAGTCGTCTGGGCGGGTTGCTCAACCGTCCACTGTACGACCTCGATCGCCTTGATCTTTCCGCCACCAGCACCCTGCAAGGCGAGTTGCAAGCCCAGGCCACCGAGTACCTCAAGCATCTGGCCGACCCTGAGTTTGCGGCGCAGATCGGCTTGATGGGCGAACGCCTGCTGACCCCCACCAGTACCGCCCAGGTGCGCTACAGCTTCACGCTGTTCGAACTGACCCCGGATGGTTCGCGGGTGCGGGTGCAGACCGACAGCACCGACCAGCCGTTCGATATCAATGAAGGCAGCAAGCTGGAACTGGGCTCCACCGCCAAGATGCGTGTGCTGACCACCTATTTGCAGATCATCGCCGAGCTGCACGAAAAATACGCAACGATGACCGTCCCGGAACTGAAGAAGGTCGACGTCCCCGATCAGGACCGCCTGAGTCGCTGGGCCGTCGATTACCTGATCCAGACCAAGGACCGCAATTTGCCAGGCATGCTCGGCGCAGCACTGGATCGCAAATACTCGGCCAGCCCCGGTGAAGCTTTTTTCACCGGTGGCGGGCTGCACACATTCGTTAACTTTCGCAAAGAAGACAACGGCCGCCTCCCGACCCTGCGCGATGCCCTGCGCGAGTCGATCAACCTGCCATTCATTCGGCTGATGCGTGACCTGGTGCGCTACACCACGTATTCCGGCCCCAATAGCAGCGCCGAATTGCTCAAGGACGATCGCGACCCTCGGCGTCAGGAATACCTGGCTTCGTTTGCCGACCGCGAAGGCACGTCGTTCCTGCTGAAGTTCTGGAAGAAATACAAGAACAAGGACACCCAGGCGCGGCTCGAGACCTTCCTCGACGGCATGCGCCCGACCCCGATCCGCATGGCCGCGGTGCATCGGTATCTGTTGCCACAGGCCAGTCAGGAAAGCTTCAACATGTTCGTGCGCTCGCACCTCAAAGGCGCCAAGCTCACCGAAAAACTGACCGACGAACGTCTTCAGCGGCTTTACGAAAGCTACGGCCCTGGCGCCTATGATTTGCCGGACCAAGGCTTCATCGCCAAGGTTCACCCGCTCGATTTGTGGTTGATCGGTTACCTGCTGAACAACCCCGACGCCAAGTTCAGCCAGATCGTCAAAGCCAGCCAGTTCGAGCGTCAGGAAGTCTACAGCTGGCTGTTCAAAAGCCGCCACAAGGGTGCGCGCGACAGCCGCATTCGCACCATGCTGGAGATCGAAGCGTTTCTCGACATTCACCAGCGCTGGCAGAAAGTCGGCTATCCGTTCGATCATCTGGTGCCATCGCTGGCCACCGCCATCGGCAGCTCCGGCGATCGTCCGGCAGCCTTGGCGGAGCTGATCGGCACCATCCTCAACGATGGCGTGCGCATGCCCACGCTGCGCATCGACAGCCTGCATTTTGCAGCGAACACACCGTACGAAACCAAACTGATCAATGACCCGGATGTCGGTAAACGGGTGATGCCTTCCGAGGTGGCCGCAGCCATGCGCGAAGCGTTGTCGCAGGTGGTGGATGCCGGCACAGCCAAACGCATCTCCGGCAGTTTCATAACGCCTGATGGCAAACCGTTGGGCATGGGCGGCAAAACCGGTACGGGAGATAACCGCATCGAGGCCTTCGGTTCGGGGGGGCGAATTCTGAGTTCGAAATCCATTAACCGCACCGCGACCTTCGTGTTCTACATCGGCGATCGTCACTTCGGCACAATGACCGCGTTTGTGCCCGGGCAAACGGCCGAAGCGTTCAAGTTCACCTCGGCCCTGCCAGTGCAAGTGCTCAAGGGGATGGCGCCGATTCTGACGCCGTATCTGCAACCGGGAAGCAGTGTGGCGTGTGCGCCGGTTCCGACATCGCGACTGTGAGTTTCAGACATTCAGTTCAATGGTGGCGGCCGATGCGCGAGCGCCTTGAAAACCGAAGCGCCTGCTTGTGCTCACGCCCCCGGCGCCCTGGCGTTGAACAACAACAGTACGTTGCCGTCGTAATCCCCCGGGCGGTATCCCCCGGGCGGCATCACCGGCGCGATCTCCAGCAACACCCGCGTGCCTGCCGCGGCTTCAGCCGCCGACACCACCAGCCGCGAAGAAAGGTCCGGGCTCAACTCCAATCCGTTGAAACTGACCCGCAATGCCATGTTGTCACTCGGCTTGCCGTTCGACAGGTAGGGGGTGGCCTCCAGGCGCGCTTCAATGGCGCTGGTGTCATGCCGCACATCGAAATACTTGCGCACGCTGCTCAGGGTCCTTGTGGAGGGGTTCCAGTTCAACCGCTGCGGTCGGTGAATCCAGTCCGACTCGGCCGGGATTACATAAAACCCAAGGGTCGGAATATCCGCCGACACTTCGAACGTGTGCTCCTCCCGCGCAGCGAAAGCGCAAGCACTTATCAGCGTCAAGGCACCCACGCATCCGGCGACGGTCGCTTGCTTGATCTTGTCAGTTATCTGTTGCATCACCGATCGCCTCATCATTGCTTGCTGGCAGTGCGCAGCGTTTTTTTCGCGTTGCCCTCGACCAGAGTGAAGCGGTATTCGCGACCGGGCTTTTTCTCGAATTCGAACGTCTTGCCCGCAAGGATGTGGTGTTTGGTAGTCGGCTCGCACTCGGTCTCATCCTTCAGCGAGCAGTTGCGAAACTCATCGACCACCACGACCGTATTACCGTTATTGCGCAGCGTGTAACGCTCGGCTGCGTCATTGATCACGCTGTCGAAACGACTGTCCTTTGGCCGTACGAAGAACACCGTGCCAAACCCGGTCATGACGTTAACCCCCGCCGACAGATTCTTTTTGTACTCATCGCGTTCCTCGCTGGACACCGCAAAATCGTCTTCCTTTTCCGGCACCACCGGCACAAAGCGCACGCGAAAATATCGTTCGGTGTCCCGATTGCCCATCAGCAGCAAGCGTGTGCCCTGCATGCCATTGGCCGGCACGATCAAGCGCGCGGGACTGGCCATCAAGCCATCGCGGCCACTTGCATCCGCTTGGGTCTTGACCGGCACTTCACGGGACGTTCCATCGTCGTCGTAGAGGATCTCCAGGATGTTGACTTTGACGAACGCGGTGCTGTCACCGCGGTTGAACACACGCTTGAGGTAGGTGCTCTTGTCACCGTCCAGATAGTCGTAGACCGTTCCGACGTTGATCTGCGGCCCGGCCTGAAGACCCAATGAAAAACCGCTCAAACCCAACAGCAACCACAGACGTTTCATACCCTTGAACCTCATGACAATGAACACAACACGGACGGCACTTGGCGATACGCAGCCCATCAAAGATCCGAATCCCAAATCACCGTGACGTTGCCGGCGTAGTAGCCCGCCTGACCGGGGCTTAGCATGAAGCCCATATGGATGGAGGGAATTTCGAAGTGCAACACGCCGGGACGCCTGTCCATATAAAAGCTCGGTTGAAACTGCTGGGCATTCTCGGCACCGACACGTAGCCGACGCTGCTTGACCGGTTGACCGGCGAGGTCGGTCAGGCCATTTGGCAGCGTGGTGCTGACCTGTACCTCAACCGCACGCCCGGTCGTGTGGTCCTTGATCATGCACTCAAAAGGTCTTATGGCGATTTCGCATTCCAGGTGCATTTTGAAACGCGTCGACGCCGAGATATTGAAAGTCTGATCCCGGAACAGCCGTACAGGCTTGCGCCCTTCCTGCAACCAGCTTTGCCAGCCACCTGCCGGGGTCAACCGGACTTTTTCCCCGCCAGGAGGAATATCGACTTTCAGCGTGTGTTGTACGTCCAGCACGAAGTCCAGGGTCAGGTCACTGTCGTTCGCAGGCATGCTTCCCAAGTCGAAATCAGCGCCTGGGCCGACCCGATAGCTCATCGATCCGGTATAGAGCCCGCTCGACATTCCCAGCGGGTTGGGCGTGCGCAGTTCATAGGCAATATCCAGAGTTTCGAAGGACATATACGGAATAGCGAAGTAGGGTCTTCTGTAACAGGGCCCATTTAATATCGGGGTTTTCCAGAAGAACCGATAGCTATAGGGTGTGTACGCCCCTACGCCGCTGTACTGGCAAGGAGGTGGCGCGTATACCCAACTACTGCCCTCCCACAGCTTCTGATGTCCCTCGAGTATGTCTGTCACACCGACCAGGCTTGCGGCTGTATGACTCAGCATGTACTCGGAACCGACACCGGTAATGCGCACCTCAACCGTTTCGGTTTCCTGTGTGTCCCTGTTCGTGACTGTCAGTTGCCGCCAATTGGCCGGTACTTTCACCGGTATGCTTTCCAGCCGTTCGACGTTTGCCCTCGGCCCGAAGCGAACCGGCAAACGAATGCTGAACATATTGTTGTCCTGGCACTGTTCCGGGTAAGTCGCGCAATAGCCGCTGTTGGGGGTCTTGTTGATGAATACGTTTTTTTGCGGCTGCGAGGGATCGGGGGTGAACAGCGCCCGGATCTCCTGATTCAACGCCCCAACCGATGGAGCCACCAGCGTCATCGCCAGCGCAAGGCCGATAGTAGAGATTTTCATGGCTTCAACCTGCCTTCTGGTCAGAGGAACTGGCATCGGCCAGCGTGTCCGGCGTGCACTGCAGATCACCGATCATCAACACGTTGTTTTCACTGCGATAACGATTGGCATCGAGGCGGAACTGGCACAACAACTGATTGGCGTAACGCACCTCCAGGGTCGGTGAACCGGCGTTCATTTCCATCGAGAAAAACCCGTCGACTTCAGTCACCCCACGGCTGGCATGGTTGATCACGTGATGTCCCTTGAGCGGCTGTCCTTGTGCGTCGAGCAAGCGTCCGAGCACGGTCAGGGTTTTCATCACCCGCACCTGGCGATAGTCCACGCCGCCCTTGTTCAGGTGATAGCGGGTACGGGAGGGTTCGATGCTCGCTGCCGGGACGTGGTTGCCTTCGAAATCAAAGCTCACCGAGCTGTTCCTGTAGGCCGTCAACGGAATGAAATTGCGCCCCGGGCGCAACGCCACGCTGCCGCCACTGAGGTCGTCGGCGCGCAGGGCGATACCGTCGATATCGGACTCGATGTCGACAATCATCCCGGCGCCGCGCCCCTGATGCTGGCTGGTCAGGGCCATGCGCTGACCACCAACGACCACCGTGCTGTCGAGGTTTACGCCGCCTGTGAAGTTGCCGTTGAAGGAGGAGCGCTGAACAAAACCGTCGCCGTTGATTGCATCGGTGCGAAAGTTCGTCAGGCTCGACAAGCCGACGCCATAGGTGTCGGTGAGCGCGGTTACCGAGACGCTTTGCAGCACATGGTCTTGCAGATCTTTGCGATAACCGAGTGACGCGTTGTTGTCGCGGCTGCCGTCACGGGCCGTACGCGAGCCGATGCTGCCGGACACTTGCTGACCAGGTCCGCCCAGTGCCATGTTGATGCTTAGATCGACCCCGCGATTACGCGCATCACCGCTGCTGAAGCTGCCCGGACGATCGAACAGCGACAGTCGCCAGTTGGCATCGCTGCCCATCAGCGTCATGCGTTGCGTCCAACCCAGGTCCAGGCCGACGCCTTCAACGTTACCATCGCTGTGAGACACCCGCGCGTTGAGCGAACTTTTGCGGCTGATCCGGTGGTTCAACGCCAGCGATGAATTGCTGGTTTCGCCGGTGAACACGTTACGTTGGCGCACGCGGGTGCCGTCGGGCAACGTGTCGTAGGTGTTGGTGGTGTCGAGCCAGCTACGGTTATGGCTCACTACCAGGCTGCCGGATCCATAGTTGTAGAGCACTTGCAGATCGGCGCCGCTGCCGTGGTTTTCGGTCTGGTACAGATTGGCGTAGAGGTTGATGCTGTTGGCCAGGCTCCAGTCGATGGAACTGCCGTACTGAAGGGTGTTGCGGACCTGACGTGCCGACAACCCTAGAATCGCTCGAGGATGCAGCAGGTAGTTGATCGCAGCTCCCGCCGTCGCATCGCCGTCGTTCTGTTGATCCCAGTTGCTGAACAATTTGCTTTCCTGCCCGGCGAACAGGTTGTAGCGCCAGCGCTCATCGAGATTGCTCCAGTTGTTCGGTTTGTAGATCAGTTCCTGAGTGGTCGTGGTGGTTTGACCGTCTTCGATCAATCGCACTTCCACTTCGTAAATACCGCCGGGCAATGGCCGGGTGTCGAGGGTTTGCAAACCTGCCGGGACGGACTGGGTGTTGATCAGCAAACCATCGCGATAAATCTCCACCGAGGCCTGGCGATTGGCGGTGACATAAATCGGATAAACGCTGGGTTTCGGGCTGTCGATCGCCAGGCTGTCAGAACTGCCGTACATCACGCCCACGGCGATGTCAGGGCTGGTGCCAAACGAGCGCGGCTGGCGAGTGAGGCCTTCGGAATTGGGGGTGAAATATCCCAGTCGAAAAAAACTGCCTTGCAGTTCGCGCTGGGTGTAAAGCTCATGCACCGCGTGGTAGGTCTTGGTGTCCGGGCCGCCAAGACGTGCCAGTTGCATGTCGAAGGTCTGGCTCCAGTTGCCAAGGCTACCACTGGCTTCGAGGCCGAAACGCCCCCCCAGATCCTGTTCCTGGCCTCCGTTGAGGTTGAGCTGGTTGCGCACCATCAGGCCGCTGCTGCCGCCTTCGGGCTGTTCATAAAAACGCTTGGCTTGAGTGTCGCGCTCGGCATTTTCAGTGACGATCGACAGCAATGAGCTTTCCAGGTTGTAGTGAACCGCCAGCATCTGTTCCGGGCACTGGCCGGTACAGGCACCCAGCGCCACGCCAGGCTTGAGAACATCGGCCCAGGTTTGGCGCTCACTGGCGTCAAAACGGCTTTCGCTGGTATCGGTGAAATCGAGCAACGTCACCCGGTCGTCGCGGGACAACACAATCATCGCCTCACCGAGGGGTTGCTGATCGAGCTCGACCCGAACGGCCAACGGCACATCGAAGAAATGCTCCTCGAAATCCGCCGGCAGACCCTTGGCCTGGGCCAGCAAACTTCTGGGGGTGTTATCAATAGAAGTCGGCGCCGCAAATGCGCTGCTACATAACAGCAACGCAAGCGCTGCCGCGATGGGCGTCATCGGGAACATGAACAAGTACTCTGATTACAAGGAAGTCAAAACCCGGCCGACAATCCGAAAGTTTGCCGACCGGTTACGTTACTTTGAATAAGTAAACGTTCTGCCGCGAGTATTACTTAGACGGAAGGTTCAACGACCAGCAGGACAACGCCGGTGTAATCACCTGCATCAGGCTTGGCGCCTGTTGCACTGATTTTGAACGGTGCGCGATAGCGGACGTTGGACTCGGCTTCGCCAACAACTTCCTGCGAAGTGGTCGTCAGCGTTTTGCCGTTGAGCTCGACTTTCAGGTCGATGGTCTTGTTACCGGCAATCAGCTTCGGCACGCCTTCCAGGCGGGCGTGAACCTTGCCGGCGGTGTGCAGCACGTCAAAGTGCCCGTCGACTGTTCTCATGGAGTCGGTAGACGGGTTGTAGCTCATGTCCTGGTCCTTGTTGACCAGGTCCGAATCGACCGGCACCGCGTAGAAATCGTCGGCCGGAACGTGGGCCACAATGTTGATGGAGTGCTTGGCCTCGGTAGCGGCAAACGCCATCGAGGAGCTCAGTGCCAGAACAGCCAAAGGAGCAGCAAACGCGATTTTCTTGAACATTAGTCAGTACCTGTCGTTTTAAATAATCGATTCGTTGAAAGTTCCTGGATAAGTAGAACTGTCACGAGCAGTTATGACTCAACCGAACTTTCAACGCCGAAAGATGATCGACCAATTGTTCTGGAAAGTAAGCAGGCAAGTTCCGACAACCGTGTAGCCAGAGTGCATCAGCGAGGAAAGAAAAAAACTGAAATAACATAAAAGTGACTGTCTGGCTGTAAGACACAGACTACAATTCTTGCTCTATCCGCGATAACAACGAGATATTAACGAAGTCACTTCTGTAGGATTAACACTACATACCCAGCAAACATTAGGCCATACACATAACATTAGAGAGTTAACACTAATTTCCGGCTTTTCACTGAATTAAAAACCACCGTTTTTTTGATATTGCAGGCTTCGACCCGACGCGACGCTCGGGGGTAGCCACTGGTCGGGAGTCCTTGCCTTCTCGTTAAGATATATCTTAAGTTGTATCTAAACACGACGAGAGAAAGCAAAAAATGAGAGACCATCATTCCCCCCACCGTGAACACGGTGACGGCCGCGACGGCTTCGAGAAACGCCCCGGCCGTGAACGCGGTGGACGCGGCCCCCGGGTCTTCGCCCCCGGCGATCTGAAACTGCTGCTGCTGGCGCTGATCGCCGAACAGCCGTGCCACGGCTACGACTTGATCCGCCAGATAGAAAGCATGTTCGACGGCGCCTACTGCCCCAGCCCCGGTGTGATCTACCCGACCCTGACCTTCCTTGAAGAAAGCGAAATGATCCTGGGCGACGCCGAGGGCGGGAAAAAACGCTACACCATCACCGAGGCCGGACGTCTGTCATTAAGCGATCAGGCGATCGCACTGGACGGCGTGCGGATGCGCATCGAAGTCAGCAAGCGCTCATTGCGCGGCCATGACCGTCCCGCCGAAATTCACGAAGCAGTGCACAACTTGCGTCATGCCTTGCAGATGCATCACGGCCGCTGGAGCCCGGAAGAAATCCTGCGGGTGCGCGACCTGCTGAACAACACCGCCAAAGCCATCGTCGACGGCCCTGCCGTTCAACCCGCTCAGGAGCAAGCCGAATGACTGAAGTGATCGTGCAAACCATCCACCGTGTCAGCCACGAGATCAAACGCCGTCGCCTGGAAGTGTTGCGGGTGGTCGACCTGACGCCGCGCATGCGCCGCATCACGCTGGGGGGGCCGGAATTGGCGGGCTTCGTCAGCCTCGGCACGGACGACCACGTCAAACTGCTGTTTCCACAAAACGCGGCGGAACAAGCGGCACTGGAAACCCTGGTGCTCGGTGCCGGCAAAACCGATCAGCCGATGCCAGCCATGCGCGATTACACGCCGCGTCGTTACGACCTCGACACGCTGGAACTGGACATCGACTTCGTGCTGCACGGCGACGGCCCTGCTTCGACCTGGGCCGAGCAAGCCAAACCCGGCCAGTTCCTGCACATCGGCGGGCCACGGGGATCGATGGTCGTGCCGGACATCTTCGACAGCTACTTGCTGATCGGTGACGAAACGGCCCTGCCCGCGATCGCTCGACGCCTGGAAAGCCTGGCGGCCAATCGCCGGGTGCTGGCGGTCATCGAAGTGGAGAACGGTGCCGAGCAACAGAAGCTGGAAAGCGCTGCGCAGGTGAATGTGATCTGGGTCTTGCGCGAAGGCGGGAAGAACAACTTGCTCAACACCGTGAAGGAACTGCAAGTGCCAAGTGGCAATTTGTACGCCTGGGTGGCGACCGAAAGCAAAGTGTCGCGACAGATACGCCGGGTGTTGCTCGATGAGCATGGACTGGATGAAAAGTTCGTCAAAGCTGTGGGTTACTGGCGGCTGGATGATAGCGACGAGGAGTGACAACGACTTTTGTGGCTGCCAGGTTTTCTGTGGTCAGGGGACTTCTGTGGTCAGGGGCTTTTTTGTGGCGAGGGGACTTGTCCCCGTTGGGCTGCGAAGCAGACCTGAAATCTGCTGAACCGAGTCGCATGATCTTGCGGCCGCTTCGCGACCGAACGGGGACAAGTCCCCTCGCCACAAAAGCCCCTCGCCGCAGTGGGTGCTTACTTTCGACCTGCGTGCCACCGATCCAGTCCAATCAACACAAGCGCAATGAAAAAAAACCCCACCAATACCCCCCCGGCATTCACAAACACCTGTGGATAACCCAGCTTCTCGACATCTATGAACGGATAGGGATAAACCGCCAGCAGATGCCCGCGCCACAACGAATACGCGAAGTACACCACTGGATAGATCGCCCACGCAGCGATATGCCGCAGTCGCAACGCGCCTTTCGGCACACAGCACCACCAATACGCCAGAAACAACAGCGGCATGACGTCATGCATCAGCTCATCGGCCAGCCATTGCCAGCCTTGTGGATGCCATAAATGGCGCAACAACACGTTGTACGCCAGGCCGACCACGGCGATGCTCACGGCAACGCCGCTACTCACCCACGGCTGCAAAAACCAGCGGCGCGCCGCCGACTCGCGGGACGTCAGTTCACACGTCAGCACGGTCGCCACCAGCGTATTGGTCAGCACCGTGAAATAGCTGAAGAAGCTGACCAGCCCGCCGAGCAGGCTGGCCTCCAGCGTCCAGCGTGAGTAGAAAATCAGGTACAGCTGAATGCTCAGTCCCGCCCAGCCGAGCACCGTCGCCACTGCAACAAAACGACGCCTCGCGGCGGCCCCCGGCGTCGAGAGGCTAACCATGCTCAGACCGGGCGCTTGGTGCGCATCAACTTCACGTATAAGCGTTCGACCTTTTCCCGCGCCCACGGGGTTTTGCGCAGGAAAGTCAGGCTCGACTTGATGCTCGGATCACTTTTGAAGCAGCGGATATCGATGCGTTCGGCCAGCCCCGACCACTCGTAGTGTTCAACCAGCGCGTTGAGGATTTGTTCCAGGGTCACGCCGTGCAGCGGGTTGTTGTTCTGTTCGGTCATGCCGGGCCTTTGCGCGAAGAAAGAATAAAGAAGCCGCGCACCTTAGCCGAGGGCTTCGATGGGTGGAAGGGCTCAGTTAACTGTAGGCCAACGACAGCGATTTGCAGGAGCAAGAACAGCCCTGTAGGAGCAAAGCTTGCTCGCGAAAGCGTCTTGCCAGTCAAAATGGATGTTGGATCGAGCCGGCGCTATCGCGAGCAAGCTTTGCTCCTACAATTGCGCATTTTTTTTGCCAGTTAATACCCTGCGGCGACCGGTCGCAGACGACTGTTACCAAATCCGAAAAGCTGCATGTCAGTAAAAGCGCTTTCTCTCTTTGTAACAGATCATTATCCTGCCGCCCTTAAGCTGAAACGCTTCACTGCCCGATCCATCTCGTTGCGTTCAGTTCACCCCCCAGAAAAAGATCAGAATTTCTACTTATATGCCCGACTTCCCCACTCCGCGAGACAGCGCTGTCTTCACCCCTATTGCTCATCGAAAAGCCCTGAACCTGATCGGCGGATTCACCGCGTTGGGCCTCGCCACTTGCACCCAGGCCGCTCCGGCCTTCGATAGCGAGTCACCGTGGATGCTCGGCGACTGGAACGGCACGCGCACCGAACTTTCGGAAAAAGGCTACGACTTCAAGGTCGATTACACCGGCGAGATGGGCAGCAATCTGCACGGCGGTTATGACCACGACCGTACCGCTCGCTACAGCGACCAGTTCGGCTTTGGCACTCATCTGAACTTGCAGAAAATTCTAGGCTGGGACGACGCCGAATTTCAGCTGACCATCACCGAGCGCAACGGCAATAACATCAGCAACGACCGGATCAATGATCCGCGCGTGGGCGGGTTCACTTCGGCTCAGGAAGTCTGGGGCCGCGGGCAAACCTGGCGCCTGACGCAGATGTGGTATCAGCAGAAATTCTTCGATCAGAAGCTCGACATCAAAGTCGGCCGTTTCGGCGAAGGCGAAGATTTCAACAGCTTCCCCTGCGACTTCCAGAACCTGGCGTTCTGCGGCTCCCAGGTCGGTAACTGGGTGGGCGACATCTGGTACAACTGGCCGGTCAGCCAATGGGCGATGCGGGTCAAATATCACCTGACGCCCGAGCTGTACGCGCAAGTCGGCGCCTACGAGCAAAACCCGTCGAACCTTGATCGCGACAATGGTTTCAAGCTCAGCGGCAGCGGCACCCAGGGGGCGATCCTGCCGGTGGAACTGGTCTGGTCGCCGAAGCTCAACGGCCTGCCGGGCGAATACCGCGCCGGCTATTACTACAGCAATGCCAACGCCACCGACGCTTACAAGGACAGCAACGGTCAGCCGGCCGCCCTGAGTGGCGAGGCTTACCGCAGCGCGTCGAGCAAACATGGCGTCTGGCTCGGTGTGCAGCAGCAATTGACCAGCCGCGCCAGCGACCACTCCCGCGGCCTGAGCGTGTTCGCCAACGGCACGATGCACGACAAGAAGACCAACGCCATCGACAACTATGTCCAGGCGGGCGTCGTCTACAAAGGCTTGTTCGATGCGCGCGCCAGGGACGACATCGGTTTCGCCCTGGCTCGGGTTCACGTCAACCCGGCCTATCGCAAAAACGCCGAGGCGACCAATCAGGCCCGCGCCGTGTTCGACTACAACGACCCGTCCTTCCTGCCACCGCAAGACACCGAATACAGCGCCGAACTCTATTACGGCGTGCACGTCACGAACTGGCTGACCGTGCGCCCGAACCTGCAGTACATCCGCCACCCCGGTGGCGTTGACCAGGTCGATGACGCGCTGATTGGCGGGATCAAGATCCAGTCGTCGTTCTAACCAACACCACAACCCCCCTGTGGGAGCGGGCTTGCTCGCGAAGGGGCCGGTAGCCTCAACATCTATGTTGACTGAACCACCGCTTTCGCGAGCAAGCCCGCTCCCACAAGGACTGCATCGTCCCAACAGTTTTTATATGAACCCTGCCCACGCCGGATCGTCATCTACAGTGAACCTGCGCGGGACTACTTAAAACGTCACGGAGAACCACACTATGAGCACTGATGGTGCTTTGAGTCGAAGCCGTCTGCTGCCGAGCCTGCTCGGTATCCTGCTTCTGCTAATGGGCCTGGCCATGCTGGCCGGGGGGATCAAGCTGAGCATGCTCGGCGGCTCGCTGTATTACCTGCTGGCCGGTATCGGCCTGGCATTGACCGGCGTGTTGCTGCTTGCCGACCGTTATGCCGCGCTGAGTCTGTACGCGATGGTGTTGTTCGCCAGTACCGTCTGGGCACTGTGGGAAGTCGGCCTGGACTGGTGGCAACTGGTGCCACGCCTGGCGCTGCTCTTTGCCCTCGGTATCGTCATGCTGCTGCCATGGTTTCGTCGTCCATTGCGTACCGGCGAATTCAACCCGGTCGGCACTGGCGTACTGAGCGCTGCCGTGGTCATTGCCGGTATCGCCGCGCTGGCCAGCCTGTTCACCAACCCCGGTGAAATCAAAGGCCAACTGGATCGCGACAGCGTGCCGGGCATGAGCAACACCGCCCCGGCCATGCCGGACGGTGACTGGAATTCCTACGGTCGCAGTGCCCATGGCGATCGTTACTCGCCACTGAGCCAGATCACCCCGCAGAACGTGAACAAACTCGTTCCGGCCTGGACCTTCCGCACCGGCGACCTGCCAGGGCCGAACGACCCGGGCGAAACCACCGCCGAAAACACCCCGCTCAAAGCCAACGGCATGCTCTATGTCTGCACGCCGCACAGCCAGGTGATCGCGCTGGACCCGGACACCGGCAAGGAAATCTGGCGTTTCGACCCGAAGCTCTCCACGCAGAACGCGGCGAACTTCAAGGGTTGGGCGCACATGACCTGCCGTGGCGTGACCTATCACGATGACGCCGCCTACGCATCCGAGCAGAGCCCTACCGGCACTGCCAACGCGCCAGTCGCCAGTGTTTGCCCGCGCCGGATCTTCCTGCCGACCGCCGACACCCGCCTGATCGCCCTGAACGCCGACACCGGCAAAATGTGCGAAGACTTCGGCAACGGTGGTCAGGTTGACCTGACGACCAACATCGGTGAATTCACTGCCGGCGGTTACTACTCCACCTCTCCACCAGCGGTCACCAAAGACCTGGTGGTGATTGGCGGCCACGTCACCGACAACGTTTCCATCGACGAGCCAAGCGGCGTGATCCGCGCGTTCGACGTGCACACCGGCAAACTGGTGTGGAACTGGGACAGCGGCAACCCGGACGACACCACGCCGATTGCCGAAGGCAAGGTCTACACCCGCAACTCGCCGAACATGTGGTCGATCTTCAGCGTCGACGAAAAACTCGGCATGATCTACCTGCCGATGGGCAACCAGACCCCGGATCAGTTCGGTGGCGCACGCACCCCTGAATCGGAACTGCACGCCGCCGGCCTGACCGCCCTCGACATCGCCACCGGTAAAGTGCGCTGGCACTTCCAGTTCACTCACCACGACCTGTGGGACATGGACGTCGGCGGCCAGCCAACCCTGATGGACCTGAAAACCGCTGACGGCGTCAAGCCAGCGGTACTCGCGTCCACCAAGCAAGGCAGCATCTACGTGCTGGACCGCAGCAATGGTCAGCCGATCGTGCCGATCAAGGAAATCCCGGTGCCGCAAGGCGCAGTGGAAGGCGACCACACTTCGCCGACCCAACCGATGTCCGACCTGAACTTCGTGCCGCCGACCCTCAAGGAACGCGACATGTGGGGCGTGACCCCGTTCGATCAGATGCTGTGCCGGATCGACTTCAAATCCCTGCGCTACGACGGCATGTTCACGCCGCCATCGCTGCAAGGCTCGATCGTCTATCCCGGTAACTTCGGCGTGTTCGACTGGGGCGGCATCTCGGTTGACCCGGTGCGCCAGATTGCTTTCGTGAACCCGAGCTACATGGCGTTCAAATCGAAACTGATCCCGACCGCCGAAATCGCCAAACAAGGCCCTCGCGTCAGCGAAACCGAAGGCGTACAGCCCAACAAAGGCGCGCCTTACGGCGTGATCCTCGAAGCCCTGCTGTCGCCAATGGGCCTGCCGTGCCAGGCACCGGCCTGGGGTTACGTGGCCGCGGTCGACTTGACCACCAACAAAACCATCTGGATGCACAAGAACGGCACCGTGCGCGACAGCTCACCGGTTCCGATCCCGCTGAGCATGGGCGTGCCTAGCCTGGGTGGGGCCTTCACCACGGCCAGTGGCGTGGCCTTCCTGAGCGGCACCCTCGACCAATACCTGCGCGCCTACGACGTGAAAAACGGTAAACAGTTGTGGGAAGGCCGCCTGCCAGCCGGCGCACAAACCACGCCGATGACCTACACCGGCAAGGACGGCAAGCAATACGTGCTGGTCGTTGCGGGTGGTCATGGATCGCTGGGCACCAAGCAGGGTGATTATGTGATTGCGTACAAACTGTCCGAGTAAGTTTTAGCGGCGGTTAAAGGAAAGGCGCCTCCCGTTTGGGGAGGCGCCTTTTTTGCGAGTGACTACTCAAATCGGCTCGGTGTGCGTTCACTCAGGGTTGGTAGCCGAATACCTTGGGCAAGAATCTCTCAGCCATTTCATCACCCGCAATAACCAATCGACCATTGTCCTGAATATCCAACCCCGAGACGCCGCTCCCGCCTGGGCCTATGACCCACCCCTTGTCCGTGAATGTTTTATCGAAGCTCCCATCCTCAAGCACTCGCCCGAGTATCAATGCCTGTGAAATACCGCGCAGGCCCGCCGTTCCGGCCATGACGATGGCTTTATTTTGTTGCAGAGCGCCCGCCGCCCAATCGGTTTGCTGCTCGGCATCAACCAAAGCGGGTTCGCCTTTATTGAACGAACCATCCGGTTGACCGTTTTCAGTGAATCTCATCACCAAAGCACTCCAATGGGGTAAGGAACCCTCTTTCTGATACGACCCCATTACCAGAATTCCCTGATCAACAGCATCAGCCTGCAACAACACTTTCGATGCTTTGTAATAGCCGGGGAGAGGCCCATACACGATAGATCCATATTCACCGAAATTCAGATCAGGCCAGCCATCAGCGTCGTAGCGATTCAAGAGAATACGATCTTCTCCTGAAGACAGAGTGACATAGCCGCCTGCAATGAGTTTTCCGCTCTTCAAGCGTGCAATGCTGTTAATGACCGTGTTCAAACCTCGGTATTGAACGGGATGTGTTCTGATCAACTCTCCCGTCACATCATTGACTGTCAGCAGTAATGTGGCGCCAGTGCCGATTCCTCCAGCAATGTCCACGTAGGGAAATGTCATTAAAAGTTCTCCGGGGGCCCCTGACACAACATCAACCTCCCCCAGAAAAATGCTGTATTCCGCATCGGGGCGCCCCTTGAAAACAACTTTGCCGTCCACCCCGAATTGATGATCAGGGCTGCCCTTGTCGTCCAATCGGGCAAGAGCCGGCAAACCTTTCGAAAGGTTCAGTTGGAACCGTACTCCCGCCAACAATATCTTCCCATCAGGCTGAATCAGGATGCGGTTAACCCGGGTATCAAATCCTGCTTCGAACTCAACCAGCACACTACCGTTCATGCCGAACGAGCGATCAACCGTGCCATGTTGATCCAGTCGAAACACTTCGCATGCCCTATTGGCCCAGACCGCGACGATCAAGCGATCCTGCTGATCTTTCGCCACAGCTCGACACTGCCCTTGTAATCCGGGAAAGCCGACGATACCTCCTGATCCGAAGGAGGGGTCCAGATTTCCTGTGTTCAATGCGGATACCAACTCAAAATTGCTGCTCATCTTTCCTCCCTGACGCAAGCGATATGCAGTTCATTAATCATGTTGGCGTTGCACGGCATATCCTGCGGCGCGCGATAGTTTTGTGATGAGTGCCTGAAACCTCTCACCTGACTACTGAACCATGCTCTTCGCCTGCTGGGACCTGACAGAAATAACAGCGTTTGAATCCTTAAAAGCCAAACTGATGTCTTTGTATGCCAAGCAGCCCCAATCGTCCGCTGCGTAATTGCAGCTGGCGCAGCGAATCTGGCTCATGGCGGCATTCCCGCGTGTTGAAACGTCGGGCGAAAAGTGAGCTTGCGGTTGCCCAGTCAAACACACCTGTCAAAACCCTGAATACATAAGCTGAAATAGCCCGGCCCATTGAAACCACCCGCCACCTGCCCCATCTAACACCCATACCCAATTGCGCAGGTGCCCCATGACCGACCAGCAAGAATTCCCCGAAGACCCGAGCGACTACGCCGACCCAGAGAACGCCGAACACCACTCCACCGGCAAAGGCCTCGCCCTGCCAGGCCAGAACCTGCCGGACAAGGTCTACATCATCCCGATCCACAACCGCCCGTTCTTCCCGGCCCAAGTGCTGCCGGTCATCGTCAATGAAGAACCGTGGGCGGAAACGCTGGATCTGGTGAGCAAATCCGATCACCACTCCCTGGCCCTGTTCTACATGGACACGCCCCAGGAAGACCCGCGTCATTTCGACACCTCGGCCCTGCCGCTCTACGGCACGCTGGTCAAGGTGCATCACGCCAGTCGCGAAAACGGCAAACTGCAATTCGTCGCCCAGGGCCTGACCCGCGTGCGCATTCGCACCTGGCTCAAGCACCATCGCCCGCCGTACCTGGTGGAAGTCGAATACCCGCACCAGCCCACCGAGCCGACCGACGAGGTCAAGGCCTACGGCATGGCGCTGATCAACGCGATCAAGGAACTGCTGCCGCTCAACCCGCTGTACAGCGAAGAGCTGAAGAACTACCTCAACCGCTTCAGCCCCAACGATCCGTCGCCGCTGACCGACTTCGCCGCCGCCCTGACCTCGGCCACCGGCAGCGAGCTGCAAGAAGTGCTCGACTGCGTGCCCATGCTCAAACGCATGGAAAAAGTCCTGCCGATGCTGCGCAAGGAAGTCGAAGTCGCGCGCCTGCAAAAAGAGATTTCCGCTGAAGTTAACCGCAAGATCGGCGAGCATCAGCGCGAGTTCTTCCTCAAGGAGCAACTCAAGGTCATCCAGCAAGAGCTGGGGTTGACCAAAGACGACCGCAGCGCCGACATCGAGCAGTTCGAGCAACGGCTGACCGGCAAGGTTCTTCCGCCTCAGGCGCAAAAACGCGTCGAAGAGGAAATGAACAAACTGTCGATCCTTGAAACCGGCTCGCCGGAGTATGCGGTGACCCGCAACTACCTCGACTGGGCGACCTCGGTGCCGTGGGGCGTGTACGGCGAGGACAAACTCGACCTCAAGCACGCGCGCAAGGTGTTGGACAAACACCATGCCGGCCTCGACGACATCAAGGACCGCATCCTCGAGTTCCTCGCGGTCGGCGCCTACAAAGGCGAGATCAGCGGCTCCATCGTGCTGCTGGTCGGCCCGCCGGGCGTGGGTAAAACCAGTGTCGGCAAATCCATCGCCGAATCCCTCGGCCGGCCGTTCTACCGCTTCAGCGTCGGCGGCATGCGCGATGAAGCCGAGATCAAGGGCCACCGCCGCACCTACATCGGCGCGCAACCGGGCAAACTCGTCCATGCGTTGAAAGATGTCGAAGTGATGAACCCGGTGATCATGCTCGACGAGATCGACAAGATGGGCCAGAGCTTCCAGGGCGACCCGGCCTCGGCGCTGCTGGAAACCCTCGACCCGGAACAGAACGTCGAATTCCTCGACCACTACCTGGACTTGCGTCTGGACCTGTCGAAAGTGCTGTTCATCTGCACCGCCAACACCCTGGACTCGATCCCCGGCCCGTTGTTGGACCGGATGGAAGTGATTCGCCTGTCGGGTTACATCACCGAAGAAAAAATCGCCATCGCCAAGCGTCACCTGTGGCCCAAGCAACTGGAGAAGGCCGGCGTGTCCAAAGGCAGTCTGTCGATCAGCGACAGCGCGTTGAAAGCGTTAATCGATGGCTACGCCCGCGAAGCCGGGGTACGACAGTTGGAAAAACAACTGGGCAAACTGGTGCGCAAAGCCGTGGTGAAACTGATCGACGAGCCGAAAGCGGTGATCAAGCTCGGGCCGAAAGACCTGGAAGCCTCACTCGGTCATCCGGTGTTCCGTAATGAACAAGTGCTGTCGGGGACTGGCGTGATCACGGGCCTGGCCTGGACCAGCATGGGCGGCGCGACCTTGCCGATCGAAGCCACGCGGATTCACACCTTGAACCGCGGCTTCAAACTCACCGGGCAATTGGGCGAAGTGATGAAGGAGTCGGCGGAAATCGCCTACAGCTACGTCAGCTCCAACCTCAAGTCGTTCGGCGGTGATCCAAAGTTCTTCGACGAAGCCTTCGTTCACCTGCACGTCCCGGAAGGCGCCACCCCGAAAGACGGCCCGAGTGCCGGGGTGACCATGGCCAGCGCTCTGCTCTCGCTCGCCCGAAACCAGCCACCGAAAAAAGGCATCGCCATGACCGGCGAACTGACGCTGACCGGGCATGTGCTGCCGATTGGCGGCGTGCGTGAAAAGGTGATTGCGGCGCGGCGGCAGAAGATCTTCGAGCTGATCCTGCCCGAGCCTAACCGCGGGAGCTTTGAGGAATTGCCGGATTATCTGAAGGAAGGGATTACCGTGCACTTTGCCAAGCGTTTTGCGGATGTGGCGAAAATCCTGTTCTAACCCCCGTAACTGATCGTTCCCACGCTCTGCGTGGGAATGCATCCTGTGACGCTCTGCGTCACGCTGGTGAAGGGACACGGAGCGTCCCGGGCGGCATTCCCACGCAGAGCGTGGGAACGATCATCTCCCGCAACGCCGTCACAATTTGTCTCATCTTCAGTTATGCTCGCCGTTCGTCGTGAATGCCGGAGCCACTGACCTTATGTCCCCCACTCGCCTGTTTGTCCCCCTCGCCCTCTCTTTGCTGGCCGCCTGCGCCACGCAACCGAAACAGAACGTGACCGTGGAAAAACAAAGCGAATGCCCAGTGCAATTGCACAACGGGCAAAACCTGATCCTGACCCTGCCAAGCAACCCGACCACGGGTTATCGCTGGACGATCCAGGATTCGGCCGGTGGCGTATTGCGCGCGCTCAGCCCCGAGGTCTACAGCAATCCGCAAGACGCGGGGATCGTCGGCAGCGCCGGCCTCTCCACCTGGCGCTTCCAGTCCTTCGCCGCGGGCACTGGCCGTTTGCGCCTGATTTACTCACAGCCATGGGAACCGGAAGTACCGGCAGTGGAAACCTTCGACTGCGCGATCTCGGTTAACTGATCGTGGGCTGGCTGATTCTGGCGCTGATGGGCGCGGTGACGTTCCTCTACGGCGTCAGTGTGCATGCAGCGTTGCTCTGCCTGCTGGTCAAGCCGCTGCCGGTATTGGCGCTGCTCGGTTGGTTGCATGACGCACCGCCCAGCGAATATCGGCGCTGGATCAGCCTTGGATTGATTTTCTCCCTGCTCGGCGATGTGTTGCTGGCATGGCCCGGGGACTTGTTTGTGTTCGGACTCGGCGCGTTTTTGGTCGCGCACCTGGCGTACCTGAAAGCCTACTTGAGTGATTGCCGGCGACTGGCGCTATTGCCACTGATCATCGCGTTGGGCGTCGGCGCGGTGTTGTTGGGGATTCTGATTTCCAATGGCCTGGGGCCGCTGCTGATCCCGGTGATCATCTATGGTCTGGCCATCAGCGCCATGCTCTGGCGCGCCCTCGCCAGACTCGGTACCGATGTGCCCAAACGCTCGGCGTTGCTGGCGGCTGCAGGCGCGGTAGCGTTTGTGTTTTCGGACAGCGTGATTGGCATCAATCGGTTTGTGATGCCATTCCATGCCGCGCCTTACGTGATCATCCTCAGCTATTGGTTGGGGCAATGGGGGATTGCGGCGTCGGCCTTTTCTCAATCCGCTCACCGCCCCCAATAGATCGTTCCCACGCTCTGCGTGGGAATGCCGCCCGGGACGCTCCGCGTCCCTGCGCAAGCGTGACGCAGAGCGTCACAGGATGCATTCCCACGCAGAGCGTGGGAACGATCAGTGCGTAACCCCGTCAATTTGGCTAAAATGCCGGCCTTTTCCACCTACACCGCTGGAACCGCCGTGAGCAAAGAATCCGATCGCCTTTTCGCCCAGCCTCTGGCCCAGGTGCCTGACTTCGCCTTTAACGAGGATGTGGTGCGGGTGTTCCCGGACATGATCAAGCGCTCGGTGCCAGGTTATCCGACCATCGTTGAAAACCTGGGCGTACTTGCCGCGCAATTCGCCCAGCCCAACAGCGTGCTTTACGACCTCGGTTCGTCCCTCGGCGCGGTGACCCAGGCCCTGCGCCGTCACGTGCGCACCGACGGCTGCCGCGTCATCGCTGTGGATAACTCGGCGGCGATGGTCGAACGCTGCCGCGAATACCTCAACGGTCAGGACTCGATGTTCCAGGAGTTGCTGCCGGTGGAAGTGATCGAAGGCGACATCCTGGCCCTCGAATTCCAGCCAGCCTCGGTGGTGGCGCTGAACTTCACCCTGCAATTCATCGCCCCGGAGCAGCGCACCGCGTTGCTTTCGCGCATCCGCCAATCGCTGCTGCCCGGTGGTGCGTTGATCCTCTCGGAGAAGCTGCGCTTCAACGACCCCGAAGAACAGGCGCTGCTCACTGACCTGCATGTCGCGTTCAAACGCGCCAATGGCTACAGCGAACTCGAGATTGCCCAGAAGCGCAGCGCCATCGAAAACGTCATGAAGCCCGACAGCCTCGAAGAACACCGCGAGCGCTTGCTGGCCGCCGGGTTCTCGAAAGTCGTGCCGTGGTTCCAGTGTCTTAACTTTGCCTCGTTGATTGCCTTGCCATGATTGATCTCTCCCCCCTCGCCCGCCGTCTGGCCGGTACTCCGCTCGCCGACTGGGCGAACACCCTGCAGGCGCAACTCGACAAGAAAATGGAAAAGGGTCACGGCGATCTGGAGCGCTGGCAGAGTGCGCTGGACGCCTTGCCGAAGATTCAGCCGAAGGTCGTCGATTTACTGAATGGCCTGACGCTGGACACCGATTGCGATGACCAAACCCGCGTTCAGATGCGCACCGCCCTGATGGGTTTATCGCCGTGGCGCAAAGGGCCGTTCGATCTGTTTGGTGTGCACGTCGATACTGAATGGCGGTCGGACTGGAAGTGGTCGCGGGTTGCACCGCATCTGGATCTGAAGGGTAAACGCATCCTCGATGTCGGCTGCGGCAATGGCTATTACATGTGGCGCATGCTCGGTGCCGGGGCCGACAGCGTGATTGGTGTCGACCCGAACTGGCTGTTTTTCTGCCAGTTCCAGGCGGTACAGCGCTACCTGTCCGAACCCAACGCCTGGCACCTGCCGTTCCCGTTCGAAGACCTGCCGCCGAACATGGAAGGCTTCGACACGGTGTTCTCCATGGGGGTGTTCTATCACCGCCGCTCGCCGATCGAGCATTTGCTGGCGCTGAAGGATTGCCTGGTCAAGGGCGGAGAACTGGTGCTGGAGACGCTGGTGATTGAAGGCGATCAGCAACAGGTGCTGGTACCGGAAGACCGTTATGCGCAGATGCGTAACGTGTGGTTCCTGCCGTCGGTGCCGGCGCTGGAGCTATGGCTGCGTCGCGCCGGGTTCACGGATGTTCGCTGTGTGGACGTTAGCGTGACCACGGTCGAGGAACAGCGCGGGACGGAGTGGATGAAGTATCAGTCGCTGAGCGATTTCCTTGATCCGCAAGATCACAGCAAGACCATCGAGGGCTTGCCAGCGCCAATGCGCGCCGTCATCGTCGCCCGCAAATAAATCCCCTTCCAATGATCGTTCCCACGCTCCGCGTCCCTTGCGGATGTGACGCAGAGCGTCACTGGATGCATTCCCACGCGGAGCGTGGGAACGATCAGTCTCTACTGGCTCTTCGGGCCTTGAAGAACTCGCTCAACACCGCCCCGCACTCCTCGGCCAACACCCCGCCTTCATACAGCACTCGGTGATTCAAGAATCCTTGGGTAAAAAACTGCCCCTGGCTTTGCACAATCCCGGCCTTCGGCTCCAGCGCCCCATACACCACCCGCGCAATCCGCGAATGCACGATTAGCCCGGCGCACATGCTGCATGGCTCAAGCGTTACATACAGCGTGCTGCCGGGCAGACGATAGTTGCTGGCGGCCAACGCGGCAGCGCGGATCGCCACCATCTCGGCGTGGGCACTCGGGTCGTTGGCGCTGATCGGGCAGTTGAAACCCCGACCGATGATTTCACCGTCCTGCACCAGCACCGCGCCCACCGGCACTTCACCGAGCGCCGCGCCTTGGGCGGCCAGGGCCAGGGCTTCACGCATGAAGTCACGATCACGGCTGCGATCAATGATTGCTGTCGGGCGTATCTGACGCATCAGGCCACCTCAATGGCGGCCATCAGGCCGGTTTCCATGTGGTCGATCACATGGCAGTGGAACATCCAGATCCCAGGGTTATCCGCCACCAGCGCCACTTGCGCGCGCTCGTTCTTGCCCAGCAAGTAGGTGTCCGTGAAATACGGAATAACCTTGTGCCGGTTCGACGCAATCACCTTGAAACTCATGCCGTGCAGGTGAATCGGGTGTTGATACTGAGTCATGTTCTTCAATTCGAAAATGTAGCTCTTGCCCTTCTCGAGCTTGGCAATCGGGCGGTCGGCGCACGTCTTGTCGGTGATGTCCCAGGCCTTGCCGTTGATCTGCCACAGGCTCGGCGGCTTGCCATTGTCGACGTTGACCGACACTGAGCCTACCCATTCGAAATTGAAGTTGAGTTTCTCGGCATTGGCCAGGTCCGGCTCGGCCACCGGGTTGGCGGGCAGCGCGGGTGGCCACTCGGTCGGTGCATCGGTGTTCGCCACCGAACGGAACGTGCCCAGCCGTACCGGGCCATTGCGCAGGGACAGCTCTTCACCGGCCGGCGGGGCCTTGATCGCCAGGCAGATACGCATGCCCGGGCCAAGCCAGTACTCCTTGCCAAGTGGTCGCGGTTCGATGGGGTTGCCGTCCAGCGCGTAGATCTGCGCTTCGACGCCAGGGATGTTGAGGCGGTAAGTCAGGGTGTTATCGAGGTTGAGCAGGCGCACCCGGGTGATCTGCCCGGCGGGCAATTCAATCACCGCTTGCGCGACACCGTTGATGGTCGACAGGCGCCCCGCCGTGCCACCACGGGCCGCTTCGCGAGGAATACTGAACGCGACAAAAGCGCCCTCTTCATCGACGTGCCAGCTCTTGAGGCTCAAGGTCTTTTCGTACTTGAAGCCGGTAGGCTCGCGCTCTTCGATGATCAACGGGCCAACCAGCCCGCGACCCAGTTCCTCGCTGCTGTTCACATGCGGGTGATACCAGTAACTGCCGGCGTCGGGCACGCGGAATTTGTAGTCGAAGTATTCGCCCGGCAGCACTGGAAGCTGCGAGACGTAGGGCACGCCGTCCATTTCCAGTGGCAGGCGGATGCCGTGCCAGTGAATGGTGGTGGCAACCGGCAGGTGGTTGATGAAGCGCACCCGCAGCCATTCCCCCTGACGCACGCGCAACTCGGTGCCAGGCGCCGACGGGCCGAACGCCCAGGCTTCGGTCTTGTGCCCGGGCACCAGTTCAACGTCCAGCGGTGCGGCGATCAGCTCGTAGTCGTGGCCCGCGTCGACGTCGGCCATCTTGCCCAACCAATACCGCGACGCGCCCCCCGCTCCGACACCAACGACAACAAGACCGGCCAGGCCACCGAGGATTTGGCGACGGGTAAAGGACATGAACTCAACTACCTCACGTATCAGCGACAGGCACGGGGGCCTGTAAAAGGCGAATACGATACACCTGCGGTTGAGAAACAGTAAGGGTGACTCAAGGCCGCACATCACCTGCGGCGAGGAAGCTGGCTTCCGCTCGGCAGCGAAGCGCTGTTAATAAAGGAATTGCCCTACATCAATTCCCACCTTTCCCTACTTCTTTCCTGATTGATCCCCCGCAAAGTCCCCGCGCCTAATTTTCTGCGCGAGGGATTGTTCATGTTTGACCCGGTTTATAACCCCGCCTCCTATCGTTCGGTGCGTTGATGGAGCACATCGCCCGTATCGAGCAGGAACTCGACAGTTTCCCGGGCACCCTGTCCCTCTACCGCGAACAGCTCAAACACTGGTTCAGCCAAGCGGCGGACACGGCCAGCCGCGCCGCTGATCTGCCGTCGTTGATGGGCATGGAGCGGATCATCCGGTTCAGCAACGCCAGCACCGCTGTCAGCAGCGACGATGACGAGTTTTTATCCACCGTCGTGCAGTGCCCGAAAGGTGGATTGCTGGAAATCGAGAGCAAGTTTGAATCGGTTTATGACATCCCCGTGGGGAATATTCAGGTCGATGTGATTGCGCTGGAGAGCGGCGAAACGACGCTTGTCACCCTTGATGAAAATGGCAAAGGGACGTTCATGGGGGATGAGGGCAAGTTCTACCGCCTTCACGTCCACCACGAAGTCACACCGCAGCACGTTGAAGATCTTTTCTCTTCCTACAACGGCCTGACGAAGGAACTTGAGAGATGGCTGCGTGATGAATGGAAGTCGTTTAAGCCGAAGTGGCCGGAGTCTTCTTCGGTTGCTGTAGGCAATGGATTGCTCGCGGGAAGTTGGGCGGCAATTGAGGGCGTGTGGGACGGCATCGGTCTGCTGTCGGACATCCTCAAGGATCCCGGGAAGTTTGGCGAGCGGTTGGGCGAGAGCGCCGCAGAACTGCAGAAACTCGCGCAAGCCGCCCCCGATGTCATGGAAAAAGCCCAACTGTTGGCCAGTGACGAAGCGGCGCTGTACCTGCTGCTACGCACCGCCAGCCTCTGGTTGGACATGCTGCCGCCCGGCGAGATCGCCGGCAAAACCGCCGAGGCCGTGTCGACGGTAGTCGTGCAGTTGCTCATCGACATTCTGATCGGGGTTGTCCTGACTTTCGCCGGGGCAGGTGCGGGCATTGCCTACCTGGGTATGCGCATTGCGAACTATGGCGCGCGGATCGTTGAGGCTGTTCAGGGCTTCGTCAAAGCGATTTTCAGCATCATCAACAGCTTCACCGCCTACGTCGACCGCTACAAAAAAGTCGCCGCACGCGGCGTTGTTGCGGGTCTGAAAAAAGGCCGCATGCAGCTGCGTTGGGATGCCAAGCGCAACACCACGCTGAAAAAAGACGAACACCACGACGACGCCCCGGATCAGGCGAAAAACCCCAACGGTGACAGCGCCGATTCCGTCGATAAAACCGCGACCAATAAATGCCCGGTGTCGATGGTCACCGGCGAGGAACTGCTGACCCTCAACGACGGTACGCTGGACGGGATTTTGCCGTTCGAGTTCACCCGCCTCTATCGCACCAGTGCGGTGGAGATCGATTGCGGGCTCGGGTTTGGCTGGAGTCATTCGCTGTCTCATCGACTGGAAATCGAGGGCGACAGCGTTATCTGGATCGACCACGAAAACCGCCGTACCACCTTTCCGTTACCGAATATCGAACGCCCGGCGATTCACAACAGCCTGTCGCGGGCGGCGATTTATCTGGGTGACGAGCCGGAAGAACTGATCCTCGCCCAGGCGGGCGAAAAATCGCGTTTTTTCCATTTCCGTGCCGGGCGTCTGACGGCGATCAGCGATGCCTACGGCAATCGGCTGACGGTGCAGCGGGACATTTCTGACAGGATCAAGCGCCTCGATAACGGCGCCGGGCGCTCCCTTCTGTTGCGCTATGACCGCCGCCATTTGCTCGCCATCGACTATCAGCGTTTTCAGCCCGCCGACACCCTGGAAGACGCCTGGCGTACCGAGCAAACACTGGTTGCCTACCGCTACGACGCTCGTCATCGCTTGATCGCCGCCACCAATGCCGCTGGCGAAAGCGAGCGTTACGACTACGACGATCAGCACGTCATCCTGCAGCGGCAGTTGGCCGGTGGGGCGAGTTTCTTCTGGGAGTGGGAAAGGTCCGGTAAGGCGGCCCGCTGCATCCGGCATTGGGCGTCGTTTGCACAAATGGACGCGCGTTACGTCTGGGACGACCACGGCCGTGTGCGGGTTAAAAACGCCGACGGCAGCGAAGAGGTTTACGTCCACGACGAGCGCGCGCGGCTGGTGCGCAAGGTCGGGCTGGACGGCGGCGAACACCTCAAGGCTTACGACGACCACGGTCGGCTGTTGGCCGAGCAGGACCCGCTCGGCGCCGTCACCGAATACCGTTACGACGAAGTCGGACGGCTGATCGCGCTGATTCCACCGGAAGACGAGCCGACGGCCTACGAATACCGCAACGGTTTCCTGCAGGCGCGGTACCGCGGTCAAGCGGTGTGGAAATACCAGCGCAACGCCCAGGGCGACATCACCGAAGCGAGCGACCCCGACGGCCAGGTCAGCCACTATTACTACGACGACAAAGGGCAACTGCTGTCGATCCGCTACCCGGACACCAGCCGGCACGTGTTCGTCTGGAACGCCCTGGGGCAACTGCTAGAAGAGACCTTGCCGGACGGCGGTCGGCGGCGCTTTTCCTACGATGCGCTGGGGCGGCAGCTTACCCGTCAGGACGAACATGGCGCCGTCACCCGCTACCAGTGGGATGCCGTGGGCCGACTGCTCCAGACCATATTGCCTACCGGCGCCAGCCGCGCGTTCAGCTACAACGCCTACGGCAAGATCACCGCCGAACGCGATGAACTGGGTCGCATCACCCGCTACGAATACCTCGACGACCTGCACCTGGTCAGCCGCCGCCTCAATCCCGACGGCACCCAGCTGCGCTACCGCTACGACAACGCCCAGCTGTTGCTCACGGCAATCGAAAACGAATCCGGCGAAACCTATCGCCTGGACTACACGCCCAACGGCTTGATCCGACAGGAAACCGGCTTCGACGGCCAACGCACGGCGTACGCCTACGACCTCAACGGCCAGTTGCTGGAGAAAACCGAGTTCGGCGACGACGGCTCGCAGCGGCTGACCGCTTACCAGCGAGATTCGGCCGGACGCCTGCAGGTCAAAACCCTGCCCGACGGCAGCCAGGTTGAATACCGCTACGACCGCCTCGGCCGGTTGGTCAGCGTCGACGACGGCCACGACCATCCGCTGGAATTCGAATACGACTCGCAGGACCGCTTGATCACCGAACATCAGGGCTGGGGCACGTTGCGTTATGGCTACGACGCTTGCGGCCAGCTCAATCGCCTGCGCCTGCCGGACGGCAGCAAACTCGATTACCACCACGCCCGGGGCGGCGCGCTGACCGCGATCGACCTCAACGGCGCGCGGCTCAGCGAGCACCAGTTCGCCTTCGGCCGCGAACAGCAACGCCAGCAGGGGCAGTTGCTCAGCGAATATGCCTACGACGATCAGGGCCGGTTGAAGGCCCACGCGGTCAGCCAACAGCACCAAGCGCTGTATCGCCGCGACTATGCCTACAGCGCCAACGGCAACCTCGACCGCCTCACCGACACCCGTCACGGCCAACGCAGCTACCACTACGACCCGCTCAACCGCCTGATCCGCGTCCGCCACACCCGCGATCAACCCCCGGAAAGCTTCGCCCACGACCCGGCCGGCAACCTGCTGATGCACGATCGTCCCGGCCCGTCCACCGTCAAAGGCAACCGCCTGCTGATCCAAGGCGACCGCCACTACGACTACGACGCCTTCGGCAACCTGATCCGCGAACGCCGCGGCACCGGGCAAAAACTCGTCACCGAATACCGCTACGACGGCCAGCACCGCTTGGTCGGCGTCACCACCCCGGACGGCCGCAGCGCCAGCTACCGCTACGACGCCTTCGGCCGCCGCATCAGCAAAACCGTCGACGGCAAGACCACCGAATTCTTCTGGCAAGGCGACCACCTCATCGCCGAAAGCAGCCGCGAGCACTACCGCAGCTACGTCTACGAACCCGGCACATTCCGCCCGCTCGCCATGCTCGACGGCAAAGGCCCGGACCAGGCCTGCCCGTTCTACTACCAGCTCGACCACCTCGGCACCCCGCAAGAACTTACCGATTACAGCGGCGACATCGTCTGGTCGGCGACGTACAACGCCTACGGCCAAGTCACTCGCCTGGCGTTCGGCGGAGGAGAACAACTCGAGCAACCGTTGCGCTTTCAAGGGCAGTACTTCGATGCCGAGAGCGGCCTGCACTACAACCGACATCGGTACTATGATCCGGAGGTTGGACGGTACCTGACGCCGGACCCGATCAAGTTGGCGGGTGGGCTGAATCAGTACCAGTACACGCCGAATCCGACGGGATGGGTTGATCCGTTGGGGTTGAGCGGGAGTTGTCCGCCGCCTAATAAGCTTGGGTGTGGGGCGCCGGATGATACGACTGGCGCTAGGGTGGATGAGGGTGAGCCGGCGCTGCCGAAGCTGACGGGTGATCAGCGTAGGGCGCGGATTGATGAATTGGCGGAGGCGGTTGTTCATAGGCGATTGAAAGAAATGGAAGATTCAATTGATGAGGCCCACTTTCTACAGAAACATGGGGCTCAAACCACTCTGCAGTCCCAGCTTCAGCGAGTGCAAGAAGGCAGGAACCCTGGGACCGGCGAAATAGATAGGTACCAGAGAGGAAGGCGAAGGGGCGAGCCCGTAATACCCTCTGCGGCGACACACTTTCTCAGCCATCGCGATCAGATGAATGCGATACAGCGCGCACAGTTGATTTTTAAACAGAGTGGTTTGAATGCTTCCAAGCGTCCAATTGAAATGGGTAAAAAAATAGGAGAGGGATTTAAGAGAGACGGCTTGCAGTACGGTGAACAAACTAGAGCAGTAGTTTACTTGAATTCAGCGGGTCAGCCTATAACAGCTTTTACGGATTTTGACTAATGAAAAATTCTTACAATATCTGGGATATACGTAGTTTGCTTTTCGTTTTTGATATAGAAAATACACGTGACTTGAAAAGGGAAGAAATAATAGTTTCGAAGGACGTGAATGATGAGAATGAGCTCGCTGAGCTATTTGATCTCTTGCTGCGTCCGGAGTTTTTTATCTATAGCCAAAAAGAGCGGCAATTACTTATTGATACTTTGGAGTATTTTTTAGGTTGTGGCGACAATTTCGATGGGGTTTTTTCAAAAATTGACACTTATTTTGATGAGGATGTTAAGGATCAGAGAGGGTTTATGATAGTTCTTCTTAACTGTTTGAAGCGTTATAAGTCTGAGGACGATGATAAATAATAGTGTGGATGAACTTGTCCGTTTTTGAAAGGTAGCGAGGCCAGCGAATGACTAGATATGAAGCCGTAGTGCTGGCAATAGGTCCAGTGGTTGAAGAAGAGGTCTTGTTGCTCGTTAAGGGCCTGGAAGTTAAATGCTTCGCAAGCTACTGCCCATCAAGAATTGAAATGGGAGAAACCTGTGAGGTGGAATTCGATTTGGTGCTTGCCGATACTGATGTAGTTGCTGCGGCAGAGGAGTCAATCACTACACTGATAGAAATGAAAGATGACGGATTTTCATGCGCGCTTTATGGGTATTTGGATGGGGGTGTGTTTCGATCTTTTGTGGATTTTTCGGATCAGGACATTCACTACGACTATCCTCATCTGAACGGGCGATTCGTAAAAGTTAAGGTAGATCGAATAGACGTTTCTTTCTGACGGAAGTTACGGGGCTTACGGACATAGAATAAATAAATCTGTTCCCTTTCACTTAATGTGCTGCTGGGCCGTTTGGAGTGATATCAGTCGAAAAATGATGGAGCATGAATTATGCCTGAAGTTATTGAGGGAAGATGGTCGCTTGATGATTTCAAACGCTGGACTTGTAGAGAGACAGACGCAGAGTTGTTTGACGATGAGTACGCGGAGGATCCTGATGGTGTTGATATGAATAATTTAGGAGAGTGTGGAGATGCAGGAATTTTACAGTTGATTTCGAATCCGGACTGTAGAGCTCGATCATACTTTGCTGATCTGTTAGTTCTCAGTCTATGCAATGTGTTTCGGCCTGTCAGGGACCTGCCGTTTCATTTTTCTCGATTTCTGGGATTAAGTCTCTGGAAGACTACATGTCGGAAGTTGAAGAAGTGGCGGTGCGTGTTTACGAAGCATGTTTGGTGATCGATAGTATGAAAAACATCGCCGATCCTGCTATTCAATCGTTATACAAGCAAATTATGGATTTTAGGCATGATGAAACTAGCTGCGTGCTTGAGTTTTATTGGAGCTGTCGGAGAAAAACAGATCTCAGTTTGTTTGAGACTGATGCGGATAGTTAAGCAGTGCGAGTTAGGTCTATTGCTCAACGTCGGAAATTCGCTCCGGTTTTGTACTTGATTAGATGGATTCAGCTTTTTAGAGGTTGGTTATTTTGTTGAAGGTTGTTGAAAGAGAAAGTACTGCATCATTGCGTGAACGAATGGATAGCGCCGGATGCGTGTTCAAGTTTGTGGTTCTTTCACCGGAATCTGAGGTTGAAGCTGGTGAAAGCATGCATCGACAGGCGTTGATAGCGCTTCATGAGATGCTGATGACAGAGGCGATGGAGTGGCACGAAAATCTCATCAAAGATCCAAAATATGAGGATTATCCGGAGCCGCTGATTAGTTGGGATTTGGAAAATGCCATAGCTACTCCACTCAGTCGGGATGAGGTGCGGCATCTGACCTCCACTGATAAAGACGATATTTTTGAGCGATTAGCGCTATACGCCTGCTTTGTAAATCCTCCGTATCGTGCTCGGTTTAAAGGGGGGGAGACAGAGGCGCAGTCGGTTTTTCTCAAATGGTGCGAACTCCTTGGGTTAAGAGAAATAGATGATGTCTCAGTGGTGAATTGGGTTGAACGGCTCAATACAGGTCTGCATGGTTATGACGACACCATTGAACGTGTCAAGTCATGGAGCAATTATTTTGATGCAGGCTTGGAGTGGTGGGGAGTGTGGTGTCTCACGATCTGGAATCCCAAGCGTCGAACTATTAGCGCGTTGATTGCTAGCACCACAGACTGAATTAGCTATTTAGAAGTCTCGCAACAATCGCGAAATTTCCGGGCAAGCCCATCGGAAGTTTCCTTCAACTCGTATCGGTTTCCATGAACTGGTTTGAAATGCATTCCATCGATAGTCTCTGGTGGTCACTGAAGATTCAGTGGCGGGGGTGTAGGAACCCTTCAAAGTCGTTGGGAATGTATTGGCGTCGAAGCTTGGTTTGCGGCCGTTAACGTGCGTCCGTAAGATCAGTTGCGGCGGTTGTGCGCGGGCACGCTTCGGCGTGGTCGAGTTTTCCAAAGGCCTCGATATTCCTACCCCGCGCATAGCTGCCACCCCAGCCTGTAGGAAGGCTGATGGCAGTTCCTGTTTACTGCCTTTGGAACTTGAAAATGAAAACACTTCACCCCGATCCACCTTACGAAAAACCAACCCCCCATCCCAAAAGCCGCTTCATGGCGCTCACCAGCAATTGCGACGACATGCCAACCCTGTTCGTCGACACCCAAGCGCCGCTGGATGTTTTGTATGACGCTGCCAACTTCCGAATTCGCGCCGTCACCCAGGTGATGGAGAACTTGTCCATGCGCGGTTCGATCGAGTGTCAGTCCTTCCTTCTGAGTGATTTTGCTTTGCTCTGTGCCATTCCATTGCGGGATGGGTGTGATGTGCTGGATGTTCTTGGGCGGCGGTTGAAGGCGCGGTCTTCGGAGTAGCGCCGGGCGGCTTTTGTGGCGAGGGAGCTTGCTCCCGCTCGGCTGCGCAGCAGTCGTAAACCGGGCAGTGCGGTGTGTCAGGCATAACCGGATTGCAGGTTTTGGGGCTGCTGCGCAGCCCAGCGGGAGCAAGCTCCCTCGCCACAGGGTTAATGGAGGCCGGTGATCAGGTGCACCACCCCGTCATCCAGCATCATGACACCTGGCACACCGGCCACATTCAATGCCTGCCGATCCATCCGCGCCACATCGCGTAACTCCACTCGGACCCGGGTCAGCGCCACCGGCTGTTGCGACTTGAGGTTATCCACACCGCCCAGTGCGGCGACGATGTCCGGGGCCAGAGCAGAAACAGGCTGAGCCAGCACTTTCGGCTCATCCACCACCAGGTCCGGCGTCAACGCTTTCCAGAACGCCCGCTGCATTTTTTCGAACATGTTCAGTTCTCCAGTACCAGTGAAGTATCGACCGTCGCCTCGTGATACAGCCGCAACGCCTCGCGCACTTGCTCGGCGCTTTCCAGGCCCAGCACTTGCTGGGCGATGGCCTGGCAGTCCAGCAGATCCACTTCGCGAACTGCCGCTTTGATCGCCGGAATCAACGGCACGCTCACCGACAGTTCATCCACCCCAAGTCCCAGTAACAACGGCACCGCCAGGGTTTCCGAGGCCATGGCGCCACACACGCCGACCCATTTGCCATGGGCGTGGGCGGCCTTCACGGTGCTGGCAATCAAACGCAGCACCGACGGATGAAAGCTGTCGGCCTGACTGGCCAGGCGCGGGTGATCGCGGTCCATGGCCAGGGTGTATTGGGTCAGGTCGTTAGTGCCGATCGAGAAGAAATCCACTTCGGGCGCAAACAGGTCAGCCATCAGCGCCGCTGCCGGCACTTCGATCATGATCCCCAGTTTCGGCCGTTCGGTGAGGCCCAATGCCAGCGCCTCTTCCTCAAGCAGGTGCCGGGCCAGGCGCAACTCCGACAGCTGCGTGACCATGGGCAACATGATGTGCAGACGGGCCAGCCCGGCGCTGTTCAGGATCGCCTTGAACTGGTCGCGCAGCAGCTGCGGGCGCTCCAGGCACAAACGAATTCCGCGCATGCCGAGGAACGGATTGGTTTCGCTGTCCATCGGCACGTAGGCCAACGGCTTGTCGCCGCCGACATCCAGAGTCCGCACCACCAGATTGCGCGCCGGCCCCAGGGCGCGGGCGATGGCGCTGTAGGTGGATGCCTGTTCGTCATGGCTCGGCGCATGATTGCGGTCCAGATAAAGAAACTCCGAACGCAGCAATCCGACGCCTTCTCCGCCCAGAGCCATGGCCTGCTCCGCTTCCGC
The DNA here is from genome assembly GCF_001952935.1 of Pseudomonas frederiksbergensis. GTDB lineage: Bacteria > Pseudomonadota > Gammaproteobacteria > Pseudomonadales > Pseudomonadaceae > Aquipseudomonas > Aquipseudomonas frederiksbergensis. Next base: position 1,227,474 of record NZ_CP018319.1, read on the forward strand.
CAGCGAGGCGATGTTGGCCGTCACTTCAACGTGGTGTCCATCGCGGGTACACGCCGCCAGCGCGGCGTGCGCCAACTCATGTTGATGGCGTTTCTGCTGGCGCTGACGATTGGCTTGCAGCTGCTCGATGGCCGCCAGATCCGGATCCAGGTGCAGCTCGCCCTTGTCGGCATCGAGCAACACCTGGGTGCCGTTGGCCAGCCCCAGCACCTGAACGGGCAACCCGCAGATCGCCGGTAAACCGGACGCCCGAGCAAGGATCGCGACGTGGCTGGTAGCGCCGCCACCGACCGTGGCAAAACCCAGTACCTTGCGGGTATCGAGCCCGGCGGTCTGTGACGGCGTCAGTTGTTCGGCGATCAGGATCGCCGCTTCCGGCAGCTCCATCGCCTGATCCTGTACGCCGAGGATCCGCTTGAGCACTCGCTGACCGACATCGGCCAGGTCCGCCGCCCGCTCCGCCAGCAAGGTATTGCCCAGGCTTTTGAACACGGTTGCCGCCGACTCGGTGGCCGCGCGCCAGGCGAACCCGGCACTTTTGCCTTCGTTGATCAGCACATGAGCCACCTCCAGCAAACCCGGGTCTTCGAGCAGTTCCTGGTGCGCCTTGAAGATGTCTGCCTGCGCGCTGCCCATGGCGGTGTCACGCAGTTGTTGCAGGGCCAGCAGCGCCTCGGCCAGGGCGCGGGACAGATGATCGCGTTCAACCTGTGGTGTGGCGCCGAGTTCATTCACGTCCAGGTGTTGTTCGGCTATCTGCACCACTTGGCCAAACGCCGACCCGGCCGATGCGCACACTCCACGCAACACCGTCAGCGATGAAGCCTCAGCCACCTTCGCCTCAACCGGCGCCGAGGCCGCCACCGCTTCACCGCATCCAGTCACCAGCAATTCGGTCAGCGTCTCGATCGCCGCCTCAGCATCCGGGCCGGCCGCGCTGACTTGCACAACGTCACCATGAGCCGTCTGCAACGCCATGATCGCTACCAGGGATTTCGCGTTCGCACTCGCCTGCTGTTTATGCAGGTAAATGCTCGCCGAAAAAACTTTCGCCGCCTGGGCGAATACCGCTGCCGGACGGGCGTGCAAGCCGTTCGGATTGGCCAATGTCACCGGTTTGGAAAACACTGCTTCGCCCGCTTCCGCCACTGGCTCACCCGTTGCCTGCTCGATGGGCTTCAAGCTCAATAACGGCTGGCCACTGTCGACCCCACCCGTTTCCGGCGTCAGCCAAGTGAACGGCTCGCCGCTGACCACCAGCATCAACGTCAGCAGGCTGCGGGCATTCAATGCGACGAAATCGGCATCGAACTCGATCAGCGACTGCCCAACGTCAACCTGCTGGCCCTCCTCCACCAACCGCGTGAACCCTTTCCCGGCGAGGTTCACCGTGTCGAGGCCAATGTGCATCAACACCTGCACGCCATTTTCGTCGGTAATGCTGACTGCATGCCCGCTGGCCTGCACGTTGCTGACAACCCCTGCCAGCGGCGCGCACAACGTCGTTGAAGTCGGATCGATGCACAGGCCATCGCCGATCACGCGGCTGGAAAACACCGGATCGGGCACGAGGTCCAGTGGCATCAATACGCCGGACAGGGGCGCGTGCAGTTGCAATTGTTGGGGTGTGGCCATGACGTCACCTGCTGTTTTGTTCTTTGAAGTGCCGATGGAGCGCGAAGCTCCGACAGCATCGCTTATTTCCACCAGTACTCGACCTGCAATCCGACGTTCGAACCGTGCCGCGCCGTGCCAAACGCCCCGGTGTCGGACAACGCCGAGCCCTGCGCCTGTTCATTGGCCGCCCGTTTGGCCGCCTCGTTCCAGCTCGCATAGGTGTAATACAAACGCACCTCGGGGCGAGCCCAGAATTCCGGCCCCTTGGGCGACCAGGTCGGGGCGAAGGTGAACTTGCTCAGCTTGCGTGTGCCGCCCGTGGCGTCGACCTGATCGTGCCCCAGTTCGGTCACCAGTTTGAACTGCTCGGTGAGCGCATAGGTCGGGCGAACACCCAGGGAAATCCAGTTCTGATCACTGCCGTCCGGGCGAATGTCTTTCTGGTAAACCGCCTCGACTTGCCCGCCAAATCGCGGCGTCACTTGCCAGTCGAAGAACTCCACCACCCGATAACTTTTGTTGCTGTCGTCGAGCTTCACGTTACCGGTATAACCCAACCCGGTTCCGGGACCTTCGCCGTACTGGAAAGCCAGTTTGTTCTTGCCGCCCAAAAAGCCTTTCTGCACATGTTGGGTGGTGATCGCCCAGCCACGGTGAGCGTCGCGGCTGTCGGGTTTGTCGATGTAGCTCAACCCGAATTCCAACGCACCGCCGGGGTTGGTGTTGAAGCCGGCAACGTTGAAGTCATGACGGTTGATGTAGTCCTTCTGGTACAGGTTGTCCTTGCGCGAGAAGGCGTAGCTGTATTTCAGATCGCCAATCAGCACGTCCTCGATACCGCCGCCGGTGGCGCTCTGGTTCCAATAGTAGAAGTCGGAAATGTGAATATCGTTCCGTTTGTAGTAACGCCGGCCGGCCCACAGCGAACCGCCGTTGAGGCTTGGCATGTTCGACCATTGCGCGTACGCCTGCGGCAAGCGCACCGAGCCGTTGTCACCGTTGAAGGTCAGGTCCTTGTCGTACTGGTTGTACAACGAAGCCATGCCGTCGATGCTCAGTACCGAACCGTCATCCAGGGTGTAAAGATCCTGGCGCAACTCCAGTTCGGCGTACTGCTCGCATTCGTTGCCCAACCGATATTTGGTCTGCGCGCCCGGCAGCTGGAAACACTGCTGTTTACCGCTGTTGACCGAGGTGCCGACGCCGCTGCGCAAGTAACCGGCGAACTCCAGCGCCTGGGCCGAAAGAGGCAAAGCCAGGCACACGCCCGCCATTACAAGGCTGCGATTTATTGTTGTTTTCAAGGGCTACCCCATTATTTTTATTGTGTGCAGCGGCAAAATCGGCGCGCAAAATTCCCCCGCGCAGCGTTCTGCGTGTTTTTTAAGTCGGTGTTTTTTTGCGGTCGGTCAGTCGGTCATATGCAGCACGAACGACTCATAAGGCCGTAAGCGGACCTGCCGACTTCGCGTCGGACAGTCCGGGTAATTGCTAATGACCAAACGTTGGGCCATGGTTTCGCTGATCACTTCATCGGGCAGTTCGACTTCGCATGGCGTGCCGTAGAAATTGTTCAGCACCAGCAACCGTTCGCCATTGCCCTCACGCACGTACGCCCAGATTTGCGTGTGCTCGGGCAACATTTGCCGATAGACACCGTCGGACATCAGCGCTTCACTGCGGCGCAGAGCGATCAACTGACGGTAGTGATGCAGCACCGAATCCGGGTCATCGAGTTGGGCGGCAACGTTGATCTGCCCGGCGTTGGCCGGTACGCCGATCCACGGTTCGACGGCGCTGAAACCCGCGTTGGGCTCGGCGTTCCAGTGCATCGGCGTACGGCCGTTGTCCCGGGACTTCTGCATGATCGCCGCCATGTTGTCGGCATCGCTCGCACCCGCCTCGCGCTTGAGCCGGAAGATGTTCAGCGTCTCGACATCGCGGTACTGATCGATGTGATCGAAGCCCGGATTGGTCATACCCAGTTCCTCACCCTGGTACACGAACGGTGTGCCCTGGAGGAAATGCAGCGCCGTGCCGAGCATCTTCGCCGAGAGCACCCGATATTCGCCGTCATGACCAAAACGCGAGACCACACGAGGCTGGTCATGGTTACACCAGAACAGCGCGTTCCAGCCACCGCCAGCCTGCATGCCGATTTGCCAATCGGAAAGAATGCGCTTGAGTTCGAGGAAGTCGAAATCGGCGCGAATCCACTTCTGCAGGTTCGGGTAATCGACCTTCAGGTGATGGAAGTTGAAGGTCATCGACAGCTCTTTCGACTCGGGTCGCGAGTATCGAATGCAGTGCTCCAGGCTGGTGGAAGACATCTCGCCGACGTTGATCAGGTCATGGCCTTCGAACACTTCGCGGTGCATCTGCTGCAAGTACTCGTGAACGTTCGGGCCGTCGGTGTAGAAACGTCGACCGTCAGTGTTGTCCTCAGGAAAGTCCGCCGGTTTGGAGATCAGGTTGATCACGTCCAGACGGAACCCGCCCACGCCCTTGTCGCGCCAGAAACGCATCATCTTGAAGACTTCGGCACGCACCTTTGGGTTGTCCCAGTTGAGGTCGGCCTGAGTGTGATCGAACAGGTGCAGGTAATACTGACCGGTCTGGGCTTCGTATTCCCACGCCGAGCCACCGAACTTGGATTCCCAGTTGTTCGGCTGGTCGCGCCAGATGTAGAAATCCCGGTACGGGTTGTCGAGGCTGCTGCGGGCCTGCTGGAACCAGGTGTGTTCGATCGAGGTGTGATTGACCACGATGTCGAGCATCAACTTGATCCCGCGCTTGTCGGCCTCGGCGATCAGCAATTCGCAATCGGCCATGGTCCCGTAGCTCGAGTCGATGGCGTAGTAGTCACTGATGTCGTAGCCGTTGTCGCGCTGGGGCGAACGCAGGAACGGCGTGATCCACAGGCAATCGACACCCAGCCAGTGCAGGTAGTCGAGCTTGGCCACAACGCCGAGCAAATCCCCGGTGGGGTTGCCGGCGTGGCTGTGAAAACTCTTCGGGTAGATCTGGTAGATCACCGAGCGTTGCCAGTCTTGCATGACGCTATTCCTTCAATTAGTTGATGCAGTGACCGTAATGGCCCCTTCGCGAGCAAGCCCGCTCCCACATTGGAATGCGGTCAACTGTGGGAGCGGGCTTGCTCGCGAATGCGATCTATCAGGCAACCCGATACCCAGGCCGAACAATCTTCATGCTCAACCCGCAGGTCAGAACAAACGGCACGACCATGGCAATCACCATCCCGATCACGAACATCGGAATGAACTGCGGGATGATCGAGATAAAACCGGGCAAGCCACCGACGCCGATTGCCGAGGCCTGGACCTTGTTCAGCGACAGGAAAATGCAGCCCAGGGCCGAACCGATCAGGGCCGCATAAAACGGAAATTTGTAGCGCAGGTTGACCCCGAACATGGCCGGTTCGGTGATGCCGAAATAGGCCGAAATCGCCGAGGTCGAGGCCATGCTTTTATCCCGCACACTGCGGGTCATGTAGAACACCGCCAATGCCGCGCTGCCCTGGGCAAGGTTAGACATGACGATCATCGGCCAGATGAAAGTGCCACCCTGGGTGGAAATCAACTGCAAGTCGACCGCGAGGAACATGTGGTGCATGCCAGTGATCACCAGCGGCGCGTAGAGCAAACCGAAAATCGCCCCGCCGACCATCGGCGCCAGGTCGAACAGCATGACCACGCCTTCGGTGATGAGAATCCCCAGATGCCGGGTCACCGGGCCGATCACCGCCAGCGCCAGCACGCCGGTCACCACGATGGTGGTGATCGGCACCACCAGCAATTGCACCGCGTTCGGCACCCGCGCCCGCAGCCATTTTTCGATGACGCTCATCACGTAGGCGGCCATCAGGATCGGCAGGATCTGTCCCTGATAACCGACCTTCTCGATCTGGAACAAACCAAGAATGTCGAAGTACGGCAGGCTCTGGCCGTCGAGACCCGCAACGGCTTTGCCGTAGTTCCAGGCATTGAGCAGATCGGGGTGAACGAGCATCAAACCGAGCACGATGCCGAGGATTTCGCTGCCGCCAAACCGCTTGGCCGCCGACCAGCCCACCAGCGCCGGCAGGAACACGAACGAAGTGTTGGCCATGAGGTTGATCAGGCTCCAGAGCCCGTCAAGCTTGGGATAGGCATCAAGCAGGGTCTTGCCCTCGATGAACATGCCCTTGGCGCCGATCAGGTTGTTGATGCCCATCAACAGGCCGGCAATGATCAGCGCCGGCAGAATCGGCATGAAGACGTCGGAAAACACCCGCACCAGACGCTGCACGGCGTTGATCTTGTCAGCGCTTTTTTGTTTAACGTCGGCGATGGTTGAAGCGGCGAGACCGGTTTGACGGCGCAGTTCGGCGTAGACCTTTTCGACTTCACCGGGACCGATGACCACCTGGAACAGGCCGCCGGTGAAGAACGAGCCTTTGACCAGGTCGATCTGATTCAGCGTGGCGCTGTTGACCAGGCTCGGGTCCTTGAGGGCCAGGCGCAGGCGGGTGACACAGTGCGCGGCCTGCTCGAGGTTGTCGCTGCCACCGAGGCTTTGCAGCAGCTCGCTGGCGATATTCGGATAGTCGTGGCTCATGCTTTTTCTTCCGCTGTAGTTTTTTGTTATTGGCAGCACGCCGAAACGAAAAGTACTCGTCTGTACGAGTTAAAGCAACAACTCGTACAGACGAGTTTGAATTTGTTTATCCTGAACCCGACAGGCGGCGATGTTTCCTACCTCCAAAGTCAAAGAAACCTAACGCCGCATGGACAAACCCCTACCCTGCCCTTAAGGTTCGAAGCCTTGAGTACAGCGCGGCATAGAGCCATTCCCATGAGTAAATACAACCAGATCTACAGCGATCTGCTTGCCAGCATCACGACCGAACGTCTGGAACGCGGCGCCCGGTTGCCTTCCGAAACCGAACTGATGGACAGCTATCAGGCCAGTCGCGGCACCGTGCGCAAGGCCATCGAGCAATTGCAGGAACGCGGTTTCGCGCAGAAGGTTCACGGCAAAGGCACGTTCGTGCTGTCGACTAACCCGATCGAATTCCAGCTCGGCGGGATCGTCAGCTTTCAGGAAACGTATCCACGCCTGGGTAACGACGTCAGCACCGAGGTGGTCGAGTTCACTCAAATCCCCCTCGAAGGTCCATTGATCGAACACATCAAGGCTGAAGCCGGCAGCCTGATCACGCGGATCAAACGGGTGCGGCGGATCGACGGCAAACGCGTGATTTTGGACATCAACCATTTCGTCAGCGACGTGATCCCCGGCCTGTCCCGGGACATTGCCGAGCACTCGATCTACGCCTTCATCGAGCAGACCCTGCAACTGCAAATCGCCTACGCCCAGCGCACCATCGAAGCGGTGCCCCGGAGCAAGGACGACCAGCAACACCTGGACCTCGACGGCCAGAGCCATGTGATCGTGGTCAGCAACCAGACGTTTTTGCAGGATGGTCGGCAGTTCGAATACACCGAGTCGCGGCATACGCTGGACAAGTTTTACTTTTCTGACATTGCGCGGCGCTGAGCCTGACGCTGGCACTCGCCCATTCCGACTTCTTCCGTCAGCAACTGACCATCGCCAGCGACCCAGTGCCTTACAGATGGAAACCGATGCCCCTTGAGATAGTGAGCGCCCTCAATCGCTCAAGGAAAGCATCATGGACGATACCCAAGACCTCATCCTGACCAACACCGCCGATACCCAGGCCCTCCAGGCCTTGATCCCCGACCTGGTCGACGACTGCCCCGACCTGTACGCCATGGCGTACGAAATCGCCCAGGACATCCTCACCCGACATCACATCACCGACATCACACCGGACAACGTCTGGTGGCACCGGTTCCATGGCGCCCAAAGCAGTTCCAAGGCCTTTACCGGCTGGCAGCACATCCTTGAAAAGCCCAAGGAATCCATGACGTTCCCGCAACTGGTCATGCAACGTTTCAGCGTCCACGACCAGGACAATGCCGACCTGCTGGATCTCTACGGCGGCTTTTACCGGGTCGGTGATGAAGCCGAGAGTTACGACGAAACCAACGAAGTGCGCCTGCATGCCAGCGATGTGCTGAAAGCCTTCTGGGACATCAATTTCGCTGACCGTTACAAAACGGCCATTGCGACATTCTGGGAAAAACACAGCGCCAACTTCCGCGCGCTGGCCAAGTGCACCTTCATAGCCAAAGCGATTGAAGACTATGAGAAGGGTTACTTGACCCAAGAACACTTCAGCACGGTGCTCAGCGCCTGCGCCGGTAATGTCAGCAGGCCGCTCACCCGGCAAATGCTGATGGACGAGGCGGCCACAGCCAGCGGTTTATCGATTCGCAAGTTTTGCATTGATGAGTTCGTTTCGACGGATATTTTCAGCATCACTGACGACAGTGACCTGAACATTCTCTACGTTCCAGGCGAACCCAGGGGTTTCCACTGTTTCAATAAGGTCGAAGAGCTGCACGAATGGCTGGTCAATGAGGTCAAGGACGCCGAAGGGCGTGAACGCATGCTCATGCACTTCAAGCAGGAAGAGCGCGACATCGTCCAGGAAAAGCCCACTTCGCTGGGGCACAAGCTCGCCAATTTCACCGGCATTGGCCTGCTCACTCATTTCCTGGAGAACACGCAATATGAAAATGTCGGCCTCACCCATGCGTACGAGGTATTACCTGATGAAAACACCGCCGCCGACCATCACTTGCTCCACTACCGTGGCGAGATAATCAGCGGCGATGCGTTCACCCATTTGAGCCAGTCCACCCATGAGCGCATGCTCAGCGACGCCAATTACCTGCTGCACTCCAATGGCGAGCTACGCAAAAAGCTGTGGATCGGCTACCTCAATGCCTTCAACCGCGTCTTTGGGCCAATGGCTGCAGCGGCCTGGCCAGCAGCGTTGGTTGTCATAGGCGCGGGCATTGCCAATGTCGGCTTGCACATCGATCAGGCCATCAACGCCACGACCCCAGCGGAACGCAAGGCCGCGATCAAAGGGGCCATCCTTGGCAGCGTGGACATCCTGTTCAACTCGCCGTTCCTGAGAGGTGCAAGCGAGTTCGCAGAAGCAGCGGAAGCAGAGGAAGCAATCACCCCTGGGGAAGATTTGAAGTCGCCGAGCCCCCCGGTGCAACTGCCCTTCGAATCCATCAAACCCGACCCGGTAGATGCCAGCCTGTTGGCGCCTTTTGAAACCAATGAAATCCTCGATGGCTATTCCCCCATCAACGAGGAAGGCAAGTTTCAAGGCATCTATCAGCCCGAGACCGGTGGTCATTACATCGCCATGGGGGACAGTTTCTACCAGGTGCGCTACAGCAACGAACTGAAGACCTGGACGATCATTGATCCGGTCGACCCCCACTCCTTTTACCGCAACATACCGGTGCGCCTGGATGAAATGGGTGAGTGGGTGCCCCTCACGCGACCCGGTCTGGCGGGAGGCGGCAAGTTTTCCGATCTGTTCGCCAGGGCCGAGCCGCCACTCCCCGACTTCGACGCCCCGGCGACTGCATACGATGTTCCTCAGGACATCAAGCCAGCCCTCAAAAAGGCAGCCAATGGTTTGGAAACAAAGGGCGATTTGAAGGACGGCTTTATCAATCCCAACAATCCAGCCGATGAGCTGGAAGCCTTCAAAAGACTACGCCGAAAACTACACGACGATGCCGTGTTCTTTTATTCGCAGCCGCAACCACAGCTGCCACCCAGGCCTGCCATTCCATCGTTCATCGCGAATGCGAAGCTCAAGGACATCATCAAGACCCTGTTCAAGCGCTCACAAAGCCTGGTCGTCGGTGAAAGTCACTCCAGCGTGGGCAGCAAACAATTTTTGATCGAGAACATGAGCGTGCTGCGCAAACAGAAGGTCAAAACCCTGTACATGGAGCATCTGCTGACGGATTTCCATCAAGCGGACCTGGATGTGTTCAACCGCACCGGGGTGATGTCCGAGGATCTGGAAAGCTACCTCAAGGATCTTGATGCAACTTTTTCGACCGACCCCAGCAAACAATTCACGTTTGAACAGGTCGTCAGGACAGCGCAAAAAAATAACATCCGCGTGCAAGCCATCGACTGCCTGGCCAGTTACCGCAGCGCCGGTATTCAAAGGCCCGATCTCAATTTCCGGCAAAAAATGATGAATTTCTTCGCCCAACAAGTCATTGGCGCCGACCAGACAGCCAGAGGCGCCCATCGCTGGGTGGCATTGGTCGGTAACAGCCACGCCAATACCTATGCTGACGTGGCGGGGGTCAGTGAGCTTGAAGGCAGCATCGGCCTGCGTATCGAGAGTGTCGGCCCGGATGAGCTCGGCGGTATCAAGGTCGACCCCGGGGTCTCCGATGTGGCGCGCCCGGGGCAAGCGGGCAGTTTTGTCAAAAATGACTTGTTGCTGCAGATCCCGACGCCGAAAAGCGTGGCCCTTGCGCAAAGGCTGGAAGATGGCCTGCCCAGGCCTGGCATGTACACCCTCAGCACCAGTACCGGTGAACCAATACTGGTTCATCGCAGCAGAACCGTCACCAATAACGGCATCGTGACCTGGGGAAAACTCGTTCGCACGCCCATAAAACAAGATGCGAACGGCTACTACATCGAACGGGATTCCTGGCAGATCAGCGGACGACGTTTTCCAACGACCGAGGGCTTGAGTTCAGCGCTGCACAGAATGGGCATGTCCCCCATTCGGCTACCCGGCGTCTAAAACGTGAAAAGGCCGTGTGAACAGTGTTCACACGGCCTTTTCAGTTACCTGCGATCAAGCCATCAAGGCTAGCGCGGGTTATCAACTAGACAATTTCACCCTTTAAATAATAGCCTCAAGATAAACAAAATCATCCAAATCCATGGAAAATATCATGACTGATAAACAACCCGCCGAGGCCTCCATTGCCAAGGTGTGTTATGACATATGATGAGTAGATACTTTCCTTTTTGTCGGACATTGTCCGGCTTCTATAAAGCCTGGATGGTGATGGTCAGCGCGCTTCTCATCGCCTGCCAATCGCCGCGCGAGGCACTGCAACAACTGGCTGAAGAGCACGGCCGACAATTGGAGGTTCTGCCGGGACACGCCTTTCCCCTCGTGTTACTTGCGCCGCAAACTGCAGAAAAGATGACTCGCCTGCGTGTCTACCTGGAAGGCGATGGCCATTCCTGGGCGACGGCCACTCAACCCAACCTGGATCCGAGCCCGCACAATCTGTTAGTGCCACGACTGGCGGTCAATGATCCGACACCGAATGCGTACCTGGCACGCCCCTGCCAGTTCGTCATGGCCGCAGCCTGTCAAACAGCACTCTGGACCAATCGACGATTTTCTCAGGAAGTGGTCACCCGCCTCAGCCAGGCGCTGGACCAATTAAAACAGCGATACGGCAATAGGGAGTTCGAACTGGTGGGGTATTCAGGTGGAGCCGCTCTCGCATTATTGTTAGCAGCGCAGCGCAATGATGTTACCCAGGTGCAAACCCTTGCTGGCAATCTCAGTCCCCGCCTGTGGGCGACGATGAAAGGACTGTCGCCACTCGACGGCTCACTGGATCCGCTGGACTATCGTAATCGACTCGCCTTAGTACCCCAGCGTCATCTCATCGGAGAAGCAGACCCGATTATCCCAGGTAGTTTAGCTGACAGGTACCAACAGGAGCTTGGCTCGCCTCTCTCCCAAAGCGTCCATGTACTAGGAGTGAGCCATGATAGGGGGTGGGAAGCGATATGGAGCCGATGGGTTAATACACCGTTGGCACATTAGAATCCTGAGATTTAGGGTGGGAGGTCCGTTTAAAAACATCCGAATACTATCCCTCTAGTGCCTGACCGGGGCGTGACCGCAACGGCGACCCTAAAGTTCCGATTATTGCTGAATAATCCCGAAAAGCCTCAAAAAACAACTGTAGCGTCGCATTTTTTAGCTTTTTTTCGTCATTGGTTCTTTTAATGATGAATTGTCCTACAGGCATCGTGTAAATTTGGGCGCGCTTGAATCAGCACTTCACTGACAAGCTGGCAGGGATGCCTAAAACAGACGCTGACGCGTAGGTTGTTTCCTGTCAGTTTCTGCCCTGTAAGGATACTGCCTTGAACACTTCACACCTGCGCCGCTCGCTGTTGGCGCTTTCCGTCGCGGCTACCACTGCCACGGTCCATGCCGCCCCCGCACCCGACCTCAACCACGACCTGAGCACAGGGGCATACAGCAGCTCCGGTGATGTTTTCAATAACGCCACCTTCACCGGGACGTCGCAAAACGCAGGTGTAGAGCTGATCGATGTGACCCTGGCGGGCAATCTGGTCAACCAGGGCAAAATCAACCTGACGGCTGCGAACCCCAGCGACATCCCGGCCGGCATCTCCATGACCCTCAATTCCACCGTCGCTGGCGATCTGGTAAATCATGGCGACATTACGGTGAGCGGCAACGGCGCCATGGGGCTGGACCTGTATCTGGCGAATATCGCTGGTGAAGTGAACAACATCGGCAACATCACTGTGACTGGCGAAGATGCCAATGGCATGATGATCACCTCGACCCAGGCGCACATCAATAACTCGGGCACTATCATCGCTCGTGGCATCGACTCTGCAGGTATCGAGATCGAGAACGCTCGCTTTACCGGTCAGATGACAGGCGCTCCCTTCAAGAGTGATATCAACACCAGCGGGACTATCTCCGCCGACGGTGTCGGTATCCACTTTCGCAGTCTCGACACCTCCGGCGGTTTCGACACCCTCACCATCAGGCAGACAGGGGGCCTGATCGAAGGCGGCACCGCAGCGATTCTGGCGGACGACAATGCCTCCCCTTCATATTTCTACTGGCAAGGTGGTCAGGTCAAGGGTGACCTGCTGGGCCTGAGTGGTGTGCTGGTGCAAGGGGACGCGATGTTCGATGGCTCGACCATCCGCGCCGGTTTCGTCGATATCGACGGTGGCCGCCTGACTCTGCTTCGCCCGCAGACCACGATTGTGGGCGACCTCGACATGGACAGCGACACTGCGCGCCTGCGCCTGCTGCTGGATAACAACACACTGCCCAACACGCCGATCCTGAAAGTCACCGGCAATACCTTTTTCTCTCCAGGCAGCCAGATCGAACTGCAGGCTCGCTCCGACGACTTCCGCACGTCGGCCCAGGGCACCCGCTACACCCTCATCAACTCTGGCACCTGGGAAGACCCGCAGAACCTGTCCGTGGTTTCCTCCTCGGCGCTGCTTGAGGTGAGGAACTTCGGCATCGAAGGCCAGGACGTGAAAGCACTGGTTGCCACCCGCAGTGATGAGGTGATCACGCAAGACCTGCTGGGTGCCCGTGGTTCGCGCAACGCGGTGAACGCCATCAAGCCGTTCAAGAATACGGTCCTGGGCCAGATGGACGAAAGCGACCCGGTATTCCAGCGTTTCGCCAACGCCGCCACCAGTGAAGATCTGGCCAAACTTGCCGAAACCCTGACCCCGGACGTCAGCCGTGGGGCGATCAACGCCGCCACCAGCAGCCAGAACCTGGTCGCAAGTGCCATCAACCGCCGCGCCAGCAAAGCGCGTAGCGGTCTGTCCTCCGGTGACGTCCTGGCAGAACAAGGCGTATGGCTGCAAGCGCTGTCCAGCGATGCCAACCAGGACAGCCGCCACGGTATCGACGGCTACGACGCCAACACTAACGGCATCGCCGTGGGTGCCGACGGCAAGCTCAACGCCGATACCACCGTGGGCCTGGCTTACAGCTACCTGACCAGCGACGTCAAATCCGACCTGGGCAACAAAACCGACGTCAGCGGCCATGCACTGACCTTGTACGGCAACTGGGCCCGTGACAACTTCTTTGTCAACACCTCGCTGATGTATGGCTGGAACGACAACGAGTCCAAACGCTACATCGCCGGTACCCGCGCCAAGGCCGACTACGACAGTGAGATCTTCGGCGTCAACGCACTGGCAGGCTACACTTTCCAGCTAGACAAGCAGTGGCTGCTGGAACCACAGGTCGGTGCGCGCTATGCCAACGTATCGATTGATTCGTACCGTGAAAAAGGTAGCTCAGCCGCCCTCAACGTCGGCAGCCAGCGTTATGAAATCGGCGAAATGGGTCTGGGCGCTCGCCTGGCGGCCGCTTTTGACGTAGGTATGGGCAGCCTGGAACCGGAAGCCAAGCTGATGGCCTGGCACGATTTCATCGGCGACAAGGCCGGTACCACCTCCACCTTCGTGCTCGGCGGTACCCCGTTCACCACCACAGGCGCGACACCGGCGCGCAACAGCTACGAGCTGGGACTGGGCGCGAACTACCGCGTGGGCGCGTGGAGCGTTGGAGGGACGTACAACTACCTGACCAGCAGTGGTTTCGACGCCGACACCTTCACTGCGAACGTGCGTTACGACTTCTGATTAACGTCTTCGTCTGAAACAACAAAACCCGCCAATGCGGGTTTTGTTGTTTGAGGCTGATGGTAAAGCCCGTAAGGGTCTGGCGATGTCACCTACCCAACTGAATATCACTTATACCATTGACGACGTGGAAAAATCGCAAATTCTCTGATTTTTTACTTATAAAACAGATAGTTGCGAGTCACCCTTACTCCCACTCAATCGTCGCCGGCGGCTTGCTCGACACGTCATACGTGACGCGGGAGATGCCTTCGATTTCATTGATGATCCGGCCGGAAACGGTTTCCAGCAGTTCGTAAGGCAGGTGTGCCCAACGTGCGGTCATGAAGTCGATGGTTTCAACTGCACGCAGGGCAACTACCCAAGCGTAACGACGGCCATCGCCGACCACGCCAACCGATTTCACTGGCTGGAACACCACGAATGCCTGGCTGACCTTGTGGTACCAGTCGGCCTTGCGCAGTTCTTCGATGAAGATGTGGTCGGCGCGACGCAGCAGGTCGGCGTATTCCTTCTTCACTTCACCGAGGATCCGCACGCCCAGGCCCGGGCCCGGGAACGGGTGACGGTAGACCATGTCGTACGGCAGGCCCAGTTCCAGGCCCAGACGACGGACTTCGTCCTTGAACAGCTCGCGCAGGGGTTCAACCAGCTTGAGGTTCATTTCTTCCGGCAGGCCACCCACGTTGTGGTGCGACTTGATCACGTGCGCCTTGCCGCTTTTCGCGCCAGCCGACTCGATCACGTCCGGGTAGATGGTGCCTTGGGCGAGGTACTTGATGTTGTCCAGTTTGTTGGACTGGGCATCGAAGACGTCGATGAAGGTACGGCCGATGATCTTGCGCTTCTTCTCCGGGTCGGACTCGCCGGCCAGGTTGTCGAGGAATTGATCTTCGGCATTGGCGCGGATCACCTTGACGCCCATGTTCTCGGCGAACATGGCCATCACTTGCTCGCCTTCGTGCAGACGCAGCAGGCCGTTGTCGACGAAGACGCAGGTCAGCTGGTCGCCGATGGCTTTGTGCAGCAGCGCGGCAACCACCGAGGAGTCCACACCGCCGGACAGGCCGAGCAGGACGTTGTCGGTACCGACCTGGGCGCGAATGTTGGCGATGGCGTCTTCAGCAATCTTCGAAGGCGTCCACAACGCTTCGCAGCCGCAGATGTCGAGGATAAAGCGCGAGAGGATGCGACCGCCCTGCTTGGTGTGGGTCACTTCCGGGTGGAACTGCACGCCGTAGTAGCCGCGAGCATCGTCGAACATGCCGGCGATCGGGCAGCTTGGGGTGCTGGCCAGGATGTGGAAGTCCTGCGGCATCTTGGTGACCTTGTCACCGTGACTCATCCAGACGTCAAGGCCGAACAGGCCGTCGGCGTCGATGTGGTCTTCGATGCCGTCGAGCAGACGGCTCTTGCCGACCACGTCGACACGGGCGTAACCGAACTCACGCAGCTCGGAACCTTCGACCTTGCCACCCAGCTGTTCAGCCATGGTTTGCATGCCGTAGCAGATACCGAAGACCGGTACGCCCAGGTCAAACACCGCTTGCGGGCAGCGCGGGCTGTCGGCTACGTGCACGGACTCGGGGCCGCCAGCGAGAATGACGCCTTTTGGAGCGAATTCGCGAATCGCTTCGTCGTCCATGTCGAACGGATGCAGTTCGCAGTACACGCCGATTTCACGCACGCGGCGGGCAATCAGCTGGGTGTACTGGGAACCGAAGTCGAGGATCAGGATGCGGTGAGCGTGAATGTCGAGGGCCATGATTCAGTCTCGTCTAGATAATTCAGAAACAGTCGTGATTCAGAAACAACTCGGGGCTGAATAGAACAGCCCCGGTTGCTTAACGATTTGCTTGAAGCCTCAACCTACGCGGTAGTTTGGCGCTTCTTTGGTGATCTGTACGTCGTGAACGTGGGACTCGGCCATGCCAGCACCGGTGATCCGCACGAACTCAGGCTTGGTGCGCATTTCTTCGATGTCGGCGCTGCCGGTGTAGCCCATCGAGGAACGCAGGCCGCCCATCAGTTGATGGATGATGGCGCTCAGGGTGCCCTTGTACGGAACACGTCCTTCGATACCTTCCGGAACCAGTTTCTCGGCGCCTGCCGAGGAGTCCTGGAAGTAGCGATCGGAGGAGCCTTGAGCCTGGGACATGGCGCCCAGCGAACCCATGCCGCGGTAAGCCTTGTACGAACGACCCTGGAACAGTTCGATCTCGCCTGGCGCTTCTTCAGTACCGGCGAACATCGAGCCCATCATCACGCAGGAAGCACCGGCCACGATGGCCTTGGACAGGTCACCGGAGAAACGGATGCCGCCGTCGGCGATCAACGGAACGCCAGTGCCTTCGAGGGCAGCGGCGACGTTGGCGATGGCACTGATTTGCGGGACGCCGACACCGGCGACGATACGGGTGGTGCAGATCGAGCCAGGGCCGATACCGACCTTGACTGCATCGGCGCCTGCTTCGGCCAGGGCCTTGGCTGCTGCGCCGGTGGCGATGTTGCCGCCGATGACCTGCACTTCAGGGAAGTTCTGCTTAACCCAGCGAACGCGGTCGATCACGCCTTTGGAGTGACCGTGAGCGGTGTCGACCACCACCACGTCAACGCCGGCATTGACCAGGGCAGCTACGCGATCACCGGTGTCTTTACCGGTACCGACAGCAGCGCCAACACGCAGGCGACCTTGATCGTCCTTGCTGGCCAGCGGGTATGCCTTGGCTTTTTCGATGTCGTTGACGGTCATCATGCCTTTGAGGGCAAATTTGTCGTCGACGATCAGCACGCGTTCGATGCGGTGTTTGTGCAACAACTCGCGGACGTCGTTCTTGTCGGCGCCTTCCTTGACCGTGACCAGACGCTCTTTAGGCGTCATCACTTCACGGACGCTGGCGTCCAGACGGTTTTCGAAACGTACGTCACGGGAAGTGACGATGCCGACCAGGTCGCCATCGTGCAGCACCGGAACGCCGGAGATGTTGTGCAGGCGGGTCAGTTCGAACAGTTCACGAACCGTGGCGTCAGCCTCGATGGTGATCGGGTCCTTGACCACGCCGGCTTCATAACGCTTGACCTTGCGCACTTCGGCAGCTTGCTGCTCGATGGTCATGTTCTTGTGAATAATGCCGATGCCACCTTCCTGAGCCATGGCAATTGCCAGACGGGCTTCAGTAACGGTGTCCATGGCGGCAGAAACCAGAGGAATATTCAGCTCGATGCCACGGGTTAGGCGGGTCTTGAGACTGACTTCGTTAGGAAGCACCTCGGAATAACCAGGCACTAGGAGAATGTCGTCGAATGTCAGAGCTTCTTGGCTGATACGCAGCATCGCGGGGGCTCCCGAGCGGGAAAATGGAAGCGCGCCATTATAGTCAGACACCCCCTCGGGTTCAATGTAAAACTCTGTCTATTATTAGCATTACTGATATACGGGGATTGTCGTCGCCTACAGCTCGACTTTCACCCAACTGACAGGTTGATCGAGCCAATCGGCAAATTCGTCGATGAAGCTCTGTTTGAACCCGGCCTCGGCCCAGTTGTTGAAGATAAAGCCCAGGTTGGAAAAGCCGCATTCCTGCAGGAAAAGAAAGCCGTTGATGTCATCTTCATGCCCGCATTCCGGGCAAGTGAAGTTATCGGTGCGCCCCGGCATCCAGTCTTCCAGGCTTTCGAACAGCGCTTCGCCGACTTCCTTGCGGCACTCGGCGCAACCCGCCTCTTCAAGGAAACCCTTGGCCGGCGTATAGATGCAGCGCTTGGTGATGATTTCCAGGCCATTGATCGGCTCGCCGAATGGCAGCGCTTCAGGGTGCAGCACGACAGCGCGGGCACCGTCGGCGATGGCATGAGCCATGCGGTTGCCCGTGCGGCCACAGGTGGTCAGTTCTTCTTTGACGATGTTCTTGCGCACCAGCCAACGCACGACTGCCCGGGCCCGGGGTTCGTGCACCGGCAGTGTGGAGATTTTCGGGACGATGATGCTTTGCGAATTCATGGGTGCAGACTCTGCAAATACTGAATATTCACCCTTGTGGGAGCGAGCCGGCTCCGGGCGGCGTTCCGACGATAGCGGTTTAACATTCAATAATGTTGTCGACTGGTAAACCGCTATCGCGAGCAGGCTCACTCCTACAGGATTTTCGGGCGGCAGCTTAATCCCTGACACTCTCAGGTCAAGTACTCAAATACCGCCCAATCAATGCAATTCCGCTGGCCAGCACCAACCAGGTCACCAGCCGCACAAACGCCTCGCGGGACAACCTCATGGTCAACCGCCGGCCGATCCACAGCCCTAATGCCATGGCCGGCAATAAACACAGCGCCAATACCAACAAGGGTAGCTCGGCGTACACACCGGCGACGGCAAACAGGCTCAAACGCACCACCGTGCTGCAACTGATCAGCGCACTCTGGGTCGCCCGGGCCGACTCTTTGGGCAGGCGGCTGTTCAAATAGATCGCATATAAAAAGCCGCCACTGCCAAACAATGCCCCGAACATCCCGCCCACCGTGCCCATCGGCACGGCCCAAGCGGCGGACAATCGCGCCGGACGGGTTTTAATCCACAGGCTGTAAATCGCATAAGCGCTGATAAACAGCCCCATTAACAGCAGCAAAACATCGGACTTCAGGTTCAACAGAAAAATAACCCCCAACGTACAGCCCACCGCCATGCACGGCAGAAGTCGCAGCAACTCAGGCTTCGCCACATTACGTCGCGAAGGCAACAGATTGCCGAACGCCGCGACAAAATCCAGCAGCACCAACAGCGGCACGATCTTCGACAGCGGCATGAACAGGATCAGAATTGGCCCGGCCACTAGCGCGGTACCAAAACCAGCGATGCCGAATACGATGTAGGCCAAGGCAACGCCCAATCCAATCACCAGCCAATCCACCGCACCCCACGGCCATTGGTTTAACAACTCCAGCACATTCATCGATACGGCTTCCTTTTATTCCTGCGATGACTTTAGCCAGCACCGAGCGTTGCGACTAATATCTTCAACGTCGACCACCCATCTCGAAAAGGCATACCTGGTGCTTTCAACCCGCCAATTGCGTTACTTCGTGGAAATCGCCGAAAGCGGCAGCTTCAGCGCTGCAGCCGAACGACTGTTTATTGCGCAATCCGCCTTGAGCCGGCAGATAAAGGACATGGAAACCCGGCTGCAAACGCCGCTGTTCGAACGCACCGCGCGCCAGCCTCGACTGACGGCAGCGGGTGAAGCCTTTTTGCCTCGGGCGAGAAACCTGCTGAACGAACTGACCAAGGCCAGCGAGATGGCCACTCAGGTGGGCAGCGGTCAACTCGGCGTGTTGCGCCTGGGTCACTCCAGCACTGTGCCTATGAGTGGTCGGCTGTTGCGAGGCATCAGCGACTATCTGGATCGGCACGCCGGTGTGTCCATGGACATCGTCAAGCTGTCCTCCGAGGCGCAACTGGAAGAATTGGCAGAAGGTCGTCTCGATGTGGGACTGTTGCGCCTGCCGGTGCTGCGTCAGCGTGAAGGGGTGCAGATTGTTCCGCTGTACCGCGAGCGTTTGTTGCTGGCAGTGCCTCCGAATCATCGGCTGGCTGTGGATAAGTCCGCGCCTGGCATCGATCTGGCGCAGTTGAAGAATGAAGCGTTTATTTCCATCCCTCATCCACAGCGTGGTGGCCTGAGCTATCTTTCCGCCGAGTTGTGCATGCGCCAAGGGTTCTTTCCCCAGGCGGCTCGGGTGGTGTCGCGCAAAACCACGCAACTGCAATTGATCCAGGCCGGGTTCGGCATCGCGTTGTTACCGGAATCGATGCAGGACATCGCGCCGCCGGATATCCACTTTCTGCCCTTGGCCGATCCCGATTGCCACAGCACGGTCGCCCTCGCCTGCCGGCAAAATCCCACGGCACTGGTTCAGCAATTTATCAATACCTGCACAAATCCCTGTGGGAGCGGGCTTGCTCGCGAAGGCGGCGTGACAGTCGACATTAATGTTGAATGTTAAACCGTTTTCGCGAGCAAGCCCGCTCCCACAAAAGGGATGTGCGTGAAGCATGGAGATTGTTTGTCGAATGCCTTTAAACTGCGCCCCATGATTAAAGATCCCTTTGCAAGACTCGGCCTGGACCGTGAAGTCCTGACTGTCAGCCAGCTCAACGGCCGCGCGCGGGTGTTGCTCGAAGACGTGTTCAGCAACATCTGGGTCGAAGGCGAAATCTCCAACCTCGCCCGTCCGGCGTCCGGCCACGTGTATTTCACCCTCAAGGACAGCGGTGCCCAGGTGCGTTGCGCACTGTTCCGGCAGAACGCGGCGCGGGTGCGTCAGGCATTGAAGGATGGCCTGGCGGTCAAGGTCCGCGGCAAGGTTTCGCTGTTCGAGGGCCGTGGCGATTACCAGTTGATCCTCGATACCGTGGAGCCGGCCGGCGACGGTGCGCTGCGTCAGGCCTTTGACGCATTGAAGGAAAAACTCAGCGCCGAAGGCCTGTTCAGCGCCGAACGCAAAGTGCCGCTGCCGGCGCATCCGCAACGCATCGGCATCATCAGCTCGCCCACCGGCGCGGTGATTCGCGACATCATCAGCGTATTCCGCCGCCGTGCGCCGCAGATCCAACTGACGTTGATCCCTACTGCCGTGCAGGGCCGCGAAGCCACTGCGCAGATTGTCCGCGCATTGAAACTGGCGGACGCCCGCGGTTTCGATGCCTTGATCCTGGCCCGTGGCGGTGGTTCGCTGGAAGACCTTTGGTGCTTCAACGAAGAAGCCGTAGCGCGCGCCGTGGATGCCTGCGTGACACCGATTGTCAGCGCCGTCGGCCATGAAACCGACGTATCGATCAGCGACTTCGTGGCCGACGTCCGCGCCCCGACGCCGTCCGCCGCCGCCGAACTGCTCGCGCCGGATTCCAGTGACCTGGTCCGTCGGCTCGAAAGCCTGCATCGACGGCTGGTAATGCGTATCCGCGACCGCTTGATACGTGATCGACTGCGCCTGGAAGGCATGTCCCGCCGTTTGCGTCATCCCGGCGAACGTCTGCGCCAGCAAGCGCAGCGCCTGGACGATCTGGACATGCGCATGCGCCGCGCGTTCGAGCGCAGCCTCAATACCCGTCGCGAACGGTTGATCCGCCTGGAAACCCGCCTCGCCGGGCAACATCCGGGACGGCAACTGGCGATGCTCCGTCAGCGCCTCGACAGCCTCGCCGAGCGCCTGCCCCGTGCAATGCGCGAAGGGCTCAAATCCCGTCGCCTGCAACTGCAAAGCCAGATGCAGACGCTGCACGTGGTCAGCCCGTTGGCGACCCTTGGTCGTGGCTACAGCATCTTGCTGGACGAACGCGGCAACGCGATCCGCAATGCCGCGCAAACCCACACCGGCCAGCGCCTGAAAGCCAAACTAGGCGAAGGCGAACTGCAAGTGCGGGTCGAAGACAATCACCTGACGCCCGTCACCCTTTCTTTACTGGATTGATCCATGCCGCGTTTTTTAGCTCCGCTGCTGTTGCTGTGCCTGACCTTCAATGCCCACGCCGACAGCTACATCACCCGCCTGTTGAACAAACCGGTGCCGGGCGGCGTGGCCGTGGTCGATCTCGGCAACTCTGCCCAGGCGCCGAAAGCCAGCTACCAAGGCAAACCGGTATTGGTGGTCAAGGAACAGAACAACTGGCTGGCGATTGTCGGTGTGCCGCTGACGGTTAAACCGGGCACGCAGCAGGTCAGCAGTGGCGGGCGGAATCTGAGCTTCACGGTCGGCTACAAGAAATACCCGGAACAGCACATCACGTTGAAAAATAAGCAGCAGGTCAACCCGGATCCGGAAAACCTCAAGCGCATTGAACGCGAACTGGCCGAGCAGATAACTGCCTACCGCACGTTCAGCCCGAATACGCCGAGCAATTTGCTGTTGGACAAACCGGTGAACGGGCCGCTGTCGAGCAAGTTCGGCGTGCGCCGTTTCTTCAACGGAGAAGAACGTAATCCCCACTCTGGCCTGGATTTCGCCGTGGGCGCTGGCACACCGATCAAGACCCCGGCTGCCGGCAAGGTGATTCTGATCGGCAACTACTTCTTCAACGGCAACACAGTGTTTGTCGACCATGGGCAGGGGTTTATCAGCATGTTTTGCCACATGTCGAAAATCGACGTGAAGGTTGGCCAACCATTGGCCCGTGGTGGAGTGGTCGGGAAAGTGGGCGCCACCGGGCGCGCGACCGGGCCGCATATGCACTGGAATATCAGCTTGAATGATGCGCGGGTTGATCCGGCGATTTTTATTGGGGCGTTTCAGCCGTAAATTGCCGTTGAGGCGACCGGCCTCATCGTCGGAACGCCGCCCGGAGCAGGCTCACTCCCACATTGGATTTGTGTTCACCATAGATCAACTGTAGGAGTGAGCCTGCTCGCGATGGCGGCGTAACAGACACCATCTATTCAGCTTCCAGGTCCTCAATCCCATGAATCTCCCTGTGCGCCAGGCACTCTTTGATCCACGCCTGAGTCTCCTCCGAGAAGCCCGCCAACTCTTCAGCGCTGATCAACTCATGAGTACACAGCCCCAGCAAGTGAGCAGGCGCCTCATTGCGTGAGTGACGGAAAACGCCAAACGCCCAATACAGCTCCTGTTGACCCGCCTTCAGCCTTTCCTCACTGGCTTCAATCCGCTCGTATGGCGCGATGCTTTTATCCAGCACTAAGCGCTCGACCTCATCCATGATGCGGATGCACAGCCGCTCATGGGCCAACGGACGCAGCGCGCTATTAAAGCTTCCAATCCGACTCGTTCATTGTCGACTCCTGCCTGCCAGTAGTCCTCGGTGAGGCTTTAAGAATAGCCGCGCCGGCACGCCCCATCACCGAAAGCCTTCAATTGCGCATCGCTCAAACCTCGCGCAAACATAAAAACAATCAGCGCCATTCACCGCAATAAAATCTCGATAACCACGACTTTTCGAGGATTCCTCTCAATTTTTTGAGACCGCTTGCCATCCTTCACCCTCGCGGTTAGGGTTGAAGGCATGAAAACCTCTCACACCCTCATTCAGCTTCGCCAGCACCGCAGCCTGTGCCTTGTCAGTGCACGACTGCCAGGCTGAATCGCGGTGCCTCGTCCTACGCTTTATCCCCAGAACATTTGATCCACCGGCAGGCCGCCTTTTTTCGGCCCACACAATAAGGATTTCCCGATGAGCATGCTCAAAGACCCGTCTTCGAAATACCGCGCGTTCCCGACCATCGACATCCCGGACCGCACCTGGCCATCGAAGACCATTACCGCCGCGCCGATCTGGTGCAGCTCCGACCTTCGTGACGGTAACCAGTCGCTGATCGAGCCAATGGACGCGGTCAAGAAGCTGCGTTTCTGGAAAACCCTGGTGTCGGTCGGCGTTAAAGAAATCGAAGCGTCGTTCCCGGCGGCTTCGCAAACCGACTTCGACTTCGTGCGCACCCTGATCGAAGGCAACCACATCCCGGACGACACCACCATTCAGGTGCTGACCCAGGGCCGTGAAGATTTGATCGAGCGCACTTTCGAATCCCTGCGCGGGGCGAAGAAAGCCATCGTTCATTTGTACAACGCCACCTCCCCGTCCTTCCGTCGCATCGTCTTCAACCAGGACAAGGAAGGGGTCAAGGCCATCGCCGTGAACGCGGCCAAGCTGTTCGTCAAATATGCCGCCCAGCAGCCAAACACCGAGTGGACCTTCGAATACTCGCCAGAAACCTTCAGCGCCACCGAGCTCGAGTTCGCCAAGGAAGTCTGCGACGCCGTCATCGAAGTCTGGAACCCGACGCCTGAGCACAAGGTGATTCTCAACCTGCCTGCCACTGTCGAATGCGCGACCCCGAACATCTATGCCGACCAGATCGAATGGTTCGGCCGTCACATCAACCGTCGTGACAGCGTGATCATCAGCCTGCACACCCACAACGACCGTGGCACTGGCGTTGCGGCTACCGAACTGGGCCTGATGGCCGGCGCCGACCGTGTCGAAGGCTGCCTGTTCGGCAACGGCGAGCGTACCGGTAACGTCGACTTGGTCACTGTGGCGCTGAACCTCTACACCCAAGGCATTCACCCTGAGCTGGACTTCTCCGACATCGACGGCGTGCGCAAAGTCGTCGAAGAATGCAACCAGATTCAGGTGCACCCACGTCACCCGTACGTCGGCGACCTGGTGCACACCGCGTTCTCCGGCTCCCACCAGGACGCCATCCGCAAGGGCTTCGCCCAGCAAAAACCAGACGCCCTGTGGGAAGTGCCGTACTTGCCGATCGACCCGGCCGACATCGGCCGCAGCTACGAGGCGGTGATCCGCGTCAACAGCCAGTCGGGCAAGGGCGGTATCGCCTATCTGCTGGAACAGGAATACGGCATCAGCTTGCCGCGTCGCATGCAGATCGAGTTCAGCCAAGTGGTGCAGCGTGAAACCGATCGCCTGGGCCTCGAGATGACGGCTCAGCAGATCCATGCCCTGCTGCACAGCGAGTACTTGCAGGCCAACACCCCGTACGCGCTGGTCAGCCATCGCTTGCAGGAAGAAAACGGTCACAGCGCCGTGGAAGTGGAAGTCTCGGGCAAAGGTCAGGGCGAAACCAACCTGCACTGGCGTGGCAAGGGCAACGGTGCCCTGGAAGCGCTGGTGGCCGGTCTGCCGATTCCGGTTGAAATCATGGACTACAACGAACACGCCATCGGTTCGGGCACCAATGCCAAGGCGGCGGCTTACATCGAGCTGCGTGTGAACGGTGAACGTGCGGTGCACGGCGTCGGTATCGATGAAAACATCACCACCGCCAGCTTCAAGGCTTTGTTCAGCGCGCTTAACCGCTCGCTGAGCCAGCCGGAAGCGAAAGCGGCGTAAGCCTTCGCTGCAATGCAAAAGGCCCCGGGGTGCGAACCTCGGGGTTTTTTTTTGTTGATTGTTCCCACGCTCTGCGTGGGAATGCAGCCCGGGACGCTCCGCGTCCCATCAGAAGCCGAACGCAGAGCGTCCGTTGAGGCATTCCCACGCAGAGCGTGGGAACGATCGGTTACGTGAACTCGAAGGTATCGGCATCCAGATTCGCCGGAAACCGCGTGCGGTAAGCTTGAAGATCGGCAGCATTCAGAACAACCTGAAACACCCCGTCCGCCTCGCCTGCACTGAGCAAAGTCTCCCCCTGGAAATCCAGCACCTGGCTATCACCGGTGTAGGCAAAACCCTTTCCGTCAGTACCCACGCGATTCACCGCCGCCACATAGCAAAGGTTTTCAATCGCCCGCGCTGGCAGCAAACGATTCCAGTGCTGACGCCGCGCCCCCGGCCAGTTGGCGGTGTACAGCAGCAAATCAGTGTCCTGAGCATCGCGGCTCCAGACCGGGAAGCGCAGGTCGTAGCAAATCAGCGGACGCACGCGCCAGCCCTTGAGTTCGAACTGCACCTGACGCTCGCCCGGGGTGAAGTGGTTGTGCTCGCCGGCCATGCGGAACAGATGCCGCTTGTCGTAATGCCACACCTCGCCGTCCGGCCGCGCCCACAACAGACGATTGCGATGACTGCCGTCAGCCACCTGGACGATGATGCTGCCGGTGATCACGGCATCCAGTTTCGCCGCCTGAACCCGCAGCCATTTACTGGTGGGACCGTTTTCCGGCTCGGCGAGGGTCTCGGACTCCATCGAGAAACCGGTGGTGAACATCTCCGGCAGGATGATCAGGTCAGCGCCGCGAGCCTGTTCCAGCAACGGCTCGAAATGCTCCAGATTGGCCTGACGATCGTGCCAGGCCAGGGTGGTCTGGATCAGCGCGATGTTCAGATTGGGCAGCGCACTCAGATCACGCATAGTTTTTCCGCTGCTTCACGCAGGGTCTCCTCACGTTTGGCAAAGCACAGGCGCACCAGGCGCTGGCCTTCGGGTGGGGTCTGGTAGAACACCGAGATCGGGATGCTCGCCACGCCATGTTCGCGGGTCATCCACAACGCCATCTCGACATCGTTGAGGTCCGGGCGGATCTGCGAGTAGTCGACCAATTGGAAATACGTACCGGTCACTCGGGTGAAACTGAAGCGCGACGGCATCAGCAGATCGCAGAACAGATCGCGCTTGGCCTGATAGAACGCCGGCAGTTCTTCAACGTGTTCCGGGTGCTCGGCCATGAAGTCGGCCAAAGCATATTGCAGCGGCGTTACACCGCAGAAACTGACGTATTGGTGAACCTTGCGCAGCTCCGCTGTGAGGGCCGGCGGTGCGACCACGTAGCCGGTTTTCCAGCCAGTGACGTGATAGGTCTTGCCAAAGGAGCTGACCACGAAAGCACGCTGATACAGCTCTTCGTGATTCAACACGCTGACGTGGGGCACGCCATCGAACACCAGGTGTTCGTAGACCTCATCACTGATGACATAGATGTCGCGATCGCGAATTAACGCCGCCAGCTGATCCAGCTCTGCACGATTGATCAGCGCGCCACTTGGGTTATGCGGGGTGTTGAGGATGATCATCCGCGTGCGCGGCGAAATGGCTTCACCGAGCTTCTGAAAGTCGATGGCGAAGTCATTCAGGCCCAACGACACATGAACGCAACGACCACCGGCCAGTTCAACCGAGGGCTCATAACTGTCATAGGCCGGGTCGAACACAATCACTTCGTCGCCGATGCGGATAACCGCTTGAATAGCGCAGAAGATCGCCTGGGTGGCGCCGGGCGTGACGGTCACTTCATGGTCGACATCCACATTGACGCCGTAGCTGCGCGCGATCTTTGCCGCAATCTGCTGACGCAATGCCGGAAGGCCGGTCATCGGCGAATACTGGTTGTGGCCATTGGCGATATGCCGACCGACCGCATCGCACAGGGCCTGCGGGGCATCGAAGTCGGGAAAACCCTGGGACAGGTTCAGCGCCCCGGTTTGCGCCGCGAGCTGAGACATCTGCGTGAAGATAGTGATGCCGACATTCGGCAGCTTACTGGTGATCATCGGTGATTCCCTGCTCAACACCCGGCTCTAACGGCGGCGCGGGAGAGCCCGAGAATAGCCCAAACAACGCCCACAAAAAAAGGGCGCCAATTGGCGCCCTTCTCTAATCTGATCGTTCCCACGCTCCCGCGTGGGAATGCATCCCGTGACGCTCTGCGTCACATTCGCGGTGGACGCAGAGCGTCCATGGTGGCATTCCCACGCAGAGCGTGGGAACGATCAATATCCACCTGAATCAGCGCTTGTCACGGCGCTTCTTGTCGGCTTTCTTGTGGTGCGACATCATCCGACGCTTCTTGTTGACCTGGCGGTCGGTCAGCGAGTTCTTGTTGCCTTCGTACGGGTTCTCCCCGCCCTTGAACTCGATGCGGATCGGCGTACCGACCAGCTTCAAGACACGGCGATAAGTGTTTTCCAGATAGCGCACGTAAGACTTCGGCACCTTCTCGATCTGGTTACCGTGAATCACGATGATCGGCGGGTTGGCACCACCCAAGTGGGCATAACGCAGCTTGATCCGACGGTTGTTAACCATCGGCGGCGCGTGCTCACCGACAGCATCTTCCAGAATCGTGGTCAAGCGGTTGGTTGGCCAGCGGGTGACCGCCGACTTGAACGAGTTCTGCACGGAGGCGTAGAGATTGCCCACGCCCGTGCCGTGCAAGGCCGAGATGAAGTGAATGTCAGCGTAGTCAACGAAGAACAGTCGGCGTTGCAGCTCGACCTTCACGAAGTCGCGCTCGCTCGGGGTCATGCCGTCCCACTTGTTGATCGCGATCACCAGCGCACGACCCGACTCAATGGCGAAGCCCAGCAAGTTGAGGTCGTGGTCGACCACGCCTTCGCGGGCGTCCATCACAAAGATCACCACGTTGGCGTCTTTGATCGCCTGCAGGGTTTTCACCACGGAGAATTTTTCAACTTCTTCGTGAATCTTGCCGCGCTTGCGCACGCCGGCGGTGTCGATCAGCGTGTACTTCTCGTCGTTACGCTCGAACGGGATGTAGATACTGTCGCGCGTGGTGCCGGGCTCGTCATAGACGATTACCCGGTCTTCACCGAGCATACGGTTGACCAGGGTCGACTTGCCGACGTTAGGACGGCCGATGATCGCGATCTTGATCCCGTCTTTTTCGCTTGGGCCAGGAATGCGCTTGGCTTCCTCGCCTTCGGCAACGATCTCTTCCTCGCCTTCTTCCAGTTCATCATCGTCTTTCGGGAAGTCGCTGAGGGCGATTTCCAGCATCTGGGTGATGCCACGACCATGAGCACCGGCGATCGGGATCGCGTGGCCCATGCCCAACGGGGCGAATTCGGCGCGGGCCATTTCAGGGTCGATGTTGTCGACCTTGTTGGCAACCACGTAAGAACGCTTGTTACGTTTGCGCAAATGCTCGGCGATCATCTGGTCGGCGGCGGTGAAACCGGCCTTGGCATCTACCAGGAACAGAACGACATCCGCTTCTTCAATGGCCAGCAGCGACTGCTCGGCCATTTTTTCGTCCATACCGTGCTCGTCACCGGAGATACCGCCGGTGTCGACCAGAATGTAGGAACGCCCTTGCCACTTGGCCTCACCGTATTGGCGATCACGGGTCAGACCGGACAAGTCGCCGACGATGGCGTCACGAGTCCTGGTCAGGCGGTTGAACAAGGTGGACTTGCCGACGTTCGGTCGGCCCACCAGGGCGATTACGGGAACCATGCGGCTCTCCACTTCGTTATTTCAGAAAATACAAAAGCCGCTGCGAGGCAGCGGCTGGTGCTCGGGGCAGCGCTTGAGGGCGCTGCGAACCTTGCAGAGCAAGGCTGCCTGGGGTTAAACCCCAAGCATAGTCAAACCTTTACTTAATGGTCAGGGCTTCCAGCTTGCCACTGTTGCCATACAGATAAATCGTGTCACCCACCACCAGCGGACGGGCACGCAGGCCATCGCTGTCGATGCGCTCGCGGCCGACGAAACGACCGTCCACCTGGCTCAGCAGATGCAGGTAGCCTTCCATGTCGCCGACTGCAACGTAGCTGGAGAACACTTCCGGAGCCGACAGTTGACGACGAGCCAGCGAATCGTTGCTCCACAAGGCTGTGGTGGAACGTTCGTCGACGCCTTCAACGGTGCCCGAAGACAGACTCACGTAGACGTTGCCAAAACCCTGGGCAACACCGGCATAGCTGGAAGCATCACGCTGCCAGAGCTGACGACCGCTTTGCAGGTCCAGTGCCGCAACGCGACCCTGGTAGCTGGCGACGTACAGCGTTTCGCCGGAAAGCAGCAGGCCGCCGTCGATATCGACAACGCGCTCCAGTTCCGAACGACCCTGTGGAATTGCTACACGTTGTTCCCACACCGGCACGCCGTTGGAAATATCGAGAGCGACCACTTTACCGGTCGACAGGCCAGCCACCGCGAGGCGGTTGGTGACGATCGGCGCGCTGGTGCCGCGCAGGGTCAATACCGCTGGAGTGCTGTCATACAACCAGCGCTGGTTGCCGGTAGCGGCATCCAGACCGATCAGACGGTCATCCTGAGTCTGAACGACAACGACATCACCGTTGTTGGCCGGCGGTGCGAGGACTTCACTGGACACGCGAGCGCGCCATTTCTCTTCACCGTTGATGGCATCCAGGGCAACGATTTCGCCCTTGATCGTACCGATCAGGAGCAGACCGTAACTGACGCCGACAGCGCCGGATACAGGCAATTCGAGATCTTTCTTCCATTTGACGTCGCCATTGCTGCGATCCATCGCCATCACCACACCGGTGACGTCGGCGGCATAGATGGTATCGCCATCGATCGCCGGAACCAGCATGTTGTACGACTGGCCCTGACCGTCACCGATCGAACGACTCCACTGCTTTTGCAGAACCACTTCTTCTTTGAAGTCGGTCAACTCGGCCGGTGGCAGTTCTTTTTTGCTGTTGCTGCTGCAACCCGCGGCCAATATGGCCAGAGCCAGCAATGCTGCATGTTTCCAACGAATCACGTCACGCATCCCCTTTGGCCAGATCGTCCAGCTTGATTTGCAGGCCACCCACTGCCGCTTCATCCGACAGTGCCGCCTTGGCTTTTTGATACGCCGTGTTCGCTTCGTCGGTACGACCCAACTGCACCAGCAGGTCGCCCTTGAGTTCTTCGCGAGTAGCCAGGAATGCTTTATCGGCATCGCCTTCGAGCAGTTTCAGGGCTTCATCGGCCTTGTTCTGCGCGGCCAGCACCTGCGCCAGGCGCTGACGAGCAATTTCGCCCAGCGCCGGGTTGGCCGGCTTGGCAACAATCGCTTTCAGCTCGCCGGCTGCGTCATCCAGCTTGCCGCTGTCGACCGCAACTTTTGCCATGAACAGGCTGCCGTACTGCGCGTAAGCGCTACCGCCGAACTCGCTGTTGAGCTTGCCGGCCAGGTCCGCAACACGGGCAGCATCAGGCTTGCCGTCGGGCGTCAGCGTGGTTTCCAGCAGTTGCTGATAGAGCACCGAGGCGCCTTGCGACTGATTGCTCTGATACTTTTGAAAAGCCTGCCAGCCGAACACGATGACCAGCGCCAACAGGCCGCCAGTGACCAGGGGCTTGCCGTTGCGTGTCCACCAGTCCTTCAACTCCGCCAGATGTTCGTCTTCGGTACTCGACACCCCAATACTCCTTAATCGCTAAATCGGCTGTTTGACAGCTTCAACCCTGCACGACGCAGGTGGCCAGGTGTGCTGCAAGCGCATCCCAGGCAATGCTTTGTTGTTCGCCCTGGCCACGCAGGGGTTTGAAACCTACCACTTGCTGGGCCATTTCGTCGTCACCGAGGATCAGCGCGTACAACGCACCACTCTTGTCGGCTTTCTTGAACTGGCTTTTGAAGCTGCCGGCACCGGCATTCACTTGCAGGCGCAGGTTGGGCAATTGATCACGAACACGTTCACTCAGGGCCAGGCCGGCCAGCTCGGCGGCTTCACCGAAGGCGCAGAGGTAGACGTCGACCTGACGGGAAATCTCTTCCGGGATCTGCTCCAGGGTTTCAAGCAACAGCACCAGGCGCTCGATGCCCATGGCGAAACCAACGCCAGGGGTCGGCTTGCCGCCCATCTGCTCCACCAGACCGTCGTAACGACCACCGGCACACACGGTGCCCTGGGCGCCCAGTTTGTCGGTGACCCATTCGAAAACGGTCTTGCTGTAGTAATCCAGCCCGCGAACCAGCTTCGGGTTGATCACGTAAGGAATGCCGGCGGCGTCCAGGCGAGCCTTGAGGCCCTCGAAGTGCACGCGGGATTCTTCGTCGAGGTAGTCGGCCATTTTCGGCGCGTCGGCCAACACGGCTTGAGTGTCAGCGTTCTTGGTATCCAGAACCCGCAAAGGGTTGGTTTTCAGACGGCGCTGGCTGTCTTCGTCCAGCATGTCCAAACGGGCCGAAAGGAACTCGACCAACGCTTCGCGATAACGACCACGGGACTCGGCAGTGCCGAGGCTGTTGAGTTCAAGCTTGACCGCATCACGGATGCCCAGCTCGCCCCACAGTCGCCAGGTCAGCACGATCAGCTCGGCGTCGATGTCCGGACCGTCGAGGTTGAAGACTTCGCAACCGATCTGGTGGAACTGGCGATAACGGCCTTTCTGCGGACGTTCGTGGCGGAACATCGGGCCGATGTACCAGAGTTTCTGCACCTGGCCACCGCCGGTGATACCGTGCTCGAGCACCGCACGCACGCAGGCCGCTGTGCCTTCGGGGCGCAGGGTCAGGGAGTCGCCGTTGCGGTCGTCGAAGGTGTACATCTCTTTTTCGACGATGTCGGTCACTTCACCGATGGAGCGCTTGAACAGCTCGGTGAACTCGACGATCGGCATGCGGATCTGCTTGTAACCGTAGTTATCCAGCAAACGCGAGACGGTGCCTTCGAAATGACGCCACAGGGGAGTCTGCTCGGGCAGGATGTCGTTCATGCCACGTATGGCTTGCAGAGACTTGCTCACTTTAAAATCCTTAAATTCGTTCGGCTCTTTAGTCAGGCTCAGCCACGCGCGATCAAGGCAGCGTCAGCTTCGACCTTTTCGGCCGCTTTCTGGCGGATCAAGCGTTCAAGCTCATCCACCAGATTGTCATTCGTCAGTTTCTGCGCCGGCTTGCCATCGATGTAAATCAGGTTTGGCGTGCCGCCGGTCAAGCCGATATGGGCTTCCTTGGCTTCACCCGGTCCGTTGACCACGCAACCGATGACCGCGACATCCAGCGGCACCAGCAGGTCTTCGAGGCGCCCTTCCAGCTCGTTCATGGTCTTGACCACATCGAAGTTCTGCCGCGAGCAGCTCGGGCAGGCGATGAAGTTGATGCCACGGGAACGCAAATGCAGGGATTTGAGAATGTCGTAGCCGACTTTCACTTCCTCGACCGGGTCGGCCGCCAACGAGATGCGAATAGTATCGCCAATCCCTTCGGCGAGCAGCATACCGAGGCCCACGGCGGATTTCACTGTGCCTGAACGCAAACCACCGGCTTCGGTGATGCCCAGGTGCAGCGGCTGGACGATTTCCTTGGCCAGCAAGCGGTAAGCGGCGACGGCCATGAACACGTCGGAAGCTTTCACACTGACCTTGAAGTCCTGGAAATTCAGGCGCTCAAGGTGTTCGACGTGACGCAGGGCAGATTCAACCAGCGCAGCCGGAGTCGGCTCGCCGTATTTCTTTTGCAGGTCTTTTTCCAGGGAACCGGCGTTCACGCCGATGCGGATCGGAATCCCGCGATCGCGAGCGGCATCGACTACCGCACGCACGCGGTCTTCGCGGCCGATGTTGCCCGGATTGATGCGCAGGCAGTCAACGCCCAGTTCGGCTACACGCAGAGCGATTTTGTAGTCGAAGTGGATGTCGGCAACCAACGGCACCTTGACCAGTTGCTTGATCTTGCCGAAGGCTTCAGCGGCATCCATGTCGGGCACGGAAATACGCACGATATCGACGCCAGCCGCTTCCAGACGATTGATCTGGGCCACGGTGGCGGCGACATCGTTGGTGTCGCTGTTGGTCATGCTCTGCACAGCGATAGGCGCATCGCCGCCAACAGGCACGTTACCGACCCAGATCTTGCGAGATTCGCGACGTTTGATTGGAGATTCGCCGTGCATGACTTATTGACCCAACTTCAGGCGAGCAGTCTCGCCACTGGTGAACGGAGCGACATCAACCACCTGCCCGTTGTAGCTGACCTGCGCGCCGCGGGCGAAGCCCAGACGCACGGAAAACGGTGGCTTGCCGCTCACGGAAACGTTTTCGCCTTTGCGCTTGAGACCGCTCAACAACACCTTGCCGGTGCCATCGGTCACTTGCGTCCAGCAATCGGCAGTGTATTGCAGTTGAACCTGACCCTGGCCGGCAACCGGAGCAACCGCTGCCGAAGGGGGAATGGTCGGAGTAACCGAAGCGCTCGCAGGCGGGGTTGATACCACAGGAGCTGTCGGGGCTGGCGCGACTGGAATCGAGACAACCGGAGCGGTGCTGTGGGCAGGTGCAGCGGGCGCTGGTGCAACCGGTGCAGTCGCTTCAGTTTCGGCCGGCGCTTCAGCCGACGTATCGGCTTGCGGCAATGCAAGAGCGGTGGTGCCGTCAGCCTGACCTTGCGCGACGGCCTGGTCTTCCGGCTCGTCCAGCGGATGGATCTGCGTGGTGCCGTCAGCGCCTTCGACTTCCACGTGTTCCGGGCTCAGGCTAGTCAGGTCTTTGGTACGCAATGAGGTCTGATCCTGCCACCAGACAAAACCACCACCGATCACTGCAAACAGCAACAGCAGGCTGACCACTCGCAAAATAGTATGGGAAACCCGAACCGGCTCTTCGATACGTCCCAGGCTATGGACGTTGCTGCCCTGGGAGTCGGTGCCGGTGGATTGGTCGAACTGCTGGACCAGTACGGTTTGATCCATGCCGAGCAATTTCGCGTAGGCACGAATATAACCGCGAGCAAAGGTATGCCCAGGCAGCTTGTCGAAAGCGCCGGCTTCCAGATTGCTCAGGGAATTAACGGTGAGGTTGAGCTTGAGGGCCACTTCGGCCAGCGACCAGCCATTGCTTTCGCGAGCCTGGCGTAAAGTTTCACCGGGATTAACGCGATTCGCTGCTACAACTTCGGGATGCGCCGCTTTCATCATTGCTCCGACAGGTATTGCTGATATTCCGGCGTACCGGGATAGAGTCGTTTTAGTTGCAGGCCAAAACTGGCGGCCTTGTCGCGATCATCAAACACTTTTGCCAGCCGAACGCCGAGCAATAGACTACGTGCATTTTGCTCGGTGAGCAGGCTAAAACGATCGTAATAGTCGCGCGCGGGCACATAATGCCTGTCTTCGAAGGACAACTCAGCCATTTCCAGCAATGCACGCGGTTGTTGGCGATTCAACCGCAGGGCTTTTTCCAGCTGCTGCTGCGCCAGATCGCGCTGCCCCAGCTTCGAAGCGGTCATTCCGAGGTTCTCGAACACCCGCGAACGCTCAGGATACAAAGTGTCGGCCGCGGCCTGTTCAAAGCGCTCGTAAGCTTCTTTGTAGCGTTTCTCTTCGAAAAGAAAACTGCCGTAGTTGTTCAGGATTCGCGCATCGTTGGGGCTGGAAGACAGCGCCTTGCGAAAATGCTTATCCGCCAGCTCCGGCTCCATCTCTGCCTGGAATACCAGACCCAGCGCAGCGTTGGCATCCGGGTCCGAGTCATCCAGGTCCAGCGCTTTCTTCAACGGTACTTTCGCCCGTTCGGTCATGCCCTGCTGCAAGTACCCCAACCCCAGCTGCACATAGGCAACACGCGCTTCATCGCGCCCCTTGCTGGTCTTCATCGGGTTGAAATCGCCCGACAGGACACAACCAGCACACAGGCTGGCCAACAGCAAAAGCAGCGCGAAGCGCAGGGACATAGAGATCCTCTCTTAATTATTGTTCGCAGCGTTCTGTGCGATATCGTTTTCGGCGCTCAACTCGCGCACGGCGATATAACGTTCGCTGCGACGGGTGCGATCCAGCACCTGTCCTACCAATTGGCCACACGCGGCATCGATGTCTTCACCGCGGGTGGTGCGGACGGTGACATTGAAGCCGGCATGGTGAAGCTGATCCTGGAAACGACGAATCGCGTTGTTGCTCGGACGCTCGTAACCGGAATGCGGGAACGGGTTGAACGGAATCAGGTTGATCTTGCACGGGATGTTCTTGAGCAACTCGATCATCTCAACGGCATGTTCAACCTTGTCGTTGATGTCCTTGAGCAAGGTGTACTCGATGGTCAGCACGCGCTTCTCGCCCAGGGACGACATGTAACGCTGGCACGACTCGAGCAGCATCTTAAGCGGATATTTCTTGTTGATCGGCACCAATTGGTTACGCAATGCGTCGTTCGGTGCGTGCAGGGACAACGCCAGGGAGACGTCGATGTGCTTGGACAGCTCATCGATCATCGGCACCACACCCGATGTAGACAGGGTTACGCGGCGCTTGGAGATCCCGTAGCCCAGGTCATCCATCATCAGATGCATGGCGGCAACGACGTTGTCGAAGTTCAGCAGCGGCTCACCCATGCCCATCATCACCACGTTGGTGATGGCACGGTCGGCGGTCGCCGGGATGCTGCCGAACGATTTATTGGCAATCCACACCTGACCGATCACTTCGGCGGCGGTGAGGTTGCTATTGAAACCTTGCTTGCCGGTGGAGCAGAAACTGCAATCCAGGGCACAGCCTGCCTGGGACGAAACGCACAAAGTTCCACGTTTGCCCTGGGGGATGTACACGGTCTCGACGCAGCTGCCGGACGCCACGCGCACCACCCACTTACGGGTGCCATCGGTGGAAATGTCCTCGCTGACCACTTCAGGACCGCGAACCTCGGCAATAGCCTTGAGCTTGTCGCGCAAGGCCTTGCTGACGTTCGTCATGGCGTCGAAATCATCGACGCCAAGGTGGTGAATCCATTTCATTACCTGACCGGCACGGAAACGCTTCTCCCCGATCGAGTCGAAGAATTTTTCCATTTCCTGTTGAGTCAGACCCAGCAGGTTGGTTTTTACAGTCGATGTAGTCATGGATTCACCTTCACTCTTAAGCCAATGCTTAGCGAGTGGTTACTTCAGTAGCTGCGAAGAAGTACGAGATTTCGCGAGCAGCAGCGGCTTCGGAGTCCGAACCGTGTACAGCGTTGGCGTCGATGGAATCAGCGAAGTCAGCGCGGATGGTGCCGGCAGCAGCTTCTTTAGGGTTGGTAGCGCCCATCAGCTCACGGTTCAGAGCGATAGCGTTTTCGCCTTCCAGAACCTGAACGACAACCGGGCCGGAGATCATGAAGGCAACCAGGTCGTTGAAGAAACCACGAGCGCTGTGCTCAGCGTAGAAGCCTTCAGCTTCAGCTTTGGACAGTTGCTTCAGTTTCGAAGCTACAACGCGCAGGCCAGCTTTTTCGAAACGAGTGGTGATCTCGCCGATAACGTTTTTTGCAACAGCGTCAGGCTTGATGATGGAGAAAGTACGTTGAACAGCCATGGTGTAACTCCAGAAACGGTAATTTGCGAAAA
The DNA here is from genome assembly GCF_001952935.1 of Pseudomonas frederiksbergensis. Lineage (GTDB taxonomy): Bacteria > Pseudomonadota > Gammaproteobacteria > Pseudomonadales > Pseudomonadaceae > Aquipseudomonas > Aquipseudomonas frederiksbergensis. Next base: position 1,263,990 of record NZ_CP018319.1, read on the forward strand.
ATTAAACCCGCGAATTATACGCGGGTTCTTGGGTATTGCCTAACTGCATACGGCGCAGACTCAGTCTGCTTCTTCGATCCAGGCGGCCTGAATGGCTTCAAGCACCTTCTCGCCACCGCGGGTCGGATCATCACTGAACTCCGGCAATGCCAGCACCCATTTGTGCAGATCGACGAAGTTCACATAACGCGGATCCACATCCGGCTTGGATTCAGCCAGCTGGATCGCGATTTCCAGCACATCAACCCATTTCAGACTCATTTCAGTTCCTTGAATCAGTGCGGCGCTTCAGCCGCATGGTTGACCGAGTATTTTGGAATTTCGACAGTCAGGTCTTCATTCCCGACAATCGCCTGACAGCCTAGACGCGATTGCGCCTCCAGACCCCAGGCACGATCCAGAAAGTCTTCTTCCAGCTCATCCGCTTCTTCCAGCGAGTCGAAACCTTCGCGGATGATGCAGTGGCAGGTGGTGCAGGCGCAGACGCCGCCACAGGCGCTTTCCATCTCGATATGGTGTTCGTGGGCCAGCTCGAGAATGGATATGCCAGGCTCAGCCTCCACAACCATACCTTCCGGGCAGAACTTCTCGTGTGGCAGAAAAATGACCTGTGGCATCGTTATTCCTCAATCTCATTCAGGTTGCGCCCCGCCAGCGCGGCTTTCACCGTCGAGTCCAAGCGGCGGGCAGCAAAGGCGTCGGTCACTTGCGACAGACGCTTGGTCTGCTGCTCGATGGCGTAACCATCGGTGCCTTTCATCAGTTCGGTCAGTTCCTGCATCTGCAATTCGATGACCATGCGCTCTTCGGCGTCGAGCAAGCGCTCGCCATCGACGTCGAGGGCGCCCTGCACCGCTTCGATCAGGCGCTGCGCATCGACCTGCTGTTCACGCAAGACACGAGCGACCTTGTCGTCGCTGGCGTGCTGGAAGGAATCCTTGAGCATCTTGGCAATTTCGCCGTCCGTCAGACCGTAGGACGGCTTGACCTGGATGCTGGCCTCAATGCCCGAGCCCAGCTCGCGGGCAGAAACATTGAGCAGACCGTCGGCATCGACCTGGAAAGTCACGCGAATCTTCGCCGCACCGGCCACCATCGCCGGAATGCCGCGCAATTCGAAGCGTGCCAGGGAGCGGCAGTCGCTGATCAGCTCGCGCTCGCCCTGCAATACGTGGATCGCCATGGCCGACTGGCCATCTTTATAAGTCGTGAAGTCCTGAGCGCGGGCGACAGGAATGGTGGTGTTGCGCGGAATCACCTTCTCCATCAGTCCGCCCATGGTTTCCAGCCCCAGGGACAACGGAATCACATCGAGCAGCAGCAGTTCATCGCCATCGCGCTTGTTGCCGGCCAGCGTATCGGCCTGGATCGCGGCTCCGATGGCCACCACTTGATCCGGATCGATTTCGGTCAGCGGCTCGCGACCGAAGGCTTCTGCGACGGCTTCGCGGACGCGAGGCACACGGGTCGAACCGCCCACCATGACGACCGCGTGCACTTCGTCCAGCTCGATGCCGGAATCACGCACAGCGCGGCGACAGGCTTTCAGGCTGCGGGCGACCATTGGCTCGATCAGCGCATTGAAGGCTTCACGGGTCAGCTCGGCTTTCCAGTCGCCATAAGCGACTTCAACGGACGAGGCATTGGTCAGGGCTTCTTTGGCCGCACAAGCGGTTTGCAGCAGATTGCGTTGCGCACCCGGATCGAGGTCAGCAGACAGACCGGCGCTCTCGATGATCCAGCCGGCAATTGCATGGTCGAAGTCATCGCCGCCCAGCGCGCTGTCGCCGCCGGTAGCCAAAACCTCAAACACACCGCCCGTCAGGCGCAGAATCGAAATATCGAAGGTACCGCCGCCCAGGTCATAAATGGCGACCAGGCCTTCAGCGTGCTGATCCAGACCGTAAGCCACAGCGGCGGCAGTCGGCTCGTTGAGCAGCCGCAGCACGTTAAGGCCAGCCAGTTTGGCCGCATCCTTGGTGGCTTGACGCTGAGCATCGTCGAAATAGGCCGGAACGGTGATCACCGCACCTACCAGTTCGCCACCCAACGTCGCTTCGGCGCGCTGACGCAGCACTTTCAGGATATCGGCGGAAACTTCGACCGGGCTTTTCGGGCCCTGGATCGTGTCGATGAACGGCATGTGCGACTCGCCGCCGACGAAGCGGTACGGCAGTTGGTCGCCCAATTGCTTGACGTCGGACAAACCACGACCCATCAAGCGCTTGACCGACAGCACGGTGTTCAAAGGGTCGGTGGCGGCAGCCAGCTTGGCCGACTCGCCGACTTCAACGCGATCAGCGTGGTAGCGCACCGCGGACGGCAGGATGACCTGCCCGTCAGCGTCAGCCAGAGGCTCGGAAAGACCACTGCGCAAAGCAGCGACCAGCGAATTGGTAGTGCCCAAGTCGATCCCCACAGCCAGACGACGCTGGTGCGGTTGAGGACTTTGGCCGGGTTCGGCGATCTGCAGTAGGGCCATCGTTATCAGGACTTATCTGTATATCAGGCGTGCGACCGGAGCGGCACTGGGTTAATCGTCGAGGCGCTCTTCTAACTGGCGCACTTCGTAGGTGAGCTTGTCGAGAAACTGCATGCGCCGCATCAGGCGTTCGGCCCGTTCACGTTGCGCAGCATCGTTCCAGCAAGCCGAGAAGCTTTGGTTCAGTTCATCCTGGGCAACCTTCAGGCGACGCTTGAAGACGGCAACGCCATTGAGGTCGGCACTGTCCTGCAGGTCTTCGAGCTCTTCACGCAACTCCATCTGCTGCAGAAGAAACTCCGGATCATGCACCGTGACCTCCAGCGGCAGCTCGCCACCATTCAAGGCGAGCAGGTAACGCGCGCGCTTGGGTGGATTTTTGAGCGTCTGGTAGGCCTCGTTGAGGCTCGCGGATTGCTCTAGCGCCAGCCGCTGCTCACGCTCGGAAGCATCAGCGAAGCGGTCTGGATGAACGCCGCGCGCCAACTCACGGTAGCGCGTAGCCAGCTGATCGAGGTCCAGATCGAAACTCGGTTGCAGCTCAAATAAAGCGAAATGACAAGGAGTACCCACGACAAGCCTCAAATGTTGAAGCTTTCGCCGCAGCCACATTCACCGCGAACGTTGGGGTTGTTGAACTTGAAGCCTTCGTTCAACCCTTCCTTGACGAAATCGAGTTCGGTACCGTCCAGGTAGGCCAGGCTTTTCGGGTCGATGATCACTTTCTCGCCGTGACTTTCGAACACCTGATCCTCTGCAACCACCTCGTCGACAAACTCCAGCACGTAGGCAAGGCCGGAACAGCCTGTGGTGCGAACACCCAGACGAATCCCTTCACCTTTGCCGCGCCCGTTGAGGGAGCGTCGCACGTGTTGAGCAGCCGCTTCTGTCATGCTGATAGCCATCGGTGACTCCTTACTCGTCGCCAAATCTTGAAAGTCAGATCAAGCCTTTCTTCTGCTTGTAGTCGCGAACGGCCGCTTTGATAGCGTCTTCAGCAAGTACGGAGCAGTGAATTTTTACTGGCGGCAGAGCCAGTTCTTCGGCCAGCTGAGTGTTTTTGATGGTCTCTGCTTCATCCAGAGTCTTGCCTTTCATCCACTCGGTCGCCAGGGAGCTGGAGGCGATAGCCGAACCGCAACCGTAGGTCTTGAACTTGGCGTCTTCGATGATGCCTTGCTCGTTGACCTTGATTTGCAGGCGCATCACATCGCCGCACGCCGGAGCGCCGACCATGCCGGTGCCGACATCTGGGTCTTCCGCGTCCATCTTGCCGACGTTGCGCGGGTTCTCGTAGTGGTCGATGACCTTTTCGCTGTAAGCCATGATTCTTAATCCTCACTCATCAGAGAGTCGCTCTTGAAGCCCTGCGCCCGAAGGTTCACAGGGCCGGTTTGCGGCGACTTGAAATCAGTGTGCCGCCCACTCGATTTTCGAAATGTCGACACCGTCTTTGTACATGTCCCACAGCGGCGACAGAGTGCGCAGCTTGGTAACGGCCTCGCAGACTTTCTGCGCGGCGTAGTCGATTTCTTCTTCGGTGGTGAAACGGCCGAAGGTGAAGCGAATCGAGCTGTGTGCCAGTTCGTCGTTGCGGCCCAGGGCGCGCAGCACGTACGAAGGCTCAAGGGAAGCCGAGGTGCAGGCCGAACCGGACGAAACCGCCAGGTCCTTGAGCGCCATGATCAGCGACTCACCTTCAACGTAGTTGAAGCTCAGGTTCAGGTTGTGCGGAACACGAGCGGTCATGCTGCCGTTGATGTACAGCTCTTCCAGGCCTTCGACCTGTTTGAAGAAGCGGTCACTCAGGGCCTTGATGCGGATGTTCTCGGCAACCATGTCTTCCTTGGCTACCCGGAAGGCTTCGCCCATGCCGACGATCTGGTGGGTCGCCAGGGTGCCGGAACGCATGCCACGTTCGTGACCGCCGCCGTGCATGGTCGCTTCGATGCGAACACGCGGCTTGCGGCTCACGTACAGTGCGCCGATGCCTTTAGGGCCATAGGTTTTGTGGGCAGAGAACGACATCATGTCGACTTTCAGCTTCGACAGGTCGATATCGACCTTGCCGGTGGACTGAGCGGCGTCGACGTGGAACAGGATGCCCTTGGAACGGGTCAGTTCGCCGATGGCTGCGATGTCGTTGATGGTGCCGATTTCGTTGTTCACGTGCATGACCGAAACCAGGATGGTGTCGTCGCGCAGGGCGGCTTCGATCATCTCCGGAGTGACCAGGCCATCAGTGCGAGGCTCGATGTAGGTGACTTCGAAGCCTTCACGCTCCAGTTGGCGCATGGTGTCGAGGACAGCCTTGTGCTCAATCTTGGTGGTGATCAGGTGCTTGCCTTTAGTGGCATAGAAATGCGCCGCACCCTTGATTGCCAGGTTGTCGGACTCGGTGGCACCGGAGGTCCAGACGATTTCACGCGGATCGGCGTTAACCAGGTCAGCGACCTGACGACGAGCGTTTTCGACGGACTCTTCAGCTTTCCAGCCGAACACGTGGGAACGGGACGCCGGGTTACCGAAGTTTCCGTCGACCAGCAGGCATTCACTCATCTTTTGCGCGACACGCGGATCAACCGGGGTGGTCGCAGAGTAATCAAGGTAAATCGGCAATTTCATGGACTATCTCCTAAATCAGGCTGGCTGGCGTGCCGCTAGCTCTTTGGCTGTCATTCGACGGCGGACGCTTCAATCTTGTCCAGGCGTGGCGCCTTGCTGTTGCAACGGCGCTGATCCTGACGCTGGGCTACTTCTTGTACCTCACGGCGAGTGACAAGGTCAGCCAAGCTGATACCGCTGAGAAATTCGTGAATCTGCAGGCTCAGATCGCACCACAAGTGGTGGGTCAGGCAGGTGTCGCCTTGATGGCAATCACCCTGGCCCTGGCATTTGGTTGCATCGACCGATTCGTTCACCGCATCGATCACCTGGGCGACCTGGATACCCTGCATGTCGCGCGACAGCTGATAGCCGCCGCCCGGACCACGGACGCTGGACACCAGATTGCTGCGGCGCAATTTGGCGAAGAGCTGTTCGAGGTAGGACAGGGAGATGCCTTGGCGCTCGGAGATATCGGCCAGGGACACCGGCCCGTGCTGCGCGTGCAACGCCAGGTCAAGCATGGCGGTCACGGCGTATCGGCCTTTTGTAGTCAGTCGCATGGACAATTACCACGGAGTTCGGAATGGGGCGAGTATGCAATTCCCGAGTATTTAAGTCAACTATAAGACCTAGTGCTTTACTCGGGATTACCCGCAAAAGAGCGGGCGCATCATAGCAAAGGCTGGCGGCGTACAGCCAGCAATTGCGCGTTATCGTTCATCGCGAGCAGGCTCACTCCCACACCAGACCTTCGTCGAACACAGAATATGTGGGCACAGAAGATCCAATGTGGGAGCGGGCTTGCTCGCGAAGAGGTCGGCGCGGTTTAGCTAGCCTGACTCTGATCCTTATCCTTCACACAGGCGAAGTCTTCTTCGCGCAGCTCAGGCAGATCTTTCGCACAGTAATTACTGCCCAGATCCTTCAGCGCCCCGCACATCCCTTCAAGTCGACCATCTACAGCCTGCAAATGATCGAGCAACTGATTGATGGCACGCGCCACCGGATCCGGCATGTCTTCACCCACCCCATAGGCATCGAAACCGATCTTCTCGGCCATCGCCTTGCGTTTGGCGTCCTGCTCTTCATCGGACTTGACGATAATCCGGCCTGGAATCCCCACCACTGTCGCCCCGGGCGGGACCGCCTTGGTCACCACGGCATTGGAACCAACCTTGGCGCCGGCACCGACCGTAAACGGGCCAAGCACCTTGGCCCCTGCCCCGACCACTACGCCATCTTCAAGCGTCGGGTGGCGCTTGCCCTTGTTCCAGCTGGTGCCACCTAGGGTTACGCCCTGATAAAGAGTGACGTCATTGCCGATCTCAGCAGTTTCACCGATGACGATGCCCATGCCATGGTCGATAAAGAAGCGACGACCGACCTTGGCACCCGGATGGATTTCGATCCCGGTCAACCAGCGACCGAAGTTCGACACCAGTCGCGCCAGCCACTTCCAGCCCATGCCCCACAGAGCTGACGACAAGCGGTGGATCCAGATGGCGTGCATGCCCGGGTAGCACGTCAGAACTTCAAAGGCGTTGCGCGCTGCCGGATCACGATGGAAAACACTCTGGATATCTTCACGCAAACGCTCGAACATTTTTAATCCTTCCGCTTAAGAAGCTCACCACGGGCCGCTTTCTGGGTTTCCGTGAGGATGCCACGCAATATATTCATTTCCGCCCGGCTGACCGAGCTGCGTCCATACAACCGGCGCAGGCGCGCCATCAAGTGCCGCGGCTTTTCCGGATCGAGGAATTCAATGGCCACCAGGGTTTGCTCCAGGTGCTCATAGAATCGCTCCAGCTCATCCATGGTCGCCAGCTCAGCGCTTTTGACGGAGGCCACTTCTTCCTTCTCGACCTTGCTCGGCCGGCCTTGGGCCGCCAGCCAGGACATGCGCACTTCATAACTCAACACCTGAACCGCCGCCCCAAGGTTCAGCGAACTGAACTCAGGGTCTGATGGGATGTGCACGTGATAATGACATCGCTGCAGCTCTTCATTGGTCAGGCCGGAATCTTCTCGGCCAAAGACCAAGGCAATCTCGGCACCCTGCGCTGCCTCCTCGACCACTTTCACGCCGCATTCGCGGGGATCGAGCAACGGCCAGGGAATGCGACGGTCACGGGCGCTGGTGCCGAGCACCAGATTGCAGCCGACCAAGGCATCTTCCAAGGTGGCGACGACTTGCGCGTTTTCAAGGATGTCACCGGCACCGGAAGCACGAGCATCGGCCTCATGGTGCGGGAACAACCGCGGTTCGACCAGCACCAGCCGCGACAGGCCCATGTTCTTCATGGCACGCGCAGCACCGCCGATATTCCCGGGGTGGCTGGTATTGACCAGGACGACACGAATGTTTTGCAGCAAGGGAGGCGCTCTCGAACACTTTAATGGGGAGCAGAATCTTACAGCTCAACCTACCGTTAAGCTATGAAAGCGAACACTGACCTTCTCCTGTAGAAACTTTCTGATAGAATGCCCGGCTTTCTTTAACAACCTTAGGTGACACATCCATGCAGCCCATGCTGAATATCGCGCTGCGCGCCGCCCGCAGCGCCAGTGAATTGATCTTCCGCTCCATCGAGCGCCTGGATACCATCAAGGTCGACGAAAAAGACGCCAAGGATTACGTATCCGAGGTGGATCGCGCCGCTGAGCAAAAAATCATCGACGCGCTGCGCAAGGCCTACCCGAATCACTCGATCATGGGTGAAGAAACCGGCATGCACGCCGGCACCGGGATCGAAGGCGAAGAGTACCTGTGGATCATCGACCCACTGGACGGCACCACCAACTTCCTGCGCGGCATTCCTCACTTCGCTGTCAGCATCGCCTGCAAATACCGCGGTCGCCTGGAACACGCTGTGGTTCTGGACCCGGTTCGCCAGGAAGAATTCACCGCCAGCCGTGGTCGCGGCGCTCAACTGAACGGTCGTCGTCTGCGCGTTAGCGGCCGCACCAGCCTGGACGGCGCCCTGCTGGGTACCGGCTTCCCGTTCCGCGATGACCAAATGGACAACCTCGACAACTACCTGGGCATGTTCCGCGCCCTGGTTGGCCAGACTGCCGGCATCCGCCGCGCGGGCTCGGCAAGCCTGGACCTGGCTTACGTAGCGGCCGGCCGTTTCGACGCCTTCTGGGAGTCGGGCCTGTCCGAGTGGGACATGGCTGCAGGCGCCCTGCTGATCCAGGAAGCTGGCGGCTTGGTGAGCGACTTCACCGGCGGTCACGACTTCCTTGAGAAAGGCCATGTCGTTGCCGGTAACACCAAATGCTTTAAAGCAGTACTGACGGCCATCCAGCCGCACCTGCCGGCCTCGCTGAAACGCTAAGCGAGCAGCCACAAAAAAGCACCTCTCGGGGTGCTTTTTTTATGCCTGAAATCCAATTCCCGAAAACACCACAGGTTCAATGTGGGAGCGGGCTTGCTCGCGAAAGCGGTGTATCAGCCACCGTCAATATTGAATGTGAAGCCGCCTTCGCGAGCAAGCCCGCTCCCACAAGGGATTGGTGGTGAGGCATAAATCCCGGGCACAAAAAAAGCACCCCGCAGAGTGCTTCTTTTTGATTTTGGCAATCAGCTGATTATTGAGCTGGAGCCGGCTCGTTCTGCGACAGGACCAATTTACCGTCCTTGTCGACCGGAATCTGGTTGCCCGGATCGCGATCCATCCGCACTTTGCCTTCCTTGCCATCCAGCGAATAACGCACGTCGTAACCTACAACCTTGTCGCTGATGTCATGCACCGTGTTACAGCGGGTTTGAGTCGTGGTGTAGGTGTCACGCTCCTGCATGCCTTCCTGCACCTTGTTACCCGCATAACCGCCGCCGACCGCACCGGCCACTGTGGCGATCTTCTTGCCAGTACCGCCGCCGATCTGATTACCCAACAGACCACCCGCCAGCGCACCAACCACCGTACCGGCGATCTGGTGTTGATCTTTTACCGGCGCTTGCCGGGTAACCGCTACGTCCTTGCACACTTCACGTGGCGTCTTGATTTGCGTCTTGACCGGTTCAACGGCTAGAACTTGCGCATATTCAGGGCCGCTATTAACCAGCTTGTAGGTGGCAACAGCACCCCCGGCTGTTACACCGACAGCACCCAATACCGCACCAACCAGCAACGACTTGTTCACATGAACCTCCTGACCATCACATACGGGACAAGCCCGCGCTTCTCCCAGCCTTGGAGCATAAAAAAAGGCGCGAGTTCAATACTCGCGCCTTTTCGGCCGACAGCTGGAAAACGATAGCCGTTATGGGCGGTCGTCGACTTCCTTGTCGGTAGCCACTGCCGGGATCAGATCCTCGGTGCTCAGGTTCAGCCAGATCAGCACGACGTTGGCGATGTAGATCGACGAGTAGGTACCCGCCAACACACCGATAAACAGCGCGATAGAGAAGCCGAACAGGTTGTCGCCACCAAAGAACAACAGGGCCGCGATCGCCAGCAAGGTGGAGATCGACGTCGCCATGGTCCGCAGCAGGGTTTGCGTGGTCGAGATGTTGATGTTCTCGATCAGGGTCGCCTTGCGCAGTACGCGGAAGTTCTCACGAACCCGGTCGAACACCACGATGGTGTCGTTGAGCGAGTAACCGATAATCGCCAGCACCGCCGCCAGCACTGTCAGGTCGAAGGTGATCTGGAAGAACGACAGGATACCGATGGTCACGATCACGTCGTGAATCAACGAAACGATGGCACCGACCGCGAACTTCCACTGAAAGCGGAAAGCCAGGTAGATCAGGATGCCGCCGAGCGCCATCAGCATGCCGAGGCCGCCCTGGTCGCGCAGCTCTTCACCGACCTGAGGGCCGACGAACTCAACACGCTTGACCGTTGCCGGGTTATCGCCGCCGACTTTCAACAGCGCCTCTGCCACTTGATGACCCAGCTGCGGGTCTTCACCTGGCATACGCACCAGCAAATCGGTAGTCGCACCGAAGCTCTGAACGACCGCATCGTTATAACCCGATGTAACCAGCTGCTCACGCACCTTGGTGACGTCGGCCGGACGCTCGTAGGTCAGCTCGATGAGCGTACCGCCGGTGAAGTCCAGGCCCCAGTTCATGCCCTTGGTGGCGACACTGAACAATGCCAGTGCCGTGAGGAACAATGTGACGCCGAACGCAAAGTTGCGAACGCCCATGAAGTTGATTGTACGTAACATGGCAGCCCCTTAAATCCACAACTTCTTGAAGTCACGACCGCCGAAGATCAGGTTGACCATCGCGCGGGTCACCATGATGGCCGTGAACATCGAGGTAAAGATCCCGAGGGACATGGTCACTGCGAAGCCCTTGACCGGGCCGGTGCCCATTGCAAAGAGAATCCCGCCGACCAACAAGGTTGTCAGGTTGGCGTCGAGAATCGCGGTGAATGCCCGGCCGAAGCCTTCGTTGATTGCCCGTTGCACGCTCATGCCCGCCGCGATCTCTTCACGTATCCGCGAGAAGATCAAAACGTTGGCGTCGACGGCCATACCCATGGTCAACACGATACCGGCGATACCCGGCAGGGTCAGCGTTGCACCCAGCAGCGACATCAGGGCCAGCAGCAGCACCATGTTCACCGCCAGCGCGACGGTGGCGATGATGCCGAAGAAGCGGTAGATGGCGATGATGAACAGCGAGACAAACAGCATGCCCCACAGCGACGCATCGATACCTTTGACAATGTTGTCGGCACCCAGGCTTGGGCCAATGGTGCGCTCTTCAGCGAAGTACATTGGTGCAGCCAGACCACCGGCACGCAGCAGCAGCGCCAGTTCGGACGACTCGCCCTGACCGTTCAGGCCGGTGATGCGGAATTGAGCACCCAGCGGCGACTGGATGGTCGCCAGGCTGATGATCTTTTTCTCTTCCTTGAACGTCTGGACCGGCACTTCTTTCTCGACGCCGTTGACCACTTGCTTGACGTAAGAGGTAACCGGACGTTGCTCGATAAAGATCACCGCCATGCTGCGACCGACGTTGCTGCGAGTCGCACGACTCATCAGCTCGCCACCGTGGCCATCCAGACGGATGTTCACTTCCGGCGTGCCTTGCTCGCCGAAGCCAGCCTTGGCGTCAGTCACCTGGTCACCGGTGATGATCAAGCCGCGCTCGATCTGTGCGGGTGGACGATTGCCTTCACGGAACTCGAAGGTTTCGGAAGTGGCTTTCGAAGCGCCTGGCTCGGCGGCCAGACGGAACTCAAGGTTGGCCGTCTTGCCGAGGATACGCTTGGCTTCGGCGGTGTCCTGCACGCCCGGCAGCTCAACCACGATGCGGTTGGCGCCCTGGCGCTGAACGATTGGCTCGGCAACACCCAGCTCGTTGACGCGGTTACGTACCGTGGTCAAGTTCTGCTTGATGGAGTATTCGCGGATTTCCGCCAGCTTGGCCGGGGTCATCGCCAGACGCAGTACCGGCTGCCCATTGAGGTCGGCCGGAACAATATCGAAATCGTTGAAGCTCTTGCGGATCAGCGCACGGGCTTGTTCGCGGGCTGCTTCATCAGTGAAGCCCAGCTGAATGGCACCGTTGAGTTGCGGCAGGCTGCGATAGCGCAGTTTCTCTTTACGCAACAGGCTCTTCACATCGCCTTCGTACACTTTCAAGCGAGCGTCGAGGGCTTTATCCATGTCCACTTCCAGCAGGAAGTGCACGCCACCGGACAAGTCCAGACCCAGCTTCATCGGGTGCGCGGCCAGGCTGCGCAGCCATTGCGGGGTGGTTTGTGCCAGGTTCAGTGCAACGACGTAGTCATCACCCAATGCCTTGCGCACGACGTCTTTGGCAGGTAACTGGTCTTCAGCCTTGGTCAGACGAATCAGCCCGCCCTTGCCGTTTTCCGCCAGGGTGGCAGCCTTGACGTTGATCCCGGATTCCTTGAGCGCTGCGCTCACACGATCCAGATCAGCCTGATTGACCTGCAGCGAAGTGCTTGCACCGCTGACCTGAATGGCCGGGTCATCAGGATATAGATTGGGAGCGGAATAAATCAGACCGACCGCTAGCACCGCCAGGATCAGAATGTATTTCCACAGAGGGTATTTGTTCAGCATCACGCCGCCCGCTTATGACGCGGGGCGCCTTGCGCGCCCCGTCGATTGAGTAGAAGTTGAAACTTAGATCGCTTTGAGCGTGCCTTTTGGCAGCGTGGCGGCAATGGCGCCTTTCTGGAACTTCATTTCGACGGTGTCGGAGACTTCCAGTACAACGAAGTCGTCGGACACTTTGGTGATCTTGCCGGCGATACCACCGGTGGTCACAACTTCGTCACCTTTTTGCAGGCTGCCCAGCAGGGTTTTCTGCTCTTTGGCGCGCTTGGCCTGTGGACGCCAGATCATCAGGTAGAAGATGACCAGGAAACCGACCAGGAAAATCCACTCAAAGCCGCCGCCCATTGGGCCTGCAGCAGGTGCAGCAGCGTCAGCCATGGCATTAGAGATAAAAAAGCTCATTTAGCACTCCAGTTGCAAATGTTGAATCTTGGGGTCAGAAAACTCAGTCCAAAGGCGGAACAGGTAACCCGCGTTTGGCGTAGAAGGCATCGACAAAGGCGGCCAATGTACCCTGTTGAATAGCCTCGCGCAAACCAGCCATAAGCACCTGGTAATGGCGCAAATTGTGGATGGTATTCAACATGCTACCCAGCATTTCGCCACACTTGTCCAGATGGTGCAGATAAGCACGGGAGAAGTTCTGGCAGGTGTAGCAATCGCAGGTCGGATCCAGCGGCGAATCATCATGGCGATGGAACGCGTTACGGATCTTCAGCACGCCTGTATCAATGAACAGATGCCCATTGCGGGCATTACGGGTTGGCATCACGCAATCGAACATGTCCACACCGCGGCGCACACCCTCAACCAGATCTTCCGGTTTGCCAACGCCCATAAGGTAACGAGGTTTGTCAGCCGGCATCTGGCCCGGCAGGTAATCCAGCACCTTGATCATCTCGTGCTTCGGCTCGCCCACCGACAGACCGCCAATGGCCAGGCCATCGAAGCCGATCTTGTCGAGGCCTTCCAGGGAGCGCATGCGCAAATCCTGGTGCATGCCGCCCTGAACGATGCCGAACAGCGCCGCCGTGTTGTCGCCATGGGCTTCTTTCGAACGCTTGGCCCAACGCAACGACAGCTCCATCGATACCCGCGCGACGTCTTCGTCGGCCGGGTACGGGGTGCATTCGTCAAAGATCATCACGATGTCCGAGCCCAGGTCGCGCTGGACCTGCATCGACTCTTCCGGGCCCATGAACACTTTGGCGCCATCGACCGGGGAGGCGAAGGTCACGCCCTCCTCCTTGATCTTGCGCATCGCGCCCAGGCTGAACACCTGGAAACCGCCGGAGTCGGTCAGAATCGGGCCTTTCCACTGCATGAAATCGTGCAGGTCGCCGTGCTTCTTGATCACTTCGGTGCCAGGGCGCAGCCACAAGTGGAAGGTGTTGCCCAGAATGATTTCCGCGCCCGTGGCGGTGATATCCCGCGGCAACATGCCCTTGACGGTGCCATAGGTGCCCACCGGCATGAAGGCCGGGGTTTCTACGGTACCGCGTGGAAAGGTCAAACGACCGCGACGAGCCTTGCCGTCGGTAGCAAGCAACTCAAACGACATACGACTCATACTGTTTCCTCAGGGCCGCGTGGCGCCGGATTACGGGTGATAAACATCGCATCACCGTAGCTGAAAAAGCGGTAACCATGCTCCACCGCTGCTTTATAGGCAGCCATGGCTTCGGGATAACCGGCAAACGCCGAAACCAGCATCAACAGCGTGGATTCGGGCAAATGGAAGTTGGTGACCAGGGCATCGACCACATGAAACGGGCGGCCCGGGTAAATAAAGATGTCGGTGTCGCCACTGAACGGCTTGAGCACGCCATCGCGCGCGGCACTTTCCAGGGAACGCACGCTGGTGGTGCCCACCGCCACCACGCGACCACCGCGAGCGCGGCAGGCTTCGACGGCATCGACCACATCCTGGCCGACTTCCAGCCATTCGCTGTGCATGTGGTGATCTTCGATCTTCTCGACACGCACCGGCTGGAACGTACCCGCACCGACGTGCAAGGTCACGAACGCGGTTTCGACGCCCTTGGCGGCAATCGCCTCCATCAGCGGCTGATCGAAATGCAGCCCCGCCGTCGGCGCCGCCACCGCGCCCAAACGCTCGGCATAGACCGTCTGATAACGCTCGCGGTCCGAGCCTTCGTCCGGGCGGTCTATATAGGGAGGCAACGGCATGTGCCCGACGCGGTCGAGCAGCGGCAACACCTCTTCGGCGAACCCCAACTCGAACAACGCGTCATGACGCGCCAGCATCTCGGCTTCGCCACCACCGTCGATCAGGATCTTCGACCCCGGCTTCGGCGACTTGCTGGACCGCACATGGGCCAGCACGCGATGACTATCGAGCACCCGCTCCACCAGGATTTCCAGCTTGCCGCCGGAAGCCTTCTGGCCAAACAGCCGCGCCGGAATCACCCGGGTATTGTTAAACACCATCAAATCGCCCGGGCGCAAATGCTCAAGCAAATCAGTGAATTGACGGTGTGCCAGGGCGCCGCTGACCCCATCAAGGGTCAACAGGCGACTGTTGCGACGCTCAGCCAAAGGATGGCGGGCGATCAGCGAATCAGGGAGCTCGAAGGTAAAGTCAGCAACGCGCATGATGGGGTTCGTCTAGCAGGGCCGGGAAGTCTAGCGGAAATATCAAAAATTCTCCATGTACCTGATTGACCGACGGTTATCTCATCTCTATACTTCGCCGCCATTGAGCCCTGATGGCGGAATTGGTAGACGCGGCGGATTCAAAATCCGTTTTCGCAAGAAGTGGGAGTTCGAGTCTCCCTCGGGGCACCAAAATTAAGAAAGGTCTTGCTTTGCAAGGCCTTTTTTTTCGCCTACAGAAAAGTGAGCCCCACCCCGCCACCGCGTAGGAGCTACCAAAGGCTGCGATCTTTTTGATCTTGCTTTTCAATGCCACCACCCAAACCGCTCAGCCAACGAATCAAGGATTCACACAATGGAATTGCCACTGGAAACCGTTGCCCTTTTCGCCCTCAAGCTGGCTTATGAGAGGGAGGGGGAAAGTCCGATTCTGCGGGATGATCCGATCATGAGTGATTATGAGCGGGAGGTGTTTGGCTTGCTGGTTCGCCGGGGTGATGTCGAGGGTATTCAGGCTAGAGTGGCGCACTGTGTAGGTTTGGCGCTGGACGCTATAGGCGGGGCTGATACGCCGCTAGGGCGTGAACTGCATAGGTTGTCAGCTGATTTCAGCAATGCGCGGACGATGGAACAGCTTAATGCGCCGCTTATTGCGCTTAGGGATTACTTGAAAGATATTCAGTGAGTAATCAGGCTGCTCAAAGAGTGGTACATCTCATCCATGGACTGCGCTTGGCCGACCTGTATTGGTCGCCGCATCAGCGGGCTTGGTTATCGAGGGTTCTGTTTTTATTGCGTGCGTACAACACAGCTCCGCCCGTCGGCGACATCCCTCGAGTTTCCAATTCAAACCATTTGGATTGGCTGCGAATAAGGTCGCTGAGTTTGGTGTGGCCATACAGACGTGAGTCGAAGGCAGGACGTAGCTTGCTGATGTTTGTCCCCAATGTGGCCAGCAGCGCCCAACCATCCTCTTCGGCGATGTCGTCGAGAATCTTGGCGATGAACTCCACAGGTACTTTCGCGGGCTTGGCCGATTGTGGCGGCGTCGACTGTTTATCCATCTCCGTAACTGAATCAGTTGTTTTGGGAGCTTTTTCGCCTTGGCTGGCTGGCTCGACGACTTCTTCGGCACGAAGAATCTCGGTATAAATGAACTTGTCACAAGCAGAGACAAAAGGCTTGGGTGTCTTTTGTTCACCAAATCCATAGACCGTCATACCCTCCTCCCGCAGGCGCGCCGCCAGCCGGGTGAAGTCGCTGTCACTGGAAACCAGACAAAAGCCGTCAAAACGGCGGGTGTAGAGTAAATCCATCGCATCGATGATCAACGAACTGTCGGTGGCGTTCTTGCCCTTGGTGTAGGCGAATTGTTGGATGGGCTGAATCGAGTGCTCAAGCATGAGCTTTTTCCAGCTGCCCAATTGAGGTCCGGTCCAGTCGCCGTACATTCGTTTCACGCTGGCAATGCCGTATTTGGCAATCTCCTCAAACAACCCTTCGACGATCGAGGCCTGAGCGTTGTCAGCGTCGATAAGCACCGCGAGGTGTTTTTGCTGGTTAGAGTGCGTGGACTTACTGACCATGGATCATCCTTGAAATGTGGCTGACAGGATCGGAAGTGAGGTGAACGGGTCTGAGCAGGCCGGATTCATCACGTCTTTTTTAACGGACATAAAAAGCCGATACCTGAGACGTGTTGTAAAAACATTCGGGGAGGACTGCGAAAAAGGCCACTGTTTTGCCTTCACCACGCCAACCGTCCACGCAAGGGAAAGAAAGTCTGCTGGTGAAAAAGTCTGACCACAACAAAGGGGACACCCACTACGGGGAGGAGAAATCATGAACTGTTCCCGTTTTTTTTCCCACGTTGACCGCAGTAAACACCACGCCCTCGCGCATGGATTTTCAGGAGTCGATGACTTCCAGTACCAACCAAGCATGACTTCACGCCGTCGGCTTACCCGGCTCTTCCCGTCTCGTCGCCCGCGCTGCAACCTCTATCGCTCGAACGCTGATCGCCGCAAATATCGCCGTCATCAGCACCCCGTTGAACCCCAGCAAAATCGCCAGAATCCGCGAGACGCCCAGTTTCGGCACGAGCTCTCCATAGCCGATGGTCAAACCGGTCACGAAGCCGAAATAGATGCCGTCAAAAGGATCCCAGCCCTCCAGGTAGCTGATGATGAGACCGATCAGCACGATCAGCAGAAACAGTACGGAAAAGATCGGCCAGACAACGCGCAAGTAGAAGCCGATGGCTTTGAAGAATTCTCGACGGACGTGCGATGCATGAGAGGGCTTCATGTCATGGGCTTCCTGAGGTTTGCCTGAGCGGTAGGCGTATTCACATCCCATCAGCTTGGCACAGGCGCTGGAAACTGTTGGTCAACTGATCCATTTCACTCCCGCCTTGATCACATCTTTGTTTTCCAAACCCGCCCATGACGTCAACCAACGGAGGGGACAACGCCTCTGGCAGTGCTCATCTAGACTTAATGGATAGTCGTAGGCAGAACTGAACACGTCGCTTTGGTGCAGTCGAATCAAAAGCAGCGTGGCAAGCTGCCTCAATGCCCTATAAAAGGTGCGGCGAAGACCGTGCCGGGCACTACAAGATGCCCGCTCAGGGTGCCCTGGCCGACGGCCTGAAATTGCCACGATACCGTGACGTGGTGTGAGTGCCGCAGCCGACACTTTCGGACGACCGACAACCCTCTGGTTTGTCCGTGACCGTGAGGAATGCTGAATGCCTGATGAGATGTTGCAATTGCCGATGGTCAACAGCGTGCTAGAGCGCCACAAGGGCTCTGCGGGTGCACTGTTGCCGATTCTTCATGAGATTCAGGAGGGCATCGGTTACATCCCCGATGCGGCCGTCCCCGAGATTGCCCACGCGCTGAACCTGAGTCAGGCCGAGGTTCGTGGGGTGATCAGCTTTTACCATGACTTCCGTACTGCGCCGCCGGCCCGGCATATCCTGCGGCTGTGCCGCGCCGAGTCGTGCAAGAGCCGCGGCGCCGAGCAGCTTGCCGCGCAGTTGCGCGAGCGTCTGCAACTGGACGATCACGGCAGTAGCGCCGACGGCAGCATCAGTTTGCGCCCGGTGTATTGCCTCGGCGCCTGCGCCTGCTCGCCCGCCCTGGAACTGGATGGCCAAGTGCATGCGCGGCTCAGCGCTGAGCGTCTGGATGCCTTGCTTGATGCTTGCCGGGAGGACGCATGATGCCGCGCCTCTATCTGCCCTGTGATTCTCTGGCCCGTGCCGTGGGTGCCAATGAGGTGGCGGTGGCCCTTATCACTCAGGCGCAGGAACGCAATCTGCCGCTGGAGTTGCAGCGCACCAGTTCGCGCGGCCTGTACTGGCTGGAACCACTGCTGGAAGTGGACAGCCCGCAAGGCCGGCTCGGCTTCGGCCCACTGACCGCCGCTGATGTGCCCTCTGTGCTCGAAGCCCTGAAAGGCGAGTCGTCCGCGCATCCACTGGCCTTGGGCCTGGTGGAAGAGCTGCCTTATCTCAAGACTCAACAACGCCTGCTGTTCGCCCGCGCCGGTATTACCCGGCCGTTGTCCCTGGATGATTATCGGGCTCATGGCGGCTTTGAGGGTTTGACCCGCGCCGTCGCTGTGGGCGGCGAGCAGACCGCGACAGAAGTGTTCGATTCAGGCCTGCGTGGCCGTGGCGGCGCGGCGTTCCCGGCCGGGATCAAATGGCGCACGGTGCGCGCTACCGAGGCTGCGCAGAAGTACATTGTGTGCAACGCCGACGAAGGCGACTCCGGCACTTTCGCCGACCGGATGTTAATGGAAGGCGACCCCTTCCTGCTGATCGAAGGCATGGCCATTGCCGGCATCACCGTCGGCGCCACTTACGGCTACATTTATGTGCGCTCGGAATATCCGGACGCCGTGGCCACACTGCGCCAGGCGCTGAACATTGCTCGGTCCGCCGGTTACTTGGGCGCCAATGTCGGCGGCAGCGGTCTGGCCTTCGATATGGAAGTGCGGGTCGGTGCCGGCGCTTACATCTGCGGTGAGGAAACCGCGCTGCTGGACTCGCTCGAAGGCAAGCGCGGGATCGTTCGCGCCAAGCCGCCGATCCCTGCGTTGAAGGGTTTGTTTGGCCTGCCGACCCTGGTGCACAACGTGCTGACCCTGGCCTCGGTGCCGCTGATTCTGGCCAAGGGTGCGCAGTTCTATCGCGATTACGGCATGGGACGTTCCCTCGGCACGATGCCTTTCCAATTGGCGGGCAATATTCGTCACGGCGGGCTGGTGGAACGGGCCTTTGGCCTGACGCTGCGGGAACTGGTGGAAGACTACGGCGGCGGGACCGCCAGTGGCCGGCCGCTGAAGGCTGCGCAGGTGGGCGGCCCGCTCGGCACGTGGGTGCCGCCGTCGCAATTCGATACGCCGCTGGATTACGAAGCGTTCGCCGCCATTGGCGCAATGCTCGGCCACGGTGGTGTGGTGGTGGCGGATGACACGGTGGACATGGCCCACATGGCGCGCTTCGCCATGCAGTTTTGCGCCGAGGAATCCTGCGGCAAATGCACGCCGTGCCGCATCGGCTCGACCCGGGGCGTGGAGGTGATCGACCGCCTGCTCGCCGCGCCAGACCAGAGCGGTCGCGAAGAGCAGGTGATCATCCTCAAGGACCTGTGCGACACGATGCAATACGGTTCGCTGTGTGCGTTGGGCGGCATGGCCCCGTTTCCGGTGGCCAGCGCCCTCAAGTACTTCCCCGCCGACTTCGGTCTGCAATCTTCGGAGGCCGACCAATGATTACTCTCTTCGACCCAAACACCGATATCGACCTGGGCACCCCGGCCCGCGACAGCGACGTGCAGGTGACCCTGAACATCGACGGCCGCAGCATCAGCGTGCCCGAAGGCACCTCGGTGATGCGCGCCGCTGCGCTGCTGGGCACCACCATTCCGAAACTGTGTGCCACCGACAGCCTGGAAGCCTTCGGCTCCTGCCGCATGTGCCTGGTGGAGATCGACGGCATGCGCGGCTACCCCGCGTCCTGCACCACGCCGGTCACCGAAGGCATGACCGTGCACACGCAGACGCCGAAACTCGCCACGCTGCGCCGCAACGTCATGGAGCTGTACATCTCCGATCACCCGCTGGATTGCCTGACCTGCTCGGCCAACGGCAACTGCGAGCTGCAAACCGTCGCTGGCCAAGTTGGTCTGCGGGAAGTGCGTTACGGCTATGAAGGCGAGAACCATCTCGCCGACGTGAAGGACACCTCCAACCCGTATTTCGATTACGACCCGAGCAAATGCATCGTCTGCAACCGCTGCGTGCGCGCCTGCGAAGAAACCCAGGGCACCTTTGCCCTGACCATCACCGGGCGCGGTTTTGAATCCCGCGTTGAGGCCGCCGGTGGCGAGAACTTCCTCGACTCGGAATGCGTGTCCTGCGGCGCTTGTGTGCAAGCCTGCCCGACCGCGACCCTGATGGAAAAAAGCGTGGTCGAACTGGGCCAGCCCGAACGCAGCGTGATCACCACCTGTGCCTATTGCGGCGTGGGTTGCTCGTTCCGCGCCGAGATGAAAGGCGACCAGTTGGTGCGCATGGTTCCGGACAAGAATGGCCAGGCCAACCACGGCCACTCCTGCGTCAAAGGGCGCTTTGCCTGGGGCTACGCCACCCACCCGGATCGCATCACCACACCGATGATCCGCAAAAACATCACCGACCCTTGGCAGGAAGTCAGCTGGGATGAAGCGGTGACCTACGCCGCCAGCGAATTCCGTCGGTTGCAGCAGAAATACGGCCGCGACTCGATTGGTGGCATCACCTCCAGCCGTTGCACCAACGAAGAAACCTACCTGGTGCAAAAACTGGTGCGCGCCGCGTTCGGCAACAACAACGTCGACACCTGTGCGCGGGTCTGCCACTCGCCGACCGGCTATGGCCTGAAACAAACCCTTGGCGAGTCCGCCGGCACCCAGAGTTTCGATTCGGTGATGCAGGCCGACGTGATCCTGGTGATGGGCGCCAACCCCAGCGACGCCCACCCGGTGTTCGCTTCCCAACTCAAACGCCGCTTGCGTGAAGGCGCGCGGCTGATCGTCATCGACCCACGCCGCATTGATCTGGTGGACTCGGTGCATGCTCGCGCCGAATTGCACCTGGCCCTGCGCCCGGGCACCAACGTCGCCATGCTCAATGCCCTGGCCCACGTCATCGTCACCGAAGGTCTGCTCAATCAGCCCTTCATCGACGCCCGTTGCGAAGGCACGGATTTCGCCCACTGGAGCGAGTTCGTCAGCCGCGCGGAAAACTCGCCGGAAGTCCTCGGCGCCATCTGCGGCGTAGACCCTGCCAACATCCGCGCCGCCGCTCGCCTGTATGCCACTGGCGGCAACGCGGCGATCTATTACGGCCTGGGCGTCACCGAGCACAGCCAGGGCAGCACCGCCGTCATGGGCATCGCCAACCTGGCCATGGCCACCGGCAACATTGGCCGCGAAGGCGTGGGCGTGAACCCGCTGCGTGGGCAGAACAACGTTCAGGGCTCCTGCGACATGGGCTCCTTCCCCCACGAACTGCCCGGCTACCGCCACATCTCCAACGAGGTCGTTCGCGCAGAATTCGAACAGGCCTGGAACGTCACCCTGCAACCCGACCCGGGCCTGCGCATTCCCAACATGTTCGAGGCAGCGTTGAGCGGCAGCTTCAAGGGCTTGTATTGCCAAGGTGAAGACATCGCCCAGAGCGACCCGAATACCCAACACGTCACCGCAGCCCTGTCCGCCATGGAATGCATCGTGGTGCAGGACATTTTCCTCAACGAAACCGCCAAGTTCGCCCACGTGTTCCTGCCGGGCAGTTCGTTTCTGGAAAAAGACGGCACCTTCACCAACGCCGAACGACGCATCTCCCGGGTGCGCAAGGTCATGGACCCTCTGGGCGGCAAGGCCGACTGGGAAGGCACCGTGGCCCTGGCCAACGCCCTGGGCTACCCGATGAACTACGCGCATCCATCAGAAATCATGGATGAAATCGCCAGCCTGACGCCGACCTTTACCAACGTCAGCTACGCCGAACTGGATCGCCACGGCAGCCTGCAATGGCCGTGCAACGCCGCGGCACCGGACGGCACGCCGACCATGCACATCGAGGAGTTCGTGCGCGGCAAGGGGCGCTTCATGCTCACCGGCTACGTGCCCACCGAGGAGAAGGTCAACAATCGCTATCCGCTGCTGCTGACCACCGGGCGCATCCTCAGCCAGTACAACGTCGGCGCTCAGACCCGGCGTACCGAGAACGTTGCCTGGCACGACGAAGACCGTCTGGAAATCCACCCGACCGACGCCGAGAGTCGTGGCATCAACGAAGGTGACTGGGTCGGCATCGGCAGCCGCGCCGGCCAGACCGTACTGCGTGCGCGGGTCACCGAACGGGTCGCCCCGGGCGTGGTGTACACCACGTTCCACTTCCCTGAATCGGGGGCCAACGTGATCACCACCGACAACTCCGACTGGGCCACCAACTGTCCGGAGTACAAGGTCACGGCCGTGGAAGTCAGCCGCGTCTATCACCCGTCCGAGTGGCAAAAACGCTATCAGGAGTTCAGTGACAACCAACACCGCCTGCTCGACGAACGCCGTAAGGCGCGTGGCACTAAAGCCGAGGTACGCCGATGAGCACTGAAAACCTGATCAAAATGGTCAACCAGATCGCCCAGTACTTCGCCACCGAACCGGATCAGCAACAGGCCGTGCTCGGTGTGCGTAATCATTTGCAGATGTACTGGACGCCCGGCATGCGCAAGGAGTTGCTGGCCTGGCAGACGGAGCATCAAGGAGCAGACTTGCATCCACTGGCGCAAGCGGCGGTCAGTGGGGCGGGCTGGGAGGCTTAGGCCCACACGATCTGAAGCCGACCAAAAAAACCTGTGGGAGTGAGCCTGCTCGCGATGAGGGAGTGTCAGTCGACCGATATGGCGCCTGACACTCCCTCATCGCGAGCAGGCTCACTCCCACAGGGGCTCCTCATCAGCATCGGTCGAATCATCAACCTGGATGCACCGGCAACACCACCAACGCCTCCAACCCACCCTTCGACCGATTTCGCAGTGTCAGCTCGCCTCCGTGTTCCAGCACAATCGCCCGCGCCGCCGACAGCCCCAATCCAACACCCCCGGTACTTTTGTTCCGCGAGCCTTCCAACCGGAAGAACGGCACGAACACTTGTTCAAGGCTGGCCTCCGCAATACCTGGCCCACGATCCAGCACTTTGATCCGCACCTCGCCAGCTGCGGGGCTCAGTTCAATCGCCGGCTCACTGCCGTACTTGATCGCGTTATCCAGCAGATTGGTCATCACCCGCTTAAGCCCCAACGGTCGCCCGAAATACACCCACCGCAGCGGCCCGCTGAACGTAATGTCGACGCCCTGATCCCGATAATCGTCCAGCAGCGTTTGCAGCAATTCCGCCAGATCGAACTGGGTCGCAGGCTCAAGCCGCGCATCATCGCGAAAGAACTCCAGCGCCGAGTTGATCATTGCCTGCATTTCATCCACGTCACGAAACAACCGCTGCTGTTGCTCGCTGTCTTCAATGAATTCCCCCCGCAAGCGCATCCGCGTCAGGGGCGCGCGCAGGTCGTGGGAGATGGCGGCGAGCATTTGCGTGCGGTCGCGGATGAAGTGCTGCAACTGGGCCTGCATGGCATTGAACGCGAGGATCGCCTGGCGGATTTCGTGGGGGCCGAGCGGTTCGATTGGCGGTGCGCGAAAGTCCACTCCGAAGCGCCGGGCGCCCTCGGCGAAGTGCTGCAACGGTGTGGCGAGGCGCCGGGTGGCGATCAGTGCGACCACGGCGGTGGAGATCAGCACCAGCAGGATGACGATCAGGTAGCGCGGCGTTTCGTCGAGCCCCCAACTGCGCGAGGGCGCGGAGAACATCAGCCATGTCGAATCCGATAGCTCGATCAATAGCGCGTAATGGGCATCGGCCGTGTGTTCCGTCCAGTCGGCCGGTTCATAGGCTTCGATGCGTCGGTCAGGGGTCTTGAGCATGGGCTGCAGAATGGTCGAGCCGATGCCGGACTTCGGATCTTCCACAGCCGGCAAATTGAGATCGTGCCTATCAGGATGCCAACTGACGGTGAAGCCGTTCTCGCTGGCCGCTTGCGCCAATGAGTTGCGCAGGGGCGCCGGAGCGGCCTCGACCACACGGGTGATGGCGGCGGCTTTTTCCAGCAGGCCGATTTCGGTCAGCGGCGGACGCGCCCAGACGCCGGCCAGTTGGATAAACAGCCCATTGAGCGCCAGTGAAATGAGCATGGCCAGGATGATCGTCAACGCGATCCAGCGCGCCACCGTATCTTGCGGCCAGTCTCGGGCGCGAATCCGCTTCAACCCGCTCATCGCCGCGTCACGCTGGGCGTGAACAGGTAACCGCCATTGCGCACGGTGCGAATCATCGCCGGCCGTTTGGTATCGGATTCGAGTTTGCGGCGCAGGCGACTGACCTGGACGTCGATGCTGCGATCGAACGCTTCATGACAATGCCCACGCGCCAGGTCCAGCAATTGCTCGCGGGTGAGAATGCGTTGCGGGTGTTCGACGAAGACCAGCAGCAAGTCGAACTCACCGGCCGACAGCGGAATCATCACGTTGTCCGGCGAGCGCAGTTCACGTCGCGTAACGTCCAGGTGCCAGTCGGCGAAGTCGATCAGCGGCCGTGGCCGTTCCTGCAATACCGGACGGCGCTCGTCCACGCGGCGCAGCACGGCGCGCACTCGGGCCAGCAGCTCACGGGCGTCGAAGGGTTTGGTCAGGTAATCGTCGGCGCCCAGTTCCAGGCCGACCACCCGATCACTGAGCTCACCCATGGCGGTGAGCATGATCACCGGTATCGCGTATCGGATCCGCAGTTGCTGGCACAGGATCAGCCCGCTGTCCCCGGGCAACATCACATCAAGAATGATCAGGTCTGGCGGCTGTCGCTCGATGGCCGCCCACAGCGATGCCCCATCGGTGGCGACTTCGACGCTGTAGCCGTGCTGCACGAAGAATTTTTTCAGGAGATCAAGGACTTCAAGGTCGTCGTCCACAATTAAAAGGCTGTTCACCGAAGGTCACTTAAGGGGCGAATGGAACCGCCATCTAAAACCATTCACGGCAGCGCGTCATATATTTCAATCCTGTAATAAAACGTCAGCGGCGCAACAAACCAGACATCTTTGCGCAAGGCTTGGGGCTCAGCATCTCGGCGAATTCCTCCCGAGAATCGCATTCATGTTGCCTTTCAATTGTGCTCCCTGGCTGACCCGCAACACCTCGATTGCCGTGCTGGCCGCCGGGTTGGCGGGCTGCAGCAGTCAGCCGCCGGCCACCGATGCGAGTTGCGCCGACATCGCCTACACGGTGTACGACCCGGCGGAACCGTTCAACCGTGGGGTTTTTGCGTTCAATCGGGTGGTCGATGACTATGCCCTGGCGCCGGTCGCTCGCGGCTATCGCTACTCGCCGGATTTCTTCCAGACCGGTGTGCATAACTTTGTGGCGAACTTCGGCGAGCCCAAGGTGTTCATCAATGACCTGCTGCAAGGCAACCCGATGCGCTCGGCCAATACCCTGGGGCGTTTCGTGCTGAACACCACGGTCGGTGTAGTGGGCTTGATCGATGTCTCCGGCATGGCCGGCATCCCGCGTCACGACGCGGACTTCGGCCAGACGTTCGGCGTGTGGGGCATCGGCAACGGGCCGATCGTCGAACTGCCTTTGCTCGGCACCTCCAACAGCCGCGACGCGGTCGGCCGGGTGCTCGGTTTTGTGGTCTATCCGTTTGGCAGCAACAGCGACACCGTGGACACATTGGCCACGATCAGCACGGTCGGCGGCTTCGTCGATGGCCGCGCAGAAGCCTTACCGCTGACCGACAGCCTGCAAAAACTGCCGGACTACTACAGCGCGTTACGCAACGTGGTCGCCGAACATCGTGCCGCTTACGTCGCCGATGGCAAACAGGGCTTGGCGCAACCAACCAAACCTCAATGCACAGGAGCACCGGCCGATGGTTTCTGAAGGCAATGGCCTGATTCTGCAGCAACGGGTCACCCAGCAAGACCCGGCCACTCTGCACTGCCGGGAAATCACCCTGCGCCTGTCCGCGGACTGTCGCCATCTGGTGCTCAGCCGCTACACCGAACACTATGGCCCGGCGCAGGTGCGATGCCTCGAGCGGAGCCATACGGTGTCTGTGACAGAGCTGTTTCGCTGGCTGGTAGCCAATGGCAAGACCGATGTAATGGAGGCGGGCAACGAGCAGTAGCCTTGACGGTCAGATTCGAGCCAGTTGCGTTTCATTGACATCAGCTGCGTTATCATCGCGCGCTTCTCTGTTCCAGAAACCCGGATGTCCATGTCTTTGCCGCTGCCTGACGATCATCAATCCCTGCCCCCTGTCCTGGTCGGGCCGCTGTTGCGGCGCCTGGAGCCCGCGCGGCTGGTGATGTGGCTGGTGGGGTCGCGGGCGCTGTCGCTGACGTTGCGTCTGCAAGACCGCGACGCTATCCACCTCGACGCGAGTCAGTGCACGGTCATTGCGGTGGGCGCCCAGGCCTTTGTTCATTTGATCGATGTGTCTCTGGACGTCGCCCTGCCCTGCGACACGTTAATCGAATACGACCTGTTGATTGACGACGCCGGCATCGCCGATTGGGCCCCGCACTTGCTGTACGGAGACGCCCGTAGCCCAAACTTCGTCCTGCGTACACGGGCCGATCATCTGCTGCACGGTTCCTGCCGCAAACCTCACCACCCGGCCACGGACGGTTTGCTGTGCGTCGATCGTTTGCTGGAGGCGGAGCCGGACGCACACAAACGCCCGGCGCTGTTGATGATGAGCGGCGATCAGGTGTATGCCGACGATGTCGCGGGGCCGATGCTGCGAGCCATCCATGCCTTGATCAAGCGGCTTGGGCTGTTCGAAGAGCACCTCGAAGGCGCAGTGGTCAGCGACAGCGCCAAACTCTACGAGCACCCCGCCAGCTACTACCATCGTGCGGATTTGTTACCGGCACTGGAGAGCAACAAAACCCTGCGCGAGCGATTTTTCGGTGGGGCGCGTAAGCCGATTTTCACCAGCAGCAGTGCCGACAACCATCTGGTGACGTTCGCCGAAGTCATGGCCATGTACCTGCTGGTGTGGTCGCCGATTGCCTGGACATTGATCGCCCCGAAACCGCCGGTACTGACACCGGAAAGACGCGAGCGCTATGCGCTTGAGCAGACGCGCATCGATGGCTTCAAGGCCGGCCTGGGAGGCGTCGCCCGAGCGCTCGCGCACCTGCCGTGCCTGATGATTTTCGACGATCACGACATTACCGATGACTGGAATCTTTCCGCGCAATGGGAGGAAACGGCCTACGGCCATCCGTTCTCCAGGCGCATCATCGGCAATGCACTGATTGCTTACATGCTGTGCCAGGGCTGGGGCAACAACCCAGATGCGTTCGGCGCTGTGCTGAAGAAGGCCAGCGGATTGAGCGCGACCGGGCATGACCGCTACCTCGACAGTGACATTCAGGACGAGTTGATTGACGAACTGCTGAGATTTCAGAACTGGCATTACGTGCTGCCCACCAGCCCGGCCATCGTCGTACTCGACACCCGCACCCGGCGCTGGCGCAGCGAGATGAACCTCAAGCAGCCTTCGGGTCTGCTGGACTGGGAAGCCCTCAGCGAACTGCAACAGGATCTGCTCGATCACCCTTCGGCCATCATCGTTTCGCCGGCACCGATCTTCGGCGTCAAACTGATCGAAACCGTGCAGCGCGTTTTCAGCTGGTGCGGTTATCCCCTGCTGGTGGACGCCGAAAACTGGATGGCCCATCGCGGTGCGGCCCAAGTGATCCTGAACATTTTCCGACACTCGCGTACACCCGGTAATTACGTGGTGCTGTCGGGCGATGTGCATTATTCCTTCGTCTACGAAGTACTGATCCGACACCGCAAGGGCGGTCCGCGCATCTGGCAGATCACCAGCAGCGGCATCAAAAACGAATTCCCGCCCGCACTGCTCGAATGGTTCGACCGCCTCAACCGCTGGCTCTACTCGCCCCGCTCACCGCTGAACTGGCTGACCAAACGCCGGCGCATGCGCATTGTTCCGCATGTCCCGGAACATGCTGAAGCGGGTGAACGGCTGTGGAATTCGGCGGGGATCGGGCAAGTGTTCTTTAATGAAAAAGGACAGCCGCAGGAGATCTATCAGCACAACTCAAACGGCTCGCCGAAGACGCGAATGGTTGCGCCTGACAGCGAAGACTGAAGGCTG
This sequence comes from Pseudomonas frederiksbergensis, assembly GCF_001952935.1. Lineage (GTDB taxonomy): Bacteria > Pseudomonadota > Gammaproteobacteria > Pseudomonadales > Pseudomonadaceae > Aquipseudomonas > Aquipseudomonas frederiksbergensis. The sequence goes on from NZ_CP018319.1 coordinate 1,292,062, forward strand.
AAGGCTGATAGATCGTTCCCACGCTCTGCGTGGGAATGCAGCCCGGGACGCTCCGCGTCCCTTATCGAGAGCTGGAACGCGGAGCGTCCCTTGAGGCATTCCTTTGCTGCGCGTGGGAACGATCGGATTACGGCTCCCTGACATGATCGGTGTCGCTCATGAACCTCACCCGAACCCTGATCATCGGCAACTCCGGTTCTGGCAAAAGCTGGCTGGCCGAACGACTGGCCAAGTACCTGCAAGTGCCGTGGGTCGATCTCGATTCGATTCACTGGTTGTCCGATGAACACAGCATCCCCCGCCCTCGTGCCGAGGCGCTGGGCATGGCACGGCTCGCGGCAAATGAAGAACGCTGGGTGATCGAAGGCGTTTACGGCTGGATCACCAGCGAACTCTTGCCCCAGGCGACTGCATTGATCTGGCTGTGCGTTGAAGATGAGGAATGTGTTGCCAACATTCGTCAGCGAGAAGCGCAGCGGGACGAGAATGACGAGTTGTTGATTGCATTGCTCGACTGGGCCGGCAGCTATCGGATGCGCGAAGATTCCAGCGGATTTGCCGCGCATCAGCAATTGTTCGAAGGGTTTGGCGGTTCGAAACTCAAGCTCAGGGATCGCACCGAAATCACAACATTCGCGAACACCGTGTTACAAGCCAGCTAACTCACAGTGTTTCGATCGTTCCCACGCTCCGCGTGGGAACGATCAATGGTGTATCAGGCCGCGCTCACTGCCCGGCAAACCCCTCTGACAATCATCTCCACTTCCCGCTCATCAATCGTCAGCGGCGGCAGCAAGCGTATGGTTTTGCCCCGTGTCACGTTGATCAACAAGCCGTGATCCCGCGCGGCGATCAGGGTCAGGTCGCGAATCGGTTGTTTGAGTTCGATGCCGATCATTAATCCCTGTCCACGGATCGCCAATACATTCGGGTCGTCCGCCAATTCGATGCGCAATCTGGCGAGCAAACGTTCGCCCTGAAGTTTGGCGTTTTCCAGCAGTCCTTGTTCTTCGATGATCTCCAGCACGGTGCAACCGACGCGGCAGGCCAGTGGATTGCCGCCAAAGGTGCTGCCGTGACTGCCGGGGGTGAAGAGGTCGGCGGCTTTGCCTCGGGCAAGGCAGGCGCCGATGGGAATGCCGTTGCCCAGGCCTTTGGCCAGGGTCATGACGTCTGGAACGATGCCTTCGTGCTGAAAGGCAAACCACTGGCCGGTGCGGCCGATGCCGGTCTGGATTTCGTCGAGCATCAGCAGCCACGCGTGCCGAGTGCAGCGTTCGCGAATGGCTTTCAGGTAACCGGGCGGGGCCATTTGGACGCCGCTTTCACCCTGAATCGGTTCCATCAGGATCGCCACGATGCGCGAGCCGTGGGCTTGCTGCACCTTGTCCAGCGCCTTGAGATCGCCGAAGGGCACTTTGACGAAATCCCCCGGCAACTCGTTGAAGCCCAGGCGCACGGCCGGGCCATCACTGGCGGACAAGGTGCCCAGCGTGCGGCCGTGAAAGGCGTTCTCCATGACCACCACCAGCGGTTGTTCGATGCCTTTGTGCCATCCGTACAACCGTGCGAGTTTCAACGCGGTCTCGTTGGCTTCGGCACCGGAGTTGTTGAAAAAGGCTCGCTCCATGCCCGCCAATTGCGTCAGTTTCTGCGCCAGCCGCTGCTGCCAATCGATGCTGTAGAGGTTGGATGTGTGCAACAGCAGCCCGGCCTGTTCACTGATGGCCGAGACTATTTTCGGATGGGAGTGACCGACGTTGGTCACTGCCACGCCCGCCACCGCGTCCAGGTATTCACGACCGGCCTGATCCCACAGGCGCGTGCCCAGGCCCTTGCTGAAACTCAAGGCCAAGGGTTGGTAAGTGGTCATCAGGCAGGCGGCGGTCATGACATCAAGCTCCATCAATGGTCGGTTTTTTTGCAGTATGGTTAGCCACTTGAGCTGGATAAACTCTGCAACACTTCAATCATTTTAAAGCTGGGCTTGATAATGGATTTATTCCAGGCAATGACCGTTTACGTGCGGGTGGTGGAAAGCGGCAGCATGACCGCCGCCGCGCTGCAGTGCGAAATGTCCACCACCATGGTCGGCAATCACCTGCGGGCGTTGGAGCAACGCCTGGGTGTGCGCCTGCTCAACCGAACAACGCGACGCCAGCGGTTAACGGAATTCGGCACCGCTTATTACCAGCGTTGCCTCGAAGTGCTGGGGTTGGTGGCCGACTCCGAACGGTTGGCCGAGCAGGCCCTCGACGAACCGAGTGGAACCCTGCGCATCACCGCGCCGCTGACCTTCGGCAGCGAAAAACTAGCACCCGCCCTGAGTGAGTTCACTCTGCTGTGTCCACGCGTCAAATTGGATGTGGTCCTCACCAATCGCCGTCCGGACCTGCTCGAAAACGGTTTCGACGTGGCGTTTCGCCTGGGCAATACACAGGAGACCCACCTGATCGCCCGTCCACTCCTCGACTACAACCTGACCATGTGTGCATCACCGGAGTATTTGGCGCGCAAAGGCACACCGGAAAAACCTGATGATCTGCAACACCATGACTGCCTGTCCTTTGCCTATCCGGCCGGGGATGACTGGCAGTCGGTGGAAAAACACTGGCGCTTGACCGGTCCCGAGGGCGAAGTGGCGGTAGCGGTCAATGGACCGATGTTGATCAACAGTTCGGCAGGACTGCATCAAGCGGCGCGAACCGGCATGGGCATCGTGGTATTGCCTGATGCGTTGATGGAGCAGGATCTCAAGGACGGAAAACTGGTGGCATTGATGCAGAATTACTTGCCGCCAAGCCGACCGATGAACCTGATGTATGCCCAGGATCGTTTCCGTTTGCCAAAACTGCGTAGTTTCGTCGACTTTGCCTTGCAGAGATGGGGCAAGCACTAGCCGACCGAATACCCCATCGACTAATCTCCTCGACGTGCGGGTCACTTAGCTATCAGGGCGACAGGGAGTGCGGAGATGGGTGAGGCGTCGAATATCGAGCCGTTGAAGTTCAATCTGTCGGATTTGAACGAAGACATGCTGCACACCATTCTGGAACTGGTCAGCGACGGGATCTGGGACTGGAACGCCAACACCGGGTTCGTCTATCGCAACCCCGGGTGGTACGAGATGATCGGCTACCCGCCTCATTCCCTGAATAACAACGTGTTGACCTGGGAAAACGTGATCCACCCCGACGATTACCCGCAGGTCATGGCGCTGTTCGACGACTATCTGAATCAACGCGCGCCCGGCTATCAGGCCGAGTATCGCTGTCGCATGCAGGACGGCAGCTACACCTGGATCGAAGACCGTGGCTACGTACTGGCACGCAATGCCGACGGCTCAGTGGCGCGGATGGTCGGCGCACACCGCAGCATCGACGACAAGAAGCGCCTGTACGAAGCGCTTGAGCGGCGCAACCAATCCCTTGAAGCAATCGTTGAAGAACGCACCCGAGAGTTGTCTCGCGTTAATCAGCAACTGCAAATCCAGCTCGAAGAAAACCGCAAACTGGCGGAAACCGACTCACTGACCTCAATCGCCAATCGCTATCTTCTGGAAAAAGCCCTGCCCCAGGAATGCGAACGCGCCCAGCGTTTTCGACAACCGCTGTCACTGATCGCCATGGACATCGATGACTTCAAGAACATCAACGACCACTATGGCCACGCGCTGGGTGATGCAGCATTGGTGCGGGTGGTCGATAGCGTGAAGCACTGCGTGCGCGAGGGCGATTTGCTTGCGCGTTGGGGCGGCGACGAGTTCATCCTGATCCTGCCCAATACACCACTCGCCGACGCCCGGGCGCTCGCCGAACGTATCCGCCATGACCTCGCATGCCTGGTGCCCGTGGGAGATTTTCCAATAACCATGAGTTTCGGCGTGGTTCAGCGCTTTGACGAAGAACAACAGACCGGGTTGCTGGCCCGGGCCGATCAGGCGCTATATCGGTCGAAGATCGCGGGCAAGAATGTGATTTCCGGATGAACAATACCTGGCATGTTCGCGATGTACTGGCCACGGAAGTAGAGTCCTTGCACCTTTTTCTGGGGCAAAACGGATGGGCTCACCGCACAGGTTCCGCTGAGCATTTTGCGCAGTTGATCGCTAACTCCCAACGCACAGCCCTTGCTATGAAGGACCGCCAGATTATCGGTTTTGCCCGAGGCATCACGGACGGCCTATCAAACGGTTATCTGTCGATGGTCGTTGTCTGTGGACAACATCGACGTGAAGGTATCGGGCGCGCGTTGGTTGAACATGTCATGGGCGAAAACACCGACATTACCTGGGTTCTGCGAGCAGGCAGGGAAGGTGCTTCGGAATTCTTTTACAGCCTGGGTTTTGAAACGTCGACCATTGCGATGGAGCGCCCACGTCGTAAATAGCCAATCCGCCATTCACATCCCCGCCTTCACCAACACCGGTTTTTCCTGATACCGATCCGGATAAAGTTTTTTCAGCTGCGCGACCTTCGGCAGATCGTTGATCACGATGTAGGGATAGGTCGGGTGCTCGGTCAGAAAGTCCTGATGTTCCTCCTCGGCCGGGTAGAAACCGTTGTAGGTTTCCAGCGTGGTGACAATGGGTTTGTCGAACGACCGGGCAGCGTCCAGCTGGGCGATGTAGGCCTGGGCGACACGTTGCTGTTCGCTGTTTTCCGGGAAAAGCGCCGAGCGATACTGAGTGCCGCGGTCAGGTCCCTGGCGGTTGAGTTCCGTAGGGTTGTGCGCCACCGAGAAGTAGATTTGCAGCAAGGTGCCGTAGCTGACCTGACGATGATCGAAGGTGACCTCGACGGATTCCGCATGACCGGTATCGCCACCGCTGACCCGCTCGTATTGGGCGGTGCTCGCGGCTCCACCGGCATAACCGGAGACCGCTTTCTTCACCCCTTTCACATGTTGGAACACACCCTGTACACCCCAGAAGCAACCGCCGGCAAAGACCGCCCTTTCGCTGTCGGCCTGGGTGGTTTCGTCGAGGGTGGGTGGAGGAATGATGACCGAGTCTTGCGCCGCACCGAAAGAGAACGCCAGGCATTGGCCGATGACGCCGGCAGCAACCAGGCCCAACAGGGTGCGGCGCCAGGTAAATAGGGTTTTCATGAGGCTGCTTCCTGGGGAATGAGATCAACCGAATGCAGGAACGAAGCGCCGGGACGCGGCCGGGCATCGAACTGCAAAAATGAGTGAAAGGGAGTACCCGCGGATCAAGTTGCCTTTGGCACAAAAGTCATCGCCAGGCCATTCATGCAGTAGCGCAAGCCGGTGGGTTTTGGCCCATCGTCGAAGACATGGCCCAGATGACCGCCACAACGCCGGCAGTGGACTTCCTCACGCAGCATCCCGAAGGCGCGGTCCTGACGAGTGGCCACAGCGTTGTCCAGCGGTGCCCAGAAGCTCGGCCAACCGGTGCGGCTGTCAAACTTGGTCGCAGAAGAAAACAGCGGCAGACCGCAACCGGCACAGGCAAACGTACCTTCACGGTGCTCGTTGTTCAGCGGGCTGCTGTAGGCCCTTTCGGTGCCCTCCTCGCGCAGGATTTCATACTGCTCGGCGCTGAGCATGGCGCGCCATTCGCTGTCGCTGTGAGTCACCTCGAACACCTCCGCCGCGCTGGCATCACTGACCAATGCAGAACGCGCAGCAAATTTTGGCAATACACCGATGACCAGGGCTGTAGCGCCTAGCCCGCCGCTCGCTACGAGAAACTGTCGCCGTGAAAACATGGTCGTCTCCGAAAATTCCAGGTGCCTGTCATGGAACACAGCCTAGGCTTGGGTTGATCGCCAAATCCTCACGAGAAGTTAAACAATTCGTGATAACTCAGGCCCCGGAAAACCCGCACAATGCGCTCATTGCGCCGAAGGATTGAGCTTGATGGAACAGACCAAACGCGTCCTCGTGGTCGAGGACGACCTGCATATCGCCGACCTTATCTGCCTGCATCTACGTGATGAGCAGTTCGAGGTGGTGCACTGCGCCGACGGCGATGAAGGCATGCGCCTGCTGCAGCAAGGAAGCTGGGACGCTCTGATCCTCGACCTGATGCTGCCCGGCGTCGACGGCCTGGAAATCTGCCGTCGCGCCCGCGCCATGGCCCGCTACACACCGATCATCATTACCAGTGCGCGCTCCAGCGAAGTGCACCGGATTCTCGGGCTCGAACTCGGCGCCGACGATTACCTGGCCAAACCCTTTTCGATGCTCGAACTGGTGGCGCGGGTCAAAGCGCTGTTGCGGCGGGTCGATGCCATGGCCCGCAATCTTAAGATGGACACCGGCAGCCTGATCATGGACGGCCTCTCCATCGACCCGATCACGCGCGATGTGTCCCTTGACGGTCGCCGCCTCGACCTCACGCCACGGGAGTTCGACCTGTTGTATTTCTTCGCCCGTCAGCCCGGCAAAGTGTTCTCGCGCATGGACCTGCTCAACGCCGTCTGGGGCTACAGCCACGAAGGCTACGAGCACACGGTCAACACTCACATCAACCGCCTGCGGGCAAAGATCGAGGCCGATCCGGCACAACCGGCGCGCATCCTCACAGTGTGGGGGCGAGGCTACAAGTTCGCGGCCAGGGAGGAGCAACCGTGAGACTGACCCTGACTCAGCGCCTGTCGCTGGTGTTCGCCGTTTTGCTGCTGGTGTGCTGCGGCACGTCGGCCTGGATGCAGGTGCGGTCCAACAAGATGCATGAGCTTGAGGTGGTGCAAGGGTTGTCGCGGGACCTGGCCCGGCACATCGCCCATGACACCGTGCTGATGGACGCCAAAGGCCTGATGCCCGACGCCGTGCGCGACCTGTTCAGCCAACTGATGCTGGTCAATCCCAGTGTCGAGGTCTATCTGCTCGACCCCGAGGGCCGGATTGTCGGCAGCGCTGCGCCCGAGGGTCGGATACGCCGGGAGCGGGTCGATCTGGCGCCGATCCAGCGCCTGATCAAGGGCGACGCCCTGCCGGTTCTTGGCGACGATCCGCGCAGCGTCGATGGCCGCAAAGTGTTCAGCGCCGCGCCATTGCAGGTCGATGGCAAACAGGTGGGTTATCTCTATGTGGTGCTGCTGAGCGAAGAGCACGACCGCTTCGCCGAACGCGGCGCCACCAGCGCTGCCCTGAATACCGCACTGTTGTCCATCGGGCTGGTGGCGTTGCTGTGCCTGATTGCCGGTCTCACGGCGTTCGCCCTCATTACCCGACCTTTGCGCCGTTTGACCGAAACCGTCAGCCGGTTCGACATTAATGGTGCTCCGGTGACCCCGCCGGCATCCGTCCCGGTGGAAAAGGCCGCCAGCCACGATGAAATTGCCATACTCGACGCGACCTTCCGGCAGATGCAGGCGCGCCTCGGCGAGCAATGGCGTTCGTTGACCCGCCAGGATCAGGAACGCCGCGAACTGGTGGCCAATATCTCCCACGATCTGCGCACGCCTCTGGCCTCGCTGCACGGTTATCTGGAAACCTTGTCGCTCAAGGACGCCACGTTGTCACCCGCCGACCGCCGCCGTTACCTGGGCATCGCGCTGGATCAAAGCCGCAAGGTCGGTGGGCTGGCGCAATCGCTGCTGGAACTGGTGCGCCTGGAACATGGCTTCGTACAACCGGTGCTGGAGCGTTTCTCGCTGACCGATCTGGTGCAGGACATTTTCCAGAAATTCGAACTGACGGCCGAAGCGCGCCAGGTCGAACTGAAGGCCACCTTCGCACCTAATGTTTCCGCGGCCTGCGCCGACCTGGGATTGATCGAGCGGGTGCTCACCAACCTGTTCGACAACGCCCTGCGCCACACCCCGCCAGGAGGAGAAATCGAGCTCAGCCTGCGCCCTCAAGGACCGTTTATCGAAGTCACCGTCAGCGACACCGGCCCCGGCATTGCTGCCGAATTGCGCGAAGGTCTGTTCCTGCGCCCGTTCAACATTGGCGGCGCACGGCGTGACGGCGGATTGGGGTTGCGGATCGTACACCGGATCCTGCAATTGCATGGCCGCGAGATCCAGCTGATTGAGGTTCCTGACAGGGGCGCGACCTTCCGCTTTTCGTTGGCGGTGGATCAGCAAACAGCCGAACAATTGGCGGTTCGGTCAATGAATCTGAATTCGCTGGGGAAATAGTCGGCTGCCTGAGCCACAACAACGGCTAATATCCCGGCTCCCATTTCGGCAAGGATGCTGCGCGATGCTCAATACCCTGCAAAACACCCCATTGTGGGTTTACGCGATATTTCTGCTGCTGTGCTACTACGGTGTCAAAGCCCTGTCCACGACCGGTGAAAGCAAAACTTCATTGCTCGTCACAGCGCCGATCTTGCTGGGCTGGTCTCTGTATTCGCTGAACCTGACGCTGAATCCACTGCTATCGGTCGGTTGTTGGCTGGCCGCCGTCATCCTGGGCAGCCTCGCGGCGTTGCTGATGTTCCCACGCAAGGGCATTGAGCTGGATGATCCGCAAACCGGCCTGATCGTGCCGGGCACAGCAAAAATCCTGGTGTTGTATCTGCTGTTTTTTGCGGTGAACTATTACTTCGGTTACCAGGATGACGTTCACCCGGAAATGGCCGCCACCCTTGAGATGTTGCTGCTCAAGGCGTCGGCTTCCGGCTTCGTCTGTGGACTGATCAGCGGTCGGGCGTTGACGTTTTATTGGCTGCTGCTGTCACTTCAGGCAAAACGCCCCCCGATAGCCGCCGGTTAAAAGCCGCTGTACCAAAAATGATGACCAGCCGCCTGTTCATCCGTGACAACGCCGCCTCGGTCCAATAGATTAGGCGGCCTGAAAAGGCCCAGAGCTTTCTCGCCTCAATCCAAGTTAAAAGAAGTAGTGAAATTTCAATGTCCGATTCCAATACCGCTGAATCCGTAGTCACCTTGTCGTCCAAAGCGGAATACGAAAACTCCATCAATCTTTCACAGCACGTGCCCCAGGCCAAGACCATCAGCGAGATGGTCCTGGACGCTTTCCAGTCCACCCGGGAAAGCGACCAGATCCGCGAGCTGCGCGCCGCGATTCGCCAGGCTCACGACAGCTTCGACGACGATAAAGCCTACGAATTGATGGGTGAACTCAAGCAGCTCAAGGACGCCGAGGCTGCCGACATTGCTGCCCTGGAAGACTTGAGCAGCAAATTCCCGATCAGCCGGATTCTCTCCAGCTTCAAGGACGATCCGGCATTTCAGGAGTTGGTCTATGGCCTCGCACTGAAAGTGCTGAACCAGACCCACCAGGCCATCAGCAACCCAAGCAGTGGCAAAAGCAAAGCGGCTCGCGCCAAGAAAGATGTCGAAGTGTTCACCATCAGCAAAGACGGCATCAGCGTCACACTGCCGTTGCGCACCCCGCGTTCGCGACTGAACGTTGACCGTGAAGCGCTGGAATTCCTGGGCTTCACCTTCGTCGGCGAAGGCGAAGAAGCGGAGCTGGAAAGCGAGACGTTCCTGGACAATGCCGGGGCCGAACAAGCGGTTAACCGCAAGAACATCATCACCGCGCTTCAGCAGCAAACCGCGTTTGATGGCTACAGCATCGCCGCGCAGTAACACACGCCATCGATGACTGAAAAGCCCGCACTGAGATTCAGCGCGGGCCTTTCTATTGCCTGCTGGTTCAGCGTTAATTTGTTGATGGCCGTATCGCCACGATCATGTCAACTTCAATGGCTGCGTCTTTCGGCAGTTGATAAACGCCGATCGTGGTTCGTGTATGTTTACCGGCATCGCCCAGTACATGACTGAAAACGTCCGACGCACCGTTGGCCACTTCGCTCAAATCGACAAAATCCGCGGTGGACTTTATGTATACCGTGACGCGCAATAGCGACTTGATTTTGTCCAGCGAACCGATGGAATCAACAATCAATGCCAGACCGCGCAACGCACTGATGCTGGCAGCGTTCTGTGCATCTGCCAGCGTCAGATCCAGGCCTACCCTGCCCGGATACTGAATTTCACCATTCATCCGCGGCACCAGGCCGCTGATGTAAAGCTGATCATGATGCCGCACCAACAGCGCGTAATGCCCGCCGGCCGTATTCTCACCGTAGATGTCGTAACCGAGCTCTTTTGCCAGCGCGATGAATCGTTCATCACAGGTCATGTGTTCAGTCATCTCTCCCCCTCGATCAAAAATTGGATCCATTTTTTTGACAGATTAGCCTAAAGATCTCGATTCGGGGGCTGGCCCATGAAATCAGCCTGGTTCAAATTGATGCCCTTAGATTCGAAAACGATTGAACTGAGGAGCGAACACCTGAATGCCCCGCCTTCAAAGAGAAGCGCGGGTCTTTCCGCGCAGGCGCTTGATCGTACTCATGCACAGCAAAGGAATGCCTCTTGTGACGCTCTGCGTCACGCTTCTGGGGCGCAGAGCGTCCCGGGCTGCATTCCCACGCGGAGCGTGGGAACGATCAATGCATACAAAAAAACCCCGCTCTTCTCTCGAAGGCGGGGCTTTTTGTGCAGAGTCTGAACCTTAAGGCGCGTAAGTCAGCAACAGCTCACCCGGCACTTTGAAGTCCAGCGACATCATCACGCTCAACGCGGTAATGGTGAAGATCGAGAACACGAACAGCTTGCGTGCCCAGACCGTGTCATCCACTGCCTTGTAGCCGGTCCAAGCCATGTACAACCAGTACATGCCCATCGCCGCGGCGACGGCGAGGTAGCTCATGCCGGCGTAGCCGCTGAAGGTCAGCATCAAGGTCGCCACGAGGAACGCCAGGATGTAGAGCAGGATGTGCTTCTTCGCCACTTGAATCCCGCGCTTCACCGGCAACACCGGAATCGATGCGGCCAGGTAATCGTTGAAGCGGAAGATCGCGATGGCGTAGGAATGCGGCATCTGCCACAGGCTGAACATCACCAGCAACGTCAGCGCGGCCATGTCGAAGCTGTTCGTCACAGCCACGTAGCCAATCACCGGCGGCATGGCGCCCGACAGACTGCCCACCAGCGTGCCGTGAACCGACTTGCGCTTGAGGTACAGGCTGTAGAAGCCGACGTAGATGACAAAGCCGATCACCGCGAACAACGCGGCCAACGGGTTGGCCACTGTGTACAACAGTGCAACGCCGAAAACACCCAGGACGGTCGCAAAAGCCAGGGCCAGTTTCAGGGAGATCAAGCCCTGGACCAGCGCCCGGTTTTTGGTGCGTTCCATCTTAAGGTCGATGTCGCGGTCGATGCAGTTGTTGAACACGCAACCGGAAGCCACCACCAGCGACGTGCCGATCATCGCGGCCAGGAAAATGGCCAGATCGACATGCCCTTTCGAGGCCAGGAAAAATCCGCCTGCCACAGAAAGCACGTTACCGAAAATGATCCCCGGTTTGGTGATTTGGATAAAGTGCTTAAAGGACATCCGGACTTTCCTCAGTGCGCCATCATGTTGGTGTGGATGCTGAACATGATCCACAGCGACAGGCCAACGAGCAGGACAATCACGATCGCGGCGAAAACAAACGCAATCACGTTGTTACGCTGCGCGGCCGAACGGTCCAGGTGAAGGAAGTACACCAGGTGCACCAGCACCTGGATGACTGCGAAGGCCAGTACGATCCACAGGGTCATTGCTTTGGGCAGCGACGGGTACATCACCAGGCCGAAAGGAATGACGGTCAGGATCACCGACAGAATGAAACCGATCGCGTAGGACTTGACGCTGCCGTGGCCGGCGTCGTGGCCATCGTGGGAGTGTGCGTTAGCCATTTACATAGTCCCCATCAGATAAACAACGGTGAATACGCAGATCCACACCACGTCCAGGAAGTGCCAGAACAGACTCAGGCAGCTCAGACGGGTCTTGTTGGTCGCCGTCAGGCCGTTTTTCTGCACCTGGTACATCATGATCGCCATCCAGATCAGACCGCTGGTCACGTGCAGACCGTGGGTGCCGACCAGGGTGAAGAACCCGGACAGGAAGCCGCTGCGGCTAGGACCGAAGCCCTCGGAAATCAGTACGTGAAACTCGTTGATCTCCATGCCGATGAAGCCGGCGCCGAACAGGAAGGTCATGCCCAGCCAGCCCAGGACCTGGTTCTTCTTGCCTTTGAACAACGCCAGCATGGCGAAGCCGTAGGTGATCGAACTGAACAGCAGCAGAGCGGTTTCGCCCAGTACGTACGGCAGTTCGAAGATGTCGTGGCCCGACGGGCCACCCGCTACGTTGTTAACCAGTACCGCGTACGCTGCGAAGATCGACGCAAACAGGATGCAGTCGGTCATCAGGTAGAGCCAGAAACCGAATACGGTCATCTCGCCCGAGTCGTGGTGATGGTCGTCGTGCCCATGGTCCGTGCCATGGGCGTGTCCAGCAGTGGTCACTAAGTTCGACATGGTTTAAGCCTGTTCCAACGAGGTTTCAACACGGGTGGCGGTGGCTGGAACTTTCCCGGCCGCTACCAGACGCTTGTGCTGCTCGGCTTCGATGCGCTCGATCACGTCGACCGGCACCATGTAGCCTTGATCATCACGGGCAGCGTGGATCACGAAATACACCACGGTGCCAACCAGGCCAACGATGGCCAACCACCAGATGTGCCAGATCATTGCGAAACCGAACACGGTCAACAGAGCACCCATGACCACACCGGTCGCGGTGTTGTTTGGCATGTGGATCGGTTCGTACCTGGCCGGAGCCTTGTACGCGGTGCCGTTTTCCTTGGCTTCGGTGAACGGGTCGATGGTTTCCGCTTTTGGCAGCACGGCGAAGTTGTAGAACGGTGGCGGCGACGAGGTCGACCATTCCAGCGTGTGGGCATTCCACGGGTCACCGTGTTCGCACATGTTTTCCGGCTTGTTGCGATCACGCACGCTGACGTACAGCTGAATCAGCTGGCAGGCGATACCGACCGCGATCATCACCGCACCGAACATGGCGACGTACAGGTACGGCACCCACTCAGGGTTGGTGGTGGCGTTCAGACGACGGGTCATGCCCATGAAGCCCAGTGCATAGAGCGGCATGAACGCGACGAAGAAGCCCGAGATCCAGAACCAGAACGCTGCCTTGCCCCAACCTTCGTGCAGCTTGAAGCCGAACGCTTTAGGGAAGTAGAAGCCGAAGCCTGCGATGTAGCCGAATACCGCGCCGCCGATGATCACGTTGTGGAAGTGAGCGATCACGAACAGGCTGTTGTGCAGGACGAAGTCCGCACCCGGAATGGCCAACAGTACGCCGGTCATGCCGCCGATGGCGAAGGTCACCATGAAGCCCAGGGTCCACAGAACCTGGCTGGTGAAACGCAGACGCCCTTGGTAAATGGTGAACAGCCAGTTGAATAGCTTCACCCCCGTCGGGATCGAAATCAGCATCGTCGCCAGACCGAAGAAGGCGTTGACGCTGGCACCCGAACCCATGGTGAAGAAGTGGTGCAGCCAGACCATGAAGCCCAGGATCGAGATCGCGCCCGATGCGTAGACCATCGAGTGGTGGCCGAACAGACGCTTGCCGGTGAAGGTCGAGATGACTTCGGAGAAAATCCCGAATGCCGGCAGAATCAGGATGTAAACCTCGGGGTGACCCCAGGCCCAGAACAGGTTGACGTACATCATCGGATTGCCACCAAGTTCATTGGTGAAAATGTGGAAATCCATGTAACGGTCAAGCGTCAGCAGTGCCAGGGTAGCGGTCAGGATCGGGAACGAGGCCACGATCAGGACGTTGGCCCAGGTGCAGGTCCAGGTGAAGATCGGCATGTCCATCAGCTTCATGCCCGGTGTACGCATTTTCAGCACGGTGGCCAGGAAGTTGACCCCCGTCAGCGTCGTACCCAACCCGGATAGCTGTAGCGCCCAGATGTAGTAATCCATCCCCACGCCAGGGCTGTATTGCAGGCCCGACAGCGGCGGATAGGCAACCCAGCCGGTCTTGGCGAATTCGCCGACGCCCAGGGACAGGTTGATCAGCACCACGCCGGAAACCAGCAGCCAGAAACTCAGGGAGTTCAGGAACGGATAGGCAACGTCACGCGCGCCGATCTGCAGCGGCACTGCAAGGTTCATCAGGCCGGTGAAGAATGGCATCGCCATGAAGATGATCATGATCACACCGTGAGCGGTGAAGATCTGGTCATAGTGTTCAGGCGGCAGGTAGCCAGGCGAACCCTCGGTGGCCATGGCCAACTGGGTACGCATCATGATGGCGTCGGCAAAACCGCGCAGCAGCATGACCATGGCAACGATGATGTACATCACGCCGATTTTCTTGTGGTCGACCGAGGTCAGCCACTCGGTCCACAAATACGTCCACTTCTTGAAGTAGGTGATTGCAGCGAACAGCGCCAGACCACCGAGCGCGATCATGGCGATGGTAATCATCACGATCGGTTCGTGGAACGGGACCGCTTCCCAACTTAATTTACCAAACATCGTTTACTCCTCTGCCCCGGCAGCTGAATGCGAACTCATGTCCATCCCTTCCATGGCGGCCATTTCGTGCTCTTTCTTCTCGTGGTGCATCGGCTTGCCCGGTTTCATGCCTTCGTACTTGTCGACGATGATCTGGAACAGGTTCGGCGTGACCGAGGAGTAGAGCTCGACTGGGTTGTTCTGGCTTTGCTTGGACAGGGCTGCGTATTCAGCTTGTTCAAGCTGTTTAGGTGCCTTTTTGACTTCGCTGACCCAGGCGTCGAAATCTTCCTGAGAGGTGGCGATAGCTTTGAATTTCATGCCGGTGAAACCAGCGCCGCTGTAGTTGGCGGAGATACCGTCCATTTCAGCGTTCTGGTTGGCGATCAGGTGCAGTTTGGTCTGCATGCCGGCCATCGCGTAGATCTGGCCGCCCAGCGCCGGGATGAAGAACGAGTTCATCACGGAGTCCGAAGTCACCTTGAAGTTGATCGGGGTATGCGCCGGGAACACGATCTTGTTGACGGTGGCGATGCCTTGCTCCGGATAGATGAACATCCACTTCCAGTCCAGCGCGACCACTTCAATGGTGATCGGCTTGACGTCGGATTCCAGCGGCTTGTAAGGGTCCAGCGCGTGGGTCGACTTGTAGGTGACGTAGCCCAGGGCAATGATGATCAGCACTGGAACAGCCCATACCGCGATTTCGATCTTGGTGGAGTGCGACCATTTCGGCGTGTAGACGGCGTCGGTGTTGGACGCGCGGTATTTCCAGGCGAACAGGAAGGTCATGACGATGACCGGAACCACGACCAACAGCATCAGCAGCGTTGCGGTGATGATCAGGTTTCGCTCGTCCAGGCCGACCTGGCCCTTGGGATCGAGCAAGGTCATGTTGCAGCCTGACAGCAACAACGTGCCGATCAGCGGCAATAAGCCTAGTAGTCTGGGGTACCTGTTTTTACTCATCTCACGACCTCTAAAGCAGCTTGCGCAATGCAGTTGGGTTTTGATCGCCAACACTTCACCCTGCCAAGGGTTGGCATTTTTCTTGGATTGAATAAGTGGCTGCCCGTCGCGCGTCAGACGCTGTTCGACAAATCCTGGGCCAGCGTTGAGTTCTTATTCGAATTCGTGGTCAAAGGCCTTGTTACAGACCAATTCCATTTGGTGCGGATAATTGGAAGGCGCCGACACCTGGGAGTCGCATGAAGCCTAAGAGCCTCTCGACGCCCTATTCCTGCTCAGGGATGAGCAGTGCCGGGAATTCAGTGCGGGCGATTGTAGATATGTAACGTTTTATAAACCATGTCTCATCCCGAAATAATTTTTATCCATTCCAGCAACAATCATTAACGGTATTTGCAAAAGCGCGCCATGGTATCGAAATTCATTCTCAACAAAAACACCAAAAATTGTAGGTCTACCTCAGGCAGTTCAGACAGTATCGAAGGCTCTGCGCCCACCTTCGACCCAGCCAAAGCCCCCATGTGACAAGGGCTTCGCCAATTCGCCAGGCCCTGTTAAAACTGCCTGTTCCGGATTTTTGCGGATGAAGTTGCCCGACGTTTGAAAAGGCCAATTTTGTTGCGCGACCGTGTACCAATTCGGCGCCTGGAAATGCCTTGCGACACTCGCGCTGTGACAACATGTCGCACACATGCCACACCCAGACTTGTCGCGCATCAAGGTCATTTCACCCGCGCCCTGAAATGCAAAACGCCCCGGCCTCCTCAACGAGGGCCGGGGCGTTTTTTTTGTCGGCAGCGGTGCGGCGGATAACCTCAGCGCAGGGCTTTGCGGTTACGCGAAGTGAGCAGCGGCACCAGCACCACGATCAGCACAAAGGCCAGCAACGCCCATTGGGCAAGCGACAGACCGAGGATCGGCGGGTACGGCGTGGAGCAGAAGCCGTCGACCTGAAAGCCCAGCGGGAAGATCTTCGCCAGTGGCAAACCGTCGACGATCGGTTGCAGTACATCGATGCCACAGCTGACCGCCGGATAGAACTGGGTATAGACGTGATGCCCGGCCACCCCGACGCCTGCCAGGGCGCAGATCACCACCAGGGTTTCAAAAACCGTGATGCTGCGTCGGGTGCGCATGGCCGCGCCGATGAACGCGAAGAGCGCGATCAGCAGCAACGCATAACGTTGCAGGATGCACAGCGGGCATGGCGCTTCGCCCAGCACAATTTGCATGTACAGCGCCCCACCGATCAGCCCCAGGCAGATGATGCCCAGCAACACCAGATAGCGCCGTTCACGGCCCAACCGCATCGTTTCCTCGCTCATTGCGTTTCCCTTCTGAATATCGATTGCCGGAAGTCTACACGCTGGCCCTGACCTTTGAGAGCCTGGCGCGCGCAGCGGGGTATCGGGGAATAGACGACGAGCCGGTTAAGAAGGGATTAAATTCGGGCTATTTCCAGAGATTTGCATGATCCCGCGACCGCATCGCCAGCAGGCTGGCTCCCACTTTGGAATGCATTCACAGGCTGGCCCACTCTGGAACGCTATCAACTGTGGGAGCCAGCCTGCTGGCGATGGGATTGATCAGTCGCCGTAGATATCGGACTTGAAGTACTTATCCGAAATCTTCTGGTATTCGCCACTGGCGCGAATACCGTCGATGGCCGTGTTCAGCTCGGAGACCAACTCGGTGTTGCCCTTACGCACCGCGATCCCGGCGCCCTCGCCCACGTACTTAGGATCCTTGAGCTCCGGCCCGACAAAGGCATAACCCTTGCCACGCGGCATCGTCAGGAAGTCATTCAGCGGGATGGTGTCGGCAAAAATGGCATCGAGGCGACCGGCCGCCAGATCCATGTAGATCTCTTCGTTGTTGCTGTAACGCTTGACGTTGATACCCTTCGGCTCAAAAACCTCGGTGGCGTAACGGTCAGTGGTGGTTGCGCGCTGCACGCCAATCGTCTTGCCCTTGAGGCTGGCGTACTGATCATCCACTACCGCGCCTTCCTTCATCACCAGACGCGATGAGGTGAAGTAATACTTGTGGGTGAAATCCACCGACTTCTTGCGGTCTTCGTTGATGGTCATGGACGACAGCGCCATGTCGATTTTCTTCACTTTAAGGGAAGGAATCAGACCGTCGAACTCACCTTCGACCCAGACACACTTGGCCTTCATCTGTGCGCACAGGGCGTTGCCGATGTCGTAGTCGAACCCGACAATCTCACCTTTCTCGGTTTTGGAGGCGAACGGCGGATAAGCCGCTTCGATGCCGATGCGCAGGGTTTTATCGGCGGCGAACAGGGAACTGCACGCCAACAGGCTCAGAGCCAGACCGGTGATGAGGGGGAATTTCTTCATATTCGTTCTCTCGCGGGTTGTTGTTGGTTTGGCAAGACAGAAGAAAGAGCAGAAACGGGGGAAGCGCTTTTTTGTACTTATAAATCCATACTGGACTTTTATGTATAAACCGTCAATCAGGGCGATCGAGGATGTGTGGGCCAGTGGTCGGGCGGTGAGGTCTTGGGTGTTTTGGTGTTGCTGATGGCCTCTTCGCGAGCAGGCTCGCTCCCACAGGGAATCTATGTCGTACACAGCATTTGTGTAGGAGCGAGTCTGCTCGCGAAGGCGTACTGACAGTCAATGAAGAACCAACTGGCTGCTTACTGCTTCCAGCGATCCGCCGCCGCATGATCGCTGTCACGCCCTTCAACCCAGCGCGCGCCGTCAGGGGTGTTTTCTTTCTTCCAGAATGGTGCGCGGGTTTTCAGGTAGTCCATGACAAAGGCGCAGGCATCGAACGCGGCCTGGCGGTGGGCGCTGGCGGCGCCGACGAAGACGATCGGCTCACCCGGTTCCAGGGCACCGATGCGATGCAGCACTTCAAGCTTGAGCAGCGGCCAGCGCTGCTCGGCTTCTGTGGCAATCCTGGCGAGGGCTTTTTCGGTCATGCCCGGGTAGTGCTCAAGGAACATCCCGGCGACGTCGAGTCCGTCATTGAAGTCGCGAACATAGCCGACAAAACTCACCACCGCCCCAACGCCCACATTGGCGGCGTGCATGGCATTGACTTCGGCACCCGGATCGAACGCCGTGGATTGCACGCGAATCGCCATGGCTCAGCCTCCGGTCACGGTCGGAAAAAAGGCCACTTCATCGCCATCGCTCACCGGCTCATCGAGCTGGCACAGGTCTTCGTTGCGGGCGCACATCAGGTTTTGCTCGCTCAACACTTCGGCACCGTCACGCCGGGCCAGCAGCGCACGCACATCGTCGACCGTGGCGAAATCACCTTCAACCTTCACCGAGTCCACGCCGAGCGCCTCACGGTAACGGGCAAAAAACTTCACGGTGACGTTCATGGCTGATCCGCCTGGAAATGGCCGCTCTTGCCGCCGAGCTTCTCCAGCAGCCGCACGCTTTCGATGGTCATGCCGCGATCCACCGCTTTGCACATGTCATAGATAGTCAGCGCCGCGACGCTGGCGGCGGTGAGGGCTTCCATCTCGACGCCGGTCTGCCCGGACAACTTGCAGCACGCGACGATGCGCACGGTGTCGTCGCCTTCGGCACTGAGCTCGACCTTGACGCCGGTGAGCAGCAGCGGATGGCACAGGGGGATCAGATCGCTGGTTTTCTTCGCCGCCTGAATGCCGGCGATACGCGCCACGGCGAACACATCACCCTTGGGGTGACCGCCGCTGACGATCATCTGCAGGGTTTCGGGCAGCATGCGCACCAGCGCCTGGGCCGTTGCTTCACGGAACGTCATGGCTTTTTCAGTGACGTCGACCATATTGGCGCGACCTTGGGAATCGAGATGAGTCAGCACAGGGATACTCCTGATCAGGAGCCCCGATTGTAAACCTGTGGGTCAAAATTCCGCACGTTTGATTATCAGACCACCACATCACCCCTTGTGGGAGCGGGCTTGCTCGCGAAAGCGTCGTTTCAGTCAATATTAATGTGGCTGACACACCGCTTTCGCGAGCAAGCCCGCTCCCACATTGGATTAGTGTTGGGCATAAAAAATCGGGCGACTTTGGGGTCGCCCGATTCTTGTGGAGGGTTTACAAATGCGATTCGGCGTATTCGGCCAGAATCGAACGAGGCACCCCTTGCAGGGTGATGTGCACACCGTTGGGGAAATCCTTGAAGCGCTCGGTCAGGTACGTCAGCCCGGAACTGGTCGCGGACAGGTAAGGGGTGTCGATCTGCGCCAGGTTACCCAGGCACACCACTTTGGAACCGGCGCCGGCACGGGTGATGATGGTTTTCATCTGGTGCGGCGTGAGGTTCTGGCATTCATCGATCAGGATCAGACTCTGCTGGAAGCTGCGGCCTCGAATGTAGTTGAGGGATTTGAACTGCAACGGCACTTTGCTGAGGATGTAATCGACACTGCCATGGGTGTTTTCGTCATCCATGTGCAAGGCTTCGAGGTTGTCGGTGATGGCGCCCAGCCAAGGCTCCATTTTTTCCGCTTCAGTGCCGGGCAGGAAACCGATCTCCTGGTCCAGGCCCTGCACGCTTCGGGTCGCGATGATCCGGCGATAGCGTTTGCTGACCATGGTCTGCTCGATCGCCGCCGCCAGTGCGAGGATGGTTTTACCGGAACCGGCTGCCCCGGTCAGGTTGACCAGGTGGATATCCGGGTCGAGCAAGGCGTACAGCGCCAGGCTTTGATAGATGTCACGCGGTTTCAGGCCCCAGGCTTCCTGGTGCAACAGGGGTTCCTGATGCAGGTCGAGAATCAGCAGCTTGTCTTCCTCGATCTCCTTGATCCAGCCGACAAAGCCCTGTTCATCGATGATGAACTCGTTGACGTGTACCGCCGGCAGGTTGTCGATCAACTGAACCTGGTGCCAGGTGCGGCCATGGTCCTGACGGGTATCGACATTCCTTACCCGGTCCCAGAAGGAGCCGGTCATGTTGTGATAACCGTTGGGCAGCAGCGACACGTCGTCGACCAGTTGGTCGGTGCTGTAGTCCTCGGCCGCGATCCCGCAAGCCCGGGCCTTGAGGCGCATGTTGATGTCTTTGGTGACCAGCACCACAGGCAGTTCCGGTTCCCGTGCGTGCAGGTCGATCAACTGGTTGATGATGATGTTGTCGTTCAGGTGCTCGGGCAGAATGAGGTTCGGTTCTGCTCGCTTGCTCATCAGAATTGACAGCAAACCCTTCGGTCCGCTTTTGCCGCGCTGGATCGGGACGCCGAGCTCGACGTCTTCAGGACTGGCATCGCCCAGGGTCTTGTCGATCAGGCGAATCGCCTGACGGCATTCCGCAGCCACGCTGTGATGCCCGCTCTTGAGCTTGTCGAGTTCCTCAAGCACGGTCATCGGGATGGCGACGTGGTGTTCTTCGAAATTAAGCAGGGCGTTTGGATCGTGAATCAATACGTTGGTATCGAGTACATAAAGGATTGGCTGGTTGGAGGAAAAGCTACGTCCGTGATCATCCATACTCGGTCACCTTTGTGGGAGCCAGTCGACGCAATACCGTGACAGTGCTGCGCCTCGAAGTGGCCACCGAATTCACCTGCGAGGACTCAAGTGAATTGCACACAAATGGGGGTCTTGGAAGACGCCACCTGTCTGCAGGTTTCGGCGGTCTGTCTTCGTAATACTCCAAAACCCATGACAGAAAAAAGTACTTTGACGTTTTTTTGAAGTTTATTTTTCAGAGTGACCAATAGCACTAGGCGGATGGCCATCACCCCGTTAAAGTCGGAAGTCCGCCTGCACCGAATTCTCGTCCAAAATCACCCTTTCCCCAATGTTTACGGCCTTTCGTCGTTTTCAGCGAAACGCGTCCTGACAGTCTTCCCAGCCGATTCCACTTTGCGCCGTTTGCGTGATGAGCCAGGGCATCGCCGTTTTCAGCGCATCCTGCTTCACGTTGAAGTTGATCACCCCGTGGCGCCACAACAACATCAGGCTCAACACCCGTTGCGCGCTCTGATTGGCTTTCAGCTTGCCGGCACCGTCCTGGGCATCGATATCCCACAGCGCCACCTGCAAGCCCTGGGACTTGAAGAATCCTTCAGCGTCAGACCGACGCTGACCATCGGGCGGGCGAAACAATGGCACGTAGTTCTCGGGCAGTTTGCTTTTGACCAGTTCGACGCTGCGTCGCACCGAGTCCTGCCAGTCCTGCCAGTGGCTGTGGGAGCGAAACTCCCAGCCTTGCGCGCCAATGCACTGCTTCGAGTACGTCGCTTGCAGGCTGGCTACCGAACGATCGGCCAGACGGGCCTGGATGTCCTTGCCGAGAACGAAGAACGTGCCACTCATGTTCGATTTGCGCAGGTATTCCGCGGCCCAGGCGGTGTTATCCGGCGCGGTATTGGCGGCACTGTCGAAGGTCAGCAGAAACAGCCGGTCATGCATCTGATCGCCGTTACGCTCATAGTCGCCAAAACGATCGACTTCGCTGCTGGTTTGCGGAAACAGCGCGGCCTTGCGCAATTGCTCGTCCAGGTACTGGGCGTGGAACAGTCGGCTCGGTTCGGCCCACTTTATGTAGTAGCTCTCATCGCTGACCTGAAACTTGGCGGCTTGCTGGCGCAGGGTATCCATGTCCTCGACCAGGAAACAGAAGGAAGCATCCTGATCGCAGCTCTGCTGGGCGTTGTTGTAGTTGCTCAGCAGGCGCTGCCACATGCGCTGGCGCAGGTTGTTGATCGATTCCAGATTGATTGTGCGCAACCCCAGGCGCTGGGCCAGGCTCGCTTCATCCAGGGATTCGCTGGCCAGCAGGACGCGAGAAAACATCAGGATTTCGGCCCGTGATGCCACATCGAACAGGGTTGGGCTGCTGAGCTGTTCAGGCCAGGTGCTGCGATCAAGCGTTGCCACATCGCCCGGCGCCGCCATGGCACCGAAGCTCAACAGCCAGGCCGAGAATAGAAAAACGATACGCAATGGGATGTCTCCATAACAAAACCCGCGCGGCACTATAGCTGATCCGACTGACATGATCGTTCCCACGCTCTGCGTGGGAACGATCAAACCTCGCTCCACCGATCATCACCTATGGACTTGATAGCTGGAGTCAACAAGGACAACCCCCTAGAATCGCCCCACGATTAAAGGAGACGACTTCATGCTGATGGTGATTTCCCCCGCCAAGACCCTCGATTACGAAACACCGCCGGCGACCCAGCGCTTCACCCAGCCACAATACCTCGACCATTCCCAGGAGCTGATCCTGCAATTGCGCGAACTGGCCCCAGCGCAGATCAGCGAGTTGATGCACGTCTCCGACAAGATCGGCGGGCTCAACGCCGCGCGTTTCGGCAGCTGGACACCCGCCTTCACTCCGGAAAATGCCAAGCAGGCACTGCTCGCCTTCAAGGGCGACGTTTACACCGGGTTGAATGCTCAAACCTTCAGCGAGGCCGATTTCGATTACGCCCAGCAGCACTTGCGCATGTTGTCCGGCCTGTATGGCCTGCTGCGCCCACTGGACCTGATGCAGCCGTATCGACTGGAGATGGGCACCAAACTGGCGAATGCCCGTGGCAAGGATTTGTATGCCTTCTGGGGCACACGGATCAGCGAATGGCTGAACGAGGCACTGGCCGATCAAGGCGATGACGTGCTGCTGAACCTGGCCTCCAACGAGTACTTCTCGGCAGTCAAACGCAATGCCCTGAATGCGCGCATCATCAATACCGAATTCAAGGACTTGAAGAACGGTCAGTACAAGATCATCAGTTTCTACGCGAAAAAGGCCCGCGGCATGATGAGTCGCTTCGTCATAGAAGAGCGCATCAACGACCCGCAAGCCCTCAAGCAGTTCGATGTACAAGGCTATCGCTACAGCGCCGAGCATTCCAAACCGGACAATCTGGTGTTCCTGCGCGATCACGCATCCGAGTAAACAGCCGGTTGGCGCACGCCTCATTAAAGGTCGTGCGCCACGCCTGTAGTCCAACAATTCCCCGCTCCATTCGTCACTTTGCTGACGTCAAAAACCAATCACTCGATTTCCTAACTTTAGTTTCACTCGACTTCGCTGATTTTTTTCAGTAGTGGCACCAAATTTTTTTATCGGTAGTGGCAAATAACTATCTAATCCGATAATAACCCTATGTATCAAGGGCGAAACAGGTGTTGCTATCAATATGAAAGCAGTGCCATCTTTTTCAATATTTCAGGAAATTTCAGGATTCGCGATGGGCGGACAGGAACTATGTCCAGATGCGTCGCTCATACCACCGGTAACCATTCTCTCTGAGCTTGTACGAGATAACTTACGCAGAGAAGAGATCCACATAGCAAAGTTGTCACATTAACTTCTGCTTACTGATCCCTGATTTGGGCAACACATGAAGGACAGGAGATAAACCTCATAAATATCCCCTACAAGGCCAAGGCCGCGCCCCTATAAACGTGCTCACCTGAGCACCCAACCGCTTGATTTACGGGCTTCTGGCCTGGCATTGAGCGCGCAAGACCTTTGCACGAATGTCTTCTGATTAGAAGATCAGCTGCATAACAGGGCACGCCATAATAATAAAAGCCTAGTTGCGCACATTTTGAGTGCACTTATTTAGACACTCGGAACTTATATGCCTGCACGCGGCATTGTGACGCCTTTAAGGCGCACTTCCGAGTGCACTACCACCGCTGAACACCATTAACTCCGGCCATGTAATGGCTTGATAAACACAGAGGTAATTGCGATGCGCATCAGCATATTTGGTTTGGGTTACGTCGGCGCAGTATGTGCCGGTTGCCTGTCTGCACGGGGCCATGACGTCGTTGGCGTCGATGTTGCCAAAGACAAAATCGATATGATCAACGCCGGTAAATCGCCGATCGTTGAACCGGGTCTGGGCGAGCTTCTGCAGAAGGGTATCGAGACGGGCAAATTGCGCGGCACGACCAACTTCGCCGAGGCGATTCGCGATACCGACCTGTCGATGATCTGCGTCGGCACGCCGAGCAAGAAGAACGGCGACCTGGAACTGAACTACATCGAAGCCGTGTGCCGCGAGATCGGTTTTGTCCTGCGTGACAAGACCACTCGTCACACCATCGTGGTTCGTAGCACCGTCCTGCCAGGCACTGTGGCAAACGTAGTGATCCCGATCCTCGAAGACTGCTCCGGCAAAAAAGCCGGCGTCGACTTCGGCGTTGCAGTGAACCCTGAGTTCCTGCGTGAAAGCACCGCGATCGCCGACTACGACCTGCCGCCAATGACCGTCATCGGCGAGTTCGACAAGGCTTCGGGCGACGTACTGCAATCGCTGTACGAAGAACTCGACGCTCCGATCATCCGCAAGGACATCGCAGTGGCCGAGATGATCAAGTACACCTGCAACGTGTGGCACGCCACCAAGGTGACCTTCGCCAACGAGATCGGCAACATCGCCAAGGCTGTCGGCGTCGATGGTCGCGAAGTGATGGAAGTGGTCTGCCAGGACAAGACGCTGAACCTGTCCCAGTACTACATGCGTCCAGGCTTTGCATTCGGTGGTTCTTGCCTGCCGAAGGACGTTCGCGCCCTGACCTACCGCGCCGGCTCCCTGGACGTGGAAGCACCGCTGCTCAACTCGCTGATGCGCAGTAACGAGTCCCAGGTGCAGAACGCTTTCGACATCGTCACCAGCCACGGCAAACGCAAAGTCGCCCTGCTGGGCCTGAGCTTCAAGGCCGGTACTGATGACCTGCGCGAAAGCCCGCTGGTTGATCTGGCGGAAATGCTGATCGGCAAGGGTTACGACCTGAGCATCTACGACACCAACGTCGAATACGCCCGTGTCCACGGTGCGAACAAGGATTACATCGAGTCGAAGATCCCTCACGTCTCGTCCTTGCTCAACGCTGACTTCGACGACGTGATCAATAACTCCGACGTGATCATCCTCGGCAACCGTGACGAGAAG
This sequence comes from Pseudomonas frederiksbergensis, assembly GCF_001952935.1. GTDB lineage: Bacteria > Pseudomonadota > Gammaproteobacteria > Pseudomonadales > Pseudomonadaceae > Aquipseudomonas > Aquipseudomonas frederiksbergensis. The sequence goes on from NZ_CP018319.1 coordinate 1,317,273, forward strand.
TTCCGCGCCCTGGCGCAGAACGCTCCACACGGCAAGCAAGTGATCGACCTGGTCGGCTTCATGTCCAAAGCCACCGACGTGAGTGGCCGCACTGAAGGCATCTGCTGGTAACACACCCTCCTCGTAGGAGCCAGGCTTGCCGGCGAACCAGGCGACATGATGTGTCAGGTACGCCGCCTTCGCGGGCAAGCCTCGCTCCTGCAGGTCTGATGAGATCGACTTGGCTTTTTCGCCTGCCTTAACCCCATCGGGCCACCCCACAGGCTCGCCCGAGATAGAGACGGATGCAGATTATGCACAGGCTAAAGCACGGCCTACTTCAGGTCGCCGGTTGGCTGTTTTACCTAAGTTTATTGATGGGCATCGCCATGGCGTTGCCTGCGTCCACGTTCGACTCCGAGTCGAAGGACTTCATCTTCCTGATCGGTATCGTCGGCATCTGGCGCTACTCGATGGGTGCTACGCACTTTCTGCGCGGCATGCTGTTTCTGTACGTGGTCTACCCGCACCTGCGGCGCAAAGTGCGCAAGCTGGGTAAATCGGCAGACCCGTCCCATGTGTTTCTGATGGTCACCAGTTTCCGTATCGACGCGCTGACCACCGCCCAGGTCTACGCCTCGGTGATTCGCGAAGCGATCGACTGCGGCCTGCCGACCACCATGGTCTGCTCCATCGTGGAAATGTCCGATGAGAAGCTGGTGAAAAGCCTTTGGGCCAAAATGAATCCACCGGCTCGCGTCAAGCTCGACTTCGTACGCATTCCCGGCACCGGCAAGCGCGATGGCCTGGCCTACGGTTTCCGCGCCATCTCCCGCCACCTGCCGGACGACCGCGCAGTGGTTGCGGTGATCGATGGCGACACCGTGCTTGCCGAAGGCGTCGTGCTCAAGACCGTGCCGTGGTTCCAGCTGTTCGGCAATGTCGGCGGCCTGACCACCAACGAGTTCTGCGAAGTGCGCGGCGGCTACATCATGAGCGAGTGGCACAAACTGCGCTTCGCCCAGCGTCACATCAACATGTGCTCGATGGCCCTGTCCAAGCGCGTGCTGACCATGACCGGGCGGATGTCGGTATTCCGCGCCACTGTGGTGACCAACCCGGACTTCATCGCCGACGTGGAAAGCGACTCGCTGCAACACTGGCGCCTGGGTCGCTTCAAGTTCCTTACCGGTGATGACAAGTCGAGCTGGTTCAGCTTGATGCGCCTGGGCTACGACACGTTTTATGTGCCGGACGCCGCCATTCACACCGTGGAACACCCGCCGGAAAAAAGCTTCATCAAGGCCAGTCGCAAACTGATGTTCCGCTGGTACGGCAACAACCTGCGGCAGAACTCCCGCGCCCTGGGCCTGGGGATGAAACGTCTCGGCCTGTTCACTTCGGTGGTGCTGTTCGACCAGCGTGTGTCGATGTGGACGTCGCTGCTGGGCCTGACCGTCGCGCTCATCGCCACCGTCAAGTACGGCGCCGCGTTCATCCTGGTTTACCTGCTGTGGATCGGCATTACCCGCCTGATCCTGACCGTGCTGCTGTCTTTGTCCGGTCACACGATCGGCCCGGCCTACCCTGCGATTCTCTATTACAACCAGATCGTCGGCGCGCTGGTGAAAATCTACGTGTTCTTCCGCCTCGACCGACAGTCCTGGAGTCGCCAGCCCACTTCCCTGACCCGTGATCTCGCCAGCTTTCAAGGTTGGTTCAACACTTGGTCGTCTCGGACCATGACCTTCTCCGCCGGCAGCATTTTTGTTGCTGTGCTGCTGATGATGGTCTGACCGAACTTGCCTGAATTAACTAGGAAATCGTCCATATGAATACCGCCGTCAACGCCAACGTAGTGCATGAATCAGAAGCCCAGCGCCAGCATGCCCGGGTAAAAATCCCGGCCAAGCTGCGCTTCTTCGGTCCTGACCGGACCCCGGTAGAAGCTCGGGTCATCGACCTCTCCGCTGGCGGCCTGGCGTTCAACGCCGGTCAGCTGCCACTGAAGATCGGCGACGTGTACAAGGCGCGTTTGCAGTTCGTCATCGATAACCTTGGCCTGGCCATGGACGTCGAGTTACTGGTGCGCTCCCACGACCGCGAAACCGGTCGTACCGGTTGCCAGTTCCAGAACCTCGAATCCCAGGACATTTCCACCCTGCGCCACCTGATCACTTCTCACCTGGCCGGCGACATCGTCACCATGGGTGAAGTGCTGGCCACCCTGCAACGCGACAACTTCACCAAGGCGCGCAAGAACAAGGATGGCGGCCACGGCATGACCCCGTTCGGTCGTCTGCGTGCCGTGACCTTCAGCTTGGCGATCTTTCTCGTCGGCCTGACGGCATTCGGCTTCATCTTCAAGTCGGTGTACGGCATGTACTTCGTCAGCCACGCCCAGGCCGGTCTGGTCAGCGTAGCGGGCATGAACATCACCATGCCGCGCGATGGCACCGTGAAGAGCCTGATCAAACCCGACGGCGTTGCCGCCAAGGGCGCGCCGCTTGCGACCTTCAGCACCAGCATGCTCGATGTGCTCAAGGGCCATCTTGACGACAATCAATTGCAACCGGCCAAGGTTGAAGAACTGTTCGGCAAGCAAATGACCGGCACCCTGACGTCGCCATGCGATTGCACCGTAGCGCAGCAAATGGTCGCCGACGGTCAGTACGCCAACAAGGGTGACGTGATCTTCCAACTGGTGCCGCGTAACAGCGAAGCCAACGTTGAAGCGCGCTTCTCCTATCGCCAGTTCGGCGACGTGCTGCCAGGCAGCTCGGTCAGCTTCCAGATCGCCGGCGAAGACAAAACCCGCTCCGGCACGATCGTCAGCAGCACCAGCCTGAAAAGCGCCGACCTGTCGTCCGACATCCGCGTGCAGATCAAGCCTGATGAGCCGCTGGACAGCAAATTCGCCGGTCGCCCGGTTGAAGTGAACGCCAACCGCGGTCCGAACCTGAACTGGCTGATCGATAAAGCCATGGCCGCCGGTCGTTAAAAACAAGAGGACATGCCCCGTGACTAGCCCACTCAGAATCCTGCCAGTCCCGCTGACTCTGGCCATGGCAATCGCCCTGGCCGGCTGCGCAGGCCTGCCCGACCAGCGTCTGGCCAACGAAGCCCTCAAGCGCGGTGATACCACGCTGGCGGCGCAGAATTACCAGCAATTGGCAGACCTGGGCTACAGCGAAGCACAGGTTGGCCTCGCCGATATCCAGGTCGACAGCCGTGACCCGGCGCAGATCAAGAAAGCCGAGGCGACTTATCGCGCCGCGGCCAGCGTCTCGCCACGAGCCCAGGCTCGCCTGGGTCGTCTGCTGGTGGCCAAACCCGGCTCCACCGAAGCCGAGCAGCACGAAGCCGAAGGCCTGTTGAAGAAAGCCACTGCCGCGGGCGAAGGCAACACCTTGATCCCGCTGGCGATGTTGTACCTGCAATACCCGCACAGTTTCCCGAACGTCAATGCGCAACAGCAGATCAGCCAATGGCGCGCCGAAGGCAAGCCGGAAGCGGGCCTGGCCCAAGTGCTGCTCTATCGCACCCAGGGCACTTACGACCAGCATCTGGACGAAGTGGAAACGATCTGCAAAGCCGCGTTGAACACCACCGACATCTGCTACGTCGAACTGGCCACGGTCTATCAGAAAAAAGCCCAGCCAGAGAAACAAGCCGAGCTGATCAAGCAAATGCAAGCCGCTCAGGCTCGCGGCGTGGTTTCCGCCCAGCGGGTGGACAGCGTGGCTCGCGTATTGGGCGATGCAACCCTGGGCACCACCGACGAGAAAACCGCTCAGTCGCTGCTCGAAGGCATCGCACCCGGCTACCCCGCTTCCTGGGTCAGCCTGGCGCAATTGCTCTACGACTTCCCGGAACTGGGTGACGTCGACACGATGATGAAGTACCTGGACAACGGCCGCGCCGCCGACCAGCCGCGCGCCGAACTGTTGCTGGGCAAGCTCTATTACGAAGGCAAAATGGTGCCGGCCGACGCGAAGCTCGCCGAAGAACACTTCAAGAAAGCCGTCGACAGAGAAGTGGCCGCCGATTACTACCTCGGTCAGATCTACCGTCGCGGTTACCTGGGCAAGGTCTATCCGCAGAAAGCGCTGGACCACCTGCTCAAGGCTGCGCGTAACGGCCAGAACAGCGCCGACTTCGCCATTGCCCAACTGTTCTCCCAAGGCAAGGGCACCCGGCCCGACCCACTTAACGCTTATGTCTTCAGCCAATTGGCCAAGGCCCAGAACACCCCGCAAGCCACCGAGCTTGCGCAAACACTCGAAACCCAACTGCCGCCTGCCCAGCTCGCCGAGGCCCAACGCCTGTTGAAACAAGAACAGGCCGTTCGTGGTGCCTTGAGTCAGAACACGCTGGAACTGCATGCCCTGGAAGAAGAAGACGGCGAGGAATCCCTATGAAGTTGAATCCATTCGTTAAGGCCGGTATCGGCCTGTCATTCGCCCTGCTGTGGTCGTGCCCGACCCTGGCGGCCCTGACTGAAAGCAAGAACTACGGCCTTGACGTGAAAGTCACCGCCCAGTCCGAAGACGACACCGACCTCGGTACGCAGAGCGGCGGCGACGTCAACGGCGTAGGCCTCGACTTGCGTCCATGGATTTATGGCGAGAGCGGCGCGTGGAGCGGTTACGCCATGGGTCAGGCGGTGACGTCCACCGACATCATCGAGACGGACACCCTGCAACAGTCCGACAGCGACGGCACCCAGGCCACCGACAGCGGTGATCGCAAGAGCAAGAAAAACTACCTGGCGATGCGTGAGTTCTGGGTCGGCTACAGCGGCCTTACGCCGTATCCCGGCGAGATTCTCAAGCTCGGTCGCCAGCGTCTGCGCAATGACGATGGCCAATGGCGCGACACCAACATCGAAGCCCTGAACTGGACCTTCGACACCACCCTGTTGCGCGCCAACGCCGGTGTTGCCGAACGCTTCAGCGAGTACCGCACCGACCTCACAGAACTCGCGCCCAAGGACAAGGATCGCCTGCACGCTTACGCCGATGCGGCGTACCAGTGGAACCCGGGCAACTGGGTCGGCATTCGTGGTCACCACACTCACGATGACGGCAAGCTCGATTACCCGACTCCGGGCGTTGCCGCCGATTCCCTGGACAAGAAAGAGAACGGCGACATCAGCTGGATCGGCCTCACCGCCGACAGCGATGCCTACAACTGGCGCAACACCAACACCGTCAATTACTGGGGCAGCGTCACCGGCATGAGTGGCGACCGCGACACGGTCAACCCGCTGACCGCCGAGGGCACCGCACCGGCACAAGCCAAAACCAGCGGCGATGTCGATGGCTGGGCCACTGACCTGGGCGTGCGTCTGCGCCTAGACCCGCAATGGCAAGTCGGTGCAGCCTATGCCCGTGCCAGCGCCGATTACGAACAGAACGGCCTGCAAAGCAACCGCTCGAACTACACCGGTACTCGCTCGCGGGTTCACCGTTTCGGCGAGGCCTTCCGTGGCGAAACGAACAACATGCAGAGCGCTACCTTGTTCGGTTCGTGGATGCTCAACGACGAATACGACGCCAGTGTGATCTACCACAAATTCTGGCGCGTCGACGGCAACAAGCCGGTCGGCAGCAACGGCATCAACGCCGTCCAGAACGACACCGACGACGTGACCGGCGCCGTGCTCTCCAGCACCTCCCTGCCGCTGGAAGATGGCAACAAAGACCTCGGCCAGGAAATGGACGTGGTCGTCACCAAGTACTTCAAGCAAGGCCTGCTGCCCGCCTCCTTGAGCCAGTCGATCGATGAGCCTTCGGCCCTGGTGCGTTTGCGTGGCGGTGTGTTCAAGCCCGGCGATGCGTATGGCAAAGGCGTCGACTCGTACATGCACCGCGCGTTTGTCGACGTGATCTGGCGCTTCTGATGCGAACCGCTAAGGGAGTTCCTGACATGAACAGTCCGAAGAGAGGCTCGATGACCTTGCTGGCCGGCGCATTGTTGCTGGCCAGCACGGCAGCCTTCGCCTCAGTGGAGCCGGCCTCGCCCGTTCAAAAAGGGCAACCGGCGACCATTGCAAAAGGGTTGCAACAGGCCAAGACCTACACCGTCAGCAGCGCCCCGACCGCGCCGCTGGAGCTGGCCGCGCCGAAGCTGCCGGACACCTCCGGCTACACCGCCGAAGCCATCGCCGCGAAAATCGTGCGCAGCAAGCCCGGCAAAATCAGCGTGCGCCGGATGATGCAGGAAAACGCCCTGAAGGACTTCATTGGCGGCGATAACAAGATGGCCGAATGGGTCGTGCGTCAGCACGGTATCCCCCAGGCGATTTTCATCGACGACGGCTACATGAACCTCAAGGATTTGGCCAAGAAAGTACCCAAGCAGTACTTCAGCGAAACCTCGCCGGGTGTGTTCCTGGCGAAGTTGCCGATCGTGGTGGGTGAGAAAGGCATCCTGGAAATCGACAAGCAGACCCAGGAATTGCGCCTGTCCCAAGAGGGCGGTTCGTTCCTGGTCAACGACGGCCAGTTGTTCGTGCGTGATACCAAAATCACTGGCTGGAGCGAGAAAACAAACGGCCCGGCGGCCTTCAAGTCAGCGAAGGAATTCCGTCCGTTCCTGCTGTCCTGGGGCGGCACCCAGACCTACATCGCCAACAGCAAGATCGCCAGTTTCGGCTACGCCAACAGTAAGTCCTACGGCGTGAGTATTTCCCAATACACGCCGAACATGGCCAAGGTACTCAAGCGCCCTGAACCGAGCGGCTGGATCATCGACTCCGAGTTCTCGGACATGTGGTACGGCTTCTACTGCTACGAAACCCGCGACTTTGTGGTCAAGGGCAACACCTACAAGGACAACATCGTCTACGGCATTGACCCGCATGACCGTTCCCACGGTCTGATCATTGCCGACAACACGGTGTACGGGACCAAGAAGAAGCACGGGATCATTATTTCCCGTGAAGTGAACGACAGCTTCATCTTCAACAACCGCAGCTACGACAACAAGTTGTCGGGCCTGGTGATCGACCGTAACAGCGTCAACAACCTGATCGCCTACAACGAGATCTACAAGAACCACACCGACGGCATCACCCTCTACGAGAGTGGCGACAACCTGCTGTGGGGCAACAAGGTGATCAGCAACAAGCGCCACGGCATCCGGATTCGTAACAGCGTGAACATCCGCCTCTACGAAAACCTGTCCATGGCCAACGGCCTGACCGGTGTCTACGGGCACATCAAGGACCTGACCGACACCGACCGTGACATCAAGCTCGACCCGTTCGATGCCCAGGTGTCCCTGATCGTGGTCGGCGGCGAACTGGCCGGCAACGGCAGCGGCCCGCTGTCCATCGACTCGCCGCTGAGCGTCGAGTTGTATCGCGTGTCCATGCTCGCACCGACCAAATCCAGCGGCATCAGCTTCTCGGGGATTCTCGGCGAGCGCCAGGATGAAATTCTCGACCTGCTGGTACGCCAGCAGAAAGCCGTGCTGATCGACCCTGTCGAACGCCAGACCGAAATGCGGGACTGAGGATAATTTTATGCACCCACACTTGATCAAATTACTCAGCCTGTCGGCCCTGACCGCCGGCATTCTCGCGGCCAGCACCGGTGTTCGCGCCGCTGACGCCGCCAGCGCAAGCGCACCGACATTCAAGGCCGATGATTGCTGCAATCTCTGCCCTGAAGCCCACGACGCGAAGAACTACACCACGCGCTATCAGCAGAACTTCACCACGCTGGTGCAGGCTCAGGGCGATTGGCTGTTCCGTACGCAAGAAGACTTGCGCACCGAGTTCAACACCACACCCGCCGGCTACAAACGCATGAAAGAGCTGCACGATGCGTTCAAGAGCAAAGGCGTGGAACTGGTCATCGTTTACCAGCCGACCCGTGGTCTGGTGAACCGCAACAAGCTCAACCCGGAAGACAAGGCCAGGTTCGATTTCGACAAGGCCTTGAGAAACTACAAGACCATGCTCGGACGTTTCGAGCAGATGGGTTACGTGGTGCCTGACCTGTCGCCGCTGACCAATGAATCCCTGCCCGACACCCTGCCCGCACACGACTTCTACTTCCGCGGCGACCAACACTGGACGCCGTATGGCGCCCAACGCACGGCGAAAATCGTCGGCGAGAAAATCAAGCAATTGCCTGAGTTCGCTGACATTCCGAAGCGCGAATTCGAGAGCCATAAGTCGGGTCGCATGGGCAAGACCGGAACGTTACACAACATGGCTGGTCAACTCTGTGGCACTAGCTACGCGATCCAGTACATGGATCAGTTCACCACCGAGCCGAAAGGCGAAGCAGCTGATGGCGATCTGTTCAGTGATTCCGGAAATCCGGAGATCACCCTGGTCGGCACCAGCCACAGCGGCAAGAACTACAACTTCGCCGGTTTCCTCGAAGAGGCCATCGGCGCCGACATTCTCAACGTGGCGTTCCCCGGCGGTGGCCTGGAAGGTTCGATGCTGCAGTACCTGGGCAGCGAAGAGTTCCAGACCAAGCCACCGAAGATTCTGATCTGGGAATTCTCGCCGCTCTATCGCCTCGACCAGGAAACCATCTACCGCCAGATGATGGCGCTGCTGGACAACGGTTGCGAAGGAAAGGATGCACAGCTGACCGGCAGCACCACGTTGAAACCGGGCAAGAACGAATTGATGGTCAACAGCAAGAACCTGAACCTGCAAAACAGCAGTCACCAGGTTGATATCCGCTTCGCCGATCCGTCGGTGAAAAATCTGCAAGCCACCCTCTGGTACATGAACGGCCGCCACGAGGACATCAAGATCGAAAAGCCGGAAACCTCCGACACCGACGGGCGTTTCGCCTTTGAGTTGCGCACGGACGAAGACTGGGCCTCGCAGAATCTGCTGGCCGTCGAAATCCAGGGCCCTGAAGCAGGTGCCGCGCCACAGAAAGTCGAAGCGAAAATCTGCAAACGCAACGTGTTCCCTGGCGCTGGGCAGCGTACCGCTCAAGCCGGGCAATGAGGCAACCTCTATGACATGCATGCAAACCCGAACTTTGAAAAGATTGATCGCGCCGTCCCTGCTGACTCTGGCGATGTTCGCCGGAGCCACCCAGGCCGCCGCGCCACTGCGCCCGCCACAGGGGTACTTCGCGCCGATTGAAAAAGTCAAAACCGGCGACAAGAGCGAAGGCTGTGATGCGATACCGACGCCGTACACCGGCTCGCTGCAATTTCGTAGCAAATACGAAGGCTCCGACAAGGCCCGTTCGACCCTGAACGAGGCCTCGGAAAAAGCCTTTCGCGACACCACGGCCGACATCACCAAGATTGAGCGCGGCACCAGCAAGCGTGTGATGCAGTACATGCGTGACGGTCGTCCGGAACAGCTGGAATGTACCCTGAATTGGCTGACCGCCTGGGCCAAGGCCGATGCGTTGATGTCCAAGGACTTCAACCACACCGGCAAGTCCATGCGCAAATGGGCGTTGGGCAGCATGGCATCGTCCTATATCCGCCTGAAATTCTCCGACTCGCATCCGTTGGCGAACCACCAGCAAGAGTCGCAGTTGATTGAAGCCTGGTTCAGCAAAATGGCTGATCAGGTGGTCAGCGACTGGGACAACCTGCCGCTGGAAAAAACCAATAACCACTCGTACTGGTCCGCCTGGTCGGTGATGGCAGCGTCCATCGCCACCAACCGCCGTGACCTGTTCGACTGGTCGGTGAAGGAATTCAAGGTCGGCGCCAATCAGATCGACGCCCAGGGTTTCCTGCCTAACGAACTCAAGCGCCAGCAACGCGCCCTCGCCTACCACAACTACGCCCTGCCGCCGCTCGCGATGATCGCCAGTTTCGCTCAGGTCAACGGTGTGGACTTGCGTCAGGAAAACAACGGCGCATTGAAACGCCTGGGTGATCGAGTGCTCGCGGGTGTCGAAGACCCGGAAGAATTCGAGAAGAAGAACGGTAAGGAACAGGACATGACCGATCTGAAAGACGACTCGAAATTCGCCTGGCTCGAACCGTTCTGCACGCTCTACACCTGCTCGCCGGATGTGCTTGAGAAAAAGCACGAGATGCAGCCGTTCAAGACTTTCCGCCTGGGGGGTGACCTGACCAAGGTCTACGACCCGGCGAATGCAAAAGGCAAAGGCTCCTAGAGCAAACGCAATCCCCTTGTGGGAGCGGGCTTGCTCGCGAATGCGGTCTGACATTCACCATTGATGTCGACTGACACTCCGCTTTCGCGAGCAAGCCCGCTCCCACAGGGTCAGTGCAAGACATGAGTTTTTTGTGTGATGTGTCCCCCGGTTTTTCGGTGGGGGGTTTGGGGGGGCTGCGGCCCTTGACTGTTGTTAAACATGGAGAGACCGGGATGGTATTTTCATCCAACGTGTTCCTGTTTTTGTTCTTGCCGATCTTTCTCGGCATGTACTACTTGAGCGGAATACGCTATCGCAACCTGCTGCTGCTGATCGCCAGCTACGTGTTCTATGCCTGGTGGCGTGTGGACTTCCTTGCGCTGTTCGCAGCCGTCACATTGTGGAACTACTGGATCGGCCTCAAAGTCGGTGCCGCAGGCGTTCGGACCAAACCGGCACAACGCTGGTTGCTCCTGGGCGTGGGCGTCGACCTGTGCATTCTCGGCTACTTCAAGTACGCCAACTTCGGCGTCGACAGCATCAACGCAATGATGACCTCCGTCGGTCTGTCGCCGTTCATCCTGACCCACGTGCTGTTGCCGATCGGGATCTCGTTCTACATCTTCGAGTCCATCAGCTACATCATCGACGTCTACCGTGGTGACACGCCGGCGACCCGCAACCTGATCGACTTTGCCGCGTTCGTGGCGATTTTCCCGCACCTGATCGCCGGTCCGGTGTTGCGCTTCCGCGATCTCGCCGACCAGTTCAACAACCGCACCCACACCCTCGACAAGTTCTCCGAAGGTGCGACGCGATTCATGCAGGGCTTCATCAAGAAGGTCTTCATCGCCGACACCCTGGCGGTGGTGGCCGACCATTGCTTCGCCTTGCAGAACCCGACCACGGGCGATGCCTGGCTCGGTGCACTGGCCTACACCGCGCAGCTGTATTTCGACTTCTCCGGTTACAGCGACATGGCTATCGGCCTGGGCTTGATGATGGGTTTCCGCTTCATGGAAAACTTCAAACAGCCGTACATCAGCCAGTCGATTACCGAGTTCTGGCGTCGCTGGCACATCAGCCTGTCCACCTGGTTGCGTGACTACCTGTACATCACGCTGGGCGGTAACCGCAAAGGTACGCTGATGACCTATCGCAACCTGTTCCTGACCATGCTGCTCGGTGGTCTGTGGCACGGCGCGAACATCACCTACATCATCTGGGGTGCGTGGCACGGCATGTGGCTGGCGATCGAAAAAGCCCTCGGCCTGAACACCTCGCCGCGCAGCATCAACCCGATCCGCTGGGCGCTGACCTTCCTGCTCGTGGTCATGGGCTGGGTGATCTTCCGCTCGGAAAACCTGCACGTCGCCGGTCGTATGTACGGCGCGATGTTCAGCTTCGGCGAATGGTCGCTGTCGGAACTCAACGCGGCCAGCCTCACCGGCCTGCAAGTGGCGACTCTGGTGGTGGCTTACATGACCCTGGCGTTCTTCGGCATTCGTGACTTCTACAGCAACCTGCCGCCTGAGAAGGCCAAGCCTGCTGCGAACGTCGAGGCCGATGGCCCGGCTGCCGCAACACCTGGAATGATCAAAGCCGTACCGGGCGACAACCCGGGCAGCATCCACCAGCCTGGCTACACCGTCGGCGTTGAAGCGACCGTGCAACCGGCCTACTGGACGGCGGACTGGTCTCGTTACGTGATGCGCACGCTGGTACTGGTGCTGTTCATCGCCTCGATTTTCAAACTCTCGGCGCAAAGCTTCTCGCCGTTCCTTTACTTCCAGTTCTGAGGGATCTGACTATGACCCGCTCATTACGCATCCTCTACATCGGCCTGTTCATGGTGACGCTGTTGGTCCTGGGCTTGTGGTCCACGCGCAGTTTCCTGGGCTTCAGCACCTCTGCCGAAACGACGGTGCTCAACGGCCGCTGGGCCAAAGCCGTGGAGACGCACTACGACGAAGAGTTCCCGATCAAGCGCCTGGGCACCAACCTTTGGGCTGCGCTGGATTTCAAACTGTTCAACGAAGGTCGTCCGGGCGTCGTGCTCGGTCGCGATCAGTGGTTGTACAGCGATGAGGAATTCAACCCGATCGTCAACGAAGAGCTGAACCTGCAGGGCAACTACGCGCTGGTTGAAGGCGTGCGCCAGGAACTGAAGGCCAAAGGCGTGAAACTGGTCATGGCGATCGTGCCGGCCAAGACTCGCCTGTACCCGGAACACCTGGGCGAAGTGAAGCCTTCGAGCATCCATGCCAACCTCTATGAAGACTTCCACGCTCGTGTGGCGGCCAACAAGATCCTCGCTCCCGACCTGTTCGGCCCGATGTTGAAAGCCAAGCTGGACGGTCAGCAAGTGTTCCTGCGCACCGACACTCACTGGACTCCGGAAGGCGCGCAAATCGCTGCCGAAGCCCTGGCGAAATCCATCGCCGAAAAAACCCCGTTGAACGGCGAGCCGCAACACTTCGTCACTGAACCTGCGGAGAAGGTGACTCACAAGGGCGACCTGCGGTTGTTCCTGCCGCTGGACCCACTGTTCGAAAACATGATGCCCAAGACTGAGCCGTTGCAGAAGCGCAACACCGTTGCGGCGCAAGACCAGCCAGCCGGTGATGACGCCCTGTTCGCCAACGCTGAAGTGCCGGTGGCCCTGATCGGCACCAGCTACAGCGCCAACCCCAACTGGAACTTCGTCGGTGCGCTGAAACAAGCGCTGAACAGCGACGTGGTCAATTACGCCGAAGACGGCCATGGCCCGATTCTGCCGATGCTCACCTATCTGAAAAGTGATGCTTTCAAGAACAGCCCGCCACAGGTGCTGATCTGGGAGTTTCCTGAACGTTATCTGCCTGTGAACAACGAAATCGGCGACGCCGACCCGCAGTGGGTCGCAGAGCTCAAAGAAGCTGGCGCTCGCCAACAAAACGTAGCAGCAAACACTAAATCCGAGACGCCCGACCGGGCGCAAAACTGAAAGAGAGGTACACCATGACTTTCACTACTACTCCTCGCCGTCTCGCCAAGACCTTCGCACTCGTTGCAGGCATGAGCGTTCTGTCGATGTCCGCCTTCGCAGGCGACGCCGCGCTCTACGGCCCGACCGCACCGAAAGGCTCGAGCTTCGTGCGTGTCTACAACGCCGGTAACGCTGAAGTCAGCGCCACCGTCGGCACCACCAACCTGGCCGAAGTCGCGCCGCTGTCCAGCACCGACTTCAGCTTCATGCCGGGCGGCGACTACAGCGCCAAGGTTGGTAGCCAGTCCCTGCCGGTGAAACTGGCTGGTGATCACTATTACACTCTGGTCAACAACGCCAGCGGCGCACCGCAACTGATCGAAGAGCCGCCGTTCAAGAACAAGCAGAAATCCCTGGTCCGCGTGCAGAACCTCAGTGACAAGGCCCTGACCCTGAAAACCGCTGATGGCAAGACCGAAGTGGTTCCGTCCGTGGCGGCCAAAGGTCGTGGCGAGCGTGAGATCAACCCGGTGAAAGTCAGCCTGGCACTGTACGACGGCGCCACCAAAGTCGGCGACGTGAAGCCGGTCGCCCTGGAACGAGGCGAAGCCGCGGTACTGTATGTCACCGGCAGTGGCAGCAGCCTGTCGCCAGTGTGGGTAAAACGCCCGGTTTCGACGCGCTAATACATTTGCCTGATTAACGCTGTTCCCTGTGGGAGCGAGCCTGCTCGCGATTGCGATCTGACATCCAGCATCGATGTCGACTGACACTCAGTCATCGCGAGCAGGCTCGCTCCTACAGTGGATCGAGGCGTCAATTGGGACACGGAATAAGAACAAGAGTGAAACGACAGAACGCAGTAGCTCTGACCCATACGATTTTCAAGGAGTAACAACATGATTCCGGTGATCTTGTCAGGTGGTAGCGGCTCACGTCTTTGGCCGCTTTCGCGCAAGCAATTCCCCAAGCAATTCCTCGCCCTGACCGGCGAACACACGCTGTTCCAGCAAACCCTGGAGCGCCTGGTGTTCGATGGCATGGACACCCCGATCGTGGTCTGCAACAAGGACCACCGCTTCATCGTCAACGAGCAACTGAGTGCCCGTAACCTGGACACCCAGCGCATCCTGATGGAACCGTTTGGCCGCAACACCGCACCAGCCGTGGCCTTGACCGCACTGATGCTGGTCAACGAAGGTCGCGACGAATTGATGTTGGTGCTGCCAGCCGACCACGTGCTGGAAGACCAGAAAGCCCTGCAACGCGCGCTGGCCCTGGCCACCGTCGCTGCCGAAAACGGCGAAATGGTGCTGTTCGGCGTCCCGGCCACCAAACCGGAAACCGGCTATGGCTACATCAAGTCGACCAATGACTCGCTGCTGCCAGAAGGCGTCAGCCGCGTTTCGCATTTCGTCGAAAAACCGGACGTGAAACGCGCCACCGAGTTCGTCGAGTCCGGCGGTTACTTCTGGAACAGCGGCATGTTCCTGTTCCGCGCCAGCCGTTTCCTCGAAGAGCTGAAAAAACACGATCCGGACATCTACGACACCTGCGTGCTGACCCTGGAACGCAGCGTACAAGATGCCGACACCGTCGACCTCGACGCCGCCACCTTCGCTTGCTGCCCGGACAATTCCATCGACTACTCGGTGATGGAAAAAACCCAACGCGCCTGCGTTGTACCGCTGACTGCGGGCTGGAGCGATGTCGGCTGCTGGTCGTCGCTGTGGGAAGTGAATGAAAAAGACGCCAACGGCAACGTCACCAAAGGCGATGTGATCATCCAGGACAGCAAAAACTGCATGATCCACGGCAACGGCAAACTGGTGTCGGTGATCGGCCTGGAAAACATCGTGGTCGTCGAAACCAAGGACGCCATGATGATCGCCCACAAGGACAAGGTCCAAGGCGTGAAACAAATGGTCAATACCCTCAACGAACTGGGCCGCAGCGAAACCCAGAACCATTGCGAAGTCTATCGTCCGTGGGGTTCCTACGACTCGGTGGACATGGGCGGTCGCTTCCAGGTCAAGCGCATCTCGGTCAAGCCGGGCGCGTGCCTGTCGCTACAAATGCATCACCACCGCGCCGAACACTGGATCGTGGTCAGCGGCACAGCTGAAGTGACCTGCGACGAAAACGTGTTCCTGCTCACTGAAAACCAGTCGACCTACATCCCGATCGCCTCGGTCCACCGCTTGCGCAACCCGGGCAAGATCCCGCTGGAAATCATCGAAGTGCAATCCGGCAGCTACCTGGGCGAAGACGATATCGAGCGGTTTGAAGATATCTACGGTCGCTCCAACCCGATCGAACGCGGCGTATCGGTGAAAACCATCGCGCAGTAAGCGTTCAGCAAAACAAGAAGCCCTCGTCCAGCCCGCTGCGTTTTCCCTATCCGCAGCGGGTTGGGTGGGGGCTTTTTTTTATCCATTGACCCGTTTATTCGCCGTAACCACCTGCTTGGCCATGGTCTTTCTGATCTTCGTCTGTGAATAAACGGAAACAGCAGCGTTCGAGCGACTGAACAAACCTGTTTTGCCCGGCGCGTAGCGTTCGATACTGCTCGACCCTTGAATAGTCTGATAGTGAATATTCCAGACCTGTTGTTTTCGATCGTATTTCATAAAGGCGAAGCCGGTTGTGACTTGTTCCTGTTGGCCTTGCTCGTTCGAGGCATATCCGTAGTCCTGAAACTCCATCGCCGCGCTGAGCCCCATCCCATGCTCCCCAGAAGAAAGTTCATTGTATTGCGCGTTCTCCTTCGAACCCTCCACGTGTCGAACGCGAAGCACGTTGTCGTTTAGTTGATCCACCGTCAGGGAACAACCACTGAAACCTGGCGTGAAAACATGATCAGGATCGGTTCCCGTGGGTTTTAGAGGTATATCAACATAACCGCCCTGAGGAGCCCAGAAACCTGATACCGCATTGTCTTTGTCAGGTATCTCGCCTTTCGGAATATCGACGATTCTTAATGCATTGAACGCCCCTTTGCTCTCTCCTGAATAAGTGAGTTTATCCATTGTGAAGATAAACTCGCTCCCGCCACTTTTTTTGTTCACCCCTGAAACAGTAGTGCCCGAATAGCGACCGGGGACCGGGTCCAGGAACTTGGTGCTAACCTCCACCCGGCTAAACTCGCCTATCCCCAGAGCGTTATGAATGTTGGTCGGTTTACCGGTCGCCGGCACACTCAATTTTGGTTTGCCGCTATCGATATGTCGCGCGCCCGGAATATCGCGCGCAGCGCCCGCTGCAATGACCGGCTCCCACAATCCGTTGGCCAGCTTTTGTCGCGTGATGGCTCCATCATCATCAATAAAGGTAACCGGGTTGTTCAGGGCCATCCGATACAGATTGAGCCCATCGATTGCCCCGGCAGGATCCGGATTCAGCCAACGCTGCAACCAGGGTATGTAGTACCGAAACCCATAGTAATAAAGCCCCGTCGCATCCCGTTCCTTGCCCGAATAGCGAATGGTTTTGTAATCCCCATCGGTGTCGTTCGGGCCGGCAGACCAGGCTGTTGTACCAAACGGATGATACGTTTCCCGGCTGATGATGCGCGCATCGTCAGCGAGCTCCAGGGTGCAGGAGTTCAGATGATCCACCAGGCTGTAACGGTACTGATCGTTGCTCACGCCGGACGGCGGATCGGTCTCCCAGTGCAGGACTCGCACGCTGTTGAGCCCGGCCTGCGCGGTGATGACCTGTAGCACCTTCCCAGTGCCACTGTCGGTGCGCAGTTCAAGTCCCGGCAAGTAACGCACTTCAGCCACCAAGGTTCGGATATTGGTTTGCAACGAGCGGATTTTTCGCACGCGCTGACCACCGCCATCGTAGACATAGGACTCTTGATCATTGAGCCCCGACTCTCGTTCCACCGGGCTGATCGATTGCAACTGGTTCCGCAGGTCCCACGTCAAAAACCGTCCCTGATCCAGCTCCAGACAATTGCCCTTGGCATCGAACGCAGCAGCGATTTCCTCTTCGGTGGGCGGTACGCCGTTGCGCCAGGGCAAACAGCGGTTGCTGTACCGCGCCGCCTTCAATTCACGCCCCGGATTTTGCGCCCCGACGTGCGTCAGCTTCAGCAGGTTGCCGCTCTCGTCGTAACTGTAGGTCTGGTGATAGTTGCTGACCGCCGCCGAGTCAGCCCGCCCCACGGATTCCGGTCCCTGGTTAGGGCCGCCCGCCTCCCAGCCAGAAGCCTCGATCAATTGGTAAAGGCTGTCGTAGCTGAAGCGACTGATGGGCTCGATGCGCTGGTTGGCGAAGTAACGCACCGGCAGTGCCTTGTCCTTAATGCTGAGGACGTTGCCCATTCGGTCATAGTCGTAGATCAGATGCTGCAACCACCGGTCACTCGCGTCCTGTGCCCGGCGCTCCCTCAACAAACCGTCTTCAGCGCTATAAAGAAGGGTTGTTTGCACCGCGTTGCCGGCAGTTTCGTGCGTCACCTGCCCCTCGGCGTTGTACTGAATTTCTTTGACCAGCGTTTGCCAGGTAGTCAGCCCTTGAAGTTGCAGACGCGTCTCACGCAAGCGACCGTCAAGGGTCAGGCTGAAGACCTGGCGGTTGCCCTTGGCATCGACCTGTTCCAGCACATCCTTCAGCGGACCGAAGCTCCACGTCGAAACGGCACCGTCCCCCGGCTCAAGCAGCCGCTGGCGATCGGCTTCCAGCTCCGGCCAATCAGGTGCAACAGGGTCCAGGGTGAAGTGACGGACTTGCTTCACGCATTGACCGGTGATTGAAAACGCCTCGAACAGCACCGTCCCGGCGGGGTCGTCATGACGGATCAACTGCCCGCATTGATTCCAGACGTCATCATCGGGACCACCATAAGTCATGCGTTCAACCGCCTTTCGCGGCTCGGTCGTGCCTTGCTCGAACACCACTAATGGACGAAGCAAGTCATCGTATTCGACCTCACGTCCGGCACCTCGGCTGTCCCACCCCTGCAATACCTCATTGCCCAGGCCTGGCAAATTGAGCTGCCAACCGGCATCGACGCTGTCAGTGAACAGCGCGTTACCCGCCAGCGAAAACACCGTCGTGAGGTTGGCGCGCCTCAGCGGCTCTTCTATTGGCAGCGCCCAAAGCCGTGGATCCCACTGTTCAACCGCACGTCCTGCGGCATCGTAAAAGGTGCGATTGATGCGGGCCTGAGTGGGATCACCTTCGACCTCGCGCCAATAATCAACCGAACGGATCGGCAGACCACGCGGGTCGACAACGGACAATCCGGGTGTTTTGTGGTGCATTCCCATCGTCGAGGCCTGCATATCAGTAGCGTCCCTGTTTGCCAGCAGTCATCTAACCGTTCGCGAACATTGCAGGCTACTGTCAGAAATTACAGTACCGACCAACGGCAACAGACCTTGTTCGACGAATGTCCATTCCTGCAACCCTTCGGTAGGATGGTGGTCATGAGTTCAAGGAGCGTTCAAACATGTTCATCGGCGTCCTGCTGGTTATCACCTGGCTGATTTTGTTGCTGCGCTACCCGACCAAGGCGCTGCCGGTCTCCGTGGCGGCGGCCATCGGATTGGGTGTGGTGGCCATGTGGGTGATCTGGATGGACAACCGCGAGGTCAAGCAACTGGCGCGCCTGGAGTTGCGCATCGCCTACGCACCCGAACGCTGCCCGGCGGACCGGCCGTTGCATCTGACAATGAACAACGGCAACGACGTGCCGCTGACCGAGTTACGCTGGCGCGTCGCCGCGTATGCGCCGGGCGATACGGTCAACCTGGCCGACAATCAATACGCCGCCCCGCGCTATCGTGGCCCCGGCGAATTGCAGGCTGGCGCCAACTGGGAAGACTGTTTGCCGATGCCGCCGCTGCGCCCTGGCTATCGCCCGCAAACACTGGAGTTTCGCGCCGAGCGTTTGCAGGGTAGTTTCTCCGACTAATTCTCTTTCTCTTTGCACAAGGACCGCGCCATGCCCGTTGCGTTGATTACCGGTTGTTCCAGCGGCATTGGCCGCGCCCTCGCTGATGTTTTCAAAAATGCCGGATACGACGTCTGGGCCAGTGCTCGTAAGGCTGAAGACGTGGCGGCGCTGGCCGCTGCCGGTTTTACCGCCGTGCAACTGGACGTCAACGACGGCGCTGCACTCGAACACTTGAGCGAGCGCATCAACCAGCAACATGGCGGCCTCGATGTGCTGATCAACAATGCCGGTTACGGCGCCATGGGGCCGTTGCTCGACGGCGGTGTGCCGGCCATGCAGCGGCAATTCGAAACCAATGTGTTCGCCATCGTCGGTGTCACCCGCGCCCTGTTCCCGGTGCTGCGTCGTGCCAAGGGCCTGGTGGTGAACATCGGCAGCGTGTCCGGGGTTCTGGTCACGCCATTCGCCGGCGCCTACTGCGCCTCGAAAGCGGCAGTGCATGCCTTGACCGATGCCTTGCGCATGGAACTGGCGCCGTTTGGCGTGCGGGTCATGGAAGTCCAGCCGGGTGCCATCGCCTCGAGTTTTGCCAAGAATGCCGGCCATGAGGCGGAGCAGCTGATTACCGAACAATCGCCGTGGTTTCCGCTGCGTGACGGCATTCGCGCACGGGCCAAGGCCTCTCAGGACAACCCGACCCCGGCCAGTGAATTTGCCGCCGGTTTGCTCAAGGCCGTGCAGCAGAGCAAGCCACCGCGACTGATTCGTCTGGGCAATGGCAGTCGGGCGTTACCGTTGCTGGCGGGGTTGTTGCCTAAAGGGCTGCTGGAGGCGGGGTTGATGAAGCGGTTCGGGTTGCGCGGGCAACTCTGAGACCGAGTCGACGCCATCGCGAGCAGGCTCGCGATGGCGTCAGAACCCACGCAGAAAATTCCAGGAAACACTTCCATGACCGACTACACCGAATACTTCGACGAAGTGATCCAGGCCCACGTCGCCATCGAGCAATGGCTGGCCGAGGAACAGGATGAGCCGGTGCTTGAACAATTGCTGATGCGTTTTTCGCCACAGTTTTCCATGGTCTCGCCGTTGGGCCGGGTGCTGGATTTCGACGCGTTGAGTGAGCTGTTTTTGATGGCGGGCGGGAAGAAGCTCGGGTTCAGAATTGAGCTCAGTGAGTTGCGCGGCATTGCTTTGTAGGACGGTGGTGCAACGGTGAGTTATCGCGAGCAACAGACGGATGCAACCGGTCTGCATTCTGACCGGCGTTCGACCGTGGTGTTTGAGAAGCAGGCCGATGGCAAGGTGGTTTGGCGGCACTTGCATGAGACGTTTTGCAAGGCCTGAACTGCCGCTATCTGTCAGTGGGACCGAGTCGCCTTCATCGCGAGCAGGCTCACTCCCACAAGGGGTGGCGTCGTTCACAAAATCTGCATTCGAACTCGGTCAATGTGGGAGTGAGCCTGCTCGCGATGAAGGCGACTCGGTCTTACAGTCAGTTAACCACAACGGTGCAAGTAATCCCCGCCGCCAACAGCACCCCCTCCGGCACTTCATCTATGTGAATCCGCACCGGCACCCGTTGCGCCAGACGCACCCAGTTAAAGGTCGGGTTCACATCGGCAATCAGCTCGCGACTTTCCGGGTTATCACGGTCGTAGATACCGCGAGAAATACTTTCCACATGCCCCTTCAACACTTCCCCGCTCATCAGTTGCATGTCGGCTTTATCGCCGACCCGCACGTGGGGCAATTTGGTTTCTTCGAAGAAGCCGTAGACCCAGAACGAGTTCATGTCGACCACGGCCATTTTCGCTTCGCCGATGCGCGCGTAGTCGCCGCGATGCACATTGAGGTTGGTCACATAACCGTCCACCGCTGCGCGGACTTCGGTGCGTTTGAGGTTCAGTTCGGCGGCTTCGAGCTGTGCCTGGGCATGCTGGTAATCGGCCAGGGCCGAGTCGGCGATGTTGCTGGCGTCGTCGCGGTTTTCCCTGGAGATCACTAGGTTGTCCATGTCGGCGCGGCGGTGAGCATTGACCTTGCGCATTTCCCAGGTCGACTTGCGCGAGGCCACCAGCGCCTGCGCCTGCTTGACCGCGATGCGGTAGTGCTCGGGGTCGATCCGCATCAGCAAATCGCCCTTCTTCACCTGTTGGTTGTCGCGTACCGGCACGTCCACCACTTCCCCGGTGACGTCGGCGGCGACGTTGATGATGTCGGCGCGCACCCGGCCGTCGCGGGTCCATGGCGTGTCCATGTAATGCACCCATAGGGTCCGGCCGATCCACATCGCAAGGGCCAGCACCAATAGAGTCGCGAGCAGGCTGAAAAGCTTTTTCATCAAGGCCTTCTTCAGAGATAGAAAGTCAGTGGTAGACAGTCAGCGCCAGGGCGCCGAACAGACAGGCAAACAGGCTCAGGCGCAGCAGCGCCGGGTGCCAGAAGAAGCGGTACAGATCGAACCCGGACAGGAACCGGTCGAATGCCCAGGCCAGCGCCGCCGCGATGAAAAACATCAAGGTCATGGTCGGCATGTACACGCCGTGGAAGGCGATTTCACGAGGCATGTTCAAGTCCTTTGGCATAAGCGGCGAGCGGTGATTGCTGGTCCAGCAACGAAGTGCGGATGAAGTGCAAATAGCTCTTCACCCGACGCAGGGCCGAGGTGTCGAAGTGCGGCGCGAAAGGTTCATCGGTGGCTTGCACCCGGCTGATCGCATGATCGACGGCGATCAGGCCGCGCTCCAGATTGCTCTGGCTCGGTTGCAGAAACAGCCGCACCAGCGAGCGCCCCATCACCCGGATCGCCTGACGCCACGGCTGCGATTCGGCATAGGCCGGATGCACCGGCAGGATTGCCTGTTCCTTGCGCAACTCGATAATCGCGTGGCCGACTTCCTGCACCACGAACATCCAGCGCAGCAAGTCCCGTTGCACCTGCGGCTGCCCCGAGGCGAGACCGTAGGCCTGATGCAGCAGGTCGCGGGTGCGGCTTTCGAAACTCGACGCCAGACCCTTGAGTTTGCCGCTGATGGCGTACACCACTTGCCCGCGCAAATCCTGCTCCAGCCGACGCCACAACCAGCGGCTGTTGGGCGGCAGAATGATCGCCCCGGCCGCCGCGCATACCAGCATGCCGAGCACCATGGCGATGTAGTCGTTGATAAAGGCGTAAGGGTTGTAAACGGTGAGGTTGTCCGGCACCGAACCGGTGCTGAAGAAGATCAGCAAACCGAGACCGACACCGGCGTATTGCAGCCGCGAAGTGAGGAACGAACCGAGCACGATCACCGGCGCGAGCATCACGCAGAGCAATGGAAAACCGTCGATCCACGGGAAGATGAAAAACATCTCGACGAAGCCGATCACGGCCCCGAGGAACGTCCCGCAAGCCATCTGAAACGCCATGCGTTTTGGATTCGGCGTCGCCGCCGAAAGGCCCACGGTCGCGGCGGCGATCAGCGTCATCGTCGCCCCGCTCGGCCACGCGGTGGCGACCCAATAGCTGCCCAGAACCACCAGAATGAATGCCGCGCGAATCCCCGAGGCGGCCGATGCCATCCAGTTGGTTTGCGGGGTGAACGGCTCATCCCATTGCTCGCGCGCATGGCGGTGATCGGCCAGCGACGCGTGGGTCTGTGCATAACTGTGCAAATCGTCGACGAAGCGATAGAGCAGTTCATACGCGGTATGAAAATCCAGCTGCTCGGCGTCGCTCGGATTGCTCTCCTGAAATACTGCTCGCAAGCGGCGAACCCGCGCCGGCAGACCTTCTTTGTAGGCAGTCAGTGCGATGACCAGGCGCGCCGCATCGGCGTTGGTCAGCGCACGGCCGCTGAAGCCGTCGAGCAATTCCGCGAGGTCCTGCAAACCTGGTTTGATCGCCGCCACCACGTGATCCGCCTCACTGCTGCGCAAGCGTTCGAGCAACTGGTGCAAGGCGTTGAAGCGCGTGGTGACACCCATGAATTCGCTGTTCAAGCGGCTGAGCCGACCGTTACGCCGACGCATGTGCGGGTCTTCGAACACGGTGACGCTGCGCAACCCTTCCAGCCCGACGGCCTCGGCGATGAAGCGCACGTTGCTCGCCTCGAAGGCCTCCCGTTTACTGCGACCGCGCAAGCCATCCGTGACGAAGAGCGCGAACACGCCGAAGCGTTGATATAAGGCGTTGCGCATGGCGGCACTGGCGGATTGCGGCAGGATCGCAGCGCTGACCAGCGTGGCGCAAATAATCCCCAGGGAGATTTCCAGCACCCGCCAGACGGCCGCCATGAACGCGCCGTCCGGGTGCGCCAATGCGGGTAAACCGACCATCGCGGCGGTGTAGCCGGCGAGCACGAAACCATAGGCGCGGAAGTTGCGATAGCGCGCCGCGCCCGCCGAACAGATGCCGACCCAGATCGCCAGCGAACCGAGGAACAACTCGGTGTTTTGCGCAAACAAGGCAATCAGCGCGACCATCACCGCCGAGCCGGCCAATGTCCCCAGGAAGCGATAGAAACTCTTGGCCAACACGTGACCGCTTTGCGGCTGCATGACGATGAACACGGTAATCATCGCCGTGCGCGGTTGCGGCAACTCCAGGCGCATGGCCAGCCACAACGTCAGAACCGCGGCGAACAGCACCTTGAAAATATAAACCCAGGTCACGCCATCACTGCGCGCCCAGTCGAAGAAACCCCGGCGCCATTCAAGGGAATACAGCCAGCGCAAAGGTGCGGGCAAGGGAGTCATGGAATCCTGCTCATTGAAATTAAGACCGGGCGCGGCACCAGTGGGAGCGACGGTGCGACGATTCGACCTGCTCGCGATTGCGGTGTGTCAGGCGACATCATCATTGACTGACACACCGCTATCGCGAGCAGGCTCACTCCCACAGGTTTTGTGTTCAATTCGAGAGGCTCTTAAGCAGGGCCGGGGTTTTCGGCGCCTGGGTCTGGCTGTCTTTCGGCACGTCGTCACCCGCACCCAATCCGCCGCCCAGTGCCGTCACCAGCTCAGCATGAGCACCGAGGCGCGCCGCCTGCACCTGCTGCTGAACCTGCTGTTGTTTGAACAACAACGTCTGGGCGTTGAGCACGTTGAGGTAGTCGGTGAGCCCGCGCTGGTAGGCGATCATCGCGATGTCGTAACTCTTCTGGGCCGTAGCCACCGACTCGGCGGCGAAGGTTTGCTGCTTGTCCATGGATTCGCGGCGGATCAACTGGTCGGAGATGTTTTTCAGCGCGTTGACCAGCGTCTGGTTGTACCGGGCCACGGCGATGTCGTAACCCGCCGAGGCTTCGCCCAGCTCCGAGCGCAAGCGGCCGCCGTCGAAGATCGGCAACGAGATCGCCGGGCCGACGCTGTAGTTGAGCTTCTTGCCGGTCAAAAACTCCAGCGCTCCACCACCGGTGGCCATGTAGCCGAGGCTGCCGACCAGGTCGACGTTGGGGTAGAAACCAGCATGAGCGACATCAATGCCCCGAGCCTGGGCCGCCACTTGCCAGCGACTGGCGACCACGTCCGGGCGTTGACCGAGCAACTGCGCGGGCAACGACGACGGCAGTTTCAGCGCGGCGCCTAACGACAACGTTGGCCGCTGCAATTGCGCGCCCTCCCCCGGACCTTTGCCGGCGAGGGCCGCGAGCTGGTTGCGACTCAGGGCGATTTCTTCGTCCAGTGCATCGATCTGGCGGTGGGTTTCCGGCAGCGGCGTTTCAGCCTGGCTGACTTCGAAATGGGTGCCGATGCCACCGTTCAGGCGCTTCTGCGCGAGGTCGAGAATTTGCTGCTGCTGATCCAGGGTCGCCTTGACGATGTCCCGTTGCGCGTAATGCAACGACAGTTCGATGTAGGCGCGCACGATGTTGTTCTGCAATTCGAGCTGGGCCTGACGTGCTTCGGCGGCCGTCATGTGAGCCATATCGACGGCGCGCTCGGTGGCGTTGCTTTCGCGTCCCCAGAGGTCGAGGGCGTAGCTGAAGCCCAGCGCGGCGTTGTTGTCCCAGGTGGTGGTGTTGGCCAACTCGCCCGGCCCGTAGAACTGATCGGTGGGCCAGTTGTGGCGTTTGAGCGTGGATTGACCATTGATCTGCAGCGACTCGGCGGACTCGGCGATCCCGGCCATGGATTTGGCCTGGCGCACTCGCGCCGCCGCCATGGCCATGGTCGGGCTGCCTTGCAGGGCGAGGTCGATCCAGCGGTTCAATTGCGGGTCGCCATAGGCCTGCCACCATTGCGCGGTGGGCCAGTGAGCGTCCTGTTCGGCGTTCTGGATGGCTTCGTCGGTGGCCAATGAATTGGCCTCGAGTGCCTCGCCCTGTGGGGCAATACCGCCGGTACCGATGCAGCCGCTGATTGTCAGGGTTAAAGCCAAAACACTGAGCGTCTGAAGCGCTCTGTTGATGCGACGCGGCACTGCTGCGATTTCCTGAGGTGGGGGAGTTGTTCCTGAGGTGGGCAATTCTAGGGGTCGCCTTTGTTCGCGATAAGCTGGGAATCCTGTGAATCTTTGTTACCGTTAACGCGATAATCCGTTAGTCGGGGTCTCAGACCCTGAAACTTCGTGTCACAATTTGCCATCGCCTCCGAGAGCACCCCATGGACACTTTGCAAAACATGCGCGCCTTCAGTTACGTGGCCGAGGCTGGCAGCTTCACCGCCGCCGCCGTGCAACTCGACACCACCACGGCCAACGTTTCGCGCGCGGTCTCCAACCTGGAAGCCCACCTGCAAACCCGCCTGCTCAACCGCACCACCCGCCGCATCGCCCTGACCGAGGCCGGCAAGCGCTATCTGTTGCGCTGCGAGCAGATCCTCGCCTACGTCGAAGAAGCCGAAGCCGAAGCCAGCGACGCCCACGCTCGCCCGGCCGGGCAGCTTAAGGTGCACACCATGACCGGCATCGGTCAGCACTTCGTGATCGACGCCATCGCCCGCTATCGCAAAACCCACCCGGACGTGACCTTCGACCTGACCATGGCCAACCGCGTGCCGGATCTGCTGGACGAGGGCTACGACGTGTCCATCGTGCTCGCCAGCGAACTGCCGGACTCGGGCTTCGTCTCCCAGCGCTTGGGCATCACCTACAGCATCGTTTGCGCCTCGCCCGCGTATGTAAAAGCCAACGGCTGCGCGCACAAGCCCAGCGATTTGCTGAACCACGCGTGCCTGCGTCTGGTGAGCCCGGTGATTCCGCTGGAGAAATGGACCTTCGACGGCCCCGAAGGCCAGGAAATGGTGACGATCAATAGCTCACCGTTTCTGGTGAACTCCGCCGACGCGATGAAGACGGCGATCATCAGCGGCATGGGGGTTGGGGTGTTGCCGGTGTATGCCGCGATTGAAGGGTTGCGCAACGGTACGCTGGTGCGGGTGATGCCAAACTACCGGTCGCAGGAATTGAATCTGTATGCGATCTACCCGTCGCGGCAGTATCTGGACGCGAAGATTAAAACGTGGGTCGAGTACTTGCGTGGATCCTTGCCGGAGATATTGGCGGCGCATCAGGCGGAATTGGTGGCGTATGAGTTGAGTGGGAGCATGGGCGGGGTTCGGGTGGCGAACTGATTTCCAGCCCAACCGATTGATCGTTGATCGATCGTTCCCACGCGCAGCAAAGGAATGCATCCCGTGACGCTCCGCGTCACATTCAGAAGCGGAACGCGGAGCGTCCCTGGCGGCATTCCCACGCGGGAGCGTGGGAACGATCAGCGGCGTACACCCGGCAATCCGGGCACTCGCATAAAAGCTCGGAAGAATGTTAGCGTGCTTGGCATTCACCTGCGCCCGAGAGCCCTCCTCCCATGAAAAAGACCGTCCTCGCCTTCAGCCGCGTCACCCCGGCAATGGTCGAACGCCTGCAACAAGACTTCGACGTTATCGTGCCAAACCCGAAAAACGGCGACATCAACGCCCAGTTCAACGAAGCCCTGCCCCACGCCCATGGCCTGATCGGCGTCGGTCGCAAACTCGGTCGCGCACAGTTGGAAAACGCCGCCAAACTGGAAGTCGTCTCCAGCGTCTCGGTCGGCTACGACAACTACGATGTCGCCTACTTCAACGAACGCGGGATCATGCTCACCAACACCCCCGACGTCCTCACCGAAAGCACCGCCGACCTGGCCTTCGCCCTGCTGATGAGCAGCGCCCGCCGCGTCGCCGAACTGGACGCCTGGACCAAGGCTGGCCAGTGGCAAGCCACTGTAGGTGCGCCGTTGTTCGGCTGCGATGTACACGGCAAGACCCTGGGCATCGTCGGCATGGGCAACATCGGTGCGGCCATCGCCCGTCGCGGTCGGCTGGGCTTCAACATGCCGATCCTCTACAGCGGCAACAGCCGCAAGACCGAACTGGAGCAAGAACTCGGCGCTCAGATGCGCAGCCTTGATCAACTGCTGGCCGAAGCTGATTTCGTCTGCCTGGTGGTGCCGCTCAGCGAAAAAACCAGACACCTGATCAGCCATCGTGAATTGGCATTGATGAAACCCAGCGCGATTCTGGTGAACATTGCCCGCGGCCCGGTGGTGGACGAACCTGCCTTGATCGAAGCCCTGCAAAACAACCGGATTCGTGGCGCCGGGCTGGACGTTTACGAGAAAGAACCGCTGGCCGAATCCCCCCTGTTCCAACTGAAAAACGCGGTGACATTGCCGCACATCGGCTCGGCCACTCATGAAACCCGCGAAGCCATGGCCAACCGTGCCTTGGCTAACTTGCGCAGCGCTTTGCTGGGTGAGCGACCACAAGATCTGGTGAACCCGCAAGTGTGGAAAGGCTGATTAAAACGGGCAGATGTTTTTAAACGTCTGCCCACTGGTTTACACAACTTGCAATTCAGTCAATCCACGTAAAACAGTTAAGCACTATAAACTCCCCGCTACTTATCCGACTCAACGGAAAACAGTGACGGAGAACACAAGTTTGAACAACCTTACAACCGACAAGCTCATTAGATATATAAAAATCCTGCTAATCATCTATATAAGCTTTTTTGGCCTGCTAGTGATGTACAGCAACTTCACCGACTACGCATCAAACTATGAATACGTCGGCCACGTGCTAAGTATGGACACCACCCGGAACAACCCGAGACTGAGTTACAGGGCAATCACTTCGCCCATGCTTCACCACCGAATTTACTGGTTAATTATTACCTTGGAAGTTACCTTCACGACCTATTGCCTGATAGGCGCCTATCATCTTTATCGACAAATAAACGGGTCTGCGGAAGAATTTCACGAGGCAAAAAAATTTTCACTCATTGGTTTAATGATCGGTATTTTTGTCTATTACGTTTGCCTGCAGGTTATCGGCGTCGAATGGTTCAACATGGACACCTCACAAGTATGGAACGCCAAGGACTGGGCGCGGCATATAGTTGATTTCCTACTTCCATTGCTGATATTCGTCGCGCTCAGGACCGAGCACTGAGCTGCCTCAACGCTCCGCCCGAACCTTTACGCGAGTTTGCCGTTGCCCTGCACCATCGGCGCCCTGGGCTTACGAAACACCAGCACATTGCCCAGCATCACCAGTACCAAACCCACCAAGGCGGGCGCGGTCCATTGATAGCCTTCGGCAAACGCCGACACGTTCAGCGCCACAACGGGGAACAGTACGGTGCAATAGGCTGCGCGTTCGGGTCCCATCCGCCCGACCAACGTCAGGTAGGCCGTGAAACCGATCACCGAACCCGGAATCACCAGGTACAGCAGCGAGCCGATGTAGCGCGCATTCCACTCCATGTCGAACGGAATGCCTTTGACCAGGCACCACACCGACAACATGGCCGCGCCATAAGCCATGCCCCAGGCGTTGGTGGTCAGCGGTTTGAGCCCGGCTTTCTGTTGCAGGCTCGACAGCAGGTTGCCCGCCGAGAAGCACAGGGTCCCGAGCAACGCCAGACCCAACCCGAGCAAGGTTTGCGGGCTCGCGGTGTGGCCCGCCACTTCAGGCCAGAACAACAGGCCAAGCCCAAGCAGCCCCAGCGCACCGCCCATCAGCACATTGCGCGCGATTTTCTGGCCGAAGAACACGCGTGCATTGAGTGCGTTCCACAACGTGGCGGTGGAAAACACCACCGCGACCAGACCGCTGGGGATCCACTGGCTGGCCGTCAGGAAACACATGAAATTGATGCAGAACAGGCACAACCCCTGCGCCAGACAGATCAGGTGCCCGCGACGGTTCATCACTTGCAGGCGGCGACTCAACAGCAGCATCACGAACAGCACCAACGCTGCGAGGCCGAAGCGAT
Organism: Pseudomonas frederiksbergensis; assembly: GCF_001952935.1. GTDB lineage: Bacteria > Pseudomonadota > Gammaproteobacteria > Pseudomonadales > Pseudomonadaceae > Aquipseudomonas > Aquipseudomonas frederiksbergensis. The sequence continues at coordinate 1,346,486 of NZ_CP018319.1, forward strand.
AAACGATCGACACCGGAATCGCCACCACGCCCAGTTGCCATTTCAAGGCAATCCAGGTGGTGCCCCAGATCAGCACGGTCAGCAGATACAACGAAAGGTTCATGGCAACGACTCTCCTGAATAGGCCTTCAGTGTCCTGCGCCAAAGCCTTTCGCACTTGCATAAACTTGCGCTTTTGTCGGGCCACAGGCTGGCAGCCGAACGGCTACGGAGTAGGATGCAAGGCGTCAAAGAGAAGCCATCATGCCTGCACTGGAAACCCTGCAAGTCTTTCAAGCCCTCAACCGCTCGCCCAATGCTCGTCTCGAGCACAGCGCCGAGCTCGGTGACGGCATGGCGGCAGCCTTGTGGAGCAACCATCACGACGCCCAGGATTACGAAGCGCCGAGTCATCACACCCTGTCCTGCTACATCGCCGGCGGCACCGGCACTTTTCGCCGCGACCAGCCCGACACCAAGGGCGGCCCGAACAAGCTGTGCATCCTGCCAGCCGAGCATCAATCGGGTTGGGTGATCAACGGCGACATTCGCCTGGCCCACGTGTATTTCAGCCCCGAACAATTCGCCCTCGGCTGCGTTACCTTGCTGGACCGCGAACCTCGCGAACTGCAGCTGCGCGAAGCGACCTTTCTGGAAGACCCGGCACAAGCCCGGCGCTTTCGGCAAATGCTCACACTCAACTGGGACGAGCCCGGCGAACGCGTGCTCACCAGCAGCCTGGCCCATGAAATGCTCAGCCACGTACTGCTCGGCCAGGTGGGGATGCGTGAGGGCTTGCGGCTGAAAGGCGGATTGGCAGCGCATCAGCGGCGGCAGTTGGTGGAGTTCATCGACAACCGATTGGCCGAGGCCATCAGCCTGGGGCAGTTGGCGGCGTTGTGTGCGTTATCCGAATACCACTTTGCGCGGATGTTTCGCGAGAGCTTTGGCTTGCCGCCGCATCAGTATGTGTTGTCGCGGCGACTGAGCCGGGCGCGGGAGTTGTTGCGTTCGACGTCGCAGCCATTGGGGGAAATTGCACTGGCGTGCGGGTTTGCCAGTGCGAGTCATTTCACCAATCGGTTTCGGCAGGCATTGGGGGGAACGCCTGGGGAGTATCGGCAGGCGTTTTTGCGGTAGGCCTGAAGTCTTCAGTGTCTGGGATGCCGCCATCGCGAGCAGGCTCATTCCCACATTTGGAATGCATTCCCATGTAGGAGTGAGCCTGCTCGCGATGAACGATGACGCGGTCTGCGGTCAGAACTCCAACGTGCTCGACAAGGAGATCTGCCGCGAATCCCCCATCGACACAAAGAACCGGCTCGCCGCCGAGGTGTAGTAGGTGCGGTCAAACAGGTTCTTCACGTTGAGCTGGAACTTGACCTTCTGCCCCTCGACTTTGGTGTCGTAGGTTGCGAACGCATCGGCCACGGTGTAACTCGGCAGATCAAAATCGTTCACCGCGTTACCCGCTCGCTCACCGACATACCGCGCCCCCGCACCGACCCGCAGCTGATCGCCACCGACGATAGTGCCAAAGTCATAAACCGCTGACAGCGAACCACTATTCTTCGCTACGTTTTGCAGCTTTTTGCCTTTGTAGATCGGGTCTTCCGTGACTTCGGCATCGGTGTAGGCATAGCTGCCGATCATGCTCCAGCGATCACTCAACTGACCGCTCAAGTCCACTTCCAGACCACGTGAACGCACTTCACCGGCGGCGCTGTAGATCGTCACCGGGCCTTCGGAATTAGCCACCAGCACGTTGCGTTTCTTGATGTCGAACAGCGCGACGTTACCGGTGACGCGGCCCGGCATGTCGAGCTTGGCGCCAATTTCCCAGGACTTGGCTTCTTCCGGCGCGACGCTGCCGTCCAACACGGTGCTGCTGCCGCTCAACGGCGCAATGGTCGAGTTGGGTTTGAACGACTCGGTGTAGCTGCCATAGAACGACAGTTCATCGGTGTAGCGATACACCAGGCCGGCGCGAGGCACCCATTTCTGGCCGTTGCTGTCGGTGTTAGCCTTGAACGGTACGCCTTTGCCAGCGTACTGGTCGTATTCCTGGAAGCGCGCGCCAGCGACGAAAATCCATTGATCGGTCAGGTGAATCGAGTCCTGCAAAAACACCGAATCGCTGCGCAGTTTGTCGGTCTGCGCGCTGTCGGCCGGGCTGACCGTGGTGCCGGCGACTTCGCGGCCGTAAACCGGGTTGAGGTAACTGAAGGTGCTCAGGCTTTTCTGACGGATCAGGTCTTCGCGGTAGATCTTGCGATATTCATCATCGACGCCGAACACCAGGTCATGTTTCATCCCCGCGAGCTGGACATTGCCTTCCAGGCTGGCGGTGGTGAAGCGGTCGGTGCTGATCGCGTTCTGAGTGCCGTCCATGCTGCGAGTCAGGGTGCCTTTCTTGGTGTCGATGGCAGTGATGCGCACCTGGCTGGCGTCGTAGGTTTCGCGGTTCCAGCTGTAGCCGAAGTGGGCTTTCCAGTTGTCGTTGAGCTCGTGATCGGCCTCGAAGTGATAGAGGTCCGAGCGGCCTTCCATGTTGTTGAAGGGCTCGTCGAGACGACGTTCGCGGGAGATGTCCAGCGGATGGTTGTCACGCGGGTCGATGATCGTGCCGCGGTCGAACGGGGTCAGGAACTCGCGGTGTTCGTAGGCGAACAGCAGTTTGGTGCTTTCGGCGAACCAGGCCAGTGACGGTGCGACCAATGTCTCGCGGTGAGTGCCGAAATTGCGCCAGTAATCTTCGTCTTCGTGGTCCAGGACCATGCGATAGGCCAGCCCGGAATCACCCAACGCGCCGGTGCTGTCGAGGCCGCCACCGCTGCCGTTTTTGCCGTCGCCATAGGTCGAGCCACGCAGGGTCAACGCGTTGTACTGCTCAAGTTCGGGCTTTTTGCTGACCATGTTGACCACGCCGCCCGGGTCCTGGATGCCGTAAAGAAGCGAGGCCGGGCCCTTCAGCACTTCGACCCGGTCCACGGTCGCATTCATGCCACGGCCCTGCACGATCGGCATGCCGTCGCGCATGATCGAGCCGTTGCGGTTGTCGCCGAAGCCACGAGTCATCACCGAGTCCTGAGTGCTCGCCAGCGTGTTGCCTTGAGTAATGCCGCTGACGTTGGCCAGCGCGTCATCCAGATTGCGCGGCGCCTGATCGCGAATGACCTGCGCCGGAACCACGTTGACGGTCTGGGGGATTTCCTGGAGCAAGGCCGAGGAGCGCATCACCGAACTGGTGGGCGGCGGCTGATAGCTCATGGACTGATCGGCCACTGAGGTGATGGTGGTCGCTCCCAGGTTCAAGGCGCCATCGGTGGGCAACGGCTCCAGCGCCAAGGTGTGGCCGTCGGTGCGACGGAAGGTGAACCCCGAACCACTGAGCAATCGCTGCATCGCCTGCTCGGTACTCATCTGCCCGCTGAGCGCTGGAGCGTTGATGCCGTACGGCGCCTCATCGGTGTAGACCACGCTGATGCCGGTGATCCGGCTGAAGTCGCTCAAGGCCTGGGGCAACGGTTTGGCAGCCATTGCAAAGCTGAACGGCGCACTCTGTCGGGTACTGCCGGCCTCAGCCGCCACCGCCACACTCAACGGCAGCAACGCCAACGCCGAAAAGCTCAAGGCACACGTACCCAACCATTGTTTGACCGAACCCGATTTTGCCCTGGACTTCATTGCTCATGACCTGTGTAGAACCTACGGAATGCGAATGACTCGCAGTTTCAGTCACTACACGGATGGCGTCGGGGTTTACCTCACCAGAAAGTTGAAAATAATTTTTTACCTTGGGAGATGTGGTGCCTGATCTGCCGCCTTCGCGAGCAAGCCCGCTCCCACATTTTGGAATGCGTTCCCCTGTGGGAGCGGGCTTGCTCGCGAAGAGGCCAGCAGCCTCAACGCAAAATAATCAGATGCCCCAAAACCTTGTGCTGCTCAAACCCCAACACCCCTTGCAACGAACTCAACACCGCTTGCGGATCCTTGCTCGGAAAGCTGCCACTGACCCGCCGCGCCGCGAGTTCATCGTTGAGCAGCACAATCCGTCCCGGGTAATAACGCCCAAGGTCTTGCACCACCTCAGCGAGTGTCGCCTTGTAGTAATTGAGCCATCCCTGACGCCACGCCAATTGCGCTTCGCTGTCGACCGCATGGAGTTTTTCCGCCGAACCCTCGCCATAGGCCACTTGCTGGCCAGCGCTGAGAATTTGTTGCTCGGCGTGCCTGTCCGCCGTCACGCCCACCCGCCCGGACAACACCGTGACCTGCGCACCGTGCGGTTGCAGACGCACTTCGAACTGAGTCCCCAGCACCCGCGCCTGGCCTTTTTCAGCGTCCACCACAAACGGCTCGCCGGTATGGGTCACGCTGAAAAATCCGGCGCCGCGCCGCAGTTCAATCCGCCGCTCGCCACGACTGAAATCCACCGCAATCGCGCTGTCGGCATCAAGCGTGACGTGTGACTGATCCGCCAGCGTGACGGTGCGAATCTCCCCCGGCGCCGACACATAGTCCGCGCCCAGATCATCGACCCAGCGCGACGGTTGCCAGCCAGCACCGACGCCGATCATCAACACCATGCACGCCGCCATCGCCAACGCCCCGGACCAACGCCGAACGCGGGTACGGCGCGAGCGATTCATCGTGTTGAGGTAACCCTGCAAGGCAAACGCCTCTTCGTCGGCCAACGTTCGGGCCGGAGTTTCGGTCAACTCCCACACTACTTGCGCCTGGGCGTAAGCCTCGGCATGGGCAGGGTCGGCCTGTAGCCAATGGCTGAAGATGGCCTGATCGCCGCTGCTGGGCTGGTCATGCAACAGACTCAGCCAGGCGAAGGCTGCCTGTTCTTGAGCAGGCGTCGGGATGACGCGTTCGGTGCTGTTCACAGTGCTTTCCCTGGCGTGCGCGGTTCGGGTTCCCGCAGGCTGGCCTTGCAAGCCTCGAGGGCGCGCATCATATGTTTTTCCACCGCGCTTTGGGACAACCCCATGGCCTTGGCGATTTCGGCGTATTTGCGCCCGTGGATACGGTTGAGCAGAAAAATCTGTCGGGTGCGCTCAGGCAGCGCACGCAACGCCGCTTCGACGTGACGCAAATCGTTGCCCGCCTCCAGCGCCGCTTGCGGTTCGCTGCCGTGACTGTCGGGTTGATCCGGCATCCAGCCCTCGTTGACCCGCACCCGCGTGCCTTCGCTGCGCAAATGATCGATGGCGATGTTGCCGGCGCAGCGCAACAGGTAAGTGCTGAGCTCTTCGACCTGCACCAGCGGCCGACGCCAGAAACGCAGGAACAAATCCTGCACCAAATCCGCGGCGGTCGCCCGACACCCGACACGACGGCTCACCAGCGCTTCCATTTGCGAACGCTGGGAAAGGAACACCTGCAGGAAATGCGCACGCGCACCGCGATGTTCGTCGTCATGGGATTCCGGGGGGCTGCTGATCATCAGGTCAGCCCTGCGCAAACACGGCGACGGGGCTGGCAAGCAGACTCAAACCGGCCAACGCCAGGGCCAGGCGCGGGCGATACGGCATCAACAACACCAGCAGCAAAGCGCTGAGCATCAACACCGCAAACCACTCCACCAATCCAAGTCCCCAGCCCGTCGACGACACTGCGGCCCACAGCGATAACGCCAGCAACAGCCAGCCACTGAGTTTCATCCCTTGTCGGCGACGGGCCGAGGGCTTGCGCCCCAGCAGTTCGGCGTGATGCCGATCCATCGATAAACAGAGCGCGGTGAAACCGCCGTAGCACAGCAACAAGGCCAGGAACATTCAGTGCGCCTCTTGCGCAAGCGCTATCGATTTCGCCCGCGGCCGGGTGACGATTCCAGCCTGCCCCGCGCGCTGTTTTTTCCACGCAGCCCACGCGAAAAACAGACCGCTGCCCAGGCACGTCAGATCGAAACCGGCCATGGCCCAATCACCCTGCATCAGGGTGACGCCCAAGTGATAAGGCGTGGTCAGCGCGTTCAGCAGCGGCAGCGCACAGAACAGCAACGCCGTCAGCGCCAACTGTTCGACCCACGCGGCGCGACCACGGCGGACCATGGCGTGCAACACACTCAAGCCCCAGACGATGAAGAAGCTGTTCACTTCCCAATCCGCCCGCCCGGCCATTGCGACCGGCAACAATCGATTGGCCCAGAAGAACGCCGCCACCGCGACCATCAACCCCGACATGCTGGCGATGTTCAGCACTTCCACCAACCGCAACTCAAACGGCATCACACCGCTCTTCGCATGTTTGAGCTGACGCTTGCCGAGCCAGATCACCAGCCCGGTACCGATCATTGCGGTGCCCGCCAACCCACAGATGAAGTACAGCCAGCGCAACACCGGACCGGCAAAATGGCCCATGTGCAAGCCGTAGAAACTGCCGGCAATCGCCATGGGCAATGCTTGCTTCGGCGTTGCGCCGAGCAACTGCCCGGTCATCCCATTGAATGTCAACGCGCTGCCAAAGTCGTGGACCACTCGGTCGGCGCCGTCCCGCGCAAGAATGACCGAGGCATTCGCATCGCCCGGATTGTTCACCGTCAGCCGCCCGGTTCGCCCGCCCCCCCACTGCTCGCTGGCCTGTTCCAGCAGCGGGGCCAACGGCGCCAACTGACCCGGTTTGCCTGCCATTTCAGGCGGATTGGACGCTGGAAGCACCTCATCGTAAAACGCCTCGACACCACCTTCGTACGAGGCAAGGATGCTCGCCGGCATCACCATCACCATGAAAATCACCAGGCTGCTGTAGGTGATCATCAGATGAAACGGCAACACCAGAACGCCCACCGCGTTGTGCCCGTCGAGCCAGGAGCGCTGGCCTTTGCGCGGGCGGAAGGTGAAGAAGTCCTTGAAGATTTTCTTGTGGATGATGATCCCGCTGATCAGCGCGACGAACATCACCATCGCTGCGATCGTCGACAGCCAGCGCCCCCACGGATAGGGCATCTGCAGCTGAAAGTGGAAGCGGTAAAAGAACTCGCCACCGCGGGTGTCCCGGCCCTGCACTTCTGCGCCGGTTTGCGGATCGAGGAGTTTTTCGGTGAATTGACCGCGCGTGCCGGGCTTGGCCGCTGCTTGCTGCCAGCGCACCGACAGCCCGGGTTCGCGAGCATCCGGCAATTCGATGAGCCATCGCGAGGCACCCGCTGCGTGCTGCTCGAGGTACTGCTGGGCCAGGGTCAGACTGGCTTCGGAGGACAGCGAGCGGGCGGGAATTTCCGGCTGCATCCAGTGGCTGATCTCATCCTTGAAATAGGCGAGCGTGCCGGTAAGGAAAATCGCGAACAACAGCCAGCCGAAGATCAACCCGGCCCAGGTGTGCAGCCAGGCCATGGCCTGTCGAAAGCCCTCTTTCATGAGCGGCCCATCCAGAACGCCAGCCCCGACACCGCCGCCAAAACCACGCTCGGCACGATCAATCCGAACCAGGCTTGCCACGCACTGCGGCAGGCAAAGCACCAGAGTACAGCGACCAGATAGACTAGAAACGAGGTCATCATCCCGGTGACCACCGCTTCGCCGCGAGCCAAGGGCAGCCACATTGTCAGGCTGACACTGGCCAATGCCGCGACGAGGTAACCCCCCAGCACGGCCGCCAATACTCGGGAAGTAACGGCCAGTCGGTAGGAAACGGGGAGCGCAGTGATTTTGCCTTTCATGTTTCGACCTTGAAACGGGTGAGACCCCGTAAATGTCACGGAGCCGACAAGGTCGCAATATTAATGATAAATATTCTCATGTGCAAAAGAGATCCGACGGGATCGTTGTTACAGCAGTCAACGTTCAGTCAGCACGAACAAAAACGGGCCTGCATAAGCAGACCCGTTTGTCAGTGGTGGAAGGTAAAAACCTAATCAAATATCAGCCGTTTTGCGCAGCCTGTTCGTTCTCGAGAAACTCGTCTTCCAGCAGCGCATCGGCTGCAACTCTCTCGAACGGCACCACAGCGGCACGTGGTTTGCCCCGCAGTTTGCCGAACAGGTGCTCAAGCGCATGTTCAAGTTTTTCGGCCGCCCCGTCGATCGCCAGTTCCAGGGAGTCGGCTTTATGGGTTACAGAAATCGGTTGGTGGCCTTTTGGCCGCGCTTCCAGCTGACAGCGCATGTCATGGGGACCGGGCTTGTCGCCGTTCTCGTCCCGCAGATGAACCTCGACGCGTGTCAGGTCCTCCTCATAACGTTCGAGCGTGCTCTCAATGGTAGTACGTACCCACTCCTCCAGTCGGATGCTGCTTTGAATATGGTTATCGCTGTTGACTTGGATTTGCATAGTTCATCCCTTATTTCAGCTAGCTCGCGAGAGGCACATCGGCTGGCCCTTGGGCGTCATCACCGTGACCTCTTACTTACACAATCGGTCTGCGCGCAGAACAATTCAACCCCTAAAAAAAGATAAATTTTGATTCGCAAAAAAAGCCGGACAAGGAGCAAAAGCGCTGTTAAGGTCGGGAGTTGGGTCGCCTGACTCTTTTGTCACAATTGCTCACATCTGCCGCTCCGCCAGCGGATGCAAACTTCGAAATATCCCCGCCTCTTCCACCAGCCAGTCATGCACCGCGCGCACGCCCGGATGGCTCAGCGCCCCCGGCGCATAGAGCAGCACGTAACGCTTGTGATTGGGTACCGCCAGTCCGAACGGCACGATCAACGTCCCCCGCTCCAACTCATCATTGAGCAAGGTTCGCCGCGCAATCGCAACGCCCATCCCGGCAATCGCCGCTTCGATGGTCAGGTGATTGCGATTGAAGGTATGCCCGCGCCGCACATCCGCACCTTCGAAGCCGATAGCGTTGAGGTAAAACTCCCATTCCGCGTATTCGTAACTGCCGCGCCAGGCGGTAATGTCGTGCAGCAACGGGAAATGCACCAGATCCCCCGGGCCATGCAGCGGCGGCCGACCACGCAGCAGGCTTGGGGCACAGACCGGGAAGATCTGCTCGTCGAGCAAGGTTGTGGATAACAAACCGGGATAGCTGCCGTCATTCAGGTCGATGGCCAAATCGAAGTCGCCTTCGTGCAAGGGCACGCTGCTGTCCTCGGCCACCAGCCGTAATTGAATGTCCGGAAAGCGCTGCTGCAAGCGCGGCAACCTGGGGGTCAGCCATTTGCTCAGGAACGATGGAATCGAACGCACCCGCAGGATTCCGCTGATCATTCCGGCGTCCAGTCGTCGCAATTCCGCATCGATGCTGCCGTAGGCCTCGTTCACGGTGATGGCCAGTCGCTGGCCTTCGGCGCTCAATTCCACGCCGCGAGCGCGACGATGAAACAGGCGAAAGCCCAGTCGCTCTTCCAGCTGTCGGATTTGCTGGCTGACCGCACCCGGCGTGATGTGTAGTTCTTCGGCGCATCGGGTGAACGACAAGTGCCGCGCGGCACAGGAAAACACGTGCAGCCAGACGTAAGTCTGGGCGTGCAATTGGCGACTCATTGTTTAGTCCTGCTAAAGGCTGTCTTAGGAAGTTTCGTTGGTCACGTAGGACCGAGGGAGGCAGTATCGCCGACATTGCGCTTGTCCTACAAAAATGGCAGCGATTTCTCTTCCATTGCTTGTATAGGCTTTAGCATGGCTATCAGTGTTTTCGATCTTTTCAAAGTCGGCATCGGTCCGTCCAGTTCCCACACCGTCGGCCCGATGCGCGCCGCCGCGACCTTCGTCCAAGCCCTGATTGACCAACAATTGCTGGCCGACGTACGACGCGTAGAAATCCGACTGTATGGCTCGCTGTCGGCGACCGGCGTCGGTCACGCCACCGACCGCGCCTGCGTCATGGGCCTGATGGGCGAGTGGCCGGACAGCATCGATCCAACGTCGATCGACAGTCGAATCCAGACCCTGCGTGAAACCGGTGAACTGTCCCTGGCAGGCAAAACCACCATCGCCTTCAACTGGCAGAGCGATCTTCTGCTGCTGGACGAGAGCTTGCCCTACCACCCCAATGCGATGTCCCTGACAGCCTTTGGCGAAACCGGTGAGCTATCGGAGCAAACGTACTACTCGATCGGTGGCGGTTTCATCATCGAAGCGGCCGAAGCCGAGTCCGGGATTGCGCCAGCCAGCGATGTGGTGCTGCCGTACGATTTTTCCAGCGCCGCCGAACTACTCAAGCTCTGCAACCAGCACGGTCTGCGCGTTTCCGAGTTGATGATGGCCAATGAACTGGCCTGGCGCAGCGAAGCGGAAATCCGTCAGGGCCTGTTGCACATTTGGTCGGTGATGCGCGAATGCGTCGAGCAAGGGCTGCGCCACGAAGGCATCCTGCCCGGCGGTCTGAATGTTCCCCGTCGCGCGGCGAAATTGCACCGCAGCCTGTTGGAAATCGGCAAGCCGAATGTCATCACCTCCACGCTATCGGCCATGGAGTGGGTGAACCTGTTTGCCCTCGCCGTGAACGAAGAAAACGCAGCGGGCGGGCGCATGGTCACGGCGCCGACCAACGGCGCGGCGGGGATCATTCCAGCGGTGCTGCACTACTACATGAAATTCAACCCGGACGCGTCGGACGATGACGTGGTGGCGTTCTTTTTGGGCGCTGCGGCCGTAGGAATTCTCTGCAAGAAAAACGCCTCTATCTCCGGTGCCGAAGTCGGCTGCCAGGGCGAAGTCGGCTCGGCCTGCGCCATGGCCGCCGCCGGTCTGGCCGACATACTCGGCGCCACGCCCGAGCAACTGGAAAACGCCGCCGAAATCGGCCTGGAACACAACCTCGGCCTGACCTGCGACCCGGTCGGCGGCCTGGTGCAAGTGCCGTGCATCGAGCGCAATGCGATTGCTGCCGTGAAGGCGATCAACGCTACGCAAATGGCCCTGCGCGGCGACGGCAAACACTTCATTTCCCTGGACCGGGTGATCCGCACCATGCGCGATACCGGCGCCGACATGCATGACAAATACAAAGAGACTTCACGGGGCGGCCTGGCTGTCAGCTGGGTGGAGTGCTGAGGAGCATTCCCGACGCCCGTAACACGTGAGCCCGAGCAAGAACAATAACGAGGCCAAACGATGACCGATGTACGTACACCTGCTGCCGATAATCCTGCTGTAGACCTGACACGCAATAGCGAAATAACCCACAAAGGCTGGAACAAACACGACACCACCTGGATGCTTGGCCTTTATGGCACAGCCATCGGCGCCGGCACGCTGTTCCTGCCGATCAACGCCGGCGTAGGCGGTTTCTGGCCGCTGCTGATCCTGGCAGTACTGGCGTTCCCGATGACCTTCTACGCCCACCGCGGCCTGACCCGTTTCGTGTTGTCCGGGCGTTCCGGGGACATCACCGAAGTGGTGGAAGAACACTTCGGCATCGGTGCCGGCAAGCTGATCACGCTGCTGTATTTCTTTGCGATCTTCCCGATTCTGCTGGTGTACAGCGTGGCGCTGACCAACACTTTGAGCAGCTTCATGGAGCATCAGTTGCACATCGCCCCGCCACCACGGGCGATTCTGTCGCTGGTGCTGATCCTCGGTCTGATGGCCATCGTCCGTTGCGGTCAGGGTGTCATCGTCAAATGCATGAGCGTGCTGGTTTATCCATTCGTTGCGGCGTTGCTGCTGCTCGGTTTGAGCCTGATCCCGAACTGGAACGGCGCATTCTTCGCCACCGCCAGTGAAGGCATGCCGATGCCGCTGTTCTTCAAGACCTTGTGGCTGGCGATCCCGGTGATGGTGTTTTCGTTCAACCATTCGCCGATCATCTCCGCCTTCTCCATCGATCAGAAACAACGTTACGGCGAACAGGCCGAACGCAAAAGCAGCGGCATTCTCGCCATCGCCCACGCAATGATGGTGGTGACGGTGATGTTCTTCTGCTTCAGTTGCGTGCTGGCCTTGTCGCCGGCTGATTTGGCGGCGGCGAAGGCGCAGAACATCTCGATCCTGTCGTACCTGGCCAACCACTTCCAGACGCCGGTCATCGCTTACGCGGCGCCGCTGATTGCTCTGGTGGCAATCACCAAATCCTTCCTCGGCCATTACATCGGCGCCAGCGAAGGCTTCCAGGGCCTGATCGTAAAAAGCCTGCGCGGTCGTGGCCGGGTGATGTCGGCGAACTGGCTGAACCGCGTGACCGCGCTTTTCATGATCCTCAGCTGCTGGGCCGTGGCGACGTTCAACCCGAGCATCCTCGGCATGATCGAAACCCTCGGCGGGCCGATCATCGCGTGCCTGTTGTTCCTGATGCCGATGTACGCCATCCGTCGAGTGCCAGCCTTGCGCCAGTATTCGGGTCAGGCGTCGAACGTGTTCGTGGTGTTGATCGGTTTGATTGCACTGTCTGCGATCATCTACTCATTCATGCCCTGAAACGGGCAGGTAAAAAGAAGGCGGACCACAGAGTCCGCCTTCTTTTTTGCCGTGTCTATTGTTCGACAATTTTTGCGGCATGGCCCTTGCTACGTCCCCTGCGAGGCAAAAGGACTTTTGAAAACCTCAGCGAGAGCGATGTGCCGGTGGTCTGGTGTTGCGAACTAATCCCGATCATGGCCGGTCAACAACTGCACGTTCAATTCAGGCGGTGACGCATCATGGACAACCCTTTTCAGCTCATTACCGATGCTTTTGCAGCGGATTATCAGATCAACCTGAGCATTCAGGGCCTGGATGGCAGCATCATGCTGACCCTGTCCAACAACGGTCATGTGGTCGCCAAACGGATGATCAGCGCCGAACAACGCAATGACCCCCAGCGCCTCAAACGCCTGGTGCAAAGCATCCAGTTCGGCATCGCCATCGAACAGGGCCACAGCGCCGTGGCCATCCTCGAAGCCATGACCGACGGCGACCACAACCTGCCGCCGCCACGCGTCAAAGGCCACAGCCGGCCCGCCATGAGGTTCTAAATCTCGCCCTTCTCCACTTCGGGATGCTCACCGGAACCCGCACCGATCTTGCGTTGTGGGTGTTCGATCTTCACCGAAGGGAATTGCGACGAGGCGTAACGCACCACCAGAATCGCAAACGCCAGCAGCAAAATCCCGCCGCACAGGTAGATGATGCCGATGTCCGGCGGGTTGTGATGCGAGACGTTGGAGATCAGCAGTCGCGTCAGCGCGGTGATCGCCACGTAGATCAGGAAACGCACCGGCATGTGGTTGGTCTTGAAGTAAATCCCGACCATCGCCCCCAGTTCCAGGTAGATGAACAGCAGCAAGATATCGTCGATCTTGATGTGCCCTTCTTCGATCATCCCCAGAAATTCCATCACCGCCGCCCACGCGGTGACTGCACCGATGGCGAACAGCGCCAGGTAGTGGAAGGTCTCGACGAACAGGTTGCCCAGGGACTCGGCCAATTGATGCACGTTCTGCCGCAGTTTCTCGGCCCAGTTGATTTTCACGGTGATTCTTCCTTAGCTCGGTTCGAGCGGATGATGCGGGTTTGACGTGACGGTTGTTCTGCATGCAGAAAAAAGGCCAGAGGCGCCTGCCACATGATGGCGAGGTGCTCTAAAACGCGCTCCGTGGCGTTTGGTCGCACCTGCACCTCACAAACCCTGATTTCGGTCTACATTAAAAAGCCACTACCCAAAGCGCAGGGATTCGCTTATCCTTTTCGCTGTATATAAATACAGTGGTCGACAAGACAACTTAATGTGAAGGCATGTGAGGTGGTGAATGGCCGTCGAAGTGGTATACCGCAGCAGCCGAGATCTGGAGCGCTTGTTCATGGATAAAGCCGAAGCTGACCGTCATGACAAAATGCTCGAACTGGCCGAGTTGCTGGCCGAAGTGTTGCAAAAAGCCGTTCCGTCCCTGACCGAACAGCAAGTGGAAGAAGCCGGGATCTACATGGCGAAGAACCGCGATGTGTTCGCCAAGGCGTTCAAGAGTCAGCCGGATGCTCTGTCCGAACTGCTGAACGCGCCTGCTGAAGTCGTTGAAAAGGCTGCACCTGTTGAAGCGCCGGCACCTGTTGAAGTCGCTGAGCCGATCAAGCCAGCTAAAGCGCCCAAGGCTGCCAAGTAAGCAACGCCCGAATTGAATAGGCCCTGAGTCAAACGACTCAGGGCCTTTTTCATGCCTGCGATAAACCTAAGCGTCGGGTTGTTCCAGCGCCTCGACCAGTGCCTTGAAGAATCGGGCCGCCTCGCCCCCCGTCACCACGCGATGATCGAAGGTCAGGGACAGCGGCAAAACCGGATGCACCACCACCGCGCCGTCAACCGCCACCGGTTCGTCACGGATCGCGCCAGCAGCGAGGATCGCCACTTGCGGCGGCACCACCACCGGGTTGGCGTAGCGGCCGAACAAGGTGCCGAAATTCGACAGCGTCAGGGTTGCACCCATCATTTCCTTGGGCGGAATCGATCGCGCCTGCACGTCGGCCCTTAATCGCATGACGCCATCCTTCAAATCAGCCGAAGAGCGATGACCGACATCGCGCAGCACTGGCACGAACAAGCCGTCCGGGGTGTCCACGGCGATGCCCAGGTCGAGTCGTTCGTGTTGTTTGAGCGACAGGCTTTTGCCGTCGAAAGCGCTGTTGAGCACCGGCTCCACGGCGCACGCGGCCGCCATCGCCTTGGCGAGACGAATCAGCGGTTCGCGGGCCAGCCCCCAGCGATGCAGGTCGGCGTCACCGAAAATCGTCACCGGCACGACTTCGGCGTGGGACCGGGCCATGTTCAGCGCCATGCTGCGCCGCACACCGCGCAATCGTTCGCCGCCAAAGCGATCCAGTTCAGTTTGTGCCGCGTTTTCCACATCCGTACGGGTGATTTGCCCCTCGTGGCCAGAACCCGTCACCCCGCTCAACTCCACGCCGAGTTGCCGGGCCAGTTGCCGCACGGCCGGGGTGGCGCGAGTCGCCAGGTGCTCTCGGGTCGAGGGAGCCGCGCCGATGAAAAACGAGTCTTCCTGACTGCTGCCGCCACCTTCGAGTCGCCCCACTACGGTGCCCGCATCGGCTTCGCCTTCGTAACCGAGCAAGGGTTCACCGACGTGAACAATGTCGCCCTCGCCGCCGAAGAGTTTTGCCACCACGCCGTCATAGGGCGCGGGAATATCCACCAGGGCTTTGGCGGTTTCTACCGACACCAGCAGTTGATCGGCCTTGACGGTATCGCCGACCGCGACGTGCCAGCGGACGATTTCCGCTTCCTGCAAACCTTCGCCCAGATCCGGCAGTTTGAAATATTTCATCGCGACCTCCTTGGGCTCAGGCAAAGTGAAGAACGCTGTCGCAGGCCTGAAGAATGTCCTCGACGTTGGGCATGTACAGCGATTCCAGTCGATACAGCGGCGGCGGAATGTCCGGCGCAGTGACTCGCTGGATCGGTGCCTGCAAATCCAGCAACACCCGCTCATAGAGGCTCGCGGCGATTTCCGCACCGACGCCACAGGAGCGCGGCGCTTCATGAACGATCACGCAATGGCCGGTCTTGCGCACCGAAGCTTCCATCGTGTCGAGGTCCAGTGGCTTGATACTCGCGACATCGATCACTTCCGCCGAGACGCCCCGCTCGGCCAATGCGGTGGCGGCTTGCAGGGTTTCCATCACACTGGCGCCCCAGCTGATCAGCGTGATGTCGTGGCCTTCGCGCAGGGTGAAACAGCTGTCCAGCGGCAGGCGCTTGCCATCGTCCAACAGAGGTTGCGGGTTCATGCGATAGAGCCGGGTCGGTTCGAGGAACACCACCGGGTCCGGGTCATCGATGGCCGCCAGCAACAAGCCATAGGCCCGGGCCGGCGATGACGGAATCACCACCCGCAGCCCTGGAATGTGCGCGAACAATGCTTCAGTGCTTTCGCTGTGATGTTCCGGCGCGCGAATCCCTGCGCCCATCGGCGTGCGCATCACCATCGGGCAGGTGATCCGCCCGCGGGTGCGATTGCGCATGCGGCTGGCGTGTGACACCAGGTGTTCCATGGCCGCGTAGATGAAACCCATGAACTGGATTTCCACCACCGGTTTCAAGCCCTGAGCGGCCATGCCGACCACCAGTCCGCCGAGCATGGTTTCGGCCAGCGGCGAGTCGATGACGCGCTTGAAGCCAAAGCTGTCGCGCAGCCCTTGGGTGGCGCGAAACACGCCGCCGTTCACCCCGACATCCTCACCGAGGACGATGACGTTCTCGTCTTCGCTCATCGCCCGATGCAGCGCGAGATTCACCGCTTCCAGCAACGTGACTTTGCCGTTACTCATGGCTCGCATCTCCCGCGCGGCGCGCCGCCCTTTCGAGCAACTCTTCACGCTGCCCGGCAAGGGACGCCGGCCACTGGGCGTAGACGTAATCCATGATCGATTCGGGCGCCTGAAGACCCGCCGCTTCGAAGTTATCCACAGCCCGCTGCACCAAGCCCTGGCATTCGCTGATCAGCGTCTGTTCGCGGCCTTCGTCCCACACGCCCTGGTCGACCATGAAACGTTGCAGGCGTTTGACCGGCTCTTCGAGCCAGGCTTGCTTGACCTCGTCTGCCGACCGGTAGCGTGTGGCATCGTCGGCTGTCGTGTGGTCGCCGAGGCGGTAGCTCAGGCATTCCAGCAACACCGGGCCTTTACCGTGACGCGCCCGTTCGAGGGCCACTTGTACCCGGTCGTAAACCGCGAGCATGTCATTGCCGTCGACCTGCTCACCGTGGAACCCGGCACCGATCGCTTTCTGTGCCAGGGTCGGGGCGCCGCACTGAATCCGTCGTGGCACCGAGATCGCCCATTGGTTGTTATTGACCACGAATACCACCGGCAACTGCCAGGCACCGGCGACGTTGAGGGCTTCGAGGAAATCCCCCTTGCTGGTGGCGCCGTCGCCGCAGGTGGTGACGGCGACCCGATGTTCGCCGCGGATTTTGAATGAACTGGCCACGCCGCAGGCATGCAGGGCCTGGGTGGCAATCGGCACACAGATCGGAAAGTCCTGGGCCGCCGCCGGTTCGGCAAAGTCGCTGCCGCGCTCGTCACCGCCCCAATACAGGAGAATTTCTTCCATGCGCACCCCGCGCATCAACTGCACGGCGGTGTCGCGGTAATACGGAATCAGCACGTCTTCGGCGTGCATCAAGCTGCCCACCGCCACGCCAATGGCTTCCTGGCCCAAGGTCGGCGCATACGTGCCAATGCGCCCGGTGCGTTGCAGGGCGACGGCTTTCTGATCGAACAGGCGGGTCAGGACCATCTGCCGATAAAGGCGCGTCAGCAAATTGAAATCGTCGGCCCAGGCAGGAAGTTCGCCGAGCAATTGGCCGTCTGGGGATAAAAACCGGGTGTAAGGCAGCTCAACCTTGTGAGGCATCACAGAGGCTCCTGGCACGCCGCGTCAGCGTGCGTCAGTCAAGCCTGACGCTTGTGGCGCCAAGGCTTTGGGAGCAAGTCTGCCGGATAGGCCCTCACTCCTTCATCGGTTCAACTTCATCGATACAGCACTTTCTCCGCCAACTCGTCAGCCACGCGGGCCGGCGAGCGTTTTTCCGCTTGGGCATGGGCGAAGACTTCGGTCAGCCGGGAGCTGATTTTCGACAGGTGTGCGGTGATGGTCGATAGCTCTTCGCCACGGTGTTTGAGCGAAACGTAGATCAGCCCGCCGGAATTGATCACGTAATCCGGCGCATACAGAATGCCCCGCCGCTCCAGTTGATCGGCGACTTCCAGGTGGGTCAGTTGGTTGTTCGCCGAGCCCGCCACCGCCGCGCAGCGCAATTGCGTCACGCTATGGCTGTTGAGCACGCCACCGAGACCGCAGGGCGCGAGAATATCGCAAGGGGTGCTGAGCAGCGCGTCGTTGGCGATCGGATGAGCGCCAAGTTGTTCCATCGCCAGTTGGACCTTGCCGTGATCGATGTCGCTGACCAGCAGTTCGGCACCGGCGGCGTGCAGCTGTTCGGCGAGGGCATAGCCAACGTTGCCGAGCCCTTGAATCGCCACTCGCAGGCCTTCGAGGTTATCGCTGCCCAGCCGGGCCATGGCGGTGGCACGAATACCGGTGAACACGCCCATCGCCGCGTGCGGTGCCGGATCGCCCGCCGCGGTGGTGCTGGTGACGTACTGGGTCTGTTGGGCGATGCAATCCATGTCCGCCACCGAGGTGCCGCTGTCGATGGCAGTGATATAGCGGCCATCGAGCTGATTGATGCAACGCCCGAAAGCTTCGAATAGCGCGGCGCGGTTTTCCACATGCACCGGGCGGACGATCACCGCCACGCCGCCGCCCTGAGCCAGGCCGGCCAGCGCTGCCTTGTAACTCATGCCCTGGGCGAGACGCACCGCATCCTCGACGGCGGACTCGTCGCTGGGATAGGCAAGGTAACGACACCCGCCCAGGGCTGGTCCCAGACGGCTGTTATGAATGGCAATGACCGCCTTCAACCCGGTGACCGAGTCGACGCTCAGATGCAGGGATTCAAGGCGAGTGCTTTGCATGAGAGCGAACATCGTAGGGCTCCCGAATCACTTCTTGTAGTCGCCAGTATAGGCTTGCGCCCGAAAATTGCAGAAGCGCGCCGGAATAAGCGACCTCGCCTTGCAGACTTTCGGACATAACCGGCAACCGCCCATGTCCGGCACTGGACGAATGCCGGAGACGGGGCTAAAACGAGGCATTAGCCGGAGATTTTGATGACCCCCCGCCAACGTTTTTTCGACTGTCTGCAACGTTCACCGCCCGCGCTGTTCGAGGCGGCGCTGTGGATTGCCGCCGAACACGACAGCGAAGTCACTTCCGAGGCAGTACTGAACGATCTCAAGGACCTGCAACAACGGGTCAGTCAGGGCTTGCCGATGTTGCCGGTGAGCGAGTTGGCCCAGCCGTTGTTACGGCGTATGAATGACCTGGGATTCGCTCAGGACTCCTCCACGCCATTGCGCCCGCAAGTCGCGCTGGTCAATAAAGTGCTGGAACGCAGGCGCGGGCAGCCGCTGAGCCTGGGATTGGTTGCCCTGGAACTGGCCAGAGGTCTGGAGATCCCCATGGTCGGGGTCAACTTCCCCGGGCATTTCCTGTTGCGGGTACCGGGCGCCGATCACTTGCTCGACCCCTGCGGCGGGCGTCGTTTGTACCCCAACGACTGCCGGGAACTGCTGCAACGCCAATACGGCCCGAACATGAAGCTCAGCGCCGAGCATTTGCTCACCGCCGAGCCGGTGCAAATGCTGCAGCGGCTGTCGCGCAACCTGCGTCAGTTACACCTTTCCAACGATGACTACATCGGCGCCCTGATCGACGCCGAACGCGTGCTGGAACTGGGCAACGCCAGTGCTTCCGACTACCTGGCCCGGGCCAGCCTCTATCAACGGCTGGATTGCCCGAATGCCGAGCGCTTCGACCTCGAACATGCCCTGCTGCTCAGTGACGACCCGATTCAGCGGATTCGCCTGACTGAACGATTAGGGCACCTGCCGCCTAACTCTATCGTCCACTAACCACACATCCCCTGTGGGAGCGGGCTTGCTCGCGAAAGCGATGTGTCAGCTGCATAGATGTTGACTGACACAGCCTCTTCGCGAGCAAGCCCGCTCCCACATTGGTTCGGTGTGAGGGTGTTATGGGGTGTCCGGCTGGTTCGCCGGATGCGCCTCGATGAATGCCGGATGCGTCGCCGCCAACGCCGCCACTCGACGAATCCGCGGATACGCTTCAAGTGAAATGCTGAAGCGCTCGGCCGCGTACAGCTGCGGGATCAGGTAAACATCCGCCAGCCCAGGTGTCGGACCAAAGCAATAACCCTCGTCGCCGATCAACTGCTCCACCGTCGCCAGCCCTTGGCTGATCCAGTGCCCGATCCACTCCACCACTTGCGGTTCATCGTGGCCCAACTGCCGCAGCTTGTTGAGCACGCTGACGTTGTGCAGCGGGTGCACGTCGCAACCAATCACTGCCGCCACGCCACGCTCATGGGCGCGAGCGGCGAGGTCTTTGGAGAGCAGCGGCACCTGTGGATAACGTTCCTCCAGGTACTCGATGATCGCCGGCGACTGGATCAGCAGTTCGCCTTCGTCGGTGCGCAAGGCCGGCACCCGGCCTTGGGGATTGATGCTCAGATACGGCGGCTGCCGATGTTCACCACCTGGCGGCGCGATCAGGTTGATCGGCAACGCCTGGTAATCCAGGCCCTTGAGCGCCAACGCAATGCGCACCCGGAAGGACGAAGTCGAACGGTAGTAGGTATAGAGTTCCATGACCCGATCCTCTTAGCGCGCCGGCAGCACTTTGCCCCGGCATTCGCCGAAACCGATGGAGGCAAAACCCTCGCGGCTGCAACGGGCACGCAGGATGATTTCGTCGCCGTCCTCAAGGAATTTGCGCACCTCGCCAGACGCGAGTTCGATCGGCTTTTTACCGCCCTCGGTGATCTCCAGCAGGCTGCCGAACTGACCGTTCTCAGGCCCCGACAACGTGCCCGAACCGAACAGGTCACCGGCCTGCAACTGGCAGCCGTTGACGCTGTGGTGCGCGACCATTTGCGCCACGGTCCAGTACATGTGTCGGGTATTGCTGAGGGTCAGGCGATGGCCCGGCAGTTTTTGCTCGCGCAGGCCTTCGGTGAGCAGCAGCACTTCCAGTTCGATGTCGAACGCACCTGCCGCTTGATCGCGTTTGTCGAACAGGTACGGCAGCGGCTGTGGATCACCTTCCGGACGTACCGGCTGAGCACGACGGAACGGCTCCAGCGCTTCGGCCGTCACCACCCAAGGCGAGATGCTGGTGATGAAACTCTTGGACAGGAACGGCCCCAGCGGCTGGTATTCCCAAGCCTGGATGTCCCGCGCCGACCAGTCGTTGAGCAGGCAGAAACCGGCGATGTGATCGGCGGCGTCACCGATGGCGATCGAGTCGCCCATCTCGTTGCCTTGACCGATCCAGATGCCCAGTTCCAGCTCATAGTCCAGACGTGCGCACGGGCCAAACGTCGGCTCGGTCTGGCCGGCTGGCAGCGTCTGGCCTTTCGGACGGCGAACCTCGGTGCCGGACGGGCGAATAGTCGAAGCGCGGCCGTGATAACCGATCGGCACGTACTTGTAGTTCGGCAGCAACGGGTTGTCGGGACGGAACAGTTTGCCGACGTTCTGCGCGTGCTCGATGCCGACGTAGAAGTCGGTGTAGTCGTTGATTTTCGCTGGCAGGTGCATCTCGCAATTGGCCGCCAAGGGCAGCAGTTTTGCGCCTTGGGCTTCGATCTTGCCGCGCTGGGTGCTGCCTTCCTTGAACAACTCGATCATGCGTTGACGCAGGGCGACACGAGCCTCGCGACCCAGCTCGAAAAATGCATTCAACTGGCCGCCACGGGTGGCTTCAACGGCGGTCCGCGCGGCACCGTCGTCGAACAGCCCGGCATCGAGTGCCGCTCCCAGATCAAAGATATGGTCGCCGATCGCCACGCCACTGCGCGGCGCGCCGCCCTTCACGCTGAACACGCCCAACGGCAGATTTTGCAGCGGGAAATCCGCGTGGCCGTTGGCGGAGGCAACCCAGCTACGAGTGATGGAAGTCTGAGTCATGGGTTATCTCCGGGTCGGGTCGAAAGTGGCGGGCAGCGTGGCCCAGCAGGCATCGTAGTTGTTTTGCAGTTGCGGGCAATCCAGGGCGAAGCGGCTCGGGCGCAGCACCTGGCTGGTCTCGAACATGAAGGCCATGGTGTTGTCGATTTTCGCTGGGGCGAGTTCGGCGTTGATCGCCTTGGTGCAGGTTTCACCATCCGGGCCGTGGGCGCTCATGCAACTGTGCAAGGACGCGCCGCCGGGCACGAAACCTTCGGCCTTGGCGTCGTACTCGCCCTTGATCAGGCCCATGAATTCGTTCATCAGGTTGCGGTGGAACCACGGTGGCCGGAAGGTTTTCTCGGCCACCATCCAGCGTGGCGGGAAGATCACGAAGTCGAGATTGGCCAGACCGTGGACGCTGGTCGGCGATGTCAGGACGGTGAAGATCGACGGATCCGGGTGATCGAAACTGACCGTGCCGATGGTGTTGAAACGGCGCAGGTCATATTTGTACGGCACGTTATTGCCGTGCCAGGCGACCACGTTCAGCGGCGAGTGATCGAGCTCGCAGCCCCACAACTGGCCGAGGAATTTCTGCACCAGCGTGGTCGGTTGCTTGAGGTTTTCGTAGTGGGCGACCGGGGTCAGGAAGTCCCGCGCGTTGGCCAGACCGTTACTGCCGATCGGCCCGAGATCGGGCAGACGCAGCGGCGCGCCGTGGTTCTCGGCAATGTAGCCGCGGGCTTGCGGATCAAGCAGTTCGACGCGGAATTTCAGGCCGCGCGGCAGCACGGCGATTTCCAGCGGCTCCAGTTCCAGCACGCCCAATTCCGTTGCGATGCGCAAGCGTCCCAGTTCCGGCACCAGCAGCAATTCGCCGTCGGCGTTGAAGAACACGCGCTCCATGGAGCGATTGGCGCGGTAGTTATAAATGCTGATCCCGGCCGGTTTTTCCGCGCCTGAGTTGGCGGCCATGCTTACCAGGCCGTCAATGAAATCGGTTGGCTCGCTGGGGATGTCCAACGGGTTCCAGCGCAGACGATTGGGGGTCACTTCACCCAACGGGCCGCCGGCCAGTTGCCGATCCAGTTTGACGAACGCCGGGTGATTGGCCGACGGCTGAATGCGGTACATCCAGGTGCGCCGCGCTTCGCTGCGAGGCATGGTGAACGCGGTGCCGGAGAACAGTTCGGTGTAGAGACCGTACGGGGCTTTTTGCGGGGAGTTCTGGCCGACGGGCAGTGCGCCGGGCAGCGCTTCACTGCTGAATTCGTTGCCAAAGCCGGACTGATAAGCCAGCTCGGGCGCCGTTGAATCGAGGTTCATGGAGCCTCCTGAACAGGGAGTAGGCAATGGCCTGTCACTCCGTCGAAGAGCTCTCGGCACGCCTGGGTTATTTTTATCGTAATTCGATTACGCTTAACGTAATTTGATTGGTATTGACCGTCAAGCTATAAAGACGCCCATTCGTCCCGGGATCAGACCACCTCCATGGAAACGCCGCGCAGCAACGATAAACAGAAAGTCCGCTCGGCCGAGGTCGGCACCGACATCCTCAAGGCCCTGGCCGAGTTGTCGCCATCGACTTCACTGTCGCGCCTGGCCGAACACGTACAGATGCCGGCAAGCAAGGTTCACCGCTATTTGCAGGCGCTGATCGCCAGCGGTTTTGCAGAACAGAATGCGGCCACCAACCATTACGGTCTGGGCCGCGAAGCCTTGCGAGTAGGGCTGGCAGCCCTCAACAGTATGGACGTGCTGAAAGTCGGCGCCCTGCCCCTGGCTGAATTGCGCGATGAGTTGAACGAAACCTGCTTTATAGCGGTGTGGGGCAACCAGGGCGCGACTGTGGTGCACATCGAACCGGCAGTGCGCGCGGTAACAGTGGTGACGCAATTGGGTTCGGTGTTGCCGTTGCTCAGTTCGTCCACAGGGCTGGTGTTCGGCGCCTATCTGCCCAAGCGTGAAACCGTCGAATTGCGCGAGCAGGAACTGCACAGCAGCGCTTCACATGCGCTGGCGGACGATCAGGCCTACCAGGCGTTGTGCGAACAGATCCGCGAACGCGGTCTGCATCATGTGCATGGTTTGCTGATGCCGGGCGTGGACGCCTTGTCGGCCCCGGTGTTTAACGCTGTCGGACAGATCGCCGCCGTGCTGACCATCGTCGGTCCGGCTTCGTTGTTCCACGCCGACGAAAACGGCCCGGCGGCGCAGCGGTTGTTGGCTGCGACGCGGGCCGTGAGTTGGCGGATGGGGTATCAGCCGGAATAATGGCTAACCCGGCAGGATCAGTCTGCGATCTCAATGGGTTTGTGATGACGATCATGATCAAGATCTTCAATCAGCCCACAAACCCAGCATTCTTGCCCTTGCCACGGCATGCGTCCTGCGCTCAACCCCTAACTTCCCATGAATCCGCCGGACATGTGTTTTGACTGTATGCAATGAGATGAACAACTGATCAGCTATTTGCCGGTTAGAACTTCCTGACGCAATTAACTCAAGCACTTCCAACTCTCTCAGACTCAGCGGGTTTTCATTAATCTCCCTGTCGGAACATGGCTCGTTATTATCGACAATGTGCAGTTCCGACAAGAGGCTGGGGCAACGTCTGTATAACTGCGTCAACAACTGCGGCAAGTTACAACGGTTCGCCTTCGTTTCGCCCTTTTCGAAAAACTGCCGGGCACTCCCCAGTTCGCCCACCATGAAGGCCGCCTCGGCCATTGCCAGTAGAAGCTCGGCTTCCAGGCTGACCATTGCGTTCACTTGTGCGTGCTCAAGCAGAGCGGCGAGTCGAGCCAGAGGATTCTCCACCCGTTGCAGTTTGACCTCGGCCAGAATCAACAAATACTCGATCCGCGGAATCAGCTCCAGTGTCGCCGGGGGAGCCTGCCGGGCCTGTGGTCCCCGATAATGTTTGAGCACCCGACTCAACGCCTCACGGGCCAGTTCGGGACGCCCCTGTTGCAACCAGCACTGACTGCTGACCTGCAGCAGAGCACCACGGTAGACCGTGTCCGGAATCTGCCGCTGTTGCATCAATCGCTCGGCATCGCGCAGGCGGACGAAGGCTTGGGCGTAGTCGCCCTGATTGGCGGCCAGTTGTGCCTGCCCGAGAAACCCGTACAGCGCACGTTTATCCTGATTGCGAACACAGTCCTCCAACCCGGCCTGAAAAAAGTCCGCCGCCTGTCCATCCAGCCCCTGACACAGGGCCAGCCGCCCGCGACGCAATGCGATTCGTCCCAACAAGGGTGCGGGTCGATCCGAACGCTGACGGAGCAGTTCATCGATATTGCAGAGCAGACTTTCAGCGCGAGCCGGGGCACCCCGCTGCTCCAGCCATTGCGCATGATCGAGTTCCATCAGGCCTTCGAACACCAGCGAACCTTGCGCCCGCGCCAGGCACAGCGCGTCGCGGTTGTGGGCTTGCGCCACGTCGAGTTCGCCCCTTAGCAATGCCTGTTGCGTCAAACCGGACAAACACATCAGGCGCGCCGTCCAACACTCGGGATCGAGCGCGCTCAACGCGTCAAGAAAGTGCGCGCGCGAAGCCTCCATTCGACCCTGTAAATGCAGCAACCAACCCTGCAGGGCCTGCCAACGTGCAATCAGTTGACGCTCAAGCACTGCCGAGGGTTGAGGCGTGAAATGCGCCAAATGAGCGATGCAGGCAGTCGCCTGGTCGAAACGTCCGGCGAACAACAGCGCAGCTGTAATCAATCCGACCAATTGCGGGCTGCCCAGCGTCAGCTCTTCACCTTGCTGCTCATGCAAACGCAACAACAGCACCACCGTTTGCTCCTCGAACAAATGCTCGAAACTGAAGTGCTGCAACAGGCTGACCGCCACTTCGTATTCCTCGGCGAGCAAGGCCTGTTCGAAAGCCGATTTCCAGTCCTGTTCGGTACAGAACCATTGGCAGGCACGCCGATGCCAGGAGCGTCCCGCCGGCCATTGCTCATCGCGCAACAACTGGGTGAACGGGGTGAATATCTGCAGCCAATCGGTGGAGTCGCCCCAAGGTTCGATAAAACAGCCCAGCGCTTGCAAGGTCCGCAAGTACTGAGCGCCCTCTCCGGCCCCGAACAGGTGATCGCACAGCCGGGCATTGAAGCGGGGCAAGTGGGCCAGCACACGCCAGGCTTCGCTCAACTCAGGCGTCAGCGAGTTGAACAACTCATGCTCCAGATAATCGAGCAAGGTGTCCGCCCGTCCCAGGGGTTTGTTCTGTCGCGACCAGTCGCACTTTTGCAGCAATGCAATCCGCACACCGGCACACCAGCCGCCGGTGCGCTGGATGATCCGACTGGCCACTTTGCCGGCCTGCTCCGGTACCCAGGGCTGCACGATCTGCTCGACTTCATCTGGCGTGAAAGCCAGCGAAGTGCTTTCGCATTCGTACAACTCATCGTCGAGCAGCAACCTTGGCCAGTTGCAGGGCGGGCGGCGGCGAGCACCCAGCCACCAGGTCAGCATCGGGCTGCTGGTCGCCAGCATGCGATCGAGCAACAGGTCCGACTCCGGGTCAGCCAGGCGGCAATAATCATCGAGAAACAGCCATGTCGGCGTCTGCAATCGCGCCAGATAGCCCAGTAACTCCGTTTCACTCGACGTAGCCAGCCCCAGCGTCTCTGCCAGACGATGACGAAAATCCGCCGCGCTCAACACCACGCCAGACAATGGCAACCAGAACACGCGGCAATGCGGCGGAGCCTGCAACAGGCATTCGGCAAGCAGCGCAGTCTTGCCGCTGCCGGCCGGCGCGCAGAGAAATTTCACCCGTGCCGTGGAGGCCAGTAACGGCTCGCTCAAGCGAGCCCGTGACAGGTGATGAGTGGACAGACGGGGCAGGAATCCAGGACGGTCCAGACACGGGATCATGGCGGTCATTGCGGCGTGCCTTTTTATAATTGTCCGGCAACCCTAGCCCTCTCTTAGCCGCTTGTTGAGAAGTATTCAGCACGCTGATTGGCAGCCATAAAAAAGGCGACCACCCGGTCGCCTTTCGTACGGTCGATGTATCAACCCCCTTACCGAACGCCCTCGGCGCGCAAGGCCGATGGCGTGTAGTCGGCAGCCTTGGCTTCGAAGCCGAATTCGAAACTGCGCTTCTCTTCGTTCTTCATTCCCAGGGCAATGTATCGGCCGGCAATGATGTCGTAGAGTGCTTCGAGGGTGTAGGCCGGGGTCTGGTGATCGTAGTAGTACTGAGCGTGCCCCTCGGCCACCCGCCACAGCTGACCGCGACCGTCGTAATGGTCCGCCAGCGCCACTTGCCAGCTGTCTTCGTCGAGGTACATGTGGCGTTTGGCGTAGATGTGCCGTTCGCTCGCCTTCACCGTACCGACCACTTCCCATACCCGGTGCAACTCATAACGGGTCAGGTCCTGATTGATATGCCCGGCCTTGACGATGTCGTCGTACTTGAGGCTCGGCGAGTCGAGTTTGTAGCTGTTGTAAGGGATGTACATTTCCTTCTTGCCGACCAGTTTCCAGTCGTAGCGATCCGGTGCACCGGAGAACATGTCGAAGTTGTCGGACGTGCGCAGGCCGTCAGCGGCAGTACCCGGCCCGTCATAAGCCACTTGCGGTGCGCGACGCACACGACGCTGGCCGGCGTTGTAGATCCACGCCAAGCGCGGCTCTTTCACCTGATCGAGGGTTTCGTGCACCAGCAGCACGTTACCCGCCAGGCGTGCCGGGGCCGTCACCGATTGCTTGAAGAAGGTCAGCACGTTGGCGGCTTTTTCCGGGTCCAGGTCCTTCATCAGTTGCGGTACGGCGATCTCTTCTTCGAAGCGGATCGGCGTGTAGCTGCCGTTCGTTTGCGGGGTCACCTGAGTGATGATGCGGCGCAGGTTGCCGCCGTGATAGCGGGTGATGTGGTTCCACAACACCTCGACGCCGTTCTTCGGAATCGGGAACGCGTAGTAGCGGTTGCCGGTGAAATTGGCCAGGCCGTTCCCGTCATTGATGCTGTTCACGTTCAGCGCACTGCGCTTGGCCGACTCGTAAATCTCCGGGGGCAGGCCCACGGTGCGGTGAGTCGGGTAGACCGGGATCTTGTAGGTTTCAGGGTAGCGTTTGAACATCGCTACCTGGCCATCCGACAACTTGTCTTTGTACTTGTCGACCGTCGCGGCGGTGATGGTGAACAGCGGTTTTTCACTGGCGAACGGGTCAGCCAGGAAACCTTTGCTGTCCACTGCGCCGGCATTTTTCGGGATGCCGCCGGTCCAGGCCGGGATCGAGCCGTCGGCGTTGCCGGCCTTTTCGGCGCCCAACGGCGTGAGGCTGGAGGCAAGCTTGTTGGCTTCTTCCGGCGAGACCGCCGCCATTACGTTGGCAGCCAGCAGACTCAAGGCCAGGGCGCCGCATTGCAGAATCATCTTGCGCATTGAAATCATCCTTCTCAGCCAGATCAGAAGTTCACGCCGAAACTCAGCGCCAGGAAGTCGCGGTCTTCCAGGGTGTTGTAGTCACCGCCGAAGAAATCGGTGTAACTGAGGCTCGCGGTATAGGTGTTGCGGTAGTCGGCATCGACGCCGACGCTGACGGCCTTGGCGCCTTCGTTGAACAGCCCGTTGGGGCCGTAGCCGGCGACGTCATGGGACCAGGACAGGTTGGGCTTGAGGTTGATCCCGCCAATCACGTTGGCGTAATCGAGGATCGCCCGGGCGCGGTAACCCCAGGAGGTCGAAGTGACAAAGCCGTCGGTATCGCCGCCAAAACCATACTGGCCATAGACCGAGTCACGGCCGTAACGCAATTCGGATCGCGACTCCAGGCCACCGACGTGCACCACCGCCGCCTCGCCAACCAGGGTCAACCGCTGGGCGCCCAGCACTTGGTCGAAGAAGTGCGTCAGGGTGCTCTGGACCTGTGTCACTTCCTTGCGGCGGTAGCCTTTGTTGTCGGCACCTGGCGTGGTGGCGACAGGCGATGCCGCGCCGCCTGCAATCGGGTTGAGCAAGGCCAGGGTCAGGTCGTTGGTGTTGACTTGCACCGGAGCGTTGGGGCGATAGCTGATCTCGCCGGTCCACGCCGTGCCGGTAGGCAAGGTGGTGGAAAAGCTCGCGCCGTAGAGGCGAATGTCTTCCGGGTACTCGAGGTAATACTGGCCGCGTCCGAGCATCACACTTTGAGCCAGTGCCGAACCGGTGCCGGGCGCGATTCTGTTGGCGGCACCGACGATGGCCGGGATCCGTGCCAGCGTTGTCAAGCCGGCGGTGGTCGTGCCGACCGTCGGGCTACGGCTGTGATAGTTCATGAAGTACAGGCCGTACTCGGTGTCGTCGCCGAGCCAGCGCAGCGCCGTCCCCCACTGCCCGGAGTCGCGGGCATCGCGGTCCCCACCGCGCGGGACGATCACACCTTCCTGGCTGACTTCGAAGCCTTGGCCAAACGCGGCAGCGATCGGTTGCAACGGTGCGATCGCCGGGCTGGCCACCGTGTAATTCTTGTTGCAACCGTCTGCCACCACGTCGTTGCCGAAGAAGGTGCCGCAGTTGTCGACGACGGTCTGGTCCCACTCCAGTTGATAGAAACCTTCCACCGAGAGTTGGTCGGTCAGGCCTTGAGAGGCGAACAGCATGTTCACCGGAATCAGGCCTTCCTTGATCTCGGCGCCAGGACGGCGAAACGCTGAAACGTCGATCGGGTTGATGCTGTTGATCGAGTTGCCGATGAAGGTACTTTCACCCCAACTCACTACCTGCTTGCCGGCGCGCACAGTACCCGGCAGGTCGGCGATGGAATAGTTGTGATAGACGAAGGCGTCGAGCAGTTGCGCCCCGGAAGACTTGGCGCCTTCTTTACGACCGCTGTCACTGATCGGTTTGAACTCGCGATCCTCGTCCTTGAGTTCGAAGTCGTACCAGTACTTGCCACGCACGAACACCCCGGTGTCGCCGTACTTCAATTCAAGGTCATGAATACCCTTGAAGATCTTGGAGAAGGTTTCGCCCTTCTTGAAGTTCAGCCGCCCGTCATCCCCGGTCGAAGACTGGCCAGTCCCGCCATTGACGACGCCTACCAGGGATTTGTCGGCATCGCGCATGCCCCAACTCGCGCCGACGGACAGCGAAGAGTCAAATGTCCCCTCGATTTCGCCAATGTTGAATGAAACAGCCTGCGCCTGGGCGCAGCAACCCAAGGCAACCGCAGCAGCGAGCGCTTGCGGCGTGAAGATGGCGCGCATTGTTGTTTTTGTCATGCGTCTTCCCCGGTGAGTGACAGAAGGCCCCACCCTACTGCCCCACGTTGGGAGCGATAAGCGCACCAAGGAGGTATTCGCGATGTACCTCCAAAGGATGAATGCCTGCATGGGACGGGGGTTTGCGCGGGTTATGGATGGGCTGGATGGGGGGTTATCAGCCAGGTGCATAGGGCGTTGTGCTCGCCAACCTGTTGCAGCAGCCGCCCCAGATCCCATGACAAATGGAACTGTTGCCGAGACTGCAACAGTGCATGTCTTGAATCGCTATTTTTCCTTTTGGCTCAACGCCTTATTCTTGCCGGGCTTTCACGGCAACCAGCCGCAAAGCACGAAGCAATGGCGGTGGCCAGTCCACGCCATTGGTATCAGATTTCAGATGAATTGAAGATGTTCGACTCATCGCCCCGTGTTCACTGACGTTGATTTATTGCTCCTTGATCAATCGTCTTGCTTTGGCCGCTGCGTTTGCAGCGGCCTTTTTTATGGGCGGTTGTTTTTTGTGCCAGCCCGTTTTACTAGATATTTAAAACAAGTCCTACAAGACATTTCCTGTAACTGCATAAGAAACGTCTTTTAATGCAGAGGACAATCGCGCCCGTATTCCCACCTTATCGAAACTCCCCTCAAGTTTATATGCAAAAGCCTACACGCCTCTCAGACCCATTACTTTTCATTTAGCTGTAACTTGAAGTTGCACGACAAAACTGTTGGCAGTGCATACACTCCAAAAAACTTACATCTTAAACAGCGCGCAAATTCAAAAGGATATGAATATGCAAAAATCACCAAAACCGCCGCAGGAAAATAACTCGCCGCCAGGTTTTCTAGAAATAACTACCCCTGTACATACAGTAGGCATCGCACCCGATCACTTTACACCTCCGCCTCGAAGTGGAACTCATTTGCAAGCAGGTCCATTTGGACCCGGCGTTTCGACTTACAATCAAAATCGAGGCACCGTAATAAATACGACGAAGGCGCTGGAACAGGAATATCAGACCAGGTCCAGCCAACTACCGCAAACCATCGAGGCAGAACTGGCAGCGACCCGATATGAAGGCCCTACGAATCCAGTTCCACCTTTGCAATCAGTCGCCCGGGAATTAGAGGTACTGAACAAACTCACTGAACGCAAAACAGCAGAGTTCCACAGTAAAACAGCCACTGCCAACGCGTTTTATGGAGGTGATCCATTTAACCGGCATATCAATGAGTTCATGATCAAAGCCACAAAGATTGAGAAGTGGCCGGGGCCGAATGGCGTTGCCATGCAGGCCTTGAATCAATCACTCAGAGCCGCGATCGATGCCAGATTACTGTCTCAAACCTTGCAGTCACTCCACCAGCGAACAGCCAATCTTCAACACACCCTCAGTGCCATGCAGGCCGCTGAACAAGCACGAATGGCTGCGGAACGTGAAACACAGCGCATTGCCGCTGAGCGGGCACAACTCGCAGCGCAACAAGAATCGCAACGGGTCGCGGCGGAAGTGGCACGCTTGGAAGCAGAAGAAAAACAACAAGTGGCTCGCCGTAAAGAGGAACACGCGCAATGGATGGCGGCGGAATTAGCCCGGATACAAATCGAAAACGCTGAACGTCTCGAGCACCTTAGATCGGAATTTGCTGCCGAATTACGGGCTGAAGAAGCGCGAAAGCAGGATCGTATCGCAGGATTAAAAGCTGCTTTGGCTGAGGCTGAAGCCAATGAGGTAGAGGCAGCTCGTCGTTTCGCAACCGAACAAGCTCGTCTCCATACGGAAATAGAGCAGCGCATCGAACAGATACAAAGGCAACTGCAAAAGGAAGGAGAGATTCTGGAGCTTCGCCGGAAAATCATTGATACAGCGACTACCGTGGCTGAACGTCAAGCTCAACTAGCGAATCTGAAAATAGCGGCACAGGCTGAGACCCAACGACAAATCGAGCAGGCACGCCTCCTGGCGCAATGGCGAGAGGAAACAGAGGCTCGGTGGCAAAGCCCCACGTTTGCCAATGTCGGTTCGATGGCGGCATTCGGTCCAACGTTTACCGGCACGCTCGGAACTGTCGGCGTTAATCCAGCGACTTCCTTGGCGCTCAGGACCGCGTTACGTGCTGCGGTATCCGCGGCTATCGCAGCCCTCGCGTCAGTAGCAGCGCCGGTACTCGTCGGGTTCGCCGCTCTATTGGCTCCCTCCAGGCTGGGTAGCGGTGATCTTTTCTCCGTAAGTGTTCCGCTGTCAGAACTCGCTCCTGATTCAACGGCCGACCTGTATGAACTGGCAGCTATCGGAGGGGAAATCGACCTGCCGGTGAGACTCGGCTCAAGGACCATAGGCAATAGCGTAAAGATTGTCGTTGTTACCACTGACGGAGTAACAGTGCCCGCCAGTGTTCCGGTAAGGCTTGCTCACTTTGACGCACGCAAGAATGTTTACGTTTCCGGCAGCACCGTCTCCAACGGCCCCGTCATCACCTGGACGCCGCTGGTAGAGCCGCAGGATCCTTCAACGGAATTTCCGCTGGTCGACACAGACCTGCCGATCTATGAAGGCGCTACCGTCACCCCCGACGCGGGACGAATCGATCCTTTTCCAGAGCTGGATCGCTACGGGTTTGGCGGCTTCATCACCGTCTTTCCGATCGACTCCGGGATCCCTCCCACGTTCACGATGTTCAGGGATCGGCGGCTGGATCCCGGTATTGCCAGTGGCGCCGGACAAGCAGTTTCCGGAAACTGGTTGGGTGCAGCCTCGACGGGAGAAGGCGCGCCGATTCCGATGCAGATTGCGGATAAATTTCGAGGGCGGGAGTTTTCTAGTTTTAAAGCGTTTCGCAGGGCATTTTGGAAAGCTATGGGCGACGATGAACTGTTGAGCGGCCAATTTACAAAGTTAAGACAAATGGATATGAAACACCGACTTGCTCCTGCCGCACTTCCTCAGGACCAGGTGGGTAGGCGAATAAAGTATGAGATCCACCATATCAACCCCATCGGAGCAGGCGGCGAGGTCTATGACATGGACAACCTTCGGGTGATGACGCCAAAATTGCATATCAGCATTCACTCCAATATAAAAGGAGAATGAAATGAATCTTCGTAACACGCTGGAAGAGTATACAGAAAATGAATACTTAGACCTCATCGAGTGCCTATTCGAGGGTACTTACTCATCCGAGGCCGAGCATGATGCCATTGTAGAAAACATAGTACTCACGTCCGAACACCCCGACGGCACAGGCATTTTATATGACCCAAGAGAGGGTGTTGAAGACAGCCCGAAAGGGGTATTAAACGCCATTAAGACCTGGCGAGCAGCTAACCGCAAACCAGGCTTCAAACCTCAGTAACAAACCTATTGGAGCAAGAGCACGCTCTTGTCCCAACTGAGGAAATTTTAACGACGTTATATCACGCCGACCAGTGAAAGCAGTTTGGGCTACGACATCGACAATCTTCGTACTGACACCAAAGCAACACATCGAAGTCAACTCCAAAAAGAGCCAAGGAGATCAAATATGATTTTAAAGAACAAATTTGAAGATTACACAGAGCACGAATACCTAATCCTTGTAGGCTCGCTATTTGAAGGAGATTACTCATCAGAGGATGAGCACGACAACATCTTTGAAAACATAATCAGCACTTCTGAACACCCCACAGCATCAGATGTATTGTGCCACCCAGAAGAGGGTGTGGAAGATAGTCCAAACGGTGTAGTAAACATCTTCAAACAATGGAGAGCAGCCAACGGCAAACCCGGTTTCAAACCTGAAGCACAGTAATCCAAACAAAGAAGCAAGCATTCGCGCTTGCTTCTTATACTGCACACTCACCGCCAGTCCTTATGCAAACTCCCAACACTTCCTACCACTTACACACTTCTCGGAAAGCGACTACATAACTCTGTAATCACGCGAAGCATCCCAGCGATTAAGGTTAATCACAAGTCAGCCACTCATTTAAACCTTTTCTGACTTCAACCTAATTAATCGCGAGCAGTATCCCCATGAAACCTATTAACTACAACAAACACCGCGACACTAAAAACATCAACACCCCCGTACGCTTTCTGATCTTCCACTACACAGCCGGCAACTTCTCCAGTTCGGTCAATGCACTCACCGGCCCGAATGTCAGCGTCCACTATCTGGTCCCCGACATCACCGATCCGAGCTACTTGAAAGCAGGTTATACCAGGCAGGAAGTCTTCAATCTCGTCGACGAAACCAAGCGCGCGTGGCATGCCGGCGTCAGTGCCTGGGGCAATCGAAGTAATCTGAACGACACGTCCATCGGCGTTGAAATCGTCAACCTTGCAACATTTAGCCAAGGGATTTTCAACTTTCCGCCTTATCAGCCGGAACAAATTGCCGCCGTTGAAGAGCTGGCGTTGAACATCCTCGAACGCTACCCGGACATCAGCCCGACCCAGGTTCTCGGGCATTCAGATATTGCGGTCGGCCGCAAGAGTGACCCAGGGCCGAAGTTCCCCTGGCATGCCCTTTACTTGAAAGGGGTCGGTGCCTGGTTCGACGAAGTCACCCGGGACACTTATCTGCAGCAATACAACGAGACCGGCATTCCAGGCCGAAGCGACTTGCTCAAACTGTTCAAGACATACGGATACGACGTTTCCGGCGCGTCAACCGAACAAGGCTTCGCACACTTGGTCAGGGCCTTTCAGTTGCACTTTCGCCCGGAAACCTACAACGGGCTCATGGATGCGCAAACGGCCGCGAATCTGGCGGCATTGGTTCACAAGTATTTTCCTTGATGACGCTGCAAACCAGATGTCGGGGCCGGCTATCAAGAACCGGCAAGGTCAAGAACGATGACCTTGCTGGCTTGATTAAATCGAATACTTCTGCAAATTCGCCATCATTTCCTTCAACGCTTCAAGGTTGTCCTGCGGGTGCGCCGCGCCTTCGAAGTCGCAGATCTGTTGCCAGTGCGCCGCCACATCTTCCGGGGAAAAACCAACCCGCGGATCAAACCCGGCGCCGAGGCTTCGTTCCCAACGCACCTTGCCCATCCAGCCGCCACCGACTTCAAACAACCCGGAGGTTTCCTGGCAGTTCTCGCTGGCGAGGTACACCACCAGCGGGCTGACCAGTTCTGGTTTGAGTTGTTCGAAGACTTGCGGCGGGATCAGGCCTTCGGTCATGCGCGTGCCGCCTGTAGGCGCGATGGCGTTGACCAGGATGTTGTTTTTGCGGCCTTCAATGGCCAGGGTGCGGGTCAGGCCGTAGAGGCCGAGTTTGGCCATGCCGTAGTTGGACTGGCCGAAGTTGCCGTAGATGCCCGAGGTCGAAGCGGTGAAGATGACGCGACCATAATTTTGCTCGCGCAGGTGCGGCCAGGCGGCGCGGGTGACTTTGTAGGCGCCTTCGACATGGACGCGGTAAACCAGGTCCCAATCGCCGTCTTCCATTTTGTGGAAGGTTTTATCCCGCAGAATCCCGGCGTTGTTGACCACGACATCGACACGACCAAAGGTGTCCAAGGCGTTCTGAACGATTTTGTCGCCGTCGGTGACGGAGTCATGATTGGCCTCGGCGATTCCACCGGCCTCACGAATTTCCGCCACTACCCGGTCGGCAGCCGAAGCGTTTGCGCCTTCGCCCTGAGCCGAACCGCCGAGATCGTTGACCAGCACTTTGGCACCCTGTTTGGCGAACAGCAGCGCGTGCGCCCGGCCCAGGCCGCCGCCGGCCCCGGTGATGATCACGACTTTATCTTCGAAGCGCACAGACTCATTCATTGGGGGACTCCAGCAGGCCAGGGGACAATTAGTTCGAGTGTCAGGCACGACAATGCGGGCCACAATGAACTGGGGTGAGGCTGAATGGTGCGCGATAAGTCAGCGGGATAGTCAGGAACAAGCGACCTTGCGCGGCGGTGAAACCAGCTGATCGCGAAACTCCAGGTAATGCTTGAGCACCTGCCCCGGCGCCTCGGTCTGAGGGTAGTGGCCAATGCCAGGCAACAAGACCGTGTCCGGATTCGGGATCAGTTCCCGGTAACGCTCAACCATGTGTGCGCCGGAGATGGGGTCGACCTCACCATCGATCACCCGCAACGGCACTTCACCACGTTGCATCGCACTGACCCAACGCTCGCGCCGGGCACGCCGCTCAGGGATGTAGGCGATCAATTTGTGAATGATCCGTGGCCCGTGATTGCTCTCGATCAAGCTCCAGAAATCGTCCATCTCGCTCTCGCTGGGGCGGCTATGCGGACCGAAGATCTGTCGGAAACTCCTCACCAGGCTGTCACGGGAAAAGGCTCGCCCGATCATCCAGCCCAAGGGACTGAGCAGGAGTTTTTGCATCAGTATCGGGCGATGGGTTTCAGGAAAGAGGCCGCCATTGAGGAACACACAACTGGCGATATCAATGCGCGCTTCGTAATGCCGGGCCAACAGTTCCTGGGCCACGCTGTCGCCATAATCGTGGGCCAACAGGTGCACCGGCTGCTCGACCTTCACATGCGCCAGCAAGGCCTGTTGCAAATCGGCCTGCTCCAGCAGGCTGTATTCGTGGTCCATCGGTTTGGCGGAGTCGCCAAAGCCGAGCATGTCGCAGGCAATCACCCGATAGCGCTGGGTCAGAGGTTGCCACAGGAAATGCCAGTCCCAACTGGCGGTCGGGAAGCCATGAATGAGCAACAGTGGCTCACCCTGCCCCGCCGTCCAGTAACGGATGGTCTGGCCACGGAATACGAACGTCTGGCCGCGTTTGCGCCAGACACACAGAGGGATCTCGGCGAGAGGCATTAGAGTTTATAACCCGGGTCTTGTTTATCGAGTTTGCGCAGCAGCGCTGGCCAGGCCAGTGCGCCGCCCATCCCTTGAGCACTTTTGGTGACGCCGGCGATCATCGCCTTGGCGCCCGCCAGAATCTGCGGCTCGATGGCGATCAACTCGGCGCCACCGTTCTGCGCCAGCACCTGGATATCGCAGGCGCGCTGGAAGGTGAACATCATCAGGAATGTGTCGGCGATGGTGCCGCCGCAAGTCAGCAGACCGTGGTTGTGCAGCATCAGGAAATTGTTTTCTCCGAGGTCGGCTTGCAGCCGCGCTTTCTCTTCAGGGTTAAGCGCAACACCTTCGTAGGCGTGATAAGCCAGGCTGGACAGGACAAACAACGATTGTTGGCTGATCGGCAAAATGCCTTGTTTCTGCGCCGACACGGCGACCCCGGCAGCGGTGTGGGTGTGCAGCACGCAGACGACATCGTGACGAACCTCGTGCACCGCGCTGTGAATGGTGTAACCGGCCGGGTTGATCTCGTAGGGGCTGTCCATCAGCTTGTTGCCGGCCTGATCGACCTTGACCAGGCTGGACGCAGTCATCTCGTGGAACATCAACCCGAATGGGTTGATCAGAAAGTCTTCAGTACCGGGGACCTTGGCCGAGATGTGGGTAAAAATCAGGTCATCCCAGCCATGCAGGGCGACCAGACGATAGCAGGCGGCAAGGTCGACGCGGGTCTGCCACTCGGCGGCGCTGACCTGGTCTTTGACACTGTGAGGCGATTGGACGGGGGCAACGTTCACGGCAAGGAACCTCTGATTTTTATTCTTGGGGTTTCTATTGTTTACCGACGTTACACCAGTCTAGTCACGCCCCGGGGATCGTGTAGTTGCATTGGCAGCCAGCTTGATGGCCCGGCGAGTCAGTACGCCAATGAATGTGGATCCATGTCAAAGTACTGCCGCCAACAAGGGTGCGGCGAACAGATTCAGCAGCCCCGTCAGAACCATGACTAACCCCGCCACCGAGCCCTCTTCCCCCCCCACTTCATGTGCTCGACTGACCCCGGCACCGTGAGCACCGACACCAAATAGCGCCCCTCGAGCCAAGGCACTGCGCAGGGGCAACCACTTGAGCAGAATGCCGCCGAGCATCGCCCCGAACACCCCGGTGAACATCACAAACACTGCGGTCAGTTCCGGTATGCCACCCAGGTCATGGGCCAGCGGCATGGCAAAAGGTGTGGTGATCGAGCGCGGCACCAGCGACATCGTCACCGAACTGTCTAGTGCCAGCGCCTTGGCCAACCCGAACGAACTGCCGATGGACGCCGCGCTGCCCGCCAGCATCCCCAGCAACAGCGCCGACCAATGCCGCATCAGCATCTGCCGCTGCTGCCAGATTGGTACTGCAAAAGCGACGGTAACCGGCCCCAGCACCAACATCAGCCAATGGGTGTTGCTCGAATATTCGGCATACGCGGTGTGCAGCGGCACAGCGAGCGCCAACAGCAAGGCTGGAACCAGAATCAGTGGCGACAGTACATAGCGCCCAGAGCGACGGTAAATCCAGCGGCTGAATAAATAAGCCAGCAGCGTGAAGGCCAGCCAGAACATTGGCATCAGCTCAAGCTTCACGAGACCTCCTCAACCGCACCACCAGTTCCACGGTAAAGGCAGTCACCAGCATCACCATCAGCGTGCTGACGCCGATCACCAGCAAAATTCGCCAACCGTCGCTGCGCAGCAGACCGCCGTAATCGAGCAGACTCATGAGCGCCGGAATGAAGAACAACAGCATCTCGGCCATCAACAGGCCGGCGCCCATTTGCAGCGCTGCTGGTTTGACCACACCCAAAGCGAACGCCAGCAGCAACAGCACCATACCGATGACACCACCGGGAATCGGCCAGGCAAACCACACGGCCATCTGGCAGCCGAGCAGGTAGATGGCGAGTAGCACGGCCAATTCGGTCGCCAGTCGAGCCAATTTTTTAAAGGTTGATGCATTCATGTCTTCGGTCCTCGCAGGTGCTCATGTTAAGGAGTGGGCTGTCATACCCGAAGCGAATTGTTAGACTCGAAGCCATTCCAAAATGGAATCATACAGATGGAATTCAAACAGCTACGCAGCTTCGTCGAGGTCATGCATCAGGGTGGTTTTACTCAAGCCGCCAAGACCCTGCACATCAGTCAATCAGCGGTGAGCAAACAGATCGCTCAGTTGGAACAGAGCCTCGGCACTGCGCTGCTCGAACGGCAAGGTTCGCAGCTGCGCCTGACTGCCGCCGGCCGCGTGGTTTTGCAACGGGCCGAAGGCATGTTGCGGCTGCGCAACGAACTGCTCAGTGAGCTGGATGACTTGAGCCAACTGGCCCGCGGGGAATTGCGCCTGGGTTTGCCGCTGCTGGGCAGCGACGCGCTGTTCGCCGGACTGTTCGCCGAGTACCGGCGACGCCACCCCAACATCAGCATTCAATTGCTTGAAGGCGGTAGCCTGAGCATCGAACAGGCCGTTTTGAGTGGAGAGCTGGAACTGGGTGGCAGCCTGTTGACGAAGGACCCTCAGTTCGCCTTCCAGCCTTTCTGCGATGAACCGCTGGACGCCCTGCTGCCGGCCGATCATCCGCTGGCGTCGAAGACTGTGATTGGGCTGGAGGAATTGGCCGACACGCCATTCCTGCTGTATCAGCGCAGCTTCGTGCTCAACGACCGCTTGCTGCAAGCCTGCCAGCAACTGGGTTTTACGCCGAAGGAAGGTGGTCGCAGCGGCCAGGCTGACTTTCTTGCGGCGCTGGTGGCGGCCGGTCAAGGAGTGGTGCTGTTGCCGCGCGTGGTGGCTCGCGGGCTGGTGCGGCCAGGCGTGGTGCGCCTGACCTTGAACGCGCCGAGCTATCTACGCTGGGATATCGCCTTCATCTGGCGTCAGGGCGCGTACTTGTCAAAAGCCGCGCAAGCCTGGCTCGCCCTTCTGCGCGAGCGGCCGGTCAGCCCCGCAGAGCGCTGACCAACTCTGCCAGCCAAGGCTCGGCGTCGGTTTCCGGCGTCACGCTTTCGCTGGCGTCCAGGCGCAGCATCGGCAGTACTTCGCGCAGGCCCAGTTCGCCGAACAATTCGCGCATCAATTCGCCGCCACCACAAAACGTGTCGCCGTAACTCGCATCGCCCAAGCCAATCACAGCGCCCGGCAAGCCACGCCAGGCAGCCGGCAGCTGGTCGCGAATAGCGAAATACAACGGTTGCAGGTTGTCCGGCAGCTCGCCCATCCCGGTGGTCGAGGTCACCGCCAGGAAGGCTTCAGGAGCGAAGGCCTGGACCTCGGCGAGACTTGCACGCGGGTTGTGCCAGGCTTCGAAACCTGCTGCTTTTAAAATATTGGCGGCGTGGCGGGCGACTTCTTCTGCCGTGCCGTACACCGAGCCGGAAAGGATGGCGACTTTCATCAATCTGATCCTGAAGCTGAATAAAAAGACGGAGGATATTAACAGCCATGGCAAAAAAGCTGCGATTGACTCTCAATTAACGCTGGTGGCCAGTAGACAGCAATGAGTCTTCTTCTAGAATGCAGCGCTCAATCAAATTGGAAAGGATTCTCCGATGATTAACGCCCAACTGCTGCAAATGGTGATCAACGCTTCCAACGACGGCATCGTGATTGCCGAAAAGGAAGGCGAGCAGGACAACATCCTGATTTACGTCAACCCGGCATTCGAACGCCTGACGGGTTACACCAGCGAAGAAATCCTCTATCAGGATTGCCGTTTTCTTCAATCCGGGGACCGCGACCAGGAAGCGCTTCCGATGATCCGCGAAGCCTTGAGCAGTGGTAGGTCCTGCCGGGAAATCCTCAGGAATTATCGCAAGGACGGCACGCCGTTCTGGAACGAACTGTCCCTCTCGACGATAAAGAACCCTGATGACGGACAGACTTATTTCATCGGTGTGCAGAAAGACGTCACCCTTCAGGTCAAGGCCCAGCAGCGCGTCGCGCAGTTGGAGGCACAATTGGCTGAGGTCCAGGCCGAGCTTGCCGCACTAAAAGCGACGAACGGCGAAAACAAAACGAAGAATTGATTGTCATTAACTACAATCACCGGTGACTTTGTAACTTTTTCTGTCGAGCAGATCATGCAACGCGACGCACTCCTGACCCAGGATGAGCTGGATTTTATCCAGACAATGCAACACAACCCGCAACTCAATGTGCGGGATGCGACGTCGAGCCTGCTCGTCAACGGTGGTTCACAGATCCGTGACCTGCTCACGCGCCTTGCCGCTCATGAGCAAGTCACCATCCAGGCCAACTTCGAAAATCAGCAAATGACTTTCCCTCTGCACTTGGTGGAAGACGAGTTTCACGCGATGCATTTACGCCTCGGCGTCCCCAGCATCTATGAAGACGGACCGATGATCCGGCCATGGCGCCTGGTCCTCGAAGAACCGGTAGCGCTGGAGAATGCCAATGGCCAGCCCGGTACGATGTGGGTGCACGAAGTGTCTTTCAAAGGGGTTTTGCTGGAAGTTCGCAACAAGACCAAGCCACCCAAGCATTTCGCCTTGTGGTTCAGCCCGTCTGGCTACGAGCGCATCGCGTTGCGCGGCACCTTCGAGAAAGAAACCGAGAACGGCTTCTATGCCTACCAGTTGAATCAGGATGACAAGGACGAAACCGAGCGCCTGCGCCAGTACATCCTTCAACAGCATCGGCTGACGCATCCGGCCATGCATCTCTGATTCAGGTGTCCAGGTTGCCTGTCAGGAATTGTTTCAAACGCTGACGCATGACCAATCCTTCGTTACCCAGACATCCAATCGACGATCCCGCCAGGCTTTCCTGCACCAGATCGGACGCATCCCCCGCCAGCAACAACTGACAATCCAGGCTCAAGGCCAGGCGCTTCAATCGCCGGGGCAACTCGAGCGCAGGTGCGTGATTGGAAATCAGCACCAGCGCCTGGGGCTTGACTCTTTCGCAGACCAGGGCCAGTTCATCGAATGGCTGACCGATAGCCAACACTTGAATAGCCGAATCGACACTGCTCAATAACAGCGCCGTTACCAGCACATCGAGTTCACGACACTGATCGCTCAGGGAGCAGACAATCACCCGTCGCGGTTGCAGGACACGCACCAGCAGCAGGCGTTGCAACACTCGAGAACGCAGAAAACCATCCAGGAAAAGCCACTCGCTGGCCTGGCCGAATGCTTCATGGCGCTGGCGCAGTTGCTTCCAGAGTGGAAGCAGAATGTCCTGAAACACGACAGTCAGCGGATAACTGGAAAAGATCTGTCCATAAACCTGTTCCAGTTGCACCTCGTCGAATGCATTCACCGCCGCCTGAACCTGTTGCTGCCATTGCGTGTGGTCAGCCTGTACGAGTTCATTGGGGATGATGTGCGACAGGGCCTGTAGCGGTGCAATTCTGGCCAGGATCTTGCCGACTTTACCCACAGCAACGCCGCGTTCGATCCAGCCAAGGATGCTGCGGACACGATCGATATCGGTCATCGAATACAGTCTGTGCCCACTTTCGGTGCGCGCCGGCTGGATCAGCCCATAGCGGCGCTCCCATGCACGTAGCGTGACCGGGTTGACCCCCGTCAGGCGCGACACTTCGCGAATCGGAAACAGTTCTTCCTGTTCAAGTGGAAGACCGGGCTGCAATCCAGGGACAACATCAGTCAGGACAGGCATTTTTTAATTCTACGTCCATGTATAAATTGGATCCCATTCTACCTCCCTTGCCCCCATACCATTCAAGACGTTGCTGGCGACAAACATCCCTGACGTACCCGGCAGAATCAGGAATAATCCTTGCTTGTTCCACGACGCAGCCCACCACCCCGGCGCTGCGCCTGGCGAAACTCCTACCCGGAGCGACGCGATTGTTATACGGAGATGCACAATGTCTACCTCACCCGTCACGCTGATGGTTGCGCGCCGCGTCGCCGTTGGGCGTTATCAAGACCTGATTACCTGGTTGCGCGAAGGCGAACAACTGGCCACCGATTTTCCCGGCTATCTCGGCTCTGGCGTGCTCGCTCCGCCGCCCGACGATGACGAATTCCAGATTATTTTCCGCTTTGCCGACGAGCAGACTTTGCACGCCTGGGAACATTCCGCCTCGCGCACTGCATGGCTGGCACGCGGCAGTGACTTGTTTGCCCATCCAACGGAACATCGAGTCAGCGGCATCGAAGGCTGGTTCGGCGCGGCTGGCCAGCGCCCGCCACGCTGGAAACAGGCCGTGGCGATCTGGTTGGCATTCTTTCCGGTTTCCCTGCTGTTCAACTTTATCCTCGGGCCATTGCTGAGCGACATGGGTTTGCTGAGCCGGGTGTTCATCAGCACCTTGTGCCTGACCCCGTTGATGGTCTACCTCTTCATTCCGCTGTCGACCCGTCTGCTGGCCGGTTGGCTGAACACCACGCCGCAACGGCCGCTGCCCGCTGCACCCACTCCTCAAAACCACTAATTTCCCTGTGGGAGATTCTATGGTTGAGGGAAAGCCCTCAACTGGCTTTTGGCTGATATTCGCTTTGCCCTTTCAGCAAGGCGAATACCACCCGAGCAAGCTTGCGAGCCAGCATCACCAGCGCCTGAGTGGTGCTGAAACCCCGCGTTCTTTGTTCTTCGTAATACCCTTTCCAGGCTTTCGTACGGCTAGCCGACATCGCTGCATTGTGCAGAAGTCGGCGGGCCTCGGGGTCGCCGCGCTTGGTCAAACTGCGGCGAGCGTCCTTCTGTCCTGATTTCGCCACCCGTAAATCCATGCCCAGGAAGGCGATAAATGCATCCGCGTTTCTAAAATCTCCTCGCTGAAATGCAGTTATCAAGCGGGCCCCAGTCAAAAATCCAATACCCTCAACTTTCAGGCAGCGCTTCAATTGACCGAGCAAACCGGCTTCTTTGAGCTGATCGTTGATCGTCTTTTCGATCAGCGTCTCAAGCTGCTGCATGGACTTCACTTGCTCGGCAAAAGCCGCCTTGAGCAGCGGCTCATTCGACCAGCTCTGCACCAGGCCGACCCTGGCCTGGACCAAGGCTGCGCGACGGCGGAAAAGGCTCAGGAGCTGGCGGTACAGCGGTGAGGGCGGGGTCCAAGGACGCAACTCCTCGGCTTCGTTCTTCAAGTAACGAGCCAGCAGCTTGGCATCCAGTGCGTCGGTTTTGGCGCGGATCTTCACGCCTTCGCGATAATGTTTGAGTTCATAGCCTCCCACCATGTAAATCGTGCAACCGGCCTCATAGGCCAGATCAGCGAAGTCCAGGTGGTAAATGTTGGTCGCCTCAATGGCAATAGC
Organism: Pseudomonas frederiksbergensis; assembly: GCF_001952935.1. GTDB lineage: Bacteria > Pseudomonadota > Gammaproteobacteria > Pseudomonadales > Pseudomonadaceae > Aquipseudomonas > Aquipseudomonas frederiksbergensis. Next base: position 1,390,158 of record NZ_CP018319.1, read on the forward strand.
CACCGTCCCCGACAACGCCTTCAGCCACTGCTTGATGGATGTTTTGGTGTTGGGAATCTCTTCAAGCAAATCCCCATCAGACTGATAAATCACCAGTTCATTCTTGGCGACATCCACACCTACGATCGGCTTTGTGACAGAAACCGGCATTGCCATTGGATTTCCTCCGGGATATGGTTTTAAGCACTTGAAGGGCTCACCCAGAGGCGCAGGCTTGTTCCTATCGTCGGTCTAGCCAGATGCATTCTTTATCGGCGCTTGGGTGAAAGGAGGAGGGGCGAAATCTCCCACGGTCTGTACTGCGTCAACAGTCAGAATCGAGCCTTGTCCCTCCTCCTCCCTTCAAGTCCTACCATACAAGCGAGCCGGCTCCGGGCGGCGTTCCGACGATGAGGCCATAACATTCAACATCTTTGTTGGCTGTAATACCGCCATGGTCGGAACGCCGCCCGGAGCCGGCTCGCTCCCACAGGGAAAGCCCCACGGTAGGTGAATGCCGCCGCGCGCTGGTATAGTTTTGCTCTTACCGCGACGCGAGCCGTTCATGACCTCTTCCGTAGCCCCAATCCTCATCACTGGCGCCGGCCAACGTGTCGGCCTGCACTGTGCGCAGCGTTTGCTCGAGGATGGCCAGCCGGTGATCTTCAGCTACCGCAGTGAACGCCCCGGCGTGCAAGTCCTGCGCGAACGGGGGGCTATCGCGGTGTTTGCCGACTTCGCCACTGAAGCCGGGATCTTCGCGTTCATCAGCGAACTGAAAAACCACACCGACAGCCTGCGGGCAATCGTCCACAACGCCTCCGAGTGGCTGGCCGAAACCCCGGACACCGACGCCGTAGCCTTCACCCGCATGTTCAACGTCCACATGCTGGCGCCCTACCTGATCAATCTGCATTGTGCCGACTTGCTGCAACGCTCAAGCCCCGCCGACATCGTGCACATCAGCGATGACGTGACCCGCAAGGGCAGCAGCAAGCACATTGGCTATTGCGCCAGCAAAGCCGGTCTCGACAGCCTCACCCTGTCCTTCGCCGCGAAATACGCGCCGACAATCAAGGTCAACGGTATCGCGCCAGCCCTGCTAATGTTTAACCCCGACGATGACGCGGCATACCGCGCCAAGGTATTGGCCAAATCCGCGCTGGGCATCGAACCCGGCGGCGAAGTGATCTACCAGAGCCTGCGTTATTTGCTCGACAACCCTTATGTCACCGGCACGACCCTGACCGTCAACGGCGGACGGCACATCAAATAAGCGGCCCCCGCGAGGATGTTCCATGACGTTTTCCCTGCCCCAGAACGCCCTGTCCCAGAACTACCGCGAGATCCTCATCGGCCTCGGTGAAAACCCCGACCGCGAGGGTCTGCAAGACACCCCGGTTCGGGCGGCAAAAGCCATGCAGTACCTCTGCCGTGGTTATGAGCAAAGTGTCGAAGAGATCGTCAACGGCGCGCTGTTCGCTTCCGACAACGATGAAATGATCATCGTCGACAACATCGAGCTGTACTCGCTCTGCGAACATCACATGCTGCCCTTCATCGGCAAGGCGCATGTGGCTTATATTCCAACGGGCAAAGTGCTGGGCCTGTCGAAGATTGCGCGACTGGTGGACATGTTCGCCCGTCGCCTGCAAATCCAGGAAAACCTCACTCGGCAAATCGCCGAAGCTGTACAGCAAGTGACCGGCGCGGCGGGCGTTGCGGTGGTCATCGAAGCCAAGCACATGTGCATGATGATGCGCGGCGTCGAGAAACAGAATTCGACCATGAACACCTCGGTGATGCTCGGCGCCTTCCGCGAGTCGAGCAATACCCGCCAGGAGTTCCTGCAATTGATTGGACGGAGCAAGTAGCAATGCCACAACTTCAACCAGGAACGGCACGCATCCGGGTCAAGAACCTGTGCCTGCGGACCTTCATCGGGATCAACGAGGATGAAATCCTCAACAAGCAGGATGTGCAGATCAACCTGACCATCCTGTATGCCGCTCAGGAAGCGGTGCGTGACAACGACATCGATCACGCGCTGAATTACCGCACCATCACCAAGGCGATCATCGCCCACGTGGAAGGCAATCGCTTCGCGCTGCTCGAACGCCTGACCCAGGAAATTCTCGATCTGGTCATGGCCAACGAGTCGGTGCTGTACGCCGAGGTCGAAGTCGACAAGCCCCACGCCCTGCGTTTCGCCGAGTCGGTATCGATAACGCTTGCAGCGAGCCGCTGACCGCGTCTGGCGCATTGTTCGTCAGACTTTTATCATCCGCGCACGATTTGATTGCACAGAGCCCGCCATGAACGATCAACAACGCCTGGAACTCGAAGCCGCCGCCTTTCGCCGGCTGGTCGCCCATCTGGACAGCCGCAAGGATGTGCAGAATATCGACCTGATGAACCTCTCCGGTTTCTGCCGCAACTGCTTGTCCAAGTGGTACAAGGCCGCTGCCGATGAACGCCAGATCGAGGTCAGCCTCGATGAAGCCCGCGAAGTGGTTTACGGCATGCCGTACGCCGAGTGGAAAGCCCAATACCAGCAAGAAGCCAACGCCGAACAACAAGCGGCGTTCGCCAAAGGAAAACCCAATGAGTGATTTGAACACCCTGCGCGCCAGCCTCAAGAGCGGCGAACACGCTTTTGCCGACACCCTGGCTTTCATCGCCGCCGGCTACGACTATCAGCCTCAGGCTTTCAACAACGGCGGCGTGGAAAACGCAGCCGGGCAGAATGAAGGCTCGTGCAAGACATTGGGTCTGGCGCTGCTGGAAGGCTTGAGCGATGAAGAAGCGCTGTTGGCGTTCGGCGAGCATTACCGTTCGGTGGTGGCGACGCCTGAAGGCAGCGATCACGGCAATATCCGCGCGCTGATTGCTCATGGCCTGGCCGGTGTGAAGTTCACTCAACAGCCGCTGAACCGCCGCTGATTCAACGCCCGCAAAGTACATCACGAGCGACACTGAACCTGTGGCGAGGGAGCTTGCTCCCGCTGGACTGCGCAGCGGTCCCCTTCTTTTTAGATAAGCAGGGTCGCTTCGCGACCCAACGGGAGCAAGCTCCCTCGCCACAGGTTACGCGTCGCCATCGATCGGTACAGGCAACATCCCGACTTTTAAGATTGACCCGGCCACTTTATTTCGTTTGCCCCAAACCACTGCTCACGGCTTAGATAAAAAGAAGCATCCCTTCTTCAGAGTCGGTCATCCATGAGCAGCGTAACCATCAGCCAGTCGATCAACATCGTTCATCCCGTCACGCTCAGCCACGGCAAAAATGCCGAGGTCTGGGACACCGATGGCAAACGCTACATCGACTTCGTCGGCGGTATCGGCGTACTGAACCTCGGCCATTGCCATCCGCGCATCGTCGAGGCCATTCGCGAACAAGCCACGCGGCTGACCCACTACGCGTTCAACGCCGCCCCGCATGTGCCCTACATCGAACTGATGGATCGCCTCACCGCGTTTATTCCGGTGGACTACCCAGTCAGCGGCATGCTCACCAACAGCGGCGCGGAAGCGGCCGAAAACGCCCTGAAGATCGTGCGTGGCGCCACCGGTCGCACGGCCGTCATCGCCTTCGACGGCGCCTTCCACGGCCGTACCCTCGCCACGCTCAACCTCAACGGCAAAGTCGCGCCCTACAAACAGAAAGTCGGCGTGCTGCCGGGTACGGTTTTTCACTTGCCATACCCGAGCAAGGACAACGGCGTGACCTGCGCCGAGGCCCTGAAAGCCATGGACAGGCTGTTCAGCGTCGAGATCGACGTCGATGACGTCGCCTGCTTTATCGTCGAACCAGTGCAGGGCGAATCGGGCTTCCTCGCGCTGGACGTGGAGTTCGCCCAGGCGCTACGCCGCTTCTGTGATGAAAAGAACATCCTGCTGATCGCTGATGAAATCCAGTCCGGCTTCGGTCGCACCGGCCAGCGCTTTGCCTTCTCGCGACTGGGCATTGAACCCGATCTGATCCTGCTCGCTAAAAGCATTGCTGGCGGCATACCGCTGGGTGCGGTGGTCGGGCGCAAGTCGCTGCTCGACACCTTGCCCAAGGGCGGACTGGGCGGCACCTATTCGGGCAACCCGATTGCCTGCGCCGCGGCACTGGCAACCCTGGACGAGATGACCGATGCGAACCTGCACGCCTGGGGCTCGCAACAGGAAGAAGCCATCGTCAGCCGCTACGAGGCCTGGCGCGCCAATAAGCTTTCCCCGTTTCTGGGCCGCTTGACCGGCGTTGGCGCGATGCGCGGTATCGAACTGATCAATCCCGACGGCACACCCGCCTCAGCGCAGTTGACCCAACTGCTGGCCCTGGCCCGCGACGCGGGCTTGCTGCTGATGCCCAGCGGCAAGTCGCGAAACATCATTCGACTGCTGGCACCGCTGACTACCGAGGCAGCGGTGCTGGAAGAAGGGCTGGATATTCTCGAGGCCTGCCTGGCGAACCTTTCCTGAAAAGCAAACTACGATCAGGGACTGACATAGCGAATTATGTTCGCTTGTAGTCCCCGATTTTGCGTCGCAATACTCACCCACTACCCCTTTTACCAAGCGAGATCACTACCACTTACAAGCCTGAGGCATTCATGTATCACGACAATATAATTTATAAAAAAAAGTCCAATGATCCTCAATTCCTGCTTGGCGTAGCCGTGGTGCTGTTTCTCGGCTCCTACCTGATGAACCTGGGTAACAGCGCCCTCAGTCAGTTCCTGCATCCACTGCTGGGCAATGCCCCGGACAGCCTGACCGCTCGCAATATCGCCATAGGCCTGGCGATTGCTGCGCTGGGCACGCTGAACTTTCACGTCCTCGGGCGCTTGAAGTTCAAGGTGCAGACCACCGTGGTCTGGATCGAACTGCTGATCCTGTTCCTGGCGTTCTTCGACACCTTCGACCTTTCCTACAGCTTCATCCTCGACAAGATCGGTTTCCTGATCATCCAGGGCGCCGCGACCACGCTATACATTTCCGCCATCGCAATTGTGATTGCCTTCGTGCTTGCCTTGATCGGTGCCGTGGCCAAGCTGTCGAACAATGGCCTGGCCAATGCCATCGCCTCGTTCTACACCTCGTTCTTTCGCGGTGTTCCGCTGCTGATCCAGATCTACCTGATTTACCTTGGACTGCCGCAACTGGGTTATGTGGTGGACGCCGTGCCCGCCGGCATCCTCGCGTTGTCGCTGTGCTACGGCGCTTACATGACCGAGATTTTTCGTGCGGGGATCCAGAGCATTCCGGTAGGTCAGTGGGAGGCCTCGCGAGCCCTGGGCATCAGCCCGTTCAAGACCCTGAGCCGGGTGATCATGCCGCAAGCCTTGCGGGTGATCATCCCGCCCACCGGCAACCAGTTCATCGCCATGCTCAAGGACAGTTCGCTGGTGTCGGTGATCGGTGTCTGGGAATTGATGTACCTGGCCAAGACCCAGGGCCGCGCGGACTTCCGCCACCTGGAAATGCTGATCACCGCCGCGATGATTTACTGGGCCCTGTCGTTCATCCTCGAACGGGTGCAGGCGCGGATCGAAAAACGGGTCAACCGATCCATTGCAAGGGGTTGATGAGTGATGACTACGGCAGAACGACTCGACCTGGCACCTGTTGCGCAGGCCAGCCCTTCGATGATTTCCATCACCGGCCTGAACAAGTGGTACGGCGATTTTCACGCCTTGCGCAATGTCGACCTGAACGTTGCCACGGGCGAAATCCTGGTGGTGTGCGGGCCGTCGGGCTCAGGCAAGTCGACGATGATTCGTTGCATCAACCATCTGGAGAATTTCCAGGAAGGCCACATTCAGGTCAACGGCATCACCCTCACCAGCGAGGCAGAAAGTGTCAGCGCGGTGCGCCGGGAAATCGGCATGGTGTTCCAGAGCTTCAACCTGTTCCCACATTTAAGCGTGATGGACAACCTGACCCTGGCCCCGCAACTGGTGCAAGGCGTGTCGAGCGCCGAGGCGAAAAAGCGCGCTCAGGTTTACCTGGAACGGGTACGCATTGCCGAACATGCCCACAAATACCCTTCGCAACTGTCCGGTGGCCAGCAGCAGCGCGTGGCGATTGCCCGGGCGCTGTGCATGAACCCCAAAGTAATGCTGTTCGACGAACCAACTTCGGCCCTCGATCCTGAAATGGTCCACGAAGTGCTGGACGTGATGGGCGAGTTGGCCACCGACGGCATGACCATGATTTGCGTGACCCACGAAATGGGTTTTGCCAGCAAGGTCGCCGACCGCGTGCTGTTCATGGACCAGGGCCAGGTCATCGAACAAGCCACCCCTTCCGAGTTCTTCAACAATCCGCAAACCGAACGCGCGCAGAAATTCCTGTCGCAGATCATTGGTCACTGAGCAGCGCTTTGCCCCTTCATAACAAAAACGAAAAGTGGAGATGGACATGGTCAGCAGAAAACACGTAATCGCAGCCGCAATGTCGCTGGTGTTCGTCGGCGCCGCCAATGCCGGAGCTGTTCTGGACAAAATCCAGAGCAGTAAAACAATGACCGTCGCCACGTCGGCAACCTGGCCACCCCAAGGGTTTATCAACGACAAGAATGAAATCGACGGGTTTGATATCGACGTATCCAAGGAGATCGCCAAGCGTCTCGGCGTCGAGGTCAAGTTCATCACCCCCGATTGGGACGTAATCACCGCCGGCAAGTGGAACGGGCGCTGGGACATGTCCGTGGGCTCGATGACCGCCACCAAAAGTCGCGCGCGAATTCTCGATTTCCCCGCGACCTATTACTACGTGCCTTACGTGTTTGCGGTTCACAACAAATCCGCCCTCACCGACCACAAAGCGCTCAATGGCAAAACGATCGGTGTCGAAGGCGGCACCACGTCCGAGGACTATTTCAGCCAGGCGCTGGCCATCGAAACCACTGACGTGCCGCCCGTCGTTTATGACGTAAAGACCACAAAAATGAAGACTTACTCCGGTTCCGTCGGACCGCTGGACGATCTGCGTCTGGGTGACGGTACCCGGCTCGACGCCATTCTCACTCAACGCAGCACACTGGACGCCGCTGTGAAGAGCGGTTACCCGCTACGGGCCGTCGACAATGCAGTGGCGTTCTACGAACCCCTGGCCATTGCCACCGACAAGGGTGACGCGGAATTGAAGGCCAGGCTCGGCCAAATCATCGGCGAGATGCACAAGGACGGCACGCTGACCAAGCTGTCGAACAAGTGGTACGGCGTGGATTACTCAACCGTCAAATAACCCCACCTACCCCTGTGGGAGTGAGCCGGCTCCGGGCGGCGATCCGACGATGGCGGCCTAACATTCAACATTGATACTGAATGTTATGGCCTCATCGTCGGATCGCCGCCCGGAGCCGGCTCACTCCCACAAAAAAGCAATTTTTCAAGGATTGACCATGTCCTTCCCCACCACCTGGTACTCCCAAACCTCGCTGCCCCGCGCGGCCAGGTCCGAATTGAACGCCGATGAAACCTGCGACGTCTGCATCATCGGCGCCGGGATCGCGGGCCTCACCGCTGCCCTGGAGCTGACCCGGCGCGGCAAACGCGTGATCATCCTCGAAGCCCAGCAAGTCGCCTGGGGCGCGTCCGGTCGAAACGGCGGCGTGGTCTCGCCAGGCTGGGCTGAAGGGTCGGGGGCGATCCGCAAGAAACTTGGTCTGGAGCAGGCCAAGGCGTTATTCCAAATGTCAGTCGAGGGCGTCGAGATCGTCCGCCACAACATTGCCGAACTGACTCTGACCGGTTGCGCGCCATCGGCAGGTACGATCCGGGTCAAGCGTTACGACGACGGCGCCGAGGTGAAAAACCATATCGAGACCATGCGCCGCGACTTCGGTTATGAACTCAATTTCCTCGACACCGCCCAGGTTCGCGAACGCGCGCACACCTTGCGTTACTTCCAGGGTGTCGAAGATCCGAACGCCCTGCATTTCCATCCGCTGAACTATTGCCTGGGCCTGGCACTCGCCATCGAAGCGGCTGGAGGCCGGATTTACGAACAGTCAAAAATGCTCGCCTGGCATCGCGAAGGCGACGACAAAATTGTCCAGACCGCCAACGGCACCCTCTGCTGCAAGGACCTGGTGTTCTGCGCCGGCGGCTACGGCGGCCCGGAACTGCAAAAACTCAGCCGCGCCTACCTGCCCATCGCGACCTATGTGGTGCTGACTGAACACCTGGGCGACTCGATCAAAAACGTCCTCGACTCCGGCGCCGCGTTCTCCGACGACCGTCGCGCCTCGGATTACTACCGCGTGGTCGAAGGCGACCGCCTGCTCTGGGGCGGACGCATCACCACCCGCAACGAACAGAACGAAAAGGCCCTCGCCACCATGCTCAAGGCCGACATGGTGTCGGTCTATCCACAACTGGCCCCGGTCAAAATCGAATTGGCATGGTCGGGCCTGATGGGTTATTCCACCAACAAGATGCCCAACCTGGGATTGCTCGAACCGGGCGTCTGGGCCTGTACCTCGTTTGGTGGCCATGGCTTGAATACCGGTTCGATTGGCGGCAGGGTCATCGCCGAAGCGGTGTGCGGGGAGAGTACGCGTTATCAGCTGTTCAAACCGTACCTGCTGGACTGGAACGGCGGACCGTTCGGACGGATTGCCGCCAATGCCATCTATCAATCGCTGAAGGTCATGGACTTCGTCCAGGAACGGCTGAAAGGCTGAGAGCACAACATTTCCCCTGTGGGAGCGAGCCTGCTCGCGATAGCGATTTATCATTAAACAATGAGGTCGACTGACACACCGCTATCGCGAGCAGGCTCGCTCCCACAGGGTTGATCGGACATTCTGCAAGTACAAAAAAACCGGCCGAAGCCGGTTTTTTGTTTTCTACAGAATCAGAATCAAGCGTTCTGCAGATCGTCGAGGTAGCGCTCGGCGTCCAGTGCAGCCATGCAGCCAGCGCCGGCCGAGGTGATGGCCTGACGGTAAACGTGGTCAGCCACGTCACCGGCGGCAAAGATACCTTCGAGGCTGGTGGCAGTGGCGTTGCCGTCACGGCCGCCCTGCACAACCAGGTAGCCGTCTTTCAACGTCAGCTGGCCTTCGAACAGCGACGTGTTCGGGGTGTGGCCGATGGCGATGAACACGCCGTCGACGGTCAGCTCGTCGAAGCTGCCATCGTTGTTCTTCAGGCGGGCACCGGTCACGCCCATGTTGTCGCCCAGGACTTCGTCCAGCGTCGCGTTCAACTTCAAGACGATTTTGCCTTCGGCAACCCGGGCATTGAGCTTGTCGATCAGGATCTTCTCGGCGCGGAAGGTTTCGCGACGGTGGATCAGGGTGACCTTGCTGGCGATGTTGGCCAGGTACAGCGCCTCTTCAACCGCGGTGTTGCCGCCACCGACTACAGCCACTGGCTTGTTGCGGTAGAAGAAACCGTCACAGGTCGCGCAGGCCGAAACGCCTTTGCCCATGAACGTTTCTTCCGACGGCAGGCCCAGGTAACGAGCGCTGGCGCCGGTGGCGATGATCAGCGCGTCGCAGGTGTAAGTTGCGCTGTCACCGGTCAGGGTGTACGGCTTGGCAGCGAAGTCCACGGCATTGATGTGATCGAAGACGATTTCGGTTTCAAAGCGCTCGGCGTGCTCTTTCATGCGGTCCATCAGCGCCGGGCCGGTCAGGCCGTGGACGTCGCCAGGCCAGTTGTCGACTTCGGTGGTGGTGGTCAGTTGACCGCCGGCTTGCATGCCGGTGATCAGCAGTGGCTTGAGGTTGGCACGGGCGGCATAGACTGCGGCGCTGTAACCGGCAGGGCCGGAACCGAGAATAATCACTCGCGAATGACGGACTTCAGACATGACCTGCTCCTGTTGACCGGCCCGAAACTTCTGGCGCGGAACGCCGGGTTGCCGGCGGGAATAAAAAAGGACCGTTGAAAGCACTTGGGGAAGGCTTGGGTTCGACAGTCCTGTAAAAAGTATGGGGTGCAGCGTATCGAGGTGGCGAAGATTAAGGAAATACGGTTTAACAATCCAGCTCATAGGCGGTCTCTATCCGGTCACGATGGATACATAGGCGCCTTTGTTACAGTTAATGTCGATGCTGCTACCGCGCTTTCGTCCGTCAGGCAAAGCCGGTAAGGTCGGCGCGTTTCCCCTTTGCTCGGAGCACGTTATGCCCGCCCCCGTTCTGTCCGGCCCACAATACCTGCGCGAAGGCCTCAAGTTGGTCTTGAGCCCAAGCCTGCGTTTGTTCGTGCTGTTGCCCTTGGTGATCAACCTGGTGCTGTTCGTCGGATTGATCTATCTGGCCAGCCATCAATTCAGCCTGTGGGTCGATACGTTGATGCCGTCCCTGCCCGATTGGCTGAGTTTTCTCAGTTACATCCTGTGGCCGATTTTTGTCGTGCTTGTCGTTTTTATGGTGTTTTTCACCTTCACCATGCTCGCCAACGTCATCGCAGCACCGTTCAATGGCTTCCTCGCCGAGAAAGTCGAAGTAGTGGTACGCGGCACCGACGACTTCCCGGCCTTCAGCTGGGGCGAACTGATCGCCATGATCCCCCGCACCCTGTCCCGCGAGATGCGCAAACTCGGCTACTTCCTGCCTCGCGCCATCGGGCTTTTCATCCTTTCGTTCATCCCGGTGGTGAACATCATTGCCGCGCCATTGTGGCTGCTGTTCGGGGTGTGGATGATGGCGATCCAGTACATCGACTACCCAGCGGATAACCACAAACTGGGCTGGAACGAGATGCTCGCCTGGCTGCGCGAGAAGCGCTGGCAGAGCATGAGTTTTGGCGGCAGCGTTTATCTGGTGCTGCTGATTCCGGTGGTCAACATCCTGATGATGCCGGCCGCGGTGGCGGGTGCGACGCTGTTCTGGGTGCGTGAACGCGGCGCGGAAAACCTGGTGGTCCAGCGCTGACCCGGTCACAAATTCATCATCCCACCGTCACATTGGCGACATGGCCTCAGCCGACACTGAGGTCATGACGACAGCTCTGCATATCACTCTGATCACCGAAACCTTCCCTCCCGAAATCAACGGAGTGGCCAATACCCTCGGCCGCTTGTGTGACGGCTTGCGCGCGCGCGGGCATCAGGTCGAACTGGTGCGGCCACGACAGGGTTGCGATCAGCAGCTGGGCAGCGACGATGCGTTGTTACTGTGCCGGGGCTGGCCGCTGCCGGGTTATCCCGGCTTGCAATGGGGTCAGTCGTCGATGCACAAGCTGCTGCGGCGCTGGAAGCGTCATCGGCCGGACGTGCTGTACATCGCCACGGAAGGACCGCTGGGATTGTCCGCATTGCGCGCGGCGCGGCGCTTGGGGATTGCCGTGGTCAGCGGCTTTCACACTAACTTCCAGCAGTACTCCAGCCAGTATGGGCTTGGTCTGCTGACGCGATTGCTGACCCACTACCTGCGCTGGTTTCACAATCGTTCGACGCTGACCCTGGTGCCGAGCGCGAGTCAAAGAATGGAACTGGAGCGCCGGCATTTCGAACGCCTGGCGCTGCTGTCGCGAGGGGTCGACAGCCAGTTGTTTCACCCGACCAAGCGCCTGACGTCGCTACGCGAACAGTGGGGTCTGGCTGACAGTGACATTGCCGTCATCCATGTCGGTCGCCTGGCACAGGAGAAAAATCTCGGCTTGCTTAAACGCAGTTTCGAAAGGCTGCGCACGACTTATCCACAGAAAAACCTGAAGTTGATCGTGATCGGCGACGGCCCGCAACGAGCGGTCCTGGAGAAAGAACTGCCCGAGGCGATTTTCTGTGGCTCTCAACGCGGCGAAGCCTTGGCCAGTCACTATGCGTCGGGGGATGTGTTTCTGTTTCCAAGCCTGACCGAGACGTTCGGCAACGTGGTGCTTGAGGCATTGGCTTCGGGTTTGGGTGTGGTGGCTTACGACCAAGCGGCGGCGGCCCAGCACATTCGCCATGGTTACAACGGCGTATTGGCGATGCCGGGGGACGAAGAGGCGTTTTGCGATGCGGCGTGCTGGCTGCTGGAGAAGCGCGAAACTTTGCGTTGCGTGCGGCTTAATGCGCGTCAGCATGCGAGTCGCCAAGAATGGGCAGCGATTATCGAGCAGTTTGAGGGGCAGTTGCGCGGGGCATGCGTGGGGGAGCAAGTGGTACCGAATGCATCGATCGCGCCCTGAATTTTTGGTGACATTGAGTCAGCCATCGCGAGCAAGCTCGCTCCCACATTCGACCGCATGTCTCTGGAAGAACTCGGTCACCTGTGGGAGCGAGCTTGCTCGCGATGGCGTCAGTGAAAGCGCCGCTTAAACCAGGGTCATCAACGCCTCACGGCTGAACGGCAGGATGTCTTCTTCACGGCCGTCTCGCACTTTCTGCGCCCAGTCCGGGTCCACCAGCAGCGCACGACCGACGGCCACCAGATCGAACTCATCATTGTTCAAACGCTCCAGCAGTTTCTCTAGGCTGGCCGGCTGCGCGATCTTGTCGGTGTTGACCATGAACTGCAGGAACTCGCCATCCAGGCCGACACTGCCCACGGTGATGGTCGGTTTACCGGTGAGCTTTCGGGTCCAGCCGGCCAGGTTCAGCTCGGAACCGTCGAACTCCGGCTCCCAGAAACGCCGCGTCGAGCAATGGAAAATATCCACGCCGGCGTCGGACAACGGCTTGAGGAATTCGCCCAACGCTTCGGGTGTTTGCACCAGACGCGCGGTGTAATCCTGCTGCTTCCACTGCGAGAAGCGGAAGATGATCGGGAAGCCTTCGCCGACCGCGGCACGCACGGCTTGAATCAATTCGATGGCAAAACGCGAACGGTTGGCCAGGCTGCCGCCGTATTCATCGGTGCGCTGGTTGCTGCCTTCCCAGAAGAACTGGTCCACGAGGTAGCCGTGGGCCCCATGAATCTCCACGCCGTCCATGCCGATGCTCTGGGCATCTTTGGCGGCCTGGGCAAATGCGGCGATCACGTCCTGGATATCTTGCTGGGTCATGCCGTGAACCACGACCTGACCGTCCTTCAGTTTCTCCGACGGACCGTAACCCGGCACGCTGGCGTCTGGCTCGGTGCCGATACGGCGCACGCTGCCGACATGCCACAGCTGAGGAACGATCTTGCCGCCCTCGGCATGAACCGCGTCGACTACTTTTTTCCAGCCGGCCAGCGCCGCTTCACCGTAGAAATGCGGCACGTTCGGGTAACCGTTGGAAGCCTTGTGGCCGACGGTGGTGCCTTCGGTGATGATCAGGCCCACACCCGCAGCGGCGCGGCGACGGTAGTACTCGATCACTTTGGAATTGGGCACGCCACCCGGCGAAAACGAACGGGTCATCGGCGCCATGACGACGCGGGTCGGCAATTCGAGGGTGCCGAGGTGGAACGGTTTGAACAGGGCTTTGACGGGCATGGGACGCTCCACAAAAACGGTATCGACGGGACAGAAATTTTATGACGGCGATAATATGCGGAGCGGCAAGCGATGCACAGCACTATTGATTTTGGTGATTGAGGTTCAAAAGGCAGGCATAAAAAATCGCAGCTCAGTGGCTGCGATTTTTTTTGGTTCAGCTCAGCGCTTTTTCGATCGCATGAACGACAGTCGGATCATCCGGCGCCGTGCGCGGCGAGAACCGCGCCAGCACGCGACCATCCTTGCCCAGCAGGAATTTCTCGAAGTTCCAGGTAATGTCACCGGGAAATTCAGCACCCTCGCCCGCCAGCAGACGGTACAGCTGATGACGGTCATGACCGTTGACTTCCAGCTTGCTGGACAACGGAAAACTCACACCGTAGTTGAGGCTGCAAAACGCCTGGATCTCTTGCTCGGTACCCGGTTCCTGCCCGGCAAACTGGTTGCACGGCAGGCCCAGTACGCTGAAGCCTTTGTCCTTGTATTGCTGGTAGAGGTTTTCCAGCGCCGCGTATTGTGGGGTCAAGCCACATTTGGAGGCGACGTTGACCACCAGCACGACGAGCCCCTTGAAGGGCGCCAGAGGTAGTTCCTGACCATCCAGGCCTGTCAATTTAAGGTCGTGAAAAGCACTCATGACGAACTCCAGATTCCCGTGTTCTTCTCGAAACAGCCACTTGGCGGTGTACCAGGGACAGCCGCGGACTAAAAAAGGCGCCCCTCGGGCGCCTCTCCAGTTCTCGAAAGCTTAGCGCAGAAAATCAGTGGTGATGGCCACCTTCGCCATGGACGTGACCATGAGCGATTTCTTCCTGGCTGGCATCGCGGATGTCGATGATCTTGACCTGGAAATTCAGACGCTGACCGGCCAACGGGTGGTTGCCGTCGACGGTGACATCGTCGCCGTCCAGATCGCGAATGGTGACGATCTGCATCTGGCCGTCCGGAGCGGATGCGTGGAACTGCATGCCCACTTCCAGCTCGTCGACGCCTTCGAACATGCTGCGGCTCAAGGTGCTGACCAGTTCGGCAGCGTATTCGCCGTAGGCATCTTCAGGTTCAACGGCTACGGTCAGCTCGTCGCCGACTGTTTTGCCTTCCAGTGCCTTTTCCAGGCCCGGGATGATGTTACCTGCGCCTTGCAGGTAGACCAGCGGCGCGCCGCCGGCGGAGCTGTCGATGACCTCACCAGCGTCGTTGGTCAGGGTATAGTCGATGGAGACAGCCTTATTGGCGGCGATCAGCATGGGGCGAGACCTTTTGCATAAGAATGAAGAATGGCCAAGTTTAGCGAAGCAATCGCCCGAAAGCGAACACAACCCGGACAGACGGATGACGGCGAAAGGCTCGACGGTCACAGGCTTCCATCAAGATGAGGACGGGCACTGGGTGGCCGAGCTTTCCTGCGGTCACACCCAGCACTTGCGGCACCAGCCACCGTGGCAATCCCGGGCCTGGGTACTGGACCCTTTGCTGCGTATTGAAAAAATAGGCCAACCCTTTGATTGCGGTTGGTGCGCACAAGGCTCGGTTAGCGATAACCTTGGCGACTGAAATTCGGTAAACGGCCAGACATAGGCCGTCACCATTGCCATGCACCTCCAGAGAATCCGCATGCAAACTTTTTTTATCGCGCCCACCGATTTTGGTGTGGGTCTGACCTCCATCAGCCTTGGGCTGGTGCGTACCCTTGAGCGGGCCGGCCTCAAGGTCGGCTTTTTCAAACCGATTGCCCAGCCACATCCGGGTGACACCGGGCCTGAACGGTCCACCGAACTGGTGGCGCGCACTCACGGTTTGAAACCGCCTCAGCCGCTCGGCCTGGCCCACGTCGAGCGCATGCTCGGCGACGGTCAACTGGACGAGTTGCTCGAAGAAATCATCACCCTCTATCAGCAGGCGGCAGTCGGCAAGGATGTGCTGATCGTAGAAGGCATGGTCCCGACCCGCAGCGCCAGTTACGCCGCGCGGGTCAATCTGCATTTGGCAAAAAGCCTCGACGCCGAAGTGATCCTGGTCTCGGCACCGGAAAACGAAGTGCTGACCGAACTGTCCGGCCGAGTGGAATTACAGGCGCAATTGTTCGGCGGCCCCAAAGACCCGAAAGTCCTCGGCGTGATCCTCAACAAGGTCAAAACCGACGAGAGCATGGAGGCCTTCGCCTCCCGCCTGAAAGAACACTCGCCATTGCTACGCAGCGGTGATTTCCGCCTGCTGGGTTGCATCCCGTTCCAACCGGAATTGAACGCCCCGCGCACCCGCGACGTCGCCGACCTGATGGGCGCGCAGATTCTCAATGCCGGTGATTACGAAACCCGGCGCATGACCAACATCATCATCTGCGCCCGCACCGTGCGTAACACCGTGGAGCTGCTCAAGCCCGGCGTGTTGGTGGTGACGCCCGGTGATCGCGACGACATCATCCTCGCCGTCAGCCTCGCTGCCATGAACGGCGTGCCGCTGGCCGGCCTGTTGCTGACCAGTGACACCCTGCCCGACCCGCGCATCATGGACCTCTGTCGTGGCGCATTGCAGGCTGGCCTGCCGGTGTTGTCGGTAAGCACCGGTTCCTACGACACCGCCAACCAGTTGAACGGTTTGAACAAGGAAATCCCGATCGACGACCGCGAGCGCGCGGAGATCATCACCGATTTCGTTGCCAGCCACCTCGACGCCAAGTGGCTGCATCAACGTTGCGGCACGCCACGGGAAATGCGCCTGTCGCCCGCCGTGTTCCGTTATCAATTGATCCAGCGCGCCCAGGCCGCCAACAAGCGCATCGTTCTGCCCGAAGGCAGCGAGCCGCTGACCGTGCAAGCCGCGGCGATCTGTCAGGCGCGCGGGATCGCTCGCTGCGTGTTGCTGGCGAAACCGGCAGACGTCGAAGCCGTGGCCCGCGCCCAAGGCATCGAGTTGCCGCCGGGGCTGGAAATCCTCGACCCGGACCTGATTCGCGAGCGCTACGTCGAGCCGATGGTCGCCCTGCGCAAAACCAAAAGCCTCAACGCGCCGATGGCCGAGCAGCAACTGGAAGACACCGTGGTGATCGGCACCATGATGCTGGCGCTGGATGAGGTCGACGGATTGGTGTCCGGGGTCATTCACTCCACTGCCAACACCATCCGCCCGGCCTTGCAATTGATCAAGACCGCGCCGGGCTGCACGTTGGTGTCGTCGGTGTTCTTCATGCTCTTCCCCGAGGAAGTGCTGGTCTACGGCGACTGCGTGATGAACCCGCACCCGAGCGCCAGCGAACTGGCCGAGATCGCGCTGCAAAGCGCCGACTCGGCAGCCGCTTTCGGCATCACCCCGCGCGTGGCGATGATCAGCTATTCCAGCGGTGAGTCGGCCAGCGGCGAAGAAGTCGAGAAGGTGCGCGAAGCGACGTTGCTCGCCCATGAACAACAGAACTCGCTGCTGATCGACGGCCCATTGCAATACGACGCCGCCGCCAACGAAACCGTTGCCCGGCAATTGGCGCCGAACAGCCAGGTCGCCGGTCGCGCCACCGTGTTCGTGTTCCCCGACCTGAACACCGGCAACACCACCCACAAAGCCGTGCAGCGCAGCGCCGACTGCGTCAGCCTCGGGCCGATGCTGCAAGGCCTGCGCAAACCGGTGAACGACCTGCCGCGCGGCGCGCAAGTCGATGACATCGTCTACACCATCGCGTTGACCGCGATTCAAGCTGCCAACCGACCTTTGGATCTTTAAATGCTGGATTCCCTACCCGCACCGTTGCGAGGCGTCATTGCCTCGCTGCTGTTGGCGCTGAACACGATTGCCTGCTGCACACCGCTGTTCATCGTGGCGATTTTCAAACTGCTATTGCCCTTCCCCGCCGCCCAGCGTTTTACCGATTGGCTGATGAGCCATATTCACGAAGCCTGGATCAGCAACAACAAGGCCTGGATGGACTTGCTCGGACACACGCGCTGGACACTCAGCGGCCTGGAAGGCCTGGACTATCAGCACTCGTATCTGATCACCAGCAACCACCAGAGTTGGGTCGACATCATGGTGTTGCAATACGTGCTGAACCGGAAGATTCGCCCGCTGAAGTTCTTCCTCAAACAGCAACTGATCTGGGTGCCGGTGATTGGCCTGGCGTGGTGGGCGCTCGGCTTTCCGTTCATGAAGCGCTACTCCAAGGCCTACCTGGAAAAGCACCCGGAGAAGAAAGGCAAAGACCTGGAGACCACCCGCAAGACCTGCGACAAGTTCCGCCATAACCCGGTGGGGATTTTCAACTTCGTCGAAGGCACGCGCTTCACCGAAGGCAAGCATGCCCAGCAGAAATCGCCGTTCAAGCATTTGCTCAAGCCCAAGGCTGGCGGCATTGCGTTTGTGCTGGATGCCATGGGTGAGCAGCTGGAAGCCATCGTCAACGTGACCATTCACTATCCGGCCGGCCGTCCTGGTTACTGGGATTTGCTCTGTGGGAACGTGAAGGATGTGGTGGTGCATTTTCAGGAGCTGAAGATTCCGCCGCAGTTCATCGGCAAGAACTACGACCAGGACGGCGAGTATCGCTTGCAGTTTCAGGGCTGGATCAACCAGCTATGGGAAGACAAGGATGCGCTGCTGGGGCAGATGCATCGCGAGTATCCAGCCAAGTCTTGAGGTGCCTGTACTGGCCTCTTCGCGAGCAAGCCCGCTCCCACATTGGATCTTCATGAGACACAAGTTTTGTGTACGACAGAAATCCACTGTGGGAGCGGGCTTGCTCGCGAAGGCGTTCTCCCAGACACAAAAAACCCGCCGATGATCACTCATCGGCGGGTTTTTATTAGCGGCTAACGCTTAGATCGCGCCACGCTTGCGCAGCAGATCCAGCACTTGCTTGACGCTTTCTTCCAGCGACAGCGACTGGGTATCGACCACGAGGTCGGCGTCCAGCGGCACGTCGTACGGGAAGGAATCGCCCGGGATGTTATCCCCGGCCGCCGCGTACAGGCCTTGTGGGTCACGCTCGGCACAGACTGTCGGCGAGGCCTGGACGTAGACCGTCAGCAGACGCTCCTTGCCGATCAGCTCGCGAGCCTGCTCACGACCTTCGGCACTCGGCGCAACGAAGGCTGCCAAAGTCAACAAACCGGCTTCGTTGAACTGACGCGCAACGTGCGCCGCACGACGCCAGTTCTCGGTACGCCCGGCACGATCCTGCGGCAGACCTTTGTTCAGGTCGTGACGCAGGTTCTGGCCATCGAGTACAAACACCGCGCGGCCCATATCGAACAGCTTGCGTTCAACGGCATAAGCCAGGGTGCTTTTGCCCGCGCCCGACAAGCCGCTGAACAACACGGTAGCCGGTTGCTGGCCGAAGCGCTGGGCGCGTTCTTCGGTGGCGACGTGCGCCAGTTTGCCGTGATGGGTGCTGGTGCCATGGCTCAACGGCTGAGCGATGATCATGCCGGCAGCGACGGTGCCATTGGTCAGTCGATCGATGACGATGAACGAACCGGTGGTGCGGTTGCTCGCGTAACCGTCCAGCGCAATGGCCGCGTCGAGGCTGATCTTCACCCGACCGATTTCGTTCAGGTGCAACGAACTGGCCGGACCTTCTTCCAGGGTGTTCACGTCAACGCGATTGACGATGCTGGTGATCGAACCCGGCACGTAAGTGGTGGCGCGCTTGATGTCGTATTTCTTGCCCGGCAGCATCGGCTCTTCGGCCATCCACACCAGCATGGCGTCGAAGGCATCGGTCACTTGCGGCTGATTGTCGGCGTGCACCAGCAAGTCACCGCGGGAGATGTCGATTTCGTCTTCCATGGTCAGCGTCACCGCTTGACCAGGACCGGCGTGCTCCAGTTCACCTTCGAAGGTGACGATGGACTTCACACGGCTGCTCTTGCCCGATGGCAACACCACGACTTCGTCGCCCTTGTGCACGACGCCGCTGGCCAGCGTACCGGCGAAACCACGGAAGTTCAGGTTCGGACGGTTGACGTACTGCACCGGGAAACGCAGGTCGGTGTAGTTGCGGTCGCTGGCGATCTCGACGGTTTCAAGGATTTCCATCAGCGACTGGCCGGTGTACCACGGCGAGCGCTCGGACTTGTTCACCACGTTGTCGCCCTTGAGCGCCGACATCGGCACGAAGGCCATGGTGGTCGGTTTGAACGCGATGCCTTCGGCGAACTTCAGGTAATCGGCCTTGATCGACTCGAAGACTGTTTCGTCGAAACCGTTGAGGTCCATCTTGTTGATGGCGACAACGATGTGCTTGATGCCCAGCAACGAGGCAATGAAGCTGTGGCGACGGGTCTGGGTCTGCACGCCGTAACGGGCGTCGACCAGGATGATCGCCAGGTCACAGGTGGACGCACCGGTGGCCATGTTGCGGGTGTACTGCTCATGGCCAGGGGTATCGGCGATGATGAATTTGCGCTTGGCGGTGGAGAAGTAGCGGTAAGCGACATCGATGGTGATGCCCTGCTCACGCTCGGCCTGCAGGCCGTCGACCAGCAATGCCAGGTCGATGTCATCGCCAGTGGTGCCGACTTTTTTCGAGTCGCGGGTGATGGCTTCCAGGTGATCTTCGTAGATCATCTTGGAGTCGTGCAGCAGACGCCCGATCAGGGTGCTCTTGCCGTCGTCGACGTTGCCACAGGTCAGAAAGCGCAGCATTTCCTTGCGTTCGTGCTGGCCCAGGTAGGCGAGGATGTCCTCGCTGATCAAATCAGATGCGTGCGACATGACAACCCCTTAGAAATAACCCTGACGTTTCTTTTCTTCCATCGAGCCTGCGCCATCGTGATCGATGACCCGGCCCTGGCGTTCGGAAGTTCGCGTCAGGAGCATTTCCTGAATGATGTCGGTCAGGCTGGTGGCCTCGGACTCGACCGCACCGGTCAACGGGTAGTCGCCCAGCGTACGGAAGCGGACCTTCTTCTTGACGATGCGCGCCTTGTCTTCATCGCTCAGGTGATTGAGCAGGCGTTCGTCGTCGATCATGATCCAGGTGCCGTTCATCTCGATGACGTCGCGCTCGGCGGCGAAATACAGCGGCACAATCGGGATGCCTTCGAGGTAGATGTACTGCCAGATGTCCAGTTCGGTCCAGTTCGACAACGGGAAAACACGGATCGATTCGCCCTTGTTGACCTTGCCGTTGTAGACGTTCCACAACTCTGGACGCTGGTTTTTCGGGTCCCAGCGGTGCTTGGTATCGCGGAAGGAATACACGCGCTCTTTGGCACGGGATTTCTCTTCGTCACGACGGGCACCACCGAAAGCGGCGTCGAAACCGTACTTGTCGAGGGCCTGCTTGAGGCCTTCGGTTTTCATGATATCGGTGTGCTTGGCGCTGCCGTGGGTGAGCGGGTTGATGCCCTGCGCAACACCCTCGGGATTCACGTGTACCAGCAGGTCAAGGCCGAGCTCTTCGACCATGCGGTCGCGGAACGCGTACATTTCCTTGAACTTCCACCGGGTGTCGACGTGCATCACCGGGAACGGCAGCTTGCCCGGGAAGAATGCCTTGCGCGCAAGGTGCAGCATCACGGCGGAGTCTTTACCGACGGAGTACAGCATCACCGGGTTATCGAACTCGGCGGCGACCTCGCGGATGATGTGGATGCTTTCGGCCTCCAGCTGTTTCAGATGCGTCAGTTTGTCGACCATGGCTACTCACGAAAACGATCTTATGGACGGCCAGCGGGCCGTGTTCGAGCGAGGAATCCTAGCACAGCGTCCTCTTCTAATCAGGACGCCGACTAGATCGAAAGGGTATATGAATATACCTGCCCGTTCGGGTGTACCGGGTCCTGTGGGAGTGAGCCTGCTCGCGATAGCGGTGTGTCAGTTGCATCAATGTCGAATGTGACGCAGCCATCGCGAGCAGGCTCGCTCCTACAGTGGGTATGGGTGATTCAGATAGGATTCGGGCAATCGATGAAGATGTGCTCAAGGGCAAAGCGTCGGGCCAGATAATCGCCCAACGCCTGCACGCCATAGCGCTCGGTGGCGTGATGGCCGGCGGCGATGAAACTGATGTCATTTTCCCGAGCGCTGTGGAAGGTCTGCTCGGACGCCTCGCCGCTGAGGTACAAGTCGACGCCAGCCAGCACGGCCTGATCGATGTAACCCTGGCCGCCACCGGTACACCAGCCAACGCGGCGAATCATCTCGCTGCCTTCGATCAGCAACGGTTCGCGGCCCATGGCTTCTTGTACGCGACGGGCAAAATCACGGGCCGTCACCGGTTCGTTCAATGAACCGACCAGGCCGACAACTTTGAGGTTGTCCGGATCCAATGGGCCTTCCACAGTGATATCGAGCTGACGTGCCAGCTGAACGTTATTGCCGACTTCCGGGTGCAGATCCAGCGGCAAGTGATAAGACAACAGGCTGATATCGTGCTTGAGCAGGGTTTTCAACCGACGCTGCTTCATGCCGGTGATGCACGGATTCTCGCCCTTCCAGAAATAGCCGTGATGCACCAGTATCAGGTCGGCGCGGACTTCCACAGCGGCGTCGAGCAATGCCTGGCTGGCGGTGACGCCACTGACGATGCGCATGACCTGCGGCCGGCCTTCGACCTGCAACCCATTGGGGCAGTAATCGGCAATCTTTGCACTGTTAAGGTAACGGTCGGCTTCTTCGACCAGGGTGCTCAGGGCGACGGCCATAAAAGACTCCTAAATATCCCGTTCAGAGGCACGTTTCGCCTCGTATAATGCGCGACATTATGGGCGGTCTCATACCGCCTGCAACCTCTCAGGACGTGCTTAATGCTCAAGGCGCTGCGTTTTTCCGGCTGGCCGCTGTTGGCCGGCGTGCTTATCGCTCTGTTAATCATCCAGCGTTACCCGGAGTGGGTCGGGCTCCCAAGCCTTGACGTCAATATGCAACAAGCCCCGCAAACCACCACCATGCAACAGGGTCCGGTGTCCTATGCCGACGCGGTGACCACGGCTGCGCCCTCGGTGGTCAACCTGTACACCACCAAAGTCGTCAACAAACCGAACCATCCGCTGTTCGAGGACCCACAGTTTCGCCGCTTCTTCGGCGACAACTCGCCCAAACAGAAGCGCATGGAGTCGAGCCTTGGCTCCGGCGTGATCATGAGCCCGGAAGGTTACCTGCTGACCAACAACCACGTGACCAGCGGCGCCGACCAGATTGTGGTGGCGCTCAAGGACGGGCGTGAGACCCTGGCCCGAGTGATCGGCAGCGACCCGGAAACCGACCTCGCGGTCCTGAAGATCGACTTGAAGAATCTTCCATCGATCACTGTCGGTCGTTCCGACAATATCCGCATCGGCGACGTGGCGTTGGCCATCGGCAACCCGTTCGGCGTCGGCCAGACCGTGACCATGGGCATCATCAGCGCCACCGGGCGCAATCAGCTGGGCCTGAACAACTACGAAGACTTCATCCAGACCGACGCGGCGATCAACCCCGGCAACTCCGGCGGTGCGCTGGTGGATGCCAACGGCAACCTGACTGGCATCAACACGGCGATTTTCTCCAAGTCCGGCGGTTCGCAGGGCATCGGTTTCGCCATCCCGGTGAAACTGGCCATGGAAGTGATGAAGTCGATCATCGAGCACGGCCAGGTGATTCGCGGCTGGCTCGGTATCGAAGTGCAGCCGTTGAGCCAGGAACTGGCGGAATCGTTTGGCCTGTCGGGGCGCCCGGGCATTGTGGTCGCGGGAATTTTCCGTGACGGCCCGGCACAGAAGGCCGGACTGCAACTGGGTGACGTGATCCTCAGCATCGACGGCGAACCGGCCGGCGATGGTCGTCGTTCGATGAACCAGGTCGCGCGGATCAAACCGACCGACAAGGTCACGATCCAGGTGATGCGCAACGGCAAAGAGCTCAAGCTCACCGCCGAGATCGGTCTGCGTCCGCCACCTGCTCCCATCAAGGAAAAAGAACAAGAGTAAGCCGAGAGGAGCTGCGGCCTCAGCAGCTCCATAACTGCAAAGCTGTTAACAGCAGACATTCTCATTAGGCATGTTATATTGTTTCAATATCACTATTGGAACAACATAACATGTCGTCTCGAACAATGGTTTCCCTCGCAGGCCTGGCCCTCGGTTTGCTGGGGGATCCGGTCTTCGCCGAAGAAACGCAAACCGTTGAGCTGGACGCCATCAGCGTCACCTCCGACTACGAATCCCCCACTGGCCCGGTCCAGGGTTACCGCGCCACGCGCTCCTCCAGCGCAACCAAAACCGACACCGCCCTTCGCGATATCCCGCAATCGATCAGTGTGATTCCCGTCAGCGTGCTCAAGGACCTGGGTAGCACCAGCGTCGAACGCGCGCTGGATTTTGCCGGTGGCGTGTCGAAACAGAACAACTTCGGCGGCCTGACACTCTACGAATACAGCGTGCGCGGCTTCACCACGTCGGAGTTCTACAAGGATGGTTTCAGCGCCAACCGCGGCTATCCAAGCGCCCCGGACGTGGCCAACGTCGAACGCATCGAAGTGCTCAAAGGCCCGGCCGCCAGCCTCTATGGTCGTGGCGATCCGGGCGGCACGGTGAACATCGTCACCAAAAAACCCCAGCCCGAAGCCTTCACCACACTGCAAACCAGCGCCGGCAGTTGGGATCGTTATCGCACCGCCGTGGACGTCAACACACCGCTGGATGCTGACGGCAATGTTCTGTCCCGGGTAAATCTGGCCGTCGAAGACAACCACAGCTTCCGCGATCACATCGACAGTCAGCGCGTGTTCGTTGCGCCTTCGTTCAGCTGGCAACTGAACCCGGACACCAGCCTGTTGGTGGAGAGCGAGTTCGTGCGCCACAGCTCGACCTTCGATCGCGGTATCGTCGCGCCGAACAATAAATGGAGCGGTGTCTCCCGTTCCACCTTCCTTGGTGAACCCAACGACGGCGACATCGACAACCACAACAATCTGCTGCAAGCCGCCCTCGAACATCATCTCAACGACCGCTGGAAACTACGCCTCGCCAGCCATTACAAGGAAGGCAAGCTCTGGGGCTTCGCCTCCGAAACTCGTCCCTTGAACGCCGACGGCCACACCGTCAACCGCCGCTATCGCGAGCGCGACACCAACTGGCACGACAGCATCACCCAGCTCGAACTGCGCGGTATGTTCGACATCGGCAGCTGGCAACACGAACTGCTGATCGGCAGCGAATACGAGAATTTCCGCAAGAACGAACGGGTCACAACCATTGCCGGCGGTCCTTACGCCATCGATATCTACCGGCCGATTTATGGCCAGCCGAAACCCAATGGCGCACGCTCCGGGACCGACTTCTTCGAGCACGTCGAAAGCCAGGCGTTGAACCTTCAAGACCAGATCGTCTTCACCGACAAACTGCGCGGCATGCTCGGTGCGCGCTTCGAACATTTCGAACAACGCATCGACGATCACAGCCGCAATGCGACCAGCCGCCAGCGCCACGACGCACTGACCCAACGGGCCGGGCTGCTCTACCAATTGACGCCCGAAGTGGGGTTATTCACCAACGTCTCCACCTCCTTCAAACCGAACAACGGCCTGGATGCCGCCGGCAAATCTTTCGACCCGGAAGAAGGCGTCGGTTATGAAGTCGGGCTCAAGAGCGAACTGTTCGACGACCGCTTGAGCAGCACCCTCGCCGCCTTCCATATCGAAAAGGAAAACGTCCTGGCGCTCGATCCGGCGACCGACTCCAGCCGCGCCATGGGCAAGGCTCGCAGCCAGGGTGTCGACCTGCAAGTCACCGGGCAAGTCACCGACGCGGTGCGAGTGATCGGTGCCTTCGCTTACATCGACGCCGAAGTCACCCAAGGCGACAAGGTGATTCCCACCGGCAGCCGAATTCTCGGTGTGGCCAAACGCAGCGGCAGTGTGCTGGGCGTTTATGAATTTCAGAATGGTCATTTGCGCGGCTCGGACCTTGGCGCAGCGTTCACCTATGTCGGTGATCGGTCGGGCGAAGCCGGCAGCGATTTCGAACTGCCGGCCTACCACACCGTCGACCTGCTGGCCCATTACAAGGCCAGCGAAAACGTCACCGTGGGCCTGAACCTGAACAACCTTTTCGACGAAAAATACTTCGAGCGCTCTTACAGCAACTACTGGGTCAACCCCGGCGAGCCGCGCAATTTCACCGTCAGCCTGACACTCAATCTGTAAAAGGAAATCACCATGCAAAACCTCAAACCCCTGGCGCTGCTTGGACTGCTGTTCGCCACTGAAGTCTCGGCCCATGGCCTGTGGACCGAAGAACGTCGCGGCAACATTGAAGTCATCTACGGCCACGGCGCCGAAGATAACGCCTTCAAGGCGCAGAAAATCAGTGGCGCGTGGGCTTATGACGTCGCCGGAAAAATGATCCCGGTGAGCGTGCAACGGCTGGCCGACCACGCCCGCCTGCAGCCGTTGAAACCGCCGGCGGTGATGGCCGTGGCGCTGGACAATGGCATGTGGTCGCAGACGCCGGATAAAAAATGGATCAACGAAGGACGCAGCAAAGTACCGGGGGCCATTGAGTCGACCCAGACCTTCAAGTACAGCCTGGCGATCTACCAGCCGGGGGCGAAACTGCCGAAGCTTGATCAGATGAAACTGCTGATTCTGCCGGAGGTTGATCCGTTGACTGTCGGGCCGGGTAAATCGTTACCGGTTCGAGTGCTATTGGATGGTAAGCCGGCGGCGGGCGTGAAGTTGGTAGGCGACTATCGTAGCGCGCCGAATACCTTGAGCACCGAGACCGACGCAGAGGGCCGGGCGCAAGTATTGGTGCGTAATGAAGGGTTGAATGTGATTTCGGCGCAGATGGAGATTTCGCTGAAGGACAACCCGGATGTGGCCACGCGTGGGCTGTTCACGTCGCTGACCTTCCTCGGCGAAGCGCATCACGAGTAACCCCCACACCTTTGTGGGAGCGAGCCTGCTCGCGATAGCGGCATTGCATTCAACATCAATGCTGAATGTTATGGCCTCATCGCGAGCAGGCTCGCTCCTACAGGATCGGGGAAGTCTTACAGGTAGCCGAGGCCGTCGATCAGCGCCTGATTCTGTTCTGGCGTACCGATGGAAATCCGCAGGAACTGGGCAATCCGTTCCTGCTTGAAGTGCCGAACGATCACCCCTTGCTCACGCAACTTCGCCGCCAGCCCTGCCGCATCGTGTTTCGGATGACGGGCGAAGATGAAGTTCGCCGCCGACGGCAACACTTCAAAGCCTTTCGCTTGCAGTTGCGCAACGACCTTTTCACGATGCTCGATGACCAACCGGCAGGTCTTGTCGAAGTACTCGCGATCTTCGAACGCTGCGGCTGCACCGACATTTGCCAGACGATCCAGCGGATAGGAGTTGAAGCTGTTCTTGATCCGCTCCAGCGCCTCGATCAGGTCCGGGTGCCCCACCGCCAGCCCCACCCTCAGGCCGGCCAGCGAACGGGACTTGGACAGGGTCTGGGTCACCAGCAGGTTTGGATAACGATCCACCAGACTGATCGCCGTCTCACCACCGAAATCGATGTAAGCCTCATCCACCACGACTACTGAATCCGGGCTCGCCTTGAGGATTTGCTCAACAGCGTCCAGCGCCAACAGGCAGCCCGTCGGTGCGTTCGGATTCGGGAAGATGATCCCGCCGTTCGGCTTGGCATAGTCCACCGGGTTGATCTGGAACTGCTCGTCCAGCGGCACCGCGTCGAAGGCAATGCCGTACAACCCGCAGTAAACCGGATAGAAGCTGTAGCTGATGTCCGGGAACAGCACTGGATGATCGTGTTGCAGCAAGCCGTGGAAAATGTGCGCCAGTACTTCGTCGGAACCGTTGCCGAGAAATACCTGATTGCTCTGCACGCCGTAATAACTGGCCACCGCGTTTTTCAGCAGATCGCTGTTCGGGTCCGGGTACAGACGCAAGTTGTCATTCAGTTCGGTCTGCATCGCCGCCAAGGCTTTTGGCGATGGACCGTACGGGTTTTCGTTGGTGTTGAGCTTCACCAGTTTCGCCAGTTTCGGCTGCTCGCCCGGCACGTAAGGCACCAGATTCTTGACGAAGGGACTCCAGAATTTACTCATGCTTAGCTGTCCTTCTTATCGTCAACGATGCGGTATTCGGCACTGCGCGCGTGAGCGGTCAACGACTCGCCACGGGCCAGCACGGAAGCGGTTTTGCCCAGTTCCGACGCACCCTGCTCGGAGCAGAAGATGATCGACGAACGCTTCTGGAAGTCGTACACACCCAGCGGCGAGGAGAATCGCGCGGTGCCGGAGGTCGGCAGCACGTGGTTGGGGCCGGCGCAGTAGTCGCCCAAGGCCTCGGAGGTGTGACGACCCATGAAGATCGCACCCGCGTGGCGAATCTTCGGCAGCCAGGCCTGCGGATCTGCAACGGACAACTCAAGGTGTTCCGGTGCGATGCGGTTGGCCACTTCCATGGCCTGGTCCATGTCGCGGACCTTGATCAGCGCACCACGGCCATTGATCGACGTCTCAATGATCTCGGCGCGTTCCATGGTCGGTAGCAGTTTGGCGATGCTGGCGGCGACCTTGTCGAGGAACTCGGCGTCCGGGCTGACCAGGATCGCCTGGGCGTCTTCGTCGTGCTCGGCCTGGGAGAACAGGTCCATGGCGATCCAGTCCGGATCCGTCTGGCCGTCGCAGACCACGAGGATTTCGGAGGGGCCGGCGATCATGTCGATGCCGACCTGACCGAACACGTGGCGCTTGGCGGTGGCAACATAGATGTTGCCCGGACCGACCACCTTGTCGACCTTCGGCACACTTTCGGTGCCGTAAGCCAGCGCGGCGACCGCTTGGGCGCCGCCGATGGTGAACACGCGGTCGACGCCGGCGATGCAAGCGGCGGCCAGCACCAGCTCGTTGATTTCGCCACGCGGCGTCGGCACTACCATGACCACTTCGGTCACGCCGGCCACCTTGGCCGGAATCGCGTTCATCAGTACCGAGGACGGGTACGACGCCTTGCCGCCGGGTACGTACAGACCGGCGCGATCCAGCGGCGTGACCTTCTGGCCGAGCACGGTGCCGTCGGCTTCGGTGTAGGTCCAGGAATCCTGCTTCTGTTTCTCGTGGTAGCTGCGTACTCGGGACGCGGCTTTTTCCAGCGCTTCACGCTGCGGCACGGTGATTCGGGTCAGGGCCAGTTCCAGGCGCTCACGAGGCAGGATCAGGTCCGCCATGGACGCGACCTGCAGGCCGTCGAACTTCTGGGTGAACTCCACCAGCGCCGCATCGCCACGCTCACGCACGGCCTTGATGATGTCCAGCACCCGCTGATTGACCGAGTCGTCAGACACACTTTCCCAGCTCAGCAGATGATCCAGATGATGTGCAAAATCCGGGTCAGCAGCGTTGAGTCGGCGAATTGCAGTCGGTGCGGTCATAGCGAGAGCCTCATAGGAATGGCAAAAAACTCAGGTACCCGAAGCTACCATCGATCCGCTTGGGCACCTGAGAATTCTGGCTATGAGGCGGATAGACGGGCGCGACTTAACGTCGCGCAGGTAAATCAGCCGCGGTGTCGAGACTCCACTGCCTTGCGCAGGGTGTCGATCAACGCCTGGATACGGGCATGCTGCATTTTCATCGAAGCTTTGTTCACGATCAGCCGGGAGCTGATGTCGGCAATGAAATCCTGGGGTTCCAGGCCATTGGCGCGCAGGGTGTTGCCGGTGTCGACCACGTCGATGATCTTGTCTGCCAGACCGATCAGCGGCGCCAGTTCCATCGAGCCATAGAGCTTGATGATGTCGACCTGACGGCCCTGTTCGGCGTAGTAGCGCTTGGCAACGTTGACGAATTTGGTCGCCACACGCAGGCGGCCCTTGGGCTCGACATCACCGACACGGCCGGCGGTCATCAGCTTGCAGAGGGCAATTCGCAGGTCCAACGGCTCGTACAAACCCTGGCCGCCATACTCCATCAGCACATCTTTACCGGCGACGCCCAGGTCAGCGGCACCATGTTCGACGTAAGTCGGCACATCGGTGGCGCGCACGATCAGCAGACGTACATCGGCCTGGGTCGTGGGGATGATCAGCTTGCGGCTCTTGTCCGGATTCTCGGTCGGCACGATGCCCGCTTCAGCCAGAAGCGGCAGGGTGTCGTCAAGGATGCGGCCCTTGGACAGTGCGATGGTCAACATGGGAAACGTCAATCCTTATCAAGGTACTCATGCCCGGTCGCAAATGGCGCCGGACACACATCGAGCCGGAAACGGCTCGACTTGAAACGAATTCAACGGGCGCGTCCCTGCGCCCATGCAGCAGAAACTAGCCCGGTACGCGGCGGATCTTGGCGCCGAGCATCTGCAGTTTCTCTTCGATGCACTCGTAACCACGGTCGATGTGGTAGATGCGGTCGATCAAGGTGTCACCTTCAGCGATCAATGCCGAGATCACCAGGCTGGCCGAAGCGCGCAGGTCGGTGGCCATGACTGGCGCGCCCTTGAGCTTTTCGATGCCGGTAACGATGGCAGTGTTGCCTTCGACCTGGATGTGAGCGCCCATGCGATGCAGTTCGTAAACGTGCATGAAGCGGTTTTCGAAGATCGTCTCGATCACAGCGCCAGTGCCTTCGGCAATGGCGTTGAGGGAGATGAACTGCGCCTGCATGTCGGTCGGGAACGCCGGGTACGGAGCGGTACGCACGTTAACGGCTTTTGGCCGCTTGCCGTGCATGTTCAGCTCGATCCAGTCTTCGCCGCAGGTGATTTCGGCACCCGATTCCTTGAGTTTCTCAAGCACGGCTTCGAGGATGGTCGGATCGGTGTCCTTGACCTTCACACGACCGCCAGTCACAGCAGCTGCGACCAGGTAGGTGCCGGTCTCGATACGGTCAGGCATCACCTTGTAAGTGGTCGGGTGCAGACGCTCGACGCCATCGATGGTGATGGTGTCGGTGCCGGCGCCAGTGATCTTGGCGCCCATGGCGATCAGGAAGTTCGCCAGGTCGATGACTTCAGGCTCGCGAGCGGCGTTTGCCAGAACGCTGCGGCCCTTGGCCAGAGCGGCCGCCATCATGATGTTTTCGGTACCGGTCACACTGACGGTGTCGAAGAAGAAGTGCGCACCGCGCAGGCCACCTTCAGGCGCCTTGGCCTTGATGTAGCCGCCTTCGACGTCGATGACCGCGCCCATGGCTTCAAGGCCACGAATGTGCAGGTCAACCGGACGCGAACCAATGGCGCAACCGCCAGGCAGTGCGACTTCGGCTTCACCGAAACGTGCAACCATCGGGCCCAACACCAAAATCGACGCACGCATGGTTTTCACCAGTTCGTACGGGGCGATCAGGGTCTTGATGGTTCGCGGGTCGATTTCGACGCTGAGTTTCTCGTCGATCACCGGCTCGATGCCCATACGACCGAACAGCTCGATCATGGTGGTGATGTCGTGCAGGTGCGGCAGGTTGGCAACAGTCACCGGGCCATCGCACAGCAAGGTTGCAGCCAGGATCGGCAGGGCAGAGTTCTTTGCCCCGGAGATGCGGATTTCGCCATCAAGACGAACGCCACCGGTAATTATCAATTTATCCATAAGAATCTCGACGCCCTTGGGCTCAGGTGCGCTCGGCCCAGGCCGCGCTGCTGAAAAATTTCATAGTGACCGCATGGATGCTGCCATCGGTGATCCATGGGTTCAAATGGGCATAGATCTGCTGCTGACGCTTCACCGGGCTCAACGCCGCCAGTTCATCGCTAATCACGTTCAGCTGAAAGTTGCAGCCTTCGCCTTCAACTTCCACCTTGGTATCCGGCAGCTTTCCTTCAAGGAAGCTCTTCACTTCTACGGCCTGCATGCTCAACCTCAATCGGCGCCCTGTGCGCGCGGGTCGGACATCATACAAAAAAGCCCCGCGCCTGCGAACCCCGCGAAGCAGGACTCTGACGGGGGGCTTCTTTATAGATGTGGTTAGGGATGCGCCAACAGCTCGGTCAATTCACTGACCTGAGCGATTTCACGCATGTCTTCTGGCATCCCGCGGATGCTCAGCGCCTTGCCGGCCGCCTCTGCATCACGCATGAAGCACAGCAGCAGCGACAAGCCGACACTGCTGGACTTCAACACTGCCGAGCAATCGACCACCAGTGCAGCGGCTTTGCTGGATTTGATCAGCGCCTGCCCCTGCTTGCGCAAACCGGGGCCAGTGCGGTAATCCAGCATGCCGCTGAGCGCCAGCTCACCGGATTCGCTCATGCGAATCGCCGACACACTCATTGAGCTTGCGTCTCGGGTGTTTGCTTCTGGCTGGCTTCCTTGGCTTTGGCGACTTCCCCGGCCCAACCATTGATGGTCTTGTCCAGATCGTTGCCATTGCGCTGCATCGCATCAGCGAACTGATCACGGAACAGCTTGCCGATGTTGATACCGTTGATGATCACGTTGCGCAACTTCCACTCGCCATTGATCTTTTCGAGTGTGTAGGACACAGGATAGATCGCGCCGTTGGTGCCCTTGACCGTCATGGCAACACTTGTACGGTTTCCCGACTCATCCTTGGCAGGATCGACGACGATCCCCTGATTGTTGTACTCAAGCAAAGCGTTGCCATAGAACTGGAACAGACCCTTTTTGAAGTTTTCTTCAAAGGTCTTCATTTGCGCAGGCGTGGCTTTGCGCGAATATTTGACCGTCATGATGCTCTTGGAAATGCCC
Source organism: Pseudomonas frederiksbergensis (assembly GCF_001952935.1). GTDB lineage: Bacteria > Pseudomonadota > Gammaproteobacteria > Pseudomonadales > Pseudomonadaceae > Aquipseudomonas > Aquipseudomonas frederiksbergensis. The sequence continues at coordinate 1,422,115 of NZ_CP018319.1, forward strand.
TCGGCATCCACAACAGGTCCGACGATGGTGTTCAGCGCCGCATAGAAGTCTTGCGGGTCTTGCTTGTACTTCTCTTTATTGGCCGACAGATCGGCAAGTAGCCGATTAGTGGTGTCCTGCACGATATCGTGCGCTGAGGGCGCTGCCACGGCGTTAGCCATCAACGGCAGGGCCGCGAGTAATACCAACAGGCCACGTCGCAAGGTAGAGATCATTCAAAGGCTCCTCATTTGGCGTCTTTACTAACGGTATTGAGCAGAAATTTACCGATCAGGTCTTCGAGTACCAGCGACGACTGTGTGTCGTGGATGGTTGAGCCATCCTTGAGCAAGCCTTCTTCGCCGCCCACGCTGAGACCAATATACTTCTCGCCCAACAGGCCAGCGGTCAGGATAGATGCAGTGGAATCAGTCGGCAGGTTATCTACGCGTTTTTCCAGCTGCATGGTCACTCGACCAGTGAAACTGTCGCGGTCCAGATCGATCGCCGTGACCTTGCCGATGGTCACACCGGCCATGGTCACTTTAGCTCTGACAGTCAAACCGGCGATATTGTCGAAATACGCATAAAGTTTATAAGTGTCGGTGGTTGCGCTCGGGGACAGGCCACTTACCCGCAGCGCCAGCAACAGCAAAGCCAGGATGCCAGCCAGCAAGAAAAGGCCGACACCGATTTCCAGGGTGCGGTTTTGCATCAGAAATCTCCAAACATCAAGGCGGTCAGAATAAAGTCCAGGCCGAGTACAGCCAAAGAGGCATACACCACGGTCTTGGTAGTGGCACGACTGATCCCCTCGGAAGTGGGCTCGCAGTCATAGCCTTGGAATACGGCAATCCAGGTCACGACAAAGGCGAAAACGATGCTTTTGATGATGCCGTTGAGCACATCGTCAGCAAAGGTCACGCTGTTCTGCATGTTGGACCAGTAGGAACCTTCATAGACCCCCAGCCAGTCGACGGCCACCCACGAACCACCCCAGATGCCCACCACGCTGAAGATCATCGCCAGCACCGGCAGGGAAATGAAGCCGGCCCACAGGCGCGGGGCAATGATGTACTTGAGCGGGTCGACACCAATCATTTCCAGACTGGACAACTGCTCGGTGGACTTCATGTTGCCGATTTCGGCAGTCAAAGCCGAACCGGCGCGCCCGGCGAACAGCAATGCCGTGACCACAGGCCCCAGTTCGCGCAACAGCGTCAGCGCAACCATCTGGCCGACCGCCTGCTCCGAACCATAGCTGGACAGAATATTGAAGCCTTGCAGCGCCAGCACCATGCCGATGAATACCCCGGAGACCACAATGATCACCAGGGACATTACGCCCACCGAATGCAGTTGCTTGATCAGCAAGCCAAAACCGCCGCCAATGCCGCCACGGCCAAGCAAGGCATGAAACAGGAATATCGCCGAACGGCCGAACACTCCCAGCACGTCAATGCCTGAGTGGCCGAACCGGCGAACCCGTTCTATCAGTGAAATCTTGCGCATCAACGCTTCCCCAGAAGATCTGCGCGGTAATCCGTCGCTGGAAAGTGATAGGCGACCGGACCGTCAGGCTCGCCTGTCATGAATTGACGGATGCGTGGCTCCTGCGAGTTCATCAGTTCCTCGGGAGTGCCCTGCCCCAATACCTGGCCTTCGCCGACGACATAGATGTAATCAGCGATGCTCGCGGTCTCGGCCAGGTCGTGGGAGACCACGATACTGGTGATGCCCAGCGCATCGTTGAGCAGGCGGATCAGGCGCACCAGCACACCCATGGCGATGGGGTCCTGGCCGACAAAGGGCTCGTCATACATGAGGATTTGCGGATCGAGGGCAATCGCCCGGGCCAGAGCGACACGACGCTTCATGCCGCCGGACAACTCGTCAGGCATCAGGTCGATGGCGCCACGCAAACCCACGGCCTGCAATTTGAGCAGGACGATGTCCCGGATCATTTCTTCCGGCAACTCGGTATGAACGCGTAGCGGAAAGGCGACGTTCTCGAACACATCGAGATCGGTGAACAGTGCACCACTCTGAAACAGCACGCCCATGTGCTTTCGCGCATCGAACAGGTCACTGCGAGACAGTTTCGGCAGGTTCTGCCCATTGACCCAGACTTCGCCTTTGGTAGGCCGCAACTGTGCGCCCATCAGCCGCAGCAGCGTAGTCTTGCCACACCCGGAAGGGCCCATGATGCCGGTGACCTTGCCGCGCGGGATACGTATATCGACGTTATTGAAAATGCTGCGCGTTCCGCGCTTGAAGGTCAGTCCCTTCAGCTCGACCGCGTAGGCTTTATCGGCACTCATCTAAACTCCTTGCGATGCAGCCTCTCACTCGGACGCCTGGCTTTCTGGCGAAAGCACATACCTCCCGGGCAGGCCGAACTGGCGGCGAACTATATCACTGCAAAGGCCAAGCGCCCAAGGCCCAAGCCGGGCCATGTTGTGCAACATGACGGGGTAAAAGCTTCTATTTAGGCGTATTCGGTAACAGGGAATGACAAAGCGCGACGAACTTGCGTGAGGGTTTCGATCATTACCGTTATAATCGCCGCCTTTTCATCAGGCTATACGATTTCTGACATGAGCCAATCCAGCGACCTGATTCAATCAGCACAACGCACCGTCCGCCTCGAACTGGAAGCCGTACAAGGCTTGTTACCCCGTATCGACGCAGATTTCGTACGCGCTTGCGAGATGATTCTGGCCAGCAAAGGGCGCGTGGTCGTGGTCGGCATGGGCAAATCGGGGCACATCGGCAACAAGATCGCCGCCACCCTGGCCAGCACCGGCACCACGGCCTTTTTCGTGCACCCGGCCGAAGCCAGCCACGGCGACATGGGCATGATCACCCGCGACGACATCATCCTGGCCCTGTCGAACTCCGGCTCTACCAATGAAATCGTCACCCTGCTGCCGCTGATCAAACGCCTGGGCATTCAATTGATCAGCATGACCGGCAATCCTGATTCACCGCTGGCGAAGGCTGCCGAGGTCAACCTTAACGTGCATGTCGAGCACGAAGCCTGCCCGCTCAACCTGGCACCGACCTCGTCGACCACTGCCGCGCTGGTCATGGGCGACGCCCTGGCCGTTGCGCTGCTGGAAGCCCGAGGTTTTACCGCCGAAGATTTCGCCTTTTCCCACCCCGGCGGCGCGCTTGGCCGACGCCTGCTGCTGAAAGTGGAAACCGTCATGCACGCCGGCGCAGAACTGCCCCAGGTGCAACGTGGCACGCTACTCAAGGACGCCTTGATGGAAATGACCCGCAAGGGCCTGGGCATGACCGCGATCGTGGAGGCCGACGGCAAACTGGCCGGGATCTTCACCGACGGCGACTTGCGCCGCACCCTTGACCGGACCATCGACATCCACCATACGACCATCGACGAAGTCATGACCGTCCACGGCAAGACCGCCCGGGCCGACATGCTCGCGGCCGAGGCTCTGAAAATCATGGAAGACCATCGAATCAACGCGCTGGTAGTGGTGGACAAGGAGGACCGTCCGATCGGCGCCTTCAACCTGTCCGATCTGCTGCGCGCAGGAGTAATGTGATGAGCACCGACCTGCTGCAACGCGGCAAGAACATCAAACTGGCGGTTTTTGACGTCGATGGCGTACTGACCGACGGACGCCTGTACTTCCTCGAAGACGGCAGCGAATTCAAGACGTTCAACACCCTCGACGGCCAAGGCATCAAGATGTTGATGGCAGCCGGCGTGCAGACCGCTATCATCAGCGGCCGCAAGACCCCGGTGGTCGAGCGACGCGCGAAGAACCTCGGTATTCCACACGTGTACCAGGGGCGCGAAGACAAACTGGTGGTGCTGGACGAGCTTCTTGCCCAACTCAACCTAAGCTATGAGCAAGTCGCCTATCTTGGTGACGACCTGCCGGACCTGCCGGTGATTCGCCGCGTCGGCCTGGGCATGGCGGTGGCAAGCGCTGCCAGTTTCGTCCGTGAACATGCCCACGGCATCACCCAGGCCCGCGGTGGCGAGGGTGCCGCTCGCGAATTCTGCGAATTGATCCTGCGCGCGCAGGGCCGCCTCGATGCGGCAAACGCCGCGTACCTGTGAGCCAACTATGCTGAGCAAAAAGATCCGCAAATTCCTGGTGTTCGGTTGCATCGCAGCGATATTCGCCGCGGTCGGCTACTGGAACATCAGCCCGGAACGCTTCCTCGACAAGCCGGTGGCAAAGATCGATGAAACCGCGATCGACTATTACGCGATCAACGCCCACAGCGTGCAATATCTGCCGGACGGCAAACTGCAATACGAAATGACGTCCGACAAGGTTGAACACCTGAAAGCCACCGAAGTGACGCTGTTGACCAATCCCGACCTGAACATGTTCCGCGGCACCGAGTTCCCGTGGCATGTGCAGAGCGAGCACGGCGAAGTGAACCCCGACGGCACCCAGGTCGAACTGATTGACTCGGTGCGCATCACGCGCTTCGACGAGAAAAACCGCAAGACCCTGATTACCACCACCCGCATGACAGTGTTCCCGCAGCAGCAATATGCGCAGACCGAGCAACCCGTTAGAATCGACGGCGCTGGTGGTGTGTCGACTGGCAAGGGAATGAAAGCGTATTTGAAAGAAAGCAGGATACACCTGCTATCGAACGTAAGAGGACAGTATGAGGCTCGTTAAAACCCTCCCTATTTTGCTCGGTCTGAGCGCAGCACTGGGAAGCGTGAGCGCCTGGGCTCTGCCGAACGATCAAGAGCAGCCTATCCGCATCCAGGCCGACGATGCCCAGCTGGACGACAAGAATGGTGTTGCCACCTATAAAGGTGACGTGATCATTACCCAGGGCTCGATGATCGTTAAAGGCAATACTGTGACCATCACCCGCACTCCGGCCGGCGACATCGACGTGGTGACATCGGTGGGCAATCTGGCCTACTTCGAGCAGATGCAGACGGCTGGCGACACCAAGCCGGTTCAGGGCTACGGAGTGACCATCCAGTACCACGCCTCGCAAAACCGCGTCGTATTGATCGATCGCGCCAAAGTCATCGACAAGGACAACAACGTCACCCAAGGCGAGAAAATCGTCTACGACACGGTGAAAAAGCTTGCCAGCGCCGGTCGCGCGACGGGCAACAAGGTTACCGAGTCGCGTCCGCGCATCGACATGGTGATCCAGCCGAAGAAGAAAACCGACGAGCAAAAGGCCCAGTAATGGCAACTCTGAAAGCTCAGCATCTGGCCAAGAGCTACAAGAGCCGCCAGGTCGTGCGTGACGTCAGCCTGTCGATCGACAGCGGTCAGATCGTTGGCCTGCTGGGTCCCAACGGCGCCGGCAAGACCACCTGTTTTTACATGATTGTCGGCCTGGTACAGGCCGATCAGGGCCGCGTACTGATTGACGACCTGGATGTCAGCCACCAGCCTATGCACGGTCGTGCGAAGGCCGGCATCGGCTATCTTCCGCAAGAAGCATCGATCTTCCGCAAACTCTCGGTAGCCGACAACATCATGGCGATCCTCGAGACCCGCAAGGAACTCGACAAGGCCGGTCGTCGCCAGGAGCTGGAAAGCCTGCTGCAGGAATTCCACATCAGCCACATCCGCGACAACCTCGGGATGAGCCTGTCCGGCGGTGAACGCCGCCGCGTGGAGATCGCCCGGGCACTGGCTACCAACCCGAAATTCATCCTCCTCGACGAACCGTTCGCCGGCGTGGACCCGATTTCGGTGGGCGACATCAAGCAGATCATCTATCACCTCAAGGCCAAGGGCATTGGTGTGCTGATCACTGACCACAACGTCCGTGAAACCCTGGATATCTGCGAAACCGCCTACATCGTCAACGATGGCCAGCTGATCGCCGAAGGTGACTCTGCCACCATTCTGGCCAACGACCTGGTCAAGGAAGTGTATCTGGGCCATGAGTTCCGCCTGTAAGCACCAAGGTGTCTGGCTGGTTGCTCGGGCGCTTGCCTCAATAAAAAATCAACATTTTTTTATTGTTACAGCGCTCTAGGCAAACGCTGCAGTTTCGGGCATATAATTTGCTTATGTTTGGCGCTTCGGCGCCCTGTAGTGGATGGCGCATGTGCGCCGGCGAATAAGGTGTTAAGCCCCTGCCATGAAACCATCGCTAGTCTTGAGAATGGGCCAGCAGCTGACGATGACACCGCAGCTGCAACAGGCCATCCGCCTGCTCCAATTGTCGACCCTGGACCTGCAACAGGAAATCCAGGAGGCCCTGGAGTCCAATCCGATGCTCGAACGCCAGGAAGAAGGCGACGACTTCGATAACGCCGACCCCTTGGCCGACAAAGCCGAACAGCTACCCAACGCCGATGTTTCGGAACCCTCCTACCAGGAAACCGCCCCGACGGTTGATAACCTCGAGGAAGGCGACTGGAACGAGCGCATCCCCAACGAACTGCCCGTCGATACCGCATGGGAAGACGTCTACCAGACCAGCGCCAGTAGCCTGCCGAGCAACGATGACGACGAGTGGGACTTCACCACCCGGACATCGGCCGGCGAAAGCCTGCAAAGCCACCTGCTATGGCAACTGAACCTGGCCCCGATGTCCGACACCGATCGCCTGATCGCCGTGACCCTGATCGATTGCATCAACAATCAGGGCTACCTGGACGAAACCCTCGAGGAGATTCTCGAAGCCTTCGACCCGGAACTGGACATCGAACTGGACGAAATCGAAGCCGTCCTGCACCGCATCCAGCAATTCGAACCTGCCGGTATCGGCGCCCGTAACCTGGGCGAATGCCTGCTGCTGCAATTGCGCCAATTGCCCGCCAAGACACCTTGGCTGGTCGAGGCCAAACGCCTGGTCACCGACTACATCGACCTGCTCGGCAGTCGCGATTACAGCCAGCTGATGCGTCGCATGAAGCTCAAGGAAGACGAACTGCGCCAGGTGATTGAACTGGTGCAGAGCCTCAACCCGCGCCCAGGCTCGCAAATCGAGTCCAGCGAAGCCGAATACGTCGTTCCCGACGTGATCGTACGCAAGGACAACGAGCGCTGGCTGGTGGAGCTGAACCAGGAATCCGTGCCACGACTGCGGGTCAACGCCCAATACGCCGGCTTCGTGCGCCGCGCCGACACCAGCGCCGACAACACCTTCATGCGCAATCAGTTGCAAGAGGCCCGCTGGTTCATCAAGAGCCTGCAAAGCCGCAACGAAACCCTGATGAAAGTGGCCACGCAAATCGTCGAGCATCAGCGCGGTTTTCTTGAATACGGCGACGAAGCCATGAAACCGCTGGTCCTGCATGACATTGCCGAAGCGGTAGGGATGCACGAGTCGACGATTTCACGGGTAACCACGCAAAAATTCATGCATACCCCTCGGGGCATATATGAACTGAAATACTTTTTTTCCAGCCACGTCAGCACCTCCGAGGGCGGTGAATGCTCGTCCACGGCGATCCGCGCGATCATCAAAAAACTGGTTGCCGCGGAAAATCAGAAAAAGCCGTTGAGTGACAGCAAGATCGCTGGTTTACTGGAGGCACAAGGCATTCAGGTGGCTCGCCGCACCGTCGCCAAGTACCGCGAATCCCTCGGGATCGCGCCTTCGAGCGAACGCAAGCGGTTGATGTAGAGCCACGCCACAGCGTTCCAGTGGCAGGTATTTCTGCCTGCCGCTTTATGCACTGGCAACGAAGGAGAAGCTGTATGCAAGTCAACATCAGTGGACACCAACTGGAAGTGACCGAACCTCTTCGCACCTACATCGGCGAAAAACTCGAACGATTAGAGAGGCATTTCGACAAGATCACCAACGTGCAGGTCACGATGACGGTCGAAAAGCTCAAGCAGAAAATCGAAGCCACACTGCATATTCCCGGCAATGAAGTGGTCGCAAACGCGGAGCATACCGATATGTACGCGGCGATCGACGCACTGACCGACAAGCTGGATAAACAACTCAAAAAGCATAAGGAAAAGACCCAAAGCCTCCTCCAGGGCGCGACCGGTCGTTAACACTCCCTACCCATGATCCGACTTGAAAGCATCCTGACCCCCGGCCGTTCCCTCGTGAACGTGCCGGGCGGCAGTAAAAAGAAAGCCCTCGAGCAAATTGCCAACCTTATCCATAAAGAAGTACCGGATCTGGAGATGCAAGATGTCTTCGAGGCTCTGATTGCCCGTGAAAAACTCGGCTCAACCGGCTTTGGCAACGGCATTGCCATTCCCCACTGCCGCCTGAAGGGCTGTACCTCGCCCATCAGCGCCCTGATGCACCTTGATGCACCCATCGATTTCGACGCCATCGACGGCGCCCCGGTTGACCTGCTGTTCGTTCTGCTGGTCCCGGAAGCCGCTACCGATGCGCACCTGGAGTTGCTGCGCCAGATCGCCAGCATGCTCGACCGCAAGGAAGTGCGCGAAAAGCTGCGCAGCGCCCCGAGCAATGAAGCCTTGTATCAGGTTGTCCTGGACGAGCAAAACGGTCATTAATCATGCGCTTGATCATCGTCAGTGGCCGTTCCGGCTCAGGTAAAAGTACCGCACTCGATGTTCTCGAGGACAACGGCTTCTACTGCATCGACAACCTGCCCGCCGGCCTGCTGCCGGAACTGGCCGAACGTGCGCTGATCCATACTGAGCTGGCGCAACCGCTGGTGGCCGTATCGATCGATGCGCGCAACTTGCCGAGTCACTTGTCGCGTTTTCCCGAACTGCTGGAAGAAGTGCGCAGCCGGCATATCCAGTGTGATGTGCTTTATCTGGACGCCGACGAAGAAACCTTGCTCAAGCGTTTCTCGGAAACCCGCCGTCGTCACCCGCTGAGCAACTCCAATCGTTCGCTGGCCGAGGCCATCAACGATGAGACCGCCCTGCTCGGGCCGATTGCCGATCTCGCCGATCTCAAGGTAAACACCACCAACCTGAACCTGTATCAACTGCGAGATACCATCAAGCTGCGCCTGTTGAACCAGCCGGAATCCGGTACGGCGTTCCTGGTGGAATCTTTCGGCTTCAAGCGTGGAATGCCGGTGGACGCTGATCTGGTGTTCGACGTGCGCTGCCTGCCGAACCCTTACTGGAAGCCAGAGTTACGCGATCAATCGGGTCTCGACCAACCGGTTGCCGATTACCTGGCGGCACAGCCGGACGTCGAAGAGATGTTCCAGGACATCTCCACCTACTTGTTAAAGTGGCTACCCCGCTTTGCCGCCAGCAACCGCGCTTATGTCACCATTGCCATTGGCTGCACCGGCGGCCATCACCGCTCCGTCTACCTGACCGAACGTCTGGGCCAGGCCCTGCAAAAATCCCTGAAGAACGTCCAGGTTCGCCACCGCGACCTCAGCTAAAGGATTCACACCGCGATGCCTGCTCTGGAAATTGAAATCATCAACAAGCTGGGCCTGCATGCCCGCGCTTCTGCAAAATTCGTTGGCGTCGCCGGTGAGTTCAAGGATTGCACGATCAGAGTAGGACGCACGCCGGAATCCACGGTCGACGGAAAAAGCATCATGGCAATGATGATGCTCGCTGCGGGCAAGGGCACCAGAATCCACCTGAGCACCGAAGGCGAACAGGCTGATGAGGCGCTGCAGGCATTGGTGAATTTGATCAATGACTACTTCGGCGAAGGCGAATAACACCTCGCCCTGTAGCAGCCGGCGAAGCCTGCTGCTACATATCCGCGCTAAGCCAACGCCGTATCCATCACCATCATCAAGCAAAACCCGATCAGCAACCCGAGACTTGCAAGCTTGTCGTGACCATTGCGGCGCGACTCGGGAATGACTTCATGGGTGACCACCAGCAACATTGCCCCGGCCGCCAGCGCCAACCCCAAGGGCAACAACAATTCGGCCAGGCTCACCAGCCAGGCGCACAACAACGCAAAGACCGGCTCGACCAGACCTGACGCAGCTCCGATCAGGAACGCCTTGACCCGCGACATCCCTGCCCCGGCCAGTACCAACGCGATCACCAGACCTTCCGGCACATCCTGCAAGGCGATGCCCATGGCCAGGCTATCGGCATCGGGCATGCCCCCTCCCGCCGACACACCGACCGCCATGCCTTCGGGGATGTTGTGGGCAATGATCGCAAACACAAACAACCAGATTCGCGGCGGGATGACCGGTCGTTCCAGCGTGCCTACGAGCATTTCCGGCGATGCACCCGACACCTTGCGATCCACCAGGAACAATCCAAACGCCCCCAGCATGATGCCGAAACTGATCAGTCCGCTGGCCGCCCAAGGCGTCAGCCCCAGGCTTTCAGCGGCAGAGATCCCCGGAACGATCAACGAAAACGCTGTCGCTGCGAGCATCACCCCGGCCCCAAAGCCGAGCAGCATATCGCTGAGCACTTGAGGCATCCGTCGAATGACCAGCACGGGCACCGCGCCCAAGGCAGTGCCCAAGGCGCAGATCGCCCCGCCTTGCAGCGCGCGCAGCAGTTTCGGCTCAAGGTCCAGCCACGCCAGGCCTTGAGCCACCAACAACGTCACGCCTGCCAGCAGTAACAGCGATCCGAACGCGTAACGAAACATTCGTCCACTACCGATCGCCAGTGTTTCAGTGCTCATAGCCAGCCCTGGATTGCTTTTGCAGAAGTCTTAAACCAGTGCAGCCTGATAGCGCGCAGTGACTTCAGGCCAATTGATCACGTTGTAGAACGCGTTGATGTATTCCGGGCGACGGTTCTGGTATTGCAGGTAATACGCGTGCTCCCAGACATCCAGGCCGAGGATGGGCGTATTGCCGTTCATCAATGGACTGTCCTGATTGCCGCTGCTTTCAACGACCAGCGTCTTTTGCGGCGTCACACTGAGCCACGCCCAGCCGCTGCCAAAACGAGTCAGCGCGGCTTTGGTGAAGGCTTCCTTGAAACTGCTCAAGCCGCCCAGTTGCTCGTCGATCGCCGCCGCCAGTGAGCCTTCGGGCTGGCCGCCGCCGTTGGGCGCCATTACTTTCCAGAACAGCGAATGGTTCGCGTGCCCGCCGCCCTGATTAATCACCGCCGCGCGCAGCTTCTCCGGCAGCTGCTGGACCGCAGACACCAGTTTCTCCACCGGCCATTCGGCAAACTCGGTGCCTTCAACCGCAGCGTTGAGGTTGTTGATGTAGGTCTGGTGGTGCCTGGTGTAGTGGATTTCCATGGTCTGCGCATCGATGTGCGGTTCCAGGGCATCGTAGGCGTAGGGCAAGGCAGGCAAGGTAAAAGCCATTTCAATGAACTCCGTGATGTAGGGGCGCAGGCGAGGCGGCATCGATGTGCAGCAGTCGATGCGTACGCGGGTATTCGCCGTGTTCGCTGATGAAATTCAGCAGCTCGACGTAGGTTTTGCTGCTCTGGCGCAACGCTGCTTCACGCAGGGCGGGCGCCAGTCGTGGGTCCTGCATGGTCTGCAACAATCGCTGATGGATGGCGCACAGGTACTCGGCGCTCTCCTCCGGCTGGTTCAGACGCAAATGCAGGTCCGCCAGGTTGTGGTGGGAAATCACGCAGGCTGCCACCGCTTCGTCGGCATCCGCCCAGCGCTCGAACAACACCTGGGCCAGGGCCAATGCTTGCAAGTAAGCCTCGCGGGCATCGACCAGTTCGCCCAGCATGAAACAACGATTAGCCCTTTCGATCGTGCGTTTCCAGTGCTCCATGGTGAGCCTCCAAAGCGGTAGCGGTGATTACACGCCGCCTGCGGTGAGCTTCTCTGGATTGAGTAACTCTTCCAGTTGGCTGCGCGTCAGGTCGGTGTGTTCCAGAGCGACATCGATCACCGGCCGGCCTTGTTGATAGGCCTTCTTGGCGATCTCCGCGGCTTTTTGGTAACCAATGATCGGGTTGAGTGCGGTGACCAAAATCGGGTTACGCGACAACGCTTCCTTGAGCCTGGCTTCGTTGACCTTGAAGCTGGCGATGGCTTTTTCACCCAGCAAATGGCTGGAGTTGGCCAGCAACTCGATGCTGCTCAGCAGGTTCTGGGCGATGATCGGCAGCATCACGTTCAGCTCGAAATTGCCCGATTGACCGGCGATGGTGATAACCGTGTCGTTACCGATGACCTGTGCGGCGACCATGGCGGTCGCTTCCGGGATCACCGGGTTGACCTTGCCAGGCATGATCGAAGAACCCGGCTGCAAGGCTTCGAGCTCGATTTCACCAAGACCGGCCAACGGGCCGGAGTTCATCCAGCGCAGGTCGTTGGCGATTTTCATCAGCGAAACGGCCGTGGCCTTGAGCTGGCCGGAAACACTGACCGCCGTGTCCTGAGAGCCGATCAGCGCAAACAGATCCTCACCCGGTTTGAATTGCACCTGGGTCAGCTTGCTCAGTTGCTCACTGAAACGCGCTGCGAATTGTGGGTGAGCGTTGATCCCGGTGCCGACCGCCGTGCCGCCCTGAGCCAGGGATTGCAGACTCGGCAGCAGATCGTTCAGATGACCGATGTTGGCCTTGAGCTGCTGCGCCCAACCGTTGAGCACCTGGCTCATGCGCACCGGCATGGCGTCCATCAGGTGAGTGCGGCCGGTTTTGACGTGGTGATGAACCTCATCGGCCTTGCGCTCGATCACCTGAACCAGACCCACCAGTGCCGGCAACAATTGCTCATGCAAAGCCAACGCGGCACTGACGTGGATGGTGGTTGGGATGATGTCGTTGCTGCTTTGGCCGCAATTCACGTGATCGTTGGGGTTCACCGGCTCACCGAGCAGGCGGCTGGCCAGGGTGGCGATCACTTCGTTGGCGTTCATGTTCGAACTGGTGCCGGAACCGGTCTGGAAAATATCCACCGGGAAGTGCTGCATGAAGTCGTCCTGAAGCAGGCCCAGTGCCGCATCGACGATGGCTTTGCCTTGGGACTCGCTGATTTGCTTGAGCTCGACGTTGGCCCGGGCAGCGGCGGCTTTCGCCAGGATCAGCGCGCGAATGAACTGCACGGGCATCGGTTTGCCGCTGATGGGAAAGTTATCCACCGCACGTTGGGTTTGCGCGCCATAGAGGGCGTCCACCGGGACTTGAAGCTCGCCCATGCTGTCGCGCTCAATACGTGTCTTGGTCATCAGAAAATCCTTGCACCAGTTCTATGAGAGGAATCGAGGGGTGCAACTCGCAGGTCGCCAGTTGCCAGGTGTAGCTCTGCCAGCGCTTGAGGCGGCATTTGCACAGAGACAGGCGTTCGAGTTCGCGCAATGGGCGCCAGGCCTGATCCAGGCAGTAGGTTCGCCAGTGCCAAGGCAGCGCGACATCGGCGGCGGTGTCGAGCAACAGACGGAAAGAAGTTTCGGCGATGGTCCAGGACGAGGTTGCCGTGCAGCAGGCGAGATACCGACCTTCGGCCAGGTAATGTTCGATCAGGCGAGGCTCGTCAGGGTCCATCGCGCAACGGATCTGGCGACTCATCCAGCGCCAGCTTTCGAGGTAAGGCTGCTCGTGCAAGGCAGAACTCATGATCCGGGCTCATTCGATAATGAGATTTATTATTAGATGATAATGAGAACCAAAACAAGAGTAGCAAAACGCTCAGTGCTTATTGTGGGAGCGGGCTTGCTCGCGAAAGCGGTTTACCATCCAACAAAAATGTTGGATGTGAAGTCCCCTTCGCGAGCAAGCCCGCTCCCACAGGGGATCGTGCAGCAACAATAAAAAAGGCGCGCCACCCATGGGTGGCGCGCCTTTTTGTGTAACGGCTAAGCGTTAGCTTCCGGCTACCGTCATCCGCTCGATCAACACCGACCCGGTGCGAATGTTGCTGCGCAACTCCAGGTCATTACCGACCGCAACGATCTGCTTGAACATGTCACGCATGTTGCCGGCGATGGTCACTTCCTGGACCGCAAACTGGATTTCGCCGTTCTCGACCCAGTAACCCGCCGCGCCACGGGAGTAATCGCCAGTAACCATGTTCAGGCCCTGGCCCATCAATTCAGTCACCAGCAGGCCGCGTCCCATGCGGCGCAGCAAGGCTGCCTGGTCTTCGTCGCCATGGGTGACGAACAGGTTGTGCACGCCGCCAGCGTTGGCGGTGCTCGGCATTCCAAGCTTACGGCCGGAGTACGTGCCGAGAATGTAGGAAACCAACTCGCCTTTTTCGACGAACGGCTTGGCGTAAGTGGCCAGCCCATCACCATCGAATGCAGAACTGCCCATGGCTCGCATCAGGTGCGGACGCTCATCGATGGTCAGCCATTCCGGGAACAGTTTCTGCCCCAGCGTCCCTTCAAGGAATGAGGATTTGCGATACAGACTGCCGCCGGAAATCGCCGAGAGGAAACTGCCGAACAAGCCACCGGCCAACTCCGCGGAAAACAGCACCGGCACTTCGCAGGTCGGAACCGGACGTGCGCCCAGACGGCTCGCCGCCCGTTGCGCGGCACGCTGGCCGATGCTCTCTGGAGAGGCCAGCAAATTGCCCTGACGGTTCACGTCGTACCAGTAATCGCGCTGCATCTGGCCGTCGGCCTCGGCGATCATTACGCAGCTCAGGCTGTGCCGGGTCGACGCGTAACCGCCAATAAAACCGTGGCTGTTGCCGTAGACACGGCAGCCCTGATGGGTGCTGAGGGTGGTGCCGTCGGCGTTCTTGATCCGGCTGTCGGTGGCAAACGCCGCCGCTTCACAGGCCAGCGCCTGCTCGATGGCTTGTTCCGGAGTGATGTCCCATTGGTGGAACAGGTCGAAATCCTGCAGATCCTTGGCCATCAGGGCGGCGTCTGCCAGGCCCGAAGCTTCATCTTCCGACGTGTGCCTGGCGATGGCCAGGGCGGCGGCGACGGTTTCGCGAATCGCCTCCGGACCGCTGGCGGACGTGCTGGCCGAGCCTTTGCGCTGACCGACGTACAAGGTGATGCCAAAGCCCTGATCGCGGTTGAATTCGACGGTTTCGACTTCACGCTGACGCACGGAGGTGGAAAGGCCCTGCTCCAGGGACACCGCCACTTCACAGGCACTGGCGCCCTGGCGCTTGGCTTCAGCGATGATCTGCTCGACTTGTTCTTGCAGTGCCGGCAACGCTTGTGGGCCGACGCTTTCAACTGCACTCATGCTGTTCTCCACTCAAATTCTGCTTTCGGCTGGGGCCTTCGAGCGACCGGGCCGGACAAGCGGCCCCCGACTGGTTATCATGGCGGCGTTTCTTTGCGGACGGCCACCATGGTTGATTCTTACGACGACTCCCTCGATACGGGAGAAAAAAGCAAATCCCAGGTTAAACGCGAGCTTCATGCTCTGGTTGACCTCGGCGAGCGCCTTACAACGCTCAAGCCTGACTTGCTGGCAAAACTGCCGTTGACCGACGCTATGCGCCGGGCACTGGCTGATGCGCCCAAGCACACCGCGAATATCGCGCGTAAACGGCACCTTATGTTCATCGGCAAACTGATGCGCGATCAGGACACTGACGCCATTCTGACGCTGCTCGATCAACTCGATGCCTCCACTCGGCAGTACAACGAACGTTTCCATGGCCTGGAACGCTGGCGCGATCGCTTGATCGCGGGCGACGATGCGGTCCTGGAGAAGTTCGTGGTCGACTTCCCGGAGGCTGATCGTCAACAATTGCGCTCCCTGATCCGTCAGGCCCAGCACGAACTGGCGACCAACAAGCCACCGGCATCGAGCCGTAAAATCTTCAAGTACATCCGTGAGCTGGACGAGACTCAACGCGGTCTGCGTTAAGTCCCTTCTCGGGTGAGCCGCCAAGCGGTTCACCCAAAGCTCCATCCCTCAAGATCCTGTGCCACCCACAGTGATCGCATCGATTTTCAGCGTTGGCTGGCCGACACCCACCGGCACCGACTGCCCATCCTTGCCACACGTCCCCACGCCGCTGTCCAGCGCCAGATCGTTACCGACCATCGACACCTTGCTCATGGCTTCCGGGCCGTTACCGATCAATGTCGCGCCCTTGACCGGGGCCGTGATCTTGCCGTCTTCGATTAGGTACGCCTCGCTGGTGGAGAACACGAATTTGCCGCTGGTGATGTCCACCTGCCCGCCGCCGAGGTTGGCGCAATAGATGCCGCGTTTCACCGAGGCGATGATTTCTGCCGGGTCGCTTTCGCCCGCCAGCATGTAGGTGTTGGTCATGCGCGGCATTGGCAGGTGTGCGTAGGATTCGCGACGACCGTTGCCGGTACGGGCTACACCCATCAGGCGGGCGTTGAGTTTGTCCTGCATATAGCCTTTGAGTACGCCGTTTTCGATCAACGTCGTGCACTCGGTCGGGGTGCCTTCATCATCGACGCTCAGGGAACCGCGACGACCGGCCAGCGTGCCATCATCGACGATGGTGCAGAGCTTGGACGCAACCATCTCGCCCATGCGCCCGCTGTAGGCCGAACTGCCCTTGCGGTTGAAATCGCCTTCCAGACCATGGCCGACCGCTTCGTGCAGCAGCACGCCGGACCAGCCCGAACCCAATACCACCGGCAACGTACCGGCCGGCGCAGGGATGGCTTCCAGATTCACCAACGCCTGACGCAGCGCTTCGCGGGCATAGCTCATGGCGCGGTCATCGCTGAGGAAATAACGGTAATCGGTACGACCGCCACCGCCATGACCGCCGCGCTCACGGCGACCGTTCTGCTCGACGATCACGCTGACGTTAAAACGTACCAGCGGCCGTACATCGGCAGCCAGGCCGCCGTCGGTCGAGGCCACTAGGATTCGTTCCCAGACGCCGGCCATGCTCACGGTGACTTGCTGGATACGCGGGTCGAGGGCGCGAGTCGCCACATCGATACGCTTGAGCAGTTCGACCTTCTCGGCACGGCTCATCACTTCCAGTGGATTGTCCGGCCCGTACAACTGGGCGACATCCTGAGTGGTGAAGGCTTGCACCGCGCCGTTCTGTCCGGCGCGGGAGATCGAACGTGCAGCACGGGCCGCGGCGCCGAGGGCTTCGAGGGTAATGGCATTGCTGTAGGCAAAACCGGTTTTTTCACCCGATTGCGCACGCACACCGACACCTTGGTCGAGATTGAAGCTGCCTTCCTTGACGATCCCGTCTTCCAGCGCCCACGACTCGGAAATCTGCCCCTGGAAATACAGGTCGGCCGCATCGATGCCCGGGCCGGCCAGATCGCCAAGCACACCTTGCAGGCTCTCGATGGTTACGCCGCCGGGCGCCAGGAGGTGTTCACTGACTGAGGACAACAACTCGCTCATATGCTTTACGCCTTAAATTCATCGTTCTGAGGCAGGTCGCCGGGCGCCCTGCGAGAAAAAGCGCCGGTGACTGGACACCGGCATCCGCGCCCTGATGGACGCCTGTTCGCTGCTATCGCGTTCGGCCAGCAGCACGGCCTCGCCTTGATCCTGTTGCGCCAGCACACGTCCCCACGGGTCGATAATCGCGGCATGACCAAAGGTTTCTCGTGGCCCCGGATGCGTCCCACCCTGGGCGGCCGCGAGCACATAACATTGGGTTTCGATGGCCCGCGCGCGAATCAGTATTTCCCAATGCGCTGCGCCGGTCACCGCGGTAAAGGCCGACGGCGCGGTAATCAACTCTGCACCGGCGGCGCGTAATTCGCTGTACAGCTCCGGGAAGCGCAGGTCGTAACACACCGTCAGCCCGACTCGACCGACGGGCGTGTCCGCCACGACTACCCCGCTGCCATAAGCATAGTCATCGGATTCGCGATAACGCCCGCGATTGTCCGCCACATCGACATCGAAAAGGTGCACTTTGTCATACCGTGCAACGGTTTCGCCGTGATCATCCACCAGCAGCGAGCAGGCATGCACTTTGGCCGTCGGCTGATCCACCGGCGGCAACGGCAATGTGCCGGCCACTATCCATAACTTGAGGTCGCGGGCGGTCTGTTTCAACCATGGCAGGATCGGGCCTTCGCCCAACGCCTCGGCGCGGCCGATGTCGGCAATGTCGCGACGGCCCATGGCGGCGAAATTTTCCGGAAGCACAGCCAGCTGCGCACCACCGGCTGCCGCTTGCTCGAGCAGCCGACGGGCCTGGGCCAGATTGGCCAGCACATCGCTCTGGCTGACCATTTGAATCACCGCTACAGACATGGCCTTATCCTGATCTGGAATCAACGCATACAGAGGACTTACGGCCATGCTACTCCATCGGCCTGAGGCGTGGCGTTGTCAAAAAGGCTTGTCGAAGGTGATCTTCGGCTCTTTCCACGGCCCCTTGACGGTGTATTGGACGCTGGCGAAACGCGCCACACGGTCACCGATCAGCTTATCGATCAGGAACAGCGCACCGCCAATAGCTGGCGCGCCGACGATCAGGGCGGCAATCGGCAGGTTGTTGGTCACAGGCAACGTCACCAGCAACTTGGCATCGATCTGGTCACCCACCAGGTTCAAAGTGCCGTTGAGTTCAACATTACTCGACGGACCGGTCATCTGGATCGGCTCCTTGGTCACGTAAACGCCGTTGGTCGCGACGAGCAGGCCTTTGACCCGGTCATAACTCAAGCCTTTGCCGAACAGATCGGAGAAGTCCAGACGCAGCCGGCGACCAATGGAGTTGAAGTTCAGCAGGCCAAATACCCGCAAGGCCTGGGCGCTGCCCTCGACTTCAACGAACTGGCCTTTATTGAGCGACGCATCAAGGGTGCCGGAGAACCGCTTGCTGGCCAGCCAGGCCGGAGAACCTGGCCAGCGACCATCGACATCCATATGAAATTCTTCACTGGTGACACTTGGCGCATAGCCCCAGCCCTTCAACACATCGGCGAGATTCTTGCCGCTGATCCGGCCCTTGTACCAACTGCTGCTGGAACCGGGCACACCTTCCCAACCGCCGCTGCCCTGCAGGAGAATGCCCTTGAGGCCCAGATCCAGCGTGTTAAGCGCAATGCCCTTGGCGGTCGGACGGACTTTCAGATACCACGCTCCGACGAGGTCCTTGCCCTGGAACAGCTGATTGATGGTGATATCCAGTGCCGGGATCTTCGTCGGATCCACCGAGGCCAGTGGATCCGGCGAGTTTTCGTCGGCCAGGACCGTGGGGTCTGGTGCCGGCAAACGCACGTATTGCAGATTGATCGCAATTGGCGCCGCTTTCGCATCGGGGATGCTGGCACTGCCCTTGACCTGCTGACTGTCAAGTTGCAAGGCCCACGCGGCAGGTTTGCGGCTCAACTGCACCGACGCCTGATCGAGCGTGGTGCCGACACCGCTGAGTTTGCCGACCTTGAAGTCCGCGCTGCTCAGCAACTGCTTGGCGTTGCCGCCCGGATCCTGGCCGGCGTATTTATCGACCAGGTCCTTCCAGGGGCGGACATCCAGTTCCGACAGCACACCGCGCACTCGCAAGCCTTTGGCGCCGGGTAGCACGGCGTTGCCGCCCCCCAGGAACAACTCGCCGCGCCCATCGGCAAAATTGCCGGGCGGTGCCGCAAACGTAAAGTTAGCCAGATCACCGTAGTTGACCCAGTAGCGCCGCTCCGCCCCCTGCAAGGTCATTCGGAATGTGGTGTCGCGGCCGACATCGGCCGTCATGCCGAAAGGCGCCGGCAAATCGACTGCTACCCCCTTCAGGTTGGAGCTGACCATCAATTGACTGTCGGCCCCGTCAAGGTTCAGTTGCAGCTGATAAGGGATCACACCGGACACTGGCAACGGCTGAGTAACACTCAGCCACTCAGTCAGTTTCTTGACCTCGACCTGCCCCGAGCCGACGACGCGAGTCTTGAGGTTGCCGGGGGTGCCCTCGGCGAAAATCTGTGCGCTAACCGGTTTATCAAAGGCTCGCGCGGTGATGTTTTGCCCGCTCAAACCCTTGGTGCTGTCGAAACGGAAATCGCCCTTGAGCTGAGTCAGCTCCAGGGTTGGCTCAGCCATTTTCAGGCGAGCCTTGGCGGTCTTGAAGTCGACGAGGATCTTTGGCTGTTCGCCTTTGACCAATGGAATGTCCAGTTTCAGTTTGCCTCGCAGATCGCCCTCGCCTTCCCAGCCGGCAAAGGTGGCGGCGGTGCCGATCGGCGCTTCCTGGAGAATCTTCAAGCCATCGCCCAACCCGCCGGCAAATCCGCCATCGAGGAACAGATGGACGCTTTGCCCCGCTGGCACATGGGGAATATTGACGTAAATGTCGCTGACCTGGGTATTGAGTAACTGACCCTGGCTGGCCAGGATCCGCACACCGCTGTCTTCAACAAACACGTCACCCGTGACGTTGCTGACATGTGGCCAGCCTGGCTGGAAGGCCAGTTCGGCATCGTGAACCTTGAAGAACAGGCTGATGCTGCGGGCTGTGTCGGCGGCCCCATGGTTCAGCGAACCCTGGTACTGGAAGAAGCCTTCGTCCACCGCACCTTTGAGAATCGCCGTACGCAGCCATTCGTCCAGCCCGGGGCTGAGCATTGTCGGCAAGTACTTGGCGGTGTAACGACCGTCGCCGTCCACCAGACCGACCCGCAGGTCCATGTAGTCTTCCTGGGTGTGGTCGAAATGCAGGCGGATCAGGAAGTCGCCAGCAATCTTGCCCTCCTCGCCCAGCACCTTCAGGTATGGCGCGATCAAGGTGAAGGCTTCTTTATCGAGTTTCCAGGTCAGACGGGCATTGGCCTGAATGTACTGCCATGGTTTGGCAAAGATCGGGTCCAGGTGCAGGGAAAAGTCCTTGCTGTCCATACGCAGTTCACCACTGCCCAGATCACCGCTGATGCTGCCACTGACATTTCGCGCCGCCGGAGCGCCGTGGTAGGCATCGAAGCCGACCCGATCCAGGTTGGCGGCAAAGCTGAATTTGCTGTCGTCGGTGGCATTGGGTCGGAAGTCGATCAGCACATTACGCAGGCCACCGGTCACTTTGAGTCGCTCGACGGCCGTAGCAACGCCTTCGGGCAGCGGTCCCAAAGCATTCAATATCGGGGTGATCGGGGTGAGGTCGAGGCGGTCGGCTTGCAGGTGCCAAAGCTCTTCAGACTTTTCTGTGGCCTTGGTCTGTTTGAGTTGCAGATGCGATTCCCAACGGGTCTCGCCAAGGTTCATGGCCAGCGAATCCAGGGTGATCAGTGCGCCTTCGGAACTGCGCTGGAAATAGCCGTTGAGCGCCAGGTTGTTGATCTGGATCGGCTTGCGCTCGGCGTACGCGCCCTTGAGTTGCGGCGCGTTCAAGCGAATCGCCGCACTCTGCAGGGCGCCCTTGTTCCAGTTCACCCAAAGCTCGCCGCCGGCCTTGAACTCGGAAAAATTCCATTGTTGGGTCAAGCGCTCAGGCAACCATTTCGACCAGTCGCTTTGCGGCAGGCTCAAATAGGCTTCAGCCTCGCCGTCTTTCCATTCGCTGGCGCGCAGACGGGTACGCAGGCTGATGGCCACCGGTTGCCCGTCAGGCAAGGTCAAACGGGCGTCGAGTCGCTGGCGCGAGACACCGGTTTTCAGATTCAGTCCGACGTAAGTCAGGGTCAGCGGCTGCTCTTGCAGTGGCTGCAAAGTGACTTGGCTATCGAGTACCGACAGTTGCTGAACCATCTGCATGCGATTGAGCAATTGCTCAGGATCCAGCGGCTGATCCTGTTGCACCGGTAAACCTTCCAGCGCCCAATGGCCGTCCTCGCCTTCCTTGAGGCTGATCTTCAGGCCGCTGAGTTCCAGATGAGCGACGCGCACTTCACGAGCCATCAGACTGGCCCACAGATCCGGCACCACGCGCACCTGATCCAGACGCAGGGCATTGGCACCCTCGCCGACCATCACGTCGTGAGCCAGCATGATCGGAGCAAAACCGCTCCAGCTACCTTCCAGCTCGCCGATGTTCAGCGGCATGCCCAAGGCCGCGCTGGCTTTGGCTTCGACTTCGGCACGGTACTCGGCCACCAGCGGGGTCAGCTCTCGGCCGAGGCTGACATATAACGCCAACGACACCAGAACCAACGCACACAGCCCCAGCCCCCAGCGGGTCAGTGCGGCTAAAATGCGTGTCAGACGCTCCATGTCAGTTGGCTCCCATGGCAAAAAAACTGCAAAAAGCTGAGGCCAGCCGTTCTGTCAGGGTTGAAAGACAGCGATTCAGAGCAGCACCACGTCGTATTGTTCCTGGGAATACATGGTTTCCACCTGGAACCGGATAGTGCGCCCGATAAAACCTTCGAGTTCGGCGACATTGCCCGATTCTTCATCGAGCAAACGGTCGACCACTTTCTGGTTTGCCAATACACGATAGCCTTCCGCCTGATAGGCGCGAGCTTCTCGGAGGATTTCGCGGAAAATCTCGTAGCAAACGGTTTCCGGCGTCTTCAGCTTGCCGCGTCCCTGACAGCTGCTGCACGGTTCGCACAGTACTTGTTCAAGACTTTCGCGGGTGCGCTTGCGAGTCATCTGCACCAAGCCCAACTCGGTGATGCCGATGATGTTGGTCTTGGCGTGATCACGCTCCAGTTGCTTCTCGAGGGTGCGCAGCACCTGACGCTGGTGTTCTTCATCTTCCATGTCGATGAAATCGATGATGATGATCCCGCCCAGGTTGCGCAGGCGCAGCTGGCGAGCAATGGCGGTCGCAGCTTCGAGGTTGGTCTTGAAGATGGTTTCTTCGAGATTGCGATGACCGACGAACGCCCCGGTGTTGACGTCGATGGTGCTCATGGCTTCCGCCGGATCGACCACCAGGTAACCGCCGGACTTCAGCGGGACTTTGCGCTCCAGGGCCTTCTGGATTTCGTCTTCGACGCCGTACAGGTCGAAGATCGGCCGCTCGCCCGGGTAATGCTCAAGACGATCGGCGATTTCCGGCATCAGCTCGGCGACGAACTGTGTGGTTTTCTGGAAGGTTTCCCGGGAGTCGATCCGGATCTTCTCGATCTTCGGGCTCACCAGGTCGCGCAGGGTGCGCAGCGCCAGGCCGAGGTCTTCGTAGATCACACTTGGCGCGCCGATGGTTTTGATCTGCTCGTTGATCTGATCCCAGAGACGACGCAGGTAACGAATGTCCATGAGGATTTCATCTGCACCGGCACCTTCGGCAGCGGTACGCAGGATGAAACCACCGACTTCTTGAATACCTTCTGTGGCCACGCAATCGGTGACCACTTGTTTGAGACGTTCGCGCTCGGCTTCGTCTTCGATCTTCAACGAAATGCCAACGTGTGCGGTGCGCGGCATGTACACCAGATAACGCGATGGAATCGACAACTGAGTCGTCAGGCGTGCGCCTTTTGAGCCGATCGGGTCCTTGGTGACTTGCACCACCAGGCTCTGGCCTTCGTGAACCAGAGCGCTGATGCTCTCGACCGCCGGGCCTTCGCGCAGGGAGATTTCCGAGGCATGAATGAAAGCGGCGCGGTCCAGGCCGATGTCGACGAAGGCCGCCTGCATGCCCGGCAATACCCGCACGACCTTGCCTTTATAGATGTTGCCGACGATCCCGCGCTTTTGCGTGCGCTCGACGTGGACCTCTTGCAGAACACCGTTTTCAACCACCGCCACGCGCGATTCCATCGGCGTGATGTTGATCAGGATCTCTTCACTCATGGCAGGGTCTCGTTCAGGCATGTTCACGATAATGGCCGCATCTTGTCAGTACGACGCTCAACGCGCGTTAAGGGTTTGCCAACAGGGTATGCCGAAATGGCCGAGCAGCTCAGCGGTTTCGCACAGCGGTAACCCGACCACCGCCGAGTAACTGCCATTGAGGCCGGCAACAAACACCGCGCCGAGCCCTTGAATGCCGTAGCCGCCGGCCTTGTCCTGCGGCTCGCCGCTGGCCCAGTAGGCCACCGCTTCGGCGCGACTGATGCTACGAAAGCGCACCAGACTGCGCACCACCCGAGACTCGCAACGCTCACCGTCGAGTACCGCAATCGCCGTCAGGACTTCATGTTCACACCCGGACAACATCATAAGCATGGCGCACGCCTCGGCTTCGTCCACCGGTTTGCCGAGAATTTTCCCGTCCAGCACCACAGCGGTATCGGCGCCCAGCACACAAGAATCTGCGTCGGACACGAGCGCGCCGCGTCCGGCCTCGGCCTTGCCGCGCGCCAGGCGCTCGACATAGGCCGACGGGGTCTCATTTTCCAAAGGGGTTTCATCGATGTCCGCACTGACGGCGGAGAACGGCACGCCGATCTGCGTAAGCAGCTCACGTCGACGCGGTGAGCCTGAGGCAAGGTAAAGCTGTTTCATCCAGACATCTCCCTGTCGAGGTGCGGGCAAATGCCTGACCGAATTAATTGATTTTGTAGCGTCGAAGCAAACCGCGCAAACCGTAGCTGATCCAGGGCCAGAGCAATGCGCTGACCAGTGCCGGCAAGACCAGCGCCAGCGTCGGCTGACGATTGCCGGTCAGGGCGCTGAGCCACAGTTGAACAAGCTGCGCGAGGCCGAAGATCACCAGGATCACCAGGCTCTGTTGCCACATCGGGAACATGCGCAGGCGCTGTTGCAGCGCCAGCACCAGGTACGTGATCAGCGTCAGGATCAACGCGTTCTGGCCCAGCAGCGTGCCATAAAGCACGTCTTCGGCCAGGCCCAGGCACCACGCGGTGACCATCCCGACTTTCTGCGGCATGGCCAACGCCCAGAATGCCAGCAGCAAGGCCAGCCACAGTGGACGGAGGATTTCCATGAATTGCGGCAGCGGCGAAACGCTGAGCAGCAGGCCTATGGCGAATGTCAGCCAGACTATCCAGCCGTTTCGGGAGGCAGTAGCACCAACCATTATTCTCGTCCCCCAGTGGTAGCCGGCGCAGAAACAGGCGGTTTGGCAGCAGGCCTCACAGCAGCGGCTGGCGTGGCCGGCGGTTTAGCCGCCGCAGGTTGCGCCGCGGGCGGCTTGCTGGCAGCAGGTTTCACAGCGACAGGATGAGTTGCCGCAGGTTTGGGCGGGGTTGTGGCAGCAGGGGCAGCCGTCGGCGCCACAGGAGTCACGGGCGCAGCAACAGCAGCCGGGACGATGGCAGGTTTCGGTATGGTCGCTGGAATGATCGGGCCACCACCGTGCCGGTCCAAGGCTTCTTGAGCCTGGGCAGCTTCGTTGGCGCGCTCTTCGGCTGTGCGGCCGTCGGTGAACACCAGCAACAGATAACGGCTGCGGTTCAAGGCCGCGGTCGGCACGGCGCGCACGATTGCGAACGGCTGACCGGAATCGTGAATCACTTCCTTGACCGTCGCCACCGGGTAACCCGCCGGAAACCGCTGACCCAGACCGGAGCTGACCAGCAGATCGCCTTCCTTGATATCGGCGGTATCGGCCACGTGACGCAGCTCCAGGCGTTCCGGGTTGCCGGTGCCGCTGGCAATCGCCCGCAGACCGTTGCGGTTCACCTGCACCGGAATGCTGTGAGTGGTGTCAGTCAGCAACAGCACACGAGAGGTGTATGGCATCAACTCGACCACCTGGCCCATCAGGCCACGGGCATCGAGCACCGGCTGACCGAGGACCACACCGTCGCGCTCACCTTTGTTGATGATGATGCGGTGGGTGAAGGGGTTGGGGTCCATGCCGATCAGTTCGGCCACTTCGACCTTCTCGTTGACCAGCGCGGAGGAGTTGAGCAACTCGCGCAGCCGAACGTTCTGCTCGGTGAGGGCGGCAAGCTTTTGCATGCGGCCCTGCAACAGCAGGTTTTCGGTTTTGAGTTTTTCGTTTTCGGCGACGAGCTCGGTCCGGCTGCCAAATTGGCTGGCCACACCCTGCCATAGCCGCTGCGGCAGGTCAGTGATCCAGTAAGACTGCATCAGTGCCAGCGACATTTGGCTACGCACTGGCTTGAGCAGTGTGAAGCGGGCATCGACCACCATCAGTGCGACCGATAGCACGACCAGCACCAACAAGCGCACGCCCAGTGAAGGCCCTTTGGTGAAAAGCGGTTTAATAAGCCGCTCCTCCCAGGCAAATGTTCTCTTTATTCATACGGCATCAAACCGGCCTGGATGCAGACTGACAGAAGATAAACGCCAACAGGCAGCACTGCAAAGTGCTGCCTGCGCGCCAACAGCATAGAGGCGATCCGGCGACTTATTCGCTGGAAAGCAGATCCATGGTGTGTTTATCCATCATTTCCAACGCACGGCCACCGCCGCGAGCAACGCAGGTCAGCGGGTCTTCGGCAACGATCACCGGCAGACCGGTTTCCTGGGCGAGCAACTTGTCGAGGTCACGCAGCAAGGCGCCACCACCGGTCAGTACCAGACCACGCTCGGCGATATCGGAAGCCAGTTCCGGAGGCGATTGCTCCAGCGCACTTTTCACGGCCTGAACGATGGTGGCCAGGGACTCTTGCAGAGCTTCCAGCACTTCATTGGAGTTCAGGGTGAAAGCGCGTGGAACGCCTTCGGCCAGGTTACGGCCGCGAACGTCGACTTCGCGAACTTCGCCGCCCGGATAGGCAGTACCGATTTCCTGTTTGATGCGCTCGGCAGTGGATTCGCCGATCAGGCTGCCGTAGTTGCGACGCACGTAAGTGATGATCGCTTCGTCGAAGCGGTCGCCGCCAACCCGTACGGATTCAGCGTAAACCACACCGTTCAGGGAGATCAGTGCGATTTCAGTGGTACCGCCACCGATATCGACAACCATCGAACCGCGAGCTTCTTCAACCGGAAGGCCGGCACCGATCGCAGCCGCCATTGGCTCTTCGATCAGGAACACTTCACGGGCACCGGCACCGAGGGCCGACTCACGGATGGCACGACGCTCAACCTGGGTGGACTTGCATGGAACGCAGATCAGCACACGAGGGCTAGGCTGCAGGAAACTGTTTTCGTGAACCTTGTTGATAAAGTACTGCAGCATCTTTTCGCAAACGCTGAAGTCGGCGATCACGCCATCCTTCATCGGACGAATGGCAGCAATGTTGCCCGGCGTACGGCCGAGCATGCGCTTGGCCTCGGTGCCGACAGCAACGACACTTTTCTGGTTACCGTGTGTCCGAATAGCCACAACCGATGGCTCATTCAGAACGATTCCGCGCTCGCGCACGTAAATAAGGGTGTTGGCAGTGCCCAGGTCAATGGAAAGATCGCTGGAAAACATGCCACGCAGTTTCTTGAACATGGGGAAAGGACCCTAGGCAACGCGTGGGTAAAAAAGTGCGGCAAACTCTAACAACGACAGGGATTTTGGGCAAGGCGCCAATATGTTAAATTGGCCGCTTTTCTGTGCACCAACCCCCACAATCGCGGCCTTATGACCGTAGAAATGCGGTAGTGTTCCGACAATCTAACACACGGATAGCATCCGTTCTGTTTTCCTTCCACTGGAGAATCCCATGACGCTTGAACGCTCCGACGTGGAAAAAATCGCTCATTTGGCCTGTCTTGGCCTAGATGATGCCGATCTTCCACACATCACTTCGGCCCTGAACAGCATTCTGGGGCTGGTCGACGAAATGCAGGCGGTCAATACCGACGGTATCGAGCCGCTCGCCCACCCACTGGAAGCCAGCCAGCGCCTGCGTGCAGACGTCGTGACCGAGACCAATCATCGCGAGGCTTATCAGTCCATCGCACCAGCGGTCGAAAACGGCCTGTACCTGGTTCCGAAAGTCATCGACTAAAGGGAAAGAGCCTGCAATGCATCAATTGACTCTGGCCGAGATCGCCCGCGGTCTCGCCGATAAAAAGTTTTCTTCCGAAGAGCTGACCAAAACCCTGCTGGCGCGTATCGCCCAGCTCGATCCGCAGCTCAACAGTTTCATCAGCCTCACCGAAGACCTGGCGCTCCAGCAGGCGAAAGCCGCTGATGCACGCCGGGCCAATGGTGAGAGCGGTGCCCTGCTCGGTGCGCCGATTGCCCACAAAGACCTGTTCTGCACCCAGGGCATCCGCACCAGCTGCGGCTCGAAGATGCTCGACAACTTCAAAGCACCGTACGACGCCACTGTCGTTGCCAAGTTGGCCGCCGCGGGTGCCGTGACGCTGGGCAAGACCAACATGGACGAATTCGCCATGGGTTCGGCCAACGAGTCGAGCTACTACGGCGCAGTGAAAAACCCGTGGAACCTGGAACACGTGCCCGGCGGTTCGTCCGGTGGCTCGGCCGCGGCCGTGGCCGCTCGCCTGTTGCCGGCCGCCACGGCGACCGACACCGGCGGCTCGATCCGCCAGCCCGCCGCGTTTACCAACCTGACCGGTCTGAAACCGACATACGGTCGCGTTTCGCGCTGGGGCATGATCGCCTACGCGTCCAGTCTCGATCAGGGCGGCCCGTTGGCACGCACGGCCGAAGACTGCGCGATCCTGCTGCAAGGCATGGCCGGTTTCGACCCGCAAGACTCCACCAGCATCGATGAGCCCGTGCCGGATTACAGCGCCGGCCTCAACGGTTCGCTGCAAGGCCTGCGCATCGGCGTTCCTAAAGAGTATTTCAGCGCAGGACTCGACCCGCGCATTGCCGACCTGGTCATGGCCAGTGTCGAAGAGCTGAAAAAGCTCGGTGCCGTGGTCAAGGAAATCAGCCTGCCGAACATGCAACACGCGATCCCTGCGTACTACGTGATCGCCCCGGCGGAAGCATCTTCCAACCTGTCGCGTTTCGACGGTGTGCGTTTCGGTTATCGCTGCGAAGACCCGAAAAATCTGGAAGACCTGTACAAGCGTTCCCGTGGCGAAGGTTTCGGCCCGGAAGTGCAGCGCCGGATCATGGTCGGCGCCTACGCGTTGTCCGCTGGCTACTACGATGCTTACTACCTGAAGGCGCAGAAGATTCGCCGCCTGGTGAAGAACGACTTCATGGCGGCCTTCAACGAGGTCGACATCATCCTCGGCCCAACCACGCCAAACCCGGCCTGGAAGCTTGGCGCCAAAAGCAGCGACCCGGTTGCTGCGTACCTGGAAGACGTCTACACCATCACCGCCAACCTCGCCGGCCTGCCGGGCTTGTCCATGCCAGCCGGTTTTGTCGATGGTCTGCCGGTCGGCGTGCAATTGCTCGCCCCGTACTTCCAGGAAGGCCGTTTGCTCAACGTTGCGCACCAGTATCAGTTGAACACTGACTGGCACACCCGCACCCCAACCGGCTTCTGAGGAGAAACACATGCAATGGGAAGTCGTGATCGGGCTGGAGATTCATACCCAGCTCACTACCCGGTCGAAAATCTTTTCCGGTAGCTCCACCACCTTCGGTTCCGAGCCGAACACCCAGGCCAGCCTGGTTGACCTCGGCATGCCCGGCGTATTGCCGGTGCTGAACCAGGAAGCGGTGCGCATGGCGGTGATGTTCGGTCTGGCGATCGATGCCGAGATCGGCCAGCACAACGTGTTCGCCCGTAAAAACTATTTCTACCCGGACCTGCCCAAGGGCTACCAGATCAGCCAGATGGAATTGCCGATCGTTGGCAAAGGCCACCTGGACATCGCAATGGAAGACGGCACGGTCAAGCGTGTCGGCATCACCCGTGCGCACCTGGAAGAAGACGCCGGTAAAAGCCTGCACGAAGAATTCAGCGGCGCCACCGGCATCGACCTGAACCGTGCCGGCACGCCGCTGCTGGAAATCGTCTCCGAGCCGGACATGCGCAGCGCCAAGGAAGCCGTGGCTTACGTCAAGGCGGTCCACGCGCTGGTCCGTTACCTGGGCATCTGCGACGGCAACATGGCCGAAGGCTCGCTGCGCTGCGACTGCAACGTGTCGATCCGCCCGAAAGGCCAGGTTGAGTTCGGCACGCGCTGCGAGATCAAGAACGTCAACTCGTTCCGCTTCATCGAGAAGGCGATCAACACCGAAGTGCAACGTCAGATCGAGTTGATCGAAGACGGCGGCCGGGTGATCCAGCAGACTCGCCTGTACGATCCGAACAAGGACGAGACCCGTCCGATGCGCAGCAAAGAGGAAGCCAACGACTACCGTTACTTCCCCGATCCGGACCTGCTGCCTGTGGTCATCGAGAACTCGTTCCTCGACGACGTGCGCGCCACCCTGCCGGAATTGCCACCACAGAAACGCGAGCGCTTCCAGGCGCAGTTCGGTCTGTCGGTCTACGACGCCAGCGTCCTGGCCACCAGCCGCGAGCAAGCCGATTACTTCGAGAAAGTCGCGAGCATCGGCGGCGACGCCAAACTGGCGGCCAACTGGGTGATGGTTGAACTGGGCAGCCTGTTGAACAAACAGGGCCTGGACATCGACCAGTCGCCGGTCTCGGCCGAACAACTGGGCGGCATGCTGCTGCGCATCACCGACAACACCATCTCCGGCAAAATCGCCAAAGTGGTGTTTGAGGCCATGGCCAACGGCGAAGGCAGCGCGGACGAGATCATCGAAAAGCGCGGCTTGAAGCAAGTGACCGACACCGGCGCGATCTCGGCGGTGCTGGACGAGATGCTCGCGGCCAACGCCGAACAGGTTGAACAATACCGCGCGGCAGACGAAGCCAAACGCGGCAAGATGTTCGGCTTCTTCGTCGGCCAGGCCATGAAAGCGTCCAAAGGCAAGGCCAACCCGCAACAGGTCAACGAACTGCTGAAAAGCAAGCTCGAAGGCTGATGAGCATGGAGCCAGTTTTAAAGCCTGGCTCTATTCCCTGTGGGAGCGAGCCTGCTCGCGATGACGGCGGCACATCCATCATTGATGTGACTGACAGTCCGCCATCGCGAGCAGGCTCGCTCCCACATTTGTTTTTGGGAGCCTTCCAAATGAAGCGTCTGCTCAGTGCCTGCGCCCTGCTCTCTCTGCTGGCCGGTTGCGCCAGCACGGATATTGTTGATCCACACGGCTACGACAAGACCGGCGTAGCTTCGTATTACGGCGCCAAACACCATGGCAAACGCACCGCCAGCGGCGAGCGTTTCAACCAGCACGGCCTGACCGCCGCTCATCGCCAGTTGCCGTTCGGCACCCGGGTGAAGATTACCAACCTCAATAACGACAGATCCTGCGTGGTGCGCGTCAACGACCGAGGGCCATACTCACGTGGGCGCCTGATCGATGTTTCACGCGAAGCGGCCGAACAGTTGGGCATGCTGCGCAGTGGCACCGCGAAGGTTCGCGTGCAAGCCCTCGACGACTGATAGACGGAGCGCTGACCATTTTCGGACTTGCCGATATACCCCTGATCAGCGTGATTGAATTGCTCAGCGGCCTGCTATTGCTGATCGCCGGCGCCGAGCTGATGGTGCGCGCCGCTGTGCGCCTGGCCGCACGTTTGCATGTACGACCGCTGATTATCGGCCTGACCATCGTCGCTCTCGGCAGCAGCGCACCGCAGATGGCGGTCAGCCTGCAAGCCACCCTGGCGCAGAACGCCGACATTGCCGTCGGCAGCGTGATCGGCAGCAGCATCTTCAACATCCTCGTCACCCTCGGGCTCTCGGCGCTGATCATCCCGCTGCGGGTTTCACGGCAGCTGGTGCGCCTGGATATTCCGCTGATGATCGGCGCCAGTCTTTTGGTGTTCGTCTTGGCGTGGAACGAAGAACTGACCCGCGCCGATGGCGTGATGCTGCTGGCGGCGATGGCGCTGTATCTAGGCCTGTTGCTGCGCCAGTCGCGGCACTCGACCCGCCCGCAATCGACCCGCCACGAAGTCCCGCAAGCACCATGGATCAGCAGTCTGCTGATGATCGTCGCGGGATTGGCGATGCTGGTCTATGCCGGGCACTTGCTGCTGGGCGCGGCGGTTTCGGTCGCGACTGATCTGGGGTTGTCGGAACGGATCATCGGCCTGACCATCGTCGCTGTCAGCACCTCCCTGCCCGAACTGGCGACCTCGTTGATCGCCGCCTTGCGTGGTGAGCGCGACATCGCCGTGGGCAACGTGATCGGCAGCAACCTGTTCAACCTCTTGGGCGTGCTCGGGCTTACCGCCTTGATCGCGCCGTCGCCGCTGTCGGTATCGCCCAACGCCCTGGATTTCGACTTGCCGGTGATGCTCGGCGTCGCGGTGTTGTGCCTGCCGGTGTTCTATTCCGGTTATCGGGTGACTCGCGCCGAAGGATTGCTGTTCTTGGGTTTGTACCTGGCCTATGGGCTGCACGTGGTGTCGTTCACCACCGGCATGCCGCTGGCCGGCAAGCTTGAACACCTGATGCTGTTTTTCGTCCTGCCGGCGCTGGGGGCGTTTTTGCTGTTCACCTCGCTGCGCGCCTGGCGTCGCCAACACCACAAGAGGGAATTGCCATGAGCACTGATAAAAAGCCTGGGATTGAAGTCCGACGCCAAGTGATGGGCGACGCCTTCGTCGACCGCGCCTTGGGCAACGCCACCGAGTTCACCCAGCCGCTGCAGGATTTCGTCAACGAGCACGCCTGGGGCGGGGTCTGGAACCGTGAAGGTCTGCCGTTGAAAACCCGCAGCCTGATCACCCTCGCCGCGCTGACCGCGTTGAAGTGCCCGCAGGAATTGAAAGGCCACGTGCGCGGCGCGCTGAACAATGGCTGCACGGTGGAAGAGATTCGCGAAGCGTTGCTGCATTGTGCGGTGTATGCCGGTGTGCCGGCGGCGATCGATGCGTTTCGCGCGGCGCAGGAAGTGATTGATAGCTACCAGAAGCCGGAGTAATCGGCTGGCGTTTGTGGTGTTGGAAAAATTGCTATCGCGAGCAGGCTCACTCCCACATTGGGAATGCATTCCCCTGTGGGAGTGAGCCTGCTCGCGATGAGGCCCTGAAGAACACCGCAAATCCCGGGGCTAAATCCACCCACCCCACTGCAACAAAAAGATCCCGATGTTGGTGGTGACCGCCGCCATCAACGTGGTGATTACGATGATCGCTGCCGCCAGTTCATGATTGCCATCGGCCTGACGGGCCATGACAAAACTGGCCGCGGCGGTCGGGCTGCCGAAGTACAAGAACAGAATCCCCAGCTCCGCCCCCCGAAAGCCCCACAGCCACGCCCCCAGCGTCGCCAGAATCGGCAGGCCGATCATCTTCACCAAGCTTGAGCTCAGCGCCATGTTGCCGCTTTTGCGCAGCGCTGCCAGCGACAGCGTGCCGCCGATGCAGATCAACGCCAACGGCAAGGTGGTTTGCGCCAGGTACTGGCCGGACTTTTCCAGCCATCCCGGCAAACCGATTTCGAAATAGGCAAACGGCGCCGCGGCAAACACGCTGATGATCAGCGGATTGACCATCACGCTTTTGCAGATACTCCACGGGTCGGACTTGATTACCGGACTGTAAACCGCCAGCACAATGGTCGAAAGCGTGTTGTAAAACAGGATCACCAACGCCGCAAGAATCGCCCCGAGGGAAATCCCGTAGTCACCGTACATGCTCGCCGCCAACGCGAGCCCGATGACCCCGTTGTTACCGCGAAACGCGCCTTGGGTGTAGATGCCTCGGTCTTCGCGGGGGCACTTCCAGATCGCCCAGCCCCAGGCAATCGCAAAACACAGCAGCGTCGCGATCGAGAAATAGATCAGCAGCGCCGGTTGCAGCGCGGCGTGCAGGTCGGCATGCAGGATGCCCAGAAACAGCAACGCCGGCATGGTGACGTTAAACACCAGGGCCGACGCAGTGTGGATGAAGTTGTCGTTGATCCAGTCGATGCGCTTGAGCAACACCCCCAGAAACAGCATGGCAAACACCGGCGCGGTGATGTTCAGGGTTTCGAGGAAGATAGCCAGCATGCCGGGGGTAACCTTGGGTGAGCGTCGTTAGGGGGCTAATGATAAGCCAGCAAGTCCCCCGGCGTCTGGTAGACCGTCTTCGCGAGCAAGCCCGCTCCCACATGGGATCTTCTTTGTT
This sequence comes from Pseudomonas frederiksbergensis, assembly GCF_001952935.1. GTDB lineage: Bacteria > Pseudomonadota > Gammaproteobacteria > Pseudomonadales > Pseudomonadaceae > Aquipseudomonas > Aquipseudomonas frederiksbergensis. Next base: position 1,455,677 of record NZ_CP018319.1, read on the forward strand.
GCACAAATTGCGTGAACACTAAAGATCACTGTGGGAGCGGGCTTGCTCGCGAAACAGGCGACGCGGTCTCAGGTGATCGGCGCAGGGTTGAACAAGGTGATGTCGTTGTGCAGCTTATGCTGCTCCGCCCACGTCTGTTTCTTGCCGCTGGCCACATCCAGGTAGTAGTGGAACAACTCCCAGCCCAGGTCCTCAATCGAGGCCCGCCCGGTGGCAATCCGCCCGGCATCGATGTCGATCAGGTCTGGCCAACGCTGCGCCAGCTCGGTGCGGGTCGACACCTTCACCACCGGCGCCATCGCCAAACCATACGGCGTGCCACGCCCGGTGGTGAACACGTGCAGGTTCATCCCCGCCGCCAATTGCAACGTCCCGCAGACAAAATCACTGGCCGGGGTCGCGCAGAAAATCAGCCCTTTGCGCTTGAACCGCTCGCCTGGGCCCAGCACCCCGTTGATCGCGCTGCTGCCGGATTTGACGATCGAGCCCAGAGACTTCTCGACAATGTTCGACAACCCGCCCTTCTTGTTCCCCGGCGTGGTGTTGGCACTGCGGTCCGCTTCGCCCTTGGCCAGGTAACGGTCGTACCAGTCCATCTCGCGCACCAGTTCCTTGGCGACTTCCTCGGTTTCGGCGCGGGACGTCAGCAAGTAAATCGCGTCGCGAACCTCGGTGACTTCGGAAAACATCACCGTCGCACCGGCCCGCAACAACAGGTCCGAGGCATAACCCAACGCCGGGTTGGCGGTGATCCCGGAAAACGCATCGCTGCCGCCACACTGCATGCCGAGGATCAGCTCGGACGCCGGCACGGTTTCCCGGCGACGTTGATCGAGCTTCTTCAAACGGGTCTCGGCCAGCGCCATGATCTGCTCGATCATCTCGGTGAAACCGTGACTCGAATCCTGCAAGCGGTACAGCCACGGATCGCTCAAATCCACCGAGCTGTCGTTCTCGTGCATCACCTGCCCGGCCTGCAATTTCTCGCAGCCCAGGCTGATGACCAAGGCTTCGCCACCCAGGTTCGGGTTACGCGCCAGGTTGCGCACGGTACGGATCGGGATGTACGCGTCAGTCGCGGTAATCGCCACGCCACAACCGTAACTGTGGGTCAGCGCGACCACGTCATCGACGTGCGGATACTTGGGCAGCAACTCGTCCTTGATGCGCTTGACCGCATGGTCCAGCACCCCGGTGACGCACTGAACCGTGGTGGTGATCCCGAGAATATTGCGCGTGCCGACCGTGCCGTCGGCATTGCGATAACCCTCGAACGTGAAGCCTTCCAGCGGTGCCTGCGCCGCCGGGACTTCGGTGGACAGCGGCAAGCTGTCCAGCGGTGGCGCGGTGGGCATGCGCAGTTGATCTTCCTTGACCCAGCTGCCGCGCGGAATCGGCTGCAAGGCGTAGCCGATGGTCTGCCCGTAACGAATCACCTGGCCACCTTCGGGAATGTCTTCCAGGGTGACCTTATGGCTCTGTGGCACGAAATCCACGGTGACCAGGCCGTCCGGAAATTCGGTGCCGGCCAGCACGCCTTGGTCATTGACCACGATCACGACGTTGTCCCGCTCGTGCAGGCGGATGTAGCGCGGCGAGTCGGAATGTTCAATCAACTGCATGACGCCGCTCCTCAGGAATGCGCTTCAGATAATTTGCTGTTGGTTTCAGGACCGCTGACGGGCGGCTCTTTCAACACCACACGTTTGATCGGACCGACGATTACCAGGTAGCTGAACACCGCGACCAGCGCGTTGCAACCGACAAACACCAGCGCCCATTTGAACGAACCGGTGGAGCTGATGATGTAGCCGATGACAATCGGGGTGGTGATCGAAGCGATGTTGCCGAAGGTGTTGAACAGGCCACCGCTGAGACCGGCGATCTGTTTTGGCGAGGTGTCAGAGACCACGGCCCAACCCAGCGCACCCACGCCTTTGCCAAAGAATGCCAGGGCCATGAAGCCGACGACCATCCATTCAACGTCAACGTAGTTGCAGGCCACGATGCTGCTGGAGACCAGCAAGCCAGCAATGATCGGCGCCTTGCGGGCGAAGGTCAGTGAATGACCTTTGCGCAGCAGGTAGTCGGAAATCACCCCGCCGAGCACACCACCGATGAAGCCGCAGATCGCCGGCAACGAGGCAATGAAACCGGCCTTGAGGATGGTCATGCCGCGTTCTTGCACCAGGTACACCGGGAACCAGGTCAGGAAGAAGTAGGTGATGCCGTTGATGCAGTACTGGCCCAGATACACGCCAAGCATCATGCGGTTGGTCAGCAACTGGCGGATGTAGTCCCACTTCGGACCGTCGCCTTTTTTGCCTTTGCCTTTGTCCTGGTCCATGTCGACCATGCCGCCGTTGTCGGCGATGTGCTTGAACTCGGCGTCGTTGATCATCGGGTGCTGGCGCGGGCTGTAGATCACCTTCAGCCAGATCCCCGAGAAGATGATGCCGATCACGCCCATGACGATGAACACGTGCTGCCAGCCGAAGCTATAGACGATCCAGCCCATCAGCGGCGCAAACAACACGGTGGCGAAGTACTGCGCCGAGTTGAAAATCGCCGACGCCGTACCGCGTTCAGCGGTCGGGAACCAGGCCGCCACAATGCGTGCATTACCGGGGAAGGATGGCGCTTCGGCCAGGCCCACCAGGAAGCGCAGCATAAACAGCGCAACCACCGCCGTGGACATGCCGAACTCACCGACATAGCCCTGCAGCACGGTGAACAGCGACCAGGTGAAGATGCTGAGCGCGTAGATTTTTTTCGAGCCGAAACGGTCCAGCAACCAGCCACCGGGAATTTGCCCGGCCACGTAGGCCCAACCGAATGCAGAGAAGATGTAACCGAGGGTGACCGCGTCGATGCCGAGGTCTTTTTGCAGGCTGGAGCCTGCGATGGCGATGGTAGCCCGGTCGGCGTAGTTGATCGTGGTCACCAGAAAAAGCATGAGCAAAATCAAATAGCGGACGTGGGTCGGCTTGGTCGCTTGCATGTAGATGTACTCCCACTGATTATTTTTATGCGCGGGTGAATCTTTGGTTTTTCTGTGGGAGCGAGCCTGCTCGCGATAGTGGTCAACGATGACGCGGGGGCATCAGGTTTACCGCCGCGACCTCAAGACCATCGCGAGCAGGCTCGCTCCTACAAGGGTGTTGCGTTACGAACCGATATAAGAGGTCTTCACCACGGTGTAGAACTCTTGCGCGTAGCGACCTTGCTCACGTGATCCATAGGATGAACCTTTCCGCCCACCGAATGGAACGTGGTAATCCACGCCCGCCGTCGGCAGGTTGACCATCACCATCCCGGCCTGGGAGTGGCGCTTGAAGTGGTTGGCGTACTTCAACGACGTGGTGGCGATGCCCGCCGACAGACCGAACTCGGTGTCGTTGGCCATGGCCAGCGCAGCCTCGTAATCCGCTACGCGAACCACGTTGGCCACCGGGCCGAAGATCTCTTCGCGGCTGATACGCATCGCCGCTGTGCTGTCGGCAAACAGGGTTGGCGCAAGGTAGTAGCCTTCGGTGTCGCAGGTCACCAGACCACCGCCGCTGACCAGACGCGCACCCTCGGACTGGCCGATGTCGATGTACTTCAGGTCTTGTTCAAGCTGCGCTTGCGAGACGACCGGACCGATGTCGGTGCCGGTTTTCAACGCGTGACCGACCTTGATCGACTTCATGCGCTCGGCCACGGCTTCAACGAATTTGTCGTGAATCCCGGCGGTGACAATGAAGCGGCTCGAAGCAGTGCAACGCTGGCCGGTGGAGTAGAACGCGCTCTGTACTGACAGCTCGACCGCTTGCTTGAGATCGGCGTCGTCGAGAATGATCTGCGGGTTCTTGCCGCCCATTTCCAACTGAACCTTGGCCTGGCGCGACACGCAGCTGACCGCGATCTGACGACCGACGCCCACGGAACCGGTGAAGCTGATGCCGTCGACTTTCGGGCTCTGCACCAGCGCATCGCCCACCACACGACCGCTGCCCATCATCAGGTTGAACACGCCGGCCGGGAAGCCTGCACGGGAGATGATTTCGGCCAGCGCCCAGGCGCAACCCGGCACCAGATCGGCCGGTTTCAGCACGACGCAGTTGCCATAAGCCAGCGCCGGCGCGATTTTCCACGCAGGGATCGCGATCGGGAAGTTCCACGGCGTGATCAGACCGACCACACCCAGCGCTTCGCGAGTCACTTCGACGTTCACACCCGGACGCACCGACGGCAGATAGTCGCCGGACAGGCGCAGGCATTCGCCGGCGAAGAACTTGAAGATGTTGCCGGCGCGGGTCACCTCGCCGATGGCTTCAGGCAGTGTCTTGCCCTCTTCCCGGGCCAGCAAGGTGCCGAGCTCTTCGCGACGGGCGAGGATTTCGCTGCCGACTTTATCCAGCGAATCGTGACGAGCCTGAATGCCCGACGTGGACCAGGCCGGGAACGCGGCGCGAGCGGCGTCGATGGCGGCGTGAACCTGAGTCAGATCAGCCTTGGCGTATTCACCGATGGTGTCGGTCAATTCGGAGGGGTTGATGTTGTTGCAGTATTCGCTACCCGCAACCCATTCACCGTTGATGTAGTTATCAAAACGCTTTGCATTTGCCACGAGATGTTCTCCTCACGCAAAAGGCCGCTGAATACTCAGCGGCCTTGTTAATCGGGTGTGTTACTGCGCACCTTGCTTGTCGATCAGCGCAGCCAGAGCTTCGTACTCTTCTGGCAGCAGATCGGTCAGCGGTGCACGCACAGGACCTGCGTCATAGCCGACAATTTTTGCCCCGGCCTTGACGATGCTCACCGCGTAGCCGGCTTTGCGGTTACGGATGTCCAGGTATGGCAGGAAGAAGTCGTCGATGATCTTGCCGACGGTGGCGTGATCTTCGCGGGCGATGGCGTGGTAGAAATCCATCGCGGTTTTCGGGATGAAGTTGAACACCGCCGAGGAGTAAACCGGTACGCCCAGTGCCTTGTAGGCTGCGGCGTAGACTTCGGCGGTCGGCAAACCGCCCAGGTAGCTGAAGCGATCACCGAGGCGGCGACGGATCGACACCATCAACTCGATATCGCCCAGGCCATCCTTGTAGCCGATCAGGTTCGGGCAGCGCTCGGCCAGACGTTCCAGCAACGGCGCGGTCAGGCGGCAGACGTTACGGTTGTAAACCACCACGCCGATTTTCACCGATTTGCACACGGCTTCAACGTGGGCGGCAACGCCGTCCTGGCTTGCTTCGGTCAGGTAGTGCGGCAGCAGCAGCAGGCCTTTGGCGCCCAGACGCTCGGCTTCCTGTGCGTATTCGATGGCTTGACGAGTCGAACCGCCAACGCCGGCCAGAATCGGCACGCTGGTTTCGCAGGTGTCGACGGCGGTCTTGATGATTTCCGAATATTCGCTGGCCGCCAGAGAGAAGAACTCACCGGTGCCGCCCGCGGCGAACAATGCCGAGGCGCCGTATGGGGCCAGCCATTCGAGACGTTTGATGTAGCCCGCGCGATGGAAGTCGCCCTGAGCATTGAAATCGGTAACCGGGAAAGACAGCAGACCGGAAGAGAGGATGGACTTCAGTTCTTGTGGATTCATTATTCGAACACCCTGGATAGCGACGTATGTGTGTGAGAAACCGTTCAGCCTTCGCCGAAGTTGTAGGTCATCGTACAACTTAAATAATTACCGTCAACTGCATTTCATCGCCAACCACAAAATTTGAGTCGGAAAGGTATTTTCTTGACGTAGGAAATTTCTCACCTATGATCCAGATGACTGTATATGCATACAGTCATATTTTGATCGTACCGACGACATATCAAGGAGATAGAAATGTCAGGTCTACACGCACAACAGAAAGGAAAACCGAAACAGGTCATTGCCGAACTGGATGATCTTTTTACCGAACATGGCATCTCTCTCATCGGGGATAACCAGCACCTGGTCTTGCAGATTGCTGATCATCACAACTCTGCGCCTGCCCTTCCCGCACCTCTGCCCACAGCCTCCGGCAATGCCCTGAAAGGCAGGCCACAGCTAAGGTTCGAGGGTGGCGAACACACCGCCATCGGCGACAGTACGCTGCTGCGTTTCATCAAGGACGCACCGGCGATCCCCGCTTCGCAGGTGGAACTGCATCTACCCAATGGGCTGGCGCTGACCTATGGCCAGGTCATTGCGCTGGGGGGTGATTTCTATGGCATTCCCGATCAACCGATCAGCGAAGGCGCGACGGCCGCCGACCGAATCCAGCGCTTTTCTAACGCCTTTAACTCGCTGGCCGTGCTGCCGGCTTCTAACGCTGAGGCCAAGTTGATCCTCGCCGTGATGCAAAAGGAAATCGCCGCGATCAAGCAAGCGATCAAAGACGGAAAACAACCCCACGAGGCCTATGACGCCCTCGGTGATACGTTGTCGGAAGAGTGGAACAAGATTACCGGCGGCGGCAGTTTCGTCTCGGCGCTGTTCCCGTTGGGGCGTTATCTGAAACTGGCCGCCAACAATGCTGACCACTTTGCCGAATGGGCATTGGCGGCCTACATCGCCGGGCACACCGCAGCGGTGCAACAAGCGGTGCGGGCCCACGCCAGCGGCGATGAAAAGCAGCTGGAACTGGCCTATGCGATGAACGCTTTTGCCGATCACTACCTGACCGACCTCTTTTCCGCCGGCCACCTGCGCGTGCCGCGCAAACAATTGGCGGCGGTGGTCACACCGAGCGATCTGGGTTCGTTGATCACGCGATTCATGCACGACGAAGACAGCAAATTCGGCCTCAACGTGCGCAATGGCAACGGCGATCAATGGCGTGCGTATGGGGACAAGCGCTACTTCGACGCGATCGACAGCGCCAATCGCGCCCAGGTGAATCAGGCGGTGCAGCTGTCTGCGGATGAAGTGTTCGCGGCTTATCTCAGCGGAATCGCTCCGTCGGCCACCCATTTCGGCGCCTTGAAAAAGCTGCCTGATCTGCAAGCCGTACTGGACCTGGCGTCCAACTTCTCGCCGCTGTTCAGGGTCGAGGGCAACAAGGTGCTGCGACGCAAGGACGTCAACAACCTGAACGACACCGCCACCGTGGATGACTGGTGGGGCTGGAGCACTTACTTGCTGCTCAAGGATTACCAACCCACTGGCAACGTTGCCTGATAAGGAGATCGATGATGACTATCAAATTGAAACTGGAACTGGCTTCGGGGCAATCGCTGAAGGGAGCGCCGTTGGAGTTGTTGGCCAAGGGAATGCCGATTGCTCGGGCGGTGGTGGATGAGCATGGGCATGTGGTGTTCGATGCCAAGGCTGGGGTGGCTGGATTGGCGGTGAGGGTGGACCGTTCGATCCTGCGTTCAGTCTGTTAATTCAGCATCAAGGCTGACGGCCCTGTCGCGAGCAGGCTAGCTCCCACATTTGATCGTGTGTGCACTGTAGATCCCCTGTGGGAGCCTGCTCCGGGCGGCGTTCCGACGAGGCATTTTTCGGGCGCAGCGGAAGGTGTAGAGAGACACTGACCGTTCATCGAAACTGGTATTTCTTACAGTTTTGAGTAATCGCTGAAAGACGCTAAATCGGTTACTCCATTACTGCTCGGGTGAACGTCCATGAGAACAAAACACCGCTTTACATTTCCGGCCGAAACTAATGATGTCGCTCTAGAGATGCCCATGGAGTTTGACCTCCATGTGAACGTCGGAGACTTCGTTGAATTTGAAATGATTCCCGGAAAGGATTGGGTGATCACCCGCAAAAAATTCAAAGTGTTGATTGATAACACAGTCGAGTACGTCGACTACGCAACGGCCCCGGCGTGATATCTGAAAACACCTGCCCCCGCAGTTCCTGAGCCCTGCTGCGGCACTTGCGAGGAAGGCGTGGTGCGTCGATGGGTTTTCCATGATGAACGTCTTTCTCGAAAGTTGCGGCTGAAACCGCAAAAGGCTCAACACAGTTGCACGATCACCGTCGGCGAACATCAGTCCCTGTGGGAGCGAGCCTGCTCGCGATGGCAATCTATCAGCCAACAAATTACTCAGCCCATTTCACCCACCACTCGTCGGCACTGTCATTTGTGACAGTAGCCAAAAGACTGTCGCTGCGGCCTAAATGTTTTCGGGGTCAACAGACCGGCTCCGCCAACGCAGCGCTGCATTCGCGCCTATTCAAACGGTTTGATAAAACGTTAAAAGGATTTTTGATCATGACAGCACAACAGAAAGCCCTCGCAGCACCGGCACTTAAAGAAGCCGTCGAAGGAGTGCTCTACGTTCATAACCTGATTGACGCGGCACATGGTGAGGTGGGGCCATATCCGTATGCAGCAGCAGGCGACAAGGTTGAATTCACTGTACAAACTTCAACCGACAATACTTGGGTCTACTCGATCATAGTGACGCCAGGCTCGGTGGGAAAACCCATCACCTTCGCTATTCCAAAAGAAACTTTTGCGAAGGGTTTGGTTCCAGACGCCACTGCTAAACTGCGATACAGCGTAACCACTGACTCTGGTAATCCGGCTGTCTCTGTTGATCTCGTTGTTCAACTGAAACCATAAACCGCAATCAGCGCTGCGCCTCTGCCTCTTCATGAGCATGGCGCAGCCGCTCGCGACTATTCGTCAGATGCAACCGCATCGCCGCCCGCGCCGCATCCGAATCCTGACGCGCAATCGCATCGTAAATTTCTTCGTGCTCACGACTCAGGCGATTCATGTAGTGCTGCTGGTCGTCATGGGCCAGGCGTGCCGAGTTCAGGCGTGTACGCGGAATGATGCTGGTACCCAGGTGGGTCATGATGTCGGTGAAGTAGCGGTTGCCCGTCGCCAGGGCGATTTGCAGGTGGAACTGGAAGTCGGACGCCACGGCATCGCTGGCATGGGAAACACTTTCATTCAACGCATCCAGCGCAGCTCGCATCAAGGCCAGCTGCTCGGGGCTGCGGCGCTGTGCGGCGAGGCCCGCGGATTCCACTTCAAGGCTGATGCGCAGTTCCAGAATCGCCAGCACATCCCGCAGCGTGACCACGGTCGCCGGGTCGATACGGAAACCGCTCGGGCTTGGGGTATCGAGCACGAAAGTGCCGATGCCGTGGCGGGTTTCAACCTGGCCGGCCGCCTGCAAACGGGAAATCGCTTCGCGCACCACGGTGCGGCTGACGCCATGGGCATCCATGATCGCCGACTCGGTGGGCAATTTGTCGCCACGCTTGAGGTGACCGTCGCGGATCTGCTCGGACAGCACCGTCACCAGCTCCTGAGCGAGGCTGCGGCGCTTGCGAGGGAGGCGGGGTGCGTCGATCGGCTTTTCCATGGTGAACGTCTTTCTCGAAAGTTGCGGCTGAAACCGCATCATAGCTCAACGCGGTTGTACGATCACCGTCGGGGTGAACACCATTCCCCTTGTGGGAGCGGGCTTGCTCGCGAAGGCGGGGTGTCGGACACCATCAATGCTAGATGTCAGACCGCTTTCGTCGGAACGCCGCCCGGACCAAGCCCGCTCCCACAGGGTTGTTGGTATTCAGGCGGTCACGGTCTGGTCCACCAAATGGCCATTCTCGATACGCACATGGCGTGGATGGAAGCGCTTCAGGCTGCTGCGGTGCCCGACGCTGACGATGCTCAATCCCGGAATCTCATCGATCAAGGTCTGATACAGCGACGCTTCGTCCTCCTCGTCCATCGCCGAGGTCGCTTCGTCCATGTACAGCCATTGCGGCGCGTAAAGCAGCGCACGAGCGAAGGCCAGACGTTGCTGCTCACCCGGCGACAACATGCGCTGCCAGTGATTGGCTTCGTCCAGACGGGCAACGAGGTGCGGCAAACGGCACGCCTCCAGCACATGAACGTAGCGTTCCTGCGGATACGTATCGCCAGCCTGTGGATAACTCAACGCCTCGCGCAGCGTGCCAATCGGCAGATACGGTTTTTGCGGCAGGAACAGATAACGCCCCGTCGGCAGACGAATGCTGCCATGGCCAGCCGGCCACAGATGCCCCATCGCCCGCAGCAAGGTCGACTTGCCGCTGCCGGAACGGCCACTGAGCATGACCCGCTCGCCCTCCTCCACGGTCATCTCGGCGTTGGTCAGCAGGTGACGACCATCCGCCAGATCGAGGCCGAGGTTGTGCACCTTCAAAGCCGAGCCCGAATTCTGCACATCAATCGTCGGTGCGCGATTTTCGTTGTCAGTCATGGCCTGGCGGAAACTCAGCAGACGATCACAGGTAGCCCGCCATTCGGCGAGGTCCTGGTACGCCGTAATGAACCAGCTGAAGTTGTCCTGGACGTTAGCGAACGCCGAGTTGATTTGCATCAGCTCACCCAGCTCGATCTTGCCAGCGAAGTAACGCGGTGAGGCGACGATGAACGGGAAGATGACGGCAATCTGCTCATAACCGGAAGTAAAGAAGGTCAGACGCTTGGACACCTTCATGATGTCCCAGAAGTTGTGCCAGACCATTCCAAAACGGCTGCTCAAGCGACGATTTTCATTCGGCTCGCCGTTGTACAGCGCAATGCTTTCGGCATTCTCGCGAACCCGCACCATCGAGAAACGCAGGTCGGCTTCGAAGCGTTGCTGGTTATTGTTGAGGCCGATCAGGCGACGGCCAATCAAATGCGCCAGCCAACTGGCGACGGCGGCGTAGACCAGCGCGCACCAGAACATGTAACCGGGAATCGTGAAACCAAATACTTCGATACTGCCGGACACGCCCCACAGAATGATCGAGAACGAGACGAGGCTGACGATGTTGCGGATCAAACCAAGGCCCAGGAGCAAGGTGTTGGTGGTGAATTTATTGAGGTCTTCGGAAATGCGCTGGTCCGGGTTATCGGTGTAACCGCCCTGCTCCAGCTGGTAGTAATTCTTGTTGTCGAGCCAGCGGGTGAAGTGCTTCTCGGTGAGCCAGGCCCGCCAGCGGATGGTGAGCATCTGGGTCAGGTAGAGCCGATACACCGCGCCAAGAACCGCCACCGCCGCAATGCCGCAGAAATACAGGATCAACTGCCAGAACGCAGCATCGTCCTTCCTTTGCAGGGCATTGTAAAAATCCTTGTACCAGCTGTTGACCCACACCGAAATCGCCACGCTGAACAACGACAGCGCGATCACGGCGATCAGCAACGTCCAGGCCTTGCCCTTCTCTTCGCTGCGCCAGTAAGGCGTAGTCATTGCCCAGACTTTGCGAAAAAACTGCCCGCGCACAGCATCGTTGACCGCGGAATATTCAGCGTTCTGATTCATGGATAAGGCTCGTTAGATAAAAGAACACGCACAAACCGATCATAGATGAATGACCGTAGCTGTAATCCAGTGTGACAACAATTGTTCAGCCCCGGTTCAGTGACGAACCCGATCGTGGCAGTGCCGGAGCTAACAGACGCTTCCCTTCAGCGAACCGTCTACCGCTAGTCAGAACTGTCACATTTGACAGTAGCCGCGATGTATCGGATTGCATTCAATGCGCTCACACCGCCAGTGCCGCAATTAGTGGGTGTCAGGGCAACAACGCGCTGAAAATCAATGAATGAAAGGAGTTATTCGAATGAACAATGAAACCAAGGCTGCTATCGGAACCCCGATTGCCAAAGATGCAAAACGTGAAGGAGCGTTTTACGTCAGCACATTAGGCGAATGGACAGAAATTAGTACACCACAATCGGTATGGCCAGTCGGTGCCAACGTTATATTCAAAGCTACGATTCTAAAAGCTGACCCTCCGGCTAGTTGGGAATCTTCTCCTGTGCTCCCCTCTGCACATACAAGTGCCCAGATGTCCGTAGAAAAATATTTGAAGCCCCACCTACATAGAGAAATCGAATTCCAGTACTACGTGCTAGATCTGGGAACAGAAACCCCCTCTCATACCTTGAAAGTCCGTATTTTGCCGTAAAAGCTATATGAGATTAAAAAGCGACACTCAATCGAGTGTCACTTTTTTGCCTTAACCTCAACCAAAATTAGCTCAACGACGCACCGGCCTTTTCTGCAACTTGCGCTGCAGCGTGCGGCGGTGCATGCCCAGGGCCCGGGCAGTGGCGGAGATGTTGCCTTCGTGTTCGGTCAGCACGCGCTGGATGTGTTCCCACTGCAGGCGATCCACCGACATCGGGTTTTCCGGTACCAGTGTGTCGAGGTCGGCATGTTCGGAGAGCAGCGCGGCCAGCACGTCATCGGCGTCCGCCGGTTTGCACAGGTAATTGCAGGCGCCGCGCTTGATCGCCTCGACGGCGGTGGCGATGCTCGAGTAACCGGTGAGGATCACCACGCGCATTTCCGGGTCCAGCTCAAGCAGCTTGGGCAACAGCACCAGGCCGGAATCGCCGTCCATTTTCAGGTCCAGCGCGGCGTAGTCCGGCAGGTCGGCCTGAGCGATGGTCAGGCCTTCTTCGGCGGAACCGGCGGTGCTGACGCGAAAGCCGCGGCGGGCCATGGCACGGGCCATCACCCGGGTAAAAGTTGCGTCGTCGTCTACCAGCAGCAAATGCGGCAGTTCTTCGCCTTCGCCTTCGACTTGGATCTCGTCACTCATGTTCGTCTCCTCGGGCGACACGGGGCAGGCGCAGCTCGGTGAGCGTGCCGCCTTCCTCATGACTGTAGAGTTTCACTGAGCCGCCGGCGCGTGTCACGCTGGCCTTGCTCAAAAACAGGCCCAGGCCAAAACCTTTGCCCTTGGTGGTAAAAAACGGCTTGCCGATCTGCTCGGCGATAGCCAGCGGCACACCGGCACCGTGGTCGCGGATGCTGATGGTCAGGTCTTCGGCATTCCAGTCCAGCGTCACTTGCAGCCCTTCGGGGCAAGCGTCGGCGGCATTGTTGAGCAAATTCAGCAGCGCCTGGGTCAGGTCCGGCGGCGGCGCCATGCGCGGCACGGGGCCTTGGCCCAGGCGCTGGAAGCGATAACTGGCTTCCGGGCGCATCAGGTGCCAGCGGTTCAGGGCTTCGTCGAGCCAATCGGTGACGTCCTGCATCTCCACGGCCAATCGACGATTGGCTTCGGCGGCGCGCACCAATTGCTGCAAGGTTTCCTTGCAGAGTTTGACCTGATCCTGGAGCACGCTCAGGTCCTCCTGCAACATCGGGTCGTGATGGTCCTGGCGCATTTCCTTGAGCAATACACTCATGGTCGCCAGCGGCGTGCCCAGCTCATGGGCGGCACCCGCTGCCTGGGTCGCGACGGCCAGCAGTTGTTGATCGCGCAGGCCTTCCTCGCGACGAATGGCGCGCAATTCTTCCTGACGACGCAGCTCTTCAGCCATGCGTGCGGCGAAGAAAGTGATGACCGCCGCCGCCAGGGCAAAGCTCAGCCACATCCCGTAAACCTGCAGGTTTTCCCGAGCGATCGGGAAGGTTTGCAGCGGATAGAAGCGCGCCAGCAGCAGGGTGTACATCGTCAACGCGATGCCGGACAGAATCACCGAATAACGCCACGGCAACGTCACCGCGGCGATGGTCAGCGGCACCAGGTAATAAGAGACGAAGGGATTGGTCGAGCCGCCGGAGAAGTACAGCAAGGCACTGTGGATAAACAGGTCGCAGGCCAGTTGCACGGCGTATTCGAGTTCGGTAACCGGCCATGAGGTGCGCAGGCGAATGGCCGTGAATGCACACAGCAGCATCGAACAGCCGAGGGTCGCAGCCAGTTGGAACCAGGGCAGCGGCAGCAAGTCGAGCCAGTAGGCCAGGCCCACGGAACCCGCCTGAGCGGCCAACACCAATGTGCGGATGAACGTCAGCCGCCAAAGGTTCTGGCGAGTTGCGGAAGTGATTTGAACGGGGGCGAGCATGAGCTCTCCTGATGAGCGCTCCAGGCGGATCGCACGGAGTATAACCAAGCACGGGGGCTGGCAGGCAAAAGTGCGGCAAACGGCCACATGGCAGAAAGGATTGTGGCGTCTATAAGACCGCTATCGCGAGCAGGCTCGCTCCCACATTGAAATGCCTTCCCCTGTGGGAGCGAGCCTGCTCGCGATTGACCGCGCAGCGGTCATCTTCGATCTGTATAGAAGTTGTAACTGTGCGAACCGGATCATAAAAGCTAGAGTCTGATGGTTTCACGCAGGCCCGGACATTACCCCTGCGCATCGCCCAAGGAGCTTTCATGCACACATTCCGCCGCAGCGCCGCCCTTCTTGCCCTTAGCGCTGGCACTCTCGCCATCCTGCCAGCTCTCGCCGCCGACGAGCTGCACTACAACCAGATCGCCCTGCGCGCCGAAGTCAGCCAGGAAGTGGCCCGCGACCTGATGATCGTGACCCTCTACACCGAAGAGCAAAACACCGACCCGGCCAAACTCGCCGCCGACGTCAGCACCACCATGAACAAAGCACTGGCCCAGGCCAAGCAGGTCAAAGACATCACCCTGCGCCAGGGCAGCCGCAACAGCTACCCGATCTACGACACCAAGGGTCAGAAAATCACCGGTTGGCGCGAACGCGCCGAACTGCGCCTGGAAAGCTCCGACTTCGCTGCGCTGTCGAAGCTGACCGGCGAACTCCTTACCGACTTGAAAATGGGCGGCATGGACTTCGCCATCGCTAACCCAACCCGCAAGGCCAGCGAAGATGCGCTGCTTAAAGAAGCCGTGACGGCCTTCAAGGCCCGTGCGCAATTGGCAACCGACGCGTTGGGCGGCAGCGGTTACAAAATCGTCAACCTGAACCTGAACAGCAACGGTTATCCACAACCGTACATGCGTGGGCCGATGATGATGAAAGCGGCGAGCATGGATTCGGCACCGGTGACGCCTGAGGTTGAGGCGGGCACCAGCCAGGTCAGCATGACGGCGGATGGTTCGATTGAAGTGTTGATGCCTTGATTCGATAACCCGTAAACAGAAACGGCGATCACTGAAGTGATCGCCGTTTTTTTGTCCCAGACCAAAACCCACGTAGTCCCCCTGTAGGCGTTTGCTCAAGGCTTAAAGGCGGAACGCGGAGCGTCCCCGGCGGCATTCCCACGCGGAGCGTGGGAACGATCAATTGGGGGCAGCAGAAAGAGATTGGTCGGCTGTCAGGACGCCATCGCGAGCAGGCTCGCTCCCACAGGAGATCGCGTACGCCTTTCGCTCCTGACCACTCAACAGGCCGAGCGTTAGCTCCCCGCAGCTCTTGATCTTGATCCACCCGCCCCTTCACGCCGAGCCTAAGCGAGGGGCCGGACGCTGGGGCGAGACTTTTTGGTTACTTTTGAGGCGTTTGTCAAAAGTGACTCGCCGTAAGGGCAAAACCGTAAGTGGCCGTTACCGCAGAAATGGATATGTACACCAGAAAGAAACTGGTCGCAGCAGCAAAGGTTGCACCCCCGGTACTGCCAACCCCCCCAGGCAGCCCCCACCAAATCCAAAAAAAGCCAGGCATCACCTACAGATGTCCACTGACAAACAGTAACGCAACAATCTGCCCCCAAAGACACAACAACCCTTTAAACAACAAATACCTGGCCACCAAACCAGAACTCAATCTCATTCACGCTCGCCCTCCCCATCCCCCCCTCAATGATGGGTATAAATAAGTAACACCGCGCTCCAATCGAGTGCGCAAGACGCCCCGATCGCCCCGCCGAGGTGCGCCATATGCACCGTAAAAAACCTGCGCAAACGGTCAAATGCGCGTGAATTTATACAAATGCGACATTAAGGTACGTTCGTGCCACTGTTTAAGGCCCGTGGCCGCTCTGGATCTTGCATTGGGTATGGCCCCTGCATAAGTATCCGCAGGCACGACTCACGAGGTCGTCCTCTAATTCCAAAAATGACAACAAATCATGAGGCCACCATGCTTAAACACGCGGTCATTCCGTTTTTAGTCGGCGCAAGCTTATTAGCCAGCGCACCTTTCGCCCAAGCGGCGACTAACCTGGTGTTTTGCTCCGAAGGGAGCCCGGCCGGTTTTGATCCTGGTCAGTACACCACCGGAACCGACTTCGACGCCTCTGCAGAAACCATGTTCAACCGTCTGACTCAGTTCGAGCGCGGCGGCACCGCCGTTATTCCTGGTCTGGCGACCAAATGGGACATCTCCGATGATGGCCTGACTTACACCTTCCACCTGCGTGAAGGCGTCAAGTTCCACACCACCCCGTATTTCAAGCCGACTCGTGAGTTCAACGCCGACGACGTGCTGTTCACCTTTAATCGCATGATTAACAAGGATGATCCGTTCCGTAAGGCGTACCCAACCGAATTCCCGTACTTCACCGACATGGGGATGGACACCAACATCGCCAAGATCGATAAAGTCGACGACAAAACTGTCAAGTTCACCCTGAAGGAAGTCGACGCCGCGTTCATCCAGAACATGGCCATGAGTTTCGCGTCCGTCCAGTCCGCCGAATATGCCGCCCAACTGCTGAAAGAAGGCAAAGCCGCCGACATCAACCAGAAACCGGTTGGCACTGGCCCGTTCGTGTTCAAGAGCTACCAGAAAGACTCCAACATCCGCTACACCGGGAACAAGGACTACTGGCAGCCTGACGACGTCAAGATCGACAACCTGATCTTCGCCATTACCACCGACCCCTCGGTACGCATCCAGAAGCTGAAGAAGAACGAGTGCCAGATCACTCTGTTCCCACGTCCAGCCGACCTGAAAGCACTGAAGGAAGACAAAACCCTGAAGGTGCCTGATCAGGCTGGTTTCAACCTGGGTTACATCGCCTACAACGTGATGCCAGTGCTCAAGGGCCGCACCGACGCCAACCCGCTGGCCGAGCTGAAGGTTCGTCAGGCGCTGGACATGGCAGTGAACAAGCAGCAGATCATCGACTCGGTTTACCAGGGTGCAGGTCAACTGGCGGTCAACGCCATGCCACCGACCCAGTGGTCCTACGACACCACCATCAAGGATGCCAAGTACGATCCTGAGAAAGCCAAGGAACTGCTCAAGGAAGCGGGCGTCAAGGAAGGTACCCAGATCACTCTGTGGGCCATGCCGGTTCAGCGTCCGTACAACCCGAACGCTAAATTGATGGCTGAAATGCTGCAATCCGACTGGGCGAAGATCGGCCTCAAGGTCAACATCGTCAGCTACGAATGGGGCGAGTACATCAAGCGTTCCAAGGGCGGTGAGAACCAGGCGATGCTGATCGGCTGGAGCGGCGACAATGGTGATCCGGACAACTGGCTGAACGTGCTGTTCGGCTGCGATTCGCTGCAAGGCAACAACTTCTCCAAGTGGTGCGACAAGAAGTTCGACGGCATCGTGAAAGAAGCCAAGCGCACGACCGATCAGTCCAAGCGCACCGAACTGTACAAACAGGCGCAACACGTCCTCAAAGATGCCGTTCCAATGACACCTATCGCTCACTCGACGGTGTTCCAACCCATGCGCGACAACGTGCAGGACTTCAAGATCAGCCCGTTTGGCTTGAACTCCTTCTACGGCGTCAGCATCAGCAAATAAGGATTTGCAACGGCGACGTTTTTGACGTCGCCGTTGTTTTATCTGCCGAGAAAGTAGGAAACAACCTACATCCAGTTCCGCTGAGTATTACAGCAGCGGAGTCGGACGCGTCGCCATTTCCTACGAGTCTTTAGGACTCTACGCATTTACTGCCAGACCCGCGGCTCATACCGTCGGGCTCTGACCAGTTCATGCGTGGCCTCTCGGTTATTGCTGGATGTCATGGCTTGAGATCAGTGATACCTCCACCTCCCTGGACGAGGCGGCGGACCATTGAAAACACTTAGAGAAAGAGAAAAGGGAGCGTCATGCGCCATACCTTGGTTTTATCCGCATTGCTGGGCACCGGCCTGCTGGCCGTCACTTCCATCAGCCAGGCCGCCAATAACAGCCTGGTGTTCTGCTCCGAAGGCAGCCCCGCTGGCTTCGACACTGCGCAGTACACGACCGCGACCGATAACGACGCCGCCGAACCGTTGTACAACCGACTGGCAGAGTTCGAAAAAGGCGCCACCAACGTCGTACCTGGCCTGGCCACCCGCTGGGATATTTCCGAGGACGGCCTCAAGTACACTTTTCACCTGCGCGAAGGGGTGAAGTTTCATACAACCAAATACTTCACGCCGACCCGTGATTTCAACGCCGACGACGTGCTGTTCACGTTCAATCGCATGCTCGATCCGCAGCAACCTTTCCGTAAGGCTTATCCGACCGAGTTCCCGTATTTCAACGGAATGAGCCTGAACAAGAACATCGCCAAGGTCGAGAAGACCGGGCCGCTGACCGTGGTCATGACGCTCAACAGTGTGGACGCCGCGTTCATCCAGAACATCGCCATGAGCTTCGCCGCCATCCTGTCCGCCGAATACGCCGACAAACTGCTGGCCGACGGCAAGCCGAGCGACATCAACCAGAAGCCGATCGGCACCGGGCCGTTCGTGTTCAAGAGCTACCAGAAAGATTCCAACATCCGTTACACCGGCAACAAGCAGTACTGGGACCCGAGCCGGGTCAAACTCGAAAACCTGATTTTCGCCATCAACACCGACGCCTCGGTGCGGGTGCAGAAGCTCAAGGCCAACGAGTGCCAGATCACCCTGCACCCGCGCCCTGCCGACGTGACTGCGCTGAAGAACGACCCGGCACTCAAGCTCATCGAGAAGCCCGGTTTCAACCTCGGTTACATCGCCTACAACGTGCGCCACAAACCTTTCGACCAGCTCGAAGTGCGCCAGGCGCTGGACATGGCGGTGAACAAGCAAGGGATTCTCAACGCCGTCTATCAAGGTGCCGGTCAACTGGCGGTCAACGCCATGCCACCAACCCAATGGTCCTACGACGAGACCATTAAAGACGCCGCCTACAACCCGGAAAAAGCCAAGGAACTGCTCAAGGCTGCCGGCGTGAAGGAAGGCACGGAAATCACTTTATGGGCGATGCCCGTTCAGCGCCCTTACAACCCGAACGCCAAATTGATGGCCGAAATGCTCCAGGCTGACTGGGCGAAGATCGGTCTCAAAGTGAAGATCGTCAGCTACGAATGGGGCGAGTACATCAAGCGCACCAAGAATGGCGAGCACGACGTCAGCCTGATCGGCTGGACCGGTGACAACGGGGACCCGGACAACTGGCTCGGCACGCTTTACAGCTGCGACGCCATTGGCGGCAACAACTACTCCATGTGGTGTGATCCGGCTTACGACAAGCTGATCAAGCAGGCCAAGGTCGTCACCGACCGCGACCAGCGCACCGTGCTCTACAAACAGGCGCAACAGTACCTCAAGCAGCAGGTGCCGATTACGCCAGTCGCCCACTCGACGGTCAACCAGCCGTTGAGCGCCAAAATCGACGGATTCAAGGTGAGTCCGTTCGGTCGTAACGTGTTCTCGGGCGTCAGCATAGAAAAATAACCGATTAGCCAGAAACGCTGGGGGCGGATTCCGCCCTCACGCAAGCGTATTGCCGTAATTCGTCAATCCGGCCTACAGCAAACGTTTGCGACGCCTTGAATGAGTTCCAAACCAAATAGCCGGATCACCAAAAAAGACCGGCATTAAAAAAAAGAAAGAAAGGAGCTTCACCCCATGAAACTGAGCAGCACCGCGTTACTGGCCTTGGCCATCAGCAGCGTAACCGCTACGGCGTACGCAGAAACCCAGAGCCAGGCGTTCACCCCGGTTACCGTGAAAGAGAAAAGTGCCCAGAGTGAAGCCACTGGCTTTGTTGAAGGCCAATCGATCACCGGGAGCACGCGTAACTGGTATGCGAACGAGCAACTGAAGCGTGGTAGCAAGTTCAGCTACAACAAAAACGGTGCATTGGTCGACACCGACCGCCGCATCAACTGGGTCCAGGGCACAATCGTCAAGTACAACTCGGGCTTTACACAAGGCACTGTCGGTTTCAACACCGAAGTCGCGGCTTACAATGCCATCGCCCTGGATCGTGATCGCGAAGACTTGGCCTCGCGTTTCGGTGGTGTACCGGGTGACCGTGCAAAGCCTGGCTACAACCGTACTCTGACTAAAGAAGGTGGCGACGCCGTTGGCCAGTGGAGCAAACTGGGTCTGGCCAACGTCAAGGCCCGTTTCTCCAACACCACCCTGACCGCCGGTCGTCAGAACTTCAGCAGCCCGCAAGTGGACGTCATCGGTAACCGTCCACTGCCTTCGAGCTTCCAGGGTGTTTCCCTGCACAGCGAAGAGCTGGAAAACCTGACTTTTGACTTGGCCACCTTCGACCGCAACTCTCCACGAACTGAACAAAGCCAGCGTAAATTTCGCTCCGAATACGCTGACGAAATCATTGAAATCGATCACGTGAACACCGCTGGTATCACCTACCAGCCATTCGCCAGCCTGACCACTAGCCTGTGGGGCACCCAGGCCGAAGACATGTGGAACCAGTACTACTTCGGCGCCAGCCATGTATTGGGTGACAGCTCGGTACTGAGCCTGACCACCGGCCTGAACTACTACAAAACCGTCGACGAAGGCAAAGCCGTACTGGGCGAAATCGACAACGACACCTACTCCCTGTCGCTCGGCCTGACTCACCAGGCCCACAGCCTGACCTTCTCCTACCAGGAAGTGAACGGTAACGAGTACTTCGACTACCTGCACGAAACCAACGGCATCTACCTGGCCAACTCCCTGCTGTCGGACTTCAACGGCCCGAACGAGAAGTCCTTCCAGATCGCCTACGGCCTGAACATGGCTGAATACGGCGTACCAGGCTTGAAATTCAACATTTACCAGGCTCGCGGCTGGGGCATCGACGGCACTCACAACAAAGGCGGCGCTTACGCCAGCGTGCAGACGATGGATGGCGAACACCATTACGAGTACGGCATCGGTAGTTCGTACGCCATTCAAAGTGGCCCACTCAAGGCCACTACTGTGCGTGCGACCTACACCGCTCACCGCGCCAGCGAAAACCAGTCTGATGGCAGCATCAACGAGTTCCGTCTCGTGACCACCATCCCGTTCAACATTCTGTAAATGCACCTGCCGAACGGCTGATTCAGTGACGAATCGGCCGTTCGGCTTTGTCCTTTTAACCGATTGCAGAGGGTTCTTTGATGAAAATGCTTCCCCTACGTGCGGCCATCGCAGCCGCGTTGCTGAGTGTCGCCGTTGGCGTCTCGGCCAAACCCCTGGTGGTCTGCACCGAAGCCAGTCCGGAAGGCTTCGACATGGTCCAGTACACGACTGCAGTCACCGCCGATGCGGTGGCCGAAACCATCTTCAATCGTCTGGCGGACTTCAAGCCCGGCACCACAGAAGTGATTCCGGCACTGGCCGATTCCTGGGACATCAGTGAAGACGGTCTGACCTACACGTTCCACCTGCGCAAAGGCGTCAAGTTCCACACCACCGACTACTTCAAGCCGACCCGCGACATGAATGCCGACGACGTGGTCTGGAGCTTCCAGCGTCAGCTGGACCCGAATCACCCGTGGCACAAACTGTCGAGCGTGGGCTTCCCGTACTTTGAAAGCATGGGCTTCAAGGAACTGCTCAAAAGTGTCGAGAAGATCGACGACAACACGGTCACCTTCACCCTGACCCGCCGCGAAGCGCCGTTCCTGGCCGACATCGCCATGGCCTTCTCCTCGATCTACTCTGCCGAATATGCTGACCAACTGCTCAAGGCCAACAAGACCGGCGACCTGAACAACAAGCCTGTCGGCACCGGCCCGTTCGTTTTCCAGCGTTACGCCAAGGACGCTCAAGTCCGCTTCAAGGCCAACGCGGACTACTTCCGTGGCAAGCCACCGGCTGATTCGCTGATCCTGGCCATCGCCACCGACAACAACGTGCGCCTGCAAAAACTGAAAGCCAACGAATGTCAGATTGCGCTGTATCCCAAGCCAGATGACATTCCGAGCATCAAGAAAGACGCCAAACTGAGTGTCGATGAACTGAACGCGATGACCGTCTCGTACATCGCCATGAACACCTCGCACAAATACATGAGCGATGTGCGCGTACGCAAAGCCATCGACATCGCCTTCGACAAGGCCGCCTACGTCAACGCGCTGTTCGGCAAAGGCAATGCGACCGTGGCGGTCAATCCGTACCCGGACACCTTGCTGGGCTACAACCACGACCTGAAGAACCCGCCGCGTGATCTGGACAAGGCCCGCGCCTTGCTCAAGGAAGCCGGCGTGCCGGATGGCACTACGTTTACCCTGTTCACCCGTAACGGCGGCGGTCCAACCAACCCGAACCCGATGCTCGGCGCACAAATGATGCAGGCCGACCTGGCCAAGGTCGGGATCAAGATTGATATTCGCGTCATGGAGTGGGGCGAAATGCTCAAGCGCGCCAAAAATGGCGAACATGACATGGTGTCTGCCGGATGGGCGGGTGATAACGGCGACCCGGATAACTTCCTGACGCCTATGCTCAGTTGCGAGGCCGCCAAAAACGGCGAAAACTACGCACGCTGGTGTAACGAGAAGTTCCAGGCGCTGATCGATGAAGCCAGGGCTAAAGTTAACCCGGCCGAACGCGCAGCGCTCTATGAGCAAGCCCAGGTGATTTTCAATCAGGACCAGCCATGGATCAGCATGGCGCACACCCGTATGTTCACCGCAATGCGTAACAACGTAGAGGGCTATCACATTAGCCCGCTCACCACTAATAACTTCGCCACCACCCAGGTGAAGTAGGTAAGAAAACTCCCGGCGCCCCTGATCCCAGGGGCGCCAGGCACGCCTAACCGGCTGATGAGGTACACCACACGATGTTTAGTTTTATTGCCCGCCGACTGGGGTTATTGATCCCCACGTTCTTCGGCATCACCTTGCTGACTTTCGCGTTGATTCGCATGATTCCAGGCGACCCCGTGGAAGTGATGATGGGCGAACGTCGGGTCGACCCCGAAATGCATGCCCAGGCAATGGAACGCCTTGGTCTGAACAAACCGCTGTATGCCCAATACCTGGACTACATCGGCAAGTTGGCCCACGGCGACCTTGGCGAATCCCTGCGTACTCGCGAAAGCGTCTGGACCGAGTTCAGCTCTCTATTCCCCGCGACCCTGGAACTGTCCATGGCCGCGCTGTTGTTCGCCGGCATCCTGGGCCTTCTGGCCGGGGTGATTGCGGCACTCAAGCGAGGATCCCTTTTCGACCATGGGGTGATGGGCATCTCCCTGGCGGGATACTCGATGCCGATCTTCTGGTGGGGCCTGATCCTGATCATGTTCTTCTCGGTATCCCTTGGCTGGACCCCGGTTTCCGGGCGGATCGACCTGCTCTACGACATCGAGCCGCGCACCGGTTTCATGCTGATCGATACGCTGCTGGCCGATGACGTCGGGGCGTTCTTCGATGCCCTGCATCACCTGATCCTGCCGGCCATCGTGCTCGGCACCATCCCGCTGGCGGTGATCGCGCGGATGACCCGTTCTTCGATGCTCGAAGTGCTGCGTGAAGACTACATCCGTACCGCCCGCGCCAAAGGCCTGTCGCCATCGCGTGTGGTATTCGTTCACGGTTTGCGTAACGCGCTGATTCCGGTGCTGACCGTGGTCGGCCTGCAAGTCGGCACTCTGCTGGCCGGTGCGGTCCTGACCGAAACCATTTTCTCCTGGCCCGGCATCGGCAAATGGCTGATCGAAGCCATTGGCGCACGGGATTATCCCGTGGTGCAAAACGGCATCCTGTTAATCGCCTGCCTGGTGATTGTGGTCAACTTCGTGGTGGACATCCTCTACGGCTTTGCCAACCCACGCATCCGTCATCAGCGCTGAGATCAAGACCATGACCACTCTCACTACACCGGTAGCAGTCGATCAAAGCCTGCTGTATCCGTCGCCCTACAAAGAATTCTGGCACGCGTTCTCCAGGAACAAAGGCGCCGTCGCCGGCCTGATGTTCATGCTGCTGGTGATCTTCTGCGCGATCTTCGCGCCGTGGGTTGCACCGCATGACCCGAGCGAGCAATACCGCGACTTCCTGCTGACCCCGCCGTCCTGGCTGGAAGGCGGGCAAATCCAGTTCCTGCTCGGCACCGACGAACTGGGTCGCGACCTGCTGTCGCGGCTGATCAACGGTTCGCGCCTGTCCCTGCTGATCGGCTTGTCGTCGGTGGTGATGTCGCTGATTCCGGGCATCCTCTTGGGTCTGTTCGCCGGGTTCTTCCCGCGCTTGCTCGGCCCGACCATCATGCGTCTGATGGACATCATGCTGGCCCTGCCGTCCCTGCTGCTGGCCGTGGCGATTGTCGCCATCCTCGGCCCTGGCCTGATCAACACCATTATTGCCATCGCCGTGGTTTCGTTGCCGTCCTATGTTCGCTTGACCCGCGCCGCGGTGATGGGCGAATTGAACCGCGACTACGTAACCGCCGCGCGCCTGGCCGGTGCCGGTCTGCCACGCCTGATGTTCGTCACCGTGCTGCCCAACTGCATGGCGCCGCTGATCGTTCAGGCTACCTTGAGTTTCTCCTCGGCGATTCTCGATGCCGCGGCACTGGGCTTCCTCGGCCTTGGCGTACAACCGCCAACCCCTGAGTGGGGCACCATGCTGGCTTCGGCTCGCGACTACATCGAACGCGCCTGGTGGGTCGTCAGTCTGCCTGGTTTGACCATTTTGCTCAGCGTGCTGGCAATCAACTTGATGGGCGACGGCCTGCGCGATGCGCTGGACCCGAAACTCAAGAACGCCGCCTGAGGAGATTCAAATGTCACTGTTAGAAATCAAGAATCTCAACGTTCGCTTCGGCGACGCCAACGCCGTTCCGGTGGTCGACGGCCTCGACATTACCGTGGACAAGGGCGAAGTGCTGGCCATCGTTGGCGAATCGGGTTCCGGCAAGTCCGTGACCATGATGGCGCTGATGGGCCTGATCGAACATCCGGGGATCGTCACCGCCGACGCCCTGAATTTCGACGGCAAGAACATGCTTAAGCTGAGCAACCGTCAGCGCCGGCAAATCGTCGGCAAAGACCTGGCCATGGTGTTCCAGGACCCGATGACCGCGCTGAACCCGAGCTACACCGTCGGTTTCCAGATCGAAGAAGTGCTGCGCCTGCACCTGAAAATGTCCCGCAAGGACGCCCGCAAGCGCGCCATCGAACTGCTGGAAAAAGTGGAGATCCCAGGCGCCGCCAGCCGTATGGATGCTTACCCGCATCAACTGTCCGGCGGTATGAGCCAGCGTGTTGCCATCGCCATGGCGATTGCCGGCGAACCGAAACTGCTGATTGCCGACGAGCCGACCACCGCGCTGGACGTAACGATTCAGGCGCAGATCATGGACCTGCTGCTGGCGTTGCAGAAAGAACAGAACATGGGCCTGGTGCTGATCACCCACGACCTCGCGGTCGTGGCCGAAACCGCTCAGCGCGTGTGCGTGATGTACGCCGGCCAAGCGGTCGAAGTGGGTCAGGTGCCTCAGCTGTTCGACATTCCGGCGCACCCGTACAGCGAAGCGCTGCTCAAGGCGATTCCGGAACACAGCCTGGGCGCCACCCGCCTGGCGACGTTGCCGGGCATCGTTCCCGGTCGTTATGACCGCCCGCAAGGTTGCCTGCTGTCGCCGCGTTGCCCGTACGTGCAGGACAACTGCCGCCAGCAACGTCCAACCCTTGACCCGAAAAGCAACAGCCTCGCCCGCTGCTTCTACCCGCTGAATCAGGAGGTGGCGTAATGGCCGTCGTACTTACCGCCCGCGACCTGACCCGTCACTACGAAGTGTCCCGTGGCCTGTTCAAAGGCCATGCAACCGTACGCGCCTTGAACGGTGTGTCGTTTGAGCTGGAAGCCGGCAAGACCCTCGCTGTCGTCGGCGAATCGGGCTGTGGCAAATCCACCCTCGCCCGCGCCCTGACGCTGATCGAAGAGCCATCCTCCGGCTCCTTGAAAATCGCCGGGCAGGAAGTCGCCGGCGCTGACAAGGCTCAACGCAAACAACTGCGCAAAGACGTGCAGATGGTGTTCCAGAGCCCGTACGCGTCGCTGAACCCACGGCAAAAGGTCGGTGACCAACTGGCCGAGCCATTGCTGATCAACACCAACCTGAGCGCCGCCGAACGTCGCGAGAAAGTGCAGGCGATGATGAAGCAGGTGGGCTTGCGACCTGAGCACTACCAGCGTTATCCGCACATGTTCTCCGGCGGTCAGCGCCAGCGGATCGCCCTGGCCCGCGCGATGATGCTGCAACCCAAAGTGCTGGTCGCGGATGAACCGACCTCGGCGCTGGACGTGTCCATTCAGGCACAGGTGCTGAACCTGTTCATGGACTTGCAGCAAGAGTTCAACACCGCCTACGTGTTCATCTCCCACAACCTGGCGGTGGTGCAGCACGTCGCCGATGACGTGATGGTGATGTACCTCGGTCGCCCGGTGGAAATGGGCCCGAAGAACGACATCTACGAGCGTCCTCTGCACCCGTACACCCAGGCGCTGCTGTCGGCCACCCCGACCATTCACCCGGACCCGAACAAGCCGAAAATCAAGATCGTCGGCGAGTTGCCTAATCCGTTGAACCCGCCGTCCGGCTGTGCTTTCCACAAGCGCTGCCCGTACG
This sequence comes from Pseudomonas frederiksbergensis, assembly GCF_001952935.1. Lineage (GTDB taxonomy): Bacteria > Pseudomonadota > Gammaproteobacteria > Pseudomonadales > Pseudomonadaceae > Aquipseudomonas > Aquipseudomonas frederiksbergensis. Next base: position 1,482,102 of record NZ_CP018319.1, read on the forward strand.
CGACCGAGCGTTGCAGCACTGAAGAGCCGGCCCTGCGCCTGCTCGATGGCCGTCAGGTGGCTTGCCACTACGCCGAGCAGTTTGTGGTCTGACCTGCAAAAAAATGCTCTGGAGGGTGAGTCCAGAGCATTGCTTGTGTTCAACAGCCGTTCTAGTCGGATAGCACGTCTGTCCGGCGAGAGGGGTTTTATATGTTTTATAGGAGGTCGACCACCCTAAGGTGAAAGCCTCAACTTCAGCACCTCTCACGTCAACCAATCCGTTCACTGTACCAAGCAGCCCCCAAACTACCACCCAACCACCTTGAACGTGACATCAACCTTATACTGGCGCTGATTTCCAACATGAGTGACAAAACTAAGCTCGCCCTCTAAAGTAGTGACACTCTCAAAATTCAACAACCTCAACTCTCCCGACTCCGCAAAAAAATATTGCTCGTCAGGCCAGCGAGAATACGAACATCCTTTCCAATTATCACCACCTACTGTGTAGGTTCCGGAAGGAGGGTCGTTCTCAAGAAAATGCATGTTAATTTCGTAACCGTTCCCATCTCCCTCAGGGTCGGCACCCGATATAGCTACTCTGGGATAATCCCCAGTAAATCGATAAAAAATACCAGACGTCACCTCATACTTTATGCCAGTGATAAGATTTGTGATTTCGCCTGCCAGTGTTCCGCTACTCTTGCTTGAATTATCCTTGACGCCAGACAAAATATGACTTCTCAGCTTGTCCTGTGATGACATGATGTTGCTCCTGCATAATTAGTGAATACTGCACATGGGCAAATACCTGACCGCTCACTGATAAAACACTAAAAACACAGGAACGTAACCTGTAAAAAATGACAGTTAATTAGTTGATTTTGCTATATGAATCCTAAACTTTATATTCTTATATAAGTAACCGTATCTGCTCGCCGTCTTGCACACTCTACTTTGTTTGCACTTGAGCGTGACTAATATCAAGAACAGAAAATGACCGACATGGGCGAAGCAATCGTCAAGATGCCACTGCGCTAGTTGAAACGATGCACATGGGAGCAGAACTGTCATTGAAGCAACTGCGGATAGGCCCGAAAAGTCTAGTTCAATAGTTATCAGCCATAAAAAAGGGCAGATTCATCACAGCTTCATCCTTTCTATTACCGCCGGACCTTAATGATGCTCACGGGTCACGCATACGCCGAGCATTTCCTCGACGGCGCGGCATAAAAATGTGGGAGCGGATTTGCTCCGGGCGGCGTTCCGGACGAAGGCGTTATGCCAGTCATCTTTAAAATCGACTGACAGACCGCTTTCGCGAGCAAGTCGAATCGCCACACCGCCGTTCCCACAGGGACTTGTCGGCTGCGCGTCAGTCGGGTAGCAGGGGTTTTCTTTTGTCTATCACTCAAGCCCCTTCAGCCTCATCGCTGTCCGGCTCGTCAGTGGTCGAGTCATCATCGTCCGCGCTGCCACCCTGCCCCTGATCCCCCGGCTCGGATTCGGACTTGGCGAGCATCAACTCACCCTGCCCGGCCTGCCCACTCGAAGCCTGGGCATCGTGTTCCTCGCACTCGGCCCAGACCGCCGAACTGCCGAGGGCCAGCATTACCAATACTTTCAACATCAATACAACGCGTAGCAATCTGTTCATAGCCGAATCCATCCATTTACAGGTGAAACCGCGGTGCCTCTCTGGCGCTGAGTCAAATCTAGTTCCGATTGATTCCGTGGACGCTAACTAATGGACGGAATACCCGTTGCCGGGGAGATTGGTTGTGAATAACGCCTATAACCAGATCAGCTAAGTGCAGCAGGCTCGCCGCGTAATGCTGGACGAACCTTTGGCGCCCCTGACAAGCGGGTCGCTTGATAAATCAGCGGTATGGACAGGACCGCCAGAGCCGCACTGGCCAGCCAGACGCTATGCCCACCGAAATGACCATAGAGCTGCCCTCCAAGCGCAGGCGAAAGCAGCGCACTCGCACTCCAGCACATGAAGAAAAGACCGAAGTAATGCCCGCTTTTCCCACCTTGCGCATGCTGCATGACCAGCACGTTCAGGGGCGGCATGAACAGAGCTTCGCCCAGAGTCCAGATCACCGTCGACAGGCAGACATAAAGCACCCCGGAACCCAAGGGCAACATCCCGAGCCCGCAGGCCAATAACAGGCTCCCCGCCACCAGTTGCCGACGTACGCCCCATTGCTCACTCCAATGTGATAACGGTATTTGCAGCAGCACCACCAGCATCGCATTGAGTGCAAATTGCCACCCAATGACCTCGGTGCTCAACCGGTAATACTCGAGTAAATAGTTGCCCAACATGCTGTAGACCGGGTCAAAGGCCAGGCCGAGCACCACAGCAGCCGCCAACAACCACAGGAACGGTTTGTTTCGATACGGTACGCATGAACCTGAAGCAATTTCAGGCACCTCATCCGGTATCAAGACCGGTCGATGAAACGTCGTCCGGACAAACCACAAAAAAGCCACTAGCGTCAGGGCCGCACTGACAAAAAACACCCAGCGAAAATCAGTCTGCGCCAGGATCCCACCCACCACTCCGGCGACAGCCATACCCAGGTTTCTGGCTACACGACTCAATGACTGCGCACGAGCACGCTGCGCAACCTGGCAATACTCCATGATCAACCGCTGATGAAGGGTACGAATCGCCCCATCGAGTACACCGCTGAACAGCAATAACCCAGCCAGCAAAGGCACGTCAGTCACCAGCCCCAGCAAGACCAAAACCCATACTGAGACAAAAAACAACGCGGCGGTGAGGCGCGCCGTGGAGAAATGATCACTCAATAGTCCGCCGACCATTGAGCCAATCAGCAAACCGGCACCGTATCCGGACAACAACCAGCCAACGGTTTCAATCGCGAGCCCCAGTTCCTGGCGCAGGTACAACGCCATGAACAGCTTGACCATGGTGCTCAAGCGATTGATGAACAACAGCGCCGCCAGCACCCAGGCCATTACGCAGAAATAGCCGTCCAGCCGCAGCAGGTGAGTAAGCCGACTGGTCATTCCATTGATCCCTTGTGCTCCTTTTCCGTGGAAAATCGCTGTTTGCGAAAGGTCCTCCGAACACTAGACCCCAACAATTGCGTTGTCACGGGTAAAAACCCTGGTCACGAAAAAACAGAGGCAAGCTACAAAGTCAGGAAAAAAGACCTACAGAAAAACCTCACACCGATCACCTGGAGCTGACAAAAAATCAAAAAAAACCCGCAGCTTTCGCCACGGGCTTTCGGGTGCGCCACACATCCTGTAGGAGCAAAGCTTGCTCGCGATGGCAATCTCAAAACCGCCATCGCCAGCAAGGGCTAGACGCCCCCTGCTCCTACAAATTAATGATGCTCACGCGTCGCACGGAATTTCACATCCGGCCAGCGCTCTTCCATCAACGCCAGGTTGACCCGCGTCGGAGCCAGGTAGGTCAGGTGACCACCGCCGTCGATGGCAAGGTTTTCCACAGCCTTGACGCTGAACTCTTCGAGCTTCTTCTTATCGTCGCAATCGATCCAGCGCGCGGAATACACAGTGATCGGCTCGTAAGAGCACTCGACCTTGTATTCCTCTTTCAAGCGGCTGGCGACCACATCGAACTGCAGCACACCGACGGCGCCGAGGATGATGTCGTTGCTGCGCGTCGGGAAGAACACCTGAGTGGCGCCCTCTTCTGCCAATTGCTGCAGGCCCTGACGCAGTTGCTTGGATTTCAGCGGATCACGCAGGCGCACGCGACGGAACAGTTCCGGGGCGAAGTGCGGGATACCGGTGAAGCCCAGAACTTCGCCTTCGGTGAAGGTGTCGCCGATCTGGATGGTGCCGTGGTTGTGCAAACCGATGATGTCGCCGGCAAACGCTTCTTCCAGTTGCTCACGCTCGGAGGAGAAGAAGGTCAGCGCATCGCCGATCCGCACGTCTTTGCCGGTGCGCACGTGGCGCATCTTCATGCCTTTTTCGTACTTGCCGGAGCAGATCCGCATGAAGGCGATACGGTCGCGGTGTTTCGGGTCCATGTTCGCCTGGATCTTGAACACGAAGCCGGCGAATTTTTCTTCGACTGGCTCAACAGTTCGCTCGTTGGCGACACGGGCCAGCGGTTTCGGCGCCCAGTTGACCACGGCGTCGAGCACGTGATCGACACCGAAGTTGCCCAATGCAGTCCCGAAGAACACCGGGGTCAGTTGGCCGTCGAGGAATTCCTGTTGATTGAATTCGTGACAGGCGCCCTGCACCAGTTCCAGCTGATCGACGAAGCGATCGTACTCGTCGCCCAAGTGCGCGCGAGCCTCATCGGAGTCGAGCTTTTCGATGATTTTCACATCGGTGCGCTCGTGGCCGTGCCCGGCGGTGTACACGATGATGTAGTCGTCGGCAAGGTGATAGACGCCCTTGAAGTCGCGGTAGCAACCGATCGGCCAGGTGATCGGCGCGGCCTTGATCTTCAGGACCGCTTCGATTTCGTCGAGCAGTTCGATCGGGTCGCGGATGTCACGGTCGAGTTTGTTGATGAAGCTGACGATCGGCGTGTCACGCAGACGGCAGACGTCCATCAGCGCGATGGTCCGTGGCTCTACACCCTTACCGCCATCGAGGACCATCAATGCCGAGTCAACCGCTGTCAGGGTGCGGTAGGTATCTTCGGAGAAGTCTTCGTGGCCCGGGGTGTCGAGCAGGTTGATCATGTGGTCGCGATACGGGAACTGCATGACCGACGTGGTAATGGAAATACCCCGTTGTTTTTCCATTTCCATCCAGTCGGAGGTGGCATGGCGGTCGGATTTTCGAGATTTCACCGTGCCCGCAATCGCAATCGCCTTGCCCATCAGCAAGAGCTTCTCGGTGATGGTGGTTTTACCGGCATCGGGGTGGGAAATAATGGCGAAAGTGCGGCGTTTCGCGACTTCGGCGGCCTGTTTGGTCATGGGAAATCGCCTGGCAGGTGATTCAAAAAAGGGCGGCGAGTATAGCGCAAACCGACCTCTACGGACCACCGTTCGCCCTGTCGCCAATGGCGAGCGATGGGCCGGAAGGGAGATCATGGGTGGCTAATTGCTGCTAATTATGGAACCTTTTAAAAGGTGCAGACGTCCACTCCCCTGTTACGGCACTCGTATCAGGGGCTGAAAAATCAGCAAGTTGGCCTGACGAGGCTGCGCTTATGGCTCGATCTCATGCGGTTTTATCAGCATGAAGAGCTGCTTCTCGCGAACGTTGTTTTCCCGGCAGCCAGGAATGGCATTGCCACACGGGACTGCGTTCGCCGACAAAGAAAAAAGGAGTCCGCCTGTGGCTATTCGCTATGGCAAGGGGCTGATAGGAGGTGCGGTTGTCGTCGCCCTCCTGGCCCTGCTGGTCCACTGGATTGGCATCAACACGATCGAACAGTACCGCGACGATTTGTTGTTTTACCTGCAAGCCCATTTGATTCTCGTCCTCGCTTCCATGCTGGCCGCCCTTGTTGTGGGCATACCCGCCGGTATCTTTCTCAGCCGCCCGACCATGGTGGGCCGCGCTGAACGCTTCATGCAGATCTTCAACATCGGCAACACCGTGCCGCCTCTCGCCGTACTGGCCATCGCCCTGGGCATTCTCGGCATCGGCAGCGGCCCTGCGATTTTCGCCCTGTTCCTCGCCTCGCTGTTGCCGATTGTGCGCAACACCTATGAAGGCTTGAAAAACGTTCAGGGTTCGCTCAAGGAAGCAGCCGTCGGTATCGGCATGACACCGACTCAGGTGCTATGGCGGGTCGAACTGCCGAACGCCGTGCCGATCATCATCGGTGGCGTGCGTGTGGCGCTGGCGATCAACGTCGGTACCGCACCGCTGGCGTTCCTGATTGGCGCCAACAGTCTGGGCAGCCTGATTTTCCCTGGCATCGCCCTGAATAATCAGCCGCAACTGCTGCTCGGCGCGGCCTGCACCGCCCTGCTGGCCTTGCTGCTCGACGGTTTGGTGACACTCGCCAGCCGCCTCTGGCTCGAACGCGGCTTGCGCCCGTCTTAAGCCTCGGCAAAGGAATCCACATGAAAAAAACAAGCTTAATACTAGGCTGCATCCTGCTGTTCGCAGGGTTTGCCCAAGCCGCTGAAAAACCGGTGATCCGCATCGGCGCCCGGGTGTTCACCGAACAAACCCTGCTGGCGGAAATCACCTCCCAGTACCTGCGCACCAAGGGTTACGACACCCAGGTGACTGGCGGTCTGGGCAGCAACCTGGCCCGCAGCGCCCACGAAAGTGGTCAGCTGGATCTGATGTGGGAATACACCGGCGTGTCGCTGGTGGCTTACAACCATGTCACCGACAAGCTCGACAGCGCTCAGTCCTACGCCAAGGTGAAAGAACTCGACGCGAAAAAAGGCCTGGTCTGGCTCACCCCGTCGAAGTTCAGCAACACCTACGCCCTGGCCCTGCCGGAAAACACCGCGAAGGCTTACCCGCAGATCAACACCATCAGCGAGCTGAACACAGTGCTGCAGGCTGAGGCGAAGACCAACCACCTCGTCGCCCTGGACACCGAGTTCGCCAACCGTTCCGACGGTCTGGACGGCATGGTCGACCTCTATGGCATGAACCTGACCCGCAAAAGCATCCGCCAAATGGATGCCGGGCTGGTCTACACCGCCCTGCGCAACGGTCAGGTGTTTGCCGGTCTGGTCTACACCACGGACGGTCGCTTGAACGCCTTCAAGCTGAAACTGCTGGAAGACGATAAGCATTACTTCCCGGACTACACCGCTGCGCCGGTAGTGCGTCAGGTCTACCTCGACGCCCACCCGAAACTCGCCGAAGAGCTCAAGCCGCTGGCCGAACTGTTCGACGACGCCACCATGCGTCAGCTCAACGCGCGGGTCGATGTCGATCACGAAAGCCCTTCATCCGTTGCTGCAGATTTCCTGCGCCAACATCCATTGAACTAAGGAGGAAAAGACATGGAATTTCTTAACGCCTTTTCCCATCTCGACTGGCCGCAGGTTTTGCAACTGACCGGACAGCACATCACCCTGGTCGGCATTGCCGTGACCCTGGCGATCTTGGTCGGCGTGCCGCTGGGCATCCTGATGACCCGCTTCCCGACACTGGCCGGCCCGTTGCAAGCCAGCGCCACGGTGTTGCTGACCGTGCCATCGATTGCCCTGTTCGGCCTGCTGCTGCCGTTCTACTCGAAATTCGGCCAGGGCCTGGGCCCGATGCCGGCGATCACCGCAGTGTTTCTGTACTCGCTGCTGCCGATCATGCGTAACACCTATTTGGCCCTGACCGGCGTCGAACCGGGTATTCGCGAAGCCGCCCGCGGCATCGGCATGACCTTCGGCCAGCGCCTGCGCATGGTCGAACTGCCGATTGCGGTGCCGGTGATCCTCGCCGGTGTGCGCACCGCCGTGGTCATGAACATCGGTGTGATGACCATCGCCGCGACCATCGGCGCCGGTGGCCTCGGTGTACTTATCCTCGCTTCAATCAGCCGCAGCGACATGTCGATGCTGATCGTCGGCGCCGTGCTGGTCAGTCTCCTGGCCATCTTCGCCGACCTGCTTCTGCAATGGCTGCAACGCACGCTGACTCCAAAAGGACTGCTCAAATGATCGAACTTCAAAACCTCAGCAAGACATTCCAAAGCAACGGCAAAGATGTGAAAGCCGTGGACTCGGTAAGCCTGACCGTCAATGAAGGCGAAATCTGTGTGTTCCTCGGGCCATCGGGCTGCGGCAAAAGCACCACGCTGAAGATGATCAACCGCTTGATCAAGCCGACCTCCGGCAAGATCCTGATTAACGGCGAAGACACCACTGACCTCGACGCCGTGACCCTGCGTCGCAACATCGGTTATGTGATCCAGCAGATAGGTCTGTTCCCGAACATGACCATCGAGGAAAACATCACCATCGTTCCGCGCCTGCTGGGCTGGGACAAACAGAAATGCCACGACCGCGCCCGCGAGTTGATGAGCATGATCAAGCTCGAACCCAAGCAGTACCTGAATCGCTACCCGCGTGAATTGTCCGGTGGCCAGCAGCAGCGGATCGGCGTGATTCGTGCCTTGGCAGCGGATGCGCCGCTGTTGTTGATGGACGAACCGTTCGGCGCGGTCGACCCGATCAACCGCGAGATGATCCAGAACGAATTCTTCGAAATGCAGCGTGCGCTGAACAAGACCGTGATCATGGTCAGCCACGACATCGATGAAGCGATCAAGCTGGGCGACAAGATCGCAATCTTCCGCGCCGGCAAGCTGTTGCAGATCGATCACCCGGATACGCTGCTGGCGCATCCTGCTGATGACTTTGTCAGTAACTTCGTCGGCCAGGACAGCACCCTCAAGCGCCTGTTGCTGGTGAAAGCCGAAGACGCGGCGGACAACGCGCCGTCGGTGAGCCCGGAAACGCCAGTGGCTGAAGCCCTGGAGTTAATGGACGAACTTGACCGTCGCTATGTGGTGGTCACTTGCGCCGACAATAAAGCATTGGGCTACGTGCGCCGTCGCGACCTGCACCGTCAGACCGGTACTTGCGCGCAGTACTTGCGCGAATTCAACGCCACCGCCGCGTTCGACGAACATTTGCGCATCCTGCTGTCGCGCATGTACGAGTTCAACCGCTCGTGGCTGCCGGTGATGGACGCCGAGCGGGTGTTCCTCGGGGAAGTGACTCAGGAATCGATTGCCGAGTACTTGAGCTCCGGTAAATCCCGTGGTGGCAAGACCAGCATTGTTTCGCCGGCCGAGACTGCGGTGGCCTGATCTGTCTGAGGTACTAGTGCTTTTGTGGCGAGGGAGCTTGCTCCCTCGCCACAAGGGCCATCCAATCCCCCTCAAATATCCCTCCTACGGGAACATCACACTGTCATGCAGGTCGGTTACATCAGTAGCTGTCCGGGACCGCACGACGGAAGCGTGCAAAAACGCGACATTTTTTGTTGATCTCAAGCCCCTCACGCCCTAAAGTTCGCGCCGAACGTCCATGCTGGAAACGATCCATCCGGCTCAAGTACTGACGACGAGACAGCAAGGCCAAGGGAAAGCACCGCTTCCCATGGCCTTTTTGCTTTCGGCGACATGCCTTGGGAAGTAGGCGAACCAAAGTGGGGATACGGAGGACGTTCATTTGCGCCCATTTATTTTTTTGTTTGCCCAGTAGGAGTTCCAAGCATGTCGATCAACGTCGAAGACTATTTCGCGCGCGATACCTTCAACAAAATGAAGGCTTTTGCCGACAAACAAGAAACCCCGTTCGTGGTGATCGACACCGCGATGATCAGCCAGGCCTATGACGACCTGCGCGCCGGTTTCGAATTCGCCAAGGTCTACTACGCAGTCAAGGCCAACCCGGCCGTTGAAATCATCGACCTGCTCAAAGAGAAAGGCTCGAACTTCGACATCGCTTCGATCTACGAGCTCGACAAAGTGATGAACCAGGGCGTCGGCCCGGATCGCATCAGCTACGGCAACACCATCAAGAAATCCAAAGACATCCGCTACTTCTACGAGAAGGGCGTGCGTCTGTATGCCACCGACTCCGAAGCCGACCTGCGCAACATCGCCAAGGCTGCACCGGGTTCGAAAGTCTATGTGCGCATCCTCACCGAAGGCTCGACCACCGCTGACTGGCCTCTGTCGCGCAAATTCGGCTGCCAGACCGACATGGCCATGGACCTGCTGATCCTCGCTCGCGACCTGGGCCTGGTGCCTTACGGCATCTCGTTCCACGTCGGTTCGCAACAGCGCGACATCAGCGTCTGGGACGCCGCGATCGCCAAGGTCAAAGTGATCTTCGAGCGTTTGAAAGAAGAAGACGGCATCGTTCTCAAGCTGATCAACATGGGCGGTGGCTTCCCGGCCAACTACATCACCCGCACCAACAGCCTGGAAACCTACGCCGAAGAAATCATCCGTTTCCTCAAGGAAGACTTCGGTGACGACCTGCCGGAAATCATCCTGGAGCCGGGCCGTTCGTTGATCGCCAACGCCGGTATCCTGGTCAGCGAAGTGGTGCTGGTCGCGCGTAAATCCCGTACCGCGGTAGAGCGATGGGTGTACACGGATGTGGGCAAATTCTCCGGCCTGATCGAAACCATGGACGAAGCCATCAAGTTCCCGATCTGGACCGAGAAGAAAGGCGAGATGGAAGAAGTGGTCATCGCCGGCCCGACCTGCGACAGCGCCGACATCATGTACGAGAACTACAAGTACGGCTTGCCGCTGAACCTGGCGATCGGTGATCGTTTGTACTGGTTGTCGACCGGCGCGTACACCACCAGCTACAGCGCCGTTGAGTTCAATGGCTTCCCGCCGCTGAAGTCGTTTTACGTGTAAGCGCCTGACGAAAAAAAAGAATGCCCATGCTTCAACAGCATGGGCATTTTTTATGGGTTGAGTTTACGGGAAATCAGTATTAAATCTTCAGACATGTCTCTGACTTCAGAGAGACCTACTTCGGCAATACTGAATAACCCGTGACAGCGATCCACTGAGGAGCGAGGATGATTCGCTTGTAACTGACGTCGTGCGTGCTCAATCAACTGTACAAGTCGATAGCAAAAGTCGTTCAGATTGTCCACAGCGCTGGCAGTATTTCTTCTCATGCTCCGCAAGTTACTCAGATGAGTCCGAGCATATTCCACACGCTGCTCATGGGAATAACTTCCCCCAGGATTGTATTGCATACCTGGCAAGCCGATTCGCCCCAAAGTGTAGTACGCTTCTATTTTGGAAATAGGCCCATCACAACTACACAAATCAATACTCAAGGATTCAATAAATCGGACAAAAATGCTGTGCAATGTTCCGCCGACTGTATTCACAGCCTGTTTGAATTGGGCTATTCCAGCCGCACATTGAGAAAGCCGTCGGTCCAACTCTCGCAGCAAACTAATCACATCGGCAGCCGGCACGACACTCCACGGAAGAGACTTGAAAATACTGAAGCGTGCGGGATCAATACTGCTAACCAACGTCCGTCCATTTATCAGTTTTGTCGTGTCTCGAAACTCGTCGATAAATCCCTGTGCATCCGCCAAAGCCTTGGCGCACGATTGACCCAAAGAAGGAACGGCCACCTTTAAAGATTGCCATGCCAAATCGTTAGTCCTAGCCGCTTGCGCGAGCATGACGGCATTTGGCGGTGTAATCATACGGTGCCCTTGCCGCTGGAATGACTCGGAAAAACGCTGAATCTCCGTCAGTGTTGCCGGCAGACTGCTTAAGAAACTGATATAACTCTTCAATGCTATGAAGTTTTTCTCGTCTAACAAATAACCGTGCATTTGCAAGCACCTTAGTAATTTCAATGATACCGACGGAGTTGTCCTCCGGCATCATTAATTCATACAAATAGAATCTAGATCTGTTCGGGTAAAAATTATTTGAGGGGAATAGATAACGGCTTGAGAAACTCAATAAACTTATCGGCCTCTGCAAAAAACGTATCAACTGGCACTACTGTAGACCCATGACCAATGCTAGAACCAAACAGTGCAAAAGCATCGACAGCCGGCTCGTAGTGAGTCTTGTAAACGCCGCAGTGCGCATCAATGTTATGGATCGCACCAATAAGCTTGATTTTACCCTCACACTGTATGACCAGTTTTACTTGCTCTGCAATGGAAACCCGCAAGACATCGATTTTCTCACGCAGCAATTTACTTTGCGCCAGCAGAAACAAAAAGGAAACATCCCTCACAATACCTTCAATTGTTTTCTTCAGTTGATCGATTGCCATCATGACGAGCTCAATTTCCGGCATGGTCATGTTGATAGACTTAAGTTTATCGATCGTCAAATTAACATCATTGCCAATGAGCTCAATGCCTTTGCTTTCGATCAGCTTGATAGCTTTATCTACGTTGTTTTGAATCTCCTGCAACTCGCTCATCTGCAACATGAAGTCAGATTCCCGAGCCTTGGCATATTTTATATCTTCTTCGAGCTTTACGCCAAATCCGATTGTTTGCGTCTTATCAAAGAAAACATCGATATTATTTAGAGAACGCTGAATATTATCCTGTGCTTTTTTTTACATCATCTGCGGTATCTGTCAGTAGCTTCATACGATCAGCATTGATAGATTCAATGGCGTCTTCATTGCCGCGAGCGATTTCCCTCGCTAGCGTTTTATCGAGCAAGGTCATTTCATCAAAAGTGTCGTTGAGCACGCGCAAGGCTGAATCAGAAGAACCTTGCAACTTCCGAGAAGCATCGAACACGTTGTCCACTCGCAGCGCGAATCGGCTAACGAGATCAGGGAGATAGTCAAATTGCTCGGACAACGCAACCGCACGAGCGCTGTCCGCTCGCATCAGTTTTCTGGCGGATGACATCGCGTCAAGATCCAACGACGGATAGATTGAAAAAACCATGCTCCGCGTTGCCATACGCGAGCTTACGGCTTCGCCTTGATACTCCCTGTCTGCTTCCGCAAAGACTCGGGCCAATTCACCGGCACGCTCTTCAATTTTTACCCACGATGCAACGACTAGCTGAAACTTAACCATGAATTCATACAACTTCAGCGCATCAGTGATGGCTCCTACATTAGTAGCAGATTTTTTGACATAGTCGGCAATTACATTCCAGTTGTAACGTAAGTTATTCGTCGCCACCTCAGCATCGAGCGCTGCCACTTTGCAGTTCTGCAAATCATGCTCAACTCGCTTCAACGATCCAAGGGTTACGTTTTTGCTATTCAAGCTTTGAATATCCTGCTCCTGAAGTTTATTCAGTTGTTTTCTTTCCGCTCGGATATTTTCGGCCTCTACGCCCAGATAGATTGCCATCCCGAGACCAAAAAAATTCATCTTCGCTGCAGCCCCCAGCGATTTCTCCACCAACGCCTTGTACTCAAGATTCATTCGCTCGATATCGGCTGCACGGTCAGTGATTCGCTTGTTAAGCGCATCAATCTCCCCAGGGTATTTATTGTTACTTATAAACTCCAGACGACGGCCGATTGCCGGGATCACGTCTTGTTCAAGAGTATTGCCGAAGGTATCAAGTTTCGTTTTTATCTCGCTGGTTGCCTTCAGATATTGACCAATATCACCAGTAATGGTGTGAAGTACAGACTGTAGATTAAGCACGGTATCAGGATCCAACTTAATACCAGGAAACACCCCTTCCCATTCATATTCGACTTGCTTTAGATCTTCATACGTCTTGATCTTATACTTCTTTATCAGATCGGTGGCTTCGTCGCTGTCATAGAAGCGCTCCATCTGACGACCCCAGATACGCATCACAGCACCAAACATTTCAAGATCGGTAGAAGTCATCATAATTTTCTCACGTAGATCGCTCCATGTTTCTGCGTGAGCACGAATCATCTGAAAAGTGCTTAAAAAATCATTAGGCCTTAGACCTGTACCACCATCTTCTCCAACCCCATAGCGTAGGTAATCAGTAACAGTGGGGAGCGTAGTCGGAAAACTAAACGCGATTGATACGTATTTTTTTATACTGATGATTTCGTTTTTTGTCAGCACAAGACCGGTACTGCGCACTACGTTATCCGAGTCTGCAACCGAAGACACTAGCAACAGCCTCGGAACTTCAGCCGCAAACTCTGCCAGCTGTTCATAACCCGCACCCTCCAGTGCCTCTTCCCACAACCATTATTCATAATTCATTCCATTGAGTAGTATTTCGCACCCAGCTTCATTGCCGAGACGGGATCATTAATGCCTAACTTCGCCAGGCAGAACCTAGACTAGATGCACCGCTGCCAAACTGTCAAAAAAAATACAAATCCATGTATTAAAAAACAATAACAACATCCCCTTACAACACTTCATAAAAATGCAAGAAGCCTTGTCGCTTTCACTTCAAGAGCAATCGATCAACAATAAAAGACCAAAACTACCGGTCATTACTCAGACCCGCTACTTCATGCTGTTAGTTTTTCAGCTTGCTGTAGATAAGCTTCCCCAAGGGAGGACATTCCTGCTTCATACAAGATTTTCGCCGCCGTGTGCAGGAAGTTGCAGTGCCCCGAATACATGGCTTCATGCAACCAAGCCAATCCGCTATCCAACTGCCCTCGTTCTGTCAGGCAAGTGCCGTAACTGAACTGCCCACGAAAATCACCGCCCAGCGCCGAACGTCGATACCAATCAAACGCCGCCACAGGATCAGCAGGACAATAATGGCCTTGCTCCAGATATCGTCCCAGCAAGTTCATCGATTTCGCATGGCCCAGTTCCGCCGCCCGGCGATACAGACTCAGCGCTTGCTCCTGATCTTCGATGACACCCCGCCCGGTCGCCAGCAGATTTGCATAGTTGTACATCGCCCAATCCAGCCCTGCTTCGGCAGCCTGGCGATAATGCCCCGCAGCAACCGAAGCATTGGCCACGCAACCCCAACCATGCTCATGACAACGACCCAGCATGTTGCGCGCCATCAAGTGCCCGCCTTGGGCGGCGATCTCGAACCAGCGCAAGGCCAGCGGTTGATCCTGCTCGATGCCCTGCCCATCCAGCAGAATCTGCCCGAGCAAGGCCTGGGCGTCGAGTACACCTTCGCGGGCGGCGATCAGAATCGCCTGCGCAGCGCGCGCCGGGCTTTCCTCGAGCATGGCTTTGAGACGATCACCGTCGAGCACTTCCTCGCGGCGCAGTTGATAACTCATACCTCGACCCAGCGACGCAACAGGTTGTGATACGTGCCGGTGAGGCGAATCAGCGAAGGGTGGTCGGGCATGTCTTGGGTCAGTTGCTGGATCGCCCCATCCATCTCGAACAGCAAGGCACGCTGGCTGTCTTCGCGGATCAGGCTTTGGGTCCAGAAGAACGAAGCGTAGCGAGTGCCGCGTGTCACGGCGTTGACTTTGTGCAGGCTGGTGCCGGGGTACAGAACCATGTCGCCGGCCGGCAACTTCACCCGTTGGGTGCCGTAGGTGTCCTGGATTTCCAGTTCGCCGCCGTCGTAGTCGTCCGGTTCGCTGAAGAACAGGGTGGCCGACAAATCGGTGCGCACCCGCTCGATGCTGCCCTTGGGCTGGCGCACGGCGTTGTCGATGTGAAAGTCAAAACTGCCGCCCGCCGTGTAACAGTTCAGCAACGGAGGAAAGACCTTGTGCGGTAACGCGGCTGACATGAACAGCGGATTTTTCCACAGCCGTTCCAGCATCGCCGCGCCGACTTCCTTGGCCAGCGGATGACCTTCCGGCAGTTGCAGATTGTGCTTGGCCTTGGCCGACTGGTAGCCGGCGGTGATCTTGCCGTCAGCCCAATCCGCCTGCTCCAGAGCCTCGCGGATGCGCTGCACTTCTTCTTTCGCGAACACGCCGGGAATGTGCAGCAGCATGGGATGACACCTGAAGGCAAAGGGGTGCCAATGGTATTGATTCTTATTGCCCGTGTAAAACACCGCGACGAACGAGACAGCAAAAACCGTAAGGGTAAATTGTAAAGAATGTAAATTTGTCGCGAATAGTAACGTTTCGCAATTGATACAAATAACTGTTTACCCTATATTCCGCGGCCTCAAATCCTTGGGGAGGGGAATTCTCATGTCACGCCAACAATCACAATTACCGGTCAGTTCACCGCGTTTGCTCGCGTCTGCAATTGGCGTGGCGATCACTGCCGGCTCTGCGGGCCATATGGCTTTCGCGGCTGAAAAGACTGACGAAAAAGCACCGGGCAACGTGATTTCCCTGGGCGCTACCGCTATCAACGGTGAAGCCCAGGACGAGACCTCCTACAAGACCGATACCTCGGCCAACAAGAAATACACCGCGCCGCTGCGTGAAACGCCGAAAACCGTCACCGTGATTCCGCAACAAGTGATTCGCGACACGGGCGCCACCAGTTTGGTCGATGCGCTGCGTACCACACCGGGTATCACCTTCGGTGCCGGTGAAGGCGGCAACCCGGCCGGCGATCGCCCGATCATTCGCGGCTTCAACGCAGAAAGCGATGTGTTCATCGACGGCATGCGCGACCCGGCCTCCCAGAGCCGTGAGATCTTCAACGTAGAATCGATCGAAGTCAGCAAGGGCCCGGGATCAGCCTTCACCGGCGCCGGTTCCACCGGTGGCAGCCTGAACCTGGTGAGCAAGACCGCCAAACTCGGTAATGCCTACAACGGCGGCTTCACCTGGGGCTCGGACCAGACCAAGCGCACCACCCTCGACCTGAACCAGCAGATGACCGACACCTCGGCCTTTCGTCTGAACCTGATGAAACACGAAGCCAACGTCGCCGGCCGTGATGCCGTGGACGTCAGCCGTTGGGGCGTAGCACCGTCCTTCGCGTTCGGCCTGGGGACCGACACCCGCCTGACCGTCGGTTACTACCACGTCGAAACCGACGACATGCCCGACTACGGCCTGCCGTTGTCCTTGAGCCCCAACCGCAGCAAGTACAACGTCGATAAACCTGTGCATGTCGATCGTGACAACTTCTACGGCCTCACCGGTCGCGACTATCGCCAGACCAGCAATGATAGCGGCACCATCGAGATCGAACACGATCTGAACGATAACCTGACCGTGTCGAACAGCTTCCGCATGTCCCGTTCCACGCTCGATTACATCGTCACCAACCCGGACGACAGCAAGGGCAACGCGGCACTCGGCAGCGTGTATCGCGGCGCGAAAAGTCGTAACTCGACGTCCAGCGGCTGGATCAACCAGACCGACCTGAGTGCAAAATTCA
Source organism: Pseudomonas frederiksbergensis (assembly GCF_001952935.1). GTDB lineage: Bacteria > Pseudomonadota > Gammaproteobacteria > Pseudomonadales > Pseudomonadaceae > Aquipseudomonas > Aquipseudomonas frederiksbergensis. Next base: position 1,498,760 of record NZ_CP018319.1, read on the forward strand.
ACACCGGCGCCATCGAGCACAGTCTGGTGACCGGCCTTGAGTTTTCCTATCAGGACACCCACAACCGCCCGTACATCCTGACCTCGACCGCCAGCGGCACCCGCTGCAACCGTGCCCTGTTCAACTCCGGCGACTGCACCAGCCTGCAGAACCCGACGCCAGGGGATCACTGGAACGGCTCGATCACCGACAGCGCCGCGTTCACCGACACCGACACCAAAACCGCTGCGGCCTACGTGTTCGACACGCTGAAGTTCAACGAACAATGGTCCCTGAACCTGGGCCTGCGTTACGACAACTATCAGGTCAAATCCAGCGGCCACGCCAACGCCAGCAGCACCGTGCCAGCGAACGATTTCTCCCGTGAAAACACCAGCGACCTGGTCAACTACCAGATCGGCGTGGTCTACAACCCGTTGCCTAACGGCAGCATCTACGCGGCCTACTCCACCTCCAGCAACCCGTCCGGTGAAACCAGCGGCAACGGGGGCCTGGAACTGGCGGCGAACAACAGTGATCTGGACCCGGAAAAGAACCGCAACTACGAGATCGGTACCAAGTGGGACTTCTTTGGTGACGACCTGTCGCTGACCGCCGCACTGTTCCGCACCGAGAAAACCAATGCGCGGATGAACGATCCGGATGGCGCCACCACGCAAGTGCTGGACGGCGAGCAGCGGGTAAATGGCGTGGAGCTGAGCTACAGCGGCAAACTGACCCGTAACTGGAGAGTCTTCGGCGGCTACACCTACATGGAAAGCGAAGTGGTCAAAACCACCCTCGCTGCCGATGAAGGCAACCACATGCCAAGCACTCCACGGAACAACTTCACGTTCTGGTCGACCTATGACCTGGTGCCGGACAAGTTGACCGTCGGCGCCGGTGCCACGTTCGTCGACTCGCAGTTCGGCAACATCGCCAACTCGGTGGAGATCCCGTCCTACTGGCGCTACGACGCAATGGCCAGCTATGCGCTGACCAAGAACGTCGACCTGCAACTCAACGTGCAGAACCTGACCGACGAGCGTTACTTCGACCAGATACTGCAGACCCACTACGCCCACGTGGCGGCGGGTCGCACTGCCCTGCTGAGCGCCAACTTCCACTTCTGATCCTGTGGGAGCGAGCCTGCTCGCGATGACGCCGGCACATTCAACATTGATGTTGGCTGACACACCGTCATCGCGAGCAAGCTGTGCTCCTACATGCGTGCGGATGGAAGCTGAAATCAGGGAAGGCCCCGTTCATCCAGGTGAACGGGGCTTTTGTGCGCAAGAAAGAATCTTTCTCGACAACCCACGGCATAATGCGCGCCGTGATCATATTTTCGAACGAACAAGGCGAGTGACGTGTTGAAGAAAACCCTGTTCCAGTTGCACTGGTTTTTCGGCATCAGCGCCGGACTGGTCCTGGCCCTGATGGGCATCACCGGGGCGACGGTATCGTTTCAGGATGAAATCCTGCGCGCGCTGAACCCTTCTGTGTTGCAGGTCGAAAAGCAGGTCGCTGGCGTCCTGCCGCCCGCCGAACTGGTGGAAAAAATCGAAGGCGCCTCGGGCAAGAAAGTCTCGATGCTCTGGGTCGAGACCGACAGCGGCAACGCCGCGCGCGTGATCTTTACCCCGCCACCGGGCGAACGACGTGGGCAGATGCGCTACTTCGACCCGTACACCGCCGAGTTCATGGGCGACGCCACTGGCCAGGATTTCTTCGGCCTGATGCTGCAACTGCACCGCTTCCTCGCCATGGGCGATACCGGTCGGCAAATCACCGGCGCATGCACGCTGATTCTCGTGTTCTTCTGCCTGTCCGGTCTGTACCTGCGCTGGCCGCGTCAGTGGAAAAGCTGGCGTGCCTGGCTGACCCTCGACTGGAAGAAAAAAGGCCGCAGCTTCAACTGGGATCTGCACTCGGTGGCCGGTACCTGGTGCCTGGTGTTTTACCTCCTGGCCGCACTCACCGGTTTGTCCTGGTCCTATGAGTGGTACAACAAGGGTCTGACCCGACTGCTTTCCGACTCGCCGCAGAACGAGCGCGCCCGCAGCGGTCGCGGTCCTGCGCCAAGCGGCCCGGCGCCTACCGCCGATTACGCCGCGATGTGGAGCAGCATCTACAGCGCTGCCGGCCCGGCACTAAGCGCCTACAACATCCGCATGCCGCCCGTGGCCGGAAAACCCGCCACCGTGTTCTACCTGTTGAACACCTCGCCCCACGATCGCGCGCTGAACCAGATCACGCTGGACCCGGCGACCGGTATCGTCGCGCGGCATGATCGCTACAGTGACAAGAGCCTCAAGGCGCAACTGCTGACCAGCATTTACGCGCTGCACGTCGGCAGTTATTTCGGAATCATCGGGCGGATCATCCTGACGATCAGCTCGCTGACGATGCCGCTGTTTTTCATCACGGGCTGGTTGTTGTACCTCGATCGCCGGCGCAAGAAAAAACAGATCAAGGATGCCCGCAACGGCCTCGCGCAACCGGGTAGCGACACGCCGGCATGGCTGATCGGCTTCGCCAGCCAGAGCGGCTTTGCCGAGCAACTGGCGTGGCAGACCGCCGGGCAATTGCAGGCTGCGGGCCTGCCGGTGAAGGTTCAGCCGCTGGCGGACGTCAGCGAGCAAGACTTGCGTGATTCCAGCAATGCGTTGTTCGTCGTCAGCACCTTCGGCGACGGTGAAGCGCCGGACAGCGCCCGGGGGTTCGAGCGCAAAGTGCTGCGGCGGACATTGAGCCTGGAAAGCCTGAACTACGCCGTCCTCGGTCTCGGTGATCGGCAGTATCAGCACTTCTGCGGTTTCGCCCGACGCTTGCACACCTGGCTGGGCGAGCACGGCGGCAAGACCCTGTTCGCGCCGGTGGAGGTCGACAGCGGCGACCCTTACGCCTTGCGTCACTGGCAGCAGCAACTGGGCTTGCTGACCGGACAGGCCCCCGTGGACACCTGGCAAGCGCCAAGCTATGACAACTGGAACCTGACCCGCCGTGATTTGCTCAACCCTGACAGCAGCGGTTCGGGCGTTTATCTTCTCGGCCTCACTGCACCCAGCACCAGCAGCTGGCTGGCCGGTGACCTGGTGGAAGTGTTGCCGCGCAATTGTCCGTGGGCGATCGAACACTTCCTCGATGGCCTGGGCATTGACGGTCGCGCCACGGTTGCGCTCGACGGCTTGTCGCAATCGCTGGAACAAGCCCTCGCCAGTCGACAACTGCCCGAAAACAGGGCTCACCTGGTCGGCCTGCATGCGCAGGCGCTGGTGGACGCGCTGGTGCCCCTGGCCATGCGCGAATATTCCATCGCCTCGATCGCCGCCGATGGCATCCTCGAACTGATCGTGCGCCAGGAACTGCATCCTGACGGCAGCCTGGGTGTCGGCTCCGGCTGGCTGACCGAACACGCCCCGGTGGGCGGCACCATCAGCCTGCGCGTACGGCGCAACAGCGGTTTCCACCTGCCGGTCGAACCGGTGCCGATGATCCTGCTGGGCAACGGCACCGGCCTGGCCGGGCTGCGCAGTTTGCTCAAGGCGCGGATCGCCGATGGCCAGCAACGTCATTGGCTGTTGTTCGGCGAACGCAATCGCGAGCATGACTATCTGTGTCGCGATGAGCTTGAGGAGTGGTTGATTTCGGGGGATCTGGAGCGGCTGGACCTGGCGTTCTCGCGGGATCAGGCCGAGAAGATCTACGTGCAGGATCGACTGCGCGAGTCGGCGGGCGAGTTGAAAAAATGGCTGGCCGAGGGTGCGGTGATCTACATCTGCGGCAGCCTGCAAGGGATGGCTTCAGGCGTGGATCACGTACTCAACGAAATACTCGGAATTGCAGAGGTCGACCGGTTGATCGAGCAAGGTCGCTACCGCCGCGACGTCTACTGATCCACCATGCCTGATCGTTCCCACGCTCTGCGTGGGAATGCCTCAACGGACGCTCCGCGTTCGGCTCTGGATGGGACGCGGAGCGTCTCGGGCTGCATTCCCACGCAGAGCGTGGGAACGATCATGCGCTGATATCTCAGACCGGTTGTAACCGTTGTTCAAACACCCCAACCCCATCCAAATCCCGCAACACCACGCTCATCTCCCCCGTCTGCCCATCAATATTCACCTCACCAAAAAACTGAAACCCGGCAAACGGCGAGGTGTTCTGTGCCGGTGGTGCTTTCTCGAACACCACCTGCGGACCAAAGGTCTTATCCAGCGAATCAGGCCCGAAACTCCCCGCATTCAAAGGCCCGGCGACAAACTCCCAGAACGGTTCGAAATCCTGAAATGCCGCTCGATCCGGGTGGTAATGGTGCGCGGCGCAGTAATGCACATCCGCCGTCAGCCAGACAAAATTGCGCACCTGCTGCGCCCTCAGAAAACCGAGCAATTCGGCGATTTCCATTTCACGCCCCTGGGCCGGTCCCGGCTCGCCATTGGCCACAGCTTCCCAACGCGTCACGCCAGGGATGACTTCACCGTCCGGTACGCCGAGGCCAATCGGCATATCAGCAGCGATGACTTTCCACTGGGCCTTGGAGGCCTTCAACTCACGTTTGAGCCAGTCCAGTTGTTCACGACCCAGGAACGGTTTGGCGGCGCCCAGATTGTCGTCATTGGCCCCGCGATAACTGCGCATGTCGAGCACGAACACATCGAGCAACGGACCGTAACCGAGCTTGCGATAAATCCGCCCACCGCCATCGGCGCTCTGCAACCGCATCGGTGCATATTCGAGCCAGGCCTGACGCGCGCGACCGACCAGGCTGTGGATATCTTTACTCTTGTAGCGCTCATCCAGTTGCTTGCCCGGCGACCAGTTGTTGACCACTTCATGGTCGTCCCACTGCCAGATCTGCGGAACCTCGGCATTGAAGCGGCGGATGTTTTCGTCCATCAGGTTGTAGCGGTAATTGCCGCGATAATCGTCGAGGGTTTCGGCGACTTTGCTCTTGGCTTCAGAGGTGATGTTGCGCCACACGCGGCCGCTCTCTGTGGTGAGCTGCGCAGGTATCGGACCGTCGGCGTAGATGGTGTCGCCGCTGTGGATAAAGAAGTCTGGCAGGCGCAAACGCATGGCTTCGTAGATGCGCATGCCGCCGATGTCCGGGTTAATGCCGAAGCCCTGGCCGGCGGTGTCGCCGCTCCAGACGAAACGGAGGTCGCGACGGGTTTGCGGCACGCTGCGCAGATGGCCGAACCACGGTTCGCTGGCGACGCCGCTCTGGGCGTCTTCGAAGTGCACGCGGTAGAAAATCGCCTGGCCCGCGGGCAGGCCGGTGAGTTCGACACGGGCCGTGAAATCGGTATCGGACACGGCCAACGGCGAGACAAAACGACGGGGATTGCTGAACAGGCTGCGGGTGTCCCATTCCACCACCATGCGCGCAGGGCGATCGCAGCGGCTCCAGATCATCGCCCGGTCACCCAGCACGTCGCCGGACTGCACGCCATCGGTGAGTTGCGGCCGATCCTTGACCGAGGCAATGACGGCCGGCGCCAGGCCCGGCAACAACAGCCCGGCACCCACGGCTTGTATGACACGACGGCGGCCGAGGTCGAATTCGCTCATGGTGCTCTCCCTGAAAAAGGAAAACTAAAGCATGGCTGGATGACTCAGGCATGACACAGAAATCAGCCAACACCACAAATCCCTTGTGGGAGCGGGCTTGCTCGCGAAAGCGGTGCAACAGTCACTATTTTCGTTGAATGTTAAACCCTGTGGGAGCATGGCTTGCCCGCGATGAAGAATAACGCGGTCATGCTGACTCGCCACCAAAGCCCCTGCAATACCATGAAATAGGAAATTTCAGCGCCGCTTTTAGGAAACGTCCTAACGCCAATACCCGAGCGCCCTGGATAAGTTCGAGGCTGCTCCGGACACACGCGAAAAAGGACGCCTATGGCACGCGACAAGGACATCCCGCAAGTCTGGGAACACAGCACTGGTGGCGGCGGCTCGGGCATTGGATACCGTTACCTGCGAGACATGACCCCAACTGAGTTAGCCGAGCGTGAGGCGAGGCAAAAGACCTACGACGACATGCTCGCCCGGCAACAGGTTTATGAAGATCGCATTTTCAAAGAAGTCGAACAGAGCAAACAGTTCGCCACACGAGGCTGCGTATTCGCCAAAAACTGCAACCTCCCCGACGGCGTCATCAATCACGACAACCCCGCCGGGTTTGTCCCCGTCGAGAAACTGGCTGACTACGGGTTGTGGGCCGTGCTTGGCACCGGCGCATCGATTACCGCCGAAGGTGCACCGCTCAAATGGGCAGCCGGCTCAGCAACGGGCAACATCTTGGCGCAACGTCTTAGCGGTTCGCTCGCCCTTGCCTTGACTGGTTCGGCGGTGACGGCGGGTGCCGCGACAGGAACCGTGGCGCTACTGATGCCGAACACCCTTTCGCCCGACAGTGCTTTCTACAAAAACGAGCAATACGCGCTGTTGGAGAAGGGACGAACTCGCGTCCGTGTGAACGTGAAGACGTTGCCCGACGGTTCCGTCAGCGCTTGCGGTTTCTACACTGGAGGGAAGAAGGACTGGGAATTCGTCCCGGTCATCAAGGCCAAACAGGAAGGTGAAAAGTTCGTCGCCGACCTCGGCAACGGCATTGGCCTGATCTGGACGCCCGCGGCAGATCCTGACGACGCCCCGAAGATCCCTGCCCTGGAAGGCGCCCCGCCGCTGCCGACGAACTGGGTGTACCCGCCCACCGAACAGGCCGACAAGATCCTGGTAAACCCGGAGCATCCGCCCGAGTATCAGGATGCGATCGTCTGGTTTCCTGCGGATGCCGGGCTTGAGCCGATTTACATCGTGCTCAACGCCCGGTATGAGCCGGGTGGCGTTACGGGGGTGGGTGAGGATGTGTCAGGGATTTGGCTTGCTGGGGCTGGCACCGGGCTAGGTGCCCCCATTCCAACGCGGATTGCGGATCAGTTAAGAGGACAAACGTTTAGAGACTTCGACGCTTTCAGGGCCGCGTTTTGGACCGCCGTTGGAAATGATCCCGAACTACTCAGCCAGTTCAAACCGACTAACAGAGGCAAGCTCTTGAATGGCAAAGCACCATTTGCCCAAAGGCCGGAACACAACGGAGAAAACGCTCGCTACGAAATACATCATATTGAGCACATCAAGAATGGAGGTGCAGTTTATGACGTGGACAATCTCTCAGTAGTTACACCGAAGTGGCACGTCGAAATTCACCGGGAGGACAGGCAATGACCATAAAAAGCAGTGTTTCAGATTACACAGAAGAAGAATTCATTGGGATGCTTCAACGCATCCTGGGGAACGATGAAAGCGAAGAGGAAGAGAACAAGCTTGTGCATCACTTCAACACCATATGTGGGCATCCAGCAGGCTCTGATTTGATCTTCTACCCGGAAGACGATGCTGATGATTCGGCAGAAAGCATCACACGCAAGATCAAGGAATGGCGTGCAGCTCAGGGCTTGCCGGGATTCAAAGAAAAATGAAGCATGGCGACGTTACCGGGACATGACACAGAAATCTGCCAACACAGCAGACCCCTTGTGGGAGCGGCGGTGCGGCGATCCGACTTGCTCGCGAAATCGGTCTAACAGCCAACATAATTGCTGAATGTAAGTCCGTCATCGCGAGCAAGCTCGCTCCCACAGGGTTCGGTGTCAGGCGCTGACTGGCTCTATTGCCAGTTCAACGACTTCCGGCCGCTTGACCACCGCATACACCACCGCCGTCAGCAAACTCCCGGCCACGATCGCCAGCAAATACAGCAGCGCATGGTTGATCGCATTCGGGATCGCCAGTACGAACAACCCGCCGTGCGGCGCCATCAGTTTGCAGCCGAAATACATCGACAACGCACCGGTCAGCGCACCACCGGCGATGCTCGCCGGGATCACCCGCAGCGGGTCTTTCGCGGCAAACGGAATCGCGCCTTCGGAGATGAAGCACAGCCCCAACACCAACGCCGCTTTACCGGCTTCGCGTTCGGTCTGGGCAAACTTGCGTCGCGCAATAAACGTGGCGATGCCGAGCCCAATCGGCGGCACCATGCCCGCCGCCATGGTCGCGGCCATCGGTGCATAACTTTGCGACGCCAGCAGCCCCACCGAGAACGCATACGCGGCTTTGTTGATCGGCCCGCCAAGGTCGACGCACATCATCGATCCCAACAACACACCGAGCAGAATCGCATTGGTGGTGCCCATGCTGTCGAGGAAGTGCGTGAGGCCTTCGAGCATCCCGGCCACCGGTTTGCCGACCACGTAGATCATCACCAGACCGGTGAACAGACTCGCCAGCAACGGGATGATCAGGATCGGTTTGAGCGCCTCAAGACTTTGCGGCAAGCGCGCATAACGGTTGATCGCCTGCGCCGCGTAACCGGCGATGAAACCGGCAATGATCCCGCCGATAAAACCGGCGCCCAGGGTGCTTGCCAGCATGCCGCCAATCATCCCCGGCGCCAGGCCCGGACGGTCGGCGATCGAGTAGGCGATGTACCCCGCCAGCAGCGGCACCATCAACTTGAACGCCGTCTCGCCGCCGATCTGCATCAGCGCCGCCGCGAGGGTACCTTCCTCCTTGAATGCGGTGATGCCGAACACGAACGACAAGGCGATCATCAAACCGCCTGCCACCACCATCGGCAGCATGAACGACACGCCGGTCAGCAGGTGTTTGTAGACGCCGGTTTTCTCTTTCTTGGCCGGGCCTTTGGCACCGCTTGCAGCGGTTTCCTGCGTGCCTTCGGCCAGCGCTTTATTCAGCGTCGCTTCGGCTTGTTTGAGGGCGATGCCGGTGCCGCAACGGTAAATCTTCTTGCCGGCAAAACGCTCGGTGGCGACTTCGATATCGCAGGCCAGCAGCACCACGTCCGCATCGGCAATTGCCGCGGAGCTCAACGGATTGCGCGCACCGACCGAGCCCTGGGTTTCCACTTGCAGGTCGTAGCCCAGACGCTTGGCCGCTTGCTGCAAGGCTTCAGCGGCCATGAAGGTGTGAGCGACGCCGGTCGGGCACGCGGTAATCGCGACCAGACGCGGAACGTTTTTCACGACGGCAGCAGGTTCGGCCACGGCTTCGGGAGCGACGTAAACCTGAGCCTCTTCAGCACCGCGACGCAGCACCGCTTCAACATCTTGCAGGGCTTGCGCCGGGGTACTCTGGAACACCCGCTTGCCGACGAATCGCGACATATCCACCGGTGTGCTGGTCACCAGCAATACCCACTCGGCCGCCTCGATCGTGGCCGCCGACAATTGGCGTTCAGGGTGCGCGGCATCGTTGACTTCGACGCTGGTGCTCCAGCCCTGACGCTGGGCCGCCGCGTCGAGCAAGCGGGCGCACAGCACACTGGTAACCATGCCGTTCGGGCAGGCCGTAACAATGGCTAACTTCATGACAAACCCTCTTATTGTTCTGTCAGGGGGCGCACGCGCACACCCTGTTCGAGCCGCGCCAACTGCGTGGCGTCGCCAATACCGAAACCGATCTGGGTGACCGCCATCGCGGCAATCGCCGTGGCGGTGCGCAACGTCTGCTCAGGCGTATCGGCGCTGAGCAAACCGTGGAGCATGCCGGCCAGTAACGAATCGCCCGCGCCCACGGTGCTGACGACACTGACCTTGGGCGGCGTGGCATGCATGGCCGAGCCGATACTGAACCAGTTCACGCCATCGGCACCGTCGGAGATCACCACGTGCTCGATGCCTTGAGCATGCAAGCGGCTCGCGGCTTCAGCCTGTGCCGCGACCGAAACCATCTCGCAGCCCATCACGTCGGCCAGCTCTTCGGTGTTCGGTTTTATCAACCACGGAGCGGCATTGAGCGCGGCCCGCAAGGCTTCGCCACTGCTGTCCAGCGCCACGTTCAGACCGAGATTTTTCAAACGCACAATCAACGCCTGCAACCACTGCGCACTGATGCCTTGGGGCAAGCTGCCGGCAACGACGACCGCGTCATGATCGGGTGCAATCTGATCAAGTCGATCAAGCAATGCCTGCTGCGCGGCTTCACTCACCAAGGGGCCGGGACCGTTGATGTCGGTGATGCGCCCATCGCTTTCCGCCAGTTTGATATTGCTGCGCGTCTCACCCGGAACACGGATGAACGCGTCGACAAAGCCGCGTTTGGCGAACAGGGTTTCGAACGCTTGAAGGTTGTCCTCCCCGAGGAAACCGCTGACCGTGAGCTGATGCCCGAGGTCCGCCAGCACCTGTGCCACGTTCACGCCTTTACCGGCGGCATGCGTGTGCATCTCGTCGCTACGGTTGACTTGGCCGGGGGTAAGCAGCGGCAACTGGACCGTGAGGTCCAGCGCCGGGTTGAGGGTCAAGGTCAGGATCTTGGCCATTTACAGGGCCTCCACTAGTGCGCGCACTTCATTGGCGCTGCCCACGGCCAGGGCCTGTTGGGCAAGAATTTGAGTCTGGGCCAGGCTGAGCTCGCGAACCCGCGCCTTGACCTCGGCGATGCTGCGACCCGACACGCTGAGTTCGTCCACGCCTAGGCCGACCAGCACTGGCACCGCCAGCGGATCGGCCGCCAACTCGCCGCACACGCCGACCCACTTGCCGTGGGCATGGGCCGCGCGCACGGTGATGTCGATCAGTTGCAGCACCGCCGGGTGCAAGCCGTCAGCCTGGGCCGACAAGGTCGGATGACCACGGTCGATGGCCAGGGTGTATTGGGTCAGGTCATTGGTGCCGACGCTGAAGAAGTCGACCTCTTTGGCCAGCACCGGCGCCAGCAATGCAGCCGACGGCACTTCAATCATGATCCCCAGTTGCAGGTCGGCAACCGGAATTTCCAGACGCAGACGTTCGGTCATGTCCCGGGCCTGACGCCATTCGTCGACGCTGCCGACCATGGGGAACATGATCCGCAGTGGACGGTTGTCCGCCGCACGCAGCAACGCGCGCAATTGCGCTTCCATGATCTGCGGACGTTGCAGGGTCAGGCGAATACCGCGCACGCCGAGGAACGGGTTTTCTTCTTTGGCGATCGGCCAATACGGCAGCGGTTTGTCACCGCCAACGTCGAGGGTGCGCACCACCAGCGGCCGACCGGCCAGGCCATCGAGGACGCGACGGTATTCGACTTCCTGGGTGGCCTCGTCCGGCGCTTGCGAGTGGGCCATGAAAATCAATTCGGTGCGCAGCAGGCCAATGCCTTCGGCACCCTGCTCCACCGCGCTGGTCACGCCCGCGCTTTCGCCAATGTTGGCGAACACTTCGACCGCATGACCGTCAGTGGTCAGTGCCGGTTGATGACGTTGTTCGGCGGCCGCTTTCAAACGTTGCTCGCGGGTGTCGCGCTCTTCGGTGGCGCGCTGCAAGGTCGCCGCGTCGGCGTCCACGTGCAGGCGACCGCGTTGACCATCAATCAGTAACGGCGTGCCCGGCGCCAGCAGCAACACGGCCGGGCCGGCGCCGACCAGCGCCGGAATACCGAGGGCTCGGGCGACAATCGCACTGTGCGCGGTAGCACCGCCACGGGCGGTGAGGATGCCGGCGACACGGGCCGGATCAAGGCGGGCGACATCGGACGGGCCGACTTCATCCATCACCAGAATGTACGGTTGCTCAGGTTCGCTCGGGGTTTCGACGCCACTGAGTTGCGCGAGCACTCGACGGCCGATATCACGCAAGTCGGCGGCGCGTTCGGCGAGCAAGGCGTCCTGCAGCGATTCCTGTTGTTTGGCCGCTGCTTCAATCACCGCCATCCACGCCGCTTCAGCGCTTTCGCCCTGCTTGAGACGGGTGTCGACTTCATCGGTCAATTCCGGGTCGTCGAGCATTTCCTGGTGAGTGATGAAAATCTCGCGAATGGCCTTGGATTTGCTGCGTTCGATCAGGCCTTCGATGTCGCGACGTACGTCCGCCAACGCCTGCTGGAGACGCTCGCGCTCAATCGCAGCAGACTCGCCGCGCAGCGGGTAATCAATGGTTTGCAGCACTTGAATGTGCGCCGGGCCGATGGCGATGCCCGGTGCGGCGGCGATGGCCTGGATCAGGCTGCCGGAGGCTGGCGCGAGGATTACCTCGGCTATATCGGCGATCACTTCGCGCTGCTGGCTGACGGCTGGCAACGGCTCGACTTCTTCACCGAGGCCTTCTTCGATGGCGGCCAGCAAGGCTGGCAAGGCATCGGCGGCGATGCTCGGCTCGGCAACAAATTCCAGCACCTGACCGCGACGGGCGCCGAGGCTGAGCAGTTTGCTCAAGCTCTTCACCGACACCGCGCTATCCTGGCCATCGACGATGCGTACGCGGATTTCACCTTCAAAGCTTTTCGCCAGTTGCGCGAGGATCTTCGCCGGACGCGCGTGCAAGCCGTGGGCGTTGGCCAGGGCGATGCGAGCGCTCGGCCAATCGGCTGGCAGTTCACCGCCCAGGACTTCAAGGACTTTACGGCTGCTGGTGGCGCGGCCCAGTTCGTGGCCGCGACCTTCGATCAGCAACGCACACAGGCGTTCGAGCAAGGCTTGGTGGGCTTCACCGAGGCTGGCCAGGCAGAACAGACCGCTGAGCGGCTGACCAAGGTAACGCATCGGTTTGTCCGGCGTGACGAAGGCCAGGCCCGGACGCTTGACCGTTTGCTCGCTGTGCAACCACCACAAGCCATCGCCCAGCGGCAACGCATCGACCTGCTGCAACACGGCGGAGAAACCGTTGCTTACACAATCGGCCTGACGCAGCAAACGTGCACCGCGCCAGACCAGCTCTTCGAAGTCGTCGGCGGACACACCGAGGCCGATCATCTGGGCATCCAGCGCCAGTTCTTGCGGCGCGCCTTGCAGCAGTTTCAACAAGGCTTCGGCGGAACTGGCGCGGCGTAGCGCCTGGCCCAGGTCGGTTTCGCCGAGGGCGCGGGTCAGCAGTTGCAGCAAGCGCAGGTGTTCATCGGATTTGGCCGCAATACCGATCGCCAGGTAGACGATCTGACCGTCGCCCCAGTCCACGCCTTCAGGGAACTGCATCAGCCGCACGCCGGTGGAAAACACCAGATCGCGGGTTTCCGGCGTACCGTGAGGGATGGCAATACCTTGACCGAGAAAGGTCGAGCCCTGGGCCTCGCGCGCCTGCAACCCGGCGAGGTAACCCTCGGCCACCAGACCATCGGTGACCAGATGCTGCGCCAGCAGGTGCAACGCTGCGGACTTATCCACAGCCGATTGGCCCATGGATATCTGCTCTATAGTGAGCTCGAGCATGCTTTCTCCTTTTTGGCGTCTTGTGACGCCAGGTATTGTTTTGAATGATTCAGCTTAGGCTCTTGGTCATCACTTTTGGCGGTTTCGCGGCAGAACCGGCAAAGAAGCCCATAACGTAGAAAATACGCTTGCTGAAACGTTTAATCTAGAATGATTGGCACGTTACTCGATTATGTCTCATCCTTGAAGTCCAATTGTCGGATGCGTCGCGACGATGGTCGTCTGCCTTAATCGGGTAGGATTGGCGAAAATGTCGAGGCAAGCTCGAAAAAACAAGGAAAAACCGGGTTGAAACTCAGTGATATCGCCCAGTTGGCCGGTGTGTCCGTAACCACCGCCAGCTACGTCATCAATGGCAAGGCAGAACAACAACGTATCAGCAGTGCCACCGTCGAACGCGTACGCGCGGTCGTTGAAGAACATGGCTTTACGCCCAATCCGCAGGCCGCCGGGTTGCGCAGTCGGCACACCCGCACCTTGGGTTTCATTCTGCCGGACCTGGAAAACCCCAGTTACGCGCGCATCGCCAAACTGCTGGAACAAGGCGCCCGGGCTCGCGGCTATCAGCTGCTGATCGCCAGTTCCGACGATGCGCCGGACAGCGAACGACAATTGCTCAAACTGTTCCGGGCCCGGCGCTGCGATGCATTGATCGTTGCCAGTTGCCTGCCGGCCGGCGATGACAGCTACCGCCAGTTGCAGGCCAAGGGCATTCCGATCATCGCGATCGACCGGGTCATGGAACCTGAGCATTTCTGCTCGGTGATCAGTGATGACCGCGAGGCCAGCCTGCAACTGACCCGCAGTCTACTGGCCCCGTTGCCCAAGCAGATCGCACTGATTGGCGCACGCCCCGAACTGAGCATCAGCCAGGAGCGGGCGGCCGGTTTCAAAGGAGCGTTGAACGGGTTCAAAGGCGAGGTGCTGATCGAGCACGGCGAGTCGTTCAGCCGTGAGTGCGGCAAACAGTTGATGGAAGAACTGCTACAGCGTCTGGGCCATTTGCCGGATGCGCTGGTGACCACGTCCTACGTGCTGCTTCAGGGCGTATTCGATGCCTTGCACGACTTCCCGCTCAAAACCCGCCCGTTGCGCCTCGGCACCTTCGGCGACACGCAGTTGCTGGATTTCCTGCCGCTGCCGGTCAACGCCATGGCCCAGCAACATCAGCTCATCGCCGACAAGGCGCTGGAACTGGCCCTGGCCGCCATCGAGCAATCGGATTACCAACCCGGCGTGCAGGCCATCGCGCGGACCTTCAAGCAGCGTATTCGCCAGGACTGAACCGTGGAGCTGATCGACAGCCACACTCATCTGGACTTTCCGGACTTCGACGAGGATCGCGCGGCGGTGTTGGCCGAGAGCCGCGCCCTCGGAGTGCGGCGGATGGTGGTGCTGGGGGTTTATCAGGGCAATTGGCAGCGGGTCTGGGACCTGGTGCAAAGCGATCCCGACCTGTATGCGGCGTTCGGTTTGCATCCGGTGTATCTGGATGATCATCGCCCTGAAGACTTACACGAACTGGGTGGTTGGCTGACCCGGTTGGCGGGTCATCGGCAGTTGTGCGCGGTGGGCGAGATCGGTCTGGATTACTTTATCGAAACCCTGGACCGTGAACGCCAACAGGTACTGTTCGATGCGCAGCTGCAACTGGCGGCGGACTTCAATCTTCCCGCGCTGATTCATGTGCGACGCAGCCACGCGGCGGTGATTGCCACGCTCAAGCGGTTTCGCTTGAAACGCGCGGGGATCATTCATGCCTTCGCCGGCAGCAAGGAAGAGGCCCGCGAGTACATCAAGCTTGGTTTCAAACTGGGTCTGGGTGGTGCCGCGACTTGGCCTCAGGCCTTGCGCATGCATCGTGTGCTGGCCGAACTGCCGCTTGAATCAGTGGTCCTGGAAACCGACTCGCCGGACATGGCGCCCGCCATGTTCCCCGGTCAACGGAATAGTCCGGCTCATCTGCCGGCGATCTGTACGGCACTGGCCGGGATCATGGCGATCACGCCTGAACAACTGGCTGTCGCCAGCACTGCAAATGCCTGTGAACTGTTCAACTGGCGTTAGTCACCGATCGTTCCCACGCTCTGCGTGGTAACGCCTCCTGTGACGCTCTGCGTCACGACTTTTGGGACGCGGAGCGTCCCGGGCTGCATTCCCACGCAGAGCGTGGGAACGATCCTGCTTAAACCCGGAACGCACTGATCAGCTGTTTCAATTCCACCACCTGAGCCGACAATGCGCGACTGGCATCCTCGGTCTGGTGTGCGCCTTCGGCAGTACGCTCACCGGCGCGGTTGATTTCGACAATATTCTGGTCGATGTCATGAGCCACGGCGGTCTGCTGCTCTACCGCGGCGGCGATCTGCTGGTTCTGATCGACGATCATGCCGACCGCACCGAGGATGTTTTCCAGCGCTTGCTGAACCTTTTCCGACTGCCCCACCGTGCCGTTGGCCATCTGATGACTGGTCCCCATCGCCTTCACCGCCGCGCCGACTCCGCTGTGCAGCTTGGCGATCATCTGCTCGATTTCCTCGGTCGATTGCTGGGTGCGCTTGGCCAGGGTCCGGACCTCATCCGCCACCACCGCAAAACCACGACCCTGCTCACCAGCCCGAGCGGCTTCGATGGCCGCGTTGAGCGCCAATAGATTGGTCTGTTCGGCGATGCTCTTGATCACCTCCAGCACGCGGCTGATGGACTGGCTATCGCTGGCCAGTTGATTGATCACCAGCACCGACTGGTCGATCTCGCTGGCCAGTGCCGCGATGCTGCCCTGCTGGGACTCCACCAGCCCACGCCCGCTGATGGTCTCATCGTTGACGCTATGAGCGCTGCTGACCGCTGCCGCGGCACTGCGTGCAACCTCCAGGGAGGTGGCGGACATCTGGTTCATGGCCGTGGCGACCTGCTCGATCTGCGTGCGCTGCCCCGCCACCGCCTGGTTGCTCTGGGCAGAAACGTTCTCCACCTGCCCGGCCTGGCGCTCGACCTCACTGACGGTCTGGCCAACTCGCTCGATCAGGTCATGGATTTTCTTCACGGTGCCGTTGAACACCTCGCCCAGCTCGCCCAGTTCATCGCGGCTGTTGGCGCTGAAGGTCACCGTCATGTCGCCGGCCGCGACTTTGTCCATCACCGCGCCAAGACGCTTGAGGGTGGTGCGGGTCGAGGCGTAGAAGCCGCCGTAAAGGTAAAAAATCAGCACAAACACCACCGACAAGGCCACGGTCTGCAAGACCATGTGAGTGCGGTTCTGCTCCAGTCGCTGTTGCAACTGGGTGCCGAGAAACTTCAGGGTGGCTTCATTGAGTTGGTAGGTCTGGTCCATCAGGCCCGTGACCTGATCGTAAAAGCCCTGCCACGGCGCATCCAGCGTGTCGGCCATCACTACCTGTTCTTCGAACAGTTCACTGGCCTTTTTCAGCGATGCCTTGCTGTTTTCGGCCTGAGCCGCCAGGGTTTCGCGTGCCGCTTTGCTGGAGCCCAGCGCGTCCTGCAACTTCAGGGCATATTCGGCCTGCAGTTTTTCGATCTGCGCCAGTAACTCATCAAAACGGGTACTCGATGCCGAGTTGAGAAACCCCTGCCCCAGCGAAAAAGAGCCCATCGCCCGGCCTTCGCCGAGAATCTGGGTGATCGGTGGCGTGACATTGGTAATGAGTTCGCTGAGCTGGCGCATGTCGCTCTGGGTGTCGCGGCTGAGGCCGGCCTGACTGGCGATGACCTGGCTGAAAATTTGGGCGTTGCCGAGCAACTTGCCGATCATCGCACTTTTGCTTTGCAGGGAGCTTTCCGCTTGCTGGGCCTTGAACGCGGCGATCATCTCATCGCGCTTGCCATCGAAAACCGTGATCTGCTCGGGGTCCGTGGTCATCGCCGTCAGCCCTTGCAAACGGGTCAGGACATTTTGTCCCAGGGTACTGATCTGCGACTCGACATTGCCGGCCTTGCCGGACTGACCAAGGGTGACGTTGATCTGCACCAGGTTGTTCAGGGTTTCCAGATCGCGCCGCAACGTCAGGCTGCTGCCCAACAGGTCAAGGCTCTGCAGCTCGACCCGGGTGCCCTGGAATTCTCGATAAGAATCGCGCACCAGATAGAAGTTGGTCACCAGCATCGGCACAAGGAACAGCACGCTGATCAGGCTGAACTTCATGCCAAAGCTCAGGCGGTTCATCAGCGCGACGGCGGGATAGAGCAAGCTCTTCACTATGAAGTCTCCCTTCGATTTCTTATTTTTATTGGCAGGCGCAGGTCGAGAGCAGATAGCCACTATTCGGCGCTGTCTCTGTATAGCTTAAATCGGCGGGATGTTTTGTAACTTAAGGTTAACGGCGAGATGCACACTTAGGACGATAGATACCCCTGTGGCGAGGGGGCTTGCCCCCGTTCGGCTGCGAAGCAGTCGCAGAACCTGATTGCACAGTTTGACTGGAAAAATGCTAGGGGCCGCTTCGCGACCCAACGGGGGCAAGCCCCCTCACCACAACGGAGTCCACTCCAGAACTAAGCAAGAACGGTCCACAGCGCGAAACCGGCGTACCAGAGCACTGCCGCGCGCAGCAGCAGTTCCCAGATCCGGTCGAGGCTGTTGATGCCGTCAGGCCCGACCATTGGCGCCGGAATTTCACCGGCCACCAAGCCGACCTTCTCGATCAATTGGGCGGCGCTGATGTTCCAATTCAGCAGCTCGTTCAACATTACCCGGCCGACTGCGACAAAGTTGCCGACCAACGCAAAACTCGCCGCCAACAGACGCACCGGCACCCAGTCGAACGCATGACGCAGTTTTGCGGCGCGCTCGAACACGGCCGGGGTCTGCCCATGTTCTTCGGCCAGGGCCAGCAGTCGATAGCTCAGGGCTGCGACCGGTCCCAGCAGGAAGTACCAGAAAATCACCGCGAAAAAGCTCTGATAAGCCTCCCACAGCAAATGCCCTTCGACCCGTTCCAGCAATTGTTCGCCGCTATCGGCGCAGATACCCACATCACGGTCCGCTACATGAGCGGCCGCTTGCAGGTCTTCCCGGCGCCAGGCATCGCGAAACGGCCCCAGACCGGCCAGCAGATCACCCCGGCCCAGACTGTAAATCACCACCAGCAGGTGCACCGGCAACGCCAGCAGACCGTAAGCCACCGGGTCCAGAACCAGTAGCAGCAAACCCAGCAATGCCACTGGCAACAACACCAGTATCACCAGGATCAGCCACGGACTTTTCGCCAGACGCGGACTGACCTCAAGCTTGTTCAGCTCGCGAACCCATCCACCATCGCGCTGAATCCGATGACGCAGGGCCGAGAATTTCTCGATCCAGACCGCCAACAGCAACACCAGAAAACTCATTGTTGTTCCTCTTTTGCCAGGGCGGCGCGATAGCGTGCCCAGTCGAATGCAGGCCCGGGATCGGTTTTACGCCCCGGTGCAATGTCGCTATGCCCGCAAATGCGCTCTGCGGTGATGGCCGTGAACGTGCTTTGCAGCTGCCGGGTCAGGGTCGTCAACGCTTGATACTGGGCATCGGTGAACGGCAGATCATCCGTGCCTTCAAGTTCAATGCCCACGGAAAAATCGTTACAGGTTTCCCGTCCTTCGAAACTCGAGACGCCGGCATGCCAGGCACGCTCAAGACAAGAGACAAACTGAGTGACGGTGCCGTCACGTTCGATCAGAAAGTGCGCAGATACACGCAGGTCGGCGATCCCTTCAAAGTAGGGATGTTCCGTGACATCCAGACGATTCTGGAAAAACGCCTGCACCTTGCCGGTGGCGAATTGCGCAGGCGGCAGGCTGATGTTGTGGATCACCAGCAGGGAAATTTCGTCCGAGGGGCGCGCATTGAAGTTGGGCGAGGGGCAAATATCTACGCCCTGACACCAACCGCTCGCGGGGTCCAACTGCATACAGGTTCCTTCAACGACGACTGTGTAGGCGCCCAGTATGCCGCGATAGAACCTCCGGGCGCGATCACTTGCCGTGATTGAGGCGCCGCAGGTTGCCGATCACCGACTCCAGCGCCCGGTCGAACAGCAAAGTGTCGTCCAGTGCGCGCACCGCGCCACGGCGGAATTCAAGCGCCAGGCCGGTGCGGCTGCGTTCCAGCACTTTCATCCCGGTGCGGTTGACGAAAATGTATTTGCCGGTGGCTTCAATGATCGCCGCCAGTTTGCAGCGAAGGGTGTTTTCCTCGTCTTCCTGAAACTCGACCCAGCCCCCCAACCGCAGTTGATCGACCTGAAGCAGGCCGGCATCATCTTCCGGCAAGCGCACTGACGCCGTATCGACCGGCCCTTCGTCGGCGGTTCGCAGGACGACTTCCTGCTGCACTTCGACCATCACCGGCGTATCGACAGACTGTGCAAGCTTTGGCCCTGGACGTTCGAACAGCTGAACGTGCAAGGCTTCCAGCTCACTGAAAAATTCGCTGGTGGCGAACGGATCGAAGGCCGAACGGCTCAGCCCGTCGCGCAACGACTTGAGCAAGCCAGGCACCAGCGCCAACAAGCGCTGGCTCGCATCGGGCTCATCATGACGCTGCACGCTCCAGATCAATTGCTCCATGGTCTGCACATCGGCGTGCCACTCGGCCGCCTGATCGCCGTGCTTGAGGCACGTCAGCAGCAACACCTGGCTCCACGCTTCCTGGACAAATGCCACCACCCGCTGCGGCAATACTTTGCCCAACAAGGCCTGATTCAGCACCTGTTCGACGCGCTGGCGGGCCAGTTCAGTCCTGGCGCGGCCTTCTTCGGCGTCGCGAGTGCGTTGCTCGAGCAGCTCACTGCGACGGCGTTCATCGCTGGTGAAGGCGAGAAAATCCGCGAGCATTTCGGAGAAGACCGCCGGATCATCGACAAAATCGTTGAGCAACCGTTGCACCACCTGCTCGATGCGCAGATACAGACTGCCGCGCTCATGGTCATCGCACTCCCCCCAGCCCATGGCGGCGGTGGCGATTTCATTGAGCAGGCGTCGGGCCGGGTGACTGCTGCGGCTGAAGAAGCTCTTGTCGAGCACCGCCACTTTCAGCATCGGTATCTGCAAACGGCCGATCAACGCCTTGAGCGAATCCGGCAGGTTGCGGTCATCGAGGATGCATTCGAAAAGCATGGCGATCAGGTTGATCACGTCTTCGTCGGCCACCCCGACCACGCGTGACTTGCCACTTTTAACACTGACCCGGGTTAGCAGCTCTTCGAGCTGGTTTCGCAGATCGAAGTCGTCCTGGGCTTCCGGCGCCGGCACGTATTGCTGCAGGTGCGAGAGCAGGCGCATCAGGTCACGGGTGGTAATCGGCTGTGTCTGGGCGCTGGCTTCAAGAGTGGGCGCGACACTGCCACGCACGTGAAGCAGCAACTCCTGCAACGCCGCGAAAACTTCCTGCACGCTGTCGTCGGTCGGCGGGCCACTGGCGCGAGTGTTGGCGTGAGCCGGCTCAGTATCAATGCCGGCCGCCGCACACTCCTTGACCCGGCGCGCAGGTGCAGGCTTGAGCTCAGGCAGAATACCGGTGGCGAGCAGCAACTGATTGGCTTCGGCGTAAAGCTGATTGGCATCCCTGAGCACATAGCGGTCGAACAGTTTGAGGATGATCAGCTTGACCTTGATCTCCACCCCCAGGTTGCGCCCGGCCTGCAAAAAGTACTCGCAGAGCATCGCCGGCCCCATGGGATTGTGCTGGTCGAGCAGCTCCCGGCCCAACAGTGCGCTAAAACGGGCGGTCAATTGGCCCAGGGTGAAACCGTCGCGGCTCAGCACTTTGCTGACCATCGCCTCCACTGCCACGCTGCGCTCCACGTCGTCATCGGGCAGTGCCACCGAGGCATCGAAGGCCAACGACTGGGGCAAGGCAGATTGAGTGCTGTCGTACTGGGTGAGACAGACAAATGCCTCGAAGAATTGTTCGAGAAAGCCGCGTTCGATGTTTTTGCGCTTGAGGCGCAAGTCGCGCATGGCTTCGAAGAACAGGTTCTGTTCGACGTCATCGCGGGCCCGGTCGGCCATTTCGAACAGCGTGTCGTCGGCGTTATCGAACAGTTCCTGCAAACCATGCCTGAGCTGTTGAGCGGCTTTGTCGCGAACCTGAAGCAGAATCACAGGCAGGCGGGCGAGCGGCGAGTGAGTCGCCTGGTCGGTAGCGACCTTGTGCAAAGGCACTACATTCCCGTCGTTGTGCATTCAGCCTCCTGAAACGGTGAGTCTTCGAAGTCGTCGATCCGAATCAAAGTCAAAGCCATGACGTCAAAAGCAAGGCGGATTATCTTGCAAAAGATGTCTCCTCTACCAGCAGACTCTGCGTTTCCTTTTGAAATAGACGCTCGTGGCAGCCGCTGACTTAGTACCGATTGCTCAGGCGAATCGACCAAATGCAGGTTTCAGAGCGATTGGAACGCCTCTGATGCCTTGGGTTGCCCAGCACCATGGCCCTATAATCGGGCCACTTTGTTTGTGGAGTCCGTTATGCCGAATCTACGTCTCGCCGATTTGACCGCCGAAATCGAAGCCAACGTGCGCCGTGCGTTGCTCGAAGACATCGGCAGCGGCGACATCACCGCACAGCTGATCCCGGCCGAACGCCTGGCCAAAGCCACGATCATCACCCGCGACGCTGCCGTCATCTGCGGCACAGCCTGGGTTGATGCCGTGTTTCGGCAGCTGGACCCACGTGTTGCGGTGCACTGGCAGGTGCGTGATGGCGAGCGGGTGAAACCCAATCAGGCGCTGTTCCACCTGGAGGGCCCGGCGCGTTCGCTATTGACGGGCGAACGCAGTGCACTGAACTTCCTGCAGTTGCTGTCTGGCGTGGCCACACGCGCGCAGTACCTGGCGGATTACGTTGCCGAGACTCAAGTGAAGTTGCTCGACACCCGCAAAACCTTGCCGGGGCTGCGTCTGGCGCAGAAATACGCCGTGACCTGCGGCGGGTGCCACAACCACCGCATCGGCCTGTACGACGCCTTCCTGATCAAGGAAAACCATATTGCCGCCTGCGGTGGCATCCCGGAGGCCATCAAGGCCGCGCACAAGATTGCCCCGGGCAAACCGGTGGAGATCGAAGTGGAAAGCCTGGAAGAGCTGAAGGAAGCCCTGGCGGCTGGTGCCGACATCATCATGCTCGATGAACTGAGTCTGGATGACATGCGCGAAGCCGTGCGTCTGAACGCAGGCCAGGCGAAACTGGAGGCCAGCGGCGGTATCAACGAAAGCACGCTGCTACCGATCGCCGAAACCGGGGTGGATTACATCTCGATTGGTGCGATGACCAAGGATGTGAAAGCTGTCGATCTGTCGATGCGCCTGAGCCTTTGATAACGCCTGTGTGAATGAAAAACGCCAGCCTCGTGAGGCTGGCGTTTTTGTCAGACCACCAGATTATTCATCTCGCAGTACTCTTCCCACTCGACACCCAACACCTCGGCAGCCTCCTTGTGCAGAACAAGGCGCGCAGCCTCGAACTCTTCAGGGGTTGAGGTGTACTTGAGCGTCAGCTCCCACGGCTGCAAGCCCTGGGACTCTGCCTCATCCTCGAACGCCCACTGGATCTGGTCTTTCTGATCGTCAGCGGGCAAGTCCTTGATCTCTTCGGCTAGCTGAGGCGACTCCGCCAAATACTTCTCCAGCGCTTTTTCGTGTCTGGCTTCTTGGGTCAATTCTTTAACGGTCATGGCGTTCTCTTTGATCTGGGGAATGGAAGATGGATCTGGATCATCAAGGATCTCTCTGACGCAAAAAACCGTTTGAAGCCCGGTTTGTCTGGCCTTCAGAACCATTCGGGATCATTTGAAAACAACGTGTCGCTCGTGCCCGAGACAGGAGTCGAACCTGCGACCTTCGCGTTACGAGTGCGCTGCTCTACCAACTGAGCTACACGGGCAGTGGGCTAAACCTAGCACTGACTTTGGGGTCAGGCAACTTCATGGCTCGTCTCATTTTTCTGCAGGCAAAAAAATGCCCCGCAGCTTTCACTGCGGGGCATTTTTTACAACGTTGAAGCGGTCAGGCGTGGGGAGTGATTAAACGCCCGAAGCCTTGGCTGCTGCTACGTCTTTGATGGACAGCTTGATACGGCCGCGGTTGTCCACGTCCAGTACCAGTACTTCCACTTCCTGGCCTTCTTTCAGGATGTCGGTCACTTTTTCTACGCGAGCGTCGCTCAGCATCGAGATGTGAACCAGACCGTCCTTGCCCGGCAGGATGTTGACGAATGCGCCGAAGTCGACGATGCGCTCAACCTTACCAACGTAGATCTTGCCGATTTCAGCTTCTGCGGTGATGCCCAGAACGCGCTGACGTGCAGCTTCAGCCGCTTCCTTGGTTTCGCCGAAGATCTTGATCGAGCCGTCGTCTTCGATGTCGATCGAAGCCTTGGTCTCTTCACAGATCGCACGAATGGTCGCGCCGCCTTTACCGATGACATCACGGATTTTGTCGGTGTCGATTTTCATCGCGATCATGGTCGGAGCGTTTTCCGACAGCTCGGTACGCGACTGGCCAATGATCTGGTTCATCTGACCGAGGATGTTCAGGCGCGCTTCCAGGGCTTGGCCCAGAGCGATCTCCATGATTTCTTCGGTGATGCCTTTGATCTTGATGTCCATCTGCAGCGCGGTAACACCTTTGGCGGTACCGGCTACTTTGAAGTCCATGTCGCCCAGGTGGTCTTCGTCACCCAGGATGTCGGTCAGGACGGCGAATTTCTCGCCTTCTTTAACCAGACCCATGGCGATACCGGCAACCGGTGCCTTCATCGGAACGCCGGCATCCATCAGAGCCAGGGAAGCGCCGCAGACCGAAGCCATGGAGCTCGAACCGTTGGACTCGGTGATTTCCGACACAACACGGATGGTGTACGGGAACACGTCGGCAGCAGGCAGCATGGCCTGAACCGAACGACGAGCCAGACGGCCGTGACCGATTTCGCGACGACCGGCGCCACCCATGCGACCACACTCACCTACCGAGAACGGAGGGAAGTTGTAGTGCAGCATGAACGGGTCTTTTTTCTCGCCTTCCAGGGTATCCAGCAGTTGTGCGTCACGGGCGGTGCCCAGTGTTGCAACTACCAGAGCCTGGGTTTCGCCACGGGTGAACAGAGCCGAACCGTGGGTCTTCGGCAGAACGCCGACTTCGATGTTCAGCGGACGTACGGTCTTGGTGTCGCGACCGTCGATACGTGGCTTGCCGTTAACGATGTTTTCGCGAACGGTGCGGTATTCGATTTCGCCGAAAGCCGCTTTGACTTCAGCGGAAGTCGGTTGGCCTTCTTCGCCGGACAGCTTGGCAACCACTAGGTCTTTCAGTTCGCCCAGACGAGCGTAACGGTCGGCCTTGATGGTGATGGTGTAAGCCTGGGAGATCGCCTCGCCGAACTCGGCACGGATAGCGCCCAGCAGTGCGGTGGCTTCTGGCTGTGGAGCCCAGGTCCAGGTCGGCTTGGCAGCTTCAGCGGCCAGTTCTTTAACGGCGTTGATCACCACCTGGAACTCGTCGTGAGCAAACAGTACTGCGCCCAGCATCTGGTCTTCGGTCAGCTCTTTGGCTTCCGATTCAACCATCAACACGGCTTCCGAAGTACCGGCAACGACCATGTCCAGGCTCGAAGCTTTCAGTTGTTCGTAAGTCGGGTTCAGCAGGTAGCCGGTGCTTTCGTGGAATGCAACGCGAGCAGCGCCGATCGGGCCATCGAAAGGAATGCCGGAGATGGCCAGCGCAGCCGAGGTACCGATCATCGCAGCGATGTCCGGATCGGTCTTCTTGCTGGTGGAAACGACGGTGCAGACAACCTGCACTTCGTTCATGAAGCCTTCTGGGAACAGCGGACGGATCGGACGGTCGATCAGTCGGGAAGTCAGGGTTTCTTTCTCGGAAGGACGGCCTTCACGCTTGAAGAAACCGCCAGGGATCTTACCGGCAGCGTAAGTTTTTTCCTGGTAGTGAACAGACAGAGGGAAGAAGCCCTTGCCTGGATCGGCTTGCTTGGCGCCGACCACAGTCACCAACACGCTGACGTCGTCGTCAACGGTGACCAATACTGCGCCGGAGGCCTGACGGGCGATACGGCCAGTCTCGAGGGTAACGGTCGACTGACCGAACTGGAATTTTTTGATTACCGGGTTCACGGTGTCCTACCTTCTTTTGTGGCTCTTGGGGAACTTGTCTTCTTGCGAAATTCTTGGGCAACGCCGGGAATCGGCCCGACTGTCATTGTCCAGGTAAAGCAGGTATCCAGATAAAACTTGAGGCTGGGAGCCTGCCATGCGCCAGCGGGAAACCCACTGACGTACGACAGCCAACCAACCTCTAGCGCAATCGCTTATTAGCGACGCAGACCCAGGCGACCGATCAGAGCCTGGTAACGGCCCAGATCCTTGCCTTTCAGGTAGTCCAGCAGCTTACGACGCTGGTTTACCATGCGGATCAGACCACGACGGGAGTGGTGATCTTTACCGTTGGCCTTGAAGTGACCTTGCAGCTTGTTGATGTTGTGGGTCAGCAGTGCAACTTGCACTTCTGGCGAACCAGTGTCACCAACAGCTTGCTGGTAGTCAGCTACGATTTGAGCTTTTTCTTGAACGTCGAGAGCCATGAGGCAATCCTTTTATCAGGAAACTGTTTCAAAGAAACAGTTTCAACAGGCCAGGGACAAATCCCTGTATCTAAAAATGAGTAGTGACCGTGCCTGTTAACAGCCACCCTCGTCCGGTCATTCTGACCGAATCAGTCGACGTGGCGCGATGCGCCCGTCTTCGCTCACTTCACCGATACCGATGAAGCGGCCATTGTGATCCTGTACCCGCACCATGCCGAACTTCGGTGCATCCGGGGCTCGTACCGGTTGGCCGTTAAGCCAGTAGAACGAGCTGTGCTCCGAGAACTGCAACAGTGGCCAATCCAGCAGGCCGCTGTCCGAGGGCATCAAAAAGCGATCGACCGCTTCGTTGCCGCCTTCGGCATGTACCGCTTCCAACTCTTCCAGGGTGACTGTCTGCGCCAGCGTGAAAGGCCCGGCCTGGGTACGTCGCAGTTCAGCAACGTATGCGCCACAACCGAGTTGCTCACCGATATCCTCCACCAGGGTGCGGATATAGGTACCTTTGGTGCAATCCACCGCAAGCCGCGCAGTATCACCTTCAAAGGCCAGTAATTCCAAGCGCGTAATAGTAACAGAACGCGGTTCGCGCTCCACTACTTCACCTGCCCGGGCCAGCTTGTACAACGGCTGGCCATCACGCTTGAGCGCCGAGTACATGGGCGGTATCTGGCTGATTTGCCCACGAAATTTCGGCAGTACCGCTTCGACATCGGCGCGACCAACGGTCACCGGGCGCTCCAGCAAAACTTCACCTTCGGCATCGGCCGTGGTGGTGGTCTTGCCCAGTTGCGCCAGGGTTTCGTAACCCTTGTCGGAATCGAGCAGGTATTGCGAAAACTTGGTGGCCTCACCGAAGCACAACGGCAACACGCCGGTGGCCAGCGGGTCGAGACTGCCGGTGTGCCCGGCCTTCTCGGCGTTCAGCAGCCAGCGAACCTTCTGCAACGCCGCATTGGAGGTGAACCCCAAAGGCTTGTCGAGCAGGATGATGCCGCTGACGTTACGACGGATACGTTTGACCTGAGCCACCGATTACTCCTTGGTGTCTTCGGCTTCTGCCGCAACCGGATGCTGATTGTCTTCAGCGACCGCACGTTCGATCAATGCCGACAGATGAGCACCACGCACGACGCTTTCGTCGTAGTGGAAGTGCAACTGCGGAACGCTGCGCAACTTCATTTCGCGAGCCAACTGCATGCGCAGGAAACCGGCGGCGGAGTTGAGCACCTTGATGCTTTGCGCGATATCTTCGGCGTTGTCCTGCCCCATCACCGTGATGAAGATCTTGGCGTGACCGACGTCACGGCTGACTTCAACAGCGGTAATGGTGACCAGGCCGACGCGCGGGTCTTTGACTTCACGACGGATCAGCTGTGCCAGCTCACGCTGCATCTGATCGCCGATACGTTGGGTACGGCTGTATTCTTTTGCCATGTCTTGTTACCTGTTACTGCCCCACGGTGAAACCCGAAGGGTCTGAAAGCGGCAAACGCCCGGCCTGACAAAAGCCAGACCGGGCGTTGCGTTTAGAGTCCTGACGATGCGCCGTGCATCTGCATGCGGCGGCTCATCGTGGCCCTTGAAGTGCGCGAGTTAGAGGCTGCGAGCAACCTGAACCTTCTCGAAGACTTCGATCTTGTCACCGACTTTGACGTCGTTGTAGCTCTTCACGCCGATACCGCATTCCATGCCGGCACGTACTTCGGAAGCGTCATCCTTGAAGCGGCGCAGGGATTCCAGCTCGCCTTCGAAGATAACGATGTCTTCACGCAGTACACGGATTGGACGGTTACGGTGAACAACACCTTCGATAACCATGCAACCGGCGATCGCGCCAAACTTCGGCGAACGGAACACGTCACGCACTTCAGCGGTACCCAGGATGTTCTCGCGAACATCGCTGCCCAGCATACCGGTGAGGGCTTTCTTGACGTCTTCGATGATGTCGTAGATCACGTTGTAGTAACGCATATCCAGACCTTCCTGCTCGACGATCTTGCGAGCGCCAGCATCGGCACGCACGTTGAAGCCGAACAGTACAGCGTTGGAGGCCAGCGCCAGGTTGGCGTCGGACTCGGTGATACCACCGACACCGCCACCGACAACACGCACTTGCACTTCGTCGTTACCCAGGCCGTTCAAGGCACCGTTCAACGCTTCCAGCGAACCACGGACGTCGGATTTGAGGACGATGTTGAGCGTCTTCTTCTCTTCCTGACCCATGTTCTCGAAGATGTTTTCAAGCTTGCCAGCGTGAGCACGGGCCAGTTTGACTTCGCGGAACTTGCCTTGACGGAACAGAGCCACTTCACGGGCTTTCTTCTCGTCAGCAACTACGCTCATCTCGTCGCCAGCGTCCGGGGTACCGTCCAGGCCGAGAATCTCGACAGGGATGGAAGGACCGGCTTCCTTGATTGGCTTGCCGTTCTCGTCGAGCATGGCGCGCACGCGGCCATAGTTCGAACCGACCAGCACCATGTCGCCTTGGCGCAGGGTACCGTCTTGAACCAGAACGGTAGCAACCGGGCCACGACCTTTGTCGAGACGCGATTCAACCACGACGCCACGGCCAGGAGCCGAAGGAGTCGCTTTCAGTTCCAGAACTTCAGCCTGCAGCAGAACAGCTTCGAGCAACTCGTCCACGCCAGTACCGACTTTCGCCGAAACCGATACGAACGGGGTGTCGCCGCCCCACTCTTCCGAAGTCACGCCGTGAACCGACAGTTCGCTACGAATGCGATCGAGATCGGCGCCCGGCTTGTCGATTTTGTTCACTGCAACAACCAGTGGAACACCAGCGGCCTTGGCGTGCTGAACGGCTTCAACGGTCTGCGGCATTACGCCGTCGTCCGCTGCAACCACCAGGATCACGATGTCGGTCGCCTTGGCACCACGGGCACGCATGGCGGTAAACGCGGCGTGACCAGGGGTGTCGAGGAAGGTGACCATGCCGCGTTCGGTTTCAACGTGGTACGCACCGATGTGCTGGGTGATACCGCCGGCTTCGCCAGCAGCTACCTTGGCACGACGGATATAGTCGAGCAGCGAGGTCTTACCGTGGTCGACGTGGCCCATTACGGTCACAACCGGTGCACGGGAGAACGCTTCACCTTCAAACTTCAGGGACTCGGCCAGGGAATCTTCCAGGGCGGTGTCGCTGACCAGGGTCACTTTGTGGCCCAGCTCTTCGGCAACCAGTTGGGCAGTTTCCTGATCCAGTACCTGGTTGATGGTCGCTGGAGTACCCAGTTTGAACATGAACTTGATGATTTCAGCAGCCTTGACCGACATCTGCTGGGCAAGATCGCCAACAGTGATGGTCTCGCCGATCTTCACTTCGCGCACTACAGGGCCGGTTGGGCTCTGGAAACCGTGAGCGTTGCGTTTCTTCAGCTTGGCCTTGCCGCGACCACCACGACGGAAGCCATCGCTTTCTTCGTCGGTAGTACGTGGGGCAACGCGTGGAGCAGGCGCTTTCTCTTTGACCGAAGCACGATGCGGAGCGTTTTTGCGCTCACCATCGCCACTGCCACGACGACTGTTATCGTCGGCACGTGGTTTGTCCGGACGGCGCTGTTCGTTCTGCTTGTTACGAACGTCAGCAGACGGCGCTGGTGCAGCCGCCACAACCGGCGCGCTTTCACGTACTGGCTCGGCAACTGCAGCAGGTGCTGCAACGGCGTCGTTAGTAGCGGATTGCGCAGCAGCAGGCTGGCGACGTGCGTCTTCTTCGGCGCGACGCTTGGCTTCTTCTTCAGCCTTCTGACGTGCAGCATTTTCTACTGCGCGACGTTCTTCCAGTTCGCGTTTGCGCTCGGCTTCGATTTCTTCCGGGCTGCGCTGTACGAAAACTTTCTTTTTACGTACTTCAACACTGATGCTTTTGCTGCCAGCAACACGCAATGTGCTGGTGGTTTTACGCTGCAGTGTGATCTTGCGTGGTTCTTCCACTTTCGCCTTGTGGCTGCTTTTCAAGTGAGTCAGCAAAGATTGCTTCTCACTGTCAGTCACATGTTCTTCGGCGGCGGTGTGCGGCAGACCTGCCTCACGCATCTGCTGCAACAGGCGCTCTACCGGTGTTTTGACCTCATCGGCCAGTTGTTTCACCGTGACTTGCGTCATGCACTTCTCTCCTCAGGCCGCGCCTAATTACTCGAACCAGTGGGCTCGGGCGGCCATGATCAACTTGCCGGCACGATCATCGTCAATGCCGTCGATGTCGAGCAGGTCGTCAATAGACTGCTCGGCCAGGTCTTCGCGGGTAATTACGCCGCGCACCGCCAGTTCCATCGCCAAATCCTTGTCCATACCCTCAAGCGAGAGCAGGTCTTCGGCCGGATGGGCGTCTGCCAGCTTTTCCTCAGTAGCGATGGCTTTGGTCAACAAACGATCCTTGGCGCGAGCGCGAAGCTCGTTGACGGTTTCTTCGTCAAAGCCGTCGATGTTGAGCATTTCTTCCAACGGTACGTAGGCAATCTCTTCCAGGCTCGTGAAACCTTCATCTACCAGCACCTGTGCCAGGTCTTCGTCGACTTCCAGCTCGTCGATGAAGTTGCGCAGGATGTCGCCGGTTTCTGCTTGCTGCTTAGCCTGGATGTCCGATTCGGTCATCACGTTCAGGGTCCAGCCAGTCAACTGGCTAGCCAGACGCACGTTCTGACCACCTCGACCAATGGCCTGAGCCAGATTGTCTGCGCCAACGGCGATGTCCATTGCATGGGCATCTTCGTCAACGATAATTGCCGCCACTTCAGCCGGCGACATTGCATTGATTACAAACTGAGCCGGGTTGTCGTCCCACAGGACGATGTCCACACGCTCACCGCCCAACTCACCCGACACTGCCTGGACGCGCGAACCGCGCATACCGATGCAAGCGCCTTGCGGGTCGATGCGTTTGTCCTTGGAGCGGACCGCGATCTTGGCGCGCGAACCCGGGTCACGGGATGCCGCCATTACTTCGATCAGGCCTTCAGCGATTTCCGGCACTTCGATGCGGAACAACTCGATCAGCATTTCCGGCGCGGTTCGCGACAGGATCAGCTGCGGGCCGCGGTTCTCGGTGCGGATTTCCTTGAGCAGCGCACGCAGACGCACGCCAACCCGGAAGGTTTCGCGAGAAATGATGTCTTCACGAGCCAGCAACGCCTCGGCGTTGTTGCCCAGGTCGACGATCACGTTGTCGCGGGTCACTTTCTTCACGGTGCCGGAGATGATCTCCCCCAGGCGCTCGCGATAGGCATCAACGACTTGAGCGCGCTCGGCTTCGCGAACTTTCTGCACGATGACTTGCTTGGCAGTCTGTGCAGCGATGCGGCCGAACTCAATGGACTCGATCTTTTCTTCGACTACATCACCAACCTGAGCACCAGGATGCGTTTCGGCAACCTTGCTCGGCCAGGTTTCGATGGCCGGATCGTCCAGGTCTGCTTCTTCGACGACCGTCCAGCGACGGAATGTCTCGTAAGCACCGGTGTGGCGATTGATTTCCACACGCAGATCGACTTCGTCCTCGAAACGTTTTTTGGTAGCAGTGGCCAGAGCCAGCTCCAACGCTTCAAAAATTACGTTTGCCGGTACGCCCTTTTCATTGGATACCGACTCAACAACCAGCAGTACTTCTTTGCTCATCGTACGCCTCGCCTTTCGCAAGCCATTGGATCCGCGGGATCCGCGTCTCAGTCAAAACTGGGAATAATGTTGGCCTTGTCGATCATATCGATCGGCAACAGGAACTCATGGTCTTCTACCTGCACCACGACGTCCTGCTCTTCTACACCGCGCAGAAGGCCCTGAAAGTTGCGTCGGCCTTCAAAAGGCGAGCGCAGCTTGATCTTCACTTGTTCACCGGCAAATTTTGCAAACTGCTCAATAGTGAACAGCGGGCGTTCCATGCCAGGCGAGGAAACTTCAAGGGTGTATTCAACGGCGATTGGATCTTCAACATCCAGAACACCACTGATCTGACGGCTGACAATGGCACAATCGTCCACCAGCACACCGCCCTCTTTATCGATATAAACGCGCAACATTGAGTGGCGACCTTGAGCCGAAAACTCAATACCCCAGCATTCATAGCCTAGGGCCACGACCACCGGGGCCAGCAAGGCCTGCAACTCTTCTAGCTTGCTCGACACCTGAACCCCCTCGTGCATGTATGTGCATGCTGTGCAAAATAAAAAAATGGGCGAAACGCCCATCCTTGAAACGCCGTCGAACAGCGGCGTTGAAAGTGTCCAGCTAACAAAAAGCCCCTTAAAAGGGGCTCCTTAAACTGGTTGCGGGGGCCGGATTTGAACCGACGACCTTCGGGTTATGAGCCCGACGAGCTACCAGACTGCTCCACCCCGCGACAAAGCTGGGGCGGAAGTATACGACCGATCCCTGACAGGGTCAATGTAACCTTCCACCTACAAGAAAGCCCGCTACTGCGGGCTCTCCTGATAATTGGTACCGAGAAGGGGACTCGAACCCCTACACCCTATGGGCACAACCACCTCAAGGTTGCGTGTCTACCAATTCCACCACCTCGGCAATACTACGTTTGAAACCCTTCTTACTTTTGCTCTTGAGCTGGAGGCACGTCAGTCGCTGGAGTAGCCGACTTTTGCTCTTGAAGCACCGGTACATCATCAGAAGCCGGTTGTTGCTTTGGAACTTCCAACACTGCTGGATTTGGCAAACCTACTTGAGTCAGCTCATGAGCCTTCTCTTTAGCAAAGTAACCTAACCCTAAGCTGGTTATGAAGAAACCGGCGGCAAGTATAGCAGTAAACTTACTAAGAAAGGTAGAGGAACCTTGGCTTCCGAACACAGTATTTGAAGCACCTGCTCCGAAAGACGCGCCAGCATCCGCACCTTTACCCTGCTGAAGCAATACCAGAGCAACTACGCCCAACGCACCCAGCAGATGAAAAACGACTACGACTGTTTCCAGCATTTTTTCAGTTTCCCGCGGCGCGACAAATCGCACCGAACTCATCTGCATTCAGGGAAGCCCCACCAATGAGCCCCCCATCGATATCCGGCATGCCGAACAGTTCGACCGCATTGGCCGCCTTCACGCTGCCGCCGTATAGAAGCCGCACACCTTGTGCGACCTCAGAATTCTCTGCCGCCAACTGAGCGCGAATGGCTGCATGCACATCCTGCGCTTGTTGCGGCGAAGCAGTCAGTCCGGTGCCAATGGCCCAGACCGGCTCGTAAGCGATTACTGCCTTTGCAAAAGCACCAACACCGAGCTCCTCTATGATACTGCCTAGCTGACGCCCGACAACCTCAAGAGTTTTTCCAGCTTCGCGCTCTTCAAGGGTTTCCCCTACGCACAACACTGGAATCAAGCCACAAGCCTGTGCCGCTGCGAACTTGCGAATCAGCATTCCGTCCTGCTCGCCCATTATCTGGCGGCGCTCGGAGTGCCCGACAAGCACCAGGGAACAACCTGCATCCACCAACTGAGCCGGCGAAACCTCACCGGTCAATGCACCTTGCATGGATTCCACCGCAGAATTCTGCGCGCCGACCGAAATCGACTTTCCTTCCAGGCCATCAATCACTTGATTGATATGCAAGCAAGGCGGGAATACCGCAACATCAACATCGCTCGGCAAGGCCAGATGACGAAGGCCATTGATCAGCTCAGCGACGCTGGCGCGGGTACCGTGCATCTTCCAGTTACCAGCTACCATAGGGCGACGCATGCTGTACCTCGTCGGTCAAAGTGGGCGCAGATGTTACCCAACACAATCATGGCTGGCAAGCCGAAATCAGGCAGAAACTTCAGTAACCAGTTTTGCCAGCTCTTCGGCATAGCCGCGAACCTGTTTTTCGTCCTCGCCTTCGACCATGACCCGCACCAGCGGTTCCGTCCCGGACTTGCGCAGCAGCACGCGCCCACGACCAGCCATGGCCTGGGTAACGCGCTCGCTTGCCTCTGTGACGAACGGGTGATCAAGAGGGCTCGCACCGCCGCCGAATCGAACATTGATCAGCACCTGAGGACACTTGCGCAGCGCCTGACGCGATTGCGCAAGCCCCTCGGAGCGAGTCTTCAGCGCCATCAATACCTGCAATGCAGCAATGATCGCGTCACCGGTGGTGGTGTGGTTGAAGCAGACAATGTGCCCCGAGTTTTCACCACCCACCAGCCAATTGCGCTCCAGCAACTCGGAGATTACGTACCGGTCGCCAACATTGGCCCGCACAAAAGGAATTGCCAGATCCGCCAGGGCCAATTCCAACCCCAGGTTACTCATCAGCGTACCGACCACGCCGCCCTGCAACTTGCCCTGCACATGCAGGTCGCGAGCAATGATGAACAGCAACTCATCACCGTCGACGACAGCACCGGTATGGTCAACCATCTGAACGCGGTCGCCATCACCGTCAAAGGCGATACCCAAATCAGCATGCTCGGCCAAGACGGCAGCTTGCAGCGGCTCCATATGGGTCGAACCGCAGTTTTCGTTGATGTTCAGGCCATTAGGATGAGCAGAAAGTACAACGACTTCGGCTCCCAGCTCACGGAATACACTCGGAGCCACCTTGTAGGTCGCGCCGTGAGCGCAGTCGATCACGATCTTCAAGCCCGCGAAACTGGTGCCTGTAGGGACGCTACTTTTGCAGAATTCGATATAGCGACCTGAAGCATCGTTGATGCGCGATACCTTGCCGATCTTGCTCGACTCAACCACGGTCATCGGTGTGTCGAGCAACTCTTCGATCATGTGTTCGACTTCATCAGGAAGCTTGGTGCCTTTCCCCGAGAAAAACTTGATGCCATTGTCATCGTGAGGGTTGTGCGAGGCACTGATGACGATACCCGCTTCGGCCTGGAAGGTACGCGTCAAGTAGGCGATGGCCGGTGTAGGCATCGGCCCCAAGAGCATGACATCGGCACCCGCCGAAGTAAGTCCGGCCTCGAGCGCAGACTCGAACATATATCCGGAAATCCGGGTGTCCTTGCCCACCAACACCTTACAGGCGCCCATTTTGCGGAACGCCATGCCCGCAGCCCAGCCGAGCTTGAGCATGAAGTCAGGAGTAATCGGATATTCGCCGACCCGACCACGAATGCCGTCGGTACCAAAGTATTTCTTAGTCATAAGTACTCCATCATTCTTATTCGGCTGATTCCACTGCAGCGATCATTCGCACCACATCGACAGTTTCAGCCACATCATGGACGCGCAATATACGCGCGCCCTTGACCGAAGCCAGCGCTGCAAGCGCCAGACCGCCATATAGACGCTCGCCAACCGGGCGATTCAAAGCCTGACCGATCATGCTCTTTCGCGAAACCCCGACCAACAGGGGCCGCCCCAAGGCATGCAAGGCCTCCATATGTTTGAACAAGCTTAAATTGTGCTGCAAGGTTTTTGCGAAGCCAAAGCCCGGATCAAGGATGATCCGGTCCGCTGTAATTCCTACCGACGCACACTGAGCCATGCGCTCGGCGAGGAACTCGCCCACCTCTTTCGTGACGTCCTGATACTGCGGATTATCCTGCATGTCGCCCGGCTCACCGAGCATATGCATCAGACAGACGGGCAGGCCAGTGGCCGCAGCCGCATCCAGAGCGCCATCGCGCCGCAGAGAACGCACGTCATTGATCAACCCTGCGCCAAGTCGTGCGGCTTCGCGCATCACAGCCGGGGTGGAAGTGTCGACCGAGATAATGACATCCAGCTCGCGGTGTATTCGCTCGACGACCGGAGCTACGCGCTCAAGCTCTTCCAAAGGTGAAACCACCCTGGCACCTGGCCGGGTCGATTCGCCACCGACATCAATCAATGTCGCGCCAGCAGCCACCATAGCCTCAGCATGACGCAAGGCCGCATCGAGCTGGCTATATTGGCCGCCATCAGAGAAGGAGTCGGGAGTGACATTGAGAATACCCATGACATGCGTCAGGGCTAAATCAAGAACCCGATTGCCGCAAGGCAACCGGGTCGAGGACTGAACAGAAGTCATTTCAAACCTTAAACGTCAGCAGCCGGACCGCCGATCGGTGTTTCCGGACGCGGATCCTGTGCCACCGGAGGCGTTCCGGAGCTACCGGCGCCGCCGCCTGACCAGTCGCGAGGCTCACGAGGCGTACGACCCGCCATGATGTCGTCGATCTGATCAGCGTCGATCGTTTCGTACTTCATCAAGGCATCAGCCATGGCGTCGAGCTTGTCACGGTTATCGGTGAGGATCTGCTTGGCCGTGCCGTAGCACTGATCAATGATGCTGCGTACTTCGGAGTCGATCAACTTGGCTGTCTCACCAGAGAAGCTTGCACCCTGACCGCCACCGCCGCGACCGAGGAACACCTCGCCCTCTTCTTCTGCGTACATCAACGGGCCGAGTTTTTCCGACAAGCCCCACTTGGTTACCATGTTCCGTGCAATCTGGCTGGCACGCATGATGTCGTTTGACGCACCGGTGGTGACGCCGTCGAAGCCTAAGGTCATTTCTTCAGCAATACGACCGCCGTACAACGAGCAAATCTGACTGATCAATGCACGCTTGGACAGGCTGTAGCGATCTTCTTCCGGCAGGAACATGGTCACCCCCAGCGCACGACCGCGCGGGATGATCGACACCTTGTAGACCGGATCATGCTCAGGCACGACACGACCAACAATTGCGTGGCCAGCCTCGTGGTAAGCGGTGTTCTGCTTCTCTTTCTCGGACATGACCATGGATTTGCGCTCGGCGCCCATCATGATCTTGTCCTTGGCCAACTCGAACTCTTTCATTTCGACGATGCGCTTGCCAGCCCGGGCCGCGAACAATGACGCTTCGTTCACCAGGTTAGCCAGGTCGGCACCAGAGAAACCAGGGGTACCACGAGCGATCACAGCCGGAGCGACGTCGTCACCCATTGGCACTTTGCGCATGTGGACTTTGAGAATCTGCTCGCGACCACGGATATCCGGCAGACCGACGACAACCTGACGGTCGAAACGGCCCGGACGCAGCAACGCAGGGTCCAGTACGTCTGGACGGTTGGTTGCAGCGATGACGATAATGCCGTCATTCATTTCAAAGCCGTCCATCTCTACCAGCAACTGGTTGAGAGTCTGCTCGCGCTCGTCGTGACCGCCACCCATGCCGGCGCCACGGTGGCGACCGACGGCGTCGATTTCATCGATGAAGATGATGCATGGCGCGTGTTTCTTGGCCTGTTCAAACATGTCGCGAACACGGCTGGCACCGACACCGACGAACATTTCGACGAAGTCGGAACCGGAAATGGTGAAGAACGGCACTTTGGCTTCGCCGGCAATCGCCTTGGCCAGCAAGGTTTTACCGGTACCAGGAGGCCCCACCATCAGCACACCGCGAGGAATACGACCGCCCAGACGCTGGAATTTGCCCGGATCACGCAGGAACTCGACCAGCTCACCAACCTCTTCCTTGGCTTCGTCACAACCGGCAACGTCACCCAAGGTGGTTTTCACCTGATCTTCGGAGAGCAGACGCGCCTTGCTCTTGCCGAAGCTCATTGGCCCGCCCTTGCCACCGGCGCCGCCCTGCATCTGCCGCATGAAGAACATGAACACGGCGATGATCACCAGGATCGGGAAGCTAGCGACCAGGAGTTGAGTCCAGATGCTTTGCTGTTCAGGCTGCTTGCCTTCGACTACGACATGGTTGTCCACGAGGTCGCCAATCAGCCCGTTGTCCTGGATTGCCGGACGAATCGTCTTGAAGCTGTCGCCATCGTTGCGTTTGCCGGTAATCACGTAGCCGTCAACCGCTACGCGCTCGACCTTTCCATCCTTGACCTGCTGGATGAAATCGGAATAGTTGAGGGTCTGCGGCTCGTTAGGGCTGGAGAAGTTGTTCATCACTGTCACCAGGACAGCCGCGATGATCAACCACAGGATCAGATTCTTTGCCATATCGTTCAATTAACTACCCTCTGAAGCAAGCTCCGCTAATGGCGCGCGCTTCGCATGATATTCACCGGCCTAACTTACTACATTACCTACGGCTCTGGCAGGCGCCGTCTGTAACCCTTTGTGAAACACTTTCTACACAATATTCGCTAATGCTCACGGGGCGAAATACGAAAAACCTATCGACCCGCAAAAAAACCTCGATTTACTCACTACGGCCGCGGTAGCCCCAAGCCAGCATGTATTGCTCGCGGGAACTGCCACGGGAAGAGTCCGGCTTGATCATCTGGACCTTGTCGAATTTCTGACGAGCGTCCTTCACGTAAGCATCAAACCCTTCGCCCTGAAACACCTTGATCACGAAATTACCACCCGGCTTGAGTATCCGAGCCGCCAGATCAAGAGCCAGCTCACATAGAAACATGGCTTTTGGCATGTCCACCTCAGGCGTACCACTCATATTGGGGGCCATATCGGAAATCACAAGGTCCACCTGCGAATTACCCACGGCTTCAAGGATCTGAGCGAGCACTTCGTCCTGGGTGAAGTCACCCTGGATGAAAGTCACGTCCGGAATGCTGTCCATTTCCAGGATGTCCGAGGCGATCAGACGCCCCTGACCACCGATCAGCCGACTAGTGACCTGCGACCAGCCGCCGGGCGCCGCACCCAGGTCGACAACGCTCATACCCGGACGGATCAGCTTGTATTTCTCCTGGACCTCCAGAAGCTTGTAACTCGCACGCGAGCGGTAACCATCCTTCTGCGCCTGCTTCACATAGGGATCATTGACATGTCTTTGCAGCCACTTAAGGCTTGTCTTGGAACGGGCCACAGGCCACCTCGAAAATAAAACGGGTCGTGATTAATTGGGCGGTCCCGGACTCGCTCGGGTAAACTGGCCGCCGCTTTTTACAAGATCAGACGCAGGGGTCAGATTATGCCGCTCACTCAAG
Organism: Pseudomonas frederiksbergensis; assembly: GCF_001952935.1. Taxonomy (GTDB): domain Bacteria; phylum Pseudomonadota; class Gammaproteobacteria; order Pseudomonadales; family Pseudomonadaceae; genus Aquipseudomonas; species Aquipseudomonas frederiksbergensis. The sequence goes on from NZ_CP018319.1 coordinate 1,537,400, forward strand.
AGCAGAAGAAACAGTACAAATCCATTGGCCACCATCTGAAACCAGTTTTGACTGTGGCTGACAACGGCTTGACTGAAGGTGTGTTAGCCGAACTTGAACGCGCGTTGGCGGATCACGAGCTGATTAAAATCAAGCTCAACATCCTCGATCGCGAGTCGCGCCTGGCGAACATTGCAGAACTGTGCAAGGTCGGCAAAGCGGACCTGGTTCAGGTCATCGGCAAGATGGCACTGATTTACCGCAAGAACTTCAGCGTCAACAAGCAGCTGTCGAACGTCCATCGCTTCAAGTGATGGCAAGGGTCAAGGGTGTGCTTCGCGCACCCTGCCACCCCACCCTGGCACCGGTTGCAACACCAGCACCAGCCCGGAAAAACCCAGAACAAGATAGCTGAACACCTGCCAACGCACGGCATCCGGCCAGCCAATACGCACCGCGACATACATCGCACACGCATACAGGGCCATCAGCAGCAGTTGCCCGCGAGTATCGCGCCATAGACTGGCAAGGCCCTCGGCCTGAACCAGCACCAAAGCCTGGAAGATCACACACGCTGCGGCGAACCCCACCATCAGCGCATCAAACATGCCTGCAATTTCGTCGATCAGCAGCGGCGCCAGGCCAATTTTGCCCAGCACCGGCAGCAGACCGATATGCAACAGCCACAGACCACCCACCCACAACATCTGAGCGAGCTGCCAAAGCATGGCGCCCGCACGTAGCGGGCGCCTGCGTTTAGATGTGGCGAACTTCGACAATCTCGTACTCGATAACGCCGCCAGGCGTTTTCACGGCAACCACATCACCCTCTTCCTTGGCAATCAAGGCGCGAGCCAGTGGCGAGCCGACCGAAATCTTGCCGAGTTTGAAGTCAGCCTCATCCTCACCCACGATGTGGTAAGTGACGCGCTCGTCAGTCTCGACATTGGCGATTTCAACGGTGGTGCCGAAAATCACTTTCCCGGTGTGAGGAATGGTCGTGACATCAATGATGACCTGATTCTGAATCCGGCCTTCAATGTCACGAATCCGCGCCTCAACCATACCTTGCTGCTCGCGAGCAGCGTGGTATTCGGCGTTTTCTTTCAAGTCACCCAACTCGCGGGCCGTACCGATGTCCTGGCTGAGCTTCGGACGGACGACCTTGGTCAGGTGAGCGTGTTCTTCTTCCAGGGCCTTCGCGCCCTTGACGGTCATTGGATACTTGATCATGCCTTCAATCCTGCGTGTAGATCCTGCAAGCGGCGCACGGTCTTCTCGGGACCGAACTTCAGCGCTTCGCAAATAGCCTCGCCAGCAGCAATAGTTGTGGTGCAGTAAATCTTGTGCTGCAAGGCATTACGACGAATGGAATAGGAGTCAGCGATCGACTGCCGGCCTTCGGTGGTGTTGATGATCAGAGTGACTTCGTCGTTCTTGATCATGTCGACCACGTGCGGACGCCCCTCGGTCACCTTGTTCACACGACGCACTTTCAGGCCTGCGGCTTCGATCAGCTTGGCAGTACCGGCAGTGGCGACCACTTCGAAACCCAAGTTGATCAGATCACGCGCCACGCCTGCAACCAGTGGCTTGTCGTCATCACGCACGCTGATGAACGCAGTTCCGCCGGTCGGCAGCACTTCGCTGGCACCCATCTGGGCCTTGGCGAACGCTTCGCCGAAGGTGTCGCCCACGCCCATCACTTCACCGGTGGACTTCATCTCTGGGCCCAGGATCGGGTCCACGCCAGGGAATTTGGCGAATGGGAACACCGCCTCTTTCACGCTGTAGAAGTTCGGAATGATTTCTTTGGTGAAGCCGATTTCCTTCAGGGTTTTACCGGCCATCACGCGAGCCGCGATCATTGCCAGGGAAACACCGATGCACTTGGACACGAACGGTACGGTACGGGAGGCGCGCGGGTTGACTTCGATGACGTAGATGTCTTCGCCTTGCAGCGCCAACTGAACGTTCATCAGGCCGACAACACCCAGTTCCAGGGCCATTTTCTTGACCTGTTCGCGCATCTCGTCCTGGATGTGTGCAGGCAGCGAGTACGGCGGCAGGGAGCATGCGGAGTCACCGGAGTGAACGCCAGCCTGCTCGATGTGCTGCATGATCGCGCCGATCACCACGTCGGTGCCGTCGCAGACTGCATCCACGTCCATTTCGATGGCGCAATTGAGGAAGTGGTCGAGCAGCACCGGGCTGTCGTTGGACACTTTCACCGCATCGCGCAGGTAGCGCTTGAGCTCTTCTTCTTCGTAGACGATTTCCATCGCACGGCCGCCCAGTACGTAGGACGGGCGAACCACCAGCGGGTAACCGATCTTGGCGGCGGCACGAATTGCTTCGTCTTCGCTGCGCACGGTGGCGTTTGGCGGCTGACGCAGGTTCAGGCGCTCAACCATTTGCTGGAAGCGCTCACGGTCTTCGGCACGGTCGATAGCATCAGGGCTGGTGCCGATGATCGGTACGCCAGCTTCTTCCAGGGCGCGAGCCAGTTTCAACGGGGTTTGGCCGCCGTACTGGACGATCACGCCTTTTGGCTTCTCGACGCGGCAGATTTCCAGCACGTCTTCCAGGGTCACTGGCTCGAAGTACAGGCGATCGGAGGTGTCGTAGTCGGTGGATACGGTTTCCGGGTTGCAGTTGACCATGATGGTCTCGTAACCGTCGGCGCGCAGGGCCAGTGCCGCGTGCACGCAGCAGTAGTCGAACTCGATGCCTTGGCCGATGCGATTAGGACCGCCGCCCAGGATCATGATCTTGTCGCGGCCCGTCGGTGCAGCTTCGCACTCTTCCTCGTAAGTCGAGTACATGTAGGCGGTGTCGGTGGCGAACTCGGCCGCGCAGGTATCAACGCGCTTGTAGACCGGGAAGATCTCCAGCTTGTGACGGTGGCGACGCAGAGCCTTCTCGGTCACACCCAGCAGCTTGGCCAGACGCATGTCGGAGAAGCCTTTGCGCTTGAGGCGGAACATCAAGTCGCGGTCGATGCTGGCCAGACCCAGGGTCTTGACCTTCTCTTCTTCCTTGATCAGATCTTCGATCTGCACCAGGAACCACGGGTCGATCATGTTCATGCCGAAGATGTCTTCGACCGACAGGCCGGCGCGGAAGGCATCAGCCACGTACCAGATACGCTCGGCACCCGGCACGGTCAGTTCGCGCTTGAGGATGCTCATGCTTTCCGGATTGCTCAGGTCGAGCTTCTCGTCCAGGCCGCAAACGCCCACTTCCAGGCCGCGCAGGGCTTTCTGCAGGGATTCCTGGAAGGTCCGGCCGATGGCCATGACTTCACCGACCGACTTCATTTGAGTGGTCAGGCGTGCGTCGGCTTTCGGGAATTTCTCAAAGGCGAAGCGTGGCAGCTTGGTCACGACGTAGTCGATGGACGGCTCGAAGGACGCAGGAGTAGCGCCGCCGGTGATTTCGTTCTGCAGCTCGTCCAGGGTGTAGCCGATCGCCAGCTTGGCGGCGATACGCGCAATCGGGAAACCTGTGGCTTTCGAGGCCAGTGCCGAGGAACGGGATACACGCGGGTTCATCTCGATCACGACCATACGACCAGTTTCCGGGCAGATGCCGAACTGGACGTTGGAGCCGCCGGTTTCCACGCCGATCTCACGCAGTACCGCCAACGAGGCGTTACGCATGATCTGGTATTCCTTGTCCGTCAGGGTCTGTGCCGGAGCAACGGTGATCGAGTCACCGGTGTGGACGCCCATCGGGTCAAAGTTTTCGATCGAGCAAACGATGATGCAGTTGTCCTTCTTATCGCGGACAACCTCCATTTCGTATTCTTTCCAGCCGATCAGGGATTCGTCGATCAGCAGCTCTTTGGTCGGCGACAGATCCAGACCACGGGCGCAGATTTCTTCGAACTCTTCACGGTTGTAAGCGATACCGCCACCGGTGCCGCCCATGGTGAAGGACGGACGGATGATGCACGGGAAGCCAAGCTTCTCGAGGACCGCGTTGGCCTCTTCCATGCTGTGGGCGATACCCGAACGCGGGCAGTCCAGGCCGATGGATTTCATCGCCTTGTCGAAGCGCGAACGATCTTCTGCCTTGTCGATGGTGTCAGCGTTTGCGCCGATCATCTCTACGCCGAACTTCTCCAGAACGCCTTCGCGCTCCAGGTCCAGTGCGCAGTTCAGAGCGGTCTGGCCACCCATGGTTGGCAGCAGCGCGTCTGGACGCTCTTTCTCGATGATCTTGGCAACGGTCTGCCACTTGATCGGCTCGATGTAGGTCGCGTCGGCCATGTCCGGGTCGGTCATGATGGTCGCTGGGTTGGAGTTCACCAGGATGACGCGGTAACCCTCCTCGCGCAGGGCTTTACAGGCCTGGGCGCCGGAGTAGTCGAATTCGCAGGCCTGGCCGATCACGATCGGGCCAGCGCCGAGAATCAGGATGCTTTTAATGTCTGTACGTTTTGGCATGGGTTTGTCACTCAAATCCGCAGGTCAGTCGGCAAGCCGTCTTGTTCAATCTTTGAAGTCTTGAGGGGGCCGCCGGTGTCGGGACCGCCCTCAAGCTTTGCTACATCACGGCAAGCGATTAGCGTCGCTTGGCCATTTCATTGATGAAGCGATCGAACAGGGGTGCTACGTCGTTCGGGCCAGGGCTGGCTTCAGGGTGACCCTGGAAGCTGAAGGCGCTCTTGTCGGTAAGTTCGATACCTTGCAGGGTGCCGTCGAACAGCGATTTGTGGATCGCGCGAACGTTGGCTGGCAAGGTCGTTTCATCTACCGCAAAACCGTGGTTCTGGCTGGTGATCATCACCACACCGGTATCCAGGTCCTGGACCGGGTGGTTGGCACCGTGGTGGCCGTGACCCATTTTCAGGGTCTTGGCACCGGAGGCCAGGGCCAGCAGTTGGTGACCAAGGCAGATACCGAAGACCGGAATTTCGGTTTCCAGCACATCCTTGATCGCCTGGATCGCGTAGTCGCAAGGCTCCGGGTCACCAGGGCCGTTGGACAGGAACACGCCGTCCGGCTTCAAGGCCAGCGCTTCAGCAGCCGGCGTCTGTGCAGGCACTACGGTCACGCGGCAACCGCGCTCGACCAGCATGCGCAGGATGTTCAGCTTGACGCCGTAGTCGTAGGCAACCACGTGGTACGGCAGCTCGGAGGCTTCGATAGTCGCGTGGCTGTCGGTTTTCAAATCCCAGACAGTCGAGCGCCACTCGTACTTCTCTTTGGTGCTGACGACTTTCGCCAGGTCCATGCCTTTGAGGCCAGGGAAACCCTGAGCGGCGGCGATGGCGGCTTCTTCGGAAATGTTGTCACCGGCCATGATGCAGCCGTTCTGCGCGCCTTTTTCACGCAGGATGCGCGTCAGGCGGCGAGTGTCGATACCGGCGATTGCCACAACGTTGTTGGCTTTCAGGTAGTCGGACAGAGACATCGTGTTACGCCAGTTACTCGCAACCAGTGGCAGGTCACGGATAACCAGGCCCGCGGACCAGACGCGGTCGGACTCGGCGTCTTCCGGCGTGGTGCCGGTGTTGCCGATGTGCGGGTAAGTCAGGGTAACGATCTGTTGGGCGTAGGAAGGATCGGTAAGGATTTCCTGATAGCCGGTCATGGCGGTGTTGAACACCACCTCACCAACGGTTTGACCGTCGGCTCCAATGGCTTCGCCGCGAAAAATGCTGCCATCAGCAAGGGCGAGTATGGCTGGCTTAGTCAAGAAGACCTCCCGTAAATAAAGCCTGAAAGGGCGATCGCAGGTTGTAAAAAAGCGGAGTGACGTATGGACACGTCACCCCGCTTCTTCACCGAATTATTCTGCGCGCTTTTAGTGGACACACTAAAGCTGTAGCTTACAGAAAAAGGCTTTTTTGGTCTACCGCCAATGAGCCTTAAAGGCCGAGGAATGCGACAGGACGTCGCTTGGCGGAGTAAAACCGGGCTCAAACACTCTCTTTGAACCCGATTCGGGGCGCATCTTAACGCAGATCGAGGACGTCTTGCATGTCATAAAGACCTGGCTCACGACCGTCCAACCACAACGCGGCACGTACCGCACCCTTGGCGAAGGTCATGCGACTGGACGCTTTATGCGTGATCTCCAGCCTTTCACCCTCACAGGCGAACAGCACCGTATGGTCGCCGACCACATCACCACCGCGAACAGTGGCAAAGCCGATCGTTTCACGCTCGCGAACACCGGTATGACCTTCACGACCATATACCGCAACCTTCTGCAGATCACGATCCAGGGCGCTTGCGATGACTTCACCCATGCGCAGAGCCGTACCTGAAGGCGCATCGATCTTGTGCCGATGATGAGCCTCAATAATTTCGATATCCGCCTCATCACCCAGCACACGAGCAGCCATGTCGAGCAGCTTCAGTGACAGGTTTACACCGACACTGAAATTGGCTGCGAACACGATCGGGATATCCTTGCCGGCCTCGGCCAGCAGCTGCTTCTGCGCGACGTCCAGCCCTGTCGTGCCGATCACCATGGCCTTGCCCGCCTTACGGCAGAACGCGAGGTTTTTCAGCATGACTTCCGGAAGGGTGAAGTCGATCAGCACGTCGAACTCATCAGCCACCGCGTCCAGATTGCCGGACAACGGAACACCGATACGCCCCAGCGAGGCCAGTTCACCGGCGTCCACGCCAATCAGCGTGCTGCCGGGACGAACGATGGCTGCCGTCAGCCCGGTCAGCGGCGCGCGTTGCTGCACCGCCTCGACCAGAATCTTGCCCATGCGCCCGGCAGCGCCCATCACAGCTATACGTCGCATGCCGACTCCTTACAAATCGCCGAAGAAGCGCTTCACACCTTCGAACCAACCCGTGGTTTTAGGCGAATGGCTGTTGTTTTCCGCCAGCGAACTGCGGAACTCTTCCAGCAACTCGCGCTGACGACGACCCAGGTTGACCGGGGTTTCGACCGCCACACGACACATCAAGTCACCAGCACCGCCGCCGCGCACTGGCGCAACGCCCTTGCCGCGAACACGGAACTGCTTGCCGGTCTGCGTCCCTTCAGGGATTTTCAGTTTGACCCGACCATCAAGGGTCGGAATCTCCAGCTCACCACCCAGCGCAGCATCGACAAAGCTGATAGGCACTTCGCAGAACAGGTGCTTGCCGTCGCGCTGGAAGATCGCGTGCTCACGCACGTTGATCACCACGTACAGGTCGCCAGTCGGACCACCCTGGGCCCCCGCCTCGCCTTCGCCGGACAGACGAATGCGGTCACCGGTATCGACGCCGGCCGGCACTTTCACCGAGAGGGTTTTGTACTCTTCGACACGACCTTGACCGTCGCACGAGTCGCACGGATCGGAAATGATCTTGCCCTGGCCATGGCAGCGCGGGCATGTCTGCTGCACCGAGAAAAAGCCCTGCTGCATACGGACTTGACCGATACCGCCACAGGTCGGGCAAGTGATCGGCGAGGAGCCTTTCTTGGCACCCGAACCGTCGCACGGCTTGCAGTTGACCAATGTCGGAACACGGATATTCACGGTTGTACCGCGCACCGCTTCTTCCAGATTCAGTTCCAGCGTGTAACGCAGGTCGCTACCGCGCTGAGCGCCGCCACGAGAACCGCCGCGACCGCCACCAAAGAAGTCGCTAAAGACATCACCAAAGATGTCGGAGAAGTTCTGACCGCCAAACCCGGCACCGCCGCCACCCATGCTTGGGTCGACACCGGCATGACCGTACTGGTCGTACGCCGCGCGCTTGCTGGAATCGGACAGGACTTCGTAGGCCTCGTTGGCCTCCTTGAACATATCTTCCGACGCTTTGTCATCAGGATTACGGTCCGGGTGGTGCTTCATCGCCAGGCGACGGTAGGCCTTTTTCAGGTCTGCTTCGCTAGAGCCACGCTCAACACCCAACACTTCGTAATAGTCACGCTTTGCCATAAGTCTTTGCACTCTTAAGGACGTTCGGCAAACCCCTCCTGAGCCTTGCCAAACTCGTTGAGCCCCAATACAGGCCCGGACCCAACTCACGTCAATTCAACGATCCTGGTCTTTGATTCATTGCGGTACTTTCGGCTCGAAAAGCAGGAGCATTTCCGGCCATACCGCCAACACTGGGGCGGACTGAATGGCTTGTTCGTTAGGCAATTCCGGCGCCTGAACACCATAACCTGCGTTGCCGCTCCTCCCCATAGCGAGCTATGGGTCGTCGCAGCGCCTTGGATATGGCGCCCAGGCATCCGAACTTGCTCTAACGAACAAGCCACTCACTCCGCCTTTGTCGCATGCTGTAAAAATTCGCTAACTCCAGACACGCCAACGCGGGAGCAAGCCCCCGCGCGGCGACATCCTACCAGTCACCGCCTAAAGGCAGTCAACCGGCCGACCAACAACTTACTTGTGGTCTTTGACTTCTTCGAACTCAGCGTCGACGACGTCGTCAGCCTTCTCGGCCGATTCGCCTTGCGGTGCAGCGCCTTCAGCAGGTTGAGCCTGCTCGGCGTACATCTTCTGCGCCACCGGAGCGGAGACTTTCGACAACTCTTCAACCTTGGCTTCGATCGCGGCCTTGTCGTCGCCTTTGACAGCGGCTTCCAGCGCAACAACAGCAGCTTCGATTGCAGTCTTCTCTTCAGCAGTCACTTTATCGCCAGCGTCTGCAACCATTTTGCGCGTCGAGTGAACCAGCGCATCGCCCTGGTTGCGAGCGGTTGCCAGCTCTTCGAACTGGCGATCTGCGTCGACGTTGGCTTCAGCATCGCGAATCATCTGCTGAATCTCTTCCTCGGACAGACCGGAGTTGGCCTTGATCACGATCGACTGAGTCTTGCCGGTAGCCTTGTCTTTGGCGCCTACGTGCAGAATGCCGTTGGCGTCGATGTCGAAGGTCACTTCAATTTGTGGCACGCCACGTGGTGCTGGCGGAATCTCGGCCAGGTCGAACTTGCCCAAGGACTTGTTCTGAGCGGCTTGCTTACGCTCACCTTGCAGCACGTGAATGGTCACAGCGCCCTGGTTGTCGTCGGCAGTCGAGAACACTTGCGATTTCTTGGTAGGAATCGTGGTGTTTTTCTCGATCAGCGCGGTCATCACGCCGCCCATGGTTTCGATACCCAGGGTCAGCGGGCTGACGTCCAGCAGCAGAACGTCTTTCACGTCACCGGCCAATACTGCGCCCTGGATAGCAGCACCCATGGCAACGGCTTCGTCCGGGTTCACATCTTTACGCGCTTCTTTACCGAAGAACTCGGTCACCAGCTTCTGAACCAGTGGCATACGGGTTTGACCGCCGACCAGGATCACGTCGTTGATGGCGCCGATGTCGATGCCGGAGTCTTTCAGAGCGATGCGGCAAGGTTCGATGGTGCGTTGAACCAGGTCTTCTACCAGCGCTTCAAGCTTGGCGCGGGAGATTTTCACGTTCAAGTGCTTAGGACCGGTGGCGTCTGCAGTGATGTACGGCAGGTTCACGTCGGTCGAATTGCTCGAAGACAGTTCGATCTTGGCTTTTTCAGCGGCTTCTTTCAGGCGCTGCATGGCCAGCGGGTCACCTTTAAGGTTCATGCCGCTTTCTTTCTTGAATTCGTCAACGAGGTAGTCGATCAGACGAATGTCAAAGTCTTCACCGCCCAGGAACGTGTCACCGTTGGTGGCCAGAACTTCGAACTGGTGCTCGCCATCGACTTCAGCGATTTCGATCACGGAAACGTCGAAAGTACCGCCGCCCAAGTCGTAAACGATCACGGTGTGATCGCCCTTCGCCTTGTCCATACCGTAAGCCAGAGCGGCTGCGGTTGGTTCGTTGATGATACGTTTTACGTCCAGGCCCGCGATGCGACCGGCGTCTTTGGTGGCTTGACGCTGGCTGTCGTTGAAGTAGGCCGGAACGGTGATTACCGCTTCGGTCACTGGCTCGCCGAGGTAGTCTTCGGCGGTCTTCTTCATTTTCTTCAGAATTTCAGCCGAGATTTGTGGCGGCGACATTTTCTGGCCGTTCACTTCAACCCACGCATCGCCGTTATCAGCCTTGGCGATTTTGTACGGGACCATCTTGATGTCTTTCTGTACGACTTCTTCGTCGAACTTACGACCGATCAGACGCTTCACCGCATACAGGGTGTTGTGCGGATTGGTCACAGCCTGACGCTTGGCCGATTGACCAACGAGGATTTCACCATCGTTGGCGTAAGCAATGATCGACGGCGTGGTACGCGTGCCTTCAGCGTTTTCAATAACTTTGGCTACGCCGTTTTCAAGCACGGAGACGCAGGAGTTGGTAGTCCCCAGGTCGATACCGATAATTTTGCCCATGTTCACTCTCCCGAAACTTTGGATTTGGTTGCCGCAGCAGTGGTGGCTAACTGCGGTAGCACTTAAACGCTTGACTTCTAAATGGGGGCCTTGCGGCTAATTTCAAGCCTGCTCGTCAATCGAAGGCGAAACTGGTGCCGGCGCCTTGCTGACCACGACCATGGCCGGGCGCAACAGGCGACCGTTGAGCTGATAGCCCTTCTGGAACACCTTGAGCACGCTGTTCGGCTCGACGTCGGCGCTTTCCTGCATGGCCATTGCCTGATGCTGAACGGCGTTGAACGGTTCGCCATGCGGATCGATCGCTTCCAGCTGATAACGCTTCAGGGTGTCCTGGAACATTTTCAGGGTCAGCTCGATGCCTTCGCGCATGGGACGAATGCTTTCGTCGTCCGGGCTGGACAACTCCAGACCACGCTCCAGGCTGTCGATGATCGGCAACAAGTCACCAGCGAATTTCTCCAGTGCGAACTTGTGAGCCTTTTCCACATCCTGCTCGGCGCGACGGCGGACGTTCTGCAGATCAGCTGCTACACGCAAAGCCTGATCATGAGCACCAGCCAATTGCTCTTCGAGCACTTGAATACGAGCCACCAGTTCCTCACCCGAATCCTGGGCAGCCTGATCGGCGTCTAGATTTTGCGTATCCACTGTCTGTTCGTCAGCCATAGATTTCTCCTTTCAATATCGTCCGCGAGCTCAACTCGCGCTTCTGCCCAGCTATATGGGGCCGCAAAATCCAGCTTCAAGGGGCGCCTATTTATTAACCCTACAAAAAACAGCTGCATTGTCATTCCCCGGCGCACTAAGGATTTCGTCGGATCAAGCAAATCGAGCTAAGGGAGGGCATTGTCAGCCAGAAACAAAACACTGTATAAATAACCAGACCTAAAGCCTGGGAGCGGCCTTTATGCTGGTGCACCTGTCCGTACATAACTACGCCATCGTTGAACATCTCGATCTCGAACTCGATCGCGGGATGAGCGTGATCACTGGGGAAACCGGCGCCGGCAAGTCGATCATGCTCGACGCCCTCGGCCTGACCCTGGGCGATCGCGCCGACAGCGGCGTGGTCCGTCCCGGCGCCGACAAGGCCGATATCCTGGCAACCTTCGATCTGGTCGATATCCCGGAAGCTAGCGCCTGGCTGGCCGAGCGCGACCTGGAGAGCGACGGTCCGTGCATCCTGCGCCGGGTGATCACCGCCGAAGGGCGCTCACGCGGCTATATCAACGGCACGCCTTGCCCCCTCGGCGACCTCAAGGCCCTGGGTGAACTGCTGATCGATATCCACAGCCAGCATGAACATCAATCCCTGCTAAAGACCGACACGCACCGTCGCCTGCTCGATGAATACGCGGGTGCGACGGACCTTGCCCGTCAGGTACACCTGGCCGCCCAACGCTGGCGCCAGACCCGCCAGGAACTGGAACGTCTTTCCAATTCCGGCGATGAGCAGCGCGCCCGCCATCAATTGCTCAGCTATCAACTCGAAGAACTGGAAAACCTTGGCCTCGGCGAAAATGAGCTGGAGCAGCTGGAACAGGAACACAAGAACCTGACCAACGCCGAAACCCTGCTGGGCATTTGCCGGCAAGTGGTCGAACAATGCAGCGAAAGTGATTCCGGGAATGTGCTGAACGCCCTTACCGCCAGCCTCAATCGCCTTTCGAGCGTCAACAATTCGATTGGCGCCCTGGGCGAAGCCAGCAGCCTGCTGACCAGCGCACAGATCCAGGTCGAAGAAGCCGTGGGAGAACTGAACCGCTTCCTTGATAACTTCGGCGCCGATCCAGCGCGTCTTCAGTACCTCGAAGAACGCCTTGATGCGATCTATACCATGGCACGCAAACACCGCATCCAGCCGACCGAAGTGGCCGAGATGCAGCAGCGCTTGCTGGATGAAATCGAAACCCTGAACGCCAATGACGAATCCATCGAGCGATTGAGCGATGAACTGGCCTCCTATGCCCGTCATTATCAGGAAAAGGCCCGCGAGCTCAGCGATTTGCGCCATCAGGCCTCGAACAGCCTTGCCAGCGCCGTGGAGCATGAAATCCAGCGACTGGGCATGCCTGGTGGGCGTTTCACTATCGAGCTGCGCCCCAACAGTAGCGATGAACTGCTACCCAATGGCCTTGAGCAGGTAGAGCTGCTGGTGAGTGCCAACCCGGGCCAACCGTTGAAAGCGCTGGCAAAAGTGGCATCCGGCGGCGAATTGTCACGGATCAGCCTGGCAATTCAAGTGATCACCGCGCAGACCTCCCGCGTACCGACTTTGGTGTTCGACGAAGTGGACGTGGGCATCGGTGGTCCAACCGCCGAAATCGTGGGCCAGTTGTTGCGTCGACTGGGGGAGCGCGGGCAGGTATTGACGGTCACTCACTTGCCGCAAGTAGCAGCACAGGGACATCAACATCTATTCGTACACAAAGTGCGCGGCGAAGATGCCACTCACACAGCCGTCGCCAAGTTGAGCAAGAACGATCGTGTCGAAGAAGTGGCGCGGATGCTGGGAGGCATCGACCTTACAAAGGAATCTCTGGCTCACGCCAGGAAAATGGTCGTCACCGCAAAAATTTAAGATCGATAGAAAGCACGAAGGCGACCCTGGGGTCGCCTTCGCTCGTTTCGCGAACCTTAAATTCGCGCGACATGCTTACTTTTTCTTGCGTACGTACAGCACGAGATTGTGATCCACCATCTCGAAGCCATACTTGTCGACGATTGCTTTCTGCAGTCGCTCGATTTCTTCGTCGAAGAACTCGATCACTTCACTGGTCTCGACGTTGACCATATGGTCGTGATGCTTGCCGTCGTCCAGCTCGAAGACCGCATGGCCCCCGTCGAAGTTGTGCCGCACCACAAGGCCAGCTGCCTCGAACTGGGTCAGGACACGGTAAACCGTGGCCAGACCGACGTCCTCACCAGCCTCCATCAGCGCCTTGTAGACGTCCTCGGCACTCATGTGGCGTTGCTCGGCGGAATCGAGCATTTGCAGAATTTTGACCCGTGGAAGGGTCACTTTGAGGCCGGCTTTGCGTAGTTCGCTATTTTCAACCATGGTCAGCTTTCTCGCGATGCTGCTTCGCAGCTTCTCTTAATGCGGGTATGATCGGCGTTTACGTTGTCCCAGCCAAGATAGTGGAAGTCGCCCACCGATGCAAAACACCAAGCTCTTGCTAACCAGTTTCACCTTTGTGGGACTGCTCGCACTCGCCGGTTGTTCATTCCCCGGGGTTTACAAAATCGACATCCAGCAGGGCAATGTCGTCACGCAGGACATGATAGACCAGTTACGCCCGGGAATGACCCGCAAGCAAGTACGGTTTATCATGGGCAACCCTCTGCTGACCGACACGTTCCATGCCGATCGCTGGGATTATCTGTACAGCCTGCAACCGGGTGGCGGTGAACGCCAACAGGAACGCATTAGCGTTATCTTCAACCCAAATGACCAACTTGTCAGCCTCTCTGGCGATTTCATGCCAGGCGTGAGCCGCGACGAAGCCATTCTCGGCAAGGACAGCGGCACTACAGTTGCTGCACCAGCAGAAAACGCCGAGACGCCGAAACCGGAGAAACCGGTCAAGCCAGGTTCGTTGCTGGACCAGATCCAGAAGGATGTCGACGGTGTAGAAACCGTTCCAGTCCCGACTCCAGAACCTCTGGAAACCTCGCCGCAATAATTTGCGACGCAATAAAAAACCCGGCATGTCCGGGTTTTTTATTGTCCAGCATTTGAGCGAATCATTGATTCCGGGTTTTGGCCTCAGCAGCCTTGGCTGCGCGCAACCGACGCACTTCTTTCGGATCAGCCAGCAATGGACGGTATATCTCGATGCGATCTCCAGCCTGGACAAGATGTTTGTCCGGATCAGCAATCACTTTACCGAAGATCCCCACCGGACAGCTGGCCAGATCCAGCTCGGAAAACGCCTCGCCGATGCCTGACTTGAGCAAAGCCGCCCGCACGGTCGTTCCTGCCGGCACAGTTACCGACATGAGCACTTGACGATCTACGGCGGCAAACACCACTTCAACCTCAATCATCGACTCAACCATGCATCTGCTTGGCGCGCTGGCAGAAAGCATCCACCAGCGTATTGGCCGCCTGATTGAACAACGGCCCCAGGGTCGCGCGCACAATCGGCCCGGCGTAATCGAACGACAGGTCCAGGCTGATCTTGCAGGCTTTCTCGCCCAAGGGCTTGAACACCCAGACGCCATGCAATTGATTGAACGGCCCTTCTTCGAGGTTCATCTCGATCGAATGCCCGGGCACCAGCGTGTTGCGCGTTACGAAATGCTGGCTGAGACCACCCTTGGCCACGCCGACGCTAGCGCGCATATGCTCGGGAGAACTCTCCAGGACTTCGGCCGATGAGCACCACGGCAGAAATTCCGGGTAACGCGCCACGTCGTTGACCAGGTCATACAGCGCTTGCGCCGGATACGGCAGCAGGGCCGAACGTTGAATGTGTGTCGTCATGTCAGCGTCACTTCCACAGCTGGGCGGCAAATACTACGAGAATGCCGATGGGCGCCACATAGCGCATCAAGAACAGGGACAGGGCGAACAATACGGGGCTGCGGATCGACAATTCGTCGCGTACCGCTTCACGCCCCATCACCCAGCCTGCAAACACCACGAAACACAAACCACCAAGTGGCAACATGATTCGCGAGGTGAAGAAATCGATCACACCAAAGAAGTCCAGGCCACCGGCCGCGCCCCATTGATAGAGGTGGAACATCCCGCCTTCGTTCACGAAAAACTTGGCTTCCTTCCAGATATTGAAGGAAAACACCGTGCCCAGACCGACAAACCAGCAGATAAATGCCAGCCAGAAGGTGACCCACGCGCGGCTGACTTTCGTGCGCTCAACCAGGTAAGCCACCATCGGCTCAAGCAGGGAAATTGCGGAGCTCCAGGCTGCAATCGCTACGAGCACGAAGAACACTACGCCCATCAACTGGCCGAACGCTACGTTACCAAACGCAAAGGGCAGGCTGACGAACATCAAGCCAGGGCCTTCGCTTGGGTTCAGGCCGCCAGCGAACACAATCGGAAACAACGCCAGACCGGCCACCAGGGAAACGAAAGTATCGAGCAGTGCCACGCCGACGATAGTGCCGGAAATCGACGAGTTCTTTGGCATATACGCGCCGTAGATCATGATCGAACCGACGCCCACGCTCAGTGAAAAGAACGCGTGCCCCATGGCTGGCAGCAAGCCGTCGAGTACTTTTTCCGGGTGGAAGTCGAACATGAAATGCACGCCTTCCATGAAATGCCCGGTAGTCATGCTGTAACCCAGCAGAACAATCACCATCACAAACAGCAGCGGCATCATGATTCGCAAGCTGCGTTCCAGCCCCGCAACCACTCCCTTGGCGATTACTACGGCCGACAGCAGCATGAAAATCGTGTGCCAAAGTGTCAGGCGCCACGGATCAGCGATCACATTGCCGAAATAAGCGCCGACCTCATCAGGCGTTGCACCCTGGAAGTCGCCACGCCCCATGTCGATGATGTAATCCAGCGACCAGCCGCCTACCACACTATAGAAAGACAGGATCAGCAACGCCGTGATCATCCCGGCGAATGCGCCCCAGGACCATTTGCCCGAATGGCCGGCTTCCAGCGCCAATACCTTCAAGGCGTTGGCCGGGCTTTGACGTGCACGACGGCCGATCAGGGTTTCGGCCAGCATGACCGGCACACCGATCAGCGCGATACAGGCCAGGAACATCAGCACGAAGGCGCCGCCGCCATAGACACCGACCATGTACGGGAATTTCCAGATACTACCCAGGCCCACGGCCGAACCGGTCGCGGCGAGTATGAAGACCCAGCGGCTAGCCCAACTGCCGTGGACAGAAACCTTGTCTGTCGACATCGTTATCACGCCCAAGCGTTCAAAAAAGAGGCCGCATTGTCCGGGATTCAATCAACCTGCTCAAGCACGTAGCGATACCGTAGCCGACTCGCTTGCAACTCCCTATAATGCCGCCCCTATGGCTAAACAGAAGAAACACCCAACAGGGACCATCGCGCAAAACAAAAAGGCGCGACACGATTACTTCATCGAGCATAAGTTCGAGGCTGGTCTGGTCCTGGCCGGCTGGGAAGTAAAAAGTCTGCGGGCAAGCAAGCTGCAACTGGTAGACAGTTACGTCTTGCTCAAGGATGGCGAAGCCTGGCTGCTCGGCAGCCACATTACGCCACTGATGACCGCCAGCACCCACGTCATCGCTGATCCGACCCGCACCCGCAAATTGCTGCTCAACCGGCGCGAGCTGGAAAAGCTGGCCACGGCCGTGCAGCAAAAAGGTTACGCCTGCGTGTGCCTGTCCTGGTACTGGAGCAAGCACATGGTCAAGTGCGAGATCGCTCTGGGCAAGGGCAAGAAGGAATACGACAAGCGTGATACCGAACGCGAACGCGACGCCGGTCGCGAGTTGCAGCGTGCGGTGCGCAACAAGGGCAAGGAAGAATAATTCCTCGCTCTGATCGTTCCCACGCTCCGCGTGGTAATGCAGCAATGTACGCTCTGCGTCCGCTTTGTGACGCGGAGCGTCACGGGATGCATTCCCACGCAGAGCGTAGGAACGATCATTGACTACATCCCCTTGCGCCGCTCCGCCCGGGCCATGCGCTGTACTTCCTGACGCACTTCTTCCAGCACTTCCTGCACATACAAAATGTGTCGGCTGGAGACTTCCCGCGCCTGCTCAGCCCTTCCTTCAATAATCGCCAGGTACAACTCCCGGTGCTGGGTGATCAGCATGTCGCGGGTTTCCGTGCGTTGCTTGTACATCCCGCCGATGTTGGTCACCACGTTACGCTTGAGCAGATCGAACAACCCGCGAATGGTGTGCAGCAACACCGCGTTGTGACTGGCCTCAGCAATAGCCAGGTGGAATTTCGCATCCGCCGCGCCCTCTTCCGCCCGACTTATCTCGTCGTGACGCGTATAGCAGTCCTGCAATTCATTGAAAGCCGCGGTCAATCGCTCGCGATCGACGTCCGTAGCACGCATGGCTGCGTAATAGGCACAGGAGGCTTCCAGCGTGTGACGAAATTCCAGCAGATCGCGCTGCGCTTCAGGGTTGCTTTCCAGCAGATGCAGCAGCGGATCGCTGAAGGTTGACCCCAGCGACTCCACCACATAATTGCCACCGCCCTGGCGACTGACCAGCAAGCCTTTGGCCGCCAGCTTCTGAATCGCTTCGCGCAACGAAGGGCGTGACACGCCGAACTGCTCGGCCAGCGCACGCTCGGCCGGCAAGCGCTCACCCGCCTTCAGCGTGCCCTCGAGAATCATCCCCTCGAGCTGCTCGACAATATCGTCAGACAAACGGCGCTGACGAATTTGATCAAACCCCATAACTCAATTCTCCACGATCCCGACGGCTCGCCGGGGTGTCTATTCTGGCCTATCAGGGCTGCTTCAGCACCTGCCAGACAGCATTTGGTCGAGCGGACCAGATGGCTTGCGCACCGCGTATTCGACAAAAGTTTTAGAGCGGCAAATTGACACGCCGCCTACAACGCTTTTACCCTAGCCAACAGCGATTGTAAATTGGTATTACCAATTATCCAAGAACGCTGACCAGTGCCTGACCAACAACAATTAGGGGCCACCCCATATGCAAACCTGGCAACAGCTCTATTCTCCGCTCGGCAGTCTCGGCGTGTCCGCGCTCGCGGCCGTTATCCCCATCGTGTTTTTCTTCCTGGCATTGGCCGTGTTCCGACTCAAAGGACACGTGGCCGGCAGCATCACGCTGGCCTTGTCCATTGCCGTGGCGATCTTCGCCTTCCAGATGCCGGTCGACATGGCTTTCGCCGCCGCCGGCTATGGTTTCGCCTACGGCCTGTGGCCAATTGCCTGGATCATCGTGGCAGCGGTATTTCTCTACAAACTGACGGTCAAGAGTGGTCAGTTCGAAGTGATCCGCAGCTCGGTGCTATCGATCACCGACGACCAGCGCCTGCAAGTGCTGCTGATCGGCTTCTGCTTCGGCGCCTTCCTGGAAGGTGCCGCCGGTTTCGGTGCACCGGTCGCGATTACCGCCGCACTGTTGGTAGGACTGGGCTTCAATCCGCTATATGCCGCCGGCCTGTGCCTGATCGCCAACACCGCACCGGTTGCCTTCGGCGCCCTGGGGATTCCGATCATTGTTGCCGGGCAAGTCACCGGTATCGACGCGTTCAAGATCGGCGCCATGACAGGCCGCCAACTGCCGCTGCTGTCGCTGTTCGTGCCGTTCTGGCTGGTGTTCATGATGGACGGCCTGCGCGGCGTTCGCGAAACCTGGCCGGCAGCACTGGTGGCCGGCTTGAGCTTTGCCATCACCCAATATTTCACGTCGAACTTCATCGGCCCGGAACTGCCGGACATCACCTCGGCCCTGGCCAGCCTGATTTCCCTGACGCTGTTCCTGAAAGTCTGGCAACCGAAACGCGCCGCAGGCCAACACATCGTCGGTGCCGTCTCAGCTTCCGTGGTGGGCGCCAGCGCTGGCGGTTTCGGCCTGCCGCGCAGCACCGTGGCTTCGCCCTACAGCTTTGGTGAAATTCTCAAAGCCTGGTCACCGTTCCTGATCCTCACCGTGCTGGTCACCATCTGGACACTGAAACCGTTCAAGGCGATGTTCGCTGCTGGCGGTTCGATGTACAGCTGGGTATTCAACATCGCCATCCCGCACCTCGATCAATTGGTGATCAAGGTTGCACCGATCGTGACCGCCCCGACCGCTATCCCGGCAGTGTTCAAACTCGACCCGATTTCCGCGACCGGCACGGCGATTTTCTTCTCCGCGCTGATCTCGATGCTGGTGCTTAAGATCAATGTCAAAACTGGTCTGACCACTTTGAAAGAGACCTTCTACGAGCTGCGCTGGCCGATTCTGTCCATCGGCATGGTGCTCGCCTTTGCCTTCGTCACTAACTACTCGGGCATGTCCTCGACCATGGCGCTGGTTCTGGCAGGCACTGGCGCAGCATTCCCGTTCTTCTCACCGTTCCTCGGCTGGCTGGGTGTGTTCCTGACCGGTTCCGATACCTCGTCCAACGCCCTGTTCAGTTCGCTGCAAGCGACCACTGCGCACCAGATCGGCGTCAGCGACGTGTTGCTGGTAGCGGCGAACACCAGCGGTGGCGTGACCGGCAAGATGATCTCGCCACAATCGATCGCCGTGGCCTGCGCCGCGACCGGTCTGGTGGGCAAGGAATCGGATCTGTTCCGTTTCACCCTCAAGCACAGCCTGTTCTTTGCAACGATCGTGGGCTTGATTACCTACATCCAGGCCTACTGGTTGACCGGCATGCTGGTGCACTAAGTACTACACGATAAAAAGCAAAAACCGACGCCGGACCACGATTCCGGCGTCAGCTATTCACAACCCGGTCTGTAAGGCTGCTGAAAGCTTGCCTCTCTATATTTCAGCAGCCTCGACAGACGGATAACCGGGACCACCCGGAGACACGCCTGATGAGCGAGCTTTTTTACAACGCTGTGCCGAACGCGACCCGCGTCGCCCCGCCACTGCCCGAGCCCCGGCAATACCCCAGCGAGAAACCGTCACGGGTCTACCTGTTCGGAACCTGTGTGGTGGATTTGTTCTACCCCGAAGCCGGGATGGACGCGATTCACTTGCTGGAACGCGAAGGCATTCGTGTCGAGTATCCGCAGGGGCAAAGCTGCTGTGGACAACCGGCCTACACCTCGGGTTACACCGAGCAGGCGCGGACCGTGGCACGCTCGCAACTGGCGCTGTTTGCCGGGGACTACCCGGTGGTGGTGCCTTCGGGATCGTGTGCCGGGATGTTGCGCGAACACTACGCCGATTTGTTCAAGGACGAGCCGGACACGCTGAAACAGGTTCAGGCGCTGGCGGCCCGGACTTATGAACTGGCCGAGTTTCTGTTGTTCGTCTGCAAGGTGCAGCTCAAGGACAGTGGCGAGCCCGTCAAAGTAGCGTTGCACACGTCGTGCTCGGCACGCCGTGAGATGAACACCCACTTGCATGGCCGCGAGTTGTTGGCGCAGCTGCGTAACGTGGAGCGAGTCGACCACAGCCATGAAAGTGAATGCTGTGGCTTCGGTGGGACTTTCAGCGTCCGTATGCCAGACATTTCCGGTGCGATGGTGGCTGACAAGACCCGCTCGTTGAAGGAATCCGGCGCGCACAAGGTACTCAGTGCCGACTGCGGTTGTCTGATGAACATCAACGGCTCGCTGGAGAAACAGCAGGAAGCATTGCGCGGCCAACACCTGGCCAGCTTCCTTTGGCAGCGAACCGGAGGTGTTCTATGAACGCTTCCGCGATTATTCCTACGGTTGCCGTGGAAGAAGATTTTCGCATCCGGGCTCACAAGGCGTTGGATGACAAGCAACTGCGAAACAACTTTCGCACGGCGATGGATTCGCTGATGACAAAACGGGCAGCGTCCTTCAGCGATGCCCACGAAAGAGAACATTTGCGAGCGCTGGGCAATGCTGTCCGCGCCCGCGCGTTATCCAAGTTGCCCGACCTGCTCGAGCAACTTGAACAGAACCTGACCCGCAACGGTGTGACAGTGCACTGGGCGGAAACGGTGGACGAGGCCAATGGCATCGTCCTCTCGATCATCCGCGCTCACGAGGGGCGGCAAGTGATCAAGGGCAAATCGATGGTCAGCGAAGAGATGGAAATGAATCACTTCCTCGCTGAACAGGGCATTGAATGCCTGGAATCGGACATGGGCGAGTACATCGTCCAGCTCGACCACGAGAAGCCTTCACACATTATTATGCCGGCGATCCACAAGAACGCCGGTCAGGTCGCGTCCTTGTTCCACGACAAACTTGGCGTGGAATACACCAAGGACGTTGACCAACTCATTCAGATCGGTCGCAAGGTCTTGCGGCAGAAATTCTTCGAAGCGGACATCGGCGTCTCCGGCGTCAACTTCGCCGTGGCCGAAACCGGCACCTTGCTGCTGGTGGAAAACGAAGGCAACGGGCGCATGACCACCACCGTGCCGCCGGTGCACATCGCCGTGACCGGCATCGAAAAAGTCGTGGAAAACCTGCGCGATGTGGTGCCACTGCTGTCACTGCTGACCCGCTCAGCCCTTGGTCAGCCGATCACCACCTACGTCAACATGATCTCCGGCCCACGCAAGGAACATGAGCTCGACGGCCCTCAGGAAGTGCACCTGGTATTGCTCGACAACGGTCGCAGCCAGGCCTTCGCCGACAGCGAACTGCGCCAGACCCTGAACTGCATCCGCTGCGGCGCCTGTATGAATCATTGCCCGGTCTACACCCGAATCGGCGGCCACGCCTATGGGGAGGTTTACCCTGGGCCTATCGGAAAAATCATCACTCCGCACATGGTCGGCCTGGCGAAAGTCCCGGACCACCCAAGCGCCTCGTCCCTGTGTGGCGCCTGCGGTGAAGTCTGTCCGGTAAAAATTCCGATTCCGGCACTGCTGCGTCGCCTGCGGGAAGAGAACGTCAAAGCCCCGGACAGCCCTCATCAAGTGATGCGCGGCCAGGGCAGCAAGTACTCGCGTAAAGAACGGTTTATCTGGAATGCCTGGGCGAAGCTCAACAGTTCTCCCACGCTTTATCGACTGTTCGGCTTCTTCGCCACTCGCTTGCGAGCACTGGCACCCAGCAACGTCGGCCCCTGGACGCAAAACCACAGCGCACCGAAACCCGCTGCCCGCTCACTGCATGACATGGCCCGCGAACATCTGGCCAAACAGGGAGATCGCTGATGAGCGCCAAGCAAAATATCCTCGCCAAGTTGCGGAACAGTCTGACAGGCACCACACCGGTGCCTGACGAGTTCGACGTCGAACTGGTGACAGCGCCTTACACCTACACGGCCGAGCAACGCATCCCACAGCTGCGCAAACAGATGGAAGCGGTGCACACCGAAATCCATCTGACGTCCGGCGAAGGCTGGCCTTCGTTGCTTGCTCAGTTGTTGCGGGACCGTCAGCTACCCAGTTTGTTGATTGCACCGACTACGCCTCACGGGCAACGCGTCACTCAGCACTGGGCGGAAAAACCTGATCTGCCAACGCTCAAATCCTACGACCGTCCGGTTGAAGAATGGAAAGCCGAGCTGTTCAACGACACGCCAGCCAGCCTGACCGGCACCCTCGGCGCAATCGCCGCCACAGGTAGTCTGATTCTCTGGCCGACGCGGGAAGAACCGCGCCTGATGAGCCTGGTGCCGCCCGTGCATTTCGCCCTGCTCAAGGCCAGTGAAATCCGCGACAACTTCTATCAAGTGCAGCAGGAATTCGAGTGGGCCCAAGGCATGCCGACCAACGCGCTGCTGGTATCCGGCCCGTCGAAAACCGCCGATATCGAGCAGGTCCTGGCCTACGGCGCTCACGGTCCGAAAGACCTCGTGGTCATGATCCTGGAGGACCAATGAATCTACCCGCGGCTTTCCTGCGAGATGCGCAGCAACTGATTCCCCAGGAGCGACGTTTCGACGACCCGCTGTCGACCCTGGCCTTCGGCACCGACGCCAGTTTCTACCGGCTGATTCCGAAACTGGTGATTCGTGTCGAGTCTGAAGATGAAGTCGTCACGCTGCTGAAACTGGCACAACGGGATCTGGTCCCGGTGACCTTCCGCGCCGCCGGCACCAGCTTGTCCGGCCAAGCCATCAGCGACTCGGTGTTGATCGTGCTGGGGGATAACTGGAACGGTCGCGAGATCCGTGGGCAAGGTACGCAAATCCGTCTGCAACCGGGCGTGATCGGCGCGCAGGCCAACGCGTGGCTGGCGCCGTTCGGGCGCAAGATCGGCCCGGACCCGGCGTCGATCAATGCCTGCAAAATCGGTGGCATCGTCGCCAATAATGCCAGTGGCATGTGTTGCGGCACGGCGCAAAACACCTATCACACGTTGGCTGGCATTCGTCTGGTGCTGGCCGACGGCAGCCGTCTCGACACCGAAGATACGGTGAGTGTTGCGGCGTTTCGGGAGAGCCACGCTTCGCTGCTTGAACGCCTGGCAACATTGGGCCGCGAGACCCGCGCCAATGCCGAACTGGCGGCGAGAATTCGCCACAAATACCGTCTGAAAAATACCACCGGGCTGTCACTCAATGCGTTGGTGGATTTCGACGAGCCTGTGGATATCTTGAGCCACTTGCTGGTGGGCTCCGAAGGCACCCTCGGTTTCATCAGCGCGGTGACTTACGACACGGTGATCGACCACCCGAACAAGGCCTCGGCACTGATCGTGTTCCCGGATGTGGAAACCTGCTGCAACGCTGTGACAGTGTTGAAAAGCCAGCCGGTGTCGGCCGTGGAACTGCTGGACCGGCGCAGTCTGCGTTCAGTGCAAGACAAACCCGGCATGCCCGCTTTCGTACAACAGCTGTCGAACAATGCCTGCGCGCTGCTGATCGAATCCCGCGCCGCATCGTCCACATTGCTGCAGGAACAACTGGCGCACATCATGGCGTCGTTGTCCTCGTTCCCGGTGGAAAAACAGGTCGACTTCACCGAAGACCCGGTGGAAAACGCTCGGCTCTGGGCGATCCGCAAGGACACTTTCCCTGCCGTCGGCGCCGTGCGCAAAACCGGCACCACGGTGATCATCGAAGACGTGACCTTCCCGGTTGAACAACTGGCCATCGGCGTAAACCGCCTGATCGAGCTGTTCGACAAACATCACTACGATGAAGCGATCCTTTTCGGACACGCGCTGGAAGGCAATCTGCACTTCGTCTTCACCCAAGGCTTCAACAACCCGGAAGAAGTCGCACGCTATCAGGCGTTCATGGACGACGTGGCACAGTTGGTAGCGGTGGAGTTCGGCGGCTCGCTGAAAGCGGAACACGGCACCGGACGCAACATGGCGCCCTTTGTCGAACTGGAATGGGGCAGCGATGCCTACCAGTTGATGTGGCAGCTTAAACGCCTGCTCGATCCCAACGGCATTCTCAACCCGGACGTGGTGCTCAGCGAGGATCCGCAGATCCACCTCAAGCACCTGAAGCCGTTGCCGGCCGCCGATGAGATTGTGGACAAGTGCATCGAGTGCGGTTTCTGTGAACCGGTCTGCCCGTCGAAAGGCCTGACCCTGAGCCCGCGCCAGCGCATCGTGATCTGGCGTGACATTCAGGCAAAGAAACGCGCTGGCGTGGACACCGCCGAACTCGAAACCGCGTACGAATACCAAGGCATCGACACCTGTGCCGCCACGGGCCTCTGCGCGCAACGTTGCCCTGTAGGAATCAACACCGGCGAGCTGGTGAAAAAACTCCGCAGCCGGAAGGCAACTCATACGAAAACTGCCAATTGGCTGGAAGGCAATTTCGCCACTGCGCTGCAAGGTGCACGTTTCACCCTGCACGTGGCCAACGGTGCGCGAATGCTGTTGGGGGCGCCACGACTGGCAAAACTGTCTGCGACGTTGACGCGCCTATCCAAAGGCCAGGTCCCACAGTGGACTAACGCCATGCCGCAACCGGAAAAAGCCATTCGCTTCAGCCCGACAGTGTCGGACGAACGCCCTCGGGTGGTGTACCTCGCGGCCTGCGTATCGCGGGCAATGGGCCCGGCGGCGGGTGATAAAGAGCAAATGTCGCTGTACGACAAAACCCGAGGGCTGCTGGAAAAGGCCGGTTATCAAGTAGTCTTCCCGGACAATCTGGACAATCTCTGTTGCGGGCAACCGTTCGCTTCCAAGGGCTACGCCGAACAGGCCGAACACAAACGCCAGGAACTGATCGGCGCCTTGCTGCACGCCAGTCGCGGCGGGCTCGACCCGATCTACTGCGACACCAGTCCGTGTACGTTACGGCTGACTCAGGACCTGGGCGATGTGCGCCTGGACCTGTACGACCCGGTGCGTTTCATTCGTACGCATTTGATGGATCGTCTGGATTTCACGCCGCAGGAAGCGTCGATTGCCGTGCACGTCACTTGCAGCACGCAGCACCTTGGTGAAAGCCAGGCTTTGATTGATCTGGCGCGTAAATGCAGCAAAAACGTGGTTATTCCCGAAGGCATTCACTGCTGCGGTTTTGCGGGGGATAAGGGTTTTACTACGCCGGAACTGAACGCACATTCGCTGCGCACGCTCAAGGATGCGGTTCAGCAGTGCAGCGAGGGGATTTCGACCAGCCGCACGTGTGAGATTGGTCTGACGCAACACGGTGGAATTGATTACCACGGGCTAGTCTATTTGGTGGATCGGGTAACGCAGGCGAGGGTCATGCAAGAAAAATAGAACCCTGATGCGCTGCCATAGTCCACAGAATAAGCCCGGACGTTACCGGGCTTTACCCATACTCGGCAGCCCGTCCTGACGGCCAGCGATGCCTGGACCCTCAGTTCAAGGAGTTACATATGAAACGTTCTGTACTGTTAGGTCTGTTCGTTACTGCCTCACTGATGGCGTCCACCTCGTTTGCCGCTGAAGACCTCTGTGCGGTCAACTTGAAAACCATCGAAAATGCCAAGGCACAGACTCCTCCGGAGATGGCTGATCAGGTCATGGAAAGCGTCACGAAAGCCAAGGCAGATCAGGCAAAAGGTACCAAGGAAGGGACTGATGACTGCATCGCCGAGACCGAACAAACTATCCAGCAAATCAAGAACGCGAACAAAGGCGGGAAGTAACCCAGCACAATGCCAACCTTCGGGTTGGCATTGTCGGTGTATACCGCGCAAGCTTGTTGCTCACCAGGATTGAAATAGCAACAGGCTTGCGGCTGTACAGCTAAGCCATAACGCGATCCGTAGCAGCTGGCGAAGCCTGCGTTGTTGGTGAAATTGCTCATTGTTCCTGGCAAACAGTTTTTCACAGCCTTTCTCCAAAAACCGAATTCCTGCGCAGAGTCGTGGTCTTTTAAGTAGGCCCCACCAATCGTGGCTTGCTTTTCGACCTCGGCCGAGCCGCCCACACATACGGCAGCACCGAGACCATCCGTACAAGGAGATATCCATGAAACGTACCGCACTCGCTGGTTTGGTCATGTCTGCTGCAATGTTGGCCTCTCCCGTATTTGCAGCGGACAACGACCTTTGTACGAGCAAACTGCAGGAGCTCGAAGCCAAAGTGAATGCGCTACCAGCGACCTCCACCAACGCACCGGAGATCAAAAGGCTGCTGGCCAGCGCCAAAACTTCAAAAGCCGCCGGGGACGACAAGAAATGCGCCACCGAGGCCATCCAGGCATTAGCGCTGACAAACTGAGCAACGAACCCAACCCATGATCACTCGCGGCCACCTTCGGGTTGGCCTTCTGACGTGTGTTGGCGTACACTGCGCAGGCTTGTTGCTCACTTTGATTCACAGAGCAACAGACTCGGGGCCGTTTAGGATTCGACGCCGGTTGCGAAACTTTAGGTGCATGCCGAGTTGGTAACAGAACTCGTAAATCCACTGTTGCAACTTTCTATAGTTGCCAATGACGAAACCTACGGGGAATACGCTCTCGCTGCGTAAGCAGCCTTAGCCCTTCCCTCCTGGTACCTTCGGGTCCAGCAATCATCAGGGGATGTCTGTAAACCCAAAGTGATTGTCATATAGAACAGAATCGCCGTGCAGTACGTTGTGGACGAAGCGGCTAAAACTTACACAACTCGCCCAAAGCACCCTGCCCGTCGGGTCGCTGAGGGTTAACTTAATAGACACGGCTACGCATGTAGTACCGACAGCGGAGTACTGGCGGACGGGGGTTCAAATCCCCCCGGCTCCACCAAATACGAAGCAAGACAAAGCCCGCCAAGTGCGGGCTTTGTTGCATCTGGGGTTTGGTCATTCCTGCAGGCCGCATCACCATCCCCGGCAAAAGCGGGCCTGCCTGTAAAAAGGCTCGCAAGACCACTCCCAAAACAACCTCGCGACCAATGCCACCATCGTCGTCGCGACCTCCCACGGAGACGCCCATGCGCCAAGCCCTCCTTATCATCGACGTCCAGCCCAGCTTCGCCCCACCTCAATGGCTCATCGAAGGTATCCAGACACTCATCAGTACCCTGCCCAGCGTCGCCACGGTCGAGCGCCACGACGAATCCAAAACCCCGTTCCAAAAACAACTCGGCTGGCATCCCGCTCCGGACGATGACAGCCTGATTCAGGCCGACCGCATCTTTATCAAGCACGGCTACGTGCCTTCGCAGGAAACCATCGAGTATTTGAAAAGCCTGAAGGTGGATCGTGTACTCGTCTGCGGTCTTCAGACCGAGACTTGCTGCCTGGCGGCGGGGTTTGCGTTGTTTGATGCGGGGTTGCAACCGACGTTGATTACGGATCTGACGGTGGGGTCATCGCTGGATCGGACAGGAAGATTGGGCGTTAAACTTTGGGAGCATCATTTCAAGCACACGCTCAAATCGAGTGAGCTGTAATCAATGAATTAGTCGGCGATTCAACACAACGGAACCTATGCTGCGGGTTTACCTGCAACCACTCACTCAGGAAGATCAACATGAACGTATGGATCGCAGCCGTTCTGGCCGCCATGGTTTCGGTACCTGTACACGCTGCCACCGAGATCGCTCCTCGTGTCGAGCAGGTCGCCTTCAAAAAGGGCTCCGACACTGTAAAGTTCGCCCATTCCATCAAAGGCCCGCTCACCGCGCAGTACCGTCTGAACGCGAAGGCCGGCCAGATGATGACTGTGGACTTCAAGTCTTCCAACGCCTCTGCCTACTTCAACATCACCGCGAAAGGTGCGGACTATGCGCTCTTTAACGGATCGATCATGGGCAATCACTTTCTGGGCCCCTTGCCCGCCGATGGCGAATACACGGTTCAGGTATACCTGATGCGCAACGCCGCTCGGCGCAATGAAGTGGCCAACTACAACCTTTCATTAGGCCTGAGCGCCGGTGATGTGACGGACGGCAATCAGCCGTTCGACCAGACACTTGAATTGCAGGGCATTGGCTTTCATCTGAAGAGTGTGTCGGTCGATGGAAATCGCGCTCTACACATTGCGCCCCAAGGCCTGGAAATTGATAACTCAGAGATTGTGCGTCCCCTCACCGGCACCATCGCCCGAGCAGAAGTCGCCGATCTTGATCGCAATGGCTCCCCGGAGATTTACGTATTCATCAGATCTCCGGGGCGCGGGATGCCCGGCGAGCTCATTGCTTATGCTGCCAACCGCAAGAAGTCGCTTAGCGAGATTTATCTGCCACCTGTCAGCGAGAACCCGAAAACAGCGGCGGGCTACCAGGGCGAGGATGAGTTTGCCGTGGTGGAAAATACATTGGTGCAGCGGTTCCCGGTTTATGACAGCACGGATGCCGATGCGGGCAGGACGGGGAAAATCCGACAGGTTCAGTACACGTTGATGCCTGGAGAGGCTGGGTGGGTTTTGAGGGCTTTGGGGACGACTGAGTATTGAAGGATGCTCGCTGGCAAAGTGGTTCCCGTTTGTCCCGGCGGTCAAAGCCCGAACACTTCGGATGAAGACGTGGAGCCCTTTTGCAACGCCGGAGCGCAATCTGCTGTTCAGCGTCAGCGATTTCGACGAAGCCCATCCCGGCCCTTGGGAGGATGCCGACGGCTGGCTGCGCCTGTTGCACTGGCGTGCGCTTTAGGACGCGTTCATGCGCGAGGATCCCGGCACGCTGCAAGCCGACCGTCGCGAACTGTTGGCGCGTTTTCACATTCAGGACATGGCGTTCAAAGTGGCCGGTGCGGGCAGTGTCGGGACTCGATGCCAGGTAGCCCTGCTGACCGATGATCAGGAGTTCCCGCTGTTCCTGCAGTTCAAGGAGGCCCGTCGTTCGGTGCTTGCCGGCTCGGAAGCGAACTTTGCGGCGGATCATTTGCTGTAGGCGTGTCTCACGGGTGTGAAGCGGCGAGCACTCATCGACATGAATTTTTCTTCACCCCACGACCTTTCACCAACGGGTACATTGCGCTCGCTCATTCAAGAAACTACGGTTTGCCCGCCCTCCCGCGGGCTTTTTTTTGCCTGCTGTTTTGTTTCCTGCGGAAGCTTCAAACGATACAAATACGTGCCCTGGACGTCATGGCGTTCAGAATGCCGAGGTTGCCGGGCCATTCTGATCAGCGGGCCCTGACGCAAAGCACTCCCGACGCCGCCATTAGGTGTACCATCGAACACTGTCCATCAGATATCAGTTAGCCATGTCCACGCTAAGCGATGAGAGCCGCCAGATCGTAGCTTCTCTGGCGCACCGCGTTGGCCCCAACGCTGACATTGCAACAGTCGCGCAAGCGATCGCATCAATATTGCAGGATATGGACGCAGCCCTCACGCCCATCATCGGCCAGCAAGGGGTTGCCGCGCTTTATCGCCGCAGCCTCCATTTGTGCGCTTCCAACCATCCGCGTCTGGCCCGCACCTATGACAACGTGCAGTCCGGCATGGATCTGACTGCCCTCAAGTCCGTAATCGTTGAGCAAAGCAACGCCGATGCGCTGTTTTTCGGTGACGTGTTGCTGACCACGTTTTACGAGCTGCTGACCACGCTGATCGGGCCCTCGCTCACCGCACGTTTGCTTCGTGGCGTGTGGGAACCTTCTTTGAGCGACACCCCTTCGCAGGAAAATTCGCCATGAGCACCAAAGTGACTATCAACCGCCTGGCCACCGGCGTGCCAGGACTGGACGAGGTGCTGGGCGGTGGATTGCCGGAGTTTTCGTTCAACCTGATCGCCGGCCCGCCTGGCTGTGGCAAAACCACCCTGGCGCATCAGATGATGTTCGCCCTGGCGACGCCTGAGCGCCCGGCGCTGTTTTTTACGGTGCTCGGCGAGCCGCCGCTGAAGATGCTGCGTTACCAGCAGCAATTCGACTTTTTCGACAGCGAAGCGATCAACCACTCGATCCGCTACATCAACTTGTCCGACGACACCCAAACCGGGAATCTGGACGAAGTGTTGCGGCGCATCGTCAGCGAGGTGGAGGTTCACTCCCCGTCGCTGGTGTTCGTCGACTCGTTCCGTTCGGTGGTGCTGGCCAGCCAGACCCAGGACAACCCGAACAACAACCTGCCGCAGTTCGTTCAGCAACTGGGCATGTTGATGACCACCTGGCAGGCGACGACCTTCCTGATTGGCGAATACTTCACCGAAACCGACACCAACCCGATTTTCACCGTGGCCGACGGCCTGATCTGGCTGCGCCAGAGCGTTCAGCGCAACTCCATGGTGCGCAAGATGGAAATCATGAAGATGCGCGGCCAGCCGACGCTGCCCGGGCTGCACACCTTCCGTATCGCGACGTCGGGGATCAAGGTCTTTGCGCCTGCGGCCCTCAACCCGGTTGAAGCACCGCTGGAGTTCCCCATCAAGCGCCTGAAAATGGGCGTGCCACAGCTCGACGAGATGCTGGGTGGCGGCCTGCCCCGTGGTTATTCCTTGCTGGTGGCCGGGCCGTCGGGCTCAGGCAAGAGTATTCTGGCAGCGACCTTCCTGGCCGAGGGCGCGCGCAACGGCGAAACCGGTGTGATCGCGGTGTTTGAACAACGGCCTAATCACTCCCAGAACGCCACCCTTGCGGGCCTGATCCAGAGCGGACAGGTCGGTCTGGTGGACAGCCGCGCCCCGGACCTGTCCATCGACGAGATCGTGCAATTGCTGCTCAGCGAGATCAGCCGACTCAAAGCCACCCGCGTGGTGATCGATTCGTTATCGGGCTTCGAACTGGCGCTGGCACCGACCTTCCGCGAAGATTTTCGCGAGTCGCTGTCGCGCATGGTCACTGCGTTGACGAGCGCCGGGGTCAGCGTGTTGATGACCTCAGAACTGGAAGACCGCTACACCGACCTGCGCTTCAGCCCTTACGGCACAGCATTTCTTACCGACGCAATCATCGTTCAGCGCTACATTGAAGTGCAGAGCCGTTTGCTGCGCATCATGGCCGTGGTCAAGGTACGGGCCAGCGCCCATTCCGATGAGTTGCGCCAGTACCACATTGACGATAATGGCCTGCACATTGGCGAGATGCTGCCAGACCAGGAAGGTTTACTAGGTGGCCGGCCCACCCGGCAGCGCTTGGGCAAAGACGACGGATGAGCAAAAATCATGAGTGAGGCCAATGGCAAGGACAAGGAAGCAATGGCCACCGCCGCTCGCGAACTGTTCCTGCTCGGCCAGAAAACTGTTGAGGCACGGGCCGTGCTGGCGGCGCTGCAAAAAGAGCTGAACGACGCCAATACCCGACTGGTCGATAGCCAGCAGGTCGAGCAACTGATCGAAGCCAATCAGCAATTGGTGCTGGCGATTTTGCTGGCGCAGTCCGATGCAGAAAAACCCCAGCGCACGCAGGAAGAACAACGACTGTTCCTGGAGATGCGTGAAGCCAACGCCCAATTGGTGATCGCGGCCCTGAGCGCGCAAGACCTGCAAGCCTCGGCCGAACACACCCTGGAACAACAACGCAACATCCTCACCCTGGTGGCCCACGAACTGCGCAATCCGCTGACGCCCATCAGCATGATTGCCGGGCGCCTGGTGCGCGTGCCCAGTGAGGAACTGCCGCGCATGCAGGCGCTGATCGAAGGCCAGGTGCAGCACATGTCGCGGCTGGTGGATGATTTGCTCGATGTCTCCCGCGCCAGCACCGGCAAGCTGCGTCTCGATCGCCGCATCGTGGACATGGTGCAGATCATCCATCAGGCCATCGCAGTGTGCAGCCCGGTGATGACTGCTCACCATTTGCACTTCAGCGCTGAACTGCCCGAGTGCGTGTTGGCGATGAATGGCGACCCGGTGCGCCTCACGCAGATTCTCGGCAATCTGCTGGGCAACGCGGCCAAATACACGCCATCGGGCGGCAATGTCACGCTTTCGGTGACCGCTGAAGCCGACGTGCTGCAAATGAGCATTTGCGATGACGGCATCGGCATTTCCGCCAAGGCGCTACCGTTTATCTTCGAGCCGTTTGTGCAAGACGTTCACGCCATCGGCTTTAATGGTGCAGGCCTTGGCATTGGCTTGACGGTGGTTCGCGAGCTGGTCGAAGCCCATGGCGGCACGGTCATCGGGATGAGCGACGGTGATGGCAAGGGCAGCACCTTTATCGTGACGTTACCGCTGGCGGTTTGAGTTTTCCCGCTGGCCACGCAATGCTTGCGCGATGATCCCCGTGAACCGGAGCGCCCTATGCCGCTGCTTTCCCTGCCCTGTAAACGCTTGACGCTGGCAGTGCTCGACCCTGAACAGGCGACGCTGGAAAGCGACTTCTACCGGCGCAACCTGAGGCATCTCGCCCGGTGGTCGCCGATTCGCCCCGTCGATTACCACAGCCCTGAACGCATCCGCCCGCGCCTTGAAGTGCAAGCCAGCGCTTTCCAGGCGGGTCTGGCGGTGCATTTCGCGTTGCTGGATCAGGACAGCGGCCAGATGATCGGCGCCTGCAACTTCAGCGGCATCACTCGCGGGGCATTTCAAGCCTGCTATCTCGGTTACCACATCGACGAATCTCATCAGGGCCAGGGCTTGATGCAGGAAGCACTCGAAGCGGGAATCGGCTACATGTTCGATGAGCAGAAACTGCACCGGATCATGGCCAATTACATCCCTGGCAATGAACGCAGTGCACGGCTGCTGGAGCGTCTGGGATTTGAACGTGAGGGCTATGCCAAGGCGTACCTGAGTATCGCCGGGCGCTGGCAGGATCATGTGTTGACGGCGTTGATCAATGATCGCTTTGAAACGCCGGAAGAGCGCTGGTCCAGCGGTTGCTCCAACCGCGCTCGCCCATAGAACGCCAACGCTGTCAGCAAACACGCCAGCCATACGAAGATCCCCGCCCAGAAGGTGTGGGACATGTAGTGCCAGCCTTGCAGAACCCGCGTCGTGCCATAGACGAAACCGAGCAGCAGCGAGCCGTACATCACCGCTTTGGAATAGCGCCAGCGGTAACGACGCGCCACGAAGTACAACGCCAGCAGGGTGAAGCCGCCCGAAGCATGTCCGCCCGGCCAGCAGCGCCCGTCACCCGCGACTTTCAGCAAATCGAAATTCTCATACCACTCTTTGTGCTCGATTTTCCCGCCGTACTGGGTCGTTTCGATCGGGCAGTACACGCTGGTGTGGCCCTTGAGATAGTGGATCACCCCGGTGCTGATGGAGAACGCGAACACCACATAGAGGAAGTCCCGACGGTGCTTGCTGGCAAACCGAAGCACTGGCGCGGCTTTGATCTTTTCCAGGAACGCGATGATTTTCGAATGCTTTTCGGCCTTCAGACGCGGCCAGAGAAACGATAGCAAGGCGCCGACGATCGCTAGCTCTCCTGTCCAGTTCGGGATGATCCGCGCCCATTTATGGGTGATCTTTTCGAACAGGTGGACGTGATCCAGCGGAAACGTCTGCGTGACCGGGTCGTAAAAGAGATCATTGAACGCGATGTCGATTTTGGTCAGGTCGAATAGCAGGAAAATCACAACCGCACAGGCCAGCGGAATGCCGAAGTTCACCCAATAAAAGTGGTAACGGGAAGACCCAGAAAGTGAATTCATTTAACGGTCACCGAGCGCCAGTCCGAAGCTTCGATGAAACCGAGCATGCGAGGTGCCTGGGGCGTTTCGGCGGAGATAAACAAAGACGCGCCGTAGCCCAGCGTAGAGGCCGGCAACTTGAGATCTTTCTCCAGTTGCGACATGCATTCGCTGTGGGTCACCAGAATCAGGTTTCGCCCGGCCACCTTGTGCGCCAGCGCGTCACGCAGCATGGTGCCCCTGCAATTGATCAACCAGTCTTCCCCGACCCCGACCTTGTTGAACATGTAGCCAGCGGTCTGCGCTGTACGGATGACCGGGCTGTTGTAGATGTCAGCCCTGTTCAGTCCCAGTCGTTCGAACTGCGCACCGACACCCACCGCGACGCCGCGAGAGCGATCGGTGATGCCATCGTTACCGCTCAGGCAGGCGGCACTGGAGTGATCGCAGCGTTCGACGTGACGCACCAGCACGATCACGTCGCCCTTGGCCCAATTGGCCGCCAACGCCCGTGCGCCGGCCACGTTGCCGTGGGCCAGATCCGGCACAGCGGCCGGCTGCAACAGCCACATAGTGAGCGGAATCACCAACAGCGCCGAGGCGAGTACGACAGCCGCATTGCGATAGCGGGCAAAACGGCTCAGATCAATCGAGCGTTTTATCCCGAACAGACTCAGTCTCAATTCCACATCAAACCGCCTCGCCGGCACGCATCACTGTCATTCGATGCCGCGAGGTTAGAGAGGCTGGCGTCGGCAGCCGGTGAAACTCATGTGAAAAAAAGCTTAAGACCGCACGAAGGTCTTGTTACATATCCGCCTTACAAAAACCATTCAGCTCTCGCAATTGCTGCCGATACAGTCCTGCTACACACCTTGCTGGCGACCAAAAACAACAATCTTCCAGCCAACCGACGATCTAGAAGCACAACGTTCCTGGAGGATTTTTGATGAATAGCTGGCTCGGCAATATCAGCGTGAACATGAAGCTGGGCTTGGGGTTCGGCCTGGTCCTGGCCCTGACCTGCATCCTCGCCCTGACCGGCTGGACAAGCCTGGGCGGATTGATTGACCGCAGCAACTGGATGAGCGACATCACCCAGCTCAATGCCGGCCTGACCAAGCTGCGCGTGGTTCGCCTGCAATACATGCTGACCAATGGCGACGAAACCGCCGCGCAGAACGTCCAGACCACGCTCGAGGCCTTCTCCACTCAGCAACAGGCGCTGCTGGTGAAGTTCAAGAGCCCGGAAAACCTCAAGCTGCTCAAAGAGCAAGGCGCCGTCATCGACGCCTACAAGACGTCCCTGAACAAAATGCGCAGCGCGTACCGCACCGGGAACAGCGCACGCGACACCATGGGCGCCAATGCCGAGACCGCGAATACGCTAATCAACGCCATCAATACCGCCGTGCAGCAAATGCCGCTGAGCGACCAACGCTTCGAACAATTCCAGGCCATCACGGCAGCCAAGGAAGCCTTCTTGCTGGCCCGCTACGAAGTGCGCGGCTACACCGCGACCACCAACACCGAGACCGAGCAAAAAGCCGTCGGCCAACTGGACGTGGCCATCGCCAGCCTGAAACCTCTCAACGTGCATTTCGCCGACACTCAGCAAGACGCCCTGCGTCAGCTGGAAACCGCACTGAGCAACTACCGCAGCGCCTTGCAGGCTTACAAAGCGGCGAACAGCGATGCGGTGCAGGCGCGCAAGGAAATGACCGAACAGGGTGCCGCCATTGTGAGCCTGAGCGACCAGCTGTATCAGATCCAGCTCGACCGCCGTGACGCCGAAAGCGCCCAGGCTCGCACCCTGCAACTGATCAGCACCTTGCTGGCGTTGCTGGTGGGCATCATTGCTGCCGTGATCATCACCCGTCAGATTACCGGCCCGCTGCGCGACACCCTGGCCGTGGTTGAACGCATCGCCAGCGGCGACCTGTCCCAGGACGTCAAAGTGACGCGCCGCGACGAACTCGGCGTGCTGCAACAGGGCATCGCTCGCATGGGCGTAACCCTGCGCGACTTGATCAGCGGCATCCGCGACGGCGTCACCCAGATCGCCAGCGCTGCCGAAGAACTGTCCGCCGTAACCGAGCAAACCAGCGCCGGGGTCAATAGCCAGAAGATCGAAACCGATCAAGTGGCGACCGCCATGCACGAGATGACGGCCACCGTGCAGGAAGTCGCGCGCAATGCCGAAGAAGCCTCCCAGGCGGCCGCCGCTGCTGACGGCGAAGCTCGTGAAGGCGACAAGGTGGTCAACGAAGCCATCGCCCAGATTGAACGCTTGGCCACCGAAGTAGCGCGCTCCACCGAAGCCATGAGTGTGCTGCAACAGGAAAGCGACAAGATCGGCAGCGTCATGGACGTGATCAAGGCCGTGGCCGAACAGACCAACCTGCTGGCGCTCAACGCCGCCATCGAAGCGGCCCGTGCCGGTGAAGCTGGTCGAGGCTTTGCCGTGGTGGCCGACGAAGTCCGTGGCCTGGCTCAGCGCACGCAGAAGTCCACCGAAGAAATCGAAGGCCTGGTGGCCGGTCTGCAGAACGGCACGCAACAAGTGTCCGCCGTGATGAACAACAGCCGCGCCCTGACCGACAGCAGCGTCGCGCTGACCCGCAAGGCTGGCGTGTCACTGGAAAACATCACCCGCACCGTGTCCAACATCCAGTCGATGAACCAGCAGATCGCTGCCGCCGCCGAGCAGCAAAGCGCCGTCGCCGAAGAGATCAGCCGCAGCATCATCAACGTGCGCGACGTGTCTGAACAGACCGCCGCCGCCAGCGACGAAACGGCGGCGTCCAGTGTTGAACTGGCGCGGTTGGGCAGTCAGTTGCAGCAGATGGTCAGCCACTTCCGGGTTTGAGCCTCGGCCCCACAACTCATGTTTGCCAAGACTCCCACGCAAGGTGGGAGCCATTGGCAACGAGTCTGCCATCGGCAGATGCCTGAACAACCTACATCCCTCCCATAAGAACCCGCACGAAAAATCGCCTTTTCATACGGATCAATCTCAGCCCTCCTATCTCCCCGTGCGGCCTGCTTCTGTAGTTTCTCCTGACCGGAACACTCTGTTCGATCAGGAGATTTACAACACATGGACAGTAACGACTCCCTGCTTTACCAACTCGTTGCCCCAACTTCCAGCGAAGAAGGAACGCACACAGAATTCAAAACAGCTATGCAGAAGATGCAGATTGACTCCGTGTTCGACATCATCAGCATGTCGCCGGAAGAATTTGCTAGTGCGCTAGCAGTGCACAGTGTCGCCGATGCACAGCAGATCTATGACGACGCGGTGGCATGTGCACACATGATCAGCCGTTTGTACTACGAGCAACAGATATCGCCTGATGGCGCTAAACAGCGTAACCGGCGGGACGCAGATTCCGAACAGGTATCCGGTCCCATCACCTATCAATTGCTGTTCAACGAAAACTGGGAGCAGTTTTGCCATGAAGGCCATATAGCGGCCAACAACTCTCCCATCGCCTATCTGAGGGCGCTATATCGGTTTGCACTTGAACTGGAGAATTCATCTACACACTCAAACAAAATCACCTTGGAGCAACGCCGTCCTGATCTCCCGGAATTAATACTGGACGCACAAAGCACTTTCGTTAAACGCCCGATGCTGAGTATCGTCAATGACACCTTGATGACTCATATCCAACAACACCTGGATAAAACCAACAACAAAAAGACCATTCAAGAGGTACTGGCCAGCGAACACTATCCGCTTCAGTTGCCCTACGATTTACATCACTACCAATGCCTGCTCGCGTTGGGCGAAGATAAACCGGCGCTGGGTGAGTTGAAGTATCGGGTCAGTCTTGAACTGCCGTTCTCAGGAATTGATTCGATTTATGGAGGAACTTCGGAAACGCGAGCCGAATCTCAAAAACTGCTCTCAGGCTTAAGTCCAAAACAACAGAAACTGCTCACCGCGCCGTACGATAACGACGTGGTATCGAATGCATACGGTTATGAAAACCACCATCTTTTGTGGAGCGTCAAGAGCTTCAAGAAGTTAACCGGACTGACAGTCGATCAGATTGAACAGTTGCTGGCTTACGGAAAATATTTCCCAAACGAATCAATTCATAACTTATGGTCCTCCCGCCATCTTTATGGCTGCCTATACATCAATAGAATTGCAGAGAGTAAAGTTTTTGCGGCGGACGAGCGCTTTTACAATTTAAACACACACCGTTTGGATCGCATGCTGCGAATGATCCGATTGCACCGTTGGACAGATATTTCCTTTGCCGAGCTTGACTCTTTAATTACTAACGTCGACAGAGCGGCATCAGGCACCCATTATGGAATGGAAAGTAATACGTTGCGGGCACTCGGTGTGCATCACTACATGAATAAGCGCTATGGCATCAAGCCTGAAGAGTTTGCTTCGTTTCTGCACGACATGCCAACTTATTCCTGCGGTGATCGCGTATCTTTGTTCGATCAGGTATTCAGTAAAACCAAGCCATCCTCCAGCCCTCTGATAGAAAACAATGGGAAAAACATTGATATCGATGCCCCTGAGTCGCTGGCGACTCTAAACTTTTTAAAAGCCGGGCTGGATTCGAGTATCACACAGGATGACTTTTTACTCCTCACGCGGCAAAGCAAGAAACACCTGACTTCATTCAAACATGATCTATCGAGCGTCTCTGCTATTTACCGTCAGGCACGAATCGCCCAGATGTTTGGTTTGTCACCTTCTGAATGTACTGCCTTGGCACGATTGCTGGGGGGCGAGGCATTTTGCAAGTTGTTGGTGACAGGGGCCATAAACGCGGAAAACAGTTCAAATAGCGACATTCTCGACGTATTGATGGCAATGGATTGGGCCGTCGACTGGCTCAAGCAGAACAACTATTCGGTCAAGCAATGGTGCCGCTTACTCGATCAGACCCAGGACGAACTGGTGTTGAACCCACAACTGGAAGATAAAATCAAAATCATTCAAAAGAGTCCGCATGACACGAGTGAAAAGAAAGCTCTTCTGGTGCAAAAACTTCTGCACGAAGTCGCCTTTCTTTCCAGCGAACAAGTCCCGTGCGCGATGAAACTGGCCGAAACTTGCGAAGTCGATATTTTCGATGAAATGGCTGCCAAGACGTTCGACTCCGGAAAAAAAACACGGTTGTTCGCAAGAGCACTGCGCGCAACCGAGGCAATACAGGCGCTGTTGCTTAGTAATACCTCATTACTAAAATTGTTGAATAACCCTGCATGGCTTGCACTCGGCAACAGCGGGACACTCACGCCCCATACGCTGTATCTGCTTGATCGATTCAGTACTTGCACCCGCCACCATGTGCAAGCAGAAACCAGGCTTCTGAACTACCTCGAACAGGCCAATGGACAGTCAGACACTGTGACAATCAACAATTCCAATATCTCACTGGCTGAACTCCTGAACTGGACGATTGAGCAGGTCAGTATTTTGACTGCCGACTTGCCAAACCAGCGAGCCCGGTCAATGGAAGAAGTGGATTGGGTTATACGCTGCAAAAAATGCTGCGAAGAGACAGGCCTGTCGGTCAACAACCTGAAACTGGCAGTTTCGTTAAACATCGAAAAATCCACCGCCGATTGGAAAGCCGTTGGGGAAGCCCTGATCGCGGCTCATTTCTGACCCGCTTTTCTTTTGCAAATATTCAAGGAATGAATATGAACGATGTACTAACAAAACTTGATGAAACCCTACGGAATGTTCAGCTGGCGTATTACTTGGAAAAAGTTGTGCCCACCACCACAAACATATTCAAGCTAACGACTGTGGAGGATCTCAACGAATTCTGGTTACTGGATGTGCAGGTTAGCCCGCTTATTGAAACTTCACCCGTTGCGTGCGCCATTGCCAGCCTGCAGCTATACATTCACCGCATTCTGCATGACATGGAGCCCGGCTATGGCCCAGCGACAAAAACGCCTGAGCGAGTAAAGACATGGACCGACGAAATGCGTCGTTATTCCATCTGGGCGGGCCACCAAAAACTATTGTATTACCCTGAAATTTACCTGGACCCAAACCTTAGAAACACGGACAGCGATAATTTAAAACAACTGAAGAACGACATAAACCAAAGCAGGATCCAGCCTGACACCATTGAATCGGCCGTAAAATCCTATCTGACGCGCTTTGAGGAAGTCTCCAATCTAAACATTCTCAATGGATATATCGACGGCACGGATTTCGCCAATAGCAAATACTATTTCATTGCCAAATCACGTTCCGCGCATACTTATTTCTGGCGCTCACTGAACATGGCCGAACGGCCATACGACGGTACTAAAACCGTAAATGGCCAGCGTGTAAAACAGGATCATCCCGAACCGTACGCATGGTCGGACTGGGAAAAAGCAGACATCCCTATTCCGCACGACGCCATCGAGCACACCATTCGCCCTGTCTGGTTCAATAATCGGCTGTTCGTTACCTGGGCCCAGTGCATCCATCAAGACCCGGCGGGAGTAACAACAAATAGAAAAGACCCTCAACTGTTGATGAGTTACTGCTACAAAAAGACTGATGGCACCTGGAGCGCACCGCAAACGGTCTTGAAAAACTTTATCAATAATGACCTGCTAGGCAATCAGACATCACGTCTTGTCGAGGAGACTCCATTATCCGACCTGCATCCAGACGAAATAAAATCACGTATCAATACGGTAGCCATACAAAACGGAGAGCATTCCCAAGACGTTCTGCTCCTTGCCATCGTATTGTATGGCGAGCAAACAGAATTAATGCTGCCAAGGACGGCCTATATAAATGGTGTTTACGATGGGTCGAATCGCGATTATCACGAGCGAAACAACACGCCTCTCTATTTGAGTTCCGCAAGCATTAATAAGAATTTCACTCACATCCCGGGCCCGCCCTCCCGGAGCTACAACATACAAAAGCCTCTTTCACTTCCGCATTACAATCTCGCATACCACGTTCACAAACACCCTATAAATGAGTTATCCAAACCTGTTTTCTATTTGCAATCAAAGCAGAAAACAAACCACACGAAACGTGTGACTACAAAACCTGCCCTTACTAGCCATCGACCATTATTGCCACCTGACACAATACACTGCAATATCGCATACCTGACACTCAGCTCGCAAACAACCATTTGCCTGAATCTTAATCCGAAATTAATTTCAAACTCGCAAGCCGCTTCTCTATTTGTGTTTCGACAGTCAGAAATGCTGTCCCAACCGGTGCAAACCACCCCTCTTATCTCAGGGAAGGATTCGTACTGCTTCCAATTTGACAATTGCGACCTAACTAGAACCAGTGAAATATTCCAATATGGTTTAACAACACATAAAGATGGTCAGCATTGGTATTGCGGTGGCATCGAAGCCAGTGTGATGGATAGTTTTAGCACTCCAAAACTTTCAAGTAATAATTCAGTGCAATATCTCGACTTCTCAGACTCATTGATTCTGCACAGCGATATCGGTCCGGCAGATCGTCAACCCATCAGACTCAATACCTTGCTTGCCACCGAGCTGACCGCTCGTGCCGAAAACAGTCTGGATGAATTGTTCAGCCGAGAGACACAACAGTTGCGGGAGCCGAAAATATTAAATGGCGACTCTGATCAATCCATGGACTTTCACGGCCCCAACGGCCGTTACTACACAGAGCTGTTCCTGAATTTACCTTGGTTGATCGCACATCGATTAAACGCGGAAGGGCAATACGTCGAAGCCGAACGCTGGATCAAGTACCTCTTCGATCCGGGCCGAAGGCAATCCGAATGCTGGAAGACTGTGCCTTTGACCGGCACCGACGTCCCCTCCTATGCCGCTCGCGCCCCGCATGATCCGCACATGATTTCCCAAAGCTACCCAGTGCACGCTCGCAAGGCGCTTTACTTGCTTTATCTCGACATTTTGATCAATCGAGGCGATGCCACGTACCGGGAATTGACACCCGATAGTCTCGTCGAGGCAAAGCAGTGGTACACGCGAGCATCGACTCTTCTTGGTTCGCGCCCGGTTATTCAATGGGCGGATTTATGGTCGTCGATCAGTTTGAAAGCACTGAGCGCGAACCACACCAAGAATCGCCGTGCACTTGAGAAGACTCTGAACCTGTCAATCACCAATGGCATGATCACGTTATCTGGGGGGGGCGTACAAGCGGCACGGCCGGCTATCCAGGCTTCGAGCCTGCGCGTGCCGTTCAACCCGGAACTACTCAAACGCTGGGACATTGTCGAGAGTCGCCTGTACAACCTGCGACACAACATCGACATCAGCGGCAAGCTGTCGCGTTTGCCATTGTTCGCGACGCCCATGGACCCGAAAGATCTGGTCAGCCTCCGGGCGTCGGGCACCTCCTATGGCGTCAATTGGCAATTACAGAAACCTGCGCTCTGGCACTATCGCTTCAACGCCATGCACAGTCAGGCGCTGAGCGCGGTAGACAGCGTGATCCAGTTCGGTGCCACGCTATTGTCGCTGATCGAACGCCATGAACAGGCTCATCTGCAAGAGCAGCAGCAACAACAAGCCTGGGACATGGCAAAAATTTCCGTAGAGTTACAAACCCAGGCGCTCAGCGTTGACAGTAAAAACCGTGAGTTTTTAAGCGCTGGCAAACAAGTCATCCAGGGGCGGTTGAAGCACTACGAGCAATTACTGGAGAAAGGTGTAACCCCGGAAGAAGCCGAGGCAGGTCGACTGTATTTGAGCAGCGCCACCGCGGAAATGGCTTCAGCAGCCGCCCAGGCCGTCGCAGGCGGCCTGATGCTGATTCCAAACATCTTTGGCGTCGCCAACGGTGGTTCGCGCTGGGAAGGGACAGCCTATGCCGCCAGCGCTCTCGCACAATTGCGCGCTACGCAGGCTCGTTCCGAGGCGAGCAACCTCGACCGTAATGCACAGTTCGCTCGCCGCCGGGAAGAGTGGGTTTCGAATGTTAATCAGGCACGACTTGAGCTGACACAGATCACGGCACAAATCGCGCAATGTACCGAACAGGAAAAGGTCACTCGCCTGCAACTGAAACAGGCTGAAACAGCATTGAGCCATGCCCGGGACAACCACGACTTTCTCCGCAAGCGCTTTACCAACAAGCAGCTTTATCAATGGCTCAACAATCAATTTTCGGCGTTGTATGAACAGGCTTATGAAGTGGCGCTGGACTTGTGCCTGGCCGCCGAGGCCTGTTGGCAATACGAGTGCGCCGACTACACCAGACGGTTCATTCAACCCGGCAAGTGGAACAGCACTTACCGTGGTCTTTCAGCAGGTGAGAGCCTCAAGAGTCGCCTGGTGACAATGCAGGCCGAATTCCTGAAGGCTAACCGTCGCGACCTGGAAATCACTAAAAACGTATCCCTGAGAGCTCTCAGGGATAAGGACAAGACCAGCAAGATCAATCGCACCTGGGAGCAGATTCATACCACGCTCATGGAGCAAGGGAGCTGTGATTTCGAACTGACCCATAAGATGTTTGAAGACGACTGGAAGGGACAAGGACATTACCTGCGGCGCATCAAGACCCTCAGCGTGACGATACCGGGCATAGTGAGCCCCTACGAAAATATCAGGGCAACGCTGACTCAAACGTCCAGTTCGATGTACCTGTCTACCGATACAAAAGGACCGAGCATCAAGGACCCGCGCGTGAAACA
The DNA here is from genome assembly GCF_001952935.1 of Pseudomonas frederiksbergensis. Taxonomy (GTDB): domain Bacteria; phylum Pseudomonadota; class Gammaproteobacteria; order Pseudomonadales; family Pseudomonadaceae; genus Aquipseudomonas; species Aquipseudomonas frederiksbergensis. The sequence goes on from NZ_CP018319.1 coordinate 1,580,780, forward strand.
ACAAGTCGCGCTCTCCACCGGAGACGACGATAGCGGTCTGTTCACTCTCAACCTCCTCGATGAACGCTACCTGCCTTTCGAATACACCGGGGCGGTTTCAACGTGGCGCCTGACCTTCCCGAACCACACCGCGCAGAAAGCCATGCTTGAGTCGCTGTCCGACATCATCGTGCATGTGAAATACACCGCCAAAAGGCCTGGAGTTTCGCGATGAGTGATCAAGGCGCAATGTCCGTCGCCGCTCCTGTACTGCCAAAGGGCGGGGGCGCCATTCAAAGTATCGGCAAGGGTGTTGGCGATATCGGCGCCCAGGGTACTGCCTCGTATGAAATCGCCTTACCCATTTCTCCGGGGCGCGGGTTCGCACCTGACTTGTCGCTGAGCTATGGCAGTTCAGTCGGTAACAGTGAGTTTGGCATCGGCTGGGGAATTTCCCTGCCCGTCGTGGCGCGACGCACCAGCAAGGGGGTGCCGGCCTATGCCGACGATGACGAGATCGTCGGCCCCGGCGCAGTGGTGTGGATGCCCGAGCAAGGTGCTCAGGGCACGCTCACCACCAACATTACTCGCTACAACGATCTGCAACTGGATACGACCTATACCGTGGTACGCCACTTCCCGCGCCTCGAAAAAAGCTTCGACCGAATCGAACACTGGTCTTCCAAAAACGACAGACCGGGTTTCTGGCTGGTGCACGGTGCCGATGGCAGCCTTCACGTGTTCGGCAAACAACCGGAATCGCGTCGCGCCGATCCCGAGGATGTGAACCGTGTGGCCGAATGGTTGCTGGAGGAAAGCGTGAACCCGCACGGCGAGCACATTCTCTATGTTTATAAGGCTGAAAAGGCGCAGCGCTACCTGAGCAGCGTGTGCTATGGCAACTTCAAGGCCGACGCCCAGCTGTATTTATGGAAACCGGATCAGCTGAAAACGGTGCAATGGCACTTCGAACTGGTGTTCGATTACGGCGAACGCAGCCTGGATTATCCAGGGAAACCGGCGTACGCCGCAGAGCAATGGCTGACACGTACCGACGCTTTTTCCAGTTTTGCCTATGGCTTTGAAATACGCACACAACGCCTGTGCCGCCAGGTGCTGATGTTTCATCGTTTTCCGGCGGAGCTGGGTAACGATCCGGTTCTGGTCAGACGCCTGTTAATCGATTACCGACAGACGCCTCTGGGGTATCAGCACCTGAGCGCTGTTCACGAGCAGGCCTACGCAGGCTCGACGACCTCCGAAAACCGCCCGCCCATGGAATTCACCTACAGCGCCTTTGAACTACCGGCAGCCTCCAGTACCTGGCAGCCGTTTCAGAACATGCCCGGTCTGAACGACGGGCAACGTTATCAATTGGTTGACCTGTACGGCGAAGGCCTGGCGGGTGTGCTGTATCGGGATAACGCTGGCTGGTACTACCGCGAACCCGTTCGCGCCAAAGCCGAAAGCAACGAAGTGACTTACGACCAACTGCGGGTCGTGCCCAACATGCCTACAGTTGCTTTCGCGAAGAAAGCGCATCAGTCACTGAGCGACCTGACGGGCGATGGTCGATTGGACTTGATCACTGCCCAACCGAAGTTAAGCGGTTTTTTCTCGCTCGATGCCGAGCGAAGGTGGTCAACATTTGCCCCATTCGATGCGTTCCCGATCGAGTTTTTCCAGCGAAAAGGCCAACTGGCCGACCTGATGGGGGCAGGACTCAGCGACCTCGCCATGATAGGGCCCCGAAGCGTCCGCTTGTACGCCAACCAGCGCAAGAAAGGTTTCGCCTCCGCTGTCGAAGTGCCTCGTAAAAATGATGAAGACGACCTTCCCGTGCTGACTTCTTCACCCGGCGAACTGGTCGCTTTCAGCGACATGCTCGGCAGTGGTCAACAACACCTGGTACGCATACGTCACAACGAAGTGAAATGCTGGCCAAACCTGGGCCGCGGGCGTTTCGGCAAAGGTCTCGTGCTCGGGTCGCCGGGCATCGCGTACGAGGCGTTCGACGCTTCGCGTATTCGCCTGGCGGATCTGGACGGCTCTGGCGCTACCGACCTGATTTACCTGGAATCGGAGCATGCGCTTATCTATACGAACCGCAGCGGCAACAGCTTTGCTCCGCCAGTCAGGCTGACCTGGCCCGAGGGTGTTCGCTTCAACGGTTTATGTCAGGCGAGCTTCGACAACCTTCAAGGGCTCGGCTGTTCCAGCCTGATACTAAGCACGCCGAACATGACGTCCCTCCATTGGCGCTACGATTTCGTCAGTGCAAAACCCTATTTGCTCATCGGCGCCAATAACAATATGGGCGCCGCAGACAGCATCAGCTATCGCAGTTCGGCGCAGGAATGGCTGGATGAGAAAGCGCAGAAAATCGAAGCCGGAAAATCTCCCGTCTGTCATCTGCCATTTGCCCTGCATGTGGTCTCGAAGAAGACCCGACTCGACGAGATCACTGGTAATCGCCTGACCCAGAATTTTTCCTATCGTCAAGGCTACTACGATGGTATCGAGCGGGAATTTCGCGGCTTCGGCTTATTGCTACAGGTCGACAGTGAAACTCACCCCGGCAATGCCCCACTGGAAGGTTTTACAACGCCATGCCTGACAAAGCGCTGGTTCCATACGGGACAAGCGGTGGACATGCCTAGTGACGGTTTCGACGTCATTGACAAACAAGCTGTGGAACCGGGCAAATCGCTGCTTTGCCAATACCGGTCAGGGACTGACAGTGACGCCGTAATCGATTCGCCAGATCTGTCGACGACCCTGGAAATGGCACGCGCCCTGAGCGGTCAAGTGCTGCGCAGCGAAATCTTTGGCGTCGATGAACATGCCGGAACCCGCACGCTATTTTCCGTCCAGGCAAACCGCTATCGGGTTCGCTTGCTGCAAGCCCCGCAAGGCAAACGGCACTACGCCCGGATGTTGCCTTTAGCGCTGGAATCCATCAGTTACCAATACGAAGGCATCGCTGATGACCCGCAATGTCAGCACACCTTCAATCTGCGGCATGACCCGTACGGCGCTCTGACCCACAGCGTGAGCGTCCACTACGCCAGGCGCAAAACCGCCGACGACACCCCGCCCTTCAGCGATACCGATCGACAACAATGGTGGCGCGATGCGCATGATCCGGCGCAACAGTTCTACTACTTGAGCGAAACACGCGCCGAGTTCATCCATCTGGACGCGCCCCAACGATGGCGCCTGGGCCTGCCATATCGTCAGCGCACCCGGGCACAGAAACGACCCAAGGCGCCCGAGGCTGGAGGGCTCGCGGCAAAGGACATGACGTACGAAAAACTCCTCGAACGAGTGAAGGAATCGGCCTGGAGCAACCAGAGTGTTCTGACAGGCCTTTCGGTACAGCGCTATAAGAACACCTCAACCGGAGAATCCCTCGAGGACGGTGTCGCGCACTTCGAAGCTCTTGCCGACCATCTGGAAACTGCCGAGCTCGACGAAACTGCCATGACTGCTTTCGAGGTGTTGCCTCAGGCGAGTCGCCCCACCGAAGAGCTGCTTGAACAAATTGGCTATCAGCGCATGACCGATTTTTTTTCCGAATCCACACCCGCAAAAAAATTCTGGTCGGTCACAAGCTCTTTTTCGACCTACGCCACTTTGGCGGGCTTTTACAAAATAAAGAGTCTCCGGGCAAGCAAGAGCCAAGGCTTGACCAAGGTGTTCTATGACAAGTATTGCTGCCTGATCACTGAGTTCAGACTGCCCGATCACTGTGCCACTCAAGCAACCTACGACTATCGCTCGCTTGTACCCCTGCGTATCGTCGACTCGAACGGCAACATCCAGGAAGCTCTCTACGACAGCTTTGGCCGATTGCTGGCCAACAGTTTTTACGGCAGCGAAGGCAACAAACCCGCAGGTTTCAAACCGATCGCTGATTACAAGCGCCCGACATTCACCCAGCCGGGCGATGCCATCGCAGACGGTAAAAAAGCGTTACAGAAAGCCGCCGCCGCCCTATTTTCAGCGCCGTTCAGTTGGATGGGGTGCATCTCGGAGGCGGCCATGAGGGAGGCTGACTGGCTGGCACGCTGCATCGCCAAGGGCGATTTGCTGACCGGCGGATTTATTTGTAACCGGGCCCGAGATCGTCTGGCGGCACTTGAGAAACACTCTGCCGATGATGAGAAGTTAAAGATCGAAATCGACAAGGCACCCCGTGAGCCGATATACATCGCCACCCTGGTCGCCGATCGTTACCCCGACGACAAGCTGCAACAAATCCACATCAGCGTTACTTGCCTTGATGGCTTCGGCCGAACATTGCAAAGCAAGCAATTGGTTGAATCGGGAACCGCTTATGCTGTCGACGCCAAGGGTGAATTGACGCTTGAAAATGGAAAACCGCTAGAACAGGTGTCAGCCATGCGCTGGCGCATCAGCGAACGCGTTGAGTACAACAACAAGGGATTGGTGATCCGCACTTACCGGCCTTACTTTGCCAATCACCATCGCTATATCAATGATGCATCCTTGCGGCTGTTCGGCCACTACGACCTGCAGTTTTACGATGCGCTGGGGCGGCCGAGTCACACACGACTCGCCAGACAAGGCGATCTTTTCTATATGCGGCGGCAAACCCGACATCCCTGGTACACCGTTGAGGAGGACGAGAACGATACGCTCGAGGAGATAACGCCCAAAGCATCTGCCACTTGCGGAGGTGACGCATGAGCGCGCACTTGCATCGCAAGACACCGACGCTCGACGTGATCGATAGCCGAGGCCTGACAGTTCGGCATGTCGCTTACTGGCGCAGTGACGCGACCGTAACTGCACAGGCAAGGATATCGCGCCAAATGCAGGACATTGCCGGGCGTTTGGTTGCGCAGTCGGATCCACGACTGCCCCACGGCGAGTCCAGGGCCAATCTGAGCAGCATCTACAGCCTGTCCGGCAGATTGTTACAGACAGACAGTGTTGACGCCGGCTGGCAGGTCAATCTACCCGCAGACGCAGGACACATAGTGCGTACCTGGGACCAGCGCGGCAATGCTCGGCACACCCGCTACGATGACCAGCTAAGGCCGGTCAGCATTCAGGAGCAAGCAGCAGGCGATCTCCTGAACGTAGTCGAACGTATGACCTACGGCGACAGCTCTCCACAGAATGCACAACGTAATCTGTGTGGAGAGCTGACTCGTCATGATGACTGCGCCGGCACCTTGATTATTGAAGGACACTCGATCTGCGCCAAACCCCTTGGCCATACGCGGCACTTCCTGCGCACCGCCGATCGACCCAACTGGCCAGCCGAGGAGAAAGCATGTGACAGCCTGCTTGAAGACAGTAAAGGACATGCGACGATCTGGCAGTACGACGCACTGGGACAATCCATACAACAGATCGATGCAGGCGGACATCGACAGCGCTTCTCGTTTGACGTATCCGGCCAACTCAAGGCCGTCAGCCTGTTGATCAAGGATGCAACGACTGAACAGATCATCCTCAAGGATCTGCGCTACAACGCGTTTGGCCAGGTGGAATCCCAGACTGCCGGGAATGGTGTTATCCGCCGTGCGGTGTTCGACTCTGCCAACGGTCGATTGACCTCACTCAACGCATCCGTTTCGTCGAACATTTTGCAAGACCTTCACTACACCTACGACGCCGTGGGCAATGTGACGGAAATCGAAGACAGAGCCCAATCGGTACAGTTCGGCAGTAACCAGAAGGTTGAAGCCGTCAGCAGGTTTACCTACGACAGCCTCTATCAACTGACCAGCGCTACAGGTCGTGAAGCAGCGGGACCGAACAACCACCCCCAACTCCCCATGTCCGGCAGGGCACCTGTCGATGCGCTGCAACTGTTCAACTTTACAGAACAGTACGAGTACGACGCCGGTGGTAACTTGACCAAACTGCGCCATGTGCGTGATCGCAACACCTACACCCGAACGTTGAACGTTGCTGCGGCAAGCAATCGTCTCTTGTCCTGGAACAAGGGCGACTCAACGCCCGGTGTGACCGCAACATTCGATACAAACGGCAACCTGCAAGCCCTGCTACCCGGCCAATCGCTGCGATGGAACATCCGCAATCAACTTGAAAGCATAGTGCTGGTGAAGCGTGACGATAGCCCTGATGACGATGAACATTATTGCTACGACAGTAGCGGGCAACGCGTGCGAAAAATCCACACAACCCATACAGCGTCGGTGACTCACACCCGAGAAGTCCGCTATCTGCCGGGACTGGAAATTCGCACCCGCCATAACGAAAGACTGGAAGTCATCACCCTGCAAGCCGGGCGCTGCAATGTTCGCTACTTGCACTGGACCCAAGGTCGGCCGGCCGGCATCGCGGCAAACCAGTTGCGCTATAGCCTCGATGATCATCTGGGTTCCAGTTCAATCGAACTCGACGACCAGGCCTGGCTGATCAGTCAGGAGAGTTACTTGCCGTATGGAGGAACGGCATGGGTAGCGTCCCGCTCAGCCGTGGAAGCCGACTATCGAACCATTCGGTATTCCGGCAAGGAGCGGGATGCCAGTGGGCTGTATTACTACGGTCATCGGTATTACGCGCCGTGGTTGCAGCGCTGGATCAGTCCCGATCCTGCGGGGACGGTTGACGGGCTGAACCTGTATTGCATGGTCGGGAATAATCCGCTGCGTTACATTGATCGTCATGGCAATCAAAAAGACGAAGCTGCCATCATGGAAGAGTTAAGTATCTATCCCGGCATTTTGAACGAAGTGAACAATAGGGTTGGCATGCTGAACCATCAGCTCTATAACAGCATGAGAAAGAGGGACATCGTAAAACGACTGTTTCAGAGTTATGCCTATAACGCAGCGCGGCATGTGTTGGCGTTGGGGGCCGGCCTGCTGGCCGCACCGACCGGGCCGGCTGGCATGTTAGCAGCGACAGTCAGCACTTCGTTAGCGACTGACAAGCTTGCCAGTAAATTCAATGCAACACGGCATCTGCCCGCCGCCATTTATCCACAGACCCGCCGACTGCAGCCTGACGAAATAGAATATGCAGGTCGGACGGCTTTCTATGACGTGAACGCAAAGTTGCAGCACTTAAAAGCTGAGGACCTGAATCCACGTAAGGAGACCGGACAGAAAAACCTGTCGGTAATGGCCACGGGTGTCATTCTGACAAAGGTCCTTGAGGTCAAAGGCGCATGGATTCCAAACTTTGAATCCTCGACTCAAGCGACCAAGGCCCTTGAAGGTCTGCCGGGACAGAAAATCGAGCGTTTGAACAATGCCCTGATAGAACTCGACAACAATCTGGAGCACGACGAGCACGCTATCAATGCAGCATTTGACGAGTTGGGAGTGGATGAGTTTTATGCCGCAGGTGTGAAAGGCAGGCTGGGTCAAACCACTGATCGCGTGGCCAACCGTATAGGTGTAGAAAGTTCAAGTCTCATAAGCCGCGCCTCTATGCAACGTGAGGTGAACAACACACGTGCAACGATACAAAGAGGTAGGGAGTTACTATTCAAGCTCAATGAATACAACAAATCTCAAGGCAAGTTTTTTGTTTGAAGCCGGCCCGCGAGGCCTGTCGGAAAATCGACGGGCTTCGCTTAACCTTGCTCAATCAAACGCAAATCGCATTGGTAAACACCAACCGATTGCCGAACGGATCGCTAATCGTCATGTCCTGGCTGCCCCACGGCATCGCCTGGATCTGTGGGTGTGCGAATTTGTATTCCTTGGCCAGCAATTGTTGCTGGAATGCCTCCAGCTCATCGGTCTCGATCCGCAACGCCGAGCCAGGTGTGCTGTCGCCATGGTGTTCGGAGAGGTGCAGCACACATTCGCCTCGGGAGACTTGCAGGTACAACGGAAAGTTGGGCTCGAAACGATGCTGCCAATCGATCTTGAATCCCAGAAAGTCGACGTAGAACTCCACGGCCTTGATTTCATCGAAAATCCGCAGGATCGGAGTGGTTTTGCCGAAGCTCATGGCGTTGCTCCCAGACTGATAAGGCCCACAGTGTAGCTGGGCGAGATGTCAGCGCTTCGGCTTGGTAATGGCTTTCTTTAGTCTCAATATGCCATCACTGTGACGCAGCACTCGAAATGTTTACTGGAAACCATCACGCAAGTCCCCGTCCCTCGCCAGAAACCGCCCTTCCCTCCTTCCGTTTGCCTGGCCTTCGCTGTAACTCAAGGCACCGTTGATCCAAACCCCATCGATACCTTCCGCCGCTCGTTGCGGATCATTGAAATCCGCCACATCGCGAATGGTCGCAGGATTGAACAACACCAGATCCGCCCAATGTCCTTCACGGATTTCGCCACGTTCCTTCAAGCCAAATCGCGCCGCCGACAACCCGGTCATCTTGTGCACGGCGGTGTGCAGCGGAAACAGCCCCACGTCGCGACTGAAATGTCCGAGCACTCGTGGGAATGCGCCCCACAAGCGCGGATGCGGAAACGGGTCTTCCGGCAATCCGTCAGAACCGACCATCGACAGCGGATGCGCGAGGATTCTTCGTACGTCCGCCTCGTCCATTCCGTAATACACCGCGCCGGCCGGTTGCAGGCGTCGAGCAGCGTCAAGCAACGGCACGCCCCACTCGGCGGCGATGTCCATCAGGTCGCGGCCACCCACTTCAGGGTGCGGCGTTGACCAGGTGATGGTGATGCGATGAGCGTCGGTGACTTGCTTGAGGTCCAGCGTCGATGAACTCGCCGCGTAGGGATAACAGTCACAGCCTACCGGGTGGGTTTTCGCCGCGTGTTCGAGGGACGCTAGCAGTTGTGGACTGCGCCCCCAGTTACCGGCGCCGGCACATTTGAGATGGGAAATGATCACCGGTGTTTTGGCATGACGGCCGATCTGGAACGCCTCATCCATGGCCTCCAGCACCGGCTCGAATTCGCTGCGCAAATGGGTGGTATAGACCGCGCCGAAAGCGGTCAGCTCTTCGGTCAGTTGCATGACTTCATCGGTGGAAGCCGAGAACGCGCTGGCATAGGCAAGCCCCGTGGACAGGCCCAATGCGCCGGCCTCAAGACTCTCGCGCAGTTGCTCGCGCATCGCGCTGATTTCGTCCGCCGTGGCGGTGCGAAACAGGTCGTCGAGGTGGTTGCTGCGCAGCGCCGTATGGCCGACCAGTGCAGCCACGTTCAGCGTGGTGTTCGCCGCTTCGACGGCTGCGCGGTAGTCGCAGAACCTCGGATAAACGAACGCCGCGGCGGTGCCGAGCAGGTTCATCGGGTCGGGCGGATCGCCGCGTAAACTCACCGGTGACGCACTGATCCCGCAGTTGCCGACTATCACGGTGGTCACACCCTGGCTGAGCTTGGGCAGCATCTGCGGCTGGCGGATTACCACGGTGTCGTCGTGGGTGTGAACGTCGATGAAACCTGGCGCCAACACGCGACCGGTGGCGTCGATTTCTTCGGTGGCGCTGGCATCGTGCAAGTCGCCGATACGCTCGATGCGGCCGTTCAGAATCGCCACGTCGGCGGGATAACCGGGCGCGTTGCTGCCGTCGATAATCAGGGCGTTGCGGATCAGCGTGTCGTACATCAGGTCAGTCTCCCAGCGGCAAATGATCGTCGCCGCCGCGGTAATCGTCGAGGGCGAGTTTGATCCGCCGCAGACGCTCTTGATTGTCTTCAGGATTGGCCAGTGCCAGCTCGGTGGCGAGCACGTCGATGGCCAGCAACATGCCGTAGCGCGCCGCCGTGGGTTTGTAGATGAATGAGGTTTCGACACCTTGCAGCGGCAGCAGCACATCCGCCAATTGCGCCAGCGGCGAGTCGGCCCGGGTGATGGCGAGAATTCGTGCGCCGTAGCTGCGCGCCAGCTCGACGGCCTCGAGCAGTTCGGGGGTGATGCCGGTCAGCGAGCAGGCAATGACGACGCGTTCGGCATCGAGGCTGGCGGCGGTGACGCGCATCATCACCGGGTCGTGGCACACCGCAATCGGGTAGCCGAATCGCACCAGCCGCACCTGCAATTCATCACTGCACAAAGTCGAGCAACCACCCATGCCGAAGGCGTGAATCATCCGCGCCTTGCCCAGAAATTTCACCGCGTCGGCGAAACGTGATTCATCGAAGGCCGACAGATGCTGGCGCAGGGTCGACTCGATATCGCCAACGATCTGTCCATAAAACGCCGACTGCTCGGGCGTGCCCGCCGGGTCCAAAAAACGACTGCCGACGCCGCTGGCCTGGGCCAGTTGCAGACGCAGATCGCGCAAGTCGCGACAGCCGACGGTGCGAGCAAAACGCGAGAGCGTGGCGGTGCTGACTTCCGCTTTCAGCGCCAGTTCATCCAGGCTGGCGGCGGAGGCAAATCCTACGTCGTCGAGCATCAGCCGAGCGATGCGTCCTTCGCCCGCACTGAAGGAATCCTGACGGGCGCGGATCTGGTAGAGGATGTCCATGGCGGGCGGCTCCGGCTAAAGCAGGTAAGAAAGGCCAACGGTCAGACCGAAGGCGACGACCGAGATAATGGTCTCGAGCACCGTCCAGGTCTTGAAGGTCTGGGCGACGGTCATGTTGAAGTATTCCTTGATCAACCAGAAACCGCCGTCATTGACGTGGGAAAAGATAACCGACCCCGCGCCCGTCGCCAGCACCAACAGCTCTGGATGGGGATAACCCAGACCAATGGCCACCGGCGCAACGATACCCGACGCAGTGGTCATGGCCACCGTGGCAGAACCGGTGGCGATGCGCATCAACGCAGCAAACAGCCAGCCCATCAACAGCGGCGACAGCTGGAACACCTGCGCCAGACTGACGATCTGGTCGGTGACGCCAGCGTCCACCAGAATCCGGTTCAAGCCACCGCCCGCGCCCACCAGCAAGGTGATGCTGGCGGTCGGTGCCAGGCATTCGTTGGTGAATTTCAGAATAGATTCGCGGTTAAAGCCCTGGGCCAGACCTAGGGTCCAGAAGCTCAGCAAGGTCGCCAGCAACAAGGCGATCACCGAGTTACCGATGAACAACAGAAACTGATTGAAACCGCTACCCGGCGTGGAAATCAGATTGGCCCAGCCGCCGATCAGCATCAGCACCACCGGCAGCAGAATGGTCGCCATGGTGATGCCGAATCCCGGCAGGCTGTCGCGTGGTTCACGCTCGAGGAACTGACGCTCCAGCGGGTTATCGTCCGGCAGTTGAATGCGCGGCACGATGTACTTGGCGTAGAGGGGGCCGGCGATGATCGCAGTCGGAATCCCGATCAAAATCGCGTAGAGCAAGGTCTGCCCCACCGAAGCCTGATAAGCCTGCACTGCGAGCATCGCCGCCGGGTGTGGCGGCACCAGCGCGTGGACCACCGAGAGCCCGGCGACCATCGGCAAACCGACCATCAGAATCGACACGCCCACGCGCCGCGCCACAGTGAAAGCAATCGGCACCAGCAGGACAAAACCGACTTCGAAGAACAGCGGCAGTCCGACAAGGAAAGCGATGCAGACCGTCGCCCAGTGCGCATTTTTCTCACCGAAACGGTCGATCAACGTTCGCGCCATCTGCTCGGCACCGCCGGACTCGGCCATCATTTTGCCGAGCATCGTGCCCAGCGCGACCACCAGCGCAATATGGCCCAGCGTCTTGCCGACACCCGCCTCATACGCCCCCACCACGCCCGACGGCGGCATCCCCGCCAGCAGCGCCAGGCCGATGGACACCAAGGTGATGACAATGAACGGATTGAGTCGGTAACGGGCGATCAGAACGATCAGCGCGATGATGGCGATGGCGGCGTAAACCAGCAGCCAATAGCCGAAGGACGGTGTCATGCGGTACTCCTCGAAAGAGTCACGTCGAATGGGTTGTGAAACTCATAAAACATTTCGAGGCGTGATATTCAAACGAGGTGAAAGTAATTTTCGTGGAGGGGTAAGGGTTGTCGCGCAGAGGTATGCGAGGTCGCTAAATATGCAAATCAGATAGGCGAATTTACACCCCGATTTCCCTGTGGGAGATTCTATGGTTGAGGGAAAGCCCTCAACTGGCTTTTGGCTGATATTCGCTTTGCCCTTTCAGCAAGGCGAATACCACCCGAGCAAGCTTGCGAGCCAGCATCACCAGCGCCTGAGTGGTGCTGAAACCCCGCGTTCTTTGTTCTTCGTAATACCCTTTCCAGGCTTTCGTACGGCTAGCCGACATCGCTGCATTGTGCAGAAGTCGGCGGGCCTCGGGGTCGCCGCGCTTGGTCAAACTGCGGCGAGCGTCCTTCTGTCCTGATTTCGCCACCCGTAAATCCATGCCCAGGAAGGCGATAAATGCATCCGCGTTTCTAAAATCTCCTCGCTGAAATGCAGTTATCAAGCGGGCCCCAGTCAAAAATCCAATACCCTCAACTTTCAGGCAGCGCTTCAATTGACCGAGCAAACCGGCTTCTTTGAGCTGATCGTTGATCGTCTTTTCGATCAGCGTCTCAAGCTGCTGCATGGACTTCACTTGCTCGGCAAAAGCCGCCTTGAGCAGCGGCTCATTCGACCAGCTCTGCACCAGGCCGACCCTGGCCTGGACCAAGGCTGCGCGACGGCGGAAAAGGCTCAGGAGCTGGCGGTACAGCGGTGAGGGCGGGGTCCAAGGACGCAACTCCTCGGCTTCGTTCTTCAAGTAACGAGCCAGCAGCTTGGCATCCAGTGCGTCGGTTTTGGCGCGGATCTTCACGCCTTCGCGATAATGTTTGAGTTCATAGCCTCCCACCATGTAAATCGTGCAACCGGCCTCATAGGCCAGATCAGCGAAGTCCAGGTGGTAAATGTTGGTCGCCTCAATGGCAATAGCCACCGTCCCCGACAACGCCTTCAGCCACTGCTTGATGGATGTTTTGGTGTTGGGAATCTCTTCAAGCAAATCCCCATCAGACTGATAAATCACCAGTTCATTCTTGGCGACATCCACACCTACGATCGGCTTTGTGACAGAAACCGGCATTGCCATTGGATTTCCTCCGGGATATGGTTTTAAGCACTTGAAGGGCTCACCCAGAGGCGCAGGCTTGTTCCTATCGTCGGTCTAGCCAGATGCATTCTTTATCGGCGCTTGGGTGAAAGGAGGAGGGGCGAAATCTCCCACGGTCTGTACTGCGTCAACAGTCAGAATCGAGCCTTGTCCCTCCTCCTCCCTTCAAGTCCTACCATACAAGCGAGCCTGCTCGCGATGAGGGAGAGTCAGTCAACAGTGATGTGACTGATACACCGCCATCGCGAGCAGGCTCGCTCCCACAGGGATTTTGCTGGAGACCTCAGTCGTGACTGACCCGGGCGCGTTTGAGCAGCTTCTTGCACCGTTCGGACAAGTGCAGCACGCGCAGGTGCTTGCCGGCCTTGGTGTAGCGGTCACGCAGCGTTTTTAGCGCGGCTATCGCCGAGTAGTCGACGAAGCTCAGGTGGCGACAATCGATCGTCACTACGGGTGGGTCGTTGGCGGGGTCGAACTGGTTGAGAAAAGGCGTAGTCGAGGCGAAGAACAGCGTGCCATGCAGGTGGTAGAGCTTGCTGCCGTCGACTTCAAGATGACTGTCGGCATAGAGCTCGCGGGCCTGCTGCCAGGCGAAGTTGAGCGCTGCAATGATAATCCCGCAAAGCACGGCAGTGGCCAGATCGGTGAACACCGTAATGACCGTTACCGCGATGATCACCAACACGTCATTCAACGGCACTTTGTTCAACACCCGAAGCGAGGCCCAGGCGAAGGTCTGCTGCGACACCACGAACATCACCCCGACCAATGCGGCCAACGGAATGCGCTCGATCAACGGCGACAAAAACAGTATGAACAGCAGAATCAGCACACCGGCCACCACACCGGACAGCCGACCGCGACCGCCGGAGCTGAGGTTGATCACGGTCTGGCCGATCATCGCGCAGCCGCCCATGCCGCCGAACACACCGGAGACCATATTGGCCGCCCCCAGCGCCACGCACTCCCGATCCGGGTAGCCACGGCTCTCGGTGATCTCGTCGGTGAGGTTCAGGGTCAGCAGGGTTTCCAGCAAGCCGACCAACGCCATCAATATCGCGTAGGGCGCGATGATGCGCAGGGTTTCCAGGCTCCAGGGAATGTCTGGCAGCGCAAAGGTCGGCAAACCGCCGGCGATGTGCGCCATGTCACCCAAGGTGCGGGTTGGCAGACCAAGCAGATAAACCGCCAGCCCGACACCCAGAATCGCCACCAGCGCCGGCGGCACGGCGCGCGTCAGGCGCGGCAGCACGTATACGATGGCCATCGTCACGGCTACCAGCCCCGCCATCAGGTACAGCGGCATGCCGCTGAGCCAGACGTCACCGCTCTTGAAGTGTTCCAGCTGCGCCAGGGCAATGATGATCGCCAGGCCGTTGACGAAGCCGAGCATCACCGGGTGCGGCACCATGCGCACCAGTTTGCCCAGCTTCAGCAGCCCGAACGCCAGCATGATCAACCCACCCAGCAACACAGTCGCCAGCAAATACTGCACACCGTGCTGCACCACCAACGCAACGATCACCACGGCCATCGACCCAGCGGCACCGGACACCATGCCCGGCCGCCCACCGAAAAGCGCGGTCAGGGTGCAAATGATGAAAGCGCCGTAAAGCCCCATCAATGGATTGAGGTGCGCAACCAGCGCGAAGGCGATGCATTCGGGTAGAAGAGCGAATGACGTAGTGAGCCCGGCCAGGGTATCGGCGCGCAGATGTTTGGGTTTCATGTCTGATCTAAATACAGGCGGGAAAAGAGGGGGCGGATGTTACGGAATTGAGGACGGCCCGGCCAGTTGTTGGGCGGCTGAAAACGCAATCGCGAGCAGGCTCGCTCACAGTGGATCTTCGCCGGACACAAAACCCGTGTCCTGAATCAGCCCTTGAAATCCGCGTTCGCATAAGCCGCCAATTTGCCCTGGATGAAGTCCAGGAAGCATTGAATCCGTAGGGCAAGTTGCGAGTTGCGGTAGTACACCGCATTGATCGGCTGGCGATAGCCGCTGTTGAAATCCGCCAGCAGCACCTGCAAACGTCCGGCACGGATGTCATCAATCGTCATGAAGTGCGACAGGCAGGCGATGCCTTGGCCTTCCAGCGCCAAGTGCCTGATCGTCTCGCCGCTGGAGGCGCTGATCGACGCCTGAATCGGCCAACGATCACCGTGCACGTAACGCAGCGGCCATTGGTTGAGGCCTTCGTTGTGGGTAAAACCCAGCAGCGTATGCCCGGACAAATCCGACACTTCAGCCGGTACACCGTGTTTTTCCAGATAAGCCGGGCTGGCGACGATGTGCAGCGGACTGCAACCCAGCGAGCGAGCGTGCAAGGTCGAATCGGCGAGCGTGCCGATGCGGATGGCGATGTCGGTGCTTTGCTCGAGCAAGTCGATGATCAGATCGTTGCTGTTGAGCTCCAGCTGGATGTCCGGATAGAGCCGGCGGAACTCGTCGATGTACGGCACGATGGCGTGCAGCATGAACGGTGACGCGGCATTGATCCGCAGGCGCCCGGACGGGGTTTGCTGACGTGAAGTCAGGCGTTCTTCAAGCTCGTCCATCTGATCGAGAATCAGCTTGGCGTGCTCAAAGAAATACTTGCCCTCTTCGGTCAGGTCCATGCGTCGCGTGGTGCGGTTGATCAGCGTGGTATCGAGTTTCGCCTCCAGCCGCGACAGCGTACGGCTGACCGCCGAAGGCGTTTGCCCGACCTGTTCGGCCGCAGCGGAAATCGACCCGCATTCAATCACGCAGACGAAAATCTGCAATTCATCGGACCTGGCTTTCACGGATGCCCCTCATTCAAAACTGGCTTGATAGTAGCTGGATGCGGGGCAAAAGGAACCTTACGCCGGCAGGCCGAACACCTCGGTCAAATGCTGCTCATAGCGCGCCACATCGGCTTCGATATTGGGGCGCTTCATCACATCAACGCACAGGAACGTCGGCAAACCGGTCATACCGAGGAAGGTGTTGGCCTTGTGGAACGGGAAGTACACCGCGTCCACGCCCTTGGCTTCGAAGAAATCGGTCGGGTCGTCGAAGGCTTGCTGCGGTGCATTCCAAGTCAGCGACAGCATGTATTGCTTGCCCTGTAACAGGCCACCGCTGCCGTACTTTTGCGACGAATCGGAACGGGTGCGACCGTCACTGGCGTACAGGCTGCCATGGCCTTCGGTGAAGACTTCATCGATGTATTTCTTGACGGTCCAGGGCGCGCCCATCCACCAGCCGGGCATCTGATAAATGATCACGTCGGCCCAAAGGAATTTGGCCACTTCTTCGGCGAGGTCGTACCCCTCGTCGATGAAAGTGGCTTTCACGTCGATGCCGCCGCGATCCAGCACGCTCAGCGCGGCTTCATGCAGGGTGGCGTTGTAACGGCCATCGGAGTGGGCAAATTTTTTGCCGCCATTGAGCAACAGGACTTTTTTCATGGGAAGTCTCGGAAGGTTGGAATTCGATGGCGCCAGAGTAGCGATCTGCCTCGCGCTGAATAAGCGCTGAATTCACAAAATTCATTTGACCAATACGCACGAATCGACAGGCGATTGTTGCCATAAACTTGCGTCGATTCTGAACTTGAGGAAATTTCTGATGAGTGAAATGCAAGGTTTCATCCTGCACGCCAAGACCCGCCCGGAAAAATCCGACGCCTTCGAAGCGTTTTTCAGCGGTTATGTGCGAGCGAGTCGCGCCGAACCCGGTTGCATCGAGTACCACATGCTGCGCGACAAACAGGACCCGACGCTGTTTATCTTCTACGAGATCTGGCAGTCCCAGGCTCACTTGGACGTGCACTCGAACCTGCCGCACATGAAGCAATTCCTTGAGCAACGTGATGAATACCTGGAACGGGATTTCGATATCCGCACGATCGACATGCTCAGCCCGTCGTCCGCTACCCGCTGATCAGCAAGTGGCCGCCGAGCACGCCCAGGCCGATAAAGAACACACGCTTGAACAGCACGGCGCTGATCCGCTGGCGCAGCCATTGCCCCAGCAACATGCCGAGCACCGCCGGGATCAGCGCCAGCAACGACGCACTTAACTCGCCACCGCCCAGTGCGCCGCGCCATAACAGTCCGGCGGCCAGGGCCAGGGTCGAGACGGTGAACGACAAGCCCAGCGCCTGCACCAGTTCATCCTTGTTCAAGCCCAGCGCTTGCAGATAAGGCACGGCCGGAATCACGAAGACGCCGGTGGCCGAGGTGATGACGCCCGTCAACAGGCCACCTAGCGGACCGAGCCAGCGCTCGGTGTGACGGCCGACACGCAAGGTCGGCAGACACAACCCGCTCAACGCGTAGAGCAACAGCGCAGCGCCCAATCCCCGCACGACCCAATGACCACCGGCCATGCCGATCCACAACGTGCCCGCCCCGGTGCCGATGAAAATCGCCAGCAACATCGGCCACAACCGCTTGATCACCCCCCGCAGATGCCCGCCGAATGCCAGTTGCCAGACATTGGTGAGCGTCGCGGGGATGATCAGGAGCGCGGCAGCCTGCGACGGCGCCATAGCCAGACCGAGCAAACCCATCGCGATGGTCGGCAGACCGAGGCCGATCACACCCTTGATCATGCCGGCCAGCAAAAAGGTCGCAATGACCATCAAAGAAAGGGCCAGACCGAGGTTTTGGTAGAACGCGGCGAGAGTATTCATGGCGCTATCGTGGGCCCGGAATGGCTGCTTGAAAATCTGCCATATACTGAGGCAGCCTCTTGCTCAGCAAGAGGCATGATCGTTCCCACGCTCTGCGTGGGAATGCAGCCCGTGACGCTGCGCGTCACATGCCGAAGCGGACGCAGAGCGTCCAGTGAGGCATTCCCACGCAGGAGCGTGGGAACGATCTTTGGGACTGACGATGCACTTCGACCTGACCGATCTACGCCTCTACCTGAACATCCTCGACAGCGGCAACATCACCGCCGGCGCGGCTCGCAGTCATCTGTCCCTGGCGGCAGCGAGTGCACGCATCCGCGCCATGGAGGGGTCATTGGGGATCGAGTTTCTGCAGCGAGGTCGCCGCGGTGTCAATCCCACGCCTGCGGGCAAAGCCTTGGCGCAACACGCCCGCGTCCTGCTGCAACAAGCCGAACGCATGCAGCAGGATCTGGCGGAATACGCCAACGGCGTCAAAGGCCAAGTGCGACTGTTGTGCAATACCACGGCAATCACCGAATACCTGCCGGAGTTGCTTGCGGATTTTCTTCGCGACCACCCCAACCTCGACATCGATCTGCAAGAACTGCCCAGTGCACGCATCACCCACGCCTTGCGCCAAGGTGCCGCAGACCTGGGCATCGTCTCCGACGCCGTAGACACCGATGACCTGCAGACCCGTCCGTTTCGCGACGATCCGCTGGTACTGATAATGCCCCGCGATCATCCCTTGGCACCCGCAGATGTCGTGAGCTTCAGCGACACCTTGCACCACGACTATGTTGGTCTGAACGCCAACAGCGCGTTAGCGGTGTACCTGGAAGAACAGGCGCTGCACACCGGGTCACGCATGCAAATCCGCATCCGCGCCGACGGTTTCGATGGCGTGATGCGCATGGTCGCTCGGGGGCCGGGCTGGCGATCGTCCCGCTTGCGGCGGTTGAGCGCTGGCGCGACGAACAATCTTTCAAAAGTCTCGCCCTGCAAGAACCTTGGGCTCAACGCAAACTCCTGCTCTGTGCGCGGGACTTTGAAACGCTGCCAGGTTATGCAAAGGCCCTGCTGCACGCCTTGACTCTCCCCTGAGGGGCAGACTTTACCCTTGAGTTTTCATATTCAAGGACAGAGACGATGGGCAAGCGAATTCTGGTGATTCTGGGTCATCCGGCGAGCAACAGTTTCTGCGGCGCGCTCGCCGAGCGTTACGCCGAGTCGGCGGTGCGTGCCGGGCATGAGGTGCGCCAGTTGTTTCTGGGCGCAATGGATTTTGACCCGGTGCTGCGTGAAGGTTATCAACAGGTCCAGCCGCTTGAAGCCGATTTGCGTCAGGCACAGACCGACATCCTATGGGCCGAGCACCTGACGCTGGTTTATCCGATCTGGTGGGGCGGAATTCCGGCGTTGCTCAAGGGCTTTTTCGATCGAGTGTTCCTGCCGGGTTTCGCTTTCAAATACCGCGAAGGCAAAGCCTTTCCCGACAAACTGCTGCACGGTCGCAGCGCCCATTTGCTGGTGACCATGGACACGCCACCCTGGTATTACCGCTGGATCTATCGCATGCCTGGACTGCATCAGGTACGCAAAACCACGCTCGCATTCTGCGGCATCGAGCCACGACGCACGCTCACGTTCGGCCCGATTCTCGGTTCCAGCGCTGACCAGCGTGAAACCTGGTTGCTGCAGGCCCAGGCTATCGCCAGCCGCTGAGTCTGCCGATAATGCACCGGGCTACCACGGCGAATAGGGACTTTCCATGTACATCGGCCAAGCCGCGCAACGCTCCGGAACCACGATCAAGAGCATCCGCCATTACGAGTCGATCGGCCTGCTGCCTGCCGCTCAGCGGCTGGGTAAATACCGCGTCTACGACCAGCAAAGCGTTGACCTGCTGATCTTCATCAAATGCGCGCAACAGCTGGGTTTCAGGCTCAAGGAATTGCAGTCGATCTTCGCCGGACACCAAGGGCCACAAATGCCGTGGGAACTGGCCCATCAGGTCATCGCTGCCAAGAAGCAGGAAATCAGCGAGCGGATCGCTGCGCTGTCGCAGCAGCAATCGCAATTGGTCGAGTTCGAAGCCAGCCTCGAACAGAGCCGGTTCGATTGCCCGCTGAACAATCTTTGAGGGCAATGCGCGTTTCTGGACAGCTCAATGTCGAGCACAGACAACTGACCGGTGGACGGGCGCTATAGGGTGCGACTTCAG
Organism: Pseudomonas frederiksbergensis; assembly: GCF_001952935.1. Lineage (GTDB taxonomy): Bacteria > Pseudomonadota > Gammaproteobacteria > Pseudomonadales > Pseudomonadaceae > Aquipseudomonas > Aquipseudomonas frederiksbergensis. Next base: position 1,600,579 of record NZ_CP018319.1, read on the forward strand.
TTCTCTAGTCCACTGCCTCGGAGTCCACATGACCGCACCTATTACCGTTCTTCGCGATACCCATCCACTGCCGGTGCTCGACGCCTGCAAATGGGAAAAACTCGAAGGCGACCCGCACACCGTCAACCTCAACGCCTACACCAGCGAAGACGGCAGCAAGATCATGGGCACGTGGATCTGCACGCCGGGCAAGTGGTATGTGGAATACGTGAAGTGGGAATACTGCGACTTCCGCGAGGGGTACTGCATCATCACCCCAGAAGGAAAGGAGCCGATCCATCTGCGCGCCGGTGATATTTTCGTCATCGAGCCGGGCATGAAAGGCACGTGGGAAGTGGTTGAAACCGTGCGCAAGTATTTCGTGTTTGCCTGATGCAAAAAAACCGGGAGATCACCCGACGTGATCTCCCGGTAAATGTCGATAGGAACAATGCTGCCCCTGTGGGAGCCAGCTTTTGTGGTGAGGGGGTTTACCCCCGTTCGGCGGCGAAGCCGTCGTAAAACCTGCCGACACGGTATGCCTGAGGGAATGCGGGGGAGCGCTACGCACTCCAACGGGGGCAAGCCCCCTCGCCACAATCCCGGAAAACTCCTTATTGCGGTTTGCGATAGCTGTTGATGATCGCCGAGAAGTCCTTGCCACCTTCCCCACGCTGGCTCATCGCCTGATACAACTGCTGGGCCACCGCGCCGAGCATCACCGGTTGGTGCGCCTGACGTGCTGCCTCAGTAGCCAGCCCCAGATCCTTGAGCATCAGTTCGGCACCGAAACCGCCGGTATAACCGCGCGAGGCCGGCGCCGTTTCAACGATGCCCGGCCACGGGTTGTACATCTCCGAACTCCAGCAACGCCCTGTGGAACTGTTGATGATCCCGGCCAGCACCGTGGTGTCGATGCCGAGCGCATCACCGAGCGCCATCGCTTCGCTGACTCCGACCATCGAGATCGCCAGCAGCAGGTTGTTGCAGATCTTGGCGATTTGCCCGGTGCCGACTTCGCCGCAATGAACGATATTGCGGCCCATCTGCGCCAGCACTGGTTGCAGGGTGGCGAACAGCTCAGGGGTAGCGCCGACCATAAAAGTCAGAGTCCCGGCCGCAGCACCGCCAGTACCACCAGAGACCGGTGCATCCGCCATGGCCACGCCTTGCTTGGCCGCCGCCGCGGCAACATCACGCGCCGTCTGTGGATCGATGGTGCTGCAATCGACTGCCGGCACACCCTTGGCGATACCCGCCAGCACGCCGTCATCACCCAGCCACACGCTGCGCACATGCACCGCGGCGGGCAGCATGGTGATCACCAGTTCTGCGCCTTGAGCCGCTTCACGCGCCGAAGCGCTGATGCTGCCGCCCAGTTGCTCAAGCTCCGCCAGAACGGTTTTGTTCAGGTCGACCAGGTTCAGCGCATGGCCAGCCTTGATCAGGTTGCGCGCCATTGGCGCGCCCATGTTGCCGAGACCGATAAAAGCGATTTTCATGTCCGGCTCCTTAACGCAAGTTGATGGTGGTGTTCACACCGTCGTTGACGCTGTTGTCATCGAACCAGCGACTGGTGACAGTCTTGGTCTGAGTGTAGAACTGCACCACTTGCTTGCCATACGGACCGAGGTCGCCGAGCTTGGACCCGCGCGAACCGGTGAAGCTGAAGAACGGGACCGGTACCGGAATCGGGATGTTGATGCCGACCTGGCCAACGTCGATTTCAGTCTGGAATTTACGCGCCGCCGCACCGCTTTGGGTGAACAGGCCAGTGCCGTTGCCGAACGGGTTGGCGTTGACCAGTGCGATGGCTTCATCGAGGGTATCGACTTCCAGCACCACCAGCACCGGACCGAAGATTTCCTGGGTGTAGATCTGCATCTCCGGGGTTACGCCGGAGAACAGGGTCGGACCGACAAAGTTGCCCTTCTCAAAACCAGGAACCGTGATTTCGCGACCGTCCAGCTCCAGCTTGGCGCCTTCCTTGATGCCGCTCTCGATCAGATCCAGAATCCGCGCCTTGGCCTTTTTGGAAATCACCGGACCGACGTCAGTGCCCGGCTCGCTGCCGGCATTCACTTTGAGTTTCTGCGCCAGCGCCTTCAGGTCCGGCAGCCATTGCTTGGCCGCGCCCACCAGCACCACCACGGAGGTGGCCATGCAGCGTTGCCCGGCCGCACCGAAACCGGCACCGACCAGCGCATTCAGCGCTTGTTCGCGGTTGGCATCGGGCAGTACAACGGCGTGGTTCTTCGCGCCCATCATCGATTGCACACGCTTGCCGTGCTTACCGGCCAAGTCGTAGACGTGCGTGCCGACGGCGGTCGAACCGACGAAGGAAACAGCCTTGATGTCCTTGTGGGTGCAGAGCGCGTCCACCACGTCTTTACCGCCATGAACGACGTTGAGCACGCCCGCCGGAACACCGGCCTCGATCGCCAGTTCCACCAGCAGCATGGTCGACATCGGGTCCTGTTCGGACGGCTTGAGCACAAAGGTGTTGCCGCAGGCGATGGCCATCGGGAACATCCACAGCGGAATCATCGCCGGGAAGTTGAACGGCGTGATGCCGGCGCAAACGCCGATTGGCTGACGCAGGGTGTAGGTATCGACGCCGCCCGCAACGTTCTCGGCGAACTCGCCCATTTGCAGGCTGCCGATGGAGCAGGCGTGCTCGACCACTTCCAGGCCGCGGAAGATATCGCCTTCAGCGTCGGCGATGGTTTTGCCTTGCTCGTTGCTGAGCACCACGGCGATGCGCTTGGAGTGTTCGCGAATCAACGCCTGGAGCTTGAGCATGATGCGCATCCGCGCGCCGATCGGCGTCAGCTTCCAGGTCTGGAAGGCGCGATGGGCAGCACTGATCGCAGCGTCGACTTCCTGCGCGGTCGCGAATGGTACTTTCGCCAGCACTTGCTGGGTCGCCGGGTTGACGATGTCGTGCCACTCGGTAGTCTGGGACTCGACCCACTCGCCGTCGATCAACAGCTTTACCGTTTGGACAGTGGTTTCGTTTGGCGTGAGCGAAGCGTTCATATTGGGTCTCCGGGAAGTTGTTCTTATTTAGAGAGCTATCTGTATAGCCAAGGCGAGACTGTCGCCTTGAGACGAGACGTGTGTCGCGAGTTGGTTCTCGGACTGTTTTTGGAGTATAGATGTGCAAACTTCTAATAAGAACGCACATAAAAGCCGGTCCATCATGCAAAAAAACATCACGTCTCTAGGCTCGCTAAACTGGGACGACCTCAAGTTTTTCCTTGAAGTCGCCCGCACCCGCAAGGCCAGCACCGCAGCCAAGCGCCTGGCGGTCGACTACACCACGGTGTCGCGGCGCATCAGCTCGCTGGAAGCTGCGTTGGGCACGTTGCTGTTCGAGAAATCCCGGACCAGCGGTTTTGTCCTGACTGCCGAAGGCCAGCGGTTGCTCGGTTATGCCGAGTCGATCGAAAGCACGCTGCACATGGCCTGTGAACAGGTTTCGGGTTCTGGCGTTGCGTTGTCCGGGCATGTGCGCATGGGCTGCACCGAAGGCTTTGGCAGCTTTTTCATCACTCCACAGCTGAGCCATTTCGTCGACGCCTACCCGGCAATCTCCGTGGACATCCTGCCGCTGCCGCACTTCATCAGCCTGTCCAAGCGCGAGGCGGACATCGTCATCGCCCTGGAGCGCCCGGAGCATGGGCCATACGTGTGCTGCAAACTCTGCGACTACAAATTGCAGCTCTACGCGACGCAGGATTATCTGGACAAGCACCCACCGATCCGCCGCCCGGCTGACCTGGGTAAACATTCATTCATCAGTTATGTCGACGATCTGGCGTTCAGTTCGGAGCTGTTGTACCTGGCGAATGTGTTGCCCGGCGCCAGTGCCAACCTGCGCAGCACCAGTGTGATTGCGCAATTCGTGGCCGCGCAGCAAGGGCGGTCGCTGGCGATTCTGCCGTGCTTCCTGGCCGCCCAGGATCCGCGATTGCTGCCGGTGTTGCCGCAGGAGATCAACATCACCCGACAGTTCTGGATGTACTGCCGCGAGGACCTGCGCAAGCTCAAGCGGATCACCCTGTTGTGGGATTACATCCGTGCGGTCACCGAGAAGAATCAGGGTCTGTTGATGGGTGAAAGTCGCGAGACCCTGTTCGCCGATTAATCGGCGCTCACCACGATCGACACCCGGCGGTTCTCGGTACGGCCCGCCGGCGTGTTGTTGGAAGCAACCGGTTCACTGCTGCCGAGGCCGCGCAGCAGGATGTTTTGTTCTTTCATCCCGACAACGGTCAGCACCTTGCCGACGCTTTTTGCGCGACGCAACGAGAGCTGTTCGTTGTAAGACTCTTTGCCTGACGCATCGGTGTGGCCGTCGACCCGCACTCGTTCTATTTCAACCCCCAGCAATGCCTTGCCGATACGCTCGACAATGTCGGTGCTGGCTGGGTTGAGGCTGTCGTCGTCACTGCCAAACAGCACTTTGCCGGACAAGCCAAAGGCCCACCCCTCATCAGTCAATTCGAAGCCTTGCTGCTTGAGCACAGCGATCTGCGCCGGAGTCAGGCCTTTTTGCGGCGCCGTCTGGCAACCGCTCAATGCCAGCAAAGCCATCAATAAGGTGAAGGTGAAGGTGAGAAATCGCAGGGAACGCCGGGTCAGTGAGAACACAAAAATTAGCTCCTGGTTTGAACATCGGCGACAGAGTGCTCCGACCCTGCCGTGTGCTGTGCGCCTCGGGAAAGGCGCTTGGCTTGGTACATGGCCGCGTCGGCGGCGTTAAGCAAAGCACCGGGTGTGGTCCCATGGTCGGGGTACACGGCGATGCCGATGCTGAGTGAAGTCAACACCTGGGTATCGCCCGGCAACGGGATCGGTACTTCCATGCTGGCGATGATTTTGTCGGCAATCCATTCGGCGTCCTCGATCCTGTGCAGCGGCGTCAGCAGGACGGCAAATTCGTCACCGCCCAAGCGTGCCACCAGATCCTCTTCACGCAGTTGCGCTCGAACCCGATTGGCCACGGCCACCAACACCGCGTCGCCAGCGGCATGACCGAAGCCATCATTGATCTCCTTGAACCGATCACTGTCGAGAAACAGCACCGCCACTTGCTCGTTGAGCTTGTTGGCGTTACGCAGTGCTCGAATCAGCCGCCCTTCGAAAAACGCCCGATTCGGTAACCCGGTGAGGCTGTCATGGCTGGCCTGGTGGGCCAGGGTTTCGTTTTCGCTTCGCAGGTGGGTCTGCCAGGATTCGAGTTCATCGAGCAAGGCATTGAAGTCATTGCCCAGGTTGTCGAGTTCGGCGATGGCGGCGGCGGGTACACGCTGATCGAAGGCTCGCTCGCTGCGGGCGGCGTGAGCCACGAACGCCAGGCTGCGCAATGGCCCCGTGATTGCGCGAAGTTGTCGGCGCGCCAGATAGAGCGCCACCCAGGCACTGACGGCGGTACACAAAACGATGCCGACCAGACCGCTGAGCAGAAACCGCAACAGGCTGCCCCCGTGACCGGTGAGCTGGATGCTGCCAATTGCCTGACCTTGATGGACGATTGGCATGCTGATCGGTTTTTCCAGAAAGGCCTTGGCAATCTGCATTTCGAGATCCGAGAAAAACCCCGTTTCCGGCCGCTCCCAGCGAGCCAGCAACGTGCCTTGCTCGTCCAGCACTTGGGCATCGGCCACTTCTTCGGTGGACGCAATCAATGCCAGCGCTTCGCTAGCGGCAGACTTGTCGTTGAACACCACCGCCGCTTCCACGGTGTAATTGATCGAGCGCGCAATCAGGTGCAAGTTGTGGTCGGCATAGACCCGCAAGGCCAGTACGCCGAGCAACGTCAGCGAGATGCTGGCCATGGCCACGGCCACGAGTGCGACGATCAAATGTCCGCGCCCGATGACCGAGCGCAAGGTTGGGCGGATACCCGGTTTGAATAGACTCATGGCGCCGCCGGCTTGCGGCGGGACAGTTGCAGCACACTGGGGTGAATACGCACGCCGCTTCGGGCGACGGAATCCAGGTTGACTTCAAAGGACACTTGCTCATCGCTGACCCGCAGGCAAAACAGACTGCCGACGGTGCAGGGGTCGTCGCGTTCGCTGATGCTCAGCACCGGACGCCCTGCCAGCGAAGCGAATAGCCGGCTACGTTCATCACTGGTCAGTTTGCCGATATACACCGCATCGCACTCACCGGTAATCGACGGGTTGTCGGCCAACAGACGTCGCACCGTGACCGGGCGACCGGTGGCCTGGGTCGTGCCTTTGACCAGATCGTCGGTGTATTCGGTGGGGCCCACAATGCACAAGCGCAGTTGTGCTGGCTCAACAGGCCAGCGGGCATAACTGAGAATCCCGAGGACCACCTGAGTGACGGATTGTGCGCGCTGATCGGCCATGCTCACAGGTGTGTGCGACTGAGCGAAAACGATGCCGCTGAACAAACAGAGAAGGCCGGCGAACAGCACGTGTTTGCACCCGGTAACGCGCTGTGTCATCCAGACAGCGACCTTCATGCAGGGATTCTCTTCGATCGTAGCGAAATGATGCCGCAACGATAGCACAGCGTTCAGACGCCAGCGAGGCGGCGTCCTACGGCACTTCAGTCAGTTTCCGGCGCCTGACGCCGTCCCTTTCAATCCCTTGATTCGACACCCTCATCCAGTTCCAGCATCAACCCGCTCAAGCGTTTGACCTTGCGCCTCACCGCCTCTTCGAATACGCCGGTACGCGGCTCGATCAGGGTGAACCAGTTTTTGGCGCGGGTAATCCCGGTATAGATCAATTCCTTGGTAAGCACAGGGTTCAGGGCATCCGGCAGAATCAACGCGGTGTGGGCAAATTCCGAGCCCTGGGATTTATGCACTGTCATGGCGTACACAGTTTCCACATCATTGAGCCGGCTCGGCAGTACAAAACGTACGCCACCCTGACCATCATTACGCGGGAACGCCACACGCAGTACCTGTTTCCCAACCTCTGGCCCCTCGCGTTCCGGCAGCTTGAGGGCAATGCCGATATCGCCGTTCATCAAACCCAGACCATAGTCATTGCGGGTCATCAGCACCGGCCGACCTTCGTACCACTGTTGATCGCTGTCGATCAGCCGGGCCTTGAGCAGCGCGGCAGTCACGCGTTGATTCAAACCTTCAACGCCCCACGGCCCTTTGCGTACGGCGCACAACAACTGGAAGGTGTCGAAGGCTTGCAGGACCTGGCGAGCCCAATCGGTCCAGCAGGGATCATCAAGCGTGCTGTCGAGCGGTGGCCGCAGGCTGCGTAACAGACTCAGGTAATGCCGATAACCCTGCGGTCCATCGCCATGCCCCTCAAGCAGCAAGCGTTCCAGCGCCCGGTCCTGCTCCCCCTTGAGGGGCAGGGAAAACACGTCGTCATGGCTTCGCGCTGCCAACAACTTGCGAGCTTCCTCGGGTTGCTGCTGGTTGACCCAACGAGCCAATTGGCCGATGCCGCTGCCCTCGCCGAACCGACGTGAATGACGCAGCATCACAACTTGCTGGGCCAGTGGATGAGTGCCCTGGGTGTCTTCCCGCAAACCGCTGGCATCCAGGCTTTCACCACTGACCGCTTGCAGCCACCGGCGAGTCTGCGGGCTGTACCAACCGGCCTCGGCGTCGCGGCACAGGTCGCCCAGCACCGCGCCGGCCTCCACCGATGCCAGTTGATCCTTGTCACCGAGCAGCACCAGACGGGCATGAGCCGGCAACGCATCGAGCAGGTTGGCCATCATTTCCAGATCGATCATCGAGGCTTCGTCCACCACCAGCACATCCAGCGGCAAGCGATTACCGGCGTGGTGACGGAAGTGTCGAGTACCGGGGCGACTGCCGAGCAGACGGTGCACGGTGGTGACGTCCGACGGGATCTTCACGCGTACGGTTTCATCGACTTCCAGGGTTCTGACCTGCTGACTGATGGACTCCGTCAATCGGGCTGCGGCCTTACCGGTGGGTGCCGCGAGACGGATGCGCAGCGGCTTGCCCGCCTCCACCGCCGGCGCCTGGAGCAACGCGAGCAAACGCACGACCGTCGTCGTCTTGCCGGTCCCCGGGCCACCGGTAACGATGCTGAATGCGCTGCGGGTGGCGAGGGCGCAGGCGAGCTTCTGCCAGTCAATCACTTCCCCGGGCCTGGCTGGGCCGAACAAGCTGGTGAGGCGTTGGGACAAATCGTCCGGTGTGGTTTCGTGTTCGACCAGGCGTTGACGCAGCGACGTATCGATACGCCGTTCGTAAGCCCAGTAGCGACGCAAGTACAGGCGTTTGCCCGATAACACCAATGGCCGATGCTGCGCCGCCTCGCGGCCATCGACCGCCAATGCGACCAGGCTGCTGGAAGCCAGGACCTTGCACCAATGGGCACCGTCCAGCGCCTCAAGCAATTGCGACGGCAACAACATTGCGCCACTTTGCACATCACCTTCCGGTGGCAGCGACAGGGCGAAGTCCGGTTCCTTGAGCGTCTCGAACAGATCCAGGCACACATGACCGTGGCCCAGTTGATGGCTGGCCAACGCCGCGGCCAGCAGCACCAGTGGATCATCGCCGGGAGCGAGCTCGTGAAGAAAAGCGACGAAGGCTTTATCCAGCGCTCGCAGCCAGCCGCGCTCAACCCAGCGCGTCAGCAGTAGCAGCAAGTCATCGGCGCGACTCAACGGCGCCAGATCCACGAGGCTTTCGGCTGTCAACGAAGTCGGCAGCAAATCAGCGAAGGTGCGACTCATAGCAAAACTCCCTGTTCCCAGGCGGGTTCGGCCTTGGGTTCTGGCTTGCCCTGGAACAGCCGGTCGAGACGTTCGATCAACTCTTTTGGTGGACGGGCGAAATACACGCCTTGGCTGGGCGCGCGCGTACCGCGCAGGAACAGGTAGAGCGCACCGCCGACATGCCGGTCGTAATCGTAATCGGTAAGTCGCGCCTTGAGCTGGCGATGCAGGGCCAACAGGTACAGCACATATTGCAGGTCGTAACGGTTGTCGAGAATCGACTGCTCCATGGCCTGCTCGGTATAGGCCGCGTCATCGACGCCCAGCCAGTTGGATTTGTAGTCGGCGACGTAGTAGCGCCCGTCGTGTTCGAACGTCAGGTCGATGAAGCCCTTGAACATGCCATTGAGCAACACCGGCTCGGCAGCCACCCGGGCCACGCCGTTGTGGGTGTATTGGCGCACCAGTTCATCGAGCTTGAGCACATCGACCTTATGGCTGGCGAACCAGAATTCCATCTCGACGCGGTATTGGGTCAATTGCTCGAATACCACGGGAGCCTGTCCTCCACCGATATGCAGCGGAGAGGTAAGCAGATGCTGCAGCCAATCGCTCAGGGCGGTTATCCAGCCTTCCCAGCCACGTCGATTGCAACGACGGGCAATGGCGTCTTCCACCGCTTTTGGCGTGGCGGTAAAACCTTCGTCACCGGCCCATTCGAGCAAACCATGGAGAAAGGTGCCGGGGTTCGGGCCGCGAGGGAATCGATGGATATCCGCGCCGCCGGCCACTACCTCGCGTGGTGCCTGGGGATCGAGGCGTTCGTCGTCGAAGAGCTTTTGCGCCTGCGGGCTTTCCGGCGCTTCATCAGTGCCCACGCTCATGCTGTCGCCAATGCGCAGGGCACTGTAGGAGGCAATCCACCAGTTTTCGCTGGCCTTGCGCTTGGGTATCAGCGGAGCAAGCAACGTCGCATCGTTGCGTGGTGGATGGTAGTGCTCGACGGTCGCTTCAGGCATTTCACCGTAGCTCAGCGCAGGACAGTCCTGCTGCAGGTCTTCCAGCCAACGCTTCAAGCCTGCCGACTCGGCCAATGGCACTCCGCCGCCCAACAGATAACCCAATGCCGACAGGTGCAGCACCGAGCTGTTGTTATTGCCGCGCTTGAGATCCGTCACTCCGAGCCAGCAGGCGTGTTGCGCCCGGGTCAGGGCCACGTAAAGCAAGCGCAGATCCTCGGCCAGTCGCTCATCATCCGCCTGAACAATCAACTCGGCCGTCGGCTTCAAGGTCACTTGGGCCTTGCCGCTTTCGTCGTGGTAATGCAGCGGCAGACGACTGCCATCCACCGGCTTCGCCGAGCAAACGAATGGCAGGAACACCAAGGGATACTCAAGCCCCTTGGACTTGTGAATGGTCACGACCTTGACCAGTTGTTCGTCGCTCTCCAGACGCAGGATCTGCTCTTCGCCGGCCTGACCGGACAACGCCAGGTGCTCGGACAAATGACGGATCAGCGCTTGCTCACCATCGAGTTCGGCGGCCGCCTGTTGCAGCAATTCGGACAGGTGCAGCAAATTGGTCAGCACCCGCTCGCCGTCACTGCGCAGAATCAATGTCTGAGGCAGCAGAAAGTCATGCAGCAATCGCCGCAGCATCGGCAACACGCCCTGCTTGCGCCAGAGCTCGCGATAATGACGGAACTGCATGACCCGCGCTTCCCAGGCCAGTTCGTCCTGATTCAGCCGTTCCAGCTCAGCCAGCGACAGGTTCAGCGTGATGCAGGCCAACGCGGCCCGCAGTGGACGCTCGACATCCGGCTCGGCACAAGCCTTGAGCCAGGTCAGTACGTCGTGGGCCTCTTGGGCAGCGAACACCGAGTCCTTGTCCGACAGATAGACGCTGCGCACACCACGGGCGGAGAGTTCGCCCCGCACAGCCTGAGCTTCTTTACCGTCGCGGACCAGGATCGCGATATCCGCGGGTAGCAGCCCTCTGAAGTCCTTGCCATCCTGGATGAAACCCGCGCGACCTTGTTGCCCGCCGTTGAGCAAAGCGGTGATTTCACTGGCGCAGGCGGCGGCGAGTTGCTGTCGATACACCGCGCCGGACAGCGGCTGATCGGCGGACAGGTGCCAGATGTTGAGGGCGGGCACGACCTGGCCGTCGATATGCAAAACTTCTTTGCGACCTTGGGATTCGACGGGCAGGAACGGTACCGGGTTCTCGCCATTCTTTTCACGAAACAGGAAGGCGCCCCGGCCGGTCTCGCGAGATTCGGCGCGCTCGAACACATGGTTCACCGCACGGACCATGCCATGGCTGGAACGGAAATTCGTACCCAGGGTATGCAGTCGGCCAGCGGTGGCCTGGCGGGCGCGCAGGTAGGTGTAGATGTCGGCACCGCGGAACGCGTAGATCGCTTGCTTGGGGTCGCCGATCAGGAACAGACCGCATTCGGGATTGTTGTCTTCGATGCGATAGATGCTCTCGAAGATCCGGTACTGCACGGGGTCGGTGTCCTGGAACTCGTCGATCAACGCGACCGGGAACTGCTCACGAATCAGGGTCGCCAACCGCTCGCCGCCATCGGATTGCAACGCTGCATCGAGACGCAGCAGCATGTCATCGAAGCCCATCTCCGCACGGCGACGCTTTTCTTCCTCGAACCGCGTACCGACCCACTGGGCTGCGTGTTGCAGCACGGCGGCATCAGGTGTCGGCAATCCATCGAGACAGGCCTTGAGGCCGGGCATGGCGTCCAGCCCGGGATGACGGGGTACTTCACCCTTCCAGGCTTCGGCCATACCGTCGGGAGTCAGGCGCGTGAATCCGGTGCCGATATCCAGCTGCTCAAGGGATTCGTCTTCAGCCCAGGCCCTGATCTTTTCGAACCAGGGTTCGAAATAGCGCGCCTGCATCTTGCGACCGTCGACGCTCTTGCTCGCAACACCCTGGTGACAGATAACAAGCAATTCGTCCGCCCACTGGCGCCAGGGCATCTTGAGCTCGAGCAAGGCTGCCCGTCGCTCTTGCAGACACGCCGTTATCAGCTCGGCAGGCTCTTTACCTTCAACACTGTCTCGTTCACTGGCGAACAAACCACGTACTCGCGGCAGCAAGGCTGCCGGACCGCCCCAATTACCGCGCACCCAGTTCAGCGCATCACCTTGCATCGGGTAACAAAACAGACGCCAGTAATCGCGCAAGACTTCGCCCAGCAAATCGCTGTGATCGGTTTCCAGGGTCTGTGTGAACAGGCTGCCACTGTCGAACGCGTGCTCGCGCAACATGCGCTGGCACCAACTGTGGATAGTCGAAACTGCCGCCTCGTCCATCCACTGCGCGGCGATGTCCAGGCGGTTCGCGCAGCCGGACCACTGCTCGGGAAGGTACTCCTCACGAAGCTCCGCGATAAGGCTGTCGGGGGCCGGTGTTTCATCACGGAAAAACCGTGCAGCTTCAGCGAGACGCGTGCGGATACGTTCGCGCAATTCTTTGGTCGCGGCATCGGTGAACGTCACAACCAGGATTTGTGGTGGCAACAGTTCACGTCCGAAGCCGCTCGACTCTGCGCCGTGGCCAAGGACCAGACGCAGATAAAGCGCGGAAATGGTGAAGGTCTTGCCGGTCCCGGCGCTCGCTTCGATCAATTGGCTGCCGCGCAGGGGAAATGCCAAGGCCAGAGGTTTTGTAATCATGCGCGCGGCTCCTCGCTGTTCAATGAACGCCAAGGCGCTTCAAGCAACGGCCGGTACAACGCGTTGCACCAATCCGGGAACGTTTCGTCTGCGGCAAGCGAGTCGAAGTCGGCGAACTGTCGGGCGAGTGCGGGGCTTTCGCGACGCTCGCCGTCGGTGGTCAGGCCATCGCCTTCATAGGCCTTGCGGGCTGCGGCCTGGGCTTTGACCGGATCTGTTTGACCAAGCCATGCGAAGCCGGTCTTCACCGCAATCGGCAATGGTTGACGCATGCCCGTCTGCCAAGCCATTAACAGGTCGCCCAGAATCCGCAAGGCGGCATCCTCCGGCATCGGACCGAGCAGCAGACTGTCGTCGCTGGCCACCAATGCAGTGCTCATTGCCATACCACTGGCGCAGGCAACCAGATGATTGACCCATGGCCGTGTCAGCCGATGCCATTTGCGAGACTTGATTGAGCCGATGCTGTTGGGGATTGTCGTGATTGATAGCAAACCACCGTCCGCTCGTTGATGCAGGCCGCTGAGCCAGCCTTCCAGGCGCAGCCCCTGCAACTCCAGACTCACTGGCAAAGCGTTGGTGAGAGGCGTTGGCCATAACGCCAAAAGCTGCTGATAACGCTGCAACAGATCCGGCAACGGTTCGATCAACTCTCGCTGAAGGCATTCGCCGAATCCGGCCATGGGCAGAAGCCCACTGTTTTGCAGACGTTTTGCCTGCGCTTCCAGTACCTGGTCGGTGCTATCCAGATGTCCCAGCGCCGCTTCGAGCAAGCTGTCGCTGAGGCTGTAACGTTGCAACGCGTCGAGTACGAATGGCTCTTCATCAGCCAGGGGCACTTCAGCCGCTTCGAAGTACACTTTCAGCCGTTGACTGAAAAAATGCCGCACAGGATTACGCAGGAAGTCCTGCAGTTGTCCGAGACTTAGCGGCTCCTCCTGAACATATGGATCAAGGACTTCGGTATCAGTCGACGGCTCACCGGTTTGATGCAACACCTGCCATTCATTCGCGTAGCTGAACAAATGATCGCCTTCATGAAAGTAGCGGGCGCTGAACGGTTGTAACGGATGTTCCTGAGTGATGGCCTCAAGCAAATCTTCGTCGACATCATGCAGTCGCCAACCGCTGGCCAGATGATCGCGCAATTGGCCAATCAGTACCGACGCGGGGCGTTCACTGTTATCGCGAATGCTGCGACCGACCCAGCTGATATAGAGTTGGTCCCGTGCCGATAACAGGGCTTCCAACAGCAGATAGCGATCATCTTCGCGTCGGGAGCGATCACCGGGGCGGTAGTCACTGCCCATGAGGTCAAAGTCCAGTGGCGGTTGTGCACGCGGGTAGTCCCCGTCATTCATGCCCAGCAGGCAGACGAGTTTGAACGGGATCGCGCGCATGGGCATCAAGGTGCAGAAGTTAACCGCACCGGCCAGGAAACGCTGGGACAGGCGGCCTTGGTCGAGGCCGGCGAGCCAGGCTTCACGGACCACGGTCAACGGCAGCTCATCATGCAAACCAACTGACTCGCAGGTCTCAAGCCAGGTTTCACGCAGCTCTTCGAGTTGGGCCAATACGTAGTCGTCATGTTCGTTACTGGCCAGGAAAAATAACTGAACCAGCGCATGCAATCGAAAGCCCCATTGTTTGGGAGCGGCAGGTTGAGTGAGCTCCTGGTGCGCAATCTCCAATGCGTCCAGCAGCGCGACCAAAGGCCCGATGAGCGCGGCGTCCAGACCACCGATCTCGTCGTAGGGTTCGATACCCTCGCAAGCACCGGCACTGCCCACGGCATAACCGAGCAGCATCCGTCGCAGGCCGAAACGCCAACTGTTTTGTTCCAGCTCCTGCGGCAGACCGAGGCCCGCGCGTTGCTCGGCATTCATGCCCCAGCGAATGCCTGCGCCTTCGATCCAACGGTGCAGGGTCGGCAGATCGCGTTCCTCTACACCGAAGCGAGCGCGCAGTGCAGGAACATCCAGCAGGTCGAGGATCTCACTCACGGGGAAACGGCTGTCGGGCAGTTTGAGCAGGTGTTCGATAGCAATCAGTAGCGGGTCACGGCCGCGTTGGCCTTGATCTGCGAGTGTGAAGGGAATGAAACGCGGGTCGTGGCGTTCAAGCTGAGCAAACACCGCTCGAATATGCGGTGCGTAGCTGTCGATGTCCGGGACCATCACAATCACATCGCGAGGCCTTAAGTCCGGATCAGCACTGAAGCGTGCGAGCAACTGGTCGTGGAGGATCTCCACTTCGCGCTGGGCGCTATGGGCAATGTGAAAACGGATCGACTCGTCCTTTGCCGGATCGACAGCTGGCCAGCACTCGCGAGTCTCGTTCAAGGGACGCAACTCAAGAATGTCGTCCTGCAATTGATTGAGCATGTTCTGCGGTTGGCTGTCGCTGAACAGGTCAATACGGCCATCGCGGAATGCCGAGCGATAGCTGCTGGGATCGTCGTAGCTGTCGAGCAGATTGATGTAGTCCCGCCCCTGTTTGCCCCAAGCCGACAGTAGTGGATGGGCATGCTGGTGAAGGGTTTGCGGGTCGAGCACAACCGGCATTCCGCTCTTGCGAGCCTGACGCTTGTATTGATGCCGCAACAGGTCTTTATCGGCGACGATGTCTGCCCAATGGTGACGACACGGGTTGTGTACGCAGAGCAGAACCTGGCTGAAACGGGCCAGCCCCGCCAGTGCTTCCAGGGCTTGAGCAGGCAGAGAAGAAATCCCGAAAACGATTACCCGCGAAGGCAATCCGCCAGGGGCTACGTCGAGGCTGTTGATGCGCTCGATAAACCGCTGATGGACGCCGGCTCGACTTTGCGCCATGCCTTGTTCACCCACATCCAGCAACAGCGCTCGCCACAACTCTGCCTGCCAGCAGTTAGCCGGGGTCAGAGGTTTGGTTTCGCCTCTGCCATTTCGTAGTTGATGACGACCTTCGGCCCAGTCTTCAAGCCAGTCGGCCCGATACACCTGGTATTGGTCAAACAAATCCGCCAGCCGCTCGGCCAACTGATAGCGTTTGCGTAAATCGGTGTCATGGGTCAGGAAGCGCTGCAGCGGTTCGAAGTGCGGTTGATTGATCAACTGTGGAAGCAGACGCATCAGACGCCAGGTCAAAGGAGCTTTATCGAGCAGGGATTTGACCGGGATTTCGTCACGCCCAAGCACCATGCGATAGAGCTGCCACATAAAGCTACCCGGTAACTGCACATCGATGGCTGCGGCGATTCCGCAGCCACCCATGTCGTCATCTTCAGGATCTTCCGCCAGTGCGAGCTTCAGCCATTGAGCGATGCCGTTGCTCTGTACCAGGGCAATTTCATTTTCCAAGGGAGCCAGCGGGTAACGTCGCATCCAGCTGACCACCAGGCTGCGCAACTCGTCCAGGCGATTGCCGTGAACCACCATAAAACCAGCACTGAGGGACGTCGCGTCCGGCATAAAGGCTTCCTTGGAAAAATACAAAAGCTAGGGCCGAACCTTAGCATTGTCGGGAGATGGTGACAGCCGGGAGCCGTCCGGGATTGCTGTACGAACTTTCCTGCGGACAAAACAAAACCCCTACCTGCATACGCAGATAGGGGTTTCGGAATTTAATCTTGACGATGACCTACTCTCACATGGGGAAACCCCACACTACCATCGGCGATGCATCGTTTCACTGCTGAGTTCGGGATGGGATCAGGTGGTTCCAATGCTCTATGGTCGTCAAGAAATTCGGTAGCCAGGTCGTTTACCTTACGGTTCACGCTCCAGCGAATGGGTATGCGATAGATTTGTGTGTTTCGATTCGAACTTTCGACATGTATCGTCTTCACACACCGCAATCTGGTGCCCTTTCGCCTTTCAGCTCGAAGCATGCAAATTGCTTGGGTGTTATATGGTCAAGCCTCACGGGCAATTAGTATTGGTTAGCTCAACGCCTCACAGCGCTTACACACCCAACCTATCAACGTCGTAGTCTTCGACGGCCCTTCAGGGGACTCAAGGTCCCAGTGAGATCTCATCTTGAGGCTAGTTTCCCGCTTAGATGCTTTCAGCGGTTATCTATTCCGAACATAGCTACCCGGCAATGCCACTGGCGTGACAACCGGAACACCAGAGGTTCGTCCACTCCGGTCCTCTCGTACTAGGAGCAGCCCCTCTCAAATCTCAAACGTCCACGGCAGATAGGGACCGAACTGTCTCACGACGTTCTAAACCCAGCTCGCGTACCACTTTAAATGGCGAACAGCCATACCCTTGGGACCGGCTTCAGCCCCAGGATGTGATGAGCCGACATCGAGGTGCCAAACACCGCCGTCGATATGAACTCTTGGGCGGTATCAGCCTGTTATCCCCGGAGTACCTTTTATCCGTTGAGCGATGGCCCTTCCATACAGAACCACCGGATCACTAAGACCTACTTTCGTACCTGCTCGACGTGTCTGTCTCGCAGTCAAGCGCGCTTTTGCCTTTATACTCTACGACCGATTTCCGACCGGTCTGAGCGCACCTTCGTACTCCTCCGTTACTCTTTAGGAGGAGACCGCCCCAGTCAAACTACCCACCATACACTGTCCTCGATCCGGATAACGGACCTGAGTTAGAACCTCAAAGTTGCCAGGGTGGTATTTCAAGGTTGGCTCCACGCGAACTGGCGTCCACGCTTCAAAGCCTCCCACCTATCCTACACAAGCAAATTCAAAGTCCAGTGCAAAGCTATAGTAAAGGTTCACGGGGTCTTTCCGTCTAGCCGCGGATACACTGCATCTTCACAGCGATTTCAATTTCACTGAGTCTCGGGTGGAGACAGCGCCGCCATCGTTACGCCATTCGTGCAGGTCGGAACTTACCCGACAAGGAATTTCGCTACCTTAGGACCGTTATAGTTACGGCCGCCGTTTACCGGGGCTTCGATCAAGAGCTTCGCGTTAGCTAACCCCATCAATTAACCTTCCGGCACCGGGCAGGCGTCACACCCTATACGTCCACTTTCGTGTTTGCAGAGTGCTGTGTTTTTAATAAACAGTCGCAGCGGCCTGGTATCTTCGACCGGCATGGGCTTACGCAGTAAATGCTTCACCCTCACCGGCGCACCTTCTCCCGAAGTTACGGTGCCATTTTGCCTAGTTCCTTCACCCGAGTTCTCTCAAGCGCCTTGGTATTCTCTACCCAACCACCTGTGTCGGTTTGGGGTACGGTTCCTGGTTACCTGAAGCTTAGAAGCTTTTCTTGGAAGCATGGCATCAACCACTTCGTCACCCAAAGGGTAACTCGTCATCAGCTCTCGGCCTTGAAATCCCGGATTTACCTAAGATTCCAGCCTACCACCTTAAACTTGGACAACCAACGCCAAGCTGGCCTAGCCTTCTCCGTCCCTCCATCGCAATAACCAGAAGTACAGGAATATTAACCTGTTTTCCATCGACTACGCTTTTCAGCCTCGCCTTAGGGACCGACTAACCCTGCGTCGATTAACGTTGCGCAGGAAACCTTGGTCTTTCGGCGTGGGTGTTTTTCACACCCATTGTCGTTACTCATGTCAGCATTCGCACTTCTGATACCTCCAGCAAGCTTCTCAACTCACCTTCACAGGCTTACAGAACGCTCCTCTACCGCATCACCTAAGTGATACCCGTAGCTTCGGTGTATGGTTTGAGCCCCGTTACATCTTCCGCGCAGGCCGACTCGACTAGTGAGCTATTACGCTTTCTTTAAAGGGTGGCTGCTTCTAAGCCAACCTCCTAGCTGTCTAAGCCTTCCCACATCGTTTCCCACTTAACCATAACTTTGGGACCTTAGCTGACGGTCTGGGTTGTTTCCCTTTTCACGACGGACGTTAGCACCCGCCGTGTGTCTCCCATGCTCGGCACTTGTAGGTATTCGGAGTTTGCATCGGTTTGGTAAGTCGGGATGACCCCCTAGCCGAAACAGTGCTCTACCCCCTACAGTGATACATGAGGCGCTACCTAAATAGCTTTCGAGGAGAACCAGCTATCTCCGAGCTTGATTAGCCTTTCACTCCGATCCACAGGTCATCCGCTAACTTTTCAACGGTAGTCGGTTCGGTCCTCCAGTTAGTGTTACCCAACCTTCAACCTGCCCATGGATAGATCGCCCGGTTTCGGGTCTATTCCCAGCGACTAGACGCCCTATTAAGACTCGCTTTCGCTACGCCTCCCCTATTCGGTTAAGCTCGCCACTGAAAATAAGTCGCTGACCCATTATACAAAAGGTACGCAGTCACCCAACAAAGTGGGCTCCCACTGCTTGTACGCATACGGTTTCAGGATCTATTTCACTCCCCTCTCCGGGGTTCTTTTCGCCTTTCCCTCACGGTACTAGTTCACTATCGGTCAGTCAGTAGTATTTAGCCTTGGAGGATGGTCCCCCCATATTCAGACAAAGTTTCTCGTGCTCCGTCCTACTCGATTTCATGACTAAGAGATTTTCGCGTACAGGGCTATCACCCACTATGGCCGTACTTTCCAGAACGTTCCGCTAATCTCAAAGCCACTTAAGGGCTAGTCCCCGTTCGCTCGCCACTACTAAGGGAATCTCGGTTGATTTCTTTTCCTCAGGGTACTTAGATGTTTCAGTTCCCCTGGTTCGCCTCTTAAGCCTATGTATTCAGCTTAAGATAACCATCTTATGATGGCTGGGTTCCCCCATTCAGACATCTCCGGATCAAAGTCTGTTTGCCGACTCCCCGAAGCTTTTCGCAGGCTACCACGTCTTTCATCGCCTCTGACTGCCAAGGCATCCACCGTATGCGCTTCTTCACTTGACCATATAACCCCAAGCAATCTGGTTATACTGTGAAGACGACATTCGCCGAAAATTCGATTCTTGCTCCAAAGAGCAACTCACAAATTTTACCTTAGCCTGATCCGTTACCAGTGAAAGTAACGTCCAGTCTATCTTTCTATCACATACCCAAATTTTTAAAGAACGATCTAATCAAAGACTAGAAATCAACATTCACCATCATCACGATGGAATGCTCATTTCTAAGCTTTCAACAAACAGAAGCAGTAGTGGTGGAGCCAAACGGGATCGAACCGTTGACCTCCTGCGTGCAAGGCAGGCGCTCTCCCAGCTGAGCTATGGCCCCGTATTTCTACAGGTGTTTCCCACACAAAATTGGTGGGTCTGGGCAGATTCGAACTGCCGACCTCACCCTTATCAGGGGTGCGCTCTAACCAACTGAGCTACAGACCCAATTTCGGGCTGCTTCTTATCGTCTTCTTCAATGAATCAAGCAATTCGTGTGGGAACTTATGGAGCAGCTGATGTCGTCGATTAAGGAGGTGATCCAGCCGCAGGTTCCCCTACGGCTACCTTGTTACGACTTCACCCCAGTCATGAATCACACCGTGGTAACCGTCCTCCCGAAGGTTAGACTAGCTACTTCTGGTGCAACCCACTCCCATGGTGTGACGGGCGGTGTGTACAAGGCCCGGGAACGTATTCACCGCGACATTCTGATTCGCGATTACTAGCGATTCCGACTTCACGCAGTCGAGTTGCAGACTGCGATCCGGACTACGATCGGTTTTCTGGGATTAGCTCCACCTCGCGGCTTGGCAACCCTCTGTACCGACCATTGTAGCACGTGTGTAGCCCAGGCCGTAAGGGCCATGATGACTTGACGTCATCCCCACCTTCCTCCGGTTTGTCACCGGCAGTCTCCTTAGAGTGCCCACCTTAACGTGCTGGTAACTAAGGACAAGGGTTGCGCTCGTTACGGGACTTAACCCAACATCTCACGACACGAGCTGACGACAGCCATGCAGCACCTGTCTCAATGTTCCCGAAGGCACCAATCCATCTCTGGAAAGTTCATTGGATGTCAAGGCCTGGTAAGGTTCTTCGCGTTGCTTCGAATTAAACCACATGCTCCACCGCTTGTGCGGGCCCCCGTCAATTCATTTGAGTTTTAACCTTGCGGCCGTACTCCCCAGGCGGTCAACTTAATGCGTTAGCTGCGCCACTAAGAGCTCAAGGCTCCCAACGGCTAGTTGACATCGTTTACGGCGTGGACTACCAGGGTATCTAATCCTGTTTGCTCCCCACGCTTTCGCACCTCAGTGTCAGTATCAGTCCAGGTGGTCGCCTTCGCCACTGGTGTTCCTTCCTATATCTACGCATTTCACCGCTACACAGGAAATTCCACCACCCTCTACCATACTCTAGCTCGACAGTTTTGAATGCAGTTCCCAGGTTGAGCCCGGGGATTTCACATCCAACTTAACGAACCACCTACGCGCGCTTTACGCCCAGTAATTCCGATTAACGCTTGCACCCTCTGTATTACCGCGGCTGCTGGCACAGAGTTAGCCGGTGCTTATTCTGTCGGTAACGTCAAAACACTTACGTATTAGGTAAATGCCCTTCCTCCCAACTTAAAGTGCTTTACAATCCGAAGACCTTCTTCACACACGCGGCATGGCTGGATCAGGCTTTCGCCC
The DNA here is from genome assembly GCF_001952935.1 of Pseudomonas frederiksbergensis. Taxonomy (GTDB): domain Bacteria; phylum Pseudomonadota; class Gammaproteobacteria; order Pseudomonadales; family Pseudomonadaceae; genus Aquipseudomonas; species Aquipseudomonas frederiksbergensis. Next base: position 1,621,432 of record NZ_CP018319.1, read on the forward strand.
ATTGTCCAATATTCCCCACTGCTGCCTCCCGTAGGAGTCTGGACCGTGTCTCAGTTCCAGTGTGACTGATCATCCTCTCAGACCAGTTACGGATCGTCGCCTTGGTGAGCCATTACCTCACCAACTAGCTAATCCGACCTAGGCTCATCTGATAGCGCAAGGCCCGAAGGTCCCCTGCTTTCTCCCGTAGGACGTATGCGGTATTAGCGTCCGTTTCCGAGCGTTATCCCCCACTACCAGGCAGATTCCTAGGCATTACTCACCCGTCCGCCGCTCGCCACCAGGTACAAGTACCCGTGCTGCCGCTCGACTTGCATGTGTTAGGCCTGCCGCCAGCGTTCAATCTGAGCCATGATCAAACTCTTCAGTTCAAACATCTTTGGGTTTTTAAGAAACCCTAAACTTGGCTCAGCAATCGTTGGTTACATCTTTGATTTCTCGCGGAGTAACTTGTGATGCTGATAATCTTGTTGACTATCAGTCTGACTCCACAAGCACCCACACGAATTGCTTGATTCAGTTGTTAAAGAGCGGTTGGTTAAGATCTTTCGTCTCAGCCGAGGCGCGCATTCTACAGCAGCCTCTGTTGCTGTCAAGCGGTTATTTTTCGAAGTTTTCAAAGTTTCCTTTGCAACTTCAACCACTTGCGCTTGCGATCTCTCGTTAGCGGGAGGCGAATTCTACAGCGTTACTCGCTGCTGTCAACACCTCTTTTACACCGCTTTCGACCGAGAAGATCGAATCGTCAAAAGAGCCAAACCACCTCGCTCTTTCAACTCCTTCTGGGCTTCGATGAACTGAAGCAACTCGCTGCCGAAAACTGCATAACTCATTGTTTACCAAGGAGTTTTCCGTTTCGACTGCGCCGGAAGTGGGGCGAATTATAGACTTCCAGAATCTGCCGTCAACACCTATCTTCATAATTCTGTCATATAGATGAAAAATCCCCTGAAATGCAAAGGCCGGCCCCAAGGGGCCGGCCTTCTTCTCTACTACTTACAAGCTAGGAAATGCGAACTGCGAAGCTTCATGGCTCGCCCGTTGTGGCCAGCGCTGGGTAATGGCCTTGCGACGGGTGTAGAAACGCACGCCATCCGGACCATACGCATGCAAGTCGCCGAACAGCGAGCGCTTCCAGCCGCCAAAGCTGTGGTAAGCCACCGGTACCGGCAACGGTACGTTAACGCCGACCATACCGACTTCGATCTCGTCGCAGAACAACCGCGCCGCTTCCCCATCACGGGTAAAGATGCAGGTGCCGTTGCCATACTCGTGATCGTTGATCAGCTGCATCGCCTCTTCCAGGCTGTTAACCCGGACAACGCACAGCACCGGCCCGAAGATCTCTTCTTTATAGATGCGCATTTCTGGCGTGACGTTATCGAACAGGCAGCCACCCAGGAAGAAGCCTTCCTCATGACCCGCCACGCTCAGACCACGACCATCGACCACCAAGGAAGCACCCGCCGAAACACCGTCTTCTATATAGCCACTGACTTTGTCGCGAGCCTGACCGGAAACCAGCGGCCCCATGTCCAGACCGCAGGAAGTACCGGCACCGATTTTCAGCGCCTTGATTTGCGGTACCAACTTGGCCACCAGCGCATCCGCCACCTGATCACCGACGCACACAGCCACCGAGATCGCCATGCAACGTTCACCGCATGAACCATAAGCCGCGCCCATCAATGCGCTGACCGCGTTATCCAGATCCGCATCCGGCATCAACACCGCATGGTTCTTCGCGCCACCCAGTGCCTGAACACGTTTGCCGCGCTTGGTGCCTTCGGCGTAGATGTATTCGGCAATCGGCGTCGAACCAACGAAGCTCAACGCTTTGACTTCCGGCGCTTCGATCAGCGCGTCCACCGCAGCCTTGTCGCCGTGCACCACACTCAGTACACCTTTAGGCAGACCTGCCTCGATCAACAGTTGAGCAATCAACAACGTCGAACTTGGGTCTCGCTCGGAAGGCTTGAGAATGAAGCAGTTGCCGCAGACGATCGCCAGTGGATACATCCACAACGGCACCATGGCCGGGAAGTTGAACGGCGTAATACCAGCCACCACGCCCAGCGGCTGGAAGTCCGACCAGGCATCAATGTTCGGGCCAACGTTACGGCTGTACTCGCCCTTGAGGATTTCCGGCGCTGCGCAAGCGAACTCGACGTTCTCGATTCCGCGTTTCAGTTCACCGGCAGCATCTTCCAACGTCTTGCCGTGTTCTTCGCTGATCAGCTGAGCGATACGCGCTTCGTTCTGCTCCAGCAATTGCTTGAAGCGGAACATCACCTGCGCACGCTTGGCCGGCGGAGTGTTACGCCATGCAGGGAATGCAGCCTTGGCCGAGTCGATGGCTTTTTGAATGGTTTCGCGACTGGCCAATGGCAGCTTGTGGATTGCCTTGCCGGTGGACGGGTTGAACACGTCAGCTGTGCGACCGTCTTCGGTCACCAGTTCGCCATTGATCAAATGCGGGATAAGGCTCATGCGGGGCTCCAGGAAAGTTGTCCACAGGCGCCCGTCACCGGGCGCCTCTATATAGAAGGGAAAAATCAGTCGATCTTGTTCAGCACTTCGCCGACCGCGTCGAACAGACGATCAAGGTCTTGCGGCTTGCTGTTGAAGGTTGGGCCGAACTGCAGGGTGTCGCCGCCGAAGCGCACGTAGAACCCGGCTTTCCACAACGCCATGCCGGCTTCGAACGGACGCACGATGGCGTCGCCGTCACGAGGTGCGATCTGGATCGCACCGGCAAGGCCGTAGTTACGAATATCGATGATGTTTTTCGAGCCCTTCAGACCGTGCAGCGCATTTTCGAAATGCGGCGCGACTTCGGCCACGCTCTGTACCAGGTTTTCCTTTTGCAGCAGGTCGAGTGCTGCCAGGCCAGCGGCGCATGCCACCGGGTGCGCGGAATAGGTGTAGCCGTGCGGGAATTCCACCGCGTACTCCGGCGTCGCCTGGTTCATGAAAGTCTGGTAGATCTCGGAGCTGGCAATCACCGCGCCCATCGGAATCGCGCCGTTGGTAACTTGCTTGGCGATGCACATCAGGTCCGGGGTCACGCCGAAGCTGTCGGCGCCGAACATCGAACCGGTACGGCCGAAACCGGTGATCACTTCGTCGAACACCAGCAGGATGTTGTGCTGATCGCAGATCTCACGCAGACGCTTGAGGTAACCCTGCGGCGGAACCAGCACGCCAGCGGAACCGGCCATGGGCTCGACGAATACGGCGGCGATGTTCGAAGCGTCATGCAGTTCGATTAACTTCAGCAGTTCATCGGCCAAGGCGATACCGCCCTGCTCCGGCATGCCGCGCGAGTAGGCATTGCTCGCCAGCAAGGTGTGCGGCAGGTGATCGACGTCCATCATCGCCTGACCGAACATTTTGCGGTTGCCGTTCACGCCGCCGAGGCTGGTGCCGGCGATGTTCACACCGTGGTAACCACGGGCACGACCGATCATTTTGGTCTTGGTGGCCTGGCCTTTCAGACGCCAGTAAGCGCGGACCATCTTCACCGCGGTATCAGCGCACTCGGAGCCCGAGTCAGTGAAGAACACATGATTAAGATTGCCCGGGGTCAGGTCGGTGATTTTCTCAGCCAGCTGGAACGACAGCGGATGGCCGTACTGGAAGCCTGGCGAGTAATCGAGGGTACCCAATTGCTTGGCGACCGCTTCCTGAATTTCCTTGCGGGTATGCCCGGCGCCGCAGGTCCACAAACCGGAGAGCGAGTCGTAAACCTTGCGGCCCTTGTCATCGATCAGCCAACTGCCTTCAGCCGCCACGATCAGTCGCGGATCGCGCTGGAAATTACGGTTGGCGGTGTAGGGCATCCAGTGAGCATCGAGCTTGAGCTGGCTGGCCAGGGAAGTCGGGTTGTTTTCAGGCAAGTTCATTGGGCAAAACCTCGCAGGGCAATAAGCGGCATAGAGATCAAAAGCGTTCTTGCAGCTAAATTGCCACGGGGATAAAGTCGGTGAAATCCAACTCTTCTAACGTTCAGTCAGCCAACCACTAAACTTTGAGTAATTTGAGCATGAGCAGCCGTCGCCCCGATCCGCTGGCGCAAGTCAGTGACTTTGATATCCGCCTGCTGCGGATCTTTCGCAGCGTGGTGGAGTGCGGCGGCTTCTCGGCAGCGGAGTCGGTGCTGGGGATTGGCCGCTCGGCCATCAGCCAGCAAATGAGTGATCTGGAACAGCGCCTCGGTTTGCGCTTGTGCCAACGCGGCCGAGCCGGGTTTTCCTTGACCGAAGAAGGACGCGAGGTCTATCACTCGGCGTTGCAGCTCTTAAGTGCGCTGGAAAGCTTCCGCACTGAGGTCAATGGACTGCACCTACATTTGCGCGGCGAATTGACCATCGGCCTGACCGACAACCTGGTCACCCTGCCCCACATGCGCATCACCCACGCCTTGGCGCAATTGAAGGAGCGCGGGCCGGACGTGCAGATTCAGATCCGCATGATCGCGCCCAATGAAGTCGAACAAGGCGTGCTCGACGGTCGTTTGCATGTCGGCGTGGTGCCGCAGGCCAGCGCGCTGTCGGGGCTGGAATATCAGCCTCTGTATAGCGAACGCTCGCTGCTGTATTGCGCGGTCGGTCATCCGTTGTTTTATGTCGACGATAAACAACTGGATGACGAGCGCCTCAATAGCCAGGACGCCATCGCGCCGACCTTCCGTTTGCCCGCGGAAATCCAGGCCCATTACCAGGCGCTCAATTGCACCGCCAGCGCCTCGGACCGGGAAGGCATGGCCTTCCTGATCCTGACCGGACACTTCATCGGTTACCTGCCGGACCACTACGCCAGCCTCTGGGTGCAGCAAGGCCGATTGCGTGCGCTGAAACCAAAGGTTCGGTTTTATGACCTGAGCCTCGCATCGGTCACGCGCAAGGGGCGTCGTCCGCATTTGGTGTTGGAAAGCTTCCTCGAAAGCCTGGCCGCCACACGCTAACCACCACATCCCTGTAGGAGCCGAGCTTGCTCCTACAGAGATGGGGGGAGGTTTTATCGCGTCGGGACTTGTCTGATGCCGGTGGGTGCGCTATCAACGCACTGGTTGCACCCACTCACTTGTTCGGAAGTGCCTATGACCTTTGAAGTCCCCGCTCACGGCGGCAAACCTGCCAGCCGGATTCGTCAGAAGAACGAAGAGACCATCATCAAAGCCGCCGAAGACGAGTTCGCCCGTCACGGGTTCAAAGGCACCAGCATGAACACCATCGCCCTGAATGCCGGGTTGCCCAAGGCGAATCTGCATTACTACTTCACCAACAAACTCGGTTTGTACGTGGCGGTGTTGAGCAACATCCTCCAGTTGTGGGACAGCACCTTCAACACCCTGACTGCCGAAGATGATCCCGCCGAAGCGCTGACGCGTTACATCCGCGCCAAGATGGAATTCTCCCGTCGTCAGCCACAAGCCTCGCGGATCTTCGCGATGGAAGTGATCAGCGGCGGCGAGTGCCTGACCGAATATTTCAATCAAGACTATCGCGCCTGGTTCCAGGGTCGGGCGGGCGTGTTCCAGGCGTGGATCGACGCCGGCAAAATGGACCCGGTCGACCCGGTTAACCTGATCTTCCTGTTGTGGGGCAGCACTCAGCATTACGCCGATTTCGCCACGCAGATCTGCCGTGTCACCGGTCGCACCAAGTTGACCAAGCAAGACATGGAAGACGCGGGCAACAACCTGACCCGCATCATTCTCAAAGGCTGCGGCCTGACGCCAACGATCTAAGACACTTATGCCTTTTACCCTCAGCGGTTTTTGCGAGTACCGCGAAGAGATTCGCAAAAGCCGCTTCATCACTTTCGCCGCGCCGATCAGCAGCCCTGCTGAAGCCCTGGCGTTCATCGAACAGCACAGCGATTTGAATGCCTCGCACAATTGCTGGGCCTGGAAGCTTGGCGACCAATACCGCAGCACTGACGACGGCGAGCCCGGCGGCACCGCTGGCCGGCCGATTCTGGCGGCAATCGACGCGCAGGATTGCGATCAAGTCGCGGTGCTGGTGATTCGTTGGTATGGCGGCATTCAACTCGGCACCGGCGGCCTCGCACGGGCGTATGGCGGCGGCGCCAACAAGTGCCTGCAAGCGGCGGTAAAGGTTGAGTTGATCAGTCGGGTGCCGGTGAGTTGTGCCTGTGCTTTTGCAGAGTTGCCGCTGGTGAAGCTTCGGGTGGCGGAACTGGGTGGATTGGTGGTGGAAGAAACGTTCACGGCCAACGGCGTAGAGCTGCAATTGGCGATCGGCGAAAGCCAGATCGATACCCTGCAAACGCAGCTGGCGGATTTGAGCCGCGGACGCATTTTGTTGCAGCACTAATCGCACCAACAACGTTCACCGCTCTTTCGTATAACCGGTGCATTTGCCCACATCTACTGTGCACCCGGCTGTGGATAACCTGAGCACACTCGGCTGTAACCCTTCTGTCATGCGGCTTTGCGGGCTTTGCTCACTTTTTGTCCAATCCGTTATCGAAAAAGATAAATCCACGTAAAAACAATCGGTTAACGCGGTTTATCACCATTAGAAGAAAGCCACCCAGTGCTTATGCCCGAGCTTCGAGCTTGCGCACAAATACTGTGGAGCAATCTGTGGATAACCCGTTCATGGCTGTCGCCGCCCCATGTCCGGCATGGCTTGGCGCCGGTTGCTTGTTTTTTGACCAAACGCCTTGTGCAAAACTGGAGCCTGATCAACGGCGCTGCCCTCAAGTGGTGCCTGGTTCGGATCGACATAGGGCGGGGTGTCGTCCTCAAAGCCTTTATCTGTAGCGCATTTGATTTTTCCTGACTCAATGGCCAGGAAATTGCTTTATCCACAGACATCACTTCTATCGACCCGAGCCTGTCATGCCCAACCCCGTGCCGATCTCCGATCCAACACCTCGCCTGCAACTGCGCAACATCAGCAAGCGCTACCCCGGTTGCCTGGCCAACGATGCCATCGACCTGAGCATTGCACCCGGTGAAATCCACGCCCTGCTCGGCGAAAACGGCGCGGGTAAAAGTACGTTGATGAAGATCATCTACGGCGTCACCCACGCGGACTCGGGCGAGATGATCTGGCAAGGGCAACGCCTGACCCTGCGCAACCCGGCTCAGGCTCGGGGGCTGGGAATCGGCATGGTGTTCCAGCATTTCTCGCTGTTCGAGACTTTGAGCGTGGCGCAGAACATTGCCTTGGCGATGGGCGCGGCGGCGGGTACACCGAAACAGCTTGAGCCAAGGATTCGTGAAGTCTCCCGGCGCTACGGCATGGCGCTGGAGCCGGGGCGACTTGTCCACAGCCTGTCGATCGGCGAACGCCAGCGGGTGGAAATCATTCGTTGCCTGATGCAGGACATCCGCCTGCTGATTCTCGATGAGCCAACTTCGGTGCTGACTCCGCAGGAAGCCGACGATTTGTTCGTCACCTTGCGCCGACTCTCCGGCGAAGGCTGCAGCATTCTGTTTATCAGCCACAAACTCGGTGAAGTTCGCGCGTTGTGCCACAGCGCCACGGTGTTGCGCGGCGGTCGGGTGGCCGGGCATTGCGTGCCGGCCGAGTGTTCGGATCGGCAACTGGCGCAGTTGATGGTTGGCGAAGCCGCTGCGCTGATTACGGACTATCCGAAAGTCACTGGCGCTAATGCATTCCTGAACGTGACGGGACTGTCCTGGCACAACCCCGATCCGTTCGGCTGTTCGCTAAAGGACATCGAGCTTGAAGTACGCAGTGGCGAGATCGTCGGCATCGCCGGGGTCGCGGGCAACGGTCAGGATGAGTTGCTGGCCCTGCTCAGCGGCGAAGAACAGCTCGGCCGCAACGATGGCGCAACGATCAGTTTCGCCGGGCAACCGGTGGCGCACTTGCGCCCGGATGCACGGCGCAAACTGGGCCTGGCCTTCGTCCCCGCTGAACGTCTGGGCCATGGCGCAGTGCCGGACCTGAGCCTGGCGGACAACGCCCTGCTCACTGCGTTTCAACAAGGGCTGGTCAGCAACGGCCTGATCCAGCGCGGCAAGGTCGAAGCGCTGGCCGAAGAAATCATCCGCCGCTTCGGGGTCAAGACACCCGATAGCCAGACACCGGCCCGCAGCCTGTCTGGCGGCAACTTGCAGAAATTCATCCTCGGCCGCGAAATTCTCCAACAACCGAAACTGCTGGTGGCCGCGCACCCGACCTGGGGCGTGGACGTCGGCGCCGCCGCGACCATTCACCGGGCGCTGATTGCCTTGCGCGACGCTGGCGCGGCGATCCTGGTGATCGGCGAAGACCTCGACGAACTGTTCCAGATCAGCGACCGCCTCGGCGCGTTGTGCAGCGGTCGATTGTCGCCGCTCAAGGCCACGGTCGACACGCGCCTGATCGATGTCGGCGGCTGGATGGCCGGCCAATTCGACGCCCCTCAATCACTCGCACCCGCAACGGTTTAACGGAGTTTCACATGCTGCTTTCTCTCGAACCCCGTGGCCAGCAATCGCGTCTAATGCTGTGGTGCTCGCCATTGCTGGCGGCTGTCCTGACGCTGGGCTGTGGCTCGCTGCTGTTTATCGCGCTGGGGCATGATCCATTACTGACGCTGCACACCTTGCTGATCGCGCCGATCAGCGACCTGTATGGCGTCTCCGAGTTGCTGGTCAAAGCGCTGCCGATTTTGCTCTGCGCGTTGGGGCTGGCGGTGGCGTACCAGGCGCGGATCTGGAACATCGGCGCCGAAGGTCAGTTGCTGCTTGGCGCGCTGGCCGGCAGTGCGCTGGCGGTGAATATCATCGGCATGCAAAGCCGCTGGGCGCTGGTGCTGATCCTGCTCGTCGGCACCCTGGCCGGTGCCGCGTGGGCCGGGCTGACGGCGTGGTTGCGCACGCGTTTCAATGCCAATGAAATCCTCACCAGCATCATGCTCAATTACATCGCCCTGAACCTGTTGCTGTTCTGTGTGCATGGGCCGCTGAAGGATCCGGCGGGGTTCAACTTTCCCGAGTCAGCGATGTTCGGTGATGCCAGTCGTTTGCCGCTGCTGATGGAGGATGGTCGGGTCCACGTCGGCGTGTATTTCGCCTTGCTCGCGTTGGTCGCGGTGTGGGTGTTGCTGCAGAAAAGCTTTATCGGTTTCCAGATCAAAGTCCTCGGGCTGGACAAGCGCGCAGCGGGGTTCGTCGGCTTTCGCGAGAAACGGCTGATCTGGCTGGCGCTGTTGATCAGCGGAGGATTGGCGGGGCTGGCCGGGGTGTGCGAAGTCACCGGGCCGATCGGCCAATTGGTACCGCAAGTCTCGCCCGGTTACGGTTATGCCGCGATCACCGTGGCGTTTCTCGGACGACTCAATCCCATCGGCATTCTGTTTTCCAGCCTGCTGATGGCGTTGCTGTACCTCGGCGGCGAGAGCGCGCAGATGAGCATGAATCTGCCGCAAGCGATCACCCAATTGTTCCAGGGCATGATGCTGTTTTTCCTGCTGGCCAGTGACGTGCTGATTCTCTATCGGCCGCGCTTGAATTTGCGCTGGTCCCGTCGTGCACCAGCCACCGCCGTACACGCAGGAGCGCTGTGATGGATATCGATCTGCTGAGCAATATTTTCTATGCCATGGTCCGCTGCGGTACGCCGCTGCTGTTGGTGGCACTCGGTGAGCTGATCTGCGAGAAGAGCGGCGTTCTGAACCTCGGCCAGGAAGGGATGATGCTGTTTGGGGCGGTGATCGGTTTTATCGTTGCGCTGAACAGCGGCAACCTGTGGCTCGGCGTGTTGTTGGCGATGCTTGCCGGGATGCTGTTGTCGTCGTTGTTTGCGTTGGTGGCGCTGGTGTTCAACGCCAATCAGGTGGCCACCGGGTTGGCGCTGACGATCTTCGGCGTGGGCCTGTCGACCTTTGTCGGCGCGGCGTGGGTCGGTAAACCGCTGGCAGGTTTTGAGCCGGTGGCGATTCCTTTTTTGAGCGACATCCCGCTGATCGGACGGATGCTGTTTGCGCAGGATCTGTTGGTGTATGTGTCGTTCGCGCTGTTTGCGCTGGTGGCCTGGGTGATGGTGAAAAGTCGCGTCGGGCTGATCATTCAGGCGGTCGGCGAAAACCCGGATGCAGCCAGCGCGATGGGTTTGCCGGTGTTGGGCGTGCGCACGCTGGCGGTGCTGTTTGGCGGGGCGATGGCTGGGTTGGCCGGGGCTTATTTGTCGTTGGCCTACACGCCGATGTGGGCGGAGAACATGAGCGCCGGGCGTGGCTGGATCGCCCTGGCACTGGTGGTGTTTGCCAGTTGGCGGGTATGGCGATTGCTGCTGGGGGCGTATCTGTTCGGGCTCGCCAGCATCCTGCATCTGGTGGCGCAGGGGTTGGGGCTGGCGATTCCGTCGAGTCTGTTGGCGATGCTGCCGTATGTCGCGACCATTGTGGTGTTGGTGCTGCTGTCGCGAGATGCGCTGCGTACGCGGTTGTATGCGCCGGTGTCGTTGGGGAAACCGTGGCAGGCCGGGCATTAGCGGTTGTCTGCACCGGCCTCATCGCGAGCAGGCTCACTCCCACAGTAGTCCGGGTTTAACTCAGGATTGCGGGTCGACACGGATCCCCTGTGGGAGTGAGCCTGCTCGCGATGACGCTCGCACTGGCAACACCTGAGCTACGCCCCACGCCAATTCAAAGACCAGAAAAATCACCAACAGCGAACTGGCGCCATGGAGCAAGGCATAGAGCAGCCAAGTCGAAAAAAGAAACCTGCCCACCGCGTCATACCGCCCATACACCTGCTGCGGATCACGAATCCGCAGCACCGCCCACACGCAGACAATCGACCCCAACAGATTGGCCATCAGCATGTGCATTGGCTCAAACGGCGGCAACTCGCCGGACAAATTGAGCGCCTGGCTCACACTCAACAAAACGCCATGCAACGCCGCAAAGCTCCACGGCGTGACAAACGCTGCCGTCACGATCAAGTCATACCAGGCACTACCCTTCACCAACCGGCGATATTGCGTTGAAGTCCACATCCGTTTTGCTCCAGAAAATCAGGGAGCAACAAGGCTAAAGCCTGGAGTATGCTCCAAGGTCAAGCCCTCTCGAGAAGTCATGATGCGCATCGGAGAATTAGCCCAGGCCAGCGCCGTCAGCCGCGACACGCTGCGCTTTTACGAGCAACGCGGATTGATTGCGGCACAACGCAGCGCCAACGGTTATCGCGACTACCCGGCGGACATGGTGCAACTGGTGCAGTACATCAAGACCGCTCAGCGATTGGGCTTTACCCTCGGCGAAATCGGCAACAGCGTCGCCGCGATATCGCAGTCGCCCGATCCTGACAGCGCCGTCACGCAATTGCTGCAAGACAAACTCAAACTGATCGAAACCCGAATCGACGAACTCGGCGCGCTGCGTCAGGAGTTGCAGCAACGGCTCGGTCAACGTTGTCCATTGAATCCGTGATCCTCATTTATCAAGGAAGCCACTTATGTCTACGGCAAAAACCGCACTCATCATCGGCGCCTCCCGGGGCCTGGGCCTCGGTCTGGTAAAAACCCTGCTGGCCGACGGCTGGCAGGTCACCGCCACCGTGCGCAACCCGCAGAATGCCGAAGCCTTGCAAGCCTTGGGCAAGGTGCGGATCGAAAAACTCGACATGGACGATCAGCAAGCGGTCATCGCTCTGAGCCAGCAGCTCAAGGGCGAAGTGTTCGACCTGTTGTTCGTGAATGCCGGGGTCAAAGGCCCGGACGTTCAAACGCCGGGCGGCGCGACCCTGGCCGAAGTCGGCCAACTGTTCTTCACCAATGCGGTGGCGCCAATCAATCTGGCTCAACGCTTTGTCGGGCAGATTCGTCCGGACAGCGGGGTGCTGGCGTTCATGAGTTCGGTGCTGGGCAGCGTGACCATGCCGGATGCGCCGGAGCTGGCGTTGTACAAGGCGAGCAAAGCGGCGCTGAACTCGATGACCAACAGCTTCGTCACTCAGTTGGGCGAGCAGAAACTCACCGTGTTGTCGCTGCATCCGGGTTGGGTGAAGACCGACATGGGCGGTGAAGGTGCCGACATCGATGTGGACACCAGTACGCGTGGGTTGGTCGATCAAGTGAACGCGTATGCCGGCAAGGGCGGGCATCATTTTGTGAATTACCGGGGTGAAACCATTCCTTGGTAACCCCACTGCCCCTGTGGGAGCGGGCTTGCTCGCGAATGCGGTGCGTCATGCAACATTGATGTCGACTGACACTCCCTCTTCGCGAGCAAGCCCGCTCCCACAGGGGTTTGGGTTGTTCTGTCGGGCGAGGCTTGTCTGCCGAGCGGTTTTGAATGAAACTCCGCACCTCGCCCCCGCGGCGACCCTGGATCAGCAGACAGGGTAATCACTGAGCTGGCTAACCTGAACCCCACTTTCAGAGGAGCCGGCCAACATGCCTGCGACCCGTACCTGGTTAAAAAATCCCCTCGCGATCTTCACTGCCAATAGCCTCGATGCCCGTGGCGGCCTGGTGCTGCAAGACGGTTTAATTGTTGAAGTGCTCGCCGCCGGCCAGCAACCTTCCGCGCCCTGTGGACAAGTCTTCGATGCCCGCGAGCATGTGATCCTGCCGGGACTGATCAACACCCATCACCACTTCTATCAAACCCTGACCCGCGCCTGGGCGCCGGTGGTCAATCAGCCGTTGTTCCCGTGGTTGAAAACCCTCTATCCGGTCTGGGCCCGCCTCACCCCTGAAAAACTCGCCCTCGCCAGCAAAGTCGCGTTGGCCGAGTTGCTGCTGTCCGGCTGCACCACCGCGGCCGATCACCATTACCTGTTTCCGCAAGGCCTGGAGAATGCGATCGACGTACAGGTCGAAAGCGTTCGCGAACTGGGCATGCGCGCCATGTTGACGCGCGGTTCCATGAGCCTCGGCGAAAAGGACGGCGGCCTGCCGCCGCAGCAGACCGTGCAGGAAGGCGAAGTGATCCTCGCCGACAGCCAACGCTTGATCGCCGAGTACCACGAGCGTGGCGACGGTGCGCAAATCCAGATCGCCCTCGCGCCCTGCTCGCCGTTTTCGGTGACCCCGCAAATCATGTCCGCCAGCGCCGAACTGGCGAACAAACTCGACGTGCGCCTGCACACTCATCTGGCCGAAACCCTCGACGAAGAAGACTTCTGCCTGCAGCGCTTCGGCCTGCGCACTGTGGACTACCTGGACAGCGTCGGCTGGCTCGGCCCGCGCACCTGGCTGGCTCACGGCATCCACTTCAACCCGGATGAAATCGCTCGCCTCGGCGCCGCCGGCACCGGCATTTGCCATTGCCCGAGTTCGAACATGCGCCTGGCTTCCGGCATTTGCCCGACGCTGGACCTGACGGCTGCGGGTGCGTTGCTGGGCTTGGGCGTGGATGGTTCGGCGTCCAACGATGCGTCGAACATGATGCTGGAAACCCGTCAGGCGCTGTACATTCAGCGGCTGCGTTATGGCGCCGAGAAGATCACCCCGGAATTGGTTTTGGGTTGGGCGACCAAGGGTTCGGCGAGTTTGCTCGGGCGTACTGATATCGGCGAACTGGCGGTGGGCAAGCAGGCGGACCTGGCGCTGTTCAAGCTCGATGAGCTGCGGTTCTCCGGCAGTCATGATCCGGTGTCGGCATTGCTGCTGTGCGGTGCTGATCGGGCGGATCGGGTGATGGTGGGCGGCAAATGGCGGGTGATTGATGGGCAGGTGGAGGGGCTGGATTTGAAGGGGTTGATTGCCGATCACAGCCAGGCGGCTCGGCAACTCATCGCCGGTACCTAATCCACCACCTGATCGTTCCCACGCAGAGCGTGGGAACGATCACCCATCAACTACAGGCCCAGCAGCGACAACATGATGAACGTCGCAAACAGCACAAAGTGGGTCATGCCTTCGATGGCGTTGGTTTCGCCATCATTGAGGTTGATCGCGCTGACGATCAGGGTGAGGAAAATCATCACGGTTTGCACCGGCGTCATCGCCATCTGGAACGGCTGGCCGGTGTAGAGCGCCATCGCTTCCATCACCGGCACTGTCAGGATGACTGTCGACAGCGATGCGCCCATGGCGATGTTGACCACCGACTGCATGCGGTTGGCCAGTGCCGCCCGCAACGCGGTCAGGATTTCCGGCGCCGCCGAGATTGCCGCCACCAGGATTGCCGTGATCACCGGCGGTGCGCCCGTCCCTTCGAGGCCCAGATCGAGGGTCTTGGACATTACCTCGGCCAGTGCGCCGATCACCACCACGCCGAACACCAAAGTCCCGATACTCAGCAGCAGATTGACCGGCTCAGGTTGTTCCTCCGGGACTTTCTTGCGACGTTTTTCCGGGTAGCTGTAGCTGAAGAAATAACTGTGCGGCCCGACCTGCATGCGCAGGAACAAGGTGTAGAGCACGACCATCGCACCAATGGTGAACGCCGAATAGAGTTTCCAGCGAGCCTCGGGGATGAACTCCGGCACCACCATGGAAACGCCCATGGCGGTGAGGATCATCACGCTGTAACTGCGCGCCGAGTCGTCGTTGTAGGACTGTTCGCCGTGCTTGAGCCCGCCCATCAACGCGGCGAGGCCGAGGATGCCGTTGATGTCGAGCATCACCGCCGAATAAATCGTGTCGCGTACCAGGGTCGGCGAAGCCTCGTTGCTCATCATGATCGCCAGGATCACCACTTCCACCAGCACGGCGGCCAGGGTCAGGATCATCGTGCCGTAAGGGTCACCGACTTTTTCCGCAAGCAGTTCGGCGTGATGAGCAACGCGCATGGAGGCAACGACGATGAAGCCGATCAGTACCAGGCCAGCGGTCAGCGCGATGGGCTGGCCGCTGTGGAGCATCCAGTGCTCCAGCGGATAGGCGACGGCGGCGGCGATCACGGCCAGCAGCAGAAATTTTTCTTGCTTGAGGAGTGTGAGCATTGCGGGCCTTTTTGCCGGGTGAAGCGAAACCAGGGTGGTGAGCTACTGACTGCGGGGCGGCGCTAACGTTTCGTTACACCTTAGCGCACCAGTGGATGGCAACGAGTTCGGGGCATGCACTTTTATTGGCCTCAAGGGCCTCATCGCGAGCAGGCTCGCTCCCACATGATCTGTGCAAATCATGTGGGAGCGAGCCTGCTCGCGATGGCCGTTACGCGATCTCGATCCTTTAGTTGTCTTGTTGGTCAGCAATTTGCATTGCCCTGCCAACCTCACAACAACATGGAGTTCGAATTCATGCACAAACGTCCGTTGAAGAAGCTGCTTGGCGCCGTCGCCGCGGCCATCGGTCTGAGCGCCAGCCTGACCGCCAGCGCCGCCGACCCGCTGAAAGTCGGCTTCGTCTACATCGGTCCGATTGGCGATCACGGCTGGACGTATCAGCATGAACAGGGGCGCAAGGCGCTGGCGGAAAAATTCGGCGATCAAATCACCACCAACTACGTGGAGAACGTCGCCGAAGGTGCCGACGCCGAGCGGGTGATCCGCAATATGGCCAAGGACAAATACGACCTGGTCTTCACCACGTCCTTCGGCTACATGAACCCGACCCTGAAAGTCGCCAAGCAATTTCCCAAGGTGACCTTCGAACACGCCACCGGCTACAAACAGGACAAGAACCTCGGCACCTACCTGGCCCGCACGTATGAAGGTCGCTACGTCGGCGGTTTCCTCGCGGCGAAGATGACCAAGACCAAGAAGATCGGCTACGTTGCCTCATTCCCGATCCCGGAAGTGATCCGCGACATCAACGCCATTCAACTGGCTCTGAACAAGTACAACCCGGGCACCGAGATCAAAGTGGTGTGGGTCAACTCCTGGTTCGATCCGGGCAAAGAGGCCGATGCCGCCAATGCGTTGATCGATCAGGGCGTGGACGTGGTGTTCCAGCACACCGACAGCCCGGCGCCGATCCAGGCAGCTGAACGACGCGGCGTGTATGCCGTGGGCTACGCTTCGGACATGGCGCACTTCGGGCCGAAAGCGGTGCTGACGTCCATCGTCAACGACTGGGCGCCGCACTACATTCAGGCGACCCAAAGCGTGCTCGATCACCTGTGGAAATCGCAGGATTACTGGGGCGGATTGAAGGAAGGCACGGTTGAGTTACCGATGAGCGATCTGGTGCCGGCGCCCGTGAAAGCCGAGGCGGAGCAGATCATTGCCGACATCAAGAGCGGTGCTTTCCACCCGTTCACCGGACCGATCAAGGATCAGGCCGGCGTCGAGAAGATTGCGGTGGGCGCGACGGCGAGCAATGCGGAGCTGGCATCGATGAACTACTACGTTGAAGGCATGAAGGCCGACATTCCTAAGTAGCTCCCCGCCCTGATCGTTCCCACGCTCTGCGTGGGAATGCCTCAATGGACGCTCTGCGTCCGCTTTTGGGACGCGGAGCGTCCCGGGCTGCATTCCCACGCAGAGCGTGGGAACGATCGTTATAGAGACTGCAAAATGAACCCGCTCCCGATCATCGACATCGCCCCGCTCTACAGCGATGCCCCCTCCGCCTGGCAATCAATCGCCACGCAAATCGACCACGCCTGCCGCGAGTGGGGCTTCTTCTACATCAAGGGTCACCCGATCAGCGCCGCGCGCATTAATGCCGTGCTCGACAGCGCCCAACGTTTCTTCGCCCTGCCCGCCGCCGAAAAACTCAGGATCGACATCACCCAAACCCGTCACCACCGCGGTTACGGCGCCATCGCCACCGAACAACTCGACCCGAGCAAACCCAGCGACCTGAAAGAAACCTTCGACATGGGCCTGCACTTGCCGGTCGATCACCCCGACGTGCTGGCGGAAAAACCGCTGCGCGGCCCCAACCGTCATCCGTCGATGCCCGGCTGGGAGTCGTTGATGGAGCAGCACTACGTCGACATGCAAGCCTTGGCACAAACCCTGTTACGGGCCATGACTGTGGCACTGGGTATCGAGCGCGATTTTTTCGACAGCCGCTTCGTTGAACCGGTCAGCGTGTTGCGGATGATTCATTACCCACCGCGCCACACCGCCAGCTCCGAAGCGCAACAAGGCGCTGGCGCCCACACCGATTACGGTTGTATCACCCTGCTGTATCAAGATGCCGCCGGCGGCCTGCAAGTGCGCAACGTTAACGGCGAATGGATCGATGCACCGCCGATCGACGGCACGTTTGTGGTCAACCTCGGCGACATGATGGCGCGCTGGAGCAACGACCGTTACCGGTCGACGCCGCACCGGGTGATCAGCCCGCTGGGGGTGGACCGTTACTCGATGCCATTTTTTGCCGAACCGCACCCCGACACGGTCATCGAATGCCTGCCCGGCTGTCAGGATGAACGGCACCCGACAAAGTATCCGGCCACCACCTGCGCTGAATTCCTGCTCTCGCGCTTCGCCGATACCTACGCCTATCGACGGCAACAGGAAGCGCTGTGATGAACCGGCTGGTCAGGTTTTGCTAATTGTTTCCACGAGCATCTGTAGAATGCTCGCCATCTGCACCTGATGAGAAAAGACTATGTACGACTGGCTGAACGCCCTGCCCAAGGCAGAACTGCACCTGCACCTTGAGGGTTCGCTGGAGCCTGAGTTGCTGTTCGCCCTGGCCGAACGCAACAAGATCGCCCTGCCGTGGAGCGACGTCGAAACCCTGCGCAAGGCCTATGCCTTCAACAACCTGCAAGAGTTTCTCGACCTGTATTACCAGGGTGCCGACGTGTTGCGCACGTCTCAGGATTTCTACGACCTGACCTGGGCTTACCTGTTGCGCTGCAAGGCGCAGAACGTGATTCACACCGAACCGTTCTTCGACCCGCAGACCCACACCGACCGTGGTGTGCCGTTCGAAGTGGTGCTCAATGGCATCGCCGCCGCGTTGAAGGATGGCGAACAGCAACTGGGCATCACCAGCGGTTTGATCCTGAGTTTCCTGCGCCACTTGAGCGAAGAAGAAGCCGAGAAAACCCTCGACCAGGCGCTGCCGTTCCGTGATGCGTTTGTGGCGGTCGGTCTGGACAGTTCGGAAATGGGTCACCCACCGAGCAAGTTCCAGCGCGTGTTCGATCGCGCCCGTCACGAAGGCTTCCTGACCGTTGCTCACGCCGGTGAAGAAGGTCCGCCCGAGTACATCTGGGAAGCCCTTGATCTGCTGAAAGTGCAGCGCATCGACCATGGCGTGCGCGCCATCGAAGACGAGCGTTTGATGCAGCGGATCATCGACGAGCAAATCCCGCTGACCGTGTGCCCGTTGTCGAACACCAAGCTCTGCGTGTTCGATCACATGTCACAGCACAACATTCTCGACATGCTCGAACGTGGCGTGAAAGTGACCGTGAACTCGGATGACCCGGCGTACTTCGGCGGTTATGTCACCGAGAACTTCCACGCGCTGTATACCGATCTGGGCATGACCCAGGATCAGGCCAAGCGTTTGGCGCAGAACAGCCTGGATGCCCGGTTGGTGAAACCGTAGTAATTGATCGTTCCCACGCTCTGCGTGGGAATGCCTCACCGGACGCTCTGCGTCCGCTCTTGGGACGCAGAGCGTCCCGGGCAGCATTCCCCCACGCGGAGCGTGGGAACGATCATCAAGCAACCGCCTCACTTAATTCTTCCAGTGTCTTGCCCCGGGTCTCCATCCCGAACACCCACACCACCCCTGCCGCAATCGCAAAACACATCGCCCCCAGCGCAAACACCCCGCCCTGCCCGGTCATCGGGAACACCAGCCCGGTCACCATTGGTCCGAGCAACGAACCCACGCGACCAATTGCCGACGCAAACCCCGAGCCCGTGGCCCGCGCCGATGTCGGGTACAACTCCGGTGTGTAGGTGTAAAGCACCGCCCACATGCCGAACAGGAAAAACTGCATCAGTAGCCCGGATGTGATCAACAGGCTGACGTTGCCGCCAAACACCGCGCTCTGACCATACAGAAACGCCATCACCCCGCCGCCGAGTAACGTCACCACGCACACCGGTTTACGTCCCCAACGCTCCACCAGCCAGGCGGCCATCAGGAAACCGGGAATCCCGCCAAGGGAAATCAGCACCGTGTAATACACCGACTGGGTCACGGCAAAACCTGACTGCTGCAGCAAGGCACTGAGCCAGGACGTCAGGCCATAGAACCCCAGCAAAGCGAAGAACCAGACGCTCCAGATCATCATCGTGCGCTGGCGGTACAGCGGCGACCAGATCTGCCGCAACGCGGAAAAGAAATGGCCCGGCGTACTCGCGGCTCTCGGCAGGCGGATCGGCTCAGGCAGCTGCGAACATCCCAGCGATGCCCGGACCCGATCTTCGATGCGCAGCAAAACCTTGTCCGCGACGTCATGATGCCCGGCCTGTTCCAGCCAGCGCGGTGATTCGGGAATGAAAAAGCGAATCGCCAGGACAAACACCGCCGGCACCGCCAACACCAGGAAGATGTCCCGCCAGCCAATTATCGGCAGCAGGAAGTACGACAGTACGCCGGCGGCGACGAAGCCCAGCGGCCAGAAACCGTCCATCAACGCGATGTAACGCCCACGTCGTTTGGCAGGAATCAGCTCCGAGAGCATCGACTGAGCGATGGGAAATTCCATGCCCATGCCGATCCCCAGCAGGATTCGGAACAACGTCAGCGTCTCGACGTTCTGCGCCGTGGAGCACAGGTAACTGGCGATCCCCCACAGCACGATGCTCCACTGAAACACCGGTTTGCGCCCGAAACGGTCGGCCAGCATGCCGGACAGTGACGCCCCCACGACCATGCCGAAAAAGCTCGAACTGGCCAGCAACCCGGCCTGTGCCGTGCTCAGGCCAAACTCGGTTTTGATCGAGCCGAGCAGGAAGGTCATCATCGCCAGGTCCATGGAGTCGAAGAAAAACGCCAAGGCAATGATGATGAAAATGATCCGGTGATAACCGCTGTTGGGCAGCCGTTCCAGTCGTTCTGCTGCGCTAAAGCCTTGTGTTTCCATGCCACACCCCCTCAATCCGAAAGTCCCCGGACGAGTGTGCGCGATAGCTGCTGGGGGTTACTGCTGGATGCGACCTGTTCGCAGCTCTGAGCGACGCCCGCAGCTTCGGGCGTCGATCTCGATGCGTCTACAAGGCCATTTCCAGCTCGGTTTCCTTGGCGAACCGATGGATTTCACGCTGCCCCGCGGCGGTGATCTGCAAGGCTCGCGAATCGTTGGGCAGGCTCAGCCAGCCTGACTGCATGAACAATTGCAGCAACGCAGCCCCCAGTGATCCGCCCATGTGCGGGCGTCTTTCGCTCCAGTCCGGACAAGCGCAGGCGACCCGGCTGTTGCGATGAGCCAGCGCCTGGATGAACACACCGCGCGTCGCCAATTGCGTGGCGCCTTTGTGAGTGATCATGACCCGCTGATCGAACTGTTCGATCCAGCCTGCATCCAGCAGACGCTGGTAAAGATCGGCGGCAAGGGTGCCGCCCAAATGGTCGTCGCAAAGCCTGGCGCGCAAGAGTGACGAAGGCGCTGCCTGAGGTTTGGCGATCGGTGAGGTGCGTTTGAAAACATCCGGGATTTCCCGAGGCTTGCTGGCCAGGGTGGCGCTGGCCAGAGCTTCTATTGCAGCCCCCACTTCAGGCGCGGCAAGGCGGAAGAACCGCTTGCGGCCGCGGAATTCGACTTTCAACAGACCTCCAGCGGACAAGCGCCCCAGATGCGCACTGGCCGAAGACGGTGACAGGCCAGCCAACAAGGCCAGCTCCTCGGTTTGCCGCGCCGAGCCGTCCATCAAGGCCCACATCATTGCGCTGCGCTTTGGGTCAGCCAGCAATGTGGCGATCTGGCTGATGCAAGGTGCATGTTCCATGTATTCACTCCCTGTTGAATCGTTTCGTCTACTGCTCAGAGACATCTTGACCAGTAATGTGTCGTCGGCCAAGCCGAGGAAACCGCCATAAACCGGGCAAAGCCGATCAATCGCAGAGGCCATTGCTCGCAGGTTTCGCAAAGCCGCGGCGATTGACCACGGGGCCTGGCTGACTCGGACGTGACTCGCCATTGCGAGATCGACGGTGCGTACATGAGGCGAGCGCTAGTATATGCGGGTTAACCGCCGGTTCCTGCCCTTGGGAAACCATTGGTGGTGATAGTTCCTGAGTGAAATTTCGCTATTTGCCTGCGACTAATGATCGATGCCCGACAACGTCGGAAATCGGCTACTCAAGCTGGCGCAACGACTGGCAAGCATTTCCCGTAAAAGGTTCACCGGCTTACTCAATTGTGCGCGATGGGCGCACAACAAATTCAGCGGGGCGCGCTCACAGAGCAGTTCCGGCATGAGCACTTGCAACCGACCGGCCAGCACATCGGCGGCGACATCGAGCCAGGATTTGTAGGCGATCCCGGCACCTGCCACGGCCCACAGACGCACGACATCGGCATCATCGCTGAAACGATCGCCGCTGACGGTCAGGCTGATCTCGCGTTTGCCGTCGTGGAAACTCCAATGATCGTGGACCCGGCTGCCGAGCATGAACAGCAGGCAGTTGTGCTGAGCCAGTTGCTCCAGTTGCCGTGGCTCGCCGTGCCGGGCCAGGTAACTCGGGGCGGCACAAAGGACGCGGCGGTTCTGCGGGGCGATGGGCAGCGCCACCAGGCTTGAGTCTTCCGGCTCGCCGTAACGCAGGGCAATGTCCACCGGTTGGCGGAACAGGTCGGCGATACGATCGCCCAGCAGCAAACGCACCGTAAGCTTGGGATGCTCTCGCTGGAACTCGTCCAGCCAGGGCAGCAGCAGGTTGCGGCCAAAGTCCGAAGGCGCCGACAGCTGCAAAATCCCACTGACCTGGTCCTGACCGCTGGCCAATAAGCGACGACCCTCATCCAGATTGCTCAAGGCTGCCCGAGCGTATTCGAGAAACCCCTCGCCTTCGGCGGTCAGCCGCAGGCTGCGGGTAGAACGGGCGAGCAACCGGGCGCCGAGTTGCTGTTCGATGCGTTTCAACGCCGCACTGGCTACCGCCGCCGACATGTCCATCCCGCGCGCCGCCGCTGACAGACTGCCCAGGTCCGCCGCCCGGACAAATAACTGCAAGTCATCGAAACGCAGCATTGTTCAGCCTCGATTATCAAAAAATTATTGAAAGAGACTGCTCTTTTAGCGGGTTTTATCTTGCAGAGAAATAGCTAATCATCCCACCCATCCATTCATCCCATTCCCGGAGTCGAACATGTCCCAGCCTTTTACCGCCATCGCCACCCTCATCGCCAAACCCGGCCAGCAGGACGCCCTCGAACAGCACCTGCGGGCGCTGCTGGAACCGACCCGCGCCGAGGCCGGTTGCGGTCAATACGACTTGCACCAGGACCTCGCCAATCCTCTTGCCTTCTACATGATCGAAAAATGGAGCAGTGACGAAGCCCTGCAGGCCCATGACGACAGCGCGCACATCCAGAACTTCCGCGCCAAGGCTGGCGACTTTCTCGAACACTTCGACCTCAAGCGCCTGCGCTCCATCGTCTGACCCGACTTCTTTATGACTTCTCAGGAGCCAGTATGAAAGCCATTGCCTACTACGCCTCGTTGCCCATCAGCGACTCAAACTCTCTGCAAGACATCGACCTGCCAGAACCGGTTGCCGGCCCGCGTGACCTGTTGGTGGAAGTCAAAGCCATCTCGGTGAACCCGGTGGACACCAAGGTCCGCCAGAACGTACAGCCCGAAGCGGGCGCGGCGAAAGTGCTGGGCTGGGACGTGGCCGGTGTGGTCAAGGCCGTCGGCAGTGAAGTGACGCTGTTCAAGGCCGGCGACAAAGTTTTCTACGCCGGCTCCATCGCCCGCGCGGGCGGCAACAGCGAACTGCACGTGGTCGATGAGCGGATCGTCGGCCATATGCCGAAAACCCTCGGTTTCGCCGAAGCTGCCGCGCTGCCGCTGACGGCTATCACCGCTTGGGAATTGCTCTTCGAACGCCTGCAGGTGCGTGAAGGCAAAACCGATGAAGGCCAGAGCCTTTTGATCGTCGGTGCCGCTGGCGGTGTGGGGTCGATTCTTACGCAACTGGCCAGCCAGCTGACCGGGCTGAAAGTCATCGGCACCGCTTCCCGCCCGCAAACCCAGAGTTGGGTTCGTGAGCTGGGTGCCGACCTGGTGATCGATCACAGCCAGCCGTTGAGCGAAGAGCTCAAACGCGCGGGTGTCGATCAGGTGACCCACGTCGCCAGCCTGACCCAGACCGATCACCACCTGGACCAGTTGGTCGAGGCGCTGGCGCCGCAAGGCAAACTGGCCTTGATCGATGATCCGAAGGCGCTGGATGTGACCAAACTCAAGCGCAAGAGCCTGTCCCTGCACTGGGAGTTCATGTACACCCGCTCGCTGTTTGAAACCGCGGACATGATCGAGCAGCACAAATTGCTCAACCGCGTGGCTGAGCTAATCGACGCCGGGACACTGAAAACCACGGTCGGCGAGCATTTCGGAACCATCAACGCGGCGAACCTGCGTCGCGCCCATGAGCTGCTGGAAAGCGGCAAATCCAAGGGCAAGATTGTGCTCGAAGGGTTCTGAAACAAACTGACACAGTTGTCGCCCTGATGGGCGACACCGTCAGTCAGAGAGTTGACCGTTGTCACAATTGCGATCGTATTCGGGTCTACAATCGAAACCTCTGCGGCACAATCTTTTACGTAGCGTGTTTTACGAGAGGAGAGATCAGCAATGAAGATCCTGATAAAAGAATTGGCAAAATCCCAGTGGCAAGTCCGTCTTGACCAACACACCGTGACGTTCCGCAGCGAAGCCGAAGCCCGCGCCTTCACCCGTACCCTCGAAGCGCGACTACAAGCACCTCATCAAATTATTGACCACCAGCAGCGTGCCGCTGGCTGAGTCCGCCCTCAGACCTGGGCTTGCGCCAGCGCCCGGGTATTTTGCAAACGCCGGGTGAGCATCGCCACGCTCACCACCAGAATTCCGCACAGGCTGATGACCATGGCCATCGGCACGGCACTGCCATCGTGTAAAACGCCCACCAATGCTGCCGCCCCGGCGGCGACACTGAATTGCAGGCAACCGAGCATCGCCGACGCACTGCCGGCCCTTGCGCCCTGCCCGTTCATGGCGCAGGCCGAGGCGTTGGGGAGGATGCAACCCAGGCTGGCAATGCAGACAAACAGCGGAATCAGCAACGGCCATAGCTGCGCGGTGTGCAACGAACTGACGGCCAGCAGCGCCAGCCCGGCGCCGACGTAGATCCACACGGTGCGCGCCAGCAGAAACGCCGGACCACGCTTGGCCAGTAGTCGCGCGTTAAGCTGTGCCACCAGAATGAAACCCGCCGCGTTGGTACCGAACAGCCAGCCGAAATGCTCGGCCGGTACGCCATACAGCTTGATGAAGACGAACGGTGAACCGGCAATGTAGGCAAACATCCCGGCGATGGCGATGCCACCGGTCAGGGCGTGGCCGAGGAACACCCGGTCCGACAACAGTCGACCGTACTGACGCAACGCCCCGGACAACGGTTGACGCGGCACATGGGCCGGCAGACTTTCCGGCAGCCCGAGCGCCACGGCCAACCCTGCCAGTGCACTGAAACCGCTCAGCACCAGAAAGATCGACTGCCAGCCCGTGGTATTGACCAACAGCCCGCCCAGCATCGGCGCAAGAATCGGCGCCAGGCCCATCACCAGCATCAACTGCGAAAAGACCTTCGCCGAACCCACCGCATCGCATTTATCGCTGACAACCGCCCGCGCAATCACCATCCCCGCGCAGCCGCCCAACGCCTGGATGAAACGTGCGCCCATCAACCATTCGAGGCTCGGCGCATAGGCGCAGGCCAGGGAGGCGGCGGTGAACAAGCCGACGCCGGTCAGCAAGGGAATGCGACGCCCAAATCGATCCGCTACCGGGCCGTATGCCAGTTGACCGATAGACAAACCGAGGAAATAAGCCGCCAGGGTCAGTTGAACGTGTTTTTCATCGGTGCCGAAGGCGAGCGCCATCGCCGGGAAGGCCGGCAGATAGAAATCGATCGCCAGCGGACCGAAGGCGCTCAAGGCGCCAAGAATCAAAATGGTACGGAGGTTCATCAGGCATCCAGTCAGGCATGGGTCGGCAGGCCGACAGTCTAGCCCCGAAGGGAGGCGTTGAACATTCCGTTAGGTCGCTAACTATTAAAAACCACTGAGTGAATACAATCCCCTGTGGGAGGATTGCGCTTTGTTCTCAGGCAACCTTGGCGGCGTAGCCCTCTTCGGTAATCACCGCGATCACCTGATCCGCCGACAAAGCACTCTCGACGCCGACTTCCTTCGCGGCCAGATCGACACGCACACTGGCCGCAGGATCCTTGGCTTGCAGCGCCTGGGTGATGGCTCTGACGCAGTGACCACAGGACATGCCTTGAACGTTGAACACTTGCATGGGATGACTCCTTGAGTGAGGTTGCGTGCAGTCTCGAGCTTGCCATCATGGCAAGGTCAAGTTCTGCAGTGAGCTGCCGGGCTGGCAATCAACGCTGCGCTCGGCCAAGCTGCGTCCATCAATGACTCGACATCAGGAGATTCAGCCATGCGCTGGTCAGCTCTCAGCCTGTTTGGCTTTCTCAGCCTTTTTGCCGCGACACCTTCGGTTCAAGCCGCCGGGGAGGACTATGGCGTACTGATCATTTCCCGCGAGCGCCTGGAAGTCGCGACCTCCTGCGAGATCGGCGTGTACATCCAGGATCAGTTGTCGGCGCGGCTGTTCCAGGAGCAAAGCACCTCGTTCAACCTGCCGCCGGGCAATGTGTCCTTGCGCCTGAAGCTGCTGCCGGGCCAGGCGTCGGGGTGCAACCCGGGCATGCTCGCCCCGGGTTCGCAGAACATCACGCTCAAGGCCGGCGACGTGCTGAAGTTCCGGATTGCGATGACGCAGGAAGGGATGTACCTGAAACCCACTGCCCTCGACTACTGACGCAAATCCCTGTGGGAGCGGGCTTGCTCGCGAAGGCGGTGTGTCAGTCAACGATGACATCGACTGGGATACCGCTTTCGCGAGCAAGCCCGCTCCCACATTTTCAGTCTGTGGTGAATTGTAGATTGGCGCTTGACCTTGCCAGCATGGCAAGGTTGATCCTGTGGGTATCTTCTACAGGGAGCGTGACCGATGTCCGAATCCACCACTTTCAATCTGCCGATTGCCGGCATGACCTGCGCCAGTTGCGCCGGGCGTGTCGAGCGTGCCTTGAGCAAAGTCATCGGCGCCTCTGCCGTCAGCGTCAACCTGGCCACCGAACAGGCCCGCGTCCAGGCGCCCAGCGACAGCCTGCCAGCGTTGATGGAGGCGGTGCAGCAGGCGGGTTACAGCGTGCCGCAACAGAGCCTGGAATTGAGCATCGACGGCATGACCTGCGCCTCCTGCGTCGGTCGGGTCGAGCGAGCGCTGGCCAAAGTGCCCGGAGTCAAAAGCGTCAGCGTCAACCTGGCCAATGAACGCGCCCACCTTGAACTGCTCGGCCAGATCGATCCGCAAACCCTGATCGCTGCCGTGACCAAGGCGGGCTACAGCGCCAGCGTCTGGGAAGTCGAACACCCGCAAACCGATAATCAGCAACAACGCCTGCGCCGCGAGCGTTGGGCCTTGATCATGGCGATCATCCTCGCCGCGCCGTTGGTGCTACCGATGTTGCTGCAACCGTTCGGCGTGCACTGGATGCTCCCGGCCTGGGTGCAATTCGCGTTGGCTACGCCAGTGCAATTCATCTTCGGTGCACGCTTTTACGTCGCGGCCTGGAAAGCCGTGCGCGCCGGTGCCGGCAACATGGATTTGCTGGTCGCGTTGGGCACCAGCGCCGGTTATGGCTTGAGTCTTTATGAATGGGCCACCGCCGCCGGGCGCATGCCGCACCTGTATTTCGAAGCCTCGGCGGTGGTGATTGCCCTGGTGCTGCTGGGCAAATACCTCGAAAGCCGCGCCAAGCGCCAGACCGCCAGTGCCATTCGCGCGCTCGAAGCCTTGCGTCCGGAGCGGGCGATTCAGGTGATCGATGGGCGCGAGCAGGACGTCGCGATCAGCGCCTTGCGCCTCAATGATCTGGTGATGGTCAAACCCGGCGAACGCTTCCCGGTGGACGGTGAAGTGGTCGAAGGCCAGAGCCACGCCGACGAAGCGCTGATCAGCGGCGAAAGCCTGCCAGTGCCGAAACAACCCGGCGACAAAGTCACCGGCGGCGCGATCAATGGCGAAGGCCGGTTGCTCGTTCGCACCCTGGCCTTGGGCGCGGAAACCGTACTCGCCCGCATCATCCGCCTGGTCGAAGACGCTCAAGCGGCGAAGGCTCCGATCCAGAAACTGGTGGACAAAGTCAGCCAGGTGTTCGTGCCAACGGTTCTGCTGATTGCGCTGGCAACCTTGATCGGTTGGTGGTTGTACGGCGCGCCAATGGAAACCGCGCTGATCAATGCCGTGGCGGTATTGGTGATCGCTTGCCCGTGCGCCCTGGGGTTGGCCACACCAACGGCAATCATGGCCGGGACCGGGGTGGCGGCGCGTTACGGGATTCTGATCAAGGACGCCGAAGCGTTGGAGCGTGCCCACGAAGTCAGTGCGGTGGTCTTCGACAAGACCGGCACCCTGACTTCGGGTACTCCGCGCATCGCTCATCTAAGCGCAATCAACCATGACGAAGAGGCTCTGCTGCAAATGGCCGGCGCCCTGCAACGCGGCAGTGAACACCCACTGGCCAAGGCGGTTCTGGACGCTTGCGCCGAACGCGGCTTGACGGTGGCCGATGTCAGCGACAGCCAGTCCCTGACCGGCCGTGGCATCGCGGGCACTCTGGACGGTCGTCGATTGGCGCTGGGCAATCGTCGTCTCCTCGAAGAAAGCGGCTTGAACGCCGGTGAATGGGCTGAGTCTGCTGCCGCGTGGGAAACCGAAGGCCGGACCCTGTCCTGGCTGATCGAGCAAAGTCCCGAACTTCGGGTGCTGGGCCTGTTCGCATTCGGCGATACCCTCAAACCCGGCGCGCTGCAAGCCGTGCAACAACTCAACGCACGCAACATCAGCAGCCACCTGCTGACCGGCGACAATCGCGGCAGCGCCAAAGTGGTTGCCCAGGCGCTGGGCATCACGGATGTCTACGCCGAAGTGCTGCCCGCCGACAAAGCGGCCACCGTCGCCACACTCAAGAAAAACGGCGTGGTAGCGATGGTCGGCGACGGCATCAACGACGCACCCGCCCTCGCCGCCGCCGATATCGGTATCGCCATGGGCGGCGGTACCGACGTTGCGATGCACGCGGCCGGGATCACCCTGATGCGCGGCGACCCACGGTTGGTGCCGGCGGCACTGGAGATCAGCCGCAAGACCTACGCGAAGATTCGTCAGAACCTGTTCTGGGCTTTTGTCTACAACCTGATCGGCATTCCGCTGGCGGCCTTCGGCTTCCTCAACCCGGTGCTGGCCGGTGCGGCCATGGCGTTGTCGAGCGTCAGCGTGGTGAGCAATGCGTTACTGTTAAAAACCTGGAAACCCAAGGATCTGGAGGACAACCGATGAACATCGGCCAAGCGGCCCGCCAAAGCGGCCTGAGCGCGAAGATGATCCGTTATTACGAATCCATCGGTTTGCTCAAGGCCGCCCATCGTACCGACAGCGGTTACCGGGTTTACGGCGACGACGACCTGCATACACTGGCGTTCATCAAGCGCTCCCGGGACCTGGGGTTCTCACTGGAAGAGGTCGGCAAACTGCTGACCCTCTGGCAGGACCGCCAGAGAGCCAGCTCCGATGTGAAAGCCCTGGCCCGTCAGCACATCGACGAGCTGAACCAAAAAATCCGCGAACTCGGCCAACTGCGCGACACCCTGCAGGACCTGGTCGAACACTGCCACGGCGATCACCGTCCCGACTGCCCGATCCTCAAGAGCCTGGAGTCGGGCTGTTGCGCACCACCCGCTCGCCCCTGATCGCCAGCCCCTTCATCACCAACAAGGTGGTGAGGGAAATGCCGTGGAACAACAGCACCACGGCACCCGGCGTCCACCACGAATAGAACGGCGCGGCGATCAACATGCCGACGCCGAACCCGGTCATTTGCAACAGCGTCAGGAAGCTGAAGATCGGCAGGCGCAGGCTGTCCGGTTCACGTTGCAGCCGCGACATCAGGCCGACTTCCGAGAAACCGTCGCCCAACCCCGCCGGCAACGAGAACAACAGCAAACCGTAGAGCGTTTGCTGCTGAAACATCAGGATGAAGCCGCAGGACATCAGCAACACACCAAAGAAGAATCGCCGCTCCAGGTTGACGTTCTCCGAGCCTTTCAGCCGGCTGGCGATGCGTGCACCGATGAGTTTTCCGCTGGCCCAAACGGCCAGCATCAGACCCAGCGTGGTGCTGGCCGACTCGGGCGTCAGCAGTCTGGAAATAATCGGAAAACCCACGTTGTGCGCGGCACTGCCAAGGGTGTCAGCCATCGCCACCGCGAGCATTGCCGCCACAACCGGTGTACTGCGCAGCCCCTGGAGCAGGGCCGCCCATTCACCACGTTTGTGGATCGGTTCATCGCTGGGCGCTGGGGGTGAAAAACGCAGCGGCAAGATGAACAACGCGGCCAGCAGGTAAGTGACCACGTTCAATGCAAACACTGTTTCAAAGCCGAATGCCGCCACCAATAGCCCTGACACCAGACTTCCGCCGACCATGGCGGCCGACGACGCCGAGGTGATCCAGGCGTTGGCCTTGAGCAACTGATCGGCCTCGATCAAGTGCGGCAATTGACTGTTGAGGCCGATGGCGAACATCGAATTGCCAAATCCCAGACCGAAAGCGATCACCGGCAACAACAGCATTTGCTGGGCGACAGGCAGCACCAGCAGCAGGCCCAGCAGCCCGGCGCGTAACAGGTCAAAGGCAATCAGCGGCAGGCGCCCGGCCCAGCGGCGATAAAACGTCGTGCCGATGAGGCTGGCGAATATTCCACCGGCCACGCGGCTGGCGAGAAAAATGCCGACGCTCATGGCGCTGTTGCTGAGCAGGTAAACATAGGTGGCCAGGGCGACCATGTTGAGGAAGGCGCCGAAGTC
Source organism: Pseudomonas frederiksbergensis (assembly GCF_001952935.1). Lineage (GTDB taxonomy): Bacteria > Pseudomonadota > Gammaproteobacteria > Pseudomonadales > Pseudomonadaceae > Aquipseudomonas > Aquipseudomonas frederiksbergensis. Next base: position 1,651,394 of record NZ_CP018319.1, read on the forward strand.
TGAGATCAGGCGGGCGGCGATGATCAGTTGGGCGTTGCGAGTGGATGCGGTGTTCACATTCAATCCTTGAGTGTGGGGAGCAGCAGGGAGAACACAAAACTCTGTTACACCAAAAATCCAATGTGGGAGCGGGCTTGCTCGCTCCCACATTGGTTCTTCAGCGTTTGGGGATGAGGTGACAGGCATCTACAAAAAACCCGGCCGAAGCCGGGTTTTTCGTTAACCGATCACTGCATCCAGGGCGGAGGCGGTTCTTCGGCTTTGCCCGGTGGTGTGTCATCTGCCGCGCGGATCGCTTGCTTGCGCTCTTCATCAAGGCGTGCGGCCTCGATTTCGCGCATGATCCCGCCAACATCGGCCAACTCTTCCGGCTCATCGAACTCGCCGGTCAAGATGCTGGCCGGGTGCAAGGTGCCGGCTTCGAACAGGGCCCACATTTCCTTGGCGTACTTGGTCTTTTTCAACTCCGGCGCAAACCGCCCGAAATAAGACGCCATGTTGCCCACATCCCGCTCCAGCATGCTGAAGGCGTGGTTGTTGCCCGCCGCATCGACCGCTTGTGGCAGGTCGATGATCACCGGACCGGTCGGGGTCAGCAGTACGTTGAACTCCGACAGGTCACCGTGCACCAGACCGGTACACAACATCAGCACGATCTGCGAAATCAGGAACGCGTGATACTCGCGCGCCTGATCCGGTTCCAGCACCACGTCGTTCAGACGCGGCGCGGCATCGCCGTACTCGTCGGCCACCAGTTCCATCAGCAGCACGCCTTCAAGGAAGTCGTACGGCTGAGGAACCCGGACGCCAGCACCGGCCAGACGGAACAACGCCGCCACTTCGGCATTCTGCCAGGCGTCTTCGGTTTCTTTCTTGCCGAACTTGGAGCCCTTGGCCATCGCTCGAGCCTGACGGCTGTTGCGCACCTTGCGGCCTTCCTGATACTCGGCCGCCTGACGGAAACTGCGTTTATTCGCCTCCTTGTAGACCTTCGCGCAACGTAACTCGTTGCCGCAGCGCACCACATAAACAGCTGCTTCTTTACCACTCATGAGTGGGCGCAGCACCTCGTCGACCAGACCGTCCTCGATCAGGGGTTCAATGCGTTTTGGAGTCTTCATCAGCTTTTATTGGGGGTCCTTTATTACCAAACACGCGAAAGTCATTCGTTATACGGCAATCCACTCATTCGGGGGAGGGGTTGCCGACCTATGAACGCTCCAATAACCGTCAACAAGCACACAACGTGCCGGATTAATCGGTCAACAACCGCCAGTCATCATCGGCCGCCACAGATCATAGCTGACCCTGCGTCACTTGTTGCTGAAGGGCCAAACGGGTATTTACGACAAAAGCTGACATCTGGATTCATACCCTTCGTAGGATTTTTCTTCACTGGCCTCAATTTCCGCCTCGGCCAGCCGAAGTCATCAGAGACAAAGTGATTTGTCCGACAATCGTTTACGGCTGCCAATAATCCGCGAGTCATCTGCACTGCGTGGGCCTACAAGAAAAATCTGGAGCGCGGATGAACATCAAACAGAAGTTGACCTGGGCGTTTGCAATCATCGCCTGCTTGCCGGTGGTGCTGGTCGCTACCCTGGTTGTGCTGAACTTGCGCAGCGATGCCAAGGACAGTTTCGTCGACGGCAGTGGCCGTGAGATTCGTCAGGTCAGCAACGCCATGCAATTGTTCTTCGACGGCATCAGCCAGAACGTGGATTACCTGGCGACCCAACCGCTGATCAAGAACTCCGATGACAGCCTCAAGACCTACATAAGCGCCAACGCCGAGAGCATTCCCCAAGGCGAGATGGACAAGAAGGTCTTCGCTCTCCTTCAGGACCTGGGTAACAGTCACCCGTCCTACGCCTATGCCATTCTCGGCACCGCGGCGGGCGGTTATGTGTCCTGGCCCGACGATGCCAAGCTGAACAATTACGACCCGCGCCAGCGCCCCTGGTACAAGGCTGCCCAGGCCAAACCGGGCAAACCATTTCGCACTGAGGCCTATTACTGGGCCCAGGACGACGCGACGTACGTCAGTACCGTGCGCACCATCGATAACAAATTGGGCACCCATGGCGGCGTGGTCAGCATCGACGTGACGCTCAAGCAGCTCACCGAAATCGTCAAACAGATCAAGCTCGGTGAAACCGGCTACCTGATGCTGCTGGAAAACACCGGCACCGTGCTGGTCGATCCGAAGCAACCGGAACACAACTTCAAAGCGCTGAGCAGCCTCGGCGACGGCTACGCGCAACTGGCCAAGGCTGGCAAAGGGCTGGTGGAAGTCGAGCTGAACGGCGAACGCTACATGGCCAACGTCTGGCCGTCGGAGCAGCTGGGCTGGACCTTTATCGGCCTGATCAAGCAGACCGACGTGATGAGTTCGGCCACCCAACTGACCTGGTTGATCGCGATCATCGCCGCCGTGCTCGCGGTGCTCTTCGCCATCGTCGGCGCCAGTTTCGCCAGTCTGATCGTGCGGCCGATCCGCAGTGTGGCCAGCGGTCTGGAAGGCATCGCCCAAGGCGAAGGCGACCTGACCAAGAACCTGCTAATCCGTGGCAGCGACGAAACCGCGCAACTGGCCAACTGGTTCAACCAGTTTTTGGCGGCGATTCGCAACTTGATCCAGAGCATTGGCGGTGCCGCGACCAAGATCCTCGCCACCTCCAAGAGTTCGACCCAGGTCTCCAGCGACATGGCCGAAGCCGCCGGGCGTCAGCGTGAAGCGGTGGACATGGTGTCCACGGCGTTCCACGAAATGGTCGCCACCGCCAACGAAGTCGCCCGCTCTTGCAGCCAGGCGGCGGAATCGGCCGACAGCGGCCAGCGCCAGGCACGTGAAGGTCAGCAACAGATTGATGCAGCCGTGACCAGTGTTGATCGCCTGAGCCAGGAAATCGAACAATCGGCCCAGTCGATGCAGCAACTTGAGCGCGACAGTAACGACATTCAGTCAATCCTGGGGACCATTCGCTCGATTGCCGAACAGACCAACCTGCTGGCACTGAACGCGGCCATTGAAGCGGCACGGGCCGGCGAACAGGGTCGTGGGTTTGCAGTGGTCGCCGATGAAGTTCGGGCGCTGGCCAAGCGCACGGCGGATTCCACGGCGGAAATCGACGGTTTACTGGGCAACCTCGCCAAACGTACCAGTCAGGTGACCCAGCAAATGCATGCGAGCCTGGAAGTGTCCCAGCAATCGGTGACGCGAATCGGTGAAGCACGCAGCAGCTTCGGGCTGATTCGGGAATCGGTCGACGTGATTCGCGACATGAACACCCAGATCGCTACCGCGGCGGAAGAACAGCATCAGGTGGCTGAAGACATCAATCGGCACATCAGCCAGATTCATGGTGATGCGCAATTGGTGGCGGAACTGGCGAACTCGGCGCGGCTGGATTCGCAGAGCCTGGCCGGGTTGTCGAATGAGCTGGATGGGTTGGTGCGCCGTTTCAGAACCTGATTCAGAATCCCGGTGGCCGCTGCGCGGCCAATCGCGAGCAGGCTCGCTTGTATGGTAGGACTTGAAGGGAGGAGGAGGGACAAGGCTCGATTCTGACTGTTGACGCAGTACAGACCGTGGGAGATTTCGCCCCTCCTCCTTTCACCCAAGCGCCGATAAAGAATGCATCTGGCTAGACCGACGATAGGAACAAGCCTGCGCCTCTGGGTGAGCCCTTCAAGTGCTTAAAACCATATCCCGGAGGAAATCCAATGGCAATGCCGGTTTCTGTCACAAAGCCGATCGTAGGTGTGGATGTCGCCAAGAATGAACTGGTGATTTATCAGTCTGATGGGGATTTGCTTGAAGAGATTCCCAACACCAAAACATCCATCAAGCAGTGGCTGAAGGCGTTGTCGGGGACGGTGGCTATTGCCATTGAGGCGACCAACATTTACCACCTGGACTTCGCTGATCTGGCCTATGAGGCCGGTTGCACGATTTACATGGTGGGAGGCTATGAACTCAAACATTATCGCGAAGGCGTGAAGATCCGCGCCAAAACCGACGCACTGGATGCCAAGCTGCTGGCTCGTTACTTGAAGAACGAAGCCGAGGAGTTGCGTCCTTGGACCCCGCCCTCACCGCTGTACCGCCAGCTCCTGAGCCTTTTCCGCCGTCGCGCAGCCTTGGTCCAGGCCAGGGTCGGCCTGGTGCAGAGCTGGTCGAATGAGCCGCTGCTCAAGGCGGCTTTTGCCGAGCAAGTGAAGTCCATGCAGCAGCTTGAGACGCTGATCGAAAAGACGATCAACGATCAGCTCAAAGAAGCCGGTTTGCTCGGTCAATTGAAGCGCTGCCTGAAAGTTGAGGGTATTGGATTTTTGACTGGGGCCCGCTTGATAACTGCATTTCAGCGAGGAGATTTTAGAAACGCGGATGCATTTATCGCCTTCCTGGGCATGGATTTACGGGTGGCGAAATCAGGACAGAAGGACGCTCGCCGCAGTTTGACCAAGCGCGGCGACCCCGAGGCCCGCCGACTTCTGCACAATGCAGCGATGTCGGCTAGCCGTACGAAAGCCTGGAAAGGGTATTACGAAGAACAAAGAACGCGGGGTTTCAGCACCACTCAGGCGCTGGTGATGCTGGCTCGCAAGCTTGCTCGGGTGGTATTCGCCTTGCTGAAAGGGCAAAGCGAATATCAGCCAAAAGCCAGTTGAGGGCTTTCCCTCAACCATAGAATCTCCCACAGGGTTTTGTTGATCGTTCCCACACTCTGCGTGGGAATGCAGCCCGGGACGCTCCGCGTCCCATTCGAAAGCTGGAACGCGGAGCGTCCCTTGAGGCATTCCCACGCGGAGCATGGGAACGATCATCACTGCCGAAACAACTCTCCGGGGGTAAACCCGAACAGGCTTTTGAACGCCGCAATAAACGCCGACGTCGAGTCATACCCGCAAGACAGCGCGGCATTCGTCACGCTGTCCCCCTCCTCCAGCAAACTCAACGACGACAGCAGCCGCATCCGCTGGCGCCACCCTCGAAAGCTCAACCCGGTTTCACGCTGAAAGAGCCGCATCAAGGTCTTCTCCGACGTCCCCAACCGCTCGGCCCACGCCTGCAAGGTCACATTGCGCTCAGGGCTTTCGATCAGCTCGTTGCACAGCCCCAGCAACCGTTCATGACGCGGTAACGGTAGCGAGAAGCCAACCTCCGGCAGATGCGCCAACTGGTCCAGCAGCACACTCACCAGCCGCGCGTCCTGACTGTCGCCCTGTGGATATTCAACCGGCAGCAAACAAAAACTCTTGATCAGCTCCCGGGCCAACGGCGTCACTTCCAGCACCCGGCAACGCTCCTCCGCCCATTCACAATCCTCGCGGCGCACATAGAGGCTGCGCATCTCGGCGCGCATTGAAGTCACCACCTGGTGTTCGAGATCCGCCGGAATCCAGATACCCCACTGCGGCGGCGCAAAGAAACTGCCTTCGGCAGTGAGCACGCCGAGAACGCCGCTGATTGCGTAGGAAAACTGCACCCAATCGTGTCGATGGGGCGAGGTCCATGAACCGGCGGTGAGACTTTCCGCTCGGGCATACAGCGCACGCGGCAATGCCGTCAGCGTCGGAATCGTCCGTTCAAGGGAAAGTTGTCCGTTAGTCGGCATTGATTGGCCTTATGTCGCAAGACGGCTGTTGGAGCCGACGTTAGGCTAAGTCACCAATTCTTACAAATGTATTCGGTGCCTGTTATGCATGCCTTCAAACACCTCAAACGCGTGGTCACCGACTGGTTCTTGTGTGGCATGTTGATCGCCACGCTGCTGGCGTATTTCTTCCCGACCTTCGGCGCCACCGGCGGCGGCATGCACGCTGAATACGTGATCAACATCGGCGTGTTCCTGGTGTTCTTCCTGCACGGAGTCAACCTGTCTAGCGAGCAGATCACTCACGGCCTGAAAAACTGGAAGCTGCACGTGATGGTCCAGGGTTTCACCTTCGCAGTGTTTCCGCTGATCTGGCTGCTGAGCGACAAGCTGTTGGGTTCGCACATTCCGTCGTTATTGATGCTGGGCTTTTTGTACCTCTGTGCCCTGCCCTCGACCATCTCCTCATCTGTGGCCCTGACCGGCAGCGCGGGCGGCAACGTACCGGCGGCGATTCTCAACGCGAGCCTGTCCAGCGTGCTGGGGATTTTCCTGACGCCGTTGCTGGTGAGTTTTGTGGTCGGCAGCGGCGCTGGCGGCATCGATCTGGGCTCAACCCTGCTCGACCTCTGCGCCATGTTGCTGTTGCCACTGGTGCTCGGCCAATTGTTGCGGCCGTTCCTCGGCAAGTTCTTCGCCCGCCACAAGCGCTACACCAACATCGCCGACAAACTGGTGATTCTGTTGCTGGTCTACGCGGCGTTCTGCAATTCGATGGTCTCGGGGATGTGGCAAAAGCAGGGCAACAGCGTGATCCTCACGGCACTGATCGGCAGTGCGATCCTCCTGGCGATCATCCTGTGGATGACCACCCGCACCGCTCGCGCATTGCAATTCAGCCCCGCCGATGAAATCGCCGCGGTGTTCTGCGCCAGCAAGAAATCCCTGGCCGCCGGAGCGCCGATGGCAGCGCTGATCTTCGGCGCCAACCCGGGGCTTGGGCTGATCCTGCTGCCGATCATGATCTACCACCCGCTGCAGCTGATCGTCTGCTCGGTGATGGCCGAGGGTTACGCCAACCGCAATCGGCAGCTGGCGCAACAGCAAAACGCCCTAACCCTCAGCGCTCGATAATCGCCGTAACCCCCTGACCACCGGCGGCGCAGATCGAGATCAACCCTCGACCCTTGCCCGCCGCATCCAGCAACTTCGCGAGGTTGGCAACGATGCGCGCCCCGGTGGCGGCAAAGGGATGCCCCGCCGCCAGTGAACTGCCTTTGACGTTGAGACGGCTGCGGTCGATGGAGCCCAGTGGCGCATCGAGACCGAGGCGGGTTTTGCAATACTCCGGATCTTCCCAGGCCTTCAATGTGCAGAGCACCTGCGCGGCGAAGGCTTCGTGGATTTCGTAGTAATCGAAGTCCTGCAAGGTCAGGCCGTTGCGCGCCAGCAAACGCGGCACCGCGTACACCGGCGCCATCAACAATCCTTCCGCTCCGTTGACAAAATCCACCGCCGCCGTCTCGCCGTCACGCCAATAGGCAAGGATCGGCAAGCCGCGCTCTTTCGCCCATTCCTCACTGCCCAGCAACACCACCGATGCACCATCGGTGAGCGGCGTCGAATTGCCCGCAGTCAGGGTGCCCTTGGCGCTTTTCTCGAAGGCCGGTTTCAGTGAGGCGAGTTTTTCCAGGGTCAGATCCGGGCGCAGGTTGTTGTCCCGGGTCAGGCCGAGGAACGGTGTGATCAAATCGTTGTGCCAGCCTTCGGCGTAGGACGCGGCCAGTTTCTGATGACTTTCCTGGGTCAGCTGATCCTGCTCGTCACGCGGGATGCTCCAGGTCTGGGCCATCATTTCACAGTGTTCGCCCATCGTCCGGCCGGTGCGCGGCTCGCCGATGCTTGGAAAGTAGGGCATCAAATGACGGGGACGCAGTTGCAGGAAGGTTTTCAGTTTGTCGGCGGTGCTGCGGGCGCGGTTGGCCTGCAGGAGGATCTTGCGCAAGCTTTCGTTAACACCGATCGGCACGTCCGAAGCTGTGTCGACGCCACCGGCAATGCCGCATTCGATCTGACCCAAGGCGATTTTGTTCGCCACCAGCAATGTCGCCTCCAGCCCCGTGCCGCAGGCTTGCTGGATGTCGTAGGCCGGCGTCATCGGCGACAACCGCGAGCCCAGCACGCATTCGCGGGTCAGGCCGGAATCGCGCAAATACTTGACCAGCGCACCCGCAGCCACTTCGCCCATGCGCACACCGTGAAGGTTATAGCGCTCGATCAGGCCTTCCAGCGCTGCGGTGAACATCGCCTGGTTACTGGCAGTGGCGTACGGCCCGTTGGACCGGGCAAAGGGGATACGGTTACCACCAATAATCGCAACGCGGCGCAGTTGAGTCATGAAAAGCTCCTGATGAAATTTCCAAATTGAAAACCAACCCCCTGTAGGAGCCAAGCTAGCTCCTACAATAGCCAAGCGTAGGCCTAATCTCGTGGATCGAACGACTGATCGCCATTCATGGTCCACACTTTCAATCCCAGCCGCTGGAGCGCGTTCCATGTCCGACCGTTATATCGACTTCGCTAATTCGTCCATCGGCCATCGTTTGGTCGGGGCCCTGGGTCTGCCGTCGCCGGTTCGGCTGGAGCGCTGGCAAGCCGGCCGGCTGCGGCCTGTCGAAGGGGCGCTGTTGATCGGCGGTGGCCCGTTGACGGAGAAAATCGGCACCTTTGCCAACCGCCTGACTGACGCGATTTACAGCTACGGCACCGAGCCTTCGCTGGCCACCGCGTGGATTCCCGGCCACGGCCCAAAACTCAAAGCCGTGGTGTTCGACGCCAGTGACCTGGTGCAGACCGATCAACTCAAACAGCTGCGCGAGTTCTTCCAGCCGTTGATCAAAAACCTCGATCACAGCGCGCATCTGGTGATTCTGGGGCGCGATCCGGAGAACTTGAGCGATCCCTTCGCCGCCAGTGCCCAGCGAGCGCTGGAAGGCTTCAGCCGTTCACTGGCCAAGGAATTGCGCAGCGGTGGCACCTTGCAGCTGATTTATGTCGGCGAAGGGGCTGAGGATCAACTGGAAGGCCCACTGAGGTTTTTCCTCTCACCCAAAAGTGCGTTCGTTTCCGGGCAAGTGATTCGCTTGAATGCCTGCGACGCGCAGGTGACGGACTGGACTCGCCCATTGGCCGGCCGCAAGGCGCTGGTCACAGGCGCGGCACGCGGCATCGGCGCCTCCATCGCCGAAACCCTGGCCCGCGACGGGGCCGACGTGATCCTGCTCGACGTAGCACCGGCCAAGACCGACCTCGAAGCCCTCGCCGCACGCCTCGGCGGGCGCAGCATTACCCTGGATATTTGCGCCGACGACGCCGCCGCGCAGTTGGTCGAGCAACTGCCCGACGGCATCGACATCGTGGTGCACAACGCGGGCATCACCCGGGATAAAACCCTGGCCAACATGACCCCGGAGTTCTGGGACGCGGTGCTGGCGGTCAACCTCAACGCGCCGCAAGTGCTGACCAAGGCACTGCTCGACAGTGGCACCCTGCACGACAACGGGCGGGTGATCCTGCTGGCGTCCATCAGCGGCATCGCCGGCAATCGCGGGCAAACCAACTACGCCACGAGCAAGGCCGGGCTGATTGGCCTGGCCCAAGCCTGGGCGCCCTTGTTGAATGAACGCGGCATCAGCATCAATGCGGTAGCCCCCGGTTTCATCGAAACCCAGATGACCGCGCACTTGCCGTTCGCCGTGCGTGAGGCCGGGCGGCGCATGAGTTCGCTGGGCCAGGGCGGCCTGCCGCAAGACGTCGCCGAAGCGGTGGCCTGGCTGGCACAACCGGGTACCGGCGCGTTCACCGGGCAGGCGCTGCGGGTGTGCGGGCAAAGTGTATTGGGGGCTTAGGCATGAGCATCGATTGGCACACACTCAACTGCGAACCCAGCCTGACGGGATTGTATGTGCGGGCTGCGACGCGACGCAGAATCACCGGCACCACCCTGCCCGATTCGGGTTTGCGCTGCTGGATCAATGTCGATCCGACGCGCCTGGCGGACTATCGCAAGGTCTGCGGTTTTGCCGAGAACGGTTTGTTGCCGCCAACCTACCCCCACATCCTCGGCTTCGCTTTGCAGATGCAATTGTTGACGGCCAGGGAGTTTCCATTCCCGTTGCTGGGGTTGATTCACCTGAGCAACCGCATTCGTGTCTTTCGCCCAATGGGCGGCGTGAATCGTGTGCGGGTCAGCGTTCAGGTGCAAAACCTTCAACCCCATGAAAAAGGCGCGACGTTCGACCTGGTGACGACGCTCGACGATCAGTTGGGGGCGTTGTGGGAAGCTGAAAGCCAGATGTTGTGCCGTGGGGTCAAACTGGCAGGCGAGCCCGTCGAGAAAGTGTTGGCTTCGACGCTGGAAATGCCGGAAGTGGCCCGCTGGAAAGCGCCCGCGGACATTGGGCGGCAGTACGCCAAAGTGTCCGGTGACTACAACCCGATTCACCTGAGTGCCGTCAGCGCCAAACTCTTCGGTTTCCCGACGGCCATCGCCCATGGGTTGTGGAACAAGGCCCGAACGCTAGCGGCGCTTGCCGATCATTTGCCGGCGGCGAATGTCGAGATTGCGGTGCAGTTCAGGAAACCGGTGCGGTTGCCCAGTGAGGTGACATTGCTGGCCAGCGCGGCGGGGTCGAGCGGGGAGTTGCTGTTGGTGGGTGCGGGGGATTTGGAGCATATGGCGGGGCATTGGCGGCCGGTTGCCTGACCTGATCGTGCCTGTGCTCTGCGTTCCGCTCTTTGGGACGCGGAGCGTCCCTGGCTGCATTCCCACGCAGAGCGTGGGAACGATCAATCACTGACTCACTAAATCCATGCGAGGCTGCGGAAACAAGTTATTCAAAGTCTCCAACAATCGCACGTGATAAATCGGCTTGCGAAACAGGTCGAGCACCTGCAACCGCAACATGTCGCTGACATCCTCCATGTCGGCATGCCCCGACGTCACGATCACCGGCAAATGCTGGCGGGACGTATGTTCGCGCAACCGTTTGATCAACGACATGCCGCTCTCCTCCGGCATCCGCAGGTCCGTGATCACCAACGCAATATCAGGGTGGCGTGTCAGGTGGTTCAGCGCGAGCTTGACCGAGGTGGCGGTAAAGCAATTGAAGCCCTCGCCCTCCAGCAACTCCGCCAATTCGAGCAACGCATCCTCCTCATCATCGACCAGAAGAAGCTGTTGGCGCGGAAGTGAGGGAGCGTTCATGGGCAACACCTGCAATGGACTAAGCGTTGACGTTAGAAGCCCTTTGGAGCATTAGCAAGTTGCCACTGCGTCTTCTCGCGTCAATCGATGGCGGCCTTGATGGTGCCGAACAGGGTTGTTATCGAGGTTCCCATCCCTGCACTGAGGCCGGCAATCACCACCGCGATCATGGCGGCAACAATTGCGTACTCAATACCCGAAGCACCCTCGGTATCTTTAGCCAGGCCTTTGTAAAAAGCGATTTCGGATTTGATCTTCTGAGCAATCTTGGAAAAGGACATGGCAGTTCTCCTGAAAGACGCGGGTGTTGCACGATCGCAACATGATTCCCCTTTGCCATCCTCAGCATTGTCGGCATTCCACCTACCCACAACTGTAAGAACGAATTATCACTAAAGTATTAGTTGCTTCGTTGACGCCAGAAAAGTCTTGTTTTCGCCCTAGTTGCTTACTTTCGTTAGTTAATTTCAGGTCCGTAATGGCTTTTTGCTCTAGCTGAGCTACCGTCAAATAGCGAAATAGTTCCATGTTCATAGCTGCCTGATTGCGAAGTTGTCTCGTTGGGCACGACGAGGTCTCAAGCAGCAGGAAAGGGAGAGCCGTCATGAACAGTCGTATCACTCTGGGGCTGGCCGGCTTGTTTCTGGTGGGCGCCATTATTGCCGGTTACTGGGGCCTCACGCTGAGCAGCCAAACCGCTCCCGAGCCTGTGGTGCAACCCGGAATTGTCACGCCTGCACCCACCGCCCAGACACCTGCTCCCGTGGACGACCCCACCCGCCAACCCGTGGTGGTGCTGCTGCATGATGTGCCCCCGTTCGTACCGATCAGCGCCGCCGACGTGACCCTGGAAAAACTCCGTACCGCCCCGGCCGGCAGCCTGAGCCGCCTCGATCAAGCCATTGGCCGAACGCCCTGGCGTGCCCTCAGTGCCGGCACCTGGCTCAGTGATGAAAGCTTCGAAGCCGGCGGCAGACTCGCGCGGATGATTCGTCCCGATGAACGCGCCCTCGCCGTCGCCGTGGATGAAGTAATCAGTGCCGGGGGGCAACTGACACCGGGGGACTATGTCGATGTGCTGCTGTTTCTGCGCATGGACAACAACAACCCTCAACCGTCGGCGCAACTGGTGGTGCCGGCCTTGCGGGTGCTCGGCGTAGGCGAACAGATGGGGTTGACCAACGATGGTCAACCCGCAAGCCCGGCCCGCAGTAACGAAGAAAAACTCAAGCAGGAACAATTGCGCGCCAACGCCCGCAGCGTCTTGCTTGCCGTCCCCGAACAACTACTGAGTCGGTTGATGCTCGCGGCCCAGGCCGGCGTGTTGCGCCTGGCCGTACGCAGCGCCGATGAAAAACGCCTGGCTCGTTACTGGGCCGGCGAAAGAGTTTCATCGGCCAGTCTTGCCAGCACCAACCGCGAGTTGATGCAGTTCAGCCAACTGGCCATGACGCCCCCACCCAAACCTGCCGCCCCCCACATCGGCACAGCACCGCGCAAGCCAAGCGTGGAAGTTATTCGCGGCAACGAAATTACCCAACAAACGCCCTGAATCGAGCAAGGACGCATCTAAATGCCCAGTCGTTCCATGCCGCTGTTTCAAGCACAACAAAGAACCGAACGGGTATCGCTTGTACTTCTTCGAAAACTGCAACTTCGATAAACGCGGCGGATTATCGCAATGAGCCAGAGCCAGAACCTGAGCCAGACCTTCCTCGCGATCACGCGCAACAGCACCGACCTTGAGTGGCTGCAAGGCGCCCTCGCCCCGTTGGGCCAAGTGGTCAGCGCCGGTGGTGGCAGCCTCGACGAATTGCTGGCGCTGGTGGACGTGACCTTCGCCAGCCTGGTGTTCATCGGCCTGGACCGTGAACACGTGGTGGCCCAAAGCGCACTGATCGAAGGTGCCCTGGAAGCCAAACCGATGCTGGCGATCGTCGCGCTGGGCGATGGCATGGACAACCAACTCGTGCTCAATGCCATGCGCGCCGGTGCACGGGATTTCGTGGCCTATGGTTCGCGCTCCAGTGAAGTCGCGGGGTTGGTGCGACGGCTGGGCAAACGTCTGCCGCCCGTGGCCCCGAACACCCAACTGGGCAGCCTGACGGTGCTCTACGGTGTGCAGATCAACGCCGACGGCGCACTGCTCTCCACGCACCTGGCGCAAGTGGTGCAAAAGAGCGGGCAGCAAACGCTGTTGCTGGACCTGGGCCTGCCACGCGGTGACAGCCTGGCCTTGCTCGGGCTGGAGAGTTCGTTCCACTTCGGCGATGCACTCAGGCACTTGCGGCGCCTCGACGCGACGCTGATCGACAGCGCGTTCACCACCTGCGCCGCCGGGTTGCGGATCCTCGCCTACGCCAGCCACGATATGCCGCTGGAACACACCAGCACCGCCGAGTTGTACATGCTGCTCAGCGCCCTGCGCCAACACTTCCAGCACATCGTGGTGAACATGACTGGCCAGCCGGACAGCGAAGCGCTACGCACCTTCGTCACCCATTGCGACAAGTTGCTGTGGTACACCGATCAGAACGTCCTCGACTGCCGTCGCAACCTGGCGGTACTCAGCCTTTGGCGTGAAAAAGGCATGAAGCTCGATCACGCCAGACTGCTGGTGGACCGCTACCTGCGCAACGTCGCACCGGACGCCGACACCTTGAGCAAAAGCTTCGGCATGGAGATCATCGCGACCCTCGTCTACAGCCCGGAAGTGCGGCTCAACGCCAAGAACCAAGGGGTGACGCTGTTTGAACTGGCCCCCCGCGAAAACCTGACTCAAAGCCTGCGCGCCCTCGGCGATCAGTTGGCCAAGCGCTCCGAGGGCCTGGCCAAGCCCAGGCCTGGCTGGTTCAACCGGTTGAGGGGTGCGCAATGAGCGGTGAAAAACTTTTCGGTGCACCTGAACGCACCACCAGCGGCAACACCGACCACGAAGGTCTGAAACTGGTGCTGCACCGCTACATCATCGACGCCATCGAGGAATCCGGCAAAAACCTGCTGGAGGGTTCGCGGCAGCTGCTCTCACAGTTCGTCATCGACAAGGTTGCCGAGTACATCGCCCGGCTGCACCTGGCGATTTCCCGCTATGAAATGGAGCGTCTGGCCGAAGAAATCGTCGATGAACTCACCGGTTTCGGCCCCTTGGAAGTGTTGCTGCGGGACCCGGCGGTGACGGAGATTCTGGTCAACGGCCCGCACCGGGTGTTCATTGAACGCGACGGCATCCTGCATCTAAGCGACCTGCGCTTCATCGATGCGCATCACGTCGAACGGGTCATGCAACGGATCCTCGCGCCCCTGGGCCGACGGCTCGATGAGTCCTCGCCAATGGTCGACGCACGACTGCCCGACGGTAGTCGGGTCAATGCGATCATTCCGCCGATTGCGCTCGATGGTCCCTGCCTGTCGATCCGCAAATTTCGCAAGGACATGCTCAAAAGCTCAGACCTGGTGGCGATGCAAACCATCGATCAGGCGATCTTCGACTTCATTCAGGAGGCCGTGGGCCAACGCTGCAACATCCTGATCAGCGGCGGCACCGGCACCGGCAAGACAACCCTGCTGAACATTCTCAGCCAGTTGATCAACCCTCACGAGCGAATCGTCACCATCGAAGACGTCGCCGAACTGCAACTGGGCCACCCTCATGTGGTGCGCCTGGAAACCCGACCGCCGAATGCCGAAGGCCACGGCGAAGTGAAGGCCAGCGACCTGATTCGCAACGCCCTGCGGATGCGCCCGGACCGAATCATCCTCGGCGAAATTCGTGGCGTCGAAGTGCTGGATGTACTCACCGCAATGAACACCGGCCACGACGGTTCCATGAGTACCGTGCACGCCAACAACGCCCAGGATGCGCTGTTGCGCCTGGAGACCCTGGTGGGCCTAACGGGCCGCACCATCGCCGAACGGACCTTGCGGCAAATGATCTGCGCCGCACTGGATGTCGTGATCCAGCTGACGCGCCTGCCCGACGGCCGCCGCTGCGTCAGCGAAGTGGTGGAGGTGATCGGTTTGCGTGATGACGTGTATGTCACCAACACGTTGTTCCGGTTCGACCGGCGCACCGGCTTCGGATTCATCCGTGAGGCGGTCAACCCCGCCGGCGACAAACTGCGCCGTGAGTCGGCGCTCTCTCCCTCTGTGTACTGAAGGCCACGGCATGCTCAAACCGGTGCTGCTCATCCTCCTTTGCCTGGTTTTGCTCGGACTGTCGATCCGCCTGTTTTATCGCGGTTTGCGCCAGTCCGGCACTGAGCGGGTGCTGGGGCGCCTGATCCAGGGGCAACCGCAGCCGGTGCCGACGAAAGCCTCTTGGGTGGGCCTGGACCGGGCGTTTCTGCGGGCCGGCCTCAGGCGTCCTTCCGAGCGTCTGGGCGGGTGGCTGCTGCTCTGGGCCTTTGGCATCTTGCTCGGATTTGCTACCGGTAGCTGGGTCGGCTTGCTGGTTGTGTTACTGCTGCCGCCGCTGATGCTGCGTCTGTATGTCAATTGGCGTTATCAGCGTCGGCTCCAGCGCATGATCGAACAACTGCCACAAATGCTCGATCACACCGTGCGCAGCCTGAAGTCCGGGCGCACCCTGGCCGATGCGGTGCTGGGCGCCATCGACACCGCTGAAGACCCGCTGAAAAACGCCATGGGGCGGATTCAGCGCAACGTGGTGTTGGGGGTCAGCCTGCCGGATGCCGCGGCGGACTTTGCCGAGCTGTATGAGAAAGACGAACTTCGCCTGTTCGCGCTGGGGTTGAAGGTCAATCACCGCTATGGCGGCAACGCCAGCGAATTGCTGGAAAACCTGATCAAGATGATCCGCGAGCGCGAGCAGGCTGCGCGCCAGCTCAGGGCCATGACCGGTGAAACCCGGGTGACCGCGTGGGTCCTGGGCTGTTTGCCGATTGGCCTGGCGGGTTATTTCCTCGCGACCAACCCTCAATACTTGCTTGCCATGTGGCACGACGGCTCGGGGCAAATCATGCTCGCGTCCGCGTTCGGCTTGCAGGTGATCGGCAGCCTGGCCCTCTGGCATATGTTGCGCAGCGTATGAAAGTGCCTTTGCTGATCTGCGCGTTGCTGTTGCTGGGGGCCACCTTGTTGCTGCTCAGCGGTTTGCTGGAACACCGTCGGCGGGCTCGCCAGGTGGCACAACGACTCGACGGCAAACTGGCGAGCGACAACCGGGTAAATCAGTGGCTTGAGCTGCTGGGCAGCAGCCGGATCGGTCAGCGCTCGGTCAACCTGGATAACGAAACCCAGGCCTTGCTTAACCGTCTGGGCTGGCGCAGCGCCCGGCGACGTTCACTGTTCGCGGCGTTCCAGGTAGGCGCTCCGGTGCTGGCGCTGGCCCTGGCCTTGCTGATCCAGGGCGTGTTCTTCCCTCACGCAGACAATCAATGGATGGCCCCGGTACTCGCCACCTGCATGGGCTATCTATTACCCAAACGGTTGCTGGCTGCGGCCGCGCAACGTCGGCAAAAACAACTGGCGATGGAGATTTCCACCTTCATCCCGCTGCTGCGCATCCTGTTCGAATCGGGCATGGCGGTGGAGCAATCGCTGCGAGTGTTGAGCAATGAAGGCAAACAATTATTACCGGCCCTGACCCATGAATTGCGTCTGGTATTGGCCCGGGTCGACTCCGGCCTGGAACTGGGCGAAGAACTGCACAAAGTCACCCAACTGCTGGCCGTCGACGAGTTCACCGACACCTGCGTCATCCTTGAGCAGTTGATCCATCAGGGGGGCGGTGCGATGAAATCCCTGCTGACCCTCAAGCAATTGCTCGACGACCGGCGCCTGACGCGTCTGCAGGAATACATCTCCAAGCTGTCCGCCAAAATGTCCATCGTGATGATGCTGTTTCTCTTCCCGGCGCTATTGATCGTACTGGCCGGCCCGGGCTTCACCGCCCTGTCCCGTGCCTTTGGTTCTTAGAGGGTTCGTGATGAACGCAATGACTGGCCGGCTTGTGTCGGCTGTTGTCAGGCGGTTGCGCGAGTAACGGTGTGGGCACTCGTAAAAAAGACAACAACCTAATGCGCTGTCATCCCCTGACGCAATCCATGACCGGGCGACAAAGCCAGCGCCAACTGCGTCCGGTTATGCATATGCGTCAACCGCAAAACCTGCGACACATACAGCTTCACCGTGTTCTCGGTAATGCCCAGCTCGCAGGCAATCTGATAATTGGTCTGCCCCTTCCCCACCAACCGCGCCACCTCCAACTGCCTTGGCGACAGGTGACTGAAAACCGCCGGAATCTCTACCCGATCCACAGCAATGTCAGCCTCATCGGTGGAAACCGATAACCGCGGCCCACGCCGAACCTTATCCAGATCCTGATACAGATCATCGATCGACTCGGCAAGGTACTGAAGCTTCTGATCCAGATGCTTGAGCTGCAGGCTCTTCTGCCGTTCCTGCAACACCACTGCCTGACGGGCAATCCCTTCAAGCAACTCAGCCGGATTGACCGGCTTCTGGTAGTAATCGGCAAACCCGGCCCGCAAAGCCTTGATCACATCCTGCTTGTCCGCACGCCCAGTGAGCATGATTGCTTCAAATACCCGGTGCTTGCCGGATAACCGTTGCAGCTCCTGAACCAGTTGAATCCCGTCCATACCGGGCATGTGCAAATCGCAAAGCACCAGGCCAATGGCTTCGTCTTCATTGAAACGCTCGACGGCCTGACTGCCCGTCTCGCTGCAAACGCAACGGTAACCGCTGCCTTCAAGAAGCTCACAGAGCTCTGCGGCAATCAACGGCTGGTCATCGACCACAAGGATTTTTACTGCCGAAGGAAGTTTGATCACATGCGACTCCCTGCAAGGTCAAAGTTGACCGTTCCTCTACAAACAGCCACAGACAGTACAACTGCTGAATTGAAAGTAGACGTACATTCCGACTCTGTACATACAACGGGCCCCTAGTGAAACCAGGCGAGAGTGAGCAACAGGCCGACCAGCACGAAGGGTGCGAAGGGTTGTTTCTTTGACATTCCAGGCTCCAGGTATCGAAGATGATTTCTAAGCCCTTGGCCCATATGAAGCCAGACTCTTGGCGCCAGCAGCAGCCACAAGACACTGGCCAATCCGGCACCGATGAACACGCCCAGCAGGTGCATGCCGTCAGTCGCCAGCCCCAGGCCGGTCATCAGTTTCACATCGCCTGCGCCCAGGCGTCTCAGCGCATAACCGGGCAAGGTAAAGGCCAGCGCCAGCAAAAAAGCCCAGCCGCCCTGCACTGCCTCGGCCCCCAGCCAGGTAGTGCCTGTCCACAGCAGATACGCCAGCGCCAACACCGCTGCGCCAAGGGTCAGGCCATTGGCGATGTGCCGTTCTCGAGCATCCTGTGCTGCGCAAAGCGTCAGCCAGATCAGTAATACAAAGCTCTGCATCCGGTAAAAAACGTCCGTTTTGGCTGAATGATTCTATGCTGATATCACGTGATGAATATCAGGGTAGACGCAGTCATGAAAACAGGCCTCCCCCGTAAGCAAAAAGGCGCTGTAGCGATTGAATTCGCGTTGGTATTTCTCATCTTTTTCGCCGTGTTCTATGGAATCGTCACTTACAGCTTGCCGCTGTTGCTGATGCAATCGTTCACCCAGTCGACCGCCGAAGCGGTGCGCCGAAGCGTGGCGCTGGATCCGAGCACCCCCGGCTACGACACCGCGGTAAAAACCGTTGCTACCACTGAACTGAGCCGACAATTGGCCTGGATTCCTGCCGCACTGAATTTCAATGTCGCCACCGACGCCAGCGCCACCTACGTGGGCGGGGTGTTGACAGTCAGCATCAACTACCCCACCAGCAAATTGCAGCAGGTCATCCCGTTTCTGAACGTGCCGGGAATTGGCCAAGTGCCCAATCTGCCGGCAAACCTCTCCGCCCGTTCGAGCCTGCAATTTTGAGTTCCGCAGACAAACTCTTCGGGCGCCTGCTCAACCGCCATCCGCCTGCGCCAGTGGCCGTGCCAGACACCCAGAGCATGCAAAGTGTCGGTTTGCAGATGCACCTCGATGCCGAAGGTCGAGTGATTCACCTGACCGGCCCGCTGCGGCATGTGCTGGCCCAACAGACACCCACGGCGCAAGCACCGCACCTGCTCGATTTCCTCATGCCTCACAGCGGCCTCACCGTTGAAGGCTCGCCCGCCGACTGGCTGGGACAGAGTCTGGACCTGGACTTCTACAGCCTTAACGGCCAACCCCTGCACTTGCGTGGCTGGGTCCAGCCATTGGCCGATGCCTGGCTGTTGCAGTTGCTGGACATCGGCGACTTGTTGCTCGATCGCCAGCAATCACGCAGCCGCGAGCAATGCCAATTACTCGCCGCGCAGATCGGCGAACAGTTGCGCCGCTGCAACCTGACGCGCCTGCCCGAGGTGCTGGTGGAACAGCTGCAAGGCCTGGCCCAGCGTTTCCACATGCCCTGCATTGCGGTGGCATTACTCGATGAACAGGAAGAAGGCTGGCAGATACACCAGCATTACACGGCCTTCGATGCGCCTCAGCTGTGGCAAAACGCTCAACGCCTGGGCACCGGGCTCGACAGTTTGAATGGCTCTGTGCCGCAACGCCTGACGCCCGCCGAACATCCCCGTTTGCAAAGCATCTTCGGCAATGCCGAAGGGTTCGCGGTGCCCTATCACGATGCCCAGGGGGTGGTCGCCTGGTTGCTGTGTGGCCTTTATCCAGTGCAGCAACAGGCACCTGACTTGAATGACCGCGACTGGTTACAACTGACCGCCGCGCTGGCAGGCCCGTTGCTTGAGCGCTTGCGCGAGCACCGGCACCAACTGCAACTGGAACGGCTGGAGTCGCTGCAAGCCTTGCTCGGCACCGGATGGTGGGAAGTGTTCAGCGACAGTCGCGAGGTGCAACTGGCGCCGTCGCTGGCCAGCAACCTGAACCTTACGGTCGACCGTTTGCCGCTGCACGACTGGCTGGATCGGGTACACCCCGCCGACCGCGAAGAGTTGAGCAGTCGTTTGCAAGCCTTGCAAGACGACGGCACCCCGTTGCTGCTGTGCGTGCGTTTGGCCCAAACGCCGAACTGGTATCGCCTGCAAGGACAAGTCCTGGGCATCGGTAAAAACCGACGGTTAGTGGGTTTCATGCTCGACATCAGCGACATCAAGAACCAGGAGCAAAGCGCCGCGGCGGCCCATGCCCGACTGGACAATCTGATCGCCAGTTCACCGGCGGTGATCTACGTGCAGCGCTATGACGAAGGTGCGCTGCAACCAACGTTTTTCAGTGACAGCCTGCTGCCGTTGCTCGGCTGGACACTGGCTGATTGCGCCACGGGGACCTTGGTTGAAAGGGTCCACCCGGAGGATCGCGATCGGTATTTCGAACGTACCCGACATTTGCTGCGTGAAGGTTCGGTGCGCGCCCGCTATCGGCTGCGCGACAGTCGCGGCGAATACCACTGGCTACTCGATGAAGCCAAGCTGCTGCGCGACGATCTTGGCTTGCCGGTGGAAGCCGTCGGCCTGTGGCTGGACGTCACCGAAGCAACCCTGGCCGCCGAACAGGTGAAACAGAGTGAAGAACGCTACCGGATCCTGGTGGAAGACTCTCCGGCGATGATCTGCCGCTACCGCCCGGACCTGACCCTGAGCTTCGGCAACCGCCCGCTGGCGACTTACCTGGAGTGCCAGCCCGAGCAACTGCCCGGAGTGAACCTGGGCAGCTGGATGTCGCAGGAACAGCGCGAAGCGTTTCTCCAGCGGCTCAGCCGACTCAGCCCGGAATTTCCGGTCAGCACCGCGGAAATCAACCTGCAACTGCCAGGACGGGAACACGCCTGGTGGGTATGGTCGGATCGCGGGGTGTTCGATGAACACGGCCAATTGCTGGAGATTCAGGCCGTGGGGCGCGACAACACCGAGGTCCGCCGCGCCCAGCAGCAACTCACCCAAAGCGCAAAAATGGCCACCCTCGGTGAAATGGCCACAGGGCTGGCCCATGAAATCAATCAGCCGTTGAATGTGATGCGCATGGCCATCGTCAACGTGCTCAAGCGTCTGAGCAACGGCGATGCGCAAATCGACTACCTGACCGACAAGCTCAACCGCATCGATGCCCAGGTCCAGCGCGCCGCGCGGGTGGTGGATCACATGCGGGTGTTTGGCCGCCGTTCGGAGATCGAGCAGCAGCCGTTCAATCCGGCGCAAGCCATCGAAGGCACGTTGTCGCTGCTGGCCGAAGGGATGCGTGGCAAAGGGGTCGATCTGCGGGTCAACGAGATCGGGTTTGAAGTGCAAGTGCGCGGTTACGTCGATCAGCTCGAACAGGTGTTGATCAATCTGATGGTCAACGCTCGGGATGCGTTGCTCGGCAAACGCGAGGCCGACCGCGAGTTCAAACCGTGGATTTCGGTGTACGCCGAACGTGATGCGTATTCGGTGCGGCTGTGGGTCGAGGACAACGGCGGCGGTATCGATCCGCGGTTGCTGGAGCGGATCTTCGAGCCGTTCTTCACCACCAAACCCGTCGGTGTCGGCACCGGGCTCGGGTTGTCGGTGAGTTACGGCATCGTCGAGAACATGGGCGGAAAATTGAGCGTCAGAAACTCGGTCGAGGGCGCCCGGTTTTGTATTGAACTGCCGATTATTGCTGACGATCAGATCACCAGCGTCGCTCGTCCTGAGTGACAGCTGAGGTTGGCGCCGACTTCGATTTTCCCAACCTCGATCCCCAGGGTCTTCAGAACAGTGTTGAGCAAGTTATCCAGCAGCGGACTGAGGATCGAGTTCAGCGTCGTCGTCAACAGCGTCAGTACGCCGTCGAGCAGTGTGTTCAGTAAATTGAAAGCAGGCGCTAACAGGAAACTGTGACTGAACGAGGGTCTGTGGACGGTCAACAAATTCTCATCATTGACGGTTTGTGTCATGCCGGCGATCGCGTTGGAGGCGGACAAGGTGTAAGGCGGATCCGAAGGAGCTAGCCCGACTTTCGGTGGATTGATGAATGTGGAAGTTGCGCTGATCGGCAGGACGGAACTGTCGATCCTGAGCTCGGCACCACCGCCCGAAAAGGGAACGCCCGCGTGTCGAATATCGAGCAAGGTCACGGGTGTGACGCTCATGGGCGCCGTCGATGAAGCCCAGTCCGAATTGATCCGTCCAACCCGCAACTCCGCCACAGAGGTGGTTGTGTTGGCTGTCAGGCTTTTATTGGTCTCACTGGCACAGGTGTAATCAGTGACGTAACTGTTTCCGCTACCGGCTTCCAGACTCACGTCCAGATTGGGGCTGGGTAAAACGTATAAGTCGAGCCCCAGCAATCCGGTGACAACGGACAAGATGTCCGTCACTACACTCAGCAGGTTGGTGACCAACGACAGATCCAGGGTCACCAGCACCCGGACCTGGGCGGTACGCACATAGATTCGATTGGCACCCAAAGGCGCTAGTTTTGCCAGTGCGGGGTTGCCCACCGCCGAAAACTGCGGAGGCTCGACGACCTTGATCTTCGCGGTAGCCCCGAGGCCCAGCCCCAGCAAATTCACTGGAATGGTGCCCGCCAATGCACTCTTGCTGCTACCCATCTCGATAAAGGCCTGGACTAACTGAAGAGCGTTCACATTGGCGTTCAGACTGGAGGGCGCGCTGCCCGCCTGCAGTTTCAATACGTCACCCAACTGCACTTTGATCGGGCTAACGACCGCGCTAACCAGCGCATTAAAACCGGCTTGCACGTGCGCTGTAGCCCCATTGAGCCGAGCGACCGTGGCGGCGGCCTGGAGCAACTGGCCCACGGTAGCATCGGTAGCGAGCAGCCGAGTGTAATCGCCGGCCGTGACATTCAAGTCAATGGCTAACTGGTCCATGAATTTGAGCAAGTTGATATCGGCGGCGAGCAAACCGTTCCAACTCGCGATGGACAGGTTGATAGAAGTCCCCCCTACAGCGGAAAGAAGCCCGTTCAATAAATTCACGTCAACCAACGTGCTGCGAATACTCAATTGGGCGATCGGCGGTCCCGGAAGAGCCGCCACCGCTGTGGCCGTCAGGTTGATGGTCGCCGCGCGTGGAGCGCCGCCGAACAGCGCGCCGACACCGCCGGCGACACTCTGCGGGACCGAGTGGCTGGCGATCACTCGAATGGCTTCGCTCTTGCTCGGGTCGGCACCAAATACTCGAAGGTTATCGGCATCCAGGGTCAAGGCACCGCAAGCGACCAATAGATTGCGACTGGGGTCAGGAAGGGTAAAGCCGTTACGGTTTGCGCTGGCGGTGGCATAGACGGTGGCGGTGTTGCCAGCGGCGCAATCACCATTTCGGGTGGAGGCTTCAAGTGCGGCCATGTCCGCCACACGCTGCAAGTCACGCTTTTCCAGGTACAAACGACCGCTGTCGACCACGACCAGCAAGAACACCAGGGCCAAGCCCAATGTCAGCGCCGCCATCAAACCGATCGCCCCCCGTTGCCGGGACGGCCTGCGAAACTGCAAACGCGGAGACATCGCGCACTCCTTTGCCGGTGCACAGCCGAGGGCTACCTCCATGGGTGAACAGCAGTGTAGTCAAGACTTGGCTGGACCGCTGGCAACATGCCAGCTCAGACAACAAAAAACCTGTGGGAGCGGGCTTGTCTCCGGGCGGCGTTCCGACGAATGCGGTGTGTCAGTCGACATTGATGCTGACTGATACACCGCATTCGTCGGAACGCCGCCCGGAGACAAGCCCGCTCCCACAGGGATTGGGTTGTTTATTTGGGTGGGTAGTTGGCGAGAATTCGCCCGACCGTTTCCTGGATGGCAGTGCTGCGATCCGACGGGTTCGGTGTGCGGCTAAGTATCTGCTCGTCACTGCCGCGCCATACCAGTTTGCCGTCCTTGCCGTCGAGCAGGTCGATCTGGATGATCGCCACGTTGTAACTGACGTTACGGGTTTCGGTGTACATCGGCCCGCCCCAGTAGCCGTTCCATGGATTACCCCAGGCGCCGCCGTAGTTGGTGGTCACTTGTTGCTGGCGCTGTTCGACGATCAGATAGGTCTGCACGTTCAAATCGCCCTTTTGGCCACCGGCAGCCGGACGCAGGCCACGTTGATCCAACTGATCGGCTACCGACTGGCGAATGCGTTGTTCAGTCAGGTCGCTCTTGATCCGTGGGTCATCGGGGCGATATTGCAGGGCGGGTTCTTTCCAGTTCCAGCTGCGATAGGCGGCAAAGTCGCGGCTGGCATCGAAGTCATGATTGACCTGGCTGCCGGCGCAGGCACTGAGCAGCACGGCCACAGCCAGTAAAGCGAGACGGCGGAACATGATGATTCTCCGGTTGAAGACATGAACCTGCGTAATGTTTCCTTACGGAAGCTAATTGGGAGGATACGCCGACATCGCCTTTTCTACAGCCTTGCGTATCGCATCGGCACGCTCGCTCTCGCTGCCGCGATTGCTGGTTTCGGCGCTGGCACTCCATACCGGCTGACCGCTCTGAGCGTCAAACAGATCAACCCGCACCACCACGACCTGTTCCTGATAAGTCCGCACGATCGGCACGGTGTTGTATAGGCCGTAACCGCTGCCGTAGCGGTTGTAACCGCCATAGCCGCCACCGTAATAACCATAGTCGTCGCGAACCTGACGCAGGCGGGTTTCCAGGTGCAGCTCGGCGCTGACAAACAGGTCGGCCGGGCGGTTATCCTGCAGCGGGCGCAAGCCACGTTGATCGAGCGCATTGCTGACGGCTTCGGCGACCTGCGCCGAATCCGCCCAGGCGGTGCCCGGCGGCAACTGCCCGTTGAGCCAGGCCCAGCTGCGGTAACGCCCGTAGTCACGCGGCGGTGCCGGGTAGGCGCTGCGGTCGAAGGTGTTGGCCGCCTGAGGCGGCGCGGGTGGCAAGGGGTTGGATGACGCCACATAAGGGTTGCTGCCCTGACAGGCCGCCAAGCCGAGACAGACCACCAATAACCCCGAACGACTGTTCATTTCGCGCTCCGATCAGACCGGCCGACAGATCCAGTGCAAGTAGCGCCCAAGCCCGGCAAAGCTTGGGTGACGACGGTGGGCCAGTTCCATTTCCAGCAAGTCCGCCAGTTCGACCCGGGCCTGGAATTCCACCGGCATGTAGTCGTGAAAAACCCGCACCCCGCTCTGGGTTTCGACCTGCCACATGCCCTCAAGTTGCGCCGCCAGTTCGCGCGGATCAAGCGGCTGTTGCGGGGTCAGGCTTTGCTTTTCGCCGGCCATGTCGTTCTTGCGCATCTTGCGGAAGTGGCCTTTGAGCAGGTTGCGATAGATCAACGCATCGCGGTTGTAGAAAGCCAGGGACAACCAGCCATCGGGTTTGGTCAATTGATGCAGGACCGGCAGGATCGCGTGGGGTTCGGCCAGCCATTCCAGCACGGCGTGGCACAGCACCAGGTCGTAGGGTTCGGTGAGTTGGCCGAGCAGATCCTGCCACGGCGCCTGGATGAACGTCGCTGTTTGCCCGGCATCGGCAAAGCGTTGGCGGGCGCCTTCGAGCATCGGCTCGGCGGGTTCGGCCAGCGTGACTTCATGACCGCGCTGGGCCAGCCACAATGACATGTGGCCCAGGCCGGCACCGATATCCAGTACGCGCAAAGGTCGGTCCGGCAAGGCTTCGGCCAGGTCGGCCTGAAGCACCGCCAGACGGATCGCGCCTTTGGCACCGCCGTAGATCTTTTCGGCGAAACGGGTCGCCAGTTGATCGAAATGACGGTCGCTCATCAGCTGAACCTCCGTTCGCTGTCCGCGAGTTTGCTGCGCACCACTTCATTCATATCCAATCCCAACTCGCTGCACAACAGCAGCAGATAGAGCACGATGTCACCGATTTCCTGCCCGGCATGGGCGAGCTTGTCCGCCGGCAACTGGCGCGACTGGTCTTCGGTCAGCCACTGGAAAATCTCCACCAGCTCGGACATTTCCACGCTCGCGGCCATGGACAGGTTTTTCGGGCTGTGAAATTGCCGCCAGTCATTGCGGTCACGGATGGCGTGCAGGCGTTCGGTCAGTTCAACAAGGTTCATCGGGCTCTCCTGAAGGCGTATAGCTTCGGGGGATAAGGAATGAAGGCAAGCGGCAAGCGTTGCAAAAACACTATGCTTGGAGGGAACTCGGCACCCGGCTCGACAGCCCAAGGCTCAAGTCCGGCAACCACGCCACCACTTTCATCAAGGACGCTCACGACATGCAGGTAGAAAGTTTTTTCGAATGGCTCGGCCAGGCTCTCGGTTCGGTTATCCGTTTCATCGTCGATGGCCTCAGTGGCTTGTTCAACCTGTTGAGCAACGCCGGCAGCAACTTTGTCGAAGGGCTGTCCAGCGCACTGGGCATGGATGCGTCGATCATCAGCATCATTGCGCTGATCGTGGGGTTGATGCTGTTGTGGTCGGCCATTCGGGCGTTCATGAATGCGTCGATCATCATGGGGATTATCTGGTTGCTGCTGGGGCTTTGGTTGCTGAGCTGGATAATCCATTGATCCCGATTGATCGTTCCCACGCTCTGCGTGGGAATGCAGCGCGGGACGCAGAGCGTCCCTGACTGCGTGACGCAGAGCGTCACAGGAGTCATTCCCACGCAGAGCATGGGAACGATCACCACAAACTGTCGCTACAATGCCGCTCCCCCAAGGAGCCTGCATGTCCAACCTGATCGCCGACTGGCGCGACCGCCCTACCCATCGTCGAGTCTGGGCGCTCGCCGCGCCGATGATTCTCTCGAATATTTCCGTACCGCTGGTGGCGCTGGTCGACAGCGCTGTCGTCGGTCACTTGCCCCACGCCCATCAGTTGGGCGCGGTCGCGGTCGGGGCCAGCCTGTATACCTTTCTCGCCTGGGCCATGGGTTTTCTGCGCATGGGCACCACCGGGTTCGCCGCACAGGCCGCCGGGCGGGAGGACGGCGCGGCTTTGCGGCAGATCTTGCTGCAGGGTCTGTTGCTGGCAATGGGTCTGGCCATAGTGCTGGGGGCACTGGGCGTGCCGTTGAGCGGGATCGCACTGCATTTCATGCAGCCGTCGGCGGCGCTGGATCAGTTGACCCGCGAGTTTTTCCATACACGGTTGTTCGGTCTGCCGGCGGCGCTGGCCAGTTATGCGCTGGTCGGCTGGTTCCTCGGCACGCAGAACGCCCGGGCGCCGCTGGCCATTTTGCTGAGCACCAACCTGGTGAATATCGCACTGAACCTGTGGTTCGTTCTCGGGCTGGAGTGGGGCGTGGTCGGTGCGGCCCGTGCGTCGGTGATCGCCGAATGGACTGGCGCGCTGATCGGCCTGCTGATGACGCGCAACGCCTTGCGCGCCTATCCCGGTCATATTGCCTGGGCAGCGCTGGCACTGTGGCGGAGCTGGCGGCCGCTATTGGCGGTCAACCGCGACATTTTCATCCGCAGCCTGGCGCTGCAATCGGTGTTTTTCCTGATCACCGTGCAAGGCGCGCGACTGGGTGATGCCACCGTCGCCGCCAACGCCCTGCTGCTCAACGGTTTGCTGCTGACCGCCCATGCGCTGGACGGCCTGGCCCACGCGGTGGAAGCCCTTTGCGGGCATGCCATTGGTGCTCGCGATCGAGAGTCCCTGCGCCGTTCATTGGTGGTGGCCTGCGGTTGGTCATTGCTGGCGAGCCTGGGTTTTGCCGTGCTGTTCCTGTTCGCCGGGCATTTGTTTATCGAGATGCAGACCGACATTCAGAGCGTGCGCGACACCGCATTCATTTACCTGCCCTACCTTGCCGCGCTGCCGCTGATTGCGGTCGGGAGTTACCTGCTCGACGGATTGTTTATCGGCGCCACCCGTGCCCGGGAAATGCGCAACGGCATGTTGCTGACGGTAATTCTGCTGCTGCCATTTGCCTGGGCGCTGCAAGGTTTGGGCAACCATGGACTGTGGATAACCTTTTTGCTGTTCATGGTGCTGCGCAGCCTGACCCTCGGCGCGTTTGCCTGGTACCTGCACAAAAACGACGGCTGGTTCGCAGGCAAAACACACTGACTCGGCATGGCTGGTGTGCGAGAAATGCAAGTCCTGCACCGGCACGCCAGACCACCGGTGTATTCAAGGTTGATCGCTCTGCCACCGGTTGCGCAGGCTATCGAGACGCTCCTGCTGGGTGAGTCCCGGCAACGCATGCCCAGGCAAAGCGCCGGGGTACTGCAACCGTAGCCATAACCAGTCATCAAGTACCGGGCGCTCGGTAAACCCCAGCGCCAACCCTTCCTGCAGGTGGACCCACAGCCTGTTGTAGTCAGTCCCGGTGGATCGACTCCAGTGCCAGGCATGCTGCTCCAGCAGGCAGGTTTGCAGTTTTTCCTGCTGACGCGGACTGAGGCTTTCTTCAACCGCCAAAGGGCTGACGGCAAGCCCCGGATTGACCAGTTGCTGCCAGCCCTGACTGCCGATCGCGCGGTCGGCCCACGTCCCGCCGAACCAGCGCACATGGCTGACAGGACCCAGCCAGCGACTCAGCTCCTGCGCATCGCAGGCATCGAACAAGTAACTGGCCGTTTGCGGGTTGTAGTAACTCAACAAGGCTCGGTGATGCAGACCGACTGTGACCGTGAGCATGCGGCGCAAATGCTCCAGCAACTGCGAGGACGAGACCTCGCTGGCCATCAGCAAGCCGCGCCAGACGGGCACTTCGCTGTGGCACAAACCAGCCAGCGCCGGGCATGTCCGAAGGTCGATCAAGGCCGGGCCGTGTTCACGCAATGCATGCCACTCAGTGCCTTCGAACAACCAGAACCATCGGGCATGCGCAAATTGCTGTTGCAGCGCCACCCCCGCCTGTGGCGCACCCGGCACATCCAGCAATAGCCACTGCGGGGGCGCGACGATCATGCCGCACCGCTCTGGCCAAACCGCTTCGCGGCCCGGCAGGTGCAGAGGACCTGCGTGCAATGGTTGAAACTGCCGCCACCGGGCAGCAGGCATAGCAACATCAATGGTTCGCTCGATTGCAGTAGCGCCAGCAAGCCCCCGATTTCCTCGACCTCAGATGTGTGCAGCGGGTCGTCGTTATCAACGTCGTCAACGGACGAAGGAACGTGAAGAACCCCGGTAATCAGCGGCTGATCCGGATCCCCCTCGATAAAGCTCACAACCACTTCTGCACCCTCATTCAACTGCTCGACCGCCGCGTCGCCCAGTTCAGCGGCCACCGGCAGCCAACTGTGGCTGGGCACGGCGCCCTCGCCCTGATAAAGCCAGTCAAATTGCACGGCAACCGGTCTGGACGGATCGGGGCATGACTCATCGATGTTGACCACCCAGGCCCGTTGCAGGCTGTGCATCCTGGGTTTCACTGCGCAATGAGGCGCGACAAAAGGCACCTGCCAGTGGATCGCATGGATCTGGTTGCTGTAGGACTGCGTTAAATCCTGGCTGCCCTGATGCTCCACCCGGGTCAGCAGCCAGAGATGGTTGCAGTCGGCTATCGGATGACCGGACAGCGGCATCAACTGACCGCTGCGCAGCGCCGCCAGGTCCGTTCGACCTTCGGCAATCGGCGCGGCTGGCTGCCCAGCGCGCCCCAGAAGCTTGAACTGCCGCACGGCCGATTGTTCGCTCTCGACCCGGAAGACCGCGCTCTCGCTGAAACGAAAGTGCCCCTGACCATCACCGAAAACCACGCAATGCCCGCGCGCGTCGTGTTCGAAATGGTAGTGAAGCCGTTCCTGGACACACAAACGCTGGATAAATTGCAGGTCTGATTCCCGGTACTGCGTACAGAATTCACGGGCCGGGTAATCGCCACTCAGCTCAAAGCGCCGACTCTTGCCGACGATACCGTGCTCCTTGAGCACCTGACTGAGGATTTGCGGCACCGAGCGCGCGCTGAAAATTCGCTGACTGAAGCGCAGGGAAAGGCATGCCAGCTTCGGCCCCAGACGCACGCGACAGAGCCTGACAACCAGGTCATGGTCACACTGGACGAGTTCATGCAATTGTCCGTGGAAGCCATTTCCCGCTGGCCCGACATGCAAAAAGGCCGGACGGTACAGCAGGCTTGCAAGGTCGAGTGTGGGGTCATCGATCAGCAGATCCACGTCGAACACAAAAGGCTCGCTGATGGCTTCTCTACCGGTAAAGGCCAAGACCTCAAAGGGGTCGGGCAGACCCTCTACATCCAGACGAAATGACGGCTCGTTGACTGGATCGAACATCGGCGATTCTCTACAGGAGGGGCGGCCGGGGATTCTCTCCGAGAGAGTTGGCCGAGTAGAGTGCCGAAGTACAACTTAGGAAATGACCTACGCGAAAAGAAGACCACATAACTTGGATGGCCAGGAATGTAAGTCATTTCGCGTGAAATCCGAGAAGCATCTCACCAGGTCATCTGAAATTTCCGATACGTGCGGAACATTTTCAGACAACCTGGTGAGCGCAGTGCCTTACCTCAAGAAGACAGGTAAGAAGAACGGGTCAGCCCCAGACGCAATGCGTCGAGGAACTGGGTACGCTCGGCGGCGGTGATGCGGGCGCTGGCGCATTTGTCGCGATAGTGGGTCATCAACTCTTCCGGCGACAAGTGCACGTAACGCAGCATGTCTTCGATAGTGTCGTGGGTTTCGATACCCGCGTGGTACACGCTGCCGTCAGCGTTCTGATAGATGTTCACCGAGTCGGTGTCACCGAACAGGTTGTGCATGTCGCCGAGAATTTCCTGGTAGGCGCCGACCAGGAAAATACCCAGCAGGTAGTCTTCACCTTCGTTCAAACCATGCACCGGCAAGCTGGTCTCGATGCTCTGCTCGTCGACGTATTGCTTGATCTTGCCGTCGGAGTCGCAGGTCAGGTCTTGCAGCACCGCACGGCGCAGCGGTTCTTCGTCGAGACGATGCAGCGGCAGGATCGGCAGGACCTGGCCGATGGCCCAGGTGTCCGGCAGGCTCTGGAATACCGAGAAGTTGCAGATGTACTTGTCGGCCAGCTTGTCGTTGAGTTCGTCGAGCACCTGACGGTGCGAACGCTGACGCGCCTTCAACGAGTTGTGCAAGCGACGGCACACGGCGAAGTAGCATTGCTCGGCCAGGGCTTTCTCGGCCAGAGTCAACTTGCCATCGGCGTACTGGGTCGCAACATCGCTCATGTAGTGAGTGGCGCGCCAGTAGGTTTCGGTGACCATCTCGATGTCGGTCGGGCCCAGCAGGTCAACCAGCCATTGCACGGTTTCCGGCAGTTCTTCCTTGTTGTCGATTTTCGGCACGTCGTCGTTGTGTTTCTCGACGTCGGTCACTTGCACCACCAGCATCGCGTGGTGTGCGGTCAGGGAACGGCCGCTTTCAGAGAAGATGTTCGGGTGCGGCAGGTTCTGCGCGTCGCAGAATTCCTTGAGCATCCCGACCACGACACCGGCGTAATCGTCCATGTCGTAGTTGATCGAACTGGCGTTACGCGAGTGCGTACCGTCGTAGTCCACGCCCAAACCGCCACCGACGTCGATGTGATCCACCGGCAGGCCGAGGTTGCGCAGTTCGCCGTAGTAACGAATCGCTTCCTTGAAGCCGTGCTGGTAGTCCGCCAGGTTGGCGATCTGCGAGCCCATGTGGAAGTGCAACAGGCGAATGCCCTGGTCCAGGCCAGCAGCGCGGAAACGCTCGACCACCGACAGCAATTGCGCCGCCGACAGACCGAACTTGGATTTTTCGCCACCGGTGTCAGCCCACTTGCTCGACGCCAGGGACGACAGACGCACGCGCAGGCCAACCTGAGGCTTGACCTTGAGCGAGGCGGCTTCTTCGATCACCAGACCGACTTCGGATTCTTTCTCGATCACGATGAACACGTTGTGGCCGAGCTTCTGGCCCATCAGCGCCAGACGAATGAATTCGCGATCCTTATAGCCGTTGCAGACGATGGTGCCGCCCTTCGGCGCCAGGGCCAGCACGGCCAGCAGCTCAGGCTTGGAGCCGGCTTCAAGACCAATGGACACGTCCTGGGTGGCAATGATGTTCTCGATCACCGCTTCTTGCTGGTTAACCTTGATCGGGTACAGCGCGGTGTACTTGCTCTGGTATTCCAGACGCTCGATGTTCGCGTCGAACGCGCCGGTCAACTGACGCACGCGGTCTTGCAGAATGTCAGGGAAACGCACCAGCAACGGCAAGGACAAACCGCTTTTACGCAGCTGGTCGACTTGCTCGAACAGGTCGATAGGCGAACTGGTCGGACCGTTCGGACGAACTTCGACGCGACCGGCGTCATTGATCGCGAAGTACCCGGCCCCCCAATGGCGAATCCCGTAAACACTGCGGCTGTCCGCAACTGTCCATTGGCTGCCATCGTCTTTGCGTGTGCGTCGTACGGACATTGAAGTCCCCTATAAAGAAGTCATAGAGCGTCGCCTGGGTTCAGGCCGGCGCAGTCTAAAGAATGAAAATGACGGTTCGTCAACGAGGGGATAGACCTCGCTGACCGCAGTGAGTTTAGAAACCGGTCAGAACAGGCTCTGTGAAAACCATGTAGACGACGCCAAACCTGAATCGGATCAGGACTGGATCAAGCCGAGGGTGGTTTTCACAGAGGCTGCTAGCCGCCGGACTTCTTCGCTTTGAAACCGTGTTTGATCAGCTCGGCCAAGAGTAGCTCGACATGATCGCCCTGGATTTCGATGATTCCGTCTTTCAACGCCCCACCGGTTCCGCAACGTTTTTTCAACGTCGTGGCCAGGTCCTTGAGCGCCTCTTCGGCCAACGGCACACCAGTGATGGTGGTCACCGTCTTGCCGCCACGGCCCTTGCTTTCGCGACGCACGCGGGCAATGCCGTCGCCGGCCGGGATAACGGTCTGTTTGCAGATGCAGGCATCCACCGGTTTACTGCAATCCGGGCAATGACGACCTGCGTCGGTGGAAAACACCAGCCCACCAAGGGCGGCGAAGGATGCGGCTTTTTTGGCCACCGGCAATCCTCTTGGGAGGACAAAGACTGGTCGCGGCAACCCGGGAGGGAGCCATCGACCGCGAAGCCCCACTCAGGCAGGGGCAGCGCTACTGAGCCAGCCAATGCCGGTTCAGCTTGAAAAGGTCGCGCAGTGTAACGGCAAAAAGCCGACTTGCTAAGAGCCAATCGGCGCCAATTCATGCCTCTTTTGCGACGTCCGCCCCACGGGCCTGAAGATAGCGCTTCAAGGCGGCCAGAGAGTCCGGGCAATAAGGCTTTTGCTGGATTTCCAGCAGGACTTGATCAACAGGGATGAAGCGCGCTTCAAGGACTTCTTCCGGTTGCAGGATCAACGGACCATCCCACACCGCTGAAAACGCCGAACACCAGAGCCGATTACCGGTGTCTTCGAAGTAAAAGTGATCATGGGCGGTCAGTTCCACGCCGCTCACGCCCAGCTCTTCTTCCAGCTCGCGGGCAGCTGATTCGGCGTAGGTTTCGGTCGCCAGCACCATGCCCCCCGCCGCCACGTCCCAGAAACCTGGATAAATGGCTTTGCTCAGCGTGCGTCGATGCACGCAGAGTTCACCGGCGGAATTGAACAGCATGATGTAAGTGCCGCGTCCGATCAGCCCGCGTTCACGCAGGTCGGAGCGGACCAGGGCGCCGAGCAGGTTGTCCTGCTCGTCCACCCAGGCGATCTGTTCGGCATCCGAGGCCGCGCGGTGCGCGACCTCTCTGGCGCTATCGACCATGACTCAGCCCTGATTGAGCAATTGACGCAAATCGATCACTGCGGCGTTGGCCCGGGAAATGTAGTTGGCCATCACCAGCGAGTGGTTGGCCAGCACCCCGAAGCCGCTGCCATTGAGGATCATAGGACTCCAGACCGGTTCCTGCGAGGCTTCAAGTTCACGAATGATCTGGCGCACGCTGACCGTGGCGTTCTTCTTGGCCAACACATCGGCGAAGTCGACTTCGATGGCTCGCAGCAGATGGGACAAGGCCCAGGCCTGACCGCGTGCTTCATAGAACACGTTGTCGATCTGCATCCACGGGGTTTCGACGATTTCTTCGTCAACCTGCGGCACCTGACCCGGCGCGACGACTTCGGTTTTCAGCGCGGTGTTGAGCTTGACCCGGCCAACGCTGGCCGACAGCCGTTGCGACAGCGAACCCAGGCGGGTGCCGACATCGCCCAGCCAGTTGTTCAGGTTGTCGGCGCGGGCATAGAACAGCGCGTTTTTCTGCGACGGATCGGACAGGCGTGCCTGATAACGGCTCAGGGAATTCATGCCTTCCTGGTACTCGGACTCACTGGATGGCAGTACCCAGCTTTTGTTGTCGAAGTTGAAACGCGGCTCGGCCTTGGCCAGATCGGAGTCTTCGGCAGATTGCGATTGCGAGCGGGCGAAGTCTTTACGCAAGGCTCGCGTCAGGTCGCGGACCTGGACCAGCACGCCATATTCCCAGCTCGGCGTGTTATCCATCCACAGGCCCGGCGGGAAACGGTCGTTGGAAATATAGCCACCCGGTTTAGTTAGCAAAGTACCGGCGACAGTCTTGAGGGTTTCGACCGTGGTGTAGCCGATGACCATTTGCTTGCCTTCTTTCTCGGCGGCCATCTGGGCATTCTGCTGAACCGGAAACAGCGCAGGTTCCTGGCTCCAGTACCAGCCCAGCGCAATAGCCACCAGCAAGTACAAGCCAATCAGAGTGGCCAGCGCCCGACTGAACAACAGGCCACCCAGGTAACTACGGGTGGCCGATTTCGGTTCAGCGGCACGTTCAGGCGCGCTGCCCGCGCGGTTCTTCCAGTCCAGCATGGCGATATCCTTTCAATCACTTGAGTTCATCGGTTCGACCACAACCCTATCTCATCGTGCCTCGTTTGCCGCGCATTAAATCCTGCGTCAACACTACCCGCACAATAGCCACGATCGACGGCCACTATAAATGAAGCACAGCTTCGATCCTATGCGACCAGTCGGTCATTAACTGAATCAGGTCGCTTTACAGTTAATTGACGTACGACACTCATGCGATGGAAAAGAGGTGCTAGCATAGAGCCACCAGTCAACCTCAGCATGCCCCCTAACTAGTTGTCAGGATATGACCGAGCCAGAAGACCCCAGCCGTGAGCGCCTCAAGCACCACTTTGCCCAGCGGGTAATTCATCAGGCACGTCAAATTCTTGAGATATGGCAGCGCCTGCAACGCAGCGAGTGGTCCACCACCGACCTATCGGAACTGAGCGAGGCCAACCTGCGCCTGCTGCGTTTCGCCGAGCGCTTCGAACAACCTGAACACTCCCAGCTGGCACGCCACATCGGTCAGTCGCTGGAGGCTGTCGATGCCAATCGCGGACGCCTGAGCAGCGGATTGATCACTGACCTCAATCGCTTGATGCAACGCTTGTCACGCACTGGCCTGCGCCATGGCGATCAGCTGGACCAGACCTTTCTGCCACCCCTGCGCAAGCCGGTTTACGTGATGCTGCAGGATCATGACCGTGGCGAGCGCCTGGCCAAACAACTGGAATTCTTCGGACTCAGCGCGCAAGCCCTCGACAGCGTTGCGGCGTTCCGCTCTTCGATGGTCGAGCGCTTGCCCGCGGCGATCGTCATGGACGTGGACTTCAGTGGCACCGGCATCGGTCTGAAACTGGCTGCCGAAGCCCAGGAAGGCCTCGACCATCAATTGCCGCTGTTGTTCTTCAGCCTGCACGAAACCGATACCCCTACTCGTCTCGCCGCCGTGCGGGCCGGAGGCCAGGAATTCCTGACCGGCACCCTCGAAGCCTCGAGCCTGCTGGAGAAAATCGAAGTCCTGACCTGCGTCGCCCAGTACGAACCTTATAAAGTGCTGATCATCGATGACTCCCGCGCCCAGGCCTTGCACACCGAGCGCCTGCTCAACAGCGCCGGGATCGTCACGCGAACCTTGATCGAACCGATCCAGGCCATGGCCGAGCTCGCAGACTTCCAGCCAGACCTGATCATCCTCGACATGTACATGCCAGCCTGCACCGGTACTGAACTGGCCAAAGTGATCCGGCATAACGACCGTTACGTCAGCGTGCCGATCATTTACCTGTCGGCCGAAGACGATCTGGACAAACAGCTCGACGCCATGAGCGAGGGCGGCGACGACTTCCTGACCAAACCAATCAAGCCCCGGCACCTGATCACCACCGTGCGCAACCGCGCGGCACGGGCGCGCAATCTAAAAGCGCGAATGGTCCGCGACAGCCTCACCGGGCTGTACAACCACACGCACATTCTGCAATTGCTCGAAGACTGCAGCTTCCGCGCCCGCCGCGAAAACAAGCCGCTGAGCTTTGCGATGCTCGACATCGACCACTTCAAACGAGTCAACGACAGCCACGGCCACCCCATGGGCGATCGGGTGATCAAGAGCCTGGCGCTGTTTCTCAAGCAACGCTTGCGCAAGACCGATTTCATCGGCCGTTACGGCGGTGAAGAGTTCGCGATTGTCATGCCGGACACCGATCTCGAATCGGCCCACAAAGTGCTCGACGAAATCCGTCGGCGCTTTGCCGAGATTCACTACCCGGCTCAACCGCAAGACCTCTGGTGCACGTTCAGCGCTGGCGTGGTGGAACTGTGTGAACACTCCGACAGCCTGATGATGGCCAGCCAGGCCGACGAAGCGCTGTATCGCGCAAAAGACGCCGGAC
This sequence comes from Pseudomonas frederiksbergensis, assembly GCF_001952935.1. Lineage (GTDB taxonomy): Bacteria > Pseudomonadota > Gammaproteobacteria > Pseudomonadales > Pseudomonadaceae > Aquipseudomonas > Aquipseudomonas frederiksbergensis. The sequence continues at coordinate 1,687,826 of NZ_CP018319.1, forward strand.
GCAATCGCGTGCAGGCTGCGCGAACATCAAAGCAAAGTGCCACCTTTTCATCGGAATCGACCCATTCGGTCATAACCCTGTAATACAAACGCAATAAATTCAGGCGCTTAACATTCTGCCGTTGGTAGACCCGCGATGCGCCTGAAGCTGCTGACCAATCTCAATACCCTCCTTTTAGTCGCCGTGTGCGTGGCCCTCGGCGCCACACTGTGGTGGTCGCAAAAGGCCCTGGAGCGCCCCTATCTTTTGATGGAGCGTTACCTGGGCTTGTCCCAGCAATTTCAAAATGAAGTCGCGCGCAATATCGGCGACTACCTCGCCAGCGGCGATGCCCTGCGCCTGAGCGGTGCCAGTCAGGCCATCGACGGCGTGCAAAAGGAGCTCGGCGAGTTGCCGCCGGCCTTGGCCGACACCTTGCGCCCGAGCCTGTCGAACCTCGAAGAATTCAGCAAAACCGACCTGCTGGCCGCTGGCAAACTCGCCGGCGATCCGCAAGCGCTGCTGCTGCAGGCCGAACGCGAACTCGGTGCCAGCCTCGATCAGCTCAGCCGGTACGCCAGCGCTGACGCGGCGTATCTGACGCCGTTGCTCGCCGCCGCCCAGCACTTGGGCAAGTTGTCTCTGGCCCGGGACAAACTGGTCAGCAGCGGCCGCAGCGAATTGGCCGCCGATGTCGAGCGTGAACTCGCCAACATCCGCACTCAGGCTGAATTGTTGAGTGCTTTGCCGCTGCTGGGTGTAGCCAGCAGCAGCGAATCCGGCACCGATGATTTCGCCGCGATGATGGGCCTGGAGAACACCGAAAAAACTGTTGCCGAGGATGCTGGCGTTGGCCTCAAACGCGAACTCAACAGCCTGCTGACGCGCTATCCCGCCGAACTCTCGCGCACGCGTGATCAGATCCAGAAACGCACCGATCTCAGCGCCGCCACTCACCTGAAAATCGCCGCCGTGCAGCAGGCCATTGCCGGGCTGGAGCCGGTGGTTCGCGCCCAGCACGGACAGATCCAGGGCGAAGTGCGGCTGATGCAAGGTGTGATGATCGGCTTGATCCTGCTGATTGCTTTGTTGATCGACACCTTGCAACGGAAACTGGCCCGGACGCTCACCAACCTCGCCCCGGCCCTTTCGACCTGGGCCGAGGGCGACTTCAGCCGAGACATTCAATTGGGTAAAACCAACCGTGAGTTGCACGACATCGAAGCGTCGCTCAATCGCTTGCGCGCATACCTCGTGGACCTGGTCGGGACCATTCGCCTCAACGCCGAACAGGTCGCCGGCAGTAGCCGAACCCTGGCCGAACTGAGCAATGACCTGCACAGCGGCGCCGAACATCAGGCCGGCGACACGGCACTGATCCGTGATTCTCTCGGCGAGCTGGAAGCGACCATTCAACAGGTTGCCGGCGATGCCAGCCAGGCGGCCGACGCGAGCCGCCATGCCGGGCTGGCGGTGGAGCAAGGCCAGAAAGTCATCGGCTTGAGCCTCACCGGGCTCCACGCGCTGGTCGGCGAAGTGCAAGGCAACGCGCAAATGATAGAACACCTGGCCGAGGAGTCGGCCACCATTGGCGGCGTGCTGACGGTCATCCGTTCGATTGCCGACCAGACCAACCTGCTGGCCCTGAACGCCGCCATCGAAGCCGCCCGGGCCGGGGAAATGGGCCGAGGGTTTGCGGTGGTGGCCGAAGAAGTTCGTTCACTGGCACAACGCACCGCCGGCGCCACGGCAGAGATCCAGACATTGATCGCCGGTTTGCAAACCGCGGCGCGTCAATCGGTGGAAGGCATGCGCGCTCAGGTCGAACACGCCGAAGCTACCGCCAATCAGGCCCAGGCCGCCGACGGTGCACTGGATAAAATCGTCGGCGCGATCCAGACCATTTCCGACACCGCCGTACGCATCGCCGATGTCACCGCCCAGCAGAGCGGCGCCGTCAGCGAAATCCGCGATCACAGTGAGCGGATTCACCAATTGGGTGGGGATAACTTGCTGCGCATCGGCGAGGGACGCGTGCAGGGGGAAAATTTGTTGGTGCTGGGTGGACGCTTGCATACCGCCGTCCAGGCCTTCCGGGTCTAAAGGCTGCGGGCCCGGATCCAACTGATGATCTGCACCGTCGCCGTCTAAGCGCTCGTATGAAAATTCCTATTTCGCCATGCAGTGGTTTTTAGTCGTCGTGTTGATGCTAGGGTTTAGCGCTTCTATTAATCGTGCGCGCAACAGGAGTGCCCCGTGATAGTTCCACCTTCGCCCCCAGGCGTATCTGTGGAGGAAAACATGGCAGTTGCCTTCCATAAGAAAAAAATTTTGAAAGAGGGATCCGCATTCATTTACTCCTGGTTCTATACCCAAGTCAGAAATCGCGGCCCTTGGGATTACAAAAAACTGTCTTCTGACTATGAGGCTTTTGGTAATTTCAACTACGGCGCGGCCGGGATTGCTGCGGGATTTTCCGAAAATGTCCTGTTACGCGCAGCCGGTCTTGCCCAGACACAGGCAAAAACGACAAAAGTAGAATTTGGAAGCTGGTGGAGCGAGGCTCCTTTTGGCGATGATCCAGCGGATCAGGAATGGATCAAAAAAGGAGTCAGGTATGCCCGGTTCAGGAACTACTAAAAAAACCGCATACACAATCGTCACCTCTTGTTTGCTAGCGGCATGCCTGGTTTACATCGGCTGGACTTGGCTTATGTCTTCCAGCCCCCCGGTGCTGACCGATGTCGTACTCAAACTCCCCCTGGGCGAAAATGGCTTCATCTACGGTGTCAAGGATGATCGAGGCGGAGCAACCGTGCCGTTCAGCTATCGATACTATGCCTATCGCGAACTGACATCCGACGAACAAATAGTGTCTGAACTCAAGACTGCTGGTCCGTTTCTCGTCACCCGAGACCCAGCCATAAAGGTCGATGTCCAAGGCTCGGTCATCAATGTGTCGACCAACCATGAAGTCTACGAGTATCACAGCAGCACGCTGTTTCGGCATACCGACAACACCCACTACACCCCTGTAACTATCAACCTGTGCAACCACTCCAGCGCATTGCCGTAGGAGCGAGGCAACACGCGTCGCCGTCCGCTATCATGCCCTCACTTTCGATACGCGAGATTGTCATGCGCCGTTTGCTCTGCCTGTTGTTTTTAGTGCTCGCCCTGCCGGCCTCCGCCGCCGGTTTGCTGGACAGTCGGCCCGGTTCGACGTTGGGCTCGATCAACAACAGCGCCGACTTTCTGCCGGTGCGTGAAGCGTTTCAACTGAGCCTGATAGAAAGCACACCGCAATCGATCAAACTGCGTTTCGTCGCCACCGAGGGCTACTACCTCTACCGGCACCGCTTTCAGTTTCGCGCCGACCCGGCCGATGTTGGCCTGGGCGCCGCACAACTGCCCAAGGGCGAACAGAAGCACGATGAGTATTTCGGCGATGTCGAGGTCTACCGCGGCATTCTCGACGTCGAACTGCCGCGCAGCGATCAACGCGCCTTCACCCTGGCGGTTACGTACCAGGGGTGCGCCGACAAAGGCTTGTGCTATCCACCCGAGACCGAGCGCCTGAGTATTGATGGCACAGGCGGGCCTGCGGCCTGGAGCTGGCGCGAACTGGCGCTGTTCTTCCTCGCGGGCGTAGGCCTGACGTTCACGCCGTGTGTGCTGCCGATGCTGCCGATTCTGTCCGGCGTGGTGTTACGCGGTCAGGTGGGTGGTTTGCGCGGTTTCACTCTGTCCCTCGCTTATGTGCTGCCAATGGCCGTCTGCTTCGCCCTGCTCGGGGCGTTGATGGGGATGTTCGGCGCACAGCTCAATCTTCAGGCGCGGCTGCAATCGGCGTGGGTACTGGTGCCGTTTGCGCTGTTTTTTGCGCTGTTTGCCTTGGCGATGTTTGGCGTCTTCGAACTCAAGCTGCCTCACGCTATCAGCAGTCGGCTGGATCGGATCGCCGGTCGCACCGAAGGTGGTTCGTTGTGGGGCGCTGCCGTACTGGGCGTGGTTTCCAGCCTGTTGGTGTCGCCCTGCGTCTCGGCACCGCTGGCCGGCGCGCTGCTGTACATCAGCGCCAGCGGCGATGCAGTGGGTGGTGGTCTGAAATTGTTCATGCTCGGCCTTGGCATGGGCGCACCGCTGTTGCTGGTCGCCACCGGCGGCGCCGCCTGGCTGCCGAAAAGCGGCCCTTGGCTGATCTATGTGAAAAACGCGATCGGCGTTCTGTTGCTGGGGCTGGCGATCGGCCTGCTCAGTCGAATACTGCCGGGCCAGATCACGTTGCTGCTGATCGGCTTGCTGGCCGGCGGCGTCGGGTTATTTATGGGGGCGCTGGAATTCGTCTACAAACCGCCGAGAAAACGCCTGGGCCAGTTGCTGGGGATGTTCCTGCTGTTTTATGCGCTGGCGTGTTGGTACGGAGCGTTCAGCGGCCAGACCGATCCACTCAATCCGATTAGCCAGCCGCGCACGGTTGCCGGCAATGAGCAGCCGCAAAACACCAGCACCTGGCAAACCGTCAGCACTCCGGCCGACCTGGACCGCGCCCTCGCCGAAGCCAAATCGTCGGGCACCCCGCTGCTGCTCGACTGGTACGCCGACTGGTGCATCAGTTGCAAAGTCATCGAACATAAAGTGCTCAACGACGCCAGGGTCGTCGCGCTTCTCAAAGGCTATCGACTGATCCGCTTCGACATTACCGCGAGCAATGCGGAGCAACGCGCCCTGCTTGACCGCTACAAACTGTTCGGCCCGCCAGCGCTGATGTTTTTCGGCAAGGACGGCGTCGAACAGACCGATGTGCGAGTGATCGGCGAGATCAGCGCCACCGACTTCGCCGAACGTGTTGCGAAAGCAAATGACCGGATTTAATGAGCCGGTCACATATTTCGCGCAAACATCGGCCATCGTGCTGGCTATTGCATAGAACTGGACAGTCACAAAGGCTTTGCGGCATAGTCGCCGGGTTCTGACACTTGCACACAGATAACAAGGAACAGCAGATGGCGACGCTACTGGTTCTGCACGGACCCAACCTGAACATGCTCGGCACCCGTGAACCGGGCACCTATGGCGCTACGACACTGGCGCAGATCAACCAGGACCTGGAACGCCGTGCCCGTGAAGCCGGCCACCATTTGCTGCACCTGCAAAGCAACGCCGAGTACGAATTGATCGACCGCATCCACGCTGCCAGCAGCGAAGGTGTGGACTTCATTCTGATCAACCCAGCAGCTTTTACACACACAAGTGTCGCATTACGTGACGCGCTGCTGGCGGTGAGCATCCCATTCATCGAAGTGCATTTGTCTAACGTGCACAAACGCGAACCTTTCCGCCATCACTCTTACTTCTCCGACGTAGCGGTGGGAGTGATCTGCGGCCTTGGCGCCAGCGGTTATCGACTGGCCCTGGAGGCCGCATTAGAGCTGCTTGAAAGACAGGCAACGGCTTGAACAACAAGCGTAACGCCCCTGACCGACCCTTGGGAGTTGATGATTCATGGATATCCGTAAAGTTAAGAAACTGATCGAACTGCTGGAAGAGTCCGGCATCGACGAGCTCGAGATCAAGGAAGGCGAAGAGTCCGTACGCATCAGCCGTCACAGCAAGACCCCGGCTCAGCAGTACTACGCACCGGCTCCAATGCATGCTCCGGCGCCTGCGCCTGTTGCTGCTGCCCCGGTTGCCGCCGCCGCACCTGCTGCTCCGGCCGCGCCAGTTCTGAACGGCAACGTTGCCCGTTCGCCTATGGTCGGTACCTTCTATCGCAAATCTTCGCCATCCTCGCCGTCCTTCGTTGAAGTCGGCCAGACCGTGAAGAAAGGCGACACCCTGTGCATCGTCGAAGCCATGAAGATGATGAACCACATCGAAGCTGAATCCAGCGGTGTGATCGAATCTATCCTCGTCGAAGACGGCCAGCCGGTTGAGTACGACCAACCGCTGTTCACCATCGTTTGAACCGCGGAGAGACTTTGATGACTGCGAAGTTGGAAAAAGTTCTGATCGCCAACCGCGGTGAGATCGCCCTGCGGATTCTGCGTGCCTGCAAAGAGATGGGCATCAAGACTGTCGCCGTTTACTCCAAGGCTGACAAAGAGCTGATGCACCTGGGCCTGGCAGACGAATCCGTTTGCATCGGCCCGGCCTCGGCCGCGCACTCTTATCTGCACATCCCGGCAATCATTGCCGCGGCTGAAGTGACTGGCGCTACCGCCATTCACCCTGGCTACGGCTTCCTTGCGGAAAACGCTGATTTCGCTGAACAGGTCGAGAACTCCGGCTTCGCCTTCATTGGCCCGAAAGCCGACACCATTCGCCTGATGGGCGACAAGGTATCGGCCAAGCACGCCATGATCGCGGCTGGCGTTCCAACCGTTCCGGGTTCCGACGGCCCGTTGCCGGAAGACGAAGAAACGGCTCTGCGCATCGGTCGTGAAGTCGGTTACCCGGTGATCATCAAAGCCGCTGGCGGCGGCGGTGGTCGCGGCATGCGCGTTGTGCATAAAGAAGAAGACCTGATCTCCTCGGCGAAACTGACCCGCTCCGAAGCTGGCGCGGCGTTCGGCAACCCGATGGTCTATCTGGAAAAATTCCTGACCAACCCACGTCACGTGGAAGTCCAGGTACTTTCCGACGGCCAGGGCCACGCCATCCATCTGGGTGACCGCGATTGCTCGCTGCAACGTCGTCACCAGAAGGTCCTCGAAGAAGCGCCGGCACCGGGCATCGACGAGAAGGCTCGGGCTGAAGTCCTCGCACGCTGCGTCAAGGCTTGCATCGACATCAACTACCGTGGCGCGGGTACTTTCGAGTTCCTGTACGAGAACGGCGCGTTCTATTTCATCGAAATGAACACCCGCGTTCAGGTTGAGCACCCGGTTTCGGAAATGGTAACCGGCATCGACATCGTCAAGGAGATGCTCAGCATCGCCGCTGGCAACAAGCTGTCGTACACCCAGGAAGACGTGGTTATCCGCGGTCATGCACTGGAATGCCGAATCAACGCCGAAGACCCGAAAACCTTCATGCCGAGCCCAGGCACGGTCAAGCATTTCCACGCACCAGGCGGCAACGGCGTTCGCGTCGATTCGCACCTGTACAGTGGTTATGCCGTTCCGCCGAACTACGATTCGTTGATCGGCAAGCTGATCACCTACGGCGCAACCCGTGACGAAGCCCTGGCGCGCATGCGCAATGCGCTGGACGAAATCGTTGTCGACGGGATCAAGACCAACATCCCGCTGCACCGCGACCTGGTCCGCGATGAAGGCTTCTGCAAAGGTGGAATCAACATCCACTACCTGGAACACAAGCTGGCTGGCGACAAGCATTAAGCTGTGATCCATACCAATAAAGCCGCCTTCGGGCGGCTTTGTTGTTTCTGAAGGTTTCATCCGTCCTTGCGCGGCTAATCTGACAGGCACTGGCCCGTCCTGGCTGGCTATAATCGCCCTCTTATCAGCGCAACGCCGACGAACCAGAGCCAGCCCATGCCTGAAAAACTGCCCATCAATCTCAACGATCTCCTGCGCCAGCGGACAGTCGAGGGTGAGCGAATCGAATACAAATCGGGTTGGAATCCTGATCCGATCATTCGCACGCTCTGCGCTTTCGCCAACGACTTCGAAAACCTGGGCGGTGGTTACGTTGTGATTGGGCAGGATTGCGATGCCAATGGTCAGCCGATCTTTCCTCCACTGGGACTTTCCGATCAATTACTCGACAAGATCCAGCTCGAACTGCTAGCGGCTTGCCAATCAATTCAGCCTGCTTACTTTCCAGTGTTGAGTATGGAAGAGGTCGAAGGTCGCAAGTTGATCGTGCTATGGGCGCCCGGCGGGCAAAATCGTCCCTATAAAGCTCCGGCCGCAGTGACAGCCAAACACAGAAGCTTGCACTACTACATCCGTCGCTACAGCAGCACGGTGGAAGCCAAGGGCGAAACCGAACAAGAACTCTTGAGCCTTACTGCCAAGGTGCCTTTCGATGATCGCTTCAATTTGGGCGCTCGTGTCAGCGATCTATCCAAACCTCTAATGCAAAGCTTCCTGCAAGAAGTGGGCAGTGCCCTGGCCGAGGATGCAGCGGTTCTGTCTACCGAAGCGCTAGGGCGACAAATGAACGTCGTGGGCGGCCCGACCGAGTCGCCATGGCCCAAAAATGCAGGACTGATGTTCTTTAGCCCAGCCCCAGAGCGATTCTTCCCCGGCACACAGATTGATGTGCTGTGGTTTCCGGAGGGCGCTGGCGGTGATCGCTTTGACGAAAAGATTTTCAAGGGGCCACTGGCAACCATAACCCGCGAATCACTGGCTTATATCCAGCGCAATTACCTGCATGAAACAGTGATCAAGCATGCTGGCCGCGCCGAAGCTACACGGATCTGGAATTTCCCCTTCGCAGCAATTGAAGAGGCACTGGTCAATGCCGTTTATCACCGGTCCTATGAAGAACGCGAACCGATTGAGGTCCGCATCAGCCAGGAGGAATTGGTGATTCTGAGCTTCCCGGGGCCAGACCGCTCGATTCGAATGGAGGACCTGCGAATAGGCCGCGCCGTGAGCCGCCGCTACCGTAACCGGCGAATTGGTGAGTTCCTGAAAGAACTGAGTCTGACCGAAGGCCGCTCGACTGGCATCCCAAAAATCCTCAAGGTCATGGCGGTCAATGGCTCACCTGCGCCATTATTTGAAACCGACGATGATCGAATTTCGTATGTCATACGGCTTCCAGCGCACCCTCAGTCACAGAGAGCAGAAGCAACAACCATGGAAGTCAACATGGAAGTCAACATGGAAGTCGCTTCGGTGCTGAGGGCCATTGAAGGAAACATGAGCAGGCTGGAACTTCAGACCAGTATGGGCCTGAAAAACGCCGACCACTTCCGCAAGGCTTACATACTGCCGGCCATGGCCGCCGGGGTGCTTGAAATGACGCTGCCTGAACGCCCCAACAGCCGACTGCAACGCTATCGCCTGACAAACAAAGGCCTGCAATGGCTCACAGCCAATAATGCAGGGCATCAGCATTAATATGTGATCCAGACTAACAAAGCCGCTTCCGAGCGGCTTTGTTGTTTCTGAAGGCTTCATAATGTGCACGCGAGCAAGGCCGCCCCCACAAAACCTCCGCGCTCGCGTAAACTTGCGCGCTTCTCGCAGCCCGCTAGGCTGCAATCAATATTTTTCAAAGGTGCCCGCCATGCCTTGGCTGCAAGTCCGTCTCGCCATCAGCCCAGAACAAGCCGAAACCTACGAAGACGCTTTCCTTGAAGTGGGCGCCGTATCGGTGACCTTCATGGACGCTGAAGATCAGCCGATTTTCGAACCGGAACTCAATACCACCCCGCTGTGGTCGCACACGCACCTGCTGGCCCTGTTCGAAGGTGGCACCGAAGCCGCCACCGTACTGGCCCACCTTGAGTTGCTGACCGGCAGCCCGTTGCCCGAGCATCACAGCGAAGTCATCGAAGACCAGGACTGGGAACGCAGCTGGATGGACGGTTTCCAGCCGATGCGCTTTGGCCAGCGCCTGTGGATCGTTCCAAGCTGGCACGCCGCGCCAGAGCCTGACGCGGTAAATCTGCTGCTGGATCCGGGCCTGGCGTTCGGCACCGGAACCCACCCGACCACCGCACTGTGCCTGGAATGGCTCGACGGCCAGGACCTGAAAGACTGCAATGTTCTGGACTTCGGCTGCGGCTCCGGGATTCTGGCGATTGCCGCCCTGCTGCTGGGCGCCAAGGAAGCCGTCGGTACCGATATCGACGTGCAAGCCCTGGAGGCCTCCCGCGATAACGCCGGACGCAACAACATTGCCGAAACACTCTTCCCACTGTATCTGCCGCAAGATTTGCCGCAGGTTCAGGCCGATGTGCTGGTGGCCAACATTCTTGCCGGCCCGCTGGTTTCCCTGGCGCCGCAGTTGTCCAGCCTGGTCAAGCCTGGCGGTCGTCTGGCACTGTCGGGGATCCTTGCCGAGCAAGGTGAAGAAGTCGCCAAGGCTTACGCCGAGGACTTCGACCTGGACCCGATCGCCAATCGCGATGGCTGGGTGCGCATCACTGGCCGTCGGCGCTAGAATGAACGCCTGCATAAACCGGATTGCCGCATGACCGACAGCTTCGTCACCCAGTGCCCGCATTGTCAAACCAGCTTCCGCGTCAGCCATGCTCAGTTGAGCGTGGCCCGTGGAGTGGTTCGTTGCGGCTCGTGCTTGCAGGTGTTCAACGCCGCCAAGCAGCTGCTTGAACAACGGACCGGCAAGGACGCGATCACGCCGGCTGCCCCGGCCATCGTCGAACCGCCGGAGCCGCGTGCCATCAGCCAAAAGCAATGGTCGGCGGCCGAGCTGGATCTGGACAGCCTGGACCTGGACGAAGAGCTCGCACGCCTTGAACAACGGGAAATCCAGCCGACCACCGAATTCGGCCGACAGCGCGAAGACAACCTGAGTGCCAGCCGGGACACCGTCGAGCACGAAGAAAAACCGTGGCCCGACAGCCTGTTCAGCGAATCGGCCGCCGATCGTGCGCAGACCACTGAAACCGACTTGCCAGAGCTGGAACTCGATCCGGGCAAATACTCGCGCACCGAACCTTCGCTGTCCCTGGAACCGGTAGAGCTGGACGATGAACATGTGCCGCCACAGCTGCGCCTGCACGATCCACTCGATGTGCCACTGCATCACGAACGCCTGTCGGCGACCGACCACATCAACGACGACCTGCCCTCGATCGAGCCTGCGCGCAAAAAACGTGGGCCGGCTGCCCGCGCCGAAGCCCTGCAAGACCTGACCGATGACCCACTGCAACTGGACTGGCAAAAGCGCCGCTCGCCCTGGGGTCGACGCTTTTTCTGGCTGCTGCTGATTCTGCTCGGCGTCGCCGGCCTCGCCGGTCAATACGTCGCCTACCACTTTGACGAGCTGGCACGCCAGGACCAATACCGTCCGTGGTTCCAGCAACTGTGCCCGCACATCGGCTGCACCGTGCCTTCCAAAGTCGACATCGCCAAAATCAAAAGCAGCAACCTGGTGGTCCGCAGTCACCCGGACTTCAAGGGTGCGCTGGTAGTCGACGCGATCATCTACAATCGCGCGCCCTTCTCCCAGCCTTTCCCACTGCTGGAGCTGCGTTTTGCCGACCTCAACGGCCACCTGATCGCCAGCCGGCGCTTCAAGCCCGGCGAGTACCTCAACGGTGATCTCGAAGGGATGGCGGAAATGCCCCCGCAAACGCCGATCCACATCGCGCTGGATATCCTCGATCCAGGCTCAAAAGCGGTGAATTACAGCCTGAGCTTCCATTCGCCCGAGTGAAACGGTTCAGTGTTACGGCATTGACGGCCAGTTTGCGACTCTGACCGCTCATATCAAACCGCTGGCGATAACAGAATAGCTGTTCAGAATTTGTTCAATTCAGCCTTTATCCAGTCATCGAGAGCGGGTATCATGCCAACCCTTTTTCGAACTCTCATGATCCGACCCCACAACAGGGAAGTCCTATGTCGGCGGTACGCATCGGTCCTTACACATTGCATAACGGCTTGATTCTCGCCCCGATGGCGGGGGTCACAGACCAACCCTTTCGTCAGCTGTGCAAGCGACTGGGCGCAGGACTTGTAGTCTCGGAAATGGTCACCAGCGACATGAGCTTGTGGAACACCCGCAAATCGCGGATGCGCATGATTCACGAAGGTGATCCCGAGCCCCGCTCGGTACAGATCGCCGGTGGTGATGCACAGATGCTGGCGGATGCGGCCCGGGCCAACGTAGAGCTTGGCGCACAGATTATTGATATCAACATGGGCTGTCCGGCGAAAAAGGTCTGCAACAAGGCCGCCGGGTCCGCGCTGTTGAAGGATGAAGCACTGGTGACCGAGATCCTGCAGGCCGTAGTGGCCGCGGTTGATGTGCCGGTCACCCTGAAGATCCGCACCGGCTGGGACCGGGACAACAAGAACGGCCTGACCGTGGCGAAGATCGCCGAGCAGGCAGGCATTACGGCGTTGGCGGTTCATGGCCGCACCCGTGCCGATCTTTACACCGGCGAAGCCGAGTACGACACCATCGCCGCGATCAAGCAGGCCGTGTCGATTCCGGTGTTTGCCAATGGCGATATCGATTCGCCCGAGAAGGCCCGGTACGTGCTCGATGCGACCGGTGCCGATGGCCTGCTGGTAGGCCGGGCTGCCCAGGGGCGGCCGTGGATTTTTCGTGAGATCGATCATTTTCTGCGTACCGGGGAGAAACTCCCGGCACTGGAGCTGATCGAGGTGGAACGCATTCTGCTTGAGCATCTGGCCGCGCTGCACGTCTTCTATGGAGACGTCATGGGCGTACGCATTGCTCGAAAGCATGTGGGCTGGTATCTCGCAACCTTGCCGGGCGCCAGGGAGTTTCGCGCCCACTTCAATCGTTTGGAAGATACGGAAGCACAGTGCGCCAACGTTCAGGGCTTCTTCGCCGAACGTTACAAGAGCCTGACAGGGGACGGAGACGAGGTGGCCGCATGACGATGATGACCGAGACTTTAGTGAGTGGAACAACACCCGTGAGCGACAACGTGAATTTGAAACAGCACCTCAATACGCCGAGCGAAGAAGGTCAGACCCTTCGCGGGAGTGTCGAGAAGGCGCTGCACAATTATTTCGCCCACCTTGAGGGCGCTGCCGTCACGGATGTGTACAACCTGGTGCTTTCCGAAGTCGAGGCTCCCCTGCTCGAGTGCGTGATGAACTACGTCAAGGGCAACCAGACCAAGGCCAGTGAGCTGCTCGGACTGAACCGAGGCACGCTGCGCAAGAAACTCAAGCAGTACGATTTGCTGTAAGCATTCAATCAAACCAGAAAGGCGCCCGCGTAAAAACGGTCGCCTTTTTTGCTGACTTCCCTTGCTTTTGATGGAAATTGAAATGACCGACCAGACTACCCGCCTGCCGATCCGCCGCGCCTTGATCAGCGTTTCCGACAAGACCGGGATCCTCGAATTCGCCAAAGAGCTCGAAGCCCTGGGCGTCGAGATCCTCTCCACCGGCGGAACGTTCAAGCTGCTGCGCGACAACGGTGTTGCCGCAGTGGAAGTCGCGGATTACACCGGTTTCGCAGAAATGATGGACGGTCGGGTAAAAACCTTGCACCCGAAAATCCACGGCGGGATCCTCGGTCGTCGCGGGATCGACGACGCCATCATGAACGAACACGGCATCAAGCCGATCGATCTGGTAGCGGTCAACCTGTACCCGTTCGAAGCCACCATCAACAAACCAGGCTGCGACCTGCCGACCGCAATCGAGAACATCGACATCGGCGGCCCGACCATGGTCCGTTCGGCTGCCAAAAACCACAAAGACGTGGCCATCGTGGTGAATGCCAGCGACTACGCCAATGTCCTGGAAAGCCTCAAGGCCGGCGGCCTGACCTACGCTCAGCGTTTCGACCTGATGCTCAAGGCCTTCGAACACACTGCCGCCTACGACGGCATGATCGCCAACTACATGGGCACCGTGAACCAGGCTGCTGAAACGCTCTCGACCTCCGGTCGCAGCGAGTTCCCACGCACCTTCAACAGCCAGTTCGTCAAGGCCCAGGAAATGCGCTACGGCGAGAACCCGCACCAGAGCGCGGCGTTCTACGTTGAAGCCAAACCGGCCGAAGTCGGTATTGCCACCGCCACCCAACTGCAAGGCAAAGAGCTGTCGTACAACAACGTGGCCGACACCGATGCCGCGCTGGAATGCGTGAAGAGCTTCGTCAAACCGGCCTGCGTGATCGTCAAGCACGCCAACCCGTGCGGCGTGGCCGTGAGCCCGGATGCGGAAGGCGGTATCCGCCAGGCTTACGAACTGGCCTACGCCACCGACACCGAATCGGCGTTCGGCGGCATCATCGCCTTCAACCGCGAACTGGATGCTGAAACCGCCAAGGCCATCGTCGAGCGTCAGTTCGTCGAAGTGATCATTGCCCCGTCCGTCAGTGAAGAAGCTCGCGCCATCGTGGCGGCCAAAGCCAACGTGCGCCTGCTGGCCTGCGGCGAGTGGTCGGCTGATCGCGCGGCTGCTTGGGACTACAAACGCGTCAACGGTGGCCTGCTGGTACAGAGCCGCGACATCGGCATGATCGGGGCCGACGACCTGAAAGTCGTGACCAAACGCGCCCCGACCGAGCAAGAGATCCATGACCTGATCTTCGCCTGGAAAGTCGCCAAATACGTTAAGTCCAACGCCATCGTCTACGCCAAGAATCGCCAGACCATCGGTGTCGGCGCTGGCCAGATGAGCCGCGTGAACTCCGCGCGGATTGCTGCGATCAAGGCTGAACACGCTGGTTTGCAGGTGGCAGGTTCGGTGATGGCCTCCGACGCGTTCTTCCCATTCCGCGACGGCCTGGACAACGCAGCCAAGGTCGGTATCACAGCGGTGATCCAGCCGGGCGGCTCGATGCGTGATGCGGAAGTGATTGCCGCTGCTGATGAAGCCGGCATCGCCATGGTCTTCACCGGCATGCGCCACTTCCGTCACTAACTACACGATCAACTGTGGGAGCTGGCCTGCCAGCGATAGCATCCCCTCGGTTTAGCTGATAAACCGAGTTGTCTGCATCGCCGGCAGGCCAGCTCCCACAGAAAAGCGCCTCCGCGGCGCTCAACAGAATTAGCGTCATCCGAGGTTTTTGAAATGAATGTTTTGATCATTGGCAGCGGTGGCCGTGAACACGCCCTGGCCTGGAAAGTAGCTCAGGATCCGCGCGTGCAGAAGGTTTTTGTTGCCCCGGGCAACGCCGGCACCGCCATTGAAGCCAAGTGCGAGAACGTCGCAATCGACGTGCTGGCCCTTGAACAGCTTGCAGACTTCGCCGAGAAAAACGTTTCCCTGACCATCGTCGGTCCGGAAGTGCCGCTGGTCGCTGGTGTCGTCGATCTGTTCCGCGCCCGCGGCCTGGATTGCTTCGGTCCAACCGCTGGTGCTGCCCAGCTGGAAGGTTCGAAAGCCTTCACCAAGGATTTCCTGGCGCGCCACAAGATTCCGACCGCCGACTACCAGAACTTCACCGAGATCGAGCCTGCCCTGGCTTATCTGCGTGAAAAAGGCGCACCGATCGTGATCAAGGCCGATGGCCTGGCCGCCGGTAAAGGCGTGATCGTTGCCATGACGCTGACCGAAGCCGAAGACGCCGTACGCGACATGCTCGCGGGCAACGCATTCGGCGATGCCGGTTCGCGCGTGGTGATCGAAGAGTTCCTGGACGGCGAAGAAGCCAGCTTCATTGTCATGGTCGACGGCAAGAACGTATTGCCGATGGCCACCAGCCAGGACCACAAACGCGTCGGCGACGGTGACACAGGTCCGAACACTGGCGGCATGGGTGCCTACTCCCCCGCCCCGGTCGTGACCGCTGACGTGCACCAGCGCGTCATGGACCTGGTGATCTGGCCGACCGTGCGCGGCATGGCCGAGGAAGGCAATGTTTACACGGGCTTCCTCTACGCCGGTCTGATGATCGACAAGGCTGGTAACCCAAAAGTCATCGAATTCAACTGCCGTTTCGGCGACCCTGAGACCCAACCGGTGATGCTGCGTTTGCAGTCGAGCCTGGTGTTGCTGGTCGAAGCGGCGCTGGCACAAGCCCTGGACAAGGTCGAAGCACAATGGGATCCACGTCCGAGCGTCGGTATTGTATTGGCCGCTGGCGGTTACCCGGGTGACTACGCCAAAGGCGTTGCCATCAACGGCCTGGATGCAGCCGCGACACTGGAAGGCAAAGTCTTCCATGCCGGTACTGCGCTCAAGGACGGTCAAGTAGTGACCGCCGGTGGTCGGGTGCTATGCGCAACCGCCATGGGCACCAGCGTCGATGCAGCCCAGCAGCAGGCTTACAAACTGGCGGCTAAAATCGACTGGGAAGGCTGCTTCTACCGTAAGGACATTGGCTATCGCGCCATTGCCCGCGAGCGTGGCGAGAGTCAGGAATAAGCCATCCATCCGGCCAGGCAAGGGCTTGCGGCCCTTGCCTGACTATTCCGGCGCCGCGCATAGTTATACTTTGGCATTAACCTACGAAGGGATTTCGCCGTGCGCTGGCTCAGGATCGCCATAGGATTCACCGTCACTCTGCTGACCTTGCTCTGCATGCTCCCGGCCCAGGCCGCGCAAGGCAGTGGCTGGGCGGTATTGCTCGACGAACAGGGTGACCTGCAGCTCAGCGACATCCGTTCCGCTCGCTACACCAATCAATTCAGCCCCATTGAACTCGACCGCCTCACCGCCGCCGAGCCTGATGGTGCATTATGGCTGCGCTTCAAGCTCGCTCCCGGCAAGCATGAGCAATTGCTGCGGGTATTCGCGCCCGACCTGTCGCACCTCAATCTGTATGTGCTGGACGGCGACACGCTGATCGAGCAACAGAACACCGGCACCCGCCAGCCCCAGGCTGAACGGCCACTGCCCAGCAGCGACTTCATGTTGCCGCTGCCGCAAAACGAAAAACCTCTCGATGTTTACCTGCGACTGGTCTCCGACAATCAGTTGAGGCCTCACATCACCCTGCAGTCGGCGGTCATGACCGCAGCCAACCAGAATCAGACGCTGATCTTCGGAGTGTTGTTCGGTTGCCTCGGGATGTTGATCCTGTACAGCCTCGTCCGCTACGCCTATACCCGCTCACGCAGCAGTTTCTGGCTGGCGGGATGTGAAGCATTGTTGATGCTCAGCCTGTTGCTGTTGCTGAATCTGGCAGGGCCCTGGCTGCCGAACTGGCATGCGGTGCAAACACCCGGCGCCTACTTCGCCTTGCTGCTGACGGCGCCGTGCGGCCTGATGTTCGCCTATCGCTTCTTCGCCCCACTCGGCCCGCACCCACTGAACAAGCTGCTGATGGGGGACATTCTGTTCATCGTGGTCTGCAGCTTGCTGCTGTTATTCGTCAACACGCTGCCGCTGAACATCATGACCTACGCCCTGGTCGCCCTGGCAGGCCTGAGCATGTTGTTCGTCAGCGCCTATCACTGGCAAAAAGGTTATCGCCCGGCGCGCCTGTTCGTCGCGGCGATGGTGGTGTTCAACATTGGCACTCTGATCATGTTGCCGGCACTGCTGGGATTAACCCTGATCGCCCCGCAGGGCTTGATCATGACGCTGCTGGGGTTGATCTGCATCAGCGGCATATTGATGAGCATTGCCTTGAGCGAACGTCAGCGCAGCATTACCGAAGCCCGGTTCAGCGTCAGCCGCGACCTGGCCGCCAGCAACGCCGAGATCAACGCCAAAGCCGAATTCCTGGCAAAAATCAGCCACGAAATCCGCACCCCGATGAATGGCGTGCTGGGCATGACCGAACTGCTGTTGGGCACGCCGCTCTCGGTCAAGCAGCGCGACTATGTACAGACCATCCACAGTGCCGGCAACGAACTGCTGACACTGATCAACGAGATTCTCGACATCTCCAAGCTCGAATCCGGGCAGATCGAACTGGACGATGTGCAGTTCGACCTCAACGCGCTGATCGAAGACTGCCTGAGCATCTTTCGCGCCAAGGCCGAACAGCAGAACGTCGAGTTGATCAGTTTTATCCAGCCGCAAGTGCCACGCGTCATCAGCGGTGATCCGACGCGCCTGCGCCAGACCCTGCTGAGCCTGCTGGAAAACGCCCTGAAGAAAACCGACGAAGGCGAAATCCTGATCGTTGTCGCGCTCGATGAGCGCAGTGCCAAACCGCGCTTGCGCATTGCCGTGCAGGACAGCGGGGAGCCGATGGACGCCGAAGAGCGCGATGCATTGATGCACGCCGAACTGCACAGCAAGCACTTCCTTTCGGCCACCCGCTTGGGAGGCAACCTGGGGCTGGTGATCGCCCGTCAGCTGATTCGCTTGATGCACGGTGAGTTCGGGATCAAGAGCGGCGCCAATCAGGGCAGCACCTTGTGGCTGACCCTGCCGCTGGACCCCGACCGCCTGGAACACCCGACGTCCGACCTTGATGGCCCCTTGCAGGGTGCACGGGTGTTGGTGGTCGACGATAACGACACATGTCGCAAAGTGCTGATGCAACAGTGCACCGCCTGGGGCCTTAATGTCAGCTCCGTAGCGTCCGGCAAGGAAGCGCTGGCGCTGCTGCGGACCAAGGCTCACTTGCGTGATTACTTCGACGTGGTCCTGCTGGACCAGAACATGCCCGGCATGACCGGCATGCAACTGGCGGCCAAGATCAAGGAAGATCCGAGCCTGAACCACGACATCCTGCTGATCATGCTCACCGGCATCAGCAATGCGCCGAGCAAGATCATCGCGCGCAACTCGGGGATCAAGCGCATCCTCGCCAAACCGGTGGCCGGTTACACCCTCAAGACGACATTGGCCGACGAGCTGAACCAGCGAAACAAGGGCCTCTCCATCTCGCCGCACCTGCCCACCGGCCCAACCTTGCCGGTCAAGGTGCCAAGCGATTTCCGCATTCTGGTGGCCGAAGACAACAGCATCTCGACCAAAGTGATTCGCGGCATGCTGGGCAAGCTCAACCTGCAACCGGACACCGCCAGCAATGGCGAAGAAGCGCTGACGGCGATGAAGGCCCAGCGCTATGACCTGGTGCTGATGGACTGTGAAATGCCAATCCTCGACGGCTTCTCCGCCACCCAGCAACTGCGTGCCTGGGAAGTCGGCAATCAGCGGATTCGCACGCCGGTGGTGGCTTTGACGGCGCACATTCTTGCCGAACACAAAGAGCGCGCGCGCCAGGCCGGCATGGACGGGCACATGGCCAAACCGGTGGAGTTGTCGCAACTGCGGGAACTGATCGAGCACTGGGTGGCTCAGCGTGATCAGCAGATCCGGGCAGCGGCTCAGACGTCCTGAGCCGACAGACCCCGCAGCGCCTGATAGACTCCCCCTCGACTTCCCTCACCAGTGAGCTTGCACCATGCTCCACGTGTTGTTCAGCGTTTACCTGAAGATGCTGGTGCTCTACAGCCCGTTCTTCGTGTTGTCCTGTTTCATCAGTCTGACCCGCGGTTATTCGCGCAAGGAACAACGCCGTCTGGCCTGGAAAGTGGCGACAGCCACACTGGTCTCCAGCGTCTTGCTGTACCTGTTCGGGCGAGTGATTTTCAGTGTATTCGGCATCACCGTGGACGCGTTCCGCATCGGCGCCGGCAGTGTGTTGTTTATCTCGGCGCTGGGCATGGCCCAGGGCAAGTCGGCGGTGCAAACCGACAACGTGCAGCAGGACGTGACCATCGTCCCGCTGACCATTCCCCTGACAGTCGGCCCTGGCACCATCGGCGCCTTGCTGGTGATGGGCGTGAGTCAGCCTCATTGGGACGACAAACTCACGGCCATTCTCAGTATTGCCCTGGCCAGTTTTACGGTCGGCGTGGTGCTTTACCTGTCCAATCGCATCGAGCGCATTCTCGGTGACCAGGGGTTGCAGATCGTCAGCCGGTTGATGGGGTTGTTCGTCTGCGCATTGGCGGCGCAGATCATCTTTACCGGGGTGAAGGGCTATCTGGTTCCCTGAATCGGCTTAGGGGACGGCCTTCCAGGCCGTTCCCCTGCCACACCAGCCGGTATACGGGTCCGCACGGTGACTCAATAGATTACTTACTTCGGAGCATTTCTGCGGCGATTGAAGCGTTTCTGCAGCAGCGGCTTGTAATACTGACCCAAGTACGCTTCCAGCTCATTCTTCAGTTCAGCATAACGAATTGGGTTAAAGGTAATAAAAGAAATGCCACGAAAGATATCGAGATGCGAAGTTCTCCAATCAAAAAAGAGAGGTGTGGTTTCGTTACTACCGCCCACGCTGTCGATCGACACCAACGAAGTTACGATAATGCCATTGGTCAATTGATCACATGGCATCACCGCCAGCCTGACACCTTTACTGCCTGTAACTTCGCGATTGAACAAATTGATCGCTTCCGGTTCCTGCTTCACGGCATCCAATGTCGAGTTGGCAACTGCGCTGAGTACGGCAGCCCCCGGAATCGCAGCTTTCGCTGCATCCATACCGGCCTTGACGATGTCGGTAACGATGTTATCCATGGTCAATTGATGGGAACTCTTCTGATAAACGGTGTAGCCGGCATCCGCCACGAAACACCCCGCTTCATCCATGCATGCCAGGAAAGCGAGATACCACGCTTTAGGGTCGTCTTCTGGAACTTCGTAACTTGCCTCCAGCTTCGAAAACTTGATCAGGTTCTCAATGATCGCCATATTTTCAAGCGTAATATTTTCGCCATACCCCACCAGCGTATTGGCCAGCACGACCGCATCCAGCTCTTTGGTCGGGCTCGAAGCGTCTGCTGCCAAAAAAGACCGCATACGAATTACAGGCTGCTCAGACAGCCGCCGACTAATACGCGCCTTAACTAAAGCAGTACATTTTTCGACATTAATAGCACTTTCAATAACATCCATATCCAATATTCCATCTAATAAATTAATAAGCACCCTGATAAGGGCCAGACGAATCTAACGCACTCCATACAGACAAACAAACCACAATCAATTTCCATATATGTACAAGCACGACGCCACGCCCGAGAGAAAACTTCACACATATATAACGCCTGCACTGACACTCGCCATTGTAAGCTGCGAACATTGCACAGCCGTGCAATACCCTCATCAGGAACTATTATTTCTTTTATCAGGTATTACTTATGAGCAATACACTACCATCCGGCATGGTGACAGGCCCCAATCTGATTTCAAGAATCGGTGAACTTACTCTGCAAGACTTTGACGACTTAACCGATTGTACGCACATTGCCACACGGTCTGCCGACCTCGTCCATAATCGCTTTGCCAACTCACAATACTGGCTGGATGAATATGTTCGCACTCTCATGTTTCTCGGCTGGTCGCTCCATGAAGGTGCCATTACGACACGAATACGTTTTGATTTTTCTGGCAGCGTTGCCGATTTTCTGGTGCGCAAAGCGCAAGCCCTGAACGACTCAAAGCAAGCAAATGCCATGATTGACACCCTCGACGCCTTGCGACCAGACACTGACGCCGTGCGCTCATTGGACGACGAGAGCCTTAAAGGGCGTCGATTCCAAGTGCTTCCTGCGCGTTATGACTCAAGTAGAAATCTCCATATAGCCGTTTTCAACCTCGAGTTGGTTGCCAATGAAACAAAGAACGGCTTCTTGTTTTGGTCCTGGGAAAAGCAATCGGCGAATCTCGTTCAACAGAGTGCCTTTCTCAAATTGAACAGAGCCATACTCGACACAAAAAGACCGCTTATGGAGACCAAGCTCCGTGAACAAGTCATGAAGCGATTTGCCTTGAGGAAGGTAAATCCATAAACCGCCTCGCACACATAGAAAACCCAAAAACCGACAGCCACTGCCCCATCGAACAGGTTCAATGTGTCAGTGGCTGTCAGAACTCAACCTTCTATCGTTTCAACTATTGCGGTGGGCAAAATGTCTTTGAGTAACACACTGCTCGTGCTGCCATTCCTGACCAGGGCACTCACCAGTGCTGACACCGCGAAGGACTGATCACCGCTCATCGTCAGAAATACGTTCCGTTGCAAAACGACATCCGTCGAGAACACGTCGCGAAAGATCAAACTGTGTCCGCTGTCGGCATCCACAATCACCAAGTGCTCATCGACCCGGCTCGCCCACAACTGATCCACAACCACGATATCCCAGATCAGATTTCCCGGAACCGAGGGCGAGTGGTCGAGCGAAGGGCGGCAATCGACAATGACTGATTGAAGTTTCAACCACACGGCTCTGGTAAGCCGACAGGTCGTTGAACCTAGACCCATTTTGAGCACCAGAATGCTGACATCATCGGCAATCAGCGGCAGCAGGTCGCTGCCTGTCTTTGGCCCTTCGACCACCAGTACTTCGGCGTTGCGCTGGACATAGTCGAGCGGCCCGGCCCTGTTGTTTTGCGGATAGGTGTGCAAAAAACCATCCCTGGAGTCATGCAGCATCACGTTGGTTTGATGCTGGGTGCCGACGAGTGTGAATTGCGCAGTGACAGCGGTCTTCGGAATGCGGATCAACCGCCCGGTCCGGACCACGTACCATTGTTGGTAGTCAGGATCATCGACGGACAGAAAATCGGCGCATCGATGTTCATTCGCCAGCGCCGCCAACCCCTCGCTCAACTCACCGTCCAGCGCCGCGACCCAATGGCTGTCAACGCCCGTAATCCGTGCCGGTTCGTTGTACTGTAAATCCACCTCCACACCTTCAAGCGTCGTGGCCCTCAAACCGGCGCCTTCTACTGTTACGTCGCTAAACGTCCAGTTCGCCCATTCCTGCGTCGCGGCTGGCAATGCCGCAGGTATTAACAGTTTCGTTCCCTGGGCAAATGCTGTGCTCAAGTGCCCTGGATCGATAAAACCCTGACGGACAACCTTCCCGGTTGATAGATCGAACAGCCAGGTGGCTTGATTGTCTGGAGTAATACTCAGCAACCGGACTTCTTTGCCGTGCCCCATTTCAGCGAGCAGCAGCCGACCATCCAGGTGCCAGGCGCACAAGGCATCGCCGTTGAAACCGGTCAAACCCAGGATGGCAAAACTCGGCACCGGGTATTGCAACGCAACCGTTGCCAGCGCCAACCACCATTGGGTTTTGTCCTTGAGCCAATGCTCGGTAAGCCCGCCAAACTTCAGGTTCCCGTGCGGCGTAATGTCAAAGAACAGACCCGCGTCGGTCAGGACGAGATAGTCCCACTCAACGGCGACAACATTTTTCAGCCCAGGGGGGGAGATGTTGCTGGACGACCATTGTGCACGACCATCCACCATCAACCTTCGCTGGCACATGAGGCGTTGGTGAAGCTTGTCGTAGGTAACGAACACTTCGCCCTCGGCACCGGCGGGAGCAATAAGCACAAGATCACTCAAGGCCTTGATCGAGTCTGCCCATCCTCGCGCACGGTGACGCCTGGCAGGTGCACGAATAATCAAACCATCACCGCTGCGCACCCAGACCAGGTCCCGCAACTCGGCATCAATCTGCCAACAAATCGAAACCAGTGCAGCGGGACGCCAGTTCACCGTATTGGTGGACTCCAGCGGCAAGTGATAGTCGCCCAGTACGTGCTTCCAGTCCGTCAGCGTGTCAGCCTCTAAAAGCGACTGAAGTGCAGGATCCTGACCGCGGGTGATCGAACTGAGCAACACGCTCCGGTCATGGATCACATAGGTCAGTTCATCGTGCAGGTCGTCCTTTCCCGCGAGCTGCTGCACGATCTGAATGCCGCCATTGGTCACGGCCTCAAAGCGGACAATCGCCACGCCAGTTCTGTAAAGCAATCGATAGCGCTGAACCAGCGTCCCGGTGATCGCATTGACCTGCCAGACATAGAAATCATCGGGATGATAGAAGTAAGCCGAACCCTCCAACACTGCACCCAATACCACCTCATCGGACATCAGCACCTGCGGATCGCGGATGTACAGAAAACGATCCTGAGCCGAGTCGTAATACGCGACTACTGTCCTGGGTTCGTCCGGTTTTTCATAGGGCACCACAAAGTTGTGAACCGGGGTATATGGCATGGCCAGGCGATGTTCACTGGCCAATGACTTGAAGTGATCCAGCAACGCTTGCTCACCAAGCGCCGGATCGGCCACTTCTTCGACCACCTCCAGCCGCAGGGCGGCAAGATCCACGCGCAGGATTTTGTTATCCGCAAGCTTGAGCAATACATGGTGAACGCCACTGCCACTGAAGGTCACATCCAATGTCCCCGAGACAAGGCGGCCCCCGGCCTCTATCCGGATATCTGCCTCCACCAGCCATGGCGTCAGCAGCACCCATTGCATCGCAATCTGACCGGGTGCGGCGAGTTCAAGGCGAACCCCGGGATTAAGCAGCACGGAACATTGAGCCCCTGCGCCTTCTACCCGGTAGGACACCAGCCCGTGCCACATTTTCGGTAGCGCAGGTACTGCCAGTGAACGCTCGACATTATCGAGACGAACATTGAATACCGTTGGCTTGTAGACCGGATTCAACCGGTTGACCACGTATTCACCGGGAAACGAATAGAACGAAAACAGAAACTGCCATTGCCCCTGTTCGTTCCTCTTTTCCAGTCGACGCGCGGTGTCGTAACCGCCGGCATGACGAAACGTGACAAACGGCAGCAGCTTGTATTCGTAGGCATACCAGGTCTTGGGGGTGCAGGGCAGAACGATTGTCTGTCCTGCCTGTGGGAAGAAACGCGCCGAGCCCGGCAACCCAAGCCCCTGGGGGATATCAGTGGCGCGCTCGTAATCCGCTTCGAAATCCGGAACCCCGAAATGGTCCCGAAGCGGGAACAGTTTCGGGCTGTCGAAATGGACGGTGGATGTGCGCAAATCCAGACCGGCAAACACCAGCAAGGGATGCGCTATCCAGGCATTCGAGGCCTTGTCCAGGTGATAGCCGCCTTGCAAGTACGCCTTTTCCAGCCCATCAAAAAACAGCGCGACCTCCTTGGCTTCCTCGGCAATGGTGGCAAAACCTTCGGCCAGCGCCGTAATGCCTACCGCCAGCCCGCCAAGAATCACCCCGCCCCCTCCCAGCACCGCAGCCACCGTACCCGCGCCAGCCAGTGCCGCACCCAGACCGGCTACACCTACCACCGCACTTGCGGAATCAAAGGCCAACTGCGTGCCGAACTGCGCCCTCTCAATGTCATTGGTGGCGTGGCTTAACTGATAAATATCAAACCCGACATTCACCAGCCCCAGCACAGTCCCGACGCCTTCATTGGCGATATGCCCCAAGGCCTTTTGCACCAACGGTGCGCTGGTGCGGGCGATCAGCTTTTCATCGTTCAGGGCCTGACGCACCAGCGTCACCACGCCGAGTACATCCACGATGTTGCCATGGGCCAGCTGGGCATAGTTGACGTAGGCATGCAGGCGAATGGCGGTGGTCAGGGCCTTGTCACTACCGTTGGCCGCGCCCTCGTGATGTCGCAGCGCATTCATCAGGGCTTGTACGGTGAACCCGGCATTGAGCGTATGAACGCTGCCGGCGTCCGTCGGATCAAGCGGGCTGACCGACGCACGCGGGCGTGCGGCCAATGAGTGGAAGGTTTCGGAGAGGAATTCTTTAATTCTCAGGAACCGGTGATCGCTGGTGGTGACACGCTCGGTGTGCCCGGAATCGGTGTTGACCAGACTGATTGCGTACTCCCCTGTCGGGGTTATCTCCAGTGTCTCGAACAGCGCAACAGAATCCGACGCCAGCCCGTGTTGCTCCTGCAACTGCCGTGTCGCCTGCGCGATCTGCCCACCCCACCAGTGCGCGTCCAGTTCCAGCAATGAACTGCCCAGCGCCGCATTGTTGACCAGCGACCGTCCCCGGGCACTGGCCAGCCGTTGTCTTACACGTGGCACCGTTTGCTCAGGCAGCGCACCTGACTCCGACAGGCTTGAAACCTCAATACCGGAGGCAAGTACCATCTTGTTCAGTTTTTCACCATCGAGCTCGATCAGATCAAAGGTCGGCCGTTGCGCATCGCCAAAGGCTGCGTAATGCATGGCCATTTCCTTGCGCAGGAAAAAGTCCGTCAATGCGCCCCTGAACGCCAACGACGTACCAATCTCGTAGGTCCCTAAATTCGGGTCGTAGAACAGGTAATTGCTGCGTTCGCCTTCAAAGATTTTCGCCACTAGCATCGAGTGGTTGTCCGAATTGAGCATCAGGGTCGTGCTGGCTGTTTTTTCTTCCAGTATCGCTACGACCTGAGCGAGATCTGAGCGCATCAGTGGTTTGCCTATGTCATTGACAGGAGAGTCACGCAACTCCTCGATCATGCTCACAAATGCCTTTGAATCCGCGTCCTCAGAATTGATGACGGTCAGAAAAAAGCGCGCCCTCAAGGTATTTGCCGCCGTGTTGCTTTTGTGGAGCGCCGCCGCCATAGCCAGCGCCAGTGGGTAACAGCGCCCGGCAACCCGGTCGCCTGCACCTTTGAGCAACAAATCCTGTGGCGCAATTTTGAAGGTGTTGTCCTTGAAGCTCCCCAGCACTTCACCGGTTCGTTCGATGACCCGGTCGCGGTACTCGAGTTTCGCCACATGCTGAATTCTGGCGACCGAGCGTCCCCACTCCAGCAGGGTCAGTGGGCGTGCGAGCGCCTGCTTCTTGAGATCAACACTGGTTTCCGACAGGGCCACGGACGGATTGGAAGCCTCCTTCAACCCGGCAAGGAAAGCCGGATGACTTTGCTTGAACAGCTCCCGTTCAATGGCTCCGTAACGGTGGATGATCCCCAAGTCCGACATCGAGTTGGCAAGGTTTTCAAGCGTTGCACTGGCGGCAGAAAAATGCTCGTAATTCAGAGCATCGACTCCCAATAATCCACCGAGCAACAGACGTTGCAGCGGGTTTAGTGTCAAGAGGAGAACCGGGTCTTTGGGGACCTGGCTCAGCAGTTCATCCACCGACAGGTTTTGTGTCGCCGCGTCCGGGATGGGAGCCGGGGGAGGCTGTTGCCATCCTGAGCAATGATTGCTTGCCGGTCATCGAAACTCAGGGACAACGGCTTTTCGAACGTCACGCGCCCTGTGTGGTACTCACTCATTGCCTTGCGAAATGGCTCACCGAGATCATCGGCCAGTTGCTGCAACAGATCAGTGATCAACACATGACGACCTTCGATCACCGGCCAGCCTTCATCGAAATCGATGCTCTGGTACTTGAGCAGTTGTGCGACATCGCCGGCATAGCGGGTTTTGAACTTCCCGGCCTGCCAATGCTGCTTTTCTCTATTCAGCCATTGAGCCAAGTCACTCTCGTTCTCCTTCCAGGAGTGATCCAGCTCTTCCTCGGTCGCCCGGTTGACGGTGGCGATAGCGGGTATGGCGACCTCAGCTCTCGAAGCTTCAGCGCCCCGTGGGGTGAAATGCATCTTCTCGTAATCCGTCAGACCAATGCGCATCGCCGCAGGCCCGGTCAGTTGAATCGTCACTTCACTCAGTGGCCGGATCCCGTCGCTGTAGTAATCAGAGGCAGCTCTGACCAACCCCCCGACCGCTGACCGCTCCTCCGGTGATAATTCAAACAAGGACCCGAACCTTTTCTCGACCACTTCATTGGCAACGTCATGGATAGTCTCAAAGTCGTTAAGCGCAATCTTTCTTTCAGTGACTAACCGAGTGGTGGCATCCACCACCTCATAGTTCAGCCTGAAACGGTCAAGTATGGCCTTGAGCATCGCTGACCCGGAATGAGCCATCATGAACGCGTTACTCAACGCGCCTTGGTCGACGACGGCACGCAGTCCATCCGGTCGCACCTGACGTTCAACCGGGCGCCGGAAAACACTGGCGAGATCGGGCTTGCTCTTGGCAAAACGCTCCAGCGCCTCACGGTGCTCCTGGGGAATTCGCTCGAAGTAGTTTTTGTACTTGCTGCGTATAGACTGCCGCCCCGGCATCCACTCAGGACTGTGGTCAAGTATCAACTGCAAAACACCCAGGCGTGCATCCAGCTCAAACCGACTGATGTCCACCCCGCCCAACGTTTCCAACAGTGGAGGCAGGTTGTCGACATCGGCATAACTGCCACCGTCGGCGAACAGTGCCTCGGCGCGGACAATATCGGACGCGGCAGCAAAGTTGCCACGCAAGCTGATTTCTCGCGCGTAGATGTCCTGCAAGTACAACGATGTCGCCTCGGTGGCGAGATCGCGAAGGACAATACCGCCCTCTTTCAACGACAACAGACTCTGGCGATTTGTTTCCCTGAGTGCTTTCAACCGTCCTTCATCTTGGCTATAGGCTCTCACCAACAGATCGATCCTGGCGTTGTCGGCGCCCCCACCGCTCTCTACCGCTTTATTAATGTACGCAAACATTTGCTGCTTGAGAGCGATGACCCGCTCTTCATACTTATCGCCTAGTTCAAAAGCGTTGCTACTGGCCTGCCCGCCATTAAGCATGGCGTCAGCCTTGGCCGCCTCGACAATAATCCGATTGGTTTCGTACGCCAGCAATGCATCGCTGTCATACCAGAGTTTGAGGGTGTAACCCTGCCCTGCCAGGGTCTGTTTCCAGATATTGATGTAGTCGCGCTGGATATCGCCCAAACCGCCGCCGAGCCAGACAAAGTGCAGATTGTCAGGAACGTTGGTTTTGGGCATTCGCAACTGCTGCGCACCGTTCGACAAACGAGCCTCGAAACCTTCGAGCCGTTCGAAGATGTCTGCCACATCGGGGGCAGGGCTCTGGGGAGGAAGCAATTCAGTCGTTCGTCGTTGTCGCCCCTCAGGCCCGACCAAAGATGCCAAAGCCTGCTTCAACAGGCCCAGCGGCTCCAGCATCCTGGGCGAATCGAGTAAATCGATGCAGCCAGAGTAATACCTGAGGATGGCGTCATACTCCTCGGTACCTTTGTGCGAAATCAACGCCTGCTCAAGATCTTCAAGATTAAAAAGTTTGGCAAACTTTACATATTCACCGACATACGCAACATCCAAATGACTATTAGACAAGACACTCTCCAACTTCAATCCATGCAGTTAAGTTCTGAAAGCCAGCCGCGCAAATGCCGCTCGACGACAACGTCAGCTCTTTCGTATTTTTGAACGAGAACAGATCAATACGTGAAGCAACTAATTCACATGAGATAAAGCTAAATCGTAAAAACGGACACTTCAAACCCGAAGAAATTCAATTAATTTCAATACAA
Organism: Pseudomonas frederiksbergensis; assembly: GCF_001952935.1. Taxonomy (GTDB): domain Bacteria; phylum Pseudomonadota; class Gammaproteobacteria; order Pseudomonadales; family Pseudomonadaceae; genus Aquipseudomonas; species Aquipseudomonas frederiksbergensis. The sequence continues at coordinate 1,716,480 of NZ_CP018319.1, forward strand.
TCAAATTTGAAAAAAATAAATCCTTATATTACCGACTTAAATAATCGCGCCTGGACAAGCAAAATAACTGAAACCATCAGCAAACAGGCTATGCCTGTGACTTTTGCGCACGCCGAAGTTTTTGACTGCAAAAAAACACTGAAAAAAGAATGAATGCAGCGACAGGAAACAGTATTAATTCTTCGTGTCGAGAGTCATGAATCCCACAACGACTGGTGAAATAAACGACGCATCAACGCCAAAGGGAAAGTGCCGACCAGCAGACGGGAATGTATGAAGTGAGAAGCGGCCCACACGGGGCCGCTGTGTTCAGGAGGCAGGCTTGATGCCGTACCAACGCGGCGTATACACCCACTCACCACCCTCGGCACGCGGGAACACGCAAGTGGTAGACGAACCGATCAGCACCATGGTGCGCATGTCGACCTGATCGGGGGTCAGTTCGCCGAGGGTGGTAACCCGCAACGTCTGGCCAGGACGACCAATGTCGCGCCCCAGCACCACCACCGTTTCCGGTGTGCGATGCCGGCCGACGATTTCCAGTGCCTGGCCCAGTTGCCACGGTCGCGCACGGGAGATCGGGTTGTAGAACGCCAGCGCCAGATCGGCTTCGGCGGCCAGGTCCAGGCGCTTTTCGATGATCGCCCAAGGCTTGAGGTTGTCCGACAGCGACATCACGCAGAAGTCATGGCCCAACGGCGCACCGGCCTGCGCAGCGGTCGCCAGCGAAGCGGAGACACCCGGCAGGATTTCCAGGTCGACGCTGTGCCAGCTCGGCTCGCTCGACTCATGCAACGCTTCAAGCACTGCCGCCGCCATGGCGAACACGCCGGGGTCACCGGATGAAACCACAATCACCGAACGGCCTTGCGCCGCCAGCTCGAAGGCGTGGCGGGCACGCTGCATCTCTTCGCGGTTGTCAGTGCAATGCAGCACCTGGTCTTCGCGGAACGGCCCGGCCATGCGCACGTAGGTTTCGTAGCCGAGGACATCGGTGGCCCTGGCCAGTTCAGCCTTGACCGCTGGCACCATCAGTTCGGCGGCGCCAGGGCCCAGACCGATGACTGCCAAACGACCGCGTGCCCGGCCGATCTGCGTAGCGTCCAGCGGCTCAGTGGCCACCGCGATGGCAATGCCGGTATCCGCGGACACGATGGTCGCGTTCGGCACGGTTTGACGGGACAACTCGCTAACGCCACCGCTGACCGACGCAAACCGCAGCGGCACACCCAGTTCCAGTGCCGCTTCGCGCAGCGTCGGATTGGCCATGTGCAGATCGCTGGCCAACAGGCACGCCACCGATTGCACGGCGATTTTCGCTTGATGCAAGGCTGAGCGAATCGCGCCTGACAGATCCGCGACCTCGTCGCTCACTGCCACCAACACATTGCGCGGATAAATCATCAACTCATTGGCTGCCGGTGCCCGTTCGGAATGGCCGACATGGATCGACAACTGCGCATGAGGATCTTGCGGCAGCTGCGCCTGCACCAGCCACGGCGCAGCCCCTTCGACGCGTACGCTTTGGCCAGCGAGCAAATCCGAGACGAAGCGCTTGCCCAGTTCCAGATCGCCGAGGGCGTAACCGCTGGGAGGATTGAGCAGGCAGGTGCCGAAGCGCAATTCACCGCTGGTGGTGATCGCCGCAGCGACCTCGAGACCGGCAGCAATCTCGCGCGCCATGACGTTCACGCCACCAAGACCACCGAGCAGCGGCACCACGGCGCTGCCGTCTTCGGCCACGGCCAGCACTGGCGGCTCGGCGCCCTTTTCCAGCAGTAACGGCGCCAGGGTGCGAATCACAATGCCGGCCGCACACAAGGCGATAATCGGCGTGTCTTGCTGATAGAGCTCACGCAAGGTGGCGCCGAACTCTTGATAGACGCGGTCCGCGCCTTCCACCCGTTCGGCCAGACCATGGATCAATGCGCCAGGGTAAAGCTGCGCAATCTTGCGCGCAGTCGCGAGGCTGCCATTGCCCAGAATGACAATCGCCGGAACTGGACGGGCCATCAGCCTTGCCACCGTTCGCCGGGCACAATGATCAGCGAGAAGTACGGCGAGGACATCGGCTCGACCTGATCCAGCGGGACGATTTTCTGGTTGGCCATGGTCGCGCGTTCGACGTACAGCGCACGCTCCGCCAGTCCGAGTTCTTCGAGCACCTGACGGACCTTGGGAAAGTTGCGCCCCAGCTTCATGATCACCGCGGCATCGGCATCGGCCAGACGACGCTTGAGATCTTCGGCAGGCAACACACCCGACAGCACCGACAAACTCTGATTGCGATACACCAGCGGCGCACCCAGTACCGAGGCACCGCCGAGCATCGAGCAAACGCCCGGCACGACTTCCGCTTCGTAACGCTCGGCCAGTCGATCGTGCAGGTACATGTAGGAGCCGTAGAAGAACGGATCGCCTTCGCAGATCACCGCCACGTCACGGCCAGCGTCCAGGTGCGCGGCCAGTTCTTCGCCGGCCGCATCGTAGAAATCGCTGATGACTTGTTCGTACGACAGCGGCGCCGGCAATGCTTCGGTAGTCACCGGGTACACCAGCGGCAGCAACGTTTGCGCGTCCTGCAAATGCGCCTCGATGATGCCGAAGGCGTTGCCCTTCTTGCCCTTGGCGACGAAGTACGCCACCACCGGCGACTCACGCAGCAGGCGCAGGGCTTTAACGGTAATCAGCTCTGGATCACCGGGGCCAACGCCCAGGCCGATCAAACGTCCAGGTTGCTGCATCATTCGATCTCCGTGGCGAGGGCATTGACGGCGGCGGCGGCCATGGCGCTACCGCCCAGCCGGCCTTGCATGATGACGAAAGGCACGCCACGGCTGTCTGCCGCGAGCGCTGCCTTGGATTCGGCGGCGCCGACGAAGCCCACCGGGAAGCCGAGGATCAGCGCCGGTTTCGGTGCGCCGGCGTCGAGCATTTCCAACAGATAAAACAGCGCGGTCGGCGCGTTGCCGATTACCACCACACTGCCTTCCAGGTGCGGGCGCCATAGCTCCAGCGCGGCGGCGGAGCGGGTGTTACCCAACTCACGGGCAAGCTCTGGCACGCTTTCATCACGCAGGGTGCAGATGACTTGGTTGTTCGCAGGCAAACGCGTGCGGGTCACGCCTTCGCTGACCATCCGCGCATCGCACAGAATCGGCGCACCGGCGGCCAGCGCATCACGCCCGGCCTTGCCCGCGCCTTCGGAAAATTGCAGCCCGTCGATGGCGTCGACCATGCCGCAGGCGTGGATCACACGGACCGCGAGTTTTTCCAGGTCGGCCGGAATGCGCTCGAGGTTGGCCTCGGCACGAATGATCGCGAAGGAGTTGCGATAGATCTCCTGACCGTCGCGGATGTAATCAAGCATCAAGGGGGCTCCGTGAGCGGTCGTCGAGCAAGGCTGCGACCGCTTCAATAGTAAGGTTGCGTGCGTGCAGCGCGCCGAAACCCGGCTGCGCTGCATTGCGAAAATAGAGGTCGTAGTGATGGGGGGAAACCGCCAGCATCGTGACCGGCGCGATGTGCGCGGCCGCACAGGAACGCTGACAACCGGACAGGTGCACGTTCAGTGCTTGGCCGTGACGTTGCAGCAGCGCCGCCAGTTGTCGGGCATCGCCCTTGGTGTCGGCCAGGCCTTTGCCGCAGCCAGCGGAACCCGTGCAGGCAATCAACCGTGACAACGGCTGATCGGCATCACACAGCAGGCCCAGTTGTTCCAGACGCCGAATGACTTCGGGCGCGTGTTCTTTTCGAACATTGGGCAGCAACAGGCTTTGCCATGGGGTCAAACGCAGGCTCGCGTCGCCGAACTCGTGCGCCAATTGCGCCGCACCTCTGAGCATGACGGGATCGAGCCGCCCCAAAGGCGGTACGGCACCGATGTAGACATGCTCCGCTTCACGTTGCAGATGAGTGCCAATGTGCAGAGCATCCGGGCTCAACGAACGCCGCCAATCGGTGATCGACTTCAAGGGCACTCGTTCGGCCAAGCGAGCAAGGAACTCTGCTAACGGGTAGTCGGCCAGCAAATGACGCATCCGCGTTTGATCAGGACGCGCCAGTTCAAGAAACAACTCCAGCACCGCCACGACCAGTGCATGCCCCTGCTCAAGTGGCACCGAGCCTGCGGGCCTGTCCGTGGGGCAACCCGCGAAACCGAACACCAGCAACCACTCGCCCTCTCGCTCAACCGCAGACAACCACAGATCATGCGGGTGTTCGAGCATCGCCAACGCCTCGCCGCCATCGAGTTGCACGGCAAACTTGGCGCTGAGCTCGTGGAAACGTTCGTGGCTTTGCAGGGTGACAAGGATCTGTTCCGCCAGCGGACGCGTGTCGAACAGCATCTGCTGATCGATCCCGGCGCTCGGGCTGAGCATCAGATTGCGTACATCGTCGCCCGCCGCGGTACGCGGCCCCAATCCAGCGGCGAGCAGGCTGTCGATCAGTGCTGTCTGTTCGCTACCGATCCCGCGAATCTGCAGGTTGGCCCGATTGGTCGCCTCGATCACGCCCCCGGCAAACCGTTCAGCCGCGCTGGCCACCGCTTCAGCCTGGGCAGCGCTGATCGAGCCGCCGTTCAATTTGATCCGACAGATGCCGCCATCCAGCGCCGGGACGATACGCAGCAACCCCGGGCAAGCCGAGGGGCGCAAAGCGGTGGACATCGGGCGTTCGTTCAAGGGGGCGACCGGCTGTGTGGGAAAGGCGCTTCGCGGGCGAAGGCGCGGTATTATGCCTGCTTTGTTCGACGGCATGAAAAGCCTGCCCGTCGGAACAGTCCATTTGAGGACTATATTTGAGGGCGATAGATGTCACCGTGGCTGACAGTAGTGGGAATCGGCGAGGACGGCTTCAAGGGCCTGGGCAAAAACGCTCGGCACGCTCTGCTGCGCGCTTCGCGGATCATTGGCGGTCAGCGGCAACTGGATTTGCTGCCGGTGTGCATCCGTGGTGAGCGGCAGTTGTGGCCCAGCCCTTTCTCCCTTGATCCGGTTTTGGCGCTACGCGGCGAGCCGGTCTGCGTGCTGGCCAGCGGCGATCCGATGTTCTTTGGCGTGGGCGCAAGCCTTGCCCGGAAACTGCCCAACGATGAAATGCTGATACTGCCGGCGCCCTCCTCCTGCTCGCTGGCGGCGGCGCGAATGGGCTGGCCGTTGCAGGATGTCGTCACGCTTTCGGTGGTTGCTCGTCCCATCGCCGCACTCAATGCGCAGTTGTTCAGCGGTGTTCGCTTGCTGGTGTTGAGCAACGACAGCAAGAGCCCGGCCGCGATCGCGACGTTATTGCGTGAGCGCGGTTTCGGTGCGAGTCGCCTCACCGTGCTGGAACATCTGGGCGGTGCCGCCGAACGCCGCATCGAGGGTGTCGCCAATGACTGGAACGATCCTGTGATCGCCGATCTGAACCTGGTCGCCATCGAGTGCATTGCCGAACCCAACACGCCGCGCCTCTCCCGATTGGCCGGTCTGCCGGACTCAGCTTTCAAGCACGACGGTCAACTGACCAAGCGCGATGTCCGCGCGATCACGCTCGCACGCCTGGCCCCGGTGCCTGGTGAGTTGATGTGGGACGTCGGCGCTGGCAGCGGTTCGATCGGCATCGAATGGATGCGCGCTCATCCGAGCTGCCGGGCACTGGCTGTCGAAGCGGATGAAGGTCGGCAGTTGTTGATCGAACACAACCGCGATGCCTTGGGTGTCCCCGGTCTGCAACTGATTCGCGGCAGTGCGCCACAAGCCTTGACCGGTCTGGAACGCCCGGACGCAATTTTCATCGGCGGCGGCGTCACCCGCGAGGGCGTACTCGATACTTGCTGGGCACAACTCAAACCCGGCGGTCGACTGATCGCCAACGCCGTCACGCTACAAAGTGAAATGACATTGATGGCCTGGCGCGAGCAGCACGGCGGTGAGCTGACACGAGTCCATATCGCTCAGGCGCAACCGCTGGGCGATTTCGACACCTGGCGTCAGGCGCTGCCGATTACCTTGCTGGACGTGACGAAACCCCTCGATGCGTGACGAAACCGCCGAACAACCCGCACCGCTGCGCAGCGGCCTGACCACTGGCAGCTGCGCCACCGCCACCAGCCTTGCGGCGGCGCGCTTGCTGCTCAGTGGCGTAGAAGCAGACGCCGTCGAGATCATTCTGCCCAAAGGCAGGCGGGTGCAGATGCGCCTGGAATTCTGTCGGCTGACGGACGACGGCGCCGAAGCCGGCACGATCAAGGACGCCGGCGACGACCCCGACGTGACTCACGGCGCCCTGCTCTTTTCCCAGGTGCGCCTGCACAGCGAGCCGGGCATCCGCTTCAGTGCCGGCCGTGGCGTGGGCACCGTCACCCGGCCCGGTCTGGTGCTGAACGTCGGCGAACCGGCGATCAACCCGGTGCCGCGCAAGATGATCAGCGAGCACCTGACGCTGTTGGCCGAGGAGCTTGATTACATGGGTGGTTTCGACGTCACGGTGAATGTCGAAGGCGGTGAAGCGCTGGCCTTGAAAACCATGAACCCGCGCCTGGGGATTCTCGGCGGTTTGTCGATCCTCGGCACCAGCGGCATCGTCCGGCCCTTCTCCTGCGCGGCCTACATCGCCTCGATCCACCAAGGCATCGACGTCGCCAAAACCAACGGTTACCTGCACATCGCCGCGTGCACTGGCAATGCCAGTGAAGACACCATGCGCCGGGTCTACGATTTTCCGGAAATCGCCCTGATCGAAATGGGCGACTTCGTCGGCGCCGTGCTCAAACACCTGCGCAAAGTGCCTGTGGATAAACTCAGCCTCTGCGGCGGCTTCGGCAAGATCAGCAAACTGGCGGCCGGGCACATGGATTTGCACAGTCGACACTCCAGCATCGACCTGCCGCAACTGGCCGAGTGGGCGTCGGCGATTGGCGCCGATGAGGCGTTGCAGCAAGGGATTCGCGAAGCCAACACCAGCCAGCAAGCCTTGGCGATGGCCAGCGCTGCGGGCATCGCGCTCGGTGACGCGGTGTGTCAGCACGCGCTGGACTTTGCCCGCAGCGTGGTGCCGACGCAGGTTCAGGTCGAAGTGTTCGCCATCGATCGCCAGGGCGGGATTGTTGGCCATGCAGGAGCTTTTCAATGAAGCGCGTGTTGTTGCTCGGTGGCGTGACAGAAGCCTTGGCCATCGCCCGGACCCTCGGACCGGAACACATCTATAGCCTGGCCGGCGTGGGGCGAGTGCCGACAGATCTGACCTGCCAGGTTCGCGTTGGCGGTTATGGCGGTGCCGAAGGGCTGGCGCAGTTCATTCAGGATGAAGGGATCGAGCTGCTGCTGGACGCAACCCATCCCTACGCCGCACAAATCAGCCAGAACGCCGCCACCGCTGCACGGTTGAGCGGTATTGCCTGCTGGGCCCTGCGGCGCCCGGCCTGGCAACCACAGGCCGGCGATGACTGGCGGGATGTCAGCGACTGGGCCGGGTTGATCGAAGCACTGAAACCGTTCCGGCGACCGTTGTTCACCCTCGGCCGCGAACCCTTGCAGCATCTGCATGAAATCCCGCCAGAGCAATTCTGGACCTTGCGCGCACTGGACGTTTACCCCGGCAACGAACGCTGCGAAGTGATCGGCGCGCGTGGGCCGTTTCTGATCGAGGATGAACGTGAACTGTTTGAACGTCGGCAGATTGATGTGCTGATCAGCAAGAACAGCGGCAGCACCGCGACCGAGCCGAAGCTGGAAGTGGCACGGGAGCGTGGGGTGCCGGTGATTGTTTTGCAGCGGCCAGTGTTGCCGGGGGTTGATCGGGAGTTTGGGTCGGTGAGTGAAGCACTGAAAGCCCTATCGGTGTAAGACGATTCCTGAGACCCCCATAACCTTGCGACTTTGCCGGCAACACTCTCGGACGGAGCCGGCTATCCACTCTATGGCTTCGATCCTATAGTCCGAGCCCCCTGATCCGAACAAGCACACCGACCTTACATCCTGAGGGACGACTAAATTCGTCCCGAGGAAAGTGCGGCTTGCCAACCTGTATCCCAAGGAATACGATCAAACATGATCGACTTCGAACGATCCCGAGCATTTGCTGACTGGCTCGACTCACTGAAAGACATCATTGGCAAAGCTCGCATCATTGCCAGGCTCCGAGCTGCCGAGCATGGAAATTTTGGTGATTGCGAACCGGTGGGTGGAGCTGTTTATGAAATGCGTGTGCATTACGGTCCTGGCTACAGGATGTATTTCACCCGCCGAGGTGAAGTGGTTTATCTGCTGTTGGTGGGCGGTGACAAGTCGACTCAAAAACGAGACATCAAACGCGCCATTCAAATGGCGCAAAACATCGGTAATGAGGAGTAAATCATGGCCGAACAATTCACCCGTTTCGATGCCGCCGAATTTCTAAAAACACCAGAAGAAATGGCGGCTTACCTGGACGCCTGTTTTGAAGAAGATGCTGGCGACGGAGTGCTCATACGTGCAGCCCTTAACGACATAGCCCGAGCAAAGGGCATGACACAGATTGCCCGTGACGCGGGGCTGGGTCGTGAAAGTCTGTACAAAGCATTGGGCAGCACTGGCAACCCGGAATTCGCGACTATCATGAAAGTGATGAAAGCATTAGGTCTGCGCCTGCATGCCAGCGCTCTCTGATTGCACTGCGACACCACACCGCACGCCGCTTTTTTACTTATCGGCCCTGATCAGGCTAAATAGCCGCGCCTGATCCCCCCACCCAACCGGATTTGTCCCATGTCCCGACAACGGCTCGCATTTGCCTGGATCGCCTGCTTCGCAGTGCTGTTCAACATGCTCGCCATGCCGATGACGGGAGCGATGGCGCAGACGGCGAAATCGCCTGCCGAGCAGTTGTTGTGGGGCAGTTTCTGTTCGTCCAGCGGCACGAAGTTGGTGGCGATTTCCCTGGGCGATATCGAACAGAAAGCCCCGCAGAGTGACGATCACTCCAACATGCAGCATTGCTGGTGCTGTTCAGGTTCCGCGCCGTTGGTGGCGTTGCCCGGGCACACACCGCAACTGTACTTCGCGCGTTTCGACGCCAATCGAAGCCTGCCTGATGCCTCTCTCGATACACCGACACCGCGCCAGCAATGGCCGAGCCTCAACCCCCGCGCTTCCCCTCTGGTGTGATTCCTTCTCGCAATTGACCTGCGTTTCGAATCGTTCTGGAGAACTGCCATGTTGAACAAACTCATCGTCCTGGCTGTATTGCTGCTGCCTGCCTGTTTTGCCAATGCTCACGAATACAAGGCTGGCGAACTTGAGATCGCCCATCCGTGGTCGCAGGAGTTGCCACCCAACGCGCCAACGGTGGCGGCGTATTTCGTGATTCACAACAGCGGTAAAACCGCCGACCGACTGCTTAGCGTCGTCTCGCCGATTGCAGGCGAAGCCCAGTTGCACGAGCACGTCATGCAAAACGACCTGATGAAAATGCAGCAGGTGCCGAGCGTCGACATTCCTGCCGGTGGCAACGTCTCTTTTGCGCCGATGGCCTACCACGTGATGCTGGTAAACCTGAAAGACCGCAGCCTGCTGAGCGACGGCAAACGCTTCCCGCTGACGATGCATTTCGAGAAGTCCGGCGACGTAACGGTCGACGTCTCGGTGCAGAAGAAGCCGCCGGAAAGCATGCAGACGCACGCCCACGCCCAATAAGCGACTGAGCAAAAACCCCCATGCGCCCGCTTAGCGCCAGGTCATCCGCACACCGTCGTCAGCCGTTAAGCCTGACGAGCGGCAGCTGGATCAGCCTGTTCGCCATGTTGATGATCTTTATCGGCCCGCTGATTTCTCAGTCGATGCCGATGGATCAACGCGCCTCGATGTCGATGTCGATGGACATGTCGGCAATGGAGCACGCCGACCACGGCGCGCAAGCCGCGGCCGAGCACTGTCCACCAAAAGCCGACCACCATGCACTCTGGGAAAAATGCGGCTATTGCAGCCTGCTGTTCAATTGCCCGGCGCTGACTGGCGGCCAGTCCTTCGTCGCATTCGACACGCCCAAAGCCACCACCTTCACCACTCCCTCCCCTCGCCTGGGCCACGCCCGGCAAACCTTTTTCCCCGGCGCCCGCACCCGCGCTCCGCCCATCGCCGCGTAAACACCCACCTCCGATCTCACACGGTTTCGAAGACAGCCACAGCAACCTGTGGGAGCGAGCCTGCTCGCGAAGAGGGAGTGTCAGTCAACATTCATGTCGTCTGACACACCGCTTTCGCGAGCAGGCTCGCTCCCACAAGTAATGCGCAGGCTGCCGGCCGTGTCGTTTACGACTGTTCGATGGAAAATGTCATGTCCAGGTTTTCTGCTGACACACGCTTGAGCACTGCCCAGGCTTCTTTTGCCCTGAACGAATCTCGCGTTCGCTTCAGGCACGCCACCGCCCTCCTTTGCGGGGCACTGCTGACTCCCATGGTGCTGGCCGATGAACACACCGGTCACAGTGAAGAACTGAGCCCGACGGTAATCACCGCCATCGCCCCGAGTTCACCACTGACCATCGTCACCAACCCCAAGGACCCGCGCCAACCGGTGCCGGCCAGCGACGGTGGCGATTACCTGAAAACCATTCCCGGCTTCGCCCTGGTGCGCAACGGCGGAACCAACGGTGACCCGGTGCTGCGCGGCATGTTCGGCTCGCGGTTGAACATCCTCACCAATGGCGGCCAGTTGCTCGGCGCCTGCCCCGGCCGAATGGACGCACCGACTTCGTACATCTCGCCGGAAACTTACGACAAGCTGACCGTGATCAAAGGCCCGCAAACCGTGCTCTGGGGACCGGGCGCATCGGCCGGGACCATCCTCTTCGACCGTGAACCGGAAAGCTTCGGCGAACTCGGCACGCGGGTGAACGCCAGCGTGCTGGCGGGCTCCAACGGCCGTTTCGACAAAGTGGTGGATGCTGCTGCCGGCGGGTCATTGGGTTACGTGCGAGTAATCGGCAACACCGCGCATGCCGACGATTACCGGGATGGCAACAACGACACCGTGCCGTCGCGCTACGACAAGTGGAATGGCGACGTTGCGGTGGGCTGGACCCCGGACGCCGACACCCTGCTGGAACTCACCGCCGGCAAGGGCGATGGCGAAGCGCGTTACGCCGGTCGCGGCATGGACGGTTCGCAGTTCTTGCGCGAAAGCCTGGGCTTGCGTTTCGAGCAGTCGAACATCGGCGATGTGCTGGACAAGGTCGAGGCGCAGGTTTACTACAACTACGCCGACCACGTGATGGACAACTACACCCTGCGCACGCCGTCCGGCACCGGGATGATGGCCGGCCCCATGGCTTCCAATGTCGACCGTCGAACCCTCGGCGCACGGATCAAGGCCACGTGGCGCTGGGCCGATGTGCAGTTGATCAGCGGCATCGATGCGCAGACCAGCAAACATCGCCAGCGCAGCGCCATGGGCGTCGACGCCTACAAGGATGTGCCGCGCAACAAGGATGCCGACTTCCACAACTATGGCGTATTCAGCGAATTGACCTGGTACGCCGCCGACCGTGACCGGTTGATTACCGGCGCACGCCTGGACCGTGCTTCGGCCAAGGATTTCCGGCAGACCAAGGGCTCCGGGATGATGGCGCGCCCTAATCCGACCGCCGACGACACCCGTGCCGACACACTGCCAAGCGGCTTCGTCCGTTACGAGCATGACCTGGCCGACAGCCCGACCACGCTGTATGCCGGCCTCGGCCACACCCAGCGTTTCCCGGATTACTGGGAGCTGTTTTCACCCAAATCCGGCCCCGCTGGCTCGGTGAATGCCTTCGATTCGATCAAGCCTGAAAAAACCACCCAGCTCGATTTCGGCCTGCAATACAAGACCGAAGACCTCGAAGCCTGGGCCTCGGGTTACGTCGGGCAGGTGCGCGACTACATCCTGTTCAACTACACGCCAACCATGATGGGCACGACCTCGCAAGCACAGAACATCGACGCACGAATCATGGGCGGCGAATTGGGTGCGGCCTACAAGCTGACCAGTCACTGGAAAGCCGATGCGACCCTGGCCTACGCCTGGGGCAAGAACAGCAGCGACGGCAACGCACTGCCGCAAATGCCGCCGCTGGACGCCCGTTTCGGCCTGACCTACAGCGAAGACAACTGGAGCGCCGGGGCGTTGTGGCGAGTGGTTGCGGCGCAAAACCGCATCGACCAGAACAAGGGCAACGTGGTCGGCAAGGACTTCGACAAGACCTCGGGCTTTGGCGTGTTCTCGCTCAATGGCGCGTACCGGATCAACCAAAACTGGAAGGTCAGCACCGGCGTCGACAACCTGTTCGGCAAAGCGTACGCCGAGCACTTGAACCTGGCCGGCAACGCCGGTTTCGGCTACCCGGCCAATGACCCGCAAGCTATTAAAGAACCGGGGCGCACGCTCTGGACCAAAGTGGACATGAGCTTCTAAACGCATCGTCGGAACGCCGCCCGGAGCAAGCTCGCTCCCACATGGACCGTGTTGAACCTGTGGGAGCGAGCCTGCTCGCGATCGGTTGCGCAGCAACCGCAAACAAACAACTAAAAGACCCAAGCCTAGCGGAGCACACGTGATGAAACAGCCCAAACCGAATTTCTACAACCTGGCCTGGCGCTGGCACTTCTATGCCGGTCTGTTCGTCGCGCCTTTCATGGTGATGCTGGCCCTGACCGGCATCATTTACCTGTTCAAGCCGCAACTCGACCCATTGATGTACGGCAGCTTGCTGAACGTTCCGGCCGGGCATCACAGCGTCCCGGCCGATGACCTGCTCAAGCGGGTGAAAGAGGCTTACCCACAAGCCACGATCAAGCAGTATTTGCCACCGATCAACGCCGAACGCAGCGCGCAATTTGTCGTGCTCAATGCTGGTACCGAGCTCAACGTTTTCGTCGATCCCTACCACGGCGACATCCTCGGCGAGCAAGACGCGAAAAAGAATCTGCAAGCCGTCGCGCGAGCGATTCATGGCGAATTGATGATCGGCACCGTCGGCGACCGACTGATCGAGCTGGCCGCCGGCTGGGGCGTGGTGTTGGTGGTCTCCGGGGTCTTTCTGTGGTGGCCGCGCGGCCAGGCAGCCGGCATCTTGTGGCCGCGCTTGAACAGTCGCGGTCGAGTGCTCTGGCGTGACCTGCACGCGGTGACCGGGTTCTGGGGCGCGTCGCTGCTGCTGGTGATGCTGCTCAGCGGCATGACCTGGACCGGGTTCTGGGGCAAGCAATACGCGCAAGTGTGGAACGTCTTTCCGGCCGCGATGTGGGACAACGTGCCCCAGTCCGATGTCGAGGCCCGCAGCCTCAACACCGCCACCCGCCAGACCGTGCCGTGGGCGATGGAAAACACACCGATGCCAATGTCTGGCGACCACGCCGAACATATGGCCCACAGCGGCACGCAAGCGGGTCCCGCCGCACCGACCATCAGCCTGCAAGACGTGCAGGACATCGCCGTGCAACGCAAAGTCGAACCGGGCTACAGCATCACTTTCCCGACCACCGCGACTGGCGTGTTCACCATCGCCGTGTTCGCCGACGACCCGCGCAACGACGCCACCTTGCATATCGATCAGTACACCGGCAATGTCCTCGCCGACGTGCGCTTCGAGCAGTACGGCACCGTCGCCCGTGCAACAGAAATCGGCGTGATGCTGCACGAAGGCAAGATGTTCGGCCCGCTCAACCAGATCATCATCCTGCTGATCTGCCTGATGATCCTGCTCAGCGCCGTCAGCGGTGTGGTGATCTGGTGGAAGCGCCGTCCACAAGGAAAATTCGGAGTTCCGCCGCTGCGCCACGACCTGCCGAAATGGAAAACCGGCGTGGCGATCATGCTGACGCTGGCGGTGATTTTTCCGCTGGTGGGGGCTTCGTTGATTGTGGTGTGGGGGCTGGATCGGCTGCTGTTGTCGCGGCGGGTCGCCAGCAACGCTTCAGCCTGACTAAGGGTAGACGGACAGCCCAGCGCGGCATCAAGCATGACCCGCGCTGTGCGCCATCATTCGCTAAGGCTAATTGCAAGCGTAGCCACGTACGATTCCGTAGCAATTGTTCAGCGTAGGGACATCCGCCAGATTCACCGTAATGTCCGTCGGATTGGAGTTATCTGCGACATCGGTCGAACAAAAGGTCTGGATTCGACACTGTCCATTGCCCAAATCCGTAATAGTGATGCCGTTGTTAACTTTATCTTTATTGGGGCAAGTTTCACTGGCGGAACTAGCGTTCCACGCGTCCGTGCACGCATCCGCATAAGCCATTTGCTGAAGCCCCAGCAGCATGGCTGACAAAGCAAGTCCGTTTAAAACGATTGAGCGCTTCATGGGTATGTCCCTCGTAAGAAGTAGGCCATTCCATGCTATGAGCTGTTCACTGGCGCGGTAACTGTCATTAATGACAGTTTTTTCGACCAACTTGGACTTACATCGATTTTTTTCAGAGCCACAGGAAATATCGCCAACAACCTGAATCCGCCTCACCTTCATCATGAGTCAGCCGAGATGCGCGTATTAGAGCGATCTGTAGACTTCGCGCGCTTACCCCGGTCTTTTTTAGTGTTACTGCATAACGTAAATGGACCGCCTGCCCGCCACAGGAATGTTGCGGGTTTTCTTTGCATAAGTGGTTCACCGCCCCGATGAACAAGTACCTCTTGTCCGGCCTCTGCCTGCTCGCCATGAACCACAGCGCCGACGCGCAACCGTTGACGCTGCCCACCGGCACCATTACCGCCGAGGTCAATGACGACGAAACCGTCAGCCTGAACACCCCGACCACTGCCGGTTCGCGCCTGAACCTCACTGCAATGGAAACCCCTGCCAGCGTCGAAAGCCTGACCGGCGAACAGATCCGCGCGCGGGGTGATCGCAGTGTGCAAGACGCCGTGTCGCGCAGCACCGGGATCAGCCGCACCGGCACGCCGGGCGATGGCGGCACGTCGTTGTCGGCACGAGGTTTTACCGGGCAGGGTTCGGTGATGCAGCTGTATGACGGCAACCGCATGTACACCGGCATGGGCACCGTGACCTTCCCGGTCGACACGTGGTCGGTGGAGCGCGTTGATGTGCTGCGCGGCCCGGCATCGGTGCTGTACGGCGAAGGCGCGACCGGCGCGGTGGTCAATGTGATCCCGACAAAACCGTTTGAAGGCGAGATCGAAAACCATGTTCGTCTCGGCTACGGTTCCTATGACGGTCAGCAACAGGCCTTCGACAGCGGCGGCTCATTGAGTGACACCTTGAGCTACCGCTTGAACCTCAATCGCCTGCGCAGCAACGGCTGGGTTGATCGCGGCGATTCGTCCAGCGACTTCATCAGCGCCGCCCTGCGCTGGCAAGCGACCGACGATCTGGCGTTTACCCTAGCCCACGATTACGGCGATCAAAAGCCGATGAACACCTTCGGCACGCCGCTGATCAACGGGCGCTTTCACGAAGGCCTGCGGGACAAGAACTACAACGTCAGCAACGACAAGCAGCACTACAACGATCAATGGACGCGGCTGACCAGCGACTGGCAACTCCCCGAGAGCGTCAATTCGACTAACGAGCTGTATTACCTCAAGGCCCAACGCCGCTGGCAGAACGCCGAGAACTACAACTTCGACCGCGACACTCAACAGCTCAGCCGCAGCGGGTATTTCGGCATCGGCCACAAGCAGGAGCAGATCGGTGATCGCCAGACCTTCACCTTCAAACACACCCTGTTCGGCCTCGAAAGCCAGACCGTGACGGGTGTCGATTACAACCGGATTCGCTTCCAGCTCGACAGCAACTCGCCGTTCAATGACGCGTTACCGAATGGCCAACCGATCGATTTTCATCACCCACAGCGCGGTAGTTTTGAAAGCGCCGACCCGTACCGTGATCAGTTCCAGTCGACGACAAAACAGCTGTCGGCCTTCGCCGAAAACCGCACGCAGTTGAGCGAACGCTGGTCGCTGGTGACCGGCGTGCGCCGCGATTACGTGCACGTCGACCGCGACAATCTGGTGGATGGCAGCCAAAGCGACAAGACCCTGACCGGTAATAACTGGAAGGCTGGACTGGTGTTTGCCGTGACGCCTGACACCTCGTTCTACGGTCAGTACGCCACCAGCACCGACGGTGTCGGCGGGTTGATTTCCCTGAGCCCGAGCCAGCAGCAATATGACTTGTCCACCGCGAAGCAGGCCGAGATCGGCGTGAAGCAATTGTTCTGGGATCAGCGCGGCGAGTGGACGCTGGCGGCGTATCGCATCGTCAAAAAGAAACTGCTGACTGACGACCCGGGCAATCCGACGCTCAAACAGCAGGTCGGCCAGCAATCGACCAACGGCCTCGAAGCCAGCCTCGACCTGCAACTGCCGCACGCCTGGCAACTGCAGGCCAATGCGGCCATCGTCAAAGCCAGGTTCGACGATTTCGAAGAAGTGGTGAGTGGTATACCGGTGTCGCGCAACGGCAATCGTCCGGTGGACGTGCCACGGCGCACGGCGAATCTGTGGCTGAGCAAAGCGATCAATGATGACTTGAAGGCCGGCGCCGGCGTGCGTTATGTGGATGCGCGTTTTGCGGACATGGCCAACCAGAATGAGCTGCCGAGCTACACCGTGGTGGACGCCACGCTGTCCTGGAAGGCGCTGCGGAATACGACGCTGGGGTTGCAGGTGAACAATCTGTTTGACCGGCAGTATGCGCAAAGCCAATACAATGAGGGGCAGCAGTGGATCCTCGGCGAACCCCGATCGTTTTTTGTCACGGCTGATTACACCTTTTGATTCAAGGGCCCCTTCGCGAGCAAGCCCGCTCCCACATTAGATCGCATTCCAATGTGGGAGCGGGCTTGCTCGCGAAGGCGTCATCAGCAACACCGAAAATTTCAGAGTAGATGCATGACCTCGCTGAACCTCACAAACCTCGCCTGGACACCCTTGGGCCACGGCCATTGCCATCACCAGTTCCAACTGCGTGAGGCGACCTTGCGCGTGCTCCCGGGTGAGTTCGTCGGCCTGATCGGCCCCAACGGCAGCGGCAAAACCAGCTTGCTGCGCTGTGCCTGGCGCTTCAGCAAACCCGAGCGCGGCGAGGTCAAGCTCGACCATCACAACGTCTGGAAGCAATCCTCGCGCTGGTGCGCGCAACGCATCGCCGTGGTCCTGCAGGAATTCCCCGACGCCTTCGGCCTCACCGTCGATGAAGTCGTCGCCATGGGCCGCACACCGCACAAAGGCTTGTTCGACGGCGACACTCTGGAGGACAGAAAACTCGCTACCCAGGCCCTCGAATCAGTCGGTCTGAAAGGCTTCGAAGACCATGACTTCGCCACCCTCTCCGGCGGTGAAAAACAACGCGTGATCCTCGCCCGCGCCCTGGCTCAGCAACCACAAATGCTGATCCTCGACGAGCCGACCAATCATCTCGACCCGCGGTATCAGCTCGAACTGCTGCAGCTGGTCAAACGCCTGAAGATCGGCACCTTGGCGAGCATCCACGACCTCAATCTGGCGGCTGCTTTCTGTGATCGGCTGTATGTGATCAATCACGGCCGCATCGTCGCCAGTGGCACGCCCGAAGAAGTCTTGACCGCCCCACTGCTGCGCGATGTGTTCGGCGTCGAAGCGCTGATCGATCAACATCCCTTGCACGGCTACCCACGAATTACCTGGATCACCCAACCATGATTTTGCGTTCCCTGCTTTGCGCCGCTCTGTTGCTGGGCAATGCCCAAGCATTTGCCGAGGCCACCCACTACCCGTTGACCGTGCAGAGCTGCAATCGCGAAGTGACCTTCAAGCAAGCGCCGAAACACGCGGTCAGCCACGACATCAACATGACCCAGATGCTGCTGGCCCTCGGTCTGAAACCCAGCATGGCCGGGTATAGCGGTGTGACCGGCTGGAAGTCGGTCACGCCGCAGATGCAAACCATCCTCGAGGGCTTGCCGGAGTTGGCGGCCAAGTACCCGTCGGTGGAAACCCTGCTCAACGCCAACGTTGATTTCTTCTTCGCCGGTTGGGATTACGGCATGCGCGTCGGCGGTGATCTCACACCGCAAACGTTGCAGCCGCTGGGCATCGATGTCTACGAGCTGACGGAGTCCTGCGCGTTCGTGATGAAGCGTCCGCCGGCCAGTCTGGAAGACACCTACAACGACCTGCGCAACCTCGGCAAAATCTTCGACGTGCAGGATCGCGCCAACGCCTTGATCGCCCGGATGCAATCGCAGGTCGCCGAAGTGCGCAAGGATCTGCCGACGGACAAACCTCGCGTCTTCCTCTATGACAGCGGTGAAGACCGCGCCATGACGTCCGGCCGCCTCGGTATGCCGCAAGCGCTGATCGACGCTGCCGGCGGGCGCAATATTCTCGATGATGTCGAGGCGAGCTGGACCCGGGTCAATTGGGAAAACGTGGTCGAGCGCAATCCGCAGGTGATCGTGATCGTTGATTACGGCGAAGTCACCGCCGAGCAGAAGCAAGAGTTCCTGCTCAACAACCAGGCGCTGCAATCGGTGGACGCGATCAAGAACCAGCGCTTCATCGTGATTCCGTATGTGCAAGCCACGCCTGGGATCGACAACGTGCTGGCAGTCGAAACCCTGGCCAAGGGTTTCCACCGCGAATGATCAATCGTCGCTACGCGTTGTTGCTGATGGCCCTCGGCGCGTTGTTGCTGGTGTCGTGCGTGGTGTCGCTGGGCTTCGGTCCGGCGCGGGTGCCGGTGGACGTGGTGTGGCGGATTCTGTTGCACAAGATTTTCGGTGTCGGCGTGCCGGACTGGGCCGCCGGGCAGCAACACATCGTCTGGCTGATTCGCGTGCCGCGCATGTTATTGGGTGCGTTGGTGGGCGCCGGGCTCGCGCTGATCGGTGCGGTGCTGCAAGCGGTGACGCGCAATCCGCTGGCCGACCCGCATTTGCTCGGGGTCACCTCCGGCGCGACCCTCGGCGCGGTGATCGTGGTGCTGCATGTCGGTGAAATCGTTGGCCTGCTGACCTTGCCGATCGCGGCGTTTATCGGCGCGTTGCTGAGCATGTTGATCGTGCTGATGATCGCCAACCGCAACGGACGGCTCGACAGTGATCGGCTGCTGTTGTGCGGCGTCGCGGTGTCCTTCGTGATGATGGCGATCGCCAATCTGCTGCTGTTTCTTGGCGACCATCGCGCGAGTTCGGCGGTGATGTTCTGGATGCTCGGTGGGCTCGGGTTGGCGCGTTGGGAGTTGCTCGCGGTACCGGCAGCCAGCGTGTTGCTCGGTCTGGTGTTGCTGCTGGGCATGGCTCGACCGTTGAATGCGTTGATGACCGGCGAACAGACTGCCGTCACCCTCGGCCTGAATGCTCGCAACGTGCGCTTGCGGGTGTTTTTGATTGCGTCGCTGATGACCGGGGTGCTGGTGTCGATCAGCGGGTCTATCGGGTTTGTCGGGCTGATGGTGCCGCACATTGCGCGGCGTCTGGTCGGGGCGGAGCATCGGCGGTTGCTGCCGGTGTGCGTGTTGTCGGGAAGCATCTTTCTGGTCTGGGTCGACGTCGCCGCCCGCACCCTGATCGCCCCCGAGGATTTGCCGATCGGCATAGCCACGGCGGCGATTGGCGGGTTGTTTTTCATCGGTCTGATGCGCAGGCGCTGAAGCCAACGGCTGTGACCGCTACCCCGCCCCCTTACAACTCATCCCGCGTGGGGTGGGGGAAGATATCCTGAATCTGTTGGCGTCGGAGGCCCCAGTCAGAGCCCAGGCGCCTGGCCTGATTCCAGAAATACGCAGGCTTGAGCACCTGCAAATTGCCGATGTCCGCCAGACGGGTAATAAACACATCGGTCGACAGCACGGTGGCCCACTTTCCTTCGACGAGCTGAACTGGCTGGGTCAGCAGCAATGTTCGCTCCGAGGCCGAATAGGTTGGTGTGTATTTAAGCAATGCTCCATAACGCGTCGAATAGTAGTAGGCGTTGATATCGAACCCTTTGGCTTTCAAGGCATGGGTGTGCGCATGCACCTGGGCCGGAGAGGCGAAGTTTGCGTCAGTTGCATCGGAGCGTTCGGCCAGTGTCGAGCCTGCGACCTGGAAAAGCTGATGGCCGGCCACCAATGTGTAGCCGTCGGGAAAACGTGGCGGTTTATTGCGCGGGGAGGTCAAGGGATCACTCGCAATACGGAAAACCCGCTTGATGGCTTCATTGGGATACCCAGGGTCTGCAATGGGCTCCAGTGCAACAAAGGAATTAGTGCCGGGGCTGCTCAAAATCCCGCTGGCGTGCACTGTCGTTTGACTCTCGTGACTGCCCAGCCGCGACTGCGCATAAAGGGCCGCGTCGTCAGGATGATGGAATATCGGTCCCAAGGCTGGCGCAGGGCTGTTTGCCCACTGCTCATCCACGGAAACAGAAGGCATGCGGGGCCGCCAGTTCTGGCTCACTTTGCCTTTTCGGGACCAATAGGCGCTGGTCACCAGGACCTCCAGTTCTCCGGATTTGGCCATTCGCTGGATGTAACTACTCAGCCTGAACCTGCCCTCGCCGATGTCCTTCCAGTCACGCTGCGCGTGCTCGAGCGCGGCAAACGGATTGTCCTTGAATTCGTACTGGCCGAATTTGTCTCGCGAAAGGTCCGGGTCGAAGGGGCTGAGCAACAATCGCAACAAGGCACCATCGGCGCAGGAGAAATAAATCGGCCTGAAGCCATGGGGCGTTCGCGCAGCGTCACGGGCCAGACTCACGTCCATGGGGGAAAGGAAATGCCGGTAATCATCGTCCGACAGCTTTTGCGGCGCTTGCCCCGCGCACAGGTGAATCGCGCTGCTGACGTGGGAAGAAGGGAGTACACCGGGAAAGATTCGCTCATACGCCAACCATGTGCCTTGCACGTCAATGGGCAGGGTCGCAATGAAGACGCCGGTACGGGCATTTTTCAGAACGAATCCAAACCCCGTCGCTGAACGATTGCGTGCCCGTTCATGAGCGAAACAGGCCGCGTCCTGTTCTCGAAGGTACATCGGGCTACAGGCCGGCTCGGCAACCGCTCGTGCATAGCCGGAAGTTACTGCGGCGGCCGGGGGATAGGCTTCGAATTCTGTCACGGTACGAGCCGGGCCCCATAGCGGGCTCCCTGAAACCACTTGCAGGTAACCGGACTTTGCCAGGCTTTTTACCCAGTTTGTCGGAGACAGCAGCCCCCGATAGATTTGTTCCTTGATCGATGCGGCATCCAGCTCTCGCCCTGGCTTGCCCGAAGTGCCCAGGGCAATGGCCAGGTCGGCTTTGAATCGTGCCCATAACCCGGCCCGATAGCGAATGGTCGCGCCGTCCGGCGCCAGAAAGTATTCATCGAGCGTTTGCCCTTCGCGGGTGAATGCGGTGTACGCGACATCGGCGGAGAGCATGTTGAGATACACCTCCTTGTCGACTTTCGACAGCAGTACCGGCAACTCGCGAGGCACTCGGGAGCGATAGCGCGCCACCACCGAACACCCCGCCGGAAACTGGCCAAGCGTCACGGCTTCGTCCGGGAAGACCCAAGGGATATCAAAGTCTTCTCGCAGGATAGCGATCGGATCGGTGGCCACAAAAAAACCATCGGCTCGTTTCAGGATCACACCGCCAAACGCCTTGGCGCTACCGCTCGGTATTTGCGAACGCGCATGCAGAGCCGCATCATCAGCCGTCAGAAATACCGGGCCGAGGGTGCGCCGTTGCAGGTTCATGCTTGACTGCCAGTGCTTGTCGACCAGCCCTTTACTGTCCCAGCAGACATTGGTGCGCGTCACCTGCAATACACCGCTGTTGGCGACCACTCTGACAAAACCCGTCGGGGTCAGCACACCACTGGCCAGGTTTTTCTGGATATCCTCCAGCCCCATGCCGGGGGTGTCGTTGTCGAACAGCTTGGTGCCCTTGCGCGGGACGTATTTGAGCAGGGCTCCGTCCTGAGTCGAGACGTAGAGAGGAATGACCCTGTCCGGGTCCAGCACCGGACGTTTGTTGGAGTCATAAACCACCACAAACAGATCCCTGGGCACAATGAAGTGGTGCGCCAGCCAGCGCCTGGCCGGGTCGCGGGCATGCTTGACCCGTTGGCGCGAATAGTAAAAGGCGTGGAGCTTGAATGACTCGGGATAGTCATAGTCCCCGGCCTTTCGGGCAACGCCAAACAGGCTGCGCAACGAGTAAAGTTTGTCTCTCCCATCGCTGACCGGGACCAGTTCAGTGGCGATGTACTCTTCCTTGCCTTGTTGTTTGAGGATGAATCCGAACCAGGTCCGTTCTTCGTCATGCCGCTCGGTGTCTTTGGCGTAGCGCTCGAGTGCCGCCTCATCGGCCGACCGGGAAACCGCGCCGAACGACACCCGGTCCGGCACGCTACGTTCCCAAGGACCGGCGACGACAGGTCCGGTTATTCTTTCCCGGGGCCGCCAGCGACCGTTGCTGACAAGGACTTGCAAATCACCGGCCGCTGCTGCCTCCTCGACGAATTGCTCCGGTTTGATGGCTCCCGTCTTCATTCCCAGGGCAAACACGCCAGGGGCGGCCTCGGTGCCCAGTTGCGCCAGCAGGCTCGACGTACGAAGCCTGTCGGGAGTGAAACCGATCAGGCTGTTTTCGGCCCCTGAAAGATAAGCCGGCAGACCGCTCTGCAGGCTGTCGCGCAGTTCGTCAACGCTGAACATCAACAGGCTGGTCGCGGCGTCTTCGACAGTCCATTTCAGCTGCGTAACCTTGGCGACGTCGAGCGTCGAAAGCGCGGGATGCGAATAGAAACGACTGTGCAAGACATGCTTGTCGGGGATCACCTTGTGATGGGAAGTCATGCTGACCGGATGCCCGGTCAGGTCGGTGAGCACAAACCGCTGATCGTTTCGCTGAAGGATATAGCCGTAATACCCGCGGTTACGGTGGCGGCCGATTCGCTCATGGGCATAACGAGCGGCATCGTCCGCCGAAAGAAACGCCCTTTCCAATATGTTCAGTGCCGAGTCCGACCGGGTCGGCGCGAGTTGTTGGGGTTGTTCGTCCATGCAGTGGAGCTCCATTGAGTCATTCAAGGGTGATCCCCACTCTCGCACCGCAAAGCATTGCCCAGGCGGTACATAGTTACTACTTCGTGCGCTCGGCACCACTTGGACGCATCGCCGTGCACGCAAGCGTTTTTATGCCCGTTCACGGTGCAACAAGTAGCTGCGCCGAACGTTTTCACCCCCGCGCAAAAGCACTTCCGGTGTTAGGCACAGCCCTTGCTAAAGACCCTTCAGTAGTCCGCATCTGCCAACCAAGAAAATTCATAAGTTCATGGAGATCGCACAATGAAGCGTCGCAGCTTGATCAAGGCTTTCACACTCTCGGCAAGCATTGCCGCGATGGGCATGACCTGGAGCCTCCAGGCCGCCGAGACCATCAAGGTCGGTATTCTGCATTCGTTGTCCGGGACCATGGCGATCTCCGAAACCTCGCTCAAAGACATGGCGCTGATGACCATCGACGAGATCAACGCCAAGGGCGGTGTGAACGGCAAGATGCTGGAACCGGTGGTCGTCGACCCGGCATCGAACTGGCCGCTGTTCGCCGAAAAGGGCCGTCAGTTGCTGACCCAGGACAAAGTCGCCGTGGTGTTCGGCTGCTGGACGTCGGTGTCGCGTAAATCGGTGTTGCCGGTGTTTGAGGAGCTCAACGGCCTGCTGTTCTACCCGGTGCAGTACGAAGGTGAAGAGATGTCGCCGAACGTGTTCTACACCGGCGCCGCGCCGAACCAGCAAGCGATCCCGGCGGTGGAATACCTGATGAGCGAAGAAGGCGGCAGCGCCAAGCGCTACTTCCTGTTGGGCACCGACTATGTCTACCCGCGCACCACCAACAAAATCCTGCGCTCGTTCCTGCACTCCAAAGGTGTGGCCGACAAGGACATCGAAGAGGTCTACACCCCGTTCGGCCACAGCGACTATCAAACCATCGTGGCCAACATCAAGAAATTCTCGGCGGGCGGCAAGACTGCGGTCATCTCCACCGTCAACGGCGACTCCAACGTGCCGTTCTATAAAGAGCTGGCCAACCAGGGCTTGAAAGCCACCGACGTTCCGGTCGTGGCGTTCTCGGTCGGCGAAGAAGAACTGCGCGGCATCGATACCAAACCGCTGGTGGGCAACCTCGCGGCCTGGAACTACTTTGAATCGGTCGAGAACCCGACGAACAAGAAATTCGTCGCCGACTGGAAAGCCTACGCCAAGAAACACAACCTGCCGGGCGCCGACAAAGCGGTGACCAACGACCCGATGGAAGCCACCTACGTGGGCATCCACATGTGGGCGCAAGCGGCCGAGAAAGCCAAGTCCACCGACGTCAACAAAGTCCGCGAAGCCCTCGCTGGCCAGACCTTTGCCGCGCCGTCGGGTTACACGCTGACCATGGACAAGACCAACCACCACCTGCACAAACCGGTGATGATCGGCGAGATTCAGGCCGACGGTCAATTCAACGTGGTGTGGCAGACCGAAGGGCCGATCCGTGCTCAACCGTGGAGCCCGTTCATCCAGGGTAACGACAAGAAGCCCGATTATGCGGTGAAGAGCAACTAAGCCACCCCGCACAGCCTGATCGCTCCCACGCTCTGCGTGGGAATGCAGCCAGGGACGCTCCGCGTCCCAAAAGCGGACGCGGAGCGTCCGGTGAGGCATTCCCACGCGGAGCGTGGGAACGATCAATACGCAAGGCCAATGACATGCCCACTGCCCTTTACCGTTTCATCCTCGCCATCGCGCTGTTACTGCCGATGGCCGCGCATTCTGGCGACGCCGAAGACTTCGTCGTCGCCAATCCCATGCAGCAAGCCAGGCTTCTGGAAGCCTGGGCCGCGCAGCCCGATGCCGCCCGCATCGAATTGATCAACGCCCTGCAACAAGGCGAGTTGACGGTCGATGGCCAACCAAAAACCCTGCGCCTGAACAATCGCCTGCGGGGTCTGATCGACACCGCACTGGCAAGCCACCAGTTGCTCGCCGCCGACGCCAAAATCCGTCTGGCCGCCGCGCAGCAATTGCAGAAAAGCGCCAAACCGGCGCAGTTGAAATTCCTCGACCAGCAACTGGCAGGCGAAAAAAATGAAAGTGTTCACGCCGCTTTGAGCCTGGCCCTGGCCAATCTGCAACTGGTGGACACCGACCCGGCCGTACGCCTCGCCGCGGTGCGTCTGCTGGGTGAAACCGGCGATCCGCTGGCTCGCACCCGCCTCGAAGGCTTGCTCCAGCCCGGTGTCGAAGCCGATGCCAATGTGCGCACCGCTGCCGAAACCAGCCTGGCCCAGGTCAAACGCAAACTGCTGATCGGCGAGATGCTTGGGCAGGCCTTCAGTGGCATGTCCCTGGGTTCGATTCTGCTGCTGGCGGCGTTAGGTCTTGCAATCACCTTCGGCCTGCTCGGCGTGATCAACATGGCCCACGGCGAGATGTTGATGCTCGGCGCGTACTCGACGTATGTGGTGCAGCTGATGTTTCAGCGCTTCGCCCCGCAAGC
Source organism: Pseudomonas frederiksbergensis (assembly GCF_001952935.1). Taxonomy (GTDB): domain Bacteria; phylum Pseudomonadota; class Gammaproteobacteria; order Pseudomonadales; family Pseudomonadaceae; genus Aquipseudomonas; species Aquipseudomonas frederiksbergensis. The sequence continues at coordinate 1,741,941 of NZ_CP018319.1, forward strand.
CATCGAGTTCTACCCGCTGATCGCGTTGCCGGTGGCGTTTTTCGTCACCGCCGCCATCGGTATGGCGCTGGAGCGCACGGTGATTCGTCACCTCTACGGCCGCCCATTGGAAACTTTGCTGGCCACCTGGGGCATCAGCCTGATGCTGATTCAGCTGGTGCGACTGCTGTTCGGCGCGCAGAACGTTGAAGTAGCAAACCCGGCCTGGTTGTCAGGCGGGATTCAGGTGTTGCCGAATCTGGTGCTGCCGTACAACCGCATCGTGATCATCGCCTTCGCGCTGTTTGTGGTGGTGCTGACCTGGCTGCTGCTGAACAAGACGCGCCTGGGCTTGAACGTGCGCGCCGTCACCCAGAACCGCAACATGGCGGCCTGCTGTGGCGTGCCGACCGGGCGCGTCGACATGCTCGCCTTCGGCCTCGGTTCGGGCATCGCCGGCCTTGGTGGCGTAGCCCTCAGCCAGATCGGCAACGTCGGCCCGGACCTCGGCCAGAGCTACATCATCGACTCGTTCCTGGTGGTGGTGCTCGGTGGCGTCGGTCAATTGGCCGGTAGCGTGCTGGCGGCGTTCGGCCTCGGTATCGCCAACAAGATTCTCGAACCACAGATCGGTGCCGTGCTCGGCAAGATCCTGATCCTCGCGCTGATCATTCTGTTCATCCAGAAACGTCCGCAAGGCCTCTTCGCACTGAAAGGACGGGTGATCGACTGATGAATCAGCCCCTGCTCGTTACCGCAACACAAAAAGCCGGCCCCAAAGTCACGATCGCCGTTGGCGCGCTGATCCTCGCTCTGTTGCTGGCGTTGCCGCTGCTGTCGTTGTTGTCGCCGGACAGCACGTTTCACGTCTCGGCCTACACGCTGACGCTGGTGGGCAAGATTCTGTGCTACGCCATCGTCGCCCTCGCGCTGGATCTGGTCTGGGGTTACGCCGGCCTGTTGTCCCTCGGTCACGGTTTGTTCTTTGCCCTAGGCGGTTATGCGATGGGCATGTACCTGATGCGCCAGGCCTCGGGCGATGGCTTGCCAGCGTTCATGACCTTTCTGTCGTGGACTGAATTGCCGTGGTACTGGACCGGCACCAGCAGCTTCCTCTGGTCGATGTGCCTGGTGGTGCTGGCGCCGGGGTTGCTGGCGCTGGTGTTCGGTTTCTTCGCCTTCCGTTCGCGGATCAAGGGCGTGTATTTCTCGATCATGACCCAGGCCCTGACCTTCGCCGGGATGCTCCTGTTCTTCCGCAACGAAACCGGGTTTGGCGGCAACAACGGCTTTACCAACTTCCGCACCATTCTGGGCTTCGGCATCACGGAACCGGGGACTCGCGCGGTGCTGTTTTTCGCCACCGTGGTGTTGCTGGTGGCGAGCCTGTTCATCGGCTGGCGTCTGGCGCAGAGCAAGTTCGGCCGGGTGTTGACCGCCCTGCGCGATGCAGAAAACCGCTTGATGTTCTGCGGCTACGATCCACGCGGTTTCAAGTTGTTTGTCTGGGTGTTGAGCGCGGTGTTGTGCGGCCTGGCCGGCGCGCTGTATGTGCCGCAAGTCGGGATCATCAACCCGAGTGAAATGTCGCCGACCAACTCCATCGAGGCCGCCGTGTGGGTGGCGCTGGGCGGTCGCGGCACGCTGATCGGCCCGCTGCTCGGCGCCGGGGTGGTCAACGGGATGAAGAGCTGGTTCACCGTGGCGTTTCCGGAGTACTGGCTGTTCTTCCTCGGCGCGCTGTTCATCGTCGTGACCCTGTACCTGCCCAAAGGCGTGATCGGTCTGCTGAAAAAAAGGGGTGAACAATGAGAGTCACTGCAACGGCTGAATTCATGCTCGAACCGGCGTTTTTTCCACCGCTGGAACCCAACCGGGACGCCGGCAGCAGCCGTGACGCCATCGGCCTCGGCCAGCGCGCCGGCCCCGGCCTGAACACGCGCCACGGCACGATCCTGACCCTGGAAGACATCAGCGTCAGCTTCGATGGCTTCAAAGCGCTGAACGATCTGAACCTGTACATCGGCGTCGGCGAATTGCGCTGCATCATCGGCCCCAACGGCGCGGGCAAGACCACGCTGATGGACGTGATCACCGGCAAGACCCGGCCCAGTCACGGCAAGGCCTGGTTCGGCGAAACCCTCGACCTGACGCAGATGAGCGAAGTGCAAATCGCCCAGGCCGGCATCGGTCGCAAGTTCCAGAAACCGACCGTGTTCGAAGCCTTGAGCGTTTTTGAAAACCTGGAACTGGCGCAGAAAACCGACAAATCGGTGTGGGCCAGCCTGCGGGCGCGCCTGAGTGGCGAACAGAAAGATCGCATCAGCGAAGTGCTGGACACGATTCGCCTGAGCAGTTCGGTCAATCGCCCGGCGGGCTTGTTGTCCCACGGTCAGAAGCAGTTTCTGGAAATCGGCATGTTGCTGATGCAGGACCCGCAACTGTTGCTGCTCGACGAGCCGGTGGCAGGCATGACCGACGCCGAAACCGAATTCACCGCCGAACTGTTCAAGAGCCTCGCGGGCAAGCATTCGCTGATGGTGGTGGAACACGACATGGGCTTCGTCGGCTCCATCGCCGATTACGTCACCGTGTTGCACCAGGGCAGCGTGCTGGCCGAAGGGTCGCTGGAGCAGGTGCAGGACAACGAACGCGTGATCGAGGTGTACCTCGGCCGCTAGAACTGCGAACACATACCAATGTGGGAGCGGGCTTGCTCGCGAAGGCGTCGGCACATTCAACATAAAAGTTGCCTGACACACCGCCTTCGCGAGCAAGCCCGCTCCCACAGGGGATCTGAGGAGATCTGGAACATGCTGCAAGTCGACAAGCTGCACCAGTTTTACGGCGGTAGCCACATCCTGCGGGGCCTGACGTTTGAGGTGAAGGTCGGTGAAGTCACCTGCCTGCTCGGGCGCAACGGTGTGGGCAAGACCACCCTGCTCAAGTGCCTGATGGGGTTGTTGCCGGCCAAAGAAGGCGCGGTGAACTGGGAAGGCAAAGCGATCACCGCGTTCAAGCCACACCAGCGGGTTCACGCCGGGATCGCTTACGTACCTCAGGGTCGGGAAATTTTCGGCCGGCTGACCGTGGAAGAAAACCTGTTGATGGGCCTGTCGCGATTTCCCGGTGCTGAAGCCAAGGAAGTCCCGGCGTTCATCTACGAGCTGTTTCCGGTGCTGCTGCAGATGAAACAGCGTCGCGGCGGTGACTTGTCCGGTGGCCAGCAGCAGCAATTGGCGATCGGCCGAGCGTTGGCCAGTCGTCCACGTTTGCTGATTCTCGACGAGCCCACCGAAGGCATCCAGCCCTCGGTGATCAAGGAAATCGGCGCGGTGATCAAGAAGCTCGCAGCCCGTGGCGACATGGCAATTTTGCTGGTGGAGCAGTTCTACGATTTCGCCGCCGAACTCGCCGATCAATACCTGGTGATGTCCCGGGGTGAGATCGTGCAGCAAGGTCGCGGCGAAAACATGGAAGCCGAAGGTGTGCGTGGCCTGGTTACGATCTAATCTGAAGCGTCCTGACGATAAATAGAAACTATGAATTCACCGCTCCCCACTGCCCTGTTCACCCCCAGCTGGCACGCTGAGCTGCAACTCGGCTATGCCCGATTCGGCGACAGCACGCGCCCGGTTCAGCGCCGGCACAAAGGCCCGCTGCGGGTGCAGAAACATCTGTATGCCGAAGGGCCCGAGGTTTGCCAGCACATCATCGTGCACCCGCCGGGCGGGATTGCCGGCGGCGATCGGCTGGACATCTCGGCCAGTGTCGGCCTCGATGCCTGGGCGCAAATCACCAGCCCCGGCGCGGCCAAGTGGTATCGCGCGGCGGGGCCCGCTTATCAGAAGCTCGACTTGAAAGTAGCCGCTGGCGCGACACTGGAGTGGCTGCCCCAGGAAACCATTATCTTCAGCGCCGCCCAGGCTGAACTCAGCACTTCGATTGAACTGGAAGGCGATGCGCGGTTGTTTTACTGGGACGTCGTGGCGTTGGGCCGGCCGGCCAGCGGCGAACGTTTCGACCTCGGGCATTTTCAGGCGCAACTGGACATCCGCCGCGACGGTCAGTTGCTCTGGCATGAGCGCCAGCGCATTGTCGGGGCTGATGGTTTGCTTGATTCGCCGATTGGCCTGGATGGACAACCGGTGTTTGCGACCCTGTTGGTAACTGGCGACATCGATAGCGATTTGCTGGAGAAATGCCGCTCGCTGCCCCATGACGTGCGCGGAGACCTGACCCAGTTGCCCGGACTTTTAGTCGCCCGTTGCCTGGCCAGTGAAGCGTTGTTGGCGAGGGGTTGGCTGATCGATTTGTGGCGATTGCTCAGGCCTGCATTGCTCGGCCGCGAAGCCGTCCCCCCAAGAATATGGAGCACCTGAAACACGATCCAAATGTGGGAGCGGGCTTGCTCGCGAAAGCGGTGTATCAGACACCGAAAATGTTGAATGTAAGTCCGCTTTCGCGAGCAAGCCCGCTCCCACAGGGGTTTTGTGTTTACAGATCCGAATACCTTTTTTATCTGCCCAGATGGATTCCAAACGATGGACCTGACCCCACGCGAAAAAGACAAGCTGTTGATCTTCACCGCCGGCCTCGTGGCCGAGCGGCGTTTGGCGCGCGGCGTGAAACTCAACTACCCGGAAGCCATGGCCTACATTTCCGCTGCGCTGCTCGAAGGCGCGCGCGACGGCCGGACCGTGGCCGAACTGATGCACTTCGGCACCACCTTGCTCAGCCGTGAACAAGTGATGGAAGGCATCCCGGAAATGATCCCGGAGATCCAGGTCGAAGCGACCTTTCCCGACGGCACCAAACTGGTCACCGTCCACCAACCGATCGCCTGAGGCCGCGCCATGACCTTCCACATCCGCGATGCAGCGCACGCCGACTTGCCGGCGATCCGCGACATCTACAACGACGCCGTGCTCAACACCACGGCGATCTGGAACGAACAGGCCGTGGATTTGGCTAACCGCCAGGCCTGGTTCAGCGCCCGCCAATCCCAGGGCTACCCGATTCTGGTGATTGTCGACGGCGACAACACCGTGCTGGGCTACGCTTCATTCGGTGACTGGCGGCCGTTCGACGGGTTCCGTCACACCGTCGAGCATTCGGTTTACGTGCGCAACGACCAGCGTGGCAATGGTCTGGGCCCGCAATTGATGACCGCGTTGATCGAACGCGCCAAAGGCTGCGACAAACATGTGATGGTCGCCGCCATCGAAAGCGGTAACGCCGCCTCTATTCGCCTGCATGAACGAGCCGGTTTCGTGACGACCGGCCAGATGCCGCAGGTGGGCACCAAGTTCGGTCGCTGGCTGGACCTGACTTTTATGCAACTGACCCTCAATCCTGGCGCGGAGCCGCCGACTGCCAACAAGGAGTAATTTGCCATGAACGCCGCCCAACTGCGCCGCGTCAATGTTGAAAGCTTTGCGCACTACCGTCAGGGTTTGATTGATCTGCTGCTCGACGCCGTCGGCTATGGCGCCAGCGTCGGGTTCATGGCCGATCTGGACGCGACCCAGGCTCGTGCCTGGTTCGATGAGGTCCAGGAGAACCTGAACAAGGGCAACGTGCTGCTGTGGGTGGTGGTCAAGGACGAACAGGTACAGGCCAGCGTGCAGCTGACCCTGTGCCAGAAAGCCAACGGCCTGAACCGCGCTGAAGTGCAAAAACTGTTGGTACGTGAACACGCGCGTCGCCGCGGTCTGGGCCAACAGTTGATGAGTGCTTTGGAACAAGCTGCCCTTCAGCACAAGCGCGGCATGCTCTACCTCGACACCGAGGCCGGCTCCCCCGCCGAAGACTTCTACAAAGCCCTGGGTTACACCAAGGCCGGTCAAATCCCCGACTATGCCTGCGACCCGAGCGGCCAGTACAAACCGACCGCCCTCTACTACAAGATTCTCCAGGGAGCCCATTGATGATTCCCGGTGAATACCAGATCCAGCCCGGCGACATCGAACTCAACGTTGGCCGCCGCACCCTCAGCCTGAAGGTGGCCAACAGTGGTGACCGGCCGATCCAGGTCGGCTCGCATTACCACTTCTTCGAAACCAACGATGCGCTGACGTTCGACCGCGCCGCCAGCCGCGGCATGCGCCTGAACATCCCCGCCGGCACCGCCGTGCGCTTCGAGCCGGGGCAGAGCCGGGAAGTCGAGTTGGTAGACCTGACCGGGCATCGCCGGGTGTTCGGGTTTGCCGGCAGGATCATGGGTGATCTCGACTGACTGATCGTTCCCACGCTCCGCGTGGGAATGCATCCCGTGACGCTCCGCGTCACATAACGGCGGACGCAGAGCGTCCATGGCGGCATTCCCACGCAGAGCGTGGGAACGATCAATGAAGGAACTGCAATGAAGATTTCCCGTCAGGCCTACGCCGACATGTTCGGCCCCACCGTCGGCGACAAGGTCCGTCTGGCCGATACCGAGCTGTGGATCGAAGTCGAGAAAGACTTCACCACCTACGGTGAAGAAGTGAAGTTCGGCGGCGGCAAAGTCATCCGCGACGGCCAGGGCCAAAGCCAATTACTCGCCGCCGAAGTGGTCGACACGTTGATCACCAACGCACTGATCATCGACCACTGGGGCATCGTCAAAGCCGACGTCGGCCTCAAGGACGGGCGCATCGCTGCCATCGGCAAGGCCGGCAACCCGGACATCCAGCCGAACGTGACCATCGCGGTCGGCGCCAGCACCGAAGTCATCGCCGGTGAAGGCATGATCCTTACCGCAGGCGGCATCGACACGCACATCCATTTCATCTGCCCGCAGCAGATCGAAGAAGCCTTGATGAGCGGCGTCACCACCATGATCGGCGGCGGTACCGGGCCGGCCACCGGCACCAATGCAACCACCTGCACGTCCGGCCCGTGGCACTTGGCGCGCATGCTCCAGGCCGCCGATGCGTTCCCGATGAACATCGGTTTCACCGGCAAGGGCAACGCCAGTCTGCCGGAGCCGTTGATCGAGCAGGTCAAGGCCGGTGCCATCGGCCTGAAGCTGCACGAAGACTGGGGCACCACGCCGGCGAGCATCGACAACTGCCTGAACGTCGCCGACCAGTACGATGTACAAGTGGCGATCCACACCGACACCCTCAACGAGTCCGGTTTCGTCGAAACCACCCTCGCCGCTTTCAAGGGCCGCACCATCCACACCTATCACACCGAAGGTGCGGGCGGCGGTCATGCCCCGGACATCATCAAGGCCTGCGGCTTTGCCAACGTGCTGCCGAGTTCCACCAACCCGACCCGGCCGTTCACCCGCAACACCATCGACGAACACCTCGACATGTTGATGGTCTGTCACCACCTGGACCCGAGCATTGCCGAAGACGTGGCCTTCGCCGAAAGCCGCATCCGCCGCGAAACCATCGCCGCCGAAGATATCCTCCACGACCTCGGTGCGTTCTCGATGATCAGCTCCGACAGCCAGGCCATGGGCCGCGTTGGCGAAGTGATCACCCGCACCTGGCAGACCGCCGACAAGATGAAAAAACAGCGCGGCCCGTTGCCCGGTGATGGCGAAGGCAACGACAACTTCCGCGCCAAACGCTACATCGCCAAGTACACGATCAACCCGGCAATCACCCACGGCATCAGCCATGAAGTGGGCTCGGTGGAAGTGGGCAAATGGGCCGATCTGGTGCTCTGGCGTCCGGCGTTTTTCGGCGTCAAACCGACGCTGATCCTCAAGGGTGGCGCCATCGCCGCCAGCCTGATGGGCGATGCGAACGCGTCGATCCCCACACCGCAACCGGTGCACTACCGCCCGATGTTCGCCAGCTACGGCGGCTCCTTGCATGCCACCAGCCTGACCTTCATCAGCCAGGCGGCACAGGACGCCGGATTGCCCGAGGCGCTGGGATTGAAGAAGAAAATCGCCGTGGTCAAAGGCTGTCGCGAGGTGCAGAAAACCGACCTGATCCACAACGATTACCTGCCGAACATCGACGTCGATCCACAGACTTATCAGGTCAAGGCCGACGGGGTTCTGCTGTGGTGTGAACCGGCGGATGTGCTGCCCATGGCGCAGCGCTATTTCCTGTTCTGAAGGTTCAAGGCACAAGAAAAAACCCTGAGTGCACAAACACACACTCAGGGTTTTTCTATTTGTATCACCCGTTTCTTGAAGCGGGGTTTCAGCCAGCAGCTGGTCAGCTATTGGTGTCCACCGTAAAGAGCGGTGGCTCAACCCGTTGCAGCTTTGCCCGGTCCATGGCTTGCTGAGTCAGTTGTTTGAGAAGGGTTTCACGCTCCTCCTTGATCAGGTCAAGCTCGGCGGCAAACGCTTCATCGGTCACGACTTGCCCCGGAGCAAAGGCACTTTCAGGTTTACCGAGTTCGGCGGCCAGCACCCTTGTTTCTTCCTTCAGTTTCTCTCGCTCTTCCAGTGTCAGGTCAGTGCGGGAGGCTCGTTCATCAAGAGCAACCTTGAACTCGGTCGTGGCTACCGTCTTACGATCAAACGCCCTGAAACGTGCGCGATTCGAACGCTGCACATAGCTGCGCCAAAATGGCTGCTCGGCAATCGAATCACGCAACAGCTCGCCCTCCTCCAACCCCAAGACCCGCTGGTAGGCGTTCTCGATCATTTCGCTGGTAACGCCCGCAATCTGGCGAAACTGCATTCCACGCGCCTGCCAGGGCAGGTCAAGCCGTTCTGCCAGGTCCGTCATGAACGCGAGGTGAACCTCGACCTCGTCAATGGTCCCGCTGACATTGCCTTGGGCGTCGACGCGTCGAAAACGTTCACCCGCGGCCTCGCGGTCGATGATATGGCGACGGGCGATTCGCTCGATTTCATCCAGGCGTGTCTTACCCCTGGCCAATTCGATCAACTGCGCTTCGATCAAGCTGGCGTTGCCCAGTTCGAGGGCTTCCTCGACCAGCACTTCAACCCCCAGAACGTTGAACAGCTGGGTCGCCGCATCCACGCATTGGGTGCGCATCGAAGCTTCGGTGAAAAACTTCGTACGCAGCTCGGCGTCCCTGGCCATGGTCTCGATCATCCGCCACATCTTGGCCGTCAGATCCGTTCGATACGCGCCCCCGGCGGTGAAGTCCGCCGATTGGGTCAGGCGCCTGATCTCATCGAAGAAACCGGTCGAGTTGTATTCATCTTCAAGCGCATCCCAGAGCTTTTGTTTCTCTACCCACTCGTCAAAGGTAATACCTTGTTGCCAGTTCAGCGTGTCACGCACGCCTCGGGGTGGATACGGGCGGTCAGGATCCAGCCCCGCTGACCTGATGTAATCCTTGAGCAGCTCCAGGTTTTCCGGTGACATAAAGGGCGGTTGGCGGCTGAGCAGCGTACGTGCCAGCAACTCCGCATCGGTCGAACCTGGCGTGACTTCGGGTATGTGTGTGAGCAGGTTGCGCTGCAGGTCCAGGTGGATATGCCGGGGGCGCGGAAGGTCGAACAGCCCCGGTGGCCAGGTGGTCGCTCCGGTGTCGTACAGAAGCAGTGTGTGCAGGTCGGGCATGCGACCGATGTTCGGCAGCAGACTCAACGGATTGCCGGCCAGCCCCAGGGTTTGCAGCTTCGTGCAGCGGCCGAGCATTTCGACATCGGCGGGCCTCAGCACAATCCGGTTCGCCGAGAGTTCGAGGAAATTGAGGTGCGGCATGTCGGCGATGTGTCGCGGCAAAGTGGTCAGTTCATTGCGACCAAGGTCCAGGGCACGCACCTTGCGAAACGGTTTTAGAAAGGACTGTTCCGCATCGGTAATACCGGCGTTATATAGTTTCAGGTACGTGACATGGTCGAAATTGCCCTCCAGCGCCGGCATTTTTTTGAAATGCAGGTTCAGCGGAAAGTTGCTCAGGTCGAGCTTCTGCCCAACCACATTGCCGAACGAGTCAAACTGCTTTGGCCCGGTACGCTGCCAGCACTGCCTGATTTTTCGGGCGAATTGATTCCTGGCATTCCACTCCCCGACGCCACTGGGACTCAAACGAAAATCCCGGGTCGGCGAATTCACCCACCGCTTCAGCGTTGTATTCAACCGTTCGAACTCAAGTTCAAGCTCTTCGAGCTGCATGTCCACCGGAATCCCTTGTTGGTTGAAAAGCTCCAGCAACGCAGTGGTTTCTTCCTCCGTGAAAGCGGGGTAGAGCCTTCTTATCCGCGCCTGGGAACTTTGCTCCCCACGCCCGTCAGCGAGCTCACGCAAATACCCCAACATGCCGCCTGGCAAGCGCATGGCTTGCGAGTCGTACACCGGTTTACGAATCGGCTGCTCAAGCAGGATCGGTTCGAATTGCTCGTGGCTGAGTGGTGAACGCTGCACCGCCTCCTTCAACCGGGTACCTTCGTGAATGTCATAACCCAATGCGTTGCGTTCGGTATCCGGCAGGGCATGCAACAGCGAGGCGTAGAGATCGTCGGTACCGTGCAGGTGCTGATCCTCCGCGCCCCGCGCCTGATAACGACCGTCCTCGTCCAGCACCAATACTTTGCGGATCGGCGCATCCGCCGCCCCTGCGCTTGCGAGCAGATCCCCGGAAAATCCCAAATGACGAATTTCGATCCGGACTTGCGTCGACCATCCGGGCAGGCTGGCCAGCGTGGCCAGTTCGAGCCGGCGAGTATCGTTACTTTCCAGTTCATCCAGGTAGAGCCCTTCATACGCCCGGTTCAAGCGCACGCGCTCCTGCGCCCGGCGTGTCTGGTGGCGCAAACGCAGCGGCAGGCGCTGTTTCTCGGTCAGGTGTTGCAGGTCGGTGGGCTCGGCGCTATCGAGTAATTCTTGCGCCACGCTGGCGGGCAGTTGCGGGGAATCGTCCACCAGCAAACGCACCTGCGCGCTGTCGGACACATTTCGACTCTTGTATAGCGCGTCGAACAGGCGCTTGTGTTGTTTGCGCGCCTGCATGGCCAATCGGCTGCGCAGCGCGTCGATCCGTGAGGGCGTGTCATTGGCGACCTGTGCGCCAAGCATTTCCCGCAGCTCGGTCGGGTTCAGGGATTCAATCACTCGCTCAGGCAGTTTCCCGGCCACCACCTCCGAGCGGCTGATCTTGATGCTTTGTGGTCCCGTGGCCATGGCGTTGCCATGTTTGACGGATGCCCCGGTGCGATCATCGCCTTCGAACACCTCCAGGGCTCGGGACTCCGGCCAGCGTGGCAGCTCGACCAGAGTCGCCGGCAGAAAACCGGACATCTCCTCCGGCACCTGATTCGCTAGGATTTGCTCGGGATAGCGTTCCGCGTCGGCATAGGTATTGAAGCGTTTGAGGGTGTCGCGCAGCAGCGCCGGCGGTGTTTCATGCTCGGCATGCAGCCGGCGCAACACGCCCTCTTCAACGCCGCTCACCTTCTGGATTTTGGCCAGGGTGGCGGCCGAGTAATCCTCCATAGAGTCGTCCAGTCGACGCATCAGGCGAGTCGTGTCCCAGGCCAGCGGTTGCTCGGTTTCAGCTTTCCAGGCACCAGCGCCGTTATGCTCCACCACCGGTTGATAAGCGTTGGACCGGGTCGGATGTTGCAGGCGATGCTCGCCCGTCGCCGGGTCCTGGCGCACCTGGTAGTGCTTTTGTTCCAGGCGCAGCCATTGCTGATCGCTGTGCTTATACAGCCCCAGGTCATCGGGTTTGGCCTCGGTTGGCAGCGTCACCGGGTGCTCGTACGGCGTCAGGTCCGGTTTCCACAGGCGGGTCTTGCCCGTGGGCAGTTCCACCGGTTTGAGGTTGTCGATCAGCGGACTGGGTTTGACCGGGATCCGCGCCGCCTGCGGGATGACGTGCCCGGCGCTCATCAGGGCCAGTTGCGCAAAGTTGATGATCACTCCGTTGATGTGTGCCGACGCCTCGTCGCGGTCGCCCTTGCTCCAGTCTTCGATGCCTTCCAGCAGCTCGGCGGCCATCTGCGCCACCATCAGCGCCAGCATGGCTTCGCCCAGCCCCGGCACCAGCATCGCGGCAAAGTTGAAGACGTTCCAGCCGATGTCCAGGTAGCTGCTCAGGCGCTTCCAGCGCGTGGTGGCGTCTTCATCGCCGGTGGGGACGGCAATCGCTCGCGCGTCGCTGAGCGCCTTGTCGCGCTTGAGCCGATACAGCTGCGGCCACAGCTCGCCCGTCAACCGGTTGGTGATCGGCTCGGCATTCGGATTCTCCACCGCGGTTTCCCGCCACCACGGCCCCATGTCCAGCGGTTCGCGCTGCTGCCAGGTGATCCGGCTCAGACGCTCGCGGACCCGGGCAAAGAACCGGCCCTGGTCCTTGTGTGCCACGAAGCGGCTGAAGAACGCCTGATAGTCCGGCGCGCGCAGTTGGCTGATCAGCGTTTTCATGAAGTCCGCCAGCGAGGCGTACTCTTTCAGCGGGTGCAGCGGGTCGTCCGGCACATAGGCAATCACCGGGCCGCTCAAGCGGCTTTGCCGGTAGATGTCCTGCTGGCGCAGCATCTCTTCGCTGACCCCGGTCGGGCCATTGGCGAAAAAGGCCTGCAGCAATTTGAACTTGTCCAGGTCGCGACCCGGCGCCATCAGCGACAACACGCTCGACCAGTCGAGCCAGGAGGCCCGCGCGTCAGGCGCCAGGGCCTCCACCGCCGCCTGGATCTTGCCCGCATCGCCCTCGGCGCTGAACAACACCACACCGTGCAACTTGAAGCCCATCAGCGACAGCCGATGCAGGTGCAGCGGCCGATGGTGAAAACGGATATCGCTTGTATGCTCGCGGACCTGGCGCAGCACTCCGTAGGCGTTGGAACTGATGTCGCCTTTCAGCAGGGCGATCAGCGAGGCCAGTTCGAACGCCGCTTTTTCACTGGCGGCGCCATGCCGTTCCAGGGTTTGCCTTTTCTGCGCATCGGCCGGCAGCAGCCGGGCTTGCAGATGCGCTTGATACTGCCCGCCGAGGTCCAGCCGACGACACAGCGTGGCGATTTTACTCACCGTCATCGCCGGTATCAGCGACGGTTCCCCCCTGAAGTTGCTGCGATAGACCCCGGAGCCGGTCCGGAAATAATCGGCGGCGGTTTCCGGTTCCTCGAAGTTATGCAGCGCCGCGTCCAGGAGGCTGGACTCGCGCAAATGGCTGGCGCCGCGATCGATACCGAAGATGATCCGGTCCGGCACATACAGTTTAAGGGTCAGTTGGCTGGCGTCCTCCTGGCTATTGAAGTTCGAACTCATCGACAAGGACAGCAAGGGCTTGGCAAACGCCCTGATGTCCTGTTGCAGGTCTTGCAACGGTGCATCCACCAACCGCTGCAACAACCAGCGTTTGTCGATCAGTTCCTTGAGGTATTGCCGATCGACTGCGGACGCTTTCAGGTACCAGTCCGGTGTCGGCACCGTGGTGCTGGCGGGCACCGACACCCTGACCGGCGGGGTCGCTGTTATAGCGGGAGGAAGTGCCTGAACGATACGTTCATAATGAACACCGTTGTTGTCCGCCGGTAATACTGACGAACTTGAAACATCGTTAACATCCTGTAACTCATCCATAGACTGACATTCCAAAACAACTTGATAAGCCCTCAGCTTAAATCCTGCGCAATAAAACAAAAGACTAAAAACCTGCTGAACTTTGCGGACAGTAGTTGAATAATCATTCGAATATTAAAAAGATGGATATATATAAATACCACCACGCCTTGCCGATACATCAACTAACAGAGTATCAATCTCGAGAAGGCCAGATCTTTTGATGTTGAACTACTCGATCACCAACCGGGCCAACCGCTGCTTGAGCATGCGGTTCTCGGCCCGCAGTTGCTGGACCTCTTCCAGCAGGTCCAGCGCCAGGGCGACGCCTTCCCATTCCAGCTCAAGGTCGCGCCGCAGCTTGGCGGCACGTTTGGCCAGCACCAACTCATAATCGGTGAAACGCCAATCCTTGGGCTGCTTGCCCTGAGGTTCGAGGATGCCGTGCTCGACGATTTCGATCACGTAGACGTCCGGGAGGTCGGTCGCCTCGCAGAATTCTGCCAGGTCCAGTTGAACGATCAGGGGGTTGCTCATGATGGGCTACTCCGTCTCTTGGATCAGAAGTTTTCTCTGGGGTTGAAAGCCGCTTTTTTCGCCAGTTCCTGCCACAGCGCCTTGACCTCGTCGTCCGAGGTTTTAGGCATGACTGCCTTGAGCTGCACAAACAGATAACCGCGATGACCGGCCTTGTTCAGCAAACCGTGGCCCTTGGCGCGCATGCGCTGGCCGTTCTGGCTGCCGGCCGGGATCTTGAGATTGATCTTGCCTGTCAGTGTAGGCACTGCCACCTCAGTCCCTAATGCCAACTCCCACGGAGCCAGCGGCAAGGTAATGATCAGGTTCTCGCCTTCGACGTCGAACTTGGGGTGCGGCGCAAAGCGAATGATCAGGAACAAGTCGCCATTGGCCCCGCCACCAATGCCCGGGGCACCCTGGCCCTTGAGGCGGATGCGCTCGCCGTCGGCCACGCCGGCCGGGATCTTCACGTTCAGGCTTTTGCTGGTGTTGCTGACGTGCTGGCCGGCAGCGTTGTACTGCGGCACCTGGAAAGTAACCTTCTTCGATTCGCTCGAAAGGGTTTCTTCCAGAAAAATCCCGAGTTCCATTTCCACGTCTTGCCCTCGACGCCCGGCGCTACGGCCCGACTGTCCACCACCAAAGCCAGGGCCACGGTTGCCGAAGATCGAACTGAAGAAGTCCGAAAAATCGCCCGTGTCCTGACCACCACCGAAACCACCTGCGCCACGCCCCTGCCAACCCGGCGGGCCCTGGAACGGTTGGCCGTGCTGGCCGTATTTGCGCAAGTCGTCGTATTCGGCGCGCTTGTCGGCGCTTTTCAGCGCTTCATAGGCTTCCGAGGCGTCCTTGAATTTGGACTCGGCGTCCTTTTCCTTGCTGACATCCGGGTGATATTTACGCGCCAGCTTGCGATAGGCGGCCTTGATCGTCTTATCGTCCGCGGTCGGTTCCACACCGAGAATCTTGTAATAGTCTTTGAAGTCCATCTAAGGATCACCATCCGTTATCGATATCGCGCCACTACCGGCAGCATGCGCTCTTTGGCAGCCGCCAGGTTGATCGATCTCAAGGTGGCAGCGCATCAGAAGTTTTTCGGCAGCAGTGGGCGGTTCTTGCGACCGTCCGAGGGCTGCCAGGGCCAATGCAGACAAGTTTGGGGCATCTGGCCGTCTTATCAAGGCGCTAATCGCTGAGATTTAGCGGATAGTCGGCCTTCGAATCTGCGCCGCACTGACATACACTGCGCGGCCGTTTTTTAACCGGAACTCGATAGACATGAAAAACGCATCTCCAGCCCGTGCCTGTGGTATCGACTTCGGCACGTCCAACTCCACCGTCGGCTGGCTGCGCCCCGGCATGGAAACGCTGATCGCGCTGGAGGACGACAAGATCACCCTGCCTTCGGTGGTCTTCTTCAACATGGAAGAACGCCGCCCGGTGTACGGCCGCCTCGCGCTGCACGAGTACCTGGAAGGTTATGAAGGCCGGCTGATGCGCTCGCTCAAGAGCCTGCTGGGCTCCAAGCTGATCAAACACGACACCAGCGTCCTCGGCACGGCAATGCCGTTCAAGGATTTGCTTGGGCTGTTTATCGGCCAACTGAAGAAACGCGCCGAAACCGCCGCCGGTCGCGAGTTCGATGAAGTGGTGCTCGGTCGTCCGGTGTTTTTCGTCGATGACGATGAATTGGCCGACCAGGAAGCCGAAAACACCTTGGTGGACGTGGCCCGCGCCATCGGCTTCAAGGATGTTTCGTTCCAGTACGAACCGATTGCGGCGGCCTTCGACTATGAGTCGACCATCGAAAAAGAAGAGCTGGTGCTGATCGTCGACATCGGCGGTGGTACCTCGGACTTCTCGCTGGTGCGCCTGTCCCCTGAACGCCGTACCCACGACAACCGCCACGATGACATCCTCGCTACCGGCGGCGTGCACATCGGCGGGACCGATTTCGACAAGCAGCTGAGCCTGCAAGGCCTGATGCCGCTGTTCGGCTATGGCAGCCGGATGAAGAGCGGCGCCTACATGCCGACCAGCCACCACATGAACCTGGCGACCTGGCACACCATCAACTCGGTGTACTCGCAAAAGTCGACCCTGGCGCTGGGCAGCATGCGCTACGACATCGAAGACACCGGCGGCATCGATCGCCTGTTCAAGCTGATCGACCAGCGCGCCGGCCATTGGCTGGCGATGGAAGTGGAAGAAACCAAGATTCAGCTGACCCACGCCGACAGCCGCCATGTGCCGCTGGACCGCATCGAACCGGGGTTGAGCGTGGAACTGAGCCGGGCACTGTTCGAATCGGCCATCGACAACCTGCTCGAGCGCGTGCGTAACAGCGTGACCCAGCTGTTGAACGACGCCAACGTACGAGTCGATCAGGTCGATACGGTGTTCTTCACCGGCGGCTCGAGCGGTATTCCGGCACTGCGCAACAGCGTCTCGGCGATGTTGCCGAACGCACGGCATGTGGAAGGGAACATCTTCGGCAGCATCGGCAGTGGCTTGGCGATTGAAGCGATGAAGCGCTACGGCACGATGGACTGACCCAGGACCGAGTCGCGCCCTTCGCGAGCAAGCCCGCTCCCACATTGGATCTGAGTCGCCTCGGTCAATTGTGGGAGCGGGCTTGCTCGCGAAGGGGCCCTACCAGGCGCTGCATCTGTTGGATCAAACCATCCCCACCTGCTTCAACTCACTCTTCAGGTACGCGTAGTAAATCGGCCCTGCCACCACCCCCGGCAGGCCGAACGCGGCCTCGAACACCAGCATCGCCAGCAGCAACTCCCACGACTTGGCACTGATCTGCCCGCCAACGATGCGCGCGTTGAGAAAGTATTCGAGCTTGTGGATAACAATCAGGTACCCCAACGCCGCCACGGCCACCCAGATCGACAGCGACAGACCGACGATGGTGATCAGGGTGTTCGACATCAGGTTGCCGATCACCGGCAGCAGGCCGAGCAGGAACGTCAGCACGATCAGGGTTTTGGTCAGTGGCAGCTTGATCCCGAACATCGGCAGGACCACCGCCAGGAAAATCCCGGTGAAGAAGGTGTTGAGCAGGGAAATCTTGATTTGGGCGAACACGATGTTGCGAAACGCCTGGACCAGCAGGTGCAAGCGGTCGAACAGCGCGGCGGCCAATGGTTTGCGTTTGGTCACGTCCGGCACGCGCTGCAAGGCAATGATCGCCCCCAGCACCATGCCGATCAGCAGCGTCACAAACATGTGCGCCGCGTCCTTGCCCACCAATTGCAAGTCGCTTAGATGCTTGCTGATCCACTCGCCGATCGCCACGCGGAACTCGGCGGCGCTGGCGGGCAGATAGGCGTCGATGAACGGCGGCAGTTGCCCGCGTGCCCGATCAACCACACCCATGAATTTGTCGAGAGAAGCGCCGGGGTTTTCCGCTTCATGCAGCAGAAAGCTGAAGGCACCGGCAAAGATCAGCGTCAACACACTGACCACTAGCGTCCCCAACAGCGCCACCGCCAGCCAGCGCGCACGCCGACCTTCGATCAGCCGCTGCAATTGCGGGGTGAGCATGTTGACCAGTTCGAACACCAACAGGCCGGCCAGCAAACTCGGCAGTAATCGCAGCGGGATCACCAGCAACAAACCGCCGAAAATGATGACCCAACTGATGAGTTGCAAGACTTGGCGTTGAGAAAACGTTGGCATACAGCCTCAAAACGAACGGCGTAAAAGGATTGGCAGTCTGCCAGCGTTCCGGTGCAAGCACTAGGGATTGTGTAGGTCGACCTTAGTGGGGGCGGGGGCGGCTTTTTGCAGTGCCCTTGCCGGCCCCTTCGCGAGCAAGCCCGCTCCCACATTTGTCCTGCGAACACAGATCCATTGTGGGAGCGGGCTTGCTCGCGAAGAGGCCCTCACAGCCGCCACATATCCCGACCCAATGTTTATTTCTTCTTCAGGCAATCACTCATGAAGGCCTTGCGCTCATCACCCTTTAGAGCTTTGGTCGCCGCATCGGCATTACAGGTTTTCATCTTCTCTTGCTGAGGGGTAAGGGTTTTTGCGTCATTGGCGGCCGGCGCCGCCTTGAGGCAATTGCTCATGAAAGCTTTGCGTTCGTCTCCCTTGAGGCTTTTCGCGGTAGCGTCAGCATTGCAGGTGGTCATCTTGTTCTGTTGCTCGGTGGCGGCAAAGCCCTGGGCGCAGAACAGCAGACCGATCATCAACAAAGGGACACGCAACATCTTCATGGAGTTTTCTCCTTGTTGCCGCGCCGACGAGCACGGCCTCGCTCAGGAGTGTAGACAACACCTGTTACACCTTCCTGGCCTCAAGGTGACTGCGTCGATACTGTTCCGGCGTGCACTGCGCCTGGCGTTGAAACATCGCGATAAACGCAGAGCCAGTGCTGTAGCCCATGTCGAAGGCGATCTCCTGGACGCTGCGATGACTGTCCAGCGCTTCGATCGCCGCCAGAAACCGCAGCCGCTGCCGCCACTCGCCAAAACTCATGCCCAACTCACCCACGAACCGCCGCGCCAGGGTGCGTTCGCTGACATGGATCTGCGCGGCCCACTCCGCCAAAGGTCGGTTATCACCGGGCTCGGCCTGCAAGGCTTCGAGTATCCCGAACAAGCCAGGGCTGCTGGCGTAAGGCAAATAACACTCCTGCACCGGCGCCTGCTGCAGTTGGTCCACCAACACTTGGGCCAGACGTTGGTCCGCGTCGTGCTGAGGAATCTTCACATCGCGGCTGGCGAAGTCTTTGAGGATCGCTTTAAGAATGTCGCTGATGGCCAGGGTGCAGGCCTGTTGCGGCAGGTCCTGGCACATCGGCGGAGCCAGGCAGACCGCGCGATAGTTGATCGGCTGATGGCTATAGAAGCTGTGTTCGGTCTGCGGCGGCACCCACACCGCGTATTGCGGCGGTGACATAAAGCGGCTGCCAGCGATTTCCATGTGTAATACGCCGTGGGCCGAATACTCCAGCGTGCCCCATGGATGACGGTGCGCTGAGGCATAACGATGCGCATCAAAGTCGGCATAACGGAAGTACACCGGGGCAGGCAGTTCGCTGAAGTCGAGCAGATCGATGTGTTTACTGGTCATGCTGTCCGTCATCGGGGGCAGGTTGTCTGGATCGAAGTATAGGCTTGTATCCAGACAGGCGATAATCACCCCTCATTAACGTTCTGGTTTTCTCTGATGCAATACGCTTATCCCCTGCTGGCCATTTTCATTTGGGCCGGCAACACCGTGATCACCAAGATGTCGGCCGGGGCGATTTTCCCCGCCGAGATCGGCTTTTACCGCTGGCTGCTTGCCGGACTGCTGTTCACTCCCTTCATGCTCAAACCGGTGATCGCCCATTGGCCAGCGATCCGCCCGAACCTGGGCAAGATCTTTGTCCTCGGCGTGCTCGGCATGGCGGTTTACCAAAGCCTGGCGTACTTCGCGGCGAGCCTGACCTCGGCCACCAACATGGGCATCATCCTGTCGCTGATGCCACTGATGTCGCTGGCCATGGCGATCATCAGCCTCGGCCAGCGCCTGACCATTGGCGCACTGGTCGGCGCGCTGCTGTCGCTCGCAGGGGTTTTGGTGGTCGTCTCGTCCGGCAGCCTTGGTGCGCTGCTCGAACACGGGGTGAACCTGGGTGATGCGATGATGCTGATCGCCACCCTGGCCTACGCGATCTACAGCACGCTGCTGAAAAAGTGGCAGCTGCGTTTGCCGCCGCTGGTGTTGCTGTACTTGCAGGTATGGGTGGCGGTGGTGGTGTTGTTTCCGCTGTTTGTCGCCTCGCCTAAGATTGGCCCGACCTTGCAGAATATTCCGCTGGTGCTTTACGCCTGCCTGCTGGCCTCGATGGTTGCGCCATTGGCGTGGATGCAGGCCGTGATCCGCCTGGGGCCGAGCCGGACCACGCTGTTTTTCAATCTGCTGCCGTTGATTACTGCGCTGATTGCGGCGGTGGTGCTGCATGAGCAGTTGGCGATGTATCACCTGGTGGGCGGGATGTTGACGTTGGGCGGGGTGATTCTTTCGGAGCGTTGGACCACGGTTCTTGGCCGCGCCTAATCCTTTGTGGCGAGGGAGCTTGCTCCCGCTCGAGCGCGAAGCGGTCGCAATTCGGGGCCGCTTCGCAGCCCAACGGGACGGTGCGGCGATCCGACAAGCTCCCTCACCACAAGAGGCTAAACCCCGGCCGCTTTCAGCCGCGCCGCATGCTCGACAAACAACCGCACCGGCTCCGCCCCTTTGCCCACCAAACCCAACGACTGATTGACGATATCGAAGTGATCCATCGGGTACTCATCGCCAATCACCGTCCCCAGGTGGGAGCTGTAACGCCCGACCATCCCGTCGCAATGCCCGACCTCTCGAACGAAGGTCCTGGCAAACAACCGACAACTGCGGTTAGTCCCATCAAACCGGTTTCGCCCGCCATCGGTCTTGCCCGGCTGCAAGGTCCCGGACCAGGAGTAATACCGCACGCCGTTGACCTCTTCCGGCCCATGCCCGCCCCAGGTTTCAGGCAAGCCCTGTGGATAACGCTGGTTGAACAGCGCCACCCCTTCGGTCGTCAGTGAATGATGGGAGGCGGGGATATCCACTGGCAATTTCGGTCCGCGATACCCGGTTTCCAGCAGGCACATCAGCGCACTGATCCAGCGCAGCAAAACGCTGAGCAAACGCCCCTTGGCGCTGTCTCCCGGATAGTGTTTGTGCAGGTAATCCGCCAGTTCCGAACCGTGATTGGGCCCGGCCACCGACGTCACCGACGCCACCCGATCCGGGCGCTTGGCAGCGGCGTAGCGGGCGGTGAGCGAGCCCTGGCTATGGCCGATCAGGTTGACTTTCTCGGCCCCGGTTTCTCGCAGGATTTCCTCGATCCGCGCCAGCAGCTGCTCGCCACGCACCTCGCTGGAGTTGAGCGGAGAAACCTGTACCGCAAACACCGTCGCTCCACCCCGGCGCAGCGCAGAAATAATCCCGTACCAATACGGATAGATCAGCAGACGGATAAACCCGAGCATTCCCGGGACCAGCACCAACGGATAACGCGTGGCGGAACCTTGCGACATGGGCGAACGTCCTTGTGATCGGTGAGGTGAAGCAAGGCTTGAATGCAAGACATCAGCCAAGCATCGGTATCGAAGATGACAACTCGACGACCAGTCTATGACATCCCGCCCTACTTGAGCCCCACCACCCCCGCCACGATCAATCCGACCGACACCAGTTTGACCGCCGTCAGGCTTTCACCGAGCAACGCAAACCCGAGAAACACCGTGCCCAGTGAGCCGATGGCGGTCCAGATCGGGTAAGCGATACTCACCGGCAACTCGCGCATGGCCAGGGTCAGGAAGTAGATCCCGCCCACCGCAGCCACCACGGTAATCATCGACGGCCAGAGCCGGGTGAAGCCCTCGGCGTACTTCATGCCCATGGCAAAGGTGACTTCGAAACCGGCGGCGATCAGCAAAAACAGCCAGGCCATCTAGAACTCCCTGGCCAGCGCCAGCAAGCGCTGCTCGGCCTCGGCGGCGGAGATCTGGAAAGTGCGCGCCTCGGACTCTTCGCCTTCGGCGGCCACGACCGTGATGTCGGTGATGCCGATGAACCCCAACGCCGTTCGCAACAACGGATCGGCATGGTTCATCGCCTCAAGTTCCCCACCGGGCCCGAAACCGAACCCGCCGCGACTGGTGACGATCAACGCCTTTTTGCCCTGCACCAGCGGCTCGTATTGAGCGATGCCATTGTCCAGGGTGTGATTGAAGGTCAGCCCCAGCCGCACAATCTGATCGATCCAGGCCTTGAGGCCGCTGGGCACGCTGAAGTTGTACATCGGCGTGGAAATCACCAGCAAATCGTGACCGAGCAACTCGCCCACCAGTTCATCGCTTAACGCCAGGTCGGCCTGCATCGACAGCGGCCGCGCATCGGGCTCGGGGTAAAACGCGGCGGCCACAAACGCCTCGTTGACCGGCGGAATCAACGCCCGACCGACTTCGCGGCGGGTCAGGTGCGACTGCGGATTGGCCGCCTGCCAGGCTGAAAGGAACACCTCGGCCAAGCGCCGGGAGTGAGAACGCTCGCCACGGGGGCTGGCATGTATGGCAAGAATTGTGCTCATCTATATCTCCTGAAGAATTAAACTAAAACTGCTGGCGGCTTGCAGCTTGAAGCGCCTCGCAGTCCTTCTTCAAATGAGAAAAAATCAGTCTGGATGAATTTATTTCATCCATGGAGTTTTCAAATGTTTGCCTCGCTGCCGCTGACCGCCTTGCGCGCCTTTGAATCCGCCTCGCGCCTGCTGAGCTTCAAGGCGGCCGCCGAAGAACTCGCGGTGACGCCGACGGCGGTTTCCCATCAGATCCGTTCGCTGGAGACCTGGCTCGGCGTGCCGCTGTTCGAGCGACTGCCACGGCAAGTGCGCCTGACGGACTGCGGTGAACGGCTGTTCCGCAGCTTGCACGGTGCCTTGCTGGAAGTGGCACAAAGTGTCGACACCTTGCGCCCGCAACGCAGCGGCGCGAGCCTGACAATCTCCACCACCGCCGCTTTCGCCGCGTTGTGGCTGGTGCCACGACTGGGCCGGTTCTACACCCGGCATCCGAACATCAGCCTGCGGCTCGATACCCATTGCGAAGTCATCGATTTGCATCAAGACGCCAGTGTCGATCTGGTGGTGCGCTACAGCCTCGATGACTACCCGAACCTTTATGGCCTGTGCCTGTTCGACGAATCCTTCGGCGTCTATGGCTCGCCGGAGCAAGTCGCCCTGGCCACCAGCCGGGCGCCGACGCTGATCAGCGTGCGCTGGCACAACTCCAAACTGTACGCCCACGGCTGGGAGGCCTGGTGCGCACAATCCGGCGAAAACTGGCTTGCCGGGCAACCTGCGGTTCGCGAATACGACGAAGAGCACTACGCCCTGCAAGCGGCAATTGCCGGGCAAGGCCTGGTGCTGGCGAGCAATATTCTGGTGTCCGAGAGTGTGGCCAATGGTTTGCTGGTGGCTTACAAGGGTGAAGTTCAGGTCGATGGCGCCGGTTACGCTGCACTGTGCGTGCCGGGGCGCGAACGGCATCCGCCGGTGCGGGCATTTTTTGCGTGGTTGCAGGAAGAAGCAGCGTTGTCAGGGTTATTGCCAAGGTCGCAGCTTTCGGCAACTGACTGATCGTTGACTGATCGTTCCCACGCTCTGCGTGGGAATGCAGCCCGGGACGCTCTGCGTCCCAAGAGCGGACGCGGAGCGTCCGTAGAGGCATTCCCAAGCAGAGCGTGGGAACGATCTCCAACGATCTGTGACTACCGGGTGGGTTTGACGGTGACCGGCGCCTTGCCGGCCTTCATCTGTTCCAGCAACGGCGCGCACTGATTCGGTTCGCCAGCGCTCGGCGCTATCAGCGCCAGCAAGCCCGCCGCCGGCGCGGCAAGCACACCCAGCGCCACCATTCCCGCCCCTCGCAACATCAGCGGTACAGCCTTCACACCGGCATCAGGCTTGATGAACTTACCCCGCACATACAGCGGCGAACGCAGCGAAATCACGCGCCAGCCCTTGGATTCCGGGGTGATGGTCAGGTCCAGTTGCTCAGTCGCCATGTTGGCGGTGCCATCAATGTAGACGATCGCGTTTTCGGTATCGAAGACGAACAGGCGCGTAGTCGCCAGACCCGCCTGGATGTCGAAGTCGGCGGCAGCGCAGTTGATCTTCACTTCCTTGTCGCCAAAGATCTTGCCGACCACATAGTTGCCGACGTTCAACCCGGCCAGCTCCATCAACTCACGGCTGATGGCCCCATCGTTAATCAGCAACTTCAGATTGCCATTGGCAGTGCCCAGCAGTTTGGCCACCGAGTTGCCACGACCGGTGATGTCGGCGTCACCGTTGAGCTCGCCGAAACTGGTTTTCATCAGCTCAAAGGTCGGAAACAACTGCTTGAGTTTGAACTTGCGTGCGGTGAGTTTGGCGCGACCTTCCAACGGTTCGGTTCGGCCATTGAGGCGAATCTGAGCGTCCAGGTTGCCGCCAGCCACCCCGAAGCGCAGGGGTTCCAGGCTGAGCACGCCGTCAGTGAGTATCAGGTGAGTGTAGAGATCGTTGAACGGCAGTTTTTCGCTGTGGACGATGCGCTTGCCGGTGAACTCGACGTCCGCGTCCATAACCCGCCAACGCTCGGTTTTGAACTCTTCGACCGGCAACACCTTGTCGGCCGGCTGCTTACTTTCGCCGCCACGGGCCTTTTGTTCGGCGTTGGAATCGGCACCGATCAGCGGGGCGAGGTCGGCAAACAGCAATTGGTTGGAAACCAGCGATCCACTCAGTTTCGGGCGCGGCTGACTGGCGACATACACCAGGCTGCCATGGATATCGCTCTGACCGATCTTGCCGTTGAATTCTTCGTAACGGAACACTGCACCGCCCGCTTCCTGCAACTTGGCGATCAAGTGCCCGTCAGTCTCATACGGCGGTGTGTCCGGCAGGGTTACGCCGGTCAGCGGGTAGAGATTGCCCAGGCTGGTGCCGGCCAGTTTCAGGCGCAAATCCAGGGCGCCGAGGTTCAGTGGATCGGTGAGGGTGCCCGCCAATTCCACGCGGGTGTCAGCGATTTTCACCTGTGCCTGAAGCGGGAGCGGTCTGGACGCATCCTGCAACGCCAGCAAGCCGCCGACCTTGCCTTCGCCCGCGAGTGTCTGGCCGTGGTACTGACCTTTGACCTTCAGCGCGAACGCGTAATCCTGCGGCGCGGCGCCCTTTTCCGCGGCGGTTTTCGCGGCTTTGTCACCGACGATGTCACTGAACGGAATCGGTTTACCCAGCGGGTCGATGATCAAGTCGAGCTGAGTCTTGAGGTTCTGGTCGTCGAGGATGACATGGCCTTTGTCGAAACCGATCGCACCGATGTCCACCACCCAGTTTGAAGGCTCGGCGTTCGGGTCCTTGGGGTCGAACTTGAAGGTCCAGTTAGCACGACCGTCGGCCAGGCGCTGGAGCTCGGCATTCGGTTCGGTCAGGTCAATGCGCGGAATGACCAGGCGCTGCGCCAGCAAGGCCAGGGGCGAAATGCGCAGCTCGACGCGTTTGAGGGTGACCATCTGCGGTTTCTTCGACCAGTCCGGGTTGCCCAGGCTCAAGTCTTGCGCCACGACATGCGGCCACGGCACCCAGGCGCGCCAGCCGCCCTCGTCGGGCTCACGCTGCCAGATCACCGCCAGGTTGCCGTTGATGGAGAACGGGCGGTGCAGCTCTTCGGAAACCTTGGCGTTAAGTGATGGTTTGATCCGGTTCCAATCGAAGAACGCGATGATCACAACCAATGCAGCCAGCAGGACAACAAGGCTGGCGAGGGTCCAGGTAAATACTTTACGAGTGCGCGTCATTGCACAGGGCTCCTGATACGACTGAGCGCCCGGACCGCGACGCATGTTTGAAACGTTAGGCCAGAACCAGCCTGCCATTGAGTTTAGGACTTGGAAATGGTGCGCAGGTTTAACCGAAATTCTGCTTAACGTTCAAATAATCGGTCGGCGAGAGGATGCGCCCCGAGTCCAGCGTTACCGGCCCCGCACTTTTGCAATGCGCAAGTGAGTGGAAAATACCCATCCCAGCGCAAAAACATCCGCCGGAAACGCCCGATTTAGAGCTGTCTCACGGAACAATCAATTCCGTTGATTATTACCATTGCGTTTATGAACTTTTGTATCGACTTATCGAGAGTAGCATTGCCCTCGTACCCACTTTACCGCCCTCCTACGGAGCACCCGATCATGAAACGCCAATTACTGCTTAGCCTTACCCTCTCAATGCTGGCCAGCACTGCTTTCGCCCTGCCAGCGGCTGACCAAGCAACCCCTCAAGTGAAATCCACCCACTCGGCGTTCAGCCAAACCGTTGCCGAAGGTGGCAATGATCGCCTGAAAGAAAAAGGCCTGATCACCCAGGATGGCTCGGACCGCACTCCACAAGGCCAAACCCTCGCTGCTGATGGTTCCGATCGCACTCCACAGGGTCAAACCCTCGCTGCTGACGGTTCCGATCGCACTCCACAAGGTCAAACCCTGGCGGCTGACGGTTCCGACCGCACTCCACAAGGTCAAACCCTGGCCGAAGGTGGTGGTGACCGTGTCATCGAACGCAACAGCGCCTTGAGCTGAGCCCATGGCGGCCCTGAAAAAAAGCCCAATCTCCGGATTGGGCTTTTGACGTTATAGAGGCCTCACTTCCCCGCTTGATTCCCTGATAGTCATTCGACGCCGGCAAAGCCGATTTGCTAGAGTGCGCCGCTGTCTTATCCAGAAAACACCCTTGCGATGCTGCCCCGCGCCGAACAGAAACAACAGACCCGCAACGCCCTGATGGACGCTGCCCGCCACTTGATGGAATGCGGCCGAGGATTCGGCAGCCTGAGCCTGCGCGAAGTCGCCAGAACCGCCGGCATCGTGCCCACCGGTTTCTACCGGCATTTTGCCGACATGGATGAATTGGGCCTGGTGCTGGTAAGTGAAGTCGGCCAGACCTTCCGCGAAACCATTCGCCTGGTGCGCCACAACGAGTTCGTCATGGGCGGCATCATCGACGCCTCGGTGCGGATCTTTCTCGACGTGGTCACGGCCAATCGCTCGCAGTTCCTGTTTCTCGCTCGCGAGCAGTACGGCGGTTCGCTGCCCGTGCGCCAGGCGATTGGCCGATTGCGTGAAGACATCAGCTCGGACCTGGCGGCCGACTTGTCCTTGATGCCGAAGCTGCAACACCTGGACCTCGCCGGCCTGAGCGTCATGGCTGACCTGATTGTCAAAAGCGTGTTCGCGACCTTGCCGGACATCATTGATCCGCCTGCCGAGGCGCTACCCGAACATCTGACCCCGCAGGCAAAAATCACCCAGCAGTTGCGCTTTATCTTTATCGGCCTCAAACACTGGCAAGGCCTGGGCAGCACCGAATAACCCCCTTTATCACTAATGATCGTTCCCACGCTCTGCGTGGGAATGCAGCCCAGGACGCTCTGCGTCCCAACAGCGGACGCGTCCATTGAGGCAATCCCCCGCAGAGCGTGGGAACGATCTGGAGCACCGCACACGCACCAACTTTGCGCACAACCCTCCCCGCACGCACCAATCCCAGCCAAAGCCCGCCACTTCCTGAATCATCTCCTCCATTCCGACAGGCATTTCCTACGCATCACCCGATTGGCAAGCCCCTTGCTCTAGCCTAAGCATTGTCCATTGCTGGAAGCCTTCCGATGCTGGTGATTCATCGCAGAATCGACCCTCAACCCGTCTGGGCCGCCGAGTTGCACCTGAACTTCGAAGCCCGGAGCAAAAGCCGTTTGCGCTGTTTCAGTGCCGAGGGTGAAGACGTCGGGCTGTTTTTGGAGCGCGGTCAGCCGCCGCTGTATGACGGCGAGTGCCTGCAAGCCGAAGACGGACGCATCGTGCGCGTCTGCGCCCGAGCCGAACAGCTGCTGCACGTCACCTGCGCCAATGCTTTCGAACTGACTCGCGCCGCCTATCACCTCGGTAATCGCCATGTCGCCCTGCAAGTCGGTGACGGCTGGTTGCGCCTACTCGACGACTATGTGCTCAAGGCCATGCTTGAACAGCTTGATGCCAAGGTCGAGAACATCGAAGCGCCGTTCCA
Organism: Pseudomonas frederiksbergensis; assembly: GCF_001952935.1. Taxonomy (GTDB): domain Bacteria; phylum Pseudomonadota; class Gammaproteobacteria; order Pseudomonadales; family Pseudomonadaceae; genus Aquipseudomonas; species Aquipseudomonas frederiksbergensis. The sequence goes on from NZ_CP018319.1 coordinate 1,769,520, forward strand.
GCCGGAACACGGTGCTTATGGCGGCGGCCACCACCATTCCCGTCACGGCGATGAAGACTTCAACTACCCGCCGAAATTGCATCAGTTCGGCGTGCGGCTATGAACCCAGCCTGGGCGTTGTTGCGCCTGGCCAGTCCGCAGTTGCCGATTGGCGGTTACAGCTATTCCCAAGGTCTGGAAATGGCGGTGGATAACGGCCGAGTGAATGATCCTGACAGCGCACGTCGCTGGATCAGCGATCAGTTACTGCTGAACCTGGCGCGTTTCGAAGCGCCGTTGCTGCTCGCCCATTGCGTGGCCGCAGCAGAAGAAAACTGGGGTGAACTGCTGCAACGCTGCGAAGAACATCGCGCCAGTCGGGAAACCCGCGAGCTGCATCAGGAAAGTCGGCAGATGGGTTATTCGTTGCAGCAACTGCTCAACGGTTTGCCAGAACTCGATGCGCCCGCCCGTGCTTTTCTCGAACAACATCCCGAGCCGCACCTGGCCCTCGGCTGGGCACTGGCCGCTCGCGCCTGGAATATCAGCCCGCAAGATGCCTTGGCCGCATGGCTCTGGAGCTGGCTGGAAAACCAATTGGCGGTGCTGATGAAAACCCTGCCGCTGGGTCAGCAAGCCGCGCAACGCCTGACCAGCGAACTGCTACCGCTGCTGCAACAAGCCCAACAGAACGCCACCCGCATCAACCCCGAACACTATGGCAGCGCCGCTTTCGGCCTGTCCCTGGCGTGCATGGCCCATGAGCGCCAATACAGCCGTCTATTCCGGTCCTAGGGCCTGTTATTTTGGCCCTGTTATTTTGGAGAAACACATGAACACACAACCTCTGCGCGTCGGCATCGGCGGCCCGGTCGGTTCCGGCAAAACCGCTTTGACGTTGGCCCTGTGCCTGGCGCTGCGCGACCGCTACAACCTGGCGGTGGTCACCAACGACATCTACACCCGCGAAGACGCCGACTTCCTGGTGCGCAACGAAGCCCTGGCGCCGGAGCGAATCATCGGCGTGGAAACCGGCGGTTGCCCGCACACGGCGATTCGCGAGGACGCTTCGATCAACCTTGAAGCCGTGGACCAACTGAACCGTCGCTTTCCGGGGCTGGACCTGATCCTTGTGGAGTCCGGTGGTGACAACCTGTCCGCCACCTTCAGCCCGGAACTGTCCGACCTGACCATCTACGTGATCGACGTCTCGGCCGGCGACAAGCTGCCGCGCAAGGGTGGGCCGGGGATCTGCAAATCGGATCTGCTGGTGATCAACAAAATCGACCTCGCGCCATTGGTGGGTGCGTCGCTGGAGTTGATGGACAGCGATACCAAACGCATGCGCAACGGCAAACCGTTCGTTTTCAGCAACCAGAAAACCGGTCTGGGCCTGGAAGAGATCATCGCCTTCATCGAACGCCAGGGCCTGCTGATAGCGGCGTGAACACGATCAACTTTTATCAACAAGGAAGCTTATCCATGACACTTAAACGCATTCTGGGCGCCATGGCCCTGCTGCTGGCCCCGACTATCGCCTTCGCCCACCCGGGGCATGACGATAACGGTTTGATCGCCGGTATCAGTCACCCGATCGGCGGCCTCGACCACTTGTTGGCGATGCTTGCAGTCGGTTTGTGGGCGGCCCAACAGAAGGGCGCTGCACGCTGGGCGCTGCCATGCACGTTCGTCGGCATCATGCTGATCGGCGGGTTGCTGGGGTTTGAAGGGCTGAACTTGCCAGCACTGGAGAGCGGGATTGCGGCGTCGGTACTGGCGCTGGGTCTGGCGGTGGCTTTGGCCGTGCGTCCGCCGTTGAGCCTCGCCGTTGCGGCAACCGCTTTGTTCGCGCTGTTCCATGGAGTGGCGCACGGACTGGAGTTGCCGCAGATGTCGAGCCCTTGGGCGTACGCGGCGGGTTTTGTAGCGGCGACGGCTGCCTTGCATGGTTTGGGTTACGCCGTAGTGCGGGTGTTGCCGCAAGCGGCGGCGCCGCTGGTTCGGTTGGCGGGAGCGGCCTCGGCGGCGACTGGCGCGTGGTTGTTGGCAGGCTAACGCCCACCGATCGTTCCCACGCTCTGCGTTGGAATGCCTAATTGGACGCTCCGCGTCCGCTTCGAAAGGGACGCTGAGCGTCCCGGGCTGCATTCCCACGCAGAGCGTGGGAACGATCGATGCGTTCACTCTGATAACATGTCGCGCAATCAACCCTGCCGTGACGACGCCAGCCAATGCCGCCTGTTTCCCGCTCCGCCTCCCAGCCTGAATTGACCGCTCTGTTTGCCTCGGTGCAACAGCACTTTTTGGACGTGATCGTGCCGCTCTGGCAAGGGCCCGGCTGGAATGCCGACATGGCGCTGCCCTATGAAGCGCTGGACGCCGAGCATCAACCCTTGCAGCCCCAACGCTACCGGGCCATGGCTTGCGCGCGTCAGCTCTATCTGTTTTCCAGCCTGATCGGCCAGGTACCGGCCGCCGAAGAGCGCGCCGCAGCGCTGTTCCGCTCCTTGCAGGAGCATTTCCACGATGCCGAGCATGGCGGCTGGTTCTACAGCGTCGACCCGCAAGGCGCACCGCTGGATCAGCGCAAAGACCTCTACACCCACGCCTTCATCCTGTTCGCTTGCGCCCATTATTGGGACAAAGTCCGCGAGCCGCGGGTGGAATCGGTGCTCAACGCCGCATTGGAAGTGGTCGCGCAGCGCTTTGCCACGGGCGACGGCCTGTATGAAGCCAGCCTTGACCGTGACTGGTCCTCGCTAAAATCCGGCCCACTGCAAAATCCCCTGATGCACCTGGCTGAAGCCTTCCTCGCCACGCTGTCGGTGCGCGAAGACGTTGCCGTGCAAGGCGCGCTGATCGAGTTATGCACAGCCCTGCAGCAACGCTTTATCGATCCGCAATATGGTGTGTTGATGGAACAGCCGTTGGAGGCTGTGGATAACTGGTTTGAACCAGGGCATCAGTTCGAATGGTATTTCCTCCTGGAGTCGTCGCCGTTGCTGCGCGGCTCGGCACTGCACACGTCACTGGAACGCGCGTTCGCGTTCACTGAACAAAGGGGCGTCGATCCACAAACCGGTGCTGTTCGGGCGATGCTCGATCCGGGTGGCCCTACGAAAGACGCCACCCAACGAATCTGGGCTCAAGCCGAATACCTGCGGGCGCTGACCTTGCGACCCGACAGCGAGGACGCGGTACTGCGCCAGCTGCGGGCATTGCAGCAGCGTTTTCTGCATTCGGGCGGCTGGTATGAGTGCAGGGATCAGAACGGTGACGTGAGCCGTCAGGACATGCCGTCGACCACGCCTTATCACTTGGCGACTTGTTATCGCGGCTTGGTCGACTATCTCGGTTGACTGCTCGCGAAGGACCTCAAAGAGGTCACCGGCTGATCACGCAATCCATTTTCGATCACCGGTAAAGCTGATGGTCAGCCATCGCGCCGCATCCGGCTTGCCGAGCTTCGTGGAAATCTCTTCCCGCAGGCTGTCCAACTGTCCCACGCTCTTCAGCGGATACTCCACCGGCAATACCACATGAATCTCGATAAAACGGGCACGTCCGTGCTTCTGCACGTAGGAAACGTAGTCGTCGAAGCCATGCTCAAGTTTCGCCGCGTCCATCACCTGGCGCACCTTGTCGTCCAGTTGATCCGGCGCAATCCCCAGCACGTCGCGCAAGGCCGGGCCGAGGATTTTGAAGGCCGGTGCAAGCATGCTCAGGGCCAAAAGAATCAGGATCAGCGGGTCGACGTACACCGCCCACTGGCCATAACCCTGCGCCTTGAGCAGCAGCGCGGCGAGAAAACTCACCAGCAAGCCCACCGATAGCATCGCGTCCACCAGCCAGCTGATGTTGTCGAACTGGATCAGCGTTGATTTGAGCCGCCGATTACGGTGGCGGATGTAGAAGAAATACGCGAACTCGACAACGGTAAACACCGCCGCGTAGATGATCACCAGTCCAAGTTCAATCTCGCGTCCGCCATTGATGATGCCGAACACACCGTTGAGAAAGGCGTAGATCGCAATCAAGAACAGAAAGCTGCCTTCGATCAGCAGCACCATCGGCTCCAGGTGCCAGAAGCCGAACTGGAAGCGCTGGTTGCTTTCCTTGGCGATCAGCTTGGCGGTGATCAGCATCAGGACTTTGATAAAGGTCGCGATCAACGAAAAAAAGCCATCGAACAGGATGGATTGGGCACCCGAAACAAAACCGGTGACGACCCCGGCAATCGCCACGGCGAGCATCAGGAGGGTCGATTGTTTGAGCAGCGACTGCTCACCTCGGTTACTCACATAACCTCCTCTGAAAACCTTGAAACCGCGGGGTGCGGTGGGGTTATTGGACGAGGAGTCTAGCTTATGTGTTGTTTTGCCTGTGCCGGCCTCTTCGCGAGCAAGCCCGCTCCCACACTGGAAATGCGTTCCCTGTGGGAGTGAGCCTGCCCCCACATTGGAAATGCGCTCCCTGTGGGAGTGAGCCTGCTCGCGATTGGCCGTTATGCGGTCTTACGCCTTGGCATTGCGCTCAATCGCAAACCCGCTCCACGTCTGGCTCACCGGCATCAGCTCAAGGCTGTTGATGTTGATGTGAGCCGGGGCATTGAGCACCCAGAAAATGGTGTCGGCGATGTCTTGCGGCTGGATCGGCTCGGCACCGGCGTAGGTCGCGTTGTAGCGCTCCTGGTCACCGGCGAAACGCACCAGCGAAAACTCGCTTTCGCACAGGCCCGGCTCTATGTTGCTGACCCGCACGCCCGTACCTTGCAGGTCGCAGCGCAGGTTCAGGGAGAACTGTTTGACGAATGCCTTGCTCGCGCCATACACATGGCTGCCCGGGTACGGGTAGTTGCCGGCGATGGAGCCGAGGTTGACGATGCCGGCACCGCGACCGTGAGCAATCAGGCGGGGCAACAACAGACGAGTGCTGTACATCAGGCCTTTGATGTTGGTGTCGACCATGGTGTCCCAATCGTCGAGGTCGCACTTGGGCGCCGGGTCCACGCCCAGAGCCAGGCCAGCGTTGTTGATCAGCCCGCGCAGCTTGGCGAAGGACGGCGGCAGGTTGGCAATCGCCTCCTCCATGGCCCTGCGATCACGCACGTCGAGCACCAGGCCATGGACCTCGGTCTGCTTCGACAGCTCGGCGCACAACGCATTGAGGCGCTCTTCACGACGGCCGGTCAGCACCAGTTTCCAGCCGGCTTCGGCAAAACGACGGGCGCAGGCTTCACCAAAACCGGAGGTCGCGCCGGTGATAAACAGGGTGTTGGACATCGTGTTCTCCTTACTTCGGCTGATCGGCAGCCACTGGAATAGAAAATCAGCAGCCAGCATGCCCGGCCTTGCCCACAGCGGCAACTACCGCAGAAGCTGTACAAAAAACGATCAAACGTCGCCACGCCTTACCGGCCGTGGCTTCCAACCATGTGCGCGCACCTTATCCACAGGCCGGTCCACAGTTTCCGGGGGCAAGTTGAAAAGCTGTAAGCCGCTGTGCACAAGGCTTTGCGGGCAAATTGGAAATTTTTTTGCTTGACCCTGGAACGCGCGGTGTGTAGCCCATGGCATTCTGCACGATTGACCGGTCATACCGACGATGGCGCCAAGCCAGTAACTACGGCCTTCAGCCAAGTCTTTCCAGAGTTTAACCACAGACTTATCCACAGGCAGCCTGGCCCGGTTTCAGTCCGTTTTCATCACCAACAAAAAGGTTGACAACGCCCGTTCGAGGCCGCGTAAAAACCCCTGATCAAAAAACAACCACAACTCTGCAAGCCACGGTTTCAAAGGCTTTCAGCCAGCTACTCCCACGTTATTCACAGCCAGTTCCACAGCAAACGGGGACAAGTCAAAACCGTGACAAAACAACTATTTGCAGCGGCTTTATGTCGCGCTTTGAGAGCTTGTGAATATTGTTTTCCACAATTTCCGGAAAGCACACAGAGACACCTGTGGGAGTGAGCCTGCTCGCGATAGCGATAGGTCAGTCGACGTTGAAGTGACTGATCCACCGCTATCGCGAGCAGGCTCACTCCCACATTGATTTGTGATGTTTTGAAGGTGTAAAAAAGCCCCGGCGATTGCGCGCCGGGGCTTGGTGCTACAACAGCGAACTCAGTGCCCGCCGAGATAGGCGTTGCGCACTTCCTCGTTAACCAGCAGCTCCTTGCCGGTGCCCGTGAGGCGGATCTCGCCGTTAACCATCACGTACGCCCGATCGGACAGTTTGAGGGCGTGGTTGGCGTTCTGCTCCACCAGGAAGATGGTCATGCCGGTTTTCGCCAGCTCCCGCAGGGTCGCGAAGATCTGTTTCACCACAATCGGCGCCAGACCCAGGCTCGGCTCGTCAAGCAACAGCAGTTTCGGCCGGCTCATCAACGCTCGTGCGATGGCGAGCATTTGCTGCTCGCCGCCGGACATGGTCATCGCCCGCTGATTGCGCCGCTCTTCGAGTCGCGGAAACAACTCGAACATCCGTTGCATGTCTTCCTTGGCGTACTTGTCACCGATAGGAATGGTGCCCATTTGCAGGTTTTCCTCGACAGTCATGTCAGGGAACACCCGCCGGCCTTCCGGCGATTGAGCGATGCCGTTGGAGGCGATGTAGTGGGACGACTTGTGGGTGATATCCACACCCTGATAGATGATCTGCCCGTCCGCCGCCCGTGGCTGACCGAAAATCGACATCAGCAGCGTCGACTTGCCGGCGCCGTTGGAGCCGATCAGGCTGACGGTTTCTCCTTCATTTATGTGCAGCGAGACATTCTTCAGGGCCTGGATCGGCCCGTAAAACACATCCAGATCCTTCAGTTCGAGGATGGGTTGGCTCATAGCACCACTTCCTCTTCATCGGCGCCCAGGTAGGCCGCAATCACTTTCGGATCGTTACGAATCGCATCAGGTCCGCCCTCGGCGATGACGATGCCGTGGTCCAGCACCACGATGTGGTCGGAAATGCTCATTACCATGCCCATGTCGTGTTCGATCAGCACCACGGTCAGATCGTGCTCGTCGCGCAGCAGCCGGATCATCGCGCTCAGCGCTTCGGTTTCCTGAGGGTTGAGGCCGGCGGCCGGTTCGTCGAGGCAGATGATCTGCGGCCGGGTGCACATGGCCCGGGCGATTTCCAGACGACGTTGTTGACCGTAGGACAGCTCACCGGCCAGACGGTTGGCGCAGTCCACCAGGTCCACCACTTCCAGCCAGTAGAACGCATGGTCCAGCGCATCGCTTTCGGCCTTGCGGTAGCCCTTGGTGTTGAGGATCCCGGCCAGCAGGTTGCGGTTGACCCACATGTGCTGGGCGACCAGCAGGTTTTCCAGCACCGACATTTCCTTGAACAGGCGAATGTTCTGGAACGTCCGCGCCAGGCCGGCCCGGTTCACCAGGTGGGTGCCGCCGAACATCTTGTAGAACATCCGGCTGGCGAAGGATTTCGGCGAAACGAAATCGACCGGTTTGAACGATTCACCCAGCAGCTTGATGACGTTGGTCTGCTCGCCGCGGATGTTGAGTTCGATCTTGCCGCCCGAGGCCTTGTAGAACCCGGTCAGGCAGTTGAACACGGTGGTCTTGCCAGCGCCGTTGGGGCCGATCAGGGCGAAGATCGAGTTGCGCTTGACCTTCAGGCTGACATCGTTCAACGCCTTGATGCCGCCGAAGTGCATCATCAGCTTCTCGACCGAGAGTACGACTTCGCTCATGGCGCTACTCCTTTACGCGGGGTCACACCGGTACGGCTGATCCGAATCAGGCCGCGCGGTCGCCAGATCATCATCAACACCATCAGGATGCCGAACAGCAGCACGCGATATTCAGCAAACCCCCGCAGCAGTTCCGGGGCGACGGTCAGCACGAAGGCCGCAATCACCACACCGATGGTCGAGCCCATCCCGCCGAGTACCACAATGGCAAGGATCAATGCCGATTCGAAGAAGGTGAACGAGGTCGGGTTGACGAAACCTTGATAGGTGGCGAAGAACACGCCAGCCAGACCGGCCGTCGAGGCACCGATGGTGAACGCCGAAAGCTTGACCAGTACGTGGTTCAGGCCCATGGAGCGGCAAGCGATTTCGTCTTCACGCAAGGCTTCCCAGGCGCGACCAACCGGCATGCGAGTCAAGCGGTGCTTGATGTGCAACACGGCCAAGACCACCAGGAACAACACCGCGTAGATGAAGTAATACTTCACGTCCGGGTTGTAGGCGATGCCAAAGAACTCATGGAACGGCACCCCGCCCTCTTTCGCCCTCTTGCCGAACTCGATGCCGAAGAAGGTTGGCAATGGAGCGGCCATGCCATTCGGGCCGCCGGTCAGGGACAGCCAGTTATTGAGGATCAAGCGGATGATTTCACCGAAGCCCAGAGTCACGATCGCCAGGTAGTCACCGTGCAGGCGCAGCACCGGAAAACCGAGGATGCAACCGGCAAGGCCCGCGGTGATCGCCGCCAGCGGCAGCACCGTCCAGAAGCCCAGACCGAGGTATTGGTAACCGAGCGCCAGGCCGTAGGCACCGATGGCGTAGAACGCCACGTAACCCAGGTCGAGCAGACCGGCCAGGCCGACCACGATGTTCAGCCCCAGGCCCAGCAGTACGTAAATCAGCCCGAGGATGACCACGCCCAGCAGGTAGGAGTTGGAGAAGAACGGGAACACCACGGCAATGACGATCACCAGAGGGATGATCCAGCGCAACCGGGTTTTGTAATCAGGCGGCAGTACATGAACCCCGGAGCCGGTGCTTTCAAAGCCTTCGAGAATTCTCAGGCCCTTGGGAGTTTGCAGGAACAGGCTCAAGGCAAAGCGGCCGGCCATGACGATGGCGACGATCCATGCCACCCGGGTCGTTTCCAGATTGAAGCCGTAGCCGTCGAGGACCACGCCGACAATCGGGCCGAACACAATCAGGGCGACAAGTCCGGCAAGAATCGCGTCAACCAGGCTTCTTTTGAGATCAATGGTTTTTTTAGTGGTTGAAGACATCGCTTACACCTTCGACACAAGAGGACGGCCGAGCAGGCCTTGGGGCCGAAAGACCAGAACGAGAACGAGCAGCGAGAAGCTGAAAACGTCTTTGTAGTCCGAGTTCACCAGACCAGAGAACAGCGATTCGGAAATCCCCAGAATGATCCCGCCGAGCATGGCGCCAGGTAATGAGCCGATCCCGCCGAGTACCGCGGCAGTGAACGCTTTGATCCCGATGATGAAGCCCGCGTAGAAGTCGAATGTGCCGTAGTTCATGGTGATCAGCACGCCGGCCAGGGCCGCCATCGCTGCACCGATGATGAACACGTAGGAAATCACCCGATCGGTGTTGATCCCCAGAATCGAGGCCATCTTGCGATCTTGCTGGGTGGCGCGGCACATGCGGCCGAGCTTGGTGTACTTGATGACATAGGTCAGCAGGGCCATCCCGGCAAACGCTGCGACCAGAATGAAGATCTTGGTGTAGGTCAACTGCACAAAACCTGTACCGACCTCGACGCGCCAGGCCCCCGTGAGCAAGGTAGGAACCCCTTGTTGCTTCGCGCCCTGGGCGATCTGTGCATAGTTTTGCAGGATCAGCGAAATACCGATGGCGCTGATCAGCGGTGCCAGTCGGGTGGAGTTACGCAGGGGTTTATAGGCCACCCGTTCGATGACCCAGCCATACACCGCCGTGACGATGATGGTGAAGATCAGTGTGCCAAGCATCAGCAGTGGGAAGGATTCAATACCGAAGTATGCCAGCAGAGCCAGACTGATCGCCGCGAGGTAAGCAGAGATCATGTAAACCTCGCCGTGGGCGAAGTTGATCATGCCGATGATGCCATAGACCATTGTGTAGCCGATGGCGATCAGGCCATAGACCGACCCGAGGGTCAGGCCGTTGACCAGTTGCTGCAGGAAAATACCATCCATAACGCAATCTCACGCATTTGAGAGACTGCACAGAAGCCGGATGCGACGGACCGGGGTTCAGCCACCGGCGCAACACGGTTGTGTGCAGCTCTACGAGAAAAGACAGGTACTGCACGGACATGTTGATTGACGGCTCGGCGCAAAAGGGGCCGAGCCATCAGCAGTTCATATCACTTCTGTTTTTCCAGTTGGTGGTATTTGCCGTCCTTGTCCCACTGGTAAACCACGTAGTCGGAGACTTTCAGGTCGCCCTTGGCGTCCCAGGTCTTCTCGCCCATCACGGTTTTGACCGGGTTCTTCTTCAGCCACGCGGCAGCCTCTTCGCCCTTGTTGGACTTGGCGCCATTGAAAGCAGCGGCCAGGGTCTGAACCGAAGCGTAGGCGTACAGGGTGTAGCCTTCAGGCTCGGTGCCTTTCTTGCGGAACTCGTCCACAACGGTCTTGCTGTCTGGCAGCAGTCGTGGGTCGGCGCCGAAAGTCATCAGCACGCCGTCGACGAATTGCGGACCGCCAGCAGTGGTCACCAGTTCATCGGTCACGATGCCATCATCGGACATGAACTTGACGTCTTTGAGGCCTTGTTCACGAAGTTGACGAACCAGAGGACCGGCTTCCGGGTGCAGACCACCGAAGTAGACGACGTCGGCACCAGCGCCGCGGATTTTGGTCACGATGGTGCTGAAGTCTTTTTCACCACGGGTCAGGCCTTCGTACAGCACCGGCTTCACGCCGCGTTTTTCCAGCTGGGCCTTGGTAGCGTCCGCCAGGCCTTGGCCGTAGGTGTCCTTGTCATGCAGGACAACGACTTTTTTGCCCTTGAGCACATCGACGATGTAATCACCGGCCACGATGCCTTGCTGGTCGTCACGCCCGCACATACGGAACATGGCGCTCAGGCCACGCTCGGTAACGGCCGGGTTGGTGGAACCTGGAGTGATCGCGATGATGCCCGCTTCGTCGTAGATCTCCGAAGCCGGGATGGTCGAGGAGGAGCAGAAGTGACCGACTACCCCAGCGACTTTCTGGTTGGTCAGGTCCTTGGCGACCGTCACAGCCTGTTTCGGTTCGCAGGCGTCATCGCCTTTGACCAGTACGATTTTTTCCCCGTTTACGCCGCCCGCTGCGTTGACCGCATCGGCCGCAGCCTGTGCACCCTTCATGTACTGCTCGCCAAATGCCGCGTTGGCGCCTGTCATCGGTCCCGCCACACCGATTTTCACATCAGCCTGTGCAAACGCAGAAACACCCAACGCAGTTGCCACTGCGAGGGCCAAAAAGCCTTTTTTGTAAAACGTCTGGGACATGAGGTGGTGCTCCAAGGGTTTTTTTTAGTTGGCACTGCGACTTCCTGAATGCTCAGAGCAAGGGCCGTGCCATCGGTTTTTTATTCTGAAAAAAGTCGCTGCTTTATTGTTATTTCGACTGTTTCGATCCCATTTTCATTGGGCGTGCAACCGTCTAAACCGCGGAAGGTGAAACCATTTATTTTTAAAGGCGCAACCCGAGCGCGCCATCATTGCAACCGCGGCGCCAAACGACGTGCAACCAGCCTGTAACAACGTGCGTCACCGAAGTGCACACTGCTGGTGCGGAACTGCTACAACCCGCACCTTTTACAGGCTAGCCGCTGCGCGAAAAAGCGCCGCTTTCAGCAACAAATTTCAACAATCAAATAACGATCCGCAAGCACTGGCCTGCGTGATACAGCGAGAATCCGGCCTCGTACAGGCAGCTGCGCAATCCCACGCCCGCCAATGGCTGCATGGGCGCGAAGGGAATCGGCAGCGCCTGAGGATTTCCGTTACACAGATAATCGGCAAAGGCTTTGCCGACGACAGTGCCAGTCGTGACGCCCCGGCCGTTGTAACCGGTGACTGCCACTAAACCGGGCGCCGGCTCGAACAAACGCATCAAATGATCGGGGGTAAAGGCAATGCAACCGGTCCAGGTGCACTCCCATTCCACCGGTTTGAGGTAAGGGAAATAGTGCTGCTGAACCCGATCGGCCCAGGCTTTGAGAAACCAGGTTGGTTTCTGATTGCCATTACCGAGACTGCCGAGCAGCAGACGACCGTCCTTGTCGCGACGAACACTGCTGAGAACCTGGCGGGTGTCCCAGGAACCCTGGCCACCGGGGAGAATTTGCTGCGCCGCCTCTTCGGTCAGTGGGACCGAGGCCACTTGATAGTAATAGCCGGGGAAGAAGTTACGCCGCAATTCCGTCCAGTCACCTTCGGTGTAGGCGTTGGAGGCAATCACGACTTGCTCGGCAAGCACCGAACCCTGAGCGGTTTGTACCGACCAGCGCTGGCCCTGGCGTTCGAGCCGGGTTACCGGGGAATGATCGAACAACTGACCGCCCAGACCGATGGCCGCTTTGGCCAGCCCCGTCGTGTAAGCCATTGGGTTGATCGTGCCGGCTCGACGATCGAGCAGCGCAGCGGCGATCTTTTTGGTCCCCGTTGCTTGTTCGCAGGCTTGACCGGTCAGCAGTTCCACCGGCGCGCCGCGACGTTTCCATTGTTCTTCACGACTGCGCAAGTCCGCTTCGCCACGGGCGTTGTGCGCCATGTGCAGCGTGCCTTCGCGACGCAGTTGGCAATCGATGTTGTACTTGTCCACAAGGCTGAACACCAGGGACGGTGCCGCACCGAGCATGCGATTGAGCTGACTGCCGACCGCTTCGCCAAATCCGGCTTCGATCTCGTCCGGTGGAATCCACATCCCGGCGTTGACCAGCCCGACGTTGCGCCCCGATCCGCCATGACCGGCGCGATGGGCTTCCAGCACACAGACGCTTTTGCCTTTTTCCAGCAGATGCACCGCCGCCGACAGACCGGTAAAACCGGCGCCGATGACGCAGACATCCACCGTCACCTCCCCCTTGAGCGCCGCGTTGTCAGGCCTTTGCGGCGTCAGCTTTTCCCACAGACACTCTTCGCGTAACGGCATTGCCAGACTCCGAAAATGAAACCTAACCAACCCGATCGTTCCCACGCTCTGCGTGGGAACGATCAACAACAAAAAGCTCCACGGTCCATCAGTCGAAGGTAATGCCCTGAGCCAACGGCAACTCCAGCGAGTAGTTCACGGTGTTGGTCTGACGGCGCATGTAGCCGCGCCATGCATCGGAACCGGACTCACGACCACCGCCCGTTTCTTTCTCACCGCCAAACGCCCCGCCGATTTCCGCGCCGCTCGGGCCGATGTTGACGTTGGCGATGCCGCAGTCGCTGCCCACCGCCGACATGAACTGTTCGGCTTCACGCACGTCAGTGGTGAAGATGCACGACGAAAGGCCTTGTGGCACGGCGTTGTTCAGGCGCAGCGCTTCGTCGAAATCCTTGTAACCGACCACGTACAGAATCGGCGCGAAGGTTTCGTTGCAGACCACGTCGCTCTGCTCCGGCATTTCAACGATGGCCGGCGAGACGTAATAAGCGTTGGGGAATTTGTCTTCCAGCTGGCGCTTGCCGCCGAACACCCGGCCGCCTTCGCTCAAGGCCTGCTCAAGCGCGTCCTGCATGTTTTCGAAGCTGTGTTTGTCGATCAGCGGACCGATCAGATTGCCTTCCAGTGGATTGCCGATACGCACTTTGGAGTACGCGGCTTTCAGGCGGGTGACGATTTCTTCTTTCACCGATTCATGGGCAATCAGGCGACGCAACGTGGTGCAACGCTGACCGGCAGTGCCGACGGCGCTGAACAGGATGGCTCGTACGGCCATGTCCAGGTCGGCGCTTGGGCCGAGGATCATCGCGTTGTTGCCGCCCAGTTCCAAAATGCTGCGAGCGAAACGTGCGGCGATTTTCGGCGCCACTTCACGCCCCATGCGGGTGCTGCCGGTGGCGCTGATCAGCGCGACACGCGGGTCATCGACCAGGGCTTCGCCAGCATCGCGACCGCCGATGATGACCTGACTCAGGTGCGGCGGCGCGTCGCTGAAATTCTTCAATACACGGTCGAACAGTGCCTGGCAGGCCAGTGCGGTCAGTGGAGTTTTCTCCGATGGCTTCCAGATCACCGGGTTACCGCAAACCAGCGCCAGCGCGGTGTTCCAGGCCCAGACCGCAACCGGGAAGTTGAACGCGCTGATCACGCCAACGACGCCCAGCGGGTGCCAGGTTTCGCGCATGTGGTGGCCCGGACGCTCGGAAGCGATGGTCAAACCGTACAGCTGACGGGACAGGCCGACGGCGAAATCGCAGATGTCGATCATTTCCTGAACTTCACCCAGGCCTTCCTGAGTGATCTTGCCGGCTTCCCAGGACACCAGCTCGCCGAGGTCGGCCTTGTATTCGCGCAGGATATCGCCCAGTTGGCGAACCAGTTCGCCACGGCGCGGCGCCGGGACCTTGCGCCACAATTCGAACGCATGATCTGCACGACTGATGTGCTGCTCGACTTCAGCGGCGCCTTCCCAGTTCACGGCGGCGATCCGGCTGCCATCGATCGGCGAATGCACCGGCACTTTGCCGTTCTGGTACAGGGCCGGGTTCACACCAAGACGATCAAGCAATGCGGCAACCATGGGTCACTCCTCAAGCGAAAAACAGAAAACGTGCAGCCGGATTGATTCGGCTGGTGAGGCCTGTAGTTTTAGCGCTCCCGACGTTACCCAACAAACGACCTTTAAGAGAGATATCATTCCGTTTATTCATGCTGCGAATTGCTGGTAAGAAAGAAACAAGAAAAAGGACAACCAATGCTGAATAAACGCTACTTGCCGTCGATCACCGCGCTGCAGTGTTTTGAGGCCGTAACCCGGCATTTGAGCTTCACCCGGGCGGCTGAAGAGCTGAACCTGACCCAGAGCGCTGTCAGCAAACAGGTCGCGCAACTCGAAGAATTGCTGCAGCACCTGCTGTTCCGCCGGGTGCGCCGACGCCTACAAATGACTCCGGCCGGTGACTTGTACCTGGTGGAGGTCAGAAAAATCCTCACGCAAGTCGAGATGTCGACCCACTACCTTCGCTCCTACGGCGGTGAAACCGAAGTCCTGCGCGTTTCGACGCCTCCGACCTTCGGCGCGCGCTGGCTAGTGCCACGCTTGAAAGGCTGGCGCCTGCGCCATCCGTCGATCCATCTGGACCTGTGCAGCGAACAGGAAGCTGATGATCTGTTGCAAGGTCGCAGCGACCTGGCGTTTTATTTCGGCCAGGGCTCACGGCCCGGCACTGAATGCCTGAAGCTGTTCGGCGAAGAACTGGTGCCGGTCTGCGCACCGGGCAGCCTGCCGGACACGCCGTTCACCGACCCGACGCAACTCACCGACCTGGTCCTGCTGCAAAACGCCTCCCGGCCCCAGGCCTGGCATGACTGGTTCGACAGTCAGGGCTACCACACCGAACACAGCTACCACGGCCCGCGTTTCGAAACCTTTTATATGTGCATCCGCGCCGCCCAGGTCGGCTGCGGCGTGGCGCTGTTGCCGCGGTTTCTGGTGGAAGAGGAATTGGCCGACGGCAAACTGGTCATACCCTGGCAGCACGCGATGCCCAGCACCGACGCCTATTACCTGGCGTATCCGGAGCATTCGGCGGAAGTGCCGAAGGTGCGCGATTTTGTGAAGTGGATGCTGGAGCAGATCGACAGCCCGGAGATGCCGCAACATTAAGTCCGCATGCGATACCTGTGGCGAGGGAGCTTGCTCCCGTTGAGTCGCGGAGCGGCCCTAAAATCGACGACTGCTGCGCAGCCGAGCGGGAGCAAGCTCCCTCGCCACAAAGGCTAGCTCCCACAAAGATTTCCAGCGCCTAAAAAAACGCTGGCAATACCTGCCGTTGATATGCGCCACTAGCCCCATTCATTGAAACAGCTGCAACGTCGCTGCCACAGGCCGCGGCCAGCCTGGAGAACCCCGTTATGAGCGAGAGCGTGTTTGGCGATCGCATCGTGCAGAACCTGCTCGACACCGACTTCTACAAACTGACGATGATGCAGGCGGTGCTGCACAACTACCCGAACGTGGAAGTCGAATGGGAGTTTCGTTGCCGTAACAGTGAAGATTTGCGCCCGTACCTGGCGGAAATCCGCTTCCAGATCGAGCGCCTCGCTGAGTTGAGCCTGAGCGCCGACCAGTTGAGTTTCATGGAGCGCATCAGCTTCATGAAGCCGGATTTCCTGCGCTTTCTCGGGTTGTTCCGCTTCAATCTGCGCTACGTCCATACCGGTATTGAAAACGGCGAGCTGTTCATCCGCCTGCGCGGGCCATGGCTGCACGTGATTCTGTTTGAAGTGCCGCTGCTGTCCATCGTTAGCGAGGTGCGCAACCGCTATCGCTACCGTGAAGTCGTCCTGGAACAGGCGCGGGAGCAGCTCTACCGCAAGTTCGACTGGCTCACCACCAACGCCAGCGTGGAGGAATTGTCCGAATTGCAGGTAGCCGATTTCGGCACTCGTCGTCGCTTCTCGTACCGCGTGCAGGAAGAAGTGGTGAACGTGCTCAAGCACGATTTCCCCGGGCGTTTTGTCGGCACCAGCAACGTGCACCTTTCACGGGAGCTGGACATGAAACCGTTGGGCACCATGGCCCACGAATGGATCATGGCCCACCAACAACTCGGCCCGCGGCTGATCGACAGTCAGATTGCTGCCCTTGATTGCTGGGTCCGCGAGTACCGTGGCCTTTTAGGGATCGCCCTCACCGACTGCATCACCACGGATGCCTTTCTCAGCGATTTCGACCTGTACTTCGCCAAGCTGTTTGACGGCCTGCGCCATGATTCCGGTGATCCAGTGCTCTGGGCAGAAAAGGCCATCGCGCACTATCACAAGCTGGGCATCGACCCGATGAGCAAGACGCTGGTGTTCTCCGATAGCCTGACGCTGCCCAAATCCCTGGAGATTTTTCGGGCGTTGCGCGGTCGGATCAATGTCAGCTTCGGTATCGGCACCAACCTGACGTGCGATATTCCGGGTGTCGAACCGATGAGCATCGTGCTTAAAATGGCCGCCTGCAACGGCCAGCCCGTGGCAAAGATTTCCGATGAGCCTGGCAAGACTCACTGCAAAGACCCGAATTTCGTCGCCTATTTGCGACACGTTTTCAAAGTACCTGCTGCCATTTCCAGCACATCAAGCAAGGAGTGAATTCATGCAAGCCGAACAGCGTGAGATTGCTGAACAGCTCAAGGTCCAGCCGCCGTTCGCTGACCAGGCCACCCTCGAGGCTGAAGTCGCCCGGCGGATAACCTTCATCCAGGATTGCCTGGTCAATTCCGGGCTCAAGACCCTGGTGCTCGGCATCAGCGGCGGCGTCGATTCCCTGACCGCCGGCCTGCTGGCCCAGCGTGCCATGCGCGAACTTCGCGAGCGCAGCGGTGACGACAGCTACAAGTTCATCGCCGTGCGCCTGCCGTACGAAACCCAGTTCGACGAACACGACGCACAGGCCTCGGTGGATTTCATCGCCCCGGACGAGCGCCACACCGTGAACATCGGTCCGGCGGTCAAATCCCTGGCCAGTGAAGTCGCAGCCTTCGAAGGCAAGCACGCAGTCTCGGTGGATTTCGTGCTCGGCAACACCAAGGCGCGGATGCGCATGGTCGCCCAGTACACCATCGCCGGCGCAGCCCACGGCCTGGTGATCGGCACCGACCACGCGGCGGAAGCGGTGATGGGTTTCTTCACCAAGTTCGGTGATGGCGCCTGCGATCTGGCACCGCTGAGCGGACTGGTGAAAAACCAGGTCCGGGACATCGCCCGCAGCTTTGGCGCGCCGGAATCGCTGGTGGATAAAATCCCGACGGCGGACCTTGAAGACTTGTCGCCCGGCAAGCCGGATGAAGCGTCCCACGGCGTGACCTATGCCGAGATCGACGCGTTTTTGCACGGTCAGCCAGTGCGTGAGGAAGCGTTCAAGATCATCTGCGACACCTACAAAAAGACTCATCACAAGCGAGTGATGCCGTTTGCGCCTTAAGTGAGGCGGCGCCTGGACGGACGTCTTCGCGAGCAGGCTCGCTCCCACAAGGACTGCGCAGTACCTGTGGGAGCGAGCCTGCTCCGGGCGGCGTTCCGACGAAGAACGATGATGCGGTCCAGCGTCAGGCAAAAAAAAAGCGTCCGGTGGACGCTTTTTTTAGGCGTTCGATTCGCTTACTTCAGGACAACAGTGCCTTTCATCATCGAGATGTGGCCAGGGAACGAGCAGAAGAAGCCGTACTTCTCGGCAGCATCGAGCTTCGACACGTCGAAGGTCACCGAGTCGGTTTCCTTGGCGCCGATGATTTTGGTGTGGGCGATGATGCGCGCGTCACCTTCCGGCAGGTAGTTCTTTTCGATGCCTGCTGCCAGGCCCGCGGTGGCGATCGGCTGCATGTCAGCTTCTTTACTCAGCACCCAGTTATGGCCCATGACGTTTTTCGGCAGGTTGCCGGAGTGTTTCAGCTCCACGGTGAACGTCTTGCAGCTCTTGTCGATGCTGATTTCCTTGGTATCGAAGGACATCTGGTCAGTCGAGTCGACAGTGACCTTGCACTCGGCAGCCATCAATTGGCTGCTGGCCAGTGTCAGCAGGGATACTGCAACAAGTTTGGCAAACATGGTGAATCTCCAAGGCAGGGTTAATAAAAGTGCGAGTGGACAGAAGACTGCCTGAAAACTTCGCAAGTTCCTATGACCTGAATCAAAAATTGTATACAACTTTCGGGCTATGACACCTATCGAAACAATCTACCAGCCAGACGTCTGGGGCGGCCCTATCATCAGCTCGTCCTCACCCATCTGGAGCGTCAGTCATGTCCCTTAACAGCCTCTTGCGCAGTTTGCTCGCCGCCTACGCCTATGGCGCCAGCGGAACCTGTGAAACACCTGAAAGCGAAGTGTAGACCTTGGAACGTCGTGTGCCTGCCTTTACTCTGTGGCCATCCTGACCATGGAGTAAGGCATGTCTTTAGCGTCCGTTTGTGTATTTTGCGGTGCCAGCACTGGCACCAACCCGGCTTATCGTGAAGCGGCTGTCGCCTTGGGGCGAGCATTGGCCGAGCGTAAGCTGACCCTGATTTATGGCGGCGGCGCGGTCGGGCTGATGGGCATCGTCGCCGATGCTGCGCTGGCGGCCGGCGGTGAAGTGATCGGGATCATCCCGCAAAGCCTCAAGGACAAGGAAATCGGCCACAGCGGCCTGACTCGTCTGGAAGTGGTCGACGGCATGCACGCACGCAAGGCGCGGATGGCCGAACTCAGTGACGCCTTTATCGCCCTGCCCGGCGGCCTGGGCACGCTGGAAGAACTGTTCGAAGTCTGGACCTGGGGCCAGCTCGGCTACCACGGAAAACCACTGGGGCTGCTGGAAGTGAACGGTTTCTATAGCAAATTGACGTCTTTTCTCGATCATATCGTCGGCGAAGGCTTCGTTCGCGAACCGCACCGTGACATGCTGCAAGTGAGCGAATCGCCGCAAACCCTGCTTGATGAACTCGATGCCTGGCAGCCGACAGTAGTGCCAAAGTGGATCGAGCAAAAACCCAGCTAACGGCTGGGCATCGATACAGGGCAGAATACGCGCCGCTCAACATCACCTTCGACCCCAGAGGATCGCCCATGGCTAAACCCAATTATTCCTTCGCCAAACGTCAGAGAGACTTGGCCAAGGAGCAGAAGAAAGAGGAAAAGCTTCAGCGCAAGAAAGCTACAGCTGAAGAAGAAGCCGCCGCACTGAACCCGGATGCAGAAGGTGAAGTGGCCGCAGAAGACGCTGTTGAAACACCGAAAGATCAGGCGCCCGACGCCTGAGACCCTCAGGGCCCGATGATCTGATCAGGCCCACCGGATCTGTGTCCAGGGTCAGCAGTTCCTTTGCTGACCCTCACAGTCCCATCTGAAATGCCCCACCCAGAAATCACCGCACATTCCCTCTGTGGGAGCGGGCTTGCTCGCGAAAGCGGCGGCACATCCAA
Organism: Pseudomonas frederiksbergensis; assembly: GCF_001952935.1. GTDB lineage: Bacteria > Pseudomonadota > Gammaproteobacteria > Pseudomonadales > Pseudomonadaceae > Aquipseudomonas > Aquipseudomonas frederiksbergensis. The sequence goes on from NZ_CP018319.1 coordinate 1,789,310, forward strand.
CATCTATGTGAATGACAGACCGCTTTCGCGAGCAAGCCCGCTCCCACATTGGATCTCTATTACTCCAGTGGCATTACGGTGACGCGGACTTCCGGATCATGGTTGCCGCCACCCAGAATCACCCCACGCAACGGCGATACATCGGAAAAATCCCGGCCCCAGGCCAAGGTGATGTGTTCCAGCGCTGGCTGCACGTTGTTGGTCGGGTCGAAATCCACCCAACCGAGCACCGGGCAAAACACTGAAACCCAAGCATGTGACGCATCGGCGCCGATCAGTCGCGGCTGGCCCGGTGGTGGCTGGGTCAGCAGGTAGCCACTGATGTACCGCGCCGCCAACCCACGGGAGCGTACACAGGCGAGCATCAGGTGAGCGAAGTCCTGACAAACACCGCGCCGGCGCTCCAGCACTTCTACCAGCGGCGTCGCCACTTGGGTCGCCTCGGCATCGAAGGTGAACTCGCTGAAGATCTTCTCCATCAGCGCCTGAACACCCAACAGTAGCGGCCGACCCGGTGGAAAACAGCTTTCGGAAAACTCGACGAAGTTGCGTTTCAAATGCACGTAGGGCGATTCGAACCGGTAACGACACGCTTCCAGCAATTGGGGGGAAAGCGGCTGACTGCTGTAGGTCAACGCGTTGCGGGTTTCTTCCCACGCGGGGGATTGATTGAAATCCAGCGCGGGCCGGGCCAGCACTTCGACGGTGAGCCGGGCATTGACCAGCAATTCATCATGCGGCCGTTCGAACGCCAATCGGGTCAGCGGATTACCGAACACATCCAGTTCATCGCGGCGGCTCGTCGGGTCGGGACTGATCTGCAGTTGCTGCTCGGTGCAGCGCTGCCAGGCACACGCCCGCGGCCACAGGTGCGCAAGCTGCTGGGCCAGAGAGACCGGGCTGTCATAGTGATAATGGGTGTCGTGGAGAATCTGGTAATGGGCGCTCATCAGACGGACACCGTACGCTGGCTGACGTCATCGACGTGGGCGAAATGGCGCAACGCCAGACGATCCGACACTTGTCCGCTGGCGTCGGCGATCTCTTGTAACAGGTCGGCCAGCCCCTCGATGGCTGCCCGCACGCTGGCTTCGCCGAACAGCGAGTTCTCCAGGCATCCCAGATCGAACTGTGCCAGTCGTTCCACCAACTGCGGCAACCCCACTTCGCGAGGCACGCCGAAGTCGTCATTCAAGCGTTTCAAGGTACGAGTCACCAGTTTCAACTGAAACAGCACGGCATGAGGGTTCTGCTCGTCGAGCAGCAACAGGTCAAGCACCGGGATCAGTTGCGCCACCGCCAGATACCGCGAACGGTAGGTGATGCTGCTGTTGCCCAGCTCCAGCAGCCACTCCAGTCCGGCCTGATCGTAAGCACCGGCACCGCGCAGAAATGCCGCCAGGCTGGCGCTGAGAAATTGCAGGCGTTCGATCCGGCGGCCGATCATCAGGAAGCGCCAGCCTTCGTCCCGGGTCATGTCGTCGAGGGCAAAACCGGATAACGCCGCCAGGGACATCACCAAACGGTTGAGGAAATCCAGCAACTCGCCGAAATCCGGCGCTTCGGCTTCCAGCTCCAGGGCCTCGCGCTGCAGCTCCACCAGCGCTTGCCAGTTTTCCCGTGAGAGCTTGCCGCGAACCTGCGAGGCCGCCCACTGCAAACGCTGCAGGTTGGAGCGCAGGCTGAACGACCAGTCATCGCCGAGCAATGCCGCCAGCAAACGCTCCGGCAACTCGCCTTCATCGGGCAACAACATCAACCGTTCGCCCAGATCGACCGCCGCCTCAAGGGCTTGAGGGTCATCGCCATCGACATACCGCGCCAGCATGATTCGCAGCAGCCGCGCGCTGTCATCACAGCGTTCGCAATAACGGCCGAACCAGAACAGGTTTTCCACAACCCGGGAAGGCAGATACGGATCCCGTCGCACCAAATCGTGTACGCCGATTGTGCGCTGGGTTTTCCATTGCTCACCGCTCGGCGGGCGATCGCCCAACACCCAGGTGTCCTTGCTCGCGCCACCGCGTTGCATCGACACCACTTCGGCGTCAGCCTCGGCGGCAACCCGGGTAAGGCCGCCGGGCAAAACCCGATAGCCCTCACGGCTGGCCACTGCGTACACGCGCATGCCAATGGCTCGAGGTTGCAGATGACCGTCTTCAGCCTGCCAGATCGGCGCTTGAGAGAGCTGAGCCAATTCTTGCGCGACATAGGCGTAAGGCCGGGCCTGCATGCGCTCAGCCAGCTCCTGACGCTGTTTTTCACTCAAATCGCGGCCAAAAACCGGAGTAAAGCTCTGCGACGGAAAAGCCGGTTTGATCAACAACTCCGGCAATTTTTCCAGGGCCTGGGCCAGCACCGGCGCTTCACCGCACCACCAGGTGGCGATGGAGGGCAGGATCAATTCTTCGCCGAACAGGAATTGATTGATCCTCGGCAGAAAGCCCAACAACCCCGGCGACTCCAGCACACCGCTGCCGAGGGCGTTGGCCACCAGCACCCGCCCGCGGCGTACCGCTTCCAGCAATCCCGGCACGCCAAGGGCCGAGTCAGTGCGCAGCTCCAGCGGATCGCAGAAGTCATCGTCGAGTCGCCGCATGATCGCGTGAACCCGGCGCAATCCGCTCAAGGTTTTCAGGTAGACCGTGGCATCCCGGACGGTCAGGTCGCCGCCCTCTACCAGCGGATAACCGAGCTGGCGCGCCAGATAGAGGTGCTCGAAATAGCTTTCGTTGAAACGTCCCGGCGTCAGCAGCACGATCAGCGGCGCTTCGTCATCACTGGGCGCCTGACGGGCCAGGGTTTCCTGAAGCGTGCGAAAGAACCCGGCCAGGTGCTGCACTTTCAGGTCGCGGTACAGCTCGGGAAAGGCCCGGGACACGATGGTGCGGTTTTCCAGCGCATAACCGGCACCGGATGGCGCTTGCGTCCGATCCGCCGTGACCCACCAGCGGCCGTCAGGCGTACGCGCCAGATCCACGGCGTACAGATGCAGAAAAGCCCCGTCGGGGGGCGTAATGCCCTGACAGGGCCAGAGGAAATTGTTGTGACCGAAGACCAGTTCAGCAGGCAGCAGACCCTCAGCGATCAGTCGTTGCGGGCCGTACAAATCTGCCAGCACAGCATTGAGCAAGCGTGCCCGCTGGGCGATTCCGGCCGATAACTGTTGCCATTCATCAGCCGCAATCACGTGCGGCAGCAGATCGAGTTCCCAAGGTCGATCCGCCCCCTTGGGATCGGCGTAGACGTTATAGGTCACGCCGTTTTCCTGGATCTGCCGAGTCAGCAGCGCCTGACGCTGCACCAATTGTGTTGGCGTGCTGCGCTGCAATTGATCGAACAACCGGCGCCAATGCGGGCGCACCGCGCCGCTGTCGTCGAGCAGTTCGTGATAAGTGCCCGCCGTCAGCGGGTAGCGGTCAAGCAGGTCAGGCATGGAAAGCTCGGCAGACAGCTAGGAACGGTCAGACTAACGCAGGCTCATGACGCCCGGATATACGAAAAATCCGAGCGTCGCGTACGGTTTAGAAACGTCGTAAATCGAGAGTCATCGGTAGCTCGTCGTTAATTTCCATATTGGGTATAGGAAGTTTCCCCGGCGTATGTCCGATGCGGAAAAAACGCGCCATTCGACGGCTCTCCGCCTCATTGGCGTTCACCGGCAAGCTGTCGTAGTTGCGCCCGCCCGGATGGGCAACGTGGTACTGACAACCACCCAGCGAGCGCTGCATCCAGGTGTCGAGCAGGTCGAACACCAACGGCGCATGGACCGGGATAGTCGGTTGCAGGCAGTTGGCCGGTTGCCAGGCGCGAAAACGCACCCCAGCGACAAACTCGCCGACCCGCCCGGTGGGTTGCAATGGCACCGGAATGCCATTGCAGGTCAGCACGTAACGCTGTGGTGGCAGGCCCGTGAGCTTGACCTGCAAGCGTTCCAGCGACGAATCCACATAACGCACCGTGCCGCCGACCGCGCCCTCTTCGCCCAGCACATGCCAGGGCTCCAGCGCTTGACGTAATTCCAGTTCGATCCCGCTGACCGCGTAATCGCCGACCTTGGGAAAACGAAACTCAAGATGCGCCGCAAACCACTCGGCGCGCACCGGATAACCGGCGGCATTGAGGTCGACGATGACGTCGGCGAAATCCTGTTCGATAAAGTGGGGCAACAGGAATCGATCGTGCAGCTCCGTGCCCCAGCGTGCCAGTTTCGGCGGTGCATAAGGTTCGCGCCAGAATCGAGCCACCAGCGCCCGCAGCAACAACTGTTGTGCCAGGCTCATGCGCGCATGGGGCGGCATCTCAAAGGCGCGTAATTCGAGCAACCCCAGGCGTCCCGTCGCGCCATCCGGTGAATAAAGCTTGTCGATGCAGAACTCGGCGCGGTGTGTGTTGCCGGTCACGTCGATCAGCAGGTTGCGCAGCAGCCGATCCACCCGCCACGGCGCGCACTCCTCACCCGGCTCAGGCATCTGGGCAAAGGCGATTTCCAATTCATACAGCGCATCATTACGCGCTTCATCAACCCGTGGTGCCTGGGACGTCGGGCCGATGAATAATCCGGAAAACAGGTAGGACAAGGACGGGTGGTTATGCCAGTAGCTGATCAGGCTGCGCAGCAGATCGGGGCGGCGTAGAAACGGTGAGTCAGCCGGTGTCGCGCCACCCAGTACGAAATGGTTACCGCCGCCGGTGCCGGTGTGCCGGCCGTCGATCATGAATTTCTCGGTGGTCAGTCGGGTCTGGCGCGCTTCTTCGTACAGAAATTCGGTGCGCTCGACCAGTTCATCCCATGTGGCGGACGGCTGCACGTTGACCTCGATCACACCCGGATCGGGGGTGATCCGGAAGTTGCTCAGGCGCGGATCGCTCGGCGGTTCATAGCCTTCCAGCAACACCGGGCAATGCAATTCCTCGGCGGTGGCTTCGATGGCGCTGACCAGTTCCAGATAATCCTCGACCCGCTCCAGCGGCGGCATGAACAGGTACAACCGGCCTTCTCGCGCCTCCGCGCAGAACGCGGTGCGGGTCAGCCAATCGGCGGATTCGTCGATCTTTGGCGTGCGTTCATCAGCCACCGCAGGCTCGCCTTGGCGCTGAAGTTGCGCAGTGTCGGGCAGTGCAGGGAAATCCTGATTCGGGTCCACAGGATGAATGAACGGGTATTCCGCCGCTTTCACCCAAGGCTGCGAGCCGAGCGGCAAGCGATAGCCCAGCGGCGAATCCCCCGGCACCAGTCGGCAATGCTCATCGCGCAGATACCAGCGGCCGCTTTGCCACTGATCACCCTTGGCGGTGCGCGCCAGCGGCAGGACCTGGCCGATGACCTTGTCCAGGCCCTGGCTGAAGACTTTGCGCAGGCGCGCCCGCTCCAGCGGCTCTTCCAGACGCGAGTCTTCGGCGCTGACGTTCTGCGGCAAAGTGCCTTCGCGCCAGAGGTAATAGAAATTGTCTTCGTAGGCTGGAAACACAAAACGTGTCGGAATTTTCAGACGCTCAGCGACACTCGCCAGAAAACGCCCGGCCAACTCGCCATCGGCACCGTAGCCTTGCTGCTCATCGGCAATCAGCGCGCTGTTGCGCCAGATCGGTACATTGTCGCGGCGCCAGTAGCAGTTCAGCGACCAGCGCGGCAATTGCTCGCCGGGGTACCACTTGCCCTGGCCGAAATGCACCAGACCATTGGGCGCGTAGTGCTTGCGCATGCGCTGGAACAGTTCGGCGGACAGACGCCGCTTGTCTGGCCCCAGTGCCGCCGTGTTCCACTCGGCGCCGTCTGGATCGTCGATGGAAACAAACGTCGGTTCGCCGCCCATGGTCAGGCGTACGTCACCTTCCAGCAGGTCTGCATCGATCTGCCGTCCCAACGCCTGGATCGCCAGCCACTGGTCTTCGGTGTAGGGCTTTGTTACCCGTGGTGCTTCCCAAATCCGTTCCACCGACATTTCGTGAGTGAATTCGCACTCGCACGGTTCAACCAAGCCACTGATTGGTGCCGCAGAGCCCGGATCGGGACTACAGGCCAACGGAATGTGTCCTTCCCCGGCAAACAGCCCTGACGTCGCGTCCAGGCCGATCCAGCCAGCACCGGGCAAATAGACTTCACACCAGGCATGCAGGTCGGTGAAGTCCACGTCAGTGCCCGACGGGCCGTCGAGGCTTTTGACGTCGGCGGTCAGTTGAATCAGGTAGCCGGAGACGAAACGCGCCGCCAGGCCGAGGTTGCGCAACAGCTGCACCAGCAACCACGCCGAGTCGCGGCAGGAACCAGAGGCATGTTCGAGGGTATGTTCGGGCGTTTGCACGCCCGGCTCCATGCGGATCAGGTAGCCAATGTCCTCGCTCAAGCGCTGATTAAGTGCGACCAGAAAATCCACACTGGGCAGCGGCGTTCGGTCGATGCCATCCAGATACGCCTTGAATTTCGGCGTCAGGGGCAAGGTTTCCAGATACGGCGCCAGCTCCTTGCGCTCATCCGCGGCGTAGGCAAAAGGAATCTTTTCCGCGTAGGGCTCGAGGAAGAAGTCGAACGGATTGAAGACTGCCATCTCCGCCAGCAGATCGACTTCAATGCGCAGCTCTTGGGTTTTCTCCGGGAACACCAACCGCGCTAGGTAATTGCCCTGGGGGTCCTGCTGCCAGTTAATGAAGTGCTGCTCGGGAGAGACTTTCAGCGCATAGGACAATATCCGCGTGCGGCTGTGGGCAGCCGGGCGCAAGCGAACGATCTGCGGACCGAGTTCGACGGCGCGGTCGTATCGGTAATGCGTGACGTGATGCAATGCGACATGAATCGACACGGCGTGCCTCCTGCGAGCCTGGACGTTATCGAAAGCGGCGCAAGACTTATGCCAGAGCGGCGGTCATTGCGCTTTATCAACAGACCCGGTGCAGTACAGCACCAAAACGGCGCCGCAGCTGCGGTTATAGTGCGAGGGCTGCACATATTTGTGGCGCACGTGTGAGGCGCGGGTGCTGAATCTATCCAACTAACGGGCTTTGTGCTTTGCAATAAAAGCTTGGCGCAAGTGACGTACTTCAAGCAGCTTCTGGCGCATCTCGCGGTGACGTTTGCTGTTGAGCAGCAATAGCGCCAGCAGTGGGAACAGCAACGTCACAGCATAAACCAGGGGATGCACCTCATATGCAATGGTAGGCAATACCCCAAGAAAACAAAGGGCCAGGAGCACAACCAGAGGCCGCACCCATTGCGGGCGACCGCGCGCGACCATGAAATGGCAGTGCACGACGATGAGGGTCAGCGCGATCCCCCCGAAAAAAGAGTACTTGGCGTTGTCAGCCAACGGAAGGTTTCGAAAATAGCTTTCGAAAAACAAAGGCACCGCAAAGACCAGGGTAAAAATTGACGCGAATATTGCCCCAATGAAGACCGGGAAATACTTCGATAGAAAATGGCGAATGCTGGGCAGCTCATTCATTGCTCAGCCTCTTCGTACAGGCCTACGGCAATGGTGCGGACATTCCCCGAAATTGCACTGCCGGTAAAACCGATAGCGGCGCCCAAGGCGTCTTTTATCTGAGTGACCGTTGCATGCTTGACCTCGGTGGGTGTGAAACGCTTGGGCAATTCACCCGACAACTGCTTCAACTTGATCATCTTCGACGTCAAACGCGGGTCGTTGATGCTCAATAGTTCTTTGGTCAGTTTGGCGCGTTCCTGTCGATTCAGCCCCCTGAGCACTTCCCTGACACTTTTCCCGGTCGTGGCCTTATTCAGCCTGACCAGTTTGAGTGTTGTCAGCGCGGATGCGCCTACCCCGACCAAGGACGCAGCATCCAGCGCAATCATGGTGTACTGGTACCACTCTTCGCTGTCGAGCTCATCGTTACGGGCAGGGTTGACGATCTCATTGCGGGTCCGATAGCCGCTGGCAAAACACTGCACTGAGCTGGCAGCCGCAGCGGTATAACCGAGCGCAGCGACCACCGTACTTGCCCCTGCCGAAAACGGAATAGCCACTGAACCACTGAGCACTACGATCCAGCCGATCACTGCACCCACGCACGATAAGCTGGTGTTGACTGCCTCACCCACCAGGCGCGATTCACGCGGATTGTCCCGCACCTGCTGGGCGAATTGAGCAGGCGCAATGTACTTCTGCGCCTCGCGCAAAATGATTCGCTTGGGCCTGATACTACAAATCGGCTTGAACTCGCGCAGGGTCACTACGTTGAATTCGGCATCGATGTACACCACGCCCGCGCCAACGATTCCGGGGTCGGCGTCGATGGCGGCGAACAGGCGTGGCAGGTTGATCTGGCTTTCGATGCGTTGGCGGGCCATGAACTGGGAGGGGCTGTAGTCCATGCCGATACCCGGTAAGGGGTTGCTCATGTGAATCGTCCTTGAAGATCGCGGGTTAAATCTTTAATGCCTGTGCAGGCGACTTCCGTCTTCCACAGGGTTGGCGTTGCACGGGAAATCGATTTTCCGGTCAGCCATTGAAGCGAGCGTCACCTTAGCAAACGGGCCGCACAGTCGCTAGAAAACAAAACGCCAGCACTCAGGCTGGCGTTTTGCGATATCGCGGGCAGATTAACGCGGCACGACTGGTTTGCGGGCCGGTTTGGGCCCCTTGCCTTTGGCCGCATCCTTGCGATCCTTGGCCGCCTGCTGGTTGCGGGCGAATGCCGCAGCCTTGGCCTGTTCACGCTTGTCCCACGGGTTGCCGCCATCGCTGGCGCGCGGTGGCAAGCCAGTGTGCTGGGTCAGGATCTTGGTGGTCTTCTCACCCGCAACTTTGTGGCTGCCAGCCGGCGTCGAGTTCTTGCGACGGGCGCTCTGGTAGCTGTCGGTCGCCGGCTGATGCAGCGGGATCAACTGGTTCTTGCCCGGCCCGATCAGGTCGGCGCGGCCCATGCGGGTCAGCGCTTCACGCAGCATCGGCCAGCCTTTAGGGTCGTGATAACGCAAGAACGCCTTGTGCAGACGACGCTGCTCTTCGCTCTTGACGATGGTCACGGCGTCACTCTTGTAAGTGACTTTGCGCAGCGGGTTCTTGCCCGAGTGGTACATCGCAGTAGCGGTGGCCATCGGTGACGGGTAGAACGCCTGCACCTGGTCGGCACGGAAGCCGTTGCCCTTGAGCCACAGGGCCAGGTTCATCATGTCTTCGTCGGTGGTACCCGGGTGAGCGGCGATGAAGTACGGAATCAGGTACTGCTCTTTCCCGGCTTCCTTGGAGTACTTCTCGAACATGCGCTTGAACTTGTCATAGCTGCCGATGCCCGGTTTCATCATCTGATTGAGCGGACCTTCCTCGGTGTGTTCCGGGGCGATCTTCAGGTAACCACCGACGTGGTGGGTCACCAGCTCTTTGACGTATTCCGGTGACTCGACTGCGAGGTCGTAGCGCAGACCGGAAGCGATCAGGATCTTCTTCACACCCGGCAAGGCACGGGCGCTGCGGTACAGCTGAATCAGCGACGAGTGATCGGTGTTCAGGTTCGGGCAAATGCCGGGGAACACGCACGAAGGCTTGCGGCACGCGGATTCGATTTCCGGGGTCTTGCAGGCGATGCGGTACATGTTCGCGGTCGGGCCGCCGAGGTCGGAAATGACACCGGTGAATCCGGGGACCTTGTCGCGGATCTCTTCGATTTCGCGAATGATCGACTCTTCGGAACGGTTCTGGATGATCCGGCCTTCGTGCTCGGTGATCGAGCAGAAGGTGCAGCCGCCGAAGCAGCCACGCATGATGTTCACCGAGAAGCGGATCATGTCGTAGGCAGGGATCTTTTCCTTGCCGTACGCCGGGTGCGGAATGCGCGCATAGGGCATGCCGAACACGTAGTCCATTTCTTCGGTGGTCATCGGAATCGGAGGCGGGTTGAACCAGACGTCGACTTCGCCGTGCTTTTGCACCAGCGCACGGGCGTTGCCCGGGTTGGTTTCCAGGTGAAGCACGCGGTTGGCGTGAGCATAAAGAACCGCGTCACCGCGGACTTTCTCAACCGATGGCAGACGAATCACGGTCTTGTCGCGAGTCATCTTCGGACTCGCCAGGATCTGCACGACCTTGGCTTCGCTCGGGTCTTCAACCGGGCCCTTTTCCTGCTCGATCGCACAGGCCTGGGTGTCCTGGGTGTTCACGTACGGGTTGATGATCTTGTCGATCTTGCCCGGACGGTCAATACGCGTGGAATCGATTTCGTACCAGTCTTTCGGGGTATCGCGACGGATGAACGCGGTACCGCGCACGTCGGTGATGTCTTCGATCTTGTGACCGTAGGACAGACGCTGGGCAACTTCGACGATCGCACGCTCGGCGTTGCCGTAGAGCAGGATGTCGGCGCAGGCGTCGATCAGGATCGAGTTGCGAACCCGGTCCTGCCAGTAATCGTAGTGGGCGATGCGACGCAGGGAGGCTTCGATGCCACCAAGAACGATCGGCACGTTCTTGTAGGCTTCCTTGCAACGCTGGCTGTAAACCAGGCTCGCGCGATCCGGACGTTTGCCCGCCATGCCGCCAGGGGTATAGGCGTCATCGGAGCGGATTTTCTTGTCGGCGGTGTAGCGGTTGATCATCGAGTCCATGTTGCCGGCCGCGACACCGAAGAACAGGTTCGGCTCGCCGAGCTTCATGAAGTCGTCTTTGGACTGCCAGTCTGGCTGGGCAATGATCCCGACGCGGAAGCCTTGCGACTCCAGCAGCCGGCCAATGATTGCCATGCCGAACGACGGATGGTCAACGTACGCATCACCGGTGACGATGATGATGTCGCATGAATCCCAGCCAAGCTGATCCATCTCCTCCCTGCTCATCGGCAGGAATGGCGCTGGACCGAAACATTCGGCCCAGTACTTGGGATAGTCAAATAACGGCTTGGCTGTTTGCATGACGATGACCGGTGTTGAGATGAAAAATCGCGGGCGCGGAATATAGCACAAAAAATAACCAATTCCGACAACAGCGGTCGGCTTTTACCCTCAGGCCTGCCCCCCTGACCGATACAGCACATTTCGCTGGGCAAAGGTCACTACATAGAGATTCTTCAAGCAAAAAACCCGCGAGTAATCTGGCGCTTCAATTATCAGACTGGCTTATCCAGAGCCACGGAGCGCCCTTGAACGATTCGACTTTACACAATACAGCCCCCGCACCTGCCCCTGCGGCCCTATCTGCTCACGCAAGTTTCATCCAGAGCAAGCTGCCTGGCTGGCTAGTCGAGGGATCCGCCGAACAACGCAAAACGTTTCGCGCTTGCCTGCTCAAAAGCAATGCCGCCAGGCAGGCGTTGGTCTCAGTCTTCGAGGATCTGAAAAACCCCGTGAACTTTGCCCGAACCTTGTTGAGCGAAAAGCTTACAGGGCACCTGGGATCGCTGGACGCTGAAAAATCCACACTGCTGCGCGAGTGGAAGAACTCCCATCTCCTGGGGCTGATCAAAACACATCATAAAACCACCGAACAAACGCTTGTAGACGCCGCTCTGCAGAACTTCGAACCTTCCGAAGCCCTGAGCGGTGGTTTTGAAGCGGGATCGGCCATCTATTTGTCCGGGTACGTCGAAAAGAAAAAAAGTGCTGTCAGCCCAGAAAACTTCGCCGGGGTTTGCCGCGAGCTGGACATTGGCATGCAGTACCAGAGACACATCAGCGAAATACTGGAACCTTCCGCGACTGCGGGAACAACCGCCACTCACTCGGCAAACCAGATAAAGGCCCTGATCAGGAACGACGATCAAAATACTTTTGAGGCGGCGATCCACATCGCCCTGATGAAGAAATCCATCAACAACGATCTTTACACGCTATTACTCGAACTGAAACACGCCGGCAGCCACAAGGACTTGATCTGCTCACAGCTGACACTGGACGGCATAGCCCTTCCGGGCATCGTGATACTTCGGGATAAATGGCCTCAGATCAAACACGTCCTTTACATTCCCGATGACCCCGATCACGCGATCAAACGATATGACTCATATAACGAGCTTCAAAAAGCCTTGGCAATCAAGCTGGACACACCCTCTTACCGCAAGTTCTTCAATCGCTTCATTTCGTTTGAGCGCCAGGGAACGCCGCTGACCACAGGCACTTTGTGGTCAGGCGAATCCCGCCTGAGTAATCCGTCTTTTGCCAAACCCTTAGTGCGTGTCGATATTGCCGGTGACATCTATGAAACGGCCTTCAAGCAACGCATTGCCCACCTGAAAGCTGATGCACGTGTGCTGGCGGTCCCCACGGCAGATGCCAACACCGCCGGCAGTTTGAAAAAACGTCAGGAGCTCGAGGCAGCAGGAGAGTCGCTGTTGGTTTTCGCCGCGTCCTTCATACCGGTCATCGGTGAAGTGATGCTGGCGGTAACAGCCTTGCGGTTACTCCATTCGGTCTATCACGGCGTCGCCGCCTGGAGTCGTGGCGATACCGATGAAGCGTTGAATGATCTGCTCGACGTCGCAGACGCCGCGGCCCTGGGCATCATCACGGCCGGCGCAATAAAAACCACCGGGATCGCCACTCATCTGGTGAGAATCAGGTTGAGCGACAATAGCGAACGACTCTGGCACCCCGATCTGACGCCCTACCGGAATACACTTCAACTTCCTGAAAACATCCATCCCAACGCTCAAGGCTTGTACAAACACAACGCAAAAACCTATGTAGCACTGGAAGACCATTTCTATGAAGTAAAGGTCGACATCGCCACCCAAAAGTGGGAGCTGCAACACCCTTCTGACCCAGACGGGTATGCACCACAGATGGTACAAAACGATGCCGCCGGATGGCGCCATCTACACGAGGACCCGCGCACTTGGGATGGGTTGAAACTGATCAGACGTCTTGGCCCTGTCGCACGCAATATCCGCCAAGAAGCCGTCGAGCCCATTCTGCTGGTCAGCGGACTAGACCGATTGGCTCTCATTGAACTTCATCTGAACACCCAACGTCCGCCCCCCCTGCTGACCGATGTGTTGAAGCGCTTTGATTTGAGGCAGGAAATAAATGATTTCAAGATAGAACGCAGCAAAGGTACTAAAACCGGCACTTACTCACCGTTCATCTTGATGCACCTGCTCACCACTCTGAGCGGCTGGCCAACCACTCGATACCTGACCGTAGTCGACGGGACTGAAACGCTCTTTGCTTTTGGTGACTCCGCCAATGCAACACTGCCAGAACTTAGATTGACCTACGCCCAAATCAGAAACGGCGTACTGACTGACGCTGTTGTCGAGAAGTTGGAAACTGAAGAGCTCAGTGAGCTGTTCAAAGGGCTGGCGCCATCCACTGCCTCTAACGCAGAGCGCCTGGCGCAGTGTCTCGAGATCAAACTTGCGGCAACAAAAGATCTGCTGTTTCCAAAAATTTATGCACTGACCGATCAACCGGAAAACTCGATACAGGAACACATTCGCACCCAGTATCCAGCGCTGCCAAAAAGCTATCTGCAACAAATGACACTCAGCCTCAGCACACTGGAAAAACAACAAATCGTGCGGGAACGGCAGTTGCTGCCACTCATGGAAAAGGAAGCAGCCGAATATTCCAAGGAAGTTGAAACAGCACGTACTTATGAGGGGCTTTATCTTGATTCGGCTCGCCCTCTCGACACCGACAAACTCATCCTCACGAACCTCAAGCACTTGCCTGACTGGTCCGACTCGGTGCACATCGAAATGCGTGATGCAACTCTCAACGGCACATTGCTGAGCAGCGTCGGCAGTGACACAGCCGTTCATCGCAGGGTTCTGGTTCGAGTAGGCGCGCAGTACAGGGCTTACGATGCTGCGGGAAATTCGCTTAATGGATTGGCCGACCTCTATACCTCGATCAAAGCAGCCCTGCCTGAAGCCGAGCGCTTTGCCATCGCCAATCGCTGGACTGACCGTGTCAAAACCGCGCTCAACAACGTCATGGAGCATTTACACAAACAACCTTTGGCTATTCGGGAAGCTGATGCGTCATGGGCTACCGAGCCCGTAACTCCAGGCTTGCCTCTTGATACCTATTTTGCCCGGCAAGAAACACCAACGAACCTGTCGCTGCGCGCAGATGGCGTTTATGAACAGCGCCCCGGACAAGGTGGCACGCACACGTATTACGTGCAGGAAAACCGCCTGTACTATCAAGTGCAATACGCCAAACCGGGCTGGCAAGTCATCGATGCGCGCAGCCCCTATCGAGCGTACAAGCCTTATGTGCGGAAAAAGGCTGGGGGTGGTTGGGAGATCGATACCGATAGCGGATTACCGGGCGGCACCCCGGGCGTTGGCTCGTCAAGGCACCTCGATATTCCGGAGGAGGCAAGCGGCAGCTATCACAGCGCCACCGAATACATCATGCCTGTGCCATTCACTGCCGCCGAACGAGAGCGAATGTCCAGCATCAGATCCTTTCAACAGGCCATCAACACACGCGGCAACTATGATCGCGCCAACAACGGCCGTTACCCCCTCAGGGACTTGAAAGGGCAACCGTTACGCATCAAAAAAATTCAGCAGCAGGCCAGATCGGCTGATGGCAGTACCCGCTACCAGGCCGCGGCAATCAAACCTTACATTCAATGGGAGGGCTTCGAAGACGTAGCCAACCTGTACGAAGAGAAACTGGCGCTACGTACATTCACCGCTGCCGACTGCAAGATGCCTGAGGAAAGGACCTTGATCGGACAAGACATGGTGAGCAACAAAAAACCGCTGGTTAAAGGAGAGATTCTTGGGGTCTATGGAGGAGGATTGATACCCGGTTATGTCGGTGTCGCCAGAAAGGACCCGTTCCTCATCGATGTACTGCCCGGGAAGCTGTTCACCCACGCCAGACCCTCTACCGTTCTGTTGTCTGGAGACAATGTACTGTCCCGAATGAATACTCTCTTCGAGTATGAACAGGGGAAGCCGGCACGACAGGCAACAACGGGTTACAACGTCGAAGCCGTGTCGTTTGATGTGGTGGTTCAAGCCCAAGGCGCAGGCACGGAAAAATACTTGCTGTACGCATTCTTTGCCATCGACGACATTCCCGTCGATAACGAACTGCGTTGGAACTATGGCTACACCGAGCAAGCGATCAGAGCCCTGTTCGCCTGAAACACAGCTATCAACCGGACCCCCTTGACGTTACTCGTCGTCGAAGTTGTAGCTGCCCGGCGCCAGGTTTTCGAAGCGGGTGTACTTACCGATGAACGCCAGTCTTGACGTGCCGATCGGGCCGTTCCGCTGTTTGCCGATGATGATCTCGGCGATGCCTTTGTGCTCGGTTTCCGGGTGATACACCTCGTCCCGGTACACGAACATGATCACGTCGGCATCCTGCTCGATCGCTCCGGATTCCCGGAGGTCGGAGTTGATCGGGCGTTTGTTCGGTCGTTGCTCCAGGGAGCGGTTGAGCTGGGACAGCGCCACCACCGGGCAGTTGAATTCCTTGGCCAGGGCCTTCAAGGAACGGGAGATCTCGGAAATCTCGTTGGTTCGGTTGTCGCCGCCAGAACCCGGGATCTGCATCAATTGCAGGTAGTCGATCATGATCAGGGCGATGTCGCCGTGTTCACGTACCAGACGCCGGGTCCGTGCGCGCATTTCCGACGGGCTGATACCGGCCGTATCGTCAATGAACAGCTTGCGATCATTGAGCAAGTTGACCGCCGATGTCAGGCGCGGCCAATCGTCGTCTTCCAGGCGACCGGCACGAACCTTGGTCTGGTCGATCCGGCCGAGGGACGACAACATACGCATGATCAGCGATTCGCCTGGCATCTCCAGCGAGTAGACCAATACGCATTTGTCACTGCGCAGCACGGCGTTTTCCACCAGGTTCATCGCAAAGGTGGTTTTACCCATGGATGGACGGCCGGCGACGATGATCAGGTCAGACGGTTGCAGGCCGCTGGTCATACCGTCGAGATCGGTGTAACCGGTGGACAGGCCGGTAATCGCGTTGTCGGTGTTGAACAAGGTGTCGATGCGGTCGATGGCCTTGGTCAACAGGTCATTCACGCTCACCGGGCCGCCGGTTTTTGGCCGGGCCTCGGCGATCTGGAAAATCTGCCGTTCGGCTTCGTCGAGAATCTCTTCAGCCGAGCGGCCTTCCGGGTTGAAAGCGCTGTCGGCGATTTCTGTGGCGATGCCGATCAACTGTCGCAACGTTGCCCGTGCACGGACGATCTGGGCATAAGCCTTAATGTTGGCGACGGACGGCGTGTTTTTTGCCAGTTCGCCAAGGTATCCGAGACCACCGACTTGCGAGGTCTGACCTTCCTTGTCCAATTGCTCGGCAAGGGTCACGACATCGATCGGGGAGTTCTGGTCGGCGAGCTTGGCGATCGCGCGGAAGATAAGGCGGTGGTCATGTCGATAGAAATCACCGTCCGACACCTGATCCAACACGCGTTCCCAGGCGTTGTTGTCCAGCATCAAACCACCGAGCACGGCCTGTTCGGCCTCGATGGAATGGGGCGGCACCTTCAGGGCAGCGGTTTGCAGGTCGTATTGCTCAGGAGCGGAGATATCGTTCATGGCCACTTGAATAGTTTTGTGAAAATCAGGAACTGCAGAAAGACAAAGGGCACGACCTGTAAACAGGATCGTGCCCGATGTTACCGGCAAGTACCCGAGGGTACCAGCCGACAAGTGCTGCTTAAGCTGCTACCACGACAACGCGTACGGTGGCTTCAACTTCGGCGTGCAGGTGCACGGCTACGTCGAATTCGCCTACGTTGCGGATAGTGCCGTTCGGCAGACGAACTTCGCTTTTTGCAACTTCAACGCCAGAGGCGGTCAGTGCATCAGCGATGTCGTGAGTACCGATCGAACCGAACAGCTTGCCTTCGTCGCCAGCGGTGGCAGTGATAGTCACTTCCAGCTCAGCCAGTTGGGCAGCGCGGCTTTCAGCCGAAGTTTTACGATCTGCTGCGGCTTTTTCCAGCTCAGCGCGACGCTCTTCGAACGCAGCCAGGTTGGCAGCGGTCGCAGCGGTAGCTTTGCCGTAAGGCAGCAGGTAGTTACGACCGTAGCCAGCCTTAACGTTCACTTTGTCACCCAGGTTGCCCAGGTTGGTGACTTTTTCCAGAAGGATCAGTTGCATGTGAAAATCCTCTTAACTTTTAACCTTCACCGTTCGCGCTATCGACGTCTTTCGGCGTCGAACGACCGCGAAAATCAATCAGGCTGTCGACGATGGCCAAGACCACCAGCAACGGATAGATCAGCTGCATGAACAGCAACAGCGTGACGTACAACCCCACCAGCCAGAACCTGGCCAGTCGCTTTTGCGCCACCAGCCCATGAATCAGGGCCAGCCCGGCGAACACCAGCGGTACACTGCACAACGGCGTCAACATGGCCATCTGCGGACCGATGTTCGGCCCCAGAAGCATGAACGCCAGCAGTAACATCGCCAGCCCCAGCGGGAATCGGATGGCGCGAAACTCGCGACCAAAACCACCCGGGTTGTACAACAACGCCTGCCAGTAGCGCCCGACAAGCAGGCTCAGCACACTGACGATTTGCAACAAAGCCGCAATCAGGCCGGTCAGGACCGGTGCGATCAGGGACGCAAATTGCGCTTGCTCGTCTACCGACAACTTCTGGTAGACATCACCGAGTAGCGACGGCATGACTTTTATCAAAGCCTGCGCCAGCATCTCGATTTGGGGAGCAAAAACTGTCCCCAGCACCACTGAAAACACCACTCCCATCGCTATGCTGACCAGCAGCACGCGGTTCCAGGACTCGCTTGCGCGCAAAACCAACGCAAGGCTCCAAGACCCCAGCAGCACCAGAAGTGCCCGTGGGTCATCGGAATAAAACCACCAGATCAACGCCGGCAGCAGTCCCAGAGCAAGAACGCCCAGGGCGTCCTTCAATCCGCGCCGCAGGAGCACAAGGCAACCCGCGGCAGCACCCAACCAATACAACAACGGCAACGTTGCGCATCCGGCCACTACCAGAGTGGCCTGCATACGGCCGCGCATGATGAACTCAGCTATGGCACGCATGCTTTCAATCCTTTGCTACGTGTCGACTGCCCGGTCTCAGCGGCCGTGGCTGTCGGTGTAGGCCAGCAGGGCCAGGAAGCGGGCGCGCTTGATAGCGGTGGCCAGCTGACGCTGATAACGTGCTTTGGTACCGGTGATACGGCTTGGAACGATTTTGCCGGTCTCGGATACATAAGCTTTCAGAGTGTTGAGATCTTTGTAATCGATCTCTTTCACGTCTTCAGCGGTGAAGCGGCAGAATTTACGACGACGGAAGAAACGTGCCATGTAATAGGCTCCTCAAAAGGTCCGTGGATTACTCGTCAGCGTTATCGCTGTTGTCGCTGTCATCACTATCAGCGCTTTCAGCGCCTTCGTGCTCAGGACGGTCGCGACGCTCACGGCGCTCACTGCGGTTTTCTTCAGCCTTGAGCATCTCGGATTGGCCGGTAACGGCTTCTTCGCGACGGATGACCAGGTTACGGATCACTGCATCGTTGTAGCGGAAGTTGTCTTCCAGCTCGGCCAGGGCCTTGCCAGTGCACTCAACGTTCAGCATCACGTAGTGAGCCTTGTGAACATTGTTGATTGCGTAGGCCAGTTGACGACGGCCCCAATCTTCCAGACGGTGGATTTTGCCGCCGTCTTCTTCGATCAGCTTGGTGTAACGCTCTACCATGCCGCCGACTTGCTCGCTTTGATCCGGGTGGACCAAAAAGATGATTTCGTAATGACGCATGAATGCTCCTTACGGGTTGTAGCCTGCCGCTCAAAAGCGGTCAGACAAGGAGTGAATGACACTTATGGACTTGCTTGCGATAGACACATGCGTGCCTGCCGTCACAGCAAGGGGCGCAATTGTAGAGAAGGGACGGAAGAGGCGCAAGGCAATTGGTGATTATTTGAACAACCACGACTAATTGCCCAAAACACAAACCACTGTGGGAGCTAGCCTGCTAGCGATGAGGAAATAACATTCAATATTGATGTTGAATGTGACTCCGCCATCGCTAGCAGGCTAGCTCCCACAGGAGGGTTTAGCGCTGGATCAGGACTTCTTGGCAGTTCCGGCAGCCTTGACACTGCGCTGGCGCCGGGCTTCGAACAGGCAGACGCCGGTTGCCACGGAAACGTTGAGGCTGCTGACGCTACCCGCCATCGGCAGGTGCACCAGGTAGTCGCAAAGATCGCGAGTCAGGCGACGCATGCCGCTGCCTTCAGCACCCATGATCAAGATGGTCGGGCCGGTCATGTCTTGCTGATACAGACTCTGCTCAGCCTCGCCCGCCGTACCGACGACCCACAAGCCGCGCTGCTTGAGCTTTTCCAGGGTGCGCGCCAGATTGGTCACCGCAACCAACGGAATCACTTCCGCCGCGCCGCAGGCCACTTTACGCACCGTCGGAGTCAACGTCGCCGACTTGTCCTTTGGAACGATCACCGCCAGTGCGCCCGCCGCATCGGCAGAACGCAGACAAGCGCCAAGGTTGTGCGGATCGGTCACGCCGTCGAGCACCAGCAACAGCGGCGCGCCTTCGGTGCGATCGAGCAGTTCGTCGAGCATCGCCTCGCCCCAGACCTGGCTCGGACTCACCTCTGCCACCACGCCCTGGTGCACGCCTTCAACCCAGGCATCCAGCTCACGGCGCTCGGCATTACCGACGGCCACACGATTTTCGCTCGCCAACTCGATCAGCGTCTGAACACGCGGATCACTGCGACCTTCGGCCAGCCAGATCTGCTTGACGCGTTTTGGGTGGTGACGCAGCAACGCTTCTACAGCGTGCACGCCGTAGATCTTTTCCAACTGACTCATGACTTGGCCTTCGGTTTACGCGCCCCGCCGCTTTTGGCGGCTGGAGCAGAACCCGCTTTTGGCGGGCCTTTACGGTGTTTGCTCGGTTTGGCTGGCTTGCCGCCGGGAGCCTTGTCAGGCGCCGACCGTCCGGTCTTTCCCCCAGACGCCGCTTTACCGCCGCTTTTCGCTTCAGACAGCAACGCCTGCTTCAATTCGCGGCTTTTGCGCAATTCGGCATTTTTCGCCGCGGCATCGCTCGGACGATAAGCTTCGACAGCCTTTTCCTTGGCAGGACGACGACCGGTTTTCGCCGGGGCCGGTTCTGCGGCTGTTTTTGCAGCAGGAGCAGCAGTTTCAGTCCCGCGCTTTTTGCGACCGATCGGCGCACTGATGGTCTTTTCAGCCATCTCGAAGTCGATCTTGCGTTCGTCGAGGTCGACGCGCATGACCCGCACTTCAACGGTATCGCCTAGACGGAAGCTGCGACCGGTACGCTCACCGGCCAGGCGATGGTGCACAGGATCGAAGTGGTAGTAATCGCCCGGCAGCGCGGTGACGTGCACCAGGCCTTCGACGTAGATATCGGTCAGCTCGACGAACAGGCCAAAACCGGTCACGGCAGTGATCACACCCGGGAACGACTCGCCCACACGGTCTTTCATGAACTCGCACTTGAGCCAGTTCACGACGTCGCGGGTCGCTTCGTCGGCACGGCGCTCGCTCATCGAGCACTGCTCGCCGAGCTGTTCCAGGATCGCTTCGTCGTACGGATAGATGCGCGCTTTCGGAATGGTCATCGCGCCGGCGCGGCGAACGTGCGGGGTGTCCATTTTCGAATGGATGACGCTGCGAATCGCCCGGTGCGTGAGCAAGTCCGGGTAGCGGCGGATCGGCGAGGTGAAGTGGGTATAGGCTTCGTAATTCAGGCCGAAGTGGCCCTGGTTATCGGCGCTGTACACCGCCTGGCTCAACGAACGCAGCATGACAGTCTGGATCAAATGGAAATCCGGACGGTCCTTGATGCTCGCCAGCAATGCCTGGTAATCCTTCGGCGACGGGCCGTCCTTGCCTTTGTGCAGGGACAGGCCGAGCTCGCCAAGGAAAGCGCGCAGCTTTTCCAGACGCTCCGGTGGCGGGCCATCGTGGACGCGGTACAGCGCAGGGATTTCGTGCTTTTTCAGGAATTCGGCGGTGGCCACGTTGGCCGCCAGCATGCATTCCTCGATCAGCTTGTGCGCGTCGTTACGAACGGTCGGACGGATTTCGGCAATCTTGCGCTCGGTCCCGAAGATGATCCGGGTTTCCTGCGTTTCGAAATCGATCGCACCACGCACGTGACGAGCGGCCAGCAGCACTTTGTACAGCGCGTAAAGCTGCTTGAGGTGCGGCAGAACGTCGTTGTACTCGCCACGGAGCTCACGCGCCTCGGTGAGTTTCGGCGTTTCCAGCATCGCGCTGACTTTGTTGTAGGTCAGGCGAGCGTGGGAGTGGATCACCGCTTCGTAGAAGCAGTAGTCGGTCATCTCGCCGGATTTGGAGATGGTCATCTCGCAAACCATGGCCAGGCGATCGACGTGCGGGTTCAGCGAGCACAGGCCGTTGGACAGCTGCTCAGGCAGCATAGGCACGACGCGCTCGGGGAAGTACACCGAGTTGCCACGAACCTGGGACTCGTTGTCCAGCGCCGAACCGATTTTCACGTAGCTGGAAACGTCGGCGATCGCCACGTACAACTTCCAGCCGCCGGAGAACAGGCGCAGCTTGCCCGGTTTGGCTTCGCAATAGACCGCATCATCGAAGTCACGCGCATCTTCGCCGTCGATGGTCACGAACGGCAGATGGCGCAGGTCGATGCGCTTCTCTTTGTCTTTCTCTTCGACTTCCGGCTTGAGCTTGGCGGCTTCTTTCAGCACAGCCTCAGGCCAGACGTGGGGAATATCGTACGTGCGCAGGGCAACGTCGATTTCCATGCCCGGCGCCATGTAGTTACCCACGACTTCAACCACGTCGCCTTGCGGCTGGAAGCGTGGCGTCGGCCAGTGAGTGATCTTCACTTCGACGAACTGACCGATCTGGGCGTTGGCGTTACGGCCCGGCGTCACCAGCACTTCTTGCTGGATCTTCGGATTGTCCGCAACAACAAAACCAATACCGCCCTCTTCGAAGTAACGGCCAACGATGGTCTCGTGGGCACGGGACACCACTTCGACGATCATGCCTTCGCGACGACCGCGACGGTCGAGACCGGAAACACGGGCAAGGGCACGATCGCCATCGAACACCAGACGCATTTGCGCCGGGCTCATGAACAGGTCGTCACTGCCGTCGTCCGGGACCAGGAAGCCGAAACCGTCACGGTGACCGCTGATGCGGCCCAGGATCAGGTCGAGCTTGTCCACCGGCGCATAGGTGCCGCGACGGGTATAGATGAGTTGAGCGTCGCGCTCCATGGCGCGCAGGCGGCGGCGCAGGGCTTCGATCTGGTCTTCTGTGGTCAGACCAAACTCTTCAACCAGCTGCTCGCGGTTAGCAGGCGAACCCCGATCAGCAAGATGCTGAAGGATCAGTTCGCGGCTAGGGATAGGGTTATCATATTTTTCCGCTTCACGAGCGGCCTCGGGATCGAGGGACTGCCAATCGGCCATTAGAGAGTTTTCACCTTGTCTATATGCGGGTTAGTTTGGCATAGGCGTAATGAAACGGGAAATTTCAGGCTGTGACAGCCCATCTAAAGCCCTATATCGACACCGAGAAGCTGAATTAAATGCCACTGGTAAAATTTTCCAGGTTTTTTCGACCTCAGGGGTTTACAGTTAAAAAGACGCTCCGTATAGTGCGCGCCATCGACGACGCAGACGCATTGCCGATAATGCCCAGATGGTGAAATTGGTAGACACGCCAGCTTCAGGTGCTGGTGACCGCAAGGTCGTGGAAGTTCGAGTCTTCTTCTGGGCACCAATTTCGAGCTTGAGATTAGATCAATTTCAAGGCTCATACAAAAACCCGCGAAAGCGGGTTTTTTGCATTCCAGGCCCCTGGATTATTAAAACTAAATCAGGGGTTTACAGATCAAAAAGCTCTCCGTATAGTGCGCCACATCAACAGCGGCGACGCTGAAGATAATGCCCAGATGGTGAAATTGGTAGACACGCCAGCTTCAGGTGCTGGTGACCGCAAGGTCGTGGAAGTTCGAGTCTTCTTCTGGGCACCAATTCAAATTTCAGAGTCGATCTGAAATTTCTCAAAAACCCGCGAAAGCGGGTTTTTGCGTTTCTGGCTTTCGAAAAACCGGCTGCACGCACGCACACTGGCGACGGAAGTCTGGGCACATACCGCGAATGTGGAGTTTGCGGCGGCGGCGCCTTATGCGGCGCTGTTGATTGTGGTGTCGGGTTTGCCGGTTTATCTACTTACTACCCGGATGTATTTGAGCCGCTGAGATTACCTTCGCGAGCAAGCCCGCTCCCACATTTGATCTGATGTGTTCACAAATCTTGTGCCCACCAACCATCACTTTGGGAGCGGGCTTGCTCGCGAAGAAACCAGCCCAATCAATACAAGTTTAAGCCCTGAACTGCCCCAGACTCGCCTTCAACTGCGCCGCCAACCCATCCAGCACCTTGCCGCTGGCCGTGGTTTCCACCACTGCTTGAGCCGCTTTCTCAGCCTGTGCATGAATGGTTTCAACCCGACCGCGCACCGCTTGCGCGCCTTGCGCCTGATGCGCCGCGGCCTGCGTTGCCAGACCAATCGCCGCATGCACCTGCTCGACCGACGCCTGCACCGATTGCTGCAACCGCGCACTGTCACGCAGCACCAGCAAACCTTCGCTGGCTTGGCGCCCGGCCTGACCGATCGCTGCCACCGCTTCACGCGCCCCCTTTTGCAAGGCAACGATGTGCGCCTGAATGTCGCCAGTGGAGCTCTGCGTCTTGCTCGCCAGCGCTCGCACCTCGTCAGCGACCACGGCAAACCCGCGACCAGTCTCGCCCGCACGCGCCGCTTCGATGGCCGCGTTCAGCGCCAGCAGGTTGGTTTGCTCGGCGATCCCGTGAATCACCGTCAACACCACTTCAATCTGCTCACTCTGCTGTGCCAGTCGTTCGATGACTTTCGCCCCGGTGTCGACCTGCCCGGCCAACGCCTCGATCAGGCCGCCGACTTTCGCCGAGGTCCGCGTGTTTTCATCCGTGGCCGAACGAATATCCACCACTTGCTGCAAGGCCGCCTGCATGGCATGACTTTCAGACTGGGCTTCGTCAGCCATTTGCGACAACGCACGCAGGCTCTCGGCCACTTCATCGCGCTGCATGCCCGCCGCTTTGTCGGCCCCGGCATTGCGTAAAGTCATGGCGCCGATTTCCACGCCGGTACGCTGAGCTACATCGCCCGCTTCGCGCACGATCGGCTGCAACTTATCCACAAAGCGATTGACCGCCGAAGCCATGTCGCCGATTTCGTCCTTACTGTTGATCTGTACTCGCTTGGTCAGGTCGCCCTCGCCCGCCGCCAGGTCATCCATGGCCGCAATCAGCAGCTTCAGGCGATTGACCACGCGACGACCCAGCACCACGGCCAGCAACAGCAATACGCCGAAGCCCACCACCGCCAGGCCCATGCCGATGCGCCAGCGCAAGGTGCCCGCTGCTTCCTGCACGGTGCTGGTGGTGTTGGCCTGCATCTCTGAAGCCGTGGACTGCGCCGACTTCAGGCGCGCGCCCATCGCTGCCGCACTGTCAGCCGCCGCGCCTTTGAGACTGTCGCCTACCAATTGATCACTGCTGGCGATCAGCGCCGAGAAGCGCTTGTCGAGGGCTGCCAGATCGACTTCCACGGAAGCAGTGGAGACGCCCATCAAGACCTTGCCGATTTCCACGCCATTGGGGCTGATGGAGGCTTCGAGGTAGTAGACCGACGGATCGTTCTTCGCCGCATCCAGCACTTTGTCCAATGCGCGCTCGCCCTGGCCTTTCTCCAGCAGCGCTTTGTTGATCGGGTTCTCGCGGTTCAGGTAGCGCGTCAGGTGCTGGCCGGTAGCGTCGTCGTAGATTACGAACAGCACGTTGGGATTGCGCTGTGCCCGGCGGGCGAATTCGGACAGGGTTGGAACGTCGCTGTCCCACATGGCCCGAGGTGCGACCGAAGCCAGAAGCTGCGCCATATCGTTGGCGGAGTCCTTCAGATCCTTCTCCAGCGTCGCACGCAGCTGTGCTTGTTCGTCCTTCAATCGCGAGGACAAACCCGTCGCAAGACGCTGACGCGTGCTGGTAGAAAGGCTATCGAGGCTCGACGTGACTTCACGCCCCGCCTGCTCAAGTTCCCCGGAAAGTTTTTGACTGTCGGCACCCAGGCGCACACCCAGATCGGCTTCGAGCGCGGTCACTGTGCTCCGAGTCAGAGCGACAGCTACAAGCACTTGCACCAAAAGGGCGATACCCAGGGTAACGAACACAGGCCGCAATAGACGGCTTTGTAACAGTGAGAGAATGGCTGACACTTAAAATCCCTCTGCTTGGCGCCATTAAATTGATGGCGCACTGGAAGCGATGCTTTTAATCAACATCACAGCAAAGGTCGTGCCGTCCGACAGACAGATACGACAAAGGCCCCAAATGAGGGACCTTTGTGTTTTACATCAACGACTTATTAAGCGAACGGATGACGCAAAACGATGGTTTCGTTGCGGTCCGGGCCCGTCGAAATAATGTCGATCGGCGCACCGATCAGTTCTTCAACGCGCTTGATGTAAGCACGGGCGTTAGCTGGCAGCTCTTCCATGGTTTTGGCACCCACAGTCGATTCGGTCCAGCCCGGCACTTCTTCGTACACAGGCTGCAGGCCCACGTAGCTGTCAGCATCAGTCGGGGCAACGGCATTGCCTTGCGCATCTTTGTAGCCGACGCAGATGTTGATGGTTTCGAGGCCGTCGAGCACGTCGAGCTTGGTCAGGCAGATGCCCGAGATGCTGTTCACATCGATGGCACGACGCAGGATAACGGCGTCGAACCAGCCGCAACGACGGGCACGGCCGGTGGTAGCACCGAACTCGTGACCTTGTTTGGCCAGGTGAGCACCCACTTCATCAAACAGCTCAGTCGGGAATGGACCCGAACCTACGCGAGTGGTGTAAGCCTTGGTGATGCCCAGGATGTAATCCAGGAACATCGGACCAACGCCCGAACCGGTCGCCACGCCACCTGCGGTGGTGTTGGAGCTGGTCACGTACGGATAGGTACCGTGGTCGATGTCGAGCAACGAACCTTGGGCGCCTTCGAACATGATGTCTTTGCCGGCGCGACGCAGGTCGTGCAGCTCGGCGGTCACGTCCAGCATCAGCGGCTTGAGCAGCTCAGCGTATTCCTTGCACTCGGCCAGGGTTTTTTCGAACTCGATGGCAGGCTCTTTGTAATAACCGACCAGCATGAAGTTGTGGTAGTCCACCAGTTCACGCAGTTTGTCTTCAAAGCGCGGCATGTTGAGCAGGTCACCCACACGCAGGCCACGACGTGCAACCTTGTCTTCGTACGCCGGGCCGATGCCGCGACCGGTCGTACCGATCTTCAGTTCGCCACGGGCCTTTTCACGGGCCTGGTCCAGCGCTACGTGGAAGGACAGGATCAGCGGGCAGGACGGGCTGATACGCAGGCGCTCGCGCACCGGTACGCCTTTCTCTTCCAGCTTGATGATTTCCCGCAGCAAGGCGTCGGGTGCAACCACCACGCCGTTGCCGATCAGACACTGCACGCCTTCGCGCAGCACGCCCGACGGAATCAGGTGCAAGACGGTTTTTTCGCCGTCGATCACCAGGGTGTGACCAGCGTTGTGGCCACCCTGGTAGCGCACTACGGCGGCAGCATGTTCGGTCAGCAGATCAACGATCTTGCCTTTGCCCTCATCACCCCATTGGGTGCCCAGGACTACGACATTCTTACCCATAACACTTGTCCTCATTCGCGCAAACTTGGTGCCGGCGGCAGCCGGCAGGAAAACTCAAGAAGCCAGTGGCGATACTTGCCAAAGCCCGTTCTGCTGAATCAATTGCCGGTCGCAGTCCGCTTCACGGGCGGCGGCCAAAGGTTGTCCAGGCAACGCCTGAACGACACGCTGACCCTCACTGCGCAACTGGCAAACCCGCTGCCAGAGAGCGGCATCCGTACTGTCAGGCATCCAGATACCGCCAGACGGTAACTCGATCTCAGCACGCCCCAGGGTCACCAGGGTTTTCAAATCGGTAGAGAAGCCGGTTGCCGGACGGGCGCGACCGAAGTCGGCACCGATGTCGTCGTAACGCCCCCCCTGAGCAATGGACTGGCCAACACCCGGTACGAATACAGCGAACACCACACCGGTGTGGTAGTGGTAGCCGCGCAACTCGCCCAGGTCGAAATACAACGGCAACTCAGGGAAACGCGTGGACAGACGCTCGGCAATCGCCAGCAAGTCATCCAGAGCCGCCAATACTGGCGCCGGCGCATTCGCCAGGCGCTCGCGGGCAGCGCTCAATACTTCACGGCCGCCACACAGATCGACCAGCGCCCGCAGCATGCCCGACAGATCGGCAGGCAGGCCTTCGGTCAAGGTAATGACCTCGTCGATGGCCTTGCGTTGCAACGCGTCGAACAACTGTTGCTCGACTTCACCGGACAAACCGGCGGCGCGAGCCAGGCCGCGGTAGATACCCACATGACCGAGGTCCATGTGCACATCCGGCACATCGGCCAGTTGCAGCATAGCCAACATCAGGCTGATGACTTCCACGTCGCTGCTCGGGCTGGCATCGCCGTACAACTCGGCGCCCAGCTGGATCGGGCTGCGCGAGGAAGACAAGGCGCGCGGCTGAGCGTGCAGCACGCTACCGGCATAACACAGACGGCTCGGGCCTTCGCGACGCAAGGTGTGCGCATCGATACGCGCCACTTGCGGCGTGATGTCGGCACGGAAACCCATCTGCCGGCCCGATTGCGGGTCGATGACCTTGAAGGTACGCAGATCGAGGTCCTGGCCCGCGCCGGTCAGCAGGGATTCCAGGTACTCGATATGGGGAGTCACGACAAACTCGTAACCCCAGCTCTGGAACAGATCCAACACCTGACGACGCGCGACTTCAATGCGCGCCGCTTCTGGTGGCAGTACTTCTTCGATGCCATCTGGCAGCAGCCAGCGGTCTACCGTTGCCATTACGCCATTCCCCTATGATCCGGGCGGCAAGCCTTTGGGCGAGCCTTGAGTGAAGCAGAAAATGATCGGCTCATGCGCAAAAAACGCGCATGAACAACGCGGCGAAAAGCCTGAAATCGGCTTCACCAACCACTTTCCTCGAAAAACCTGTCGAGTCATTCAACTCGCACGCCTGCATAAAAACAGCAATCAAACGTGCAGACGCAAAAAAGCCGGGAATTTCCCGGCTGCCGCATCATACACACGTTTTCCCAAAGGATCACCCCGCCCGAGGTGTTAGCCGCCAGGCGGGGGATGATTCAGGTCAACGTTGTATCAAGGCTTGGCTTTTTCCAGGTAACGGAAGAAGTCGCTGCTTGGGTCCAGGACCATGACGTCGGATTTGTTCGCGAAGCTTTCACGGTAGGCACGCAGGCTACGGTAGAAACCGTAGAACTCCTGGTCCTGGCCGTAGGCCTTGGAGTAGATCGCAGCGGCCTGGGCATCACCATCACCGCGAACCTCTTCAGATTCACGATAGGCTTCAGCCAGCAACACGCGGCGCTGACGATCAGCGTCGGCACGAATGCCTTCTGACAGCTCGTTACCCTTGGCGCGGTGCTCGCGAGCTTCACGCTCACGCTCGGAACTCATGCGTTCGAACACGCTGCGGTTCACTTCTTTCGGCAGATCAATGGCCTTGACCCGAACATCGACAACTTCGATGCCCAGCTCTTTTTCCGCCATCTTGTTCAGCGAAGCCGTGATATCGGTCATCAGCGCATCGCGCTCACCGGACACCACTTCATGCAGCGTGCGCTTACCGAACTGGTCACGCAGGCCCGACTCCAGACGACGGGAAAGACGCTCGTCGGCAATCTGCTTGAGGCCGGAAGTCGCGGTGTAGAAGCGCTCGGCATCTTTCACGCGCCACTTGGCGTAGGCATCGACCATCACGGCTTTCTTTTCCAGCGTCAGGAAGCGCTGTGTCGGTGCATCCAGTGTCATCAGGCGTGCGTCGAATTTGCGCACCTGGTTAACGTAAGGCACTTTCACATGCAGACCTGGCTGAACATCAGCCTGGACCACGCGACCGAACTGCAGCAGCACCGCACGCTCGGTCTGAGCCACGATGTAGAAGCAGTTCCAGGCAGCGATCGCCACGACGACGCCGACAATAAGGGCGATCAGCGATTTATTGCTCATCAGCGACTCTCCCTGGTACGTGCTGGCTGTTGCTGCAGATCGGCTGCCGCACGCGCATTCGCTTCATTGCTGCTGGCTGCCGCACCGGTCACCGAAGTGCTGGTGTTGCGACCACTTTCGACCATCTTGTCCAGCGGCAAGTACAGCAGATTGCTCTGGCCATTCTTGTTGCCGGTCACGAGAACCTTGCTGGTGTTGCTGAAGACTTCCTGCATGGTGTCCAGGTACAGACGCTCACGGGTGACTTCAGGTGCCTTGCGGTATTCGGCCACCAGTTTGGTGAAGCGATCGGCCTCACCCTTGGCGCGCGAGACGGTTTCGTCACGGTAACCATTGGCATCTTCGATGATGCGCTGGGCCTGACCACGGGCTTCCGGCACGACGCCGTTGGCATAGGTTTCAGCCTGGTTGCGCGAACGCTGCTCGTCTTCACGGGCGCGGATCACGTCATCAAAGGCTTCCTGTACTTCACGCGGTGCGGCTGCGCTCTGTACGTTGACCTGGGTGACGGTGATGCCGGTGCGATAGGTATCCATGAAGCGTTGCAGACGCTCCTTGATTTCGCTGGCCATCAATTCACGACCTTCGGTCAGCACCTGATCCATCGCGGTGGAACCCACCACGTGGCGCAAGGCACTTTCGGTCGCGTGCTGAAGGCTGATTTCCGGCTGATCAACGCTCAGCACGAAGTCCTGCAGGTTGCTGATCTTGTACTGCACGGTCAGCGGCACTTCGACGATGTTCTCGTCTTCAGTGAGCATTTGACCCTGCTTGGTATAGGCACGCTCACGCGTGACGTTTTCCAGGTACTTGCGATCGAGCGGCGGGAAATAGATGTTCAGACCCGGGCCGACAGTTTCGTAGTACTTGCCGAAGCGCAGCACCACGGCTTGCTCCTGCTCGTCGACGACGTAGACCGCGCTGTACAACCATACGGCCGCCAACACGACCAGGCCGATGCCGAGCAGACCGCCGAAGCCGCTACTCCTGCCCGAACCGCCCCCGTCATCACCGCGTTTCTTACCACCACCGAACAACCCGTTCAGGCTTTCCTGCAGCTTTCGGAAGGCCTCGTCGAGATCCGGTGGTCCCTTGCGGTCGCCGTTATTGCGGCGCTTGCCACCCCAAGGATCCTGATTATTCGAGTTGCCACCCGGCTCATTCCAAGCCATAGCGCTCTCCATCTGATAAAGCAAAGACGCACCCACGGCGCGCCGACCAATGCTACAGAATGCCTGTCACCGCGGCACAACCGCTTTTTCAGGCTTTTATTGCAAAGTGTGTTGTTCGAGGAATTCCATCGGTTGCAGACCTTCGCGACTCACCAGTCGATTCAACTCAACCCGTGGCAAGCGAACGGCCAGCAGGCTGATGCCTTCTTCGTCGTGTTCTTCTTTCTGCACCGCACCGAGTTCGAAAAACTGCGCACGCAGTCGAGCAAAACGTTGCGGCAAACGCAAGGTGCCAACAAACAAATCACCGCCCAGCAACTCGGCAATGGCTTGCTCAAGCAATTCCAGACCACTGCCATCACGCGCCGATAGCCAGACCCGTTGGGGCTTGCCGTTTTCGTCGCGCTGGATTTGTGGCTCAACGCCTTCAAGCAAATCGAGTTTGTTATAGACCTCGAGGATCGGCAAGTCCTGGGCACCGATCTCGCCCAGCACCACCATCACTTGCTCGATCTGCAACATGCGATCCGGTTCGGCCGCATCGATCACGTGCAACAGCAAATCTGAGTTGCTCGACTCTTCGAGCGTAGACCGAAATGCCTCAACCAGTTTGTGGGGCAAGTGGCGTATGAAACCCACCGTATCGGCCAGGACAATCGGCCCCAGGTCGTCGAGTTCCAGACGGCGCAAGGTCGGGTCCAGCGTGGCAAACAACTGGTCAGCCGCGTACACGTCGGATTTCGTCACGTTATTGAAGAGCGTGGATTTGCCGGCGTTGGTATAGCCCACAAGGGACACGGTAGGAATATCCGCACGCGAACGGCCGCGTCGCGACTGTTCGCGCTGACTGCGCACTTTTTCCAGTCGGCCCTTGATCTGTCGCAGGCGTACCCGCAGCAAACGGCGGTCGGTTTCCAGCTGGGTTTCACCCGGGCCACGCATACCGATACCGCCACCCTGACGCTCAAGGTGGGTCCAGCCACGAACCAGCCGGGTGCTCATGTGGTCAAGCTGGGCCAGTTCTACCTGGAGCTTGCCTTCATGGGTACGGGCGCGTTGGGCGAAAATATCGAGAATCAGACCGGTACGGTCGATCACGCGACACTCGAAAACACGTTCGAGGTTACGTTCCTGACTGGGCGTGAGGATGTGATTGAAAATCACCAGATCGGCCTCTTCGGCCTTGACCAGGTCGCGCAGCTCCTCGACCTTGCCGCTGCCAATCAGGAATTTGGCGGTTGGCCGATGACGCGGCACGTTAAAAAACGCAACGGTCTCGGCGCCGGCCGAATTAGCCAACTCCTGAAACTCCTGCGGATCTTCGCGCGCCTCAGGGTCCTGTCCATCCAAGTGAACGAGGATCACTCGCTCACCACCACCGTGGCGCTCAAAGAACAAAGGAGACTCCTATCAGGCGTTACCTGGCTCAGCGTCACCCGCTTCGGATTCGGTTGCGCTAGGCAGACGAATTGGACGAACCGGCACCACTGTAGAGATAGCGTGTTTGTAAACCATCTGGCTGACGGTGTTTTTCAGCAGGATAACGAACTGGTCGAAAGACTCGATCGTGCCTTGCAGCTTGATCCCGTTGACCAGGTAGATGGAAACCCCCACTTTCTCTTTACGTAAAGTATTCAAGTAAGGGTCTTGTAGCGAATGCCCTTTTGACATGTGCCGCACTCCTTTAAGGATTCAATATAAAAAATAGGTAAACAGATGGCTTGGGGCCGTCACACCCCCAAGGATAGACGGCAATTGCAAGGACTCAGCTCAATATGGAGATGGTCCCAAGGTATTTCAAGGCGCGCGGCAGATTGTCGCAATCGAGGCTGTCCAACCAATGTAAATCAGCCCAACTGCGCAGCCAGGTGAACTGGCGCTTCGCCAATTGGCGCGTGGCAATGATTCCACGCTCCTGCATCTCGGCTTGCGTCAGCTTGCCATCCAGGTAATCCCAGACTTGTCGGTAGCCTACTGCACGTATAGACGGCATCCCCGAATGCAGGTCACCTCTATCTCGCAGGGCTACGACCTCGTCGATGAATCCCTGTTCCAACATATTCGTGAATCTTTGTTTAATTCGCTCGTGCAATACCTGGCGATTTGCCGGAGCAATGGCCAAGTTCGCGACAGTATAGGGCAATTGTTGCAGTCCAGAGGCGGCTGCTTCAGTACTTTGCGCAGATTGTTGCAACCTTAGTGCAGTCATGCTCTGGCCGCTGACGCGATAAACTTCCAGCGCTCGACTCAGTCGCTGCGGATCGTTCGGATGAATACGCGCCGCAGATTGCGGATCGATGACTGCCAATTGATCGTGCAGGGCTTGCCAGCCAAGGCGTGCGGCCTCTTCTTCGATCTGTGCGCGAATGGCCGGGTCAGCCGCCGGCATGTCTGCCAGACCTTCAACCAAAGCCTTGTAATAGAGCATTGTGCCGCCCACCAGCAGCGGGATTTTGCCCCGCGCGGTGATCTCGGCCATGGCTTGGAGGGCATCACGACGGAAATCGGCGGCCGAATAACTCTCTGCCGGATCAAGAATATCGATCAAACGGTGTGGAAATTCAGCCAAAAGCTCTTTTGAAGGCTTGGCGGTGCCGATGTCCATGCCACGGTAGACCAGCGCCGAATCGACGCTGATCAGCTCACACGGCAAGACTTTGGTGAGTTCGATGGCCAGGTCGGTCTTGCCGGCGGCGGTCGGGCCCATCAGGAAAATCGCAGGAGGGAGCTGGTTCATCAACGACCGCGCAGGAACAGTTTGTCCAGATCGTCCAGGCCCAGTTGGGTCCAGGTCGGTCGGCCATGGTTGCATTGACCGCTGCGTTCAGTGTTTTCCATATCGCGCAGCAGACCGTTCATTTCCGGGATCGCCAGACGCCGATTCGCCCGAATCGCACCGTGGCAGGCCATGGTGCCGAGCAGTTCGTTCAGGTGCGCCTGAATCCGGTCGCTGGTGCCGTATTCCATCAAGTCCGCCAGAACGTCACTGACCAATCGATTGGCTTCAGCTTGTTTGAGCAAGGCCGGAATCTGCCGGATCGCCAGGGATTCCGGCCCCAGACGCTGCAATTCAAAGCCCAGGCGCTGGAACCACGCGACGTGTTCTTCGGCGCAATCGGCTTCACGCTGACTGACCGCCAGCGACTCCGGCACCAGCAGCGGCTGACCGCTCAGGCCTTCGCTGGCCATGGCGATTTTCAGGCGCTCGTACATGATCCGCTCATGAGCCGCGTGCATGTCCACCAGCACCAGGCCCTGGGCGTTTTCCGAAAGAATATAAATGCCTTTGAGCTGCGCCAATGCATAACCCAGCGGCGGAACATCGTCCTGCCCGGCCGGCAGCGCTACCGCGTTGGCTTCTGGCAACGGTGCAAAAAACTCGCGATACGCTGCCTGGGCC
This sequence comes from Pseudomonas frederiksbergensis, assembly GCF_001952935.1. GTDB lineage: Bacteria > Pseudomonadota > Gammaproteobacteria > Pseudomonadales > Pseudomonadaceae > Aquipseudomonas > Aquipseudomonas frederiksbergensis. The sequence continues at coordinate 1,822,982 of NZ_CP018319.1, forward strand.
TCAGCAACCGGCACACCGGATTGAGGCCGCGGCGAGTACTGATATTGATAACCGGCACCCGCGCCCGAGCCGGCCGGCGTATTGAACGACGGCTGGGCTTGAGGCTGTTCCAGCAAGGCATTGGCCGCCAGACGCATTTCGCCCTGTGGACCGAATTCGCCAGCATCAATGCCGGTAGGTCGAACGATCGCGGTCGCGACAGGCGCGGCCAGATGGTCTTCCGGCCGCACATCGCCCAAGGCGCGGTGCAGGGTGCCGTAGAGGAAATCGTGAACCATGCGTCCGTCACGGAAGCGCACTTCGTGCTTGGTCGGGTGCACGTTGACGTCAACGCCCGCCGGATCGACTTCGAAAAACAGCACGAACGTCGGGTGCCGACCGTTGAACAACACGTCGCGATAGGCCTGGCGCACCGCGTGGGCCACCAGTTTGTCGCGTACGGCGCGGCCATTTACGAAGAAGTACTGCAAATCCGCCTGGCTGCGGTTGAATGTCGGCAAACCGACCCAGCCCCACAAATGCAGGCCATTGCGCTCTATCTCGATCGGCAGCGCCTGCTCGAGGAAACCCGAACCGCAAATCGCCGCCACACGCCGGGCACGGGCCGCGTCGTCATGGGCTTCATGCAGGCTGAGGATGGTCTTGCCGTTGTGGCGCAGATGGAACGCCACGTCGAACCGCGCTAACGCCAGACGCTTGATCACTTCTTGCAGGTGATCGAATTCAGTTTTTTCGGTTTTGAGAAACTTGCGGCGTGCCGGGGTGTTGAAAAACAAGTCACGCACTTCCACCGAGGTGCCCACCGGATGGGCCGCCGGCTGCACGCGAGGCGCCATGTCCCGGCCTTCGGTTTCGACCTGCCAGGCCTGATCAGCGTCTTTGGTGCGGGATGTCAGGGTCAGGCGCGCCACGGAGCTGATCGACGCGAGTGCCTCACCGCGAAAGCCCAGGCTCATGACCTGTTCGAGGTCTTCCAGATTGCGGATTTTGCTGGTGGCATGTCGCGCCAAAGCCAGCGGCAAGTCATCGGAAGAAATGCCGCTACCATCGTCGCGCACCCGCAGCAGCTTGACGCCGCCCTGCTCCACATCGACATCGATACGCCTGGCGCCGGAGTCGAGGCTGTTTTCCAGCAACTCCTTGATCACCGAAGCCGGGCGCTCAACCACCTCACCGGCGGCAATCTGGTTCGCCAGTCGCGGGCTGAGCAGCTCGATACGAGCCGTGTTGGTCAGCACCTGGTTCATTCTTTGGCCGCCAGCTCAGTGCCAGGGATGGTCAAGTGCTGACCGACCTTGAGCTCATCACTCGACAGCTTGTTGGCGCTGCGCAGCGTGGCCGGAGACACCTGATATCGCACGGCAATCATCGCCAGCGTCTCGCCGGGGTTCACCCGATGGTCACGCGGACCTTGGGCGATCCCACCGGAGTCGCGCAGCCAGGCGATGTAGGTGCCCGGCGGTGGGTTTTGCTGGAAGAACTGGCGCACGCCGCTGCTGATCGAACGCGCCAGCGCTTGCTGGTGGTTCGCTGCGGCAAGCTTGGACGCTTCGTTGGCGTTGGAGATGAACCCGGTTTCCACCAGGATCGAAGGAATGTCCGGCGACTTCAGCACCATGAACCCGGCCTGCTCCACGCGCTGTTTGTGCAACGGCGTGACGCGGCCGATGTTGCTCAGGACTTTCTGGCCGACGTTCAGGCTAGAAGTCAGGGAAGCCGTCATCGACAGGTCAAGCAGCACGCCCGCCAGCATGCGGTCCTTGTCGTCGAGGCTGACGTTGCCGGCACCACCGATCAAGTCGGAACGGTTTTCGCTGTCGGCCAGCCAACGGGCCGTTTCCGAGGTAGCACCGCGATCAGACAGGGCAAACACTGAGGCACCGAAGGCTGCGGCCGAAGGTGCGGCGTCGGCGTGGATCGAAACGAACAGGTCGGCGCCCTTCTTGCGGGCGATTTCGGTACGGCCGCGCAGTGGGATGAAATAGTCGCCGGTGCGGGTCAGTTCGGCGCGGAAGCCTTTCATGCCGTTGACCTGACGCTGCAGTTCACGGGCGATGGCCAGTACCACGTCTTTTTCACGCTGACCGCGAGAGCCGGAGGCACCCGGGTCTTCGCCGCCGTGACCGGCATCGATGACGACAATAATGTCGCGCTTGCCGGCCGGGGCTGGCGGCAGTTTTACCGGAGGCTCCACCGGAGTGACCGGCACCGGGGCTACCGTCGCAACATTGGTCGGCGCCGGAATGGGCGCGGCATCGGCAGCGTTGTCGAACAAGTCGACCACCAGGCGATTGCCGTACTGGGCGTTTGGCGCCAAGGTAAAACTTTTCGGCGTCACGGCTTTTTTCAGGTCGATGACCACCCGCAGGTCGGTCGGGGTACGTTGAGCCGAGCGCATGGCGGTGATCGGAGTGTTCGAGCTGTTGACGTTCAGCGGCGCCCCCAGAGTCGCGCCATTGATGTCGATGACCAGCCGATCCGGGGCGGTCAGGGTAAAGACACTGTGCTGGACAGGCCCGGTCAGGTCGAACACCAGTCGCGTGTTGTCCGGAGCTCGCCACAGGCGAACGCTGTTGACCTTCGTCGCGGCCACAGCATCGACGGTCACCGCCAAAAACAACAATCCTACGGCAGCTACCATCGCGCGAAAGCGCATACCTAACCCCATCATTTAATTGGTTTCCAATGCCAAAGCGGCACACCACGACTCGCCACGCGAGCCCTGGGACAAAATTTTCAGCGAACGCCCGCCATCTTGCGGGCTAATGGTAATGGTCAGGTCGGGCTTTGGCAAAAAGCCTGCACCTTTTTCGGGCCACTCGATCAGGCACAACGCGTCGTCTTCGAAGTAGTCGCGGATGCCGAGGTACTCCAGCTCCTCAGGGTCGACCAAGCGATAGAGGTCGAAATGGAAGGCCCGGATGTCACCAATCTCGTAGGGTTCGACCAAGGTAAACGTAGGGCTTTTTACCGACCCTTGATGCCCCAGCCCCCTGATGATGCCCCGGGACAGCGTGGTTTTCCCCGCGCCCAGATCGCCCTCGAGAAAAATCAGACCGTGCCCTTCAGTGGTTTGTGCGATGCGTGCGCCAAACGCGGTCATCGCCTCTTCATCAGCCAGGTACAGGGTTACTTCAGACACGGGGTTTGCTCCTCCAACAACTGACGAATGGCTGGAATCAGATCACTGGCCGCCAGCCCACGGCCCGATTTACCTTCTTGCGCGCCAGCATTGGCGTGCAGCCAGACGGCCAGGCAGGCGGCGTCGAACGCTGCCATGCCTTGCGCCAGCAACGCGCCAACCAGACCGGCCAGCACATCACCCAAACCGGCGGTGGCCATGGCCGGATGGCCCTGATGACACAACGCCAGTCGCCCATCGGGACTGGCGATCAAGCTGCCGGCGCCTTTGAGCACCACGACAGCTGTATATTTTTTGCTCAATGCGTGAGCCGCCGCAGGACGATCGGCCTGCACTTGGGCAGTACTCATCCCCAACAAGCGCGCCGCCTCGCCCGGATGTGGGGTGATCACACAATCCCTGGGCAAGCTCACGTGCTCTGTGGCAAGCAGATTCAATGCATCGGCGTCCCAGACTTGCGGCAGCGGCGCATTGGCAGCCGCCGACAAAAGGCTGCGCCCCCAGGAAGCCTGACCCAAGCCTGGGCCGACCACCAGCACGGAAACCTTTTGCAGCAGTTCCATCAGCTGATTGGCCGACGAAGTGCCCAACACCATGGCTTCAGGAATTCTCGCCAGCGCGGCCGGAACATGCTCACTGCGCGTCGCCACAGACACCATGCCTGCACCGCTGCGCAGGGCACTTTGCGCGCTCAGCAGGATGGCGCCACCAAAGCCGCGATCACCGCCGATCAGCAGGACGTGGCCGAATTTGCCTTTATGGGAGGTTGGAGCACGGCCCGCCAGACGCGGCAAGGAACTGGCTGTCAGGCGACATGCACTGATGGCGACTCCGTTAAACGACTCGGGGGAGGCTTGCAGATCGTTGAATACCAACTCGCCGACCACGTCCGCAGCATCGCCGGTGAACAGACCCAGTTTCAGGCCAATGAACGTCACCGTCAGGTCCGCCCGCACCGCCGCGCCGAGTATTCGGCCGGTATCAGCGCTCAACCCCGAAGGGATATCCACCGCCGCAACCGGCAACCCGCTGCCGTTGATCAGCGCGATGGCGCCCGCGTAGGGCTCTCGCACCTCTCCTGTCAGACCGGTGCCGAGCAAGGCATCCAGTACGACACCGCGCAACTCTGACTGCGCACTGAAAGCTTGAACCACGACACCTTCGGACACAGCCTCAGCATGGGCTAATGCCGCATCACCCTGTAAACGCTTGGGATCACCGACTGCCAATACCCGCACATGCCAGCCGGCACGTCGGGCCAGCACGGCCACCAGATAACCGTCGCCGGCGTTGTTGCCGTGGCCAGCCACAACACTTAGTTCATTCGCCGACGGCCAGTGGCGGACCAGTGCACGCCAGGTCGCTCGCGCCGCGCGCTGCATCAATTCGAAGCCCGGCGTGCCGGCCGCGATCAGGCTCGCATCGAGGGCTCGCACTTGCGCGACGCTATACAGCGCGTCGGGTAAATCATCTTTAGTGTGCGGCATGCGTCTTCGGGCTCCGATGTCTGGCAGAATTATACGCACCTCAGCTCCGGTTTCTCTCGCCTCATGCCCGCAATTACCACAGACCTGCCCGCCCTCGCCCAATCCATCAAGGACTGGGGCCGCGAGCTGGGCTTTCAGCAAGTCGGCATCAGCGGCCTCGACCTGGCCGAGCATGAGCAGCACCTGGAGCGCTGGCTCGCGGCCGGTTACCACGGCGAAATGGACTACATGGGCGCCCACGGCAGCAAACGCTCACACCCGGAAGAGCTGGTGCCCGGCACACTTCGGGTGGTTTCCCTGCGCATGGACTACCTGCCGGGCGACACCGAAATGGCCAAACGTCTGGCACAACCGGAAAAAGCCTACGTCTCGCGTTATGCCTTGGGCCGCGATTACCACAAATTGATCCGTAAACGCGTGCAACAACTGGCCGATAAAATTCAGGCCGAAATCGGCCCGTTTGGTTTCCGCGCCTTCGTCGACAGCGCACCGGTGCTGGAAAAAGCCATCGCGGAACAGGCCGGTCTTGGATGGATCGGCAAAAACACCCTGGTCTTGAATCGAAAGGCCGGCAGTTACTTCTTTCTCAGCGAACTGTTTGTCGACCTGCCGCTGCCGGTTGACCCGCCGCACAGCACCGAACATTGCGGCCGTTGCACGGCGTGCCTCGACATCTGCCCGACCAATGCCTTCGTCGGCCCCTACGTGCTGGATGCCCGACGCTGTATTTCCTACCTGACCATCGAACTGAAAAGCGCGATCCCGGAAGATTTGCGGCCACTGATCGGCAATCGGGTATTTGGCTGTGATGACTGCCAGATCGTCTGCCCGTGGAACCGCTTCGCCCGTCCGTCCGGCGAAAGCGACTTCAAGCCACGGCACAATCTGGACAACGCGGAGTTGGCAGAGCTGTTCATGTGGGATGAAGAGAAGTTTCTCAGCAGCACCGAAGGTTCGCCGCTGCGGCGGGCGGGTTATGAGCGCTGGCTGCGAAACCTGGCGGTTGGCCTGGGCAATGCCCCGTCGAGCATTCCGGTGCTGGAAGCGTTGAAGGCGCGCAAGGATTACCCGTCGGAGTTGGTGCGAGAGCATGTCGAGTGGGCGCTCAAGCAACACGCCAAACGTCAGGCTTCGTCGTTATAAACGAACTTCGGCATTTCCCAATGAAACCGGATCGCCAGCAAGCGCAGCAGGAAACCGCCAAACAGGGTGATCAAAATCGCCTGTTCCCCCGGCAATTGCAGGTAAATGCACAGCATGTAGCACCACGCCGCGGCGAACGAGACGCTGGCGTAGAGTTCGCGGCGGAAGATCAGCGGGATGTCGTTGCAGAAGATGTCGCGCAGGATGCCGCCGAACACCCCGGTGATTACGCCGCTGACCGAGGCCACCAACATACCGTGACCCATTTCCAGCGCGGTCATGCAGCCGATCAGGGTGAATGCCACCAGGCCCACGGCGTCGAGCACCAGAAACAGCGAGCGCAGGTGGCGCATCCAGCGTGCGGCGAAGACCGTGAACATCGCTGCCACCGAGGTCAGCACCAGATATTCCGGGTGTTTGACCCACGTCAGCGGGTAGTGGCCGAGCAGCACGTCACGCACCGAACCGCCGCCCAATGCCGTGACACAGGCGATCAGCACCACGCCAAACCAGTCCATCCCGCGACGACCGGCAGACAGGGCACCGGTCATGGCTTCGGCGGTAATGGCAATCAGGTAAAGCATCAGCAACATGGTGGCGGTCCTTGCAAGAAGGCGCGCAGTCTAGCCATTTAGTCCCGGCACCAAAAGGGGGCAAAACAGACACTGATACCTGTGGCGAGGGGATTTATCCCCGTTGGAGTGCGAAGCACTCCCCTGCATTGGCAACGCATTCGCAGGTTTACGACTGCTTCGCAGCCGAACGGGGCGGTGCGACGTTTCGATAAATCCCCTCGCCACAATGGCCCGCGAGCACCCAATCAGAACTTGATGAAATGCTTGCGATAGTGCTGCAGCTCGGCGATCGATTCGCGAATGTCGTCCAGGGCCAGGTGAGTGCTGCCCTTTTTGAAGCTGTCGCGCACGTCCGGCGCCCAGCGTGCGGCCAACTCTTTCAGAGTCGACACGTCGAGGTTGCGGTAGTGGAAGAAGCTTTCCAGGGATTTCATGTGCGTATAAAGGAAGCGACGATCCTGGCAGATGCTGTTGCCACAGATCGGTGATTTGCCCTTCGGCACCCATTTCTCCAGGAAAGCGATGGTTTCGGCTTCGGCTTCGGCCATGCTGATGCGGCTGTCGCGAACGCGCTGGGTCAGCCCGGAGCCGCCGTGTTGACGGGTATTCCACTCGTCCATGCCAGCGAGAATTTCGTCGCTGTGGTGGATGGCGATCACCGGACCTTCGGCCAAGGTGTTCAGGTCACTGTCGGTGACGATGGTGGCCATCTCGATGATGACGTCGGTATCAGGGTTCAGACCGGTCATTTCCAGGTCGATCCAGATCAGATTCTGCGGGTTTTGCATGTGTCGGCTCCTAGGCAATGCTGCGCAGTTTAGCCTAGGGCGGCGGCCGGGCGTGCTAAACTCGCGGCCGTTTTACCTAATCGCTGCATTCTTGATACGGAACACCCATGGCCAAACGCCAACTCAATCGTCGTCAAAACTGGCGCATCGAAAAGATTCAGGGCGAACGCGCTGCCCGCGCCGCCAAACGCGAGTCCTCGGCTGTCGAGGCACTTGAGGGTGGCGATCTGGGTCCGGAACAGACGGGCCTGGTGATCGCGCACTTCGGTGTGCAGGTCGAAGTCGAAGCCCTCGATGGCGATCTGGCCGGCCAAGTGTTCCGCTGTCACTTGCGCGCCAACCTGCCGGCGCTGGTGACCGGCGATCAGGTGGTCTGGCGTGCCGGCAACCAGGGCATCGGTGTGATCGTGGCGCAACTGCCGCGTAAAACCGAACTCTGCCGTCCGGACAGCCGTGGCCAGCTCAAGCCTGTAGCGGCCAACGTCGACATGATCGTCATCGTCTTCGCGCCGCTGCCCGAGCCCCATGCCAACCTGATCGACCGTTATCTGGTTGCCGCTGAGCACGCCGGTATCCGTCCACTGCTGCTGCTCAACAAGTTCGACCTGATCGACGAGCAGAACGCCCCGGCGTTGAATGCCTTGCTGGCGGTTTACCGCACGCTGGGTTATCCGGTGTTGGAGGTTTCGGCGCACCACGGCAATGGCATGGAGCAATTGCAGGCACAACTGGACGGGCACATCAGCGTGTTCGTCGGCCAGTCCGGCGTCGGCAAATCGTCGTTGGTCAACACCCTGTTGCCTGAAGTCGAAGCCCGTGTCGGCCCGCTGTCCGAGTTGTCCGGCCAGGGCACTCACACCACCACGACCGCGCGGTTGTTCCACTTCCCCGGCGGCGGTGAGTTGATCGACTCCCCGGGTATCCGCGAATTCGGCCTGGGCCACGTCAGCCGTGCCGACGTCGAAGCCGGTTTCATCGAGTTCAACGACTTGATCGGCACCTGCCGCTTCCGCGATTGCAAGCACGACCGCGAGCCGGGTTGCGCTCTGCTCAAGGCCCTGGAAGAAGGCCGCGTGCAGCAGCAACGGATGAACAGCTATCGCTCGATCATCGCCAGTTTGCCCGAAACCAGTTACTAGACCACCACAAAACCTGTGGGGGCGAGCTTGCTCGCGAAAGCGGTAGGTCAGTCAACATTGATGTTGAATCTGCTGACCCCTTCGCGAGCAAGCCCGCTCCCACAGGGTTTCAGTGATCCACAAAAAAGCCGCGATTATCTCGCGGCTTTTTTGGTTTCAGGGTCCTGCTTTTTCCAGCTTCCAGCCCAGGGCGTCCAAGGCGTCACAGCCATCCTGAATCAACAGGTGCGCGGCATTGGCGAAATGCTCCAGATCATGACCTTCGGCGTCTTTGACACACAGGCAGGTGACGCTGTTGAGCAGATTACGCGCGGCTTTGAGTCGGTGGACGGCGGTTTCGAGGAGATCGGAAGCGCGGGCTTCGGTGTCGATGTACAGCGTCGGGGCGACGCTGAAGTTGCCTTGGAGCGGGTGATACTTAGCCATGGGTCAAAACTCCGGATAATTTCGAGAGATTTCATCTGTGGTTCGACCGGCTAAGATCGGTCACCGTGTTGGCAGCAACGGCGGAACTATAGTCAGATGTTTGTACGACTGAGAACCCCGGCACGAAATTTCAGATCGTTCCTACAACCACCACCAACGCACAAACAACAGGCACAAAAAAGCCGACATCACTGTCGGCTTTTTCATGGGTCACTGCTTCGGCGGCTCACCCGGTTTCGGTGCCGGATCTTCGAACAGATTCAACCGCTCCCGAAGCTCATGCGCCGGCAACGGCTCTTTATCCGCCGGCAACGCATTCGGGTCGGCTGGCGTGGCGGGCACTTCGCCCGGGCCGCCCTGCCCTTGCGTCGGCGTTGTTTCTGGAGCCGGCTCCGCACCTTGCGAACCTTCGATGGCACGCTGGGCTTTCTTGGTCAGCACCACGATGTCGATACGGCGATTGATCGGATTGAACGGGTGCTCGCGATCGAACAGTGCCGACGAGGCATAACCGACGATCCGCGCCACCTGTGCATCCGGATAGCTGCCGGCGACCAGCGCACGACGTGCCGCGTTGGCACGGTTGGCCGAAAGTTCCCAGTTACCAAAGTCACCGGTGCCCGTGTACGGCTTGGCATCAGTGTGGCCGCTGATACTGATCTTGTTCGGCACCGCTTTAATGGTGTCGGCCATGGCCAGCAGGATGTCTTCGAAGTACGGCTTCAGGCGAGCTGAGCCTGAATCGAACATCGGCCGGTTTTCGGCGTCCACGATCTGGATGCGCAAACCGTCCGGCGTGATTTCGAAACTGATCTGGTCTTTGAATTTCTTCAGCTGCGGGTTCTCTTCGACCTTGGTCTGCAGTTCTTGCAGCAACAGCTCCAGGCGCTCCTTCTCGACCTGTTCGGCCATGCCTTCGACCTGCTCAGTGTCGATGGTCACCTTGTCTGGCTGCGGCTGAGATTTCACCTCGGGGTTGAGGGTGTTCTCCGGCGCCAGGGTCGGTGTGCCGCCCAGGTCGATGATGTACGGCGTGCCGCTTTCGGAAAAGCCGACCGGGTCCTTGAAGTAACCGGCGATGGCGATTTTCTGTTCAGGCGTTGCGGTGGACAGCAGCCACAGCACCAGGAAGAACGCCATCATCGCCGTTGCAAAGTCAGCGAAGGCGATTTTCCAGGCGCCCCCGTGATGACCGCCGGCGATGCGCTTGACGCGCTTGATGATTATCGGCTGGTTATTTTCCATGATCTAAGTGCTCTGTCTCACAAATACTGTTCCTTTTTGGCGGTGCCTGTTGTCGCCATACGGCGTTGCCGCTCCTCGCCATAGCGGGCTATGACTCGTCGCGGCGCCTTGTCTGGCAACAACAGTCACTCGCCAAAAAAGGAACGTACTTGCGAAACAGAGCACTAGCGACCGCGAACCGCTTGTTCCAGCTCAGCGAAGCTAGGACGGTGCGCCGGGTACAGAACCTTGCGACCGAACTCTACCGCCAGCGATGGCGGCATACCGGAAGCCGAAGCAACCAGCGAGGCCTTGATGGCTTCGTAGACGTTGAGTTCTTCCTTGGCATCGTGGGCCAGGGAGTGGGCCAGCGGGCCGAAGAAACCGTACGCCGCGAGAATACCGAAGAAGGTACCGACGAGGGCCGCACCGACGTGCAGGCCGATGGATTTCTGATCGCCCTCACCCAGCGAAGCCATGGTCACCACGATACCGAGTACCGCCGCGACGATACCGAAACCGGGCATGGCGTCGGCAATACCGTTCACCGCGTGGGACGGATGCTCGAGGTCTTCCTTGAGGCTGTAAAGCTCCATGTCGAACAGGCCTTCAAGCTCATGGGGCGCCATGTTGCCGGAGGACATGATGCGCAGGTAATCGCAGATGAATGCGGTCATGCGTTCGTCTTTGAGCACGGCCGGATACTTGGCGAAGATCGGGCTCGCAGCAGCGTCTTCGATGTCGCCTTCGATGGCCATCATGCCTTCGCGGCGGCTCTTGTTGAGGATCTCGTAGATCAGGCCCAGCACTTCCAGATAGAACGTATGGCTGAAACGCGAAGTGAACATGCCCAGGGATTTCTTGAGCACGTGCATGGTCATGTAACTGGGGTTGGCCTGGAGGAATGCGCCGAGGGCCGCACCACCAATAATCAACACCTCGAAGGGCTGAATCAGGGCGGCAATTTTGCCGTGGGAGAGCACGTATCCGCCGAGCACGCTCGCGAATACGACGATGATGCCGATTATTTTAGCCATAGGTAGGAGAGCACTTACTGAGTCGGGTTCAAGGTCATATTCGGAAGTTAAAAAATCTCTTCTTCTACTTATCGGCAAAACTGCGCCAGACTATAGCCAGTTCAGGCGAAAAGCCAATTTGGCCCGCTCCGGGCATAGGTAATGCAGACGGTGATCGCGTCCAGACATGGCTAACGAAACGAACGTTCCAATTCCAAAACCGACCACTCTTGAAGGCTGGGTCAAGCTTCTCGATGGCGTGCGCCTGCCGGTTCCGCAAGCCAGTCATGACCGTGTCTGCAAGGCCATCGCCAACAATCGCAGCTCCCTGCGCGATATCGCCGAACTGATACAGGACAGCCCGGCGCTGGCCTTGAGCGTGATTCGCGAAGCCAATCGCCACACCCATGGCAGCATGACCGAACCTGCGGAAAACCTTGAGGTGGCGATCAATCGCCTCGGTTTGAAACGCACCGAAGAACTGCTCGCCCGGTTGCCTGCCCTGCCGCAATCGGAGATCCCGATTGCCCTGCGTCAGCTGCAGCTGATCAGCCAGCACGCGACCCAACAGGCCAACGGTTTTTTCGCCAGTCGCCTGGCGCGGCTGTGGCAGGACATCCACTGGGGCAGCCTGCTGTTTCTCTCGCCGCTGTGGCCGATGGCATTGACTCATCCGCAGTTGCTCGAAGAGTGGGAACTGCGGGTCATGCACAAAGGCGAGTCGGCGCACAACGTTGAAAAGCAATTGTTCGGCACGCGCCTGCTGGAAATCTGCCTGGCGCTCGTGGACATCTGGCGCCTGCCGATCTGGGTGCAGCAGGGTTATCGGCTGCTGCTCAACGAGCAGCGTGAGCTGGTGAAAGTGCTGCGCATCGCGCGCGACAGCGATCATCCATTGCGCCAGCAGAACCGCCTCGATGACGACCCGACCCTGCGCCGCTGGCTCAATCAGCCGGCCAATACGGTGCTGCTGGCCAACGGTCTAGCGCTGTCGGCGCAGCAGTCCTGGAACAGTCCGCACAGTGAACGCTGGCAGTACCTGACCAGCCTTTACCTGCAAATGCCGATGGACGAAGTGCAGCAGCAGTTGCACCAACAGGCCGCCAACAGCGCCCGCCATCACGCCATGCCAGACCTTTGGCACCCCGCCGTTTCGCTGATCTGGCCGTGGGGCATGAACCGCGTGCACGCAGGCTTGCTGCCGGCCCCGGCGCCGACCGCCGAAGACCTGGCGAAATGGCGCAGACAATGCGCCGAGTTGCTGGTCGAGCCCAGCCGCTTCACCAATGCCATGCACTTGACCACGTCTGCCCGGGACGCTTTGGTCGCGTGCGGCATGCGTCGGGTGATGATCCTGATGGCCGACCGCACCCACGCCAATCTGCGGGTGCACCAGACGGCCGGGCTGCCAAAGGAAGCGGCCGGCCTGAATTTTGTCGTCAGCCAAAGCACCGTGCTGCAACGCCTGCTCTCGCAACAAGCCCAGGTGCGCCTGACGCCGGCCAACAACGCACAATTCTCGGCCATGCTGCCGGCCAGCCTGCGCTCGCAGTTCGACGGCGAACACCTGCTGCTACGCTCACTGGTCAATAACGGCCGGGTGATCATGATTGTGGTGGCGGATCAGGGCGGCGGACCGTTCTCTGAAATCACCGTACAAGCCTTCGGCAAAACCGCGCAGTGCATCGAAAAGGCACTGTACAGCTTTAGTCACCGCGGCCAATGACGCTGCTATACAATCCTCCCCTTTGTGCTCTGGAGACCTCACATGTCTGACTTCTCTGGCTTGCCGCTGGTGATCGAGCCGAGCGACTTGCTCCCCCGTCTCGACGCCCGCGATCTGATTCTGGTGGACCTGACCAGCAGCGCCCGCTATGCCGAAGGGCATATCCCCGGTGCGCGTTTTGTCGATCCGAAACGCACGCAACTCGGTCACGCGCCTGCGCCGGGACTGATGCCGCCGCAAGCGGCGCTCGAAGCGTTGTTCGGTGAGCTGGGACACAACCCTGATGCGGTCTACGTCGTCTATGACGACGAAGGCGGCGGTTGGGCCGGGCGCTTTATCTGGCTGCTGGATGTCATCGGCCACAGCAAGTACCACTATGTCGACGGCGGCCTGAAGGCCTGGCTGGCAGAAGGCTTGCCCATGTCGATCCAGATCCCGGCTCCGGTCGGCGGCCCGGTTGCGTTGACCCTGCACGACGAACCCACTGCCACCCGCGAATACCTGCAAAGCCGTCTCGGTGCCGCCGACCTGGCGATCTGGGATGCACGCGGACCGCTGGAATACTCCGGTGAGAAAGTCCTGGCAGCCAAGGGCGGGCACATTCCCGGCGCGGTCAATTTCGAATGGACCGCGGGCATGGATCAGGCGCGCAACCTGCGCATCCGCACCGACATGCCGCAGATCCTGGAAAAACTCGGGATCAGCAAAGACAAAGAAGTGATTACCCACTGCCAGACTCACCATCGTTCTGGCTTCACCTATCTGGTGGCCAAATCCCTCGGTTATCCGCGGGTCAAAGGCTACGCCGGTTCCTGGGGCGAATGGGGCAACCATCCCGATACGCCCGTAGAGCTTTAAGGTTTTTAAGGACAGTTAATGAATAAGCGTTTGTTTATCCTCAGCCAATACCTGCTGCCCCATCACTTGCTGTCGCGCCTGGCCGGCTGCATTGCCGAATGCCGCGTGCGCTGGTTCAAGAACGCCTTCACCGCCTGGTTCGCCAAGCGTTATCAGGTGGACATGTCCCAGGCGCTGGTCGAAGACCTGACTGCCTACGAACACTTCAACGCATTCTTCACCCGCGCCTTGAAGGACGGCGCTCGCCCGCTGGACGAGACGCCTGGCGCGATCCTCAGCCCGGCCGACGGTGCGGTCAGCCAACTCGGCCCGATCGAACACGGTCGCGTGTTCCAGGCCAAGGGCCACAGCTTCAGCGTGCTGGAATTGCTGGGCGGCGACGCTGCCAACGCAGCGCCGTTCATGGGCGGCGATTTCGCGACTATTTATCTGTCGCCGAAGGACTACCACCGCGTGCACATGCCGTTGGCCGGCACCTTGCGCGAGATGGTCTACATCCCGGGCCGGATCTTCTCGGTCAACCAGACCACCGCCGAAAACGTTCCGGAACTGTTCGCCCGTAACGAGCGTGTGGCGTGCATTTTCGACACCGAGCGCGGGCCGATGGCCGTGGTGCTGGTGGGCGCAATGATCGTTGCGTCGATCGAAACCGTCTGGGCCGGGCTGGTCACGCCGCCGAAACGCGAGCTGAAAACCTTCCGCTACGACGAAGCTGCCCGTGCGCCGATCCATTTGGAGAAAGGTGCAGAACTGGGTCGCTTCAAACTGGGTTCGACCGCTGTCGTGCTGTTCGGGCCTGATCAAGTGAAGTGGGCTGAAGAGCTGGCGGCCGGTTCGCCGGTGCAGATGGGCCAGGGCATGGGCCTGGCAAAAGCCTGATCCCTGATCCGAACCCCGCGAACGTCTTCGCGGGGTCGGACATTTCGGTGGTGCCGTTACTCTATCTGTCCACGGAAGCCGATCGGCCCTTCGTTAGCGTAGGTATTGGTGCCACTGAGGTTTTTCCCTCCATCACTGGAGGTCACGCTCAACGCCACAACGTTCTGATTATCACGGCCGCCGATGACCCATTTGCCACCCGGATGCCATGGAGCGTCGTTGCCGCCCCACTGATTTTCAACGTTGTACTGGTTCTGGCCCGTGCGCTGAGCCTTGAAGCCAATGGGACCTTCACCCGCATACGTCATGGTGCCGGTGAAACTCTTGCCGCCATCGCCCGATTTGATCTCGATCGCGACAACGTTCTGGTTGTCCCGCGCGCCTAGCGTCCAGTCTCCGCCCGGATGCCAGGGTGCCGAACTACCGCCCCATTGATTTGCCACTACATATCTAGACATAAACTTCATCTCCTTGAAGTTACAAGAGACCTGCCCTGCGTAGGCAGCAGGCCGTACGACTGTGCGTATCCAGTCGCACGACTGTCAGATTAGTAGTACGCCCGGACGGCATTCGACTGACAGACAAACGGTAAAAATCCATAGCTGCTACAGTCAGGTCATTCACTGCCCATTTACCGGTTGGAGTTTTTTCACGGCATGAATGAGACCAGCCCCCATCTTCTGCTACGCGCGCCCGTTCCGCTGCAGGTGCGCCTGTCGTTCTGTGAAGCCACCCCGCGCGATCTCAAGCGCTGGATCGCCAATCTGCCCAAAGCCAACATCGGCGAAACTGCTCGCCAGCTGTATCAAGGCTTGAGCGAACTCAATCAGCTGTTCACGCCCAGCGACAATCGCCTGCAATTGCTCGAACTGCTGCGGCCTGAGGTGTATTACGTCTGCAAACACCTTGAGCAGCATTTCCTGCATCAATCGATTGTCCTCGACGAGCGTTCCCGCAAGATCGCCAACCTCTGCCAGGCGCTGCAAAGTCACTTGGCCATTGGCTATAAACAGATCGTGGTGCGCATCACACCAAAGTTCAGCAAGGACCGTGCACCGCTGCTGACCCAGGCATTGCAACGGGCGATCCATTGCCTGAACGGGCCGCTGATTCGCGCGACCAAACTCTATTGCCCGGTGCCGGAAGGCTTGTGGCTGGAGTTGCATCAGCTCTACCGGATCGCTTGCACGCACCGGCTCCAGCACACAAACCTGCGCGATGAGCTGGCCAGCCAGACGCAAACCCTGAGCATCGAACAGACGTACGTGGTCGCCTTGCTGCTGGGCGCCTCACGCTGCAACCAACTGCGCCAGCATCAGATTGCCCGGGTGGCCGAGGTGCTGGAGCCCTGGAGCCGATGGATCAAGCTGCAACCGGGCATGCCGGCCACCGGGTTGTTTGCCGTCGCGCAAGACCTCGACACCGGGCCGCGTTACCGCACCAAGTTCCGCGCAGAACAGCAGGAGAGTTTGCTGGGGATCGATCCGCAGCCGTTGGTCGCGGCAATTGAAGCTCATCTGCAAAAAAATGACAGTTCATCGCCACTGCCCGTGCCGGCGGGATTAAGCCTGGACACGTTGCAACACCTTCATGCCGCCTGGGGCCAGACGGCCGAGCGCGGTTTCCAGCGTACCGTGGGCCATGGCACGCTGACCCTGTGCCTGGGCATGAGCGCGCTGCATTTTTATCTGGGTGGGCAACGCTCATTCAGCGACATCCTGAAAAACCCCGGCGCCCGGCCTGCACAGTTTTCGGTGACGCCTGTGTCCGGCCGGGAAAAGGATCAATGGCACCATGCCTTCGACGCTGCACCCCAAGGCAATCCAGACGCTTTATTGCCCTACGAAGAGATCGAATATCCACAACTTCAGAATGACGACAGTCGCGAAGCGTCCGACCGCAATCAGCACTTCCCGACCCATGTCCTGTCGGTGGTCAATCACAGCCCCGGCGGTTACTGCCTGGCCTGGCCTGGCGCAGTGCCGGCCGAGTTGCAGGCCGGTGAGATGGTCGGCATCGAGGATGCTGCCGGTCAGGGTTGGAGCATCGCGGTGGTGCGCTGGATCCGCCAGGTGCGCGGCGGTGGCACGCAGATGGGGATCGAGCAGGTTGCGCCCTGCGCCGAGCCTTGCGGCCTGCAACTGGTGCGTACCCACGATGACCACAGCCAATACCTGCGCGGCCTGTTGCTGCCGCAAATCAGCGCCATCGACGTGCCGGCCACTTTGCTCGCGCCGCGCCTGCCCTTTCAGGAGGGCAACAAGGTCATGATCAATACCCACGGCGAGGAACGCCGGGTCGGGCTGGAGCGGCGGCTGGCGAGCACCAACAGTTTCAATCAGTTCGCCTACCGTCCACTGGAGGTAGCCAGAAACGACAACGCCGCGGTGAGCGGCGCTGAGGAGGATTTTGATTCGTTGTGGAAAACACTTTGAGGGTGAATCTGTAAGACCGCGGCGCGGCCTTCGCGAGCAAGTCGGATCGCCGCACCGCCGCTCCCACAGTGGATCTCTGGAGTTCACAAATTATGTGTTCACAGCAGATCAAGTGTGGGAGCGGGCTTGCTCGCGAAGAGGCCCTTTTAGTAAATACAAGACTTAAAGCTGCCCGTCGCGATCCCGGAAACCCAGCAGATACAGCACGCCATCCAGCCCAAGGGTGGAAATCGCCTGCTTCGCCGACTGCTTGACCAGCGGCTTGGCACGGAACGCCACGCCCAACCCGGCAATCGCCAGCATTGGCAAATCGTTGGCGCCGTCGCCGACCGCAATGGTCTGCTCCAGACGCAAACCTTCCTTGTGCGCCAGTTCCTTCAGCAGATCCGCCTTGCGTTGCGCATCAACAATCGGCTCGACCGCCACGCCAGTCACTTTGCCGTCCACGACTTCCAGTTCATTGGCGAACACGTAGTCGATGCCCAGCTTGGCCTGCAATTGCTTGGCGAAATAGGTAAAGCCGCCCGACAGGATGGCGGTCTTGTAGCCCAGACGCTTAAGTTCGGCGAACAGTGTTTCGGCACCTTCGGTCAACCGCAGGGAGGCGCCGATGGAATCCAGCACGCTGACGTCCAGCCCTTTCAACAAGGCCAGGCGCTCCTTGAAGCTGGCGCGGAAGTCCAATTCGCCGGCCATCGCCCGCTCGGTGATCGCAGACACCTGATCACCGACGCCGGCAGCCTTGGCCAGTTCGTCGATGACTTCGGCTTCGATCAGCGTCGAGTCCATGTCGAACACCGCCAGGCGACGGTTACGACGGAACAGTGAATCTTCCTGGAAGGCGATGTCGACGTTCAGTTCCTGCGCGACGCTGAGGAATTCGGCCCGCAGCGCTTGCGGATCAGCCGCTTCACCACGAACGGAAAACTCGATGCAGCCCTTGCCCTGATCGGCCGGTGTGTCCAGCGGCATGCGCCCGGACAGACGATCGATGTGGTCGATGTTCAGGCCATATTTGGCAGTGATCGAACTCACGGCCTGCAATTGTCCGGCGGTCACTTTGCGGGTCAGCAGGGTCACGATGTGGCGTTTCTTGCCCTGATTGCCAACCCACTGCTGGTAATCCTCTTCGGACACCGGCGTAAAACGCACTTGCTGATCGAGTTTGTAAGCCGTGAACAGGATGTCCTTGAGCACCGACTTGCCTTGTTCGGTGTCAGGAATTTCAACCAGGATGCCAAACGACAGGGTGTCGTGGATCACCGCCTGGCCGATGTCGAGAATGTTCACACCACCCTGGGCCAGAACGCCGGTAATGGCCGCAGTCAGACCCGGACGGTCGACTCCCGTGATGTTTATCAGGACGATTTCGCGCAAGGCGCACCCCCGCAAGTGGAAAAAAACCGCATTCTACCTACATTCAGTGACCATCGGGCACCGTGAGCGCTTTGACGGTCTAGGGCCTGTCGCTATACTGCGCGTCAACTTCACGGACAAAAGAGCCGAGCTCAAGTGAACCGGCCCACGCCAGTAAAAACCGATAACTTCTTTCTGCTGATCTTCCGTGCACTGCGCCACCGCCGTGTACCGATTGCATTGCGCATCGCCAGCCATAACGTGATCCTGGTCGCTCTGGCCCTGGTGATCTATGCCTGCGTGATGGGTTTGCAGTTCAAGCAGGCCATGCACGAGCAGGCGGATGCGCTGGGCGAAAGCCTGACCACCCAGACTGCCACGTCCGCCACGGAGCTGTTGGTGTCCAACGACATCCTCAGCCTCAACGTGCTGCTCAACAACCTGACCAAAAACAAGCTGGTGGCTCACGCTGCCATCTACAGCGTGGATAACCGCATCCTCGCCGAAGCCGGTCAGCGCCCCAAGCACAGCCTGCTGGGCGAAGCCGAAGGCATGTACCAGAGCAAGATCACCTTCCAGGATGTGACCGCCGGGCAACTGCGCATCAGCCTGGACATGGATCAGTTCCAGCAGCCGATGACCATCAGCCTGCAAAGCATGGGCATTTTGAGCGCGATTCTGCTGGCACTGTCCCTGGCCTTGAGCCTGCGCCTGGGGCGGCACATCTCCACGCCGTTGCTGCAATTGCGAGTGTGGCTGCGCCATATCGACGAACACACCCCGGCCACCGAGCGTCAGGATGAGATCGGCGATCTGGCCCGTCAGTTGCACGCCGACTTCGCGCCAGAGCCCGCCGAGCCGGAACCCGCTCCCGAGCCTGAATACGACGAAAGCGACTACGAAGACGCGGACGATAACGAGCCAACCTTCGAAGTGCGCAATTTGCGTGACCCGAGTTTCGATGAAACCAAGCCTGTGGCCGGCCTCAAGCCTGCACCACGGCGCGTTGTCAGCACCGTTGAAGACGATGACGACGATGCATTTGCCGATTTGCGTGACGAATCAGCTGCGACCGCGCCGAAACTGCTAGTCAAACCGCAACTGTCGAACGTGCCGCAACACAGCGCGGTGCTGGCCGTGCAGCTGGGTGCCCAGGATCAGCTGCGTCGCCTGCCCCGCACACGTTTGGAAGAGCTGCTCAAACGCTATCGCGACTGCCTCGATCAGGCCGCCTCGCTCTACCAGAGCGAACTGCACACCCTGAACGATGGCAGCACGCTGATGCTGTTCCACACCGAAGACAGCGGCGACGACTACCTGACCAACGCTATCTGTTGCGGTGAGTTGTTGCGGGCTCTGGGCCATCAATTGCAGATCGAAGTCGCCGACAGCGGCATCACCCTGCAATTGCAATTAGGCCTGACCCTGGGTGACGAGCTGTTCGGCCTGAGCCAGATCGATCTGCTGCTGACCGAATCCGCCCAGGATGCGTTGGCCCTGTCGCAACACAGCCGCAACCTGTTGCTGGTGGAGCGCAAGATCGGTGACGACGCGCTGATCCGCCAGCGCGCACGAATCCGGCCGATTGCCAGCCCGGAAGGCGCTTGTTGCGTAGAGCGGCTGATGGAGCCTTATCCGTCGATGCTGGAGCGGCAACTGGCGCGGATGCACGAACGACGGGCGTAATAGCCCTGTTGTGAAGAAGCCCGCAGACGAGTGATTGTCTGCGGGCTTTTTGTTGCCTGTCCTGGCCTCATCGCGAGCAGGCTCGCTCCCACAGGGACCTTGTGTACGCCAGAAAACCATGTGGGAGCGGGCTTGCTCGCGAAGGGGCCAGGACGAACAACAGAGATCTCCAACCTGCAGAAACAACAAAGCCCGCATCTCTGCAGGCTTTGTGTTGAATCCATCCAGGCTTAGAACCTGAACACTTCCATATCGGTCCTGATCGGCGAAGCCATCGGGATCTTCGGTTGTTTGTCTTGCCCGGCTGCCGGTGCCGCAGGCTTTGCAGGAGCTTTACGTGGCGCCTCGGCGATCGGTGGCTGATTCGCCAGCGGCTTGAGCGCCGTCGACAGTTGCTCGGCCAGACGCTGCAACAACACACCCTGGGCTTGAACCTGAGCCGCAGTCCCGCCCGCATGCTGCTCTTGCAGATGAATGATGCGGTTATCACGAACCTGGCCACGACGGTCGATCAGACGCCATTGCGCATCCAGGATCGCCGGTTGCGACTCACCCGAGTCCAGGCGAGTAATCGTCAGGAGAACCTGCACATCCGGCGTGAAGCCTACTGTCGCTGGCGCCAGCACCACGCGCTGGCTGTCCAGATGACCGGCGACCTGACGCAGCAGCAGCTGGTCGATATCCGACGACAGGCTACCCGCCCAACGACCATCCGTCGAAGCTTGCAAGCTGCCATCCGGCTGTCGCTGCAACAATGTTTCGCGTTGCAGGTAATCGGCAACCGTTACCGGACCCAACAATACCGCCATGCCCGCGCTTTGCGCAGGCTGAGCCGGACTTCCGCTGTCCAGCTGATACAGCGACACCGGTTGGTGAACGCTGCAACCCGCCAGGCCAAGAACGCCGGCGAGCATCAAAATAAAAGGAAGGCGCAGAGCAGTCATCGTCCCATCCAGGTGGTTGCCACAAGGCTAACCACAGTGAAAATACTCAAAAAATGTGAAGAACGCTCGGCCACGCCGGCGCTTGAAAGGCCATATCATCCGTGAATATGCGTTCCGACTCCAGCGGCAAAGCGTCGATCTACGCGTTAAATCGTAGATCGAGCGCTCTAGGACGCTTAATTGAGGTTTTCGACGAGCAGTGCATCTACCCTCTGAAAGCCACGTGGCAGTTTGTTACCACGACGCCCACGCTCACCTTTGTAGTGTTCGAGGTCGTCTGCTTTTAGTGACAAGGTACGTTTTCCGGCCTGCAACACCAATGTGGCGCCATCCGGCAGAACGGCGATGTCCGTGACATATTCTTCGCGGCTGGCCACACGCTCGCCGGAAATCCCGATGATCTTGTTGCCTTTGCCCTTACCTAATTGTGGCAGGTCGCTGATTTTGAAAATCAGCAGGCGACCTTCGGTAGTCACCGAGGCCAGCCAGTTCTGTTCACGATCAGCCACCGGACGCGGCAAAATGACCTTCGCGTTGTTCGGCAGACTCAACAGAGCCTTGCCGGCCTTGTTCTTGGCTTGCAGGTCTTCACCTTTTACCACGAAACCGTAACCGGCATCGGACGCAATCACGTACAGCGAGTCGTCTTCCGGCATCAGCACGCATTCAAAGCTCGCCCCCGGTGGCGGCGTCAGACGACCGGTCAGCGGTTCGCCCTGGCCTCGGGCCGATGGCAGCGTGTGCGCGGCCACCGAATAGCTGCGACCGGTGGAGTCGATAAACACCGCAAACTGGTTGGAGCGCCCGGGCGCCAGAGCCTTGAAACCGTCCCCGGCCTTGTAGGAAAGCCCGGTGGCGTCGATTTCATGACCCTTGGCGGAACGAACCCAGCCTTTTTCCGACAGGACGACGGTCACTTTCTCGTTTGGCAGCAGATCGTGCTCGGTCAGGGCCTTGGCTTCGGCGCGTTCGACGATTGGCGACCGGCGGTCGTCGCCGTACGTTTCGGCGTCCTTGATCAGTTCGGTGCGCACCAGTTTTTTCAGTTTGGCTTCGCTGCCCAGCAGGGCTTGCAGCTTGGCTTGTTCCTTGAGCAGTTCATCCTGCTCGGCACGCAGCTTCATTTCTTCCAGTCGCGCCAATTGACGCAAACGGGTGTCGAGAATGTAGTCGGCCTGGATTTCGCTCAGGGCGAAACGCTCGATCAACGCGGCTTTCGGGTGCTCCTCGGTGCGGATGATGTGAATCACTTCATCCAGGTTGAGGTAGGCGATCAACAAACCGTCCAACAGGTGCAGGCGACGCTCGACCTTATCCAGGCGGAATTGCAGGCGGCGACGCACAGTCTGCACCCGGAATTCCAGCCACTCGACCAACAGCGCGCGCAGGTTTTTCAGCTGCGGCTTGCCGTCCAGACCAATGATGTTGATGTTGACCCGGTAACTCGACTCCAGCTCGGTGCTGGCGAACAGGTGGGTCATCAATGCATCGTGGTCAAAGTTTTTGCGTGCGCCCGGAATAATCACGATCCGGCACGGGTTTTCGTGGTCGGACTCGTCTCGCAAGTCAGCGATCTGCGGGGCTTTCGACGGTTTGGCCTGCATCATGGCCGCGATCTGTTCCAGCACCTTGGCGCCAGACACCTGATGCGGCAGCGCGGTGACGATGATGTCGCCGTCTTCGACGTGGTAAACAGCGCGCATGCGCACCGAGCCCTTGCCGGTTTCGTACATTTTCAGCAGGTCGGCACGCGGCGTGATGATTTCCGCTTCGGTCGGGTAATCCGGGCCCTGGATGTGTTCGCAGAGTTGCTCGACCGTGGCTTTGGGCTCATCAAGCAGACGCACGCAAGCCGTGGCGACTTCGCGCAGGTTGTGTGGCGGTACATCGGTGGCCATGCCCACGGCGATGCCGGTGGTGCCGTTGAGCAGGATGTTGGGCAAACGCGCCGGCAACACCAGCGGCTCTTCCAGCGTACCGTCGAAGTTCGGCCCCCAGTCCGCAGTGCCCTGGCCCAGTTCGCTGAGCAGCACTTCGGAATAACGCGACAGCCGCGCTTCGGTGTAACGCATGGCGGCGAAGGACTTGGGATCATCCGGCGCACCCCAGTTACCCTGGCCGTCGACCAGCGTGTAGCGATAGCTGAACGGCTGGGCCATCAGGACCATGGCTTCGTAGCAGGCCGAGTCACCGTGCGGGTGGAATTTACCAAGCACGTCACCGACGGTACGCGCCGATTTTTTGTGCTTGGAATCGGCGTCCAGCCCCAACTCGCTCATCGCGTAGATGATGCGCCGCTGTACCGGTTTCAGGCCGTCGCCGATATGCGGCAAGGCACGGTCCATGATCACGTACATGGAGTAGTTGAGGTAGGCATTTTCGGTGAAGTCAGCCAGTGACCGGCGTTCTACACCGTCCAGGCTGAGATCAAGGGAGTCGCTCATGCGGGCCTCATCGGTTCGTTGTCTGGCGCAGCAGCATGGTGCCACCGCGCTGGGTAAATTCAAGTTTGTTCAGCGCGCTCATTCCGAGCAGCACTTGCTTGCCATCCAGGCCCGGCACGACGAGGGCGCGCACATCACGCAGCACAATGTCGCCCAGTTGCAGGCGGTCGATGCGGGTTCGGTAACCCTGGGCTCGACCGTTGGCTGTGCTCAGGGTCACCCCGAAGCCTTTTTCCAGCTTCAGCCGTTCGGCCAATTCCGCCGGGATCGACACGTCGGTCGCCCCGGTATCGAGCATGAAATCCACCGGTTGGCCGTTGATCTGGCCGCTGGCGACGAAGTGACCCTGGTTGTTACTGGCCAGTTTCACCTCGATAAAACCTTCGCCCTGCTCCGAGCTGACCACAATATTAGGATTCTGCTGACGCGCTTCCCACTGGCCGAAAAATCGAGTGGCCAGAAACAGCGCCGCGCACCAGGCCAGCACCATTAACACACGACCGACGCGTTTGCCTGGCGGCTGCTGACTCATGACTTGGCACTCCAGCCACCTTCAGGCGCGGCAAAGCGCCAGACGATCGGCCGTTCCTCGCCATCGGCGCGGGCATCGTTGTTGTTGTCAGTGCCAATCCACGCGCCCTCGGCGTCAACAATCAACGCTTCGGTCAGGCCGTAGGGATTTGAATAGCGGCGCTGCACCTGCAAGGCTTCATCGGCAAAGGACCAGCAGCGCTCGACCTTGGCCGTCACCGAATCACGGCGGCAGATCTGGTAGGCGTTGCGCTCAAGGGTAAACAGCTTGCCGTTGAACAGCGACAGGTCGGCGAAGTCTCGGGTCACCGCTTTGGCTCGGGGAAACGGTGCCGGCTGCATTTCTTTACCGGCTTCGCTCAGCAACACACAGCCACCATCGCAATCCCAGACCGTCTGTTTGCGCTTGATCAGCAACAAGCCACGGCTTTGACGCTCAGAGGCGAGCCACAATTGATCACCCGCCGGATTGATCGCCAGGCCCTCGAACAACGCATTGAAGTGCAACAGCATGCCGCTGGCCCGGGCTTCGCGAATCAGCATCGGCGAGATTTTCAGCCAGGACGATGGCCCAACGGGTGGCACTTGCAGAATCGCGGCATGGGATTCGCTGACGAGGTAGCGATTACCGGCGCTGTCGCAGGTGATGCCTTCAAAATCCAGGTCCCCGCCACGGACAAACGACGCCACCCAGGTTCGTGAACGCAAGCCCCAGGGCAAACCGCTGTCTGGCACCGGTGGTACGCCGATGGCCACCGTTTCGGCTTGCCATACCTTGTCGCGGGTATCGAGCCGGTATATCTGATCGTCGTCGCGATCAGACACCGTCCACAGGTCATTACCGCACTGGGCCAACCCTGACAGGTTGCCGCCGCGCATACCTTCAACGGGATGCTCGGACAACAGGCGCAGTTCCGGCACCGGCTCGGCAACCGCCGAAATCGAGGTCAGAAGTAACGCACACGCCAGGGCAAAGCCAACCCGCATCAGCCAAGAACCTCGGCCAGGTTGCCTTTGGATTCCAGCCAGGATTTGCGGTCACCGGCGCGTTTCTTCGCTAGCAGCATGTCCATCATTTCCGAGGTTGCGTCGAAATCTTCCAGCGTCAACTGCACCAGACGCCGAGTGTTCGGGTCCATGGTGGTTTCGCGCAGCTGCGGCGGGTTCATTTCACCCAGGCCTTTGAATCGTGTGACCTGCGGCTTGCCGCGTTTCTTCTCGGCCACCAGGCGATCGAGGATGCCATCGCGCTCGGCTTCGTCCAGGGCGTAGTAAATCTCTTTGCCCAGGTCGATTCGGTACAACGGCGGCATCGCGACGTAGACATGACCGGCATCCACCAACGGGCGGAAATGCTGGACGAACAACGCACACAGCAACGTGGCGATGTGCAGACCGTCAGAGTCGGCGTCAGCGAGGATGCAGATCTTGCCGTAACGCAGCTGGGCGATGTCAGCCGAGCCGGGATCGACACCGATGGCGACGGCGATGTTGTGCACTTCCTGGCTGGCCAGCACTTCGCTGCCGTCGACTTCCCAGGTGTTCAGAATCTTGCCGCGCAACGGCAGGATCGCTTGAAATTCTTTGTCTCGCGCTTGCTTGGCCGAACCGCCGGCGGAATCACCTTCCACCAGGAACAGCTCGGAACGCATCGGGTCCTGCCCGGCGCAGTCGGCGAGTTTGCCCGGCAGTGCCGGCCCCGCCGTGATGCGCTTGCGCTCGACCTTCTTGCTGGCCTTCAGACGTCGGCCGGCGTTGTTGATCGCCAGCTCTGCCAGCAACATGCCGGTTTCCGGGTTGGCGTTGAGCCACAGGCTGAACGCGTCCTTGACCACACCGGAAACGAATGCAGCCGCTTCACGGGACGACAGACGCTCTTTGGTCTGGCCGGAGAATTGCGGCTCTTGCATCTTCATCGACAGCACGAAAGCGATGCGTTCCCAGACGTCTTCCGGCGCCAGCTTCACGCCGCGTGGCAGCAGGCTGCGGAATTCGCAGAACTCGCGCATCGCATCGAGCAAGCCCTGACGCAGACCGTTGACGTGGGTACCGCCCTGCGCCGTCGGGATCAGGTTGACGTAGCTTTCCTGAACGCTGTCGCCACCTTCGGGCAACCACAACAGCGCCCAATCGACCGCTTCTTTGTTACCGGCCAGGCTGCCGCAGAACGGCTCGTCCGGCAGGCGTTCGAATCCGTTGACCGCGTCCACCAGATAGGAACGCAGGCCGTCTTCGTAATGCCATTCGACTTTCTCGCCGGTGGCCTTGTCTTCAAAACTGACCAGCAGCCCCGGGCACAGAACGGCCTTGGCCTTGAGCACATGCTTGAGGCGGCTGATGGAGAATTTCGGCGAATCGAAGTATTTTGGGTCCGGGGCGAAGAACACGCTGGTACCGGTGTTGCGCTTGCCGACAGTACCAATGATTTCCAGCTCGGTTTTCTTGTAACCGTCGGCGAACGTCATCTGGTATTCGTTGCCGTCACGTTTTACGCGCACCCGGACTTCGTTCGACAAGGCGTTGACCACGGAAATACCCACCCCGTGCAGACCGCCGGAGAACTGGTAGTTCTTGTTGGAAAACTTGCCGCCCGCATGGAGCTTGGTGAGGATCAGCTCGACGCCCGACACGCCTTCTTCGGCGTGGATATCCACCGGCATGCCGCGGCCGTCATCGCTGACTACCAGGGAGTGATCGGCGTGCAGGATGACCTGCACCGAGGTCGCGTGCCCGGCCAAGGCTTCGTCGACGCTGTTGTCGATGACTTCCTGGGCGAGGTGGTTCGGCCGACTGGTGTCGGTGTACATGCCGGGGCGTTTGCGCACCGGGTCGAGGCCCGAGAGGACTTCGATGGCGTCTGCGTTATAAGAGCTAGCGCTGGGAGTGGCCATGGGGTCTCGTCGTCCGCCTGTAAAAAGAGTGCTCGTTGAAAATAGGGGCGATGAGTCACAGTGCAGTGAAATCAATCGCCTGATACAAATCTGCGCCGATGCCGGCAAAACTCAGCATTGCCGGCAATTGCTCGGCAAAACCCTGGAAGCTATGGTCGCCGCCGGCCTGGATGCGCAAGGCACAGGCCCGGTAATACTGCTGGGCGAGGCGGTAGTCCAGCGTTTCATCGCCGGTCTGCAACCACACCTGATAACGCTGCGGGTCCCGGGGCGCCGGCACTTCCAGCTCGGCCAGGGCCGTCACGTGGTCGTGGGTCAATTCCCAGGCCTCATCGGTATACAGGTTTTTCTGCGTCCCCAGATACCCGTCGAACATCCGGTGCGGACTGACGGCAGGATTGATCAACAGGGCCTTGAGGCCATGGCGCTCGGCCAAGTGAGTCGCATAGTAGCCGCCGAGTGAGCTGCCGACCAGCAGTGGCCGCCCAAGCTCCTCAATCGCCTTGTTTAGCTGACCGATGGCCTCACGCGGATGGTGATGCAAGGCCGGGACGCGCAACTGATCGCTCAAGCCCAGACGTTCCATTACTTGTACCAACTGCGTGGCCTTTTTAGACGAAGGCGCGCTGTTGAAACCGTGGATATAAAGGATCGAACCAGACATTTGAGCTCCCTGTGCGTCGGGTAAAGAAGGCGGAGTTTACAGGGAGTCGGGGGATCGGGGATATCCGTGGGAATGAGCGCGGCTGTGCCGACGCCTTCGCGAGCAAGCCCGCTCCCACATTGGATCTGTGTCATTCACAAATCCCCTGTGGGAGCGGGCTTGCTCGCGAAAGCCGCGACTCGGTCCTGCCGAATGACAAAAAAGTCAGTAGCCGTTGGAACCGTAATCGACCTCAAAGTCGAAACCGGTAACGCGTTCCACGCCGGTTTCGAGCTGACCATCCGGCAAAAGCCGCAACCACCGATATCCCGGCGCCTGGTCACTGACCTTGAAATCATCACTGCCCGGTTCGAACTGAATACAGGTCGAAGGCGAGGCAATCAGCCGCACGCCATTGCGAACCTGATCGACCTCTTGATGCACATGCCCCCATAAAACAGCGCGCACCTGCGCAAACCGATCCAGCACGGCGAACAAAGCGTCTGGATTGCGCAATCCGATCGGCTCCATCCACGCACACCCGATCGACACCGGATGATGATGCAAGCACACCAGATGATGCCGTTCAGGCGCCTCGCTCAACGAGCGGACCAGCAACTGTAACTGCTCATCCTGCAAATACCCCGGCACCGAACCCGGTACGGCCGAATCGAGCAACGTGACGCGCCAGTTACCAACGTCCACCACTGGTTCCAGCAACGCACTCTGCACAGCGGCCTGCGCCATGATCTGCGGCTCATCATGATTGCCGGGAATCCAGCGCGCCGGCGCATCGAGTTGCCGCGTCAGGTCACGAAACTGCTGATAGGACTCCAGCGTCCCGTCCTGAGAAAGATCGCCACTGGCAATGATCAGGTCGATCCGCGGCTGCTGACGCCGAACCAGCTCGATGACTTTTTGCAGGCTGTCCCGGGTATTCATGCCCAGCAACGTTTCATCCGATTCGGCAAACAGATGACTGTCGGACAGTTGCACCAGCAACGCCGGATCGGCGGTGGTCAAAGTGGATACGCTCGGCAAGGCGTTCTCCCAGGGCTGAATCACGGGATGGATGAGTGCCGCAATTATGCTGGGGGATGATCAAAAGGGGAAACCTGTGAACCTGACGCAGTTCACATCTACCGCTACCGCACCACCGCGTACTCGTGTCCGCAGGCCAGGCAATGGCTCAGCCATTCACCCAGGAACATATTCAGCTGGGCCTTTTCGTCCGGCTGATGCATTGAAGCATTCGGGTAAGGATAGATGCCGCGAAAGCGTCGTGCATGTTCGGCGCTGACCACTTCGGCCATGCACGCGTCGTGATAGACCTGAACTTCCAGTTGCGGCACCGGCAGCCACGGCAGGCTGTGTTCCTGGCGTACTTGCAGGGTTGTGGTGTACGGGCAGACTTGAAGGACTTCGAGGGCCAGTACGCCGAGCATCTGCTCGCCATGAGTCACGGCTATGCGCCGCGCCTCCGGTTCGTTGCGCATGTCGGGCAGCAATCGCATCAGGCGCGCGTAGTTGGCCTCGCAGGAGGCTTGCAGCCCCACCAGGTCGACCCTATAGCGATCGCGCAACTTGTTTACGACCATAACCCCCTCACTTCAACGCGGTTCAAAGCTAACCATTGCAAGGCAATGATGCTGGCCGCGTTGGCAATTCGTCCGTCGCGTACGGCTTGCAAGGCATCTTCGAACGCCCAGACCGTGACGCGGATATCTTCTGCTTCTTCCTCCAGCCCATGCAGGCCACCGACCCCTACACTGTCACAGCGCCCCAGGTACAAGTGCACAAATTCATTGCTGCCGCCCGGCGATGGAAAATATTTGGTCATCGGCCAAAGCGCCCCGAACACAAGCCCAGCTTCCTCCTGCGCTTCGCGGTGAGCAACTTCTTCCGGCACCTCATCCTTGTCGATCAGACCGGCGACCAGTTCGATCAGCCATGGATTGTCGATTTTGCCCATGGCGCCGACGCGAAACTGCTCGATCAACACCACTTCATCGCGCTGCGGATCGTATGGCAGCACGCACACCGCATCGTGGCGAACGAACACTTCACGATTGATCTCGCGACTCATGCCCCCGGCGAACAATTCGTGGCGCAAGTGCACACGATCGAGCTTGTAGAAACCCTCGTAGCACTTTTCGCGCCGAACGATATCAACGGCGGTCGGAACGGCGTTGGCAAAATCAGTCATGACTATCCTCGTTTACTGCAAATCCGTTATGAGGCTCCTTTTTGTTACTTGCAACCTCGACTTCGCGCCATCCTAACGCGCCCGCGATGTTTGATGCAGCCCCTTTCCAGTCAGCGGGATAGACGGTGAGAGCAAAACCAACTCTAATCAGCTTAGTGGCGAACTGACTGCTTCGTTGAGAGTCGAAGCGGATAACTTTTTGCCTTTCCCTGTTTCATGAAGGACGCCCATGTCGCTTTTTAAAATCGCCTCCGTGGCTGCAATCGCCCTGACTTTGGGCGCCTGCCAGAGTTTGTTCCAACCCAACTACCGGGCGCCGCTTGAAACTACCCGCGATGCATCCGAACAGCTGAAACCGGGTTGCACAACAGCTGACTGCCCGCTGGTTAACATCGATACGCTGCGCTTCCCTGCCGAACCTGCGCTTGACGGCATCATCGAAAAACGCCTGCTGCAACTGACCCGAACCTCGCCCGACGCCCCGGTGGCGCCCACGCTGGCCGCGTATCGCGAGCAGTTTTTGAGCAGTGCCGGCCCGCGTAACAGCAGTTACTTGCAAGCCAAGGTACGTGAGCAGCATGACGGCTTGGTGATCGTCGAATTTTCCAGCTACCTGGACACTGGCGGTGCCCATGGCACGCCGGGCCGCAGTTTCATCAACTATTCACGCCAGCAACACAAAGTGCTGACGCTGTCGGACATGTTGGTGCCGGGGCAGGAAGAAGCGTTCTGGAAAGCGGCGCAAGTAGCGCACAACAGCTGGCTGATCAGCACCAAGCTCGATCAGGAGCCAGAGTTCGTGAAGAGCTGGCCTTTCGTCAAAACCCAAAACATTGCGCTGACGTACGGCGGGGTGATCCTCAAGTACGAAGTGAGCACCATCGCGCCATACGCGCTGGGCCACGTCGAACTGAAGATCCCCTACCCGCGCCTGAACGGTATTCTCAAGCCCGAGCTGTTTCCCGGCCGTAGCTGAAGGCTCGACCGAGCAGCAGTTGCAGCAGCCCTGCCAGAATCAGCGACGGCAGGGTTGCGCCGATGTCCGGATACAGATTGGCCAGCAAATGATAGGTACTCACCCCGCCCAACCAGGCGAGCAACACCGGCCAGCGCAATGCGGCTGACGCCACGCGAGCACTGCGCTTGCGCAGGATGAAGTGATCCACCAGCACCACGCCGAACAGCGGCGCAAACACCGAACCGATCAACAGCAGGAAGTTCTGATACTGGGCCAACGGCGCCAGGCAGGCGATCAGTGTGCAGATCACGCCAATCGCCAGTGCCAGATGCTCAACTTTCAAGCGCAGCAAAATCCCGCTGGAAACGGCCGCCGAGTGAATGTCGGCGAAGGCGTTTTCCGACTCGTCCAACAGGATCAGCAGCAGCGGAATCCCCAGGCCGGCACCCGCCAATGCCAACAGCAAGGCATTCACTTCACCGCTCGGCGCGAACGCCAGGGTGTAGGCCACGCCCAGGCTCATCAGCCAGAAGTTACCGATAAAGAAGCCGATCGCTGTACCGCCGAACACGTTTTTCGCACGCTTGCCGAAACGCGAGTAATCGGCAATCAGCGGCAACCACGACAGCGGCATGGCGATGGCAATGTCGAAGCCCACGGCGAACGGCATCGAACCATCACCGGCCTGTGCCCACAGCGCCGCCAGATCAGCTTTGGCGAACAGGTTCCAGGTCAGCCAGATGCACGCGGCCAGCAGCAACCAGATGCCCCACTTGCGCAGGATCTGACGGACGAATGTCAGCGGACCACTGACGGCCAGCAAGGTCGCCAAACCACCAAAGAACACGGTCCACAGCAGCGGATTGGACAGCAGGCTGCTTTCGCTGAACGCCCGCGCACCGAGCAGGCTGGCGGCGTCGCGCATGACGATGATTTCGAACGAGCCCCAACCGATCAGTTGCAGCAGGTTCAGCACGGCCGGCAGGCTCGCGCCTTTTGCACCGAGGCTGAGTTTGAGCGCGGCCATTGACGACAGACCGGTGTCGCTGCCGATCACGCCGACGGCGGCCAGCAGCAAAACGCCGACCAGCGTGCCGAGGAAGATTGCCAGCAGCGAACCGGACAGGCCCAGGCCTGGCGCGAGCAGAGCGCCGGTCTGCAACACCATCAGACCGATGCCGAGGGAGAACCACAGGGAAAACAGATCGCGGCCGCCGAAGACACGTTTGTCTTGGGGCACCGCGATATCAGGGGAATACGTGCTGGGTTGAATGCTCAAGGGTGTTATCTCAGAGGGGCATTTGTTGTGATCGTTCCCACGCTCCGCGTGGGAATGCCTCTAGGGACGCTCCGCGTCCAGTGACGCGGAGCGTCACGGGCTGCATTCCCACGCAGAGCGTGGGAACGATCAGTACGGAATCAAACCTTCTTGTACAGCTGGCTGCCTTCCTGCTTGAACCGCTCGGCCTGTTCCGCCAATCCCTGGGCGACTTCGGCATCGACCGTTTCGATGCGCTGGTTGGCCGCGTATTCGCGGACTTCCTGAGTGATCTTCATCGAGCAGAATTTCGGTCCGCACATGGAGCAGAAGTGCGCGACCTTGGCCGAATCCTTCGGCAGGGTCTCATCGTGATACGAACGAGCGGTATCCGGATCGAGACCCAGGTTGAACTGGTCTTCCCAGCGGAATTCGAAACGCGCCTTGCTCAAGGCGTTGTCGCGGATCTGCGCGCCCGGATGGCCCTTGGCAAGGTCGGCGGCGTGCGCGGCGATCTTGTAGGTGATGATCCCGGTCTTCACGTCATCCTTGTTCGGCAGACCCAAGTGTTCCTTCGGCGTCACGTAGCAGAGCATGGCGCAACCGAACCAGCCGATCATCGCCGCACCGATACCCGAGGTGATGTGGTCGTAGCCTGGCGCAATGTCCGTGGTCAGCGGGCCGAGGGTATAGAACGGCGCCTCGTCGCAGCATTCCAGCTGCTTGTCCATGTTCTCTTTGATCAACTGCATCGGCACATGGCCCGGGCCTTCGATCATGCACTGCACGTCGTGCTTCCAGGCGATCTTGGTCAGTTCGCCGAGGGTTTCCAGCTCACCGAATTGCGCCGCGTCGTTGGCGTCGGCAATCGAGCCCGGACGCAGGCCATCGCCCAGCGAGAAGCTGACGTCGTAGGCCTTCATGATTTCGCAGATGTCTTCGAAATGGGTGTAGAGGAAGTTCTCTTTGTGGTGCGCCAGGCACCACTTGGCCATGATCGAACCACCACGGGAAACGATACCGGTCACGCGTTTGGCGGTCAGCGGCACGTAGCGCAACAGCACGCCGGCGTGGATGGTGAAGTAGTCGACGCCCTGTTCGGCCTGTTCGATCAGCGTGTCGCGGAACAGCTCCCAGGTCAGGTCTTCGGCAGCGCCGCCGACTTTTTCCAACGCTTGATAGATCGGCACGGTACCGATCGGCACCGGCGAGTTACGGATGATCCACTCGCGGGTTTCGTGAATGTGTTTGCCGGTGGACAGGTCCATGACCGTGTCCGAACCCCAGCGAATGCCCCAGGTCAGTTTCGCCACTTCTTCTTCGATGGACGAACCCAAGGCGCTGTTGCCAATGTTGCCGTTGATCTTCACCAGGAAGTTACGGCCGATGATCATCGGTTCCAGTTCGGTGTGGTTGATGTTGGCCGGAATGATCGCGCGACCGCGGGCGATCTCTTCACGGACGAATTCGGGGGTGATGATTTTCGGCACGCTGGCGCCAAAGCTGTAACCGGCGTGTTGCTGGTCCAGCAGGCCGGCGGCGCGAGCCACTTCAAGCTTCATGTTTTCGCGGATGGCGACGTATTCCATCTCGGCGGTGATGATGCCTTTGCGCGCGTAGTGCATCTGGCTGACGTTGGCGCCGGCCTTGGCCCGGCGCGGGTTGTTCACGTGAGCGAAACGCAGCTTGGTCAGCTCCTCATCAGCGAGGCGTTCCTGGCCGAAGTTGGAACTCAGGCCTGGCAGGCGCTCGGTGTCGCCACGGGATTCGATCCACGGCGAACGCACATCGGCGAGACCTTTGCGTACGTCGATGACGACGTTGGGATCGGTGTACGGGCCCGAAGTGTCGTACACAACGACCGGCGCGTTGATCTCGCCGCCGAAGTCGGTCGGGGTCACATCAAGGCTGATTTCGCGCATCGGCACGAGGATGTCCGGGCGGGAGCCCTGAACGTAGATTTTTTGCGAGCGGGTAAACGGCTGAACCGATTGCTGATCGACTTGGGCCGAATCACTCAGGTTCGTAGTGTTTTTTAGTTTTATCGTCATCACGGGCTCTCCAGACACATCCAGGCAGTGGATTTTTGTCGGAGCGAACCTGTAAACGAATGGACGCACGTGCGCTGGGAAAACCAGCTGTGCTGTGCTCAGTGCTCGAGGGGTGTTCGATTGTCGAACAACATCCCGGACGAAGCACAAGAGGACTCGCCGGGTGACGAGAAATCTTGTTCCCTACGCAGGCGCTAACCTGATCAGGTTCAACGGGATCCGAAATTATTCGATCTCAGCCTCATAGCAAGGCACCCCGACAAGAACCCGGCCAGTCTAGACACAACCGGCAAAGAACGCCAACACCGCGGTAAACACCGTGATGAATGGCGCAATTACAGGATTGTTGCGGTCGTTGCGCACAACTACACTCGCTACGCCATACCGCGCCTTGACGCTGTATGGGCCGCGCCGTAGCCTTGGCGCTCAAATTATCAGCGTAATTTTTTAGGGATGGCCTCATGCTGCGCAAACTCTCACTGGCCGTTGCCGTGTCTTGTGCGTCCAATGGAATGGCCTGGGCAGCAGAAGCGCCCTTATCGACCAAAACCGATCTGGTCAGCGTCTACCAGGAAGCGGTGGACAATAACGCCGACCTGGCTGCCGCCATCGCCCAATATGGCGCCCAGAAAGAAGTCGTGCCCCAGGCCCGCGCCGGGCTGCTGCCGAACCTCTCTGGTGGTGCCGAAGTGGCTAACGTGCGCACGTCGATCGATCAGCCTGCGTCCACCTTCAGCCGCAATGCTCATTCGTATCAGGCAACGCTGGCGCAACCGCTGTTCCGGGCCGATCGCTGGTTCCAGTTCCAGGCTGCCAAGGACGTTAATGAGCAGGCCGCGTTGCAACTCTCGGCGACCCAGCAAAACCTGATCCTGCAGACCGCCGAAAGCTACTTCAACGTATTGCGCACCCAGGACAACCTGGCCTCGACCAAGGCCGAGGAAGCCGCATTCAAACGCCAGCTCGATCAATCCAACGAGCGCTTCGATGTCGGCCTGTCGGACAAGACCGACGTGCTGCAATCCCAGGCCAGTTACGACACCGCGCGGGCCAACCGGATCGTCGCGCAGCGTCAGGTGGATGATGCGTTCGAAGCCCTGATCACCCTGACCAACCGTCAGTACAACTCGATTCAGGGCATTGTCCACACCCTGCCGATTCTGCCGCCATCACCGAACGACGCCAAATCCTGGGTCGATACGGCGGCCAGGCAGAACCTCAATCTGTTGGCCAGCAACTACGCCGTCAGCGCCGCCGAAGAAACCCTCAAGCAGCGCAAGGCCGGCCACGCGCCGACCCTGGACGCCGTGGCGAAGTACGAGAAAGGCGATAACGATGCCCTGGGCTTCAGCAACCCGAATGTCTTCGGCTCGCCCTACAAGGGCGACGTTGACCAGACCACCGTGGGCCTGCAACTGAATATCCCGATCTACAGCGGCGGCCTGATCAATTCCCAGGTGCGTCAATCGTATGCCCAGCTGGATCAGTCCGAGCAGCAACGTGAAGCCCTGCGCCGGCAAATCGTCGAAAGCACCCGCAACCTGCACCGCGCGGTGAACACCGACGTCGAGCAGGTGCAGGCACGCAAGCAGTCGATCATCTCCAACCAGAGCGCGGTGGAAGCGACCGAAATCGGTTATCAGGTGGGCACGCGAAATATCGTCGACGTGCTGGATGCCCAGCGTCAGCTGTACACCTCGGTGCGCGACTACAACAACACGCGTTACGACTACATCCTCGACAACCTGCGCTTGAAGCAGGCCGCGGGCACGTTGAATCCGGGGGACTTGCAGGATCTGGCGCGTTACCTCAAGGCTGATTACAACCCGGATAAAGACTTCCTGCCGCCGGACCTGGCGAAGGCTGCGGCGGAGCAACTCAAAGCCAATCCAACGCAGTAAAGGTAAACCTGTGGCGAGGGGGCTTGTCGGAACGCCGCATCGCCCCGTTCGGCTGCGAAGCAGTCGTAGAATCAGCTGCCTCGGTGCTTCTGGAAGAAACTGGTCGCCTGTTTTGGGGCTGCTTCGCAGCCCAACGGGGGCAAGCCCCCTCGCCACAATGGATCAGCGGCGGATTCAGGACTTGTCGATCAACCGCCCCAACCCATCCAGCAATCGCTGCAACGCGCCCTGATTGGTGCGCATCACTTTCAACCCCGCCTGCGCCATCCGTTGCGCATCGCTCGGCAATTCGAACAGCCGCTGCACCGCCAGCGCCAGACCTTCGGCATCCTCCACTTCCTGCAACGCCCCGGCACTGCGCAACTGCGCGGCGATTTCGAGGAAATTGAACAGGTGTGGCCCGCTCAACACCGGTTTGGCCAGAGCCGCCGGCTCCAGCAGGTTGTGCCCGCCGTTCGGCACCAGACTGCCGCCAACAAAAGCGCTGTCGGCCAAGGCATACAGAAACAGCAACTCACCCATGGTGTCGCCCACCAGCACCGACGTTTGCGCGGTGACCGGGTCGCCAGTGGAGCGACGCACCGTGGCGAAACCCTGTTGCCGACATAGCTCGAACACCGTGTTGAAACGTTCTGGATGGCGCGGCACCAGAATCAACAATGCATCGGGATGATTGGCCAGCAACTGACGATGAGCCGCCAGCACCACTTCGTCTTCGCCTTCGTGCGTACTGGCCGCAATCCACACCGCGCGCTCCTGCGCCTGCCATTGCGCACGCAACTCGGCGGCACGCTGAAGCAGTGCCGGGTCGATGGTCAGGTCGAACTTGATCGAGCCGGTCACTTCGACGGTTTCCGGGCGCGCGCCCAAATCGCGGAAGCGCTGGGCCTCGGCTTCGGTCTGCACCGCGAACAGGCTCATCTCGGCGAGCATCGGCTGGGTCAGTTTGCCGAAGCGGCCATAACCCTTGGCGGAACGCTCGGACAGTCGCGCATTGGCCAGGGCCACGGGAATCCCGCGCCTGGCGCACTGATGGATATGGTTCGGCCAGAGCTCGGTTTCCATGATCACCGCCAGTTTCGGCTGCACCCGATCAAGGAATCGCTTCGCTGCGCAAGGCAAGTCATAAGGCAAATAGCAGTGCTGGATGCGCGGTTCATTGGCGAACAGCGCGTGGATACGCTCCGAACCGGTCGGGGTCATGCAGGTCACGGTAATGGGCAACTGTGGATAACGTTGCAGCAAGGCGCGAATCATCGGCGCCGCGGCAATGCTTTCGCCCACCGACACCGCGTGCACCCAGATGCCGCCCGTTTTCATCGTCGGTAACCCGAGGGAGAAACGTTCGCCAATGCGCTTGGCGTACGCCGGCGCCTTACGCGCCCGCAGCCACAGCCGAATCGCTACCAGTGGCAGCCCCAAGTAAAACAGCGCGGTGTAGAGAGTTCTATTCATGGCGGCGGAGTTTATCGGCTTTTTTCACCGATCGTCTGCAAGTGCACGGCAAAACGTTCCGCCAACCAACGAGCCGCCGGCCCAAGAGGCTCATCGCGGCGCCAGACCAGCTCCACCACCAGCGCCGGCGGGGTCCATTCGCTGACCAGTTCGACCATCAGATCCTGATACGCCGGGTACTGCACCACGTGGCGCGGCAGCCAGGCCCAACCGAGTCCGCGTACCAGCCATTCAGCCATCACGTAGAAACTGTCGGCCCGCCAGACTTGCGGGCTGGCCGGCTCGCTGCCGGGATAGACACTCGACTGTGTGGACATCAGCAACTGTCGATGCTGCGCCAGTTGCTGGCAATCGACCTGGGTCTGTTGCGCCAGTGGGTGGGCGACGCCGCACACCGTGACCATTTCAACGCTGCCCAACACCCGGCGCTCGAGCGCTTCGGGAATCTGGTCGTGATAAAACAGCAACCCCAAATCGGCCCGACGCTCCACCAGTTTGCGCGCGACATCGCCCTGGGCGGCGCTGGTCAGCTGCACTTCAAGGCTGGGAAATTGTTCAGCCAGGGCTTCGAAGCTTTCGATGATCGGCTGATAAGGCATCGCCTCATCCTGGGCCACACGCAAACGCGCCTCCTGGCCGCGCATCATCGCCAGCGCCCGACCGTTAAGGCGTTCGCATTGGCGCAGCACTTCCCGCGCCTCATCCAGCAATGCGTTACCGGCCTCGGTGAGTTTCGGCTGGCGGCCGCTGCTACGGTCGAACAGGCTGACGCCCAGGTCCTCTTCCAGCAGCGCAATCGAACTGCTGACCGCCGACTGCGCCTTGCGCTGATCCCGCGCTACCGCAGAAAACGAACGCTGCTCCGCTACGCTGACAAACAGCCGCAGCTGCTCCAGATTCCATTGCGTGTTCATGGCTCAACCCATCTTCAGAACAGATAGGTAATGACTTTACCGCATCTGGAGAATCTCTAAAATGCCGACCTCAGAAAGCAACACTTCACACGAGGATGCACCTATGACCGCTTACTACTACCTGGCCATTGCCATCTGCGCCGAAGTGATCGCCACCGTTTCGATGAAAGCGGTCAAAGGCTTCAGCACCCCGCTGCCGCTGATTCTGGTTATCGTCGGTTATGGCATCGCCTTCTGGATGCTCACGCTGGTGGTGCGCAGCGTTCCGGTAGGCGTGGCTTATGCGGTATGGGCCGGCATGGGGATCGTGATGGTCAGTGTCGCGGCGCTGTTTATCTACGGCCAGAAACTGGATGTGCCGGCCATGCTGGGGATGGCGTTGATCGTATTGGGCGTTGTCGTCATCCAGCTCTTCTCCAAAACTGCCGGGCACTAACTGACACCAGCAATCCCTTGTGGCGAGGGAGCTTGCTCCCGCTCGGCTGCGAAGCAGACGCAGATGGATTGATGCGATCTGCCTGAACAAACGCGGCGTCCGGTTGGGGGCCGCTTCGCGACCCAGCGGGAGCAAGCTCCCTCGCCACAGGTTTTGCATCCTGGCTGTTGATCACCAACAAATCCCCTCTTCGTCGAGTCTGTATACTGCGCCCTCGTCTTGAACACTGAGGTCGCTGCATGCCATCCGTTATTTCCACCGACGTTCTGATTGTCGGCGCTGGTGTCGCCGGCCTCTGGCTGAATGCGCGCCTGCGTCGCCAGGGTTTTTCGACCGTGCTGGTGGAAAGCGCCAGCCTCGGTGGCGGGCAAAGCGTGAAATCCCAAGGCATCATCCATGGCGGCGCCAAGTACGCCTTGCATGGCGCCCTGACCGGCGCCTCGGAAGCCATCGCCGACATGCCTCGGCGCTGGCGCGAAGCCCTGGCCGGTGACGGCGAACTGGACCTGAGCGGCGTGCGCCTGCTGTCCGAAGCCCATTACCTCTGGTCCCCCGGCACGATCGCCGGCAATCTCACCAGTTTCTTCGCCAGCAAAGCGGTGCGCGGCCGCGTCGATCAAGTCAAGGGCGAGCAACTGCCGCCCGCCCTGCAAGACAAGCGTTTCAAGGGCAAGGTCTATCGTCTGGCGGAATTGGTGATCGACGTGCCTAGCCTGATCCGGCGCCTGGCCGATCTGGCGGGTGATGGCCTGCTCGCCGGCCAGCACATCGAACCGTTGCTGGAGGGTGGAAAACTGGTCGGCCTGAAGGTCGACGAGCGCGAGATTCGCGCCCAGCGCATCGTCTTGAGCGCCGGTGCCGGGACGGCAGCGCTGCTCGAAGCCCTGGGCTTGAGCCAGCCCGCCATGCAGCGCCGGCCGTTGCACATGATCATCGCCAAAGGTCCGGGCCTCAAACCACTGTATGCCCACTGCCTGGGCGGCGGCACCAAGCCGCGCATTACCGTGACCACCCATCCTGCCGCCGATGGTCAATGGGTCTGGTATCTGGGCGGTGACATCGCTGAAGCCGAAGGGGTCGCCCGCGAACCCGCCGAGCAAATTGCCACCGCGCAAAAAGAACTCGGCCAGTTGCTGCCATGGATTGACCTGAGCACAGCGCAATGGGCCACCCTTCGGGTGGATCGCGCCGAGCCACTGCAATCGGGACTGACCCGTCCCGACAATGCATTCCTTGCCGAAGAAGGCCGCTTGCTGGTCGGCTGGCCGACTAAACTGGCGCTGGCTCCTGACTTTGCTGATCGCGTCATCGCGTCCTTGCAGCGCGACGGCATCCAGCCAAGTCATCCGGCGCCACTGCCCGAGCTGCCAAAACCGCCGATGGGCGTCCCTGCCTGGGAGCAACTGCTGCCATGAGCCAACCGACCTTGCACGACCTGCATCGCCCGCTGGGCAGCACCGGCCTGCTGGTTTCACCCCTGGGCGTGGGCACGGTAAAACTCGGCCGCGACCAAGGCGTGAAATACCCCAACGGTTTTCAGATTCCCGATGATGACGAAGCGCGCATGCTGCTCAAACTGGCGCGCGACCTGGGCATCAACCTGATCGACACTGCTCCGGCCTATGGCCGCAGCGAAGAACGCCTCGGTCCATTGCTGCGGGGTCAGCGCCAGGATTGGGTGATTGTCAGCAAGGTCGGCGAAGAGTTTGCCGATGGCCAGTCCCATCACGACTTCAGCGCCGCCCACACCCGGATGTCGGTGGAACGTAGCCTGCAACGCCTGGAAACGGACTTCATCGACCTGGTGCTGGTGCACTCCGACGGCAACGACCTGGCGATCCTCAACGACAGTGAAGTCTATGCGACCCTCGCCGAGCTGAAGAGCGAAGGCAAGATTCGCGGCTTCGGTTTTTCTGGCAAAACCGTCGAAGGCGGTTTGAAGGCTCTGGAACAAGGTGATTGCGCGATGGTCACCTACAATCTGAACGAACAGAACGAGAAGCCGGTCATTGACTATGCTGCTGCTCACGGCAAAGCCATTCTCGTCAAAAAAGCCCTCGCCAGCGGTCATGTTTGCCTGAGCCCGGGGGTGGACCCGGTTCGCGCCAGCTTCGAGCTGTTGTTTGAACACCCGGGTGTTGCCAGTGCTATTGTCGGGACCATCAATCCGCTGCACCTCGCCCATAACGTCGCGACCGTTGCCCAGGTCCTACGTAGAAACTGATGCCGCCCACGCGGCCTTAAGCAGGAGCCGACATGCCGCGTACGCTCATAAGAAAGAACCCGAGCAACTTCAAGACCCTGCCGTTATTCGTCGAAGCGACTCCCGAAGGCCTGAGTTATCAAAGCGTCGGGATGCCGCTCAATTTCTCCCAGACGCTGCAACGTCGCCGCCCGGTGACGGTGGCTGACACGCAGCGGTTTTCGCTTGAGCTGGCCAACCTCGGGGTTTCGGTGCGCCTGACCCTGCATTGGCAGAACCGCGATTACTGGGTGTTGGTGCGTCAGCGTCGGCAAGACCGCGGCGATGTGGTGCTCAAGCTGATCTCCGGTTACGTGCCCGCCCATGAGCTGAACCTGCCACTGCACACCGCGATTCAGGAAATTGCCGAAGAGTGCCTGCTGGAAACCCCGGAAGGCTGGCTCGGCGGGCGTTTCAACGACACGTGGCTGCCGGCGCCCTACTCGTCCGCGCTGCATTACCGTGAAGCCCTGCCGTTTCGCCTGACGCCGTTGTCCGGTTCGGCGCGGCCGGTGCGTTGCGCCAAGATGCAGTTGATCGAACGCCCGCGGGCTTATGTACATTTGCCGACGGCCTCGCTGCAATTGATTTATGACTTGCGCCTGGACGTGCCCAAGGAGGCCAAATCCCTGAGCCTGTTCCATGTCGACGAACGACTCGAAGGCGATCAACTGGTGGCCCGGCTCGATCGCAAACGTCCCGACTTGTATTTGATGCCGCTGCAGGACGGCCAACCGATGGCCGAGCTCTACACCTTGAAAAAGGATCAGCTGTACCCGGCGAGTACTCGCGGGTTGTACCTGGCAGAGAGTTTTGCCCAGCAGGAAGGCTGGCTGGTGAGGGATGAGCGGATTCGCTGGAAGGATTGGGTGCGGCAACAGGGCTTGAGCCCGCCGGGGAAAGATTCAGGTTTGGCGCGGTTGCGTGGGAAGGCCAAGCTATTACTGAAAAAAATGGTGCCGCGTAAAAAAGTCAGCTCCTGATTGATCGTTCCCACGCTCTGCGTGGGAATGCCTCAATGGACGCTCTGCGTCCGCTTTGGGACGCGAAGCGTCCCGGGCTGCATTCCCACGCAGAGCGTGGGAACGATCAGTGTTACTCAGACTTGCGGATCTTCTCGACAATCGCGGTAGTCGAGCTGTTTTCCACCAGCCCCAGCACTTTCACCGTTCCGCCATAAGCGGTCACGATGTCCGCGCCGACAACCTGCTCGATCCCGTAGTCCCCGCCCTTGACCAGCACATCCGGCTTGACCTCGCGCAGCAGGTTTTCCGGGGTGCCTTCAGCGAAGC
This sequence comes from Pseudomonas frederiksbergensis, assembly GCF_001952935.1. GTDB lineage: Bacteria > Pseudomonadota > Gammaproteobacteria > Pseudomonadales > Pseudomonadaceae > Aquipseudomonas > Aquipseudomonas frederiksbergensis. Next base: position 1,865,028 of record NZ_CP018319.1, read on the forward strand.
TGATCACCCAATCCACGGCGCCAAGCCCTGCCAGTACGGCCATGCGACGGTCGACGCTGTTGATCGGACGGCCCGGGCCTTTCAGTCGGCTGACCGACGCATCGTCGTTGACCGCCACGATCAGGCGATCGCCCTGGGCCCGCGCCTGCTCGAGGTAAGTCACATGGCCGGCGTGCAAAATGTCGAAGCAGCCGTTGGTGAAGACGATCTTCTCTTTATGCGCACGCGCATCATCGACGGCCAGTAACAGTTGCTCCAGGCCAAGCACACCACGCTCCGAACCTTCTTCACGCTGGATGGCGCGACGCAGTTCCGGCGCGCTGATGGCTGCCGTACCGAGTTTGCCGACCACGATGCCCGCCGCCAGGTTGGCCAGGGCCACCGCGTGGGGCAGTTCTTCGCCTGCGGCAATGGCGGCGGCGAGGGTGGAAATCACCGTGTCGCCGGCACCGGTCACATCGAACACTTCACGGGCACGGGCCGGCAGGTGCAGCGCCGGATGATCCGGGCGCAACAGGGTCATGCCGTGTTCGCCGCGGGTCACCAGCAAGGCGCCGAGATCAAGGTCGTGCATCAACTGCGCACCCTTGCTCACCAGCTCGTGCTCATCGGCGCATCCACCGACGATGGTTTCGAATTCGCTGAGGTTCGGGGTGATCAGGCTTGCACCCCGGTAGATCGAGAAATCCTTGCCCTTGGGGTCGGCCAGCACCGGAATGCCACGGGCACGGGCGGCCTGGATCAGCACCTGATGGTTTTTCAGCGCGCCTTTGCCGTAATCGGACAGCACCAGCACTTTGATGCCTTCGAGCAATTCGTCGACTTGCTCGCCCAACGCCAATGCGTCGGTGGCGAAAGGTTCTTCGAAGTCGATACGCAGCAATTGCTGGTGACGGCTCATGACCCGCAGCTTGACGATGGTCGGCTGGTGCGCAATGCGCTGGAACACCGCTCGCACGCCAGCACCCTTGAGGCTGTTGGCCAGGCTGTCGGCGGCTTCATCGTCGCCGGTCACGCCGAGCAGCGAGGCCGGGGCGCCGAGGGCGGCAATGTTCAACGCAACGTTGGCGGCACCGCCCGGGCGGTCCTCGATTTGCTCGACCTTGACTACCGGTACCGGCGCCTCAGGGGAAATCCGTGAGGTACCACCATGCCAGTAACGGTCGAGCATGACATCGCCGACCACCAAGACAGGGGCTTGATCGAATCGCGGCATGGACAACTTCATGGAGCAACCCACATACAAAATGAACAGGGGCGCGATATTAACACAGGGTTGGCGTGGGCTTGTGTGACGGCTGCAATGGGAAGGTTCGGCAGATGTTTCTGATCATTTATTGATCAGAAAATCCGACAATCGACAGGTTTGGTCAAGGAGGGTAAAGGTTTGGGTACCAATCACCGGGCGCATTGCACGCCGGGTGGACAAAGGGGTGAGCCAGGCTCACCCCTTTTTTCGGGTCAGGCGATGTCGCCAACCGGGGCATCGAGGCCCATCGCATGCAGGCGCGAGTAGTAGCCGTTTTGCGCGAGCAGTTGAGCGTGAGTGCCGCGCTCGACGATTTCACCATGATCCATGACCAGGATCAGGTCGGCTTTCTCGATGGTCGACAACCGGTGAGCGATCACCAGCGTGGTGCGACCTTTCATGACCTGATCCAGTGCCGCCTGAATGTGTCGCTCGGACTCGGTATCAAGCGCCGACGTTGCCTCGTCGAGAATCAGCAACGGTGCGTTCTTCAACAAGGCCCGGGCAATCGCCAGGCGCTGACGCTGGCCACCGGACAACAACACGCCGTTTTCGCCGACCTGGGTGTCCAGGCCTTGCGGCATTTCCGAGATGAAGTCCATCGCGTAAGCATCCGTGGCGGCCTTTTCAATGTCGGCACGTGGGGCGCCGGCCAGGTCACCGTAAGCGATGTTGTTGGCGATGGTGTCGTTGAACAGGGTCACATGCTGCGTCACCTGTGCCACGTGTCGACGCAGATTACGCAGGCGATAGTCTTCGATTTCCACGTCATCGAGCATGATTTCGCCGGTTTCGTGGTGATAAAAACGCGGGATCAGGCTGGCCAGGGTCGACTTGCCGCTACCCGAACGACCGACCAGGGCGACCATTTGCCCCGGTGCCGCCGTGAAGCTGATGTTCTTCAGCACTTCACGCTCGGTCCCTGGATAGGTGAAGCTCAGGTTGCGCACTTCCAGGTGGCCGCTGACGCGATCACGCTCGACAGTACCCAGGTCAACCTCTGGCTCGACGTCCAGTTGCTCGAAAATGCTCTCGGCGCCGGCAACGCCTTTCTGGATGGTCGAGCTGACTTCCGACAGTTGCCGAATCGGCTTGGGCAACAGGCCCGCTGCGGTGATGTAGGCCACCAAATCACCGGCGGTGGCATCGCCGCGCAGGAACAGCACCAGGAACATCAGCACCGCCATGGCGGTGTAGATCACCAATTGCAGCATGGGCGTGTAGACCGCACCGGTCTTGGTCATGCGCAATTGCTTGTCGGTGTTGCCCTGGCTGGCTTCGGCGAAACGACGCTCTTCATAGCTTTCGCCACCGAAGCTGCGCACCACGCGATAGCCCTGGATGGTTTCGGAGGCGACGTGAGTCACATCGCCCATCGCCACCTGGATTTTCTTGCTCTGCTTGCGGAATTTTTTGCTGGTGCTGCTCACCATCACTGCGATGATCGGCAGGATTGCCAGCATTACCAACGTCAGCTTCCAGTTCATCCACAGCAGGTAAGCAAACAGGAACACCACGGTCAGGCCTTCACGAATGACCACTTTGATGGCGTCCGTGGCAGCACCGGTGACCATGGTCACGTTAAAGGTGATGCGGGAAATCAGGTGCCCGGAGTTATGGGTGTCGAAATAACGGTTGGGCAATACCAGCAACTTGTTGAACAGCTCGACCCGCAAGTCGTGGACCAGCCCCAGCGATACTTTGGCCAGGTAGTAATTGCCCAGGAAAGAGCCCAGTCCTTGCCAGGCGGCGATCAGGATGATCAGCAGCGGCACGGCCATCAGCAACTGCAGATCTTGCAGATAGGGAACAGTCGGGAAGAGCACCGCTTCGGGGTTGCTCAGGCCATCGACGAAATATTTGAGAATCCCTGCGAGCATGGGCTGCGTCGAGGCAAAAATCACAAAGCCGACGATACTGATGGCAAACATGCCCCAGTACGGGCGCACATACGACAGCAGGCGCAGGTAAATCTTCAAGCTCGACGGCGCAGGCGAATCAGGGCTGGTCATGAGAACCCGTTGTATGAGAAAAGAGCCCGCGAGTGTAACACAGGCCATTTTAGTCGCTGAGCTGCGGTAACATGGCCGGCTATCCATGCCTCACGGCGCCCAACCCGGAGTATTGATGCAAGCGCTTGATCACACCCGATATCTCGCCCTGCGCGAGGGAGCACAAGTCCTTGAAGCGGATGGTTCGGGGGACAAGGTTCTGCGGTTGACGGACGGTTCAATACTCAAACTGTTTCGCCGCAAACGCCTGCTGACGTCGGCCGCGTGGTACCCGTACGCCAAACGCTTTGCCGACAACTGCGATGCGTTGCGTGAACGGCACATTCCCTGCCCCACGATTCGTCAGGTTTACCGTATTGCGAGTATCGAGCGCGATGCCGTGCACTACGATCCGCTGCCGGGCCAGACCCTGCGTCAGCTGCTGGACATCCAGGGCGATGCCGATCCGTTGCGCGGCCAATTGGGGGTCTTCATGGCCACCTTGCATGAGCGGGGGATTTACTTTCGCTCGGCGCACCTGGGCAACATCGTACTCACACCCGAACATCAGCTGGGTCTGATCGACATCGCCGACCTGCGGGTGTATCGCCGTCCGCTGCGCAAGACGCTGCGACTGCGCAACTTCAAGCATATGGTGCGTTACCCGCAAGATCGCCAATGGCTACTCGACAGTCGCGGCGAAGTCTTCATGCAGCATTATGGCCAGACCCAGAGCATCTGCTCCAAGGAGGAGCTGAGCGTCGCCCTGCAAAAATGATCTGATTGCCTTCGCCTCCGGGGAGGAAGCGAAGGCCAGGCATTACACCAGCGCAGGTTGTCGCGTCTTCAGCACTCGAGAGAGGATCATCGCCGCGGGCAGCAGCACCAGTGGCCACAACTCGTCAGGGTTACCGATCAGCAAACTGCCATCGAAATTCAACATCACCAGCGCACACGCCAGGTACATTCCCCACGCGTCGCGCAGACGCCAGGCCTGCCAAAGGCTTGCGACCATCAGCGCGACGAACAACGCCAGCGCGACCCCGCCGCTGTAAAGCCCCAGCGCTACGAAAATGTTGTGTGGATGCTGAATCGGCATAGAGCCATCGAGCACCTGGGCGGTATGAAAGTTGATGCCGCAGCCCAGCGTCCAGCCACAGTGGCGCCACTCGCCAACCATGATCTGGAAGATTTCGATACGGTACGAATCGCCTCGAGTCCAGAGGGACTGGTACCAGGCTTCGTTGTGCACCATCAGGAACAACAGGCCTGAAACAACCGCGCCAATCGCCACCGCAGTGCCAACCAGCCGCGGCTTGAGATAAATGCCGTAAAGCAACCAGATGCCAAACAGGAACACAGCCCCCACGAACGCAGTACGCGTCTGCAGGACGAAGGCTACCGCGAACACCGACAAAACGATGGCCAGGCCACCCTCAATATACTTTCGCTCCTTGAGCCAGATTGGCAGCGCCAGCGCCAACGCACAAAACAGCCAGATGCTGGCGTAGATGACGTTCTCCAGGCGTGCCGGAAGTATCGCCACCCGGCTACCGACGGCGAACTCACCGGTTGCCCATCCGTAGAGCGCACTGCCGAAAATGTACAACGTCAGAATCCAGAACTGAGCGCGAATAAAAGCTGCGCTGCGGAAAAACTGCGGATCGGTGAGGGCTGCGGCCACCATCACGAACATCAGTACATAGAAGACGTGTTTGTAGAATTGCAACTGCCCGGCAATCGTCGCAGGCACCAGAAACCACAGAATGAACGCCAGCCAGCCCCATGCCATTGGCTCCTTGAACAAGCCCGCACCGCGCGCCTTGATCAGGAAGACCAGGCCCGGCAATGCCATCAGGACGTAGAACAGGTTGTTGGTCCACTTCGACGACCAGCCCACCACAAAGCTCAACAGAAACAGGCAAAGCACTGCGCCGAAATAGGTCAAGGTGTTCTTTGCTGGCTTCATGCCGCTAAATTCCATGGAGCACCCAACCTATTGCCAGACCCAAGATAAGAGCTGCAATCAGCTTCAGCCGATCGAGACGTTTACGCCGTAACTTGTTCTCCCGCTCCTTCGGAACCACTACATGCTCTCCGAAGCCGGTGTGCAATACCGCGTCGTTTTCCAGAATCAACGCATAGCGGTTTTCGCCAGCGTACAGGCGCGACAGGTCTTTCTCCCCGGAGAAACCGGAATACGGTGCATGCATCAAGTAATCCGCACGACGGCGCAGCCCTGGATTAAAGGAAAAACCTTGCCACTCGGCTTTTTGCGAGCCCAGTACGTAGAAAGGAATGCCATGGCTGACTTTGCGTTCGTTCAGGAACACATAAGGACTGTGAACCATCAGGTCATGATTGAAGCTGCGCAACCACACTTGCAGTGCCTGAGGATCTTCTTCCAGCAGGCATTGGGACTCTTCGATGAACCCTTCGCGATAGAAGTCCCAGTCGTCCTCACAGTGGAAAATCCACGATGTCTGCACTTGAGCATAAGCAGCATCGATGGATCGCAACTGCCCAAGACGTGGCTGATTGATGAAGAACTGAGTGTGCGCTCTCCAGTGTTCCGGAATACAGGCCTCTACGGCGCTGTCGCCGGAGTCCTCGGTAATGAACACCTTACGAATGGGAGCCGTGTTGAACCGGTCAAACGTCTCGAGCGTACGCTTCAACAGATCGAAGCGACCGCAACTAGTGATTACTACCGAAATGTCGCTAGTCTCGCTGAACAGCATTTATTTGCACCGCACATTGGTTGTGTAATCGCCCGGCTTCACAGCCCCAGCGACAAGCGTAATTTTTCTTTCCAGCCCAGCGGAACATGCTCGCGCAGCGGCGCACGCAGGGCGTCGACGATCGCATGTCCTACCGCCCGGAACGTGTAATGCTGCTCTACCAAAGCCTGCCCGGCCAATGAAATGGTCTCGGTCAGCTGTGGGGACTGGCGCAACACCGCCAGTTTTTCCCTGAGTTCGTCGCGGGTTCGATAGAGCACGATGTTGTGCATATCGACAAACCCCAGCGCGCGATTCTCTGCTTCCCCTTGATCGTAAGCAAACAGCACACAACCACAGGCCATGGCCTCGAAGTTCTTGATCATGTATTCGCCCATGCCGACGTCGGCACTCACGAAGTAACGGATCCGGCTCAACGTCTCGCAGTATTCCTCGCCCGACTTGGTGCGCGTGATCAGCAGGTTCTCCACTTCGGCCACGGACTCGAGCATGGCCTTGCGCCCGGCATACGCCACGCTGTTGAGGCTGCCGACGAAACCCAGCTCGATATCACGTTCACGCTGGCAGTTTTGCAACAACGCCTGATCGTAGCCCTTGGGCACGAAATGCGCGTCAAACCCTTCCTCACGCAAGCGCTGGCTGACCATGAAGCCCGAGCTGATCACCCGCACCCAGGGCAGCTTGCGGTAATGGGCGCTGAACTTGCCGGTGTACTTGCACGGGATGTAATTCTGGTACGCATCGTGTTCCAGAATAACCAGATTGGGCAGGGTCTGGATGAACCTCACCTGTCTGATTTCTTTTTTGAAGCGCAGGAAAAACACTATCCGGTCGTAGCGGGTCACATCGACATGCTTGCGGAAATATCCACGCAAGTCGTCCTGCTCCGCGCTGGTCAGATCGCGTTTGTCGCAGTCGCAGTGCTCGGCAATACCGTCGTACAGTCGATCGAGGATCGCTCGCTGCTCTTTCTGCACCAGAAACAGAACTTTCAATTGGTCTCTCTCTTTCCAGACAGCTCTTGGACCCAGAACAATTCGTGGCGTCGCACCGCTTTACGGAAGAACTCGTTTTCGCCGAAAGCCGGCCAGCGTCGGGCCGCCAGACAACGTTGGATCGCCCGGCGAAGTAGACGCTTGAGGGGCAGTCGGGGCTGAAGGTCGTGCATCATGCCCAACGACATAGCCTTGTGCCACTGTTTTTCGGCCGACAGACAAAGCGCCCAAGGACGCAACGGTTCGTGATTATTGATCTGTGGCGGCAGGGTCACACCGGTCCCGGCATCACCCATTGGCCAGCGATCGTTGTCGTGAAGATGATTGGCGTAATGCAATAAGGTGCCGGGCTGCCAGGCTGTACCGTTCAGTGCCTGCATTACCGCCTGCTGTGAGCATAGATGGTCCGGGTGCGGGTCGAAACGCGGATGTGGCAAAACGATGACCTCAGGCTGAATACGCTCGATCAACTCACTCAGGTCGGCCAGCAGATTGTTCCATGACGGTATGCCATCGACGTCACTGCCCAGGGCAAACGGATTGAACCGTCGAAAATATCGGGTATCACCCAGTTGTGCCTCACGGGACACCACGGCCTCGGTCGGCGCGCTTTGCATGGCGGGTAATTGCAGACAGAAATACCCCAACTGAATGCAGCGCTCCTGAGGTACACCGCCCCACAGCGGCACGCTGAGACTGTCCCAGGCGCGAAGCGAGCCTTTCAACCGGGACGCTTCGACGCCATCGAGCCCCATCTGCTGATAGTGCCCGGCCTCGATTTCACCGGCAGTCAGGGTCACGATCCAGCTTTGACTGGCGCTGCTGTACAGGCCAAATGCGGCCAACTCGGCATCGTCGGCATGGGGTGCGATCACCATCACCCGTTGACGGCTGTAATCCGGATGCTCGAACGCCCTGAGCACCGGCTCACCCAGCAGTCGGCAGAACCGCCCGCGCAGGCGTAGCTCACCTTGCGACAGAACCTGCGCCTGACCACTGAGGTTGAGGTAACGCAGGCCGTTCACACCCCGCTCGAACGTTTGTCGGTCCGGGTTATCTCCCCCCGACAACTCGACCACGGGATCGATGAAGCGTCCCAGCCAAGTGCTTTTTATCCGTAGCGCCAGGATCAGCGTAGCGTCGTCGACCAGCATGACCCCGTCGTCCAGGCGCAAACGTTCACCGTCAAGATGAACCTTGGGCTGTTGGGTGTACGGTGGAAAGCTGTACTGATAATCGTCATTGGGCGAATAGAACAAATGGTCGGCGAACCAGGCCTCATGAGCAATCCAGCCTAGAACCGCGAGCACCAGCGGCAGCCACCAGGCCACCAGCACACCCACGGCAATCAAAAGCACCAGCGCGATGAGCAGACCGATGCGTTTGTTGCGCCGATGGCGCTTGAGCAATTGCTGTTTGCGGTTCATGGGCTGGCTCATACGGTGAACACCGGCACAGGATTGCACCAGCGATCCTTGTATTCACGGTCGGCGCGACCGAAAGAAAAGCGCAACGGTTTGCCCAACGCCCGGGCATGCTCCCAGGCGCTTTGCGTATTGATAAAGCTCAGCACGCTGCCCGGACTGAATTCGCGGGTTTCGGGATCGACGCCGCCATTGATGTACTCGACGCTGATCCACTGCGGTGTCTCGACACGGTAGACCAATTGAATCGCGATGGGCGCATCGTTGAGAAAAATCACCGAGCCGATCAGCAAGTCACGCAGCAACTCGATGACCTCCGCCATGCGCTCGGCCCCCGTCGCCGGGAAGCCCCAGCGACGCTGGAACAGGTCGCAATAGATCGCCGCCAGTTCACTGCTGGAAAACTCCGCGACCGGCCGAACCACTCCGCCCGCTTCTTCCAGCAATCGCAATTCACGGCGCTGGTTGTAGCGAAACTTCTTCGACAGTTCTTCGGGAGTGCGGGCCATCGCCAGCTGTTCAGCTTGCAACTTGATGCCAGTGAAGCGGCCTTCATTCAGCGCTGACAGGTAGCGTCCACGATGACGCAGCGGCGCTTGTGCATCGGCAGCAGCCGGCAGGATGAACTCGGCATTACCGAGGTCGAACAGGCCTTTTTTACCGCGGCGCTTGAGCACATCCTTGGACAAGGCAAGGTCGCGGCCCCAGGTCGGGATCGCCGCTTTGACTTCACCGTTTTGCTCCCAGGCCAGGTAGCGCACAGGAATCTCGGCCAGCTGCGAAAGCCGCTCGACCACCATGGGATGAGTGGCGACACTGCCGCCATATCGTTGCCAGGCCTGGGCATATGTCGAGGCGTCGACTACCGCCCAGCCACGTTCGCGCCAGCCTTGAAATCGGTTGAGCATCAGGCCCTCGACGCCAGTTCGGTAACGTGCGGCAAACGCCAGAAGGCATCGCGTACCGCGCGGTCGGAGAAGCGTTCACGCAAGCGATCGAGCATCAGCTCGGCACACTGGTGACGCTGCTGCTCATCCATCGCGGCCAGATGTTGCAGCCCTTGAGCCAAGTGTTCGGCATCGCCCAGCGGGAACAGGATACCGACGCCCTCGACCACTTCCTTCGCCCCGCCACACGCCGTAGCGAGCAACGGCACACCGGCCGCCATCGCCTCCAGCAGCACCATGCCGAACGGTTCGTGATCGGAACTCAGTGCAAACACATCGAAGGCACGGAAATAACGTCGGGCTTCAGGCACTTGGCCGAGGAACAGCACGCGGTCGCCGATACCCAACTCGCGGGCCAGGGCCTTGAGGTCCTGCTCCAGTCGACCGGCACCGAGAATCACCAATTGACTGCTGGCCGGCAAACCCGGCAACGCCGCAGCAAAACCGTGCAGCAGCGTGGTCTGATCCTTGTCCGGGTGCAGCCGTCCGACATTGCCGACAACCCACGCATCCGGTGCCAGGCCGAGGGTTTCCCGGGCCTCGCGAACTGATACCTGACTGTCCTGCAAGGTCTGCACATCGATACGGTTATAGAGCGTCTGAATCCGCGCCGCCGGCCACTTCGTCAGGCACTGGCGCATGTCGTCGCGCACGGCATCGGAAACCCCGAGCAGGCTCAGGCGCTTGCGGAAAATATTGGCGAAGAGTTTGCGCGTGCCGCGCTTGTAATCGTCAAACGCGTGATGCACGCCAATCACTGGCAACGACGTGCCGAGCAAGGCGATATAAACAGGCTTGAAACGGTGAGCGATGCAGAAACTGAAATTGCGCGAGGCGGCGATCTTGCGCAGGTCGCTGATGGCGCCCAGCTTCAGGCCACGAATGGCCTTGGAGCTGTATTCCATGAACAGCACCTCATCGGAAGCGCAGCCCGCGGCGACTTCGGCATCGGCGGCCCCGGTCAGAAACACCGTGGTCACGCGATAACCGGTCCCCGCGAACAGGCTGGCGTACTGCCGGGCGCAGTCTAGAAACGGCCCGTCATAGCCGTGACAGAACTGCAGCACATGGCGTTCAGCCGAGCGTGTCATATGCGTCCGCGCCCTCTTTGACCACCAGGATGTCTTCCATGATCAGGTACTGCAGATCGGAACCGAAGAACATGTTCAGGGCGTCCGTCGGCGAGCAGATCATCGGTTCGCCACGACGGTTGAGCGAGGTGTTCAGCGACACGCCGTTACCGGTCAGCACTTCCAGCGCCTTCATCATGTCGTAGTAGCGCGGGTTGTATTCGCGCTTGAGCACCTGGGCCCGGGACGTACCGTCTTCGTGGACGACTTCCGGCACACGGGTCTTCCACTCTTCCGCCACTTCAAAGGTGAAGGTCATGAACGGCGCCGGGTGATCGATCTTGATCATCTGCGGTGCAACGGTGTCGAGCATCGACGGGCAGAAAGGCCTCCAGCGCTCGCGGAACTTGATCTGGTGGTTGATGCGGTCAGCCACGCCAACGGCGCTCGGGCAACCGATGATCGAACGACCGCCCAAGGCGCGCGGACCGAACTCCATGCGACCCTGGAACCAGGCCACCGGGTTGCCATCGACCATGATCTTGGCGATGTTTTCCGGCATGTTCTCAAGCTTGCGCCATACCGGCTTGCTCGGGTGACGGGCACACGCGGCGAGCACGTCTTCGTTGGTGTACGACGGGCCGAGGTAGACGTGTTCCATCTTCTCGACCGGCACACCACGGGCATGGGACACATAGGCCGCCGCGCCTACCGCGGTGCCGGCATCGCCGGACGCAGGCTGCACGAACAGTTCTTTAACGTCATCGCGGGCGATGATTTTCTGGTTCAGCTTGACGTTCAACGCACAGCCACCGGCGTAGGCCAGCTTGCCGGTTTCCTTGAGCACGTCGCCCAGGTAGTGGTCGATCATCTGCAGCGAGATTTTTTCGAACAGCGCTTGAATGCTCGCTGCGTAGTGGATGTACGGCTCGTCGGCGATATCACCTTCGCGCTTCGGGCCCAGCCACTCGATCAGCTTCGGCGAGAAGTAGTAACCTTTGCCTTTTTCCTTGTAACGACGCAGGCCGATGACGTTGGCGTAGTCGGTGTTGATCACCAGCTCGCCGTTTTCGAACGAAGCCAGGCGCGAGAAATCGTATTTGCTGGCGTCGCCGTACGGCGCCATGCCCATGACCTTGAACTCACCGTCGAGCATATCGAAACCGAGAAACTCGGTGATCGCGCCATACAGGCCGCCGAGGGAATCCGGATCAAAGAATTCCTTGATCTTGTGGATCTTGCCATTCTCGCCGTAACCGAAGAAGGTCGTGGCGTACTCACCCTTGCCGTCGATCCCCAGGATCGCGGTTTTCTCTTTGAAACCGGAGCAGTGATAAGCGCTGGAGGCGTGGGCCAGGTGGTGCTCGACCGGCTCGATCTTGATTTTCTTCGGATCGAAGCCCAGTTGCTCGAGGCACCAGACAATCTTGTTGCGATAACGCTTGTAGCGACGGTTGCCCATCAGGATCGCGTCAAGAGCCCGATCCGGGGCGTACCAGTAACGCTTGGCGTACTGCCAGCGAGCCTTGCCGAACAGGCTGATCGGCGCGAACGGAATCGCTACCACATCAACGTCGGATGGCTTGATACCGGCCTGCTCGAGGCAGAACTTCGCCGACTCGTAAGGCATGCGGTTCTTTGCATGTTTATCGCGCACAAAGCGCTCTTCCTCAGCTGCCGCGACCAGCTTGCCGTCGATGTACAGGGCTGCGGAAGGATCATGGCTAAGGGCGCCGGACAGGCCAAGAATCGTCAATGCCACAGGGGTCTAGCCTCTTTAGTCTGCATGCAGGCGCAAGGCGCCTCAAAGATTAATGTGCCCTCGCAAAGGGCGAGTGGCAGCTAAAGGGCGGGATTATAGCGTAAACATGGCGGGAATGACCCAGCGCATATTGCCCCCGTGAAGATGGCTCGGGCGATAGCAGGCGGCATTGCTCATCAGCGGCCTGCTCGCCAATAGATGCTGATATTGCCGTCAGTAGCCTGGCGGTAAATCGTATAGGGCAGGAGGACGGTATCGAAAACACCCGACAGGGTGAAATCCACCAATACGAACGGCAAGAGAATTCCCGTGGGATCAGGCGCTGCATTCAATACGCAAAAGTCGAACGCCAGACCACTGTAGATACGCGGGATGGACTGGCAGTAGGTCTTCTGCTTTCTAAGACTGCGAGCCGCGTCTTCTTCATCTTGCAGCACTGTAACAGCGGTCCCGCAGCCTGATAAAACCAGTGCAAAAGCGCTCAGCAACAGCGTTATTTTTATTGTCAAAATCTGCCCTCCGTGAACGTCAGGCAAACTAGCATTGCGGCTATTCAGGGCACAGTTCACGGGTTCTGCAGATCATGTAGGACATTTCATAAGAACCTGTCCCTTAATCTCGGGGGGCTGTTCTGGCCCCATCGCGAGCAGGCTCGCTCCTACAGGGGATCTGTGTCGCAACGGAGATCCAGTGTGGGAGCGAGCCTGCTCGCGATAGGACCGAAGGTCCGATTCAGGCAGCGCTAGAGATATCTTTGGGAAGACGCTGATCGATGACCTGATACAGCGCGCTGCTCTCAGGCCAGTTACGCATGAACCGCGCCCGATCCCGCGCATACGCCGGGGCGAAGCTGTTGAGCGAGGCATGCTGACACATCGAATCCAGATCGATCAGCGCCCAGCGATCGTGCTGCCAGAACAGGTTATGTCCCTTGAAATCGCCGTGACTGATCCGCTCGCCAATCAGCTCGGCAAACAAATGATCCAGCGCCCGCAACTCGGCTTCCGGTGCCTCACCGCTTTCAACGTAAGGCGCAAAGCGCTCGATGATGTCCGGCCCCGGCAAATACTCGGTCACCAGATAAGCCCGACTGCGCAGCCAGAGAAAACGTTTCTCCAGCAACGCCAACGGTTTGGGCGTGGCGATGCCGAGAAACGCCAGGCGATTGCCTTCGCGCCAGGAGTGCCAGGCACGGCTCGGGCGCCAGAAGCGTTTGAGCCAATGGGCAAAACCTTTGATGTTGTAGCGCTTGATCACCAGCGTGCGGCCGCCCACCTCGACCTTGCCGACGCTCGCCGCGCCGCCGGTCTTGTACAGATGACCCTGATCGAGCAACACATCGGCCTGCGCCAGCACCGGCAGCATCGCCGCTTCTTCCTCGCGACGAATCGCCCGCAAGCCGAACGCTCCGTGCTGGACACTGAACAGCGTGCAGTCGCGGCCGACCTTGATCAGGAAGTCCTTCAGGCGCCAGCTGCGCACCTTGTTGATCTGCTTCTGCAACGCTTCCATCGGCAAGGCATGCTCGCCGTTGCTCAGCAGGTAATACACCAGCAGCTCTTCGGTGAAAGGCTCCAACGTCTTGGGCAACTGGGCGAAAAACACCCCGAGGTTTTCCAGGACTTTCTGTCGCGACAGCGGCTGGCCAGGGGTTTCGGAGCAGACGCCGCCGCCATCGATCAAATACAACCGGCCGCGCTGGCGCAAAAGGTTGTCCAGGTGCAGGTCTTCCTGCCAGAGCCCCTTGCGATGCATTTGGCCGATGGCGCCCAACGCCTCGGCCAGCACAGCCCCTTGCATATCCGCCAGCACCGGCAAATGCTCGACCTGTTTCCAGGTTTCACCGAGGCTTTCGGCGCCCTCGATGAACTCGAACAGCAGCCAACCGCCCTCGCCGTCCTTCAGGCCATCCGCCAGCAACAACGGCGTGGTCAACCCCTGAGCCGCCAGCAACCGCACGCCGTCCAGTTCACGCTGGAAATGCCGCGCCGCTTTGCTGCCGACCAACAACTTGGCCAACACCGGCCGCCCGCGCCAGACGCCGGCACCGACATAACGCTGCCCCGGCAACACCCGCAACAGACTCAGCAACTGCAACTCGGCAGGGCCGGCAGCATCGGCCAGTGGAATGTTCAGCGGCAGGCGCGGGCTGCGGCCAGCATTTTTCAGCTCAGACAAACGCATCAGCGCGTCTCCTTATGGGTGCGCCGCGCGGTCAGTCGCGCAAGCCAGGCGTCGATCAACGAACTGTCTTGCGATTGATCCAGATAGGCGGCCAGCAGCTCACGCAACTGCGCTTCGCTCCACTCAGGCGCCCGACGCAGCAACGGCTCCAGGTCTTTGGCCCGATCACGCAGGCCAAACAGCAACGGCCGGGTCTTTTCCAGGTCGATCAGTTGGGCCAGGTAACCATCGCCAGTGGCCTGGAGAAAAATGTGCTTGGGGTAGAAGCAACCGTGAACCTGACGCGCGCCGTGCAGGCGCCGGGCCAATAGCCCACAGGCCTGAAGAATGGCCGAATGCTGCGCCGAACTCAGGTCCGACCAGCGCTGCAACAGCGAATCCAGATCATCCCAACCGTCCAGGGCACGGGTCAGCAGAATCGCCCGGACTTCGCCGTCGACTTTACGCTCACCGAAAAACGCCGCTTTCAATGCTGGAATACCGAGCTTTTCATAGCGACTGATATTGCGAAATTCACGGGCAAAGCTCGGCTCGCCAAAAGGCGCATGCAAGGTGCGCATCTGGTAGTTGCTCTGGCGTTTGAGGTAGTAACCGTGACCTTCCAGATTCAGCCGAAACACGCTGCTCCAGCCGCCGCGAGCGGTGTTGGGCTCGTCCACAGCGTCGAGCTGCTTGGCCCAGAGTGCGTCGAAGGTGCCGAGGCCGTGACGCTCAAGCAGCGCACGGTCTTCAGCGGCCAGAAAATCAGTCATTCGCGTCCCTCGAAAAATCTCACCACGTGCCGGATCCGTTTTTTATCGGCGGCATTCAGCCGATCACACTGGCGGTATTGCAGATAAAAGCGCAGGCGCTGGGTAGCCGACAAGTGATACTTGGCGACCTTGTCCAGACAGGCCAGGTCCTTGGTGATCCGGTATTTGAGCCAGAAGCCGCGCCAGAAATCGCCGTTCGGGCAGTCGATCAAAAACAGCCGGGGCTCATCGTCGATCAGCAGGTTGCGCCACTTCAAATCGTTATGGGTGAAGCGGTGGTCGTGCATGGTCCGGGTATAACTCGCCAGCTGCCGGCTGACGTTGTCGACCCAGGCGCGGTCCGCCAGTTTCGGATCATGCCGTTCGGCCAGGGCCGACAAGTCTTCGGTATGCGGCAGCTCACGGGTGATCATCGCCCCGCGATCGTACGACGCGCCGCGACGCTCCAGGCCCCAGGCCACCACTTCAGCGGTAGGAATGCCCCACTTGGCGAAGCGCTTGAGATTCTGCCATTCGGCCTTCACCCGGGGTTTGCCCAGATAACGGCGCAGGCCTTTTCCGGCACCCACGTAGCGTTTGACGTAATAGTTGACGCCATTGCGCTGAACGCGAATGACCTCGGACAACGGGTCGCGGGTCAAGCGCTCGCCCTGAAGCGAAAACACAGCCTCAAGGCTGCCGAAATCTTCTGCCAGATCGCTGTACTCAGGCTCCAGTGTCCAACCCGCCATCAGAGCGCATCCCCGTATCGCTGTTTACGGTCGTAGAGTTTATTGGCCTTGCCTTCGAGCCAGGCGAGCAACCCGGCCTCGTCACCCAGGATCTGGCGCAGGGGCCGCTGGAAATAGCCCTTGAGGAAACGCAGTTTGTCGCGGCGGGTCAGGCCAATGTCCAGCGCCGAAAAATACAGCGCCGCCAGGTCCTTGTTGCGCCAGCGCCGGGTAATCGTCGGGCGGGTCTGGGCGCGGTGCAGGTCGATCACCGAGAGCCTGAAATCGTCGGCCGTCACCGGTTTGTCGGTGTGCAGCAGAAAGTGGCAGATGTAGCAGTCACGATGGTTGACCCCGGCGCGGTGCATCATGCCGGTCATGCGCGCGACCTCGGCGATCAGCGCTCGCTTGAGTCTTGGCTCGGGCGGTTGCTTGACCCAGTCGATGCTGAAATCTTCAAGGCTGACAGTGGGCGCCAGCTCTTCGGTGATGATGAACGAATGCTGGTCCGCCGGGTTGCTGCCCTTCTCGCCGTAAGCCACGGCGGTCATGGTCGGCACACCGACTTCTTGCAGGCGCTGGATGGCCTTCCATTCCTGGCCGGCACCGAGCACCGGCAGCTTGGCGGTAAACAGGTTCTTGAAGATTTCGCCCCAGCCAATGCCACGGTGGATCTTCACGAAAAAACCACTGCCGTTGACTTCGGTACGCAGAGTCCGGCGCGCTTCAAGTTCGCGGTATACCTCGCCCTGGAGACCTTCGACTTCGGCGAACGGGTCGCGTCCGGCCCAGAGGCTCTTGAACGGTTCAGCCAGCATCAACTTCATTAAGCGTGCTCCGCCAGAATCACATCGGCCGCGTGCTGCGGCATGCTGTAGAGGTCGGCCGTCTCGGCGAAGGCCAGACCGTTGCGGCTCCAGGCCGCCCGTGCTTGAGCGTCGTTCAACATACCGGTCAGGTACTGGGTCAGCTGCGCCTGATCGAAAGGCTCGTCCAGCACCAGACCGGCGTCGGCCTCGGCGATGTAGTGGGCGTAACCACACACCGCGCTCACCAGCACCGGCAACCCGGCCACCAGGGCTTCGAGCAACACAGTCCCGGTGTTTTCGTTGTACGCCGGGTGAATCAACAGATCGGCGCCGAGCAGAAAACGCGGGATGTCGCTGCGACCCTTGAGGAACGTCACGTTATCGCCGAGCCCCAGTGTGGCGCTCTGCATCTGGAACAATTTGGGGTCGTCCTGGCCAATTACAAACAGCCGGGTGCGTTTCTTCAGATCGGCGGGCAATGCAGCCAGCGCCTTGAGGCTGCGATCCACGCCTTTGGTCTTGAACCCGGAGCCGATTTGCACCAGCAGCAGATCGTCCTCTTTCAGGTTGAATTCGCGACGGAATTCGGCACGGATCTCGGCGGCATTGGCCGGTGCACGACGGTCCTGAGAGATACCCGGCGGCAGCAGATGGAAGCGTTCCAGCGGCGTGTCGTAATGCTTGATGAACAGCGGCTGCTGGACTTCGGAAATCATCAGCACTTCGGTCTTGGCGTCCTTGGCGAACACCGCGCGCTCGTACTCGGCGAAGTGCCGGTAGCGGCCCCAACGGCGGTACAGCGAGTTGCGCAGGTTTTGCGCCTTGTCTTCGAAGCAGCCGTCAGCGGCGTAGTAGACATCCAGGCCGGGCATCTTGTTGAAACCGATCAGGCGGTCCACCGGACGCTTGGCCAGATCCGCTTCCATCCATTCGCTGAGTTTCTCGTTGCGACGATGATTGAAGAACGCCTTGACCGGCGCCACCAACACTTCGAAGCCCGGCGGAATATCGCCTTCCCAGATCAGCGTGTAGACCCGAATCTGATGGCCGCGCTGCTGACATTCCAGGGCGATGCGCATGAAATCGCGCTGCAAGCCCCCGAATGGAAAGTACTTGTACAAGACGAATGCCAATTGCATCAGCGCAGCTCCTCAGCCAGTAACAACGTGCTCAGTCGGGTCGCGACACGCTCGGGATTCAGACGCGTGAAGCACAGGGGCCACTCGCGCTTAAGGTCAAACTGACGGGCATCTTCGGCCGTCGGTTGATACGTACATTTCTTTTGCATACACGGCGCACAGGGGAAATCGCTGGCCATGTGGATCTGCGCTTTACCGTAGGCGCCGGTCAGGCCCGGGTTGGTCGGGCCGAACAGCGACAACGTTGGCACGTCCAGCGCAGCGGCGAGGTGACCGAGACCGGTGTCCACCGCCACGCAGGCTTGCGCGCCGGCCAGCACTTTGCCGACACCCGCCAGGTTCAGCTTGGGCAGCACTTCGACGTGCCGCATGTCTTTGGCAATGCGCTCGGCCCGGGCTTTCTCGATCGGATTACCCCACGGCAGCTTCACCGCGACACCGAGATAGCCGACACGCTCTGCCAACTCGCGCCAGTAGGCTTCAGGCCAGTGTTTGGTGTCCCACGTGGTGCCGTGCAGGAACACCACGTAAGGATTCTTGCGCGGCAGCTCCACCAGTCGCTCGATGTTCAGGCCGTAATCGCCCAGGCCTTTGGGCAGGTCGTAACCCAGGGCCACGGCGAACAGCTGACGCACTCGCTCTACCGCGTGTTGCCCACGGGCCACGGCCAGACGCCGGGAATAGAAGCGTGCGGCAATCGGCTCGCGGGCCGAGTTTTTATCCAGCCCGGCCGCCGGGGCTTTGGCGTATCGGGTCAGCAAGGCACTTTTGAGCAGGCCCTGGGCATCGATCACCAAATCATATTTGTTGGCGCGAACGCTTTGCTTGAAGCGCTTCCACTCGCCACTCTTGATGGTCTGCCAGATGTTTTTGCGCCAGCGACGGATCGCCACCGGAATCACCTTGTCCACGGCCGGGTGCCAGGTCGGGATTTCGGCGAAGCCTTCTTCCACCACCCAGTCGAACTGGATGCCGGGGATCGCCCGTGCCGCGTCGGTCAGCGCCGGCAACGCGTGAATCACGTCGCCCAGCGAAGAAGTCTTGATCAGCAGTACCCGCAAACTATTTGACCTCGACCACAGTGCCCTGCAAACGCTGCAAGGCTTCGTTCACCGCTTGCGGCATGAGCTGGCGCAGGCAGTTGTAATGACCGAAACGACACGTGCGATCGAAGCAGGGGCTGCATTCGATGCCCAGGCGCACGATCTCGACGTGCTCAGCCAATGGCGGCGTGAAACCCGGCGATGTCGAGCCGTAAATCGCCACCAACGGGCGATTCAACGCAGCGGCGACGTGCATCAGGCCGGAGTCGTTGGACACCACCGCGTCGGCGCAGGACATCAGGTCGATGGCTTCGGCCAGGGAAGTGCCACCGCTGAGGTTCACCGACTCTTCACGCAAACCGGGAATCAGCCGAGAACGGATGTCTTCGCCGACGGCGTGATCGTTTTTCGAACCGAACAGCCAGACTTGCCAGCCTTCGCGGATCTTCGCTTCGGCAACCTTGGCATAGTGCTCGGACGGCCAGCGCTTGGCCTCGCCAAACTCGGCACCGGGGCACAGCACCAACACCGGGCGATCGAGAGCCAGGCCGAACTTGGCCAATGCCGCTTTGCGAGTGACCGGATCAATCTGCAGGCTCGGCCGTGGATACGGGGTCGGCAGCTCGGCACCCGGCTCGTAAGCCAGGGCCATGAAGCGTTCGATCATCAGCGGGTAACGTTCTTTGTCCAGCGTGCGCACGTCATTGAGCAGGCCGTAGCGGAATTCGCCACGCCAGCCGGTGCGTTTCGGGATGCCGGCGAAGAACGGCACCAATGCCGACTTCAGGGAATTGGGCAGCAGGATCGCCTGGTCGTACTGGCCGGCCAGGGATTTGCCGATGCGCCGACGCGTCGCCAGCTCCAAAGCACCGTGACCGAGCGGAAAGCTCAAGGCCTGGCGTACTTCGGGCATGCGCTCAAGAATCGGCCGGCTCCACTCGGGGGCCAGCACGTCGATTTCGCATTGCGGGTGGCGCTGCTTGAGACACTGAAACAGTGTCTGCGCCATCACCATGTCACCGACCCAACTGGGCCCAACGATCAGAATTTTCATGTGGTTTCCATAAACGAACCGGGGAGGCATACGCCTCCCCGCCTCGAGAATCACTGCGGGAGCGAGGCTGCTTGCGATGGGTCATCACCTTCAACATTATTGTCGACTGTCATTCCGCTATCGCGAGCAGGCTCGCTCCCACATTGGGATTTGGTGTACTTCGATCTGCGAAACACTGCAGATCTACTGTGGGAGCGGGCTTGCTCGCGAAGGCGTAGTGTCAGTCACTATAGAGGCTGAATGTGACGGCCTCTTCGCGAGCAAGCCCGCTCCCACATTTGAATTGTGTCGCTTAACTCAATCCCAGCTCGCGCCAGATCCGCACTACCTGCCGCCGTTCGTCCACGAACTGGTCGCCCGGTATCACCCCGGCGTCCTTCTGCAAGGCCTGCCGGTGAGCGGCTGAACGATAGGCTTTATAGGCCTCGCGCAACAGGCTGGCGTCTTCGGCGGGCATCAGCCCTTCCTCCTCCAGCCCTTCCAGAATGCGGATGTTGTCAGTCCAGCGCAGCAATGGCGGGTGCGATTCGGACCACGCCAGGGCCGCGTATTGCACCATAAATTCAATATCGACGATACCTCCGGCGTCCTGCTTGAGATCGAAGGGCGCCGTGGCCTCGAAGGCATTTGCCCCGGTGCCCGCCGCCGTGCTCTTGCTGCCAAGGTTATCGCGCATTTTGGCGCGCATCTCGCTGACCTCCTGGCGCAAGGTAGCCAGGTCCCGCGGCTTGCCCAATACCGCTGCGCGGACTTTCTCGAATGCCTGGCCGACGTCCGGGCTGCCCACCAGCACCCGCGCCCGCACCAGCGCCTGATGCTCCCAGGTCCAGGCTTCATTTTCCTGATACCGGGCAAACGCTCCGAGCGAACTCACTAGCAACCCCGACGCGCCGGACGGCCGCAGTCGCATGTCCACTTCATACAGCTGACCAGAGTTGGTCTGGGCCGTGAGCAAGTGAATGATCCGCTGCCCCAGCCGGGTGAAAAATTGCGCGCCGTCGATAGGTTTCGGCCCGTCGGTTTCCGCCTGCGGATCGCCATCGTGGATGAACACCAGGTCCAGGTCGGAACCATGCCCCAATTCCAGGCCGCCGACTTTCCCGTAACCGACAATGATGAAGCCGGGATCGCACAAAGTGCCGTCGGTACGCAGCGGCGTACCGTACTTGGCCACGGTCTGGCGCCAGGCCAGGGCCAGCACTTGCTCGAGGATCGCTTCGGCGAGCCAGGTCAGGTAATCGCTGACTTTCATCAACGGTAGGCTGCCAGCGATTTCCGAAGCGGCGACGCGCAAGCGGTGCGCCAGTTTGAAATGTCGCAGGGCTTCCATTTGCTGTTCGAGGTCGTCTTCGGGAATCCGCGTCAAACGCTCGCGCAACTCGGCGGCCAATTCCGGTGCCAGCGGCGGCTTGAACAGCCGGCCTTCGTTGAGCAATTCGTCAAGCAGCAGCGGGAAGCGGGTGATCTGTTCGGCGATCCACGGGCTCGCGGCGCACAAGGTCAACAAACGTCGCAGCGCGCCCGGGTTTTCGGTCAGCAACACCAGATACGCGGAACGACGGGCCACGGCTTCCACCAGCGGCAAGACTCTTTCCAGCACCAGATCCGGATTGGCGTGCTCCACGGCCTGCGCCAGCAACCGCGGAATAAAGGCATCGAGGCGCTCACGCCCCAAGCGCTGCATCGCGCGCAATTGCGGACTGCCGCGCAAACCGGCCAACGCTTTCAAAGCTTTGGTGGCATCTGCGAAACCGCCCTCTTGCAACTGACGGCAAGCGGCCTCTTCATCCTGAGCCTCTTCCCACAACGGCAGCCATTCACCGCCGACCACCACTTCGCTTTCGGCGCCTTGCTCTTCGTCGGGATCGGCGATCACCTGACCAAAGTGCCAGGCCACGCGACCGCGCCAATACATAAGCTGTTCGTGGAAAGCGGGCCAATCGGCGAAGCCCAACATAAAGGCAATACGCGCCTGATCCTGCGCGCCGTCCGGCAGCATCTGGGTTTGGCGGTCGGCAATCGCCTGGATCGCGTGCTCGGTGTACCGCAGGAATTCGTAGCCTTCGCGCAGTTCGCTGATCACCGCTGGCGGCAGGTAACCCTGACCTTCCAGCGTGCTCAGTACTTTTAATAGAGGTCGTTGCTGCAAGCTCAGGTCGCGGCCGCCGTGGATCAGCTGGAAGGCCTGGGCGATAAATTCGACTTCACGGATACCGCCAGAGCCGAGCTTGATGTTGTCGGCCATGCCCTTGCGCCGCACTTCCTGCTGGATCAGCTGCTTCATGGTGCGCAGCGCTTCGATCGCCGAGAAGTCGAGGTAACGCCGGTAAACGAACGGCCGCAGCATCTCTTGCAACTGCGCACCAGCCACTTGATCGCCGGCCACCACCCGCGACTTGATCATTGCGTAGCGTTCCCAGTCACGGCCCTGATCCTGGTAATACTGCTCCAGCGCGTTGAAGCTCAGCACCAACGCGCCGGCCGAACCGTAAGGCCGCAGGCGCATGTCGACGCGGAAGACAAAACCGTCGACGGTCATCGGGTCCAGGGCCTTGATCAGGCGCTGGCCGAGACGGATGAAGAACTCCTGGTTATCCAGCGAGCGTTTGACCCCGACGGTTTCGCCGCCCTCGGGATAGGCGAAGATCAGGTCGATGTCCGACGACAGGTTGAGCTCCACCGCACCGAGCTTGCCCATGCCGAGAATGACCATCTGCTGCGGCTCGCCGCTGCGCCGGCCAGTCGGCACGCCGAACTGCTGGCAGTGTCGCGAGTACAACCACTGATAGGCCTGATCGATGCTGGCATCGGCCATGTCCGAGAGGTCGCGGCAGGTCTGGATCAGATCGCACTGACGTGTCAGGTCGCGCCAGATGATCCGCACCTGATGACGGCTACGCTGACGGCGCAGGGCGCGACCGAGCTCATCGTCGGTGTCCGCTGCACTCACCGCGGCCGCAATCTGTGCGCACAGCTCGCCGGGCGCAAAGCTTCGGTCCAGCTCACCGGACTGCACCAGTTCCAGCAACATCAACGGGTCGCGGACACTTTGTTCAATCACGAAGTCGCTGGCAGCGGTGACGCGGGCGAATTGCGCCCAGCGTTCAGGCGTCCAGCCGGCCAGGCCATGGTCGTCGTCGAGGCCGGCGACGGCCGTGCGGAACGACTGTTCGGCACGGGTGACAAACGGCAGGAGGATGCCGGGCAGTTCGGCAAGCGAAGGGAGGCTCATGGTCTATCCTTGATCGGCGTGTAGAGGGCTGCATGTAGTGATTCGCGAGAATGCACTACCTGATCGACTGTCGAACAAAGGTTAGAAATAGCTGAAATTTCTTTATTTTTGGCAGACAGCATCAAGCTTTCACCTTTTCTGGTTGGTAAAAGACCAACCTTAACGATTATTCTCACAACGCAGCTGGAGGCCACAAGCCGCTCATCTGTAGTTTTACTACTCGTATATACATTCGAAAGGCTGAAATGCCCGATGATTTGTAGTAAAACTACACGCCGCCGGAACAACCTCTCGGCAATCCAAGAATTTATATCGTCTGCCCACAAGGCCAGTCGCAAACTCAGGCAACCGATTCTGGAAGCCTTTCCGCCCTGGAGCAAGCCATGCAAGACCTCGATCCCGTCGAAACCCAGGAATGGCTGGACGCCCTGGAATCGGTTCTCGACAAAGAAGGCGAAGACCGCGCTCACTATCTGATGACCCGTATGGGCGAACTCGCAACCCGTAGCGGTTCGCAATTGCCTTACGCCATCACCACGCCATATCGCAACACAATCCCTGTTACTCACGAAGCACGCATGCCTGGCGACCTGTTCATGGAACGCCGCATTCGCTCGTTGGTACGCTGGAACGCGATGGCCATGGTGATGCGTACGAACCTGAAAGATTCTGACCTGGGCGGTCACATCTCCAGCTTCGCCTCCAGCGCAACCCTGTATGACATCGGCTTCAACTACTTCTTCCAGGCCCCTACCGACGAACACGGCGGCGACCTGATCTACTTCCAGGGCCACACCTCGCCAGGCGTTTACGCCCGCGCATTCATGGAAGGCCGCATCACCGAAGACCAGATGAACAACTTCCGCCAGGAAGTGGACGGTCAGGGCCTGTCGTCCTATCCGCACCCTTGGCTGATGCCTGATTTCTGGCAGTTCCCGACCGTATCCATGGGTCTGGGCCCGATCCAGGCGATCTACCAGGCACGCTTCATGAAGTACCTGGAAGCCCGTGGTTTCATCCCGGAAGGCAAGCAAAAAGTCTGGTGCTTCCTGGGCGACGGCGAGTGCGACGAGCCGGAATCCCTGGGCGCGATCTCGCTGGCTGGCCGCGAGAAGCTCGACAACCTGATCTTCGTTATCAACTGCAACCTGCAGCGCCTTGATGGCCCGGTTCGCGGCAACGGCAAGATCATCCAGGAACTCGAAGGCGTGTTCCGCGGTGCTCAGTGGAACGTGACCAAAGTCATCTGGGGCCGTTTCTGGGACCCACTGCTGGCCAAAGACGTCGACGGTATCCTGCAACGCCGCATGGACGAAGTCATCGACGGCGAGTACCAGAACTACAAAGCCAAAGACGGCGCGTTCGTGCGTGAACACTTCTTCAACTCGCCAGAACTCAAGGCGATGGTTGAAGACTTGTCCGACGACGAGATCTGGAAACTCAACCGTGGCGGTCACGACCCGTACAAGGTCTACGCGGCGTACCACGAAGCGGTCAACCACAAAGAACAACCGACCGTCATCCTGGCCAAGACCATCAAAGGTTATGGCACCGGTGCCGGCGAAGCGAAGAACACCGCGCACAACACCAAGAAAGTGGATGTTGAAAGCCTGAAGCTGTTCCGCGATCGTTTCGACATCCCGGTAAAAGACGAAGAGCTGGAAAACCTGCCATTCTTCAAGCCAGAGCCAAACAGCGCCGAAGCCCGCTACCTGAGCGAGCGCCGCACTGCACTGGGCGGTTTCGTGCCACAGCGCCGCGCCAAGAGCTTCGACATCCCGACGCCACCTCTGGATACCCTCAAGGCAATCCTGGACGGCTCGGGCGACCGTGAAATTTCCACCACCATGGCTTTCGTGCGGATCCTCGCGCAGCTGGTCAAGGACAAGGAAATCGGTTCGCGCATCGTTCCGATCATCCCGGACGAAGCCCGTACCTTCGGTATGGAAGGCATGTTCCGTCAGTTGGGCATCTACTCCTCCGTCGGCCAGCTCTACGAGCCAGTCGATAAAGACCAGGTGATGTTCTACAAGGAAGACAAGAAAGGCCAGATCCTCGAAGAAGGCATCAACGAAGCGGGCGCCATGAGCTCCTTCATCGCTGCCGGTACGTCGTACTCCAGCCATAACCAGCCAATGCTGCCGTTCTACATCTTCTATTCGATGTTCGGCTTCCAGCGTATCGGCGACCTCGCCTGGGCCGCTGGCGACAGCCGCACCCGTGGCTTCCTGATCGGCGGCACCGCCGGCCGGACCACGCTGAACGGCGAAGGCCTGCAACACGAAGACGGTCACAGCCACATCCTGGCTGCCACCATCCCGAACTGCCGCACCTTTGATCCAACCTACGGCTACGAGCTGGCGGTGATCATCCAGGACGGCATGAAGAAGATGACCGAAGAGCAGCAGGACGTTTTCTACTACATCACCGTGATGAACGAGTCCTACCAGCAGCCAGCCATGCCGGCCGGTGTCGAGGAAGGCATCATCAAGGGCATGTACCTGCTCGAGGAAGACACCCGCGAAGCGGCGCACCACGTTCAGCTGATGGGCTCCGGCACCATTCTGCGCGAAGTTCGCGAAGCGGCGAAAATCCTGCGTGAACAGTTCAACGTCGGCGCTGACGTGTGGAGCGTTACCAGCTTCAACGAACTGCGTCGCGATGGCCTGGCCGTAGAGCGCAGCAACCGTCTGCACCCGGGCCAGAAGCCTAAACTGAGCTATGTCGAAGAGTGCCTGAACGGCCGTCAAGGTCCGGTCATCGCGTCTACCGACTACATGAAGCTGTTCGCTGAGCAAATTCGTCAGTGGGTCCCGTCCAAGGAATTCAAAGTCCTGGGCACCGACGGTTTCGGCCGCAGTGACAGCCGTAAGAAGCTGCGTCACTTCTTCGAAGTCGACCGTCATTTCGTGGTGTTGGCAGCCCTGGAAGCCTTGGCTGACCGTGGTGATATCGAGCCTAAAGTGGTGGCTGAAGCCATCGCCAAGTTCGGGATCAACCCGGAAAAACGCAACCCACTGGACTGCTGAGGAGACACTCTGTGAGCGAACTCATTCGCGTACCTGACATCGGCAGCGGTGAAGGTGAAGTAATCGAACTATTTGTGAAGGTCGGCGACCGTGTGGAAGCCGACCAGAGCATCCTGACGCTTGAGTCGGACAAGGCGAGCATGGAAATTCCTGCGCCCAAGGCCGGCATCGTCAAAAGCATCAAAGTGAAGCTGGGCGATCGCCTGAAAGAAGGCGACGAACTGCTGGAGCTGGAAGTCGAAGGTGCCGCTGCTGCGGCCCCGGCGGCTGCGGCTGCCGCTGCCGCTGCGCCGGCTGCCAAGGCTGAAGCGAAACCGGCTGCCGCGCCTGCTCCGGCAGCAGCTGCACCGGCCGCAGCTCCGGCTGCCGCCAGCGTCCAGCAAGTGCACGTGCCGGACATCGGTTCGTCGGGCAAGGCCCAGATCATCGAGATCCAGGTCAAGGTCGGCGACACCGTCGCGGCTGATCAGTCGCTGATCACCCTGGAATCCGACAAGGCCAGCATGGAAATCCCATCGCCTGCCGCTGGCGTGGTCAAGAGCATCAGCGTCAAGCTCAACGACGAAGTCGGCACTGGCGACCTGATTCTGGACCTCGAAGTGGCGGGTGCTGCGGCCCCTGCTGCTGCCGCGCCAGCCCAGGCTGCTGCGCCTGCTCCGGCCGCCGCTGCTGCTCCAGCCGCCGCGCCTGCTGCACCGGTTGCCGACAGCGTTCAGGACATTCATGTCCCGGACATCGGTTCGTCGGGCAAGGCCAAGATCATCGAAGTCCTGGTCAAGGCTGGCGACACCGTCACCGCCGACCAGTCGCTGATCACCCTGGAATCCGACAAGGCCAGCATGGAAATTCCATCGCCTGCCGCGGGCGTGGTGGAAAGTGTTTCCGTCAAGCTGGATGACGAAGTCGGTACCGGCGACCTGATCCTGAAGCTGAAAGTCAAAGGCGCTGCGCCTGCTGCTGCCCCGGCAACCGCCGCTGCTGCTCCTAGTGCTCCAGCTCCAGCCGCCGCTGCTCCTGCCGCTCCGGCACCGGCACCGGCAGCACCAGCTGCTGCACCGGCCAAGCCGGGCGCCAAGGTTCATGCGGGCCCGGCAGTGCGCCAACTGGCTCGCGAGTTCGGCGTCGAGCTGAACGCCGTCGGTGCCAGTGGTCCGCACGGTCGCATCCTGAAAGAAGACGTGCAGGTTTACGTCAAAGCCATGATGCAGAAAGCCAAGGAAGCACCGGCCGCTGCTGCTGGCGCAACCGGCGGCGCGGGCATCCCGCCGATTCCGGTCGTGGACTTCAGCCGCTTCGGTGAGACCGAGGAAGTGCCGATGACCCGCCTGATGCAAATCGGCGCGTCGAGCCTGCACCGCAGCTGGCTGAACATTCCGCACGTGACTCAGTTCGATTCGGCTGATATCACCGACCTGGAAGCGTTCCGTATCGCTCAGAAAGCCGTTGCAGAGAAGGCTGGCGTCAAGCTGACCATCCTGCCGCTGCTGCTCAAATCCTGCGCGCACCTGCTCAAGGAACTGCCGGACTTCAACAGTTCGCTGGCACCAAGCGGCAAGGCGATCATCCGCAAGAAGTACGTGAACATCGGCTTCGCCGTCGACACCCCTGAAGGCCTGCTGGTACCGGTCATCAAGAACGTCGACCAGAAGAGCCTGTTGCAACTGGCAGCCGAAGCCGCTGTGCTGGCCGCCAAAGCCCGCGACAAAAAGCTCACCGCTGACGACATGCAAGGCGCCTGCTTCACCATTTCCAGCCTCGGCCACATTGGCGGCACCGGCTTCACGCCGATCGTCAACGCGCCGGAAGTGGCGATCCTCGGTGTTTCCAAGGCAACCATCCAGCCAGTCTGGGACGGCAAAGCCTTCCAGCCGAAACTGATGCTGCCGCTGTCGCTGTCCTACGATCACCGTGTGATCAACGGCGCCGCTGCTGCACGCTTCACCAAGCGTCTGAGCGATCTGCTGGCGGACATCCGCACGATCCTGCTGTAACACCGATCGGCCCTCCTTCATCGGAGGGCCCGTCGCGTTCCACGTTTTCCGAGCGCCACGCTCGTACCTCAACCCCGCCAGTTTGGCGGGGCTTTTTTTGCCCTCAAGAAAACCACTCCGTTCAGCCCTCTCTTCCGATTTTTATTCCTACATTCACGGCTTACGCCGCCTACAACTCGAGTCCACTTCCGCCCGATATTTTTCGCAAGCCAATAACTAATCTTAGTTAGGAGCACCCCCAATAGACACTTCTACAACTTAATCTGCTTAGTTAGCATTACTTCGAATGGATTCGAACATGTTCAAACCGACTGTCGGCCCTATTATTGGCCATACAACAACTAACCACGCCCGCATTTTCTTGCGCGGCGAACTTCAAAACACTGCGCCAGTATTTGCAGGCATTCGTTATCGCCGGGCAGGCGAAGAGCGTTGGTCCCAAGGTGTATTTGCAAAATTGACGATCTTGCGGGATATGTCCGATGTGATTGCACTCAACGACCTTGCCACCGACACCGAGTACGAATACCAGGCAGGCTGGTTCAGCCCCATGAGCCCGGTGCACACCGTGGAAACGGTTCAGGAACTGCCGCTGCAATGGCCGCGCGACATCTACCGGTTTCGCACACAATCCAGCAAAGTCACGATTCCACGGGCCTATATCGTCGGTTCATGTCGCTACCTGCGCATGACCGCTGGCATCCCGTCTGCACCGTATCTGGGCGACAGGATTTTCGCCTCGATCACGAATCTGGCGCAGCAGGCCGAACCGCCCATTAGCGCCATGCTGATGACCGGCGATCAAATCTATGTCGATGACCTGAACGTCATCGCTCCCGACCGGGAATACAAGGCAATACTCAGCAAGTACCGCGCAGCTTTTTCCCAACCCAATATTGCAAAGTTAATGTCCGGCGTCCCGACTTACATGATCCTCGACGATCATGAAATCGAAGACAACTGGCCCGCCAACGAAAGCAAGGCAGATGCCTATTTATACAAAAACGCCATCGCGGCGTATGAGTTGTATCAAGCCAGTCATAGCCCGACACATGAACTTCTTGCCAACGGGCAAGTAAACAGACAACTGCAGCACTATTGGTATCAATTCGCCGAAGGCGATATCGAATGGTTTGTCACTGACAGTCGAACCCGACGCAACCTGTCGGCCAATGATCGACGCATCCTCGACGACGAGCAGGAACTAGCCTTGTGCAAGTGGTTGATTCACAGCCCGGCCAGGGTCAAGTTCGTGGTCACCAGCGTAATGTTCTACCCCGACCGCAAGCTTCACGGTGATGACGCCTGGAAAGCTTTCCCGGAACAACGGCTACGACTGCTGGAGACCATTCGTACGCACCGAATAAAGAACGTCTTCTTCGTGTCCGGCGATGTCCATGGCTCCCTGACCAGTCGCCTGACCCACAGCGAAGACCCGGACTTCGCGGTGCACACCATCGTCTCCTCGCCTTTGTGCAACAGCAAACTGCTGCCGTATGCCAAGGCATCCACTTTCATCCTCGGCCAACCATTGGCGCGAACAGCCGCTGGCGACTATCAGCATGAACTGACCAGCCAGGTGGTCAGCCAGGACAACTTTGCCCATCTGGTCGTTGATCAGGAGAAGGTACAGGTCAACTATCACGACCGGGACGGCCAGCGGCTGCAATCGGTAGGCATTCCTTTGCGTTAAACCAAACCTGTGGCGAGGAAGCTTGCTCCCGCTTGAGTGCGCAGCGCTCACAAGATTTTTGGGCCGCTGCGCAACCCAGCGCGAGCAAGCTCGCTCGCCACAGGGCTCCAAACGATTACTTTTAGCCATCCATTGGAGAAATCCTCTCTCCTGCCGACATATTCTTATAGCACTTGGCCTTCATGTCTCTTGTCAGTCACTGTCGCAATGATGCAACCTTGCCGCAGTTAACAGTACAGAGGGCGGAAGCCCGGCGCGATCAGCCTATTCGAAGTGAGTTCCCCTCCATATGAAGAGCCAACCCGATGCCGCCAGCCGTATGGTGGCCGAGGTAGTGACGCAGTTGCCTGTGCCCTCGCGGCTCGGCATGCTGCGTTTCGAACGGCTGAATGAAGCGAGCTGGGCGCTGCTGTTTCTCGATCCCAATTGCGAACGACAGTTCGGCCTGCCGGCGGTGGAGCTCTGCGCTCTGGTCGGCTCGCCCTACGCCAGCCTGATGGAGCCCGAAGCGCGCTATCAGCTGCATGACGCGGTGCAGCAGCAACTCACCGAAAGCCCGCATTACCTGATCCGCTACACACTGCACACCGCCGCAGGCTCCTTGAACCTGCTGGAACTGGGCGAAGCCTACAAACAACACAATCGACACCTGCTGCGCGGCTACCTGTTGGTGATCGACGGCTTGCTCGAGGGTGAGCAACTGCTGCCGGCCCTGGACCTGGAAACCCAGAACTCTCGCCTGCAAATCGCCCTGGAACTCAATCAGCGCGCCCAGCAGGAACAGCTCCTGCACCTGGACCGGGTGCGCGCCCAGCAAGACTTGATCCTGCTGCTGACCCGCCAGCGCTATAGCAGCAACAACTCCCTGAAAGAAGCCGCCGAACTGATCACTCGCAGTGCCTGTGACATTTACGAAATCGACTGTGCCAGCCTGTGGAACCTCGAAGGTTCGCTGCTCGTGCCGATTTCGGCCTATCACCGCGCCAGCCAGGAATACCTGCTGCCGGAGCCGATCGACGTCAGTCTCTTCCCTGATTACCTGGATGCCTTGCAGACCGGCCGCGCCATCGACGCCCACAACGCCATGCGCGACCCGCGTACCCGGCAAATGGCCGAACACATGCGTCCGCGCGATGTGAATGCGATGCTCGACGCCAGCATCCGCGTCGACGGCCAAGTGGTCGGCGTGCTCTGCCTGGAGCAGACCGGTACGCCCCGCGCCTGGCAATCGGACGAAATTGCGTTCGCCGGTGAATTGGCGGATCAGTTTGCCCAAGTCATCAACAACCACAACCGCCGCACCGCCACCAGCGCCCTGCACCTGTTCCAGCGTGCGGTAGAGCAAAGCGCCAACGCCTTTTTGCTGGTCAATTGCGATGGCGTGGTGGAATACGTCAACCCCAGCTTCACGGCGATCACCCAGTACACCACCGAAGAAGTCCACGGCCAGCGGCTGTCGGAACTGCCGGCACTGGAAAACCTCAGCGAGTTGCTGTTCGACGCGCCCTCGGCGCTGGCCAAGAGCAACAGCTGGCAGGGTGAATTCAAAAGCCGTCGTAAAAACCTCGAACCCTACTGGGGTCAGTTGTCGATTTCCAAGGTTTACGGCGACAACCGCGAGCTGACGCATTACATCGGCATCTATGAAGACATCACCCAGACCAAGCTCGCTCAGCAGCGCATCGAGCGTCTGGCTTACACCGACAACCTGACCAACCTCGGCAACCGTCCGTCCTTCATCCGCAACCTCGACGAACGTTTCGCCCGAGACAGCGATACCCCGATCAGCTTGTTGCTGGTGGACATCGACAACTTCAAGCGGATCAACGACAGCCTCGGCCACCAGACCGGCGACAAACTGCTGATCAGCCTGGCCCGGCGCCTGCGCAACAGCCTGAGCCCGAGCGGCAGCCTGGCGCGGTTTGCCAGTAACGAATTCGCCGTGCTGCTGGACGACACCGACCTGCGTGCGGGTCAACAGATTGCCAATCAACTGCTGGCGACCCTCGACAAACCGATGTTCGTCGACAACCAGCTGATCAGCGTCACCGGCTCCGTAGGCCTGGCCTGCGCGCCGTTGCACGGCCGCGATCCGCAAACCCTGATGCGCAACGCCGGCCTCGCCCTGCACAAGGCCAAGGCCAACGGCAAACATCAGGTCCAGGTGTTCACCGAAGCGCTGAACGCCGAAGCCAGCTACAAACTGTTCGTCGAAAACAACCTGCGCCGCGCCCTGACCCAGAACGAGCTGGACGTGTTCTACCAGCCCAAGCTCTGCCTGCGCAGCGGTCGCCTGCTGGGGATGGAAGCGCTGCTGCGCTGGAACCATCCGGAAAAAGGCATGATCCGCCCGGACCAGTTCATCAGCGTCGCCGAAGAAACCGGCCTGATCATTCCGATTGGCAAATGGATCGCCCGCCAGGCCTGCCGCATGAGCAAAGACCTGACCGCCGCGGGCCTGGGCAATCTTCAGGTGGCCATCAACCTGTCGCCCAAGCAGTTCTCCGATCCGGACCTGGTGTCGTCCATCGCCAACATCCTCAAGGAAGAAGCGCTACCGGCAAACCTGCTGGAACTCGAACTCACCGAAGGCCTGCTGCTGGAAGCCACCGAAGACACCCACTTGCAGCTCGATCAGCTCAAGCGCCTGGGCCTGACCCTGGCCATGGATGACTTCGGCACCGGTTACTCGTCGCTCAGCTACCTGAAAAAATTCCCGATCGACATCATCAAGATCGATCGCAGCTTCATCCACGAAATCCCCGACAACCAGGACGACATGGAAATCACCTCCGCGGTGATCGCCATGGCCCACAACCTGAAACTCAAGGTCGTGGCTGAAGGCATCGAGACCGCCGAGCAGTTGGCTTTCCTGCGCCGCCACCGCTGCGACGTCGGCCAGGGTTACCTGTTCGACCGACCGATCCCCGGCGTAGAGCTGATCGAAAAGCTCAAACGCTACCCGCGTGGCCCGATCGCCTGACACCCCCCCTTTGGGAGTCAACCTGTGGCGAGGGGGCTTGCCCCCGTTGGGCTGCGAAGCAGCCCCAAAATCCCTGAGGCACCAAAGATCTTGTGAGTGCTACGCACTCAAACGGGGGCAAGCCCCCTCGCCACAGTTCGCTCCCACAGGGGTAGTGATTAACTTGGCATCATTGGGCACACTGGCGGTCTGTGTATTTACATTCAAACCTGACTGAGAGGACTGATCATGGTTCTGCGCTCGGAAATCCTGGTGAACAAAAACGTGCTCCCGACTAAAGAACAAGCTCTGCCCGGCCGTGAAACCCCAATGACCGTGCCGGAAAAACACTTCGTCCACGACGCCCCGCTGCTGGGCCCATTCGCGATGGACGTGGATTTCGCGATCTTCGGCCTCGGCTGCTTCTGGGGCGCAGAGCGCAAGTTCTGGCAGCGCGAAGGCGTGGTCAGTACGGCGGTGGGTTACGCCGGCGGCTTCACGCCGAACCCGACGTATGAAGAAGTCTGCTCGGGCCTGACCGGCCACAGCGAAGTGGTACTGGTGGTCTACGAGCCGGCGAAAGTCAGCTACGAAGAGCTGCTGAAAATGTTCTGGGAACTGCACAACCCGACTCAGGGTATGCGCCAGGGCAATGACATCGGTACTCAGTACCGCTCGGTGATCTACGCCACCAACCCTGCTCAACTGGCGGCGGCCGAACACAGCAAGCAAGTGTTCCAGGCTGAGCTGACCAAGGCTGGCAAAGGCACCATCACCACTGAAATCGAAGAAGCCCCGACGTTCTACTTTGCCGAGGCGTACCACCAGCAATACCTGGCGAAAAACCCTGAAGGGTACTGCGGGATTGGCGGTACCGGCGTGACTTGCCCGATCTGACTTTCGGGCCCTGATCGTTCCCACGCTCTGCGTGGGAATGCAGCCCGGGACGCTCCGCGTCCCTACCGAAGTGGACGCGGAGCGTCCGTTGAGGCATTCCCACGCAGAGCGTGGGAACGATCACTGGTCAACTTTCAGCAATCAACCAATCCATCTGCCACCCACCCTGGGTCTGCCCCAACTTCTTGGACAACCACGGCAGCAACTCACGCAATTCCTCTTCCAGCCCCCACGGCGGATTCGCAATCGCCAGCCCCGAACCGTTCAGGCTGTTCGGCGTATCCAGCGGATGCACCAGCAACTCGACCCGCAACAACTTCGGTGCGCCCGTGCCCGCCAGGTCCTGATAAAAACGCCGCAACAGGCGCTGGTCCTTCACCGGGTACCAGATCGCCGCCACGGTTTGGCGCATCCGGCCAATCGCCTCTTTCAGCGACGCCGCACAGCGCTGCATCTCATCCAGCTGCTCGAACGGCGGATCGATCAACATCACCGCCCGCTTCTCCTGCACCGGCAACATCGCACGCGGCACATGCCAGCCTTCGCCCAGATGCACCTTCACCCGACGGTCGCCGGCCATGTTGTCCTTGAGCAACACACCATCTTCCGGGTGCTTCTCGTTGAGCATCACCCGATCCTGCGGCCGCGTCAGCCGCCGCGCCAACTCCGGCGACCCCGGGTAATAGCGCAACTGGCCATCCGGGTTCATCTCGTGCAGCACCTTCATGTAATCAGCGGTCAACGCCGGCAGATCAGGCTGATCCCACAAACGCGCAATACCTTCCAGGTATTCACCGGTACGGCTCGCCTGATCGCCCTGCAGGTCATACAGACCAATGCCGGCGTGAGTGTCGAGATAGGCAAACGGCTGCTCCTTGCGCGACATCAAAGCGATGATGCGGGTCAAAGTCAGGTGTTTGAACACATCGGCGTGATTGCCGGCATGGAAGGCGTGACGATAATTCATGGCTGCTCCTGCGAAGGGCGGGAAGTTTACCTTGTACGGGGCTGGACGTCAGGGGTTCGCAGCCGAGCGGGCAGTTGCAGCACTCACAAAGGGGAAAACACACCTCAGCTAGGCCGCAACACGATCTGTAGCAGCTGGCGAAGCCTGCGTTCGGCTGCGCAGCAGTCGTAAACCCTGCCTGCACGGTGCACCTGAAACACCGCAAGCTATGATTTTACGACTGCTGCGCAGCCGAACGCAGGCTTCGCCAGCTGCTACAAAAACGTGCGTATCAACTTAACTGAACAGCATCAGCGAAAGCCCCCGGCGCTACTCCGAAGACCGCGCCTTCAACCGCCGCCCTAACACATCCAGCACATCACACCCATCCCGCAACGGAATGGCACAGAGCAAAGCAAAATCACTAAGAAGAAAGGACTGACACTCGATCGAACCGCGCATGGACAAGTTCTCCATCACCTGGGTGACGGCACGAATTCGGTAGTTGGCAGCGTCATACAAAACATCCAGCGGCGCTTGGGTGTCGACGAACAGGGTTGGCATGTCGTCGCAATTGCTGGTGAGTGCCATGAAGCGGCTTTGGGGATGGGGGGTTGGTTTTTCATAGGGGGGATCGGGATGAAGTGTTTTCATTTTTTGAGACCTTGGTGGATAAATTCAAGCTACCAACGGCCTTTCCTACGGGCTTGGGTGGCAGCCGTGCGCGGGAGTAGGAAACTGAGGATCCACCAAACTCAGCCACGCCGAAGCGTGTCCCACGCACAGCCGCCGCGAACGATCTTACGGACACAAATAAAGTGCCGCAATCAAACGACAGCGTTGACGCGCGGTGAATTTCCAAGGGTTCCTACACCCTGCCACTGCATTTGCAGCGACAGCCAAAGACTATCCATGGAGCTCACTTCGCACCAGTTCATGGAAACCGCTACGAGTTGAAGGAAACTTCCGACGATCTTGCCCAGAAAATTCGCTACCCTTCACATCGTGCATGGTCAAATAAGCAAGCACCAACAAATTAAAAAGCCGAGAAAACACTCACTTATTATTGACAATAATTCTCAAACACTACAGCCAAGCATTAAATTTATCTCTCGGTTAAGTACTACCCTCACCAAGTTGAAAAATCCTCCTGACTCGCTTTATACAGATCATCAACCCACGCTTCGGATAACTTGAGGTACACATCTTCAAAAAACGCCCGCGGATTTTTCATTTCGTTCCACCCAGGAGGGAGCAAGGAGGGGGACATCGGATCATGTTCCAAAATCTCAGAAAAAACACTTGAGTCACCATCAAGAGCCTCTCCCAACACAAAAAACAAAACAAATTTGTGCCGATAACTCAACGCAGCGAAACGCTTGACAATAAACCGAGATATTAAGAACTCTCTATCTGAAGGACAATCAGGATCGTACGCCGACAACTCAACCCCAAGACTCTCCTCGCGATCATATATATCGAACCCGCCGAGAAAATGCCCTAGGCTTGGGTTGTATGGAGCATTCAGATACGGATGCATCAGCATTAGATTTTCTCTATCGGATAAAGCGCTATAGGCTGCAGTGTCTCAAAGTCGAATTTCATCTCAAAGGCATTCATCTGAGGAATGAAACGCGGATTTGTTGGATCTAAAGGATTAGGCTCATATCCCTGACCTACGTTTTCAGCCTCCATTCTTACTAACAAATTTCCTTTACTATCCTCCCCAGTAAAACGAGACATTTTTCTAGTCTCCCTTGTCATCGCTTCATTATAAGCATTCAGCTGCGCTCTATAGCTTATAAACTTAGAGCTCGGAACGGCTCTCCACCTTTCGCTCTCACCATGAAGTTCGCAGCTAGTGGTTTGTTGCTGAACAGCAGGACCCGAACCATTCGCCCAATTCTTATACATAGTTCGCAGTGTAGAAATCAATTTTTTAATAGGTATTAATAACATCATTTTTCAAAAGCCGACCATAACTGAACACAATAGAATACGGGGCAGAAGCAACTAAACTAAAAAATCACTAAAACTCTTTACCAACTCGCTGGGTCTTCAAGATTGGCCTTTTGAAAATCCTCTTTCCACTCGATAGTTGCCAAACGATAAATATCTTCAAAAAAAGCTCTCGTATTTTCCATTTCATCCCACCCACAGGGAAATGAGGAGTACGCCTCTGGGTCGTACTTAAAAAGCGACTGAAAGTCGTAGTTTTTATCCTCAAGCGCCTTTTCCAAACACTTGTAAAGTAAAAAGCGGTGTCGATAGGTACGATTTCTAACCAGACAATACTTGAGTATTAGCTCCTCTCTGTCCGACGGGTCATTCGGATTAAATTTCTCCAACTCCTCTCCAAGTGTTTCTTCACGATCATAAATATCGAAGCAGCCCAAAAAATATGAAGGTGTCGGTATATATGGCTGCTGAGTATCAGGATCAATAAACATAATCTTCCTCACTTGATCGGATATAACGTAAAAGGAACGCCAGCATCATCAAACTTCATTTCAAAACCGTCCAATTTAATAAGCCTTGGATTTTCCTTTGACCTAGTGTTTGGTATATATCCCTCCCCGGCACCCGGAAGCCTCATTCTAACGATGTTATTATCCTCTCCGTCCTTCCCCGTAAATCGAGACAGCCCTCGCTCAGTCCTCGTTGTTGCAAGAGTGTAAGCCTCGAGCATCAACTCCCAACTGCTAAATCTGGAACTTGGATTACCACGTTGGTGCCTAGGTCTTCTACCAGTTATCGGATCCGTACCATCAATAGCACGCTGCTTCCACTTAGCATCTGGTACCGCTGGACTATGTTTTCCAACCATATGCATGCCTTGACTGTCGTTTAATCTTTTAACTTCTTTCTTGGCAAGCTCCGCAGCACTCAGCTTGGGCTTCGGCAGCGCCGGCTCACCCTCATCCACCCTAGCGCCAGTCGTATCATCCGGCGCCCCACACCCAAGCTTATTAGGCGGCGGACAACTCCCGCTCAACCCCAACGGATCAACCCATCCCGTCGGATTCGGCGTGTACTGGTACTGGTTCAGCCCACCCGCCAACTTGATCGGATCGGGCGTCAGGTACCGACCCACCTCCGGATCATAGTACCGATGCCGGTTGTAATGCAGACCACTCTCGGCATCGAAGTACTGCCCTTGAAAGCGCAACGGCTGCTCGAGTTGTTCTCCTCCACCGAACGCCAGGCGAGTGACTTGGCCGTAGGCGTTGTACGTCGCCGACCAGACGATGTCGCCGCTGTAATCGGTGAGTTCTTGCGGTGTGCCAAGGTGGTCGAGTTGGTAATAAAAGGGGCAAGCCTGGTCCGGGCCTTTGCCGTCGAGCATGGCGAGCGGGCGGAATGTGCCGGGTTCGTAGACGTAGCTGCGGTAGTGCTCGCGGCTGCTTTCGGCGATGAGGTGGTCGCCTTGCCAGAAGAATTCGGTGGTCTTGCCGTCGACGGTTTTGCTGATGCGGCGGCCGAAGGCGTCGTAGCGGTAGCTGGCGCTGCGGCCGTCCGGGGTGGTGACGCCAACCAAGCGGTGCTGGCCGTCGTAGCGGTATTCGGTGACGCGTTTTTGCCCGGTGCCGCGGCGTTCGCGGATCAGGTTGCCGTAGGCATCGTAGTCGTAGTGGCGGTCGCCTTGGATCAGCAGGCGGTTGCCTTTGACGGTGGACGGGCCGGGACGATCGTGCATCAGCAGGTTGCCGGCCGGGTCGTGGGCGAAGCTTTCCGGGGGTTGATCGCGGGTGTGGCGGACGCGGATCAGGCGGTTGAGCGGGTCGTAGTGGTAACTGCGTTGGCCGTGACGGGTGTCGGCAATGTAGTCGAGGTTGCCGTTGGCGCTGTAGGCATAGTCGCGGCGATACAGCGCTTGGTGCTGTTGGCTGACCGCGTGGGCCTTCAACCGGCCCTGATCGTCGTAGGCATATTCGCTGAGCAACTGCCCCTGCTGGCGTTGCTGTTCGCGGCCGAAGGCGAATTGGTGCTCGCTGAGCCGCGCGCCGTTGAGGTCGATCGCCGTCAGCGCGCCACCCCGGGCGTGGTGGTAATCGAGTTTGCTGCCGTCCGGCAGGCGCAGGCGATTGAGCTGGCCGCAGGCGTCGTAGCCATAACGCAGCGTGCCCCAGCCCTGATGCTCGGTGATCAGCCGATCCTGCGGGTCGTACTCGAATTCCAGCGGATGGTCGTGGCCGTCGTCGACGCTGAGCAGTCGGCCGAGGCGGTCATAGCGGTATTCAACCTTGATGCCGTCGGGCAGGGTTTTGACCCGCAGGCGTCCGGCCGAATCCCGCTGGTAAGCGGTCATTAGCTGCGAGCCGTCATCGCCGAACTCGGTTTTCTTCAGCAACTGGCCATTGAGGTCGTAGGCGTACGCCGTGCGTTGGCCGTCGAAGCCGGTTTCCTGTCGGATCAAGCCGTTGGGCGTGTAGTCCAGGCGATAGGTTTCGCCGGATTCGTTTTCGATTGCCGTGAGCAACAGCTGGGCGTTGTCGTAGCGGTAGCGCAGCTGGGTGCCGTCGGGATTGAGGCGGCGGCTGACCAGGTGCAGGTCGTCGAGGTATTCGTAGCGGGTGACGCGGCCCAGTTCATCGCGCTCGGCGGTGATCTTGCCGTAGGCGTTGTAGCTGAAGGCGCGACTGGCGCCGGTAGGCAGCGTGGTCTGGATCAGTCGGCCAACGGCATCCCAGTGGTACTGGGTAACGGCACCGTGTTCATCCTGACGGGTAATCTGCCGCCCCAACGCATCGTAGGAAAAGCGCCGCTGACCGCCGTCCGGCAAGGTCTCTTCGAGCAGTTGCCCCAAGGCGTTCCAGACGAACACATGCCGGCTGGTGTCCGGGTAGCGGATCGACAGCAGTTGCCCTTTGTCGTCGTAGTAATAGTGGCTGACCTGGCCGTCGGGGTCGGTCGCTTCGGTGATGTCGCCTTGCGCATTGCGCTGATATTTCCACACCGCTTTGCCGCGATACCGCGCGTGCAGGAAACCGTTGCGATACTCGTAGGCTGTCGGCTCGTCTTCCGGCGGAATCAGCGCGATCAGCCGTCCGACTTCGTCGTAACGGTATTCGGTGACGGCGCCAAGCGGGTCCTGCTCGGCCAGCAGCCGACCGTGGTCGTCGTAGGCCTTGAGGTGTTCGCCGCCGTCCAGCCCGACCTTGCGCACCAGCCGCGCGCGCTCGTCGTGCTCGTAAACCTCTTCGCTACCGTCGGCGTTTTTAACCCGCACACTGCCGTTGTCATCCCAGACATACCGCGCGTCCATCTGCGAAAACGACGCCCAATGCCGGATGCAGCGGGCCGCCTTGCCGGAGCGTTCCCACTCCCAGAAGAAACTCGCCCCACCGGCCAACTGCCGCTGCAGGATGACGTGCTGATCGTCGTAGTCGTAGCGCTCGCTTTCGCCGGCGGCATTGGTGGCTTCGATCAAGCGATGACGAGCGTCGTAGCGGTAGGCAACCAGTGTTTGCTCGGTACGCCAGGCGTCTTCCAGGGTGTCGGCGGGCTGAAAACGCTGATAGTCGATGGCGACCAAATGGCTGCGGTCATAGCGCAATCGCAAGGCACGGCCAGCGCCGTTGTCGAGATGCTTGATGCGGTCTTGCCGGTCGCGGGTGATGCGCAGGCGGTTGTCGTAGACGTCGCTGATCGCCGTCAACCGACCGTTATGAAAGTGATAGAACCGTGCGTCGTCACCGGCCTGGGCGAGGATCAGTTCTTCCGGCTCGTCACCCAGATAAATCGCCGCCCGCGACAGGCTGTTGTGAATCGCCGGGCGCTCGATATTCGGTAACGGAAAGGTGGTACGGCGGTTTTCGTGGTCGATCCAGATAACGCTGTCGCCCTCGATTTCCAGTCGATGCGACAGCGAATGACTCCAGCCGAACCCGAGCCCGCAATCGATCTCCACCGCACTGGTGCGATAGAGCCGGGTGAACTCGAACGGCAAAATCCCGTCCAGCGTACCGTCGGTCAGGGTCAGCAGTTCTTCGCCGGTGACCATCGACACCGGGCATTTGTTGGTGGCGGTTTTATCAACGGAATCGGCGCTGTCGCCATTGGGGTTTTTCGCCTGATCCGGGGCGTTGTCGTGGTGTTCGTCTTTTTTCAGCGTGGTGTTCTTGCGGCCATTCCAGCGCAGTTGCATCCGACCTTGTTTGAGCCCCGCCGCCACACCCCGTGCGGCAACTGTTTTATAGCGATCAACGTAAGCCATGAAGTTGTTGATGATCGTGACCATCGACTTCACGAAGCCCATCGCGGCCTCATAAATCTGCGCGCTGTACTTCTTTAATCGCATCGCGAGCCAGGCAACACCCACCCCAACCACGCTCAGCACCAGGCCAATCAACAAATCGATGACCAAGCCAACCACGACCCTGGAAATGGCTTCCGCTGAGGACCCGGCAAGTTGCGAAGGTGGCAATGCTTCAAGCCATAGCACTGCGGTACGCATCAACAAACACAGCGCCGCCTCGTCGCTGGCCAGCAACATGGCTTTTTCCATCAGGTCGGGGGCGGTTACGGCCAGACCGGCAAGTTGCCCAGCACTTTCGCCAAGCTTCTCGGCAAAAGCGTTGGGGTCTTTCAGGATGTCGGCAAGTTCACCGATGCCATCCCAAACAGCCTCGACCGCCGCCCAGCTCCCCGCGAGCATTCCATTGCCCACCGCCGCCAGTGAAGCTGATGCCGATTGCTGCGACCATTGCGGCTTAAACCCTTCCCACTCTTTGCGCAGCCAGACTTCCAGCTCTTGGGTCAGGCCGTCGTAAGAGGAGAAAAGCGCATCAATTTGTTTCGCAGTGACTTCGCTCCGAACATGAACGCGATAGAACTTGCCGGGAGTGCCTTCGAACTGCCCTTTACCGTTTTTATCGAGTGTTACAGGCGTCGACTTGCCGCCATCAGAGGCAATCACATCGACCTGAATATTCCCCAGCGGAATGTCGTAAACCGACTCGAACTTGCTCTCGATCTCCAGAATCCCGCTCTTGGGGCACTGCGCAAGACTGGAGAAAAAATCGTCATCACGACTGCTCACCGCGGTGGTGGTATTACCCAGTTTTATGAGCCGCTCCATGTCCATCAGCGAGGGCATGTCCGTAGCTCGGCTGACTTTGTCCGCATTCCTGCTTAAG
Organism: Pseudomonas frederiksbergensis; assembly: GCF_001952935.1. GTDB lineage: Bacteria > Pseudomonadota > Gammaproteobacteria > Pseudomonadales > Pseudomonadaceae > Aquipseudomonas > Aquipseudomonas frederiksbergensis. The sequence goes on from NZ_CP018319.1 coordinate 1,906,787, forward strand.
AAGCCACCAAGTTGTTGGCGATACAGACTCAAGGTGTCTTTAAAACCGTCGAGTTCCTGCTCGATCCGTACGATCTGATCCATCAGTTCAGCTCCGCCATCAGGTAGTCCACCAAGGCTGTTTTGGGTGCTTGAGGCAGGTCGGGCGTTTCAAGAAAGATCGCGACTTTGTGGCGAAAAACGCTTTCGGAGAACGCCTCGTAAAGGTCAGGGCGTTCCTCGCTCAGCCACTTCACCAAGTTGTTGATGCGGGTTGTTGCGGACTCTTCGGCGAGCTGTTTGAGCAGCGATTCGGAAACTTCCCACCACGGAAAAACCCGAGAAGTGGTCAGCGCTTGGCCACCGATGTCGAGCGATTGACCATTGATCAAACAACGCTCGATCACCGGCATCAGCTGCGTAGCGTCAACCTCGGCCGACCGAAGAATCGGCAGCAAATAACGCCCATCCCAGAAGCGGAAAAACACCGCATTACCGTTGGGTAAAAGAACTTGAGTAAGGCTGCGAAGATGCTCAACCAACACCTCCTGAGGGGCAGAAGAAACCACCAGCCAACCCCAATCGCGAGACTCGGTTGTTGCAACCCACTGCAGAAACTCACTACCCGCAGCGACGATTCCGACATAGGGCATCACCGGTTCCCACTCCGCGTAAGCGGTGCCGGCCCAGATCGGACTGGGTGCTTGAGCTTTGATCGAACGCTGCCAGGCTTTAAACGGTTCAGCGGTACTCGCGCTGCCGAAAATCGCGAACAACTGCTCGGAAGGTTTGAGCGGTTGGCGATCCAACCAGGCGTGGGGTGACAAGGCATCAGGCTGCACAGACACCCTCCTTGCAGCGCTCACATTCCTCACAGAACGGCGCGTCGCTTTTCAGGCTCAGAATTTGTGCAGCGCTTAACAGTGCTGCCGGGGCAGCGGCGAGTTTCAGTGGCGTATCCGGCGACACGGGCGCAGCGGCCATGGCCGGCATCAACGCGCCTCCCACCTGAATCGGCACGCTGCTGAAGATCCCGCCGGGACCGATGTTGATCCACTGCCCGCCCGCCTGAATCGTCGCGCTGGCGCCGCCGTCGATCACCACTTGCTGGCCAGCGCTGACATGGAACTGCTGGCTGGCATTCAGCGCCTGGCTGGTCACCCGAATGTGTCGGTCACCGACCACCACCAAGTGATCGTCCAGCTTCACTTCGGTCTGGCGCTGGCCATGGGTGATGCGCTGCTCGTCGGCCTTCAGCTCATGGCGAGCGGTGCCGGTGACGATGATGCTGCGGGCGTTATCGACCTGCACCTGTTGATCATTGAGTACGTGCTGAGTCCAGTTTCGCTGGGCGCGCAGGTAGATTTCCTCGGCGCCTTTGCGATCTTCGATGCGCAATTCGTTGTAACCGCCACCACCGGGACTGCTCTGGCTGCGGAAAATGCTGCGGGTTTTGTCGGCGGGCAGATCAAGCGGCACCGGGGTTGCGGCGTTGGGCAGGCAACCCATCACCAGCGGTTTGTCGGCATCGGCGTCGACGAACCCCACCAGCACTTCCATGCCGACTCGCGGGATCATCACGCTGCCATAACGGTCGTGCGCCCAGCCGGTGGCGACGCGTAGCCAGCAACTGGAGTGTTCATCGAGCTGACCGTCGCGGTCCCAGGCGAGCTGAACCTTGACCCGGCCGAACTCGTCGCAATGGATTTCACTGTCGGTCGGGCCGGTGACCACGGCTGATTGATAGCCGAGCATGCGCGGTTTTTCCGGCCCGAGTGGAGGACGAAACCAAACGTCCCACGGTGTGGCCAGGAAGGTATTGCGATAGCCCTGGAAATCATCCGGGCCGTCACTGGCAACCGACTCTTCCAGCACTTGTGGTTGACGGCCATGGTGTTCAATTTCAGTGATCAACCACAGGTCATTCCACGCCTGATGCGGGTGTTCGGCCAGGTGTAGGAAATGCCCGCTGACCAAAGCCGATTCGTCGCCACGACCTTCGGCCTGACGGAAGTCGGCGTTGTGCCGTTCGAGTGCTCGTTGGGCCAGATGCTTGCCGTGTTCGCGGTCGGTGAATTGGCCAGGAAAGTGATAATCCTCGAGCACCGGTCGCAGCTCACTGTCGAGGCGGCTTTCAAGTTGCAGGCGAGGTTTTTTGAAGTCGTAGTCGCGACGGGTGACCGCTGTCGTCCGGGTTTCCAGTCGCACGTTGAAACGTTTGATGGCCGGCGCATCCGCCGCCATTCCGCTGCCCGGCAGGTAGAGCGTCGGCTCGGGCAGGCGAGGGAAAACCGTCTGGTCATCGCCAAACACCAGCAGGTGCCCGTCGAGGCTGTGCTGAAAGTGGTAATGAATGCCGATCTCGGCACACAGCCGCTGGATGAAAGCCAGATCGCTTTCCGCGTATTGCACGCAGTACTCACGCTCGGGGTAATCGCTGCCGAGTCGAAACTCGAAAGCATCGCGCTGGATGCCGTGGTCCTTGAAGATTTGCGCGATGATCGTCGGCACGCTTTTGTGCTGGAAAATCCGCTGATTGATGCGCTGGCCGAGGTAGGCCAGGCGCGGCACGAGACTGATTTGGTAGCCCGTCAGACGTTGTCCGGAATCGCTTTGGCCAACGCGAAAAATCTGACCATGAATGCCGGAACCCTGCGCATCGAAACTCAGGAATGCCTGACGATGCAGGAGGCTTTCGAGTTCGATGTCGGGCCGTTCGCTGACCAGTTCCAGATCAAAACGGTAGGGCTGACTGATCGCTTCCGTTCCCGTGAACTCAAGCACCTTGAGCTCATTCTGGAAGCCGTCGATCGTCAACGTGAAACGCGGTTGATTGGCAGGAGCGAACATCCGATGTGTCTCTGCAGAATGAAGGCGGGCGATTCTGCATGAGCGACAAGGGGTATTGATGGAGGGGTGGGGAAATCAGATTTTCCCTACTTTTTCTGGAGATTCCCCCTTCAGAAAACAGTGTATTTGGCTACAGACATTCCTGTCAGAAGCACCACCGGACAAATGTGGGAGCGGGCTTGCTCGCGAAAGCAGTGTGTCAGTCAACATTAATGCCGGATGACCCACCGCATTCGCGAGCAAGCCCGCTCCCACATTGGAACTTCAATGCCACAAGATCGCGCCATAAAAAAACGGCCCGCATCCATAAGGAAACGGGCCGTTTTCATGTTCGGCGAAAGGTCAGAGCATCAGCTCATCCCCATCACTTGTTCAGGCGGAAATCTGCCTCGGCAGCGGCGAAGCGCTGAAGCATGCCTTTGGTAGGCTCGCCCAGTTTGCTGACGATGTAGATCGCCAGGCTGGCGAAGATGAAACCAGGGATGATTTCGTACAGGCCCAGCAGTTCGAAGTGTTTCCACACGATCACGGTGATCGCGCCGACCAGGATGCCGGCCAGTGCGCCGTTGCGGGTCATGTCTTTCCAGATCACGGAGATCAGGACAACCGGACCGAAAGCAGCACCGAAACCAGCCCAGGCGTAGCTGACCAGACCCAGCACACGGTTTTCCGGGTTAGCGGCCAATGCGATAGCGATCAAGGCAACCAGCAACACCATGGCACGACCGACCCAGACCAACTCGACCTGGGAAGCGGTTTTACGCAGGAAGGTTTTGTAGAAGTCTTCGGTCAGTGCGCTCGAGCACACCAGCAATTGGCAGCTCAGGGTGCTCATCACCGCAGCCAGAATGGCCGACAGCAGTACACCGGCAACCCATGGGTTGAACAGGATCTTGGCCAGTTCGATGAACACACGTTCGTGGTTTTCGCTCACTGGCATGGCCACGGCAGGGTTTGCCGAGAAGTAGGCAATACCGAAAAAGCCTACAGCCACGGTGCCGCCCAGGCACAGGATCATCCAGGTCATGGAGATGCGGCGAGCGTTAGCGATCGATTTGACCGAATCCGCCGCCATGAATCGCGCCAGGATGTGCGGCTGACCGAAGTAGCCCAGGCCCCAGCCCATCAACGAGATGATGCCGATGAAGGTGGTGTTTTTCAGCATGTCGAAGTTGCTTGGATCTTGCGCTTCGATGGCCAGGAACGTGGTGTCGATGCCGCCAGTGGCCAGCAGCACGATGATCGGCGTCAGCAACAGCGCGAAGATCATCAGCGTGGCTTGTACGGTGTCAGTCCAGCTCACTGCCAGGAAACCGCCAACGAAGGTGTAGGCAATCGTCGCCGCAGCACCGGCCCACAGCGCAGTCTCGTAAGACATGCCGAAGGTGCTTTCGAACAGACGGGCGCCGGCCACGATGCCGGATGCGCAGTAGATGGTGAAGAACACCAGGATCACGACCGCAGAGATGATCCGCAGCAGGCCGCTTTTGTCTTCGAAACGGCTGGAGAAGTAATCCGGCAGGGTCAGCGCATCGCCGTTGTGCTCGGTCTGCACGCGCAGGCGGCCGGCGACGAATAGCCAGTTCAGGTAAGCACCGATGATCAGACCGATGGCGATCCAGCTTTCGGAGAGACCGGACATATAGATAGCGCCCGGCAGGCCCATCAACAACCAGCCGCTCATGTCGGAGGCGCCGGCGGACAATGCAGTCACGACGCTGCCCAGGCTGCGACCGCCCAGAATGTAGTCAGAAAGGTTGTTGGTGGAGCGATAGGCCATGAAGCCGATCAGCACCATTGCTGCGATGTAGATCACGAACGTGATCAGTGTTGGATTGCTTACGCTCATTTGAGTGATGCCCTGGCTTTGTTTTTATGTAGCGGCAGAGTGTGAAAGCGCCGACAAACGACAATGTTTGTTCAGACGATTTCCGGGCCCGCGCATTTAATGACTGATGTTTCCCCAGGAAAGCCATCAGCCGGTACACCTGTCTTTTTTGACCGGTTGCACCTTGGGCGCGAATGCTATTCAACAAAGCAAATAAGGTGCAACCAGTTTCGAGCGAATAAGTTGCACCTAGTCGGATTTACTTGAAAAAAGCCTGTTTTTGCTCCCTTTTAGCGCAGTCCTGACGGTTTACTAGAAGCAAAAGCACCAAGCAGGAGCAGTACATTCGTACCGGAATTTATTTCCTGACGAGCTGCGTATTATTCCGACAAAAAAAGGGTTGCACCCGGTTGCACCTCGACGGTTGCGCGGCTAATCTTGCCGCCAGCTGATGCCACGCGGTCGTGGCAAACATGAGGATAAAAATATGGCTACCACCACCCTTGGGGTCAAACTTGACGACCCGACCCGCGAGCGCCTCAAGGCCGCCGCGACCTCGATTGATCGCACGCCACACTGGCTGATCAAGCAGGCAATTTTCAATTACCTGGAAAAACTCGAGGGTGGTGCAACCCTGTCCGAGCTGAACGGTTTGAACGGCAAGGAAGTTGACGAAGCGGGCGAGATCCACGTCGATCACGCGCATCAGTGCTTCCTGGAGTTCGCTGAAAGCATCTTGCCGCAATCGGTGCTGCGCGCTTCGATCACCGCCGCTTACCGTCGCCCTGAGCCGGAAGTGGTGCCGATGCTGATCGAGCAGGCTCGCCTGCCAGCCTCGATGGCCGAAGCCACCAACAAGCTCGCCGCCTCGATTGCCGAAAAACTGCGCAATCAGAAAAGCGCCGGCGGCCGTGCCGGAATTGTTCAGGGCCTGTTGCAGGAATTTTCCCTGTCGTCCCAGGAAGGCGTGGCCCTGATGTGCCTGGCCGAAGCGCTGTTGCGTATCCCGGACAAAGGCACGCGTGATGCATTGATTCGCGACAAGATCAGCACCGGCAACTGGCACCCGCACTTGGGCAACAGCCCGTCGCTGTTCGTCAACGCCGCCACCTGGGGCTTGCTGCTGACCGGCAAACTGGTCGCCACCCACAACGAAGCCGGCCTGACATCGTCCTTGAGCCGCATCATCGGCAAGAGCGGCGAGCCGATGATTCGCAAGGGCGTCGACATGGCCATGCGCCTGATGGGCGAGCAGTTCGTCACCGGCGAAACCATCGCCGAAGCCCTGGCCAACGCCAGCAAGTTCGAAGCCAAAGGCTTCCGCTATTCCTACGACATGCTGGGTGAAGCCGCACTCACCGAGCACGACGCCCAGAAGTACCTGGCCTCGTACGAACAAGCCATCCACTCGATCGGCAAAGCGTCCCACGGTCGTGGGATTTATGAAGGTCCTGGCATTTCCATCAAGCTGTCGGCACTGCACCCGCGTTACAGCCGTGCGCAGTACGAGCGCGTGATGGACGAGTTGTACCCGCGCCTGCTGTCGCTGACCCTGCTGGCCAAGCAATACGACATCGGCCTGAACATCGACGCCGAAGAAGCCGACCGCCTCGAGTTGTCGCTGGATCTGCTGGAGCGCCTGTGCTTCGAGCCGCAACTGACCGGCTGGAACGGCATCGGTTTCGTGATCCAGGCTTATCAAAAGCGTTGCCCGTACGTGATCGATTACGTGATCGACCTGGCTCGTCGCAGCCGTCATCGCCTGATGATCCGCCTGGTAAAAGGCGCGTACTGGGACAGCGAAATCAAGCGCGCCCAGGTCGAAGGCCTGGAAGGCTATCCGGTCTACACCCGCAAGGTGTACACCGACGTTTCCTACATCGCCTGCGCTCGCAAATTGCTGTCGGTGCCGGAAGTCATCTACCCGCAGTTCGCCACGCACAACGCCCATACCCTGTCGGCCATTTACCACATCGCCGGTCAGAACTATTACCCCGGCCAGTACGAGTTCCAGTGCCTGCACGGCATGGGAGAACCGCTGTACGAACAGGTTGTAGGCAAAGTTTCCGAAGGCAAGCTGAACCGTCCGTGCCGCGTGTACGCTCCGGTTGGCACGCACGAAACACTGTTGGCGTACCTGGTACGTCGTCTGCTGGAAAACGGTGCGAACACCTCGTTCGTCAACCGCATTGCCGACCAATCCATTTCGATTCAGGAGCTGGTGGCCGATCCAGTGGCCAGCATCGAGCAGATGGCTACGCTGGAAGGCGGCTTCGGCCTGCCACACCCGCGTATCCCGCTGCCGCGTGATCTTTATGGTGCCGAGCGCGCCAACTCCAGCGGCATCGACATGGCCAACGAACATCGTTTGGCTTCGCTGTCCTGCGCACTACTGGCAACCGCTCATAACCACTGGAAAGCCGCGCCGATGCTCGGTTGCGCGTCCAGCAGCGAAACCCCTGCGCCAGTGCTGAACCCGTCGGATCTGCGTGACGTGGTCGGCCATGTACAGGAAGCGACCGTCGAAGACGTCGACAACGCGATCCAGTGCGCCCTGAACGCTGCGCCGATCTGGCAGGCCACTCCGCCCGCCGAGCGCGCCGCGATTCTGGAACGTGCCGCTGATTTGATGGAAGGCGAAATCCAGCCGCTGATGGGCCTGCTGGCCCGCGAAGCCGGCAAGACCTTCGCCAACGCCATCGCCGAAGTGCGTGAAGCCGTGGACTTCCTGCGTTATTACGCGGTGCAGGCGCGCAACGATTTCACCAACGACGCCCACCGTCCATTGGGTCCGGTGGTCTGCATCAGCCCGTGGAACTTCCCGCTGGCCATCTTCAGCGGCCAAGTCGCTGCGGCACTGGCTGCCGGCAACCCGGTTTTGGCCAAACCTGCGGAACAAACTCCGCTGGTGGCTGCTCAAGCCGTACGTTTGCTGCTCGAAGCCGGGATTCCGGAAGGCGTGCTGCAACTGCTGCCGGGCCGTGGCGAAACCGTTGGTGCTCGCTTGGTCGGTGACGATCGGGTTAAAGGTGTGATGTTCACTGGCTCCACCGAAGTCGCTCGTTTGCTGCAACGCAATGTCGCCGGTCGCCTGGATGCTCAGGGCCGTCCGATTCCGCTGATCGCTGAAACTGGCGGCCAGAACGCAATGATCGTCGACTCTTCGGCATTGACTGAACAAGTCGTGATCGACGTGGTGTCGTCGGCCTTCGACAGCGCCGGTCAGCGTTGCTCGGCGCTGCGTGTGCTGTGTTTGCAGGAAGATTCCGCTGACCGTGTCATCGAAATGCTTAAAGGTGCCATGGCTGAATGCCGTCTTGGCAACCCGGAACGCCTGTCGGTGGACATCGGCCCGGTGATCGACGCCGAAGCCAAGGCCGGTATCGAGAAGCACATCCAGGGCATGCGCGACAAAGGTCGCAGCGTGTACCAAGTGGCAATCGCCAACACCGAAGAAGTCAAACGCGGCACCTTCGTGATGCCGACGTTGATCGAACTGGAAAGCTTCGACGAGCTGCAACGGGAGATCTTCGGCCCGGTGCTGCACGTGGTTCGCTACAAGCGCAAAGACATCGATCAGCTGATCGGTCAGATCAACGCTTCCGGTTATGGCCTGACCTTGGGTGTGCACACTCGTATCGACGAGACCATCGCCAAGGTGATCGACAACGTCAACGCCGGTAACGTCTACGTGAACCGCAACATCGTCGGTGCCGTGGTAGGTGTGCAGCCGTTCGGTGGCGAAGGCCTGTCGGGTACGGGTCCGAAAGCCGGTGGTCCGTTGTACCTGTACCGTCTGTTGTCGACACGTCCTACCGATGCGATCGAACAATCCTTCGCTCGCGGTGATGCCATCGCGGCACCGGACGTTCGTCTGCGTGATGCCATGAGCAAACCGCTGAAGGCCCTGCAAGCTTGGGCCGACAGCAACAAGTTCACCGACCTGAGCACCCTGTGCGTGCAGTTCGCGGCGCAATCGCAAAGCGGGATCACCCGTCTTCTGGCGGGCCCGACCGGTGAGCGCAACAGCTACGCCATCCTGCCGCGTGAACACGTGCTGTGCCTGGCGGAAGTCGAAGGCGATCTGCTGACACAACTGGCGGCGGTATTGGCTGTAGGCAGCTCGGCGGTATGGCCAGAAGCTGAATTGACCAAGGCGTTGTTCGCACGTCTGCCGAAGGAAATTCAGGCGAAGATCAAACTGGTTTCCGACTGGAGCAAGGACGAAGTGCTGTTTGATGCGGTTCTGCATCACGGCCATTCCGATCAGTTGCGCGCGGTCTGCCAGCAAGTGGCCAAGCGTGCCGGTGCGATTGTTGGGGTTCATGGCTTGTCGCAAGGCGAGACCAACATTGCGCTGGAGCGTCTGGTGATCGAGCGGGCGTTGAGCGTTAACACCGCTGCGGCGGGTGGTAATGCCAGTCTGATGACTATCGGCTAAACCGCAAACAAGACCGGGCATCCGCAATGGGTGCCCGGTTTGCAGTATCCCCTGTGGGAGTGAGCCTGCTCGCGATAGCGGTGTAACAGTCGACAGAGATGTTGAGTGTTATGGCCTCATCGCGAGCAGGCTCGCTCCCACAGTTGTTTTGGGGTGTCTGCTAAGTCGCTGCTCTGCTCCACCATCACGCTCATCAATCATCCTGTTCAGCCCGCCCTCCCCACGCCTAGACTCGGTCCATTCCAAAAAAAGGTAGGCCGCCATGTCCGAGACGTTGCTCAGTTCCCGCAATCTGGCTTTCGAGCTGTATGAAGTCCTTGATGCCGAGGGCCTGACCCAGCGTGAGCGTTTCGCCGAGCACAACCGCGAGACCTTCGACGCCGCCATCGGCACCGCCCGCACCATCGCCGAGAAGTTCTTCGCCCCGCACAACCGCAAGGGTGACGAGAACGAACCGCGCTACGAGGATGGTCAGGCGATTCTGATTCCGGAAGTGAAACCGGCGGTGGACGCCTTCCTTGAAGCCGGTTTCCTCAACGCTGCGCGCAGTTTCGATGCCGGCGGCATGCAACTTCCTACGCTGCTGTCCCAAGCCTGCTTCGCGCACTTTCAATCAGCCAACGCGGCGTCGACCTCTTATCCGTTCCTGACCATGGGCGCGGCGAACCTGATCGAAAGTTTCGGCACCGAGGAGCAGAAACAGCGCTTCCTGCAACCGATGATCGACGGACGTTTCTTCGGCACCATGGCGCTGACCGAGCCGCATGCCGGCTCGTCGCTGTCGGATATTCGTACCCGCGCAGAGCCTGCGTCTGACGGCACCTATCGCCTCAAGGGCAACAAGATCTTTATTTCTGGCGGTGATCACCCGCTGTCGGAAAACATCGTGCACATGGTGCTGGCCAAGTTGCCGGACGCACCGGCCGGGGTGAAGGGCATTTCGCTGTTCATCGTGCCCAAGTTTCTGGTCAACGATGACGGCAGCCTGGGCAAACGCAATGACGTGTTGCTGGCCGGGCTGTTCCACAAGATGGGCTGGCGCGGCACCACCTCCACCGCGCTGAACTTCGGCGATAACGGCGAGTGTGTCGGCTACCTCGTGGGCAAGCCACATCACGGGTTGAGCTACATGTTCCAGATGATGAACGAGGCGCGGATCGGCGTCGGCATGGGCGCGGTGATGCTCGGTTACGCCGGTTATCTGTATTCCCTGGAATACGCTCGCGAACGTCCGCAGGGTCGCGTGCCGGACAGCAAGGACCCGAATACCGCACCGGTGGCGATCATTCAACACGCCGACGTCAAACGCATGTTGCTGACCCAGAAAGCCTACGTCGAAGGCTCGTTCGACCTGGGGTTGTACGCGGCGCGGCTGTTTGACGACACCACGACCCTTGAGACTGAAGCCGAGCGCAAACAGGCCCATGAACTGCTGGATTTGCTCACGCCGATCGTCAAATCCTGGCCGTCGGAGTTTTGCCTGAAGGCCAACGAACTGGCGATCCAGATACTCGGCGGCCATGGCTACACCCGCGAATACCCGGTGGAACAGTATTACCGCGACAACCGGCTGAACCCGATCCACGAAGGGACTCACGGCATTCAATCGCTGGACTTGCTGGGTCGCAAACTGGCGCAGAACGGTGGTGCGGGGCTCAAGCAATTGATCCGCCTGATTGCCGACACCGCCGAGCGCGCTCAAGCGTATGAATCGTTGACCACGCTACGTGAGCCGCTGGAGAAACTGTTGGCGCGCCTGCAAACGGTGACCATTGGCCTGCTGACGGATTTGGGGCAAGGCAAGGTTAATAGCAGCCTGGCGAACTCGGCGCTGTACCTGAAAGTGTTCGGGCACACGGTGATTGGCTGGCGCTGGCTGGAGCAGGCGATTCGCGCGGAGGAAGGGTTGGCCAAAGGGAATGTGGCGGATGTGAGCTTCTATAAAGGCAAGCTGCAGGCGGCGCGGTATTTTCTGACGTGGGAAGTGCCGGGTTGTCACCATGAACTGGCGATTCTTGAGGCTCGGGATGATGTGTGTTTGACGATGCAGGATGAGTGGTTCTAACTAGAGCCTTGTGGTGCTGCTGATATCCATTCGCGAGCAAGCCCGCTCCCACAGGTGACCGTGTTCCAATGTGGGAGCGGGCTTGCTCGCGAAGGCGCCCGCACAGACAACTCATCAACTCAACTTGAACCCACCCACTTGCCGCGCCAGATCATCGGCCAACCGCTGCAACGTCTGACAATCCTCACGGCAAGCCCTGACCTCCCCGGCGGTGGCACGGGCCAGATCAGAAATCCCCTGCACGTTCCGGTTGATCTCTTCCGTCACCGCCGACTGCTCTTCCGTCGCCGCCGCCACCTGATGGTTCATGTCGCTGATGCGCTCCACCTGACCGGTAATCGCCGTCAACGACACCCCGGTGCGCTGGCTCGACTCGACGCCCGTACCGGTCGCCGCTTGCCCGGAATGCATCGACGACACCGCGTTCTCCGCGCCTTGCTTGAGGCTGCCGATCATCTGCTGAATCTCATCAGTCGACGACTGCGTCCGCCGCGCCAACGTGCGCACCTCGTCCGCCACCACCGCAAACCCACGCCCCATGTCCCCGGCCCGCGCCGCTTCGATGGCCGCGTTGAGCGCGAGCAAATTTGTTTGCTCGGAGATCCCGCGAATCACTGCCAGCACCTGATCGATGGATGCCACCTGATGGGCCAACTCGCCCACCGCGCTGGCAGCGAGGCCGATTTCATCCGACATGCTTTCGATATGCCGGATCGACCCGCCCACCACTTCCCGCGCCTGCATCGCCTCATCGCGGGCAGTTTGTGAAGCCACCGCAGCGTTGCCGGCGTTCTGGGCGATTTCCTGCACGGTCAGGCCCATTTCGTGGACGGCAGTGGCGACCATGTCGGTCATTTCCTGTTGGCGGCCAGAGCGTTCAGCGGTGTTGTCCACCACCCGCGCCACCTGCCCGACTGCCGTGCGTAAACGTTCGCTGGTGGTCAGCACTTCGCCGATCATGTCGCGCTGGCTTTCCAGGAATCGATTGAAGCCGCGAGCCAGGTCACCCAGTTCATCGGCGCGACTGGAATCTAACCTGTGGGTCAAATCTCCACCACCGCTACCGATGGCTACCAGCGCCGCTGTTACCTGACGAATCGGCCGCACCAAGCCACGGGCCAACAACACCACCAGCATCAGGCAAACCAGCGCGACCGCCAGGCCGATGCCGCTGCTCATCCACATCGCGCGGCGGGCTTCGGCGTAGATCTGCGACTGCGGCACTTCGGCCACCAGCGTCCAGCCCAGGTCCCGCAACGGCAGGCTCAATGCCAGGAAATCTTCGCCCTCGCGTATAAAGCTGCTACTGGTGGCGGCTTTTTGAGCCATGACCGCTTGCGCTGCCGCAGCGCCAATCTGTTCGGCCAAGGTGCGTTTGCCGCTGAACTGAGCCTCGGGATGAACCTGGATCAAACCGTCGGAACGTACGAGATAGACCTTGCCGCGCTCACCGAAGTTGAAGTTGTGGATCAGCTCCGACAGCTCTTTCATGCTCAGGCCAAGCCCGGCAACGCCCACGACTTTGCCGGCCTGCTCGACCTTGAGGTCGATGAACAGCGCCAACTCTCCGGTCGCGGTGTCATTGTCGATATTGAGGGTGCGCGGCTGATTGCTGTCGAGAAAGGAATAGAACCAGGCGTCTTTGGGGTTGGAACGACTAAGGGTCCGGTCCAGGCCTTTTTCCGTGAAGTAGTGGTTTGAAGCCGTGCCGACGATCAGCGCGGTAAAGGCTTTGTGCTCGGCGCGGATGCCTTCCAGATACTTCACGAAGGTATCGGTCTGGGCGCTGTTTTCGCCCCCGGCCAACCAGTCGCGCACCATGCTGTTGCTGGCGATGTCCTTGGCGGCAGTGAGGGGTTGAACGAGGATTCGCTCGATGTCGTTGCGCATCGCTTCGATGCTCGACGGCAGCGCTTGTTCGACCAGATAGCGCTCGGTGAGACGGTTGACCACCAGGGTATAAATGCCAACCACGATCAGGATACTGACCAGCAGGGCAGTGCCCATGCTCAGGATCAACTGCCATTGAATACTGCGTCGCCAGAACTGCATGGAGCACCCCCAAAGAATAAGAGGCTGAAACACTGCAACAGCCGTGCCGATTGTATACAACACAAACGACGATTTATTCTTTGGTTGTGCGCAAAGCCGATCAGGCCTGATTGATCGTCTTGGAAATCACTTCAACCGTGGCGCTGACTTGCTCTTGGTAACGGTCGAGTTCCTGCTGGTGCTGCTTTTTCATTTCAATCTGCTGGGAGCACAGATTCATCGCGGCCAATACCAGCAAGCGGTCACCGATCAGCGTCGGGTACTTCCTTTTGGTGTCAGCCAGGGCAGCCTTCAGCATTAACGCGGCGTCCAGCAGGGTTTGCTCTTCCCCGGCCGGCGCCTTGATCGAATAGTCCTCCCCCAGGATCGAGACGACTTTTACCCCTGCGGCGCCGTGATTCATGCGCTGACCGGGCCGGCGCTGACGCGCTCAACCAGGGCCTGGATGCGTGCAGCGGTGGCACCTTGTTTCTCTTCCTGTTCCATCAGGCTCAGTTGCAGGCTTTCGTTTTCATCCTTGGCCTGGGCCAATTCTGCGCTCAGGGTCTGGTTGGTGCCGAGCAGGGTCTGGTTCTGTTGCACCAGGTCGCTGACCAGCTGTTCCAATTGGCTTAGGGATGCTTCCAACATTTTGATTTTCCAAGCATTTTCAAAGGGCGCGTACGATAAAGAAAAGTCACCACGGATGCCAGGGTTATTGGGGTGCAAACCCTTGATTTTCCTGGCGGGCGACCGTCCTCGCGAACTTTAAAGACTGTGATTGGCGGATCTGGTTCCTGCACTTCGTCGCCGAAGCGTTTGTGCGACAAAAACGCGCAGGGCCTCAAGACTTTAGTCGTATGACCGATAAGCCATCCATACGTCAGTCTCAGCGCCGCACGGATGCGCTCTTTTCGGTAAACACCATGTCCCTTCGTAATATGAATATCGCGCCACGGGCGTTCCTCGGTTTTGCCCTGATTGGCGGCCTGATGCTGATTCTGGGTGTGTTTGCCTTGAACCAGATGAGCAAGATTCGCGGTGCGGGTGAAGACATCGCCTCCATGAGCGTGCCGAGCATCAAGAGCCTCGACGAATTCACTCAGTTGACCCTGCGTCTGCGAGTGCTGTCCTATCGTTTGCTGGTGAACCGCGAACCTGATGTGCAGCAGAAAACTTTCGAGCTGTTTGAACTGCGTAATCAGCAGATCCGCGACGCTCAACGAGTCTACGAACCGCTGATCGACGGCCCGCAGGAACGCGCTGCTTACGATCAATACGTGCAGTTGCTGGCGCAGTATCGCCAACTCGAAGACCGGATGAAGACGCTCTCGCGCAACAACCAGGTCGACGAACTGCGCGCCATGCTCAACAGCGAATTGCTCTCCAACTCCGAAGCAGTCAACTCGGCCCTCGCGAAGTTGCTTGAGATCAACACCCAACAGATAGAAGCAACCGACACGCGTGCCGGTGAGCAGTATTCGACGTCCCTCAATCTGGTGATCACCTTGCTGGTCATCGCCAGTGGCCTGACCCTGCTTTTCGCCTGGTTGCTGACCAACAGCATCACCAAGCCGATCGCCAACGCCCTGAGCGCTGCCGAAGAAATTGCCGAGGGCAACCTGACCCGCCCGATCACCGTCGATGGTGAGGACGAAGCCGGCCGCTTGCTGCTGGCCATGTCGAAGATGCAGGACAAGCTGCGCGACACCCTGCAACGGATTTCCGGTTCCGCCACGCAACTGGCGTCCGCCGCTGAAGAGCTCAACAGCGTCACCGACGAAAGCGCTCGTGGCCTGACCCAGCAGAACAACGAAATCGAACAGGCTGCCACCGCGGTCAACGAAATGACCAGCGCCGTGGAAGAAGTCGCGCGCAATGCCGTCAGCACGTCCGAAGCCTCGAAAAATGCCACCACCTCTGCCGGTGATGGCCGTGACCTGGTGCAGGAAACCGTCAGCGCCATCGAACGCATGAGCGCCGACGTGCAGAGTACCGCGACCCTGATTGGCGACCTGGCCAACGAGTCCCGTGACATCGGTAAAGTGCTGGACGTGATTCGCGGCCTGGCTGACCAGACCAACCTGCTGGCATTGAACGCAGCCATCGAAGCGGCCCGTGCCGGTGAGGCCGGTCGTGGATTTGCCGTGGTCGCGGACGAGGTTCGTGCCCTGGCGCATCGCACCCAGCAATCGACCAGCGAAATCGAACGCATGATCGGCAGCATCCAGAGCGGTACCGAGCACGCGGTGGATTCGATGCGCAACAGCACCGAACGCGCCGAGTCGACGTTGAACATCGCTCGTGGTGCTGGCATGTCGCTGGACACTATTAATAGTGCAATCGTCGAAATCAACGAGCGCAACCTGGTCATCGCCAGCGCGGCCGAAGAGCAGGCGCAAGTGGCCCGTGAAGTGGACCGCAATCTGGTGAACATTCGTGATCTGTCGGTGCAGTCGGCGACCGGGGCCAACCAGACCAGTGCCGCGAGCAATGAGTTGTCGCGATTGGCGCTGGACCTGAACAACATGGTTGGGCGGTTTAGCCTCTAACAACCCTATGGAGAGGGGATGTTGATCGTTCCCACGCTCCGCGTGGGAATGCAGCCCGGGACGCTCCGCGTCCCAAAAAGCGGACGCGGAGCGTCCGTTGAGGCATTCCCACGCAGAGCGAGGGAACGATCACTGTCCTTGCGTCCCCCCTCTGCAAAAAGCTTTTTGACAGCATCACATTTCAACAGGTTAGAATCGCTGGCACGCAGACTGCATGGTCAGTTTGCGCCCGCCTTTAGCTTTCTGGAGTACTGCCTTTGAATGCGACGACCATCAACAGCCTGTTCTTGATCGGCGCGTTGCTGGTAGGTGCAAGCATTCTGGTGAGCTCACTTTCATCGCGCCTTGGCATCCCGATTCTGGTGATCATCCTCGCGGTGGGCATGTCGGCCGGCGTCGATGGCGCCGGCATTATCTTCGATAACTACCCAACGGCTTATCTGGTCGGCAACCTCGCGCTGGCTGTCATCCTGCTCGACGGCGGCTTGCGCACCCGGGTTTCCAGCTTCCGCGTGGCGTTATGGCCGGCGCTGTCGCTGGCGACGGTCGGGGTGTTGATCACCACCGGGCTGACCGGCATGGCCGCCGCGTGGCTGTTCGATCTGAACCTGATTCAGGGCCTGCTGATCGGCGCTATCGTCGGCTCCACCGACGCCGCGGCGGTATTCTCGCTGCTCGGCGGCAAAGGCCTGAACGAACGGGTGACCGCCAGCCTCGAAATCGAGTCCGGCAGCAACGACCCGATGGCGGTGTTCCTTACCGTGACCCTGATCGACATGCTCGCCAGCGGCCAGTCCGGTCTGCACTGGAGCCTGCTCGGGCACTTTTTGCGTGAGTTCGGTATCGGCGCTGTCATCGGTCTGGGCGGCGGCTGGGTCATGTTGCAACTGGTCAACCGTATCCACTTGGCCACCGGCCTGTACCCGATCCTGGTCATTGCTGGCGGATTGGTCGTGTTTGCCCTGACCAACGCCTTGCACGGCAGCGGCTTCCTGGCGGTTTACCTGTGCGGTCTGGTCATCGGCAACCGCCCTGTGCGCAGCCGCCACGGCATTTTGCACATGCTCGACGGCATGGCGTGGCTGGCACAAATCGGCATGTTCCTGGTGCTGGGGTTGCTGGTAACACCCCACGACCTGTTGCCGATTGCCCTGCCCGCCCTGGGCCTGGCGCTGTGGATGATTCTGTTTGCGCGGCCGTTGTCGGTGATCGTCGGCCTGCTGCCCTTCAGGGCATTCCATGGGCGCGAGAAGGCGTTCATTTCCTGGGTCGGGCTACGCGGCGCGGTCCCGATCATTCTGGCGGTGTTCCCGCTGATGGCCGGCCTGCCCAACGCTCAGCTCTATTTCAACCTCGCCTTCTTTATCGTGCTGGTGTCGTTGCTGGTGCAGGGCACGAGCCTGCCGTGGGTGGCGAAGCTTTTGAAAGTGACCGTTCCGCCGGAGCCGGCACCGATCTCCCGCGCAGCCCTGGAAGTCCACGTCACCAGTGAGTGGGAGCTGTTCGTTTATCGCCTCGGGGCCGAGAAATGGTGTATCGGCTCGCCCCTTCGCGAACTGAAAATGCCCGAAGGCACTCGCATTGCAGCCCTGTTTCGGGGCCAGCAACTGCTCCATCCGTCGGGTAGTACGGTGCTCGAAGTCGACGATTTGCTGTGCGTAATCGGCCACGAACACAACCTTCCGGCCCTCGGAAAACTCTTCAGCCAGGCACCGCAACGAGGCCTCGATTTGCGCTTCTTCGGCGACTTCGTACTCGAAGGAGACGCCCAGTTGGCCGCGGTTGCGGCGCTGTACGGGTTGAAAGTGGAAGGCATCGATCCGGACATGTCGCTCGGCCACTTCATTGCCCAGAAAGTGGGCGGTGCTCCGGTAGTCGGTGACCAGGTGGAATGGAACAACACCATTTGGACCGTCGCTGTCATGGAAGGGAACAAGATCGGTAAAGTGGGCGTCAGATTCCCCGAAGGAAGTCGCCCCGGCCCGGGACTCTTCCTCTAAACTCCACACTTCGTCTCGCTTTCGATCGGTCTCTATGTCAACCCTGCGCACGTTCATCATTACGGCCCTGCTGGGCTTGAGTCTTTCTGTCGGTACATTGCAAGCGGCCGAACCGCCGTCCAGCGAAGCCGTGCAGGCGAACCTGAACAAGATCGCCGAGCGCAAATTGCCGGAAGCCGATCAGAAAGCCCTGCAGAGCATCCTGCAAAACACGCTGACACAACTCAACAACAAGCGTGATTACGAGCAGAAGCTGGCCGATCTCAAGCAGCAACTGGCCAACGCCCCAAAGCAGAACATCGAAAACCAGCGAGAACTGACCAAGCTCAAAGCCAGCAAAGTGCTGCCGGTGCCGCAGCGCTATGCCAAAGAGCCTATTCAGCAACTGGAGCAAATGCTCACCGAGCGCTCCACTCAGCAAAGCGATCTGCAGAAGGCCCTCTCGGACGCCAACAGTCTGGTGATCACCGCCCAGACCCGCCCCGAACGCGCCCAGGCGGAAATTTCCACCAGCCAGACGCGCATCCAGCAGATCAACAACATCCTCAAGATCGGCAAGGACGCCGGCAAGACCTTGACCCCTGAGCAACGCGACCTGCTCAACGCCGAGCTCGCGGCGCTGAATGCCCTGATCCCGTTGCGTCGCCAGGAACTGGCCGGCAACAATCAACTGCAGGACCTGGGCAACAGCCAGCATGACTTGCTCTCGGAAAAATCCGATCGCCTGGATCAGGAAATCCAGGAGCTGCAAACCCTGATCAACCAGAAGCGCCTGGCCCAGTCCCAGGAGACGGTGACCCAGCAGTCCATCGAAGCGCAGAAATCCGGCGGCAGTACCCTGCTGGCTACCGAAAGCGCAGCCAACCTCAAGCTTTCCGATTACCTGCTCAAAAGCACCGACCGCCTCAACGAAGTCACCCAGCAAAACCTGCAGACCAAGCAGCAACTGGACAACGTGACCCAGAGCGACTCGGCGCTGGAAGAGCAGATCAACGTGCTCAAGGGCAGCCTGCTGCTCTCCAAGATTCTCTACAAACAGAAGCAGGCCCTGCCACGCCTCAAGCTCGACCGAGACCTGGCCGACCAGATCGCCGACATTCGCCTCTATCAATTCGAAGTCAGCCAGCAACGGGAACTGCTCAGCAACCCGGCGACCTACGTCGACAACCTGCTGTCGACCCAGCCTCCCGAGCAAGTCACCCCGCAATTGCGCAAGAGCCTGCTGGACCTGGCCACGACCCGCGCCGACCTGCTGGAGCGGCTGAACCGCGAACTCAGCGCGGTGCTCAACGAATCCATCACGTTGCAACTCAACCAGAAGCAACTGCTCAGCACCGCGCAAAGCCTGCGGGCGACCCTCGATGAGCAGATGTTCTGGATTCCCAGCAACAAGCCGCTGGACCTGGAATGGATGCGCGCCGTGCCGGAGCGCCTGGAACGTCAGGTCACCACGCTGCCGTGGGCTTCCAGCCTGAGCGAATTAGGTGACGGCCTGACCCAACGGCCGCTGCTGTTCCTGCCCCTGGCGCTGTTGATCGGTGCCCTGCTGTGGCGACGCAAAAGCCTGTATGCCCGACTGAGCAAGGTTCACCAGGACATCGGCCACTTCAAACGCGACAGCCAGTGGCACACGCCGCAGGCCATCCTGATCAACATTCTGCTGGCGATGCCGGTGTCCCTGGGCCTGGCCTTGTGTGGCCTGGCCTTGCAAATCGACGCCCGCGGACAAAACGCGAACATGGGCGCAGCGCTGCTGCAAATGGCCCAGGCCTGGCTAGTGTTCTACACCGCCTACCGGATACTTGCGCCGGGCGGCGTGGCCGAACTGCATTTCCGCTGGGAAAAACCGCAAGTCGAATTCCTGCAGGGCTGGGTCCGTCGACTCGGTCTGGTGGTCATGGCCCTGGTCGCGGTGGTGGCGGTCGCCGAGCTGCAACCCGCCACCCTGGCCGATGACGTACTCGGCATGCCGGTGGTGCTGACCTGCTACGCGTTGATGGCCTGGCTGCTCAGTCGCCTGCTGATCAGCAGCCCGACTCACCAGAACGCTTCGTTGTTCCGCAAGGCCGTGGGGGTCATATTCACCGTCCTGCCTGTGGCGCTGTTCGTGGCGGTGTGCTTCGGCTATTACTACACCGCGCTGAAGCTCAGTGACCGGTTGATCAACACCCTTTACCTGCTGATGTTCTGGCTGGTGATCGAGGCCACCTTCGTGCGCGGCCTCAGCGTTGCCGCACGCCGCCTGGCCTACCAGCGCGCCCTGGCCAAACGCCAGGCCGCGAAAGAGGCCGGCGACGGCGAAGCGGTGATCGAAGAGCCAACGCTGGATATCGAGAAGGTCAACGAACAGTCCCTGCGCCTGATCCGCCTGGCACTGCTGGGCGGCTTCATCGCGGCGTTGTACTGGGTCTGGTCGGACCTGATCTCGGTGTTCTCGTACCTGGATAACGTCACCCTCTACGAATACACCAGCGGCACCGGCGCCAACATGAGCATGGTGCCGATCAGCATTGGCGACATGCTCGGCGCGTTGATCATCATCGGCATCACCTTCGCCCTCGCGCGCAACTTGCCGGGGTTGCTGGAAGTGTTGGTGCTGTCGAAGCTGAACCTGGCTCAGGGCAGCGCCTACGCCACCACTACCTTGCTGTCCTACGTGATCGCCGGTATCGGTTTCGTCTCGACCCTGTCGACACTTGGCGTGAGTTGGGACAAGTTGCAATGGCTGGTGGCGGCGCTGTCGGTGGGTCTCGGCTTCGGGATGCAGGAAATCTTCGCGAACTTCATCTCCGGGATCATGATCCTGTTCGAACGTCCGGTACGGATCGGCGACACCATCACCATCGGCAACCTGTCCGGCACGGTGAGCAAGATCCGCATCCGTGCCACGACCATCACCGACTTCGACCGCAAGGACATCATCGTCCCGAACAAGACGTTCATTACAGGACAACTGATCAACTGGTCCCTGACCGACACCATCACCCGAGTGACCCTCAAGCTCGGTGTCGATTACGGCTCGGACCTGGACCTGGTCAAGGAATTGCTGCTCAAGGCCGCGCGCGATAACCCGCGAGTGCTGAAAGACCCGGAACCTCACGTGTACTTCCTGAATTTCGGCGAAAGCACCCTCGACCACGAGCTGCGCATGCATGTGCGCGACCTCGGTGACCGTAACCCGGTGCTCGACGAGGTCAACCGCTTCATCAATCGCGAGTTCAAGAAGCAGCACATCAACATCTCGTTCCGGCAGATGGAGGTTTACCTCAAGAACATCCAGGGCCAGGAATACAGAATGGTACCCGTCGATCCGGAAGCCAAAACCATCGTGCCCAAACCCGATGGCCAACCGCTGCAAGAGCCGCCAGCCGCCAAGCTCGACTAAGCGGCTTATCCCTAGCAGAATGCTCGGACATTCTGCTGGAGATGGCCCTTGAAAGCCCTCGACGAACTGACCTTCGATAATCGTTTCGCTCGCCTGGGCGATACGTTTTCCACCCACGTGCTGCCCGAGCCGATCGACAACCCGCGCCTGGTGGTGGCCAGCCCTGCCGCCATGGCGCTGCTCGATCTCGACCCTGCCGAAGCCGAAACCCCTGAGTTCGCCGAACTGTTCAGCGGCCATAAGCTCTGGGCCGACGCGGTCCCCAGGGCAATGGTCTATTCAGGACATCAGTTCGGGTCCTACAACCCACAGTTGGGCGATGGTCGCGGTCTGTTGCTGGGCGAGGTCTACAACGAGGCCGGCGAGCATTGGGACCTGCACCTCAAGGGTGCCGGCCAGACGCCCTTTTCGCGCATGGGTGACGGGCGGGCGGTGCTGCGGTCCTCGATCCGCGAATTTCTTGCCTCCGAAGCGCTGTATGCCCTGAACATCCCGACCACCCGCGCCCTCTGCGTGATTGGCTCCGACACGCCGGTGTGGCGCGAGAAGCAGGAACGCGCGGCCATGGTCCTGCGCATGGCGCCGAGCCATGTGCGTTTCGGGCATTTCGAATATTTCTACTACACCAAACGTCCCGAGAAGCAGAAAGAACTCGGCGACCACGTGCTGGCCATGCATTTCCCGGAATGCCTGGAACAGCCGGAACCGTACCTGGCGATGTTTCGCGAAATCGTCGAGCGCAACGCCGAGCTGATCGCCAAATGGCAGGCCTATGGCTTCTGCCACGGCGTGATGAACACCGACAACATGTCGATCCTCGGCATTACCTTCGACTACGGCCCGTTCGCCTTCCTCGACGATTTCGATGCCCATTTCATCTGCAACCATTCCGATGACCAGGGCCGTTACTCCTTCAGCAACCAGGTGCCGATCGGCCAGTGGAACCTCAGCGCCCTCGCCCAGGCCCTGACGCCGTTCATCAGCGTCGAAGCCCTGCGTGAAACCCTCGGCCTGTACTTCCCGCTGTACCAGGCCCATTACCTGGACCTGATGCGCCGCCGCCTCGGTTTCACCACGGCCGAAGATGATGACCAGAAACTGCTGGAGCACCTGCTGCAACTGATGCAGAACAGTGGCGTCGACTACAGCCTGTTTTTCCGCCGGTTGGGGGATGAGTCACCGGAACTGGCCGTCGCCCGTTTGCGCGATGACTTCGTCGACATCAAGGGCTTCGATGCATGGGGCGAGCTCTACATCGCCCGGGTCACCCGTGAAGGCGAGGTTGTTCAGGAACAACGCCGCAAACGGATGCATGCGGTCAATCCGCTCTACATCCTGCGTAACTACCTGGCGCAGAAAGCCATCGATGCAGCGGAGAGCGGCGACTATGCAGAAGTTCGTCGGCTGCACGCGGTGCTGAGCAATCCGTTCGAGGAGCAACCGGGGATGGAGAGCTATGCGGAGCGGCCGCCGGAGTGGGGCAAGCATCTGGAGATCAGTTGTTCGTCTTGAGGTAAAACACTGAATATTTCAAATTGGCATTGATCGGTGCGCACGGTCATAGGCTTCGATATGGTCGCCTATGATCGACACCAGCCCCTCCAGCGGATGCAATTCATCGCTGCCCATCATTCCCCGCAGCTCATCCCGCGACTCGACCAACCGATTGTATTCAGCTTCGGATTCAGGACGTTTCAATAACCATGACACAGATGGCCAATGTTCAATGGCTTGCTTGACGAGTTCACTCATTTTCGTACCTGTTTGGTTGCTATCTGAAAGTGCGAGTGAAGGTTAAGAGTTGAATCACTCGCTAACTAGCAGACAGAGGCACCTTGACCTGTAGGTCACCTCTCCAATTGCA
The DNA here is from genome assembly GCF_001952935.1 of Pseudomonas frederiksbergensis. GTDB lineage: Bacteria > Pseudomonadota > Gammaproteobacteria > Pseudomonadales > Pseudomonadaceae > Aquipseudomonas > Aquipseudomonas frederiksbergensis. Next base: position 1,929,781 of record NZ_CP018319.1, read on the forward strand.
GAAGGCTCCTGCCTACATATCTCTGCCTTGATAAACGCGGGCTTTGCCTCCAGATCCATCGCATCGACTGCCAACTTTCGAAGAGCCAACCATGACCGACCCACTCCTCATCCCCTGCCCCCACTGCAACGGCCTCAACCGCATCCCCGCCGAGCGTCTCAACGACCATCCAAAATGCGGCCGCTGCAAAGCCGAAGTCCTGCTGAACAAACCCTTTGAACTGAAGCAAATCGATTACGCCAGCCAGATCAAAGGTGATCTGCCGTTGCTGGTGGACGTTTGGGCGGATTGGTGTGGGCCGTGCAAGTCGTTTGCGCCGGTGTTCGAGCAGGCGGCGGTGCAATTGGCCGGCAAATGTCGGTTGGCCAAGCTGGACAGCGAGGCCAACCAGCAGCTGTCGGCGCAGCTGGGGATCCGTTCGATCCCGAGTCTGATCCTGTTCAAGAACGGCCGGGAAGTGGCGCGTCAAAGCGGGGCCTTCCCGTTACCGCAGTTGATGAGCTGGTTGCGTAGTCAGGGGATTTAAGAACACCTCAATCAAATGTGGGAGCGGGCCCCTGTGGCGAGGGGATTTATCCCCGTTCGGCTGCGAAGCAGTCGTAAACGCGCTTTAACTTTGAAATGCCGGGGCCGCTCCGCAGCCCAACGGGGATAAATCCCCTCGCCACAGGGGCTCACTCCCACAGTGATTGGGCGTCATCCACGCAATCAGGCATTTTCCAGCAAGTTGTGCAGATCGACGAATTGCTGCGTCAGCTTATGACGCGGGTCGAGGTGAATCAGCGGCGTGTTGGCCTGGTGGGATTCACGCATGCGCACCGAACTGCCCAGGTACACCGGTAATACCGGCAGGCCTTCGGCGATCAGTTCGTCGAGAATTTGCTGGGGCAGACTGGCGCGAGCCTGGAACTGGTTGACGACAATCCCTTCGACTTCCAGCCCTTCGTTATGGTCATCCTTCAATTCTTCGATTTCCGCCAACAGGCCGTACAGCGCCTGGCGCGAGAAGCTGTCGCAGTCGAAGGGAATTAGCACACGATCAGCGGCAATCAATGCAGATACCGCGTAAAAATTCAGCGCTGGCGGCGTATCGAGGTAGATCCGGTCGTAATCGCCGCTCAGCTCTTCGAGCAATTTGCGCAGCTTGTTGATCTTGTGCTTGGCCTCAAGCTTGGGCTGCAAGTCAGCCAGCTCGGCGGTGGCCGTGATGACGTGGAGGTTGTCGAACGGGGTTTCGTAGATATCGACCTGGTTTTTCTTGGAGAACGGTCCGGATGACAGGGTCTGCTTGAAAAAATCGGCAATACCCATAGGAATGTCATTACCGGTGAGGCCCGTCAGGTACTGAGTGGAGTTGGCCTGGGCATCGAGATCCACCAACAGGGTGCGATAACCCTCGCTGGCACTGACCGCCGCCAGATTGCAGGCAATGCTGGATTTGCCTACGCCACCTTTCTGATTGAACACCACGCGCCGCATGTCAAAACCTCCGTGTATCAAAGAATGACCGAGTGTAGTAGTCCACGGCGCTGCTTAGCTACCTCGCTGGCATCGGGACTACACAGTCATCGGCAATCTCTCAGTAAAAAAGCCGCTGACTCTGTCGTTGATCTCCGATTAGAGCCGACAGACAGGCTCACTACGATGTGGATAATGGCCAAGTGACAGCCTCGCACGAACCAACCGGTACATTTCATTGAGCAAAATGTAACCATCATTTGCTACACGCCCGCTGCAACGGGATAATGCGCACCACTCAGCGCTCAGCGCTCCGTAAGGTAGTTCGCGTGTTTTGCGACTCGCCGCGTCAAGGAAGCCCGCAGGGGCGGGATGAATGTCTGTGATCAATTTCAACATCGCCCAATGGCGCGCGTGGGCCCCTGGGCTCGAAAGCGTGGACGATTGGCAAGCCTGGAGCCGACAACCGGTCGTGCTTGCGAGCAGCGATGCCGCACCCGACGTCTCGTTTCTGCCGGCCATGCAGCGCCGGCGACTCAGTCGTCTCGCGCGGATGGCGTTCAGTGTCGGCTGGCCATTGGCCGATGGCCGCCAGGACCTACCGTTGGTCTTTATTTCGCGCCACGGCGAAACCCCGCGCACTTTCGAGATTCTCAGCGACCTGGCTGCCGATCAACCGCTGTCACCGACTCAATTCAGCCTGTCTGTGCACAACGCGATCATCGGCCTGTGGTCGATCCTGCGCGGCGAAACCAGTGAAATGACGGCCCTCGCAGCAGCCGGCGACGGCCTTGAACACGGCATGCTAGAGGCCGCGGCCTTGCTTGCCGAGGGCGCTCCCGCGGTCCTGCTGATCGTCACCGAAGAGCAACCGCCCAAGGCCTATTCGACCTGGATCGACGACGTGCCGTTCCCTTACGCGGTCGGCCTGCTGATCACTCCCGGAAACGACTGGCAGTTGTCCCTGAACAGCGCCTCGGATGAGTTGTCCAAAGCCCAATGGCCCCATGCCTTGAACCTATTGCGTACCCTGCTCGGCCAGCAGACCACCTGCCAACATGCCTGGAAAAATCGTGTATGGACCTGGCAACGCAACCTGTAACCGAAAAAAACCGCGACGCCTATTACTGGCGCCTGCTGGCTACCGCCGCAAGCTTCACCCTGTTCGGGTTGGGCGGGCTGTGCCTGCGGCTTGTGGTTTTTCCGCTGCTCAATTGCCTGCCCGGCGATGCCCGGACACACCGGCGGCGAGCGCGGCACACCGTCGCCCGCCTGTTCTGGTTTTTTGTGCGGTTCATGGCGCGTACCGGCGTGCTGACTTACGACATCCAGGGCGCCGAAAAACTCGGTCGGCCGGGGCAAATGATCATTGCCAATCACCCGTCGCTGATCGATGTGGTGTTCCTGATCGGCCTGGTGCGCCACGCCAACTGCGTGGTCAAGAAAAGCCTCTGGGAGAACCCCTTTACCCGCGGCCCGCTACGCTGCATCGAATACATCAGCAACGACGGCAGCATGGACATGCTTGATGCCGCTGCCGACGCGCTGAAAAGCGGCCAGACCCTGATCATCTTTCCCGAAGGCACCCGCACTCAGCCCGGCCAGGCACCCGCCTTCCATCGGGGGGCTGCGGCAATCGCCCTGCGCGGTGCGAAAATCCTCACCCCCGTGATCATCAAGGTCAACCCGACCACATTGACCAAGGCCGAACCCTGGTATCGGATCCCCAAACGCCGCGTGCACTTCAGTTTCCGTGTCGGGGCCGATATAGATCCACAAGCCTTTGCCTCGCTGGGCCCTGCTCCTCAGGCCTCGCGCAAGCTCAATGACTATTTGCATCACTACTACATTAAGGAGCTCGCCGAAGATGAGCGATCTACACCGTGAAATCAAAGAACTGATCATCGACGCCCTGGGCCTTGAAGACATCAGCGCACAAGACATCGGCGACGACCAGACGCTGTTCGGCGAAGGCTTGGGCCTGGATTCGGTAGACGCTCTGGAACTCGGCCTGGCCATCCAGAAAAAATACGGCATCAAAATCGACGCCGACGCCAAGGACACTCGCAATCACTTCAGCAACGTGGCGAGCCTTGCGGCGTTCGTCACTGCAAAACAGGCAGCTTGAGACCGGACCATGCAAACTCGTGACGACATCTTCAACACCCTGCGTGATGCTCTGGTCGAACTCTTCGAGCTGGAGCCGGAGCGTGTAAGCCTCGAATCCAACCTGTATCAGGACCTGGAAATCGACAGCATTGACGCGGTCGACCTGATCGATCACATCAAGCGCCAGACCGGCAAGAAAATCGCTGCCGAAGAGTTCAAGTCGGTGCGTACCGTCAGCGATGTGGTCGAGGCGGTCTACCGTCTGGTTCAGCCGGCCGCATGAGCCGACTGATCGGCCTCGGCCTGCTGCTGGCGGGCCTGCTGTACCCCTTCGCGGTGTATTTCGGCATGGAACATTTCGCGCCGTGGCAGTTCGGCCTGCTGCTGGGCAGCCTGTGGCTGGCCCGGGCGCTGTTCGGTACGCGCAAGCCTGGCAGTTTGTGGATGGCAATCACCGCGATTGCCTTTTGCCTGTTGCTGGCGTTGTTCGACAGCCCGCTGCTGTTGCGCTGGTACCCGGTGCTGATCAGTGCGTTCATGCTCGGCCTGTTTGGCCTGAGTTTGATCGTTGGCCCGCCGATCATCGAACGCCTGGCGCGTTTGCGCGAACCGCAACTGCCGGCCAAGGCGATTGTTTATACCCGCCAGGTGACGATCGTCTGGTGCGTGTTTTTCTTCTGTAACGGTTTGCTCGCTGCCGCCCTGACCCTTTGGGCGCCGCTCAGTTGGTGGATGTTGTACACCGGCCTGATTTCCTACGGATTGATGGGCCTGCTGTTTGCCATTGAATGGCTTATACGACAACGGGTACGAGGCCACCCATGAATTGGATAAAACTTGAGCACCTGTTGCTCAAGGCACAACCGGAACGTGCCGTGACGGCCGAACCGAACCTGAACCACGCTCAGCTGTGCGAACAGGCTTTAAGCCTCGCCGCGGGCCTGCAAGCCCAGGGTGTGCGGCGTATTGCCGTGCACCTTGAGGACGCCGCTGACCTGGCGATTGCCCTGCTCGGTGCCTGGCGCGCCGGGGTCAGCGTGCTGCTGCCCGCAGACCTGCAAGCCCAGACTCGCCAGCGCTGGTCGACCGAAGTCGATCTGTGGCTGACCGATCAGGCCGATGACGCACACCTGAGCGATTACCGGCATCCGCCGTTGATCGCGGCTGCACTGGATCTGGATCGCTGTTCGCTGAGCCTGTGCACGTCCGGCTCCAGCGGCGAGCCCAAGCGCATCGACAAAACCCTGCGCCAACTGGCCAATGAAGTCGAAGCGCTGGAACAGCTCTGGGGCGCCGATCTTGGCGCGGCTTGCATTATCGGCAGCGTCGCCACTCAACATATCTACGGATTATTGTTTCGAGTGTTGTGGCCGCTGTGCGCCGGGCGCTCGTTTGTGCGCAAGCAACTGGCATTCCCTGAAGACCTGCAGCGCGCCAGCCGCGAACACCCGGCGTTTGCCTGGGTCGCCAGCCCGGCGCTGCTCAAGCGCATGGGCGACAACCTCGACTGGACCGCATTAAGTGCGGTCCGCCGAGTATTTTCCTCCGGAGGTGCCTTGCCGGCCGAGGCTGCACATAGCCTTCAGCAACGCTTGCAGCAATGGCCGACAGAGATCCTCGGCAGCTCGGAAACCGGCGGTATCGCCTGGCGTCAGGGGCTCGCGCTCTGGCAGCCCTTTGCGGGTATCGAGTTGAGCCAGGACAGCGACGGCGCCCTGCTCATTGCTTCGCCGTACTTGCCTCCCGGGCATATCGAACACACCGCGGATGCCGCACGATTCGCTGCCGACGGTCGATTCGAACTGCTCGGACGCCTGGACCGGATCGTCAAACTGGAAGAAAAACGTATCTCGCTACCGATGCTGGAACAGGCACTGATGGCCCACGACTGGGTCGCCGAAGCGCGTCTTGGCGTGGTTCAGGAAAACCGCGCCTCATTAGGTGCGCTGCTGGTGCTGACCGAATCAGGCCTGCATGCCTTGCGCAATCAGGGTCGACGCACCCTCACGCAAGAACTGCGTCAGCATCTGCACCAGCATTGCGAAGCCCTGGCCCTGCCACGACGCTGGCGCCTGCTGCGGCAACTGCCGCTGAACGCTCAGGGCAAACTGCCCCAAGCCACCGTTGAAACCCTGCTGCTGGCGCCGCGCCCAAAGGCGCCGGAAGTGCTGGATCAGCTCGAAATCGATGGCGAATGGAACCTGCAACTGGCGGTACCACCCGACCTCGCCTACTTCAGCGGCCACTTCCCCCAGACACCGGTATTGCCCGGCGTGGTGCAAGTGGAATGGGCGTTGACGCTGGGTCAGCAACTGATGAACCTGCCGGCAAAATTCGCTGGCATGGAAGTGCTGAAATTCCAGCAACTGGTACGCCCCGGCGATGAAGTCCAGCTGCACCTGCGCTTCGATCCGACGCGCAGCAAGTTGTATTTCACCTATCGCAACGAAACTGCGACCTGCTCTAGTGGGCGGATCTTGCTGGAGGCCTCCGGCGATGCATAACTATGGTGAGTGCTGCGCACTCATTCGCGAGCAAGCCCGCTCCCACAATGGATTGGCGTCGTGCACAAAATGGGTGTTCGACACTGATCAAATGTGGGAGCGGGCTTGCTCGCGAAGCAGGCACCTCGGTCTTTCAGGTGAACACAAGCATGCATAACCCCTGCGCCGTGGTCCCGGTCTACAACCACGAAACCGCCATCACCACGGTGGTCGATGCGCTGCTCGCCAGCAACCTGCCATGCATTCTGGTAGACGATGCCAGCGATAAACCCTGCGCAAAGGTGCTGGACCAATTGGCCCGGCGCGACAAAGTGTTCCTGATCCGGCTCGGCGCCAACCAGGGCAAGGGTGGCGCGGTCATGACCGGCATGCGTGAAGCCTCGCGCCTGGGCTTCAGCCATGCCTTGCAGGTGGACGCCGACGGCCAGCATGACTTGCAAGATGTCCAGACCTTTATCGAACTGTCGCGCGCCCATCCCGAGGCGGTGATCTGCGGCTATCCGCGGTACGACGCCAGCGTGCCGAAAGGTCGCTTGTACGCACGCTACCTGACTCACGTCATGGTCTGGATCAACACCCTGTCGTTGCAGATTCGCGATTCCATGTGCGGCTTCCGCGTCTATCCGCTACCGCCGACCCTGGCGCTGATCGATTCGGCGAAGATCGGCAAGCGCATGGACTTCGACTCGGACATCCTGGTACGACTGGCCTGGCGCAATCTGCCCATGCAATGGCTGCAAACCAACGTCCGTTACCCGCTGGATGGCGTCTCGCATTTCCGCCTGTTCCACGACAACGTGCTGATTACGAGCATGCACACCCGGTTGTTCTTCGGCATGTTGCTGCGGGCGCCAGTGATTCTCTGGCGACGGTGGCGAGCATGAGCACTGACGCCGATAAAAAGCACTGGGCTGACCGCCAGGAGCGCGGCAGTTTCTGGCTGATGAAATTCACCGCATTCTGCGCCAAAGTGCTCGGCCGTCGACTGCTGAGCCCGCTGCTGTACGGCATCGTCCTGTATTTTTTCCTGTTCGGGCGCAGCGCCCGTCACAGCGCCTGGCAATACCAGCAGCGGCTCGCCGACTGGAGTGGTCGCAACGAATTGCGCCCGAGCCATTGGCGAGTCTTCAGCCAGTTCATGGCCTTCGCCGACTCAATGCTCGACAAGCTCGACGTCTGGAACGGCAAGTTGAGCATCGAACAGATCGAAATCATCGACCCGGCCTTGCTGCGCAATCAACTGCGCGGCACCCGCGGGCAGATGCTGGTAGGCGCGCATCTGGGCAATCTCGAGGTCTGCCGTGCGCTGGCCGAGATCGGCGAAAAAGTCACGATGAACGTGCTGGTGCACACCAAGCACGCCGAGCAATTCAACCGCTTGCTCGGTGAAGCCGGCGCGACCAATTTGCGCCTGATTCAGGTCAGCGAGCTGGACCCGCTGATCATGCTGCAACTTCATGAGCGCCTGGAGCGCGGCGAATGGCTGGCGATTGCTGGCGATCGCGTTCCGCTGCACGGCGGGCGCAGCGTGACGGTGGATTTCCTCGGCCATCCAGCTGCGTTCCCGCAGGGGCCCTGGTTGCTGGCCGGTCTGCTGAAATGCCCGATCAACCTGATGCTGTGCCTGAAGAAGCCGACGGGCGACTATCGACTGACCCTCGAACCGTTCGCCGAAGCCGTGGTGTGGAAGCGCAGCGACCGCGAGCAGGTCATTCATCAGTGGGCTTCCCGCTATGCCGAACGCTTGGGTCACTATTGCCTTGAAGCGCCCCGACAATGGTTCAACTTTTACCCTTTCTGGAAGACCGATGACGACGCCAACGCTTGAGCCGGTAACCTTCGGCGAACTCCCTTTGCGCATCGAAGACGTGCTGGCCCTGGCCAACCGTCAGGTGCCGACGCAGTTGCAAAGCGACCCTGCGTACCGTGAGCGTATCGCCAAGGGTGCGCGATTCCTGGACTCCCTGCTGGACAAGGAAGGCGTGATCTACGGCGTGACCACCGGTTACGGCGATTCCTGTGTGGTCGCGGTGCCGCTGCATCACGTCGAGGCATTGCCTCGTCATTTGTACACCTTCCACGGCTGCGGCCTGGGCAAACTGCTTGATGCGCAGGCCACTCGCGCGGTGTTGGCGGCGCGGTTGCAGTCGCTGTGCCACGGCGTGTCCGGGGTGCGCGTGGAACTGCTGGAACGCCTGCAAGCCTTCCTCGAACACGACATTCTGCCGCTGATCCCGGAAGAGGGCTCGGTGGGCGCCAGCGGTGATCTGACGCCGTTGTCTTACGTCGCCGCGACGTTGTCCGGCGAGCGTGAAGTGATGTTCCGTGGCGAGCGCTGGCAAGCGGCCGACGTACACCGCGAACTCGGCTGGGAGCCGCTGGTATTGCGCCCCAAAGAAGCCCTCGCCTTGATGAACGGCACCGCCGTCATGACCGGTCTCGCGTGCCTGGCCTATGCCCGCGCCGATTACCTGCTGCAACTGGCCACGCGCATCACCGCGTTGAACGTGGTCGCCCTGCAAGGCAACCCCGAGCACTTCGACGAGCGCCTGTTCGCCACCAAACCGCATCCGGGGCAAATGCAAGTCGCCGCGTGGCTGCGCAAGGATCTGGCGATCGACGCGCCGACCGCGCCGCTGCATCGTCTGCAAGACCGCTATTCCCTGCGTTGCGCACCCCACGTCCTCGGCGTATTGGCCGACAGCCTGAACTGGCTGCGCTCGTTCATCGAGATCGAGCTCAACAGCGCCAACGACAACCCGATCATCGACGCCGAAGCCGAGCGCGTGCTGCACGGCGGGCACTTCTACGGCGGCCACATTGCGTTCGCCATGGACAGCCTGAAAAACCTGGTGGCCAACGTCGCCGACCTGCTCGATCGTCAACTCGCCCTGCTGGTGGACGAGCGTTACAACCACGGTTTGCCGAGCAACCTGTCCGGCGCCAGCGCGGATCGGGCGATGCTCAACCATGGCTTCAAAGCCGTGCAGATCGGCACCAGTGCCTGGACCGCCGAAGCGCTGAAAAACACCATGCCGGCCAGCGTCTTCTCGCGCTCCACCGAATGCCACAACCAGGACAAAGTGAGCATGGGCACCATCGCCGCCCGCGATGCGATCCGTGTGCTGGAGCTGACCGAACAGGTCGCCGCCGCCACCCTGCTGGCCGCCAACCAAGGCGTTTGGCTGCGCAGCAAAGCCGAGGATGCACGGCCATTGCCGCCAGCCCTGGCCGCCATGCACGAAGAGTTGGCCAAGGACTTCCCGCCGGTCATCGAAGACCGCGCGCTGGAAGGTGAATTGCGCCTGTGTCTGCACCGCATCGCCGAGCAACACTGGAGGCTGCATGCGTAGCAAGGGAGTGCTTCACACCGATACGGAAATCCTCGTGCCGTTCTTTGATGTCGACACGATGAACGTCGTCTGGCACGGCCATTACATCAAATACCTGGAAGTCGCCCGCTGCGCGCTGCTGGACAAGATCGGCCACAACTACACGGCCATGGTCGAGTCGGGTTACGCCTGGCCGGTGATCGATCTGCAATTGCGTTATGTGCGCGGCGCCGTGTTCGGCCAAAAGCTCAACGTGCGGGCCAATCTGGTGGAATGGGAGAACCGTCTGAAGATCAGCTACCTGATCAGCGATCTGCAAACCGGCGAACGCTTGACCCGTGCCAGTTCCGTGCAGGTCGCCGTCGACATGAGCAGCCGCGAAATGCAGCTGGCCTCACCCAGGGTCTTCACCGACGCAGTTGAAAGGGTGCTCGCATGACCCCAGGAATCGACACCTCTTTTGATGCCAAGCCAATTCCTTGTGGCGAGCGAGCTTGCTCGCGCTTGAGTGCGAAGCACTCACAAACCCGCCAATTTTGGGGCCGCTACGCAGCCCAGCGCGAGCAAGCTCGCTCGCCACGTTCAGTGTTCAGATGCATTGCTGCGTTGGTGCTGCTCGGGTTGTCATCGATCGCTCATGCATTCGATCTGCAACAGCTCAGCGATCAATTGGCAAAACCTGACGTGATCCATGGCAGCTTTATCCAGGAAAAACACCTGCGTGCCCTGCCCCAGCCGCTGACCAGCAAGGGCACTTTCGTCCTCGCTAAAAACCACGGTTTGCTCTGGCTGCTGAAAAGCCCCCTGCAACAGGATTACCGCATCAGCGACAAAGGCATTGCCCGGCGTGACGCCAGCGGTTGGCAGATGCTGCCGAGCAAGAGTGCCGGCGCCGAGCAGAACCGTTTGTTCCTTGCCGTCCTGCAAGGCGACAGCAGCGGGCTGCAACGGGATTTCGAGCTTTCACTGAGCGGCGATGCACAGAACTGGAAGCTGACGCTGACCCCGCGCTCCATGCTGCTCAAGCAGGTGTTCACGCAGATCAACATTGCCGGCGGCGAACTGGTGCACAGCATCGAGCTGCTCGAAACCCAAGGCGACAGCACCCTCTTGCGCATGCAGGACGTCACCAGCGCCCAACCGTTGAGCGACGCGGAGCAACATGACTTTGCCGAGTGAACGGAAGCTTCCATGGCTGTTTCTGATCCTGCTGCTGGCGGTGCTTGCGCTCGCCGGCTGGCAATGGCGTGACGGTGCCCCGCTGTCGGCCAACCTGATGGAACTGGTGCCGGGCACGGCGCCAGACCCGCTGGAACTGCGCGCCGAACAGCGCATGCAAGAACCACTGAACCGCGAAATGCTGGTGCTGGTCGGTCACACCGATCGCCAGCAAGCGGTCGCGATGGCGCAGAAACTGGGTGAGCAATGGCAGGCGAGCGGCTTGTTCGAGAAGGTCCAGTGGAACCTGCAAGCCGACTTGCCGGCGCTGCGCACGCAGTTGCTCAATGGCCGACTCGCGATGTTGTCAGCGGCTGACCGACAGCAACTGATCGAGCATCCCGACGCCTTTATCCAGCAGCGAGTCCAAGCGCTGTTCGACCCCTTCACCGGTTTCAGTCTGGTGCCGAGCCAGGATGACTGGCTGGGCCTGACCGGACGCATCCAGAACAGCCAGCCGCAGCGCGGTTCGGTGCAATTGGACATCGGCAGCGGTGCGCTGGTGGCCGATGCCGACGGCAAGAGTTGGGTGCTGCTACGCTCGCGCACCACGGGCAACGCCTTCGACATGAACCTGCCGCTGCAAGTGGCCGACCTGCTCCAGCACAGCCGTGAAGAAGCCGCCCAGGCCAACGTCCAATTGCTTGCCGCCAGCGGTTTGCTCTATGCGGCCAGTGGGCAAAAGCAAGCCGCCCGGGAAATGACCTGGGTCGGTGGCGGCGCCACGGCGGGCATTCTGTTGCTGTTGTTGCTGGCCTTCCGGCGCTGGCGGGTGTTGCTGGCCTTCGTCCCGGTGCTGGTCGGCATGCTCTTCGGCGCGGTGGCCTGTGTGGCGCTGTTCGGCCGGATGCATGTGATGACACTGGTGCTCGGTTCGAGCCTGATCGGCGTAGCGGTCGATTACCCGCTGCATTACCTGTCCAAGAGCTGGAGCCTGAAACCCTGGCACAGTTGGCCGGCCCTGCGCCTGACATTGCCGGGCCTGACGCTGAGCCTGATCACCAGTTGCATCGGTTACCTGGCCCTGGCCTGGACACCGTTCCCGGCGCTGACCCAAATCGCCGTGTTCTCTGCCGCGGGTCTGCTCGGCGCTTATTTGTCCGCGGTGTGCCTGCTGCCGGCACTGCTCAAGGGCGCAGATTTGCGTCCAGCGCAGTGGCCGCTGCGGGTAGCCGAGTATTTGCTGGGGCGGCGTGAAGCGCTGCTCAAACTCGCGAGCACGCCGGTGCTGCTGGCGCTGCTGATCGCCTTTTGTGTGGCCGGCCTGTTGCAGCTCGAGACCAAAAACGACATTCGCCAATGGGTCGGTGCACCGCAGCAACTGACTGACGAAGCACAAACCATTGCACGCATCACCGGCTATCAACCCACCAGCCAGTTCTTCCTGGTGCGCGCGGCCAATCAGCAGCAATTGCTGGAACGCCAAACCGCGCTGAGCGAGCGGCTGGATCAGTTGGTCAACCTGGACAAACTCCAGGGTTATCTGTCGCTCAATCAATTGGTCAGCCAACCCACCGAACAGCGCAAAGTGCGTGAAGCGCTGAACAAGTTGCCGCAGTTCTGGCAACCGCTGCTCGATGTCGGCGTGCCGGCCGAGGCGCTGCAAGCTGAGCTTACGAAATTGCAGGCGATGCCCACCGAAGACATCGACGCGGCGCTGGTCGGTCCGTTGGCCGAGCCCTATCGCCCGCTGTGGCTGGGACCGACCGAGGACGGCGTAGCGGCGATGGTCAGTCTGCAAGGCTTGAACAACCCCTCTCTGCTGCGCGTCCAGGCGCTGGATTTGCCGGGCGTGGAACTGGTGGACCGCCTCGGTGAGTTGAACAAGGTGTTCGCCGACACCCAGATCAGTGCCGCAGAGTTGAAACTCGCTTCCTGCGTGTTGATCGTGCTGGTGCTGATCCTGCCGTTCGGTTTCGGCGGCGCCCTGCGAATCGTCGCCCTGCCGCTGTTGGCCGCACTGTGCAGCCTGGCCAGTCTCGGCTGGATGGGCCAACCGCTGACGCTGTTCAGCCTGTTCGGCCTGCTGCTGGTGACGGCCATCAGCGTCGATTACGCGATCCTCATGCGTGAGCAGGTCGGCGGCGCTGCCGTGAGCCTGCTGGGCACCTTGCTGGCGGCGCTGACCACCTGGCTGTCGTTCGGTTTGCTGGCGGTGTCCAGCACCCCGGCGGTGAGCAATTTCGGTCTGTCGGTGAGCCTGGGGCTGGCATTCAGTTTCATTCTTGCGCCATGGGCCGGACGCCAGGTTCACGTTGCCCCGGTCACGGAGTCGGCGACATGATGATCGTCGTGTTCTGGATCATGGCCCTGGCGCTGTTCGCCGTGGCCACCCGTGTCGGTCGTCACTTCGGCGTGATCCCGATTGTCAGCCAGTTGCTGCTGGCCACCTTCGGCCTGCCGCTGCTGATGTACTTCTGGATCGAGCCCCAATGGCAATTGAGCGGCGCCGCACTGGTCGCGCCGGTCTGGCTGAAAAACCTCTACAGCCTGGGTTTTGCCTTGTTGCTGGGGCACATTCTCAGTGACGTGATTGACCTGCGACTTGACCGTCAAAGCCTGAAAATCGCCCTGCCGAGTTTCTGCATTCCGTTTGCCTGCGGCCTCGCGACAGCGGTCTGGCTGTTGCCGCCGCAACCCTGGATCAGTTCGCTGGCGGTCGGCCTGCTGTTCGCCATCACCGCGATTCCGGTGTTGTATCTGTACCTGCGGCACATCAAGTACCCACCTGCCGCTACCCGGCGACTGGTGCAGACCGCGATCCTCATCGACCTCACTTGCTGGACCCTGTTTGCCATCGCCCAGGGCAGCCTGCACCTGAGCAGCCTGTTACTGCCGCTGGCCGGCGCCTGCCTGCCGCTGCTGCTGCGTCTGCTGCGCTTGCGCCAGCCATTGCTGCACAGCGTGTGCTTCTTCGCGCTGCTGGTCGTGGCGGAACACTTCAAGCTCAATGCGCTGATTTTCGGCATCGGTTACCTGCTGTGGATGGCCGCGCTCAAAGTGCCGCTGGTGTTGCCGTTGCCGGTGATCTGGATGAGTCACTTGCAGACGTATATCGCGATCCCGCTGATCCTCACGTTCGGCATCGTGCAAATCAATGTCCACGCGGCCATGGCCAGCCTCGGTTGGGTGCAACTGGCGGCACTGCTGCTGTTCCCGATTGCCAGTAAGCTGCTGGGCAACTGGCTGGGCCTCGGCTGGGCCGGCGCCTCGTTTGAGGGTGCCAGCCGCTGGCGCGAAAGCGTCTTGCTGAATATTCGTGGGTTGAGCGAGATCGTCTTTCTCAACCTGCTGCTGCAACAACAACTCATCACCCCGGCGCTGTACTTCGCGCTGATGGTGATGGGCCTGATCGCGACACTGCTGCCGGCACTCGCCGGTATGCACCGAACCCCTCTGAACATCGCCGTCCCGGCAAGGAGCTCCCGTGCCAACAGTTGAAATGGAACATCGTCAGGTCGTGGTGATCGGTGCAGGTCCATCGGGCGCCATCGCCGCCGCGCTGCTCAAGCGCAAAGGCCATGACGTATTGATGATCGAACGCCAGCATTTCCCAAGGTTTTCCATCGGTGAAAGCCTGCTGTCCCACTGCCTGGATTTCGTCGAAGAAGCGGGCATGCTCGAGGCGGTGAATGCCGCCGGATTCCAGTTGAAAAACGGTGCGGCATTCGCTTGGGGCGAGCAATACAGCGCCTTTGATTTCGGCGAGACGTTCAGCAATGGCAAGCCGACCACCTTCCAGGTCCAGCGGGCCGATTTCGACAAGCTGCTGGCCGATCAGGCCGCGCTGCAAGGGGTGGACGTTCGTTACGGCGAAGCCATCGTCAGCGTCGATTTCACCCTGGCGAAACCGCAACTGGACGTGCTTCGCGAAGACGGCAGCCAGTACCGCGTCGAAGCCGATTTCGTGCTGGATGCCAGCGGCTACGGCCGTGTGCTGCCGCGCCTGCTCGACCTTGAAGCGCCGTCGGACTTCCCGGTGCGCCAGGCCGTGTTCACCCACGTCGAAGACCACATCGACAACCCGGCCTTCGAACGGGAAAAAATCCTCATCACCACCCATCCGATCCACCGCGACATCTGGTTCTGGACCATCCCGTTCAGCGACGGCCGTTGTTCGGTGGGCGTGGTCGCGGCAGCCGAACACTTCGAAGGCCGCATGGAGAACCTGGACGATTGCCTGCGTGGGTTCATCGCTGAAACCCCAAGCCTGGCCGGTGTGCTGAACAACGCCGTGTGGGACACGCCTGCCCGAACCATCGGCGGCTACTCGGCCAACGTCAAAACCCTCCATGGGCCAGGTTTTGCCCTGCTCGGCAACGCGGCGGAATTCCTCGACCCGGTGTTCTCCTCCGGCGTGACCATCGCCATGCGCTCGGCGAGCATGGCCGCCGCGGTGCTGCATCGCCAACTGCAAGGCGAAAGTGTCGATTGGCAGACTGAGTTCGCCATCCCCCTCAAGCGCGGCGTCGACACGTTCCGTTGCTACGTCGAAGGCTGGTACGCCGGGACGTTCCAGGATGTGATTTATTTCGAGGGCGGCTCGCCGGATATTCGCCGCATGATCAGTTCGATCCTTGCTGGTTATGCCTGGGACGAGCGTAATCCGTTCGTCACCGAACCCAAGCGTCGGCTGCGGATGCTCTCGGAGCTCTGTGCAAAGGACGCCACATGAGCTACTTGAGCGACACCTACGTCGAAGAGACCCGCTTCGGTTTCTGGTTCCTGCGCAGCCACACCTGGCAGCACCATGTTTTGCGCGTGGCAATCGCCGATTTGCGCAGCCTGTTCAGCGAAACACCGCCGAGCAACCCGGTGCTGCTGGATGCCGGTTGCGGTCAGGGCAAGTCGTTCCAGTACCTGCGCCAGACCTTCGCGCCCCAGCGCCTGATCGGTCTGGACGCCGACCCGCACAGCCTGAACCTGGCCGGCGAAGAAGCCGTCCGCCAGGGCATGGCGGTGGAGTTGATCGGCAGCGACTGCGCGAGCATCAACGTCCCGGACGCCAGCGTCGATTTGCTGTTCTGCCACCAGACCTTCCATCATCTGGTGCAGCAACAACAGGCACTGACCGAGTTCTACCGCGTGCTCAAACCCGGTGGCTATCTGCTGTTCGCCGAATCCACCGAGGCTTACATTGATACTTGGGTGATCCGCTGGTTGTTCCGTCATCCGATGCACGTGCAAAAGAGCGCCGCCGGGTACCTGGACATGATTCGCCAGCAGGGTTTCGAACTCGGCTCGCAGAATGTGTCTTATCCATACTTGTGGTGGAGCCGCGCCAAGGATTTCGGCCTGTTTGAACGCTTGGGCCTGCGCCGGCCAAAGCCCTTCGGCCAACGGGAAGAAACCCTGGTCAATGTGGTCGCGCGCAAACCTCTTGAGGGTGTTGTGTGATGTTCAGTGCAACTCAAACCTGTGGGAGCGGGCTTGCTCGCGAAAGCGGTGTGTCAGTCGACATCATTGGTGAATGTAAGACCGCATTCGCGAGCAAGCCCGCTCCCACAGGGATAGTAAGCATTCTGCGATTTCTGCTGCTTGGCGCGGTCCTGTTGCTGAGTGCCTGTGCCAGCCGGGCGCCTTTGCCCGAGCAAACCCCGAACCTGTCGTTGCCGCTGCAATTGCACATCCAGCGTCTGGTGGCCGACCAACGGCAGGACTGGGTGCTGGTGATCCAGCGTGAAGGCCCTGGCATTCGCTGGTCGATGATGGACTTGCTGGGCATTCCCCAGGCACGCCAGAAACTGGTCGATGGCAAGTGGCAGGCTGACGGTCTGCTGCCGCCCAATCCGGAAGCGCGAGAGCTGTTCGCGGCGCTGCTGTTTGCGCTGACCCCAAAAGATGAACTGTCGGGCAACTATCCCGCCGCGTGGCAGCATGGCTCGCAACGGTCCTTGCCAGCGCACTGGGAAGTCCGCTACTCACAACCCATGAGCTTTGAATTGAACCTGCCCAAAGGCCCGAAATATCAAGTCACGCCGCTCAGCGGGGAGACGCCATGACGGCCTACCTGAATGCCCTCGGGGTGATCTGCGCCCTGGGCCGTGACAAGTCCGAAGTCGCCCGTAACCTGTTTGCCGGTGATTGTTCGGGCATGCGTGATGAGGCTGGCTGGGTGGCAGAACGGTCGTTGCCTGTGGCCGCAGTCCAAGGCGAACTGGCACCGATCCCGGCCGAGCTTGCGCCGCAAAACACCCGCAATAATCAATTGCTGCTGGAAGCCGCGCTGCAAATTCGCGAAGACATCGACCAGGCGATCCAGACCTACGGCCGCGACCGCATCGGTATCGTCCTGGGCACCAGCACTTCGGGCATCGACGAAGCCAGTCGCGGCCTGGCCCATTACATCCGCGAGCATCAGTTCCCGGCCAGTTACGACTATCAGCAACAGGAACTCGGCGCCCCGGCGAACTTCCTCGCCGACTGGCTGCAATTGAGCGGCCCGGCCTATGTGATTTCCACGGCCTGCACCTCCAGCGCCCGAGCGCTGATGAGTGCGCAGCGACTGCTGGACCTGGGCATTTGCGACGCGGTGCTGTGCGGCGGTGTCGACAGCCTGTGCAAGTTGACCCTCAATGGGTTCTCGGCGCTGGAAGCGGTGTCCGGGCAACGCTGCAACCCGTTTTCGGTGAACCGTAACGGCATCAACATTGGCGAAGCGGCGGTGCTGTTTTTGATGAGCAAAAATGTCGGCGACAGCCAGCCGATTGCCCTGCTCGGCAGTGGCGCCAGCTCCGATGCCCACCACATTTCCGCACCGGAGCCGACCGGCCGCGGCGCCCTGCAAGCGATGCGCAAAGCCTTGAGCCGCGCCCAACTGCAACCGCAGCAGATCGATTACCTGAACCTGCACGGCACCGCCACCCAACACAACGACGCCATGGAAAGCCTGGCGGTGGCGACGTTGTTCCCGGCGGGGGTGCCGTGTTCGTCGACCAAACCCATGACCGGCCACACCCTCGGTGCGGCCGGCGCGCTGGAAGCGGCGTTCTGCTGGTTGAGCCTGAGTGCAGGCAACCGCGAGCACGCCCTGCCGCCCCACGTCTGGGACGGCCAACCGGACCCCGATTTGCCAGCCCTGAAATGGGTGACCCCGGCCGATCGCCTGACGTCCATTGCACCTCGCTATCTGATGAGCAATTCCTTTGCCTTCGGTGGTAACAACGTCAGCCTGATTATCGGAGACGCCCCATGATTGACTGGCCGATCGCCGAGCTGCTGCCGCACGCTGGCGACATGATCTTCATCGAACAGATCCTGTCGTTCGATGACGAGCAGATTTACACCCGCCTCACCGTCAAACCCGATGGCCTGTTCAGCCGCCCGGACGGCAGCCTGCCGGCCTGGGTCGGCATCGAACTGATGGCCCAGAGCGTCGCCGCCTATGCCGGTTGCCACGCGCGCCAGCGAGGCGATGCGGTGGAGCTGGGGTTTCTGCTCGGCACCCGCAAATTCGAGTGCAACGTCGAGCACTTCCCCGTCGGCACCGAGTTGACCATCCACGGCATCCGCTCACTGGAAGACGACAACGGCATGGGCGTGTTCGAATGCCACATCACCGCCCCCGGCATTCACGCTACCGCTCGTCTGAACGTGTTCCGTCCGCCTCAGGCCGCCCAATACCTTCATGAAACCCAAGGAACCCAGCCATGACTGAATCCGTACTGATCACCGGTTCCAGCCGTGGCATCGGCCGCGCTATCGCTTTGCGCCTGGCCCAGGCCGGGCATGACATCGTGCTGCATTGCCGCAGCGGCCTGGCGGACGCAGAAGCCGTGAAGGCGGAAATCGAAGCCTTGGGGCGCAACGTACGCATTGTGCAATTCGACGTGTCCGATCGCGCCAACTGCAAAGCCATTCTCGAAGCCGACGTGGAAACCCACGGCGCCTATTACGGCGTAGTGCTGAACGCCGGCCTGACGCGCGACGGTGCCTTTCCAGCCCTTACCGAGGATGATTGGGACGTGGTGATGCGCACCAACCTCGATGGTTTCTACAACGTGCTGCACCCGGTGATGATGCCGATGATTCGCCGTCGCGCGGCCGGACGGATTGTTTGCATCACCTCGGTGTCCGGGTTGATCGGCAACCGTGGCCAGGTCAACTACAGCGCCTCCAAGGCTGGTTTGATCGGCGCGGCGAAGGCGTTGGCGATTGAATTGGGCAAGCGCAAAATTACCGTTAACTGTGTCGCACCCGGCTTGATCGACACCGCGATGCTCGATGAAAACGTGCCGGTGGAAGAAATGATGAAGATGATCCCCGCCCAACGCATGGGTACCCCGGAAGAGGTGGCCAGCGCGGTGAATTTCCTGATGTCGGCGGAAGCGTCGTACATCACCCGGCAGGTTCTGGCCGTTAACGGAGGCCTGTGCTGATGAAGCGCGTCGTCGTCACCGGCATGGCCGGCATCACCTCACTGGGCAGCGATTGGGCCACCATCGTCGCCAACTTCGCGGCCAACCGCAGCGGTATCCGCCGGATGGACGAGTGGGATCGCTTCACCGAACTCAATACGCGCCTGGCGGGGCCGATCGATGATTTCAAAGTGCCGAGCCACTGGACCCGCAAGCAATTGCGCAGCATGGGCCGGGTTTCACGCCTGGCGGTCGGCGCGGCAGAACAGGCATTGGCCGATGCCGGTCTGCTGGGTGACGAATCGATCAAGGACGGGCGCATGGGCGTTTCCTGCGGCTCATCCACCGGCAGCACCGACGAGATCAAGGCGTTCGGCAACATGCTGCTCAACTCAGTGGCCGAGGGCCTGAACGCCAACTCCTACGTGCGCATGATGCCGCACACCACGGCGGCGAACATCAGCATCTTCTTCGGCCTCACCGGTCGGCTGATCCCGACCTCCAGCGCGTGCACCAGTGGCAGTCAGGGCATCGGTTACGCCTACGAGTCGGTCAAGTTCGGTCGCCTGCCATTGATGCTCGCCGGCGGTGCCGAAGAACTGTGCCCCACTGAAGCGATGGTCTTCGATGCGCTCTACGCCACCAGCCTGAAAAACGATGCGCCGCAGACGTCCCCGCGCCCCTACGACAGTGGCCGCGATGGCCTGGTGATCGGTGAAGGCAGCGGCATGCTGGTGCTTGAAGAACTCGAACACGCCTTGGCTCGCGGTGCGCACATCCACGCCGAACTCGTCGGTTTCGGCAGCAACGCCGACGGCCAGCACGCCACCCGCCCAGAGCAGGTCACCATGCGCCGGGCCATGGAGCTGGCGCTGGAAGACGCCGGGCTGCAGCCTTCCGACATCGGCTACGTGAATGGTCACGGCACGGCCACTGAACAGGGCGACATTGCCGAAACCCTGGCAACGAGCGCGTTGTTCGGCGAGCACATGCCGATCAGCTCGCAAAAGAGCTTCCTCGGTCACACCCTCGGAGCCTGCGGTGCGCTGGAATCCTGGTTCAGCATCGAAATGATGAACCGCGACCTGTACGTCCACACCCTCAACCTCGACGACGTCGACCCGCACTGCGGCAAACTCGATTACCTGCGCGGCGAGTTCCGGCAGATGAGCAACCAATACGTGATGAACAACAACTTTGCGTTTGGCGGGGTTAATACATCGCTGATCTTCCGGCGCTGGTCGTAACGAGGCAATGCCCGGCAGATAAATAAACGCTGCGAGCAATGAATAACCTGTGGCGAGGGAGCTTGCTCCCGCTGGACTGCGTAGCAGTCCTTTCTTTTGGGGCCGCTTCGCGACCCAGCGGGAGCAAGCTCCCTCGCCACAATAGCGCCGTCTCAAACAGGTCGGTTCGACATAGCCCCGGCCCTGTCTGGCTCTGCGATGGCTGGTTACCCAGGATCCTCAGAGTCTCACAAGCCCCTCTCGGGAAAGCAGGCAGTGTTAGCGCCCTGACGCACTAGGATGGATCGAGGTTATCCAGCACCCGATTCACCGCCAGCTCCCCCAGCATGATCGACTGCTGAATCCCCAGCAGTGTGTTGCTTTGCGATCCCTCCAGAGACCTCGCGAAATCGCTCGCCATGACGTTGGCTGATGCCAGGGATTCACAGGCGTATGCCAGCAGGGTGTGATTGTCGATATTGGGGGCGATGAGGAAGATTTTGCTTGGTTGGCGTGGAGCATCCGGATCGGTGTCCGGTGAGTTCGATTTATATTCACGCATCATTCGGGTCCTGGAGATTAGAGCTACCACCACATCCCTACTAATAAGATGAGGTGGTAGCTGTGCGCAGGTTAGTAGACCGGGGACCCGTGAGACCGGCGCGCTCGAGAGCACCCTACGCACAGCCACCATAAAGTACAGGGATGGGGATACCTGACAATCTGATGCGCTACACGCCACGGGTAAACACGGGCTACTAAACCCGATCACTGGAAATCAGTGATGCGAACGAAGTTACCGATGGCCCCCAAAGCGCACAAGCCGGCGGATTCTGGAGTAGTTGTAGGCAATGCCGCAAGGCGCTGTGGCCTGTTCAAGGTAGTTCGGAAATGTCTTACACCCTTCAGCGAAGCGTCCGCTTTGGCATAGGCAACTGCAGCTTTTTTGGTGGACTTGCGGACGCTTTCGCGGGCAAGCCCGCTCCCACAAAGTCCAGCAGCGCGCCGAAACAGGTGTTCACACCGCTGAACCCTGTGGGAGCGGGCTTGCTCGCGAATGACTGCGAAGCAGTCACGCCTTCAACGGCTCAACCTTACGCGTCAACAACTCCACAAACGCCTTGGCCATCGGCGACTTCTGATCCTTGCGCTGTACCAGCCACACTGCCGACACGGCCTCAGGATCGAGCAGTGGCCGATAGACCACCCCATCGATGCGCATCCGCTGATAAGACGCCGGCAGCACCGAAACACCCAACCCCGCCGCCACCAGACCAATGATCGTCATCGCCTCGCCCGCCTCCTGGGCAAAGTGCGGGCTGAAACCGGCATCCCGAGCCAGGCTGAGCAATTGTGCGTACAAACCACTGCCATAACTGCGCGGGAAAAATACGAAGGGCTCGAGGGCCAGGGCCGACAGAAACAAGCCCTCTTCGCTGTCGTTCACCAATGGATGCTTGGAGCTGAGCACCGCCACCAGTGGCTCACGCATCAGTTCCACCACGCTGAGCGAGTCCGGTAACCCAAGCGGTCGCATGATTCCTACTTCGATCGACTCCTCCACCAACGCATCGGCGACCTGGGTGCTGCTCATCTCCCGCAGGTTCAGGTGCACCGCCGGGAATCGCTGACGAAATGAAAAGATCGCCTGTGGAATAGTCGAGTTGAATGGCGCCGACGAGGTGAAGCCAATTTTCAGTTCGCCCAGCTCACCCAACTGCGCCCGCCGTGCAACATCCGCCGCTTTGTCGACCTGCGCCAGCACCAGCCGCGCCTCTTCCAGAAACAACCGGCCGGCTTCACTGAGCTCCACCCGACGATTGGTGCGTTCGAACAACCGCGCTCCCACTTCTTGTTCCAGCGCCTGAATCTGCTGGCTCAGCGGTGGTTGCGAGATGCCCAGCACCTGGGCGGCGCGGCCGAAGTGCAGCTCTTCGGCGACGGCGATGAAGTAGCGCAGGTGACGCAATTCCATGAAAACTCCATTAGGTCGTTAAACCTATCAAACAGGTCGAACAATATATTGGATTGAATCATTAGGCGGCTATATGCTTTTTTCATTGCCTGACCGGCTGCTTGTCCCGAGGTCTGAAGTGAAAACTGCTGTCGCCCCACTCGCTCATGAAGTTCCGCCCGCCGCGGTGGACGATGTTATCGCCGAATTAAAGGAGATCTACATCGAAAAAGGCACGCCAATGTTCATGCGTACCGTGCTGGCGCTGTTCTGCGGCGGCTTCGCGACCTTCGCCCTGCTTTATTGCGTGCAGCCGATGATGCCGCTGCTGTCCCATGAGTACGCCATCAACGCCGCCCAGAGCAGCCTGATCCTGTCGGTCGCCACCGGCATGCTCGCCATCGGCCTGCTGATCACCGGCCCGATCTCCGATCGCATCGGGCGCAAACCGGTGATGGTCGCCGCGCTGTTCGCCGCAGCGCTCTGCACCATCGCCAGTTCAATGATGCCGAGCTGGCACGGCGTGCTGGTGATGCGGGCGCTGATTGGGTTGTCATTGAGCGGCCTGGCAGCGGTCGCCATGACTTACCTGAGTGAAGAGATCCACCCGCAGCACATTGGCCTGGCCATGGGTTTGTACATCGCCGGCAACGCGATTGGCGGGATGTGCGGACGCTTGATCACTGGGGTGTTGATCGACTTTGTCAGCTGGCACACGGCGATGCTGGTAATCGGCGGCCTGGCCCTGATCGCGGCGGCGGTGTTCTGGAAAATCCTTCCCGAGTCGCGCAACTTCCGCGCCCGCTCTTTGCACCCGCGTAGCCTGATTGACGGCTTCACCCTGCACTTTCGTGACGCCGGCCTGCCGCTGCTATTCCTTGAAGCCTTCGTGCTGATGGGCGCGTTCGTCACCC
Organism: Pseudomonas frederiksbergensis; assembly: GCF_001952935.1. Lineage (GTDB taxonomy): Bacteria > Pseudomonadota > Gammaproteobacteria > Pseudomonadales > Pseudomonadaceae > Aquipseudomonas > Aquipseudomonas frederiksbergensis. The sequence goes on from NZ_CP018319.1 coordinate 1,952,853, forward strand.
TCTTCAACTACATCGGCTATCGCCTGCTGGCCGGGCCGTACCACATGGACCAGGCCTTCGTCGGGCTGCTCTCGGTGGTGTATCTGTCGGGTATCTACAGCTCAGCGAAAATCGGCTCGTTGGCCGACCAGCTCGGCCGTCGCAAAGTGCTGTGGGCGACCATCGTGCTGATGATCGCCGGCCTTGCGCTGACCATGTTGACGCCGCTGCCGCTGGTGATCATCGGCATGTTGATCTTTACCTTCGGTTTCTTCGGCGCCCATTCGGTGGCGAGTAGCTGGATTGGGCGTCGGGCGATCAAAGCCAAGGGGCAGGCGTCGTCGCTGTATCTGTTCAGCTATTACGCCGGCTCGAGCATTGCGGGGACGGCTGGCGGGTTTTTCTGGCACATGGGTGGCTGGAACGGGATCGGGTTGTTTATTGGCGGGTTGCTGGTGATTGCGCTGTTGGTGGCGTTGAAACTGGCGAAGTTGCCGCCATTAGGCGGTGTAAAAGCCTGAAGCAAAACCCTGTGGGAGCGGGCTTGCTCGCGAAAGCGGTGTGTCAGGCAACATCAATGCTGACTGACACTCCGTCTTCGCGAGCAAGCCCGCTCCCACATTTTGACCGCGTACGATCTGATATCTCATACAAAAACGCCCGGCATAAGCCGGGCGTTTTTATTGGGAGACGATCACTCGTGATACTGCGCCGACAGTTCATGCACCGCGCGCAGGAAGGCGCCGGCGTGTTCCGGGTCGACTTCGGGCGTGATGCCATGGCCAAGGTTGAACACGTGGCCGCTGCCCTTCCCGTAGCTGGCGAGGATGCGGCCGACTTCGGTGCGAATGGCTTCTGGCTTGGCGTACAGCACGGTCGGGTCCATGTTGCCTTGCAGGGCGACTTTGCTGCCGACGCGATCACGGGCGCTGCCAATGTCGCAGGTCCAGTCCAGGCCCAATGCGTCAGCGCCAGCGTCAGCAATGCTTTCGAGCCACAGGCCGCCGTTCTTGGTGAACAGGATGACCGGCACTTTGCGGCCTTCGTGCTCACGGATCAGGCCGCTGACGATTTTGCGCATGTAGGCCAGGGAGAATTCCTGGTACGCCGCCGCCGAAAGGCTGCCACCCCAACTGTCGAAGATCTGCACCGCTTGCGCCCCGGCCATGATCTGGCCGTTGAGGTAGCTGGTGACCGTCTGCGCGAGTTTGTCCAGCAACAGGTGCAAGGCTTGCGGGTTGTCGTAGAGCATGGTTTTGGTCTTGCGGTAGTCTTTCGACGAGCCGCCTTCGACCATGTAGGTGGCCAGGGTCCATGGGCTGCCGGCGAAGCCGATCAGCGGCACACGGCCGTTCAGTTCGCGGCGGATGGTGCTGACCGCGTCCATGACGTAGCCGAGGTCTTTGTGCGGATCAGGAATCGGCAGCGCTTCGATGTCCGCCATCGTGCTGATGACTTTCTTGAAGCGCGGACCTTCACCGGTTTCGAAGTACAGGCCTTGGCCCATGGCATCGGGAATGGTCAGGATGTCGGAGAACAGGATCGCCGCGTCCAGTTGTGGGTAGCGGTCGAGCGGCTGCATCGTGACTTCGCAAGCGAACTCCGGGTTCATGCACAGGCTCATGAAGTCGCCGGCCTTGGCACGGCTGGCGCGGTATTCCGGCAGGTAGCGACCGGCCTGACGCATCATCCACACGGGGGTGACGTCTACGGGTTGCTTGAGCAGGGCGCGAAGGAAACGGTCGTTCTTCAGGGCAGTCATGTCGGCATCCGGAAAAAAAGTGCGGGCATTTTCTCAGAGCGCGACGCAAAAGGCACGGTTGCAGGTCAGCCTTTTGTCTATCGGGGCAATTTGTCGCGGTGGAACACTGTATTCGCAACACCGAGAAACAACTGTGGGAGCGGGCTTGCTCGCGAAAGCGGTGTGTCAGGCAACATCAATGCTGACTGACACTCCGTCTTCGCGAGCAAGCCCGCTCCCACATTTTGACCGTATTCCAATCTCAGGAAGTGATCAGACGCCCAGGTAATCCAGGATCCCTTCGGCGGCGTTGCGGCCTTCGAAGATCGCCGTCACTACCAGGTCAGAACCGCGAACCATATCGCCACCGGCGAAGATTTTCGGGTTGCTGGTCTGGTGCTTGTACTGACCTTGCTCCGGGGCCACGACGCGGCCCTGGCTGTCGGTCTGGATGCTGTGCTGTTCGAACCACGACGCCGGGCTCGGACGGAAACCGAACGCGATGACCACGGCGTCAGCCGGGATGATCTCTTCGGAACCCGGGATCGGCTCGGGGCTGCGACGGCCACGGGCGTCCGGTTCGCCGAGACGGGTCTCGACCACCTTCACGCCTTCGACGCGGTCTTCACCGACGATCGCGATCGGCTGGCGGTTGTAGAGGAATTTCACGCCTTCTTCCTTGGCGTTCTTCACCTCTTTGCGCGAGCCCGGCATGTTCGCTTCGTCACGACGATAAGCGCAGGTCACCGACTTGGCGCCCTGGCGAATCGACGTACGGTTGCAGTCCATCGCCGTGTCGCCGCCACCCAGTACCACCACCTTCTTGCCTTTCATGTCGACGAAATCTTCCGGCGACTTTTCAAAGCCCAGGTTGCGGTTGACGTTGGCGATCAGGAAATCCAGCGCGTCATGCACGCCCGGCAAATCCTCACCGGCAAAGCCGCCCTTCATGTAGGTGTAGGTGCCCATGCCCATAAACACGGCATCGTATTCTTCGAGCAGTTGCTCGACGGTCACGTCCTTGCCCACTTCGGTGTTCAGGCGGAACTCGATGCCCATGCCGGTGAAGACTTCGCGACGATTGCTCAGCACGGTCTTTTCCAGCTTGAACTCGGGGATGCCGAAGGTCAGCAAGCCGCCGATTTCCGGGTTCTTGTCGAACACCACCGGGGTCACGCCGCCGCGTACCAGCACGTCGGCACAGCCCAGGCCTGCCGGGCCTGCGCCGATCACCGCAACACGCTTGCCGGTCGGTATGACCTTGGACATGTCCGGGCGCCAGCCCATGGCGAACGCGGTGTCGGTGATGTACTTCTCGACCGAACCGATGGTCACCGCGCCGAAACCGTCGTTGAGGGTGCAGGCACCCTCGCACAGACGATCCTGCGGACACACCCGGCCACAGACTTCCGGCAGGGTGTTGGTCTGGTGCGACAACTCGGCAGCCTGGAGGATGTTGCCCTCGGCCACCAGCTTCAGCCAGTTCGGAATGAAGTTGTGCACCGGGCACTTCCATTCGCAATACGGGTTACCGCAACCCAGGCAGCGGTGGGCCTGATCGGCCGAGTGCTGGGGTTTGAAGGGTTCGTAGATCTCCACGAACTCTTTCTTGCGTTGACGCAACAGTTTCTTCTTCGGATCCTTGCGCCCGACATCGATGAACTGGAAGTCGTTATTCAGACGTTCAGCCATTGTTAAAACCTCATCAAACTCTTCAGGCGCATATCACTGCGGGTTGGCACGGGTGCTGGAAAGCAACGATTTCAGGTTGGCAGCCTTGGGCTTGACCAGCCAGAAACGACGCAGATAGTCATCGAGGTTTTCAGCGAGGTTACGACCCCACTCGCTGTCGGTTTCCTCGACGTATTCGTTCAGCACGCGTTGCAGGTGGCTGCGATAGGCTTCCATCGCCTCACCGCTGATCCGCTGGATTTCCACCAGTTCGTGGTTGACCCGGTCAACGAAGGAGTTGTCCTGGTCGAGCACGTAGGCGAAACCGCCGGTCATGCCTGAGCCGAAGTTGTAACCGGTCTTGCCCAATACGCAGACGAAACCACCGGTCATGTACTCGCAGCAGTGATCGCCCGTGCCTTCCACAACCGTGTGAGCACCGGAGTTACGCACCGCGAAACGCTCGCCTGCGGTGCCGGCGGCGAACAGCTTGCCGCCAGTGGCGCCGTACAGGCAGGTGTTGCCGATGATGGCACTGTCCTGAGTCTTGTAGACACTGCCCTTGGGCGGAACGATGACCAGTTTGCCGCCGGTCATGCCTTTGCCGACGTAGTCGTTGGCGTCGCCTTCCAGGTACATGTTCAGGCCACCAGCGTTCCACACGCCGAAGCTCTGACCGGCCGTCCCTTTGAAGCGGAAGGTGATCGGCGCATTCGCCATGCCTTGGTTGCCATGCTTGCGAGCGATTTCACCGGAGATCCGCGCGCCGATCGAACGGTCGCAGTTGCAGATATCCAGCGCGAAATCGGCGCCGCTCATGTCGTTGATGGCCGAGGTGGCCATCTCGACCATTTTCTCGGCCAGCAGGCCTTTGTCGAACGGTGGGTTGCGGTCGACCTGGCAGAACTGAGGCTTGTCCGCCGGGATGTGATCGCTGCCCAGCAACGGCGTCAGGTCCAGGTGTTGCTGCTTGGCGGTCTGGCCTTCGAGGATGTCCAGCAGATCGGTACGACCGATCAACTCTTCGAGGGAGCGCACGCCCAGCTTGGCCAGCCACTCACGGGTTTCTTCGGCGACGTAGGTGAAGAAATTCACCACCATGTCGACGGTCCCGATGTAGTGATCCTTGCGCAGCTTCTCGTTCTGAGTCGCGACGCCGGTGGCGCAGTTGTTCAGGTGACAGATGCGCAGGTATTTGCAGCCAAGGGCGATCATTGGCGCGGTGCCGAAGCCGAAGCTTTCAGCGCCGAGGATCGCTGCCTTGATCACGTCGAGGCCGGTTTTCAGGCCACCGTCGGTTTGTACCCGCACTTTGCCGCGCAGATCGTTGCCGCGCAGGGTCTGGTGGGTTTCGGCCAGGCCGAGTTCCCACGGGGCGCCCGCGTATTTGATCGAGGTCAGCGGCGATGCACCGGTACCGCCGTCGTAGCCGGAAATGGTGATCAAGTCCGCGTAGGCCTTGGCCACACCGGCAGCGATGGTGCCGACGCCCGCTTCTGCAACCAGCTTCACCGAGACCAGGGCCTTCGGGTTGACTTGTTTCAGGTCGAAAATCAGCTGCGACAAGTCTTCGATCGAATAGATGTCGTGGTGCGGTGGAGGCGAGATCAGGGTCACGCCCGGCACTGCATAACGCAGCTTGGCGATCAGACCGTTGACCTTGCCGCCAGGCAGCTGACCACCTTCGCCGGGCTTGGCGCCCTGAGCGACTTTGATCTGCAACACTTCAGCGTTGACCAGGTATTCCGGGGTCACACCGAAACGGCCAGTCGCGACTTGTTTGATTTTCGAGCTCTTGATGGTGCCGTAACGCGCCGGATCTTCGCCGCCTTCGCCGGAGTTGGAACGCGCACCGAGGCGGTTCATCGCTTCGGCCAGGGCTTCGTGAGCTTCCGGCGACAAGGCGCCGAGGGAGATACCCGCGGAGTCAAAGCGCTTGAGCACCGATTCCAGCGGTTCGATCTCGCTGATGTCCAGCGGCGTGTCCAGGGTCTTGACCTTGAACATGTCACGGATCATCGACACCGGACGGTTGTCCACCAGCGCCGTGTATTCCTTGAACTTGCTGTAGTCGCCCTGCTGCACAGCGGCTTGCAGGGTGTTGACCACGTCCGGGTTGTACGCGTGATACTCGCCACCGTGGACGAACTTCAGCAAACCGCCCTGCTGGATTGGCTTGCGCGGGCTCCAGGCTTCGGCCGCCAGGGCTTTCTGCTCGGCTTCGATGTCGACGAAACGCGCACCTTTGATGCGGCTTGGCACGCCACGGAAGCTCAGCTCGCAGACTTCTTCGGACAGGCCAATGGCTTCGAACAGCTGCGCACCGCGGTACGAAGTGATGGTCGAGATACCCATCTTCGACAGGATCTTCAACAGGCCTTTGGTGATGCCTTTGCGGTAGTTCTTGAACACCTCATAGAGGTCGCCCAGCACTTCACCGGTACGGATCAGGTCGCCCAGCACTTCGTAGGCCAGGAACGGATAGACCGCCGAGGCGCCGAATCCGATCAACACGGCGAAGTGGTGCGGATCGCGAGCCGTCGCGGTTTCCACGAGGATGTTGGAGTCGCAACGCAGGCCTTTTTCGGTCAGGCGATGGTGCACCGCGCCGGTGGCCAGGGAAGCGTGGATCGGCAACTTGCCCGGGGCAATGTGACGGTCACTCAGCACGACCTGGGTACGACCGGAGCGCACGGCTTCTTCAGCCTGATCGGCCACGTTGCGGATCGCCGCTTCGAGGCCGACGCTTTCGTCGTAGTTCAGATCAATGATCGCGCGCTCGAAGCCCGGACGATCGAGGTTCATCAGCGAGCGCCACTTGGCCGGGGAAATGACCGGCGAGCTGAGGATCACGCGCGAGGCGTGTTCCGGCGACTCCTGGAAGATATTGCGCTCGGCACCGAGGCAGATCTCCAGCGACATGACGATGGCTTCACGCAGCGGGTCGATCGGCGGGTTGGTGACCTGCGCGAACTGCTGGCGGAAATAGTCGTACGGCGTGCGCACGCGCTGGGACAGCACGGCCATCGGCGTATCGTCGCCCATCGAGCCGACGGCTTCGTAGCCTTGCTCGCCGAGCGGACGCAGCACCTGATCACGTTCTTCGAAAGTGACCTGGTACATCTTCATGTACTGCTTGAGCTGGTCAACGTCGTAGAAGGCCGAACCGTGGTCGTTGTCTTCCATGGTCGCCTGGATGCGCAGGGCATTCTTGCGCAGCCATTGCTTGTACGGATGACGCGACTTCAAGCGGTTGTCGATGGCATCGGTGTCGAGGATCTGGCCGGTTTCGGTGTCCACGGCAAAGATCTGACCCGGGCCAACGCGGCCCTTGGCGAGCACGTCTTCAGGCTGGTAGTTCCAGACACCGATTTCCGAGGCCAGGGTGATGAAACCGTTTTTGGTGGTGACCCAACGCGCCGGACGCAGACCGTTACGGTCGAGCAGGCACACCGCGTAACGACCGTCGGTCATGACCACGCCGGCCGGACCGTCCCACGGCTCCATGTGCATCGAGTTGTATTCGTAGAACGCACGCAGGTCCGGGTCCATGGTTTCAACGTTCTGCCACGCAGGCGGAATGATCATCCGCACGCCACGGAACAGGTCGATGCCACCGGTGACCATCAACTCGAGCATGTTGTCCATGCTGGAGGAGTCGGAACCGACACGGTTGACCAGCGGGCCGAGTTCTTCCAGGTCCATCAGGTCATTGGTGAACTTGGTGCGACGGGCCACGGCCCAGTTGCGGTTACCGGTGATGGTGTTGATCTCGCCGTTATGCGCGAGGAAGCGGAACGGCTGGGCCAGCGGCCATTTCGGCAGGGTGTTGGTCGAGAAGCGCTGGTGGAACACGCAAATCGAGGTCTGCAGGCGCTGGTCGCTGAGGTCTGGATAGAAGGCGGTCAAATCCGCCGGCATCATCAGGCCTTTATAAATGATGGTCTTGTGCGAAAAGCTGCAGACGTAGTGATCGGCGTCGGCGGCGTTGGCCACGGACGAGCGACGACGGGAGGTGAACAGCTTGACGGCCATGTCCTGATCGCTCAGGCCATCACCGGCGATGAACACTTGTTCGATCTGCGGCAGGCGCTCAAGGGCCAGGCGACCGAGGACGCTGGTGTCGATCGGCACTTTGCGCCAGCCGACGAGGGTCAGTCCAGCAGCGAGGATCTCGCGGTTCATGTTCTCGCGAGCGGCTTCGGCTTTGACCGGGTCCTGGTTGAAGAAGACCATGCCCACTGCATATTGCTTGGGCAGTTCGACGCCGAAGGTTTCCTGGGCGATGGCTCGCAGGAACACGTCCGGCTTTTGAATCAGCAGACCGCAACCGTCACCGGTCTTGCCGTCGGCGTTGATCCCACCGCGGTGGGTCATGCAGGTCAGGGCCTCGATGGCCGTTTGCAAAAGGGTATGACTGGGCTCGCCCTGCATATGGGCTATCAGGCCGAAACCGCAGTTATCCTTGAATTCATCTGGTTGGTACAGACCTGCTTTCATAGACACTTTCTCACCAGGCTGCCTCTTGTCGAGGCAAATTTCTTTTCAATTCAACCACTTACCATCCGCGCCGAACGTACGCCAGCTTTGCGGGGGCAAAAGGGAGGTCATTGTACACACCGACACGGAGGCTCACAAATTTGACGACGAACTGTCGCAAATCTATGTCGCATTTGTGAAAGGTTTAAAGCGATATGCTGTGCTAGTCAAAACTTTTTTAATTTTGACCGCAACGACTCAAAGACTACTGTGACGCAGACACCACAAGGCACGCGGTCTGTAGAGACGGCATGCGCTTGTAGAAATTTTGAGGTGCTTGGAGAGGCGGCCTGGGTAAGGCCGCCGAATCTTCAGCGAGTTGTTGCCAGTTCCTGTTGGACGCTGGCGACAGTGCGAGGCCAAGGTTTACCAGCCTGAACCTTCGCTGGCAAGGCCTTGATAGCGGTAACGGCTGCATCGCGGTTGGCGAAGCTACCGTAGGTGATGACGTAAAGCGGCTTGCCGTTGAGGACTTTCTTGAAATAACGGTACTCGCCGCCCTGCTCCTTGACGAAGGATTGCGCGGCCGCTTCGGAACTGGTGCCGAGGATCTGCACCACGTAGTTACCCGGCGCTTGCGCTGAGTACCAGGTGCCGCCCGCAGCCTTGGCCACGGTGGCTGGTTTCTCGGCAGGCTTGGCGGCTGCGGCGGCTGGCTTGGCTGGCACTGGAGCGGGAGCCGGCTTCACGGCAGGCGCAACCGGGACTGGCTTGGCCGTCGCGACCTGAGTCGGCGCAGGCACAGGCTTGGCGGCAGGTGCCGGTGTCGGTGCCGGGCCAGGCTGGATGCCCGCAGGCGGCGCGGTGGTCGTCACGGTCGGCGGTGTAGCGCTCGAACCTTCGACCGGCACACCGTCATCGCCTTCGGTGATGCCACCGGCGGCTTCGGCCAGCGGACCGCGCATGACCGGCTGCGAGTTGCCGACCAGCGGCAATGGCATCGGCTGCGAGTTACCGGCGAATTCGACGGCAGGCGCGCCGCCGCTGTCAGGTTGTGGCGTGCCCTGGCCGAGCGGCAGTTGCGCCTGTTCATTGGCAGGTGCGCCGGTGGTCGGTGCTTTGCTGCGACCCGGCATCAACCAGGCGGCGGCTACCGCGACCACGACAACGGCGGAAATCGCCAATACGTGTTTCTTCGGCATGTTGAACCCCATACTTGGACGCTTCACCGCTGAGCGGCTGGCAATCATGGCTTCGATCATTGCATCGCGGGCAACCTGGTTGATGGTGCCAGGCCAACCGTCGGAGCTTTCGTGAATATCAGAGATCTGATCTGCGGTGAAAAGTTCGATACCCCGGCCGGCGCCTTCGAGACGCTGTTCCAGATACTCGCGGGTTTCTTCTTCGGTGTAAGGCTGCAACTCGATGACGTGGAAACGCTCTTCCTCGAGGCTCAGCGCATCCAGTTGAGCAATCAGCGACGACTCGCCGAACAGGAACACATGCGGGCGACCTTCCGGTGCACCGGCAGCCAGGGCCAGCAAGGCTTCCAGCGCGGATTCGTCAAGCTGCTCGGCGTCATCCACCAGCAAATAGACTTCCTGCCCCGTCAACGCAAGTTGCACCACTTGGGCCAGAATCGCGCCGATCTCGGCCTGGGCGACGTTCAGCGCCTGGGCCACCTGACGCAGCACGCCGGCCGCATCACCGGCGCCACGGGCGGAAACCACCACGCTCTGCACCGACTGTTTGTTGGTGCTGGCCACCAGGGCCTGACGCAACAGCGTCTTGCCACTGCCTTGCGGGCCGGTGACAACCAGCAACAACTGACTGTAGCGCGCCAGGTGATGCAGTTGCCCCAGCACCGGTTTGCGCTGGGCCGGAAAGAATTTGAAGCCAGGCACCCGTGGAGAAAAAGGGTCATGACTCAACTGGTAATGGCCGAGGAAAGCCTCGTCGGCGTGCAAACTAGTCATCGGGATCTTATTAACCTTTAAGCTGAGCCAGAGCGCGGTAATCCGCTCCCAGCGTGGCCTGTAAAACCTCTTTCGGATAATCGTCGGTCACCACCGCTTCGCCCATGTGGCGCAGCAGCACCAGGCGCAAACGACCGTCGATCACTTTCTTGTCAATTGCCATGTGTTCGAGAAAATCGGCTTCAGTCATCTCTTCTGGCGGGATAACCGGCAGGCCGGCACGCTGGAACAGACGAATGCCGCGATCGCGTTCCTGTTCGCTGATCCAGCCCAGGCGCGTGGACATTTCCAAAGCCATTACGGTGCCAGCAGCGACCGCCTCACCATGTAGCCAGACACCATAGCCCATGTGGGTTTCGATAGCGTGGCCGAAGGTGTGACCCAGGTTGAGCGTGGCGCGAACACCGGTCTCCCGCTCGTCGGCACCGACCACCGCAGCCTTGGCCGCGCAAGAGCGCTCGATGGCGTAGGTCAGGGCGACCTGGTCCAGGGCGCGCAGGCGATCGACGTTGTCTTCGAGCCAGGTCAGAAACGGCTCGTCGCAGATCAGGCCGTATTTGATGACCTCGGCAAGCCCGGCGGAGAGTTCCCGGGCCGGCAGGGTATTGAGGGTCGCGGTATCGATCAGCACCACGTTCGGCTGATAGAAAGCGCCGACCATGTTCTTGCCCAACGGATGGTTGATCCCGGTCTTGCCGCCCACCGAAGAGTCGACTTGCGACAGCAGCGTGGTGGGGATCTGGATGAAATCGACACCACGCTGATAGCAGGCGGCAGCAAAACCGGCCATGTCGCCAATCACGCCGCCACCGAGGGCGATGACCGTGGTACGGCGGTCGTGTCGCGCAGTCAGCAGACCGTCGAAAATCAGTTGCAGGGTTTCCCAGGTCTTGAACGCTTCACCGTCCGGCAGCACCACGGAAACCACCGAGAACTGCGCGAGGCTGCGGGTCAGACGCTCGAGATAGAGCGGCGCAACGGTCTCGTTGGAGATGATCGCCACTTGCCGTCCGCGGATATGCGGGGCCAGCAGCTCCGGCTGATCCAACAAACCTTCGCCAATATGAATCGGGTAGCTGCGCTCGCCTAGATCGACCTTGAGTGTCTGCATGTGTCCCCACAGTGAAGATGGAATCAGGCGTCCTGCCTTGAGTTAACGTATGTCCACAGCGTCTGCTGCTGTGACGCCGTTCGGTAGCCATCTGCCACAACCTTGAGCGGCCACGACAGGACGCCGAGGATAGCGCATTTCGCGCTGCGCTTTAACGGGGAGGTAGCTGCTGCAAGCGTTCGAGAATATCGAGCACGACCATACGCGGCGGCCGCTCATCGGTTTCCACCACCAGATCGGCGATTTCCCGATAGAGCGGATCGCGTATCGCCAGCAGATCCCGAAGGGTCTTGGCCGGATCGGCAGTACGCAACAGGGGGCGATTGCGATCGCGGGACGTGCGGCCCACTTGCTGCTCGACAGACGCATGCAGATAGACCACTCGCCCCCCGGCGTGCAGCGCCCGGCGATTGGCCTCGCGCATCACCGCGCCGCCACCGGTCGCCAGCACCACGCCGTCGCACCCGCACAGCTCGGCAATCATCGCCTGCTCGCGGTCACGAAAGCCCGGTTCGCCTTCCTTATCGAAAATCCACGGGATATTGGCGCCCGTGCGCAATTCAATTTCCTTATCGGAATCTTTGAACGGCAGGCGCAGCTCTTTGGCCAGCAACCGGCCGATGGTGCTTTTTCCAGCCCCCATCGGTCCAACAAGAATCAAATTTCGCACAGAATCAACGACTCACAGCAATCGCCTGGTTATTCATGATACGCGGTGTGAGAAACACCAACAGCTCGGATTTTTTCTCCGAAACCACGTCACGCCGGAAAAGGCGGCCAAGATACGGCACATCGCCGAGAAATGGCACCTTATCTACAACCTTGCTCTGAGTATTTGAGAAAACCCCGCCAATGACGATGGTCTCGCCGTCGTTGACCAGGACCTTGGCATTGACCTCGTTTTTCTTGATCGGCGGCACATCCTGCACCTTGTTCAGGTAGTCCGGTTCGTCCTTGGTGACCTTGACCTCCATGATGATCCGGTTGTCCGGCGTGATCTGTGGCGTCACTTCCAGAGACAGCGAGGCCTCCTTGAACGACACAGACGTTGCGCCGCTGGAGCTGGCTTCCTGATAGGGAATCTCCGTGCCCTTGAGGATTTTCGCGGTCTCCTTGTCCGAGGTGACCACCTTGGGCTGCGAGACGATTTCGCCGTTGCCGGTCTTCTCCATGGCCGTCAGCTCGAGATCCAGCAACACATTGTCGGTGATGAAGGCGATCCCGAGCCCCGAGGTATTGCCGGCGGCACCCAGATCGACGAATGGCGAGTTGGTGCTGGTGCTGCCAGGCGTACCGATGGTCGATGAAGCATTCGCCCCACTATTACTGACACCCGAGGTGTTCCAGTTGCCCTTGTTCTGGATCGATCCGCCCCAGCGCACGCCGAGGCTTTTGTCATAGTCGACGTTGGCTTCAACGATCCGTGCTTCGATCATCACCTGACGCACCGGGATATCCAGTTGCGCGACGATACGGCGCAGTTCGTCGAGGCGGTTCTGGGTCTGGTAGGCAATGATGTTGTTGGTACGCTCATCCACGGTGATCGAGCCCCGCTCGTCGACTTTCGACTCGACACTGGTGACCGACTGGAACAGCTTGGCGATATCGGCAGCTTTGGCGTAGTTGACTTGCAACAGTTCGCGACGCAGGGGCGCCAGGTCAGCTATCTGCTTTTGCGACTCCAGTTCCTGACGCTCGCGGGCGGCAATTTCATCGGCCGGCGCCACCAGCAAAACGTTACCAATCTTGCGTTTATCCAGGCCCTTGGTTTTCAACACCAGATCCAGCGCCTGATCCCACGGTACGTTCTGCAAGCGCAGGGTGATGCCGCCCTGCACCGTGTCGCTGGCCACCAGATTGAGGTTGGTGAAATCGGCGATCAGTTGCAGCACCGAACGCACATCGATGTCCTGGAAATTCAGCGAGAGCTTTTCACCGGTGTAGGCGAAGCGTTCGGTGTTGCGTTTCTGCAAGTCATCGGCGGTCATCGGCCGGATGCTGACGGTCAGCTTGTTGTCGGTCTGGTAAGTCGAATAATCAAAGGCGCCGCTGGGTTCAATGCTGATCGTGGCCCGATCGCCCGTGGCGCTGGCGTTGACGAACTGCACCGGGGTGGCGAAATCCTTGACGTCCAGACGAACACGTAACGGTTCAGGCAATCGGGTCTTGGGGAAACCGAGAATGATCTTGCCGTCGCGCTCCTGAATGTCCGGGGCAATGGAAGGGTCCGACAGATCGATGACCACATTGCCCTCGCCTTGGGTGCCGCGCTGGAAATCCACACCCCGGATGGCCTTGCCTGCCGGCGCATAGGCTTTCGCCGGGGCTGGCGTTGCAGTCGCTGCACGCGGCGCTTTGGGCGCCGGGCTGGAGGCCGTTTTGTTGGCACCTTGCCCGACTACCACCAACAGCGTGTTGCCTTCGACCCGTGCGTTGTACGGCGTCAACTGGGTCAGATTGATGATCAGCCGCGTACGGTCCTTGGCTTGCACCACCGTGGCGCTGCGGGCATTTCCGCCGCCCAGTTCACGATTTTTGCTTTTCAACTGACTGACGACACCAGGCAGATCCAGCGCAATCCGTGCCGGCGATTGCGTGGTGTAACCCTGAGGCGACGGTGGTGGCCCATCGAACGACAACTTCAACTCGACGCGGTCCCCCGGCAACGCCGCAACATCCAGCGCTTCAAGGTTGGCCGCTAGTACCATCGGCGACAGCAACGCTATCCATAGCGAAGTACCGAAGGTTGAGAAAATCCTGTTCATTATTCGAGTTCCACTATGAGTGTTCTTTCAAAGGGATGGTCCGCGGCCGCTCCAGCCAGGCGCCTTCGCCGTCGGGAACGATTTCGACCACATCGACCTGCGAACCACTGATGGCGACGATCCTCCCATCGTTACGCCCCAGGTAATCGCCGACTTTCAACCGATGCACCCCGCCCGCCCCGCGCAGCAGCGCGAAGGAACCGGTCGCATTGGCGATCGTTCCGACCATTTCAAACTGCTCGATGTTGAAACCTTCGAGGTACTGCTTGACCCGATTCAGGTCAGGTTTGACGTTGCGCGAGCCGTGTTTCTGGCCGGCCAGATCGACTCTGATCTGTCGGGAAAACGGGCTTCGCAGGTTGGCGGCGCTGTAAGTGAATGTTGGGTAAGACCGAAATGTCGGCGTTGGTTCAATCTTGCCGGGCGCACGCAGCCGCATTTCGTTCATGTAGGCATCCAGGTCGCTGAAATCATTGTCGCCGCCGCAACCGGCCAGGCCGGCGACCAACACAACCATCGACAAGCAACGAATCGGGCTCATTTTTGCAGCCCCTTGTCGTTGTAGCGGTAGGTCTTGGCGAGGATTCTCATGCGCAACTTCGAGCCACCTTCCGGGTTGGCCGACGCAAGGTCGAAGTCATGCAGGGTGACAATCCGGGGCAGCCCGGCGACACCGCTGACGAAGGTGGCCAGGTCATGATAGGCGCCGGTGACGGTGATCTGGATCGGCAGCTCGATGTAGAACTGCTGTGTGTTCTCCGGCAGCAGTTTGATCTCTTCGAACTCCAGGCCACTGCCCAGGCCGGTGCGAGTGATGTCCTCCAGCAGGCCGGGCACTTCGGTGTCGCTGGGCAATTGCCGCAGAAGTACGCCAAAGGAGTTCTCCATTTCCTTCATCTGCTGCGTATACAGCTCCAGATTCGCCGCCATATGGGCCTTGTTGGCGAATTGCTCCTTGAGGGCCGACTCTTCCTCGCGCTTGAGTTCGAGATGGCTCTGAAGGTCGCTGATGGAAAAACTGTAGCCCAGCGAAAGCACCAGCATCATGAGCAGGATACCCGCCAGTGCCTTGATGGCTGGCGGCCAGGAACCCATGTTATTGGTGTCCAGGTCATTGATGTCGATCTTGCGCAAGCTTTCGAACCAGTCAGACAGCCTCATTTGCCGCCCTCCGCAGCGGCGGGCTGGGTCTGACGAACGGTCAGCTGAAAGACGTTGGCCTGATCCAGCTGACCGGCGGTCATCGCTTTGACTTCCGTGAGGCTGGGCGCATCGAACCAATCGGACGCATCCAGATTGCGCATCAGGTCCGAGACTCGATTGTTGGACTCCGCCGCTCCGGTGATGGACAAGGACTTGCCGGCCATTTTCACCTCAGTGAAATACACGCCGTCGGGCAGCGTCCGCGCCAGCTGATCGAAAATACGCCCGCTGATCGGCCGGTTGCCTTGCAGGTCCTGGATGATGCGCATGCGCTCGACCAGTTGCTGGCGACGCGCCTTCAAATCGCTGATCTGTTTGATCCGCTCATCAACCACGGCAATCTGTTTGCCGATGTAATCGTTTCGAGCCACTTGCCGATCGATAGCGCCACTGATGGCCTGGTTCGCGATGAGCACAGCACCCACAGCCCCTACCATCACACCGACCAGCGCCAGCAGAAAGCGTTTGCGGCGCACTTCACGCAGTTCTTCGCGCCAGGGTAAAAGATTGATCCGTGCCATCAGTCGAAACTCCTGAGGGCCAGCCCGCAGGCGATCATCAGTGCCGGCGCATCGCTGGCCAAGGCACCGGCGTTGACCTTGCTGCTCAGTGTCATGTCGGAAAAGGGGTTGGCCACTTGCGTCGGCGTACCCAATCGTTGCTCGATCAAGCGGTCCAGCCCCGGGACCGATGCGGTACCGCCGGCCAACAGAATGTGATCGACCGAGCTGTACTGACCGGAGGCGAAGAAAAACTGCAACGAACGCGACACCTGTTGCACCAGCGCATCGCGAAACGGCTGTAACACCTCAATGACGTAATCGTCCGGCAAACCACCCTGTTTCTTCGCCAGCCCCGCCTGCTCGATGGTCAGGCCATAGCGTCGCTGGATTTCTTCCGTCAGTTGACGACCGCCGAACAATTGCTCGCGGGTGTAGATGATCCGCCCCTGGTGCAGCACGCTCAGGGTGGTCATGGTGGCGCCGATATCGACCACCGCTACCGTGAAACGCTCCTGAGAAGCAGCCAGCTGTCTCGCCAGCAATCCGTAGGAACGCTCCAGCGCATAGGCCTCCACGTCGACCACGCGAGCTGTCAGGCCAGCCAGGGCCAGGGCCGCTTCCCGGACCTCGACGTTTTCCTTGCGACAGGCCGCCAGCAGCACGTTGACCCGCTCGGGGTTGCGCGCAGAAACGCCCTGGACCTCAAAGTCGATGGCCACTTCGTCCAATGGATAAGGGATGTATTGATCGGCCTCGATCTTCAGCTGGTTTTCCATTTCGTCGTCGGAAAGACCGGCGTCCATCTCGATGGTCTTGGTAATCACCGCCGAACCGGCCACGGCCACGGCGACGTTCCTGAGGTTGGTCTTGGCCTTGAGCAACACGCGGGCGAGCGCCTGCCCTACGCCTTCGAGCTCGGCGATATTTTTCTCGACCACCGCATTAGTGGGTAAAGGTTCCACCGCATAGGCCTCGACCCGATAACGGTCGCCTTGGCGGCTTAGCTCCAGAAGCTTGACCGACGTGGAGCTGATGTCGATCCCCAGAAGCGTATTGGCTTTCTTATTGAAGAGTCCTAGCACTACCAATTCCCTATGACTATCCGTGTCTTACGGACTCTGTAATATCCATTGCGTTCAAACCACCCGTCTTGACAGCAGCGCAAATCACGCTCCCGCCGGAAAAATGCTTATAATGCCCAGCGCTTTTTTCCGGTTTTTACTTCAAGTGCGGGTCGTTCCCTGTTTATCTGAACCCTGATGCCTAATTCATTCTTTGCCCTGGATGTCCAAAAGCCTTGATTCGTCTGCTGAAATTTTTCGGTTGGTCCATCGTCGCCGTTTTCTGCGGACTGCTCCTCGGTCTTAGCGGCGCCTTTCTCTACCTTAGTCCGGGATTACCATCCGTGGAGGCTCTGAGAAGCATCCAGTTGCAGATTCCTTTGCGGGTCTACAGCAGCGACAACAAGCTGATCGCAGAATTTGGCGAAATGCGCCGCACACCGATCCGGTTCGCCGACATTCCGCCCAATTTCATTAATGCGTTACTAAGTGCTGAAGACGACAACTTCGCCAATCATTACGGTGTCGATCCTGGCAGCCTGATGCGCGCGGCCACCCAATTGATAAAAAGCGGACACATTCAGTCCGGCGGCAGCACTATCACCATGCAGGTGGCGAAGAATTTCTTCCTGACCAGCGAACGCAGCTTCTCGCGCAAAACCACTGAAATTCTCCTGGCCCTGCAGATTGAACGGCAGTTGACCAAGGACGAGATTCTCGAGTTGTACGTCAACAAGATCTATCTGGGCAACCGTGCTTATGGCATCGAGGCCGCCGCGCAGGTTTACTACGGCAAGTCGATTCGTGATGTCAGCCTGGCGCAGATGGCGATGATCGCCGGTCTGCCGAAAGCCCCTTCGCGCTTCAACCCGCTGGCCAATCCGGCCCGCAGCAAGGAGCGTCGCGACTGGATCCTTGGGCGCATGTACAAGCTCGGCAAAATCACCGAAGCCGACTACACGACCGCGATCAACGAGCCGCTGAACGCCAGCTATCACGTGCCGACCCCGGAAGTGAACGCACCGTACATCGCTGAAATGGCCCGCGCCGAAATGGTCGGCCGGTATGGCAGCGACGCCTATACCGAGGGTTTCCGCGTCACCACCACGGTGCCGAGCAACCTGCAGGAAATGGCCAACACCGCCCTCCATGAAGGGTTGATGACCTACGACCAGCGCCATGGTTATCGCGGACCGGAGTCGCGCCTGCCGGGCAAGACTCGCGAGGCCTGGACAACCGAGCTGACCAAGCAACGCACCATCAGCAGCCTTGAGCCCGCCATCGTCACCCAGGTCGACAAGACCGGCCTGCAAGTGCTGACCCGTACCGGTGAGGAACATGTCAGCTGGGACACCATGAAATGGGCGCGGCCGTTCCTCAACACCAACAGCATGGGCGCCAACCCGAAACAGCCTTCGGACGTCGCCCAGGTCGGCGACCTGATTCGTGTGCAGCGCCAGCCAGACAACTCGCTGAAATTCAGCCAGATCCCACAGGTTCAGGGCGCCCTGGTTTCCCTCGATCCGCAGAACGGTGCGATTCGTTCCCTGGTCGGCGGCTTCGCCTTCGAACAGAGCAACTACAACCGCGCCATGCAGGCCAAGCGCCAGCCGGGCTCGAGCTTCAAGCCGTTCGTCTACAGTGCGGCGCTGGATAACGGCTACACCGCCGCCAGCCTGGTGAATGACGCGCCGATCGTGTTCGTCGACGAGTACCTGGACAAAGTCTGGCGCCCAAAGAACGACACCAACACCTTCCTCGGCCCGATCCGCATGCGCGAGGCGCTCTACAAGTCGCGCAACCTGGTGTCGATCCGCTTGCTGCAAGCGCTGGGCGTTGACCGCACCATCGACTACATCAGCAAGTTCGGCTTCAACAAGCAGGACCTGCCACGCAACCTGTCCCTGGCCCTCGGCACCGCGACGCTGACGCCCATGGAAATCGCCACAGGCTGGAGCACTTTCGCCAACGGCGGCTACAAGATCACCCCCTACATCATCGACAAGATCGAAAGCCGCAATGGCGACACGCTGTTCGTCGCCAACCCGCCGAGCGTCCCCAAAGGCAACGTCGTCACCGACGGTATCGCTGCCCCTGTCGCGGCCAACGCCTTCACCGTCAGCGCCACCCCCGGCGAAGCGCTGACCGCACAGCCAGCACCACAAACGCCGGCCGTGGCCGAGCGCATCGTCGATGGCCGCACCACTTACATCCTCAACAGCATGCTCGAGGACGTCATCAAACTCGGCACCGGCCGCCGCGCCCTGGCCTTGGGCCGTAGCGACATTGCGGGCAAGACCGGTACCACCAACGAGTCCAAGGACGCCTGGTTCTCCGGGTATAACGCCGATTATGTGACCACGGTCTGGACCGGTTTCGACCAGCCTGAAAGCCTGGGTCGCAAGGAGTTCGGCGGCACCGTCGCCCTGCCGATCTGGATGAGTTACATGGGCGCCGCACTCAAAGACCTGCCGCCCCACACGCAGCCGGAGCCGGAAGGCATCCTCAGCCTGCGAGTCGACCCGATCAGCGGCCGTGCAGCCAGCCCAGGCACGCCAGGTGCCTACTTCGAGCTGTTCAAGGCCGAAGATACGCCACCGTCGGCAAACGAGCTGGGCAACGGTATTGCACCGGGAAGCCCACTGCCAGCGGATGAAGCGGCGCCGATCGATTTGTTCTGATCGCCTGAAGCTGCAAAAAGCCCCGTCTTCGAAAGAAGAGCGGGGCTGATCGTTCCCACGCTCTGCGTGGGAATGCCTCAAGGGACGCTCTGCGTTCCAGCTCTGGAAAGGGACGCGGAGCGTCCCGGGCTGCATTCCCACGCAGAGCGTGGGAACGATCGGCGACCCTCAGACATAAAAAAGCCCCGACTCAATAAGAGCCGGGGCTTTGTGTTGAAGCGCTACAACGACTTAGCCGTTGAACACGTCATCCACGCTTTTCAGCGGGTAGTTCTTCGGATACGGCAGGGTCGCTACGCCGGTCTCGATCGCAGCCTTGGCCACCGCATCGGAGATCACGGTGATCAGACGGGCATCCATTGGTTTCGGAATGATGTACTCGCGACCGAATTCCAGTTTGATGCCGCCGTAGGCGTCGCACACTTCCTGAGGAACCGGCAGCTTGGCCAGTTCACGCAGAGCGTTGGCCGCAGCCACTTTCATTTCTTCGTTGATGCGCTTGGCGCGAACGTCCAGGGCACCGCGGAAGATGAACGGGAAGCCCAGTACGTTGTTGACCTGGTTCGGGTAGTCCGAACGGCCGGTCGCCATGATCACGTCGTCACGGGTGGCGTGAGCCAGCTCCGGGGCGATTTCCGGATCAGGGTTGGAGCACGCGAACACGATCGGGTTGGCCGCCATGGATTTCAGGCCTTCAGCGCTCAGCAGGTTCGGGCCGGACAGGCCAACGAACACGTCCGCGCCTTTCAGGGCATCGGCCAGCGTGCGTTTTTCAGTCGAGTGAGCGAAAACAGCCTTGTACTGGTTCAGGTCGTCACGGCCGGAGTGGATCACGCCGGTACGGTCAACCATGAAGATGTTTTCGATGTTGGCACCCATGCTCACCAGCAGTTTCATGCAGGAGATGGCGGCAGCACCGGCGCCCAGGCAGACGATCTTGGCGTCGGCGAGGGTTTTGCCAGCGATTTCCAGGGCGTTGATCATGCCGGCCGCAGTAACGATCGCGGTGCCGTGCTGGTCATCGTGGAATACCGGAATGTCGCACTGCTCGATCAGAGCACGTTCGATCTCAAAGCACTCAGGTGCCTTGATGTCTTCCAGGTTGATGCCACCGAAGGTGATGGAGATGCGCTTGACGGTGTCGATGAAGGCTTGCGGGCTTTCGGAGTCGACTTCGATGTCGAAAACGTCGATGCCGGCGAAGCGCTTGAACAGCACGCCTTTACCTTCCATGACTGGCTTGGAAGCCAATGGGCCAAGGTTACCCAGGCCGAGAATTGCGGTGCCATCGGAAATGACTGCAACCAGGTTGCCTTTGCCGGTGTATTTGTAGGCCAGTTCAGGATCGCGGGCGATTTCGCGTACTGGTTCGGCTACGCCGGGGCTGTAGGCCAGCGACAGGTCGCGGGCGGTAGCGGTGGCCTTGGTGAGCTCGACACTCAGCTTCCCTGGACGGGGATGGGCGTGATATTCGAGAGCGGCAGTTTTCAGATCAGACATAGGGGCATTCCGCTTTTTACTGTTGGACAGACGGACCGCCGAGGATACTCGCCTCGCAAAGTCCTCACAAGACTGACCAGTCACCCCTGTCAAGCGCCCGGCCCTACGACTTTGGACCAAGAGCCGCGGAACACAAGGGATTGACTGTTCACAATCGACAGAAAAAATGTCTACAATTTTTTATCACTGCGCCAGTTGAAGCATCGCCGGGTCGGTCAAGGGCAAAAGCCAGCGCGCCTGCCCTTCTTTCAGTCCGCCACGCCGCGAGCGATCCAGCACCCAACCACGGGCCTCGATCTGCCTGCCTTTCAGCCGCTCGAGATTCGCCACATCGAACTGCCCCAGCAAATTGGGTGCAACGCGCAATACAACCGAATCCTGCAACTCGATCCAAACCCCGCCGCGATTGCGCTGAACCTTGCTCACACGGCCGCTGAGCACAGCGAAACCGGACGTGTTGATCTGCTCCGCTTTCAGCACAGGGGATTGACGCCACAACCCGAGCCCGGCCCGACGGGCACTGTGTTCCGCCGCTTGCTGGCAGTCGACCAAATCGACATTCGGCGCGACCGCCACCAGGAAACCGAGCCCTTCAGCAAGCATCTGCGCTTCAAGGTTGGCGCCATCGGCGCCGTAGACATGGGCCAAGGTGCGGCCGTAATGGTCTTTGCTTTCTTTACCGGGCAGCAAACCGACTCGGCCATCACTGGCAGCCACCAGCGCTTCCAGGCGTTGGCGTGCCGCCACGGCGAACGGCTCGTCGGAGCGGCCTTTCTTGCCCAGCTCCGGCGTATTCAAACCGATCATGCGCACGCTGCGGCCATCGCTCAGGCGTAGCGTGTCACCATCCACCACCCGTTGCACCACAACGGATGACAGCCCGCTCGGCGCCGGGCAGAAGGCCTGGGCACCGGAAAGCCAAATCGCAGACACAAAAAAGGCGCCCGCGAGGGACGCCTTTTTCATCAGCAAGGTAAAGCCCATGGGGCTTTGTAACCTTACTCTGCTGCAGCAGCAGGTTTCTTGCCGAAAGCACCGAAACGGTCTGCGAAACGCTGTACACGGCCGCCAGTATCCAGAGTCTTCTGCTTACCGGTGTAGAACGGGTGGCACTCGTTGCATACGTCAGTACCCAGTGGCTTGCACAGGTTCGAACGAGTTTCGAACTTGTTGCCGCAGCTGCAAGTTACTTCGATGGTTTCGTACGCTGGATGGATATCGGCTTTCATGGTGTATTCCTCAGGCTAGTGTGCCGCCACTCAACACTATTGTTGAATACCGCACATAATTAGGCCGCGGATTCTACCAGACCTTCGCGATCACGCAAGCTGTCCCTTACACCGACCGTCTGCTAGGCTCGCGCCCCAAATGCTGATCATCTGCACGCAGACCTGTGGGAGCGGGCTTGCTCGCGAAAGCGTCCTGACAGTCAATGAAGATGCCGACTTTATAGGCCTCTTCGCGGGCAAGCCCGCTCCCACAGGGATTGCGCTCAGCCTTTCTTACTGCCCGCTCAGAGAGAATCCCCCGCGTGCCCGACGCCATTTTGCGCCTCGCCCTGCCTTCGCCGCTGCGCCGTCTGTTCGATTACCGTGCCCCGGCCGGAGTCCTGCGTGCCCAGTTGCAACCTGGCATGCGCCTGCGGGTGCCGTTCGGCCGACGGGAGATGATCGGGATTCTGGTGGAGGTCACCGACACCAGTGAAGTGCCGGTAGAAAAGCTCAAGCCGGCCCTGGCCCTGCTCGATGCCACACCGCCCCTGCCGCCAGCGCTGTTCAAGCTGTGCCTGTGGACGTCTCAGTATTACCAGCACAGCCTCGGCGACACTTTGAGCTGGGCGCTGCCGGTGTTGCTGCGTCAGGGGGAACTGGCCGAAGCACGGCAGGAACGCTTCTGGTCCGCCGCACCCGGCGCCAGCCTCGATGATCCGCGCATCGCTCGCGCCCCGCGTCAACGTGAGGCCCTGGCGACCCTGGCCCAGCATCCCCACGGTGTCGCCCATCAGTTGTTGAGCAAACTGATGTTGAGCAAGGACAGCCTGGATTTGCTGCTGGCCAAGAATCTGGTGCAAGTCGAAATCCGCAAGCACGCCCCCGACGCCCGCCACGAACACTGGCTGGCGCAACCGGAACTGCCGCTCAACCCCGAGCAACGTGCGGCCTATGAGGCGATTCGCGCAGGTTTCGACAGTTATCACGCGTTCCTGCTGGCCGGCGTCACCGGCAGCGGCAAGACTGAAGTCTATTTGCAGTTGATCCGCGAAACCCTCGAGGCCGGTAAACAAGCGCTGGTACTGATCCCGGAAATCAACCTCGGCCCCCAGACCCTGGCGCGCTTCGAGCAGCGTTTCAATGCACGCATCGCGCTGATCCACTCGGCGGTCAACGACCGCGAGCGCCTCGAAGCCTGGCTCGCCGCCCGGGACGGTGACGCCGACATCATTATCGGCACCCGCTCGGCGCTGTTCACGCCGATGAAGAACCCCGGCCTGATCATCATCGATGAAGAGCACGACGGTTCCTATAAACAGCAGGAAGGCCTGCGCTATCACGCCCGCGACCTGGCATTGGTGCGCGCCCGCCAGGAAAACATCCCGATTGTCCTCGGCTCCGCCACGCCGTCGCTGGAAAGCCTGCACAACGCCTACACCGGTCGATACGGGCTCCTACGCCTGAACGAACGTGCCGGCGGCGCCAAGCAACCACGCTTCTTACGTCTGGACGTGAAAAGTCGTCCGCTGGACAGCGGCATTTCCGGGCCGATGCAGCAGGCCATCGGCCAGACGCTGGCCGCCGGGCAACAAGTGTTGGTGTTCCTCAACCGTCGCGGTTTTGCCCCGACCTTGCTCTGTCACGACTGCGGCTGGATGTCCGAGTGTCAGCGCTGCGATGCGCGCATGACCGTGCACCAGCGCTCCGGCGAACTACGCTGCCACCATTGCGGCTACGTCGAACGCGTCCCTCGGCATTGCCCGAAATGCGGCAAGGTCGATTTGCGACCCGTCGGCGCCGGCACCGAGCGCGCCGAAGAACGATTGGGGATTTTGTTTCCGGACGTCCCGGTGCTGCGGGTCGACCGCGATAGCACTTCGCGTAAAGACGCGATGAATCAGCTGTTCGCGACCATACAGAAGGGCCAGCCCTGCATTCTGGTCGGCACGCAAATGCTTGCCAAAGGGCACCACTTTCCACGGGTGACGCTGGTGTCGATTCTCGATGCCGACGGCGGGCTGTTCTCCGGCGACTTCCGCGCCAGCGAGCGCATGGCGCAGTTGATCGTCCAGGTGGCCGGGCGTGCGGGCCGGGCTGAAGAGCCGGGCAAAGTGATTATCCAGACGCACCTGGCCGACCATCCGCTGCTGGTGCAGTTGACTGAACAGGGCTATTTCGCCTTTGCCGAACAGGCGTTGAGCGAACGTCGCTCGGCGGGTCTGCCGCCGTTTGCGCACCTGGCGCTGCTGCGGGCCGAAGCGCACAAACCGGGGCAAGCTGAAGGTTTTCTGGATGAGGCGTGCAGCGAGGCCGAGCGTTTGCTGGCCGAACAGCACCTGACCGGGATTGAACTGCTAGGGCCGGTACCGGCACCGATGGAACGCCGGGCCGGGCGTTATCGTGCGCAGTTGTTGCTGCAAGCGACGGCCCGGGCGCCGTTGCATCGACTATTAAGCAGCTGGCTGCTGGTGTTGGAGCAGATGCCGAGTGGGCGGGCGGTGCGCTGGTCGCTGGATGTCGATCCTGTGGATTTGTATTGATTTCAAAATCGCCATCGCGAGCAGGCTCGCTCCCACAATGGGTCTGTGGTGTTCATTGGTTTGGTGATTGACGCCTATCCCCTGTGGGAGCGAGCCTGCTCGCGATGGGGCCCGATTTGTCACCACATATCCATAACCAGCCCGCTATAGTTGGCAAGCCCGTCTTCGCAACGGATAATGCCCAGTTTTTCCACTAGCGCATCCAGGCGCCGCCGCGCTTGCGGTCGAAAGAGAACACCATGAAAGACACCATTCGCCAGCTGATCCAACAAGCCATCACCCAACTCGTCAACGAAGGTGTGTTGCCTGAAGGCCTGTCGCCGGCGATCCAGGTGGAAAACTCCCGCGACAAGACTCACGGCGATTTCGCCAGCAACATCGCCATGATGCTGGCCAAGCCGGCTGGCATGAAGCCGCGCGACCTGGCAGAGAAAATCATCGCCGCGCTGCCGGCTGACGAAAACGTCACCAAGACCGAAATCGCCGGCCCAGGTTTCCTGAACTTCTTCCAGAACACCCAGGCCCTGGCCACTCGCCTGGACGCTGCTCTGGCCGACGATCATATCGGCGTGCGCAAGGCGGGTCCGGTGCAGCGCACTGTCGTCGACCTGTCGGCACCGAACCTGGCCAAAGAGATGCACGTCGGCCACTTGCGCTCGACCATCATCGGCGACGGTGTGGCCCGGGTCCTGGAATTCCTCGGCGACGAAGTGATCCGTCAGAACCACGTCGGCGACTGGGGCACCCAGTTCGGCATGCTGATGGCGTATCTGCAGGAAAACCCGATCACCAGCGACGAGCTGTCGGACCTGGAAAACTTCTACCGCGCCGCCAAGCAACGCTTCGACGAATCCGAAGAGTTTGCCGATCGCGCCCGTGGCCTGGTGGTCAAGCTGCAAGCCGGCGACCCGGACTGCCTGGCGCTGTGGACCAAGTTCAAAGACATCTCGCTGTCGCACTGCCAGAAAATCTACGAACTGCTGAACGTCAAACTGACCATGGCTGACGTGATGGGCGAAAGCGCCTACAACGACGACCTGATCAACGTAGTCAACGACCTCAAGGCCGCCGGCCTGCTGGTCGAAAGCAACGGCGCCCAGTGCGTGTTCCTCGACGAGTTCAAGAACGCCGACGGCGACCCGCTGCCGGTGATCATCGTCAAGGCTGACGGCGGTTACCTCTACGCCACCACCGACCTGGCGGCCGTGCGTTACCGCAGCGGTGTGCTGAAGGCCGATCGTGCGCTGTACTTCGTCGACCAGCGCCAGGCCCTGCACTTCCAGCAAGTGTTCCAGGTCGCGCGCCTGGCCGGCTTCGTGACGCACCCGATGGAAATGGAACACATGGGCTTCGGCACCATGAACGGCGCCGATGGCCGTCCGTTCAAGACCCGTGACGGCGGCACCGTGAAGCTGATCGACCTGCTGACCGAAGCCCAGGAGCGTGCCTACAACCTGGTGAAAGAAAAGAACCCGGAACTTGCCGAAGACGAACTGCGCAACATCGCCAAGGTCGTGGGCATTGGCGCGGTGAAATACGCCGACCTGTCCAAGCATCGCACCAGCGACTACAGCTTCAACTTCGACCTGATGCTGAACTTCGAAGGCAACACCGCACCGTACCTGCTGTACGCCTACACCCGCGTGGCCGGCGTGTTCCGCAAACTCGGCAAGGACTTCAGCGAAGTCGAAGGCCAGATCGTCCTCGAAGCCCCGCACGAACACGAACTGGCGGCGAAGCTCGCGCAGTTCGGCGAAGTGCTGAACAACGTGTCCGACAAAGGCACGCCGCACATTCTGTGCACCTACCTGTACGATGTCGCCGGCCTGTTCTCCAGTTTCTACGAGAACTGCCCGATCCTCAGCGCCGAGACCCCGGCACAAATGCAGAGCCGCCTGCGCCTCGCCGCGCTGACCGGTCGCACTCTCAAGCAAGGCCTGGAACTCTTGGGCCTGGAAACTCTGGAGCGTATGTAAGTTGGCTGCCAAGAAAAAACCAGCACCCAAGCGTGGCGCCAGCCGTTACCAAGCTCCTGCAAAGCAACCGATCCCGGGTTGGCTGTGGATGGCCATCGGCCTGACGGTCGGCGCTTTTCTGGTGTTCCTGATGAAACTGGAACCGGGCAAGGGTAGCGAGAGCGTCAAGCGCGAGAAGGTCGAGCAGCAGAAAGCCAAGATCGCCGAGGCCAACAAGACCCCGCCGAGCCCGACGCAACCGGTGAAGCCGAAGTACGACTTCTACACGTTGCTGCCGGAATCGGAAGTCATCGTGCCGCCGGATGCGGTGCCGGAGAAAACCCTGCCGACGCCGCAAGTGCCGGCCATTCCGACGACACCGGTTACGCCCGAGCAAGCGGCGAAGATCGATACCGCACGGGCTCAGGCCGCCCTGGCCGGGATTACCCCGCCGCCAGCGCCACCGGTGTCCAAAGCGGCGCCGGTGACCAAGTTCTTCCTGCAGGCCGGTTCGTTCCGCAAGGAAGCTGATGCGGACAAGGTTCGGGCCCAGATCATCCTGCTCGGTCAGGCGGTAGCGGTTGAATCCGGCACCGTGAAGGACGAAACCTGGTATCGAGTGCTGGTTGGTCCGTTCAGTAATCGCGAACAACTGACCACCGCCCAGAAACAACTGGCTGGCAGCGGGTTCAGCAACCTGTTGTTACAACAACGCCAAAGCCGCTAACCCTTCATGATCGTTCCCACGCGCAGCAAAGGAATGCAGCCCGGGACGCTCCGCGTCCTTTCCAGAGCTGGAACGCGGAGCGTCCCTTGAGGCATTCCCACGCAGAGCGTGGGAACGATCAATAAACAGCCTGCTTTTGTGGCGAGGGAGCTTGCTCCCGCTGGAGTGCGCAGCACTCCCAAATCCGGCCACCGCGATCCGTCAGACGGACCGCGGAGGCTGGGTTTACGACTGCTTCGCAGCCGAGCGGGAGCAAGCTCCCTCGCCACAGGAACTCACCCGTCCCCTTCTTTGCCACTGACACACCGCTCGTCCCCTCTCCCTTCCTGCAGTTGAAATCCTCTCCACCACCCCCATATGAGTTGGCATAAGGCATTTTCGCCCCGCTGCGTGGAGACTCTCCCTTGACCACCATCGTTTCAGTTCGCCGCCACGGCAAAGTCGTCATGGGCGGCGACGGCCAGGTTTCTCTGGGCAATACCGTTATGAAAGGCAACGCGAAGAAAGTTCGCCGCCTGTACCACGGCCAAGTGATCGCCGGTTTTGCCGGGGCCACCGCTGACGCCTTCACCCTCTTCGAGCGCTTCGAAGGCCAGCTTGAGAAACATCAGGGCCACCTGGTTCGCGCCGCTGTCGAACTCGCCAAAGAATGGCGCACTGACCGCTCCCTCAGCCGCCTCGAGGCCATGCTCGCGGTCGCGAACAAAGACGCTTCTCTGATCATCACCGGCAACGGCGACGTGGTCGAACCTGAAGAAGGTCTGATCGCCATGGGTTCCGGTGGCGGTTACGCCCAGGCTGCCGCCAGCGCGCTGCTGAAGAAAACCGACCTGTCGGCCCGGGAAATCGTCGAAACCGCCCTCGGCATCGCCGGCGACATCTGTGTATTCACCAACCACACCTTCACCATTGAGGAGCAGGACCTCGCTGAGTAAGCCTGTCTTGGCCACCACGCCACGGCTCACTTTTACCTGAGGACCGCCAATACTATGTCCATGACTCCCCGTGAAATCGTCCACGAACTCAATCGCCATATCATCGGCCAGGACGATGCCAAGCGCGCCGTCGCCATCGCGCTGCGTAACCGCTGGCGCCGGATGCAGCTGCCTGAAGAGCTGCGCGTTGAAGTCACGCCAAAAAACATCCTGATGATCGGCCCGACCGGTGTCGGTAAAACCGAGATTGCCCGTCGTCTGGCGAAACTGGCCAACGCGCCGTTCATCAAGGTCGAAGCGACCAAGTTCACCGAAGTCGGCTATGTCGGCCGCGACGTTGAATCGATCATTCGTGACCTGGCCGACGCGGCGATCAAGCTGCTGCGCGAACAGGAAATGACCAAGGTTCGCCACCGCGCCGAAGACGCCGCCGAAGATCGCATCCTCGACGCCCTGCTGCCACCGGCACGCATGGGTTTCAGCAACGAAGACGCCGGATCGTCCGCTGACTCCAACACCCGCCAACTGTTCCGCAAGCGCCTGCGCGAAGGTCAGCTGGATGACAAAGAGATCGAAATCGAAGTCGCCGAAGTGACCGGTGTCGATATCTCCGCGCCACCGGGCATGGAAGAGATGACCAACCAGTTGCAGAGCCTGTTCGCCAATATGGGCAAGGGCAAACGCAAGAGCCGCAAGATCAAGGTCAAGGAAGCGCTGAAACTGGTGCGCGACGAAGAAGCCGGTCGCCTGGTCAACGAAGAAGAGTTGAAGGCCAAGGCACTGGAAGCGGTCGAGCAGCACGGCATCGTGTTCATCGACGAAATCGACAAAGTCGCCAAGCGCGGCAATTCCGGTGGCGTCGACGTCTCCCGTGAAGGCGTACAGCGCGACTTGCTGCCACTGATCGAAGGCTGCACCGTCAACACCAAACTGGGCATGGTCAAGACCGACCACATCCTGTTCATCGCGTCCGGTGCATTCCACCTGAGCAAGCCGAGCGATCTGGTGCCAGAGCTGCAAGGTCGCCTGCCGATTCGTGTCGAACTCAAGGCGCTGACGCCTGAAGATTTCGAACGCATTCTCAGCGAGCCGCACGCGTCGCTCACCGAGCAGTATTGCGCCCTGCTGAAAACCGAAGGCCTGGTGATCGAGTTCCAGCCGGACGGCATCAAGCGCATTGCCGAAATCGCCTGGCAGGTCAACGAGAAGACCGAGAACATCGGTGCCCGCCGCCTGCACACGCTGCTTGAGCGCCTGCTTGAAGAGGTGTCGTTCAGCGCCGGCGATCTGGCCAGCGCCCACGACGAAAAGGCGATCCTGATCGACGCCGAATACGTCAACAGCCACTTGGGCGAATTGGCGCAGAACGAAGACCTGTCCCGTTATATCCTGTAGGTCACATTCTGTGTGAGCGGGCTTCTGTGGCGAGGGAGCTTGCTCCCGCTGGGTCGCGAAGCGGCCCCAAAATCGGCGAATGCGGTTTATCAGCAAGACCCCATTCGCCGGATTTACGACTGCTGCGCAGCCGAGCGGGAGCAAGCTCCCTCGCCACAGGATCACCCGCCGACACAGGGCCTCCATTAAGACGGACGACCGGCCCCATGACGACCCAACTCCCCACCGACATCAAACTGCACAAAGCCTCGAAAACCCTGTCGCTGAAATATGCGTCCGGCGAGGAACATCACCTGCCCGCCGAGTTCCTGCGCGTGCACTCTCCTTCCGCCGAGGTCCAGGGCCACGGCAAACCTATCCTGCAATTTGGCAAGATCGGCGTAGGCCTGACCAAGGTCGAACCGGCCGGTCAGTACGCACTGAAATTGACCTTCGACGACGGCCACGACAGCGGCCTGTTCACTTGGGAATATCTGTACCAGTTGGGCGTGCGCCAAGAGGATCTCTGGAACGATTATCTTGCCGAACTCAAAGCCGCCGGAAAGACCCGCGACCCGAACGAATCCATCGTCAAGCTGATGCTCTAACTCGGGCCTCTCGCTCATTAGAAGGCATTTTCTAATTCCATCTGTTTGAATGCTCCGCTTTCGGGTCAACGATTGGCCTGCTTGCGAAAAAAATTAAACTCGGGTAACCAATGGAGCTGGCAAGGTACCTGCAGTGCTCTCTGAACTAAAAAGCAGCGATGCAGAATTAACGGTCACCCGAGCAGTAGTACCTGGCACTGGCTGTGGACTGCACAGCTGGACCCAGGTACTCGTCTCAGGACAATGGAGCGTCGTAGATGAGTAACAAGAATAACGATGACCTGAAAGTTCAGGCCTCGGAAAATACCTTGGGGCTGAATCCGGTCGTTGGACTGCGTAGAAAAGATCTGTTGGGCTCTGCCCGTATGGTGCTGACCCAGGCCATCAAACAACCGATTCACAGTGCAAAGCATGTCGCTCATTTCGGTATCGAACTGAAGAACGTGCTGTTCGGCAAATCCGCGCTGCAACCGACAAGCGATGACCGTCGCTTCCACGACCCGGCCTGGAGTCAGAACCCGCTCTACAAACGTTATTTGCAAACTTACCTGGCGTGGCGCAAGGAACTCCACGACTGGATCGGCGAAAGCAACCTCTCGCCCAAGGACGTCGCACGCGGGCATTTCGTGATCAACCTCATGACCGAAGCCATGGCCCCGACCAACAGTGCGGCCAACCCGGCGGCGGTCAAACGCTTCTTCGAAACCGGCGGCAAAAGCCTGCTCGACGGCCTCTCCCATCTGGCCAAGGACCTGGTGCACAACGGCGGCATGCCGAGCCAGGTCAACATGGGCGCATTCGAGGTCGGCAAGAGCCTGGGCGTCACCGAAGGCGCGGTGGTGTTTCGCAATGACGTGCTGGAACTGATCCAGTACCGGCCGACCACCGAGCAAGTCCACGAGCGCCCGCTGCTGGTAGTGCCACCGCAGATCAACAAGTTCTATGTTTTCGACCTGAGCCCGGACAAGAGCCTGGCGCGCTTCTGCCTGCGCAACAACATGCAGACGTTCATCGTCAGCTGGCGCAACCCGACCAAGGAGCAGCGCGAGTGGGGTCTGTCGACCTACATCGAAGCGCTCAAGGAAGCGGTCGACGTGGTCACCGCGATCACCGGCAGCAAAGACATCAACATGCTCGGCGCCTGTTCCGGCGGCATCACCTGCACCGCCTTGCTGGGCCACTACGCCGCACTCGGCGAGAAAAAGGTCAACGCCCTGACGCTGCTGGTCAGCGTGCTGGACACCACCCTGGACAGCGACGTGGCACTGTTCGTCGACGAGCAGACCCTCGAATCCGCCAAACGCCACTCCTACCAGGCCGGCGTACTGGAAGGCCGCGACATGGCGAAAGTTTTCGCCTGGATGCGCCCCAACGACCTGATCTGGAACTACTGGGTCAACAACTACCTGCTGGGCAACGAGCCGCCGGTGTTCGACATCCTGTTCTGGAACAACGACACCACACGGTTGCCCGCCGCGTTCCACGGCGACCTGATCGAGATGTTCAAGACCAACCCACTGATCCGTCCTGATGCACTGGAAGTGTGCGGCACGCCGATCAATCTGAAGCAGGTCACTGCCGACATCTACTCCCTGGCCGGAACCAACGACCACATCACTCCGTGGAAGTCCTGCTACAAGTCGGCGCAACTGTTCGGTGGCAAGGTTGAGTTCGTGCTGTCCAGCAGCGGGCATATCCAGAGCATTCTGAACCCGCCGGGCAATCCGAAATCGCGCTACATGACCAGCTCCGAAATGCCGGTCAAGGCCGAGGAGTGGCAAGAAAATTCCACCAAGCACACCGATTCCTGGTGGCTGCACTGGCAGGCGTGGCAAGCCGAGCGTTCGGGCGAGCTGAAAAAGTCCCCGACGAAATTGGGCAACAAGGCTTATCCAGCAGGTGAAGCTGCACCAGGCACGTATGTGCATGAGCGGTAACTGACACACCTCGCTCCCCTGTGGGAGCGAGCTTGTGTGGCGAGGGGATTTAGCGATACGTCGCTAAATCCCCTCGCCACACAAGCGCGCTCCTACAGGGGATCGGGGGTGAAATTGAGAGAGTGACCCCACAGGGCTTGAAGCATGCCGCAACCGTTCATATTTCGTACCGTCGACCTGGATGGCCAGACCCTCCGCACGGCGGTACGCCCCGGCAAGCCTCACTTGACGCCCTTGCTGATTTTCAACGGCATCGGCGCCAACCTGGAGCTGGTGTTTCCGTTCGTCGCGGCGTTGGACCCGGACCTTGAGGTCATCGCCTTCGACGTTCCTGGTGTCGGCGGTTCGTCGACGCCAAGGCAACCGTATCGCTTTCCGGGCCTGGCGAAACTCACGGCGCGGATGCTCGACTATCTCGACTACGGGCAAGTCAACGTGATTGGCGTGTCGTGGGGTGGCGCCCTGGCACAGCAGTTCGCCTACGACTATCCCGAGCGCTGCAAGAAACTCGTTCTGGCGGCCACGGCGGCTGGCACGGTGATGGTGCCGGGCAAGCCGAAAGTCCTGTGGATGATGGCCAGCCCACGACGCTATATCCAGCCATCCCACGTGATCCGTATTGCGCCGATGATCTATGGCGGTGCGTTCCGTCGCGATCCGACCCTGGCCGCCAGCCATGCCGCCAAGGTCCGCTCGGCAGGCAAGCTCGGTTACTACTGGCAGCTGTTCGCCGGCCTCGGCTGGACCAGCATTCACTGGTTGCACAAGATCCACCAGCCAACCCTGGTCCTGGCTGGTGACGACGATCCGCTGATCCCGTTGGTCAACATGCGCTTACTGGCCTGGCGGATTCCCAACGCCCAGTTGCACATCATCGATGACGGGCATCTGTTCTTGATTACCCGGGCCGAAGCAGTGGCACCGATCATCATGAAGTTTCTCCAGGAAGAACGTCAGCGTGCCGTGATGCATCCGCATCCGGCGCCATTGGGCGGCTAATCGGCCCTGGCTTTTGTTACAAAAAGGGGTCGGGAAGACGCAGCGCCGCGCAACAACCCGCAACAGCGTCTATGGTGTTCTGGTTCGGTGTATCTGTATTTGGCCTGAAGACGAAGGAGTGTTGATTCATGCGCGAAAAACCAGCGAGGGAATTTTTATCCACTCCCGCCGCGTTCATTAATGCGCAGAGTGCAATTACCGGTCTGCGTGGTCGGGATCTGTTTTCCACCCTGCGCAGCGTGGCCGCCCATGGATTGCGCAACCCGGTGCACACCGCCCGACACGCCTTGAAGCTGGGCGGTCAACTGGGCCGCGTACTGCTGGGCGAAACCTTGCACCCGACCAATCCGCAGGACAATCGCTTTGCCGACCCGGCGTGGAGCCTCAATCCTTTTTATCGCCGCAGTTTGCAGGCTTACCTGAGCTGGCAGAAGCAGGTCAAACACTGGATCGACGAGAGCAACATGACCCCGGACGATCGCGCCCGCGCGCACTTCGCGTTCGCCTTGCTCAACGACGCCATGGCACCGTCCAACAGCCTGCTTAATCCGCTGGCGATCAAGGAGATCTTCAACTCCGGCGGCAACAGCCTGGTGCGAGGCATCAGCCACCTGGTCGATGACTTACTTCACAACGACGGCCTGCCCAGACAAGTCACCAAGCAAGCTTTCGAAGTCGGCAAAACAGTCGCCACCACTACGGGCTCCGTGGTGTTTCGCAATGAGCTGCTGGAGTTGATCCAGTACAAGCCCATGGGCGAAAAGCAGTATTCCAAACCGCTGCTGGTAGTGCCGCCACAGATCAACAAGTACTACATTTTCGACCTGAGCCCGCACAACAGCTTCGTCCAGTTCGCCCTGAAGAACGGCCTGCAAACCTTCATGATCAGCTGGCGCAATCCGGATGTGCGTCATCGCGAATGGGGGCTGTCGACGTACGTCGAAGCCGTCGAAGAAGCGATGAATGTGTGCCGGGCAATCACCGGCGCTCGCGAGGTCAACCTGATGGGCGCCTGCGCGGGCGGGCTGACCATTGCCGCCCTGCAAGGCCATTTGCAGGCCAAGCGACAATTGCGGCGAGTGTCCAGCGCGACCTATCTCGTGAGCCTGCTCGACAGCCAGATGGACTCGCCTGCGACCCTCTTCGCCGACGAACAGACGCTTGAAGCGGCCAAGCGTCGCTCCTATCAGAAAGGCGTGCTGGACGGCCGCGACATGGCCAAGGTCTTCGCCTGGATGCGCCCCAACGATTTGATCTGGAGCTATTTCGTTAACAACTACCTGTTGGGCAAAGAACCTCCGGCGTTCGACATCCTCTACTGGAACAACGACAACACACGTTTGCCGGCAGCCTTGCACGGCGACTTGCTGGACTTCTTCAAACACAACCCGCTGAGTCATCCGGGTGGTCTGGAAGTGTGCGGCACGCCGATCGATTTGCAGAAAGTTACCGTCGACAGTTTCAGCGTCGCCGGCATCAACGACCACATCACCCCGTGGGATGCGGTGTATCGCTCGACCCTGCTGCTGGGTGGCGAGCGGCGCTTCGTGTTGTCCAACAGCGGTCATGTGCAGAGCATTCTCAACCCACCCTCAAACCCGAAAGCCCACTTCGTCGAGAGCACGAAGCTGAGCTCTGACCCACGGGCCTGGTATTACGACGCCAAGCAAGTCGATGGCAGTTGGTGGACCCAATGGCTGGGCTGGATTCAAGAACGTTCAGGTGCGCAAAAAGAGACCCGCATGGTGCTTGGCAACCAGAACTATCCACCGATGGAGGCAGCACCCGGTACTTACGTGCGTGTGCGCTGACGTTCAACGAACCATTAAGAAGACTGGATGAAAACCCGCGACCGGATTCTCGAGTGTGCTTTGCAGTTGTTCAATCACAAGGGCGAGCCGAACGTCTCCACCATGGAAGTGGCCAACGAAATGGGCATCAGCCCGGGCAACCTCTACTACCACTTCCACGGCAAGGAGCCGTTGATTCTCGGACTGTTCGAGCGCTTCCAGGCCGAACTGGCGCCCCTGCTCGATCCCCCGGCCGATGTGGAACTGGCACCGGAAGATTACTGGTTGTTCCTGCACCTGATCGTCGAACGCCTGGCCCATTACCGGTTTCTGTTCCAGGACCTGTCGAACCTCGCCGGGCGCTTGCCGAAACTGGCCAAGGGCATACGCAACCTGCTCAATGCGCTGAAGCGCACACTGGCTTCGTTGCTCGCTCGATTGAAGGCTCAGGGGCAATTGGTCAGCGATACCCAGGCGTTGGGGCAGTTGGTGGAACAGATCACCATGACGCTGCTGTTCTCGCTGGACTATCAGCGGATTCTTGATCGCGAGGGCGAGGTGAGATTGGTGGTGTACCAGATCATGATGCTGGTGGCGCCGCATCTGTTGCCGCCGATCAAGGTCGCGACGGAGCAAATGGCCCTTCAATACCTCGAAGAACACGAGTAACCCTGTAGGAGCGAGCCTGCTCCGGGCGGCGTTCCGAGGATGGCGGCGTGTCAGCCAACATTAATATCGACTGACACTCCGCCATCGTCGGAACGCCGCCCGGAGCAGGCTCGCTCCCACAGTGGATCTGTGGTGTTCATTAATCTGTGCACAAAAAAACGCCCGACCTTTTCAGGCCGGGCGTTTTCTTGAGCCCTGGAATCAGGACTGACTGGTTGGCGTCGAAGGAGCTGGCGCGACAGTCGGGGTTGCAGCAGGGGTCGGCGCAGTTGCGGAGTTCGATGCACTGACCGGGGCCGGGGTTGCCGGTTTGGCGGCAGCCGCTGCTGGTTTTGGTGCAGCGGCTTTCGGCGCTGCCGGCTTTTTCACCGCTGGCTTCTTCGCTGCGGCAGGTTTGGCCGCTGGCTTGGTAGCGGGTTTGGCCGCTGCAGTTTTGGCAGCCGGTTTAGCGGCTGGTTTTGCTGCTGCCTTGGCCGCTGCAGGTTTCGCTGCGGCAGTTTTGGCCGCTGGTTTGGCAGCCGGTTTAGCGGCAGCTTTAGCCAGTGGCTTGGCAGCGGACTTGGCTGCAGGTTTGGCCGCCGCGGTTTTCGCCGCAACAGGCGCTACCTTGGCACCGGTGAGTTTTTCGATTTGCTTGGTCAGGGTATCGACCTTGCTGTGCAGTGCCTTGACTTCATTGCGGCTCGGTACACCCAGGCGCGAAATGGCGCTGTTCAGACGCTTGTCGAAAGCCCCTTCCAGCTCATCCCACTTGCCCAGTGCGCGATCTTTCACACCGCTGATGCGCGACTTGGCCGACGTAGCAGAGTCCTTGGCAGCATCGACTTTTTTGCCGACAGCGCTCTTGGTGAGCTTCTCGGCTTTCTCGCCGTCTTTAACCAATGCATCGAAGAGCTTGCTGCCGTCAGTGTCGATCTTCGAGTACACGCCTAAACCAGCCAGCCAGATTTTGCGGGAGTAGTCTTCGACTTTCCCAATCCACGAGCTGCCTTCTTTTTCGGTGTTCTTTTTACCAGCCATCCCGTTCTCCTTAAGATTTACGCGCGACGCGTTCGAGCAATGCCGTCAGCTCATCGAGCTTGGCAGAGAGTGTCTCAACGTCATGTTTAGACGGAATGCCGATACGATTCAAGGTACTTGCGACACGCGAGTCAAAAGCCTTCTCGACCTTGTCGAGTTGAAGTTCGACCTTGCCTTTGAAAGTGCTCACTTCACTCTTGGCTTCATCGATCTCGGCATTGGCCGCTTCAAGCTTCTCGGCAACTACTTTTTTGCCTTTCTTTTCAACAGTTTGACCAGCCTTTACCAACTCTTGAAAGTACTCGCTGCCCTCTTGGCCGACCTTGGTGTAGGCACCCAGGCCTGCCAGCCAGATCTTGCGGGCATAAGATTTAACGTCGCTCAGAGCAGTCGTCGAAGCGTCGATTTTTTTCTTCAAAATAACTTTGGCCATGGTGCACCTCACGCGCAGAAGGTTTGAGGAACTGCCCGCGAAAGCGTCGGGCTCAGGCACAAAGTAGTGAGAATAATTAGAAACGGCACCCTAACAACTGACATAAAAGGTCGGGAACACCACAAAACAAATGTAGGAGTGAGCCTGCTCGCGATAGCGGTCTATCAGTCGAAATCAATGTTGACTGATGGACCGCTATCGCGAGCAGGCCCACTCCCACAGAGGAAGGGATTTCAATCAGGCCAACGCTTTATCGAGGGCCTTTTCGATTTCCGATTTGATGGTGCCGCTCATGGCCGACATCAACAGACCCAGTTCGACATCGACCTTGATCGAGTCCTCACCCACATACACCGCGCCTTTCACACCGGAACGCTTGAGGTTCAGGGTGTCGCCGGACCATTGCGGCTCCAGGCCATACTGATCGGACAGTTTCTGCGCCAACAGATCAGCCTTCTCGCGGGCCGCTTCCTTGCCCAGGCCATGGGCACGCTCAACACTAATACGGGCCATCGAATGACTCCTGCTTTATGAATACTTTCCTGAAGCATCTTGACCGCTACTGCGGCAAAACGTCCCGGTGGTTACCTATCTTACCTGCAGCCTTGCCAAGACAAAGCAGGCCACCGGGATTAGAATGTCCCGCATTCTCTTTTGGTGACAGCGATATGACTGATCAGCGCAAAGGCAGCGATGCCGAACCCACCACTCACTTCGGCTTCAAAAACGTTCCGGAAAGCCAGAAAGCGGAAAAAGTCGCTGAGGTATTCCACTCGGTAGCCGCCAAGTACGACTTGATGAACGACCTCCTGTCGGGCGGCATGCACCGTCTGTGGAAGCGTTTCGCGATCGAGCTGTCGGGCGTTCGCACCGGTAACCGCGTGCTGGACATCGCCGGCGGCACGGGCGACCTGACCAAGAAGTTCTCGCACCTCGTTGGCCCGACCGGCCAGGTCGTGTTGGCCGACATCAACGAATCCATGCTCAAGGTCGGTCGTGACCGCCTGCTGGACCTGGGTGTGGCCGGCAACGTCGAATTCGTCCAGGCCGACGCTGAAAAGCTGCCGTTCCCGGATAACCATTTCGACTGCGTGACCATCGCTTTCGGCCTGCGCAACGTTACCCATAAAGAAGACGCCCTGCGCTCGATGCTGCGCGTACTGAAACCGGGTGGCCGTTTGCTGGTGCTGGAATTCTCCAAACCGACCAACGCGCTGATGTCCAAAGCCTACGACGCCTACTCGTTCGCCTTCATGCCGTTGATGGGCAAGCTGATCACCAACGACTCGGAAAGCTATCGCTACCTGGCCGAATCGATCCGCATGCACCCGAATCAGGAAACCCTGAAGTCGATGATGGTCGAGGCCGGTTTCGACCGCGTGACCTACCACAACATGACCGCAGGCATCGTCGCCCTGCACCGTGGCATCAAGCCCTGATGTTGCTGGCCGGCCTGCTCGCCAGCGTTGAACTCGGTCTGAATCGGGTGCTGCGTCTCGACAGCACGGCGTTGCCGCGGCTGGCGCATTTGAGTGGCAAGGTGATTGCCGTCGACTGCCGCAACCCGGCGCTGCAACTGTTCATCCTGCCCAGCGACGAAGGCCTGATGCTGGCTTCCCAGTGGGAAACCGGCGCCGACTGCACCTTGCGCGCACCGGCCTCCAGCCTGTTGAAGCTTGCCATGAGCAAGGACAAGACTTCGATCCTGCATGCTCCTGAAGTCGAACTCGATGGCGACAGCGGCGTGCTGCTGGAACTGGCGGCGATCCTTCAGGACCTTGAACTGGACTGGGAGTATGAACTCTCGCGCTGGCTGGGGCCTGTCGCCACGCAACTGCTCGGCGGTCACCTGCGCAGTCGCGCACGCTGGTATCAGCAAGGGTTCGCCAGCCTCAATCAGAACCTTGGCGAGTACCTGGCCGAAGAATCGCGCACCCTCGTCGGTCAGCGCGAAGCCGAAGCCCGTTTCAGTGAACTGGACCAGATCAAACTCGATCTGGAACGTCTCGAGGCGCGTTTCGAGCGCCTCTCCCGATCCCTCGACCCAAGCGATAACGCATGAAGCTGCTTGCCGTCCGCCGTTTGTTGCGCATCCAGCGCGTTGTGATTCGCTACCGCCTCGATGACCTGTTGTTCGCCCTGCCACTGCCGTGGTTTCTGTTGGCGTTGCGCTACGCCCTGCCGTGGCGCTGGTTCCCGCGCAAGACGCTGGACCTGAGCCGCGGCGCGCGATTGCGTCTGGCGTTGCAGGACCTGGGACCGATTTTCATCAAGTTCGGGCAAATCCTGTCCACCCGCCGCGACTTGCTGCCGGAAGACATCGCCGATGAGCTGATGAAACTGCAGGACCGCGTACCGCCGTTCGACTCGCAAGTGTCGGTCAGGCTGATCGAAGAACAGCTCGGCAAAAAGATCAGCGAAGTCTTCAGCCGCTTCGACGTCGAACCGCTGGCCTCGGCCTCGGTGGCGCAAGTGCATGCCGCGCAGCTGAAAACCGGTGAAGAAGTGGTGGTCAAGGTGATCCGCCCGGGCCTCAAACCGATCATCGCGCAGGATCTGGCGTGGCTGTTCATCCTCGCCCGCGCCGCCGAAAAACTCTCGGCCGACGCGCGCCTGCTGCACCCGGTGGACGTGGTCCAGGACTACGAAAAAACCATCTACGACGAACTCGACCTGTTGCGTGAAGCGGCCAACGCCAGCCAGTTGCGACGTAACTTCGACGGCTCGGAGCTGCTCTACGTGCCGCAAGTCTATTGGGACTGGTGCCGGCCGAAAGTGCTGGTGATGGAGCGCATCTACGGCATCCAGGTCACTGACCTCGCGACCCTCGCCGACCAGCGCACCGACATGAAAATGCTCGCCGAACGCGGCGTCGAGATCTTCTTCACCCAGGTGTTCCGCGACAGCTTTTTCCACGCCGACATGCACCCCGGCAACATCTTCGTCAGCACCGTGAACCCGTGGAGCCCGCAGTACATTGCGATCGACTGCGGCATCGTCGGCAGCCTGACCCCGGAAGACCAGGACTATCTGGCGCGCAACCTGTTCGCGTTCTTCAAGCGTGATTACCGTCGTGTGGCGCAGTTGCACATCGATTCGGGGTGGGTGCCGGCGGAAACCAAACTCAACGAATTCGAGGCGGCGATCCGCACCGTGTGCGAGCCGATCTTCGAAAAACCGTTAAAGGATATTTCTTTCGGCCAGGTGCTGATGCGCCTGTTCCAGACCGCCCGGCGCTTCAACATGGAAGTGCAGCCGCAGCTCGTGTTGCTGCAAAAAACCCTGTTGAACATCGAAGGCCTGGGCCGTCAGTTGTACCCGGACCTCGATTTGTGGAACACCGCCCAGCCGTTCCTCGAACGCTGGATGCGTGAGCGCGTCAGCCCCAAAGCCTTGATCGGCAATGTGCAGAGCCAGTTCGAACAACTGCCGCACCTGGCCAACATGGCCCGCGATCTGCTCGAGCGCATGTCCCAGCCCCACGCCTACGACCCGCCGCCTCCGTGGCACCGCCGCAAGGACGATTGGCTGCTGCGACTGCTCGGCTGTGCGCACCTGGCCGGCGGCACCATACTCGCTGCCGGCGGGCCGCTGAACGAGCTGGGGCATTGGCCGGCCGGGATCATGGTGGCCGTTGGTTTGTATCTGGTCGTTCGTCGATAGCCAGCGCCCCCGCACGCTGGCACACTGTTTCAACGCTGGGTTCTACTCATGAAGTGTGGAACCGCTGTCGGAGTCAAAGATGAAAAACTGGCTGGACGAGATCAAGTGGGACGCCGACGGCCTGGTGCCGGCGATTGCCCAGGATCACAAGACCGGGCGCGTCCTGATGATGGCCTGGATGAACCGTGAAGCGCTGGAACTGACCGCTGCCGAGAACCGCGCCATTTACTGGTCACGTTCCCGTGGCAAGCTGTGGCGCAAGGGCGAAGAGTCCGGCCACGTGCAAATCCTGCATGAGATGCGCCTGGACTGTGACGCCGACGTGATCATCCTGATGGTCGAGCAGATCGGCGACATCGCTTGCCATACCGGTCGTCAGAGCTGCTTCTACCGCGTCTTCGAGAACGGCGACTGGAAAACCGTCGACCCGGTGCTCAAAGACCCGCACGCCATCTACTGCGCAGGACACACCCATGAATGACACGTTGACCCGTCTGGCCCAGGTGCTGGAAGAGCGCAAAGGCGCCGCCGCCGACAGCTCGTATGTCGCCAGCCTTTACCACAAGGGCTTGAACAAGATTCTGGAAAAAGTCGGCGAAGAGTCGGTCGAAACCATCATTGCCGCCAAGGATGCCGCCATCAGCGGTGACTGCAGCGATGTGATCTACGAAACCGCCGATTTGTGGTTCCACAGCATGGTCATGCTCGCCCAACTGGGACAGCATCCTCAGGCTGTGCTCGATGAATTGGACCGTCGTTTCGGTCTGTCCGGACACGTCGAGAAAGCCTCGCGTCCGTCCGCCTGAACAACTATTAGAGAGGAGCAGCGACATGGGCATTTTTGACTGGAAACACTGGGTCGTCATCCTGGTTGTTGTCGTGCTGGTGTTCGGCACCAAGAAACTGAAAAACCTCGGCACTGACGTGGGCGAGTCGATCAAGGGCTTTCGTAAAGCCATGAACGAC
Source organism: Pseudomonas frederiksbergensis (assembly GCF_001952935.1). Lineage (GTDB taxonomy): Bacteria > Pseudomonadota > Gammaproteobacteria > Pseudomonadales > Pseudomonadaceae > Aquipseudomonas > Aquipseudomonas frederiksbergensis. The sequence goes on from NZ_CP018319.1 coordinate 1,994,350, forward strand.
GACGAGAAACCGGCCGACCCGACAGCGACCCCGGCGCAACCGGTTCCGCCAGCTCAACCACAGACCACACAGTCCGTGAACCAGCCGCACACCATCGACGTGCAGGCGCAAAAAGTCGAAGAGCCGATCCGCAAAGACGTGTGAGCACTGACTAATGTTTGGTATCAGCTTCTCTGAACTGCTGCTCGTCGGCCTCGTGGCCCTGCTGGTGCTGGGTCCCGAGCGTCTGCCGGGTGCTGCGCGCACCGCCGGCCTGTGGGTCGGCCGCCTGAAGCGCAGCTTCAACGCGATCAAACAGGAAGTTGAACGTGAAATCGGTGCCGACGAGATTCGTCGGCAGCTGCACAACGAGCACATTCTGTCGCTGGAGCAGGAGGCGCGGAAGATTTTCACGCCGACTCAGCAGGAGGCCACGCCGGTTCAGCCGGTTGAGCCTGTGGCGGAGCAGACGATTCATGCTCCGGCCGCTGCCGAACCTGCACCTGTTGTAGCAGCCGCTGAACCTGCGCCCGTTGTTGCAACCACCCCGGCTGAACCAGTTGCTCCTGCCGCCGCGCCGACAACGCCGGCTCCTCACGACACCACTTTGCCGCCGCGAGCCCCATGAGCGATCTCCCCGAAAACGACCAGCACATGCCGCTGGTTTCGCACCTCACCGAGTTGCGTACCCGCCTGCTGCGCTGTGTAGCGGCGATCTTCATCATCTTCGCCGGGTTGTTTGCCTTCACCCAGCAGATCTACACCTTCGTCTCCACGCCGCTGCGGCAATACCTGCCTGTGGGCGCGACGATGATCGCCACCGATGTGTCGTCGCCGTTCCTGACGCCGCTGAAGCTGACGATGATGGTCTCGCTGTTCCTGGCGATCCCGGTGATCCTGCATCAGATCTGGGGCTTTATCGCGCCAGGCCTGTACAAGCATGAGAAACGCATTGCGGTGCCGCTGCTGGTGTCCAGCATCCTGCTGTTCTATACCGGCATGGCGTTCGCCTATTACCTGGTGTTCCCGCTGATCTTCAAATTCTTCGCCGCCGCCACCCCGGCCGGCGTGGAAATGATGACCGACATCAGCAGCTACCTCGACTTCGTCATGACGCTGTTCTTCGCCTTCGGCGTGGCGTTCGAGATTCCGGTAGCCGTAGTGCTGCTGGTGTGGATCGGCGTGGTCAACGTCGCTTACCTGAAGAAAATCCGTCCGTACGTGATCATCGGCTGCTTTGTGGTCGGCATGATCCTGACACCACCGGACATCTTCTCGCAGACACTGTTGGCGATACCGATGTGGCTGCTGTTTGAAATCGGCATCCTGTTCGGCGGCCTGATCAGCAAGCGCGGCGAGCACCCTGACGACCAACCGGCCGACGACCCCAACGACCAGCCACCAGCGACTCAACCGTGAACCTGCTGCTTCTCGAAGAGGCCGACTTCATTGCGGCCGACCGAGTGATCCTGCGTGATCGCCGGTTGACGCACATGCAGGAAGTCCACCGTTCGGTTGTCGGCGACAGCCTGCGGGTCGGGCGTGTCGGCGGGCTGATGGGCTCGGCCGAACTGCTGCGCCTGGACGCCGATGAAGCCGAACTGCGCGTCACCCTCGACCAGCCACCACCGGCCAAGCTGCCGCTGACCCTGGTACTGGCCCTGCCACGGCCGAAAATGCTCCGTAGGGTGTTCCAGACCGTGGCGGCCATGGGTGTGCCACGAATCATTCTGGTGAACAGCTATCGCGTCGAGAAGAGCTTCTGGCAAACGCCGTTCCTGGAACCCGAGGCGATTCGCGAGCAGTTGATCCTCGGCCTCGAACAGGCCCGAGACAGCGTGCTGCCGGAAATCGTCATCGAGAAGCGCTTCAAGCCGTTCGTCGAGGACCGTCTGCCGGCGATCACCGAGGGCACCCTCGGCCTCGTCGGCCACCCCGGCAATTACCCGCCCTGCCCTCGTGGCCTGGACGAACCGGTGACCCTGGCCATCGGCCCCGAAGGTGGCTGGATTCCTTACGAAATCGAGCTGCTCGGCAAGTCCGGCCTGCAACCGGTGCAACTCGGCGACCGCATCCTGCGGGTCGAAACCGCCGTCACCGCGCTGCTCGCCCGCCTGTTCTAAGGCTTGTGGCGAGGGGGCTTGCCCCCGTTCGGCTGCGAAGCAGTCGTAAACCGGTCGGCGTGGTCTGGCTGGGGGAAAAAGGTGGCCGCTTCGCGCCCAAACGGGGGCAAGCCCCCTCGCCACAGGTATTTACCCCTCCATGAACATTGGGTAGCACCTACAGATTCCCGGCTGCCAGCCGACACAGTTCCCATAAAACCAACAAATGGTTCGAGGGAGTTGCAGCATGTACCGATGGCTAGCCGAGAAACTGGGGAACGTCAGCGTCAATCGCAAACTGAGTGTCGGCTTCGGTCTGGTGCTGCTGCTTACCTTGTTGATCACCTTCACCGGTTGGACCGGCCTGAGCGGCGTGATGAGTCGCGGTGACAAGCTGGGGTTTATTGCCAGCCTCAATGACCTGACCAAAGACCTGCGCCTGGCCCGTCTGGATTACGAAATGCGTCGCGGCGACCAAGGCCCCGGGGCGGTCAACGACCTGCTCGGCCAACTCGATACCGGTCTGAAAACCGCACGCACGTTAATAGAACAACCGGCCGACGTGGCCATGATTGACCAGCAACTGGCCGCCGTCAGTGAGTACAAACAAGCCTTCACCGCCATGACCCAGGCTGGCGCCCACCGCGAAGACGCCCGCAGCAAACTCGGCGCCACTGCCGACAACGCCGTGGCCCGTGTCGCCGACGTCGAAAAATCCATGCTGCAAGGTGACAGCGTCGCCGATTTCAACAGCGTGATCGACCTGAGCAAACTGATCCAGCAAGCGCGCTTCCAGGTGCGCGGTTACACCTACAGCGGCAAGACCGAGGCCGAGCAACCGGCGCTGGACGCCATCGACAACGCGCTGAAAAACCTCGAAAGCCTGCCCTCCAAACTGCCGGAACAGCACATCGCCAACCTGCAGCAGGCCACTGACTCACTCAAAGCCTATCGCGCCGCTGTCAGCCAGTTCCGCGACTCTCAGGTGGCCAGCGCTGCCGCGCTTAAGCGCATGGCCGTGCAAGGCGATCTCCTGCTCGATGTCAGCAAAAAACTCACCGCGTCGCAAACCATCGTCCGCGACACCGACGCCGCGCACGCCAAAAACCTGCTGCTGCTGGCCACCGCCCTGGCACTGGCCTTCGGCATCCTTGCCGCGTGGGCCATCACCCGCCAGATCGTGATCCCCCTGAGCCAGACCCTCAAGGTAGCGGAGCGTGTTGCTGCCGGCGACCTGACCCAAAACCTGATCTCTGAGCGTCAGGATGAACTCGGCCAGCTACAGCGCGCCATGCAGAGCATGACCCTGGGCCTGCGCGAATTGATCGGTGGCATCGGCGACGGCGTCACACAAATCGCCAACGCTGCCGAAGAACTGTCGGCAGTCACCGAGCAGACCAGCGCCGGGGTCAACAGCCAGAAGGTCGAGACCGACCAGGTGGCCACCGCCATGAACGAAATGACCGCCACCGTGCAGGAAGTTGCGCGTAACGCCGAAGAAGCGTCCGAAGCCGCCGTCGCCGCTGACCAGCAGGCCCGCGAAGGTGACAAAGTGGTCGGTGAAGCCATCGCCCAGATCGAGCGCCTGGCCAAGGAAGTCGGCCACTCCACCGAGGCCATGGGGCATCTCAAACGCGAAAGCGACAAGATCGGCAGCGTACTCGACGTAATCAAATCCGTGGCCCAGCAAACCAACTTGCTGGCGCTCAACGCCGCCATCGAGGCCGCCCGTGCCGGTGAGGCCGGACGCGGTTTTGCAGTGGTCGCCGACGAAGTCCGCAGCCTGGCCCAGCGTACCCAGAAGTCCACCGAAGAAATTGAAGAGCTGATCGTCGGCCTGCAAACCGGCACCCAGCAAGTGGCGACCATCATGGACAACAGCCGCAGCCTGACCGACAGCAGCGTCGAACTGACCCGCCGCGCCGGTGGCTCGCTGGAAAGCATCACTCGCACGGTGTCGGCGATTCAGTCGATGAACCAGCAGATTGCAGCGGCGGCCGAGCAGCAGAGCGCCGTGGCCGAAGAGATCAACCGCAGCGTGCTGAACGTGCGCGACGTCTCCGAGCAGACCTCGGCAGCCAGTGAAGAGACCGCGGCGTCCAGCGTTGAACTGGCACGGTTGGGGACGCATCTGCAGATGCTGGTGGGCAGGTTCAAGGTTTGAGGTGATGTGAATGCCTCGGTTCGCACAGGACCGAGGTGAGACCTTCGCGAGCAAGCCCGCTCCCACAGGGGATATGTGTCGATCACAAAGCCAATGTGGGAGCGGGCTTGCTCGCGAAAGCGATCGAACAGGCACTGAGGTCAGAGAACCTGGCGCAAGAAGGCCTGCGCCCGCGGATCCTTCGGTGCATCGAAGAATTCGGCCATTGGGCTTTTTTCTGTTTCATGGGTTTAGCAAAATCCGAAAGCTATGTCGCCAGGAAGACCGTCATCGCCAGCAGGCTGGTTCCCACACTGGATCTGTGGCGTACACAAATCCCCTGTGGGAGCCAGCCTGCTGGCGATGGGAGCGACGCGGTTGAACCGATCGAGCCTTATTCCATGTCCTTGAAGGATTTACTGCCTGATGCCGATCATCAGCGCAAAAAAAACCCCGCTTTCGCGGGGTTTTTTGTCAGGCCAACTGAGGCTGCACACTCAGCGGTTTGAGCGGCAACAGCGGCGCATGGGGATCGGCTTTCACCGATTTACGCCACGCTTGCAGCCACTCGGGGTGGGCTTCGTTCCAGACCTGCTCATGCAGGCGACCCAGCGCTACCGGGTCACTGAGCAGTTGCACCCGCTCATCGTTGCTCAGACCCTCTGGCCCGACTTTCAGCGCATGACGCACCCGTTCGATCCGCAGCCACTCGATCGGCTCGGCCTCACGGTGGCGTGAAGTCGCCAGCGAGCATGCCAAGGCATTCTGCTGTGGATCGACCACTGCCCGGACGAAGCCGTCGTTCAGCGCATGCCAACGGTTTTCATGGGTGTACTGGTCGGTCGCCACCAACGCCTGTGGCGGATTGTATTCCTCAGGGATCAGGAACAGGCTTTCGTCACGGGACTTGAGGCCCAGGCCGACTCGACTGGAGATCACCGACACCGGAATCGACAGCATCAACGAACCGACGATCGGCACCAGCCACCAGAGGAAGCTCGGGTTCAGCCAGATCACCAGCAGGGCCCAGAAGAAGCCCAGCAAGGTTTGCGGACCGTGGCGCTTGACCGCTTCGCTCCACGGCGTGGAGTCGTCGTCACGTTGCGGCGAGTTCCAGGTCGCGGCCCAGCCGAGAAATGCGGCGAGCACGAAGCGGGTGTGGAAAATCATCCGTACCGGCGCCAGCAGCATGGAGAACAGCATCTCCAGCAGCATCGACATCGTCACCTTGAACTTGCCACCGAACTCTTTCGCGCCCTTGGCCCAGATCAGGATGATGCTCAACAACTTCGGCAGGAACAGCAGCACGACGGTGGTCGAGAACAGCGCGATCGCCTTGTCCGGGTGCCATTGTGGCCACAGCGGATAGAGCTGACGTGGCTCCAGGAAGTACTGCGGCTCCATCAGCGTGTTGGTCGCCAGCAGCGCCGTCGACAGCACGAGGAAGAAGAACCACAACGGTGCCGACAGGTAAGACATCACACCCGTCAGGAACACCGCACGGTGCACCGGGTGCATGCCTTTTACCAAGAACAGCCGGAAGTTCATCAAGTTGCCGTGACACCAGCGACGGTCACGCTTGAGTTCGTCCAGCAGGTTCGGCGGCAATTCTTCGTAGCTGCCCGGCAAGTCGTAGGCAATCCACACGCCCCAGCCGGCACGGCGCATCAGCGCTGCTTCAACGAAGTCGTGGGACAGAATTGCACCGGCAAACGCGCCTTTACCGGGCAACGGCGCCAGGGCGCAGTGCTCGATGAACGGCTTCATGCGGATGATCGCGTTGTGACCCCAGTAGTGGGATTCGCCCAACTGCCAGAAGTGCAGACCAGCGGTAAACAGCGGACCGTACACCCGGGTAGCGAACTGCTGCATGCGGGCATACAGCGTGTCCATGCCAGATGCGCGCGGCGCGGTCTGGATGATCCCGGCGTCCGGAGTGGCTTCCATCAAGCGCACCAGACTGGTTAGGCAATCGCCGCTCATCACGGAGTCCGCGTCGAGCACCACCATGTACTTGTAATCACCGCCCCAACGACGGCAGAAGTCGTCGAGATTACCGCTCTTGCGCTTGACGCGACGGCGACGGCGGCGATAGAAAATCTTGCCGAAGCCCTTGGCTTCACGGCAGACGTCCAGCCAGGCTTGTTGTTCGGCGACGCAGATATCGGCGTCGTTACTGTCACTGAGGACAAAGAAGTCGAAGCGATCCAGGTCACCCGTGGCCGCGACCGACTCGAAGGTCGCCCGCAGACCGGCAAACACTCGCGGCACATCTTCGTTGCAGATCGGCATCACCAGAGCGGTGCGCGCGTTCTTGGGGATCGGCTCGTTACCGGCGCTTTTACCCGATATACGGTATTTGTCATGGCCGGTGAGCAACTCGAGGAAGCCCATCAGCGCAGTCCAGAAACCAGCCGATACCCAGCAGAACAGAATCCCGAACAAAATCAGGATGCTGGTTTGCAGCGCGTACGGCAGCACTTGAGTAGCCGTTTGCGACAGCGGTTGATGCAGCACTTCGTTCAGGTCGACGAACGACCAGCCCTGGTACGGCATGATGCCTTTCATGTACCAGCCGGCAACGATGGTCTGGCCGAGCATCAGTACCAACAGAATGTAGCGACGGATCGAACCGACGGTGCGCCAGCGAGCCGCCGGCAGCACATTTTCATCCTTGGGCGGGGCCGGCGGATTGGTGCGACCGGTCAGGCGACGCCAGCCACGCACCAGAATATTGGTGCGCCACGGCTCCGGCACGACTTTGGTCCGACGAATCGGCGGGGTCGCCCGCAGGCAAACCCGGCCGCTGGCGTCGAGCATCAGCATTTCAGCGTCGGCCAGTTCTTCGGCAGTGTTCAGGGTCAGGCGACGACCCACCGAAGCTTGAGCAGCCTCGGTCGGCGCGTCGAATGTCGAGGACGAAAGGCGCTCATGCAATTCGCTGAAAGACTGGCAACCCGCAAGTTCCGCGCGCTGCTGGTCGGTCATCGGCAGATGCGCCAGATACTCGGCAAGAGTCTCTGGCTGTACTTGAGAATTACTCATCGGCAGGCAACTGATAGCTCCAGGTCTCGGTCAGGACTTCTTCAGTCGGTACCGATTCCGGTGTGGCTGGGACCGCTTCGGCAGCGACTGGCTGCTTGGCGTCTTTGTTGTCCTTGTCCTTGGAATCTGCGACTGGCTTGGCTTCGGCCGGCTTGGCTTCAACCTGCTTGGCCTCGGCTTGCTTGGTTTCCTTCGCTTCCTTGGCCAGCTTCTCCTGCTGCCGAGCGGCGATCTTGTCAGCCTTGGCGACGGAAGAGTTGGAGGCTGGCGACGATGTCTTGGCCAGGTCGGCAGTCACGGCGTTCTTGACCAGTGCAGCACGCATCTCGGTAGGCTTGCTCGGGTCCTTGATTTTCATCCGCAGCGTCAGGCGCCAGCCCTTGGTTTCAGGGTTGTAACGTACGCTGTTCTCGACCAGCTCGGCATTTTCGCCAACGCTGACCTGGCTACGAACTTCCGTAGCTTCCGGCAATACCGCAAGGGACGGGCCTTCGAAGTCCACCAGATAAGCCACGCTGCCGTCCGGCTGACGAATCAGGTTGGACTGTTTCACGTCACCCGTGGAACGCAGGGTCTGTTGAACCCAGGCGCTGTCCGGTGCGTGAAGCGCGGCTTCGTCGATGGTCCAGTGCATGCGATAAGCGACTTCCAGCGGCTGGCCTGGTTCAGGCAGTTTTTCCGGGCTCCAGAACGCAACGATATTGTCGTTGGTTTCGTCGGCAGTCGGAATCTCTACCAGATCGACGGAGCCCTTGCCCCAATCGCCTTTTGGTTCGATCCAGGCACTTGGGCGCTTGTCGTAGCGGTCGTCGAGGTCTTCGTAGTGGCTGAAGTCACGACCACGTTGCAGCAGGCCGAAACCACGCGGGTTCTCGATCGAGAAATTGCTCACCGACAAGTGTTTCGGATTGTTCAGTGGACGCCAGATCCACTCGCCATTGCCGGCATGGATCGACAGACCGCTGGAGTCGTGCAGTTCGCGACGGTAGTTCAGCACCTTCGACGGCTGATTGGCGCCGAACAGGAACATGCTGGTCAGCGGCGCAACGCCAAGCTTGGTGACCTTGTCACGCAGGAACATCTTGGCCTTGACGTCGACAACGGTGTCGCTGCCCGGACGCAGGGTCAGGCGATAGGCACCGGTAGCGCGAGGCGAATCCAGCAGCGCGAAGATCACCAGGTGCTTGTCACCCGGTTTTGGCTGTTGAATCCAGAACTCGGTGAAACGCGGGAATTCTTCGCCGGACGGCAAAGCGGTATCGATGGCCATGCCGCGAGCGGACAAGCCATAGGTGTGACCCTTGCCGACAACGCGGAAGTAGCTCGCGCCGAGCATGGTCATGATTTCGTCTTGCTTGTCAGCCTTGTTGATCGGGTACAGCACACGGAAACCGGCATAACCCAGTTGTTCGGTGGCTTTAGGATCGAACTTCACATCGCCGAAATCGAAACGACTTGGGTCGTATTTGATCTCTTCGACGGTGCTGGCTGTGATTTCGTTGATTTTCACCGGCGTATCGAAATGCATACCCTGGTGATAGAACGACAGCTTGAACGGCGTCTTCTGATCGGCCCACTCGGCTTTTTCAGTCAGGAAGCGGATTTTTTGATAGTCCGCGAATTTCATCTCGCGGAACTCGTTCGGCAGGTTACTGCGCGGAGCTTCGTATTTCTGCCCGGCCAGCTCTTTTGCCTTGACCGATACATCATCCAGATTGAATGCCCAAAGCTGACCGGCGCTGAGCAGGCAGAGCAGTGCAGAGCCCGCTACCAGAGCGCTTCGTAACCGTTTGGCAGACAATTTTGCATTACAGGGACTAACAATCACGAGCAACCCTCGCCGAAAACAGATCAAAAAACCAACGGCCAGTTAAAGTGCCTGTGGGGAATGCGGCATGGAAAAACCGACCCTACAGACCACTCTTGCCAAGTTGGCGAGCATTGTTCCGACTCCTATGGGGCTAAATGATTCCCCAAGAGGTTCAGGACAAGTCTCTACCTAAGTCAAAATGGACCAACGAACGCTGATCCCCGTAGCGCGCGATTATCTAGTAGGCCGCGTTACAACGCATCAGGGGTAACAAAGTATTTATCGCGAAAAACGCCTGTTTACAGTCGAAATGCCCTTAAAAACATGTTTCAAGCGCTTTCAGGTCTGTAACAGGAAGGTTACCGGGCCGTCATTGACCAGGTGCACCTGCATATCCGCGCCGAATCTACCTGATGCCACAGTGCCATGCACCTGTTTCGCCTTACCTAATAAATAGTCGAAAAGCTCCTCGCCCAAGGCCGGAGGGGCAGCAGTCGAAAAACTCGGACGCAACCCGTTCCTGGTATCGGCGGCCAGGGTGAACTGTGAGACCAGCAGTAACCCACCGCCTACATCCGCCAGGGACAGATTCATCTTGCCCTCGGCGTCACTGAACACACGATAGTTAAGCAGTTTCTGCAAAAGTTTGTCGGCGCTCGCCCGAGTATCCTCGGGCTCAATCGCCACCAGTACCAGCAATCCCTGATCGACGGCACCCACCACTTCCCCCGCTACCTCGACTCGCGCGCCACGCACACGCTGCAGCAGGCCCTTCATGCTTCTTCAGGGGCCAGGTCGAGCATACGATGGGCCATCAGATCGGCGGCGCGAACCAGTGCGTCAGTAATGCCAGGTTCGGAAGCGGCATGGCCGGCGTCACGGATCACCTGCAATTCACTGTTCGGCCAGTTCTGATGCAGTTCCCAGGCATTGTCCAGCGGGCAGATCACGTCATAGCGACCGTGGACGATCACGCCAGGCAAATGGGCGATCTTGCCCATGTCGCGAATCAGCTGGTTGGGTTCAAGGAATGCATTGTTGGTGAAGTAGTGACATTCGATACGGGCAATCGACAACGCGCGCTGTGGCTCGGAGAAACGATCGACCACCATCGGGTTCGGGCGCAGGGTGGCGGTCCGGCCTTCCCAGGTAGACCAGGCCTTGGCTGCATGCATCTGGGCGATCTGGTCGTTGCCGATCAGGCGCTTATGGAAAGCCGAGAGCAAGTCTTCGCGCTCGTCCAGCGGAATTGGCGCGATGTAGTCCTGCCAGTAATCGGGGAACAGACGACTGGCGCCACACTGGTAGAACCACTCGATTTCCTGCGGGCGGCAGAGAAAAATCCCGCGCAGAATCAGACCGTGCACACGCTCCGGGTGGGTCTGCGCGTAGGCCAGCGCCAGGGTCGAGCCCCACGAACCGCCGAACAACACCCATTTATCGATGCCCAGGTGCTGGCGAATTCGCTCAAGGTCGGCGACCAGATCCCAGGTGGTGTTGTTTTCCAGGCTGGCGTGGGGCGTGGAGCGACCGCAACCGCGCTGGTCGAAGGTCACAATGCGATACAGGTTTGGATCGAAATACCGACGGCTCTGGGCATCACACCCGGCGCCGGGGCCGCCGTGGATGAACACAACCGGCAAACCTTCCGGCGAACCGCTTTCGTCGACATACAGCGTGTGGGTTTCATCGACGGCCAGATCGTGCCGGGCGTGGGGTTTGATCTGCGGGTACAAAGTCTGCATTGCGCGCTCCGTAAGGGGTCGAGGTCATCCCTGGGGGGACTTCTATTATTCTGCCGTCCGGCATCATAAACCCGAATTACGCTAATGAGCATGCCTTGCAGAGCCAGAGTTTTTCAGCCGGTTTTTTCAGACAAATAGCCGAGCAGCGTTTCGTAGAGTGCATCGACCTCGGCGACCTGCCCCCGAGCCCGCAAACAGCCATGGACCAAGCCCTCACCGTAACAAAGCGTCGCAGCCACGCCCGCTGCGTTCAATCGCTCGGCGTAGAGCACGCCGTCATCGCGCAACGGGTCGAATTGCGCCACGGCGATCAAGGCCGGCGGTAGCCCAGTGAAATCCTCGGCGAGCAACGGCATCGCATAGGCACTTGGCTGGCCGGTGCCGCGCAAATACAGGGCGTGATAACAATCCACGTCGCTGCTGCTGAGCAAGGGAGCATCGGTGCATTCACTGCGCGACGGCAATCGGTGATCGCCGCCCAGCCCCGGATAAATCAGCACCTGCGCCGCCGGCAATGGCTCGCCCGCATCGCGCAGCGCCAGGCACAACGCCGCCGCAAGGTTGCCACCGGCGCTGTCCCCGGCCACCAGCGTTCGCTCGGGATCGAGGCGGAATGGCCCGGTCCGTAGCGCGCGCCAGACACCCAAACAATCCTCGAACGCCGCCGGAAACGGATATTCCGGCGCCAACCGATAATCGACGGCGATCACCAGCACGCCGAGCGTCGACGCCAGTTCGGCGCAGATGAAGTCGTGGGAATCCAGGTCCCCCACCACCCAACCGCCGCCGTGCAGATAAACAATGCCCGGGCAACCGATGGTCGGTGGCGAAACCGGCGGTTGATAAGACCGCACCGGCACGCCCGCCAATTCGAAATCCACCACATAAAGCCCGGCGGGACGCGACGGAGTGAACGCCCGGCACATGTCGCTGTAGGCCTGGCGTAAACCGTTGAGGCTGCTGTCGGTGCTGTTGAAGCTGACGGTTTTCTCGACGAAAGCCGTCATCTGTGCAGAAAGCGGGTAAGGAGCCATGAGTCAGGTGCCGGTCAGTTCAGCGGTTTGGGATTGGAACTCAGTTCTGTGGCGAGGGAGCTTGCTCCCGCTGGATGCGCAGCAGCCCCCAAACCATTCAACCGAGTTTTATCAGATACACCCGACCAGCCGGGTTTACGACGGCTTCGCCGCCGAGCGGGAGCAAGCTCCCTCGCCACAGACAGCGTACATGCCGAGGAATGGTGATCAGTTTTTCAAACTGGCCTGAACCGTCGCCACGCCATCCTTGCCATCGAAGCTGCTGACACCGGCGAGCCAACGCTGCAGATCCTCGGGATGATCACGCAGCCATTGCCTGGCAACATCCTGAGGCGTCTTGCGCTCCATGATCGGCACCATCAACTGGCTTTCCTGGGCGGCGGTGAAGGTCAGGTTTTCCAGCAATCGATTCACGTTCGGGCAGCGCTTTGCGTAGTCCGGGGCGGTCACGGTGGAGACAGTGGCGGCGCCCTCGTTCGGGCCGTAAACGTCTTCACTGCCGGTCAGGTAGGCGATTTTCATGTTGATGTTCATCGGGTGCGGGGTCCAGCCGACGAACACCACGAATTCCTTGCGATTCACCGCCCGCTGAACGGCGGCCAGCATGCCGGCCTCGCCTGACTCGATCAGCTTGAAATCCTTCAAGCCAAATTGATTGGTCTCGATCATGGTCTTGATGGTGGTGTTGGCGCCGCTGCCAGGCTCGATGCCGTAGATTTTGCCGCCGAGTCGGTCCTTGAATCTGGCGATATCGGCGAAGGTTTTCAGACCCGCTTCGGCGACGTACTCCGGTACGGCGAGCGTTGCCTGGGCATCGGCCAGGCTCGGTTTGTCCATGACTTTTACTTGATTGGCAGCGAGGAACGGCGCGATGTTTTTGTCCATCGCCGGTTTCCAGTAACCGAGGTAGATGTCCAGGCGCTTGTCGCGGATGCCGGCGAAGATGATTTGCTGCACGGCGCTGGTTTGCTTGCTTTCGTAGCCCAGGCCATTGAGCAGTACGTCAGCTACGCCGCTGGTGGCGATCACGTCGGTCCAGTTGACCACGCCCATGCGCACGGCCTTGCAGGAAGCGTCGTCACTGGCCAGGACGCTGGTGCTCAGCACAGCCGTGCCGCAGAGGATTGAGAGACAGCGGGTAAACAGTCTTTTCATTGGGAGGATCTCGTGCGGCAGCGGATTATTGTCGGGCCGGTGTCTTTGTGCACCGTGCCCGGAACATTACGCAGCGTCGAGAGGGCAAAAGCGAACTGTAGCGACCGTGTTTTGCACGGTGGCGACTGTTCGAGTCGATCGTTCCCACGCTCCGCGTGGGAATGCAGCCCGTGACGCTCCGCGTCACTGGACGCGGAGCGTCCCTTGAGGCATTCCCACGCGGGAGCGTGGGAACGATCAGTCAGCGATCAGTCATCCGTAATGCTTTTCGCCCCAGGCCAGCAGCCCTTGCAGCAATTCCTTGAGCACCACCTGCGTCGGTGCCGCCAGGTCCGGGCGATAGCGGAACGGCTCGAACTCGTCCATGTACGTGCACTGGCCCAACTCCAGTTGCACCGCATGGATGTTCTCGGCGGGATTGCCGTAATGCCGGGTGATGTGGCCGCCCTTGAAGCGACCGTTCAGCACATGGCTGTAATCGCCGTGGCGTGCGCAGATGGCTTCCAGCTGAGAGGCCAACTGTGGATCGCAACTGGCGCCGTTGAAGGTGCCGAGGTTGAAGTCCGGCAGCTTGCCGTCGAACAGGTGCGGGATGATCGAGCGGATCGAGTGCGCATCGAACAGCAGCGCATAGCCAAACTCGGCTTTCAGCCGCGCCAGCTCGTTCTGCAAGGTGCTGTGATACGGCGTCCAGATCTGCTCCAGATAAGTCGCGCGCTCTGCGGCTGATGGCTCATGCCCTTCGCGGAACAACGCAATGCCGTCGAACAGCGTCGCCGGGAACAGACCGGTGGTCGCGCCGGCATACAACGGCTTGTCGTCAGACGGTCGATTCAGGTCAATGACAAAACGCGAGTACTCGGCGGCCAAGGTGCTGGCGCCCAGCTCGGCAGCAAACTCGTAAAGCTGCGGAATATGCCAGTCAGTGTCCGGCAGGCTTTTCGCGTCGGGGATCAACCCGGCTTCGACCGTCGGGGTCAGGCGCAGGCCGGCGTGGGGCATGCTGATCAGCAGCGGTACGCGACCTTGTTTGAAGTTCAGGACCTTATCCACAACTGTTCTCCTAAATGCTCACTTCAACGCCGTGACGCACGACGCGTTTTTCCAGGTCGCCGCCCAGCCAGTACGACAGGTCGGCCGGACGATCGATTTGCCAAGCGACGAAATCCGCACACTTGCCGACTTCCAGCGAACCGTGGGTTTCAGCCATGCCCAGCGCGGTGGCGGCGTGAATCGTTGCCCCGGCCAAGGCTTCCTCCGGGGTCATGCGGAAACAGGTGCACGCCATGTTCAGCATCAAACGCAACGACAGTGCCGGCGAGGTGCCGGGGTTGAGGTCGCTGGCGATGGCGATTTTCACGCCGTGCTTGCGCAGCGCCTCCATCGGCGGCAATTGGGTTTCCCGCAGGAAGTAAAAGGCGCCGGGCAGCAACACCGCGACGGTGCCGGACTTGGCCATGGCGATGGCGTCGTCTTCGGTCATGAATTCCAGGTGATCGGCCGATAGTGCGTGGTAACGCGCAGCCAGACTCGAGCCATGCAACGACGACAACTGTTCGGCGTGCAGTTTCACCGGCAAACCGAGCTGCTGCGCGGTGATGAACACCCGCTCGACCTGCGCCGGCGAAAACGCCAGGTATTCGCAGAACGCGTCCACCGCATCCACCAGCCCTTCGGCGGCCAGGGCCGGGAGCATCTCGGCGCAGATGTGATCGATGTAGTCGTCGGCACGGTCCGCGTATTCCGGCGGCAAGGCGTGAGCGGCCAGGCAGGTGCTGCGCACGCTGACCGGGAGCTCGGCGCCGAGACGGCGGATGACCCGCAGGATCTTGCGTTCGCTGGCCAGGTCCAGGCCGTAGCCGGATTTCATCTCGACGGTGGTCACGCCGTCGCGCATCAGGCTCTTCAGACGCTTGGCAGCGCTGGCGAACAGTTCATCTTCAGTGGCCGCACGAGTGGCGCGCACGGTGCTGGCGATGCCACCACCGGCCGCTGCGATTTCCGCATAGCTGACGCCTTGCAGACGCTGCTCGAATTCACCGCTGCGGTTACCGCCGAACACCGTGTGGGTGTGGCAGTCGATCAGGCCCGGCGTCACCCAGGCCCCTTTAAGATCATTGACTGCCGGGTACTCGCCCGCCGGCAGTTCGGCACGCGGGCCGATCCACTCAATGTGCGCTCCTGACGTCACGATGGCCGCATCCTCGATGATCGAGTAGACGCCTTGCGCCATGGTTGCGACGTGGCAGTGTTGCCAGAGAGTTTTCATCCCGAGTTCCTCGTCTTTGATCGTTCCCACGCTCCGCGTGGGAATGCCTCTAGGGACGCTCTGCGTCCAGTGACGCGGAGCGTCACGGGCTGCATTCCCACGCAGAGCGTGGGAACGATCGGTGGGTGGGTGGGGGTTAGAGGCTAGGCAACAACTTCGCCGAGACCAGCTCATTCAGGCAACGCGTCGCCAACAACTCGGTCGCCGCATTGATGTCCGGTGCGAAGAAGCGGTCTTTCTCATAGAACGGCACTTCGGCACGCAGAATCCCGCGAGCTTTTTCGAGTTTTGGCGAGGTCTTCAGACCTTCACGCAGATCCAGGCCCTGGCAGGCCGCCAACCATTCCACCGCGAGAACGCCGCGAGTGTTTTCGGCCATTTCCCACAGGCGCTTGCCGGCAGCCGGCGCCATGGAAACGTGGTCTTCCTGGTTCGCGGAAGTCGGCAGGCTGTCCACCGAGTGCGGATGGGACAGCGCCTTGTTCTCGCTGGCCAGTGCCGCAGCGGTCACCTGGGCAATCATGAAGCCGGAGTTCACGCCGCCATTGGCCACCAGGAACGGCGGCAGTTGCGACATGTGCTTGTCCATCATCAGCGAGATACGACGTTCGCTCAGGGAACCGATTTCGGCGATAGCCAAGGCCATGTTGTCAGCAGCCATGGCGACCGGTTCGGCGTGGAAGTTACCGCCGGAAATCACGTCGCCTTCAGCGGCGAAGACCAGCGGGTTGTCCGAAACGGCGTTGGCTTCGATGGCGAGCACTTCGGCGGCCTGACGGAACTGGGTCAGGCAGGCGCCCATGACTTGCGGCTGGCAGCGCAGGGAGTACGGGTCCTGGACCTTGTCGCAGTTCTGGTGCGAGTCGGACACTTCACTGCGCTCGCCCAGCAGATCGCGGTAAGCGGCAGCGGCGTCGATCTGGCCTTTCTGGCCACGAGCAGCGTGGATGCGGGCGTCGAACGGCGAGCGCGAGCCCAATACCGCTTCAACCGTCATACCGCCAATGGCCAGGGCGCCAGCGAACAGGTCTTCACCTTCGAACAGACCACGCAACGCGTAAGCTGTGGACACCTGAGTACCGTTGAGCAGCGCCAGACCTTCTTTCGCCGCCAGGGTCAGCGGAGTCAGACCAGCCACTTTCAGCGCTTCAGTCGCTTCCATCCACTCGCCTTTGTAGCGAGCCTTGCCTTCGCCCAGCAGCACCAGCGACATGTGGGCCAACGGCGCCAGGTCACCGGATGCACCGACCGAACCTTTTAATGGAATGTGCGGGTAAACCTCGGCGTTGATCAGGGCGATCAACGCGTCAATGACGACGCGACGAATGCCGGAGAAACCACGGCTCAGGCTGTTGACCTTGAGCACCATGACCAAGCGCACCAGCGCGTCGCTGATTGGCTCGCCGACACCGGCGGCGTGGGACAACACCAGCGAGCGCTGCAGGTTTTCCAGGTCTTCGCTGGCGATGCGGGTCGAAGCCAGCAGGCCGAAACCGGTGTTGATGCCGTAAGCGGTGCGGTTCTCGGCGAGGATCTGTTCCACGCAGGCAACGCTGGCTTCGATCTGCGCCGAGGCACTGTTGTCGAGGGTGATTTTGACCGGTTGCTGATAGATATCACGCAGTTGGGCAAGGCTCAGTTGGCCGGGAATCAAATTAAGCGCAGTCACATCATTCTCCTTTTGAGAGTCTTTTATTAACTCACCAGACGCTCCGGAAATGTCCGTTGTCCGTCGCGTCTCGTCTTTTGGGGAGCCGCGCCTTGGCACGCTGGTGTGGTGGGAATCAGTTCAGGTTCGGTAACACCTTGCTCAGCAAAATCGGGTCTTTCAAAACGGCGGCGGCACTGGCGATGTCCGGTGCCAGCCAGCGGTCCTGATCGTAAGCCGGAACCCGCTCGCGCAGCACACGCCAGGCAGCACCAGTGCCGACGCCGAAGCGTTGCTCTTTCAAGAACTCAAACGCCTGAGCCGCCAACAGATACTCGATGGCGAGGATCTGCGTGCAGTTTTCCAACGCGCGGTGCAGCTTCAGCGCGGCGTTGGTGCCCAGGCTCAGATGGTCTTCCTGCAGGCCCGAGGTGACGTAGTTGTCGAGCACCGCCGGTTGCGCCAACTGGCGGTTTTCCGCACACAGCGAAGCGGCGACGTACTGGACGATCATCATCCCGGAGTTCACTCCCGGATTCGCCACCAAAAAGGCTGGCAGACCGCTGACGTGCGGGTTGATCAAGCGGTCCAGGCGACGTTCGGCGATGGACCCGATTTCGGCCATGGCGATTGCCAACAAGTCAGCGGCCAACGCGACCGATTGACCGTGCGGGTTGGCTTGGGACACCACCCGAAAGTCGTCCGGCGTGCCCAGCAACATGGGGTTGTCGGTGACAGAGTTGAGTTCGGTCTCGATCTGCTTTTTCGCGTGCTCAAGCTGATCGCGAGCGGCACCGTGAACTTGCGGAATCGAACGGATGCTCAGCGCATCCTGGGTACGAATGCCTTTGCTGCTGGCAATCACTTCACTGCCATCGAGCAACGCACGCAGGTTGATGCCGACTTGCTGCATGCCCGGGTGAGGCTTGAGCGCGATGATCTCGGCATCGAACGCGGCAATCTGGCCGCGCTGGGCTTCAAAGCTCATGGCACCGATCACGTCGGCCCATTGCAGCAGACGCGTCGCGTCGGCCAGCGCCAGGCAGCTGAGGCCGGTCATGCACGGCGTGCCATTGACCAGGCACAGGCCATCTTTGGCGCCCAGTTGAACCGGTTGCAGACCTTCTTCGGCCAGGGCTTGCTGCGCGGAAACGATCTGACCGCGATAGCTGACATTGCCGACACCCAGCAGCGCGATGCTGATGTGGGCCATGTGGGTCAGGTAACCCACCGAACCCTGGGACGGCACTTGCGGGGTGATGCCGCGATTGAGCAGCGCCAACAGGGCTTCGACCACCCGGCGATGAATGCCGGATTTGCCGTGGCTGTAGTTGCGAATGGCGGCACAGATGATTGCGCGGGTCTGTTCGTCGGCCAAGGGGGCGCCGACGCCACAGGCGTGACTGAGCAGGGTGTTGCGCGACAATTGGCTGAGTTGTTCGTCCTTGAGCGACACGTTGCACAACGCGCCGAGGCCAGTGTTGACGCCATAGGCGCGCTCGCCGCTGACGACGATGCGCTGGACGATGGTCTGGGCATTTTCGATCCGCGCCCAGACCTGTGGTGACAGCTCAAGCTGTGCGCCATGGCGGGCGACGGCAACCACATCCTGCCAACGCAACGGGGCGTCGGCGATAACGATTTTTTCAGCCTGGGACATCTTCAACCTCTTGAACTTGATCGTTCCCATGCTCTGCGTGGGAATGCCGCCTGGGACGCTCCGCGTCCCGTTGTCAGCGCAAGGCTCAAGCCCTGCGCATGTGTGACGCGGAGCGTCACGGGATGCATTCCCACGCAGAGCGTAGGAACGATCGGCCTTTAAACCACCGCAGCCCGCCGCTGTACGAACCGGTCCACATACTCATCCGCCGGCGAATGCAGGATCTCTCTTGGCGTACCCACCTGAATCAGGCGGCCATCCTTGAGGATCGCAATGCGGTTGCCGATGCGCACAGCCTCGTCGAGGTCGTGGGTGATGAAGACGATGGTCTTGTGCAGGGTCTTTTGCAGCTCCAGCAACTGGTCCTGCATTTCCGCGCGAATCAGCGGGTCGAGGGCACTGAAAGCTTCGTCCATCAGGATGATGTCGGTGTCCGCCGCCAAGGCGCGAGCCAGGCCCACACGCTGGCGCATACCACCGGAAAGTTGATGCGGGTATTTGTTTTCGTAGCCCTTCAGGCCCACGGTGTTGATCCAGTGCAGCGCGCGCTCGGCGCACATCTGCTTGCTCTCGCCACGCACTTTCAGGCCGTAGGCGACGTTATCCAGCACGGTCTTGTGCGGCAGCAGGCCAAAGCTCTGGAACACCATGCTGATCTTGTGCCGGCGAAATTCGCGCAGGGCTTCCATGTCGTATTGCAGGATGTCCACGCCGTCCACCAGGATCGCGCCGCTGGTGGGATCGATCAGGCGATTGAAGTGGCGCACCAGGGTCGACTTGCCGGAACCCGACAGGCCCATGATCACGAAGATCTCGCCGGTGCCGATGCTCAGCGACAAATCGTTCACGCCGACCACGCAGCCGGTTTCGGCCAGTACCTGGTCTTTGGTCTTGCCCTGGCCAATCATGGCCAGCGCATCCTTGGAACGGTTGCCGAAAATCTTGAAGACGTTTTTGACTTCGATCTTGCTGATGGCTGCGTTGTTCATTTGCTCACCTCATGCCGTGGCCGACCATACGCCTGAGTAATGCGGTCGATGACCACTGCCAGAATCACGATCGCCAGACCGGCCTCAAGACCACGTCCAACGTTGAGGGTCTGAATCCCCACCAACACATCTTCACCCAAGCCACGGGCACCGATCATCGAGGCAATCACGACCATCGACAGGGCCATCATGGTGGTCTGGTTAATCCCGGCCATGATGCTCGGCAGGGCCAGCGGAAGTTGCACGCCAAACAGTTGCTGCCAGCGGTTGGCACCGAAGGCGTTGATCGCTTCCATCACTTCGCCGTCGACCTGGCGAATACCCAGATCAGTCAGGCGGATCAGCGGCGGCGCGGCGTAGATCACCGTGGCGAAAATCGCCGGGACCTTGCCCAGGCCGAACAGCATCAGCACCGGGATCAGGTACACGAAACTCGGCATGGTCTGCATGATGTCCAGCAGCGGCATCAAGACCGAACGCAGGCGATTGCTGCGCGCCGAAAGAATGCCCAGCGGAATGCCGATCAATACCGAAATGACCGTCGCTACCATCATCAGCGCCAGGGTTTGCATCAGCTTGTCCCAGAGGCCGACCGCGCCCACCAGGAACAACAAGCCAACGA
Organism: Pseudomonas frederiksbergensis; assembly: GCF_001952935.1. Classification (GTDB taxonomy): domain Bacteria; phylum Pseudomonadota; class Gammaproteobacteria; order Pseudomonadales; family Pseudomonadaceae; genus Aquipseudomonas; species Aquipseudomonas frederiksbergensis. Next base: position 2,014,551 of record NZ_CP018319.1, read on the forward strand.
TCACAGCGGTGGTCACGACTTTGCGGGTCGCGTGCCAGGCAACGCCCGCCACGATCGCCAGCATCAGCCACCAGGGCGCCGCACGCAGCAGCCCTTCAAGATTGACGATGGCCCACAACAGGGTGTCGGAGATGCTGCGGAACACATCGCCGTAGTTGGTGACCAGCGAATCGACCCAACTGTTGACCCAGTCGGCGATGGAAAAGGTAAAGCTTTCGGGAAACATAAGAGACTCTCAATCAAGGGGTTGCGATCAAGCATCCGACTGCCGCTGCCGACAGTCGGAGACACTCGACCTACAAGGCCGCGTCGATCTTTTTGGCTGCGTCTTCGCTCACCCATGCGTGCCAGACTTCAGGATGTTCCTTGAGGAAGATTTTCGCCAGTTTTGGTGACTCGATCCGCTCTTTGGCCATGCGCCCGAGGTTCTGGTTCAGCAGGTCGATTGGCAGGTTGACCTTTTCCAGCACAGCCACCAGTTCCGGGGCTTGCTCGTGGAAGGTCTTGGACAGGCCGACCTTGATGGTCACGCTCTTGTCCACGCCTGGTTTCTCTTCGAGTTTGACCAGATCAACCTGGCCCATCAGCGGGGTTGGCGACCAGTAGTAGAACAGGATCGGCTCGCCACGCTTGTAGCTCGACAGCACCGCGGCATCCAGTGCCGGACCGGTGCCCGGGCGGAAGTTGGTGTAGGTGCTTTCCAGGCCATAGCTTTTGAGCATTTCGCTGTTGTCCAGCTCACAGGTCCAGCCGGCCGGGCAGTTGTAGAAACGGCCCTTGGATGGCTCTTCCTGATCCTTGAACACGGCAGCGTATTTGCCCAGATCGGCGATCGCTTTCAGGTCCGGGGCTTTAGGCTCCAGCTTGCGCTTGGCGTCGCCTTCGATCACGTAACGCGGCACGTACCAGCCTTCGATCGCGCCAACGACCGGAGCGCCGACACCGACGACCTTGCCGGCCTTCTCGGCCTTGTTCCAGACTTCACTGCGGCCGACCCACTCCTCGGCAAACACTTGAATATCGTTGCTGCTCAGGGCGTTTTCCATGGTGATGGAGTTGCCTGGGAGGCTGTCGACCTTGCAGTCGTAACCTTTCTCCAGCACGACTTGCATCACGTCGGTCAGCAGCATGCCGCTTTCCCAGTTCAGGCCGGCGAATTTCACCGGTTTGCCCGACTCGCACCAGCCCGCCGCCTGAGTGGCGCCGGCGCTGGCCAGCAGGCCCATGGAAAGTAATGTGGTCAGCAGGGTCTTGTTCGATTTCATTGTGTGACGCTCCTAATCATGAGTTGGCTTACGGCAGTCAAGAGGCATCCAGCCCTGTCCACGTCCAATCAGGCCCGCGCCGCAGCGCGACTGGCCCCGCTTGTTATAGGTGCTGCATCGCTGTCCTGCTCGACTGGCAGGATCAGGTGATCGGGTACCGCGCTGTGCCATTTTTTCGCGCAGACGTAATACAGGCCGGCGGGAAGCACCAGACCGATGATCCAGGAAATATCCACACCACCCAGAACGTCCACCAGCGGACCGGTATAGAACTTGGTAGAGATGAACGGCAGTTGCACCAGCACACCGAAGACATAGACGCTGATACCGAGGGGGTTCCAACGGCCGTAGCGACCGTTCGGATCGGCCAGGGCCGGCACGTCATAGCGCTCGCGAGTGATGCAGTAGTAGTCCACCAGGTTGATCGCGCTCCATGGGGTGAAAAAGGCCAGCAAGAACAGGATGAAGGACTTGAACGCACCGAGGAACGAGTGCTGACCGAGCAACGCGATCAGGGTCGCAGTGCCGACGATGACCAGCACGAAGACCAGACGCTGCAAGCGCGTTACTTTCAGATCACCACGGAAACCGCTGATGACCGTCGCAATGCACATGAAGCTGCCGTAGGAGTTCAGCGTGGAAATGGTGACCTTGCCGAACGCGATGCTGAAGTACAGCAGCGCAGCGGTGGCACCGGTTCCGCCCAGACCCACGATATAGGCCACTTCGTGGCCGGCGAACTGCCCGTTGGCCGAGGCGGCGGCAAGCACGCCGAGGATCATCGCCACCTGTGCGCCAATGACCGAACCTGCGCCTGCGGCGAAAAAGGTCTTCACCGAGGAAGTCTTGCTCGGCAGGTAGCGTGAATAGTCAGCCACGTAGGGGCCGAAAGCGATCTGCCAGGATGCCGCGAGCGACACCGCGAGCAGGAAGCTCGTCCAGCTGAAGTGGCGGATTTGCAGGAGTGCGCCAACGTCCGTCTGGCTCATCAGACGACTGAACAGGTAAACGAAGGCAATCACACCAATGACACTGGCAACACGGCCAATCCAATGGATCACCCGATAACCGAGCACCGTGACCAGCACGATGACACTGGCGAAGATGAGGATCCCGACGCTGTCGCTGACGCCAAACAACTGGCCCAGCGCCTGGCCGGAAAGCACGGTACCCGTTGCGGTGAAGCCCAGGTACATCAGGCACACCAGCACGATCGGGATGGCCGCGCCATACACGCCGAACTGTACCCGGCTGGAGATCATCTGCGGCAGGCCAAGCTTGGGCCCTTGCGCCGCGTGCAGCGCCATTACGCCACCGCCGAGCAGTTGACCGATCAACAAACCGATCAACGACCAGAACACATCACCGCCCAGCACCACGGCCAGGGCCCCGGTGACAATTGCGGTAATTTGCAGGTTGGCACCCATCCACAGGGTGAACTGGCTCAACAGACGACCGTGTCTCTCCGCTTCCGGGATGTAGTCGATCGAACGTTTCTCGATCAACGGTTTACTGCCTGCACGATCGCTGTTAACAGCCATGATTCAACCTCTGTGGATTGTTATTGGAATTCACTGTGAAGCGGCTCTTTGTGGGAGCGGGCTTGCTCGCGAAGAGGCCGGCACATCCAACATCAATGCCGACTGGTCTACCGCTTTCGCGAGCAAGCCCGCTCCCACAGGTATTGCATTACTTGCCGGTAATCATCGGCAGGTTCAGACCCTGCTCCTTGGCGCAGTCGATCGCGATCTGGTAACCCGCATCGGCGTGACGCATGACACCGGTGGCCGGGTCGTTGTGCAGCACGCGAGCGATACGCTCGGCCGCTTCGTCAGTACCGTCGCAGACAATCACCATGCCCGAGTGCTGGGAGAAGCCCATGCCGACGCCGCCGCCGTGATGCAGGGAAACCCAGGTCGCGCCGCTCGCGGTGTTGAGCAGAGCGTTGAGCAGTGGCCAGTCGGACACAGCGTCGGAACCGTCCTGCATCGACTCGGTTTCGCGGTTCGGGCTGGCGACCGAACCGGAGTCCAGGTGGTCGCGACCGATCACGATTGGCGCGGACAATTCACCGCTGCGCACCATTTCGTTGAATGCCAGACCGAGCTTGGCGCGCAGGCCCAGGCCAACCCAGCAGATACGTGCCGGCAGACCCTGGAAGCTGATGCGCTCGCGGGCCATGTCCAGCCAGTTGTGCAGGTGGGCGTCGTCCGGGATCAGCTCTTTGACCTTGGCGTCGGTTTTGTAGATGTCTTCGGCGTTGCCCGACAGTGCAGCCCAGCGGAACGGACCGATGCCGCGGCAGAACAGCGGACGGATGTAAGCCGGTACGAAACCCGGGAAGTCGAATGCGTTCTCGACGCCTTCTTCCTGGGCCATCTGACGGATGTTGTTGCCGTAGTCGAAGGTCGGAATACCCATTTTCTGGAATTCGAGCATCGCTTTAACGTGCACGGCCATGGATTGCTTGGCGGCTTTTACCACGGCAGCCGGCTCGGTCTTGGCGCGAGCGCGGTACTCTTCCCAGGTCCAGCCAGCGGGCAGGTAACCGTTGAGCGGGTCGTGGGCGCTGGTCTGGTCGGTGACCATGTCCGGGCGCACGCCACGCTTGACCAGTTCCGGCAGGATTTCCGCCGCGTTGCCCAGCAGGGCGATGGAAATCGCTTTGCCTTCCTTGGTGTATTTGTCGATGCGGGCCAGCGCGTCGTCGAGGTCGGTGGCTTGCTCATCGACATAGCGGCTGTTCAGGCGGAAATCGATGCTGACCTGCTGGCATTCGATGTTCAGCGAGCAAGCGCCAGCCAGGGTCGCGGCCAATGGTTGAGCGCCGCCCATGCCGCCGAGGCCTGCGGTCAGGACCCAACGACCTTTGAGGTCATCGTTGTAGTGTTGGCGACCGGCTTCGACGAAGGTTTCGTAAGTGCCCTGGACGATGCCTTGGCTGCCGATGTAGATCCAGCTGCCGGCAGTCATCTGGCCGTACATGGCCAGGCCTTTGGCGTCGAGTTCGTTGAAGTGTTCCCAGCTCGCCCAGTGTGGCACCAGGTTGGAGTTGGCGATCAATACGCGCGGGGCGTTGCTGTGGGTCTTGAACACGCCGACCGGCTTGCCGGATTGCACCAGCAGGGTCTCGTCGTCGTTCAGGTTGGTCAGGCTTTCGACGATCTTGTCGTAGCATTCCCAGTTACGCGCCGCACGACCGATACCACCGTAAACCACCAGTTCTTTAGGGTTCTCGGCGACTTCCGGGTCGAGGTTGTTCATCAGCATGCGCAGCGGCGCTTCAGTCAGCCAGCTCTTGGCGGTCAGCTTGTTACCGCGTGCGGCACGGATTTCAACGTCACGATACTTCGTAGGTTTCTGGGTATTGTCAGTCACGAAAAAGACTCCTCAGCGATAAATCCAAACCAACCCTGGCGGTGGGTAAGCCAGCCTGTGCGCGTCAACGCGACACAAGCGAATCAGTGGACGTTGCGAGGAGCCTCGATCGACTCATACGCATACGTCTTTACTTGTACATACAAGCATATGCAATCAAGCGGCCAACTTACTGGATGAGTGTTCAAGAAAAGTTTTGAACATGGCTGGAGAGCGCCTGGATCAAGGGTTCTGGCAAAGATGAAATTTTTCGGGAGGGTTTTACGAGGAGGATTACAGCTGTTACTTGAGCGGGGTTTTGCGCCACGCTGGGGCGTTCGGTAACAAGTTGGTGCGCAGTTTCGAATCAGATGATCGTTCCCACGCTCTGCGTGGTAACGCCGCCATGGACGCTCCGCGTCCGCTGTTGCGACGGTGACGCGGAGCGTCACGGGATGCATTCCCACGCGGGAGCATGGGAACGATCAGTGGTGGTATTGGATCAGCGTGCAGTCAGCTCGATCACACAGCACTGGCCCTTGATGGAGATATCCAGCAGTCCGACATTACCGACGAGTTGCAGGCAATCATGGCGACCCAGTTGTGCGTCGCTGTTACCGACCGTCACTTCAAGCGCTTCGGTGACACTGAACACCAACACGGTGCCGGCCGAACTGAAAAACCGCTGCTCGCCGTCCAGCCACTGCAACCGCGCGCTATAACGCTGCGGTGCATAAATCAGATTGAAGTCGCGGATCGGCCCACCGAGCAATGTGCAGGAAACCTGGCTCTCGCCACTGAAAGCAAACGGGTCCAGCGGTAACAATGGCCGAGTGTCCTGACCATCAACCCGCAAGGTCATGCCGTCGCCTTGCAATACGGTGATCACTCGCTCATAGCCGGCGAATGTTGAGAAACCGCCCGACTCGCCGATGTCGGCAATCGACAGGCGCCAGCCGAAACCTTCAAGGCCGGCACCTCCATCACGGGTGATTTCTTCAGTGCTGCCGCCGCCGTTTTTCCACGGCATGCGCGGGTAATCTTTTGCGCGTAGAACCTTTACTTGATTCATTTATGAAACCGACCTTCCAAACGATGACGGGAACCAGGGTGGATCAAACGGGCGGCGGTCACTGGCTGACGGCCGGACCAGGTGCGGCGACGAATCAGCAGGCACGGCTCGCCCTTTTCAATCTGCAGCAACTTGCATTCGGACGGCTCGGCGAGAATCGCTTCGACCACGTGCTCGCCTTCGGTCAGCGGCGCGACCTGGTTCAGATAGGCGTACGGCGTTTGCAGGGTGAAGTCTTGCTTGAGGTACTCCGGCGCCACCAGTGCGTTGACGAAACGGTCTTCGATTTGCACCGGGATATCGTTTTCGAAATGCACGATCAGCGAGTGAAAGACTTTCTGGCCTTCACGCATGTCCAGGGCCAATGCACGCTCGGAACCGGCGGCCTCTTCCTCGAGGGTGATGACCTTGCAGGTGTGGCGATGGCCACGGGAGGCGATTTCGTCGGCGATGTTGTGGACTTCAAACAACGCGGACTGGCTTTTCGGTTCGGCGACGAACGTGCCGACACCCTGCATGCGCACCAGCAGACCATCGGCGGTCATCTCGCGCAGGGCGCGGTTGATGGTCATACGGCTGAAACCCAGCTGGCTGACCAGCTCGCTTTCCGACGGAACGCGGTAGTGCGGCGGCCAGTTTCCACTGTCGATCTGCTGGGTGATCATCTGTTTGACGCGGGCGTACAAGGGCGCCGGACTGTCGCCCAGATTGGCGCTCAGATTGGCATTCGGCGGCAATGTGGCAGAGGGAGTCGGCACGGTTAATCCTTGTTCGTTTAGTAAAGGTTGCTAGCTTGCCGGAGTTTACCGAGCAGGCAAACGTCTGTATATGTATATACAAATAACACACGATGGGGTGCTGAACCATGTCCGCCTTCTTTGCCGAACGCGCGCTGCTGCCTAGTGGATGGGCCAACAATGTACGTCTTGAGGTCAGCGCCGATGGCGTGTTGACCCATATCCAGGCCGATTCCAACGCAGATGGCGCCGAACGGCTTAGCGGTCCGCTGCTGCCGGGTATGCCGAATCTACACTCCCACGCCTTCCAGCGCGCCATGGCCGGGCTGGCGGAAGTGGCGGGTAATCCGAATGACAGTTTCTGGACCTGGCGCGACTTGATGTATCGCCTCGTCGGAAAAATCAGCCCGGATCAACTCGGCGTCATCGCCCGTCAGCTGTACATCGAAATGCTCAAGGCTGGTTACACCTCGGTCGCGGAGTTTCATTACGTACACCACGACACCAACGGCCAGCCTTACGCAGACCCGGCCGAACTGGCGCTGCGCATCAGCCACGCCGCCAGCTCCGCCGGGATTGGCCTGACCCTGCTGCCGGTGCTCTACAGCCATTCCGGTTTCGGCGGCCAGGCCCCGAACGACGGCCAGCGTCGCTTCATCAACAGCACCGAAAACTACCTCAAGCTTCAGTCGCGCTTGCAGCCGATCCTGGCGCAGCAACCGGCGCAGTCGCTGGGTTTGTGTTTCCACTCGTTGCGCGCGGTAACACCGCAGCAGATCAGCGAAGTATTGGCGGCCAGCGACAAGCAGTGCCCGGTACACATTCACATTGCCGAACAGCAGAAGGAAGTCGATGACTGCCTGAGCTGGAGCGGCCGCCGTCCGCTGCAATGGCTGTACGAAAACACTGAAGTCGATCAGCGCTGGTGCCTGGTTCACGCCACCCACGCCAACCCGGAAGAAGTCACGCTGATGGCCAAGAGCCGCGCCATCGCCGGCTTGTGCCTGACGACCGAAGCCAACCTCGGCGACGGGATTTTCCCGGCGGTGGATTTCCTCGCTCAGGGCGGGCGCATGGGCATCGGTTCCGACAGCCATGTGTCATTGAGCGTGGTGGAAGAATTGCGTTGGCTGGAATACGGCCAGCGTCTGCGCGACCAACGACGTAACCGTTTGTATGGCGCGGATCAGCCGATGGTTGGCCGCACGCTGTACGACGCGGCACTGGATGGCGGCGCTCAGGCGCTGGGTCAGCCGATTGGTGCGCTCGAAGTTGGCAAACGTGCGGATTGGCTGGTGCTGGACGGCAACGATCCGTACCTGGCGACAGCCAGCGGCGACGGGATTCTCAATCGTTGGTTGTTTGCCGGTGGCGATCGCCAGGTGCGGGATGTGCTGGTCAATGGCCAGTGGGTTGTGCGCGATGGGCGGCATGCTGGCGAAGAAGAAAGTAACCGCGCCTTCACCCAAGTCCTGCGCGATTTGTTGGGTTAACCCCCCGCCGATCGTTCCCACGCTCTGCGTGGGAATGCAGCCCGGGACGCTGCGCGTCCCAACAGCAGACGCAGAGCGTCCATTGAGGCATTCCCACGCGGAGCGTGGGAACGATCAGTAGCGCAGTGATCAGTTAGAAGTCTTGGCCATCTGCGTATCTGTCGCGCGCCAGATCAGTCGCGTCGTGTCATAACCCTGCTGACGCGCCTTGCTCAGCAGTTCCTCACGCACTACGCCATTGACCGTCGGGGTCCGTGACAGCAGCCACAGATACTTGCGGCTCGGGTCGCCAACAATGGCGGTCTTGTAGTCATCACTGACGTACAACACCCAATACTCGCCCTTCGCCACACCCGGAATCAACCGCGAAAACCAGGTATCGAACTCGACCCACAGCTTGTCGGTCTTGCCCGGTTCCTGTGGCCAGGCAACGCCTTTGGCCTCTTCCCATTGCCAGTCCGCTGTCAGGCAGCGATTGAGCACCAACACCTTGCCGTCAGGCTTGAGCGTGTAATGGGCTTCGGATTGCGCGCAGTTGCGCTGGAAATACATCGGCAGACGAGCCAACTCGTACCAGGTCCCTTGGTACTTCTTGAGATTGACGCTATTGGCAGTTTTCGGTGCCAACGGATCTACGCCAGAGGTGGCGCAGCCGGCCAAAACCAGGCTGGCTAAAAGGACTATCAGTAACCGCTTCATTGTTTTTCTCCCGTGGGCGTATAACCCCGGTTTACTTCAGGCCTTGGCCGGAAAACATCAACACTTTGTCACCGGCGTACTGCACGCTGATAAAGCTGTTCTTGTCACCCCAGGTGCAACTGGACATGCCGAGCGCGCCCGAGCAATCGGCGGGTTTGCCCAGCAAGTTTTCCACTTCGGCCTTGGGCATGCCTGACGACAGCTTCGAGTAGTTTTCCTGATTAACCTTGCTGCACGCGGCCAACAACACGCAGAACGAAAGCAGGGCAATAGAACGCAGCGACATGGTGTAGCTCCTGGGGCGAAGGGGAATGGCATGGCTGCCAAGCTGAAGCTTAGAAGAGAAAACCCCTGTCTGGTTCCCCGGCCGCACGGCTATTTATTTGGCCGTTCGTCTGCCTTATTTGGAAAATCTGCAACTTTACTTTCGCTATTGGGTATTTCGTCGGTTTTCGCAAAAACCGCCTAATCTTTGGCGCCGGCCAGTCGACATAAAAGCAGCGCAACGCCCACGACTGTGGCAAATTGACGCCCCTTTGTTGACCAGCCCCTCCGCGGTAGCTCATTTAATGACCAGAAACATGAAGTTCAGCCACAAGATCTTGTTGGCTGCCGCCCTCGTGGTGGCCGTTGCATTCGCTTGTTTCATACTTTTCAACGACTACCGCCAGCGCCAAACCCTGCGCAGCAGTACCGAATCCTCGATGCAGGAACTCGGCAGCCTGACCACCAGCAACATCCAGACCTGGCTGGAAAGCCGCATTCAATTGCTGCAATCACTGTCCCAGCAGATCGCCGTGGACGGCAGCGCTGCGGCCAGCCTCAAGCGCGCCATCGACTTGCCGGCCTACACCACTAACTTTCAGCTGAGCTATTTCGGTGGCACTGACGGTGTGATGTTCTCGGTCCCGGCCGGCAATCGTGCCGCGGATTACGATCCCCGTGCCCGTGGCTGGTACAAGGCGGCGAACACTGCGCAACAGACCATCGTCACCGAACCTTATATCGCCGCGTCGTCAGGCAAACTGGTGATCACCGTCGCCACGCCGGTGAAACATCAGAATCAAATGATCGGCGTCGCCGGTGCAGACATCGACCTGTCCAGCGTCAGCGCGATCATCAACTCGCTGAACTTCGGCGGCCACGGCCATGCGTTCATCGTCAGCGCCGACGGCAAGATCCTGATTCATCCAGACAGCAAACTGGTGCTCAAGAGCCTGGCCGACGCCTACCCGAACGGTGCGCCGAAAGTCAGCCCGGGCATGAAAGAAGTCGAGATCGACGGCAAGACCCAATTCATCTCCTTTACCCACGTCAATGGTGTGCCCTCTGCAGACTGGTACGTGGCGCTGGTGCTGGATCAGGACACCGCGTTCTCGATGCTCAGCGAGTTCCGCACCTCGGCGATCATCGCCATGGTCATTGCCGTGGTGATTATCATCGCGTTGTTGGGCATGTTGATCAGCTTCCTGATGCAGCCGCTGCTGACCATGGGCCGCGCCATGCATGACATCGCCGAAGGCGAAGGTGACCTGACCAAACGCCTGACGATTCACGGCCAGGACGAGTTCGGTGCGCTGGGCACCTCGTTCAACCGTTTTGTGGAGCGGATTCATACGTCGATTCGCGAAGTGTCCTCGGCCACCGGCCAGGTCAACGAAGTCGCCTTGCGTGTGGTGGCGGCGTCGAACTCGTCAATGTTCAACTCCGACCAGCAAGCCTCGCGCACCAGCAGCGTGGCCGCCGCCATCAACGAACTGGGCGCTGCCGCCCAGGAAATCGCCCAGAACGCCGCCCTCGCCTCTCAGCATTCGAGCGATGCTCGCGCCTTGGCCGAGGACGGTCAGCAAGTCGTGGATAAAACCATCGCGGCGATGCAGCAGCTCTCGGCGAAGATCAGCGATTCGTGCGGCAACATCGAAACACTCAATAGCAACACCGTGAACATCGGGCAGATTCTGGAAGTGATCACCAGCATCTCCCAGCAGACCAACCTGCTGGCACTCAACGCCGCCATCGAAGCGGCCCGGGCCGGTGAAGCCGGTCGCGGTTTTGCCGTGGTCGCGGACGAGGTGCGCAACCTCGCGCACCGAACCCAGGATTCGGCGCAGCAAGTGCAGAAGATGATCGAGGAACTGCAAGTCGGCGCCCGGGAAGCCGTGATCACCATGACCGACAGCCAGCGCCAGAGCGAAAGCAGCGTCGGCATCGCCAATCAGGCGGGCGAACGTCTGGGCAGCGTGACCCAGCGCATCGGTGAGATCGACGGGATGAACCAGTCGGTGGCCACTGCGACAGAAGAGCAGACGGCGGTGGTGGAGTCGATCAACGTCGACATTACCGAGATCAACACGCTGAACCAGGAAGGCGTGGAGAACTTGCAGTCGACCTTGCGTGCGTGTTCAGACCTTGAGCAGCAGGCGGCGCGGTTGAAGCAGTTGGTGGGTAGTTTCAGGATTTAACTGCCAGTCACTGATCGTTCCCACGCTCCGCGTGGGAATGCCTCAACGGACGCTCCGCGTTCGGCTCTGGAAGGGACGCGGAGCGGCCCGGGCTGCATTCCCACGCGGAGCGTGGGAACGATCAAAGCTAGAAGCGGGATCCGGGGCCTGAAAGAAACTCCAGCTCTTCAGCCGTAGATTCCCGGCCCAACACCGCATTGCGATGCGGAAACCGTCCAAAACGCGCAATGATCTTCTGATGCCGCTCGGCATAATCCAGGTTGTCGGCAAACACCGCCCGATCCGCCTCGGGTTGCTGTTCAACCAGATCGATAAACCGCGAAACCGCCTCGTTCTGCACCGCCAGATTCTCGCAATGCTCGAACACCAGGTAGATGAACACTCGCTGGATCGGCCGCAACTGCCGATCGAAATCCGCAGCAATGCCTTGCGCCACCAGTGCCTGGGCCCTGAGATCGCCTGAAAAGGATTTGGGAGTGTCGCGATAGATCATGCGCGGCAGTTGATCGAGCAACAGCACCAGGGCCAGCCAACCTTCGGGGCGTTGCGCCCACTCGGTCAATCCGCCGGCCAGTGCCTGCTCGACCTGGTCCCCGAAACGCGTGCGCGCTTCGAGGTCCTGGCTGGCGCGCTTGCCGAACCATAACTTGCCCTTGTCAGCCGCTATTTCGTTGGGGGATTGGAGTGTTCCGAACCACCATTCGAGCAACGGCTGCCAGGGCGCGGTCATGGTTTATTCCTTGTGGTAAGCCGTGACGCGCTCGACTTCTTCTTTCGAGCCGAGGAATACGGCGACACGCTGGTGCAAGCCGTCAGGCTTGATGTCGAGGATGCGCTGATGGCCATCAGTGGAAGCGCCGCCAGCCTGTTCAACCAGGAACGACATCGGGTTGGCTTCGTACATCAGACGCAGTTTGCCCGGCTTGGACGGCTCGCGGCTGTCGCGTGGGTACATGAACAAGCCACCACGGGTCAGGATGCGGTGCACGTCCGCGACCATCGCGGCGACCCAGCGCATGTTGTAGTTCTTTTTCAACGGGCCTTCTTCGCCCGCCAGCAATTCGCTGACGTAGCGTTGTACCGGCGCTTCCCAGTGACGCTGGTTGGAGGCGTTGATCGCGAATTCCTGAGTGGACTCCGGGATCTTGATGTCTTCATGAGTCAGCACGAAGCTGCCCATTTCGCGGTCCAGGGTGAAACCTTTTACGCCGTCGCCCAGGGTCAGGATCAACATGGTCTGTGGACCGTAGATCGCGTAACCGGCAGCCACTTGCTCGGTGCCTGGCTGCAGGAAAGCCTTTTCGTTCAAAGGCTCGTTTTGGCTCAGGTATTCGTTCGGGCAACGCAGCACCGAGAAGATCGTACCGACCGGTGCGTTGATATCGATGTTCGACGAGCCGTCCAGTGGGTCGAAAACCAGCAGGTACGCGCCTTTCGGGTATTTGCCCGGGATCTGGTAGGCATTGTCCATTTCTTCGGACGCCATGCCGGCCAGGTGACCGCCCCATTCGTTGGCTTCGAGCAGGATCTCGTTAGAGATCACGTCGAGTTTCTTCTGCACTTCACCTTGGACGTTTTCAGTGCCCATGCTGCCCAGAACACCGCCGAGGGCGCCTTTGGACACGGCGTGGTTGATCTCTTTGCAAGCACGCGCCACCACTTCGATCAGGAAACGCAGATCGGCAGGGGTGTTGTTGCTACGGGTCTGCTCAATCAAATAGCGACTCAGGGTAACGCGGGACATGGAAGGCTCCGGTGGAATGGGGGGCTAAAAACCCGCGCAGTTTAACGCGAGTCAGGGCGCATTTCCTCCTATCAGACGTGTTACACCCAATAGAGTTCATGCGCCCGGTTTAGCGTAGTTCGAAACAGAGGAGATGTGAGCGGAGGATGAGTGGCAGTTTCGTGACTTTCTTTGCCTGACATTCCGTCTTCGCGAGCAAGCCCGCTCCCACAGTGGAATGCGGACCCTGTGGGAGCGGGCTTGCTCGCGAATGGCGCGCAGCGCCAGCCATTCTCAAGATTTGGTAGCAGGCTTGCGCAACAGACTGAACGCCATCGCGCCCAGAAACAAAACACTGAGCAACAACACCGCCCACAACCCGAACTTCTTCCAGTTGGTGTCCGTCGTCGCCGCTGTTGTCACGGTCGATGCTGGCGTGGCCACCAGCCCGCCGTCCACTGTGGCCTTGCCCAACGTCGCCAACTTTGCAGCGCTGTAATCCGGAATCAACGTCGACAGCGGCAGGCTCGCCGCCTTCACCGTGGCACTTCCCAGCGCGAGCGTATAAGGCCCTGCCCCGCGCGCCAGGAACACCAGATGAATGGAGCGCACGGCGAATTGCACCGTCGGGGCCTCGGCACCCAGGCCGCCGCCGCGCTCGTCCACCGTCAGCTTCAACTGCTGTACGGTTTGCCCCGGCAGCTGCAATTCGTTCTGCTCCACATCCTGGCCATTCTGGGTCAGGCGATAGAGCAAACCGCTGCTCAACGGCTGCCACGGCAAGCTGCTTTCCCGACGACCGGACAAGGTCACGGGCGCCAAACTGTTGGGCTGACTCAATTCGACCTGCAAGCGCTCGACATTCAGTCCCATCGGTAATTGCCAGGTGTATTCACCCGCCTTAACGCTGCTGCCGGCCAGCGGCTGCGACCAGACAAGCGGTAGCGGCAGGCTGCGGGTCTTGGCGCTTTGCAATTGCGCCGAGGTCAACGTCGGGGCCGATTGCGGCGTGTTCCACAGCAAGCGCAGATAACGGGCCGATTGACCCGGCAGGGCGACTTCATGCTGCTCGACCTGTTCGTCGGCAAACGTGAGGCGCGCCACCTGACCTTCACCCCACGATTGCCAGTGCTGCAGGTCGTCGCTGGCTTCGATGGTGAAACGCTGGAAGCCATCGCGTTCGCTGGTCCAGTCGAGGATCAACTGCTGCAACGGGGCTTTGATGCTGCTGGCGTCGAGCAACCAGCCGCGCAGCACTTCTTCGCCCGCCTCCAGTTGACTGGATGGCTGCACTTCGACCAGCGTGCCGTTGGCGCTCGATTGCACCCGTACGCTCGGGGCACGCTCAGTGGAGTCCGCCGAGTTGTACAGCGGGAACCACTTCACGTCAGTCAGGGTACGGTTGTCGCTGGTCTGCGCCGGCGCACGCGCCAAGGAATACGCCTGGGCCTCACCGGCGGCATTGAAAACGCGCACATCGCTGAGATCGGTTTGCCGCGCATTCAATTGCACACTCAACGGCAATTCGAGGCGATACCACGGACCTTCGCCGCTGACCGACAACGGCACCTGCGTGGCGAAGTCCGCCAGTTTTTCCTGGGCACTGGCCGACAGCGCCACACCCAGGGCAACAGCGCCCAACCAGACCCGGTTCAGCTTCTGACTCAAGACGACACTCCTTCGGTTTGCGGGGCCGGTTTTTCAGCCTCCGGCTCAGCATCAAAGCGCTTGGGCGGCAACGGGGCGAAATAGCCCACCACCAACAGCAATACGCCAACGCCGATAAACGAGACGATCCGGGCGAGTCCGCCGCGGTTACTCAATTCGACAAAGAACAGTTTGGCCACCACCACACCAATCAGCGCTGCACCAATCAGCCAGACTTCGCGGCGATGACGCAAATGACCGCCGATCATCAGACTCAGGGCCATCAAGGTCCAGACGATGGACAGGCCGGCCTGCACCAGCATGGATTCGAGCAATAAATCCAACTCGAACGGCACACCGCCCCAATGGTGAGCCGTGCGCATTACCAGCGCCGTGAAGAACACAAACAGCGAGGCGCCAGCGATCAGTTGCGTGGCGTGTTCGGCATAGTCCTTGCGGATCGCCAGTTGTGTCACGGCGCTGCGGGACCATGCGTAGACGCCGAACAGCGCAAACAGCAGACCCAACTCCAGCGGGTTGATCAGCGGCACGTACGGCAACGGTTCGGCGGTGCCATCGCTAACGATGTTCGCCAGCCAGAACCAGCCGAGCATCAGCAACGCCAGCGGTGCCGCCGCGTACACGCGGTATTCGCGCGAATAAGCCGACACCGGCCATGGCCAGGCACGAGGAGCCGCCGCGAGTACCAGATACAGGCTCGGCAGAATCGCCCAACCCAACCAACGCCAGGCGTTGTACTGCTCGGACAACAGCAACAGGCCGTAACGCAGCTCCAGGGCCAGCACACCGATCAACAGCCAGCAGCCGAGCACGTGCGCGGTACTGAGCGCGCGCGCCGGCAACATCGGCGCCAGACGCCGCAGGGAGATGAAGTGCACGACGAACACGGCCGCCCATACCAGCCAACCAACATTGGCCGCTGGGTGATAACGCGAGTGCCACGCAGCCAGCAACACCAAGCCGGACGCAGGCATCAGCAAGGTGCAGAGCAAGCCCAGCGCCGACCATTTCAAACGCAACGCCAAGACTGTCCACAGAGCCACACTCGCTGCCGCAACCGCCAGCAACAACGTCGCTTGCAGATTCAACGGTACAAAGCGCAGCACCTCACTGACCCACGCCAATGCCCACCAACCCGCGCCCCACACCAGCAGCACTTCGGACAAACGCTGCAAGCTCAGCACATCGAAAGCCGAGGCATGATTGCCGAGCTGCAAGCGCCAGGCGCCCACCATCGCAGCCAAACCCAACACCAGCGGCGTCCAGAAACCGCTATGAGCCAGAGGTTTCAATCCTTCGCTCGCCAACGGTCCAAGCAAATCCGGCCCGGCCAGCAGGAACGCCGCGCCACCGATCACTTGCAACAGCAAACCGAAGACAAAACTCACGCGCTGTTTGAGGTACAGGCTGAGCCAGATGATGAACAAACCGCTGGCCGCCCATACCGCACTCGCTGTTTGCCAAGGCAGGACGAACAGCACCGCCAGATTGATCAACACCAGACCGGCCAGCAGCACCACCGACAAGCCGCGCAGCAAGCGCACGTCGCTTCGGACCATCTCATCGCGCGCCGCCAGCAACATGCCAGCGATCAGCGCCAGGCCGATCAACGACGCACTCAACAAACCGCTCCAACCCGCGTTGAATACAGCGCCGGACTCACCGCTCGAACCTTGCAGCCGCAGCAGGAACAACGCACCGCCGAGCAACTGCACGGCGAATGCGGTGAACAGGAAGGTGCGCGATTGCAGACGCAAGCCAACGAACAACGTCGCCAACCCCGCCAGTGCCCAACTGATCGCCGTGCCATGAGTGAAGAAAAACAACGGCGCCAGCAGATAAAGAAAGGTCAAACCGAGGCAGGCCAATACCGGCAGCCCTTTGCGTTCCCAGTCCGACGCCTGCTCGGGCAAGGCTTTGCGCAACTGGTAGAAACTGAACAACAACGCTACGCCGAGCATCAACGCGCCGAGCGGCGCACCCTCGAGCAGACTACTTTCGCCGATTCGCAATTCACCGAGGAAGGCAAGGGCCGAGCCCAGTTGCAGCAGCAAGGCAAAGGCTCGGGCCAGCGGTCGTTGCTGACGCAGGCCCAGCCAGAAGATGCCGGCGCCTTCGACGGCCCAGGCAGCAGCGGTCCAGCGCGCATCGAGCCCCAAGGGAATCGCCAGGCTGGCGAAGATCACCCCCAGCGCCAGGCAGGTTTCCGCCAGCAGCAACGCGCGTCCGCCCATCAGCAGCCGCGCCAGGCCCATGTAAATCATGCCCAACGCCAACGCGCTGAAGGCTGCGGCGAACTCCAGGTGCTGGACCAACGCGAATTGCAAGCCGAAGCCCACCAACGGAGGACCGAACAGCATCGTGCCGTCGACGTAATCGCCCTTGCGCGCCGACCAGTGCAGCAGCGCTTCACGGCTGTCGTCCTCTGGCGCATCGCTCATTTCCAGCAACTTGCGCCGGGCGAACAGCAGACCGATGGCCAGGTACATCAGGAAGAACACAATCAGGAACGGCTCAGTGCTCCACAACAATTCCGGCGTGTAGGAACGCAGGCCCCAGGCGAAACCGATGCCGAAGGTGCCGACGAAGCCGATCAGGTTGAGCAGCCGCCAGGCCTTGAACCAGGCGATGGCGAGGATGCCGGCGTTGAGCAAGGCGAAGTAACTGAACAGTGCGACATGATTGCCGGCACCGGTTGAGGTCAGGATCGGCGCAGCAAAACCGCCCAACGCCGCAGCGGCAGCCAGGCCCAAGGCATCCTGGGTGATGGCGAGAATCGCCGAGAACACCGTCACCGCGACCAGCAGACCCAACGCCGCCGTAGGATCGAGCAGCGGATGCAGGCGCATCGCAGCAAACACGGTCAGGTACAACACCGCGATCCCAGTGCCTTGCAGCATCAACGCGTAATGGTTGTTGCGCGTTCTAAGCCACCAGCCCAGCCCCAGAAGCCCCAATGCCGCCGCCGCAACACCGGCATAACGCAACTCGATCGGCACCACCATGCCTTCGGTGGCGTAACGCAACAGGAAGGCCAGGCCGAGAAACAACAGCACCACACCGACCCGCAGCACCGTGTTGCCGCCGAACAGCCAGTTGCGGGCGCCACTGATGGCGCGATCGATGAAGTTCGGCCCACGCGGGATGGCGGGTTGTTGCGGCTCGCGGGCGACCGGCTGGGGTTTCCAGGCATCGACGGGCACTGGACGGCTCGCTTCGGCGGCGGCCACGGTGACCGGTTCGAGTTCGGGGGGGAGTTCCCAGATCAGCTCCGGGGCTTCGACAGGAATTTCGTCGAGCGTGAATTCAGGAGACGGCTCGGGCTCGTGGGTTTCCGGCGTCTTGACGCCCGACACTTCCAGCAATGACAGTCGTTGCTGCAGCGCATTCAACGCGATCTGAGCCTGATCAAGCAGCTTACGTTGCTCGGCGGCCTGTGAATCCAGGCGGCCAATGCGAATGGCCTGGCCAATACCCAACCCGAGCAGCGCGCCCAGCAGCGCATCGCTGAACGACTCGTCGAGTACCCAGCCCAGCACCAGCCCAATCAGCATGAACATCCATTGCATGGTCGATATCCCTAAGCGGCCCCGCTGCGGGGCGAATCCGGGCGATACAGCGTCTGGTTCAGTCTAGTGACCAGTCACCCGGAATCCAGTGTGAGAGCAGATTGCATCTGCACCACAAATCCAATGTGGGAGCGGGCTTGCTCGCGAAAGCGGCAGGTCAGTCAACATGAATGCTGAATGATCAACCGCTTTCGCGAGCAAGCCCGCTCCCACAAGGGGTCAAGTTGGCGCTTAGTATATCGATCAGGCCCAACAACCGTCGGGCCTTGCTCGCAATTATTGCTAAAAGTTACTCCAAAGCTTTCCAGATATCGGTGGCGTACTCGCGAATGGTCCGGTCGGACGAGAACCAGCCCATCCTGGAGGTATTCAATACCGCCGAACGCCACCATTCCTTCGAATCGTGCCAATGGGCTTCTACCCGCATCTGCGCTTCCCAGTAAGAGTCGAAATCGGCGCAGACCAGGAAGCGATCGTAGTCGATCAGCGAATCGATCAATCCTGTGTAACGGGAAGGATCATCCGGCGAGAACACCCCGCCGCGTATCGCTTGCAGCACGTCATTGAGCCGGTGGGAGGCCGCAATATCCGGCGTCGCGTTGAACTCATGGTTCTGCTTGCGCGCTTCAACCTGCTGGGCGCTGAGGCCGAAGATGAACATGTGTTCGACGCCGATGCGTTCGCACATTTCCACGTTCGCCCCGTCCAGGGTGCCGATGGTCAGCGCGCCGTTGAGGCCGAATTTCATGTTGCTGGTGCCCGAAGCCTCGAAGCCTGCGGTGGAAATCTGCTCCGACAAATCCGCGGCCGGGATGATGCTTTCCGCCAGACTGACGTTGTAGTTGGGCAAGAACACCACTTTGAGCAAACCGCGCACGGTCGGGTCGTTGTTCACCACCCGGGCGATGTCGTTGGTCAATTTGATGATCAGCTTGGCCTGGTGATAACTGGCCGCCGCCTTGCCGGCGAAGATCTTCACCCGGGGCACCCAATCGACTTCCGGTTCGGCGCGAATCGCCTGATACAGCGCGACGGTGTGCAAAAGGTTCAGCAACTGACGTTTGTATTCGTGGATCCGTTTGACTTGCACGTCGAACATCGCGGCCGGGTTGACCGCAACGCCAAGTCGCTCATGAATGATGTACGCCAGGGCTTTCTTGCTGTGCAGGCGCTGCTCGGCGAAGGCCTTGCGGAACGCGGCTTTCTCGGCGAAGGGTTCCAGGCCGAGCAAGCGCTCTTCGGCGTTGTCCAGCAGATCCGGGCCGAGGGCGTCGACCATCATCGAGGTCAGCTCAGGGTTGGCCTGGTAAAGCCAGCGGCGGAAGGTGATGCCGTTGGTCTTGTTGTTGATCCGGTCCGGGTAGAGCTTGTGCAGTTCGGAAAATACCGTTTTGCGCATCAGCTGCGTGTGCAGCCCGGACACGCCGTTGACGCTGTGGGAACCAAGGAACGCCAGGTTGCCCATGCGCACACGGCGGCCGTTGTCTTCTTCGATCAGCGACACCGCGCGCAGCACCTCGAAGTCATGGATGCCCTTGGCCCGCAGCGAATCGATGTGCTGGGCGTTGATCAAATAAATGATCTGCATGTGCCGTGGCAGCATCCGCTCCATCAAACCGACCGGCCAGGTTTCCAGCGCTTCCGGCAGCAGCGTGTGGTTGGTGTAGGACAGCGTGTCGACGGTGACCTGCCATGCCGCATCCCACGCGACGTCATAGACATCGACCAGTTGCCGCATCAGTTCGGCCACGGCAATCGAGGGGTGGGTGTCGTTGAGCTGGATCGCGGCATGATCGCCCAGGGTCAGGACCGAGGTGTGCATATTGCGATGGCGGCGCAGCAAGTCCTGCAAGGACGCGGCGACGAAGAAATACTCCTGGCGCAGGCGCAGTTCCTGGCCGGCTTCGGTGCTGTCCGCCGGGTAGAGCACCCGGGAAATACTTTCGGCCCGGGCGACTTCTGCCACGGCGCCCAAGTGGTCGCCGGCGTTGAAGCGCTCCAGGTGCAAATCTTCCATGGCCCGGGCGCGCCACAGGCGCAACGTGTTGACGCTCGCTCCGCGCCAGCCGACGACCGGCGTGTCATACGCAATCGCGCGAACGGTTTCCGCTGGCGTCCAGACTTGCTTGGACTTGCCGGCTTCGTCGGTGACGGTTTCGACACTGCCGCCGAAACCGATCGGGTAAACGACCTCTGGCCGCTCGAACTCCCAAGGGTTACCGAAATCCAGCCAGTGTTCGGTCTGTTCCTGTTGCCAACCGTCGACGATGGCCTGGCGGAACAAACCGTGTTCGTAACGAATGCCGTAACCGTGGCCGGCAATACCGAGGGTCGACATGCTTTCCATGAAGCACGCGGCCAGACGACCGAGGCCGCCGTTGCCCAACGCTGCGTCGGGCTCCAGCAGACGGATGCGCTCAAGGTCGACGCCGAGTTCAGTCAGGGCCTCGCGGGCGACGTCCAGCAAGCCAAGGTTGCTCAGGCTGTCGTAGAGCAGACGGCCGATCAGGAATTCGAGGGAAAGGTAATAAACCCGCTTTTGACCTTTGCGGTAAATCTGTCGGGTGTGATCCATCCAGTGCTCGACCATGTGATCGCGCGCCGCCAGGGCAATGGCTTCGAACCAGTCGTGGTCGAAGGCGTGATCCGGGTCTTTGCCCACCGCGTAGGTGAGTTTGGTCAAGACGGCGTCGCGAAATGCGGCCACCTCTGCTTCGCGAACAAGTGGTTCTTGAGTCATTGATAGGACCTCGAGCGAGCGTGGAGTTGTTGAGCCTAGACGGTCTGACAGGCCGTTGGAACTCTGGTTCGGCAGTTTTTCCCGTTAGTGTGAGATAGATCGACATTACCTTGCCGCGCACCGGAAAGAATGCAGGGGCCGTGCCGGGTTACAGGTGTTATCGGGCGAAATACGAAAAAATCTGGCGAAAGGTTGTTCAAAAATCCACCAGTCCCGGTATGATCGCGCGCCCTGATGCACGCTGGTAACAACCGATGATGAAGTCCAACCTGATCGCCGCCGCGGAGATCGATCGCCTCGATACCTGGGCCAAGTACTCCGCCCCGATGTGTGGTTCGTGTGTTTCCAGCTGCTGCACCCTGCCGGTCGAGGTCAAGATCAAGGATCTGATCCGTATCGGCATCGTCGATGAATTCGAGCGAGGCGAGCCGCCGAAGAACATCGCCAAGCGTCTGCAGAAGGAAGGGATCGTCGAGCGTTACAACCAGAAGTCCGAGATCTTCACCCTTCAGCGCATGAGCAATAACGATTGCCTGTACCTGGATCGTAAGAGCCGTCTGTGCACTATTTATGAAAAGCGCCCGGATACTTGCCGCAACCACCCGAAAATCGGGCCGCGGCCGGGGTATTGCGCGTATAAACCCAAAGAAGTGGCGCGCGAGACCAGCGAGAGCCGCCGCACCCTCGAAAAGTTTTAAACCAACCCTGATCGTTCCCACGCTCCGCGTGGGAATGCCTCAACGGACGCTCCGCGTCCGCTTTAGGGACGCGGAGCGTCCCGGGCTGCATTCCCACGCAGAGCGTGGGAACGATCTTCAAACCCCAGACAAACAAAAACGCCCCCGACCTTGCGGTCGGGGGCGTTTTTTTAGCAGCTAACTAAGTCGAAACTCAGTTACCGGCTTTCTTGGCAGCGCGGGTACGCTCGCTTTCGCCCAGGATCTTCTTACGAAGACGGATGGACTTAGGAGTGACTTCGCACAGTTCGTCTTCTTGCACGAACTCAAGAGCTTGTTCCAGGGTGAAACGGATAGGCGGAACCAGAGCGATGGTTTCGTCTTTACCCGAGGCACGCATGTTGTCGAGCTTCTTGCCTTTGGTTGGGTTAACGCCCAGGTCGTTGTCGCGGCTGTTGATGCCGACGATTTGACCTTCGTACACGTCTTCACCGTGACCCAGGAACAGTTTGCCGCGAGCTTGCAGGGTTTCCAGCGAGTAAGTCAGAGCCTTACCGGTAGCAACCGAAACCAGCACGCCGTTCTGACGGCCGGACATGTCGCCGGACTTCATCACGTCGTAACGGTCGAAGATCGAGGTCAGGATGCCTGCACCGGAGGTCAGGGTCAGGAACTCGTTACGGAAACCGATCAAGCCACGAGCCGGGATGTTGTACTCAAGGCGCACACGGCCCTTGCCATCCGGAACCATGTTGGTCAGGTCGCCCTTACGGATACCGATCTGTTCCATGATCGAACCTTGCGATTCTTCCGGCAGGTCGATGGTCACGTTTTCGTACGGTTCGTGCTTGACGCCGTCAACCATGCGGATGATCACTTCCGGACGACCAACACCCATTTCGAAGCCTTCGCGACGCATGGTTTCGATCAGTACCGAGAGGTGCAGCTCACCACGGCCGGAGACTTTGAACTTGTCGGCGGTGTCGCCTTCTTCAACGCGCAGGGCAACGTTGTAGAGCAGTTCCTTGTCCAGACGTTCCTTGATGTTACGGCTGGTGACGAACTTGCCTTCTTTACCGCAGAAAGGCGAGTCGTTTACCTGGAAGGTCATGGAAACGGTTGGTTCGTCAACGGTCAGCGGCTTCATCGCTTCGACGTTCAGTGGGTCGCACAGAGTGTCGGAGATGAACAGCTGGTCGAAGCCGCTGATGCAGACGATGTCGCCGGCAGCTGCTTCTTCAACGTCGATACGGTGCAGACCGTGGTGACCCATCAGCTTCAGGATACGACCGGTACGCTTCTTGCCGTCGGCGTCGATAGCGACAACCGGAGTGTTCGGCTTGATGCGACCACGAGCGATACGGCCAACGCCGATAACACCCAGGAAGCTGTTGTAGTCCAGAGCGGAGATTTGCATCTGGAACGGACCTTCACGGTCGACTTTCGGCGCAGGTACGTTGTCGACGATCGACTGGTACAGCGGGGTCATGTCTTCAGCCATGTCGGTGTGTTCCAGACCGGCAATGCCGTTCAGGGCCGAGGCGTAGACAACTTTGAAGTCCAGCTGTTCTTCGGTAGCACCGAGGTTGTCGAACAGGTCGAAGATCTGGTCCAGAACCCAGTCCGGACGCGCGCCTGGACGGTCAACCTTGTTGATCACCACGATTGGACGCAGGCCGGCTTCGAAAGCCTTCTTGGTCACGAAACGGGTTTGCGGCATAGGGCCGTCTTGAGCGTCAACCAGCAGCAGAACGGAGTCAACCATCGACATTACGCGTTCAACTTCGCCGCCGAAGTCGGCGTGGCCCGGGGTGTCCACGATGTTGATGTGGTAGCCGTTCCAGTTGATGGCGGTGTTTTTCGCCAGAATGGTAATACCGCGCTCTTTCTCCTGGTCGTTGGAGTCCATCACGCGCTCGTCGTTGAGCTCGTTGCGCTCCAGGGTGCCGGATTGACGCAAGAGTTTGTCTACCAGGGTGGTCTTACCATGGTCAACGTGAGCAATGATGGCGATGTTGCGTAGATTTTCGATCACTTGTGTATCTCGATCAGAGGATTCGGTGTGCTGACAAGTCTTGGCAGCGATTTACAGTAGAGTCAGGCCTTGCCGTTACAGCTTGACGGCAGGGTCGGGGGGCCGGTGACGCAGGCCACAGGCATACAGCCCCGGGCTCTTAGCTCGGTCGATAAACGCGCACATTGGCATGCCCCTCACTGAGCAAATGGTGGGCATGCAGGCGACTCATCACGCCTTTGTCGCAATACAGCAGGTACTGGCGAGTAGGGTCCAGTTCCTTGAAACGAGCGTTCAATGCATAAAACGGCATCGTCTGCACCTCAATGCCAGCGAGTTCAAGCGGCTCGTCTTCAGCGGCATCCGGATGACGGATGTCGATGATGATCTGGCCCGCCAGTGCTTCGCTGACTTCTTCGATCTGCAAGTCCTGGCCCAATTCGTCGATTACGCGATCGATCGGCACCAGTTTGGCGTTCTCGAGCGCACGCTCAAGTACTGCCATGTCGAACTGTTGTTCTTCGTACTCCACGCGTGGACGCTTGGCGTGGGTCTTTGGGTTCACCGAGATGACCCCGCAGTATTCCGGCATGTGCTTGGCGAAATCGGCAGTCCCGATTTCGTTGGCCAGGTCGATGATGTCCTGCTTGTGACTGGCGATCAGCGGTCGCAAGACCAGCTTGTCGGTCACGCAGTCGATCACGGACAGGTTCGGCAGCGTCTGGCTCGACACCTGGGAAATCGCTTCGCCGGTGACCAGCGCTTCGATCTCCAGCCGATCGGCAATACGGGAAGCAGCGCGCAACATCATACGCTTCAAAACTACGCCCATATGACTGTTATCGACTTTCCCGAGAATTTCTCCCAGTACTTCCTCGAAAGGCACACTGACAAATAACACGCGTTGGGAGCTGCCGTACTTCTTCCAGATGAAGTGCGCGACTTCCATAACGCCCAGTTCATGGGCTCGTCCGCCCAGATTGAAGAAGCAGAAATGGCTCATCAGCCCGCGGCGCATGATCTGGTAGGCAGCTACAGTGGAATCGAAGCCGCCGGACATCAGCACAAGCGTCTGTTCCAGGGCCCCCAGCGGATAACCGCCGATGCTGTTGTGCTGGTTGTGGATCACGAACAACCGTTTGTCGCGAATTTCGAGACGAACTTCAATTTCCGGCTCTTTCAGCGAGATTCCGGCGGCGCCGCACTGACGACGCAGTTGGCTGCCGACGTATTTCTCGACATCCATCGAGCTGAATTCATGCTTGCCGGCACGCTTGCAGCGCACCGAAAAAATCTTCCCGGCCAACGCATCACCGAAGTGCTGCTTGCACTTGGCGACGATGTCGTCGAAGTCGCCCAGCGGGTATTCGTCGACTTGCAGGAAATGCGCGATGCCCGGCATGCAGCTCAGGCGCTCGGTCATCTCCTTCAGGGCTTTCGGCTCGCTGACGCGGGTTTCCAACTCGAGGTTGTCCCACACACCGTTCACCACCACAGCCGGATCCAGGTCGCGGAGCACGGTACGGATGTTTTTGGCCAACTGGCGGATGAAACGCATCCGTACCGGGCGGCTCTTGATGGTGATCTCGGGGAAGACTTTTACGATTAGTTTCATGAAAACAGCGCGCGCTGGGCCAGCCGAAAAAGGGGGGCGCGGATTATAGCGGAAATTGCTCAAGGTTTAACCAGTTAATGTGCAGAAGGTTTTGCGCGCACCAAAACAGGTCATTTGTTGAATATGACGCTACATTACAGGGCGCTATTTCCCGCTTTGCTGCGCTTTACATCTATAGAAGCGTGAAAATGGGGCAAAAAACCCATGGTGGGGCACTGGCATGCAATTTGCTCCCTTGTGAGGCAGGTTGCCTTGGCAGAGTATTCGCGCCGGCATCACCCACATTCTAAGGGCATCCACTACTAAGCCCGAAGCCACCCGGAGGACACTATGTCGAAGTCGGTTCAACTCATCAAAGATCATGACGTCAAGTGGATTGATCTGCGCTTCACGGATACCAAAGGCACTCAGCATCACGTGACCATGCCGGCTCGCGACGCGCTGGATGAAGCTTTCTTCGAAGAAGGCAAAATGTTCGACGGTTCCTCCATCGCTGGCTGGAAAGGCATCGAAGCCTCCGACATGATCCTGATGCCGGACGACAGCACTGCCGTTCTCGACCCGTTCACCGAAGAGCCAACCCTGATCCTGGTTTGCGACGTGATCGAGCCTTCGACCATGCAAGGCTACGACCGTGACCCACGTGCGATCGCCAAGCGTGCCGAGGAATACCTGAAGTCGACCGGTATCGGCGACACCGTATTCGTTGGTCCAGAGCCTGAGTTCTTCATCTTCGACGAAGTGAAGTTCAAGTCCGACATCTCCGGCTCGATGTTCAAGATCTACTCCGAACAGGGTTCGTGGATGTCCGACCAGGACGTGGAAGGCGGCAACAAAGGCCACCGTCCAGGCGTCAAAGGCGGCTACTTCCCTGTTCCGCCGTTCGACCACGACCACGAAATCCGTACCTCCATGTGCAACGCCATGGAAGAAATGGGCCTGGTCATCGAAGTTCACCACCACGAAGTGGCGACTGCCGGCCAGAACGAAATCGGTGTGAAGTTCAACACCCTGGTCGCCAAGGCTGACGAAGTTCAGACCCTGAAGTACTGCGTACACAACGTTGCTGATGCATACGGCCGCACCGCGACCTTCATGCCTAAGCCTCTGTACGGCGACAACGGTTCGGGTATGCACGTTCACCTGTCCATCGCCAAAGATGGCAAGAACACCTTCGCTGGCGAAGGCTATGCCGGCCTGTCCGACACTGCCCTGTACTTCATCGGCGGCATCATCAAGCACGGTAAAGCGCTGAACGGCTTCACCAACCCATCGACCAACTCCTACAAGCGTCTGGTCCCAGGTTTCGAAGCGCCAGTAATGCTGGCCTACTCGGCTCGCAACCGTTCCGCTTCGATCCGTATTCCTTACGTATCCAGCCCTCGCGCCCGCCGTATCGAAGCTCGCTTCCCGGATCCGGCAGCCAACCCGTACCTGGCCTTCGCTGCCCTGGTAATGGCCGGCCTGGACGGTATCCAGAACAAGATCCACCCTGGCGACGCAGCTGACAAAAACCTGTACGACCTGCCGCCTGAAGAGGCGAAAGAGATCCCACAAGTTTGCGGCAGCCTGAAAGAAGCCCTGGAAGAGCTGGACAAAGGTCGTGCGTTCCTGACCAAAGGCGGCGTTTTCAGCGACGACTTCATCGACGCTTACATCGCCCTGAAAAGCGAAGAAGAAATCAAGGTTCGTACCTTCGTACACCCACTGGAATACGAGCTGTACTACAGCTGCTGATCCGGTAGCGCCAGCACACGCGGCGTAACAAATGAGGCCTCCTTCGGGAGGCCTTTTTTGTGGGCGTAAGTTTTCAGGCAAAACATTTTTTGATAATAGTTCTGCGAAACTTCCAGGCAATTTTCATTTACTGTCCCGGGACTTTTCGGAAGGACCATCAGATGAAATCAGCATCGGCCTCTCTTTATTCGCTAGCGTTGTTTCTTGCGGCGCTGACACCTGCCTGGGCCGTAGCGGATAGTTCCCATACCACTGATCAGGGCAAACACTGGTTGGTGGAAAAATCTTCCGATGACAGCCGGTTTCAAATTGCCCTTCTCAGCGGAAATACACGCTATGACGGCAAAACCGGCGAGGCCCTATTGGCGATAAGTTGTCATCCTGATAACCCGATGAGAATGTCCCTGACTATCCCGACCCAGCGACTTGGCTTCAATGCCGATGATTATGAAGGGCCGGGGGCGCCGGCAAACGGTCCATTGCGCCTGACAACCGGCACACGCGCGCCCATCAGCTCTCTGGTCAGCGGTTCGGGCTCGGTAAGGAGCCTGCAAGAAGACGGCTGGGTATTCGAGTTTGGTACGAGCATCGACAAGCGCGAGTTGCATTACTGGCTCACTGACACAGCCCATGGTCAACCTGTAACGTTGACACTGCCTTCGCTCAAGGGTGATACCCCACTGATTGCAGAGTTTGTATTGCCAGAAGACGACAGCGGGTTGCGCAATGTTATCGGGGCTTGCCTGTAACCAACTATGCCAACCCACGCCCGTAACCTATGCTGCAAGCCAACGCTTTCGTTTCTGGTCGATTTTATGGGTCGTGGTTTTCTACTGATGCTGCTGTTGATCGCCCTGCCCGCCGCAGCGCAGATCTACAAATACACCGACGCCGACGGCAACACCGCCTACAGCAATCAACCGCCCGATGGGGTGAAGGCTCAACCGGTCGAGTTGCCACCGCTGAACAGGGTTGAGCCCCAGGCGCCATCTGCTCCACCGGTTGAAGCCAGCAGTCGCGAACAGCCGCGTAGCGCTTACGAGGTGCTGGAACTGACCAACTTGCCCACCACCGAAGCGCTGCGTGCCAACAACGGCACTTTCACTGTCAACGTACTGATCAAACCCCGCCTGCAAGGCCCACATTTGTTCAGGCTGTTGCTGGACGATCAGCCTTACGGCCAGCCGAGCAACGTGCCAATCCTGCAACTGGTCAATATTGATCGCGGCACGCACAGCCTCGCGGTGCAGGTGATCGACGGGGAAACCATCGTTCAACAAAGTCCCACCGTGACGTTCACCGTACAACGGGTGCATAAGCCGTGAGGCTGTGGCTGCTGATCATCTGTTTGATCGCCCTGCCGGTGACGGCCGAGGTATTCACCTACATCGACGCCCAGGGCAATCGGGTTTACACCGACCAGCCAGGCTCCGGCAATGCCAAGCGTGTCCCGATGGCGCCGAGTAACCGCATGTCCGCCAACCCTGGCGGCGCAGCACCGGTAGCTGGAAAGAAGGCCGCAACAAAACCACTGTTTCACTACGACATGCTGAGAGTACTGGTGCCGGAGCCAGACGCCACGGTACGCAGCAGCGCTGGAGAGATTATTGTCAGCGTCACCAGCGAACCCGGTCTGCAACGTGGCCATCGCTACCGATTGCTCCTCGATGGCCAACCCACCGCAGATCCCGGCTTGAGCCCGGTGTTCGCCCTGAGCAACATCGATCGCGGCAGCCATAACCTCTCCGTGGAAATCCTCGATGAACAGGGCCGCACGGTCGAGCGCACCGCCAACCAGCCGTTCCACATGCTGCGCATCTCTCTGGCGCAGAAGCGTCAAGTCAAACCCTGCATCCTCCCCGATTACGGCCAACGGCCGGAATGTCCGCTCAAAGACAAACCCGCTGAAGAAAAAAATCCCTTCCTGCGCTTCTTCTAACGCCATTCAGGTTTGCGCACTATATTGGTGCAATTGGTTGCACCACACCCATAAACCAACCCATTTTGGTTCGAAAGTACCCGTCAAAGCTGGCAGAACGCCACGCAAACGAGCGTCAAACGCCCGTTTCAGGCCTTAAACGCTTCTTTTCGGAGCCTTGGTTTGGTTTTTGCATTTTCCTCGTATCGGCGCGTTATTCACGCGCATGCCTGCTCCAAAAGAGGTCCTGATGACCATTAGTGACGCACTGCATCGATTGCTACTCGACAACCTGACCACCGCCACCATTCTGCTCGACGCCGAACTGCGCCTCGAGTACATGAACCCGGCGGCGGAAATGCTCCTGGCCATCAGCGGTCAGCGTAGCCATGGGCAGTTCATCAGCGAGTTGTTCACCGAATCCACCGAGGCGCTGAACTCCTTGCGCCAGGCGGTCCAGCAAGCCCATCCGTTCACCAAGCGCGAAGCGATGCTCACCGCCCTCACCGGCCAGACGCTGACCGTCGACTACGCGGTGACGCCCATCCTGGCCAACGGCGCCACCATGCTGCTGCTGGAAGTCCACCCCCGCGACCGCTTGCTGCGAATCACCAAGGAAGAGGCGCAGCTATCGAAGCAGGAAACCAGCAAGATGCTGGTGCGCGGTCTCGCTCACGAGATCAAGAATCCTCTCGGCGGGATTCGCGGCGCGGCGCAATTGCTCGCTCGCGAACTGCCGGAAGAAAGCCTGCGCGACTACACCAACGTGATCATTGAAGAGGCCGACCGCCTGCGCAATCTGGTCGATCGCATGCTCGGCTCCAACAAGCTGCCGTCTCTGGCGATGTGCAACATCCATGAAGTGCTGGAACGGGTTTGTCATCTGGTGGAAGCCGAAAGCCAGGGTTGCATCACTTTGGTGCGCGACTACGACCCAAGCATTCCCGACGTGTTGATCGACCGCGAACAGATGATTCAGGCCGTGCTGAACATCGTGCGCAATGCGATGCAGGCCATCAGCAGCCAGAACGAGCTGCGCCTTGGCCGCATCAGCCTGCGCACCCGCGCCATGCGCCAGTTCACCATCGGCCACGTGCGCCATCGCCTGGTGACCAAGATCGAAATCATCGATAACGGCCCGGGCATTCCCGCGGACTTGCAGGAAACCATCTTCTTTCCCATGGTCAGCGGCCGTCCGGACGGTACCGGGCTGGGCCTGGCCATTACCCAGAACATCATCAGCCAGCACCAGGGCCTGATCGAATGTGACAGCCATCCAGGCCACACCACCTTCTCGATCTTTCTGCCACTGGAACAAGGAGCCACATCGACATGAGCCGTAGTGAAACCGTGTGGATCGTCGATGACGACCGTTCTATCCGTTGGGTCCTGGAAAAAGCCTTGCAGCAGGAAGGCATGACCACGCAAAGCTTCGACAGCGCCGATGGCGTGATGAGCCGCCTGGCGCGCCAGCAGCCGGACGTGATCATCTCCGACATTCGCATGCCGGGTGCCAGCGGTCTGGACCTTCTGGCGCGGATTCGCGAACAGCACCCACGACTGCCGGTGATCATCATGACTGCGCACTCCGACCTGGACAGCGCTGTCGCGTCCTATCAGGGCGGCGCGTTCGAATACTTGCCAAAACCGTTCGACGTCGACGAAGCCGTGTCGCTGGTCAAACGCGCGAACCAGCACGCCCAGGAACAGCAAGGCCTGGAAGTCCCGGTCGCCTTGACCCGCACCCCGGAAATCATTGGCGAAGCGCCGGCGATGCAGGAAGTGTTTCGCGCCATCGGCCGCTTGAGCCATTCCAACATTACTGTGCTGATCAACGGCGAATCCGGTACCGGTAAAGAATTGGTGGCACACGCGCTGCACCGTCACAGCCCGCGTGCGGCTTCGCCGTTCATTGCGCTGAACATGGCAGCGATCCCGAAAGACCTGATGGAATCCGAGCTGTTCGGCCATGAGAAAGGCGCGTTCACCGGCGCGGCCAACCTGCGTCGCGGGCGTTTTGAACAGGCTGACGGCGGCACGCTGTTCCTTGATGAAATCGGCGACATGCCGGCGGACACCCAGACTCGTTTGCTGCGGGTGTTGGCGGACGGCGAGTTCTACCGCGTCGGCGGTCATGTTCCGGTGAAAGTCGATGTGCGAATCATCGCCGCGACTCACCAGAATCTGGAAACCCTGGTGCACGCCGGGAAATTCCGCGAGGACTTGTTCCACCGCCTCAACGTGATTCGTATCCACATTCCACGGCTGTCGGACCGTCGCGAAGACATCCCGACCCTGGCCAAGCACTTCCTCGGCCGCGCCGCGCAAGAACTGGCGGTAGAGCCGAAGCTGTTGAAAAGCGAAACCGAGGAATACCTGAAAAACCTGCCGTGGGGCGGCAACGTGCGCCAGCTGGAGAACACCTGTCGCTGGATCACGGTGATGGCTTCGGGTCGCGAAGTGCACATCAGCGATCTGCCGCCGGAGCTGCTGAACCTGCCGCAGGATTCGGCGCCAGTGACCAACTGGGAGCAAGCGCTGCGCCAGTGGGCCGATCAGGCGTTGGCTCGTGGCCAGTCGAGCCTGCTCGACAGCGCTGTACCGGCGTTCGAGCGGATCATGATCGAAACCGCCCTCAAACACACCGCCGGCCGCCGCCGCGATGCCGCCGTTTTGCTGGGCTGGGGGCGTAATACCCTGACGCGCAAGATCAAGGAGTTGGGGATGAAGGTTGACGGTGGGGATGATGATGAGGGGGATGAGGGTTAATCCCCCCACCTGATCGTTCCCACGCTCTGCGTGGGAATGCCTCAATGGACGCTCTGCGTCCGCTTCGGCAGGGACGCGGAGCGTCCCGGGCTGCATTCCCACGCAGAGCATGGGAACGATCCTCACCACTCTTCCGTGCACCGCAGCAATGCACCGTGAACCGCAATCGCGCACGGCAACCGATCCAAAACCACGCCTTCATCTGCAAGAAAATCCCTATCGCTGAAACACGAAAGCCCCGGAATACGGGGCTTTCGACGTTTCAGCAAGACATTCTGTTTCAACTTGTTAAAACCTGGCACGCCCCCTGCAATAGTCCATTCAGTGATTCGGTTCACTACCCGGTTTCGGGGACCTTGGTACAGGCAGGCCGGGGATTCCCCTCTTTTACATCGGGCTCACACCGCACAAGCGACGAGCCCAGGCAGTTTTGGGGCCCTTGATACAGGCAGGTCAGGGGTTCCTTCTTTACACCGGGCTCACGGCGCAATGCGCGAGCCCTGCCGTTTTGGGAACCTTGGTACAGGCAGGCCGGGGATTCCCTCTTTTATTGCTCCCGGAGATGGATCTCCAGCCGCCAGCGGTCATCGACCTCGCTACCGGCCCACTCGCCTTGCAGTGGCCGGGCCGCCACCACCGTCAGCAACAACCCCCCATCGCTCAAACGCACGCGCCAGTTCGCGTTCTTGTCGTTGATTTTGAGCTGACCTTTCTGTGACTTTCCTTCAGCCTCGAACAGCAACGCGAGGCTACCGTCGACGAACTCGCCGTGAGCCTTGGGTTCGTTGTTGAACCACACCACCAGCCCATCGTTCGTCACCTCGACCTGCTGCAGTTCGCTGGGGTCGGGAGTGGTCAGGCGACCGATCATCAGCCCCACCATCACCCCGACAATCGCCAGCGAAGCCATCACCCGCGGGAATAGTTTCGAACGGTTGTCCGCAGGCGGCGTAGAATGCCGCTCATCTTTACCTTCGGAGCCGTGCATGTTTCACGTCATCCTTTTCCAACCAGAAATTCCGCCGAATACCGGCAACGTTATCAGGCTGTGCGCCAACAGTGGCTGCCACCTGCATTTGATCGAACCGCTGGGCTTCGAGATGGACGACAAGCGTCTGCGCCGGGCCGGCCTCGATTACCACGAGTATGCCACCCTGCAACGCCACGCAGACCTCGCCAGCTGTCTGGAAAGCCTCGGGCATCCTCGGTTGTTCGCCTTCACCACCAAGGGCTCGCGGCCGTTCCACGATGCCAGCTTCGCCGAGGGCGATGCGTTCCTGTTCGGCCCGGAAAGCCGTGGCTTGCCGACCGAAGTACTCGATGCCCTGCCCAGTGAACAGCGCCTGCGCCTGCCGATGCGTGAAGGCTGCCGCAGCCTGAACCTGTCCAACACCGTGGCGGTCGCCGTGTACGAAGGCTGGCGCCAGCTCGGGTTCAAGTAACCTCGTGACTGATCGTTCCCACGCTTCGCGTGGGAATGCCTCTAGGGACGCTCCGCGTTCCAGCAGCACCACTGGCGTCGAGCCTGGCACCGGTGTGACGCGGAGCGTCACGGGCTGCATTCCCACGTGTAGCGTGGGAACGATCATCTCCCGCCCATGAAAAAAGCGCCTGTTATGGCGCTTTTTTCGTTACTGCATCGAACGCTTACTGAACGGTTGGAGTCTCGCCAGCCGCCTGCATGCGTTGCAGCTCTTGTGCGTACAGCGCGTCGAAGTTCACCGGGGCCAGCATCAGGGCCGGGAACGAACCGCGGGTCACCAGGCTGTCCAGGGTTTCGCGAGCGTACGGGAACAGGATGTTCGGGCAGAACGCGCCGAGGGTGTGGCTCATCGAAGCGTCGTCGAGGTTCTTGATCAGGAAGATCCCGGCCTGTTGCACTTCAGCGATGAACGCCACTTCTTCACCGTTTTTCACGGTAACGGACAACGTCAGTACAACTTCGTGGAAGTCGCCTTCCAGAGCCTTTTGACGGGTGTTCAGATCCAGACCGACGCTCGGTTCCCACTGCTGGCGGAAGATTGCCGGGCTTTTCGGTGCTTCGAAGGACAAGTCACGTACGTAGATGCGCTGCAAGGAGAATTGCGGTGCGGTTTCTTCTTCGCTAGCTGCAGTGTTCTGTTGGTCAGTCATCTCAGATCCTTTCTGATCTTGGGGTCTTATAGGGAAGGCATTCAGGCCTTGAGCATGGCGTCGAGCTTGCCGGCGCGCTCAAGGGCGAACAAATCATCACAACCACCCACGTGGGTGCTGCCAATCCAGATCTGCGGCACGGATGTACGTCCGGCCTTCTGAGCCATGGCGGCACGCACCTGCGGCTTGCCATCGACCTTGATCTCTTCGAAGGCCACGCCTTTGTTCTCGAGCAGGTACTTGGCTCGCGAACAGTAAGGGCAGTAATCGCTGGAATAGACGACGACGTTGCTCATTTCACTTCACCAGCGGCAGGTTATCGCCTTTCCAGCTGGAAATACCGCCGGAGAGCTTGGCGGCGGTGTAGCCGGACTTCATCAGTTCGCGGGCATGAGTACCAGCGGTCTGGCCCATGGCATCGACCAGGATGATGGTCTTGGCCTTGTGCTTTTCCAGTTCGCCGACGCGAGCAGTCAGTTTGTCGTGAGGAATGTTCACCGCGCCAACAATGTGACCGGCGGCGAAGTCTTTGGTCGAACGAATGTCGATCACAACGCCCGCGTCCTTGTTGACCAGCCCGGTCAGTTCACCGGTGCTCAGGCTGCGGCCGCCGCCTTGCATCTGATAAGCGATCAGCAACGCCAGCAGTACGACGAAGATACCGACGAGCAGATAGTGGTTAGTGGCAAATTCAATCAGGTGAGCAACCATCGAAGGAGGTTCCAGGGCGTTAAAATGTCGGCCAGTATACACAGCCACTATGGTGGGCCAAACCCCGTCCGGCGGTGACGTGGATTGAACTTGCCTTTAAACTGCCACTCCCTTTTCCATCGCCCTCTATTAACTCAGCCACGAGTGGAATCCATGACTACCACGCCTAAACCTTTGGTCCTGATTATTCTCGACGGCTTCGGTCACAGTGAGAGCCCTGAATCCAACGCCATCTTTGCGGCGAAGAAGCCCGTACTGGACCGTCTGTGGGCCACCGTGCCGAACGGCCTGATCTCGGGCAGCGGCATGGACGTCGGCCTGCCGGATGGCCAGATGGGCAACTCCGAAGTCGGCCACATGAACCTCGGCGCCGGCCGCGTGGTGTATCAGGACTTCACCCGCGTGACCAAATCGATTCGCGACGGCGAGTTCTTCGAGAACCCGACCATCTGCGCCGCTGTCGATAAAGCCGTCGCTGCCGGCAAAGCCGTGCATTTCATGGGCCTG
The DNA here is from genome assembly GCF_001952935.1 of Pseudomonas frederiksbergensis. Classification (GTDB taxonomy): domain Bacteria; phylum Pseudomonadota; class Gammaproteobacteria; order Pseudomonadales; family Pseudomonadaceae; genus Aquipseudomonas; species Aquipseudomonas frederiksbergensis. The sequence goes on from NZ_CP018319.1 coordinate 2,049,417, forward strand.
CTGTCCGATGGCGGCGTTCACAGCCACCAGGATCACCTGGTTGCCATGGCCGAACTGGCTTTCAAGCGCGGCGCCGAAAAAATCTATCTGCACGCCTTCCTTGATGGTCGCGACACGCCACCGAAAAGCGCCCAGTCGTCCATCGAACTGCTGGATGCGGCCTTCCAGGCTCTCGGCAAAGGCCGGATCGCCAGCATTATTGGCCGTTACTACGCCATGGACCGCGACAACCGTTGGGACCGTGTATCCCAGGCTTACAACCTGATTGTCGACGGCAACGGCGAATTCAACGCCGCCACCGCTCAGGAAGGCCTGCAAGCGGCGTACGAACGCGGCGAGAGCGACGAATTCGTCAAAGCCACCAGTATCGGCGAGCCGGTGAAAGTCGAAGATGGCGATGCCGTGGTGTTCATGAACTTCCGCGCTGACCGCGCCCGCGAACTGACCCGCGTGTTCGTCGAAGACGATTTCAAGGAATTTGAACGTGCCCGCCAGCCAAAACTGGCCGGCTTCGTCATGCTGACTCAATATGCCGCCAGCATTCCCGCGCCATCGGCCTTCGCCGCGGGCAGCCTGGACAACGTGCTGGGCGACTACCTGGCGAAAAACGGCAAGACCCAGCTGCGCATTGCCGAAACCGAGAAGTATGCCCACGTGACCTTCTTCTTCTCCGGCGGGCGCGAAGAACCGTTCCCGGGCGAAGAACGCATCCTGATCCCGTCGCCAAAAGTCGCCACCTATGACTTGCAGCCCGAAATGAGTGCCCCGGAAGTCACCGACCGCATCGTCGATGCCATCGAAAACCAGCGTTACGACGTGATCGTGGTCAACTACGCCAACGGCGACATGGTCGGCCACAGCGGCGTGTTCGACGCAGCGGTAAAAGCCGTTGAATGCCTGGACCTGTGCGTCGGCCGCATCGTCGATGCGCTGGAAACAGTCGGCGGTGAAGCCCTGATCACTGCCGACCACGGCAACGTCGAGCAGATGTCCGATGAGACCACCGGCCAGGCGCATACCGCCCACACCACCGAGCCGGTGCCGTTCATCTATGTAGGCAAGCGTGACTTCAAGGTTCGCGACGGCGGCGTGCTGGCAGACGTGGCTCCGACCATGCTGATGTTGATGGGCCTGGAAAAACCGGCTGAGATGACGGGTACTTCGATACTGGTGTAATCAAAGGGGAAATTGCTCAAATCCCCTGAAACAGCACCAATCAACTGTGGGAGCGGGCTTGCTCGCGAAAGCGGTCTGACAGTCAACATTGATGTTGAATGTGCTGTCCCCTTCGCGAGCAAGCCCGCTCCCACATTGGTTTTGCGGTGTTTTTGGAGCACGTAACGCCCTGAACCCCACTCCAGTCATCACACAGCCCCAATTGGGCGTTTTTTTTGCAGCGCTTGGCGGGCATACTAGGCCGTCCCTTTCCCTGGTGTCGCCCGCCTCTATGCTTCGCGTCCTGATAGCCCTTGCCCTGACTTGCCTGCTCCAACCGGCCTTTGCTGACGAGCGCGCGCAAACCCAACAACAGTTGGACGCCACGCGTCAGGACATTGCCGAGCTGAAAAAACTGTTGGGTAAACTCCAGGAAGAAAAATCCGGAGTGCAGAAAGACCTCAAGGGCACCGAAACCGAGATGGGCAAGCTCGAGAAGCAGGTCGAAGCCCTGCAAAAAGAGCTGAAGAAAAGCGAATCCGAGCTGCAGCGACTCGATGCCGAGAAAAAAAAACTCCAGAGCGCGCGCATTGAACAGCAACGACTGATCGCCATTCAGGCCCGCGCGGCCTATCAAAACGGTCGTCAGGAGTACTTGAAGCTGCTGCTCAACCAGCAGAACCCGGAAAAATTCGCCCGCACCCTCACCTATTACGACTACCTGAGCCAGGCCCGCCTGGAACAGCTGAAGAATTTCAACGAAACCCTGCGCCAACTGGCCAATGTCGAAAAAGACATCGCCATGCAACAGGCGCAATTGCTGGTGCAGAAAAGCAGCCTCGACAGCCAGCGTGACGAACTCGACAAAGTCCGCAAGGAGCGCCAGCAAGTCCTGGCCAAGCTCAGCGACGACGTGAAAGCCCGCGATCAGAAGCTGGCGGCCCGCGAGCAGGATCAGGCAGACCTGTCTAAAGTCCTTAAAACCATCGAAGAAACCTTGGCCCGCCAGGCTCGAGAGGCAGAAGAAGCGCGGCAAAAAGCGCTGATCGCCCAGCAGGAAGCCGAAAAAAAGCGTTTACGTGAGGCCCAGGCTGCAGCAGATGCTGACACCACTGACGCCCCACGCAAACCCGTTAGATCGACACCCGGCGCCCTGGTATCAAGTTCAGGCGAGACCTTCGGCGGTCCCTTTGCTTCAAGTCGGGGAAAACTTCCCTGGCCTGTTGATGGTCGACTGCTGGCACGCTTTGGCGAATCCCGTGGCGACGACGCCCGCACCAAATGGGACGGTGTGATGATCAGCGCCTCCGCCGGCAGTCAGGTGCACGCCGTGCATGGCGGTCGCGTGGTGTTCGCCGACTGGTTGCGCGGTGCCGGGCTGCTGGTGATTCTTGATCACGGCAACGGTTTCTTGAGTCTTTATGGTCACAACCAGACGCTGCTCAAGTCTGCGGGTGACGTGGTTAAAGCCGGTGAGTCCATCTCCACTGTGGGTAACAGTGGCGGGCAGGACACACCAGCGCTGTATTTCGCTATTCGTCAGCAGGGTCACCCGAGTGATCCAGCGCAATGGTGTCGCGCGCAAGGATAAGCACGCGACCTAATTCAGGAGTTCGTTAGACATGCTGCATTTGTCCCGCCTTACCTCGCTGGCCCTGACGATCGCCCTGGTGATCGGCGCGCCTCTGGCGTTTGCCGCTCAACCGGCCCCGGTGATCGCGCCTGCGGGCACTGCTGCGACCACCAAGGCGCCGTTGCCTCTGGAAGAGTTGCGCACCTTTGCCGAGGTCATGGATCGGATCAAAGCCGCGTATGTCGAGCCGGTGGACGACAAGACCCTGCTGGAAAACGCGATCAAGGGCATGCTCAGCAACCTCGACCCGCACTCCGCCTACCTGGGCCCGGAAGACTTCGCTGAATTGCAGGAAAGCACCAGCGGCGAATTCGGCGGCCTGGGCATCGAAGTCGGCGCCGAAGACGGTTTCATCAAGGTGGTTTCACCGATCGATGACACGCCGGCCTCCAAGGCTGGCATTCAGGCCGGCGACTTCATCGTCAAGATCAACGGCCAGCCGACCCGCGGCCAGAGCATGACCGAAGCCGTGGACAAGATGCGCGGCAAGATCGGCCAGAAAATCACCCTGACCCTGGTGCGTGACGGCGGTGCGCCGTTCGACGTGACCCTGACCCGCGCCATCATTCAAGTGAAGAGCGTGAAGAGCCAACTGCTGGAGTCCGGCTACGGCTACATCCGCATTACCCAGTTCCAGGTCAAGACCGGCGACGAAGTCTCCAAGGCCTTGGCGAAACTGCGCAAGGACAACGGCAAGAAGCTCAAAGGCATCATCCTCGACCTGCGGAACAACCCGGGCGGCGTACTGCAAGCGGCGGTGGAAGTGGTCGACCACTTCATCACCAAGGGCCTGATCGTTTACACCAAGGGTCGTATCGCCAACTCCGAACTGCGCTTCTCTGCCACCGGCAAGGACGAAAGCGAAGCGGTGCCAATGGTCGCGCTGATCAACGGCGGCAGCGCCTCGGCCTCGGAAATTGTCGCTGGTGCCTTGCAGGATCAGAAACGCGCGGTGGTCATGGGCACCACCAGTTTCGGCAAAGGCTCGGTACAAACCGTGCTGCCGCTGAACAACGACCGCGCACTGAAGATCACCACGGCGCTGTACTACACGCCGAACGGCCGCTCGATCCAGGCTCAGGGCATCGTCCCGGACATCGAAGTGCGCAGGGCCAAGATCACCAACGAGCAGGACGGCGAGTACTTCAAGGAAGCCGATCTGCAAGGTCACCTGGGCAATGGCAACGGCGGCGCCGACAAACCGACCAGCTCCAGCGGCAAAGCCAAGGCGATGCCGCAGGATGACGATTACCAGTTGGCCCAGGCCCTGAGCCTGCTCAAAGGACTGAGCATCACCTCCGGCCGCTGAGATGAGCTTGCGGTTGCTCCTCGGCCTGCTGTGCTGTCTGGTGGGTGTCGCTCACGCGGCGCCTGCCACAACAGCGGCCACACCTCACAAGGCTTATCTGAGCCTGATCATCGATGACCTGGGGCAGAACCTGCCCCGGGATCGCCGCGTGCTCGCCCTGCCCGGCCCGGTCACCGCAGCGATCATGCCCGATACACCCCACGCCACCGAATTTGCCCGCGAGGCCCATCGCGCCGGCAAGATTGTCATCCTGCACATGCCCATGGACCCGGCCACCGGCCCGTTCGCCTGGCACCCCGACCTGCCCATCGACGAACTTGAAAAACGCCTGAACGCAGCGTTCAAGGTCGTGCCCTACACCGCCGGCATCAACAACCACATGGGCAGCCGCATGACCTCTCAGCCGGCGGCCATGGCCTGGTTGATGGCGGACTTGCAGCGTCGGCACAAGCTCTTCGTCGACAGCCGCACCAGTGCGCAAACCGTGGCCGCCGCCGAGGCGCAGAAGATTGGTCTGGCAAGTGTTTCGCGGGATGTGTTCCTGGATGACGAGCCCGCTGAAGCGGCAATTTTCACTCAACTGCAGACCGCTATCAGCCTGGCGCACAAGCAAGGTTCTGCGGTAATGATCGGGCATCCGTATCCGCAGACATTAGCGGTGCTTGAACGTGAATTGCCCAAGCTCAAGGCTCAGGGCATTGACTGGATCGACATCAGACAGATGATCAGTGTGCGCGGCAATCGTGCCACGGCAGCGCATGGCAAGGATGGCCAGTACCGCCTTCCGCCCGCCCGGTAATTCCTCACCAGCCACTTCATTTCGCGATAACTATTTATACCTTCCGGTACATCGCCCCGTGCCACGATAGCGCTCACCCTGAATTTCATCCCCAAGGAATGGACATGAAATACCTCAGTTTCTTTTGCTGCGCCGGCCTGATTGGCCTGCTGGCTATTTCGCCAGTGCAGGCCCGCGATTTAGGCGAAGGCGCCGTCAACGACTCACCGTCAAGGGCGCTGCAAAACAGCGACCATTTTTATGAAATCTGGAGTGGCGTGGGACGACTGAGTCTTCAATCGGGCGGGAGTTGCAGCGCCGTCCTACTGGATACGCGAAACAGGCAAGGCCGAGCCACCGGCCCTGCTTACCTGCTCACCGCCGGTCATTGCGTGCTTTTTCAGTACGGTTCGGCACGGACCGATCTGCCTTTGGAAGCCAGCGTCACCTTCCACTACTTTCATGACATGCCACAGCGTAAGCGCCAATACGCCATCCGAACTGCGCGATGGAGCAGTCTGGTCGGGACCGATCTTGCAATACTGGAAGTCGAGGCAACATTGGCGTCGCTGATACAGGCCGGGGTCAATCCGCTCAAATTGGCGTCCCATCAAACCCACGAGAGTCAGGATGCGCTTAACGTAGGCGCGCCGGGCGGCTTTACCGAACAAGGTCTTCGATTGAGCGCCTGCGCTGAACAAACCGCCGGAACGTTCATCGATCACCCCGGGGTGTTCCCTTTGGCCATGAAAAACAGCTGCGATCTTCACGCTGGCAGCTCCGGTAGCCCGATGCTGAACCGCCGCACCAATGAAATCACCGGCATCGTCAGTAAAGTCGCGATCTCGCGCAATACCCCAGCGCCGCCCGAGTGTGAGCACTCGACGTCTTGCACAGCTGCCCGTTTCAACTACAGCTACTCTGCCAACTTTCTGCACTACTGCTTTGTTGATGGCGTCTTCGCCAGCGATGGGGCGAATTGTTCATTAGCGCCGGTGGAGCTGACGGTCACGGAGCCTTGGAAATTCAAGTCAAACGTGTATAAAACGCGAAACGCGGATGGGCAGATCGTACTGCCTGCCTGGGATTTCAGGTTCTCCCTCGGGGCACCCTTCTATCGCTACAAAACGGTCCATAACGCCAGGGACTGCAAAGCGCCCGACAATTACAGCGCCGCCATCAACGCTGTAGACGCTTACATCAATAGTGAAATCGGGCCACAAAGCGGCGCACATGCACTTTGTATTATCGGCGTCGCCTCAGGGGAGCAGCCGCTGACAAGGGCGATGTTGAATAACGTATTTACCAGTGCCGTGTACTTGAGCGCGACACCGGCGCCGTCTCAGGCTGTATCGAAATGAGCGCTACAGATACTTCGCCATGATGTCGTCCACCACGCCTTCCTTGCGTAGCTGATCCAGCGCGGCTTGCAGCTTGGCCACGACGTCATCCGGCACGTCCTTGTTCAATGCCAGGAACAACTCGGCGCTGTTGAAGCGCAGCACGGTCTTGAGCCCGTTCACGCCATCCTGACGCGCCAGATAGCGGCCTGCCGGATCACCCGTGGCCCACAGGTCGATCTGGCCGTTGACCAGTTTTTTTGCGTTGTCCTGATCGCGCAGCACAACGATCGGTTTCAGTCCTTGTTTGGCCAGCGTCTCGGCAATTGCATCACCCTTGTAGGCGCCAATCTTGTACTTGCGCGCCTGCTCCAGCGTCTCGAGGGTGATCTTGCTATCGGCTTTGGCCAGCATGATCCAATCATCCGGACCAATCGGGCCGACCCACTTGAAGAGTTTCTCGCGGTCCGGCAATCGCGCCATTACGAACACCCCATAACCGGGTTTTTCCAGGGCGAGCTTGTAGATTCGCTCCCAAGGGAAACGCAGCGTCAGGCTGTAGGGGATGTCGGCGCGCTTGAACATCTCACGGACAATGTCCACGGCAATGCCGTCGATGTTCTCGTCCTGAGCGAAGTTCTTGCCGTTCTTCGCCATGTTGTACGGCGGGAAGTTTTCCGTCAGTAACACCAGACCGGTGCCCTGATTTTCTGCGGCGTGAACTCCGTTGATGAACAACAGAGAAGCGCTGGCGAAGGCAAGAAGAAGACGTTTAAGCATGTCGGGCTACCGGAATCCATGGCGTGCCCAAGAGTGCCTTGAGCCCGCCATGCTGTCCACTGGCCTGTACCGTTTGTTTAACGCATCACGATGCCGCGATGAGCCATGTAGGCCTTGGCTTCCTGCACGGTGTATTCGCCGAAGTGGAAAATACTCGCCGCCAATACCGCGCTGGCGTGGCCTTCGAGGATGCCGTCGGCCAGATGCTGCAGGTTGCCGACACCGCCGGAAGCAATCACCGGAATCCCCAGCGCATCACTGATGGCGCGGGTGACGCCCAGGTCGAAGCCGTTTTTCATGCCGTCCTGGTCCATGCTGGTCAGCAGGATTTCACCGGCACCGAGGCCTTCCATCTTCTTCGCCCACTCAACGGCGTCGAGACCGGTTGGCTTGCGACCGCCGTGGGTGAAGATCTCCCAGCGCGGGGTTTCGCCCGGACCGGAAACCTTCTTGGCGTCGATGGCGACGACAATGCACTGCGAGCCGAAATGCTGAGCCGCTTCGCCGACGAATTCCGGGTTGAACACTGCTGCGGTGTTGATAGAAACCTTGTCCGCGCCGGCATTCAGCAGATTGCGAATGTCCTGCACGGTACGCACGCCGCCACCCACGGTCAGCGGGATGAACACCTGGCTGGCCATGCGCTCGACGGTATGCAGCGTGGTGTCGCGACCGTCGACGCTGGCGGTGATGTCGAGAAAGGTAATCTCGTCGGCCCCCTGCTCGTCGTAGCGACGGGCGATTTCCACCGGGTCGCCGGCGTCGCGAATGTTCTCGAACTTGACGCCCTTGACCACCCGGCCGTTATCCACGTCCAGGCAAGGGATGATGCGTTTGGCCAGCGCCATGGTCAGTCCTCAGCCTTTGTACGAATCGCAGAAAGCTTGCGCTTCGGCGACGTCGAGGGTGCCTTCGTAAATCGCCCGACCGGTGATGGCGCCGATGATGCCTGGCGCCTTGGCGTCGAGCAGCGACTTGATGTCACCCAGATTGTGGATACCGCCGGAAGCGATCACTGGAATCTTCGTCGCAGCGGCCAGGGCGGCGGTGTACGAAACGTTGCAGCCCTGCATCATGCCGTCTTTGGCGATGTCGGTATAAACGATCGCGGACACGCCGTCGGCTTCGAATTGCTTCGCCAGGTCGATGACCTGAATGGTGCTGATTTCAGCCCAGCCGTCAGTGGCGACAAAACCGTCTTTGGCATCCAGGCCGACGATCACTTTGCCCGGGAATGCGCGGCAGGCTTCAGCAACGAAAGCCGGATCTTTCACCGCTTTGGTGCCGATGATCACGTAGCTCACGCCCGCTTTCACGTAGTGTTCGATGGTTTCCAGGGAGCGGATACCGCCGCCGATCTGGATCGGCAGGTTTGGGTAGCGCTTGGCAATGGCGGTGACCACTTCGCCGTTGACCGGCTGGCCTTCGAAGGCGCCGTTCAGGTCGACCAGATGCAGACGACGGCAACCGCCCTCCACCCACTTGGCAGCCATGCTCACCGGGTCATCGGAGAACACCGTGGAATCTTCCATGCGGCCCTGGCGCAGACGAACACAGGCACCGTCTTTAAGATCGATAGCGGGAATAATCAGCATCTGGCAAACCTTCAAATTCGAGTATTCAGCTTCGCTCGGAAATCAGTTTTTCTCGAGCGCCCACAGGTCGCTTTCGATGCTTTCGAACCTCTCTTTGAGGTGCGTCTGCACATCGAAAATCGCCCTGTTGTAATAGTGCGGCGCAATTTCACGGGTAAACAGCTCAAGGATTTCAGCCGCCTCGAACGAACCCAGGTCCAGTTCGAAGCGATCTTCCATAAAGCGTTTGATCTTGTGATTAGCCTCGTTCTCCTGTTCAGGAGTGAGGGTCAGGATCGGCGGCTTTTTCTTGACGGCCATTTACCAGCGACCATCCCACGCAGCGAAGTTCTGCAGCAATTGCAGGCCATGGGTATGGCTCTTCTCCGGGTGGAACTGCACGGCGAAACGCGAGCCATCGGCCAGCGCCGCAGCGAAATCGACACCGTAGTGACCGCCACCCACCACTTGCCGCGGGTTACCGGCAGCGATGTAGTAGCTGTGCACGAAGTAGAAACGCGCCAGGTCCGGAATGTTGTGCCACAGCGGATGTGTGACCGTCTGCTTCACTTCGTTCCAGCCCATGTGCGGGACTTTCAAATGCTCGCCATCTTCGTGCAAATCCTTGCCGAAGAACTTCACCGCGCCAGGAAACAGGCCGATGCAGTCGACGCCGTCGTTCTCTTCGCTGCTGTCGAGCAAGGCTTGCATGCCGACGCAGATGCCGAGGAACGGGCGGTCCTGGCTGACTTCGCGCACCAGCGAATCGAAGCCCAGGCGGCGGATCTCTGCCATGCAGTCGCGAATCGCGCCGACGCCGGGGAAAACCACCCGGTCGGCTTCGCGAATCACATCGGCATCGCTGGTGATCAAGACCTTGCCGGCACCCACGTGCTCGAGGGCCTTGGCCACCGAGTGCAGGTTGCCCATGCCGTAATCGATAACCGCGACCGTCTGCATTACAGAACGCCTTTGGTCGACGGCATCTGACCGGCCATGCGGTCATCCAGCTCTACAGCCATGCGCAGGGCGCGGCCGAAAGCCTTGAACACGGTTTCGATCTGGTGGTGAGTGTTGGTGCCGCGCAGGTTGTCGATGTGCAGGCTGACGAGCGCGTGGTTGACGAAGCCCTGGAAGAATTCCTGGAACAGGTCAACGTCGAAGCCGCCAACGGTGGCGCGGGTGTAGGGAACGTGCATCTGCAGGCCAGGACGGCCGGAGAAGTCGATCACCACGCGCGACAGCGCTTCATCGAGCGGCACGTAGGCGTGGCCGTAGCGACGGATGCCTTTCTTGTCGCCGATGGCTTTGGCAAAAGCCTGACCCAGAGTGATACCGACGTCTTCCACCGTATGGTGGTCGTCGATATGCAGGTCGCCCTTGCTGACAATATCCAGGTCGATCAGCCCGTGACGGGCGATCTGGTCCAGCATGTGCTCAAGAAAAGGAACACCGATATCAAATCGGGCCTTTCCGGTGCCATCCAGGTTGATCGAGGCTTTGATCTGGGTTTCCAGAGTGTCGCGCTCGACTGACGCCTTACGTTCGGCCATCACCAGCTCCGCAAAATCATTGGGCGAAAAAGGCAATCATTATAGGGGCGCGGGGCCGAAACAGAAACACGCGACGTGATATCCCTGACGGGCTGAACCCGCTGCTGTCGGGGATAGACATGTCCATACAACTCATTTCGGCCCCTCCAAAAACAACTGTAGGAGCGAGCCTGCTCGCGATGGGGACCTCACATTCAACATCTCTGTCGACTGTCAGACCGCTATCGCGAGCAGGCTCACTCCCACAAGGGGTAATGCGCTTACTTAACTTAGTGGAACAAAACTGCAGTCTTCTGCAGCGTCACCCAAACACCCCACGCCAACGGAATCCCCACCACCAGCCACGCAGCCACTGCCAAAGGCTTGGTGCCCGCATCCGCTTTCCACTCCAACACGGTGCTGCTGTCAGCCCCTTTGTCGTGGCCCAGCGCCTGTTCGGCGGCCAGTTCAGCGTCGGTCATGAAGTACTTGTCAGCCACCGGACGCACCAGCAGGTTGCAGATGAAACCCAGCACCAGCAGGCCCGCGAGGATATACAGGGTGATGTCGTAAGCTGCGGCGCGTTCAACGCCAATGCTCAACTGATACTCACGCAGGTAGTTCACCAATACCGGACCCAACACGCCCGCCGCCGCCCAGGCCGTCAGCAGACGACCGTGGATCGCGCCGACCATTTGCGTACCGAACAGATCCGCGAGATACGCAGGAACCGTCGCAAAACCACCGCCGTACATCGACAGGATGATGCAGAAGGCCGCCACGAACAGCGCAACGTTGCCCAGGTGACCGAGGTTCGGGATCAGCGCGTACAGGGCAAAACCCAGGGCGAAGAACACGAAATAGGTGTTTTTGCGACCCAGGTAATCCGAGAACGAGGCCCAGAAGAACCGGCCACCGATGTTGAACAGACTCAACAAACCAGTGAAACCGGCAGCAATCGCCGCGATCGAGGCCAGTTGCGAAGCGTCGAGCTGACCGAATGTCAGGCCATTACCCAACAACGTGCCGGCAAACACTTCCTGCAACAGCGGCGAAGCCATGCCGAGGATGCCGATACCCGCCGAAACGTTCAGGCACAGCACCAGCCACACCAGACGGAATTGCGGAGTTTTCCACGCCACATTCACGTGGACGTGACGGTGAGTGATCATCGCGTTGGAAGCTTTCTTCGCCGGAGCGGTCCAGCCCTCAGGCTTCCAGCCGGTTGGCGGCACGCGGTAGGACAGTGCGCCACCGATCATGAACACGAAGTAGATCGCGGCCATCACCAGAAAGCTCTGCCATACACCAACACTGGTTGGTGAAGCGAAGTGGCCCATCAAGGCTGCAGCCAGCGGAGCACCGACCATCGCACCACCACCGAAACCCATGATCGCCATGCCGGTCGCCATGCCGCGCTTGTCCGGGAACCACTTGATCAGGGTCGAGACCGGCGAGATATAACCCAGGCCCAGGCCGATACCGCCAATGACCCCGGAACCGATCCACATCAGCCATATCTGGTGGGTATAAACCCCCAGCGCTGAAATCAGCAGACCGCCACACCAGCACAGAGCCGATACAACGCCAGCCTTGCGAGGCCCGGCGTGTTCCAGCCAGCCGCCCCAAATGGCTGCCGAGCAACCGAGGAAGATGAAGAACAGGGTGTAGATCCAGCCGAGCATCGAGATCGGCCAGTCACATTCGGACGAGAAGACTTGCGAGATGAAGCTCATCTCCGGCGCGCAGGCCACGGCCTTGGTCACGCCCAGGGCTTTGGACAGTGGCAACCAGAACACCGAAAAGCCGTAGGCCATGCCGATGCACAAGTGGATGGCCAGGGCGGCCGGTGGTACCAGCCAACGGTTGAAACCGGGCTTGGCGATGATGCGCTCCTTGGACAGGAACGCGGGCTGGTCGGCTTTCAGGCCGTCCGCCGTGATGCTCGTGGTCATTATGTTTCCCCCAATTATTAGAATGGTTCGTCAGCGCTCCTCACCCCCAGCCTTTATGCGCACGCATGACTGTTTTTGAGGTAAGGCTTCATTTTGGTGCGACTTCACGTCGCAGAAGGACGAACGAACGGGCAAAGGTTACCATCTGTACGTGACAGAAAAATCAAAGTGATATCACCTTTTGTATGTCATCAGTTCTCGTACCACCGAAGGAGCCCTCATGCCGATCATTGTCGAGCCGCTAAACGAAGCCACTTATCAGGATCAGCAAGATCTGCAGAAGATCTACCGCGATGCTCCGGACTGGCTGTTTGCCCCGTTTTCCGGGGAATTGCAGCTGATCGAAAGCTGTCTGCTGGACGGTTCGCTGATCGCCGGCCGCTTCAACGATCGGCTTTTGGGCGCGGCACGTCTGCAACGGCACTCGGATGTCTGGCATTTGTCCCAACTATGCGTACGAAAAATTACCCGCCGTCGTGGCGTGGCCGAGCGCCTGGTGAACGAAGCGCAGAAAATGGCGTCGCAAGCGGGTGCGACATTGCATTTGTTGGCGCCTGCCGGGCATCTGGAGGCACAAGCGCTGGCGGCCAAACTGAAAATACCGCTGGATGAGTGGCCGACGTGATCGCTGACCGATCGTCCGCTGCGGGGCGCTATACTCCCCGGCTAAATTTCGAATTCGACTAACTACAAGGACTCGCCCATGAAAGCGTTCGGCAAAATCCTGGGTCTGGTACTTCTCGGGCTGTTGCTGATCATTGTGGCGCTGGGCTTTGCCCTGACCCACCTCTTTGATCCCAACGACTATAAAGACGAGATTCGCCAGATAGCCCGCGACAAGGCCCACATCGAGCTGACGCTCAATGGCGACATCGGCTGGAGCCTGTTCCCGTGGTTGGGCCTGGAATTGCACGAAGCCAGCGTCGCGACCCTGGCCAAGCCCGCCGAGCCCTTCGCTGATTTGCAGATGCTCGGCTTGTCGGTCCGCGTGCTGCCGCTGCTGCGCCGCGAAGTGCAGATGAGCGATGTGCGCGTCGAAGGCCTGAACCTGCGCCTGAACCGCGACAAGGACGGCCACGGCAACTGGCAAGACATCGGCAAGGCGCCGGCTACCCCGGCCACACCGCCCGCGACAACTGGCGAACCCGCGACCGAGACCACTGCCCAAGCGGAAAAGCCGGCCCAGCCGATCCGCCTGGACATCGACAGCCTGACCGTCAACAACGCCCGCGTTGAATACAGCGACGAGAAAACCGGCAAGCAATTCAGCGCCGAAAGCATCCAGCTGAGTACCGGCCCGGTGCACGACTCCACGAATATCCCGGTCAAACTCACCGCATTCCTGGGCACCAATCAGCCGGTCTTGCGTGTGCGCACCGAGCTCAACGGCGAGTTGCGTTTCGAGCGTGCCCTGCAACGCTACAAATTCGAAGACATGAAACTCTCCGGCGAAGTGGCTGGCGATCCGCTGCAAGGCAAAACCATGACCTTCGCCGCACAAGGTCAGTTACTGCTGGATAAAGCAGCGAACGTCGCCGAATGGACCGGCATCAAGATCTCCGCCAACCAACTGCGCGCACTGGGCGAATTAAAGGTCAACGACCTCGACAAAACTCCGCAAATCAGCGGCGGCCTGTCCATCGCACAATTCGATCTGGCGAAATTCATCGACAGCATCGGCCAGAAGCTTCCAGCGATGGCTGAAGGCAGCCTGAGCAAAGTCGAACTGGTCAGTCGCCTTGCCGGCACGCCGACCAGCGTGATCCTGGACAACATCAACCTCAAAGTCGACGACAGTACCTTCAGCGGTCGCATCGCCGTCGAGGACTTCGCCAAACAATCGCTGCGGGCGAATCTCAAGGCCGACACCTTCAACGTCGACCGTTATCTGCCACCAAAATCCGCCGAAGCCAACAGTGCGACGCAGGTGCGTCAGGCCGAAGTGGCCAGCACCGAGGCCGACGCCATGGCTGGTCCGGGCAACACCCCGCTGCCGAACGCCCCCACCAAAGATGCCTGGAGCAACGAGCGCCTGTTGCCGGTGGAGCGCCTGGCCAAGCTCGACGTAGACGCCGACCTCACCTTCGGTCAGTTGACCCTCGATAAATTGCCGATCCAGAACGCTGCACTCAAGGCCACAGGCCAGGGCGGCCTGCTGACCCTGGAAAGCCTTCGCGGCGACCTGTACGACGGCAACTTCGACGCCAAAGGGACGCTCGACGTGCGCCAACAGGTGCCCGCGCTGAACATGCAGACGAGCATCACCAAAGTACCCGTGGAAAAAATCCTCGAAAGCCAGGGCAAAAATCCGCCGGTCAAAGGCCTGGTGACGCTCAACAGCAACCTGACCGGCAGCGGCAACAGCCAGAAAGCGCTGATCGAAACCCTCAACGGCAACGCCAGTTTCATCATCAACAACGGCGTGTTGCTCAATGCCAACCTCGAACAACAGCTGTGCAAAGGCATCGCCACCCTGAACCGTAAATCCCTCAGCGGCGAACCACGGGGCAAGGACACACCGTTCCAGGAACTCAAGGGCAACCTGACCTTCCGTAACGGCGTGGCCAGCAACCCGGACCTGAAAGTGCGCATCCCGGGCATGACCGTCAACGCCGACGGCGATGTCGATCTGAGGGTGCTGGGCATGGATTACCGCGTGGGCGTTATCGTCGAAGGCGACAAGAGCGACATGCCGGACCCGGCCTGCCAGGTCAACGAAAGGTTCGTCGGCATCGAGTGGCCGCTGCGCTGCCGTGGCCCGCTGGAACTGGGCGCCAAGGCTTGCCGCCTGGATAACGAACGCATGGGCCAGGTCGCAAGCAAACTGGCTGGCGAACGGATCAGCGAAAAAATCGACGAGAAGCTTGGCGACAAAGTCAGCCCTGAGCTGAAAAACGCGTTGAAGGGGCTGTTCAAGAAATGAGAGCCGAGCAGTTTTCATCGGCGGTGCTGGACTGGTACGACCGCCACGGCCGCCACGACTTGCCCTGGCAACAAGGCATCACCCCGTATCGGGTGTGGGTCTCGGAAATCATGCTGCAGCAAACCCAGGTCAGCACGGTGCTGAACTACTTCGATCGGTTCATGGCCTCTTTGCCGACGGTCGAAGCCCTGGCCGCTGCGCCGGAAGACGAAGTCCTGCACCTGTGGACCGGCCTCGGTTACTACACCCGTGCGCGCAATTTGCAGAAAACCGCGAAGATTGTCGTCGCCGAGTACGGCGGCGAGTTTCCGCGGGATGTGGAAAAACTCACCGACCTGCCGGGCATCGGCCTGTCCACGGCCGGCGCCATCGCCAGCCTGAGCATGGGCCTGCGGGCGCCAATCCTCGACGGCAACGTCAAACGGGTGCTGGCGCGCTTTACCGCGCAAGAGGGCTATCCGGGCGAGCCCAAGGTCGCCAAACAGCTGTGGGCGAACGCTGAGCGCTTTACGCCGCATGATCGGGTCAACGCCTACACCCAGGCGATGATGGATCTGGGCGCCACGCTTTGCACCCGGAGCAAACCAAGCTGCCTGCTCTGCCCGCTAGAAAAGGGCTGCGAAGCGCACATGCTCGGCCTGGAGACGCGCTACCCGATCCCCAAACCGCGTAAAGCCGTGCCACAGAAGCGAACGCTGATGCCGATGCTCGCCAACGGTGACGGCGCGATTCTGCTTTACCGCCGCCCTTCCACGGGCTTGTGGGGCGGCCTATGGAGCCTGCCGGAACTCGACGACCTCGACGACCTGCAACATCTGGCTTCGCAGCATTCGCTGGAGCTTGGCAGCCAACAGGCGCTGCCGAGCCTGGTACACACCTTCAGTCATTTTCAGTTGTCCATCGAACCCTGGCTGGTTCAGGTCCAGGAGGACGGCCATCACGTGGCCGAGGCCGACTGGCTCTGGTATAACCTCGCCACCCCGCCGCGCCTGGGCCTTGCCGCCCCGGTCAAAACCTTGCTCGAACGCGCGGCCGCCGTATTGAACGCAGGAGAGTCGTCATGACCCGCACCATCATGTGCCGCAAGTACAAAGAAGAATTGCCCGCCCTGGAGCGCGCGCCATTTCCTGGCGCAAAAGGTCAGGACATTTTTGACCACGTCTCGGCCAAGGCCTGGGCAGACTGGCAAAAGCACCAGACCCTGCTGATCAACGAAAAACGCCTGAACATGATGAACGCCGAAGACCGCAAATATCTTCAGGGCGAGATGGACAAGTTCTTTTCCGGCGAGGAATACGCCAAGGCTGATGGCTACGTTCCGCCGGCAGAATAATCCCGCTTTTTCGAGGGTCGGAACGTAAGCGACGGTAATAATTAAAATTTTTTTGAAAACTTTCTTGACGACCCCCTGAAAAACCAGTTTAATGCGCCCCGTTGCCCAGATAGCTCAGTCGGTAGAGCAGGGGATTGAAAATCCCCGTGTCGGCGGTTCGATTCCGTCTCTGGGCACCAAATACCGAAAACCCTGAATCGCAAGATTCAGGGTTTTTTTATGCTCGTGATTTGATCAGGCATCGTGCAAGCGTCTCTCTTCGGCTAGTTTTCAGTATTCCAGTGGAAGACAAGATTGCGAGCGGCACCACTTCCCACCTCCGCCGTATCACGCCGTTCCTCACCATTGCGTGTCGCGACGACGGTGTACTTGCCAGGTGGCAGCTGTACGTAAACCAAAGGGCCAGCCTCGCTCAGCGTCAGCACGGGTTGCCCCGGATCTTTCTGAATGACCAGATTTACATCCGGAACATATTTGCCCTCCGCCCCGATGGAGAAAGTCATGTGCAGGTTGTAGCCCTGCGCTTGTTGAATGGCTCGAGCCTCATCCTCTCCGATCCCCCCGGACAGATAAGTAATCCCGTTTTGCTGTTGCTGTTGCACTTGCACACCTGTGCTGTCGACCGGTTCAAGACTGGCGGCGTTAAGTACGACTGGCAACATCAGTACGCCGACGGCGGCGATGGGCAGCATGAATGAATGGACGTTCTTCATGATGGCGACTCCCGGGTTGCTTGGAACCCAATCGTTATTCTTTTTAGATTTGTTACTGAATATTCAAGTTTTAGATCGATTAGCACTTGAGTTCACTGCGAATCGGACTACAGGATGTACTCCTCTTACACAGGCTGTCGTCGGCCCGGTCCTGCAAAGCAAACTCGCCTTTCCTTCCGATTTACCAGCACCGCCCGGCATCGCGGACTACCACTCTTTTGCCATCCTTTTCCGCCTGTTTCCTTCAGCCGCGGAAAATGTCATGAGTCCTCTCAAACCCGGTAACACTCAAGATTCACAGATCACTTCACTGCTCGGAAATCTTGGCGAGTCGATCCGTGAAGCCCGCCAGAAAGTGTTGCGAGCGGTCGATACCGTCCAGGTGCAAACCTGTTGGCAGATCGGACGGCATATTGTGGAGTTCGAGCAGGAGGGGGCCCGGCGGGCGGGATATGGGAAGCAGTTGCTGGCGACGCTGGCGAAGAGTCTGACAGCAGAGTTTGGCAAAGGCTTTGACATCTCCAACCTTCGCTACATGCGCCTGTTCTATCAAGCATTCCCAATTCGTGACGCACTGCGTCATGAATTGAGCTGGACCCACTACCGCAGATTGCTACGAGTCGAGAACGACCACGCTCGCCATTGGTACATGAACGAATCAGCGATGCAGAACTGGTCAAGTCGCGCCCTCGAGCGCCAGATCAATACCCTCTATTACGAACGCTTGCTGGCGAGTCGCGACCGGCCGGCGGTCAAACAGGAAGCCGCCACCCATATCGAGCAAATGAACGCCAGCCCTCGGGATTTCATCCGCGACCCCGTGCTACTGGAGTTTCTCGGCCTGCCCAATGCGGGCTTGGTCCAGGAAAGCTAACTTGAACAAGCCTTGATCAATCAACTCCAGGGCTTCCTGCTCGAACTGGGCAAAGGCTTCGCCTTCATCGCACGCCAGCAACGCATCAGTACCGAGAGCAAAGACTTCTACATCGACCTGGTGTTCTACAACTACCTGCTCAAGTGCTTCGTCATCTTCGACCTCAAGCGCGGCGTACTGACCCACCAGGATGCCGGCCAGATGGACATGTACGTGCGCATGTACGACGACCTCAAGCGCGGACCGGAGGATGGCCCCACCGTCGGCCTCATTCTCTGCGCGCAAAAAGATGAATCGGTGGTGCGCTATTCAGTGCTGCAAGGCAACGAACAACTGTTCGCCAGTACCTACAGACTGGTACTGCCGAGCGAGGAGGAACTTCGCACAGAACTGGATCGGGAATGGGCGGTGCTTGAGGAGCGAATACTCAAGCGCAGGCTCCGATAAGCACGGGTGGATTGTTCATGCGCTGCGCGAAGACTATCGTTGGCAGCTACCCGCAAAGGTCCGACGCCGATGAATTTGCAGGACATGCCCTCACTGGCACCCACTCAAGCCGAGTTGCCACCGCGCATATCTACGGCAGGCGAACCGTTCAAGGAGCCCGCCGCAGACGGCTACAGCCTCGGCGGCTTTACCTGGCGGCACCCCCGTCACGACGCTACCCGCCCGGTGGTCATCATCAACGCCGCCACCTCCGTCCGCTGCCGCCATTACTCGCGATTCGCCGATTACCTGTTCGCCAACGGCTTCGACGTGATCACTTACGACTACCGTGGCATTGGCGACTCGCGCCCCGCGTCGCTGAAAGGACTGCGTGCTTCATGGTCAGATTGGGGCGCGCTGGACTTTGAGGCGATGCTCAAGCGCGCTCAGCGTGAATTTCCCGGGCAACCCATCGATGTTGTCGGCCACAGCTTTGGAGGCTGTGCAGCGGGCCTGGGAGCGTCCGGCCATTTGATTCGACGTCTGCTGACCGTCGGGGCGCAATTCGCTTACTGGCGCGATTACGCACCCGCCCATCGCTGGCGGATGTTCGGCAAGTGGCATCTGGTGATGCCGTTGATGACATTGCTTTGCGGCTACTTCCCCGGCAAACGTCTCGGCTGGCTAGAGGACACCCCCGCTGGGGTGGTTCGCGACTGGAGCATGCCCACCGCGCACTACGAGAAACGCCCCAGCGGTCGCGTTCTTCACGCAAAGACCGGGCGCCTGCCCTTCTCATCCGTCACCGCACACACCCTGGCCATCAGCATCAGCGACGATCCTTACGGTACGATTCCAGCCATCGAACGGCTGCTGGGTTACTTCACCAACAGCACGAACAGCCACCTGCGAATCGCCCCCGAAGACATCGGCGAACAAGAAGTCGGACATTTCGCCTTTTTTCGTAGCCCATACCAAGCCACACTATGGCCCATTGCATTGTCCTGGTTGCAGACCGGCAAACTGGCCCCCGACACACCCGGGCGGCTAGTGCCACGCAACTGACTGATGCGCCCACTCATCGGAATACGGAACGAGCCCATGGCATCCGCCAACAAGCAGAACAAACGCGCCACACGCGCCAAAGCCAAGGCCAAGCAGAACCGCACCCAACGGGCCGCTGCGCCGGTTGAGCTGGACCCGAACGACGACCGCATCGACTTTGAATCGGTGGACCTGACCGACCTGTTCAAAGAAATGATCGACGCGCAAAAGATCAGCCAGCAAGCCATGTGCAAGGCCTTCCTCGAACACCCGCTGCTCGCATTGGTGCTGGAGCAGGAAGGCGAAGAAACAGCGACAGACTTTATCGTCGCCGCGCTGATCGAGTACCGCCAATGGTCCACCGAAGTGGACGAAGCCGGCGCACTGGCGTGGATCGAATCCCCGGCCTTCCAGGCTGACTACGTGGCGGCGTCCGACGCCATCGCGGCCCAAACCCAACAGAAATCGAACTGAGTTCCCATGGCCTCCCTGAACAAGCAACAGAAACGCGCCAAACGCGCCAAGATCAAAGCCAAGCAAATCAATATCCACGGCAGAAAACCCGCCGCACTGGACGATGACCTCGGCGAAATCGGCGAGCCGATCCCGGAATACACCCTGGCGATGTTCAGCAAAATGCGCGATGCAGAGGCCACCAGCCGCAACGACATGCTGCTGACCCTGCTGTCAGACCTCGCCGAAATCATCAGCGACCATCCAGAACTGCTGGACATGGAAAACGCCGACAACGAAGCCATGGCCGCCACTCACCTGGCCGCCGACATGCTGATCGATTACCGCATGTGGACCGACGGCATGGACCGAGACACCGCCCAGGCCTGGCTGACGGATCCGCAGTTCATCACTGACTTCGGCGCGGCGCTCGACAGCTATCGCGAGTCGCTGGATGCTCAGGAAGTAAAGGCCGAGTAAACACTCGCCTCAGAAACAAAAACGGCCGCTTGTCATCACTGACAGCGGCCGTTTTCTTTGGAAGCCACTCACCTGAAACAATCGATCCCCTCGTCAGCAACCGTGTATATCCCGTTGACATATCCTCTAAGAGATCTATTCTCTGGCTCACAAACCCCGCAAATGCAGGAGGCCAAAATGGAACAGACCACCCTTTTCATGAGCAATCGAAGCCAGGCTGTCCGCCTCCCCAAAGCTGTTGCGATGCCAAGCGACGTGAAACGAGTCAACGTAGTTGCCATCGGCAGAGCTCGCATCATCACTCCCGCAGATGAAACATGGGACAGCTGGTTCGACGGGGATGGCGTAAGTGCAGACTTCATGACCGATCGTGAACAACCCGCCGATCAGGAGCGTGAGTCGTTCTGATGATCAAATACATGCTCGATACCAACATCTGCATCTTCACCATAAAGAACAAACCGCAAATCGTACGAGAAGCTTTCAACCGTCATGACGGGCAGCTATGTATCAGCGCCGTCACGCTGATGGAGTTGATCTACGGTGCGGAAAAATCAGCAGCACCCGAAAAAAACCTCGCTGTGATCGAGGGTTTTGCGGCACGCCTTGAAGTCTTGCCTTTCGACAATGAAGCAGCCTCGCATACCGGAATGATTCGATCCGAGCTGGCCAAGGCTGGCACGCCTATCGGGCCCTACGACCACATGATTGCCGGCCACGCACGTTCACGCGGATTCATAGTGGTAACCAACAACCTGCGAGAATTTGAACGGGTTCCAGGGCTACGCGTAGAAGACTGGGTTCACCCCGATTGAGCCCGGCACAACTGACAGAAACAAAAACGGCCGCTTGTCATCTCTGACAGCGGCCGTTTTGCGTCATGCGGTGCGAATCAGCTCAGCACCACCGCACCCATCTTCTGCAGCTTGCGACGACGAGCCACAAACAAACCGGCAGCCACCACCAACAAACTCAGCAGACCGGTCGAGAGAATCTCCACGCGATGCGCTTCCTGGAACAGCATGATGGTCAGGGCCGCCACGATGAATACGATCACCGCGTAGGTCAGGGCCGGGAACAGCCACATGCTGAAAGCGATTTTTTCACCGCGTGCCATGCGCTGCTTGCGCATACGCAGTTGCGAAATCGCGATCACCAGGTACACCAGCAGCGCAATTGCGCCGGAGCTGGCCAACAGGAATTCGAACACGGCGGCCGGGGCCACGTAGTTGGCGAAAACCGCGATGAACGCAGCACCGGTGGACAACATGACGGCCCAGTACGGCGTGCCGCTCTTGTTGGTGCGCTGGGAAACGGCCGGTGCATCACCGCGCTTGCCCAGAGAAAACATCATGCGCGAAGCGGTGTACAGCGCCGAGTTCAGGCAGCTGGTCACAGCAACCAGCACCACGATGTCGACGATCAGCTTGGCATTCGGGATGCCCATGCGTTCAAGCACGGTCTGGTAGGAGCCGACGGCTGCCAGTACTGGATCGTTCCACGGCACCAGGGCCACAACGATGAAAATCGACACGAGGTAGAACAAGCCAATCCGCCAGATCACCGAGTTGGTGGCCTTGGAGATTTGCTGGCCAGGGTTCTTCGATTCCGCGGCCGCGATGGTCACGATTTCGGTGCCCATAAAGGAAAACATGGTAGTCAGGATTGCGCCCAACACTGCGCCCATGCCGTTTGGCAGGAAGCCCTGGGTGTCGAACAAGTGGGAAACGCCGCTGACCTGGCTGGTCGGCAGAAAGCCGAAAATCGCCAGAACGCCGAGGCCGATGAAGCCGATGATCGCGATGACTTTGACCAGGGCGAACCAGAATTCGAACTCACCGTAGTTCTTCACGCTGAACAGGTTCGTCACCGTCAGCAGCAAGGTGATGACCAAGGTGAAGGCCCAGATCGCCACATTCGGGAACCAGGCGTGCAGGATGGTCGCGGCGGCGTTGGCTTCCAGCGGAATCACCAACACCCAGAACCACCAGTAGAGCCAGCCGATGGTGAAACCGGCCCAGTGACCGATCGCGCGATCGGCGTACGTCGAGAAGGAGCCGGTGTCCGGCGAAGCCACGGCCATTTCGCCAAGCATGCGCATCACCAGCACCACCAGCATACCGGCGGCAGCGTAGGCCAACAGCACAGCCGGGCCTGCAGCAGCGATGGCGTGGCCCGAGCCGACGAACAGGCCGGCACCGATAACCCCGGCGATCGACAGCATGGTCACATGACGCGGTTTGAGCCCCTGTTCGAGGCCATTGGAGCTTGGGGTACTGCTCATTGAAACTACCTTTTGTAAGGAAAAGCGACGACGTCCACCCGGCGTGGCGTTCCTTCTCGTAAAAAGAAACCAACAGGGCGTTCCGTATTCTGCACGCAATAATTGCGCCAAAATATTACAAAGCACCCAAACATGGGGCTCTCCGCCGGACCGGACAGTCATCGCAAGTCATTGAGATTAATGGCAATTCGCCAGAGCGTTACCCTGCGACCCACTTTCAGGAACGAAGTGGCGCACCAGAAACACACCCAAAAATAACGCGATGCACAATAAAAGTGCGGATCAGGAACGTTTGGCCGGTTAGCGCTTCCAACCCCCCGTCAAAGCTGGCAACATCGCGCCCTTTTTTACGGGGCAGCCCCAGCCTTTTTATCGACAGACAGGGTTCAAACGGCTGTTCGGTTGATAGCAGCGCGACAGTCTGCTGTACCGATGCGACAACCTGCCACACGCCAGCTGTTTAGCGTCCGTAGCGCTGTTGGCTGTCATTCAGACGCTATGCTAGCTTGGCCGCCTCGCCAGGAAGGCCGCCAATAGCAGGAGCGAAATACTTATGAGGAACGCACATGGCTGAGGCCACGCCCGCGCTTGAAATCCGCAACTTGCACAAACGCTACGGACAGCTTGAGGTGCTCAAAGGCATCTCGCTGACCGCCCGCGACGGCGACGTGATCTCGATCCTGGGTTCTTCCGGTTCCGGCAAGTCCACCTTCCTTCGTTGCATCAACCTGTTGGAAAACCCGCATCAGGGACAAATCCTGGTGGCCGGCGAAGAACTCAAGCTCAAGGCCGCCAAGAACGGCGAACTGGTTGCTGCCGATGGCAAGCAGATCAACCGCCTGCGCAGCGAGATCGGTTTTGTATTTCAAAACTTTAATCTCTGGCCGCACATGAGCGTGCTCGACAACATCATCGAAGCGCCGCGCCGCGTACTCGGCCAGAGCAAGGCCGAGGCCATCGAAGTCGCCGAGGCCTTGCTGGCCAAGGTCGGCATCGCGGACAAACGCCACGCCTACCCGGCGCAACTCTCCGGCGGTCAACAACAACGCGCCGCCATTGCCCGCACGTTGGCAATGCAGCCCAAGGTGATCCTGTTCGACGAACCCACCTCCGCCCTTGACCCGGAAATGGTCCAGGAAGTACTTAATGTCATCCGCGCATTGGCCGAAGAAGGCCGCACCATGCTGTTGGTCACCCATGAAATGGGTTTCGCCCGTCAGGTGTCCAGCGAGGTGGTGTTCCTCCACCAAGGCTTGGTAGAAGAGCAAGGATCGCCACAGCAGGTGTTCGAAAACCCGCTTTCGGCGCGCTGCAAACAATTCATGTCCAGCAACCGCTAACGGAGCTACCCGCATGCAGAACTACAAAAAAATCTTCCTGGCGGCTGCCGTCACCCTGGCCTTCAGCGCCGGTGCCGCCGCCGAGACCTTGAAGATGGGCATCGAAGCGGCCTACCCGCCGTTCAACAACAAAGATGCCAGTGGCAATGTCGTCGGCTTCGACAAAGAAATCGGCGACGCCCTGTGCGCCAAGATGAAAGTCGAATGCACCGTGGTCACGTCTGACTGGGACGGCATCATTCCGGCCCTGAACGCCAAGAAGTTCGACTTCCTGATCTCCTCGATGTCGATCACCGACGAGCGCAAGCAAGCGGTGGACTTCACCGACCCGTACTACTCCAACAAGCTGCAATTCATCGCGCCGAAAAACGTCGACTTCAAAACCGACAAGGCTTCCCTGCAAGGCAAAGTGATCGGTGCACAACGTGCGACCCTCGCTGGCACCTGGCTGGAAGACAACATGGAAGGCGTCGAAATCAAACTTTATGACACCCAGGAAAACGCCTACCTCGACCTGACTTCCGGTCGTCTGGACGCCATCCTGGCGGACAAGTACGTCAACTACGAGTGGCTGAAAAGCGACGCCGGCCGTTCTTATGAGTTCAAAGGCGACCCGGTGGAAGAAAGCGACAAGATCGGTATCGCTGTACGTAAAGGCGATGAGATTCGTACGAAGCTGAACACCGCACTGAAAGAAATCGTCGCTGATGGCACCTACAAAAAGATCAACGACAAGTATTTCCCGTTCAGCATCTATTGATTCTGACCTGTCGGGCCGGCGCCGTTATCTGACGGCGCCAGTCCCTGGCATTGCCTGCGCGATTTGAAAAGAAATCCATGACTATCGATCTCTACGGATTCGGCCCGGCGCTCGCCGCTGGCGCGCTGATGACTGTGAAACTGGCACTCTCGGCCTTGTGCCTGGGGCTGGTGCTCGGTCTGCTCGGCGCCTTGGCCAAGACTTCCCCGTACAAGCCGCTGCAATGGCTTGGCGGCACTTATTCAACCCTGGTTCGCGGCATCCCTGAATTGCTCTGGGTGCTGTTGATCTATTTCGGCACGGTCAACCTGATGCGTGCCCTGGGCGAGTTCTTCGGCAAGCCCGACCTCGAACTCAATGCCTTCGCTGCCGGCGTAATTGCACTGGGGCTATGCTTCGGCGCCTACGCCACGGAAGTGTTTCGTGGTGCGATCCTGGCTATCCCCAAAGGCCACCGCGAAGCGGGTGTGGCGTTGGGGCTGTCGAAATTTCGCATCTTCACCCGATTGATCATGCCGCAGATGTGGCGCATCGCCCTGCCGGGACTGGGCAACCTGTTCATGGTCCTGATGAAGGACACGGCACTGGTGTCCGTCATCGGCCTGGAAGAAATCATGCGTCATGCACAGAACGCCGTGACCTTCGCCAAACATCCATTTACGTTCTTCATGGTCGCGGCCTTCATGTATCTGGGCCTGACAATACTGGCCATGGTAGGCATGCATTTTCTGGAAAAACGCGCCGCCCGCGGCTTTGTGAGGACGACGTAATGGAATGGGAAGTCATCTACAAATGGCTGCCGAAGTTCATCCAGGGCGCCACCCTGACATTGGAGCTGGTGGGCATCGCCGTGATTCTCGGCCTGCTGCTGGCCATCCCATTGGGCATCGCGCGCTCGTCCAAGCTTTGGTACGTTCGCGCGTTTCCCTACGCCTACATCTTTTTCTTTCGCGGCACACCACTGTTGGTTCAGTTGTTCCTGGTCTATTACGGCCTGGCGCAGTTCGACGCGGTGCGCGACAGCGTCCTGTGGCCTTACCTGCGAAGCCCGTTCTGGTGCGCCACGGCCACCATGACGTTGCACACGGCGGCTTACATTGCGGAGATTCTGCGCGGAGCGATCCAGGCGATTCCGCCCGGTGAGATCGAAGCGGCACGCGCATTGGGCATGTCCAAGGCCAAGGCGCTGTTTTTCATCATCCTGCCGCGAGCGGCACGGATCGGCCTGCCTGCCTACAGCAACGAAGTGATCCTGATGCTCAAGGCCAGTTCTCTGGCGAGCACCGTCACTCTGCTGGAACTCACCGGCATGGCGCGCACCATCATTGCCCGCAACTACCTGACGGTGGACATGTTCTTTACTGCCGGTGTGTTCTATCTATTGATGTCGTTTGTACTGGTGCAGGCGTTCCGTCAGTTGGAGCGCTGGCTGCGCGTCGATGCCTGCCAAGGGCGTTGATTCTTACGTGCTGACGGGCGAGGCCCTACTCGCCCGCTTCACGGCGCTGGATGCTTTTCTGACAAAGCATCAGGCGCTGTGGAAGCCTCGTCCATTTACTCACCTGCGGCTTCCGTGGGAAGCGCCCTACCCCGAGTTGTCTGCATGGCTACGCGGCAGGTCATTGGACGATGCGGAAAATGCTCATAACCAACCTGCTCTTCTGGAGGCGCCGGAGCCATTCGCTTCACTGGCGGCGCTGTCCCTCGAACTGAGCGCTGTAGCTGAATTGCCGCCTCACGCACTCGAAGCAGCTGGCCATCGGCTGAATGTCGATGTGCCGGGGCGCAAGTGGCAGCAGATCGAGGCGTTTGCCAGTCGGCTGGAATTTGCTGAGGCGCCGAAGCATTGGCTGGATTGGTGTTCGGGCAAAGGACATCTGGGGCGACGCCTGTTACAAACCGGCCAGCAGCTCACTTGCCTGGAATACGACCCGGCGCTGGTCCTCAGCGGCCAGGCACTCAGTCAGCGTCATCATTTGCATGCGCTTCACGTCGAGCAAGACGTGCTCGCGCCGGGGGCTGCCTCTTTATTGAAGGCCGGCCACACGCCGGTAGCGCTGCACGCCTGCGGTGATCTCCATGTGCGGCTGATGCAACTCGCTAGCGCCACCGGTTGCAAGCAGCTGGCCATCGCCCCTTGCTGCTACAACCGGATCAGTGTGAGCAAATATCAGGCGCTTTCCTCTGCGGGTATACGATCCGACCTACAACTGTCGCTCGAAGATCTCTCGCTGCCGATGAACGAAACCGTCACCGCCGGCGCTCGCGTCCGACGCCAGCGCGACACCTCCATGGCCCGGCGCCTGGGTTTCGACCTGCTGCAACGGCAACTGCGCGGCGTTGACGAATACCTGCCAACCCCGTCGCTGCCCAGTGCCTGGCTGGATAAATCCTTCGCTGATTACTGCCATCATTTGGCCGCGCTCAAGGAGTTATCCACAATCGGAGCGCACGATTGGCCAGCGCTCGAAGCTACCGGTTGGCAGCGACTGGCCGAAGTACGCAATCTCGAGCTGCTGCGCGGACTTTTCCGACGCCCATTGGAGCTTTGGCTGGTACTCGATCGAACCCTTTTCCTCTCCGAGCAGGGGTATGTGGTCCGCCTCGGCACCTTCTGCGAAACCCCGCTCACCCCGCGTAACTTCCTGATCCTGGCTGAGCGCCCTTAAAACGCCTCAACCTGTGGATAACTCTGTTGATGAAATTATCGTGGATCCAATATATCCAGCTGTTTCGGGGCAGAAACACAACTGTTCAATTTTCGTACACCTGTAAAAAAATCGGAAAAACAGGCATTTGCGACCAAATGAGAACGGCTCCGCAAATTTGCCACTAAGCAGGTGCAGAACAGTTGCCGTTGTGCATAAGCATTAAGACAAAACAACATAACGACCGGCGAAACCTCAACTATCTTTGCCAAACGCCAGATTTTACTGGCGCTCAAACAGCAAGGAGCTGGGAAAATCATGAGCACATTGAACAGTGCACAGGAAGCCGTCGATACCGTCGCCAACCAAGCCATTGATGCTGCGCTGCAGCAAACCTTCGCAGTGGGCGGCGCCATCATCAACAACGCAACGGGCGAGGTCATCGCTGCGCTGCACAACAACGTGCTGATGCCTTTCCCCGGCAGTGGCACCACGTACTTTCTACCTCATGACCCAACCGCCCACGGCGAGCGGCAATTGGTGGACTGGTACTACGAAAACGTCGCGCCATTGAACCTGCCACCGCCCAATCAGTTGACCGTCGTCACCACGCTAGACCCGTGCGCCATGTGCGCCGGTTCGCTGCTGACTGCAGGATTTAACGTCGCCGTCAGTGCGATCGATGACTACGCAGGCATCAACTACAACAGCCAGTTCACCTTTCCATCGCTGCCGCCGCAGATCTGCCAACAAGCGCAGGCCACCTGGGGTTATTACGCGATTGCGGCGCCGGTCAGCCGTGCCTATCAGGGCTCGACCAGTCCGGTGTTTGCTGGCCAGACCATCGACTCGGCGGCTTACTTCCTCACCAGTTCGATCTTCTCCGCCAGCGTCAACACCGTCCGCGAGGCCAGCAACAACAGCGGTCTGCCGCCGGATCAACTGCAAAACCCGGCAAACCTGCCGGCCAACAGCAAAGTCCGCCAGGCACTGACTGCGCTCAGCCCGTTTGCGTTGACTGTGCAATCGGCCAACCCACGTGACCCTGGCGCCGAGCTCGCTCCTCCCCTGCTGAAAACCGCGCAACAAAGCACGGTGTTCAACTCGGTGGCGCTGATCGATCCATTCGGCAACCTGCTGGTGTGCCTGGGAGGCGTTGAGAACCAGTCGCCGATTCGTACAGCGTTCATGGAAACGACCCGCAGCTACGCCGTCATGCGCTGGACCCTGATGAACGACCCCGACCCAGCGGTTCGCGCCCAGGCCGAGCAATACCTGACGCATCCAAAATACGGCACCTTCGTCTTCCTCTACGCCCCCGACCCCACCACCCCGCAGGCCGTGATGACCTTCGGCGCGTACGGTTCGACCATGGAAGGCCCGGTTCCACAGAGCTATCCGTCCAACCTCCAATACGTGCTGCTGCCGGGCAACACCACCGCCCAAGCGCTCTCGACACTGGCCCAGAACCTGCCACCGTTCTACACGCAAAGCGTGCAAGTGGCGCCCGCGCAGGTGCTGAGCCAGGACTTGATCAACGCGGTTAAAAACGGCGTGTAAGGGGCTAAAGCAATTGCATCGCTCGGCCCCGCAGAAGCATCCGCGGGGCCAGCTTGACGCCTGCGCAAAAATAGTCTGAATTCAGGGGTTTACAGAACCAACCCAATCGCTATAATCGTCGCCCAACACGCCGGTATAGCTCAGTTGGTAGAGCAACTGACTTGTAATCAGTAGGTCCCGGGTTCGACTCCTGGTGCCGGCACCACATTAGGCTCCATTGCATTCCACCGAATGCTCTGGAAGCCCCGAAAACCCGCCCTTTGGCGGGTTTTTTCGTTCCAGGACCCTCTGTCGGGATCCAACAAAATCCCCCTTCCCCGAGGGTATGTTAGGGGTACTGCGATTTCCCGGTCAGGAGCGCGTACCCCTATGCCACGTCTAGCGATCCCTCTCAGCGACCTGCAATGCCGCACGGCCAAAACCCGCGAACGCGCCTACAAACTGTTCGACGGCGGCGGCATGTACCTTTTCGTCAAACCCAATGGCGTGAAGACCTGGCGCTTGAAGTACACCAAGCCTAGCGGCAAGGAAGGTACGCTCATCATCGGCAATTACCCCATCGTTACCCTTTCCGTCGCACGACGTAAGCGAGACGAAGCCAAAGCGTTGCTGCTCGACAACCTCGACCCAATGGAAGAAAAGAAGAAGGCCAAGATCGTAGCCCAGCGGGCGGCACTGCTTTTCGAAACCGTTGCTCTGGAGTGGCACGCCGACATGTCCCGTCGCTGGACCGAAGGCCACGCAAAAACCGTAATGAGCCGACTGCGCACCCACGTCTTCCCGCTGATCGGCCAACGGCCCATCGCCGAACTCGATACCCACGACCTGCTAGAGATCACCCAGCGCATCAAGGAACGCGGCACCATGGATGTGGCGTTAAGGGTACAGAACTACTTATCCACCATCATGCGCGGGGCCAAAAGGGCTCGGCAGATCACCATGAATCCTGCACTGGATCTGGCAGGCTCGATTCACGCGCCGCGCACAGTCCATCGCCCCGCCCTATCCCTCAACCGCCTACCCGAACTGCTACAACGCATCGACAACTACAACGGCCGCGAGCTGACGCGCCTTGCCGTCCTGTTGACGCTGCACGTATTCGTCCGCTCCAGCGAACTGCGCTTCGCACGATGGAGTGAGTTCGATTTCCAACGTGCCATGTGGGAAATCCCCGACACGCGCGCACCGATTGAAGGGGTACGCAACTCCACACGTGGGACCAAGATGAACGGCGACATTCAAATGGTTCCGCTATCGCCGCAGGTCATCGAAATACTGGAGCGCCTGCGCAGCCTCAGTCGCTTTTCAGAGTTGGTGCTACCGGGCGATCACAAGTACTGGAAGCCCATGTCCGAGAACACGGTGAACACCATGCTCCGCAACGTCGGCTATGACACCAGCAAGGACGTGTGCGGCCACGGCTTCAGGACCATGGCCTGTAGCGCCCTGCTGGAGTCCGGGTTATGGACCGACGCTGCCATCGAAAGACAAATGAGCCACAAGGAACGCAACCGCGTGCGTGCCGCGTATATCCACAAGGCCGAATTCCTCGAACAGCGTCGGCTGATCATGGCGTGGTGGAGCAACTACATCGACGCCAACCGCCATGGGCATGTGACGCCCCACGAGTTCGCTCACCCAGTCGGCGACAACATTACCGCCCTACAAAATAGCCGTGGCGCATCCAAACGTGGGTAAGCCAATGAGATCACCGGAGTCCGCCCTTCCACGCGGGTCCATCCAAGCGGGGCTGCAAAGCCGCCCTGCTTGGATGGACCTCATTTAAAAAATCTAAAGCCCACACAACTGTCTGTGGAAAACCACGGATTTCCACCGGTGGATAATTTCATCCACAGCCGCAGAACTCTCGAAAATTCGAGCCTTGACCCAAAATATCCACAGGCGTAGAAAAGATCGGGCAAGCGCTGTCGTTGACAGCAACCCAGGTAGCCAGAACCTTTAAGGCTACGCCACACCGTGGTGGTTCACCCAAAGTGCGATTAGCGTCCGGCGGCTCGCACAGTCACTCACCGAGTGATGGATGCCTACTTCAGTCATTGCCATTGCGGCAAATACATACCCCTACCCAGCTGCCCTGCAGCAACCTATCCGCTTGGCCATTTCACTGCGCCAACCTGCGCCCGTCTCTTTCTCCCGGAAAGAGACGGGCGCGCCTACCACTGCTGCAGCCCAACTCGTACAAGGCTTTGCGGCATTCCCCCTCGTGACAATCGGCGTGACAAACACCGAAGTCACTAGCAACAGCGATGCAGATGATGGTGCCGCAGCCCACGGAATGGGCTGCACCTGACTGACAGTCAGGCATGCCCCAGTCATCGCATCACTGCCTTCACCCGACTCAGGATCTCGCGGCGTTGGTCTCGTCAGCCAGTGCAGCCTCCACCCGCCCACTTCTGCGTAAGTGTTCAGGAGGCCAGATCATGAAATGCCCAAGCTCCTGGTCGTAAAGAGCCGCCAGTCCCGCGTTAGTGGACAACCCTCACAGGCCGCAGGGGCCTTGATCCCTGATAACACTCAACATTCGTGGCGGGATGACGTGGGGAAAGTTTTAAAAGTTTTGGCTTCGAGAGGCGTTTAATCATGGCATTGGTCGGTAGACGAGATGGGCGCAATTTTGGCTATGGTCGGCAATTGAGTTATGCCGGACCGCAGGCGTTGCAGAACATGTTTGGCGGCGGGCATTACGGCACGGTCAAGGCGCACAGTGATCGCTGGCAGGCGTTTGTTCGGTGGTGTCGGTCGGAGGATGGGCCGGGGTTCAATGATGCGCGGCAGATAGATCGGCAGACGTTGTTGGACTACGCCAGATTTCTGCGCCACGAGGTAGATCAAGGTGGAATCAGCATCGCTACAGCACAAAACCGATTGTCCAGTGTGAACCGGACTATGTCAGCACTTCGCGGTGACCGGAATGTGAGAGTACTGAGTCCGAGTAAAGCGTTAGGCATGCATCGCTCAAATATTCGTAGCAAGGCACCGAATGGCCAAGATCGCGCACAAGTAGAAAAGGTGCTTGAGGCGCTCTGCAGCCTTCAGCAACAGCGAGTCGCTGCAATCATAGTATTAGCCCGCGAAACCGGGATGCGATTGAGAGAGGCCATCCTAGCGGACCTGCCTCGACTTCAACGCGAAGCCAAGCTTCTTGGCAAGATCAATATCCAAGATGGCACCAAGGGCGGCCGATCAGGTGCATCGGCACCACGCTGGATCACTGTGAACAATCGCATACATGACGCCTTGGCATTTGCCAGGGAGGCATCGCCAGGCAGAAGCCGCAACCTGTTGGCGCGAGAGGAGAGCTACGTCGAGTTCATGAAAGACGTCGTCCGAGCAGCCCGAAATGTGCTGCATGAATACGAGTTGAAAGGCTTCCATGAGCTGCGCGCAGCTTATGCCTGCGAGCGCTACGAAGAGATCACCGGGCATCCCGCTCCCGTCAATAGTCGCAACTGTTTCCAACAAGACCGAGCCATTGATCGAGAAGCCCGAGAACAAATCAGCCGTGAACTGGGGCACGGTCGTATCGACGTTGTCTCGGCTTATATCGGAGGCCGACCATGAGTAAGCCATTCGATATAGAGCTGTTCTTGAGTGGCGAGCTGACCGGCTCAAGCGCGACTCGCCATCGACATATGCAGCAGGCAAAAATTATCCATGCAGCGATAGCTGAATACTGGCAGCGTGATAACCCATGGACGTGGCAGCGAAAACATCTCGCGTGGTTTCTGAATCACCGATTAAGAAACAAGAGTGAAGCTACCCGATACCACTATGGGCTGACAATTCAGTTGCTCGTATCTCGGCTTGGAAAACGGTCATTACTACCCCCTAGGTAGCTGGCGGCCTCCCTTGGCATTTTGCCGGAGGCTTTTGCTTCTCAGGTGAGCCATCATCCGCAAGCAAGCCAAATCCACGAGATAAGCTATCTTTCACGGCGGCGACTGTCTGAGTCGACTGCTTGCCGATAGTGTTCATGACTGGACGGTACCGCCGTTTTTTTGGAGGGAGGGGGATGCTAAATGCACACGGTGCTTAAGGGAGACTCCACATTTCCCGGAAGAAGTTGTAGCCTGAAGGTAAGAAAATCCGTCCTTCGGGCGGTGGTGGTTTTCACCGCAGCATTAAATACCTAGAGGAAGGATATGGAAATCTTAGTGGACGTCGTTAGGGTTGCGGGCTTCAGAGGTGTAAAAGAACTAGAGGTAAATTTATCCCCAGTTACAGTTTTAATCGGGATGAACAACTCTGGGAAGACTTCCGTAATCAAAGCGCTTCAACTTTCTCTCGGAGATTATGCGCGACTTCTAACAGAGGAAGATTTCCATATATCTAAAGACCAGACGCGAGCCACAGAAATAAAAGTGGACTCCCGAATTGTGCCAATAGATGCCACCGGAGCGAGAGCCAAAGTCTTTCCGGCCGCTTGGATGGAGCACTTTGGCGATAGCATTCAGTCAGAAGCTGATGGTAGTCAATTTGTGGCATTACGCTCAAATAGCCGCCCAAACTTGATAAAGGGTGGATTTGAAACCAATAGGTTTTCAC
This sequence comes from Pseudomonas frederiksbergensis, assembly GCF_001952935.1. GTDB lineage: Bacteria > Pseudomonadota > Gammaproteobacteria > Pseudomonadales > Pseudomonadaceae > Aquipseudomonas > Aquipseudomonas frederiksbergensis. The sequence goes on from NZ_CP018319.1 coordinate 2,082,877, forward strand.
TCGACAAATGGCCGGAATATACAGACTGGCAAACTGCGTCTGTTAAAGAGACTCGTCTGGGCAATAAAAGATTCAACTTGTCACTAATACCAATTGATGCCCAGCGAGACATACATAACGAGTTAAAAGACAAATATTCATTTGTAGGAAAAATACTTTCGAGTGTCTCCTATGAAAAAGCAGATATTGATTCAATGGAGAAAGTCATAGCTCTTGCAAATAACGAAGCTGTTAGCAAAAGTGAGGAGCTTAAAAACCTAAAGGCACACTTAGAATCGCTTAGTGCGTCATTCCAAGGAGCAGGAAGCGCCGAAATCACACCATTCCCCAAAAAAATTCGCGATCTATCGAAACACTTTTCGATCCAGTTCGGGGAAGACTCCAGCAATTCGTTTTCTATGGAATATCATGGAATGGGTACTCGCAGCTGGGCATCAATGTTGACCGTAAAATCTTTTTTGGAAATGACGGCAAACAAACACAAAGAAGAAGAGGAGCCATTTTTCCCTATCCTGGCTGCTGAAGAGCCAGAGGCGCACCTTCACCCAAATGCTCAAAAGACGCTCTATCACCAACTGGCAAGTTCTGAAGGCCAAGTCGTTGTTAGTACACACTCACCCTACCTCGCGGCCATGGCTGAACAGTCCTATATCCGCTATCTACGAAAGCGCCAAGACGACATTTTTGTAGGACAGTTGGCTAATGGATTAGATCCCGAGGATAAGAGACGTCTGCAAAGAGAGGTCATGCATTCAAGGGGGGAAATAATTTTCTCCAAAGCTCTTGTTCTATGTGAAGGGGAAACAGAAGAACAGGCCCTTCCGCTCCTATTTAAAAAATATTTTAATTTTGATCCGTTTGTCTTAGGTGTGAGTTTCATAGGTGTTGGCGGATCCGGAAAAAAATATCTTCCTTTTCTCAGTTTCGCAAGGGATTTCTCAATTCCGCTGTTTATATTTAGTGACGGTGAGGCTGAAGCCGTCCGCGGCCTGACTAAGGTGTACAGCGGAGTATATGGTGCAACCGATGTGACACACTGCGACAATATAACTATCCTCGACGGTACTGACTTCGAAGGATATCTACTCTCTTCCGGCCATAGGGAATTGGTAGTATCGGTCATTACCGATCTGGACGGAGTTGATGCAGTTGATCGCTGGATTGAAAAAAGAAACGGGACTTCCTCCGGACGCGCCAAGACTAACCAACCTCCTTGTAAATCATGTGGCCAGCCCATTTTCATTGATATTATTAGAGATTATAAAAAGGCAGGCGGTGAAGATATCGCGATTTGTGAAATACTCGATTCAAGCAAACCACGCTTTGCTCCGGCGATAGCTGAAAAACTCTGCACTTTAGACCCCGCTCACCTGCCGCCAAAAATCATAGAGCTTTTTGAAAATATCAAAAAAGGGGCCGGATTGTAATGAATCTTTCAGCTAATCAAATTGCGATTGTAGAAGCACCGATTGGAATTTCAATCCAGGTTCTTGCCTCGGCTGGCTCCGGAAAGACGCGCGTATTAACTGAGCGCATTCGCCATATAGTGCAAAAAACCAAAAAAGACAAAATTATCGCTCTCACCTTTACAAATAAAGCAGCCGGAGAAATGCTTTCGCGGTTAAGCGACCTAGAAGGTGTCGAGGATAGGTGCTGGATAGCTACCGTACATTCAGTGGCTCAAAGAATACTTGAGCAATATGGGCATACAATCGGACTACCCGCCGATCTCCAAATTTACGAAAGGGACTTGGATAGAAAGGCCGTTTTCCTTCAATCCTTGCGTGATAGCGGGGTGGACATTGATGAGTTTCTTAATGTTGATGATCATAATCTGAAAAAAAATCGCTCAAAAATAATCCAAGACTATATGGATAATTTCTCTTTGGTTAAAAGAGAACTTTTGAGCGAATCAGAAATAAAATCTCGATTTAAAGACGCAGGATTTTGGTCTACTTTCCAGACTTACCAACAAGCACTTCTATCCAGCGGCGGCATAGACTTTGATGACATTTTGGTCTACGCCCACAGGATTCTTTTGGAGCAGCCTTGGTGCGGAGACATATATAGAGCAAAATACAAACACCTATGTATTGATGAAGCCCAAGATTTAAACAAGGCCCAATATGAGTTTGTGAAAGCTTTGTGTGGCGATGGAGTTACAAGTATTTTCATGGTCGGCGATCCTAACCAGATGATTTACGGCTTTAACGGTTCGTCTCATCAGTATTTATGCGAATCATTCGTAAAAGATTTTTCTCCAGCCCAGTTCGCACTTAATCAGAACTATAGAAGTTCTCAGTCTGTTATTAGGCTCGCGAACAAAATAAAACCGGGAAGCCAAGAGGTGTCGAGCTTTGCCTTGAAGGGATATGAATTGATCCAAGATCTTGCCGATGAACAGCAAGAGGCGTCCTGGATTTGCAAGACAATCCTTGATCTGGTAGCGCACGCAACTCATCCCGAAATAGAAGGAGACATCGATTTCAGCAAGATGGTTGTAATCGCGAGAAACAGATTCGTTTTTACTACACTTGAAGAAGAGTTACGGGCCAACTCTGTTCCTTACTTCCTGAAGAAAGGAGAGCGCTTGACCGAACCCACTACTGTTTTTGGAAAGGTTTTAGATCTATCTATCAGGCTCAAACTGAATCCGAAAGACTGGGTTGATGGTAAAAAGCTTTGTGCTACACTCGGTGTTACTCCCCCCGCCAGCTGGGGAGGAAGAAACATCCTTCTAGATCTGGCTGGGCTCGTTGATCGCTCTGCTATACCATTGGCAGACATCCAGATCCTATTACTTAAAGCAATTCATGATTTAAATACTGACCAGCCAAACATCCCCAAGATGCATGCTTTTTTTAAAGACACCCTAGAGGCCGCAGGTTCAACCCATTCTATAGAAGTCGATGAAGAGATAGCTTTATCTCTTCAAGAACTTGAAGAATTTAGAGCGTTTTGGACATATTTCAAACGAAAAGGATTAGGTGACTCATTACTCGCATTTAGGAATGCTATGGCGCTAGGTCAGCTAAGTGAAGAGTTCGATCCTAAAGGCTTGATGTTGAGTACTGTTCACACGATGAAGGGTTTGGAAAAAGATATCGTGTTTTTGATGGGTATGTGCGAGGGAGTTTTTCCGGACTATAGAGCAAAGAGCCAACAAGAACTCGATGAAGAGAAAAATAATGCTTTTGTAGCTGTCACTCGATCTAGAAGATGGATATATATAACCTACCCACGATTCAAAAAAATGCCTTGGGGAGACGTTAAGCCGCAGCGACCATCGAGATTTATTAACTTAATGCGCCAGTGATAACGCAGACGCTGAGATGTCATCGCCACAAGGACCTCGCCAACCGTCTCCAGCTATCTCATTGGAGGCGCGGCGTGCCGCCTACTACACCTCCCCTAAAAACAAGCTGGATAAATTATGGGGCCTCAGCATGCGCAATAATCTCTTTTAGTGTTATCCGAGCGACGTAAACGCTAATCACCAGGTAAAGCTGTCCAGCCATGCTGGTGACGAATAGCAGCATTCCACTTCCCGTGCTGATACCTTCTGTGGGCATATCCAGATCAAGTAGATGGATAGCCTCAGGACTCTGCGGATCCGGATTCGATTTCACCGAACGCCATAACTAGCTGATTTATTTATCCCTTCGACAACAAATTAATAACCGTACAATATTTGCCGCGTGGTAAATTCGTTATTGCTATCGTCCAACCAAATGTCTAGACCAGATACTTCCTTTGGAAGAATCAATGCGTTCGCTCGAGGCAGGCTCTTAAGTAGCTCAAGCAATCTTTCACCATCGAAAAGCTCGAGTTCTAACCTAGCATTTACACTATGCTTTAGTTTATCCGGAATCTCTAAAGCTTTTTTACTGTACCTTGTCGCAGTAGTCACGAAGATTCCCTTAGAAACATTCTCAATGGCTAATGCTCCTAGGAAGTTTCTAACCTCCGCCACCCCTTCCACGTCTCGATTTATTCTTCGCTTCACCTGGACCGCCGATAGTATTTTTCCACCCTTGTGGCAAACATGCAAATCTATCCCCCCATCCTGAGTATGTGTATTGGCTGTTGCACTTACCACGTCACAACCTAGATGCTCTTTTAAAAGACTTCCCACAAGTAACTCTGCTGCTGACGCAGAAATCAGCTTGCGATCACTCCACTTTCTGGTCAGATGAAAAACCAGATCATCAATAGCAACCTTGCTGCTCGATATATCTATTTTTTCTATCCCTGGGCAATAATCATCGGGACTTCGCGAGTTTATACCAGACGGATAAATCACTCCTCGCTCGTTTGACCACCACCAACCACACCTAGGGCAAGAGAATAAATTCTTGCACATCAAAATAAAAGATGATCCGGGTTTAGATTTTATTATCTCATCAAACTCCACTATGTCGCCCCGACTCATCTCCTTTGGCTCTCGATAATGCTTTAGCTTACCTCGGCAAATATGACACACTTCGTCATTAAACTCAGACTCCACCACCAATCCTGATCGTTCATATTCCGCAACATCCATATTATGATCAAATTCGAGAAGATGTCTAAATGCTATTCGCTCTGCATAACCAACGCTCAACTTTAACCCCCTAAAAACCAATAAATTTTTTATACTAAAAGACGGCACCGTAAAATCACACCTCGCAACTAAAAACTGGACAGATCAGTGCAACGCGGCACAGACCACTACGATCAAACATAGCCGACTAATGAGTTCGCTTAATATCATGGCCTGCCCCCAATCTTCGCCAAGAGAAGCGTGAAATTAATATCGAATAGCTGGCACGCATTTAGTCAATATTAAAAAACAATAAAAGCACATATCTTTGAGTTTCAGCATAGTTCTGCCCAAAAAAAACCACTCAAAGTGGTAACGATTTAGCCGCTACCACCTCATAAGTGATACAAGTCAATATTTACGAGAAAAATTTGATTTAACCACGCTTGAAATATAGCTATTGAGTCCGCGGCCAGCCACAGCAAGTCGCTGTAATTCAGCAACCATTACTGGTCCGGGACGATTGGAATCATATACATAGGTTCTATAGGCTCCTGAGGCGAACTCTACGGATATCGACCCTTGTGCCAGTTCATATGCCACCACATTTGACTGACCACTGAGATTTTTGTAACGCTCCATGTGTCTCATCTCCTGAAACTGGCAAGTCGCCAGTACACATACTTTAGACATCAATTGACTCCCAGCCAAGTCGAAAGTCCATTACCTCAAGAAGCACGTGTAAATTGCGAGTTTCGCCAACACCGAGTAGATACAAGAAAGGTAGCGGGAGCTCAAAATCAGCAACTCTATGATGTAGTACAAGCCTCCGGTTCGATTCCACTGAGCGCCATAACTAGCTGATTTATTTATAGTTACTAGTTGGGGTACGCCATATTTTCCAGCGAACTCCAGACGCCCGAATAACCTAGTCTCGCTGAAACATACCGTTCGTCTGGTGCCGCACCATACAAAACGAAGCCCTCGTAGAAATACGAGGGCTTTGTTGTTTCTGGAACGTCCACTTTTTGTCCACACACTGGAATCTGTGGGAGCGAGCCTGCTCGCGATGAGGCCGTCAAACCCAACGACGATCTACTGACCAAGAAAAAGGGCTGCCTTTCCAAGGCACCAAACACGAAGCAACCTCAACCAAACAGCATCCTTTGCCAATGATCCTCACCCACGATGGCAATCGAAGCTCCTGCCTCCCGCAACTCCACTGCCTTCATGATCTTCGTTCCATAAGTACTGTGGCGCCACTGCTCATTACCCACGCTACCGACCACCAGATAATGCACCTTCTTACTCACACCGCCCCCAATCAAACCACCTCGTTCTTCGACCAGCGCCTGGCAATCCTTACGCGGCCCAAAGGCCATGACACCCGTAAATACAAACATCCGGCCATCCCACACCAAATCAGGGGCCGGTAAATTGAAGGGAAGGTCCGTAGGAGCAACGGCAACAGCACCGCCGACCTTCGCTCCCTCAATGCCCACTCCAGAAAAACCACGCAGGATGTTAAGCAGCTCCAGGGACTCATCCTTGTCCAGAGCATTTTCCTGAAGCATGCACGCCAAACGCGAATACAGCAGATTGATCACCGGATCGTTCAGATGCGCGAGATTGTTTTCCAACCATTGCTTTAGAAAAACCGCTTCTGTGATGTTCACAACACCGTCGGCCGTAATCCCAGCGGCCAACCCGACCAAGGCATCGGCGGCGCGTCGATCGATTCGGGCGCGGTTGAAGAATTTGCTGTTCTCGAATTCGTGGTGTAGATCCATTACGGGTTTTCCTTGGGGTGGGTACTGGATTGATACCGAAGCATTAGCGGGTAAATGTTGTGTTCAAAGCTAGCATCGCTGCGCGCAGACACCCCTTCTATTAGAGTTCGGGCAACTGGCCAATGCGCCCCATCATTTCTGTCACAACCTGCAGGTCCAGCAGAAATTGATCAACCGTCTTGAACTCCCTGTTGGTATGGCCGGTGTACTTGAGTTCAAGCCTGGCCAGACCAAACTGTACGCCATTGGGTAAATCATGGACTGAGGTGGCGCCGGAAGAGGAGCCGAATCTGCTTTCCATTCCCAGGTTTTCGCTGGCCACGGCCAACAACGCCTTGGCCCATTCTCCTTCCGGATTGCGGTGCATCGGTTCGGCGATCGAATAGTCGAAGGCCACTGCAACCTGAGCTTTCTTGCTCCAAACGCCCAGTTTTTCAGCGATTTCGGCTTTGAGCACTTCAGAGGACTTGCCCTTTGGCAGCCGCAGGTTGATCGCAAGCTTGAAAGCTTTCTCGTCCATCGTGATAGCGGTCGGAGAAGTAGTCAGCGGCCCCATGAATGGATCGGAAAAGCCGATTGCCAGTTGACCGCCCAGGTAGTCCAGGCCCCAATTGTCGGTGCTGTAGCGGGCTGCATCGGTAATGTGGTTGTGCTTGATGGCAACTTTACCGTCAAGGCTGTTGATCAAGCCCAGCATTCTGGCGACCGGGTTAATACCGGACTCGGGCTCGGAAGAGTGCGCAGCAACGCCGGTCACGGTCAGCTTGACGCTTTCGCCGACGACCTCGGTAGTCACCTTGAAGTTGTCGCCGTTGTCGTGGGCATATTCGTTACCGGCCTTCTGCAGGCTGACCGCCAATTCGGCAGGCTTGTCACTCACCAAGGTCGCGACCGATGTTAATGGAATCTGGTTCGCTGCAAGGCCACCTGTCATCGCGGTAATTTCGGCGCCCGTACCCTCTGCGTTGCGGCGGGCAAAGGTTGCCATGACCGTCCCATAGCCTTTTTCGGCAATCACCACAGGATAACCGCCGTCCAGCGCCACGTTGTAACTGGGGGTTGGGTTGCGTTCGAAGTAATAGCGGATAGCATCCCCGGCGATTTCCTCGGTAGTGTCTATCAGCAGCTTGAAGCTCCTGAGCAGCGGCAGTTGCTCTTCCTTGATGATTTTCATGGCGTAGAGCGCCACCACGATGCCGTTCTTGTCATCTTCTGTGCCGCGCCCATACAGGCGGTTGCCAATCAGGGTGACCTTGAACGGGTCGAGGCGGGTGCCATCTTCCAACACCCAGCTTTGCGGATCTGCGGGCACCACATCGGCATGGGCATGAATGCCAACGACTTCATCGCCAGCGCCTTCAAGGGATACCTCATAGACACGGTTGTCGATGTTGCGAAAGTTCAGGTTGAACGAGTGGGCAAGGCCTTGAAGTTTCTCCGCGATTCGGATGAATTCCGGATTGTCATACTGGGCAACGCCATCCACCTGGAAGGTCGGGATGGCCACCAACTGGCCCAGGGTCTCAATGGCAGCGTTGCCGTACTTGATCCGTGCATACAAGCCGAGCAGGCGATGGATCTGGTTCTGCTGTTCGGCGAGAAGGGGCGTGTTGTCAAGGAACGCACGAATGGCTGCATCAAGGTCGTCGTTTTTGGCCAGCTCAGTCCCGCCGATCTGTTCCAGGAACTGTCGGAAATCAGTTGCCGATGTATCACCGAAAGTTTTGAGAATGGCTGTGCTTTGTTGGGGCGGGATATTGGCAAGGGCAGGCAGGGTGATCGGAGAAAGGCAGGCCAACATCAAAGCGGCCTTTGCGAAGTGCTTGAGTGAGGCATTCATCGTGCGGACTTTCCTATCTCTGTAGGCTTTGGGTGATTGATGCTTCATCGATGAAACATCAACCCGCGAAACCTAACACGATGATGGAGTGCCACGACGGCCCCTAAAAAAAAGAGAACTGTCCTACATATATGTAAGAAGCGCTACTCAGCAACGAGCGGCATTTACGCTCATGGGACGCTTGTTTTTTCAGGGTTTGCCAGGGTGTGGGACTGAGTAGTCACCCGTCAGGCTAAGTGGTCGCGCATAGGCATTACAGAGAAAAGGGGGCCGAGAAAAGCGGACTAAAAAGAGGACGGATTTACTTTTTCGACTCTACAAAACAAAAGCCCTCGTACGAGGGCTTTGTTGTTTCCGGGGTTTGGAAAAGCGGTCTTAGTGACCCGCACTCTGCCCACCATCCACATGCAAAATCTCGCCAGTAACAAAGTTCGCGCTGTCCAGATAAACAACAGCCTGCGCAATATCACTGATCTCGCCCATGTGCCCGACCGGGTGCAGATTCCCCAGCGCTTCATGAGTTTCTTCACCATGCATCGGCGTCTTGATGATGCCCGGGGAAACCGCGTTCACCCGAATCCCGCGCTTGGCGTATTCAATGGCCAGGGACTTGGTTGCCGCGTTCAATCCACCTTTAGTCAGCGAAGCCAGTACCGACGGCACGCCGTCGATGGCGTGGTCCACCAGGCTGGTGGTGATGTTGACGACGTGGCCTTTGCCTTGTTTTTCCATCTCGGTAATCGCGAGTTGGGTGATGTAGAAGAAGCCGTTCAGGTTCACCGACAGCACTGCGGCGTAGTCTTCTTGGGTGTAAGCGGTGAACGGCTTGGCAACGAAGATCCCGGCGTTGTTGACCAGGGTGTCGATGCGGCCGAAACGTGCGATGGCTTCACGGATGACTTGCTGGGCGACTTCCGGGTTGCCGATGTCGCCCGCCACAGTGAGGATGTCCGGGTCGTTGGACGGTTTGATCGAACGCGAAGTGGCGACAACTTTGTAATCCAGATCACGGAAAGCTTTGACCATGCCTGCGCCGAGACCTTGGGAGGCGCCAGTAATGACGATGACTTTTTTCGAATTGCTCATGATGAACCTCAACTAATAAATGGTGGTTTGAAAAAGTAAGTAATCAGGCTTCGGCGGGGGCCTTCGCCATTTGTCTCAACATTTGTTCGTAGTACTCGACCGACTGCGAACCGGACACCAGGTGACGACCGTTCAGCACCATGGCTGGAACCGAATTGATGCCGCGCTGGCGGTAAAACGCTTCAAGCTCACGCACTTCTTTGGCGAACGCGCCGGACGCCAACACCTCTTGAGCAGCCACCGCATTCAGTCCCGCTTCAGCAGCCAGACCCACCAGCGTCTCGCGATCGCTCGGGTTCTGGCCGTCGGTGAAGTAAGCGCGCAGCAGGATCTTCTTCAGTGCGACCTGCCGCCCTTCCTGCAACGCCCACATCAACAACCGGTGAGCATCAAACGTGTTGTAGAAGTGGCTGCGCTTCTCCAGATCGAACTTGAAGCCGATGGCCTCACCGCGAGCGATCTGCATCGCTTTGCCGGCGGCGACGTCTTCGGCGGTTCGTCCATACTTGCGCATCAAATGCTCGACCGCTTTTTCGCCGACTGCCGGCATGTCCGGGTTCAACTCGAAGGGCTTGTAGGTCAGCTCTACCGAAACCTCACCGGCCACGTTCTCGATCGCCTGCTCCAGCGCCGTCGCACCCAAGGCGCACCACGGGCACACCACGTCGGAGATGAAATCGATGGAGACGGTCGCGGTCATGACTTCCCCTCCGCCTCAGCCAGCTGCTTGCGGTACTGGGTGGTGGTGATGCCGGCGTAGCCCCAGTTATCGGTGTCGACTTCTTCGATCACGATGTGGGTCAGGTGCGGATCCTTGTTGAGGACGCGCTGCAGGGTTTCAGTGATTTCGGCGATCACCTGAGCTTTCTGCTCAGAGGTAACGCCATCGCGGGTGATGCGTACGCTTACGAAAGGCATGAGGAATCTCCAAGTGACCTTCCCTTCGGAATGAATGGGTCGGCGTTGGAGTTCAATGTATGGGGTTGGTTGGAGGGGATAAAGGTGGGGGCGGGAACATCATTAGTTACGTGGTGTAATGTATGCGCGCGCGGAGTAATAGCTCTGATGGTCCATCTCAGGCGATGACTAATCTGTAGGAATCAGCACCATCCCCCGTAGTCCAGTTTTTTACGTGTCGTTATTTTCCAGTTTCGGCGACACGTTCTTGTGATGTGTCGCTGACGACGACATGTACACCTCAATGCAATCCTCTGTTTGCCGCGGGCGAACCTCAGAGGTCCGAACGGCGCGGCTCGCATTCATTTCGCGCACGGACTCCAGTAGATCCTTCTGAAACTGGCGCAGTTCAACATCCATCTGATCTCTCCTTTGTGGAGCAACAAGTATCAGCAGGCTTATCCAAATTGTGAAGAATTATGGCTGGGCAATAATTATTGCCCAGCCATAACGCTCACCCAAATCTGCAGCATTGAAGTGCGCTCAGGCCGGTTTCCAGTCTTTATGCTAAATTATGGCTGGCCAATAATTATGACGTATCCATAAAAAGAGGTAATTGCATGAGCAGCATTTTTCAGCGCCCTGAACTAGCTGAAGAGATGGCGAACCAGCTTCTTAATCCGGGTGTTCTCGATGAAGGTTTACGCTCAGGTCTGTTTTTATCCGGCCTGCGCAGGACCGGTAAAACGACATTCCTGAGGAGCGACCTCATCCCTGCGCTGGAAGAAGAGGGTGCTCTGGTCATTTACGTCGACCTATGGAGTGACACGCTGGCCAATCCAGCAGCACTGGTGCATGACGCCATCCGTAAAACCCTGCAGCAGCTCCAAACACCAGGCTCCGGTTTGCTCGAGATGCTCAAGCGTGTCAGCGGTGTTGATGTAGGCGCTGCAGGATTCAAATTTGGTTTCAAACTCGACAGCATTGGCAGTGCAGGCGGGCCTACTCTCGCGCAGGCGCTGACTGAAGTGGTCGATCAAGCGAAAACCGATTTGGTGCTGATAATCGACGAAGTACAACATGCCATTTCTTCCGACGATGGTAATCAGCTGCTTCTGGCACTCAAAGCTGCTCGTGATGCGATCAATCCTCGACCAGAAACACCGGGTTACTTTCTATTTATTGGAACGGGATCGCACAGGGCGCAAGTCAGCGAGCTCACGGCAAAGAGGAACCAGGCATTTTCTGGTGCGACATCGACAGCGTATCCAGTACTAAAAGGGGATTACGTTGAATACCTGCTTAACCGGCTCGCTGCGACGGTGAAGAAAGAAAAGCTCCCTTCACTCGAAATCGCCATCGAAGCATTCAATACCTTGGGGAACCGGCCTGAGGAAATGCTCAAAGCCTTGCGGCAACTCATGCAGCAAGAAGGTGATCCCGATCTTTTCCTGCCTGTAATTGCCAGCACATTGCGCTCAGCAGCAGCCAGCATCGAACTTGAAAAAGTGGAGCTGTTAGGCAGCCTGGCTCAGGCTATTTTCAATAAAATCGCGTCTACGGAAGGCGATGCTCGGGGTATTTTCTCAATCGACGCTGCAACTGAATATTCGAAGACGGTGGGCCGTGAGGTGCGCGTTGAAGAAATTCAGCCAGTGGTAATTGCACTGGTTGCCGAGAACATAATCATGCGGCGCGGGCATGGAATTTATGCGATTACGGACCAGTTTGTTCAGGAGATTTGGTTGGAAGAACGAGCGCTGATTGATGCTAGCTAGCGATCTCCACGCTGTTGCCGTTGCTTGTCGAACCAATCAATTCCACACCGACGCCAGCACCTAGCCACGATTGCGCATCCTCCTCCCTCAAGCTACCTTCAGACCGTCGCTGCCAATTCAGCGACCGGGCCTGAGAACTCGAATTCGATGTAGGAACCACCGGAGTTCTCCTTATGCCTGCCCGCAATCTATTCAAAATTTCCGTTCCCGCTTCACTGGTTACCACCCACCACCGCCCAAAAACCGGAGGTGCCCAATGACCAATCCCCAAGACCTGAAAACCATCGGCCTCACGCCTTTCTCCTTCCACGGCAACCAACCGCTGTTCCGCATCAACGCCGGCGTCCCGGTCATCCAGGCCCTCTCCCACGCCTCAGATCTGCTCCACATCGCCAAACTTCTCGCATCTGACGCCGCCATGGTTCGTGACACCGACCGGCATGCCTGGGCGTCGCATTTTTTGCAGGAGATGAGTAAGGCGATCATCGATGACGTAACGAAGGTGCTCGATGCACCGGGTAACAACCGAGCCAGTAACGTCGCGCCCTAAACAAATCGCACACAAGAAAAAGCCCCGAATCAATCGGGGCTTTTTGCGTAAGTCGGTCATCGACCCACTGGCTGATTCGGGTGATATCGATCACTCACGCTACTGTCTATCGGCTCCTCCCCCCGAACCGACTCAGCCACAGCTTCGATAATGGCGGCCCAAATATCCGGCCTTGCCAGCACAGGCATTTCCTTTGCCAATACGTTGCTCAGCTTCCCTTCGTTCTGCTCTATGGATCGCAAGAGCCGATCAGCCTGTTGATCAGGCATCTCAACGACCTCCTTGATTGCCTGCCTGGCCCTTATGTGACTGCGCAAATACCGCGACTCTTCACGCATCTGTTCGGTGATGGTGCGGCGAATGACGTTAGACATGAAAACAACGTGTGGCCCCAGGTTCGGATAGCGCCACACCGGGCGGGCCTGATCCTGGCCTGTGAATTCAATATTCGAGACCACGCCGTCAGGATATTGCGTACGAGTGTTGGCGAATGCTACCTGGTCTCGTATGCCTTGCATGAGCGGTTTTGAAACCTGATCCAGCACGCTGTCATAAAGACGCCGCTCAGCAGAGTCGTCGGTGATAACAGCTGAAATCGGAAGAATCACCGGGTCTGGAATGGCCCCATCACGACGCAGAATGTCGTTGATCAGGAAGCGATGGACCCGGCCGTTGCCGTCGGCCAGCGGATGGATATACACGAAAGCGAACGCTGCTACAGCACTGCGCATGACCGGGGATTGCCCTTGAGTACGATTCAGAAAGATGCGAATGCCTTCCAACATCCGCTCCAAATCGCTCTCCGGGGGAGCGACATAATGGACAATCTCCTGATAGCGGACAGTTTCACCAACAAACACCGGAGATTGCCGAATTCCCAGGCGTGTCAGTGTGGTCACTGCGCCAAGGATTTCTTCTTGCATCTCAGCAAGTGCAGCGTCGGTGAGTGGCAGTTCGCCCTGACCGGTTCGTCGCGCCAACACATCTGCGAAACGCTGAATACGCGTAGAACGATCCGCCTCCCCTTCAATGGCGAAGCTGGCTTTGCTTTCCCTGAGCGTCATCCATGCGGCGGCGCGCAGCAGAAGCGCTTCGCCAAACTCCGCGGTCAGTTGACCAAAGAGGTGAGGCACATCGAGGTCCGCTGCTGACTTGACGGCTGCTGTCTTGACGACGATTGGGCAAAAATAGCTCGAGCCCGGCAGGTTGTCATTCACTCGCCAACGCGGCACTTTCACCGCCTCTTCAGGTGAAGCCGCCACCATCAGATCGGCGTTGATGGCGTCGACATACTTACCGCCTATAGGTTCTGGCGCCTGTAACCGCTCGCCAGTGAGCCACTCAAACAAGAACGCCGACCTACGGGCATATTGGCCGGTGGGCTCGTCATTCAACCAGCCTTGTACCGGTGCAGCACCCACCTTGGTAAACAGTCTGGTCAAGAACTCAAGGTTCGGGACTTCATGCCGCAGGTGAAATTGCAGATGGGATGAAAAGTCCGGACCGGGGCGCATGTTTTCCGTATAGGTCTCAAGACGAAATCCGTCTTCGACCTGAGTTGACCGTCGGCTACCGACCTGACTTAACACGGGTAGCCGTGCCATCGGCCGCACGTCGAATGTCGTTGCTAGCCAGGCAGCACCGATGGGGTCTACGGGAAACTCGCTCACATCACACTCCTTTTAAAACCACGGCCATTAATCAAACCACCACAAATGGAGAGTAACGATCAAAATCAGGTCCCGCTGCATAAAAATGATTATTTTTCGGTGCTAATGCATAAAAACGAACATTCAGAGCACATAAAAATTGAGCTCCGCTATTGAATTGGGCACCGTCGAACTGACCCCAAACGCATAAAAACGATTTTATTTGCTCAAAAACGATCATAAATCTGGCTTTTTGCACAAAACCGTTTCGAATCCGGACTTTCCCACTGAGCCCCTCACGCAATGAAACCCGCAACGCCCCCCCCTTCATCCAAAAAAAAGCCCCGAACCAGTCGGGGCTTTCCTTTCTCAGCCTTGCATCAGGCCTCGATAACGCAACCGATCATCAGAAAATGTTGATCGGGTAATCCACGAACACACGCACTTCGTTACCGCTGGAGTTGTACTCACTCGATTTCTGCGACACACGCAGGATCGAGCTGCGCAGTTTCACGCTCAGGTCTTTGGCCGGGCCGCTTTGCACGACGTACTTGAACTGGTTGAAGATTTCGCGCTCGGTCCCGCCTTCGCTGGTGGAGGTGGTGATGTTGTCGCCGCGCACGTAGGCGAAGTTGTAGCTCAGGCCTGGAATGCCGAAGGTGCTGAAATCGAGGCCGTAGCCCAGCTGCCAGCTGCGTTCGTCTTCGGCGTTGAAGTCGGACCAGTAGGAGTTCGCCAGGTAGATGGTGTTGCCGCCGTCGCCGACGCGACCTTGATCCTTCTGGTAGCCGCCGTAGGCATAGCCCAGGTTGCTGTCGCCGGTGCTGCGCTGGTGGGCGAGCGTGAACGAGTGCGCGCCGGTGGCGAAGGTGGCGGCCAGGCTCCAGATCTTGTTGTCGTCGCCGGTGACGATGCTTTGGCCGGGCACGGTGTTTTCGCGGACGTAGGAACTGTCCAACTTGGTGCGGTAGCCGTTGAAGTCCAGGGTCAGGGACTGATCCTTGTCGATCGGGAACACGTAGTTGGCGTTCACGTATTGCTTCTTCAGCACGTCTTCGACGTCGGAGGCGTACAGCGCAGCCTTGAACTGTTCGGTGAACTGGTAACTGCCGCCCAACACGTTGATCGACTTCAGGCCGCCGCTGTCATGGCCTTCAGCACTTTTGCGCGATTCGGCGGTGAAGCGACCGGCGTTCAGCTCCAGGCCTTTGATCTCCTTGGAGGTGATCAGCGTGCCGGTGTAGCTTTCCGGCAGCAGGCGCCCGTTGTCGTAGCTCAACACCGGCAGGACTGGCATCTGGTCGCCGTAAGTCAGGACAGTGCTGGATACGCGGAATTTTACCGCGCCGCCGGCTTTGGCCAAGTCGCCGGCCGGGTTACCGCTGTCGCCTTCCTTGAAGAAGTCGATGCCTTGGCCGCCGCTGTGGCTACCACGGTCCAGACGCAAGCCGTACAGACCGAAGGCGTCAACGCCCACGCCGACGGTACCTTGGGTGAAGCCCGAGGTGTAGGTGCCGATGGCAGCCTGACCCCATTCACGCTGGTCGTCGTTGCCGTCTTTTTTGTCGCGATTGATGTAGGCATTGCGCAGCAGCACTTTGAGGCTGCTGTCTTCAACAAAGCCCTTGGATTCGGCCTGGTCGTTAGCCATGACCTGTGTAGCACTCAACATCCCCAGAGCGATCAGGCTGATTCGCTTGTTCAACATTTTGTTCTTTTCCTTATGATCGGTTGATACGCACTGTGTCGAACGGCTGAAACGGCGCTATCGCACTCTTTTTTCACCCCAAACAAAAAGGCCCGCGCACGAAGAAATCGTGGCGGGCCTTTTTTGTTATTTTTATGAGTCGTGGCGGTTGGCCACAGGCGTGGGGCGAATCCTAGCCGCGCCCTTAATGGTGTGTCAATTTCATGAATCGTCTGTGAATAGGCGAAAAACGTCTAAGAAATCACTTGTAAACGTCAATCGGCGCAGCCGTTCAGGCCACAGGCTTGAAGCGCTGATGACGACGCTTGTGCGGGAAGCGACTGACTCAGCCATGCCGCGAAGGCTTGCGGCTTGCCGAGCCATGGGCCGATATCGATCAGGGTAAATTGGCCGTTGCGTTCCAAGGCAAAAGTGGGGAGGCCCTGGCCGCCGACTTCGGCCAGCAACGCTCGACTGTCCTTGATGTGGCGATCGGTTTCAGCTTCTTTGAAAGCAGCCTGGAACGCTTGAGGTTCCAGGCCGAGGTCTTTCGCGAGTTCTAACAACACCGCTTCATCGGCAATGCGCCGACCTTCCTCGTAGTGAGCACTCTGCAATCGCCCCAGCAATTCGAGCCCTCGGCCGGCGTTCTGCTCGGCTGCCAGCACCGCGGCAATCGGCGGTGCGGAATCGAACACGGCGGTTTCATCGCGCAACAATCCTTCGAAATACGCCTCGCCGAATGGCTGGCCGGTGTACTCGGCGATACGTCGGTCGTGGGGCATCACGTAGTTGCGCAGGTGTGGCGAGACGGTCTGGCGGTTGGCGCCGGTCATCATGCCGCCGCCGTGGGCGATCACGGACAACACCGCCTGGGCGGCTTGCACCAGCGGTTTTGCGCCATAGCACCAGCCGCATAACGGGTCGTAAATGTAGTGAAGGACCATGAGAAGACTCCGGCAAAAGCGTAGGAAAACGAGATGCCGGCAGATTAGTCCTCCGCCCGTTTCTGAAAAACGCTGGAATGGCTTTCAGTCTGTTTCATGAATCGGTCGAATGGCCTCACGGCCCCACTGCAGCCATCTCGACACAATTAGAAATAATCAAACAGCGGAACCTTTCAAGAATAATTAACGGAAGCAAATAACAAGCATTACCATTCGCGCCCTCGAATTTCTCCACCCTTTCGGATGCGCTTCAGATGCCTGCCCCCTTTCGCCTCACGCCCGTCACCCTTGGGCTTTCTGCATTTCTCTCGGCCGGTTTTGCCTGCGCCGCGCCCACTGTATTACCTGAGACGTCGATCAGCGCCGAAGCCGAAGCCGATGACCCGCGCGTGAAAGAAACCAGCACCGCGACCCGCACCGCCACGCCGGTGCGCTACGTTCCACAAGCCATCGACTCGATTAAAACCGCGAACGTCGTGGATTACGGCACCAACGACCTGGGCACCGCGTTGAGCGGCATCCCCAACGTCAGCAGCGGCGCCGACACTCGCTTCGACAGCCTGCGCATCCGCGGTTTCGACGCCAGCAACGACTTCTACCTCGACGGCATCCGCGACGACAGCCAATACGTGCGCGATTTGCACAACATCGAACGCATCGAAGTGCTCAAAGGCCCGGCCGCTGTTTTGTATGGCCGTGGCAGTCAGGGCGGGATCGTCAATCGGGTCAGCAAGCTGCCTGAATTCGGGCGCCGCTCGACCCTTGAGGCCCAGGGCGGCAGCGATGATTTGCGCAGCCTCTACGCCGACCTCAGCACCGACCCGAGCGAGAACATCAGCCTGCGCCTGAACATGGGCAACATGGATCAAAACAGCTTCCGCGATGGCGTGAGCGGCAATCGCCAACTGTTCGCTCCGTCGATGAGCTGGCAACTGACGCCGGACCTGAACTGGCTGGTGCAGTACGAATACAGCCGCTACAACCGTACGCCGGATCGCGGCATCCCCGGGGTAAACGGACGCCCGGCAGACGTAGGACGGGATACGACCTACGGCAGCGAGCACGATTTCATCGACGACAAGTCGCAATCGCTACGCTCGAAGCTGAGTTATGAGCTCAGCGACAACTGGCAACTGCGCCACACCCTGGGCGTGTTCAAGCTCAACAGCGATTTCGACAACACCTACCTGACCGGTTACACCCCGGCGACCAACAAGGTCACGCGCCAGCACTGGCAACAGGACCTGAGCACCCGCAACGTCTACAACAACGTCGAGCTGGAAGGCGGTTTCGACACGTTCGGCCTCGAGCATCGCTTGCTGACCGGCCTCGAAATCGGCAGCCAGCGGCGCGACCCTACGCTGTACAACGCGGCCACCGGGCGCGGGACTCAGCCGGTGCCAGCGCTGGACCTGTACAACCCCGACCGCAATTTGCGCCATACCGGGCGGATGCAGGTATCCAGCAGCTCTCACACCGAAGTCGAAAGCCGTGCGGTGTACGTGCAGGATCAACTGCGCCTGAACGATCAATGGCAACTGCTGGCGGGTTTGCGTTACGACACTTTCGATATCGAGTCGACCAACAAGCTGCGGGATATTTCCGAAGATCGCGACAGCCATAGCACCAGCCCACGTGTAGGACTGGTGTGGACGCCGCTGCAGAATCATTCCTTCTACGCCTCCTGGAGCAAGACGTTTTCCCCGGTCGGCGGTGGTTTGATCGGTATCACTCCAGGCGCCGCCGGCAACAGCAACGACCTGAGCCCCGAACTGACCAAGCAAAAGGAAATCGGCGTGAAGAGCGACTGGCTCGATGATCGCCTGAGCACCACGTTGGCGATCTACGAACTGGAACTCTACAACCGTCGTACCAGCGATCCCGACAATCCGACCGTCACCTTGATGACCGGCCTGCAACGTTCCCGCGGGATCGAGCTGACGGGCACCGGCAAGATCGCCGGCAACTGGTACGTGCGCGGTGGCGTGGGTGTGCAGGACGCGACGGTCGAAAAGGACAACAACGGCTTTGAAGGCAAACGCATCAGCAACGTGGCCAAGCATAACGGCAGCCTGTTCCTGACCTGGAAACCGGAAATGGGCTGGTACGCCGAAACCGGTCTGACTCTGGTGGGCCAGCGTTACGCCGACAACCTCAACACCACTGTGCTGCCAGGTTATGGCCGCTGGGATGCCTTGGCTGGGTTCCGGCAGAAGGATTGGGATTTGCGCGCTGCGCTGAACAACATCAGCGACAAGACCTATTATTCTTCGGCCACCAGTGCGGCGCAGATTCAGCCGGGTGAACCGCGCAGCGTGGTCGTGACCGGGACCTACAGCTTCTAAATTCACTGCGATCCAATGTGGGAGCGGGCTTGCTCGCGAAGGCGGTGTGTCAGTCGACATTAATGTTGAATGATCGATCGCCTTCGCGAGCAAGCCCGCTCCCACATTGGATCTCCAGTAATCACGAAAAAACCTTCGCCCATAAAAAAAGCGCCGCCATCCCGGCAGCGCTTTTACCAATCCGTTGTTTTTCTTCTTATCCTTCCATCACATCCCACAACGCTTCCAGCTCCGCTTCGCTGAATAACCCAGCGGGGTAGCGTTCGATCATCGTCCGGCGCGGATCAGGTTCTCTGATCTGACGCGTTCCATTGGACTTCAACCAGTGCGCCAGAACCTGGAGCGATTCGCTGTTTACTGCCAGGGGATGCAACGCCCGCTCGTTCACCACATTCATTTCGGCGTTCATTTCCGCGCTCTCTCCTGGATTGTGAGCGGCTAACTTATCCAAGGTTTATGACAGAACATCGCAGTTCTCCCCCCTCCCTGTTTACCCCCTGAGCGATACAAGAGCTGTGCCAAAGTTTCATAACTGTCGACGGGCGGATACAAAAAAGCCCGCAGTCCTGTAGGGCTGCGGGCTTTGTGCTAAACCTCGAGCGAAAACGTTTGCCTGAATTATTTTGCAATCAACTCAAGCTGTTACAACTGCACTCACTCTTTGTGGGGGGCTGGCTGTTGTTGGGTAAGGCAGTGGATGTTACCGCCTCCCAGTAACAGTTCGCGGCCGGGCACCATCACCACTTCGTGCTGCGGGAACAGATTCTGCAAAATCTCTTTTGCCGGGCCATCCAACGGATCATCAAAGCTTGGCGCGATAATGCCGCCGTTCACGATCAGAAAGTTCACGTAGGAACCGGCCAGACGCACGGTCGGATTACGTTCCTGAGTCCCGTCCACCGGATCCACACCCGCGCACTCTTCTTCGGTCGCATACAGCGGCCCCGGAATCGGCATTTTGTGCACCGTGAATGGGCGACCCTTGGCGTCGGTGCTGCTCTCCAGCACTTTCATTGCCGCCTGGCAGCGCGGGTAGTTCGGATCCTGCGGGTCATCGGTCCAGGCCAGCAACACTTCGCCCGGGCGCACGTAGCAGCAGAAGTTATCCACATGACCGTCGGTTTCGTCGTTGAACAAACCGTCCGGCAGCCAGATGATTTTATCCACAGCCAGATTCGCGCTGAGCACCGCTTCGATTTCTGCACGGTTCATGTGCGGGTTGCGATTGCGGTTAAGCAGGCATTCTTCGGTGGTGATCAGCGTGCCTTCGCCATCGACGTGGATCGAACCGCCTTCAAGCACAAAGCCCTCGGTGCGGTAGCGCTGGCTGCGCTCGATCTCGAGGATCTTGCCGCCGACCTGGGAATCGCGATTCCACGGCGAGTACAACCCACCGTCGAAACCGCCCACGAATTGAAGTCCCAGTTCACACCACGGACTTCGCCACTGTTATTGATGACAAACGTCGGGCCCGTGTCGCGAACCCAGGCGTCGTCGCTGGACATTTCCACCACACGAATATTCGGCACGTCCAGACGCGCACGGGCGTTTTCGTATTGGCCGGCGGAAACCGCCACGGTCACCGGTTCGAAACGCGCAATGGCTTTGGCCACCGCGACGTGCGCGGCTTGCGCCGGTTTGCCACCCAGGCGCCAGTTGTCCGGGCGCTCGGGCCAGATCATCCAGGTCTGGGTTTGCGGCGCCCATTCGGCGGGCATGTAAAAGCCGTCGGCGCGAGGCGTGCTGTGCAAAGTGGTCATGACAATCAGGACTCCAGGGAACCGTCGAGGGTTTTCAGTGTGCCATACAGGTTCGGGCGACGATCACGGAACGAGCCCCAAGCGCTGCGGATGTGTTCCAGTTCGTCCAGGTCGAAGCTCTGAACCAGTACGCCTTCTTCGGTTTCGTTGAGTTCTTGAACCTTCTCGCCGAACTGGTTGGCGATGAACGACGAGCCGTAGAACGTAATGTCGTAGCCATCCTGCTCTTCGTTGCCGATGCGGTTGCTGGCGATCAGCGGCATCAGGTTGGCGCCGGCATGACCTTGTTGCACACGCTGCCAGTGATCGCGGGACGAAATGCTCTTGTCGTGTGGCTCGCTGCCGATCGCAGTCGGGTAGAACAGAATTTCCGCGCCCAGTAACGCCATGCTGCGGGCGCATTCCGGGAACCACTGGTCCCAGCAGATGCCCACGCCGATTTTCGCGTAACGGGTGTTCCAGACTTTGAAGCCGGTATCGCCCGGATTGAAGTAGTACTTTTCGTGGTAGCCAGGGCCGTCCGGGATATGGCTTTTACGATAAATCCCGAGGTTGCTGCCATCGGCATCGATGATCGCGATGCTGTTGAAACGCGCACGGCCTGCCAGTTCGTAGAAGCTGACCGGCAGAACCACTTGCAGCTCTTTGGCGACTTTCTGGAAGTGCTTGATGGCGACGTTCTCTTCAACGGTCGTGGCCAACTGCAGGTAATCCGGGTTCGGCTTCTGGCAAAAGTACGGAGCCTCGAACAGCTCCTGGATCAGGATGATCTGCGCGCCTTGCGCCGCGGCCTCACGGACCAGCCGCTCAGCGGTCTCGATATTGGCTTCAAGGTCCCAGGAACAGGCCATCTGGGTGGCAGCAACGGTAACGATACGGCTCATGAATCATCTCCTGGGCAATGCTTGAGGGTCGAGTGTGGCATCGACCAATGACAGAAATGGGAAGCACCGGGCGTGGTGAGGCCA
This sequence comes from Pseudomonas frederiksbergensis, assembly GCF_001952935.1. Lineage (GTDB taxonomy): Bacteria > Pseudomonadota > Gammaproteobacteria > Pseudomonadales > Pseudomonadaceae > Aquipseudomonas > Aquipseudomonas frederiksbergensis. Next base: position 2,104,696 of record NZ_CP018319.1, read on the forward strand.
CACCGGAGCAGCGGTGACTTTATAGCCGATAAAAATCGGCTTTTAAAGCAACAAATTCTCCACCTGTCGTAAATATCTCAATTAACCCAGATAATAATCGAACTTAACACTATCCCTGTGGGAGCGGGCTTGCTCGCGAAAGCGTCGGATCAGTCAACATCGATGTTGATGAACGACCGCTTTCGCGAGCAAGCCCGCTCCCACAGGGATGTGTGTTTACAGACCTTCTGCGAGAACCTTCGACAGCATGTCCACGAAGAAATCCACGCTCTGACGCGAGGTCACCATAGGCGGTTTGATCTTGAGGACGTTCAGGTAATCGCCCGTCGGTTGCATGAAAATCCCCAGCTCGCGCAATCGATCACACAGCGCCGTGGTTTCTTCGGTTGCCGGTTCCAGGGTTTCGCGATTGCGGATCAACTCGACGCCCAGATAGAAGCCGGAACCATGCACCGCGCCCACCAGCGGATGAATATCGATCAGCGCTTCAAGCCGTTCCTTGAAATACCCGCCCACGACCTGAGCGTTTTCCCAGAGCTTTTCTTCCTCCATCACATCCAGCACCGCCATGCCGATCTGGCAGCTGACCGGGCTGCCGCCGGCCGACGAGAAGAAGTAACCCTCAGCCTCCAGCGCTTCGGCGATTTCCCGACGGGTGATCACTGCGCCCAGCGGCTGACCGTTACCCATGCCTTTGGCCATGGTGATGATGTCCGGCACCACGCCCTGCTCTTCGAAACCCCAGAAAAAGTTGCCCATGCGGCCATAACCGACCTGCACTTCATCGGCGATACAAACGCCGCCCTGAGCACGAACCAGCGCATAAACCTGTTTCAAATACCCTGGCGGCAACGAGATACCACCGGCATTGCCGTAAACCGGTTCGCAGATGAAACCGGCCAGTTGACGCTTCTGCTCGGCAATTTTCGCCAGGTTGTGTTCGACGCTGCGCACGTAGTCCGGGGCGCTATCCGGGCCACGGAACTCGCCGCGATAGGTGTTCGGCGCGGTGACCGGATGCACCCAGTCCGGACGGCTGCTCAAAGCCTTCGGGTTGTCGGCGATCGAGGTCGAGACCGCGTCCGCGCCCACTGTCCAGCCGTGATAGGCCTCCAGCACGCTGAGCATGTCGCGACCACCGCTGTAGGCCCAGGCCAGGCGGATTGCCAGGTCATTGGCCTCGCTGCCGCTGTTGACCAGGAATACCCGGTCCATGGAATCCGGCGACAGTTTCAGCAAACGTTCGGAGAACTCGGCCACCGCCGCGTAGTTGAACCGCGAGTTGGTATTGAGCAGCGACCACTGACGACTGGCGACCGCGGCCATGCGCGGATGACCGTGGCCAAGCACCGCGACGTTGTTGAGCATGTCGAGGTAGGAACGGCCTTGCATGTCGATCAGGTGATTGCGCCAGCCGCGTTCGATGCGCGGCGGGTCGACGTAATAGTGTTTCTGCGTGCGGGCGAAACTGGCGTCACGGCGCGCCAGCAAGGTCTGCGAATCGAGCTCCTCTTCGGCGTCACAGGCCAGTCCCAGCAGCATCGCCGGTGACGGGCACAACGCTTGCCAGGCCGCTGCGCGGGACGGCGTGCAAAACAACGGCGCCGTGAACGAAGCGCCGCGGCACAACTGCACGATCAACGGCCCGCTGACCGAACCCAGTACCTGGCCTTTGACCAGCGCAGCGCCCGTGTGCAGCGACGGCGTCACGCCCCATAGGCGCACGCTCAACTGCGGACCGTCCAGTTGCAGCACGCCCACCGCAGGCTGATGCACCACCCCGACAAACGGCGATTCGACCGCCGTGCCGTGGGGCACGCGCAATTCGACGTGCAATGGGCAGGTGTCCGGCTCAGTGGCGCAGTCCGGGCGGGTGCGGGACAAGCGATATTGCCCGTAACGACTGGCCGCCAGACCATGAGCCACGGCAGCTTCAGTCAGCAGACGCTGATCGATCCCCTCCTGCTCCCAGTTGCCGGCCTCGAAATGCGGACTGAGCACGCCCAAATCGATCAACGCAAACTCACGCCCCACCAGGCTCGGCAGCAGCGGCGCGAAACCTTCGCTGCCGATGCTTGGCAGGTTCTGGCCGACGGCGGTGAGGATCGCCGCTTCCATCAACGCCAACGGCACCGAGGTGGCGACGCGGAAAATTTCCCATTCGTGGCTGAGGTTGTCGCGGCTGTATTCGTTGCCCGGATCGATGCTGACCTGCTGTTCGCCGCTGAGCACCAACACCGCCGCGCGGGCGACGATCAGCGGCCAGAGCGCCAGTAGCTCTTCATGGGTGAGCGGATTGACCGCGTGATAGGCCTGAACCGCCGGCAAAATGTAGAACGGATCGCCATCAGCGTGGTGCAGCAGCGCCGCGCAGGTTACCGACAGATCAGTGATACGCCAGGTACGAACCAGGTCGCCGAAATCGATCACCCCCTGCAATTGCCACTGGCGTTGCGAATCTCGCTGCCACACCACGTTGTCGTCGGTGATATCCATGTGAATGGCCTGCACCGGCAACTTATCCACAAGCGGCTGCAAATGACGCTCGGCCTGTTCGGCCACATCGGCGATCAACCCGCGTTGCTGGTCGTCGTTGATGACCGGCAGCAAATGCGCGATCAGCGCGCTGGCGTGGCGGGCGTCCCATTGAAGCGTGCGCTCAAGGCCCGGATGGTCGAAACCGGCCAGCGCCAGGTCCATTTCACCGCAGAGCCGACCAAAACCGGCCACCACTGGACCGGGCAGATGATCCAGGTGCGTGAGCGACTGGCCTTCGATGTAATCGAGCAGACGCACATGCACCGCTTGGCCGCCGACTTCCAGAGTGAGAAGGTCTGCACCGTTTTTGGCGGGAATCACTCGTGGCACATGCACATCGGGGTGTTCACCTAAATGCTTGAGTCCGGCGTGCTGGGCGTGCAGCTCCTGCGCCGAGTAATCGCCACGGCAGATTTTCAGGACAAAACGCCCCTGGTCGCTGTCGACCCGATAGTTAAGATCCTGCTGGCTGCCAAGGGCCTGCAACCTTCCACTCAGGCCGAAATGTTCCTTCAGCAGCTCAAGCGCTTGCTCCGCAGACACTTGCGGGCTGGGCAAACTGGCGCGATGAATCAACGTGGCAAGTGGCATACAACGACCCCTGAAATATTATTAGGCGCCTATATCGCCACTGCTTTGGGTGATACGCAACCCCCCTCGCCAGCCTGCCCCCTTCCTGAGGCTCGGATCAGTGAATGAAATCAGCAAAGAAATCACTCCCCTCGCACCGGCCGCCACTTTGCGCAAGAATGTCGCCCATTAACGCCTATTGCTGGAGATACCCCATGAATGTAGTCACCACCGACCTGCCTGGCGTTCTGATCATCGAACCCAAGGTATTTGGTGACGAACGCGGTTTCTTCTATGAAAGCTTCAATGCCAGGGCTTTCAAAGAGGCGACTGGCCTGGAGACGAATTTCGTTCAGGACAACCATTCCCGCTCGCAAAAAGGCGTATTGCGCGGTCTGCATTACCAACTGGAAAACACCCAGGGCAAACTTGTTCGCGTCACAACGGGCGAAGTCCTCGACGTGGCGGTGGACATTCGCCGCAGTTCGCCACATTTCGGCAAATGGGTGGCCGTGCGTCTGTCTGCCACGAACCATCGTCAAATGTGGGTCCCGGAAGGCTTCGCCCATGGTTTTGTGGTGCTGAGCGAGTTCGCCGAATTCCTCTACAAAACCACCGACTATTACACCCCGTCCGCCGAACGCTGCATTCGCTGGGACGATCCGGACCTGGCCATTGATTGGCAATTGGACGAAGCACCGAAACTGTCCCATAAAGATCAGGCCGCCGCATTCTTCAAGGACGCTGACGTCTTTTCCTGAAACGCCGTCTGAATCTTCGCCGCGCAGCGTGCCCGACCCACGGCGCGCAGACTGCGCCCGCAAGCCTAGGCATAATGCGCCTGTACCCACAGGCGCTCGATGCTCATGACTCCGACCCTCCCCCGCAGACCCCGTTGGCGCAGCCTGGCCCTGCTCGCGCTGTGCCTGGCGCCATTGCTGTGGCCGCTGGAGCATCTGGCCGAGCGTTACTACCGCAGCGAACTGGCCGGGCAGAACCGTCAGACCCTCGACCTTTACGTCGCCAACCTGCTGGGCACCCTGCACCGCTATGAAGTGTTGCCGCAGATCCTCGGCGATCTGCCGGCCCTGCGAGCGGTCCTCGGTGCGCCCGACGATGGCGTCACCCAAGGCAACGCCAATCGCTTGCTGAAAAACATCAGCGCCCAGACCGGCGCCGAAGTCATGTACCTGATGGACACCACGGGCAAGACCCTGGCCGCGTCCAACTGGGACAAACACGACAGTTTCGTGGGGCGCAATTTTTCCTTTCGGCCGTACTTCAGCGAAGCCATGGCCGGGCGGCTCGGGCGTTTTTTCGGTTTGGGCACAACCTCGGCCAAACGCGGCTATTTCTTCGCCGCCGCCGTGCGTAGTGGCGAAAAAATCATCGGCGTGCTGGTGGTCAAGGTCGACCTGGACCACACCGAAAGCCTCTGGGGCAAAACCCCGGAACAACTGCTGGTGACCGACCATAACGGCGTGGTCATTCTCACGTCGCGGCCCGAGTGGCGATTCCGCTCAACCCGCCCGTTGGGCGAAGAAGAACGCAAGGCGATTACGGCGATTCAACCTTATCCGACCCGTGATCCCAAACCATTGCGGCTCAACCCCAACGCCTGGCTGACGCAAACCCAGCCCATAGCAGAAACCGGTTGGAACGTCAGCATCCTCGCCCCACGCACCTTGATCGATCGCCCGGTACGCACGGTCGTCGCCATCGGTGGCGCGGCGTTGCTGGTGTTGATGTTGCTGCTGGGGCTGATGATGCAGCGCCGTCGTCATTATCTTGATCGAATCGCTTTCGAAGCCAAGGCCCGTCGCGAGCTGGAAGGCCGGGTAGCCGAGCGGACCAGCGACCTCGAAGGCCTCAACCGTCGACTGAAACAGGAAGTGCTGGAACGCGAACACGCCCAGCAAGAACTGGTTCGCGCTCAGGATGATCTGGTGCAGGCCGGCAAACTGTCGGCCCTTGGCACCATGTCGGCGAGCATCAGCCACGAATTGAATCAACCGCTGGCGGCGATCCGCAGCTACGCAGAAAACGCCGAGGTGCTGCTCGATCATCAGCGCACCGACGAAGCGCGGGGCAACCTCAAGCTGATCAGCGACCTGACCGGGCGCATGGCGTCGATCATCGCCCACTTGCGCGCCTTCGCCCGGCGCGATCGCCACGCCCCGGAAAGCGTCGCCCTGCAACCGGCGCTGGACGATGCGCTGGCGCTGCTGGCCAAGCGTCGACGCAGCATGGAAGTCGAGCTGATCCGCGACTTGCCGGCCGCCACCCTGTGGGTCGAGGCCGGGGAAACCCGTCTGCGTCAGGTGCTCGGCAATCTGCTGGCCAACGCCTTGGACGCCCTGACGGAAAAAGGCCCGCCGCGTAAGCTCTGGTTGAGTGCCCAATCCACTGCCGACGGCGTCAACCTGTACATTCGCGACAATGGCCCCGGGTTCTGCCTGGAGGCACTTGGCCGCGCCAGCGAGCCCTTCTACACCACCAAGACCCGCACTCAGGGGCTCGGGCTAGGGCTGGCAATTTGCGAAACCCTGATGCGCGCCTTCGGCGGTGAACTGTCGTTCGCCAACCACAAGGAAGGCGGCGCCCTGATTACCCTGAAGCTGCGTGCAGGCGCGCCGGGTGTGAACCTGCAACCGTCCGAGGACCGAAGTGCATGACCATCGACAACCGCATCCAGGTCGTGCTGATCGACGACGATCCGCACCTGCGCCAAGCCCTGAGCCAGACCCTGGACCTCGCCGGTCTGAAAATCCTGCCGCTCGCTGAAGCCAAGGGCCTGGCCGCGCAACTGGAACGCGACTGGCCCGGCGTGGTGGTCAGTGACATCCGCATGCCGGGCATGGACGGTCTTGAACTGCTGACTGAACTGCATGCCCAGGACCCGGAACTGCCAGTGCTGTTGATCACCGGTCACGGCGATGTGCCGCTGGCGGTGCAGGCCATGCGCGCCGGGGCTTATGACTTTCTGGAAAAACCCTTTGCCAGCGACGCCCTGCTCGACAGCGTGCGCCGCGCCCTGGACCTGCGCCGGCTGGTGCTGGACAACCGCAGCCTGCGTCTGGCCCTGAGCGATCGCAATGCGCTGAGCGCCCGACTGGTCGGGCAATCGGCGCCGATGCTGCGCCTGCGCGAGCAGATTGGTGCATTGGCGGCGACCAAGGCCGATGTGCTGATCCTTGGCGAAACCGGCGCCGGCAAAGAAGTTGTCGCCCGCGCCTTGCACGATCTGTCGAGCCGTCGCAACGGTCCGTTCGTGGCGATCAATGCCGGCGCCCTGGCCGAGTCGGTGGTAGAAAGCGAGCTGTTCGGTCATGAGCCAGGCGCCTTTACCGGCGCGCAAAAGCGCCGCATCGGCAAGTTCGAGTTTGCCAATGGCGGCACGTTATTCCTCGATGAAATCGAAAGCATGAGCCTGGATGTGCAGGTGAAATTGCTGCGTTTGCTGCAAGAGCGGGTCGTCGAGCGCTTGGGCGGTAATCAGCTGATCCCGCTGGACATCCGCATCATCGCGGCGACCAAGGAAGACCTGCGTCAATCCGCCGATCAGGGCCGCTTCCGTGCCGACTTGTATTACCGCCTGAACGTTGCGCCGCTGCGTATTCCGCCGCTGCGCGAGCGCGGCGAAGATGCGCTGATGCTGTTCCAGTATTTCGCCGATGAAGCGAGCGCTCGCCACGGTCTGCCGCCCCACGAATTGCAACCGGGACAACGCGCCCTGCTGCTGCGCCACACCTGGCCGGGCAACGTGCGGGAATTGCAGAACGCGGCCGAACGCTTTGCCCTGGGCCTGGAACTGGCCCTGGACAATAGCGCCGCCGATGGCGCTGCTGGCATGACGGTCGAAGTGGTCAGCGGTGGTCTCAGCGAACAAGTGGAAAACTTCGAGAAGAGCTTGATCGCCGCCGAACTGGCGCGCTCTCACAGCTCGGTGCGCAGCCTCGCCGAAGCCCTCGGCATCCCACGCAAGACCTTGCACGACAAACTGCGCAAGCACGGGCTGAACTTCGCCGACGGTGGCAGCAGCCACACCGACGAACCCGATTGAGCTACCGTCAAATCATCATCTTCAGACAAGAGAACCGTGCATGAGCCGCGACAGCCGTCATCTGGAATCCGTCCTCCATCGCGACATTCCCCTGACGCGGGATATGGGCCTCAAAGTGCTCGATTGGCACGACCAGCAACTGCGCCTGCACTTGCCGCTGGAGGCTAACGTCAATCACAAAAGCACCATGTTCGGCGGCAGCCTGTATTGCGGTGCAGTGCTGGCCGGTTGGGGTTGGCTGCATTTGCGTTTGCATGAAGAGGGGGTTGAAGGCGGGCACATCGTGATTCAGGAAGGACAGATCAGCTATCCGCTGCCGGTGACCATGGACGCGACAGCGATTTGCCATGCGCCGAGTGCGGCGGTGTGGAAGAAGTTTTTGGCGATGTATCGGCGGTATGGACGGGCGCGGTTGACGCTGCATTCGCGGATCGTCAATGCCGACAGTGATGACGATGCGGTGAAGTTTACGGGGCAGTACGTGTTGCACCGCTAAAGCAAAAGATCGTTCCCACGCTCCGCGTGGGAATGCCTCTAGGGACGCTCCGCGTCCAGTGACGCGGAGCGTCACGGGCTGCATTCCCACGCGGAGCGTGGGAACGATCTTAACGGCGGGCGAGTTCCAGCAGTTTTTCGCGCCACGCAGCCTTGGCCGGCAGCGCCAGGAAAAACTCATTCAACAACGATTCCCGCGCCGGATAACTGAACGGCGCACCGCTCAAATCCAGCACCTCACCGCCAGCGCCTTCCAGCACGCCTTGCGCCGCCGCCGTGTCCCACTGCGAAGTCGGCGCCAACCGCGGATAACAATCCGCCGCCCCTTCCGCCAACAAACAGAACTTCAACGAGCTGCCGATGTTAGCCAATTGCAGCTCACCCAAACTGTCGCTCAACCCGGCCAGCAGGCGCTCCTGCTCAGGACTTGAATGCCGTCGACTGGCGACCACGGTAAACGCTTCACCCTCAGCAGGCACCTCGCGAACCTGAATCGGCGAAGGCGCCGCGTCTTTATCGCCACGCCACGCGCCCAGACCCGTCCCACCGACGTAGAAGCGCCCGTTGGTCGGCATCGACACCACGCCGAACACCACTCGCCCCTGCTCGATCAGCGCGATGTTGACGGTAAATTCTTCGCTGCCGGAGATGAACTCCTTGGTCCCGTCCAGCGGGTCCACCAGCCACCAACGCTGCCACCCGGCGCGCACGCTCTGGGGAATGTTGGCGTCTTCTTCGGACAGCACCGGGATGCTCGGGTCCAGCGCCGTCAGCCCGGCCAGGATCACATGATGAGCGGCCATGTCGGCGGCCGTGACCGGGGAATCGTCAGCCTTGGCGGTTACAGCCGTACCGATGCGCCAGAACGGTAGTATCGCTTCGCCAGCCTTCAGCGCCAGTTCAACAACAGGCGCCATCAACGGATGAGGGAAAATCATGGCTGGAATGCTCCACGCTGAGTCAGTAGATCACGGGCCAGATACAGCGCTGCCAATGCACGGCCCTCAGTGAATCGCGGGTTCTGGGCCAGGGCCGACAACTCACGCAGGTTGATTTTGTCCACGCCCATCGGCTCGGGCTCATCGCCTTCCAGGCTTTCTTCGTACAGATCAGTGGCCAACACCACCTGGATCTTCTGGCTCATGTAACCGGGCGACAGCGACAACTCAGTCAAATGCTCCAGTTGCCGCGCGCCGTACCCGGCCTCTTCCTTGAGCTCCCGCTCGGCCGCCGCCAGCACGTCCTCGCCCGGCTCGATCAAGCCTTTGGGCAAGGACAGCTCGTATTCATCGGTGCCGCCGCAATACTCTTCAACCAGCACGGCGTGGTCCGCATCCAGCATCGCCACGATCATCACCGCGCCATAACCGGCGCCCTTGCCGACCAGTCGCTCATACGTGCGCTCTACGCCATTGGAAAAGCGCAACTTCAGCTCTTCGACGCAAAACAAACGGCTGGTGGCGACGATCTCGCGGGCGAGGATGGTGGGTTTCTGGCGCATGAGCGGCTCCTTGGCGATAGCGCGTTACTATACCCGGCCTATCCTGATTGTTTACGTCGGATATCTTTTTTACCGCTGGAGAAGTTTTTTATGTCCCTGCTGCCCTGGCGCGACATCGACACCGTTCTGCTGGATATGGACGGCACGCTGCTGGACCTGCACTACGACAACCATTTCTGGATGGAACACCTGCCCCAGCGTTACGCCGAATTGCACGGGGTGAGCCGGGCCATGGCCGAGATGGAATTGCAGCCGTTGTTCGAACGCAACGCCGGCCAGTTGCAGTGGTATTGCCTGGATTTCTGGAGCGCCGAGCTCAAGTTGCCGGTGCGCGAACTGAAACTGGAAACCGCGCACCTGATTGCCTTGCGACCGGATGCGGACACCTTTCTGGCCGCGATCAAACAGGCGGGCAAGCGCGTGGTGCTGATCACCAATGCTCACCGCGATTCGCTGTCATTGAAACTGGAAAGAATTGAACTGGCGCCGTATTTCGAGCGGTTGATCAGCTCGCACGATTACGGTTTTGCCAAGGAGAACCCGCAATTCTGGGATGCCTTGCAGGCGGACATCGGCTTTGATCCGGCGCGCAGCCTGTTTATCGACGACACCTTGCCGATCCTGCGCAGTGCGCGGAATTTTGGGGTGGCGCATCTGTTGGCCGTGAGTGAGCCGGACAGCCGCAAAGGGCCGAAGGACACGGCCGAGTTTGCGGCGGTGGGGGATTATCGGGAGTTGATTGCAGGGCTTTGAGACCGAGGTGCCTGCTTCGCGAGCAAGCCCGCTCCCACAGGATCTATGTCGTTCGCATCCATCGTGGACGACACAGACCCTGTGGGAGCGGGCTTGCTCGCGAAGGCCATCACACGGCCTCGAGGCTTACTCAGGAATACGCAACGACTGCCCCGGATAGATCTTGTCCGGGTGAGACAGCATCGGCTTGTTGGCCTCGAAGATTTTGTTGTACTTGTTGGCATCGCCGTACTCAGCCTTGGCAATCGCGCTGAGGGTGTCGCCCTTTTTCACAGTGACGAACCGCGCCGCCTGAGCAACCGGGCCCTTTACGGTGATCTGGTCATCCACACTAGCGACACCGGCAATATTGCCCACCGCCAGCAGGATTTTTTCCTTCTCTTCCTGACTGGCGACTTCGCCGGTCAAGGTGACTTTGTCGCCATCCACCGTCGCCTGCACATTCGGGTTACCCAGGCCGACTTTGCTGATGTGTTCCTTCAATTGCTCGCTGGCATTGGCGTTGCCTGGCGTCAGCAGATCGATAAGTTTTTCGCCTGCTTCTTTCACAAAGCTAAAAATACTCATGGTGCGCTCTCCTTGGGTTTTGGGTTCCAGACGCAAAAGCCTAGCCCAAGGCCGTCACTTGCGGTTCCCACCCGACCAATGACGCCGCTTCCCAGCAAGCGCTAGAATCCAAGCCTTCCCGCGCCCTGGAGCGAAGATGGACATCAAACAACTTAAATTCCTCATCGCCCTCGACGAAACCCGGCATTTCGGCCAGGCCGCTGCGCGTTGTCACATCACCCAGCCGACCCTGTCCATGCGCCTGCGCAGCCTCGAAGAAGAACTCGAGTTGCCGCTGGTCAATCGCGGACAGCGCTTCGAAGGTTTTACCGCACCGGGTGAACGGGTGCTGGCGTGGGCCCGCACCGTGTTGGCGGCCTACGACGGCTTGCAGGCCGAGGCAGCGGCCTGTCGCGGCAATCTGGTCGGTACGTTGCGTCTGGGCGTGGTGCCGCTGTCGAGCTTCGATCCGCTGCCGCTGATGCAACGCTTGCACGCCGAACACCCGAACCTGCGCTTCGAGCTCTCGGCCCTGAGTTCCGAGCAGATCCTCGAACAACTGGCAAACAATCGCCTGGATCTGGGCGTTTCGTACCTGGAGCGACTGGACGGCGAACGCTTCGATTCCCTGGCATTCAGCGAAACCCGCATGGGCCTGCTCTACGATCAGCGCTTCTTCAGTTTCGGCGAGGCGCCGCTGAGCTGGGAATCGCTGATCGAACTGCCGCTGGGTATGCTTTCCAGCGGCATGCATTTTCGCCAGTCCATCGACCACAACTTCCACAGTCGCGGCCTCACCCCGCAACTGTTGCTGCAGACCGATGCCGTCCACCAATTGTTACAAGCGGTGCACGGTGGATTCTGCTGCGCCGTGATGCCAATGGACGGCGGCCTGGAAAAACTCACCGATCATTTGCGTCTGCACCCTATCGAAAATGCGCAAACCCTCGCCCGGCTGGGGCTGATCATGCGTCGCAGCGCCCCGCGGTCGGCGCTCGCGGAAGCCTGTTTCGCGATACTTCAGCAATCGCTGCCTAGCTCTTGATCGACGTCATCTATCGGTAGATCAGTATTAGCGATTAGACGCGACAAGTTGACGCGCCTAGGCTTAAGGCAGCCTAACCCTTCGGTGATACCTCATGAACGCCAAGCGCCCTGCCTGCGCGGCGCCAGCCCTCGAAACGCCAGCGCCCGCCGCAAGCCAGACCTACAGTTACTGCGACCTTCAAGACACGGAATCGGCCAGCACCGCGCTGGCTGAAGAAGTCGCGTTGGCGATCGCTTATAACGGCATCAGTCAGGCGGTCATGCTGGTGACGCCGACGGACCTTGAAGACTTCATCGTCGGCTTCAGCCTCGGCAGCGGCATCATCGAAGACGCCTGCGACATCTATGACCTGCAACTCAGCGGCTCGGGTTCAGCGCAATACGCGCAAGTGACCATCGCCAACCGCGCCTTCTGGAACCTCAAGCAACAGCGTCGGCAAATGGCTGGCACCAGCGGTTGCGGGCTCTGCGGCGTGGAAGCGGTGGAGCAGGCATTGCCTGATCTCAAGGTGTTGCCCGGCGCACCCTTGCCGCCCGCCGAATGGCTCGATGGCTTGCGTCAGCGCATCGGAGCATTCCAGCCTCTTGGCCAGTACTCCGGCGCGGTGCACGCCGCCGTGTTCATGGACAGTCAGGGCCAATTGCTGTTGGGTCGCGAAGACATCGGCCGACACAATGCCCTCGACAAACTGATTGGCGGACTGATCCGTCAGAAGATCCCGACCACCGGCGGGCTGGTGATTGTCACCAGTCGTTGCAGCCTCGAATTGATCCAAAAAGTGTTGCGCGCAGGTATCCAGACCCTGGTCAGCCTGTCGTCGCCCACGGGCCTTGCCGTGCAATGGGCCCGTCGCCACAACCTCAATCTCATCCACCTGCCGCAGAAAAATGCGCCGCGGGTCTACAGCCCCGCGACGGAGAACCCAGCGTGAGTCAACATCAACAAGCCGACCAGAAACCCGTTCCGCGTTACAAGCCCTACAAAGGCCCAGCCGGTGGCTGGGGCGCGCTGGCCAGCGTTGCCCGCGCCTGGTTGACCAGCGACAACGCGCTGAAAAACCTGCGCATGATGCTCAAAACCAACAAGAACGGCGGGTTCGACTGCCCCGGTTGTGCCTGGGGCGATTCCAAGGAAGCCGGCATGGTGGCGTTCTGCGAGAACGGCGCCAAAGCGGTGAACTGGGAAGCGACCAAGCGCCGTGTCGACGGCGCGTTCTTTGCCAAACACAGCGTCAGTTCATTGCTGGAACAGAGCGACTACTGGCTGGAATATCAGGGCCGTCTGACCGAGCCATTAAGCTATGACGCCGCAACCGATCGCTACAAGCCGATCAGCTGGGAAGCCGCGTTCTCCTTGATCGCCAAGCATTTGCAGGGCCTGTCGAGCCCGGATCAGGCCGAGTTCTACACCTCGGGCCGCGCCAGCAACGAAGCGGCGTACCTGTATCAATTGTTCGTGCGCGCCTATGGCACCAATAACTTCCCCGATTGCTCGAACATGTGCCACGAGGCCAGCGGTGTGGCCATGGCGCAAAGTGTCGGCGTCGGCAAAGGCACCGTCACCTTCGACGACTTCGAACACGCCGACGCGATTTTTGTCTGGGGTCAGAACCCTGGCACCAACCATCCACGGATGCTCGAACCGTTGCGCGAAGCGGTAAAACGCGGCGCTCAGGTGGTCTGCATCAACCCGCTGAAAGAGCGCGGCCTGGAACGCTTCCAGCACCCGCAACACGCGATCGAAATGCTCACCAACGGCGACAAGCCGACCAACACCGCGTACTTCCGTCCGGCATTGGGCGGCGACATGGCGATCATGCGCGGCATGGCCAAGTTCCTGCTGCAGTGGGAGCGTGACGCACAGAAGGCGGGTGAGCCTGCCGTTTTCGACCACGACTTCCTCAATGAACACAGTGTCAACGTGCTGGAATACCTGGGCACCGTCGACGACACCTCGTGGGAGCAGATCATCCAGCAATCCGGACTGACGCTGGTTGAAATCGAGCAAGCGGCGCGGATGTACGCCAAAGGCAAGAACGTGATCATGTGCTGGGCAATGGGCATCACCCAGCATCGCCATTCGGTGGCGACCATCCAGGAAATCGCCAACCTGATGCTGCTGCGCGGCAACATCGGCCGGCCCGGCGCCGGTCTGTGCCCGGTGCGCGGCCACAGTAACGTGCAGGGCGACCGGACCATGGGCATCAACGAGCGTCCGCCGGTGGCGTTCCTCGATTCCCTGGAGCGTCGCTTCAAGTTCAAGGTGCCGCGTGAAAACGGTCACAACGTGGTCGAGGCGATCCATGCCATGGCCGATGGCCGCGCGAAAATCTTTATCGGTCTGGGCGGCAACTTCGCCCAAGCCACCCCGGACAGCTCACGGACCTTCCAGGCCCTGAGCAACTGCGACCTCACCGTACAAATCAGCACCAAGCTCAACCGCAGCCATCTGGCCCACGGCAAAGAGGCGCTGATCCTGCCGTGCCTGGGCCGCACCGACATCGACATCCAGACCGAAGGCCCGCAAGCGGTGACCGTCGAAGACTCGTTCAGCATGGTTCACGCCTCCAACGGCCAGTTGCAGCCGCTGTCGAACCAGATGCGTTCGGAGCCGGCGATCATTGCCGGCATCGCTGCCGCGACCCTGGGCAGCCAACCGGTGGACTGGAACTGGCTGGTGGCCGATTACCGGCGCATCCGCGACCTGATTGCCGACACCGTGGTGGGCTTCAAGGACTTCAACGAAAAGATCCAGAACCCGGGCGGGTTCTACCTCGGCAACAGCGCCGGTGCTCGCCGCTGGAACACGGCGTCGGGGCGCGCCAATTTCCGTGCGAACGTCCTGCCCAAAGACCTGGTGCACGAACGCACTCGCGCTACCGGCGTATTGCCGGACCTGATCATGCAGTCGATGCGTTCTCACGATCAGTACAACACCACGATTTATGGGCTTGATGACCGCTATCGCGGCGTGAAAGGTCAGCGTGATGTGTTGTTCGTCAACGAAGCCGACATCATTCGGCTGGGGTTCAAGCCGGGGCAGAAGGCTGACATCGTTTCGATCTGGGATGACGGCCGCGTGCGTCGGGTGAAGGGCTTTACGCTGCTGGCGTTTGATATCCCTGCCGGGCAAGCCGCGGCTTATTACCCGGAAGTGAATCCGCTGGTGCCGCTGGAGAGCATTGGGGATGGCAGCCATACGCCAACGTCGAAGTTTGTGGCGATCCGGTTGGAAGCGGCGAGTGAGACTGGACTCATCATGGCCAAGTCGGCCTGACCCTGATCGTTCCCACGCTCTGCGTGGGAACGATCAATCGAATATTCCAGATCAATCACTTTCCAAACGCCCACAAAAAAGGCCGTTTTGCATGAAAACGGCCTGTCCGAAGTAGTTAAAGACCGGCGAAAAACGCTTAAGTTCCGACTAAAAAACAGTAACTTATAGAAATGTGCTCAAGTCGTGTTACTCGTCGGATTTCGATTGTCACGACCATGACACGGCCTCAGGATCGCGCCGTCATCCCCTTGAGGTTCCTCTATGAAGTTCTCCTCGATTCTCTTGTTGTCCCTTGGCCTGGTCAGTGGCTTCGCTTCTGCCGGCGGCACCACCGAAGCAGGTGTGGGCGGCGCATTGGGCGGGGTTCTTGGCTCGGTCGTCGGTCAGTCATTAGGCGGCAATACAGGTTCCACCATTGGCGCGGCCCTGGGCGGCGCGGGTGGTAGTGCTGTTGGCGCAGACAAACGCAGCCGTGGCGAAGCCGCTATTGGCGGTGCGTTGGGCGCAGCAGGCGGTAACGTGGTCGGCCGCAGCGTGGGCGGCACCACCGGCAGCCTGATCGGCTCCGCAGCAGGCGGCGGTGCCGGTGGCGCGCTGGGTAACTACATGGGCAACAAGAGCGATGACGATGATGATCGTCGTTCCTATCGTGGTGGCCATGGTGATCGTCGCTACTACCGCGACGGCCATCCGGGGCGCGGTCATGCCTATGGTCATCGCAAGCACAAACATCGCTATCGCGACTGAGGTTGAATCACCTCGTTGACCGGTAGATCAAAAAAATCGCAGCCCAAGGGCTGCGATTTTTTTTGCCCGTCAAACCACCAACCGCTGCAGTGCCTCGCGCAAGCCGGCAGGAATCGCCACCGGCTGATTAGAGGCCCGATCCACAAACACATGCACAAAACGCCCTGCCGCGCAGGCCTCGTCTTCCCCGGCCTTGAACACTGCCAATTCGTATTGCACCGAACTGTTGCCCAACTTGCCCACCCGCAAACCGATTTCGATTCGGTCAGGGAAGGCAATGGACGCGAAGTAATCGCAAGCCGAACTCACCACAAAGCCCACCACTTCGCCGTCATGGATATCCAGACCGCCGACTTCGATCAGGTAGGTGTTCACTGCTGTGTCGAAGAAGCTGTAGTAAGTGACATTGTTGACGTGACCATAGGCGTCATTGTCGTGCCAGCGGGTGGTGATGGGCTGGAAGTGCGGGTAGGTGGCGCGTTGAGTCATGGGTTCTCGCCTTGAGGATCGTTCCCACGCTCTGCGTGGGAATGCAGCCCGTGACGCTCTGCGTCACATTCAGGAGCGGACGCAGAGCGTCCATGGAGACGTTCCCACGCAGAGCATGGGAACGATCAGCAGTAGTGGAGTCTACCGATCCGCAAACCCTTTACCCACCGCCGCCAACTCCCCGATCAGCCGCGCCGGGTTCCATTGATCCCCCTGCCTTGTTTCAAGCGCCAGCAACCGTTGGTGAATATCCGCCAGCCCTTGTTGATCCGCCCACGCCATCGGCCCGCCCTTGTCCGCCGGGAAGCCGTAGCCATTGAGGTACACCAGATCGATGTCGTGCGCCGACTCGGCAATCCCTTCCTGGAGGATCTTCGCCCCTTCATTGACCAGTGCCAGCAAGCAGCGCTCCAGGATCTCTTCGGGGCTTATCTCGCGTCGCTGGAACCCTAGTTCTTCACTGACCTGCAACACCAGCGCATCGACTTCAACATCGTGCTCAGCCTGGCGACTGCCCGGCTCATAGTGGTAATAGCCATTGCCACTCTTCTGGCCGAAACGCCCCAATTCGCACAGACGATTGTCCACCTGAACCTCAGGCGCATCCTGTCCTTCACCCGCCAACTGCCGGGCACGCCATTCCAGATCGATGCCGACTACGTCGTACATGCGGAACGGCCCCATGGCAAAGCCAAAACCTTGCAGCACCGCATCAATCTGATGTGGATAAGCGCCTTCGAGCAACATCTTGCGCGCTTCGAGCGCATACGGATGCAGCATGCGATTGCCGATGAAACCATGGCAGTTGCCCGACACCACGCTGACCTTGCCCATGCGTTTGCCCAGTGCCAGGGCAGCCTCCAGCACCGCCGGTGAAGTCTGTGCACCGCGAACGATTTCCAGCAATTTCATGATGTGCGCCGGGCTGAAAAAGTGCAGGCCCAACACCTGTTGCGGACGACGAGTAGCCGCAGCGATGGCATCGATATCCAGCGCCGAGGTATTGCTGGCCAGGATGGCTTCGGGTTTGAGCAGGCCGTCCAGTTCACGAAAGATTTTCTGCTTGAGTTCGAGGTTTTCGTACACCGCTTCGATCACCAGATCGACATCGCGGACCGCCGCGTAGTCTTTAGCCGCCGTTACTCGTGCAATGCGAGCGTCCGCCTCGGCCTGATCGATCCGTCCCTGATGCACGTTGTGGGCGTAGGTGTCCGCCACGGTAGCCAGCGCCTGCTCAAGCATCTGTGGATTGTTATCAACCCATTGCACCGGGACGCCGGCGTTGGCCAGGCACATGACGATGCCACGGCCCATGGTGCCTGCGCCAATGACGGCGGCGCGCTGAATAGTGAACGGTGTCTGGCTCATGGTTGTTCTCTTGTTGGCGATCCAAAGACAGCCTTCACCATAGTCAGCCACCGCGCCTTTTTGAAATTTATTACTGTGATGAGCGACATTCAGCGGATGGATGACCGCCCACCTGATCATTCCCACGCTCCGCGTTCGGCTGTGAAAGGGACGCGGAGCGTCCCGGGCTGCATTCCCACGCAGAGCGTGGGAACGATCTAGCGTGGCAAATGCGCCTCGGCCCACGTCCGGACTTCGGCATACGGATAATCCTCAAGCGCCGCAAAACCGGAAATCGAGCGAGCCTTGAGCTTGGTGAACAGCGGCACGCCGATACCGCATAAAAACCGCGTCACGCGCTCCGCGGACGGAACGTTGCTGGTGTGCTGTTCATGCCTGTGGATAAAGTCAGCGCACAACGCCTCGAAATTTTTATCCACAAGCGCCGGTAATTCCGGTGGCGCCGGCAACCGCGCCACATCCCCGTGACACACCGAACAATGTCCGCACTGCTGCGGCGCATTTTCATCGCCGAAGTACTCGGCCAGGCGATAACCCAGGCAATGGTCCGTGGCAAACAGATCCAGCATGGCGTGAATCCGCGCGATCTCGGTTTGCTCATGGCGGGTGAAATAGGCGTGCAACTCTTCGCTCAAGGCTTGGGCATCAAAACCGGTTTGCAGCAGGCTGTAGACCTCGGTCATCTGCTTGCTTTCGAGCTCGACCCAGCCCTTTTCCTGGAAATAATCCAGCGCCTTCACCACCCGATTACGCTCGGCCTGATGCTGTTCATAAAGCGCATCGAAATTCACTGTGGCCCAGGTCCGTGCGCGGCTCGAGGTCTGGATGATCGCCGCGACGAAATCCTTGCGCTCACCCTCGAAGCGGGCCAGCAAAGCCTCGGGTTCCTGCAAGTATTTGAAGCGGTATTCGGCGTAATAGGCGTAACGCGGCGCAATGATTCCCCGCAGTTCCAACTGCACCAGCAAGGTCTTGAGCGGCAATTGGCGGATGTTGCTGTGGTCTGCCAACGGCCCCAACAGAAATTCCCACTGCCCCTCGGGCGCGGCGGCTTGCAACTCGTCGAGCACATGGCGGATGCCATCGAGCTCAGGCGTATCGCCGTAGACGAAGTTTTCCAGCACGTTGAGGCTGTCGCGGTTGGCCAATACCAGGCAGTCGGATGGCTGCCCGTCACGCCCGGCGCGGCCGATTTCCTGGCTGTAGTTTTCGATGGATTTGGGCAGGTCAAAATGCACTACGTTGCGGATGTCGCTCTTGTCGATGCCCATGCCGAACGCGATGGTAGCGACGATGCAATTGGACTGCCCGCCCATAAAGCGCTTTTGGATGGCTTCCCGTTGTTCGTGGGGCAAACCGGCGTGATACGCCTCGGCCTGTATGCCGTTGCGTCCCAGGTGTTCAGCGATGTGCTCAGCGGTTTTCTGCAAAGTGACGTAAACGATGCTCGGCTCGCCTGGACGTTCGCTCATCCATTCGACAAGGCGTCGGCGTTTGTCCTGTCCGCGCACCGGTTCCACTAACAGATTGAGGTTCGGCCGATAGAAACCGGTGGTCACCACATCGTCGGCGGCAATGCCGAACTTGGCCTCCATGTCAGCGATCACCTTGGGTGTCGCGGTGGCGGTCAGCAGCAACGCCTGAGGGATGTTGAACTGGCGCTGATAGTCGGGAAGCTTGAGGTAATCGGGGCGGAAATTGTGGCCCCATTCCGAGATGCAGTGCGCCTCATCCACCACCAGCAACGAGATGGGTACTTGCTGCAGGAAATTGCGGAAACGCTCGTTCTTCAGGCGCTCCACGGAGATCATCAAAATCTTCAGCTCGCCGGACTTGGCCCGAGCCATCACGTCGCTGGCATCATCGCGGCTCTGCGCCGAATCGATACTGCCCGCCGCAATGCCGTGGCGCTGCAGGAACGCCAGTTGATCCTGCATCAACGCCAGCAGCGGCGAGACCACCAGTGTCAGATGCGGCAGCAGCAAGGCCGGCAATTGATAACACAGGGACTTGCCCGAGCCGGTGGGGAAAATCGCCGCCGCCGAACGCCCGGCCAACACCGCGCTGATCGCCGCTTCCTGGCCGGGCCGAAACTGTGGATAACCGAAAACCTGTTCCAGGGTGTTGTGCATAAGCTGTCACTCCGTTGACCGCTGCGAAGCCCAAAGCCTAGCCGGCAAACGCAGCGAGTCGAGAAAAGGTCGGGGACCAAAACGATACGGGATGATACAGCGTCTATCGGACTAACTTTCGCCACAGGCTGAAACATACAGAGCACTTTGCCACCTGATTCCCCGCCACACTCCACTGGTAAGGTTCAACTTCGATAAAAATCACTCTCCGCGAAAATGGTCATCACGGCAGGAAGCCTGATGTACGCGGATACTCATGAAGGAACGACCATGCTTCAAATACCCGGTTTTTCAATTATCTTCGCGCTTTTGTTGCCATTCCTCTTAAGTGGATGCCTGACAAACCTCACGCAGCTCCCCATCGATCCGACCCCGTTCGAAACACCGGAGTACCGAGCCCAAAAGGGTTTGGCGATCGTTCACGCGTCAACCCTTTATGCCCGCGGTGGCACCGGTCAAGGCGTGGCCGTGGCACTGGTCGATTCAGGCCTGAATAGCAACTTGCCGGAATTCCAGGGAAGAATCCGCGATCCGGGCTTTGACCATGTCGAGAACCAGGTCGGTACCGTTGACAGAATCGGTCACGGCACCCAGATGGCTGGCATTCTGGCGGCCAACAAGGATGGTCAGGGCATGCATGGCGTTGCGTTCAATGCACAACTGATCCCCTTTCGTTTCGGTGACGACAACGAGCCATTTTTCTTCGACCGTGAGATTGCGCAATCCTGGCAGTCCGGTTTCGACAAGGGCACGCGCATCTTCAATAATTCGTGGGCCAACGCCATTCCCGCGACCGAGATCAATGAGGCCCGTTATAAGCAGGTCATGCCTGAGTCGCTGGTGACCGCCCGAAAACTGGTCCGGGGCGGCGCGGTATTTGTGTTCCCGACCGGTAACGAACTGAAACGAGAGCCGCTGGTCGAGCCCGGTTTGCCGATCGCCATACCTGAACTGGAAATGGGCTGGATCGCGGTGGTTGCGCTGAAGAACGACGGCAGCGCCATCAATGCAAAATCCAACTACTGCGGTGTGGCTGCGGCCTGGTGCATCGCCGTACCGGGCGGCGATTCGGGCGCCGACCAAGGTCTGCTGACCACCCACAAGGATGGCCAATACACCCAAACTGCCGGCACCTCTCCTGCGGTCGCGCTGGTCAGCGGTGCCCTGGCAGCACTGCATAGTCGCTATCCTGAGCTCACCGCGCAGCAAGTGCGCAAACGCCTGCTGACGACCGCGAACCGGACCGGCATCTATGCAAACAGTGAAGCCTACGGCCAAGGATTGATGGACCTGGACGCAGCCTCGCGCCCAATCCCGGAATCCGAGATCGGTGCGACAGGGCAATCAGATTTGTCGTCACCCATCTAGGGCACCAACACCGCCTTCTCGTGAAACACCTGGCTCTTGCTCGCCAAAATGGCATGGGCCGGGCTGATTTCGCCGGTGACATCTGCAGCATCCACCGCACCACATGCCCCGGCCCACAACAACAAAATCGAGGCCATTGCATACCTAATTCGTGATAAGCGTTGGGCGGACATTTGGAAACGTCCTACTGATTCTGGCGCGCACCCTACAGAGGTTTGATGGGTTGCGCCTGACAACCCCGTAGGAAATCTGCCGTCTAAGGGTTTGGGCATAAAAAACCTCGGAAAACACGTAGGTTCGGTCCGAAAAGACAGGAAAAACCCCTACAAAACCTGTCCATCGAAGCCGTATTGCCGCGCAGCGCCGTGCCCTTCTATAGTCTGCGGCGCGGCTGAAATCAGGGTGTCGGCCTGCCGGCGAGATTGCCCGAATTCCTATAGGACTGACCTAAATGCAAGACCGCTATCGTCCCCTCAAAACCAGCTACAGCGAAACGCCCGTCCTCGTCATCGACACCACGGCCAGCACCGGCGCCGTCCTCGACGCCGCGCACCAACGTCTGCGCGCGGCCAGCGATTTGCTCGAAACGCTTTATTGTCTGTGCTTCAAACAGGCCGATGTTAAAGACATACCTCATATCGTGAATGCGCTTTATTTATTAACGCAGGATGGTTGCGAACTACTGGAAGTTGCCAAACAAAGAATAGGGCACTAAATCCTCTAACACACACTACAACCCCGGTAACAACTAACCACTTCATTATTTAAATAACTCAAACTAGCCTGTACGCTCTTAAACCAAACAAGAGCACAACAATGACTACATTAACTATTTTCTTTTGCGGTACCGGCTCGACCAAATTCGACAACCAAAACCCAACTTACTGGAATGGCGAACTGGTTTCGGCACTCGCCTCCCATCATGCTGGCCGAGAGTTTGCCGAATGGATCGTGATCGACGGTCCCGGTACCAGCAACCTGCAAGCTGATGAACTGTTCACTCAATCCAAGGACTATGGCCTGAGCGGCACGCTGTTCGGCAAGGGCTGGGAGGGGAACGTCAAGCACGCCATCAACATCATCAAAGGCCAGTGTGACTGGCAACGTGAAAAACTGACCGAGACCGAATACAACCGCCTGAAGGCTGCAGGCATTCCAATCGAAGACGTGATCGTCGAAGGTTCCTGGCTGTGGCGTAAATACAACTACGGCGACCGCAGCGTGACCCAGCAGAAGTTGCAAGAACAAATCATTAAAACGTTTCGCAAGGACGGCGTTATTCCAACCAAGGTCAACTTGGTAGGCTGGAGCCGCGGCGGTATTAGTTGCCATATGCTGGCCAACGCCATGTTCAAGGACAGCAAACTGAAGAACATCCCGGTCAATATCTTTGCGATTGATCCGGTACCGGGCATCGGTAACTTTCAGGAAGACAAAGTAAAACTGAATGCCAACGTAAAAGAATACGTCGGCTTCTACGCCCGAGACGAGCGCTCCAAAGGCTTCAGCTGCGTCATCCCGCAAACGGCCACCGGCACCCGAACCCACATTTACCCGATGCCCGGCCGCCATGGCACGCTGGTTGGCAACGCCGCAGCAGACGGTGTCAGCGGCCCTAAAGTGCTGGCCGAACCCGGCCTGATCGTCCGCCACTTTGCCGAAGTGTGCCTGAAGCGTTGGGGCGTGCCGCTGAACAAAATCCTCAACCTGAGCGCGGCCGACCTGCAGAAACACCACAACACCATGGCCAGCGCCGCCGCGAAATACAAAGCGATGGAAAAGTGCTCGTACACCTACTTCACCGAGCTGGACCAGGGCGAGCGCTACGTTTCGCTGGGCAGTAATGGGGTCAGGTTCTCGGCAGTGAAAGGCACGATCTATGCGCCGGCGACCGGGCTGAGCACCAACCTTCTGGATGTGGCTTCGTATCAGCATATTCGTTGAGGTGATGGGCGCGGGATGGTGGAAAGCGCGAGAACATTCGTCGCGAAAATTCCGATAGAAAGGGCCTAGCCGAGGTTCGGCCCGATCCTACAAGCGGGGACTCTTTATCGTCTATCGCTGCCCGGTGGCTGACACCTATAGTCGGGCTGTCGCTGCTAATTCAGCGACTCGGGCTTGGTCACCCGAATAGCTCATATCGACGCGTCCGTTGTATGCTGCCGGCACTTCAAATGCCTGCACGCTATATGGTGGCTGTGTTTGGGACGCCCTCGGGCGTGCCGGGATGTGAGCCTCATCGGTTGACCAACCCGAACACAGTCCGCCTCCTATCGCTTGGTCACGATAGCGCGGGTTATTGCTGATGCATTTGAGGCTATAAACAATGAAAACGTTGAACCCGTTCCCCGATCGCTACCGCCCCCTCCAAACCAACCTCACCGATTCCCCACCCCTGATCATCGACACAGAAGCCAACCCGCAAGACATCCTCGAAGCCGCCCTCCAGCGAATCCGAGCCTCCGGCGACCTGCTCAAAACCCTACATTGCCAATGCTTCAAAAACGGTGACGTGGAAGACATCCCGCACATCACCCACGCCCTCTACCTGTTGACCCAGGACGGCTGCGACCTGCTGAAAGTCGCGCAACAACGCATGATGGGCTGGAAAGCACCAACCTGACGCCGAGCCAGGATCGTTCCCACGCTCTGCGTGGGAATGCCTCAAGGGACGCTCCGCGTTCCAGCTTCCGAAAGGGACGCAGAGCGTCCCGGGCTGCATTCCCACGCAGAGCGTGGGAACGATCAAAACCCGGGGATAACCTTGAGCAAGTTTTTTGATGAGCTGACGGAAAGCGTGCAACAGATGAACGAGATCGTACGGGGTGAGCGCCAGCCTTCCCGCGAATTCCATGTTGATGCGTTGAAGACGTTGCCGCGCTCAACTTGGGAACGATCATCCTCCGCGAAGCATCAAAAATACCGGTCTATCGACCAGATCGTTTGAGCTACACTTGGGCATTGCACAAAGAGGCAGATGTCATGAGCGAACTGACTTTTCAGCAAAAACAGGATTATTACGACAAAGTGCGCCGTTCAAATTACTTGGCGAGCTTGCGTCTTGAAGGCTTCGACACTTCGCGTGCCGATGCTGAAAAACCGCTCCCATCGCGGGAGTCGGTACTCAAAAAATATCGTCAGAATCCTCGTTAATGGTGGATAAATACGGGGTCGGCCAAGACCCCTATTGCTACCCTGGTAGCGACGTGCTGCGTAACCTGCTCAACATTCATGATGAAGAGCAACTACACAAAGCAGAGCGAGAACTCTCAGAAATCGCCGTCAGCAAATTCCGCCTCCTCCCCCCTCCGTACGACCTCAGCCTTTTACAGCATATTCATAAATCCTTGTTTTCCGATGTCTACGAATGGGCAGGACTATTGAGGACAGTGAATATCCAGAAAGGAGACACACTTTTCTGCACAGCAGACCGAATCGCCCCTGAAGCCGAGAAGATTTTTCGGGTCATGGAAAATGCTGCTTGGTTCGTAGGCGTCAGTAAAGCGGAGCTCATCGTCAAGGTTGCTGAAACGTATGGTGATTTAAACGTAATTCACCCTTTTCGCGAAGGTAACGGTCGGGCTCAACGAATCTTGTTCGAGCAAATCATCATCAATGCAGGGTTTGCAGTTGATTGGTGGCTGATCAAAGACAGCGCATGGATTCCCGCGAACATTGATGCGGTAACCTGCGACTACCGTGGCCTCGAAACTATTTTCGAACGTTGCATTGGGGATCCGCTGAATATGCCACCCCTACTGAATTGACCATTTATGCCCCGGTATCGGATAAATCCGCAATGAACCTCGCCCCCAACTTCCCCGACGACCAAACCATGCATCTGCTCATGCAGTTGCTGCACGAAGAGCTCGGCCTGCCCGAACGCAAAACCATCAGCCTCACCACCTCGATCAATTTCGACCTGGGTTGCGATGGCGCGGACGCTCGGCATCTGATGGAAGCATTGGAAGAACAATTCGCCATCGACTTCATCGACTACGACGCTTATCGGTATTTCCAGCCCGAAGGCTTTGACGTATTCCTCAAGCGCCGGGCCAAGGGGCGTGGCGATAAGGCCCCGCTGACCATTGGAATGATTTACCAAGCGATCAAGTTACAACGGTGGGATACGCAGAAATTGGAAGGCATCGAGCCCAACGCATAAGCGCCATTATTCTGGTCGTTTAGCGACAATTCAGATGGAATATTGGCAGTTGTGCGTTTGACGGTTAAACCGAGCGCCCACAAAAAAGCCGCCCCGAGAGGCGGCTTTTTCATTCGCTAAATCCAAGCCTTACAGCTTAGGCCCAGCAGCCTTGATCGCGTCGCTCACTTCAAACTTCTTGAAGTTCTCAACAAACAACCCAGCCAATGCTTTAGCCGCTTCATCGTAAGCAGCCTTGTCAGCCCAGGTGTTGCGTGGGTTCAACAGGCCGGTTTCAACGCCCGGTACGGCCAGTGGCACGTCGAGGTTGATGGTGTCGAGGTGCTCGGTTTCAACGCCGATCAACGCGCCGCTCTGGATCGCTGCGATCACGCCGCGAGTGGTCGGGATGTTGAAGCGTTTGCCGACGCCGTAGCCGCCGCCGGTCCAGCCGGTGTTGACCAGGTAGACCTTGGAGCCGAAGCCGCGGATGCGCTTGATCAGCAGTTCTGCGTATTCGCCGGCCGGACGCGGGAAGAACGGTGCGCCGAAGCAGGTGGAGAAGGTCGACTTGATGCCGCTGCCGGAACCCATTTCGGTCGAGCCCACCAGTGCGGTGTAGCCGGACAGGAAGTGGTAGGCCGCTTGTTCTTCGCTGAGGATCGACACTGGCGGCAGCACGCCGGTCAGGTCGCAGGTCAGGAAGATCACAGCGTTTGGCTCGCCACCGAGGTTTTTCTCGGAGCGCTTGGCAACGTGCTCCAGCGGGTAGGCGGCGCGGCTGTTCTGGGTCAGGCTGACATCGGTGTAATCGGCGTGCTTGGCGTCGTCGATAACGACGTTTTCCAGGACTGCGCCGTGCTTGATGGCTTTCCAGATGACCGGCTCGTTCTTCTCGGACAAGTCGATGCATTTGGCGTAGCAGCCGCCTTCGATGTTGAAGACAACGCCTTCACCCCAGCCGTGCTCGTCGTCACCGATCAGGTAACGGCTTTCATCGGCGGACAGGGTGGTTTTGCCGGTGCCGGACAGACCGAAGAACAGGGTCACGTCGCCCGCTTCGCCGATGTTGGCGGCGCAGTGCATTGGCAGTACGTCGGCAGCCGGCAGCAGGTAGTTCTGCACCGAGAACATGGCTTTCTTCATTTCACCGGCGTAACGCATGCCGGCGATCAGCACTTTCTTCTGAGCGAAGTTGAGGATCACGCAACCGTCGGAGTTGGTACCGTCACGCTCTGGCACGCACTCGAAGTTGGCAACGTTGAGCACTTGCCACTCATCACGGCCAGCCGGGTTGTACTTTTGCGGGTTGATGAACAGGCAACGGCCAAACAGGTTCTGCCAGGCAGTTTGGGTGGTCATCTTCACGGCCAGGTAGTGGTCTTCGGACGCACCTACATGCACGTGGGAAACGAAGTGATCTTGCGCGTTGTTGAACGCTTCAACGCGGTCCCACAGGGCATCGAACTTGTCGGCCGGGAACTTGCGGTTGATCGGGCCCCAGGCGATGGAAGCCGAGGTGGACGGCTCGTCAACGATGAAACGATCGACTGGCGAGCGGCCGGTGCGGTGACCGGTGCGAACAACCAGCGCGCCGGTATCGGCAAGCTCGCCCTCACCGCGACTCAGAGCTTCTTTTACCAGATCATCAACACTCAGATCGGTGTACACGGCGTTATTGGCTTGCGTCATGAGATTCCCCGTCGGCCATTGGCCGAGTGTGCTCCAAACGTTTTGTAGTAGAAAGTCGTGCACTACTACCGCGACAAAAAGTGGGCCGGATTATGCCAGAAAAGCCCAAAAATAGTAGGGCCCTCCCGTCAGAACGGCGTTATTCCGGCACAAACCAGTGAATTTACCTGCGCTGAACCGTTTTAGTGCCGGGTATCTGACGGTGTATCGACACCCGCTCCAGCGAATAATTGAGCGATATCGGCGGCATCGAACAGGTAGCGCTCGTTGCAAAACTGACAGTCGATCTCAATGTTGCCGCCATGTTCGATCACGAGCGACTGGGCATCTTCCAGACCCAAACTGACCAGCGCATTGGCAGAACGTTCGCGCGAGCAGCTGCAACGGAAGCGCAATTTCTGCACATCGAACAGACGAACCTGCTCTTCGTGGTAGAGACGATGGAGGATGGTTTCGTTGTCCAGGCTCAGCAATTCATCGGCGGTCAGGGTGCTGGCCAGCGCGGTGAGGTGCTGCCAGCTGGCGGCGCGTTCTTCTTCGTCTTTCAACCGATCAGCAGGCAGTTGCTGCAGCAGCAGGCCACGGGCGCGACGACCATCGGCGTACAACCAGAAACGCGTGCCGACTTGTTGCGACATCACGAAGTAGTTGGTGAAGCACTCCGACAGGGTTGCGCCATCGAGGTCGACGATGCCCTGATAACGCTTGCCTTGGGTCGGGTCGACGGTCAACGCCAATACGCCGTTGGGCATCAGGTCGGCGAGGGTCGCGTCGGGGGCGATCTGGTCGGCTTCGTATCGGGCCAGGCCACGGATTTCGCGCTCGCTGGAGCACTCGATCATCAGCAGCGGGATCGGGCCATCGGAACGGGCCTGGAGAATCAGCAAGCCATCGAACTTCAAGGTGCCGACCAACAACGAGGCCGCCGCCATCAGCTCGCCGAGCAGTTGCGCAACCGGCTCCGGGTACGGGTGTTTAGCGAGGACTTCGGCGTAGCTACGCTCCAACGCCACCAGCTCGCCGCGGGTGTCGCTGTCATCGAAGATGAAGCGTTGGGTGTAGTCGGTATCCGGTAGATCGGTCATAGGTCTGGGTATCTGAGGTAATGACAAAATGATTTCTGACAGCGAGAAACTGCGTCTCTGCGGCACCGTTTTGGTGCGAGATGTTCAGCCGTGAGCGGCATTTTAAGAACAATCCGGGTTTGTTCCAAGCAAGGTGGTCCTCCGCCGGTTGGCTTGATGCAATTTCCTGCCTCTGGTGCTGCTGGCCATCTGGTTATGGCCTACGGGTCAGAGGCTGTGTGGGGTTTTCGACGAGTGGTGCTTTCACCCATCCACGCGGTGCTGGCGATTAACCCGATATGGCTACACGGTTGGGCAATTGCAAGTCTGGGTCCTTTCGATGCGGTGGTTGGGGCTGTTTTTTATCCGCATGTTATTCGCCAAATTCGCTGGCCAGGCGAGTGCTGCGCACTCGTTCGCGAGCAAGCCCGCTCCCACAAGGACTGCGCAGTACCTGTGGGAGCGGGCTTGCTCGCGAAGGCTGCCTCACAGGCAACACAGAAACAATTGGCTTACTCGTCGTTACTGCTTCCACGAAACTTGAACAAGTCCCGTCGCTGCTTCTTGCTCGGTTTGCCATCAGTGCTCACGCCCAGTGAACCGGCCTTGCGCATGGCCGCAGCCGCTTCACGCTTGGCGATGCTGGCTTCGGTTTCAGCGTAAAGCGCCTGAGCCTCTGGCGCGCCACGGCGTACGATCGACAGCGCCTGAACCACCACCGTGCGCTCTTCGAACCCGGTACGAATCTGAAACTCGTCGCCGATTCGCGGTTCCTTGCCCGGCTTGCAGCGCTCGCCCCGGCAATGCACCTTACCGCTTTCAATCGCCGCCTTGGCCAAGGCGCGTGTTTTATAAAAACGCGCGGCCCACAACCATTTATCGAGACGGACTTTGTCGTCCTCTTCCTGTTTTTGTGCCACTTGAATTCCTCTTTCAGCCAATAGTCGGAACTGTACTACCGTTTCTGTCGGACGCAATAACTCGACCCTCCAGCTAGAATGCGATCTTGGCCGGATCACCGGCATGGAGTGATCGTGTGACTACATTTCCGTCTTCATTGACCTCGCCTCAGGGCGGGTGCCAGGGTTGTCAGCAAAGCGAGCCATTGGGCTTCGATTTTGCCTTCGCCTACCAACCGATCGTCGATTTGCGAGACCAGTCGATTTTCGCCCACGAAGCGTTGGTTCGCGGCTTGGCCGGTGAAGGTGCGCTGTCGGTGCTCGATCAGGTCAACGAGGAGAATCGCTACCGTTTCGACCAGCTCTGCCGGACCCGTGCCATTGAAGGAGCGGCCAATCTAAACATGCAGACACACTTATCCATCAACTTCATGCCCAACGCCGTGTACCGCCCGGAACTGTGTATTCGCACCACGCTGGAAGCAGCGAAAAAACATAACTTCCCTATCGACCGGTTGATTTTCGAAACCCTGGAAAGCCAGCACGTAGATAACTATCGCCATTTGACCAATATTCTGCGTGAATACCGCGAATTCGGCTTCAAGACTGCCATCGACGATTTCGGCGCGGGCTATTCGGGGCTCAATCTGCTGGCTGATTTCCAACCGGACCTGATCAAACTCGACATGGCGCTCATCCGCGATGTCGACCGTGATCGTGTTCGTCAGGCTATCGTTCGAGGGATTGTCACAATCTGTGCGGAGCTGAACGTTACAGTCATTGCCGAAGGGATCGAAAGCGCCGGAGAACGGGACTTCCTGGCGGACTGTGGAATTTTTCTGATGCAAGGTTACTGGTTCGCCAAACCTGCATTCAAAGCGTTGGCTCAGGTAACGCCTGAGGCCTGGACGCATTAATCGCTGGTTTACTCCTATTGAAAACATTTGACCATTTGACCGTTGTCGGTCTGCGCGAATGGGTGGCGCTCCCAGACTTGGGAGTCGCAGGCCTGCGCGCAAAAATCGACACTGGCGCCAGCACTTCCAGCCTGCATGCCACTGATATCGAACCGTTCGAGCGCGACGGTGAACAGTGGGTGCGCTTTACTGCTCACTTGGGCACGGTGGTGCAACTGCGTCACCGGCGCTGCGAAGCCCCCCTGGTGACGATGAAAACCATCAAAAGCTCCAACGGCCACGCGCAGATGCGTTACGTGGTCAGCACTACGCTGGCCCTCGGTGATCGGGTCTGGCGGGTCGAATTCACGCTCGCCTGCCGCAAGTCCATGCGTTATCGCCTGTTACTCGGTTCCAAAGCCTTGATCGACGGCCAGTTGGTGGTCAATCCGGGCATCAAGTACGTACAAGACAAGCCGGTGTTCCCGGTATCTACCTTCTCCACAGGTGTTGCATGAAGATCGCTGTGCTGTCGCGGAACCCGCGTCTGTATTCCACTCGTCGTCTGGTCGAAGCCGGTACCGAGCGTGGCCATGAAATGGTGGTGATCGACACCTTGCGCGCCTACATGAACATCGCCAGCCACAAGCCGCAGATCCACTACCGCGGCAAGCCGCTGGAGGGTTTCGATGCGGTGATCCCGCGGATCGGCGCGTCGGTGACGTTTTATGGCTGCGCGGTGTTGCGTCAGTTCGAAATGATGGGCGTGTTTCCACTCAATGAATCGGTGGCCATCGCCCGTTCGCGGGACAAACTGCGGTCCCTGCAATTGCTGTCACGCCGGGGGATCGGTTTGCCGGTCACCGGTTTTGCGCACTCCCCGGATGACATTCCCGACTTGATCGAGATGGTTAACGGCGCGCCGCTGGTGATCAAGGTGCTGGAAGGCACCCAGGGCATCGGCGTGGTGCTGTGTGAAACGGCGACGGCGGCGGAGTCGGTGATCGAGGCTTTCATGGGCCTGAAGCAGAACATCATGGTTCAGGAGTACATCAAGGAAGCCGGCGGCGCGGACATTCGCTGCTTCGTGGTGGGCGACAAGGTGATCGCGGCGATGAAACGTCAGGCGAAGCCGGGGGAGTTTCGCTCCAACCTGCATCGCGGCGGCAGTGCCAGCCTGATCAAGATCACACCGGAAGAACGCATGACGGCGTTGCGCGCGGCGAAGGTCATGGGGTTGGCGGTGGCGGGTGTGGACATCTTGCGTTCCAATCACGGGCCGTTGGTGATGGAAGTGAACTCGTCGCCGGGGCTTGAAGGGATTGAAACCACCACCAGCAAGAACGTGGCGGGGATCATCATTGAGCATCTTGAGAAGAATGGTGGGCCGAATATGACGCGCACCAAAGGCAAGGGCTGAAGCTGACTCGGTGATCGTTCCCACGCTCTGCGTGGGAATGCAGCCCGGGACGCTCTGCGTCCCCTCCAGAGCCGAACGCGGAGCGTCCGAAGAGGCATTCCCACGCAGAGCGTGGGAACGATCGGGTTAGACGGCATCCCGCGGCAGCATCAAACCAAGCGGCAACCGCACCCGCGCTTCAAGCCCGCCACCGGACCGATTGCGCAGTTCAACATTCCCGCCATGCATCGAAGCAATCCGCTTCACGATCGCCAGGCCCAACCCGGTCCCCTTCCCGCCACGGGCTCGATCACCTCGCGTAAACGGGTTGAAGATCGCCTCCAGCTCCGACGGATCAATCCCCGCCCCACGGTCCATGACACTCAGCACCACATACGGCGCGCTGGTGTCCCCGGACACATAAGCCGCCACTTCAACCCCGCTGCCCGCGTGATGCAAGGCGTTGCCAATCAGGTTGTTCAGCAGCCGCTTCATCGATACCCGACGCAATGGAAACGGCTGGATCGGCTCCAGGCGCAGGCGCACTTTCTCTTCGTTCTGGTTGTATGGCGCCGCGACTTCGCGCACCAGATCGCTCAGGTCCACCTCTTCCACCGACTCGTCACGACCATCGCGAATGAACGCCAGGAACTGGTCGAGAATCGCGTCCATGTCTTCGATGTCGCGGATCATGTCGTCCGTCAGGTCGCTGTGGTCGCCCATCAGCTCCAGGGACAGCCGCAAACGGGTCAGTGGCGTGCGCAAGTCGTGCGACACCCCGGCGAGCATCAGTTCGCGCTCGCGGCCGGCCTGTTCGACGTCTTCCGCCATCTGGTTGAAGGCGCGGTAAACCTCGGTCATTTCACTTGGCGTGTCGCTGATCGGCAGACGCACACTGCGGCCCTGGCCGAGTTGCCTCGCGGCATAGACCAGACGTTTCAAAGGTTGATTGAGCTGGCTGACGAAGATCCACGCCGAGGCAGTGGACAGCAGGCCGATAGCGAGGAACCAGCCGAGTACGTTCCAGATTTTCTGGCCGCGCAACGGATGCGGATAAAGCGGCACTTTCAACCAGCCATCACCCAGGCTTGGCGCCCGAACCCACAGGGCCGGCGGCGAATGCATGCGCAATCGGACTTCAGTGTCGGCACCGAGCTCTGCCTGCATCTGCCGCTGATAGATCTCGCTGTAAGGCCAGTGTTGCTCACCTTCCGGCACGCCAGCACCGACTACCCGGATCAGGGTCGCGGCATCGGCAATCTTCGTGCGGTTTTCTTCATCGGCCGCCCAATAGGCGCGTAGCGTCAGGGCGACGCCGTGGCTGTATTGGCGGTCCACCAGCACGTCTTCGTTCATCAACAGATAAACCAGGGTCAGCGCCTTGGAGAACAGCACGACGATCAGCACCAGCCAAAGGGTGCGGGAGAAGAAACTCTGGGGGAACCAAACGGGGGTTTTCATGGATAACCGCTACACACTTGCAGGAGCGAGCGATGCTCGCATATTGCGGATCGCGAGTCTGCGAGCAAAGTCATCTGACCCGTTGCCCGCAAGACCCGCTCCTACAAATCGCCGATCACTTGGTGGCGGCGCCATCCGGAACGAACACGTAACCCACGCCCCAGACTGTCTGGATGTAACGCGGCTTGGACGGATCGGGCTCGATCATCCGGCGCAGGCGGGAAATCTGTACGTCGATGGAGCGCTCCAGGGCGTCCCACTCGCGGCCACGGGCCAGGTTCATCAGCTTGTCGCGGGTCAGTGGCTGACGGGCGTTCATGACCAACGCCTTGAGCACCGCAAATTCACCGGTGGTGAGCATGTGCACTTCGTCGCCGCGCTTGAGCTCGCGGGTCGCCAGGGACAGTTCGTAGTCACCGAAGGTCACGCTTTCGTCTTCGCTGCCCGGAGCGCCCGGTACCGGAGCCGACTGACGACGCAGGACCGCTTTGACACGAGCCATCAGCTCGTCCGGGTTGAACGGCTTGGCCAAGTAATCGTCGGCGCCCAGTTCCAGGCCCTTGATGCGGCTCAGCTCATCGCCCTTGGCGGTCAGCATGATGATCGGAATCTGGTTGTTCGCGGTGCGCAGGCGGCGGCAAGCGGTCAAGCCGTCTTCGCCGGGCAGCATCAGGTCGAGGACGACCAGGTTGAACACTTCACGCGCCAGCAGGCGATCCATTTGTTCCGTGTTCGGGACGGCGCGGGCGCGGTAGCCCTTGCTGACGAAAAAACGTTCCAGCAGGCTGCTCAGCCCTGGATCGTCGTCAACAATAAGAATTTTTTCGCCTTCAGCAATGTTTGCAGTGCTGCTCATTAGATGCTCCTTTGATCTCGGCGCGCATTATGGCGTAGCTGCCGTTATACGCACCGTGTGCATTGTTAGCAGATTTTTCCTTCATCGCCAGAAATCCGGCCCTTATGCCTACAGCCTGCGATGCCCCCGAATGACAGAACGCTGGTTATAATGCGCGGCCTTTTGTGTCAGGCAACGTCTGATCATTACTGTAGGTGGCCGTTTTTTATTTTCATGGCGCAGGCAGTAATTGTTCGATTTCACGGGTCAACGGGATGCCTGTTGATCCAGGTAGCGGCGCAGGCCAGGCCGCTCAACCAGACTCGCCGAGGCCTTATCTCTGCGCCTGCGAGCCTGCTTTCACAATTTGTCAGGTGGTTTTATGGACAGCATCAACAGCCGCATCGCCGAGGAACTCGGCGTCCGCCCACAACAGGTCGAAGCGGCCGTCGCGCTACTCGATGAAGGCTCCACGGTGCCTTTCATCGCCCGCTACCGGAAAGAAGTGACCGGCAGCCTCGATGACATCCAGTTGCGTCATCTGGAAGAGCGTCTGCGCTACCTGCGAGAACTCGACGAACGGCGCATCAGCATCTTCGCCAGCATTCAAGAGCAGGGCAAACTGACCCCGCAACTCGAACGCGACATCAAGCTCGCCGACACCAAGACCCGCCTCGAAGACTTGTACCTGCCGTACAAGCAGAAGCGCCGCACCAAGGGCCAGATCGCCCTGGAAGCCGGCCTCGGCGAGCTGGCCGACGGCCTGTTCAACGACCCGACCCTGACGCCAGACGCCGAAGCCGCGCGCTTCGTCGATGCCGAAAAAGGCGTCGCCGATGTGAAGGCCGCCCTCGAAGGCGCCAAGTACATCCTGATGGAGCGCTTCGCCGAAGACGCCGGCCTGCTGGACAAGCTGCGCAGCTACCTCAAGCAGGAAGCCATCCTCAGCGCCCGCGTCATCGCCGGCAAAGAAGAGGAAGGCTCCAAGTTCCGCGACTACTTCGAACACGATGAACCGCTCAAAAGCATGCCGTCGCACCGCGCGCTGGCGATTTTCCGTGGCCGCAACGAAGGCATTCTGAGTTCGGCGCTGAAAGTCGGCGACGAACTTCCGGGCGCCATGCACCCATGCGAAGGCATGATCGGCCAGCAATTCGGCATCCAGAATCAGAACCGCGCCGCCGACAAATGGCTCGGCGAAGTGGTGCGCTGGACCTGGAAGGTCAAGCTCTACACCCACCTCGAAACCGACCTGCTGGGCGAACTGCGCGACGGCGCAGAAACCGAAGCAATCAACGTGTTCGCCCATAACCTGCACGACTTGCTGCTGTCGGCGCCGGCTGGTCCTCGCGCCACATTGGGTCTCGACCCGGGCCTGCGTACCGGTTGCAAGGTGGCCGTGGTCGATTCCACCGGCAAGCTGCTGGATCACGCCACGGTTTACCCGCACGTGCCGCACAACAAGTGGGACCAGACCATCGCGATTCTGGCGGCCCTGTGCGCCAAGCATGCCGTGGACCTGATCGCCATCGGCAACGGCACCGCCAGCCGTGAAACCGACAAGCTGGCCGCTGAGCTGATCAAAAAATACCCCGCCATGAAGATGACCAAAGTCATGGTCTCCGAGGCCGGCGCATCGGTTTACTCGGCGTCGGAACTGGCCTCCAAGGAATTCCCGGACCTCGACGTGTCGATCCGTGGCGCGGTGTCGATTGCCCGTCGCCTGCAGGATCCACTGGCTGAGCTGGTGAAGATCGATCCGAAATCCATCGGCGTCGGCCAGTACCAGCACGACGTGTCGCAGCTGAAACTGGCACGCGGCCTGGACGCGGTGGTCGAAGACTGCGTAAACGCCGTGGGCGTCGACGTCAATACAGCCTCCGTGGCGCTGCTGGCCCGTATCTCCGGCCTCAACGCAACGTTGGCGCAAAACATCGTCAGCCACCGCGACGAGCACGGCGCGTTCAAAACCCGTGCTGCATTGAAGAAAGTCGCGCGTCTGGGCGAGAAAACCTTCGAACAGGCCGCTGGCTTCCTGCGCGTCATGAACGGTGACAACCCGCTGGATTCGTCTGCGGTTCACCCGGAAGCCTATCCGCTGGTCCAGCGTATTGCTGCTGAGACCGACCGCGACATTCGCTCGCTGATCGGCGACGCCAGCTTCCTCAAGCGTCTTGATCCGAAAAAGTACACCGACGAAACCTTCGGTCTGCCAACGGTCACCGACATCCTGCAAGAGCTGGAAAAACCTGGCCGCGACCCACGTCCCGAGTTCAAGACCGCCGAGTTCCAGGAAGGCGTTGAAGACCTCAAGGACCTGGAGCTGGGGATGATCCTCGAAGGCGTGGTGACCAACGTGACCAACTTCGGTGCTTTCGTCGACATCGGCGTGCATCAGGACGGTTTGGTGCACATCTCTGCGCTTTCGGAGAAGTTCATCAAGGATCCGCGTGAAGCGGTGAAGGCCGGTGACGTGGTGAAAGTGAAGGTCATGGAAGTCGACATCCCGCGCAAACGCGTTGGCCTGTCGATGCGCATGAGCGACACACCGGGCGAGAAAATCGACGGCGCCCGTGGTGCACGTCCGGGTTCGGCGCCACGCCAGTCCCAGAACACCGCGCCGCGTAAAGAAACCACGGCGGCAGCCCCGGCCAACAACGCCATGGCTTCGCTGTTCGCCAACGCCAAGCAATTGAAGAAACGCTGATGGAGATCCCGGCCGGGCTGACCGAAAGCGCTTTTTTCAAGTTGCTGGGGTGTCGCTTGCACAGCCTGGAGACCGGGGTGGCGCAAGTCGCCCTGGGGCTTGCGCCAGAACTGCGCAATCGCGGCGGCAAGCTGCACGGTGGGGCCTTGTTCAGCCTGGTGGACATTGCCATGGGGCTGGCCTGTTCCAGCACCCATGGTTTCGACCAGCAGAGCGCGACCATCGAGTGCAAGATCAACTACATTCGCGCCGTCGCCGACGGTGAAGTGATGTGCACGGCGCGGGTGATCCACCCGGGCCGCCGCACGCTGGTGGTCGAAGCCGATGTGATGCAAGGCGACAAACTCGTCGCAAAAGCACAAGGCACGTTCGCTGTCCTGTAGATGAATGCCATCAATTTGAGTTAATTTCGGCGCTGTGACCGCAGCGTCGGAGTTTCCTGTGGGAGCGGGCTTGCTCGCGAAGGCGGTGTGCCAGACGACTTAGTGCCGACTGACACGCCCTCTTCGCGAGCAAGCCCGCTCCCACAGGGATTGTGGCGATCCAAAACCAGGCGACAACGCCAGTTTCAACTTCACCCTTGTAGACCGTCTTGCCCACCCCCATATTGGGGCGACTGACGCGTGAAGGAATCCAACTTGAGCGAACTTCTCAACCGCCGCCTGGCTCTGCTCGGCGAGCGCGCTAACCTCTCTCTGCTCGAACAGTGCCTTCACGGCATCGAACGTGAATGCCTGCGCGTGACCAGTGAAGGTCGCCTGGCGCAAACGCCGCACCCGGAAGAATTGGGTTCCGCGCTGACCAACGAACAAATCACCACCGACTATTCCGAGTCGCTGCTGGAGTTCATCACGCCCGCCCTGCCCGACCCGGCGGACACGCTGGCGAGCCTCGACAGCATTCACCGTTTTGCCTACAGCAAGCTCGGCAACGAGTACCTGTGGAGTCCATCGATGCCGTGCCCGTTGCCGGCCGAGGAAGACATCCCGATTGCCTATTACGGCACCTCCAACATCGGTCAGCTCAAGTACGTCTACCGCAAGGGCCTGGCCCTGCGCTACGGCAAGACCATGCAGTGCATTGCCGGGATTCACTACAACTTTTCCTTGCCGGAAAAGCTCTGGCCGCTGCTTAAAGAGGCTGAAGGTTTTGTCGGCACCGACCGCGACTATCAGTCGTCGGCCTACATCGCGCTGATCCGTAACTTCCGCCGCTACAGCTGGCTGCTGATGTACCTGTTCGGTGCTTCGCCTGCGCTGGACGCCGGCTTCCTGCGCGGTCGTTCGCACCAGTTGGAACAACTGGACCCGGACACCTTGTACCTGCCGTACGCCACCAGCCTGCGCATGAGTGACCTGGGTTACCAGAGCAACGCCCAGGCCGGCTTGACCCCTTGCTACAACGATCTGGCGAGCTACACCGACAGCCTGCGTAAAGCGGTCGCCACGCCTTACGCGCCCTACGTCGAAATCGGCACGCATCAGGACGGTGAGTGGGTTCAGCTCAACACCAACATCCTGCAGATCGAAAACGAGTACTACTCCAACATCCGCCCGAAACGCGTGACTTACACCGGCGAACGGCCGATCCAGGCGCTGGTGGCTCGCGGCATTCAGTACGTCGAAGTGCGCTGCCTGGACATCAACCCGTTCCTGCCGATGGGCATCGATCTGCCGGAGGCGCGGTTCCTCGACGCATTCCTGCTGTATTGCGCGCTGAACGACAGCCCGCTGCTGACCAATACCTCGTGCAGCAACGCGACCTCGAACTTCCTCAGCGTGGTCAAGGAAGGTCGCCGTCCGGGCCTGCAACTGCAACGCGACGGCCATCCGGTGGACCTGAAAGAGTGGGCCAGCGAGTTGCTGGAGAAGATTGCACCACTGGCGGCGATGCTGGATCAGAGTCATGGCGGCGACGCGCATAGCAAGGCGCTGGATGCCCAACTGGCCAAGGTCAGGGATCCATCGCTGACGCCATCGGCCCAGGTGCTGGCGGCGATGGCTGAGCACAAGGAGAGCTTTGCTCAGTTCTCCCTGCGTCAGAGCCAGGCGCATGCAGAGTTTTTCCGCAGCGAACCGCTTTCAGGCGAAGAACAGGCGAAATTTGAAGAGCGGGCGCGTTCGTCGCTGGCCGAGCAGATTGAGCTGGAGCAGAACGAAGTCGGCGATTTCGATGTGTTTGTCGGGTCGTATCAGGCGAGCATTCTGGCGATCAGCAACTAATCTCCCAGTGCAAGTCCCCTGTGGCGAGGGGGCTTGCCCCCGTCCGGCTGCGAAGCAGTCGTAATGCAGGCGACTCGGTTTTTCCGAAATATTGGGGGTGTCGGTTTTGGGACTGCTACGCAGTCCAACGGGGGCAAGCCCCCTCGCCACAGGGTACCTGCTTAGAATTTTCCGCTCATAAGCTCATTCGAAAAAGTTATTTATTTTCGGATTCTTATATCATTTAGTCTTCTTTTCACGCCGGCTCTCGGTCGTCTGAAAAGGAGCTTCTCAATGAAACTGACTTCCCCCCTTCGCCTCCTGGCCGCCGCGTCTCTGGCTGCGGTGAGTTTCTTTGCCCAAGCGGCTGACGTCACCGTCGCCTACCAGACCACCGTAGACCCGGCGAAAGTCGCCCAGGCCGACGGCGCGTACGAGAAAGCCACCAACGCCAAGATCGACTGGCGCAAATTCGACAACGGCGCCGACATCATCGCCGCCATCGCTTCCGGCGACGTGCAGATCGGTTACCTCGGTTCCAGCCCCCTGACGGCGGCAATCACTCGCAAAGTCCCGGTAGAAACCTTCCTCATCGCCACGCAGATCGGCGCCGCTGAAGCCCTGGTGGCCCGCGACGGTTCCGGGATCAAAACCCCGCAGGATCTGATCGGCAAGAAAATCGCCGTGCCGTTCGTTTCCACCGGCCACTACAGTCTGTTGGCCGCGCTGAAGCACTGGAACATCGACCCCTCGAAAGTCACCGTCCTCAACCTTGCCCCGCCAGCCATCATTGCCGCGTGGAAACGCGGTGACATCGACGCCACTTACGTGTGGGACCCAGCCCTCGGAGTGGCCAAGGAAAACGGCAAAGTGCTGATCACCTCCGGCGAACTGGCCAAGTTCGGCGCGCCGACCTTCGATGCGTGGATCGTGCGTAAAGACTTCGCCGAGAAGCACCCGGAAATCGTCACCGCGTTCGCCAAAGTGACCCTCGATGCCTACGCCGACTACCGCAAAGACCCGAAAGCCTGGCTCGCCAATCAATCCAACGTCGACAAACTGGTGAAACTCTCCGGCGCCAAGGCCAGCGACATCCCATTGCTGCTGCAAGGCAACGTCTTCCCGCTGGCGGCAGATCAGGTGATCACCCTCGGCGCGCCGACCACCAAGGCCATCACCGACACCGCCGCGTTCCTGAAAGAACAAGGCAAGGTTGACGCCGTACTGCCCGATTACGCCCCTTACGTCAGCTCCAAGTACATCACCAACTGATCGGAGTTAATTGCGATGGCTTTGCTTGAGCTGGAGCGCATCAGCGCACAGTACCCCGGTGCCGCCGAACCGGTACTGGCGGATATTTCCCTGAGTCTTGGGCCCCGGCAATTGCTGGTCGCCCTTGGCCCGTCCGGCAGTGGCAAGACTTCGCTGTTGAACCTGATTGCCGGCTTCGTCGAGCCCAGCGCCGGGCGCATCACCCTTGATGGAGTGCCAGTCAAAGGCCCGAGCGCCGAACGCGGCGTGGTGTTCCAGGACGATGCCCTGCTGCCCTGGCAGGACGTGCTGGCCAACGTCGGTTTCGGTCTGGAACTGGCCGGCATTTCCCGAGACAAACGTGAATTCCGCGCCCGGGAAATGCTCGCGTTGGTGGACCTTTCCGGCTTCGAAAACCGCCGGATCTGGCAGCTTTCAGGCGGGCAGAAGCAACGTGTCGGCCTGGCCCGTGCCCTGGCGGCTGATCCGCGGGTTTTGCTGATGGACGAACCCTTCGGCGCCCTCGATGCCTTCACCCGCGAACAGATGCAGGAGCTGTTGCTGCAAGTCTGGCAGCGCACCACAAAACCGGTTTTTCTGATTACTCACGACATCGAAGAAGCGGTGTTTCTCGCCACGGACCTGATTCTGCTGGCGCCGAATCCAGGGCAAATCGTCGAACGCCTGAGCCTGGATTTCGGTCAGCGTTACGCCGCCGGTGAGTCCGCTCGGGCAATCAAGTCCGACCCGCGCTTTATCGAAACCCGCGAACACGTGCTGGCCAAAGTGTTCTCCCAACGCAGCGCCGCCCAGCGGCAGGAGCGCGCATGAGCAGCTATGAAATTCCCGCCGCGACGGTGAAACCGGGCTCGACGGTAATCCCGCTGCGTCGCAGTTTGAACACGCGCTGGATCAGCCTGCTGACGCTGGTCGCTCTCGTTGCCATTTGGTGGGCCGTCACCGCCACTGGAATGATCGAACCGCTGTTCCTGCCGCCACCCTCTGCCGTGCTGCAAAAAGGCTGGCTGCTGGTGACCACCGGCTACATGGATTCAACGTTGTGGCAGCACCTTGGCGCGAGCCTCAGCCGAATCGGTCTGGGCCTGGGCTTCGCAGTGCTGACCGCCGTACCCGTTGGAATCGCCATCGGCCACCACCGCATTGCTCGCGGCATTCTCGATCCGTTGATCGAGTTCTACCGCCCTATTCCACCGTTGGCTTATCTGCCGCTGATCGTGATCTGGTGCGGCATCGGTGAGCTGTCGAAAGTCTTGCTGATCTACCTCGCGATCTTCGCCCCGATCGCCATCGCTACGGCGACCGGCGTGCGCACCGTCGACCCGGCAAAATTGCGCGCTGCGCAATCATTGGGCGCGACCCGGGCGCAGTTGATTCGCCATGTGATTCTGCCGAGTGCGCTGCCGGATATTTTGACCGGTGTGCGCATTGGCCTGGGTGTGGGTTGGTCGACGCTGGTCGCCGCCGAATTGATCGCCGCCACCAGTGGTTTGGGGTTCATGGTGCAGTCGGCCGCGCAGTTCCTGGTCACCGATGTGGTGGTGCTGGGGATTCTGGTGATTGCGCTGATCGCCTTCGCCATGGAAATGGGCTTGCGCGCCCTGCAACGCAAACTGGTGCCGTGGCATGGCCAGGCTCACTGAAAAATCATCATGTGAATAACCCTGTGGGAGTGAGCCTGCTCGCGATGGCGGTGTATCGGCCACAGGCATGTCGCCTGACACTGCGCTATCGCGAGCAGGCTCACTCCTACAAAAGCCCGGCACCCCGGATTGAAGAGAAAGTCCATGAGTAACCTGACCATCATCCCCCTCAGCTCGGCCCTCGGCGCGCAAATCAGCGGCGTCGACATCAGCCAACCGCTGAACCTCGAACAGCGCGACGCCATCGAGCAGGCACTGCTCGAACATCAAGTGTTGTTCTTCCGCGATCAGCCGATCACACCGCAGCAACAGGCGCGTTTCGCCGCCAATTTCGGCGACTTGCACATTCATCCGATCTACCCGAATGTGCCGGAACAACCCGAAGTGCTAATCCTCGATACCGCCGTCACTGACGTGCGTGACAACGCGATCTGGCACACCGACGTGACCTTCCTGCCGACGCCGGCCCTGGGCGCGGTGCTCAGCGCCAAGTTGCTGCCGGAGTTTGGTGGCGACACGCTGTGGGCCAGCGGCATCGCGGCGTATGAAGCGCTTTCGGCGCCGATGAAAACCTTGCTCGAAGGGCTGACCGCGACCCACGACTTCACTCGTTCGTTCCCGCTGGAGCGCTATGGCAACACACCCGAAGCCTTGGCCCAGTGGGAAGAAGCGCGCAGGAAAAACCCGCCGCTGTCCCACCCGGTGATCCGCACTCATCCGGTGAGCGGACGCCGGTCGTTGTTCGTCAATGAAGGCTTCACGTCGAAGATCAATGAGCTGTCGGAAACCGAAAGCGAGGTGATTCTGAAGTTTCTGTTTGCCCACGCTACGCGGCCGGAATTTACCATTCGCTGGCGTTGGCAGAAGGATGACGTGGCGTTTTGGGATAACCGCGTGACACAGCACTACGCCGTGGATGACTACCGGCCGGCGCGGCGGGTGATGCAGCGGGCGACGGTGTTGGGGGATGTGCCGTTTTTCCGGTAATCCGATCACCCGATCGTTCCCACGCTCCGCGTGGGAATGCAGCCCGGGACGCTCCGCGTCCCATCAAGAGCCGAACGCGGAGCGTCCGTTGAGGCATTCCCACGCAGAGCGTGGGAATGATCAGTTAGAGGTTATTCAGCCGTTGAAGGCTTCTCCCAAAGATTGACCCCGCCCTCTTGGGCAAACCGGTCAATCTCCGCCAATTCCTCCGAACTAAAGCTCAGATTCTTCAACGCCCCGACGTTCTCGATAATCTGCTCCGGCCGACTCGCACCGATCAACGCCGACGTCACACGCGGATCGCGTAAGGTCCACGCCAATGCCAGCTGCGCCAGGCTCTGACCGCGACGCTGGGCGATCTCATTCAGCGCACGCACATGGGCGATGTTGGCTTCGGACAGGTGCGCCGCCTGCAACGAACCACCTCCCGGACGATTGACCCGCGCGTCGGCCGGCACACCGTTGAGGTACTTGTCGGTCAATAACCCCTGAGCCAACGGCGTAAACGCAATCACGCCCGCACCGAGTTCGTCCGTCGTATCCAGCAGGTCTTTTTCCACCCAACGGTTGAGCAGGTTGTAAGCCGGCTGATGAATCAGCAACGGGACTTTCCACTCTTTCAGCAGCGCGGCCATTTCCCGGGTTTTAACCCCCGAGTACGAAGAGATACCGATGTACAACGCCTTGCCCTGTTGCACCGCGGTGGCCAGTGCGCTGGCGGTTTCTTCCAGCGGCGTGTCCGGGTCGAAGCGGTGTGAATAGAAGATGTCCACGTAGTCCAGGCCCAGGCGCTGCAGGCTCTGATCAAGGCTGGCCAGCACGTATTTGCGCGAACCGCCGCCCTGGCCATAAGGGCCGGGCCACATGTCCCAACCGGCCTTGCTGGAGATGATCAGCTCGTCGCGATACTGCTTGAAATCTTCACGCAGCAAACGACCGAAATTGATCTCGGCGCTGCCATACGGCGGGCCGTAGTTGTTGGCCAGGTCGAAATGGTTGATGCCAAGATCAAACGCGGTACGCAGCAACGATCGCTGGGTGTCGATCGGCGTGCTGTCGCCGAAGTTGTGCCACAGGCCCAGAGACAGTGCCGGCAGCACCAGCCCACTGCGCCCCACGCGGCGGTAAGGGATGGAGTCGTAGCGGTTTTCGGCAGCGGTGTAGGTCATCGAATCCTCTCTTTTCTGTCTTGAAGTTGGTATCGACTGCTTCGCAAGTTGCCCAGCATACGCCCAGACAAACGCCGATAAACCTCGGACTCGAGAAAATGCTGAAACGTTTCATATGATCGTTCCCACGCTCTGCGTGGGAATGCAGCCCGGGACGCTCCGCGTCCCAATCCAAAGCCGAACGCGGAGCGTCCGTTGAGGCATTCCCACGCGGAGCGTGGGAACGATCTGTGGAACTGCGGCTACCGTGCCCCCGCAAACACTTCCCCCAACCGGCATCGGCGGTGGTGGCATATCGATCAGGATTTCCTGCACTGCGCGTCAACGGCGGGCTGGTTTAACTATGCTCACTTGATACCGCAGTGCCCAGATCGCGAAGGCGGCCGCAAAAGCAACACACATTGATCGTTCCCACGCTCTGCGTGGGAATGCCTCAAGGGACGCTCCGCGTCCAGTGACGCAGAGCGTCACGGGCTGCATTCCCACGCAGAGCATGGGAACGATCATTTACTCAGGAGCACACCATGCACACCACGATCATCATCACTTTCGGCCTGATCCTGCTGGCGCTGATGCTGTTCATCGGCGACAAAATCGGCTTCAGCCAACAGACGCTGACCTATAGCTTCGTGGTCCTGTGGCTGGCGTTGACGTTGATCAATGGTGCCGTTGGCATGGTCACCGCCGGCCAGTCTCTGAGTACGGAACTGATGATCGGCACGGTGGTGTTCAGTGTGCCGGTGGCGGCGCTGGTGCTGTTCATGGTGTTGAGCGCCGAGACCTGAAAAAGGCTCGGCGCCACCGGTTCTCGATCAACGCACCAGATGCAAGAATTGCAGATGTCGTTCGTACTGATCGAGGATGTCGTTGATGATCTGCTCCTTGGTGTAACCCACCAGATCGTAATCCTGACTGCCCTCGCTCAAATGCACTTCGGCCCGGTAGTAACGACGGTTGTTGAGTTCCTTGGAGCCCATGCCGCCACGGGCGAAGGACGGCGTGAAGTAGCCGCGCATCTGCACCTGATAAATGAACGGACGCTCCTCGCCGTGACCGATTTCCAGGCTGACGTTGTCGTTGGTCGGGTCCGGTTGTGTGACCACCTTCAAACCCTTTTCGACGAACACTGCCGAGACTTCTTCAATCGCCGGGCGCACCGCCGTATCGAGGAAGCGATAGACCTCATCCCGTGACGGGAAATGCACCGCCTGACTCAG
The DNA here is from genome assembly GCF_001952935.1 of Pseudomonas frederiksbergensis. GTDB lineage: Bacteria > Pseudomonadota > Gammaproteobacteria > Pseudomonadales > Pseudomonadaceae > Aquipseudomonas > Aquipseudomonas frederiksbergensis. Next base: position 2,149,173 of record NZ_CP018319.1, read on the forward strand.
GCGTTGACGCCAGCCGCCTCGCCGCGATCCGGACACCGGCGCCAGCGAATGCAGTTGCGCGATCTGCTTCTGCGACTCCAGGTAGAACGCCTTGTGCAGCCCCCACATCATCAGCAGCAAGATCATCGAGAACGGCAATGAAGTCAGCACCACCGCTGACTTCAGCGCATCGATGCTGCCGGAGAACAGCAGCGCACTGGTCACCAACGCGGTCATTGCGCCCCAGAACACCCGCAGCCATTTCGGCCCGTCTTCGTCGGGATTGCCGCCCTTGGCGGACAGTGTCGACAGCACGACGGTGCCGGAATCGGCAGACGTCACGAAGAACACGAAGCTGATGAACACCGTGACCGCGATGACGGTTTTGCTCCACGGGTAGGTTTCCAGCAGCAGGTAGAGGGTCATCGACGGGTTATCGATGGCCGACATGCCGAGGGCGCTCATGCCGTGATTGAGGACTTGATCGATGGCGCTGTTGCCAAAGATCGACATCCACGCCAGGGTGAAGCCGAGCGGAATCAACAGCACGCCGAAGACGAATTCACGGATGGTCCGGCCACGGGAAATCCGTGCGATGAACAGGCCCACGAACGGCGACCAGGCGATCCACCAAGCCCAGTAGAACACCGTCCAACCGCCCAGCCAGTCACTGGGTTTGTCGTAGGCGTAGAGGTCGAAACTCTTCATCGGCAAGGCGCCGAGGTAGTCGCCGATGTTCTGGATCAACGTATTGAGCAAGTGCTGGGTAGGGCCGGCGAACAACACGAACAGCAGCAGCGCGCAGGCCAGCAGCATGTTGATGTCGGACATCACGCGCACGCCTTTATCGACGCCAGACACCGCGACGATGATCGCCGCGCCCATCATCAGCGTGATCAGGCCGACCTGAATCCACTGGGTGTGAGCGATGCCGAACAGGTAGTCCAGACCTGAGTTGAGGTGCAACACGCCAAAGCCCATGTCGGCACCAAGGCCGAACACCGTGGCGATGATGCCGAAGCCATCCACCGCGTAACCGATCGGGCCGTTGATGCGCTTGCCGATCAGCGGATAGAGCGCCGAACGCAGGGCCAGCGGCAGGTTATGACGATAAGCAAAGTAGGCCAGCGCCATGCCGACGAAGGCGAACACGCCCCAGCCGTGCAGGCCCCAGTGCAGGAACAGAATCTGCATCGCCTGACGCGCTGCATCCGCCGTGCCCGCTTCGCCTTGCGGGGGTTGCGCCAAGTGGGTCAGCGGTTCGGACACGCAAAAGAAGAACAGCGTGATGCTGATCCCGGCGGCGAACAGCATGCCGGCCCAGGACAGGTAACTGAATTCGGGTTCGTCGTGGTCGGCACCGAGCTTGATCTTGCCGTAGCCGGACAAGGCGGTGACCACCACGAAGACCAGATACAGGGTCATCGCGAGCATGTAGTACCAGCCGACCGTGTTGGCCGCCCAGTTTTGCGCTTCCAGAAGCCAGGCACCGGCCTGTTCGGGTATCGCCATGACCACCACGGCGAACAACAAGATAAAGGTCGCCGCGAAATAAAAAACCGGCGGATTCATGCGGACCTGGCCGCTGGCGGGGGTGGGCGATGCACTCATGAAAGGTGCACCTCAAGGGGGTGAAACAGGGCAATCAATAACGGACTCGGCAAAGGCAAGCCTCCTGTTGTGAGCGGGCAGCAAACCGGCGGTTTAACTTGAATGAGCGTTCAAGTTAAACATGAATAGGGTGCTAAGGACTAATCGCAAGGCTCGGCGGCACTTTTCGTACGCTAGCTCAAGGAAGGGTATGACGTGGGATGAATATGATCGTTCCCACGCTCTGCGTGGGAATGCAGCCCGTGACGCTCTGCGTCACATCGGTGCCAGACATTGCATCGGCGGCGGCCCTGGAACGCGGAGCGTCCCTTGAGGATTCCCCACGCAGAGCGTGGGAACGATCAGTCAGCTGACGGGCTTACTTCTGCGTCCCGTCATCATGTTGCAGATTCGCCTGAGTCAGGTTGCTCCCCGCCGGCACGCTGCGGGTCAGCCAGACATTGCCGCCAATGGTCGAGCCCTTGCCGATGGTGATCCGCCCCAGAATCGTCGCACCGGCATAGATCACCACGTCATCCTCGACGATCGGATGTCGCGGCTGCCCTTTCTGCAACTGACCGTCTTCATCCGCCGGGAAACGCTTGGCGCCCAACGTCACGGCCTGATAAATCCGCACACGCTCGCCGATGATGGCGGTCTCGCCGATCACCACACCCGTCCCGTGATCGATGAAGAAGCTGCGACCAATCTGCGCGCCAGGGTGAATGTCGATGCCGGTGGCCGAGTGCGCGATTTCCGCGCTGATCCGTGCCAGCAGCGGCAACCCGGCGCGGTACAAATGGTGGGCCAGGCGATGGTGAATCACCGCCAGAATCCCCGGATAGCACAGCAACACTTCATCGACGCTGCGAGCCGCCGGATCGCCGTGATAAGCCGCCAGCACGTCGGTGTCGAGCAGACTGCGCAGCCCTGGCAATGCGAGGGCGAAGTCCTGAATGATCTGGATGGTCTTGGCCTCGACTTCGGTGTCGGCCTGGGCACTGTGGCGAGCGGCGTAGCGCAGTTCGAGTCGCGCCTGAGCCAGCAACGCGTTCAACGCCACGTCCAGCGTATGGCCGACGTAGAAGTCTTCACTTTCCTCGCGCAAATCCACCGGTCCCAGGCGCATCGGGAACAACGCGCCGCAGAGGGCTTCGAGAATCTCTGCCATGGCCGCTCGGGAAGGCAACTCGCGACCGCCCTGTTCGGTGCTGGCGCGGCCATTTTGTAGGCGCCACTGGTCACGCGCCGTGCGCAGTTGGCTGACGATGGTCTGCAGTTGCCAATGACTGGAACGCTCGCTCACGGTAAAAACTCCTCACGGGCGGCCGGACTGTCTGGCCGCGTTAACCGCGATTACTTTACGGCATGGCCTGGAAGCCGAATTAAGAACCGATTGTGCTGTGCTCAGCACTTTTTGGCATAAGGCCGATTGGCAGTTGCCCCGCTAAATAGGCGTGCCTATAGTCCTGTCATCTCCCTCCCCCAGTACGGACCCCATGATCAAACAACAGCTTGCCCGCTTTAACCGTCTCGAATTGCTCGGTCATCCTACCGCCCTGGAAAAACTCGAACGCCTGTCGGCCTGGCTGGGCCGCGATGTATACGTCAAGCGTGATGACCTGACGCCGCTGGCGATGGGCGGCAACAAGCTGCGCAAACTCGAATACCTGGCGGCCGATGCACTGGCACAAGGCGCCGACACCTTGATCACCGCTGGCGCGCTTCAGTCCAACCACGTGCGCCAAACCGCCGCCATTGCGGCCAAGCTTGGCCTGGGCTGCGTAGCCCTGCTGGAAAACCCCTTGGGTACCGACGACGCCAACTATGTCGGCAACGGCAATCGACTGTTGCTGGACCTGTTCGACGCCAAGGTCGAGCTGGTGGAAAACCTCGACAACGCCGACGAACAATTGCAGGCCTTGGCTGATCGCCTGCGCAACAACGGCAAGAAACCGTATCTGGTGCCGATTGGTGGCTCCAACGCATTGGGCGCTTTGGGTTATGTGCGTGCCGGGCTGGAATTGGCCGAGCAGATCAAGGACACCGGACTGACATTCGCGGCCGTGGTGCTGGCTTCGGGCAGCGCCGGGACCCATAGCGGTCTGGCGTTGGCGCTGAATGAAGCACTGCCGGACTTGCCAGTGATTGGTGTCACGGTTTCTCGCAGCGACGAAGACCAGCGCCCGAAAGTCCAGGGTCTCGCCGAACGCACTGCCGAGCTGCTGGGCGTGAGGCTGCCGGCGAGTTTCAAGGTCGAGTTATGGGACGAGTATTTCGGCCCGCGCTACGGCGAACCGAATGCCGGAACGTTGGCCGCCGTGAAGCTGGTGGCGGGTCAGGAAGGTTTGCTGCTGGACCCGGTTTACACCGGCAAGGCCATGGCGGGTTTGCTCGATGGCATCGGGCGCCAGCGCTTCAATGATGGCCCGATCATCTTCCTGCATACCGGCGGGGCGCCGGCATTGTTCGCCTACAAAGACTTTTTGTAGGCGATCGTTCCCACGCTCTGCGTGGGAATGCCTCTAGGGACGCTCCGCGTCCATTGACGCGGAGCGTCACGGGCTGCATTCCCACGCAAAGCGTGGGAACGATTACTTAGCTAAAAAAAGAATAACAAACTTGATATTCATTATTTTCCAATCTAAAGACGCCAGCATATAGTCACGCCGCAGGCGAATTTGCAGCGAGACGCATACGCTGCTTTAGGGCAGGATATCGCAGTCGTCCAAATCCCGATTTTGCCAACATTCCTAAAAGCGTCTTCATAAGAAAACACAGGGGCTTGTCATGAATTTTTCCGCACTACGTCGAAACCTGCTGGTTGGTTCGCTGGGCCTGGCGCTGAGCGCCGGTCTGCTGGGGCAAGCGGTTGCCGGTGAGCAACTGCAAAAAATCAAAGACGCCGGCGTGATCAACGTGGGTCTGGAAGGCACTTACCCACCGTTCAGTTTCGTCGACGCCGACGGCAAACTGGCCGGCTTCGAAGTCGAGTTTTCCGAAGCCCTGGCCAAAGAGCTGGGCGTGAAAGTCAAATTGCAGCCGACCAAATGGGAAGGCATCCTCGCTGCGTTGGAATCCAAGCGTCTGGACGCGGTGATCAACCAGGTGACCATCACCGAAGAGCGCAAGAAGAAGTACGACTTCTCCACGCCGTACACCGTTTCCGGGATTCAGGCGCTGACCCTGACCAAAAACAAAGACACCATCAAGACCGCCGCCGATCTGGCCGGCAAGAAAGTCGGCGTAGGCCTGGGCACCAACTACGAGCAATGGGTGAAAGAGAATGTGCCCAAGGCTGACATCCGCACCTACGAAGATGATCCGACCAAGTTCCAGGACCTGCGCGTTGGCCGCATCGACGCCATTCTGATCGACCGCCTCGCCGCGCTGGAATACGCCAGGAAGGCCAAGGACACTTCCGCCGCCGGCGAAGCGTTCTCCCGCCAGGAAGCCGGTATTGCCCTGCGCAAAGGCGAGCCTGAGTTGCTTGCTGCAGTGAACAAAGCCATCGACAAGCTGCGTGCCGACGGTACGCTGAAAAAGCTGTCGGAAAAATACTTCAGCGCTGACGTCACTCAATAATGGGAGAAGCTTTCCAACTTGCGCTGGATTCCGCGCCTTTCCTGCTGAAGGGCGCGTACTACACGGTGATCTTGAGCCTGGGCGGGATGTTCTTCGGCCTGGTGATGGGCTTCGGCCTGGCATTGATGCGCCTGTCGCGCTTCAAACTGGTGAGCTGGATCGCCCGCATCTACGTGTCGTTCTTTCGCGGCACGCCGTTGCTGGTGCAACTGTTCGTGATCTATTACGGCTTGCCGCAATTGGGCATCGAACTTGATCCGCTACCAGCGGCCCTGATCGGCTTCTCGCTGAACATGGCGGCCTATGCCTGCGAAATCCTCCGTGCCGCGATCAGCTCCATCGAGCGCGGCCAGTGGGAAGCCGCCGCGAGTATCGGCATGACCCGCGCGCAAACCCTGCGCCGGGCCATCCTGCCGCAAGCGATGCGCACGGCCCTGCCACCATTGGGCAACAGCTTCATTTCGCTGGTGAAGGACACCGCGCTGGCAGCCACGATCCAGGTGCCGGAACTGTTCCGTCAGGCGCAGCTGATTACCGCCCGTACCTTTGAAATTTTCACCATGTACCTTGCCGCCGCGCTGATCTACTGGGTTCTGGCCACGGTGCTTTCGCACCTGCAGAACCAGTTGGAAGCACGGGTCAATCGGCACGATCTGGAGTCCTGACCCAATGATTGTCGTGGAAAAACTGACAAAGCAGTTCAAGGGTCAAGTGGTGCTCAACGGCATCGATCTGCAAGTGAAGGAAGGTGAGGTGGTGGCGATCATCGGGCCTAGCGGCTCGGGTAAAACCACGTTCCTGCGTTGCCTGAATTTTCTTGAAGAACCCACCAGCGGCCGGATCAAGGTCGGTGACATCGAGATCGATGGCAGCCGTCCGCTGAACCAGCAGCAAAGCCTGGTGCGACGCTTGCGCCAGCACGTGGGTTTCGTGTTCCAAAACTTCAACCTGTTCCCTCATCGCACCGCCCTGGAAAACGTTATCGAAGGCCCGATCATCGTAAAGAAGATCCCGCACGCCGAAGCCGTTGCCCTGGGTAAAAAGCTGATGGCCAGGGTCGGCCTGGCGGGCAAGGAAGATGCGTACCCGCGTCGCCTTTCCGGTGGTCAGCAACAGCGTGTGGCGATTGCCCGCGCGCTGGCGATGGAGCCGGAAGTGATTCTGTTCGACGAACCGACCTCAGCCCTCGACCCGGAGCTGGTAGGTGAAGTGCTGGCGACCATCCGCAGCCTCGCCGAAGAGCGGCGCACCATGGTTATCGTCACCCACGAAATGGGCTTTGCCCGGGACGTGGCGAACCGCGTGGTGTTTTTCGACAAAGGTGTGATCGTCGAACAAGGCGAAGCCAAGGCCCTGTTTGCCAATCCAAAAGAAGAACGGACGAAGCAGTTTCTCAGCAAGTTCCTGACTAACGCTCAGCACTGAAACATCGCCTCACTACTTGTTAACTTCCATGGATGGAAGTGACAACCACTCCTACCAACAAAACCCTCGATATAGGCTCTTCGCTTATTCACCTCTTTGCACAATAGATAAATTCTTATAACCGCAGGCGGTACATATATATCTCCTGCAACAGAATAACCTCGCTTAAAATCCAGCCAAGACCCGCACCCTTGCCGTACCGGGCTTCGCCGTCGGCACCCCGCTAAAAGCCCATAGAACAAGGTCAAGTTCGACAGAGCGGTGCAGCTTATTAACTCCACTGCGTAGGATTTTTCTGAATAACACTCGATCCAATACTTAACTAACAAACTCTATTGACACTTATACAAGCACACTCTTATCTAGTCTCCAACAGGCAATTAACCTCGCACTCATTCACTATTTAATTCCACACGCAGTGAACAGTTTTGTTGCTCGGTAATTCACGCCTTTCGAACTTTCAGAAACGGACTTTCGCTGCAAGGCTTCAAGGAGAATCCCATGACAAGCACTTCGAACAAACCCGAACTTGCGGCCCCGACCCTGGCGCAATCTCACAAGACCTGCATCAACATCACCTCGGCGGCGCACCTGCTGATCGATGTGGCGCCCTACTCCGGCATGGACGAAGGCGACCTGATCGAACTGTTCTGGGATAACTGCTACGTGGCCTCCAGAGTACTGACGGCTGACGATGTCGGCCAACCGGTCCAATTGCGTGTGCCCGAGAGCTTCATCGCCAATGGCACCTCGCGCGTTCACTACCGGATCATGCAGATCGGGCAAGGCCCCACCCTTTCCGCCACCAGACGGGTGCAGATCAAACTCGACTGCCCCGGCGGCCAACCGTCAGCGCTGTGCGGCGATGAAAACCAGAGTCTGGAACCGGTGAACATCCCCGAGACCATTCGCCGTCAGGGCGTTAACCCGAACCAGATCAAGCGCGGTGTTCCGTTGACCATCGAGCCTTACCTGAACATGGCCGCCGACGACGAAATCACCTTGCGCTGGGGCGATGTGCGCATGGACCTGCCCAAGCTCAAGGCTTGCGATGTCGGTCAGCCGATTCAGGTCTGGGTGCCGCCGGCGATCATTCTCGAAGCCGGCGAAGACCTGCGGCTGGAAGTGACTTATTGCATCCTCGACCGGGCGGGCAACAACTCCCGCTGGGCACCGCCGCGCTGGCTGAAGATCGGTTGCGCCAATCCGTATTTGAAGGCTCGGCCAAAGGAGATGCTCATGGCCGCCGAACCCCGCCACAGGGTCTGCGCTAACCAACCTTCTATGCATATTCCTAAAAGTTAGTTTATTAATTTTTTATACACGCTTAGGGTATATGCACCGGACCACCGGACATTCTTGTTTTCGTTCGTCGCAACCATCGCGGCGTTTTCATGAGATGTGAGGTAGGTATGGTCCGGAACACAATCACCCCAGTGCAGATCGCCAGGGCATTGCGTGCAGCCAAGGAGCGGCACTGATGTCCAGTCTGGCAGATGCAATCGTCCAGAGTGATCTGGACATCGCCCCGTTGTTGTTGCCCGCGCAGGTCTTGCGTAACGACGCACAAGCCATCAAGGCCGCCCATGAGCTGGCGCAAGTCGCCCGTCTGCAAGCAGCCAAACGCGACCAGCAGCGCAAGCTGCCGTGGTCGGAAATCGAACAGTTCACCCGCAGCGGCCTGGGCAGCATTTCTATCCCGCGCGAGTACGGTGGCCCGCAGGTTTCGTTCGTCACGTTGGCCGAAGTCTTCGCGATCATTTCCGCGGCCGACCCGGCACTGGGACAGATCCCGCAAAACCAGTTCGGCATTCTCAATCTGTTACTCGGCAGCGCCACTGAATCGCAAAAAAAGCAGCTGTTCAAAAGCGTGCTCGACGGCTGGCGGATCGGTAACGGGGGACCTGAGCGCGGCACCAAGAACACCCTTGAACTCAAGGCGCGAATCACCGCCAGCGGCGACGGCTTCGTCCTCAACGGGCAGAAGTTCTATTCCACCGGTGCCCTGTTCGCCCACTGGGTCGCCATCAAGGCGCTGAACGACGATGGCAAGCAGGTTCTGGCCTTCGTCCGTCGCGGCACTCCTGGGCTGCGCATCGTTGATGACTGGTCGGGCTTCGGCCAACGCACCACCGCCAGCGGCACCATTTTGCTCAACAACGTGCAGGTCGACGCCGAGCTGGTGGTGGATAACTGGAAAATCAACGACAGCCCGAACATTCAGGGTGCCGTGTCGCAGCTGATTCAAGCTGCCATTGACGCCGGCATTGCCCGGGGCGCCATCGACGATGCTATCGAGTTCGTGAATACCCGTGCGCGGCCGTGGATCGACGCCAAGGTTGAACGGGCCAGCGACGATCTTTATGTGATCGCCGACATCGGCAAACTGAAAATCGAACTGCACGCCGCTGAAGCGTTGTTGCGCAAGGCCGGGCAAGTGCTCGATCAGGTCAACGCCGCGCCGCTCACCGCCGAGTCCGCCGCCCGCGCCTCGATTGCCGTGGCCGAAGCCAAAGTGCTGACCACCGAAATCTCGCTGCTGGCCAGCGAAAAGCTTTTCGAACTGGCCGGCAGCCGCGCCACCCTCGCCGAATTCAACCTCGACCGCCATTGGCGCAACGCCCGCGTGCATACATTGCACGACCCGGTGCGCTGGAAATATCACGCCGTCGGCACCTATCACCTGAACGGCACGCTGCCCGCACGGCACTCCTGGATCTGACGACCAGAACCTTTTTGACCAGATCTCTGGAGAAACACATGACTCTTTCTCACCACGTCGCGGTCATCACCAGCGATGAGCAAGCCCTGATCGTCGCCAGTGACCTGGCCGAAGATTTCAAACGCGACAGCGCCCTGCGCGACCGCGAACGCCGTTTGCCACACCCGGAACTGGAAGTGTTTTCCCGCTCGGGCCTTTGGGGGATCAGCGTGCCAAAAGCATATGGCGGCGCCGAGGTTTCCAACGTCACCCTGGCCAAGGTGATCGCGCTGATCGCCCAGGCTGACGGTTCCCTCGGCCAGATCCCGCAGAACCATTTCTACGCGCTCGAAGTGTTGCGAGTGAACGGCAGCGAAGAGCAGAAAAAACGTCTCTACGCAGAAGTGCTGGCAGGGCAACGCTTCGGCAATGCCTTGGCGGAACTGGGCACCAAAACCGCCCATGACCGTGCTACCAGCCTGACTCGCGACGGCGACGGCTACCGCATCAACGGCCGCAAGTTTTACGCCACGGGCGCTATTTACGCCCAACGCATTCCGACATCGGTCGTGGACGAAAACGGCGTTCAGCAACTCGCTTTCGTCCCTCGTCATGCCAAGGGCCTGACGGTCATCGACGACTGGAGCGGCTTCGGCCAGCGCACCACCGGCAGCGGTTCGGTGGTGTTTGAAGATGTTTACGTCGCCGCCGAAGACGTGATTCCGTTTCAAAGTGCGTTCGAGCGCCCGACCACCGTCGGCCCGCTGGCGCAGATTCTTCACGCCGCCATCGACACCGGCATCGCCCGCGCCGCCTATGAAGATGCACTGCATTTCGTGCGCACCAAGACCCGGCCGTGGATCGATTCCGGCAACGACAAAGCCATCGAGGACCCGCTGACCATCAAGAGTTTTGGCCACTTGAGCATTCGTCTGCACGCCGCCGAAGCCTTGCTGGAACGCTCCGGCGAATTCCTCGACAAGGCCCAGGCCGACACCAACGCCGAGACCGTCGCCGCCGCGTCGATTGCCGTCGCCGAAGCCCGCGCCATCAGCACCGAAATTTCCCTCGCCGCTGGCAGCACGCTGTTTGAACTGGCCGGCAGCCAGGCAACCCTGATCGAACATGGTCTGGATCGCCACTGGCGCAACGCTCGGGTGCACACGCTGCACGACCCGGTGCGCTGGAAGTATCACGCGGTGGGCAACTACTACCTCAACGATGAAAACCCGCCACTGCGGGGGACCATCTGATGGCGAAGAAAAAGATTTTGCTTAACGCGTTCAACATGAACTGCATCGGGCACATCAATCATGGTCTGTGGACGCACCCACGGGACACTTCAACCCAGTACAAAACCATCGAATACTGGACCGAACTGGCGCAATTGCTGGAGCGTGGCCTGTTCGACGGATTGTTCATCGCCGACATCGTCGGGGTTTACGACGTCTACCAAAACTCGGTGGACGTCCCGCTCAAAGAGTCGATCCAACTTCCGGTCAACGACCCGCTGCTGCTGGTCTCAGCCATGGCCGCGGTCACCAAAAACCTGGGCTTCGGCCTCACCGCCAACCTGACGTACGAACCGCCGTATCTGTTCGCCCGACGCATGTCCACCCTCGACCACCTGAGCCGTGGCCGGGTCGGCTGGAACATCGTCACCGGCTACCTCGACAGCGCCGCCAAAGCCATGGGGCTGAGCGAACAGGTGGAACACGACCGTCGTTACGACCAGGCCGACGAATACCTGCAAGTGCTCTACAAACTCTGGGAAGGCAGCTGGGAAAACGGCGCGGTGCTTAACGATCCGCAACAGCGGATCTACGCGCAGCCCGAGAAAGTGCACAAGGTCGAGCACAAGGGCGAGTTCTATCAGGTCGAGGGTTATCACCTCTGCGAACCCTCGCCGCAGCGCACACCGGTGCTGTTCCAGGCCGGCAGTTCGGATCGCGGTTTGCTGTTCGCCGGCCGGCATGCCGAGTGCGTGTTCATCAGCGGCCAGAACAAACCGTCGACCAAGGTTCAAGTGGACAAGGTGCGCGCCAGCGCCGTCGAGGCCGGGCGCAACCCTGAGGACATCAAGGTGTTCATGGGGTTGAACGTGATTGTCGGCGAAACCGAAGAGGCAGCCTGGGCCAAGCACGCCGAGTACTTGAGCTACGCCAGTGCCGAGGCCGGCGTGGCGCATTTCTCGGCTTCCACCGGGATCGATTTTTCCGAGTACGACATCGACGAACCGATCCAGTACGTGAAGAGCAACGCGATCCAGTCCGCTACCAAAAACCTGCAAAACAACGACTGGACCCGCCGCAAATTACTCGAGCAACACGCCCTAGGTGGTCGCTACATCACCGTGGTGGGTTCGCCTGAGCAAGTCGCTGATGAGCTGGAATCGTGGATCGCCGAGACCGGGCTGGATGGCTTCAACCTGACGCGAATCGTCACGCCGGAGAGTTATGTGGATTTCATCGACCTGGTGATTCCGGAGTTGCAACGCCGAGGGTCGTACAAAACCGCTTACGACGACGGCAGCCTGCGAGAAAAGCTGTTTCACGGCGCGGCGCATTTGCCTGAGCAACATACCGGGTCCGATTACCGACACTAACCCCTGTAACTGATCGTTCCCACGCTCTGCGTGGTAATGCCTCCCGGGACGCTCCGCGTCCCTGCGGCGGTGACGCAGAGCGTCACTGGCTGCATTCCCACGCGGAGCGTGGGAACGATCGCCAATCCAATCCAATGCACTGACTGGAAAATCATCATGACCAAAAAACTATTCAGCCACCCAGTCAAAGCACTGGCCTTGGCCCTCGGCCTTTTCAGCTCCATCACCTTCGCCGCCGACGCGCCGCTGAAAGTCGGCACCACCGCCGCTTTCGCCATTCCCCTGGAAGCCGCCGTCGAGGAAGCCAGGAAACAAGGCCTGCAAGTCGACCTGGTGGAGTTCAGTGACTGGATCGCGCCCAACGTTAGCCTCGCCGCCGGCGACATCGACGTGAACTACTTCCAGCACGTCCCGTTCCTGGAAAACGCCAAGGCCGCCGCCGGTTTTGACCTGGTGCCGTTCGCACCGGGGATCATCAACAACGTCGGCCTCTACTCAAAGAAATACAAAAGCTTCGACGAACTGCCGGAAGGCGCCAGCGTGGCGATCGCCAACGACCCGATCAACAGCGGTCGTGGCTTGCAACTGTTGGCCAAGGCCGGGCTGATCACCCTAAAACCGGGTGTCGGCTACAAGGCCACCGAAGAAGACATCATCGCCAATCCGAAGAAGATCAAAATCCTTCAGGTCGAAGCCGTGCAACTGGTGCGCGCCTATGACGACGCCGATCTGGTCCAGGGTTACCCGGCCTACATCCGTTTGTCGAAGACCTTCGATGCCAGCTCCGCCCTGCTGTTCGACGGCCTCGATCACAAGGAATACGTGATCCAGTTCGTGATCCAGCCGAAAAGCAAAACCGACCCGCGCCTGATCAAATTCGTCGACATCTACCAGCATTCGCCGGCCGTTCGTGCAGCGCTGGATAAAGCCCACGGCAAGCTCTACCAAGCCGGTTGGGAAAGCTGAATATGACGGCAGCCACGCAACTGCGACTGGAGATTCCAGAGCTCAAAAACGCTGAACAAACGGAACTGCACCCGAACCTGAACCGTGCTCACGTGCGCTTCATTGGCCTGGGCAAAACCTACGACGGCCAGCAAGGTCCGGTCGCGGCGCTGCACGGCATCGACCTGGCGATCCAGCGCGGCGAGGTGTTCGGCATCATCGGTCGTAGCGGCGCCGGCAAGTCGTCGCTGATCCGCACCATCAACCGCCTGGAACAACCGAGCACGGGGCGCGTGCTGATCGATCAGGTCGACATCGGCGAGTTCGATGAAGACCGCCTGGTGGCGCTGCGTCGGCGCATTGGCATGATCTTCCAGCACTTCAACCTGATGTCGGCCAAGACAGTTTGGCAGAACGTCGAATTGCCGCTGAAAGTCGCCGGTGTGCCGAAGGAAAAACGCCAGCAGAAAGTCCGCGAATTGCTGGAACTGGTAGGTCTGCAAGAGAAACACAAGGCCTACCCGGCGCAGCTGTCCGGCGGGCAGAAACAGCGCGTCGGCATCGCCCGCGCCCTGGTGCATGACCCGGCGATTCTGCTGTGCGACGAAGCCACTTCGGCACTGGACCCGGAAACCACGCAATCGATCCTCGGCCTGCTGCGCGAGATCAACCAGCGCCTGGGCCTGACCATCGTGCTGATCACCCACGAGATGGCGGTGATTCGCGATATCTGTGATCGGGTCGTGGTGCTGGAACACGGACGAATCGTCGAACAAGGGCCGGTCTGGGAAGTCTTCGGCAACCCGCAGCACGAGGTCAGCAAAACCTTGCTGGCGCCGTTGCAACACGGTTTGCCGGAAGAACTGCAAAGCCGCTTGCAGGCACATCCACAGTCCTCGGATGCCGCTGTTGTGCTGCGTTTGCAGTTCACCGGCAGCGCCAGCGACGAGCCTGACCTGGCCGCGTTGTTCAGTGCCCTCGGCGGTCGCGTGCGCTTGCTGCAAGGTGGCGTGGAACGGATTCAGGGCCATGCCCTCGGGCAACTGCTGCTGGCGGTGGCCGGTTCGTCCCTCGGCGCAGAGGAATTGCGTCAGCGCGCCGGCAACTGGGCGCAACAGGTGGAGGTGCTGGGTTATGTGGTTTGATCGCTTGCTGCAAGGCTTCATCGACACCTTCCTGATGGTCGGCGTGTCGTCATTGATCGCACTGCTGGCGGGCATTCCGCTGGCGGTGATCCTGGTCACCAGCTCCAAGGGCGGCATCTACGAAGCACCGGCGCTGAACCGCGCGCTGGGCGCGTTCGTGAACCTGTTCCGTTCGATCCCGTTTCTGATTTTGATGGTGGCGCTGATTCCGTTTACCCGGTTGATCGTCGGCACCACGTACGGCGTTTGGGCCGCCGTGGTGCCGCTGACCATTGCCGCCACGCCGTTCTTTGCGCGCATTGCCGAAGTCAGTTTGCGTGAGGTGGATCACGGGTTGATCGAAGCGGCGCAGGCGATGGGTTGCCGACGCGGGCATATCGTTTGGCATGTGTTGTTGCCCGAGGCGCTGCCGGGAATTGTTGGCGGTTTCACGATTACGCTGGTGACGATGATCAACTCGTCGGCCATGGCCGGGGCGATTGGTGCCGGTGGGTTGGGCGATATCGCCTATCGATACGGGTATCAACGCTTTGATAGCCAGATCATGTTGACGGTGATTGTGTTGCTGGTGGTGTTGGTGGCAGCAATTCAGTTGGGCGGGGATCGGTTGGCGCGGGGTTTGAACAAGCGCTGAGTCTTGCTCAAGTCATTGGTTGTCAGCGATACCGCTTTCGCGAGCAAGCCCGCTCCCACATTCGACCGCGTTGCCCGGGCGGACGCGATCAAATGTGGGAGCGGGCTTGCTCGCGAATGACTGCGAAGCAGTCACCGACCTCATGGCGTATATTCGGCAAATCCCAATTGCCTGCGCAGCCGACCATGAAACAGACCCCCACCGACCTCGAGCAGATCACCTCCACCACCCTGGGCCATTACAACTCGGTGGCTGAAAGTTTTCGCGAAGGGACGCGCGATCATGATGTCAGCCAGAACATCGATGCGCTGTTGCGGCATATTCAGGGTGAGGCGCCGTTCGACATCCTCGATTTTGGCTGCGGGCCGGGTCGTGATTTGCAAACCTTCACGCGCATGGGCCACACCGCCGTAGGGCTTGATGGTTCGGAGAAGTTTGCGCAGATGGCCCGACAGGACAGCGGCTGTGAGGTCTGGCAGCAGGATTTCCTGAAGCTGGATTTACCGGCCGAACGCTTTGACGGGATCTTTGCCAATGCGGTGCTGTTTCATATTCCGCGCCAGGAACTGCCTCGGGTATTGAAGGAGTTGCGCGGGGCCTTGAAGCCGGGTGGCGTGCTGTTCAGTTCCAACCCGCGTGGCGAGAATCAGGAAGGCTGGAACGGGCCGCGTTATGGGGCGTACCACGATCTTGAGACGTGGCAGCAATTGCTGACGGCGGCGGGGTTTGTGGAGCTGGAGCATTACTACCGGCCGGCGGGGCTGCCGCGGGAGCAGCAGCCTTGGCTGGCGAGTGTCTGGCGTAAGGCCTAGACACTGATCGTTCCCACGCTCCGCGTGGGAATGCAGCCCGTGACGCTCCGCGTCACTGGACGCGGAGCGTCCCTAGAGGCATTCCCACGCGGAGCGTGGGAACGATCATTACGCAGCGCCTTTTTTCGGTTCGCGGATTTTGTACCAGGCCACATAAAGCGCCGGCAAAAACAGCAACGTCAGCAACGTCGCAATAACAATCCCGCCAATCATCGCGTAGGCCATCGGCCCCCAGAACACTTCCCGTGCGATCGGAATCATCCCCAGGCTCGCCGCCGCTGCGGTCAACAGAATCGGCCGGCGACGATGCTCCGTGGCTTGCACCACCGCATCCCACGGTGCATGGCCGTCCTTCTCCAGGGCTTCGATCTGCGTCACCAGAATCACCGAGTTGCGGATGATGATGCCGATCAGCGCCAGAATCCCCAGGATCGCCACAAAGCCCATCGGCGTGCCCGTCGGGATCAGCGCCAGCACCACGCCGATCAAGCCGAGCGGTGCGACGCTGGCCACCAGGAACAGCTTCTGCACGCTGTGCAACTGGATCATCAGGAAGGTCGCCATCAAAAACAGCATCAACGGCACAACCTTGGCAATCGGCCCCTGGGCCTTGGCGCTTTCCTCGACGGTGCCGCCCGTGGCGACCTTGTAGCCCACCGGCAGACTGGCGGCGAATTTATCGATGTCGGGTTGGAGTTGTTTCACCAGGTCGGTCGGCTGAATTTCATCACGCACCGCCGCCTTGATGGTGATGGTCGGTTTGCGGTCGCGGCGCCAGACCAGCGGCTGCTCAAGTTCATAGCGCACGGAAGCGAACGCCAGCAGCGGAATCGACGTGCCGCCCGGCGTGACGATCTGCAGGTTCTGCAGGGTTTCCGGAGTGCCGCGCTCGGCGTCTACCGCACGCCCCACCACGTTGATCAGGTAGATATCGTCATCGACCTGAGTCACCGGCGCACCGACCACAATGCTGTTCATCAGGTTGGCCACGTCTTCCGACGACAGCCCCAATTGCCGCGCCTTGTCCTGCGCGATGTCGATGCGCAGGACTTTGCCCGGTTCGTTCCAGTCGTAAATGATCTCGCCGATGTGGGTGTTTTTATCCAGTTCGGTGGCCAGGGCGATAGCGTGCTTGCGCACCTGATCGATGTCCTTGCCGCTGACCCGGTACTGAATCGGCCGACCTACCGGCGGGCCCATTTCCAGCGCCTGGACGTAGCTGCCGACACCGACAAAATCCTTGCGCAGGCGCTCGCGCAAGCGTTGGCTCAGCGCGTTACGCGATTCCAGCCCTTTGCTGACGATCACCAATTGCGCGTAGTACGGGTTCTGCAATTGCTGGTCGAGGGGCAGGTAAAAACGGATCGCACCTTCGCCGATGTAGGTGCTCCAGCGCACGATGTCCGGGTCGTCCTTGAGCGTCGCTTCGAGTTTGTCCACAGCCTTGCGGGTTTCGGCAATCGAGGCGTTTTGCGGCAGGTTCAGGTCGACGAGGATTTCCGGGCGATCCGAGGACGGGAAGAACTGGTTCTGCACAAACTGCATGGAAAACACCGACGCCACGAACAGCGCGATCGTGATGCCGATCGCCCACCAACGATTGCGCATGGCCCAGAGCATGCCGTAATTGAACGCCCGACCGATGCGCCCCGGTTCCGCGTCGTGAGGTTTCACATTGGCGCTGAGGATGTGCACGCCGATCACCGGGGCGAACAGCACCGCGACAACCCACGACACGATCATGGCCACCGCGATCACCGCGAACAGGGTGAAGGTGTACTCGCCGGCCGAGCTGGCGTTCAGGCCGATGGGCACGAAACCGGCCACCGTCACCAACGTACCGGTGAGCATCGGGAACGCGGTCGAGGTGTAGGCGAACGTAGCGGCCTGCTCCTTGGTATCGCCCAGTTCCAGGCGCGTGACCATCATCTCGACGGTGATCATCGCGTCATCCACCAGCAGGCCGAGGGCGATGATCAACGCGCCGAGGGAAATCCGCTGCATGGTGATGCCGCTGTATTCCATGAAGACGAAGACCATCGCCAGCACCAGCGGAATCGAACACGCCACCACCAGCCCGGCACGGACGCCGAGGCTGATGAAGCTGACGATCAGCACGATCACCACCGCTTCGAACAGCGCGCTGGTAAAGCCGCCGACGGCTTTTTCCACCACTTCGGCCTGGTCGGAAACGTTGTGCACGCCGACGCCCACCGGCAGGTCGGCGGTCAGGTCGTTCATGCGCTGGTGCAGCGCGCTGCCGAACACCTGGATGTTGCCGCCCTTCTTCATCGCAATGGCGAGGCCGATGGCTGGTTGGCCGTTGAAGCGGAATTCCGGCGTTGACGGATCGACGTAACCACGGCTGATCTCGGCGACGTCGGCCAAGCGGTAGAAACGGTCGTTGAGCCGCAGGTTGACGTTTTCCAGGTCTTTCTCGGAGGCGAACTGCCCGGTCGTGCGCACGGAAATACGCTCGGGACCGGCCTCGATCACACCGGCCGGGGTCACCGCGTTTTGCGATTGCAGGCTCTGCACCACCTGACGCTGATCGATGCCCAGCGCCGCGAGTTTGCGGGTGGAGAAGTTCAGGTAGAGGACTTCATCCTGTTCGCCGACCATCTCGACCTTGCCCAGCCCCGGTACTTCGCGGATCTCGGCGCGGACTTGCTCGACGTAATCGCGCAATTGGCGCATCGACAAACCGTCAGCGGTGAAGGCGTACACCGAGCCGAACACATCACCGAATTCATCGTTGAATCCCGGCCCTTGCAGGCCTTGGGGGAAGTCGCCGCGAATGTCGTTGATCTTCTTGCGCACCTGGTACCAGATTTCCGGGATGTCCTTGGCGCTGGTGGTATCACGCAAATTAACGAAGACCGTCGACTCGCCGGGGCGGGTGTAGCTTTTCACGTAGTCGAGCGAGTCGAGCTCTTCGAGTTTTTTCTCGATCCGGTCAGTGACCTGCTTGAGGGTTTCTTCCTGGGTCGCGCCCGGCCAGCGGGTCTGGATCACCATGGTTTTGATGGTGAACGACGGGTCTTCCTCGCGTCCCAGGTTCAGGTACGAGAACACGCCCATCAGCAGCGCGACGAACATCAAATACCAGACAAACGACTGATGCTTGAGGGCCCATTCGGATAAGTTGAAACTCCCTTTCATTGCGGGCTGTCCTCATCGATTTTTACTTTCTGCCCCGGTTTCAGGCTGTTCACGCCGGCACTGACCACTCGCTCGCCGGACTTCACGCCGTTGGCCAGCACCATCGTTGAGCCAGTGCGGCTGATCAGGCTGACGTCTCGCGGAGAAACGGTTTGGGTCTGCGGGTCGACGACCCAGATCCGCGGTTTTCCATCGACTTCCTGGAGCGCGGTCAGGGGCAGTTCGATACGCGGTTTGATCGCGGAGCTGAGGGTCACGCTGATGGCTGTGCCCAGGCGAAAACCCGGTGGGGTGTCGGTCAATGTCAGGCGGGCGCGACGGGTGCGGGTCGCGCTTTGCGCCTGGGGCTCGATTTCGCGAATGATCGCGGTGCTGGTGATGCTCGGGTCGAGTTGGGCGGCAACCTGAAACACCACGTCATTCGGCAACTGGTCGACCAGGGTGTCCGGCAGGTCGATCACCGCTTCCTTGATGTTCGGCTGCGCCAGGGTCACCACTTGCTGGCCGGCGCTGACGACTTGCCCGGCTTCGGCGTTCCACGCGGTGACGATGGCTTGGTGATCGGCGCGAAGTTCGACGTAGTTGAGCTGGTCCTTGGCCTGATCGACCGCAGCCTTCGCTTGATCGAGGGAGGCCTGGGTGGTTTTGAGGTCTGTCTGTGCGATGTCGAGTTGCGCCTGGGCGCCCACGCCGCGATCGAACAACTCTTGCTGACGCCGGGCGTTGGCCTGGGCGTTGATGAGTTGCGCCTGGACATTGGCCAGATCACCCTGGGCGGAGCGCAACTGGTTCTGCTGATCGGTGGGGTCGAGGGTTGCGAGTAACGCCCCCTGATCGACTTCGGCACCGACATCCACATGACGGCTGGCGATACGCCCTGACACCCGGAAGCCGACATTGCTTTCATACCGGGCCTGGATGCTGCCGGCGAAGCGGCCCAGGCTTTCTTCGTCCAGGGACTGGACCTTGATGGACAACACCGGACGCACAGGCTCCGGCGGCGATTCCTTTTCCGAGCAGGCCACCAGCATCACACCGGCGCATACCAGTAACAGACGCTTCATGGCTGGGCTCCCGCGGCTAAATCCTTAGAGGTGTCTTCGGCGATTTCCACCTTCACGCCAGGGTGCAGCAACTGGCCGCCGGCAATGACCACTTTTTCACCGCCCTTCAGGCCGGCGCTGACGATCACTTTGCCCGTCAAGTAGCGGCCGACCGTGACGTTGTGCAGCTGTGCCTTGCCCTCGCCGTCCACCAGCCACACCGCCGGCTCGCTGAGATTTTTGGTCAGTGCCGACCAGGGCAGTTCGACCGCCGACTTGCCTGGCGTCTGGGCCGTGGCACTCACCACCGAACCGAGCTGCATGCCTTCCGGTAGTCCTTTGAGCGTGACTTTGACCTGCACCGTGCCAGTCTGCGCGGAGACGGCCGGGGTGATTTCCCGAACGGTGCCGGTGGTTTTCACCTCAGGTTTGTCGATCAGGCTGACGACCACCGTTTTCCCCTCTGGTGGCTCTGTCAGCAGCGATTCGTAGACGTTGAACACGGCGTCGCGCTCACCGTCCCTGGCCAGGCTGAAAATCGGCACGGTGGCCTGCACCACTTGGCCGACTTCGGCCTGCCGCGCGGTAATCACCCCCGGCGCGTCGGCGACCAACGCGGTGTAGCCCAGTTGTTCCCGGGCGTTGGCCAGTTGCGCCTGGGCAGCCGTCAGGGCGCTTTGGCTGCTGCGCAAGGCGGCTTGGGCGGAATCGTATTCACTTTGGCTGGTATAGCCCTTGGGCAGGAGTTTTTGCTGGCGAACGAAGGCGGCGGCGGTCTGTTTGACTCGGGCCTGCTCGGCAACAACTTGCGCCTGGGCCGAGTCGACGCTGGTTTGCAGGTCCTTGGGATCGAGCCTGGCCAGAACCTGTTTAGCCGAAACCCGGTCACCGACATCGACTGTACGCTGGATGATCTTGCCGCCCACGCGGAACGACAGATCGGTCTGGACCCGCGCCTGAACATCACCGGTCAGGGTCACTGTCGCCGCGTAATCCGCAGGTTTTACTTCTTGAACGAATACCCGCGGACGGTCCTTTTCGACCGGTTTTTCATCGCCACAGGCGCTCAGCAGAACAAGGAGGCTCAGGCCAACCACTGTTTTCAATCCGGGACCCACTATGCAGACTCCTTTGCGTTGTACGAACGTGCAGATGGCGATACGACTGTGAGCTTAGAACAGGGTTCCACGTCCGCACGAGCAATCCTTATACTCCCTCTCGATTGTTCCCACGCTCTGCGTGGTAACACCGCCATGGACGCTCCGCGTCCGCTGTGACGCGGAGCGTCACCGGATGCATTCCCACGCAGAGCGTGGGAACGATCAGTGAGAGAGTAATGCTCAAAACCCTTGCGGTGGCCAATTACCGCTCGATCAATAAATTGGTGATTCCTCTGGGTCGGTTGAACCTGATCACCGGTCCGAATGGCAGCGGCAAATCCAACCTCTACCGCGCGTTGCGCCTGCTGGCGGAAACCGCTCAGGGCGGCGTGGTCAATGCGCTGGCCCGCGAGGGTGGGCTGGATTCGACATTCTGGGCCGGCCCGGAAAACATCAGCCGGCGAATGCGTAATGGCGAAGTCCCGATCGAGGCGAGCGTACGACACGGTGCCAAACGCCTGCGACTGGGGTTTGCCGGTGAGGACTTCGGATACTCGATCAGCCTCGGACTACCCGACTCCAACGGCCACTTCATGCTCCCCGGACACAGTTCACCCATTGCGTCACGTTTCAGCCTTGACCCGCAAATCAAACGCGAATGCGTCTGGGCCGGGCCGTTTTATCGTCCGGCGAGCCTGCTGGTGGATCGCGACGGACCTATGATCCGCGCCCGAGCCAATCGCAGCTGGGAGGTGCTGGCCCAGCACACACCGACTTTTGACAGCCTGTTCGACCAGGTCGGCAGCTTGCGTACTTCGCCGGAAGTTCTGCAAATGCGCGAGTTTATCCGGCGCTGGCGCTTCTACGATCACTTTCGCAGTGACGCCGATGCCCCCGTGCGCCAACCACAACTCGGCACCCGCACGCCGGTGCTGCACCACGACGGTCGCGACCTGGCGGCAGCCTTGCAGACCATCATCGAAATCGGCGACCCCGAGGCGCTGTGGGCGGCCATCAGCGACGCCTTCCCCGGCGCGAGACTGAACATCGAATCGCTGCCCGGTGGACGCTTTGCCATCGAGTTTTATCAGGAAGGCTTGTTGAGGCCCTTGTCGGCGGCCGAGTTGTCGGACGGGACGTTGCGCTATTTGCTGCTGGTCGCGGCGCTGCTGACACCTCGGCCGCCGACGCTGATGGTGTTGAACGAGCCGGAGACCAGTTTGCACCCGGACCTGTTGCCGGCGTTGGCGCGGTTGATTATTTGCGCATCCGAGCAGTGTCAGGTGTGGGTGGTTTCGCATGCACGGCGGTTGATCTCGGCGTTGCAGGAGGACCCGGAGTGCAATTGCATTGTGCTGGAGAAAAACCTGGGCCAGACCGGGATTGTCGGGCAGCGGATGCTGGATGAGCCCGCGTGGTATTGGCCGGACTGAGGTACACAGATCGTTCCCACGCTCTGCGTGGTAATGCAGCCCGTGACGCTCCGCGTCACTGGACGCGGAGCGTCCCTAGAGGCATTCCCACGCGGAGCGTGGGAACGATCATGATCAGCGTCTGACACGCTCCCACAGTTGACCGGGTTGTCTCGGCCAAAAAACTGTCCTGCGCATTTGCCGGGGCAACGGAAGACGACTATTTTTCTTTGCGCTGTAGGAAGGATCTTTTTTTCAGAGTCCCCCTCCAAGGATGCACAGCTTTTGGTCAGACTCCCCCGGCCAAACCATCACAAGGAAGAGAAAATGGCTGACGTAAAAGTGCCACAGCGGCTGGATCCGCAGGACATCGTAAAGTTGTTGATGGCGTTGCGCAGGGCGTTGAAGGCGCGGGTGGCCTAAGACGATCGTTCCCACGCTCTGCGTGGGAATGCCTCAACGGACGCTCCGCGTTCGGCTCTCGATGGGACGCGGAGCGTCCCGGGCTGCATTCCCACGCGGAGCGTGGGAACGATCACGCCGACGCTGTATCAGCCGTCGGCGTTTGAAACCTTGAAGGGGTTTGCCTCGCGAATCAGAACGCCGGCAATACCGCGCCGCTGTACTTCTTCTCGATGAATGCTTTCACTTCAGGACTGGTTAACGCCTTGGCCAGTTTCTGGATGGCTACGCTGTCCTTGTTGTCCGGACGAGCCACCAGGAAGTTCACGTAAGGCGAATCTGCGCCTTCGATTATCAGCGCGTCTTTAGCCGGGTTCAGACCTGCTTCCAGCGCGTAGTTGGTATTGATCATGTCCAGGTCGACCTGGTCCAGAACACGCGGCAGCATGGCCGACTCCAGTTCCTTGAACTTGAAATTGTGCGGGTTCTTGGCGATGTCTTTC
This sequence comes from Pseudomonas frederiksbergensis, assembly GCF_001952935.1. Taxonomy (GTDB): domain Bacteria; phylum Pseudomonadota; class Gammaproteobacteria; order Pseudomonadales; family Pseudomonadaceae; genus Aquipseudomonas; species Aquipseudomonas frederiksbergensis. The sequence continues at coordinate 2,172,216 of NZ_CP018319.1, forward strand.
GGTGTAGCCAAGGCGTTTTTCGGGTCTTTCAACTCGATCAGGCCAGCCTTCTGCAACAGGATCAAGGCACGGCCGCTATTGCTGCCTTCGTTCGGGATCGCGATGGTTGCGCCGTCTTTCAGCTCAGCCAGGGTTTTGACTTTCTTCGAGTAGCCGCCGAAGGGTTCGACGTGCACGCCGATCACAGTCACCAGGTTAGTGCCTTTGCCTTCGTTGAAGCTTTTCAGGTACGGCAGGGTCTGGAAGTAGTTGGCGTCCAGACGCTTCTGGTCAACCTGCACGTTCGGCTGAACGTAGTCGGTGAAGACTTTGATTTCCAGGTCCACGCCTTCTTTGGCGAGGGTTGGCTTGATCAGCTCCAGAATCTCGGCGTGTGGAACCGGGGTCGCCGCCACTACCAGTTTCTCGCCAGCCTGGGCCAGGCCCGCGGTCAGGGCAGCCGCCAATGCGGTGAACAACAGAACCTTTTTCATGCAGTGTCCTTATCGAAAATCACGGTCGTCATCGACGACGGCTTGTTTAGTACGAGTGCCAGTGAAGTGCTATCGCTGGCGAGACGCGGACAATACCGGGATTTTTTATTCCCGAACAATATCTTTTATTCACTTTCATATTCCATTTTGTTCATACAGCTCTAACTTACGCCTCTACCCGTAGGAGCAAAGCTTGCTCGCGATTCTGGCGACGCGGTCTGTCTGGAAAACCCTATCGCGGGCAAGCCTTGCTCCTACAAAAGCGCGGTGTTTTTGAGGAGTTGTTTGAGGGCTTCTTTCTCGGCGGCGGAGCCGTTGCCGAGGATTTTTTTGAAATGCTGTTCGATCTGAAGCAGCGATAGCGATGCCTCGGGCAAATTCAAATGCTCCGGCAAAATCTCCTCACCGGTACTGACCAGCAACGCAAAGTGAATGACGTTTTCCAACTCCCGGGTATTACCCGGCCAACTGTGTTGCTCTAACAAATGCTGCGCGGCTTCGCTGATCAGCGGCACCGGCAGGCCCAGACGCTGGCTATAGATGCCGAGGAAATATTCGGACAGCGAAAGAATATCCCCCACCCGTTCGCGCAAGGCCGGCAGTTCGAGCTGGCCTTCGCTGAGGTAGTGGTAGAGCCGCTCATGAAATTTGCCGGCGGCCACCGCTTGGGCCAGGTCAATGCTGGTTGCCGCCACCAAGCGCACGTCCACCGGGCTTGGTTGGTGAGCGCCGACACGGGTGACTTCGTGGTTTTCCAGCGCCGCGAGCAATTTTGTCTGGATCGGTAGGGGCAAGTCGCCGATCTCATCCAGATAGAGCGTCCCGCCATTGGCAGAACCGAACCAGCCGGCGCGGCTGCTGGCCGAACCGCTGTAACTGCCAGCGGCATACCCGAACAATTCCGCATCGGCGTAAGTCGGGCTGATCGCGCCGCAGTTGACCGAGACGAACAACCCGCCGCGATCACTCTCACGATGGATGTGCCGCGCAAGCAACTCCTTGCCGCTGCCGGTTTCGCCACGGATCAACACCGAGATCGAGCGCGGCGCCAATAGCTCCAGCTCCTGGCGTAATTGACGCGAACGCGAATCGACAAACACCAGCGCCTTGGCGCGAATGCTCAGGGGACTTTTTTCTGCATCGGGGAAGGTCAGCAGCGGCTGACCGAAGGCTTCAAAACTCATGGCAGACTCCCGCCCAAAACCGCCGGGAGACGGGGGCGTTGTTTAAAAAACAAAAGCAAAAAAGAAAAGGTTCAAGCGCGGCGCAGGGCGTGGTGTTCCATTCGGTTTTGCAGGCGATAGAGATAGGCAAAACCCTGCTCCCAGCGTTGGTGACCGGACTTCACGTTGATGTGCCCGGCACCCGACAAAATCCCCGCTTCGGCACCCCAGTTGCGCGCCAGTTCCATCGCACGCGGCGCGCTGACGGCGCTGTCGTTGTCGGAGCTGACAACCTGGCTCGGGAATGGCAGAAGGTGGGTTGGAATCGGTGCGAAATTGCGCAGAGCCGGTGCGCAGGCCGGACGCTCGACGTCCGCCGGGGCGACCAGCAAGGCGCCGCGTACCTGACGCAAAAACTGCGCGGGCGCCGTGGCCGCCCAATGCGCGACAGTGATGCAACCCAGGCTATGGGCGATCAGGATCACCGGCGTGCTGTCGGCGGCAATCGCCTCAGCCAGCGCCGCGACCCAGTCTTCACGGCGCGGCGTCAGCCAGTCGGCCTGCTCCACCCGTGCGCTGTTCGGCAGGCTGTTCTGCCAATGGCTTTGCCAATGATCTTCTGGCGATCCTTGCCAGCCCGGCACAATCAGGTAGCGAATTGATTCGTTGCGCATGGGGGAACTCTCCTGCTGCGTGTCTGTTCCTGAGCGAGTATAGGGAGGAGAGTTATATTCGTTAAGGAATAAGAAGCTATTTATTAAGATCCATATGGAATATTAACTCTCCACTGATCGTTCCCATGCTCCGCGTGGGAATGCCTCAACGGACGCTCCGCGTTCGGCTCTTGATGGGACGCAGAGCGTCCCGGGCTGCTTTCCCACGCAGGAGTGTGGGAACGATCACTTTACTGAAGACAAAAAAAGGGACCGCACCCTGCCAAGGAGACGGCCCCGGAAACTCAACATTTGATAGCGCGATGATTGGCCCGAAAGGGTTATCCGATAAAGGAATATTTAATTCCTTTGTTAGATCCAAAACACATATACCCATCAGCACCAAACACCCCTGCTTGCGTCATAACGTATCGCCCTTTTGGGTCAGATTGATGACGGCCGCCTTTGCCGTTTTGAGTTTCCGGACACATCGATCAAGCCTGAGCGGCACGCACCTCCTGTGCCTCTGTTGCTTGCATGCGCACAAACCGGTTCGCCCGCCCAAACGTCCCGAAATCATTGAACCGCACGCCCATCTCACGCATCACTTTATGCGCCACCGGCACCGTCATCTGGCGGATGTAAAACGGTTCCTTCACCACAAAATGATGAATCCCGTGACTGCTGCCGAAGTTGAAGCAGAACGCCTGCAACGGCCACATCCACCAAGGGTTCAGCACCTGGGTCTGCTGGATGACATTGCCCGGCTCCAAGTCACCGTAGTAGTGCATGTTCGAGCTGACGAAATGCAGACAAAAAGTACGCAACACGTTCGGGCCGATGATCACCACGGCCGCGATGTCGATCACCTGCATCACCGCCAAAGTAGTCGCCGACCATTCGATGGGCGCCCCGAGCAGATGCGCGATGCCGTTAGCGGTGTGAAAACCGAGGAACACGTACCAGGCTCCCCAATGCGCCAACGCCAGCGGTGCGTAAACCTTCAGAAAACGTTTGATGATGCTGAATTTATGCGCCCAAGTCCTGGCCCGCAGCATACGGATGAAGGCCGACATCACGTTGTCGCCGACCATCAACAGCCGCGCGAAACCCCAGGGTTCGCCGTTGGTGATCGCCCGTTCTTCCATGTCGGCTTCGGTGCCGGAGACCTTGTGGTGATTGAGGTGCAGATGCCGGCGAATCCACGGATTGATCGTGCTCGGCCGCGCCAGCCACACCAGGCCCATCATCAGGTTGTGCGGTACGCGCTGTTTGCGGAAGTACATGCTATGAATCAGGTCGTGTTCCAGCTCGTGAGTCAGCGAGGCAAAAAATGCGTTGAGCAACAGGCACGCCCACCACGCCATCTGCCCGGTCATGTAGAGCGTCGCCGAGCCGATCATGCCGGCCAGGGCCAACGTCAGAATAGTCGCGCCGATAGCGTCCTGATGATTGAGTATCGGGTAGCGCTGACGCAGTTCGACCCCCTTGGCCAGCACCACTTGGCGAATATGCGCTGATCGCTGAGCGGCATTCAGTCGCTGGGGACTTGCAGAAGTACCGTGCATGCTTCCATCCTCTGGTTATTGATGTTCGCATCCTGCCTTGTGAACCCTCGCAACGCGGTAGCCGTGAACGCCAACCTGTTGACCGGAAGCGCCAATCAGCATGACTGAACCGACCTCCCTCGCCAGCTGGACCCGTGCCCTGCGCAAGCAACTCGATGCGTTGGGCCTCGACAGCACCGCCCTGTGCCAACAGGCGGGGCTCGACCCGCAACTGATGGACGACCCGAACGCCCGTTACCCGTTGTCGGGCACCACGCGGCTGTGGGAAATCGCAGTGCAGGTCAGCGGCGACCCGGCGATTGGTTTGCGGGTATCGCGCTTCGTCAGCCCCACCACGTTTCACGCCCTCGGTTATGCGCTGGTGGCCAGCGGCAGCCTGCGAGAAGTGTTCGAGCGCATCGTGCGTTACCACCAGGTGGTCAGCGATGCCCTGGACCTGGAACTGACTCGCACCGAGGACCGCTACCGCTTCCGCCTGAAAATCCCGCCAGGCAATCCGGCCCCGGCCTTCGAAGCCATCGACGCCTTCACAGCGATTTACGTTCGCACCTGCCGCAATCGCCTGGGCCGCGATTACGCCCCGTTGGCGGTGTACCTGCGTCGCCCGGAGCCGGCAGACCCGCATCAATGGCACAAGGTCTTCCGCTCGCCGGTGTATTTCAACGCCGATGAAGATCGATTGGAGTTCGCTCTGCTGGATTTCGACAGCCACCTGGACGACGCCAACCCGGAACTGGCCGAGCACAACGAAACCGTGCTCAAACGCACCCTCGCGCAACTCAAACCCCTGACCTGGGAACGCAAGGTGCGCGACGCCATCGAGGAGCAATTGCCGGAAGGCGAGCCCAGCGCCGAACACATCGCCCAGGCTTTGCACCTGAGTTTGCGCAGTCTGCAACGGCATCTGGCGGACGAGGGTTGTCGGTTCGATACGCTGCTCAACGAGAGTCGCGAGAACCTGGCGCTGCTGCATCTGCGCGACCCGCAATGCTCATTGAGCGAGATCAGCTATCTGCTGGGATTTGCCGACACGAGCAGCTTCAGCCGCGCATTCAAGCGCTGGACGGGGATGACGCCGGGGCAGTTTCGGGATGGGTTGCGGTAATCAGCTTTTGACCAAGCTGCGGACTACACCTGATTCCCACTGCTCGATCATCGCTTCGCCAACCATGGCAAAGGCGCCATTTCCCCTGATGTAATCAACCATTTCCGCCTTCGCGACATCAATTCCATGAGCGACTTGCTGCAGCAGTTCATTGCACCGTCCCTCGGTCAGGTTGCAAGCCGACCGACCAAAACGCATCAACATTTTGTATTTGGGCCACGCCTTTGAACCGCCTAACAGCAACGCCATGCTGTCTGCCTTGATGTAGACCGAAGTCGTGACGATGTCATAGGCCGGAGCCAGTCTGATTTGCGCATCAGCCCCGCAATGTTCGTACAGCACACCGAAGTTCTTGAGGTGAGCATCGCCATTCTTCAGAGCGGACGACAACGCCACTATTTTGAAAAAAGACTCCAGGGCGTCATTGAGCAATGGCGGGGAGACAAACTCCTTGATCTGCCTCGCAGCACCTTCGTACGAACCATCGTATTTGGCCTTCGAAGGCCAGGCATTGAGCACGCAGAAATCCTCAAAGCCCAGATAACCTCTTTCATTCAGATCGAAACGTTCGACGACCAGAAACTTACCGTGATCGCTCAGTTCGAAAACCGGCACTTCAAGACCCGAATGCCGTGCAGCCCTCATGCAGAAGTATTCGTTGGCAGCGAGCTCTGGGTACTCCTCTGGCCGAAACGATTTGACCAGATGCGTTGCCCCTCGATGGGTCAATCGGTCGACAGTGGTTGCACTGTCACGGATAAGCACCTTCGGCTGCACCCCGGAAACGCCCGAATACTGGCCATAGGTGTGCAGCAAATCTTCGAACAAACCTTGCGCACCGTCATGAACCAGCAGATCGGCGAGACTGGTTTCAGGTAGCCGGTCACTTGCGTCTTGCGCGTTTTTAATCCCCACTCGCCCAAGCTGGTGCGGGCCAACGATCGCCAGCATCGCGAAATCGTCAAACCCTCGAATCACTTTGCTGAAGCGACGAGTCAATTCATCGCGCAGAGAACCTTCCGGTAGATTCATTTCAAAAACCGGCGGTACACCTCGCTCCCACGTGTAGCTCTCGAGGCGAGCGGGCATGGTCAACGAGACCGCGTTTTCTTCCAGCGCGTCTTCGGCGTAGGCAAACACTGAATCAATGCGAGACTGACCACGGCCGAGGGTTCCGACCGTTGTGCCGGAAACACTGATGTGCAGCCGGTCCTTTTCCTGCTGCTCACCCATGGAAGTTCACCTTTTTGAGGGTGTCCAGTGTAGGACGCGTCGACCGCCGCGGCACGGCCGTCAGTTCGTACCCGAAGCCATTGAGGATCGCTTCAACCTTGCGCAGGCCAATTTCGGAAATGGTGTTGTTCTCGATACCCGAAATCGTGGAACGGCTCATGCCGTACTGCTTGGCCAGGTCTTGTTGAGACAACTTTCGTTCTTTGCGCAGCAACCTGATCAATTCGCCGAGGTTTTCCATTCCACCCACCCGCACCCTATACAGTGCATATTTACTGAAATTACCTATTTGCATTGTATTTAATGCATGAACAAGTCGAAGTCTAGCTCATTGATTGATCGGAACCGGTCTCAGCGCCCCCGATCCCGCCGCAACAACTTGCGCACCCGCTTCACCAGTTCACTCACGGCAAACGGCTTGAGCAGGTAATCATCTTCATGCAATTCCAGCCCGCGCAGCCGGTCTTCGATGCCGTCCTTGGTGGTGAGGAGGAGCACCGGCGTATCACCGAGCTTGCGGATCTGCTGCAGCAACTGCCAGCCATTGAGCCCGGGCAGCATCACGTCGAGGATGATCAGCTCGTATTCGCCAGACTCGATGAAACGACGGCCGTCCATGCCGTTGACGGCCACATCGACTGAGTAACTTGCCTCGTTCAGACCTTTAGCCAGGAGTTTGGCGGTCTCAGGTTCGTCTTCCACTAACAGCACACGCATGGCACACCTCGATTGTCGTCATCACAGGCTAGGCGCCTTCGCGTCCAAAGCCCACCACTAATGCCGGGTTTCAGATAATCGCCAACATTCGCAATCGTTGCGCATCCAGAATCTCGATCTCGCCATACTTGAGATTCAGTATTCCTTGCCCCTGCAAATCCTTGAGGAGCTGGTTGGTGGTCTGGCGCGACAACGACAACATCGACGCCAGTTGCTCCTGAGGCAATTGCAGAACACGGCGCGGCGGATCTATTTCGCCGTAACCCTCGGCGATCATCAGCAAGCGATGAGCCAGGCGCGCCGGGGCTGGCATCAGGCTGAGCTGTTCGAGGTTGATGAAAGTAAGGCGCAGTTTATGGCTCATCAGCAATGCCAGTTGCCGCCAGTAAACCGGTTGTTGGTCGAGCAACTTCAGCAGCGTCGCCTGCGGGATGTGCAACAGGCTGCACTGGCCAACGGCATAAGCATCGTGGGTTCGCGGCTGGCCATCGAACAGGCAGATTTCGCCGAACCAGTGCGGCGACTCCACCAGGCTCAGCAACGCCTCCTTGCCCTGTTCGCTCACCGCGCCAATGCGTACCGCCCCTTCAAGGACTGCATACAGCCCGCACGGCGGATCACCGCGTTTGAAGAGTAATTGCCCCGACGCCAGGCGCCGAACCCGGGCCACAGCCAGCAGACTATCCTTTAAGGGAACAGGTAAATGGCTGAACCACTGCCCCGTCTCCAGGCGCGAACGCCAAACCTGCATGCCCATGAAAACTCCTGGAAATTGTCGTCTGGCTGACAGAGCGAGAGATGAAACCCGGGGCATCATCCATCACCCTACAGGAGGAATAACAATGAAAAGCCTCGTTGACCATCTCAGTCAATACGCCGCCTACCACCGTGACCCGCGCAATATTGCCAGCCACTTTATCGGGATTCCGCTGATTGTAGTGGCGGTTGCGGTATTGCTGTCTCGGCCGCAATGGGGCGCAGGCTGGGTTTCGCCGGCGGTGCTGGTCGCGATGGCATCGGCGTGGTTTTACCTGCGCCTGGAGATTCGTCTCGGGCTGTTGATGACCGTGTTACTCGGTCTGTGCATTTGGGCGGGTCAGGTTCTTGCGCAGCAAAGCACGCTGGTCTGGCTGGCGAGCGGCATCGGGATGTTTGTGCTGGGGTGGGCGATTCAGTTTGTCGGACATCACTACGAAGGACGCAAACCGGCGTTTGTGGATGATGTGACCGGGTTGATTGTCGGGCCATTGTTTGTGGTGGTTGAGCTGGCGTTTTTGCTGGGGTTGCGGCGGGAGCTGAAAGAGCAGATCGAGGCGCGGGTGGGTGGTGTGCGTTTGCGTCAGAAAAACGCTGCGGCGTAAGACGCGATGCTTTTGATTGATCGTTCCCACGCTCTGCGTGGGAATGCATACCGTGACGCTCTGCGTCACTGGACGCGGAGCGTCCCATGAGGCATTCCCACGCAGAACGTGGGAACGATCAGCTGGAGGGGTTAAATATTGGCGAGTTTCTGCCAGACCTTTGGCTTGAAGAACAGCGTCTCGCCCTTCGCCAACCCGATCAGGCTGTCGTGATCTTTCACCACTTCAGCTTCGATCAATTCGCTCTGGCCTTCGACCTTCAGCGTCACCCGTGTCGTCGCGCCCAACGGGCGAATATCCCGCACCTCGGCCGCGTGGTGATCCTCCAGCTCGTGACGCGACAGCGACACTTCGTGTGGACGGAACAGCACATGGTTGTCATCACCCAGATGCAGCCGGTTCGAGTCACCCAGGAAGTGATAAACGAAATCGCTGGCCGGGTTTTCGTAGACGTCGCCCGGTGAGCCGATCTGCTCGATCACGCCCTTGTTCATCACCACGATGCGGTCGGCGACTTCCATCGCTTCTTCCTGGTCGTGCGTCACGAACACCGAGGTCAGGTTGATGTCTTCGTGCAGACGCGCGAGCCAGCGACGCAGTTCTTTACGGACCTTGGCGTCGAGGGCGCCGAAGGGTTCGTCGAGCAGCAGGACTTTCGGCTCCACCGCCAAGGCGCGAGCCAAGGCAATACGTTGGCGCTGACCGCCGGAAAGTTGTTCCGGATAACGATCCGACAGCCAATCCAGCTGCACCATGTTCAGCAGCTCGTGGACTTTCACCGCGATCTGGCTTTCGCTCGGGCGCTGGTTTTTCGGCTTCATGCGCAGGCCGAAAGCGACGTTGTCGAACACGGTCATGTGGCGGAATAGCGCGTAGTGCTGGAACACGAAACCGACGTTGCGATCACGCACATCGTGGCCGGAGACGTCTTCTCCGTGGAACACGATGTTGCCCTGATCCGGGGTTTCCAGACCGGCGATGATCCGCAGCAATGTGGTTTTACCGCAACCCGAGGGGCCCAGCAGCGCCACGAGTTCGCCGCTTTGAATGTCCAGGCTGATGTTGTCCAGCGCCTTGAACGCGTGAAAGTTCTTGCTGACGTTACGCACTTCGATCGACATGACTTATTCCTCCGCGGCGCTGGCGCGCAGGCGGTTAATACGGTTTTCGCTCCACTGCTTGAGCAGCAGGATGAAGAGCGCCAGGATCAGCAACAGGCTCGCCACGGCGAACGCGGCCACGTGGTTGTATTCGTTGTAGAGGATCTCGACGTGCAGCGGCAGGGTGTTGGTCACCCCGCGAATGTGCCCGGAAACCACCGACACCGCACCGAACTCACCCATGGCCCGCGCCGTACACAGCACCACGCCGTAGATCAGGCCCCATTTGATGTTGGGAACGGTGACGTGCCAGAACATCTGCCAGCCATTGGCCCCGAGCAGACGCGCGGCCTCTTCTTCCTGCGTGCCTTGTTCCTGCATCAGCGGGATCAGCTCGCGCGCCACGAACGGCACGGTGACGAAGATCGTCGCCAGCACGATGCCCGGCAAGGCAAAGACGATCTGGATGTCGTGGTCCTGCAGCCACGGCCCGAACAAGCCCTGAGCACCGAACATCAGCACGTAGACCAGACCGGCGATGACCGGCGACACCGAGAACGGCAGGTCGATCAGCGTGACCAGCATACTTTTGCCACGGAACGAGTACTTGCTCACGCACCATGCAGCGCTGACGCCGAACACCAGGTTCAGCGGCACCGAAATCAGCACGGCGATCACCGTGAGTTTCAGGGCCGACAACGCGTCGGGCTCGAAGATCGCGGTGAAGAACGCACCGATTCCGAGCTTCAGGCCCTGAGACACCACGATCACCAGCGGCAGTAACAGGAACAGGGCGAACACCAGCCAGCCGAGGCCGATCAAGATTCGCCGCGATGAAGCACTGCCACGGCGGGCGGCGTTCGAGGAAGCAGCAGCAATAGACGATTGGGACATTTCTGCGCCTCCTTATGGGGTTTCGATGCGCCGCTGCAGCAAGTTGATCAGCAGCAACAGGACGAAGGAAACCACCAGCATCAGTACACCAATGGACGTGGCGCCGGTGTAATCGTACTGGTCGAGCTTGACCATGATCAGCAGCGGCAGGATCTCGGTTTTCATCGGCATGTTACCGGCAATGAAAATCACTGAACCGTACTCGCCGACCCCGCGGGCAAAGGCCAGCGCGAAACCGGTCAGCCAGGCTGGCAACAGTGCAGGTACCAGAATATGGCGGAAAACCTGTAGTGGTTTTGCACCCAGGCACGCCGCCGCTTCTTCCACTTCACGAGGGATATCGGCCAATACTGGCTGTACGGTACGTACTACGAATGGAAGTGTCACAAAAGTGAGGGCAAGGGTGATGCCGAGGGGGGTATACGCGATCTTGAAGCCCAGGTCCGCTGCAAACTGACCCACCCAACCATTGGGCGCGTAGAGCGCAGTCAGCGCGATACCGGCCACGGCGGTGGGCAATGCGAAGGGTAAGTCGATCATCGCATCGATGACTTTGCGTCCAGGGAAGGTATAGCGCACCAGCACCCAGGCCAGCAGCGTGCCGATGATGCCGTTGATGATCGCGGCATAGAGCGCGGTGCCGAAGCTGAGCTTCAACGCCGCCAGCACCCGTGGCGCCGAGATAATCGCCCAGAACTGGTCCCAGGTAAGTTGAGCGGCATGCACGAACATCGCCGCCAGTGGAATGAGCACAATCAGGCTGAGGTACACCAAGGTGTAACCCAGCGTCAGCCCGAAGCCGGGTATGACGGGGGAGATACGACGCGACATAAAAGTCCTTGGTTGATAACGCGCTAAGCCCCGACGGTGAAATCGGGGCCTGTTTAGCCAATGCCAGCCACTTAAGCGCTAAACCTGTGTGGGAGCGGGCTTGCTCGCGAAGGCGGTGTCTCAGGCGACATCAAAGTTGACTGTGTCGCCGTCTTCGCGAGCAAGCCCGCTCCCACATGGATTGCACATTGGCAGGTCTATTTACAGGTTATTGCGCCTGGTAAATCTGGTCGAACACGCCACCGTCGTTGAAGAATTTCGGCTGAGCGGTTTTCCAGCCGCCGAAGTCCTTGTCGATGGTCACCAGGTCCAGTGTCGGGAACTGTTTGGCGTACTTGGCGGCGACATCCTTGTCACGTGGACGATAGAAGTTTTTTGCCGCAATTTCCTGGCCGGCCGGGCTGTAAAGGTGCTTGAGGTACGCTTCGGCGATCTCGGTGTTGCCCTTTTTCTCGGCATTCTTGTCGACCACGGCGACCGGAGGTTCGGCGAGGATCGACAACGAAGGCACGACAATGTCGAACTTGTCAGCACCGCCGTCTTCTTTCAGCGCCAGGAAGGCTTCGTTTTCCCAGGCCAGCAACACGTCGCCCTGACCGTTGTTGACGAAGGTAATGGTCGAACCGCGAGCACCGGTGTCCAGCACAGGAACGTGTTTGAACAGGGCTTGCACGTATTCCTTGGCTTTCGCTTCGTCACCGCCATTGGCTTTCAGGCCATAGGCCCACGCCGCGAGGAAGTTCCAGCGGGCGCCGCCGGAGGTTTTCGGGTTCGGGGTGATGACTTCCACGCCGTTCTTGATCAGGTCGCCCCAGTCCTTGATGCCCTTGGGGTTGCCCTTGCGCACCAGGAACACGATGGTCGAGGTGTAAGGCGTGCTCGCTTGCGGCAGACGCTGCTGCCAATCCGCCGGCAAGGTTTTGCCGAGCTTGGCGATTTCATCGATGTCACCGGCCAGGGCCAGGGTCACCACGTCGGCACGCAGACCGTCGATCACAGCTCGCCCCTGCTTGCCCGAACCACCGTGGGACTGCTGGATTTTCACGTTGTCGCCGGCATGATCTTTCTGCCAGAACTTGACGAATTCGGCGTTGTAGTCCTGATACAGCTCGCGAGTCGGGTCGTACGACACGTTGAGCAGTTCGTAATCCTTGGCAACCGCAGAACCAGCAAAAAGGGCGCTGGCCAGGGCGGCCAAAGCGAAATGACGAATCGACGACATGGTGAAAGCTCCTGGAATTCTGATTGTGTTGGCTTTTTCTTATGGTGTGCTGGTATCGGCTTGCCGGTTTTTAACTCGGTTTGTTGCCCGGGTTCTGCAACCGGAATTTCTCTTTGCGTTCAATCTGGACCACTTGGGCGTTATGCACGGTGATTTCCACTGCGCCAAAACGCAGATCGCGCAAGGCGCTCTGGATCTCACGCAAAATGGTTGCTTCGTCCTGGCCGTCAACGCTGCGTAGGGATGCGCTCATGATGCTGCTCCTTCAACTAGAGGTTGCCTGGCAGTGGCGGGACTGCTTGCGGCGTGAGGCCAATAGTAGATAAGCGCAGATATTCTTAAAAAGACTATTTAAGAATGTTTATATAACCAAAATATAGTTAACGGCTCGCTCCCACGCTCTGCGTGGGAATGCATCCTGTGACGCTCTGCGTCACGCTTGAGAAGGAACGCGGAACGTCCCGGGCGGCATTACCACGCAGAGCGTGGCAACGATCAGTGCTGGAGAATCTGTGGAGTCCGGTCCCAATCCAGCTGCTGCGCCGGCACCGGACGTCCAAACCAGTACCCCTGCCCCAGGTCGCAGCCGTGTTCGAGCAAAAAGCTCGCCTGCTCGACCTGCTCGATCCCCTCGGCATGAACCTGCATCCCCATGCTCTGGGCCAGCGCAATGATCACCCGCACAATCGCCGCGTCATCTTCATCCCATGGCAGCCCCGCCACGAAGCCCTGATCGATCTTGAGTTTCTGAACCGGCATCCGCTTGAGGCGCAGCAACGACGAATAGCCTGTACCAAAGTCATCGATGGCCAGCCGAACGCCTAGTTCACGCAATCTGTGCATCTGCTCCAGCGCGACTTCCGGATCATCCATCACAGCGCTCTCAGTGACTTCCAGCTCCAGACAGGCAGGGTCCAGCCCGGTTTCGTGCAGCACCTTCGCCACCTGCCCAAACAGCTCACGGCGGGCGAACAGCCGGGAAGAAACATTCACCGCGACAAACGACACCACCACCCCGGCCTGCTGCCACCGGCACATCTGCTCACACGCCTGGCGCATCACCCAGGCATCAATTTCGGCGATCAGACCGGTGCGCTCGGCAATGGGAATGAATTCTGCCGGCGACACCAACCCTCGCTGCGGATGCTCCCAGCGCACCAATGCCTCGACGCCGATCAGGCGGCTGGTCTTGAGGTCGTGAACCGGCTGGTAATAAACCCGCAACTCCTGCTGCTCCAGCGCACGGCGCAATTGGAATGCAGTCTCGACCCGTTGCTGGGCATGGGCGGTCAATTCTTCGGTATAGAGGGCGTAGCCGTTGCGGCCGGCACTCTTGGCCTTGAACAGTGCCGAGTCGGAGTTGCGCAACAGCTGCTCGGCGCTCAGGGCGTCACCGGGGAACAAGCTGATGCCGACGCTGATATTGACAAACAACTGATGCCCGTCGATCTGGAACGGTTCTCTGAGGCCATCGATGATCCGCTGAGCCAGCGCCGCCGCGTGCACCATTTGCGGACAGCTTTCAGCCAGCACCGCGAACTCGTCACCGCCAAGGCGCGCCAGGGTGATTCCCGGACCGACCATCGCGTTCAAACGCTCGGCCACACCCTTGAGCAACTGGTCGCCAATGCTATGCCCGAGGCTGTCGTTGATCATCTTGAAGTGATCAAGGTCGATCATCAGCAACGCGCAGCCGCGCTTGTGGGTCTGCGCCGAAGCCAGGGCCTGCTCGGTGCGGTCGGTAAACAGCAAGCGGTTGGGGAGGTCGGTCAGCGGATCGTAGTGAGCCAGACGTGTCAGCTCATGTTCGGAGTTCTTGATGGCGCTGATGTCGGAAAACACTGCAACGTAATGACTGGGCCGCCGTCGGTCGTCGTGAATGATGCGGATAGTCTGCCATTGCGGGTAAATCTCGCCGCTTTTGCGGCGGTTCCAGATTTCTCCGCTCCACTCGCCCGTGCTGTTGAGTGTCGCGAACATCGCTTGATAGAAAGCCGGCGGGTGATGGCCGGACTTGAACAGACTGGGTCGATGACCCAGCACTTCCTCACTCTGATAACCGGTGATTTGCATGAAGGCCCGGTTCACATGAACGATCAGGCCCTGACTATCAGTGACCAGCACCCCTTCACGGGTGCAATCGAAGACCGCCGCCGCCTGACGCAAGCGTTCACGGTCTTCAGTGCGCTCACGCAACTTGGCGCCGATTCCCAGGCAACGGAACAATCGCGCCCGAGCGAGAAAAATCAAACCGGCACTGAACACCACCCAGGCATAACCGTTGATCAGTTGCCAACGCATTAGCTCGGCAGAGCTATCGAAGAAACTGTTCAATAAATGGCCACTGAACTGCAGCCAACCGACAGAAACCAGAAGATAAAGCAGCGCTGCACGCAGAGCATCGCGGTAGGTAGCAGCCATTAGGTCGTCCATGTCCCTTAAAAGTGGATGGAATTATAGTTTAAAGAAACATCCGGCCACTCTTATCTGAAAGGGCGACTGGTTTTATCTGTGGGCTCAGTGATAATGCAACGGCTGTTTTTTTCTTTATCGAGGGCCCAATAGCCTATGTGGTACGAAGGTTTTCTCGGCTTGTCGCCCTGGTCACTGGTGGCAGTCACCCTGCTGATGACCCACGTGACGATCATCGGCGTCACGGTCTATCTGCATCGTTATTCAGCCCATCGCTCGCTTGAGCTCAATGCTGGCCTGAAACATTTCTTCCGCTTCTGGCTGTGGCTGACCACGGCACAGAACACCCGCGAGTGGACCGCTATCCACCGCAAGCACCACGCCAAATGCGAAACCGTCGATGACCCGCACAGCCCGGTCATCAAGGGCCTGTCCACCGTTCTGCGCAAAGGCGCCGAGCTGTACCGCGCCGAGGCGGAAAACCCCGAGACCCTGCGCATCTACGGCAAGAACTGCCCGAAGACTGGATCGAACGCAACCTGTACAGCCGTTTCCCGCTGCTGGGCGTGGCGATCATGGGCGTCATCGACCTGCTGCTGTTCGGCACCATCGGCATCACCATCTGGGCGATCCAGATGATGTGGATCCCGGTCTGGGCCGCCGGCGTGGTCAATGGCCTGGGCCATGCCATCGGCTACCGCAACTTCGAATGCCGCGATGCGGCAACCAATCTGGTGCCGTGGGGCATCCTGATCGGCGGCGAAGAACTGCATAACAACCATCACACCTACCCTAATTCGGCAAAACTGTCGGTGAAGAAGTGGGAATTCGATCTCGGCTGGGCCTGGATCCAGGTCTTCAGCTTCCTGCGCCTGGCCAAGGTTCAGCGTGTTGCACCTATCGCCCATCGGGTCGAAGGCAAAGGCAACCTGGACATGGACACCGCCATGGCGATCCTCAACAACCGCTTCCAGATCATGGCCCAGTACCGCAAATTGGTGATCGCACCGCTGGTCAAGCAAGAGCTGGAAAAGGTCGATCACTCGGTCCGCCACCAGTTCCACCGCGCCAAGCGCCTGCTCTCGCGGGAAACCAGCCTGCTGGATGACAAACACCACGTTCGCATCCAGACCATGCTCGAGCACAGTCAGGCGCTGAAGGTAATTTACGAGAAACGCCTGGCCTTGCAGCAGATCTGGGTCAAGACCAGTTCAAATGGTCACGACATGCTGGCCGCCATCAAGGATTGGGTACACGAAGCCGAAGCCAGCGGGATTCAATCCCTGCGCGACTTCGCCGATCAGTTGAAAACCTACTCCCTGCGCCCTGCCGCTGCAGTCTGACTGTGGCGAGGGAGCTTGCTCCCGCGTGACTGCGCAGCAGTCGCAAAACCTGGCGACGCGTTCTTTCATTGAAAAACGCGTCGCCAGTACCGCCCGGCGGGAGCAAGCTCCCTCACCACATAAGGCGGGAACTTCGCTCAAAATCCCCTATCTCAAAGACACTTCGCCATTCAGGCGGGTTCTGGTATTGGCCGCTTTCGAACCTCGAGCGGCACACGCCCTTTGAGATTTTGTGTCTATGGTCAATAAAAGCCTACAAGACTCATCCCTCCCGCAGTGGCCCGAGGCTGCGCAAACCCTGCTGGCGCTAATGCATGCACAAGGCGAAGTGGCACGCCTGAGCGAGCGCGAACAACTGTTCAGCACTCTGCTGGTGAGCGTCAATGCGGTGCTTTGGGCCTTCGACTGGGAATCTCGCCGGGTGCTCTATGTCAGCCCGGCGTATGAACGGATTTTCGGCCGCTCCGCAGGCTTGTTACTGTCCGACTACAACCAATGGCGCGACAGCATTTACCCCGACGATCTGGACTATGCCGAACGCAGCCTGGCCGAAGTATTGGTCAAAGGCGCCGTTGAAGACCGTGAGTACCGAATCATTACCGCCGACGGCCAGGTCCGCTGGCTCAGTGACAAGTGCTTCATCAACCGCCAGGTCGAGCCAGGGCAGCCGGTGATCATTGTCGGCATTGCCGAAGACATTACGGACAAGAAGCAGATGGAAACCGAGCTGCAACGCCTGGCCACCACCGACGTGCTGACCCAAAGCAGCAACCGCCGACACTTCTTCGACTGCGCCCACCGTGAATTCGAACAGGCACTGCACCAACGCACGCCGCTGGCCTTCCTGCTGCTGGACATCGATGACTTCAAAGTGATCAACGATACCTACGGCCACCAGGAAGGCGACAACGTGCTGCAACGAATCGCCGAGTGCGGCCGCGCGACGTTGCGGCGAGGCGATGTGTTCGGGCGAATTGGTGGCGAGGAATTCGCCGCGGTGTTTCCCGGCTGTGCGCCAGACATGGCCATGCAAGTGGCTGAGCGCCTGCAACGGGAGATTCAGCGATTACGTTTCAGCCATGGCGACCAGACGTTCGGCATCACCGTCAGCCAGGGCCTGACCAGCCTCACCGCCGAGGACGAAAGCGTCGACAACCTGTTTGCCCGCGCAGATGCGGCAATGTATCAAGCCAAACACCAGGGCAAGAACCGCATCGTCTCATCCTGAGCCCATGATCGTTCCCACGCTCTGCGTGGGAACGATCTCCCTGCGTTATTTCTTGCGTAAGCGCATCAGCTCCGGCAATCCGATCTTGAGCAACCGCGCCGTCCGGCTCTTCGCCAGGTCTTCAATGCCCTCATGCTCGGTCAGGCGCGCCAGTTGCGCAGCCATGTTCATCACCAGCGCTTCGCGGGAGTAAACCCCGCCACCGAACTGGTAGACCGCCGCAATCAGCTCTCGCAGCTCCAGCGGCAGGCGCCAGCGAGTGCGAAGCGCCGAACCATAAGCCGCGCCGAACTCGGCCAGCGCCTCGCCGACTTCCTCCCATTCATCCAGCTCGCCCCCGGCCTGCTTCCACTCCTGCAAACACCGCAACAACGCAAGATCGCCGAGGCGATGCAGCATGCCGGCGCAATAACAACGCTCCTGATCCAGATCCAGCAAGCGCGCCAGGGTCCGGCCATACTCAGCAGTGCGCAGCGACAGCTCCCAATAGCGCTCGGCATAATCGGCCAGAAACGGATCGCTGAGTCGGGCACTGCGCTTGAGGGCCAGCCCCAGAATCAGGTTCATGCTTTGCCCGGTGCCGAGGCGGTGCAGCGCCTGGGACAGGGTTTGTACGGCGGCGCCGTGGTGCTGGGCCGCGCTGTTGGCAGCGGCGATCAGCACAGCGGTCACTTGCGGATCGGTACGGATCTCGTCATGCAGCAGTGTCAGGTCGAGGCCATTGGGATTGAGGCTGCGCTTGACCGCCAACTGTACGTCGGTCATCAGTGGAGCACCGTCGGCCAGCTCACGCCGACGCTCCAGGTAAACCGCCAACGTCATGCCTGGCGATAGCAAAGGCGTTTCGCAAGACACCTCTTCACCGGCATTCAACAGCAAATCCTGCAGGCGCTGAGTCAGGCTTTCCATGTTCAGGGGTTTGGTCAGGTACGCCGCAGGCGTCAGCGGCAGAACTTCGCGAACGCTGGCGCTGTCGTTGCGGCTACTCATGAGGATGAACGGCAGCGGCGGGTTGCGTTTGCGCTGACGGACATTGCGCAAGACATTCAAACCATCGACGCCGGGCAGCTCCCAGTCGACGATTACCAGGTCGTAAGGATTTTCCGCCAACAGGTGCAGCGCCTCCTGACCATCGGCACACAGATCCAGCCGCGCGTCACAGCGCACATTCAACAAAACCTGCTTGAGCAGGTCGCGGGACCATGGATCGGCCTCGGCAATCAGCACACGCGGCGCAGCGGGTAACACAACAGCAGTCATTTACACACTCCAGAGTCGTGCTTGCACCTTAGTCAATGATGGCCATTCGATACAGCGCATTTGCTATCAATGGGTTCCATGGACACAAAAAAACCCGCCGAAGCGGGTTTTTTTGTCGATCAGTTCACAAATCGATCAGAGCCTGGGGATCACAGCTCAGAGAAGCACTCTTCGATGATTGCCAGACCTTTGTCCAGTTGCTCGTCCGGCGAAGTCAGTGGTACCAGGACGCGCAGAACGTTGCCGTAAGTGCCGCAGGACAGCAGGATCAGACCCTTGTCACGCGCCTTGGCCACAACCGATGCCACAGCAGCAGCGTTCGGCTTGTGGCTGTCGCCATCAACAAACAGCTCGACCGCGATCATCGCGCCAAGGGCACGGACTTCGCCGATCACCGGGTATTTGGCCTGAATGGCTTTCAGGCCAGTCACCAGACGCTCGCCGACCGCTTTGCAACGGTCCAGCAGGTGCTCTTCTTCGAACACTTCCATCACGGCCAGGGCCGCGGCGCAAGCGATCGGGCTACCGGCATAAGTGCCGCCCAGGCCGCCTGGAGCAATGGCGTCCATGTATTCGGCCTTGCCGCACACACCGGCCAACGGGAAGCCGCCAGCGATGGATTTGGCGAAGGTGGTCAGGTCAGCAGCAACGCCCATCTGTTCCATGGCGAAGAAAGTACC
Source organism: Pseudomonas frederiksbergensis (assembly GCF_001952935.1). GTDB lineage: Bacteria > Pseudomonadota > Gammaproteobacteria > Pseudomonadales > Pseudomonadaceae > Aquipseudomonas > Aquipseudomonas frederiksbergensis. The sequence goes on from NZ_CP018319.1 coordinate 2,191,459, forward strand.
GGTACGGCCAGCGCCGGTTTGTACTTCGTCAGCGATCAGCAGGATGCCGTGCTGGTCGCACAGCGCGCGCAGACGCTTCATGAACTCTTTAGGCGCGACGTAGAAACCGCCTTCGCCCTGAACCGGCTCGATGATGATGGCAGCGATGTCACGCGGCTCGGCGTCGTTCTTGAAGATGCGTTCGATGCTCGCGATCGAATCGTCGATGCTCACACCGTGCAGTTCGTTCGGGTACAGCGCGCGGAAGATGCCGCCTGGCATCAGGCCCATGCCGGCCGAGTAAGGCACGACTTTGCCGGTCAGGCCCAGGGTCATCATGGTGCGGCCGTGGTAAGCGCCAGTGAACGCGATCACGCCGGCACGGCCAGTGGCGGCACGGGCGATCTTGATGGAGTTTTCCACGGCTTCGGAGCCGGTGGTCACCAGCAGGGTTTTCTTGGCGAAATCACCCGGCACCTTGGCGTTGATTTTTTCGCACACTTCTACGTACGGTTCGTAAGCCAGCACCTGGAAGCACGTGTGGGTCAGCTTGTTCAGTTGCTCGGTCACGGCGGCGATGATTTTCGGGTGCACGTGGCCGGTGTTCAGCACGGCGATACCGCCGGCGAAGTCGATGAACTCGCGACCTTCAACGTCGGTCACGGTGGCGTTCTTCGCGGACTCGGCGAAGATCGGGTGAATCTGGCCAACACCGCGTGGTACAGCGGCTTCGCGGCGTTTCATCAGGGATGCGTTAGTCTTGCTCATAAAGTCCTCATTCACCGCTCATCGGGCGGCGTGGTTCAAGGAAAATGCGGCGGGGAGGCAACTACGGCAGCATGCGATGATCGACTGCCACAGCTTTCCCGACCACAGAGAAAATTCCGTTTGAAGCACGCAAAGGGACAGCGCTCTCGTGCCCTTTGCGTTTGAAGCAATGCCCTGCCGGGCTTATCCCTTCGAGCTTAGATGCCCAGGCAGAGGTATTTGATTTCCAGGTAATCTTCAATGCCGTACTTGGAGCCTTCACGGCCCAGGCCCGACGCCTTGATGCCGCCGAACGGCGCGACTTCGTTGGAGATCAGACCGGTGTTGACGCCGACCATGCCGTATTCCAGGGCTTCAGCCACGCGGAACACACGACCCAGGTCGCGAGCATAGAAGTACGAAGCCAGACCGAACTCGGTGTCGTTGGACATCGCGATCACGTCGGCTTCGTCTTTGAAACGGAACAACGGCGCCAATGGACCGAAGGTTTCTTCCTTGGCCACGGCAGCGTTGTTCGGCACGTTGGTCAGAATGGTCGGCTCGAAGAAGTTGCCTTCCATGACCTTGCCACCCGCCAGAACGGTTGCGCCTTTGCTGATCGCGTCAGCAATGTGCTCTTGAACCTTGGCCACGGCTTTTCCGTCGATCAGCGGGCCAGTGGTGGTGCCGTCATCCAGACCGTTACCGATCTTGAGTTTGGCCACGGCCACTTTCAGTTTTTCGGCGAACGCGTCGTAGACCGAATCCTGAATGTACAGACGGTTGGCGCAGACGCAGGTCTGGCCGTTGTTGCGGTACTTGGAAATGATCGCGCCTTCGACGGCCTTATCCAGGTCAGCGTCGTCGAACACGATGAACGGCGCGTTGCCGCCCAGTTCCAGGGACACTTTCTTGATGTCCTTGGCGCATTCAGCCATCAGCTGGCGACCGATTTCGGTCGAGCCGGTGAAGGACAGTTTGCGCACGATCGGGTTGCTGGTCAGCTCGCTGCCGATGTCGCCGGCACTGCCAGTTACCACGCTGAACACACCGGCAGGAATGCCGGCACGTTGGGCCAGTTCGGCCAGGGCGAATGCGGAAAACGGAGTTTGCGAAGCAGGCTTGAGCACCATGGTGCAACCGGCGGCCAGGGCCGGGCCGGCTTTACGGGTGATCATCGCGGCCGGGAAGTTCCACGGGGTGATTGCAGCGGTCACGCCGATTGGCTGCTTGATCACGATCAGGCGCTTGTCTGGCTGGTGACCCGGAATCACATCCCCGTAGATGCGCTTGGCTTCTTCGGCGAACCACTCGATAAAGGAAGCGGCGTAAACGATTTCGCCCTTGGCTTCGGCCAATGGCTTGCCTTGTTCGAGGGTCATCAGGCGAGCCAGGTCGTCCTGGTTCTCGATGATCAGTTCGAACCAGCGACGCAGCTTGTTGGCGCGGTCCTTGGCGGTCAGTGCACGCCAGGCCGGCAGCGCTTTGTCAGCGGCTTCGATTGCACGGCGGGTTTCGGCAGCGCCCATTTTCGGCACGGTGCCCAGAATTTCGCCCGTTGCCGGGTTGTTGACCTTGATCGTCTGACCATTGTCCGCATCAACCCAAGCGCCATCGATAAAGGCTTGCTGGCGGAACAACTGGGTGTCTTTAAGCTGCATGTCGGCTTTCCTTAACAGCACCGCGGCAAGCGCGGAGCGAATTATGATTGTAGAAAGGCGCCTTAAAGGCTGCCGTCAGGGAAATCATTCACCGGGCTGAAGCACATAAATAGCGCACTGATTGAAACTCGTGCGGTTCAGCACCCAGACAAGAGCGTTTGAAATCTCAAACGAATCCTAGGATCAAAGGGGGTAAAGGACAATAGCCTGTTCGAAAAAAAGAACGAAAACGCCGCATTTGCCTAATTTTTCTGATCAACGTAGCAAACACAGGTTACGCTTTGGAAAACCGCAGGCGATTCAGCAGCATGGACGCCCGCAGTGCATATGAGTATCATGGCGCCCGCATTGCACCAGTAGCTCAGCTGGATAGAGTACTGCCCTCCGAAGGCAGTGGTCGTGGGTTCGAATCCCGCCTGGTGCACCATACGTAGAAACGAGAAAGCCTCAGATCTTAGGGTCTGGGGCTTTTTTGTGGGTGTTGCTTCGTCCTGAATAAGGTTTACACCTTCTGGCTTTCTTTTCAGGAAGGTGCAATTGCACAGTAGTCAGGCATGCACCTCACGATCAAGAACGTCAGCTACCCACTGATTGATACTCTTGTGGGCTAGCTGCGCTTTTACGGCGACAGTTGCGTGGAGTGCCGGCGCTAAACGCAGACTAAGGTGGCCAGAATAGGGCTTCTGCGGCGTGCGCCCGAGCTTGGAGCAAGTTTCCAGATAATCAGTAACGGCCTCTTCAAATGCATCTCGAAGCTCCTGCACTGACTCGCCATGAAACCCAACAATATCTCTGATACCAGCAATATGGCCGATAAACAGGCCATCTTCCTCGCTGTATTCAATTCGGGCGGCATAGCCTTTGTAATTCATTACGCTCATGGGGTGACTCCTGCTTGTTCAAGGAAAGCCCGAGCATCACGAACCTGGTAGGGCTTTGCTTCTTTGTCCGGGTGTGGTCGGTGAAAGGTGGCGACCACACCGTTCAGCTCAAAGCGCACCCGGGACCCATTACCTTCAATGGTCTTGGCGCCAGCGGCACCGAATAAAGACTCGATACGGGCCCACTCCAGCGTAGCTGGGGTCGGCCTTGAGAATACTGTTTTCAGGGTGCTGAGCTGCTTGTTATTCATGGTATGAAATTATGATACCGCGCAAAAGAAAGCAACCGTGAATCCTGACTCATTGCCCAATCCACACCCAAGCGCGTGGCGGCCAATTGATGCTCCCAGCTGGAAGATGGCCTCGGACGATGGAAGCGACTTAGACTGACGGAAACGCGACCGATAAGACGGACAAATCCTAGGCAATAAAAACCCCCTAAGCGGGCTGAAGGGGCAGTGATTGTTGTTGTGGTGAAAGTGCCGGCCCCATGACTAACGTCACGCAATAGAAACCACAGGAATGAGGCAAACAACCAAATTGCAGTTTCTGATTTTGTCGGGATCTGCAATATGAAGATTAGCGCGTCCTACGAGCCGCATTGCTCTGCGTCAATGTCATTAATGAGCGCATCAATCTCAGCAAAAACTGTTTCGGCAGAAGTATCAGGACGTGAATCGTTACGGCTAGCTGCAATGGCCTCAATAATCTCTGAAGCTAGCAACCGATCCCGCTGTGAGCCCGTGTCATGGCCGGAAACGGACTCAGCGCGGTTTTTTCATTCAGTCGTCCAGTCGAACTCGTCGTACTCATCATCGTCTTCTTCATCCTCGACCACCTCATCATCAAGAACGTCTTCCTCAAACGCTTCTTCTGCCTGCTTCGCCAGCAGAAACTCCTTACGACTCTCAGTCACCGCGCGCCGTAATTCCTCACCCTTCTCCGGGCAGTTGAGCATTTGGGCGATGCGGTCGATTTTTTTTGCCATGGCTTCCTCCAACGCATCGGCTATGGGCCGATAGTGCGCGCTTTCGGGTGTCGATGCCAAATTTGCCGACCGCTGTTCCCCTCATTCCTTCTGCAAATCCTTGAGTCTGGCGGTGAGATTTTCCTTGGGAAAGCGTTTGTGCAAGGTCGCCATCAGGTCAGCGGCCGCTTGAGCCTGACCAGCCTTTTGCAGGCGGATCACTTCCCTTAATTGATCGTCGACAAACGTGGCCGGAGCTATCGCCGAGCGTTTGCTGACCTTCGCTTCATCGGCCATTTCAGCGTTGATCGATTCGCTCTGCGCTGGGGCAGCAAGATCGGCCATTGGCGCCGCAGGCGCGGGGGCGGACAAGGCGCCGGTCGGGGCAGCCATGGAACGCGCAACCGATGACGATGCTTCTTTTTTGGCGGCCGGTGCAGACGCCTTAGGTGCAGGCGCGAAGTCGTAACTCGGCGGTTGCTCCTCGGTGCGTTGCACCAGTGCAAGCATCAGGGCCACACCGACGAGGCTGGCAAATGCGACCTGCCAACGGGGTTTCTGGCAGGCCTGGACCCAGCGTTTCCACAGACCTGGTTTCTGCACGGGGACTTCGCGCTGTGCGGTAGCCAGGAGGAACGCGTCGAGATGGGACGGCGGTTCGCCGGTCGTGTGTTCACGATAGTGCTTCAACACTTGGTCTTCTGGCGTAGGACGGGCGTCAGTCATGTCAGTACCTCCTCGGCCAGCAGCCGACGCAGTTTTTGCTGGGCGTAGCGCAAGCGGCTTTTGACGGTTTCCAGCGGTGTTTCGGTGAGGGTCGCGATCTGCGGCAGGTCGAGATCGCCGTGGGCGCGCAGCAGGAACACTTCGCGCTGGTCAGCGGGCAGGTTTTGCAGGGCCGCTTCGAGGCGCTGGCTGTCGCGGCTCAGGCTCAGAAGTTGTTCGGGATCGGCAGCGTCATCGCTCAGGGCGTGGATCTGTTCGTCATAGCTGTCGTGCAAGGGGTTGTGGATTCCGTGTTTGCGCCAGTGATCGATCAGTCGATTGCGGGCAATCTGATAGAGCCAGGTACGAAAATTCGCCCGGCCTTGTGGCTGACTGGTGCTGCGGATCAGGCTCAGCCAGGTGTCCTGGTAAACCTCTTCCGCCAGTTCGGACTTGCCGCTCAGGCCGAGCAGGAATCGGTAGAGTCCTTGGCGGTGGCGGGCGTACAAAATCTCGAACGCCGGCCCGTCGCCTGCGCGATAACGGGCCAGCAGCGATTCGTCGCTCGATTCAGGCGCTGACATTTCAGTTGTAGCCTCCTTTAAGCGGCTCACTGTTCGAGGCGGTCGTGGTTCGCAGACTTTGCGCCAACTCCACCAATTGCACGAACTCTGCCCGCAGACCAAATCGATCTTCGCCCCGCGCACCACGCGCCAAAGCCTCGGTGTCCTTCAGGCTGAAATCACCGATGTAACGCCCGTCCTTGAGCTGCTGGGAAAACGCCGCCACGGCTGCGGCAAATCGCAGGTCTTCACTGGCTGGCGCAGCACTGTCAGTGATCGGCCGCTCGATCAAGCGACTGTTCCCACCTTCGGGCAACTGATATCGCACGCGCAGTATGGCCATTTCCCCAGATTTCCCGGAAGTAACTGCCCCGGAGTTGCCATACCGCAGCGGCTCCAGCCAACCCTTCTCGCCCTTGGGCACAATTTCATACAACGCCGTCACCGTATGCCCTGCGCCGATTTCACCGGCATCGACCTTGTCGTTGCTGAAATCCTCACGCTTCAACGCACGATTTTCATACCCCAACAGCCGATATTCACTGACCTGTGCCGGGTTGAACTCCACTTGCAACTTCACATTCTTCGCCACAACCGCGAGGGTTGAGCCGAGTTGATCCACCAGCACCTTGCGCGCCTCGCGCAGGTTGTCGATGTAGGCATAGTTGCCGTCGCCAGCATCAGCCAACTGTTCCATCAGGTGTTCATTGTAGTTATCCACACCAAAACCCAATGTGGTCAGGGAAACGCCGGTCTTGCGTTTATCCACAGCCATTTGCTTGAGGCTGTCGAAGTCGCTGATGCCGACGTTGAAGTCACCATCGGTGGCCAGCAGGATGCGGTTGATGCCCTTGGGAATAAACGCCTGCTGCGCCATCTGATAGGCCAGTTCGATGCCTGACGCCCCGGCAGTTGATCCACCCGCGGTTAATTGATCGATGGCTGTACGAATTTTCGCTTTTTCGCGTCCAGACGTTGGCTCCAGCACTACACGCGAATCGCCGGCATAGACGACCAATGAAACCCGGTCCTGCTCGCGCAATTGATCGACCAGCAATTTCAGGGTGCTTTTGACCAGCGGTAAACCCTCGCGTCGGTCCATCGAGCCGGACACGTCCACCAGAAACACCAGGTTCGCCGGGGCCAGTTGCGCAACTGCACGGTCCGAGGCCTTGATGCCGATGCGCAGCAATCGGGTATGCGGGTTCCACGGCGACGGCGCCAGCTCTGTGGTCACGCCGAAGGGCGAGCCATCGGAGGGCAATGCGTAATCGTAGGGAAAGTAATTGACCATCTCCTCCAGTCGCACCGCACCCTCCGGTGGCAGGCGCCCTTGATTGAGCAAGCGGCGGACGTTGGCGTAGGCGCCAGTGTCGACGTCGGCGCTGAAGGTCGAGACGGGCGCTTCGGCCACGCTGTGAATCGGGTTATCCGCCAGCGCTCGATACTGCTCCCGCTGCTCATCCTGATAGCCCTGCGGATACGCCTCGCTCGCGGGCAGCGGCGCATAGCTTGGTGCCGGGCGAACGCTGCGTTTGGCCATCGAGGTGTCGGCCATGACAGCCTCGCTGCGCACCAGTGTTTCAGCCGATAGCGCGCCCTTAGCCGGCGGCGCAGCCGAGGCGGAATCAGGCTTGGATGAAACGCCGCAACCGGCGATGGCCAGCAGCAACCCGGCGGCGAAACCCTGGGCGGCGGGGCGGAGGAAATGCAGAGGGAGGGACATGGGGGCTGACCTCAGGAGGAAATTGATCCATTCATCCTCTGAGACGAGCCCCTTTTCAGGTTCGGGTTAAACCGGCCGAAAATTAATTTCAGCGGTGATAACGCCGCACCACACTGCTGTTTTTCAGCACATGGCCTTTGATTTTTTCCAGTAGCTGCGCGCGCGTCAGGCCGGCGGGCAAAGCTTGCGGCGCCAGATCCAGGGCGTAGAGCTGGATGATGTAGTGGTGCGCGCTGTCGCCGACCGGCGGACAAGGGCCGACATAACCGGTGGTGCCTTTGCTGTTGGTACCACCGACGCCTTCAAGGGCGGATTTTGCGCCAACACCAGCGGCAATCTGATGAGTCGTGGCTTTGATGCCGTAATGCACCCAGTGATCGACGCCTTGGCCTTTTTGGCCGTCAGGATCGTGCATGACGATGGCATAACTCAACGTGCCCGCCGGCCCGGCGTTCCAGTTCAGTGCCGGTGACGCGTTATGCCCGCCACAACCCGGAGCATCGCTGGCGGCGGCGACCGTGAACAGTCGGTCATCGGAAACACCTGGGATGTTCAGGGTAAAACGTTCTTGGGCCTGCGCCGGAAACTGCACGCAAAGGGCGACTGCAATGGCCGCCAGCCAAGGGTTCAGAGAGGTCAAACGGGTCATACCGGAGCACCTTGTGCGGGTGGGGCCGTCGTCGGCGGGCAAACTATAGCCGGACCGTTCATTCGGTGGCAGCGGCAATTGGCTGAACCTCAAGATAAGCGCCAAACTCTTAAGTGAAACGCTTGCCTGGAGAGCGATCATGGCACTGCACCGCGTCGCCCGTTTCGCCGATGTGCCCGAAAACCGGGGCCTTGAAGTCCAGATCGCGGACACGAAAATTGTCCTGCTGCGGGTAGGTGATCATCTGCGCGCCTTTCAGGGCGAATGCCCCCATGCCGGGGCACCGCTGGCCGAAGGCGCTCTGTGCCACGGACGGTTGATCTGCCCGTGGCACAAGGCGGCGTATCGGATCGAGGACGGTGCGCTGTGTGAACCGCCGTCTTTGGACAGCCTCAAGCGCTATCGGCTGGAAATACTCGATGACGAGGTCTGGGTCGACGATCAGCCCATGTCCGACCCTCATACCCCTCCGGCGGACGACGAGCGAACGTTTGTGATCATCGGTGCCGGCGCAGCAGGCACGGCGTGCGCGGCGGCGTTGCGCGAAAAGGGCTTCGGTGGCCGGGTGCTGTTGATCGACCGTGAAACCGGCGCCGGTTACGACCGTACGGTCTTGAGCAAATTCGTGATTGCCGGGGAGATGCCGCCAGAAGAAGTCCCGCCGTTGCGTGATGAAGACTTTTACCGCGAACAGCGTATTGAACGAATAAACGCCGAAGTGGCGAGCCTGGACGCGGCGAACAAAACGTTGCGCCTGGCTGATGGTCAATCCCTGAGCTACGACGCTGCGCTGCTCGCCACCGGTGGCACACCCAACCCGCTTACGCTGCCTGGCGCCGAGCTGCCGCAGGTGTTCGTGCTGCGTTCGAAGGATCAGGCGCAGCGGATTCTGGGTTCGGCAAAACCAGGCCAACGAGCGGTGATCATCGGCGACAGCTTCATCGCCATGGAATCCGCGTCCTCCCTGCGTCAATACGGCCTGGACGTCACCGTTCTGGCCCGCCACGCCGTGCCTTTTGCCAAACAGTTTGGCGAGGCCGTCGGCAAGGCGATTCGTGCCCTGCACGAGGCCAATGGCGTGGTGTTTCATACGGATGGCAACGCAACGCACATCGAAGGAACCGCCAGGGTCGAAGCGGTGCGCCTGGACAATGGTCAACGTTTACCGGCGGATCTGGTGTTGGTCGGCATTGGCGTCAGCCCGGCAACCGGTGCATTTACCGGCCTTCCCCTGGAAAAAGATCAGTCGCTGAAGGTCGACGGCGGGATGCGCGTGACCGATGGGCTTTGGGCCGCCGGCGATATCGCGACCTTCCCGCTCAACGGCCAGCCCCAACGGATCGAACATTGGCGCCTGGCACAGCAACAGGCACGGATCGCGGCGATGAACATGCTCGGCGGCGACGAGCATTACCTCGACGTGCCTTATTTCTGGACCTGGCACTTCGGTAAAAACTACGACTACCTCGGCCACGCCGCGACCTGGGACGAGGTCGAGCTCAAAGGCGACCCTGACCATCCCCCTTTTATCGGCCTGTTCGGCAAGGACGGATTGGTCGTCGCCGCGGTGGCATGCGATGAAGAACGCGCAATAGCGCTGCTCGCCGAACGGATGAAACAGCCGTTGTCGGTGGATGAGGCGTGGCGGTTGGTTCGGGACTTGAATTAACGGGATGTGGGAGTCCTTCGGCCTCCAGCGGGAGCAAGCTCCCTCGCCACAAGCCAGACAGCAAAACGCCCGGTGCCTGCGTTGTGCAGAGGCCGGGCGTCGGTGTGTAAGCCCTGGGTTTACTCGACGGCGACATTCCCGCCGAATTTGCTCATGACAAACCCGACAAACTCTTCGACGGTCATCTTCTGGCCGTTGAATTCCACCTGATTATTGGCGTAATGCAGTGTGGAAACGATGTTGTTGCCATCCAGTTTTGCCAACTGCGTACCGACGGCCATGCTGCCAAACATGTCGGCGGTGGCGGTGGCCTGATCGGCGATGAGCTTGGCGTCGGTCTGACCGTCGATTTGTGACTGCACGCTCAGCAGGTCAACGAGCATTGGCTTGGACACTTTCACGTTGACGTCCAGCAGCGCGATCAGTTGTTGGGTCAACTGGTCCGGCGGCAGGTCCATGGATTGTGGCTTGGTCAGGTTGAGCACCAGATTGGCGCGGCTTTCGCCATTAGCGGTGTTGAACGACAGGTTCTCCAGGGCGACCTGCGGACCGGCGGCCAGCAGTTTCTCCAGGTCGGTTTTGACCTGCGCCTCTTCGGCCGGGGTCAGGACCAGCTCTGGCGCCGGTTCACCCGCAGCCACGGCCTCGGCGGCGGCCCTCTCGTACGGTTGCAGTTTGGTCTGGTAAATCTGCATCAGCGACATGGTTGCCGGGATGTCGAGGTTCTTCAGGCTCATCGCCATCTGTGCAGACCCGACAGCCTTGCCGTTCAGGGACACCTCACCCACCTTGTAATCGGCACGCCCCGAAGCGCTGGTGCCGGATTCCTCGGTCTGGTTTTTCATTTCAAATTTCTTGAAGCCCAAGACCGACTGCTTGGCGCCGAAGGTGGTCTTGCTGTCGGTCAGCTCGACGGTGTTCTCGCCGGTGTAGTAGCCGTAAGTGCTTTTTGTCAGGTTGCTGGCCACGGTCAGGCCATGCAGTTCAACCTTCACCGGCGTCTGATCTTCAGCCACCGTGCTCAGTGTCAGGCTGTCCATGTAACCGTTGGCCTTGACCTTCTGCGCTTGAGCGCTGGCGGCGACATCGAGGTTCAGCCCGGAGAATTTCAGGTTGGACTTGTCGTCAAGCGCCACGTCCAGCGGCAGCAATTGCAGGGTGCCGTTGGTGGCATTGTCGTAACCGATGTTGACCACGCCCGTGAGTGGCGATTTGTCCTTGGCGGCGACGAACCACTTCTCGGTGGTCGGGGTTCTTTCCAGTTCGTAGTGACTGGTGGCCAGGACCGGCAGCCACTTCAGCGACACCAGGCGCGAAAACGGCAGCGGGCCGTGTTCGATGCGATCGACGAACAGCAACTCCACCGGTGCTTCACCGAACATCTCGCCTTCGCCCTTGAGGCGGTAGTGCGCGGTGCTGCTGAACACATGGCGCTCCAGCGACACCAGCTCCAGCGACGCCGTGCCGTTGGAACCGACCAGCGCAGCTTGCAGCTCTTTGTTGGCGTCGGCGATGGAGGTGTTCAGCACACCTTCGAGTTTGGTGCCGGTGTACCAGGCACCGCCGGCGCTGATTGCGCCGATGGCAACGACGATTCCAAGAAGCACGCCTGCTGATTTATTCATGAATGACCCGATCAATGTCCGTTGTTTGGAGGTGTGGTCGTCTTCCCTGAACCCTGACGGGTTACGGTCACGACTGCGTAAAAGTGCGGTGCAGATTAGCATCAGGCGCACCGGGCGACCCAATGATTAAAGGTGAAAGAGTGTCTATGGGATGTCGCTGCTTGTGGACAACTGGCAGGGGGTGAGAGTTTCAGTGCTCATTAGATCGCCTTCGCGAGCAAGCCCGCTCCCACATTAGATCGGTGGCGAACACAGAATTTGTGAACGCCTGAGATTCAATGTGGGAGCGGGCTTGCTCGCGAAGGCGTCAGTACAGGCAACATAAATTCAGGAATACTGAACCTCAATCTCATCAAGCTGATGATCAAAACTCTTGAGCCGTGCGGTCCATGTATAGACCAGCACTTCGAAGTCGCGATTGATCACCGCCGTGCCGCTGGGGGATTCCGAGCGCGGGTCGCAGAAGTCCAGTTGATAGCGTTCGCGGGCCATGGCGGTGGCGACATCGGAGAGTTCACGGGCGTTATTGAACCAGTGCCAGCCCTCCTCGGCCACTTGCTTGTCCAGCGCCTGGCATTGTTTTTTCAGGGTTTCGAGGCTTTTTTCCAGCGGTGTGCCGGTCAGTTCGCCCATGACTTCCTGGAACGTACGGCCCGGTTGCCAGTAACTGCCCCAGAAATACCGATCGAACACCGTTTCGACACGGCGCAGCGCGACCTTGGTGTCCCAGATCAGCACCAGGGTCTTGCCTTGTTCGAGCTGTCTTTTCTTGATGCGCTGACCCTGGACCGACGCCCAGGCCACCACCACGATGGCCATCACGGCAATCAATGCCGCGGCGCTGTCGAGGAACACCAGCGCCGTGTCGATCTGGTGGGCCAGCATGATGCCGTAGAAATAGGTGGCCGACAGCAACACCAATGCCGCTATAGCGCACCAGAAGCCGGGAGCATAAGGGTTTTTCATTATTGGAATCCCCATGACCAACGCGAGCCTTGATTGATGAGGTCAACGCGCGACCTCATCAAGTCAAAGCATAGCAACGGCTTCAGGGTTTGCCGGAGTTCGGGCCTTGCGTTCGTCCGCTTTCCCAGCTGCCACGTTTCTTGGCTCGATCATAAACAGCGCTGCGCTCACGCTTACCCACCGCCACCACGGAAACGACTACACGCTCATCAATAACCTCATACACCAACCTGTACCCCGATGACCGCAGCTTGATTTTGTAGCAGTCAGGCATTCCATGGAGTGAATCTGAGGGCACTCGCGGGAGTTCAAGTCGCTCTGCCAGTTTCTTTTTGAATTGCTCGCGCAATGTATGACCCAGTTTGTCCCACTCCTTGCGTGCAGACGGCAGGAATTCGAGCTTATAGGTCATCCAGATTTACCGGGACCGGCGTTTCATGCCTGCGCGAGCGAACGATTTCTGCCAATTCAAGGTCATCGAGGCGTTCCATCATGGCCTCGAAAACATCGGCCGGGACCATGTAGCCCATTACTCGATTGTGATTCAGCACTGCAACGGGCCCACCATGGGCGCCGCTCAAAACCGCAGATGGGTTTTTCTTCAGCTCAGACACACTGACAGCCAGGTCGGCCAGAACATTTTGCATAATTAAGACCTCAATTCAGGTCACGATTCTGGTCCATTCATGCTTTATGAGCAACCTGGAAAAAACTCTAAAACTGTATTTGCATTCGAATTATTTACCGCTAACCCGTTTTTACACCCCCCGCCCCTTCCTCAGCAGCACATCCAACTGATCCACCACCTCCGCCCAATCGGCGTCATCCAGAATGTCGTCGCGCAGGAATTCCGCCTGGCTCTGGGTCCAGAAAAACGCATCCGCCAGGTGCAGTTCGGGTTTGAGCGGGGAATGGGTGGCGATGAATTTGTCGATGCTTTCGGCGTCGTCGGGCAGGCCGAGTTGTTTGAACAGGTTGGGAAGGCTGTGGATTGGGGATTCCATGGTGGGCTCCTTTTTCATGGCAAATGATTGGGTGACTGCTGCGCAGTCAATCGCGAGCAGGCTCGCTCCCACATGGAATCGCGCTCAACTGTGGGAGCGAGCCTGCTCGCGATGGCGATGAAACTGACGCCGAGAATCTACTGACTCAACTCACACACTTCAGCATGCGGCACCATTTTCAGGAATTCCGGCACGCTCATGTGCACCAGGTTGTTGTGGTTACCCGCCTCCAGGTAGATGTCTTTTTGCCGGGTCAGCAGTGGGTCGATGACCATGTCCAGGCCATAGGATTCGCCCAACGCAGGCACGGCGCCGCGTTCGCAATCCTGGAACAGATGCGCCAGGGTGCTTTCCCGGGTGATCTGCCATTCGCCACTGCCGCGTACTTTGCTCAGGTCCAGGTGACGGCTCGCTGGCAGCACAGCCATCAGGTAATGGCCGTGGTGGTCGTCGAGGATCACCGATTTGGCCACCCGCTCGGCAGGAATGCCTGCGACCCGCGCCGTTTCAAGGCTGCTGGCCGAGTGCGGATGGGTGACGACGTCAAATTCGCATTGAGCCTTGTCCAGGCTGTCCTGCACTGTTCTTGCCATACGCATGATGCACCTCGGTGTCCGCAACAACGTTTCGCGGACGATGGTTAAACCTTTCTCACCACTAAAAGTCTAGGCCCGCTGACGCCAGCGCGCGGGAAATCTGCCCGCCGGAACACGGTCAACAACTGATCAAAATTCGTACAGCTGAGCGCTCAGCTAGACTGTATAAAGAACCATCAATGACTCTCCCGGAGGGTCACGTGAACACTCGTTGTTTTACGGTTGCGCTGCTGTGGGCTCTATGCGGATCGGTTTTCGCGGCGGACACCGTTGTCCTGTTGGTGCCCAATCCCATCGGGATCTGGCTGATCACGTTCGGCATCGCGTTTCTGATCGCCGAGGCGGCCCTGCCCAATTACGGCGTGATCGGTCTGGGTGGCATTGTGATGTTCGTAATCGGGGCGGTGATTCTGACCAACACCGAAGTGCCGGTTCCGTTGATGATCGGCCTGGGACTGATCAGCGCCCTGCTGTTGATTTTCCTGCTGATCCGCGCCCTCAAAACACGACCGCGCGAAAACGTCAGTGGCGATGCAGGGCTGGTGGGCAGCGTGACACAAGTGATGTCGCTGGCCGGCAATGCCTACAACGGTTGGGTGCACCTGCAAGGAGAAAAGTGGCAAGTGCTCAGCGCCACGCCGCTGCAACCCGGGCAAAGTGTCCGGGTGGTGGCACGCAAGGGATTATTGCTGGAAGTGGCCGCGGCTGACGCGGCGCCGGGTGGAGAATAACCATGGGCTTGCAACTGGGTTTCGCCGCGCTGCTGTTATTGGTGATTGCACTGGCGGGGTCGACCTTCCGCATCCTGCGCGAATACGAACGCGGGGTGGTCTTCCAGCTCGGGCGCTTCTGGCAGGTCAAAGGCCCTGGCTTGATCCTGCTGATTCCGGTGGTGCAGCAAATGGTTCGCGTCGACTTGCGCACGGTGGTCCTCGACGTGCCGCCACAAGACGTGATCACCCGCGACAACGTCTCGGTCAAGGTCAACGCAGTGTTGTATTTCCGCGTCCTCGATCCGCAGAAGGCGATTATTCAGGTCGAAGACTTTCTCATGGCCACCAGCCAATTGGCCCAGACCACGTTGCGGGCGGTGCTCGGTAAACATGAACTCGATGAGCTGCTGGCCGAGCGTGAGCGGTTGAACATCGACATCCAGCAAGTGCTCGACGCCCAGACCGATGCGTGGGGCATCAAGGTCGCCAACGTCGAGATCAAGCACGTGGACCTCAACGAATCGATGATCCGCGCCATCGCCAAACAGGCCGAAGCCGAACGGGAACGCCGGGCCAAGGTGATCCACGCCGAAGGCGAATTGCAGGCCTCGGAAAAACTCATGCAGGCCGCCGAAATGCTCGGGCGCCAGCCGGGGGCCATGCAGCTGCGGTACATGCAGACGTTGAGTTCGATTGCCGGGGACAAGAGTTCGACGATTGTCTTTCCGCTGCCGATCGAGTTGCTCAAGGGCATGGCGGATTTGTCGTCCAAATCCTGACCTTTCCTACAGGCGCCAACGTCCGGTAACCGCGTCGGAGATTTCCTTCAAGTTGTAGCGGCGTTGGTGAACTTGTTCCGGTCCGAAGCCGGGTCTAGTCTGGCTTTGTCACTGAATAAACGGTGACACGGACGTGCAAGTCCGGGTAAAAGCACCATCAATACCTAGCCTATAGGCATTCATCGGGCGTTCTGTGCTCGTTGTCTTCGCTTTATGGCGGCTGTGTGCGGGAGATCTTCGGGTCTGCCGAGGTTTTGATGGTGGTCTTCCTACTCGGTCTTGCACCCCGCACATAGCTGCCACCTTTATTCGCGTGCAAGCGAACTGGTTCAGCTTCCCATTTTGAGGAAACTACTATGTTCAAGCCTACGCCTAATCCACCAGATAACTCTGGTGCCCCGTCCGAAGATCCACTCGAAGCCGAAAAACTCAAAGAAGCCGCCGACCGCGCCTTCGCCCACTACTTCCCCCCGACCACCGAAAAGCCGCCCAGGCACCGCAAAGGCCACCTCTTCACCGTCGCCCCCGAGGTCAACACCGAAACCCTGCTGGCCAACGCCGCCGAAGACCTGCTGTCCATCAGCGCCATCGCGGCCAATCTGGCAGACGAAGTGGACGGGACACGGCGCTCCGTAGCCCTGGCGCTCAGCCGCATGGCCGATGGCGTGCAGTTGCTCGTAGAGCGAGTGCAGGATCATTGGGATGAGTCGGAGGTCATGCAGGCTCGGGTCAAGGTTTAGCCGGTAGATTTATGGTGAATTGACCACCGCTTTCGCGAGCAAGCCCGCTCCCACAGGGGACCGCATTCCAACTGTGGGAGCGGGCTTGCTCGCGAAGGCGTCGGCACGGTCAATGAATGAATCAGCGGTTATCACGGCGATCTTTTTCCAATGCTTCATAAGGCCCTCGCGCCCACCGTTCCACACGTTCGTGTAAAAGCACCGAGGCTTCGCTGCGCTTGTCATCGCTGTCCCCGACAAACACCTCTGAAGGCCGTTTGGCATGCTGCCCCACCGCCGCAAACACTTGCTTACGCTGAACGTCATCCAATCCCAAAAAATCAGCCAACCGCCCGCGCGCCGAGGCGTTTGACCGTGGCATCCAGTGGCTGACCGGTTTCATCGGGAACAAAACTGAAGGTCTGGCCAGGCTTGAGCCGAGCCATCTAGCTGTTGCTAGCCCTGCATCACGTCTTACCTTCTGCCGTAACAATCATTAACAGATGAGGCAATTCACGCCTTGACCCTCGCCCCGGCAACTGCACAAAACTGGCTCGCCGGAGCTGGAAAAGATCCAGTTGAGCGGAGCCTTGATGACTCGATGGTTGACGTGCGTAATGCACTCAATTTAGGATCAGCGCACTACTCAACCCCGTACGCAGAGATTCAGTTCTCTGGCAGTTGGGGTGAAAAAACCGGCTTCGGCCGGTTTTTTCGTTTCTGAGGATTGGATTTGTGCGCACTGCATTCTTTGTTGATGGTTACAACGTGTTCTACGGGTTGCTGGCAGACACACCTTACAAATGGCTAAATCTGCCGCAGTTACTGGCGCATATCGCCCATATTGAAAATCCTCAGAGCTCGCTAGCCTCAATTGACTACTTCACATCCTCGGTTAAACCAGAGCTGGCTACTCGCGGCATCGTTTCCAAAGAGGCACAAGACACTTACGTCCGTGCCCTGAGGGCTCACAATGTTGCCGTTCATTATGGTCGCCACCAACTTGAACCTGCGCGCGCACCCCGATTTATCAACAAGAAGATCGGCGCCTCACGCCAAGATACAACTGCCATATGGAAGCTCGAGGAAAAGGAAACCGACGTCCATATTGCAATAAGCATGTATCGCGCAGCAGCCAGACAAGCCAAGGTCAATGGTGCTGAAGGCATCCAACAACTGGTTTTAGTTTCCGGGGATACAGACATGGCCCCCGCGCTGAGAGCTATCCGAGAAGACTTTCCCCAAATGACAGTGGGTGTCGTTCTTCCTTACAGAACAGGGTTCAAACGAACCCCACCAGGCTGCTGAAGGAACATTCCCATTGGATGCGTCGAGTCATCTCGGCAGAAGAGCTGCGGTCACACCAGTTTCCAGACAAGGTACCTACCCGTAAGACTCCGGCGATCAAACCGGATTATTGGTAACAATATCCGCCAACGGATACACCGACTCCCATCCCCCACCCAACGCCTTGTACAACCCGACCATCGCCAGCGACACCCCGGTCGAACTCTCCACAAACTGCTCCTGAGTCGCCAACAGCGCGCCTTGCACCGTCAGCACGTTAACGAAATCCACCACCCCTTCCACATATTGCTGTTGCGCGGTGCGCAGGGCGATCTGGTTCTGGCGGACGGCTTCGGCAAGGCTGTCGCGGCGCAGTTGGCTGGCGTTGTAGGCGGTCAGTTGATCGTCGATTTCATGCCAGGCGCGCAGCACGGTTTGCTGGTAGGCGATGGCGGCTTCCTGTTGTTGCGCTTCACGCAAGTGCAGCACGCCGCGCAGACGTCCGCCGTCAAACAACGGCAGGCTGAATTGCGGGCCGACACCGAAAGACCGCGAGCCCCAGGAGCCGAAATCGCTGAGTTGCATGGCTTGCGAACCGATGTTGCCCGACAAGGTGATTCGCGGATAGAAATCACCCTTGGCCACACCGATGTTCGCGGTCGCGGCATGCAGGCGGGCTTCGGCCTGGCGGATGTCCGGGCGGCGTTCGGCCAGTTGCGACGGCAGACCGATGGCAACCTGGCGCGGGGTTTGCGGCACCGGGGCGTCTGTGGATAACTCGGCAGACAGCGCTTGCGGCGGCTCGCCCATCAGCAGGCTCAAGGCGTTGATCAGTTGCGACTGGCGCTGTTCCAGCGCGGGTAGGCGCGATTCGATGGCCGCTACCTGGGCGGCGGCTTCGGCGACATCCAGGTCGGTGGCGACACCGTCGGCCAGGCGCAGCTGCGAGAGTTTCAGGCTGTGGCGGGCGACGTCGAGGTTCTCCTCGGTGACGGCTCGGGTACTTTGCACACCGCGCAGTTGAATGTAGTCCTGGGCGGTCTCGGCGAGCACCGACAACAGCACGCCGCGCCGGTCGTTTTCCGCGACTTCCAGGGTCGCGTCAGCCGCTTCGGTTTCACGGCGCACACGGCCCCAGAAATCCAGTTCCCAGGACGCGGAGAAGCCTGCATCCCACAGGTTGTAAGCCGAGTCACCGTTGTGTCCCGACGGATCGTTCAAGCCTTCGCCGCTGTTGCGTTTCCGCCCGTAGCTGCCAGTGGCGGCGGTGTTCGGGTAGCGGTTGGCGGTGATCACCTGACGCACGGCGCGGCTTTGTTGCAAACGGCTGCTGGCGAGTTTCAGGTCGAGGTTGTCGGTCAGGGCGCGTTGAGTCAGGGCCGAGAGTTTTGGATCGTGGAAGACGTCCCACCAATGTTCGTCCATGGTTTCGGCGATGGCTTGGCTGGCGGCGGACCTGGATGGTTTCGACCACTCGGTGATTTGCCGGGGTTGAGGCTTTTGGAAATCAGGGCCGACGGTGCAGGCGTTCAGTGAAAACAGACTCAACACAATAGCTACTGAAGGAAAGCGGCTCTTGTGGCGAGGGGGCTTGCCCCCGTTCGAGTGCGAAGCGCTCGCAGCTTTTGGGGCCGCTTCGCGGCCCAACGGGGGCAAGCCCCCTCGCCACAGGGATGGATGTCTACCGAAAATAATCACCGTTGAACAACCTCACGCTTATCGGCACTGGCAGTATCAATCCTCGCCTCCACCGACATCCCAACCCGCAACCGCTCCGCCAATGCCTGACCCGGATCAAGGACGATTTTCACCGGAATCCGCTGCACCACCTTGGTGAAGTTGCCGGTGGCGTTGTCCGGTTTGATCGAGGCGAACGTCACGCCCGTGGCCGGTGCGATGCTCTCGACACGACCGCGCAGCGCCTCGCCGCCGAGGCTGTCGACACGCACTTGCACGCCCTGCCCCGGCTGCACGTCGGTGAGTTGGGTCTCCTGAAAATTGGCGATCACATAGGCTTGCGCAAGCGGCACCACCGCGAGGATTTTGCTCCCCGGCGTGACATAGGCGCCGACCCGAACGGCGCGCTCGCCGACCATACCGTCCTGAGGCGCGACGATGCGTGTGTAGGAGAGCTCGTAGCTGGCCATTTCCAGCGCCGCTTGCGCCCGTTTCAATCCGCCTTCCGCCGCGTCACGCTGGGCGGTGAGGATCTCCACCTGCTTGCGTTCCGCCGCCAGCACCGCCGTCACGTTAGCCAGCCGCGCGGTGGCCTGATCGATGCGGGTCCGCGCTTGTTGAGCGTTCTGCACCGTACCGGCGCCCACTCCGGCGAGATGGTTGTAGCGGTTCAATTCATGCTCGGCAAAGGCCATTTCAGCCTTGGCCGACACCACTGAGGCCTGGGCCTGAGCGATCACCGAAGCCTGGCGTTCAAGGGTCGCACGGGCATTTTGCAGTTGCGCCCTGGCCACCAGGGTTTCGGCGTCTGCCGCTTGGGCGGCGGCACGCAAATCCCGGTCATCAATCAACGCCAGCAACTGCCCGGCCTTGACCTGCTGGTTGTCCTCCACCAGCACTTCCTTGATGAACCCGGCCACGCGCGGCACCACCAGGGTGAAGTCCGCCGAGACAAAGGCGTCATTGGTGTTCTGTTGCGTGCGTTTGCCGAACAGGCCGGGCGCCAGCCAATACACCAGCACCCCGAGCGCCATTACTGCGGCGATGCCAACGGCCACTTTTTGCTTTGATTGAGTCGTCATGAAAACCTTCTGTTTCAGTGAAGCATTCAAGTCGGCGCGCGCGGCGGATAGATCCGCGTCGGCAGCCAGAAAATCAGCAGGATCAGCGCCAGCGCGACACCGGCCATGCACAGATAAAGATCCGAGGCCGTCAGCACCACGGCCTGTTCATGCAGCCGGTGGGCAAGGCCTGCGCTATCGCTGTCGACCAGGGGTGAGTTGCCGAGGTTGTCCACCAGCATCATCGAGTGGAAGTGCAGCCTTGAGGTGGTCAACGCCTCCAGCACACCGGTAGCGATCACCGCCGCCAGGCCTTTTACGGTGTTGAACCAGGCTGAAGCGAAGGGCCCTTCCATCGGGCTGATGCTGCCGGTGGAGAGCATCAACAGCGGCAGCACCGCCATCGGCTGACCGAAGATTTGCAGCAGTTGCAGCACATAGAAGTCGTCGCGTATCCACACCGACGTCAGCTGCGACCCACCGATGCAGGACAGCGTCAGCATGCTCAGGCCGATCCCCAGCACCCAGCGGCAATCGACCCAACGCAGGTTGCATAACGCCGCCACCAACGGCAGTGCGATCAACTGCGGCAGCGCTGCCAGCAACATGATGGGTGCGGTCTGAACCGGGCGATAACCCTGTACTTGCGCCAGGTAGCTGGACGGAATAATGATCACCGCCAGCAGCACCACCAACACCCCGGCCAGGGTCAGCAAGGCGAACGACAGGTTGCGGATGCCGAGCATCTGCAGCTTGAAAAACGGCAGCGGTTGCGACCATTCGTTGATCAGGAACAGCACCAACAGCAACAACCCACCGCCGAGCAATCCGCAGATCAGGCTCGACTCGAACCAGTCCAGTCGATTGCCTTGCAAAATGCCGATCACCAGCATGCAGATCGCCGGAAAACCCAGCAGCAAGCCGCGCCAGTTGAATTGTTTGAAGCGCTCCAGGCGCAACGGGTCCTGGGGTAAGCCATACGCAACCGCGACCATGGCGATCAGGCACGGTGCGATGATTTGCCAGAAGGTCCACTGCCATCCGACGTGTTCGGTCCACATCCCGGCCAGCGGAGTGCCGAGCCCCGGGCCGAACGTCGCGGTCAGGGCGTAACCGGCCAGACCATATAGCTTCACGTTGGCCGGCAAAAAACGCAGCGCCACGGTCATCAGCATCGGCGGCAATGCGCCGCCCGCCAGGCCTTGCAAGGTGCGCATGACCAGCAGGCTTTCATAGTCTGGCGCGAACGGGCACAACGCGCCTAACAGGGTGAATGCGCTGATGGCGCAGAGGGTGAAGCGCCGCAACGAGAACGTCACCGAGCACCACGGCGCGAAGGCCATGGCGGCCACCGAGGTCGCGGTGTAACTGGCGACCAGCCAGGTGCCTTCGTCGTAGCCGATGGCCAATGCGCCGCGGATGTCGGCCAGGGCAACCTTGGTCACCATCTCGTTCAGGCCCGACACCAGCACTGCCAACAACACGCCCACCAGGCCGATGATGATCCGCGGACCAAAGACCGGTGACGTGATGGCAGTCGGGCTGGCCGCGGCGAGAGGTGCCGTGACCGTGAGGGAAGTCATGACTGCAAGCTCCGGGGTTTGAACACCGAAGCATTTTAAGAAGCGCGAGGCCTTACGAAAATTGACTTATTGGCAGCTTATAAGTGCGTTTGATGCAGTAATACAAAACCCCTGTGGGAGCGGGCTTGCTCGCGAAAGCGGTGTATCAGTCGCCATAGATGTTGCATGTGATGGCCCCTTCGCGAGCAAGCCCGCTCCCACAGGGGTCAGTGATCAACTTGAGTTTGGTTGCGAAGCCAGCCACGTCTCGTCGCAACAGGCTTTCAGGGTTTCGCGCAGCCAGCGATGAGCCGGATCCTTGTCGAAGCGTGGGTGCCAGGACTGGGTCAGCATAAGGGTCGGCAGCGGAATCGGCAGCGTGAAGGACCGCAGCTTCAGGCCCAGGCGCTGGACACTCAGCAATGCCTCTTTGGGCACCGGCAGAATCAAATCGGAATCAGGCAAGGCAAACATCGCCGCATGGAAACTCGGCGCAATCACCGCCACCCGCCGCTCCAGCCCCAAGGCGTTGAGCGCGGTATCGATCGGGCCTCGGGCGATGCCGCGACGGGACATGCTGATATGGGAAAACCCGGCGTAACGCTCGGCGGTGATCTCCTCATCGAACAGCGGGTGGTCTTCGCGAACCAGGCCGACGAAATGAGTAGAGAACAGGTTCTGAATCTTCACTTCCGGAGTCAGCGGTCGGGTATTGCTGATGCTCAGGTCGATCCGCCCTTCGCGCAACGCTTCGTCATCGCCGTCGCCTTCCGGCACAAAACGCAGCTCGCAGTGCGGCGCCTGGCGATCCAGGGTGTCGAAGAGTTTTCCACCGTAAACACCGACGAAAAAGTCATTGGCGCGAATGTTGAACCGACGGCGCAACGTGCCCAGTTCCACCGCATCGGCCGAGCGAAACAACAGCGCGGCCTGCTCCACCACGTCACGTACTTGCTCGCGCAACGCCAACGCCTTGGGCGTTGGTACCAAACCACGACCGGCGCGCACCAGGATCGGATCGCCGAGGGCCTCGCGAATGCGCGTCAGCGTCCGGCTCATCGCCGCCGGGCTGAGGTTCATCCGCCGCGCGGCGCCCACCACACTGCCCTCGTCGAGCAAGGCGTCGAGGGCGACCAACAAATTCATATCCGGGAGTTGCATACAGAGCACTCGTGTCTGATCTGGATTGATTCAGACGCAATGCTAGCAAACATCTCTCAATTGATGTGTTGGCCGGACTGGCCCCTTCGCGAGCAAGCCCGCTCCCACATGGTTTTTTGCCATACATAAAATCTGCGAACCCTGAAGATCCCCTGTGGGAGCGGGCTTGCTCGCGAAGGGGCCGGAACAGACACCACAGAATTTAGCGCTGCATCCCCCACCGCTTCACCGTCACCCGCTCCAACGTGCTGAACACTAGGTTTTCCACCAGCAAGCCAATCAGGATCACCACCGCCAACCCGGCAAACACCTTGTCGGTGTACAACTCATTGCGATTCTGAAAGATGTACCAACCCAAGCCGCCCTTGCCACTGGTAGCGCCGAACACCAATTCAGCGGCGATCAGCGTGCGCCAGGCGAAGGCCCAGCCGATTTTCAGTCCGGCGAGAATCGATGGCAGCGCAGCCGGGATCAGGATGAACAGCACGAAACGCATGCCTTTGAGGCCGTAATTGCGCCCGGCCATGCGAAGGGTTTCCGAGACACCGAGAAACCCGGCATAAGTGTTCAACGCCAATGCCCAAAGCACCGAATGCACCAACACGAAAATCAGACTGTTCTGCCCCAGCCCAAACCACAGCAGCGCCAGCGGCAACAGCGCAATCGCCGGTAGGGGGTTGAACATCGAGGTCAACGTATTCAACAGATCGCGACCGAACTGCGTCGACACCGCCAGCGTGGTGAGGGCAAATGCCAGGACGATGCCGATCAGGTAACCCTTGAGCAATACCACCAGCGAAATCCACACCTTGCCCAGCAACTCGCCACTGAGCAAACCGTCGTACAGCGCACTGCCGGTTTGCAGAAAACCCGGCAGCAGCAGGTCGTTGTTCTGAACGCGGGCAACCACCTCCCATAGGACCGCGAGCAAAATCAGGATCAGGCTTTTGCGTAACCAGCCTTGTTGCCACAGACGCTGAGCGAGCGGCAATTCACGCTCCAGCGGCACGCTCGTCAGCGGCTGCAACACCGTTTCAAATTCTTCACGCGGGGATGATAAAAGGCTCATCGGGCACTCCTCTCAATGGCTCAATAAGCGATGCGGATGTCGGAGAAATCCAGCTCACGCACGGTTTGCGGGGACTGACCTTCATCGAACAACAACCGATGAATACGTCGCGCCGACTCCTGAAAGGCCACGCCGCCAAGGCTGTGCAAGTCGTATTGATGGCTGTGGACTTCCGCCCGCACCCGCCCCGGATGCGGCGACAGCAGCAGGATTCGATTGCCCACCACCAACGCTTCTTCGATGGAGTGCGTGACGAACAGCAGCGTGAAGCGCACTTCTTCCCAGAGCAGCAGCAATTCTTCCTGCATCTTGCGGCGGGTCAGTGCATCGAGGGCAGCGAAGGGTTCGTCCATCAAGAGGATTTTCGGCTGCATGGCCAATGCACGAGCAATCGCCACCCGCGCTTTCATGCCGCCGGACAAGGTATGCGGATAGGCATCGGCAAACGCCGCCAGACCGACCTTGTCCAGATAGTGCAGCGCCCGCTCCTCGGCCTCTTTGCGCTTGAGGGTTTTCGAGGCAAGCAGCGGAAACATCACGTTCTGTTTGACGGTTTTCCACGGCGGCAGTTGATCGAACTCCTGGAACACCACGATCCGGTCCGGCCCCGGGGCATGAACGGTTTGCCCCTGAAGACGAATCTCGCCTTCACACGGCTGGATGAACCCGGCGACTGCCTTGAGCAACGTTGATTTGCCGCAACCGGACGGACCGAGCAGCACAAAGCGGTCCGCCGGATCGATTTCAAAGCTGACCTGATGGGTCGCACGAACCACACGCTGAGGCGTGCGGTATTCGAGGCTGACGTTGTCGACCGACAGCAGCGCTTGGGCTGGCGCGATCGGTTTGCTGACCGTGTGGCCTTGCAAAGGGGCGTTCATCTCGGTCAGCTCCCTTGCAGCGGTTTGGCGTCCTGGAAGAAGTAGTCCTTCCACGAATCCGGTTTGTTTTTGATCGCGCCAACGCGATAAAGGAATTCGGCCAGCGGGTAAGTATTTTTCGGCGTGACGCTGAATTCGAACTGCGGGTTATCGATGATTTTCAGCAGCGCAGCGCGGTCGATTTTCGCCTTGGTGACGCGGATGTACGTGTCCGCCGCCGCGCCTTTATCGTTCTGGGCGAACTCGGCCGCCTCGGTCAGTGCCTGGACGAACGCCTTATAGGTTTTCGGGTTCTCGTCGCGGAATTTCTCGGTAGCGAACAACACCGTTGGCGAATTCGGACCGAGCACGTCATTGGAATTGAGCACAACGTGGACGTTAGGGTTGGTCAGTTCCTGATCCTGGAACGGCGGATTGGAAAAGTGCCCGGTCAACTCGGTGCCGCCGGCAATCAGCGCCGCCGTGGCGTCGGGGTGCGGAACGGCGATGGTGTACTTGTCGAGGCGATTGAATTCCTTGTCGCCCCACTGCTTGGCGGCCGCGTATTGCAGGATGCGCGATTGCACCGACACGCCGACCGCCGGCACCGCGATGCGGTCCTTCTCGGTGAAGTCGGCGATGGTTTTGACCTTGGGATTGTTGCTCACCAGGTAGTACGGGAAGTTGCCGAGGGACGCGACGGCTTTGACGTTTTGCTTGCCGTGAGTGCGGTCCCAGATGGTCAGCAGCGGACCGACGCCCGCACCGGCAATATCAATGGAACCGGAGAGCAATGCATCGTTGACCGCCGCACCGCCGGAGAGTTGGGTCCAGTCGACCTTGATGTCGATGCCTTCCTGCTTGCCGTACTTCTCGATCAGGTTCTGGTCGCGCACCACATTGAGCAACAGATAAACAATGCCGAACTGCTCGGCGATGCGGATTTCACCTTCAGCATGGGCCACGGTCGGCGCCACCAGGCTGCCGGTGATCAGGCTGAAACCCAGGCCGATGGCCGCGGCCAACGGTGCAAATGGAAGACGTTTGGACATGAGAGGTTCTCCGACAAATCAGAAAGGCGCGTCGCCTTGAATGGTGGTGCGATACAACTTGCGGCGCAGGTAGCTTGGGCATCCTGCGGCAAGGTGGATCAGCGAACGGTTGTCCCAGAACACCAGGTCGTGGGCCTGCCATTGATGGCGGTAGATGTTTTGCGGCAGCACGCTGTGGGCGTAGAGCTCATCAAGCAGTTGCTTGCTTTCGTCTTGCGGCAAACCAACGATGCGCGTGGTGAAACCCTCGCTGACGAACAACGCCTTGCGACCGTTTTCCGGGTGAGTGCGAACAATCGGGTGGACCACTTCAGCCACCTGAGCCAGTTGCTCGGGCGTCAGCGTCGGGCGCCAGTTGCCTTCGAATTTGGTCTCGCTGTAGCGCGCGGTGTAGGAGTGCGCGGCCGAGCGACCTTCGACGGCTTTGCGCAGCGCTTCGGGCAGGTTGTCCCAGGCTTTGTGCATGTCGGCGAAGAGCGTGTCGCCGCCCTCGGACGGCAGCTCCTGGGCGTGCAGCATCGAACCCAGGCTTGGCAGTTCTTTATAGGAAAGGTCGGAATGCCAGAACTTGCCGGCATCGCCGAGGCCGATGGATTGGCCGTTTTCGATGATGTTGGAAACGATGAGAATTTCCGGATGCCCGGCCAGCAGGAATTGCTTGAGCACGTGGATCTGCAACACACCGAAACGGCGGCTAAATGCGATCTGCTGCTCGGGGGTAATGCGCTGGTCGCGGAACACCACGACGTGATGATCCAGGTGCGCGCGGTGGATGCGGGCGAAGTCCTGATCATTGATCGGGCGGGACAGGTCGAGGCCGATGATTTCGGCACCGACGGCGCCACTGAACGGGCGGATGTCGAAGGTTTGCGGCGCGATGTTCGCGGCGCTTGGGAAAGCCGTTGCTGCAGACATAAATCACTCCCACGCACGGCACGCTCAAGGGCGCGCGCGTCGATCAAGAAACTCACGGAGGTCCCGTGTTGGTTCGTGTCGTGCGGCGCGCCGATTGGTCGGCAGGTACGCAGGAGAATGACTTTATAGGTATAAGAACTGAAATTTAAATACCGTTAGCGAATAACGATATGTTTTTTGGATGTGTTGTTCTTGAGGCCCAGCCGACATCTAACGCTCGTGCAGCGCTTCGGCGCGGGCACGAATAATCGGCTTGAGCAGGTAGCTGAGCACAGTCTTCTTGCCAGTAATGATGTCCACCGAAGCCACCATCCCCGGGATGATCAGCAGCGGCTTTTCATCCGTGCCCAAATGGCTGCGATCAGTGCGCAGCTTGATGATGTAGTAGGTGGTTTTCTTGTCTTCGTCGGTGATGGTGTCAGCACCGATCTGCTCGAGCCTGGCCTTCAGCCCACCATAAATGGTGTAGTCATACGCCGTGAACTTCACCGTCGCTTCCTGCCCCGGATGCAGGAAGGCGATGTCTTGCGGGCGAACTTTAGCTTCCACCAGCAAGGTGTCGTCCAGCGGCACGATTTCTACCAGGTCGCTGCCCGGCTGGATCACGCCGCCAATGGTGTTGACCAGCAATTTGTTGACGATGCCGCGCACCGGCGAGGTGACCAGCGTCCGGCTGACCCGGTCTTCCAGCGCCTTGCCGGTGGCCTGGGCCTTGTTCAGATCCGTGCGTGCTTCATTGAGTTGAGTCAGTGCTTCGCTGCGGAATTTGCCACGAGTCTCGTCAATTTTGCGCTGCACTTCCTTGATCGCCGATTGGGCGCGAGGAATGGCCAGGGTGGTCGCGTCGAGTTGCCCGCGGGTTTCAACCTCGGCGCGCTTGAGTCGCAGCACTTCAACCGGCGATACCGCGCCCTGGGCCACCAACGGCTCGGACATGTTGATTTCCTGACGCTGCAACGCGAGCCCGTTACGGTACTGCGACTGCTTGGAAGTGAACTCGCGCAGCTCTTGCTGACGCTGGATCAACTGCTCCTCCAAACCGCCAATTTCATCGTGCAACTGCTGACGGCGACTGATGTACAGCGACTCCTCGCTGGCTGCCTGACCGGGGACGGCCTTGAGTACATCCGCCGGGAAGTTCAGCGGGCGGTCATCGACTTCCGCGCTCAAGCGTTCGACTCGCAGCAACATCGACAGCCGATCGGCCTCCGTTTCGCCGACGTTGGAGGCGAATCGCGTGTCGTCCAGGCGAATCAGCGGCGCGCCGGCTTCGACAATCTGCCCTTCGGTCACGAACAACTCGGAGACGATGCCGCCCTCCAGGTTCTGGATTTTCTGGATCTTGGACGAGGGAATCGCCTTGCCATCGCCCTTGGTGACTTCGTCGATCACGGCGAAGTTGGCCCAGAGCAACAGGAACACGAAGAAGCCAATGATCGCCCAGATGGTCAGCCGCACCACACGCGGGGCGTCTTCGATCAGCGCTTTGTTGACCTCGGGAAGTGGCTGGCCATGCAGCGAATCGGAGCCTTTGAAATAACGGCCGATCGAATTCTTTAAACCCGACTTAAGCAACACTGATCTGCCCCTTTTTCAACGCTTCCATCACCGCGGCTTTCGGGCCGTCGGCGAGAATTTGCCCGCGGTCAATGACGATCAGACGATCCACCAGCGACAACAGCGAAGCCCGGTGCGTTACCAGCACCACGGTTTTGTTTTCAATCACCACCGCGAGGCGTTGCTTGAGGCGTTCTTCGCCGGTGTTGTCCATGGCGCTGGTCGGCTCGTCGAGCAGCAGGATCGGCGGGTTGAGCAGTAACGCACGGGCCAGGGCGACGTTCTGGCGCTGACCGCCAGACAGGTTCTGCCCACGCTCGCCCACTTGCAGCTCATAACCCTGTGGGTGCAGGCGGGCGAATTCGTGGACGCCGGCCAGTTCGGCAGCTTGCAGCACCATTTCGTCTTCGACATAGCGCGCGCCCGACACCAGGTTGTCGCGCAGGGTGCCGGCCAGCAGCTGGATGTCCTGGGCCACGTAGCCAATGTTGTGGCGCAATTCGCTGACGTCGATCTGACGGATATCGACGCCATCCACCAACAGGGCGCCATCGTCCGGCTGGTAGAGACCAACGAGCAGTTTGGCCAGGGAGCTTTTCCCCGAGCCGCTGCGCCCGATGATGCCGATCTTCTCGCCAGGCTTGATGGTCAGGTTGATGTTCTTCAGCGCCGCGTTCTGTTGGTTCGGGTAGGTGAAGTTCATCTGCCGGCATTCGATGGCGCCTTGCAGCACATTGCGGCTCAATGGACGTTCATCGAAGTTGCGCTCTTGCGGCAGCTCCATCATCTGATCGACCGAGACCATGGTCACCCGCGCTTGCTGGTAACGCGTCAACAGGCCGGACAACGAGGCCAGCGGGCTGAGCGCGCGGCCGCTGAGCATGTAGCAAGCGATCAAACCGCCCATGCTCAGGTTACCGTCGATGATCTGGTACACGCCGAAGACGATCATGATCACCCCGGCCAGTTGCTGGATCAGCAAGGTGATGTTCATTGCCAGACCGGAGAGCATTTTCACCCGCAGCTCGAGGCGGCTGAGGGTGCCGATGGTTTGCTCCCACTGATATTGGCGTTCGCTTTCGGCGTTGTTGACCTTCACTGCGTCCAGGCCGGCGAGGGTTTCGATCAGGCTCGACTGCCGCTCGGCGCCCAGCGCCATGGTTCGCTCCATGGTCGCCACCAGCGGCTTCTGCAAGGCATAGCCGATCAGCAGGGCAATCGGAAACGCCAGCACTGTAATCCACACCAGATGCCCGCCGAGAATTGCGATGACCATGAAGATCAGCAGCGTAAACGGCAGGTCGATCAGGCTGGTGAGGGTCAGCGAAGCCAGGAAATCGCGCAGGCTCTGAAACTCATGGATGTTCTGGGCAAAGCTGCCGACCCGCGCCGGGCGGTACTTCATGGCCATGCCGACGATGCGCTCGAACAACGTGGCCGAGATGATCAGGTCGGTTTTCTTCCCGGCCAGGTCGAGGCAGAGACTGCGCAGGCTTTTGAGGATCAGGTCGAACAGGTAAGCCCCGGTGATGCCGATGGCCAACACCCACAGGGTCGATTCGGCCTGGTTCGGCACGACGCGGTCGTAGACGTTCATCACGAATAGCGGCGCGGCCATGGCAATGATGTTGATCAGGAAACTGGCGGCGATGGCGTCGGCGTACAGCCAGCGCGAACGCTTGAGGGTGTCACGGAACCACGAGCGCGCGCGCGGGATCAGCGTGCCGTGATTGACGTCGAATTTGTGTTGGGGTTGAGCGAAGAACACTTTGCCGATGTAGTCATCGGCCAGCAGTTCGCGGCTGACGACACTTTCGCCGCCATCGCTTTCGCTGAGCAGCAGGCGCGCCTGGTCGTCACCGTGCCAACCAAGCAGGACGGCACTGCGACCATCCTTGAGCAGCAACAGCGCCGGCATGGCAATCGCCGGAATCTGCTCCAGTTTGCGCACCAGCACCCGCCCTTGCAGGCCGGCGCGAGCGGCTGCGCGGGGCAGCAGTTCAACACTCAGGCGCTGCTTGGGCAACGGCAGGCCGGTGGTCAACATCGCGGCGCTGGCCGGTTTCTGATGCAGGACGCAAAGAGCCAGCAAGCCGTCCAGTAATGGATCGTCGTGCAGCGCGCGTGGATCATGAATGAGTTGAACTCGACTGACTTCTGATTCCACGCTCGGCACTCTTGGCTAACAATTGAACAATGAAGGTTCTGCTCAGTTCATACCGGGCAGTTGAACCTTGGGCTTCACGTCGTTCTGCACAACGGATGCCAACGGTGCCACCACTCCCTGGCTTTTGAGCAACTCGCCCATGGTCGCCTTGATTCGGTACTGAGTAAATAACTGAATGTTCTTGATCTCTGCCAGACGGCGAGAAGCCGAGAATAGCTCGTTTTCACTGTCGAGCAGGTCGAGCAAGGTGCGCTCACCCAGACTGAACTGCTTCTGATAGGCGATACGCACGCTGGTGCTGCGATCGACATATTGCTGGGCGATCGGTACTTGGGCGTTAGCGTTGTTCAAGGCATTCCAGGCCAGGCCCAGTTCTTCGTTCAACACACGCAGGGCGTTGTTGCGAATGTCCAGTGCCTGGTTGGACAGGTAAGACTTGGCTTCCAGATCAGCCTTGTTGCTGCCGCCGGAATACAGGTTGAAGCGCATGCGCAACATGGCCTGCCATTCATTGCTGTGACCGTTCTGGCCGTCGATATCGTTGTCGGCAGAGCGGCCCAATTCGGCATCGAAACGCGGGTAGAAGGTCGACTTGGCGGCTGCGTACTGCTTCTCGGCAGCGGCGATGTCCGACTCGGCGGAACGCAGGATAGGGCTGTTTTCCAGCATCTGGGCCCGGGCTTCATTCAGGTTGGCCGGCAATAGCGCCATGAAATCGGAAGGACGCTCCAGCTGATCGGGCATCTGGCCGACGGCGCTGAGGAAGTTGGTCTCGGCGTCAGCCAGGTTGGTCTGTTCGGTGATCAGGTTGTTGCGAGCCTGGGCCATACGCGCTTCGGCTTGATCGAGGTCGGCGCCACTGCCCACGCCACGCTGGGTGCGCAACTTGATCTGGTCGAAAGTCCGTTCGTGGTTCTTCAGGTTGTCGGTCGCCAGACGCACGAACTCACGGCGGGTCAGCACGTCGAGATACACCTGGGCGACGGTGAGCGCGGTGCGTTCGGAGGTGCCCAGCAAGGAGTAAGCGCGGGAATTAACGGTGGCTTGTTGACGCCCCACTTCACTCGACGTCGCAAAACCGTCAAAAACCATTTGCGACAACCGCACGCTCGATTCACTGCGAGTCAGGGTTTCCCAGTGATTGTTGTTGCCGGCGCCACGGGTGGTGACGTTGTCAGTGCCTTCGCGACCATATCCGCCAAGCAGATCGACCTTTGGGAGGTATCCCCCTTTTGCTGCCTTTAATTGATAATCCGCGGCCAATCGACTGTTAACGCCTGCCTGGATCTCCGGATGGACATCCAATGCCTGTTGCATGGCTTCCGGTAGGGACTGCGCCTGAACGAAACTGGCGGCAAGGGCGAAGGGTAAAGCCTTGAGCAGGTGCAAACGCATGGTTGGAATTTCCAGGATTTACTTGTCTTGAGTCACTGCAGATCGTGCCGCTGCATCGGATGATGACATCCGGAATGACCGTATGTCGGAAAGTTGCATTTTGGAACTGCATCACACTCTCTGGCACGTGCCAGCACTTAAATATCAATGTGACATTACGGAAGCGAGTGTTTAGGATGGCGGGCAAGAGGTCAATAGTTTGGCATAAAGTTTATATCGAAAAAATATAGCCAATTTATTGACTAATACCCGCGTCAAAGTTGTGCCTCTTATATCTTGAATGAACGTCCAGACTGTTTGGCAAACACGCCGCCAGATTCATGGAAGTCAACTGAATGCGACACCCGGAGAGTCTTATGAGCAGTGTTGTGGCCATCGTCAAAAGCATTGTCGGTCAGGTTTTCGCGGTGTCCCCAGAGGGCGTGCGCCGCTTACTCGTTGAAGGCGATCGGTTGTTTGTCGGCGATCAGGTAGACACCGGCGCAGCGGGCGCCGTTACGCTTGAGCTGGCTGACGGCCGGACCCTGGACCTGGGCCGCGACACTCAGTGGAGCGGCAGCGCGCCGGATTCCAGCGCTGACCTTGCGCAAGCCACTGCACAAGCTGCACCATCGGTTGAAGAGCTGCAGCAAGCCATCGTTGCCGGCGCCGACCCGACCACCGATCTTGAAGCCACCGCAGCCGGCCCGACAGCTGCAGGCACAGGCGGCGCAGCAGGTGGCGGCCACAGCTTCGTGATGCTGGATGCAACCGCTGGCCGGGTGGACCCGACCATTGGTTTCCCAACCGACGGTCTTGATTCCACTGCCACAGCCACCACGCTCGATATCGGCAATCAGAACACCTCGGCCACCAACGCTCCGGGCGTACTGACCGCTGATACTGGCACGCAGGCCGAAGACAGCGTCGCGACCGGCAATGTCCTGAACAACGATAGCGATGCCGACACGCTTCTCAGCGTCACCAGCTTCACCATCGCTGGCATGGCCGGCAGTTTCACCGCAGGCCAGACGGCGACTATCGTCGGCGTCGGCACATTGACCATCGGCACCAATGGCAACTACACCTTTACTCCAGACGCCAACTACAACGGCGCCGTACCGCAAGTCACGTACACCACCAACACCGGCTTGACCAGCACGCTGGATCTCACCGTGACAGCGGTCGATGATCCGAGCGTTTTGACTGCAGACACCCAAACCATCGCAGAAGACACCCCTGCGATCGGTAATGTGCTGAGTAACGACAGCGACATCGACAACGTCCTGAGCGTGTCCACCTTCAGCATCGCCGGCGTCAATGGCACTTTCACAGCTGGCCAGACCGCCACCATTGCCAACGTTGGCACCCTGGTCATTGCGGCCGATGGCGCCTACACCTTTACCCCGGCGGCCAACTACAACGGCACGGTGCCGACGGTCAGCTATACCGTCATTGACGGCTCTGGTTCTGGGGCCTCGTCGACCTTGAACATTGATGTCACCCCTGTGGATGACAGCTTCATCGACGTCAGCGAAACGGTCTCCGGCCTGGAAGATGCCCCGGTGACTGGCAGCGTGCTTACCGGTACGTCGAGTGTTGATGGTCCCGTCAGCGTGGTCAATTTCACCGTCGGTGAGACTACCTACGCCGCCGGCAGCACGGCGACTATCACCAACGTCGGCACCCTGGTCATCGGAACGAACGGCGCTTACACCTTCACCCCGGCCGCCAATTACAACGGCGCGGTGCCTAGCGTGAGCTACACCGTCACCGACGGCTCCGGTTCTGACGTCACCTCGACCCTGAATATCAGCGTGACCCCGGTCGATGACAGCTTCACCGACATCAGCGAAACCGTGACCACTTCCGAAGATGCTCCGGTCAACGGCAGCGTGCTCACCGGGACGTCGAGCGTCGACGGCCCGGTCAGCGTGGTCAATTTCACCGTCGGCGGTACTCAGTACCAGGCCGGTGATACCGCGACCATCACCAACGTTGGCACCCTGGTGCTTGCCGCCAATGGCGCCTACACCTTTACTCCGGCCGCCAACTACAACGGCACAGTGCCGACGGTCAGCTACACCGTCACCGACGGCTCTGGTTCTGACGTCACGTCGACCCTGAACATCAGCGTCACCCCGGTCGACGACAGCTTCACCGACATCAGCGAAACCGTGACCACCTCCGAAGACGCTCCGGTCAACGGCAGCGTTCTTACCGATACGTCGAGCGTTGATGGCCCGGTCAGCGTAGTTAATTTCACGGTCGGCGGTACCCAGTACCAGGCCGGTGACACCGCGACCATCACTAACGTCGGCACCCTGGTGCTTGCCGCCAATGGCGCTTACACCTTTACTCCGGCAGCCAACTACAACGGCCCAGTACCGACGGTCAGCTACACCGTCACCGACGGTTCCGGCACTGACGTCACCTCGACCCTGAACATCAGCGTCACCCCGGTCGACGACAGCTTCACCGACGTCAGCGAAACCGTGACCACCTCCGAAGATGCCCCGGTCAACGGCAGCGTCCTCACTGGCACCAGCAGCGTCGACGGCCCGGTCAGCGTAGTTAATTTCACGGTCGGCGGTACTCAGTACCAGGCCGGTGAAACCGCGACCCTAGCCAATGTCGGCACCCTGACCATCGGAACGAACGGCGCCTACACCTTCACCCCGGCCGCCAACTATAACGGCACGGTGCCAACGGTGAGCTACACCGTCACTGACGGCTCCGGTTCTGACGTTACCTCGACCCTGAACATCAGCGTGACCCCGGTCGACGACAGCTTCACCGACATCAGCGAAACCGTGACCACCTCCGAAGACGCTCCGGTCAACGGCAGCGTTCTTACCGATACGTCGAGCGTTGATGGCCCGATCAGCGTAGTTAATTTCACGGTCGGCGGTACCCAGTACCAGGCCGGTGACACCGCGACTATCGCCAACGTCGGCACCCTGGTCATCGGAACGAACGGGGCTTATACCTTCACCCCGGCAGCCAACTACAACGGCCCAGTACCGACGGTGAGCTACACCGTCACCGACGGTTCCGGCACTGACGTCACCTCGACCCTGAACATCAGCGTCACCCCGGTCGACGACAGCTTCACCGACATCAGCGAAACCGTGACCACCAGCGAAGACGCCCCGGTGACCGGCAGCGTCCTCACCGGCACCAGCAGCGTCGATGGCGACGTCAGCGTGGTCAACTTCACGGTTGGCGGTACCCAGTACCAGGCCGGTGACACCGCGACCATCACTAACGTCGGCACCCTGGTGCTTGCCGCCAATGGCGCTTACACCTTTACTCCGGCAGCCAACTACAACGGCCCAGTACCGACGGTCAGCTACACCGTCACCGACGGTTCCGGCACTGACGTCACCTCGACCCTCAACATCAGCGTCACCCCGGTCGACGACAGCTTCACCGACATCAGCGAAACCGTGACCACCTCCGAAGATGCCCCGGTCAACGGCAGCGTCCTCACCGGCACCAGCAGCGTCGATGGCGACGTCAGCGTGGTCAACTTCACGGTCGGCGGTACCCAGTACCAGGCCGGTGACACCGCGACTATCGCCAACGTCGGCACCCTGACCATCGGAACGAACGGCGCCTACACCTTCACCCCGGCGGCCAACTACAACGGTGCGGTGCCGACGGTCAGCTACACCGTCACCGACGGCTCTGGTTCTGACGTCACGTCGACCCTGAACATCAGCGTGACCCCGGTCGATGACAGCTTCATCGACGCCAGCGAAACCGTGACCACCAGCGAAGACGCCCCAGTGGCCGGCAGCGTGCTTACCGATACGTCGAGCGTTGATGGCCCGGTCAGCGTAGTTAATTTCACGGTCGGCGGTACCCAGTACCAGGCCGGTGACACCGCGACTATCGCCAACGTCGGCACCTTGGTCATCGGAACGAACGGCGCTTACACCTTCACCCCGGCCGCCAATTACAACGGCACGGTGCCAACAGTCAGCTACACCGTCACCGACGGCTCCGGCAGCAATGTCACGTCAACCCTGAACATCAGCGTCACGCCGGTCGACGACAGCTTCACCGACATCAGCGAAACCGTGACCACCTCCGAAGATGCCCCGGTCAACGGCAGCGTGCTCACCGGCACCAGCAGCGTCGATGGCGACGTCAGCGTGGTCAACTTCACGGTTGGCGGTACCCAGTACCAGGCCGGTGACACCGCGACCATCACTAACGTCGGCACCCTGGTGCTTGCCGCCAATGGCGCTTACACCTTTACTCCGGCAGCCAACTACAACGGCCCAGTACCGACGGTCAGCTACACCGTCACCGACGGTTCCGGCACTGACGTCACCTCGACCCTCAACATCAGCGTCACCCCGGTCGACGACAGCTTCACCGACATCAGCGAAACCGTGACCACCTCCGAAGATGCCCCGGTCAACGGCAGCGTCCTCACCGGCACCAGCAGCGTCGATGGCGACGTCAGCGTGGTCAACTTCACGGTCGGCGGTACCCAGTACCAGGCCGGTGACACCGCGACTATCGCCAACGTCGGCACCCTGACCATCGGAACGAACGGCGCCTACACCTTCACCCCGGCGGCCAACTACAACGGTGCGGTGCCGACGGTCAGCTACACCGTCACCGACGGCTCTGGTTCTGACGTCACGTCGACCCTGAACATCAGCGTGCCCCCGGTCGATGACAGCTTCATCGACGCCAGCGAAACCGTGACCACCAGCGAAGACGCCCCAGTGGCCGGCAGCGTGCTTACCGATACGTCGAGCGTTGATGGCCCGGTCAGCGTAGTTAATTTCACGGTCGGCGGTACCCAGTACCAGGCCGGTGACACCGCGACTATCGCCAACGTCGGCACCTTGGTCATCGGAACGAACGGCGCTTACACCTTCACCCCGGCCGCCAATTACAACGGCACGGTGCCAACAGTCAGCTACACCGTCACCGACGGCTCCGGCAGCAATGTCACGTCAACCCTGAACATCAGCGTCACGCCGGTCGACGACAGCTTCACCGACATCAGCGAAACCGTGACCACCTCCGAAGATGCCCCGGTCAACGGCAGCGTGCTCACCGGCACCAGCAGCGTCGATGGCGACGTCAGCGTGGTCAACTTCACGGTTGGCGGTACCCAGTACCAGGCCGGTGACACCGCGACCATCACTAACGTCGGCACCCTGGTGCTTGCCGCCAATGGCGCTTACACCTTTACTCCGGCAGCCAACTACAACGGCCCAGTACCGACGGTCAGCTACACCGTCACCGACGGTTCCGGCACTGACGTCACCTCGACCCTGAACATCAGCGTCACCCCGGTCGACGACAGCTTCACCGACATCAGCGAAACCGTGACCACCAGCGAAGACGCCCCAGTCAACGGCAGCGTGCTCACCGGCACCAACAGCGTGGATGGCCCGGTCAGCGTAGTTAATTTCACGGTCGGCGGTACTCAGTACCAGGCCGGTGACACCGCGACTATCGCCAACGTCGGCACCCTGACCATCGGAACGAACGGCGCCTACACCTTCACCCCGGCGGCCAACTACAACGGTGCGGTGCCGACGGTCAGCTACACCGTCACCGACGGCTCTGGTTCTGACGTCACCTCGACCCTGAACATCAATGTCACCCCGGTCGACGACAGCTTCACCGACATCAGCGAAACCGTAACCACCAGCGAAGACGCCCCGGTGACCGGCAGCGTCCTCACCGGCACCAGCAGCGTCGATGGCGACGTCAGCGTGGTCAACTTCACGGTTGGCGGTACCC
This sequence comes from Pseudomonas frederiksbergensis, assembly GCF_001952935.1. Taxonomy (GTDB): domain Bacteria; phylum Pseudomonadota; class Gammaproteobacteria; order Pseudomonadales; family Pseudomonadaceae; genus Aquipseudomonas; species Aquipseudomonas frederiksbergensis. The sequence goes on from NZ_CP018319.1 coordinate 2,228,928, forward strand.
AGTACCAGGCCGGTGATACCGCGACCATCACCAACGTTGGCACCCTGGTGCTTGCCGCCAATGGCGCCTACACCTTTACTCCGGCCGCCAACTACAACGGCACAGTGCCGACGGTCAGCTACACCGTCACCGACGGCTCTGGTTCTGACGTCACGTCGACCCTGAACATCAGCGTGACCCCGGTCGATGACAGCTTCATCGACGCCAGCGAAACCGTGACCACCAGCGAAGACGCCCCAGTGGCCGGCAGCGTGCTTACCGATACGTCGAGCGTTGATGGCCCGGTCAGCGTAGTTAATTTCACGGTCGGCGGTACCCAGTACCAGGCCGGTGACACCGCGACTATCACCAACGTCGGCACCCTGGTCATCGGAACGAACGGCGCTTACACCTTCACCCCGGCCGCCAATTACAACGGCGCGGTGCCTAGCGTGAGCTACACCGTCACCGACGGCTCCGGTTCTGACGTTACCTCGACCCTGAACATCAGCGTGACCCCGGTCGATGACAGCTTCATCGACGCCAGCGAAACCGTGACCACCAGCGAAGACGCCCCAGTGGCCGGCAGCGTGCTTACCGATACGTCGAGCGTTGATGGCCCGGTCAGCGTAGTTAATTTCACGGTCGGCGGTACCCAGTACCAGGCCGGTGACACCGCGACTATCGCCAACGTCGGCACCCTGACCATCGGAACGAACGGCGCCTACACCTTCACCCCGGCAGCCAACTACAACGGCCCAGTACCGACGGTCAGCTACACCGTCACCGACGGTTCCGGCACTGACGTCACCTCGACCCTGAACATCAGCGTCACCCCGGTCGACGACAGCTTCACCGACGTCAGCGAAACCGTGACCACCTCCGAAGATGCCCCGGTGACTGGCAGCGTCCTCTCCGGCACCTCGAGCGTCGACGGCCCGGTCAGCGTGCTCAATTTCACCATCGGTGAAACCACCTACGCTGCGGGCAGCACGGCGACTATCGCCAACGTCGGCACCCTGGTGCTCGACGCCAACGGGGCGTACACCTTCACCCCGGTCGCCAACTACAACGGCACAGTGCCGACAGTCAGCTACACCGTCACCGACGGTTCCGGCAGCGATGTCACCTCGACCCTGAACATCAACGTCACCCCGGTCGACGACAGCTTCACCGACATCAGCGAAACCGTGACCACCTCCGAAGACGCTCCGGTGACCGGCAGCGTCCTCACCGGCACCAGCAGCGTTGACGGCGACGTCAGTGTGGTCAACTTCACGGTCGGCGGTACCCAGTACCAGGCCGGTGACACCGCGACCATCACTAACGTCGGCACCCTGGTGCTCGGCGCTAACGGGGCGTACACCTTTACCCCGGCGGCCAACTACAACGGCACGGTACCGACAGTCAGCTACACCGTCACTGACGGCTCCGGTTCTGACGTCACCTCGACCTTGAACATCAATGTCACCCCGGTCGACGACAGCTTCACCGACATCAGCGAAACCGTAACCACCAGCGAAGACGCCCCAGTCAACGGCAGCGTCCTCACCGGCACCAGCAGCGTTGACGGCGACGTCAGCGTGGTCAACTTCACGGTTGGCGGCACCCAGTACCAGGCCGGTGACACCGCGACCCTCGCCAACGTCGGCACCCTGGTGCTTGCCGCCAATGGCGCTTACACCTTCACCCCGGTGGCCAACTACAACGGCACAGTGCCAACGGTCAGCTACACCGTCACTGACGGCTCCGGTTCTGACGTCACCTCGACCTTGAACATCAACGTCACCCCGGTCGACGACAGCTTCACCGACATCAGCGAAACCGTAACCACCAGCGAAGACGCCCCAGTCAACGGCAGCGTCCTCACCGGCACCAGCAGCGTTGACGGCGACGTCAGTGTGGTCAACTTCACGGTCGGCGGTACCCAGTACCAGGCCGGTGACACCGCGACCATCGCCAACGTTGGCACCCTGGTGCTTGCCGCCAATGGCGCCTACACCTTTACCCCGGCCGCCAACTACAACGGCACGGTACCGACAGTCAGCTACACCGTCACTGACGGCTCCGGTTCTGACGTCACCTCGACCCTGAACATCAATGTCACCCCGGTCGACGACAGCTTCACCGACATCAGCGAAACCGTAACCACCAGCGAAGACGCCCCAGTCAACGGCAGCGTCCTCACCGGCACCAGCAGCGTTGACGGCGACGTCAGTGTGGTCAACTTCACGGTCGGCGGTACCCAGTACCAGGCCGGTGACACCGCGACCATCGCCAACGTTGGCACCCTGGTGCTTGCCGCCAATGGCGCCTACACCTTTACCCCGGCCGCCAACTACAACGGCACGGTGCCGACGGTCAGCTACACCGTCACTGACGGCTCCGGTTCTGACGTCACCTCGACCTTGAACATCAACGTCACCCCGGTCGACGACAGCTTCACCGACATCAGCGAAACCGTGACCACCTCCGAAGACGCCCCGGTGACCGGCAGCGTCCTCACCGGCACCAGCAGCGTTGACGGCGACGTCAGCGTGGTCAACTTCACGGTTGGCGGTACCCAGTACCAGGCCGGCAGCACCGCGACCCTCGCCAACGTCGGCACCCTGGTGATCGGAACGAACGGTGCCTACACCTTTACCCCGGCAACCAACTACAACGGCACGGTACCGACAGTCAGCTACACCGTCACCGACGGCTCCGGCAGCAATGTCACCTCGACCCTGAACATCAGCGTTACCCCGGTCGATGACCAAAGCGTCCTGACCGCGGATACCAACACTGTCGATGAAGACCACGTTGCAACTGGCAACGTGCTCGGCAATGACAGCGATGTCGACAATGCTCTGAGTGTCGCGACATTCACCGTACAAGGCGTCACCGGTTCCTTTACTGCGGGTCAAGTCGCGACTATCGCCGGCGTCGGCACTGTGACTATCGCCGCCAACGGCGATTACAGTTTCACCCCAACGGCGAACTGGAATGGCACCGCTCCGCAGATCAGCTATATCACCAACACCAATTCCATCAGCACGCTGGACATCAAGGTCAACCCGGTCAACGACGCTCCGACCGCCAGCACCTCCTCGGCCACTGGTAATGAAGATCAGTTGATCGCCGTGCAACTTGGCGGCAATGACATCGACGGCACTGTCGGGCACTTCAACCTGACCAGCCTGCCGGCCAATGGTGTGTTTTACGCTGACGCTGCCGGGACCATCGCGTTGACCGCCAGCAGCGTCATCTCCGCAACCGCCAACGGCGCAACGGTTTACTTCAAGCCTACCGGCGACTGGAGTGGCACCACCCAATTCACCTACAACTCGACCGATAACCAGGGCATGCCCTCTGCGTCTTCGGCAACCGGCACCATTGTCGTCGCGCCAATAACCGATACCCCAAGCCTGTCACTGACGGGTGGCGGTACGGTCGTCTCGACCGACTTCCAGGAAGTCGCGCTGAACAACGGCCATGGCGACGTCAATGTCAGCCAGCTCGGCAACGGCGTTTGGCACACTGACAACAGAGGTGGCATGGTCGAAATCGGCAAGGCCAGCATCTATGGTGCCGGCGGCGATAACCAGGTCATTGAACTGGAGCGCAACGCCGGCGATGCGAGCAACCTCTACACCACTATCGATGCCAAGGCCGGCAGCACCTATAACGTGTCGTTCGACTATGCACCGCGTGCAGGTGTGGTGAATTCGCACATCAATGTGTACTGGGGCGACCAACTCATTGGCACCTTGAACACCACGACCACCGGCATGCAGCACTACAGTTTCGACATTCCGGTCACTGCCGATGGCAACCAGAAACTCGAGTTCCGCGCCGGGGACAGAAACAGCCTGGGCGGCGTGCTGGATAACATCGATGTCACCCAGGTGCTCAATTCGGGCCTTGAAGACCAAGCGATCCTGTTGTCGACCATCCAGGCCCACACCAACGACGTCGATGGTTCGGAAACACTCACTCTCACCCTGAACGGCTTGCCGGCGGGTTCCAGACTCACCGACGGCACCCACACCTTCAATGCTGCCGACGGCTCGACGTCGGTGGACATTACTGGCTGGAACCTGTCCACGCTCAAGCTGACACCGCCGACGAACTTCAATGGCGACATCCCCCTGACTGTCACGGCCACCGCCAAAGACGGCGATGCCCCAAGCGCCAGCACGTCGCTGCCGTTGGTGGTGCACGTCGGTGCCGTCGATGACGCAAGCGTGCTGCAGGCGGACAAGATCACGGTCGACGAAGACCACAACGCGACCGGTAACGTGCTGGGCAACGACAGCGATGTCGACAACGTCCTGAGCGTCACCAGCTTCAACGTGACCGGGGTCAACGGCAACTTCACGGCGGGCCAGACTGCGACCATTAACGGTGTCGGAACGCTGATCATCGCCAGCAACGGCGACTACACCTTCAAGCCGGCTGCCGACTGGAACGGCAACGTTCCACAGGTGACATACACCACCAGCACCGGCTCGAGCAGTACGCTGAACATCAGCGTTACGCCGGTTAATGACAACTTCTCCGATGTCAGTGAAATCGTCACCGTCAACGAAGACTCCGTGGCCACCGGCAGCGTGCTGTCCGGCACTTCGAGCGTCGACGGCCCGGTCAGCGTGATCAACTTCACCGTTGGGGCGACCACTTACGCGGCTGGAAGCACAGCGACTATCGCCAACGTCGGCACCCTGGTGATCGGGGCGAGCGGAGCTTATACCTTCACCCCGGCCGCCAACTACAACGGCGCGGTGCCAGCGGTCAGCTACACCGTCACCGACGGCTCCGGCAGCAACGTTACCTCGACCCTGAACATCAGCGTCACGCCGGTCAACGACAACTTCATCGATGCCAGTGAAACCGTCACGGTTAACGAAGACACCTTGGCGACCGGCAATGTGCTGTCGGGTACATCGAGCGTGGATGGCCCGGTCAGCGTGGTCAACTTCACCGTCGGTGCGACCACTTACGCCGCAGGCGCTACGGCGACTATTGCCAACGTCGGCACCCTGGTGATGGCGGCCGATGGCGCCTACACCTTCACCCCGGCGCCCAACTACAACGGCACGGTGCCGGCGGTCAGCTATACCGTCACTGACGGCTCTGGCTCGGATGTCACTTCGACCCTGAACATCAGCGTTACCCCGGTCGATGACAGCTTCACCGATATCAGCGAAACCGTGACCACCAGCGAAGACGCCCCAGTCAGCGGCAGCGTTCTTAACGGGACGTCGAGCGTTGATGGTCCGGTCAGTGTGCTCAACTTCACCGTCGGTGCGACCACTTACGCGGCTGGAAGCACAGCGACCCTCGCCAACGTCGGCACCCTGGTGATCGGAACGAACGGCGCCTACACCTTCACTCCGGCCGCCAACTACAACGGCACGGTGCCGACGGTCAGCTATACCGTTACCGACGGTTCCGGCACTGACGTCACTTCGACCCTGAACATCAGCGTTACACCGGTCGATGACAGCTTCATCGACGCCAGCGAAACCGTGATCACCGACGAAGATGCCCCGGTCACTGGCAGCGTGCTCACCGGTACCAGCAGCGTCGACGGCCCAGTCAGTGTGCTCAACTTCACCATCGGCGAAACCACCTACGCCGCTGGCAGCACCGCGACCGTCGCCAATGTCGGCACCTTGGTGCTTGCTGCCAATGGCGACTACACCTTCACCCCGACAACCAACTACAACGGCACGGTGCCGGCGGTCAGCTATACCGTCACCGACGGCTCCGGCAGCAATGTCACCTCGACTCTGAACATCAGCGTTACCCCGGTCGACGACAGCTTCACCGACATCAGCGAAACCATCTCCACCCCGGAAGACACCGCCGTTACCGGCAGCGTCCTCACCGGCACCAGCAGCGTTGACGGCGACGTCAGTGTGGTCAACTTCACGGTTGGCGGTACCCAGTACCAGGCCGGCAGCACCGCGACCATCGCCAATGTCGGCACCCTGGTGCTCGCCGCCAACGGCGCCTACACCTTCACCCCGGCCGCCAACTACAACGGCACGGTACCGACAGTCAGCTACACCGTCACCGACGGCTCCGGTTCTGACGTCACCTCGACCCTAAACATCAGCGTCACCCCGGTCGACGACAGCTTCACCGACGTCAGCGAAACCGTGACCACCTCCGAAGACGCCCCGGTGACCGGCAGCGTCCTCACCGGCACCAGCAGCGTTGACGGCGACGTCAGCGTGGTTAACTTCACCATCGGTGCGACCACTTACGCGGCAGGCGCCACGGCGACTATCGCCAACGTCGGCACCCTGGTGCTTGCTGCCAATGGCGCCTACACCTTCACTCCGACCGCCAACTACAACGGCACGGTGCCGACGGTCAGCTACACCGTCACCGACGGTTCCGGCAGCAATGTCACCTCGACCCTGAACATCAGCGTTACCCCGGTCGACGACAGCTTCACCGACATCAGCGAAACCGTGACCACCAGCGAAGACGCCCCTGTCAGCGGCAGCGTTCTTAACGGGACGTCGAGCGTCGATGGCCCGGTCAGCGTGGTCAGCTTCACCGTCGGTGCAACCACTTACGCTGCGGGCAGCACCGCGACTATCGCCAATGTCGGCACCTTCGTGCTTGCTGCCAATGGCGACTACACCTTCACCCCGGCCGCCAACTACAACGGCACGGTGCCGACGGTCAGCTACGCCGTCACCGATGGTGACGGCAGCAACGTCACTTCGACCCTGAACATCAGCGTCACTCCGGTCGACGACAGCTTCATCGACGCCAACGAATCGGTTTCCACCCCGGAAGACACCGCCATTACCGGTAGCGTCCTTACCGATACCAGCAGCGTCGATGGCCCGGTCAGCGTGCTCAACTTCACCGTCGGTGCGACCACTTACACAGCAGGCAGCACAGCGACCATCGCCAACGTCGGCACCCTGGTCATCGGGGCGAACGGTGCTTACACCTTCACCCCGGTCGCCAACTACAACGGCACGGTCCCGACGGTCAGCTACACCGTCACCGACGGTTCGGGCACCAACGACACCTCGAGCCTGAATATCAGCGTCACCCCGGTCGATGACCCGAGTGTGCTGACTGCTGACATCAACACAGTCCTCGAGGACAAGATCGCTACCGGTAACGTACTGACTAATGACCGCGATGTGGACAACGTCCTGAGCGTGGCCAAGTTCACGGTGGGTGGCACCGAGTACACCGCAGGCGCCACAGCGATCATCGCCAACATCGGCACCTTGGTGCTGGCGGCGAACGGGGCTTACACCTTCACCCCGGCCAGCAATTGGAGCGGCAACGTTCCGACTGTGACCTACACCACCAGCACCGGTTCGAGCACCACCCTGGATATCAATGTGACCGCGGTCGCAGATGCACCGACCGTAACCGCCACCACTACCCAGGTGGCCGAGAACGGCAGCGTTGCGTTGGGCCTGAAGGTAACGTCGCCGGACACTGATGGTTCTGAAACCCAGACCATCACCACCATCGGCGGCATCCCGGCAGGTGCAACCCTGACCGATGGCACGCACACCTTCACCGGCACGACCGGTAACGCTGTCGTCAACCTCAGCGGCTGGGATGTGAGCAAGTTGAGCTACACCCCGGCACCCTACGCCACCGGTACCAACACGCTGACCGTTACGGCAGTCTCGACCGAAAGCCAGGGTGACTCGGCCAGCAATTCGACACAGATTCCGATCACGATCAATCCGGCGGTCTACAACGCCATCACCGCCACGGCGGCTGATGACACCGTAACCGGCACTGGCGGCAACGACATCATGATCGCCGACATCGGCGGGCTGACCGTGGTGCCGGGCACCAATTACAACATCGCATTCATGGTCGATAGCTCGGGCAGTATGAGCGACGCCTCGGTCAAGGCTGCGAAGGACTCACTGACGTCGGTGTTCAACACGCTCAAGCAGAGCATGGGCGGCAACTCGGGGACGGTGAATATCTTCCTGGTGGACTTCGATACCCAGGTCAACAAGTCGGTATCGGTCAACCTGAACGATCCGAACGCCCTGACCGAGCTCAAATCGGTACTGGACTCGATGTCGTCCGGCGGTGTGACCAACTACGAAGATGTATTCAAAACCACGGCCAATTGGTTCCAGAGCGCTGACGCCGTGGCCAACACCGGGGCGAAGAACCTCACGTACTTCATCACCGACGGCCAGCCGAACTACTACCAGAGTGGCGAACAGACCAACCCGACGCTGTACGGCAACGTGAAGCTCGATGACGTGGTGAAAACCAGCAATTACAAGCCGGGAGACACCTTCTCCACGACAATCGACAGTACTCACAAACTGACCATCGACAGGGACGGGAATGCGACGCTGTACACCTTAAACGGCTCCAAGAACTGGAAAGCCAGTGACGTGGGTACCGTTCACGCGCAGGGCGATGGTACTTACGAGTTGTCCTACACGACGGGCAGCGGCAGTGATCAGACGATTGTCGATAACTCCACTTCCAGTTTTGCGCTGCTGAGCAATGTGTCCAACGTTGAAGCCATTGGTCTGAACAAGGGCGTCACCCTTACCGACCTGAGACCATACGACTCGGACGATACGCCGCAAACCAACATTGATCCGAGTAACTTGGCCAACTCGATCATCGGTCACACCGAAGCGACGCAACCAGGTTCCGACACGGTCAATGGCGGTGACGGCAACGACATCCTGTTCGGCGATCTGGTGAGCTTCAACGGTGTCGCCGGTGAGGGTTATCAGGCGATGCAGGCGTTCGTTGCCCAGCAAACCGGCGTGGACGTCAGCAAAGTCACCACCAGCAACGTGCATCAGTTCATCACCGAGCACTACACCGCGTTCGATGTGTCCGGGGCGCATGACGGCAATGACTCGCTGCTGGGCGGTACCGGCAATGACATTCTCTTCGGTCAGGGTGGCAACGACCTCCTTGACGCCGGCAAGGGCAATGACATCCTGCTTGGTGGCAGCGGCAACGACTCGCTGATGGGCGGTCAGGGCAACGATATCCTGATCGGCGGCTCGGGCGCCGACACCTTCGTCTGGAAAGCAGGCGACACCGGCACCGACGTGATCAAGGACTTCAAGGCCAGTGAAGGTGATCGCATCGACCTGCGTGATCTGTTGCAGAACGAGAGCGGCAGCACCATCGACAACTTCCTGAAGATCACCACCGTGGATGGCGTTTCGTCCTTGCAAGTCAGCTCCGCCGGCAAGTTCAACGGCGCTGACGCCGCAGCGGCGCAACCCGATGTGACGATCAAACTGGAAGGCAACAACTGGTCCAGCGCCAGCATCAACTCGTTGATTGCCGGTAGCGACCCGACCATCAAAATCGATCACAGCAACAGCTGATCCAACGAAAAACGGCCACCCTTATGGGGTGGCCGTTATTTTTGCGCCCAACCCCCGGTGACGATTTCGTCGCCGCACCGCATACTCGCGTCCAGTTGGCCTATGCTGCTGACAGCATGACGCGGGTCCATTTCCGAGGGATGTTCAATGTTCTACGTGCAACGCGATGCCCAAGGTCAGTTAGTGCGCGTGGAAGCCGAAGCCTACGCCGAGGCCACGGAAACACTGCCCGCCGACCACCATGAAATCCAGGCCTGGTATGCCCACGAAGTGGTTGAAACCAGCCTCAAGCAGCTCAAGCAGAGCGACCTGGAAATGATCCGGGTACTCGACGACTTGATCCAGGTGCTGACCAGCAAAGGCGTGATCCGCGTCACCGACCTGCCGCAGGCCGCACAAGCCAAGCTGATGGACCGGACCCAGGCCCGTGAGGCATTGGGCGGGTTGAGTCAATTGATCGATGATGATGAGACGGGGTTGATCTAACGCCGGACGCCGTTCGTTCCCACGCTCTGCGTGGGAATGCCTCTCGGGACGCTCCGCGTTCCAGCCTCACCGCTGGCGTTGTGTCTGACACTGATGTGACGCAGAGCGTCACGGGCTGCATTCCCACGCAGAGCGTGGGAACGATCAGTGGGTTACTGCCAAGGCTTCGGCTCACCAAACAATTGCCCCTGAACCCCATACAACCCCATCTCCCGAATCACCATCAGCTCCCCTTCCGTCTCGACCCGCTCGGCAATCAACGGCAAATCGATACTGTGCGCCGCCCGCTGAATCGCCTCGATGAACAGGCGCTTGTCGCTCTCCTGGTCAATCGCGCGGATGTAACTGCCGTCGATCTTCAGATACGCCAACCCAAGCCGCGCCAGGTTGCCGATCATGCTGAAGCGCCCGCCAAAGCGTTGCAGGCTCAGGGAGAACCCGAGTTCACGCAGGCGTCGCGTCAGCTCTTCGAGCATGGCTTGTTCCGGCAACTGCTCCTCGCCGATTTCCAGGGTCAAGCGTTCCCCGAGATCCGAATGCTGACGCAGGATTTCGAAGACTTTATTCAATGCCTGCGGATCGGCCAGCGTGGCTGAAGACAGGTTCAGCGCCAGCGACTCCTCATGCCCAGCCATCTGTTCAAGCACCCGCTCCAACATCAGCCGGTCCAGGCGCGCGGTCCAGCCAAAGCGCTCGAGCCACGGCAGGAAGCGCCCGGCGGGAATGGTCTGGCCCTCATCGTCGATCAAACGCGACAGCACCTTGTAATGCAGCACCAACTGCGTGTCCTGGGCGGCCACCACCGGCTGGAAATACAGCTCGAAACGCCGCTGATTCAACGCCTGTTCCAGTAAGTTGTGCCAGGCATGATGGTCGTCGCCGACGCTTGCCGACGCGCTGTGATCCAGGCAGGCCCAACTCGAATCGCCCTGGCCTTCCGCCTGAGCCAATGCCTGATCGCCCAACCCGAGCACCGCTTGCGGGGAGTCGCCATACACAAACGGCGCCAGCCCGATCGAGGCCACCGAGGGCACATCGGTGGCGCCCGTCGCGTGCAGGCTCGCCAAGGCACTGTCGAGGCTCTGCGCCAGTTGCAGCGCTTCTTCGCGTACCAGCCCCGGCGCCAGCACGGCGAACTCACCGCCACGAATCCGCGTTACGAGGTTCAGGGTTTCCGGGTATTTGGCACACTCTCGGGACAACTGCTCGCCAACCGCTTTCAACAACTGGTCAGTACGTTGACCGCCCAACCGCTGGTTCAACCCGGCCAGATCCCTGACCCGTAACAGCAGCAAATAACCGGAACTCGCCTGCTCCGGGTTGCTCACTCGGGCGTTCAATTGCATCTCGAAATAACGACGATTGGCCAACCCCGTCAGGTTGTCCTGATAGGACTCGGCCCGCAGTTTTTCACTGCGCTCGGCCTGTTCCTGGAACAGCGCTTTAAGCTTCTCGACCATCTGGTTCATGGCCTGCACGACACGCCGCAGTTCCGGCGTGCGCGGCAGTTGCGGCAGGCTGAGGAATTCGCGGCGAGCGATGGCGTGGGATTGCTTGACCATGTAATCCAGCGGCTTCAGTTGCCGACGCAACAACAGCGCGCCGAGCACCGCGCTCACCGCACCGCAGATCAGCAACCAGCCAAGACTGCCCAGCGCGCTCTGCCACAGTTTGGCCAGCGCAAACATCGGGTGGCTGACCACCTCGACCCGCGCCGCCTGCTCCCAGCCACGGCTGACGAGGGCATCACCACCGGCCGCTTCCAGGCCGATCATTTTGACGAACCAGTCCGGCACGTTGTTCACCGCGGGAATGCCGCTGCGCTCGACGATGGCCTGATCGGTCTTGAGGTCGACCACGCGGATACTCGCGTAATAACCACTGTCGAAGATCGAACTGACCAGCAACTCGACCATCGCCGGGTCGTCGATGTTCGGTGTCAGGGACAGCGCCAATGCCGTCGCGGCGTCCTGAGCGTGGGAGCGCAACTGATTGACGTATTGGGTGCGCGAACTTTCCAGGCTGACCACGAAGCTACCGGTGAAGGCGATCACCAGGAACAGACAGATAGCGATCAACAGTTGTTTGAACAAAGACATCTGAGCGCGTGCTCCTAATTAGTCGTCTCGACCGGGAAACCTTCGGCCTGCATTTTCTTCAACACATCCTGCCAACGAGACAGGCGTTTGGTGTCACTGACCTTCTTGTTGCCCTTGGCGCCCGGCAACCACAACCCTTCGGCATTGAAAGAGTAGACCGGCAGCAAATCGGTACGCTGGCTGGCCGGCTTGATCGCATCGATCAGGCTGTCGAGTACCAACGGCATGGCCTCGGGGCTTGAGTAGTAGGTCAACACCATGTGCGCCCGATTCTGGCGCAAGGCCTTGACGTAAGTGATGCGTAGCTTGTCACTGGCGACGCCGAGACGACGCAGGCTGAAATACTTGGCGATCGCATAATCTTCGCAGTCGCCGGCGCCCTTCCAAAGGGCCTCGATGGGTGTTTCCCAATAATCGACCTCGTGCCACAGATCGATGTCTTCCTCGTAACGCATCTGTTTGTTGAAGAACTGGTTGACCACTTTAAGCTGTTCCAGCTCGCCGACCTGTTTTTGCGTGACCAATAAATGCTGCCAGGCATCAATGCGTGGCTGTCCTTCGCCCAATGGCCCGTACAATGCCTGCGCACGACGGCTGATCAGCGAAAAATCCCAATCGGCATGCAGCCCGCCCAGCATAACGCCGGCCAGCAGCAACGCGCAGCACAGCCAGCGCAACGTCCGAGGGATCGCGAAACATACCGCCAATGCGAGGTATCCAGATCAGGCAGATGGAAATCGGTCGATGGTGCAGGTTAGTCCGGTAAAAAACAATGGCACGGTGAGATCACTGCCGGCGCGCTAAACTTTGTATGGCAGGCGCAATAAAAAGCATCGAGGCCACGGCAGGGCGATCTTTTGTCCGTTTGACAACCAGTCAGGCAGTCACTAGTGTCCCCTTGGATCCAAATTTAACTCAGTCAAACAGGGTGCGTAGTTGTGACACAGAAGCCCAATCCTCTGAACAGCATCAAGGTCAACGGGCCGATTCCCGCTCACCTGGCACGCTCGGTGATCGAAGAGACCCTGCGTTCAGCCATTCTCGACGGTCGCATTCCCTGCGGCACCGCCCTGCGTCAGCAAGATTTGGCCGATCTTTTCGGTGTCAGCCGCATGCCGGTGCGCGAAGCCTTGCGCCAGCTCGAAGCCCAGGCGCTGCTCAATGTCATCGCCCACAAAGGTGCAGTGGTTGCACCGCTGGTCCAGGGCGATGCCGTGGAAACCTACGCGCTGCGCATCCTGCTGGAATCAGAAGCGTTGCGCCTGTCGATCCCGTTGCTCGTTGATGAGGATCTCGAACAGGCCGCCCGCTACATCGACGAACTGGAAACGGAAAACAACTACACCGAAATCGGCCGGCTCAATCGGCTTTTCCACATGGCGCTGTACTGCAAAGCGCCGAACCAACGGCTGTTGAGGCTGGTGGAAGACGGATTGAACGAAGAGGAGCGCTTCCTGCGCTTCAACCTCGAAGCCATGGGCCTGGGCAAACTGTCCCAGGAAGACCACCGGGCGTTGTTGCGGGCCGTCGAAGACCGGGACGTCGAGCGCGCGGTGAAATTGCTCGAACAACACCTCAACCGGGGCGTCGAGGTCATCACCCGCTACCTCAACAGCCCCGAAGCGCTGAACAAAAAAACCTCCAGATAAACCGCCCCGGCAAGCCTGAGCGAGCAGATTGAACTGCTCGTTCTCGCTTGCCGCGTTGCGCTGCGCCCCTCTCCAAAGCCCCGCCCTCGATTTACCCCTCTCAAAACCCACAACGACTCCGCGTCGATAACGCGCCGGTGATAGCGGCTGTCGTGATTTACGCTCACTCTTGGGCTGCCAACGAACAATGAACGGGTGACGCACCGCATTAGCGGAGCAGTCTCCGCACCAAGAACCTACGGAAGGAGTCTTGCCACGGGAAAGGAAGAACCTGCGTTGATCCCAGTCAACTTCCACCCCCTCTGACCACTTCAGAAATTCAACTAGAAAGTTGCTTCGAGTGAGGCATTCACTCTTTACTTTAATTCTGACTTATATAAGCCGGAAGGAGTAACCACATCCAAATAAAACTCAAATCAAAAGTTTTATTGGAACTTGTCGCGCGCGAAAAAGTTGAACTTTCAAATAATATAAAAATAACTTGCCCGACACTTTATTCATGTATTAGTTTTTCTCCGCCGCCTTGAATACGGGCGCCAGACCGTCACACAACGACGCATTGCAACTTACCCATATCAATTCGTTTGAGGCCTGCGCTCGTCAGCAGAAAGCTCTAACTAACGATCGCTTATTCATTAAACCGTAACGGCATATCCAACTCATTTATAGGCTCGCCCATGAAATCGACTAAAGACCGTCTCACCCAGAAGAAAGCAGAACTTAGCGCTCATCCGATCTTTTCCGAAATCAACTCGATGCCGGTATTGCAACGTTTCATGGAAACCCATGTGTTTGCGGTATGGGATTTCATGTCGCTGACCAAACGCCTGCAACAGGAACTGACCTGCGTTCGTTTGCCCTGGCTGCCACCGCGAGATCCGCAGGCGGCGCGTTTGATCAACGAGATCGTACTGGGTGAAGAGTCTGATGATCGCCCAGCCCAGGGTCACTACAGCCATTTCGAGTTGTACCTGGATGCGATGCGTGAAGTCGGCGCCAGCACGGCGGTGGTCGAACGCTTCGTCGCGCTGCAAAAAGAAGGCGTGAGCTATGACGTGGCGCTGCAAAGCGTGGACGTTGATCCGGCAGCAGCGCAGTTCGTGCGCAATACGTTGCACACCGCGTTGCATGCGCCGGGGCACAGTGTTGCGGCGGCATTTCTGCATGGTCGCGAGAGCGTCATCCCGCAGATGTTCCAGCGAATTCTTGATGATTGGGGCATCGGCATCGAACAGGCGCCGACCTTTCGTTACTACCTCGAACGGCACATCGAAGTCGATTCCGAAGACCACGGCCCCGCCGCTGAAAAACTCCTCGCCCGGCTGGTCGATGGCGATGCGCAACGCGAAGAAGACGTCTACGCCAGCGCCCTCGCTGCCGTGGAAAGCCGCATCGCGTTGTGGGACGGCCTGCGCCTGAGCATGAGCGAACCGGTTGCCGAGGTGAACGCATGAACGCCGCCGACTACCAATCTTTTGCTGACGCCTGGGAAAGCCGCGCGACCATCCGTACCCGTCCCCGGCGAGTGCTTGAGAACGACGACAAACTGATCTACCCGTTGAGCCGCCAACCGTTGGTGCTGAGCGAAACCTTCCTGCGTGAATGCCCGGAACAGCGCGACTTTGCATTGGTGCAGACGCTCTACAAGTTCATCAACGACGTGGTGATTTTCGAAACCGAAATCGTCGACAAGACGGCCCGCAGTATCGCCAAGAATCGCTTCGCCGTGGCCTTCCCGTTCGCCTGCCGCTACGACGCCATGACCGTGGTGGTGGACGAGGATTACCACGCGCTGGTGGCCATGGATTTCATGCAACAGACCGTCGCCATGACCGGCATCACGCCCATCGAACTGCCGGACGAAATCGAACTCAGCCGGGCCATTCCAGCGGCCGTGGCGCTCGCGCCGGAACACTTGCGCAGCGCCGTGGAATTGATCTGCGTGGCCATCGCCGAGAACACCGTGACCGGCGATGTCGCGGCGTTCGCCAAGGACGACACGGTCAAGCAGTCGATCAAGGGCCTGATGGCCGACCACTTGCTCGACGAAGGTCGCCACTCCGGGTTCTGGGCGCGGCTGGTGCGCATCTACTGGCACACCGCGAGCGAGGACGACCGCCAATGCATCGCCCGGATCCTGCCGGTGTTCATCGGCCATTACCTGACCAACGACATCCAGAAGTCGTTCGACTTTCGCCTGATCGAGTCCTTGCAGATCAGCGACGCCGCACGCCACGCCCTCAAGAGCGAAGTGTCGGGGCTGGCCTTCCCGATCAATCGCCATCACCCGCTGGTCGCCAACATCGTGCGGTTTTTCCGCAGCAGTTCGCTGCTCGATTCGCCGTGCGTGCAAGACGCCCTCAGCGATTACCTGGTTTAACGAGGAGCCCATCATGAGACGTCTCGACATTCTGCTCATTGGACAAAGCCAGGCCCTGACCGACCTGGCGCTGGAACTTGAACAACACGGTCATTCTCTGGTGCGCCTGACAGCCGTCGACGAGCAGCCGTTGGCTAGCGCTGACTTGCTGATCGACGACGCCAGCCTGCCGATTCAAGACTTCGGTAATGCACCGCGCCTGACGCTGCAACTGGGTATCGGTGAGCCTGGAGTTTCTGACCTGCCGCCGCTGGATTTGCTGTGTAACTACGGTTCGAAACTGTTCACTCGCGTGCCGATCACCGACGAACCTTCGGGCAACGGTCAGGCATTGCGCCTGCGGGCTGTGGCAGAACTGGTCGATCACGTGGCGCTACTGGTCAGCCGGTTCTCTCGCGATGCCGACTATTTTCTGCTGGCCGAACCTGCAGCTCCCGTTCGCTTCGAGCACGTGGAAAACCTGCTCTATCTGGAGAGCCTGGCGTTTTTCCATCGACTCAACCTCACGGCGGCGCCCGCGCTGCTGGCGCTCAGTCAAATCCCGATGATCGAGCGCATTGAGCAGCGCTTCATCCAGTGTGCCGAGCGACCCGCGCTGAACATTGCCGGCACGTCCCTGAGCTATCGGCATTTGCACGCCCACAGCCGCGCCATCCAGCAACGTTTGCAACCGTTGCTCGCGCAGCATCAGGGGCCGTTGGTGATCGGGATCTGCCTGCCAAAATGCAGCGCGTTGTATGCGGGAATTCTGGCGATTCTTGGCAGTGGCGCGGTGTATCTGCCACTGGAGCCGAGCCATCCTCTGCAACGTCAGCAGTACATTCTGGAAAACGCCGGGGCCGTGTTGCTGCTGCATGACGGTGAACATCCGCTTGCGGCGCACATGCCGGGGCTCGACATCAGCCGCATTGACATTGGTGATGTCGATCTCGATCAACCCTTGATGCGCCAGCGACCCGATCCAGAGGCGCCGTGCATGGCGCTCTACACCTCGGGCACTACCGGCCATCCCAAAG
This sequence comes from Pseudomonas frederiksbergensis, assembly GCF_001952935.1. Lineage (GTDB taxonomy): Bacteria > Pseudomonadota > Gammaproteobacteria > Pseudomonadales > Pseudomonadaceae > Aquipseudomonas > Aquipseudomonas frederiksbergensis. The sequence continues at coordinate 2,245,902 of NZ_CP018319.1, forward strand.
GCGTGTTGCTCAGCCAGGCCAACCTCGCGCACTTCACCGCGTGGTACGCCGACTATGTACAACTGAGCGAGCAGAGTCGGGTGCTGCAGTTTTCGTCGTTGAGTTTCGACTCGTCACTGATCGATATCTTCCCGACCCTACTCCAGGGCGCCGAGCTGATCGTGCCCGGCGACGATCAGCGCCGCGATCCGTTGCAACTGGTCGAGCTGATCCGCCATCGACAACTGAGCCACGCCTTTTTGCCGCCGGCGTTGTTGAGCATCCTGCCGCTGGATCAATTGCAATGCCTCGATCACGTGATGACCGGTGGCGATGTCTGCGAACCCTACGTCATCGAGCAGCTCACCCGTCAGGGCAACCTCTACAACCTCTATGGCCCCACCGAAGCGACGGTGTTGATCACCGCGCGGCAACTGCGTACCGGCGACAGCAATCGCACCCTCGGCGCGCCTATCGCTAACAGTCAGGTGCTGATTCTCGACGAGGATTTTCAACCGGTGACCGAGCAAACCGTCGGCGAGTTGTACATCGTCGGGCCGGGTGTGTGCCTGGGCTACCTGAACAACCCGCAGCAGACCGCCGAACGTTATCTGAACCTGAACCTGCCCAATGGCCAGAGCCTGCGCGCCTACCGCACCGGCGACATGGCGAAGTGGACCCGCGATGGCATCGAGCTGTGCGGGCGACGAGACAATCAGGTGAAGATTCGCGGCTTTCGCGTTGAGCCGGAAGAGATCGAACGCTGCCTGCGTGACAGTCAGTTGTACCGCCAGGTGGCGGTGGTCATCGACAGCCATCGACGGATTCTGGCCTTCCTCGCGCAGCCTCAGGAGGATCAACCCGGCACCGCTCGCGAAACCCTGAAGGCTCATGCGATGCAGTTTCTTCCGGATTACATGCAGCCCACAGCGTGGACCGAACTGCCGAGCATGCCGTTCGCCAGCAACGGCAAGGTCGACCGCAAGGCGCTGCTGGCAATGCCCGTGAATGTGTCCGAAAACACGCTGCGGCGCTTGCCCGCCAGTGCCGACGAGGCGCTGCTGCTGGAGATCTGGGCTGAGCTGCTGGAGCTGCCGGCCAGCGATATTTCCACCGATGAAAGTTTCTTCAACCTGGGCGGCCACTCGATCCTGCTGTCGCGCATGCTTTTACGTTTGCGTGAAGAATTTGGTCGCAGCATCTCGATTAACCGCTTCATCGAATTGCCGACCATCGCCAAGTTGGCGACCTTGGTGCGCGGTTCCGGCACCGAAGAGGTATTGAGCGAAAAGGCCTTGGCCGATGCCTTCCGCGAACTGGATATCCAGCCGTTGCCAGTCAACCGCATGGGCGATGTGCACAAGGTGATCGTGACCGGCGCCAACAGCTTTGTCGGCGTGCACATCGTCGAAGCATTGCTCGCCTGGGGCGCCAGCGAAGTCGCCTGCCTGGTGCGCGATGGCGGCGGGCAATCGGCGGCCGAGCGGTTTGCCCATGCGTTGCGAGAAAACCGCCTGGAGCATCTGGACCTGAGCCGGGTGCGGGTCTACGCGGCGGACATCACGCGTCCGTCATTGGGGCTCGAAGCGGATGTTTACGAGCGACTGGATCGGCAGTTCGGCGCGTTGGTGCATAACGCCGCGAACGTCAATCACGTACTCGATTACGAGTCGCTGGCGCGGGACAACGTCGAGCCGATTTTCGAGTGCCTTCGGTTGTGCGAAGGGCGCAGCAAAAAGATCTTCAATTTCGTCTCGACGCTCTCGGCTTCCAGCACGATTTCCGCCGATGGCCGGGTGCTGGAATTGCCCGCCGCGCAGACCCCGCCGATCTACATCAAGAACGGCTACAACCTGTCCAAATGGGTCGGTGAGCGAATCCTCGAACGGGCTCGCGAACGTGGCGTACGGGTCAATCTTTATCGTCCCGGCAACATCAGTTTCAACAGCCTCACCGGTGTCTGCCAGCCGCACAAGAATCGCTTGATGCTGATGCTCAAAGGCTCGATCCAGCTCGGCCAGGTGCCGGAGTTCGCGCTGAATTTCGACCTGATGCCGGTGGACTTTCTCGCCCGGTTCATCGCCTTCCATGCCAGCCGTTATTCAGCGGAAAAAGCGGTGTTCAACCTGCACAACCCCGAGCCTCTGAGCTGGGACAACTACGTCGCGTCATTCCGTGAGGCAGGTCGGGAGTTTTCCATGGTCAGCGTCGCCGACTGGCAGCAGCAACTGGGTCGGGTCGACAGCGACAACGCGTTGTTTGGCGTGCTCGGTTTCTACCTCAACGGCTTCGAGGAAGACATCGGCGACATCTCAATGATCGGCCACGCCAACGCTCAGGCGGGCGTGCGGCAGATGGGCGCGCATTACCCGGAAAAATCCCCGGCGCTGCTGCGTCGCGGCTGCGACTACCTCAAAGAAATCAACTTCATCTGATTCACTCAACCGGAGCAAAACCATGAAAACCCTACAACCCGACACCCTGATCAAAAATCCGCAAGGCTGCCACGTGGAGTCCTCGGTGGAAGTGCCCGCCGATGCCAGGAAGGTCTGGGCAGTGGTCGGTAACTTCGCCGGCTTCGATCAATTCATTCCGGCGCTGTCGCACATCGAGATGACCGGCGAAGGCGTGTCGTCCCTGCGCAAGAAATTCTTCAAGGACGGCAACCTGGTGGTCGAGCAACTCAACTCCCGGGATGACCAGGCGCTGAACATGACCTGGACCACGATTTACAACACCTTGGGCGTGGCCAATTTGTGGGCGGCGATGAGTGTTGAACCGCTGGGGGCGGACAAATCCCGAGCGACCTGGACCATCATCGCCGAACCCGTACAAGGCAGCGCCGAGGCATTGCCGGGGTTCACGGATTTCGTGCAGGGCTTTGCTGATGATTCGATGAGTAATGTGCTGAAGCTGTTTGCGTAAGGCATGAAAAAGCCCGCTGTGGATGACTCCACAGCGGGCTCTTTTACATCGTTTGATCAGATTTTGAAGCTGTCGACCAACTGCTTCAACCGGTTCGCCTGCAGGGACAACGCATCGCAATCCTTCAACGTTTCATTGAGGTTGGCCACGCTCTGCTGGTTCAGCAGGTTGATCTGGTTAACGTCGACATTGAGGGTTTCCACCACCGCCGTCTGCTCTTCGGTCGCCGCAGCCACCGACTGGTTCATGCCGTCGATTTCGCCGATGCGCTGGGTCACGCTGACCAGGCGCAAACCAGCCTGGTTCGCCACTTCAACGCTCTGTTCGCTGGAGACTTGACTGGCGTTCATCGTGGTCACTGCTTCGCGAGAACCGATCTGCAGCGAGGTGATCATTTTGTGGATCTCCTCCGCCGATTCCTGAGTTCGGTGAGCGAGGTTACGCACCTCGTCCGCCACCACCGCAAAACCACGACCGGCTTCACCGGCGCGGGCTGCTTCGATGGCCGCGTTGAGTGCGAGCAAGTTGGTCTGCTGGGAGATGCCTTTGATCACATCCAGAATGTGCCCGATGTTGTCGGTGCTGGCATTCAAGGTTTCGATCTGCGTGCAGGACAGGCTGATTTTCTGCGACAACTCGGTCATCGCCAGAATGGTTTTCTCCACCACCTGACGACCGTCGTCGGCCTGCTCGCTCGCGCCGCTGGCGTGCTGGGAAGCATCGGCGGCGTTGCGGGCGATTTCCTGGGTGGCGGCGCCCAACTGGTTGATCGCCGCGGCGACACTGTTGGTGCGGGCGCTTTGCTCGTCGGAGCCGACGATCGAGGCGTTGGACGAAGCCATCACCCGCTGCGACAGGTCGTGAACCTGGCGGGTGGCCGACGACACTTCGGAAATCGATGCGTGAATTCGCTCAACGAACTGGTTGAAAGAACCGCCCAGCTCACCGAATTCGTCTTTGCTTTCCACGGCCAGACGTCGGGTCAGGTCGCCCTCACCTTGAGCGATGTCCTGCATCGCACGGCTCATGGTGGTCAGCGGACGCATCAGCACGTTGATCAACAGGCTCAGCAGCACGGCAATGGCCGTGACGGCGATGAACATCGCGATCAGCGCAGAAGTGCGGAACTGGCTGAGTGGCGCGTAGGCCTTGTCCTTGTCGATCGACAGACCGATGTACCACTCGGCATTCGGCAAACCGCTGACCGGCGTGAACGAAAGGATACGGTCCTGCTTGTTCAGGGTGACTTCCTGATTACCCTTCTCGATGCGCACGCCGGCGTTCGGGTAAATATCCTTCAGGTTTTTCATCACCTGGTCCTTGTCCGGGCTGACGATCACCTGACCGTCGGCGCTGACCAGGAATGCATGACCGATGCCACCGAAGTCCACCGAGTTGATGATCTTCACCAGGGTTTCCAGGCTCAGGTCACCACCGACCACGCCGAGCAACTCGCCGTTCTTTTTCACCGGCAGGGCGATGGTCACCACCAGGCCACCGACGGCGGCCATGTAAGGCGGGGTCAGCATGGTCTTGTCGGCAGCCACGGCCTGTTTGTACCAGGGACGCTGACGCGGATCGTAACCGTCCGGCATCTTCGCATCCGGACGCTGAGTGAACACGCCGTTGGCCTGGCCTACGTAGGTGAACTGGAAGTTCGAGGTCAGGGCCGGTTGATTGACCAGCCCCGGGAGGTCGGCATTGGCGCCTTGATGGGCGACGTTTTGCGCGAGGTTTTCCAGCACCAGCACGCGGCCGCTCATCCAGTTCTGCACGCTGCTGGCGGTCAGGTCGCCGGCCTGCTGGACGCTCGATTCAAGGTTTTGACGGATAGTGTTTCGCTGCAGATAGTCGTTGTACAAAGTGAACAACGCAAAAGCCAGCACCACGACGCCGGAGGCGGCCAGAAGGATTTTATGGCTGAATTTGAGATTCATTTCATGGGACTTCTTATGCAAAAAGTGGGGATGCGTTCCGGGATGCAACATTCCATGTAACAGCGCAGGCAGGACTCTGGAGCCGCTCTACTTTGGTGCACGCATGTCTCATCAGGCTGTCGGCACAAACCGGAGAAAACTTAGGCGTTTGTACGAAATGGTCGGCATTCCTGTCAGATACCCGCCGAACGGCGTGCCAAAGCGCCTGATCAGCCTTTTTGGAGTGGCGACTGTTTGTCCGGCTGTTGCAAATTCCCGGACCCTTGATGACAATGCGACTAATTATCATTTGTGATGTTCGGGCTGTCGCATCCATGTCCTCACCTGAGTTTGCAGTACAGGCGCTTTACAGCAGCCATCACGGTTGGCTCAACACGTGGCTGCGCGCGCGTTTGGGTAATGCAGCCGATGCGGCGGATCTGGCTCAGGACACGTTTGTGCGGCTGCTGCACAGAACCGAACGCCTGGAGCTCAAGGCTCCCCGCGCCTTTCTTCGAACGATCGCCCGTGGGCTGGTGATCGACCATTGGCGCCGTGAAGAAATCTAACGCGCCTACCTGGAAACCATCGCCCATTTGCCCGAGTCCGAAACCCCGAGCGTCGAAGCGCGGGCATTGGTACTTGAGTTGCTGGAAAGCATCGCGCGCATGCTCGAAGGCCTGAAGCCGAAAGTGCGTCAGGCGTTTCTGCTGGCGCAATGCGAAGGGCTTACCCACAAACACATCGCCGAACAGATGGGTTTGTCTCTGCGATCGGTGGAACGCTATGTGGCCGACGCGCTGTATCACTGCTACGTGCTGCGGTATGAAACGTGATGCCTGTGGATAACTTGTCGCTGAATCGACGCGGGGAACCGCATCAGCAGGTCGTCAAACAAGCCATCCATTGGCTGCTGCGTCTGCGTAACAACTCGGCTAATGCCAGGCTACGCCAGCAATGCGAGACCTGGCGGGCCGAACATCATGAACACGAACTGGCCTGGCAACGGGTGCAGTCGCTGCAAGCCGAGTTGAGCAGCAACCTGCGGGCAGTGCCCGGTGCTCAAGTGGCCTTCAATACGTTGGAAAACAGCGCCCAGGGACTGGGACGCCGCCAGGCCTTGAAGCTACTGTCAGGAGCGTTGCTGATAGGGTCGGCGACGTGGCTGGGCAAAGATGCAGTGGGCTGGCAACAGTGGACCGCCGACTTCGCCACCGCCACGGGCGAACGGCGCGGTTTCCAATTGCCCGACGGCACGCGACTGGAACTCAACACCGCCAGTGCAGTGGATCTGGATTACAACGCGCAGCAGCGACTGATCAAACTGACTCGCGGCGAAATCATCGTAACGTGCGGCGGGATCGACGAAGGATCTCCGTTTGATCGACCGCTGCGGGTACACAGTCGCCAGGGTGTGTATGAAGGCGTGGGGGCACGTTTCATCCTGCGGCAGGACGACGACTGCACGCGGCTCAGCGTTACCGGCGGCATGGTCCTCATACATTCACCGCTTGCCGCCGATGGCACGCCGACTCAGGTGCAGGCCGGGCAGAGTTATCTGATCGATCATCACCAGGCGAAGCTGGCGCCGCCGCTGGACATGGATGCCGGCGCTTGGGTCGACGGGCTGATTGTGACTCGCAATATGCGGCTGGGGGATTTCCTGGATGAAGTCGGGCGCTATCGCCACGGCTATCTGACGTGCGCAGCGGACATTGCCGACTTACGGCTGTCCGGGGTTTTCCGACTGGAGAACACCGACAGGTTGCTGGCCATCCTGCCGCAAACCCTGCCGGTGCAACTGCGCTACCGCACTCGCTGGTGGGTGACGCTGGAGCGACAGGCCTGAATTATTTTTGGCGGGTTTTGCGGGCAAGTCCGGCTTAGTCAGTAAGCACTTCAATCCTGACCTCAGCGACTTCCTACGGAAACCTACAATGACTGTGCGCGCCACCAGTAAGAACCCTCTTCATTTCGCCGCCGATTCAGGCGCCCTGCGCTACGCCGTACGCGCTGCGCTGTTCTCCACCGCGCTGGGTGTCGGCGTGTTGCCCACACTGGGCGTAGCGGCAGCGGGCAGCGAGGTCAGCAGCCACCGTTACAACATTGCCGCAGGCCCATTGAGCGATGTGCTCAACCAGTTTGCGCGTCAGGCGGGGATTACCTTGTCGACGACGCCTTCGCAAACCGGGGGTCTTCAGTCACCCGGCGTGCAGGGCGAATATTCGGCAGATCAGGCTTTGCGACGTTTACTCAGCGGTTCGGGTCTGGAGGCCGTGAGTCAGGATGGCAACAGCTACGTGTTGCGCCCGGTCGCCGAAACCGAAGCGCTGGCATTGCCCACCACCGACATCAAAGGCTTTGCCCTCGGTAATGCGCTGGGCAGCATGGACGGTTACAACGCGACACATAGCCAGATCGCCACCAAGACCAGTACGGCGTTGCTGGAAACCTCGCAAAGCGTCTCGGTGGTAACCCGCGAGCAAATGGACGATCAAGGTTCGCAAACCGTCTCCCAGGCCATGCGTTACACCCCCGGCGTGTTGACCAATCCTTATGGCGCAACCCATCGCTATGACTACGTGGCGCTGCGCGGCTTCAACGATGGTTCGGTGGATAACATCTATCTGGATGGCTTGAAGTCCATGGGGGACAGTGGCACCTACAGCACCATGCAGGTAGACCCGTACTTTCTGGAGCGCCTCGATATCCTCAAAGGGCCGTCATCGGTGCTCTATGGTCGCAGCTCACCCGGCGGCCTGGTAGCGCTGACCAGTAAGAGGCCGCTGTATGAGGCCTATCATCAGGTTCAAGCTACGGTGGGCACTCAGGGTCAGCGTGGCATGGGTTTCGACTTCAGCGGCCCGGTGAATGACGACAAACGCGTAGCCTATCGCCTGACAGGGCTGGCGGATCAGTCCGACACACAGTTCGATCACAACAAAGAAAAACGCTTCGCCCTCGCGCCTACGGTGAGCATCGATTTCACCGAAGACACCTCGCTGACCCTACAAGCGTATTTGCAGCACGATCCAGACGGTGGTTATCACGGTGGCGTGCCGGCCGACGGCACCATTCATCAGCGCAATGGGAATCGAATTTCCCCGCACTTCTTCGAGGGCGAACCGAGCATTGATGGCTTCCAGCGTGATCAGCAGTCCTTCGGTTACCAGTTCGAGCATCGCTTCAACGACGTTTTCACGGCACGACAGAACTTCCGTTACCTCGACTCCAAAGTGAAGCTGGATCAGGTCTATGCCTATGGCTGGACCACACCGACCAGTAATGAGTTGAATCGTTATTACACCGGTGGCGACGAGAAACTTCATGCATTCATTGTCGATAACATGCTGCAAGCAGAGTTCTTCACCGATGCAACCAAACACACCGTACTGATGGGTGCGGACTACCAGCGTCGCAAAACCGTGGTCGACTGGACCAGCGGTGGTCTTGCCCCTATTGATGCGTTCAACCCGGTGTATGGAAATTCCGATATCGAGTTCTACAGTCCGACCAGCTATCTGCGTCGCCTGGAACAAACCGGCGTGTACCTCCAGGATTTGATCGAGATGGATAAGTGGCGCTTCTCGCTCGGGCTGCGCCAGGACTGGGTGGAAACGTCCGATGAGAATCGGCTGGCTGAAACCGACCGGGCGGTCGGCACCGAAATCAGTGACAAACGCACCAAGCTGACGGGGCGCGCCGGGGCGTTGTACCTGTTCGATAACGGCATTGCGCCTTACATCAGCTACTCCGAGTCGTTCAACCCGAACTCCTATTCGGACAGTGCGGGTAATCCCCTGGCACCGACCGATGGTACGCAATGGGAGGTGGGCCTGAAGTACCAACCGCTGGGCACCGACAACCTGTTCACCGCCTCGCTGTTCCGCATTGATCAGGAAAACCTGGCGACCAAACTGCCGCAGGAAAACTTCTATCGCGCCGTAGGTGCTGTCCGCTCCCAGGGCCTGGAACTGGAGGCGCACATGCAGGTGACTGACAACCTTAAAGTCCTCGGCAGCTACACCTTCACCGACATCGAATACGCAAAGTCGATGATCAGCACCTTGAGTACGTCCACCGACGTAATCGAGAACAAGGGTAACTCGCCGACCCAGGCGCCACGGCACATGGCTTCGTTCTGGGCTGACTACACGTTCGACAGCGCGGCACTCGATGGTCTGCGATTGGGTGGTGGTGTGCGATATGTCGGCTATAGCTGGGCCGACGCGGAAAACACCATGAAGGTGCCGGCCTACACGTTGTTTGATGCGTCTGTTGGTTACGACTTAGGCAAAGTAGGGCTGAAGGGTGTGGATGTTCGCCTGAATGCGAACAACCTGACGAATGAGTCCTACGTGGCCTCCTGTGCCAGCCTGAACTTCTGCTACTTGGGCGAAGAACGCAATGTCGCCGCGACAGTGAGCTACCAGTTCTAATCACTCCTCAAAGCCAGCGCCTGAATCCGGGAGCTGGCTTGGTTGTATTTACGGAAAGATTCCATTGGTTGGCGATGGCGTTTCTGAGCGATTAGTGAGCCCATAACGACAAAACCCCTGTCTGCGTTAGCAGACAGGGGTTTCGGAATTCAATCTTGACGATGACCTACTCTCACATGGGGAAACCCCACACTACCATCGGCGATGCATCGTTTCACTGCTGAGTTCGGGATGGGATCAGGTGGTTCCAATGCTCTATGGTCGTCAAGAAATTCTGTGACCAGCCCGTTACAACGTAACGTGCCAGCAAAATTGGTGACTTCTACTTAAACAAAACCCCTACCTGCATACGCAGATAGGGGTTTCGGAATTTAATCTTGACGATGACCTACTCTCACATGGGGAAACCCCACACTACCATCGGCGATGCATCGTTTCACTGCTGAGTTCGGGATGGGATCAGGTGGTTCCAATGCTCTATGGTCGTCAAGAAATTCGGTAGCCAGGTCGTTTACCTTACGGTTCACGCTCCAGCGAATGGGTATGCGATAGATTTGTGTGTTTCGTTTCGAATTTTCGACTTGTATCGTCTTCACACACCGCAATCTGGTGCCCCTTTTCATTTATAAAGAAGGGTCAGCAAATTGCTTGGGTGTTATATGGTCAAGCCTCACGGGCAATTAGTATTGGTTAGCTCAACGCCTCACAGCGCTTACACACCCAACCTATCAACGTCGTAGTCTTCGACGGCCCTTCAGGGGACTCAAGGTCCCAGTGAGATCTCATCTTGAGGCTAGTTTCCCGCTTAGATGCTTTCAGCGGTTATCTATTCCGAACATAGCTACCCGGCAATGCCACTGGCGTGACAACCGGAACACCAGAGGTTCGTCCACTCCGGTCCTCTCGTACTAGGAGCAGCCCCTCTCAAATCTCAAACGTCCACGGCAGATAGGGACCGAACTGTCTCACGACGTTCTAAACCCAGCTCGCGTACCACTTTAAATGGCGAACAGCCATACCCTTGGGACCGGCTTCAGCCCCAGGATGTGATGAGCCGACATCGAGGTGCCAAACACCGCCGTCGATATGAACTCTTGGGCGGTATCAGCCTGTTATCCCCGGAGTACCTTTTATCCGTTGAGCGATGGCCCTTCCATACAGAACCACCGGATCACTAAGACCTACTTTCGTACCTGCTCGACGTGTCTGTCTCGCAGTCAAGCGCGCTTTTGCCTTTATACTCTACGACCGATTTCCGACCGGTCTGAGCGCACCTTCGTACTCCTCCGTTACTCTTTAGGAGGAGACCGCCCCAGTCAAACTACCCACCATACACTGTCCTCGATCCGGATAACGGACCTGAGTTAGAACCTCAAAGTTGCCAGGGTGGTATTTCAAGGTTGGCTCCACGCGAACTGGCGTCCACGCTTCAAAGCCTCCCACCTATCCTACACAAGCAAATTCAAAGTCCAGTGCAAAGCTATAGTAAAGGTTCACGGGGTCTTTCCGTCTAGCCGCGGATACACTGCATCTTCACAGCGATTTCAATTTCACTGAGTCTCGGGTGGAGACAGCGCCGCCATCGTTACGCCATTCGTGCAGGTCGGAACTTACCCGACAAGGAATTTCGCTACCTTAGGACCGTTATAGTTACGGCCGCCGTTTACCGGGGCTTCGATCAAGAGCTTCGCGTTAGCTAACCCCATCAATTAACCTTCCGGCACCGGGCAGGCGTCACACCCTATACGTCCACTTTCGTGTTTGCAGAGTGCTGTGTTTTTAATAAACAGTCGCAGCGGCCTGGTATCTTCGACCGGCATGGGCTTACGCAGTAAATGCTTCACCCTCACCGGCGCACCTTCTCCCGAAGTTACGGTGCCATTTTGCCTAGTTCCTTCACCCGAGTTCTCTCAAGCGCCTTGGTATTCTCTACCCAACCACCTGTGTCGGTTTGGGGTACGGTTCCTGGTTACCTGAAGCTTAGAAGCTTTTCTTGGAAGCATGGCATCAACCACTTCGTCACCCAAAGGGTAACTCGTCATCAGCTCTCGGCCTTGAAATCCCGGATTTACCTAAGATTCCAGCCTACCACCTTAAACTTGGACAACCAACGCCAAGCTGGCCTAGCCTTCTCCGTCCCTCCATCGCAATAACCAGAAGTACAGGAATATTAACCTGTTTTCCATCGACTACGCTTTTCAGCCTCGCCTTAGGGACCGACTAACCCTGCGTCGATTAACGTTGCGCAGGAAACCTTGGTCTTTCGGCGTGGGTGTTTTTCACACCCATTGTCGTTACTCATGTCAGCATTCGCACTTCTGATACCTCCAGCAAGCTTCT
>NZ_CP018319.1:2262500-3427500 GCF_001952935.1 Pseudomonas frederiksbergensis
GATCACTTCGGCGCCAAGGTCAGCAAGGATCTGCCCGGCCCACGGCCCGGCCAGAACACGCGATAAATCCAGTACCCGTAGATGCGAAAGCGCGCCCATGGCCGTTCTCCTATTAATAGAACGCCTGAATGCCAGTCTGCGCACGACCGAGGATCAGTGCATGCACGTCATGCGTACCTTCATAGGTATTCACCACTTCCAGGTTGACCAAGTGGCGAGCAACACCGAACTCATCGGAAATACCGTTACCACCCAGCATGTCACGCGCCATGCGAGCAATGTCCAGGGACTTGCCGCAGGAGTTGCGCTTCATCATCGAAGTAATCTCGACTGCCGCAGTACCTTCATCTTTCATACGTCCCAGTCGCAGGCAACCTTGCAGCGCCAGGGTGATTTCGGTCTGCATGTCGGCCAGCTTCTTCTGGATCAACTGAGTGGCGGCCAATGGACGGCCGAACTGCTGACGATCCAGGGTGTACTGGCGAGCGGTGTGCCAGCAAAACTCGGCCGCGCCCAGTGCGCCCCAGGAAATGCCGTAACGCGCCGAGTTGAGGCAAGTAAAAGGGCCTTTCAAGCCACGGACATCCGGGAAGATGTTCTCTTCAGGGACAAACACGTTGTCCATGACGATCTCGCCGGTGATGGATGCACGCAGGCCAACCTTGCCGTGAATCGCAGGAGCACTCAGGCCCTTCCAGCCCTTCTCCAGAACGAAGCCACGGATGTCCCCGGCGTCGTCCTTGCCCCAGACCACAAACACATCAGCGATTGGGCTGTTGGTGATCCACATCTTGTTGCCGGTCAGGCTGTAGCCGCCTTCCACTTTGCGTGCACGAGTAATCATCGCGCCCGGGTCGGAACCGTGGTTAGGCTCGGTCAGACCGAAGCAACCAATCCATTCGCCTGAGGCCAGTTTCGGCAGGTACTTCTGCTTCTGGGCTTCGGTGCCGAATTCATTGATCGGCACCATGACCAGCGAGGACTGCACACTCATCATCGAGCGATAGCCGGAATCGACGCGTTCGACTTCACGGGCAATCAGGCCGTAGCTGACGTAATTCAAGCCACTGCCACCATACTGCTCGGGGATAGTCGCGCCCAACAGACCCACTTCACCCATCTCGCGGAAGATCGCCGGGTCGGTCTTTTCATGGCGGAAAGCTTCGAGAACACGCGGTGCAAGCTTCTGCTGAGCGAATTGCTCAGCGGTGTCGCGGATCATGCGTTCTTCTTCGGTGAGCTGTTGATCCAGCAGCAGGGGATCGATCCAGTTGAAGCTAGCTTTACCGCCCATGAGTGTGTCCTCTCGAATCGGGTCAAATAACGTGGGCTGATCCTAGGCCGGGTTCGGTGTTACGGCAAACGAGGATTTTGCATACTGTTGTGCTAATTTCTCACTCCGAAACATCGCAAGTTAGCTTTTATGCGATGTATTAGTGAGGTTGACGTACATGCGCAGGAAAATCCCCAGTACAACGGCCCTGATCAGCTTTGAAGCGGCCGCGCGGCACGAAAGTTTTACCAAGGCTGCTCAGGAACTTTCGCTCACTCAAGGCGCCATTTGCCGACAGATCGCCAGCCTTGAGGAGTTCCTCAGCGTAGAACTGTTCCGACGCTCGCGACGTGGGGTCAAGCTGACGGAGGCCGGTCTTTCCTACAGCCGTCGGGTGGCCACCCAACTCGATGCCGTTGAACGGGACACCTTGTCAGTGATGGGCCAGCAAGGAGCCAACGTGATTGAGCTGGCGGTGGTTCCAACCTTCGGCACTCAATGGCTGCTGCCACGACTCAAGGATTTCCAGCAAAAACACCCGGAAGTGACGGTCAACCTCACTAACCGAACGCGGCCCTTTCTGTTTGCCGACACCGACTTCGATGCCGCGATCTATTTTGGCGACGCGGACTGGTCGGGTACCGAATCCCACAGGCTGATGGGCGAAAATCCGATGCCGGTGTGCAGCCCCAATCTCATGGGGAAAAACACAACCCTGTCTCCCAGCGATATCGCTGAATTGCCCCTGCTGCAGCAGACCACTCGCCCTTATGCCTGGCGCCAGTGGTTCAACTCTCAAAACCTAAATATCCCGCGAGACATGACAGGACCGCGCTACGAGCTATTCTCCATGCTTGCCCAAGCGGCCATGCACGATATGGGAATAGCACTGATTCCGCCGTTCCTGATTCAACGCGAACTGGCCGAGAAGCGCCTGGTCATTGCCAACCCCCAGGCGCTATCAAGTATCAAGGCGTATTACTTGATGATTCCCGAGCGAAAGGTCGAATCAGCCTCTTTAAGGGCATTTCGCGATTGGTTGGTCAATCAGGCACAGAGCTACAGCCTAGAAGGATAAAGGCTTTTCGCGACAATCTGACCGCGTAGTCAATAAAACCAAAACACTACAGATATAAGTATTTGTCGCATATTTGATAACTGTACCGACAAGCAGTACAAACGTCCCACAAGCGCCTGAAAACGTGGCCTTGAGCCTCTATTGCGGAGCAATAACGACTCATTCACCTGACCGATGCGTAAATTCTTCAATTTTTATAAAAATCCTTAAAAGGCACGGCCTGCAAGGGATTGAACCGGTTAGTTGCGACATTCGGTCACGGGGTGACTTGTAGTTAATTTTCCGTCACCCCTCATAAACCCTTGAAGGGCACTAAGTTCGCCTGCAAAATGCCGCGCCCCGCCCTGATTTGGCGGGATCGTGCTGATCGGCCGCCCCAGCCGCACCATCCGAAGTGCCTGGGTTTACTCAATAAGATCACGCAGGAGATTTGACGTGCACATTGGTGTTCCTCTCGAAACCCAGACGGGTGAAACGCGGGTTGCTGCAACCCCGGAAACCATCAAGAAGCTGATCGGCCAGGGTCATAAGGTCACTGTGCAAAGCGGCGCCGGTATTAATGCCAGCGTTGTCGACAGTGCCTATGAAGCGGCAGGCGCAATTATTGGCAGCGCCAACGATGCGTTTGGTGCCGAACTGATTCTCAAGGTGGTCGCCCCCAGCGACAGCGAGCTGACGCTGATTAAGAGCGGCACCGTTGTGGTGGGCATGCTCAATCCGTTCAGCAATGAAACCATTGCCAAGCTGGCCGAGTGCGGCATTACCGCGTTTGCGCTGGAAGCCGCGCCACGCACCTCCCGCGCTCAGAGCCTGGATGTTCTGTCCTCCCAGGCAAACATCGCCGGTTATAAAGCCGTGTTGCTGGCCGCTCACCACTATCCACGCTTCATGCCGATGCTGATGACGGCTGCGGGTACCGTGAAAGCGGCGCGCGTGCTGATTCTTGGCGCAGGTGTAGCCGGTTTGCAGGCGATCGCTACAGCGAAACGTCTGGGTGCAGTGATCGAAGCGTCTGACGTACGCCCTGCGGTAAAAGAGCAGATCGAATCCCTCGGCGCCAAGTTCGTCGACGTGCCTTACGAAACCGATGAAGAGCGCGAATGCGCCGTTGGTGTGGGCGGTTACGCACGACCAATGCCCGCCAGCTGGATGCAACGTCAGGCCCTGGCCGTGCACGAACGCGCCAAACAGGCCGACATTGTCATCACTACCGCACTGATCCCGGGCCGTAAGGCGCCAGTATTGTTGAGCGCGGAAACCGTGGCGCAGATGAAGCCTGGCTCGGTGGTCATCGACCTCGCGGCAGCCCAGGGCGGCAACTGCCCGCTGACCGTGGCGGACCAGGTTGTGGTCGAGAACGGCGTGATCATTTGCGGCCCGACCAACCTGGCCGGCGCCGTAGCCGCAGACGCTTCGGCCCTGTACGCGCGCAACCTGCTGGACTTCCTGAAGCTGGTCTTCAACAAAGAAGGCCAGTTCGAGATCAACCTCGAAGACGACATCGTCGCCGCGTGCCTGATGTGCCGCGACGGCCAAGTCATCCGCAAAAACGCCTAAGCAGGGATTCAGACGATGGAAGAGCTTATCTCCCCCGGTATCTACAACCTGATCATCTTCGTGCTGGCGATTTATGTCGGTTATCACGTGGTCTGGAACGTTACACCCGCACTGCACACGCCTTTGATGGCTGTCACCAACGCAATCTCGGCGATCGTGATCGTCGGCGCCATGCTGGCCGCGGCTTTGACCGTAACGCCACTGGGCAAGACCATGGGCACCCTGGCGGTAGCCCTGGCAGCGGTGAACGTATTTGGCGGCTTCCTGGTTACCCGCAGGATGCTTGAGATGTTCAAGAAAAAAGCCCCGAAAGCAGTAAAAGAAGAGGCGCCTAAGTAATGAGCATGAATCTCGTAACGACGCTCTACTTGATCGCGTCGATCTGCTTCATCCAGGCCCTGAAAGGCCTGTCGCACCCGACCACCTCGCGGCGCGGCAATGTGTACGGCATGCTCGGCATGGCTTTGGCGATTCTCACCACAGTGGGTCTCGTCTATAAGCTAGGTGCCGAATTGGCCACCGCCGGCATCGGCTACGTCATCGTAGGTCTGTTGGTCGGCGGTACTGCCGGGTCGATCATGGCCAAGCGCGTTGAAATGACCAAAATGCCGGAACTGGTCGCCTTCATGCACAGCATGATCGGTATGGCCGCGGTGTTCATTGCCATTGCAGCGGTTGTCGAGCCGCAATCGCTGGGTATCGTCAAAGAACTGGGCGATGCGATTCCTGCCGGTAACCGCCTGGAGCTGTTCCTCGGTGCGGCCATCGGTGCAATCACCTTCTCCGGTTCGGTAATCGCTTTCGGCAAGCTGTCGGGCAAGTACAAGTTCCGCCTGTTCCAGGGCGCACCCGTACAGTTCGGCGGTCAGCACAAGCTGAACCTGCTTCTGGGCCTGGCGACACTGGGCCTCGGCGTGACCTTCATGCTGACCGGTAACCTGAACGCCTTCGCGCTGATGCTGGCCCTGGCCTTCGTGCTGGGCGTGCTGATCATCATCCCGATCGGCGGCGCGGACATGCCGGTGGTTGTGTCGATGCTCAACAGCTACTCCGGTTGGGCAGCGGCAGGCATCGGCTTCTCGCTGAACAACTCGATGCTGATCATTGCTGGTTCGCTGGTGGGCTCAAGCGGTGCGATCCTCTCGTACATCATGTGCAAAGCGATGAACCGCTCGTTCTTCAACGTGCTGCTCGGTGGTTTCGGCAACACCGCGGACGCCGCCGGCCCTGCTGGCTCGAAAGAAGCCCGCCCGGTCAAATCCGGTTCGGCTGACGATGCGACCTTCCTGCTGACCAACGCCGACACCGTGATCATCGTTCCGGGCTACGGCCTGGCGGTAGCACGGGCGCAGCACGCGCTGAAAGAGCTGACCGAGAAGCTGACCCATCGCGGCGTGACCGTGAAGTATGCGATTCACCCGGTCGCCGGTCGTATGCCTGGCCACATGAACGTATTGCTGGCCGAGGCCGAAGTGCCTTACGACCAGGTGTTCGAAATGGAAGACATCAACTCCGAGTTTGGCCAGGCCGACGTGGTGCTGGTACTGGGCGCCAACGACGTGGTCAACCCGGCTGCCAAGAACGATCCGAAATCGCCAATTGCCGGTATGCCGATTCTCGAAGCGTTCAAGGCCAAGACGATCATCGTCAACAAGCGCTCGATGGCCAGCGGCTATGCCGGTCTGGACAACGAGCTGTTCTACCTCGACAAAACCATGATGGTCTTCGGCGACGCCAAGAAAGTCATCGAAGACATGGTCAAAGCCGTCGAGTAAAACCTGCTCCAGCGCAATACCCAAAACCTCAGCCTTTAGTAGGCTGGGGTTTTTTATTGCCCGCCAAAAACCGACCAAAGGCTCTAAATCGGGGCTCTGCATTCGACCATGGTAGCGGGAGGATTTTTTTTGAAATCACTAGACTGCACTCCTTGCTTTCGTTGCCCGAGATAACAATCCATGTACCGTGACCGTATTCGCTTGCCTTCGTTGTTGGATAAAGTGATGAGCGCTGCTGACGCCGCCGCTCTGATTGAGGACGGCATGACCGTCGGCATGAGTGGCTTCACCCGCGCCGGCGAAGCCAAAGCCGTGCCCCACGCATTGGCCGAACGCGCCAAAATCACTCCGCTGAAAATCACCCTGATGACCGGCGCCAGCCTGGGCAACGACCTCGATAAACAGCTCACCGAAGCTGGCGTATTGTCACGACGCATGCCCTTCCAGGTCGACAGCACCCTGCGCAAGGCTATTAATGCCGGCGAAGTGATGTTCATCGACCAGCACCTGTCGGAAACCGTGGAATCGCTGCGCAATCAGCAACTCAAGCTGCCGGACATCGCGGTGATTGAGGCCGTGGCGATCACCGAGCAGGGCCATATCGTGCCGACCACGTCGGTGGGTAACTCGGCCAGCTTCGCGATTTTCGCCAAGCAGGTGATCGTCGAGATCAACCTCGCGCACAATCCGAATCTCGAGGGCCTGCACGACATCTACATCCCGACCTATCGGCCGACTCGCACACCGATTCCACTGGTCAAGGTCGACGATCGCATTGGCAGCACTGCCATCCCGATCCCACCGGAAAAGATCGTCGCCATCGTGATCACCAATCAGTCCGACTCGCCGTCCACCGTGCTGCCGCCGGACGTTGATACCCAGGCCATTGCCGACCACCTGATCGACTTCTTCAAGCAGGAAGTGGCAGCCGGGCGCATGACCAACAAGCTCGGCCCGCTGCAAGCCGGGATTGGCAACATCGCCAACTCGGTGATGTGCGGGCTGATCGACTCGCCGTTCGAAGACCTGACGATGTACTCCGAAGTGCTTCAGGACTCGACCTTCGACCTGATCGACGCCGGCAAGCTGAGCTTTGCTTCTGGCAGTTCAATCACCTTGTCGAGCCGTCGCAATACCGATGTTTTTGGCAACCTTGAGCGCTACAAGGACAAACTGGTCCTGCGCCCGCAGGAGATTTCCAACCACCCGGAAGTGGTGCGCCGGCTCGGCATCATCGGCATCAACACGGCGCTTGAGTTCGACTTGTATGGCAACGTCAACTCCACCCACATCTGTGGCACGCGGATGATGAACGGTATCGGCGGCTCGGGCGACTTTGCGCGCAATGCTCACTTGGCAATCTTCGTGACCAAGTCGATCGCCAAGGGCGGCGCAATTTCCAGTGTGGTGCCGATGGTCAGTCACGTTGATCACACTGAGCATGACGTCGACATCCTTGTCACCGAGATCGGTCTGGCGGACTTGCGTGGCCTGGCGCCGCGAGAACGCGCACGGGTCATCATCGACAACTGCGTGCACCCGGACTATCGCCAAGCCCTGGATGACTACTTCACAGCCGCTTGTGCGCTCGGCGGTCACACACCGCACATCCTGCGTGATGCCCTGAGCTGGCACATCAACCTGGAAGAAACCGGACGGATGCTCGCGGTGTAATTGGTACAGATAGCAGCTGACGCAAACACAGTTTCGTCAGCTCGCTGTTGCCAGACCAAATCCTGAATAAAACTGTACTGCTGTACCGGTCTTTTCCTACCGTAATTGCCTACCTTTCCGAGTCAATCTAGCAAAAACGCACAATATTAGTGCAGACAAGTACAGTTGCCTCAATTTAGACCAGTACACCACCCTTTAACAGTTAACTGGTCCCTCACAATACAGGTGAACTGTATCTAGAGAGACTGGCCAAACGAGAGGATCATTGGCATCAGTTAAACCACTACCTAATCCCGCCATAAGCGGAAGGATGTCAACCATGGAACGTACACTCAGTTCCGAGCTGTTTTTCGAAGACAACGCTGTAAAAACCCAGGCTTCCACGCCTCTTCGCGTTCTCGCCAACCTGATGCTGTGGCAGCGCCGCATCTCCAGCCGCCATCAACTGGCTCGTCTGGATTCGCGTCTGCTGGCTGACGCAGGGATTAGCGAAGCACAACGCTACGAAGAGCTGAGCAAGCCGTTCTGGCGCTAAGTTAGCGTCGCTGGCTCTGACCCAACGGGTCCACCGCCAGCACTCCAAATTGAAAAAACAAAGCCCGTCGTGGGAAACCACGACGGGCTTTGTCGTTTTGGACCTTCAACATGGGTCATACAGTAGCGACCCTGAGTAACAGGTACAGTTTCACTATTTCAACAATTGAACCAGTACAATTCAATCGCAGTGTGTCTGTTGCGGAAGAAAGGACGGGATCACCATGAAATCCCGATCTGCCAGCAAAAGGACCGCGCCATGAATCACTTACTGGATGTTTCCGTTTCCACGCAATCACCACCTCGTTTCCTTTGGCTTCGTAGATTACTGAGAGGCGTTGCCAACCCTCTTGAAAGGGCCCGAACCCGGCGTTTACTAGGCCAATTTGATGACCGACAACTCTCGGACCTGAACATCAGCCACGCAGATCGTCTCAACGAACTGGATAAGTCGTTCTGGCGTTAACTTCCCGCTTGAACAGACGGGACTGTGCGAACCGATACTCATAGGCCTAATATCCAAATGGAACGTGGCGAACGCTGCACGACTGGCGTCTGAATAAACAGACACTGCGCCACCTCTCAATCGGTTTTCCAAAGGAGTTTCACCATGTCCCGTCTTCGTCTGCTCAGCGCTGCAGCCCTGCTTGCCGTGGCCGCCAATTCCCACGCCACCAGCTTTATCGTGACCACCGATGCCGTCGTCGGCGCGCTCAAGGCCACGTCCGATGCAACCTCCGATGTCACTTCTTCCTTTCGCGATGACAAAATCGTACGTGCCGCACGCGACGACGCCGCCAGCTTCGTGGCCAGCGAAGGCGCCATTCGTGGCGTGAAACTGGAAAGCGCACTCGACCATATTCGCCACCAGGCACCTCAGCTGAACGCGAGTGACGCACAACTGGCGCAAGCCATACTGACTATCTAAGCGTCACCACTGCTGTGGGACACGCCCGCCGTGTCCCAATGTTTCGGCGCTGGCTCTAGACCGGGCGTTGCGCTAGCCTTGGGACTCGCCTTCAGCTATCGAGTCTCATGCGTTTTCTTTCAAATCTGCTGATCTCCCCGCTTTTCGTGGCAGCCTGCTGGGTGGGCTCGGTCCATGCCTATGACGCCTTCAATCTGTCTACCCAAGGCATCGTGGCTACCGGCTACGCCTCAAGCATGGTGACCTCCGCCCCCTTCGACCGTAAGCTGCTCCTCGCTGCACAGGATGACGCTGCGGCGTTCATCGCCAGTGACGGCCAACTGCGAGGAGCACAACTGGAGTCCGCCCTGGTTTATCTGCGCCGGACCCAGCCAAAACTTCGTGCCAGCGACCTTGAACTGGCGCAGGCAATTCTCGTCCAATAGTTATCCTTGTTCTTGCGGAGTCGTTCCATGCGTAGCCCTCTGATTGTTGCCGCCCTTGGCCTTCTGTTCCTGGTCGATGTGGCCCAGGCGCACACTCTGGTCGCCACCAGTAACATCCTCATCAATGCCACCCAGCGCACGCTTGATTTCACTTCCGATACCACGACGTCCATCCGAGACTCGAAGATCATTCGTGAAGCCCACGACGATGCGGCCAGTTTCGTCGCCAGCGATGGCGAGATTCGTGGCGCGCACCTGGAAGCGGCCTTCAACACGTTGCGTACCCGCGTACCGGAAGCTCGCGACGCCAGTGATCAGGTTCTCGCCGAAGCCATCCTCGCACTGTGAGGTCGACAGGCGCCTGGCTGTTGGCCGGGGTCATGTTGCTGCTCGGCAACGTGGCCCAGGCTGACTTGCAATTAAGGCTTAAAACCGAAGGTCTCAGCCCCGCTCAACAACAGGCCAGTCAGGCGCTGCTGGATGAAGCCATGCAAGCGTTGCCGCCGCGGTTCATCGAGCAGCTCGACCGACGCATCGACGTCGGCTGGACCGATAACATGCCAAGCAACGCCTATGGCCAGGCGTCACTGGTGTCGGAGCTCGACCTGAACCGCAACCTGCTTGCCGGCCTTACTGACGGCAGCGCCGCGACCAAAAAGACTTATCGCCCCCATGGCACCGTGCGCCGCGAAATGCTTGCCACGGTGTTGCACGAGCTCACCCACATTTATGACCGCTCGCGCCTGTGGCCAGATGCGGAGCGCAGGCTGGTTCAACGCTGCACCCGCCGCAACAGCAGCTCAGGGCTGGTGGGTATCCCCGATGAATGCCGCGGCCAGTTCGACCGACGCTTTACGCTCAGCGATGACCCGCGCCTGCTAGACCTCGCCGGCTGGCCGCAATACGTAGGCCGTCGTGGCGAGCGCGAACAGCACAACCGACAAATTGCTCGCAGCCCGGACATTTACGAGACGAGCAGCCCCAAGGAGTTCGTCGCGGTCAACATGGAGTATTTCCTTCTCGACCCCGCCTACGCCTGTCGCCGTCCTGCGCTGTACCGTTATTACAACGAACATTTCGGCTGGGCGCCCGCCGCTAAAGACACCTGCGGCAAATCCTTTTCCTTCCTCAATGCCGGCAATGATTTCGCCAAAACGCCCCTGGGCCAGGTCGATCCGGAACGGGTTTACGCCGTCGACTATCTGCTGGCTGAAGCCAACCAGAACTGGGTCAGCCGCTGGGGTCACAGCATGTTGCGGTTGGTGATCTGTGCACCCGGACGACCACGCGGGCCGGATTGTCGATTGGATCTGGATCAGCACCTGGTGTTGTCCTACCGCGCCTTCGTCGGTGATGTGCAACTGTCGAGCTGGGACGGATTGGTGGGCAAATATCCGTCACGCCTGTTTGTCCTGCCGCTGGCTCAGGTGATCGACGAATACACCAAGACCGAACTGCGCAGCCTGGCCTCGGTGCCGCTGAACCTGTCGCGCAGCGAGATCGAAGACGTGGTGGAACACGCCGCCGAAATGCATTGGAGTTACGACGGCAACTACTTCTTCCTGTCCAATAACTGCGCGGTAGAGGGCCTGAAGTTACTGCGTAGCAGTACCAACAATACAAAACTGGTCGGGTTGGACAGCATCATGCCCAACGGTTTGCTGGAAGTGCTCAAGGGCCGCGGGCTGGCGGACACCAGCGTGCTGGATGATCCCCGCGAAGCGCTGCGCCTGGGTTATCGTTTCGACTCCTTCCGCGATCGTTATCAAGCGATGTTCGAAGTGCTGAAGAAGCACTTGCCGATCAAGCAGGAAAAGGTCGAAGACTGGCTCGCCTTGAAAGCTGAAGAGCGTCGCCAATGGATCGACCAAGCCGATTTGCGCACCAGCGCAGCCTTGCTATTACTGGAGCAGGCAGCCTTCCGCCAACAATTGGTGCTGGCCCAGGACGAAGTAAAGCAACGCTATCTGGGCGCTCGGGAACTGAAAAATGGCGGCATGGACAAGGCCAATGCGACCTTGCAGCAAATTCTTGCCAACAGCGGCTTCCTCAGCCGTCCGGCGGAACTGCTCGGCACCGGTGGTTATGGATTGCCGCAGCCGAGCGAGTGGCAACGTCTTGAATCGGAAAGCAGTCTGCGGCAGAAACAGCTTCAGGCGCTCACAGGCGATCTGGACAAAGAGGTAAGAGCGTTGCTCGAACCGAGTCGTGCAGCCGAGATGGCCGCCAACGAAGCCAACGTGAAGCAGGTGGGCGAGCATCTGAGAAAGCTGCACAAAGCGTCCGGCGGCTTGGAGTTGCCGTGATACAAACACCGCAAGACTTGCGTCAGCTGCACATACAGCAAAAAGGGCTTCAGAACCTAGTCCTGAAGCCCTCGATCTTGCTGTTTAGCTGTGACGCGAAGCTCTGATTCCTCTGTATCAGGAACTCAGCTGATGCGGGCTTTACGCACGCCATCTGCCAGCGCCGAGCAAAGGCTCAACACGCCATCAACTGCCTGATCCGGCGTCGAGGCATTGGCGATGTGATCGATCAACGCCGAACCCACCACCACGCCATCAGCCAGGCGCGCGATGGACGCCGCTTGCTCCGGTGTCCGAATGCCGAAACCGATGCTGATCGGCAGATCGGTATGGCGGCGCAGACGGGCAACGGCTTCCTCAACGTGTTCCAGCGTCGCCGCGCCCGCACCGGTCACACCGGCGACAGACACGTAATAGACGAAGCCTGAGCTGCCGTTCAAGACGGTCGGCAGGCGCACATCATCGGTCGTCGGGGTGGTCAGGCGGATGAAGTCCAGACCGGCAGCCTGAGCCGGGTCGCACAGCTCGCCGTTATGCTCGGGCGGCAGGTCGACCACGATCAGACCGTCAACGCCGGCCTCTTTTGCGTCCGCGATGAAACGCGGCACGCCGTACATGTGGATCGGGTTGAAATAACCCATCAGCACCAGCGGCGTCTCGGTGTTGCCTTCCCGGAACTCACGAACCATTTGCAGGGTTTTCGCCAGGTTCTGCTTGGCGCCGAGGGCGCGGATGTTGGCCAACTGGATGGCCGGGCCATCGGCCATTGGATCGGTGAAGGGCATGCCCAGCTCGATCACGTCGGCACCCGCGCCGGGCAAGCCTTTAAGGATCGCCAGGGAAGTGTCATAGCTCGGGTCGCCAGCAGTCACGAAGGTCACCAGGGCGGCGCGATTCTGTTCCTTGAGTTCGGCAAAACGCGTTTGCAGGCGGCTCATCAGTGTTTCTCCTGCTTCGATTGTTCCATATGGTGCATCACGGTTTGCATGTCTTTGTCGCCACGACCGGAAAGGTTGACCACCATCAGGTGATCTTTCGGCAGGGTCGGTGCGCGCTTGAACACTTCGGCCAGGGCATGGGCGCTTTCCAGTGCAGGAATAATCCCTTCCAGGCGGCAGCATTTGTGGAACGCATCGAGGGCTTCGTCGTCGGTTACCGAGGTGTACTGAACGCGGCCGATGTCATGCAACCAGGCGTGTTCCGGTCCGATGCCTGGATAGTCGAGGCCGGCAGAGATCGAGTGAGCGTCGATGATCTGACCATCGTCGTCCTGCAGCAGGAAGGTACGGTTGCCGTGCAGTACCCCCGGTACGCCGCCGTTCAGGCTGGCCGCGTGTTTACCGGTTTCGATGCCGTAGCCGGCCGCTTCAACGCCAATAATCTCGACGCTCTTGTCGTCGAGGAACGGGTGAAACAGGCCCATGGCGTTAGAGCCGCCACCGATGCACGCCACCAGGCTGTCCGGCAGACGACCTTCCTGATCTTGCAGTTGAGTACGGGTTTCTTTGCCGATAACGGACTGGAAGTCGCGAACCATCGCCGGATAAGGGTGCGGGCCGGCCACAGTGCCAATCAGGTAGAAGGTGCTGTCAACGTTAGTCACCCAGTCACGCAGGGCTTCGTTCATCGCATCTTTCAAGGTGCCGGTACCGGCCACGACCGGGATCACTTCGGCGCCCAGCAGCTTCATGCGAAATACGTTGGCCTGCTGACGTTCGATGTCAGTGGTGCCCATGTAGATCACGCAATCAAGGCCGAAACGTGCAGCAACGGTGGCGGTCGCCACGCCGTGCATGCCAGCGCCGGTCTCGGCGATGATGCGTTTCTTGCCCATGCGCCGCGCCAGCAGGATCTGGCCGATGCAGTTGTTGATCTTGTGCGCGCCAGTGTGGTTCAGCTCTTCGCGCTTGAGGTAAATCTTCGCGCCGCCGCAGAACTCTGTCAGACGTTCGGCAAAGTACAGTGGGCTTGGACGACCCACGTAGTCGCGCTGGAAGTAGGCCAATTCTTCTTTGAATGCAGGATCTTCCTTGGCCAATTCGTATTCACGGGCCAGATCGAGGATCAACGGCATCAGGGTTTCGGCGACGTAACGGCCGCCGAACGCGCCAAACAGGCCGTTGGCGTCGGGGCCGTTGCGCAGGTTAGTCTGGGTCATGGGTCGCTCCAGTTGAATGCGTGGGATGCGTTTGAAGAGAGAGTGGGCTAACTCTACCCCTGACGCCTCAGGCTGAAAACCGATAAGATCGCGTCAACCTGTCAGGAAAACTCACAGATCTCATGAGCCATGACCTTCCCCCGCTAAACGCCCTCCGGGCCTTCGAAGCGACTGCCCGCCTGAACAGCGTCAGCAAGGCCGCCGAACAGCTGCACGTCACCCATGGCGCGGTCAGCCGACAACTCAAGGTGCTTGAAGAACACTTGGGCGTAAGCCTGCTGATCAAGGACGGGCGCGGCCTGAAACTCACAGATGCCGGTATTCGCTTGCGCGATGCCAGTGGCGAGGCGTTCGAGCGATTACGGACGGTTTGTGCAGAGCTGACCCAAAGCACCGCCGATGCACCGTTCGTGCTGGGTTGCTCGGGCAGCTTGTTGGCACGCTGGTTTATTCCCAGGTTGGGACGATTGAATACCGACCTGCCGGACTTGCGCCTGCACCTGTCGGCTGGTGAGGGTGATCTCGATCCGCGCCGGCCGGGGCTGGACGCCTTGCTGGTATTTGCCGAGCCACCGTGGCCTGCGGACATGCAGGTCTATGAGTTGGCGAGCGAACGGATCGGCCCGGTCATGAGCCCGCGATTCGCGGGCTACGAACGACTGCAAAACGCACCGCCCGCAGCACTGTTGGGCGAGCCATTGCTGCATACGACCTCCCGCCCTCAGGCTTGGCCAAGTTGGGCACAGCAAAGCAGCCTCGACACCAAAGCATTGAAGTACGGACAGGGTTTCGAGCATTTGTATTATTTGCTGGAGGCCGCAGTGGCCGGCCTGGGTGTGGCGATTGCGCCCGAACCGCTGGTGGCCGAGGACTTGAAAGCCGGGCGCCTGGTTGCGCCTTGGGGCTTCAGTGAAACCCCGGCGCAACTGGCGTTGTGGCTACCCAAGCGCGCCGCGGACGGCCGCGCTCGGCAACTGGCGCAGTGGCTCAAAAACGAGCTGCGCCAGACGGATTAGTCACCGCGTTTGAACAGCAGATAAGCCGCGAGCAGACCCAATGCACCGACAGCCACACCCGCTGTCGTCCAAGGGTGTTCCTGGGCGTAGTCCCGCGTGGCAATCCCGGTTTCACGGGTTTTGACTTTGACTTCTTCGTAGGCATCGTTGAGCAGGTGGCGCGAATGCTTCAGCGCGTTCTCGGCGTTGCTTTTCAGGACTTTCAGGGTTTTACGCGACTCGTCCGAGGCGTCGTCCTTCAGATTTTCCAAAGACTTCAGCAGACTCTCGATTTCGGCTTCCATGCTTTGCAATGAGGCTTTACGTAAAGAGGTGTTGGCCATGGTGGCTCTCCTGCATTGATTGAGTTGCGTGTGTTGGTTGGGACTTCAGGGCTTCGAGAAAGTGCAGTAAATCTGAACTTTCACTTCGGATTGGCCGACAGAAGTAATACGAAAAATCACTGCTAGGCTGTATTTCACACCCTGAGGAGAACGCCATGACCGACCATCACACCTATAAAAAAGTCGAACTCGTCGGTTCGTCCACCAGCAGCATCGAAGACGCCATCAACAACGCACTGGCCGAGGCCAGCAAAAGCCTTAAATATATGGAATGGTTCGAAGTGACCGAAACCCGCGGGCACATCAAGGACGGTAAGGCAGCGCACTTTCAGGTGACGCTCAAGGTCGGGTTCCGGATTGCCAGTAGCTGAGGTTGAGCTAATCTTCTGAGCCTGCGCGCTGGCCGAGCGCCATAGGGAATGGCAAAGCGCTACATATTTACACCCGCTGATTGCTGGGTGCCCCTATTGATCCGACCAGGGAATGCGACCGATGAAGCATTTTATTTTAGCGGTAGGTTTGTTGAGTCTTGCGGGAACAGCCCTGGCTCAGGGCAAGTCGTGCGAAGAACTGAAAGCCGAAATCACAGCGAAACTCGATGCCAAGGGCATTTCAAATTATTCACTGGAAATTATCGATAAAGGCGCCGCTGCTGACGGGAAAGTCGTCGGCACCTGTGAAAAAGGCTCCAAGCAAATCGTCTACAAGCAAGGCTGACCGCCCTCGAAAATGAAAAAACCGACGCAACGACGTCGGCTTTTTTGGGCTCGCTATTTGAACGTCAGCCCTTCATGACCTGCGCCAGCAGCTCATAGGAATGCACGCGATCGGCATGTTCGTACAAGTCGCAGGTAAAAATCAGCTCGTCCGCCTGGGTCTGCTCGATCAGCACTTCCAGTTTGGCGCGGATTTTCTGCGGACTGCCAACCATCGCCAGGCCAAGGAAATCGCCGACGGCTTCTTTTTCATGAGGCAGCCACAGGCCATCCATGGTTTTTACCGGCGGACGTTGCACCAGGCTCTGGCCACGCATCAACGCCAGGATGCGCTGATAGACCGAGGTCGCCAGATAATCGGCCTGCTCGTCGGTATCGGCCGCCACCAACGGCACACCGAGCATCACGTAGGGCTTATCCAATACCGCTGAAGGCTTGAAGTGATTGCGATAGACGCGAATGGCCTCATGCATGAAACGCGGTGCGAAATGTGAAGCGAAGGCGTAGGGCAAACCGCGTTCACCTGCCAGTTGTGCACTGAACAGGCTGGAGCCCAACAGCCAGACCGGGACATTGGTGCCGGTGCCTGGCATTGCGATAATCCGTTGGTCCGGGGTGCGCGGGCCGAGGTAGCGCATCAGCTCCGCCACGTCTTCCGGAAACTCGTCGGCGCTGCCGGAGCGTTCGCGACGCAAGGCGCGAGCGGTCATCTGGTCGGAACCGGGAGCACGGCCCAGACCCAGGTCGATCCGGCCCGGGTACAGGCTTTCGAGCGTGCCGAACTGCTCGGCGATCACCAGCGGCGCGTGGTTTGGCAGCATCACACCGCCCGAGCCAACTCGAATGGTCGAAGTGCCGCCAGCCAGGTAGCCAAGCAGTACCGAAGTCGCCGAACTGGCAATGCCGTCCATGTTGTGGTGTTCGGCAACCCAGAAACGGTTGTAACCGAACTTTTCGACGTGCTGCGCCAGGTCCAGGGAATTGCGCAGCGACTGGGCCGCGCTGCCGTTCTCCCGCACGGGCACCAGATCGAGGGTGGAAAACTTGATATCGGACAGTCGTTTCATAAGCCTGCTTCTCCAATTGGGGGGCGCAGGTTTTTTCTTACAAACGAAAACCTGCCGAATCTATAAGCGTGATTCATGCAATGAGGGCATATACCCGAGTTTCAATGGCAGAGCCAAAATTCCTACGAAATAAGAGGAACAATCAGATCAGGTGAACTTTGCACCACGGTCTATCCTCAGAACCCTAGCAACCGAAAACCACGAAGGCGCGACGCTCGCGCCGGAATCTTGAGGAGGCATTCATGGCTATCACAAAGAAAGCATCAGCTCATTGGGAAGGTGATCTGAAAACCGGCATCGGCTCGATTTCCACGGAAACCGGTGTTCTCAGAGAAGCGCCCTACGGCTTCAAGGCGCGCTTCGAAGGCGGCAAGGGTACCAATCCGGAAGAGCTGATCGGCGCAGCGCATGCGGGCTGTTTCTCCATGGCATTTTCGATGATTCTCGGCGATGCCGGTCTCAAGGCTGACAGCATCGATACCAATGCCGAAGTCACTCTGGACCAGGTGGACGGCGGATTCGCGATCACGGCGGTGAAACTGATCCTCAAGGCGAAGATTCCTGGGGCGACCCAGGCGCAATTTGAGGAACTGAGCAATAAAGCCAAAGAAGGCTGCCCGGTTTCCAAAGTTCTGAATGCAAAAATCAGTCTGGATGCAACGTTGGTCAGCTGATAGCGGGTTATCGCAATCCCCGATAAAAAGATCGCAGCCTCGGTGGGCTGCGATCTTTTTTGCCCTGAAACAAACAGGGCTGGCGAAATTGTGGTCGAATAAATGGCAGCAGCTAACGCGCATTACTCTGCGCGCTGCCTCAAAGGAGCTTCAACCATGAAACGTTTTGCCTTGGCGATTATCTGTTGCGCGCTGGCCACATCGGCCCTGGCGGCAACGAAATCCTGTGAAGAACTCAAGGCCGAGATCGAAGCCAAGATCCAGGCCAATAACGTCTCGTCCTACACGCTGGAAATCGTCACCAACGACGAAGTACACGATCAGAACATGGTCGTCGGTTCATGCGAAGGCGGCACCAAGAAAATCATCTACCAGAAGAACGACCGCTGATTCTCCTCACATGAGGCAATAGGACTCTCGATCTTGCGCGACGATTTCACGCTTGGCGTTGTACAACCGGGCGCCAGGGGTGAACGCTATCGAACGGCCTTCCAGTACATAACGCTGGCCGGCTTCGAAATGATCGTAATTGATGGTCAGGTAGCACAAGCGTTCCGAGGGGCCGTTCATCATGCCCAGGCCACCACCACCGGGCACTTCAAAGTCGAATCGTACAATCAGCTCATGGCTACCGGGGGTGACCTGGAAAAAACGCCCGTCGGGCAACCGCTGATTGTCCAGGCGTTCGGCCATCAGCAATTTATCGTTGGGGAATGGTGTAGAAAACTCGACCCAGGCCATCTGCGGATTAACCGCTGGCAACGGGCTCTGACAGCCTGCAACGATGCTTGCAGCAAGCAATAGCGGTAACCTGCGCATGATGATTTTCTCAAGGACCAGCCCTTTAGAATAGCGCCGATCAGGTGCGCTGGCAGCCTGCCGGTACACCCTGGCCAATTACTTTTCGCTGCTGATCATAAAGTTTTGCCCATGGCCGAAAGCCAATATTTCCTGCTTTGAGCTGATACCGCTCGCCAGCGTTGAAGTCGTTGAATTTCACGTTTAGCTGGCAGTCACGCCATAGCGGCTCGGCGTCTGGTCCGATGTTGGTGGGTGCGACCGGGAATTGATAACGAACCGTCAACTCATGGCTACCCGGCTGAACCTCGAAATAGCGTTTGTCGGTGGCGGCCTTGTCATCGACTTCCAGCGCTTGCAGCGCGGTGTCTTCCTGCTTCGAATCAAGATCGATCCACGCTTGAGCCGGATCATGGGGGGGTAATCCGAATCCAGCACAACCTGCCAGCATCAACAGGCTTCCTGTCAGCATCAACGTGCGCATAGCGGAGCTCCAGTCAGGCGGGATAGTCTTGCGGGCAGACTCTCCAGGGATGATTCATTTTGATCAGGCCGCTTCCAAGCCTTGGGTTACTTGATCGCGTTTTACGCATTTTGTTTCCGGGTGTGCTGTTTTTGTTTCTCACCGGTTGCGCCGGCGTCAGCTATTACGGCCAATTGGCCAGTGGTCAGCTGCAATTGCTGCGGGCGCGCGAGCCAGTTTCCACAGTGATTACCGATCCCGGTCGCGATCCGCTATTGCGTGCGCACCTGGCTCAATCGCAAAAGGCCCGCACGTTCGCCAGCCAACAGCTGCAACTGCCGGATAACCAGAGTTACCGTTTGTACGCCGACATTAGCCGGCCGTTCGTAGTCTGGAACGTGTTTGCCACGCCGGAATTTTCCCTGACCCCACAGAACCATTGCTTCCCGATCGCCGGTTGCGTTGCCTATCGCGGTTATTACAGTCAGAGCGCGGCCCGCGGTGAAGCTGCGTTGCAACGTTTGCAAGGTATGGACGTGTCGATCGGCGGCGTCGAGGCTTATTCGACGCTCGGCTGGTTCAACGATCCGATTATCAGTTCGATGATGGCCTGGGGTGACGAACGATTGGCCACGCTGATCTTCCATGAGCTGGCGCATCAACGTTTTTATGTGAAGGACGACACGGAGTTCAATGAGTCTTTCGCCACCTTCGTCGAACAGGAAGGCACCCGCCAATGGCGTGCATTCCGCGGCCTGGCACCGGACAGTGGCGCGCAGGTGCAGCAACGCAACCAGTTCGTTCAATTGGTTCTGGAGACCCGCTCGCGACTCGAACGGCTGTACACCCTGCCCCTGCCCGCCGACCAGATGCGCCAGCGCAAAGCCGACGAGTTCGAACGCTTGCGGGATAAATACCGGCAGTTGCGCGACAGCCAATGGGCTGGGGACAAACGCTATGACGCGTGGATCAATGCACCGATGAACAATGCCCGTCTGTTGCCATTTGGGCTGTACGACCAATGGGTGCCGGCGTTTGCGGCGTTGTTCAGGCAGGTGGGCGGGGATTGGGTGAAGTTTTATGCGGCCGTCGAGAAGCTCGGAGCCTTACCCGTTGGAGAGCGAAAAGACGCGCTGAGGAAGCTGACAGGCAAATAATGTTGTGGCGAGGGAGCTTGCTCCCGTTCGGCGGCGAAGCCGTCGCCATGCGGTGCCTGCCGATTTTGGGGCCGCTGCGCGACCCAGCGGGAGCAAGCTCCCTCGCCACAATTTAGTATCAGCCCCGCAAAAACGCCTGATGCATCTCTTCCAGCGTCTCGAAGTGCCAGGTTGAGGCTTCTGCACTCAACTCTTCCCGGCTGCCAAAACCATAACCAACAGCCGCTGCGTCCAGCCCGTTACTGCGCGCACCGATCAGGTCGTGTTTACGATCACCGATCATCAGGGTGCTGGCCGGGTCCAGGCCTTCTTCGGCCATCAAGTGGGCGATCAGCTCGACTTTGTTGGTCCGGGTTCCATCCAGTTCGCTGCCGTAGATCACTTTGAAGTGCTTGGCAAAGTCGAAGTGCCGGGCAATTTCCCGGGCAAAAATCCACGGTTTGGACGTCGCGATGTACAGCTGTCGCCCTTGCCCGCCGAGGGTTTCCAACAGGGGAGTGACGCCGTCGAATACGCGGTTCTCGTACAGGCCGGTGACCTTGAAGCGTTCGCGATAGAAGTTCACCGCTTCCCAGGCCTTGGGCTCGTCGAAGTCGTAGAACTGCATGAACGCCTGCAACAACGGCGGACCGATGAAGTGTTCAAGTTTGCTCAGGTCGGGCTCATCGATCCCCAGTTTGCTCAAGGCGTACTGGATCGAACGGGTGATGCCCTCGCGTGGATCGGTCAGGGTGCCATCGAGGTCGAACAATACGGTTTGGTAATGCATGTTGAATCCTGAATAAGGGCGCAGGGTCAGAGCTGGTCGTAGCCTTCGGCCAAGTGCAAATTCTTGAGCTTCACGTAGTTCGCCGCGCTGTAGGTGAAAAAGGCTTTTTCCTTGTCAGTCAGTGGCCGAATCTGCTTCACCGGGCTGCCCACATAAAGGAAGCCGCTCTCCAGGCGTTTGCCCGGTGGCACCAGACTGCCGGCGCCGATGATCACATCGTCCTCGACCACCGCACCGTCCATGACGATGCTGCCCATGCCGATCAGAATCCGATTGCCCACGGCGCAGCCGTGGAGCATGACTTTATGCGCGATGGTCACCTCGTCGCCGATCAGCAACGGAAAACCATCGGGATTGAACGGCCCGGCGTGGGTGATGTGCAGCACACAGCCGTCCTGCACGCTGGTGCGCGCGCCGATACGGATGCGGTGCATGTCGCCACGAATCACCGTCAGCGGCCACACCGAGCTGTCTTCGCCGATTTCAACGTCGCCGATCACCACCGCGGAACCGTCGACAAAGGCGCCTTTGCCCAGTAGCGGCGTGTGGTTCTGATACTTGCGAAGGGTCACGATAGGCTCTCTCTCTTTTGCTGATAGCTGCGGTGAGCGTCGATTGTAATTAAGATGGCGCAATGTTTCTTCCAGCCAAGGTGCCAACCGTGAGCGTGAACAACCCTCTTTTGCAGTCCTACGACCTGCCGCCGTTCTCGGCGATCCGTGCCGAACACGTGCAACCGGCCATCGAACAGATCCTGGCTGACAACCGCGCCGCCATTACCGAGATCCTCAAAACCCAGGGCAAACAACCGACCTGGGCCGGCCTGGTGCTGGCGATGGACGAGCTGAACGATCGACTGGGCGCCGCCTGGAGCCCGGTTAGTCACCTGAACGCCGTGTGCAACAGCGCCGAATTGCGAGAAGCCTATGAGTCCTGCCTGCCGGCCTTGAGTGCCTACTCCACCGAATTGGGCCAGAACCGCGAGTTGTTCGAGGCATTCGAAGCGCTGGCCAACAGCCCTGAAGCGGCCGGTTTCGAGGTGGCGCAGAAAACTATCCTGGAACACTCCCTGCGTGATTTCCGTCTGTCGGGTATCGACCTGCCGGAAGCCGAACAAAAGCGTTATGCCGAAGTGCAGAGCAAATTGTCGGAGCTGGGCAGCCGTTTCTCCAACCAGCTGCTAGACGCCACTCAGGCCTGGACCAAGCACGTCACCGATGAAGCAGCCCTCGCCGGCCTGACCGATTCGGCCAAGGCGCAAATGGCCGCGGCGGCACAGGCCAAAGGTCTGGAAGGCTTCCTGATCACCCTGGAATTCCCGAGCTACTACGCGGTGATGACCTACGCCCAGGACCGCGTCCTGCGCGAAGAAGTCTACGCCGCCTACTGCACCCGTGCGTCGGACCAAGGCCCGAATGCCGGTCAGAACGATAACGGCCCGGTCATGGAAGAAATCCTCGACCTGCGTCAGGAATTGGCGAAGCTGCTCGGTTTCGCCAGCTTCTCCGAGCTGAGCCTGGCCACCAAAATGGCCGAATCCAGCGATCAGGTGCTGAGTTTCCTGCGCGATCTGGCCAAGCGCAGCAAGCCGTTCGCCGCCCGGGATCTGGAACAGCTCAAGGCGTACGCCGCCGAACAAGGCTGCCCGGACCTGCAAAGCTGGGACAGCGGTTTCTACGGTGAAAAGCTTCGTGAGCAGCGCTACAGCGTGGCCCAGGAAGCCCTTCGCGCTTACTTCCCGATCGATAAAGTGCTGGGCGGTCTGTTCGCTATCGTTCAGCGCCTGTACGGCATCGAAATTGCCGAACTGAAAGGCTTCGACACCTGGCACCCGGATGTTCGCCTGTTCGAGATCAAGGAAAACGGCCAGCACGTCGGCCGCTTCTTCTTCGACCTCTACGCCCGCGCCAACAAGCGCGGCGGTGCCTGGATGGACGGCGCCCGTGACCGTCGCCGCACGATCAGCGGCGTACTGCAAAGTCCGGTGGCGAACCTGGTGTGCAACTTCACCCCGGCCGACAGCGGCAAGCCAGCGCTGTTGACCCACGATGAAGTGACCACCCTGTTCCACGAATTCGGTCACGGCTTGCATCACTTGTTGACCCGCGTTGAACACGCCGGCGTATCCGGCATCAACGGCGTGGCCTGGGATGCGGTCGAGCTGCCAAGCCAGTTCATGGAGAACTGGTGCTGGGAGCCTGAAGGTCTGGCGCTGATCTCCGGTCACTATGAAACCGGCGAACCGCTGCCTCAGGACCTGCTGGAGAAAATGCTCGCCGCGAAGAACTTCCAGTCCGGTCTGATGATGGTCCGCCAACTGGAGTTCTCGCTGTTCGACTTCGACCTGCACGCCACCCACGGTGATGGCCGTAGCGTGGCGCAGGTACTTGAAGGCGTACGCGACGAGGTCTCGGTCATGCGTCCGCCGGCCTACAACCGTTTCCCCAACAGCTTCGCCCACATTTTCGCCGGCGGTTATGCGGCGGGCTACTACAGCTACAAATGGGCTGAAGTGCTGTCGGCCGATGCCTTCTCGAAATTCGAAGAAGAAGGCGTACTCAACGCCGAAACCGGCCGCGCCTTCCGCGAAGCGATCCTGGCGCGCGGTGGCTCCCAGGAACCGATGGTGCTGTTCGTCGACTTCCGCGGACGTCCGCCGTCGATTGACGCACTCTTGCGCCACAGCGGCCTGAGTGAGGTCGCGGCAGCATGAGCGAGGGTCCTGTGATCACGAAAAAACGCTTTATCGCCGGGGCAGTCTGCCCGGCCTGCAGCGAGCCGGACAAGTTGATGATGTGGAACGAAGACGCAGTCCCGCACCGTGAGTGCGTGGCCTGCGGTTATTCCGACACGCTGAATGAACAAGGCCTGTCCGTGCCCAAGGAGTTGGGCACGCGGGTCAACACTTCGGCGCTGAAGGTCCCGGACGCCAAGGTTCAGGCCGTGCAGTTTTTCCCCAATCCGAAGCTGAAGAAAAAACCTGACGAGCAACACTGAGTCACCGCCACCTTCCACTTCAGAACGGAGTGGAAGGTGGTATCTATCTACCACCTTTGCCCTGCGCTTCCTTTATAGGCTGACCACATTCAGCCTCTACTCAAGGAAGACGCCATGCCCGACACCAATCCGCTTTTGCAGGCCTGGGACCTGCCGCCCTGGTCGCAGATCCGCACCGAACACCTCGTGCCGGCAATCACAACGATCATCACCGACAACCGACAGATCATTGCCGAAACCATCATCAGCCAATCCGTACTTCCCAATTGGGATGATCTGGTTCTGGCCATCGATGAAGTCGATGCACGGCTGAGCGAGGCTTTGGACATCATCCAGACCCTGGCGATGACGAAACACGTCGATACCGCCTGGAACACGGCAGTTGCTGCATGCAATGACGCCGCAGCGCAGTACCGATCCGAAAAAATGAGCAATCGCCCGTTGTTTGAGGCGTACCGGCGGTTGGCAAACAGCTCGATCGCCCTCCACTTCGATGAACCGCGCAAGGCCGCGCTGGCCAAGATTCTGCGCAAATTTCAATTGGCGGGAATCGAATTGCCCCAGGCGCAACGGGAAAAGCTGGCCCGGTTGAACCTCGACATTAATCGACTCGAAGAGCTGTTTGTCATCCATCTGAAAAGCGCCAACGCTGCCTGGACCAAGCATGTCGATGACGTTGCGGTTCTGGAAGGTTTATACCCCACCGTAAAAAATCGCCTGAGACACCTGGCCAAAGAAGCAGGACATGAAGGCTGGCTGATTCCCCTGGATGAAAACACCTGCCAGCAAATCATGATGTACGCCGAAAATCGGGCATTGCGAGAAGAATATTTCGTGGCGTACTCCACGCGCGCGTCCGATCAAGGCCCGCATGCCGACGAGTTCGATAATGATCCTGTACTGACGCTGCTGCTTTCGCTGCGCCACCAGAAAGCCGAACTGCTTGGTTTCGACAATTACGCGCAATTGCGTCTGGCCACTGCAGCGGCCGAGTCCACCGATCAGGTTCAGCATTTCCTGCGTCGGCAAGTGGCATTGAACACACCGTCACTTGCACAGGATTCAAAGGAGCTACAAGCGTTTGCGCTCGAACGGGGAATTTCGGAAGTACAGGCCTGGGACCACGAATTTCTCGCTGAAAAACTGCGCCACCATCGTTTCCCTCAAGCCTTGGAGAATCTGCGCGACTATTTTCCCCTGGACGGCACCTTGCGACGACTCTGTCTGTTCTGCGAACGCCTGTTCGGGATCCGGATCCTCGAGCAGGCTGAATTCAGTCGCTGGCATAACGAAGTGCGACTGTTTGAGATCAGCGAGCATGGCCAAGTCCTCGGGCATATTTATCTTGACCCGTACCACCGCAAAACAGCCCCGGATTACGCCTGGACCGGCACACTGCGAAACCGGCGAAGAAACGCCGAAGGCCGCGTAGCACTACCGATTGCCGATCTTCACTGCAACTTCACCCCTGGGGTCGACGGCCATCCGTGCCTGCTTGAGCACAAGGATCTGCGGGTGCTTTTTCATGAGTTCGGTCATTGTCTGCAACATGTGCTGACGAGTTCGCCGCATCACAACCTCTCCGGCATTTCCCAACTGGGGCGCGACAGTGCGGAATTTGCAGGGCAAGTATTCGAACAATGGTGCCTGTCACGGGAGTTTCTGTTATGGCTGGGGGGCCACCACCAAAGCGCTGAACGCTTGACCGAGGCGCGGGTAGACGCGGCATTGGCAGCCCTCGAAACCCAGACCAGCCGACAAACCGCACTCTTGTTGTTGGGCTCAATGTTCGATTTCGAAGTGCATCACAGCCAAGGCGATGGTCGTAGCATCCAGCAAGTATTCGACGAGGTTCAGCGGGAGCTTCCTCACGTGCAACTGCCGTCTTATTGTCGGTTCGCAAACAGCTTCGATTACATGGTGACCGGTTACGCAGCCTCCGTTTACGCCTACTCGTGGTCAGGGGTACTGGCTGTCGAAGCCTTCAAGCGATTCCAACAGGATTGGGTCTTCAACGCGCAAACAGGGCGAGCCTTTCGCGAAGCGTTTTTTTCTCCGGGCGATTCGCGCTCCTTGCTGACCGCCCTGGAAGCGTTTCTTGAACGGCCGATCGCCGAAGATCTGTTCGCGCTTTCGTCAGAGGCCGTTGCCGGCTGACGTAACGGTTTACTCGACGTGGGCCGATTTGAACCAGCTCTTCATCGAACAACTGGCGAACGGACTGGTGCTGCAATCGCCGTTGGCCAACGCGGTGCGGAGCTTGTCGACATCGGCCTGCATCATGTAACGGATGCCGTCCTTGAAATGAGTGCTGTCACCAAAGCCACCCTGAGTCATTTCGTTCAAGGCGTCTTCCTTGCTCCAGCCCTGCACCACGACCCGGTACATGGCCGCCATCAGGCCAGTGCGGTCGGAACCATGTTTGCAGTGCATCAGCACCGGCCCCTTGGCTTCGGCAGCCTGGATCGTACGAAGGGCATTGAGTACCTGCGCGTCATCCACATGGTTGGTGCGGTAGGGCAGCTGTATTTGTGCGATTCCTTGCGTCGATAACCAGCTTGAATCCGACTCGGGCAAGAACGAGATAACCGTCCCGACCTTGAGTTTTTCCAGTAACGGCACAGCGCCCCTGTCTGGCAATGCACTGCGATAGAGCGTCGGGGACATTTTGAAAAGGTTGTACTGCACCTCGACCGATTGAGCCCATTCCTCAGGTCGGGGTAATGCACTGTCGTCGGCAAGGGCCAGCGGCAGGTTTAAAAGTGCGGCCAGCGACAGGCAGATCGCCTGGGTACAACGCAGTAGAGACATGCTCGGGGTGACCGTTCATGAAGAGTCGGGAAGATGGCGCCGAGCTTCAACTTCCAGCGGTCAAAGGCCTGTGACCCCTCTGTCAAAGAATCGTGAATCAGCCGATCGCTTTCGTTGCAAAACCGAGGTTTTTCAGCTGAATCGGTTCATCTTGATGCTTAGCCTGCTACCATTTGTTTCTCAATATTACCGATGCGCCCTATTGCTCCCCGCTTGCTGGCGATCTGCATCGGTGCCAAAACGAAAAGTCGTCCTGCGAGACGGCTGAAAAACCGCTACTGCCTGATGAGGTGCCACCCTATGTCCGATCAAGATCGAGACAACCCGCGGCGTGAGTTTTTGCGCAAATCCCTGACCTTGATCCCGGTGGTCACCGTTGCCAGCAGCGGTCTGGGCAGCGCAGTCCTGATGGCCGCGCCCGAAGCAGCCCCGGCCGGTTCCGCCAAAGCGCCGGTCAGCACCAGCACCTATGAACCCAGCTACTTCACCGCCGAAGAGTGGGCGTTCATCAACGCCGCTGTCGCCCAATTGATTCCGAGCGATGCCCAAGGGCCAGGCGCTCTGGAAGCCGGTGTGCCGGAATACATCGACCGCCAGATGAACACGCCTTACGCGGCCGGCGCGTTGTGGTTCATGCAGGGACCATTCAACGCAGACGCCGCTCCGGAAATGGGCTGGCAGAGCAAATTGGTGCCCAAAGAGATCTATCGCCTGGGCATTGCCGCTACGGATGCGTGGTCGAAAACGTTCAACGGTAAAGTATTTGCTGAGCAAGACAGCGCTACCCGAGACGATTTGCTCAAGCAACTCGAAGTCGGAAAACCGCAGTTCGACAGTGTCCCCGCGAAGATTTTCTTCAACCTGCTGCTGCAAAACACCAAAGAAGGGTTCTTCTGCGACCCGATTCACGGCGGCAATAAAGGCATGGTCGGCTGGACCATGATCGGCTTCCCCGGCGCCCGCGCCGATTTCATGGATTGGGTGGAACGCAACGAGCAATACCCCTTCCCGGCAGTTTCGATTCGCGGCGAGAGGGCGTAAGCATGGCAACGGTAATGAAGAAGGTCGACGCAGTGATCGTCGGTTTTGGCTGGACGGGCGCAATCATGGCCAAGGAGCTGACAGAAGCCGGCCTGAATGTGCTGGCGCTGGAGCGCGGGCCAATGCAGGACACTTACCCCGATGGCAACTATCCACAGGTGATCGACGAACTCACCTACAGCGTGCGGAAAAAACTCTTCCAGGACATTTCCAAAGAGACCGTGACCATTCGCCACAGCGTGAATGACATCGCGCTGCCGAACCGCCAACTGGGCGCCTTCCTGCCCGGCAACGGTGTCGGCGGCGCCGGTTTGCACTGGTCCGGCGTGCACTTTCGGGTCGACCCGATCGAGTTGCGCATGCGCAGCCACTACGAAGAACGCTACGGCAAAAGCTTCATCCCCAAGGACATGACCATCCAGGACTTCGGCGTCAGCTATGAAGAGCTGGAACCGTTTTTCGATTACGCCGAGAAGGTCTTCGGCACGTCGGGCCAGGCCTGGACCGTGAAGGGTCAGTTGGTCGGTGAAGGCAAGGGCGGCAATCCTTACGCGCCGGATCGTTCGAATCATTTCCCGCTGGAATCGCAGAAGAACACTGTTTCCGCACAGCTGTTTCAGAAAGCGGCCACCGCAGTGGGTTACAAACCCTACAACCTGCCGTCGGCCAATACGTCAGGCCCTTATACCAACCCTTACGGCGCACAAATGGGCCCGTGCAACTTCTGCGGCTTTTGCAGCGGTTACGTCTGCTACATGTATTCCAAGGCATCGCCGAACGTAAACATTCTGCCGGCGCTCAAACCGCTGCCCAATTTCGAGCTGCGGCCCAACTCCCACGTACTGCGGGTCAATCTCGACAGCACCAAGCGCAAAGCGACAGGCGTCACCTACATCGACGGCCAAGGCCGGGAAATCGAGCAGCCGGCAGACCTGGTGATCCTCGGTGCCTTCCAGTTCCACAACGTGCGGCTGATGTTGCTTTCGGGTATCGGCAAGCCGTATGACCCGATCAGCGGCGAAGGCGTGGTCGGCAAGAACTTCGCCTACCAGAACATGGCCACCATCAAGGCTTACTTCGACAAAGACACCCACACCAACAACTTTATTGGTGCCGGCGGCAACGGCGTGGCGGTGGACGACTTCAACGCCGACAACTTCGATCACGGGCCCCATGGTTTCGTCGGCGGCTCGCCAATGTGGGTCAACCAGGCCGGCAGCCGACCGATCGCTGGCACATCCAACCCACCGGGCACCCCGGCGTGGGGCAGTGCCTGGAAACGTGCCACCGCCGATTACTACACCCATCAAGTGTCGATGGATGCCCACGGCGCCCATCAATCCTACCGTGGCAATTACCTCGATCTGGACCCAGTGTACCGCGATGCCTACGGCTTGCCGCTGTTGCGGATGACCTTCGACTGGCAGGAAAACGACATCAAGATGAACCGCTTCATGGTCGAGAAAATGGGCAAGATCGCCGAAGCGATGAACCCCAAGGCCATCGCCGTGCTGGGCAAGAAGGTTGGCGATCACTTCAACACCGCGTCTTACCAGACCACCCACCTCAACGGTGGCGCGATCATGGGCACCGACCCGAAAACCAGCGCCCTGAACCGTTACTTGCAGAGCTGGGACGTACACAACGTTTTCGTCCCCGGAGCGTCAGCTTTCCCACAAGGTCTGGGCTACAACCCTACCGGCCTGGTGGCCGCGTTGACCTACTGGTCGGCCCGGGCGATCCGCGAGCAGTACCTGAAAAACCCCGGCCCGCTGGTACAGGCTTAAGGAGCGATGACCATGAAA
The DNA here is from genome assembly GCF_001952935.1 of Pseudomonas frederiksbergensis. Classification (GTDB taxonomy): domain Bacteria; phylum Pseudomonadota; class Gammaproteobacteria; order Pseudomonadales; family Pseudomonadaceae; genus Aquipseudomonas; species Aquipseudomonas frederiksbergensis. Next base: position 2,291,846 of record NZ_CP018319.1, read on the forward strand.
GCACTTGTTATCGCGACCCTGGCACTGTTCGGTTGTGGCTTCATCAACGCCGCAGAAATCGATCAAAACCTGATCAAACAAGGCGAGTACCTCGCCCGCGCAGGTGACTGCGTGGCCTGCCATACCGCCAAGGACGGCAAGCCGTTCGCCGGTGGTTTGCCGATGGAAACGCCGATCGGGACGATCTACTCCACCAATATCACGCCGGACAAAACCGGCCTGGGTGACTACAGCTTTGAGGATTTCGACAAGGCCGTGCGCCATGGCGTCGCCAAAAACGGTAGTACGTTGTACCCGGCGATGCCGTATCCGTCCTACGCCAGCGTCACCGAAACCGACATGAACGCCTTGTACGCCTACTTCATGCACGGCGTGGCGCCTGTCGCTCAGGCGAACAAGGCCAGCGACATTCCCTGGCCTTTGAGCATGCGCTGGCCGCTTGCGGGTTGGCGCTGGATGTTCGCCCCGGCTGTGGCGGACTACAAAGCGCCATACGGCGAAGATGCCGTGGTCAGTCGTGGGGCTTATCTGGTGGAAGGTCTCGGACATTGCGGCGCGTGCCATACGCCGCGTGCCCTGACCATGCAGGAAAAATCCCTGAATGCAGGCGAAGGCAGCGCATTTCTGTCAGGCAGTGCGCCATTGGAAGGCTGGATCGCGAAAAGTCTGCGCGGTGATCACAAAGACGGCCTCGGCAGCTGGAGCGAAGAACAACTGGTGCAGTTCCTCAAGACCGGCCGCAGTGATCGCAGCGCCGTGTTTGGCGGCATGAGTGATGTGGTGACGCACAGCATGCAGTACATGACCGACAACGATCTGACCGCGATTGCCCGTTACCTCAAGTCCTTGCCGGCGAATGATCCCAATGATCAGCCGCACCAGTACGACAAACAGGTCGCACAGGCGCTGTGGAACGGGGACGACAGCAAGCCCGGCGCTTCGGTGTACATCGATAATTGCGCGGCCTGTCACCGTACCGATGGCCATGGCTACACCAAAGTGTTCCCGGCGCTGGCAGGCAACCCGGTGTTGCAGTCGCAGGATCCGACGTCGCTGATTCACATCGTGCTCAAGGGCGGCACGCTGCCGGCGACTCACACGGCACCTTCGACCTTTACTATGCCCGGATTCGCCTGGCGCTTGTCGGATCAGGAAGTGGCGGATGTGGTGAGTTTCATTGCCACTAGTTGGGGAAACAAAGGGGCCCCTGTTAAAGCCAGTGATGTAATGGCAGTAAGGGAAGACCATTTGAAAACAACTTCAAGTGATGACAAGGGCCAAACGGCGCCTCATTAAATAAAAAAGCGGTATGGGAAATTCCATACCGCTCTTTTTAGATTCCAGTTACAACCTCAATCGCGATTAAGGTTTGACGATCTTCGAATAGGCACTCGCCAAGGCCAGCAGTACAGCCTTGTCTTGTGCGTCGATGTCACCATCGCCGTCCACATCAGCATGGGCTGTACCCATGGTGAAAGTCACGCCGCCGTCGTTCGATACGGCCTCGCGGGTGCTCGAGTCCAGCAGAGCGTAAGTGACAGCACGGTTTTCCGGATCGTAACCCTCTTCCTTTAGTGCAAACTGCATGGAAACCCGAACTTCTTTTGGACTAACAGTAGAGGCTCGCATCAGTTGCAAAAAAATACCGCGCTGATTGTAATTCGACATTGATTAATTCCATTTAATAGTTGGTCACGAAACTTCGTGCGAGGGGGATATTACTAACAGCTCTTATAACTATGCCAGTCGTTATATGTATCTCATGGTGACGAGCGTTAAATACAAAGAACTCAGAATTACCAGGCGCCGAACGGCACTGGCCGAATTTGCCGAGCCCCTATACTGTATGAACATACAGCCAAAGGACCCTTGTCGATGTCTACTCCCCTGCCACCTCGCGGCCGCGGCACCTCCACCAACCCGCACAACCGTTTCGCACCGAATCGCTCGGTGGCCGAGGATGACGGCTGGTATCAGGAGGCGCCGGTCACCCAGGGCACCGAGGTGCGCATCGAAACGGCGAAAACCATCATCACGCGCAACAACTCGCCGGACTTGCCCTTCGATCGCTCGATCAATCCCTATCGCGGCTGCGAGCACGGTTGCATCTATTGCTACGCACGGCCCAGCCACGCTTATTGGGACATGTCGCCAGGGCTGGATTTCGAAACCAAACTGATCGCCAAGACCAACGCCGCCGATGTGCTGGAAGAACAACTGTCCAAGCGCGGCTATCAATGTGCGCCGATCAATCTGGGCTCCAATACGGATCCTTATCAACCGATCGAACGCGAACACAAAATCACCCGAAAAACCCTCGAAGTGCTGCTGCGCTATCGCCATCCCGTGACCATCATCACCAAGGGCTCGCTGATTCTTCGGGATCTGGACCTGCTGGCCGAACTCGCCGAGCAGAGGCTGGTGGCAGTGATGATCAGCCTCACTACCCTGGACGATGAGCTCAAACGCATCCTCGAACCGCGCGCCGCGGCACCCAAGGCTCGGTTGCGGGCGATCCGCGTGATGCGTGAAGCGGGTATTCCGGTGGGCGTTCTGTGCTCGCCGATGATTCCGATGATCAACGACAGTGAACTCGAAAGCCTGCTCACCGAAGCTCATGCCGCGGGGGCGCAAAGTGCGGCCTACATGATGCTGCGCTTGCCGCTGGAGGTTGCACCGCTGTTCGAAGAATGGCTGGCGGCCCACTATCCTCAACGTGCCGCGCATGTGTTGAGCCTGATTCGCCAAAGCCGTGGCGGCGAGCTCTACGACAGTCGCTTCGGTGCCCGGATGCGTGGCGAAGGGCCGTTTGCCGATCTGCTGGCGCAGCGCTTTGCCAAAACCATCAAACGCCTGGGACTCAATCGTCGGGAAGGTTTTAATCTGGACTGCGAAGCCTTCTGTCCGCCCGGTCGCCAGATGTCGTTGATTTGAGGACAATTGGCCTATGGTTGCGTAGGGTGAAATGCACTTTGCCACTACGCCAGTCACGTTTTTTGTGAGCTGTAACACACGTTCTAGAGCGTTTTATTCAGTTTGAGTTAAGTTTCGACCGCTACCTTGTTCATCGAGTGACTGATGGGTCGAGGCTCTCGACCTGGATGTTTTTTAAACAGCCACTGGCTTCACACCGGACAAAACGGGAAAATTCCCTGACTCCGCCAAAGAGGATGAATCATGAGTGACAAGGATAAACAGCCGTTGGCTGCGTCGGCTTCAGCCCAACCGGAGGCGGAAACCGCCGATGCAGCGCTGCAGCATATCGTTGACGGCTTTTTGCATTTTCATCACGAAGTTTTTCCACAGCAGGAAGAACTCTTCAAAAAACTCGCCACGGCCCAGAGCCCCAGAGCGATGTTCATCGCCTGCGCCGATTCGCGCATCGTTCCCGAGCTGATCACCCAAAGCGCCCCCGGCGATCTGTTCGTCACCCGTAACGTCGGCAACGTTGTGCCGCCTTATGGGCAAATGAATGGCGGTGTTTCCACGGCGATCGAATACGCCGTCCTGGCCCTTGGCGTGCAGCACATCATCATCTGCGGGCACTCCGACTGTGGCGCGATGCGCGCAGTGCTCAACCCGCAAAGCCTGGAAAAAATGCCGACGGTCAAAGCCTGGTTGCGTCATGCCGAAGTGGCAAAAACCATGGTCCAGGAAAACTGCCATTGCGCTGATGAAAACGAAAGCATGCACGTCCTCACCGAGGAGAATGTGATCGCCCAGCTGCAGCATTTGCGCACGCACCCGTCGGTAGCCTCGCGCATGGCCAATGGTCAGTTGTTTATCCATGGCTGGATCTACAACATCGAAACCAGCGAAATCAGAGCTTACGACGCGGACAAGGGTTGTTTCCTGCCGCTCGATGGCAGCCACCCGATTCCGGTGGCGACGCCTAAAGCGCGCTTCTAAATCCTCCTAAATCATTGTGTGGTTTAGCCGAGGCTGCCGATCAGGCAGCCTGGCTTCGCCATGCCTGAAGAAAACTTCGGGAGAGTCACCATGCGTGCTGCTCAACTTAAAGCTGTTCTGCCACGGGAGCTGCTGGCGTCCGTGGTTGTGTTTCTCGTCGCCCTGCCCTTGTGCATGGGCATCGCCATCGCCTCGGGGCTGCCGCCATCCAAAGGCTTGATCACCGGCATCATCGGTGGCCTGGTGGTGGGCTGGCTTGCCGGTTCGCCACTGCAAGTCAGCGGCCCGGCGGCCGGCTTGGCGGTTCTGGTGTTCGAACTGGTGCGCCAGCATGGTATCGCCATGCTCGGTCCGATCCTGTTACTGGCGGGTTTTCTGCAGTTGCTGGCCGGGCGCTTTAAATTGGGCTGCTGGTTCCGGGTGACGGCGCCAGCAGTGGTCTACGGCATGCTCGCCGGGATTGGTGTACTGATCGTGTTGTCACAGGTGCATGTGATGCTCGACGCCGTGCCCAAGCCTTCGGGGCTGGACAACCTGGCAGCCTTCCCCGCTGCCGTCGTGCAGGCCTTGCCCTCCTTCGGTTGGCAAGCCGGGTTGCTCGGACTGTCGACGATTGCGGTGATGTGGCTGTGGGAGAAATTCCGCCCACATTCCCTGCGCTTCATTCCCGGCGCGCTGCTGGGTGTAGGCCTGGCGACGGTCGCCAGCCTGATGCTCGCCTTGCAGGTCAAACGCGTGGAAGTCCCGGCCAACCTCGCAGAAGCCATCGACTGGCTGAAGCCTGCCGACTTGCTCAATCTGGCTGACCCGACCTTGCTGATCGCCGCATTTGCCGTGGCGTTTATCGCCAGCGCCGAAACCCTGCTCTCAGCCGCTGCGGTGGACCGCATGCACAGCGGCCAACGCTCAGACTTCGACCGGGAATTGTCGGCTCAAGGCGTAGGCAACATGCTTTGCGGCCTGCTCGGCGCGCTGCCAATGACCGGCGTGATCGTACGCAGTTCGGCCAACGTCCAGGCTGGGGCCACCACGCGACTGTCGGCGATCTTCCATGGCGTGTGGCTGCTGGCTTTCGTGTTGCTGGTGTCTAGCGTGCTGCAAAGCATTCCGGTGGCGAGCCTGGCGGGCGTTCTGGTTTACACCGGTTTCAAACTGGTCGACCTCAAGGCCTTCCGCGGTCTGGGCCGTTATGGCCGGATGCCGATGTTCACCTACGCGGCAACAGCCCTGGCGATCATCTTCACCGACCTGCTGACCGGCGTGCTGATCGGCTTCGGCCTGACCCTGGCCAAACTGGCCTGGAAGGCTTCGCGACTGAAAATCAGCCTGATCGACCTGCCCAAGGACGGCGAAATGGAATTGCGGTTGATCGGTGCAGCGACCTTTCTCAAAGTGCCGGCGCTGACCCAGGTGCTGGGAACCATTCCGGCTGGCGCGACGGTGCATGTGCCGCTCAATAACCTGAGCTACATCGATCACTCGTGCCTGGAGTTGCTGGAGGAATGGAGTCGGGCCAATGCGGCCAAGGGGTCAAAACTGTTGATTGAAGCGCGGGGGTTGAAGCGCAGGCTGGAAGGGCGATTGCGGACCACTACCGGTGTAGGTTCCACCGCGTAGATAACAATGTGGGAGCGGGCTTGCTCGCGAAAGCGGTCAATCATTCAACATTAATGTTGACTGACACGCCACTTTCGCGAGCAAGCCCGCTCCCACAGGGGATTGCGTTGATCTATGGATCAAGCCGCTGGCTGATCCAGCTCCAGGCCGACGCCCAACTGGCGCGACAGGCACGGCCAGCGCTTCCATGCAGCGCCGGTGTCCGGGCTGTTGAGTTTCTCGCGGTAGGCCTCGACGGACTCCAGCGCGAAACTGTCTTCATTGAGCATCTCGTCCACGGCGTGATGCACCGCCTCATCCAGTTGATTGGCGAACTCTTCGCCGATCAGCTGGTGGGCAATCAGGTTGGCAACCGTCATGTCCAAGGGGATCAGTGGCTGGCCAAAATGCTTGATGTACAGGTCATTGACCTCTTCGACCAGGCGGTGTGCCAGATAGGCTTCGTCCAGCAGGCTGTCCAGACCCACGTGACCGGCCATGATCGCTGGCGGCTGAAGGAAGAACTGCTCGGCGATTTTCAGCACCGGTTTGATCTGTGATTCGATACCCGCTTCCCTGGCGACTTCATTGGCTGCGTCCAGCAGGTCCGGCACTTGCTCTATATACGCGGCCACAAAACGCGTCATCACGCCGTTGGCGTCGACATCCGGCAATTGGATGGCGGAGTGAAGGTGTGGCAATTGGGTTTCCAGCTGACGAGTCAGCAGGCCGGTTTCGGCTTCGTGTTGTTGGGCTTTTTGGATCTGCTCGCGCAATGCGGCGGTGTTCATGAAAACTCCAGGAAACAAAGGCAATGAAATAGGGAAGACATAACTTAGCTGGCATACGAAAAATGCTAAGACGCATTTGTCATAATTATTTCATCCTTGAGACATCAAAGTTATATCGATTTGCCACCACTCGTCTGCATCCTTCTCCATTCGTGCCTTGGAACGCAAGTCCCAGCTGTTTCAGATGATTTACGCCATCACGTTGCGAGGTGGCAGTCGCTGTCTATACTCGGGTGGGAATGGAGTTAGCTGATGACGCCCGACTGCACACGCAGCAAGGCTCGGCGATTCAAGTTCGTAGTCTGAAAAAGCCGCTCCCTTGCCGCAGGTGAAAGCCGGCGGGATAAAAAGAACTATAAGGGGAACCCGCAATGATGCGACATCCACATGTCTGGATGGGCCTCCTGTTGTGGTCGATTTTCAGTCAGGCACAAGCGGCCTGGACTGTGAATATGGCGCCTGGAGCGACTGAAATCAGTCACGCAGTATTTGACCTGCACATGACCATTTTCTGGATCTGTGTAGTGATCGGCGTCATCGTCTTCGGCGCCATGTTCTGGTCGATGATTCTCCACCGCCGCTCGACCGGGCAGGTGGCCGCAAAATTTCATGAAAGCACCACCGTCGAAATCCTCTGGACCATCGTGCCCTTCCTGATCCTGGTGGCCATGGCGGTTCCCGCGACCGCAACCCTGATCAAGATGTACGACGCCAGTGAGCCGGATATCGATATCCAGGTCACCGGCTATCAGTGGAAGTGGCACTACAAATACCTGGGCCAGGATGTCGAGTTCTTCAGCAACCTGACCACGCCTGCCGATCAGATCAACAACAAGGAAGCCAAGAGCGAGCACTACTTGCTGGAGGTCGACAAGCCTTTGGTGCTGCCGATCGGCGCCAAGGTGCGCTTCCTGGTGACTTCCGCCGACGTCATCCACTCCTGGTGGGTGCCGGCCTTTGCCGTCAAGCGCGATGCGATTCCGGGGTTCGTCAACGAAGCCTGGACCCGCGTCGACAAACCCGGCCTCTACCGCGGTCAATGCGCCGAATTGTGCGGCAAGGACCACGGTTTCATGCCGATCGTAGTCGAGGTCAAGGAGAAGGCCGATTACGAAAAATGGCTGGCCGAACGCAAGGCTGAAGCCCTCCAACTCAAAGAGCTGACCAGCAAGGAATGGACCCTCGAGGAGCTCAAGGAGCGCGGCGACAAGGTCTATCACACCACCTGCGTCGCCTGTCACCAGGCCGAAGGTCAGGGCCTGCCGCCGATGTTCCCGGCGCTCAAGGGCTCGAAAATCGCTACCGGACCGATCAAGGATCACTTGGGCATTGTCTTCCACGGCAAGCCCGGAACCTCCATGGCAGCGTTCGGCAAGCAGCTTTCGGAAGTCGATATCGCAGCGGTCGTGACCTACGAACGTAACGCCTGGGGCAACAATAAAGGCGACATGGTCACCCCTAAAGAAGTGCTGGAGCTGAAACAGGCGGAAAGCAAATGACCCGGTCTATTGCGCACGTAAGCAACCCGTCGGGGCATCGCGCCCCGGCCTGCCCAGCCCATCTGTTTGCAGGAGACAGGACATGACTGCTGTCGTCGATGACCATGTTCATACCGGCACCGCCCACGCCCACGGCCCAGCCAAAGGCCTGATGCGCTGGGTGCTGACCACCAACCACAAGGATATCGGCACGCTGTACCTGTGGTTCGCGTTCTCCATGTTCCTGCTGGGCGGCTCGTTCGCGATGGTGATTCGTGCCGAGTTGTTCCAGCCGGGACTGCAAATCGTCCAGCCGGAATTCTTCAACCAGATGACCACCATGCACGGTCTGGTGATGGTCTTCGGTGCGGTGATGCCGGCCTTCGTCGGCCTCGCCAACTGGATGATCCCGTTGATGATCGGCGCGCCGGACATGGCCCTGCCACGGATGAACAACTTCAGCTTCTGGCTATTGCCGGCGGCGTTCATCCTGCTGGTATCGACCCTGTTCACCCCCGGCGGCGGACCGAACTTCGGCTGGACGTTCTACGCCCCGCTGTCGACGACCTACGCACCGGAAAGCGTGACCTTCTTCATCTTCGCCATCCACTTGATGGGGATCAGTTCGATCATGGGCGCGATCAACGTGATCGCCACCATCCTCAACCTGCGCGCCCCCGGCATGACGTTGATGAAAATGCCGCTGTTCGTCTGGACCTGGCTGATTACCGCGTTCCTGCTGATCGCGGTGATGCCGGTACTGGCCGGCTGCGTGACGATGATGCTGATGGACATCCACTTCGGCACCAGTTTCTTCAGTGCCGCCGGTGGTGGTGACCCGGTGTTGTTCCAGCACGTGTTCTGGTTCTTCGGTCACCCCGAGGTGTACATCATGATCCTGCCGGCCTTCGGTGCCGTCAGCTCGATCATTCCGGCCTTCTCACGCAAGCCGCTGTTCGGCTACACCTCGATGGTCTATGCGACGGCGAGTATCGCGTTCCTGTCGTTCATCGTCTGGGCGCACCACATGTTCGTGGTCGGCATTCCGTTGGTGGGGGAGTTGTTCTTCATGTACGCCACATTGCTGATCGCGGTGCCGACCGGCGTGAAGGTGTTCAACTGGGCCAGCACCATGTGGCAAGGCTCGCTGACCTTCGAGACACCGATGCTGTTTGCGGTGGCATTCGTGATCCTGTTTTCCATCGGCGGTTTCTCCGGGCTGATGCTGGCCATCGCCCCGGCGGACTTCCAGTACCAGGACACCTACTTTGTGGTCGCGCACTTCCATTACGTGCTGGTACCGGGGGCGATCTTCGGGATCTTCGCCTCGGCCTACTACTGGCTGCCGAAATGGACCGGCCACATGTACGACGAAACCCTCGGCAAGCTGCACTTCTGGCTCTCGTTCATCGGCATGAACCTGGCGTTCTTCCCGATGCACTTCGTGGGGCTGGCGGGCATGCCACGGCGGATTCCCGACTACAACCTGCAGTTCGCCGACTTCAACATGGTCTCGTCGATCGGTGCGTTCATGTTCGGCGCCACGCAGATCTTCTTCCTGTTCATCGTGATCAAGACCATCCGTGGTGGCGAGCCGGCACCGGCCAAGCCGTGGGATGGAGCAGAAGGCCTGGAATGGAGCATTCCGTCGCCGGCGCCGTATCACACCTTCACCACGCCGCCGGAAGTGAAATGAACACTGCGACCTTTGTGGGGGCGAGCCTGTGTGGCGAGGGAGCTTGCTCCCGCTGGGTCGCGAAGCGGCCCCAAAAGGTTTGCGTCTGCTTCGCAGCCGAGCGGGAGCAAGCTCCCTCGCCACAAAGGGCAGCTCCCATAGGGTTCTCTGCGGAGGTTAGAAGCGATGGCTGACTCTATTTCTTTGAAGAAACTGGTCACGCGCCTGTTGCTGGTGGTGGTGGCGATGTTTGTCTTCGGGTTTGCCCTGGTGCCGATCTATGACGTTATGTGCAAGGCGTTCGGCATCAACGGCAAGACCGGCGGGCAGTACGAGGGCGAGCAAACGGTCGACACCTCGCGGCAGGTTCGCGTGCAGTTTCTGTCGACCAATTCCGCCGACATGTCTTGGGATTTCTACCCCAAGAGCGATGAGCTGACGGCGAATCCGGGGGCGGTGAACGAGATGATCTTCATCGCGCACAACCCGACCGATCAGCCGATGAGCGCCCAGGCGGTTCCGAGCATCGCGCCCAGCGCCGCGGCGGCGTATTTCCACAAGACCGAATGTTTCTGCTTTACCCAGCAAGTGCTGCAGCCCGGTCAACGGATCGAGATGCCGGTACGTTTCATCGTTGACCGTGACATGCCCAAGGATGTGAAGCACCTGACGCTTTCCTACACGCTGTTCGATATCACCGCACGTCATCCGCCCGCAGCTGTTGCTGCAAACACTGGTGGCTAGGCGTTAAAGCGTGCCCGATAAGGAGAACAATAAATGGCAACTCATGAGCATTATTACGTTCCGGCACAGAGCAAATGGCCGATCATTGCCACGATCGGAATGTTCGTCACCGTGTTCGGCCTGGCCACCTGGTTCAACGACCTGAAGGCGGCGCGGCCGGAGTCCCACGGCCCGCTGATCTTTTTCGTCGGTGGCCTGCTGCTGGCGTACATGCTGTTCGGCTGGTTCGGTACGGTCATCAAGGAAAGCCGCCAGGGGTTGTACAGCGCACAGATGGATCGCTCGTTCCGCTGGGGCATGAGCTGGTTCATCTTCTCGGAGGTGATGTTCTTCATCGCGTTCTTCGGCGCGCTGTTTTATGTCAGAGCCATTTCCGGCCCGGCGCTCGGGGGTGAAGGGGCCAAAGGCCTCGCTCATATGCTCTGGCCTAATTTTGAGTTCGTCTGGCCGTTGCTGAACAACCCTGATTCGAAACTGTTTCCGCCGCCCAAGGACGTCATCAGTCCCTGGGGCCTGCCGTTGCTCAACACCGTCTTGCTGGTGAGTTCCAGCGTCACCGTGACCATCGCTCACCACGCTTTGAAAAAGGGCCATCGCGGCGCGCTGAAAATCTGGCTGGCGCTCACCGTGCTACTGGGCTGCGCGTTCCTTGGTTTCCAGGCCGAAGAATACATACACGCGTACCACGAACTGGGCCTGACGCTCGGTTCGGGCATCTACGGCGCGACCTTCTTCATGCTCACCGGTTTCCACGGCGCCCACGTGACCATCGGCACCATCATCCTGTTCGTGATGTTGATGCGGGTCATGCGCGGGCACTTCGATGCCGATCATCAGTTCGCGTTTGAAGCGGCGAGTTGGTACTGGCACTTCGTGGACGTGGTGTGGATCGGTCTTTTCGTTTTCGTCTACGTGCTCTGAGGGTTACCAAGGTACGTGCGACACCAGTTGGCCGCTGAAAAAACCCCAGGCAATCAAGCCGACGGTTATGGCGGCCAGCGTGACACGAACACTCAAGGCAATGACGAGGCGGTTCGAGCTGCTGTCGTCCTTGACCAGAAAAAACAGGCCGCTGAACAGGCTGACAACCGTGGCAATCAGCATCAGGACGATGGCTGCTTTGAGCATGGTGAGACTCCGGGGGAAAGGCGATGCACTTGAGTATAGCTATCGCGACTACTGACTTTCTGGCGACGCCATGAAGCGTTTCCGGCCGGGCATCGTGCCGACCCTGGTGGTCGCGGTGTTGTTGCCCATGCTGGTGTCACTCGGGTTCTGGCAATTGAGCCGGGGCGCAGAGAAAAGTGCGCTGCTGCAAAGCTACGCCGAGCGCCGCGCCGCCGAACCGATGGCCAGCACCGAGTTGCAACACACCGCAGATCCGGCCTTTCGCCGGGTTCACCTGCACGGCCAGTTCGATGCCGCCCACAGCCTGTTGCTGGATAACCGTCAGCGCGACGGCAAGGTTGGCGTCGAACTGCTGCAGCCGTTTCAGGATCAGGCGACCGGGCTTTGGCTGCTGGTCAATCGCGGCTGGCTGCCGTGGCCGGATCGCCGCATCCCACCGCAATTCACCACGCCGACTCAGGCCTTGAGTCTCGTTGCCTGGGTCTATATCGCCCCTGGCGCTACCTTCCAGTTGCACGCCGACCCGAACACCACGACCTGGCCACAACTGATCACCGCAGTCGAACCGGCCAGGCTCTGGACGGCGCTGGATCGTGAAGGTTTTGCCTACGAATTACGCGCAGAAAGCGCTCCCGCGACTTACCAGGCTGACTGGCCGGTAGTCGCCATGGGACCGGAAAAACACCTGGCTTATGCCGTGCAGTGGTTCGCCATGTCGATCGCCCTGTTCGGCCTCTATCTCTATCTCGGCTGGCACAACGCAAAGGAGAAACACCATGGGAGCGGCCATGAATCCACCCAGCATGTCTGAAGCGAAAGCGCCGGTGAGTCGGCGCAAGGGGCGATTGCAGTTGCTGCTGATCCTGCTTGGGGTGATCGGTCCGATGATCCTCGCCACCGGCATGTACAAATTGCAGTTCTGGGTACCGGAAGGTCGCAGCTATCACGGCGAACTGATCGGCAACGGCCAGACCCGCGCCGACCTCGGCGTGCAGGCGCAGGAGGATCGTTGGCAGATACTGGTGACCGCGCCCAAGGAGTGCTCGGTGGACTGCCAGCAACTGGTGTACCTGGCGCGACAGATCCAGATCGGCCTCGGCCGTGATGCCGGGCGCGCCAGTCATGCCTTGGCCATGGCACAACCGCTGAGCAGCGAGTACGACGCCAAGCTGACGCGCGAGTATCCTCAATTGCAGCGCTATCCACTGAGCCTGACCGAGTTCCACAAAACTGCCGGCGACAAAGCTGTGCCGCAGCTGTGGATCATCGACCCTCACGGCAATCTGGTGCTGCGCTACGACCCGACGGTGAAAGGCAAGGATCTGCTCAACGACCTGCGCCATTTGCTGAAACTGTCGAACATCGGATAAGGGCATCGTCATGGCCAAACCTGGATTTCGCCTCGCGCTGTTTGCCACCTTGCTGGCACTGATTGTGGTGTTGCTCGGGGCCTACACCCGCCTGACCCACGCAGGCCTCGGCTGCCCGGACTGGCCGGGTTGCTATGGCTTTATCAGCGTGCCGCAAAGCGAAGTTCAATTGGCCCATGCCGAACTACATTTTCCCGACGCTCCCGTGGAAGCCCATAAGGGCTGGAACGAGATGGTTCACCGCTACTTCGCCGGCACGTTGGGGCTTCTGATCTCGGTATTGGCTGGCCGCGCCTGGGTTCATCGTCGTCACCCGGGGCAGCCGGTGAAGTTGCCGTTGTTTCTGCTGGCGGTGGTGATTGCCCAAGCGGCATTCGGCATGTGGACGGTGACGCTCAAGCTCTGGCCGCAAGTGGTCACCGGGCATTTGCTCGGCGGCTTTGCGACGTTGAGCCTGTTGTTTTTGCTGACGTTGCGCCTGTCCGGCGTACTGCCAGCGCTGACCGTGCCCCGACGTTTGCAGTACTGGGCGACTGCCGGGTTGCTGCTGGTGATCCTGCAAATTGCCTTGGGTGGCTGGGTCAGTTCCAACTACGCGGCGGTGGCCTGTATCGACTTCCCGACCTGTCATGGGCAATGGCTGCCGCCCGCAGACTTCGCCAACGGCTTTCATCTGAGTCAACACATCGGTCCCAATTACCTCGGCGGGCAACTGGACAGCGATGCGCGTACGGCGATTCATCTGACTCACCGCATCGGCGCCGTGTTAGTGACGCTGGTGCTGCTGGGGCTGGCCTGGCAACTGAAAGTCGTCGGCATGACGCGGTTGGCCGGGCTGGTGCTGATCGCCCTCGCGGCACAAATCACCCTTGGCATCAGCAACGTGCTGTTTCACCTGCCGCTGCCAGTGGCCGTCGCGCATAACGCGGGCGGCGCGGCACTGTTGCTGACGATGGTGCTGGTCAATTATCACGCGCGAACCAGTCTGGTTCGGGTCAAGCAGCAACCCCCTGCACGCTGGCGGTTCAGCCCGCGCAAACACTCAGCCGGGCCCATAACAATAAAAGGAGAGATGCCATGGCGACTCTGATCGGCGCACGTCACAGTCAGGCGATCTGGCGTGACTATCTGGAGCTGACCAAGCCGAAAGTGGTGGTGCTGATGCTCATCACCTCGCTGGTCGGCATGTTCCTCGCGACTCGCGCCGGGGTGCCGTGGACGGTGCTGGTGTTCGGCAATCTGGGGATCGCGCTGTGTGCCGGTGGTGCAGCGGCGGTCAACCATGTGGTGGACCGGCGCATCGATGCAGTCATGGCCCGCACGCACAAACGTCCCCTGGCCGAGGGCCGGGTGTCGCCAGCGGCCGCGCTGACGTTTGCCTTGGTATTGGCGGTGCTTGGGCAAGCCGTACTGCTGATCTTCACCAATCCGCTGACGGCGTGGCTGACCCTGGCCTCGCTGCTCGGCTATGCGGTGGTCTACACCGGTTTCCTGAAACGCGCGACGCCGCAAAACATCGTCATCGGAGGTTTGGCCGGCGCCGCCCCGCCGCTGCTCGGCTGGACCGCCGCCACCGGCCACGTCAGCGCCGAACCACTGTTACTGGTGCTGATCATCTTCGCCTGGACACCGCCGCACTTCTGGGCCCTGGCCATTCACCGCAAAGAGGAATACGCCAAGGCCGACATCCCGATGCTGCCGGTGACCCATGGCGAGCACTACACCAAGGTCCACATCCTGCTTTATACCTTCGCGCTGCTGGCCGTGAGCTTGATGCCGTACGTGATCCACATGAGCGGCGTGCTCTACCTGATTTGCGCGCTGGGACTGGGCGCGAGGTTTCTGCAATGGGCCGTGGTGCTGTACCGTGGCACTCGGCCGCACGCGGCGATCAACACCTTCAAGTACTCTATTTACTACTTGTTCCTGCTGTTTATCGCGCTGCTCGTAGACCACTACTTACTGTTGAACCTATGACTCGAACCCAGAAAACCGTCTTCATCCTCGTCGCCCTGATCGCGCTGGTCCTGGGCCTGACCATCAACAAAGTGCTGTCCGGCAAAGGCGAGGGCGATCCGACGGCCCTGATCGATGCCGGGATCATTCTGCTACCGCAAAGCCGCAACCTGCCGACCGTCACCATGACCGATCAAAACGGCAAGCCAGTGGCGGTCAACGAGCTGAAAGACAAATGGTCGCTGCTGTTCTTCGGCTACACCTTCTGCCCCGACATCTGCCCGACCACCCTCGCCCAACTGCGTCAGATCAAAAGCGAGCTGCCGCCAGAGGCTGTGGCCAAGTTGCAGATCATTCTGGTCAGCGTCGACCCGAATCGCGACACGCCCCAGCAGCTCAAGCAGTACCTGGGCTACTTCGATCCACAGTTCCAGGGGCTGACGGCTTCGTCGGTGGAAGACATCCAGAAACTGGCCAACGCGGTGAGCATTCCGTTCATTCCGGCGGACACCAGCAAGCCGAACTACACCGTCGATCACAGCGGCAACCTGGCGGTGATCGGGCCGGACGGGACGCAGCGTGGGTTCATTCGGGCGCCGTTGAACAACGTGAAACTGGTAGAGCAGTTGCCGGTGATGCTCAAGCGCGAGTAACCAACACAAATACCCTGTGGGAGCGGGCTTGCTCGCGAAGAGGCCATAACATCCAACATCAGTGTTGACTGTTGCATCGCTTTCGCGAGCAAGCCCGCTCCCACAGGTACGGTGTTTCAGGCATAAAAAATGGGGCGCATTCAATGCGCCCCATTTTTCGTTACCGCAACAGATCAGAACGCCGGCACTACCGCGCCTTTGTACTTCTCGAGGATGAAGGCTTTCACTTCCGGGCTGTGCAAGGCAGCAATCAGTTTCTGCATCGCGGCGCTGTCCTTGTCGTCCGGACGGGCAACGAGGATGTTCACGTAAGGCGAGTCGCTGCCTTCGATGACCAGCGCGTCCTTGGACGGATCAAGCTTGGCTTCCAGCGCGTAGTTGGTGTTGATCAGTGCCAGGTCGACCTGGGTCAGCACGCGCGGAATGGTCGCGGCTTCCAGTTCACGGAATTTCAGGTCCTTGGTGTTCTCGGTGATGTCCTTGACGGTCGCGAGGATGTTGTTCGAATCCTTCAACTTGATCAGGCCAGCCTTCGCCAGCAGCAACAGCGCACGGCCGCCGTTGGTGGCGTCGTTCGGGATCACCACGTTGGCGCCGCCTGGCAGCTCGGTCAGCGCTTTGTGCTTGCTGGAGTAAGCGCCCAGCGGTTCCAGGTGCACACCGGCAACGGCCACCAGGTTGGTGCCTTTGGCCTTGTTGAATTCATCGAGGTACGGCTGGTGCTGGAAGAAGTTGGCGTCCAGACGTTTTTCCGCCACCTGCACGTTCGGCTGGATGTAGTCGGTGAAGACTTTGACCTTCAGGTCCACGCCTTCCTTGGCCAGGGCCGGTTTCACGAATTCGAGGATTTCTGCGTGCGGGACCGGGGTGGCCGCGACGGTCAGGGTATCGGCAGCGTGAGCGGAAAAGGCTGCAACGGCAGCAAACGCGACGAGTAGTTTTTTCATTCAGCTAACTCCTTTTGAGGCGCCTGAAATTCGGCGCCTGCCAGCGAATGGCCGGCTCAATTGTTATTTACGAGAACTGTTTATTTCCTGGAAAAATGTACAACCAACTTGTCGCCAACGGTTTGCAGCACCTGAACGATCACCAGCAGCAACATCACCGTCACGACCATCACATCAGGCTGGAAACGCTGGTAACCGAAACGGATCGCCAGGTCGCCCAAACCACCCGCGCCGACGACACCCGCCATCGCCGTGTAGGACACCAGTGTAATGGCTGTCACCGTAATCGCCGCGAAGATGCCTGGGCGGGCTTCCGGCAGCAAGGCATTGGTGATGATCTGCCGGGTCGTCGCGCCCATGGCCTGGGTCGCCTCGATGATGCCGCGATCCACTTCACGCAGGGCGGTTTCCACCAGTCGCGCGAAGAATGGCGTAGCGCCCACCACCAGCGGCGGGATCGCACCGGCGACACCGAGGGACGTACCAGTGATCAGCACCGTGAACGGAATCATCACGATCAGCAGAATGATGAACGGCAGCGAACGCAGGATGTTCACCACCAGCGACAGCATCGCGTAGACGCCTCTGGCTTCCAGCAACTGACGCGGGCTGCAGAGGAACAACAGCACGCCCAGGGGCAGGCCGAGCAAAACGGTGAACAACAGCGAACCGAAGAGCATCAGAAAGGTATCGCCGGTGGCCAGCCAGATTTCGTACCAGTCGATATTGACGAAGAAACTTGTCAGGACTTCCATCAGCGCAGCACCTCCATGTGGACGTCAGCTGCAGTGAAGTGGGCGAACGCCGCTTCCATGTCGCCACCAGTCACGGCCAGGGTCAACTGCCCGTAGGGCACGTCTTTGATGCGGTCGATGCGACCGGCCAGAATGCTGTAGTCCACACCCGTTTCGCGAGCGACGGTGCCCAGCAACGGTGCGTAGGTCGATTCGCCCTGGAAGGTCAGACGCACGATACGCCCTGGAACATGAGCGAAGTCGTCGCGCTGTTCGCTTTCGTCGATCTGCTCGTCTTCTTGCACGAAGCGCTTGGTGGTCGGGTGCTTCGGATGCAGGAATACCTCAGCCACCGAACCTTGCTCGACGATCACGCCAGCGTCCATCACCGCAACCTGGTCGCAGACGCGGCGGATCACGTCCATCTCGTGGGTGATCAACACGATGGTCAGCTTCAGCTCGCGATTGATCTCGGCCAGCAATTGCAGGACCGACGCCGTGGTCTGCGGGTCCAGTGCGCTGGTGGCTTCGTCGCACAGCAGGATTTTCGGCTTGGTCGCCAGGGCACGGGCGATGCCGACGCGTTGCTTCTGGCCACCGGACAACTGCGCCGGGTACTTCCTGGCGTGGTCGGACAGGCCGACCCGTTTCAGCAATTCGGCCACACGCTGGTCAATCTCACTGCGCGACAGTTCACCGGCCAGGGTCAGCGGCAGCGCGACGTTGTCGGCCACGGTCTTGGACGCCAGCAAGTTGAAGTGCTGGAAGATCATCCCGACCTGCTGACGAAAGCGCCGCAGGCTGTTGGCATCGAGCGCGGTGACTTCTTCGCCGTCGACCAATATCTTGCCGCCACTGGACTCTTCCAGGCGATTGATCAGACGCAGCAGGGTACTTTTTCCCGCGCCGGAATGGCCGATCAGGCCAAAGACCTGACCGTTCTCAATCGTCAGACTGGTCGGATGCAGGGCGGGAATATCCTTACCGGCGACGCGGTAGGTTTTGTGGACGTTTTGAAACTCGATCACGTAGCGAACCTTGTGGGGCGCGTTGGAAAAGGATCAGCGGTTAGCCGGGCGCGCATTTTAGCCTGTCCGTATAGAGGTTATTAGCATTTATTCCGTATTCAACCTTCCATTTGGCAATATCGCGATCAAAGGTTAGAAAAAAGGAACGGCGCAAAACGACATCAGTCACTAATTAGGCAACTCGAAAACGCCCCCGGTCCGTGCCTGGGGTATTGCTCAAGAATCCTGGCTACGGCGGGAATCGCAACGAGGAGTTTTGTCTGATGAGTATTAAAAAACCTGCCGCAACCAAAAGCGCACTGGCCGGGACCGATACCCCGGACCGCGGGAACACCAATGCCAAGCTCGACAGCCTGGAGCAATTTCGTTCCGACGCCACTGAACAGGCCCTGCGCACCAACCAGGGCGTGAAAGTCTCGGACAACCAGAACACGTTGAAGGCCGGCGCCCGCGGGCCATCGTTGCTGGAAGATTTCATCATGCGTGAAAAGATCACGCATTTTGACCATGAACGCATTCCCGAACGCATCGTCCATGCCCGCGGCACCGGGGCTCACGGCTACTTCCAGAGCTATGACACTCATTCCGTGCTGACCAAGGCCGGGTTCCTACAAGACCCAAGCCAAAAAACCCCGGTCTTCGTCCGCTTCTCCACGGTGCAGGGTCCTCGGGGGTCAGGCGATACCGTGCGGGACGTACGAGGTTTCGCGGTGAAGTTTTTCACCGACGAAGGCAACTTCGACCTGGTGGGCAACAACATGCCGGTGTTTTTCATTCAGGATGCGATCAAGTTTCCGGACTTCGTGCATGCGGTGAAACCCGAGCCGCACAATGAGATCCCTACCGGTGGCTCGGCTCACGATACCTTTTGGGATTTTGTCTCTCTGGTGCCGGAGTCGGCGCACATGGTGATCTGGACCATGTCCGACCGGGCGATCCCAAAAAGCCTGCGCAGCATGCAAGGGTTCGGCGTGCACACCTTCCGCCTCATCAATGCCGAAGGTAAATCGCGCTTCGTCAAATTCCACTGGCGCCCCACTGCCGGGACCTGTTCGCTGGTGTGGGATGAAGCGCAGAAACTCGCCGGTAAAGACACCGATTACCACCGCCGCGATCTCTGGGAGTCGATCGAGATGGGCGACTACCCGCAATGGGAGCTGGGCGTACAGATCATCGAGGAGGAGAACGAACATACATTCGACTTCGACATCCTCGACCCGACCAAGCTGATCCCGGAAGAACTGGTGCCGATCACCCCACTGGGCAAAATGACCCTCAACCGTAACCCCGACAACTTTTTCGCCGAAACCGAACAGGTCGCCTTCTGCCCTGGACATATCGTGCCGGGAATCGACTTTTCCAACGATCCATTGCTGCAAGGCCGGTTGTTTTCCTACACCGATACGCAAATCAGCCGACTCGGCGGGCCTAACTTTCACGAAATCCCGATAAACCGTCCGGTGGCACCGTTCCACAATGGTCAACGGGACGCGTTGCATCGCTCCACCATCGACAAGGGCCGCGCGTCCTACGAGCCGAACTCCATTGATAGCGGCTGGCCGAAAGAAACGCCGCCGGCAGACCTGGATGGTGGCTTCGAAAGTTATCCAGAGCGCATTGACGCCAACAAGATCCGTCAGCGCAGCGAATCGTTCAGCGATCACTTCTCCCAGGCGCGGCTGTTTTTCCACAGCATGAGCAAGCACGAGCAGGAGCACATCATCTCGGCTTACAGCTTCGAGCTGGGCAAGGTTGAGCGAGCATTCATCCGCGAGCGCCAGGTGAATGAGATTCTGGCCAATATCGATCTGGAACTGGCCAAGCGCGTGGCGCAGAACCTGGGGTTGCCAGTGCCCAAAGCCGGGACGGTCGAAGTACGCAAAACCTCACTGGATCGCTCGCCGGCGCTGAGCCAGGCCAACTTGCTGCCGGCGGATATCAAAACCTGCAAAGTGGCAATCCTGGCAGCCAATGGCGTCGATGGTGCGGCGATTGATGCAATGAAGAAAGCGCTGAAGGCCGAAGGTGCGCACGCCAAACTGCTCGGCCCGACATCGGCGCCTGTGACCACCGCCGATGGCAAGGCCTTGCCGGTCGATGCGTCGATGGAAGGCTTGCCTTCGGTGACGTTCAATGCGGTGTTTGTGCCCGGTGGCGCGGCGTCGATCAAGGCGTTGAGCACCGATGGCGTGGCGCTGCATTACGTGTTGGAGGCGTACAAGCACTTGAAGCCGATCGCGCTGCAGGGCGAGGCCAAACAGTTGCTGGATGTGTTGAAGCTGGAGGTTGATGCGGGGTTGATCGTGGGTGCGGGCGCGGATGCGAATTTGACCAAACCGTTTTTTGCCGCGATCGGGCAGCATCGGGTGTGGGACAGGGAGCCTAAGGCCAAGGCGATTCCGGCCTGAAGTTTTGTATCGATGGCAAGGACGCCTTCGTCGGAACGCCGCCCGGAGCAAGCCCGCTCCCACATTAGACCGAGTATTTTTGAACAACCCGGTCAACTGTGGGAGCGAGCCTGCTCGCGATGCTTTTAGGGTTTACGCGGACTCAAAACCATCTGCGCCGGCACATTGCGCAAAATCTGCTTCTCCAGATTCAGATCAAAATCCGAATCGAGCTTCTTCACGCGTTTGGTCAACAACGTGGTCAACCAAGGGAAGTCCTGGGTGCGTGGCGCCTGAATGCTCACATCGCACTGGTAATTCACCACATCGGCGGCGATCGCATCCAGTTGGCGACGAAGCTTGGTCATATCCGTCAGGTTCAACGCAACCGTGGTGCTTTCAGCCGTCGGATCAATAACCTTGGCCTGTGGCTTGGCTTCGGCAGCCATGAGCGCAGCTTCGGCTCTATCGAGTTCAGCTTTGCGGGCATCAACAATGGCATTGTTGACCCCACCGGTTAGCGCCGGTGCCTTGGGCATCAACGCCCGGGCGCGGCTCAGCGCCGTGGCAGCGGCATTCACATCACCTTTTTGCAGCACGATCCGACTGCGGTGCAGATAGGCTTCGGCCAGTTGCCGTTGGTATTGCTCAAGGGATGGATCATTGGGCGACTCGGCCTGCAAGGCCGCCAGTTGATCTTCGGCAGTCGCCAGTTCGCTGCTGGCCAGGCTTTGTTGCAGCTGTGCGATGGCCGTGGCCCGTGCACCGCTAGCCTCGGGGGCCGCCGGTGGCGTGCTTTGACAAGCGCCCAGTAGCAATGAAAATGCGACAAGGAGCAGATAACGGGAGGGGAACAGCTTCATTCCTGCGACTCTCTATTTGCGCAAAAAACGAGCAAGTCTACACCCCTCGACGGGGCAGGACAAAACTCAGCAGAAACAGTGCGGCGGCCGTCACAACAATCGATGGGCCCGCCGGGGTGTCCTTGAACCATGACAATGCCAGCCCGCCACAGACCGCGAGCATACCCAGCAGGCTCGCGCCCAGCGCCATCTGCTCCGGTGACCGGGCGTGACGTTGTGCCGCAGCCGCCGGGATGATCAGCAACGACGTAATCAGCAACACCCCGACGATTTTCATCGCCACCGCGATCACCACGGCGATCAGCAACATCAGGGTCAAGCGCAACGCCGCCACCGGCAGGCCTTCAACCCTGGCCAGCTCTTCATGCACCGTGATGGCCAGCAATGGCCGCCACAACGTCACCAGCAACGCCAGGACGGCCGTGCTGCCGCCGAGTATCCAGGCCAGATCGGTCGGGCTGATCGCCAGCAAGTCGCCGAACAGATAAGCCATCAGGTCGATCCGCACTTCGTGCATGAAGCTTAGTACGACCAGGCCCAAAGAGAGCGTGCTCGGTGCGAGAATTCCCAAAAGCGTGTCAGACGCCAGCGGTTGGCGCTGTTGCAAGGTCACCAGCAACACCGCCAGCAGCAGACAGCCTACGGTGACCGCCACGGTCGGGCTGACATCCAGCAGAAACCCCAGCGCCACACCGAGCAGCGCGGCATGGGAAAGGGTGTCGCCGAAATAGGCCATGCGCCGCCAGACCACGAACGAACCCAGAGGGCCCGCGACCAACGCCAGGGCCAGGCCTGCAAGCAGGGCGTAGAGCAGAAAATCAGCCATGCTTGCAGCTATCTCCGTGAACGTGGGTAGAGGCCGATGGGACGGCGCTGACCACCGAGCCATGCAAGTCATGGGCGTGGTCGTGATGGTGGTGATAAATCGCCAGGCTTTGTGCGTTCTTTCCGAACAGCTCGACGAAAGCCGGATCACTGCTGACTTGCTCGGGATGACCGGAGCAGCAGACGTGACGGTTGAGGCAGACCACCTGGTCGGTGGTACTCATTACCAGGTGCAGATCGTGAGACACCATCAACACGCCGCAGCCGTGACGGTCGCGCAATCGTGTGATCAAGCTGTAGAGCTCGGCCTGCCCGGCCACATCGACGCCTTGCACAGGTTCGTCGAGCACCAGCAGTTCCGGCTCGCGCAGCAATGCCCGGGCCAGCAGCACCCGCTGCATTTCGCCGCCGGAAACACTTTGCACCGGACTGTCGATCACCTGTTCGGCGCCGACTTCCCTGAGTGCCGCCAAGGCCATGGCGCGGTCCACGCCCGGCACCAGACGCAAGAAGCGCAGCACCGACAGCGGCAACGTCGGATCGACGTGAAGTTTTTGCGGCATGTAACCGACCCGCAGCTTCGGCTTGCGCCACACGCTGCCACTGTCCGGTTTCAACAGACCAAGTACAGCGCGAACCAGCGTGGTCTTGCCAGCGCCGTTAGGGCCGATCAGCGTGACGATCTGCCCGGGCTCGACGCTCAGCTCGATGTTATCCAGCACGTTTTGCCCGGCGAAGGTGACGGCAACCTGCTCGAGGCGGATCAGCGCATTGCTCATCAAACCCCCTGACAACCCGAGCAGAGGCCGACCACTTCAACGGTCTGGCCTTCGACGACAAATCCGACATCCTTGGCGCTACTGATGATCGCGTCGCTGATGGATTTCTGTTCGAGCTCGATGGCGGCGTGACATTCGCGGCAAATCAGGAACTGGCCTTGGTGAGCGTGTCCCGGGTGATTGCAGCCGACGAAGGCGTTCAGCGAGGAGATGCGGTGTACGAGGCCGTTTTCCAGCAGGAAGTCCAGCGCACGGTACACGGTCGGCGGCGCCGCACGGCGGCCGTCCTGCTCGCTGAGCACCGCGAGAATGTCGTAAGCACCCAACGGTTTGTGGCTTTGCCAGACCAGTTCCAGCACCCTACGGCGCAAGGCGGTCAGGCGCAGGCCTTGACGTGCGCACAGGGCATCGGCCTCAGACAATGCGCTATGGACGCAATGAGAGTGGTCGTGGGGACGGCTGGCAATCGGTGTTTTAGGCATGAGCGGCGACGAGTTTTGTGAGAGACGTTATTATGTTACCCGTTCTCGCCTCTTCGAGTGGTCATCGTGTCCCGACTTTTTTCTATCTTTGTCGCATTTGTCGCCAGTTTTCTGCTGATCGGTTCAGCTCATGCCGAAGTCAAAGTTCTCACCAGTATCAAGCCTCTACAGCTGATCGCTGCGGCGGTGCAGGACGGCGTGGCGATTCCGGAAGTCTTGCTGCCGCCTGGTGCCTCGCCTCATAACTATGCCTTGCGCCCATCCGACGTACGGAAGGTGCAATCGGTGGATCTGGTTTACTGGATCGGTCCGAGCATGGAAGGTTTCCTGCCCCGCGTGCTGAATGGTCGTACGCTACCCAGCGTCGCCGTGCAGGATCTGCCGGGCCTGAAACTGCGACATTTCGCCGAAGAAAGCCACTCACACGCCGATGAAGCCGACGAGCATGATCACGATCACCGCCCCGGCAGCCTGGACGCGCACTTGTGGCTTTCGCCGGTCAACGCCCGTGCCATTGCCACAAAAATGGCCGCTGATTTGAGTGCAGCCGATCCGGCCAATGCCGCGCGTTATCAGAGCAACCTCAAGGCGTTCGATGAGCGCCTGGACGCCATGGATCTTCGCTTGAAGGCGCGCCTGGCCGGCATCGCGGGCAAACCGTACTTCGTATTCCACGAGGCCTTCGACTACTTTGAAGACGCCTACGGCCTCAAGCATGCCGGCGTATTCAGCGTCGCCGCCGAGGTCCAGCCCGGTGCCCAGCACGTCGCGGCGATGCGCACTCGATTACAGGAAGTCGGCAAAACCTGCGTGTTCAGCGAACCGCCTCTGCGCCCGCGCCTGGCGGAAACCCTGGTGGCGGGTCTGCCGGTGAAGCTGGCGGAACTGGACGCGCTGGGCGGTTACACGCCAGCGACCGCCCAAGGGTATGAGCAGGTACTGGAGAAATTGGGGAATGATTTGGCGGGGTGTCTGGAGTCGTTGTAACCGCCCCCCATATCCTGTGGCGAGGGAGCTTGCTCCCGCTGGACTGCGCAGCAGTCCCCTTCTTTTTAGGTAGAGAGTGGGGCCGCTTCGCGGCCCAGCGGGAGCAAGCCCCCTCACCACAATTTAAAGCGCGAACGGCAGCGGCGTGCTGACCTTCTGCCGCTGCGCCAGACGCTGCTGAAATTCCATCGGATCGTGAATCAACACGTCCTGCCCGGCAAACGACTCGGCGGCGATCAACCGCGACAACCAGAACCGCACACACGCCACTCGGAGCATGGTCGGCCACAATTCCGCCTCGGCCGCCGTGAACGGTCGCAGCGCTGCATAAGCGCCAAGCAACGCCCTCGCCCGCGGCCCGTCGATCAACCCGCTCTCGTCCGAACACCAGTCGTTCAAGGCGATCGCCACGTCGTAGAGCATTGGCCCCGAACACGCGTTGTAGAAGTCGATCAACCCGGTCAGGTGCGTGCCTTCGAACATCGCGTTATCGCGGAACAGGTCGGCGTGGATATTGGCTCGTGGCAGCGCCAGAATTTTCGTCTTTTGCTGTGTGATCTCGTCCAGCGCCCGTTGCAGCAGATCGCTTTGCTCGGCATTGAGGTGCGACAGCAACTGCGTGCCCTCTTCCAGCATCCAGTCCAGGCCGCGATCGGTCTTGCGCTTGATCATGTTGGCCTGGGTCGCCAGATGCAGATGGCCGAGCAACTCGCCCACCTGAGCGCAATGCTGCGCATTGGCTTCCTTGATGTGCTTGCCGGCCAGACGTGGCTGCAACAGCGCAGGTTTGCCGGCCAGTTCGCGCAAGGCGATGCCGTCGGTGGTGCGCAAGGCATAAGGCACGGGCAGGTTGGCGTCATGCAGCACGTCGAGCAATTCAATGAAGAACGGCATCTCCTGAACCGGACCGCGCTCAACCAGGGTCAGGACAAATTCGCCCTGCTCCAGGCTGATGAAGAAATTGGTGTTTTCGCTACCGGCGGCAATCCCCTGGAAATCAAGCAGGCGGCCGAGCCCGTAAGGGGCGAGAAAGGTTTCCAGCTCGGGCCGAGCCAGCGGGGTGAACACAGACATGTTTGAACTGCCAGTACGGGCGCCGCTGCTTGAGCCAGCGCCGATTGAAATTAAGAAACTACTTCCACTCAAAGATCTTCCACGACGGAATCAGCATATCCGGCTGATCCGAGCGGATGAAATTTGCATCGGTCCCGTCCGCGCGCACCAGGAAATACGGCGGTGCGCCCTTCGGTGTGACCTTGATTGCATACAGGAAACCGTTTTGACGGTACTCCTGGATGGTTTTATCCCCCTCCGTGCGGATAGTGACTTCCGGCTCCGGTGTCGGTGCATCGTCCGCCGCCATGACGGCCAACGGAACGGTTGCAAACAAGCCAGCCAGCAACAGGCGATTTAGTGTGCGCATGATAACCTTGTCCCTTTGTCGTCAACGGTCCCGCTATTCTAGCGCCGGACCCGCCGAAAAGGTTGATCCTGCTCATGAGCCAAGCCCCCCTCGTCCTGGTGGACGGTTCTTCTTACCTGTACCGCGCCTTTCACGCCCTCCCACCACTGACCACGTCCAAAGGTTTGCCAACCGGTGCGGTCAAGGGCGTATTGAACATGCTCAAGAGTCTGCGCAAGCAGTATCCGGACAGTCCGTTCGCTGTGGTGTTCGACGCCAAGGGCGGGACATTCCGCGACGAGATGTTCGCCGAATACAAGGCCAACCGCCCGAGCATGCCCGACGACATGCGGGTTCAGATCGAGCCGCTGCACCAGAGCGTGATCGCCCTGGGCTTTCCATTGTTGTGCGTCGAAGGCGTCGAAGCCGATGACGTGATCGGCACCCTGGCCCGCAGCAGTGCGGCAGCCGACCGTCCGGTGGTGATCTCCACTGGCGACAAGGACATGGCACAGCTGGTCGACGGCCACATTACCTTGGTCAATACCATGACCGGTAGCGCGCTGGACGTGGAAGGCGTGAAGGAGAAATTCGGCGTCGCTCCCGAGCAGATCATCGATTACCTGGCACTCATGGGCGATTCTTCCGACAACATTCCGGGCGTTCCGGGCATTGGCCCGAAGACCGCTTCCGGCCTGTTGGTCGGTGTGAACGGCGGCCTGACCGAGCTCTATGCGCAGCTCGACATCGTCCCGACCTTGCCGATTCGCGGGGCCAAAACCCTGCCGGCCAAGCTCGAAGAACACAAGGAGATGGCGTTTCTCTCCTATCAATTGGCAACCATCAAGATCGATGTGCCGCTGGATATCGGCCTCGACGACCTGCAAATGGGCAAGCCGGATCACGACAAGCTCGCCGAGCTCTACACCTTGCTGGAGTTCAAGAGCTGGTTCGAAGAGAACCAGCGCGACGCCAAGCGTTCCGGCCAGGAAGTCGTCGCGCCGGTGGCTGAAGAAGCGGCTGTCGGCACCGAACTCAACTACACAACGATCCTCACCCAGGCTGATTTCGACCTGTGGCTGAAGAAGCTCAACGACGCCAAGCTGTTTGCCTTCGATACCGAAACCACCGGCATCGATGCGCAGCAGGCGCAACTGGTCGGCCTGTCTTTCGCTGTACAAGCCAACGAAGCGGCCTACATCCCGCTGACCCATTCCTACATGGGCGTGCCGGATCAGCTCGATCGCGACACCGTGCTGCGCGCGCTGAAGCCGATTTTGGAAGACCCGAGCAAACTCAAGGTTGGCCAGCACGCCAAGTTCGATATGAACATCCTGGCCAACTGTGCCATCGGTGGCGATCAGAGCTGCGGCATCATTGTGCAAGGCATCGCTTTCGACACGATGCTCGAATCCTACGTGTTGGACTCCACCGCGACCCGTCATGACATGGACAGCCTGGCGCTCAAGTACCTGAATCACACCACCACCGGTTTTCAGGACATCGCCGGCAAAGGCGCCAAACAGCTGACATTTGACCAAATCTCCCTGGAACTGGCCGGACCTTACGCTGCCGAAGACGCCGACGTAACGCTGCGCCTGCATCAAACCTTGCTGGAAAAACTCAACGCCATCCCGAGCCTGAGCAAGGTGCTGAGCGAAATCGAAATGCCGTTGGTGCCGGTGCTGGCGCGGATCGAACGCCAAGGCGCGCTGGTCGATGCCAACCTGCTGGGCATTCAGAGCGTTGAGCTGGGCGAGAAAATGGTCGCCCTCGAGCGTGAGGCGTTCGCCATTGCCGGGGAAGAATTCAACCTCGGCTCACCGAAGCAATTGGGCGTGATCCTGTACGAAAAGCTCGGCCTGCCAATCCTCAGCAAAACCGCCAAGGGCCAGGCGTCCACCGCCGAAGCCGTGCTGGCGGAACTGGCCGAACAGGATTTCCCGCTGCCCAAAGTGCTGATGCAGTACCGCTCGATGAGCAAGCTGAAAAGCACCTACACCGATCGTCTACCAGAGCAGATCAACCCGCGCACCGGGCGAATTCATACCTCTTACCATCAGGCCGTCGCGGCAACCGGGCGCTTGTCGTCCAGTGACCCGAACCTGCAGAACATTCCGATCCGCACCGCTGAAGGGCGGCGGATTCGTCAGGCGTTCGTCGCCCCCAAAGGCTACAAGCTGCTGGCGGCGGACTATTCGCAAATCGAATTGCGAATCATGGCTCACCTGGCCAAGGACGAAGGTTTGCTGCACGCGTTCCGCAACGATCTGGACGTGCACAAAGCCACCGCCGCGGAAGTCTTCGGGGTTGAACTAGCAGACGTCACCACCGACCAACGGCGCAGCGCCAAGGCGATCAACTTCGGTTTGATCTACGGTATGAGCGCGTTTGGCCTGGCCAAACAGATTGGTGTTGATCGCAAGCAATCCCAGGCCTACATCGACCGTTACTTCGCCCGCTACCCAGGCGTACTCGAGTACATGGAGCGCACCCGCGCCCAGGCCGCCGAACAAGGTTTCGTCGAAACCATCTTCGGTCGTCGCCTGTACCTGCCGGAAATCAACGCGAAAAACCCGGCCCTGCGCAAAGGTGCCGAACGCACGGCGATCAACGCCCCGATGCAAGGCACTGCGGCGGACATCATCAAGAAAGCCATGATTGCCGTGGACAGCTGGCTGACAGCGTCAGGCCTCGACGCCAAAGTCATCCTGCAGGTGCACGATGAATTGGTGCTGGAAGTACGTGAGGATTTGGTCGATCAGGTCCGCGATGAAATTCGCGTGCACATGAGCGACGCAGCGAAGCTTGATGTGCCGCTGCTGGTAGAGGTTGGTGTAGGAAATAACTGGGATGAGGCTCACTGAACCGTCTGAAAAGGTGTTTTCCGCTGCGGCATAGTGCCGCGGCAGAAAGACCGAAGGGCGCTTAGTCCGGAAAATTCGAGGGCCTATTCCAAAGGCTTTTTAAAAAATTCTGAACTAAACGACTGAATCGTCACTCAGAGTTACTGAATGGGTGGTGAAGCCCTTCGATGCTCCTAATGTTGTGTTAAGTGTTGGCAGATATCTGGACCCCGCCCTAGCGGTCCGGAACTTGAACCCCGGAACTTCCCCCTCCCCATAAGAAGTCCGGGGTTTTTTTTGCCCGCGGTTTTTGCAAACGAGCTTACTCCGCGAGCTCGGAGCCCTTGTCCGCCAGTTCCATCCAACCTGCCAGTACAGTGTAGGCGTCTTCCAGACCCAGGCGTTTTGGCGCCGAGAACAGCTGGATGCTGATCGCATCTCCCCAACCCTTGCGGATGTCTGCCTGAACCTTGAGCAGGACGTTTTTTGCCGCGCCGTAAGTCAGCTTGTCGGCTTTGGTCAGCAAGATGTGCATCGGCATGCCGCTGGCGACAGCCCAGTCGAGCATCAGCAGGTCGAAGTCGGTCATTGGATGACGGATGTCCATCATCAAAATCAGCCCCTTCAAACTCTCACGACCACCCAGATAGGCTTCCAGGTGACGCTGCCAGTGCAGCTTCAACGGGATAGGCACTTTCGCGTAACCGTACCCCGGCAAGTCGACCAGACGACGATCATCGTCTAGCTTGAAGAAGTTCAAGAGCTGTGTGCGACCTGGAGTTTTCGAGGTCCGCGCAAGGCTGGCGTGCGTCAGGGTGTTCAGCGCACTGGACTTGCCGGCGTTGGAACGCCCGGCGAAGGCCACTTCAAAGCCTTCGTCGTCGGGGCATTGATCGACTTTGGCAGCGCTGAGCATGAAGGTGGACTGTTGGCACAGGCCGAGGATGGGGTTCTTGAGTTGCATGGGATTTCCGATGTGGGCGGCGCCGGGAATGGACGCGGCGAGCAGTGTCGTTTCCGTTTCAGTGACGCCAGTATATAATGCCGCAGATTTTGTGTGCGCTTTGTCCCAGCGTAGGATGAAGTTCACGAGAGCGATTGACCTTGATTGCGCACTAGAACGCAGAACGCTCTCAACCCTGAAAAGGTCGTTTTATGACGAAATGGCTGCTAGCTGCCGGTATCTTGATGCCGCTTTACAGCGCTCAGGCTACACAGGATCCGGAAGCTGTGTACAACCGTGTTTGTGGTGCCTGTCATTCCGGCCAACTACCCATGGCCCCCAAAAAGGGCGATCAGGAAGCTTGGACGCCGAGGTTGGCGAAAGGTATGGAGACGCTGGTGCAACACGTGACCCAGGGTTTCAAGGCGATGCCGCCGCGTGGTTTGTGCATGGACTGCAGTGCCGAGGATTACCAAGCAATCATCCAGTGGATGAGCGAGTGATCCCGGTCCATAACTCTTTAACCCTTAGCCGTAGTTGGATTAGCTGATGAACAAATTGATCGTGAGTCTGCTGTTGACCGTGGGGATCTCCGGCATTGCCCATGCTGCAGGTGATGCGACTGCTGGTCAGGCGAAAGCCGCAGTATGTGGCGCCTGTCATGGCCCGGATGGCAACAGTATGGCGCCTAACTTTCCGAAACTGGCAGGCCAGGGCGAGCGTTATCTGAACAAGCAGCTACACGACATCAAGTCCGGCAAACGCACGGTACTGGAAATGACCGGCCTGCTGACCAACCTGAGCGATCAGGACCTGGCCGATATCTCCGCCTACTTCGCCAGCCAGAAAGGCAGCGTTGGCGCCGCCGATCCGAAAGTCGTCTCTCGCGGTGAAGCACTGTTCCGCGGCGGCGATCTGGCCAAGGGCCTGCCAGCCTGCACCGGTTGCCACTCGCCGGATGGTAAAGGCAACGCAGCTGCCGGCTTCCCGCACCTGGGCGGCCAACATGCTCAATACATCGCCAAGCAACTGACCGACTTCCGCAAGGAAGAGGCCGGCCGCACCAACGATGGCGATACCAAGCCAATGCAGAGCATTTCCAAAAAGCTGAGCGACGAAGATATCGCAGCGGTGTCCAGCTACATTCAAGGCCTGCACTAAGACCGACGAATCGGGCGTTGCGCGAGGTGTACACCTCTCGCAACGTTAACGCTCGATTAATCCGTCGATGCAAGCATAAAAAGGGTGGCTTTGGCCGCCCTTTTTTGTGGCCGCTGCCGTTACACTACAGAACTCAAGCCCGCCAGTACCTGTCTGAAAACAGGTCGCGCGAGGCGACCAAAATTGTCCAGGAGTAAAGCATGCGTAATCTGATCATCAGCGCCGCACTCGTCGCTGCCAGCCTGTTCGGCATGACCGCCCAGGCTGCTGAAGCACCCGCCGCCCCTTACGTCGAACTGACTAACGCGGTTCCGGTGGCTGTACCTGGCAAGATCGAAGTGGTGGAGTTGTTCTGGTACGGCTGCCCGCACTGCTATTCATTCGAGCCGGTGATCAATCCTTGGGTTGAAAAACTGCCTTCCGATGTCAATTTCGTGCGTATTCCAGCCCTGTTCGGCGGCCCTTGGGACGCCCACGGGCAAATGTTTCTGACCCTGCAAAGCATGGGTGTCGAGCATAGCGTGCACGCTGCGGTGTTCAACGCCATCCAGAAGGAACACAAGAAACTGACCGACAAGGACGAAATGGCTGACTTCCTGGCGACCCAAGGCGTAGACAAGGACAAGTTCCTCGCTACCTTCGACTCCTTCGCCATCAAGGGTCAGATGACCAAGGCTCGCGAACTGGCCAAGAAGTATGAAATCTCGGGTGTTCCAACCATCATCGTCAACGGCAAGTATCGCTTCGACGTTGGCTCTGCCGGCGGTGCCGAACAAGCTCTGCAGTTGGCCGACAAACTGGTCGACAAAGAGCGAGCGGCTAACAAGGCTGCTGCCAACTAAGCGCGGCGACCACCATGCGCCGCTGGGGCACTGAACGCGTCGTTGGCCTGCATGATCCGCGGGTCAACGAACATCATCTGGAATCCACGGGCCTGCCCGCAGACAGTCGTCTGCGCTTGCTCAGTTTCAATATCCAGGTCGGTATCAGTACCGAGCGCTATCACCACTACCTGACCCGGGGCTGGCAGCACCTGTTGCCGCATACCGGGCGCGCCGACAATCTGCAAAAGATCGGCAATCTGCTGGGCGACTTCGATCTGGTCGCCTTGCAGGAAGCCGATGGCGGCAGCCTGCGATCAGGCTACGTCAACCAGGTCGAACACCTGGCCCAGCTCGGCGCATTCCCCTACTGGTATCAACAACTCAATCGCAATCTCGGACGCCTCGGCCAGCACAGCAATGGTGTGCTCAGTCGCCTGCGCCCGTGGGCGATTGAAGATCATCCGCTACCGGGGCCCAAGGGTCGCGGAGCGATTCTGGTGCGCTTTGGCGAAGGTCCTGAGGCGCTGGTGGTGGTCATGATGCACCTGGCGCTGGGCGCTCGCGCCCGCAGCATGCAACTGGCTTACATCCGCGAGCTGATCGGCGGCTATAAACACCAGGTGCTGATGGGCGACATGAATACCCATGCCAGTGACTTGCTGCAAAACTCCCCGTTGCGTGACCTCGGCCTGCTCGCGCCGCAATTGGAAGCGACCTTCCCCAGCTGGCGCCCGCAGCGCTGTCTGGACCATATTCTGCTGAGCCCTACCCTGACGCTTGAAAAGGTCGAGGTGCTGGCACAACCCATTTCCGATCACCTGCCGGTCGCGGTAGAGATTCGTCTGCCGGGTTCGCTCACGGCCGATGCATTGCCCGCGTTGAGCCCTGCCCCTCGCGGATCCCATGAATGAGCGACGAAGCACAGCGCTGGAAAGAGAAATACCTCAAAAGCATCGAACAACAGGAAAAGCTCGAACGTCGATGGGACGCCCGGCTCGACCTGCTGCGTCGTGGCCTGGTGCGCAGCACGCTGGCAGCCGAGGGCACCGACCGCG
Source organism: Pseudomonas frederiksbergensis (assembly GCF_001952935.1). GTDB lineage: Bacteria > Pseudomonadota > Gammaproteobacteria > Pseudomonadales > Pseudomonadaceae > Aquipseudomonas > Aquipseudomonas frederiksbergensis. The sequence continues at coordinate 2,324,409 of NZ_CP018319.1, forward strand.
CCGTTGACCTATGCATGAAGGAGATGCGCGAAGTCGTGCGCACCGACGACATGGACGCCGGCCTGGCCGCCCTGCTTCCGCGGCTGGAAAAAGCCGTCCTCGACTCCGAACAACGTCGGGAAACCCGGGTCAATCAGACCAGCGCTGCATTGACCGCGCTGGTCTCGCAGCTGCAAACATTACCGCTGCCCCGCGAAGTAAGCCGGCCGCTGAAAAACTTCGCCAAGCAACTGGATGCAAGAGTCGGGCAGGCGCGCGAAATTCCGTTGCTGCTCAGCGAACTGAGTGGCCTGCAAGGCAAAGCTCTGAATCAGCTTGAAAACCCGGCAGAGCCCGGCCGCCCTGGTTTGCTGCAACGACTGTTTGGCAGCCGTGAAGCGGATGAAACGGATGAAACGGCATTGCAGGTTGTATCCGGCACCTTCACGGCGCCCGCCCCGCAGCCAGCCAAAGCAGTTGCAGCGCCTTATGCCGTAACACCACAGGTCACTGTCGATCTCGCGCCAGAGGTCGATAAGCGGCAAGTGCCCGCCGCACATGTTGCCGCTTCCGCTACTGCATCTGAGCCGGCAATCGAGGCGCCGCCGCCCTCTCCTGAAGTTGTAACGTTTGTCCCGCCGGTACTCGAGTTCGAGCAAGCACGCGCCCAGACTCCAGAGGCGCAACCGCAACCAGACATAGAACATCCAGAAGCACCCGCTCCATCGATCATCGAGCCAGAAATGCCGGCTCAATTGGCGATCAATCCCGACGAATTGACTCCGGTGGTCTATCTCGACAGCCTGCCGCTGCCCCCGGCCATGGCCGAGGTGTTGGCCGCCGCAGGCACTGAACAATCCGAGCCGGATGCTCTCTACGCCCTGCCGGACTCACCCGAGCCGTCCTACAGCTCGGTGGCCAAGCATATTGAAGACACGCTACTGGGCCTGCTGGACGACCTGACGCTGCCCGAGCGTCATCGTCCACAAGCCGAAGCGATGCGCGATCGTCTGCAAAACGGGTTGAACTGGTACGAATTACTACCAATCCTCGACGATCTAGCCACCTTGATGCTGGCAATCACCGACAGCGGCCAGCATGAATTCGAAGCCTACTTGCAACAGCTGAACGAACGTCTCGAGTCGTTCCAAAGCAACTTGCAAGCTGCCAGCGAAGGCCATGCCGACAACCGTTCCGCCGCCCGCGACATGGACACGCAGATCCGTGAACAGGTCGACGGCTTGCAGAGCAGCATGCAGGAAGCCGCCGACCTGGACGATCTCAAGCACGTCTTGGAAAACCATCTGGAAGGCCTGCTCGGCACCATGGACCAGCACCAGAAGCAGCGGGACGAGCGCGAGCAAGAAGTCGCCGCCCGCCTTCACAGTCTGGCCGAACGCGTTGCGCACATGGAGCAGGAAGCCCTGGGCTACCGCGAGCACCTTGAGGAGCAGCGTCAGAAAGCCTTGATCGACCCGCTGACCGGCCTGCCTAACCGGGCCGCCTGGAGCGAACGGCTGGATCACGAAATCAACCTATGGCAGCAACACGGCAACAGCCTGTTGCTGGCCATGCTCGACCTCGACCATTTCAAACGCATTAACGATAACTACGGTCACCTGGCGGGCGACAAAGTACTGAAAATCATCGCGAACGTGCTGCGCAAGCGCCTGCGTGGGACGGATTTCATTGCCCGGTTCGGTGGTGAGGAGTTTGTGCTGTTGATGCCAGACACTGGGCCAACCGCTGGTGCGAAATTGCTGGAAAAGCTGCGCGCCTCGATCGAAGCCTGCCCTTTCCACTTCAAGGGTGAGCCGGTAACCATCACCATTTCCATGGGCCTGACGGCCTTCAAACCCGGTGAACATAGCGATCTTGTGCTTAAAAGAGCCGATCAGGCTCTATATCGCGCGAAACATGCCGGTCGCAACCAAGTGGCACTGGGCTGAGAATCAATTGTTCCATTTTGTTTAAAATTGCCCGTCGGCCGTTTGCGTGCAAGGCCGTACGTTACACTGTTGCATTACTGTCTTGCGTGTATTGCCTTCTGCCATGAAATATCTAGCGCTTATCGTGTCTCTGATTCTGTTGGCCGGCTGTGCCAGCGGCCCCCGGCTCAACACCAGTCACCCTTCACCCAACTTTGACAGCCGAATTCAGTTCGTGGTCGTGCACTACACCTCCGCGTCTTTGGAGCGCTCGCTGCAACTGCTGACTCACGGCGACGTCAGCAGCCACTATCTGATTGGCGACGACAAGGGCGCCACCATTTACAAGCTGATGGATGAAAACGTCCGAGCCTGGCACGCCGGGGAAAGCGAATGGCAAGGCCGGACCTGGTTGAACTCCAGCTCCATTGGCATCGAAATCGTCAACCCGGGTTTTAAAGACACCCCTGCCGGGCGCCTTTGGTACCCCTACAGCGAAGACCAGATCCAGTCCCTGATCGTGCTGCTCAAGGACATCAGCAAGCGTTACGCCATCAATCCCCGCAGCATCATCGGCCATAGCGACATCGCCCCGCTGCGCAAGCTCGATCCGGGGCCGCTGTTCCCCTGGAAGCGTCTGGCTGCCGAAGGCCTGGGAGTCTGGCCCAATGAGCAGGCCGTAACGCGTCAGCAAGTACAGTTTGAAGTAAAACTGCCAACCATCAGCTGGTTTCAGGCACAGCTGGCCCGCGCGGGTTATCCCACGCCGCAAACCGGTGAACTGGATGTGGCGACGCGTCATGTGATTGCGGCCTTCCAGATGCATTTCCGACCGACACGTTTCGATGGCACACCGGACGCGCAAACCGCGGCGCTTCTACAAGTGTTGAACCAGACAAAATAATGACGCCCGCCCGACGGTCAGGGCTTTTTTTCAATCAGCAGCTATAACTCATTGGTAATACTTCGGATATTCCTATGACGGCTGCTCGAGAGACACTACGTAGTTGGTTCTTTCGCCCTTGGTTTTTGGCGATGCTGGCTGCTGCCTTGAGCGCGATACTCCTGATGACCGGCAGCCTGTTCGTGGCCATGCATCAAGTCGAGCAGAACGAAAGCGCAGAGATGAATGCCCAGGGCGAGCGCTTCCTTGCTCGCCTGGAGCAGTTGTTCGGGCAATTGCGGGAAAGTCTCGACGACCTTGAAGCCCAGCCGTTACGCGGCTGCGATGACGAAATGATCGCGACCTTGCAACAGGTCAGCTTCAACTACCGTTTCGTTTACGAAGCCGCTTATATGGACGCCTCGCGGATCTGTTCCAACCGCCCCCGCCAGGAAGGGTTGTCGATGATAAGACCGCCCGACATTAAGGGGCCGACCTACAGTTATTGGCTGAACACCACCACCGAACCCGATGAAAACCGCGCCGCGCTGATGCTCGGACGCGGTAATTTTCGCGTCGCGACGTCTCGCGGTCATTTGACCGACATGGTCGACTTGCCACCGGGAAGCAGCCTGCTGGTGGTGCTCGACCACGGTACGCGTGCGATTCCGGTACTGGGTGTCCCCCAGGTCTGGCCACCAACAGAACCCTGGCCCCCGAAAAGCCTCGACGCGCTACAAGTAACGCATTCCCGCTTGATCTACCGCATGCCCACCAACAACCCGGAATACCAATTGGTGCTGATCAGCCCGCGCACCGGCATGCATGTGCCCGCCGTCTGGTGGTGGTTGCTGCCGGCCAGCCTGTTACTCGCCTTATGCGTGGGTTTTCTGGTGCTTCTGCTGGTGCGCCAGCGACAGTCGCTGGACGCCGAACTGAGTGGCGCCATACGACGAGGCGAATTGCAGGTGCTGTATCAGCCGATCTTCGACCTCGACAGCCGCAACTGTGTCGGGGCCGAAGCCTTGCTGCGCTGGCGAAGACCGGACGGCACCCTGACCAGCCCCGACCTGTTTATTCCAATGGCGGAGAACACCGGCCAGATCCGCCAGATGACCGACTTCGTCCTGCAACGCCTGCTTGAACAGCTGGGGCACTTGTTGCGGGCCAATCCGCAACTGTACATCTCGGTCAACCTGGCGGCCTGCGACGTGATGGTGCCGCGTATCGGCCAGGTAATGGCGCGCCTGCTGACCTTGCACCGTGTCGCGGCCAAGCAAATTGCCTTTGAGGTTACCGAGCGGGGATTGATCGATGTCGTGGTTGCCCGGGAAAACCTGCAAGCCTTGCGGGATGTCGGGCATCAAGTGCTGATCGATGACTTTGGCACCGGCTATTGCAGCCTCGCCTATCTGCAAACCCTGCCAGTCGATTGCCTGAAAATCGACAAGGCGTTTATCGATGCACTGGGTCATGACGCTGCTAGTAGCGGTGTCGCACCGCACATCATTCATATGGCCCAGGCCCTGCAACTCAAGGTGATCGCCGAGGGCATCGAACTTGAATCCCAGGCGGCGCTTCTGAGCAGCGAAGGTGTGAAGTTCGGTCAGGGCTGGCTGTTCGCCCATGCCTTGAGTGCGGTGCAATTCATCGAGCTGATTACCCGTGGCCGCCGATTGGCCGCCCGACGTCTCGATGACGAAGCCTGAAGCGATTGCGGCTTAAACCGACAACGCCATATAGAACTGAGTACCCTGCCCTGGCCGCGAATAAACACCCATCCGACCGCCGTGCAACTGCACGATTTCCTTGCACAGTGCCAGACCGAGCCCGGCGCCGCCCTTCTTGCGACCCACCTGTACAAAGGGTTCGAAAATCCGCCCCTGCTGACCATAGGCAATGCCTTCGCCGTTGTCCTCGACGCTGATAATCACCCGCTCCCCATGGCGTCGAGCCTGCAAACGTATTTGCCCGCCGGTGGCGGTATGGCGCAACGCGTTGTCGATCAGGTTGTCGAGCACCCGGTCCAACTGCGGCTGATCGGCCTGCAATCGTGGCAATGTCCCTTGCACTTCCACTAGCAGTTCGAGGCCCCGCTCTTCTGCTGGGCCAGCAAAACGTGTTCGGGCCTGCTCCAGCAAATCCTCGATGGAGCACGGAGCCAACGTGAGTTTCTGCAATCCGTTCTGGTAGCGGGAGAAGTTCAGCAGGTCGTTGATCAGCTGCATCAAACGCTGCATTTCCTCATTCACGGTGTCCAGCAGATCAGCTTCACGCGAGTCCTTGGCAAAGTGTGCGCGCTCGCGGAAAAGGCCGAACGCCATGTGCATTCCAGTGACCGGCGTTCGCAATTCATGGGAGGCGCGCAGCACGAACTCGCTGCGCACCCGCTCAAACGCCCGCTGTTCGGTGACGTCATGCAGCACCATCACGGCGCCCAGAATATGCCCTTGGGTGTGGCTGACTGGCGTCAGGCTAAAGGTCAGCAACCGCGACTCCCCGTCGACCTCGATACTCAGGTCCTCAGGCGCGCGCTCCAGGGAGCCCCCGCGCAGTACCAGTTGCAGCTGATCATCGAGTTCGGGGCGCTCAAGCGCCGCACCCAGACCTTGACCGAGACGATCGCTTTCCCAGCCCAATTGACGTTGCGCAACCGGGTTGAGGTGTTCCAAACGGCCATCGCGGTCGATCATCAGCAAGCCATCGTCGATGCTGTCGAGTACGGCCTGCAACCGCTGCTGGCCTGCGAGCAGCTCATCGATATTGGTGGCCTGGTGCTCACGCAAGGCCTGGGCCATGATCCCGAAGCGCTTGGTCAGCAGGTTCATTTCCACGGCCGAGGAAATCGGTAGCGTCACTTCGAAATTGCCTTGGCCGATGTTGTCCGCCGCTTGGGCCAGCGCCTCGATCGGCGCACCAAAACGCTGAGCGATAGCGTGGGCGGTGACGAAGCCGATGATCAGCACCGCCAGCCCCACCAGCCCGAGCAGGCCGGCAACCAGCAGCGCCCTCTCCCGAGCCTGCCGTTCGGTGGCACTGATGTTATCCAGCGCACGCTGTTGCTCGACGATCAAACCATTGCGTAGCGCATTGAATTTTTCGGTGAGTTCTTGGTTGCCACTGAACGCCTGCGTCGAGTCACGTGACAGGTCGTACGCCTGGAGAAAGCTCAGGTAGTCCGTCCTGGCCTGTTCGAAACCGTGCTGGCGCTCATCGCCAGCCTTGGCTTGGACAATGCCGTCGTCAAGCAACTGGAAATATTGCTGCTTGGACGCCTCGAACGCTGCAGGATCCGGCTTCTCGCTGAGCATGATCATCATCTGATCGCCCAAGGTCTGACGCAATTTCAGTCCAAGGTCCAGCGTGACGAAATTATTGCGAATCAGCGCTTCCTGGGAACTCGCCATCTGCATCACGCTGACCAGCCCGAGCAACAGGCCGAGCAGTGCCACGGTGATCAGCGCGGAAATACTCAAGAACAGCCGCGTGCGCAATTTCATCGCTAGTCTCATCGGAGACAGCTCACAAGTTGTACTGCTTGCGTTTTCGGTACAGCGTCGAGGCATCGATACCGAGGGTCTTGGCGGCCTGGTCCAGCGTATCTGCCGTGGCGAGGACCGCTCCGATGTGGGCTTTTTCCAATTCATCCAGGCTCAGCGCAGCGCCGATGCGAGGCGCGTTGTTCACCGGGGTTTCAGCCATGCCCAAGTGGCTGATCTCGACCCTTTCCTGTGGACAAATGATGCTTGCCCGCTCCACAACGTTGCGCAGTTCGCGAATATTCCCCGGCCAGCGGTAACCGAGCAGCGCTTCACGGGCGTCATCGCTGAAACCCCGAGCCGGACGCGCGTATTCCTTGACGAAACGGGCCAGAAAGCGATCGGCCAGGTTCAGGATATCTTCCCTGCGCTCGCGCAGTGGCGGCAGGTGCAAGGTGATGACGTTCAGGCGGTAGAGCAAATCTTCACGGAAACGGCCGTCGCGGACCATGTCTTCGAGGTTCTGGTTAGTGGCCGCGAGGATGCGCACATCGGCGCGGCGGGTGATGGGGTCGCCCACCCGTTCGTATTCTTTATCCTGAATAAAACGCAACAGCTTTGGTTGCAAAACCAATGGAAAATCGCCGATCTCGTCAAGAAACAGCGTCCCACCGTCGGCCTGATTGACACGCCCCAGAGTACTTTCGCTGGCACCGGTGAACGCGCCACGGCTGTGGCCGAAGAGCTCGCTTTCCATGAGTTCGGCGGTCAGGGACGGGCAGTTGATCGTGATGCAGGATTTCTTCGAGCGCTTGCTCCAGCCGTGAATGGCCTGGGACAGTTCGCCTTTACCGGTGCCGGACTCGCCGAGAATCAAAATGTTGGCATCGGTGCTGGCCACCTGGCGGGCGGTTTCGAGCACGACTTTCATCGCCGGGCTGTGAGAGTCCAGGCCATCCTTGGGTTTGCGCACTTCGCCTTCAAGGGCTTCCAGACGTGCCGACAGTTGCCGCACTTCCAGTTGCTTGGCGGTGGCCAGGCGTAATTGGTCGGGGCTGCAAGGCTTGACCAGATAGTCGGCGGCCCCGGCCTGAATGGCATCGACCGCAGTATCCACCGCAGAGTGAGCGGTGACGATCACCACCCTCATCCACGGCGCCTGAATGCGCATTTGAGCCAGCACATCAAGGCCGTTGTCTTCCCCCAGGCGCAGATCAAGGAAACACAGGTCGAACACTTGACGCTGAAGCAGTGCATCAGCCTGAGCGGCGCTGTTGGCGGTAGCGACGCTGTAGCCTTCATCTTCGAGGCAATAACGAAACGTACGCAGGATGGCGGACTCATCGTCCACCAGCAGAATGCGGCCTTGATGCTCAGTGGCTGACTCCATTTTCCTACGCTCCTTAATGAATAATCTTGGTTAGTCCCGGAATAATCGGGCAAGTTGCATGGTTGATTCTGGTCGATTTCAGCCACAGCAGCGTAGCTTTCCCCTCACCCTACGGCTAATCGCCTGATTTTGTTGTTTTTTTATCAGATAGCCGGTTCGCAGGCGTTTGCCGGTGTCCCCTTGTGACATCCATGTCCCCCTCGCAATTCAAAAATATTGAAAGTTCCTACAAAGCCCATCGTGCATTACGCACGACTTCCAAAGGACCATCGTGCAGGATGCGTCCGTCACGTTATCCACCACACTCATAACTAATTGATTTTATTGGATTTTATTATCTCAACAAGCTGGCATGGCGCCTGCAACACTCTGATTACCCGGGGCCTTCAAGATGTCGCCCCTAACAAAATCACCACAGAGTGGGAGGAGCTTCAGGATGAGTCGCCAACGTGCCGCCCAGTTGCGTATCTCGCCACTGCATATCCAGCAAGGTCTGTTTGCTGTTCTGGCGCTACTGATCACTTTGATCGCCGGGCAGCAGTTTCAGCGTTGGGAGCAGAACCAACAGCAAGAAGCGCCACGCTTGTCGTTTCAACAACCGACCCAAACCCATTTCAGTGCGGCCAGCAGTAACCAGGCTGACAGCCCCCCAATGCGAATGATGGACGTCGACCAGGCTCAGCCTGCGGATGAGATGCCTCACCAGGAACGTTGGGTGTTCTAAACACATGAACTTGGCGCGCTCGATGCGCCGGGAAACGCACCACAAGCAACACCTCTAATAGAAGTGTAAGGAGAATCACCATGTTGAGCTGGGCAATCACATTCTTGATCATTGCCATCATCGCTGCAGTACTGGGCTTCGGTGGTATCGCGGGCACCGCCACGGGTATCGCCAAGATTCTCTTTGTCGTGTTCCTGGTGATGTTCATTGCTTCCTTCTTCTTTGGCCGTCGCGGTCGAGGGTGAATATGAGCGTTTTGTTAAAGACACTGGCAGCCGCCCTGCTTCTGGGCGGTAGTGCCATGGCAACAGCGGCCAATGACGGCCAGGCGCGGGTCAATGAGTTGCTGACGGCAGACCCGCAGTACCGCGAAACCTGGCAAGGCGTAGTGAAGAAGGAAGAACGCTTGCCGGAATGGGTCATGAACCTGTCCGGCGACGCCGAGCAAATGAATGCCGTTGAAGAAGATGGTGAAAAGTATCTGGTTGGGCCGTTGTGCGAATCGCAGTCGACATGCCTCAACAAGCGCTTGATCGTCGCCGTCAGCTTCGACAAGAAGGAAGCCTACGCCATGCTGGTCGAAGTGCCTGCGGGACTGCCGGCCGACAAGTCGCCCACGCGGCATGCCGACTACCGCTTTCTTGGAAAGCCAGACCAGGGCATGCAGGACTTGTTGATGGAACAACTGAAGAAAGATCCACACTGGTACTGAATTCGTAACATGAAAGAAGCAGCATGGCTTCTTCCACTGCGCTACCCGAGGAGGGTAGGCGCATGATCAGGGGGCCGGGACGTTCTGCCTGTTGCAGGGGCGGAGTGACCTACGGGTACAGGGAGTGCCTGCGCAAAGGGCCGGATCAGGCAGAAGCTGCGACGCAAGTTCGTCGGTCCCTCGTGGATCGACGGACTTGCGAAGAGCTTCCTCGGCGCAAAGTATTGTCCTAGAGCGTTCTGCTCGCCTCCTCCGCGCCCTCTTCGCTAATTCCTCGCAAAACCATTTCGCCGTGTTTCGTTGGTGACCGTATATCGAGAAAACTGCCACTCAAAGGCCGAGAGTTTTCGCCCTAGAACGTAGGCTTTTTCCCAAGTTTCAGTCCTCATTCCCTTGATCAAAAAACAACCAACCTCCTCTGCGATGGCCGGTTCACGGCACTTATGCCTGCCGAAATGTCGTATTCGAACCGGTTGGGACGCGAGTTTCAGTTGAAAAAGCTCATGCCGATTCGGCATAGGGTAGGCGTTTACGGCATTAGACGTCGCTTCCTTGCATCTGAATAGTTGCGCCTTTTTTCGCCTGCCAGAGAGCCGATAACAAGCGCTCCGGGGCACCTTATACGGGGGTAGATGCACAAGACTTTTTCGCCACAAGCGTTCCAGTTCTTGCATCTGCCTGAGTCAAACGCAAGTAAGGGTAAAGATATGAAGAAGGCAAAGCTTAGCCTCGCCTGGCAGATCCTCATCGGTCTGGTATTGGGGATTGCAATCGGTGCGCTGCTCAACCATTTCAGTGCCGAAAAGGCCTGGTGGATCAGCAACGTCCTGCAACCAGCAGGCGATATCTTTATCCGTCTGATCAAGATGATTGTGATCCCGATCGTGATCTCTTCGCTGATCGTCGGTATTGCAGGCGTCGGCGACGCGAAGAAGCTCGGGCGTATCGGTCTGAAGACCATCATTTACTTCGAGATCGTCACCACCATCGCCATCGTGGTCGGTCTGGTGCTGGCCAACGTGTTCCATCCGGGCACCGGCATCGACATGAGCACCCTGGGTACTGTGGACATTTCCAAGTACCAGGCCACTGCCGCCGAGGTTCAGCATGAACATGCGTTCATCCAGACCATCCTCAACCTGATCCCGTCGAACATCTTCGCGGCCATGGCCCGCGGCGAGATGCTGCCGATCATCTTCTTCTCCGTATTGTTCGGCCTCGGTCTGTCGAGCCTGCAATCGGACCTGCGCGAGCCGCTGGTGAAGATGTTCCAGGGCGTGTCGGAAAGCATGTTCAAAGTCACCCACATGATCATGAACTACGCCCCGATCGGCGTTTTCGCACTGATCGCGGTGACCGTGGCCAACTTCGGCTTCGCCTCTTTGATTCCGCTGGCCAAACTGGTGATCCTGGTTTACGTCGCCATCGCCTTCTTCGCCTTCGTGGTGCTGGGCCTGATCGCTCGCCTGTTCGGCTTCTCGGTGCTCAAGCTGATGCGCATCTTCAAGGATGAGCTGGTGCTGGCCTACTCCACCGCCAGTTCCGAAACCGTGCTGCCGCGCGTGATCGAGAAAATGGAAGCCTACGGCGCGCCGAAAGCCATTTGCAGCTTCGTGGTACCGACCGGCTACTCGTTCAACCTCGACGGTTCGACCCTGTACCAGAGCATTGCGGCCATCTTCATTGCCCAGCTCTACGGCATCGACCTGTCGATCAGCCAGCAATTGCTGCTGGTATTGACCCTGATGGTCACCTCCAAAGGCATCGCCGGCGTTCCGGGTGTGTCCTTTGTGGTGCTGCTGGCCACCTTGGGCAGCGTGGGTATTCCGCTCGAAGGCCTGGCGTTCATCGCCGGTGTCGACCGCATCATGGACATGGCCCGTACCGCGCTGAACGTGATCGGTAATGCCTTGGCCGTGCTGGTCATCGCACGCTGGGAAGGCATGTACGACGATGCCAAGGGCCAGCGCTACTGGAACTCCTTGCCGCACTGGCGCAGCAAGGAAAAATTGCCAGTGGGTGAAGTTTCCAGCAACTGATCACACCCCTGTAGGAGCATGGCTTGTGTGGCGAGGGGGCTTGCCCCCGTTCGAGTGCGCAGCGCTCGCAAATCCGGGTCCGCTGCGCGGCCCAACGGGGGCAAGCCCCCTCGCCACAGTCGCTCCCACAAGAGCCAAAACAAACCCCGGAGAAATCCGGGGTTTGTCGTTTCTGGCTACCCCGCTATCATTCGCCGCATTCTTCGGGGGATTTAACTGATGCTCAATGGCCTGTGGCTAAGCTTCTTCATCGTGGCTGCCGTTTCGGCACTGGCGCAATGGCTGATCGGCGGTAACGCCGGGATCTTCGCGGCGATGGTGGAAAGCATTTTCGCCATGGCCAAGTTGTCGGTCGAAGTCATGGTCCTGTTGTTCGGCACCCTGACGCTCTGGCTGGGCTTTCTGCGGATTGCCGAGAAGGCCGGGATCGTCGAGTGGCTGGCCAAAGCGTTGGGCCCGTTGTTCCTGCGGCTGATGCCGGGAGTGCCGGCCGGGCACCCGGCCATCGGCCTGATCACGCTGAACTTCGCCGCCAACGGCCTGGGCCTGGACAATGCCGCCACGCCAATCGGCCTCAAAGCCATGAAGGCGCTGCAAGAGCTCAACCCCAGCGACACCATCGCCAGCAACGCGCAGATTCTGTTCCTGGTGCTCAACGCCTCCTCCCTGACCCTGCTGCCGGTGACGATCTTCATGTACCGCGCCCAGCAAGGTGCGCCCGACCCGACCCTGGTGTTCCTGCCAATCCTGCTCGCCACCAGTTGCTCGACATTGGTCGGCCTGCTGTCGGTGGCGTTCATGCAGCGCCTGCGCCTGTGGGACCCGGTGGTGCTCGCCTACCTGATTCCCGGCGCCTTGGCCCTCGGTGCGTTCATGGCGCTGCTGGCGACGCTGTCAGCGACCGCTCTGGCCGGCCTGTCATCGATCCTCGGCAACGTGACGCTGTTCGGGCTGATCATGGTGTTTCTGGTGATCGGCGCGCTGCGCAAAGTGAAGGTCTACGAAGCGTTCGTCGAAGGCGCCAAAGAAGGCTTCGACGTGGCCAAGAACCTGCTGCCGTATCTGGTGGCGATGCTGTGCGCCGTCGGCGTGCTGCGGGCATCCGGAGCGCTGGATTTTGGCCTGGACGGGATTCGGCATCTGGTGGAATGGGCCGGTTGGGACACGCGTTTCGTCGATGCGCTGCCGACCGCCATGGTCAAGCCGTTTTCCGGCAGTGCCGCCCGGGCGATGCTGATCGAAACCATGAAAACCTCTGGCGTGGACAGCTTCCCGGCGCTGGTGGCGGCGACGATTCAGGGCAGTACCGAAACGACGTTCTATGTATTGGCGGTGTACTTCGGCGCGGTGGGGATCCAGCGGGCGCGGCATGCGGTGGGATGTGCGTTGCTGGCGGAGCTTGCCGGCGTTCTCGGCGCGATTGGCGTCTGCTACTGGTTCTTCGGCTAACCACAAAACCCTTGTGGGAGCGAGCCTTTGTGGCGAGGGGACTTGTCCCCGTTGGGTCGCGAAGCGGCCCCAATTTCTGAATTCAAGTTGTATCTGATACACCGAGAACTCAGATTTTGGGACTGCTGCGCAGTCCAACGGGGACAAGTCCCCTCGCCACAAAGGCTCGCCCACATTGATGTGTGCAGGTATTCAAGGCCTCAGCGGCGGCGCAACTTTCTGTCCTTGCTCCACCGCCCAGCTCACCACCTGCGCCGTCAGTTGATCACTGGCTTGGCCAAACCCGGCCACCACCGCCGGCACCTGAGCATCGCTCAACGGCTGGCGCACTTCGAAGCGTCGGCTGGCGAGGATTCGCTGGTCGTAGCCGCGCACCAGCAACGCATCCAGTCGCACGACGACATTCGCATGCGTTCCTTGGTATTCAGTCTGGAAAGCCTGCAGGCTACCGCCCAATTCAAGATCCGCCTGGAAATTGCTGTCGTCGGTGCTCAGCAATGTCACCCGACCATCACGCTGGAAACCATCCAACAGACGATTGCGCAGCAACACCGGGGCCGGGTCGCTCCAGCGCGAGGCCTTGTAGCTGCTGATCAGGTCACCTTGAGGGATCACGGCGATCCTCGAGCTGTTCAAGGCTTCGCTGGTCTGCGGCTTGGACAGACGCAATGACCAACGCTGCGGCGCCCCGTGACTGGCCGATGCGCTGCTCTGGGCCGAAGGCAACCGATAGACGTCGGACGGCTCGGACTTGGGCAGGATCGAGCAGGCGCTGAGCACCATGAAGCTGGCGAGGAGGGTGAGATGAAGCAGTTTCATGGCGTGAACTCCTTGTCCTTGTCATTGCCCAGCAGATAACCGGCGGGGTTGGCTTCCAGACGCTGGGAAATTGCCCGCAACGACGTCAGGGTGTCGCGCAGTTCACGCACCGCCGGGGCCAGGCCATTGAGGCCTTGCATGCCGCTGTTGATCGAGTCCTGATTGGTCGTGAGCAATGTGTTGATGGTCGCGCTGCTCTGTTCCAGCGACTTCATTGCCTGCTCGGCACTGCCGAACATCTGCTTGCCTTGATCGTTGAGCATGCCATTGGCGTTGCGCATCAGCGCCGACGTCTGCTCCAGCATGGCGCCGGCCTGTTTGCCGACCGAGGCCAGTTGCTGCATCGCCTGGCGAATATCGCCGCGCTGGTCGGCGATGGTGCCGGTGGTTTGTTCAAGATGCTCAAGAGTCTTGCTAATGCGCTCGACGTTCTGCGAAGAAAACATCTTATTGGCGTTGAGCATCAGCATGTTCACACCGGCCACCAGGTCGCCGCTGTCATTGAGCAAACGGGCGATGGGCGAGGGCGATGCAATGATCGTCGGCAAGTTACCGTCCTTGCCCTTGAGCTTCGGACTCTGCGGCGTACCACCGCTGAGCTGGATGATCGAGGTCCCGGTGATCCCGGTCAGCGCCAATATGGCCTGGGTGTCTTCCTTGATCGGTGTGTCACCGCCCAGGCGGATCCGCGCCAGCACCCGGCGCGGGTCTTTCGGGTCCAGACGCAAGGTCACCACGTCACCGACCTTGATCCCGCTGTACTGCACGGCGCTGCCCTTGGACAGGCCGCTGACGGCCTCGTTGAAGACGACTTCGTAATCCTTGAATTCGGTGTCGACGCTGGACTTGGCCAGCCACAAGCCGAAGAGCAGGGCGCCCGCCACCACAATTACGGTGAACAGGCCAATCAATACATGATGAGCTCGGGTTTCCATGTCAGACCTCCTTGAGCTGTTGAGCGGCAGTCAGTGCCGCGCGGCCGCGAGGGCCATGGAAGTATTCGTGAATCCACGGATCGTCGGTTTCCGAGACCTTGTCGATGGCGTCCGCCACCAGCACTTTCTTCTGCGCCAGCACCGCCACGCGGTCGGTGATGGTGTAGAGCGTGTCGAGGTCGTGGGTCACCAGAAACACACTCAGGCCCAACGCATCGCGCAGGGTCAGGATCAATTGATCGAACGCAGCCGCGCCAATCGGATCGAGGCCGGCGGTGGGTTCGTCGAGAAACAGGATGTCCGGGTCCAGCGCCAGCGCGCGGGCCAGTGCCGCACGCTTGATCATGCCGCCGGACAGCGAAGCGGGGTACTTGTCGGCCGCCGACAGCGGCAGCCCGGCCAAGGCCATTTTCACTGCCGCCAGGTGCTCGGCGTCCTCTCGGCTCAAACCGGCGTGCTCGATCAGGGGCAGGGCGACGTTCTCGGTCACGGTCAGCGAAGAGAACAGGGCGCCTTTCTGGAACAGCACGCCAAAGCGTCGTTCGACCATCGAGCGTTCGTGTTCAGGCAGCGTCGGCAGGTTTTTGCCGAAGACCTTCACCATCCCTTCGCTGGGCTGGCGCAAGCCGACGATGCTGCGCAACAGCACTGACTTGCCGCTGCCGGACCCGCCGACCACCGCCAGGATTTCGCCCTTGTGCAAATCCAGATCGAGGTTCTCGTGCACGCTCTGACTGCCGAAGCGATTACACAGACCACGGACTTCGATCACCGCCTCGGAGGGCGCTCGGGTTAGACGACTCACCAGCCCATCTCCATGAAAAACAGCGCAGCCACGGCGTCGAGCACGATCACCACGAAAATGGACTGGACCACGCTCGACGTGGTGTGCGCGCCGACGGACTCGGCACTGCCGCTGACCTTGAATCCCTCAAGACAGCCGATGGCGGCGATCAGAAACGCGAAGATCGGCGCTTTGACCATCCCCACCAGAAAGTGCTGAACACCGATATCGGTTTGCAGCAGCGACAGGAACATCGCGGGGGAAATATCCAGCGACACCGCGCAGACTACGCCGCCGCCGATGATCCCCGACAGCATCGCCAGAAAGGTCAGCATCGGCAGCGCGACCAGCAGGGCCAACACGCGCGGCACCACCAGCAGCTCCATCGGGTCGAGGCCCAGGGTGCGGATAGCGTCGATTTCTTCGTTGGCTTTCATCGAACCGATCTGCGCGGTGAAGGCACTGGCGGTGCGGCCGGCCATCAGGATCGCGGTCAGCAACACCCCGAATTCCCGCAGGAAGGAGAACGCCACCAGGTCCACGGTGAAAATACTCGCGCCGAAACTCGCCAACACCGTCGCCCCGAGAAACGCCACCACCGCGCCCACCAGAAAGGTCAGCAGGGCGACGATGGGGGCGGCGTCGAGGCCGGTCTGTTCGATGTGCGCGACCATCGGCGTAACGCGCCAGCGTTTGGGGCGAAACAGGCCGCGAGCGATGGTTTCCAGAATCAGGCCGACGAAACCCAGCAGTTGCAGAGTGTCCTGCCAGACCGCGTCGACCGCACGGCCGATGCGGATCAGCAGTTGAATGCCGACGCTGATTTCCGGTTCCTTGATCGGCACGCAGAAGTCGGTCAGCGAGCAATAGACGGTCTGCAACAACGCGCGGTCGGCCGAGGACAGTGTGCAATCGGGATGCTCGGCGGATCGACCCAAACGCTCGGAACCCAGCAACTCCACCAGCAGCGATGCGCCAGCGGTGTCGAGCGCGCCGAGGCCGTTGAGGTCGATGTGGGTGTTGTTGTCGTATTGGCCGCGGAGCTTTTCGCTCAGGCGGCTGAGATCGGTGTAATGGGCGAGCGTCCAGTCACCCGTGACCCGCAATAGGGCAGGGCTTTGCGAGGTGTCCAGTCGGGCACTGCCGGGCAATGTGCTGCTAGTCATAAGCTCCGTGCTTGTTCGGCTATTACGCAGATCTGACTAATAGCACGAACCGCGTTACTTTTCTTTGATGGGTGTGCTGTCCTTGACCTTGAAGCGCAGCACGCCAATCAACTGACCGTCCTCGGTCAGCACCCGGACCTGCCATTTGCCTGCGGGGTTGCCGGGGAAGTTCTGCTTGTGGGTCCAGGCGCGATAGCCTTCCTTGCGCCCTCCATTGATATCCAGAGGGATACGGTCGACTTCTTTACCGTTGAACATCCAGACGTGATAAATCCGTTCAGCCAGACCTCGCGGGGCGTTGATCGCGGTATACGCGTACAGCCCACCTCCGCGAATCTGCTCGGCGCTGACTTCTTCCAGGCTCTTGCCGGGAGTGCGGTCCTGCATTTGGGTGCTGATCGCCACATCGGTCATCCACAGGGTCGCCGGCGGAACCCAGGAGCGCAGCACCCAACCGGCGGCGCCGATGCCGACGGTGATGCTGAGAATCGCCAACGCATTGCGCACCGTGCGAATCGGGAAGATCGAGGCCAGGCTCGGGAACGACAGCAACATGGCAATGCCCAGCGCCAGCTTGAAGCTCTGGGCGGTGGTGAGGTGCAAAATGACGGGCAGGGCGGTCAGCAGGGCCGCGAACAGGGTCAGGGTGTGCAGCGCCAGGAACGCCCAGCGGCGCGGTGCCAGCCATTTGTAGTAGAGCGGGTCGATGATCGAAATCAGCGCCGCCATGCTCAGTAATCCAGTGAAGAACAACTGGCCGCTGTTCCAGGTGGTGGTGATCAAAAAGAACGGCAGGACGAAGAACAGGCTTTCCTGATGGATCATCTGCGTTGCATAACGCAGCAATGGCTGGGGTATTTCGCGTTTGAAGACCCTGGCGAACAGCTTGGTGAGGCTGTTTTCCAGCATCAGCCAGATCCAGCTGACCAGCATGATGGTGGTGATCCAGGTCGCCAGCCCCTGTTGGCGATCCACCAGCATGAAGCTGCCGACCCCTGAAATGAACCCACCGAGCGCAATGGCCCCCGGGTAGCGCTTCATCAGCTCCAGGATGCGCTGGACGTATAGGGTCAGATTAGGCATTCGGCGGTTCACAATAGTCGTGGGAAAAATCCTCGACAGGGTACCGCCCGGACAGCGGTGTGGCGAGGGCCCGGTCAATTTGGCCAAACACAAAATCTGGGCCTAAACGCTTACCTGTGGCGAGGGGGCTTGCCCCCGTTGGATCGCGAAGCGGCCCCAAAACTGATGACCCGTTTAGGCAGATACACCGCATTAACCGGTTTTGCGACTGCTGCGCAGCCGAACGGGGCGGTGCGGCGTTCCGACAAGCCCCCTCGCCACAAAAGCCCCCTCGCCACAAGGATCGGTTACCGCCTGCGATGTACTCGCCAAGCCACGAGGCCGAGTACAAGCAAACCGAGCCCCCCGGCAATCACCCACACAAACTGGTCATCACTGATCAACGGCTGTTCGATGCGCAGGTAGCCCGGCTGCATCAGCAATTCACGCATGGCCTTGTTTGCTTCTTCCAGCGTCACCCCTTGCAGTTCCTTGGCCGGGTTGGCGAAACGGCCGTCCTCGTAGTCCCCAAGGGCACTCCAGTAATAATCGGCCAACGCGCTATTGCCTTGCACGGCCCAGGCCTGGCGGGCGATGGCGGCCTGCTTGATGCGGTTGAAAGTGTCGGCATTCAGACCGTCCCTGAGCAACCCGGCCTTCAGATCATCCAGCACCCGTTTGGCTTGGGGCACGTCGTCGCGCTCAAGGTCCGCGTTCAGGCTCATGAAGCCCACACCGCCAAACACCTCGCGCTCGGCCGAAGGCCCGTAGGACAGGCCATGGGCCAGGCGCAATTGGCGGTAGAGCGCCCAGTCCAGATAATCCTTGAGCAAGTCGAAGGTTTGGTCGTGCTGATCTTCCAGCACCGGCTCTGGCACCAGCCAATGCAACTTGGCACTGCCGCCAACCAGACCGCGACTCAGGGTGCGTTCATGGGCGGCACTGGCCTGGATCGCCGGCAGGGGCAGGTGATCAGTCGGATCGACCGCTTCAAGCGCGCCATAAGACCGCTCCAGATAGGCCGGCAGCAACCGCTCAAGGTCGCCGACGACGATCAGGGTCATGTTGTTGGGCGCGTACCAGGCCTCGCGCACCTTTTCCAGCTGATCGCGGCTCAGGTGGTCGACCTCAGGCCGCTCGGGGCATTTGAGGCCCAGTTCCACCGCCAGCTGATTACTCGCCGTGTGGCCAAGATCCTGGCGATCCAGCCAGCGTTGCAGGTGCGTGTAATGGCCGCCGTCTTCACGCTCGACCACTTGTTTGGCGGCGTTGATGGCGTTGTCGTCGATTCGGGTCTGGGTCAACAGCGCCAGCAGCAGGTCGAGGACCTTGCGCTGGTTTTTCGCCGGGGCTTCGATGACGAACGTCGTATCGGCATTGCTGGTGTAAGCGTTCCACTCGCCACCCAGGGCCTGCATGCGCTCTTCCAGCCCGCCTTCGCCGGTGGCGTCGATGCCGCTGAACAGCAAGTGCTCAAGCAGGTGCGGCAGCGCCTTTTTGGCGCAGCTGAAATCATCGATGCCGACGCCGACCACCAGACGAATCGCCACATGCCCGCGCTCGGTACCGGGCTTGAGCAGCAATTGCAGGCCGTTGGGCAGCGTGTAGCCCTCGACCTGAAAGCGATC
Organism: Pseudomonas frederiksbergensis; assembly: GCF_001952935.1. Lineage (GTDB taxonomy): Bacteria > Pseudomonadota > Gammaproteobacteria > Pseudomonadales > Pseudomonadaceae > Aquipseudomonas > Aquipseudomonas frederiksbergensis. Next base: position 2,343,386 of record NZ_CP018319.1, read on the forward strand.
CAGGGCAAATGAAGGGAATGAGCCAAGCAACAGACAAGCGAACAACAGACAACGCATAACAAGCTTCCAGGCAACCCATCGGAGATCCGTGTCGTCAGCCAGGCCGCCATCGCGAGCAGGCTCGCTCCCACAGTGGATCTCCGGTGAAATCGGAAAGTGTGTCCGACTCAGATCACCTGTGGGAGCGAGCCTGCTCGCGATGGCGGCCTTAACGCTGAATCAATGTACTGACTGACCACTCTGCCAGACGTTCAAGGTGAATGTGTGATGTCAGCCAAATCGTCGACCGCCAGGGCTCCGGTGTCGGAAGTTTCCAGCACCACATAGGCGCTGCTGCAAAACAGTGAATTCAGACGCTTCATGTCGGCAATCAACTCAAGGTGCAACGAGCTGGTCTCGATACTCTGCATGATCTTACGTTGCAGTCGGCTGACGTGAGCATGGGCCAGGCGCCGTTCCTGTGCGCGAAAGCGACGTTTCTCACGCAATAACTGGCGGGCACTTTCCTTATCGGCACTGAGGAACACCGACAACCCCAGGCGCAGATTGGATATCAATTGACTGTGCAGCCCCGCCAACTCTTCCAGGCCAGCCTCGGAAAAAGACCGTCGCTGCGAGGTTTTCTGCTGCTGAACCTTGCGCAGCATGCGTTCGATGAGGTCGCTGGCGAGTTTAAGGTTGATCGCCAGCTCGATGATTTCCGCCCAACGCCGGCTGTCCTGCTCGCTGAGGTCTTCGCGGGGCATTTGCGCCAGATACAGTTTGATCGCACCGTAGAGCGATTCCACATCATCGGTCAGGCGCCGCATTTCCTGGGTCACGGCGGTTTGTTTGCCGTGCAGCACGTCGAGCATGGCTTCGAGCATGTTGTCGATCAGGTCGCCGATGCGCAGGGTTTCCCGGGCGGCATTGGCCAGTGCCAGGCTGGGCGTAACCAGCGCTGTTGGATCAAGATGCCGCGGTTTCGCTGTGCCGTTGATTTGCGGGCGCTCCGGCAGCACCCACGCACAGAATCTGGCCATCGGTCCGACGCTGGGCAGCAAGATCAGGCAACGCGTGGTGTTGTAGAGCAGGTGAAAGCCAATGACCATTTCCTGAGGGCTGAAGTCCAGGCTGTCGATCCAGTGCACCAACGGTTCAAGCACCGGAATGATCAGCAACAGGCCGATCAGTTTGTAGAGCAGGCTGCCCAACGCCACCTGGCGTCCGGCGGCGTTCTGCATGCTGGTGCTGAGGAAGGCAAGGATGCCGCTGCCGATGTTGGCGCCGATCACCAGACCGATGGCAACGGGCAGACTGATCACCGCAGCACCGGCCAGGGTCGCAGTCAGCAGGACAGCGGCGAGACTGGAGTAGGAAACCATCGCAAACAGCGCGCCGACCAGGGCATCGAGCAAGATGTCGCCGGTCAGCGAGGCGAAAATCACCTTCACGCCTTGGGCCTGGGTAATCGGCGCGGCAGCCTCGACGATCAGCTGCAGCGCCAGGATGATCAGTCCCAGGCCGATGCTCACCCGGCCCATCTGTCCTGCCCGGGTCTGTTTGCGCGACAGGAAGAAAATCACCCCGAGAAAGATCAGTAGCGGCGACAGCCATGACAGGTCCAGGGTCAGCACCCGCGCCATCAGCGCGGTACCGACGTCGGCCCCGAGCATGGTCGCCAGGGCAGGGGTCAGCGCCATCAGGCCCTGACCGACAAAGGAAGTGACGAGCATGGCGGTGGCGTTGCTGCTCTGGACCATCGCTGTCACGACGATCCCCGAGATGAACGCCAGCCAGCGCTTGGACATGTTCCGGCCAATCACATGGCGCAGGTTGGAACCGTAGACCCGCAGGATGCCGGTTCGGACGATGTGCGTGCCCCAAATCAACAAGGCCACGGCAGATAACAGATTGAGCAGGGTGAGCATGCAGGCCCCCTGTGGTGGTAGCGCCCCAAAGGGGCAAGTTGACGGTGCCGCGTGTTCTTCTACGTTCTGTACTTAAGCTGTAGTTGGCTAACGCTCTGCGCGCCAGCATTGCACAGCTAAAGAAGCGATTGAAACAAAACTGTCATGAAAACAGCTTGATGGGGATATGAAAAAGGGACCCGAAGGTCCCTTTGTCATCACATGGCATTCGGGTTACTGCCCCGGAATGTCCTTGCGCAGCTTCACCGGATCCTGCTGTTTGCGCTTTCTCGCCATGGCGGTGCGCATCTTGATGTTGATCGCTTCCACCGCCAGCGAGAACGCCATGGCGAAGTAGACGTAGCCTTTTGGCACGTGAACGTCGAGGGATTCAGCAATCAGCACAGTACCGACAATCAACAGGAACGACAGCGCCAGCATCTTCAGCGACGGGTGCTTGTCGATGAACTCGCTGATGGTGCCGGAAGCCCACATCATCACCAGTACGGCAACGATGATCGCCGCGACCATGACCGGTACGTGGGACACCATGCCAACAGCGGTGATGACCGAGTCCAGCGAAAACACGATGTCGATGATTGCGATCTGAATGATGGTGTAGAGGAAGTTGCCGCCTTTGCCGCCCGGCTCCTCATTGGTTTCGTCTTCACCTTCCAGCGCGTGGTACATCTCTTGCGAGCTCTTCCACAGCAGGAACAGACCACCGAAGAACAGGATCAGGTCACGCCCGGAAATACCCTGGCCGAACACTTCGAACAAGTCGGCGGTAAGGCGCATGACCCAGGTGATCGACAGCAACAACAGGATCCGCGTGATCATGGCCAATGCCAGGCCGAAAATCCGGGTGCGCTGTTGCATGTGCTTGGGCATGCGGCTGACCAGGATCGAAATCATGATGATGTTATCGATACCCAGGACGATTTCCAGGGCGGTCAGGGTAAAGAAGGCAACCCAGATTTCAGGGTTGGTCAGCCATTCCATGTGTATTCCTTTGTGCGAGTGTTAAACCACGAAGGGCCCAGGCTTCAAACAACAAAGCCTGGACCCGTCATGGTGAGTCTTGGGCTTATAGAGTGCTGAACAGCGGAAAAATCCCCATCAGCAAAGCGGCGACCAGTATGCACATGCAAACCAGTACTGCCCACTTCAGGGTGAAACGCTGGTGATCACCGAAGTCGATACCGGCCAGGGCCACCAACAGGTAGGTCGATGGTACCAGCGGGCTCAGCAAGTGGACGGGCTGACCGACGATCGAGGCACGTGCCATTTCAACCGCGGTTATACCGTAATGGCTGGCGGCTTCCGCAAGTACCGGTAACACGCCGTAATAAAATGCATCATTCGACATGAAGAACGTGAACGGCATGCTCACCAGTGCAGTGATCACCGCCAGGTACGGGCCGAGGAAGTCCGGGATGACCGCCAACAGGCTTTTGGACATCGCATCGACCATGCCGGTGCCCGTCAGGATACCGGTGAAGATACCGGCCGCGAAGATCAAACCGACCACCGCCAGCACGCTACCGGCGTGGGCCGCGACGCGGTCCTTCTGCTGTTGCAGGCATGGGTAGTTGACGATCATCGCGATACTGAACGCCACCATGAACAGCACCGGCAGCGGCAACAGACCGGCGACCAGGGTGCACATCAGGGCCAGGGTCAGGGCGCCGTTGAACCAGATCAACTTCGGACGACGGGCATCCGGGAATTGCGAAACGCTGATTTCACTGTGATCGATTTCCTCGCCCACCAGATGCAGCTCACCCAGGCGCGCACGTTCACGCTTGCCATAGAAATAGGCAATCACGAGGATGGCCAGCACCCCGAAAGCCATCGCCGGAATCATCGGTACGAAGATGTCGGACGGGTCCACGTGCAGCGCACTGGCCGCACGAGCGGTCGGGCCGCCCCAGGGCGTCATGTTCATCACGCCACCGGCGAGGATGATCAGGCCGGCCATGATCCGCGGGCTCATGCCGATACGGGCGTAGAGCGGCAGCATGGCGGCCACGCAGATCATATAAGTGGTCGCGCCGTCCCCATCGAGGGAGACGACGAGCGCCAGTACGGCGGTGCCGACCGAAACTTTCAACGGGTCGCCCTTGACCAGTTTGAGGATCTTGCGCACGGCCGGGTCGAACAGGCCGGAGTCGATCATCAGGGCGAAGTACAAAATGGCGAACATCAGCATCACACCGGTCGGCGCGAGCTTGGTGATGCCTTCGAGCATCATCGGGCCGATCTTCGGCGCAAAACCACCGAACAGAGCGAACAGGATCGGAATGATGATCAGAGCGATCAGCGCGGACAGGCGCTTGGTCATGATCAGGAACATGAACGTGATGACCATGGCAAAGCCAAGGAAAGTCAGCATGGGAATACTCCAGGCATAGCGCGGCTAGGGAATGGGCGAACCGGGTGGGTCAGCGCAGAACGGGAAGCACGAGGCGTATGGGTGGAGTGACAGCGAAGTGGCGGGTTGCAAAGGACATCAGGATCACCATTGTTGTTGTTAAATGGGCTGTGCGAGCAATAAAACACTGGCATTGGCCGACCGGTCTGTTGCCGGTAGTGGGGCGATCCTAATCGCGGAAGCTTTCACCCAGCTTTCGCGGATGAAAGCATTGACCAGTTGTGCAACCGGTCGTCGGACCGGGGCAGGGACGTTAAACCGAGTCGACGCCTTCGCGAGCAAGTCGAAGGCGTCAGAACATACGCATCAGGAGGAAACAGAATGGGCGAAATTTATACGGGCGGCTGCCACTGCGGACATCTGCGCTATCAATTCAGCGGGCCTTTGCGCGACATCGCCCATTGTCATTGTTCGATTTGCCGACGGGTCAGCGGCGGGATCGTGACCACCTGGATCACCGTGCCTGCGTCAGCCTTTGAATGGGTGAAAGGAACGCCAGCGCAGTACGACTCTTCAACAACCTGCGTGCGCTATTTCTGCGGCAACTGTGGGGCGCAACTGGCGCTGGTCACCGACCTGAGCCCGGACAGCATCGATGTGACCGTCGCCACCCTCGATCATCCCGAATACGCACCCGCCCAAAGGCATATCTGGACTGACAACCGACTGCCCTGGCTGCATCTGGACGAACATTTGCCCGGCGAAGCCGAGGAACAGTTGTAAACTGATCAAAAAATAGACAGGTCCAGTGGCCGAATGGCGCCCATCCAGATCGCGTGCTCGGTGTGGTCGAGCAGATCGTCACCGGTGTCCGGGTGCAGGAACACCACCAGACCCTTGCGGTTGAGCGCAAGCCAGGGCAGCACGTCGCCGATGTATTGCGGCTCAAACGCCAATTGGCAGCTCCAGTCCGGGTGCGGACCCACCGGGCGTTCATGGACGCGCCCCATCTTCACTGGAAACAATTGCGCTGCCTCCTCACACAAGGCTCGCGCCTGAGCAAGGGTGTTGGCGTCGAAGTAGACATGAGCGTGGTAGCCCTTGATCTGCTGCATTTAAAACCCTCTGAACCGAGTCGAACCGGCGTTGTTGCCCACAGGTCACACGCCATAGAGATAGGAAGAACGGAGCACGGCCATGAAAAATGCCGAAACCCCGGTAGTGAAAGTAGTGCTTTATGGTGCCATGAGTAGCCTGGGCAGTGCGCTGATGGCTGAAATGCTGCGGCGCCAACATGAAGTGATCGCCATTCTTGATGACCTGACAGCGCTCGCGCCGCGCCCGGGATTGCGCACCAAGACCGGTGATTTGTTCGACGCCAAGCGGGTCAAGCAGAGCGTCGCCGGATGTTCTGCGGTGATCTGCCTGCTGGATGCACCCGGATTGCCGATGAGCAGCGAGCACGTGGAAAAATCCATCGTGCCCGGCCCGGTCGAGCAAGTGCTCGCGGTGGACGCTCTGATCGATGGCATGCAGGCCTCAGGGATTGCCCGGCTGTTTCTGGTCGGTGATTTCGAGGCACTGGACGATCCGGAGATAGAAGATCGACTGCAACGCCACGCCGCCGAAGAAATCCGCGAGGCCCTGCAAAGCAGCACGTTGCACTGGACGCTGGTGAATGCGCCGCGCGGGGTGCCAGGGCTGACCATCGAGCATTTCAGCCATGTCAGCAGCAGCCTGGAGCCAGGTCTCGCCGAGCCGCTTGAACGGCTGAGCCGGGTGGCGGTGGGGATTGCCGATGAATTGCGGTTGAACCTGCATGTCGGCGAACACGTGACCTTCGTCGCGACCGAGGCTATACAGCGATAGACGGCAACGGCAAGCCATTGAGCGATTGCGCACTGCTGGCCTGCTCAGCCATCAGCCAGTCCACGAACTGTTGAATCAGCGCACCACGCCGTTTCCGCTGGGGCAGGACCACGTAATAGCCGAGCCTGGAAATCACCGTTTCCGCGATCGGTCGGCACAACAAACCTTGCGCCAGCAAGTTATCCACAAGGTGCCGCCACCCAATCGCCACCCCTTGGCCGCCAATCGCGGCCTGGATCAGCAGTGTGTAATTGTCGAAGCGCAATTGCCCGGGCGCAGGTGCCGAAGCGATCCCCAACTCGCGAAACACGCCGCTCCAGTCGAACCAGTTGCTGCTGTTCTCGCCTCGAAGATGCAGCAGCGGGAACTCGAGCAATGCCTGACAGGGCAAGGGCAGCGGACGATCCTTCAACAGCAGCGGGCTGCACACCGGAAACACTTCTTCGCTGAACAGCCAATGGCTTTCGCCCTGCTTGAATCGGCCATCCCCAAACAACACCGCCACATCGATATCGGTGCGCAGCATATTGAGGCTGCGTTCACTGGTGACCAGGCTGACGTCCACTTGAGGATTGGCGGCATGGAAGCGGTGCAGGCGCGGCATCAGCCAATACGCGGCGAAGGCGAAATCGGTGGCGACCTGCAACACTTCATGTTGGTGTTGTGCGCTGATTGCGCTCAATCCTGCATCGATATTCTGCAATCCGAGCTGAACCTGCTCAAACAGTATCGTCCCGGACTCAGTCAGTTCGATGCCGCGATAGATCCGGTCAAACAGCCGTGTCCCGAGTTGTTCTTCCAACCGTTTGATCTGCTGGCTGATCGCCGGTTGCGTGGTGCCGAGCTCCAACGCGGCCGCCGTGAAGCTGCGCTGACGGGCCGCCGCTTCAAAGGCGCGAAGCAAATCCAGAGACAAATCACCAAGGGCGTCATACATAAGCTGTGCTTATCCTAGTCATTGCCGCGCATGGGCTTTACCACAAGTTGCTTGGGCTACATGCTCGATCGCAGCACTTTCGCATAAATATTCACTATGGAATGCCGCGATCACATGAAGCGCAAGAATATTCTTTTCATCATGGCCGATCAGATGGCCGCGCCAATGTTGCCGTTTTACGGCCCTTCGCCCATCAAACTGCCCAATCTCAGCCGCCTCGCCGCCCAAGGCGTGGTATTCGACGCCGCGTATTGCAACAGCCCACTGTGCGCGCCGTCGCGTTTCACCCTGGTCAGCGGTCAGTTGCCGAGCAAGATCGGCGCCTACGACAACGCGGCCGATTTCCCTGCCGACGTACCGACTTATGCCCACTACCTGCGTCGACTCGGCTACCGCACCGCGCTGTCGGGCAAGATGCATTTCTGCGGCCCGGATCAACTACACGGCTATGAAGAACGCCTGACCAGCGACATCTACCCGGCCGATTACGGCTGGTCTGTGAACTGGGACGAGCCAGACGTGCGTCCAACCTGGTTTCACAACATGTCATCGGTGTTGCAGGCCGGGCCGTGCGTACGCACCAATCAGCTGGATTTCGACGAAGAGGTGGTGTTCAAGGCCCAACAGTACCTGTTCGATCATATCCGCGAGGATGGCGATCAGCCGTTTTGCCTGACCGTTTCGATGACTCACCCACACGACCCGTACACCATTCCCAAGGCTTTCTGGGATATGTACGACGACGCCGATATCCCGTTGCCCGAAACCCCGGCGCAGACCGAACTGGATCCGCACTCCCAGCGTTTACTCAAGGTTTACGACCTGTGGGACAAACCGCTGCCTGTGGATAAGATTCGCGATGCGCGCCGTGCGTACTTCGGTGCGTGCAGCTATATAGACAGTAATGTCGGCAAACTCCTGCAAACACTCGAGGAAACCGGCCTGATCGAGGACACCATCATCGTCTTCTCCGGCGACCATGGCGACATGCTCGGCGAGCGTGGGCTCTGGTACAAAATGCACTGGTTCGAAATGGCCGCCCGCGTGCCGCTGTTGATCAGTGCGCCGGGGCAGTTCGGGGCTGGCCGGGTCAGCGCGGCGGTGTCCACAGCCGATCTGTTGCCGACCTTCGTAGAACTGGCCGGCGGTTCGCTGGAGCCGGGTCTGCCACTGGATGGCCGCTCATTGGTCTCGCACCTGCAAGGGCAGGGCGGTCATGACGAGGTCTTCGGCGAGTACATGGCCGAAGGCACCATCAGCCCGCTGATGATGATTCGCCGTGGCAACTACAAATTCATCTACAGCGAAGACGACCCTTGCCTACTCTTCGACGTACACAACGATCCGCGCGAACTGGAAGAACTCAGCCAATCGCCACAACATCATTCGCTTTTCGATGAATTTCTCGCCGAAGCCCGGGCCAAATGGGATATCCCGACGATCCATCAACAGGTGCTCGCCAGCCAACGGCGCCGACGTTTTGTCGCCGAGGCATTAACCATCGGCAAGTTGAAGAGCTGGGATCACCAGCCGCTGGTGGACGCCAGTCAACAGTACATGCGCAACCACATCGACCTCGACGATCTGGAGCGTAAAGCACGTTATCCACAACCCTGCCAAAACCAATAATGTTAAGGGGAATGCCATGCGTAGGTTATCCACAGCAATGACGGTCGGGCTTCTGGCTCTGGGCAGTGCATCGGCGTATGCCGAGCAGAGTTGCGAGACGGTAAAAATGGCCGACCCTGGCTGGAGCGACATTGCCGCCACCAACGCCATCACCGGGTTTCTGCTGGACGGCATGGGTTACAAGGCCAAGGTCGACACGCTTGCAGTGCCGATCACCTTTGGCGGCTTGAAAGATGGCCAGGTCGACGTGTTTCTCGGTAACTGGATGCCGGCGCAACAGGGTTTCTACGACAAATTCGTGGCCACCGGCGATGTCACGCAACTGGCGAAGAACCTCGACGGCACCGAATTCACCCTCGCGGTCCCGGATTACGTCTGGGACGCGGGTGTGCGTAACTTTTCCGACCTGAACAAATACGCCGACAAGTTCGACAAGAAAATCTACGGCATTGGCTCCGGCGCTCCTGCCAACATCTCCTTGCAGGAAATCATCAAGAAGAACGACTTCGACATGGGCCAGTGGAAACTGGTCGAGTCCAGCGAGCAGGCCATGCTGGCCGAAGTGTCTCGCGCGGTGAAAAAACAGAAGTTCGTGACCTTCCTCGGCTGGACCCCGCACCCGATGAACGTGCAACTGAAAATGCATTACCTCAAGGGCGGCGAGAAGTACTTTGGCGACACCGGCAGCGTTTACACCCTGACCCGCAAAGGTTATGCACAGGCCTGCCCGAACGTCGGCAAACTGCTCACCAACCTCAGTTTCACCCAGGAAATGGAGAACAGCATCATGGCCGAGGTGGTGAACAAGAAGGTCAGCAACGCTGATGCGGCCAAGGCGTGGATCAAGGCCAATCCAGCGGTGCTGGATAAGTGGCTGGATGGGGTGAAGACCGTGGATGGGAAGGATGCGCTGGGGGCGGTGAAAGCCAAACTCTGAATCCCTGCCGCCGATCGTTCCCACACTCTGCGTGGGAATGCCGCCATGGACGCTCCGCGTCCGCTCGGTAATGTGACGCTGAGCGTCACGGGATGCATTCCCACGCGGAGCGTGGGAACGATCAACGGCTAGTCCTGCTACCCTTGCGCAAAATCCCACCCGAGAGGACCCATGGCCTTTCCAAGCCGCCATTCGCTCTTCCCCTTCCTCAGCTGGATGCCTCGGCAAACCCGCGCCAGTGTCGGTCGTGACCTGATTGTCGGTCTCAGCGGTGCGATTCTTGCGTTGCCGCAATCCATTGCCTACGCGCTGATCGCCGGTCTCCCACCTGAATACGGCCTGTACGCTGCGATTATCCCAGTGCTGATCGCCTGTCTCTGGGGTTCTTCGTGGCACTTGATCTGCGGTCCTACGGCGGCGATTTCTATCGTCTTGTACGCCAGCGTCAGTCCTCTGGCCGTTCCGGCGTCAGAGGACTACGTCACCCTGATCCTGTTGCTGACGCTGCTTGCCGGCATTTTCCAGTGGTTGCTCGGTTTGCTGCGCTTCGGCGCCTTGGTCAATTTCGTCTCGCACTCGGTGGTGCTGGGTTTCACCCTCGGCGCGGCGGTGGTGATTGCCATCGGCCAACTGCCGAATCTGCTGGGGCTGGATTTGCCCAACCAGGCCACAGCGCTGAACAGCTTGGTGACGCTCTTCAGTCACCTCGGCGAAGTGGACAAACCGTCGCTGATGCTGGGCCTGGCGACGGTCGTCGTCGGCGTCATCCTCAAATTGCTCCTGCCGCGCTGGCCGACGCTATTGATCACCCTGGTGCTGAGCGGATTGCTGGTCTGGCTTTGGCCATCGATGTTCGGCCATGTGCAATTGGTCAGCGCATTTGTCGGGCGACTGCCGCCCTTCAGCCCGTTGCCGCTGGATCTGGAGCTGATTCTGCGTTTGCTACCCAGTGCAGTGGCGGTGGGCATGCTCGGGCTGGTCACCAGTTTGTCGATTGCCCGCTCCTTGTCGGCCCGCTCCCAGCAGTTGCTCGACGCCAACCAAGAAGTCCGCGCCCAGGGTTTATCGAACATGGTCGGAGCGTTTTTTTCCGGATCGCTGTCAGCCGGTTCCTTCACCCGCTCCGGCCTGAGCTACGAAGCAGGCGCCTGCTCGCCGATGGCCGGTGTTTTTTCGGCGGTGTGGGTGGCGCTGTTCGCCATCTTCGGCGCGAATTTGATCGCGCACATTCCGATCCCGGCCATGGCCGGCAGCATTTTGTTGATCGCCTGGGGGCTGGTGGATCATCGCGGCATTCGCGCGTTGTTGCGGGTCAGTCGCGCCGAGTTCCTGGTCATGGCGCTGACCTGCGTCGCCACGCTGCTGCTGGAATTGCAGACCGCGATCTACGCCGGGGTGCTGGCTTCGCTGTTCTTCTACCTCAAACGCACCTCGCAACCGCGAGTCCAGCATTGGCAGGATGGGGATGAAGACATTCTGCGGGTGGGCGGTTCGATCTTTTTCGGCGCCAGTCATTACCTGCAAGTACGCCTGCAACGGATGCACGGCGCGCGCGTGGTGATCGAAGCGCAGCAGATCAACTTCATCGATTATTCAGGCGTGGAGATGCTGCATCAGGAGGCGCGGCGGCTACTGCGCCAGGATCGCAGCCTGACCCTGCGGCGCGCGCGGCCGCAGGTGGTGGAGGAATTGCGGAAGCTGGAAGGGGCGGAGAAGTGCCCGATTCGGTTTGAAGATTAAACACATCCTTGGCTAAAACACCAATTCCTGTGGCGAGGGAGCTTGCTCCCGCTCGGCCGGGCTGGCGCACCAGTGCGAAGCGCCCGCAGATTTTTAGGGTCGCTACGCAACCCAGCGGGAGCAAGCTCCCTCGCCACAAAGAATTACAGCGCGAGTTGGCGGCGAAGTTCGGCCAGCACCGGCGCCGTGTCCGGGCGCACACCGCGCCACAGGAAGAAGGCTTCTGCCGCTTGTTCAGCGAGCATCCCCAAGCCATCCATCGACACCGCCGCGCCATGTTCACTGGCCCAACGGCAGAACGAGGTCGGCTCCTTGCCGTACATCATGTCGTAGCACACCGTTTTGCCCGGCTCGATCAAACTGCTGGCAATCGGCGGTACATCCCCTGACAGGCTGGCGGACGTCGCATTGATGATCAGGTCCACCGACTCCTTCAACCAATCAAAACCACTGGCCGACACCGGCCCCAGGTCCGCGAATAATTCCGCCAACAGTTCGGCTTTTTCCACCGTGCGGTTGGCGATGATCACCGAGGCGGGTTGCTCGGCCAGCAGCGGCTCCAGCGCGCCGCGCACCGCGCCACCGGCACCAAGCAGGAGGATGCGTTTGCCCTTGAGGCTGAAACCGGCGTTGACCGTCAGGTCCCGCACCAGCCCGGCGCCATCGGTGTTGTCACCCAGCAGGCCGCCATCAGCGAGTTTGCTCAGGGTATTCACCGCACCGGCGCGTTGCGCCCGCGCCGTCAGACTGTTCGCCAGACGATAGGCCTCTTCCTTGAACGGCACTGTCACATTCGCCCCGCGGCCTTCGAGGAAAAACGTCCGGGCGCAGGTGGAAAAATCGTCGAGGGGCGCCAGCAACGTGCTGTAGTCCAGTTTCTGAGCCGTCTGCTCGGCGAACAGACGGTGGATCAGCGGCGACTTGCTGTGGCCAATCGGGTTACCGAATACGACGTAACGGTCCATCAGGATTCCTCGTTCAGGCCTTGGCCAACCAATCGCGGTCTTGCAGGAAGTACTCGGTCAGCCGCGCTTCTTCGCTGCCCGGCTCGGCTTTCCAATCGTAACTCCAGCGTACTTGCGGCGGCAGGGACATCAGGATCGACTCGGTGCGCCCGCCCGATTGCAGACCGAACAGCGTGCCACGATCGTAGACCAGGTTGAATTCAACGTAGCGCCCACGGCGGAATTCCTGGAACTCACGCTGTTTGGCGGTAAACGCATCGTTTTTGCGGCGCTGCACGATCGGCAGGTAAGCGTCGATGAACGCGTCACCGATGGCACGCATGAAGGCGAAACTGGTGTCGAAGTCCCACTCGTTCAAATCATCAAAGAACAGCCCGCCGATACCGCGTGGCTCGTGGCGATGCTTGATGTGGAAATAGCTGTCGCACCAGGCCTTGTACCGCGAGTACACGTCCGGACCGAACGGCGCACAGGCCTGCTCGGCGACACGGTGCCAATGCACGCAGTCTTCTTCATTGCCGTAGTAAGGGGTCAGGTCGAAGCCACCGCCGAACCACCACACCGGTTCTTCGCCTTCTTTTTCAGCGATGAAAAAGCGCACGTTGGCGTGGGACGTCGGCACATGCGGGTTGTGCGGGTGAATCACCAAAGACACGCCAAGGGCTTCGAAGCCACGGCCGGCCAGTTCTGGTCGATGAGCGCTGGCGGACGGTGGGAGGCCGCTGCCGAAGACGTGGGAAAAGTTGACGCCGCCCTTTTCGATGACCGCGCCGTTTTCGATCACCCGGGTGCGACCGCCACCGCCGGCAGGCCGGGTCCAGGCGTCTTCGACGAACTGCGTGCCGCCGTCTTCAGCTTCGAGGGCCGCGCAAATGCGGTCTTGCAGGTCGAGCAGGTAGGCTTTTACGGCCTCGGTGCGGGTCGTCATGTCATCACCTTGAATCGGGCAAAGCTACGCGGCGCTCCATGGGAGCGGGGCCGGCGCAAATGGGCGCGTAGCATAACATCGCAGATGGGCCTGCCACAGTTGACGAAGATCAAGCATGGGAGTTCGATAGGGAGCTTCGCGCTACAACTCCAGTAGCCAAGACCTAAGGAGAGTTCTGATGGCTAAGCGTATCCAGTTCCGCGCCCATGGCGGCCCCGACGTACTCGAGTATGTCGATTACCAACCCGCCGAACCCGGCCCGCAGCAGGTTCGCGTGACCAACAAGGCCATCGGCCTGAATTTCATCGACACTTATTACCGCAGCGGTCTCTATGCACCGCCGGCCCTGCCATCGGGTGTGGGCTCGGAAGGTGCGGGCGTGGTCGAGGCGGTGGGCAGTGAAGTCACCCGGTTCAAAGTGGGAGATCGCGTGGCGTACGGCAGCGGTCCGTTAGGCGCCTATAGCGATGTTCACGTGTTGCCGGAAGCCAATCTGGTGCACTTGCCGGACGCGATCAGCTTCGAACAGGCCGCCGGGGTCATGCTCAAGGGCCTGACCGTGCAGTACCTGCTGCGTCAGACGTATGAACTCAAGGGTGGCGAAACCATCCTGTTCCACGCCGCGGCCGGTGGCGTCGGCTCCCTGGCTTGCCAATGGGCCAAGGCCTTGGGCGTGAAGTTGATCGGCACGGTCAGCTCACCGGAAAAAGCCGCACTGGCGAAGGCCAACGGCGCTTGGGCGACCATCGATTACAGCCATGAAAACGTCGCACAACGCGTACTGGAATTGACTGACGGGAAAAAAGTCCCGGTGGTGTACGACGGCGTGGGCAAAGACACCTGGCTGACTTCGCTTGATAGCGCGGCGCCTCGCGGCCTGGTGGTGAGCTTCGGCAACGCGTCGGGTGCGGTAGACGGGGTGAACCTGGGCATTCTGTCGGCGAAGGGTTCGCTGTACGTGACCCGCCCGACCCTGGCGACTTACGCCAACAATGCTGAAAACCTGCAGCGTATGGCGGATGAGCTGTTTGAGATGATTACCAGCGGCAAGCTGAAAGTGGACATCAGCCAGAAGTACCCATTGGCCGAAGCGGCGAAGGCGCAGACCGAGTTGTCGGCGCGACGTACGACTGGCTCGACTGTTTTGGTGCCCTGAGGGCCTCTTCGCGAGCAAGCCCGCTCCCACATTGGTTAGGTGTCGATCACCAATACCCTGTGGGAGCGGGCTTGCTCGCGAATAGCCGCACCTCGGTCTTAATCCGGGCGGATGACGTTGCCCGTCGCCAGATCGCGAATCACGCTCGGATTCTTGCGCCCACCCAGATTCCCACCCAACACGTAATCGACCTGCCCACGGAAATACTGCTCGACGCGAATCCGCGTCCGCGCCGCCAGTTGGCCCTGCGGGTTGGCCGACGTTGAAACCAACGGCCCAACTACCGCGCACAAATCCCGTACCAACGGATGATCGCTGACCCGCAATGCCACCGTTTCATGCACGCCGGTAATCCACTGGGGCAACATATTCTGATGCGGCACCAGCCAGGTGTTCGGCCCTGGCCAGGTGCTGGCCATGCGATCCATCCACAATTCAGGAAAGTCTTCGAAGAGGAAGTCGAACTGGCGAATGTTGTCGGCCACCAGGATCAACCCTTTTTCCACCGACCGCCCCTTGATCGCCAGCAGACGATAGACCGCCTCTTCGTCCCACGGGTCGCAACCCAGACCCCAGACCGCTTCGGTTGGGTAGGCAATCACCGCGCCTGCGCGAATGGCTCGTGCGGCTTGTTGCACACGCCAACTGTTGACCATGAAAAACTCTCCGGAATAAGGCTCTGCGCAGTTTACCGATCTTCCTTATAAAACCTAGCTCACCCGCGCAAACCAGCGCCCGCTTTCGCAGACCGCCCGGCCGTCCATTTCCAGCTCCGTCAGCGCTGCCAGCACTTTTGGCAAGGCCCAGCCGCTGGTGACGGACAACGCTTCACTGGTGTGAGGCGCGGCATGCAGCAGCACGAGCAACGGATGTGTCACCGCAGGTGTCGCTGTGGATAACGGCAAATGCTGCCAGCCGCGCAATGCTTCAAGGATATGCTCGATGG
The DNA here is from genome assembly GCF_001952935.1 of Pseudomonas frederiksbergensis. Lineage (GTDB taxonomy): Bacteria > Pseudomonadota > Gammaproteobacteria > Pseudomonadales > Pseudomonadaceae > Aquipseudomonas > Aquipseudomonas frederiksbergensis. The sequence goes on from NZ_CP018319.1 coordinate 2,358,756, forward strand.
TTTCCACCAGCACCGCGCCGTCGCGAATCAGCTGATGACACCCCTTTGCGCCCGGGTGATGAATCGACCCTGGGATCGCATACACCTCGCGCCCTTGTTCCGCCGCCAGCCTCGCGGTGATCAACGAACCGCTGGCGACACTCGCCTCGACCACCAGTACGCCCAGGGATAAACCGCTGATGATCCGATTGCGCCGGGGGAAGTTACTGGCGGTCGGCCCGGCGTCCAGCGGGAACTCCGAAAGCACTGCGCTGCCCGAGGCGATCATGGCGTCTGCCAGCCGTCGATTGCGCTGTGGATAAAACTTTTCAAGTCCCGTGCCAAGTACACCGACCGTTCGCCCGCCCACGTCCAAAGCGGCTTGATGGGCGGCGGCATCAATGCCCAGCGCCAGACCACTGGTAATGACAAAACCGGCGCCGGCCAGACTGCGGGAAAAAGCCGCTGCGGTGTCCATGCCCGGCCGCGAAGCGCGACGACTGCCGACCATCGCCAGTTGCGGCTTTTCCAGAATGCCGGGATCGCCCGCCACGAATAACAGTGGCGGCGCATCACTGATTTCCGCCAGCAGTGCCGGGTAGTCAGGTTGGTCCCACATCAATAAATGCTGGCCCTGGCGCTCTAACCAGGCCAATGCATGGCTCGCGCCATCACGGATTTCACTGGAGCGCCTGGCCTCCGCGCAAGCGAGGGGCAAACCCAGCGAACGCCAGGCACTGGCCGGCGCGCTGATAGCCTTGGACGCCGAGCCGAAGGCCTCAAGCAATTTCTTGAATCGCACAGGACCGAGTTCCGGCAGGCGATGCAAGCGTAAACGAGCTTCCAGTTCCGCAGGGGAAACCGGTGCAAAAGCAGACAGCGACATGGATCATCCTTGATCGTTATGAGCCCCGTTCAAACGGGAGTAAGCTGTGGATAACTCTGTTGGTAACTTGTGGAGCCTGTTAAGGATTTCGCACCTTGTCCAGCACCGCCAGGGAGCGTGATGCATTGAGCACCAGCCCGTAGCTGAGCTTGTCGTAGGTGCGGAAAACCATCAGCAGACCGGCGCGCTCATCCGGGATTTTCAGTGGCTGACCGGTTATCCGGTCCCGCACGGTCTCGCCGGTCTTCATCACCACCAAGACGTTGCCTTCGACCAGGCCATCGCGCTGACCCTTGTTCAGCGTGACCACATCCAGCGCGCCAATTTGGGTAACCCCGCGCGGCACGTCGATGATCAGCCCATTGATCTCGGTTTTTGGCGCACTGGGCATGAAGGCCGAGTTGATGGAGCGCTCTTCACCGCTGAACAAGCGATCGCCGAGGCGAACTTCCTGAGTGGTGCGTTGCAGCGCCAGGGTAGCAACGTCGCCTTCGGTGGCCACAATTTCGCCACCGCCGATGTCGTCGGCATTGATCCCCAAAAATTCCTTAGTGTCAGGATCGGTATAGACCTTGCCCTGACGGAAGATGCCGTAAACCGGTTGAGCCAGATCGAAATGGCCGCGAGCGAAGATTCGGTCACCGGTGCCACTGAGTACGCGTTCGGCATCGCCGGCGACGATGTAAGGCGCCTTGTCGAAATCCTCGACCTTGTCGACGATGCGGTTGCTCAGCAGAAAGCTGTTGATCGATTGCAGTGGAATGCTCGGGATCGCATCGGCAACCGGGCTGCTGCGGATGCGTGGCGACAGCTTGATGGTGCCCCGGGAAGCGCCGCGGTTGAGGGTCAGACGCGGCTGCCCGTTGACATAGACCAACGACAGTGAGTCGCCGGGGTAGATGAGATTGGGGTTTTCGATCTGTGGATTCGCCTGCCAGAGCTCCGGCCATTTCCACGGCTCACGAAGGTATTTCCCGGATATGTCCCAGAGTGTGTCACCGGGTACCACGGTGTATTGCTGTGGAAAACCTTCCTTGAGTTGCACTTGCCCGTGCGCAAAACCGGCCGAGGCCAGAAGGAGCAAGGCGAGTAGTGATTTCCTCATGCGGTGAATCCCTTTATTATGTGCATTCGCGTAGAACGCCAGAGCCCTCGTGGCTCGCTCCTGACCCTTTACCAAAAGAGAAGGAGCTACGTTTTACAACGGTAGCCTGCATCTTCGGACCCGCCAGGCCATCGACCCGACATTACCTCACATGTGCAGCAATTGAGCTTATGGCCATTTTAGACATCCTCGAATTCCCCGATTCGCGCCTGCGCACTATCGCCAAACCAGTGGCCGTAGTGGACGACGAAGTGCGCCAGTTGGTCGATGACATGTTTGAAACAATGTATGAAGCGCCAGGCATCGGCCTCGCCGCGACCCAGGTCAACGTGCACAAACGTATCGTCGTGATGGACCTCTCCGAAGACCGCAGCGAACCACGGGTGTTCATCAACCCCGAGTTCGAAACCCTGACCGACGAGATGGAGCAATACCAGGAAGGCTGCCTCTCGGTGCCAGGCTTCTACGAAAACGTAGATCGCCCACAGAAGGTCAGGATCAAGGCCCTGGACCGCGACGGCCAGCCTTACGAACTGATCGCCGAAGGCCTGCTCGCCGTGTGCATCCAGCATGAATGCGACCACCTGAATGGCAAATTGTTCGTCGACTACCTGTCCAATCTCAAACGCGACCGAATCAAGAAGAAACTGGAAAAGCTCCATCGCCAGAACGCTTGATGCCCTCCTTTCAAAGGCTTGCTGCGGCAAGCCTTTTTCTTTTGCGAGACCTTTTGAATGACTGAGCCACTGCGCATCGTCTTTGCCGGCACCCCGGAATTCGCCGCCGAACACCTCAAGGCCCTGCTCGACAGCCCTTACGAGATCGTCGCGGTCTACACCCAACCGGACCGTCCGGCGGGTCGCGGGCAAAAGTTGATGCCAAGTCCGGTCAAGCAGTTGGCTCTGGAAAACAACATCCCGGTGCTGCAACCGCCAACCCTGCGCAACGAAGACGCTCAGGCTGAATTGGCCGCGCTCAAGCCGGACTTGCTGGTCGTGGTTGCCTACGGCCTGATCCTGCCGCAAGTGGTGCTGGATATTCCGCGTTTGGGCTGCATCAACAGCCACGCCTCGCTGCTGCCACGCTGGCGCGGTGCGGCGCCGATCCAGCGCGCCGTTGAAGCAGGCGACAGCGAAAGCGGTGTGACCGTGATGCGCATGGAACTGGGCCTCGACACCGGGCCGATGCTGCTCAAAGTCACCACGCCGATTACCGCGGTAGATACTGGCGGCAGCCTCCACGACCGTCTGGCGGAAATGGGTCCGCCAGCGGTAATTCAGGCGATCGCCGGCCTCGCCGCGGGTACTTTGGAAGGCGAAGTCCAGGACGACAGCCTCGCCACTTATGCGCACAAATTGAACAAAGACGAAGCGCGCATCGACTGGAGCCGTCCGGCGGTTGAGCTGGAACGCCTGGTTCGCGCCTTCAACCCCTGGCCGATCTGCCACAGCACGCTGAATGGCGAAGCCTTGAAGGTACTGGCCGCCAGCCTCGTTGAAGGGCAGGGCGCTCCCGGTGAAGTACTCGGCGCCAGCAAGGATGGTTTGATCGTCGCCTGCGGTGAACAAGGCCTGTGTCTGACTCGTCTGCAATTGCCCGGCGGCAAGGCGCTGAACTTCAGCGACTTGTTCAACAGCCGTCGTGAGAAATTCGCCGTCGGCACCGTCCTCGGTCAAGCGGCGGACGCTCAATGAATCCACGTCTGGCCGCCGCCAAGGCACTTGCTGCTGTTCTTAACGGAAAAGCCTCACTCAACAGTTCCCTGCCAACACAAATGGACAAGGTCGAAGATCGCGACCGCGGCTTCACCCAGGACCTGGCGTTCGGCACCGCGCGTTGGCAGCCGCGTTTGTCGGCGTTGGCGGCCAAGTTGCTACAGAAGCCGTTCAAGGCAGCCGACGCCGATGTCGAAGCGCTGTTGCTGGTCGGTCTGTACCAGTTGCTCTACACACGGGTTCCGGCCCATGCCGCCATCGGTGAAACCGTGGGTTGCGCCGACAAGCTGAAAAAGCCCTGGGCCAAGGCCTTGCTCAATGCCGTGCTACGCCGCGCCCAGCGTGAAAGCGAAGCGCTGCTGGCCGAGCTGGAACACGATCCGGTGGTGCGCACTGCCCACCCGCGCTGGCTGCAAAAATCACTCAAGGCGTTCTGGCCTGAACAGTGGGAAGCCATTTGCGCGGCGAACAACGCGCATCCGCCGATGATCCTGCGGGTCAACCGTCGGCATCACAGCCGCGATGCTTACCTCGGGTTGCTGACCGACGCCGGCATTGCCGCCACGCCGTGTGTTTACAGTCGGGACGGCATCATTCTCGACACCGCTTCCGACGTGCGCAGTTTGCCGGGGTTCGCCGAAGGCTGGATCAGCGTGCAGGACGAAGCCGCGCAACTGGCCGCCGATCTGCTCGACCTGGCACCGGGCCAGCGGGTGCTGGACGCCTGCTGCGCACCGGGCGGCAAGACCTGCCACATTCTTGAAGCCGAGCCGGCACTCGCGGGCGTGGTGGCGGTGGACCTGGAAGCCAAGCGTCTGGTGCGAGTGCGGGAAAACCTCGCACGCCTGGGCCTGAGCGCCGAACTGATCGCCGCCGACGGCCGCGATACCGCCACCTGGTGGGACGGCAAACCGTTCCAGCGCATTCTGCTGGACGCGCCATGCTCGGCCACCGGTGTCATTCGTCGTCACCCGGACATCAAGCTGACTCGCCAACCAGACGACATCGCTGCTCTGGCGGTGCTTCAAGGCGAGCTGCTGGACGCTATGTGGATAACTCTGGAAGTAGGCGGTGTTCTGCTTTACGCCACCTGCTCGACGCTGCCGACCGAGAACACCGAAGTCATCGAGGCCTTCCTCGCTCGCACGCCGGGCGCCCGTGAACTGGACCTCGCGACTCAGGCCGGCATCAAGCAACCTCACGGTCGCCAATTGCTGGCCCAGGACGGCGGCCATGACGGGTTCTACTACGCCAAGTTGATCAAGATCGCCGCCGCACGCGGTTAATGGGTTTTAAGGAGTGACTGGATGAAAATCATCATCCTCGGCGCAGGGCAGGTCGGCGGTTCGCTGGCAGAACACTTGGCCAGCGAGGCCAATGACATCACTGTGGTCGACACCGACGGCGAACGCCTGCGCGACCTCGGCGATCGGCTGGACATCCGCACCGTGCAGGGCCGCGGCTCGTTGCCGACGGTGCTGCGTCAGGCCGGCGCGGACGACGCCGACATGCTGGTGGCGGTAACCAACAGCGACGAAACCAATATGGTGGCCTGCCAGGTTGCCCACACCCTGTTCCACACCCCGACCAAAATCGCCCGGGTTCGTGAAGCCGCGTACCTGACTCGTTCCGAGCTGTTCGACAACGAAGCGATTCCGGTGGACGTGCTGATCAGCCCGGAGCAAGTGGTCACCAATTACATCAAGCGCCTGATCCAGCATCCGGGCGCCTTGCAGGTGATCGACTTCGCCGAAGGCAAAGCCCAATTGGTGGCGGTCAAGGCGTACTACGGCGGCCCGCTGGTGGGTCAGCAACTGCGTCAGTTGCGTGAGCACATGCCGAATGTCGAAACCCGTGTGGCGGCGATTTTCCGGCGTGATCGGCCGATCCTGCCGCAGGGCGATACGGTGATCGAGGCAGACGACGAAGTCTTTTTCATCGCCGCCAAGGCGAATATTCGCGCCGTGATGAGCGAAATGCGCCGTCTCGACGAGAGCTACAAGCGCATCGTCATCGCTGGCGGCGGGCAGATCGGTGAACGTCTGGCCGAGGCCATCGAAAGCCGTTACCAAGTGAAGATCATCGAGATGAACCCGGCGCGCTGCCGTCATCTCTCGGACACCCTCGACAGCACCGTGGTGTTGCAGGGCAGTGCCTCCGACCGCGACTTGCTGATCGAGGAGAACATCGCCGACGCCGATATCTTCCTGGCACTGACCAACGACGACGAAGCCAACATCATGTCTTCGCTACTGGCCAAGCGCCTGGGTGCGAAGAAGGTGATGACCATCATCAACAACCCGGCCTACGTCGACCTGATCCAGGGTGGCGACATCGACATCGCCATCAGCCCGCAATTGGCGACCATCGGCACCTTGCTGGCCCACGTGCGTCGCGGCGATATCGTCAGCGTGCACTCATTGCGCCGCGGCGCGGCGGAAGCCATCGAGGCGATTGCCCACGGTGATGAGAGGTCGAGCAAGGTGATCGGCAAGGCCATCGAGAACATCGGCCTGCCGCCGGGCACCACCATCGGCGCAATTATCCGCGACGAAGAAGTGATCATTGCCCACGACAACACGGTGATCGAAGCCGGCGACCACGTGATTCTGTTCCTTGTGGATAAAAAGCATATTCGGGATGTGGAAAAGCTGTTCCATGTGGGGTTGAGCTTCTTCTAACTGATCGTTCCCACGCTCTGCGTGGGAATGCCTCAACGGACGCTCCGCGTTCGGCTTCAGATGGGACGCGGAGCGTCCCGGGCTGCATTCCCACGCGAAGCGTGGGAACGATCACTGACTGAGGGGAAATACCAATGATCGAATCCCTGGAAAAAATGCTCGCCAAGGGTGTGGATAACTCATTGCTGCGCTTCGGCCTGGGCAAGGGTTATCTGGATCTTGGGGAAAACGCCAAGGCTGCAGAGCATTTCCAGCGCTGCGTCGAATTCGATCCGAAATATTCGGCAGCGTGGAAGCTATTGGGCAAGGCGCATCTGGGGCTGAAGGATTTCGCGTCCGCACGTCAGGCGTGGGAACAGGGCCTGGACGCTGCTCGCGCCCATGGCGACAAGCAGGCCGAAAAGGAAATGACCGTGTTTCTGAAGAAGCTTGAGCGGCAGGCGCACTGATCAAGGGGATTATCCACAGCAGCATCAGTACCAGCGTTCTTCACCCGGCGGCCGCTTCTTGAAGCGCTTCATGCTCCACATGTACTGGCTCGGATACGCCCGCACATAGCGCTCGACCACTTGGCTCATGGCCGCGCAGGACGTTTCGGTATCGGTGCTGTACATGGCCTCTGGCGCGGCTTCGAGAATCACTTTGTAACCCGAACCGTCCGGCAACCGCAGGGCATGCAGGAACACGCCGACCGCTTTGCCACCGGCGAGCATGTTCGGTACGAATTTACTGGTCAGCGCCTGAGTGGCGAAGAACGGCACGAAGATCCCAGCGGATTCTGCCGGTTCCGGGTCAGCGGGAATGCCCACTGCCCCCCCCTTACGCACTTCCTTGATGACGCTGAGGATGCCTTCCTTGGTGGAAGCGGCCACCCGGTTGCCCAATTGCACCCGCTGCTTGCGCAGCAAATCATCCACAGCCTTCAGCTTTGGCGGACGATAAAAAATGATCGGTTTGCACTGGTTGCAATAGAAGTGGTTCAACACTTCCCAGTTGCCCAGGTGACTGGTGATGCCGACGACACCTTTGCCGGAGGCGAGGGCATCCTTCAATACGTCGAGCCCTTCGACTTCACGCACCAGGTCGATGGAGCGCTGGGCCGGCCAGATCCAGGCACAGGCGCTTTCGGTCAGGGATTTGCCGATGTCTTTCAGGCTCTGGCCGACCAGACGCTCACGCTCGGCCGGGTCCATGTCCGGGAAACACTTGGCGAGATTGATCCGCACCACATCGCGGGAACGGTTCGGGGTTTTCCACATGACCCAGCCGATGACCGAGCCCACGGCTTGTACTGCCCGCCACGGAAGCAAGGCAAACAACCGCAGAGCGCCTACCAGCAAGGCGCCTTTCAACTTATCCACAGGTCACTCCTGATCTTGTGCTGTGCGCGAGGCGGCTATTCTAACCGCCGTTCGCCAGCGCCGCGTAGCGATCGCAATCCCGGGTGTGGTCCATGACCATGCCCGAGGCCTGCATCAACGCGTAACAAATAGTCGGGCCGACGAACGTGAAGCCGGCCTTTTTCAGGCCTTTGCTCATCTCCACGGCGGTCGGCGTCACGGCCGGCACTTCGCTGCGATCCTTGAAATGATTGATCACAGGCTTGCCATCGACGAAGGACCAGAGAAACGCCACCGGATCCTCCAGCGCCAGCCAGGCCTGGGCATTGCGCCGGGCCGCATTAAGTTTGAGACGATTGCGAATGATGCCCGGATCGAGCATCAATTCATCGATTTCGGCGTCGCTCATTTGCGCCACGCGTTGTACGTCGAAGCCGAACAGCACTTCGCGATAACGCTCACGTTTGCGCAACACGGTGATCCAGGAAAGGCCGGCCTGGAACCCTTCGAGCAAAAGCAACTCGAACAATCCCTGCGCATCGCGTAGCGGCGTGCCCCACTCCTGATCGTGATAAGCCATGTACAGCGGATCTTCGGAACACCAAAAGCAGCGTGGCATAAGGCTCCAGGGGGCGTGCGCAGGACCGAATCGGGTATACTCCCGCTCTTTAAATCGCAGCCCAAGAAACAGGTGAATTTCGTGAGCCAGCCTACGCCAGCCGTGCGTACCTTCCAAGACTTGATCCTCGCCCTCCAGCAATACTGGGCCGAGCAAGGTTGCGTGGTACTTCAGCCCTACGATATGGAAGTAGGCGCCGGGACTTTCCACACTGCCACGTTTCTGCGCGCCATTGGCCCGGAAACCTGGAACGCCGCTTATGTGCAGCCCAGTCGTCGCCCGACTGACGGCCGCTACGGCGAAAACCCGAACCGTCTACAGCACTACTACCAGTTCCAGGTAGTCCTGAAGCCGAACCCGGACAACTTCCAGGAACTGTACCTGGGCTCCCTCAAGCACGTCGGCCTGGATCCGTTGGTTCATGACATTCGCTTCGTCGAAGACAACTGGGAATCGCCAACACTGGGCGCCTGGGGTCTGGGATGGGAAGTCTGGCTCAACGGCATGGAAGTGACGCAGTTCACTTACTTCCAGCAAGCGGGCGGCATCGAGTGCTACCCGGTGACCGGCGAGATCACTTATGGCCTCGAACGCCTGGCCATGTACCTGCAAGGCGTGGACTCGGTCTATGACCTGGTCTGGGCTGACGGCCCGTTCGGCAAAGTGACCTACGGCGACGTGTTCCACCAGAACGAAGTGGAGCAGTCGACCTACAACTTCGAACACGCCAACGTCGAGAAGCTGTTCGAACTGTTCGATTTCTACGAAAGCGAAGCCAAGCGCCTGATCGAACTCGACCAGCCGCTGCCGTTGCCGAGCTACGAAATGGTGTTGAAGGCGTCCCATACCTTCAACCTGCTGGATGCGCGCCGGGCGATCTCGGTGACCGCGCGTCAGCAATACATTCTGCGTGTCCGCACCCTGGCGCGTTCCGTTGCGCAAGCCTATCTGCTGGCTCGCGCCAAGCTGGGCTTCCCGATGGCGACCCCGGACCTGCGTGACGAAGTGTTGGCTAAGCTGGAGGCTGCACAATGAGTGCTCTGGATTTTCTGGTTGAACTGGGCACCGAAGAGCTGCCACCCAAAGCCCTGAACACCCTGGCCGACGCGTTCCTGGCCGGTATCGACAAGGGCCTGCAAGCCGCTGGCCTGAACTACGAGACCAAAACCGTTTACGCCGCGCCACGTCGTCTGGCTGTGCTGATCACCGATCTGGCGACTCAGCAGCCGGATCGCAGCATCAACCTCGACGGCCCGCCACGTCAGGCCGCGTTCGATGCCGAAGGCAACCCGACTCAAGCGGCATTGGGCTTCGCCAAGAAGTGCGGCGTCGACCTGAGTGAAATCGATCAAAGCGGCCCGAAACTGCGTTACAGCCAGAGCATCGCCGGCAAACCGACCGCGAGCCTGCTGGCGACCATCGTCGAAGATTCCCTGAACGACCTGCCGATTCCCAAGCGCATGCGCTGGGGTGCTCGCAAGGAAGAATTCGTTCGTCCGACCCAGTGGCTGGTGATGCTGCTCGGTGACCAGGTCATTGATTGCACCATCCTCGCCCAGAAAGCCGGTCGCGATTCCCGTGGTCACCGCTTCCATCACCCCGAAAGCGTGCGCATCACCTCGCCGGCCAACTACCTGACTGACCTGCGTGCTGCTTACGTACTCGCCGACACAAACGAGCGTCGCGAGCTGATCAGCAAGCGCGTCGAAGAGCTGGCGACGATGCAGGAAGGTACTGCGATCGTCCCTCCTGCCTTGCTCGACGAAGTGACCGCGTTGGTTGAATGGCCGGTGCCGCTGGTGTGCTCGTTCGAAGAGCGTTTCCTCGATGTGCCGCAAGAAGCCCTGATCACCACCATGCAGGACAACCAGAAGTACTTCTGCCTGCTGGATGCCGACGGCAAGTTGCTGCCACGTTTCATTACCGTGGCCAACATCGAAAGCAAAGACCCGCAGCAGATCATCGCCGGTAACGAGAAAGTGGTTCGTCCACGCCTGACCGACGCCGAGTTCTTCTTCAAGCAAGACAAGAAGCAGAAACTCGAAGACTTCAACCTGCGTCTGCAAAACGTAGTGTTCCAGGAAAAACTCGGCAGCGTTTACGACAAGGCCGAGCGCGTTTCCAAACTCGCCGCGTTCATCGCTCAACGCATTGGCGGTAACGCCGCGTGGGCGTCCCGTGCAGGCCTGCTGTCCAAGTGCGACCTGGCGACCGAAATGGTCGGTGAGTTCCCGGAGATGCAAGGTGTCGCCGGTTACTACTACGCCCTCAACGATGGCGAGCCGGAAGAAGTCGCTCTGGCGCTGAACGAGCAGTACATGCCGCGCGGTGCCGGTGCTGAACTGCCGACCACCCTGACCGGTGCGGCCGTGGCCATCGCTGACAAGCTCGACACACTGGTGGGCATTTTCGGTATCGGCATGCTGCCAACCGGCAGCAAAGACCCGTATGCCCTACGCCGTGCTGCACTCGGCGTGTTGCGCATCCTGATCGACAAGAAGCTCGACCTCGACCTGAACGATGCCGTGGCGTTCGCCGTGAATGCGTTCGGTACCAAGGTCAAGGCGGCCGGCCTCAACGATTCGGTGCTGGAGTTCATCTTCGACCGTCTGCGTGCCCGTTACGAAGACGAAGGCGTGGATGTCGGGACTTACCTCTCGGTGCGTGCCCTGAAACCGGGTTCGGCGCTGGATTTCGATCAGCGCGTACAAGCGGTAGAAGCGTTCCGCAAATTGCCGGAAGCCGCTGCCCTGGCCGCGGTGAACAAGCGCGTTTCGAACTTGCTAAGCAAGGTCGAAGGCTCTGTTCCTTCGGTCGTGGAAGCCAAGTACTTCGACAACGCCAACGAGTTCTCCCTCTACTCGGCGATCCAGCAAGCTGACCAGGCTGTCCAGCCGATGGCTGCGGCGCGTCAGTACAGCGAATCGTTGGCACGGCTGGCTGCCTTGCGCGAGCCGGTGGATGCATTCTTCGAGGCCGTGATGGTCAACGCTGAAGATGCCAAGGTCCGCGCCAACCGTTATGCACTGCTGTCGCGTCTGCGTGGGCTGTTCCTCGGCGTCGCCGATATTTCGCTGCTGGGTTGAGGGGCTGCTGTTGAAACTGCTGATTCTCGATCGGGACGGGGTGATCAATTACGACTCCGACGCTTACATCAAGTCGGTGCAGGAGTGGATTCCGCTCCCGGGTTCGATCGAAGCCATCGCGCAGTTGAGCAAGGCCGGCTGGACGGTAGCGGTGGCTACCAACCAGTCGGGCATCGCTCGCGGCTATTACGACATCACTACCCTGGACGCCATGCATGAGCGCTTGCGCTCGCTGGTGGCGGAGCAGGGCGGTGAAGTCGGGCTGATCGTCTATTGCCCGCACGGGCCGGACGATGGCTGCGATTGCCGCAAACCAAAACCCGGGATGTTGAAAACCATCGCCGCGCATTACAACGTATCGCTGACCCATGTTTGGTTTGTCGGCGACACCCTTGGTGACCTGGAGGCCGCCAAAGCCGTCGATTCTCAGCCAGTTTTGGTAAAGACCGGGAAAGGCGAAAAGACTTTGGGCAAGACCCTACCGGCAGGCACCTTGATTTTTGACGATCTGGCGGCGATTGCCGCAGAACTTATCCACAATTAGAGTGCTTCGATTGTCCTGACCAGGGATTGATCGGGAGTGCGCTTTATATAGACGGGCAGAGCCCGCACGGTAAACGTCGCCATGTCGATACTGCAGGCCATCAGAACTTTCCTCTTTTATCTGTTGTTGGGCACCACCTCTTTACTCTGGTGCAGCCTGAGCTTTTTTATCGCGCCTTTTCTGCCGTTCAAGGCGCGCTATCGCTTCATCAATGTGTACTGGTGCCGTTGCGCACTGTGGCTGAGCAAAGTCTTTCTGGGTATCAGCTACGAAGTGAAGGGCGCCGAGAACGTGCCTGACCAGCCCTGCGTGATTCAGTCGAACCACCAGAGCACGTGGGAGACTTTCTTTCTATCCGCCTACTTTGAGCCATTGAGCCAGGTACTGAAGCGCGAACTGCTCTACGTTCCGTTCTTCGGCTGGGCCATGGCCATGCTGCGACCCATCGCCATCGATCGCGACAATCCGAAAGCGGCACTCAAGCATGTGGCGAAGAAGGGCGATGAACTGCTGAAAGACGGCGTCTGGGTCCTGATCTTCCCTGAGGGAACACGCGTTCCTTACGGCACCATCGGAAAGTTCTCTCGCGGTGGTACCGCTTTAGCCGTGAACGCCGCACTTCCCGTGCTGCCGATTGCGCACAATGCTGGCAAGTTCTGGCCGAAAACCGGTTGGGCGAAGAAGCAGGGCGTGATTACCGTAATCATCGGCGCTCCCATGTATGCCGAGGGCAGCGGGCCGCGAGCGATTGCCGAGCTGAATGATCGGGTCCAGGCCTGGAACGAACAGATGCAACGTGAAATGGGTTCGCTGCCGGCCGCTCCTGCGGCCCCTTCTGCCAACGATCAAATCGCTGTCTGAGATTCTGTGGATAACCTGTGTACCGTTTTGTTGAAAAGCGTCTAATTAAGTTCTTAACTATATGATTTATATAGATATTTTATAAACCATTAAAAAACCGAAAAAAGTGCATAAGTTTTTTTCGGATGTAAAAAAACCGGCTGATATAGCCGGTTTTTTTATGCCTTCGGTTCGGCAGCATTCACCGGGTTAACGGACGCAAATTTCGGTCAAAAAAAAGGCCAACGCTCAAGCGTTGGCCTTTTTCGTTTGGCAGGTTTGCTGGATGTAGGGTCACAAAATATATGATTCATACCTACCAGCAAACGCAGGGATAATTTCATCTTTTCTGTAACTTCCGAAAACAGAAATCACAAAAAAGATGAGAAAAACCTATCGCCTTCACAAAATAAATGTCTCCAGTAACTGCCCTTCGGACGACGTTCTATCGTCTGACGACGCCAGCGTCACCGAGAAGACGGTTGATGACGACGATTGCCATAACATCGGATATTGCGGGGCTCCAATTCAAAACAACAAAGTCGAAAACTGTAGCCGCCGAGTCCCGGCGGGCACTGTCCCAAGTCCGACTCGGCTGCGGATCTTCCTGATCCAGGAGCTTGAGCGATGTTGTCCACCGAAACTAGGTGGACAGGAGCATCATTCGATCCTGCGAAGGACACTAGTGTGAAGCGCTGGTGGCGACTCGCGGCTGTCCGCCTTCCTGACGTTGCACACGCCAACCATGTATCGATCGTTCTCGGCAAATGATGTGAGACGGCTAAACGCATCAAACAAGACAGCACCTTCGAAAGGAGCCTGGGCGCCGAAGATACCGTCTGATTTATTCGCCTGAAACATCTCAAGGACTGAAGGAGGATCCTGAGTAGGAGGCTTGGTTTCTAGTGGCGGCAATAAAGCATCAGGGTCCAGTTGCTTCTCGGTGAATTCTGCCGAGACCGCCACCCGCATATCGTAGCGGGGTTCGAACGGTTGACATGCATTAGCTTCGATGCGAACGATTACGCGCCCATAATAGTCAGTTCCGAGTTGCTGGGTACCGAGACAATTTGACGGAGCAGGCGGAGCCGGATGGATGTACGGCGCCGGGAGGGGCGTTGTCAGCTTGCTTTTGTAGTCCGTACCTTCGAACGCAAACTTCAACTGAGTGGCGAAGAACAGTGTCGTAGACGCAATGAGCGGGGGGAGATCTGTTGTAATGGTGTAGCGCTCCGGTTTGCCGACAGGTAGAACTGGAATGGACCCGGGAAGAGGCATCCAGAGTCGCATCGACTGAGGGTCTTCCCAGAGCTGCGCAGCCAGCCAACCAGTCGGACACCCATAGAGATTCGCGCCCGCGCAGCTCGTGATCACCTCAAACGTGCAGCGGGCCTGACCACCGCTCACCAAGCCCATTGACAGAATTCGTGCAGTGAACCCCCCAGTCGCGAGAGTGCCACCGACGAAGCAATCCAACTGTTGTTGCGCGAGGCTACTGTGCAGATCAGCCGACCATTGCCCATCAGACGTTGGGCTTGGAGGCCCCAACTCGATGTCGGCCTCAGCAGGTGAGAGCCTCGGATCGCGCATGAACAGAGCAATTGAAGCCCTGGAGTAGGCGGCTAGTGGATCGGCGACCCAGGAGAGTTTCGGATCAACCGCCTGTTCGAGTGAAAACTCAACAACGGCACCGCGGGCGTTGTCCGGCGCAACGCACCTGGCTGTGAAGAGCGGCACCGCAGTCCCTGCATATTCGATCCGTGGCTGGATTAACTTGGCAGGGCCGCCGGACAGACGCCGGTCCCAGAAATCCCAAGCGTCCGCTTCGCAACCGACGTCGCTGTCGAAATAGGGAATGTCGAAACGGTGCTGGCGCTGCTCGACCAGCCTGTTACCACGCAAGGTACTCGGCGGCCGGTTAAACCCATTCATGAAGTTTCCGGCCGGGACGTATGGCTGCCCGGTGATTACGCTGTCCTCGGCGAGCGGGCGGGTCACGACGCAGTCCACCATGTAAGGGTTTGACACTAGCTCCCACTGGCCGGTGCATGTCACTCGCCAGTCGGGCGCGGCAAATACCTCAGGTTGATCAGGTTGTGGACCAGGCCGCACTGCGTTGGTGAGCTCGGAACGCGATACCGGGGGCATCGAGACTGTACATTGGGGCTCCGCCAGCATTGGGGCGAGCGAGGCCAGTGTGAAGGCCCAACTACTGACTTCTTCGATAGCGGCGGCGTTGTCCGGTGGCTGCAACCGTGCTCGCACTCGATAGACGAAAACCTCGTCGCTTGGACCTGTGAGTAACTGCCCCCGGATTTTGTCGAGCCGGGGCGCTGGCGCGTGGTCACCGTCGACGAAGCCCCATCCCATCAGCGCAGCTGCCTCGAACCGGGTGGCCGCGATCAGTGCCAGCCCCATTACCGCACTGGGGGCCTCGGCGCCAGTTTCCATAGCCTGATCGACACTGCTACCGAGCGCGCGGAACTCGTCCCAGTCCCCTGGCACCAGCGAAAGGAAGGGCACGTCCGCAGCGTTAGTTACCCGCTCAGCAGCTTCGTCGAGTGTTAAATTCCACCAAATGTCAGCCGCTATCTCGGCGATTGGGGTGAAATCGTAGCGCACGGCGTCAGTGTGACCACTAAGGTTAAGACCAAGCACCTCCGGTACTTGAGCGTCGATAGAGAAGGACACAATTTTCAGGTCTGCCCATTCGACATGGAAGTCTTCGCCAGGGCTGATATTAGCAACGATCTGTGCCACGCCGTTGACGTCAATCAGGGTCACAGTGGTGGTTGTGCCATTGGAAGGTAAGGTGAAGGAGACCGCGGCGACCCCGCTACAGTCCGGTCCGCGCACCCGGAACGTTGTGGCATCGGTTCGTACTAGTGGTTCCCACAGCTGTGCCGGAGTTGGGGTACGTGAGCGATGCCCTACGCTCGGCTTGAACTCAATCATCGCATCACGAGATAGCGGGCCAGAACGCTCGACGACGAACGCGACTGGTTTGCCCAAACGTTCGGCGGGCGTCGCCGCCAGAAATGGGCAGGTCCAGCGAAGTCGAATGCCGGCTTGGGGATCAGCGTCAACCGTCCGCGGCCCGAAGTTTGTTCTATCGATCCAAGACGACGCCTGGATTCTGAACACGGGAGCACAACGTGTAGGAACTGGTTCGTTGCAGAGCAGATGCAGGGTCATCTTCTATTTCTCCCACCAGTCGTCTATGCCGACTGGCTGATCAAGAACCGTGACGATTTCCTCGAAGGTCTGGGTGGGAGCGGCGGCAAGTGTCAGGCGCGGTAACGGATCGCATTCGAGCCGAAAACGTATGCGGAGCAGCAATGCTCCTTTTGGGATACGCACGGGCACGCCCTCGGCGAGAAACAACATTGCGCATTGGCAACCGTCGGGTGACGGCACGATTTTGAGAGAGAAGCGACGGGCAGATTCGTTGTCATAAGAGGTCACAGCGGCAACCTCGACGCGTCGCCAGTCACACGGTTCGGAAGTGCGCAACAGCAGCGCGGCAGGTGCGGCTGCTTGGTCCATAAGGAGGCAGATATCGGAGGGTGTAGGGTGGGCAAACGGCCCCTCGACCAAGGGATAGCATGCACCGGTGAAGATCCGGCACCATTCGAGCAGTTGAAGGAAAGATAAACCGGCTTGCGTGCTCTCGACGCCCACTAAAGACGCGATTGATTTGGGCAAGGCCCAGCCTGTGCCGATCTGCGCAGCGGGCACCGCATCGAGGTCAAACCCGGTGGGGACGGGTGCGGCGACGGCATGTGGCAGACTGCGGCTGCCGAACGGTCCGATCGCCCGCGTTAGAGTGGACGTAGTCCAGAGATGGGCAGAAGGGGAACGATAACCCGAGACGCGATAGGTCCATTGGTCTACGACGTCGCCGATGCCTGAGCCATCGGACGCGGTCCGCCTGACCGTGATCTGGTGAAAACCGGCGTTTTGGGAGAAGGGGAAGCTTAACTCTCGCTCAACCACAACGGGATTTGCTTGTCCGGTTTCAACGCGCCACTCGCCGCTCGACTTGGACCCGGCCGGTGTTCCCTGTTGGCATGGGGTCACCGGGACCTCGACATCGATTGCATCGTTGTCGGTGCGGACAAAAAGCGTAGGGTAGATCTGATGGAGATAACTGACTGACGCGCGCAATTGGCAGAGGTGATCGGGATAATGACCAAAGCCTTGGCCGGCGGGGTTCGGATTCCAGCCACCTGCGTCGGTGCCGAACATCCGCTCATCGCCGAGTGTGGAATATCGAAGATAGGGTCGCAGCGGCGGTGGTACGACATCGAACTCGCGTTCTACGGCCCAGTGACTTGTTGCCGGGGCGCGTTTCCCACGGAAGTTGGCAGAACTCTCTCCTGCTATGCGGAGCCGATAATGCCCTGGAGCCAGCACTTGGGTATCGGGCAAGTTAGTCACAATAGTATCGCCCGCGCTGTAGCCAATTGCGCAAACAAGGTTGAGCCTTTCGCTGCTCACGATGAGTGGTAGCGCAACTTCGGCGGATGTGCGCTCGATTGTGAGCGACCATTCGCCCTGATCATTGCTCACCGGACGAAGCAACGTACAGGCTTGGACATTTCCATTTGTGATCCAGACCCCAGGCGCTCGGTTCTGCGATGCGAGGATACGGAGCTCGCAAGTTTGGACTGCGAGCGTAGCGCGCCCGCCGCTTGCCAGCGAGGTCGAGAACTCGACTTTAAACTGGCGAAGGTTAAGTGCGCGCTGATATCCGTCCGCCCAAGGAACAGCGACAAGCCAGAAGGATTCCGCCGCATAGACGGTCACATCCTCGAAGCGGGCGATCGCTTGCCCGCCGTGTGGTGCTAGATAGGGTCTGGTCGGACCCATGCCGAATGTTTGGAGTCGGAAGCTCTCTAGCCGTCGGCTGGTGCTGGGTTGCGCATAATCAAAGCTTTGTAGCCAGCCAAGCGGATCGTTACACGGAATGGCTAGCCGACTAGAAATGAGCGTTGCCCCATCGGCGGCATTGAGCAGCCAACTCGCGCGCACGTCGGGAACTGTAGAGAAGGCCTTCGTGACCGGATCTTGGCGCTCAATCATCAAGGTCGTGAACAGGTGGTACACGTCGATCCCAGCCTCGACGACATGACCGTCGACCGGGTTTACCACAATACCACTGTCGCCAGCGCGTCGCTGGAAGTCGAGCACGAACATCATGTCCGGCCAGACCTCAGGCTTTGAGGGATCGAGCTGCCCAACAATGCCGCTCGGAGGATGCATTCTCGCGAGCGGCGCGTCAGCTGCAAGCTTGAGCGTTGGCTCTGGCGTAGCAGGCTCTTTGTTCTCATATTCGAAGATTTTAAGAGGAACATGGACGGAACCAAACCGACAGCTGAACTCGAAGTCGACATTCATTTTGAAGATGAGCGGCTTCTTAATATAGAGTTCTGTAGTCAATGAGGCGCTAAGGCTCAGTTTGTCTCCAAAAGCCTTAATCCAGAGGGTGCCGAGAATCACCAGCTTGGCTTCGAGTGCGGCGGGATTCCACCCTATGCCTCCCTGAATATCGAACGACAGATTGTAGCCGCCGGTGAATCCGCCAATCTCCAATTGAGACGCGATTGGGCCCTTGGCACGCGCGGCGATGCCTTGGCTCGGAACCACGCGAGCGCCCCCGGCGAGCGTTACGAAGTCGAATAGCTTCACGCTGCAGCCGTCCATTGCGTAGCCGCCAACCGCAAAATATGTCCGTTTTTGGTCGCTAAGGGAGGCACTTAATTCTAGGCTCCCTTTGGCTATAAACGCGCCCGCGGCCCATGGGATCATGTCCAAAGTCTGTGTGGTCCGGCCGAATATGGACTTTGACCGAAGATCAATGACACCAACCGTTTTGCCGACGTCGATAGAATCCAGGAACCATGTTTCGCCACCGAATATGAGAGTCGGGCCATAGGATAGATAAGTGAGGCCATACCGCCTCAACTCTACGAGCTTGCCCCCAGTCGCCATGTCCGCAAGCAGCGCGGACACGCCGTAGAGACGGATGTCCTCTGGCACCGCGAGCCAGGTGCTGAGATCTTTGGCTGACTGAGCCCAATCGGCGTAACTTCCTGCGTCGGCCTTCGCCAGGTGTTCCAACGCATTGCCCGCCACGGCGCCATCCAGTCTCGGGGCAAAATGCTCACCGTAGAGAATCCCGATCCCTTTCAGCCCAAACCCTGTCGCCCCAAGAGGGATCGCGATCGGCGATTCACCTTGGAGGTCGATTAGCAGTCCGCCTTTGTTTGTCTTTCCGAGAAGACCGAGCACACCAAACCTCGGCTCTTCCCACTTGACGCCCACTAGCACGATCCGGGATTGGGTCTGGATGCTGTCATCCTGAGCGTAGCCCAGTCGGATCTCGTAGCTCTTCTCCTTGCGGAGGTTAAGCTCTATTGAAAAACCCTCGACTCCACGCACGTCAATCAGAGGCGCAGTGTTATCTGTGAGATTGATCCGACGGATGACGATAAAATCAGCGGTCGCCTCACCAATCTTAAGTCCGGGCACGAACGGAACGTCAGCATCGGTAACGCGCACCTGCAGGGTTGCAGTATCCGCCAGCTCATCGAAGTTTGTGACTTTCAGACCCAGGAATGTGTCGCCGGGCCTCGCCGCCTTGAGCTCATCAGAAAATTGAAGCTCGTACTTATGCCTGAGTTTATCAACCAATTGCTGAAAAGCTCGGAGCTCTAAGTCGAGTTGGTTACGGAATAGCTCTTTTAGGATCTCAGGGAAGTCGCCCGGTATTTCCGGTAGATCGGTGGACATAGCGGCCCCCGCTGCTTGTTAATCCAGAACTGAGTAACCGGCTAACTCTGTTATGTAGAACTCTATCCTAGGATTTACGGAGACTTAGAGCGTTTCGCGATCAAATATATTATCAGATGGGGCAATCTGATCCCGCGCAAGGGAAAGTTTAAGTCGATTGCCTTATGTAAGTAGTAACCCACTGCTTCTTGGACATGCGCCCGTGGAGAGGTACCCGATCACTCAAATCCTGCTCAACGGCACTCAAGTCGTCCGTTCGCTCGCGCAGTTGAGCATCCCTCTCGACACCTAGCTCATCGTGCTCTCAGCATTCACGATTCCCCTTCGACATCAACAAAACCCAAAAGATCTCAACCCCTAGTAATGGCATATAGCTATAATGATGATCCACATGCATTGAAGACGCTCTAATGAAACGAATGCTTACTGTTGCACTTATTGGGTTGCTCACTGGTTGCGCAACACCGACTGAGGTCAGAGTCTCGGATAAAGCTCACCGAACACTGGAGCCTAAGGTCGGGTGGACCGATCAGAGCACCGTCAACAAATGCGTGTCCAACATGATTAGTGCGGCTCCTGCAGACGAAGCAGTGGATATTCAGGCTCGTCATATTGGTAGTGGCAAGACAATCACGGTAGATGTCGACGCGACACTTCTGAACGTGGGCCGATTGGCCACCAGCATGGCAGTCGGTTACAGGTGTGAATATCAGAACGGACTCATGGCCAAGGGTTACTGGACTCACGGACTTAAGTGATACCCATGTGTACTGAACCGCCTTCGGGCGGTTCTTTGTCGGAACGGATCACTATCGAGCCCTATGGATGGCCATCAAGGTTGAAGGCACTGCCTCAACCAAACGGTTTCAAGGACAAAAATTGGCGACCCAGATAATGCAGCTTCGCAATCAATCAAGAGCAGGAGCAGGATCTGCCTCAATCGATAGAAGGCGATTACCGACTCCGTCTCTAGATTTCCTGCTCTAGCATTCACCTGGATCATAGCCACTTGAAATATGCGATGCAGGATATATAGAAACTATCGCTTTGGAGTTGCTCATGGCAACTCCTCGGCAGCTATTATTAGTCAATTTATTTGCCAAGTGAATCACTAGCTGATTTTAGTAGCCCCTTTTGCGCAGGAGAAAGATCATTCATATACATTTCCAACAGCCGATCTTTAGCACGCTCCATTGTTGCTCCCGCAGTATCTAACTGCAACTTATCAATTGTCCACAGCCCTTTAGGCGTGCGACTCCGGATGGTAACAGATAACGGACTATCTCCAAGAAACTCTAGATGATCAGACGGATCATCTAGATAAGGGTGGACCACGTGAAATATGCAGTTCTCATAAACATCTTCGACCTTACTAACAGTGTTTATTTCACCCTTTACCGCAAAGCCATTACAATATTCGCAAGCGATAATTAAGTTTTTAGCAAAAAATGTCCACTGGGGGTACTTTGCTTTTGGGGCGATATGATCACGATGAGCCGTACGGCGGCCAAGAGTCCCTACGTTAAGAGTACACCACGCACATTTTTGCTCTTGAATCGCCAGCCCCTGCTTCAGCACTTCATCTTTGAATTTTTTTACGGCTTTTGTCTGGCCGTCCCAGCGACTTGGTCGCTTTTCGACGGGGTATTTATCAAGAGTCGCAATTGTATTGGCATCAATTAAAGCCCACTTCTTGAATCGAATCATTGCCGGGCCTCTAAAGCCTCACTGACCTGCCCAAGTATCACGTTCATTGCAGCATTATCCTTTCCTCGCACCTTTTCCAAGCGTCGATAGATAGCGGAGAGTTCATCTAGGTCGATCGGTACTGCGTTGGAAATCATTCTGAGTGCTCGGTATAAATCACTTTCAACATATGCGTTACCTGCTGTGGCCACACCAAACACCCTATAAAGGATATTTTCAGGTGAGCGGCCATATACAGCTCCATCAAACAACGTGATACCGGTGCCTCCCTCATCACTGGTAGTGACTAGTGAAGAATCACCCTCGCCCAAATCAGAAACCATAAAGTGAGAGTGCGTAGCAATCATAATGTGCATTGCGGACATTGCCGATAGGCAATCTCGCAAGGTCGGAATGTACTTAATTTGCCACTCGGGATGGAGGCTTACTTCAGGCTCATCGATGATAACTAATGAATCAGACTCTAATTCCGCTAACAATCTAGCACTAGTTCCAATTAGCTGTTGCTCACCGGAACTCAAATCTGAAAACACCAAGTTCCTTCCTGATTTGCTCATCAATAGATTGATAGAATGGAATAGACGCCATCTCCTTGCAAGGTCATACCCTTCAAGCCAAGCTATTGCACTCTCTGGCTCAGAGAGCAGGTGGCTCAGACGATAGGCACATGAAGGCCGGCGATCCTCCCTCCAATTAAGATGCCGAATAACCCTGAAGAGGTTCCAGACCTTCAAAGCTTCCTCATGAGCAGCTTCAGGGGTTGTTCTAGCCCTTCCCCCCATACGCCGTTTATCGATGTTGACCATCGTGACCTTAAAATCGTCGAAATTATCAGTCAGTAGATCTCTACTGGCCAACACCATATCAATACCAATATCATTGGAAAAACCAGCTAGATTTAACCACGTTTCAAAACGCGTAGAGAAGCCGGATTGACTAAAGCCAAACAGCAAACTTTGTAATACTTTAGTTTCCAGCGCTCGCGTCGTAGTTAAGTTGGTAGACTGTCGCAATCCAAGATAGCGATAGAAGCTGCTATCTTCTCCGTGTGCAAAGCGAAACCTATCGCTAGGAAGATGCGAGACCGCTGCAATGCGTTTTGGGAAGGGAACATCTCCTATATCAACCCATTCATTATCTACAGTGCACTCTGTCTCATAGCCATTACGTATTATTTGACACTCTTTCCCAGCCAGCCGGTAACGGAGCTTAGCTGTATGTGACGGCAGGCGAAGCTTTCTATTATGTGTAACAGCTCCACCCCTAATTCCATTCAGAAGGCAAAACTCATCCACAACTGCGCTTAATATCCTGCTTTTCCCAGAGCCGTTGGGCCCAATAATTACAGTGACGTTGGGATTTCCTCCAGGTATCTTTTCATCAAACAACGGAATGGAGAATATCGGGTCTTCGTACGACAACAAGCAAAACTGTTTCATCTAAAGCCTTCCGTGCCTGGTTGCTCTCGCTCAAGTATCAATTTTTTGCGCACTCCGGATCAGAGGTTATGCGATTGTGCAAACGTATTTTCAGTATTCTATACAGTCGATGGATCGTCAGCGCTTTTTTACGGAAAATCGGAATTCAAAGGAACCGTATTAGAGCAGGTCCATAGTGCCTAGGGAGTCAGCTATTCGGTAACCCATCGCTTTGTACCCCACCTGGCGCTTATCCCACATCCGAAGCAACGCAACATTCCCCGCGTCAACGAAGTCGATCACTCGCACGTCGGCTTTATCAGCATGGACTCGATGCAATCGGCCTGCGTATTGCTGAAGAATACCCTTCCATGAAATGGGCATTGCCAACACCAAAGTGTCCAAAGCTGGATGATCGAAGCCTTCACCAATTAGCTTTCCAGTTGCTACGAGAACACGTGGAGCATCAGCTGGAAGCGAGTCAAGCTCGTGCATTCGAGAGATTCGCTGTTTTTTGGGTACACGCCCATGAAGAGTAAAAAGGTTTTGCACGCGCCCCTGCAATTCCGCCTCGAGAGCGTCCACATGTTCAGTACGCTCAGTCAGTACCAGGATCTTCCTACCTTGGCTAAAGGCTAGCTCAACCTCAGAGACAATTTTGGCTGTACGCTCGATATCGTCGGCTAGGTGTCGAAACACTTCCTGAATCCCTGAGCCGTCGGGGACGACAATAGGCTTGGAAAGTAATCGGGGCACCACAGACAGATCGTGAGGGGCGCTTGCCGGTCGAGCAGCAGAGTGTCGGATCGGTCCGCACTGCATAAAGATAATAGGTTGTTGCCCATCACGGCGTATTGGAGTTGCTGTAAGTCCCACCACATACCGTGCGGCAACGCTCTTCAATAACGCCTCGAACGAAATCGCTGACACGTGATGGCACTCATCAACAATGATCTGGCCATAGTTTTTTACCTTATCGCTAACCTCACCTTTCCGCGATAAGGACTGCATCACAGCGATATCGATAACCCCTGTAGGTTTTGCTTTTCCGCCACCAATGGTTCCCACGACGCCATTGCCGACGCCTAGAAACGCCTGCAAACGTTCTTGCCACTGCCGTAGCAGCTCAGTCCTATGCACAAGCACCAACGTGTTAACACTGCGCTTCGCTATCAACGCAGCGGCACTCACGGTTTTGCCAAATGCGGTCGGGGCACACAGGATGCCGACGTCATGACTAAGCATCGCGCTGACCGCAACTTCCTGATCAGAACGCAAAGTGCCGAGAAAACTCACGTCGATGGAGTCGCCTGCAAAGCGCTCATCTTGGAATTCAGCGGTGATTCCATTTCCCGCCAAAAGCTCCAGCGCAGCATCCAAGCATCCACGTGGTAACGCGATGTGTTTAGGGAAGTTTTGCGCGCAGCTAATGACCCTAGGTTTGTTCCAGACCGATAGCCGCATGGCCTGAGCCTTATAAAACTCAGGGTTTTGAAATGCTGCAAGCCTGACAAGCTGGTTTGCCAAGGGCTGCGGTAATTCCGATTTTTCGAAGTACACCAGGTTGGCCAGTGTGATACGGAGAGACGCAGGTAACGGACAAGTCAATTTACGCGATCTCGAATCACGATCTTTCCAAGGTTCAGCATCCACCTCGTCCTCGACATACGCGACACCTACGGGATCACGGTCACCCATCGCCCGGATAATCGCCGGCTCAATATCCCCAGGGCTCATCCGCTGAATGGAGGCCAGAAAGGCCCATTGATCGGAATGAGGTTCCAGTGAGTCATCTACAAAAATGCTGTTATTTTTGACCCTGGCACGCTTTTGCAAAGGCAGTGCAATAAGGTTCCCAAAGCCACCCTTGGGCATATAGTCCTGGTTTGGAAACAGTCGATCATAGGAGCTGAGTGCCAATTGTCGGGTACGCTCACAGGCATGACTGATGATCGCGGCACCTAGGCGGCGAGCATCGTAAGCAGAAACATTACAGTCGAAAAAAATCCATGCATGAGCACCATTGCCCGAACGCGAAATCTCCAATGCCACAGGGGCATTTAGCTCATGACACGACTGAACAAAAGCTCGGGCATCATCACGCCATTCAGCCTCATCGAAGTCGACGGCAAGAAAGTAACAGGTGTCATCAGGGAGCAAAGGATAGATACCAACAACCACGTCGCCTGCCAGGTGACGAAAAATCACCTCGTCGGTCAGCGGCAGTAATTGACGGTGGCCACAATCGCTACATTTAATTCGCGGCTTCTCACAAACGCCAGGTCGCCATTCGTTAGCACAGGCAGGTGCGTATCCTGACTTGCCTGTCTTACTTTCCCAACGGATGGGATAAACGTCGGCCCTACCACGAAATAGGCTTCTGAATAAAGCAACCTTGCCGTCAGTGTTAAGTTGCTGCGAAGGCTCAATTTGAGCGACCTGAATCCTTACTGGCTCAGGCAGGCGCCAATCAACTCCATGAGCGTCAAGCAAGGCAATTAACCTGGCGTTCTCAGCTTGTAATTTCGCCAGCAGCTTGGCGTCTGTCACAGCTTTCCACCTCAACCATTCAGAACCAGCACTGCTGACTCCGACCCTGCTTGACCTCCCAAGCCATGGCTTGGGAACGGTACCAACGTTGATGCCGGTTTGGAAACCCATAGCTGAAAGCTCAATCGCGAGCAGGAGCCGTCGGGGGTATACGTAAACGCTGTCCGCTTCTGGCGAAATTAATCTGGTGTCATCATCACCGCGAGCGTCATATTGATAAACTCTTCATTTCGGTCTATCGCAGCAAGCGCGCCGCGAATATTGTCCGCCACATCAGCTGATCCGCGTTTCTCTACCCAATTTGAAAGTTCCATGATGGCGGCTTCCAGTGCGAGCTGATTTTCATTGATCTTGAACAGCAGTGAAGGCAATAGGTCTGAGTTAGGCATTGTGCTTCCTCCATGGAGAGGAGAGCGTAGCTCAGCTTTGGAGCAGGGGACATGGGTCACCAATACAACGCCGGCAGCCCGTTCTAGATCAAATTGCAAGCGGCTGATAGATCAGCTCTAGGCCTTCCGATCCGGCGAGACTGTGGCGGATGATGCGGCTTTGAGCCTCTCAAGCTCTGTAGTTGCCGCTGCCAACCGCGCAAGATAATCCTGTTCAGCTGAATTTTGTTGCACTTGGCGCCATTCACGGAAACTACCAGTCAGCCGGAGGATGTTTTGTTCCAATTCTTCCAGAAAGGAAAGGCCATCCTTTTTCGGCCATGACATTTTTCGCCCCAGCAGCTGTGCTTCCATCACTGCAAGCAAGGAATCGGGTGGCGACATGACCGCTGACGTGTCAATACCCGGGACCAAGCTCGGGTCCGGCGTCGGAAAAAAGCTGCTTTCAAGCAAAGCACCGGCGAGCTGCTGCAACGTCAATCTTTCAAAGCGAATTCGTGATCGCAGACGAAATGGCCAGTCTCCAGAACCACTTCCTGGTATCTGAACGGATGCTCCGTCTGCTATCTCAAAGCTCACGCCTCCGATTCTTCCTCGAGTAAATGTCTCTCCAGAACAGTGAAAATCATATAAAGGTTTAGAGTCGCCGCGCTGGTACGATTGAATGGCAAGCCCGGGCAAATATTCCAGATACCCGACCACCCACCCGCCAGGATCCCAGCCAAGGGTCAGATAAACTTGTTCAATCGCGTGGACAGTCCCGCTGACTACCTTCTCGCTTTCTTCAAGAGTGAGAAGGGCAGGCTCACTGGCGCGGCTGACCGCGCAAAGATAAGCCCAAGGCCAGTACGATGTTGAGGGCGCCAAACTCCTATTCTGCTCCCAAACTCCAGGACTCAGAATGTTCTCGTCATAAGATGCCCACACGCTGTAGGCATCGCGGAAAAACTGCTTGAGCTGGTGACGCTCAACGATGACTGCCAGCTCAGCCCTGAGCAGCTCCCACACCGCCTGGACGGGGGGAAATTGCTCTTCATCGATTTTCGCGGTGGCGCTGAAGAGGTTTGATCCCTCCGTAAGCTGACTGATAGCGCGAGGTCGCGCCATTCCGACCAGCTTTGCAGTTGCCAGTGCTAGCTTTAGATAGTTTTGTGGGTGAGCGCACAGCCGCGGCTCGGCCGTACGTTTACTTTTGTTATTAGGCAGGACGCAAAAGGCGTTTAAGGCATTCACCGGCGCATCCGCGTTGTGGGGGATGCACGACTCGACCACAATTGCACTTTTCGTTACCTTCCGGGCTTTGGCTGCCGTGAGCATGACTCCCAAATTGCGAGCTAGGGTCTTACGCTCATAAAGGGGCATCACTCCCTTATGCTCGTTGATTTTCTTCTCAATGATGAGCGCAAGATATGCGCTGTTTTCCTGCGATGAACCGCCTTCCGAGACCATGTGTAGCGCTCCTGCGATCAATAATAAGGGTTACGGTTAGGCTGCTGTGCCCGGATATACCGCGCCCGGCTTGCACGGGCCCTAGAGACTTTCCCGGTTACAGGAGTCTGAACACGCAGCCAGATTTCGCCCCGATCATCGCGTTCGATACCAATGATTCGCCATACGCAGCCGAAATCAGTGCCTTTCAAATGCACCAGCATTCCGATGGTCAACGCGTGCAAGGGGATTGGTGTTCCTTCGTTCAATCGTCTGCGCATCTTGTTCTCCTCAAAAAATGATATTTCGGAAGAAATTGTGGCGATCAAACAAAACGACATCTCTATGAAAATATTAGATATATGAAAAAACCTACATAGATTTGTGTAGATTATTTACATAGATAATATTCAATTCGTTTCTACTCCAATGGCGTACTCACCGCCTGATTTCGGAGGTCGAGCCAAATAGATAATGCGAACGAAGCTTTTGGTCCGCAGCTCATTGCTTGCCATTGGATCAAGCAACGAGCTAATCTCTACCGCGCTCTGCGTAAGCAGAGGCCGGGCGTTTTCAAGCCCCTAAGTCTGGCCGTTAGGCCCATGCCGAGCAGTAGTCCTCATCCAGTTGAGTTTCTGCACACGGAAGACGCCTTAGCTGTCCGTTTGGACGCAAGGAAGACATCACGGCTCGAGCACTTTGGTGCTGCGTTGCCAAATAAAAAAGCTTGTACGCTTCTAAGGACTAGATCGCGTATCGGCAAGCTCAGAGCTCATGAGGCTCGACGCATTGTTGCCCATTGGGGTGTCAGCAGAGCAAAAATACCGCCCCGACACTCATGACCTCGAGGGCAAGACTGGCAAGTACTAGCCAGGAATTGTGGTGTTGGCTTTGTGCACATGAGCCTTCCCATTTTCTGCCTCCCCCCTTACCTTTCAGGTGAGGTACCCGTAACGGTGTTTGTGCGACCTTTAGACGGTCGAACAAGTGGCAGATCAAATATCGGCGCCGGCAATCGAGGCGCAAAATCAGCTCAGGGCGCACATAAGATTTGTGGCGACTGTAGCAGGCTTCATTAGGCGTGGCTTTGATGCACTGGAGCATTGGCCACAGCCGAAGCGCAATCAATGTCACGGGGATTAACGCCCGTGGCGTATCTGGATCCTGCCATCGGTAGGACCAATAAATATTGGCTGAAACACGCCCGCAAAAGAATGCTCGTCTATTGAGGATCTCTTATGAGCGGATTGCGTGGGCAACCTGATTGGCTGAAAAATATTTTCCCTTCGCTTGTGAAGGAAATTCTGCGTCTGATTTTTCGCAAGCTTGTTGAGTGGGCCTGGGAAAAAATGCGCGAGATGATCAGCTAGCCTTAAAAAAGCGGCCCACCGGGTGGGCCGCTTCCGCCAATGTAAAGTTCATCCAGTTTCTGACGGTCAGACGATCGCGACGATTCTATGACTATGCCCAAAGCTGTTTGTCGACTGAAGCGTCAACCTTCCGCCTTCACTTCACTCATTTCGAAGATCGGGCCTAGGCGCTTGCGGTTCAATTCGCTCATAAACAGGCCGTAGATATGGTCGTACTGCTTGGCCTTGGTTTCAATCGCAGTGACTTTGTGGAACCGGATGGAGTCAGCCACGACGACAAGTTTAGCCGACGGCCCATATGGGTTTTCCGCTGGCACGGCCTTCGGGACAGGACCGTCTGCCGGGTCAGGATTGGCCGGAGGCTCGTAGGAGAGTCGGCTGGCTTCGGGGAAGAGAACCACGTTGGTTCCTGCCTCGCCCGTTTGGACAGAGGGGAACACGAGCCCATCCACGTGCTTGCCGAAACGTAACCGCAAGTACTCGAAAACCACCTGCGTCGACAAATAGCTCAACTCGTCATTGCGCGCCTTGGGTCGGGACATTTTCTTGACCAACGAACCCAGGAAAACCTTCCGATGCAGTGAGTCGCGAAAGCCCTCATCTAGCAACGTAAGATCCGGGGGCTCTACGCGATCCAGCACTGTGAGGTCCAGCAGCTTCAGCTCGCCGATGGGTGTCAGGGCGGTACTGACCACGTGGTCGCCGGTAATGGAGCGGATTTCGCTGAGGCAGGTCTCTCGCTCCAATGCGCAATACAGGGCGGAAATGCCATTCGGGGTCATCCGCTGGCTGCTGGCCAGGTGTTTTGGTGTGGGGCCGAATTGGCCGGCGGGATCGGCGATGATTTCCTCCGCCTGCTTTTGGTTCTGGGCGAGGCGTGCGCGGTAGAGCAATTCGCCCTGGGCGATGGTCCGCATCACTTCCGGTTTGAGCTCGCCGCCGTCGGTCACCAGCAGCGAAAAGACGGAATCAAGGAACTTGTCGGCTCCTGAATTGAAGTAGCGGTGCTTGTAGTGGACATCGTCAACGAACTTCTTCCAACGATCCTCGTAGAGGTTCTGCTCCAACGTACCATCATCGCCGTAGAAATGCGTTTCGTCCCCCGCGTCATCAACCCTGAATTCACGCGGAGCTCCATCGCACAGATCTTCAAAGTAGGGCTCTTCACCGAGATCGAACCACTCCATGAGGACGATATCGATATCCGAAACGGCGATCTCGTCCGATCCGCACTCATACAGCAAGCCGAGCTCGTAATGGGACAGATCATCCTTGCCGGCAACATTCTCCGCAACGCGGTCGTAAATGTAGCCGAACAGAAGATTCGAATCCATCGAGTGCCCCAGTCGGCCGCAATACTTGCAGTCAGCCTCTGTCCCGTGCTTGTCGAACAATCTCTTCAATGGAGCCGGTGTTACGCAATCAACGCAAATCATCGATACTTCCCGAATCTCGCTTTTCTTGACCGTCTACAGATGCGGCGGTGTTTACGTAGCGTCTACAGCAGGTCGTCCGCAACTTCAACCCGTCTATCCTTCGATAGGCATGATTAGCTGGCATCTGGAAGAGGCGCTCAAACCAACGCAGTTTGCATGTGATGACGACCGGAACAGATATGCCACCATCGGACAAGACGCCAGCACTTTCTCCGGATGTATCGGAACAATTAGGGCATCCCCAACAACAGCCTGAGTCAGACGCAATGCCAAATTCGAATACCACTTCACCTCAAGCCGATGACGACTTTCGGGATATTGAACAAGATGTCATCAAGCGATTCTCGATCAAGCTGAACGACCTCGCAATCAAGCGAAACGTTACCTCCTACGCGGGAAGCCCTCTGGGCAGTCAGGACAAAGTGTTTGCAGATTACCTGCTGGCCAGCAATACGCGCTTTTGCCTGATTGAGTTCAAAGCCACCAAGGGTAATCTAAGTTCCGAAAACCAGAAGAAGCTGCGCGTCCAGCTATTTGAGTTGCTGGCCCAGCGCAAGGACGTACTGCGTCGCAGCCTAGATCTGCACTACATGTGCTGGGGAACCGAAAAATCCGACTGGCTACCCGGCATGAGCGAGCCGGTCAGCGAAGAAAACGAGATGCTGGGACAATATGCTCCCTGCGTATCCCCGTACATGAAGGTCAAACCTGAGCTGGAGAAAGCGGAGGAATATCTTCCGGAAGTCTTCGTCGAACATTTTTTTGAAAGCAAGCAATTCGGTGGTGACCTGGGCAGGTTCAAACGATATGTAAATGAACTGGCCAAGCTTGCGACCGACAGCAAGCAAGGCGAAGGTACGCTTGAAGGCGTAGTCTGCGTCTACATTGAAGCCGTTAGACAATTCAAATCGTACCGCTTCAAAGGCCTCCAACACCTCCTCGAATTCCTGAACTCTCCAAGCCAGACGCCCGGTCCCCAGAAGCCTGATCGTTCAATAAGCCCAGGTCCATAGACATGTAGTCCGTTACTGAGGTTTACCCTCCACGATACGTTCGAAATCTTGCTTTTGTTTCGAAGTGGCGTGCTTCCAGTATGTGCTCAAGAGCTTGCTCTGATAGCTTTCAACCTTACGCGCTTCGTACTCAGTGCCGATGCCAAATCCAAAACGCGCGACAGCGTAGGTCAATCCGGATCCTGCCAGGAATGCCAACGCCAATGCCGCAAACCGCCACCGCACACTGCGTTGCATCTTGCGCAGTGCTGCGACGGCGTGATTGGCTTCCGACGTCGCCGTGTTGATTTTCGATACCAGCGCATTGGTTGCCTGCTGCACGCCCGAAGTCGCTGCGTTATGTGCGGCTTGCGCGGTCTCTTTCACCAGTGTGGAATTATTCCCCCAAGCGACACGGGCCTTCTCAACCTCTTTTTCAATGTGACCTGCAATGGCGACCAGATTTTGAACGCTTTTATTGGTCTTTTCGGCTTCGCCCTGAATGATATCTGCTTGATCGGTCAGCCGGTCCAGTTCCATGGTGAAACGTGATGCCGTCATCTGGTAGTGCTTGTAGGTGGCGGTAAATTGCACAGGATTATTCATCGAGAAGGACATTTCCTTATATCAAGCGGAGTTCTTTTACTGCTCAATCCGGTCTGCATCTGTTCAACTCATACCCAAGTCACCCTTCCACGCTTAAGCCAAAAATGTGATTTACAGCCGTTTGTCAGCCACACAGAGGGGGTCAAGCTAGGAAAGCCGTCAGCATCAACTTCGACATCCCATCTCGGTTTGGCTTCTTGGATCACTAGCAGCTCAATGGTTCGGCCGCAGCCACATGGGCACTTCATGCCTACCGACCAATTCTCACCATCATCCCGCGCTAAAACGAGGTCACGAAAGGGCATTTTGGTCGGCAAGGAATCCCCTTCCACAATTACCAGACGGCGAGCCGGGCCAAAGCGGTCACACCGCTTACGAAACCATTGAGCTAGCGACCGAAACAGGTTCATTTTTGATCCTTGGCACGAGGCTCTTTCAAAGCCGGCAGTCCAAGCAAAGGCGCAAGACCTCCTCGGGCAAGTGGGGCTTCGCAGTCGATTTCAAAATTCGATTCAGACTCAAACTCTTCTTCAAGAGCAGCCAGACTGAACGTGGTGCGCGCAAATTTTTCGTTTGCCTCATGGCGGTAGGGAAATGCCCGGGCAACGAATTCGTTCACGCATGCGGAAGCAGCTCGCATGTTAAGCGTGATGACCGAGGGCGCCTCCTCGTGGGTGCCCTTGATGTAGCCTTCAGCCAACTCGCGTTGATGGGCCTCTGGGTTGTTGAAGCGGAGGTACTCAGCTCGAAGGCTTTCTGGTGTGTAGAGCCCGCGGCTTCGAAGGGTGGATCGTCCTGGTTGAACGTAATCGATCCTGCCGATGACATCTGCAACCGCGGTGCCCGACTTTGGACATCTCCTGGTCGGTATCACCACACCTACATCGATGACAGGGATCAGAAAAGCCGCACCGATCAGGTCAGCCATATACCGAGCTTCGAGGGTATCGGCGCAGCAGAAAATCACATCCGCTTGAGAAGCAGCGAGCACACCCTCTCTACTGGAAATTGAACGTGCGATTCCTACGGCCGATCCAACCCCGCGAAATTTTTCGATAGCCTCAACCATCACGTCGGTCTTCAGGCGTTTCGAATCAGCATCCGCGAGTGTGGAGTTAAGGATTCTGTTCAGGTTTTTGTGCTCAACCCGATCAAAATCAATCAGCGTAATCTCCCCAAATCCAAGCCTGGCCAACTGCTCAGTGGTGATCGAGCCGGTACCCGACGCTCCGATGACAGCTGCCGACAGACGATTGAGCTCCCGCGTCATCTGTTCCGTGAATGCCATTGGACGTGCGCCCGGAGAACCGTGCCAATAGTAGTGGAGATCATCACCTGCAATGGTCACCAGCTCGATATCTTCAGTGCAATGACTTGGGGTGTAGAGCCGGGCACAGATACGACCGCTTGGGATCATGATGGCGGAGCCATGCAAATCACCATAGGCGGCGAGCAGAGCAGGAATCGTCTTCGCATCACTAGCATCATCCTGTTCCGAAAACCCAAGCAAACCACCTGGGTGAGAGTGGATCAGGATGGCCACCAGATTCTCAGCCTCGCCTTCATCAATGGCCTGCTCGATGTACTTACCAGGCCACGAAAGAAGATCCTCAGCGCGAATCGAACATTCAGCATGAGGAACAAGGATTAACCGCTTGCCGAGAAGCTTCATCCGAGGACCTGGTGTCCTGCTGCACAAGATGATCGCAGCTGCTTCCAGGCCATCGCCAGGGAACAGGTGTTCCCTGGCGGCAGCGTGCATTGATGCCGGCAGCGCTAAGGTCGACCGGGGCTTCATTGGCCTACCTCCTTGTGAAGGGCGCCCTCCACCAAACCGAGGTGGGTGATCATGTTGTCGGTTGCCGGCTTCCAGGGCGACTGAGGACCGCGATGACGAGACCAACCCTGGTAAACGGTCCCGTTGATAGTCGCCGTAATGTGCGTGCTGGGGATGCCGCCACCGCTCGCGAGATCCAGCGGGGGGTTGAAATAGAACATGTCGATCTCAGCGCCCGGGTAGGAAGGCGGAATATCGAGTGCCAACAGAGTGCTGGAACGGTTGAAACCCACTGGCAGCTGGTAGTCGTGAATCAGGAGCCAACGCCGACCGTCGCTTACGACAGTCTCCCATTTGCAACCCAGGCCATCGAGATGCGCCTCATCCACATCAAGCAGAGCAAACGCACGTTGAGGCTGGACTGCAACTTCGCCATTGATGACCTCCTTTGGAGAGAGGCGCAGCTTTTCAACCCCGTCTTTCGTGAGATCGATAACATCATCCAACCCCATTGCCCGCTTAGGCTCATCCTTCACTTTCAGGAAGATTTGCCAACCTTCTTCGGGGTTGAAACCAGCGTTCGTGATGGCCTCACGAACGCCAACTGTCGGCTTATTGAATGTGAGCAGAACACCTTGAACATTCAGTTCCCAGCGCTGAGCACGGCTGATGAAAGACTCAACACCCTCACCTTCCAGGCTCACCCATTGATGGCGATCGATGATGCGATCCGCTTCATCAGTCATCTGCTGCAGCAGCTGCTTGTCGTCAGGGATCTCGCCCAGCCGGCGCAGAACAGCTCCGGTGATCGATTGGCACGGCCAATCGAAGCGTACGCCGTCGACGGTCAAGCGGAACGAGCGATCGCTTTCCACGATGATGAACTTGCGAGAGTGCTGCAGGCTCGCCACTTCTTCTGGCCTGATGTCTTCAAGCTCACCATTTTCGAGGAACTGGAGCACAACCGCATTTTGCGAAGGTTTGAAACCCGCAGCAGAAGCAAGTTGGGCACCAGTCGGTGTCTTGTCATGGAGCGTGACGGCCTTAAAATTCAAGGAGAGGTCGCTGACCTCGACCTGGAAAGGACCGTTGTGTTGTGTTGCCTGATGATGATTAGTTTCCACTTGGGGAATCTCCAATACAAAGGCGACAAGCGCCTGGTGTTGACCGAAGCCCTATGCCACGGTCAGTTTCATTGGAGGGGACACAAACCTTACCCACTTGACGTCGAGTAAGGCATCGACAAGAATCACATTTGCTAACGTAACAAGTGCCGATGGTCACTGATCGCTTTGTAGTTCCCGCTACGCCGCGATCCCTCCATTTCACATTCAGCTTTCGCTGAGTGTCCTGCCAGCCGGGCTCACACCCGGCTGTTGCTTTCATCCCCCTTAGGTCAAATCCACGATGCCAGCCGTTGGGCCATGGCGCTTGACCGCCTCAATACCGTTGTCACGAGCTTGTGTGCTCGAATACTCCTCACTTACGCCAATGACCTGGTTGTTCGCTGCGCGCAGAGCGAAGTAGGGCAGGTTGCGGGTGGAGGTATACCGAACGTAGAAGCGGTCATACGGCGAATGCTGTTGAGCGGATTGGATGCCGTTTTGGCAGCTGCTCTTGGCTACGTAGCCCTCGCTCTGGAGGATGATCTCGTTATTCGGGGCTTTCAGGCGGAAGTAGTACTGCTGATTGGTACCGCGGAAGATCTCGTAATGTGCGCTCACTGGTTCGCTCCTGTGCGATGTGGTCTACGCAAAATTTCATTCACAAACCTGCTTCTGTAATCCAGTTTAACCAGAGGCTAAAAAAAGAGGCAGGTCAGCTTGCGAATAAGCGTAACCCACCAAGTCTGATTCTGTAAAGCTGTTTAAGCAGATTAGCGAATCGCCGCGTACACGTACTCGATGCCACCTGACTCAGCAACCTCTTCACGGCGCATGATGTAGCCTTCCTCAACGAGCTTTTTCAGCTTGGTGCTGGCGTTCTGAACGCTGATGTCCAGATCGACGGCGACCTGAGCAGTGGTGACCGAAAGCTTCGAGAGGACCACTTCAAGGAGGGCCATGTTGGAAGCACTTGGCTGAGGTCCGAGAATGGTGTACTCACGGCCGGACCATGCCACGATCGGCTGCTTTTTAGCTTCAGCCGCGTAATGGCAATTGTCCCTTACATCTGGGTCATTAAGATCTTGAATGTAAAAGTATTTTTCACCTCGGTAATGCTTAACTACTGAGATGACGGCTTCACGTATAAAGGACGAGTCAGCACTCACGTCGCCAAAAGATATCGCAACCACATATGCTTTGGGCAATGTGTCTAAATGATTAATGAACTTATTGAACGTCTCCCGGCCCAGTGTGTTGCCATAAGGCTGGGCATCGCCGCTTGTGAATTCAATAAGATCTAGTGTGATGGATTTCTGGTTCATATGTTCAGTTTAAGCAGATATTTTGGGTTTTGTCAAGAAGAAATTAAATGTAACGTGAGTTCCAAGCAACTTTGGTAAATCCAATTTAACTTTCGGCGGTCTGACTTTACCATCCCGGAACTGCATCTCAATTTCGAACTTATCCTGCCTAATAATGACATCAGCATTCAAGTTTGCCGCTGACCTACCACTAGTGTGCAGACCGGTACCGCGCGACTCATCATCCATAACCTGGCTGACCCCACCCTCAGTGAAGGCCTTGAAGATCAGGTTAGGACCCGTATTGGGATCATTTGCACTAAATCGCTTGGCTAGCTCTGGATACTTTGAACCCAGCACAGGCAACAGAGTTCCACAGATTCCCAAACCATTGTCGGACACCACCATCATCACTGCAGGCCTAGGACCACGTTCATAGCACTGCAGTCCCGCGAACCCAGGATATGGCGTCCGGGAATGCTCTTCCACATTGCTGACCAATTCACTGATCGCACACTGTACCGCTGTAATATTTATCTGCTGATCAGGCGCACTTTGCTCAAGGCTATTCCTAATCATTTTAGGAACATTCGTACCTGGTTCGCCGATCTTTTGAAGTTCTACGATCTTATAATTTTTACCGTTAAACTTTTCGTCCGTGCTCTCCGGTCGATATGGCTTAACCGAAACATCTGGATGCAGACGCTCAAAGAAATGCGCTCGATTCAAATATGACAGCGTTTCGGTCGAGCCAACTTCCAAAGATACTATTTTTCCTACTTGCACAGCCTGATTGGCCAGCGCCAAAATTTTTGAAATGGCGTCAAGCAATAAACGGCGATCTTTTTCGATCTCTATATTTAAGTACTTACTAGGGTTTTCAATCGGCGACCCGTACTTTTGCAATGCTTTTTCGACGTGATCACTAACAACCCAAGTCGCTCTTTGGGTAGTGATTACAAATTTTAAGTCCTTCGTACGCGTCCATTTGAAATCTTTATCGACTGCGTATTCAGCTGGCATTGAATACAAAAAGGAATTAACTGCTGTTTTGTCAACCCCAAGCTCTTTTGCTAGGTCCTTCGCCTTTGAGCCAGGCGACCGCTTGAGAATTGTTTCGATTCCTTTCTGCATGATTCAAGTAATCCAACCTAAAATTTTCGTCCACCCTGACGTACTAAGGCAAGAATTTAGAGGTCGGATTCTACCAGAATCTTCGATGATGGCGTTTTGGCGCATTGAAAAAATATGCGTGCTGATGAGTGGTTACGCAGCTTTTCTGAGGTCGTGGCTTTCAATTAGGCTGAGATCGGCCCCGCGAGGGGGGGGCATCCCGAAAAGCGCTGGGGGTAACCCCGTTTTCTTTGTTGTAAACCACTGTAGTTAACAGTTAAAAAAACTAGTTAACAGAGGGCGTAACGAACACCGTTGGTTGGTCCAGCCACCGTGCATCTAACGCTGAATGAAAAACTCGTCAGTGTGATTGCGAGTAAAAGGCCAACGCATAGGCGAGCTCTTTCTCCTCGAGGCACGTTAGGCGCACATCGGAGCGACTAACGTGCCTTGCAGAAACACACCTTGCCTAGCGAGGAATCACAATCTCTTCATCTAACACGTCCGCCACGCCCGGTTTGAGGGGATCAAGCCAGTCCGCTTTGGCGTGTCCCCAACGGAGTAGTTCGAGTTGCTCCGTAGAAAGTTTTTGCTGTTCGGCGCTCTGTTCCAATGCATTGAGATACTCTCGAATGGCTTGCGCCCGCCGCCAGTTCTGCGCATCGACTTCAAGCTTCGCCAGCCGCTGTTTTTCCACGTCTTGTCGACGCTTTCGCTCCAGCACCATGTCGCGAACTCGCTGACGCTCCGCGTCTTCAATCACCTGACGTTCATTGCGAACCAGAAACCCGACCGCTCTGGTGGCCATCAGACCAATGAGTTTGTTGAGCTGTTGCTCCACCGAGTGACGATTCGAATCGGTGATTTTGCCGCCATAACCATCGTCGGCCATCACCTGAAGTCGTCCGGAAGGCGTGAATTGCCATTTCGGCCAGTAGCTCCATTCACCCTTGGCTTTTTCAGCTAATTGCGTGGCCGATGGCACGTAATCCGAACGCAAGGACGGTTCATAAAGACGCAACCGCAGCGCATCGCCAAACATCACGACCTCGACTTGGTGTTTCCCTTGCTGAACGATATACCCACGTTTCTCCAAGGCTTTTAGCAGCGTGTCCGCCACCTTTAGTGCGCGAGTTTGTAATGCGGGAGAGACTGCAATATTCAGCCCATTACCGCGCGTCTGCGGCATGCCGCGCTGATCGATGATCGGTCGCCCTAATGCCTCGCGAGCCGTCGCAACCACGGGATGCCACACCTTGATGCGCTCCGGTACTACAATCTGGTTTTCCGGCTGCTGCTCAAAACTCAGCACGCGCTGAAGTCGGCTGTCGACGACTTCAGTGACCGAATCCTGAACAGAGGGTGGTGCGGCGGGGCGATACAAATAACCGTGATGGCCGGTGTATTCGCGCAGCTTGGGGCGCGGGGGCACGCGCTTACCCGCCTTGACCTTGGCCCAATACCCCCGTGGCGGCGTGGGGAGCTGCAGACGCGAACAGAGCTTTTTCAGCCCCACGTCGGACAGGCCGTGGCGGGGCGCCACCACCTGCACGGGTTCGGACCAAACTTCCTCCAGCAGCTTTGCTCGGTCATAGCGTTCCACCATTTAACTCATCCTCGATTATGCGCAGCGCGGTTCGACTCCACTCACCCCGCGCCCGGCGACGCATCGGGGGTAGTGGTCAGGCCCCC
This sequence comes from Pseudomonas frederiksbergensis, assembly GCF_001952935.1. GTDB lineage: Bacteria > Pseudomonadota > Gammaproteobacteria > Pseudomonadales > Pseudomonadaceae > Aquipseudomonas > Aquipseudomonas frederiksbergensis. The sequence goes on from NZ_CP018319.1 coordinate 2,397,231, forward strand.
TCGGATCACGTGCTGGGCCCAAGCCTACCTCGCCCGTAACAGGGTAAACATCGTATAGCTGTAAACCAAAGTGTTGATGAACAGACGTTGACAGTCTCACATAGCTCAAGTACCGTGCAGACTATATCAACCGTTTACCTAACAGGACATCCCCCATGGTCGACACCATCCAAGCCGCACTAAACCAACTCACCACCGAGGGTGATCTGATCCACGGCACCGCCGCCTTGGTCGAGAGCATCAAAACCCACACCCACCTCTCCTACAAAAAGATCGGCGACGCCGCCGGCGTGACGGAACAAGGTGTACGCCGCTGGCGTGAAAACAACTCGGGCCAAGCCTCACGCGTTCAAGCCCTGGTGAACTTTGCCCAGACCCTCATCACTGCACCGGCGGGGGCTGCCGTTCGACCCGCAGGCAACGCCGCCGATGCCTTGCGCGCCGTGACCCCGCTGGCGGTCCAAACCTGCGTCAAAGAGGGACTGGAGGCCCTGTTGGGCATCGGCCTCAACGCGTGCACTATCGTAAAGCTTGAGACTTTCAATGGTAAAGTCACTATTGAGCTGGCCCTGGAATAACCCCCCGTCGCTCCCAGCCAGGTGACCCGAACACGCTAAAGCACGGACGAACCGTGCGCCCCCCTCAAGACCCTCAAAGGAATGCGCCATGGCCTGTACATTGTTGGATGTCCAACTCGCCCGACTGCTGTATCCGCAGCTCATTGAACTGGCCACCGCCCGGCAGATCCTGACCTATAGCCAGCTGATCGAACGCGCCCAGGCTCGTTACCCGGAGGATCAACGGGTGGCCAACCTGATTCCGGTGCGGATGGGACGAATTCTTTGGGTGATTTATGACTTCGTGGCAGAGCGCAACCTGCCGCGTTTGACCCTGATCATCGTCAGCGCCGGGGATCAATACCCCGGCAGTGCGATGTGGCAACACGATTGCATCGCCGAACAACAACGCTGTTTTGCTTTCGACTGGTCCACGGTCGATCAGGCGTTTGACCTGTACGGCCAGCACAGCGAAAAAGCCGTCACCCCCCTTCGGCGCGTGCCCCGTGAACAAGCCAAGCAGATGATGACCGCCCACTACCACGACCCAGCGAATGTTTACCCGAGCGGCATTCGCGCCCTGCGGGAAACCATTATCGAAAACATCATGAACGGCCTGTCGGTGGAGAATGCGTTTCAAATCGAAGCGCAGCTGTTGATGGCACTGACCCAAGCGTGAAGTCAGGGAAATTGCCACTACGATTAGAGTGCCTCTCCCTTGTATCGTTACTCCAGTGATAGTTGGAAACGCTCTTTCAACCGCTCAATCGTTCAGCGCCATTTTGGAGTGGTCGGGCGACAGACGGTGTTCTGATTACCGAACATACCGACCTCTTTGATGGCTCGTTCGACCGGGACCGTATGTAGCCATTCGACCGGCACAAAGTATTCGGACAGGTCAGGGTCAGCGATGTACTCGGCATGGTAGGTGCCATGAAGGGCCGTTTGCATAACCGGTACATCGATACCGTTCTGTTTTTCGGTGAAGTCCGCCGCAGCGATGGCCAAACCGGTGACTCGGCCAACACCCACATAGCCTTGCTGCGGGATGTTCACCCATACTCGATCGCCTGGTGCGAGCATCTTCAAGCTTTTGCTGTACCAGGTGCCACCGCCGCCACAGATAAAACCAAACGCCTGGGCATCCTGCCAAGCACGCGTGGCGCTGTGGCCGAAAGAGCAGTAGTACTCGCCATTCCAGGGTTCGCTTTGCCCGCCTGCACTACCACTGCTGGCGTTGACCTGAGTTTCTGCCGGGTCGATCAACAAGGAGCGACTGATCAACTGCTGCTCACCGAGCTGGAACACCTGAAAGCACAGCACGTTGATCGCAATATCCCGCTCACTAAGATAGGCCACGATGCGCTCAGTACTGGCGTCCAGCCCGGAAGCAACGATGATGATCTGGTGGCTCTGGTTGAGCGCATCCTCATCCAACGGCAGGCCGAAGCGCATGCGAAAGTCGATAGCCAGATCCGCTCCTATCTTGAAGCGCTTGTAGATAGCAGCAATGTCCTCGGCCTCCAGGCATTCCACCCAAGAGGCATAGTCCAGCGCCTGAGCCACCACATCCCGAGGTGTGCGGTCGCGCTTGAGCTCAATCAACACCAGCGAGGCGTCCGGGGCGATGGCCAACAGGTCGATGCGGCCTCCCAGCCCGATGCTTTCCTGGCGGCCGATCAGCATCCACTCATCCGACAGCACACGCGGTGCGGGGCTGACCGTTTACCGTCCAGATTTGCGTCTTGATGGGCATGGGGCCTTTACCTGAAATCCTTGATGACCGTGTTTTAGGCGACAGCCTGCTCGACCAGAGTGCTGGCCAGTTGTTCGTTAAGTTGGCGGGCTTGCGTGAGGCGAGCTTTTAGTCGATCGCAGAGAGCCATGAGTTGATTGACTTTGGCGACAATGCGGTGTTGTTCCGCTTGCGGTGCAACCGGTATTACCAAAGAAGAGATTGCGCCAAGAAAAAGATTCGCTTGCGCTGACTTGCGCGATTTTGAAACCATTTCAGCTTGCATAATCGGAGAGCGTAAACATTGTGCTATGAACTCTGGAGAAAGACCGATCGAAATAGGCCGTACCATGGCTGCGCTTCGCACCATCACATATGCGTTATCACGATCAACCAGAGCTACACGACCTACGCTACCTGAGCATGAAATTAAGACATCACCTATATTCGGATCGCAACGTTTTCGAATCCGTTCAAATTCGTCCGGGGGTACAAAGTCTACATCTCCAAGCAATATTCCCTCGTTAGTAACGTTTCTAGCAGACAGCAGGTAGTGACCAGATGAGCTCCTACGTGGTGTGGCATGTTCACCGTCAGTAACTTTTGAGCATATCGTGCCTAGCCGTACCCACTCCCAGCTCGCCGGTAGCTTGCAGGGCTTTTCATCTTCGTGCAGTGGATCTAAGGCTTTTACTTTTTTACACAGCCCTTCTACCTCTAACCGCTCACGCTCTTTATTTAGACGTACAAGCAACTTACTGACTGGCTCATCGCTGGAATCTTGCGGTACTAACTTGCCTACCACGGCTAGCTGTAGCAGCGTTTGCTTGAGTATATCAATGCTAGATTCGGTGGTGAACAGGGTGTGGAAGTGTTCTGACAGGCGCTGCCAGCTATCGGCGAAGTCGGTAGCGTCGCTGGCCTGTGTCAGGCTTTCGAGCAATGCTTGTACCAGTCGGGTGTGCGCGCTTTCGGTGTCGGCCTGCTGGGCTTCCAGCCGATCACAGAGTGCCATAAGCTCAACGACTTTTGCGACTATACGCTCTTGTTCTTCTAGCGGTGGAAGCCCAACAGCCTGGGCGAGAAACGGCCCACGGTTAATATGCGCCATAACTAAACCATGAGCATGATCGCTATTAGCAAGCACGCGAATCGTCCACTTGAGAAGCCAAAAAAGGTACTGGTCAAAAACCAATTCGCTTGGCGAGACGCGAAAAATATGTTGATTGAGAACGCCTTGCTCACCGCTCCATACATATGCTTCAAGAGTGGCAGACCAAGAAACTAGAATATCTCCCTCGTTAACGACTACCGATGCATCGACTTCTCTATCAGTACGGTTAAATTCCGAGTTGCGCCCCGAGAGATTTTGAATTCTGATTATTGGCCTTCCGCTGCCTGACCAATCACTTGGTTTAAACGCCAAGCCGTTGATATAGTCGCCAGTATCTACGACGCGACACCAAGCCCAACCGTTAGGTAGCTTAAAAGACTGTTCTTCAAAAACAATCTCTGCTGCCGCCTTTTCTTTCTTTATTTTTCCCTCTGCCATTGCTTTAGCTCGGGCAATTCGAGATGCATTAAGTAGCGGTTCCATTGGTTTGTCGTTGGAGTTCTGCGGGACCAGCTTGCCGCGCACAGCTAATTCGAGAATTAGCTCGCGCAGTTTTTTGATGCCATTGGGCGCGCCGGCCAAGAGCGGTAGGTGAGCGGTGAGCAGCGCAGTCATACTTGGCGCTCCAGGGCTTCGGTCAGCACAGCCTTGAGCTGGTCACGCAGGTCGCTGATTTCTACCTGAAACTGGGCGTAATCACGAAGCAGTTCGTACGGATCGTGGCTGAACTGCTCACCGATGTGTGGATTCTTGCAGTCCAAATTCCAGTTGCGGGCTTTCATCTCCTCGACGCTGACCTTCCAGGCGAACTCACTTTCTACCCGTGTAGCAAAACCATCGGTCTCGCTGCCCCACCAGGCTTCTTCCACCGCAAACTCTTCAATGCGCATAGGGCGTGTCTTGGAGTAATTCTTCACCCCTGTTGGGTACTGGTGCTCGTAGAACCACACCTGTTTGGTCGGCGAGCCCTTGGTAAAAAACAATAAATTGGTCTTTATGCTGGTGTAAGGGTTGAAAACACCATTGGGCAGGCGAACGATGGTGTGCAGGTTGCACTCGGTCAGCAGCTTTTCTTTGATGCGGCTCTTGATCCCTTCGCCGAAGAGGAAACCATCAGGTAGCACCACGGCCGCGCGACCACCGTCCTTGAGCAACTGCATGATCAGCACCAGAAACAGGTCGGCGGTTTCTCGGGTACGAAAGGCTGCGGGGAAGTTGGTTTCGATGCCATCTTCTTCCATGCCGCCGAACGGCGGGTTGGCAACGATGCAATGCACGCGTTCACTTGGCCCCCAACTGATCAGCGGTTTTCTAAGGGTGTTGTCGTGCCGAATCTGGCTGGGGACTTCGATACCGTGGAGGATCATGTTGGTGGTAGCCAACAGGTGCGGCAGTGGTTTTTTCTCCACACCGAAAATGCTCGCCTGCAGCGTGCGCTCGTCTTCGGCGGTTTTTACATAGCGGCTGCGCTTGTGCTCGATGGTGCAGGTGAGGAAGCCGCCGGTCCCGCAGGCCGGGTCCATGACCTTTTCGTCCAGCTTGGGGTCGACCATGCGTACCATGAACTCGGTGACCGGACGCGGGGTGTAGAACTCACCAGCGTTACCAGCATTCTGCAGGTCGCGCAGCAGCTGCTCGTAAAGGTTGCCAAACTCGTGGCGTTCCTGGGCTTTGTTGAAGTCCACGCCTTCCTGAATCTTGTTGATCACCTGGCGCAGCAGTTGGCCCGACTTCATATAGTTGTAGGCGTCTTCGAACACACTACGCACCACGAATGCCGAGGGTGTGGTGCTATATTCTTGGAGGTTTTGCAGCTGCGGGAATAGGTTATTGTCGATGAAATCCTTCAAGGTGTCGCCGGTCATGCCTTCCGGATTGGCAGCCCAGGTACGCCAGCGGCAGCTCTCGGGGATCGGTGAGAGGTAGTGATCGTCCATCAACTCCCATTCCATCTCACGGTCATCGAAAATTTTCAGGAACAGCAGCCAGACTAACTGGCCGATCCGCTGGGCGTCGCCATCCACCCCCACGTCTTTGCGCATGATGTCTTGGATGGACTTGATGGTGCTGCTGATGGACATGGAATTCTCGCTGGCTTACTGCTAATCGGAAGGGGTCAAGGCACAGGCACGAAGTGCTGCCTGTGCCGAAAATGCGGGGGCAGGCAGCTTAACTGGCGTAGAGCTCATCTTCCAGTTCATGGATGGCTTTGTTGTAACCCGCCTTGCCGCCAAACGCCTTGACCAGCTCGATAGGCGCACCGATCTGGCTGAAGGGATCGAGCTGGAGGATCTTGATGTCTTCGATATGCTCGATGCCGGTGTCGGCATACTTGTCGAGCAATGCTTCGAGCACTTGGCGCGCAGCGCCTGAATACTTACCGAAATAGTTGCGTTTTTTCACCTGCTCGGCGCGCTCCATGCGGGAAAGCGCAGGTTGATCGAAAGCCACATGGCAGACGAGGTCGAACGGGTCGAGAGTCTTGCGCTGTTTCTTTTCCACTTCCTCGGCCAAGGCTTCCCACATCACACCCTGGGCGGCCATTTCCTCGATAATGACCTTCTTCTGATCGGCATCGCTCCAGCGACGCAGAAAGTCGTCCAGCGAGGCGAACTGCTTTTGCACGCAGACACGGGTGTAGTTGTGCAGGGATTCAGTGATCAGCCGGCCATCCGGGCCGTAGTACTGCACACGTTCGGCGATGACGTAGATCGGGACGCTGTCGATGATGTATTTGATGCGCTTTTTGTCATCATCACCGGTGAACTCAAGGTCGTCGATTTCTGCCGTGGTGCCAGCGGTGATGCCATCTTCATCCGTCGCCAGGTCATCAGGTGGTACGGGAGACTCTTCACCTTCCGGGGCATAGATCACGACGGGGTCACCATCGAAAGCCGGATCGGCAAACAGTTCGGTGGCCTTCTTGAAGTCCATGATGGTGAACCAGTACTTGCCGAAGTCTTCATTGATGCGGGTGCCACGCCCGATGATCTGCTTGAACTCGGTCATCGACTTGATGTGCTGGTCGAGCACAATCAGCTTGCAGGTCTGGGCATCAACGCCAGTAGTCATCAACTTGCTAGTGGTGGCAATGACTGGGTAACGCTCTTCTGGGTTGATGAAGTTGTCCAGCTCGGCTTTGCCTTCCTGGTCATCCCCGGTAATGCGCATGACGTACTTGCGGTTCTCGGCAATGCGCTGCGGGTTGAGGTTGACCAGCGCCTGGCGCATGCGCTCGGCATGGTTGATGTCGTCGCAGAAGATGATGGTCTTCTGGAACGGGTCGGTGGCCTTGAGAAATTCGGTGACCTTTTGCGCCACCAGTTGGGTGCGCGCCTCAATGACCAGGGTGCGGTCCATGTCCTTGAGGTTGTAGATGCGGTCTTCGATCAGCTCGCCATTTTTGTCGAGCATGCCCTTGGGTGGCCGCCAGCCTTGGAGATCCTTGTCGAAGTCGATGCGCACCACTTTATAAGGTGCGAGGAAGCCGTCTTCGATGCCCTGCTTGAGCGTATAGCTGAACACCGGCTCACCGAAGTAGGTAATGCTGGACACCTCTTTGGTTTCCTTCGGTGTGGCGGTGAGGCCGACATGGGTGGAGCTGGAGAAGTAGTCGAGAATCTCGCGCCAAGCGGAATCCTCGGCGGCACTGCCACGGTGGCATTCGTCGATCACAATCAGGTCGAAGAAGTCTCGGGAAAACTGTTTGTAGACGTTCATTTCTTCTTCAGTGCCCGTCACGGCCTGATAGAGCGACAGGTAAATCTCGTAAGAGGTATCAATCTGACGCTTGGCGATCTTGGTCATCGCCTGGCCGAAGGGCTTGAAGTCGTTGTTCTTGGTCTGGTCGACCAGGATGTTGCGGTCGGCCAGGAAGAGAATTCGCTTTTTCTGCTTGGACTTCCACAGCCGCCAGATAATCTGGAAGGCGGTGTAGGTCTTGCCTGTACCGGTGGCCATGACCAACAGGATGCGTGACTGCCCCTTGGCCACCGCCTCGACGGTACGGTTGATCGCGTTGGTTTGGTAATAACGCGGCATGCGTCCAGAGCCGTCATCGTAGTAGGGCGACTCGACCTTTTTACGGGCATCACCGTTCAAACCTTTCCATTGGCAATAGCGCTGCCACAGCTCGTCAGGAGAGGGGAACTGGTCAAGGCCCAGCTCAGTTTCGACCTGAGTACCGGTGCCGGTACGGTCGTGGAATAGAAAGCCATCGCCGTTACTGGAGAACACGAACGGTACGTCCAGTGACTCGGCATAACCGAGGGCTTGCTGCATGCCAGAGCCGATATCGTGTTTGTTGTCTTTCGCTTCTATGACAGCGATCGGCAGGTTGGCCTGGTGGTAGAGAATAAAGTCGGCACGGCGGGACTCGCCACGGCTGTGCAATTTGCCACGGACGATGATGCGTCCTTTTGTAAAGCTGACTTCTTCGCGTACTTGCTTCTGGATATCCCAGCCGGCTAACTGGATCGCAGGCGCGATGAACTTGGTGCAAATGTCCCGCTCGGTAAGCGACTTTTTGTCCATACCTCAATTCCCTTTCAAGCCGGCATGATCGCTCGATCCCAGCAGTGCTGATCTTATTGATAGGCGTAAATGTACCTTGAATTGCATTGCTAGTGGGCGCTGCGGCTGATCGCCATCCCATGGTGCTTTAAGGTGCCATTTGATCTCTTTGATAATTACCCCAAGCTTGTCGAGGTAGTAGCCCGTGAATCACCAAAGTCCCCTCGGGCATCTGGCTGCATGCACCAACGCGTGGCTATTGGCCGAGGGCTAAGGTGAATCGCTTTACGGACTTACAAATGTGGCAGGAGGCACATCGCCGCCAGCTAGTGGATTATCACTTTCAATAGTTACCCAGTGAACCAGTTTGATGCTTCGCTTCCAAATGTACTGTCTACATGGCGATCTAATAATCGTCGGCCCAGCAACGGGTTTGAAACCGTTGTTCCGAAGCTTTTCCAGAACGTGCTTTGGCGATATTTTCAGCAGATTTGACAGCTCGGTACCCAAAACGTAACCGCGCTTGAATCGCATTACAGCGCGCAACCTGACCATTTTGGCAATGGATCTTCCCGTTGGACAGGTAACGGTGGGCAAAATACTTTCGCGCACCAATGCATAGGCGACCTCTTGTTTGACACCTAGAAGTTCAGCAGCCTCGCAAATCGTCACCAACGATCTTGCGAAGGGGCGCCGGAGGTCATTAGGAATCCAGTTCGCTAAGTCTGCTTTCCGGATAAGCCACTGCCCAACAGATATCTCGTCCAAGTGTTCGCCATATACCTGAACCTCACCCGCTTGAACCGCCTTGATCAACTCAACCAAGCCGCGGCCAGTCGGCAAATAGTGCTTGGCCGCATACGCAAGCGTCAGATAATCATCATCCGTTGGTACTCGGATGGATGGTGGACGTAAAGCGACTAGTGAATCTTGGTCAACAAGCCACTTTTCGCCACGGACTGGAGGCCCGCCGTAAAATTTGATCGTCGACGCGGACAATAATTGGCGAACTCTACTCTCGCTCAGACACAACGTTTGCGCCGTATCCTTCAAGCACTGGGCTTTTTCCATGCGATCAGAAATGGCACGAACCTGGTGTATGTCCACAATCTTTGAAACGCGACCGCTAGGATGAGTAAAAGCCCTGCTATCCAACTTTCCAGATGCCAGCATTCTCTCCACATAAGATTTATGTGTTCCTGCCAAGGCCGCAGCTGCTCCCATCGAAACCCACCGGTGCTGTAAAACTGTCTGTTCACTCAACAAACGATTCCTCTTCGCTAACGGCGCGTCCCAGCTTTTTTGCAAATAATTCTCAAATTCTGCACGAACAAAATCAAAACACTTTGCCTTCAACCCAATGAAAATGTCGCCGTAGAGCGGACCAAGAGCAGAGGTTAGCTTCCAACCGAGCTCGCTTGTCCTGGTTAGGCGCAAATCGTTGAGCAAGTCCCAAAAGCCTTGAGGCCAGTTCATCAAAATCTCACCAGCCGCTTTTGCTAATGGTTGTGCAACTTCAATCGCTCCGGTGCCCGCAACCTTCATCGGCTTCGCACGTTCTGGTCTGACGCTGCGCACGGCGAGCCGTGTCGCTAAAGCATGAAGCTTCTCCAAAGACAATCCTTCTAAACCCTCTGCTTTGGGAGTATCTGGAGAGATTCGCGCCATAAGAGCCGACGTCAGCCATAGGCTTCCTTCATCGGCAGGTGCTTCAATCTGACGAAGCTGGGTCAGTGAGTGGGTACAGGTACTGCAACTGTGGCCCTGCATCGCATCTGAGTTAAGTCGACCGCCACATTCGGGACAGGTACTTTTCAGGACTAGGTTGTGCACTGTGCACGTTGTCACCAATGTCAGATCCCAAGCCTCCCTCCAATAGCCGTGCTCGGCTAAACAGTTCGGGCAGTATTTCTTATCATTTAACGACCAGACCTTAAGGGCTTTAGCTGTAGGACGCCTGAGTTCCGAAGAAACCGGAGCCCAACTTGGAGGAAACCCACCTTGCTCAATCCAGTCGTTTACACATTCATCTTTGCCCCCCAGGAATGCCGCGAATAGGTCTTTACCAAGCAAACCGTTGACTCCTGCCAGTCGGCTTAAATACCCCTGGAGACTTTCATCGGGGGAAGGTTTGAGATTTATCAACAGACCAAACATTTTTCAAAACCCAGAAGTTCGAAACTACAGATTCGTATAGCCGCCCAAGGAGCGCCCGTAGGGCGCTCCTTGGGCGCTTTTATTTATCGTAGTCTTCGAACGGCTCGAAATGACCGATCAACGGTTTGAAGTCGAAACGTGCGCTGAACGGATTACGATCTTCGGGAGCGTTGTTCCACACCTCATCCTGAAAGGCTTCAGAAAGCACCGCCATGGTGATGCCTTGCTCCCCCTTGTCCTTGACCAGCCAAGTGGCCCGATCCAGGATTTTGTCCAGGTAATCGATGACTCCAAATGAAGCATGGTGCAGCCGCTGTACCATCTGCTCAGTCGTGAAATCAATTGCCGGAACCGGCAACAAACCATGAAGCACCTTCAACAGTGTGTAAAAGTGAACCCATTTTGATTCGGTTAATTGAAAGCGATCGTAGTCCAGCGCCGCCGAAAAACGCCTTCTGAACTGTTCGTTAGCCCGTGGCAGTCGCTCAAGTGTCCTTAAACCAACAAGCACATAGGCGATGCTAGTTCGGTTCATCAGACTTTTGACCCAGTCTGCTGCCTCATGAACCCCTGTACTGGTTCGTTTGTGATCAACCAGGTGCTGCGCCTCATCCAAAATCACCATCTCAACGCGAAGGGTCGATAACAGGGAGACGACTCGAGAAAGTTTGAATTCGGCAGAGTGACTTTGTGCATCAGCAAACGGATCATTCAATGCCTTTAGCAAGGCAGCGGCCACCGTCTTTTTGGTCGGCTCGGCTGGGATTTCTACGACCAGTATTGGCAGCTTTTTGCCCGGGACGAATTGATCGCGGGAAACGGCTTTTACGAACTCGTCGATCACGGTGCTTTTGCCCACACCACTCGGGCCCAAGATCAGCAAACCTCTGCTCGTATTCGTCCCTAGCGGATCCTCGTAAATCTCAGTCAACCGTTTGAGTGTCCGATCGGCCTGGGGACTCATTACAAAATGCTGGCGAAGGGACAAGGGCATATGGGAACTAGCTTCGAGGATCATGACCATTCTCCTTGCGAGATACCCGATTGCTCACAGCAAATCCTGCTACTGCCGGAGCGTCGTCGAACAATTTGAGCCAAGACAATTGCGAATCAACGCTGGGGACAAATGAGACATTGGCCGAGCGACCTTCTTTATCCAGTCTCGCCTTTGCCGCTGCACGGCGTTTACGCAGCTTGTGCGAATGCCGAGCCCCTTCTATATCCGTCATGATGTCGCGATAGGCTTGGTGAATCGCGTCGAAGTCAGGCTGGGTGTTACCGCTTTCACGGAGATTCTTTTTGGCCGCTACGTACAGGTCGCGGCTCATACCTATCAGCCGCTTGTCCTTCGCCGAGACTTGGATAAAGACATTCCTCATCTGATCGTGAACCCAAATGTGCCCGAGTTCGTCACGGTAACGAGCCTGGATTTTTTCTCCAGGTTTTAAACGAAGCCGTAGCTCAGCCAATTCAGGGGAGTGGTACATATGCCCTGCGAGCTCAATGCCGTAATGGTGAACATTCACCGATTTTCGACGAGCCAGAACACACTCAAGAGAATCTAGATCAGTGGGTAGCCTAACTTGTCGGCGCGCCTCTTTTGCTAACCAAATCAGGGCTGGTGTACTGTTTGAGAGACCGCGATGGGGACGTTGATGGTAGATATCCACAATCCAACGAACCAATTTCTCCTCTAGATCCGGCAGCGTAAGACATGCGTTGGCTTCAGAAGGGTAATCGCCTCGCTGCTGTACATTAGAAAAGGTCGTCCCTGGGATCTGATGTATCAATCCTGTGTTCAGCGTTCCAAAGAACCGCTCAACGGCTCCTTTCATCTCAGGTCCCCTGGAGCGCGGATACATGATCTCGATCCCTAGCTCATTGAAGCCCGAAATTACATCGTCAGCGTGAAACTCAGCGGCATTATCCGGAACGATGCGCAATGGCATTCCGTGAGCACGCCATTCACTTTTGACCTTGGGGAAACGAGCCACCCATGCAGCTTTAGGTCGAATGGCACGCTCAATGACCCTCAGCACGCTTTCCGTATTGGGCGCCGAGAAGTGCAGCAAAAAACTCATGATCATCCTGGAACACCTGTCCAGAACAACAGTGAGGTAGGGGCGGCCTATAACCAGCCCAGTTTCGGGATCAGTTAGCAACACATCCAAAAGGGTATGGTCGATTTCCCATCGATCGAGAATTCGAGAAACCATGAGCTCTCCCATGGCAATGCGGTGCTTCTTGTTTGCGGCATGCTTGCCGAGGCGAGCCACATCCACCTCATAAGGATCTAGCTTGTCTACGTATCGGCGGATGGTCATCTCACAAGGTTTGCGCATCCTTTGAGACGGAAGACGCTGCGCATTAATAGCATCAATCCTATCGTGGAACTCGGACACTACCTTAATGACGGGCGGACGTTCTAGCTTGAGATATTCCGTGTTTATTACATCCTGAAGCAACTCTTCTAACTCATTAACAAGAAGACTCTTTCTTCCTTTTTTATTATGCTTTGGCACCAACCGTATAACATCATTTCCAATATACCGTGCAAACCACCTTCTGACAGTACTGACGGACGGGGTTCGCGGTTCTCCTAGTTCCAGTGCGACTTTTTTTACTGCTTCAGCAATCACTTCCCGACTAGGTAGTTTTTTCCCGTTTGCTTCCACCAAACAATCCAAATACTTGCGTCGCCTCATCGCTTCGTCTGCATGTAACACAGGAAAGCATGTTAGGTCCGCTTGGACATTTCTGAAATAAGGGATCTCTCCCAGATACGGTTGCTCAGCGCTTATTTCAATCTCTTGATTTTCATAGCCTAGATAAAATTCGCTTTCAGTGAGCTTTAAATACTCGCCGTATTGATCAACAAACAGCAAGCGTCGATCGATTAAGCGTCTATGTAATGTCATCGGATTGCCGTTGATAGCAATCGACAACTGTAATTTAAGAGAGAAAGTCTGCATGACGGTGCCCTCCTGTTAGGAATATCTCTGTCTGAGGCGTGATCGACTGTTCGAGGTCGACACCAACAACACCCAATCCAAGCAAACGCCACGCAGCCGCGTCACCAAAAACCGAGCAAAGCTCACTCAGATCCTTTGGCTGGCTCATCTCAAGCTTTGATTGAGTCTCCAACCGTTCTGGCTGAGTAAGGAAGGGACCTCGACGGTGATAAAGGACCTCTTGCAGGTTCTCTGACAGCGTATCTGCCCAGATCAATTCATCTGTAACGACGGAAAAATTACGATTCGTTTCAGCAAAATGTGCGGTGGCAGCAGCGATTTTTGCCTTAACACTGTGTACGAGCAGACGCTTTTCGGGCTTTACCTCAAACCACCATTCACGACCATCCTCAAGGACCGCACAAATATCAGGAAAGTATTTCACGTAGGAACCATCCATCCTGATCTTCTCTCGGCTAGGCTGAACGCTGTAACTACGGACTAGCGGAGACAGCTCAAGCAAGCGAAAAAAACCGCCTTCAAGCTGAGATTCCCAGGGAACGGGATGGCCATTTTTCAGGGAAGGGAAGTACCCCCTGAAGTGACATGAACTGCGTGTAACAACCGTACGGACTGCCATTGCAACCTCCACAGACGAGCGCCACCGCTGCGCTTGGAATACCAAGCACACTGTGGAACTCAGGGGCTCAATCGACAGGCAACACTGTCCCGTCGAGAGGCCTCGCTAAAGTCAAAGTGATGAGGGAGGATTGACAAGCGCCAAAAAAAAGCAGAAATTGCGGATTCCAAGCCAGCAACATCGCATTTGTAGGCGCGGTCAAAACCCTCAGGTTTTGATCGCGTTTTTACATTTCACACCTCCGATTTTCATTACCCTTATCCTATCCAGTAACCAGGCATCATATGCTTGGCAGCTCACGCTAGTTTTAATTTTCGATATCCTGGACCTCGTACGGTCAACCGTTCACGACGCCTGCTGTACACAGGGGGTTGATGACCTCTACAAGTACTCTAAGACGTTTTTTTTAATTCCGTAGCCCTATAAAAATAACCCTAATTAACCGAGAAATACTAAGCCAGTCAGAAACCAAAATCCACAAAAAACAGCACAAAAACAGCTAAAACTCCTCACCCTCATAACACCAAAACATAATACAAACAGCGAACAAAGTTGCAGCTCCGGTATTATCTTTACGTGTGATGCTGTTAATATAGATCCGCTAGTTATGCGCGGAGCTTCTTAAAAGAAAATAGGTCTCTCTCATATAAATAAAACGAAAAGCTAATATGTATTATTTATATTATGAAAACAGTTTATTTTCGCAATGAAGTCATCGACTGGACACTTAATCGCCGCCCGGTGATCTTGACTATGCCGCTAGCAATTTACCTTTACCGATAGTAGTGACGCCTATTGCATCCTCCAACTCCGGCAAGCAGTTTCATGAATTTGTGAGAGACGTAGATTCTTCCGAGAATCAAATAGGTATTTACAAAATTTGTGCAAAAAAAAGCCAGCGCTCTGCGCTGGGCTCCGGCAGACCCACCGTTATGGTGGGCCTGACTCATTTATTTGTGAGATTTTGCATCTATTTTGTGAGCCGACACTGGATCAGAAGTCCAGGTTGGAAACCGCCAGGGCGTTGCTTTCGATGAAGTCACGACGAGGCTCGACCGCATCACCCATCAGGGTGTTGAAGATCTGGTCCGCGCCAATGGCGTCTTCGATGGTCACTTTGAGCATCCGGCGCTGACTTGGGTCCATGGTGGTTTCCCACAGCTGATCCGGGTTCATCTCACCCAGACCTTTGTATCGCTGGATGGTGTGACGCTTGGTGCTTTCGGCCATCAGCCATTCAAGGGCTTCCTTGAACTCGGTGACCGGCTTCTTGCGCTCGCCACGCTGGATATACGCGCCGTCGTCCAGCAAGGTGCTCAGCTGAGCGCCCAGAGAAACAACAGTCTTGTAATCGTTGCTGCCGAAGAAGTCGCGGTTGAAGGTGACGTAGTTCGACAGGCCATGGGAGATCAGTTCGACCTCAGGCAACCAGACGTTACGTTCACGGTCTTCACGCAGGCTGGCTTTGTAAACCAGGCCGGACTTCTCGACGGTGCGCAGGCGCACTTCGTACTGGGCCATCCAATCCTGCATCGCTGCGTGATCGGAGAGTTGCTCCAGGCTGACGGCAGGCAGGTAGATGAAGTGCTCGGTCAGCTCCTGTGGATACAGGCGCGACAGACGCTTGAGCGTCTTCATTACCAGACGGAAGTCAT
The DNA here is from genome assembly GCF_001952935.1 of Pseudomonas frederiksbergensis. Lineage (GTDB taxonomy): Bacteria > Pseudomonadota > Gammaproteobacteria > Pseudomonadales > Pseudomonadaceae > Aquipseudomonas > Aquipseudomonas frederiksbergensis. The sequence goes on from NZ_CP018319.1 coordinate 2,412,552, forward strand.
TCACCAGACGCTCGAGGGCCGGTCCGGAAATGCCCGGTGCTTCCTCGTTCAGGTGCAGGCTCGCATCTTCCAGGGCCGACTGCGTCATGTACTCTTCCATGGCGTCGTCGTCTTTGATGTATTGCTCTTGCTTGCCTTTCTTGACCTTGTACAGCGGTGGCTGGGCGATGTAGATGTAGCCGCGCTCGATCAGCTCCGGCAACTGACGGAAGAAGAAGGTCAGCAGCAGGGTACGGATGTGCGAACCGTCGACGTCAGCATCGGTCATGATGATGATGTTGTGATAACGCAGCTTCGCGATGTTGTACTCATCGCGGCCAATGCCACAGCCCAGCGCGGTGATCAAGGTGCCCACTTCCTGCGAAGAGATCATCTTGTCGAAGCGCGCCTTCTCGACGTTCAGGATCTTGCCCTTGAGAGGCAGGATGGCCTGGGTCCGACGGTTGCGTCCCTGCTTGGCGGAGCCGCCAGCAGAGTCACCTTCCACGAGGTACAGTTCGGAAAGGGCAGGGTCTTTTTCCTGGCAGTCAGCCAGTTTGCCAGGCAGGCCGGCGATATCCAGCGCGCCTTTACGACGAGTCATCTCACGGGCTTTACGCGCCGCTTCACGAGCGCGAGCCGCGTCGATCATCTTGCCGACGACAAGCTTGGCTTCGTTCGGGTTTTCCAGCAGGAAGTCGGAGAAGTACTTGCCCATTTCCTGTTCGACCGCGGTCTTCACTTCGGAAGAAACCAGCTTGTCTTTGGTCTGGGAGCTGAACTTCGGATCCGGCACTTTCACCGAGATGATCGCGGTCAGGCCTTCACGGGCATCGTCACCGGTGGTCGCGACTTTGTGCTTCTTCGCCAGACCTTCAGCTTCGATGTAGGTGTTCAGGTTACGCGTCAGCGCGGAACGGAAACCCACCAGGTGAGTACCGCCATCGCGCTGTGGAATGTTGTTGGTGAAGCACAACAGGTTCTCGTTGAAGCTGTCGTTCCACTGCAAGGCGATTTCCACGCCGATGCCGTCTTCGCGCTGGATGTTGAAGTGGAACACCTGGTTGACCGGGGTCTTGTTGGTGTTCAGGTATTCAACGAACGCACGCAGGCCGCCCTCGTACTTGAACAGCTCTTCCTTGCCACTGCGCTCATCCTTGAGGACGATGCCGACACCGGAGTTGAGGAAGGACAGTTCACGAATCCGCTTGGCCAGGATGTCCCAACTGAAGTGGATGTTCTTGAAGGTCAGGTCGGACGGTTTGAAGTGGATCTGGGTGCCGGTGGTTTCACTCTCGCCGACGATTTTCATCGGCTCTTTTGGAACACCGTGAATGTAGGTCTGTTCCCAGATTTTGCCGCTGCGGCGAACGGTCAAGACCAGTTCTTCGGACAGGGCGTTCACAACCGAGACGCCTACACCGTGCAGACCGCCGGATACTTTGTAGGAGTTGTCGTCAAATTTACCGCCGGCGTGCAGCACGGTCATGATGACCTCGGCTGCCGAGACGCCTTCTTCTTTGTGCACGTCTACCGGGATACCACGACCGTTGTCGCGAACGGTGATGGATTCGTCCGGGTGGATGATGATGCTGATGTCGTCACAGTGGCCAGCGAGCGCTTCATCGATGGAGTTGTCGACTACCTCGAAGACCATGTGGTGCAGACCGCTGCCATCGTCGGTGTCACCAATGTACATACCGGGACGTTTGCGTACGGCATCCAGGCCTTTCAGCACTTTAATGCTCGTTGAGTCGTACGTATTTTCTTCGCTCAATGCCTTCACTCCCGATGGTCGTGGGTCTGGGTGATACGGCCCTGTTCCACGTGGAACAGAGCGACTGGCGTTTCCGTCTGCCAGCCTTCCCTCAATAATTCGTGATCTACACAGGTGATAAACACCTGGCAGCGTAAGTCTTCCAGCAAGCGGCAAAGCGCGCGGCGGTGGTGCTCGTCCAGTTCGGACGGCAGGTCATCCACCAGATAAATACACTGGCCGCGTCGGGCCTGGCTGACCAAGTGCCCTTGGGCAATCCGCAATGCACAGACCACCAGCTTCTGCTGACCGCGAGACAAGATGTCCGCGGCGTTGTGTGCGCCCAATCTAAGACGCAAATCAGCACGCTGTGGTCCGGCCTGGGTATGGCCCATTTGCTGATCCCGCTGAAGGGACCCGGCGAGCACTGCACTCAGCTCTCGGTCTTTGTCCCAACCTCGGTAATAGCTGAGCGTTAAACCCTCGAGCTCAACCAGTTCGCTCAAGGTCTGTTCAAAGACTGGTTTCAAGGCTTTGATATAAGCGCGGCGGTATTCATCAATTTCAGCGCTGGCCTGGCACAGTTCCCTGTCCCAAACTGCTTGCGAAACGGCGTCAAGTGTACCATGCCGCAGCCAAGAGTTTCTCTGGCGCAGGGCCTTCTGCAAGCGCTGCCAGGTAGACATGAATCGTGGTTCCACGTGGAACACACCCCAGTCGAGAAACTGTCGGCGAATCTTGGGAGCGCCTTCCAACAAGCGGAAACTGTCGGGGTTGATCAACTGCAGTGGCAGGATTTCCGCCAGTTGCGCTGCGCTCCGGGCGTTCTGTCCATCGATGCGAATCTGGAACTCCCCTTGGCGGTCGCGGGAGATTCCCAAAGCACTGTGCCCACCCTCGGCCAGCTCCACCTGACCGAACACCGTACAGGCGAGCTGCTCGTATTGGATAACCGGTAACAGGCGGGTGCTACGAAACGAACGGGCAAGCCCCAGCAGGTGAATGGCTTCCAGAACACTGGTTTTGCCGCTGCCGTTGGCGCCGTAAAGAATGTTGATTCGGGGGAGGGGGAGAAGGTCACCGGGTGCAGATTGCGCACCGCGGTGACCGAGACGCGACTTAAGGACATCTAGCTTCTGCTGAGCATGATTACAGACGCATCGGCATGACAACGTAGGCCGAGTCGTCGTTGTCGGACTCTTGCACCAGCGCGCTGCTGTTGGAGTCGGACAGGATCAAACGAACCTGCTCAGTGGTCATCACGCCCAGTACGTCGAGCAGATAACTCACGTTGAAGCCGATTTCCAGATTGCCGCCGTTGTACTCAACGCCGACTTCTTCTTCCGCTTCTTCCTGTTCCGGGTTGTTCGCCTGGATCTTTAGCTGACCATTGGCCAGCTGCAGACGAATGCCGCGGTACTTCTCGTTGGACAGAATTGCGGTACGGCTGAAGGCTTCACGCAGGGCCTGACGATCGCCGAGAACCAGCTTGTCGCCACCTTTGGGCAGAACACGCTCGTAATCCGGGAATTTGCCATCGACCAGTTTCGAGGTGAAGGTGAACTCGCCAGTGGTCGCACGAATGTGGTGTTGACCCAGGACGATGCTGACGATGCCGTCCGGCTCGGTCAGCAGGCGCGCCAATTCAAGGATACCTTTACGTGGCACGATGACCTGGTGACGGTCCGGTTGACCGATATCAGCCTTCATCGAGCACATGGCCAGACGGTGACCATCGGTGGCCACGGCGCGGATGATGCCTTCGGAAACTTCCAGCAGCATGCCGTTGAGGTAATAACGCACATCCTGCTGGGCCATGGCGAAGCTGGTGCGTTCGATCAGGCGACGCAACTTGCTTTGCTCGAGGCTGCACGTCAACGAGCCTGGGCCTTCTTCCACCGTCGGGAAGTCATTGGCCGGCAGGGTCGACAGGGTGAAGCGGCTACGGCCGGCCTTCACCACAAGCTTCTGCTCGTCGACCTTGATGTCGATCAGCGCATCGTTGGGCAAGCTTTTGCAGATATCCATCAGCTTGCGCGCAGGCACAGTGATGGAACCTGGATCGGCAGGCTCTTCGAGTTGTACACGACCGACCAGCTCGACTTCCAGGTCGGTACCGGTCAGCGACAATTGCTGGCCTTCGACAACCAGCAGCACGTTGGAGAGCACCGGCAAGGTCTGTCGGCGCTCGACGACGCCTGCGACCAGTTGCAGGGGTTTCAACAGGGCTTCGCGTTGAATGGTGAAATGCATGGTCTAGTCCCTTGCCTTAATAAGCTGCGCTGGTGTTCATCAAGTGGTCAGTGTACGCAGCAGGTTCTTGTAGTCCTCGCGGATGTCCGCGTCGGATTCCTTAAGTTCGTTGATCTTGCGGCAGGCGTGCAAAACAGTCGTGTGGTCCCGGCCGCCAAACACATCGCCGATTTCCGGCAGGCTGTGGTTGGTCAGTTCTTTGGACAACGCCATGGCAACCTGACGCGGACGAGCGACCGAACGCGAACGACGTTTGGACAACAAGTCGGAGATCTTGATCTTGTAGTACTCGGCGACGGTGCGCTGAATGTTATCCACAGAGACCAGTTTGTCTTGCAGTGCCAACAGATCTTTCAGGGATTCGCGAATCAACTCGATGGTGATATCGCGGCCCATGAAGTGCGAGTGGGCGATCACGCGCTTGAGCGCGCCTTCCAGCTCACGAACGTTGGAACGAATACGCTGGGCAATGAAGAACGCAGCGTCATGGGGCAGATCGACTTTGGCCTGGTCGGCCTTTTTCATCAGGATCGCCACGCGGGTTTCCAGTTCCGGCGGCTCGACGGCTACCGTCAGGCCCCAGCCGAAGCGGGATTTGAGGCGCTCTTCAAGGCCTTCGATTTCTTTCGGGTAGCGGTCACTGGTGAGAATGACCTGCTGGCCACCTTCAAGCAGAGCGTTGAAGGTGTGGAAAAATTCTTCCTGTGAACGTTCCTTGCGGGCGAAGAACTGAATGTCATCGATCAGCAACGCATCCACCGAACGGTAGAAGCGCTTGAACTCGTTGATGGCGTTCAGCTGCAAGGCCTTGACCATGTCGGCCACGAAACGCTCGGAATGCAGGTACACAACCTTGGCATTCGGATTTTTCTTTAACAGGTGGTTACCCACAGCGTGCATCAAGTGGGTTTTACCCAAGCCGACGCCACCATAAAGGAAGAGCGGGTTGTAACCGTGCTTTGGATTGTCCGCCACTTGCCAGGCCGCAGCCCGGGCCAGTTGGTTGGACTTGCCCTCGACGAAGTTTTCGAAAGTGAAGGTGCGGTTGAGGTAGCTGGTGTGCTTGAGCGCGCCTTCCACTTGCACCGTACGCTGTTCGGCACGAATCGGAGCTTGTTGCGAACTGGCTCCGGCCATCGGGTCGAAGCTGTCGCGCGATGGCTCTTCATTAACCTCGGCAACTTTTTGTGTCGCACGCTTGGTCGGAGCGGCGTGGGATGGCGCCGGGGCGCTGACAGGTGCTTGAACGGCTTGCGCCTGAGAAGCAGCAGCGGCCAGCGGAGCATTCGGGGCGGCACGTGGTGCCGAACTGCGTTTGCTTCCTATTAATAAGGACAGCGCCGGCGCCAGGCCATTGCCATGCTCATCCAGAAGCTCAAGAACGCGGCCCAGATACTTTTCGTTGACCCAGTCGAGAACAAAACGATTCGGTGCGTAGACACGCAACTCGTCGCCTTCGGCTTCGACCTGTAGTGGACGGATCCAAGTGTTGAATTGTTGGGCAGGCAGCTCATCGCGCAAAAGCTCCACGCACTGCTGCCAAAGTTCCACTGACACGGATATCCCCTAAGTTGAAAGCCGGTGAGGCAAAAACAAGCGGCCATTGTAGCCGACCAAGCCCCGACTTATCCACACGAAGGTTGTGCACCTCCTATGAAGAATCGGTGATTTATACGAAAAAAAGACGACCAGCGGTCTGTGCATAAGCTCTGTGGATAACCGGGTCTAAGGTCGTTGCACAACTGGGGGGGAAACTCGGTGGATAACCGCCTTGTGGATAAGTAGCTCTTTCACACACAGCTTATCCGACAGCGCAGCACAGGGTTACCACCGTTTTCCACCGTAGTTGTCATTCTCTGTACATCACGGCTTTAAAGGGCTGATGGCAGTTATCCACAGATGATCGTGCCCCTAGCTTTTATAAGCTTTACAGAAAAGCTTTAAATACTTTCCTTCTTAATTTCTATATCTAGCCAAGGAGCTCGACAGGAAAAACGCCCAGAGATCTATTTATAAGGAAACGCTGGTTGGAAATTGACCTAGAGGCTTGCTTTCTCTAGAATCCCCGGTCTCTTAAAACGGGGGCCATTCCGGCCCGTTGTGGACGAACCAGGTAACACGACAATGAAACGTACTTTCCAACCAAGCACTATCAAACGCGCTCGTACCCACGGTTTCCGTGCTCGCATGGCTACCAAGAACGGTCGTGCCGTCCTGTCGCGTCGTCGCGCCAAAGGTCGTGCGCGTCTGGCAGTTTGATAATCCGGCACTGGAGGTGAGTCAGGACTTCAGTCGGGAAAAGCGTCTGCTTACTCCCCGGCATTTCAAGGCCGTCTTTGACTCCCCTACCGGCAAGGTTCCGGGGAAAAATCTCCTGCTCCTTGCGCGCAACAACGATCTTGATCACCCCCGTCTCGGGTTGGTTATCGGGAAAAAGAGCGTAAAGCTCTCCGTCGAGCGCAATCGCCTCAAACGTCTGATGCGCGAATCGTTCCGTCTGAACCAGGACTCACTGGCCGGCTGGGACATCGTTATCGTCGCGCGCAAAGGTTTGGGTGACGTAGAAAACCCCGAATTGATTCAGCATTTCGGCAAACTCTGGAAGCGTCTGGCACGCAGCACGCCGGTACCAGCAGTCAAAACCGAAACTGTAGGGGTAGACAGTCCCGATGCGTAAACTGGCACTCGTTCCGATCCAGTTTTATCGCTATGCCATTAGTCCTCTGATGGCCAGTCACTGTCGTTTCTACCCCAGTTGTTCCTGCTACGCGTATGAAGCCATAGAAAATCATGGTCTTCTGCGCGGTGGCTGGCTGGCCTTTCGTCGTTTAGGTCGCTGTCATCCGTGGAATCCCGGTGGTTATGACCCGGTTCCATCTATCCCTACCTCCCGTTCTTCTTCGATGGCCGAGTAATCATGGATATCAAACGCACGATCCTGATCGTCGCCCTGGCAATCGTGTCCTACGTTATGGTTCTTAAATGGAACCAGGACTATGGCCAGGCTGCCCTGCCGACTCAGAATGTTGCTTCCAGTACTACCGCACCGGGCCTACCGGATACGGCGACTGGCAATAATGCTTCTGTCAGTGACGACATTCCCCGCGCCCCAAGCGATACCAGTGCAACTGCACCTGCTGAAACACCAGTAGCTGCAAGCAAAGACCTCATCCAGATCAAAACGGATGTGCTCAACCTGGCAATCGATCCACAAGGTGGTGATGTTGCGCAGTTGACGCTGCCGCTGTATCCACGTCGCCAGGACCATCCGGAAATTCCATTCCAGTTGTTCGATAACGGCAACGAGCGGACTTATCTGGCTCAAAGCGGTTTGATCGGCACCAACGGTCCGGACGCCAGTCCTGCCGGTCGCCCGGTTTACTCCTCGGAGAAGAAGATTTATCAACTGGCTGACGGTCAGGACCAATTGGTCGCAGACCTGAAGTTCAGCAAGGACGGCGTCAACTACATCAAGCGTTTCACCGTGAAACGTGGCCTGTACGACGTAACCGTTTCCTACCTGATCGACAACCAGAGTGCGCAGCCCTGGTCTGGTGCGATGTTCGCGCAACTCAAGCGTGACGCAAGCGGCGATCCTTCCTCGACCACCGCCACCGGTACCGCGACTTACCTCGGTGCTGCCCTGTGGACAAGTAACGAGCCGTACAAGAAAGTGTCGATGAGCGACATGGACAAGGCTCAGCTCAAGGAAACCGTCACCGGTGGTTGGGTTGCCTGGTTGCAGCACTACTTCGTGACCGCATGGATCCCGGCCAAGGGCGAAAACAATATCGTCCAGACCCGTAAAGACAGCAAAGGCAACTACATCATCGGTTATACCGGCCCGGCAATGAGCGTTGCGCCAGGTGCAAAAGCCGAAACCAGTGCTGTTCTGTATGCGGGTCCGAAAAGCCAGGCTGTGCTGAAAGAATTGTCCCCAGGTCTGGAACTGACCGTCGATTACGGCATTCTTTGGTTCATCGCCCAACCCATCTTCTGGCTGCTGGGACACATCCACGCAATCGTCGGTAACTGGGGCTGGTCGATCATCTTCCTGACCATGCTGATCAAAGGGATTTTCTTCCCGCTGTCGGCTGCCAGCTACAAATCCATGGCGCGCATGCGTGCAGTGGCACCGAAACTGGCCGCGCTGAAAGAGCAACATGGCGACGACCGGCAGAAAATGTCGCAATCCATGATGGAGCTGTACAAGAAAGAAAAGATCAATCCGCTGGGTGGTTGCTTGCCAATCCTCGTGCAGATGCCGGTTTTCCTTTCGCTGTACTGGGTTCTGCTGGAAAGCGTCGAAATGCGCCAAGCGCCGTTCATGCTGTGGATTACTGACCTGTCGATCAAGGATCCGTTCTTCATTCTGCCGATCATCATGGGCGTAACCATGTTCATCCAGCAGCAGTTGAACCCGACTCCTCCGGATCCGATGCAGGCGAAGGTCATGAAAATGATGCCAATCATCTTCACCTTCTTCTTCCTGTGGTTCCCGGCCGGTCTGGTGCTGTACTGGGTAGTGAACAACGTATTGTCGATCGCCCAACAGTGGTACATCACGCGTAAGATCGAAGCGGCTGCCAAAAAAGCCGAGGCGTAACTTACTCTGTGGATAACCACTCAAAACGCCCCCTAGTGGGGCGTTTTGCTATCTGTCACTTTTGTCTGGATACCGCTTTATGAGCGTTCCTCGTGAAACCATCGCAGCCGTCGCCACCGCTCAAGGTCGCGGCGGTGTGGGCATCGTCCGTATTTCCGGGCCACTGGCAAGTGTTGCGGCCAAGGCCTTCAGCGGTCGTGAACTCAAGCCAAGATTTGGCCACTACGGCCCGTTCCTCAGTGAAAACGATGAGGTGCTGGATCAAGGCATCGCCCTGTATTTTCCGGGGCCGAACTCGTTCACTGGCGAAGATGTGCTTGAACTGCAGGGGCACGGAGGGCCGATCGTTCTGGATATGCTGCTCAAGCGTTGCCTGGAACTGGGCTGTCGTCTGGCCCGGCCGGGTGAATTCAGCGAGCGCGCGTTCCTCAATGACAAGCTCGATCTGGCTCAGGCCGAGGCCATCGCCGACTTGATCGAGGCGAGTTCTGCACAAGCTGCACGAAATGCCCTGCGTTCCTTGCAAGGCGCATTTTCCGAGCGTGTGCATAACCTCACCGAGCAACTGATTGGCCTGCGCATCTATGTCGAAGCGGCGATCGACTTCCCGGAAGAAGAAATCGATTTCCTCGCCGATGGCCACGTACTGAGCATGCTCGACAAAGTGCGCGACGAATTATCCACAGTGCTGCGTGAAGCCGGGCAGGGTGCCTTGCTGCGAGACGGGATGACCGTGGTGATCGCCGGGCGGCCAAATGCCGGTAAATCCAGCCTGTTGAATGCACTGGCCGGTCGTGAAGCCGCTATCGTGACCGAGATTGCCGGCACTACCCGGGACATTCTCCGTGAACATATCCACATCGATGGCATGCCGCTGCACGTGGTCGACACCGCAGGTCTTCGAGACACCGATGACCAGGTGGAAAAAATCGGCGTCGAACGGGCGCTGAAAGCGATTGGTGAGGCTGATCGAGTCCTTTTGGTAGTCGATGCCACCGCTCCTGAGGCTCTTGATCCGTTCGCGTTATGGCCTGAATTTCTGGAAATCCGTCCCGACCCGGCGAAAGTTACGCTAATCCGTAACAAGGCAGACCTCACGGGCGAAGCCATTGCCCTGGAAGTCAGCGAGGATGGCCATGTCACCATCAGCCTGAGTGCCAGGTCTGCAGGTGAAGGGTTGGAGTTGCTGCGGGACCACCTCAAGGCCTGCATGGGCTACGAACAGACCTCGGAAAGCAGCTTCAGTGCTCGCAGGCGGCACCTTGAAGCGTTGCGTCACGCCAGTGCTTCCCTTGAGCACGGCCGTGCGCAGCTGACCCTGGCGGGTGCCGGCGAACTGTTGGCCGAGGATTTGCGCCAGGCCCAACACGCTTTGGGTGAAATCACCGGTGCATTCAGCTCCGATGATCTGCTGGGGCGGATCTTTTCCAGCTTCTGTATCGGTAAATAAGACTCTCCGTTGTCCACAGACAGGCCATTCGTGCCTGTCTGTTCCCTCCTTTCTTGAATTCTCTTCCAGTGCCGAGCCGATTCTTTCTGCTTGAGCGGATTTTCCGTGTCCTGGATTTGCTCATTTAGCAGTTTTCTGTGGATTAAGCCCTGTGAATAACTGGCACTAAGGGCAGTTGATAACAGGGCCTCAAAACTGAAGATAACCGCCCCTGTGGATAAGCACCCCTTTCATCCACAGGCTTAAACCGGTTATCCAAGGGCCTCATTGGTACATGACCACAGGGTTTTGAATCTCTGTACACATTGAATATAGAGGCTTGTAGCGATCTATCCACAGAAAGGTGGCTCAGTAGAAATAAACATAAAAACAAAGATTTAATAAATTTCTCTCTTTTTAATTTCTATAAACGCGACTTCTCCACAGCTGGTTAAATTTTGTGCAAAGGGTTCTTTAGGAAGGGCGAAGTCCCTATACTTGCCGACCAGGTCCAAAAACCTGAGACCAACCTATTCCGGATTACCTAACTGAAGCAGGCACGAGGTGCGTGGTGGATTTCCCTTCCCGTTTTGAAGTGATCGTCATCGGCGGCGGTCATGCCGGTACCGAGGCAGCACTGGCCTCAGCACGCATGGGTGCGAAAACCCTGTTGCTGACGCATAACGTGGAAACCCTCGGTGCCATGAGTTGCAACCCCGCTATCGGTGGGATCGGCAAAAGCCATCTGGTCAAGGAAATCGATGCCCTCGGCGGCGCGATGGCCATGGCTACCGATAAAGGTGGTATTCAATTTCGCGTATTGAACAGCCGCAAAGGCCCGGCCGTGCGTGCTACCCGCGCTCAGGCTGACCGGGTTCTGTACAAGGCCGCTGTCCGCGAAATTCTCGAAAACCAGCCGAACCTGTGGATATTTCAACAGGCTGCGGACGACCTGATCGTCGAGCAGGAACAAGTGCGCGGTGTTGTCACCCAAATGGGCCTGCGTTTCTTCGCGGATTCCGTGGTGTTGACCACTGGCACCTTCCTCGGTGGACTTATCCACATCGGAATGCAGAATTTTTCCGGTGGCCGTGCCGGTGATCCGCCGTCGATCGCCCTGGCTCACCGTTTGCGTGAGTTGCCATTGCGCGTCGGTCGCTTGAAAACCGGTACGCCGCCGCGTATCGACGGTCGTTCGGTGGATTTCTCGGTGATGACCGAGCAAGCCGGCGATACACCGATCCCGGTGATGTCGTTCATGGGTTCCAAAGAGCAGCATCCGAAACAGGTCAGCTGCTGGATTACCCACACCAACGCCCGCACCCACGAAATCATTGCCGCCAACCTGGATCGGTCGCCGATGTATTCCGATGCCGGGTTGATCGAAGGCATCGGTCCGCGGTACTGCCCGTCGATCGAAGACAAGATTCATCGCTTTGCCGACAAGGACAGCCATCAGGTCTTCATCGAGCCGGAGGGCCTGACGACTAACGAGCTGTACCCGAACGGGATATCCACATCGCTGCCATTCGACGTGCAACTGCAGATCGTGCAATCGATTCGCGGCATGGAAAACGCGCACATCGTTCGTCCGGGCTACGCCATCGAATACGACTACTTCGACCCGCGTGACCTGAAGTACAACCTGGAAACCAAAGTCATTGGCGGTCTGTTCTTCGCCGGGCAAATCAACGGCACCACCGGTTACGAAGAAGCCGGCGCCCAGGGTTTGCTGGCCGGGGCCAACGCCGCACTGCGTGCTCAGGGCAAAGATGCCTGGTGTCCGCGTCGCGACGAAGCGTACATCGGCGTATTGGTCGACGACCTGATTACCCTGGGTACCCAGGAACCGTATCGGATGTTCACATCCCGCGCCGAATACCGCCTGATCCTGCGCGAAGACAACGCCGACCTGCGCTTGACCGAAAAAGGTCGCGAACTGGGTCTGGTGGATGACGCGCGTTGGGCTGCGTTCTGCACCAAACGCGAAAGCATCACGCTGGAAGAGCAACGCCTGAAAAGTACCTGGGTTCGCCCGGGCACCGAACAAGGCGATGCGATTTCCGAGAAGTTCGGCACGCCGCTGACCCACGAATACAACTTGCTCAACCTGCTGAGTCGTCCGGAAATCGACTACGCTGGTCTGATCGCCGTGACCGGTGGCGGTGCAGAAGATCCACAAGTCGCCGAGCAGGTCGAAATCAAGACCAAATACGCCGGCTACATTGATCGCCAGCAGGATGAAATCGCTCGTCTGCGGGCCAGCGAAGACACAAAACTGCCTGTGGATATCGATTACACGAATATTTCCGGTCTCTCCAAAGAGATCCAGAGCAAGCTCGGTGCGACCCGTCCAGAGACTTTGGGCCAGGCGTCGCGCATCCCGGGTGTGACGCCGGCAGCGATTTCGCTGTTGATGATTCATTTGAAAAAACGCGGCGCGGGCCGTCAGTTGGAGCAAAGCGCTTGAGTTCGTTGGTCACCTCGCAACACGCAGAAGAGTTATCCACAGGTGCTCGCCAGCTCGGTGTCACGCTGACAGAAACCCAGCATGCTCAACTGCTGGGTTATCTGGCCCTGTTGATAAAATGGAACAAGGCTTACAACCTGACCGCCGTACGCGATCCGGATGAAATGGTTTCCCGTCACTTGCTCGATAGTTTGAGCGTGATGTCGTTCGTCGAAAACGGCCGCTGGCTGGACGTTGGCAGCGGTGGGGGCATGCCGGGTATTCCGTTGGCCATCCTGTTTCCTGAGTCCCAGGTGACTTGCCTGGACAGCAACGGCAAGAAAACCCGCTTCCTGACACAGGTCAAACTCGAACTCAAACTGGATAACCTGCAAGTTATCCACAGTCGCGTCGAAGCTTTTCAACCTGCTCAGCCCTTCAACGGGATCATTTCCCGGGCGTTCAGCAGCATGGAGAACTTCAGCAACTGGACTCGCCACCTCGGCGACACCGAAACACGTTGGCTGGCAATGAAGGGCGTTCATCCCGCCGATGAGCTGGTAGCATTGCCGGCAGACTTCCACCTCGATAGCGAACACGCCCTGGCCGTACCCGGTTGCCAAGGCCAACGCCATCTGCTGATACTGCGCCGCACGGCATGATTGGGAACACAAGCAAGAATGGCTAAGGTATTCGCGATAGCGAACCAAAAGGGTGGTGTGGGCAAGACCACCACCTGCATCAACCTCGCAGCTTCCCTGGTCGCTACCAAGCGTCGGGTGCTGTTGATCGATCTCGATCCACAGGGCAACGCCACCATGGGTAGCGGTGTGGATAAACACGGCCTGGAAAACTCGGTCTACGACCTGCTGATCGGCGAATGCGATCTGGCCCAGGCCATGCACTACTCCGAGCACGGCGGTTACCAACTGCTGCCGGCCAACCGCGACCTGACCGCGGCCGAAGTGGTCCTGCTGGAAATGCAGATGAAGGAAAGCCGCCTGCGCAGTGCGTTGGCGCCGATCCGTGAAAACTACGATTACATTTTGATCGACTGTCCGCCGTCATTGTCGATGCTCACGCTCAACGCTTTGGTCGCCGCTGATGGGGTGATCATCCCCATGCAGTGCGAGTACTTCGCGCTCGAAGGCTTGAGCGACCTTGTGGATAACATCAAGCGCATCGCTGAGTTGCTGAACCCGAACCTGAAAGTCGAAGGCCTGTTGCGGACCATGTATGACCCGCGCCTGAGCCTGATGAACGATGTTTCGGCCCAGCTCAAGGAACACTTCGGCGAGCAGCTCTACGACACGGTGATTCCGCGCAACATCCGCCTGGCTGAAGCACCAAGCTATGGCATGCCGGCGCTGGCGTACGACAAATCATCCCGGGGCGCCATTGCCTATCTGGCATTGGCGGGCGAGATGGTTCGTCGTCAACGCAAAAACTCACGCACTGCCGCTGCTCAGGCAACTTAAGGAATCCCCATGGCCGTCAAGAAACGAGGTCTCGGACGTGGACTGGATGCACTGCTGAGTGGTCCGACTGTCAGCTCGCTGGAAGAACAAGCGGTGCAGGCCGATCAGCGTGAACTGCAGCATCTGCCCCTGGACCTGATCCAGCGCGGCAAGTACCAGCCGCGCCGGGATATGGATCCTCAGGCGCTGGAAGAGCTGGCGCAGTCGATCAAGGCTCAGGGGGTGATGCAGCCGATTGTGGTTCGTCCGATTGGCAGCGGTCGCTTCGAAATCATCGCCGGCGAACGCCGCTGGCGCGCCAGCCAGCAAGCGGGCCAGGAAACCATCCCGGCGATGGTTCGCGATGTGCCGGATGAAACCGCGATCGCCATGGCGTTGATCGAGAACATCCAGCGCGAAGACCTCAATCCAATCGAAGAAGCGGTTGCGTTGCAGCGTTTGCAGCAGGAATTCCAGCTGACTCAGCAACAAGTGGCCGAAGCCGTGGGCAAATCCCGCGTGACCGTGGCCAACCTGCTACGCTTGATCGCGTTGCCGGAAGTCATCAAAACCATGCTGTCCCACGGCGACCTGGAAATGGGTCATGCACGTGCTTTGCTCGGTTTACCGGAAAATCAACAGGTTGAAGGGGCGCGACACGTTGTCGCACGGGGGCTGACTGTTCGCCAGACTGAAGCACTGGTTCGCCAGTGGTTGAGCGGTAAACAGGAACCTGCTGAACCGGTAAAGCCGGACCCGGATATCGCTCGACTCGAACAGCGTCTGGCTGAGCGCCTAGGCTCTGCGGTGCAGATTCGCCACGGGAAAAAGGGGAAGGGACAGTTGGTGATCGGTTACAACTCCCTCGACGAGCTTCAAGGTGTACTTGCGCACATTCGCTGAAACATTTCCTCATGTAGCGTGCAGTCGGAAATACTACCTGACAGTTGAATAGGGGCAGAACCGCCCCTATACTCTGCGCGCATTTTGTCGGCACAAATTATGCCAAGTTATTGAATTCCGGCAGCCGATCATTGGGGAGCAAAAACGATGGAGAGCCGCACGCCAAACCGCTTGCCGTTCCATCGCCTGGCAGTTTTTCCGGTCCTACTGGCTCAATTTGTCGTTTTGGTACTGGCCGCTTTGGCGCTTTGGTACTGGCATGGAGTCGTAGCCGGGTACTCAGGACTCTGCGGAGGCCTGATAGCCTTGCTACCCAATGTTTATTTCGCTCACAGGGCTTTTCGGTTTTCCGGCGCCCGAGCAGCTCAAGCCATCGTCCGGTCTTTTTATGCCGGCGAGGCGGGCAAACTGATTTTGACGGCAGTGCTCTTTGCATTGACGTTTGCAGGTGTGAAGCCATTGGCGCCGCTAGCTGTATTCGGCGTCTTCGTGTTGACCCAACTGGTCAGCTGGTTCGCGCCCCTGCTGATGAGAACAAGACTTTCGAGACCTTAGGGCGTTTGAGGCAACCATGGCAGAGACAACCGCTTCGGGCTATATCCAGCACCACTTGCAGAACCTGACCTTCGGTCAGCACCCAACTGGCGGGTGGGGTTTTGCCCATACCGCAGCAGAAGCCAAAGAAATGGGCTTCTGGGCTTTCCACGTCGATACTCTCGGCTGGTCGGTCGCGTTGGGTCTGATCTTCGTTCTTCTTTTCCGCATGGCGGCAAAGAAGGCGACTTCCGGTCAGCCTGGTGCTTTGCAGAACTTCGTTGAAGTATTGGTCGAATTCGTCGATGGCAGCGTGAAAGACAGCTTCCATGGCCGTAGCCCGGTGATTGCACCGTTGGCACTGACCATCTTCGTCTGGGTCTTCCTGATGAACGCCGTCGACCTGATCCCGGTCGACTGGATTCCTCAGCTGGCCATCCTGATCACTGGCGATTCGCACATTCCGTTCCGTGCCGTATCGACCACTGACCCGAACGCTACCCTGGGCATGGCCCTGTCGGTGTTCGCGTTGATCATTTTCTACAGCATCAAGGTCAAGGGCATCGGCGGCTTCATCGGCGAACTGACCCTGCACCCTTTCGGCAGCAAGAACATCTTTGTTCAAGCCCTGCTGATCCCGGTGAACTTCCTGCTGGAGTTCGTGACACTGATCGCCAAGCCAATCTCTCTGGCACTGCGTCTGTTCGGCAACATGTACGCCGGCGAACTGGTCTTCATTCTGATCGCTGTGATGTTCGGCAGTGGTCTGCTCTGGCTTAGCGGCCTGGGCGTAGTTCTGCAGTGGGCGTGGGCTGTGTTCCACATCCTGATCATCACCCTGCAGGCGTTTATCTTCATGATGCTGACCATCGTTTACCTGTCGATGGCGCACGAAGAGAACCATTAAGACCAGTCTCGACTAGTCTGATGTCCCACTCGGTCAAACGAGTGGGTGCCCGAACAGGGCTATGAAACGATTTGTTTTACCGCTTTAAAATCTAAAAAACCTAAACCATACGACGTAAAAGTCGGGAGGAAAGATGGAAACTGTAGTTGGTCTAACCGCTATCGCTGTTGCACTGTTGATCGGCCTGGGCGCACTGGGTACCGCAATTGGTTTCGGCCTGTTGGGCGGCAAGTTCCTGGAAGGCGCAGCGCGTCAGCCAGAGATGGTTCCAATGCTGCAAGTCAAAATGTTCATCGTTGCCGGTCTGCTCGACGCCGTAACCATGATCGGTGTTGGTATCGCTCTGTTCTTCACCTTCGCGAACCCATTCGTTGGTCAACTCGCTGGCTAATTGCTCGAACCTTCGAGTAATTGGTGTGATGTGCAACGAACGAGCGAGGTGTTGGCGTGAACATTAATGCAACCCTGATTGGCCAGTCCGTTGCGTTCTTCATTTTTGTACTGTTTTGCATGAAGTTCGTGTGGCCTCCGGTCATCGCGGCTTTGCACGAACGTCAGAAGAAGATCGCGGATGGACTGGATGCTGCCAGCCGAGCAGCTCGCGACCTGGAGTTGGCCCAAGAGAAAGCGGGTCATCAACTGCGCGAAGCAAAAGCTCAGGCAGCTGAAATCATTGAGCAAGCCAAGAAACGCGGTAACCAGATCGTTGAAGAGGCTGTTGAAAAAGCCCGTATCGACGCTGACCGTGTGAAGGTTCAGGCTCAGGCCGAGATCGAGCAGGAACTGAACAGTGTCAAAGACGCGCTGCGTGCCCAATTGGGTGCACTGGCCGTTGGCGGCGCCGAGAAGATCCTGGGTGCCACAATCGATCAAAACGCGCACGCGGAGCTGGTAAACAAACTGGCTGCTGAAATTTAAGCGAGGGCGATCATGGCAGAATTGACCACGTTGGCCCGACCTTACGCTAAGGCAGCCTTCGAGCACGCCCAGGCCCACCAGCAACTGGCCTCTTGGTCAGCCATGCTCGGCCTGGCTGCAGCAGTGTCGCAAGATGACACCATGCAGCGCGTGCTCAAGGCCCCGCGACTGACGAGCGCAGACAAGGCCGCCACGTTTATTGACGTGTGCGGCGACAAGTTTGATGTGAAGGTACAGAACTTCATTAACGTCGTTTCCGAAAACGACCGTCTCCCGCTGTTGCCGGAGATCGCCGCTCTGTTTGACCTGTACAAGGCCGAACAAGAGAAATCGGTAGACGTTGAAGTCACCAGTGCTTTTGCATTGAACCAAGAACAGCAAGACAAACTCGCCAAGGTTCTCAGTGCACGACTCAACCGGGAAGTGCGCCTGCAAGTCGAGGAAGACAAATCCCTTATTGGGGGCATTGTCATCCGCGCCGGCGACCTGGTAATCGATGGCTCGGTTCGCGGAAAACTCGCAAACCTTGCCGAAGCATTGAAATCTTGAGTTTGAAGGGGCAGCAGAGCAATGCAGCAACTCAATCCTTCCGAAATAAGTGAAATTATCAAGGGCCGCATCGACAAGCTCGATGTGACCTCCCAAGCCCGTAACGAAGGCACTGTCGTCAGCGTATCTGACGGTATCGTGCGGATTCACGGTCTGGCCGACGTCATGTACGGCGAGATGATCGAGTTTCCGGGCGGCGTCTTCGGTATGGCTCTCAACCTGGAGCAAGACTCCGTAGGTGCCGTTGTATTGGGCTCCTACCAGTCTCTGGCTGAAGGCATGAGCGCCAAGTGCACCGGCCGCATCCTCGAAGTTCCGGTTGGTAAGGAACTGCTGGGTCGCGTAGTCGACGCACTGGGTAACCCAGTTGACGGCAAAGGTCCGCTGAACAACACCGAGACCGATGCGGTCGAGAAAGTTGCTCCAGGCGTGATCTGGCGTAAGTCGGTAGACCAGCCTGTACAGACTGGCTACAAGGCTGTCGATGCCATGATCCCTGTCGGCCGTGGCCAGCGTGAGCTGATCATCGGTGACCGTCAGATCGGTAAAACCGCTCTGGCGATCGACGCGATCATCAACCAGAAAAACAGCGGCATTTTCTGCGTCTACGTAGCGATCGGTCAGAAACAATCGACCATCGCCAACGTGGTTCGCAAGCTGGAAGAAAACGGCGCGCTGGCTAACACCATCGTCGTGGCTGCGAGCGCTTCGGAATCTGCAGCACTGCAGTTCCTGGCACCGTACTCCGGTTGCACCATGGGTGAATTCTTCCGCGACCGCGGTGAAGACGCACTGATCGTTTATGACGATCTGTCCAAGCAAGCAGTGGCTTACCGCCAGATTTCCCTGCTGCTGCGCCGTCCACCAGGCCGTGAAGCTTACCCAGGCGACGTGTTCTATCTCCACTCCCGTCTGCTGGAGCGCGCATCCCGCGTTTCGGAAGAGTACGTAGAGAAGTTCACCAACGGCGCAGTGACCGGCAAAACCGGTTCCCTGACCGCACTGCCGATCATCGAAACCCAGGCTGGCGACGTTTCCGCGTTCGTTCCGACCAACGTGATTTCCATCACCGACGGTCAGATCTTCCTGGAATCGGCCATGTTCAACTCCGGGATCCGTCCTGCTGTGAACGCCGGTGTTTCGGTATCCCGTGTGGGTGGTGCCGCTCAGACCAAGATCATCAAGAAGCTCTCCGGTGGTATCCGTACCGCTCTGGCTCAGTACCGTGAACTGGCGGCATTCGCCCAGTTCGCTTCTGACCTGGACGAAGCGACCCGTAAGCAACTTGAGCATGGTCAGCGCGTTACCGAGCTGATGAAGCAGAAGCAATACGCACCAATGTCGATCGCTGACATGGCGCTGTCGCTGTATGCCGCTGAGCGTGGGTTCCTGACTGACGTTGAAATCGCCAAGATCGGCAGCTTCGAACAAGCGCTGATTGCTTTCTTCAACCGCGATCACGCCGATTTGATGGCGAAGATCAACGTGAAGGGTGACTTCAATGACGAAATCGACGCTGGCATGAAAGCCGGTATCGAGAAGTTCAAGGCCACCCAAACCTGGTAAGCCGCAGCGGGAGCCGCAAGGCTCCCGCTTGCTAACCTGATAGGTGTTACATGGCAGGCGCAAAAGAGATTCGCAGTAAGATTGCGAGCATCAAAAGCACGCAAAAGATTACCAGCGCCATGGAAAAAGTGGCGGTCAGTAAAATGCGCAAGGCACAAATGCGCATGGCTGCTAGCCGTCCTTACGCGGAGCGCATCCGCCAGGTTATTGGTCATTTGGCCAACGCCAACCCGGAATATCGCCACCCCTTCATGATCGAGCGTGAAATCAAGCGCGTCGGTTATGTCGTAGTGAGCAGTGACCGTGGTCTGTGTGGTGGCTTGAACACCAACCTGTTCAAGGCCCTGGTCAAGGACATGGCGGTAAACCGCGAAAACGGCGTCGAGATCGACCTGTGTGTTGTTGGTAGCAAGGGTGCGGCTTTCTTCCGCAACTTCGGCGGCAACGTCGTTGCAGCTATCAGCCACCTGGGCGAAGAGCCGTCGATCAATGATCTGATTGGCAGCGTCAAGGTGATGCTGGATGCCTACCTGGACGGCCGTATTGATCGCCTGTCCGTGGTGTCCAACAAGTTCATCAACACCATGACGCAACAGCCTACTGTGGAGCAGTTGATTCCACTGGAGGCGACCGCGGATAAATCGCTCAAGCATCACTGGGACTATCTCTACGAACCGGATGCCAAAGAGCTGCTTGACGGCTTGATGGTCCGTTACGTCGAGTCGCAGGTCTACCAGGCGGTGGTCGAGAACAACGCGGCTGAACAAGCTGCGCGGATGATCGCGATGAAGAACGCTACCGACAACGCCGGTGATTTGATCAGCGATTTGCAGCTGGTCTACAACAAGGCGCGTCAGGCTGCGATCACCCAAGAGATCTCGGAAATCGTCGGCGGCGCTGCCGCGGTTTAACGGTTCAAATATTCAGAGGATCCAGCTATGAGTAGCGGACGTATCGTTCAAATCATCGGCGCCGTTATCGACGTGGAATTTCCACGCGACAGCGTACCGAGCATCTACAACGCGTTGTTGGTACAAAGCGCGGCCGGGACTACTCTCGAAGTTCAGCAACAGCTGGGCGACGGCGTGGTTCGTACCATTGCGATGGGTTCCACCGAAGGCTTGAAGCGCGGTCTGGAAGTCAAGGATTCTGGCGCAGCCATCTCCGTACCGGTCGGTAAAGCGACCCTGGGCCGGATCATGGACGTACTGGGCAATCCGATCGACGAAGCTGGCCCGATCGACACCGAAGAGCGCTGGGGCATTCACCGTCCTGCGCCAACCTTCGCTGAACAAGCGGGCGGCAACGAC
This sequence comes from Pseudomonas frederiksbergensis, assembly GCF_001952935.1. Lineage (GTDB taxonomy): Bacteria > Pseudomonadota > Gammaproteobacteria > Pseudomonadales > Pseudomonadaceae > Aquipseudomonas > Aquipseudomonas frederiksbergensis. Next base: position 2,433,168 of record NZ_CP018319.1, read on the forward strand.
CTGCTGGAAACCGGCATCAAGGTTATCGACCTGGTTTGCCCGTTCGCCAAGGGTGGTAAAGTCGGTCTGTTCGGTGGTGCCGGTGTAGGCAAAACCGTAAACATGATGGAACTGATCCGTAACATCGCCATCGAGCACAGCGGTTATTCCGTGTTCGCCGGTGTGGGTGAGCGTACTCGTGAGGGTAACGACTTCTACCACGAGATGAAGGATTCCAACGTTCTGGACAAAGTGGCACTGGTTTACGGTCAGATGAACGAGCCGCCGGGTAACCGTCTGCGCGTAGCACTGACCGGCCTGACCATGGCCGAGAAGTTCCGTGACGAAGGTAACGACGTTCTGCTGTTCGTCGACAACATCTATCGTTACACCCTGGCCGGTACTGAAGTATCCGCACTGCTGGGCCGTATGCCTTCCGCAGTAGGTTACCAGCCGACCCTGGCCGAAGAGATGGGTACTCTGCAAGAGCGTATCACTTCGACCAAAAACGGTTCGATCACCTCGATCCAAGCGGTATACGTACCTGCGGATGACTTGACTGACCCGTCGCCAGCGACCACTTTCGCCCACTTGGACGCCACCGTCGTTCTGTCCCGTGATATCGCTTCCCTGGGTATCTACCCAGCGGTCGATCCACTCGACTCGACTTCGCGCCAGCTGGACCCGAACGTAATCGGCCAGGACCACTACGACACCGCTCGCGGCGTACAGTATGTTCTGCAGCGTTACAAGGAACTGAAGGACATTATTGCGATCCTGGGTATGGACGAGCTGTCGGAAGCCGACAAGCAGTTGGTAAACCGTGCTCGTAAGATCCAGCGTTTCTTGTCGCAGCCGTTCTTCGTGGCTGAAGTCTTCACCGGTGCTTCGGGTAAATACGTTTCCCTGAAAGACACCATTGCTGGCTTCAAAGGCATCCTCAACGGTGACTACGACCACCTGCCAGAACAAGCGTTCTACATGGTCGGCGGCATCGAAGAAGCGATCGAGAAAGCCAAGAAACTGTAATCCCGGCGCCCGGCAACGGGCGCTAATTTAGGTTGAGGCAATCAGATGGCTATGACAGTCCATTGCGATATCGTCAGCGCGGAAGGGGAAATCTTTTCCGGCCTGGTCGAGATGGTGGTTGCGCACGGTGCACTGGGTGATCTTGGTATCGCCCTGGGTCACGCGCCGCTGATCACTAATCTCAAGCCGGGTCCTATCCGCCTGATCAAGCAGGGCGGGGAAGAGGAGGTGTATTACATCTCCGGCGGTTTCCTCGAGGTTCAGCCGAACATGGTCAAGGTACTTGCCGACACTGTGCAACGTGCTGCCGACCTGGACGAAGCCTCCGCTCAGGAAGCCGTTAAGGCTGCCGAGAAGGCCTTGCATGAACGAGGTGCAGAATTCGATTACGGTTCTGCTGCCGCACGTCTGGCCGAGGCTGCAGCTCAGCTGCGCACCGTCCAGCAGATCCGCAAGAAGTTCGGCCACTAATAGGCCACCGCTTGTTGTGCGATTGATTAAAAAGGGTAGCCTCGGCTACCCTTTTTTCTTTTTAGAATTCAAAACCTGGTCGCAGCCGCTGACCACCCAGGATTGGTAGCCAGTCATGTCTTTAGAAATCGTTATCCTCGCTGCTGGTCAAGGCACTCGCATGCGTTCGGCACTGCCGAAAGTGCTGCATCCGATTGCCGGCAACTCGATGCTAGGCCATGTTATCCACAGCGCCCGGCAACTTGATCCACAGCGCATCCACGTGGTGATCGGCCATGGCGCCGATGCCGTGCGCGAGCGTCTGGCCGCTGATGATCTGAATTTCGTCCTGCAGGACAAACAGCTTGGGACTGGCCACGCCGTTGCTCAAGCGGTGCCTTTCATTGAGTCCGACACCGTCCTGATTCTTTACGGCGACGTGCCATTGATCGAAGTCGAGACCCTGCAACGTCTGCTCAAGCAAGTAGCGCCGCAGCAATTGGGTTTGTTGACAGTAGAACTGGATGATCCGACGGGCTATGGCCGCATTGTCCGCAACGCCGAGGGCAAAGTGACAGCCATCGTCGAGCAGAAAGACGCCAACGAAACCGAACGTGCGATCACTGAAGGCAACACCGGCATTCTGGCCCTGCCGTTCGCGCAATTGGCTGGCTGGATGAGCCGTCTTTCGAACAACAACGCTCAGGGCGAGTACTACCTGACCGACGTGATCGAGATGGCAGTCAGTGACGGTCTGGTGGTGGCCACCGAGCAACCGCATGACGCCATGGAAGTGCAGGGCGCCAACGACCGCAAGCAGCTTTCCGAGCTTGAGCGTCACTATCAACTGCGCGCTGGTCGTCGGTTGATGGCTGAGGGCGTGACCCTGCGTGATCCTGCTCGTTTCGATGTACGCGGTGAAATCACCGTCGGCCGCGACGTGCTGATCGACATCAACGTGATCCTCGAAGGCAAGGTCGTTATCGAGGATGACGTGGTGATCGGCCCGAACTGCGTGATCAAGGACAGCACCTTGCGCAAAGGTGTGGTGATCAAGGCTAACAGCCACATCGATGGCGCGGTGCTCGGTGAAGGCAGCGACGCCGGCCCGTTCGCGCGTTTGCGTCCAGGTACTGTGCTGGAAGCCCGCGCCCATGTGGGTAACTTTGTCGAGTTGAAAAACGCTCACCTGGGCGAAGGCGCAAAAGCCGGTCATCTGACCTATCTGGGCGATGCCGAGATCGGCGCACGTACCAACATCGGCGCGGGCACCATCACTTGCAACTATGACGGCGCCAATAAGTGGAAAACCGTGCTGGGTGAAGATGTGTTCATCGGTTCCAACAACTCGTTGGTTGCGCCTGTGGATATCTCTTCCGGGGCAACCACTGCGGCTGGTTCGACCATTACGCAGAATGTGGATAACTTGCAGTTGGCCGTGGGCCGTGCGCGGCAGAAGAATATCGACGGTTGGAAACGACCGGAGAAGATTAAGAAAAGCTGAGTTATCCACATATTTGTGACCTGCTTAAGTTATTCACAGGCAGCACCATCGAATTCGCGGGCAAGCCCGCTCCCACATGGATCTCGCAAAACCTGTGGGAGCGGGCTTGCCCGCGATGCTTTTATCCACAGGTCTTTTTATCGCCCCGCGCTTGACGTTGTTTCGCCAATAGGTTTTGATTGCTTCCGCTATCTTTCGAATCGAAACTTAAGCTATGTCGAAACGCAATACACCTCAACGCCGTCACAACATCCTCGCCTTGCTCAATGAGCAGGGCGAAGTCAGTGTGGATGAGCTGGCCAAGCGCTTCGAAACGTCGGAAGTCACGATCCGCAAAGATCTCGCCGCGCTTGAGAGCAACGGTTTGCTGCTGCGCCGTTATGGCGGAGCGATCACCTTGCCTCAAGAACTCGTAGCCGACCTCGGTCAGCCGATATCCAAATACAAACAAGCCATCGCTCGCGCCGCCGTTGGGCGGATTCGCGAGCATGCGCGGATCATCATCGACAGCGGCAGCACGACGGCGGCGATGATCCCGGAACTCGGCCAGCAACCGGGCCTGGTCGTGATGACCAACTCCCTGCACGTCGCTAATGCCTTGTGCGAACTTGAGCATGAGCCGGTCCTGTTGATGACCGGCGGCACCTGGGATCCGCACTCCGAGTCTTTTCAGGGGCAGGTGGCCGAGCAGGTACTACGCTCATACGATTTCGACCAGTTGTTCATCGGTGCCGATGGCATCGACCTGGTTCGCGGCACCACCACCTTCAACGAACTGCTTGGGCTGAGCCGGGTCATGGCAGAAGTCGCCCGGGAAGTGGTTGTCATGGTGGAGGCCGACAAGATCGGCCGCAAGATTCCCAACCTGGAGCTGCCCTGGAGCAGCGTCCATACCCTTATAACCGATGATCGCCTGCCGCTCGAGGCACGGGATCAGATACGGGCCCGCGGAATCAACTTGATCCTAGCGGCTGTCAGTCAGGAGAAATAGCATGTGTGGAATTGTCGGCGCAGTCGCAGAACGTAACATTACCGCCATCCTGCTCGAGGGCTTGAAACGCCTGGAATACCGTGGCTATGACAGTGCCGGTGTGGCGGTCTACACCAATGACGAACAGCTTGTGCGCCTGCGTCGCCCGGGCAAGGTCAGTGAATTGGAACTGGCGCTGGCCGAAGAGCCGCTGGTCGGCCGCCTGGGTATTGCCCACACCCGCTGGGCCACCCACGGTGCGCCGTGCGAGCGCAACGCTCACCCGCATTTTTCCAATGATCTGGCGGTGGTGCACAACGGCATCATCGAGAACCACGAAGCCCTGCGCGAGCAACTGAAAGCCTTGGGTTACGTGTTCACCTCGGACACTGACACCGAAGTCATTGCTCACCTGTTGCACCACAAACTCAAGGATCTGCCTGATCTGACCGTGGCCCTGAAGGCTACTGTCAAAGAGCTGCACGGTGCTTACGGTCTGGCGGTGATCAGTGCTCGGCAACCGGATCGTCTGGTCGCCGCCCGCAGCGGCAGCCCGCTGGTCATCGGTTTGGGGATGGGTGAAAACTTCCTGGCTTCCGATCAGTTGGCTCTGCGCCAAGTCACTGATCGCTTCATGTACCTGGAAGAAGGCGATATCGCCGAAATTCGCCGTGACAGCGTGCAGATCTGGGACGTGAGCGGCCAAGTGGTCGAGCGTGAGTCGGTGCAGTACCGCGATGGTGCCGAAGCCGCTGATAAAGGTGAATTCCGCCACTACATGCTCAAGGAAATTCATGAGCAACCGGTGGTGGTGCAGCGCACCCTGGAAGGTCGCATCAGCCACAATCAAGTGCTGGTGGAAGCGTTCGGTCCACAGGCTGCCGAGCTGTTCGCCAAAGTGCGTAACGTGCAGATTGTCGCGTGCGGCACCAGCTACCACGCCGGCATGGTTGCCCGTTACTGGCTCGAAGAACTGGCCGGCATCCCGTGCCAGGTCGAAGTCGCCAGCGAGTTCCGCTACCGCAAGGTGGTCGTACAGGCCGACACGCTATTCGTGACCATTTCCCAGTCCGGCGAAACCGCCGACACCCTGGCTGCACTGCGTAACGCCAAAGAGTTGGGTTATCTCGCGAGCCTGGCGATTTGCAACGTCGGCATCAGCTCATTGGTGCGTGAATCCGACCTGACTTTGCTGACCCAGGCCGGTCGCGAAATCGGTGTGGCTTCGACCAAAGCGTTCACCACTCAATTGGTCGGTCTGCTGTTGCTGACCTTGTCCCTGGGCCAGGTTCGCGGCACGTTGGCCAACGGCATCGAAGCCACGTTGGTCGAAGAGTTGCGTCGCCTGCCAACCCGCCTCGGCGAAGCCCTGGCCATGGACGGTACCGTCGAAAAAATCGCCGAGCTGTTCGCCGAGAAAAACCACACCCTGTTCCTCGGTCGTGGTGCGCAATTCCCGGTGGCAATGGAAGGGGCGCTCAAGCTCAAGGAAATCTCCTACATCCACGCCGAAGCCTATCCGGCCGGTGAACTGAAACACGGCCCGTTGGCGCTTGTGGATAACGACATGCCAGTGGTCACCGTGGCACCAAACAACGAGCTGCTGGAGAAGTTGAAATCCAACCTCCAGGAAGTCCGCGCCCGTGGCGGCGAGTTGATTGTCTTCGCAGACGAACAAGCAGGCATGACCAATGGCGAAGGCACTCATGTTGTGCAAATGCCGCACATCCACGACATCCTGTCGCCGATCCTCTACACCATTCCGCTGCAGTTGCTCTCGTATTACGTTGCCGTGTTGAAGGGAACTGACGTTGACCAGCCGCGTAACCTGGCGAAGTCGGTGACGGTGGAATAAACGATTTACGCAGGAGCACAACAGGTGCTCCTGCGTAGTTGTTCCAGTGCTGTGCTTTAGTTCTGTGTGAAAGGCAACTCCCGTTTGTAAGTGGCGTACGGGGGCGCGTCAGTGCGCAAACGCTTCAGGGTATTTGTCCAGGTAGGCATCATTGAGCTGCGTATCCGGGGAACGCATGAAAGTTTTGAAATCGGGTACCAGAAAGACCAGCAGAGACAACAGCAGCACCATGACACCCAGCAGCGTGATTGTCAGTGCAACCCCCAGATCGGCGATCAGGGTGTTCATCGCAAAACTGCCCAAGGGGCTGGCCGCCGCAGACAGAAATGAAACCGTGGCAAAAATCCGGTTGCGATGGAGCTTGGGCGTCGCCAGCAGCCTCACTGCGGAGGTGGGGATGTTGATCAACATCAGGCCTACACCGCCGCAGAAAAAGGCCGCGGGTACGATGAACGACGATGAAACGGTGCCGACCACAACCAGATTGCACCCCAGTAATGCAAAACCTGCGGACACACACATGTCACGGGGAACCCGGTCGGATAACCAGCCGATGATCTTGTAACTACCCGCCAGAATGCCCAGCCCGAAACACGAATCCAGCAGACCAATGTATGTGACCGGGTAATGGATGACGTCCTTTACGTACAGTGGAATCAGAATAGTGAAGAACGGAAACAGGGCAAAGTTGATCAACATTGCAATGATGGCCAGGTAAAACTCGACTTTCACTCCGTAAACCACTTTGAAACCGGAATAGATCATGCTGAAGCTGCTGGCATCCCGGGCTTTTTCGCCTTTTCCTGTCGCGCCGATATGGCTCGGGATGGTCGCGATCAACATCCCGGCGATGAGAATCGCAAAAAAATCGGCAGCAAAGGCGAACGTGATACCGAACCCGTAAATCAACCCGCTGGCCAGTAGCGGCCCCAGCAGAATAGAAAAGGACGACATCACGCTTTTGGTTCGAAAGGCCAGGGAGACTTTATCGTCGTTTGCGAACAAAGGAATGATCGAAGCCTGGAGAGGATCGCGCACGCCAACGATCGCACTGCTGATCATCATCAGCGCGCCCACCGCCCAGGGGTTGAACGACCCCGTGGCGGACAGCATCACCATCAACAGCGCTGTCAGCAGGCTGATCCATGAGGCCAGCTTGATGATCAGGACTTTGTTGTACTTGTCCCCCAGCCATCCCAACAGGGGTTTGGCTAACACCTCCGCTGCAATGGAACAGGCAATCATGTTGGCGAAGTAGAGCGCAGAGCCTGTTTCCTGCAAGGCCCACCACGCCACCGCCAGTTGATTGCACCGTCCCCCCAGAACCATCAACAAAAAACTGAATTGCACTTTCAGCAGACGCCGGTCGATGCCGGGAAAGCCCCACGTAATGCCTGAAAAATTTGCACTCATTGACGAACCTTTGATCCAGATAGGGCGACTGTGCAAGTAGAGGCATTCGCCAGATATCGCTCGAACCACCCTTAAGGCGGGCAGTACCGAGTTCTTCATCGTGCTTGATGAAGACTTTGAGCAGAATTAGTTATCCACAGCCACCTGCAGGTGCTCTAGATACTCTGATGACGGTCAGGCTTTAGCGAGATGTTTTTCGCGAGACGCTTTGCAGTATCAAATTTGTCTGCAGAGCGCATGCATTTCTAAACCTAAGCGTAATCTCTGGCTTTGGAATCAGGGCCAACATACTAGGCGCTGGTGCAGGCTGCGAACTTCCGATTTTTACTGAGGACACACCCATGGACCGATTCCAGGAAATGCAGGTCTTCGCTGCCGTCGCCCAAGACCAAGGCTTCTCGGCGGCGGCGCGGCGTTTGGGCCTGTCGGCTGCCAGCGTCACTCGCGCGGTAGCAGCGCTGGAGAAACGCATCGGCACGGTGCTGCTGACACGCACCACCCGCAGTGTGCATTTGAGCGAGGCGGGTCAGCGTTACCTGGAAGACTGTCGGAGGATTCTCGCCGAGGTGCAGGAAGCCGAGGATTCGGCGGCGGGCAGTCATACCCAACCGCGTGGGCAACTGACGATTACTGCGCCGGTGTTGTTCGGTGAGCTGTTTGTCACGCCCGTAATGGTGAATTATCTGACGCAGTTTCCTGAAGTCAGCATCAATGGGTTGCTGGTCGATCGAGTGGTCAGCATGGTCGAGGAGGGGATCGATGTCGCTGTGCGGATCGGTGAATTGCCCGACAGTAATCAGCATGCGATTCGCGTGGGTGAGGTTCGGCGGGTGATTTGCGGCTCGCCGGGGTTCCTGACGGCCCACGGTCGACCTCGACATCCTCAGGATCTGGCTCAGGCGCCGGTTGTTGCGACGTCTTCTATCGGTCAGTCGAGAACCTGGCCGTTCCTCGAAGGGGGAGAGCCGCTGACTGTTCGACCCACGCCGCGCCTGGTGGTGACGGCCAATCAGGCGGCGATTACGGCGGCGTGCCTGGGCTTGGGGTTGACCCGGGTTCTGTCTTATCAGGTCGCGAGCAAAGTCGCTTCCGGTGAGCTGGAAATCGTTCTGGCGGACTTCGAACTGCCGCCATTGCCTATCCATGTGGTCTATCAGGGCGGGCGCAAGGCCCCTGCGCGGATTCGCAGTTTTGTGGATTTTGCGGTGAGCGCGCTGCGTGAGCATCCGTCCTTGCAGGCCTGATGGTTTATTTCGCTGGGTGAAATAATGGATTGCGTTGGCTGGTTATTCTGTTGTTTTGGGTGCAGGTGGAAGATAGCGCCCCATCGGTGCTGAACACTGTTCAACAGCGCCACCACCCAGCGGAGTCGACCATGCAAGCGATCAAACTCTACAACTTCCCACGTTCCGGCCACGCTCACCGCGTAGAGCTGATGTTGTCCCTGCTGCATTTGCCCACCGAGCTGGTATTTGTCGACCTGGCCAAGGGCGCGCACAAACAGCCGGACTTCCTCGCGCTCAATGCGTTTGGCCAGGTTCCGGTCATCGATGATCAAGGCGTGGTGCTGGCCGATTCCAACGCGATTCTGGTTTATCTGGCGCAAAAGTATGGCGACGGACGTTGGCTGCCAACCGATCCGGTCGGGGCGGCCAAGGTTCAGCGCTGGTTGTCGATTGCCGCAGGGCCGATTGCCTTTGGCCCCGCCAGGGCGAGGCTGATCACGGTGTTTGGGGCGGCTTACAACGCTGAAGAAGTGATCGCTTATTCCCACACCGTGCTCAAAGTGATCGATCAGGAACTGGCCGCAACGCCTTATCTGGCTGGCACCGAGCCAACCATTGCCGACGTTTCTGCCTACAGCTATATCGCCCATGCGCCAGAAGGCAACGTGTCGCTGGAGGACTACGCCAACATCCGCGCCTGGCTGGCACGGATCGAAGCCTTGCCAGGGTTTGTCGGCATGCCGCGCACTGTGGTCGGTCTGCAAAAAACCGCCTGATGCTTACGGCCCGTCATTGTCGGGTTGTTCACACTGCGCCGATGGCGCAGGGGAGAAGTCGTTGTGGATCGTTCACCCTGGCACGCCGGCGAAAAACAATTGCAGGTTCATGTGGGCATTGCCGAGCGAATGGAGGTGCTCGGTCGTAAGGTGATTTGTCGCGAGATGCCGGATCAGCACCGCACGTTTTATGAGCAATTGCCGTTCATGCTGTACGGCGCGGTGGATGCCGACGGTAATCCCTGGGCCAGTATTCTTGAAGGGCCACCGGGTTTCGCTCACTCGCCAACGCCGGGTGCGCTGCAATTTAGCAGCCTGCCGGGGGCTGATGATCCGGCGCAATTAACGGACGGCTCGGCGATCGGCCTGCTGGGGATAGAACTGCACACCCGGCGCCGCAATCGTCTCAACGGCCGAGTCGGCGCGATGACGGCGAGCGGCTTCGATGTGGCGGTTGAACAGTCTTTCGGCAATTGCCCGCAATACATCCAATTGCGGCAGTTTCGCTCGGTGCCGTTGGCGGAGCCGTCGACTCGCATCGCGCAACGCCTCAACGGGCTGGATGAAGCGGCCAAATCCCTGATCGCGGGAGCCGATACATTCTTTGTCGCCAGTTATGTCGACGTTGATGGCCAGCGCTCGGTGGACGTTTCCCACCGCGGCGGCCAGGCCGGTTTCGTACAGGTAGAAGGCAATCGCCTGACCATTCCGGATTTCGCCGGCAACCTGTTTTTCAACACCTTGGGCAACCTGCTGCTCAATCCCCGGGCCGGTTTGCTGTTTATCGATTTCAATTCGGGAGACCTGCTGCACCTCAGCGGCCGCACCGAAGTCATTCTTGAAGGGCCGCAGGTCGCGGCGTTTCAAGGGGCCGAGCGCTTGTGGACATTCGAGGTGGAACGCGTTGTGCGTCGGCCCGCCGCGCTTGCTCTGCGCTGGCGCTTCGACGGCGTGTCACCCACCAGTTTGCTCACCGGCACCTGGGAGCAGGCCAACGCCCGTCTGCAAGCCCAGGCCTTGGGCGATCGTTGGCGGCCGCTGCGGGTGGCGCGCATCAAAGAGGAAAGCCACAACATCCGCTCGATTTATCTGGAGCCTGCCGACGGCGCGGGGTTGCCAGTGTTTCAGGCCGGACAGCATTTGCCGCTGCGTTTCAACATTGCTGGCGAGGTGCACATCCGCACGTACAGCCTGTCGAGTGCGCCGTCCGATGATTTTTTCCGCATCAGTGTGAAGCGTGAAGGCTTGGTGTCTTCGCACCTGCATGAACAGGTGCGCGTCGGTGATCTGTTGGAGGCCCGTGCGCCTCAGGGGCATTTCACCGTGGCACCTGATGAGCGTCGGCCGCTGGTGCTTCTGGCGGCCGGTGTCGGCATCACGCCGCTGCTGTCGATGCTGCGCGAGGTGGTTTACCAGGGCCTGCGCACCCGCCGCATCCGGCCGACCTGGTTTTTCCAGAGTTCGAGCACGTTGGCCGATCAAGTGTTTCGTCCTGAGCTGGATCGTTTGCTCGAGGGCACAGGGGATGCGGTCAGGGTATTGCGTCTGGTGAGTCAGCCGGAAGCCGGGGCCTTGGAGGGTGAGGATTTTGACCTGACAGGGCGGATCGACACTGCGCTGCTCACGACCCTCCTTGAAGTGGAAGACTACGACCAGCTGGATTTTGTCCTATGCGGTCCGGGCAGTTTTACCCAAGGGCTGTATGACGGCCTGCGGGAACTGCACATCCGTGATGCAAGGATTCACGCCGAAACCTTCGGCCCCTCGACCTTGCGCCGGGTGCCGGACTCCGACGCGGTGGTCATCGAGCAACCGCCCGCTGCTACCACCTCGGTACCGGTGGTGTTTCAGCGCTCGGCCAAGGAGGCTCGCTGGCAACCGGACGGCGGCAGTTTGCTGGAGTTGGCGGAAAGCCGTGGATTGCGCCCGGAATTCAGTTGCCGCGGCGGTTCCTGCGGGACCTGCAAAACTCGCCTGATCAGCGGCCAGGTGAATTATCCACAGCCGCCAGCCGAAGTGCCGGACGACGGACAGGTGCTGATTTGCTGTGCGATTCCGGCGCAGGGGTCGCAGTCTTTGGTCCTCGACCTGTAGCATCTGCCGAACGCAGCTTCTGGCCGCTGCGACAAAGGATCAGATTCGGTTATGTATTTTTTCGCTCGTCTGTCGGCGTTGATTGCCGCGGTAGTGCTGCTCAACGGTTGCGAACGACAGGACGCGCCACCGCTCGATCAGCAACTCTACGTCTGGCAACGGCAATGGACACCGGCCCACGAATCAGCGCTGAGGGACAGCCGCGCTGACTTTTCCACCCTGCGGGTGCTGGCCTTGCAGGCATTCCCCGAGGCGGGTTGGAGCCGGGCGCGGATTGACCCGGCGCTGCTCAAACGCGATGGGCGACCGCTGATCGCGGTGATTCGTCTCGACGGTCAGCTCAAGTCGCTGGATCGGGACGCAGTCACCGCGCAGATCCGGCAAGTCCTCGGCGATTGGCAAGGGCAGGGGTTGAATCTCTCCGGTGTGGAAATCGACCACGATGCCGGTAATGCCCGGCTACCGGCCTACCGCGAGTTTCTTACGCACCTGCGCGCAGTTCTGCCTGCCTCTCTGCCATTGAGCATTACCGCGTTGCCGGCCTGGCTCGACAGCCCCGAGTTGCCGGCATTGTTATCCACAGTCGACAGCAGCGTGTTGCAGGTACACGCGGTGAGCGATCCGCGTCTTGGCTTGTTCGACCCGGATCAGGCTCGGCAATGGACCAAGGCCTGGAGCCGCATCACTGCCAAACCTTTCTATCTGGCGCTGCCGGCTTATGGTGTGGCGTTGTTTCCGGGAGATGGTGGTGCGCCGGTAGTGGAAAGCGAAGTGCCGATCGAACGAGGCGGCAAGCGCCAGGAATTGCTGGCCGATCCGCAGCAACTAAGCCGGCTCGCGGCCGAGTTGCGCAACGATCCGCCCGCTCATCTTGCGGGCCTGATCTGGTTTCGTTTGCCGCTGGCCAGCGACCGCCGGGCCTGGAGCCTGACGACCCTGGGCGCCGTGGCGCGTGGCGATGCACTCGACAGTCGGCTGGCGCTGAAACTCTCTGTGCAGAACGACCTTTACGACATCAGCCTCAGCAATCAGGGCAACCTCGACAGCGCCTGGCCCGAACGCCTGACACTCGCGGTGCAGGGCTGTGACGGTGCCGATGCGCTGGCCGGTTATGCATTGCAACAGCGGCCGGATCTGCTTACCTTCACCCGCCTGCGCGACGGTCGAATACCGGCGGGTGGGCAGCGCGCCATAGGTTGGGCTCGTTGCGCACATATTGATCAAGGAGGTTCGAATGTTGACCCGTAACTGGCCCCGCCATCTGCTTTGCCTGAGCCTCAGCCTGCCGCTGGGTTCGGCGCTGGCCTGTGGGCCGGATTTCCCGATGCGTCTGCTGGACAACCGCGGCCAGTCGCTGGCGGAACTGCCGGAAGGCAACTTCAGGTTTGAAATCAGTCGCCTCGGACATGCGGTCGCCGGGCTGAAGAACGTCACCGAAACTGCCTATAACATGGAGGCGCCCGACTACGCAGAACAGCGGGACAAGGCTGAACAATCCGGTTTGACGGCTGAGCAGCAAATACTGGTGAAACAGTTACGCAGCCTGACCGATGCGCATCAGGTCGAGATTCAGGGCGCGAGCCTTCCGCCGGAGCTCAAGCTCTATCTGGCCGGCGCGGCGGCATTCAATGCCGGCGATCATGGACTGGCCGCCGAGTACTTCCAAAAGGTGCTGGCATTGCCGGCGGATCAACGGGCATTGCGCAGCACTTGGGCTGCTTATTCGTTGGGTCGGGCGCTGTTTGCCATGAGCTTCGAAGCGGGCGCTGGCCCTGACGTGTTGGCTCAATCGGGAAAGGCCTTCGAGCAGGCCCGTCAACTGAGCATCGACGGCTTTAGCGATCCACTGGAACTGGGCGTCGCCAGCCTTGGCGAAGAGGCCCGCGTCGTCCGCACGGCCGGCGACTGGAACCGCGCCATCGAACTTTATGCCACGCAAAACCTGCAGGGTTCGGCGGTGGGTTACACCTCGCTGAAACTGCTGGTCGCTGATCTGGCGGTGCTGCCGGAGGATCAACTGGCCGTGTTGCTCAAGGGCAAACCAGTGCAGCAATTAGTGACCGCGTCGTTGATCAGCCGACTGGGCTGGTCGTTCGGTGATCAGCCACCGAACGAATTGAAACTGATCAAACTGCTGCAAAACAGCACCCGCGGTAGCCTCGATAACGCTGATCGCCTGGCGGCAGTGAATTATCAACAGGGTGATTACGCCAGCGCCAAGGCGTTCCTCGAACACGCCGGTGATGGCGGACTGGCGTGGTGGCTGCGGGCCAAACTGGCCGTGCGCGATGGCGATAAAAACGCGGCTGCCGCAGCGTACGCCAAGGCTGCCCAGGCCTTCCCGCAGAATGAGTCGTGGGGCGAGCGGCGCACGCCAGACTGGGACTTCGAAACGCTTCAGCCCAAGTGCCGGGTCGAGGGTGAAAGCGCGATCCTGGCGTTGCAACGCGGGGATTACCTGCAAGCGTTCGATCAGCTTTATCGCAGTAAGGATATCTACTGGTTCGACGCCGCCACGGTCGCCGAGCGGGTGTTGACCGTCGATGAGCTCAAGCAATACGTCGACACTCAAGTACCGGCGCCGCCTCCTCTGACTCAGCAGGATCGCGATAACTACGTGCAGTTACCGGTGGCGGCGAAACTGCGCAATTTGCTCGGGCGGCGCTTGCTGCGCGAAGAGCGGTACGAAGAAGCGCCAGCCTATTTCGATAACGCCGAGTTGCAATACAAGGCCACGTGGTACGGGCAATTGCGCCACGACGCCGAAACCAAATGGTGGCCGACCAAACGGGCATTCGCTTACTACCATGCCGCGACACTGGCGCGTTTCGACGGAATGGAGCTGTTGGGCTACGAGCTGTCGCCGGATTACGCGACCTTCGGTGGCAATTACAGCCTCGAAAGCGCTGACCTCAAGGTCGGACCGCTGATGGCCGAGGGTGAAGTGCAGCGCCAGCAAGCCACGGTGGCGCAGCCTGATGAGCGCTTCCACTACCGTTTTGTCGCCACGGCGTTGGCGAGCAAGGCCGCTGATCACCTGCCCCACAGCAGTCAGGCGTTTGCTGCGGTGCTGTGCAAGGCTTCGTCCTGGGGCACCAGCCTGCAAGAGCAGAGCGCGTTCTACCGTCGTTATGTCGAGGAAGGCCCGTATGTGGTTTGGGCTGGCGATTTTGGTCATCAATGCCAGGAGCCGGACTTTCAGAACGCCGATAAGCGCTATGTGACCCAGGTTACCGACGCCGTGCGCTCGCAGCTGCGGCCCTATAAAACACCGTTGCAGATTGGCGGTGTGATCGCGGTCACGGCAGCGGTGCTGTTGCTGGTCAATCGCCGCCGCAGGACTCGGTAAGGTTCAAGCCTGTTGCACAAAGGTCAGCCGCACGGCGAAGCCGATCAACAAGCTGCCGAACAGCCACTGCTGCACGCGCTGGGCTGAAGGACTGCGTTGCAGCCAACGGCCCAGCGCTGCGCCGGTCAGTGCGTAAGCGCTGTCGAACAGCAAACCGACACCGACCAGCACTATCCCGAGGGTCGCAAATTGGGCGAGCACTGGTCCGGCATTTGGATCGATGAACTGCGGCAGCAGCACCGAGCAGAACAGCAAGGCTTTGGGGTTGAGCAGGTTAGTCAGCAAACCGCGCTGGATCGCTGCGCGCCAGCGAGGTTTCTCGGGGGTGGCGTCTGCTCCGTGCAAATTCGGCAGCATGGTGGTTCGCAGGCATTGAATGCCGATCCACAGCAGATACGCGGCCCCGGCCAGGCGTACCACGTCGAACGTCCAAGGCGCAGCCTTGAACAGTGCCGCCAGACCCAACGCTGCCAACGCCACATGGCAACCACGGGCAATGCCCAGACCCACCGCAGTCGCCAGCGCCGCGCCTTTGCCCTGACGAGCGCCGGTCTGCAACAGCAGGATCATGTCCGGGCCCGGCAACAGATAAACCACCGCCAGCGCCATGAAAAACACCCAGAGTCCTGCCACGTTGCACCCCCTTCGTTGTCGATTCGGTACGGCCAGTCTAGGGCCGAAGGGCAGGGGAGGTGGTTGCGTAGTTCGCTTCTAAACTGCTTCGGGTTGGCATAACCTGCCACTCAATTGCATTTGAACCATCAGGATCTGCCAAACCATGAAACTCGACGCCTACGACCGCAAGATTCTCGCCGCCCTGCAACGGGACGGTCGCCTGAGCAATGTGCAACTGGCTGACGAGATCGGCCTGTCCGCCTCGCCTTGCTTGCGCCGGGTACGGATGCTTGAAGAGGCCGGGGTCATACGCGGTTACCAGGCCAATCTTGATCGCGACGAAGTGGGGCTTGGGTTGACGGTGTTTGTCGGGGTCAAGGTCGAACGGCACAACGATGAACAGGCCGAAGCCTTTCGCCTGGCCGTGACCGCGTTGCCCGAGGTGATTTCGGCTTTTCTGGTGTCAGGGGAATCGGATTTTCTGCTGCAAGTGGTGGTGCCGGACCTGCGCGCCTATGACCGTTTTCTCACGGGGCGGTTGCTGAAGTTGCCGGGCGTGAGCGACATCCGCAGCAACTTTGCGATTCATACGGTGAAGACCCCGGGGGCGTTGCCGCTGGAGCATTTACCCGCGAACTAAGATCGTTCCCACGCTCTGCGTGGGAATGCCTCAACGGACGCTCCGCGTTCGGCTTCGGAAGGGACGCGGAGCGCCCCGGGCTGCATTCCCACGCAGAGCGTGGGAACGATCAGGGGCAACACCATTACATCTGCGTCGCCATCCCCTCCACATTCATCGCCGCCTGACGCAAGGCCTCGGAGCGGGTCGGGTGTGGATGGCAGGTCAGGGCGATGTCTTCGGCGGAGGCGCTGAACTCCATGGCCACGCAATATTCGCCGATCATTTCACTGACGCTTGGACCCACCAGGTGCACGCCGAGAATCTCGTCAGTGCGCTCATCGGCCAGCACTTTGGCGAAGCCTTCGGTTTCGTGATTGATCTTGGCCCGACTGTTGGCGGTGAAGGGAAACTTGCCAACCTTGTAGGCGCGGCCTTCGGCCTTGAGCTGCTCTTCGGTCTTGCCGACGCTGGCCAGTTCGGGTTTGGTGTAGATCACGTTGGGGATCAGGTCGTAGTTGACCTCGGCCGCTTTGCCGACAATCTGCTCGATGCAGACCATGGCCTCGTCTTCGGCTTTATGGGCGAGCATCGGCCCGGAGGTCACGTCGCCAATCACCCAGACGCCAGCCGCTTCGGTGCGATGACCCTTGTTGGCGAGCATGCCGCGTTTATCCGTGGCGAGGCCGACGTTCTCCAGCCCCAGGCCTTGGGTGTAAGGCCGGCGTCCGATGGATACCAGCACGTAATCCGCTTCAATCGTTTCGGCCGTGCCACCAGCCGCGGGCTCGACGCTGAGTTGAACGCCGGTGGCGGAGGTTGTGGCGCGGGTGACCTTGCAACTCAATTTGAAGTCGATGCCCTGTTTGCTCAACGAACGTTGCAGGGTTTTGCCGGCTTCACTGTCCACACCGGGGCAGATCCGGTCGAGAAACTCGATCACCGTCACCTGAGCGCCCAAACGCCGCCACACCGAACCCAGCTCCAGACCGATCACCCCAGCGCCGATCACCACCAGATGCTTGGGCACTTCAGCCAGCGACAGCGCGCCCGTCGAATCGAGGATACGTTTGTTGTCGATGTCTACGCCGGGCAGGGGAGTGGGCTCGGAGCCGGTGGCGATGATGATGTTCTTCGCGGTCAGTTCGGTCTTGCCGCCCTGGCTGTCGGTCACCGTGACTTTGCCGGGCCCGTCGATGTGGCCCCAGCCCTTGATCCAGTGGACCTTGTTTTTGCGAAACAGAAACTCGATGCCTTTGGTCAACCCGGCAACGCTTTCATCCTTTTGTTTCATCATCTGCGCGAGGTTGAGTGTGGGTTTGACTTCGATCCCCAGGTTGGCGAATTCCGTGCCCATGGCAGCGTCGTAGAGTTCGGAAGCATGCAGCAACGCTTTTGACGGCATGCACCCGACGTTCAGGCAGGTGCCGCCGAGTGTGGCGCGTCCTTCTATGCAGGCTGCTCTGAGGCCCAACTGACCGGCGCGGATCGCCGCGTTATAACCACCGGGGCCTCCGCCCAGAATCACGACGTCATAGATGCTCATGGTGTACTCCTGGAGTGAATCGGATCGGAATGGGTAACCGTAGTTCCTGGATAAAATTACGAACGTAATATGTGCGTTCCGCAGCGTTCCGGTCAAGGCTTCAGCCAAGCGACAGGTTGAGCCCCTTTAGATGCAGCATTTAAGAACGGAAATTTCACGGCTTTCGTTATATCGTAACGAATTGCGATATGAGCAACGATAACTGGGGTGGTATGCAAGTCGATCTCGATGTCGATGGGACGCAAGTAGCCGGGCTGCCGCGTTTCCAGCAGGCGGTTTTTCAAGGGCGAAGATTGCGTCAGTTCGCAATCGGTCTCGGCGCTCTGGCGGCGATTGGTTGGTTGCTGGCGTTTTTTGTCGGGTTGTTTGCGCCGCAGTCTCTGTGGCCTGCGTTGCTGGTCAATCAGAGTGCCGGTTTGCTGGTGTTGGTCGCCGGTTTGCAATCGGCCTGGTGGGTGACGCAGTGGCGCGCGCGGGCGTTGAACCCGGTTGTGCAGGTCGTCGTTGCTGACGAAGTCGTTGCCCCGGTGGGCTGGTACGAACGGCTGCTGGATCGGCTCAGCCAGCGATGGCTGCGAATGCTGGTGCAGATCGGCGCGCCGACATTGTGGCTCGCGGGTTGGTCGCTGTTGACGTTGGTGAGCATCGAACAGGTCTGGAACCTTGCTCTGCCGCCGGCCACACTGGGAGTGTCCGCCAGTGTCGGTGCGGCGCTGTCCTTGTTGCTGGCCTTCGGTTTGTTGGTGCTGGAGCGACAGCTGGCACAGGAAAACGTCGCGCAATGGCCCGAAGCAGCGTCGTTGGCGCAGCTGACTCGGGTGGCGATCATTTGTCTGGTGCTCAGCGCTTTGTGCCTGTTGCTGGGTGGCGAAACCTCGGTCTGGCCGGTGCGTCTGGCGGTGCTGATCGGCCTGCTGCCAGGGTTGGTCGCCGCCGAGCTGCTGTTGCGCGCCTTGCTGTCGTTGTTCAGTCCGCAGCGCGAGCAACTCGAACCTGCCTTGTTGGCGCGCAGCTTCGTCGCCGACATGCTGCGCTGGCCGCCGCAACCCTTGTTGGCGTTGCAGCATGAATTGCACAACCGCTTCGGCATCGATCTGCGGCAGATCTGGGCCCTCACCTACATGCGCCGGGCATTTTTTCCGGTGCTGCTGGTGGTGGCAATTGTCGGTTGGTCACTCACCGGCATTCACGAAATCCCCCTGCAAGGGCGAGGCATCTACGAGCGATTCGGCAAACCGGTGGAGGTGTTCGGTCCTGGTTTGCACGCGGGTTTGCCTTGGCCGCTGGGTCGAGTGTTGAGTGTCGAGAACGGTGTGGTCCACGAGTTGGCCACCAGTGTTGGCGACACACCGGCGCCGGTCGTGGCCGATCCCGCCGAAGGCCCGGCGCCCGCGATTGCCAATCGCTTGTGGGACGCGAGCCATGTGAATGACAAATCCCAGGTTATCGCCAGCAGTCGAGCCGACAAGCAGAGCTTTCAGATCGTCAACATGGACGTGCGTTTCGTCTACCGCATCGGCCTGAGCGATCATGCGGCGTTGGCGGCGACCTACAACAGTGCCGATGTCCCGACGCTGATCCGCAGCACCGCCAGCCGGATTCTGGTCCACGATTTTGCCTCGCGCACCCTCGACGGTTTGCTCGGCGAAGACAGGGTAGGGCTCGCCGAAGAGATTGGTCGGGCGGTACAGGCTGACCTGCACAAACTCGACAGCGGCGTGGAAATTCTCGCCACCGTGGTCGAGGCGATTCATCCGCCGGCCGGTGCCGCCAATGCTTATCACGGCGTCCAGGCTGCGCAGATTGGCGCCCAGGCATTGATTTCCCGCGAGCGTGGGGCGGCGGCGCAAGCGACCAATCAGGCGCAATTGCAGGCCAGCATCGCTCGCGATCAAGCGACGGCCAGCGCACGTGAAATCAACGCCACCGCCCAAGCGGCTGACCTGAAATTCAGCGCCGAGCAAAAAGCCTACGCCAGCGCCGGCCAGGCCTTCGTGCTGGAGCAGTACTTGAGTCAACTGTCCCAAGGCTTGGCCAATGCCAAATTGCTGGTGCTCGATCATCGTCTGGGCGGCAGCAGTAACGCGCCGACCATCGACCTCCGTACCTTCACGCTGCCGGCTGACCCTGCGCCGGCGCGTAAAAACGCTCAGCCAGGAGCTGCCAATTGAGCCAGTCGCACACACACGATCACGATGACCACACTGGCCACGATCACGGCCACGGCGGGCATCACCACGGCCATCACCACCACGGCCATCACCACCACGGTGATCCCCAAGAAGCGGGCCCGTTCCCATGGCGGCGAATGGGCTGGGCAGCGTTGCTGGTGGCGTTCGCCATCGCGGCAGCGAGCCTGGTGCAAGTGCGTTCGGGGGAGGCGACGGTGATCACGCGTTTCGGTAATCCGTCGCGGGTATTGCTGGAACCAGGTCTTGGCTGGCGTTGGCCTGCTCCTTTTGAAGCGGCGATTCCTGTCGATCTGCGACTGCGCACGACCTCGAGTGGTTTACAGGATGTGGGTACGCGGGACGGTTTGCGCATCATCGTTCAGGCGTATGTGGCCTGGCAGGTTCAGGGCGATCCGGACAACGTGCAACGTTTCATGCGCGCCGTACAGAACCAGCCGGACGAAGCGGCGCGGCAAATTCGCACGTTTGTGGGGTCGGCTTTGGAAACCACGGCCAGCAGTTTTGATCTGGCTAACCTGGTGAACACCGACGCCAACCAAGTACACATCGCTGATTTTGAAGCGCAGTTACGTCAGCAAATCGATCAGCAGCTGCTCACCACTTATGGCGTGCGGGTGCTGCAAGTCGGCATCGAGCGTCTGACGTTGCCGTCGGTAACCCTCACCGCTACGGTCGATCGCATGCGTGCCGAGCGTGAAACAATCGCCACCGAACGCACAGCCATCGGCAAGCGCGAAGCGGCGCAAATCCGTTCTGCCGCCGAGCGTGATGCACGAATCGTACAAGCCGATGCGACGGTGAAAGCGGCCGATATCGAAGCGCAATCGCGCGTCGAAGCCGCACAAATTTACGGTCGCGCCTACGCTGGGTCTCCTCAGCTCTACAACCTGCTGCGTTCGCTCGACACGCTAGGCACGATCGTCACGCCTGGCACCAAACTGATTCTGCGCACCGACGCCGCGCCGTTCCGGGTGTTGGTTGACGGTCCGCCGACCCTCGATAACAAGTCCGGGTCGCAGCCATGAAATTAGTTCCACGTGGAACAAACGAGTTAAGCAGTCCCTGGATTCAGGCGGGGCGATTGGCTTTTTTGGCCCTTTACGCCGTGACAGTGCTGGCCGCTTTGGTGTGGGCATTTTCCAATGTGCGGCAGATTGATCCGCAAAATCGCGCGGTGGTTTTGCACTTCGGCGCACTGGATCGCATCCAGAATGCGGGTCTGCTATTGGCCTGGCCCCGTCCGTTTGAGCAGGTGATTTTGTTGCCCGCGGCGGATCGGGTGATGGAGCGTCGGGTGGAAAACCTGTTGCGCACCGATGCAGCATTGCAGGCAGACCGAGTGGCGAGTTTCGCCACACCGATCAGCGATGCACTCGCCGGCTCCGGTTATTTGCTGACCGGTGACGCGGGCGTGGTGCAACTGGATGTGCGGGTTTTCTACAAAGTCACCGAGCCCTATGCCTTCGTCCTGCAAGGCGAACATGTGTTGCCGGCATTGGATCGATTGGTGACTCGCAGCGCGGTGACCCTCACTGCCGCACGAGATCTGGACACCATTCTGGTGGCGCGCCCAGAACTCATCGGTGCGGATAAACAGGCTGCCGAACGGCGCGAACGGCTACGCGGTGATCTGGTGCAAGGCATCAATCGGCGCCTGGCTGACCTGACCGCGACCGGGCAGGGGTTAGGCATTGAAGTGGCACGAGTCGACGTGCAATCGAGTCTGCCCGGGCCCGCGGTCAACGCTTTCAACGCTGTTCTGACCGCCAGTCAACAAGCCGACAAAGCCGTGGCCAATGCTCGCACCGAAGCGGAGAAACTGACTCAGACCGCCAACGAACAAGCCGATCGCACGCTGCAAGTCGCTCACGCCCAAGCGAGCGAACGGCTGGCCAAAGCCTCGGCGGACACGGCCACGGTGTTGAGCCTGGCCAAGGCGCAACAACAAGGGACCGACCCGCAAATGCTGCTGCGCATCTACCGCGAACGGATGCCGAAGATTCTCGGTCAGGCCGGTTCGGTGACCACGGTCAATCCGAAAGACGATTCCCGCCTGATCATTCAGGGAGCTGCACAATGACCACTCCAACCGCCGCCGCACCGAGCATGTTGTCCTCGGCTGAACAACGCAGCGCCGCGCGTCAATTGACCCTGGCCATGCTCGCACTTGGCCTGCTCGCGCTCGGCCTGACCTGGCGCTGGTTGTCGCCGGAGCAGACGGGCGTCAGTCAATTGCTGCTGGGCTTTGCTTCGTTATTGGTCGCGGTGCCCGTGATGCGTTCAGCCTGGTACAGCCTGCGTTATCCGAGCCTGCACGGGATCACCGATCAATTGATCGCGCTGGCCATGCTCGGGGCGTGGGCCACGGGGGATCTGCTGACCGCGGCGTTGCTGCCGATCATCATGATCTTCGGTCACGTACTGGAAGAGCGCAGCGTGATCGGCTCGCAGGAGGCGATTCGCGCCCTCGGCAAACTGACGCGCAGCCACGCGCGCAAAGTTCAGGCCGACGGCTCTATCGTCGAAGTCGATAACGGCACACTCAAGGCGGGCGATCTGGTCGAGGTGCGCGCAGGTGATCGAGTGCCGGCGGATGGTCAGGTGTTGTCGGGTCAGGCGAGCCTGGACACCGCTTCGATTACTGGCGAATCGGTGCCGATGGAGGCGGGCGTCGGCATGCAAGTCTTCGGCGGCGCGATCAACCTCGACGGTCTGCTGCGTATCGAGGTGACTCGCACCGGCAATGAATCGACCCTCGGCAAAGTCATCGCGCTGATGCAAAGTGCCGAGCGTTCCAAACCACCGATCACGCGTTTGCTGGAGCGCTACGCCGGCAGCTACATGGTGCTGGTGTTGCTGCTGGCCGCCGTGACCTGGTTCGTCACTAACGATGCCCAGGCCATGCTCGCCGTGTTAGTGGCGGCCTGTCCTTGCGCACTGGTGTTGTCGGCACCGGCCACGGCGATTGCCGGGGTGGCGGTGGCCGCTCGGCACGGGATTCTGATTCGCAGCTCCGCGTTCCTCGAAGAGTTGGCAGACCTGACGTCACTGGTGGTCGACAAGACCGGAACGCTGACCTTTGGCACCTTGCGTTTGCAATCCATCGACAGTCCGCTCGAGGATCGCAGTCACGTCCTTAAACTCGCTGCCAGCCTCGGTTCAGCCAGCAGTCATCCGGTCAGCCGCGCGCTCGCCGGGTTGGTCACCCAGGAACATTTCCTGCTGCTCTCCGACATCCACGAGCGTCAGGGGTTGGGCATGGTGGCGATGACGGAGCAGGGCGAGGCGGCGCTCGGTCGTCCGGAGTTGTTCGTGCAATTGGGTATCGCCACTTCAAATGTCCCCGACCACGATGGCCCGATTGCCGGGCTGGCGCTCAACGGCGAATTCCTCGCCTGGCTGTTGCTGGCCGACAGCGTCAAACCCGAGGCTCGATTTGCCTTGAGCGAGCTACGTGAATTGGGGTTGGGCCGGCAGTTGCTGCTGACAGGTGATCGGCAAAGCGTCGCACACACCTTGGCGCGTAATGTCGGGATCAGCGACGTTGAAGCTCAAGCGTTGCCCGAGGACAAACTCAATCGCGTGCTGAAGGAAATCGGCAGCGGCTTCCGGCCGATGGTCGTGGGAGACGGGATCAACGATTCGCTGGCGCTCAAGGCCGGGGTGGTTGGCGTCGCCATGGGCGCAGGCGGGGCGGACATTGCGCTGGCTTCGGCCGACATCGTCCTGATCGGCAGCGACCTGCGTCGACTCGGCACGTGTGTGCGCTTGAGTCGCCAATGCCGGCACACCTTGCAGGTTAACGTGATCATCGGTCTGGGCTGGACGCTGGCGATTGTAGCCTTCGCCGCCTTCGGCTGGCTTGGCGCTGCGGGTGCGATGATTGCTGCGCTGTTGCACAATTTCAGCACGCTGCTGGTGTTGGGGAACGCCGGGCGTTTACTGCGTTTTCAGGAACCCTTGCTCAAGCTTGAGGATGAAGATTGAGGCCGCCGGGGGAATGCTCTAAATAGCGCGATTACGGGCGGTTTGAAGTTTTCAGAACTGTACGACGAATTCGTAGTCATCTACGTGAGGGCAATCACTTTCGTGAATTCGCGACGGTGGGTTCGAGCGTTACGAATCATGGAAAAAGGGCGATCAATTCGATAGCCAGCTATTTTTCAAGGATGGTCTACCCTCACATCAGACGTCTGAAACTAGAGGGACTCTCCATGCTCGCGCACCTTCCTCCGGCCTTACAGAATCTGCAGCTACCGCTACGCCTGCGACTCTGGGACGGCCATGAATTCAATCTGGGGCCGACGCCCAGCGTCACTATTGTGGTCAAGGACCCACAAATGGTTACCCAGTTCACTCACCCAAGCCTGGACGCGCTCGGAGCGGCGTTTGTCGAAGGTAAACTTGAGCTGGAAGGCTCCATCAGCGATGTGATCCGCGTCTGCGATGAATGGAGCCAGGCGTTGCTGAGCGAGGACGACGACAGTCAGCCGGTGCGCACTGTCCACGACAAGGAAACCGACGCCAAGGCGATTTCCTACCACTACGACCTATCCAACGCGTTTTATCAGCTATGGCTCGACAGTGACATGGCGTATTCCTGCGCCTATTTCGAGACCGGCAGCGAAACGCTGGAACAAGCCCAGCAAGCCAAATTCCGCCACCTGTGCCGCAAGCTGCGGCTGCAACCGGGGGAATATCTGCTGGATGTCGGCTGCGGTTGGGGCGGGCTGGCACGCTATGCCGCCCGGGAGTTTGGCGCGAAGGTATTCGGGATCACGCTCAGTAAAGCGCAACTGGAACTCGCCCGTGAACGGGTGACCGCCGAAGGCCTGGACGACCTGATCGAACTGCAACTGTTGGACTACCGTGACCTGCCTCAGGACGGGCGCTTCGACAAAGTGGTCAGTGTCGGCATGTTCGAACACGTCGGCCACGCCAATCTGGCCAAGTATTGCAAGACCTTGTTCGGCGCGGTGAAGGAGGGTGGCCTGGTGATGAACCACGGGATCACCGCCAAACACATCGACGGTCGTCCGGTGGGGCGCGGTGCCGGCGAATTCATCGAGAAGTATGTGTTCCCTAATGGCGAGCTGCCGCACCTGTCGATGATCTCTGCCGAGATCAGCGAAGCAGGGCTGGAGATTGTCGACGTCGAAAGTCTGCGCCTGCATTACGCGCGTACGCTGGACCATTGGAGCGAACGCCTGGAAGACAATCTGGAAGCGGCTTCCAGGCTGGTGCCAGAGCAGGCGTTGCGGATCTGGCGGCTGTACCTGGCGGGATGCGCCTACGCATTCGCCAAGGGCTGGATCAATCTGCACCAGATTCTCGCGGTAAAAACCCACCCCGATGGCAGCCATGAACTGCCATGGACGCGAGACGATATCTACAACCCTTAAAGGATCGGGGAAATAAGCCGGGCGACCCGCATGCCGATTTGTTGCAGGCGGCGGGTCTCCCGGCTTTCTTCTTTGGCGATCTCGTGAGCCTGAGCGAAGTCATCGTTGAGCATCTGTTCTACTTCGGCGGCAAACGCGCTGTCGACCGTCAACAACATCACTTCAAAATTCAGCCGGAACGAGCGGTTGTCCAGATTGGCACTGCCAATGGCGCTGATTTCGCTGTCGATCAACACCACTTTCTGATGCAGGAAGCCCGGCTCGTAGCGGAACACCCGCACACCGGCGCGCACGGCTTCGAAGGCATAAAGGCTGGAGGCCGCATAGACGATGTGGTGATCGGGCCGTGAAGGCAGGAGCAGCCGCACATCAACACCGCGCAGTACCGCCAGCCTCAATGCTGCAAATACCGCTTCGTCAGGGATGAAATAGGGGCTGGTGATCCACACCCGTTCGGTGGCGGCGTGGATGGCTTCGACGAAGAATAACGAACAGGTTTCGTAGGAATCCGCCGGCCCGCTGGCGAGCAATTGGCAGAGCACGCCATCGTCCGGGTAAACGTCCGGCAAAATCAGCGGCGGCAATGAGCGGGCAGCCCAAAACCAGTCTTCGGCAAAAGATTCCTGCATGCAGGCCACCACTGGCCCGCGGACTTGCACATGGGTATCGCGCCACGGTGCCAGCGGAGGTTTCTCGCCCATGTATTCGTCGCCGACGTTGTGCCCACCGACGAAACCCAGAACGCCATCGACCACCACAATTTTGCGGTGGTTGCGGAAGTTGACCTGGAAGCGGTTGAGCCAGCCGCTGCGGGTGGCGAAGGCTTTAACCTCGACGCCAGCATCGCGCAGTGGCTGCACGTAACTGTGAGGCAGGGAATGGCTGCCGATGCGGTCGTACAACAAATAAACCGCCACGCCTTCGGCGGCTTTCTTCAGCAGCAAGGTTTGCAGGCGTTGCCCGAGGCGATCGTCGTGGATGATGAAAAACTGAATCAGTACCGCTTCCCTCGCGTTGCTGATGGCTTCAAATATGGCGTTGAAGGTGGCCTGGCCGTCGATCAGCAATCGCACTTCGTTGTTCGCCAGGCACGGCATCCGTCCCAGTTTCGGCATGGCCCTCAAGGACGCGTAGGCACTTGAGGCGCGAGCGGTCAGCGCCTCTTCAACCCAAGGACGCCAGTTGAGCTCGGAGATCGCCTTGCGCATTTCTTCGTTGGCCTGGCGCCGGGCCTTGATGTAGCCATCGAAGGTACTGCGGCCGAAGACCAGATAGGGGATGAGCGTGAGGTAAGGAATAAATACCAACGACAGGGCCCAGGCGATTGATCCCTGGGCGGTCCGGACGGTGAGCACGGCGTGGAGGGCAGCGACCAGGCCCAGCGTGTGAAGCAGTGCAATCATGTAGCCGAAAATATGCGGTCCAAAGTAATCCATGGGGCATGCCTTGCTCCTGAAGATTCAATGCTTAACAGACCATGTTCCGTGCAGAATGTCGCTATTTAATTGGCCCATGAACCGAAGCCACTGGCTGACGTCTAACGGCCACAACTGATCAGGAGTTACTCGATGAACGTTCGTCTGCTGGGTTTGGCCATGGCTGTTGGTTTGTCACTTCCTGTGGCCGCTCAGGCGCAGATGTTGCAGCCCGGTTTGTGGGAAATGACCACAAGCAACATGAAGGTCGATGACCAGAACCTCCCGGATTTGCAGCTGATCCTTGGCCAGATACAGAGCCAGATGACCCCTCAGCAGCGCGCGCAGCTCGAAAAACAGGGCATCACCATGGGCGGTAAAGGGATTCGGGCGTGCTTGACGCCGGAACAGGTAAAGACCGACGACATTCCGCTGACCGATCCGCAGTCGGGCTGCAAGCAGGAAATCACCGACCGCACCGGCAATCAGTGGAAATTCCGCTTCAGCTGTCCGAAAGCGCAGGGCGCTGGCGTCGCCACTTTCCTTAGCGATCGTGAGTTCACTACCAAGGTTAACGGCACGTTCAACGCTACCGGTATTCAGCAGAAGGGTAGCCTCGAAAGCCGCGCCGTGTGGTTGGGGCAGGATTGCGGGACCGTCAAGCCGAGAGCTTAAAAACTCGTCAGCAGGCCCGCGCCCTACACGACCGTGTGGGAGCGGGCCTGATTCAACCACTCACACACCGTCTCAACGCTCATCCTTCCGAAATCCTCTCCAGCGCGACTGCGCACACTGACAAACTTACCTACTTTTTCTTTCTCCCCGATCACCAGCAGATACGGCACGTGCCGACTGTGCTCGCGAATTTTTTGGCGGACTTTCTCGTGACGCAGGTCCGCACGGGCGCGCACGCCACTTCTGCGCAATGCCTCGGTTACCGACTGCGCGTAATCCGCCTGACGTTGGTCCATGCTGACGATCATGACGTGTGGCGGTGTCCGCCAGTTATCAAGCTCTTGTTGGCAGGACCAGCACGTACCGTAAATTCGTTGCGGCAACGTACTGCTGATGTGATCGAGGGTGAACGCTTGCAGCACTCTGGTCGCGGGAACATGCGGGTCGGCAGTCGTAGATTCGACGTTCCCCAGGCGGTACAGCGGCGTCTTTTCTTGACGGCGAATCGAGTGATTGGTCGCCGCCAGCGTCTGCATACGGGCTTCGATTAGTGGCAGGTCTGTTTGCGTTAAGGGTTGCTCGGCAGATAACTCATGAAAGAACCCGTCGCCTAGCGCCGTTCCAGCGTGCAATTGCACCTGGGGATGGAGTTGTTTCACGGCCATGGCCAGCATCAGTACACAGGAGCGTCGCAGGATCTCCAGCCCGTCGGGCTCTTGAGGCGTGACGATGCTGACCCGGGCATCGGTTTCGATCATGTACTCACAGTCCACCAGGATGCCGTCTACCCGGCCGGCTACCGCCGCTTTCGCCAGTCCCGGTCCGATACTTGCGGCGAGCTCGTACACCGACAGTGGCTGGTCGTATTCACGCAGTGAACCATCGCTCAGGGTAATGTGGATCATGACGGTGCTCCCGAGTGCTAGCGCATAAACCGTAGTGGTAAACCCTGACAGTTGTCATTAAGACGTTGGTCGTGCCAGGCAATTTGCCCCGACACGATCGTGGTGCTGACGCTGTGGCGAAAACGCTGTCGGGCAAAAGGTGTCCAGCCGCATTGAGACAGGATCGGCTGCTGGGAAACGGCGACGCCGCCGGGTTCGGGTTTGATCATTACGAGGTCAGCCCAATAGCCTTCGCGCAGATAACCGCGGTCGGGAATGGCGAACAGATCGGCAACCCGGTGACTGGTTTTTGCGACGAGCGTAGTGATCGGCACAACCTCATCCGCGACCAATTCCAGCAGGGCGGGCAGGGCGTGCTGCACCAATGGCAAACCGGAAGGCGCCTGGCTGTACGGCCGCTGTTTCTCGGCCCAGGTGTGAGGCGCGTGATCGCTGCCAATCACGTCGAGGCGATGGCTCAGCAATGCTTCGCGCAAGGCATCGCGGTCGGCCTGGGTTTTGATCGCCGGGTTGCACTTGATCAGGTTGCCGAGGCTCGGGTAATCCCGATCATCGAACAACAAATGGTGCAGACAGACTTCGGCGGTGATGCGTTTCTGGGCCAGCGGCTTGTCTTCAAACAACGCCAGTTCGCGGGCAGTGGTCAGGTGCAGAACATGCAGTCGGGTGCCGTGACGCCTGGCCAGGTCTACCGCCATTGAGGAGGAGCGAAAGCAGGCCTCGGCGTTACGGATCAGCGGGTGGGCCGCCGCTGGAAGGTGTTCGCCGAACAAGTCACGCAGGTTCGCGGCATTGGCGTCGATGCTGGGCGTGTGTTCGCAGTGGGCCAACAAAAGGGTCGGGACCTCGGCGAATAATCGCTCGAGAATCTGTGGGTCATCGACCAGCATGTTGCCGGTGGAGGCGCCCATGAACACTTTGACGCCCGCTACTTCACAAGGATTGAGCCTGGCGACGGTGTCGAGATTGTCGTTGCTCACGCCGAAATGAAAGCCGTAATTGGCGACGGAGTTAGTTGCCGCTCGGCGCTTTTTGTCGGCCAGTGCGCTGAGGGTCAGAGTCGCCGGATGGGTGTTGGGCATGTCCATGAAGCTGGTGATGCCACCGGCCACCGCAGCCCGGGATTCGCTGTAGAAGCTGCCCTTGTCCGGCGAGCCTGGATCGCGGAAATGCACTTGGTCGTCGATCATTCCGGGCAGCAGCCATTGCCCTTGTGCATCGATTTCCACGTCGGCATTTTCACCGTGGATGCTGCTGGCGATCTTCACGATTCGCCCGTTGCTCACCAACAGATCACCGTCAAACTCCCGGCCTTCGTTCACCAGCCGGGCATTGCGAATCAGCACACTGCTCATGGTCAGAACTCGTTCTGCAGGGCTTTGTAGCCGCGCACCAGATCGACGTTGGTGCGCGCCACGTCCTCGGAAAACTCCGAGGCGCTGACGCTCACCGGTGGGAACTGCGACAGATCTGTCTTCGGGCCGATGCGGGTGGTGGAGGGCACATAGAAGTCTTCGGGCAAGTCGCGACCGTCGACCACCGAGTTGTGCCGCACCACGCAACCGTCACCCACTACGCAGTTGAACAGCACGCTGTTGAACCCGATAAACACCCGGTCGCCAACCTTGCACGGACCATGAACGATCGAGCGGTGGGCAATGGAACTGAATTCGCCGATGGTCACTGCCGCCCCGGACTTGGAGTGGATCACCACGCCATCCTGGATGTTCGAGTTGGCGCCGATGGTGATCGGCTCCATCTCGCCCGAGGCATCCACTTCGTCGGCCCGAATCACCGCGTAAGGACCGACGAAGACGTTCTCACCGATTACCACTTTGCCGCAGATGATGGCGGTTTTATCCACGTAGGCAGATTCCGCGATCAGCGGCAAATCACCGGAAGGGTTCTTGCGGATCATGGCTTGCCCAACGCGTTGTACAAGGTGTTGAGGTTGTACTCGAACAACCCGATGAAGGTGCTGGCCGGCCCGTTAGCTGCGAGCGCATCGGAGTACAACGTGCCACCGATGTGCGCGCCGCTTTCATCGGCAATCTGCTTGAGCAGGCGGGCATCCTTGATGTTTTCCATGAACACCGCTTTGACCTTGGCCTGGCGAATCTGGGTGATCAGTGCAGCGACTTCGGCGGCTGACGGTTCACGTTCAGTGGACAGGCCTTGAGGCGCCATGAAGTCGATGCCGTAAGCCTGACCGAGGTAACCGAAGGCGTCATGGGACGTCACGATATTGCGATTGCCCGGTGGCAGCGAGCCGAGTTTGGCCTTGGCTTCGGCAAGCAGCGCGTAGACCTTTTTCAGGTAAGCCTGGCTGTTGCGTTCGTAGTCGGCTTTATTCGTCGGGTCGGCGGCGGTCAGCGCCTTGGTGATGTTGCCGATATACAGCTCAGCGTTCGCCAGATTGTGCCAGGCATGCGGGTCGGGAGTCGTCTCGCCATCTTCATCCAGGGCGCGCGGGATCACGCCGCGGCTCGCGCTGATCACTGGCGCTTGGGTCTCGGTGCTGGTCACCAGGCGGTCCAGCCATGGCTCGAAACCCAAGCCGTTTTTGATGATGAGCTTGGCTTTGAGCAACGCCTTGGCGTCGTCCGGTGTCGGCTCGTACGTGTGAGCATCGGCATCAGGGCCGACCATGTTGGTGATCTGGATATGGTCGCCGCCGACTTGATGGGTCATGTCGGCGAGGATGCTGAAACTGGTGACTACCTGAAGTTTTTCCGCCGCAGACAACGACATCGACAGCAACAAACTGAACAGCACGAGTAAAGCGCGCATCGGGTAACACCTCATTGGGATGTGAACAAAGGCGGGCGGCGCAGCAAACCGTGCACCGGTCCGAACACCACGGACAGCAAATACAAGCCGCCGGCCACCAGGACGATCGCCGGGCCACTGGGCAGCGAGAAGTAGAACGACAGCAACAGTCCGAGCCACACCGAGAGGCAGCCGAGCAGGGCGGCGATGGCGATTAATGTCGGCAAGCGACGACTCCAGAAGCGCGACGCGGCGGCGGGCAACATCATCAAACCGACCACCATCAGCGCGCCGATGGCTTGAAAACCGATGACCAGGTTCAGCACCACCAGGGTCAGAAATACGCCATGAGCAAAGGGGCCGAGTCGACTGACGGTTTGCAGAAAGAGTGGATCGAGGGTGTCCAGCAACAGCGGTTTATAGATGAAGGCCATGGCGATCAGGCTGAATGCCGAGACCCATACCATGCCGGTCAACGTCGGGCCATCGACGGCCAGCGCCGACCCAAACAACAGGTGCAACAGGTCCAGACGTTTACCGGCGATGCCGAGGATCAGCACACCGCAGGCCAGGGAAATCGGGTAGATCGCGGCGAGGCTGGCGTCTTCCCGCAGGCCGGTGCGACGGGTGATCCAGGCAGCGAGTCCGGCCATGCCGAGACCGGCACCGAGGCCGCCGATGGTCAGCGCCGGCAGACTCAATCCGGCAAACCAGAAGCCCAACGCCGCACCCGGCAGAATGCCGTGAGCCACCGCGTCGCCGATCAGACTCATGCGTCGCAGGATCAAAAACACGCCCAACGGTGCGGTGCTGCATGCCAGGACCAACCCGCCGAGAAGCGCTCGCCGCATGAACACGAACTCGTGGAACGGTTGCCAAAGATGAGAGGCCGCGAGCATCAGGCCACCCGCGTATGGGGTTGTTGGTGGATCAGATCAACGCTCGATCCGAGGACGCAGCCGGAACTTTTGATCAGCAACGTTTCAGGGATGTGTTGGCGAACGGCGGCCAGGTCATGGCACACGATCAACTGGGTTCGGCCTTCGGCATGCCAGGCGTGAATGTGTTTCCAGAGCAGTGCCTGACCGAGCTCGTCGAGGGCTGCGTGGGGTTCGTCGAGCAATAGCAA
Organism: Pseudomonas frederiksbergensis; assembly: GCF_001952935.1. Taxonomy (GTDB): domain Bacteria; phylum Pseudomonadota; class Gammaproteobacteria; order Pseudomonadales; family Pseudomonadaceae; genus Aquipseudomonas; species Aquipseudomonas frederiksbergensis. Next base: position 2,465,080 of record NZ_CP018319.1, read on the forward strand.
TGGAGCGTCGGCGAGGCTCAAACGGGCGAGCAGGGCACGTTGTAATTCACCGCCGGACAAGGCCATCAATGGGCGTTGTTCCAGTCCGCTCAGACACCAGTTTTCCAGCACGGCTTTGAGGCGTTGTCTGCGTATCTCGGGAGTCTGCGTGCTACCCCAGAAACCGGCGGCGACTAACTCTTGCAAGCTGATGGGGAATTGCCGGTCCAGGTGTTGTTGCTGGGGCAGGAACGAGAGGCTTCCCTTGCGTGGAACATCCAGGATGACTTTGCCGGTCAGCGGTTTTTGCAAGCCGGCGATGACTTTCAGCAGGCTGCTTTTACCCGAACCATTGGCACCGATGACCGCGGTCAGGCTTCCTTTGGCCAGTTCGAAATCCACGGGCGGAGTCAGTGGCTGGCCGGGTGCACCCCAACGCAAGGCTTGGCAATGAATCATGCGGCCTCCCAATTCCAGCGGCTTTCGGCGACCGCATCGTGGGCGTGGAGGCTTTCCGCGTGGACGACTCGTATGTGGAAGGCGTTGATGCCGGGGGCGCGTTTCAAGGCCAGGTTCAAACGTCGTGCGGCGTCTTCGCAGAACATCAGGTTCTGACCGTTGGCCAGCGCGAAGGCTTGTTCATCGGCGCGTTTTACAGCGGTTTGCACGGCGGTGCCGAGAGCCGCTTCGGCGTCGTTGATGATCGCGATCAGCGGCAAGTCATCCAGATAGTCGTCCAGTCGAAGCCGCAATCTCGCAGTGCTCCGTTGGCTGTGAGGCGTTGCGACGATGCCTTTTGTCGAGCCAAGCCAAGACAAAACATCGGCATGTTGCAGCGGCTTGTTGGCGAAGTCATCGACGAATTGCTGCTGAATCAGCTGCCGGGAAAGCGCGGCCGAACACGGACAAGTCGAGGAATAAGGCACGTCGATTTTTAGTTCCACGTGGAACATCGCGTTTTTCAAACGAGCTTCGATGCTCACTGGATAAGTTTTCCAGCCGGCCAATGGGCTAACCAGCGCTGGTCTTTTGAGCAGTAAATCAGTGTGGATTTTTATGTACGCGCTGTTGGACAGTCCTTCATGAGTCTCGAGAAAACGCTGCAACACTTGCCGCAACAAAGCGGGTGTCAGGTTTTCTTGCTCGAGCATTTCCAGCGCCAAGTACAGCCGCGACATATGAATCCCGCGCGCCTCGCCATCGTCGAGGCTAACGCCGGCGTCGGCCATTGCGCTCAATCGTTGGCCATCGAACAAAACAGGAAGAGCAATGCCGCACATGCCTACCCAGTCGAGTGGCAGGGCTTGGCGTGATGCCTGCGCGGCAATATCCGGCAGAGTCAGCGCATTCATGAGCAGGTCCGTCGTGAGAGTCAAACGCCAATGTTATGTTATTACATTGAAATCGACCACGCCTTTTTCATGAACAAGCTTTCATCATGCACAGACGTCACTTGTTCAACTTGATCCTGGCCAGCGTGCCCTTTGTCATCGTGGGCAAGAGGAGAGTGGCTTGATTGTGTTGTTATACTATAACATCAGGTAAGCCCGACACTGCGACCGGGCATCTCTGTGAGGAATACCTGATGCCCAATCGTCTCCCCGTAACCGTCCTGTCGGGCTTTCTCGGCGCTGGCAAAAGCACGCTGCTCAACTACGTGCTGCGCAATCGCGACAACCTGCGCGTCGCTGTGATCGTCAATGATATGAGCGAAATCAACATCGATGGCGGCGAGGTCCAGCGCGATGTCACCCTCAATCGTGCCGAAGAAAAACTGGTGGAGATGAGCAATGGCTGCATCTGCTGCACCTTGCGCGAAGACTTGCTGGAAGAGGTGAGCAAACTCGCCAAAGAGGGTCGCTTTGATTATTTATTGATCGAGTCCACCGGCATTTCCGAGCCGCTGCCCGTGGCGGAAACCTTCACCTTCCGCGATGAAGAAGGACAGAGCCTGGCCGACATCGCCCGGCTCGACACCATGGTCACCGTGGTCGATGGCATGAACTTCCTGCTCGACTATCAGGCCGCCGAAAGCCTCGCATCCCGTGGTGAAACCTTGGGTGAAGAGGACGAACGCTCGATCACCGACCTGTTGATCGAGCAGATCGAATTCGCCGACGTGATTCTGATCAGCAAGATCGACTTGATCAGCAGCAGCGAACGCCAAGAGTTGATCGCGATCCTCGAACGGCTCAATGCCCAGGCCGAAATCATTCCGATGGTCATGGGTGAAGTGCCGCTGAAGAAAATCCTCAATACCGGTCGTTTCGACTTCGAAAAGGCCGCCCAGGCACCAGGCTGGCTACAGGAGTTGCGTGGCGAACACGTGCCCGAAACCGAGGAATACGGCATCGCCTCGACAGCCTACCGAGCACGCCGACCGTTTCATCCGCAGCGCTTTTACAGGTTCATCGACCGCCCGTGGGTGAACGGCAAACTGCTGCGTTCCAAGGGGTTCTTCTGGCTGGCCAGCAAGCACATGGACGCCGGTAGCTGGTCCCAGGCCGGCGGATTGATGCGCCATGGTTTCGCCGGGCGCTGGTGGCGTTTTGTGCCAAAAACCCAGTGGCCGCAGGACGAAGAAAGCACCGCCGGGATCATGGAAAACTGGACCGCAACCACTGGCGATTGCCGCCAGGAACTGGTGTTCATCGGCCAGAACATGGACTTCGCGCAACTCACCGACGAACTCGACAATTGCCTGCTGACCGACGATGAAATGGCGTTAGGCGTCGAGGGCTGGCGATTGCTGGCAGATCCATTTGGCCCGTGGCACGACGAGGAGGCAGCCTGATGTTGGCACCCAGTCTGAAGCTACGGCCGATCATTTATCAGGTTCAAGGTGAGGCGCCGCGAACGCTGGCCAAAATCCTGGATGACGGCGTTAACCTAGCCGTTTGGCAGCGCCAATTGCCGGCGCACATCGCTGATTTCGGGCGTTTGCTGCTGTCACTGAATGAGCCGTTGGCCGAGTCGCTGGTCCTGGAGCTGCCCAGCGATGACACCGAACCCAATCTTCACGGATTGGCCTCAGGTTTCAGCGATCTCGAAGGTTACGAAGGTTTCATCGCCGACATCTCCTGGCTGGTCAGTGCATTCGCCTGTTTGCTGGGCGCCAAGCGTGTCGGCCTGCGCCTGCGGGTCCTGGACAAGGCCATGTGCCCGCGTTTCCACGTCGATCACGTGCCGGTGCGGCTGATCACCACGTATTGCGGGATCGGCAGCCAGTGGCTGAAGGAAGGTGCGATGGATCGCCGACAACTGGGCAAGCCCGAAGCCGAACCCCAGGACGGGCCGCTGATCGAGCAGATCGCCAGCGGCGCAGTCGCGCTGCTCAAAGGCGAGAAATGGCATGGGAACGAAGGCTTCGGCCTTATTCACCGCTCGCCACAGCTTGCGTCCGGTGAGCGGCGGCTGATCCTGACACTCGACTGGTTGAGCTAGCGGCTCACGGCTTGAGCCAGGTGCCCTGGCTCTGGGCTTCGCAAAACGGCTTCAAATACGCCGCATCCGTGGCTACGCCGTAATAGTGAATATCCTGCCGGTAAGGCATATTGGCGACTTGGGCGTTGCTGCACACGCCGAACGCGCCGGTGGGGCATTGATCGACGTACTGCACCTCGACTTTCTGGCCAGGAAGGTTCGGCTGGCAGAAACCGTCGGCGAACAGTTTTTCCGGGATGTTGCGGTTCTGCTGGCAGACTTTCACGTCGAGTCGCGCAGCCGTGCTATGTACCACGCAAGCTTGAGCCAGCGCTTCACCTGAAGTGAGTGCCAGGAGCAACGACAATCCCATCAACCGCATCCTTACCTCCTCAGAAACTTTCGACCATGTTGCAGAACATTCCCACGCACGTCATTGCAGGCCCTTTGGGTGCCGGCAAGACCAGTCTGATCAAGCACCTGCTGACGCAGCGGCCGGCGAATGAGCGTTGGGCGGTGCTGATCAACGAGTTCGGCCAGATCGGCCTCGACGCTGCGTTGCTGACCCAGGACGCCGATGGTATCGCACTGGGCGAAGTGGCCGGGGGCTGTTTGTGTTGCGTCAATGGTGCGCCGTTTCAGATCGGCCTCGGACGTTTGCTGCGCAAGGCGCGCCCGGATCGGCTGTTTATCGAGCCCTCCGGGTTGGGGCATCCGGCGCAATTGCTCAGGCAGTTGAGTACGGCGCCATGGCTAGGTGTATTGGCTGTACAACCCTGCGTACTGGTGCTGGACGCCCTGGCGCTTGCCGCCGGTAAACCGCTGCCGGTGGCGCAACAGGAAGCACTGAGCAGCGCCGGTCTGTTGCTGATGAATAAAGCCGAAAATCTCGACGACGCCGATCGCCAGCGAATCGCTGCACAGTTGCCGACGCGTCCGTTGTACTGGACGCAGCAAGCTGCGTTGCCATTGAGTGAGTTACCTGGGCTTGGGGTTCAGGCTGTAGCGGGTGTGGATAACTTCGTTGCGCCCAAAGGATTGGCGCAGCTGCCGGCCATCTGGACCGAACTTGCGCTGCCAATTTGCTTGAGCCAGGAGCAGGAGGGCGGCTGGAGCGTGGGGTGGCGCTGGCATCCGAGTCAGACTTTCGATGCGACGCTCGTTGGTCGTTGGCTTGAAAGCCTTGCCTGGCGGCGGGCGAAGCTGGTTATCCACAGCGTCAACGGTTGGGTTTCGGCAAATGCGCTGGAAAATTCGATGCTGGATTGGCAGCCCAGCGAATGGCGGCGTGATTCGCGTATCGAGCTGATTTTCAGTGAGCCGCAGGATGTTGATTCATTGCAAAGTAATCTAGCCGACTGCCGGTCGAGCAAGACGTGAATCAAGGACGCCATTTAGTGTGTTCTTGCCGCCACTGGCTCATCTCGATCACCTCGGCGCGCGGTTTCACCACATCGTCTACCGCAGGCGTGTCGTCGAACGGCATCGGGTAGGGCGCCAGCTCAATCTGCGCACTGTGGGCACCGAACTGGGTGATGGTGCCGTTGTGACGGCTTTCACCGGTGACGGTGAATTCGAAGTTATACACACGGGCGAGGCGCCGCCGGCCGTTGGCGTCTTTAATGAACGCAATCTTCTTCAAGGCCACGTTGCCGTCCAGCAGCTCGATTCCGAGCTTGGTGCAATGCAGCTTGACCCGTTCCAGCGCTCGCTCGCGCAAGCCGTGGTTGTGCCATAACCACGCGCCACCGGTGGCAAGCAGCATCAGGACGAAGATATTTCCAAGGGTCAGCATCAACACGTGCTCCAACAAGATGGTGTCAGCTTAACTGCGTCGCCGGTCTGTCGTACAGGCTGCGTTTAGTCGCATACTGCGCGGCTTGAATTTCAATCGTTTGACGGAAAACCCACCGCATGAAACGTACGCCTCATCTGCTCGCCATCCAGTCCCACGTGGTGTTCGGCCACGCTGGCAACAGCGCCGCGGTTTTTCCGATGCAGCGGGTCGGGGTGAATGTCTGGCCGCTCAATACGGTGCAGTTCTCCAACCACACCCAGTACGGCCAATGGACCGGTGAAGTGCTGGCGCCGCATCAGATTCCCGACCTGGTCGAAGGCATCGCGGCGATTGGCGAGCTGGGCAACTGCGACGCCGTGTTGTCTGGCTATCTGGGCAGTGCTGCCCAGGGCCGGGCGATCCTGACGGGAGTGGCGCGGATCAAGTCGATGAATCCCAAAGCGCTGTATCTGTGTGACCCGGTGATGGGCCATCCGGAGAAGGGGTGCAGCGTGCCCGCCGAAGTCAGCGACTTTCTGCTGGAGGAGGCGGCTGCCGTGGCGGACTTCATGTGTCCGAACCAGCTGGAACTGGACAGCTTTTCGGGGCGCAAGCCGCAATCATTGTTCGATTGCCTGGCCATGGCGCGAGCGTTGCTGGCGCGTGGTCCGAAGGCTGTGCTGGTCAAGCATCTGGACTATCCGGGCAAACCGGCGGATGTTTTCGAGATGTTGCTGGTGACGGCCGAAGACAGCTGGCATTTGCGCCGTCCGCTGCTGGCGTTCCCGCGTCAGCCGGTGGGCGTCGGGGACCTGACCTCCGGACTGTTTCTGGCTCGCGTACTGTTGGGCGATAGCCTGGTGGCGGCTTTCGAATTCGCCGCGTCGGCGGTACATGAAGTGCTGCTGGAAACCCAGGCTTGCTCCAGCTATGAGCTGGAACTGGTACGGGCTCAGGACCGGATTGCCCATCCACGGGTGCGGTTTGAAGCGACAGCAATCAGCCTCTGAGTTCCGCGTTGAACCCATTCGCGAGCAAGTCCGCTCCCACATGGGTTCTCCTGTGAACACAGAATTTGTGTACGACGGAGGCCAAATGTGGGAGCGGCGGTGCGGCGATCCGACTTGCTCGCGAAGACTATCTAACGAACGACATCAAACTGACTGAACAGCTCAGGCGTCGCCCTTGATGTCCTGATAGCGCTTTTCCAGCTCCTGACGAATCTGCCGACGTTGCTGGGCCTGCATGAAGCGGCGTTTGTCTTCGCTGTTCTGCGGTTGCAGTGGCGGGACAGCAGCCGGTTTGCGGTCGTCATCCACGGCGACCATGGTGAAGAAGCAGCTGTTGGTGTGGCGCACCGAGCGCTCGCGGATGTTCTCGGTCACCACCTTGATGCCCACCTCCATGGAGGTGTTGCCGGTGTAGTTCACCGAGGCCAGAAAGGTCACCAGTTCGCCGACATGGATCGGCTCGCGGAAAATCACCTGGTCCACCGACAGTGTCACCACGTAGCGACCGGCATAACGGCTGGCGCACGCGTAAGCCACTTCGTCGAGGTATTTGAGCAAGGTACCGCCGTGGACATTGCCAGAGAAGTTGGCCATGTCGGGGGTCATCAATACCGTCATCGACAGTTGTGCGTTTCCGGGTTCCATAGCGTTCTCACGGTTCAAGGCAGAATTTCGGGAGGGCGGCACCTCTGCGGGGGCCTTGTCAGCTTTTCAAACCAACCGTTATCGGGACGCCGGGCGGGTGGCTGCCGTCACGCCCGGATCGATCTGTTTCCATATATTGCGCCGCCTTTGTGCCAGAAGTCGCGGTGTTACCCTTCAAAAGCCCTTTCTCAAGGGTAATTTCCCACGCGGAAAGTGGTTTTTTTACCTTGCCCGAACAGACCTTTCCCACGTCTGTCGATTGAGCAATGTCAGCCAAGGAGCCCCACACCATGCACGCCATCAGTTTCATTCAAGACCTGGCAGTGATTATGTTGATCGCGGGTGTGGTGACCGTGCTGTTTCATCGCTTCAAACAACCGGTGGTGCTCGGCTACATCGTCGCCGGCTTCATCATCGGCCCGCACACTCCTCCGTTCAGCCTGATCCACGACGAAGACACCATCAAAACCCTCGCCGAACTCGGGGTGATTTTCCTGATGTTCTGTCTGGGCCTGGAGTTCAGCCTGCGCAAGCTGTTCAAGGTTGGCGCCACAGCGTTCATTGCGGCGTTCCTGGAAATCGTGCTGATGATCTGGATCGGCTACGAGATCGGTCGCTGGTTCGACTGGAACACCATGGACTCGCTGTTCCTCGGCGCGATCCTGGCGATTTCCTCAACCACCATCATCGTCAAGGCGCTCAACGACCTGAAGATGAAGAACGAGCGCTTCGCACAGCTGATTTTCGGCGTGCTGATCGTTGAAGACATCCTTGGCATCGGCATCATCGCCTTGCTGTCGAGCATCGCGGTCAGCGGCACGGTCAGTTCCGGCGAGGTGTTTTCAACGGTCGGCAAGCTCTCGCTGTTCATGGTTGTCGCACTGGTCATCGGCATCCTGCTGGTGCCGCGATTGCTGGCTTACGTGGCGAAGTTCGACAGCAATGAAATGCTGCTGATCACTGTATTGGGGCTGTGTTTCGGCTTTTGTTTGCTGGTGGTCAAGCTTGAGTACAGCATGGTGCTCGGCGCCTTCCTGATTGGCGCGATCATGGCTGAATCCCGGCAATTGCTGAAAATCGAGCGCTTGATCGAACCGGTTCGCGATCTGTTCAGTGCGATCTTCTTTGTCGCCATTGGCCTGATGCTCGATCCGATGATCCTGCTGCAATACGCGTGGCCGATTGCGGTGATCACCGTGGCCGTGGTGCTGGGCAAGATGTTTTCTTGTGGCCTTGGTGCCTTTATCGCTGGCAATGATGGGCGCACCTCACTGCGAGTCGGGATGGGGCTTTCGCAGATTGGCGAATTTTCTTTCATCATCGCCGCGCTGGGCATGACGCTGCAGGTCACTAGCAACTTCCTTTACCCGGTCGCCGTTGCCGTCTCGGTGATCACCACATTACTGACGCCTTACTTGATCCGCGCGGCTGATCCGCTGTCGATCAAGCTTGCCGCGGTGATGCCGAAGCGACTGGGCAGGGTATTGGGGATGTACGGCGAATGGCTGCGCAGCATCCAGCCCCAGGGCGAGGGCGCGCTGCTGGCGTCGATGATTCGGCGGATTCTGTTGCAGGTGGGCGTCAATCTGGCGCTGGTGATTGCGATCTTTTTCTCGGGTGCTTTTTTCGCCGAACGCATGTCCGCTCACCTGCAAGACTGGATCAGCGACCCGAGCTGGCAGAAAGCGTTGATTTGGGGCGGGGCGTTGCTGTTGTCGCTGCCGTTCCTGATCGCCGCCTATCGCAAGCTCAAGGCGCTCTCGATGCTGTTGGCGGAGATGGGCGTGAAGCCGGAGATGGCCGGCCGCCATACGCAGCGTGTGCGTCGGGTGATCGCCGAAGTGATCCCGATCCTCTCGCTGCTGGTGATTTTTCTGCTGCTGGCAGCCTTGTCGGCCAGTATTCTGCCGACCAACAAGTTGCTGGTCCTGATCGTCGTCGTCGCGGCCGCTGTGGCGGCGCTGCTCTGGCGCTGGTTCATCCGCGTGCACACGCGGATGCAGGTGGCGTTGCTCGACACACTGGACAACCACAAGGATTCGTCCGGGCATTAACCCTGTAGCGCGTCAGGCGTCTCAGCTTTCCAGCCAGACGTCCCGCGCCCAGTGCCATACCGATTCCCAGGTTTCTTCGGCGATCAGCTCTTCTTCGGCCAACCACAGCACCACGGTGCCGTCTTCTTCGACCAGGTAGTAGTTGTCACCGTCCTGGCAGATCGGAATCATGCTGCGATCAACACCCGCATCCCAGGCGTTGGCGGCAACGTCCGGCAGGTAGGTGTGGGATTGCGGGTCGGTAACGGTTACCGGCTCCAGGCTGCCGTAGACGACGTCGCTGACGGTCAGCAAAAACTCCCTGAAGACAAACGGAATGTCGATGAACAGCTGTTCTTCGATTTCCACCAGTTGATCTTCGTCGGGTAACTCCAAGGGGACCGGTACCGGTTCGTTGGCTTCACGCAGTTGTTCGATGATTTCTTCCACGTCCGGGATCCTCTTGCTTGATGGCGCGGTTTAGTTGGGGCGGTTTATACAGTAGCTCGCTATAGATGCAACCGCGAAATAGAAAAACCCCGGCAAGGCCGGGGTTTTCGTTACAGCATACTTAACGCAGTGGGGATCAGCCGTTCTGGCGGATACCGGCGACCAGCCAAGGCTGGTTCTCGCCCTGCGGACGTTCCATGTTCCAGCTTTCGCTGAACACTTCGCCCTGGTCGAAACGCGAGGTCTTCGACACACCGGTGAAGGTCAGGGTGGCGATGGTCTTGTCGGCACGGTCATCCACGCCGTCCAGTTGAACATTGAGGTTATCAATGTAGGTGGACTGGAAACCGTCGCCCAGATCGGCACGTTCGCGCTTGAGGAACTCCAGCAGTTGCGGAGTCACGAACTCGGCGATCTTGTCCATTTCGTTAGCGTCCCAGTGTTGCTGCAGGGACTGGAAGTGGTTGCGGGCCGCTTCAATGAAGTTCTTCTCATTGAACCAGGCCGGAGCATTGATTACCGGACGAGCGGCAACCGGTGCTGCCGAGCCGCCGAAGATCGAGCCCATGGCCGTTGGCTTCTGCTCGAACACTTCACGCTGCATCGGTGCGCCAGCTGGAGCCATGTGCTCCTGCTGCTTGCGACGACGAGCGGCGATGAAACGGAAGACCAGGAAGGCGATGACCGCCATGATCAGGATGTCGAAGATCTGCATGCCCTGGAAGCCGTCGCCCATGAACATGGAGGCCAGCAGACCACCGGCCGCGATGCCGGCCAGAGGGCCGAGCCAGCGCGAAGCGCCGCCGGCCTTGGCGGCAGCGCCCGCGGCACCGGCCGCGCCCGCAGTGGCGGCAGCACCACCTGCGGCAGAAGAAGGAGCCATTTGGCTGGTCTGGTGAGTCGGCGCAGCGCCGGAGCTCTTGCCGCCACCAAAGCGCTTGGCGGCATTGGCGTCGAGGCTCATCGTCAGGCCAATGCACAACGCCATGGCGATGCTAAGAAAACGTTTCATAAAGGGAATTCCCATTTGTGGAAGGCACGCGCGCCATGTTGCACAGCTGGAGTGTTACTGGCTAGCGGCAGAGTGTTTCGGGCTTTTGCCTGACAGGTTGTGTTCAGCTTCAGTCAGCGCAATAAGACCTGTTAGTTTTGGTCTGTAGGACGAGTGGATTAGTTCTGTAGGAATGGCCGCAGCGGGCGGAGCGCAGATAGATCGTTCCCACGCAGAGCGTGGGAACGATCAGGCCTGACTAGATCGCTTCCAGCTTCGCGTAACCCAGCATCAGCCATTTGCTGCCTTCGCTGAAGTTCACCTGCACCCGAGCCTGGGCCCCGGCACCTTCGAAGTTCAGGATCACACCGTCGCCAAACACCGAATGCCGTACGGTCTGGCCGAGGCTGAACCCAGTGTCCGGGATCTCGCTACCGCCAAACAGGCTGCTGGAGCTCTGCTGCTGGCCGCCGCCGAACGGACGGCTGACACTGTTGGACAGCCGCACTTCCTGGATCAGGCCTTTCGGCACTTCACGTACGAAACGCGACACCTTGTTGTAAGTCTCGCTGCCGTACAGGCGTCGGGTTTCCGCATAGGTCATCACCAGGTTCTGCATGGCCCGGGTGATTCCGACGTAGGCCAAACGGCGCTCCTCTTCAAGACGACCCGGTTCTTCAAGGCTCATCTTGTGCGGGAACAGGCCTTCTTCCATGCCCACCAGGAACACGTAAGGGAATTCCAGGCCCTTGGCACTGTGCAAGGTCATCAGCTGAATGCTGTCTTCGTGCTCGTCGGCCTGAGTATCTCCGGCTTCCAGTGACGCGTGACCGAGGAATGCCGCCAGTGGCGACAGGTCTTCGTCTTCTTCAGCGTTTTCGAAGTTGCGCGCGGCGCTGACCAGTTCCTCAAGGTTTTCTACCCGTGCCTGGCCTTTCTCGCCTTTTTCCGCTTCGTGATAGGCGATCAGCCCGGACTGCTCGATGACAGTCTGGGTCATCAGGTGCAGCGGCATGTCCATGCACTTGGCGGCGAGGTTCTCGATCAACTCGATGAACGCCCCAAGAGCACCGGCCGCACGGCCGGTCAGGCCTTTGTTAGCCACCAGCAAGCGCATGGCTTCCCACATCGACACATCGCTGTGGCGGGCATGGTCGCGGATCGCTTCAACGGTTTTCTCGCCGATACCGCGAGCCGGAACGTTGATCACCCGCTCCAGCGCTGCATCGTTGCCGCGACCTTCCAGCAAGCGCAGGTAGGCCATGGCGTTTTTGATTTCTGCCCGTTCGAAGAAGCGCTGACCGCCGTAGATGCGGTACGGAATGCGCTCACGCAGCAAGGCTTCTTCCAAAACGCGTGATTGGGCGTTGGAACGGTACAAAATCGCGATATCGCTGCGGGCCAAGCCGGTTTTCAGCGCGCTTTCGATGGTTTCCACCACGTAGCGTGCTTCATCGTGTTCGTTGAACGCGGCGTATAGATTGATCGCTTCGCCTTCGCCGCCGTCGGTCCACAGCTCTTTGCCCATCCGTCCCGTGTTGTTGGCGATCAGGGCGTTGGCAGCCTTGAGAATCCCGGCAGTGGAGCGGTAGTTCTGCTCTAGACGAATGGTTTCGGCATCCGGGAAGTCGTCGGAATACTGATAAATGTTTTCGATTTTCGCGCCGCGCCAGCCGTAGATCGACTGATCGTCGTCGCCGACCACCATCAGGCTGTCGCCGCCCTTGGCCAGCAGCCGCAACCAGGCGTATTGCACGGCGTTGGTGTCCTGGAACTCGTCCACCAGAATGTGCCGGAAGCGTTTCTGATAATGGGCGAGCAGGCCCGGATGATCGCGCCACAGATCGAGGGCGCGCAGCAGCAGTTCGGAGAAGTCGATCACGCCAGCGCGCAGGCAAGCGGCCTCGTAGGCCTCATAAATGCTGCGCATGGTCGCCAGGAACAGGTCGCCGCTGGCTTGAATGTGTTGTGGACGCAGACCTTCGTCTTTCTGCCCGTTGATGAACCACTGGGCCTGACGGGCCGGCCAGCGCTGCTCGTCCAGGCCCAGCTCGCGGATCACCCGCTTGACCAGTCGTTGCTGGTCGTCGCTGTCGAGAATCTGGAACGTCTGGCTCAGGCCGGCTTCCTGCCAGTGCGCCCGCAACAAGCGGTGCGCCAGGCCGTGGAAGGTGCCGACCCACATGCCGGCCGGGTTGATACCCATCAGTTGCTCGATGCGGTGACGCATCTCCGCAGCGGCCTTATTGGTGAAAGTCACCGACAGGATTGAGTGGGGCGAGGCGTTTTCGACCTGGATCAACCAGGCGATACGGTGCACCAGCACTCGGGTTTTACCGGAACCAGCACCGGCCAGGACCAACTGACGACCCACGCGGGCAGCTACGGCCTGGCGTTGGGCATCGTTGAGGGAGTTCAGCAGAAGGGAGAGATCATCGCGCATCGGGGCATTCTAGGGGGCGGCGTCACACCGGGCAAACCCTGCATTGTTTTAGCCGATGAAAGATAAGTGCAGGACGACCGGTCAGTCACTGGCTGCAAGCGTTGGCGGGGCTCGCTTGGCTGCTTTTACACGGGAGCCAGGCAGTCGATACTTTGGTCTATTTATGATCCGGGGCGGTTTGGCCGGGGCATTTGCTTGTGTATGCTCCGTCGACGTTTCGGGCTCATGCTCACCATTATAAGAACAAGAACATTGCCTATGACCCTCAGCACCGACCTGTCGGGCCCCGTTGTGGAACCCCGGGTTATCCGCAAACAGTACGCCATGGAAATGGCGGTCGAACGCACGCGTCTGCTTTATCAGGGCTCGTTGCTGCCCACGTTATTCATGTTGATCAACGGTCTGGTCTGCGCTGGCTTGCTTTGGAGCCCGCAGCGCTACTTCCTGGTCAGCGTCTGGCTGGTGTGGCTGTTGTCGCTGGTGGCGCTGCGGGTGATTCAGGTCGCGGCCTTCGATTCGGCGATACCCAACCGTCAGGCCCATCCGATCTGGCGCCGCATGTTTTTGCTGGGTTCGGCCATGACCGGCCTGACCCTGGCCGGCGCCGGCATTGCGCTGGTGCCCGTCGATAACTTCATGCAACAAGCCTGGGTGTTCGGCCTGATCGGCGCCGCCGCCCTTTCGGCCAGCGTTGCCTATGCCGTCAGTCTGCCGGCGTTCCTGTCCTTTACCTTGCCTTGTCTGTTGCCGGCCATTGGCTATCTGTTCTGGGGCGGCGATGAACAAAGTCAGGGCTGGGGCTGGTTTGGTCTGATTTTGCTCGGCGCGTTGAGTGTGGTCGCCTGGCAGGTCAATCGGCTCATCAATAACGGTCTGTTACGGCGCTTCCAGAATCAGGCGTTGATCGAACACTTGCAGCAGGCTCAAAACTGCAGCGACCAGCTCAATCAAAAGCTGGCCAAGGAAATCGACCAGCGTCGTCGTGCCGAAGACGAGTTGCGGCAAATTCAGATCGAGCTGGAAAGCCGCGTCGCCCAGCGCAGCCTGGAACTGGATGCCGCCAACCAGGCCCTGAGCAAGAGTGAAGCGCGTCTCGCCCTGGCGTTGAAGGCCAGTGAGTTGGGCTTGTGGGACTGGAACCTGCAAACCGATGAAGTTCATCACACCCAGCTTCAGGAGCTGTTTGGCCTGGAACCGGAACTCGTGACGGCAATGCTTCGCCACCTCAAGCCGCGGCTGCACCCCGATGACTTGCCGTCGCTCAAGCGCGCGCTGGTCGAGCATTTGAAAGGCCGCAGCGACGACTATCAGATTGAGTACCGCGTCCGCCACGGCGATGGCCACTGGGTCTGGATCGAAGACCGAGGTCGGGCAGTTGAGCGCGGTGAGAATGGCCGGGTGATCCGCATGGTCGGCACCCGTCGCGACATCAGCGTCAGCAAGGCTCTGGAAGAGCAACAGCAACTGGCCGCAACGGTGTTCGAAGCCGCCAGTGAAGGCATCGTGATTTTCGATCCGAATTACGCGTTGATCGCGGTCAATCAGGCCTTCAGCCGGGTCACCGGCTATGACACTGACGACATGATCGGACGCAACGTGGTCGAGTTGCCTTGCAGCCGCGATGCTCGCCGACACTACGCTGCGATTCGTCAGGCGCTGGAGCAGCACGGCAGTTGGCAGGGCGAGTTGGTCGAAACCCGCAAGAATGGCGAGTTGTATCCGCAATGGTTGCAACTGAACGCGGTGCGCGATGCTCGGGGAAATGTAAGCCATATCGTAGGCTTCTTCGCCGATCTATCGGCCCGGCGCGAATCCGAGGAGCGCATGCGTTACCTGGCGCATTACGATGAATTGACGGGGCTGGCTAACCGTTCACTGTTCCGCGAGCGGCTAAACGAGGCTCATCAGCGGGTGCGCCAGGGCGGTTACCGCAGTCTGGCGTTGCTGCACATCAATCTGGACCGTTTCAAGCTGCTCAACGACAGCCTTGGCCATGAAATCGCCGACCAGCTCTTGCAGAAAATGGCCCGGCGGCTGGTCAATGCGTTGCCTGAAGCAGACACCATCGCTCGCTTGTCCGGCGATGAGTTTGCCGTGTTGTTCAATGCCTACGGCAACCTGTCGAGCCTGGCGCGGGTGGCGACCCGACTGTCGTCCAAGCTGCGTTTGCCGATCACTGTCGAGGGCCATGAACTGGTGGTTAGCGCGTCCATGGGCATCAGTCTGTTGCCGGACAACGCGCGAGAAATCTCCGCGCTGGTTCATCAGTCCAACATGGCGATGCAGCATGCCAAGCACTTGGGCGGAAATAACTTCCAGTTTTACACCGACAGCCTGCAAGCCAGCACGCTGGAGCGTTTGCAGCTGGAAAATCAGCTGCGTAAGGCCATCGAAGAGAAGCAGTTGAAGGTGTTTTACCAACCGAAGCTGTGCCTCGCCACGGGGCGGTTGAATGCCGCCGAAGCGCTGGTGCGCTGGGATCATCCAACGATGGGCCGTGTGCCGCCAGGGGACTTCATCGGCCTGGCCGAGGAAACCGGGTTGATCGGCCCGATCGGCGAGTTCGTGTTGCGTCAGGCCTGCTGGCAAGCCTGCGAGTGGCAGCGTCAGGGACTTGCGCCGATTCGGGTGTCGGTGAATCTGTCGGTGCATCAATTGCGTCAGGGCAAACTGGTTAGCCTGGTGCGTCAGGTGCTGGAAGAAACCGGTCTGGCGCCGCACTACCTCGAGCTGGAACTCACCGAAAGCCAGTTGCTGGACAGTGTCGAGCACATCATCGCGACCTTCCAGCAATTGCGTGATTTGGGGGTCAAGTTGGCGATTGATGACTTCGGCACCGGGTATTCGTCCCTGAGTTACCTCAAGCGCATCCCTGTGGATTACGTAAAGATCGATCAGGCATTTATTCGCGGTCTGGGGGAGGGGAGCGAGGATGCGGCGATCACCCGGGCAATCATTGCCATGGCGCACGGCTTGTCGCTCAAAGTGGTGGCCGAGGGTGTGGAGCGGGCAGAGCAGTTGGCGTTTTTGAAAGCCGAGCACTGCGATGAAGTGCAGGGCTATTTGATTAGCCGCCCGGTCGAGGCCGATGGCCTGGCGGCGCTGTTGCGTGCGGACGCGAAACCCTTGTAAGGGCTACATGGAGCGCATGTGGCGTGAAATGGGGACATCGAGTTACGCATTGAGCAGGCAAAAAGCCGATTCATGTAGTATAACTACAAGCGTGCTACATCCCCGGCACCTGCCAATAACAAAGAGTCCAGCCCTTTGAATCTGCTGCAACACATCGCCCAGTCACGCCACCTCTTACGCAAGTCGGAGCTCAAGGTCGCCGACCACGTGCTGCTTGATCCTGCGGCGGTGATGCACAGCTCCATGGCCGACCTGGCCCACAACGTGGGCATCAGCGAGCCGACCATCGTGCGCTTCTGTCGCGCCATCGGTTGCTCCGGTTTCCAGGACTTGAAGCTGAAACTGGCACAGAGCCTGGCTGCCGGCGCGAGCTTCGGACAGTTTGCCATTCATGAAGACGACTCGGTCGCTGACTACAGCCTGAAAATCTTCGACACCACCCTGCACACGCTGATGGAGGTTCGCGAGAAGCTTGATCCGGTGGAATTGCAGCGTGCGGTGTCGCTGATGTCGCAGGCCCAGCGGGTCGAGTTCTATGGCTTTGGCGCGTCGGGCGCAGTGGCAGCTGATGCCCAGCATAAGTTCTTCCGTTTGCTGCTGACGGCGGCGGCGTATTCCGACCCGCACATGCAGGCGATGTCGGCGGTCACGTTGAAACCGACCGACGTGGCGATCTGTATTTCCCAGTCCGGGCGTTCCAAAGATTTGTTGATCACCGCCAATCTGGTGCGCGAAAGCGGCGCGTCGCTGATTACCTTGTGCCCAAGCCAAACACCGTTGGCCGAACTGTCGACCGTCAACCTGGCGATCGATGTGCACGAAGACACCGAGATCTATACGCCGCTGACCTCGCGCATTGCCCACCTGGTGGTGATCGACGTGTTGGCAATGGGCGTGGCCATGGCGCGCGGGCCGAGCCTGGTCAATCACCTCAAGAGCGTCAAGCGCAGCCTGCGCAGCTTGCGGCTGTCGCCCAAATCGGTAAAAGCGCTGGATGATTGATTCTTCTGGAATTGTGGCGAGGGGATAAATCCCCTCGCCACAGAACAACGTTCATCTCCCTGTAACCCGCCCGCCGCCAAACCGTCATCCCTCGCGCCTATCTTGAAACTCCCGTAAACGCCTTGGGAGACTCGAAATGGCCCAGCCCTACGAAGAACGCAACAGCGCCGTCAGAACCCGTCGTCAGCAGGAGGACCAGCGCCGCATGGAATTTCGCCGCGCCATCGAAGATCGCTGCGAACGTCGCCAACTGCTGGCCGAGATCGGTGATTTCCCTGAGCTGGAACTCAACTACTGGCAGGCGGCACCGGCAGCTTCCCGTCGAAGCGCTCAACCAGCGCGCTGATCTGCACCCGCTCACTGCGAATAAACGCAAGGAATGCGTGCGCCACTGGTGACAGCCGTTTTGCCTTGGCTTGCACCAGGCACCAGCTGCGGTACAACGGCAGCTCTTCGACTGGCAACTCGACCAATCCGCCGGTCGCCAACTCAAGGTTCAGGGCGTGACGCGTCAACAGCGCCACGCCCAGACCCGCCACCACACATTCACGCTGAGCCTCGGCTGACGAGACTTCCTGGGTCTGGTTGAAGTGCACGCGCTTCTCTTTGAAATATTCTTCGCAAGCCAGCCGCGTCCCGGAGCCGGATTCGCGCATCAGCAGTGTGTAGGGTTCAAGATCCTGCAAGCGCAGCGGGCCCATGTGGCACAGCGGATGATCCGGTGGCGCCACGGCAACGATCGGGTTGTTGAGGAATGGCAAGAACTCCAGCCCCATGTCCTGCGGCACCATGGACATGATCACCAGGTCGTCGCGGTTGTCCGACAGGCGTCGAATGACCTGTCCGCGATTGACCACCGTCAGTTGCAGGTTCACTTCCGGATGCTGGCGCTTGAACGCGGCAAACAGATGCGGCACGAAATACTTGGCGCTGGATTCCACCGCCAGCTTCAGCTGTCCTTGCAGCGATCCCTGCATGTCTGAAAGCTGCATATCGAGGTTTTCCAGCCGCCCGAAAATATCCCGGCTGGCGCGTTGGAGGGCTTCGGCTGCCTCGGTCATGTAGAGCTTTTTGCCGACATAATCGAACAAAGGCTGACCAATCAGCTCTTCAAGTTGACGAATCTGTAGGCTCACGGCAGGTTGTGTAAGAGACATTTCATCGGCTGCTCGGCTGTAGGACCGCAAATCACAGACTTCATTGAAGATCTGTAATTGACGCAATGTCATACGCATCAATGACTTACGCATTTTATTGGCTCTCTCGACGCAGGCTGATGGCTCAACTATAAGTCTTTACTTATGACTGACCCAATAATTAATCATTTTTGTTAATCCCTTGTGGGGGCTAGTGTGGGGCTGCGACTGAATCGAAACATTTGGTCACGCGTCGACCTGGTCTAGCAGGTCGTGGGTACCACCGGCTCAAGGGAACCTCCAAGTGATAAAAAAGATCCTGATCGCCAACCGTGGTGAGATTGCCGTACGAATCGTGCGTGCCTGCGCCGAGATGGGCATTCGCTCGGTCGCGATCTATTCCGACGCCGACCGCCATGCGCTGCATGTGAAGCGTGCGGACGAGGCCCACAGCATCGGTGCCGAGCCACTGGCCGGCTACCTGAATGCGCGCAAGCTGGTGAATCTGGCTGTGGAAACCGGTTGTGATGCGCTGCATCCCGGCTACGGCTTCCTTTCGGAAAACGCTGAACTGGCAGATATATGCGCCGAACGCGGCATCAAGTTCATCGGTCCATCGGCTGAAGTGATTCGCCGCATGGGCGACAAGACTGAAGCCCGTCGCAGCATGATCAAGGCTGGCGTACCCGTTACCCCAGGCACCGAAGGCAACGTCGCGGATATCGCGGAAGCTTTGGTCGAAGGCGACCGCATCGGTTATCCGGTGATGCTCAAGGCGACTTCTGGTGGCGGTGGCCGCGGTATCCGTCGCTGCGACAGCCGGGAAGAACTTGAACAAGCATTCCCGCGAGTCATTTCCGAAGCCACCAAGGCTTTCGGTTCGGCGGAAGTGTTCCTCGAAAAATGCATCGTCAATCCGAAGCACATCGAAGCGCAGATCCTCGGCGACAGCTTTGGCAACGTGGTGCATTTGTTCGAGCGTGACTGCTCGATCCAGCGTCGCAACCAGAAGCTCATCGAGATCGCCCCGAGCCCGCAACTGACCCCTGAACAGCGCGCCTACATCGGCGACCTGTCGGTGCGCGCAGCCAAGGCCGTGGGTTACGAGAACGCTGGCACCGTGGAGTTCCTGCTCGCCGAGGGCGAGGTGTACTTCATGGAGATGAATACCCGGGTGCAGGTGGAACACACCATCACCGAAGAAATCACCGGCATCGATATCGTTCGCGAGCAGATCCGCATCGCCTCCGGCCTGCCGCTTTCGGTGAAACAGGAAGACATCCAGCACCGCGGTTTCGCGCTGCAATTCCGGATCAACGCCGAAGACCCGAAAAACAACTTCCTGCCGAGCTTTGGCAAGATCACCCGTTACTACGCACCCGGCGGTCCCGGCGTGCGTACCGACACGGCGATCTACACCGGTTACACCATTCCACCGTTCTACGACTCCATGTGTCTGAAATTGGTGGTGTGGGCGCTGACTTGGGAAGAGGCGATGGACCGTGGCTTGCGCGCCCTCGACGACATGCGTCTGCAAGGGGTCAAGACCACCGCCGCGTACTACCAGGAAATCCTGCGCAACCCGGAATTCCGTAGCGGCCAGTTCAACACCAGCTTCGTTGAAAGCCACCCTGAACTGACCAACTACTCGATCAAGCGCAAACCCGAAGAGCTGGCCCTGGCCATCGCCGCCGCCATCGCCGCCCACGCAGGCCTGTGAGGAATAGAACAATGAGCAAGAAAATCCACGTTACCGACACAATCCTGCGCGACGCCCACCAATCGCTGCTCGCGACCCGCATGCGCACCGAAGACATGCTGCCGATTTGCGACAAGCTCGACAAAGTCGGCTACTGGTCGCTGGAATGCTGGGGCGGCGCGACCTTCGACGCCTGCGTACGCTTCCTCAAGGAAGACCCGTGGGAGCGTCTGCGCCAACTGCGCGCGGCCTTGCCTAACACTCGCCTGCAAATGCTTCTGCGTGGCCAGAACCTGCTGGGCTATCGCCACTACAGCGACGACGTGGTCAGAGCCTTCGTCGCCAAGGCCGCGGTCAACGGCATCGACGTGTTCCGCATCTTCGATGCGATGAACGACGTGCGTAACCTGCGAGTCGCCATCGAAGCGGTGAAAGCGGCTGGCAAACACGCCCAGGGCACCATCGCCTACACCACCAGCCCGGTGCACACCATCGAGGCGTTCGTGGCGCAAGCCAAGCAAATGGAAGCCATGGGTTGCGACTCGGTGGCGATCAAGGACATGGCAGGCCTGCTGACTCCGTACGCTACCGGCGAACTGGTCAAGGCATTGAAATCCGAGCAATCGCTGCCCGTGTTTATTCACTCGCACGACACCGCTGGTTTGGCCGCGATGTGCCAACTCAAGGCCATCGAAAACGGTGCCGACCACATCGATACCGCGATCTCCAGCTTCGCCTCGGGCACCAGTCACCCAGGCACCGAGTCGATGGTCGCCGCCCTTAAAGGCAGCGAGTTCGACACCGGACTGAATCTGGAGCTGCTGCAAGATATCGGTCTGTACTTCTACGCCGTGCGCAAAAAGTACCACCAGTTCGAAAGCGAGTTCACCGCCGTCGACACCCGTGTTCAAGTCAACCAGGTACCGGGCGGGATGATTTCCAACCTGGCCAACCAGTTGAAAGAGCAGGGCGCCCTGAACCGCATGAGCGAAGTGCTGGCCGAAATCCCGCGCGTGCGTGAAGACCTCGGCTTCCCGCCGCTGGTGACCCCGACCTCGCAGATCGTCGGCACCCAGGCGTTCTTCAACGTGCTTGCCGGTGAGCGCTACAAGACCATCACCAACGAAGTGAAGCTTTACCTGCAAGGCGGTTATGGCAAGGCGCCGGGCACCGTGAATGAAAAACTGCGTCGTCAGGCGATCGGCAGTGAAGAAGTGATCGACGTGCGTCCGGCTGACCTGCTCAAGCCGGAAATGACCAAGCTGCGTGCCGAAATCGGCGCCGTGGCCAAGTCTGAAGAAGACGTGCTGACCTATGCCATGTTCCCGGACATCGGGCGCAAGTTCCTCGAAGAGCGTGCCGCCGGCACCCTGACTCCAGAAGTGCTGCTGCCGATTCCTGAAGCAGGCGGTGTGACCTCGGCCGGTGGCGAAGGCGTGCCGACCGAGTTCGTCATCGACGTCCACGGCGAAACTTACCGCGTCGACATCACCGGTGTGGGCGTCAAGGCTGAAGGCAAGCGTCACTTCTACCTGTCTATCGACGGCATGCCGGAAGAAGTGGTGTTCGAACCGCTCAACGAATTCGTCAGCGGCGGCAGCAGCAAGCGCAAGCAAGCCACTGCACCGGGCCACGTCAGTACCACCATGCCGGGCAACATCGTCGACGTGCTGGTCAAGGAAGGCGACACCGTGAAGGCCGGCCAGGCCGTGCTGATCAGCGAAGCGATGAAGATGGAAACCGAAGTGCAATCGGCCATCGCCGGCAAAGTCACCGCCATCCATGTGGCCAAGGGCGACCGGGTTAACCCGGGCGAAATCCTGATCGAGATCGAAGGCTGAGTTAACAGCCTCGATACACCGCTTTAAACCTCGGGGGGGCATGTGCTCCCCTTTTTTTCGCCCCGGGTTTTTGGCTGTCAGAAACTCATTCGCCACTGACCCGTGACGCCGTGGTTTCGGCTGTCGGTGCCGACCTCGCCAGTGAGGCCGACGCCCAGGGTGTGTTTTGCTGACAACCCCAGGTCCAGTCCGGCATCGACCAGCAGACTGTCACGATCCAGCGACGCGCCGGAAACGCTGAAGTTTTTTCCGCCCGTCACCAATCGTTGGCGGGTATCGCTGTAGATGTCCCCGTACGTGTGTTTCCAGCCGGCACTGAACCGCGGTGTCAGTTGCATGCCGTTATCCAGCGTGTTGAGTTTCGCCAATCGCAGGCCGAATGTGCTGTTCAAATTGTTCTGCGTTTGACCCTGTACCTTCAGCGCCGCTGCGCCACCTTTTTCTGTGTAGGTGTCGCGCTGATAGCGTTGGTAGCCCAGGCTGGCAAACGGTTCGATGCTGACGTTCGCCCGGCCCAGGTTGTAACCCAATTCCGCAAAGGCCTGCTGGGTGTTGGCATCGTAACGGCCTTCGGGGCGGTCGCTGAAACCTTTGAAGGCAACTCGGCGTTTAGTGCTGCCGTCGTGGTTGCTATAGGTCGCGCCCAGGCGCAGGGACATTGGTCCGTTTTGCCGCAGGGCATAAGCACCCAAATGCCAGCTGTCGAGATCGCCGTCGAGTCCTCGGCTATCCAGGCGCGTCTCGGACTTACCGCTCATTACACCGATGCGCCATTCCTCATCTATGCCCCAATCCGCTCCCAGTACCAGGCCGTGGGTTGTGTGTTTCAGAGCGTCGTAGTCGCGATCCAGCGTCCCGCCGTGACCCAATGCTTGCAGCCAGCCCCGGCCATTGTCTTCACTGCCGGCGGCCAGGCGTGGTGCATTGCGCTTGCTGGAATTGCTGTAGCTATTGGCGCTGTCCAGCTGACGCATGGCCGAGAGCATGGTGGCGCTGATTGGGCTGTCACTGTTCAGGGTCGCTTTTGCAAGGTTGGCGTTTTGGCCGCCAGCCAGCTGTTCGATGGCAATAGATGCCGTTTGTTTGTCAGCGCTGAGCAGGGCGACGACAGCTGCGTTTGTTGGGCTGGATGCCTTTGGCACTGTGGCGACGGGATTGGTAACAGGAGGTTGAGTTGCGGCTGCGACGGGCTGGTCGGTGATGGGTGGCGAAGCGGCTGTGACGGGCTGTTCGGTGGTATGCGGCGTTGCGGCTATCGAAGGTTTTTCAGCGGTAGTTGTTGGTGTGGTGACCTGAACGGATGTGTCGGGACTCGCAGGTGGATTCGGAGCTACAGCAACGGAGGATGCTTGAGGTATGTGCGTTGGCTCTTCAATGCTTTGGGCGACTTCCTTCCCGTTATCCGTGGTTGCGAAATTTTCGATCGGCACATCGTTACGGAGGAGGATCAGGTCGACCTTCTTTTCTTGGTAGTCGAGCTTGGGCGTTAAGAAGGCAAGGTTATTGATGACTTTCCCAAATTCCCCTTCGACTTTACTGGCAGCAAGGATGGTGTTTTCGCTGAGTAACGGGTAGTCACCCGGCGCTGCAACGATATTCAGTGTGGCGCCGCCGAGGTCGGCGGTGCCATCGACTAATATCGTTTCACTTTTGCGGTTGGCATTGACCTCGTAGGTTAGCTCGGCAGTTTTGGAGAGATTCAAGTCACCTTTAACTTTCGGTGCGCCGTGCAAACCGTCAACAGAAAGCTTTCCGTTTACCTTCAGGGAACCCGTTACACCGTTGCCCGCAAAAGCACCTTTTTCATTGATTACTACGTCGCCTTCGATCATTCCAGGATTGTTCAGGGTGCCTCCTGATTGCACGGTGGCGCCGCCGCCAATCTTGCCGTTGTTGACAAGCGTTCCTTGGGTCAACGCCCCACCCTGGATATGTCCGTTATTTATGAGGGTTGCTTTTGAACGTATCAAGACACCGGTATTGAAATCACCGGAACCATTCATGGTCCAAGTGCTTCGTTTGAGTTCCAGGCCTTCAAAACGACGACTCTCACCTAGCGTGCCACCGCTCGCGGTATCGAGTTGCAGGAAGTTGATGCCGCCACCACCGTCAATCAATCCTGCAAGGGCTCCGCGGCCAGACACAATGACCAGATCATCTCCATCGCCGAATGTTCGATCAATACCATCCGCTGCTTTGCCAATGGTGTTTTTGTCGGTGGCGGGATCATTGATAAATGCGTCCATCGCCGCGATGAGCTGCTCTGGCGTTGCACCCGAAGGAATGGCGTCATCGAAGGACAATTGCTGGGCAAGCGAAATTTGAGTGCAACCCAGCGCAAGCGCAACGGCCAGCGCCAGGTGTTTTGGTCGGTATTTGTGTTGAACGGACATCGAGTACGGCCTCGTTTGAAGGGAGGCCAAACTCTAAGAGGCGGGCTATAGGTACCGATGTCAGCTGCTTCCCGCAGGCTTGCGGGGGTTGTCAGAAGGTTGTGTAGAAAATTGCCAGCCTCCTGAGGAAGGTGGTTTTTACCCGTTCGGGTCGACGCTTTTTCTTACAACAAATAGAGACATGGTCGGCTATCGCAAACTCGGAAACTCATCTGCCTCTCACTAACTACGGCTCAAATACGCCTTCCCATAATGCCGCTCCATCCGCGCCTGAATCAGCTCCAGCCCGATCGACATCAGCCAATAAATCACCGCCGCCGTCGTCAGCATCTCGATGTAGCGATAGCTCGAGCGTCCATATGATTGCGCCAGAAACATCA
Organism: Pseudomonas frederiksbergensis; assembly: GCF_001952935.1. Classification (GTDB taxonomy): domain Bacteria; phylum Pseudomonadota; class Gammaproteobacteria; order Pseudomonadales; family Pseudomonadaceae; genus Aquipseudomonas; species Aquipseudomonas frederiksbergensis. The sequence goes on from NZ_CP018319.1 coordinate 2,489,414, forward strand.
CCTCCCAAACCCCCATCACCGAGATCAGCGACGAGTCTTTGAGCATTGAGATGAATTGGTTGGTGGTGGGCGGGATGATGGTGCGCATGGCCTGGGGCAGGGTGACACGCCAGAAGATCACGGTTTCGCGCATGCCCAGGGCCAGGGATGCTTCGCGTTGGCCGTGGGGGACGCCGAGGATGCCGGCGCGGAAAATTTCGCTCAGGTACGCGCCGTAGTTCAGCGACAGGGCGATGATGCCGGCGGCGATGGCGCCCGGGACGATGCCAAGTTGTGGCAGGCCGAGGTAGATCAGCAGGATCTGGATCAGCAGCGGTGTGCCACGAAAGAACGAGGCATAGAAGCTCGCAATGCCGAAGGCCACGGCGCTTTTCGACAGCCGCGCCAGGGCGGTGATGAAGCCCAGCAGCGAAGAGGTCACGATCGAGCACAGGCACAAAAACAACGTCAGTGCCGCGCCCTGCAGGAAGCCGTTGGGCGCCAGGTGCAGGCCGATCAGGTTCGGCAGTTTGTCGAGGATGATCGAGAACTTCAGGTCGAAGCTCAGGAAGAAGCTGGCGAACAACCCGAGCATCACTGCCCAGGTCAGGTACAGCCGCGTGCGGAAACCGAAGATCCGTTGCAGTCGCGACTCAGCCACCGGTTGCGGCGGCTGGGGAGGTGTTGGGAAAGAAGTCATTTACTGATGTCGGCGCCGATCCATTTTTGCGACAGCTTGCTCAGGGTGCCGTCCTGTTTCAGCTGAGCGAAGACGTCACGCACTTTGGCGTCCCACTGGGCGTCGCCTTTTTCAATGGCCACCGAGTTCGGTTCCGAGTACAGCGGCTCGCCGGCGAGCTTGAAGCGTTTGTCTTCGGTCAGGCGCGGCTGGGCGGTGACAAGGTTGGTGAGGATCGCGTCCAGTCGAACGCCAGTGCCCAGGCCCAAGTCCTGGAATGCCACGTTGTCAGTGTCATACGGCGCAATCTGCACGTCCTCGAACGGGTACTGCAATTGCGTGTCTTCGGCGCCTTCGATCACCAGGTTCTTGTTCAGGTAGCTTTCGTAGCTGGAGGCGCTGGTGAGGCCGACTTTCTTGCCGCTCAGGTCCTTGGCGCCGTGGATGCTGTCGTCCTTGGCGTTGACCACAATCACCGCTGGCGAGGCGTAGTACTCGACCGGGAAATCGAAGACTTCGGCGCGGGCCTTGCTCGGGGTCATGGAGCAGATGCAGATGTCGTAGCGCCCGCTCCAGCGGCCGGCGGCGATCACGTCCCAGGACGGGGTTTCGAGGCGCAGTTTGACGCCCAGTTTGTCTGCCACGGCCTTGGCCACATCGACGTCGAATCCATCGAGCTGGTTCTGATCATTGAGGAACGAGAAGGGTGGATAGCTTTCCATCAACACGCCCACCAGTTCTTTTTTTTGCTCGACGCGATCCAGCGTGGCGCCGCCAAAGGCTTGGGTGGAGGCAGCCAGAATCGTCAGGCCCAGGGCCAGTAGCGGTTGGAATTTCACAGTCGATCCCTGATAAAAAAGAGGTTGTTATTAACCGAATGGTGCGTATTAAATAGTTATAAGAACGACTCCGATAGTGAGTAATTTTCATAAGCTTATGAGTGAAAAGCATATGGGCGCAGCAAGCACGGTAATTCTGGATGGCGGTATGGGTCGTGAGTTGCAGCGTCGAGGCGCGCCGTTCAGACAGCCCGAGTGGTCGGCACTGGCCTTGAGCGAAGCGCCGCAAGCGGTAGAGGCGGTGCACACGGCTTATATCGAAAGCGGTGCGAACGTGATCACCAGCAACAGTTACGCGGTGGTGCCGTTTCACATTGGCGAAGAACGTTTTGCAGCAGAAGGGCAGGCGCTCGCGGCGTTGGCCGGTGAGCTGGCGCGGCGAGCTGTAGAGGCTTCGGGCAAAGCGGTGCGTGTGGCCGGTTCATTGCCGCCGCTGTTTGGGTCCTATCGTCCGGACCTTTTCGACGCTGCTCGAGCGACTGAATTGTTGGCGCCGCTGGTGAAGGGGTTGGCGCCTCATGTCGATCTGTGGCTGGCGGAGACCCAGAGCTCGATCGTTGAAGCGCGAGCGATCCACGCCGGTCTGCCAACGGACGGCAAGCCGTTCTGGCTGTCGTTTACCCTGAAGGATGAAGACACGGACGAAGTGCCGCGCTTGCGTTCGGGTGAGCCGGTGGCTGAAGCCGCAGCCGCGGCGGCTGAGCTGGGCGTCGAGACGTTGCTGTTCAATTGCAGCCAGCCGGAAGTGATTGGTGCTGCGATTGATGCCGCGCGGGAAACCTTCGAGCGTTTGGGGGTGAAGATTCACATCGGCGCCTACGCCAATGCCTTCCCGCCGCAACCGAAAGAGGCCACGGCTAACGACGGTCTGGACCCGCTGCGCGAAGACCTCGATCCGCCGGGTTATTTGCAATGGGCGGCAGACTGGAAAGAACGCGGCGCCAGTCATTTGGGCGGTTGCTGCGGGATTGGGCCGGAGCATATTGCGGTGCTTGCCCAGAAATTGGCGTGAAGCCAATCGCGAGCAGGCTCGCTCCCACATTGGATTGGGGCTGGTCACAATTTTGTGGTCAACCCAAAACCCTGTGGGAGCGAGCCTGCTCGCGATGGCGTCCGTCCAGGCGCCGCTGATTTACCCGCGGCACTCCGCCAGGGTTCTCACTTGCCCCGAATCCGTCTGGTTCTCATCGGACAGCCAGCGCTCAAACCCCGCCCCGATTGCCGGCCATTCCGAGTCCAGAATCGAATACCACGCCGTATCCCGGTTCTGCCCCTTGACCACCATGTGCTGGCGAAATACCCCTTCAAAACTGAACCCCAGCCGCTCGGCCGCGTATTTGGAGCGGGCGTTGCCGTTGTTGCACTTCCACTCCAGCCGTCGATAACCCAGCGCAAAGGATTCCTTGGCGAGCAGATAAACCGCCTCGGTGCTTTTCGGCGAGCGCTGCATCGGCGCGCCGAAAGTGACATGGCCGATCTCGATCCGGCCTTGCGAAGGAACAATCGACATCAAACTGAGGAGGCCTTGCACATCGCCGCTGGCACGGTCGATCACGCTGAAGAAATACGGATCGCTATTGGCCGCATGATTGTTCAGCCAATCGTTGAACGCGCTGCGCTCCGGGAAAGGCCCATAAGGCAAATAGTCCCAGAGTTTCGGGTCGGAGCCGGGGCCTTGCAGGGCTTTCCACAAACCGTCGGCGTGACGCGCCGGGTCGAGTTTTTCCAGGCGGATGAAACGCCCTTCGAGGGTTTGGACGGATGGCGCCGGAACGCCTTTCCAGTCGGCGAGTGAAATCGACATGCTGTTCTCCTTGAACCTTACAGGGCTTTGCGAAACTGGATGAAACCGGGGCGTTCGGCGATGCGCTCGTAGAGCTGGATCGCGGTGGCGTTGGTTTCGTGGGTCAGCCAATGGACCTTGCAGCAACCGTCCTCTTTGGCTGTGGCGTAAACGTATTCGATCAACTGCCGGCCGACGCCAGTGCCGCGGGTTTCAGGCGTTACCAACAGGTCTTGCAGGTAGCAGGAGTTTTCGATGCTCCAGTTCGAGCGATGGTAGATGAAGTGCACCATGCCCACCGCTTTGCCATCGGCCCAGGCCAGCGCGGCATGGGTCGGCTCGCTCGGGTCGAGCAGGCGCTGCCAGGTGCTTTGGGTGACGGCCTCTGGCAGTTCGGTGTTGTAGAAACGCAGGTACGCTTGCCACAAGGGTAACCAGGCGGCGTGCTCGTCGGCGGTGACCTGGCGGATGTCGATCTGACTCATGTTCATTCCTTAACGCATCAAGTGGGCGAGGGCCTGGTCGTGCACATCAGGGCTGGCGGCAAGCCCCTCGCGCACTCCGGTGATGTCTGCGGCGTTGCGGTTCTGGCTGAGCTTGCGTTTGCCTTCCAGGCGCTGGATCGGCAAGGCAAAACCGACGATGGCCTTGAGCATTCCGTCAATGTAGTCAGCGGGGGCATCAGCGACTTTCCATGGATTGGCGCGACCCGCTTCATGACGATCGGTCAGCGCACTGACCAGAGTGCGCAGGCGATCGGCGTCGGTGAACACTTCGGCCGTACCGTATGCATGTACGGCAACGTAGTTCCAGGTCGGCACGACTTTGCCGTGCTCGGCCTTGCTCGGGTAAAACCCAGGGCTGATGTAAGCGTCGGCACCGGCAAAAATCACCAGGACTTCGGCGCCGTTTTGCAGTTCCTTCCATTGCGGATTGGCCTTGGCGAAGTGTCCATAAAGGGTGCCATTCGGGCCTTGGTCTGAACTCAGCAGCAGCGGTAAATGGCTGGCTTGCAGACCTTGTTCCCCGTGTGTGACCAATACCGCGAGGCGGGTGCCGAGTATCTGCTGGTGCAGTTCATGCAAATCATCGATGGCAAAGTTGCTGGGCGTGTACATGGAGATTTCCCTTGGCGAATGCCTGCATCCTAGGCAGGCTATTGGTCTGTTGTAAGAGCCATTAACGGCCAATTTCATAGGTCCATTGCCATGACCAGCGAGCCACTGTCCTTGTCATTCAACCCGGCGGGTATCGAACTCGATCGCCGTCAGGGTTTGAGTCGTCAGCTCTATCAAGCCCTGCGGGTGCGAGTGCTCGACGGTCGGCTGGCCAGCGGTACGCGATTACCGGCCAGTCGCGATCTGGCGGCGGCGTTGTCGATTTCCCGAAACAGCGTGGTCCGGGCCTACGATCAGCTCTACGCCGAGGGCTTTATTGAAGGGCGTGTGGGTGACGGGACGTATGTCGCGCAATTGCCTCAATCAGTGTTGCCGGTGAAAAAACTATCCACAAAAGTATCCACAGGGTTGTCAACAGGGTTACCCACAGCCTTATCCACAAATTGGCTGGATTTACCTGTGGTTTCATCCAGCAAAGTTATCCACAGCGGTGCGCTGGGGCGCGTGGAAAAGAACCATTTGGCCTTGCCGCCGAGTGGTCCGCCTCGTGCGTTTCGGGTCGGTGTTCCGGCGTTCGACCTGTTTCCTTTCGAGGTTTGGGCCAAGCTGAATGCGGCTTTCTGGCGTAAGCCGGATCTGCAGCAGTTGTGTTACGGCGATCCGGCAGGCGACGCCCGTTTACGCGGTCTGATTGCCGCGTATTTGCGCAGCTCCCGGGGGATGCAGTGCACGGCTGAGCAAATAGTGATCACCAGTGGCGCACAGCAAGGGATTAGCCTTTGTGCACAGCTGCTGGTAGAGCCGGGCGATGGCGTCGCGATCGAGAATCCGGGGTATCGGGCGGCGGGTCATGCGTTCGCCGTGGCCGGTGCGCGATTGCACGGGGTGGCGGTGGACAGCGAGGGTATCGACTGCACCGAATTGAACGGGCTCAAGGATTGTCGATTGGCCTATGTCACGCCGTCGCATCAATACCCGACCGGGGTGGTGATGAGTCTGGCGCGGCGCCTGGAGTTGTTGGCCTGGGCCGAGCGAACCGAAGGTTGGATCGTCGAGGACGATTACGATGGCGAATACCGTTACAGCGGCGCACCACTGGCCCCGCTGGCTGCGCTTGATCGCCACGGGCGGGTGCTCTACGTCGGCACGTTCGGCAAAGTGGCTTTCCCGGCATTGCGCCTGGGCTATCTGGTGCTGCCAGCAGCCTTGGTGGACGCTTTCGCCCAGCGCCGCGCGGTCGATGTTCGGCATTCCGAGGTAAGCACCCAAGCCGTCATGGCCGAGTTCATGGCGGCCGGGCATTTCCAGCGGCACATCCGCCGCATGCGCCGCGCCGCGTTGAGTCGTCGCAATACACTTCTGGCTAACTGGCCCGCGGACGTTTCCGGGGTTGGCAGCCTGCCGAATGTCGCGGCAGGGCTGCACTTGACGGTGGCGGTCGCCACTCAGGCCCGTGAACGCGAATTGATTGAAGCCGCCGCCAGCGTCGATGTCGAGATCAACGGCCTGAGCAGTTACTGGCTACCGGATTCGAGCACTCCGGTGGATCAGCGAGCGGGACTGGTGCTGGGTTTTGCGGCGGTGCCGGAGGCGGCCATCGAATCAGCGCTTGCGCGTTTGCGCAGTGCCTGGTGCCGGTAAAGGGCGCACTGGTGATTCGACGCAGTACGTAGTCGGCTGCAAGATCGTCTTTTCATCTCGCTGTGCAATGTCTTCGACGCTGACAGCGAGATGAACGGGAGAGCTGGTCGGTGGAGGGTGCGTCAGGAAGTGCTCACCTTGGGAAAGAACAGCGATCGGGCCAGCTGAGGGCTGATTCTGCTGCGATAGATCTCGATCGCTTCCTGGTTGCTGGTGCTTGCCCCTATATCGACACTGCCCAGCAGCCGTTGCTCGCGGGTTTTCAAATGAGCGGCGGTATAGGCCTGGACCTCGTCCTTGAGCTGGGCGTAGTGAAAGTGGGCGTACCAAAGCACGCGGGCAGTGGTGGCCTCCCGCACTTCGTATTCCTGCAGATAATCCCGGCGCTGCCCTTTGAGTCGACGTCGGTCTCCCACGCGCACGATGTCGACTTCGCCTTTGCTGTGTAACCATTCGACGCGGGCGGCGGTAGGCGGTTGTCGTTTGGTCATCTCAAGCCGCAGGCGATGGCCTTCGGCATAGAGTCGGGTGGTTTGTGTGGCCAGTTGCGTCAATACCGGTTGTGCCTCGTTCGCATGATCCTGCGTGGCATTGCTTTGGATGAGCGCTGCGTTGATCGCTTTGGCGGCGTCTTCAAGGCGAGAGGCCTGCTGGTGGAACACTTCCTCTATTTCCACCGGGAGCTGCCAGGACTGTTTTGAGTCAGCTTCGGCACGTTGCATAAAGGCGGGCAGAGAATCCAGCAGCGATTGTCCTGCCGTTATGCGTGCCCCCGGGTCAGGCAGGCGCCCTTTGGGAGCCTGCGGTTTCTTCGTCAACCGTTCGACCCAGACCCCAGGGGTCTTTTCGTGGAAAGTGGCGATCACCTTGCCGGTCACCGGGGCGGTGACGTCCACGAGGACCATTTTTCCGGGCGCGTTTTTACGGGTCTGGCCGATCACGGTGCCTTTGAAGCGCGTCGTGATGACTCTCTTGTTTGACGCCGATGAGGTGCGTGACGGGCCGGGTGCAGGCTCCAGGAGTCGCTGCTCGCGCAGCAAGTCCGCCAGATGCCCTACGGTCTGCTGATGGAACTCCTCGATACGGCCCTGCAGTCGCTCAAATTGCTTTTGCTCGATCTGCTCCTGGTAGGTCGCTGTGAAGCTCTTGAGGCGTTGTTCGATGGCGGCGAACTGATCGACCAGATTGTTCAAGGCCTCGATCCGGTCACCCATGTTCAGCAGCTGCTCATCACCCATCAACTCCATTGCACTATTCACCGTCAGATCGGCATCTTCGACAATCTGCTCGATGGAAGCTTTGGCTGCGGACCGTTCGGGCGTTTCGCCAGATTTGAGGCACAGCTCGCGGGCCAGCGTGACCTGCAGGGACTTGAGGTCCGGGAGGTTGAATTTAGGCAGTTGTTTTTGGTAATCGAGGAGCAACTGCTCAGCGTTTTTGCCCAGTCGTCTCAACTCCTGGAAGCGCAACTGAGCGAACTCGACCTTCTGAATAATCCCTTGGGTCAGGTCTGACATGGCTTCAAACGTCCCGGTGGGAGGAGGGGAGCCGCTTTTTTCTTCGGCATCGAGATGTTCCATGGTCAGCTTCAGGGCATCGACGAAGGCCGGGTATTTCTCGTCGATCCAGGTTTGGTTGAAAAACAGTTGAGTTCCCAGCATTTCGATCATCGCGACACGGTAGTTGGGCACTTCCTCGACCAGATTGAGCGATTTGACTTTCTCGATCGTGGTTTCATATTCGGCGGTGCGCTCCTCCAGTTTTTCGAGAAATGTTTGTCGAGCGGCAGCGATTGCCTCTGGGGGGGCGTCTTTCATGGTTTTGTAGGCGTCGGTAATACTTTTTCGTTTGTCCGCCATCTGCGCATCGAAAACGGCCAGATAAGTCTTGATCTCGGCGGTTTTGCTTGCGTTGGCTTTTTGTAATGCCTTGAGCCTGCTTTTCTTGCCGCCGCCCCGCAGGCGCAGCCTGATATCGATGACCCATTCGCCTTTGGAATTGCTGATCAACAAGGGGCCGGTGATGGACGGTTGCTTGCGGGTATCAATGATCTGAACGATTTCATCGTCGTTCACGAAGACTTCGAACCATCGTTCGCCCACCGGGGCATAGTATTTGGACTGATGTTCATAGAGGTGTTTGTACAAGCCTTCGGTACTGGCCTCTCCGAGTCCTTGCGGTTTGGGGATTTTGTATCGGTCCAGGGTTGGCCCAAGCCCTGCGCTGTTGCTATTGAGCACGGTCGTGGGGTGAAGCGAGGTCTGGTGTTCAACCGGCAGATAATCGTCCGCAATATCAGGCAGTTGTATGCTGGCCGGGGTCTGGGCCGGAGGAGTTTTCTGCGCGCTGGCAATGATGGGTTTTTCGGTCTGCGATACGCGGTCTCGCGCGGGTTGGCGGCGGGCGGTCGCGTGGTGAGCCAGCACCATGCCCAGGGTCAGGAACAAGTCGGTCAGGGCGGACCATTGTGCCGTCGTATCCTGGTTTTCCCGGGCGTCGATGCCTTCTTGCAGATCGTCCAGAATCTGCCAGATCCACGCAGCCGTTCCGGCGGTTCGACCGAGAAACGGCAACACGGCGCTGAATATCATCCAGGCGTGTTGTTTGAAACTGGCCCAGCGGCTTTCGGCATTGGACACCGAGTCCCGCTCGCTCTTCATGATCAGTGCGTTGGCGTTGGCCTTGAACAGTTTCATCAGGCGGTCGTGCTCGATCACTTTCTGCCCGAAGGACACCGGCCCGCTCATCTGCCGAGAGATGTCTGGGTCGACCAGCAGTTGTGACAACGTCCAGACCGAGGGTAATTCCCCCGGGAAGACATACTGCGAATAGTTGAACCGAACGTCGTCCGGCAACCATGCCAGGGTTGATGCCCGCAGCTCCTTGGAGTGTTTGATTGCATACAGCAGGTTGGCGGCCGTGGGGTACTGCGTCAGCGGTTGCTCAAGCAGTGGGCGATAGAGAATGCAGGGCCCCTTGGCCATGTCCCGTGGCCCGATCACAAACATGTTGGTGACTTCATCAGGGGTTTTGTTATTCCGCTGGCTGGGAATGAACGCCAGCGGACGGATCACGATCTCTTGCCCGTCGACCCACCGGTCGGCATTCAGCACATTCATTGCCGCCACGACGTAGCGATAGCCCTTTTCGTCGATGCCATGTTCGCCAAGGATTTTGCTTTGCAATGCTTGTAGCGCCAGTTGGATACGCAAGTTACTGGCGTAGAGGCGTTGACGGCGCAGCGATTCCAGCGGGTCATCCAGTAGCTTGCTCTTGACCCACGCGGGGTAGGCCGCACCGATATCGACGGCGCTGATGGCCGTCTTGACATAGTCGGGCGTCATCCAGGTCGGCACCGCTGTGCCGTCTTTGTACTGCACCGACTGGTTACCCAGAGGAAGGGCGATGAGGTTTTCGAGCGCCAGTTCGGCAAGGCCCAGGCGTTTGGTCTCGTTCATGCCGGGAGCCGTGAATGTCCCCCATACCACTTGACTGTCAATAACGATCTCGACGTTCTCAAGCTTCATGCTGGCTACATCACTGTGGCTTTTGAGCATGTGGGCTCGAAGTGCATCCAGCGTGAATGTCTTGATCGGAGCAATATCGTCGTCGAAGGATTTTCCGTTGTTACGCAGTTGCAGCAGCGCCAGATCAAACAGGTGTCGGCTGTAGCAACCCAGATCGAATGGCGAAGCGTCGTTCAGCCATTCGGGGATCAGCCGCTGCACCTTTTCGAAGTGCGAAACCTGGGTGGTTTGAGTCCTGCCGCTCACCTCTGTTGCGGGATGGGTGAGGGCGGGAATCGCCGGCCTGCTGGTCCGTTTTGCAAACTCCAGGCTGGCAATGGCATCCGTCTGAAGAGCAATCAGTGCGACGGCCTGATGATCGAAAAAATTCCCGGCGGGTTCGAACAGGCGCCATTGGAGCGTGGCCTCGGGAGGCAGTTCTTCAACATACTTCGGCAAATCCTCGCCGAGTTTTTCCAGCGACTCATATGTCCCAAAGCCTGACGCGATGGAGTGGGTCAGAATGATTGTGCGTGTCCCGACGGTGCCGATCACGACGGTCAGATCCGTACGATTGAGGTGGCTGGACACTGCGCCATCGAGCCGGTCGAAGTCGATCAGGCAGACCCGAATCTTGTAGGTGTCATGGGGGGTACGCAACTTTGCATCGGGATAGTTGAAGACGTTGCGCGCAATGGCTAGCTGGTGCGTATCCCAGCCCTCAACCTTTTCAACATTCCAGACCTGGCGCAATGACTGCGACAACGTCTGCCAACGCAGGGTCGTGCCTTGGGCGGGCTGGTCCCAGTATTCGAGTTGTTGTTCCTGGTAAGCCACCAACAGGAGGGGGGACAGTTTATTGATCAGGCGTCCTATCGCATCGATCTTGACCGGAAGGTGGATAGGCGTGGTCGCTCCGGGATTCAGGCTCAGGAAATGTTCACCGTCGAGATAGGTCACTGATCCGCCTGAGCCGGAGTGCCGCAGCAACGTGTCAGTCAATGACTCGAATCTCATTGATCCGGGGTGGACAGTCCCGGCGATGATTTTCCAGGTCGGTGTGACGACCATCGCCATAGCGGGGTTAATGTCCAATTGTGGATACAGCTTTTTCAGGTCGTCTCGAAGAATACGAGTGGCCACCTCCCTGATAGAGGGGCCAGTGACCAGTTGGGTGAGCAGATCATTTGGATTGCTGGATGCCGGATCGGCTTCGACTGCATTCGTTTCGGTAGAAGACATGTGCATTCCTTTCTGAGTGGCTGGGACGTGCGCGTCAACGCGCCGGTCAGGTTCGGAAAGTAGCGGGGTGGGGGGGCGGTCGGGCGGTACTTAAATATCGTCAGGTAAAAAAAGACCCGCACGGGGCGGGTCTTCAAGGGTGCGTAAATGATGGTTTGCTCAAGTCCCGGATTTGATCTTGGTCCAGGCCCGGGTCCGTGCCCGTTCGGCGTCACGGGGCAGCGGTTGCAGGGTGTACAGCGTGCTCATCGCCGCTTCGGTCGGGTACAGGTTCGGGTTGTTGCGGATCGCCGGGTCGACCAGTTCGGTGGCGTCCTTGTTCGGGTTCGGGTAGCCGACGAAGTCGCTGACCGGCGCAATCACTTGCGGCTGCAACAAGTAGTTGATGAAGGTGTAGGCGTCTTCCGGGTTCTTCGCGCCTTTGGGGATGGAGAGCATGTCGAACCAGATCGGCGCGCCTTCTTTGGGCAGGCGCATGTCGACGATCACGCCGTTCTTGGCTTCCTTGGCGCGGTTGGCGGCCTGGGAGAAGCTGCCGGAATAACCGACCGCGACGCAGATGTCACCGTTGGCAATGTCGGCCATGTACTTCGAGGAATGGAAGTAGGTGATGTACGGACGAATCTTCATCAACAGCGCTTCAGCCTTTTCGTAGTCCGCCGGTTTCTTGCTGTTGGGGTCCAGGCCGAGGTGTTGCAGGGCCAGTGGCAGGATCTCCGACGGCGAGTCGAGCAAAGCCACGCCGCACTGCTTGAGCTTGCTGATGTTCTCTTCCTTGAAGATCAGGTCCCAGCTGTCCACCGGTGCGTTGTCGCCCAAAGCCGTCTTGATCTTGTCCGGGTTGAAGCCGATCAGAATGGTCCCGTACATGTAGGGCACGGCGAATTTATTGCCCGGGTCGTTGGCTTCGATCAGCTTCATCAGCTTGGGGTCGAGGTGGTTCCAGTTCGGCAATTTGCTGCGGTCCAGCGGCTGGAACACTCCGGCTTCGATCTGCTTGGCGAGGAATACATTGGACGGTACCACCACGTCGTAACCGGAGTTGCCGGTCAGCAGCTTGGCCTCCAGGGCTTCGTTGGTGTCGAAGATGTCGTAGACCAGTTTGGTCTGGGGGTTCTGGGCCTTGAAATCTTCCAGCGCTTTGGGGGTGATGTAGTCGAACCAGTTGTAGACGCGCAACGTTCGCTCTTCAGCATGAACGGCGCCACTGAGCACGGTGGCACACAGGGCGGGCGCGATAAAACGCTTGAGACTGATCATTGTTCCAATTCCTCATTGGGCGCTTTCAAAACCTTCGAGAACGTTCACGGCATTGATGCCGATTTCTTCTACCGCGTAGCCGCCTTCCATCACGAACAGCGTCGGCTTGCCGAGGCCCGCGATGCGTGCGCCCATGGCCAGGTAATCCGGGCTGTCGAGCTTGAACTGGGAGATCGGATCGTCCTTGAACGTATCGACGCCCAGGGAAACGACGACGATATCGGCGCCGTACTTTTCGATCTCTTTGCAGGCTTGTTCCAGCGCGGCACTCCAGCTGTCCCAACCGCTCCCTGCCGGCAAAGGGTAGTTGAAGTTGAAGCCTTCGCCGGCGCCTTCACCCAGCTCATCTTCATAGCCGAGGAAGAACGGGAACTCGGCTTCCGGATGGCCATGGATCGAGGTGAACAGCACATCACTGCGCTCGTAGAAAATCGATTGAGTGCCGTTGCCGTGGTGGTAATCGACGTCGAGGATCGCGACCTTTTTATGGCCTTGGTCGAGGAAGGCTTGAGCGGCGATGGCGGCGTTGTTGAGGTAGCAATAACCGCCCATCAAATCGCTGGCGGCGTGGTGTCCCGGTGGCCGACACAGGGCGAAGGCACTGCGCGCGCCGCGTTGAATGGCGGCTTGGGCGGTCAACGCGACTTGCGCCGCACTGTATGCCGCTTGCCAGGTGCCGGCGGTAATCGGTGCGCCGCCGTCGAAGCTGTAATAGCCGAGCTGGCCGTGCAGGCTGGTGGGGATGATCCGGCGCAGGGTGCGGGCCGGCCAGGTGTAGGGCAGCAAATCGCCGTCAGTACCGAATTCGGTCCAGCGCGCCCAGGCACCTTTGAAGAAGTCGAGGTAGTCGCGGCTGTGGATGCGCGCGATCGGGTCGAGACCGAAATCCTGCGGCGCTTCGACCGGGCCGAGGTCGCGGTGCTGCACACGCTGCAGAACATGATCGGCTCGCGAAGGCATTTCGAAGCAGGGCATCAGTTGCCCGTCCATCAATTCACAACGGCCGTGGTGCAGGTGGTGATCGTGCGAGTAGATCGTCAGCATTTTCTTGTTCTCCGCAGGCTGATTCGGTTGAACACAGTCTTGCGGCGCGCGGCGTATGAGAGAACGGCAGGAAAGGCCAAAAGGGGATCGATATGGCCAAAAGAATTGACCGAAATTCGCCCCTTCCCTTATTGGCGCAAACCCTGGCCGATGTTTCCCATGCTCCGCGTGGGAATGCCTCTTGGGACGCTCCGCGTCCCGGTGACGCAGAGCGTCACTGGCTGCATTCCCACGCAGAGCGTGGGAACGATCAGTCGTCAGGGTCTGAACTGGCTCGGCGCTACACCGCTCCAGCGCACGAACGCATGACGGAAGCTCGCGGTCTCGCTGAAGCCCAATGCCTCGGCGATTTGATAGATCGGCAGTTGGTCATCGCAGAGCATGCGTTTGGCCTGCTCGAACCGCAGTTCATCAAGCAATTCCTGATAACTGCAGCCCAGATCCTTCAGATGCCGACGCAAGGTGCGCGCCGAGCAATTCATCTGCTCGGCCAAACCTTCGAGGCCGGGCGCCGCATTCAACTGCGCGCCGAGTAACTGGCGGATTCGCCCCAGCCACACCTGGCGACCGGTGAACTCGGTGTTTTGTTTGCGGCAGCGTTCGGCCATGGCCTGATGGGTGATGGCGTCGGCCAGAGGCAAGGGTTGATCGAGCCAGCGTTTATCAAAGGCAAAGGCGTTGGACGTAGCGTCGAACTGCAAGGGGCAATCGAAACGTTCGGTGTAGCGTGCCTGATAGTCCGGCGCCGGGTATTCGAAGCGGGCGCCAAGCAGCGGCAACGGTTGGCCGAGCAGGTCTTCGCAAGTGATCTTCATCGAAACCAGGCAGAACTCGACATTGAAGGGCGCCAGCGCAGGGTTTTCCCGATAGTCGCCAGCGGTGAGCCAGATGCGCTCGTTGTCTTCTTCCAGGCTCAACTCGAACAGTGTTCCCAATAGCGCCGGGTAGTGCAGTGCCAGCCGCAAGGCGTCACCTAAAGTGGCGCTGGTGAGTAAGGCGTACCCGAGCATGCCGTAGGACGAAACGTGCATCCGCCGGCCCAGTTCCAGGCCGATGTCACGCTTGAGCGCGACGGCGTTGGCGCAGACCTGCATCTCCTGATTGGTGGTGATGCGCGTGTCCGCCCGGCTCAGATCCGCCGGGCTTATGCCGCTGCCGGCCAGCAAGGCTTCGCTGGATAAGCCCTCGGCCTTGAAGGTGTTGAGCACCAGAGAGACGGCGTTGAGGGTGGTGAGGTGGGAGTGGAGCATGGGGTGTGTTCCAGCCGTTAAGTAGCTGGAGGCGAGCAAGTTATATGCCCAACGACGATCCTGTGGGAGCGGGCTTGCTCGCGAAAGCGTCCTGTCAGTCACATTGATGCAGGATATGCAGCCGTCTTCGCGAGCAAGCCCGCTCCCACAGGGTTTTGTATTGTGTCAGCTCAATTCAGCTCAGTTCGCCGCAGAGGTCGAGTTCAGCAAGCCGCCGCACTTCAGCGGTGTCGAGCCCGGCACCCAGCAGGCCATGCAACTTGCCGAACGCCGCTTCGCGCGTCATGCCTCCACCGGACAACACGCCGACACCGCGCAAGCGACTGCCAGCCTCGTAAACATCCAGCTCGACGCCACCTTCATGGCATTGGGTGACGGCTACAACGACAACACCTTTGTCCCGCGCCCGTTCCAGGCTCGCGAGGAATTCTGGATTGTCGCTGGGCCCGGTACCGCTGCCGTAGCACTCCAGCACCAGGCCTTGAATGCCGCTGTCGAGCAGGCCGTCCAGCATTTCGGCACTGATGCCGGGGAACAACGGCAGCACCGCGACTTTCGCCAATTGCCTGGGTTGGTTGTAGGTCAGCGACGCCGGAATTGAAGACGCCTTCTCACCGCCACTCTGGCGCTCAAGCCGCTTGAACGGATGACGACCGAAACTGCGCACCTTCGCGCAACGGGTAGGGTCCAGCTGCTCACCGTGGAAGTACAGGTGAACGCCCGGCGCCAGGCCGTGACCCAAAGCAACCAGTGCGCCACTGAGGTTCTCCCAGGCATCACTGTCGGTCACGCCGGCCGGCAGCATGGAACCGGTGAACACCACGCGGGCGTGAAGGCCGAGCAATTGAAAACTCATGGCCGCCGCGCTGTAGGCGAGGGTGTCGGTGCCATGCAGGATCAGCACGCTGTCGCAACCCTGGACATCGACGGCATCGACCACCGCTTCACGCAGTTGCTGCCAGTAAACCGGGGTCATGTTGGCGCTGTCGATCAGCGGCGACATCTCGCGAAAGCGCCATTGCGGCACGACCAGGTCAGGCTGGCTGTGCAGATACTCGCGCATCCGGGCTTCGAAACCGGACGCCGGGGCCAGGCCGCGGGCGCTGGCTTGCATGCCGATGGTGCCGCCGGTGTAGAGCACCATGACGTGCTGGGCGGCAGGGTAGGAATTGGGAGTCATGGGGGAAATCTCCTGGCAGGTGGGAGCGAGCCTGCTCGCGATAGCGGTATGTTAGACACTAATGTGTTATCTGACAGTCCGTCATCGCCAGCAGGCTGGCTCCCACAGGTTGTGCACCCGTCGTTTACTGATCAGCGTTGCGCTGCGGGTACGCCTTGCGGCTGGGCTTGAGCCTTGGTGGCGGCTGGCGGATTGGCTGGCCAGGCTTTCAGATCCAGGTCCAGGTCCGGGAATTTGCTCGAATCGAACACCGGGGTCTTGATGCCGGCTGCGCGCTGGTCATCGTAGTCACGCAGGATGCGCATGCCGACCTTGAACAGCAGGAACAGCGCGATCAGGTTCACGAACGCCAGCATCGTCATGGTGATGTCGGCGAAGGCGAACACGGTGCCGAGGTTTTCGATGGCACCCCAGAAGATCAATACCAGTACCAGTGCGCGGTAACCGATCAGCGCCTTGCGGTTTTCACCCAGCATGAAGCGCAGGTTGTTCTCGCCCAGATAGTAGTTGTAGAGGATCGAGGTGAACACGAACAACGACAGAGCCACCGAAATGAAGACCCGGCCCCAGTCACCGACCACGGCGGCCAGGGAGTTCTGGGTCAGGGCAATGCCATCGCCTTCGAAGCCTGGGGTATAGAAGCCCGACAGCAGGATCAGCAATGCAGTGCAGGTGCAGATCACGAAGGTGTCGAGGAACACGCTGAACGCCTGAACCACGCCTTGCGATACCGGGTGCTCGACCGAGGCCACAGCGGCCACGTTCGGCGCACTGCCCAGGCCTGCTTCGTTAGCGAACACGCCGCGCTTCACGCCCATGACGATGGCGCTGCCGATCAGGCCGCCGAAGGCTTGATCCAGGCCGAAGGCGCTTTTGACGATGGTCATCAACATGCCCGGAACGTGGTCGAACTGCAGCACGATCACGTAGAGGGTCACGCCGATGTACGCCAGGGTTTTCACCGGCACCAGCAGGTCAGCGACCTTGGCGATCCGCTTGATACCGCCGACGAACACCAGACCCAGCAACACCGCCAGTGCCAGCCCGGTGTAAGTGGTGTCGAAGCCGAACGCGTTATTCAGCGAGTGGGTCACGGCATGGGCTTGCAGGCCGTTGAAGGCGAAGCCAAAGGTGATCAGCAGCAGGAACGCCATAATCATGCCCAGCCAGCGTTTCTGCAGGCCGTGCTGGATGTAAAAGGACGGGCCTCCACGATACTGGCCTTCGGAGTCGCAGCGCTTGTAAAGCTGGCCGAGGGAGCATTCGAAGAAGCTGCTGGACATGCCGACCAGCGCGGTCACCCACATCCAGAACACGGCACCGGGGCCACCGAGGGTCACGGCGATACCGACACCGGCGATGTTACCTGCACCGACGCGGCCGGCGAGGCTGAGCATCAGGGCCTGGAACGAACTGAGCTGGCCAGCGCTGCTTTTGAGGCTGTCGCGGAACACCGCGAACATGTGGAAGAAATGGCGGAACTGAACGAAACGCGAGCGGATCGTGAAGTAGCTACCGAGCCCGACAATGAGCACGATCAGTACTTTCCCTGAGAGGAAGTCGTTAATGACTTCGAGCATGGATTATTCCTCGCTGTTTTTTGTGTAGGCAAATGCTGTGCGGTCAGAAATATCGCGTTACACCGCTTTGCACGCGGCAAAACAGGCTAGGCGAAGGTTCGTCCCGATTTCATATTGCGGGTTTGTTATTAGTTCGGGTTTCGCATGGGTTTGGGCCTCGTTACCGACGACCGCTCACGCGAAGAGGGGCGGCACTATACCTATGAGTGTGCCGTCCGTCTGCACGGTTGTGGTGCAAGCGATGAATCGAAGCCTTTGAAACACCTGACATTTTCGGTGTCAGGTTTATGCGGGAGCTGCTTTTCTGTGGGAGCGGGCTTGCTCGCGAAGGCGGTGTATCAGCCACAGAGTTGCCGGATGTGCCGCCGTCTTCGCGAGCAAGCCCGCTCCCACATTTCTCATCTCCCACAGGTTCTGCGTTGCTGCCAAAAAGTTAAAAAAAAGGGCTTGGGGAACAAATCCCCAAGCCCTCAAAAGGTGAGAGGTGTCTAGTCCCTCGACCTGGTGAGCGGTGCTACAAGTAACGCGTCGGATCAGGCTTTAAGCGGAACCAGACGCGGAGCAATCATGTTTTCCGGGCGCAGGATGTCGGCGAGCATTTCGTCGTCGAGCAAGCCTTCTTCGCGCACCAGTTCCAGCACGCCGCGGCCGCTTTCGAGGGCGATACGGGCGATACGGGTAGCGTTTTCATAGCCGATGTACGGGTTCAGCGCGGTGACCAGGCCGATCGAGTGCTCGACCAGTTCGCGGCAGCGCTCTTCGTTGGCGGTGATGCCGACGATGCAGTGCTCGCGCAGCATGTCCATAGCGCGCTGCAGCAGGCGGATCGAGTCGAAGATCTTGAAGGCGATCAGCGGCTCCATCACGTTCAGTTGCAGTTGGCCGCCTTCGGCTGCGATGGTCAGCGCCAGGTCGTTGCCGATGATCTGGAACGCCACCTGATTGACCGCTTCCGGGATCACCGGGTTGACCTTGCCGGGCATGATCGAGCTGCCTGGCTGACGCGCTGGCAGGTTGATTTCGTTGATGCCGGTGCGTGGGCCGCTGGACAGCAGGCGCAGGTCGTTGCAGATCTTCGACAGCTTCACCGCGGTGCGCTTGAGCATGCCGGAGAACAGCACGAAGGCGCCCATGTCGGAGGTGGCTTCGATCAGGTCGGCAGCTGGAACCAGCGGTTGACCGCTGATCAGCGCCAGACGCTCAACGGCCAGGTGCTGGTAGCGCGGGTCGGCGTTGATGCCGGTACCGATCGCGGTGCCGCCCAGGTTCACTTCGGTCAGCAGTTCCGGGGCCAGCGTCTTCAGACGGGCCAGGTCTTCGCCCAGTGTGGTGGCGAATGCGCGGAATTCCTGGCCGAGGGTCATCGGCACGGCGTCTTGCAGTTGGGTACGGCCCATTTTCAGGACGTGAGCGAACTCTTGGCCCTTGGCAGCGAACGCCTGGATCAGGCTGTCGAGGCTGGCCAGCAGCGCGTCGTGACCCAGCAGCAGACCCAGACGGATCGCGGTCGGGTAGGCGTCGTTGGTCGACTGCGCCATGTTCACGTCATTGTTCGGGTGCAGGTATTGGTATTCGCCCTTCTGGTGACCCATGGCCTCCAGCGCGATGTTGGCGATGACTTCGTTGGCATTCATGTTGGTTGAAGTGCCAGCGCCGCCTTGAATCATGTCCACGACGAACTCTTCGTGGAAATCGCCGCGGATCAAACGGGCACAGGCTTCGCTGATGGCAGCGTGCTTGGCTTCGCTCAGGTGACCCAGCTCGCGGTTGGCGTCAGCGGCGGCTTGTTTAACCATCGCCAGGCCGACAACCAGCTTCGGGTAATGCGAAATCGGAACGCCGGAGAGACGGAAGTTGTTCACCGCTCGCAGGGTCTGGATGCCGTAGTACGCTTGAGCAGGTACTTCGAGTACGCCAAGCAGGTCTTTTTCTGTGCGGAAAGATGCAGCGGAGGACATGATAGAAATCATCTCGATATGGACCCGGTCTGTGCCGGAACGCTGCAAATGCTAGGCTTGTGGAGAATTTTGGGCCAATGCTGTTAAACACTAGCCTATGCACATTCGGCATAATGCCCATGTGACGCCGTGTCTGTGGCGAGCGTGTGACCTAAATTGGTGCGTGTCCGGGAGGCCGTGATGAACCTTGAAAGTAAATGGCTGGAGGACTTTAGTGCCCTGGCTGCCACCCGCAGCTTCTCCCAGGCTGCCGAACGACGCTTCGTGACGCAGCCGGCATTCAGTCGACGGATCCGCAGCCTTGAAGCCGCATTGGGGCTGACCCTGGTCAATCGCTCGCGCACGCCGATCGAGCTGACGGCGGCAGGGCAGCTGTTCCTGGTCACCGCGCGGACGGTGGTCGAGCAGCTCGGTGAAGTGCTGCGTCACCTTCATCACCTGGAAGGCGGGCAGGGCGAGGTGATGCAGGTCGCCGCCGCTCACTCCCTGGCGCTGGGTTTCTTCCCGCGCTGGATCGCGCAGTTGCGTAACGAAGGCCTGAACATCGCGACGCGCCTGGTGGCGACCAACGTCGGCGATGCCGTGCATGCCCTGCGTGAAGGCGGTTGCGATCTGATGCTGGCGTTCTACGACCCGGATGCGGCGATGCAGATGGACCCGGAAATCTTTCCGTCGCTGCACCTTGGCAACACCGAAATGCTTCCGGTCTGCGCGGCGGACGCCGACGGCAAGCCACTGTTCGATCTGGAAGGCGAAGGCAGTGTGCCGCTGCTCGCCTACAGCGCCGGTGCATTTCTCGGGCGTTCGGTGAACATGCTGCTGCGCCAGCGCGCGCTGCGCTTCACCACCATTTACGAGACGGCCATGGCCGACAGTCTTAAAAGCATGGCGCTGGAAGGATTGGGCATTGCCTGGGTGCCGCGACTCAGCGTGCGCGCCGAACTGGCTCGGGGTGAACTGGTAGTGTGCGGCGGCCCGCAATGGCATGTGCCGCTGGAGATTCGCTTGTACCGCTGCGCGCTGGTGCGCAAGGCGAACGTGCGATTGCTGTGGCGCAAACTGGAAGGCGGCGCAGCGCAGAGTTCTTGAACATGTCGACTAACCCTGTGGGAGTGAGCCTGCTCGCGATAGCGGACTAATATTCAACGCAAATGTCGACCGGGCCGACGCCATCGCGAGCAGGCTCGCTCCCACAGGGAATGATGTTGTATTGACTGACTCTGAAGTCAATAAAACCGGCGCTTTGCGTCGTATGACAGATGGTCGTCTCGGGGGCTGTTTATCTGCCTCATTGAGGTATACTGCGCGGCCTTCGGCCGGTTCGTCCGGCCATAATTCGTACAATCAAGCCACGCATATTGCGTGGCTTGTTGTTTTTTGACGCGCCTGCGGGCGCCCAGAGAGAAGAGGCACGACGATGAGCGCACTGGTTGGCGTGATCATGGGCTCCAAGTCCGATTGGTCCACCCTTAGCCACACCGCCGATATGCTGGAAAAGCTCGGCATTCCTTACGAGGTGAAAGTGGTCTCTGCCCACCGCACCCCGGACCTGCTCTTCCAGTACGCCGAAGAGGCTGAGGCGCGTGGCATCGAGGTGATCATCGCCGGTGCCGGCGGCGCGGCCCACTTGCCAGGCATGTGTGCGGCCAAGACCCACCTGCCGGTACTGGGTGTGCCGGTGCAGTCGTCGATGCTCTCGGGCGTCGATTCGCTGCTGTCTATCGTGCAGATGCCCGCGGGCATTCCGGTTGCCACCCTGGCCATCGGCAAGGCCGGCGCGATCAACGCAGCGCTGCTCTCGGCGAGCATTCTCGGCGCCAAGCACCCGCAGTTCCACGCGGTGCTGAAAAAATTCCGCGCTGAACAGACAGACAGCGTCCTGGAAAATCCAGACCCACGCATCGCCTGAGGTTGTTGACGATGAAGATCGGTGTAATCGGTGGCGGCCAGTTGGGTCGCATGTTGGCGCTGGCGGGTACTCCGCTGGGCATGAACTTCGCTTTCCTGGACCCTGCGCCGGATGCTTGTGCAGCCGCGTTGGGCGAACACCTGCGGGCCGATTACGGCGATCAGGATCACCTGCGTCAGCTGGCCGATGAAGTCGATCTGGTGACTTTCGAGTTCGAAAGTGTCCCGGCCGAAACCGTCGCATTCCTCTCGCAATTCGTCCCGGTCTACCCGAGCGCCGAAGCCCTGCGCATCGCCCGTGATCGCTGGTTCGAGAAGAGCATGTTCAAGGACCTGGGGATTCCCACCCCGGCGTTCGCCGACATTCAATCGCAAGCCGACCTGGACGCTGCCGTAGCTTCGATCGGTCTGCCGGCCGTGCTGAAAACCCGCACCCTGGGTTACGACGGCAAGGGCCAGAAAGTCCTGCGCAAGCCTGAAGACGTGGCCGGTACGTTCGCCGAACTGGGCAGCGTGGCTTGCCTGCTGGAAGGCTTCGTGCCGTTTACCGGCGAAGTCTCGCTGATTGCCGTGCGTGCCCGCGATGGCGAAACCAGGTTCTATCCGCTGGTTCACAACACCCACGACAGCGGCATCCTCAAGTTGTCCGTGGCCAGCACCGACCATCCGCTGCAAGCCTTGGCGGAAGACTATTCCAGCCGTGTGCTCAAGCAGCTGAATTACGTTGGCGTGATGGCGTTCGAGTTCTTTGAAGTCGACGGTGGCCTCAAGGCCAACGAGATCGCCCCGCGTGTACACAACTCGGGTCACTGGACCACTGAAGGTGCCGAGTGCAGCCAGTTCGAAAACCACCTGCGGGCCGTTGCCGGTCTGCCGCTGGGTTCGACGGCCAAGGTCGGCGAGAGCGCGATGCTCAACTTCATCGGCAAAGTGCCGGAGACCGAGAAAGTCCTGGCCATCGCCGATTGCCATCTGCATCACTACGGCAAGGCGTTCAAGGTCGGTCGCAAGGTCGGTCACGCCAACCTGCGTTGTGCAGACCGCGAAACACTGGCTGCGCAGATCCTCAAGGTCGAAGCCCTCATCGCCGAGTAAACAGTTTCATGTGGCAGCGGTGGAACCATTCAGGGGCCGCCGTTCTCTCATGGCAAGATGCCAAAGTCTGACTAGGCTTGGACGTAGCACTTAATCAGAGGGAAATGCCATGGGAATTATCGGAACCATCTTTATCGGCTTGATCGTCGGCCTGCTGGCGCGGTTCCTGAAGCCGGGCGATGACAAAATGGGTTGGATCATGACCATCCTGCTCGGTATTGGCGGTTCGCTGGCGGCCACTTACGGCGGCCAGGCTCTGGGCATCTATCATGCGGGCGAAGGTGCAGGCTTCATCGGTGCGCTGGTTGGCGCGGTGGTGTTGCTGGTGATCTACGGTTTGATCAAAAAGAACTGATTCAAAGCGACAAAGCCCCCTCTGCGCTGCAGGCAGAGCGGGCTAGAATGCTCGGCGTTGCACTGTCCTCTCCTTTGCCGAGCACCTTCATGCGCCGTCTTCTGCTGACTTTTCTTTTACTGGGCTCGGGCCTCGCCCATGCTGGCGAACTGCCGGAAACCGACTGGCTCGAACTGATGCCCAAGTCGGACCAGAAAGCCCTCGAGGCCATGCCCGAAATCGATCACAACTCCCCCGAAGCCAATGGCACTTTTACCGAAAAGGGTGGCATGAAGCAGAGCAAAGGCCTGCCGGCGGTGATGTATTCGAGCAAAACCGTGGCGTCGATGAACGACAAGAATATCCGCATCGGAGGTTATCCGGTGCCGCTGGAGTCCGACGCCCAGGGCCGCAGCACACTGTTCTTCCTCGTGCCGTATCCGGGCGCCTGCATCCACGTGCCGCCACCACCCCCAAATCAATTGGTGTTGGTGCGTTATCCCAAAGGTTTGAAGCTGAATGACATCTACACGCCGCTGTGGGTGACCGGCACGCTGAAGGTCGAGAAGGTCAACAACGACCTGGCTGATGCAGCGTATGCGCTGGATGCGGCGAAGGTGAGAGTGGTCAAAGAATCGGATCTGTAACGCCAGTAGCTCTGACACCAATCAAATGTGGGAGCGGGCTTGCTCGCGAAGGCGGTGTGTCATTCAACTTTTATGTCGACTGGCACGACGCCTTCGCGAGCAAGCCCGCTCCCACATTGGTTTTGGGGTGTTACAGGGGTTTGCTGCCGATGTTGACACCCAGGGTATGACTCGCACCCGGCGCCAGCGTCACCACATCATCCATCACGTTCGCCGTTTCAATGCACAGCATGCGCTGCCAGCCATCATCGGCCATGTCACTGAACGCTGCGGCGCGTTCAATCCACGGATTCCAGATCACCGCCGAGCGTGAACCGCTGCTGGTCAGCTCGATGCGCCGTTCCCAGGCCGGATCGATAATGCTCAGCTTCGCAGGGGTATTGAGGTAGATACGGTCGGTCTCGCCGGCAAAACGCAGATCGCCGGTCTGAGTGACGGCTTTCCAGTCGTCCAGGGTTTCGATGTAACTCAAGCCATCCAGCCCTTCGACATGTACTTCGCGTACATCGCTGACCGCGAAATAGCTGTGCAGCGCCTGGCTGATGGTGACGCTGTCAGCACCCTGGTTATGGCTGGTCAGGCTGATATGCAGTTGCTCGTCCAGACGGATGCTCAGCTTCAAATCCACCTGATGCGGCCAGCCCGGGAAGCCGTCTTCGGGGTAGGGCAGAAGGAATTCCACCTTCAGGCTTTCGCCTTCGGTTTCGATGCCGCCCAGTTCCCAGTCCATTGTCCGGACAAAACCGTGGGCGGTTGGCGCTTCGTTGCCGACGCGCATGGCCTGAACGCTCTGCGGGTTGCGCGACAGATTGCCGAACCACGGCCAGCACACCGGAACCCCGGCGCGGATGCTCTTGCCAGTCTTGAACACGGCCTCGTCGTTGAGCCAGATCAACGGCGGTTCCCCGGCCACTTGATAACTGAGGATGTGTGCGCCCTGCTGGGCAACCAGCAATTCGGCCTGACCGTGGCGGATGCGCCAGCAGTTCAGTTCATCCAGTTTCACGGCTTCAACGTTGGGCGTGCTCATGGGGCAACTCTCGATCAGGAACAATGACTGCAATGGACCGCAGAAAGGTCGCAGTGTTTAACGAGCTCTTGGCGGAACAGAACGGGTGCGACCGCTGCCGTCGATCGCGACAAACACAAACACGGCTTCAGTCACCTTACGCCATTCGCTGGACAGCGGATCGTCACTCCAGACCTCGACCATCATCTGAATCGAGCTGCGGCCGATTTCCAACGCCTGGGTATAAAAGGAGAGCTGAGCGCCCACCGCTACCGGAACCAGAAACGCCATGCGGTCGATCGCAACCGTAGCCACGCGGCCACCCGCGACTTTGCTGGCCATTGCGGTGCCGGCCAAATCCATCTGCGACACCAGCCAACCGCCGAAAATATCGCCGAAGCCGTTGGTTTCGCGGGGAAGCGCGGTAATTTGCAGGGCCAGGTCGCCTTGCGGGATTGGATCTTCTTGTTCGAGCTCTATCATGCCGGGGGTGCCTCTGACCCGTGACTCTCATAAGTACTTCAGGTGAATAGCCGTCTCAAGGAAAAACGATTCAGCCCCGAACATACTACGTTCGTCACGTTTTTCGTAAGGCGCCTAAAGGGAAACTCTGCGAAATCGACTGGTAGAGCCAGCAGCGTCTTCGCACAGCAACCCTTGCAAGCTGTCGCAAGATTGCGAGTATATCGATCGGTAGACTCCGAGACGACCGTCCGGTTCTCATTTCGACCGTCAATTACGCACCTCTATGTGCTTTTTCGAACAATTTGCTATCGTGCCGGACCTGCCCAAGCCTCAGCCAGCGTTGTTGGGGTTGCAGATCCGACTATAAGAGAAGCCTTGCCATGACCACAGCGCCCTCGAGCATCGCGCAGCCCACTCAATCCGCACGTCCGCTGACCCGCAGCGATTACAAGACTTTATCGCTGTCTGCCCTGGGCGGTGCGCTGGAGTTTTACGACTTCATCATCTTCGTGTTCTTCGCCACGGTGGTCGGCAAGCTGTTCTTCCCGGCCGACATGCCCGAGTGGCTGCGCTTGATGCAGACTTTCGGGATCTTTGCCGCCGGCTACCTGGCGCGGCCGCTGGGCGGCATCGTCATGGCGCATTTTGGCGACCTGCTGGGACGCAAGAAGATGTTCACCCTGAGCATTTTCATGATGGCGGTGCCGACCCTGATCATGGGTCTGCTGCCGACTTACGCGCAGATCGGCATGTGGGCGCCGATCCTGTTGCTGCTGATGCGCGTGATTCAGGGCGCTGCGATTGGCGGTGAAGTGCCGGGCGCGTGGGTATTCGTTTCCGAACACGTGCCGCAGCGGCACATTGGCTACGCCTGCGGCACCCTGACCTGCGGCCTGACGGCCGGTATCCTGCTGGGCTCGCTGGTCGCCACCGCGATCAACAGCATTTACACCCCGGTCGAAGTCTCGGATTACGCCTGGCGGATTCCTTTCCTGCTGGGTGGCGTATTCGGCCTGTTCTCGGTTTACCTGCGCCGCTGGTTGCACGAGACGCCGGTATTCGCCGAGCTGCAACTGCGCAAGGCCCTGGCAGAAGAAGTGCCGCTGCGGGCCGTGTTGCGCGACCATCGCGGGGCGATCCTGATTTCCATGCTGCTGACCTGGCTGCTGTCCGCCGGCATCATCGTGGTCATCCTCATGACCCCGACCGTGCTGCAGACCGTCTACCACTTCTCGCCAACCACCGCGTTACAGGCCAACAGCCTGGCGATCGTATTTCTGAGCCTGGGCTGTGTCGCCTCCGGTGTACTGGCGGACCGCTTCGGCGCGGGTCGTGTCTTCGTGTTCGGCAGTGCTGCGTTGCTGATCAGTTCCTGGACCTTTTACCACAGCCTGTTCAACCACCCGGACTGGCTGTTTCCGATGTACGCCTTGACCGGTTTGCTGGTCGGCACCATCGGTGCGGTGCCGTATGTGATGGTCAAAGCCTTCCCGGCGGTGGTGCGCTTCAGCGGGTTGTCGTTCTCCTACAACCTGGCCTACGCCATCTTCGGCGGCCTGACCCCGATGGTTGTCACCTTGCTGCTCAAGGAAAGCCCGATGGGACCTGCCTATTACGTAGCGATCATCTGCGGTGTCGGGGTTCTGGTGGGCGCGTATCTCTGGAAGAAAGGTCGCTGAACACGTAACCGATCGTTCCCATGCTCCGCGTGGGAATGCATCCCGTGACGCTCCGCGTCACCTCTCACAGCGGACGCAGAGCGTCCATGGCGGCATTCCCACGCAGAGCATGGGAACGATCTGTCGCTACATGCTGGCCTTTCATCTAATTGTCATATTTCAGCCATAGAGTGTTCACACGGCCTGCTGATACTTGGCCCCGACTTAACACACCTATCTGCTAGGAGTAAGGCATGAAACTGAAGCGTTTGATGGCGGCAATGACTTTTGTCGCTGCTGGCGTTGCGACTGCCAACGCGGTTGCCGCTGTTGACCCTGCTATCCCGAGCTACACCAAGACCACTGGTGTGTCGGGCAACCTGTCCAGCGTCGGCTCCGATACCCTGGCCAACCTCATGACCCTGTGGGCTGAGAACTACAAAAAAGAATACCCGAACGTAAATATCCAGATTCAGGCTGCCGGTTCTTCTACCGCGCCACCTGCGTTGACTGAAGGCACCGCTAACCTGGGCCCGATGAGCCGCAAGATGAAGGACAACGAACTTCAGGCCTTCGAAACCAAGTATGGCTACAAGCCAACCGCAATCCCGGTTGCCGTGGATGCCCTGGCGGTCTTCGTTCACAAAGACAACCCGATCCAGCACATGACCATGGAACAGGTCGACGCGATCTTCTCCTCGACGCGTCTGTGCGGCGCCAAAGCCGACGTGAAAACCTGGGGCGACCTGGGTGTGACCGGCGACCTGGCCAACAAGCCGGTTCAACTGTTTGGTCGTAACTCGGTATCCGGCACCTATGGCTACTTCAAAGAAGAAGCCCTGTGCAAAGGCGACTACAAGCCAAACGTCAACGAACAACCAGGCTCGGCTTCGGTCGTGCAGTCGATCAGCTCCTCGCTGAACGGCGTGGGTTACTCGGGTATCGGCTACAAGACCGCCAGCGTGAAGACCGTGGCCCTGGCCAAGAAAGGCAGCACCGAGTTCGTTGAAGACACCGAAGAAAACGCCCTGAACGGCAAGTACCCGCTGTCGCGTTTCCTCTACGTTTACGTCAACAAAGCCCCGAACAAGCCTCTGGCCCCGCTGGAAGCCGAGTTCGTGAAGCTGATTCTGTCCAAACAGGGTCAGGAAGTGGTTGTGAAAGACGGCTACATCCCGCTGCCAGCCAAGGTTGCTGCAAAAGCACTGGCTGACCTGGGTCTGCAAGAAGGTAACAACGTAGCAAAAAAGTAAAACCTTGAGTCCGGGGTAAACCCGGACTCAATGTGGGAGCGGGCTTGCTCGCGAAAGCGGTGGATCAATCGACATTGATGTTGAAAGTGACGGCCCCTTCGCGAGCAAGCCCGCTCCCACATACCCCCCAAATTTCCGGTCCACTGCCAGTTCCCGCTGGCGGCGGATTTGTTGCGTCACTGCATTGTCATCTTTCTGTCATACAGGATCGCTAGGGTGTGCGAATGAATGATCTGGCCAACTCCACCATGACTACAAATCCCCCCAAGCGAATTGACTTCAATACGCCTGAGCTGCAACGCAAGCGCCGTATTCGTGCGCTTAAAGATCGCCTGACCCGCTGGTACGTCCTCGTGGGCGGCCTCGCCGTTCTCGGCGCGATCACGCTGATCTTTTTCTTCCTCGCTTACGTTGTCGCACCGCTGTTCCAGGGTGCCGACCTGACCTCCAAGGACGCCATCACGCCCGCCTGGATGCAAGACGCCGGCAAGCCGTTGATGATCTCCCTGGAAGAACAGAACCAGGTCGCCATGCGGGTTTCCGACAAGGGCCAGGCGCTGTTCTTCGATATCGACAGTGGCGCTGAACTCAAGCGTGTCGATCTGTTGATTCCGGCCGGCACCACCGTGACCTCGATCGGCGAAGACCAACCGGGCCATCCCTTGGTGGCGGTGGGCTTGTCCAACGGCCAGGCGCTGGTGTTCCGTCACACTTATAAAGTCAGCTACCCGGACGGCAAGAAAACCATCTCGCCAGCCATTGAATACCCGTACGGTGAAACGCCGATCGTGCTGAACGAGGCGGGCGGAGCCCTTGAGCACGTCAGCCTCAACGCGAGCGATTCGACGCTGATGCTGGTCGGCTCCACCGGTTCTCAGCTCAATGTTTTGTCGCTGACCAGCGAAGAAAACATGATGACCGGCGAAATCACCCACGAGCAGAAGCGCATCGATCTGCCGCAAATGACCGAGCCGGTGAAGAACATCTTCGTCGACCCGCGTCAGCAGTGGCTGTACGTGATTAACGGTCGTGCCCAGGCCGACGTGTTCAGCCTGCGCGACAAGAGCCTCAACGGTCGCTACAAACTGCTGGAAAACGGTGACGCCCAAATCACCGCCGCCACTCAATTGGTGGGCGGCATTTCCTTGATCATCGGCGACTCCTCCGGCGGCCTGGCCCAGTGGTTCATGGCGCGCGACCCGGATGGCGAACTGCGTCTGAAGCAAATTCGAACGTTCCAGATGGGCACCACGCCAATCGTTGAAATCTCGGCCGAAGAACGTCGCAAAGGCTTCATCGCCCTGGATGCTTCCGGCAAGCTCGGCGTGTTCCACAGCACCGCCCACCGCACCTTGCTGGTGGACCAAGTCGTCGAAGGCCAAGGCATTTTCGGTCTGTCGCCACGGGCCAACCGGGTGATCGTGGAAGCGGGCGGCAAGATTCAACCGTTGCTGCTCGACAACCCACACCCGGAGGTTTCCTGGAGCGCGTTGTGGAGCAAGGTCTGGTACGAGAACTACGACGAGCCTAAATACGTCTGGCAATCGACCGCCGCCAACACTGACTTCGAACCCAAGCTGAGCCTGTCTCCGCTGACGTTCGGTACCTTGAAAGCTGCGTTCTACGCCATGCTGCTGGCCGCTCCACTGGCCGTCGCCGCTGCGATCTACACCGCGTACTTCATGGCCCCGGGCATGCGCCGCAAGGTCAAACCGGTGATCGAGCTGATGGAAGCGATGCCGACGGTAATCCTCGGTTTCTTCGCCGGTCTGTTCCTCGCACCGTATGTGGAAGGACATCTGCCGGGCATCTTCAGCCTGTTGCTGTTGATGCCGATCGGCATCCTGGTCGCCGGTTTCACCTTCAGTCGCCTGCCTGAATCGCTGCGCCTGCGGGTGCCGGACGGTTGGGAAAGTGCGATCCTGATTCCGGTGATCCTGTTGGTGGGCTGGCTCTCGCTGTACATGAGCCCGTACATGGAAACCTGGTTCTTCGGCGGCGACATGCGCATGTGGATCTCCCACGACCTGGGCATCACCTACGACCAGCGCAACGCTCTGGTGGTCGGTCTGGCCATGGGCTTCGCGGTGATCCCGAACATCTACTCCATCGCCGAAGACGCCGTGTTCAGCGTGCCTCGCGGGTTGACCCTCGGTTCCCTGGCCCTCGGCGCCACGCCGTGGCAGACCATGACGCGCGTGGTGATCCTCACCGCCAGCCCGGGCATCTTCTCGGCGCTGATGATCGGCATGGGCCGTGCGGTGGGTGAAACCATGATCGTGCTGATGGCCACCGGCAACACCCCGGTCATGGAAATGAACCTGTTCGAAGGCCTGCGCACCCTGGCCGCCAACGTTGCGGTGGAAATGCCCGAATCGGAAGTCGGCGGCAGCCACTACCGCGTGCTTTTCCTCTCGGCGCTGGTGCTGCTGTTGTTCACCTTCGTCATGAACACCCTCGCGGAACTGATTCGTCAGCGTCTGCGCAAGAAATACTCGTCGCTTTAAGAAAGGTAGAAGTCTGTGAAACAGAACTCCCTGAAAGGATGGTTCAAGAGCGGCGCCCCTGGCGTCTGGATCAGCGGTGGCGCGGTGTCCATCGCGGTCATCATGACCATTGGCTTGCTGGCAGTGATTGCCGTGCGCGGCCTGGGCCATTTCTGGCCGGCGGACCTGGTGCACGCCAGTTACGACGTGCCGGGCCAGGCCAACCACCTCGTCATCGGCGAAGTGGTGCAGAAAGAACAAGTGCCGCGCGAGCGCCTGAAAAGCGCTGGCCTGCCGGTGCCCGATCAGGGCCCGGAGTTCATGACCCGCGAGCTGATCAAGGTCGGCAACCGTGACCTGAACGGCAACGACTTCACCTGGATCGTCGGCGAGTGGCTGACCAATCAGAAGACGCCACCCGAGTTGATGGCCATCGAGCGTCGCGAGTGGGGCAACTTCTACGGCTACCTGGTTAACGTCAAACAGGACGGCAAGGTCATCGCTGAAGGCGAAGCGGCATGGCCTGAATTGCAGGCCCGTGTCGCGCGCGTCAACCAGCTTGCCGCACAGCTCAAGAGCCTGGAAAAATCCGACATTGGCGCGATCAACGCTGGCCTCGAGCGCGTCCGTCTGAACGGTCGCAAACTGGAACTGGCCGGGACGATGGACGCTGCCGCGCAAGCGGACATGGAGTCCGAGCGTGCCGAACTGAACGCGCGTTATCAGGACATCGAAGCCCGCCTGAACGACCTGCACGCCCAATTCAACCGCGATAGCCTGACGGCCCGCGACGCGAACGGCAAAGAGATCGAAATCGGTATCGGCAAAGTGGTTCACGCCTATCAGCCGAACGCCATGAACACCTTCACCAAGATCGGCTTCTATATCAGCAAGGTCTGGGAGTTCTTGAGCGACGACCCGCGTGAAGCGAACACTGAAGGCGGGATCTTCCCGGCGATTTTCGGCACCGTGATGATGACGTTGATCATGGCGATGATCGTGACCCCGTTTGGCGTACTGGCCGCGGTTTACCTGCGTGAATATGCCAAACAGAACACCATGACGCGCTTGATCCGCATCGCCGTGAACAACCTGGCGGGCGTTCCGGCCATCGTTTACGGCGTGTTCGGTCTGGGCTTCTTTGTCTATGTGCTGGGCGGTTCGGTCGACCGGTTGTTCTTCCCGGAAGCACTGCCGGCGCCGACCTTTGGTACGCCGGGTCTGCTCTGGGCGTCCCTGACCCTGGCGCTGCTGGCAGTACCGGTGGTGATCGTGGCCACGGAAGAAGGCCTGGCGCGGATTCCCCGCACCGTGCGCGAAGGCTCGTTGGCCCTCGGCGCAACCAAGGCTGAAACCTTGTGGAAAATCGTACTGCCGATGGCCAGCCCGGCGATGATGACCGGCATGATCCTCGCCGTGGCTCGCGCCGCCGGTGAAGTGGCGCCGCTGATGCTGGTGGGTGTGGTGAAACTGGCGCCGTCGCTGCCGGTGGATGGCAACTACCCGTACTTGCACCTGGACCAGAAGATCATGCACTTGGGCTTCCACATCTATGACGTCGGCTTCCAGAGCCCGAACGTCGAGGCCGCACGGCCGCTGGTGTACGCCACGGCGCTGCTGCTGGTGCTGGTGATCGCGACATTGAACCTGTCGGCCGTCTATATCCGTAACCACCTGCGCGAAAAATACAAAGCGCTGGATAGTTAACAGGTCGGCGCGGACCCTGTGGGAGCGGGTTTGCTCGCGAAGACGTCGGCACATCCAGCGGCGATGTGACTGACAGATCGCTTTCGCGAGCAAGCCCGCTCCCACATTGGACCGCGTTCAACCGAACATTTATTGGCATGCCGCAAAGCGGTGTTCCGAACCGAATTTGTTAGCACAGGGAGCCTCCCATGCAGCACGAAGCACACACCCACGGCATCAACATGTCGGCCCTGGGCCGCGACAAACAGAGCCTGAGCCTCGAGCAGGAAACCGTCGCCATTGAAGTGCCGGGCCTGAGCCTGTTCTACGGCGACAAACAAGCGCTGTTCGACGTCAGCATGAACATCCCGAAACAGCGCGTGACCGCCTTCATCGGCCCGTCCGGCTGCGGCAAGTCCACGCTGCTGCGCACCTTCAACCGCATGAACGACCTGGTGGATGGCTGCCGCGTCGAAGGCGCGATCAACCTCTACGGCAACAACATCTACCGCAAGGGCGAAGACGTGGCCGAGCTGCGTCGTCGCGTTGGCATGGTGTTCCAGAAGCCCAACCCGTTCCCGAAAACCATCTACGAGAACGTGGTCTACGGCCTGCGCATCCAGGGCATCAACAAGAAGCGCATCCTCGACGAAGCCGTCGAATGGGCGTTGAAAGGCGCGGCGCTGTGGGACGAAGTCAAAGACCGTCTGCACGAGTCGGCACTTGGCCTGTCCGGTGGTCAGCAACAACGTCTGGTGATCGCTCGCACCATCGCCGTGGAGCCGGAAGTGCTGCTGCTCGACGAACCGTGCTCGGCACTTGACCCGATCTCCACGTTGAAAGTCGAAGAGCTGATCTACGAACTGAAATCGAAGTTCACCATTGTCATCGTGACCCACAACATGCAACAGGCCGCGCGGGTTTCCGATTACACGGCGTTCATGTACATGGGCAAACTGGTGGAATTCGGCGACACCGACACCCTGTTCACCAATCCGGCGAAGAAGCAGACCGAAGACTACATCACGGGTCGCTACGGCTAGGAAGCTGTTGTTGCTCACTGAACTGACGCTGCGGTCCACCGCACCTTACCGGACGCTCCAAGGACGCCAACATGATTAGTAAAGAAGGCCTTACCCATCACATCTCCGCGCAGTTCAACGCTGAGCTCGAGGAAGTGCGCAGCCACCTCCTGGCCATGGGCGGGCTGGTGGAAAAGCAGGTCAACGACGCGGTCACCGCGCTGATCGAGGCCGACTCCGGCCTGGCCCAGCAGGTTCGCGAAATCGACGACCAGATCAACCAGATGGAACGCAACATCGACGAAGAATGCCTGCGCATTCTGGCCCGTCGTCAGCCGGCGGCGTCGGACTTGCGTTTGATCATCAGCATCTCCAAGTCGGTGATCGACCTGGAGCGCATCGGTGACGAAGCGACCAAGATCGCCCGTCGTGCCATCCAGTTGTGCGAAGAAGGCGAAGCCCCACGGGGTTACGTCGAGGTTCGTCACATCGGCGACCAGGTCCGCAACATGGTTCGCGATGCACTGGACGCCTTTGCCCGCTTCGACGCCGACCTGGCGTTGTCGGTGGCCCAATACGACAAGATCATCGACCGCGAATACAAGACCGCGCTGCGTGAACTTGCCACCTACATGATGGAAGACCCGCGCTCTATCTCGCGGGTTTTGAGCATCATTTGGGTGCTGCGTTCGCTGGAGCGGATCGGCGACCACGCGCGCAATATTTCGGAACTGGTGATTTACCTGGTGCGCGGCACAGACGTGCGGCACCTGGGCCTCAAGCGCATGAAAGAAGAAGTTGAAGGCACAAGTGGCGAAACCGCTAATGTTCCGGGCAAAGCTGACGATAAGTAAGATTGCCTGAGAAAAGCGCCCGGCCTTTTGGCCGGGCGTTTTTGTTTGTGGTCGATGAATTCGAAAGCAGCACCCGCGAACGAAAAGTCCCGGCGTGACTGAAGGTTTTTGGCAATGTGCCATCAGCAAAGCGCTATGCTTGCCGGGATTTTTTAAAGGGGTGATGGATGAGTAAGGTCAGTGTGTTGGTCGTGGACGACGCGTCGTTCATTCGTGACCTGGTGAAGAAGTGCTTGCGCAACTACTTCCCGGGGATCCGGATCGAAGACGCGGTCAACGGCAAAAAGGCTCAGGCCTTGCTGGCCCGGGAAGCGTTCGACCTGGTCCTGTGCGACTGGGAAATGCCGGAAATGTCCGGCCTGGAGCTGCTGACCTGGTGCCGCGAGCAGGACAACCTCAAGACCATGCCGTTCGTGATGGTGACCAGCCGTGGCGATAAAGAAAACGTCGTCCAGGCGATCCAGGCCGGGGTTTCCGGCTACGTCAGCAAGCCGTTCACCAACGAGCAACTGCTGACCAAGGTCAAGCAGGCCCTGAACAAGGTCGGCAAGCTCGACACTTTGATGAACAGCGCGCCGACCAAAATGAACTCGGCGTTCGGCAACGATTCCCTGAGCGCATTGACCGGTGGCAAGGCTGCCGTGGTCGCACCCGCCGCGGCGCCGGTCAACCCGTTCGCCAAACCTGTTGCCGCCGCGCCAGCCCCGGCGGCTGCGCCGTCTCGCGGTCTGCTCAACAGCCCGCCGATCAAGCCTCCAGCGACCTCCGCAGCGCCGACGGGCGGTCGTGGCCAGGGCCAGCTACGCTTGCCGAACGGCATTCAGCAATGCGTGATCAAGGCCCTGAGCCTCAAGGAAGCGTTGCTGGTGGTGAAACGCACCGACACCCTGCCGCAAGTGCTCGACAGCGCCGTGCTCGACCTGGAGCAGGGCGATAACGCCGAAACCGCTCGTCTGAATGGCTACCTGCACGCCATCGTCGCCCACGAGCCGAAACCCGACAGCGACTGGCTGCAACTGACCTTCCGTTTCGTCGACCAGGACGCGCAGAAGCTCGACTACATCTCCCGTTTGATCGCACGTGGCACGGCGCAGAAGCATTTCGTACCGGGCGCGTAATCCCTACCGTTGATCGTTCCCACGCAGAGCGTGGGAACGATCATTTGAAACATCTGCCGACTACCCGGGTCCATTGCAGCTGCTAGGCTCCTACCCAGGACTTACTCGACAGAATCTTGCCCATGCTCGCGCGCCTGCTGTTTTTTTGCGGTCTTTTCATGGCCTCCCTCTCGGCGATGGCCATGACGATCTACAAGTCCACCGACGCCAATGGCGTGGTCTCCTACAGCGACCGCCCCACGACGGGCTCCAAGGTGTTCGTTTTTCGTGATCGCATGGTCGAGAACCTGGAGCGCCAGGTGTACGTGGTCATCACCAAAAAGAAGGGCGTGGACAGCGTTTACGTACGCAATGACCTGTACGCGCCGGTTGAAATCGAGTTGAGCTTCGCCGGCCTGAAGAACGTCAGTGGTGCACCCAGCCGACCGATTCGCCGGGTGATGCCGGCACGCAGCAGTATTCGTCTGGCGCTGCTCACGGCCACGAAGTCCGGTAAGCCGCTCGCGTACACCCCGAAATTCGAATACTCCCTGGGCGACCCCTCAGGGGCCGCCATGGCCTATCGATACCCGTTGCCCTGGCGCGGTGGACCGTTTCGGTTGAGTCAGGGCGCCAACGGTCAATACAGCCACTTCGGTCCCAAGAACCGCTACGCCATGGACATCGCCATGCCCGTAGGCACGCCGATCGTCGCGGCGCGTGGCGGTGTGGTGGTGAAAACCGAGAATGCGCAGACCGGGCGCGGCACCGATCCGTCGGGTAATTTCGTGCGGGTGCTGCACAACGACGGGACGATGGGCGTGTATCTGCACCTCAAACAAGGTTCGGTGAGCGTTCGGGAGGGGCAACGGGTGTCAGTGGGGAGTCCGCTGGCCCTGTCCGGCAATACCGGCAACAGCAGCGGGCCGCACCTGCATTTCGTGGTGCAGCGCAATACCGGGTTGGGGCTGGTGTCGATTCCGTACCAGTTCAATCAACCGGTGGGCGCATTGCCCAACTTTGCGTTGGGCAAGCAGTGATGTGTTGCCTGTTCTGACGCCTTCGCGAGCAAGCCCGCTCCCACATTGGAATGCATTTCAATGTGGGAGCGGGCTTGCTCGCGAAGGGATCGACGCGGATCCGGATCAGCCTATCAATCCAGCATCAACACCTTGGCCAGAATGATCTTCGGCCCTTTCATCTTCTTGATGATGATCCGCAAGCCTTCGACTTCCAGCACTTCTTCCTCTTCCGGCACCCGTTTCAGGGTTTCGTAGACCAGCCCGGCGAGGGTTTCGGCTTCGATGTGGTCCAGATCGATGCCCAGCAGGCGCTCGACCTTGAACAGCGGCGTGTCGCCACGCACCAGCAGCTTGCCCGGCTGGTACGCGAGGATCCCGCGCTCAGCCTTGCGGTGTTCGTCCTGAATGTCGCCGACCAGTACTTCCAGCACGTCTTCCATGGTCAGGTAGCCGATGATGTTGCCATCGGCTTCTTCGACCAGGGCGAAGTGCGAGCCGCCCTTGCGGAACTGTTCCAGCAACTGCGACAACGGCATATGGCGCGAAACCCGCTCCAGCGGCCGGGTCAGTTCGGCGAGGTTGAACGACTCGGGAATGTGGTCCAGGGCCGCCAGTTCCAGCAACAGATCCTTGATGTGCAGCAGGCCGACGAACTCCTGGCTATCGCTGTCGTACACCGGATAGCGGCTGAACTTGTGGCGACGGAACATCGCCAGGATTTCCTTCAGCGGCGCGTTGAATTCCAGCGTCACCAGGTCTTCCCGGGAATTGGCCCAGTCGACCACTTCCAGCTCGCCCATTTCCACCGCCGAGGCCAAAACACGCATGCCTTGGTCGCTCGGGTCCTGGCCACGGCTGGAGTGCAGGATCAGTTTCAGTTCTTCACGGCTGTAATGGTGCTCGTGATGAGGGCCGGGTTCGCCTTGGCCGGCGATCCGCAGGATCGTGTTGGCGCTGGCGTTGAGCAGGTAAATGGCTGGGTACATCGCCCAATAGAACAGGTACAGCGGCACGGCGGTCCACAGCGACAGCAGCTCGGGTTTGCGGATGGCCCAGGATTTTGGGGCCAGCTCACCGACCACGATGTGCAGGTACGAGATGACGAAGAACGCGGCGAAGAACGACACGCCTTTGATCACTTCGGGCGACTGCACGCCGACGGCTTCAAGGATCGGTTCGAGGATGTGCGCGAACGCCGGTTCACCGACCCAGCCGAGGCCGAGGGAGGCGAGGGTGATACCCAATTGGCAGGCCGACAGGTAAGCATCGAGCTGACTGTGAACGGTGCGCAGGATGTGTCCGCGCCAGCCGTTTTTTTCAGCGATGGCTTCGACCCGGGTCGAGCGCAATTTGACCATGGCGAATTCGGCGGCAACGAAAAAACCGTTGAGCAAAACCAGGATCAGAGCAAAAAGAATCATGCCGAAATCGGCGAAGAGTGTCGCAAGGGTCAAGCCAGGGGAAGGGTCCATGATGGAGTTTTGCGGGTTCCGTGTATTCGAAAGGAAAGAAAAAAGTGCGCCTGAAGGGCAGGCACAAGTCAGCCAATGTAGCGGCTGACCAAGTGATTGACTAGTGGCGCGTGCCGGCCGGTATCAGTCGGTGGTGCTGATGACCCGGGATTTGGTGACCTGGGCCGGCGCAAAATGGCAGGTAAACGTGCTGCCGTGGCCCGGTACACTGCTGATTTCCATCCGCGCGCGGTGGCGCAGCAGCACGTGTTTGACGATCGCCAGCCCGAGTCCCGTACCGCCAGTGTTGGAGTTGCGGCTGGAATCGACGCGGTAGAAGCGTTCGGTCAGGCGCGGCAGGTGTTTGCTGTCGATGCCGATGCCCGAGTCCTGCACGCTCAGGTGTGCGCCTTGCTCATCCCCCCACCAGCGAATGCGGATGTTGCCCTCGGCCGGGGTGTATTTCACCGCGTTGAACACCAAATTGGAAAATGCACTGCGCAACTCGGCTTCGCTGCCCTTGAGCAGAATCGTCGGGTCGGCTTCCAGGGTGATCTTCTGATTGCGCTGGGCGGACAGTTGCTGAGCGTCGCTCTTGATCGATTGCAGCAAGCCGTCGATGGCCACCGGCTGGTTGTCCGAGGGGTAATCGGTGGCTTCCAGTTTGGCCAACAGCAGCAAATCGTTAAGCAACGTCTGCATGCGCCCGCCTTGCTGCTGCATTTGTTGCAGGGCACGGGACCAGCGCGGGTTTACGTCCTCGACGTTGTCGAGCAGGGTTTCCAGATAACCGCAGATCACCGTCAACGGCGTGCGCAGTTCATGGGAGACGTTGGCGATGAAGTCTTTGCGCATCTGTTCCAGTTGATGGATGCGCGTCACGTCGCGCACCAGCATCAAGTGTTCGTTGTTGCCGTAGCGGGTGATGTACAGCTGAATGCGCAGGCGATCATTGATCGGTGAAGGGATTTCCAGCGGCTCGGCGTAGCTGTCCTGCTCGAAGTATTCCTTGAAGCGCGGATGACGCACGAGGTTGGTTACCGGTTGGCCGCTGTCTTGCGGGGTCTTGAGGCCGAGCAGGGTTTCGGCGGCGCGGTTCCACCATTCGAGGTTGCCGTCGCTGTCGAGCATGATCACCGCGTCTTTCAGCGCGGCAGTCGATTCCTGGACCCGGTCGATCACCGCTTGCAGGCGCCCGCGCACACGCTGATCGCGACGTTGCAGGTGATAGATGCTGTCGAATACTTCGCCCCACAGGCCATAGCCATCGGGCGGTGCTTCATCGGGTTTGTGCAGGCGCAGCCATTCGTGCAGACGCAGCAGTTGCTTGAGCGTCCAGGCCAGGTAAAGGCCCAGGCCCGCGGCGAGGCTCCAGCCGTAATAGCCGGTAATCAGGCCGATCACCAGGCAACCGGTCACCAGCAAAAGCATGTGGCGGATCAGGGTGCCATGCCAGTTTTGGTTCACTTGAACGCGCGTCCTTGTCAGCTTGTCGAGCGGGATAGATCCGGATCAGGCTTTGGTGGAGAACCGGTAACCGGTGCCGCGCACGGTTTGTACCAGATTTTCGTAAGCATCACCCAGGGCTTTGCGCAGGCGGCGGATGTGCACGTCGACGGTGCGCTCTTCGACATAAACGTTGCCACCCCAGACCTGGTCCAGCAACTGGCCACGGGTGTAGGCACGTTCCTGGTGGGTCATGAAGAATTGCAGCAGGCGGTATTCGGTGGGGCCCATCTCGGCGGGTTTGCCGTCGATGGTCACGCGGTGGCTGATCGGGTCCAGTAGCAGGCCGCCAACTTCGATTGGCGTTTCGCCATCGGTTGGCCCGGCACGGCGCAGCACGGCCTTCAGGCGCGCAACCAGCTCACGTGGGGAAAAAGGTTTGGTGATGTAGTCATCGGCGCCGACTTCCAGGCCCTGGATCTTGTTGTCCTCTTCGCCCTTGGCGGTGAGCATGATGATCGGGATGTCCCCGGTCAGCTCATCGCGCTTGAGACGTCGGGCCAGCTCGATGCCGGACGTGCCGGGCAGCATCCAGTCGAGCAGGATCAGGTCCGGCTTGCGGTCGACAATGATGGCGTGGGCCTGCTGCGAGTTCTCAGCCTCCATGCAGTCATAGCCGGCCATTTCCAACGCAACGGCGATCATTTCGCGAATGGGCGCTTCGTCGTCGACGATCAGAATGCTCCTGCCAACCATGCGTTAATCCTCTTGTCATTTAACTGTCTTGCGCCGCATTAGATAACGGAATTATTGCAGTCGTGTGACAGTATTTTAGTCGCCCGGCGATTGTCCTGATCCTGAACTAAGCTCTAAGTCCGAATCCTGACAACCACAAAAGGAAGGTTTTCATGAAGCACATCGCTCAATCCTGGAAGGCGCTGCTGGTCACTGCTGCGCTAATGATGCCGACAATGGCCTTCGCCGCAGACCCGGGCATGGTTAAAGACGGCATGTTGGTCGACCACAAGGGCATGACGTTGTACACCTTCGACAACGACACTGGCGGCAAGTCGGCGTGCACCGGCAAGTGCGCAGAAAACTGGCCCCCGCTCAAAGCCACCGCCGCCGACAAGGATGAAGGCAAGTGGACCATTATCACGCGTGACGATGGCACGAAGCAGTGGGCGTTCGACGGCAAGCCGCTGTACTACTTCGTTCAGGACAAGAAGCCTGGAGACATGACCGGCGACAAGAAAATGGACAAGTGGCACATCCTGCAAGGGCCGAAAATGTAACGAGTTCAATATCCGCAAACCTGCTGCCATTGGCGGGAGCAGGCTTTTGTGGCGAGGGAGCTTGCTCCCGTTCGGCTGCGAAGCAGTCGTCGCTTTCAGGGCCGCTTCGCGGCCCAGCGGGAGCAAGCTCCCTCGCCACAGGGCTTGGTGTTTCTTCAGCGGGTCGCGTAATCCAGTACGATCCCCACAAAAATCGCCAACCCGGCCCAGTGGTTGTGCAAAAACGCCTTGAAGCAACGCATCCGATCCTTGCCACGGGTGTACCAGAACTCCCACGCAAAACAGCCCGCCGCCGCCAGCAATCCCAAGTGGAACCAGCCACCGAGCTCGAATTTCGACCCGGCCAGCAGCAGGCAACCCAGTGCCAGCCCCTGCAGAATCAGAATGATCACCCGATCCGCTTCGCCAAACAGAATCGCCGTGGATTTCACGCCGATCTTTAAGTCGTCGTCGCGGTCAGTCATCGCGTAATAAGTGTCGTAGCCCACTGTCCACAGCAGGTTGGCGATCCACAGCAACCACGCCGCCGCCGGCAGTTCACCGGTTTCGGCGGTGAATGCCATCGGCATGCCCCAGGAAAACGCGGCGCCCAGCACCACTTGCGGGTAATAGGTGTAGCGCTTCATGAGCGGGTAAGTGAGGGCCAGTGCCAAACCGCCGAACGACAGCCAGACCGTTGCCGCATTGGTGCACAACACCAACAGGAAACTCACGCCCATCAGCAGCGCGAAGAACACCAGCGCTTCTTTGGAGCTGATCTTGCCGCTCACCAAGGGCCGCTGTTCGGTGCGTTTCACGTAACCGTCGACCTTGCGATCCGCCCAATCATTGATCACGCAACCGCCAGCGCGGGTCAGCACCACGCCCAGGACGAAAATCACGATATTGGCCAGCGACGGCGAACCTTTACCAGCAATCCACAGCGCCCACAGCGTCGGCCACAGCAGCAGATAAATGCCGATCGGTTTGTCCATACGGGTCAGCTGAATGAAATCCCAGGCCCGTGGATTCAAGCGATTCAGGGACTTGAGCAGGCTTTGGTACATCAGCAATTCTCCGGATGGGCGCGGGTGGCGTTCCACAAGGTCGGCAAGAAAATTTCGGCCACCAGCACGCTCAAGGCCCCGCGGTCGAAACGCGAACGGCGGCCCCACAGTTCCGGTGCTCGGGACTCCACCGGCAGCCACTCCTGAGGATAGTGACAAACCTCAATGGCGCGGCGTTGAAATGCCTGATCGCAAAACAGCAATTCGCCCAGGGATCGGCTGCCCAATTCGTCCATGTGCAGGCCGTCGCCCTGCAACGCACTGCGCGCCGCCACGCTGCGGGCAAACACCCAGGCTTCGCCGTGGCCGCGCAGATACACCTCGCGCACCCAGCCTTCGCTGCCTTCGGCCAGCTCCAGCGCGGCACATTCGTCGGCGCGCAGCGGTTGCCAGCCTTCGAAGAGTGGCGTGACGCTGAAGCCGTCATTCGACAGACGGATCAGCCGTCGAGTCAAAGAGCCTTCGTCGAACAACCAGTCGAGGGTAGACGTGTCGGGGAGGGGCGTCAGTTGGCTTCGAGGGAGCCAAAGCGGGGTCACGGCGGGGGATTTTGAGTGCGGCACAGTGAGTCATTATTGGCAGCAAATGAGGCGGCGAGCTTACCATGTCAGCCTGCGATTTTGATTGATCCGGCCGGCCATTGCGTCGAACAGGCTTGCATCTGCCGGGCCCGATCAGTACAAAACGCCCTGAGCCGGACGGCAGCGCTCCAACCATCGACCGTTCGCGCCGGCAAAAGCCTGAATCCTGAGGATGTACGTGAATGAAAAAGTGGCAATGTGTGGTCTGCGGCCTGATTTATAACGAAGCCGACGGCTGGCCGGATGACGGCATTGCGCCGGGCACCCAATGGCAAGACGTGCCGGAAGACTGGCTATGCCCGGACTGCGGCGTAGGCAAGATGGATTTCGAAATGATCGAAATCAACTAAGACTTTTAGAGGAGCAAGGAATGAACGCACCTGTCGTGATCGTCGGCACCGGGCTGGCTGGCTACAACCTGGCCCGGGAGTTTCGCAAACTCGATGGCGAAACCCCGCTGCTGCTGATTACGGCCGATGACGGACGCTCCTACTCCAAGCCGATGCTCTCCACCGGTTTCGGCAAAAACAAAGACGCTGACGGCCTGAGCATGGCCGAACCCGGTGCCATGGCTGAGCAGTTGAAGGCCGAAGTGCGCACGCACACGCGCATCAGCGGCATCGATCCTGGTCACAAGCGTCTGTGGATCGGGGAGGAAGCGGTGTTTTACCGTGACCTGATCCTCGCCTGGGGCGCGGAAACCGTGCGGGTGCCGATCGAAGGCAATGCGACTGACGCCGTTTTCCCGATCAACGACCTGGAAGACTACGCACGCTTTCGTGCCGCGGCGGCCGGCAAACGTCGGGTGTTGTTGCTCGGTGCTGGCCTGATCGGCTGCGAATTCGCCAACGACCTGATCCTTGGCGGCTACGAGGTGCAACTGGTTGCACCGTGCGAGCAGGTCATGCCGACCTTGTTGCACCCGGCAGCGGCCGCTGCGGTCCAGGCCGGACTGGAAAGCCTGGGCGCACGTTTCCACCTCGGGCCGGTGCTCAATCGTTTGCAGCGTGTTGAAGATGGACTGGAAGCACATCTATCCGATGGCCAGGTGATCCCTTGCGATGTGGTGGTGTCGGCCATTGGCCTGCGCCCGCGCATCGATCTGGCGGCTGCGGCCGGTGTGCAGGTCAATCGCGGC
The DNA here is from genome assembly GCF_001952935.1 of Pseudomonas frederiksbergensis. Classification (GTDB taxonomy): domain Bacteria; phylum Pseudomonadota; class Gammaproteobacteria; order Pseudomonadales; family Pseudomonadaceae; genus Aquipseudomonas; species Aquipseudomonas frederiksbergensis. The sequence goes on from NZ_CP018319.1 coordinate 2,531,966, forward strand.
GTGGTGGTCGATCGTCAGCTGAAAACCTCTCACGCCAATATCTATGCCTTGGGCGACTGCGCCGAGGTCGATGGGCTGAATCTGTTGTACGTCATGCCCCTCATGAGCTGTGCGAGAGCGCTGGCCCAGACCCTCGCCGGAAACCCGACGGCGGTGAGCTATGGACCGATGCCCATCACCGTCAAAACGCCGGTCTGCCCATTGGTGGTTTCACCGCCACCACGGGGTTTGGAGGGCGTCTGGACAGTCGAAGGGCAGGGCGCGGACATCAAGGTCTTGTGCCGCGATGCCAGCGGCAAACTGCTGGGTTATGCCCTGACAGGCGCGGCGGTGATGGAAAAACTGGCCCTGAACAAAGAGCTTCCGGCACTGCTGGCGTAAATACCGGTCGTTCTGTCGGAATCACCCCTCTTTTGCCCTTACAAAGGTCGCGCCGAGACTGGCGCGGCTCTTCACTGCGTGCCATCCTCACTCCCGTCTGCCGCAGAGTAGAGCACCTGCGGCGCTTTGGGCGCTGTTCCAACGAGAACAGCACGGACATAACAACAAAAAACCGTCAAAGGGGCTTCACTAATGCGTAAACCAGAACTCGCCGCTGCAATTGCTGAAAAAGCAGACCTCACCAAAGAGCAGGCCAACCGCGTCCTCAACGCTGTTCTCGAAGAAATCACCGGCGCTCTGCACCGCAAGGACAGCGTCACGCTGGTGGGCTTCGGCACCTTCCTGCAACGCCATCGCGGTGCCCGCACCGGCAAAAACCCGCAAACCGGTGAGCCCGTCAAAATCAAGGCCAGCAACACTGTTGCGTTCAAGCCAGGCAAGTCGTTGAAAGACAGCGTTAATCCGTAATACGCACCGACTTCCCGCGTAGCGGGTTAGCGGGATAAAAAATGGGCACGCCAACCAGGTTGGGTGCCCATTTTTTTATGGGTGGCGGATTAGATGGCGCGGCTTTGTTGCTTGGCGAAGATCGCCGCTATCTCCGGTTCATCCAGATGATCCAGCATTCGCTCCACCAACAAATGCACCCCGTCAGCCATGCGGCTGAGCGCCAGGGCTACGGAGCGGCGTGAGCCGTCCACATCGTCGGCGAGGTTGGCGGCGATGGCGCTGATGGACAGCAAATCTTCCGAGGCATTGGCGAGAAGGGTTTCAGGGTTGATGCCCGGGCTGACGCTGAAGAGCTGACCATTGCGTCTGGGTGGTTTGGGGTCGGCTGGCGGGAAGTGATGGTCGAGGGCGCGCTCGGCGGCGTCGTTGAGTTTTTTTGAATTGGGACTTTCATATGGGGAGACCGGATCGGTGTCCGGTGGGTTGGGTGTAACTTTGAACATGATCTTCAATTCCTTGAGTGATGCTGACACCTCTTCGCCGACTAAACGAAGGGGGTGGCAGCTGTACGCAGGTTAGTCGGACCGGGGAATTGAAGAAGCCGGCGCACCCAAAGGTGCCCTACGCACAGCTACCATCAAATGCAGGTAGGAAATACCTGTCTGACGGACGCTTGAACAACTTCAATTACCAGCGGGCGACTAAACCCGACCACTGACGATCAGTGACACGAATCAAGTTACCGACCGGCCCCAAAGCGCACAAGCCGGCGGATTCTGGCGTAGCCGTAGGCAACGACGCAAGGTGTTGTAGCTTTCACGACGTTACCTACAAGGCTTTTAAACAAGCACTGTCAGGCATTGGCGTGGGACCGACTGGAAAACCATTTTTGATCAGGATTGGGGTTGCCTACGTAATCGTCAGGCAGAAGGTACCGTCGATCTCGGTGAATCGGTCCTAGAGCCCTCGGTCATGGTCAGGCTTTTTTATTTAAATAGAACTTCAGATATTTTTTTGGTCTTTCTTGAAAGGCTCGTGCCTTACCGAAGCTATAAGCATCGTCAAAGTATTTATAAGCCTGTGAATGATCTTCCAGTTCAAAGTAGACCATTCCCAAGTTGATCAACGGACCTGTATCGATATCTGACTCTCGGCCATCCAAGGTCTTTTGTGCCCAATCTTTAGCGGTCTCAAAGTCACCGTTGTCGAAGTGCAGGTTGAAAAAAGAACCTGTGACCCATGACGACAGAGGTGTCCATTCAAGTTTTGGCTCAGGAAGCAAGTCCCATGCTTTTTGGTACAAGGTTTGGGCTTCATCTTTTTTGTTTTGCACGTCGAGCTCATTGCCCGAGGCCATGATGGCCACTATTTCATCTGCCAGCGTGGGTTTTTTATCTGCTAAATCTTTCATATAACAATCCTTTCCTGATATATGGGGTCTTCAACCTCGCCGAGTGGGTAGCCGTTGGTGTCGTGCTCGGTTTTTTCGATGCGCCGGCCCAGCGGGTCGTAGGTCATCCTGACCACACTGCCGTTTTTGTTGCGCACTTCAATCAATCGACTCTCGGCGTCGTAACCTAAGCGCTACAGGTCCCGTTTAGCGCTGCGTTTTTCGATCATCCGGCCAGACGCGTCATAGCGGTAATGCTTATCCCGGTAGGTCAGCAGTTTGTTGTGCACCACCAGCCCGGCGCCATGCTTCGGGCTGCCCTACAGTTCGTGGCGAGGGAGCTTGCTCCCGCTCGGCGGCGCAGCCGTCGTAAACCGGCTGATGCGGTCTACCTGGAAGAATGTATCAACCCTTTTGGGGCGGCTGCGCCACCCAACGGGAGCAAGCTCCCTCGCCACAGGGGATCTGCGTTTCTAACCAAGTCCGCTACTTGTGCGGCATTGGCTCATTCACTTCTCGTCCAAATCTTCCTCATCGATCAGCCCTTGAACAAACCGAAGGAAATTCGAGCAGACCAGCTTTTCGGATTCAGCCTGATTTTCTTCAGGGCTTAGGTCACTATCAAAGCTGTCAGTGGTGAAGTAACTAACGGCCTCCGTATCAAGATTCAGGCAAAAGAAGTTACCACCCCAGTCGTTCGCGAAAGGCAGAAGGTGTGCAGGAAGTACCTGTTTTTTTAGCATCAACTGGTAGGTGGATAGCAGCGAGGAGTCGCCACCGGGAATTGGCTTGAATGCAGCCACTTCCAGTGGCTCGTCAAAATCTTCGCTGACCCAATAGGTCCGCTCCGGTACACCTCCGTTGTACTTGAGATAATGGTTTTTAAAGGGCGTCGGTAGCTTCTTACCAATGGCGCATTCCAGGTGATCCAGATCCGCTGGCGTAATGGCCGCCTCGTCATTCGAAAATGTGTTTTCGAGCATCATTAATCTCAGCGTTAATGGATCCTCACCGTTCTGATCCACTTTTTCATAAGGGATCAATGCAGCCGCCCTTGAGTCAATCGATTGGTTTGGTTTCGGTTAGTTGGATCTTGAAAAGGGTAATCACCTGCATGCTGAGTGAAACCTAGGCCCTATCTATTGAGCCGACCTTCTCCGTATCGACCACTTCTGCACCTACCAGATCTAGTTCTTTAAGCACAGTGGCGGCGTGAGGCGAAAGAAATACGAATCCAAGTAAAGTTATTTCATCGATACTAAAAAAATCGATGCTGACATTTTCTTTGATTGTCAGGCTGATGATATTTTTGATTTCGCCGCTCGCTCGAAAATTAATCTTCGACTGTGTCTGATCGATCACGTCCACAGGCTCCTTGTCTATTCGTTGCTGGCGCATAAAAAAATATTGGCGCTGTGCGACCGAAACGCCTTTTGGGTTGACAATCTCCAGTTCTGCGATCTCCCATCGGGAAGTCTTGAGGGTCTGGAAGACTTTCAGGAAGCGCTCACTGACAATATGCCCCTCAATGGCTGTGCAAAAGTCAAAGTCATAGCGCTTGTCCTTGGTAATCAGCACCAGCTTTTTCGGGAGGGGAGCGAGAGCTTCGTCGGGGCCCGCGTCGTGCCAGTCGGCATCCATCGCATCGTCATAGGCGCCAGGGCTGAACGACTCATGAATGACGCCATCAATGAAGGTGGGGCAGTTTTTGTCTTTCTTGAATGCAAGGGTATAGAACATGAAAGCCTCTTGTCTCATGAGGGCCAGAAGCCTAGGCCTGATTTTTATAAGGGACAAACGTGCGGTTGGCGATATAGAAACCCAAGCCTTTGTTGCTTTTGAATTTTTTCTCGATCATAGAATCGGCCAACTGCTGAGAGATCAGAAGGTCTCCTGACTCTGGCTCACGAGCGATTCCGCGCATGCCGGCAGCATCGTCCAGGAACCAGGTTTTAGTGAAATAGATGATCGATCCGTCATCATCCCGTTCAGCGGCAGATTGCCCTTGATCTATCGCGTTGACGGTATTGATTGCATTCACTATGAAAAAAGCTTCGTCGACCTCTTCCCCGTCTGCAATGACGACAGCAGGTTGAATGAGTTGAATGTCCTGAGCAGATTGATGGGTGAGAAAATCCGCAAGTCGCTCAGTGACTAATGGGACTCCCCCAAGTAGCCATAGGCAGTCATACGCAAGCAGCTTTTTTTTCTTGCACGGAAAATAGACCTTTGGCTTGTCCATATTCAATGGATAGGGTTTTCCCGCCAACAATGACAGGTAGTCAAAATTCGAACCGGCGGTTTCATAAGAACCGCTTTCGATGTCATACGAGCCGATCAGTTGTTCGCTGTAATAGGTAGGGGCTTTCCAACTTAAGATCATGCTTGATTTTCCTAATCGTAATAAGCGCCGGGACGGGCATTTTTGTTCAGTTGCCTCTCGCCGGAACGGAGTAGTTTGCGCTCATCGGAAACTATTTTATCCAGGGCCTTGCGATATTGCGCCTGGTTCCAGTTGTTCCGCTTGCCGGCTTTCTCTACTTGGGTCATTCGTCCGGCCAGGTTGTCGTTGACTCTGCCGGCGTGGCGTCCCTCATGGATTGATCGGCGTCCGTCGGTCATGGCGGTAGCCTTATTGGGTAGGAAAATTTTATTTTGTCTGCTTTGCAAGTCAAATCCAGCTAACTTGAGCAGCGGATGATTTTTGGTGCTGGCGTGTTTATCACTCAGTATGTGATGGTCCTGATAGCCCTGTTTTTTCAGCTTGTTGATTCGTTTGTTAATGGATGACGAGCAACTCCATCCCAACGGGTCCACCCACTCGAGTGGGTTGGCCGCATACAGATATAGATTGATTCCCCCTGCCAACCCAATCGGATCCGGCGTAGTAAACCGCCCCACATCCGGATCATAAAACCTGAACGTATTGAAATGCAGCCCCGTCTCCCGGTCCAGGTACTGCCCCTGAAACCGCAGGTTCTGCTCTTCGATGTAGTACGGCTCGCGCACCTCTTCTAACGTGTTGCCCCACACCCGATAAGTCGCCTGCCAGACGTTGTGGCCGTCCGCCTCGGTGAGTTGTTCCGGCAGGCCATTGAGGTCGTTGTGGTAGTAGCGGATTTTTTGCAGCGGGCCGGTGCCGTCGACCCGGGCCAGAGGTTCGTAGCCTTCGTCCTCGTAGAGGTAGAGGCTGGTCTGCTGATGGCGATGTTCCTGCAACAGGCGCAGGCCGTCCCAGGTGAAGCGGGTTTCGCCGAGTGGGTAGCCATTGGTGTCGTGCTCGGTTTTTTCGATGCGCCGACCCAGTGGGTCGTAGGTCATCCTGAGCACGCTGCCGTTTTCATTGCGCACTTCAATCAATCGGCTTTCGGCGTCGTAACCGAAGCGCTGCACGCCCCGTTTAGCGCTGCGTTTTTCGATCATCCGGCCGAAGGCGTCGTAGCGGTAACGTTTGTCCTGATAGGTCAGCAGTTTGTTGTGCACCACCAGCCCGGCGCCGGGTTGCGGGCTGTCCAGCAGGTTGGCGGCGGCGTCGTAGGCGAAGGTTTCGCGCTGGCCGTGCAGGCTGTCCTGGCTGGCGATGATGCGGCCGGTGGCGTCGTAGTGCAGCAGTTGGCGGTGTTGCGCGGCGGGTTGCTGGTCGAGTTTGCCGATCAGGTTGTCGGCGGGGTCGTACTCGAAATGTTTCTGCACGGCGGCCGGCATCAGCGATGGCTGGCTGGTGTGTCGGCGTTGGCGTGAGCGTAAACGCCCGCTGCGATCGTATTCGCTGCGGGTGCTGATCTGGCCTTGGGTGCGCAGCACTTCGCGGTGCAGGCGGTCGCGTTCGAAGTCGCTGATGACCTGGCCGTCGAGGTTGATCTGGTGCAGGTGGCCGCTGCCGTAGTACAGGCGATTGATCCAGCGGCCGTCGGGCAGTTGGGTCTGGATCAGGTTGCCGAGTTCGTCATAGTGATATTGCAGGCTGCCAGCCGCGCTTTGTTCTTCGAGCAACTGGCCGAGGGCGTCGTAAGCGAAGCTCAGGGTTTGTGCGTTGCCGTGGTGGTCGGTGAAGGTGACGGCGGTGAGCTGGTCCAGTGGGTCGTAGCTGTAGTCGGTGCGGCCATCGTCAGTGATTTTGGCGATCAGCCGGCCAACGGCATCGCGTTCCAGCCGATGAACGATGGGGACCAGGGGCGTCTCGGGGACGACGGCCAAGCCGTTGCCGTAAGGTGCCGGAACAGCCGTTATCGTCGCGACGTTATCCAACGGGTCATAGGCGTAGCGCTTGGCGCTGCCGTCGAGGTCTTGTTGTTCGGTCAGTCGATCGCCGGCGTCCCAGGCAAACCGATAACTCTCGCCGTTCTCATTGGTCAGCGCTTGCAGCCGCCCGTAGCTGTCATACGCGAATTGCACCTGCCGGCCGTGGGCGTCGGTGCGCTGACGCACCTGGCCGCGACGATTGTGTTGATAGAGCGTGGTGTGCCCGGCCGGGTCGGTATAACCGGTCAACTGGCCGCTGACGTCGCGCTGATACTGCTCGGTGCGGCCGTCCGGCAATTGGCTGCTGAGCAACCGCCCCTGGGCGTCGTAGCTGAATTGGGTGCGCTCGCCGAGGGCATCGGTGATGGTTTGCAGATTGCCCCGGTTGTCGTAGCTGAACCGCGTCGGATAACCCGAGCAATCGATGTGTTCGATCAATTGACCGAACGGGTTCCAACGCAGCTTTTTGCTTTTGCCGGTGGCATCGATGATCTCGACGACCTGACCGTGGGGGTCGTAGCGGTAGCGGGTGATGTGGCCCAGCGGATCGGTTTCGGCGATACAGTTGCCGCGCTGATCGTAGCGGTACTGCCAGCTGTTGCCGGCAGCGTCGGTTTGCACCAGCGGCAAGGCCCAGTGTTCGAGCCACAAGGTCGAATCGCTGCGGCCCAGCGGGTCGGTTTCGCCGATCAGGTTGCCGGCATCGTCGTAGCTGTATTCATAGCGACCGCCCTGTGGGTCGGTGGCGCTGAGCAATTGGCGCTCGTCGTTCCATTCGAACTGCCAGGTCTGGCCGAGGTTGTCGGTGTACTCGGTGATCTGGTGCTGGGCGTTCCAGCGGCGAGTACTGATGCGCTGTAAGCCGTCGGTGATGCGCGTGATACCGGCGGCGAGGTCATAGTCGAACTGGTAGGCGTCGCCGTCGTCGGTCCAGTGCCGGACCACGCGCCATTCTTTTTCCTCGATGCAAGCCCACTGATAAAAACAGCGAAGGCCTGTGGGCAACTGATGCTCAGTCATCCGCCGCTCACTGTCGTAAACGAAACGGCGCTGTATCTGGCCTGCGGTATCGCGCACTTCTGTCAGGTTGCCTGACGGATCGTAGCCATAACTCACCAGCACTTCGCGGTGTTGGTCAGGGTAGACCCGTTCCACCTGACTGACCCGTGTCTGAAGGTAGGTCAATTCCACCTGAACCAAGTCAAAGGTGTCGCGCAGTTTTACAAGGCGTCCGGTGGCGTCATAGTCGAGGTGAACCCGGTTGTCATTACGATCACCCAGCTGGCTAAGGCGCAGTGCCGATGAATTTCCAGGTGTTGCATCGAACAGTCGATACAGTCCGCTGTCGCTTTCAATCAACAACTGCCCATTGCGATGCCGTCGAACACTCAGCCCTTCGCCCGCGCTGAACACCGCACCACCCAGAGGGATCGAGCCCATGTCGATGCGCCGACCCTGTTCATCGGTGTAGACCAGCGTTTCACCACCCTCGGGGTGAGGCAGGATTTCAACCCGCACCTCATAGGACACACTCCAACCCGCGCCAAACAACCCATCGCGCCGCTCGTCACGGCTGTTGTAAAAGCGCTGCCAATCTATCGGCAGCACCCCCGGCAACACGAAATCCAACTCTTCATCACCACCCAGCACCTTGGCCCCGGTCGCCGCATGCACCGGGTTCGACGAGCCCATGGCGGCGTTGGCCATGGCGCCCATCGCGCTGCTGACGGCCATCGACGTCGCGCCACCGATCAGCATGCACGGCAATTTGCTGAAGAATTTGCCCTTGCCGCCCTTGAGCATCAGCAGCGCCGTGACCGCCAGCCCTACACCCGGGGTCTTGCCGCTGCGGATCTCGCGCACCACCACCGAACCGCCGCCAATGGTCACGTTGGAAGAGATCAGCCCGGACGATACGACCTTGGCATCGCAGGTGCTGCGATCGCCGCTGCGCACGGCGGGTTGGCCGTTGATGGTGACCTTGTCCGAGCCCTCGGCCAGAAACTGCGGCGGCATCGGCGGATGCTTCATGCAGACGAGCAGGTCCAGCGGCTTGGGCACCGCGCCGGGCGCCGGGGTGGCGACGGTGGGGCGCCACATCTGGGAGAAGAAGCTCTCGGCCATGTCGAGGTAACTGGCTTCGGCTTCCGGCTCGGGCATTTCCAGTTCGGTGCCGGCCGGCGCGACATGGGACGGGATTGCCCCGGCGGCCCGTGCGGCGGGAATGTTATTGGTGAGGGTGTTGGTGGAGCCGGTGAGAATGTTCGCCTGCACCGTGGGCGGAAACAGCGCGTTACTGAAGCTCTCGCACAAATTGCTCAGGCCCTTGTCGGCCCCGGTCTTGCTCATGGCAAGGCCGACGATCGTGCCCACCACCAGGCCAAGCACGACGCAACCCAGCCCCCCGGTGACGACCGTGATGCCCGTGGCCGCCACCACGGCAGCGGTAGCCAGTGCGGTGATCGCGATGTTGGCCGCGACCTCCAGCACGCCGCCGAGGATGTCGGCCATCATCGAGGTGTGGTCGAGCGCATCGCCCAGCCGGGCGGCCCAGAGTGCGTCAGGCATGCAGGGTGCTCATCAGGCCGGAACGTCGAACAACAGCGAACTCTTGATGGTCGCCCAATGCGCGGCTTCGGCATCGCCGAGTTTTTCGGCCTTCACGTAGCTCAGGGCGAGCATTTTGCGGGTGCCGGGCAACACCAGTGCCAACTGGTATTGGAAGACTTTGTCGTTGCCCTTGTTGAACTGGCTGCGCAACTCGATGCCTTCGACTTCCTGGCTGGCACCCAGGCGCACGGCGACGCCCGGTTGGAAACGCAAGTCTTGCACTTGTTTTTCCAGACGCTTGAGCTGGTCGTCGAAGTTGCTTTGCAGGGTTTCACCCTCGGCCAGCAAGCTGCGGCTGACAATCAGCGAAGTACCCAGTTCAGGGAACTTGAGGATGTTGATCGAGGCATCTTGCAGTTCGCCTGCCGGCAGTTGGAACTGGAATTCATTGATTCGGTAAGTCATGGAACACAGATCTCGTGATTAGCCCTTGGGCTTGGGAAACGCGGCGTTGATGTTGGCGTCGATGCTGGCCTTGACGCCCTGGCCATCAGGCGTGGCGCCAGCGCCGCCGCCGTTGTTCAGGTGCAGCACGCCGCCGGTGTTGAACTCGGCATCACCGCTGGCATAGAAGCTGATTTGCACGCCGGTCAGGTTGATCTGGCCGCTGGCATTGAGCTCCAGGATGCTTTCACCACAGACCAGCCGCAGGTTCTCGCCCACTTCAATGACGTAGCTCTGGCTGATGCTGTCGGTCTTGCGCTGGCCCACCGAAAGAATGTCTTCCTGTTTGACGATACGCAGGCGGTTGTTGCCAATGGTCACCGTCTCGTTATGCCCAATGCTCTTGTTGCGGTCGTGACCTACCGAGTGGCTTTCATCCACCTCGACCACGATGTCCTGATTGCGCTCGGCATGGATGTACAGCTGCTCGGCGCCTTTCTTGTCTTCCATGCGGATTTCGTTGAAGTTCGCCGGTGTGCCGCCCTTGCTCGAACGGCTTTTCATGCCGCTTTGGGTGGCGTTTTCGGGCAAGTCGTAGGGCACGGTTTGTTCGGCGTTGTAGACGCGGCCGGTGATGATCGGCCGGTCCGGGTCGCCTTCGAGGAAGCTGACGATCACTTCCTGGCCGATCCGCGGGATCTGCATCGAGCCCCAGTTTTTCCCGGCCCAGGATTGCGACACGCGAATCCAGCACGAACTGTTTTCGTTGGACTGGTCGTGGCGGTCCCAATAGAAATGCACCTTCACCCGGCCGAACTGGTCGGTCCAGATTTCCTCGCCCTTGGGGCCGACCACCAATGCGGTCTGCGGACCTTTGACGATAGGCCGGTGGGTGTTGGGCAGGGGACGGTAGCTTTGTTGCGCGTCGATGCAGGTCAGGCTGCTTTCGAACTGTGCCGAAGCAGCAGCGCCGCCGGTTTCCCCGCTTTCCTGGGCGACGTAGTAACGGGCGCCGACGATCAGGTATTCGCGGTTCTGGTCCTGGCGGCTGAAGCCCGTGAGGCTGAACAAATGTCCCGACCCCAAACCCCGGGCGTTGCCGGCGAACTCGACCTGTTCGTGCAAGGTCTGCAAGGCTTCGATGCGGGTGCGGGCGTAATGTTCGCCGTCCGCGCTTTGCACATAAGTGCCGGGGTAGTCGTACAGCGGATAGTCGCCGGCGGTGTGCGGACGAGGCATGGTCGAGCGCACGTCAATTCGCGCGCTGGGGCGCTGGAAGTCATAGTCGTTGAGTTCCAGCGAACCTGGCTGGACTTCCTGGGCCAGGTGCCAATCGTGGATGTGATCGCGTTCGCGCTGCTGTTCATTCTTGGGGTAGTAGGGCACTGAGGCATAGCCGGGCGCACTGGTATGGGCGCCGTAAGCATCGGCCAGTACCAGCACATGACGACCCTGTTCATGGCGGAAGAAGTAGTAGATCCCTTCCTGTTCCATCAGGCGGCTGACGAAATCGAAGCTGGTTTCGCGATACTGCACGCAGTATTCCCACTCGCGATAAGGCCGGCTCAGGGCATCTTCGAAATCGGAAAAACCCAGGTCGCGAAACACCTGCTTGATGATCTGCGGGATGGTCAGGTTCTGGAAAATCCGGCAATCGGAGGTGCGGGTCAGCAGCCAAAGCCAAGGCCGCAGCGTGGCTTGATAGCTGGCGAACTGGCCCTGGTCGACGTTCTGGCTGCAGCGGGCAACGATGCCATGGAAATGACGTTCGCCACCGCCCTCCAGTTGCAGGCTCAGGCACATGGGTTTGCCCAGCAACTGGTTGAGGTCGATGGCGTTGTCCAGCGAGTGCAGTTGCAGCTCATAGTTGAACAGCCGCCCCAGCTCTTCGCCGCCGCCCATGTCCTTGAGCAACAGCACATCCGGCCCCAGGGGGCTGGTGATTTTTGCCAGGCGTGAGAGTTGCTTGAATAGCATCAGTTATCCCGTAAACGTTTCGTTGCTTTCTTACTGCCGGAACCGGACTTAGTGTGGGAGCGGGCTTGCTCGCGAAGGGGCCATGACATCCAGCATCAATGTTGAATGTCAGTCCGCCTTCGCGAGCAAGCCCGCTCCCACATTGACCGTGTTCCAGGCCGGTCAGGCCGCGTCGCTGAAGTCGTAGTGCAATTCGTTATCCCGGGCGCTAATCCGTACGCCTGCCAGCGCTTTGCCTTCGAGCATGCGGGTGAGGAACTCGCGGCTCATGTCCGGCAACAGGCTGTTGGTCAGGATGGTGTCGATCATCCGCCCGCCGCTTTCGGTTTCGGTGCAGCGGGAGACGATCAGGTCGATCACCGCGTCGTCGTAGTCGAAGGCCACTTTATGGGTGTTCTCCACGCGCTTTTTGATGCGGTTGAGTTGCAGGCGGGTAATGGCCTTGAGCATGTCGTCGTTGAGCGGGTAGTACGGAATGGTCACCAGGCGGCCCAACAATGCCGGCGGGAAAATCTCCAGCAGCGGCTGGCGCAGGGCCTTGGCGATTTCTTCGGGCTCGGGCACGTTTTGCGGGTCTTTGCAGACCTGGGCAATCAGATCGGTACCCGCGTTGGTGGTCAGCAGGATCAAGGTGTTCTTGAAGTCGATCACCCGGCCTTCACCGTCCTCCATCACGCCTTTGTCGAAGACCTGGAAGAAGATCTCATGCACGTCCGGGTGGGCTTTTTCCACCTCGTCCAGCAGCACCACGCTGTAGGGTTTGCGCCGCACGGCTTCGGTCAGCACGCCGCCTTCGCCATAGCCGATGTAGCCCGGTGGCGCGCCCTTGAGGGTGGACACGGTGTGAGCTTCCTGGAATTCGCTCATGTTGATGGTGATGACGTTCTGCTCGCCGCCGTACATGGCTTCGGCCAAGGCCAGGGCGGTTTCGGTCTTGCCCACGCCGGAAGTGCCCGCGAGCATGAACACGCCAATCGGTTTGCTCGGATTGTCGAGGCCGGCGCGGGAGGTCTGGATGCGCTTGGCGATCATCTGCAAGGCATGGTCCTGGCCGATGATGCGCTTCTTCAGGTGCTGGTCGAGGTTGAGCACGGTTTCCAGTTCGTTACGGGCCATGCGGCCCACCGGGATACCGGTCCAGTCGGCGACCACCGAGGCCACGGCCTGGTAATCGACCGTCGGCAGAATCAACGGGGTTTCCCCTTGCAGAGCGCTCAGACGCTGTTGCAGGTCCACCAGTTTCTCGCGCAGAGCGTGGCTGTCTTCACTGCCAACGTCGCGGTCTACCACGCCGACGCTTTCGCGCAGGGTGGCGCGGGTGGCGAGCAGTTCGTCCACCAGGGTTTTCTCTTCGGCCCAGCGGCTTTCGAGTTCGGCCAGGCGTTCGCGCTCGGCGGCCAGCAGGTTTTCGCTGTTGGTCTGACGGGCGCCGATGACGATGCCGATGGCGTGCTCGCGGGCGATGATTTGCAGTTCGGTTTCCAGCGCCTCGATGCGGCGACGGCTGTCGTCCACTTCGGCCGGCACGGCGTGCAGGCTGATGGCGACCCGGGCGCAAGCGGTGTCCAGCAGGCTCACGGATTTGTCCGGCAACTGGCGCGCCGGGATGTAGCGATGGGACAGCTTGACCGAGGCTTCCAGAGCTTCGTCGAGGATCTGCACCTGATGGTGTTTCTCCATGGTCGAGGCCACGCCGCGCATCATCAACAGCGCCTTGTCTTCGGACGGCTCGGCGACTTGCACCACCTGGAAGCGGCGGGTCAGGGCCGGGTCTTTCTCGATATGTTTTTTGTACTCGGCCCAGGTGGTGGCGGCCACGGTGCGCAGGGTGCCCCGGGCCAAGGCTGGCTTGAGCAAATTGGCCGCGTCCCCGGTGCCGGCGGCGCCACCGGCACCGACCAGCGTGTGGGCTTCGTCGATAAACAGGATGATCGGTTTTGGCGAGGCCTGGACGTCTTCGATGACCTGGCGCAGGCGCTGTTCGAATTCACCTTTCATGCTCGCGCCGGCCTGCAACAGGCCGACGTCGAGGCTGCGCAGTTCCACGTCTTTAAGCGCTGGCGGTACATCACCGGCGACAATGCGCAGGGCAAAACCTTCAACCACGGCGGTTTTACCGACGCCGGCTTCACCGGTCAGAATCGGGTTGTTCTGCCGACGGCGCATGAGGATGTCCACCAGTTGGCGGATCTCTTCGTCACGCCCGACAATCGGGTCAAGCTTGCCACTGCGGGCCTGCTCGGTGAGATCGACGGTAAAACGCTTGAGTGCTTCCTGCTTGCCCATGGCGCTGGGGGCCATGGCGCCGCTGGCTTCACCGGGCACGCTGCTGGCGTTGAAACCGTCGCTGGCGCTGAGCGCATTTTCCGGCGAGTCACCGACGTATTCGTCAAAACGCTCGCTCAGGGCCTCGACCTTGATTTTGTCGAACTCTGCCGACAGCCCGAGCAGCCCGTGGCGCAGACTCGGTGTCTTGAGGATGCCCAACACCAGGTAACCGGTACGCACCTGGCTTTCGCCGAACATCAGGCTGCCGTAGACCCAGCCACGTTCCACGGCTTCTTCCACATGAGAGGACAAGTCAGTGATAGAAGTCGAGCCCCGTGGCAAACGGTCCAGGGCTTCGGTCAGGTCCCGGGCCAGGCGTGCCGGCTCGATATTGAACTGGCGGATGAGGCGGTGCAGGTCCGAGTCCTGCAATTGCAGCAACTGATGAAACCAGTGGGCCAGTTCCACATAAGGGTTGCCGCGCAGTTTGCAGAATACGGTGGCGGCTTCGATGGCTTTGTAGGCCACGCTGTTGAGTTTGCCGAACAACGCGGCGCGACTGATTTCACCCATGCTCTTAGCTCCTTGAGGTTTGTGAGGTGTTGGCCTGCTCGGCGTAATGCCGGGCCAGTATTAAGTCCTTGGCATCTTTTTCGGGCTTGCCCAGCCAGGTATTGAACCCCAGGCGGAAGCGGCCATTGAGCTGCAGCGCCGGTACTTCGGGCTGTTTCAGAATCAGGTTCAAATCCCAGTCCAGTTCATGGCCCAGGTATTCGGCGACCCAGGCCACCAGCTCATTGAAGGGTTGGCTGCCGGGCAACATGCCCATGTAGTCATCCAGCTTGAGTGGCCCCAGGCGAATGCGGAATTTGTGCTGGCGATCCCAGACGTAACGGCCCAGGCAAAAATCCACGCCCAATTGATGGGCGCTGACGCCCACGCGGCTGCGTTCCGGCAGTTCCAGCCATTGGCCGACGTACTCTTCGATCTCCACCGGCAGGCCGAAGTACTCGCTGAGAATGGCTTTCAAACCATCCGGGTAGCGGGTTTGTGCCGACAGATGACCGCTGTAATGCAACTTCGCCGTGTCGGGGATCAGCCCTTGTTTGAGCAGGCTCGGCATGCCCCGGCCGCTCAGTGCGGCCAGGCGTGCGGACCAGTAGTCATCGTCCGGACGGTCATGGCTGACCGTCGGCCGCGCTTCGGCCCAGGCCCGGTAAAACAGGCTCAGCAGGCGGTGATGGAACACATCCAGGAAGCGTTTGCTGGTGCTGTCGGCGTTGTTGCGCTGGCGTTCGCGCACATATTCGGTGAGGTGCAGCGGCAACGGACCGTTGGGGCCGCCGAGGCCGAAAAAAAACTGCTCCAGGCGCGCTGGCGCGCCGTCGACGCCCGGCTGGACCGACGCCAGGGTCGCCGGGGCGAAGGTGCATTCGGCCTGCTGCCCAAGGCGCAGCGGATCATCGGCCAGGCGCAACGAATGGCCCAGGCGCGGCAGTTCGGGCGATTCGCACTCGATGCGCCGCAACGCCTGGAAGAAGTCGTATTCCCAGGGCTCCTGGTGCATCGCGTCCAGGGTACTCACAGGGTCGGACGGCGTCCGGGCTTGGCTTTCCATCGCATGATCTCGCCGCGTTCGGTGGTACGGATCACCGTCTCGGTAAAACTGTTGATCGACACGTAGCGTGCCAGGAAGCGCTCGAACACTGCACCGAGCAAAAAGACGCCAGTGCCGCGAAACGCGTTTTCATCGAATTCCAGGGTGATCTCCAGGCCACGACCAAACACGATCGGGCCAGGCATTGGCAGCCGTCGGGTGCAGGCCTTGCTGCTGACTTCGCGCAGGCCTTCGATCTGCAATTGCAACGCCGCGTCGTTGCTGTCGCCGTACAGGCGCAGCAGCTCGCGCAGGGCGGCGGCGCCCTGGCCTTGTTCGCTGAGGGACAGGTAATTCAGCGACAGCTGGCTGATCAATCGCCACGCCTTGGCGTCATGGGCATGGCTGGCGCGTGGGCGGCTCGGGCCTGCCACGCAACGCACCGCCGCGACAGGTGCGCTGTCGGCCAGGGTGAAGTCGGTCTTGCTGTTGCCCACACTCATGAACAGCGGCAGGTCGCGGTTGGTGCACAACGCGGTGACGCCCAATTGGCGCAAGTCGTGGCGATAAGGCGCCTGCTGGCTGTCCACCAGGCTGACGAAGGTTTCGCTGCCGATGTACGTCGAGCGCGGGCCGTTGCGCCGCTGGCCGCTGGACAGCACGCGGGGTTCGCGCCGCACCGTGTACCAGGCCTGGTCGCGGCCGTAGCGAGATGGATCGCGTACCGCATAGAACGGCAGAAAAGGCTGCTCCGACCCGGTGCCGTGGCCGGTGAGGGTGGTCAGGGAATGAATCTCGAAATCCATTGGCCGGGTGCGGTCGGCGATCACATGGTGTTCATTGACCCGATCCGAAAGATGGATGCGATCCAGGCGCTTGGGAAACAGGTTGATGGCCGGGGTGCAGAACGGCAGGAACTGCGCGGCTCCGACGCTGCCTTCCAGGCTTGGATCGTGACGGTCGAACAGCACGATCAATTCCAGTTCCTGGCCATCGCAGCGTTTGACCGCCCGGCTCAACTGGGTGAAGTCGACAAACAGAAAGCGCTGGGGCAGGGCGAAGTATTCCTGCAACAGGCGATAGCCCTGGAAGGCTCGCGAGACCACTGGCAGCGCGGCGTCGGTATCGTCGAATCCCTGGGAGCGCAGTGCGTCCTGCGGCAGGCGTTCCACCCAGTCGGCGCCGGGCTGGCGGACGAACACGGCACAGGCATTGCCCAGCAACTGTTCATAGAGACGGAAGGGCTGCTCGTCTGCGCCACTGAGGTACAGCGGCAGGTTGTCCAGGGCCAGACTGTTGAACGGCAGTTCGGCGCCGGTGCGCAGGGTCAGGCGCAGACCGGCCTTGGCCTTGGGTTCACTGGCGACCAAGCGCCCGAGCACGGCGGACGGGTTGCCGAAGTACTCGGCCTGGCTGACCTGCAACGGCCACAACGTCACCGCATGGGCGGTGCGGTACTCGCAGCAGGTTTGGCTTTCGCGGCCCAGGGCGGTGCGCAGGACTGTGTCCCGGGGCAGCGGGAAGCCGCTGCTCAGCGAGCCTTCATCGGGGTCGGCCTGCAATTGCACCACGGTCATCGACGGGGTCGGCGCCAGGTAATGGGGGTAAGCGATTTCCAGCAGGTTGTGGGTGAAGGTTGGGTATTCAGCGTCGAGCTTGAGCTGTACCCGCGCCGTCAGGTAGGCGAACCCTTCCAGCAAGCGCTCGACGTACGGGTCGGCGCAGTCCATGCCGGACAACGTCAGCCGACTGGCGATCTTCGGGTATTCCTGAGCGAACTCCGCCGCGCTTTCGCGCACGTGGTGCAATTCCTGGTTGTACAGCTCCAGCAGGCGCGGGTTCATGAGCGTCTCCGCTGATCGGCGTTGATCACGCGCACATGGCCGGATTCCAGGTCCAGGTCAGTCTGCAGCATCAGGCGCAGCGGCACTGGCTGCGCCCAGAGATCGCCTTCGATCTCGAAACTCAGGGCGTTGTGGTTCATCTCGGCGGATGTCCGGGCCCGCACGCGCAAGGTGTTACGCAGGATCCGCGGCTCGAACGTGGCGATGGCCTGGTGGATCAACGCTTCAAGCGCCGCGATATCGACATTCGACGCGCTGTTGCCGGCCAGGGCTGGCAGCCCGAAGTTGATCACCGACGTGCCGGCCGGGGTGTGCAACGTCGCATCAGCGCCGAGCAATGAAGTGGTGTTGAGCAGCCACGCCAGGTCCCGCAGCACCGAGGCTTTCAGTTGGGTCAGGGAGAGCACGCGCTTGTCGGCGCTTTCCTTGAGGTTGCTCGGGTCGTCATCGGTCAACCGGTCCAGCAGGGACGGTTGCAGGCGATCGCGGGTGGCGATTTCGGTTACCACGAGAAATGCGCCACGAAACTTTTCTGGTCCATGACGCCGGTCATGCAGCCAGCACTATGAGCGACTTTCGACACTTCCATGGGCTGGTCTTTGATTTGGCGGATGGCCTGATACCGAGCGTCACAATCATGGCTCGGAGCGGGTTCGGGTGTGGAGTGTTCCACGATAATGATTTGGGCGTTGTTGAAGATTTCGACCCGTGGCTGACCTTTTCGGTCGACACTCAGAAAACAAGGCCACGGCATGTCTAGTTTCAAGAGGCTTTGGTCCTGTTTGCGCAAGGCGCATTGCTGATCGTGGTTTTCCAGGGTCAGTGTTTGTCCGGCAAAAATGATTTGATTGCTGGGTGCCGCGAGTTGCTTTTGTTCGGCCCAGGCATTAGCGCTCAACAGGAGGCCGCTAGAGAGCAGAATCAACAGGGTTCGCTTAGTCATTTCAAGCCTCAAAGCCAACCTGTCATGAGTGATACGCAAAGTCGTGGGCGATTGCATGTGAAGTCGCTTACCAAGTGAAAAGCGCTGTGTAGTCTTTCTGATCGCCTGCACCGCGCAAGCAACTGGCACTGGGTGCGACGATCGAAGGTTCGAGCTGGCCGTTGATTTGACGAATGGCGCGGTACTCGGACCGGCATTCACGACTGTTCGCTGGGTCAACGTTCACATGCAGCACGATCACGATCGGTACGTTGTTGAAGGATTCGACGTGAGGTTTGCCCTGTCGGTCGACAGCAAATTGGCAAGGCCATGGCATTTCGAGGGGCAGCACGCTCTGATCCGGTTTACGCAACACGCATTGCTTCTGATCGTTCTCCAGCATCAATCGTTGTCCGCCCAAGGTGACGACTTGATCCTCGGAAGCTGGAGTAGTTTCCTGGCCGGCACACGCCCACAGGCTCGGCAACACGCAGCACAAGGCCGCCAGGTTTCGGCTGGATTTGATCATGTCAGCTCCCAGAACCAGATGGCTCTGGATTGGTAGGTAAGGTCGCTGTAACGGCCGATGGTAAAACCGCGATTCCAAAGGTCGATATGGTCGCCCGTGCGATTTTCTGCAGCTTCCCCAGGCTGCCGGAAACAGTCCTTGAAGAAGATGAGCCCGGTCTTGTCTTTCAACTTGCGGCGTTCTTCGGCACTTCCACCGAGAATCAGTGGCCGCCCCAGATGGTGCTTCCATAACCAGTTCGCCAGCGACTCGGCTCCCCTGGCATGTTCATGCGCACATTTGGGTTCGGTATAGGTAGATTTATTGACCTTGATGGTCAGCTCCGCATTGAGCGTCATGCTCATACGGATAGCGCACTGGTTTGCCCACGGACCGTCGCAAGGCTTTGCGTCAGGATGAGTAACCAGCAGATCGGAATACGCTTTCCACAAATTAATAAACGAAGGCTTGGCCATGACTCAGACACCGCAGGGAAAGGATTGGATTCGAGCAAGCACCAAAACACCCCCGGCGCATAACGCCGGGGGCCTCTTCGATTACACCTTGACGTTCTGGCGGATGTTCCAGCCGAACTTGACCGGCCCGCCGTCCTTGGTGCCGTCGGCTTTTTGTGGCTGATAGTCCACCAGCACCTTGGCGAAGTTCAGGGTGACGTTTTCGGTCAGGCGATCATCGCTGCCCGAGCCGCCGGTGCTCAGGGAAGTGATCAGCACTTCTTCCAGGTTGATGATCATGTACTCGACCTGGCTTTCACCGCCGGCCTTGCGCACGGTCAGCTTGACCTTGTCGATGTGCTTGCCGCTGGCGCAGTGCATCATCAGGTTCGGCGTGGCCTTGTCGACGTATTTGGTCAGCGACAGGTCCTGGATATTCACCTTGCCGGCACCGCCGCCGCTGCCCACGTGCATGTTGCCGGACTGAGCCATGCCCCAGCTCCAGTTCAAGACGTCGATTTCGTCCTTGTGGGCCTTGTCCATGGACTCGCCCTTGATGTCGCCGATCTTGATGAAAATATCAACAGCCATGTTTTCTCCCTGTGTGGTCTCTACCACATTGTTTGGTTGACGCCGACCTTGCGAAATCTCTTTGAATGTCAGGCAAGACACAGAACCTGTGGGAGCGGGCTTGCTCGCGAAAGCGTCGGATCAGTCGACATCAATGTTGAATGATCCGACGCTTTCGCGAGCAAGCCCGCTCCCACATTTTTACCGCGTACCGTTCAGCAGGTTTTTACGCGCCTTTGGCCGAAGGCAGCTTGGATACCAGGCGCAGCGACACGGTCAGGCCTTCGAGCTGATAGTGCGGGCGCAGGTAGAACCTGGAGTTGTAGTACCCCGGGTTGCCTTCCACGTCCTCGACGATCACTTCGGCCGCAGCCAATGGGTGCTGGGCCTTGGTGGTTTCGGTGGAGTGCGCCGGATCACCGTCGACGTAGTTGAGGATCCAGTCCTGCAACCAGCGCTGCATTTCGTCCTTCTCTTTGAAGGAGCCGATCTTGTCGCGCACGATGCACTTCAAGTAATGGGCGAAACGGCAGGTGGCGAACAGGTACGGCAGGCGCGCAGCCAGGTTGGCGTTGGCGGTGGCGTCCGGGTCGTCGTACTCGGCCGGTTTCTGCAACGACTGGGCGCCAATGAACGCGGCGAAGTCGGTGTTTTTCTTGTGCAGCAGCGGCATGAAACCGTTCTTCGCCAGCTCCGCTTCACGGCGGTCCGAAATGGCGATTTCGGTCGGGCATTTCATGTCCACGCCACCATCGTCAGTCGGGAAGGTGTGCGCCGGCAGGTTTTCCACTTCACCGCCAGACTCCACGCCACGAATGCGCGAGCACCAGCCGAAGTGTTTGAACGAGCGGTTGATGTTCACCGCCATCGCGTAAGCGGCGTTGGCCCAGGTGTACTTGGAGCTGTCGGCGCCGTCGGTGCTTTCTTCGAAGGCGAAGGCCTCCACCGGATCGGTCTTGGCGCCATACGGCAGACGCGCGAGGAAGCGCGGCATGGTCAGGCCGATGTAGCGCGAGTCTTCCGATTCGCGCAGCGAGCGCCAGCCGGCGTATTCCGGAGTGGTGAAGATTTTGGTCAGATCGCGCGGGTTCGACAGTTCCTGCCATGAGCCCATGCCCATCACGGTCGGCGAGGCGGCGGCGATGAATGGGGCGTGCATGGCGGCGCAGACTTTCGACAGTTCGCCCAACAGTTCCACGTCTGGAGGCGACTGGTCGAAGTAGTAATCGCCCACCAGGCAACCGTAAGGTTCGCCGCCGAACTGGCCGTATTCTTCCTCGTACATCTTCTTGAAGATCGGGCTCTGGTCCCACGCGGTGCCCTTGAATTTCTTCAGGGTCTTGTGCAGATCATTCTTGGAGATGTTGAGCACGCGGATCTTCAGTTGCTCGTCGCTCTCGGTGTTGTTGACCAGGTAATGCAGGCCACGCCAGGCGCTTTCCAGTTGCTGGAAATCCGGGTGGTGAATGACCTGATTGACCTGAGCGGTGAGCTTGGCGTCGATGGCGGCGATGATCGACTCGATCGACTTGATCGCGTCGTTGGACACCAGGTCGGTCTGCGCCAGGGCCTGTTCGGCCAGGGTGCGCACGGCGGTCTCGACGGCTTCGCGGGCACGGTCGGTCTTGGGTTTGAATTCTTGCAGCAGCAGGGAGGCGAACTCGCTGGCTTCTTCGGTGGTGCTCAGTGTCTGAGCGTCTGCACGTACTGAATCGGTCATGATCATTCGTCCTGATTAAGCCTGAGGCTCGGCTGGCTTCGGCGCACTGGCAAGTGCCTGGAGCAGCGCCGGATCCTTGATGGCCTTCATGATGATTTCTTCGGCGCCAGTCTTGCCGTCCATGTAGGTCAGCAGGTTGGCCAGTTGGGTGCGCGCTTCGAGCAACTTGTTCAGCGAGTCGACCTTGCGCGCCACGGCGGCGGGGCTGAAGTCGTCCATGCTTTCAAAGGTGATGTCCAGGCTCAGGTTGCCTTCGCCGGTCAGCTCGTTGGGCACGTGGAACGCGACGCGTGGCTGCATGGCCTTGAGGCGCGAGTCGAAGTTGTCGACATCCACTTCGAGGAACTTGCGATCGGCCACGGGTGCCAGAGGCTCGGCGGGCTTGCCGGCGAGGTCCGCCATGACGCCCATGACGAAGGGCAACTGGACCTTTTTCTCGGCGCCGTAAAGCTCGACGTCGTACTCGATCTGCACTCGAGGCGCACGGTTGCGCGCGATGAATTTCTGAGAACTTTGCTTCGCCACGTTGCTGCTCCTGGTCGCTCAAGCGACGGTGTTGGCGTCACCGGTGATACCGGTGACGTGACTGCGTGATCCGTTCGCTTTTATTCGCTGTCTGGTCCGCGCAGATTTTCAAATTGGCTCATGCCGTCGGGAATCAGATTGCGCACGATGGCCGCAAAGTCGGCGTGCACCAGATTCTTCGCCCGGTTCAACAGCACCGGCAGCGGGCTGGAGGGCTCATGACGGGTGTAGTACGCAAGAATCCGGTCCAGGCTGCGCAGCACGTCGTCGCGGTTGTTGATCTCGCCAGTGCCGGTACTGCGCGGAGCACTCGGTGCGCTCGGTGTGGTGGCGTATTCAACCGGCGCGGCGCTGTCGTCGCCGAGGGTATCGGGCAGGGGGCTGTCACCGCTCTGTGGGGCGAACTGGCCGAGGATCTGCAAAGCCATTTTGAGCGGTTGCTTCAACGGGCCAAGGTCAACGCCTTGGGCGGAACCAACTTGTTCGCTGACGTGCTGTTCGATGGCCTCGGCAGCACCGCGGGCCTCGTGCAGGGCGGCGCGGGTGATTTCCAGCTGTTCGGGATCGCTGTCGAGGAACGCTCCGGCGAGTTGCTCGGCACCGAGGTTTTCGTCAGGGAAGCTTTGCAGCCCGCTGGCGTTGGCGGCGGCGCGCAGGCTGACAGGGCCAAAGGCACGCGAGCGGGCCAGGATGCTTTCGCGCAGCAGGCGAATGGTGACATCGGAGGTCAGGCCGGCGAGGGCATTGATGCGCACGGTGGGGTCGTTGTTGTCTTCGGCATCCAGGCGCGGATGCAGGTCGGCCCAGTATTGCTTGAGCAATTCACTGATCAGTGTCAGGACGCGGGCCAGGCCGCTGACGCCTTCGAGGGCAAGGGAACTTTGCAAAAGGAAATGGGTGATGCGCAGGTCTTTGCTGCGTTGCAACAACGCCAGGCTTTGCTGCTGGATGCTGCGCCATTCTGGGGGTTCGGCAGGCAATATCGAGTCGCCCATGCTGCGCTCGGGCTTGCCTAGGGAATCGCGTTCCAGGTGCAAAAAATCCGCGTCATATTCCAGATCTTCGCCACAAGGCGAAGTCGCGGACACGGCGGCGAGCAGCAAAGGCACTTCCACTGAATTTGATCTCCATATCGCCCGCTCGGGAGTCGGGCAGTTCCATGTTAGTTCCAAGTGGAGCTTCACATGTTTCCTTGAATGTAATGGCCCTTTAGATGCTCAATGATCTTAAAGTGCCATCATTCTTATTCAAGAAGTTGTGCATTTTTGGTGTAGTACTTATGGCTTGTCAAGGTAAGCTATTTCCCCTGTGTGACAGATGTGAGGTGCTTAACAACCCGTGCGACCAGTGGGTCAAGGCAGGCACTGGTGCAGGTTTTTTGTCACGTAAGCCGGGTAAGATCAGCAATCATGCTGGTAAAAAGGCTGTTTTCAAGGTTTTTGCAAGGGTTGTCGGCGAGTCGCTCGGGCGTTAAGTCCCTCACTCGCCCGCGCGCAAAGTGTTCAGCAAGGAGGCAAGATGTCGCTGTGTTTGACTATCACTAGTTATCACAAAATTACCCCTGGTCAGTGCTCTGAAAAATCCATGGATCAGGGTGTGATGGCGATTGGCCGCAATTTGGATAATGACTGGATATTGCCCGATCCCGAGCGCTTGGTGTCCGGCAAACATTGCGTAATTCAATACAAAGATGGCCGCTACTACTTAACCGATAACAGCACTAATGGTGTGGAATTGGTCAAGGCGGGTATTCGTTTGCGCAAAGGAAACAGCGAGCCATTGCAAGATGGCGAAGTTATTAGAATCGGTGATTACGAAATCCAGGCGCGCATCGACTTCAGTCTGCCGGCGACTGACAGCAACCCTTTCGCCGATTCGTCCAACAGCTTCGAGGCCATGATGGGGCGTCAGGGCGCCGTTGCGACTACCCCGACGTCGTTGCCCATGACACCACCTGCACATTTTCAGGGTGTGTCGGCCATGGACACACTGCCAGACCTGTTCGACTTCCTGGCACCGACCACCGTCCCGCCGGCCACCCAGCCCGACCATGTCCCGGCCGAGCTGCATGACTTCCGCCCACCGACCCCGATACCCCATCCAACGCCTGTGATCGAGCCTGTGCCGCAGACGTCAATGCCGGTGATTCCGGAAGATTGGGATCTGTTCAGCGACACGCCTGTGCCGGTAGCGGTCGCCCCTTTGCCGGTCGCAGAGGTTGCGCCGCCCCCCATGCCTGAACTCAGCGTGCCGATCGAGCCGGCCCCCGAACCGCCCGCGGCCATCGTCGAACGCCCGGTCAATCCGGTCAGTTCGGCCGACAACGCTCAGCCCGACCTGTTGCAAGCCTTCCTGCGTGGCGCCGGGCTGGATCAGTTGCGCCTGGACAAGGCCCAGGCCGAAGCGCAGATGGAAAGCATCGGCCGCAGTTATCGGCTGATGGTCGAGGGCCTGATCGATGTCTTGCGTGCCCGCAGCAGTCTCAAGGGCGAGTTCCGCATTCAGCAGACGATGATTCAACCGGTGGAAAACAATCCGCTGAAATTCGCGCCCAATGTCGATGAAGCCTTGCTGTTGCTGTTGCGCCAGAGCAATCAGGCGTTCATGGCGCCGGACATGGCGGTGCGCGACAGCTTCGATGATTTGCGTGCCCACCAATTGGCAGTGATGGCCGGTGTGGAAGCGGCGATCAAGCACCTGCTGGCGCGCTTCGAGCCAGCGCAACTGGAAGAGCGCATGGGCAAGCCCGGTGGCCTGTCGAGCATTTTCAGTGGCTCGCGACAGGCCCAGTACTGGCAGCAGTTCACCGAGCTCTACAGCAATATTTCCCGTGAGGCCCAAGAGGATTTCCAGGACCTGTTCGGTCGGGAATTCAGCCGCGCCTACGAACAACACAGTACAAGGCAGCGTCGCGGCTGAGCGCGCCATTCATAGCAAAAAATGGAACAACGGATAGCTGAAACGTCATTGAGGACGCAGGATGATTCCCAGGTTTTTACTCGCAGTCGCCACCGTGCTTCTGCTGGCCGCGTGTGCCAAGGATACGGTCAAACCCGAGGCCGCTGAGGCCGAGGCCGACACCGCCGCCGTCGAGTTGCACTTCCACGCCATCGCCAGCCTCAACCCCGGCACCAGCGGTCAACCGGCCCCGGTCCGGGTGCGCATTTTCGAACTGAAAAATGCCGCCACCTTCGGCCGTGCCGATTATTTCGCCTTGGCCGAACGGGCCCAGGCGACGCTCGGCGCAGACCTGATCGACCAGGACGAAGTGCTGGTCCAGCCCGGCCAGCAATTGAGCCTGCAACGCGACCTCGATCCGGCCACCCGCCACATCGGTGTGCTGGTGGGCTATCGCGAACTGGATCAGGCGCAGTGGCGCACGGTGATGAATGTCCCGCCGCGCCAATACACCGAATACCAGATCAGCCTCGATGTGCGCGCCGTGCGCAGCGCCGTCGTGGTTCCCCCATCCAGCCCTGCCCAATAAAGCAATCGGAGCTCCCATGTCTTGGAACAATCGCGTGGTCTGGTCAGAAGGCATGTTCATTGGAACGCAGCACTTCCAACAGCATGACCGTTACCTGGAAAACCTCATCGACGCCCGAAGCCGCCCGTTATCGGCCGGCGCCTGGGGTTTCTCCGAATTGCTGATCGATCAGGGCCTGTTGGCCCAGGGCAAACTGGCAATCATCTCGGCGCGGGGGCTGTTGCCGGACGGCACGCCCTTCAACATTCCCCAGGATGACCTGGCGCCGAGCCCACTGAATGTCGACGACAACCTGCGCGATGGCTTGGTGTACCTGGCCTTGCCGCTCAAGCGCGCCGGTGCCCGGGACACCGTTGATGACGGCGAAACCCTGGGCGCTGCGCGCTACGTGAGCCAGGTGCGCG
Source organism: Pseudomonas frederiksbergensis (assembly GCF_001952935.1). Lineage (GTDB taxonomy): Bacteria > Pseudomonadota > Gammaproteobacteria > Pseudomonadales > Pseudomonadaceae > Aquipseudomonas > Aquipseudomonas frederiksbergensis. Next base: position 2,557,700 of record NZ_CP018319.1, read on the forward strand.
AAGTACGCGACGACAACGCACCGTTCGAAAACCGTGCGCCAGTGGCCGTGGGTTCCAGGGCGCTGCGATTGTTGATTGCCGAGGATGGCATCAGCGACTACGCCGCCATCGGCCTGGTACGAATCAAGGAGAAACGCGCCGACCGCGCCCTGGTGCTCGACGACACTTACATCCCGCCGCTGCTGGATGTCTCCGCCGCCAAACCGCTGGCCGCGTTTCGCAGCGAAATGCTGGGCCTGCTGCACCAACGTGGCGAAGCCCTCGCCGGGCGGGTGGTGGCGTCCGGTGCCGGCGGTGCCTCGGAAATTGCCGACTTCATGCTGCTGCAACTGGTCAACCGCGCTCAGCCGTTGATCCAGCACTTGAGCCAGTTGAGTCCGTTGCACCCCGAGCGGTTCTACAGCGAACTGGTGAGCCTGGCCGGCGAGTTCTCGACCTTTACCGCTTCCGGGCGGCGACCGCAGGAATACCCGCAGTACCAGCACGATAACCTCGCGCTGAGTTTTGCGCCGGTGATGCAAGCCTTGCGTGAAGCGCTGTCGATGTTGATCGACAGCAAGGCCACGCCGATTCCGATTGTCGAAAAAGCCTACGGCGTGCATGTGGCGATGCTGGCCGACAAGACCCTGCTCGACAGCGCCAGCTTCATCCTGGTGGTGCGCGCCGACGTGCCCGCCGAAACCCTGCGCGGTCACTTCGGCCAACAGAGCAAGGTCGGCTCGGTGGAGCACATCCGCAACCTGGTCAACCTGCAATTGCCGGGCATTGGCCTGCTGCCGCTGCCGGTGGCACCACGGCAACTTCCTTATCACGCCGGCTCCACCTATTACGAACTGGACCGGGGCAGCGAGCATTGGCAGCAACTGGCCAACTCCGGCGGTTTTGCGTTCCACATCGCGGGGCAGTTCCCGGGGTTGAACCTGGCTTTCTGGGCGATCCGAGGATAAACCGCGATGAGCAACGACGATCGTACCCAGTTCATGCCGACCCCCGGTGGTCGTGGCGCCGACCCGGTCCGCCCGCAGGCTGGCCGTGCCCAGCCCGCGCCGCTTTCGATGCCGGCCGCGCCGCTTTTGACCGGCAAAGCCGAAGGTCTCAACCCCTTGGAAAGCGCCGCTGGCCCGCTGCTGGCTTTGCTGACCCGCTTGCGCAATACGATTGCCCACCCGGCGCCAGCGAGCCTGCGAGCGCAATTGTTGGCCTACCTGCGCCAGTTCGAGGAGCGCGCCGAGGCCGCCGGCGTGGTGCGCAACGATGTGTTGCTGGCCCGTTACGCCTTGTGCACCGCCCTCGATGAAGCGGTGTTGAGTACGCCGTGGGGCGGCACCAGCGACTGGGGCAAACAGAGCCTGCTGATCACCGTGCACAACGAAGCCTGGGGCGGCGAGAAGGTGTTCCAGCTGTTGGAACATTGCCTGCAAAGCCCCCGCGAACGTTTGTATCTGCTGGAGCTTTTGTACCTGTGCATGTGCCTGGGTTTCGAAGGGCGCTATCGGGTCATGATCGACGGTCGCAGCCAACTGGAAGCCTTGCGTGAGCGCACCAGCGCAGTCATCCGCAGCGCCCGTGGCGAATACGAGCGTGAACTCTCGCCCCATTGGCGCGGCGTCACCGTGGCCCGCGACCGGCTGGCGCAATTCATGCCGCCATGGATCGCCGTGGTCATCGGCGTGGCGCTGCTGCTGGCTCTGCTGTTCGGTCTGCGTTTGAAACTGGCTGCCGATGCTGAGCCGGTGTTCAAGAACATCCATGCCCTCGGCGAGATCCCGGTGCAGGCCATCGACCGTCCGGTGGTGCAACCGAAACTCATCGAGCGTCCGCGTCTGGCAGGTTTCCTGGCGGATGAAATCAAGGCCGGTCGGGTGGCTGTGGAAGATGCCGTTGACCGTTCAGTGGTGACCATCCGTGGCGATGAGCTGTTCGCCTCGGGCAGCGCCAGCGTCGTCGACAATTTCCAGCCGCTGATGCTGCGCATCGCCGATGCGATTCGCAAGGTCAAGGGGCAGGTCCGGGTGACCGGTCACAGTGACAATCGCCGGATTGCCACCCTACGGTTTCCATCGAACTGGGCCTTGTCCGAGGCTCGGGCCACCTCGGTGCTGCAAATCCTCTCGGCCAAGACCGGCCAGCCTGAGCGCTTCAGCGCCGAAGGCCGTAGCGACACCGAGCCACTGGCCTCGAACGCTACAGCAGAGGGCCGCGCACGCAATCGTCGGGTCGAAATCACAGTGTTGGCGGAGGGGGTCGAGTGAAGGCGTTTTTCAGTTTTATCATCCGCTGGGTCATCCCGCTGCTGGGGCTGATCGCCCTGAGCCTGATCATCTGGTTTATCGGGCCGCTGCTCGAATGGCTGGTGCCTGAAGGTCGGCGCTGGGCGCTGATCGTTCTGGTGTTCGCGGTGTGGATTGCCTACCGGGTGTTTCGCATCATCCAGGCCCGCCGTCAGGCCGCCGAAGTGATGCGCAGCCTGGCGGCGCAAACCCCGCCGGACCCGACCAGCATCGCCACGGCCGAAGAGCTTGAAACCCTGCGCCAGCGCATGGACGAAGCCTTGACGCTGTTGAAGAAAGCCAAGCTGGGCGGTGACGAGCGGCGCAATCTCTATGAACTGCCGTGGTACGTGATCATCGGCCCGCCGGGTTCGGGCAAGACCACGGCGCTGGTCAACTCCGGGCTGCATTTTCCGTTGGCGGCGCAATTGGGCGCCGGGGCGGTACGCGGCGTCGGTGGCACGCGCAATTGCGATTGGTGGTTCACCGATCAGGCCGTGCTGCTCGACACGGCCGGGCGCTACACCACCCAGGACAGCGATGCGACGGTGGATAAAGCCGCATGGCTGGGCTTTCTCGGCCTGTTGAAAAAACAACGGCCCCGACGCCCGATTGACGGTGCGTTCATCGCCATCAGCCTTTCCGATCTGCTACTGGGCAGCGACGCCGAGCGCGCCGCCCATGCCGCCGCGATCCGCCTGCGTATCCAGGAGCTCTACACGCAACTGGGCGTACGTTTTCCGATCTACCTGATGCTGACCAAACTCGATCTGGTGCCGGGGTTCATGGAGTATTTCGATACCCTGAGCAAGGAAGAGCGGACTCAGGTCTGGGGCACGACCTTTGCCCTGGACGACGGTAAAAGCAATGACAGCCCGCTGGCCCATCTGCAAAGCGAATTCGCCGGCCTGGAGCAGCGCCTCAACGATCGTTTGGTGGAACGTTTGCAACAGGAACGCGACCCGGCGCGGCGCGATCTGATCTACGGCTTCCCGCAGCAGTTCGGCGCGTTGAAGGATTGCCTGCAAAGCTTCCTTGAGGGCGTATTCAAACCCAACGCCTTTGAAGAGCGAGTGCTGTTGCGCGGGGTGTATTTCACCAGCGGTACCCAGGAAGGCAGCCCGATTGACCGCCTGATCGGTTCCATGGCCCAGAGCATGAACCTGGACCGCCAGCACCTGGCGCGCCAGAACGGCACCGGACGCAGTTACTTCATCGAAAAACTCTTCAGCGCCGTGGCCTTCGCCGAGCGTGGGCTGGTGGGGGTCAACCCGAAAGTCGAACGTCGGCGCAAGTGGATTGCCCGGGGCGTGCTGGCCTCGACCGTGGCCTTGGTGCTGGTGGTCGGGACCTTGTGGTGGGTCAGCTACCGCGCCAACCAGGCGTATATCGCGCAAGTCGATCAGAAAGTCGCACCCCTGGGCCAGGCCGTGCAAAACCTCAGCCCGGTGCAACGGGACGTGCTTGCGGTGTTGCCGTTGCTCAACGCGGTGAAGCATCTGGCCGGCGACGCACCGAACTGGGCCGAAGGCCTGGGCCTGTATCAGGGCGACATGCTTGAAGCCGAGTCCGGCAGCGTCTATCGCAAGCTGTTGATCGCGGTCTTCGCGCCACGCTTGCTCACGCGCATCGAAGAGCAACTGCACGGCGGCGGCAATTCGGACTTCCTTTACGAAGGCTTGAAGGCCTACCTGATGCTCGCCGACAGCGAGCATTACGATGCCGACTTCATCAAGGCGTGGATCGCCCTCGACTGGGACCGCAGCCTGCCGCGCGACTTGCCGGCCGATCAGCGTCTGGCCCTGGCAGAGCACTTGCGGGCGCTGTTCGAGCGCCATCCGCCCACCGCACGTCTGGACCCGCGCCTGATCGATGACCTGCGCCGACAGTTGCAACAACTGCCGGTGGCCCAGCGTGTCTATGACCGGGTCAAGCGGCAGAAACTGCCGGACGGCATTCCGGATTTTCGTATCAACGAAGCGGCCGGGCGCGATGCCGCGCTGGTGTTCAGCCGCAAGAGCGGCAAGCCGCTGGGCGAACCCTTGAGCGGCTTCTTCACGGCCAAGGGTTACCGCCAAGGGTTTTTGCTCACCAGCCTGAACCAGACCGGCACCCTGGCCGAGGAGCAGTGGGTGCTCGGTCGCGACCAGGCAGAACAGCAGGACGTCGCCAGCCTGGCCGCCGATGTGCGACGCCTGTATTTCCAGGATTACCAGCGTCAGTGGGACGCCTTGCTGGCGGATATCGACTTTGTGCCGATCACCAGCGTGGCCCAGGCCGCCGATGTGTTGCGGGTGATTTCCGGCCCGACCTCGCCATTGAAAAAACTGCTGGTGGCGGTGGCGAAGGAAACCGATCTGCAACAGGAAGAACGCCTGCTGGCCGCCAAGGGTGCGCCGGTGGAAGGCGGGGTCGACAAGCTCAAGGAGCGCTTGGGCAGCTTGCTCGGCCAAGAGCAGGCGAGGCAAAACACAGCTGCGGCGAGCGAAGATCCAATCACCGCGCATTTTGCCGAGCTCAACCGCATCGTCAGCAAAAGCGAAGGCGAGCCGGCGGCCATCGACGGCCTGCTGGCCGACATGAACGCCCTGTACGTGCAGGTCAGCGCCATGGTCGGCGCCAGCGGCGATGCCTTGCTCGGCGAAGCCAAGAACCAGGCCGTAGCCGCTGCGACACGGGTCAACCTCAATGCCGAACGTCAGCCGCCGCTGGTGCAGGGGCTGGTCAAGTCGGTGGTCAACTCCACCACCAACAGCATGATGGGCGGGGTACGCAATCAATTGAATGCGGCCTGGACCAGCGAAGTGGTGAACATCTATCGCCAGTCCCTGGCCGGGCGTTATCCGATGTCGCCGGGCAGTGCGCGGGACGCGACGCTCGACGACTTCGGCCAGTTCTTCGGTGTGGGCGGGGTGATGGACAACTACTTCCGCAAATACCTGCAACCGTATGTGGATACCTCGACCCAGGCCTGGCGCTGGCAACCGGGCGCCGCGCAGAAGCTCGGTATTGCCCCCGGCGTGCTGCAAACCTTCCAGCGGGCAGCGACCATCCGGGACGCGTTTTTTCGTTCCGGCGGTACCCAACCGATGGTGCGCTTCGAACTCAAGCCGGTGACGATGGACGCCACTGTCACCCAGTTTTTGCTCGACCTCGACGGCCAGCAATTGAGCTACGACCACGGTCCGAGCCGCCCGACCTCTATGCAATGGCCCAACCCCGGCAGCATCGGCGTGGTGCGGATTTCGATCATGCCGCCTTCGGCCAGCGGTCGTTCCGGCATCACCCTGGACGGGCCATGGGCGTGGTTCCGTCTGCTGGAGCAATCGGACCTGACGGCCGGCAATTCGCCGGATCGCTTCAACCTGCGACTGCGGGTCGACGGTGCCAGCGCCTCTTATGAACTGCGCGCCAACAGCGCCTTCAACCCGTTCAAGAGCCGTGTGCTCAGCGGTTTCAGCTTGCCGGAGCGGTTATGAACACGCCGGGCTTCTATGGAAAGTTGGCCAGCCGCGGGGACTTTGTCAGCCGAGGCTTGCCGCAGAGTTTTATCGGCCCCTGGGATTCGTGGCTGGCGGCGGGCCTGCTCGCCAGCCAGACCAGCCTCGGCGACCGTTGGCTGGATGCCTATCTGGTCAGCCCGCTGTGGCGCTTTATGGTCGGGCCCGGAGTATGCGGGCCGCAGGCCGCCGTTGGGGTGGTGATGCCGAGCATCGATCGGGTTGGCCGGTATTTTCCGCTGACCGTCGCAGTGCTGCTGGACCACGATGCTGATCCGGCATCGGTGGTGGGCGGTTCGGATATCTGGTTTGAACAGGTTGAGCAATTGCTGTTGAGCACGTTGAGCGTGGAGGCGAGCTTCGAAGCCTTCGGCGCGGAGTTGGAAGCACTGGGTAGCCCGGCGTGCCTGCCGCGCACGCCAAGCAGCCGTTTTGCCGGCCTGCATCGCTTCGATGCCACCGATTCGAAGGCGCGCATGAGCGCACTTGCCGAACAGGCCTGCGAAGGCTCAAGCCTGTGGTGGGGCCAGGGTTCGGAGCGTATCGCCCCCGCTTTATTACGGTGTCAGGGCCTGCCTGTCGCCGCCGATTTTGCGCAATTTTTGCTCGGCCAAGAAGGTGTTGCGTAGATGCGTCCAAGCGCTGGAAAGATGTTCAAGTCTGCAAGCAAGAGCCACGTCGGTATGGTCCGCCAGGTTAATGAAGATGCTTATCTGGACCTGCCGGAAAACGGCCTGTGGGTGGTCGCCGATGGCATGGGCGGGCACGCGGCGGGCGATTACGTTAGCAGCCTGATCGTCGACAGCCTGCGCCGTATTGGCGTGGGTCGTTCGCTGGATGAATACGTCGCGGCCTTGCAAACCGACCTGCAGCGAGTCAACGCCGCCGTGCGCGAAGAAACCGCCCATCGTGGCGTGATCATGATGGGCAGCACGGTGGTGGTGCTGGCCACGCGCGACTTGCGCGGGGTATGCCTGTGGGCGGGTGACAGCCGCTTGTATCGCCTGCGTGACGGCCTGCTTGAAGGCATCTCGCGGGACCACAGTTACGTTCAGGATTTGCAGGACAGCGGCCTGCTCAGCGAAGCCGAAGCCCGGGTGCATCCACGGGCCAATATCGTCACCCGCGCCATCGGGGTCGAGGCACAACTGGAGCTGACGATGGTGGAGCTGCTGTTGATGCCCGGCGACAGTTACCTGTTGTGCAGCGACGGGCTGAACAAGACCGTCGAAGACCATGAAATCACCGAGGTGCTGAGCCACGACGAGCCCGGGGAAATCGCCAGCAGCCTGGTGTCCCTGAGCCTGATGCGCGGCGCTCCGGACAACATCACCGTCATCGTCGTGAAGGTGCCTTCATGATCCCCACCGCGAACATTCTGATCCCCGGCTACGACATCGGCGACGAGATCGGCGAAGGCGCCATGGCCAGCGTTTACCTGGCGACCCAGCGCTCGCTGGAGCGCAAGGTGGCATTGAAGATCATGGCCGCCGCGCTGGCGGCCGATCCGAGCTTCTGCGAGCGCTTCCTGCGTGAAGGCAAAACCCTGGCGCGCCTGTCTCACCCGCATACGGTCACTATCCATGACATCGGCAATGTCGGTGAGCTGTATTACATGGCCATGGAATACCTGCCCAACGGCACGCTCAAGGAGCGCATCGCTGCCGGCCTGACGCCGGAGCAGGGCTTGATCTACATCCGCCAGATCGCTTCGGCCCTGGGTTATGCCCATGGGCTGGGACTGGTTCATCGCGATGTCAAACCGGCGAACATTCTGTTCCGTGCCGATGGCACGGCGGTGCTCTCGGACTTCGGCATCGCCAAGTCCCTGGACGACCGCACCCAATTCACCCAGGCCGGTTTCGCCGTCGGCACGCCCAGCTACATGAGCCCGGAACAGGCGCGCGGCCAGGACATCGACGGCCGGGCCGATCTTTATGCCTTGGGCGTGGTGCTTTACGAAATCCTCGTCGGCAAGCTGCCGTACACCGGCAACGACGCGCTCTCCACGGCCCTGGCGCATTTGACCGAACCGTTGCCGGAACTGCCGGAGCACCACGGTCGGTATCAGGACGTGCTGCGCAAGCTGTTGGCCAAAGACCCGGCGGAGCGTTTCGCAGACGCAGCGGCGCTGTTGCAGGCGCTGGATACTCTGCCCAAGGCATCGACTGAAGTTGAAGCGACCTTGATCCAGCCGTTGGCGATTCCGCTGTCGCTGAAACCGACCGGCGATGACCTGGCGGGATTGACGCCGGTGTCCATCGACATACCCAGCGGCCCCGCGCAGCCTCAATCCCGAACCACGCCAGTTCCGCCGACCGTCAAGCCGACGCCGCAGTCCTCGATCTCGGAGCAGCGAAAGGGCCCCGTGTTCGCACTCGCTGCCGTCGCGGTGGCCGTGGCGCTGGCCTTGGGCGGCATGGGTTACTGGTGGTTGGGCAGTGATGCTGAAGTCGATGCCGACGTGAAGACGCCGGTGGTTTCAGCACCGCCAACCCCTGCACCCCCGGTCAATACGCCGCCCGCCGTGGTGCCACCGATGACGCCATCCGTGGCGACGGTGGAGGTCGATGGCGGTCAACGTCCGCTGCTGATGGCCGGCAAAAAAACCTTGTTCCAGCGGGTGCTCAGCAAGCCGGGGGCGAAGCTCTCCAGCGAAGCGGGGACCGCGGCTGGCAAGGCCTTGCCGGCGTTTTCCGTGCTTTACGTCTATCAACGCAAAGAGGTTGATGGCAACCCGTGGCTGCGGGTCGGTGCCGCCACCGACGGGCGCAGTGACGGCTGGTTGCCGGCCGCGCAGGTCAGCGACTGGAAGCAGAGCCTGGTGCTCAAGTTCACCGAACGTTCCGGCCGTGCGCCGGTGATGTTCCTGCGTCAGCCCGGCGACGTGGAGAAGCTGCTGGCTGATCCGTCGGCGGCGAAAAACCTGCTGCTCAAGACCCAGCAGAACCACGAAGACAATCAACGCGTGTTGGCCCTGGAACCGGCGGCCAGCGCGGTGCCGCAGAACCAGTTCTATCTGTTGCCGATCTTCGATTCCCGCGAGAGCTTCGATGAAAACGGCCAGCCGGTGCAGTTGCTGAACGTGGCATCCATCGACCCCGGTAATGCACTGAAGGCTGCCGCCAACAACACACCGATCACGACCGCTAACGCCGACGCGTTCCGCACCGCCGTGGTGCTGGTGGTCGATACCACCGTGTCCATGCAGCCCTACATCGATCAGGTACGCGATGTCGTGCACGAACTGCAAACCCGCATTGCCGAGCGTGGCGAGTTGGGCAGTGTCAGCTTCGGCCTGGTGGGCTTTCGCAGCAGCACCCAGAAAACCCCGGACCTGGAATACGTCGCCAAAACCCTGATCACCCTGGAACAGGGCCGCGACCCGCAGCGCTTCATGGACCTGGCGCGGCAGGTCAAGGCGTCTACGGTTTCCAGCCATTCGTTCAACGAAGATGCGTTTGCCGGTGTGATGGAAGCGGTCGAGGGCATGGACTGGTCCGGTTATGGCGGGCGTTTGATCCTGTTGGTCACCGATGCCGGTGCCTTGCGCAAGAACGACCCCTATGCCGCCACGCAAATGAACGAGGCCGAAGTGCGTCAGGCTGCGCTGGGCAAGCAGATCAAGATCTACGCCTTGCACTTGCTCAGCGACGCCGGCAAGAAAACCCACGGTGGTGCGCAAAGCCAATACCGCACCCTGACCGCCGACGCCAACCCGCAGATCGGCGACCTGTACATTCCGGTGCCGGGCGCCGATGTGCGCAAGTTCGGGGAGCGGGTGGACGAGATCGGTTCGGTGTTTGCCGACCTGGTGCATCAGGTGCGTAGCGACAAGCCGCAAGCCGTGCCGCTGTTGAGCGCCGCGCCGAGCCTGAGTGATAAATCGGCGGCCGTCGGTTACGCGATGCATATGGACTTCCTGGGGCGTAAAGCCGCCAGCCAGGCGCCGCAACTGGTCAGCGCCTGGACCGCCGACCGCGACCTGACCAACCCGGCTCTGCCGGCGTTCCAGGTGTGCGTGATGCTGACCAAATTGCAGCTCAACGACTTGCAGCAATCGCTGAAACTGATCGTCGATGCCGCCCGCAAGACCCAGAGCTCGCCGAAGAATTTCTTCCAGGAAATCGCCAGCGCCAGCGCCTACATGAGCCGCGATCCTTCGGCTTTGCGCAAGGGTGGCAACCTGGCCAATGGCGGGGTTCTGGGTGAGTACCTGGAAGGGCTGCCCTATCGCAGCAAGTCGTTGAGCATGACCCAGGACTTGTGGCTTTCGTTGAGCGTGGCCGAGCAGGAAGACTTTATCGACGAGCTGGATTCGAAAATCCGCCTCTACGAAACCTTCCACAACGACTTGGCCAACTGGGTGCGTTTCGGCGATGCCGAACCGGGTGATGCCTTGTACCGCGTTCCGTTGTCGACGCTGCCGTGATGTTGAACATGAGCGCGGTGCACAAAAGCCGGGGCGCCGGCAGCCAACGCTACAGCCTGGTGATTCCACGGCTGCAACTGCGTGCCGGTGAACAACTGGCGGTGGTCGGTCCCAGTGGCTGTGGCAAAAGCACATTGCTGGATTTGCTGGCGCTGGTGCTGGCTCCGGATCAGGCCGGGCAGTTTGATTTTGCGCCCGACCAAACCAGAACGGACATCGCCGGGCTGTGGCGTGCAGAGGCTCAAAGTGCCTTGGCGGACCTGCGTCGCCGGCACTTGGGCTACGTGCTGCAAACCGGTGGCCTGCTGGAGTTTCTGGATGTGCGCGGCAACATCGACCTGTCGCGCAAACTACTCGGTTTGAAAGACGACGGCAGCGTGGATCGCCTGGCCGGGGCGTTGGATATCGTCGAGCAACTGGGCAAAAAACCTGGCGACTTGTCCGTCGGCCAACGGCAACGGGTCAGCTGCGCCCGCGCCCTGGCCCATGGGCCGCGTTTGCTGCTGGCCGATGAGCCGACCGCCGCCCTCGATCCGCTGAACGCCGAGCGGGTGATGCAGTTGCTGGTGACCCAGGCCCGCGAACACGGCGTGTGCTGCGTCGTCGCCACCCACGATGAGTCGCTGGCCCGCGCCAGCGGTTTGCAGGTGCGGCGCATCAGTTGTCGTCGCGACGTCGATGGCGGTGTCACCGCCACCCTCGGGGAGGCCTGCTGATGCGCGCGCTGGTGGCTTCCCTGGCCTGGCAGGATTACCGCAACGACGCGTGGCTGTCGGCCTGTTCGGTTCTGGCGCTGGTGGCAGTGGTCGCGCCGTTGCTGGTGCTGTTCGGCTTGAAATTCGGCCTGGTCAGCAGTTTGACCGAGCGCCTGGAAAACGACCCGGCCACCCGGGAAGTCATCCCCTTGGGTGGCGGTCGGTTCAGTGCTGCGTTTATCGAACAATTGAACCAGCGCGGCGACGTGGCTTTCGCCTTGCCGCGCACCCGGCAGATTGCCGCGACGGCGGATCTGAGCGCTGGTGCTGCGACGGTAACCGTCGAAATGATCCCCACCGCCGTCAACGATCCCTTGCTCGGCAATCTGCCGGTGCCCCAAGGGCTGGATCAGGTGCTGCTCAGCCAGACCGCCGCCGAAAAGCTCGGGGCCAAGGCCGGTGATTGGCTGCAGGCCAGCGTCGGCCGGCAAGTAGCCGGTCGTGGCGAGGCGCAGCGCACGCGCGTTCAGGTGTTGCGCGTACTGCCGCTGGAAGCCTTCGCCCGGGACGGGGTGTTCGCACCGTTGGCCTTGCTCGAAGCGGCTGAAGATTACCGGGACGGTCGCGCCGTGCCTGCGCTCGGTTGGCCAGGTGATGCGGTGGGCGTGACAGAGCAGCGGGTGTATCCGGCGTTTCGCCTGTACGCCCGCAGCCTCAAGGATGTCGAGCCGCTGCGTCAGTACTTCGCTGTGCAGAACCTGTTGGTCTCGACCCAGGCCCAGACCATCGCCCAAGTGCAATCGCTGAGCCGCAACCTGTCGATCGTGTTCTGGATCATCGCCGGCTTGGCCTTGGCGGGAGCGTTCGCAGCGATTTTTGCCGGGGCGTTGGCGGCGGTCGAGCGCAAGCGCCGGGAGTTGTCGGTGTTGCGCCTGCTGGGGTTTTCCACGGCGGCGTTGCTTTTGTTTGTGGTGTTGCAGGCGCTGTACAGCGCCGGCCTTGCCGCCCTGTTGAGTGCCGGGCTGTATGGCCTGGCGCAATCGGGCCTGAACCATTTATTTGTGCAGATGCCAGGCGAGTACGCCAGCCATCTGCTGGCGCGTCACTACGCGTTGGCCCTGGTGGCCGTGCTCGGCGTCAGCGCCGTGGCAGCGGCCTGTGGTGGCTGGCGAGTGGCGCGTATCCAGGCATGTGAAGGAATTCGAGATGTATAAGTTACTGGGCGCCGCCGTGGCGCTGAGCCTGGCCAGCATGGGCATGGCTAGTCTGGTGGGTGCCGATGAAAGCACCGACAAACTGGACAACCCCAAGCCGCTGGCCGACGACGTCAGCCTGCCGCTGCCGTGCGAAGGGCAGATGGTGTTCCGCTACGTCTACATCCTGGCTCAAGGCACGCTGGACGACCGCGAGATCAGCCTCGGCTATCCCTTCAGCGAGGGCGAGGCCGGTTATCAACAGTCGTTCATCTCCGGTTACCGCCGGGACTTTATCAACGGCCAGTTCACCCTCAAGGATCTGCCCAAGGATTGGGGCAAGACCATTACGCCGTTGATGCCCAAGACGGACGCCAAGACTCCACTCAAACCGATGCTCTATTTCATCGGCAAATACGAAGTCACCGCCCGCCAATACGCCCAGGTCATGGCCCAGGCGCAATCGCTGGCCAGCGGCGAGCCGGCGCCGGCCTGCGAGGCCTTGCAAGCCGAGGCGCCGCAAGGCATGGCCGGGCGTTTGCCCAAGGTGAAATTGTCGCGCTTCGAGGCCGAACGCTTCTCGGCGGTGTACAGCGCCTGGCTGATGAAATACCACAAGGAGCTGCTGCCAGTGAGCGGTCGTGGTACCTCGGCGGAGGAGGGCGGGCTGGGTTTTGTGCGCTTGCCGACCGAGGTCGAATGGGAATTCGCTGCTCGTGGCGGGCAGGCCATCAGCCGTCAGGATTTGGAAGGGCGGCTGTTTCCCCGTCGTCAGGAGGGCAGCGAAAGCGACGGCCCACTGGCGGACTGGGCAGTTTTCAACCAGGTCGCCGGCGGCACCGGCCAGGCCGCGCGGCTGATGCCGATCGGTACCAAACTGCCCAACCCCATCGGCCTGTTCGACGTGATCGGCAACGCCGCCGAGATGGTCCAGGAATCTTTCCAGCTCGTGCACGCCGGACGCCGCCAGGGCACCTATGGCGGTTTCGTGGTCAAGGGCGGCAACTACCTGGAAGGCGAGGGCACCTTGTTCACCGGGATGCGTCGCGAGTACCCGCTGTTCGCCGCCGACGGCACCGAGCAAAGCAACGAAACCACCGGGTTCCGGGTGGCGATTGGCGCGTTGTCGGCGCCACGTTCGCGCTACAAGGAACTGTTTGCCCAATGGCAGAAAGAAGGTCGGCTGGCTTCGCTGACCGATGCCATCGACGACGCCCAGGACCCGACCAAACGCCTGGACAGCATCATTGCCGCCAGCGTCGATCCGCGCCTGCAAGCCGAGTTGGGGCTGGTCAACGAAGAGCTCAAGCGCAACGTCTCGCTCATCGCCCAGCAGCGCGAGGAAGCGGCCGGCAACCTGATCCAGTCGGCAGCCCTGGTGGCCGAAACCGTCAACAACTACAACATTCGCCTGACCAATTTACAGAAGAGTCGCCAACAGGCCTTGGACGCCAAGGACGAGGCCAGCGCCAAGCTGTTCGCTACCGCCATCGACAACGGTCGCAGCGCGCTGGACGGCGCGGTAGCGATCTACATCGACAACCTGGCGACCGGCACGCGCTACACCGATGCCGTGATCCAGGCGCAGTTTCAACGCATCAAGGAAGAGTTGGAGCGCAAGCCGGTACTGGGCAAAAGCCTGGTCACGCGCGCAACGTTATTCGTTCGCCATGTCGGTGATTATCGTCAGCAACGACGAGCCGACCCGGCGGCGATATTGAAGGAACTGCTCGCATCGAACGCTCAGCGGTCTTGATCGTTCGTTGTACAGCGAGCTTGGAAGGGACTCAGGCGGCGGTGGGCCGTGCTGAGCTAGTCAAACTTAAAAGAGAACACAACCATGCTTTCCTCCCGTAAAACAATTGCTTCGCTTTCCAAGCGTCATCTGCTGCTGATGGCCGTTGGCTTCAGCACCGTACTGACCGGTTGCGCCACGTCGCCGACCTCCAAGGTCGCTTCGAGCACCAAGGTCGAGTACTACCCGAACTGCTACGAGCCGGTGCAGCACCTGCGTGCCACCGATTCGAACATGACCAAGTCGGTCGTCACCGGCGCGGCTGTCGGCGCTGTCGGCGGTGCCCTGCTGGGCGCCCTGGTCGATTCCGAGAACCGTGGCCGCAACGCCGCCATCGGTGCAGCGGGCGGTGCCGTGGCGGGTGGCGCGGCCGGTTACTACACCGAGCGCCAGAAGCAGATCACGGATGACAACCAGCGCATCGCCTCCTACGCCACCGACGTCAACAAAAGCGCTGCCGACATCGATCGCAGCACGGCGTACGCCAAGACTTCGCAACAGTGCTACCAGAACGCATTTACCAAACTGGTCGCCGACCGCAAGGCCAAGACTGTCAGCGACACCGAAGGCCGCAAGCGTCTGGTAGAAATCGTCGCGGGCCTCAAGGAGTCCAACGACCTGATCGTCGCGGTAAACGGTAAAGCCAGCGAAGACCTGAACAACTACACCCAGGCCTACGAAAAAGACCTGCAGCAAGTAGGCGTGCAGCGCACTGACGTGGTCACCGTGGCAACTGCCGACACCACGCCGGTCGTGGCACCGACCAAGAGCAAAAAAGCGGTGAAACCGGCGAAAAAACCGGTGCTGCCAGCCGTGCCGAAAGAAGCGGTCACCACCGAGAAAACCCTGCAGACCGCAAAAGCCAAACAGGCTGAAAGCAAGCAGGTCGCCAGCGCCGGCACCACTCAGGTCAACAGCATGTGCAAAAACCCGGACCTGGGCGACTGGGCACCGGTGCCTTGCCCGAATGTTTGATTGAGTTTTCTGTAGGCCTTCAGGCATTCCCACGCGCTACGCGTGGGGGTGCTTTGTACGGGCGACCCCTTGGCGCCGTGCCGAGAAAAACCCCGATGGGTGGGACACACTCATCGGGGTTTTTTACTGCTTGGCGAGTCAGCAGGTTCGGCTTTGCTGCTTGGCGAGTATGGCCGCCATTTCCGGCTCATCCAGATGATCCAGCATTCGCTCCACTAACAAATGCACCCCATCGGCCATGCGGCTGAGCGCCAGGGCTACGGAGCGGCGTGAGCCGTCCACATCGTCGGCGAGGTTGGCGGCGATGGCGCTGATGGACAGCAAATCTTCCGAGGCATTGGCGAGAAGGGTTTCAGGGTTGATGCCCGGGCTGACGCTGAAGAGCTGGTCGTTGCGTTTTGATGGTTTCTTTTCGGTGGGTGGGAAGTGATGGTCGAGGGCGCGTTCGGCGGCTTCGTGGAGCTTGTTCGAATCGAGTGATTCGTAGGGCGATGCCGGATCGGTTTCCGGCGGATTTGGTGTGACCTTGAACATTGGCTCAATCCTCAGATGAGTGAGGCTGCAACCCGTTCGCTACTAAACGTTAGGGTGGCAGCTGTGCACAGGTTAGTAGACCGATGAGCCAAGAAATCGGCGCGCCGAAGCGCCCTGCACACAACCGCCATCAAGTGCGGGCATGGGCTGCCTGCTTGATAGAGACGTTGTGCGTCTTGACATCGACGGGCTACTAAACCCGATCACTGATGGGCAGTGACAGGGAAACGATAGAGGCCAAGGCTAAGGCGCACAAGCCGGCGGATTCTGGCGTAGCCGTAGGCAATGACGCAAGGTGTTGTAGCTTGCAGGAAGTAACCTTTAAACGTTTTAAACAAGCACTGTCATCGGTGTCAGCTACCGGAAGTTTTCACGTTCATTGAGGCTCTGGATTCTTCCGTAAGCGGTCGATGTTGACCCACTCGCCTTTGCCACGAAGACGTATGCCAAATAGTCCGCCTCGACCACCGATAGCGACACCCGTTCCGCCGCTTGCCCTCGACCGAGGCCCGCGACGGCCACCTCGACCGCCAGTTGCACGCCCCCGGGAATCTCCCGAAGCATTGCTGGCCAGCCCTGCGAACGGCGTTGGCTTTCGATGTGGCAAAGCGGACCGTCACTGCCGCGCAACTGCGTGACACATTCGCGCGCACCGCCATGGGCGGCATTTCGCCTTGGCTGCAACGTCTGCGCGACTGCGGGCGTAATGGCTGACTGCGCGTGGCGTGTTGAAGGAAATGTCCGAGAGGTTTGGGGGGATCAAGGATTGGGTTTCTTCAGGTGTAGGGACGGTATCGGGAAGTGACGCGGAGCGTCACGGGATGCATTCCCACGCGGGAGCGTGGGAACGATCAGGTACGCGGGGGGCGGTGGTTGGAAAATGTGACTTGGCGGTCATCATGCGGGAAAAGTAGTTCATCTTCTTCTAACGTAAGCAGATAGTGGCGTTCTTGCATGAAGCCGCTACACTGCGCCGGCCGTTCACTTTTCTCTGAGGCTGTGCGCATGAAATTTCGTTTTCTTCTGTGGATGCTGGGTTTGTTGATGGGTAAGGCCAGTCGGACTAATCCTGCGTTTCAGCAGCAGTTGGGTGATAAGGAGCTGGTGTTTCAGCTACAGACCCTGGATGGGAAAGTGGCGCGGCATTTCTTTGTGAAGGATCAGCGCATCACCAGCAAGTCCGGCGTGTACGCCGAGCCAGCGTTTGCAATTGCCTTTAAAGACGCCGCATATGGCTTTGCCACGATGCAGGCGAAGAACAAGCAGTTGGCGTTCATGACGGGGATTCAGGACAAGTCGATCCAGATCAAGGGCAACCCGGCGCTGGTGATCTGGTTCCAGGGGTTGACCAAGTATTTGAAGCCGAGGAAGGCGAAGGTAAAAGCCAAGGCTTGAGGTCGATGGTAAACCTTGTGGCGAGGGGACTTGTCCCCGTTGGGCTGCGAAGCGGCCCTAAAGCCTGAGACCTTGGGTGTATCTGACATACCGTGTTGGCTGGGTTTGCGACTGCTGCGCAGTCGAACGGGGACAAGTCCCCTCGTCACAGGGGTTGGTGGTCAGTTAGACCGAGGTGGATTCATCGCGGGCAAGCCTCGCTCCTACAGGGTTTTGGTGATCCGTAGGAGCGAGGCTTGCCCGCGAAGCTTTTCAGGGTTGGCTGAATTGCGAAGCCAGTTCACGCAGCAGCACTTCTGCTTCCAGAACCTTGCTGACCACGTCGTTGGCCTTGTCGCGCGTCAGCCCCACACGCTCCAGTAACGCATCCGGGATGTCTTCATCCGGCCCGGACCCGACTCCGCGACTACGCAGCAAGCGCACCGCCAGGCACACGAGGTTCGGGTACTCGGCGTAATCGCCGTCGTAACTCGGGTCGTGCTGGAAGCGCAGCGCGGTGGCCAGTTCTTCAGGCATGTCCCAGTAACGCATCAGCCACGAGCCGATCTGTTCACGGCTGATGCCCAGCAAGTGCTGCTCGACGTAGCTGTGGCACAGGTGCGGGTTGACCTCCAGGTGGCGGCAGATCAGCGAGAAGTGCGGTGGGAACACGTGGGCCAGCAGCAAGTAGCCGAAGTTGTGCAGCAGGCCGGCGAGGTAGGTCAGGCCGGCTTCCGGGCGCTGGGCGCGGGGCATGGCGCGGGTCAGGCCTTCGATGACGGCGGCGGTGTAGATCGATTGCTGCCAGTACGGCGTGGTGTGTTGCGGATGGTCTTTTGGCAGGCTCAGGGTTTTGCCCAGAGCCAGGCCCAGCGCCAGGTTGATCACCAGGTCGAAACCCAGCACCCGCACGATGGCGTCTTCTACTGAACGAATCTTGCCCGGCGACGCGTAGTACGGCGAGGCTGCCCAGCTCACGACTTGTGCGGCCAGGGCAGGGTCGGTTTCGACGACGCCGGTGATGTCGTCGATGGTGGCGTTGGGGTCGACGCGCAGTTTGATGATTTTCTGCGCGGTCTCGGCCAGCGGCGGAATTTCGATGGTCTCTTCCAGGCGTTGCTGGATGCGTCGCGCGGTGAACGCTTGAACGGCCTGGGTGATTTCCTCGCGGTCATCGTGAGGGCGGTCCAGGTTCGGGCGAATGCTGGTCAGGGCTTCGCCGAAGTTGGCGGCGCTGGCCTTGGTGAGCATGGTCTTGAAGTCTTCGCTGGTGATCTCCAGCAACACGCCCGGCTCGCCCGAGTTGATCAGCAACTTCGGCTCGCGCAGCAGGCTTTCTTCATACAGGCACGGTGTACTGGTAAGCGCCGGCATGCCGGGCAGCAGGCTCAGGTTGTGTTTGCCGAGCATTTTTACCAGCCGTTCGGTCGACACGGCGGTGAGGCGGCGGCCCGTCAATTCAGCGAGGCTGTTGAGGTCCAGCAATTGGTTCTGCGGGAACAGCACCATGAGGGTGCCCACGGCGTCATCGAGCAGAACAGCCTGCATTTTGCGTGCGGCGTTCAGGCCGTGATGGTCGATGACTTCTTCGTAGGCGATACCCAATTTGCCCAGCATCAGCCGAATAACCGACGGAGCGTGCGGGGTGGCGGGTGCGAGGGCAACTTCGGTCATGGTCTGTATCCGTTGTAAAACAATGGCAGGAGTATAACCAGCTTGCTCAGAACGGTGGTTCAGAAACTGCGACGGTGCTCACACTTGGCCGTATTGCTGCCCATGACGTAGCCAGCGGTCGAGCAGCGGGCTGACGTGATCCGGCCAGCGCTCCAGCAACGCCTGGGCGGCGTCGCGCACGGCGGGCAGCAGATCGGCGTCGCGCATCAGGTCAGCGACCTTGAATTGCAGCAGGCCGGTCTGGCGCGTACCGAGCATTTCGCCGGGGCCGCGCAGCTCAAGGTCTTTCTCGGCGATGACAAACCCGTCGTTGGTTTCGCGCATGATGCCCAAACGCTGACGACCGATCTGGGACAGCGGCGGATGGTAAAGCAGCACGCAATGACTGGCCGCGCTGCCCCGACCGACACGACCGCGCAGCTGGTGCAATTGCGCAAGCCCGAGGCGTTCCGGGTTTTCGATGATCATCAGGCTGGCGTTGGGCACGTCGACGCCGACTTCAATCACCGTGGTGGCGACCAGCAGTTGCAGGTTGCCGGCCTTGAATTCGGCCATGACCGCGGCTTTCTCGACAGGCTTCATGCGCCCGTGGATCAGCCCGACCTTCAGTTCGCCGAGGGCGGCGGTGAGGTCTTCGTAAGTGGTTTCGGCGGCCTGGCAGGTCAGCTCTTCCGACTCTTCAATCAGCGTGCACACCCAATAGGCCTGGCGCCCTTCAGCGCAAGCGCTGCGTACCCGCTCGATGACTTCGACGCGCCGGGTATCGGTGATCAGCACGGTGTTCACCGGCGTCCGGCCGGGCGGCAGTTCGTCGAGGATCGAGGTGTCGAGGTCGGCGTAGGCGCTCATGGCCAGCGTCCGGGGAATTGGCGTCGCGGTCATGATCAGTTGGTGCGGACACATCCGCCCGCCGACGCCTTTCTGCCGCAATGCCAGGCGCTGCTGCACGCCGAAGCGGTGCTGTTCGTCGATGATCGCCAGCGCGAGGTTTTTGAACTGCACTTCGTCCTGGAACAGCGCGTGGGTGCCGACCACCATGGGTGTGCCGTTGGCAATCTGCTCCAGTGCGGCCACGCGGTTCTTGCCTTTGAGCTTGCCGGCCAGCCACGCAACTTCAATTCCCAGCGGCTCGAGCCAGCGCTTGAAGGTGATGAAGTGCTGCTCGGCGAGGATTTCGGTGGGCGCCATCAGCGCCACTTGATATCCGGCCTCCAGCGCCTGCAACGCGGCGAGGGCAGCGACCACGGTTTTACCCGCGCCGACGTCGCCCTGAATCAACCGCAGCATCGGCTCGTGCTGACTGAGGTCGTAGGCGATTTCGTTGCCGACTCGTTGCTGAGCGCCGGTCGGGGTGAAACCGAGGTTGGCCAGATATTGAGCCGGCAGCTTGGTGGCTTTCGGCATCGCTGGCGCGCGCAGGGAACGCATGCTCTCGCGCAGGCGCTGCTGGGACAGTTGGTGTGTCAGCAGTTCTTCAAAGGCCAGACGGTGCTGCGCCCAGTGATGACCGAGGGCGAGTTCGTCGACATCGGCATCGGCCGGCGGGTGGTGCAAGTAGCGAATCGCATCGGCCAGCGGCGCCAGTTGATAGTCCCGCGCCAGTTCGGTCGGCAGCCAGTCGGGCAGGCTGGTGGGGCCGAGCATCGTCAGGGTTTGCATGCACAATTGGCGCAAGCGCTGTTGGGTCAGGCCTTCGGTGAGCGGGTAAACCGGGGTGAGGGTTTCGTCCACCGGCGGCGGCTCGTCGCCGGTGATGGCGCGGTATTCCGGGTGGTAGATTTCCAGCCCCGACGCACCGGGCCGTGCTTCGCCGTAGCAGCGAATGCGCGTGCCGCGTTTGAGGCCTTCTTTCTGGGCGTTACTGAAATGGTAGAAACGCAGGCTGAGCCCGCCAGTGCCGTCCTGCAGGCGCACCACCAGGCTGCGGCGGCGGCCCATGACCACATCGGCGCCACTGACGGTGCCTTCGATCACGGCGTCTTGCCCGGGTCGCAAATGGCCGATCGGAACCACGCGAGTGCGGTCCTGATAGCGCAGCGGCAGGTGGAAAAGCACGTCCTGGAGATTCTCCAGGCCGACCTTGGCCAACTTCTCGGCCATGGCTTCGCCGACACCCTTGAGTGCCGTCACCGACACTTGCGACAACTCGGTCATGGCAGCGACTTAGGCCGCAACCACCGGTGCTTGCGGCTTGGCCACCGAGCACAGGCGAATGGAGTCAGCGAGGATTTCAATCGCCTTCGGCCGCGGAAAGCTCGCGCGCCAGGCGATGGCCACGGTGCGGAACGGCACCGGCGGCGTCAGTGGACGCACTTCGATCACACCGGGAGCGTAGTGATGGCTGTCCACCGCCGACAGCGGCAGGATCGAGATACCCAGGCCGGACGCAACCATGTGGCGGATGGTTTCCAGGGAGCTGGATTCCACCGTGGTGTGCTTGGCGCCGTCATTGCCTTTGGCCAGGGTCGGGCAGGCTTCCAGCACTTGATCGCGGAAACAGTGGCCTTCGCCGAGCAGCAGTAAGCTCTTGTCGTTGAGCAGGGCGGCGTCGATGGATTCTTTTTGGGTCCAGGGGTGCTGGGCCGGCATCAGGACGTAGAACGGTTCGTCGTAGAGCTGCAGGGTCAGCACGTCGGCTTCGTTGAACGGCAGGGCGATGATGATCGCGTCGAGCTCGCCGTTGCGCAGTTTGTCGCGCAGCACGTGGGTGAAGTTTTCTTCTATGTACAACGGCATCTGCGGGGCGACCCGGTGCAGTTGTGGAATCAGGTGCGGAAACAGGTACGGGCCGACGGTGTAGATGGCGCCGACTTTCAGCGGTGCGGTCAGCTGGTTCTTGCCGGCCTGGGCCAGTTCGCGGATGCCTTGGGCCTGTTCCAGCACTTTCTGCGCCTGGGCAACGATGCCTTCGCCGACTGGGGTCAGGCGCACGGCACTCTTGCTGCGCTCGAAAATCAGCACACCGAGTTCGTCTTCAAGCTTTTTCACGCCCACCGACAGGGTCGGCTGGCTGACGTGGCAACGCTCGGCGGCGTGGCCGAAGTGCTGCTCTTGGGCGAGGGTAACGATGTAGCGTAATTCTGTAAGAGTCATAGCAAGCGTCCATGAAGTTGCGGGCCAAGCATACCGGCTGCAATCGATAGACGCACGTTATCAGACTGAGTGCGTTGAGTGACACAGGGCAAAGCAGGTTTGCCGCTGGCGGATATGCAAAAGGCACCTTTCGGGTGCCTTTCACAGATATTCCTGCTGCCGGAGATCTCTGTGGGAGCGAGCCTGCTCGCGAAAGCGATGTATCAGTCAACATGGATGTTGGATGTGATGGCCTCTTCGCGAGCAGGCTCGCTCCCACAATGGTTCGGCGGTGGTTTAACGCCGGCGTTTTTCCAGCGAGTAAACAAACGGTGCAACGATTTCGATGGCGCCGTTGGTCAACATGTCCGCCGGTGGCTTGGGCAGTGGCTGGGCGCGGCGGATCATTTCCAGGGTCGCCCGGTCCAGATCCGCTGTACCAGAGCCGCCCACCAGTTCGAACGACAACACGTTACCTTCCCCATCCACCACGAAGCGCAGACGGTTCATGCCTTCCTTGCCCCGCGCCTGCGCACTGGCCGGGTACTTCTTGTACTTGGCCAAGTGAGCGAGCAGGGTGCCTTGCCAGCTGGCCTTGGCCGCTTGCTGCGCCGGTGATGGGCCCGGTGCCGGCTGAGCGGATTTCTCCGTTGGCGCCCGAGTCGGTTGCGCGTCGCTCGGTTTTTCCTCGGACGGCTTCTCTTTAGGCGGCTCCGGCTTTTTCTCCACAGGCTTGGGCGGTTGAGGCTTTGGCTTGGGTTTGACCGGTTTCGGCACCGCGATCTCCGCCTTTGGCACTTCAGCCAGCTTCGGTATCGGCAGTTCTTCCACCGGGGCGGGTGGCTGTGGCGGCGTTATCACCTTCGGCGGTGCCGGCGGTGGCGGGGCCGGAACCGGCGCCAACTCGACCATCATCGCCTGCGGCGGCAGCTCGATCGGTGGGCGCGAGGTCCAGTTCAGCGCCAGCGCAATGGCCAGCGCATGGACGCCCAGCACCACGGCCAGGCTCGTGCTGTAACGCGTCAACTTTTGGCGCGTCGTGATCATTTCTTGACTGCCGTCTCGAGTCCGACCAGACCCACCTTCAGGTAACCGGCAGAGCGCAGGTTGTCCATCACGCTCATCAAGTCGCCGTAATCCACGCCTTTGTCAGCCTGGAAGAAGATCGTCGTGTCTTTCTTGCCTTGGGTCCTGGCGTCGAGGGTGGCGCCGAGTGCTTCGGCCTTCACTTCGTCTTCGCCGAGGAACAGGCGCTGGTCAGCCTTGACGCTGAGGAACACGGGTTTCTCTGGCCGTGGCGCCGGTTTGGCGCTGGAAGCAGGCAGGTCGACCTTGATGTCCACGGTGGCGAGCGGGGCCGCCACCATGAAGATGATCAACAGCACCAGCATCACGTCGATGAACGGTGTGACGTTGATTTCGTGGTTCTCGGCCAGATCGTCGTCTGCGCCTTCTTTCAAATGCAAGCCCATGGCTGATTACCCTACTTTGACCATGTGGGGTTGCACGGAGCGCTCGGTGGTCGGCAGGTGATCGAGGTCACGGCTAACCAGCAGCAGGACTTCAGCCGAGGCATCGGAGACTTGTGCCTTGTAACCGGCAATCGAGCGGGCAAAGACGTTGTAGATCACCACGGCCGGAATCGCTGCAACCAGACCCAGCGCGGTTGCCAGCAGGGCTTCGGCGATGCCGGGAGCCACCACGGCGAGGTTGGTGGTCTGGGTTTTGGCGATGCCGATGAAGCTGTTCATGATGCCCCACACGGTACCGAACAGGCCGACGAACGGCGCGGTGGAACCGATGGTGGCGAGTACGCCGGTGCCGCTGCTCATGTTGCGACCGCAGGCTGCAACCAGGCGCTCGAGACGGAAGGCAACGCGTTCCTTGATGCCTTCTTTCTCGCGACTGTTGACCGACAAACGCATCTCTTCCAGGGCGTCATGCACCAGCAAATTGGCGAGGGTGCCTTGCTTGGTGGCTGAAGCGCTGGCTTCTCTGAGCGTGGTGGCTTTTTTCAGGTGGACGATTTCGGTGCGCAGGCGACGTTTGGCGCCCATCAGCTCGAAACCCTTGGCGATCCAGATGGTCCAGGTGATGATCGAGGCGATGGCCAGGCCGATCATCACGATTTTCACGATGATATCGGCGTTCTGGTACATGCCCCACGGCGACAGGTCATGGGCCATGCCCAGGGAGTTGTCGGCCTCGAGGACTTGCGGAACGTCTTCGCCGGTAGTGTCTACGGCTTGGGCTGGATCGGTCGCAACCGGCGTAACCTGAGCGGCTGGAGCTGGAGCTGGAGCAGCGGTGGCGGCCGGAGCGGCGGGCGCTTGTGCGTCAGCGAAAGCGGCGGTCGGCGCCAGCATCAGGCTGAGCAGCAGGGCGGCCACTGCGCTCCAGGCGCGAGGTCGTTTGGTTGGCGAAGCGGGGAATTGATTGCGTGTCATGCTGGCCGGACCTGAGAAAGAAAAAGACGGTAAATGTTCTTCCAGGCCTCGTGAGGCCGAGAACAAAAGTGGCGGGCATTATTGCAAGTAATTCTTGTTAACAAAAGTAATAGAGTATCTTTTTTTCCTTCATTGCTAGCCGCTTGTCCATTGCCAGCGCTAGTCTGTGCCTTTCTGATGGGAGTTTTCTGATGTCTGCGCCTTCTGTTTTGATCGCCGGCTGCGGTGATGTTGGCAGTCGTCTGGCTACGCAATTGCTGGCAGGCGGGTGGGAGGTTCATGGTCTGAGGCGTGACGTCTCACGTCTGCCTGCGGGGGTAATTGGCGTTGCCGGTGACTTGTTCAATGAAGACTGTCCAGCGACCTGGCCAGTCGGTGCGTTGGATTACCTGGTGTATTGCGCGGCCGCCACCGATCACGATGAGGCGGGTTACCGCGCTGCTTATGTGCAGGGTTTGCAGCATGTGCTGGAGTGGCTGAACGACTATGGGCAGGTGCCCAATCGCCTGCTGTTCGTTTCCAGCAGCAGTGTGTATGGCCAGCAGGATGGCGAGTGGGTCGATGAGACCTCGCCGACCATTGCAACAGGCTATTCGGGTCGATTGATGCTGGAGGCGGAGCAAGTGGCGCTCGATAGTGGCATCCCGGCCAGCATCGTACGTTTGACCGGCATTTACGGCCCAGGTCGCGAATGGCTGCTGACTCAGGTCCGTCGGGGTTATCGCGTGGCTGTCGACCCACCGTTGTACGGCAATCGCATTCACGCCGACGACGCGGCGGGGTTGCTGGCGTGTCTGCTTGAAGCGGATCGTCGCGGTGTAGCGCTGGATGACATCTACATTGGTG
Organism: Pseudomonas frederiksbergensis; assembly: GCF_001952935.1. Lineage (GTDB taxonomy): Bacteria > Pseudomonadota > Gammaproteobacteria > Pseudomonadales > Pseudomonadaceae > Aquipseudomonas > Aquipseudomonas frederiksbergensis. The sequence continues at coordinate 2,582,507 of NZ_CP018319.1, forward strand.
TAGACGACGCGCCTGCGCCGCTGGCCGAAGTGGTGGGCTGGTTGCGTGAGTATCTGGGCGTGACCGAATGGGCCGAAGACGCGAGCGTGCGCCGCACTGGCAGCAAGCAATGCAGCAATGCCCGGGCGAAAGCCTTGGGCTGGACACTGAAGTACCCGAGTTACCGCGAAGGCTACGCCGCGATACTTGCCCAGGGGGGTTGAGCTGAGCGAGCCTCTAAACAACAGGCGCCTGCGGGCGCCTTTGTTTTTGGGTCATTGTTTTACCAACAGCCACTGGCGTGGGCCGGGGGTGAAGTGGGGGATTTCGTCTGGCCGGGATTGATTGATTGCCTGGAAAATCTCCAGTTGCTTGCCTTTGCGAACGAAAATCCATGTGTCACTCAGGTCGCCCGTGCCCAGATACAAGGTGTCATTGCCTGCACCTTGGCTGGCGCAATCACCGTCAAGGCATAACTCGTATCGATCGGTTCCCGGTAACCCCGAAACGTGGCCATCTTCCGTAAACACGACCATTTGGCCTGTTCCGTGACTGTCGATGATTTCCCACTGTCCGCCCATGTAAGCAGCGTTCAAGGCGTTCCGGAAGGTATCAACCCACCCTGTTTTCGTTTTGGCGGTCTTGCTGGGGCGACTGAACACCTGCTGGGGGACTTGCTCCTTGGCCAGTTGAGTCAGTCGCTTGCCATCCAGGCGCAGCTCGTCAGTGCCGTAGCCGTTGTAGTCGACGGTCCAGGCATTGGGTGACTTTTGCAGCAGTTGGCCTGCACCCACCTCAAAACCGCTGCTCACTTGCGCCTTGCTGGTGTGGGTATTGATGTCCCATTCCAGATTCCGACCATGGGTGTTCAGGGCTTCACGTAAAGACTGGCCTTGGGCCGCTGCATCGATGGCCGCCTGATTGATCCAGATACCACTGATATCCGTTTCTGCGGGCATGGAGGTGCAACCGCCGAGCAGCAATAGGCCAAGGATAAGCAGTGGGCGCATGATCAATCCTTGAGGGGGCAAAGAATTCGACGGTGCAGGCTAAAGAAAAAGGAGCCCGTAGGCTCCTGTATTCTGTATCACTGTTTTTCCAGCAACCACTTGCGATTACCCGGGGTGAACTGCGGCATTTCATCCGCCTGTGCGGTGTTCACTGCCTGGAGGATTTCCAGTTCCTTGCCCTTGCGCGCAAAGATCCAGGTATTGCCCTGACCATTCGCCTGTAACCACATATTGTCATTACCGCCGCTCATCGACGCGCAATCGCCTGCCAGACACAAGGCATAACGATCCGCCCCCGGCAGGCCGGCAACCTGGCCATCAGCCTGGAATTGCACGGTATTGCCTTCACCGGGACCGCTGACGACTTTCCAGCTACCGCCCATGTAGGCCGAGTACAGTGCGCGTTCAAAACTGGCACCTATCGGTGCGCCGTCCGGCACCGTAACTTGCGCGCGGTCGAAGACTTGCTCCGGCTCATTGTCGCTGGCGACCTGGCTCAGTTGCTTGCCGTCACGCTTGAGCTCACTGGCGGAGCTGCCATAAAAGTCGACCTTCCAGGCGCCGGACTCTTCGCCCAGCAGCTTGCCGTCGACATTTTCAAAACCGTTGGTGTAGCGGGCCTGGCCGGCCTTGGTATTGACGTCCCATTCCAGGTTCGGGCCATAAGCCTGGAGCGCTTCGCGTAGCGGGCCGCCTTTGGCTGCAGCATCGATCGCCGCCTGATTGATCCAGGTGCCGCTGATATCACGATCGGCAGGGTTGCTGGCACAACCGCCCAAGAGTAGGGCGACCAGCGAGAGAGCTAGCGCTTGGCGCATGGTGGAATCCTTTCAAAACAAGATCGGCGCAGCCTTTGGAAGGCTGCGCCGGACACATTACTCGATGACCAGAATGGCATCCATCTCAACCTGCGAACCCTTTGGCAGGGCTGCTACGCCGATGGCGGCGCGGGCAGGGTAAGGCTGGTCAAAGTACTTGCCCATGATCTCGTTGACCTTGGCGAAGTGGCTCAGATCGGTGAGGAAGATGTTCAGTTTGACGATGTCCTTGAACGAACCGCCAGCGGCTTCAGCCACGGCTTTGAGGTTCTCGAACACCTGGACGGTCTGGGCTTCGAAGCCTTCAACCAGTTCCATGGTTTTTGGGTCCAGAGGAATTTGACCCGACATGTAAACGGTGTTGCCGGCCTTGATCGCCTGGGAGTAAGTGCCAATGGCGGCCGGGGCCTTGTCGCTGGTGATAACTGTTTTGGTCATGAATGACTCCTTGTAATGGGGTGGCTTAGGCACGCATGCGGGTGATGCGAATCACCCCGGTCAGTGCACGCAGTTTCTTGATTACGCGGGCCAGGTGTACGCGGTCGTGCACGCTGACCACCAGTTGGACCACGCTGATGCGGCCATCGCGTTCGTCCATGCTGATTTTTTCGATATTGCCGTCGGCCGCGTTGACGCTGCTGGCCAGCAAAGCGATCAGGCCGCGCTGGTGTTCCAGCTCGACGCGCAGTTCGACATTGAATTCGCCGGTGACATCCTTGGCCCACGAGAGCTGGATGCATTTTTCTGGGTTGTGGCGGATTTCGCTAATGTTGCGACAGTTGTCCAGGTGCACGACCATGCCTTTGCCCGCGGACAGGTGGCCGACAATCGGGTCGCCGGGGATCGGCGTGCAGCACTTGGCGTAACTGAGCACCAGGCCTTCGGTGCCGCGAATCGCCAGCGGGCCTTCCGCGCTCGGCAGTTGCTCGCCTTCACCCAGCAGTCGGCGGGCGACTACGTAAGCCATGCGATTGCCCAGACCGATGTCTTCGAGCAGGTCTTCGATCAGTTCCAGGCGGTACTCGGTGAGCATCGCCTTGACGCGCTCGGCGGCTACTTTCTCCAGCGAGCTGTCGAAACCGTTGAGAACCTTGTTCAGCAGGCGTTCGCCGAGGCTGATGGACTCGGAGCGGCGCTGCAGTTTCAACGCATGGCGGATGTGAGTCCGCGCCTTGCCAGTGACCACGAAGTTGAGCCACGCCGGATTCGGTCGCGCGCCGGGAGCGCTGACGATCTCGACCGTGGAACCGCTTTGCAGCGGTTCGGACAGCGGTGCGAGACGACGATTGATCCGACAGGCAATGCAGCTGTTGCCCACGTCGGTATGCACCGCGTAAGCGAAGTCGACCGCCGTGGAGCCTTTGGGCAACTCCATGATCCGGCCTTTGGGCGTGAACACGTAGACCTCGTCCGGGAACAGGTCGATCTTCACGCTCTCGATGAATTCCAGCGAGTTGCCGGCCCGTTGCTGCATCTCCAGCACGCCTTTGACCCACTGCCGGGCGCGGGCATGCGTGCCTTTTGGCTGCTCGTCGCCGCTGGATTTGTACAGCCAATGGGCAGCGATGCCGTTGTTGGCCATTTCTTCCATTTCACGGGTGCGGATCTGGATTTCGATCGGTACACCGTGCATGCCGAACAGCGTGGTGTGCAGCGACTGGTAGCCGTTGGCCTTGGGGATCGCGATGTAATCCTTGAAGCGACCTGGCAACGGTTTGTACAAATTATGTACAGCGCCCAGCACGCGGTAGCAGGTATCGACCTTGTCGACGATGATCCGGAACGCATAGACGTCCATGATCTCGTTGAAGGCCCGACGCTTGCCGCGCATTTTCTTGTAGATGCCGTAAAGGTGTTTCTGACGACCGCTGACCTCACCCTGAATGCCGTCGATGGCCAGGCAGTGGCTGAGTGATTCTTCGATCTTGTTGACGATTTCCTTGCGGTTGCCCCGGGCGCGCTTGACCGCCTGGTTGATCCGCGCGGAACGCATCGGGTGCATCGCCTTGAAGCCGAGGTCTTCGAATTCTATGCGGATGGCGTGCATGCCCAGCCGATTGGCAATAGGCGCATAGATTTCCAGGGTTTCCTTGGCGATCCGTCGGCGTTTTTCGCCGGACAGGACTTCCAGGGTCCGCATGTTGTGCAGGCGGTCAGCCAGTTTGACCAGGATCACGCGAATGTCGCGGGCCATGGCCATGGCCATTTTCTGGAAGTTTTCAGCCTGGGCTTCGGCCTTGGTCTCGAAGTTCATCTGGGTCAGTTTGCTGACCCCGTCGACCAGTTCGGCCACGGTTTCGCCGAATTGCGCTTGCAGCGCTTCCTTGGCAATACCGGTGTCTTCGATCACGTCATGCAGCATCGCAGCCATCAGGCTCTGATGGTCCATGTGCATGTCGGCAAGAATATTCGCAACCGCGAGTGGGTGCGTGACGTACGCCTCACCGCTACGGCGGCGTTGGCCGTCGTGGGCTTGTTCGGCGTAGAAGTACGCTCGGCGGACCAGGTTGACCTGGTCCTTGCCGAGGTAGGTCGATAAGCGATCGGCGAGGGCGTCTATGCTCGGCATGATGAAACCTGCCGTTCGTTGTGACCCCGCGCCGTGCTACGTCGACCAGGCATGGCTTAGACGGCCTCGTTGGACTCGTCCTCGAACGCTGCGAACAGCGGTTCGTCTTCGACGATTTCAGCGTTGGCGATGAACTCGTAGCTCATCAGGCCTTCAGCGATTTCACGCAAGGCTACAACAGTAGGCTTGTCGTTTTCCCACTGAACCAGTGGCTCTTTGCCGCCGGTGGCCAGTTGACGGGCACGCTTGGTAGACAGCATGACCAGCTCAAAGCGGTTTTCCACGTGGTTTAGGCAATCTTCAACGGTTACGCGGGCCATGGTATTCCTCGGAGCGAATGCAATATGCGCGCTGCCCGGTTGGGCGAGCGGACTCGACAGTTTAAAAAATCACCAGCGATTAGGGAAGCGCTGATTTTTTGACCAAGCCCTTCAACGCGCTGCAAGTGCCAATGTAAAGCCCTTGCAACGGTTTTGGGAAGAGCTGTTTAGCCGAGCAATTCGGCCAAAAGTTTTCCGTGCCGCTGCTGCTGGCGCTTCTGATGCAGCTGATTGGCGCGGAAAATCGCCTGCAAATCGCGCAGTGCGTGGGCGAAATCGTCGTTGATGATCAGGTAATCATAGTCAACGTAGTGACTCATCTCGCTGACGGCTTCGCGCATCCGGCCTTCGATGATCTCGTCGCTGTCCTGACCGCGATTGGTCAGGCGCTGGTGCAAGGCTTGCAGGGACGGCGGCAGAATGAAGATCGAACGAGCCTGGGGCATCAACTTGCGCACTTGCTCGGCGCCTTGCCAGTCGATTTCCAGAATCAGGTCGTGGCCTGCGTCGAGGGTCTGCTGCAAGTGGCTTTGCGAGGTGCCGTAGAGATTGCCGAACACTTCGGCGCGCTCCAGGAAGTCGCCATGTTCGCCCATCTTCACGAACGCTTCGCGGGAGACGAAGTGATAGTTCACGCCGTTCACTTCACCGGGGCGCATGGCGCGGGTGGTGTGGGAGACGGAGACGCGGATCTCCTGATCGGCGTCGGTCAAGGCCTTGACCAGGCTGCTCTTGCCCGCGCCCGAAGGGGCGGAAATGATGTACAGGGTGCCGGTGCTGTGGGTCATGTGGGGTTTGCCTTACTCAATATTCTGCACTTGTTCGCGCATCTGCTCGATCAACACTTTGAGGTTGACCGCCGCCTGGGTGCTGCGCGGGTCGAAGGCTTTGGAGCCCAGTGTGTTGGCTTCGCGGTTGAGCTCTTGCATCAGGAAGTCCAGGCGCCGACCGGCAGCACCACCGGATTTGAGTACCCGGCGAACTTCGATGATGTGAGTGCTCAGGCGATCCAGTTCTTCGGCGACGTCGCTCTTCTGCGCGAGCATGACCATTTCCTGCTCCAGCCGCTGAGGGTCCATCTCGGCCTTCATGTCGGCGAAGCGGTCGAGGACCTTCTGACGCTGGGTGGCAAGCATCTGCGGCACCAGTTCGCGCAGGGTCACCACGTCTTCTTCAATGGAGGTCAGGCGATCGTTGATCAGCCGTGCCAGCTCCGCGCCTTCGCGCTCGCGGCCGGCCTTGAGTTCTTTCAGGCCTTCGTTGAACAGCGCCAGGGCTTCGGCATTCAGGGCTTGCGGGTCGGTCGCATCGCCCACCAGCACGCCAGGCCAGGCCAGGACTTCCAATGGGTTGAGCGCGGCCGGATTTTTGATCAGGCCGGCGATGGTCTCGGCGGCGGCGACCAATTGCGCGGCGCGCTCGCGGTCCACTTGCAGGGGTTTGTCGGTGTTTTCTTCGGTGAAGCGCAAGGTGCATTCGAGCTTGCCCCGGGAGATTCCTTGGCGCAGGGCTTCGCGGACTGCGCCTTCGAGGTCGCGAAAGGACTCCGGCAGACGCAAGTGCGGCTCCAGGTAACGGCTGTTGACCGAGCGCAGTTCCCAGCTAAGGGTGCCTTGGGCGCCGGCTTTCTCGACGCGGGCGAAGGCGGTCATGCTGTGCACCATGGAGGTACCTCGCAATGCAGGTCCATGCGTTACCAAAGGTTTCGCAGGCCTGATCTATATGAATTTAAGCCCAGAGGCAGCAAAGGCGCAGGATTGTAGCGCAGTGGGGCGAATGCGCCCAAACACACGAAGTGACAAAGGGCTACAGGCCGTCGGTAAAGCGCTATTGCGGGCCTTCAGTCGTCGGGGGATTTTTTAGAAGTGCCCACTCGTGGCCCTGCGGCTCTATAATGCTCGGCAGTTTTCCGTCCCCCGTACAGGTATTCCCTATGAAACGTCCAAGTGGTCGCGCTGCCGATCAGCTCCGCTCGATCCGCATTACCCGCAACTACACCAAACACGCCGAGGGATCCGTACTGGTCGAGTTCGGTGATACCAAAGTCATCTGCACCGTCAGCGTCGAGAACGGCGTGCCGCGTTTCCTTAAAGGTCAGGGCCAAGGCTGGTTGACCGCTGAGTACGGCATGCTGCCGCGCGCCACTGGCGAGCGTAACCAGCGTGAAGCGAGCCGCGGCAAGCAAGGCGGCCGCACCCTGGAAATCCAGCGTCTGATCGGTCGTTCCCTGCGCGCTGCGCTGGACATGTCCAAGCTGGGCGACGTCACCCTGTACGTCGATTGCGATGTGATCCAGGCTGACGGCGGCACCCGCACCGCGTCCATCACCGGCGCCATGGTTGCACTGGTCGATGCCTTGAAAGTGATCAAGAAGCGCGGCGGCCTGAAAGGCGGCGACCCGCTGAAGCAAATGATTGCTGCCGTATCGGTGGGCATGTACCAGGGCGAGCCGGTACTCGACCTCGACTACCTGGAAGACTCGGCCGCCGAGACCGACCTGAACGTGGTGATGACCAGCACTGGCGGTTTCATCGAAGTCCAGGGAACTGCCGAAGGCGCTCCATTCCAGCCGGAAGAACTGAACGCTATGCTTGAGTTGGCGAAGAAAGGCATGACCGAAATCTTCGAGCTGCAAAAGGCTGCACTGGCTGACTGATCGGACTATTCCACGCAAGGAGGACGCCATGAGTGACGAGCAACAGCTGCTTCCCACACCGAGCAAAGAGGTTCGGCAGTGGGCGATGTTTTGTCACCTGTCCGCCTTGCTGGGGATCTGGATTCCGTTCGGTACGCTGATCGGCCCGCTGATTCTCTGGCAGATGAAGCGCGAGATGGACCCGTTTGTTGATGCTCAAGGCAAGGAGGCGCTGAACTTTCAGATCACCGTCGCCATTGCCTCCGCCATCTGCTTCCTGCTGATGCTGGTGATCGTCGGGTTCTTCCTGTTTGGCCTGGTCGCGATCGGTGCACTGGTGCTGACGATCATTGCCGGGGTGAAAGCCAATGAAGGGGTGCCTTACCGGTATCCGTTTACCTGGCGGTTGATCAAGTAAGCCACACAACACAGATCCCCCTGTGGGAGCGAACCTGCTCGCAATGAGGCATTCACATTCAACATTAATGTGACTGGTCTACCGCTATCGCGAGCAGGCTCACTCCTACAAAGAGCCAGAAATCAGCGTGCACAAAAAAGCCGACAGCGATGTCGGCTTTTTTGCATCTGCGAAACGACGCTTAGATAGTCAGCGTCCAGTCGTAGTCCACGATCAGCGGTGCATGTTGCGAGAACCGTGGCTGACGAGGCAGGCGCGCGCTACGAACGAAGCGACGCAAGCCTGGTGTCAGTAACTGATAGTCGAAACGCCAACCGAGGTTGAGCATTTCAGCCTGTTCGTTATCCGGCCACCAGCTGTACTGGTCGCCTTCGCGGCTGACTTCACGCAGGGCATCGACATAGCCCATGTTGCCGACAATCTCGTCCATCCAGGCACGTTCAGGTGCCAGGAAGCCCGGGGATTGCTGGCTGTCGCGCCAGTTCTTGATATCCAGCTTCTGTTGCGCCACGTACAGCGAGCCACAGTAAATGTACTCGCGACGTTTGCGTCGCTGTTTATCCAGATAACGGGCGAAATCGTCCATTAGCTTGAACTTCTGGTTCAAGTCTTCATCGCCGTTCTGCCCCGAAGGGAGCAGTAAGGTCGCGATGCTGACCTTGTCGAAATCGGCTTGCAGGTAGCGCCCGTAGCGGTCGGCCGTCTCGAAGCCGAGACCGCTGATGACTGCCTTCGGTTGCAGCCGCGAATACAAAGCCACGCCACCTTGGGCGGGAACTTCGGCTTCGCAGGCATAAAGGAAGTAGCCATCCAGTTGGAAGGCTGGATCGTCCAGTTCAAAGGCGGAGGCGCGGGTGTCCTGCAGGCAGATGACGTCGGCATTCTGTGCTTGCAGCCAACTGAGCAACCCTCGCTCCACTGCAGCCTGAATACCATTGACGTTCACACTGATGATCCGCATAAATGGCCCCAAAAATCGCGTGCGTGTATGATACACGGCGTCAACCTAATTAGCTAAATCCGTGGTATTTGGGGTTTTTTTCATGCAAGCGTATCAGCGCGATTTCATTCGTTTTGCCATCGATCGCGGCGTTTTGCGCTTCGGCGAGTTCACCCTGAAGTCCGGACGCACCAGTCCTTACTTCTTCAATGCCGGCCTGTTCAACTCAGGGATGGCCCTTGCGCAGCTGGGGCGTTTCTACGCGGCAGCCATCGTCGAGAGCGGTATTTCGTTCGACGTTTTATTCGGTCCGGCCTACAAAGGCATCCCTTTGGCGGCGACCACCGCAGTGGCCTTGGCCGAGCATCATGACCGTGATCTGCCATGGTGCTTCAACCGCAAGGAAGCCAAGGCTCACGGCGAAGGCGGCAGTCTGGTCGGCGCACCGTTGACCGGCGACGTGCTGATCATCGACGACGTGATCACCGCTGGCACTGCCATCCGCGAGGTGATGCAGATCATCGCTTCCCAGGACGGCGCCAAGGCGGCGGGCGTGTTGATCGCCTTGAACCGTCAGGAGCGTGGCAACGGTGAGTTGTCGGCCATCCAGGAAGTGGAGCGTGACTTCGGCATTCCGGTGATCAGCATCGTTTCTCTGAACCAGGTGCTCGAATTCCTGGCGGATGACCCGCAGCTCAAGCAACACCTGCCAGCCGTAGAAGCCTACCGCGCCCAGTTCGGCGTCTGACCACAATCACCTGTGGGAGCAAGCTCCCTCGCCACAAAAGGTGGATTGTCACAGGGATTGCAGGCAAAAAAAGACCCCGCTCAGCCAGGCTGAGCGGGGTCTTTTGTTTTGGTCGTCAGCGCAGTCTTCGCCATTTTCCGATTAGTTTTAGTACCAATCCCAGGTTGAACAGCGCAAACACCAGCAGCGCCAGGACGACTAGCACGTAGAGCGTGCGATCCACATCAAAATCCCACAGATCCAGTGTGCTGCTTCCCATGATCCTCACGGCGGCAGGGAAGTTGACGTAAAACAGCGCTATGAAGGCGGTCGTCAGCGGAAGAGCGCGGCCGAACAAAGCGTTCATTACTGTTTTCCTGCTGCGTTTTCTGGCGAGTGGACCTGGCTGTTTTTCATCCAGTTCTAGCGCTTCATGCAATCTTGGCCACGCCAGGTTGAACATGAAGGTGGTCAGGGTCAGCAGCAAGCCGCTGACCGCGACGATGTCACTGAACGGCATTCAGGCCCAATGTCTGGCACAACAGCGCGTGGGAATCTTCACTGATTTCAAACTGCCCGGCGCTGCCTTTGCGTTTTGTAATGGGTTTGAAAGTCGGCTCGTTCTGGGTAATCAGCATGTTCAGCTCATCACGGATGACGTCGGAGCTGATCACCACCAGATAAACCGTCTGCGCATGCTCTGCCGTCTCAATCACGGCCCTCATGCTGTGTTGAAGAATTTCGTCCAGCTGATTGCGAAAGCGCGAAACCGTGTTTTTCAGCAGGGTTTTGCTTTGGCTCTGGGTCAGCTGAAAAATCGTAGATATCTGAGATTCGGTCGGCAATGTCTGCCCGAAGTAACTTTGAATCAGATACAGCAAGCGATCCTGCTTCGCTTCATCGGCCCGACTCGGCATGCCGCCTTCCACCAGCATTTTCAAGTATTCGGTCAGGCTCGCCTTGGCGATTCGCTGCAGGGCGTGGGCGATTTCGTGGTCGGAGATCTTCAAGGTCTTTTTGACCGGCTCCTTCTGCTCCTGCTCGAACGCCTGGGCGTCGATCGTGAATGAGATCTGCATTTTTCAGCCCCCCGGGATTACTTGGAAGGCTTGTTTGGATACGGATCTGCCACGGCGTCACCTTGGCCGGTCAGGATATTCCAGCCATTGAGTACGTGGGTGCTTGGTTTGAAGTCTGGACACGGCGGAAGCGAAGTCTTTGACTGATTGGTGTATTCGCGCCCGCAGTCTGCGCACTCGTAAGTGCCTGCTGAAACATCACTGCCGTAGGGAACGTGGTCTTTTTTCATGGGGTAGATCTCCTGTGGATGCAGGGAAGATCCTATGCGGATTAATGCTGGCTGGATGTCGGACGTTTCGCATAGTCAGGTCGGACATTTCCTGCGCGCATAAAAAAGATCGCAGACTTCGTCAGCTCCTACGGAATATTCGTACATCCGTAGGTGCTGCCGAAGCCTGCGATCTTTTAAGGCTTTATCAATCAGGGACGCTTGCGATTGCTGATCAAGGTACCCACACCGGTATCGGTGAAGATTTCCAGCAGAATCGCGTTCGGCACCCGGCCATCGATGATCAACGAACTGCCCACGCCACCCTGAACCGCTTCCAGCGCGCAACGAATCTTCGGCAGCATGCCGCCGTAGATGGTGCCGTCGGCGATCAAAGCGTCGACCTGTTGGGTGGTCAGGCCGGTCAGGACCGTGCCCGACTTGTCCATCAGGCCGGCGATATTCGTCAGCAGCATCAGCTTTTCAGCTTTCAGCGCTTCGGCGACTTTACCGGCCACCAGGTCAGCGTTGATGTTGTACGACTCGCCGTTGGAACCGACACCGATTGGCGCGATCACCGGGATGAAGTCACCTTTGACCAGCAGGTTCAGCAAGTCGGTGTTGATCCCGACCACTTCACCGACCTGGCCGATGTCGATGATTTCCGGTTGAGTCATCTCCGGCGTCTGGCGGGTCACGGTGAGCTTTTTCGCGCGAATCAGCTCGGCATCTTTACCGGTCAGGCCGATGGCGCTGCCGCCATGACGGTTGATCAGGTTGACGATGTCCTTGTTGACCTGGCCGCCGAGGACCATTTCCACCACGTCCATGGTTTGCGCGTCAGTCACGCGCATGCCATCGATGAAGTGGCTCTCGATCGACAGGCGCTTGAGCAGGTCGCCGATTTGCGGGCCGCCGCCGTGAACCACCACCGGATTGATACCCACGGCTTTCATCAGCACGATGTCGCGGGCGAAGCCGGTTTTCAGCTCCTCGCTCTCCATCGCGTTGCCGCCGTATTTGATCACCAGCGTCTTGCCGACATAGCGGCGAATGTAAGGCAGCGCTTCGGACAGGACCTTGGCGGTGTTGGCGGCGGCTTCGCGTTCGAGGGTCATTCAGGGCTCCGGGTGCTTCAGAAGATCAAAACGGTAATTGGAGATCGGGGGCAACACGCTTCAATTGGACTTTGAAAACGTCCTTGATGCGTTGCAATTCAGCCTCGTCATCGGCCTCGAAGCGCAGCACCAGCACCGGTGTGGTGTTGGAGGCGCGCACCAGGCCCCAGCCTTTGGCGTAGTCGACTCGCACGCCGTCAATGGTGGTCAGGTCGGCGCCTTCGCCCCACTTCGCGTCGTGCAGAGCATCAATGATGCTGAATTTGCTCTCTTCGGTCACATGGATATTGATCTCCGGCGTAGAAATATCGTTCGGGAAGGTCGCAAACAGCTCTTCCGCGGTGGATTTTTCCTTGCTGAGGATCTCCAGCAGGCGCGCGGCGCTGTAAATGCCGTCGTCGAAACCGAACCAGCGTTCCTTGAAGAAGATGTGCCCGCTCATTTCGCCGGCCAACAGGGCGCCAGTCTGTTTCATTTTCTTTTTGATCAACGAGTGACCGGTCTTCCACATTAGCGGACGGCCGCCGTATTCCTTGATCAGCGGTGTCAGACGACGGGTGCATTTGACGTCGAAGATGATCTCCGCGTCAGCGTTGCGCGCCAGCACGTCACGGGCGAACAGCATCAGCAGGCGGTCGGGGTAGACGATGCTGCCGGTGTTAGTCACCACGCCGACGCGGTCGCCGTCGCCGTCGAAAGCCAGGCCCAGGTCGGCGTTGGTTTCCTTGACCTTGGCGATCAGGTCGACCAGGTTTTCAGGCTTGCCCGGGTCCGGGTGGTGATTCGGGAAGTTGCCATCGACTTCACAGAACAGCGGGATGACTTCGCAGTTCAGGGCTTCGATCAACTGCGGGGCGATCACACCGGCCGCGCCGTTGCCGCAATCGACCACGACTTTGAGGCGACGAGCCAGTTTGATGTCCTGGACGATTTCGGTGTTGTAGCGGTCGAGGATCTCGACCTGGGTGATGCTGCCCTTGCCGCTGCTCAGGTTGTTGGTCTTGAGGCGTTCGTGCAGGGCCTGGATCTGTTCGTTGGCCAGGGTGTCGCCAGCGATGACGATTTTGAAGCCGTTGTAGTTCGACGGGTTGTGGCTGCCGGTGAGCATCACGCCGGATTTGCCGGCCAGCACGTTGGCGGCGTAGTACAGCGCAGGCGTTGGCACCAGGCCGACGTCGCTGACGTGGCAACCGCTGTCGGCGAGGCCTTTGATCAGTTGTTCGACCAGTTCCGGACCGGACAGGCGACCGTCGCGGCCGACTGAAACGTTCGGTTCATCCTGGGCCAGGCTCTGGGAGCCGATGGCGCGACCGAGCCAATAAGCGGTTTCAGCGTTCAAGAATTCCGGGACGGTGCCGCGAATGTCGTAGGCGCGGAAGATGCTGTCGGGAAACTTGGGTGCGACTTGGGCTGGGGTGCTCATCTGTAGGAATGCTCCATCTCGAAAGTGGCTGGACCTGCCGGCGAAAAACTCGTCGGCAGGCTCAAACTGAAGGGTATGACGGCGTTTTCTACTGAGAGTTCGTGGTGTGAAAAGGCCATGACCCCGACATCAGCGTGTAATGGAGCGGCCAATGCCTTGATTTTCAGTGATAAACCTTTCAGATGACGTCTGTGCAATTCAGTGCAAAACCTGTGGGAGCGAGCCTGCTCGCGATAGCGGACTCGCAGGCGACATCTTTGTCGAATGTGCAACCGTCATCGTCGGAACGCCGCCCGGAGCCGGCTCGCTCCCACAAGGAAATCATCAGTGGCTGCCGGAGTGGCCGAACCCGCCCGTGCCGCGCTGGGTTTCGACGAACTCTTCAACCATTTCAAAATGCGCTTGAACCACCGGCACTAGCACCAATTGTGCCAGGCGTTCGCCTACCACCATGTTGAAGTCGGTCTGGCCACGGTTCCAGCACGACACCATCAGTGGGCCCTGGTAATCGGAGTCGATCAGGCCAACCAGGTTGCCCAGCACGATGCCGTGCTTATGGCCAAGGCCTGAGCGCGGCAGAATCAGCGCCGCCAAACCCGGATCGCCAATGTAGACAGACAGGCCGGTAGGGATCAGCAGGGTTTCGCCCGGCTTGATGACGGTGTCTTTTTCCAGCATGGCGCGCAGGTCGAGGCCGGCGGAGCCTGGCGTGGCGTATTGCGGCAGCGGGAATTCGGTACCGATGCGTGGGTCGAGGATCTTGGCTTGCAAAGCGTGCATGTAAATTAAACCTGGTTCAGACGTTCGGCGATAAAAGTGATCAGCTGGCGAGCGATTTTGCTCTTGCTGGTCTGGGCGAAAAGTGTGGCGTGTAGCTGGCGGTCGATCACGCTGCAGGCGTTTTCTTCGCTGTTGAAGCCAATGCTCGGGTTGGCGACGTCGTTGGCGACGATCAAATCGAGGTTCTTGTCTTTCAACTTGCGGGCAGCGTAATCGAGCAAGTGTTCGGTTTCGGCGGCGAAGCCGACACTGAACGGACGGTCGGGGCGAGTGGCAATGGTGGCCAGAATGTCTGGGTTACGCACCATCTGTAGCAACAAGCCGTCGCCGTTCGTAGGGTCTTTCTTGAGTTTCTGTGGGGCGACGACTTCCGGACGGTAGTCCGCGACCGCTGCCGAGGCGATGAACAGGTCGCAAGGGATTGCGGCTTCGCAGGCGGCGAGCATGTCGCGGGCGCTGACCACGTCAATGCGGGTGACGCGATCCGGGGTCGGCAGGTGCACCGGCCCCGTAATCAGCGTTACGCGGGCGCCGGCTTCCACTGCGGCCTCGGCAAGGGCAAAGCCCATTTTTCCGGAGCTGTGGTTGGTGATGTAGCGCACCGGGTCGATGTTTTCCTGGGTCGGACCCGCGGTGATCAGCACGTGTTTACCGGTCAGCGCCTGACGCTGGAAGCAGTCCGCGGCGCACTGGGCGAGGTCGGTGGCTTCGAGCATGCGGCCCATGCCGACGTCGCCGCAGGCCTGGCTGCCGGAGGCCGGGCCGAAGGATTTCAGGCCGCGGCTTTCGAGGGTTTGCAGGTTGGCCTGGGTGGCCGGGTCGCGCCACATGGCCTGGTTCATCGCCGGGGCAACGGCGACCACGGCGTCGGTGGCCAGCACCAGCGTGGTCAGCAGGTCGTCGGCAATGCCTTGGGCCAGGCGGGCAATGAGGTCCGCGGTGGCGGGGGCGATCAGCACCAGGTCGGCCCATTTGGCCAGCTCGATGTGGCCCATGGCCGCTTCGGCCGCCGGGTCGAGCAAATCGAGGTGGACCGGATGCCCGGACAAGGCCTGCATGGTCAACGGTGTGATGAACTCGCTGCCGCCGCGGGTCATGACCACGCGCACTTCGGCGCCCTGGTCGATCAGGCGGCGAACCAGGTCGGCGCTCTTGTAGGCAGCGATGCCGCCGCCGACGCCCAGAACGATGCGTTTCCGATACAGCCGCTGCATAGGTCTGCCTTTCATTTCGTTGATGACTGCATGGCGATACCCCCTCCCCAGGGATGAAATCGCCCGCAAAAAAGATGGGCTACGATATCACAGCGACCGCAACGGAACAGCGGCGCCCACAGACCAGGGAGGTGCTATGAGTATTCGCGATTGGCCAGCGGCGGAACGGCCGCGGGAGAGGTTGCTTGAGTTGGGCTCGGGGAGCCTTTCGGACGCCGAGCTGTTGGCGATTTTTTTACGAACGGGTGTGTCGGGTAAAAGCGCGGTAGATCTGGCGCGACACCTGTTGAATCAGTTTGGCAGCCTGCGTTCATTGCTTGAGGCCGATCAGGAGGCGTTCAGCAGGCAGTTGGGGCTGGGGCCGGCGAAATTCGCTCAGTTGCAAGCGGTCCAGGAAATGAGCCGGCGGCATTTGGCCGAACGTGCGCGCCAAAAAAACGCGCTGGAAAATCCGCAGGCGGTTCGCGATTACCTGAAGTCAATGCTGCGCCATGAGCCTCACGAGGTGTTCGGCTGTCTTTTTTTGGATTCCAGGCATCAAGTGCTGACCTTTGAAGTGCTGTTTCGCGGGTCCATCGACAGTACGAGTGTCTATCCGAGACAAGTGGTTAAACGCGCATTGGCCCACAACGCCGCAGCGTTGATCCTCTGTCATAACCATCCGTCGGGAAATACCAATCCCAGCCAGGCCGACCGAGTGCTGACCAAGCGCCTGCAAGAGGCGCTGGACCTGATCGATGTGCGGGTGCTCGACCATTTTATCGTCGGGGACGGTGATCCGCTGTCCATGGCCGAGTACGGCTGGATGTAAGTGGAAGGGCGGATTAAGCGAGCCCATGTGGGAGCGGATTACTTTAGGTTGACCTTCGAGTAGTCCTGCCGGCCAAACGGACTGACCTGGTAGCCCTGCACATCCTTGCGCGTCAGTGCGAAGGCGGTCGGGTGGGCCAGCGGCAGCCACAGCGCCTGCTGTTGGATCTGTGCTTGGGCCTGTTCGTAGAGCTTGGTGCGCACACCTTGCTCGCCGGTGGTCTTGCCGGCGCTGATCAGCTTGTCCAGGTCCTGGTTGCAGTAGCGCGCGAAGTTGGTGCCGGACTTGACCGCGGCGCAGGAAAACTGCGGCGTGAGGAAGTTGTCCGGGTCGCCGTTGTCGCCCGCCCAGCCCATGAACAACAGATCGTGTTCACCGGCCTTGGCGCGGCGAATCAGCTCGCCCCATTCGATCACCCGAATTTCCGCCTGAATGCCGATTTCCGCGAGGTCCGATTGCAGCATTTGCGCGCTGAGGCTCGGATTCGGGTTGAGCAGGCTGCCAGAAGGGCGGGTCCAGATGGTGGTCTTGAAACCGTCCTTGAGCCCGGCCTTCGCCATCAGTGCTTTGGCTTTTTCGACGTCGTGCGAGTAACCCGGCAGGCCTTTGGCATAGCTCCAGGTGTTCGGCGGGTATGGACCGTTGGCAGGTTCGGCGGTGTCTTCGAACACGGCTTTGACGTAGTTGGTCTTGTCGAATGCGAGGTTGATGGCCTGGCGCACTTCAGGCTTGTCCAGCGGCGGATGCTGGCTGTTGATGCCAACGAACGCGGTCATGAAGGCGTCAGTCTTTTCCACTTTCAGGGTCGGTTCTTTCAGCGCTGCCTGTACGTCCAGAGGCTTGGGCGACAGGGCGATCTGGCATTCGTTGCGGCGCAATTTCTGCAGCCGCACGTTGGCGTCGGGGGTAATGGCGAAAATCAGCGGGTCCACCGAAGGCTTGCCACGGAAGTAATCCGGGTTGGCCTTGTAGCGAATCGAGGCGTCTTTCTGGAAACGCGTAAAGATGAACGGACCGCTGCCGATCGGCTGGCTGTTGAGCTTCTCCGGGGTGCCGGCCTTCATCAGTTTGTCGGCATATTCGGCGGAGTAGATCGAGGCGAAGCCCATGCTCAGGGTCGCGAGGAAAGTCGAATCCGGGTGGTCGAGGGTGAACCGTATGGTCAGCGGGTCCAGTGCGTCGATCTTCTTGATCAATGCAGGCAATTGCATCGACTGGGCATGCGGGAATCCGCTCTGGGCGACCTTGTGCCATGGGTTGGCCGGGTCGAGCATGCGGTCGAAGCTGAATTTCACGTCCTCGGCGGTCAGCTCACGCGTCGGGCTAAAGTATTCAGTGCGGTGGAATTTCACCCGTGGGTGAAGCTTGAACACATACGTCAGGCCATCGGGCGTGACTTCCCAGCTGTCCGCGAGGCTGGCGATCACCTTGCCGCTGGCTGTATCGAAGTCCACCAGACGGTCCATCAGCACGTCGGCCGAAGCATTGGTGGTGGTCAGCGAGTTGTATTGCACCACGTCGAACCCTTCCGGGCTTGCCTCGGTGCAAACGCTCAGAGCGGCGGCATGAGCCAGCGGGCTCAGCAGAAGAGGGGCGAGCAACAGCGGTAGGGCAGCGAGGCGCATGGTCGGATTCCTTTACAGATCGAAGGCCCATCTGCAAGTGCAGTCTGGAAAAGGCTTACCCTAGTGGGCTCTTTTGCAAATGACTATCTCCTTTTTCAATTTAAGTGGACTATGTGCGCTTGTTTTCGGTGATGCGGGCCGAGGAAAACCCGGAATCGGTCGGTTGGCCGATTCTCTGCGACGAGCGGTCTTAATCGACGACAGCCTTTATCCAAGGCGCTCTGCGCGTGAAAAATGGGGAATTTACCAAGTCCGCGCACACGGAATGTTGTTGCTCTCCAGTCTTTCTGGTATAAAGCAGCGCTCTTTTCTAGGGGCCCGGTTCCTTCACTGTAGGTGTAGCCGGTAAGACCTCTAAAGAAACGCGGCGCCTGGCGCCAAATGACTGAGAGATTAAGCGGCCAACCCATGCCGGGTTGGGCATGTGGTTTTAGAGGGCTGAGGCATGTCGAGAGTATGTCAAGTTACCGGTAAGGGTCCGGTGACTGGGAATAACATTTCCCACGCAAACAACAAAACCCGTCGTCGTTTCCTGCCGAACCTGCAGCATCACCGCTTCTGGGTTGAAGAAGAGAAACGTTTCGTGCGTCTGCGCGTATCTGCCAAAGGCATGCGTATCATCGACAAGCGTGGCATTACTGTCGTGCTGGCCGAAATTCGCAAAGCTGGCAAGATCTAAGGGAGCTAATCATGCGTGAATTGATTCGAATGATTTCTAGCGCCGGTACTGGTCACTTCTACACTACCGACAAGAACAAGCGTACTACTCCGGACAAGCTCGAAAAGCGCATGTTCGATCCGCGCGTTCGCAAGCACGTGATGTACAAAGAAGGCAAAATCAAGTAATTGATTTTTCCCTCTTACGAAAAAGGCCCGTATCGCGAGATACGGGCCTTTTTTGTTGCCCCCAATAGTGGGGCCTGCGAATGATCAACCGCAGTAAATGGCAATAATATCCAGGTTTATATCGGTCCTGATTTGCAGGCGATTGTTGTCAGGGTCCAGGTCGCGGGAGTTGATTTTAATGCTGGTCGCCCGTGACTCCCTGAAGGCCTCATCGCGAACGGACCGGGACAGGTATTCGCCGATGAGGTACGTGACCCTCCGTGCATCGCATCGCTGCGCTGGCTGTTCCGGCTCGTTCGCATGCGCCGACGTCAGGGTGACGGCCAGGAAAAGACCTGCCAGCAGGCCAGTGGTGAGAAAGTTTTTCATGTTGATTCACTTCCATGTGAAATATGACGGTGAGGCTCCTTTATTCGGGAGCGAGAACAGCATCCGGCAAGGTCGGCGATTGAGTGCGGTAATTACCTATTTCACTTGGCATCTGGCCGTGCAGCCAAGCAAAAAAAAGGCCCATATCTTGCGATATGGGCCTTTTTGATGCCTTAACAAATTGCTCAGGTCTTTTGTTCAAACGCCACATAGATCTTGCGGCACGTCTCCAGCACTTCCCAGGTGCCCCGGAACCCGGCCGGGATGACGAAGCGGTCGCCCGCCCGAACGGTCTTGCTGTTGCCGTCGTTGTCGCGTAGCACGGACACGCCCTGGACGATTTCGCAGTATTCATGCTCGGTAAAGTTCACCAGCCACTGGCCAATCGCACCTTCCCACACGCCGGCGTTCAACTGACCACAAGGGCTGTTGTAGTGGTTGTACACTGCTTGCTCGGGGTCGCCCTTGAGGATTTTCGCCTGGTCTGGCCGATAGCGTTCGGGCTGGGTGGTGGCCTGGCTGAAATCGACGATGTCCTGGATGCTCATTGTTGTAATCCCCCGTAATTGCGGCGCAAGTGACTGGAAAGCCCAAAGTCTATGTTTATTAAAATGAACATCGCAAGGCCGTTTGCCAGCCTTTTGTCAAATATATTGAAACTTCACCTGCCGCTGGTTTAGGGTGGCAGTTGCCTTGGGCCGAAAAAACAGGCTGGCTGGGCAGAATTCCTGAGACCGTCCGCGAAGACCGCGGGCGCTCGTATTCAATAAGAGGAGGACACTCGTATGACCACCCTGACTCGTGCCGATTGGGAACAACGGGCTCGCGATTTGAAGATCGAAGGCCGCGCCTACCTCAATGGCGAATATACCGATGCCGTCTCCAGCGAGACCTTCGAGTGCATCAGCCCGGTCGATGGCCGTCTGCTGGGCAAGATCGCCAGCTGTGACGCCGCCGATGCCCAACGTGCTGTTGAAAACGCCCGCGCCACTTTCAATTCCGGCGTCTGGTCGCGCCTGGCGCCGACCAAACGTAAAGCCACCATGATCCGTTTCGCCGGCCTGCTGAAACAGCACGCCGAAGAGTTGGCCCTGCTTGAAACCCTGGACATGGGCAAGCCGATCAGCGATTCCCTGTACATCGACGTTCCTGGCGCGGCGCAAGCCCTGAGCTGGAGCGGTGAAGCCATCGACAAGATCTACGACGAAGTAGCCGCGACGCCCCATGACCAGTTGGGTCTGGTAACCCGCGAACCGGTCGGCGTCGTCGCCGCGATCGTGCCGTGGAATTTCCCGTTGATGATGGCCTGCTGGAAACTCGGGCCGGCGCTGTCCACCGGTAACTCGGTGATCCTCAAGCCGTCCGAAAAATCCCCGCTGACCGCCATCCGCATCGCTGCGCTGGCCGTCGAAGCCGGTATTCCGAAAGGCGTGCTGAACGTCCTGCCAGGTTACGGCCACACCGTCGGCAAGGCCCTGGCCCTGCACAATGATGTGGACACTCTGGTGTTCACCGGTTCGACCAAAATCGCCAAGCAACTGCTGATCTACTCCGGCGAATCGAACATGAAACGCGTCTGGCTCGAAGCCGGCGGCAAGAGCCCGAACATCGTGTTCGCCGATGCGCCGGACCTGCAAGCTGCCGCTGAATCGGCGGCTGGCGCCATCGCCTTCAACCAGGGCGAAGTCTGCACGGCCGGCTCGCGCTTGCTGGTGGAACGTTCGATCAAGGATAAATTCCTGCCGCTGGTGATCGAGGCGCTGAAAACCTGGAAACCGGGCAACCCGCTGGACCCGGCGACCAACGTCGGCGCGCTGGTGGATACCCAGCAGATGAACACGGTGCTGTCCTACATCGAATCCGGCCACACCGACGGCGCCAAACTGGTGGCGGGCGGCAAACGCATTCTTCAGGAAACCGGTGGCACTTACGTCGAGCCAACGATTTTTGACGGTGTCAGCAACGCGATGAAAATCGCTCAGGAAGAAATCTTCGGCCCAGTGCTGTCGGTGATCACTTTCGATACCGCCGAAGAAGCCATTGCGATTGCCAACGACACCCCTTACGGCTTGGCCGCAGCGGTGTGGACCAAGGATATTTCCAAGGCCCACCTGACCGCCAAGGCACTTCGCGCGGGTAGCGTGTGGGTCAACCAGTATGACGGCGGCGACATGACGGCACCGTTCGGTGGCTTCAAACAGTCCGGCAACGGTCGCGACAAGTCGCTGCATGCGTTCGACAAGTACACCGAGCTGAAGGCGACCTGGATCAAGTTGTAAGTACCACACAACGACGATCCCCTGTGGGAGCGGGCTTGCTCGCGAAGGCGCCGTGACAGCCAACGATGATGTTGGATGTGATGGCCTCTTCGCGAGCAAGCCCGCTCCCACATTTGTTTTGTGCGGTGTCTGAAAAATAATATCCACAGGAGCGTGGGAAATGCGTTGGGCGACTTATTTCGCCGTGTTGGCGTCTGTCTTGAGTGTCGGCCTGGCCTTGGGCGTCAGCATGCCGCTGGTGTCGTTTCGTCTGGAAGGCTGGGGTTACGGCTCGTTCGCCATTGGCGTGATGGCGGCGATGCCTGCCATAGGCGTGCTGTTGGGCGCGAAGGTCTCCAGCCATCTGGCCGCGCGTCTGGGCACGGCCAATCTGATGCGTTTGTGCCTGTGGGCCGGGGCGTTGTCCATCGGTTTGCTGGCGCTGTTGCCGAGCTATCCGATTTGGCTGGCGTTGCGCCTGATGATCGGGGTGATCCTGACCCTCGTGTTCATCCTCGGCGAAAGCTGGATCAACCAGCTTGTGGTGGAAGAGTGGCGCGGACGATTGGTGGCGTTGTATGGCAGCAGCTACGCGCTGAGTCAGCTGGCCGGGCCGTTGCTGCTTGGCGTACTGGGCACTGAGCACGATTACGGATTCTGGGTCGGCGTCGGTTTGCTGATGGCGGCACCGCTCCTGTTGCTGGGCCGCAGCGGCGCGCCGACCAGTGAAGCCTGCAGCGTGACCTTCAGCGACTTGCTGGGTTTCTGCCGTGGCCTGCCGGCGATTGCCTGGGCGGTGTCGCTGTTCGCCGCGTTCGAAGCGATGATCCTGACGTTGTTGCCGGTTTATTGCCTGCGTCAGGGCTTTACGACCGAAATTGCGTTGGCGATGGTCAGCACGGTGGTAGTGGGTGATGCCTTGCTGCAGTTGCCGATTGGCGCGCTGGCCGATCGCTTGTCACGACGTACGCTGTTCACCGGGTGTGCGGTGGTCCTGCTGATATCGAGCCTGGCCATCCCGTTGTTGATCGACACATTGCTGATCTGGCCGTTGTGGGTGTTGTTCGGTGCCAGTGCCGGCGGCTTGTTCACCTTGTCACTGATCCTGATCGGCGAGCGCTACCGCGACGATGCACTGGTGCGCGCCAATGCGCATATCGCGCAACTGTGGGGGATCGGTTGTCTGGTCGGACCATTGGCGGCCGGCGCCGGCAGCCAGTGGATCAGCGGACATGCGTTGCCGCTGCTGATGGCGGCGGGTGCGCTGGGGTTGGTGATTCTGCTGTCGCGGCAAGGCGCGTTCGGCACGGTTGTCGAGCCTGCCTGACGCCAACCAGGTAGCCACATCCCTGTGGGAGTGAGCCTGCTCGCGATAGCGTCATGCCAGCCAGTACAAAGGGTGACTGACACACCGCCTTCGCGAGCAGGCTCACTCCCACAGGGCTCTTTATCGCCTGCTAAAGCATCCGCTCCAGGCCGACCGCCGTGCTGAACCAGGAATTGAACCGGCGCCACAAGCTGCCCGGTTCCTTGGTCAACACATGCATCTTGCCGTCGTCTTCCGTCTCCCAGACGATCCGGTCATTTTCCAGTTTCACCTGATAACTCAAGGGCGGCGCCATACCTTCCATGGCCGCTTTGCGCACATGCGCGGCGAGTTCGGGGCTGTCCACCAGCACCCCGACTTCGGTGTTCCACAGCACCGAGCGCGGGTCGAAATTGAACGAGCCGATGAAGGATTTCTGCTGGTCGAAGATCATCGCTTTACTGTGCAAACTGGAATCAGAACCCCGGTAGGACTTGCTGTAGAAAATATGCGGCCCGCTGCCGCCACCTTCGCCGGGCTGGCGGCGCAATTCGTACAGCTTCACACCATGTTCCAGCAGCGCTCGCCGATAAGGTGCGTAACCGCCGTGCACGGCCGGCACGTCCGTGGCTTCCAGGGCGTTGGTCAACAAACTCACCGACACCCCGGCGTCAGCCCGGCCGGTGAGGTACACCAGTCCCGGCTGCCCCGGTACGAAGTAAGCCGAAATCATGATCAATTCTTTACTGACGCCCCTGAGTTCGGGCGCCAGTTGCGTGGTCAGCAGCAAGTGCGGGTCAGGCTCGCCGTCTGACAGGACCTTGCTCGGGGCATCCCACAACGCCTGGTTCCAGGCCCAGATCAACTCCCGGCGCCAGATGTCCAGGCGTGGCTTGGTGGTGTAAATCATCAGCTGCTGATACAGCGCGTGATTCTGCTTGCGGGTCTCTTCCAGCGATTCTTCCAGTCGGGTCCGGGTGTTTTCCAGGTCCATGGCCGTCGGTTTGCTCGAGAGGAACTCGTCGATCGGCTTGCTCAGCGCACTGTTCCAGTATTGGTCGAAACTATGCCCCAGCTGTTCGGCGACCGGGCCGACGCCGAGCATGTCGATGTCGGTGAAATTAAGGTTGGGTTCGGCATCGAAGTACTCATCCCCCAGATTGCGTCCACCGACGATGGCCATGCTGTTGTCGGCCAGCCATAGCTTGTTGTGCATGCGCCGGTGTTGCTGCGACAGGTTGAGCAACCGTCCCGCGGTTCGAGTCACGCCGGTACTGCGGCCAAGGTGCAATGGGTTGAATACGCGGATCTGGATCTGCGGATGTGCCGCCAGTGTGGCGATGATGCGGTCCAGGCCATCGCTGGTGGTGTCGTCGAGCAGAATGCGCACGCGTACGCCACGGTCGGCAGCCTTGAGCAGTTCGTCCACCAGCATCCGTGTGCTGATGCCGTCGTGAACGATGTAGTACTGCAAATCCACGCTGCTTTGGGCGTTGCGGATCAGCTCGGCGCGGGCCGTGAAGGCTTCGGTGCTGTCGGACAGCAGGCGAAAGCCGGACTGCCCTCCGTGGGGGGCCGCCTGAGCCTGGACCGAGCGACCGAACGCCGAGTCACTGGCGGGCAGCGCCTGGCTCGGTTCGCGCGGAACGTTGAATGTCGCACAGCCGTTGAGGAACGAGGCGAGAAACAGTAGAGCGAGCAGGGGCTGTCTGACTCTCACGTAGGATCGTTCCGATTGGCGGCAGGTGTCGGCATATGGACGCTGGATTCCCGAGAAAGGTCAGTCGGTGGCGCAGTCGCTTTGCGCGAGCAGTTTGATCGCTGCGGCGCCGACCTTGCGCACCGCTTCTTCAATTTGCGGCGTTGGCTTGGCAGCGTAGTTCATCCGCAGGCAATTGCGGTATTTGCCCGAGGCGGAAAAGATACTGCCGACGGCAATCTGTACGCCTTGGTCGTGCAGCGCACGATTCAGTTTCAGGGTGTCGAAACCCTCCGGCAGCTCGACCCAAAGCATAAAGCTGCCCTGAGGGCGACTGGCGCGGGTGCCGGCCGGAAAATAGCGGCTGACCCAGTCGATCATCACGTCGCGATTGCGTTGGTATTGGCTGCGCATCCGCCGTAAATGCGGTTCGAAATGTCCGGCCTTGAGAAATTCGGCAATCGCGATCTGCGGTTGCGGCGCGGTAGAGCCGGTGCTGATGTATTTCATGTGCAGCACCCGTTCCAGATACCGTCCTGGCGCCACCCAACCGATACGCAACCCCGGCGCCAGGGTCTTGGAAAAGGAACTGCATAGGAGGACGCGGCCGTCTTCGTCGAAGGATTTGATCGTGCGCGGGCGCGGGTAGGTGTAGGCCAGTTCGCCATACACATCGTCCTCGATGATCGCCACGTCGAAGCGCTGTGCGAGTGTCAACAACGCGCGTTTGCGCGACTCCGGCATGATGTAGCCCAGCGGGTTGTTGCAGTTGGGGGTCAACTGTATGGCCTTGATCGGCCATTGTTCCAAAGCCAGTTCCAACGCATCGAGGCTGATCCCGGTGAGCGGATCGGTGGGGATTTCCAGGGCTTTCATGCCCAGGCCCTTGAGGGTCTGCATGGCGCCGTGAAAGCTGGGCGAGTCCACGGCCACAATGTCGCCCGGCTCGCAGATGGAGCGGATGCTGGTGGACAGCGCTTCGTGACAACCGGTGGTGATCACCAGGTCGTGAGCCGTCAATTGGCAACCGGAATCGAGCAGCAGGCGGGCGATCTGTTCGCGCAGTTCGAGGGTGCCGTAGATGTTGTCGTAATACAGGCCGGGCATGTCCTGTCGCCGGCTGATTCGCGCCAGGTTGCGCAGCAGCGGTTTCATGGTCGGCGTGGTGATGTCCGGCATGCCGCGACCCAGTTGCACCACGTCCTTGCGTGGCACCGCGCGGATCAGTTCCAGCACCTGATCCCACTGGGAAATTTCCACCGGCCGCTGCGCCGGGCGGCCAATGGCCGGAAGCTCCGGCAGTTCACGACCCACCGGTACAAAGTAGCCCGACTTGGGTTTGGGGGTGGCCAGGCCGCTGTCTTCCAGCACGCGATACGCCTGCTGCACCGTGCTCAGGCTCACGCCATGTTCAACACTCAACGCCCGCACCGACGGCAGCCGGTCACCGGGGCGATAGAAGCCCTGTTCGATACGCGTGCCGAGCAGTTCGGCGAGGTTGACGTAAAGGGTCATGGTGCAGTCTCGGTGTGGGTGATTCGGTTGACCAGTACAGATGGGGCGAAAATAGGGGATTCAGACGCTGAAATGCAAAATCTGTATGGAGTTAATACAGTCTCGTTGAATCTGTAATGCTTTTGGCCGTCGACGCATCATGAAAGCTCTGGCTACCCAAGTAAACAGGAGCAATCAAAATGAACGGCTTGAGCGATGTGCGGCTGACGTTACACAGTCAGGAACTGGCGGCAGGGCAAAACCACGGCGCACGCGAGGCGGTCATGCGCAACGCACCGTCCGGCCTGAGTCGCTGGGGCCTGTTCTGGCATCGCCGGCACACGCGCAAGGCATTGCTGGAACTCACGACCGAGCAGCTCAAGGACATCGGGTTGAGTCCGGAGCAGGCGCGGGAGGAGGGACTTAAACCGTTCTGGCGGATTTGAGATGAAATGCGATTCCTTGTAGCAGCTGCCGAAGGCTGCGTCCGACTGCGAAGCAGTCGTAAATCAGACACCGCGGTTTGCCTGAAAGAGCGCGGTTGCAGGATTTGCGACGGCTTCGCCGCCGAACGCTGCCTCGCGGTGCTCGTCAGCTGCTACAAGGGTGGATATGTCGCTTAATCAGGTTCAGACCAACTCTTTAAGCCGATGCCACAACATCCCCAACGCCAACAACGGCGAGCGCAAATGCTTACCGCCAGGAAAGGTGATATGCGGCACCTTGGCAAACAGATCGAATCCTCCACTGTGCTGGCCACTGATAGCCTCAGCCAACAACTTCCCCGCCAGGTGCGTGGCATTCACGCCATGACCGGAATAAGCCTGGGCGTAATACACGTTCGGCTGATCCTTTAACCGCCCGATCTGCGGCAGGCGATTAGCGCCGATGCCAATCATCCCGCCCCATTGATAGTCGATCTTGACCCCGGCCAGTTGCGGGAAAACCTCCAGCATTTTCGGCCGCATGTACGCGGCGATGTCCTTCGGGTCGCGACCTGAATAGTGACAGGCGCCGCCAAACAGCAAGCGTCGGTCCGCCGAGAGCCGGTAGTAATCCAGCGCGACCCGCTGATCACAGACCGCCATGTTCTGCGGCAGAAGCGCGTGAGCCAGTTCTTCGCTCAAGGGTTCGGTGGCGATGATGTAGCTGCCGGCGGGCAGCACCTTGCCGCTGAGTTCGGGATTGAGTTCATTGAGGTAGGCGTTGCAGCCCAGCACCAGCGTTTTGGCGCGGACCGAACCTTGGGCGGTGTAGACCTTCACCTCGGGGCCATAATCGATGCGGGTGACTGCCGATCGTTCGAACAGCTTCACCCCCAACTGTTGGGCGGCGGCCGCTTCACCCAGCGCCAGGTTCAGCGGATGCAGGTGCCCCGAGCCCATGTCGATCAAACCGCCAACGTAGCGGTCGGAACCCACTACCGAATGCATTTCACTGGCTTGCAGCAGACGGGTTTCGTAACGATAACCGAGGCTGCGCAGCTCTTCGGCGTCTTCGGCAAAACCTTCGAGGTCTCGGGGTTTGTTGGCCAGGTCGCAATAACCCCACGTCAGGTCGCAAGGAATCTGAAAACGCTCGACGCGCTGTCGGACGATTTCCACCGCTTCCAGGCCCATGAGTTTCATCTGACGCACGCCGTCCGCACCGACCACGTTGACGAACTGATCGAGGCCATGGCCGATACCACGAATCAACTGCCCGCCATTGCGTCCGCTGGCGCCCCAACCGATTTTGTGGGCTTCGAGCAGAATTACACTCAAGCCGCGATCGGCCAGTTCGAGTGCCGTGTTCAACCCGGAGAACCCGCCACCGACCACGCACACGTCAGCCACCAGATCGCCTGCGAGCACCGGATGATCGGGCTGCGGCAGGCTGCTGGCGGCGTAGTAAGAAGCAGGGTGCTTGTGGTTCGGGGCCGGTTGCTGGGCACGGGCATTCATGTGCGTGTTCCTGATTCTTGCGTTTAGAAAATTTGACGGAGCATAAGCCGGACCTTCGGACACGGGCAACACTGGTCGGTTGGTGCTGTCTGGATCGGGGCTTTTGCGTCAGAATCGCGCTCTATTTCGCTTTTGGTCACCGCTTCGATGAGCTGCAACAGTCAGAAAATTCGCACGCTACGGCAGCAAATTCCCTCGTTCGAGTGCGTGCCCGGCTGCCATGACTGCTGTGGGCCGGTGACCACCTCACCGGAAGAAATGTCTCGCCTGCCACGCAAGACCCGGGCCGAGCAGGATGCGGCAATGGATGAACTCAATTGTGTTCACCTCGGACCCAACGGCTGCACCGTGTATGACGAGCGGCCACTGATTTGCCGGTTGTTCGGCACCACCAAGACCTTGCCATGCCCGAATGGGCGGGGGCCGGTGGAGCTGATTCATCCGCGGGTCGAGAAGCAGATCCATGAGTACATGGCCAGCACCCGGCAAGTTCTCGTTTGATTGATCGTTCCCACGCGGAGCGTGGGAACGATCTGTGACGATCTGTGTGGGCTCAATCCGGAATCGGCAGGTTCAAGCTTTCTTTCACTTCTTCCATCACGATGTAGCTCTTGGATTCGCGCACATGCGGCAGCTTGAGCAGGATGTCGCCCAGCAGTTTGCGGTACGAGGCCATCTCGGAAATCCGCGCCTTCACCAGATAGTCGAAATCCCCTGACACCAAATGGCACTCCAGCACGTGGGGAAGCTTCAGGACCGCGCGTCGGAACTCTTCGAAAGTATCGCCGGATTTGTAGTCGAGGCTGATCTCGACGAATACCAGAAGACTGCCCTTGAGGTGCTGCGGATTGAGCCGGGCGTTGTAGCCCATGATGATCCCTTCGCGCTCCAGCCGCCGGACCCGCTCCGTACAAGGCGTGGTCGAGAGCCCGACCTTTTCACCCAGTTCGGTGAAAGAGATGCGTCCGTCCGTTTGTAGGATCCGCAGGATGTTGCGGTCGATCTTGTCCAGCTCACGTTTGGTCTGAGTGTTGGTACGCATAGGGGATGCGCCTCCGTGAAAAGCGTTTTTGCCGAGAATTCTCGCCAAATATAGGCACTTATATAGTGAAAAGCACTGCCTGATCTTTTTTACACTGCGCACATCAATGCTCGACAACTACAAACGTCAGCGGCAAGCCGCGATGAGGGATATGAAAATGCGCGTTATGGTCTTGGGTAGCGGCGTCATCGGTACCACCAGTGCTTACTACCTGGCGCGTGCCGGGTTTGAAGTGGTGGTGGTGGACCGTCAGCCGGCCGCTGCCATGGAGACCAGCTTCGCCAACGCCGGGCAGGTTTCGCCGGGTTATGCCTCGCCGTGGGCTGCGCCGGGCGTTCCGCTCAAGGCCATCAAGTGGCTGTTGCAGCGCCACGCACCGCTGGCGATCAAGGCCACCGCCGACATCGACCAATACTTGTGGATGGCGCAAATGCTGCGCAACTGCACCGCCAGCCGTTATGCGGTGAACAAGGAGCGCATGGTCCGCCTGTCCGAGTACAGCCGTGACTGCCTCGATGAATTGCGCGCCGAAACCGGTATTGCCTACGAAGGCCGCAGCCTCGGTACTACCCAACTGTTCCGCACCCAGGCCCAACTCGACGGCGCCTGGAAAGACATCGCCGTGCTGAAAGAATCTGGCGTGCCATTCGAACTGCTCGACCGCGCCGGCATTGCTCGCGTTGAGCCGGCGCTGGCCAGCGTCACCAATATCCTCGCCGGTGCCCTGCGCCTGCCGAATGACCAGACGGGCGACTGCCAGATGTTCACCACCCGCCTGGTCGAAATGGCGACCAAACTGGGTGTGGAATTCCGCTTCGACC
The DNA here is from genome assembly GCF_001952935.1 of Pseudomonas frederiksbergensis. GTDB lineage: Bacteria > Pseudomonadota > Gammaproteobacteria > Pseudomonadales > Pseudomonadaceae > Aquipseudomonas > Aquipseudomonas frederiksbergensis. The sequence goes on from NZ_CP018319.1 coordinate 2,611,960, forward strand.
AGGACATTCAGCGCCTCGATTACGCCGGTGACCGCATCAACGGCGTATGGATCGACGGCAAGCTGGAAACTGCTGATCGCTACGTGCTGGCCCTGGGCAGCTACTCGCCGCAACTGCTCAAGCCGCTGGGGATCAAGGCGCCGGTGTATCCGCTCAAGGGTTATTCCTTGACCGTACCGATCACCAACCCGGCGATGGCCCCGACTTCGACTATTCTCGACGAGACCTACAAGGTCGCGATCACCCGTTTCGACAATCGCATCCGCGTCGGTGGCATGGCTGAAATTGCCGGTTTTGACCTGTCGCTGAATCCGCGTCGGCGCGAAACCCTGGAGATGATCGTCAACGACCTCTATCCTCAGGGCGGCGACCTGGCCCAGGCGAGTTTCTGGACCGGCCTGCGTCCGACCACCCCGGACGGTACGCCGATCGTGGGTGCTACGCCGTTCAGCAATCTGTTTTTGAACACGGGTCACGGCACGCTTGGTTGGACCATGGCGTGCGGTTCCGGTCGCTTGCTGGCCGATTTGATGGCGAAGAAAACGCCGCAGATCAGCGCCGAAGGCCTCGATATTTCCCGTTATGGAAAAAAACTTCAGGAGTCTGCAAAACATGTCAATCCAGCGCCAGCTCACCAATGAGCGCATGAGCCAGATCGTAGTCCACAGCGGTACCGTGTATCTGGCAGGGCAGGTCGGCGACGATATGAACGCCGGGATTGAACAGCAGACCCGTGAAACGCTTGCCAACATCGAGCGTTTGCTGGATCTGGCCGGGACCGACAAGAGCCGTTTGCTGTCGGTAACGATTTACTTGAAAGACATTGATGCACACTTCGAAGGCATGAACGCGGTCTGGGACAAGTGGCTGCCAAAAGGCGTCGCCCCGGCCCGTGCCACCGTTGAATCGAAGCTATGCGAACCGCAAATCCTGGTTGAGCTGTCGGTTGTCGCCGCTCTGCCATAACCCGTCTGAAAAATCCCTCTCCCGGTGCTAGTGGTGGTGTATGCCGTCAGCCAGCACCGGTTTTTCTTCCCATGACCGCCTAGAAGTCTGCCGCCATGCGTCCAGCCCGTGCCCTGATCGACCTTCAAGCCCTGCGTCACAACTACCAAATCGCCCGTGAAGTCACGGGGGCCAAGGCCCTCGCGGTGATCAAGGCCGATGCCTACGGCCATGGCGCGGTGCGTTGCGCCCAGGCGCTGGAAGCCGAAGCAGACGGTTTCGCCGTAGCCTGTATCGAAGAAGCGTTGGAGCTGCGAGCCGCGGGCATTCGTGCGCCGGTGTTGTTGCTGGAAGGTTTTTTCGAAGCCGATGAACTGTCGCTGATCGTCGAGCATGACTTCTGGTGTGTGGTGCATTCGCTGTGGCAGCTCGAAGCCATCGAGAACGCTGCACTGAGCAAGCCGATCACGGTCTGGCTCAAGCTCGATTCGGGCATGCATCGAGTGGGCTTGCATCCAAAGGATTATCAGGCGGGCTATCAACGGCTGCTGGCCAGCGGCAAGGTGGCGAAGATTGTTCTGATGAGCCACTTCGCCCGGGCCGATGAGCTGCACAGTCAGGCCAGTATCGAGCAGGTCGCGGTGTTCGAAGCGGCGCGCCAAGGCTTGTCAGCCGAGGTCAGCCTGCGCAATTCACCGGCAGTACTCGGTTGGCCGCAGATTCCAAGTGACTGGGTTCGCCCGGGCATCATGCTCTACGGCGCGACCCCGTTTGAAGAAGCCAACGCCGTGGCATCGCGCCTGCAACCGGTGATGACCCTCGAATCGAAAGTGATTTGCGTGCGTGAACTGCCGGCCGGCGAGCCGATCGGCTACGGCGCCAAATTTATCACCCAGAAACCGATGCGCGTGGGCGTGGTGGCCATGGGTTACGCCGACGGCTATCCGCGTCAGGCACCGACCGGTACGCCAGTAATGGTCGCCGGGCAGCGCAGCCAGTTGATTGGCCGGGTGTCGATGGACATGCTCTGCATCGACCTGACCGATGTGCCGCAAGCCGGCCTCGGTTCGACTGTCGAGTTGTGGGGCAAAAATATCCTCGCCAGTGACGTGGCGGCCGCCGCAGGCACGATTCCCTACCAGATCTTCTGCAACCTGCGCCGGGTGCCAATGCTCTATTCCGGGGCTTAGGTTAAAGCGCCCCGACCGAAAGTCGCTTCACCGAACAGGATTCAGGCCCAAGTGTTGTAAATACTGAACGCTGTCGCCATGATAACGCTCATATTCCAACAACCTGAATCCCGGAGGCTCCAGCATTGGACGTCGGTGAACGACTGCAATCGATCCGTAAGCTCAAAGGACTTTCCCAGCGTGAACTCGCCAAACGCGCGGGCGTCACCAACAGCACCATTTCGATGATCGAGAAGAACAGCGTCAGCCCCTCGATCAGTTCGCTGAGGAAGGTACTGGGCGGGATTCCCATGTCCATGGTCGAGTTCTTTTCCGAAGAGATCCTGCAGGAAAAACCGACTCAGATCGTCTACAAAGCCAACGAGCTGATCGATATTTCCGATGGTGCAGTGACCATGAAGCTGGTCGGCAGGGCTCACCCAAGCCGGGCCATCGCGTTCCTTAACGAAATCTACCCGCCAGGCGCCGACACCGGCGAAGAGATGCTCACCCATGAGGGCGAGGAAACCGGGATTTTGCTCGAAGGTCGACTCGAACTGGTGGTAGGGCTTGAAACTTTTGTGCTCGAAGCAGGCGACAGCTACTACTTTGAAAGTACAAAACCGCACCGTTTCCGTAATCCGTTCGATGCGCCAGCGCGACTAATCAGCGCAGCTACTCCAGCGAATTTCTAAGAAAGAGGCGTCCGGCAAGCATTGCGCAGGGGCCCGAGTCGTTTTTCCGCCACGTATAAGACCCCTCCGACTTTAGGGTTGTTTCAGTGTGGCGGGCTTATCGTTATACTTGCGCCCGCCTGCGAACCGTGGCCGTGGGCGTGACTAGCCACCATTGAGGGTGAACGCGTGAATCTAATTATGAAAATGCTGGCCGTACCAGCAACCGTATTGGCCCTTTGGGCAGTCAGCGCACAAGCTGCGACCAACGACGATATTGCCAAACGCCTTGAGCCAGTCGGCCAGGTTTGCGTTCAGGGTAAAGAGTGCAAGGGGATGGAAGTTGCTGCGTCTGCGGGTGGTGGAGATGCCAAGACCCCTGACTCAGTGATTGCAAAACATTGCAACGCTTGCCACAGCACTGGCCTGTTGGGCGCGCCGAAAATCGGTGATGCCGCAGCGTGGGGCGAGCGCGCCAAGAAAGAAGGCGGCCTCGATGGTCTGCTGGCGAAAGCCATCTCCGGCATCAATGCAATGCCTCCAAAAGGCACCTGCGCCGATTGCTCTGATGCCGACCTCAAGGGCGCCATCCAGAAGATGTCCGGCCTGAAATAAGCCTTCGTCTTCATCAAAAAGCCGCTTTCGAGCGGCTTTTTTGTACCTGCGATTTACGCCCGAGGCTGTTCATTGCAGTAAAGACCCGGCAAGCTCGGTCCAACCCCAATTCACGGAATGTAAGGGAGGATCAGATGGTGCAGCTGTGTTCTATCGAGCAAGCGGTCGATGATGTCTTGGCACGGTTGCCGGCGCATATCCACATGGGCCTGCCCCTCGGTCTGGGCAAACCCAACCACTTCGTCAACGCGCTGTTCCAACGCATCGCGCAATTGCCCGAGCGGCAGCTGACGATCTACACAGCCCTGTGCCTGGGCCGTCCTCCCTTGGGCGACGGTTTGCAAAAGCGCTTTCTCGAACCCTTCATCGAGCGGGTTTTTGGCGATTATCCGGAACTGGATTTCCTCGCTGAGCTGCGCCGAGACAGCCTGCCGCCCAACATTCATATTCAGCAATTCTTCATGCAACCCGGCAGCCTGCTCCACAGCGCGCAGGCCCAGCAGGATTACGTCAGCAGCAATTACAGCCACGCCGCTCGGGACATCAACGCCGCCGGGTTGAACCTGGTGGCGCAATTGGTCGCCAGCCATAGCGAGCACCCCGACCGCCTGAGCCTGAGCTGCAACCCGGACATCACCCTCGACCTGTTCCCCATGATCGCCACGCGTCGGGCGGCAGGGGAGACGATCCTGCTGGTGGGCCAGGTGCACAACGATTTGCCGTACATGCCGGGCGATGCCGAAATCGCTATCGATATGTTCGACCTGCTGATCGACGAGAAGGACAGCACCACGCTGTTCTCCACGCCGAACATGCCGGTGGGTTTCCAGGATCACTTCATCGGGCTGCACGCCAGCACGCTGGTGCGCGACGGCGGCACCTTGCAGATCGGCATCGGTGCCATGGGTGATGCCCTGACCGCTGCGCTGCTGGCGCGGCAGGCCGACAATGACGGTTACAAGGCGTTGCTGGCGGACGTGAATCTCAGCCAGTGGGCGCAACTCATCGACCGCGAAGGCGGCGTCGAACCGTTCGCCAAAGGGCTTTACGGTTGCAGCGAAATGTTCGTCAACGGCTTGCTGGTACTGGTTGACGCCGGGATCGTGCGGCGCAAGGTCTACCCGGACGTGCCGACCCAGCAGCAAGCGAATGCCGGCACCCTGGACGAAGCTGCGCAGACTGACGGCATCTCGGTGCACGGCGGTTTCTTCCTTGGGCCGCGCAGTTTCTATGAGCGCCTGCGCGAGTTGCCGCAGAGCAAGCGGCTCGAATTCAACATGACCCGCATCAGCTACATCAACGAGCTTTATGGCCAGGAAGAACTCAAACGCTTGCAGCGCCTCGATGCGCGTTTCATCAACACCGTGTTCACCATGACCCTGCTGGGTGCCGGCGTCGCCGATCAGCTCGAAGACGGGCGAGTACTCAGCGGTGTCGGCGGGCAGTACAACTTCGTTGCGCAAGGCCATGCACTGGAAGGGGCGCGCTCGGTGTTGCTGCTGCGCAGTTGGCGCGAATCGGGCGGTGAGGTCAGTTCGAACATCGTCTGGGAGTACGGCCATTGCACGATCCCGCGACACCTGCGAGACATCGTGGTCACCGAATACGGCATCGCCGATCTGCGGGGCAAGACCGACGCGGCGGTGATCGAGGCGTTGCTGAATATCAGTGACTCACGTTTCCAGCCGGGGTTGATCGAACAGGCGCAGGCAGTCGGCAAGTTGCCGAAGAATTTCCGCCTTGATCCACGCTTCGCCGACAACAGTGCGCAGCGCTTGCAGGCCATTCAGGCGCGGCATCCGCAGTTGTTCCCGGAGTATCCATTGGGCTGTGATTTCACCGCTGAGGAGAAGGATCTGTTGCGGGCGCTGAACTGGCTGAAGAGCAAGTTCAAGCTCACGGAAATTCTGGAACTGGGCAAGGCAGCGCTGGATGCGCCGGAGCCTTCATCGTTTCCCGAACATCTGGAGCGCATGCAGCTGAGCAACCCGGAAGGGCTGAAGGAGGATTTGTTTCAACGGCTACTGCTCACCGGCCTCAAAGCCACCGCACAGTAACAGCCAACACAAATCAAATGTGGGAGCGGGCTTGCTCGCGAATGCGGTGTATCAGTCGACATCAACGTTAACTGACACACCGCATTCGCGAGCAAGCCCGCTCCCACATTGGTTTTGCGGTGTTGCGGGTTACTCGATGAAGGTTACGACACCGCCAGCCAGCGACTGAACACGCGCCAACGATTCAACGCGATAACCCTGGGCATCCAGTTCCGCACGGCCGCCCTGGAACGACTTCTCGATCACGATACCCAAGCCAGCAACCGTCGCGCCGGCCTGTTTGATGATTGAGATCAGCGCTTGCGACGCCTTACCGTTGGCCAAAAAGTCATCGATGATCAGCACGCGATCGCTGCTGGTCAGGTGGCGCGGGGAGATCGCCACGGTGCTTTCGGTTTGTTTGGTGAACGAGTAAACGGTCGCCGACAGCAGGTTCTCGGTCAGGGTCAGGGATTGATGCTTGCGCGCAAAAATCACCGGCACGCCGAGGTTCAGACCGGTCATGATCGCCGGCGCGATGCCCGAGGCTTCAATGGTGACGATCTTGGTGATGCCCGAATCCTTGAACAGCGAGGCGAATTCATCGCCGATCAGCTTCATCAGGGCCGGGTCGATCTGGTGGTTCAGAAAGGCGTCGACTTTCAGGACCTGATCGGAAAGCACGATGCCTTCTTCGCGAATTTTCTTGTGCAGTGCTTCCATGAAGCGTTCCTCTAAGGACGGCTATGCGTCTAAGGCTGGTTAAAAAGTAGTCGATTCTAGCGCTTTAACATCGCGCGTATATCCGCCAATGCGGTATTGCCGCGAACGGCTTTGACTTCAACGGGCGTGTCGTCGGTGCCTTCCCAGGCCAAGTCGTCCGGCGGCAGTTCATCGAGGAAGCGGCTCGGCGCGCAATCGATGATCTCGCCGTATTGCTTACGCTTGGCGGCGAAGGTGAAGGCCAATGTCTGACGCGCCCGGGTAATCCCGACATAGGCCAGGCGACGTTCTTCTTCGATGGTGTCGGCTTCGATGCTGGAGCGGTGCGGAAGGATTTCCTCTTCCATGCCCATGATGAACACGTAAGGGAATTCCAGGCCCTTGGAGGCGTGAAGGGTCATCATCTGCACACCTTCGGCGCCGTCTTCCTCTTCCTGCTGACGTTCCAGCATGTCGCGCAGGACGAGTTTGCCGATGGCGTCTTCGACGGTCATCTCGCCTTCTTCGTCCTTCTCGAGGGTGTTCTTCAGTGCCTCGATCAGGAACCAGACGTTACCCATGCGGTAATCGGCGGCCTTGTCGCTGGAGCTGTTGGTGCGCAGCCAGTTCTCGTAGTCGATGTCCATGACCATGCTGCGCAGGGCCGAGATCGGGTCCTCGCCGGCGCATTGCTCGCGGACCTTGTCCATGAAGCGCTTGAAGCGTGACAGACGATCGGTAAAGCGCGTGTCCAGATGTTCGCCCAGGCCGATTTCGTCGGTGGCGGCGTACATCGAGATTTTGCGTTCGGTGGCGTAGTTGCCCAGCTTTTCCAGGGTGGTCGAACCGATCTCTCGGCGTGGGACGTTGATCACCCGCAGGAAGGCGTTGTCGTCGTCCGGGTTCACGATCAGGCGGAAGTAGGCCATCAGGTCTTTCACTTCCTGACGTCCGAAAAAGCTGTTGCCGCCGGACAGGCGATACGGAATCTGGTGGTGTTGCAGCTTCAGCTCGATCAGCTTGGCCTGGTAGTTGCCGCGATACAGGATCGCGAAATCGCTGTAAGGCCGGTCCGTGCGCAAGTGCAGGGTCAGCAGTTCCACGGCCACGCGCTCGGCTTCGGCGTCTTCGTTGCGGCAGCGGATCACGCGAATCTCGTCGCCGTGGCCCATCTCGCTCCACAGCTGCTTTTCGAATTCGTGCGGGTTGTTCGAGATCAGTACGTTGGCGCAGCGCAAAATGCGGCTGGTGGAGCGGTAGTTTTGCTCCAGCATCACTACTTTCAGGGACGGGTAATCGTCCTTGAGCAGCATCAGGTTTTCCGGCCGCGCGCCGCGCCAGGCATAGATCGACTGGTCGTCATCGCCCACCACAGTGAACTGGTTGCGTATGCCGATGAGCAACTTCACCAGCAAATACTGGCTGGCGTTGGTGTCCTGGTATTCGTCCACCAGCAGGTAGCGGACTTTGTTCTGCCATTTTTCGAGGATGTCGGCGTGTTCCTGGAACAGCTTCACCGGCAGCAGGATCAGGTCGTCGAAGTCCACCGCGTTGAACGCCTTGAGCGTGCGCTGATAGTGGGTGTAGACGATGGCGGCGGTCTGTTCCTTGGGGTTGCGCGCGTTTTCCAGGGCTTCGGGCGGCAGGATCAGGTCGTTTTTCCACGAGCCGATCATGTTTTTGATCTCGTCGACGCCGTCGTCGCCCGAGTATTCCTTCTGCATGATGTCGGTCATCAAGGCTTTGACATCGGTCTCGTCGAAGATCGAGAAACCCGGCTTGTAGCCCAGCCGCACGTGTTCCTTGCGAATGATGTTCAGGCCCAGATTGTGGAAGGTGCAGACCGTCAGGCCGCGGCCTTCGCCGCCCTTGAGCAGGGTGCCGACCCGTTCCTTCATCTCGCGCGCGGCCTTGTTGGTAAAGGTCATGGCGACGATGTACTGGGCGCGGATGCCGCAATTCTGGATCAAGTGGGCGATCTTGCGGGTGATCACGCTGGTCTTGCCGGAGCCTGCACCGGCGAGCACCAAAAGAGGGCCGCCGACGTAGCTCACGGCTTCTTGCTGCCGGGGATTGAGTCGGGACATACGAAATCAGGAAGTCGTTTGCGAAATGGGCCGGCATTTTAACAGGCTCAGCGAATTGTGCTGCTCTCTCCGACTTGTGACGCAGCACGCTATCTATATTTGCCGGTTTTGATACTTTCACGCAGGATGCGCGTTGAATGTGCGTCTATTGTTCGTTATTCAAGATACAAAGCCGCGTTTGATAACCGGGGTCATTTGGTCATTGGTTACCGGCGCTGCATAATGCCCGCCGCCTACATCTTTGCAGAGTCTAGGGAGCTAGCTTGTCTACGCCTGTCGAACCCTTGCGTTTGCTGCTACTGGCCGAAGAGCCAGCGTGGGCAGCGTTGTTGCGCGAGTGTCTGGCTCCGATGGGGAGCTCGACCGTGCTCATCAGCGCTCCGGGCTGGGAGTCAGTCAGCAGTCTGTTCGATGACAACCGCAACGCGGTGTTGTTGACGATTCCAGCGCTTCAACCTTTACCTGGCCGTTGCAGCCTGCCGACGGTATTGCTGCTCGAACATGAGCCACTGTTGCCGCCCGATGGTGTGAGTGACTGGCTGGTGCGCGATTTGCTCGATCCCGGCATGTTGCGCCGGTGCCTGCGGCATGTGCGCGAACGTGGCTTGCTGGAAAACACCCTGCAACGCTTGGCCGAGCAAGACCCGCTGACCGGCATCGCCAACCGCCAGGGTTTCCAGACCTTGCTGGCGGCACGCCTGGCGGAAAACGACGGTCGCGGCTTGGCCCTCGGTCACCTCGACCTCGACAACTTCCGCCACGCCAACGACGCCCTCGGCCACCAGGCCGGTGACCGGCTGATCCTGCAAGTGGTCGCGCGGCTGAAAAGCCAGCTTGAGGCCAGCGATCAGTTGGCCCGACTGGGCAGCGATGAGTTCGCCCTGCTGATCGACACCCGTCGCGCGCCTCAGCGCGCCGAATGGATGGCCGAACGGATCACCGAAGCGCTGGCCGAGCCTTACTGGGTCGACGGCGAAAGCCTGTTGATCGGCTCCAGCCTCGGCATTGCCCACGCCCGAGCCCAGGCCGGCGCCGACCCGCTGATGTGGCACGCACACATCGCCATGCAACAGGCCAAAAGCACTCAAGGCTGTACCTTTCACATCTTCAACGAACGCATCAATCGCAATGCCCGCAGCATGGCCGACCTCGAAAGCGAGCTGCGCCGGGCGTTGCGCCGGGATGAGCTGGAACTGCATTACCAGCCTCGCCTGAACCTTGAGGACGGGCAGATCGTCGGCCTCGAAGCCCTGGTGCGCTGGCGTCATGGCGAGCGCGGCTTGCTGCCACCCAGCGAATTCGTGCCGCTGGCCGAGCAAAGCGGCTTGATTGTGCCGCTGGGTTACTGGGTAATTTCCCGGGCCTTGCGCGACATGCAAGCGTTGCGCGAACGGGGTTTGCCGGCGTTGCACATGGCGATCAACCTGTCGTTCCGGCAGTTTCAGGACAGCCAGTTACTCTCGACACTGAGTCGGCTGATTGCCGAGCGCGGTGTCGAGGCGCAATGGCTGGAGTTCGAATTGACCGAAACCGCGGTGATGCGCCGCAGCGATCTGGTGAAGCAGACCATGGATGCGTTGGGGCGTCTGGGTGTGCGCTTCTCCCTCGACGACTTCGGCACCGGATTCTCTTCGTTCGTGCACCTCAACAGCCTGCCGATTACCTTGCTGAAGATCGATAAGAGCTTTGTCGGCGGCATGGAACAGCGCGAAGAGAATCGCAAACTGGTCCACGCGATGATCAATCTGGCGCACAACCTCAATCTTGAAGTGATCGCCGAAGGCGTAGAAACGCCGGAGCAACTGGACCTGTTGCGCGGGTTTGGCTGCGATCAGGTGCAGGGATATTTGATCAGCAAGCCGTTGCCGCTTGCGGAGCTGGTTGAGTACCTGACGTTCGGTTCCAGCCAGCAGTCAGCACTGGAAGTCGTGAACTAACCCCGTACCAATGTGGGAGCGGGCTTGCTCGCGAAAGGGCCGTGTCAGTCGACATCTACTTTGACTGACACACCGCTTTCGCGAGCAAGCCCGCTCCCACAGGGGATCTCAGTCTGGCTGAGCGATTTGGAAACTTGCCCCTGACGACGGCTCCTGCCGAATCATCTTTTTCATCTTCCACTCAAACGCCCACGTCAGGCTCACCGCCGCGCACGCCAATCCCAGCGCCAATCCCCACCAGACCCCCGTCGGCCCCCAGTTCAAATGGAAGGCCATCCACCAGGCAGCCGGCGCGCCAATCAGCCAATAACAGCCCAAACCCACCAGGAACGTGGTCTTGGCATCCTTGAGCCCGCGAATGCAGCCCATGGCGATGGTTTGCGTGCCGTCGAACAGCTCGAACCACGCGGCGACCGCCAACAGGCTCACGGCCAGGTTGATGACGTCACGGAACGCCGGATCGTTGTGGTCCAGGAACAAACCGATCAACTGATTCGGCAGCAACCAGAAGACCATGGCGAAGGCAATCATCGCCGCCGCGCCAAAAGCAATGCCGACCCGCCCGGCCAGCCGTGCGCTTAACAACTGCCCGGCGCCGTAGTGCTGCCCGATGCGCATGGTGATCGCATAGGAAATCCCCGCCGGAACCATGAACGCCACCGAGACGATTTGCAGGGCGATCTGGTGTGCGCCCATTTGCGTACTGCCCATGGTGCCCATGCACAGCGCGGCGAACGCAAACAGTCCGACTTCCACTGCGTAGGTGCCGCCAATCGGCAGGCCCAGGCGCCACAGTTCCCTCAGATACTGACGGTCAGGCCGCGACAGGCCTTGGCGCAAGGGATAAGCGTTGTAGGCCGGATGCCGATGGATGTGCCAGGCCAGCGCCAGCGCCATGCAGTTGGCGACGATAGCGGTGACCAGCCCGATGCCCATCAGCCCCAGTTTCGGCAGGCCGAACATGCCGGAAATCAATGCGTAATTGAGCAGGAAGTTGGCCACGGTGCCGCCGAGGCTGATGACCATCACCGGTGTTGCCCGGCCGATGGCGCTGGTGAAACCGCGCAAGGCCATGAAGCTCAGGTAGCCGGGCAGGGCGAACGGCAGGATCAGCAGGAACTGCCCGGCCGCGTGGACGTTGGTTTCGGTCTGGCCGAACAGCAGCAACACCGGTTTGAGGTTCCACAGCAGCAGCCCGGCCACCAACGCCATCAACCACGCCAGCCATAACCCGGCCTGGGTCAGCCTGGCGGCGCCGACGATGTCGCCGGCACCCTGACGGATCGCCACCAGAGTGCCGACCGCGGCGATCACGCCAATGCAGAAGATCGACACGAACGAGTAAGTGGCGGCGCCCAAACCGCCACCGGCCAGCGCTTCGGGACTCAGGCGCGCCATCATCAAGGTGTCGGTGAGGACCATCAGCATGTGCGCCAACTGCGAGGCAATCAACGGCCCCGCCAGCCGCAGGATGGCCCAGAGTTCGGTACGTGCTGGATGCTGCATGGTCATCACGCTCGATAATTGAAGAGGGACAGAAAGCGTTGATTCTCGGCGCTCTACGGGGTTTGCACAAAGGGATAAAAAGGATGGGTGGCATGATTCAAACTCATGCTGGAGAGTTTCTGCTAGGGTGATCGAATCCCGCTATAGGAGCTTTCCGAATGTCCCGTCGTCTTCCTCCCTTGTATGCCCTGCGCGCATTCGAAGCGGCGGCGCGGCACAGTTCGTTTACCCGTGCGGCCGAAGAACTGTCGATCACCCAAAGCGCGGTTAGCCGACACATTCGTACGCTCGAAGAGCATTTTGCCTGTCGGCTGTTTCACCGCAGCGGACGCAATCTGCAACTGACCGAGTCGGCGCGGCTGATCCTGCCCGGCATTCGCGAAGGCTTCACCGCCCTGGAGCGAGCCTGCAATACCTTGCGCGCCGAAGATGACATCCTGCGCATGAAAGCGCCGTCGACCCTGACCATGCGCTGGCTGCTGGCACGGCTCAGCCGCTTTCGGCACTTGCAACCGGGCAACGAAGTGCAATTGACCAGCGCGTGGATGGACGTCGATTCGGTGGACTTCAACCATGAGCCGTTCGACTGCGCCGTCATCCTAAGTAACGGAAATTTCCCACCGGACTGGGAGACGAGTTTCCTGTTCCCGGAAGAGCTGATTCCAGTCGGTGCGCCGAATCTTCTGCAGGATCAACCGTGGGATGTCGCACGGCTGGCCAATGCCGAACTGCTGCACCCGACCCCGGATCGCCGCGACTGGCGCAGTTGGCTGGAACGCATGGGGCTGGCGGATCAGGTGTCGCTCAAGGGTGGGCAAGTGTTCGACACGCTGGAACTGGGCATGATCGCCGCTGCCCGAGGGTATGGCGTGTCCATGGGCGATCTGTTGATGGTGGCGGAAGATGTGGCTCAGGGACGTCTGAGCCTGCCGTGGCCGACGGCCGTCGCCAGCGGTGAGAAATATTACCTGGTCTGGCCGAAAACCCGTCCCGGAGGTGAACGTTTACGCAGGCTCAGCGACTTCCTGCAAGGCGAAGCCCGAGCAATGGAATTGCCCGACGTTCAACATTTGGGCTGAATCGCTGGCCGCCGCAATGACGGACTCGAGCCCTATGCCCGCATTTTTGGTACTGGCGCATCCATGCGCCAGACGACCTTTTTCAGCGCTTGATCAGGGAAATCTTGGTTCCCTCGATGCTGATCCCGGCCATTAACCCCTGCTGGTCGAAAATGAACGCGTAGGCATCGTCCTTCACTGTCGTGCTGGACAGATTCTTCGCCACCCCTTCATCAACCAATACAACGGTGGGCCCTACGCCGACTTCCCAACCCTTGGTTTGACGCAGATAGTCCACGGCTTTGTCGGTCATCAGGAAAACCGCATAGCCATACGACTGGGCGCCTGCCTGCAGTCCCCAGGACCCGGTTACGGAGTTGTAATAATTCTCTACTTGCGAGCCCTTCATCAGCACGCCTTCGCCATAGCTGCCACCAAACACAAGGCCGGCCTTGATGATTTTCGGGAAGACAAGAATCGCTTTGGCATTCTGCGAAATGTTTTTGGCAACGGGTGACGCCTTGTAAAGCGTTTGCAACGCTTGCTTGGAATCGGCATTCAGGTCCTCGGCGGTTGCCGCACCTGCAGTGTTGAGGAGGCTCGCTGATGCCAATGATGCTGTCGCGAGGAAGATCGATAGGAAGAAGCGCATTGACTGAGTCATGTTAGTACTCCGATACGGGAGCATTGGATGTCAGCAGTCAGCACTTGCCCCTCGGAACGATCCGAGCCTGCTGAAACTATCCGGCGCACCCTAAAGTATGTGAGCTACTGACTTCGCCCTTGAATGAGGCCTTTGAACATTGGCGACGTCATCACCTGCTTTGACCTCTGGGTCTCAGCCGGGTTCGTTGTCACCCATGGCGATGGAATCAGATTTCGAATTGGACCCTCTTCGCGAGCAAGCCCCACACGGACTGCGCTTAACTGACTGGCACATCAGCAGCCTGCAACGCATGCGCCGTCTCCAGCGGAATCTCCAGGGTGAAAACCGCTCCGTGGCCTGGTCCATCGCTATGCACGCGAAGATGCCCGTTCATTTCTACCGCCGCCAGCGCACAACTGTGCAGGCCAAAACCATGGCCTTCCTTACGCGTGGTAAAGCCGTGATTAAAGATGCGGGTGATGTTCTCGGCAGCGATCCCTTCGCCCTGATCTTCCACGCTGAGGCGCAGTGTTGCGTTATCGACAATCTTGACGCCCAGTATCATCTGGCGCTGACGATCGCTGATCTTGGACATTGCATATTTGGCATTGCTGATCAGGTTGATCAGGATCAACAGCAGTCGGTGTTTGTCGCCGATGATCGTCGGCGTGTCCTGGTAGTCCTTGGTGACAACGACATGATGGCGACTCAACGCCCCGGAATTCATGCGTAGCGCGTCCTCGAACAGATCGACGACGTTCAACGGCTCGACCAGCCTGGCGGCGCCGGCATAGGCCTGTTGGGTGGAAACAATGTCCTTGATGTGATCGATGCTTTTGGTGAGTTGTGATAGTTCGTCAACGATGCTCGATTGTTCGGTCGCGATGGAGTCGACCAGTTGATTGAAGTAACCGCGCAGCAGTTTGCCTTTTTCATCGAAGGTCATGAATTGCCCCAGGTCGTCGGCATGCTCGTTCATCATGTTTACCGCTTTACCCAGGCCCAGGGTTTTGCTGACCGCTATTTTGCGGGTGATTAAATCTGCCGATACGTTAACGCTGTTCAGCACATTGCCGACGTTGTGCAACACATTGGTGGCGATCTCAGCCATGCCGGCCATTCGCGCGGCATCGACCAATTCGCGCTCGGCTTCGATCAACTCGCGGGTGCGTTCCTCGACGCGTTGCTCCAATCGCTCGTTTGCCGTTTGCAATTCATTGTTCATTTTGTTGATCAGGGCATAACTGCGAATCAGGCGGCCGGCCAGATACAACAACAGCAGCGCCATGATGCCGGCGCATATTCCGAGATAAAGGTGATATTGGCGGTCTGTCGCGCCAGTGCGCCGTTGTGTCTCGTTCAATAATTCGTTGATGCTGTCCAGTTGCTGTGCGACCGGAATCACACTGATGCGGTCAAGCAGATCATTGACGATGGGCTGCTCTCGAACGATGGCGTTTACATGCTCGACAAATGCAGTAAAAGGCTGGCGCCGATCAAGTGGCAGCTGGTCGATGTATTCGTTGAGTTCGTTCAGTTGATGGGCGATCTCGTCGGCTTTGTCACGGGATACATAGAGGGCGTACTCAAGGGTTGCCAGCGTGAGATCGAATACGTTTGAGGCGGCGGTTAAATCCTGGTTGTTATTGTCCAGTAATGCCTGAATGTCATCTTCCTGTTCAGGCAGGGCATCCAGTGAAGTGCGCAATACCGTGTTGTGCTGTTTGAATTGCTCGACCAGTCGGGTTTTGTTTTCCACCGCATCCAGATAACCCTGGCGTCGGGATTGCCAAAGGGTCGAAAGCGGTCCGGCAGCGTTGAGGTCGTCGAGCTTCTGCCATCGTTGCTCTGCTTCAGGATGCGCTACCAGAAGCAGATTGTTGTTCATGCCGATCTTTGCTCTCAGGATCTTCACGTTCCAGTTGGCATCGAACTGTTTGAGTTGGCGAACGAAGTCGCGCGACTCGAAGTAGGTCGATGTGTCGTAGGTATAGGATTTGATCAGCAAAAATATCAGTACGCTGAAAAGGGTCAGCGTAATGGCGCCCAGGGCAGTCCATTTGTAATGATTGGAAAGCTTCATTGCGGCAGTTCTCCCTGGGCCTTCTTGAAAGAGAGGGATTGCCGACGGTTAATGATTTCCATTTTTGCGCTCCCTGCAAAATGGCGATAGTCACCACAATGTTTGTAAGCCTAGCGTTGTTGGCGGACATCGTTGATAAATACACCGAATGCACTATCGCTATCTGCACCGCTATCGTGTCAATCAGGCTCGTCGCGCTTGTTGCGCCGCCCACGATTGATCGGCGCGTCACGGTCGCGGTAATGCCGGGGCTGGCTTTAACGGCAGCAGAGGCGGGAATTCCTCCGGCGTGAGGGTTTCCTTTTCCAGCAACAGGCGGGCCCCCTCATCCAGGTCGGCCCGACGACTCTCCAGCAACGCCTTGGCCCGTTGGTAGGCTTCATCGAGCAGGGCGCGGATACCCAGGTCGATTTCCCGGGCGGTCTGCTCCGAATAATCCTTCTCGCCCACCGTGGCCATGCGGTCTCCCAGGTACGTTGCGTTTTGCCGTTCCAGCACCGATTGTCCGAGCTCGACACTCATGCCGAACCGGGTGATCAGTTGCCGGGCGATATCGGTCGCGCGGACCAGATCATCGGCGGCCCCGGTGGAGATCTGGCCATAGACCAGATCTTCGGCGGCGCGCCCGGCCATCAGCACGACAATCCGGTCCTTGAGGGTCTGGCAACTGATCAGGAAGTGATCCTCGGTCGGTCGTTGCAGGGTATAGCCGAGCGAGCCGATGGCACGGGGCACAATCGACACTTTATGCACAGGGTCCATTGCCGGCAGCGTGCTGGCGGCCAGGGCATGCCCCATTTCGTGATAGGCCACCACTCGGCGCTCGTCGGCATCGAGCAGGCTGCTCTTGCGTTCGAGCCCCGCGATGAGGCGTTCTACCGCTGCGGTGAAATCGTTCAGGCTGACCGCTTCAGCGCCACGTCGGGTGGCGACGATGGCCGCCTCGTTAACCAGATTGGCCAGGTCGGCGCCGGTGAAACCGGTGGTGATCTCGGCGATACGTGCGCCATCGAGCCCTGACTCCACGATGACTTTCTTGAGATGAACCTTGAGGATTGCTTCCCGGCCTTTGCGGTCGGGGCGGTCGATCAGAATCTGCCGATCGAAGCGCCCGGCCCGCAACAACGCCGGGTCGAGGACCTCCGGCCGGTTGGTCGCCGCCAGCAACACCACGCCCTCGCGGGGATCGAAGCCATCCAGCTCGGCCAGTAACTGGTTGAGGGTCTGTTCTTTTTCGTCATTGCCGCCCAGCGTACCGACGCCGCGCATCTTGCCCAGCGCATCGAGTTCATCGATGAAGATGATGCAGGGTGCTGCCTGCCGTGCCTGTTCGAAAAGGTCGCGGACCCGGGCGGCACCGACCCCGACGAACATCTCGACGAACTCGGAGCCGGAGATCGAGAAAAATGGCACACCGGCTTCACCGGCGATGGCTTTGGCCACCAGCGTCTTGCCGGTGCCGGGCGGGCCGACCAGCAAGGTTCCCTTGGGAATGTGTGCGCCCAGGCGTTCGTATCGGGCCGTGTCCTTGAGAAACGAGACGATTTCCACCAGCTCGGCCTTGGCTTCGTCGATGCCCGCGACATCGGCGAAGGTCACGCCAGTGTCGCGTTCGACAAACACCTTGGCCCGGGATTTACCGACATTCATCAAACCGCCAAGACCTTGTTTGTCCACCATCCCGCGAAACAGAAAATTCCAGAACACCATGATCAGGACAAAGGGCAAGAGCCAGCCCAACAGGCTGCTCAAAAAGGTGTTTTCGATGATTCCGGTAAAACTGGCGCCTGATTGAGAGAGTTCTGTCGCCAGCGCCGGATCGACCCGCACGGTGGAGAATCGATCGCGTCCGTTGATGGGTTCTTGCAACTTGCCGCTGATCTGATCCTTGTTGACCTGCAAATCACTGACTTTTTGCTCGTTCAGTAATTGCAGAAACTGGCTGTACGGGAGGGGCTGCACCGCCTGGCGCTCGCCAAAGAAAATCTGCATGAGGCTCAGCACGATAAAAGCGATCGCGAAGTAGGACAGATTCCACTGCTCATTCTTTTTCATGGCCTTGGCTCAGCATCAGCATGAGAACGCAGGGTCGTCAAACACGAGCCACGCACGCCTGATGCTGGTTTAACACTTGAACCTGTGGGAGCGAGCCTGCTCGCGATGGCGGCGGGTCAGTCAACATCGATGCTAAATGTATCGTTGTCATCGCGAGCAGGCTCGCTCCCACAGGTTTATGCACATCAACTGACTGGCATTAAAACCGCGCCCGCCCGGTTATTTTTAGACCCCATCAAAAAAGCCCCGTGCCGGCTTCCCGACAAGGGGCTTTTCTGGCGGGGAGGGCTGTCTCGAATTCAACCGGATTTGATTTGCACCTTTTTGTCCGCTTTCATCGCTTCCGGCTTTTTCGGCAGCGAAATACTCAGTACGCCATTGCTGAATTTGGCTTCGATCTTGTCGCCATCGACACCTTTTGGCAGGCTGAATGCCCGCTCGAAGGCGCCATAGTGACGCTCTGACAGGTGATAGCCCTTTCTTTTTTCTTCCTTGTCCTCCTTCTTTTCACCCTTGATGATCAAATTGCCGTTGGACAATTTGATGTCGATATTTTCCTGGTCCATGCCTGGCAATTCAGCGGTGATTTCGAAGCTTTCATCTTTCTCGGTAATGTCCACCGCAGGCAGGCTGCGGCCGATAAATTCCCGACTCCAGAACGGTTCGACATCGAACAGCCCTCGCCGAAAAGGCGTCAGCCCCGAGCCACGATTGAAGTCTTCGAACAGGTGATCGACCTGCTGGCGCAGTTTTTCCAGAGGACGCCAAGGGTCTGATGTAGCCGTCGGTTGCTGACTGGTTTTTTCATCGTCGGTCTGTACCGGCATTTTCTTCTCGAAATTGGCCATTTTTCATTCCTCCTATCGAGTACTGCGGTGGGCCGGGAACAACTCGGAGGCCGGCCCACCACGACAAATTCAGGCCTTGCCCTGAAAGATTAGTATTCCTGCGACCGCCAGACCGACCAACAGTCGGTTTCTGACGGCGAGCCGTCTATTTCGAGAGCTTGCGCGCACCGATGACTGGTGAGAATTCTGTTTGTAACTATTCGAAGAAAACCCGTCGGTAAGAAGGTTGTGCGAGTACCAATACTCAAGTAATCCGATTGCCCGCCGAAAATGCAGGTGGAACCTTCGTGCAGGTTCGACGCAATTCCCATTATTAGAATTTTGCTGAGTGTGCAGCCAGATCAAGGAAGATCCGGTCGCTCGGCCAGGAGCTGTCATGTCTCAACCTCGTGCCCGGATCGCCTCACAGCTTGGTCTTGCGCTTGCCGTGATACTGGCGATTGTCATCAGTGGCAGTACCGTGTTCGCCCTGCGTTCGCTGGACACCGCCAACCTCGCCACCCGCGAAGAGCACCTGGCCAGTGAAGCCCGGTTGCTGGCCGATCAATTGAGCACCTTTCACGGCACATTGCGTGAAAGCACCCAGCGTCTGGCCGGCCTGTTCGAGAAACGCTTCAACGCGGGGCTGAGCGTGCATCCGGACGAGCCGGTAACCGTGGCGGGCATCCAGACGCCGGGTCTGCATCTGGGCGCCGAAGTGTTGAACAACAACTTCAAGGAAGTCGATGAGTTCAAGCAAATGACGGCGGGTGTCGCCACGGTGTTCGTGCGCAGCGGCGACGACTTCATTCGGGTCAGCACCAATGTGAGCAAACAGGACGGCAACCGGGCTATCGGCACCGTGCTCGATCACGCGAACCCGGCATACGGCCGTTTGATGGCGGGGCAGAGTTTCGTCGGTCGGTCGTTGCTTTTCGAACGCTTCTACATGTCGCAGTACACCCCCGTACGGGACAGCAGCGGTAAGGTCATTGCCGTGTTGTACGTAGGATTCGACTACACCGACGCGCAGAACGCGCAGTTCGCCAACCTCAAGCGCTTCCGCATCGGCCAGAGCGGCTCTCTGGCGTTGCTTGATGAGCAGAACAAATGGCTGGTGCCGATCGCCGGCGTGCAAGCACTGGAGCGGGCTGTCCCCGCGATCAACAGCCTGGTGAAGACTCCGGGCAAGGGCGAGTTCTGGAGCGACAAGGCCGAAGATTTCTACAGCATTGCCGTACCGTTTGAAGACGGTCCATGGTCGGTCGTGGCGAGCATGCCGAAAACTGAAATCCGTGCCGTGACGTGGAGTGTCGGCATTCAATTGGCGATTGGCAGTCTACTGGCGATGTTGATCGCTGTGGGCTCGGCAGTCTGGTTGCTACGCAGCAAACTCGCCCCTTTGGGTGATCTGGTGCGACAAGCCGAAGCCTTGGGCGCCGGTGATTTGAGCGTGCGGCTGAACGTATCGAGCAACGACGAAATCGGCCAGTTGGCCCGTGCGTTCAACCAGATGAGCCAGGCGCTGTCGACCATGGTCGAGCACATCCGCAAGGCCTCGCAAGAGGTCAACAGCCGTGCCCAGGCCTTGTCCGGTCTCTCCGGTGGCGCCTATGAAGGGATGGAGCAGCAGTCGGGCGAAATCACCAGCATGGCCGGCGCGGTGGAAGAGTTCAGCGCCACGTCCTTGAACATTGCCGACAACATGGGCAGCACTCAGCGTCTGGCTCAAGAAAACGCACAACAAACCCAGATCGGTCGTACGTCGATGGACGAAGCGTCCTCGTCCCTGGAGCAAATCGCTGGCGCGCTGAACAGCACGGCGACGGTGATCAATACCTTGGGCCAGCGCTCCCAGGAAATCGGCGGCATTGTCGGGGTGATTACCTCGATCGCTGAGCAAACCAACTTGCTGGCGCTCAACGCCGCCATCGAAGCCGCGCGCGCCGGCGAGCAGGGGCGTGGTTTTGCCGTCGTGGCTGATGAAGTTCGTAACCTGGCGTCGCGCACCCGCCAGGCGACGGACGAGATTTCCGGGATGATCCAGAGCATTCAGCTGGAAACCGGGAATGCCATCAGCACCATGGAGCAGGGCAACTTGCTGATGCAGGAAGGCCTGTCGCGCAACGCCAACGTCGCTTCGGCGCTGGCGCGGATTGACGAACAAAGCCGTTCGGCCGGGCAGCAATTCGCCGCCATCACCACCGCGACCCAGGAACAAAGCAGCACCGCGACCCTGCTCAGCAGCAATCTGCAAAGCATCGCCTTGGCGAACAGTGAGCAGCGAGAAGTCGTGTCGAACCTGGCTGTGACGGCCAAAGAGCTGGAGAAGCTTGCGGCGGACTTGCGCCATGAGGTTGACCGGTTTCGTTAAGGCGCCTCTGAAATCGCCATCGCGAGCAGGCTCACTCCCACATTTGATCTCGGTTGTTCACAAATTCTGTGTTCACCGTCGATCCAATGTGGGAGTGAGCCTGCTCGCGATGGCATCGACTCAATTGCCGATTTGTCGCAAATCTGCGAATCAATTCCTCTCTAGTCGTCTTCCTTGGCATTTAGCACCAATGTCTCTGTTTTTGTGCTTGCTGAAACGTTTCTTCAAGTCTATAAAAATGGCACAACTCCAAGAAAGGCTGCTGCCATGACCCCGCTCAAACTCTTCGTTGCCCTCAGCGCACTGTCCGCTGCTTCCCAAGCCACGGCCTGGGACTATTTTTTGCTCGACACCGACAAAGCCGCCCAGAACTGGCAAATCACCAGCCAGCAACTCGGCGTAAAAACCGACAAACCCTTCAGCGTCACCCTGCGCACCTTGCACGGTGGTCGGCAGGAGGGGGTCAGCATCGTCGACATCGATAACGGCACGATGAAACTCTCGGTGGTGCCGACTCGTGGCATGAATGTCCTGCAGGCCTCGGTCGGCGATGTGCGCATGGGCTGGGATTCGCCGGTCAAGGAAGTGGTCAATCCATCCTTCATCGAACTCAACGGCCGCGGTGGCCTGGGCTGGCTGGAAGGTTTCAACGAACTAGTCACCCGCTGCGGCTACGAATGGGTCGGCCACCCCGGCATCGACAACGGCGAACTGCTGACCCTGCACGGTCGCGCCGCCAACATCCCCGCGAACAAAGTCACCCTGCACATCGATGAAAAACCGCCGTACGCCATCACCCTGCGCGGCGAGCTGAAAGAACAGGCGTTCAAGAAAGTCGACTTCTCCGTCGCGACCGAACTGGTCACCGAGCCCGGCAGCGTAGCGTTCGCCCTTAACGACACCCTGACCAATAACGGCGACTATCCGAAGGAATACCAGGCGCTGTACCACAGCAACTTCAGCACGCCGTTCCTGGAACAGGGCGCCCGCTTCGCCGCGCCGGTGAAACAGGTGTCGCCGTTCAACGACAAGGCCAAAGGCGATCTGCCGGACTGGCAAACTTACCGCGCACCGACCAAGGATTACGACGAAACGGTTTACAACGTAGTGCCGTACGCCGATGCCAAGGGCGATACGTTGACCGTGCTGCATAACAAGGCCGGCAGCCTGGGGGTTTCGGTCGGCTTCAACACTCAAACACTGCCCGTGTTCTCCCTGTGGAAAAACACCGATACCCAAGGGCAGGGCTATGTCACGGGGCTGGAGCCAGGGACGAGTTTTTCCTACAACCGCCGGTATCAACGGCCACTGAACCTGGTGCCGACGATTGGGCCGAAGGAACAGAAGCAGTTCGGGATCAGCTACAGCTTGTTGGCGGATAAGGCGGCTGTGGATAAGGCGTTGAAGCGGGTGAGCGAGATTCAGGGTGGGCGGGAGACTGAGGTGCGGCAGACGCCGTTGGTTGATCTGACCAAGGGGTGACGCCGGCTAGAGTGTTGTCGGCCGATATTGCAGCGCTTCGGCCAAGTGTTCACGGGTAATGCCTTCGACTTGCTCAAGGTCCGCCAAGGTGCGAGCCACCTTGAGCAGTCGATGGGCCGCTCGAAGGGACAAGGTCAGCCGTTCACACGCTGTTTCCAGCCAGGTTTCGTCGACTGTGGATAACTTGCAGTGTCTGCGCAGGCCCGGCAAATCGAGGAACGCATTGGCGCAGCCCTGGCGCGTTTGTTGGCGTTCTCGTGCATCGGCCACCAACTCGGCGGCGGTGGCAGTGTCGTCACCGGGTTTTAACGCAGGATTCAACGCCGTGGCTTCGCGAGCGACGGTCAGGTGCAGATCGATGCGGTCCAGCAGTGGCCCCGACAGCTTGTTGCGGTAACGCTGGACCATGTCCGGCGTACAACTGCATTTACCACTGGGCTCGCCAAGATATCCACAGGGGCAGGGATTCATCGCCGCGACCAGTTGAAAGCGTGCCGGGAAGCGTACGCGGTCCTTGGCGCGGGAAATCACGATGTGGCCGGATTCCAGTGGCTCTCTCAATACCTCCAATACCTTGCGATCAAATTCCGGAAGCTCATCGAGGAACAGCACGCCATGATGGGCGAGGGTGATTTCGCCGGGTTGTGGTTTCGAGCCACCGCCCACCAGTGCCGGGCCTGAAGCGGAGTGGTGCGGCTGTCGGAAGGGACGCTGTGGCCAATGACTCAACGGCACACAACTGGCGACCGATTGAATTGCCGCGACTTCCAGTGCTTCGCTCTCGGCCAATGGCGGTAACAGCCCTGGCAAACGACTCGCCAACAACGTTTTCCCCGTCCCCGGTGGACCGCTGAACAGCAAGTTATGAGCACCCGCCGCCGCAATCAGCAAGGCTCGCTTGGCCGCAAGTTGCCCCTGCACTTCGTTCAAGTCTGGATAGGGTTTGCTGGCGTAGAGCAAACCGTTGGACGCATAGGGGGCGATGGGCGTGTGGCCATTGAAATGCGCGACCGCTTCCAGCAAATGATCCACCGCAATCACCTTCAACCCCGAAGCCAGGCAGGCCTCCTCGGCATTCGCCCGCGGCACTACCAGCGTGCGCCCGGCCTTGCGCGCCGCCAGCGCCGCCGGCAACACCCCGCGAACCGCCCGCACCGCACCCGATAGCGCCAACTCCCCAAGACACTCCACATCATCCAGCGTCAAAGTCGGTACCTGCACACTGGCCGACAGAATCCCCAATGCAATCGCCAGATCGAACCTCCCGCCGTCCTTTGGCAAATCGGCAGGGGCGAGATTCAAGGTGATGCGCCGTGCCGGAAATTGCAGGCCCGAATTGATGATCGCGCTACGCACCCGGTCCTTGCTTTCCTTCACCGCCGCCTCGGGCAGCCCGACCATGGTCAGCGACGGCAAGCCGTTGGCCAGGTGCACTTCTACGGTAACGGCGGGTGCTTCCACGCCAATCTGGGCGCGGCTGTGGACGATGGAGAGGGACATGGTCGTTCCTTGAGCTGACGAGGACCGCTTCCTGCGGTTTAGAAAGCATAGGTCGAGGTTGTCGGTTCGCTGGTAATTCGATAGCTGGATATACTTCAGGATGTTGCAAATAATTATTTAAAATTTATACGGCCAGTATCGGCGCCGGACATTGGCCTGTATTACTTCATTTCACGAATGACAGTAGTTCCGCTGCTTGTGTTTATCCCACGTTGAAAGCTGGATAGGATCATTGGTGTCGCAACAAATTGTTAATGTTGCCAACTAACGTAAAGGAGTTAGTGATGTCTGTGAGTTTGGATGTTATAGATGTTGATCAATCTCATTTGGAAATTCTTGACAGTGATCCCTATAAGGATCGCGACTTTTTCTGGGAGCAGCATCGATTTGCACGCGACGGCTATTTGAAAATAAATCATTTGGTTGATCCTATGGTCCGCGATTAAATCATGGCTGACGTGAAGTTTCTCATGGCTAATCACGCCAAGCGTCGTGATTTCCTGATCGAGTCTACCGGCAATACACCGCGCTATTTGAGTAACGTAAGTCGAGATAATATCGAAGAGTTCGGCAGGTACATTCCCCTGGCCTATAATTCGAAATATCTGATGAGCCTAATTTCCAATATTGTCAAGGAAGAGGTAATACCGACGCCTTGGAAGTGGGATAACTATATTATCAACAGCCAGCACAAATCGGGCGATACCCATGGCTGGCATTGGGGCGATTACCCTTACACCATTATCTGGATTGTCGAAGCTCCGAGCATTGACAGCGGCGGTTTGCTCGAGTGTGTCCCGCATACCAACTGGGACAAAAAGAATTCCAGAATTGAAAACTTACTGGTAGAAAATACCATCGATTCCTATTTTCATATGACGGGTGATGTCTATTTACTCAAGGCAGATACTACGTTGCACCGAGTAAAACCACTGACTCAAGATGTCCGTCGGATCATTCTGAACACAACGTGGGAGCGCGCTCGCGACGTTGATCGTCATGTGGAACACGAGACTTTCGTTTTTCGCGATTGAGCAAGAAGTCGGACGGCTGATAATGAATACAGTTAAATATACCCATACTAATCTCATTGCGTCTGATTGGAAAAAGATTGCCAGATTTTATTCAGATGTTTTTGATTGTGAACAGGTAGGGCCCGTACGATATTTGTCAGGAGTGAATATTTCCGGGGGCACGGGCGTTGCAAATGCCCAGCTCGAAGGTGTGCATCTGCAACTGCCGGGTTACGGCCCTGAGGGGCCTACTCTGGAGATATTCCAGTATGTCGAAAATCAAGAGCGAGAAGTGGCTTACGCCAATTCAAAAGGCCTGACTCACCTAGCATTCGAAGTATCGAATTTGGACGATACCTGTTCGAAAGTAATAAGGGCAGGTGGCTGGATGCTTGGAAAACTAGTCAGCCAGGTAATCGACGGCGTTGGGGTTTGCACGTTTGTGTATGTGCGAGACCCTGATCGAAACATTATTGAAGTTCAGATGTGGGATCACAGTTGATGGCAGTCTTGGCGCAGTTTGATCTTGTGCAACCGCGTTATCGAAAGGACAACCCTCTCATGACCGGATTTTATGAGTCCGTTCGATACGTTAACAATCTTGCAGAACAACACCCCGGATTCATCTGGCGTGAATTGAATGAAGATCAGACACTCTTGGATGAGTTATGGGGAGAAGGATATCTTTACACGCTTTCATTATGGAAAAGCCCAGAAGCGTTAAAGGACTTTTTGTACAAGACACCCCATAACGAGTTTAGAAAACGAGGCGGTGAATGGTTCATACCGATTACCAAGCCACGGGTCGTACTGTGGTGGGTGGATGAGGGGCATACTCCCACACTGAGTGAGGCGCATCAAAAAATGCAGATCCTTTATGAACTCGGACCTTCCCATCAGGCGTTTGACCTCAAGTCCAGTGCACTGCCAATCGTTATTTACTGAGGGAGCTGAAAATGGATTTTGAACAACGTGAAAGTCAGCAGTTTATGGCTGATTATTACCGCGATTTCTTGAATGATCCGGCTGCGCTGGTGGGCCAAGGTAAGTTTCTCCATTCTCGACGGGCGAGTGTAGAAGGCATCGAAGATGAGTGGAGTCATGCAGAAGAGCTGAAAGTTGATCTCCGAGAATTACCAACAACCCGAGAAAATTTTCTGACCTGGTATCTGGATTGCGAAAAGAAGATCAATGAGGATATTGACTTTTTTGTCGATTATATGAAAAACAGCGCGACGCTTGAGCAAGTAGCTTATTACATCTGCATGGAAGAAATGGTCGACGGCTCTTTCGATGACTTGATGGCTGTCGTGCAGCTGGGTATGCCGATCAATTGCAAAATGGTCGCGGGTGAAAATTATTGGGACGAAATGGGGAACGGTAATTTCGACTTTGTTCACACCTCCATGTTCAAAACCTCTTCAGCTTATATGCGCAATATATTGGCGCAAAAAAACATTACTCCCGAGATTCCGCCTAAAGAATGTTTGATGAATGGCAACATTCTCCTAATGTGGGCTGTGCGCCGCGAATACAACATGCGTTTGATTGGCGCAATGGGCTTGGTTGAGGGATCTGCTCCGACACGTTTTGGTGCCACCACTCAGGCGTTGGAGCGTCTCGAACAACCCAAGGAAGTGATTGCATACCACAAGGCGCATATCGGTATTGATACCCATCACAGTGAAGCGTGGTTCGATACGGTGTTGCAGCACTATTCCAAAGGTGGAGCCGAGGTTATTCAGGAACTGGCCATGGGCGTGATGATTCGCTACAACGTCGCCGTTCGTTACTACCGATACATGTATGACGCCATGCGGGGAATCTGATGAAGACGCCAGCAGCCTCTATCGTGGTCATTGACCCAGTGAGTTCCGGTCGCCGTTATGGCCGTGAAATAGGCGAGAAGGGCTTCCACTCTATCGCCCTGACAACGCGTGACAGGTTCCCGGGATTGCTTGATCGTTTGCACAGTTGTGAAGGGTTCAGTCAATCCATCAAGGCTTACAGTTTTGATGAAGCAGTGGAGAAACTTTCCAGCCTTAACGTCAAGGCCATCATTCCGGGTTCGGATTCGGCACTCAAGTTCACTGACCAGCTCGCGCAGCATTTTGCGCTCGTCGGTAATCCGGTCGCGACGCGGCAAGCGAGAGCCAACAAGTATGCGATGAAGCAACGACTTCGACTGCAGGGAGTTTCCGCAACGCAATCTGTGGAAGTGTCACTCGATCAAATGCTCAACAGTGAATTGGCGTTGTTGGCGTTTCCCGCAGTGGTCAAGCCAAGTCAAGGCACGGGCAGCAAGAACGTCAAGGTTTGTCATGATCGCGCTGACGTATATAAGGCGCTGGCAGCGATTGAATCTGCCAATGAAGGGCATGTGGAGGAGGAGTGTGGTGCACTTATTGAGGAATTTATCGAAGGTCCTGAGTATTTTATCGCTACGGCAAATTTTGGAAAAAGAAAAAAAAAGAAGATTCTATGCTTCGCAGAATACGAAAAAATCAGCATCGGTAACAACCCCAGCATTTATAAAAACATACGATCCCTTCCGCCCCTGAATGTAAAGGCGATTGAGGCTTTTGCCTATATCAATCAAGTGAACGAGGCGTTGGAGGCCGATTTTGGAATTAACGATATCGAGTTCAAAATCAATGATAAAGGCCACTTCATCATTGAACAGAACGGGCGCCTACCCGGTGCGAATGTCCCTTCACTGATAGAAGCATGCACTGGCCTGAACTGCTACAGCCTGAACTTGGATATTTTTCTGGGGCGGGAGATGGTTGATTTGGCTGATATCGACTATTCAAAGCACTTTTGTATTTGTTGCCTTATCAATACGCAGGCTGGTGAAATCAAGTCGATAACGGGATTGGAAGCTGTCTCTAAATTGTCCTCCGTGCACGATCTGGCGCTGTTGGTAAAGGAAGGGGAGTATATCGAGGATACTCAGGACTTCCTGTCTACGTGGGGGTTTGTTTACCTTGTCCACGAGGATCCCAAGGTGCTCGCTGAGCATTCGAGATTTGTACACGAAACACTGCGGCTGCATTACTCCTGATACGAGAGCGGTTGCGTCGGGCAGCCGCGTGCTTGTTTTGAGTAGGACATACCAGGTTGTAGCGATTGTTTGCAGGAGAAGTTCATGTCGCATTGGATGCTTCAAGTCTGTCTGATTCTAGGTGTTTCCATATTGCTCGGCCGGATGGCAGAAAAACTCGGTCAGAGCCGCGTCATCGGTGAAATCACTGCGGGTATTTTGTTGGGACCTTCCGTATTAGGAGCGCTTTCCCCCATTTTTTCTGAGTTTTTGTTTTTCACCGAATCGCTGCGTAACTTGAAAGTGCTGGCGGAGCTTGGGTTAGTGCTTTTAATGTTTGAAATTGCCTGGCACATGCCTGCTCAACGCTCCGGCGAGGGAGCAGCAGCGAAGTTCGCGCCCATTACGATCGCGCTCTTTGGCATGCTTTTATCATTTCTGATCGGTTGTGTTATTGCGGTCCTTTCAAAAAAGGATTTGGCTCCGGACAAGGCGCTCTGGTCGTACACACTGTTCTGTGGCTTGGCACTTTCGGTCACGGCGCTGCCGGTATTAGTACGGATCATTGCCGACGCCACTAACATCAACGCTGAATCCGCTTCATATGCATTGTCCTCGGCGATCTATACCGATGTATTTGCCTGGCTAGGTGTGGCTCTTCTGGTTTCTTTTCATTCGATGGGGGCGACGGACCTTCTCGACTCCTTGATCAAGACGCTATTATTGATCGCATTCTTCCTGTTGTCCTTTTATATGGTACGGCCTCTTATATTGAATTGGCGCCTCATGAACTCGACTGGCGGAGTTAGCGTTCAATTATCTATTGCGTTCTGCTACTGTTTGATCAGCGCAGAAATAACCGCAAGACTTGGCTTTCACCAAGCCATTGGAGCCATAGTGGCTGCGTACGTCTTCTGCAAAGTCCCGTGTTTGCAACTTAACTGGGAAAATGTAATAGGGCGATTCTCTGGTACGTTTTTGACGCCTTTATTCTTTGCTTATTCTGGACTTCAAGCGTCGTTTGGTTCTTTTTCCGAGAGCAGTGTCTGGTGGTGGTTGGGACTGTTTGTTGTTGGCAGTTTTTTTGGAAAAATTGGCGGTACGTATTGGGGCGCAAGAATATGCGGTCTGCCTTCCGCAACGGCAATGGAAGTAGGCGTGTTAATGAATACGAAGGGGCTAGTTGAATTGGTAGTGTTGAGCATTGGTCTTGAATTAGGTGTTTTGTCAGCGACTACTTATAGTGTGTTACTAGTTATTGCATTGGTATCCACCGTCATGACCATGCCACTATTGAATGTGTGGATGCAACGTTCGCTGCGTATACGGGTTATATCTAAAGTTAGTGATGACTGATAAAAATGTTTGACTTTTTTATTGGGTTCAGTCTATTTTTAAGGCGAAAATAAAATTGGATCCAAAAAAAAGGAAGACGGTTTTGGACATATTAATGGGATTAGTTGCTGCCTTGTTTTGGGGCGGAACTGACTTTCTAGTCGGTTTAAACGCACGGGCTGTTGGCGTAAAACGAGCGGTATTTTTCGGTCAGGCGCTGGGTTTTGTTTTGATGAGCGCTCTCCTGCTGCTCTACCCGGTTTATCTCATCAAGTCCATGTCGGCGCCGTTGCAAGTTTGGTTCCTTGGTGCCCTTGCCGCGATTTTTACAGTCGCAGGCGCTCTCGCACTGTCCAAAGCCTTCTCATTGGGCAAGGCCGCGATTGTTGCACCGCTGGTGAAATCCTATGGAGTGTTTACGACTGCATTTGCCTGGGCAAGCGGCGATATTATTGTGCTTAGCCAATTCCTCGGAATCGCTGTGTGTGTGACGGGGGTCCTGCTGACAAGCGCCCACGATAACGCGGATGGAAAGGTGAAGCGCCAAAACAAAGTGTCCATTGTGTATGGGTTGCTCGCAGCATTGTTATATGGCGCAAGTTTCTGGATTCAAGGTAAGTACACACTACCGACATTAGGCCCGATTACCATGTTATGGCTGGGTTATGCCGTTGGACTGTTTATCTTGTTTTTCCTAGTCTTAAGGGTGGAGTCGGGGCTGAAGCTACCCTCGGTAAAAAGCGTTGGTACGCTCACAAGTGCTAGTTTATTGAACCTTGGTGGGTTCTCGGCATTTTCGTTTGGAGCCATTAACGGTTCGGTATCGGTGGTGACAGTCATCAGCACCTTGTCAGGAGGTATTGCTGCAGTGTTGGGTTATCTGTTTTTCAAAGAGCGGCTTGGCAAGGTCCAAGTGGCAGGAATTGTTCTGGTGCTCCTGGGTGCGATTATTCTTCATCTGTTTCATTGAGAGGTTTCAAAAAAGCAAACGTTTGCACATAGTGAATGAGGCGCTGAAGTCGCCATTTTAGTCAATGGAGGGCTTGATCCCCTTGTTATTAGTCTGCAAGGGGCTTGCGACTTAATTAATAAAGACAACGGCCTTCGGGGCACGCTGTCAAACTTAGCTTCGATTAAAAATTATTGACCACTGCCTCTCGTTATGGCTGAACACGAGTGTCGAACCCGTTGTCAGTCCGCAGATTTTAAACAGCTTCCCGAAGGATTGAGAATCTATATGCATAAAGGTCATATTGAAATGCTCCCTTACATGGCCGCTTTTGCAGTCGTTGTAGAGACAGGTAGTTTTGTTGATGCCTCTACGAAACTGGGAGTTTCGGCCTCAGCCGTGAGTCGGCAGATATCAAAGTTAGAGCGAGCTCTGTCATTGCGCTTATTGGAGCGTAGCACGCGACATCTGAAAGTAAATGAAGACGGCGCCAAGATTTATTCACACTGCAAAGCAGTGCTGCACTCATCTTCCAGAGTATTTGAGTTAAAAGATGAACTGGTGAGACCGCAAGGCTTGATCAGGGTCAGCGCTCCGAAAATGATGAATAATATCTGCAATCAACTTGTTCCTGAGTTTCTGCGTAAATATCCTGATATCAATGTTCAGTTCATATTTGATAACTCGGAGATTAATCTCATCTCCAGCGAGATAGATCTCAGTATCAGAATTACCGATTCTCCACCACTGGGTTTGATTGGGCGGAAGTTGTTCAAGGTCGGTTATATCCTATGCGCATCGCCTGAATACATTGATGAATTCGGGGTTCCGTTGCACCCCTCTGACCTGGCGATGCACAGTTGCATTGTCATGTCTGAGGACTCTGCCGGAGAGAAGTGGGAATTTAAAAAAGGTGCGGAAAAGTTTCAGATCGGCGTGAAGGGGCGTTATTGCTCGAATGACAGCGAAGCCGTTCTTGAGGCTACGTTGAGTAATCTCGGCGTCGCTTGCCTGCCGGTTGCTGTGGCGGACCAGGCTATTAAAGAGATGCGCTTACATACCGTGCTGACAAGTTGGGATTACGTGGGTGCCTCACAAGGTATGGCATGGTTGTTGTATCAACCAAACAAGCACGGTTCGCAAAAACTGAAAGTCATGGTCGACTATTTGCTCGCCAAACTCTATTGCGTTAGCTAGGCACTGCAACATGCCCTCATCTTGAACATCTCTTCTTTATTGCGGTATTGCCCCGCGCCGCGCGCGGGGAATTATGTTACTCGGCAGGTGGGTTGAGCTTCGCTTCAAGCTCCGCCACTTTCGCCTCAAGGCTCTCCAACCGTGCGCGGGTGCGTGCCAGTACGACCATCTGGCTATCAAACTCTTCCCGGCTCACCAGATCCAGCTTGCTGAAGCCACTCTGCAACAAAGCCTTGAACTGGCTTTCGATTTCGCTTTTCGGCAATGGGGTATCGCCGCTGAAGAGGCGGGAGGCGGTGCCGCTCAGGGCGTCGAGGAAGTCTTTGGGCGCGAGCATGGGTAATGTCCTGTCAAACAATGGCGGGCAGTGTATCACGCAGTGTCTATAGTCAATCCCGACAGGAAGTCATGCACGCTTTTCGCGCATGCGGACGGATGGCATCGCACTGTTGTTGTGCGTAACGCAGCGGGAGTGGCGGTGAAGTGGCAGGGTTCAGCGGCTAAAGGCCTGAAAACAGGGAGCTTTGTGGAGATGGCAAGCTTTCTGCTTAGTGCCTAGTGACCCATGCACTGATGCAGTCACTGTGACGAAATGCAGTGCGCCAAACGGAACGGGGGAAGTGTTTCGTGCGGAGTGGTTAGCAGGCGTCGGACGGGCAGGTAAGGCCGACGATGCGTTACAAAGCCAGGCACTGCGCTTAGACTTGAGTCGGGTTTGTTTTCCTGGGGCAAGTCCACCAATTCGGGAGAGAGTTTTCATGAAGCTAGTCACTGCCATCATCAAGCCGTTCAAACTGGACGACGTACGCGAGTCGCTGTCCGAGATCGGCGTGCAGGGCATTACCGTTACTGAAGTCAAAGGCTTCGGTCGGCAGAAGGGTCACACCGAGCTGTATCGCGGCGCGGAGTACGTGGTCGATTTCCTGCCCAAGGTGAAAATCGATGTCGCCATTGACGACAAGGATCTGGACCGGGTTATCGAGGCGATAACCAAGGCCGCCAACACCGGCAAGATCGGTGACGGCAAGATCTTCGTGGTCAATCTGGAACAGGCGATTCGCATCCGTACCGGCGAAACCGATACCGACGCAATCTAAGCCGCCACAAACCCAACGCCCCAGGAGAAAACAATATGACTCTGCGTAAATTCGCAGGGCTAGGAGCCCTGTTGTCCCTCGTAATGCCCAGCCTGGCTATGGCGGCAGACGAAGTGGCGGCCCCAGTCCTCAACTCCGGCGACACCGCCTGGATGATGACCTCGACAGCCCTTGTGCTGTTCATGACCATTCCCGGCCTCGCGCTGTTCTACGGCGGCATGGTTCGTTCGAAAAACATTCTTTCCGTGATGATGCAGTGCTTCGCCATTACCGGCTTGATCAGCATCCTGTGGGTCATTTATGGCTACAGCATTGCGTTCGACACCACCGGCATGGAACAGGGCGTCGTCAACTTCAATTCATTCTTCGGCGGCATGGGCAAGGCGTTCCTTGCCGGTGTCACGCCTTCGAGCCTGACCGGGCCGGCGGCGCTGTTCCCTGAAGCGGTGTTCATCACCTTCCAGATGACCTTCGCCATCATCACCCCTGCGTTGATCGTCGGTGCCTTCGCCGAGCGGATGAAGTTCTCCGCCATGCTGATCTTCATGGGCGTCTGGTTCACCCTGGTTTATGCACCGATCGCGCACATGGTCTGGTCCGGTAACGGCGGCCTGATGTGGGACTGGGGCGTGCTGGACTTCGCTGGCGGCACCGTGGTGCACATCAACGCCGGTGTGGCCGGTCTGATTGCCTGCCTGGTACTGGGCAAGCGCAAAGGCTTCCCGACCACCCCGATGGCGCCGCACAACCTCGGTTACACCCTGATGGGCGCCGCGATGCTGTGGTTCGGCTGGTTTGGCTTCAACGCCGGTTCCGCTGCCGCCGCCAACGGCACTGCCGGTATGGCGATGCTGGTGACCCAGATCGCAACCGCCGCCGCTGCATTGGGCTGGATGTTCGCCGAGTGGATCACACACGGCAAACCAAGTGCTTTGGGTATTGCATCGGGTGTTGTGGCCGGTCTGGTTGCGATTACGCCAGCCGCTGGCACCGTGGGCCCGATGGGCGCATTGGTCATCGGTCTGGCAGCCGGCGTGGTGTGCTTCTTCTGCGCCACCACCCTGAAACGCAAACTCGGTTATGACGACTCCCTGGATGCCTTCGGCGTGCACGGCATCGGCGGTATTCTCGGCGCAATCCTGACGGGTGTGTTCGCGGCACCGGCTCTTGGTGGCTTCGGTACCGTGACCGACATTGGTGCACAAGTCTGGATTCAGTGCAAAGGCGTGGGCTTCACGGTGATCTACACCGCGATCGTCACGTTCATCATCCTCAAGGTCCTGGACGCCGTCATGGGGCTGCGTATTACCGAAGAAGAAGAGGCTGTCGGCATCGATCTGGCACTCCACAACGAACGCGGCTACAACTTGTAAGCACGCGCATAAAAAATTTGCCCGGCTTGCCGGGCATTTTTTTGTCTGAAGTTTGTCAGTGAAGGAACTGCTGAAAGGTTTTTTCGTACACGTTTAGAGGCGTTTATGACGAGCGTTTTTCTGCGGCCAATGGCTTACATGATAGAAGGAATATTAGGGCCTTTGTTTTTTCCCAGAGCGCGCTAGAATGCGCCCCGAACGTGCGGAGAACTGTATGTGGCGACAGACTCTGATTACCCTGCGGGCGAGGCCCCGGGGCTTTCATCTGGTAACGGACGAGTTACTCGCCGGCTTGCCTGAACTCAAGGCATGTCGGGTCGGTCTGTTGCATTTGTGGCTGCAGCATACCTCGGCCTCGTTGACCATCAACGAGAACGCCGATCCGGCGGTACGTCGCGACTTCGAACGATTTTTCAATCGTCTGATCCCACAAGGAACAGACGGCTATGAGCATAACGACGAAGGCCTGGACGACCTCCCGGCGCACTTCAAGGCCAGCGTACTTGGCTGTCAGCTCAGTTTGCCGATTTCGGCAGGCCGACTGGCGCTGGGAACCTGGCAAGGCGTTTATCTGGGCGAGCACCGTGATTTTGGCGGTGCCCGTAAAGTCCTCGCCACCGTGCACGGTGAAGAGGCATAAAACTGCTGGTTACCAGCGGTGGTTGATTTTTTTCCGGCAGCCGTCGACAGACGGCGAAGCTGGGCTATAACTAATCTGCTTTTCGCAAGTCATGAGGTAGAACATGAGCGACGATGATCTGGAAAACGACGACCTCGAAGTAGGCGACGACGACGAAACCGAAGAAGGTCTGGAAACAGCAGCGGAAGACGTTGCTGACGACGATGGCGGTGAAGCGCCCGTTCCGACCGCTAAAGGCAAAGCCAAGGCAGCGGTGTCGGTCGATGAGCTGCCGAGCGTCGAAGCGAAAAACAAGGAGCGTGATGCTCTGGCGCGGGCCATGGAAGAGTTCCTGGCCAAGGGTGGCAAGGTGCAGGAAGTGGAGGCCAATGTGGTCGCCGATCCGCCCAAGAAGCCTGACAACAAGTACGGCAGCCGGCCTATCTGAGGCCGCCGCTTGCTTGCTGAAAAAGCCCGCCGTCGCTGCGGGCTTTTTCATGGGTAAAACAAAACTTTTGAGCCTGCGTCGATCCCCTGTGGGAGTGAGCCTGCTCGCGATAGCGGTGTGTCAGGCAATATAAATACTGAATGTCACTCCGCTATCGCGAGCAGGCTCACTCCCACAAGGGGAATATCGGTGATCTCAAGGTTAGTGTTGGGCGTTCCAGAGGGCCAATAACCCCGGCAACTCGGTCAAGCTGCGAATCTCGGCATCCGGTGCCTTTTCGGCTTCCCAAACCTTGCCGGCCGGGTTAAACCAGATCGCCCGCAATCCCGCCTGCTGGGCGCCGGCAATGTCATCGCCGGGATGATCGCCGATATGTACCGCTGTTTCGGCAGTCGCGCCGCCCCGCAGCAACGCTTCATGAAACAGTAGCGCATCCGGTTTGCCGATGCCGATGTCTTCGGCGCACAAGGCAAACTTGAAGTAATCCGCCAGCCCGAGCCGGCGCACATCGGCGTTGCCATTGGTGACCACGCCAAGGGCATAGTGATTGGCCAGCGCCTCCAGGGTCGGTTGCACCTCCGGGAAGATTTCCAGCTGATGCCGCGCATGCAGAAACACTTCAAAACTCTGATCGGCCAGGTCTGAAGCCTGACCCTGGTCGTAACCGGCCTCTTCCAGCGCGTGGAACAAGACTCGGCGGCGCAGGGCGCTGATGCGGTGCTTGAGGCTTGGTTCGCTGTTGAGGATCCGCTCGCGAATCGCCCACAAATGCTCCACCGGCACGGCGCCCAGGTTCGGTGCATGCTCGGTCAGCCATTCACGCAATACGGCTTCGGCGCTGACGATCACCGGGGCGGTATCCCACAGGGTGTCGTCGAGGTCGAAGGTGATCAATTGAATTCTC
Organism: Pseudomonas frederiksbergensis; assembly: GCF_001952935.1. Taxonomy (GTDB): domain Bacteria; phylum Pseudomonadota; class Gammaproteobacteria; order Pseudomonadales; family Pseudomonadaceae; genus Aquipseudomonas; species Aquipseudomonas frederiksbergensis. The sequence continues at coordinate 2,647,634 of NZ_CP018319.1, forward strand.
ATGACTCATCGCCTTTGATGCGTTTGGCCCGTGGATGGGCGCTGTCGTAAACCGTCGCCAGGTGTTGGAAGTCCAGGTGGGTGTAGATCTGGGTGGTTTTGATGTCCGAATGGCCGAGCAATTCCTGAACCGCCCGCAGGTCCTGGGAGGACTCCAGTAAATGGCTGGCGAAGGAGTGCCGCAGCATGTGCGGATGCAGGTTTTGTCCCAGTTCGCGCTCGCCAGCGGCTTTAACCCGCACTTGAATCGCCCGTGGGCCGAGGCGCCGGCCTTGTTGGCTGACAAACACAGCGTCATCCGCCGGGTTGGTCATGGCCCGCAGTGGCAGCCACAACTCCAGCGCTTCGCGAGCTTTTTTGCCCACTGGCAACAGTCGAGTCTTGCTGCCCTTGCCCAGCACTTGAACCATGCCGTCGGCCAGGTCCAACTGGTCCAGATTGAGCCCGGTCAGCTCCGACAGCCGCAAACCTGAGGAATATAACAGCTCCAGGATCGCCTGATCCCGACGCGCCAGAAAATCATCTTCCACCGCGCCCTCAAGCAGTTGCAACGCACGGTCGGTGTCGAGGGTTTTTGGCAGCCGGCGTTCGCCCTTCGGCGGCGCCAGGCCGTTGGCCGGGTCGTGATCGCACAGACCTTCGCGGTTCAGATAGTGATAGAGCCCGCGCACTGCCGACAGCAGCCGCGCCAGGCTGCGGGACGATTGGCCTTGTGAATGCAGGCGTGCGATCAAGCTGCGCAGGCCCTGAATGTCCAGGGCCGCCCAGCTGCTGATGTTCTGTTTGACGCACCAGCCCAGCACTTTGTCGAGGTCGCGACGGTAGGCATACAGCGTGTGGAGCGACACCTGCCGCTCACTGCGCAAGTGTTCGCAGTAAGCGTCCAGTTGTCGTTCCATGGTCAGCGTACCGAGCGCAGGGAGGTGTTGACCCGTGGCAGCACGCGGCCCATGACTTCGGCGATGTAACTGAGGAACAGCGTGCCCACCGAACTCTTGTAGTGCTGCGGGTCGCGGCTGGCGATGGCCAGCACGCCATGGATACCCTGATGGCTGATGGCGACGACGGCGGTGGAGCCGATCTGCTTGCGCTGTTCTTCGCCAAACAAAAAGTCCAGTTCGTGTTCGCGCAGGCTGCCGCTGACGCTTTTGTCTTCCGAGAGCAAGCCGCCAATGGCCGTTTGCGCGTCGGCATGAGTCACCCAGCGGCCCACCGGCATCGGGTTGTCACCCAGCAGGATCAGGCTGACGAAGGGCACCTGGAAGTCCTGGCGCAGACTGTCTTCGACGCTGATTACCACGTCTTCCAGGCTGGTGGCGTCCATCAGCGCGAGAATCAGGCGGCGGGTCTTGTCGAAGAGGCGGTCGTTATCGCGGGCGACGTCCATCAAGTGCGAAAGGCGATGACGCAACTCGATGTTGCGGTCGCGCAGGATCGTCATCTGGCGTTCGACCAGCGAAATGGTGTCGCCGCGCTGGTGCGGAATACGCAAGGTTGCGAGCAGGTCTTCATGCTCGACGAAGAAATCCGGATGAGCCTCCAGGTACGCGGCAATCGCCGCCGCCTCAAGGCTTTCGGAAGGGGATTCGTCGGGCTGTAGGGCGGGAACCTGGGGCTTATCTTTCATGGATTCGACTCTCTCAAAGACGCACTTGTCCTTCATAAACGCGCACTGCCGGGCCGGTCATCATGACCGGTTGGCCAGGGCCTGCCCATTCAATGGACAAACGCCCGCCAGGCAGGTCGATCAATAGCGGCGAATCCATCCACCCCTGGCTGATCGCGGCCACTGCGGCAGCGCAGGCGCCGGTTCCGCACGCCTGGGTTTCCCCGGCCCCGCGTTCCCAGACGCGCAATTGCGCGCGGTTTCGGTCGATGACCTGGAGAAAGCCGACATTGACCCGCGCCGGAAAGCGCGGATGGTTCTCGATTTTCGGTCCCAGTTCATGCACCGGTGCATTGTTGATGTCGCTGACTCGCAGCACGGCATGGGGGTTGCCCATGGAGATGGCGGCCAGTTCGATCGCCGTGCCATCGACGTCGATCTTATAACTCAGGGCCTGTTCCGGCGCGTCGAACGGGATGTCGGCTGGCACCAGGCGCGGTGCGCCCATGTTGACACCGATCTGCCCGTCGTTGCGGACATCCAGTTCGATGATGCCGCTTTTGGTCTCGACACGGATCTGCCGCTTCGCCGTCAGGCGCTTGTCGAGCACGAAGCGTGCGAAACAGCGCGCACCGTTGCCGCACTGTTCTACTTCGGAGCCGTCGGCGTTGAAGATCCGGTAACGGAAATCCACGTCCGGGTTGCTCGGCGCTTCGACGATCAGCAACTGGTCGAAACCGATCCCCGTGTGCCGATCGCCCCATTGCTTGGCGTGTTTGGGCAGGATGTGCGCATGCTGGCTGACCAGGTCAAGGACCATGAAGTCATTGCCCAGGCCGTGCATCTTGGTAAAACGCAGCAGCATGGGTTTACTCCGGCAGCAGGCTTTCGCCAGCAAACAACTCGGCTACCGTCTCACGGCGACGCACTTCAAATGCCTGATCACCGTCCACCAACACTTCAGCGGCACGGCCGCGGGTGTTGTAGTTGGAACTCATGACAAACCCGTAGGCACCGGCCGAATGCACGGCCAGCAGATCGCCTTCTTCCAGGGCCAACTCACGATCCTTGGCCAGGAAGTCGCCGGTCTCGCAGATCGGGCCGACGATGTCGTAGGCGCGAGCGACGCTGTTGCGCGGGCGCACGGCGGTGACGTCCATCCAGGCTTGATACAGCGCCGGGCGGATCAGGTCGTTCATGGCCGCGTCGACGATGGCGAAGTCTTTGTGTTCGGTGTGCTTGAGGTACTCGACCTGGGTCAACAGCACGCCGGCGTTGGCGACGATAAAGCGACCCGGCTCGAACACCAGCGCCAGGTCACGACCGTCGAGACGCTCGCGCACGGCTTTGATGTAGTCGGCAGCCAATGGCGGCTCTTCATCGCGATAACGCACGCCCAAACCACCACCGAGATCGATGTGGCGCAGGTAAATGCCGCAATCGCCGAGGCGGTCGACCAGGCCCAGCAGGCGGTCGAGGGCATCGATGAACGGCGGCAGGGTGGTCAGTTGCGAACCGATGTGGCAATCGACGCCGACCACTTCCAGGTTTGGCAGTTGGGCGGCGCGGATGTACACGTCTTCGGCGTCGGCGATGGCGATGCCGAACTTGTTCTCTTTAAGACCGGTGGAAATGTACGGGTGAGTGCCGGCGTCGACATCCGGGTTCACGCGCAGCGAGATCGGCGCGCGAACGCCCAGCTCGGCGGCGACGACTTGCAGACGTTCCAGCTCATCGGTGGATTCGACGTTGAAGCAATGCACGCCAACTTCAAGCGCACGACGCATGTCGTCACGGGTCTTGCCGACACCGGAGAACACGATCTTGTCAGCAGTGCCACCAGCGGCCAGTACGCGCTCCAGTTCGCCACGGGAAACGATGTCGAAACCGGCGCCCAAACGCGCCAGGACATTCAGTACACCCAGGTTGGAGTTGGCCTTGACCGCAAAGCAGACCAGGTGCGGCATGCCGGCCAGCGCATCGGCGTAAGCCAGGTACTGGGCTTCGATGTGCGCGCGGGAGTAGACGTAGGTCGGTGTACCAAAGCGCTCGGCGATGGCGGACAGGGCAACCCCTTCCGCGAACAGCTCACCGTCACGGTAGTTAAAAGCGTCCATGGCGTTCCCTTAGTAGACGTCGTGCTTGTGGGCTTTCGACGGAGTCTGCTGCGACGATTTGGCTTGCTCTGCAGGGTCCTGATTTTCATCAGGTAGATACAGCGGGCCTTTTTGACCACAGGCCGACACAAGGCAAGCAACCGCGACGAGCGCAGCAAGGGAAGAGATCAGGCGCTTCATGGCGAAATCCTTGAAAATGCGTTAATTGCGCCGGAGTATACCGGCCACCCGGCAGCTTGCCTATGCAACGGGGCTCCCGTCCGGCGGGGCTTCGCACGATGCCTGCCAGTTATGTGCAATCCATTGTGGGAGCGGGCTTGCTCGCGAAAGCAGTGGTTCAGGCAACAAAGATGTTGAAGGTGCTGGCCTCTTCGCGAGCAAGCCCGCTCCCACAGGTACAGTGTTTGATGTACCTATATCGGCCCTTGGTCGTTATCCTTTGCAATCACCGGGGCTCGCCCGTATCTTGCGGCGCTTGAGCGTGAGTAGACACTTTTTGAGGTTCCCGCAATGAGTTTGACTGAAGCCCGTTTCCACGACCTGGTCGATGCCACCCAGCAGGCGCTGGAGGATATTTTTGACGAGTGTGACCTGGATATCGATCTGGAGAGCTCGGCCGGTGTGCTCACCGTCAAGTTCGAAAACGGCAGCCAATTGATCTTCAGTCGTCAGGAACCCCTGCGTCAGCTATGGCTGGCGGCCGTGTCCGGCGGGTTCCACTTCGATTACGACGAAGAGAGCAAGCGCTGGATGTGTGACAAGAGCGACGAACAACTCGGCGAGATGCTCGAGCGCATCGTCAAGCAGCAAGCTGACGCCGAGCTCGATTTCGAAGGTCTGTGAGATCGTGACCCAGCCTGCGCCCGTTCGTCCGCCAAAACCGCTCTACAGCAATGTCAGCCCGGCGGTGGCTTCGCCGTGCAGCGGCGTGTGTCGGCTGGATGAGCAGAAGGTCTGCCTTGGGTGTTTTCGCCATGTCGAAGATATCCGCGAATGGCGTTCGGCCGATGACGATCGGCGACGCTTGATTTGTGCGCAGGCTGCACAACGCAAAGCTTTGGCTTAAGGGCTTTTGTGGCGAGGGAGCTTGCTCCCGCTCGGCTGCGCAGCAGTCGTGAACTTTTCGGGGCCGCTGCGCGCCCCAGCGGGAGCAAGCTCCCTCGCCACAAAGTTACTCGCCAACCCTAAAGAGGGCGTTCAGCGGCCTCACTTGTATATTTTTTGAGCTGTGATAGTGTCCAGAAACGCCTCAACCCATCGAGGCTCGTGAAAACCCCGCCTTTTTCTGGCGGGGTTTTGCTTTTTCTGTGCAGAAGAAAGGAGTCTGCCCAAATCATGACCGCACCTTCAATCACCCTTACCCGTCTGGACGTGCAACGTCTGGAGCGCCTGATCGACAGCCTGGATGACTCGCTGCCGGGCGTTATCGCGCTGCAAACCGAACTGGACCGCGCCGATAGCGTGGTCGGTCACGATGAAGTGCCCGCCGATGTCGTGACCATGAACTCCCGTGTGCATTGCCGTGAAGAAGGCAGCGGCAAGGACTATCACCTGACGCTGGTTTATCCGAAGGATGCCAATGCCGACGAAGGCAAGATTTCCATTCTGGCGCCAGTGGGCAGTGCCTTGCTGGGCTTGAAGGTGGGTCAGCACATCGACTGGCCGGCTCCGGGCGGCAAGACGCTGAAACTGACCCTGCTGGAAGTCGAATCGCAGCCGGCCGAGGGCGGCCACTTCCCCGAGTAAATCCTCAGACCTGCTCGAGCGCCTCGTTCAATGCGCGCTCCAGATCAGCCTTGTAGCGCAAATACAAAATGCTTGAACTCTGACCATCACCGAGCAGGCCCGACAGGTCCAGGTCGGTGATGTAGCAGCGATAGCGTTCGGTTTCACGGCGCTGCTCGACGATTTCCCGGGCGACCACGCTGAACAGTCGTTCGCCATGTTCCAACTCTGAAAATTCCCGCTGATTGCAATACAACGTGACCTGCACCTGCCCCGGTGCGGCTTTGCCGACAATCGCCTGCACGTCGTAGAACGGTTTGTTGACCGGGGTTTGCGGCGCTGGCCGGGATTCGACCCGACGCGCCCTTACGGGGCCGGAGGGCAGCAGTTGGTAATACAAGATGTCCAGACTCTGGGGCTGGGCGACTTCCATCGGCAGCAAGGCGTCGCGTCGGTACTGGATCGATTGCAGGAAACGTTGCAGCGGCACCAGCAGGCTTTGCTCGTCGTGGTAAGGCAAGCGCTGCTGCCACAGGACATTGAGTTCATCCAGCACGTACAGGTCGGCGTGGTATTCGTTGATCCGGTAGAACACCTGAATGCAATCGGGCTGCCCCATTGGCAGGACCAGCGCCAGGTCGTGGTCTTCCAGCACCATCGGGTCCAGGTGCAGCGGGCTATAGCTTGCCCGCTCTTCGCCCAGGTAATCGATCAGCGCCGGCAGCGTGTCCAGGGCGATATGTTTGACCTTGCCGGGCACCAGTTCGAGCACGTGGTAGTGCTGCTGGACTTGAATCAGGTAGCGATGATTGAGTTGGCTCAACAGCAGGTTCTGCGCGGTGTCGAGGATCTCTTCGACTCGCCGGGCAATAAACTGTGCGCGGTTGTGGCAGAAGCATCGAACCCGCAACGTGGGTTGTTGTAGCCCGCCGGGCAGGTTGTTGAGGTAATCGCGCACGCAGTCGAGCAGCGCGTGAGGGCCGTCGAAGCGGCTGACCAGCACTTCGTTCCAACTGTTGAGCGTGACCTGATCGAGGGTCAGAACCAGGTTTTCCCGGACGCCGGCGTAACTCAGGGAGTCGGTGCGCTCGGTGGTCATCAGGATGTTCAGGTCGCGGTGGTGCTTGAGTGGATCGACGCCGACGTTCACCAGAATCAGCACTTCGCTAGGCACACTCGCGCGCAGTAACTGTTCTTCGGCGACGGTTGTCAGCGGCAGCGCGATGCTCTGTTGCAAGCTGCCGAGCAGGTTGAACAGTTCGAACTCGCTCAGGTCGCTGGTGCCGGGATGCAAGGCCAGGCGAGTGCTGCTGTCGATCACGCCGTTGCGGTGACACCAGGTCAGCAGTTCCAGCAGTTGGCGGCTGCGCTTGATCGGTGCGAAATGCTCCCATTCGAGGGCTGTCAGGCTGCCGTTGTACAAACCCCACTGAGTTTGACCCGATTCTTTCTTGTTCGGCGCGTGCACCAGCGTGAGGGTGTCTTCGGCCAGATCCGGGGCGATGCCAGGGTTGATGAACTCGATCTTGTCGGCCTTGCGCTCGAACGCTGCGTACAGCCGTCGACCCAGTACGTTGAGGTCGCGCTTGTTGATCAGGCTGACAGTCTGTTCGTTGCGGGCGAATTGGGTCAGGAAACGGTAGCTGTAATTGAGCTCCTTGACCAAGGCCCTGCGTTCAGAGCCGACCTGACGGACTTTCCACTGACTGCGGCTGTCGAGCAGGGCCAGTTGACGATGATCCCACTGCCATTCGTGGGCCAGACGTTCGAGCAACGAGCGCTGCCAGCTCTGCGTGCGGCTGTTGCTGCCGGTGAGTTTGCGATTGACCTTCAGGTACAACGCCCGGCGCACCAGCTCCAGGCGTTCCGGCTCGCCGCGGGCGGTGAGGTATTCCTCGATGCGTCGGTAAACCACGATGTACGGATCCAGCTCATCAAGGTCGAGCTGATTGGCAAACACCGCTTGCTTGAAGCGCAGGCTCAGGCAATGAACCTTGGGATGTTCGCTGGCGTACACCTCGATCAGCAGCAGTTTGAGTACCGATTTGTAGGGCGACTCGATGCCTTTGAACAACTGCCAGAGCCCGGCGCCGATAAATTCGCCGGGCGGGATATTGGCCAGATGGCCCAGGTCGAGGGTTTCATCGGCACGGATGAAGCGCTTGGACATCAGCGTGTGGGTGTAACGGTCGTAGCTCGCTTCTTCGTAGACGGGCACCAGCCACCAGATGGGCGTGCGTCCGGCCAGCCAGATCGCGGTGCGATAAAACTCGTCCAGCAGCAGATAGTGCTGGGTGGTGCCGCAGTCTTCCGAGCTCAGTTGCGTATCACGTTCGCCGCGTACGAAACGGGTCGGGTCGATCAGGAAGAAATGTGCCTCGGCGCCCTGACTGGCAGCCCAGGTTTCGAGGAGCTGGCATTTTTTGCGCAGTTCAGCGAGCTCGCTTTCGCTCAAGTCCGGCCCGTGACAGACCCACACGTCCATGTCGCTCTGGTCGGCCTGGGCGAGAGTGCCGAGGCTGCCCATCAGGAACAGGCCATGAATCGGTCGCGGGGGATTGCTGCCGTGGCGGGGTTTATAGGAAAACGAGCGGGTCAGGCGTTGGGCTTCGGCGAGGGTGTTGGCGTCGGGTTCGTAATTCGACAGCCCGGCCGGCGCACTGCCCGAAACGTACCCCGGCAACAGCGGATGATTGACGTGGAAAAACAGCGGCAACAAGGTCAGCACCGCTTGCTGGCGGGTTGACAGCCCTTCCATGGCGCGGGCCATACGGCCTTCGTTGAGCTTCAGAAAACGTGCGCGCAGCTGGCTGAGAACCTTGCGGTCGATTCCCTCGTCCAGATCGGGGCGGATTTCATGGGTCATGTCAGCTCAAACCGGCTCGCGGGGCTCAGACGTGATTGTCTGCGGATGAGGGGCAGTTTAGCGCCTCGGCTCCAGGACTTTTAAGCTGATTTTGTTTTTCTGGCGTCAGATTTTTACGCGGGGCGACGGCAGGCAACAGGGCAGGTAACGAAATGTGCCCGCGGAAATCCCGTAGCAGGGGTTTCCGTGGGCGCGACGGTAATGCTCAGGCAGTTTCCCGGACGTTGAGAATGGTCAGAACGGTTTGCACATTTTGCGCGGCGTCACGACCCAGACTGGTCAGATAACCACCATCTGGCTGGGTGATCAGTTCTTTGTCGAACAGTCTTTGGGCGGCGGCAATGGCTTTCGGGGCAGCGGTCTGATGAATTTTCAAACCTTCCTGGGAACTGTCCAGGTTGAAGAGTGCGAGGATTTCCAGTTCGGCAACCAACTCAGGGGTAAGCGACATAAGGACTCCAGACTTTCTAGGAATTGGACGACAGCGCCCCTAAGGTGATCCCACTCGGGCGGCATGTCCAGTGCTCGCGACAGGGTTTTTTCGCCTTGGGAAGCATTCCCCGGTGGGTGGTGCGGCAGCGGGGTGGGTTCAGTGTAGTCAGGGGCTGGGGGAGGGCGGGACTGATGGGTGACAATTTGTGTGGAAACGGGCTCTTGTGGTTGTGGAGGTTGCCTGTGGCGAGGGGATTTAGCGAAACGTCGCACCGCCCCGTTGGGTCGCGAAGCGGCCCCAAAAAGCTCACGACTGCTGCGCAGCCGAACCGGGGGCAAGCCCCCTCGCCACAGAAGCCAGCGTCCAACAAGTAGCGGTTATTTCTTTTCGGGCGGCAACTCTGGCAATGCACGCAGCGCAGCTTCGTACCACTCGGTGTTGAACGCGCGGTCTTCTTCGAGGATCGCGTCGATTTCCACGGCCAAAACGTGGGCCATCAGATTGAGGATTTCTTCACGTTCGTAACCCACCAGGGTCAGCTTGTTGAAGGTGGCCTTGGCGGCTGGCGGATTGTCGCTTTCGATCTGGTTTTCGATGGCTTCGACCAGGGTGTTTTCGGCGAACTCTTCTTCGTCGATCTCGTCGTTGTTGATGCCGGGGGTTGGCTCGCTCATGGCAGGCTCCTCAAGTTAAGGCGGCCAGTTTACCTGCATTCAGCGCTGTGATGCTGCTGGCAAGAAACGTCGCGGCATTCTATAAAAGGCACCTGCCAACCCCGCACGGCCTGGAGGCGATGTGATGCTCAAGCTTTATGGATTTTCCGTCAGCAACTACTACAACATGGTCAAGCTGGCGCTGCTCGAGAAGGGACTGCCTTTTGAAGAGGTACTGTTTTACCCGGGGACGAGCCCCGAGGCATTAGCCATCAGCCCTCGCGGGAAGGTGCCGGTGCTGGGTGTCGAACAAGGTTTCATCAACGAAACCAGCGTGATTCTCGAATACCTCGAACAAAGCCAGAAAGGTACGCCGCTGTTGCCGAGCGATCCCTTTGAGCGTTCGCAGGTGCTGGCACTGGCCAAGGAAATCGAGCTGTACATCGAATTGCCGGGGCGTGCCTGCTACGCCGAAGCATTTTTCGGCATGACGGTGCCGGATGCAATCAAGGACAAGACCAAGGCCGAGTTGCTGCTGGGGTTTGCCTCACTGGGCAGGCACGGCAAGTTCACCCCTTATGTGGCAGGTGACAGCCTGAGCATTGCGGATTTGTATTTCCTCTACAGCGTGCCGTTGGCCTGTGCGGTGGCGCAGAAGCTGTTTGACCTGGATTTGCTGGCGGAGATGCCGGCGGCCAAGGCGCTGCTGGAGCGTCTGGGGCAGAACCCGCATGTGCAGCGGATTGCGAAGGACAAGGAAGCGGCGATGCCTGCGTTTTTGGCGATGGTCGCGTCTAAGAAGTAGGTTTTTGCAGCGTCTTCAAGACCGCTTTCGCGGCTCGCTCCCACAGGGGAATGCATTCCAAATGTGGGAGCGAGCCTGCTCGCGAAGCTTTTAGCGGTTTAGCGGTTTAGCGGTTTAGCGGCTGGCGAGCAATGCCTGGCCGCGAGCCACAGCCTTCTTCACCTGTGCCGGCGCAGTACCGCCGATGTGGTCACGGGCATTCACCGAGCCTTCCAGGGTCAGCACGGCGAACACGTCCTGATCGATCTGGTCGCTGAACTTGCGCAGCTCTTCCAGGCTCATTTCCGCCAGGTCTTTACCGCTTTCCACGCCGTACTTCACGGCATGGCCAACGATTTCGTGGCAGTCACGGAACGGCAGGCCACGGCGAACCAAATAGTCGGCCAGATCGGTGGCGGTGGAGAAGCCGCGCAGGGCTGCTTCACGCATCATCGCGTGCTTGGGTTTGATCGCCGGGATCATGTCGGCAAAGGCCCGCAGCGAGTCGCGCAACGTGTCGGCGGCGTCGAACAGCGGCTCTTTATCTTCCTGGTTGTCCTTGTTGTAGGCCAGTGGCTGGCCTTTCATCAGGGTCAGCAGGCCCATCAGGGCGCCGAATACGCGACCGGTCTTGCCACGCACCAGCTCCGGGACGTCCGGGTTTTTCTTTTGCGGCATGATCGAGCTGCCGGTGCAGAAACGGTCCGGCAGATCGATGAACTGGAACTGCGCGCTGGTCCACAGCACCAGCTCTTCGGAGAAACGCGACAAGTGCATCATCGCGATGCTCGCAGCCGAACAGAACTCGATGGCGAAGTCGCGATCGGACACGTTGTCCAGCGAGTTGCCGCCCACGGCGTCGAAACCCAGCAGTTGAGCGGTGTATTCGCGGTCGATCGGGTAGGTGGTGCCCGCCAGTGCGGCGCTGCCCAGCGGCATGCGATTGGTACGTTTGCGGCAGTCGACCAGACGCTCGTAGTCGCGGCTGAGCATTTCGAACCAGGCCAGCATGTGGTGCCCGAAAGTTACCGGCTGCGCGGTTTGCAGGTGAGTGAAGCCCGGCATGATGCTGCCGGCTTCACGCTCGGCCTGTTCCAGCAAGCCTTTTTGCAGGCGGGTGATTTCGCTCAAGATCAGGTCGATCTCGTCCCGCAGCCACAGGCGGATGTCGGTGGCGACCTGGTCGTTACGGCTGCGACCGGTGTGCAGCTTTTTACCGGTGACGCCGATGCGGTCGGTCAGGCGCGCTTCGATGTTCATGTGCACGTCTTCGAGGTCGATGCGCCAGTCGAACTGGCCGGCCTCGATTTCACCCTGGATGGTCTTCAGGCCATCAGTGATGCTGTCGCGCTCGGCATCGGTCAGCACGCCGACCTTGGCCAGCATCGTGGCGTGAGCGATCGAGCCCATGATGTCGTGGCGATACAGTCGCTGGTCGAAAGTGACGGAGGCGGTGAAGCGGGCGACGAAGGCGTCGACGGGTTCACTGAAGCGGCCGCCCCAGGACTGATTGGTCTTGTCAGTGCTCATGAATTCGCTCGTGTCGGCTGAAGAAAGATGGCGTAGAAAGCTGTCGCGGATAATAACAGGGTTGCCAATCCTGTCGGTGACACTGGTCGATACGTTTTTTTCTCAGGTGGCGGGCCATACTCGAATCAATGCCGAGGCGGATTTGCGCAACGATATTTTTCAATTGAGCAATATCGTGCCGGCAACCGTCTACAGTTGGACAGTAGGATCAGCGCACTTCCAGACGCTGCAGCTGACCATAAGAAGAGGGGGTGTTCATATTGTGTATCAACAAACCCTACGGTGAAGCCTCGCCAATGCGGGCCAGGACCGCCAAACGCACGACAGATGAAAATTTAGCCGTCGGTCGGGCGGCACTTTTTGGCCCTCGCGCTAGTCTTAGCGTGGATCGCGGTGACGGACGTCACTTCACCTGTCTACGCTATCCTTGTGCGAGACTCACGCAGGAATCCAGCGCAATATGAATGTCCTGATCGTTGATGACGAACCCCTTGCCCGCGAGCGCCTGAGCCGAATGGTTGGCGAACTCGAGGGATACAGTGTCCTGGAGCCTAGCGCCACGAACGGCGATGAAGCGTTGGCTCTGATCGACAGCCACAAACCCGATATCGTGCTGCTCGATATCGGCATGCCGGGCCTCGATGGCTTGCAAGTGGCTGCACGATTGTGCGAACGCGAAACCCCGCCCGCCGTGGTGTTTTGCACAGGCCCCGATGAATTTGCCGTGGAAGCCTTACAGGCCAGCGCCGTAGGCTATCTGGTGAAACCTGTGCGTACAGAACAATTACATGAAGCGTTGAAAAAAGCCGAGCGGCCCAATCGCGTCCAGCTCGCGGCCCTGACCCGTCCCGCCGCCGAAAGTGGCAGCGGCCCACGCAGCCACATCAGCGCTCGAACCCGTAAAGGCATCGAGCTGATCCCGTTGGGTCAGGTGGTCTATTTCATTGCGGATCACAAATACGTGACCTTGCGCCATGAAGGCGGCGAAGTGCTGCTGGATGAGCCGCTCAAGGCCCTTGAAGATGAATTTGGCGACCGCTTCGTGCGAATCCACCGCAACGCGCTGGTCGCCCGCGAACGCATCGAACGCCTGCAACGCACGCCTCTGGGGCATTTTCAGCTGTTCCTCAAAGGCTTGAACGGCGACGCCCTGATCGTCAGCCGACGGCATGTGGCCGGCGTGCGCAAGATGATGCAACAGCTTTAATCCGCCATTTACGGGCGGGTTTCATCCCGATTGCTGGATGCCTGAGGCCAGGGAGGCCACGCGGTTTTCTGATACAAGTCAAAGTGGATTTGGCTGAGCTGTTATTATCCGCCGTATCTATTCAGTACGGATTGATCCATGTCCTCTCGCGAAATCCGCATCGCCACCCGTAAAAGTGCACTCGCCCTGTGGCAGGCCGAATACGTCAAAGCCCGTCTGGAAGAGGCCCATCCGGGTCTGCTCGTGACGTTGGTGCCCATGGTCAGTCGCGGTGACAAGTTGCTCGACTCGCCACTGTCGAAAATCGGCGGCAAGGGCCTGTTCGTCAAAGAACTGGAAACCGCGTTGCTGGAAAACGAAGCCGACATCGCGGTGCACTCCATGAAAGACGTGCCGATGGACTTCCCTGAAGGCCTCGGTCTGTTTTGCATCTGCGAGCGCGAAGACCCGCGCGATGCATTCGTCTCCAACACCTACACCAGCCTGGACGAATTGCCGCAAGGCAGCATCGTCGGCACCTCCAGCCTGCGCCGTCAGGCCCAGTTGCTGACCCGTCGCCCAGACCTGGAGATTCGTTTCCTGCGCGGCAACGTCAACACGCGCCTGGCCAAGCTCGATGCCGGCGAATACGACGCCATTATCCTCGCTGCTGCCGGCCTGATTCGTCTGGGCTTTGAAGATCGCATCACCTCGGCCATCAGCGTCGACGACAGTCTGCCGGCCGGTGGCCAAGGTGCGGTGGGTATCGAATGCCGCAGCATCGACAGCCAAATTCACGCGCTGTTGGCACCGCTTCACCATCAGGACACCGCCACCCGCGTGACCGCCGAACGTGCTCTCAACAAACATTTGAATGGTGGCTGCCAAGTGCCGATCGCCTGCTATGCCGTGCTTGAAGGCGAACAAATCTGGTTGCGCGGTCTTGTCGGAGATCCGAACGGCGGCCTGCTGCTCAGCGCCGAAGCTCGTGCGCCACGTAGCGATGCCGAAGCCCTGGGCGTGCAAGTGGCTGAAGATCTGCTGAGTCAAGGCGCCAACGACATCTTGAAAGCAGTCTACGGCGAGGCAGGTCACGAGTGACGGCTTGGCGCCTGCTGCTGACGCGTCCCGCGGATGAGTCGGCGGCGCTGAGCGGCTTTTTGGCCGAAAAGGGGATTTTCAGCAGCAGTTTGCCGCTTTTGGAGATCGAGCCGATTCCTGCCTCTGACACAATGCGCGAGATGATTCAGGGGCTGGATCGCTATTGCGCAGTGATTGTCGTCAGCAAGCCGGCTGCCAGAATTGCCGTGGATCTGCTCGACAGGTATCGGCCGCAACCCCCTCGTTTGAAGTGGTTCAGCGTAGGCGCAGCCACCGCGCAGATCCTCGAGGAGCGCGGGTTGGACATCAGCTTTCCGGTGGAGGGCGATGACAGCGAAGCCTTGCTTGAACTTCCGCAGTTGCGCGAAGCAATCGCGCGGCCCGGTCCGCGCGTGCTGATCATGCGCGGGGAGGGCGGGCGCGAGTTGCTGGCTGAGCGTTTGCGTGAGCTTGGTGCTAGTGTCGAGTATCTGGAGTTGTACCGCCGCGACCTGCCGCAGTACCCGCCGGCAGCGCTGCCTGACCGGATCGAAGCGGAACGCTTGAACGGGCTGGTGGTCAGCAGTGGACAGGGTTTTGAGCACCTGCATCAATTGGCCGGCGATGCCTGGCCGCAGTTGTCGCGGTTGCCGTTGTTTGTTCCAAGCCCCAGGGTCGCCGAGCTGGCACGTGCCGCCGGGGCCCAAACAGTTGTGGATTGTCGTGGCGCCAGTGCCGCGGCATTGCTGACGGCGTTACGGGAGCATCCCGGACCCGTTCTCTAATGCAAAGGATGGATACGTGAGCGAAACAGCCTTGCCTAAAGATGACGTCCAGCCAGTGCTCGATGCACCGGTTGAAGCACCGGTTGAAACCGGGCCACCTGCTGCAGAGCAGCGCCGAGGCAATGGGCTGGCAATCGTCGCGCTGCTGCTGGGCGCTGCCGGTGTTGCCGTGGGCGGTTGGGGTGTCTGGCAGGTGCGTCACCTGCAAGCCAATACTCAACTGCAGTTGAGCCAGGTCCAGGCATTGAACGATCAGGCGCAGGAGCTGAAGCTCAATGAACAACGCCTGACGGCTCGCCTGGAACAAATGCCGGCCGCCGACGAGCTCGACGCGCGCAGTCGTTTGGTCACTCAGCTTCAAGGTGATCAGCAACGCTTGAACCAACGTCTGGAAACCGTTCTGGGCGCCAGCCGCAAGGATTGGCGCCTGGCCGAGGCCGAGCATCTGCTGCGTCTGGCCAGCCTGCGTCTTTCCGCGTTGCAGGACATCAGCAGTGCCCAGGCTTTGGTCCAGGGTGCCGATGAAATTCTGCGCGAACAGAACGACCCAGGCTCTTTTGCCGCTCGCGAGCAAGTAGCCAAGACACTGGTGGCATTGCGTAGCACCCAGCAGCCGGATCGCACCGGTCTGTTCCTGCGATTGGGGGCGTTGCGCGATCAGGTGATCAGCCTCACCGAGCTGGCACCCGAGTACAAGGACCGTGGTGAATCCCTGTTGGGTCTCACTGCTGATGGCGACGGCGCCAGTCGTTGGGCGCAATGGTGGGATCAGGTCTCGCGCTACATCCGCATCGACTTCAACGCCGACAAGAATGTGCGTCCATTGCTGGCCGGGCAGAGCCTGAGCCAGGTGCGCCTGGCCCTGAGCCTGGCGCTGGAGCAGGCGCAATGGGCCGCGCTCAACGGCCAGGCCGCGGTTTATACCCAGGCGCTGGCCGAAGCGCGGGACGTACTTAAAGGTAACTTCAACCCGGACAACCCTCAGAGCAAAGTGATGCTTGAGCAGGTTGGCGAGTTGAGCAAGCAACCGGTCACCGTCGTCACGCCAGACCTGACCGGCACGCTGAGTGCGGTTCAGGGGTATCTGGAGCGGCGTAACGTCAACGCCGAGGACTCGATCAAACCGATGGCCAAACCTGCCGCGGACACCGTTCAGGAGGCGACGCCATGAAACGCCTCTATGTAATCGTGTTCCTGGTGATCGCCGCTGCTGCCGCGCTGGGGCTGGCGATCGCCGAGCATTCCGGTTACGTGCTGATCGCCTACAAAAGCTTCCGTTACGAATCGAGCCTGTGGGCAACCCTGGCGTTGGTCGCTGTGCTCTGGCTGGTGTTCTGGGGCATCAAGGCGTTGATCGAACTGGTGATGACCTCCAGCGGCGTGGTCAATCCCTGGTCGCGGCGCAATCGCAGTCGCCGGGTGCAGGTGGCGATTGAACACGGTCAGCTGGATCTGGCCGAAGGTCGCTGGGCCAGTGCGCAGCGTCATCTGCATCGGGCTGCGGAAGCCGAGCGCCAGCCGCTGCTTTACTACCTCGGCGCTGCCCGGGCCGCGAACGAACAAGGGCAATACGAGGAAAGCGACAATTTGCTCGAGCGCGCTCTGGAGCGACAGCCCCAGGCAGAGTTGGCCATTGCCCTGAGTCACGCGCAACTCCAGACCGACCGCGGCGATACCGATGGCGCCCTGGTGACCTTGCAAGCCATGCACGAGCGTCATCCTCATAACGTCCAGACCTTGCGCCAGTTGCAGCGCTTGCACCAACAGCGCGGCGACTGGTCGGCCGTGATTCGCCTGCTGCCGGAGCTACGCAAGGACAAGGTCCTGCCAGCGTCCGAGCTGGCCGAACTGGAGCGCCGGGCCTGGGGGGAGAACCTGTCCCTGGCGGCGCATCAAGAAGCAGACGGAACGGTCGGCTTGCAATCGCTCAATCGCGCCTGGCAGCAACTGACCTCAGCTCAGCGTCAGGAGCCGCAACTGGTGCTCGCTTATGCCGAGCAACTTCGGCAACTGGGGGCTCAGGTCGAGGCCGAAGAGATCCTGCGAACAGCGCTCAAACGCAACTACGACAGTCATCTGGCGCGCCTCTACGGACTCGTTCGCGGCAGCGATCCGGCCCGTCAACTGCACACCGCCGAAGGCTGGCTCAAGGATCATCCGGCCGACCCGAGCCTGCTGCTGACCCTGGGGCGCTTGTGTCTGCAAAGCAGCCTTTGGGGCAAGGCGCGGGATTATCTGGAAAGCAGCCTGCGCGTGCAGCGAAACCCGGAAGCCTGTGCGGAACTGGCGCGGCTGCTGGCGCAGCTGGGTGACACTGAACGCAGCAATCAGTTGTTCCAGGAAGGCCTGGGTTTGCTGGACGAGCGCCTGTTGGCGGCACCGTTGCCGGTTCCTGTTCACGCTTGAAGAGCGGATGACGGGTCGCTCCAAGGAGCGACCCAGCCGCCTGCAAATTGTCGGTATTTTCCCTTTGTAGTCCGTAAACGGCAAAGTCCTACAGAGGACTACACCTAATCCTCTCGTTCCTGTCGGGAATTCCCTACACTTCTGTTGAAGTGTCCCCGCTGGCCTGCCTTGAAAGCCTGCGGCGCTTTCCTCTACCGTAACCGCCTGTCTCTACTGTTACGGAAATGCCATGTCTTTGGCCTGCTCACGCTCCTTGTTTTTCATGGCTTTCATTGCAGGTGCCCTGGCCTTGGGCGTGTCCTATTACCTGGAATATGCGGTCGGCCTCAAGCCTTGCGGGTTGTGCCTGTTGCAGCGCTTTTGCCTCGCGTTGCTCACGGGTGTCTGCCTCGTGGCTTCGGTGCATGGGCCCGGCCGCTTCGGGTCTTTCCTGTATTGGGTACTCGGACTGTTTTGCAGTCTGGCGGGTACGATCACGGCATGGCGCCAGGTTTTGCTGCAGAGCGATCCCACGCATCAGCTGTTGACGTGTCCGCCTGATCTGGCGGTTCCGTACGAGGACATGCCCTGGTTTTGCCAGGTGACACAGATGTTCAAAGGGGTGGCCGAGTGCGCGGAGATTTCCTGGACACTGTTCGATCTGAGCATTCCTGAATGGAGTCTGCTGCTCTTCATGGCGATGACGATTTTAGGTATTTATCAGTTGCTGCGTCTTGCCTGGAAAGCGTGTCAGCGACCGCTCAGCGGCGGTTCGTCGCATCGGGCGCTGGCGGGTGATTAAACACTTGTATGAACTTTATCTCCTGCGTACCTTGAAGCCATTGTCGCGCGGGCATAATCTGGCCCGCACGTGTCATTGGAATTATGTTGCTCGAATGACGCTCTGCCTGGCCGATACTTGATTTTCAAGTGTGCGACGGGTGTAGGGCAGCATGACCCACAAGGGAAGAGAGATCACCATGCTCGAAAGTTGTCAGAATGCTCAGGAACGTTGGGGTGGAGTGCATCTGCTGATCGATCGCTGGTTGCAGGAGCGTCACGAACTGGTTCGGGCCTATGATGCTCTCGGCGCCAAGCCTGAGGCGCTGGGTGAGAACCGTAAGCCGTTGCAGGAATTCTGCGGCGTGCTGGTCGATTACGTGTCTGCCGGGCACTTCGAGATCTACGAACAGCTGACCGGTGAAGCCAAGGCGTTTGGTGACACTCGCGGGCTTGAGTTGGCCGAAACCATCTACCCTCGCATCGATGTCATCACCGAGAAACTGCTGGCGTTCAATGACCTGTGTGATGCAGGTCAATGCGTGGCAGAGAAATTCAAAGAGCTGGGTGGCCTGTTGCACGAGCGCTTCGAACTGGAGGACTGTCTGATCGAAGTGTTGCACACCGCTCACAAGGAAGAAGACCCGGTTCAGGCCTGAACCTCCTTCCTGCAAGACCTGCAAAAACGGTGCGCTATGCGCGCCGTTTTTCGTTTCCGGTATTCAGCCTGTGACACCGCGCAGTTCGACTTCGAATACCAGCGGTGTGAACGGCGCAATCAGGTCGCCGGCACCCTCGGCGCCATAGGCTTCGGCCGATGGAATCACCAAGCGCCATTTCGCACCGACCGGCATTTGCTGTAACGCGCTGCGCCATCCGCTGATCACGCTGTCGAGACTGAACCACTGCGGCTGACTGTTCTGATCGAACACCGTGCCGTCGGGAAGTCGGCCGATATACAGCACCTGGACTTTGCCGTTGGGGCCGGCTTTGGCACCCGTGCCTGGCGCCAACTCGGTTAGCAATATCCCATCGGCCAGCTCACGAACGCCCGGTCTGGCTTTTTCCTCGGCGAGAAAAGCCTGCTCTTTTTCGAGGGCGATTTCGCTTTGCGGCATGCTCGGTTGCAAGGCGACCTGGGCTTCGTGCTCGGCAAGAATCTGTTCGATCTGCTCATCTTTCAGTGCCAGGGGTTTGCCTTGATAGGCTTGTTGCAAGCCTTGGATCAGCGCCTGCAGTTGCAGATCAGGAACCTCCTGGCGCAGGCGTTCGCCGAGACTTGCACCCAGGCTGTAAGAGAGATCATGAGTGTCATTTCCCTGGGTTTTTTCGGCGGCCTGGGCCACTGAAAAAAACACGCACAGAGATAAAAAAAGGTAGCGCGACATGGGCACTCTCCGACCTGAGATGCGGGGGATTATGCCAGTGTGAATGCGCTCGACGGTGAACTGGTTTTGCGCAACCGCAGAAGAATTTCAATCCGTTGCAACGCAGCGCTTTGGATACTGTCAACATGCCCTAGCGGCGGTAGCAGCAGAGGTCTAGTATGAGCCGCACCCACGTCAGCCAGGAGGTAAACCATGTCGGCCACCAAGAAGCCTGTAAATACCCCGTTGCACTTACTCCAACAACTCTCGGGCAGCTTGCTCGAGCATCTGGAAAACGCTTGTTCCCAAGCCTTGGCTGATGCTGAAAAACTGCTCGCCAAACTGGAAAAGCAACGCGGAAAAGCGCAAGAAAAACTGCACAAATCCCGTACCAAATTGCAGGACGCTGCGGCGGCCGGCAAGGCCAAGGCACAAGCCAAGGCCAAGGGCGCGGTGAAGGAGCTTGAGGACTTGCTCGATGCCCTCAAGAATCGTCAATCCGAAACTCGCAGCTACATTCTGCAACTCAAGCGCGATGCTCAAGAAAGCCTGAAACTGGCCCAGGGCGTCGGTCGTGTACAAGAGGCTGTCGGCAAGGCGTTGTCCCTGCGTTCGGCCAAGCCTGCTGCGGCTCCTGCCAAAAAAGCCGCTGCCAAACCGGCTGCTGCAAAAGCACCGGCCAAGCCTGCTGCCAAACCGGCCGCCAAAGCACCGGTGAAAGCCGCAGCAAAACCAGCAGCAAAACCTGCGGCGAAAAAACCAGTCGCTGCCAGCGCTGCGAAACCGGCGGCTAAAACAGCCGCTGCCAAACCTGCCGCCAAGCCAGCCGCTGCCAAAACAGCTGCCGCTAAACCGGCTGCAAGAACCGCTGCTGCTAAATCCGCGGTGGCGAAAACTGCAGCGACGAAAACAGCTGCCAAACCGGCTGCAAAAACTGCCGCTGCGAAACCTGCTGCCAAGCCTGCCGCGAAATCAGTCGCGACTAAAACTGCGGCCAAGCCAGCTGCAAAACCAGCTGCAAAACCAGCTGCAAAAGCTGCAGCCAAACCGGCTGCCAAAACTGCTGCTGCAAAACCTGCCGCAGCCAAGCCAGCCACTGCTGCAAAACCTGCCGCAGCGAAACCAGTAGCCAAACCTGCCGCTGCCAAACCGGCTGCAAAACCAGCGGTGAAAAAACCCGTTGCCGCCAAGCCAGCCGCCGCGCCAGTTGCCAAGCCAGCCAACCCGGCTCCGGCAGCAACGTCTGCTTTAGCAGCGGCTACCTCGACAGCCACGCCAGCGCCAACGCCGGCCGCCGCATCGATCGCAGCAACCACCCCAACCAGCGCTTCCTAAGTGCCGGTTGCCGCGACGCGCAGCTGATGCAGCGCGTCGCGGTCCAGGTGGACGGCACCCGCCGCCACACCTTCCAGCCAGGCCGATAGATCGGTCGCCTCATCCTGCGGCCAACTCAACGCCAATCGATCCAGTCGCACCAACAGATGTCGCTCGGCTTGCAGCTCGAGTGCCTTCACTTGTTCGCGTAACGCATTCAGTTCGCTATCGTCAGTGGCAACGACTTTCCAATTCACCCGCAAGGCTCGCAGCGGTTGCACCACGTCTGCGTCCCACGGCTCGGCCACGCTACGCAATTGCTGCAATCGGTGCTCGTTACAGGTGACGCCACGTTCTCCCAGCCACAGCCCGCACAGCAGCAAGCACACATTGATACCCGCCGACTGCAATTGCAGGCACGCGGGTTCAACGCCGGGACGGGCGTAAGTACTAAGGGAAAAGCTCCACAGGTCAGAGGACATAGTGCTACTCGCGCCAGTTGCGAGCGAAGCTGGTAGACTCCGCCGCCATTATGATTCGACTTCAGAACCTGACTTTACAGCGTGGCCCGCAACGTCTGCTAGAAGACGCCGAGCTGACCCTGCACGCCGGCCACAAAGCCGGCCTCATCGGTGCCAACGGCGCCGGCAAATCGAGCCTGTTCGCCTTGCTTCTGGGTGACCTGCACCCGGACTCGGGTGATTGCTTCTTGCCGGCGGACTGGCGCATCGCCCACATGCGCCAGGAGATCGACACTCTCGATCGGGTGGCGGTCGACTATGTGCTCGATGGCGACCTGCGCCTGCGCGAGGTGCAACGCGACCTCGCGGCAGCCGAAGCGGCCCATGACGGTACCGCTCAGGCCCGCCTGCACTCGGAACTCGACAGCGCCGACGGTTACACCGCCGATGCCCGGGCCCGAAAACTGCTGGCCGGCCTTGGGTTCACCAATGAACAGATGGATCGCCAGGTAGGAGATTTCTCTGGCGGTTGGCGGATGCGTCTGAACCTGGCGCAGGCTTTGATGTGCCCCTCGGACCTTCTGCTGCTCGACGAACCGACCAACCACTTGGACCTCGACGCCATCATCTGGCTCGAAGAATGGCTCAAAAGCTATCCCGGCACCTTGATGTTGATTTCCCACGACCGGGATTTCCTCGATGCCGTGGTCGATCACGTGGCCCACGTCGATCAGCGCAAGATCACCTTGTATCGCGGTGGTTACAGCGCCTTCGAACGCGCTCGCGCCGAACGTCTGGCCCAGCAACAGCAGGCCTACGAGAAGCAGCAGGCGCAACGGGCGCACATGGAAAGCTACATCGCCCGTTTCAAGGCCCAGGCCACCAAGGCCCGTCAGGCCCAGAGCCGGATCAAGGCGCTGGAGCGGATGGAAGAGCTGTCCGCCGCCCACGTCGATTCGCCATTCGATTTTGTCTTCCGCGAATCGGTGAAAATCTCCAGCCCGTTGATTGACCTCTCCGACGCCCGACTGGGTTACGGCGAGCGCGCCGTGCTGGAGAAGGTCAAATTGCAATTGATCCCCGGTGCGCGGATCGGTTTGCTTGGCCCGAACGGTGCCGGTAAGTCGACTCTGATCAAAAACCTTGCCGGTGAACTCGAGCCGTTGTCCGGCCGACTGACCCGTGGCGAGAACACCGTCGTTGGCTACTTCGCCCAGCATCAGCTGGACTCCCTCGACTCCAAGGCCAGCCCGTTGCTGCACATGCAGCGCCTGGCGCCGACCGAGCGCGAGCAGACGCTGCGCGACTTCCTCGGTGGTTTCGATTTCCGCGGTGCGCGGATCGATGAGCCGGTGCTGAACTTCTCCGGTGGCGAAAAGGCCCGTCTGGCGCTGGCGTTGATCGCCTGGGGCCGGCCGAACCTGTTGCTGCTCGACGAACCGACCAACCACCTGGACCTGGAAATGCGCCTGGCGCTGACCATGGCTCTTCAGGAATTCAGTGGCGCGGTACTGGTGGTCTCCCACGATCGCCATTTGCTCAAAAGCACCACTGACAATTTCTATCTGGTGGCGGACGGCAAGGTCGAGGAATTCGACGGCGACCTGGAAGACTACACCCGTTGGCTGGTGGACTACCGTCAGCGCAACGCCCCGGTCAGCAATACGCCGGTCAATCCGGACAAGACCGACAAGAAGGCCCAGCGCCAGGCGGCAGCCGCGTTGCGTCAGCAACTGGCACCGCACAAGCGCGAGGCTGACAAGCTCGAAGCCGAGCTGGGCAAGCTGCACGAGAAACTGGCGAAGATCGATGCCAGCCTCGGCGACAGCGACATTTACGAGCCGGCGCGCAAAAACGATTTGCGTGATCTGCTGGCCGAACAGGCCAAGCTGAAGGTCCGTGAAGCCGAACTGGAAGAAGCCTGGATGGAAGCGCTGGAGTTGCTTGAAAGCATGCAGGCGGAGCTGGAGGCTCTGTCCTGATGGAAGCCTTCAAGTTGCCGCTGCCGGCTGGGTGGGGCGAGCCGCTCTGGCTGGTCGTGCAAATTCTGCTGATCCTGCTGGCCGGTTATATCGCCCAGCGGGTTGTCGCTAAATGCCTGACTCGCCTGGGCGAACGCTATCCGTTTCCGCCGCAATTTTTCATGCCGCTACGCGGTGGTTTGCGCTGGCTGATCATGGGCAGCGCGCTGATCTTCGTGCTGGAGCGCCTCGGCGTTTCGGCGACGGTGCTCTGGACCGCGTTGTCCGGGTTTGTCGCGGTAGCGGCCGTGGCGTTCTTCGCCATGTGGAGCGTGCTCTCCAATCTGCTGTGCGCGATCCTGATCTTCACCGTCGGCCCGTTTCGGATCGGTGATGTGGTCGAATTGGTGGACACCACCGACAAGCCTGGCGTCAAAGGCCGGGTGGTGGCGATCAATCTGCTCTATACCACGCTGATCGAAGCCGAAGAACTCGGTACCGGCAGCGCCATGGTGCAAGTGCCCAACAGCCTGTTCTTCCAGCGCTCGGTTCGACGCTGGCGCGGCAGCGATGTGTTTCCTTCCAGCGGTTTCGAAAAGTAAGCCTTCTGTTGCCTGACATACCGCTTTCGCGAGCAAGCCCGCTCCCACATTAGATGGATGGTGTTCACATTTTTTGTGTTCGCTGAAGATCCCCTGTGGGAGCGGGCTTGCTCGCGATGAGGCCTTACAGCCATAAACGCTGGTCGGCAGTCCACCCTGTCCTGCAAAAAATCGGTAGTCATCGGCCCAAAGCCGCATTAGCTTAGACGTCTGTCACGAGTCTGAGTCGAGGTGTGCGATGGTGCTTCAAACATGGCTGGCGTTTTTTGCCGCCTGCTGGGTGATCAGTCTGTCTCCCGGTGCTGGCGCCATTGCGTCGATGTCCAGCGGTCTGCGATACGGATTCTGGCGCGGTTACTGGAACGCCCTGGGCCTGCAACTGGGTCTGGCGTTGCAGATTGCGATTGTCGCCGCCGGTGTCGGCGCGATCCTCGCGGCTTCGGCCACTGCTTTCTACGCGATCAAATGGTTTGGCGTGGCTTATCTGGTTTACCTGGCGGTCAAGCAATGGCGCGCGCTGCCCAATGACATGAGCGACGATGCGGCAGTCCGGCAAATCGGCAAGCCGATGGCGCTGGTGTTCCGCGGTTTCCTGGTGAACGTCAGCAATCCCAAGGCGTTGGTGTTCATGCTCGCGGTGCTGCCGCAATTCATCGATCCACATGCACCGCTGGTGGCGCAGTACCTGATCCTAGGTATGACCATGATCTGCGTCGACCTGATCGTCATGGCCGGTTACACCGGGCTGGCAGCGAAGGTGCTGCGGATGTTGCGCACGCCCAAGCAGCAGAGACGCATGAATCGCACATTTGCCGGGCTGTTCATTGGCGCGGCGGCGTTCATGGCGACGCTTCGCAAAGCGGCGGTGTAAAACTCTCGGGTACAAACGCGACCTAATGTGGCGAGCGAGCTTGCTCGCGCTGGGTTGCGAAGCGGCCCCCAAATATTGCGAGCGCTACGCACTCGAGCGGGAGCAAGCTCCCTCGCCACATTAGGACTCAGTACGGTTCAGATTTATTTGATGGGCATAAGAGCAAGCATAAAAAAGGCGACCCTTTGGGTCGCCTTTTTCGTTTTCCGGAGGGTCAGCGCAGAATGACCGGCGCTATGTCCGCTGGCAGGTTGTTACGCCGCGGCGCTTGCTCCGGCTGCTCGTAACCACCGCCGCCGAGCTGTTGGCTCAGTTGCCCTGCCACGTCCTCTCCCAAGGACTTGGACACGTCACGCACCACCCGCGGACGGTTCAGCGAGACACGGATGTCCCGATGGTTCATCAGTTTGGTGTCCTGACCTTCGCCCATCGCCGTGAAGGCCGAGGTGATTTCGAAGGTCTTGGTGTTGATCAGGCTGAAATCCGCCACCAGGGTCAACGCCAGCACCGCCGAATAGCTGTCGGTGTTGGCGAGCTCGTTGATGTCCTTGTTGAAGTCGATGTCCGACACGGTGCCGAACAACACGTAGTCCGCGCCTTTGAAGTTGCCGGCCTTGATTCGCTTGATCACGTCATAGACGTCACCCTTGGACGCCGAAGTGTAAGGCGTGCCCTGGACCAGCTGGAACATGCCGGTACGAAGAATCTCGCCCTTGATGTCGCCCGTGAATTTGCGCAATTCACCCTGTTCGATGTAGCTGCTGGTGGCTTCGATTTCGTTGTAGCTCGACGAGCCGCTGGCGCCGTAGTAACTCTGGATGTGGTTGCTCTGTGCCGAAACGATGTGGATGTACTGCTCCACTCGCTCCTGATACGCGAGGTCCGTCACTGCGACTTTCGGGGCCGCTTGCACGCTGAACGCGCAAGCCAGGGCCATCATGCCAATCCATGCGCGCATTGATTAACGCTCCGTGGTCTTGCGGATCTCTTTCTCGTCCATCCACTCGGCCAGACCGCTTTCAACGTCAATCAATTGCAGGCTGAATTTGTAGAAGACGTCCTTGTAGTCACTGCTGCGCTTGACGATCGAGCTGATCGAACCTTCGATACGGTATTTGGCGGCGATCATGTTGCCGGTCTTGGCTACCGTGCTCTTCTTGTACAGGCCGCTCTGGTTTTGCAGCTTGAGCTGGTCAACCTGGCTCTGCATCGCGTTGTTATCGCTGGCGAAGCGCGCGACACCGGTTTTCATCAGCTGGGTCTTGATGCTGGTGGTGATTTCACGAGTATCGATGTATTCGCTGGTCTTGTTCTTCACGTCGTAGACCTGAACCACCGGACGACCCTGCATGATGCCGGATTGGGCCAGGGAACGGGTCATGGACTCGGCGATCATCTGCAGGTCCGTGGAACCGAACTCGTTGGTCACGGTTTCCACAGCCTTGGTGTCGCCGTAGCTGATGCTTTTGCTGCCCAGGGTCGGCGAAGTGTTGGCGCAGCCGCTGGCCAGGAGGGCGAAGACGGCGATGAACGAAAAACGTGCAAACATGGGAATGCTCTCTGGAACTGAACGAATAGGGTGTCGGGCTTAAGGCGTTTTGATTTCGAGACGGAAATCCACGGCCTTGGCGGTTGGCGCGATCGCTTGGATGAAGCTGGTCTGCTCGCCGTACATCATCTGGCTTTTCCAGGTTTCTTCTTCGGCGACGGGGAAGCCCTCAGGGCCGAGCCAGGCAAAACGGTAGTAGAAAGTCTTGTTGTTGAAGCTGGTGTTGCTCAACTGTGCATTGACCGTCATGAAGCCGTTTTCCCGGGCGACGCGCATGGCACCGACCACGATGTTCTTGAGCTTGCCCATGGCCACAACCTTGCTGGCGGCGCTGCCAGGTTCCGGCGGTGGCGGGGTGGCGCACCCGGCCAGCAAGGCCAGGGCGACAACAGCGATGAATTTGAAACGCATGCAAAGACTCCGTTCTTAAGGTTTGAGGCTGGCCACGGCGGTCGGGTTGGCTTTCGGGATCACCTGCGCGGCCAAGCCGCTGGCGAACACCTGATTGCCCACGGCGCGCAGGCTGATGACCTGGTAGCGCTGATCGACGGTGACCTTGACCACCGAACCGCCCACGGCGCTCGGCAGGGTGACTTGGTGCTCACCTTTCTTCAGGCGCAGACGCACCACTTGCGTGTAGTCCGGCAGGGTGCGCCACGTACGGGTATCGGCACCTTCGAGCACGGCTGAAGAAATACCCACCGCCAGGCCCGCCAGCGGGTTGGTTTCGTTGATCTGCTTCTGCGCCACGCCTTTGGTCACGGCACGCACGGTGGTGCGCAGGATGATGCCCGGCATGTCGTCACGCAGGGCGCGACGAGACATGGCAGTGGTGCTGTTGAGTTGCGTCAAGTTCAGTTGCTGTCCATCCACACCGATCTGGCTGAGCGTGGCGGTGGAGGTGTCCGCCTTGATGATCGGGAACGACAGTGGCGTGATCACCAATTGGTTGCTGATCGGCAAGGGCAACGGGATGCGGATCGAATCGCGCGACGGCGCCAGGCCGCTTTGCACGACGATCAGGATGTCACTGTCATCGTTCTTGCCGCCTGGCTTGTCGAGATTGACCAGCGCCTGTTCGAGCAGCGGGGTGTTCGGACGCAGTTCGGCGGCTTTGCGGTAGCCCGGCGCAGCCAGGTTTTTTTCACCCAGGGCTTCATAGACGAAGCCGGCCAGGTAGTGGCTGAATGCACTCTGGTAGCTGTTTTTCAGGCTGACCACTTCCGGTGCGTCGAGGCTGGCGACCGGGTAACCCTGCAAGTCCTTGTACTGGGTCTTGACGCCTTCTTTCTCGGCTTCCTCTTCGCTCTTGAGGTATTCCTTGTCGCGCAGATCGGCGATTACGGCTTCGCGTTCGTGGGTCTTTTTGATCGACATGCGCGCGCCGTCGAAGTCGTTGACTGCCAGCAGGTTGAGTGCCATCTGCGTGGTCAGCATGACTTTTTCGTAGTCGTAGCCTTCGTAGCGACGGACCTTGTCGTTCACCACGAAACTGCCGAACTGGGCCAGGTATTTGCCGGTATCAAGCTTGACCGAATCTTCCCACTTGCCCACCACCTGATCGGCGCTGGACCAGGCGTTCTGGCTGCCGGACAAGTCGCCCTTGGCGCGCAGCAGTTCACCTTTCTCGAAGTAATAGAGCAGGTCTTTGTCTTTGCTGGTGTTGTTCTTTTCCAGCAGGGTCAAGGCGGCATCGACATTGCCGGAAGCCAGTTGCTGGTTGGTTTGTGCAAGTTCCGAATCGTAGTTACGAAAGGCCGAGCAGCCGCCAAGCAAGGTGACAGCGCTGAGCGCGATCGAGGTAAGGGCGCGGGATGCCATGGGGTACTTCTTCCCTGAATGTAAGCAGCCGCAAATGCTGGCCGGGCTGATGGGACCTATTGGCGGGAAGGTTGGCATCCTGCCAATTCCTCATAAAAAGAGGAGCTTAAATGCCGTTTAGCAATAACGACGGCGCGGCATTATAAGCAAGGATGCTGGCTATGTAATGGCTTTTTAATTTCATATTTCCGAAATGTGCCATTAGTTATTTCAGGCCGCACGCCCTATGGCTGTCTCAGGAAACTCCAACAAAGCTTGAGTGAAACTCATTGAGAGTGAACAATGTGTTACTTCGTATTTCCATTTGAGAGTTATTCATGATTGCCTCCTCTCGTTTTCTGGCGTGGCTCGTGCTGCCAATGATCGCGTTCTGCAGCTTCAATGCGCTGGCCGAAACCGCGGAAGGTGCGCCCAAGGCCCTGCATCTGCTCGATTACATCGGCGCCGATTACCCGGCGACGGTGGAGGCGGGCAACGTCATCGATGAGTCTGAATACCGCGAACAGCAGGAACTCCTGAAAGTGTTGCAAGGTTTGATCGCCGATTTGCCGGCCAAACCCGAACGCGCAGAGCTGGAGCAGGGCGTCGACAGCCTTGGCGCTGCCATCGCTGCTCGCAAGGATGGCGCGGAGGTTGCCCGTCAGGCACGTCAGCTGGGGGCCAGACTGGCGGTGACCTATGAAGTCAGCCAGGCTCCGGTCATCACCCCGGACCCGACTCGCGGCGCACCGCTATATGCCCAGCAATGTTCGGTGTGTCATGGCGATACGGGCGCCGGTGACGGCCCGGCGGGTGTCGGCATGACGCCGCCGCCAGCCAATCTGCGCGATGCTGCGCGACTGGACCGACTGAGCCTCTACGCGATCTACAACACCTTGGGAATGGGCGTCGAAGGCACCGACATGCCGGCCTTCGCCGATCAACTGGATGATCGTCAACGTTGGGATCTGGCGACCTACATCGCGAGCTTCAGTGCCGACCCGACCGCGGCAAAATCCGAGAAATCCTACAACATCGCCGACCTCGCCCGTCAGACGCCAGCCGAAGTGCAGGCCGCTGAAGGTCCTCAGGCGGCTGCCACCTTCCGTGCCCAGCGAGCGCAACCGCCGCTGGTCAAGCGTGGTCCGGGGCAGTTGCTTGATTACACGGCGGCCACCCTGGACAAGAGCATCGCAGCCTACCGCGCGGGCGATCACGATCAGGCTTATGACTTGTCGGTAGCGGCGTACCTGGAAGGCTTCGAGTTGGTCGAAAGCTCGCTGGACAACGTCGACGCCAACGTGCGCAAAGACACCGAAAAATCGCTGATGGCGTACCGTCAGTCGTTGCAGGACGGCTTGCCGGTGGCCCAAGTCCAGCAGCGTCTGGATGCAGCCAACGCCAAGTTGAAGGAAGCCGCCAGCCTGTTGGGCAGCGATGGTTTGAGTTGGTCCCTGAGCTACATTTCCGGTTTGTTGATTCTGTTGCGCGAAGGCCTGGAAGCGATTCTGGTGCTGGCGGCGATCCTCGCGTTCCTGCGCAATACCGGCCAGCAATCGGCGGTGCGCAGCGTCAACGTCGGTTGGGGACTGGCGCTGCTGGCAGGTCTGGCGACCTGGGCGCTGGCGGCGTACGTGATCGATGTCAGCGGCTCGCAACGCGAACTGCTGGAAGGTGCGACGGCGTTGTTCGCCGCTGTCATGGTGCTTTGGCTTGGCGTGTGGATGCACGACCGTCGTCACGCGGCGGCCTGGCAGGATTACATCAAGAGCAGCTTGGTGGGCGGCGGTGGTCGTTTCGGGTTTGCGACGCTGGCGTTCTTCTCGGTGTATCGCGAACTGTTTGAAGTGATTCTGTTCTACGAGACCCTTTGGTTGCAGGCAGGTCCCGCGGGCCATAACGCGGTACTGGCGGGTGGTGCGACGGCGTTGGTCATGTTGGTGGGGCTGGCCTGGGTGATCCTGCGCGGTTCGGCGAAACTGCCGCTGTCGTTGTTCTTCAGCATCAACGCCGGTCTGTTGTGCGCGTTGTCGGTGGTGTTTGCCGGGCATGGCGTGAAGGCATTGCAGGAAGCCGGGATTTTCGGCACCCGGCCGGTGCCGTTCTTTGACTTCGACTGGCTGGGGATCCATGCTGACGCGTATTCGCTGAGTGCGCAGGCGGTGGCGATTATCGCGATCATCGTGCTGTATAGCCGTAGTCGGATAGCCGAGAAGCGGCGGGTGCAGGTTTCTTAACAACAGCATTCGCTTCGCTCACAATCGCGAGCAGGCTCGCTCCCACAGGAATTGCGTATAACCTGTGGGAGCGAGCCTGCTCGCGATTTTTTTTGGAAGAGGAAAACACAATGCGCGTGTGGATCGATGCCGACGCCTGCCCCCGGGCGGCCAAGGATCTGGTGGTGAAGTTCGCCCTCAAGCGCCAGTTCGAAGTGGTGCTGGTGGCCGGACAGCCGCAGATCAAGCCGGGCTTGGCGCTGGTGAAGTTGATCGTAGTGCCCAGCGGCCCGGATGCGGCCGACGACTATCTGGTGGAGCACGCGGTCCCTGGCGAATTGGTGATCTGCAGCGATGTGCCGCTGGCCGACCGTCTGGTGAAAAAGGGCGTTGCGGCGCTGGATCCACGGGGCAAAGAGTTCGATACGCAGAACATGGGCGACCGGTTGGCGGTGCGGAACCTGTTTACCGATCTACGTGAACAAGGGCAAATGAGCGGCGGGCCAGCACCCTTTGGCGAGCGCGAGAAGCAGGCGTTTGCCAATGCGCTGGACCGGATCCTCACGCGGCTTACCCGTTCACACTGATCGTTCCCACGCTCTGCGTGGGAATGCCTAACTGGACGCTCTGCGTCCGCTTTGGGACGCGGAGCGTCCCGGGCTGCATTTCCACGCAGAGCGTGGGAACGATCAGGTCAGGCGTCGTTTTCGTGGGTCAGTTCGAGCACGCGGTCGACCAGTTTGTTGATGCCCGACGCCGCTTCGCTGATGCTCTGCGCCAGCATGTACGCCGGGGTGCTGACCAGTTTGCGCGCCTTGTCTTCGACGATGTCAGTCACTGCGCAGTCGGCGTGGGTGGCGCCCATCTTGTTCATGGCGGCGGCGGTATCGGCGTCATTGCCGATGGTGCAGGTCACGCCCGGTCCATAGATTTTCGCCGCGAGCGCCGGCGAGATGCAGATCAGCCCGACCGGCTTGCCGGCCTCGGCGAACGCTTCGGTCAACGCCAGGACGTCAGGCTGAACGCTGCATCCGGCGCCTTCGACGGCAAAGTTCGACAGGTTCTTGGCCGATCCAAATCCGCCGGGAACGATCAGCGCATCGAAGTCTTCGACGCTGGCTTCGCGGATATCCTTGATGTTGCCCCGGGCGATCCGCGCCGATTCCACCAGCACATTGCGCGACTCGGGCATTTCTTCGCCGGTCAGGTGATTGATCACGTGCAACTGCGCGATGTTCGGCGCGAAACACTGCACCTGAGCCCCCCGCTGGTCCAGACGCAGCAGGGTGATCACACTTTCGTGGATCTCGGCGCCGTCGTATACGCCACAGCCGGACAGGATCACTGCAATTTTTTTGCTCATGGGCTTTTCTCCAGATTCATGGCGTTAAATGTCCACTAATTTGTCACTCGTTGCCATAGGGTTAATTCGCGGCTACACCTAGGATCTGTCCTCAAGATTCCGATCAGGGCGCGTCATGGACTTCATTCTGTATGCGGTGCCGTTTTTCTTTGTGCTGATTGCCGTCGAACTGCTGGCCGACCGTTGGCGCGGGGTGAGCAATTATCGCGTGGCGGATGCGATCAACAGCATAAGCACCGGCGTGCTGTCGACCACCACCGGCCTGTTGACCAAAGGCGTCGGCCTGGTGACGTATGCGTTTGCCCTCAAGCACCTGGCGCTGTTCGAACTCTCGGCCGACAGCGTTTGGGTCTGGGTATTCGCCTTCGTCCTCTACGACTTCTGCTATTACTGGCTGCATCGCATGGGCCATGAACGCAACATTCTCTGGGCGGCGCATTCGGTGCATCACCAGAGCGAGGACTACAACCTGTCCACGGCGTTGCGCCAGACCAGTACCGGCTTCCTGTTGAGCTGGGTTTTCTACCTGCCGATGGCCGTGCTCGGCGTGCCGCTGATGGTGTTCATCAGCGTCGCCTCGCTGAACCTGCTGTACCAATTCTGGGTGCATACCAAACACATTCCCAAGCTCGGCTGGTTCGAGTGGTTCTTCGTCACGCCGTCCAATCATCGGGCCCACCATGCACAGAACGCTCTCTACATGGATCGCAACTACGGCGGGGTGTTCATTATTTGGGACCGTCTATTTGGCTCGTTTCAGGAAGAGGACGACAACGAGCCGGTGATTTTCGGTGTGACCACGCCGCTCGCAAGCTGGAACCCGTTGTGGGCGAACGTGCAGTTCTACGCGCAGCTGTGGGATGACGCGCGGCGTGCGCAAAGCAAATGGGACAAGGTGCGCATCTGGTTTATGCGCACCGGTTGGCGGCCGGCTGACGTGGCGGCCAGATACCCGATGAACAAGCCTGACCTGAGTCAGTTCCGTAAATTCGAGGTGCCGCTTGACGGGCGTCAGCAGCTGTACGTCGTGTTGCAGTTCTGCGTCTACATCGCGCTGGGCAGCTACTTGATGAACCTGGAGCAGGGTTTGCCAACCGCCGCGCTGGTGCTCGGCTGGAGTGCCGTGGCGCTGGGGTTGTTTACGTTGGGCGTGGCCCTGGAGAATCGCCCGTGGGCGCTGAAGCTGGAGCTGCTGCGCCTGGCGTCGAATGTGCCGCTGGTGTGGCTGGCGCCGGTCGTTGGGCTGTGGCCGGCCAGCGCGGCAGGCTGGGTCGGCCTGCTGAGTTACAGCCTGCTCAGCGGAATCGGTCTCTACTGTTGCAGAAACCGTTTCACTCGGCTGGCGTCTTAGTCTCGGCAGATTTGGCCAGTGCGGCTTGCTCGTCGGCGTAGATCTTCTTCGCCAGACGGGCGTTCTTGAGGCGTCGGCGCAACCACAGGCAAAAGCCCAATACCAGCAGGGCGCCAAGCACCCACAGCTCGTACTTCTTGACGCTGCCGAGCATGCCTTCGAGTACCGCGCCGAAGTGATAGGCGGCGGCAGCCAGCGCGGTGGCCCAGATCGCGGCACCAATCCCGTTGAGCAGCAGATAACGTCCTGGCGGATAGCCCGACAGGCCGATCGCCACCGGCATCACCGTGCGCAGGCCATAGACAAAGCGGAAGCTCAGTACCCAGATGTCCGGGTGCCGGCGGATGTGTTCCAGTGCCCGGTCGCCCATCAATTGCCAGCGCGGTTTGCGTGCCAGCAACTTGCGGCCGTGCTTGCGCCCCAGGAAATACCACAGCTGATCACCGGCATAACTGCCGAGGAACGCCACGATCATCACCACTTTGAGGTCCATGTATCCGCGGAACGCGAGGAAGCCTGCGAGCACCAGAATGGTTTCGCCTTCGAAAAACGTGCCGAGAAAGAGGGCGAAGTAGCCGAATTCCTGAAGAAATTGTTGGAGCATTGTCTGGATGCTGGCGAAATGAACGCGCAGCCTAACCCTTCGGGAACATTCATGAAAGTGTCCAAATGTGTCTCGACGTGAACATTTCCTACAAGGACAATGGAATGCGGCTACGTGTCACAGGGCTAAGCACAACTGTCATGTGTTCGTCATAATGGCCGCTTATAACTGTCACGCTCGCCCGCCAACGCGGGCTCAGGAGTCTGCCGTGAGCTTTACCCCCGCCAACCGCTTGTTTCCAGCAACCCGCCTGCGTCGCAATCGCCGTGATGATTTCTCGCGTCGACTGGTCCGTGAAAACGTTCTGACCGTCGATGATTTGATCCTGCCGGTGTTCGTGCTGGACGGTGAAAACCGTCGCGAAGCGGTGGCGTCGATGCCGGGCGTCGAGCGCCTGACCATCGATCTGTTGCTTGAAGAAGCGGCCAAGTGGGTCGAGCTGGGGATTCCGGCACTGGCGCTGTTCCCGGTGACGCCACCAGAGCTCAAGTCTCTGGACGCCGCCGAAGCCTGGAACCCCAACGGCATCGCCCAGCGCGCCACCCGCGCCCTGCGTGACCGGTTCCCGGAGTTGGGTGTGATCACTGACGTCGCCCTGGACCCGTTCACCACTCATGGCCAGGACGGCATCCTCGACGAAGAAGGCTACGTGCAAAACGACATCACCGTCGACGCACTGGTCAAGCAGGCGCTGTCCCACGCCGAAGCCGGCGCTCAGGTGGTGGCCCCGTCGGACATGATGGACGGTCGCATCCAGGCGATCCGCGAAGCGCTGGAGCTGGCCGATCACGTCAACGTGCGGATCATGGCCTACTCGGCGAAGTACGCCAGTGCCTATTACGGCCCGTTCCGCGATGCGGTCGGTTCGGCGCTGAACCTGGGCAAGGCCAACAAGGCTTCCTATCAGATGGACCCGGCCAACAGCAACGAAGCCCTGCACGAAGTGGCGGCGGACTTGTCAGAAGGCGCGGACATGGTCATGGTCAAGCCAGGCATGCCGTATCTGGACATCCTTTACCGGGTCAAAGAAGAATTTAAAGTGCCGACCTTTGTCTATCAGGTCAGCGGTGAATATGCCATGCACATGGCGGCGATCCAGAATGGCTGGTTGAGCGAAGGGGTTATCCTCGAATCCCTGACCGCTTTTAAACGTGCAGGCGCTGATGGCATCCTGACGTACTTTGCCGTCCGTGCTGCTCAATTGTTACGAGAGCAAAAATAGCCCTCCCAGGAACATTCGATGAATACCGAAGTGCTCACTGAAGTTGCCGTAAAAGACGCTCAACCTGTGGTGGAGCAAATCGCCGAAACCCCGCCGGAACTGGAGCCTGCTCCACCCGCGGTGGTGGCCGAGCCCGTTGTAGCGGCGCCAGCGATTGCCATTCCCGGCCTGGATGACAGCAGCCTGTACATCCATCGCGAGCTCTCGCAACTGCAGTTCAACATCCGCGTGCTGGAGCAGGCGCTGG
Source organism: Pseudomonas frederiksbergensis (assembly GCF_001952935.1). Lineage (GTDB taxonomy): Bacteria > Pseudomonadota > Gammaproteobacteria > Pseudomonadales > Pseudomonadaceae > Aquipseudomonas > Aquipseudomonas frederiksbergensis. The sequence goes on from NZ_CP018319.1 coordinate 2,682,491, forward strand.
ATGAGTCCTACCCGTTGCTGGAGCGGCTGAAGTTTCTGCTGATCTTCTCCAGCAACCTGGACGAGTTCTTCGAAATCCGTGTGGCCGGCCTGAAGAAGCAGATCACCTTCGCCCGTGAACAGGCCGGTGCCGATGGCCTGCAACCGCATCAGGCCCTGGCCCGCATCAGCGAACTGGTCCACGGTCACGTCGACCGCCAGTACGCGATCCTCAACGACATTCTGTTGCCGGAGCTGGAAAAGCATCAGGTCCGCTTCATCCGTCGGCGTCACTGGACCACCAAGATCAAAACCTGGGTGCGCCGCTATTTCCGCGACGAGATCGCGCCGATCATCACCCCGATCGGCCTCGACCCGACGCACCCGTTCCCGTTGCTGGTGAACAAGAGCCTGAACTTCATCGTCGAGCTCGAAGGCATCGACGCCTTCGGCCGCGATTCCGGTCTGGCGATCATTCCGGCGCCACGTCTGCTGCCGCGCGTCATCAAGTTGCCGGAAGAAGTGGGCGGCTCTGGCGACAACTACGTGTTCCTGTCGTCGATGATCCATGCGCACGCCGATGACCTGTTCCAGGGCATGAAGGTCAAGGGCTGCTACCAGTTCCGGCTGACCCGAAACGCCGACCTCGCCGTCGACACCGAAGATGTGGAAGACCTGGCCCGCGCCCTGCGCGGCGAGTTGTTCTCGCGTCGCTACGGTGACGCGGTGCGTCTGGAAGTGGCCGACACGTGCCCGAAACACCTGTCCGACTACTTGCTCAAGCAGTTCAACCTGCACGAGACCGAGCTGTATCAGGTCAACGGGCCGGTCAACCTGACCCGTCTGTTCAGCATCACCGGTCTGGACAGTCAGCGAGCGCTGCAATACACGCCGTTTACCCCGCAGATCCCGAAACTGCTGCAAAACAGCGAGAACATCTTCAGCGTGATCAGCAAGCAGGACATCCTGTTGCTGCACCCGTTCGAGTCCTTCACCCCGGTGGTCGACCTGCTGCGCCAGGCGGCCAAGGACCCGCATGTATTGGCGGTCCGCCAGACCCTGTATCGCTCCGGCGCCAACTCGGAAATCGTTGATGCGCTGGTCGATGCGGCGCGTAACGGCAAGGAAGTCACTGCGGTGATCGAATTGCGTGCGCGGTTCGACGAAGAGTCCAACCTGCAACTGGCCAGCCGTCTGCAAGCGGCCGGTGCGGTGGTGATTTACGGCGTGGTCGGCTTCAAGACCCACGCCAAGATGATGCTGATCTTGCGTCGCGAGGCCGGCGAGATTGTCCGTTACGCCCACTTGGGCACCGGCAACTACCACGCGGCCAACGCCCGTCTGTACACCGACTACAGCTTGCTGACCTCGGATGACGCCTTGTGCGAAGACGTCGGCAAACTGTTCAGCCAGCTTATCGGCATGGGCAAGACCCTGCGCATGAAGAAGCTGCTGCACGCGCCGTTCACGTTGAAGAAGGGCATGCTCGACATGATTGCCCGGGAGACCCAGTTCGCCCTCGACGGCAAACCGGCGCATATCATCGCCAAGTTCAACTCGCTGACCGATCCGAAGATCATCCGCGCGTTGTACAAGGCCAGCCAGTCCGGGGTGCGTATCGATCTGGTGGTACGTGGCATGTGCTGCCTGCGTCCGGGCATCGCCGGGGTTTCGCACAATATCCACGTGCGCTCGATCATCGGGCGTTTTCTGGAGCACACTCGGGTCTTCTACTTCCTCAATGGCGGCGAAGAGCAGATGTTCCTCTCCAGCGCCGACTGGATGGAGCGCAACCTCGACAAGCGCGTCGAGACTTGCTTCCCGGTCGAAGGCAAGAAGTTGATCATGCGGGTCAAGAAAGAGCTGGAGCTGTATCTCACCGATAACACTCACAGCTGGAGCCTGCAGGCGGACGGCCGTTACATCCGCAACACGCCGACCGGCAACCAGAACCCGCGCAGCGCGCAGGCGACGTTGCTGGAGCGTTTGGGTAGCCCGATCCTCGCCGTTCGCTAACGCACGTACCCTTGTGGGAGCGGGCTTGCTCGCGAATGCAGTGTGTCAGTCGACATCAATATTGACTGACACACTGCATTCGCGAGCAAGCCCGCTCCCACAGGGGGCAATGCGTTGTTTGCTGAATTGCGGACACAAAAAAAGGCCTTCCGAAGAAGGCCTTTTTCATTTTCAGCGAACGTTAAGCACAAAGCCGACCCGGGTCAGCCACTCCGCTTCAAGGGCGAAGTCGGCCTGGGTCAGCTGGTTTTCGTCCAGCCAGTTCTCCGGAAACTGCACATCAAGGCTATCGCCGTTGGCGTGCAGCACGACCTGGGGCATTTCCTGGGTGCCGCGGATGTGATGGAACAGGATCGCAAAGCGCAGCAGCACGCACAGGCGAATCAGCTTGATGCCCTCATCGCCGAAATCGGCAAACCTGTCCCGGGGAATATTGCGGCGGTGGCCGCGCACCAGCAGCGCGAGCATCAATTGGTCTTCGCGGGAGAACCCGGCCAGGTCCGAGTGTTCAATCAGGTAGGAGCCGTGCTTGTGATACTGATAGTGGGCGATGTCCAGGCCCACTTCATGGACCTTGGCCGCCCAACCCAGCAATTCGCGCCAGACGCCGTCATCCAGCTCCCAATCCTCGGCCACTTGGTCGAAGGCATGCAGCGCCTTGCGCTCAACGCGCGCCGCTTGTTCCAGATCGACGTGATAACGCTCCATCAACGAGCTGAGGGTGCGTTCACGGACGTCTTCGTGATGATGACGGCCCAACAGGTCATAGAGCACGCCTTCGCGCAGGGCACCTTCACAGTGATCCATGCGTTTCAGCTCGAGCGCGTCGAAGATCGCTTCGAGAATCGCCAGGCCCGCCGGAAAGATCGCCCGGCGGTCGGGCTTGATGCCTTCGAAATCGATCTTGTCGACATCGCCCAGTTTGAACAGCTTGCGCTTGAGCCAGGCCAGGCCTTCGGCGTTGACCTCGCCAGTGCCATGACCGCCGGCCTTCAACGCCAGGCCAATGGCACGGATGGTGCCCGAGGAGCCGATGGCTTCATCCCAGGTCAGGCGGTGCAGGGCGTGTTCGATGCTCATGATCTCCAGCCGCGCCGCGGTGTACGCCTGGGCGTAGCGGGCCGGGGTGATCTTGCCATCCTTGAAATAGCGCTGGGTGTAGCTGACGCAGCCCATTTGCAGGCTTTCGCGCAGCAGCGGTTCGAAGCGCTGGCCGATGATGAATTCGGTACTGCCGCCGCCGATGTCGGCCACCAGGCGTTTGCCCGGGGTGTCGGCGAGGGTGTGGGAAACGCCGAGGTAGATCAGGCGCGCTTCTTCACGGCCGGAGATGACTTCCACCGGGTGGCCAAGGATTTCTTCAGCACGGTGGATGAACTCGGCACGGTTACGGGCTTCACGCAGGGCGTTGGTGCCGACGATCCGCACGGCGCCGGTCGGCATACCGTTGATCAGTTGGGCGAAACGCTTCAGGCAATCGAGCCCGCGTTGCATGGATTCTTCACTGAGCTGGCGCTCATCGTCGATGCCGGCGGCCAGCTGAACCTTCTCCCCGAGACGCTCGAGAATACGGATTTCGCCGTTCTGGGCCTTGGCCACGACCATGTGAAAGCTGTTGGAGCCCAGGTCGATTGCGGCGATCAGGGACAGATTCTTGGCTTGGGATTGCGGCATGGTCAGGGGGTCTCGGTCGATAACCCCGACATCGTGCCACGATCAAACGCTGACGCCAACGCGTAGGAGCTGCCGAAGGCTCGATCTTTTACCGCGGGAATATTTGCGGTGTTGCTGATGACTCCTTCGCGAGCAAGCCCGCTCCCACATTTAACCGAGTACCTCAGTAAGAACGCGGTCAACTGTGGGAGCGGGCTTGCTCGCGAAAGCGGCCTCGCAGGCGCCGAAGATCCGTTAGCCCGCCGCCTCAACCGTCCCAATGAAATTCGCCAGCTCCGCCGTTTGCGGATTGGCAAACAACACCTTCGGATCCCCCACCTCATGCACCTTGCCCTGATGCATGAACACCAACTTATCCCCAACCTCCCGGGCAAAACGCATCTCATGGGTGACCATGATCAATGTCATCCCTTCCTTGGCCAGTTGCCGGACCACGCTCAGCACTTCATTGACCAATTCCGGGTCCAGCGCCGAGGTAATCTCATCGCACAGCAAGACCTTCGGCGACATCGCCAGCGCCCGGGCAATCGCCACCCGTTGTTGCTGCCCGCCCGACAACCGATCCGGAAAGGCATCGAATTTTTCCCCCAATCCGACCCGCTCCAGCATCTCCCGCGCCAGTTCTGCCGCTTTGGCCTTTGGCACTTTCTGTACAACCTGCGGCGCGAGCATCACGTTCTCGCCGACCGTCAGGTGCGGGAACAGGTTGAACTGCTGAAACACCATCCCGACTTTCTGTCGCAAACTGCGCAGATCGGCACGGGCGGCGTCGAGGTATTCGCCGTCGACTTCGATCACGCCGTCGTTGATCGATTCCAGGCCATTAAGGGTGCGCAACAAAGTGGATTTGCCCGAGCCGCTGCGGCCGATAATCGCCACCACCTGGCCTTCCTCGACGCTCAGGTCGATGCCTTTGAGCACATGGTGGTCGCCGTAATATTTATGCAGGGCCGAGATTCTAAGCAGAGGCATGCAGTCTCCTTTCCAGGTAGCGCGCACTGAGGGACAAGGGGTAGCAGAGCAGGAAATAACCGAGGGCCACGAGGCCGTAGACCATGAACGGTTCGAAGGTCGCGTTGGCGAGCATGCCGCCGGTCTTGGTCAGTTCGGTGAAGCCGATGATCGAGGTGACGGCGGTGCCTTTGACCACTTGCACCGAGAAGCCCACGGTCGGCGCCACGGCGATCCGCAGCGCTTGCGGCAGGATCACGTAACGCAGTTGCTCCAGCGGGTTCAGCGCCAGGCTCGACGAGGCTTCCCACTGACCGTTAGGGATCGATTCGACGCAACCACGCCAGATCTCCGCCAGGTAGGCGCTGGTGAACAGCGTCAAGGCAATCGCCGCGGCCATCCACGGCGAAATCTCCACCCCGGCCAGCGCCACGCCGAAGAACACCAGAAACAGCTGCATCAACAGCGGCGTGCCCTGGAACAGTTCGATGTAGGTGCGGGCGAAGCTGCGCGGCAGGGTTTTTTTCGAGATGCGCATGACCATGATCAGCAAGCCGATCAGTCCGCCACCGATAAACGCCACCAGCGACAGCGCCAGGGTCCATTGCAGCCCGGTGAGCAGGTTGCGTACGACGTCCCAGAAGGTGAAATCGCTCATTGGCTGCTCCTCGCAATGAAGCGGCGGCCAATCCAGTTCAGCAACTGGCGGATCAGCAGCGCCATGCACAGGTAGAGCAACGTGGTCAGGGCGTAGGTCTCAAAGGCGCGGAAGTTGCGCGACTGAATGAAGTTGGCAGCGAAGCTCAGCTCTTCGGTGGCGATCTGCGAGCAGACCGCCGAACCCAGCATGACGATGATGATCTGGCTGCTCAACGCTGGCCAAACCTTGCCCAGTGCCGGCAGCAGCACCACATGGCGAAAGGCTTCGAACCGAGTCATCGCCAACGCGGCGGCCGCTTCCAGCTGTCCTCGGGGGATCGCCTGGATACCGGCGCGGATGATCTCGGTGGAATAGGCGCCCAGGTTGATCACCATCGCCAGCACCGCCGCCTGCCATTCCGAAATCTGCACGCCCAGTGACGGCAGACCGAAGAAGATGAAAAACAACTGCACGAGAAAAGGCGTGTTACGGATCAACTCGACGTAGACCGCAAAAATGCCGGCGAACGGACGGATGTTCCACGCCCGCACCAGCGCCCCGACGATGCCCAGACCCACCCCGAGCACCGCGCCGATGGCCGTCAGTTCAAGGGTGAACAGCGCACCGCGCAACAGCAGGTCGGTGTTGTGCACCACCGGTATGAAATCGAACTGATAAGCCATGTTCAGTCTCCGCTACGACGATCAGAGATCAGCCGGCAGCGGCTCTTTGAGCCAGGTCCGGGAGTTCTTCTCCAGCGCGCCGTCGGTCTTGGCGGTGGCGAGGATCTGGTTGACCTTGTCCAGCAGCGCCGGCTCGTTTTTATTCACGCCGACGTAGACTGGCGAATCCTTGAGCTTCACTTTCAGCGCCGGAATGCGTTTCGGGTTGCGCTCGCTGATGGTCACCATCACCACGTTGCCGCTGGCGATCAGGTCAACTTGCCCGGCGAGGTAGGCGGCGATGGTCGAGTTGTTGTCTTCGAAGCGCTTGATGGTCACGCCTTCGGGCGCGACTTTGGTCAGCTCGATGTCTTCGATAGCGCCACGGGTGACACTGATGGTTTTGCCCTTGAGATCGTCCAGGCTTTTGATGCTGGCGTCTGGCGGACCGAACACGGCGAGGTAGAACGGCGCGTAGGCACGGGAGAAATCGATGGCTTTCTCGCGCTCGGGGTTCTTGCCGAGGCTGGAGATCACCAGATCGACCTTGCCGGTGGTCAGGAACGGAATGCGGTTGGTGCTGTTGACTGGCGTCAGCTCGAGTTTGACCTTGAGTTGGTCGGCCAGCAGTTTTGCAGTATCGATATCAAGGCCGCGCGGCTTCATGTCCGGGCCGACCGAGCCGAAGGGCGGGAAATCCTGAGGCACGGCCACCTTGAGGACGCCGCGCTTGACCACATCCTCCAGACCGTCGGCGTGGGCGGGCGCCTGGCTCAGCATCAGGCTGGCAAACAGGGCGGCGAGGAGGGCGCTGTAACGCTGGGTCATGGCAAATCTCCGAATCGGCGAGAAGTGAATTCTGCGGATCGACAGAGCATGGGCCGTGCCAAGAATTGGTATTGGGTGCCGAAAGCCACGGTTTTGCTGGATTCGTTCGGTCTTACTGGTCTGAACAGTCATGCGCGGTTTCGCACTCCGATAGCGCACCGCCGGATTTCGCCGAACCCCCTTGGGGCACGACTTGCCGGGCGTCGCGAATAGCTTTACAACTAACCGCTCATTGGCCTGGTTCGTCTGAAAAACCATGAACTCGATCTCCCGCGCCGTACCTGAAGTGGCGCTGCAAGCCATCCGTAAATTGATCACTGAGCAAGGTTTCGGGCCGGGCGATGCCTTGCCCTCGCAACGGGATTTGGCGGTGCAATTGGGGGTCAGTCGGGCGTCGCTGCGCGAAGCGTTGTCGTCATTGAGTGCGTTGGGGGTGATCAGCATCCAGCCGGGCAAAGGCGTGTTTGTGCAGTCACCGGTTGATTTGCCGAAAGGTGAAGCGGCGCTGAGTTGGCCGTTCGCGGCCCAGGCCTCGCCGCTGGACATCTTCCAGTTGCGCTATGCCCTGGAAGGCTTTGCTGCCGGTTTGGCGGCGGCGACCCTGAGCACTCACGAGCTCGATGCGCTGGAAGATAACGTCGCCGCCATGCGCCTCGAATTGAAGGCCGGCGACTTCGAGGCAGCGGCGCGGCTGGATTTCGAGTTTCACCGACGCATCCTGCTGGCGAGCGGCAATCAGGCGATGCTGAGCATCCTGACCGCCAGCGCCGACATCTTTCTAGAGAGCCAAAAGCTACCGTTCATCCGGGCCGAGCGGGCCATGGAAACCTGGCAGGAGCACCGCAAAATCCTCCGCGCACTGACCCGGCGGGCCTCCGGCGCAGCGCAGAAGGCCATGCACGAACATGTGCGTAACGCGGCATTACGCACTGGAATTGCCTTCGTCGCTCCCGCCACCTCGTGACTTGAGCTATACCCAAACTCATGCGGCACCATAGCGAGACTCAATCATCTGCACCTTCCTGAACGAGGGAAGGGCGGCTATGATGGGCCACGTTTTTTTGCTTACAACCTGGAGACTTCCATGAGCAGCGATCTTATCAAACACGTCACCGACGCTAGCTTCGACGTCGACGTCCTCAAGGCCGAAGGCGCTGTACTGGTCGACTACTGGGCTGAATGGTGCGGCCCTTGCAAAATGATCGCTCCTGTTCTGGACGAAATTGCTGAAACCTACAAAGGCAAGCTGACCGTTGCCAAACTGAACATCGACGAAAACCAGGAAACTCCGGCCAAGCATGGCGTGCGTGGTATCCCGACCCTGATGTTGTTCAAGAACGGCAACGTTGAAGCGACCAAGGTCGGCGCACTGTCGAAGTCGCAACTGGCTGCTTTCCTCGACGCCAACATCTAAGCGTCGTTTAAGCGTCATCAAAAAGGCCCCGCACATCGCGGGGCCTTTTCGTTATTGAGGGCTAGACGCTCCGAAACTCAGGTGGTACATTCGGCCCCGCACTGGTTTCTCCATTGCCCCCTGCTAGCCGTCGCCGACGCACTCCTTTTCGAATAAGTACGCGATCCTGTCGCCTTCTCTGCGGCGCGGCCTCATTAAGCCCAAAAGCTTAATTTCCCCCCCCTCCATAAATGATTACGTCATTCCTATATGAATCTGACTGAACTCAAGCAAAAGCCGATTACCGAACTGCTCGAATTGGCCGAACAGATGGGCATAGAAAATATGGCCCGTTCGCGCAAGCAGGACGTGATTTTCTCCCTGCTCAAAAAGCACGCTAAAAGCGGCGAGGAAATTTCCGGTGATGGCGTGCTGGAGATTCTCCAGGACGGCTTCGGCTTCCTTCGCTCCGCTGACGCTTCCTATCTCGCCGGCCCAGACGATATCTACGTCTCGCCGAGTCAGATCCGTCGCTTCAACTTGCGCACCGGTGACACCATCGTTGGCAAGATCCGCCCTCCAAAGGAAGGCGAGCGTTATTTCGCGCTGCTCAAGGTCGACACGATCAACTACGATCGTCCCGAGAACGCGAAAAACAAGATTCTCTTCGAGAACCTGACCCCGCTGTTCCCGACCGTGCGCATGAAGATGGAAGCCGGCAACGGTTCCACCGAAGACCTGACCGGTCGTGTCATCGACCTGTGCGCCCCGATCGGCAAAGGCCAGCGCGGTCTGATCGTTGCACCGCCGAAAGCCGGTAAAACCATCATGCTGCAGAACATCGCGGCAAACATCGCACGTAACAATCCTGAAGTTCATCTGATCGTATTGCTGATCGACGAACGTCCGGAAGAAGTGACCGAAATGCAGCGCACCGTGCGCGGCGAAGTAGTTGCCTCGACGTTCGACGAGCCGCCAACCCGCCACGTGCAGGTTGCCGAAATGGTGATCGAGAAGGCCAAGCGCCTGGTCGAACACAAGAAGGACGTGGTGATCCTGCTCGACTCCATCACCCGTCTGGCTCGCGCCTACAACACCGTGATCCCGAGCTCCGGCAAGGTACTCACCGGTGGTGTCGATGCCCACGCCCTGGAGAAACCTAAACGTTTCTTCGGCGCCGCACGGAACATCGAAGAAGGCGGTTCGCTGACCATCATCGCCACCGCGCTGGTTGAAACCGGCTCGAAGATGGACGAAGTGATCTACGAAGAATTCAAAGGCACGGGCAACATGGAACTGCCGCTGGATCGTCGCATCGCTGAAAAACGCGTGTTCCCGGCCATCAACATCAACCGTTCCGGCACCCGCCGCGAAGAGTTGCTGACCGCCGACGACGAGTTGCAGCGCATGTGGATTCTTCGCAAGCTCCTGCACCCGATGGACGAAATCGCTGCCATCGAGTTCCTGGTCGACAAGCTGAAAACGACCAAGACCAACGATGAGTTCTTCCTGTCGATGAAACGCAAGTAAGTCGATAAGGCCAAGAAGCCGGGGAAACCCGGCTTTTTGCTATCTGATTTTTGATGAACCGGCAGTTCGTGGTTCTGAATAGAGGGGTTCGGCGCTAAACTGCCACCCCCGAACGGCACGGCCAACACGAGGCTCACGCATGCAGTATCGCGACTTGCGCGACTTTATCAGCGGTCTGGAAAAGCGCGGCGAACTCAAGCGCATCCAGGTTCCGGTGTCCCCAGTGCTCGAAATGACCGAGGTCTGCGACCGCACCCTGCGTGCCAAAGGTCCGGCCCTGCTTTTCGAAAAGCCCACGGGATATGACATCCCGGTGCTCGGCAACCTGTTCGGCACCCCTGAGCGCGTGGCGCTGGGCATGGGCGCAGAAGCGGTCAGCGAATTGCGCGAGATCGGCAAGCTGCTGGCGTTCCTCAAGGAACCCGAACCGCCGAAAGGCCTGAAAGATGCCTGGTCCAAGCTGCCGATCTTCCGCAAGATCATCGCCATGGCGCCGAAAGTCGTCAAAGACGCGGTGTGCCAGGAAATCGTCATCGAAGGCGACGACGTCGACCTCGCGATGCTGCCGGTGCAGACCTGCTGGCCGGGCGACGTCGGCCCGCTGATCACTTGGGGCCTGACCGTCACCAAAGGCCCGAACAAGGACCGCCAGAACCTCGGTATCTACCGTCAACAAGTGATCGGCCGCAACAAGGTCATCATGCGTTGGCTCAGTCATCGTGGCGGCGCGCTGGATTACCGTGAGTGGTGCGAGAAGCATCCTGGCCAGCCGTTCCCGGTGTCCGTGGCGCTGGGCGCCGACCCGGCGACCATTCTCGGCGCGGTGACGCCTGTGCCGGACAGTCTCTCCGAATACGCTTTCGCTGGTCTGTTGCGCGGCAACCGTACCGAGCTGGTGAAGTGCCGTGGCAACGACCTGCAAGTGCCGGCCACCGCCGAGATCATCCTTGAAGGTGTAATCCATCCGGGCGAGATGGCCGATGAAGGTCCCTACGGCGACCACACCGGTTATTACAACGAAGTCGACAGCTTCCCGGTGTTCACCGTCGAGCGCATCACCCACCGGATCAAACCGATCTACCACAGCACCTACACCGGCCGTCCGCCGGATGAGCCGGCGATTCTCGGTGTGGCGCTGAACGAAGTGTTCGTGCCGATCCTGCAGAAGCAGTTCCCCGAGATCACTGACTTCTACCTGCCGCCCGAAGGCTGCTCGTATCGCATGGCCATCGTGACCATGAAGAAGTCGTATCCTGGCCATGCCAAGCGGGTAATGCTCGGTGTCTGGTCGTTTTTGCGACAGTTCATGTACACCAAGTTCGTTATCGTCTGTGATGACGACATCAACGCACGCGACTGGAACGACGTGATCTGGGCCATCACCACGCGCATGGACCCCAAGCGCGACACGGTGATGATCGACAACACGCCGATCGATTACCTGGACTTCGCCTCGCCGGTTTCCGGCCTGGGTTCGAAGATGGGGCTCGATGCCACGAATAAATGGCCGGGCGAAACCACTCGCGAGTGGGGCCGGGTGATCGTCAAGGACGAAGCCGTTACCCAGCGGATCGATGCCATCTGGAATCAGTTAGGAATAGATTGATGCGTGTAACCTTGCAGCCCTCCGGAGCAGTGCTAGAGATTCTGCCCGGCGAGCGGATTCTCGACGGCGCACGGCGTCTGGGCTATGAATGCCCGCAAAGCTGTCGTAACGGCAATTGCCACGTGTGCGCCGCGCTGCTGGTGGAAGGGCGGGTCGAACAAGCCGGCGATGTGCGCGACCATGGCGAGTTCTACACTTGCATTGCAGAGCCGCTGGAAGACTGCATCGTGCTGTGGGATGGCGTGCTCGCGCTGGGAGAATTGCCGGTGCGCAGCTTGTCATGTCAGGTCATTGAGTGCAGGGACGTCGGCGGCGATACCTGGCGTGTGCGTCTGCGAGCGCCGGCTGGCAAGCCACCGCGTTATCACGCCGGTCAGTACCTGATGATCGAACGCGAGAATGGTGAGAAATCCGCGTTCTCCCTGGCCTCGGCACCGCATGGCGGGCGTGATCTGGAAATTCATGTACTGGCGCGCGAAAGCAGTGCGCTGAGCCTGATCGACCAGTTGCAACGCAACCCGATGGTGCGGATCGAAATGCCATTCGGCGACACCCATCTGGCGGAACTGCCGGACGGTCCACTGGTGCTGATTGCCGCGGGCACCGGCATGGGCCAGATCCACAGCCTGATCGAACATTGCCGCGCCAAGGGCTTCAAGCATCCGGTGCATCTGTATTGGGGCGTGCGTCGTCCTGAAGACTTTTATGCCATCGAACATTGGGACGAATGGCTGAAACTGCCCAACCTGTTCCTGCATAAAGTCGTCAGTGATCAATGCGGCTGGCAGGGACGCTGCGGGATGCTGCATGAGGCGGTGTGCGAGGACTTCCCGGATCTGAAACCCTTGCATGTCTACGCCAGCGGCTCTCCGGCCATGGTCTACGGCACGCTGGATGCTTTGGTCGAAGCCGGGATGGATGCCCATCAAATGCGCGCGGATGTGTTTGCGTACGCGCCGCGATCTTGATCCGCGATCTTGATCCGCGATTTTGATCCGCGATTTTGATCCCCCGCTCTTAATCGTTATAACTCTCTATATAGCCGATCGGTATTTATAAATTTATGTAAATGCCGGTAGGTTATATGTCATCCAGGCAAATAGTTAAGAACTGTGCCATGGCACTTAAATTGCCTTAAAACATATGTGCCTTATTGTTACAGCGGTGCGTTCTATTAAGTAATTCTTCACCCGCGGGGAGCTGAACGCTAATCGCCATGAGCGCCATTGAATCTGCTTTTTTGAATCTGGCTTACCCTCCGCGGCTCGATCTGGGGCCGCAGCTCACGCACGAACAATTGATCAACTCAATGCAGTCGACCATGGCGCGCCACAAGGGCGGGCCGGTGTGGCTGTTCGCTTACGGTTCGCTGATCTGGCGTCCTGAATGTGCAGCGGTGGAGCGAGTGCGGGGTCGTGTGCATGGCTACCATCGCGGTTTGTATTTATGGTCCCACGAACATCGCGGCACACCCGAAGTGCCTGGGCTGGTATTCGGCCTGGATCGCGGTGGTTCTTGCAGCGGCTTCGCCTATCGCTTGCCTGAAGAACAACTTGAAGCCTCTCTTTACGCACTTTGGCAGCGCGAAATGCCATTCCCGTCCTATCGCCCACACTGGCTCAACTGCCGTCTTGAAGACGGAAGTCAGGTTCAGGCGTTGGGTTTTGTATTGGAGCGGCATCTGCCCAGCTATGCGGGCAACTTGCCGGATCACGTGCTGAGCCACGTGTTCGAAAACGCTTGCGGGCGTTACGGCACCACTCGCGATTATGTCGAGCAGACCGCCCACGCCCTGCGTAGCCACGCCATGCCAGACCGGAATCTGGAGGCGCGGCTCAAGCGCTGCAAATCAAAAACCGATCAGGCGATTGCTTCGCGGCTCTGACTGGCGACTTGTTTGTGCCACAGCGTCGGCGCCAGGAACGCCATCGCCAGTAAGCATGCGCCGATCAGCAGCACGAAACCGCCATCCCAGCCGAAGTGGTCCACGGTGTAGCCCATCGCTGCACTGGCCGCGACCGAACCCCCCAGATAACCGAACAGACCCGTGAAGCCCGCTGCCGTACCGGCGGCTTTCTTCGGCGCCAATTCCAGCGCTTGCAGGCCGATCAGCATCACCGGGCCGTAAATCAGGAAGCCGATCGAGACGAGCGCGATCATGTCGACTGTCGGGTTGCCGGCCGGGTTGAGCCAGTACACCAGGGTCGCCACGGTCACCAAAGCCATGAACACCATGCCGGTCAGGCCACGGTTGCCACGGAAGATCTTGTCCGACATCCAGCCACAGAGCAGCGTGCCCGGAATACCTGCCCATTCGTAGAAGAAGTAGGCCCACGAGGTTTTATCCACAGTGAAGCCCTTGGCTTCCTTGAGGTAGGTCGGTGCCCAGTCCAGCACGCCGTAGCGCAACAGGTAGACGAAGACGTTGGCCAGGGCGATGTACCAGAGCATTTTGTTGCGCAGCACGTACTTGACGAAGATTTCCTTGGCGCTGAATTCTTCTTCGTGGCTGGCGTCGTAGCCTTCCGGATAGTCGTTCTTGTACTTCTCGATCGGCGGCAGGCCCACCGATTGCGGGGTGTCGCGCATGGTGACGAAGGCAAACACCGCCACCGCCATGGCGACCGCCGCCGGCACGTAAAACGCTGCGTGCCAATCATTGAACAGGCCCATGCCGAGCAGGAACAGCGGGCCGATCAGGCCGCCACCGACGTTATGCGCCACGTTCCACAAGGACACTACTCCACCGCGTTCCTTCTGCGACCACCAGTGCACCATCGTCCGCCCACTCGGCGGCCAGCCCATACCCTGGGCCCAGCCATTGATAAAGAGCAGGATGAACATGATGGTCACGCTGGACGTCGCCCAGGGCGCGAAGCCGAAAATGAACATCACACCGGCCGATACCAACAGGCCGAAGGGCAGGAAGAAACGCGGATTGGAACGGTCGGACACAATGCCCATCAGGAACTTGGAAAGGCCATAGGCAATGGCAATGGCCGACAGCGCCAGGCCCAACTCGCCGCGGGTATAGCCCTCTTCGATCAGATAGGGCATGGCCAGGGAGAAGTTTTTGCGCAGCAGGTAATAGCCGGCATAACCGATAAAAATACCGGCGAAGATCTGCCAGCGAAGGCGTCGGTAGGTGTTGTCTATTTTTTCTTCAGGCAATGGAGCCTGATGTGCGGCAGGACGAAAGAAAGCAAACATTCAAGAGCTCCAGATTTCTTGTTTTGACTGCGGATGCGAATGTTACAGTTTCGTTACCGAAAATAGCACCGGTTCGCATCGGCCAAATAGCGGAAATGCTGGAGATTGCATGTTCTTTTATGAACATGTCGCTCAGGTATAAATGTAGGGCGTTGTGGGAAAGGTTACTTGCAGATCTACGTGCCGCATTTCGGTCCAGGGTAGGACGAGGCTTTGGGAAATGTCCTTCGTGTGTATGGGAAGTCGTGGCGTTTTGTTCCCAGGACAATAAAAAGCGGTCTGAACAACTTCATTTGAAGTCCAGACCGCTGCATTGGGCTCAGCGAACCTGAACCACCACTTTCCCGACCGCTTTGCGCTGGCCAAGATCATTGATCGCCTGCCCCGCATTGCTCAGTGGATACACTTGCGACACCAACGGCTTCAACTTGCCCTCGGCGAACCAGCCAAACAATTGCTGGAAGTTCGCCGCGTTGTCTTGAGGCTGGCGCTGGGCGAATGAGCCCCAGAACACGCCGATCACCGCTGCGCCTTTGAGCAGCGCGAGGTTCACGGGGAGTTCGGGGATGCGTCCGCTGGCGAAGCCGACAACCAGCAGGCGGCCATTCCACGCGATGGCGCGGATGGCCTGGTCGAACAGATCGCCACCGACCGGGTCGTAGATCACGTCGGCGCCCTGGCCATCGGTCAGGCGCTTGATTTCGTCCTTGAGACTGGTTTCGCTGTAGTTGATCAACTCATCGGCACCGGCGGCCTTGGCTACTGCGAGTTTTTCGGCGCTGCTGGCGGCGGCGATCACGCGGGCGCCCATGGCTTTTCCGATTTCCACGGCGGCCAGGCCGACACCCCCGGACGCGCCGAGTACCAGCAAGGTTTCACCCGGTTGCAGGTTTCCCCGTTGCTTGAGCGCGTGCATCGAAGTGCCATAAGTCATGCTGAACGCGGCGGCGGTGTTGAAATCCATCGATGGCGGAATGGGCAGCACGTTGTAGCCCGGCACCGCGACCTGTTCGGCGAAACTGCCCCAACCGGTCAGCGCCATGACCCGGTCGCCGACCTTGAGGTGGCTGACCTTTTCGCCTACTTGGCTGACCACGCCAGCCGCTTCGCCGCCCGGGGAAAACGGGAAGGGCGGCTTGAACTGATATTTGCCCTCGATGATCAGCGTGTCCGGGAAATTCACCCCGGCGGCGTGCACGTCCAGCAGGATTTCATTCTTCTTCGCGACAGGACTGGCGACGTCTTCCAGCACCAGCGATTCGGCAGGGCCGAAGGCTTTGCACAGCACGGCTTTCATCAGGGCTATTCCTTTGGGAGTGATGGCCGATAAGTGTAGGTGTGTGAGTCGATGGGTCAACGAGCATGCCCGGCCCTGATAGTCAGCCATAAGCTTGTGCTTGAGCGGCGGGTCGTTATGCTAGGCCGCAAACCGGATAAGGAGCGAATTGTGAAAGCGTGGATCATGTTGTTGCTGGCCCTGTCTCTGCCTGTGGCAGCGATGGCCGAAGAAGCCAAAGAAGGTGCAGCGCCGAAGGTCAATTACATCACCCTGAGCCCGCCGTTCGTGGGCAATTACGGGCTGGACGGGACGCCGAAGCTCAAGGTCTACAAGGCCGATGTGGCGTTGCGAGTGACCGGTGAAGAGGCGACCAAACTGGTGAAAGCCAACGAACCGTTGATTCGTAATCAACTGGTGGCGTTGTTTGCCCAGCAGACCACTGAAGCGATGAACAACGTCGAGGCCAAGGAAAAGCTGCGTCAGGAAGCCCTCAAGCAGACCCAGCAAATCATGAGCGACGAAACCGGCCAGCCGGTGGTTGAGGATTTGTTGTTCAACAACCTGATCATCCAGTAATGCTGGATCTGTAGGAGCAAAGCTTGCTCGCGATAGCGCCCACAAGACCGCCATCGCCGGCAAGCCGTGCTCCTGCATTCAGGACGCCAGACTCTTGCGAAACCGCATTAGCGCAATCGCAAAGAACAGCAGCCCAATGACCGTGAGCGCCAGTAAGTCCGGCCAGACCACGCTCAACCCGGCGTCGCGAAACAGTATCGCGGCGCTGAGGCTGACGAAGTGCGTCGATGGCGAACCCTGCATCACCCATTGTAGCCATTGCGGCATGCTGTCGAGTGGCGTACTGCCACCAGATAGCAGCAACATCGGGATAATTACCGGAATCGCCAACAAGCCGAACTGCGGTGTCGAGCGGGCGAGGGTCGCGAGGAATATCCCCAGGGCTGTGCTGGCGAACAGATAAACCGCGGTCACCAGCAAAAATAAGGTCATCGAGCCGGCCAGCGGCACGCCGAGCGCGCCTTTGACGATCACTTCCAGCGACAGCCAGGTGCACAGCACCACCACCAGCATGTTGCTCCAGATTTTCGCCAGCATGATTTCCAGCGCTGTCAGCGGCAGCACCAGCAAATGGTCGAGGGTGCCGTGTTCGCGCTCGCGCAGCAGCGCCGTGCCGGTCAGGATGATGGCGAGGATGGTGATGTTGTTGACGATCTGAATGACAGCCAGAAACCAGCCGCCCTCCAGATTTGTATTGAATAGCGAGCGGGTGGTCAGCAGGACTGGCGCTTTACTCGCCACATCGCTCTGGCCGCTGTAATTCAACAATTCGCGCTGGAAAATCCGCCCTATGTAACCCGCGCCCATGAACGCCTGGCTCATGGCTGTGGCGTCGACATTCACTTGCACGGCAGGCTGGCGACCGGCCAACAAATCCGTCTGAAAGTTCGCCGGCACGTTGATCACAAACGTGTACTGGCCGCTGTCCATGACCTGATCGAGTTGCCCATAAGGCAGCAAGACCGGGCGTTGAAACTCCGGCGGTTGCAGTGCCTGCGCCAGTTGTCGCGACACTAGGCTGTGATCTTCGTCCACGATAGCCACGCTGGCGTTATGCACGCCAATCACCGAGCCGGCAGCCGGCATATAGATCGCCACCGTGAAGGCGTAGAAGAGGAACAGCAGCAGGACGCTGTCATGCCGCAGGCTGGTGAGTTCCTTGAGACCCAGGCGCAGGATGTGCGCGAGCTTGTGCATCAGGCCTCCTGCTTTTTCAGCATGACCAGGCTGAGCCCGGTGAATCCGAGAAAGAACCCGAACAGCGCCAGGCATTGTGGCCAAAGCTGTCGTATGTCCAGGGCCTTGGTGAAAGTGCCTACCGCGATATCGAGAAAGTGACCCGCGGGGAACAGCATGCCCATCACGGATGCCGCACCCTCCAGGGACGAGCGCGGCACAATCAGCCCGGAAAACTGGATGGTCGGCAAGCTGGTGATGATCATGGTGCCGAGGATGGCAGCGATCTGGGTTCGGGTGAACGCCGAGATCAACAGGCCCATGCTGGTAGTTGCCAGCACATAAAGCAGTCCACCAAAGGTCAGGGTCAGGAAGCTGCCCTTGAACGGTACACCGAACAGCCACCGGTTCATGGCGACCAGTACCGCGAGGTTGACCAGGCTGACTGCCAGATACGGTACCTGTTTGCCCAGCAGGAACTCGAGTCGGGTCAGCGGCGTGGCGTAGAAGTTGGTGATCGAACCCAGTTCTTTCTCCCGTACGATGCCCAGCGCTGTCAGCATGGCCGGGATGAACGCCAGGATCAGCGCCATGACGCCAGGGCCGATGGCGTTGACGCTGACCACGTCCTGGTTGTAGCGGAAGCGGGTTTCCAGTCGGGCGGCTGCTTGGCGGTTCAGCGCGGGGCTGCTCTGTTCGGCCAGTTGTTCAATATTGGCCAGGTGCACGGCCTCGACGTAGTTGCGGCTGGTCTCGGCGCGAAACGGCATGCCACCATCGAGCCAGGCAGCCACGACCGGTTGACGCCCGGCGTACAAGTCCCGGCCAAAACCCGGCGCAATCTCAAGTGCCAGTTTGATTTCAGAGCGCTGAAGGCGGCGATGCAGCTCTTTGGCATCGCGGATAGAGGGTTGTTCGTCGAAGTACCGAGAGCCGCGAAAGGCTTCCAGATACGCGCGGCTCTGCGGCGTCTGATCCTGATCGTAGACGGCGAAGGCGAGTTTCTCTACGTCCAGGGAAATGCCGTAGCCGAAGATCACCATCATGAAAATTGCCCCGAGCAGGGCAAAGGCCATCCGCACTTTGTCGCGCAGCAGTTCCTTACCCTCACGACTTGCTACCGCCATCAGGCGTCCGAGACTGAAGCCGCGGTCTTTCTTGGGCATGGCCGGCATGACGGGCGCATTCGCAGAATCTGGAGGTTTCGGCGGTTCAGGGGTGTCCTGGGCTTGCTCCAGGCATGTGACAAATGCAGCTTCCAGTGTTTCGCCTTTGAACTGTTGTTGCAGTGCTGGCGGCGTATCGCAAGCCAGCACCTTACCGGCATGCATCAACGAGATGCGATCGCAACGTTGGGCTTCGTTCATGAAATGGGTGGAGAGGAAGATGGTCACACCTTGTTCACGGGACAACTCGATCAGCAGTCGCCAAAAGTCGTCCCGCGCCGCCGGGTCGACGCCGGAAGTCGGTTCGTCGAGGATCAATACTTCCGGGCGATGCAACACCGCCACCGCCAGGGACAGGCGTTGACGCAAGCCCAAAGGCAGCGCCCCGGACTGCTGATCGCAAACGCTGCCCAGATTGAAGCGCTGGATCAGCTCATCGATGCGTTGTGTGCTTTGGGTTTTGGGCAAGTCGAACAGGCGTGCGTGCAAATCCAGGTTCTGCCGCACGCTGAGTTCGCCATACAGCGAAAAGCTCTGGGACATGAACCCGACCCGTTTGCGGGTGGCCAGGTCCTTGGCATTCACCGGATTGCCCAGCAGCGTGGCACTGCCTTCACTGGCGGGTATCAGCCCGGTGAGGACTTTCATTGTGGTGGTTTTGCCGCAGCCATTGGAACCGAGAAAGCCAAAGATTTCGCCATGACCGATGGCAAAACTGACCTTGTCTACAGCAGTGAAGTCGCCGAAGCGCAAGGTCAGATCGTGGGCTTCGATAGCGATATCGGTGGTGGTGCCGGTTCGAGGCGGGATCACCAGAGGCTGATTGTCGTGGCTGCTGTCGCCCTGATAGTGGGTGAAGGCTTCGTCGAGTTTGCCGCTGGTTGTGACTGCCCGTAATTCCTTGCTTAACCCGGTGGCAATCAGCTTGCCGTCATCGAGCATCAGGCAATGCTCGAACTGCTCGGCCTCCTCCATATACGCGGTGGCAACCAGCAGTGTCAGTTGTGAACGCTGGCGCCGCACATCGTCAATCAGTTCCCAGAAATGCCGACGGGACAGGGGATCGACGCCGGTTGTCGGTTCATCAAGGATCAGCAGATCCGGCTCATGGATCAACGCACAGCACAGGCCCAGCTTCTGTTTCATGCCGCCGGACAGTTTGCCGGCCGGGCGGTCGGCAAAGCGCAACAGGTCGGTGGCCAATAACAGATTGTGCATGCGCTGATCGCATTCAGCTTTTGACAGGCCGAACAGGGTGGCGAAAAAGTGGATGTTCTCGCTGATCGACAACTCGGGGTAAAGGTTGCCCCCCAAGCCTTGGGGCATGAAGGCGATGCGCGCATAGAGGGTATTGCGATGGTGGCGATCCTGGATCGAGCCGCCGAGCACTTCCAAATGGCCCTGCTGCAGCGTTTTCACCCCGGCGATAAGCCCAAGCAGACTCGATTTTCCAGCGCCATCGGGGCCGATCAATCCGCAACGGGTTCCAGCGGGCAGGCTGAACGTGATGTCACTTAGCGCCTGTTGTTTGCCGTAGCGATGATTGATGCCGGTCGCTTGAACCGCCTGGCCGGTCATTGCAGATTGGCCGGCCAGGCAACGGAGGTGGTGCGCACATAGCCGGCACCGGGCATGCCGGGTTTGGCTTGCGGCAGTGCCCTGGGATCCGTCAGGTGTAACTTGACGCGGAACACCAGTTTTTGCCGCTCATCGCGGGTCTCGACTTCTTTGGGGTGAATTGCGACTTGGCTGCCACAAAGCTGATTTTTGCCGGCAGGGGGCGGTCGGGCAGAGCATCGAGCAAAATCCGCGCTTCATCGCCCACCGCCAGGCGTCCAGTCACGGAGGCCGGGAGGTAGAGGTTCATGTATTGATCGTTCGGGTCGATCAGCAGTAATACGCGTCCGCCAGCCCCCAATACCTCACCGGCTTCGGCCATGCGCAGCTGGATCACTCCGTCGATAGGGGCTCGCAAACTGCTGTCGTCGATTTCGCTGGTCAACATCGCGACTTGGGCTTGTGCCGCACCAATCGCGGCGCCAACGGCCGATACCTGGGCTCGAGACGCGGCGACCGACGCGATGCAGGTGTCGAGGCGCGCCTGCTGTTGATCGATAATCTGGCCACTGACGAAACCGTGTTTGAACAGTTCCTGAGAGCGCTTGAGTTCCTGCCGGGCCAGCAATTGCTCGCTCTGGCGCAATTGCACGTTGGCTTGTGCTGCGTTGAGGTTTTCCCGGGCGCGCAACACTTCAGCTTCGGCCTGGTGGCGTTGGGCTTCAAGGGTGCGGGTGTCCATGCGGGCCAGCAGTTGGCCCTTGGTGACCTTGTCGCCTTCATCGACAAGCACCTCTGCCAGTCGGCCCGATGTCTTGCTGGCGATTTGCACTTCGGTGGCTTCGAGACGGCCGTTGCCGACATACAAACCTTCGGGCAACCGGTCATGCATCGACTTCCAGTAGCCAAAACCACCGGCGGCCAGCAGCAGTACCATTAAAGCGCTGGCGAAAAAAATCGAAGAGCGGCTGTGCGTAGACATGCGGGCATCCTGCGGCTGTTGCGTCCTAGTCTGGTTGATCAAACACCGAGGCGCGTTGATACCAGTCAACTGAGGACCAAGCCTAACCCTGTTCGGTGCAAAAAAGAGGGTGACCGGGTGGTTCTGCTGTATTTAACGTAAATCGAGCACCGCAGCCCATTGCGCGTTAGTCACCGGCATCACCGACAGTCGCGAACCTTTCTGCACCAGCGGCATCTCGGCCAGCGCCGCCTGCTGTTTCAGATAATCCAGCTTAAGCACCTTGGGAAACGTCTCGACATGCGCGACATCGATCGCGCTCCAGGCGTTTTTCTCTGGCGTGGCCTTCGGATCGTAGTAAGGGCTCTCCGGCTCCAGCGCCGTCGGGTCCGGATACGCGGCTTCGACGATCTTTCCGATCCCGGCGATCCCCGGTTCGGGGCAGCTTGAGTGATAGAAGAAAAACTCGTCGCCTACGGCCATGGCCCGCAGAAAATTACGCGCCTGGTAGTTGCGAACCCCGTCCCAGCGCGCCTTGCCGAGCGTCTCCAGGCCCTTGATCGAGAGCTCGTCCGGCTCGGATTTCATTAGCCAATAAGCCATGGTTTTTGCTCCTTGCGAAGTGGTGGGCAAGTTGTCCGGGGATTTTATGACAAACCGACGGTCGGTTGACGCCAGCGTTTGCGTGTCGGTTCACGTTGTCGCAAAATGCCGGCCTTCTAAGCTTGACGCTGCTGCACGGCCTACACCTGAAACGGAAACCGCTGCTGTCATCGTGTTGATGTGCCTTTGGGGGGCAATCGATGAAACGCAAACCGGATTTACTATGGATTTTGGTTATTTTGTTCGGCCTCGGCGTCGTGACTACCGGCTATGCCCAAAGCCTGTGGAGCAACAAGACCGACGCACCGATCGAAATCGCGCAGCAACAACAGCCGTCGGCGTTCAAGCGCTGAACCTGTCTTCGGGCGCCGCTGATTCCAGTGGCGTCTAGCCGGCGAAATACCGCGCCTTGTCTGTCACCGTTCCCTGTAACGGCACATCCCAGCTCGCTTGAGCCAATCGTTCGACCTTCTGACATTCATGGGCCAGCCCCAATAGCGTCGGCTTGCGCCAGTTTTTACGTCGTGCCAGGTACGCCAGGCTTCGATCATAAAAACCACCGCCCATGCCCAGGCGTCCGCCGACATCGTCAAATCCCACCAATGGCAACAACACCAGATCGAGCGCCCAGACTTTGCGTTGCCGGGCGAGGTTGTGCCGGGGTTCGAGAATACGGAAGCGGTTGGGTTTGAGTTTTTCGCCGGGGCGAATTCGCTGGAACACCATTTTGGTTCGTGGCCAGGCGCTGAGTACCGGCAGATACGTCGCCTTGCCCCGACGTTGAGCGGCACGCAGCAAAATGCGCGGGTCGATTTCACCGTCGGTGGGCAGATACAGGGAGATATGTTTTGCGCGGCGAAACAACGGCTGCTGGGCCAGTTGCTTGTACAGCCCGCGAGCGGCCTGGCGCTGCTGACTGGGAGTCAGTGCGCGGCGGGCCTTGCGCAGCATGCGTCGAAGTTGCGGGCGGGGCAGCAGCGCAGGTTCGGTCATGAATTCGGCTTCAGAAGGGCAAGTACGTAAAGCGTACCCGTAAAAAAGCCGATGCCGGTATTTAAACCGGCATCGGACTGGAATCAGGCTCCCCGGATGAACCGCTGCTGACTTAGCCCTTGAACCCGAAAGTTCAAGGTGGAAGATGCAGTAGGCTTTAAGGCTTTCCGTCTAGCGGACATGCACACCAGCCCAACGTGCAACTTCCAGGGTAGTGCGAATCGGCTCAGGGACGTGGTCAACTGGCAAGCACCCCAGGGAGTGATGCGAGTATACCCCAAGCGGTTTCGCGTTTCAGCCCTTGGTGACGTCCGGATCGGTTGCGAGCACCAGATCGACGCGATCCAGCAGGTCGCGAACCTGCTCCCGGGTCGAGCCGCTGGCCTGTACATCCGGGCGTTCTTCCTTGTGCAGAAGATCGTGGGTGATGTTCAGGGCGGCCATCACGGCGATGCGATCGGCGCCGATGACTTTGCCGCTGCTGCGGATTTCGCGCATCTTGCCGTCCAGGTAACGGGCGGCGCTCACCAGGTTGCTGCGCTCTTCCTGGGGGCAGATGATCGAATATTCTTTATCGAGGATCTGCACGGTAACGCTATTGCTTGAACTCATGAGTCTTGCTCCAGGGCCTTGAGGCGCGAAATCATTGATTCGACCTTACGCCGGGCGATTTCGTTCTTTTCAATGAGGTGAGCGCGTTCCTCGCGCCAGGTCTTTTCCTGAGCTAATAGGAGTCCGTTTTGACTCTTTAGTTGCTCGACGCGGCTAATTAGCAGTTCGAGTCTGGCCATCAGCGCTTGCAGGTCGGTGTCTTCCATTGTGTCCACTGAATTTGAGTCTGATGAGTGGTAGCTGGCGGACAGCCTTTAATAGTCTTGGCGAGTCTGTCGATGTAGGATACAAGGCCTTCATTCTAGACATAGCGCCGTCTGGCGCCTAGCTGCCCATGCCCATTCAGAATTCCCCGTACCAAGCCTTCGCCAAACTGCTGACTTCCAGCGGTCATAACGTCTCGCCTGCCGAACTGCATGGCCTGTTGCTCGGCCGCAGTTGCGCCGGTGCCGGTTTCGATGCCGAAGGCTGGCTGGTCGATGCCGCCGAACTGCTCGAGAGCGAGCCGCAGGATAATGTCCGCAACGCCCTGATCGGCTTGCAGGAAATGGTCAAAGGCGAGCTCACCGGCGACGACGTGACCGTCGTTCTGCTGCTGCCGACCGATGACGAGCCACTGGCCGACCGTGCCGCCGCACTGGGCCAATGGTGCCAGGGTTTCCTCAGCGGTTTTGGCCTGAACTGCCGTGACAGCAGCATGCTGAGCACCGAGGCCACCGAAGTGCTTCAGGACCTGGCGGCTATTTCACAGGTGCAAGACGCCCTGGAAGAGTCCGACGACGGCGAAAGCGATTACATGGAAGTGATGGAGTACCTGCGCGTCGCGCCGCTGCTGCTGTTCACCGAAAGCAAAAAGCCGGACGCGCCGGCTGCCGCCAAGCCGTCGTTGCATTAATCGCGTGCCAGGGAAAGCCATCTGCCCATGATTCATATCCCGAAATCGGAATACAGCCGTCGCCGCAAGGCCCTGATGGCGCAGATGGAACCCAACAGCATCGCCATCCTGCCCGCCGCCGCCGTTGCGATCCGCAACCGCGACGTCGAGCACGTCTACCGTCAGGACAGCGACTTCCAGTACCTCAGCGGTTTTCCCGAGCCTCAGGCGGTCATCGTTTTGATGCCTGGGCGTCTGCACGGCGAATACATTCTGTTCTGCCGTGAACGCAATGCCGAACGGGAGTTGTGGGACGGCCTGCGCGCCGGGCAGGAAGGCGCGATTCGCGACTTTGGCGCCGACGACGCCTTCCCCATCACCGACATCGACGACATCTTGCCGGGCCTGATCGAAGGTCGCGACCGGGTTTATTCGGCCATGGGCAGCAATCCGGAATTCGACCGCCACCTGATGGACTGGATCAACGTGATCCGCTCTAAAGCGCACCTCGGCGCCCAGCCGCCGAACGAATTCGTTGCCCTGGATCACCTGCTTCACGACATGCGCCTGTATAAATCGGCGGCAGAAGTGAAGGTGATGCGCGAAGCCGCACGGATTTCCGCCCAGGCGCACATCCGCGCGATGCAGGCCAGTCGTGTGGGGCTGCATGAGTTCAGCCTCGAAGCCGAACTCGACTACGAGTTCCGCAAGGGCGGGGCGAAAATGCCGGCCTACGGCTCGATCGTCGCCGCTGGGCGCAACAGCTGCATCCTGCATTACCAGCAGAATGACGCGGTGCTCAAGGACGGCGATCTGGTATTGATCGACGCCGGTTGCGAGATCGACTGCTACGCCAGCGACATCACCCGCACCTGGCCGGTCAACGGCAAGTATTCAGCGGAACAGAAAGCAATCTACGAGTTGGTGCTGGCGTCGCAAGAAGCTGCGTTTGCGGAAATTGCCCCGGACAAACACTGGAATCAGGCCCACGAAGCCACGGTCCGGGTGATTACCACCGGTCTGGTAAAGTTGGGCCTGTTGCAGGGCGACGTCGACGAGTTGATCGCCAGCGAAGCCTATAAAGCGTTCTACATGCACCGCGCCGGCCACTGGCTGGGCATGGATGTGCATGATGTCGGCGAATACAAGGTCGGCGGCGAATGGCGTGTATTGGAAGTCGGCATGGCGCTGACCGTGGAACCGGGCATCTACATTGCCCCGGGCAACCAGAACGTAGCGAAAAAATGGCGCGGCATTGGCGTGCGCATCGAGGACGACGTAGTGGTCACCAAAACCGGCTGTGAAATCCTGACCAAAGGCGTACCGAAAACGGTCGCCGAGATCGAGGCCTTGATGGCCGCCGCGCGGACACAAGCGGCATGAGTCGAGTCAATCTGGCAATCATCGGTGGTGGTCTGGTCGGCGCCAGCCTGGCGTTGGCGTTGCAAGCCGGGGCCAAGGCTCGTGGCTGGAAGATCGTGCTGATCGAACCGTTCGCCCCCGGCGATACTTATCAACCGAGCTATGACGCCCGTTCCTCGGCGTTGTCCTACGGTGCCAAGCAGATTTATCAACGGCTGGGCGCGTGGCAGGAAATCTCTCGCCGCGCCGAGCCGATCAAACAGATTCATGTCTCCGACCGTGGACGCTTCTCCACCGCGCGATTGTCGGCGATGGAAGAGGGCGTTCCGGCGCTGGGTTATGTGGTGGAAAACGCCTGGCTCGGCCAATGCCTCTGGCAGGGGCTGGACAAGGACGTGATCAGCTGGCGTTGCCCGGCGGAAGTCACGCGCATGGAGCCGCTGATCGATGGCTATCGCCTGACCCTCAACGACGAAACCACTCTGGAATGCGATCTTGCGGTGCTGGCTGATGGCGGCCGTTCCGGCCTGCGCGAGCAACTGGGGATCGGCATCAAAAAGCGCCCGTATAACCAGAGCGCGTTGATTGCCAACATCACGCCGAGTGAAGCGCACAACGGCATGGCCTTCGAGCGTTTCACCGATGACGGGCCGATGGCCTTGTTGCCGTTGCCGGAAAACCGCTGCGCACTGGTCTGGACCCGATTGGGGATGGACGCGCAACGGCTGGCTGCCCTCGATGAAAAGAGCTTCCTCAGCGAGTTGCAAGGCGTGTTCGGTTATCGCCTCGGCACTTTGAAGCAGGTGGGCGCGCGGCACTTGTACCCGCTGACATTGATCGAGGCCGAAGAGCAGGTGCGTCCGCACCTGGCGATTCTCGGCAATGCTGCCCACAGCCTGCACCCAATTGCCGGGCAAGGTTTCAACCTGTCTTTGCGTGATGCTCAAGCGCTGGCCGATGCGTTGCTGGGCAGCGAAACATCTCCTGGCGACTTTGCGACCTTGCAGGCCTACCGCGAGCGTCAGCGTCTGGACCAGAACCTGACCGTGGGTTTCTCCGATCAGGTCACCCGTTTGTTCGGCAGCACTCAACCGTTGGTTTCCCTGGGCCGCAACATCGGCCTGCTCGGGCTGGACCTGTTGCCGCCGGCCAAACGCTGGTTCGCGCGTCAGGCCATGGGGCTGGGTACGCGTCCCGATGCTTAAGTGGTTCGGCAGCTGCTACCCGCCGTACCTCGGCGCGGGCACTTTGGTTAAATCCCTTTTTAGGCGGCTCAAGCCGCAAGCGAGACAGGCTTAAAGCATGGAAATGCGCGCAGATCTGCTGATTGTCGGGGCCGGAATGGTCGGCAGCGCCCTGGCGCTGGCGTTGCAGGACAGCGGGCTGGAAGTCCTGCTGCTGGACGGCAGCCCCCTGAGCGTCAAACCCTTCGATGCTCAGGCTTCGTTCGAGCCGCGAGTCAGCGCCTTATCGATTGCCAGCCAGCGGATTCTTGATCGTCTGGGCGTCTGGGACGGCATCGCCAAACGGCGCAGCAGCCCCTACACCGACATGCAGGTCTGGGACGGCAGCGGCACCGGGCAAATCCATTTCTCGGCGGCCAGTGTGCATGCCGACGTGCTGGGGCATATCGTCGAGAACCGCGTGGTTCAGGACGCCTTGCTCGACCGCCTGCACGACTGCGATCTCGGCATGTTGGCCAATGCGCGCCTGGAGCAAATGCGTCGTTCCGGCGATGACTGGTTGCTGACCCTGGCCGATGGCCGCACCTTGCGCGCACCTTTGGTGATCGCAGCGGATGGCGCCAATTCCGCCGTTCGGCGTCTGACCGGCATGGCGACGCGCGAGTGGGACTACATGCACCACGCGATTGTCACTAGCGTGCGCAGCGCCAAACCTCATCAACTGACCGCGTGGCAGCGCTTCACCGACAACGGTCCGCTGGCGTTCTTGCCGCTGGAGCGTGATGGTCAGCAGGATTGGTGTTCGATCGTCTGGTCGACCACCCCGAGCGAAGCCGAACGCCTGATGGCGCTGGATGACGAGGGATTCTGCAAAGAACTGGAACGGGCCTTCGAAGGCCGACTGGGCGAGGTGGTCAGCGCCGACCCGCGCCTGTGCGTACCGCTGCGCCAGCGTCATGCCAAGCGTTATGTGGCTGAAGGTTTGGCGTTGATCGGTGATGCGGCGCACACCATTCACCCATTGGCCGGGCAGGGCGTGAACCTGGGTTTTCTCGATGCTGCCGTGCTGGCCGAAGTGCTGTTGCAGGCGGCCACGCGTGGCGAGCGTCTGGCGGATGTGAAAGTGCTCAGCCGTTACGAACGTCGGCGAATGCCCCATAACCTGGCGTTGATGGCGGCGATGGAAGGCTTCGAGCGCCTGTTCCAGGCCGATCCGTTGCCGATTCGCTGGTTGCGCAATGCCGGGCTGAAGATGGTCGAGCAAATGCCCGAAGCCAAGGCGCTGTTCGTGCGTGAGGCGCTGGGGTTGACCGGGGATCTGCCCGCGTTGGCCAAAGCCTGACCTGTGGCGAGGGGGCTTGCCCCCGTTGGGTTGCGAAGCAGCCCCGGCATATCTTCAGACAAACCTTGCATTTCGATTTGCGACCGCTTCGCGCTCGAACGGGGGCAAGCCCCCTCGCCACATTGTTCATGGTTCCGTGCAACATCTGGTAACGTCTCCACCAACTGTTCGATTGAGAAGGTAAATGTGAGTCCATATCATTTGGCTTCATTTTTTCAATCGAGGATCGCTCCCATGTTGGTACCGAAGCGTCTATTGACCGCGCTCGCCCTGACCCTGATTGGTAGCACTGCGGCCCAGGCCGCTGACGAGGTGGTGGTTTATTCCTCGCGTATCGACGAGCTGATCAAGCCGGTCTTCGATGCCTACACCGCAAAAACCGGTGTGCAGGTGAAGTTCATCACCGACAAGGAAGCGCCGCTGATGCAGCGGATCAAGGCCGAGGGCGAGAACGCCACTGCGGATCTGCTGCTGACCGTCGATGCCGGCAACCTCTGGCAGGCCGAGCAAATGGGCATCCTGCAACCGTTCACCTCCAAGGTGATCGACGCCAACATCCCGCTGCAATACCGCTCATCCGCCCATGCCTGGACTGGCCTGAGCCTGCGGGCGCGGACCATCGCTTACTCCACCGATCGGGTGAAACCCGGTGAGTTGACCACCTACGAGGCGCTGGCAGACAAGCAGTGGGAAGGCCGCCTGTGCCTGCGCACGTCGAAGAAGGTCTACAACCAGTCCCTGACCGCCACCATGATCGAAGTCCATGGCGCCGACAAAACCGAGAAAATTCTCAAGGGCTGGGTGAATAACCTGTCCACCGATGTGTTCTCCGATGACGTCGCGGTGCTGGAAGCCATCAACGCGGGTCAATGCGACGTCGGTATCGTCAATACCTATTACTACGGTCGCCTGCACAAGCAGAAGCCAGACCTGCCGGTGAAGCTGTTCTGGCCAAACCAGGGTGACCGTGGCGTGCACGTGAACCTGTCGGGCATCGGCCTGACCAAACACGCCCCGCACCCGGAAGCCGCCAAGGCGCTGGTAGAGTGGATGACCACGCCTGAAGCGCAGAAGATTTTCGCTGACGTGAACCAGGAATTCCCGGCCAACCCTGCGGTTCAACCTTCTGCAGAAGTGGCGGGCTGGGGCAAGTTTGTGGCTGATACGTTGCCTGTGGAAATTGCCGGCAAGCGTCAGGCTGAAGCGATTCGCATGATGGATCGGGCTGGCTGGAACTGACCCCCACCGTTATTGTGGCGAGCGGCTACCTGTGGCGAGGTAGCTTGCTCCCGCTGGCCTGCGAAGCGGCCCCGTTGGCGTCGACAGGTCAGGATCGAGATGATCTGATAACCTCCTGCGGCTGCTTCGCACCCGAGCGGGAGCAAGCTCCCTCGCCACAAAATGGAGCCGACTTCAGGTTAGAGTTGGCCCAATATTTTCTAGAGAATCTCCTTGGCCCACCCCGCCCAACGCCGCTGGTACCCCCTGGTCTTCGCCATCGCTGCGCTGGTCCTGTTGCCCCTCAGCGTTTTGCTGTTGTCATGGCAAACCGTCGATCATCAAATCTGGTCCCACCTCTGGGATACCCAAATGCCGCGCCTGCTGGGCAATACCCTGACCCTGGTGCTCGGCGTCGGTATCGGTGTGACGCTCTTGGGTGTAAGCCTGGCCTGGCTCACCAGCCTCTGCGAATTCCCCGGTCGGCGCTGGCTGGACTGGGCGCTGATGCTGCCATTTGCCATTCCCGCCTATGTGTTGGCGTTCGTCTTCGTCGGCCTGTTGGATTTCGCCGGGCCCGTGCAAACCCTGTTGCGCGAATGGTTCGGCACGGGTTTGAGGTTGCCGCGCGTGCGCTCCACCGGCGGCGTGATTCTGGTCCTGGTGCTGGTCTTTTATCCCTACGTTTACCTGTTGGCGCGAACCGCGTTCCTGGCTCAGGGCAAAGGCTTGATGGAAGCGGCGCGAGTCCTGGGGCAATCCCCGTGGCAAGCGTTCTGGCGAGTCGCGTTGCCCATGGCGCGCCCGGCCATCGGCGCTGGCGTGGCGCTGGCGTTGATGGAAACCCTGGCGGATTTCGGCGCGGTGTCGGTGTTCAACTTCGACACGTTCACCACCGCCATCTATAAGACCTGGTACGGATTTTTCAGCCTCTCCACCGCTGCGCAACTGGCCAGCCTGTTGCTGCTGGTGGTGATGGTCGTGCTGTACGGCGAGCGCCGTGCTCGCGGGGCCAACCGGGCGAGCAACGAACGACCGCGGGTCAAGGCGCTGTATCACCTGCGCGGTTTCAAGGCGCTGGCGGCCATGAGTTGGTGCGGCCTGGTGTTCGCCTGCGCTTTCGTCATTCCAGTGCTTCAACTGGTGGTGTGGTTCTGGCAGCGCGGGCGTTTCGACCTCGATGAGCGTTACGCGGGGCTGATCGTCCATACCCTGTACCTGGGCGGCATGGCGGCGCTGATCACCGTCAGTGTGGCTTTAGTGCTGGCGTTTGCCCGGCGTCTGGCCCCGACCCGAGCGATCCGCTCGGGCATCAGCCTGGCCAATCTCGGCTACGCCTTGCCGGGTTCGGTGCTGGCGGTGTCGATCATGCTGGCGTTCAGTTACCTGGACCGCGAACTGGTGATCCCGTTGTCGGGTTGGCTGGGCGGCGCCGGCAAGCCATTGTTGCTGGGCAGCCTGTCGGCGTTGTTGCTGGCTTATATGGTGCGTTTCATCGCGGTGGCTTATGGACCGCTGGAAAGCAGTCTGGCGCGAATACGGCCATCTTTGCCTGAAGCGGCACGTAGCCTTGGCGTCAGTGGGCCACGACTGTTTTTCAAAGTGTATCTGCCGTTATTGCTGCCAGGAACGTTGAGCGCCGCGTTGCTGGTGTTCGTCGATGTGCTCAAGGAAATGCCTGCGACCCTTCTGATGCGGCCGTTTGGCTGGGACACGCTGGCGGTACGCATCTTCGAAATGACCAGCGAAGGCGAGTGGGCCAGAGCCTCGTTGCCTGCCCTGACCCTGGTTTTGGTCGGGCTGTTACCGGTCATCGGATTGATTCGGCGTTCAGCGCATCGAAACGCCTAGGTGCCAGTCCTACACCTTGAGGCTACAATGCGCGGCATTCGGTGCGGTCCGTCCTACGGACCAGGTAGCTGAAATCGGCTGAAAGCCTTCTATTTCAAGGCTTTCACCCCGTGCAGTACCGGCCCGCACCTTCGCCACGCCCGGAAGGAGAAACCCATGGGACAGCGCACGCCTCTGTATGACCTTCATCTCGCCCTCGGCGCGAAGATGGTCGATTTTGGCGGTTGGGATATGCCTTTGCATTACGGCTCGCAGGTCGAGGAACACCATCAGGTGCGCCGCGATTGCGGTGTTTTCGATGTATCCCACATGACCGTGATCGATGTCAGCGGCCCTCAGGCCAAGGCCTGGCTCCAGCATTTGCTGGCCAATGACGTCGAACGTCTGCACAGCCCTGGCCGTGCCTTGTACAGCACCATGCTCAACGAGCGCGGCGGCATCGTCGACGACATGATCGTCTACCGTCTCGACGACGGGTATCGGCTGGTGGTCAACGCCTCCACCCGCAATCAGGACCTCGCCTGGATGCAGGCTCACCTCGAAGGTTTCAAGGTGCAGCTCAACGAGCGCTCCGAGTTGGCGATGCTGGCCATTCAAGGTCCCCACGCCCGGCACAAAATCTCGGAACTGGTGACCCAGTCCCGGGGCAACCTGATTCAGATGCTCAAGCCCTTCGAAGGCCAGGCCGATGGTGACTGGTTCATCGCACGCACGGGCTACACCGGTGAAGATGGCCTGGAAATCGTTCTGCCGGCCAATCAGGCGCCAGGATTCTTTAACGATCTGGTGGGCGCGGGCATCTCGCCGATCGGCCTCGGCGCGCGCGATACGCTGCGGGTCGAAGCCGGCATGAACCTCTACGGTCAGGACATTCATCAAGACGTTACACCGCTGGCCTCCAACATGGCCTGGAGCATTGCCTGGGAACCGGCCACTCGCCAGTTCATCGGTCGTAGCGCTCTTGAAGCCGAGCGGGCGGGTGGTGTGCAGCACAAACTGGTCGGTCTGGTCCTTGAGGAGCGTGGGGTTTTGCGCGCTCATCAAGTGGTCCGCATCGCCAATGTTGGCGAAGGGGAGATCACCAGTGGTAGTTTCTCTCCTACGCTTAGCAAGTCGATAGCACTGGCGCGCGTGCCGATGGCGACAGCCGACCGCGCCGAAGTGGAAATCCGTGGCAAGTGGTACCCGGTCCGAGTGGTCAAACCGACCTTCGTACGCCATGGCAAAACCTTGATCTAACCTTTTCTGGCGGGCAACGACCGCTGACAATTCTCTTGAGGACACAGAACATGAGCGATATTCCTGCCGACCTGCGTTTTGCCGAAAGTCACGAGTGGGCCCGTCTCGAAGCCGATGGCAGCGTCACCGTGGGCATCAGCGATCACGCTCAGGAAGCCTTGGGCGACGTGGTGTTCGTTGAGCTGACCGAAGTCGGGACAGTCTTTGCTGCCGGTGATCAATCCGGTGTGGTGGAGTCGGTTAAAGCCGCTTCGGACATCTACTCCCCGGTTGCCGGTGAAGTGATTGCCATCAACGAAGAACTGAGCGCTAACCCTGAGTTGCTCAACTCCGACCCGTACGGTGCCTGGATCTTCAAGCTCAAGCCAAGCAACGCTGGCGATCTGGACAAGCTGCTCGATGCAGCAGGCTACAAGGCCGCCATCGGCGAGTAAGCCTTAAGCGTCACCCCCCAAAGCCCCGACTTGTCGGGGCTTTTTCATTCTTAAGATCAAAAGATCGCAGGGACATCGACTGCTATGCTGGTTTGACCGTGTTGCATCGACGTTGAGCGCCAGTCAAGAGAGAGCCCGTCATGTCCCAGTTGCCGTCCTTGAGCCAGTTACGCGACCCCAATGCCTTCCTTCGCCGTCACCTCGGGCCCGATGCCGCCGAGCAACAAGTGATGCTCGACAGCCTCGGACTTGGCAGCCGGGTCGAGTTGATCGAGCAGACCGTGCCGCCAGGAATCCGTCTGAACAGGCCGCTCGACCTGCCACCCGCCCTCGACGAAGAAGCCGCGCTGGCCAAACTGCGCGGTTATGCCGAGCAAAACCAGGTGTGGACCAGCCTGATCGGCATGGGCTACCACGGCACCCTCACGCCAGCCGTCATTGTGCGCAACGTGCTGGAAAATCCCGGTTGGTACACCGCGTACACGCCCTATCAACCAGAGATCGCCCAGGGCCGGCTCGAAGCGCTGCTGAACTTCCAGCAATTGACCATCGATCTCACGGGCCTGGAATTGGCCAACGCCTCGCTGCTGGACGAAGCCACGGCAGCGGCGGAAGCCATGGCTCTGGCCAAGCGGGTCGCCAAGTCCAGAAGCAATCTGTTCTTCGTCGACGAGAACTGTCATCCGCAGACCATTTCCGTGGTGCAGACCCGAGCAGAAGGGTTCGGCTTCGAGCTGATCATCGACACTGTGGACAACTTGAAACAGCACCAGGTATTCGGCGCGCTCCTGCAATATCCCGATACCCACGGCGAAATCCGCGACCTTCGTCCCTTGATCGATCATCTGCATGCGCAGCAAGCCCTGGCGTGTGTCGCCACCGATTTGTTGAGTCTGCTGTTGCTGACGCCGCCGGGGGAGTTGGGCGCCGACGTGGTGTTCGGTTCCTCCCAGCGTTTCGGCGTGCCCATGGGTTACGGCGGCCCTCACGCGGCGTTTTTTGCCAGTCGCGATGAGTACAAACGGGCGATTCCCGGGCGAATCATCGGCGTGTCGAAGGATGCTCGCGGTAACGTCGCTTTGCGCATGGCCCTGCAAACCCGCGAGCAACATATCCGCCGGGAGAAAGCCAA
The DNA here is from genome assembly GCF_001952935.1 of Pseudomonas frederiksbergensis. Lineage (GTDB taxonomy): Bacteria > Pseudomonadota > Gammaproteobacteria > Pseudomonadales > Pseudomonadaceae > Aquipseudomonas > Aquipseudomonas frederiksbergensis. Next base: position 2,716,538 of record NZ_CP018319.1, read on the forward strand.
CTCGAACATCTGCACCGCGCAGGTGTTGCTGGCCAACATTGCCAGTTTCTATGCGGTTTACCACGGTCCGGAAGGGCTCAAACGCATTGCCCAACGCGTCCATCGGCTGACCTGCATCCTGGCCGCTGGCCTGGAGCGCCACGGCATCACCCGCCTCAACACGCACTTTTTCGACACGCTGACGCTGGAAGTCGGGGGTACTCAGACCGCAATCATCGAAAGCGCCCAGGCTGCTCAGATCAACTTGCGCATTCTCGGGCGCGGGCGGTTGGGGCTGAGCCTTGACGAAACCTCTGACGAATCCACCGTCGCGAAATTGTTTGATGTGTTCCTCGGTTCCGATCATGGGCTCAACGTCGACGAACTGGACGCTGATACCCTTGATTCCGGCATTCCTGCCGGTCTGCTGCGTACCTCGCCTTATCTGCGTCATCCGGTGTTCAGCGCCCATCACAGCGAAACCGAGATGCTGCGCTACCTCAAGCAGCTGGAGAACAAGGACCTGGCGCTCAATCAATCGATGATCCCGCTGGGCTCTTGCACCATGAAGCTCAATGCCACCAGCGAGATGATCCCGATCACGTGGCCGCAGTTCGCCAACCTGCACCCGTTTGTACCGAAAGAGCAGGCGGTCGGTTATTCGCTGATGATCGAAGAACTGGAGCGCTGGCTCTGCGCGATTACCGGTTTCGACGCGATCTGCATGCAACCCAACTCTGGCGCCCAAGGCGAGTACGCCGGGTTGCTGGCGATCCGCAAATATCACGAGAGTCGTCATGAGGGCGCGCGGGATATCTGCCTGATCCCATCCTCGGCCCACGGCACCAACCCGGCGTCGGCGCAGATGGCCGGGATGCGGGTGGTGATCGTCGAATGCGACGAGGCGGGCAACGTTGATCTGGATGACCTTAAAGGCAAAGCAGCCGAGGCGGGCGACAAACTCGCCTGCCTGATGGCGACGTATCCTTCGACCCACGGCGTATACGAGGAAGGCATCAGCGAAATCTGCGAAGTTATCCACAGCCACGGCGGCCAGGTGTACATGGATGGCGCCAACCTCAACGCGCAGGTTGGACTGGCGCGCCCGGCAGACATCGGCGCCGACGTGTCCCACATGAACCTGCACAAGACTTTCTGCATTCCCCATGGTGGCGGCGGGCCGGGCATGGGGCCGATTGGTGTGCGCGCGCATCTGGCGCCGTTCGTGGCCAACCATCCGGTGGTGCCGATCGACGGGCCACTGGCGCAAAACGGCGCAGTCAGCGCGGCGCCTTGGGGCAGTGCGAGCATCCTGCCGATCAGCTGGATGTACATCGCGATGATGGGGCCGCAACTGGCGGATGCCAGTGAGGTGGCGATCCTCGCCGCGAATTACCTGGCGCAACACTTGTCCGGGGCGTTTCCGGTGCTCTACACCGGGCGCAACGAGCGGGTGGCTCACGAATGCATTCTTGACCTGCGGCCACTCAAGACGCTGACCGGAATCAGCGAGGAGGACGTCGCCAAGCGGCTGATGGACTACGGCTTCCATGCGCCGACCATGTCGTTTCCGGTACCGGGGACGTTGATGGTGGAACCGACCGAAAGTGAATCGAAGGCCGAGCTGGACCGGTTTATCGGGGCGATGCTGAGTATCCGCGCGGAAATCACCGAGGTGCAGAACGGCAACTGGCCAGCCGATGACAACCCGCTGAAACGTTCACCGCATACCCTGGCGGATATCACCGGGGTTTGGGAACGGTCCTACAGCATCGAGCAGGCGGTGACGCCGGATGCTCACACCAAGGCGCACAAGTACTGGCCGGTGGTGAACCGTGTCGATAACGTTTACGGCGATCGGAACCTGTTTTGCGCTTGCGTCCCGGTGGATGATTACCGCTGATCTGCGGCGCAACACAAACCCAGTGTGGGAGCGGGCTTGCTCGCGAATGCGGTTTAACATTCAACATTTATGTTGACTGACACACCGCTTTCGCGAGCAAGCCCGCTCCCACAGGGTTTTGTATCAGGCATAAAAATGCCGCTCATGGGAGCGGCATTCTTGTTCAGCGGTAAATCTTAATTCGACGCGACGGCATTCTTCGCCAGGATCGCGTTCGCCAGTTCCATGTCCGTGGCTTGCAGGCCAGGGTTGTCGGCGCGGACTTTCTGCATCGCGGCCTCCAGGTATGGACCGCGAATACCGCCGTCGCTGGCGACAAAGCTGCCGGCATCGTCCTGGGCAGCAACGATCAGTTTGTGATCCTTGAACGTCAGGTAGGTCGAACCGGTGGTCGCACCGGATGAGATGACGTTACGCCAAAAGCTATCGGCCATCGCCGAACCGACAGGAAGGGACAACAAGGCGATGGTAGCGACAGCAAGTTTGAAACGCATATTGGGTGACTCCACTGGGTTAACTGCGGCGTTGGATTACAAATCCCCCAATCGAGTTCCGTAACGGCCGCCCCTACTTTTGCTCGCTCTGCGGCGTTACCCGCAACACCTCCTCAATCGTCGTCAAACCCGCCGCCACTTTCTGCGCGCCTGACAATCGCAAGCTGCGCATGCCTTCCTTGAACGCCTGTCGCCGCACGGCCAGCAAATCGGTGTCGGGGCTGATCAGCGCTTTGACGCCGTCCGTCAGCTGCATGATTTCGTAGACCCCGGCGCGGCCGCGGTAACCGGTATCGCGGCATTCCAGGCAACCGATGGCGCGATGTGCGTTGTTCGGCAACGGTGCCTGCCAAGGCCGGGTCAGGGTTTGCCAGTCTTCTTCACCCAGGGTCAGCGGCGCCTTGCAATGCGGGCACAAGGTGCGGACCAGGCGCTGGGCCATGACGCCGAGTACCGTGGCTTTGATCAGGTAATGCGGCACGCCCAGTTCCAGCAAGCGGCTGATTGCGCTCGGCGCATCGTTGGTGTGCAGCGTCGAGAGCACCAAGTGGCCAGTGAGCGCAGCCTGGATCGCCATTTCAGCGGTTTCCAGATCACGGATCTCACCGATCATGATGATGTCGGGATCCTGCCGCATCAGCGCGCGCACACCGGCGGCGAAGGTCAGGTCGATGTTGTGCTGGACCTGCATCTGGTTGAACGCCGGCTCGACCATTTCGATCGGGTCTTCGATGGTGCAGAGGTTGACCTCCGGCGTCGCCAGTTTCTTCAGGGTGGTGTACAGCGTGGTGGTCTTGCCGGAACCGGTCGGCCCGGTGACCAGGATGATGCCGTTGGGCTGGCTCGTCATGTCCTGCCAGCGGCGCAAGTCATCGGCGGAGAAGCCCAACTGATCGAAGTTCTTGAGCAGTACTTCCGGGTCGAAGATCCGCATGACCATTTTTTCGCCGAACGCAGTGGGTAATGTCGACAGCCGCAGCTCGACTTCGCCACCGCCCGGGGTCTTGGTTTTCACCCGGCCGTCCTGGGGTTTGCGTTTTTCCGCGACGTTCATCCGCCCCAGGCTTTTCAGGCGGCTGACGATGGCCATGGTCACTTGCGGCGGGAATTGATAGACGTTGTGCAGCACGCCGTCGATGCGAAAGCGCACCGTGCCTTGTTCGCGCCGGGGTTCAATGTGGATGTCACTGGCGCGTTGCTGGAACGCGTACTGGAACAGCCAATCGACGATGTTGACGATGTGCGCGTCGTTGGCGTCCGGTTCCTGGTCGCTGGCGCCGAGGTTGAGCAACTGCTCGAAATTGCCCAGGGTGTTCATCTGCTGATCGGCGTTGGTCGCGCCGCTGACCGATTTGGCCAGGCGGAAAAACTCCACGCTGAAGCGCTGGATATCCACCGGGTTGGCAACCACACGCTTGATCGGCAGCTTCAGCACATGGGTCAGGTCGGCTTCCCAACCGGTGACGTAGGGCTGGGCGCTGGCCACGGTCACCGCGTCGCGGTCGATGGACACCGCCAGAATCTTGTGGCGCTGGGCGAAGGCGTAGGACATCAGCGGCGTAATCGCTGCAACGTTGATTTTCAGCGGATCGATACGCAGGTAAGGCTGACCGGCCTGCTGCGACAGCCACAGGGTCAGGCTTTCCAGATCAAGGTGTTTACCGGGACGGCTGAGATCGTCCAGCAGTTGGCTGGCAATGAATTCCAGCGGGTGCATCTGGCCATTGGCAGCGTGACGGCGTCGAGCATTGAGCGCGTGTTCGGCCGAGTCCTGGCTGATGAAACCTTGGGCGACCAGTTCACGCAGCAAATCATTGAGATCCAGCCAGCGGTCCTGAATGGCAAGTTGAACGGACATGCGGGCTCCTCATGAACAACAGTTCGCAAAGGATAGTCGCGGACCCGCAGACCGTTGGGCCACTACGCGACGAAGCCGTGTCGAGTTTTTTCAGCCCGCCGCCTGAGCCGGTTCATTCCACGCGGAATCAGCTGCTTGCAGCTCCACCGAACAGACGCTGATCAGGTTACGTAATTTTTCCGCGATCACCTGGGCGCGGTGCCCGCTCAGGCCGTCTATCACGATGTCGATCGACAACAGATCGTCCATCCGCTGCACGCTGACCTGTTGCGGCGTCAGAAACTGCAATGCGAACAGGTTGAGCGCCCGGCACAGCAGGTCGGGTTCGGCCTCGGCCAACATTTGATAGTGCACGCGGCAGTGGGCGTTGCTGACGTTCCAGACATCGGCGCGGGTGTGCGGGGTGTTGACGGCTTCTAGATGCGGCATGCTCGGTCTCCAAACTCAGTGGAGGAATTTTTACATTCGGTGTCGGGCATTTCTTATCTATGATTGAGCTTATTGGCGGTTGTTTGAATTGCTTGATTCGGTAAGTTATCAATTAAAGGTTTTTTTATGCATAGCGAGTTGGATGGCTACGACCGCAAGATTCTCGCGTTGCTGCAAGAGGACGCTTCGCTTTCCAGTGCACAGATTGCCGAACAGGTGGGGCTGTCGCAGTCGCCGTGCTGGCGGCGGATTCAGCGGATGAAGGAGGAGGGGATTATTCGCGGGCAGGTGACCTTGCTTGACCGGAAGAAAATCGGGCTTAACACGCAGATCTTCGCCGAAATCAAACTCAACGCTCACGGGCGTTCGAACTTCACCGAATTCACCGAGGCGATTCGCGGCTTTCCCGAAGTGCTGGAGTGTTATGTGCTGATGGGGTCGGTGGATTTCTTGCTGCGGATTGTGACGGCGGACATCGAGGCGTATGAGCGCTTCTTTTTCGAGAAGCTGTCGATGGTGCCGGGGATCCAGGAGGTGAACTCGATTGTGGCGTTGTCGGAGATCAAATCAACGACGAGTTTGCCGGTGTTGCGCTGACCCTACACTGATCATTCCCACGCAGAGCGTGGGAACGATCATCATCACGAGATTACATGCGCAGCAGCATTTTCCAGGCGCGATTCTGATACACCGCAATCGCCTGCTGCTTGCGCGCATCCAGCGATTCGTCGGTGATCGGCTCGTTGGCCAATTGAGCAAGCTGTTTCAGCTCACCGTACAGGCGATCCATTTCCGGGATGTCCAGCACGTTGCGGGCGTGGTGCAGCCAGGCCTGGATGCGCTCGATGCGCGGCAGTTGCTCGGCCAGGTCTTCCGGCTGTTGCTGATAACGCTGCAGTTGCAGGGAAGTCGCTTCCTCGCCCAGCAGACGCGGCAACCAGCTGCCCAATTGCGCAGCGCCCTGGCGATTGCCGCGGACGTTGCGATCGGCAGCCCAGGTGCGGGCCAGCAGCCAGCGCGAAGTGTTCAGCGAGAACAAGCCCCAACGCGGGTCTTCCAGTTCTTCGAGGAACTGCTCCGGCGCGGCTTTGCGCACGTCTTCGTCGTCGATACCGGCCTGTACCAGCGGGCGCCAGTCTTCGAGCAAGGCGTCCAGCGCGACGCGCAGATCGTGCGTCGACTGACGTGGCGCGGCTTGGCCCAGGCTGCTCAGCAGCGCGCGCAATTCAGCCAGGTTTTCGACCCAGTCCTGCAACAGGCGCCAGTGGCCATTGAAGCGATACTGCTCGGCCAGGCGCTGGCTGCTGCTCAGCAAGTGCCAGCTCAGCGCGGCGAAAGCGTCATCCAGCGGCATTTCGGCGGTGATCTGCGGCGCCGGCAGGCTCAACGAATAGCTGTTGGCGTCGTACAAGCGATAACCGCGCTCGGCCTTGCTGATGTCACACGGCATCAGGGCCAGGGTCGCGGCCAGTTCGGCGGCCAGCTCCAGCAGAGCGGCCGGCTCGCCTTCGCGCAGTTCCAGTTCCAGCTCGCAGATTTCTTCTTTCTGCTTGCCCACGATCACGTGACCCAGATCCAGTGCGGCTTCGATCACCACTTTGGTCTTGCCACGGCCCCAGGCGATTTCCGCGCGTTCGCGGACAAAATCGGTGGTGAAGATCGGCTTGAGGGTTTTCTTGTCCAGCTCGGCCAATTCTTCAGGCCAGCATTCGCCGTCGAGTTTCTTCACGTCGAGCTTGGCTTTGGGCAGGTTCCAGTCGTATTCGTTACGCTCGGACAAACCGGCGACGCTCTGGCCGCGGGTCTTGAGGGTCTGAATCACTTCTTCGCCATCGCGGCGCAGGCGCAGGGCAACCTTGGCGCGGGCCAGGTCGCGCTCAGGCGTGTCGAAGTACTGGTTCATCAACTCACGGCGTTCCCAGCCACTTTTGTTGCGTTTTTTCAGGAGCGGGTGCTCGCGCAGGGCAGCGAGCGTTTCTCGGCTGACGCGGAGTTTGATTTCGGTTTCTTTCTGCATGGCCGGAAAATCCAGGATCGGGAGCGCAGCCGGGGGAAATGTGTGGCTGCCAAGGTCGTGCAGTGTACAGGACTCCTCCGAGATAGGGTCCGCGACGGTTTATTCCTGTCGCCGGATGGTTCTATGATGGAGTTCAAATCGGGAGTTGGAGTCAGCGATGCCTTTGCCGTCCATGAAAGATCAGTTCGCTGCGCTGATCGCCGCGCCGTCCGTCAGCTGTACGCAGGCCCGCCTCGATCAATCCAACCGACCGGTGATTGATTTGCTGGCGACGTGGCTCGGCGATCTGGGTTTTGCCTGCGACATCCAGCAGGTCAGCCCCGGCAAATTCAATCTGCTGGCCAGCTTCGGCTCCGGCCCCGGTGGCCTGGTGCTGGCCGGTCACAGCGACACCGTGCCGTTCGATGGTGCGCTGTGGCAGACCGATCCGCTGAAACTGACCGAAGTCGACGGCCGCTGGGTCGGGCTGGGCAGTTGCGACATGAAGGGCTTTTTCGCGCTGGCCATCGAGGCCGTCATACCGCTGCTCGATCAGCCGTTCAAGCAACCGCTGCTGATCCTCGCCACCTGCGATGAAGAAAGCTCGATGTCCGGCGCTCGCGCCCTGGCCGAAGCCGGGCGGCCGCTCGGTCGTGCGGCGGTGATCGGCGAGCCGACCGGGCTCAAGCCGATCCGCATGCACAAAGGCATCATGATGGAGCGCATCGACATCCTCGGTCAGAGCGGCCACTCCTCGGATCCGCGACTGGGTCACAGCGCCCTCGAAGCCATGCACGATGCCATCGGTGAACTGCGTGGTTTGCGATTGGCATGGCAGCGTGAGTTCCGTAATCCACAGTTCAGCGTGCCGACGCCGACCCTGAATTTCGGCTGCATCCATGGCGGCGATAATCCCAACCGTATTTGCGGCCAGTGCTCGCTGGAATTCGATCTGCGTCCATTGCCGGGCATGGACCCCAATGCCCTGCGTGCGCAGATTCTGCAGAAGCTCAAGCCCATTGCCGAGTGGCATCAGGTGAAGATCGATTACGCGCCACTGTTCCCCGAAGTGCCGCCGTTCGAGCAGGCCGAGGACGCCGAATTGGTCCGTGTCGCGGAAAAGCTCACCGGCCATCGTGCCGAAGCAGTGGCGTTTGGCACCGAAGCGCCTTATCTTCAGCGTCTTGGCTGCGAAACCCTGGTGCTCGGCCCCGGCGACATTGCCTGTGCGCACCAGCCGGGGGAATACCTCGAAATGTCACGTTTGCAGCCTACGGTGCATCTATTACGTCAACTGATTGAACATTACTGCCTGACACCGGCCAAAACGCCAATGCCAGTCGGTTGAGCGAGATCCCTGTGGGAGTGAGCCTGCTCGCGATAGCGGTGTGTCAGACACTTCAGTATCGACTGACATTCCGCTATCGCGAGCAGGCTCACTCCCACAGGGGCTGTGTTACGGCTGGCAAGCCTTGTAAATTGCCGGTGTCCCAACCCGTATTCATGAGGAGAGCGCGCGTGTCGCCAAGCCTGTTCCGACGATAACCATCAGCCCGCTGTGCGTTTTCTGTTTCGCCCATTTTTTGGCTGCTATTTGTTACAGGCCCAGGTTCATGCCCGAATACGTTAATTGGCTTCGTCACGCTTCGCCCTACATCAACGCCCACCGCGATTGCACGTTCGTCGTCATGCTGCCCGGCGACGGCGTGGAGCACCCGAACTTCGGCAATATCGTCCACGACCTGGTGCTGTTGCACAGTCTGGGCGTGCGGCTGGTGCTGGTTCACGGTTCCCGTCCGCAAATTGAAACCCGCCTCGCTGCACGCGGCCTGACCCCGCATTACCACCACGGCATGCGCATCACCGATGCCGCAACGCTGGAATGTGTGATCGATGCGGTAGGCCAGCTGCGTATTGCCATTGAAGCGCGGCTGTCGATGGACATGGCTTCATCGCCAATGCAGGGCTCGCGTTTGCGGGTGGCCAGCGGCAACCTGGTGACGGCGCGGCCGATTGGCGTGCTGGAAGGTGTCGACTATCACCACACCGGCGAAGTGCGTCGGGTCGACCGCAAGGGCATCAATCGCCTGCTGGATGAGCGTTCCATCGTGTTGCTGTCGCCGTTGGGTTACTCGCCGACCGGTGAAATTTTCAACCTCGCCTGCGAAGGCGTCGCCACCCGCGCGGCCATTGATCTGGGGGCAGACAAGCTGCTGTTGTTCGGCGCCGACCTGGGCCTGATCGATGAAAACGGCCGTCTGGTTCGTGAGTTGCGTCCGCAACAGGTGCCGGCGCATTTGCAGCGACTGGGCAGCAACTATCAAGCAGAGCTGTTGGATGCGGCCGCCGAGGCCTGCCGCGGTGGTGTGGCGCGCAGTCATATCGTCAGCTACGCCGAAGACGGCGCGCTGCTGACCGAACTGTTCACCCGCGACGGTGGCGGTACGCTGGTGGCCCAGGAGCAATTCGAGATTGTCCGCGAAGCGGCCATCGAAGACGTCGGTGGTTTGCTGGATTTGATCAGCCCGTTGGAAGAGCAGGGCATTCTGGTGCGGCGTTCCCGCGAGGTGCTGGAGCGTGAGATCGAGCAGTTCAGCGTGGTCGAGCGCGAAGGCATGATCATCGCGTGTGCGGCGCTGTATCAGATTGCTGATTCGGATGCGGGGGAGTTGGCGTGTCTGGCGGTGAACCCGGAGTATCGCCATGGCGGTCGTGGAGATGAGCTGCTGGAGCGCATCGAAACCCGCGCCCGGGCGCAGGGGCTGAAAACCCTGTTCGTACTGACGACCCGCACCGCTCACTGGTTTCGCGAGCGTGGGTTTGTGCCGAGCAGCGTTGAGCGTCTGCCATCAGCGCGTGCGTCGCTGTACAACTACCAGCGTAATTCGAAGATCTTCGAAAAAACCCTGTGACCTGATCGTTCCCACGCTCTGCGTGGGAATGTAGCCCGGGACGCTCCGCGTCCCATCCAGAGCCGAACGCGGAGCGTCCGTTGAGGCATTCCCACGCGGAGCGTGGGAACGATCATCACAGGTTTTCAGCCTGTTACTCAGTGACAAACTTCGCACTGACATACGGCGAATAATCCGGCAGCACCGTCTCGACCTTCCCCTGTTCCTTCAAGAACTTCGCCGTCTCGCCAATCGCCTTGGCCGTGCCGCCGTTCAGCAACGCGGCGGTCTGTTGGGCCTTAGCGTCCGGGAACGTGGAACCGGCCAGCAACTCCGGCACATCCACAGCATTGGCACCGGTCAGTTTGGCGATTTTTTGCACCGGTACCGAGTCGGCAGTCCAGCTGTCCTTATGCGCGGCATAGTCGGCGAAAGAGTCCAGCGTGACCTTGGCGAATCTGGCCACAACCTCTGGGTGCTTCTCGGCGTAATCCTTGCGCGCGACCCAGACCTCGAAGGTCGGTGCTCCCCATTGGCCGACCTGTGCCGCGTCGGTCAAGGTCTTGCCAGTCTTGCGAATTTCCCCCAGCGCCGGCGACCAGACAAACGCCCCATCGATATCACCGCGCTTCCACGCGGCAGCAATTTCCGCTGGCTGTAAATTCACCACTTTGACTTTCGAGGCATCCAGGCCCCAGTGCTTCAACGCACCCAGCAAACTGTAATGGGAGGTTGAAACGAAGGGTGTGGCGATGGTCTTGCCGATCAGATCTTCCGGTTTATCAATACCGCTGTCGTTGCGTACCACCAGTGCTTCAGCGGCGTTGATCTGGGCGGAAACAATAAACGCAACGATTGGCAGATTGCGCGAAGCGGCGGCAGCCAGCGGACTGGAGCCGAGATTACCAATCTGCACGTCGCCGGAAGCGATGGCTGTAACCACTTCCGGGCCGCTATTGAAACGACGCCAGTCAATTTTCTGACCCAGGGTTTTCTCGTACAGTCCGTCTGCCTGGGGGACTTTGCTGGGGTCGATGCCGGTTTGATAACCGATCGTGAGGTTCGCCGCCTGAGCGCTAACGGAAATTAATAGCGATACACAAACTGTAACAATTGGACCGGATAGTGCGCGTTTGGTCGTCATGGCGCTGCCTTTCGATAGGGATTGATCGTGTGTGGCATCAAGCTAATCGATCTAAAAAAAGGCTAATAAATACCATTTAGGAATTAGCTTATGAGTCGGTGACCGTGTCCCGACTCAAGGGAGTGTGCGGAGCTAAATTCCTGAACGGTATGAAAAAAAATGGGGTGATTCTTTTTGGGTTTAAGGCCCGGAAAGGAAGGAATTTATAGAGGGGTTAGACCATGGTCGTAGACACACGAAGTTACGATTGACTTGTGAGTCACGGTCTGGCGCTAATCGCGGATCTTAGGAGCCCGGGCGAACGACCCAGGACCAGGAACACAAGAATTAGAAACGAGAGGAGCGAAACAATGAACAAGTCCACCTTGGCTCTGGCCGTGGCTGTAGGGGTTTTGGCGCAGCAGGCAGGCGCCGCCGGTTTCCTGGAAGACAGCAAGGCTTCCGTCAGTTCCCGCACCATGTATTTCAACAACGATAACCGTGACGGCGGTGCTGATCAGAAAGAGACCGCTGAAGGCCTAAAGTTCGATTACCTGTCCGGTTTCACCCAAGGTTCGGTTGGTTTTGGTATCGACGCTCAAGCACTGGTCGGTATCCATCTGGACGGCGGCAAGGGGCATCACCCGTACCCGAGCTCATTCTTCCCAAGCGACTCCGATGGTTCGGCGGCGAGTGAATGGAGCCGTGCGTCAGCTAACGTAAAGGCACGCTTCTCAAAGACCGAGGCCCACTTGGGCGGCGCGTTGCAACCGAGCATGCCGATTCTGGTCGCGAACGACAGCCGTCTGCTGCCACAGACCTTTGACGGTGGCACCCTCACCTCGAAGGAAATCGACAACGTAACCCTCAATGTGGGTCAGTTGGAGCACGCGGCGGGTCGCGCCTCTTCCAACAGCACCGGTCTGGCCGTGGCTGGTGGTACCGAAGAGAGCAACCAGTTCCGTTATGCCGGTGCCGACTGGAAGGTCACCAAAGACCTGACTCTGCAGTACTACCATGCGAATCTGAAGGACTACTACAAACAGGACTTCCTGGGTCTGGTGCATGTCTGGCCGATTGGTACCAATCAGTCCTTCAAGACTGACCTGCGCTACTTCGATAGCGGTTCCGATGGCAAGAACGGCGATGCGGGCTATCAGTTCAACAACAACGGTGGTTTCGCCAAGACCCCGGGCGAGGTCGACAACAAGACCTGGAGCGCCATGTTCACCTACACCCTGGGTGGCAACGCGTTCCTGCTGGGTCATCAGCGCGTCAATGATGACGGCGGATTCGTCTACCTGAACCAGGGTAGCGTTGTGAATGACAACCGTCGCAGCGAAGAAGCGGGCGGCGCGAGCTTTTACCTGTTCACCGATTCCATGATCAACGGCTTTGTTCGGGCCGGTGAAAACACCACGTTCGGTCAGTACTCCTACGACTTCGCTGCGTTGGGTGTGCCAGGTCTGAAAGCCTCGGTCGCCTACCTGTATGGCGATAATATCAAGGCCAAAAACGGTACCAGCCCTGATCAATCCGAGTGGGAACGCGACCTGCGTGTGGACTACACCATCCAGCAAGGCGTACTCAAAGGCTTTGGCACAACACTGCGTCATGGCACTTACCGTGGTAGCGATACCGGTATCGCCAGCCAGGACCAGACCCGTCTGATCTTCAACTACACCTACAGCTTCCTCTAAAAGCCATCAGGAAAAGCCTCGCTGGCAAGCGAGGCTTTTTTGTGGGTTTGTATATTCCAAATAGCACTTAATCAGTAATTTATTATTCTTTTTAGCTTTTATGATAAACGCCTAAAGTGAGTGGCACAGGAGCCGATACCTTGTGTCCCGACTCAGCGTAATAGCGCGAAGCCATATTCCTGAATGGCATGAAAAAAGATGAAATAATTCTTTTTGTGTTTATTATGCGGGCCAAAATCACAGGGTCAGACCATCGCCGTAGTTATACGGTCTGGTACTCACCGAGCTTTCAGGATCCAGGGCATTCGACCCAGGACCTAAAAATTAGAAACGAGAGGAGCGAAACAAATGAACAAGTCCACCTTGGCCCTGGCTGTGGCCGTAGGGGTTGTGGCGCAGCAGGCAGGCGCCGCCGGTTTCATCGAAGACAGCAAAGCTACTTTGGGGCTGCGTAACTTCTACATCAACACCGATAACCGTAGCGGTGCTGCCGATCCAAGCAGAAACGAAGAATGGGGCCAAGGCTTCGACCTGCGCTTCATCTCCGGCTACACCCAAGGCACTGTCGGCTTCGGTATCGATGCTATCGGCCTGCTGGGTGTGCGTCTGGATTCGGGCGGCGGCACTAATGGCAACGTTAGCGCCAATGGCTCCCCTGGTAGCGCTTATGGCGGCACTGTTTTCCCAAGCGAGTCCAACGGCGAAGCGGTTGATAACTTCTCCAGCCTGGGCCTGACTGCCAAAGCCAAGATTTCCCAGACCGAACTGAAGCTGGGTACCTTGCAGCCAAAACTGCCGGTGATCGTGACCAACGACGGTCGTCTGCTGCCGCAAACTTTCCAGGGCGGCCAGATCACTTCGGGCGAGATCAAGGACCTGACACTGATCGGTGGTCAGATCGAGCACGTCAAGGGTCGTAACTCCAGCAACAATGAACAAATGTCTATCGGCGGCGCTTCCGCGCGTACCGCCAACAGCAACAAGTTCATTTACGCCGGTGGTGACTACAAGATCACCAAAGACCTGACTGCCCAGTACTACTACGGCAATCTGGAAGACTTCTACAAGCAACACTTCCTGGGTCTGGTACACAACTGGGCGATCGGTCCAGGTGTATTGAAATCTGACCTGCGTTATTTCAACAGCTCCGATGACGGTCTCAATAGCAACACTCCGACCTATTACAGCAGCGGTAACTACAACAGCACCGTCAACGGTAAAGGCAAGGTCGACAACAACCTGTACAGCGGCCTGTTCCTGTACACCGTTGCCGGTCACACCTTCGGCGGCGGTTATCAGGTCAGCAACGGCAGCAGCGACTTCCCTTGGTTGAACCAGGGTGACGGCTCGTCGGCTTACCTGACTACCGACAGCCAGATCGCCAAGTTCGCCCGTGCCGGCGAACGTACCTGGCAGGCACGCTACTCGTATGACTTCGCCAAGGTTGGCGTGCCTGGCTTGACCGCCGGTATGGTTTACTTGCATGGCGACGACATCGATACCCGTTCCCCAGCAAGCACTGGCAGCTCCGAATGGGAACGTGACCTGACCGTTGGTTACGTCGTACCGGAAGGCCCGTTGAAAAACGTTGGCCTGATGTGGAAAAACGCTACATGGCGCACCAACATCCCGGGCCAACGCGACCAGGACGAAAACCGCCTGATCGTCAGCTACTCGATCCCGCTGTTGTAATAGCGCTCGCGTAACTGAAGTAAAAAAAGCCCCGCCCGGCATCTCGCCGGGCGGGGCTTTTGCGTTTTCAAGTCAGGCTCACCCCCGTAAACCCTCCTCGAATTTCCCTCTTTGTGCAGCAACTCAAGGCCTTCTCGAACCTTGAGGGCGATAGTCGTCCTGACCGCTGCCGAGGTCCAGTGAACAGTTTTTTAATATTCATTAATGATCTAAATAAATCGATATTTATTCTTTTTAATGAATAAGAAATACAGGCACAGTTGCCCTCAACAAGCACTCACCAGGAGCAGCACCATGAGCCTCAGACTGGGCGATATCGCCCCCGACTTTGAACAGGATTCCAGCGCCGGCCCCCTCCGTTTCCACGAATGGCTGGGCGATAGCTGGGGCGTGCTGTTTTCCCACCCGGCGGACTTCACTCCAGTGTGCACCGCCGAGTTGGGCTTCACTGCCAAGCTCAAGGACGAATTCGCCCAACGCGGCGTGAAAGCCATTGCCCTGTCCGTGGACCCGGTGGACTCGCACCACAAGTGGATCGAAGACATCAACGAAACCCAGAACACTCTCGTCAACTTCCCGATCCTTGCCGACGCCGACCGAAAGGTCTCGGACCTCTACGACCTGATCCATCCCAATGCCAACGACACCCTGACCGTGCGTTCGCTGTTCGTGATCGACCCGAACAAAAAGGTTCGGCTGACCATCACCTACCCGGCGAGCACCGGCCGTAACTTCCATGAAATTCTGCGGGTGATCGACTCGCTGCAACTCACCGACAACTACAAGGTAGCCACCCCGGCCAATTGGCAGGACGGTGATGAAGTGGTGATCGTGCCGTCGCTCAAGGACGAAGACGAAATCAACAAACGCTTTCCCAAGGGCTATCGCGCGGTGAAGCCGTACCTGCGTCTGACGCCACAACCGAACAGATAACTCAGCTGACTCTCGTTCCCACGCAGAGCGTGGGAACGATCACCACAAAGCAGGGGATTTCAGGCCGTTTTTACGGCCTGTTTTTTTGCCTGGGAAAAGACATTCCTTATAGATCTACAAAGAATAACCAAATGAATAAATATGATTTATAGATATAACAATCACCTGTTAAGGTCACTTCCATCAAAGCGAGATCGCAAGCCGCGAATCGCCCACACCGTTCAAGGAATCGTCTGAATGTTGGTTGTCTCACTCGGTGGCAGTCCCAGCCAACGCTCCCGTTCCGGGGTGTTGCTGGCACGCTCTCAACGCTGGTTGCAGGAGCAAGGTGTGGAAGTGGTGAGTTATCAGGTGCGGGACTTCCCGGCCGAGGATTTGCTGCATGCGCGCTTCGACAGCCCAAAGGTGATCGACCTGCTGCAACAGATTGAAAACGCCGATGGCCTGCTGATCGCCACGCCGGTCTACAAAGCGTCGTTCTCCGGCGCACTGAAAACTGTATTGGACCTGCTGCCCGAGCGTGCCCTGGCCCACAAAGTGGTATTGCCAATGGCCACCGGCGGCAGCATCGCGCACATGTTGGCGGTGGACTACGCGCTCAAACCGGTGCTGTCGGCGTTGAAAGCCCAGGAGATGCTCCACGGGATTTTCGCCGTAGACAGCCAGATCGCTTATGGCGAAGGCTGCGCCCAGGCGCAGTTGGCACCGGAACTGGAAGAACGACTGAATGAATCGCTGGAACTGTTTTTCAGCGCCATGGCCCGACGGCCCAAGCCGATCGATCCGAACCTGTTGAATGAACGTTTGTTGAGTGCTCGCTGGAGCATTTAAGCCAGCACTTAAGCCACACCTGAATTTGAAGTACTCACCTTACTCAGCCGCCAACGGCCAAGCAGGTGCAGCCAAAACCCAACTGCAAAAAGGAGAGCGCCATGCGCACTGTCATTTTGCGTCGTGGTCTGGTCGCTCTGTTTGCTGCGGCTGTCACCTTCGGCGCCATTACTCAAGCTCAAGCCGAGACGCTTCGAATCGGCTATCAAAAATACGGCACCCTGGTGCTGCTCAAAGCCAAAGGTACCTTGGAAAAACGCCTCGCCGCCCAAGGCGTGGACGTGCAATGGACTGAATTCCCCGGCGGCCCGCAATTGCTCGAAGGGCTGAACGTCGGCTCCATCGACTTCGGCGTGACGGGTGAAACGCCACCGGTATTCGCTCAAGCCGCCGGCGCCGATCTGCTCTACGTCGCCTACGAACCACCCGCGCCTCACAGCGAAGCGATCCTGGTGCCGAAGGACTCGCCGATCAAATCGGTGCTGGACCTCAAGGGCAAGAAAGTCGTCCTGAACAAAGGCTCCAACGTTCACTACCTGCTGGTCCGTGCGCTGGAAGATGCCGGCCTCAAATACACCGACATCCAGACCGTCTTCCTGCCGCCGGCCGATGCCCGCGCCGCGTTCGAACGTGGCAGCGTCGATGCCTGGGTGATCTGGGATCCGTACCAGGCCGCCGCCGAACAACAGTTGCAGGCGCGCACCCTGCGTGATGGCCAAGGCATCGTCGACAACCATCAGTTCTACCTCGCGACCAAGCCTTATGCGCAGAAAAATCCTCAGGTAATCAAGACCCTCGTGGAAGAAGTGCGCGCGGTCGGTGAATGGTCCAAGGCCAATCCCGTCGAGGTGACCCAACAAGTCTCGCCGCTGCTCGGCCTGCCCGCCGACATCACCCTCACTTCGATGAAGCGCCAAGGTTTCGGCGCAATGTTCATCACGCCAGACGTGGTCGCCGCGCAACAGAAAATCGCCGATACCTTCTATCAGCTCAAGCTGATTCCAAAGCCACTGAGCATCAAAGACGTGATCTGGACGCCACCGGCGGCCGTTGCCAACGCTCAGTAATTCGAATCCCCAAGGAGACCACTCCAATGAGCCTCAATATCTTCTGGTTCCTGCCTACCCACGGCGACGGCCATTACCTTGGTACCGCCGAAGGCGCTCGCGCCGTCGACCACGGTTATCTGCAACAAGTCGCGCAAGCGGCGGATCGGCTGGGCTTCGGCGGGGTGCTGATTCCTACCGGGCGCTCTTGCGAAGATTCGTGGCTGGTGGCCGCGTCGCTGATCCCGGTGACCCAGCGTTTGAAATTCCTCGTCGCCCTGCGCCCCGGGATCATTTCCCCGACGGTGGCCGCGCGTCAGGCTGCGACGCTGGATCGCCTGTCCGGCGGCCGTGCGTTGTTCAATCTGGTAACCGGCGGTGATCCGGAAGAATTGGCCGGCGACGGTTTGTTCCTGACTCACGAAGAGCGCTATCAAGCCTCGGTGGAATTCACCCGCATCTGGCGCCGCGTGCTGGAAGGCGAAACCGTTGATTACGACGGTCAGCACATCAGCGTGAAGGGCGCGAAGTTGCTCTACCCGCCGATCCAGCAACCGCGTCCGCCGCTGTACTTCGGCGGTTCTTCGGAAGCGGCGCAGGATCTGGCAGCCGAGCAGGTTGAAATGGTTTTGACCTGGGGCGAACCGCCGGCCGCCGTTGCCGAGAAGATCGAGCAAGTGCGCGCCAAAGCCGCAAAACTCGGGCGCACCGTGCGCTTCGGCATTCGCTTGCATGTGATCGTTCGTGAAACCAATGCCGAAGCCTGGCAAGCGGCGGATCGGCTGATCTCTCATCTGGACGACGACACCATCGCCCGCGCCCAGGCTTCTCTGGCGCGCTTCGACTCGGTCGGCCAGCAACGCATGGCCGCCCTGCATGGCGGCAGCCGTGACAACCTGGAAGTCAGCCCCAACCTGTGGGCGGGTGTCGGCCTGGTGCGTGGCGGTGCCGGTACGGCATTAGTGGGCGACGGCCCGACCGTGGCCGCACGCGTCAAGGAATACGCGGACCTGGGCATCGACACGTTCATCTTCTCTGGTTACCCACATCTGGAAGAGTCGTACCGTGTCGCCGAATTACTGTTCCCGCACCTCGATATCGAGCGTCCGGAACTGCCGAAAAGCGCCGGTTACGTCAGCCCGTTTGGCGAGATGGTCGCCAACGACATCCTCCCCAAAGCCGCCTCGCAGAGCTGAGGCGCGCCATGAAGAAACTTATCCATAGCCTCGCGCCATGGGCGTTGCCGGTGTTGCTGCTGGCGGTGTGGCAGTTGTCGGTGTCGGCGGGCTGGTTGTCGACACGGTTTTTGCCGGCACCCATCGCCGTCATCGAAGCCGCCGTCAGTCTGGTGCGCAGCGGTGAAATCTGGACTCACCTGGCGATCAGCGGCTGGCGCGCAGCGCTGGGCTTCGCCATCGGCGGCATCATCGGCCTGGCTTTAGGCTTCATCACTGGCCTGTCGAAATGGGGCGAACGGCTGCTCGACAGTTCGGTGCAGATGATCCGCAACGTGCCGCACCTGGCGCTGATTCCACTGGTGATCCTGTGGTTCGGCATCGATGAGTCGGCGAAGATTTTCCTGGTGGCGTTGGGCACGTTGTTCCCGATCTACCTCAACACTTATCACGGCATCCGCAACGTCGATCCGGCACTGGTGGAAATGTCCCGCAGTTATGGCTTGTCCGGTTTCAGCCTGTTCCGACAGGTGATCCTGCCGGGCGCGCTGCCTTCGATTCTGGTCGGCGTGCGGTTCGCGCTGGGCTTCATGTGGCTGACGTTGATCGTCGCGGAAACCATTTCCGCCAGCTCCGGCATCGGCTACCTGGCGATGAATGCCCGGGAGTTCTTGCAGACCGACGTGGTGGTGCTGGCAATTCTTTTGTATGCCGTGCTCGGCAAACTCGCCGACCTCGCGGCCCGTGGGCTTGAACGCGTGTGGTTGCGCTGGCACCCGGCCTATCAGGTTGTCAAAGGAGGTGCGGCATGACGGCTCAACAACCTCCACGCCTGCTGCACGGAATTCCGCTGGCAGTGCGCAAACTGCAGAAGACGTTTGGTGCGCGACAGGTTTTGCGCGAGATCGATCTGCACATCCCGGCCGGTCAGTTTGTCGCCGTGGTCGGTCGTAGCGGTTGCGGCAAAAGCACCTTGCTGCGCTTGCTCGCCGGTCTCGACACGCCCACGGGCGGTGAACTGCGCGCGGGCTCCGCGCCCCTGAGTGCGGCGCGGGAAGACACTCGATTGATGTTTCAGGAAGCGCGCTTGCTGCCATGGAAAAAGGTTATCGATAACGTCGGCCTCGGGCTCAAGGGCAACTGGCGTGCGCAAGCGCTGGAAGCGTTGGAGTCGGTGGGCCTGGCTGATCGCGCCAATGAATGGCCGGCCGCCTTGTCCGGGGGCCAGAAGCAACGCGTGGCCCTGGCCCGCGCGCTGATTCACCAGCCGCGTTTACTGTTGCTCGACGAACCACTGGGCGCGCTGGATGCCCTGACCCGAATTGAAATGCAGCAACTGATCGAACGGCTCTGGCAAAAGCACGGTTTCACTGTGTTGCTGGTCACCCACGACGTCAGTGAAGCGGTGGCGATTGCCGACCGGGTGATCCTGATCGAAGAGGGCGAAGTCGGCCTCGACCTCCATGTTGAGTTGCCGCGCCCTCGGGTTCGCGGCTCCCATCGGCTGGCGGCGCTGGAAACCGAAGTCCTCAATCGCGTACTGGCGTTGCCCGGGGAACCGCCGGCTCCGGAACCTGTTTCACCCTTGCCCACGCAATTGCGCTGGGCTCAATAACTCAAGCCTAATCCAACGACAGGAATCAACATCATGACGATCAAAGCCATCAACGTTCGCAATCAGTTCAAAGGCTCCATCAAGGAAATCGTACTCGGCGACGTGCTGTCGGAAATCGACGTACAAACCGCTTCCGGCATCGTCACTTCGGTAATCACCACTCGCTCGGTGAAAGAGCTGGAACTGGTAGTCGGCAGCGAAGTGATCGCGTTTGTGAAATCCACCGAAGTGTCGATCGCCAAGTTGTAAGCGTGTGCACAAACAACAACCCCGAACGGTTTAAGCCCTGATCGTTCCCACGCTCTGCGTGGGAATGCCTCTACGGACGCTCTGCGTTCGGCTCTCAGGGCTCCGGCGCGCAGCGCCAACCGGCGGCAGGTGCATAGGTGCCGAGTGAAGACAACAGGCGTGGGTCGCTGAATATCTCGCCGGCGTTTGGATCGATGTCTGCCGGTAACAGTGGTTGCCCGGTCAACACGGGCAGTGTGGAATAGTCGATGTGCCACGGGGTTTGCCCGGCATGGTGGCGACCGAAAGAGAGTTCGCAGGCAAGCTGTTGCGGTGCGGTTGCCGTATTGATGTGTTCACGCAAATGGCCGCCGGGATTGAGCGCGACCGCGCGGCTGGCGGCGAACAAAAAGTAGTCGCCGGCCAGCACCAGGCAGGCAAATCGCGCCGGATCATCGACCGCCTGCAGCCACTGGCCGCGACCAGTGCCGCGAGAGTCCGGCAACCGCTCCCAGATCTCGTAGTAGCTGTCGTCCAGAGCGGTTTCGATCAGGCGTTCGCTGGTTTCGAAATGCATGCGCCCGATGTCTTCTTCGAAGCTGACCGGCTGGTAGTCGAGTTTGCGATGCCACTGGCAAATGTCGCCGTCGACCTGGGTCACGCCGGCGAAGCCTTTTTGCTCGCTCAGGGTCAGCAGGGCAGCGTGATTCTGTTGCACCAGCGGCAAGGCCGGAAGCGGTGCGGGCGGGATGCGCAGATCGGCAAACAAGCGCGGGGTTTGCAGCCAGTACACAACCGTTTCGCTGTCAACGCGTCCCGACTGGAATTTGATCAGGCGTCGTTGCCACACGCCAAGGTAGTTGTCTGGAACGTGCGGCATGACGACCTCGTTGTATTACAGGCTGCGCTTGGGCAGATAGGGCGGCAAATACAGCCCCAGGTAGGCGTCGAATACCCGCATGCCTTCCTCAGCCATGCGCGGCGTGATCTGCCCGTGTTGTTGCACCGAGCGCGCATAGACGCGATCGCCCAGCTCCATGGCCAGCGCAAACACGTCGACATCATTGGGAAGCCTAGGCAGTTCGAAGTGATGATCGAACAGCTTGTGCATCAGGTCGCCGAGTTCGATGTCGTGCTGGCGGTCGGCCTGGGTGACTTCGGTCAGCCCGTGCTGGGCGAGGATCAGTTGCCGGGCGGCGGCGTCTTCGTCATAGATGTCGAGCATGCGTTGTTCCACCAGTCGCGACAGATCGCGCCAGCCGTGGAGGGCGTCGTGGTCGATGGGCGCTTGCAGGCAGGCACGGAATGCCGCGTGGACGTCGGCCGTCAGGGCTTCGAGCAGCGCCGGGACGCTGGCGAAGAAGTGGTAGACGGAGGAGGGCGGGATCTCTGCGCGCTCGGCGACGCTGTAGATCGACAGGCTGGCCACGCCCTCGGCAGCCAGCAGCGTGCGGGCGGCATCGAGTATCGAATCGATCCGGGCCTGGCTGCGGGCGCGGGGTTTGCGAAGGGTGGCGGTGCGCGTCATTGAAGTCTCCTGCGGGGCAGCGGGCATTGTACGAGGCGGGTTGTGTGTTGTCTTCTCGGACGCCTTCGCGAGCAAGCCCGCTCCCACATTTGATCGATGTGAAACACAGATTTCGCGTACGCAGGAAATCCCTGGTGGGAGCGGGCTTGCTCGCGAAACAGGCGCCTCGGTCCCGCTGAAAAAAAGCCATAAAAAAAACGCCGCCGGCTGTGAAGCCGGCGGCGTTGTTTTTACTGCAACCGCTTACACGGTATGCAGGTACCAGTTGTACTCGAGGTCGGAGATGGAGTGTTCGAACTCCTCCAGCTCGCTCTCTTTGCACGCGACGAAGATATCGATGTATTTCGGATCGATGTACTTGGCCATGACTTCGCTGTCGTCCAGCTCACGCAATGCATCGCGCAGGTTGTTCGGCAGGCTTTGCTCGTTCTGCTCGTAGGAGTTGCCTTCCACGGGTGCGCCCGGCTCGATCTTGTTGGTCAGGCCGTGGTGCACGCCTGCCAGGACCGAAGCCATCAGCAGGTACGGGTTGGCATCGGCGCCGGCAACGCGGTGCTCCAGACGGACCGCGTCGGCGGAACCGGTCGGCACACGCACTGCAACGGTACGGTTGTCCAAACCCCAGCACGGTGCGTTCGGCACGTAGAACTGTGCGCCGAAACGACGGTAGGAGTTGACGTTCGGGCAGAGGAAAGCCATCTGCGCCGGTAGGGTCTCGAGCACACCGCCGATCGCGTGACGCAGTGCGGCGTTCTGCTCGGGATCCTCGCTGGCAAAAATGTTCTTGCCATCTTTATCAAGAATCGAGATGTGGACGTGCAGACCGTTGCCCGCCTGGCCCGGGTAAGGCTTGGCCATGAACGTGGTGTCCATTTCATGGTCGTAGGCGATGTTTTTGATCAGGCGTTTCAGCAGGACCGCGTAGTCGCAGGCCTTGATCGGGTCGGCAACGTGGTGCAGGTTCACTTCGAACTGCGCCGGGGCACTTTCCTTGACGATCGCGTCGGCAGGGATGCCTTGCTCTTTCGCACCTTCCAGAATGTCCTGGAGGCAGTCGACGTATTCGTCGAGGTCGTCGATCAGGTAAACCTGGGTCGAATGCGGACGTTTGCCGGAGATTGGCGAGCGAGGCGGTTGTGGACGACCGTTCACGTTCTCCTGGTCGATCAGGTAGAACTCCAGTTCGAACGCGGCGCAGATGGTCAGACCCATCTCGTCGAACTTGGCAACAACTTGACGCAGAACTTCACGGGGATCCGCGAAGAAAGGTTCACCTTCGAGTTCGTGCATGGTCATCAACAGTTGCGCGGTAGGGCGCTTCTGCCAAGGCTCGTTGCACAGGGTGTCAGGGATTGGATAGCAGATTCGGTCAGCATCGCCGATGTCCAGGCCCAGGCCGGTGCTTTCCACCGTCGAGCCATTGATATCCAGAGCAAATAGAGAGGCCGGCAGGTTGATGCCTTTCTCGTAAACCTTGTGGAGGCTGGTGCGTTCAATGCGCTTGCCGCGCACCACACCATTCATATCCGCAATCAGAAGGTCAACGTACAGAACCTCAGGATGTTCCTTAAGGAACGCGTTCGCTTCGTTAAGCTGAACGGCACGCGGGGGTACCGACATGATGCAACACCTTTGTTGTTAAAAATATCAATCATTGATCTCTTCGGATTCCAGTCAACCCGAACGGCATGCCGAAGTCAAGCGAGGCCTTTTTTGCCCTAAAAAAGCACCCATTGAGCTTTTTTGAGGCACTTTGGGGCGTTTTTATGCCTTTGAGCGCTTTAGCGTCTGCGGGCTTGAGCGGGCCGTGTTGTATTTTTTACGGGGGTGTTGTGTAAAAAAATGAACAAGGCTAAGCTCGATTCAAACCCATAACAGCAATAATACCGGGGTGCTTCATGTCTCGCCTGCCGTTAATCGGCGTCACCGCCTGCTCTAAGCAGATCGGTCTGCATGCTTATCACATCAGTGGCGACAAGTACGTCCGCGCCGTGGCCTCGGCGGCCAAGGGCCTGCCGGTGATTCTTCCGTCCCTGGCCGATTTGCTGGCACCGTCCGATATTCTGGACGGTCTGGATGGCATCCTCTTTACAGGCTCACCTTCCAATATAGAACCGTTTCACTATAGCGGCCCAGCCAGCGCGCCGGGCACTGCTCATGATTCTGCACGTGATGCCACCACCCTCCCGTTGATCCGCGCCGCTGTCGAGGCCGGTGTTCCCGTGCTCGGCATTTGCCGCGGCTTCCAGGAAATGAATGTGGCGTTTGGCGGCACCCTGCATCAAAAAGTTCACGAAGCCGGTCCATTCATGGATCACCGTGAAGACGATAGCCTACCGCTTGAAGGACAGTATGCGCCAAGTCATCCGGTGCACATTCAACCGGGTGGCGTGCTCGCGGGCCTGGGGCTGGCGAGTGAGATACAGGTCAATTCGATTCATGGCCAGGGCGTTGAACGTCTGGCGCCGGGCCTTTGCATCGAAGCCTTGGCGCCTGACGGGTTGATCGAGGCCGTCTCGGTCCCGCAGGGCAAGAGTTTTGCTTTGGGAGTGCAATGGCATCCCGAATGGCAGGTAAGCTCAAACCCGG
Organism: Pseudomonas frederiksbergensis; assembly: GCF_001952935.1. GTDB lineage: Bacteria > Pseudomonadota > Gammaproteobacteria > Pseudomonadales > Pseudomonadaceae > Aquipseudomonas > Aquipseudomonas frederiksbergensis. Next base: position 2,740,548 of record NZ_CP018319.1, read on the forward strand.
ATTACCTTGCGATCTTCCAGGCATTTGGCGATGCCTGCCGTAAGCGCGCATTACAACGCGACGCCGATGCGTCAAACAACGCCTGACTTATCAGAGTCAGGAAACTCAGCCTAAGAGGCATTTATGAGTAACAACCTCGACCAGCTCACCGATTGGTTGAAAGACCACAAGATCACAGAAGTCGAATGCATGATCGCCGACTTGACCGGGATCACCCGGGGCAAGATTTCGCCGACCAACAAGTTCATTGCCGAAAAAGGCATGCGCCTGCCTGAAAGCGTTCTGTTGCAGACCGTGACCGGCGACTATGTCGAAGACGACATCTATTACGAACTGCTCGACCCGGCCGACATCGACATGATCTGCCGCCCCGACCAGAACGCGGTGTACCTTGTGCCCTGGGCCATCGAGCCCACCGCTCAGGTGATCCACGACACCTACGACAAGCAAGGCAACCCGATCGAGCTGTCGCCGCGCAACGTGCTCAAAAAGGTGCTGAAACTCTATTCCGACAAGGGCTGGCAGCCGATCGTGGCGCCAGAAATGGAGTTCTACCTGACCAAGCGCTGCGAAGACCCGGACTTCCCGCTGCAACCGCCGATTGGCCGTTCCGGTCGTCCGGAAACCGGTCGTCAGTCCTTTTCGATTGAAGCGGCGAACGAATTCGATCCGCTGTTCGAAGACGTCTACGACTGGTGCGAATTGCAGGAGCTGGACCTGGACACGCTGATCCACGAGGACGGCACGGCGCAGATGGAAATCAACTTCCGTCACGGCGATGCCCTGTCCCTGGCTGACCAGATCCTGGTGTTCAAGCGCACCATGCGCGAAGCCGCGCTCAAGCACGATGTGGCTGCCACCTTCATGGCCAAGCCCATGACCGGCGAGCCGGGCAGCGCCATGCACTTGCACCAGAGCATCATCGACATCGAGACCGGCAAGAACGTCTTCTCCAACGAAGACGGGAGCATGAGCCAGCTGTTCCTGCATCACATCGGTGGTTTGCAGAAACTGATCCCCGAGTTGTTGCCGCTGTTCGCGCCGAACGTCAACTCGTTCCGCCGCTTCTTGCCGGACACCTCGGCGCCGGTGAACGTGGAATGGGGCGAAGAGAACCGCACCGTGGGCCTGCGGGTTCCGGATGCCGGGCCGCAAAACCGTCGGGTGGAAAACCGCCTGCCGGGCGCCGACGCCAACCCGTACCTGGCGATTGCCGCGAGCCTGCTCTGCGGTTACATCGGCATGGTCGAAGGCCTCAACCCGAGTGCGCCGGTGGTGGGGCGTGGCTATGAACGCCGCAACCTGCGCCTGCCACTGACCATCGAAGACGCGCTGGAACGCATGGAACACAGCGCGACTATCGAGAAATACCTGGGCAAGAAATTCATCACTGGCTACGTCGCGGTCAAGCGGGCCGAGCATGAAAACTTCAAGCGCGTGATCAGTTCGTGGGAGCGGGAATTCCTGCTGTTCGCCGTCTGATGCGCCGGGCGCCGCTGATGTTGGCGGCGCTCTCACTGAAAAATCTTAGGAGAGTTCGCATGACCAGCAACAACCCGCAAACCCGTGAATGGCAAACCCTGAGCAACGATCACCACCTGGCCCCGTTCAGCGATTTCAAGCAGCTGAAAGAGAAAGGCCCGCGGATCATCACCAACGCCAAAGGCGTTTACCTCTGGGACAGCGAAGGCAACAAGATCCTCGACGGCATGGCCGGCCTGTGGTGCGTAGCCATCGGCTACGGTCGCGATGAACTGGCCGATGCCGCCAGTAAACAGATGCGCGAACTGCCTTACTACAACCTGTTCTTCCAGACGGCTCACCCGCCGGTGCTGGAACTGGCCAAGGCCATCTCCGACATCGCGCCACAAGGCATGAACCACGTGTTCTTCACCGGTTCCGGCTCTGAAGGCAACGACACCATGCTGCGTATGGTTCGTCACTACTGGGCGATCAAGGGTCAGCCGAAGAAGAAAGTCATCATCAGCCGCAAGAACGGCTATCACGGTTCCACCGTGGCCGGCGCGAGCCTGGGTGGCATGACGTACATGCACGAACAAGGCGACTTGCCGATTCCGGGCATCGTCCACATCGCGCAGCCGTACTGGTTCGCTGAAGGCGGCGAGATGACACCGGAAGAGTTCGGTATCTGGGCGGCCAACCAGCTGGAAGAGAAGATTCTGGAAGTCGGCGTGGACAATGTCGGTGCCTTTATTGCCGAGCCGATCCAGGGTGCCGGCGGCGTGATCATTCCGCCAGCCACCTACTGGCCGCGCATCAAGGAAATCCTCGCCAAGTACGACATCCTGTTCGTGGCTGACGAAGTGATCTGTGGTTTCGGCCGTACCGGCGAGTGGTTCGGTAGCGATTTCTACGACCTCAAACCCGACATGATGACCATCGCCAAAGGCCTGACCTCCGGCTACATCCCTATGGGTGGCCTGATCGTGCGCGACGAGGTGGTTGAGGTGCTCAACGAAGGCGGCGATTTCAACCACGGTTTCACCTATTCCGGGCACCCGGTGGCCGCTGCGGTGGCACTGGAGAACATCCGCATCCTGCGCGAAGAAAAAATTATCGAGCGCGTTCATGCAGAAACGGCACCCTATTTGCAAAAGCGTCTACGGGAACTGAGCGATCACCCGTTGGTGGGCGAAGTGCGTGGCGTGGGTCTGTTGGGGGCCATAGAACTGGTTCAGGACAAAGCCACTCGCAAGCGTTTCGAAGGCAAGGGCGCCGGCATGATTTGCCGTACGTTCTGCTTCGAAAACGGCCTGATCATGCGCGCCGTGGGCGACACCATGATCATTGCTCCGCCACTGGTGATTACACCGGCTGAAATCGACGAGTTGGTGACCAAGGCACGCAAGTGCCTGGACCTGACCCTGAGTGCGTTGCAGGGCTAAGTGCTAGGCTCTGAGCGAGGTGTGAAGTGTGCACTTCGCTCAGCGCAAACAAAGGATGGGTCTTTCCTTGAAAGCCTGCCTTGGATCTTGCCAGACTACCGGTTGTTTTAGTTGCCCAGGAAAAGGCCGCTGGCTCTTGGTTAACAAGAACGTGGTTAAAAAGAATAATTGGAGCATTACCCATGAAGGCATTAGGTATGAAGATAGCTGGCAAGACCCTCCTCGCCATGTCCCTGATGGGCATGATGGCGGGCGCAGTTCAGGCGGACGACAAGGTTCTTCGCGTGTACAACTGGTCCGATTACATCGCGCCGGACACCGTCAAGAAGTTCGAAGCCGAGTCGGGGATCAAGGTTGTTTATGACGTCTTCGACAGTAATGAAACCCTGGAAGCCAAGTTGCTGGCAGGCAAGTCCGGCTACGACATCGTCGTACCGTCGAACAACTTCCTGGCCAAGCAGATCAAGGCTGGCGTTTACCAGAAGCTCGACAAGTCCAAGCTGCCTAACTGGAAGAACCTGAACACTGACCTGCTTAAAGCAGTATCGGTAAGCGACCCGGGCAACGAACACGCGTTCCCGTACATGTGGGGTTCGATCGGTATCGGCTTCAACGCCGAGAAGGTCAAGGCTGCACTGGGCGCCGATGCGCCAACCAACTCCTGGGACCTGCTGTTCAAACCTGAAAACGCCGCCAAGTTGAAGTCGTGCGGTATCAGTTTCCTCGATTCGCCAACCGAGATGATTCCGGTGGCGTTGCACTACCTCGGTTACCCAACCGACAGCCAGGACAAAAAACAACTGGCCGAAGCCGAAGCCCTGTTCCTGAAGATTCGTCCGTCGGTGGGCTACTTCCACTCGTCCAAGTACATCTCCGATCTGGCCAACGGCAACATCTGCGTGGCCGTGGGTTACTCGGGCGACATCTACCAGGCCAAGGCTCGCGCGGCTGAAGCCGGTGACAAGGTGAAAGTCAGCTACAACATTCCGAAAGAAGGTGCAGGCAGCTTCTACGACATGGTCGCCATCCCTAAAGATGCCGAAAACGTCGAAGGCGCCTACAAGTTCATGACCTTCCTGCAGAAGCCGGAAATCATGGCTGAAATCACCAACGCCGTACGTTTCCCGAACGGTAACGCGGCCGCCACCGCATTGGTCGATAAAGAAATCACCGCCGACCCGGGCATCTACCCGCCAGAAGACGTGCTGGCCAAGTTGTACGCGATTGCCGACTTGCCGGCCGCGACGCAGCGGATCCTGACTCGCAGCTGGACCAAGATCAAATCCGGTAAGTAAGCCCGGTTGAGGCAATAACCTGCTGTCGTTGCCTGCGCGGTGACGGCAGCAGGGGTAATTAAATGACAGAAAGTTTTGCTGGAACGGTTTTTCGAGGGTAAGTTGCGCGCCGGTTTTGTTGCCAGGCAGCCATGGCTGTCATGTAACGCGGGGCAACTTGGGCCCAACTAATTTTAGAGGACCTCCACGTGCCTGTTTTTTCTTTGTTGCGCAATGCACTGCTCATCGGTGCCGGACTGACGCTTGCCGTTAGTGTCCAGGCCGCTGGCACCGTGCATATTTATAACTGGTCGGACTACATCGGTTCGACAACCCTGGCCGACTTCCAGAAAGAGACCGGCATCAAGCCGGTGTATGACGTCTTCGACTCCAACGAAACCCTGGAAGGCAAGTTGCTGGCCGGGCGTACCGGTTATGACGTGGTCGTACCGTCCAACCACTTCCTCGGCAAGCAGATCAAGGCGGGCGCTTTCCAGAAGCTCGACAAGTCCAAGCTGCCCAACTATGCCAACCTCGACCCGGTGCTGCTCAAGCGCCTGGAGCAAAACGATCCGGGTAACGTGTACGCCGTGCCGTACCTGTGGGGCACCAACGGCATCGGTTACAACGTCGACAAAGTGAAGGCTGTTTTGGGCCTCGACAAGATCGATTCCTGGGATGTGGTGTTCGAGCCGGAAAACATCAAGAAACTGCAAAGCTGCGGCGTGGCGTTTCTCGACTCCGCCGATGAAATGATGCCCACGGTCCTCAACTACATGGGCCTGAACGCCAACAGCACCAACCCCGAAGACTACAAAAAGGCCGAAGCCAAGTTGCTGGCGGTGCGGCCTTACGTGACCTATTTCCACTCGTCCAAATACATCGCAGACCTGGCCAACGGCGATATCTGCGTGGCGATCGGTTTTTCCGGCGACATGTTCCAGGCCAAGGCCCGCGCGGCTGAAGCCGGCAAAGGCATGAACATCGCCTACTCGATTCCGAAAGAGGGCGGCGCGCTCTGGTTCGACATGCTGGCGATCCCCAAGGATGCAGCCAACGTCAAGGAAGCCCACGCCTTTATCAATTATTTGCTGAAACCCGAGGTGATCGCCCAAGTCAGCGATTACGTGGGTTACGCCAACCCTAACCCAGGGTCGGACAAGCTGATGGACGAATCCATTCGCACCGACGAATCGGTTTATCCACCGCAAGCCGTCCTCGACAAGACTTACGTGTCTATCGAGTTGCCACCAAACATTCAACGTTTGATGACCCGCAGCTGGACCAAGGTCAAGTCGGGTAAATAGCGACAAGGCTCAAACTATCCAAGGTTGGCTCACCTTGAGCGAACTGCACTCTTTTTTTCTGGGAGTTTCGTAAATGGCAGTTGCCTCCGGCGCCTATAAGAAAGCCCTCGAGGGCGACCAGACACCTAAACAGGTGTTGGTCAAAATCGACCGGGTCACGAAGAAGTTCGACGAGACGATTGCCGTGGACGACGTGTCCCTGGAAATCAAGAAAGGCGAGATTTTCGCCCTGCTCGGCGGTTCGGGATCGGGCAAATCCACGTTGCTGCGCATGCTCGCAGGCTTCGAACGGCCCACGGAGGGGCGCATTTTCCTCGATGGCGTAGACATCACGGACATGCCGCCCTACGAGCGGCCGATCAACATGATGTTCCAGTCCTACGCGTTGTTCCCGCACATGACCGTGGCGCAGAACATCGCATTTGGCCTCAAGCAGGACAAAATCCCCGCCGCTGAAGTCGATGCCCGTGTCGCGGACATGCTCAAGCTGGTTCAGATGACGCAATACGCCAAGCGCAAGCCGCATCAGTTGTCCGGTGGCCAGCGTCAGCGTGTGGCCCTGGCGCGTTCTTTGGCCAAGCGGCCGAAGCTGTTGCTGCTCGACGAACCGATGGGTGCGCTGGACAAGAAGCTGCGTTCGCAAATGCAGCTTGAGCTTGTCGAGATCATCGAGCGGGTCGGCGTAACCTGCGTGATGGTGACCCACGACCAGGAAGAGGCCATGACCATGGCCGAGCGTATCGCGATCATGCACCTGGGCTGGATCGCCCAGATCGGCAGCCCGATCGACATCTACGAAACCCCGACCAGCCGCCTGGTCTGCGAATTCATCGGCAACGTCAACATCTTCGAAGGTGAAGTGATCGACGACGCCGAAGGCCACGCAATCATCACCTGCAAGGACCTGGACCGGCAGATTTACGTGGGCCACGGTATCAGCACGTCGGTGCAGGACAAATCCGTGACCTACGCGATCCGTCCGGAAAAACTGCTGGTGACGCCGACCATGCCGACCTGCGAATACAACTGGTCCAGCGGCAAGGTGCACGACATCGCCTACCTCGGCGGCCACTCGGTGTTCTACGTCGAACTGCCGAGCGGCAAGATCGTCCAGTCTTTCGTCGCCAACGCCGAGCGCCGCGGCCAGCGCCCAACCTGGGGTGACCAGGTTTACGTGTACTGGGAAGACGACAGCGGCGTGGTACTTCGCTCATGAACATGCGCAAATTCAAACGCCGCCTCAATCGAATAATTCCCGGTGGCCGCCAGTTGGTCATCGGGGTTCCGTTCATCTGGCTGTTCCTGTTCTTTATGTTGCCGTTCTTCATCGTCCTGAAGATCAGCTTCGCCGAAGCCGACGTGGCCATTCCGCCGTACACCGAGATCTACAGCTACCTCGACCAAAAGGTGCAGTTGCTGCTTAACCTGAGCAACTACGCGATGCTGGCCGGCGATGATTTGTACATCGCCGCCTACCTCGGCTCATTGAAGATGGCGCTGATCAGCACTGTCCTCTGTTTGCTGATCGGCTACCCGATGGCCTACGCCATCGCCAGTGCCCGCAAAGAGATGCAAACGGTACTCGTGCTGCTGATCATGATGCCGACCTGGACCGCGATCCTGATCCGCGTTTACGCGTGGATGGGCATCCTCAGCAACAACGGTCTGCTCAATGGTTTCCTGATGACCATGGGCTGGATCGACGAACCGCTGCAGATCCTCAACACCAACCTCGCGGTGTACATCGGCGTGGTTTATTCGTACCTGCCGTTCATGATCCTGCCGCTCTACGCCAACCTGGTGAAGCACGACAACAGCCTGCTGGAAGCCGCCTCCGACCTGGGTTCAAGCACGTTCAACAGCTTCTGGAAGATCACCATTCCGCTGTCCAAGAACGGCATCGTCGCCGGCTGCATGCTGGTGTTCATTCCGGTGGTGGGCGAGTTCGTGATCCCGGAACTGCTCGGCGGTCCGGAAACCCTGATGATCGGCAAGGTGCTCTGGCAAGAGTTCTTCAACAACCGTGACTGGCCGGTGGCGTCTGCCCTGGCGGTGGTGATGCTGGCGATCCTGATTGTGCCGATCATCCTGTTCAACCGCAGTCAGGCCAAGGAAATGGAGGGTAAAGAATGAAGCGCTTCCGTTTCTCAAGTTTCATGCTGGTGGCGGGTTTGCTGTTCATCTACGCGCCGATGCTGATCCTGGTGATCTACTCGTTCAACGCCTCGAAACTGGTGACGGTGTGGGGCGGCTGGTCGATCAAGTGGTACGTCGGCTTGATGGACAACACCCAACTGATGGGCTCGGTGGTGCGCTCGCTGGAAATCGCCTGCTACACGGCGATTGCAGCGGTGGCACTGGGGACGCTGGCGGCATTCGTACTCACCCGTATCACCCACTTCAAGGGCCGCACGCTGTTCGGTGGCCTGGTCACCGCGCCGCTGGTAATGCCTGAGGTGATCACCGGCCTGTCGCTGTTGCTGCTGTTCGTGGCGATGGCGCAGATGATCGGTTGGCCACAGGAACGCGGCATCCTCACCATCTGGATCGCCCACACGACGTTCTGTGCGGCGTATGTGGCGGTGGTGGTCTCGGCGCGCTTGCGTGAGCTGGACCTGTCCATCGAAGAAGCGGCGATGGACCTTGGGGCGCGGCCGTGGAAGGTGTTCTTCCTGATCACCATCCCGATGATCGCGCCATCGTTGGGGGCTGGCGGCATGATGTCGTTCGCCTTGTCCCTGGATGACCTGGTGTTGGCGAGCTTCGTGTCCGGCCCGGGTTCCACGACCCTGCCGATGGAAGTGTTCTCGGCGGTGCGTCTGGGCGTGAAACCCGAGATCAATGCGGTGGCCAGTCTGATTCTGCTGGCGGTATCGCTGATGACGTTCCTGGTCTGGTTCTTCAGCCGCCGGGCCGAAGAAAGTCGCAAACGTGCGATCCAGCAGGCGATCGAAGAAAGCGCTGCCGATTCCTGGAAACAACCGGACGTGCGTCGCGCCCCGCAGGCGCCGGAAGCGGCTTGAGCCTCACCTGATCGTTCCCACGCTCTGCGTGGGAATGCCTCAACGGACGCTCCGCGTTCGGCTTTGGATGGGACGCGGAGCGTCCCGGGCTGCATTCCCACGCTGAGCGTGGGAACGATCAAGATCAGGAAACCCAAGGGGACTTGCGGATGATCTCGACGAAGTTCATCGGTTTGAAGCCCGGCTCGCTATCCACCAGCACATCCGCGTTCACAGTACCGAACGTGGTATCCGGCCGATGTTTGAAGCCATTGGCAAACGCACACAGGATGCACTCCTTGAACCCTTCGCCACGTGGGTGGGCATGCACCACTGCTTCGCGTTGCGCGCTGGGGAACGCTGCGTAGTCGATGCCCAGCACATCCATTTCAACACCCGCGGTGACCAGCGCCACATTAGGCCGAAGGTGTTGCGGCACGCCCGGTGTTGTGTGCAGGGCAATCGATAACCAGACCTGCTCGATATCGTCATCGGACAAACCGTAGGGTTTGAGGAACGATTTGGCTGCATTGGCGCTATCGACTTCGAAGCGTTCGTCGTCGCTGCGATGACCCTCCACCAGACCCAAGTCATGGAACATCGCGCCGACGTACAACAGCTCGGGGTTATAGGCCAATTGTTTGCGTTCTCCGCTCAAGGCACCGAACAGAAACACCCGGCGCGAGTGGTGATACAGCAGGTCTGATTCGACGTCGCGAATGTATTCCGTGGTGGCCTTGGCCACCGCGCTGTCGGGGATCTTGATACCGGCGATGGTGCTGCTCATGGTGCTGTCCTCATGGGGAACGCCGTGGCGGCGCTGATGGGTTCAGTCTGTCCGCGCCCCCGAAACCGGACAATCGATCCAAGGCTGCGATCCCGGCCAATGAGCATGCATATCGCGCCAACCTCGCGTGTTGGGCGCCGATTGGCTAAGTTTGGTATCGGGGAATAAGCTTTTGTGGTGAGGGGATAAATCCCCTCGCCACAAAGACGCGCTTGCCACAGATTAGTGTTGGCCCTGATTCATTGAGAGCGATTCCTGCCATGAGTAAAACCGTTGCCATCGTGATCTTTGCCGGCGTTCAGTCCCTGGACGTCACCGGTCCCATGGATGTGTTTTGCGAAGCCAATCGTTTCCTTGAACCCTCCGACCACTATCGACTGGAGGTGATCGGCGTCGAGCGCGGGATGATGGCGTGTTCCAACGGTTTGTCACTCAATGCCCATCGGCATTTCAGCGAAGCGCTGGAGGCCTATGACTTGCTGCTGGTGGCCGGTGGGCCGCAGTTGCCGTTCATGGATTTTGGTGCGGCGTTCGATACCTGGCTGCGCGACGCCTGCGCTCAGTCGCAACGCTTTGGCTCGATCTGCAACGGCGCGTTCATGCTCGCCCGGGCCGGGTTGCTGGAAAGGCGAACGGTCACCACCCACTGGGGTGACGCCGCGGCGCTCGCGCAGTTGTGCCCGTCGACTCAGGTCGAGGCGGATCGCCTTTACGTGCAGGACGGCGAGCTCTACACCTCGGCGGGTGTCACGGCGGGGATTGATTTGTCGCTGTATTTACTGGCCAGGGATCACGGGCCGGAAGTCGCGCTGAATGTGGCAAAGCGACTGGTGGTGTTCACCCAGCGCTCGGGCGGGCAGTCACAGTTCAGCCCATTCCTCACGCCACACGCCGAGCCCACTTCGGCCGTGGCGTTGGTGCAGCTCTATGTATTGGCCAACCTGACGGGCGACCTGGCGATTGCCGACCTGGCCAACGCCGCCAACATGAGCGCCCGCAACTTTTCCCGGGTGTTTGCCAAAGAGGCGAAAGTCACCCCAGCGGAATTCGTCGAACGGGCCAGGGTGGATGCGGCGCGGGTGCTGCTCGAAAGCACCCACTCGCCGCTGAAGACCGTGGCTTACCAGTGCGGATTTCGCGATGCCCAGCACATGCGCAGTGTGTTCAATCGCAGGCTGGGCGTGACGCCGCAGCAGTTCAGGCTGAACTTTTCGGCGATGGTTTGAACGCTGATCGATCGTTCCCATGCTCTGCGTGGGAATGCCTCCACGGACGCTCCGCGTTCGGCTCTGTAAGGGACGCAGAGCGTCCCGGGCTGCATTCCCACGCAGAGCGTGGGAACGATCAACTACTGAGCTGAACGCGCCGGCAACAGCTTCAACGTGCTGCGGGTATTGGCCGTGACTTCTTCGTCGTTGAGATACGCCTGGTAGTAAATCCCTTCGATATACGCCTCAGCCTGATCGTCATAGTGGCTGTCGAACAGTACGCCACTCTGGCCGACCGGGTTGACGGTCAGGCTGTGGGTCGGGTCGGCGAAGTCGATCAGGCGCCGGGTCGAGGGGCCGTAAGTCACTGGCCATGGCGCGGGGCCGATTTTGGCCGAGAGGTTGTTCGGTACTTCATGGGTACCGGGTGCCGCGAAGGGGCCGACATTGAAGATCCGCTCCAGCGGCTTTTGCTGTCCCAGCGGATGGCCATGGGTCAGCGTGTGCGCCTTGCCCCACTGCCATTGCGCGAAATCGCCGCCGAGGGTGGTCTTGAGATGAGCAATGCTCGCCTGCCATGCAACCTTGACCGTATCGGCGCGGGTTTCCTTGTCGGGGGTGTTGCGGTTGTCCCACCACGGCGAATCGGCAGTCGCGGCCAGGCGAGGCAGTGCGGAATCAATCACCCGGGTCGACAGCAAAGTCTCGAAGAAGTCATTGCCCAGCTCATCGTGCATCGTCGCGTCAGCCAGGTTGAACAGGAACTGGTTGAACAACGTGGCGCTGGTGGAATCGAGCGGGTAGTCACCTTGCCATTGGGCCAGTTGCTCAACCAGTTTGAGTTCGGCGGGATCGCTCACTACTTCACGTAATACCGGCAATAGCGGCGCCAGCAGGCGCGGGCCGTAAGCGGTTGTGGTGCCCAGTTGCAGCTTCTGGCTGGCGTCCAGATCCCACTTGATGGTTTTGTCGCTGAGCTGGCGATTGAGCTGCTGACCTCGATCGGCCAGGTTGTAGTAACCGGGAATCTCCATGCCGGTCGGCGACACCGGCTGGAAGTTGGCCGACACGATGTAACCGCGTGCCGGGTTCTCTTCCTGTGGGTTGGCGCTGAACGGGTAGAAACCTTCCTTGTCCGCGTCGGCGGTGCTGCCATCGAGGATGAACCCCGGACGCACACCCGCCGGACGTTTTGGCAATTGCGCTGCTGCCCACCAGCCGATGTCGCCCTTGGCGTTGGCCCAGACGATGTTCAGGCCCGGCGCCTGGATCTTTGCAGAGGCACTGCGCGCCTTGGCCAGGGTGTCGGCGCGGTTGAGCTGATAGAAGCCCTCAAGGATCGGATTCTGGCTTTCGAGAAAACCCCACCACATGGCGATCGGCGTTTTACCGACGCTGCTGCCCAGCGCATCGTTGACGATCGGGCCGTGGGGCGACTGGCGCAGCACCAGTGTCACCGGGGCCTGGCCCTTGACCGCGATCTGCTGTTCGCTGGTCACCATGTCTACCCACTTGCCGCGATACCAGACCTGATTGGAGTTGTCCGGGTTGACCTTCTCGGCAATCAGATCGAGGTCGTCGTTCTGGAACATGGTGATGCTCCAGCCGAAGTCGCGGTTCATCCCGAGAGAGGCGAATGGCATCAATGCCTGATAGTGGCCGTAGAGCTCGAAACCCGGTGCCGAGAGCTGCGCTTCATACCACACCGACGGCGCGGAAAAACGGATATGCGGGTCGCCGGCCAACAGCGGCTTGCCGCTTTTGGTCCGACTGCCGGAGACCGCCCAGGCGTTGCTGCCCTCGAACTGCGGCAAGCCGTTGTCGGCCAGCGCCTGTTCGCTGAGACGGGCGAGGGCGTTGAGATCTTTCCAGTCGGTGCTGGCGAGGGGCGGCATGGCAGCGCTGCGGTTTTTCGTCAGTACACCCTTGGGCTGCCAGTCGAGATCGAAGACGTTCAGGTAGTTGGCGCCCAACTGATCGCGCACGTAGGTCAGCAACGGTTCGGTGCGAAACGCCGCAGCAAAACTGTAGGCCATGTAACCGGCGATGCTGATGGTGTCCTGGGCGGTGAAAGGACGTTTGGGAATGCCCAGTACATCAAATTCCGCAGGTTTTGAATGGCCGTCCTGATATTGATTGATGCCATCCAGATAGGCTTGCATGGCGATAAAGGCCGGCGACTGTTTGTCCATGTTCGCCAGGTAGGTGTCGGCGCGTTCGCGAATGCGCAGGCTGCGCATCAGCTTGTCGGTGTCGAGCAGTTTCGGGCCCAGTACCTCGGCCAGCTCGCCGCGTGCGAGACGGCGCAGGACTTCCATCTGGAACAGCCGATCCTGGGCGTGCACGTAGCCGAGGGCGCGGTACAGGTCGGTTTCGTTATCGGCGCGGATGTGCGGGATGCCGCGCTCGTCGTAGCGCACGGTGACCGAACCTTGCAGGTGTTGCAGCTCCACCATGCCTTGGCGTGTCGGCTGCTTGCTGAAAACGTACCAGCCTGCACCTGCGGCGAGCGCGGCAACCAGCAGGGCGAGGACGGTCAGGCTGCGTTTCATGGTGATTCCTTGTTGTTATGTGTGGCAGCAGTTCCTGGCGCCACTGTTTAACACGGCTTGCCGACATGGCCATCGCACTTAGGAGGGATTCGCGTCTCCTGTCAGCGTTTGCTTCTGTGTGTCGACTGGCCACGGGCAATAACAACCCACGGCCAGTGTGTGCGTGGCATTCACCGCGCGGCCTTCGTTCAACGCTTGCAGAATCGGTTCGATAAAGCTGTTGCTGGAATTGCAGGTCAGGCCTTCGCTGTACGGGCCGAAATACGCCAGTTTGCCGTTGCGATCCCAGATCGCCACGGCCGGGCTTGCGGGGATCTGTTCGGAACCCGGCAGGACCGCGATGCTTTTCAGGCTGCTTAAGGTGTTCGGCAACTGGCCGTGGCTGCCAGGCTTTTGTACCGCATAAAACTCCACGCCTTGCGGTACATAATGCTCAACCAGTTCGCTGAGGTGTTGTTGGTTACCGACGTTGCACGGACAGGCCGGGTCCCAGAAATGCACGAGGCGGATGGCGCCGGGGCCGGCGAGGTTATCGGGCAGGCGCAGCGGGTCGCCGGAGAACACCGCGGTGTGCTCGCTGAACGCTCGCAGGTAGCGTCCCTCAAACCAGTCGTAGGCAGCCCACAGCACGCCGGCACACACGAGGGCGAGCAGGCTGGCAAGCAATGTGGCGCGGTAGGGCGAGCGCATGGATTTCAGTCCTCGAAGGTGCGCTAGCTTGCCATGCTTGCCCCAACAGATGAATATCGCAGGCCCATAAAGTCCGTTTCGCGTTCTGGAATTGCTCATGTCTGCCACTTTCGACCCCGATCACCTGCGTGCCAGCCTGCGGCCGCTGGCCGACTGGCAGCCGCTGTCGGTAGAAGCGCTGGCTTACCAGCGTTTCTACGGGCTGGATTTTGCGGGGCGCAACGTGCGCAGTGGCCTTGGGCGTTTCGCGATCGATGGTTATGAAGTGGTCAGCCAGGTCTGGTGGCCCGAGCGGGCGAAGGCGACGCTGTTTTTGTTCCACGGTTATTACGATCACACCGGGCTTTACCGGCATGTGATCGAGTGGGCGCTGGAGCAGGATTTTGCGGTGATTGCCTGCGACCTGCCGGGACACGGGCTGTCCAGTGGCGAACGGGCCAGCATCAAGGATTTCACCGAGTATCAGGACACGCTGCAAGGGTTGTTCACCGAGGCGCAATCCCTCGATCTGCCGCAGCCGTGGCACCTGTGCGGGCAAAGCACGGGCGGCGCGATCGTGATCGATCATGTGCTCAATCAGGGGGCCAGCAGTCCGGCCCAGGGCCAGGTCATTCTGCTGTCGCCGTTGGTAAGGCCGCGGGCCTGGGGCTGGTCGCAGCTCAGTTATTACCTGCTCAAGCCTTTCGTCAAAGCCATCGCCCGGCGCTTCAGCGAGAACTCCAACGATCCGGATTTTCTGCCCTTCCTGCAAGCGGACCCGTTGCAGCCGCTCCGTTTACCGACCGCCTGGGTCGGTGCGCTGGCGCGCTGGATCAAGCACATCGAAGCCGCACCGTACAGCATGCGGCGACCGCTGATTGTGCAGGGGCAGGCGGACATGACCGTGGATTGGGAGCATAACCTTGAAGTGTTGCGGGGCAAGTTCGATCGGCCGCAAGTGCTGATGTTGCCTGAGGCACGGCATCACCTGGCGAATGAAACGATGGCGTTGCGGCGGGAGTATTTCGGGTTTTTGACCAAGCGGATCAAGGGCAGGAATCTTTAGCGTCTGTGCTGGCCTCTTCGCGAGCAAGTCGAATCGTCGCACCGCCGCTCCCACAGGGTTTTTGTGTACGCCATAGAGCCCATGTGGGAGCGGCGGTGCGACGATTCGACTTGCTCGCGAAGGCAATCTTCCAGACGCCAAAAATCACTGACCAGAATTGGATGTGTTCTGCCCAACCGCCAGCCCCGCGCGAATCGCCGCCAAGGCTGCCTGGTAATAAGCCTTGCCCTCGGCGGACTCGGCGAAAGTCGCGAATTCTTCCAGTTCTTCATCCGACAGGTCGCGATAGACATACAACAGCGTGTTGTTCAGGTCGTTGCCGATCTGCTCCATCAAGCGCTGACGCTGACCATTCAACATGCCTTGCGCCTGACCGCCGCCGAGCAGGCCGGGGATCATCGAGCTGAGGCTGTCGGCCGCGACGCCGGCGATCGCCAGGCTGACTTCCGCGCCGGCTTCGCGAGCGGGCAGGGCCTGGGCCAGATGGCCAATGATCAGCATGCGGGTGTCGCTGGCCTGGATCTTGGGCAGGCCCTTGGCGTTTTTTGCCAACTGATCGCGACGGGTCGCAAGCAATTCGGCGGCCACGATTTTCTTGCCCAAAGGTGACTGAAAGAATGTCAGCGCAGGTTTCGGATCGGCGAGGGCCTTGCGCAATTGCGCTTCGGCGCGCTGGTCCACGGCCTGGGGGGCAAAGCGCTGATTGCTGTTATTCACCAGCGCCTGGAACACTGCCGGCGGCAGGCTGTTCTGGTACCGCTGCTGAGCGGCCGAGAGAGCGTCGTTGAAATGCGCGCGTTGTTCTGGCCAACCGGCGACCTTGTACAGCTGGTCGTGGCCGTCTGCCCAAGCGGGCAATACACAGAACATCAACAGTGAAAAAAGCAAACGGCGCATAGGGACTCCTGTCAGCAGGCGACTATTCTCCGTGTGGCATTCGTCCTTGTCGAGAATTCGTATCAACCCGCTGCGCGGCTCTGTCGGATTTTCAGGCACAGGAATACTATGCGCGGCATGCGAATACCCTCTGATCACCCGCTGCTGTTACGTATCGTCGACGACCTGGCCGAGCACGGCTGGTCGCAGCAGAATATTTTCCTTCCTCTGGGTCTGACCCGGGAACTGGCGGCTGAGTGCCGTAAACGTGCTGCCGAGGGCGAATTGGCCCCGGCCGCCGTAGGGCGCGGGGCGACATCCGGGATTCGCGAGGGGATTCGCGGCGACCATATCCAGTGGATCGAGCCCGGCCAGGCGTTGGCGTGTGACAGTTACCTGGATTTGATGGACAGCCTGCGCGAGGCGATGAATCGCGGTTTGTTTCTGGGCCTGGAAGATTTCGAAAGCCATTTCGCGCTGTACCCGCCCGGCGCGTTCTACCTCAAGCATGTCGACCGTTTCCGCGACGACGACCGGCGCATGGTGTCGGCGGTGGTCTATCTCAACGACGCCTGGCTGCCCGAGCACGGCGGCCAGTTGCGCATGTACCTCGATGAAAGCGTCGAACATGATGTGGTGCCCGCCGGTGGTTGCCTGGTGGTGTTCCTGTCGGGTGAAGTGCCCCATGAAGTCCTGCCCGCGACCCGCGATCGCCTGTCGTTGACCGGCTGGTTCCGGCGCCGTGGCAACGAGCCGTTCTGATCATGCAAAAAATACTGGTAAGCCGCTGTCTGCTGGGCCACCGCGTACGTTACGACGGCGGTGCGAGTGGGCCGTTCGATCAGCTTCAGCAGTGGCTTGATGAAGGTCGAGTGGTGCCATTGTGTCCGGAGGTGGCCGGTGGCTTGCCGACGCCAAGGGCCGCCGCGGAAATTCCGGGCGGGCAGGGTGGTGAAGTGCTGGATGGCCTCGCCTCAGTCATCACCACCGAGGGCGAGGACGTCAGCGCCGAGTTTCTCTCGGGGGCTTGTCAGGCGTTGGAACTGGTGCAAAAGCACGGCATCCGCATTGCCGTGCTCAAGGCCAACAGCCCGTCTTGCGGGAATCTGTTGACCTACGACGGGACGTTCAGTGGGGTGAAGGTGAGTGGCGAGGGCGTGACGGCGGCGTTGCTCAGGCGCCATGGGGTTCAGGTCTTCAGTGAGCTGGAACTGGCCGAGGCGGCGGTGACCTTGGCAATGCTTGACTAACGATCAATACAAAACAAATGTGGGAGCGGGCTTGCTCGCGAAAGCGGTGTGTCAGTCGACATCAACTATGATTGATACACCGCTTTCGCGAGCAAGCCCGCTCCCACATTAGATCCATTGCTGGCTGATCAGGGTTTCGGCGCCACGCTCGCATCCGCCCCCAACCACTTCTGTTCCAGCGCCTCCAGTCGCCCATCCGCCTTGATCCGCTGCAGGGCGTTCTCCAGGCTGGCATGAAATGCCGGGTTACCCTTCTGAAACGGAATCGCCAGATTAACCGGCGATGTGTCTTTTGGTTTCTCTTGCGTCAGCGACTGCACCAGCAAAATCGAACGTGGCTCTTCCTTCTGCGCGATCAATTGCGGGTTGGTCTGAACGTAAGGCTCGCTGAAATCGAAACGATCCTTGAGGTCCGGGGTCACTGCTATGTGGTTGATGGCGATGTCGTATTTACCGCTTTCGACACCGGCCAGCAGATCGTTGGAATCGGTAATGACGAAGTCGGCTCGCACATCCAGCTCATTGGCCAGCATTTGCCCCAACTCGACTTCAAAACCCGAGAGTTGGCCGTCTTCCTTGAAATTGAAGGGCGGTGTATTAGCCTCAATGGCAATACGCAATTCGCCGCGGTCGTTTACATCGTCAATCAGTTCGGCATGAACCAAAGGGCTCAGAAGGGGTAGCAGGCAGATCAGGCCAGGCAAAAAGCGCATGGTCACTCCTTTGAATTCATTATTGCGATGCTCTGATACAGGCTCGCTTTGCTATGGTTGTCGAGTGCCTTCGACAACGATTGGCCGTGAAGTTGTCATGGCCACACGGATTTTACGAAAAAACTGGAGAAGAAAATGAAAACCTTTATGTCACGTGCAGCATTGGCTGGCCTGTTGATGGGGGCTTCGATGCTGGCAACGGCGGCTACACCGGCTCCAAAAGGTGCAGAAGTATCCATCGTTTCTCCTGCGGATGGCGCCACGGTTCCGCAGACCGTCGTCGTCAAGTTCGCTGTCGAGAACATTGCGCTGGCGCCAGCGGGCGATGTCACCAAGAACACCGGCCATCACCATTTGCTGATCGACGTCGACAAACTGCCAGCTGCTGGCGCCCCGATCCCGAATGATGCCAACCATTTGCACTTCGGCAAAGCGCAGACCCAGGCCGAAATCAAGCTGACACCGGGCAAGCACACCTTGCAGCTGGAACTGGGTGATAGCGGCCACATGCCGTTCGATCCGCCGATCGTGTCGGAAAAAATCACCGTCAACGTTAAGTAACGTTAGTCGCGCCCATGAAAAAGGAGACCCGAAGGTCTCCTTTTTTTGTCGCTCAAGTCACTCTCAGAACAACACGCGGCAACGAATGGTGCCGTTGATGTGCTGCAGCTTCTCTTGCGCCATTTCCGAGTATTCGGCGTCGACGTCGATCACGACGTAGCCGACTTTCTCGTTGGTCTGCAGGAACTGACCGGAAATGTTGATGCCGTTTTCGGCGAAGACCTTGTTGATCTCGCTCATCACACCCGGAATGTTTTCGTGGATGTGCAGCAGACGGTGCTTGCCAGGGTGAGCCGGCAGGGCCACTTCCGGGAAGTTCACCGACGATACCGAAGTACCGTTGTCGCTGTACTTGACCAGTTTCTCTGCCACTTCCAGACCGATGTTGGCTTGTGCCTCAGCGGTGGAACCGCCGATGTGCGGGGTCAGGATCACGTTGTCCAGGCCACGCAGCGGGCTTTCGAACTCTTCTTCGTTGGAGCGTGGCTCCACCGGGAAGACGTCGATGGCCGCGCCGATCAGGTGCTTGTCCTTGATCGCGTCCGCCAGGGCGTCCAGTTCAACAACAGTGCCGCGAGCCGCGTTGATCAGGATGCCGCCCTTCTTGATGGCGCGGATTTCCTTCTCGCCGATCATCCACTGGGTCGCAGCGGTTTCCGGAACGTGCAGGGTGACGATGTCGGACATGCCCAGCAGCTCGTGCAGGTTGCCGACCTGAGTGGCGTTGCCCAATGGCAGCTTGGTCACGGTGTCGTAGAAGTACACCTGCATGCCCAGGCCTTCCGCCAGGACCGACAGTTGAGTACCGATCGAGCCGTAACCGACGATGCCGAGCTTCTTGCCACGGATTTCGAAGGAGTTGGCAGCGCTCTTGATCCAGCCGCCACGGTGGCAGGAAGCGTTCTTCTCAGGGATGCCGCGCAGCAACAGGATCGCTTCGGCCAGCACCAGCTCGGCAACGGAGCGAGTGTTGGAGTACGGAGCGTTGAACACGGCGATGCCGCGTTCGCGGGCAGCGTTAAGGTCGACCTGGTTGGTGCCGATGCAGAAACAGCCGACAGCGACCAGTTTCTTCGCGTGATCGAAGATTTCTTCAGTCAGTTGAGTGCGCGAGCGAATGCCGATGAAGTGCGCCTCAGCGATCTTTTCCTTCAGCTGGGCTTCCGGCAGAGAACCTGTGAGGTACTCGATGCTGGTGTAGCCCGCCGACTTGAGGACGTCGACAGCCGATTGGTGGACGCCTTCGAGAAGAAGGAACTTGATCTTGCTCTTATCGAGAGAAGTCTTGCTCATCTGCGTAAACCTGTATCCCGGAGAAAAATGGCAGGAAATAGCCAGCAGACGCTGACCCGAACGGCAAGAATGCCGTTACCGCAGAATAGCCGTTGGGCACTACCCTGCGGGGTCGGTATGCTAGCATACGCACCCCGCTAAACACTCATTCCTGCGACGTGAAGCGTTCTCAGGATGACCATGAATTGTTCGAGAGTTCTGTCGATGACCAATCCTGCCCTGATTGAAGAGCTGAAGACCCTGGTTGAGCCTGGCAAGGTGCTGACCGATGCCGACTCCCTGAATGCTTACGGTAAGGATTGGACCAAGCATTTCGCCCCGGCCCCGACCGCCATCGTGTTCCCCAAGACCACCGAGCAGGTCCAGGCCATCGTCCGTTGGGCCAATGAGCACAAGGTTGCGCTGGTGCCGTCCGGCGGTCGTACCGGGCTGTCCGCCGCTGCCGTGGCTGCCAATGGCGAAGTCGTCGTGTCCTTCGACTACATGAACCAGATTCTCGACGTCAACCTGACTGACCGCACTGCGGTCTGCCAGCCGGGTGTGGTCACCGAACACCTGCAGAACGTCGCCGAAGAAAAAGGCCTGTACTACCCGGTGGATTTCGCTTCGGCAGGTTCCAGCCAGATTGGCGGCAATATCGGCACCAATGCCGGCGGGATCAAGGTGATTCGCTACGGCATGACCCGCAACTGGGTCGCTGGCATGAAAGTGGTCACCGGCAAGGGCGATCTGCTGGAACTGAACAAAGACCTGATCAAGAACGCCACCGGTTACGACCTGCGCCAGCTGTTCATTGGCGCTGAAGGCACCCTCGGTTTTGTGGTCGAAGCCACCATGCGTCTGGACCGCGCGCCGAAAAACCTCACCGCGATGGTCCTCGGTACTACCGATTTCGACTCGATCATGCCGGTGCTGCATGCGTTCCAGAGCAAGCTCGACCTGACCGCCTTCGAATTCTTCTCCGATAAAGCCTTGGCCAAGGTCATGGGCCGGGGCGACGTACCCGCGCCATTCGAAACAGATTGCCCGTTCTACGCGCTGCTGGAATTCGAAGCGACCACCGAAGAAGTGGCCAACCACGCCCTGGAAACCTTCGAGCACTGCGTCGAGCAGGGCTGGGTGCTGGACGGCGTGATGAGCCAGAGCGAAACCCAGCTGCAGAACCTCTGGAAGCTGCGCGAATACATCTCCGAAACCATTTCCCACTGGACGCCGTACAAGAACGACATTTCGGTCACTGTGTCGAAAGTCCCGGCGTTCCTGAAGGAAATCGACGCGATCGTCGGCGAACACTATCCGGATTTCGAAATCGTCTGGTTCGGCCACATCGGTGACGGCAACCTGCACCTGAACATCCTCAAGCCGGAAAACCTGAGCAAGGACGAGTTCTTCGCCAAGTGCGCGACCGTCAACAAGTGGGTGTTCGAAACCGTCGAGAAGTACAACGGTTCGATTTCCGCCGAACACGGCGTGGGCATGACCAAGCGTGATTACTTGACCTACAGCCGCTCGCCGGTTGAGATCGAGTACATGAAAGCAGTCAAAGCGGTGTTCGATCCGAACGGCATCATGAACCCGGGCAAGATTTTCGCTGTTTGATTTTCGAACGTTAAGAGCACGAATCAGGAGTCGGTAATGAGCTATCAGCACCAGTATGTCGACGGTACGCGTATTCACTTCCCGCTGGGGAAAGTGGTGTGCATTGGCCGTAACTACGCCGAACACGCCAAGGAACTGGACAACCCGGTGCCTACAGAACCGCTGCTGTTCATCAAGCCGGGCAGTTGCGTCGTGCCGCTGGAAGGTGGTTTCAGCATTCCGACCGAACGTGGTTCGGTGCATTACGAAGCGGAAATCGCGGTGTTGATCGGCAAGCCTTTGTCGACCAAACCGAGCCGTGAAGAAGTGCTCGATGCTATTTCTGGCTTCGCCCCGGCCCTGGACCTGACCCTGCGCGACAAGCAGGCCGAGCTGAAAGCCAAGGGCCTGCCGTGGGAAATCGCCAAGTCCTTCGACGGTGCGGCGGTGATTGCGCCATTCGTCTCGGGCAGCACGTTCGCTGACCTGACCGACATCGGCATCCGCCTGACCATCAACGGCGAAGTGCGCCAGGATGGCAACAGCAGCGCGATGCTCAACCCGATCGTGCCGATGATCCAGCACATGGCCGGTTGCTTCTCGCTGCAGGCCGGTGACGTGATCCTGACGGGTACGCCGGTTGGCGTCGGTCCGCTGAATGTGGGTGACGAACTGGTGCTGGAATTGCCAGGCGTCAGCCGCTTCACCAGCAGCGTCCGCTAGTCAGATCACCGCTGACCCCTGTGATGATCGTTCCCACGCTCTGCGTGGGAATGCCGCCATGGACGCTCCGCGTCCCGCTTCGAATGTGACGCGGAGCGTCACGGGATGCATTCCCACGCGGAGCGTGGGAACGATCATCAGGCTGGGGTGCCCGCAAAGGGCTTTACCGCCATTTCCCGTTTTTTTCACATATCTTCCGGATAATTCCGGGACTTGCGGCGTCTGAGCCGGTCCCACTTGTGCTATTACCCTTAGCCTGAATTTCTGGAACGCATCCCTCGATGGTCACCCAACCCCTGCCCAAGCTTAAAACTGCACGCCGTTCGCGCTTTGTCATGCGTTGGTATTCCTGGCTTTTGCTGGTGGCCGCTGCCGCCTATGGCCTCGCGTTCGCGATGCATTGGGATGACCGTGGCGTGCTCTGGCTGCTGGAGCGTTTCGAAAGCCCCGCCGAACGCCAGGAGAGCATCTGGCTGCCGGATTATCGGGCAGTGATCGATGCCAAGGTGCTGCCGGGCATGGAGAAGGACGAGGCGTCGGACCTGGCTTACGACCCTCAGTCAAAAACCCTGTTTTCGGTCATGGGCAATAAACCGTTCCTGGTCGAGCTGACGTTGCAAGGCGACGTGCTGCGCAAGATGCCGCTGGTGGGTTGGAGCAACCCGGAGGGGGTCACCGCCATGGGCAACGGTCTGCTGGCCATCGTCGATGAGCGCGACCACATGCTCTCCATCGTCAAGGTCGATGCCGATACCCGCGAGCTGAACATCGCCAACTTCCCGAAATACGACCTCGGTCCTTCGAAAGACCAGAACAAGGCGTTCGAAGCCATTGCCTGGGATTCGCGCAATCAGCAAATGTTGCTGGGTGTAGAACGTCCCCCGGCGTTGTTCACCTGGAAAAGCAACGATGGTCAGACACTCACCGGTGACAAGCAAAAACTCGCCAGTGACGAACTGGACATCCGCAACCTCTCGGCCCTGGCCATCGACCCGCGCACTGGCCATATGCTGGTGCTGTCTGCTGACTCGCACTTGTTGCTGGAGCTGGACGAGAAGGGCGAGCAGGTCAGCTTCATGACCTTGCTGAGCGGCTTCAATGGTTTGAACAAGACCATCCCTCGCGCCGAAGGCGTGACCATGGATGAAGCGGGCACGCTGTATCTGGTGAGCGAACCAAATCTGTTCTACCGCTTCGAAAAGCACAAATAAGCCCGCCGTGAGGGTGGCGCGCGGCCGTCCGTTGGGGTACACCTGCGGGACCGCGGCCACTGGCCATTAAGCTTCAATTCAGACTGGCGTGGTATTTCATCCACCCGTTCTGATTCCGAGCTTTGCCCGAATGCGCCGACTTGCCCGCCCCAAACCCCTGATTCTGATTTTGTCGGTCATTGCGCTGATCGCTCTGGTTGCGGCCGGCCAGTACCTGCGCCTGTTCGAACGCGCCTGGTTCAACCTGAACACCCTTTGGCAGCCCATGAACGGTCAGTCCATCGCTCTGGATCAGTACCAGGTAGCGGTCGAGGCGCGAGTCATTGTCGGGCTGGATGACGATGTGTCGGCGTTGACCTTCGATCCTGTACGCAAAAGCCTGTTCACCGTCACCAACAAAAACTCAGAACTGATCGAGCTGTCGCTGGACGGTCAGATTATTCGACGCATTGCGTTGGTCGGGTTTGGCGATCCGGAAGCCGTGGAATTCATCAGTGCCGACACCTACGTGATCACTGACGAGCGCGAGCAGCGGCTGATCAAGATTCATCTGGAAAACGACACAACGTTCCTCGACGCGGCGGATGCCGAGCAGATGACCCTTGGTGTACACATGAGCGGCAACAAGGGCTTCGAAGGCCTGGCTTACGACTCGGTGGGCAAGCGGTTGTTTGTCGCCAAGGAACGCGACCCGATGTTGATCTACGAAGTGCAGGGCTTTCCCCATTACAACCCGGAAAAATCCTACGCGGTGCACGTAGTAAACAACCCCAAGCGCGATGCCGGGATGTTCGTGACGGACCTGTCGAGCCTGCAATACGACGAGCGCAGCGGCCATCTGTTGGCGTTGTCGGATGAATCGCGGCTGATTCTGGAGCTTGATGTAGACGGGCGACCGCTGAGCACCATGTCGCTGAGCAAGGGGCGTCAGGGGTTGCAGAAGACAGTGCCGCAAGCGGAAGGGATCGCCATGGATGACGACGGCACGATGTACCTGGTGAGCGAGCCGAACCTGTTCTACGTCTTCAAAAAACCGGCACAACCCTAACCAACACCCCAGAACCAATGTGGGAGCGGGCTTGCTCGCGAATGCGGTGTGTCAGTCGACATCTCTATTGACTGACACACCGCATTCGCGAGCAAGCCCGCTCCCACAGGTTTTGCGTTTGGCTTACTTCGCGCGCAGGGTCTTCACGCCTTCGCTGGTGCCCAGCAGCAGCAAATCCGCCGGACGTGCGGCGAACAAACCGTTGGTGACCACGCCGACGATGGCGTTGATCTGCTTCTCCAGCTCCATCGGGTTGGTGATCTGCATGTTGAACACATCGAGGATGATGTTGCCGTTGTCGGTCAGAACGCCTTCGCGGTAAACCGGGTCGCCGCCCAGCTTCACCAGCTCGCGGGCCACATGGCTGCGGGCCATCGGGATCACTTCCACCGGCAGCGGGAACGCACCGAGCACCGGCACCAGTTTGCTGGCGTCGGCGATGCAGATGAAGGTCTTGGCCACGGCCGCCACAATCTTCTCGCGGGTCAGGGCTGCGCCGCCGCCCTTGATCAGGTTCAGGTGCTCGTCGCTTTCGTCGGCGCCGTCGACGTAGAACTCCAGGTCGCTGACCGTGTTCAGCTCATACACCGGAATGCCGTGGCCCTTGAGGCGGGCAGCGGTGGCTTCGGAACTGGCGACCGCGCCGTCGAACGCGCCTTTGTGCTTGGCCAGTGCGTCGATGAAGCAGTTGGCGGTGGAGCCGGTGCCGACCCCGACGATGCTCTTGTCGTCGAGTTTCGGGAGGATGAAGTCGACGGCGGCCTGAGCCACTGCCTGTTTGAGTTGATCCTGGGTCATGCGGGCTCCGAAGTGCCGAAGAGGGGACGAAAGGCCGGCATTATAGGCTTCGCGATGGGGAAGGTCATTGCCGGTATGTCGAATGGTGGCGAGGGGGCTTGCCTGTGGCGAGGGAGCTTGCTCCCGCTCGGCTGCGCAGCAGCCGTAAAACCTGCCCGCGCGGTATGTCTGAAAGAATGCAGGGGGACCGCTTCGCGCTCCAACGGGAGCAAGCTCCCTCGCCACAATGGATCTCCAGCGCCAGTGAGCGGCTAAAACCACCTGTTTAGTGTGGTCGCTCAGGCGAAAGCCGGGTTAGACTCCTTGGCCCTGCCCAACCCGCTCAGTGATGCTTTCCGATGCTCGAACAGTACGTCAAAAAGATCCTCACCTCGCGCGTTTATGACGTTGCCGTAGAAACCCCATTGCAGACTGCCCGCCAGCTCTCCGAGCGGCTGGGCAACAGTATTTGGCTCAAGCGCGAAGACTTGCAGCCGGTGTTCTCGTTCAAGATTCGTGGCGCCTACAACAAGCTCACGCAGCTTTCCGATGAAGAACGCGCTCGCGGCGTGGTCACGGCTTCCGCGGGCAACCACGCCCAAGGCCTGGCCCTGGCGGCGAAAGTGTTGGGCGTGAAAGCGACCATCGTGATGCCCAAGACCACCCCGGAAATCAAAGTCGAAGGCGTGCGCTCACGTGGCGGCAAAGTGGTGCTGCACGGGGATTCGTTCCCGGAAGCCCTGGCCTACTCGCTGAAACTGGTCGACGAAAAAGGCTACGTCTACATCCACCCTTACGACGATCCCCACACCATTGCCGGGCAGGGCACGGTGGCCATGGAAATTTTGCGCCAGCACCCTGGCCGTCTGGACGCGATCTTCGTCCCGGTGGGCGGTGGCGGATTGATCGCCGGGATCGCGGCGTACGTGAAGTACCTGCGGCCTGAAATCAAAATCATCGGCGTAGAGCCGGACGATTCCAACTGCCTGCAAGCCGCCATGGCCGCTGGTGAACGCGTGATCCTGCCGACCGTGGGCCTCTTCGCCGACGGCGTCGCTGTGGCGCAGATTGGTCAGCACACCTTCGACATCTGCAAAGACTATGTCGATGAAGTGATCACCGTCAGCACCGATGAAATCTGCGCGGCGATCAAGGACATCTACGACGATACCCGCTCGATCACCGAACCTGCCGGCGCCTTGGGCGTGGCCGGGATCAAGAGGTACGTCGAGCAGCGCGGTGTCACCGGGCATACCTTCGTGGCCATCGACTCCGGTGCCAACGTCAACTTCGACCGCCTGCGCCACGTCGCCGAGCGCGCCGAACTGGGCGAGGGCCGCGAAGCGATTATCGCCGTGACCATCCCCGAGAAACCGGGCAGCTTCAAGGCGTTCTGCGAGGCCATCGGCAAGCGCCAGATCACCGAATTCAACTATCGCTACAACACCGGCAGCGAGGCGCACATCTTCGTCGGCGTGCAGACGCACCCTGAAAACGATCCGCGCAGTGCGCTGCTTGCCAGCCTGACCGAGCAGGGTTTCCCGGTGCTCGACCTGACCGACAACGAACTCGCCAAGTTGCACATCCGCCACATGGTCGGCGGCCGTGCGGCGCATGTGGTGGATGAAGTGATTCTGCGCTTCGAATTCCCGGAGCGTCCGGGCGCGCTGTTCAACTTCCTCAACAAGCTCGGCGGGCGCTGGAACATTTCGATGTTCCATTACCGCAACCATGGCGCGGCGGATGGTCGTGTGGTCGCGGGCCTGCAAGTGCCTCATGAAGAACGTCATCTGGTGCCCGCAGCGCTGGAAGAAATCGGCTACCCGTACTGGGACGAAAGCGACAACCCGGCCTATCAGCTGTTTCTCGGCTGAGCGGCTACGCTGATGGCCAGGCCATAAGGAAATCGAACAATGGAAACGTTAACCGCCCTGAAAATCGCTCATATGGTGGCGACGGTGTTGCTGCTGGTCAGCGCGCTGGGTCTGGCGATCTGGGTCTGGCGCACGCGCCGTAACGGCGACGCAACGGCTCACACGCGCACGTTGCAGCGACCGTGGGTGTTTATCTGGCTGGTGATGGGGCTGGCGCTGCTGAGCATGCCGTTTACCGGCTGGTGGATGGTGCATCTGGTGGGCTGGCCGCTGGGGCAGGTCTGGTTGTTGGCTTCCAGTGTGCTTTACACCGTCGCGGCGTTGGGCTGGTTCTGGTTGCTGGTGCGGCTGAATCGGCTGCGCAAGGCGCCGGCAGCGGGCACTGGGAGGTTTACCTTTGCCCTCGCACTGTTCAGCTTCGTCTGCTTTATCGCCATTGCGGGGTTGATGGGCGCGAAGCCGGTTTAAGTCGTGAAACCGAGTTGACCCCATCGCGAGCAGGCTCGCTTCCACATTGGATTTGTGTTTGACGCAAATCTCCTGTGGGAGTGAGCCTGCTCGCGATGGCGATTTCAATCGCGCAACGAAATCACCGGCCAGCCACGCTTCTCGGCTTCAGCGCGCAAATTCGGGTCCGGGTCGACCGCAACCGGATTGGCCACTTGCTCCAGCAGCGCCAAATCATTCATCGAGTCGCTGTAGAAATAGCTGTCCTCCAACGAATACCCGGTTTCTTCCAGCCAACGATTCAACCGCGTCACCTTGCCTTCACGGAAGCACGGAACATCGGTGCTGCGCCCGGTATAGCGGCCATCAACCATTTCACATTCGGTGGCGATCAGGGTTTCAACGCCCAGACGTGCTGCAATCGGCCCGGTAACAAAACGGTTGGTCGCGGTGATGATCACCAGCTTGTCGCCGGCCTCGCGGTGCTTGGCCAGCAGTTCGATAGCCTTGGGCAGGACAATCGGCTCAATGCAATCGCGCATGTAATCCAGGTGCCATTGATCCAGCGTGGCCATCTCGGTGCGGCCGAGGACTTCGAGGCAGAAGTTCAGGTAGGCATCGTTATCGAGCTTGCCGGCCAGGTAATCCTGATAGAACTCGTCGTTGCGTGCCTTGTAGGCAACGGCGTCGAGGAAGCCGCGCTCGCACAGGTAATCGCCCCAGGCGTGGTCACTGTCACCGCCCAAGAGCGTGTTGTCCAAGTCGAATAAAGCCAGCCGCATTGCAGTTACTCGCTGAAAAGTCTGTAGAAAGGCGTCCAGAATACGGACTTTTCACAAGAGTGCACATAAGGTAGACCGGCTCGTTGCTGCTATCACAACCTTTGTGGAACAATGCGGCGACATGCGTTTGCGAGGTTGTTGCCGTGATCGACCCCGATGGTTTCCGCCCCAATGTCGGGATCATTCTCACGAATGATGCCGGACAGGTGCTATGGGCTCGCCGTATCAATCAAGATGCCTGGCAGTTTCCACAGGGCGGGATCAACCCCCAGGAGACGCCGGAAGACGCCTTGTACCGCGAGTTGAACGAAGAAGTGGGTCTAGAGCGCGAAGATGTTGAAATTCTCGCCTGCACCCGGGGCTGGTTGCGCTATCGTTTGCCGCAACGTCTGGTCCGCACGCACAGCCAGCCGCTGTGCATCGGCCAGAAACAGAAATGGTTTCTCCTGCGCCTGGTCTCCAACGAGCAGCGGGTGCGGATGGATTTGACCGGTAAACCGGAATTCGATGGCTGGCGCTGGGTCAGCTATTGGTATCCGTTGGGCCAGGTGGTGACATTCAAGCGCGAAGTGTATCGACGCGCTCTCAAAGAGCTTGCCCCGCGCCTTTTATCGCGCGACTGACGACGGAGTTCGACCCCGAGCCATGCTCAATACGCTGCGCAAGATCGTCCAGGAAGTTAACTCCGCCAAGGATCTCAAGGCGGCGTTGGGCATTATTGTATTGCGCGTCAAAGAGGCCATGGGCAGCCAGGTCTGCTCGGTCTACCTGCTTGACCCTGAGACCAACCGCTTCGTGCTGATGGCCACCGAGGGCTTGAACAAGCGCTCGATCGGCAAAGTCAGCATGGCACCCAACGAAGGTCTGGTTGGCCTGGTCGGCACGCGTGAAGAACCGCTGAACCTTGAAAACGCCGCGGATCACCCGCGCTACCGCTACTTCGCCGAAACCGGTGAAGAGCGTTATGCCTCGTTCCTCGGGGCGCCGATCATTCACCACCGCCGCGTCGTCGGCGTGTTGGTCATTCAGCAAAAAGAACGCCGCCAGTTCGACGAAGGTGAAGAAGCCTTCCTCGTGACCATGAGCGCGCAGCTCGCCGGCGTTATCGCCCACGCCGAGGCCACCGGTTCGATCCGCGGGCTGGGCCGTCAGGGCAAGGGCATCCAGGAAGCCAAGTTCATCGGCGTACCGGGTTCGCCGGGTGCGGCGGTCGGTACCGCGGTGGTCATGCTGCCGCCGGCCGATCTGGACGTGGTACCGGACAAGACCATCACCGACATCGCCGCCGAACTCGGGCTGTTCAAGACCGCGATCGAAGGCGTACGCGCCGACATGCGCGCCTTGTCCGCCAAACTGGCCAACCAGTTGCGCCCGGAAGAGCGCGCGCTGTTCGATGTTTACCTGATGATGCTCGACGACGCGTCACTGGGCAGCGAAATCACTACCGTGATCAAGACTGGCCAGTGGGCCCAAGGCGCGTTGCGTCAGGTGGTCGCCGAACACGTCAACCGTTTCGAATTGATGGACGACGCCTACCTGCGTGAGCGCGCCTCGGACGTCAAGGACCTCGGTCGGCGCTTGCTCGCCTACTTGCAGGAAGAGCGTCAGCAGACCCTGGTCTACCCCGACAACACCATTCTGATCAGCGAAGAACTGACGCCGGCAATGCTCGGCGAGGTGCCGGAAGGCAAGTTGGTCGGCCTGGTGTCGGTACTCGGTTCCGGCAACTCTCACGTGGCGATCCTGGCACGCGCCATGGGTATCCCGACGGTGATGGGCCTGGTCGACTTGCCGTATTCCAAGGTCGACGGCATCCAGATGATCGTCGACGGCTACCACGGCGAGGTCTACACCAACCCCAGCGAAGTGCTGCGCAAGCAGTTCGCCGAAGTGGTCGAGGAAGAGAAGCAACTGGCCCTCGGGCTGGATGCACTGCGGGACTTGCCGTGCGTGACCCTCGATGGCCATCGCATGCCGCTGTGGGTCAATACCGGCCTGCTGGCGGATGTGGCGCGAGCGCAGAAGCGCGGAGCCGAAGGCGTCGGTCTGTACCGCACCGAAGTGCCGTTCATGATCAATCAGAGGTTCCCAAGCGAAAAGGAGCAGCTGGCGATCTATCGCGAGCAGCTCGCCGCATTCCACCCGCAACCGGTGACGATGCGCAGCCTGGACATCGGCGGCGACAAATCGCTGTCGTACTTCCCGATCAAGGAAGACAACCCGTTCCTCGGCTGGCGCGGCATTCGCGTCACGCTCGACCACCCGGAAATCTTCCTGGTGCAGACCCGCGCCATGCTCAAGGCCAGCGAAGGCTTGAACAATCTGCGGATTCTGCTGCCGATGATCTCCGGCACTCACGAACTGGAAGAAGCCCTGCACCTGATTCACCGGGCCTGGGGCGAAGTCCGCGACGAAGGCTGTGACGTGCCTATGCCGCCGATCGGCGTGATGATCGAAATTCCGGCAGCGGTTTATCAGACCAAGGAACTGGCGCGGCAAGTGGACTTCCTGTCGGTCGGTTCCAACGACCTGACCCAGTACCTGTTGGCGGTGGATCGAAACAATCCGCGGGTAGCCGACCTCTACGACTATCTGCACCCGGCGGTGCTGCAAGCCCTTCAGAGCGTGGTGCGTGACGCGCATGCCGAAGGCAAGCCAGTGAGCATCTGCGGTGAGATGGCCGGTGACCCGGCGGCGGCGGTGCTGTTGATGGCGATGGGCTTCGACAGCCTGTCGATGAACGCCACCAACCTGCCGAAAGTGAAGTGGATGTTGCGTCAGATCAACCTGAGCAAGGCCAAGGAATTGCTCGCGGAGCTGATGACCATCGACAACCCGCAAGTTATCCACAGCTCGCTGCAATTGGCGCTGAAGAACCTTGGGTTGGCGCGGATGATTAATCCGGCTTCGGCCAAGACCCTTTAAAAGGCTGATGGCCCCATCGCGAGCAGGCTCGCTCCCACAGGGGATTTGTGTAGATCACAAATCAAATGTGGGAGCGAGCCTGCTCGCGATGGGGCCCGCCCGGGCAACACCAATCTAAACCCTGACCTCTACCTCCCCCAAATGCCCGCCATACGGCCCAAAGCTCCGCTCGACCATATGCCGCGTCCCATCCGCATGCACGATCAACGCCGTACTCGCCCGCGTCCCATAAGTCGGACTGGCAATAAACACACTCGACAGCAACGTCTCGGTGGCCAACCCGACCCCGGTATCCGGCAGTTCGGCAAAAGGCGCCGTCTGCGGATCATTCAGCAACGCCAATAAAGCCTGGGGTTGCGGGTCGTCCAGCACTTCTTCCAGCGCCGCCCGCGCCTTGAGCAGTTTCGGCCATGGCGTATCCAGCCCGGCGTTCGACACCCCATAAACCCCCGGTGGCAGCATCACCGCCTCAGTCTCCCGGGCATTGAAGTGCCACAGTTCGTTGGCATTACCGACCAGCAGGTTAAATCCGGCATATTCCAGCGAACGTGCAACAACGTCGCTCAAATAGTCATCTATCAGCATATCCCCACCAAGAAATCGCGCCACCAGCTCTCCTCGCGACTTGCGTGCGGGCGGTTGATGCGGATCGCGGATATTGGTCAGTGCGGCGAAGCGTCCATTGGCGCCAACACCGAGCCAGGTGCCGCCGGCCTCCAAGTCGCGACCGGCATACACCTGCGGTGCTTCGGGCCACTGCGCCAGCGGCAGGCTGGGCCGGGCATAGAATTCGTCGCGGTTGGCCGCCACGATCAGCGGCTGGGCGTGACCCGGTCGCCAAGCGAAAACAATCAGGCACATAAGGTGGTCCTTGTGTGTTTTTTGCTCACTCTACGCAGACATCGCTCATCGATCCATCGCCATCCACAGTGGAGCCAGAGGCCATGCTTCCGTTACCATGCCGCTCCTGATTCGGGATGCTTGGGGATGTGGCCATGGAATTTCTGCTCTATCTGGCGCTGGGCGCCTGTGCGGGCGTGTTGGCCGGACTGTTCGGGGTCGGCGGCGGGATCATCATTGTCCCGGTGCTGGTGTTCAGTTTCACCTTGCAGGGATTTGATGCGTCGATCCTGACGCATCTGGCAGTCGGCACCTCCCTGGCGACCATCATATTTACCTCGATCAATGCGATCCGCGAACATCACCGCCGCGGTGCCGTGCGTTGGCCGATTTTTGCCTGGATGACCCTCGGCATTCTGATTGGTGCCGGTTTCGGCGCGCTGACGGCCGAAGCGATTTCCGGGCCTAATTTGCAGAAGATCATTGGTGTATTTGCGCTGATCATCGCCGTTCAACTCGCTTTGGACTTCAAACCCAAGGCCAGCCGAACGGTGCCGGGCAAAGTCGGTCTGACCGTGGCGGGCAGCGTCATTGGCTGGGCCTCGGCGATTTTCGGGATCGGCGGCGGCTCGTTGACCGTGCCGTTCCTGACCTGGCGCAGCGTGCCGATGCAGCAGGCGGTGGCCACTTCGTCGGCCTGTGGCCTGCCAATCGCCTTGGCCAGTGCATTAAGTTTCATGATTCTGGGCTGGCACGATCCGTTGTTGCCAGCCCATAGTCTCGGTTTTATTTATTTGCCGGCGTTGCTGGGGATTGCCCTGACCAGCATGGTCTTCGCCCGCCTCGGTGCGCGACTGGCCCACTCGCTGTCGCCGCGCTTGCTGAAAAGACTGTTTGCCGCTTTGCTGTTTTGCGTCGGCTTGAGCTTCTTGCTCTGACGCGAAGCGCAATCCTGGCTTAATCCTGGCGTGACAGCGTCGCCCGGGAATTTGAAGGTTTCAACTCTAACGAGGAGTCGCAATGCTGCCTTACCCGCAGATCGACCCGGTGGCATTGGCCATCGGTCCGCTGAAAATCCACTGGTACGGCTTGATGTACCTGATCGGCATCGGCGGCGCCTGGCTGCTGGCGTCGCGCCGGTTGAACCGCTTCGACCCGACCTGGAGTAAAGAGAAACTCTCCGACATGGTGTTCTGGATGTCGATGGGGGTCATCGTCGGCGGCCGCTTGGGCTATGTGCTGTTCTACGATCTGAGCGCTTACCTCGCCAACCCGCTGTTGATCTTTGAAGTGTGGAAGGGCGGCATGTCGTTCCATGGCGGGTTCATCGGCGTGATGCTGGCCGCGTTGTGGTTTGGTAAAAAGAACGGCAAGTCGTTCTTCCAGCTGATGGACTTCGTCGCACCGATGGTGCCGATCGGTCTGGGCGCCGGACGGATCGGCAACTTCATCAACGCCGAGTTGTGGGGCAAGGCCACCGATGTGCCTTGGGCGATGGTCTTCCCGACCGATCCGGCGCAACTGGCGCGCCACCCGTCGCAGCTGTATCAGTTCGCACTCGAAGGCGTGGCGCTGTTCGCCATTCTCTGGTTGTTCTCGCGCAAGCCGCGGCCGACCATGGCGGTGTCCGGGATGTTCGCGCTGTTCTATGGCATCTTCCGTTTCATCGTCGAATTCGTCCGCGTACCGGACGCGCAACTGGGCTATTTGGCCTGGAACTGGCTGACCATGGGTCAGGTACTGTGCGTACCGATGATCCTCGGCGGTCTGTTCCTGATCTGGCTGGCGTATCGCCGTGCACCGGCGGCTCCAGCAGCGGTTGTATAAATTCGAACCCCGGGGCGACGGTCCCGGGTTCAAGGACACAGGTAACTCATGAAACAATATCTCGAACTGGTCGCCCACGTCATCAAGAACGGCACCAAACAGGCCAACCGCACCGGCGTGAACACCATCAGCTTCCCAGGCGCGATGCTGCGTTATGACCTCAAGGAAGGTTTCCCGGCGATCACCACCCGCAAGATGGCCTTCAAATCGGCCATCGGCGAGATGTGTGGTTTTCTGCGTGGGGTGAACAACGCCGCCGAATTCCGTGCGCTGGGCTGCAAGGTCTGGGATCAGAACGCCAACGAAAACGCCCAGTGGCTGGCCAATCCTTTCCGTCAGGGCGAAGACGACCTTGGCGAGATCTACGGCGTGCAATGGCGCAAATGGCCGGCGTACAAGCAGATCCCGGTCAGCAACCAGGCCGCCATCGAACAGACCCTGAGTCAGGGCTACCGCCAGATCGCCGAAGGCGAAGAAGACGGTCAAGCCTACGTGGTGCTGTACAAGGCGATCGACCAGATCCGCCAATGCGTCGATACCATCATCAAGGACCCGGGCAGCCGCCGCATCCTGTTCCACGGCTGGAACGTTGCCCAGCTCGACGAAATGGCCCTGCCGCCGTGCCACTTGCTGTACCAGTTCCATCCGAATGTGGAGACCAAAGAGATTTCTTTGACTCTGTACATCCGCTCCAATGATTTGGGCCTGGGCACGCCGTTCAACCTCACCGAAGGCGCCGCGCTGCTGAGCCTGATCGGCCGCCTGACCGGTTACACGCCGCGCTGGTTCACCTATTTCATCGGTGATGCCCACGTCTATGAAAACCATTTGGACATGCTGAATGAACAGCTCAAGCGCGAGCCGTTCCCGATGCCGAAACTGGTGATCAGCGACCGTGTGCCGGAGTTCGCCAAGACCGGTGTTTATCAGCCGGAGTGGCTGGAGTTGATCGAGCCGAGCGATTTCTCGCTGGAAGGCTACGAGCACCACGCCCCAATGACCGCGCCGATGGCGGTGTAAGCCTCGACACCGAACCAATGTGGGAGCGGGCTTGCTCGCGAAGGCGGTGGATCAGTCGACATCAATGTTGAATGAATGACCGCCTTCGCGAGCAAGCCCGCTCCCACATTTGATTTTCGGTGGTCTTAATGGCCGTGGCTGCGGCCGACATGGGAATGCTCAATCTCCGTCGCTACAACCCCGCCGCTGACCTCCAACCGCTGCAAAATCCCGCACTGATCGATATCCGGCCCTTCGCTGCAACGTTGGCGCAGGTCGTGCAGTTGTGTCTGCAACGCCATCAACCCATCGATCCGCGCCTTCACGTGATGAATGTGTTCGTCGATCAATGCATTCACGCTTTCGCACTGATCCTGCGGACTGTCGCGCAGGGCCAGCAGGCTGCGGATTTCTTCCAGCGTCATGTCGAGGGTGCGGCAGTTGCGGATGAACGTCAGACGCTCGGCGTGGGCCTGGGTGTAGACGCGGTAGTTGCCGTCGCTGCGGGCCGGCTCTGGCAGGAGGTTTTCGCGCTCGTAGTAGCGGATGGTTTCGACGGCGCAGTCGGTGAGTCTGGCCAGTTCTCCGATCTTCATGACGGCAATCTCCAAAAGGGTGCTTGACCCTATAGTGGCTACAGGGTCTTTACTTGGCAACAGGCATCTTTCCGGACGCGACCCAATGAGTGATTCCCTTCACACGCACAAACCCAAGGCTGATCACGATCACGATCACGATCACGATCACGATCACAGCCACAAGCTGCAGCCTGTACAGAAGCATGAGCATGGCAGCCACGGGGATTCCTGCTGTTCCGCCAAAGTGGCGGCACCGTCGCTGATCAAGTTGAGCGAAACCCCAACGGCCGGTGCGCGACTGAGCAATTTCCGCATCGACGCCATGGATTGTCCGACCGAGCAGACGCTGATCGAGAACAAACTCGGCAAACTCTCGGGCGTGCAGCAACTGGAATTCAACCTGATCAATCGCGTGTTGGGCGTCACCCATGACCTGCCGAGCACTGCGCCGATCATCGACGCGATCAAGTCCCTCGGCATGCTGGCCGAGCCGCTGGAGCAGGGCGTTGAACCGCCAGCGCCGACGCCCGAGAAAAAGCACTGGTGGCCCTTGGCGCTGTCGGGTGTTGGCGCCCTGGTCGCCGAAGTTATCCACTTCACCAACGCTGCGCCGAACTGGGTGGTGGCGGTCATCGCGCTGATCTCGATCCTCAGCGGCGGCCTCGGCACCTATAAAAAGGGCTGGATCGCACTTAAAAACCTCAACCTGAACATCAACGCGCTGATGAGCATCGCAGTGACTGGCGCGATCCTGATCGGTCAGTGGCCGGAAGCGGCGATGGTGATGTTCCTGTTCACCGTGGCCGAATTGATCGAAGCCAAGTCTTTGGACCGGGCGCGCAATGCCATCAGTGGCCTGATGCAGATGACCCCGGAACAGGCCACGGTGCAGCAGGCCGATGGCAGTTGGGTCTTGCAGCCTGTCAAATCCATCGAGTTGGGCGCGCGAGTGCGGGTGCGTCCCGGTGAGCGGATTGGTTTGGACGGTGAAGTGGTGTCGGGCAGTTCAACCATCGATCAGGCGCCGATCACCGGTGAAAGCCTGCCGGTGGAGAAGACTGTCGGTGACAAGGTTTTCGCCGGGACCATCAATCAGGCCGGCTCCCTGGAGTACTCGGTAACCGCTGCGGCCAACAACTCGACCCTGGCGCGGATCATCCATGCCGTGGAACAGGCCCAGGGCGCGCGGGCGCCGACCCAGCGTTTCGTCGACAGCTTCTCGAAAATCTACACCCCGGCGGTGTTCATCCTGGCCCTCGCGGTGGCGGTGATTCCGCCACTGTTCATGGGGGCGTTGTGGTTTGACTGGATCTACCGGGCGTTGGTGTTGTTGGTCGTTGCCTGCCCATGTGCGCTGGTGATTTCTACACCAGTGACCATCGTCAGCGGCCTCGCGGCGGCGGCGCGCAAAGGCATTCTGGTGAAGGGCGGCGTCTATCTGGAGGGCGGTTACAAACTCGATTACCTGGCCTTGGACAAGACCGGCACGATCACACACGGCAAACCGGTGCAGACCGATTACCTGTCGCTTGATCCGACGGCGGACGAATCAGCCCCGGCGATTGCCGCAGCGCTCGCCGGTCGCTCCGATCACCCGGTGTCCCTGGCCATTGCCAACGCGGCTGTGGATAAACAATTTGCTCCGCTGATTGTGGATAACTTTGAGGCGCTGGCCGGTCGCGGTGTACGCGGCGAAATCAACGGCCAAGTTTACCACTTGGGTAATCACCGTTTAGTGGAAGAACTGAACCTGTGCTCGCCTGAACTGGAGGAAAAGCTGTTCGCGCTGGAGCAACAGGGCAAGTCCGTGGTGCTGCTGCTCGACAGATCCGGCCCGCTGGCGCTGTTCGCCGTGGCTGACACCGTGAAAGAGTCTAGCCGCGAGGCGATCCAGCAGTTGCACGAGCTGGGCATCAAAACCCTGATGCTCACCGGCGACAACGTCCACACCGCTCAGGCGATTGCCGCGCAAGTCGGCATCGACGAGGCCAAGGGCGATCTGCTGCCGACCGACAAACTGCAAGCCATCGAAGCCCTTTATGCTCGGGGCCATAACGTTGGCATGGTCGGCGACGGCATCAATGACGCTCCGGCGCTGGCGCGCGCCGAGATCGGTTTTGCCATGGCGGCGGCGGGCACCGATACCGCCATCGAGACCGCCGATGTCGCCCTGATGGACGACGATCTGCGCAAGATCCCGACCTTCATTCGCCTGTCACGGCAAACCTCAAGCATCCTCAAACAGAAC
The DNA here is from genome assembly GCF_001952935.1 of Pseudomonas frederiksbergensis. Lineage (GTDB taxonomy): Bacteria > Pseudomonadota > Gammaproteobacteria > Pseudomonadales > Pseudomonadaceae > Aquipseudomonas > Aquipseudomonas frederiksbergensis. Next base: position 2,777,869 of record NZ_CP018319.1, read on the forward strand.
ATTGCCCTGGCATTGGTCATCAAAGCGATCTTTCTTGGGGTAACCTTCGCCGGGATCGCCACCATGTGGATGGCGGTGTTCGCCGACATGGGCGTGAGCCTGTTGGTGGTGTTTAACGGTTTGCGCCTGTTGCGCAAATAAGCGATGGGGGAAGGGTGTGCTGAGTGCCGAGCTGAAGGCGTTTTACATGGTTGCCCGCTTGGGCAGCATTACCCTGGCGGCGAAAAAACTCGGCCTGAGCCAACCCACGGTGACGACCCAGATTCGCAATCTGGAAAGTCAGTACTCGGTTGAACTGTTCTACCGTGGCGGCCGTCGCCTCAGCGTCAGCGATGAAGGTGCGCGGCTGTTGCCGATGGTCAAGGCGCTGTTGCAGCAGGAAGCCGACATCGAGTTTTTCCTGCGCAACAGCGGTCAGGTCCAGGGCACGTTGCGCATCGCCGCGACGGCGCCGTATTACATCCTCGATCTGGTGAAGACCTTTCGCGAGCGCTTGCCGCAGGTGGAAGTGTCGGTGGAGATCGGCAACTCCCAGCAGGTGCTTGAAGCGCTGGAGGATTACCGGGTGGATGTCGCGGCGTCGTCGCAGTTGCTCGACGATGCACGGTTGATTCGCCGGGTGCTCGGCAGCGATCCGCTGGTGCTGGCGGTGCATCGCAATCATCCGCTGGCGGTTCACGAGCATGTGCCGCTCAGTGCGTTGGCCGGGCATACGTTATTGATGCGCGAGTCGGGCTCGACTACTCGACGCCTGACCGAAGAGTTGCTGGCCGGCGCCGGGGTGAGTTTCGGGCCGCTGCTGGAGATTGGCAGCCGGGAGTCGATCCGTGAGGCGGTGCTGCGCAATATCGGCATCAGCATCATCGCCCGTCAGGAAGTGCCGCATGATCCGCAACTGCGCGTGCTGACCCTGGAGAATGCGCCGCAGATCCCTGAGTATTTGTACTGCCTCAAGGAGCGAAAAAACGCACGGCTGCCGGCGGCGTTTCTGGGGTTGGCGCAGGAAATGGCGCCCGCGTAATGATCGTTCCCACGCTCCGCGTGGGAATGCAGCCCGGGACGCTCTGCGTCCCAAGAGCCGAACGCGGAGCGTCCGTTGAGGCATTCCCACGCAGAGCGTGGGAACGATCGGCGGTGAACCCAAATCCTCGAATACCACTATCAGCCGTTTTTGCCTCACTGCCACATGACGGACGCATTACAAATCTAGGATGGCCTTCATCTGCTTGATGAGGCCTGTCCATGAACCACTCGATCGCAACTGCCCTGACCAACCCCGGCGCCCCGATGAAAGTGCGCGGTGTGCAGAAACGCTTCGGCGCCTTCACCGCGCTGGATAACGTTTCCCTCGACGTGGCGGCCGGTGAACTGGTATGCCTGCTTGGCCCGTCGGGCTGCGGCAAAACCACTTTGTTGCGTTGCATCGCTGGTCTTGAGAAGCAGGACAGCGGCGAGTTGTACCTCGGCGATCGCGACGTTTCCCACCTGGCGCCCCAGGCTCGGGACTACGGCATTCTGTTTCAGTCCTACGCGCTGTTTCCCAATCTCACCGTCGAAGCGAACATAGCCTACGGCCTCGCCGGCAGTGGTCGCGATGAAGTGCGCCAGCGTGTCGGTCAGATGCTGGAGCTGGTCGGCCTGATCGGCAGTGAGAAAAAGTACCCCGGCCAATTGTCCGGCGGCCAACAGCAGCGCGTCGCACTGGCTCGGGCCTTGGCGCCGGCACCTTCGTTGCTGCTGCTGGACGAACCGATGTCGGCCCTCGATGCCCGGGTCCGCGAGCATCTGTGCACCGAACTGCGCCAATTGCAGCGCAACCTCGGCATCACCACCCTGATGGTCACCCACAACCAGGACGAAGCGATGCTGATGGCCGACCGCATCGCCGTGATGAACAACGGCAAGGTCGAGCAATACGCCACGCCGCAGGAAATCTACGACCGCCCGGCTACACCGTTTGTGGCGGAGTTCGTCGGCCAGGGCAACTGGCTGCCATTCCAGCGCAGCAGCGACAGCCACGCCCAGGTCGGCGGGATGAACATGCGCCTGGGTGCCGATTCGGGCAACGCCGCATCGGGTCGTCTGTTTTGCCGTCCCGAAGCGATCAACGTCAACCCGCCCGCGCATGAAGAAAACCTGTTCCCGGCCAAGGTTCGCGAAATCACCTTCCTCGGCAACCGCTGCCGCATGAGCTTCGAACTCGATCAACTGCCGGGCCACGCATTGCTGGCGGAACTGGCGCCGGAAGCCATGCCGCGCCTCGGCGCGCAGCAGATCATGGTTGCCTTGCCTCCGCGCAGCCTGCAGGTGTTTGCCTGATGAGCGCGAACCTCGCGCTGCCGATACCGCACAAGCAGGTTCGGCAGACCTCCCGTGCCGAGATCGGTGACCGGGTGTTCGTGGTCGGCGGCAAAGTCCTGTTGCTGGTGTTGCTCGGCGTTGCGGTACTGATGCCGTTGCTGGCGATCTTCTGGCGCGGTTTCAGCTCGGAAGCCGGGCAGGGCGGCGGTCTGGTGGCCGCCCGTGAATTGGCGACCAGTGCCAATTTCCACTGGTTGCTCGGCAATAGCCTGAAAGTTTCCCTGAGCGTGGCGGCGATTGTCGTACCGCTGGCTTACCTGTTTGCCTACGCCCTGCAACGCACCTTGATTCCAGGCAAAGGCATCTGGCGCGGCATGTCGCTGTTGCCGCTGATGGCGCCGTCGATGTTGCCGGGTATTGCGCTGGTCTATCTGTTCGGCAACCAGGGCATGTTGCGCGGTTTGCTCTCAGACAATATCTACGGTTTCTGGGGCATTGTTCTGGGTGAGGTCATCTACACCTTCCCACACGCGCTGATGATTTTGCTGTCGGCCCTGTCCCTGGCGGATGCGCGACTGTTCGATGCCGCCTCCAGCATGGGCGCCAGTCCGGCGAAGGCCTTTCGCAGCATCACTTGGCCGGCAACGCGTCAGGCTGTGTTCGCGGCGTTCTGTCTGGTGTTCACCCTGACCATCACCGACTTCGGCGTGCCCGTGGTGGTCGGCGGCGATTATCAGGTGCTGGCGCTGGAAGCCTACAAAGCCGTGGTCGGCCAGCAACAATTCGGTCGCGGCGCGTTGATCGGCATGGTCCTGCTGTTGCCGGCGCTGTTCAGCTTCGGTGTCGACGCCTGGTTGCGTCGAGGTCACGGCGATTCCATGAGCGGTCGGGCGCAGGTCTTTCAGCCCGCGCCGTCAAAACTGCGGGACGGTTGCTACCTGACCATCGTGCTGCTGATCTGTGCGGTGTTGCTGCTGGTGTTCGGCATGGCGGTGTACTCGTCGCTGGTGAAATTCTGGCCGTACAACCTGTCGCTGTCGCTCAACCATTACCAGTTCAACGACACGGCGGGCGGTGGCTGGCTGGCCTATGGCAACAGTGTGAAGATGGCCTTGTGCACGGCGTTGATCGGCAGCGTGCTGATCTTTACCGGCGCGTACCTGATGGAAAAAACCAAGGGCCAGCGCGGGCTGAATTTGACACTGCGCATGCTCAGTTTCGTACCGATGGCGGTGCCGGGTCTGGTGCTGGGCCTGGGTTACGTCTTTTTCTTCAACCTCAGCGGCAACCCGCTGCATGTGCTCTACGGGACCATGACCCTGCTGGTGGTCTGCACCATTGCTCACTATTTGACCACCGCGCAAATGACCGCCACCACCGCGTTGCGCCAACTCGATGCCGAGTTCGAAGCCGCCGCGCTGTCGCTCAAGGCGCCGCTGTATCGGCATTACCTGCGCGTCACCGTACCGATCTGCCTGCCGGCATTGCTGGACATCGTGCGCTATCTGTTCGTCTCGGCCATGACCACCGTCTCGGCAGCGATCTTCCTCTACAGCCCCGACACCATCCTCGCGGCGGTGGCAGTGTTGAACATGGACGACGCCGGCAACGTCGGCGGCGCGGCGGCGATGTCGACCCTGATTCTGTTCACCTCGGCGGGCGTGTCCCTGCTGCTGGCCTGGGCTTCGCGCGGTTTGTTGCGCCGCTCCCAGGCCTGGCGGCAGACCGCGCCTGGTCATTGATTCAACCCCTCAACTCAAACAGGAAAAGATCATGTTCAAGCCTATGGCCCTGGCCGCTGCTGTCCTCACCGCTTTCAGCCTGAACGCCTTCGCGGCGAAAACCGAGTTGACGGTGTACACCGCCCTCGAAGCCGAGCAATTGAAGACTTACAAAGCAGCCTTCGAAAAGGCCAACCCGGACGTCGAGATCAAGTGGGTGCGCGACTCCACCGGCATCATCACTGCCAAACTGCTGGCCGAAAAAGCTCGCCCGCAGGCTGACGCCGTGTGGGGCCTGGCGGCGTCGAGCCTGGCGATCCTCGATCAGCAAGGCATGCTGCAAAGCTACGCACCGAAGGACCTGGGCAAGATCGGTAGCAACTACCGCGACGCCGCCAACCCTCCAGCCTGGGTCGGCATGGACGTCTGGGCGGCGACCATTTGCTTCAACACCGTCGAGGCCGCAAAGCAGGGTTTAACCAAACCGGTGAGCTGGCAGGACCTGACCAAGCCTGAGTACAAAGGCAAGATCGTCATGCCCAACCCGGCCTCGTCCGGCACCGGTTTCCTCGACGTCAGCGCCTGGCTGCAAACCTTCGGCGAGAAGCAGGGCTGGCAGTACATGGACGACCTGCACCAGAACATCGGCCAGTACGTTCACTCCGGTTCCAAGCCTTGCAAACTGGCGGCTTCGGGGGAGTTCCCGATTGGCATTTCCTTTGAATACCCGGCCGTTCAGCTGAAACGCCAAGGCGCACCGCTGGACATCATCCTGCCGAAAGAAGGCCTGGGCTGGGAGATCGAAGCGACCGCAGTCATCAAGGGCACACCGCACGAAGAGGCCGCGAAGCAACTGGCTGATTTCTCCGCCAGTCCGGCGGCGATGGAGCTTTATAAAGAGAACTTCGCCGTCCTCGCGCAACCGGGTATCGCCAAGCCACAGACCGAATTGCCGGCCGATTATGAGCAGCGTTTGATCAAGAACGACTTTGCCTGGGCCTCGAAGAATCGTGACCAGATCCTGGCCGAGTGGCGCAAGCGCTATGACGGCAAGTCCGAGAAAGTGGCTGCCAAGTAAGCACCGCCGATCGTTCCCACGCTCTGCGTGGGAATGCAGCAAAGGACGCTCCGCGTCCCCTGTGACGCAGAGCGTCACGGGATTCATTCCCACGCGGAGCGTGGGAACGATCATTGGGGAACTTCATGACACAACACAGCGACATGCTGATCGTCGGCGCCGGCATCCTTGGTCTGTCCCACGCCTATGCCGCCGCCAGGCGCGGTCTGAAAGTTACCGTTTTCGAGCGCAGCGAAACCCCTTTGGGCGCCTCGGTCCGTAACTTCGGCCAGGCCCTGGTCACCGGCCAGCCACCGGGCCCGATGCTCGAACTGGCCAAAGCCAGCCGCGAGATCTGGGGCCAATGGGCACAACTCGCCGGCCTGCAACTCAAGCGCAACGGTTCATACCTGTTTGCCCGCACCGAAGCCGAAGAACACCTGCTGGAAGCCTTCTGCGCCGGTCGCGCCGTGGAACACGGTTACCGCGTCGACCTGCTACGCGGCGCTGCATTGCGCGATGTGTACCGCGGCCAATTCAGCCATCACCGCGCCGCGTTGCACGGGATGGACGATCAGCAACTGTATTCCCGCGAAGCGATTCCAGCGCTGATCGACTACCTGCATCACGAACTCGGCGTCACGTTTCACTTCTCCACTCTCGTGCGCGACATCGAGCCCGGCCGCGTGCACAGCACCGCCGGAGCCTTCAGTGCCGAGCAGATCATCGTCTGTTCCGGCCACGATTATCAGACGCTGCTGGCCGAGCCGATCGTCGAACTCAACCCGCAAATCTGCCGCCTGCAAATGCTTCGCGCCCGACCGCAGATCAACCTCAACCTGCAACACGCGTTGCTCACCGGTCTGAGTTGCGTGCACTACGGCGCCTTCGCCGATCTGCCGGAAGCGGCGGCGGTGCAGGCGCAAATCCTGCGCGAGGAACCGCACCTGCATGAACACGGCATTCACCTGCTGATCAGCCCGACACCGTATGGCGAACTGATCATCGGCGACTCCCACCATTACGGCAGCGATCCGTCGCCGTTCAACGCCGAGCAGGTGGATAACTGGATGATTGAACTGGCCGAGCAGACGTTGGGCTGCAGGGTGCAAGTGGTCGAACGCTGGCAAGGCGTCTATGGTTCAGGGGGGCCGGGGCCGTTCTCGTTCCTGCGGCCGATGCCGGGTGTGAGCGTGGCCCTGATGCACACGGGTGTCGGCATGAGCGTCGGGCCGGCGATGGCTGAACGCAACGTGGCCACCTTATTGGGAGAGTATTGATGGACCGCAATGAGCAAGTAATCGCCGAGGTGTTCGCACTGTACGAGCGCTTTGGCGACAGCGATTACATCGGCGAGCCGGTGTCGCAGATCGAGCACATGTCCCAGGCTGCCGAACGGGCGATGGCCGAGGGCTTCGATGACGAAGTGGTCCTGGCTGCGTTCTTCCACGACATCGGGCATATCTGCGCCGAGAGTGCCGAGAACATGGGCGGCTTCGGCGTGGTCAGTCACGAGCGCCTGGGCGCGGACTACTTACGCCGCGCAGGTTTCAGCGAACGCATGGCGGGGCTGGTGGAGTACCACGTTCAGGCCAAGCGTTACCTGACGCTGAAAGAGCCTGGGTACTACGAGCGCTTGAGTGAAGCCAGCCGCCGGACGCTGGAGTATCAGGGCGGTGTGATGACGGCCGCCGAGGCTGAAGCGTTCGAGCAAGATCCGTTGTGCGAGGTCAGTCTGCGGATGCGCCAGTGGGATGAGTTGGCAAAGGAGATGGCGGTGCCGGTGATGGATCTGGAGGTGTTGAAACGCAAAGCGGTCGGTCTCTTGTCCCGCAAGGTGCAATGAGTTGTCTCACAGGCAATTGAGAAACGGCGGATGGAGGGGCTTGCAGTAACGGTTCAATCTGGGCTTTTCGCAAGGAAGCGCACGGATGCGTTATTTGAAAGTGATTGCACAGGATCGAAGCAGGAAGGGCTCGGCAGATACCGTTCATTTTGAATTCCATGAAGATGATCGGTTGCAGCGTGAGGCGACGGATGCGGATCGGCAGCGGCTCAAATCTTTTGGCAAAACCTATTTGAAATGCGCCTGGTTCAACGAGGGTGAAGGTGAGGATCGACACTTGCGCATCTTCTCGCAGAATCCATCCGCTGACGGCACACCTGAAACGGTGCGGCTGCATTTTCACGAGGGGCAGAAGATTGCCTGTAAAGCCGCGGCTCACGATCTTGATAACGATGGTGGGCTGGAGGTGATACTGAGTTCGGATGTGGACAATGACGGGCGCGCGGATCGCACGGATCGCAGTCGTGTCACAGCGTTGGTGAGAGAGTTTCTGAAGGTCGATTGGTAGTGGTTGATCGTTCCCACGCTCTGCGTGGGAATGCCTCAAGGGACGCTCCGCGTCCAGTGACGCGAAGCGTCACGGCCTGCATTCCCACGCGGGAGCATGGGAACGATCAGGTTCAGAGTTGCTGCGCCAACGCTTCGATCTGCTCCTGCCGCTCCGCCTGATTCAATTTCGAGTGTGGATTAAGCGAAGACCACTGCGGATGTGCCCGGGCCTTGTTCAGCGCTTCGGGCAGTTTGCCTTCGCGCCAGGATTTGTCCTGTGGCGTGGCGACCTGAATGCTGTCCATCGCCGCATGCCCGCGCGCATTGAGCGCATGCAGCAGTTGCCGCTGGCGCAACGCCAACAGCCGCAGCACGCTGTCATCGACGGTCAGCTCCCGCTGGCCTTTGATCTTGCCCATCAACCGACTGCCATAACTGCGGGCCGTTTGCAGGGCGCCACCGGCAATCGCGCCAGCCAATGCGGCCGCACCGAGGGTCAGGCCGCCGACCAGCAAGTCCACGCCAGCCCCGGCTGCCGCGCCGGCCGCGATACCGCCACCGACTCGCACGCCGAGCTGCTTCAAGGTTTCCGGGTTGAACAGGTCGTCACCCCAGCGGCCATCGAGCAGCGGCAGATCGCTGGCCGCCGCGTCCTGTGGGCGGAAGGCGTAGAGCTTGAGCAGCGCTTCGACGCAGCGTTGTTCCCGTTGTCGAACCGCTTTGCGCAGTTCGTTGATGGCCTGCTGTTCTTGCTCGGCTTCGCTGACCACGCTGCGCCGGCAGGCGGCGCAGTCGATCAATAATTCGGCAATCAGCCGCGCTGCACTCCGTTGCCGGGCCTGGCGTTGCGCTTGCTGATCGGCGATCAAACGTTCCAGTTGCGGCCGGGCGTTTTCCAGCAGCAGGGCGAGGCTTTCATAGAGTCGACGTTCGCCATCCTCCGGCGGTGCGACGCTGTCGAAACGCACCAATGCGTGCAAGCCCAGACGTGCCAATGCCTCGCGCCAATCCGGTTCGCGGTGGTTGGCGCTGCTGACGAAATTCAATACCGGCAACAGCGGTTTGCCGCAGCTGGCCAACACTTCCAGCTCGTCGCGGTATTTGGCCAGCACCGGTTCCCGGGCGTCGATCACGTAAAGGCCGGCATCGCAGGTCAGCAGTTGCCGCAGCACCTTGGCTTCCTGTTCGAAACGCTGCCGGGCTTCGCTGCCCTCAAGGAATCGCGCCAATCGAGCCGGACCGTCGAGGCGTTCGCCCGGTCGTTCCAGACGCTCGAGGTAGTCGAGCAGGGCGATGGCATCTTCCAGGCCGGGGGTGTCGTAGAGGTCGAGCAACGGTTCGCCGTCCACCGACAACCGTGCGCCTTCCACGTGTCGTGTGGTGCTGGGGCGATGGGACACCTCACCAAAACCGACATCGCGGGTCAGGGTGCGCAGCAACGAGGTTTTGCCGACGTTGGTGTGGCCGACCACGGCGAGCTTCAACGGCGCTTTCCAGGGATTAGTCATGACCGCTCTCCAGCCAGTTCAACGGCGCGCAATCGGCGAACGGCAGATCCAGCTGTTGCAGCGCCACGTGCCAGTCGCCCAGCCTTTGGGCGTCGAGCGCTTCGCCCGGCGGTGCTTGCAGCAACCAGACGCGAGTGGCGCTGGCGCTGCGGGCCAGTTCGGCGATCAGTGCCAGGCTGCCGCGGTCCGGCGAGCGTCGCGGATCGCAAGCGATGGCCAGACGGGCTGGGGGGAAGCGACTCAGCTGTTCGAGGAGTTTGTGCCGCGATTCGCGACTGTCGAGGATGCCGGCATTGCTCACGGACTTCGGCAGTGGCGGCGGCCAGGGGCGTTGATCGTCCAGCTCGATGGCCACCAACAGCGCGCCATCGCTTGGCAGGTCGCTGACACCGTTGTCGATTCGATGCAGTTGCTCTGGCGCCGCGTCGCTGATGCCCAGGCGTTCACTGGTCGGCATCAGCCGTTCGCGCAGTTGGGCGTAGCCGGGCAGGTTCAAATCCAGGTGCAAGGCTGCTTGGCCGGTTTTCCAGCGCCACAGGCAAAACAGCGCCAGCAACAGGCGCGGCAAAACACCGTAGACCACCAGCACGCCGACCAGCCATGTGGCCCAGGCTTGACGGGCGCTTTCGATGTTGAGCGCGGCATCGCCGCTGGCGCGGATCATTTCCACGGTCGGAACGTTGAAACCCAGCATGGCGGGCAGGGCGCCGAGGGCCTGGGTCATGGCGACGAAGGTGTCGCCGCCCAGGAGCGTGGTTTCCCAGACGAAGCCATAACGCCGGGTCGCCATCAGCATCAACAGCATGACCAGCGCGCTGAGCATGGCGAGCAACCACAAGCTGTTGACCAGTACGCCGACCGCCCAGCGATTGAGTTTCTGTCGTTGCAGCAAAAGCAGCAGGGCCGGGGCCAGTTGCGCAGCTTTGGCATCGCGGGCGAGTTTTTCGCTGAGCCATAACCATAAGCGGCCGAGGGTGGCGCCGTGTTCGCCGGCAAACACCAGGCCCAGCGCCCAGCTCAGCAATAGAATCAGGTTCAGCCCGAGCAAACTGCCCAAGGCCCAGAACACATTGACCGGGGTTTGTCCGTCGCCCAGCGCGGCAAACGCCAGGCCGGCGCCGCTGGCAATGGCCAGCAGCGCCATCACGATCAGCGCCAAACGTGCGCCTTGCAGCCAATGTGTGAGGGCGTTGGTCAGCCCATCGCGCTCGGCCAGCCACAGGGCGCGGCGTTGAATCCGTGTCGGCAGATCACCGCCCGCGCTGCGGGCCAGTCGGTTGGCTTCCAGATCATCCAGGGGGCCGGCGTGTTCTTCACGCAGGCGCACCGTCTCGGTCACCCAGAGGTTTTGCAGTGGAGTCAGTTCAGTCACGCGGCATCCCGTCGCTCAATCGAGCTGTGAGCATAACCGCTGTGACGCTTATCGGGGTACGGGAGGCTCTGGTATCCTCGCCAGCATGACTAAATCACTCCCCCTCAGCCTGATCGCAGCCCTCGGTGAAAACCGTGTGATCGGCGTCGACAACAGCATGCCCTGGCACTTGCCGGGGGACTTCAAATACTTCAAGGCCACGACCCTCGGCAAGCCGATCATCATGGGTCGCAAAACCTGGGATTCCCTCGGTCGTCCGTTGCCGGGCCGATTGAACATCGTGGTCAGCCGTCAGGCGGATCTGCAACTCGAGGGCGCGGAAGTTTATCCGTCGCTGGAGGCTGCGGTGGTTCGCGCTGAAGAGTGGGCTCGGGAGCAGGGCGTCGATGAACTGATGCTGATCGGCGGGGCGCAGTTGTATGCGCAGGGGTTGGCGCAGGCTGATCGGCTGTATTTGACGCGCGTGGCGCTGAGCCCGGAAGGGGATGCGTGGTTTCCGGAGTTTGATTTGAACCAGTGGAAGCTGGTGTCGAACGTGCCGAATCCAGCGGAAGGCGACAAGCCGGCCTACAACTTCGAGGTGTGGGAGCGCGCATAGATCATTCCCACGCTCTGCGTGGGAATGCAGCCCGTGACGCTCCGCGTCACTGGACGCGGAGCGTCCCTTGAGGCATTCCCACGCGGGAGCATGGGAGCGATCAGAGCGGGTTAAGCGTGAGCCAACTCAGAATGCGCATCCGCATCCAGCAGCTCTTTATCGGTCTGCTGCATGATCTGGCTGGTGATCGCACCGGCCGTTATCGAACCGCTGACGTTCAACGCCGTGCGGCCCATGTCGATCAGCGGCTCAACCGAAATCAGCAACGCCACCAGTGACACCGGCAAGCCCATCGCCGGTAACACGATCAACGCGGCAAACGTCGCGCCACCGCCAACCCCCGCCACACCGGCCGAACTCAGCGTCACAATCGCCACCAGCGTCGCGATCCACAGCGGGTCCAGCGGGTTGATGCCCACGGTTGGCGCGACCATCACCGCCAACATTGCCGGGTACAGACCGGCGCAACCGTTCTGGCCAATGGTCGCGCCAAACGACGCGGCGAAACTGGCGATGGACTGTGGAATACCCAAACGGCGGGTCTGGGCTTCGATGCTCAGCGGAATGGTCGCAGCGCTGGAGCGGCTGGTGAAAGCAAACGTCAGCACCGGCCAGATCTTGCGGAAGAACCGCAGCGGATTGATCCCGGCGGCCGAGACCAGCAGGCCATGGACCACAAACATCAGGCCCAGCCCGAGGTAGGAAACCACCACGAAACTGCCGAGTTTGATGATGTCCTGCAGGTTGGAGCCGGCGACCACTTTGGTCATCAGCGCCAAGACGCCGTACGGGGTCAGCTTCATCACCAGACGCACCAGACGCATCACCCAGGCTTGCAGGGTGTCGATGGCGTTGATCACTTTCTGACCTTTCTCGACGTCATCTTTCAACAGTTGCAGCGCCGCGACCCCAAGGAACGCAGCAAAAATCACCACGCTGATGATCGAGGTCGGCTTCGCGCGAGCGAGGTCGGCGAACGGGTTTTGCGGAATGAACGACAGCAACAGCTGCGGCACATTCAGGTCGGCAACCTTGCCCGCGTAGTCGGTCTGGATGGTTTGCAGGCGGGCCATTTCCTGAGTCCCGGCCACCAGGCCTTCGGCGGTCAGCCCGAAGAGATTGGTCAACCCGATACCGATCAGCGCCGCAATGGCCGTGGTAAACAACAGCGTGCCGATGGTCAGGAAGCTGATCTTGCCCAGCGACGAGGCGTTGTGCAGACGGGCCACGGCGCTGAGGATCGAGGCGAACACCAATGGGATCACGATCATTTGCAGCAACTGCACGTAACCGTTGCCCACCAGATCGAACCAGCCGATCGAGGCTTTCAGCACCGGGTTACCGGCACCGTAAACGGTGTGCAGAGCCACACCGAAGACCACGCCCAGCACCAGCGCGAGCAGGACTTTTTTCGCCAGGCTCCAGGTGGTGTGACGGGTTTGCGCCAGGCCAAAGAGCAGGGCGAGGAACACCAGCAGATTGAGGATCAGCGGCAGATTCATTGGAACTCCGATAGAGACTTGTGCCGGCCACCTTCCGGGGCAGCCGCGAACCGGCAAGCCTAACAGCTTGATATCTAATGAATTAATATCGAAAACATCTGACTACTGTCGTTTTTGGAATAAGCGGATGTCGCGGACAGGGATGCAGCTGGCGTAATAGGGACGCAGGCGGTCGCGGGCAGACGAGGGCTGTCATATTTATTTGATAGCGTCGAGCTCTTTGAATCAGGGTCTTTTAACAAGGAAGCATGCCGATGAAGCTCGCACCGAAATTTCTGGTCGCTGCACTTTGCCTGGGCCTTGCCGGCCAGGTATTCGCTACGGATTTGAAGCATTGGCCAGCCGATCAGGCCAAGGCGCTGGACGCAATGATTGCCGCCAACGCCAATAAAGGTAACTACGCGGTGTTCGACATGGACAACACCAGTTACCGCTACGACCTCGAAGAGTCGTTGCTGCCGTTCATGGAAAACAAGGGCTTGATCACCCGCGAGAAACTCGACCCCTCCCTGAAACTGATGCCGTTCAAAGACACTGCCGATCACAAGGAAAGCCTGTTCAGCTACTACTATCGCCTCTGCGAACTTGACGACATGGTCTGCTATCCATGGGTCGCGCAAGTGTTCTCCGGCTTCACCCTCCAGGAACTCAAAGGCTACGTCGATGAGTTGATGGCGTCCGGTAAACCGGTGCCTGTGACGTATTACGAAGGCGACGTGGTCAAGAAACTCGACGTCAACCCGCCGAAAATCTTCACCGGCCAGAAAGAGCTCTACAACAAGCTGATGGAGAACGGCATCGAGGTCTACGTGATGACCGCCGCCTCCGAAGAACTGGTGCGCATGGTCGCCGCCGATCCGAAGTACGGCTACAACGTCAAACCGCAGAACGTGATCGGCGTGAGCTTGTTGCTCAAGGACCCGAAGACCGGCGAGCTGACCACGGCGCGTAAGCAGATCACCGCGGGCAAGTATGACGAGAAGGCCAACCTCGGCCTTGAACTAACCCCGTACCTGTGGACCCCGGCAACCTGGATGGCCGGTAAGCATGCGGCGATCCTGACCTACATCGATGAGTGGAAAAAACCGGTACTGGTGGGCGGCGATACCCCGACCAGCGACGGTTACATGCTGTTCCACGATGTCGACGTGGCCAAGGGTGGCATCCACTTGTGGGTCAACCGCAAAGACAAATACATGACCCAGATTAACGGCATGATGGCCAAGCACGCCGCGGCTCAGGCCAAAGAAGGGTTGCAGGTTACGGCGGACAAGAACTGGGTGATCGTGAAGCCTGAAGAGATTCAGTAACACGACACCGATCCAATGTGGGAGCGGGCTTGCTCGCGAAGGGGCCAGAACTTTCAACATCAATGTTGAATGTCAGACCGCTTTCGCGAGCAAGCCCGCTCCCACATTTAGCCGAGTACAACAAAAATACCCCGCACTTGGCGGGGTATTTTTTTGTTCGACGGTTACGTTTTACAGCCCGTCGAGCATCGCCTTGTTACGCACGGCACCCTTGTCGGCGCTGGTCGCCAACAGAGCGTAAGCCTTCAGTGCGGTGGTCACCTTGCGTGGACGTTTTTCCACTGGCTTCCAGCCTTTCTGATCCTGCTCGGCACGGCGACCGGCCATTTCTTCGTCGCTGATCAACAGGTTGATCGAGCGGTTCGGAATGTCGATCAGCACTTTGTCGCCATCCTGCACCAGGCCAATCGCGCCGCCCGCCGCCGCTTCTGGCGAAGCGTGGCCGATGGACAGGCCCGAGGTGCCGCCGGAGAAGCGACCATCGGTGAGCAGGGCGCAAGCTTTGCCCAGGCCTTTGGATTTCAGGTACGACGTCGGGTACAGCATTTCCTGCATGCCCGGGCCGCCTTTCGGACCTTCGTAACGAATGATCACGATGTCGCCGGCCTTCACTTCGTCCGCGAGGATGCCGCGTACGGCGCTGTCCTGGCTTTCGAAGATCTTCGCGTTGCCTTCGAAGACATGAATCGACTCGTCGACGCCGGCGGTTTTCACCACGCAGCCGTCCAGCGCGATGTTGCCGTAGAGAACAGCCAGGCCGCCTTCTTTCGAATAAGCGTGTTCGACACTGCGGATGCAGCCGTTTTCACGGTCGTCGTCCAGGGTTTCCCAACGGGTCGACTGGCTGAACGCAGTTTGGGTCGGGATGCCCGCAGGACCGGCCTTGAAGAAGTGATGCACCGCTTCGTCGTCGGTCTGGGTGATGTCCCACTTGGCGATGCCTTCAGCCAGGGTTTTGCTGTGCACGGTCGGCAGGTCGGTGTGCAGCAGACCGCCACGGGCCAGCGAGCCGAGGATGCTGAAGATCCCGCCGGCGCGGTGCACGTCTTCCATGTGGTACTTCTGGATGTTCGGCGCGACTTTGCACAGTTGCGGCACGTGACGGGAGAGGCGGTCGATGTCGCGCAGGTCGAAATCGATCTCGGCTTCCTGGGCCGCGGCCAGCAAGTGCAGGATGGTATTGGTGGAGCCGCCCATGGCGATGTCCAGCGTCATGGCGTTTTCGAACGCCTTGAAGTTGGCGATGTTGCGCGGCAATACCGACTCATCGTTGTCGCCGTAGTAACGCTTGCACAGCTCGACGATGGTGCGGCCGGCCTGCAGGAACAGCTGCTCGCGGTCGCTGTGGGTGGCGAGGGTCGAACCGTTGCCCGGCAATGCCAGGCCCAGGGCTTCGACCAGGCAGTTCATCGAGTTGGCGGTGAACATGCCGGAGCACGAGCCGCAGGTCGGGCAGGCGCTGCGCTCGTACTCAGCGACTTTCTCGTCAGAAGCGCTGGAGTCGGCGGCGATCACCATGGCGTCGACGAGGTCGAGACCGTGGCTGGCCAGTTTGGTCTTGCCGGCTTCCATCGGGCCGCCGGAAACGAAGATCACCGGGATGTTCAGGCGCAGGGCGGCCATCAGCATGCCAGGGGTGATCTTGTCGCAGTTGGAGATGCAGACGATCGCGTCGGCGCAGTGGGCGTTGACCATGTACTCGACGGAGTCGGCGATGATCTCGCGGCTCGGCAGCGAATACAGCATGCCGTCGTGGCCCATGGCGATGCCGTCATCTACGGCGATGGTGTTGAATTCTTTGGCTACACCGCCGGCGCGTTCGATTTCGCGGGCGACCAGTTGGCCCAGGTCCTTGAGGTGGACGTGGCCCGGTACGAACTGGGTGAAGGAGTTGGCAATGGCGATGATCGGCTTTTTGAAGTCGTCATCTTTCATCCCCGTTGCGCGCCACAGTGCGCGGGCGCCGGCCATGTTGCGGCCATGGGTGGATGTTTTCGAGCGGTAATCAGGCATGAAGCACTCCGGGCGGCTAATCAGGTATCAAAAGGGAAGTGAGCTTCTATTGACGTCTGGAACACTCAGAAATGGCCGTGTGTCCGGAAGTTGCCGATAACTTTGCGGGATCGCCGCGCGCTTCAGCTTGAGCTCATAAACCCGCCGGGGGATGACTGGCGATGAATGTCGCGATTCTACACGGCTGGCGTCAGGAGGGAATGCCGGAAAAGGGGGATCCAGCGCTGACGGGGCGTGTGGGATGACGACCGGCAGGAATCACCCGCTATTCAACGAGAGCTGCCGACGCGTGATCAGCGCATTGAAGGAAACGCCGACGGTGCTCAAGACGAGGAAACTCAACGCCAGAGTCGTTTGCAGATGGGCTCCACTGAGATTGATCAGGGCGCTGATCAGGCCACCGCAGATAAATACCAGCGTGTTTCCGGCCGACGCCGATGTGCCGGCATTGTCCGGGAACACTTCCATGGCTTTGGAGGTGGCGACAGGGCGGACGATGGTCGTGCCGGCGGTGCAGATGATCATCGGGATCAGCACGGTCAGGGCTGAAAGCCCCAGCAGGTTTGAGAGCAAGAGCATCACCAGCCCTGAGAAGAAGATCAGGCCCAGGCCGACGACGATCTGTGTATGGGCCGCGATCCGCCCGGCGAGGGCTCGAGCGACAATGCCGCCGAAGATGTAGGCCACGCCATACAGCAGCAGTGTCAGGGAAAACTCGTAGGCTGAAAGCTGTAACTGCTCCATGAAGATCAGGGGTGAGATGACAATGAAGGAAAAGTGGCAGGTGAAGGCGATTGCGGCGATCAGCCAATAGCCGAGGAACCCTGCATCGCGACAGACACGCCGGTAGGACTGAAGAATGCTTCGGCGCGGGGTGGTGGCGGTGTGCCGGTTTTCAAGAAAGAAGCAGGCCTTGAGGAACACGGCGGCGGCGAGGGCAATAAAGACAATGAAGCTTGCGGGCCAGTCCAGTGCCTGTTGCAGCAGGGTGCCAGCCAGTGGCGAGACGGAAATGAAGATGCCGCTGGCGGTAACCATCAGAATCCGCAGTTGATCCCGCTCCTTGCCGTCGAACAGGTCCTGGATCAGCGCCTGCGAGAGTACGAAGCAACCACAGCCGATGGCCTGCACCACCCGGAACACCAGGAACCAGGCGTAGTCGGTGGACAGCACGCAACCTGTCGCACCGACAATCGAGACCGCCATTCCACCCAGCAGCAGACTTTTACGCCCGATGACATCCGAGAGCGGCCCGACCAGCAGTTGGGACAGTG
Organism: Pseudomonas frederiksbergensis; assembly: GCF_001952935.1. Lineage (GTDB taxonomy): Bacteria > Pseudomonadota > Gammaproteobacteria > Pseudomonadales > Pseudomonadaceae > Aquipseudomonas > Aquipseudomonas frederiksbergensis. The sequence goes on from NZ_CP018319.1 coordinate 2,794,860, forward strand.
CGATCCCGATGGCAAACAGGCTGATGGAAAACGCGATGTCGCCTGGGGTGGTCCGGAAGTGTTCGGCCAACGCCGGGAACGATGGCAGCAGGACATCCAGAGGGAAGACCCCGAGCATTACCATGGTCATTAACAGGGTGATGGCAGAGCGGCGGTGTTTGACACTGACCGCGGATTTTCCTTCATCCATCGACAAGCCCTGCCTGTGCGAAGAGCTGCTGGTTAAACGGCAGGTCGAAAAAACCTGCCTTCTCCATTGCCTGGAGCGTCGCGCCTGCACCTGATCGGGCGCGCTGCAGGCAGGCTTGCGGGCCGGTCAAGGTACTGAGGATTTCTGCGACACAATTCTCCCCGAGGTCCACGCTGTTCAGACTTCCCTTCAGCCATCGCTCGTCGACCTCAAAGAACATCAGGATGATGTCCACCAGCAGCTTCGCGGCGAACGTGCGTTGGCTGCTGTTCAGGGTCAGCCACAGATAGTGGAACACTTGGCAAAAATAACGACTGTGCCGGGCCTCGTCGGTGAGGTGGTCCCTGAGCATTTCCTGGACGCTGGACACCAGCTCGTTGCGGCAAACCTCGAGCAGTTCCCGGGCGATGATGGTCTCGGACACGAAGCCGACGAGAAACCAGGCCAGCGCCTTATGCCTGTCAGGTGCCTGGTCAAGCAAGGCGTTCAGTCGGGTAATGCGACGTGGCATCACCGGGCGCTGGTTCATGCCGTAGAGGTCGGCGATCTGCTCGGCGAGACTGTTGGAGAACAGCGCGTGATAACCCTCATCGGTATACAGCTGGAGGGCGGCGGTTTTCATTCGGCGGGGGATGGACACCCCGAGCTCATCGTGGACGATGGTTTCCACGGAGCGGTTGACGATCCGATGTTCGAGCCGGGTGGTGTAGTCGAGGAAATACACCAGATGGTTGGCCGATAATCGATGGATGATCGCGCTGCCGGCGGCTTCGATCACCGGGTGATTCAGGTAGGACAGGAAGGCGGGCGGGAACCAGTGTCGTGTTTCCAGTTGCCGTTCCAGATCGGATGGCAATTGATAGGAATGTTCGCTGGTGCGTACCGAAGCTCGGCTGTTCCAGTCACCGAGGGTGTAGCGCTGTGCCCAGGCGTCGGGCAGTGACAGGTCGTCTGTACGAGGCTCGGTCATTGTTGTGGCCCCCGGCTGCTTAGCAGTGCTTTCAATTCCTTGCACATCACTTGCCCGTCACTCTGGCCGCAGCCGACAAAAAACAACGGTTGTTCGGCGCTGTCCTCGATCCCCAGCAACGTTTCGACCTGGTCGTCGGCCAGTGCACCCGTCAGCCAGGTGCTTAACCCAAGTGCGGTGGCCACCAGTTGAAAGGTCTGGGAAATATGACCGGCCTCGACGTAAGCCATTCGGTAGGCCCGCGAGTGTTCATATTTCCACCACAGTTTGTCGAAGCGAGCGGTGATGAACAGGCTGACTGGCAGGTTGTTGATGAAGTGCTGTCCACACAACAACTGACCCAAGGGCGAATCAGGCACTGGATTGACGAAGGTCAACGCATGTTCGTCAGGGTGGTAGGCGTAGAGCCCGGGATCCAGGCCTTTGACGTTCTGAACATGAAGAAAACCTTCACAGGCATTCAGCCCTCCGCCGGAGGGGCTGCTGCGCCGGGCGCCGAGACCTTCAGCGATGGTTTCGTCGATGTCGTTGTCGCGCTCACGCAGATAGCCAAGGGACAAATACAAAAGAGTGCCCACATCGTCGAGAGAAACCCTTTCACCCGTGAAAGAGCGACAGGTCTTTCGGTCGATCAAGGTCTCTACAAGTGCTTTTGCCGGGAAGCCGGAAGGTTGAGGCAGGGCAATTCGTTCGGTTGTCGGGCGCTCTGTGCGTCTGGTCTCCGGGGCAGGAGTGGCCAGTACTTCGGCGCAATGCTCCAGATAGTGTCTCGACCATTCATTAATATCCTGGGGAATATATTCACAAGGAATGTTCTTGGTGCCGATATGAAATATCTTCGACAGTTCATCCCAACCCCATTCAAGTGGCGTCTGGATTGAAGATGTGAGTATTCCCGCATTCAGGAGTTGCGTGTCGATTATGTTGTTGTCATCAAACTTTTCAGGATTGTCGATAAGCTGTGCGAGACGGGCTGAATATTCAAGATTCAATTCGAATTGTTTGTGGTTCTTGTAATCCCAGACTATTTGGTCGGGCGTGCGAGGAAGTATGAATATATAAGGGTTTATCTGCATGATTGACGACTCACTCTGGTCTTTGCCATAGAAAACGCTGGGTAGCCGGCACTCCCCAGTGTTTTATTTACTTAGCGGGCTTTTGGTGCGACCAGAAAAGCCAGGTTGGCGAGTTTGTTGGTTTCCAGAGTAATTGCTTTCATGTTTTAAACTCCTTGTAGTTGATAGTAAGTGTCACTCCGTTGTGACGACTTAATCATAGTTTGTAATGAATTCTTATCAAGGGGAGATTGGGTAGGAATGTTCCAGTAATTTTGTCGGATTGATCTGACGGGTGAATGAATCTTGTAAGTTCTATCTGAAAATATAAAAGGCAAAGCGAAACGTCCTGCAAGGCATTAAGACCGCTGGAGTAGGAAATTTGAGAGCTCAATAACAGATAACAGAACAGGGAGCCGACTGGCTCCCTGTCATACCGGCGAAATCAGCTGTTTGGCAGCAGACGGCAGGTGATGCTCTTGATGTAGCGGGTTTCGGCGATGGCCGGGTGAACCGGGTGATCCGGGCCCTGACCGCCGCGCTCCAGCATCTGGATATTGCGGTCCAGGTGACGGGCGCTGGTCAGCAGGATGTTCTGCAGATCGTCCTCGGGCAGGTGCATCGAGCACGAAGCGCTGACCAGGATGCCGTCCTTGCTGAGCAGGCGCATGGCTTGCTCGTTCAGGCGACGGTAGGCACCTTCACCGTTCTTCATGTCTTTTTTGCGTTTGATGAACGCCGGAGGATCGGCAACGATCACGTCGAAACGCTCTTCGCTGGCTTTCAGCTCTTTCAGGGCTTCGAACACGTCACCTTCAATGCAGGTCATCTTGTCGGCGAAACCGTTCAGCGCGGCGTTGCGCTCGACGCCGTCGAGGGCGAAAGCCGATGCATCGACGCAGAACACTTCACTGGCGCCGAACGCGGCCGCTTGCACGCCCCAGCCGCCGATGTAGCTGTACAGGTCCAGTACGCGTTTGCCTTTGGCGTAAGGTGCCAGGCGTGCGCGGTTCATGCGGTGGTCGTAGAACCAGCCGGTTTTCTGTCCCTGGATGACGGGCGCTTCGAATTTCACGCCGTTTTCTTCCAGCGCAACCCACTCCGGCACCAGGCCGAACACGGTTTCGACGTAGCGGTTGAGGCCTTCGGCATCACGGGCAGCGGAGTCGTTCTTGAACAGAATGCCGCTAGGCTTGATCACTTGGGTCAGCGCTGCGATCACGTCTTCTTTATGGGCTTCCATGGTCGCAGAAGCGATTTGTACCACCAGGATGTCGCCGAAACGATCGACCACCAGGCCTGGCAACAGGTCGGAATCGCCGTAGACCAGGCGATAGAACGGCTTGTCGAACAGGCGATCGCGCAGGGACAGCGCGACGTTCAGGCGATGCACCAGCAGCGACTTGTCCAGCGGCAACTTGATGTCGCGCGACAAGAGGCGGGCGCAGATCAGGTTGTTCGGGCTCATGGCAACGATGCCCAGCGGCTTGCCGCTGGCGGCTTCGAGGATCGCCTGGTCGCCGGCCTTGAAACCGTGCAAAGGCGTAGCGGCTACATCGATTTCGTTGCTGTAGACCCACAAGTGGCCGTTTCGCAGGCGACGGTCGGCGTTGGCTTTGAGGCGCAGGCTAGGCAGGGACATGACGTCGCTCCGGAAAAAAGAGCGGGAGTATAGCGTGTTGAGGGAGTGGCGGGTTTGGTGGTCGATGAAACGCGGATGAGGGCCGTCAGTAAGGTGCTGATCCTGTGGGAGCGGGCTTGCTCGCGAAGGCGGGGTGCCAAGCAGCATTAATGTCGACTGACACGCCGCCTTCGCGAGCAAGCCCGCTCCCACATGGATTGCGCCTGATTGACTGTCGGATCCAACTTTATAAGGGTTAGAATCGCCGCCTGTCCCAGAGTGTGTACTTATGTCCCCAGAGCTGACCACCGAACAGATTCGACAGTCCCTGCAAGGCATCAGCGTGCCGGCCCAGCCGCAAATCATGGTGGATTTGCAGATGGAACAGTACATGCCCGATCCGGATCTGGAGGTGATCGCGAAGCTGATCTCCCAGGACCCGGGTCTCTCTGGCGCCTTGTTGAAAATCGTCAATTCGCCGTATTACGGCTTGAGCAACAAGATTGCCTCGATTCAGCGTGCGGTGAACCTGCTGGGCAGCCGCTCGGTCATCAACCTGATCAACGCGCAGTCGATCAAGGGCGAGATGAACGACGACACCATCGTCACCTTGAACCGTTTCTGGGATACCGCCCAGGACGTGGCGATGACCTGCCTGACCCTGGCCAAGCGCATCGGCACCCAGGCTGGCGATGAAGCGTACGCCCTGGGTCTGTTCCATGACTGCGGTGTGCCGCTGATGCTCCAGCGCTTCCCCAACTACATGACCGTTCTGGAAGAGGCTTACGCCAGCGCCAGCGCTGAATGCCGGGTGGTGGATACCGAGAATCGGGTGTTCAATACCAACCATGCGGTGGTGGGTTATTACACCGCCAAATCCTGGCGCCTGCCGGAGCATGTGACCGCCGCCATCGCCAATCACCACAATGCGTTGGCGATCTTCAGCGATGAGTCGTCGCGCAACAGTCAGCTGAAAAACCTGCTGGCGATCCTGAAAATGGCCGAGCACATTTGTGCGTCCTTCCGGGTGCTGGGCAGCCAGCGTGATGACCACGAGTGGGACAGCATCGCACCGCTGGTTCTCGATTATGTCGGTCTCTCGGACTACGACTTCGAGTCCCTCAAACAAACCATTCGTGACCTTGGCGCTCACCGCTGAGCGTTGCACAGCCTGATTCGAGAGCGCCATGCCGGAACTGCCTGAAGTCGAAACCACCCGCCGCGGAATTGCGCCACACCTGGAAGGCCAGCGCGTCAGCCGGGTGATCGTGCGAGAGCGGCGCTTGCGCTGGCCGATTCCCGAAGACCTGGATGTGCGGCTGTCTGGCCAGCGCATCGTGCTGGTGGAGCGACGCGCGAAGTACCTGCTGATCAATGCCGAAGTCGGCACGCTGATCAGCCATTTGGGGATGTCAGGGAATCTGCGTCTGGTGGAAGTCGGCATGCCGGCGGCCAAGCATGAGCATGTGGACATCGAGCTGGAATCCGGCCTGGCCCTGCGTTACACCGACCCGCGCCGGTTTGGCGCGATGCTCTGGAGTCTCGACCCGCTCAACCATGAGTTGTTGATTCGCCTGGGGCCGGAGCCGTTGACCGACCTGTTCGACGGCGAGCGCTTGTTCCAGCAGTCCCGCGGACGATCCATGGCGGTCAAGCCGTTCATCATGGACAACGCGGTGGTGGTCGGCGTGGGCAATATCTACGCAACCGAAGCGTTGTTCGCTGCCGGTATCGACCCGCGTCGTGAGGCCAAAAGCATTTCTCGGGCGCGTTATCTGAAACTGGCGATCGAGATCAAACGCATCCTGGCGGCCGCTATCGAGCGCGGCGGCACCACACTGCGCGACTTTATCGGCGGAGACGGTCAGCCGGGTTATTTCCAGCAGGAACTGTTCGTGTACGGCCGTGGCGGTGCGCCCTGCAAGGTCTGTGGCACGGAACTTCGGGAAGTGAAGCTCGGGCAGCGCGCCAGCGTGTTTTGCCCACGTTGTCAGAGCTGAAACGCTTAGGGTCTATAGTCAGTGTTCTGATTGCCTAGCCCAAGGACCGTGCCATGAACCTGTTTCGAACCCTTGTCGTCGTTTTGCTGCTGAGCGTCGGTGCGCCAGCGCTGGCAGCAAACACCGGCAGTGGCGACCCGCGCTACACCATCCAGAATCCCCCGGCGTACGCCATGCTCGGCGATTTGCTGATTGCCCGACCTTTGCTGGTGGTGGCGACGGTGATTGGTGCCGGAGCGTTTGTGCTGTCGTTGCCGTTTACCGCGCTGGGCGGCGGCATCGGCGATGCGGGACAGGCGTTGGTGGTCGACCCGGCGAAAGCGGCGTTCGTGCGGTGTCTGGGGTGTATCGGGGAAGGGTTTGAGCAGACGGAGTGAAGTCAGTTACATCTTCGGTGTGGCTGATGACGTCTTCGCGAGCAAGCCCGCTCCCACAGGGGATGTGCGTCGATCACAAATCCAATGTGGGAACGGGCTTGCTCGCGAAGAGGCCCGAATAAGCGCTACGAAAACCTCAGATTCAAGCCTTACCGGTAATGATCCGGTACTTCTCCATCAACTGTTCTTCAGTCTCCGGATGCGCCTCGTCCAGCGGAATGCAATCCACCGGGCACACTTGCTGGCACTGCGGTTCGTCGTAGTGGCCGACGCACTGGGTGCACAGGTTCGGGTCGATCACGTAGATTTCTTCGCCCTGGGAGATGGCGGCGTTCGGACACTCGGGTTCGCAGACGTCGCAGTTGATGCAATCGTCGGTGATGATCAGGGACATGCTAACTCCAGCCAGGGACGGAAGGCCCGGGCGCAATAAACCAATGCGGGCAATTGTGCCGCATTGGCGCCCGCAGTGCACGCGGGCGCCGCTTGAGCGGTTGTTACTTCTTGAAGCGTTCGGTCAGGGCGTCTGCCACCGCAGGGTGGACGAACTTGGTGATATCGCCGCCCAGGGCTGCGATTTCACGGACCAGCGTCGAGGAAATGTACGAATAACGCTCGGACGGAGTAAGAAACAGGCTTTCCACATCCGGTGCCAGCTGACGGTTCATGTTGGCCAGCTGGAATTCGTATTCGAAGTCCGATACCGCACGCAAACCCCGCAGGAACACATTGGCGTTCTTCTCTTTGGCGAAATGCGCCAGCAACGTCGAGAAGCCGACGACTTCAACGTTGGGCAGATGTTTAGTGACCTCGCGGGCCAGCGCCACACGTTGTTCCAGGGGAAACAACGGGTTTTTCTTCGGGCTGGCAGCGACGGCGATGATCACATGATCGAACAGGCGCGCGGCGCGTTCGACCAGATCGCCATGGCCCTTGGTAATAGGGTCGAAGGTACCTGGGTACAACACTCGGTTCATCGCGTCGTCCTGGCGGGAGTCCGTTGGGGAGTCGGATGGTATCGCAGCCTTCCCGGTCGGCCAAGTCGCCTTTTGAGTAAGAAAGCACTATAGACGATGGGAATATTCTCCATTTTCATGGGTTTTTCAAACGTTCGGCCAAAGAAGTTGCCAGCTGCGCGGTCAGCCCGTAGACCGACAATTGCGGGTTTGCGCCAATGCTGGTGGGGAACAGCGAGCCGTCATGAATCGACAGATTGCCTAGTTGATGATGCCGGCCGAGGCTGTCGGCCACGGCGTTTTTCGGGTCTTCACCCATGGCGCAACCGCCCATCACATGGGCACTGCCCAGGCGTGTGCGATACAGCTCAAGGCTCAGGCCGTCGATCAGCGTGCGCGCTTCGGCCAGGGTTTTCACGTAGCGAGCATCGGCGTGCATGGGCATTACCGCCTTGGCACCGCCCGCGAACTGGATCTCGGCCATGCTGTGGAACGAGCGACGCAATCCGTCCCAGGCGTAGGGTGAAACCTGATAGTCGAGCACCGGCGTGCCGTCACCACGCAACTCGACGCTGCCGCCGGGGCTGTCCGGATGAAAGCCGTCCCGCAGCAATGCCAGCATGGCGTGGGTGTGGGGCAGGTTTTCCATGTGCTGGGCGTTTTCCTTGCCAAAACCGCCGAGCAGGGTCGTCGCCAGTGCCGGGTGCAGCGGCGGCACTTCGAGTTTGTAAGACATTTTGCCGGTGGTGCCGTCCTGCCATTGGAAGTGGTCGGAATAGATTGATTGTGGGGCGCCATAAAACGGGTTGATCACCTCATCGAACAGCCCGGCCGACATGTTCACCAGATGTAGAAACGTCCGTTTGCCCAGCCGCTTGTGCGGATCGGGCGCCTCGGAGCGCATGAGCAGCGCCGGGCTGTTGATCCCGCCGCCGGCCAGCACGTAGTGCCGCGCCTTGACCGTGATCGTGTGTCCGGTAGGTGCGACGCAGCGGTCGTCCATCGCTACGCAGTGCAAGCCTGTGACCTTGTCGCCGCTGATCAAGAGCTTTTCGGCGCGAGCCAGATAGAGCAACTCGCCGCCTTTTTCCAGCGCCGCCGGGATGGTCGTGACCAGCATCGATTGCTTGGCGTTGGTCGGGCAACCCATGCCGCAGTAGCCCAGGTTCCAGCAGCCACGCACGTTGCGCGGGATCACATGCCAGGCATAGCCGAGTTTTTCGCAGCCTTTGCGGATCACGTCGTTGTTGGCGTTGGGCGGGATCATCCAGGGCGCGACGCCCAGGCGTTGTTCCATTTTCTCGAACCACGGCGCCATCTCGGCCGGCGTGTGGCCTTTGACCTCGTGTTCCTTGGCCCAGTGGTCGAGGGTCGGGTCCGGCGTACGAAAGCTTGAAGTCCAGTTGATCAGCGTGGTGCCGCCCACTGCGCGGCCCTGAAGGATGGTGATCGCGCCGTCCTTGCTCATGCGGCCAATGCCTTCCTGATAGAGGCTGGTGTAGGCCTGGTCTTCGAGCATCTTGAAGTCGCTGCTGGTCTTGAGCGGGCCTTCCTCGATCAGCAATACCTTGTAGCCCGCAGCGCTGAGGATTTCGGCGGTGGTGCCGCCGCCCGCGCCGCTGCCGATAATCGCCACGTCCGCTTCGAGGGCCAGGTCCTGGGTCAGTTGTGAACCGTTGTAGGTTTTCCAGCCACGGGCCAGGCCTTCGCGGAACGGATCGGGTACGGGCATCTTCGGGTTCTCTTTTTATTTTGGATTCTATGGTGAGGCGGCTGACGTCATCGCGAGCAGGCTCGCTCCCACATTGGATCGCGTGCCCACTGTGGGAGTGAGCCTGCTCGCGATTGGGTCAACTCGGTTTCAGACCGTAGGCGGCCCGGGATACCCGCAATGCGCCCATGACTCCGGCCGGCTGTACCACGCCATCATCACCAGTTGCATCAAGGAGCTATGGCCCATGCGCAGCAAACTCAGCGAGCTGTTTTCCCAGCGATCGAGAAAGTGCCGGATATCGTCGGCACTGGCGTTTTCCCAGCGGCCCCAGATCCCGGTCAGTGGTCCGCGGGTGATGCTCATTCCCAGCACATCGAATAGCTGCCGGGTCAGCTTGAGCATTTCCGGCGACAGGTGATTCAGACCGTTATCCAGGCAGTGCAGGGTTTCAGCGACGGCCGCCGGCATTTTTTCAACGGCCACGGCGCCGTCGAGCATCACCGGAAGCAGTGCCCGCAGAAACAGCAAGTCACCGCTGCGCAGAATCGCAAAACCGCTGGCTGGCGCGCTCGATGAGCAACCGCTGAGGCTCGCGCCCAAACCGGCAGTGGCGAGAAAAGCGCTGGCACCCAGGCTGAATTTAAGCAAGCCGCGCCGTGACAGCGCGGGTGTGTCGGACAGACTTGGGCTCATTATTGTTATTACCCGATGGGAATGATCGTTAGCGGATAAACAGCTTCTGGATCAGCTTCTGAATGGATTTTCCGTACGGCGGGTAGATCAATTTAGCCGCATTGAACCGCTGTTTGATCAGCACGCTTTTGGCTTTGCTGAAGGTCAGGAAACCTTCATGACCGTGGTAATGGCCCATGCCCGAAGCGCCGATACCGCCGAATGGCATGTCGTCCTGAGCGACGTGCAGCAGGGTGTCGTTTAGGCACACGCCGCCGGAATGGGTTTCGTTTAGTACGCGGTGTTGCTCACGCTTGTCGTAGCCGAAGTAATACAGGGCCAGCGGACGAGGTCGTTCATTGATGTAGGCAAAGGCCTGATCCAGATCCTTGTAGGGAACGATCGGCAACAGCGGACCGAAGATTTCATCCTGCATCACGATCATGTCGTTGCTGACATTGAGCAGCAGGCTGTGGCTCATGCGGCGCCCCTGGCCCTTGTCGAACAACGGAATCAGCAGCGCGCCCTTGCTGGTGGCGTCGCTGATGTAGCCGTTAAGGCGCGCCAATTGTCGGTCATTGATGATCGCGGTGTAGTCCGGGTTGTCGACCAAGGTCGGATAAAACCCGCGAACCGCCTGACGATAGGCTTCGACGAAAGCACCGACGCGATCTTCCGGCACCAGCACATAGTCCGGGGCCACGCAGGTCTGCCCGGCGTTGAGCGTCTTGCCGAAGGCGATGCGTTCGGCAGCGTCCTTGAGCGGCACGTCGCGCGAGACGATGGCCGGGGATTTGCCGCCGAGTTCGAGGGTCACCGGGGTCAGGTTCTCGGCCGCGGCACGCATCACGTGTTTGCCGATGCTGGTGGCGCCGGTGAACAGCAAGTGATCGAAGCGCAATCTGGAGAACGCGACACCGATATCGGCTTCACCCAGCACCACGCAAACCAGGTCCTGAGGGAAAATTCGGCCCAGCAGTTCCTTGAGCAACAGACCGGTGGCGGGGGTCGATTCGCTGAGCTTGAGCATCACCCGATTGCCTGCCGACAACGCGCCGACCAATGGGCCGATGGCCAGATACAGCGGGTAGTTCCAAGGCACGATCACCCCGACCACACCCAATGGTTGATAAATGACTTTGGCCGCCGCGGGTTGAAAGGCAATCCCGACCTTGCGCTTCGACGCCTTCATCCAGCCTTTGAGGTGCCGACTGGCGTAGTGAATGCCGTGCAGGCTGGGCATCAGTTCGGCGAGCAGGGTTTCATCGGCGCTGCGATGACTGAAATCCTGGCTGATGGCATCGATCAATGCCTGACGCTCATTGCTCAACAGGTCGCGCAGGGCTTTCAGCCATTGCTGGCGCTGGGCGGCGGGCGGCATCGGGTTGGCGGCGTACGCCGCGCGTTGATCGTCGAACAGGGTCTGGAGTTCTTCCAGAGGCTGCTGCAGGTTTTGCAGATAGGCGATGTCAGCAGTCACGGTCGACTCCGGATTTATTGTAATAAAGGCCTTTTTAGAGTCTATGCTCTAGAAAGTCAAATGACATCCTGGCGCAGCTTTGTTTTATCCATCCGCGGATAGGTCGTAAGATGCCCGTCAACGCACTTTGAATTAAAGCCCAAGCCATGGCCCCTCGGATCAAAACCAGCGAGCGCATCGTGCAGAACAGCCTGGAGCTGTTCAATCAGCAGGGTGAGCGCAGCATCAGTACCAACCACATCGCTGCCCACATGGAAATTTCCCCGGGCAACTTGTACTACCACTTCCCCAACAAGCAGGCGATTATCGCGGTGCTGTTCAGTGAGTACGAAAGCCTGGTGGACAGTTTCCTGCGCCCGCCCCAGGGGCGTGCCGCCACGGTCGATGACAAGCGCTTCTACCTTAAGGAACTGCTGGCCGCCATGTGGCGCTACCGGTTTTTGCACCGTGATCTGGAGCACCTGCTCGACAGTGATCCGGACCTGGCCGCCCGTTATCGACGCTTTTCCCAGCGCTGTCTGATCCATGGCACGCACATCTACGCGGGCTTCGTCGAGGCTGGCATCCTGCAAATGGACAAGGTTCAGATCGAATCCCTGACGCTCAATGCCTGGATCATCCTGACGTCCTGGGTGCGTTTTCTGTGCACCACCCGTGAAAACTCCAATCACCTGAGCGAGCAGGCCATAAAACGTGGCGTGTATCAGGTGCTGGTGCTGGAGGCCGGTTTTGTCACGGATCAGTCTCGCGCGGCGGTGACCGCACTGTTCGAGGAGTTTTACGTGCCACTGGCCCAAGCGTTGGAAGAAGCGGGCTAGAAACTGCAGTTGCATCAAATATCGTCTAATCACAGGAGCCCGTTATGCCCATAGCGCAACTGATCAGCCCGCAAGCGTTGGACCTGAAAAAGGAGCAGCCGGGGCTGGTGATTCTGGATTGTCGTTTTGCCCTCGAAGACCCGGATTACGGGCAGCGCAGCTATGCCGAAGGGCATATTGCCGAGTCGAGCTTTGCCGATCTTGAGCGTGATTTGAGCGGGACAGTGGTCAAGGGTGTGACCGGGCGCCACCCGTTGCCTGAACCTGAAGACTTGATCGAACGTCTGCAAGCCTGGGGCGTCAACGCCGACAGCGATGTGGTTTTGTACGACGACGGCCCGGGTGCCTACGCGGCGCGGGCCTGGTGGTTGCTGGCCTGGCTGGGTAAACGTGACGGCGTGTTCATCCTCGATGGCGGGCTCAAGGCCTGGCACGCGGCCGGTTTGCCCTTGAGTCTTGATGCGCCACAGATTGAGCGTGGCACCTTCACGGGGACACCGGACAAGTCGCTGGTCTTGAGCGCCGAACAGCTCCAGCAGCGTCTCGGCCAGCCCGCGCTGACCCTGCTCGATGCTCGCGGCTTGCCGCGTTTCAAGGGCGAAGTAGAACCGATCGACCCGATTGCCGGGCACATTCCCGGCGCGCAATGTGCGGCGTTCACCGACAACCTGGGCAGCGACGGGCGTTTTCTGCCGGCCGATCAGCTCAAGCAGCGTTTTGCCGAGAAGCTCGGTAATCGTTCGCCGACCGATCTGGTGGCGTACTGCGGTTCTGGCGTGACGGCCTGTCACAACTTGTTTGCGCTGTGTCTGGCGGGTTATCCGTTAGGCTCGTTGTATGCCGGTTCATGGAGCGAGTGGATCAACGATCCTGCGCATGGCATCGCTAAGGGCGAGTAAACACAGATCCAATTGTGGGAGCGGGCTTGCTCGCGAAGGCGGTGGGCCAGTCGACATCAATGTTGATTGATCCGCCGCCTTCGCGAGCAAGCCCGCTCCCACATTTGGATCTTCGTCGCTATCAAGATTTATGTTGCCGGGCACTTCGATACGCCCCCGGCCCAACCCCGTAAACCTGCTTGAACTGCCGGCTCAGATGACTCTGGTCAGCAAACCCCAACTGCGTCGCCACTTCCAGCGGCAAACAACCGTTCTGCAACAACGCCCGCGCCCGAGCGATGCGCTGCTGCATCAGCCAGGTGTGTGGCGGCATGCCCGTGGCTCGGCGGAACACCCGGGCGAAGTGAAAGGGCGAAAGGTTGACTGCCGCTGCCAGTTCTTCCAGCGAAGGCGGCGCCGCCAATTGTGCTTGCAGCAACTCCTTGGCCAGCGTCACCGCCCGGTGTTCCTTGCCCGGCTTGCCTGCAATCGGCACCGCTGCGTGCCGTTGCAGCAGCGACAGCATCATTTCCCGCCAGACCGTTTGTTGTTGCAAGGCAGTGGACGGACTTTCCAGCAGACGATGCAGCTGGCAGAAACCCTCTACCAGATCCGGATCGCGATACAGCGTCGCACCGAACGCCGGCAAGTTGCTGGTCGGCAGTTCCAACTCATCGAGTAGCGACAGAATCTGATCGCTGTCGGGATAGAACGCCCGATACAACCAACCATCCTCCGTGCCTTTATGGCCGGTGTGCAGTTCGTCTGGATTGATCAATACCAGCGTGCCGCTACCGGCCAGGTGTTCGGCACCGCGATAGCGATAGCGTTGGGCGCCGGCCATGATCATGCCGATCACGTACCCGTCGTGCACATGGGGCGCGAAGCGGTGTTCGATGTAGCGCGCAGACAACAGTTCGACGCCGGCCAGCGGCGCTGTTTGCCAGAATCGGATCGACTCGCCCTGATCGACGCCCATCCTTACTGGCGACCCACGGCGGTCAACCACTGCGGGATGCGGCGTTCCAGGTAGTAACCCGGTTGCCTGAACGAGCCTTCGACGAAGCCGACATGCCCACCCTTGGTCTGTAACTCGAATTGAGTGCAGGCGGACAATTCGTCGGCTTGCGGCAGGCTGTGAGGGAAGACAAACGGGTCATCGGCCGCCTGAATAATCAGGGTCGGCGTACGAATCTCGCCAAGGAAATAGCGACTCGAAGCGCGGCGATAGTAATCCTCGGCATCGGCGAAACCGTTCAACGGCGCGGTGACCCGGCCATCGAAATCCCAGAACGTGCGCATGTTCTCCAGTGAGCCCAACGCGGCCAGCGCCGCCAGGCCATCCTCGTGCCCGTCATGCTGGAACTGGCGTTGCTTGTTCTTGATGTAGGCGACCATCTCCCGCATGAAATGCGCCTGATAGAACTTCGAAAAACCCTGGCCGATACGGTCGGCGCATTGATCAAGACGAAACGGCACCGACACCGCCACCGCACCGACCACGCCACTGTTGCTGCCGGATTCGCCCAAGTGCTTGAGCAACACATTGCCGCCCAGGGAATAGCCGACCGCATACAACGGCGCGAGCGGTCGTTGGGCCTTCAGGTGTTTGATGGTTTCGGCGAGGTCTTCACTGACGCCGGAGTGGTAACTGCGCGGCAACAGATTCGGCTCGCCTGAACAGCCGCGCCAGTTCAGTGCGACGCTGGCCCAGCCTTGGGCACCTAGCGCTTTTTGCACGCCGGCCACGTAAGGCGAATTTGAAGAGCCGGTCAGACCGTGCAACACCAACACCAGTGGCGCACTGACGCTGTGTGGGCCGTGCCAGTCGAGGTCGAGAAAGTCGCCATCCTCAAGCCACAAGCGTTCGCGCTGGCGTTCGATGTGCGTGGTTTTGCGCCACAGCGGTCCCCACAAGGTTTGCAAGTGCGGGTTGCCGAGGCCGAAGGCAGGGGTGAAGCGTTCTGGCAGATGAGGCACGATGGTTCTCGATGCAGCGGTGCGAGCCTCGTGTGAGGCGCGCCCCTTTTTCAGGCCGGTTGATTAACCGGCAATCTCTGCCATACGTTGCCATAGCGCGTAATACACCCGCCCGGATTTCTGCTCCCGGTGCAGGCGCCAGTTGCCTGGTAAGCCAAGGCTCGATGGCGCATTCTCGCTTTCAGTGTAGATCCAGGCTTCGTCGGCCAGCCACTGACGTTCTTCAAGTAATGCACAAACGCCTGGCAACAGGTTCTGGTTGAACGGCGGATCGAGGAACACCAGGTCGTAGGCAGTCGCTGTCTGGGTTTCCAGGTAGCGCAGGGCATCGGCGGTCTGAATCTGGCCGGTGGTGCAGCGCAGCGTGCCCAGATGCTCCTTGATGCTGGCGACCGCGATGTTGCTGGCGTCCAGCGCCTGACCCATGGCCGCCCCACGGGACAAGGCTTCGAGGAACAACGCGCCGCTGCCCGCGAACGGGTCCAGGACCTTGGCGCCTGCAACATACGGCGCGAGCCAGTTGAACAGGGTTTCACGCACCCGGTCCGGGGTAGGGCGCAGGCCTGGGGCATCCGGGAAGCTCAGCTTTCGGCTGCCCCATTCACCGCCGATGATGCGCAGTTGGTTCACGCCGTTATGGACGTTGTGTACGGGTTTTTTTGGACGAGTGGCCATTAATGCTCCGGAACCCCGAGCGGTTGCTCGGCAGGTTTATCAGTGGGGGCCGGTAACGGCTTTTGCGGCACGGTCGGGCCAGCGCTGACGATGACCATTTTGTCCGTGCTCAAGTGTTTGTTCAGTGCAGTTCTGACCTGCTCGATCGTCAGGCTCTGGGACTCGCGCATAAAGTCATCCAGGTAACTCAGCGGCAGGTTGTAGAAACCCATGGCGCCGAGTTGGCCGACGATATCGGCGTTGCTGGCAGTGGACAGCGGGAAGCTGCCGGCCAGTTCACGCTTGGCGTCGTCGAGTTCTTTCTGGGTCGGGCCGGTTTTAAGGTAGTCGGCGAGCACATCCTGCACCAGCTTCAACGTGCCTTCGCTCATCTCGGCGCGGGTTTGCAGGTTGATCATGAACGGGCCGCGCGCCTGCATCGGGGTGAAGCCCGAATAGACGCCGTAAGTCAGGCCGCGCTTCTCGCGTACTTCGCTCATCAGTCGTGTACCGAAACCACCGCCACCGAGAATCTGGTTGCCCAGGGACAGTGCCGCGTAATCCGGGTCGTCACGGTCGATGCCCAATTGCGCGAGCATCAGGTTGGTCTGCTTGGACGGAAACTCGATGTGGCCGATGCTGGCTTTCGGTTCCTCCGGTTGCGGGATTTTCGCCAGCTCCGGGCCTTTTGGCAGCGCGCTGGAAACTTGTGCGGCAATCGCTTCGGCTTCAGCGCGAGACAGGTCGCCTACCAACGCAATCACCACGTTGCCGGCTGCATAAGCCTTCTCATGGAACGCGCGCATCTGGGCCACGGTAATCGCCGGAACGGTTTTAGCCGTGCCGTCGCTGGAATGTGCGTACGGATGATCGCCATACAGACGGTTCATCAGCTCCAGGCTCGCGAGTTTGCCGGGGTTCTGCTTCTGGTACTCGAAACCGGCGAGCATCTGGTTCTTGATGCGCGCAAAGGAATCGGCCGGGAAGGTCGGTTTGCCGACGACTTCTGAGAACAACTTCAGCGCCGGTTCTCGTTTGTCCGCGGCACTGAGGCTGCGCAGCGAAGCCAGAGCCATGTCTTTGAATGCGCCGTTGCCAAAGTCTGCGCCCAGGCCTTCGAAGCCCTGAGCGATGGCGCCGACATCTTTGCCGGCCACACCTTCGTTGAGCATGGCGTTGGTCAGCATGGAAAGGCCAGGTGCGTCACCGTCCTGGCTGCTGCCGGCGGCAAAGATCAGGCGCATGTCGAACATCGGCAGCTCCCGGGCCTCGACGAACATCACCTTGGCGCCCTCGGCGGTTTTCCACGTCTGCACGTCCAGGGTGCGGTGGCTTGGCGCTTTGCCGTCGAGTTCGGCCAGTGATTGCAGTTTCTGGCTGGCCTTGGCCTTGTCCAGGGCTTCGCTGGCCTTGGAATCGTCGGTCTTGGAGAAGTAGAACGCGGCAGATCCGATCAAGGCGACAACGATCAGGCCAATCAGCGCCAGGCGCGGTTTTTTACGCTCACTCATGAGTCGTCTCCTCTGGCAATACATGGGCGACGCTGAGACGTTCGCGGGTGAAATACAGCTTGGCGGCTTTCTGGATGTCTTGCGGGGTCACGCTTTCCAGTTCGGCGAGTTCGGTGTCCATCAGCTTCCAGGACAGGCCGACGGTTTCCAGTTGGCCAATGGCGGTGGCCTGGCTGGTGATCGAGTCACGCTCGTAAACCAGGCCGGCGATGACCTGCGCGCGGACGCGTTCCAGTTCTTCAGCGGACGGCGCGGTGGTTTTCAGCTGTTCGAGCAGCTTCCACAGTCCCGCTTCGGCCTGGGCCATGGTTTTGTTTTTCTGGGTATTGGGCGTCGCCGACAAGGTGAACAGGCTGTCGCCACGGGTGTAGGCGTCGTAACTCGACGAACCGCCGGAGACCAGCTCTTCGCCGCGCTCCAGTTGTGTCGGGATACGTCCGCTGTAGCCGCCGTCGAGCAGGGCGGAGATCAGGCGCAAGGCGTTGACCGAGCGTTTGTCTTCAGCGGTGGCGATGCTTGGCACGTTGAAGCCCAGCATCAGGCTTGGCAGTTGAGTCTGCACATGCAGGGTGATCTTGCGCTCGCCGGGTTCGGCCAGTTCCAACGGGATTTTTGCCGAGGGCACATCACGTTTGGCGATCGGGCCGAAATAGCGCTGGGCCAGGGTCTTGACCTCGTCCGGGGTCACGTCACCGACCACTACCAGCGTGGCGTTGTTTGGCACGTACCAGGATTGGTACCAGTGGCGCAGCTCTTCGACCTTCATGCGGTCCAGGTCAGCCATCCAGCCGATGGTCGGCGTGTGGTAACCGCTGGCCGGGTAGGCCATGGCCTTGAAGCGTTCGTAGGCCTTGGACATCGGCTTGTCGTCGGTGCGCAGGCGACGTTCTTCTTTGATGACTTCGATCTCGCGGGCGAACTCGTCGGCCGGCAGGCGCAGGCTGGCCATGCGGTCGGCTTCCAGTTCGAAGGCCACGCCCAGACGGTCGCGGGCCAGCACCTGGTAATACGCCGTGAAGTCATCGCTGGTGAACGCGTTCTCTTCGGCGCCGAGGTCGCGCAGGATCAGCGAGGCTTCGCCGGGGCCGACTTTCTCGCTGCCCTTGAACATCATGTGTTCCAAGGCGTGGGACAAACCGGTCTGACCCGGGGTCTCGTAGCTGGAGCCGACCTTGTACCAGACTTGGGAAACCACCACCGGCGCACGATGGTCTTCGCGCACGACGACCTTCAGGCCGTTATCGAGGGTGAATTCGTGGGTGGGTTGAGGATCGGCAGCCAGGGCCGAGAGGGGCAGACAAACTGTGCTGAGCAGCAGGCCTGCAGCGCGGCGGGCTAGAGCATTCATTCGTTTTTAAACCTTTGGGGCTGCCCGCTTGGTCTTAGCCTAGGCGGGCGAGGAGGTGCTAGGATACTGATCCGTTTTACTGGCGGCCACGCCTATCAGGCCTTTGATCGGTCAGCAGGTTGTTTGGGTTTACGGCGGAAGCTTTGAGTTTGTCAGCTAAACTCTGCGTTTTCGCCGACGATGCCGTTCCAGTCCTTCGTATTAGTCGACCTTTGAGGTGCTGTTTGCACCTCGACAAAATGTTGCGCGTGAACAAGCTGGGTCAATCGCAGTCTGTTCTGCATCGAATATTTATTTGCCGAGGCGCCCTTTGGCGCGTCGCTACCGTGAGATAGCCGTCCTCCATGTTTGGTTCCAACGACGACAAGAAAGCCCCAGCTGCGGCTGGTGAGAAGAAAAGCCTGTTCGGATGGCTGCGCAAAAAGCCGCAGGAACCCGTCGTCGAACAGCCACAGCCACTTCCTGAACCCACGCCTGCGCCGGTAATAGAAGAAGAGCCTGCGCCGATTGTCCTGCCGATCGCCGAGCCGGTGCTGCAACCGGTCACCGAGCCTGAGCCTGATGTCGTCGCCGAAGTCGTGACCCAGGTGCCGCTCACGCCCGTTGCCGAGCCATGGCTGACGTTGCCCGTGGCGGAAGAGCCGGTGGCATTGGTCGAAGACGAGCTGGCGCCGCACGTTACGCCGCCGATTCCAGCGCCCACTGCATTTGCTCCTGAGCCCGTTCAAGCGCCAGTGGGTGAGCCGGTTGTCGCGCCAGTGGTGGTGGCCGAGCCTGAACCGGTTGTTGCAGAACCTGTGGTGCCCGCATTCATTGCTCCGGTTGCTCCGGTTGCTCCAGCACCTGCGCCGGTCGTCGCTCCCGTCGTTCCCGTAGAAGCGCCTGCCGAGCCCGTGCGTACCGAAGAAACCAAAGCCGGTTTCTTCGCCCGCCTGAAACAAGGCTTGTCCAAGACCAGCGCCAGCATCGGCGAAGGCATGGCCAGCCTGTTCCTGGGCAAGAAGATCATCGATGACGAGCTGCTCGAAGACATCGAAACCCGCCTGCTGACCGCCGATGTCGGTGTCGAGGCGACTTCGGTGATCATTCAGCGCCTGACCCAAAAAGTCGCCCGTAAAGAATTGGCCGATGCCAATGCGCTTTACAAATCCCTGCAAGCGGAATTGGCGGCCATGCTCAAGCCTGTCGAGCAACCGTTGAAAATCACTTCGCAGAACAAGCCGTTCGTAATCCTGGTCGTTGGCGTCAACGGTGCCGGCAAGACCACCACCATCGGCAAACTGGCGAAGAAGCTGCAGCTCGAAGGCAAGAAAGTCATGCTCGCGGCCGGCGATACCTTCCGCGCCGCCGCGGTCGAACAATTGCAGGTCTGGGGCGAACGCAACAAGATCCCGGTCATCGCCCAGCACACCGGCGCGGATTCGGCTTCGGTTATCTTCGATGCCGTGCAAGCGGCCAAGGCCCGTGGCATCGACGTATTGATCGCCGACACCGCCGGTCGCCTGCACACCAAAGACAATTTGATGGAAGAGCTGAAGAAGGTTCGCCGGGTCATCAGCAAACTCGACGCTGACGCGCCTCACGAGGTGCTGCTGGTGCTTGATGCCGGTACGGGGCAGAACGCGATCAGCCAGGCCAAACAATTCAACCAGACCGTCGAACTGACCGGCCTGGCGCTGACCAAACTCGATGGCACCGCCAAAGGCGGGGTAATTTTTGCCCTCGCCAAGCAGTTTGGCCTGCCGATTCGCTATATCGGTGTCGGTGAAGGCATCGATGATTTGCGTACTTTTGAAGCAGAACCCTTTGTCCAGGCACTGTTTGCCGAGCGGGAGCGTTCATGATTCGTTTCGAACAGGTCGGTAAACGCTACCCGAACGGCCACGTCGGCTTGCATGAGCTGAGCTTTCGAGTCCGTCGGGGCGAGTTTTTGTTTGTGACCGGCCACTCTGGCGCCGGTAAAAGCACCTTGTTGCGCCTGCTGCTGGCGATGGAGCGTCCGACTACCGGTAAATTGCTGCTGGCCGGGCAAGACCTGAGCACCATCAGCAACGCGCAGATTCCTTACCTGCGCCGGCAGATCGGCGTGGTGTTCCAGAATCACCAGCTGTTGTTCGATCGCACGGTGTTCAACAACATCGCGCTGCCCTTGCAGATCCTGGGGTTGTCCAAGGCCGAGATCACCAAGCGGGTGGATTCGGCGCTCGAGCGCGTGGCGCTGTCGGACAAGACCGACTTGTACCCTGGCGACCTGTCCACCGGTCAGCAACAGCGTGTCGGTATCGCCCGCGCCATTGTTCACCGCCCGGCCTTGCTGTTGGCGGATGAACCGACCGGTAACCTCGATCCACGTCTGGCGGCAGAAATCATGGGCGTGTTCGAAGACATCAACCGTTTGGGCACCAGCGTGTTGATTGCCAGTCACGACCTGGCACTGATCGCCCGCATGCGCCACCGCATGCTGACCCTGCAACGCGGTCGATTGATCGGTGACGGGGAGGCCGGCGTATGAGTGCGACACGCAGCCCCAAGGTTTCCGAGCGCGTGGCCCCGAAGGCCGCCGACCAACAGCCGCAGAAGAAAAAACGTGACGATGATGACGGCCCGGATTTCGCCACGTTGTTTCGTGCCTGGGTCGAAAGTCATCGCGCCAGTTTGCTCGACAGCTTGCGCCGTTTGGGCAAGCAGCCCATCGGTAGCTTCTTCACCTGCATGGTGATGGCGGTTGCCCTGAGTTTGCCGATGGGCCTGTCACTTTTGCTAAGTAACGTCGAGCGTCTTGGCGGTTCCTGGCAGCGTGCGGCGCAGATTTCCCTGTACCTGCAAATCGAGGCCAGCCCTGCGGAAGGCGAGTCGTTGCGTGAGCAGATCAAAGGGATGCCTGGCGTAGCTGATGCTGAATATGTCGGCCGCGATCAGGCGCTGGAAGAGTTTCAGTTGCAGTCCGGTCTGGGCGAGGCGTTGAAAGAACTGCCGGAAAACCCGCTGCCGGGCGTGGTTCTGGTGACGCCGAACGAGGTCGACAAGCCAGCCCTTGAAGCATTACGACAAAAACTTTCCGAGCTGCCGAAGGTACAACAGGCGCAACTTGATCTAGTCTGGGTCGAGCGTCTGGCAGCCATCCTCAAGCTGGGTGACCGTTTTGTCTTCGGTCTGACTGTGCTTCTGGTGTCTGCATTACTTTTGGTGATAGGCAATACCATTCGTCTTCATATTGAAAACCGCCGCACCGAGATAGAAGTGATTAAACTCGTCGGCGGCACTGACAGCTATGTTCGCAGGCCCTTTCTGTATATGGGTGCGCTTTATGGCTTCGGTGCGGGGATTCTTTCCTGGGGCGTATTGGCGTTCGGCCTTGATTGGCTGAACGACGCGGTGGTTGGGCTGGCCGGCCTGTACGGCAGTGATTTTGCGCTGGCCGGAGTGCCAGTTGCCGACGGTCTGTCTCTCTTGCTTGGCGCGGTGCTGTTGGGGTATATCGGTGCATGGATTGCAGTCGCACGCCACCTGAGGGAGCTTGCGCCTAAGTAGTATCATTTTGCTCGTATTGACCTTTCAGCGTTTATGGGAACTTGTCTTTCGGTTCCCGGTCAATTTTCGCAGTGCTGAACTGCACGAGTTATGTAAGTCGGAGGTTTTTTCGTATGACCAATTCTTTGCAACCTGCATATGCTCTGGTCCCGGGTGCAAACCTGGAGGCCTATGTGCACACGGTGAACAGCATTCCATTGCTGACACCGGAGCAGGAGCGCGAACTGGCCGAGAGTCTCTATTATGAGCAGGATTTGGGGGCGGCTCGGCAGATGGTGCTCGCCCACCTGCGTTTTGTTGTACATATCGCCCGTAGCTATTCCGGCTACGGTCTGGCTCAGGCTGACCTGATCCAGGAAGGCAACGTCGGCCTGATGAAGGCGGTGAAGCGCTTCAACCCGGAAATGGGTGTGCGCCTGGTGTCCTTTGCGGTGCACTGGATCAAGGCGGAAATCCACGAGTTCATCCTGCGTAACTGGCGGATCGTCAAAGTCGCGACCACCAAGGCCCAGCGCAAGCTGTTCTTCAACCTGCGCAGCCAGAAGAAGCGTCTGGCGTGGCTGAACAACGAGGAAGTCCATCGTGTGGCGGAAAGCCTCGGTGTAGAGCCTCGGGAAGTGCGTGAGATGGAAAGTCGCCTGACCGGTCATGACATGGCCTTCGACCCGGCCGCGGAAGCGGACGACGACAGCGCTTTCCAATCGCCGGCCAACTATCTGGAAGACCACCGGTACGACCCGGCCCGTCAGCTGGAAGATGCCGACTGGAGCGACAACTCCAACCACAACCTGCACGAAGCGCTTGAAGTGCTGGACGACCGCAGCCGTGACATCCTCTACCAGCGCTGGCTGGCGGAAGAAAAAGCCACGCTGCATGACCTGGCGCAGAAGTACAACGTGTCGGCCGAGCGTATTCGTCAGCTCGAGAAGAGCGCGATGAACAAGCTCAAGTTGTCGATTGCCGCTTAACAGCAGCTCAGGTATAAAAAAACGCCCCGATCATTGATCGGGGCGTTTTTGTTTGTGTCCGATATTTCCGAATCACCACAAAGCCAATGTGGGAGCGGGCTTGCTCGCGAATGCGTCGTGCCAGTCGATATCAATGCCGAATGATCAACCGCATTCGCGAGCAAGCCCGCTCCCACAGGAGATTTTCGGTGTTCATGAGGATGTGATCGGCTACTGAGACCAAGGCGCCCGGCGCGAATCGTTGATGCCAACCAGATAGCTGTCGCCACCAAGCTGACTCATCTGCTGCCGAATCCACCCGGCTCGCCGTGCGACGTAGTTAGTCGGATGACTGGCGCTCCAAACCCGCGGGTTAGGCAGCGCCGCAGCCAGCAAACTGGCCTGCTGCCGGGACAGCGAGCGAGCGCCGACGCCAAAGTGATGCCTGGCGGCTGCTTCAGCGCCAAACACACCGTCATCCCACTCAACGCTGTTGAGGTACACCTCAAGAATTCGCTGCTTGGGCCAGAACACTTCGATCAGCCCGGTAAACCAGGCTTCCAGGCCTTTGCGTAACCAGCTGCGGCCGGACCACAGAAACAGATTCTTCGAGACCTGTTGGCTCAAGGTGCTGGCGCCGCGAATCGTTCCGCCGAGTTCGTTGTGGGCCAGTGCGGCCTGGATCGCGCCAAAGTCAAAACCCCAATGCTCCGGGAATTTCTGATCTTCGCCGGCAATCACCGCGACTTTCAGGTCATCGGAGATTTCATCCCAGGGTTTCCAGGTGCGTTGCAGGTCGATGGGCTCGCCGTCGAACCAGGATTCGACCTTGCGCTCGACCATCAACGCCGTTCCCGGTGGCGGTACCACGCGAAAGATCAGCACCAGCAATACGCTGCCACCCGCGAACCAGAGCAGGGCCTTCGTGAATCGTCGCAAAATTAAACGCAGCATAGAGATGGCTTGGCCGAACCCGTTGAGCGGGCCATTATACAGACCCTGTGGATCGAGTCTGACTGGAGTTCTTCATGCTGCGTGGCTTTCTGATGCTGGCCGCTTTTTTCGGCTTCACCGGCGTTGCCCTTGGCGCGTTCGCCGCCCACGGCTTGAAAAGCCGCCTGACACCCGAGTACCTGGCGATTTTCCATACCGGCGTCACCTATCAGTTGGTGCACACCTTGGCACTGCTGGGCGTTGCGCTGCTGGCCACGCAGGTTCCCGGTCGCCTGATCACATGGGCGGGTGCATCGTTCGTCGTCGGCATCCTGTTGTTTTCCGGCAGTCTGTACCTGTTGACCATGACCGGCGTCAGCAAGCTAGGGATCATCACCCCTTTCGGCGGCCTGGCATTTCTGGTCGGCTGGTTGTGCCTGGGGCTTGCCGCCTGGCGGTTGAGCTGACCGGGCAGTCCATTTCATGACGAATGGCTTGGGTCGCCAAGACTGATCGGGCTAGAATGCCAGCCCCTAAAAATGATGGCGGCATTCGGCATGCGCATTCAGTTGAACGGCGAATCCCTTGAACTGCCCGACGGTGAAACCGTTGCGGCCCTGCTGACCCGTCTGGAACTGACCGGACGCCGGGTGGCGGTGGAACTCAATCTGGATATCGTCCCGCGCAGCCAGCACGCAGAAACCACGCTGAACGACGGCGATTGCGTCGAAGTGGTACACGCCATCGGCGGCGGCTAGCCGTCCGGCCCTCAAGGGCACAGAATTCTGCAAGAACCTCACCCCTACAGAGGATTTCCCATGAGCATCGTTCGTAGCGACAAGCCCTTCGTCCTGGCCGGTCGTACTTACCAGTCACGTTTGCTGGTAGGTACCGGCAAGTACCGCGACATGGAAGAAACCCGCCTGGCCATCGAAGCCTCGGGTGCCGAGATCGTCACCTTCGCCGTGCGCCGCACCAACCTCGGCCAGAACCCGGGCGAACCGAACCTGCTCGAAGTCCTGTCGCCGGATCGCTACACCTTCTTGCCTAACACTGCCGGTTGCTTTGACGCTACCGAGGCTGTGCGCACCTGCCGCCTGGCTCGTGAACTGCTCGGCGGCCACAACCTGGTGAAGCTGGAAGTGCTGGCGGACCAGAAAACCCTGTTCCCCAACGTGATCGAAACCCTCAAGGCCGCCGAAGTGCTGGTCAAGGAAGGCTTCGACGTGATGGTCTACACCAGCGATGACCCGATCATCGCCCGTCAACTGGCGGAAATCGGCGTTATCGCGGTGATGCCACTGGCCGGTCTGATCGGTACAGGCCTGGGGATCTGCAACCCGTACAACCTGCAGATCATCCTCGAAGAAGCCAAGATTCCTGTGCTGGTGGATGCCGGTGTCGGTACTGCTTCCGACGCCACCATTGCCATGGAACTGGGTTGCGAAGCGGTGCTGATGAACTCGGCCATCGCCCACGCCCAGCAGCCGATCATGATGGCTGAAGCCATGAAACACGCCATCGTTGCAGGTCGCTTGGCCTACCTCGCCGGCCGCATGCCGAAAAAACTCTATGCCAGCGCCTCCTCGCCGCTGGATGGTCTGATCAAGTAAGAGCCATTGATGACTGAATCAAACGACACGCCAATCCAGACGGAAGAAAGCGACGAGCGCCAACACCGCCGCATCAAGAGCTTCGTGATGCGCGCCGGTCGCATGACCGAAGGCCAGCAACGCGGTCTGGAACAGGGTACGCCGCTGTTCGTGCTGCCTCTGGCCGACGCGCCGGTGGACTTCGACCAAGTGTTCGGTCGCTCGGCACCGCGATCCCTGGAAATCGGTTTTGGCATGGGCCATTCGCTGCTGGAAATGGCCGCGGCCTCGCCGGAGCAGGATTTCATCGGCGTGGAAGTGCACCGTCCGGGTGTTGGCGCGCTGCTCAATGGCGTGCTGACTCAGGGCCTGACCAACCTGCGGGTCTACGATTGCGACGCGATCGAAGTACTCAACCGTTGCATCGCCGACAACAGCCTCGATCGCCTGATGCTGTTTTTCCCGGACCCGTGGCACAAGAGCCGTCACCACAAGCGCCGTATCGTTCAGGCGTCTTTCGCTGAGCTGGTGCGCAGCAAGTTGAAGGTCGGCGGTGTGCTGCACATGGCCACCGACTGGGAACCGTACGCCGAGTACATGCTGGAAGTGATGAACGTTGCGCCGGGTTATCGCAACCTGGCCGAAGACGGCAAATGCGTCCCGCGCCCGACCGAGCGCCCGATCACCAAGTTCGAACGCCGCGGCGAACGTCTTGGGCATGGCGTGTGGGACCTGAAGTTCGAAAAACAGTCTTAAGCCCTACGCAATACCAAATGTGGGAGCGGGCTTGCTCGCGAAAGCGGTGTGTCATTCAACTTTAATGTCGACTGACACGACGCCTTCGCGAGCAAGCCCGCTCCCACATTTGTTTTGTGTTGTCGGTGAAGTCAGCGGCGGTCGGCGACGACACCGATGAGCACCAGCACCACCAACAACACCGGTGCCAGGCTGTAGTTGTTGAACTGGCTCAGGCCTTTGATGATCCATGGCGTGGCGTAGATCAGTGCGACGCCGCTGCCGATCATGCACAGCAGGGCCATCAGCGGGACGCGCAAGGCGCCGGCGATGCTGCCCAAGCGTGCGTCGACCCAGCTTTTGATATCCGCGCCAAACAACACCAACAGACAGCCCACCAGGGCCAGTGCGATTTCAGACAGGTTGCTACGGCTCCAGCGGGACGCGGTGGCGAGCAGGTCGAGTATCAAATCCATTCGTTTTCCCTTAAGGCTGAAATCAGCTCAAAAATGTCTGCAGCAAGTCATTGAGGAAGAGTTGTCCGCGCTCGGTGGCCGCCAGACGTGACGGTTCGACCTGCAACAAGCCACTTTGTTCGGCTTCGCGGCGGCCTTCGGCGAGACTTTCCAGGCTCATCCCGGTGCGTTCCGGGTACAGTCGCGATTCCACGCCCTCGGTCAGGCGCAAGGCGTTCATCAGGAACTCGAACGGCATTTCTTCATTGGTCAGGGCTTTCTCCCCGGCCTTGAAGCTTTTGGCCGGGTTGAGGTAGTCCTTCGGCAAGCGGGTCTTCCAGGTGCGGACAATGCGCCCGTCCGGGTGGCTGAGCTTGCCGTGAGCCCCGGCACCGATGCCGATGAAGTCGCCGAAACTCCAGTAATTGAGGTTATGCCGCGCCGGACGGCCGGGCTGGGCATACGCCGAGACTTCGTATTGCGCGTAACCGTGCTCGGCCAACAGCGCCTGGCCGGCTTCCTGAATGTCCCACAGCGTGTCGTCTTCCGGCAGCGTTGGCGGCTGGTTCCAGAACACCGTGTTGGGCTCCAGGGTCAGCTGATACCAGGACAAGTGGGTCGGCTTCAAGGCGATGGCCTGGCGCAGGTCGCTCAGGGCGTCGTCCAGGGACTGATCGGGCAAACCGTGCATCAGGTCCAGATTGAAGTTGTCGAACCCGGCCTGACGGGCCATGCCGGCGGCACGTACCGCTTCGTCACCGTTGTGAATCCGCCCCAGCGCTTTGAGTTTTTCTTCCTGAAAGCTCTGGATGCCGATCGACAGGCGATTGATGCCCAGCGCGCGGTAGGCGACGAACTTCTCTTGTTCGAACGTCCCGGGGTTGGCTTCCAGGGTGATTTCGATGTCGCTGGCGAAGGGTATGCGCTGCTCCACGCCTTTGAGCAAACGGCCCAGGGCTTCAGCGCTGAACAGGCTCGGCGTGCCGCCCCCAAAGAAGATTGAACTCAGCTCACGACCATAGACCGCATGCAGGTCCTGGTCGAGGTCGGCCAGTAGCGCGTCCACATACTCTTCTTCCGGCAGCACCGGGCTGGCGGTATGGGAGTTGAAGTCGCAATAAGGGCATTTGCGCACACACCACGGAATGTGGATGTACAACGCCAGGGGCGGCAGCACGGGGAGCGCGGCCCGAGGCGACTGGGCGGCGCCGCCGAAGATCAGCGGCGACGCGGATGAGTCGTGGATCATTTCAGGCCCAGACGCTGGCGCAGCAGATCCATTGCACGGGCGCGGTGGCTGATGAGGTTCTTGTCGCTCGGGCTCAGTTCGGCGCTGGAACATTCACGCTCCGGCACCCAGAACAGCGGATCGTAACCAAAACCGTGTTCGCCGCTGGCCGCTGGCAGGATTCGTCCGTGCCACAAGCCTTCGCAGATAATCGGCAGCGGATCGTCGGCATGACGCACCAGCGCCAGCACACAGACGAACTGGGCGCCGCGTTCGGCTTGCGGCACGTCTTTCAACACATCGAGCAGTTTGGCGTTGTTCGCCGCATCGCCCTGGCCATCAGCATAACGAGCCGAGTAGATACCCGGCGCGCCGCCAAGGAAATCCACTGCCAACCCCGAATCGTCTGCCAACGCAGGCAGACCGGAGATGCGCGCAGCATTGCGGGCCTTGAGGATGGCGTTCTCGACGAATGACAGGCCGGTTTCTTCAGGTTCGACACTGCTGAACTCGCCGATCGAGCGCAGTTGCACCGATTCGCCGAGCATGGCCTGGAGTTCCTTGAGTTTGCCGGCGTTGTGGCTGGCCAGTACGAGTTGCGTGAAATTGATCATTGGCCAGGAAAAAGCTCTTGGTTGAAATTGATGGTGTTGGTTTTGTCGCCGGTTTTGACATCGATCTTGAAAGTGCGGGTTTCCTGCTGATCCACCGGGAACTGGGCGATGTAATAGATAGCGCCTTGTTCAGTGATTTCGCGGAACTTCAGGTTCACGCTTTGGCTGGTGAGGTCTTTGACTGTTCCGCTGACTTGAGCCATCTGCGGTTTGCCGTCCTTGAGCACCGAAACGTTGATCACACCTTGGTTCTTGCTACGGGTGAGCTGCGCGGCCTTGGCAATGTCGGGTGTCAGGAAAGTGGAGTTGAAGGTGTTGTAATGCACCGTCACATCGCCAAACTTTTCCTGTCGGTCACCTTTTATAGTGTCAGCGGCCATGGCCGTGACGCTCAGGCAGGCAGTAAGTACAAACAGCGCTAGACGACCCATGATCATTCTCCTCGAAGTGACGCTGTTCAGACCGCGACCTTGTGGTCTTGCAGCCCGGGGCTGCTGACGCGGTAAATACCGATTTCACCTAATAGATTAGGCCATAGCTTACTGGCCCACCCGTGGCGGTGCTGTTGATCCACGGCAAGCCGATCAATGACCCTGGCTTCACGTTCGCGACATAACGCTTCAAAGTCTGCGAAGGTGCAAAAGTGGATGTTCGGCGTGTTGTACCAGGTGTACGGCAGGAAATCGGACACTGGCATCCGGCCCTTGCTCGCCAGGTACCAGCGGCAGCGCCAGTGACCGAAGTTGGGGAAGGTGATGATGCACTGGCGACCGACGCGCAGCATTTCGTCGAGGATTCTGTCCGGGTAGTGCACGGCTTGCAGCGCCTGGGTCATGACCACGACGTCGAAGCTGTTGCTGGCAAAGTTGCCCAGGCCTTTGTCCAGGTCCTGTTCAATGACGTTGATGCCCTTGGCCACGCACTCGGCGATGTTGTCCGGGTCGTTTTCCAGGCCATAGCCGGTGACTTGCTTGTTGTCGCGCAGCCAGGTCAGCAATTCGCCATCGCCGCAACCGAGGTCGAGCACGCGGCTGCCGGCGGGGATCCATTCCTGGATGATTTCCAGATCAGCTCTCATGGCTTTCTCACAACGTAATGCGGTTCATGTAATTGCTGAAGGCCTGCAAGTAACGCGGGATCGGAATCAGGAAGGCGTCGTGGCCTTGCGGAGCGTCGATCTCGAGGTAGCAGACGTCTTTCTTGGCCGCCATCAACGCGTCCACCAATTCCCGCGAGCGGGCAGGGGAGAAGCGCCAGTCGGTGGTGAAAGACATCACGCAGAACTTGGCCTGGGCGTTGGCGAAGGTTTTCGCCAGGTCATCGTCGAAGTTCGCCGCTGGATCGAAGTAGTCCAGCGCCTTGGTCATCAGCAGGTACGTGTTGGCGTCGAAGCGCCCGGAGAACTCTTCGCCTTGATAGCGCAGGTAGCTTTCGACCTGGAATTCGACGCTGTGGAAGTCGTAGTTGAGCTTTTCGCTCTTCAGGCCACGACCGAATTTCTCACCCATCGAGTCATCGGAGAGGTACGTGATGTGCCCGACCATCCGCGCCAGCATCAAGCCACGCTTGGGAATTACGCCCGCTTCCTGGAACGAACCGCCGTGGAACTCGGGGTCAGTGAGGATCGCCTGGCGCGCCACTTCGTTGAACGCGATGTTCTGCGCCGACAGCTTGGGGGCCGAGGCGATTGCCAGGCAGTGGCGAATGCGGTCGGGGTAGGTGATGCTCCATTGCATCGCCTGCATGCCACCGAGACTGCCGCCAATCACGGCGGCCCATTGGCCAATGCCGAGCAGGTCTGCCAGGCGCGCCTGGCTGTGAACCCAGTCTTCCACGGTCAGTACCGGGAAGTCGGCGCCAAACGGCTTGCCGGTTTCCGGATTGACGCTGCTCGGGCCGGTAGAGCCGTTGCAACCGCCGAGGTTGTTCAGGCTGACCACGAAGAATTTGTGGGTATCAATTGGCTTGCCGGGGCCGATGCAGCTGTCCCACCAACCGGGTTTGCGGTCGTCGGGGCTGTGGAAGCCGGCAGCGTGATGATGACCGGACAGCGCGTGGCAGATCAGCACGGCGTTGCTCGCCGCGGCATTCAGCGTGCCGTAGGTTTCGTAGATCAGGTCATAAGCTGGGAGCGAACGGCCGCAGGCCAAGGCCAGGGGTTCGCTGAAGTGCGCCACTTGCGGCGTCACCAGACCAACAGAATCGGGGGGAAAGGCAGCTGGCATCGACCCTGCTCTCGTTGAAATGAGGCGTAAGTCTAAAGACCGCTGACCCTAGCAGCAAGCTAACTTCCCCACCACTAACGATCGTTCCCACGCTCTGCGTGGGAATGCCTCGCTGGACGCTCTGCGTCCGCTTCGGCTGGGACGCGGAGCGTCCCGGGCTGCATTCCCACGCGGAGCGTGGGAACGATCATGATGCGGTCAGCCTGCCGGGCGCGCCAGATCCGGCAAATCCGGCAGCTTCTTCGGCGAGCAAATCCGCACCCGCTTCTGCCGGTTCAACTCGCCGCTGATCAGACTCACCTGACTCTTGGACACTCCAAACGCCTTGGCCAGAAACGCCATCAAATACGCGTTGGCCTTGCCTTCAACCGGCGGCGCCGTCAGGCGAATCTTCAATCGATCCCCGTGCAGCCCGCAGAAGTCATCGCTGCGGGCTGCCGGTTGCAGGTGACACTCCAGAATCAGGTCGTCACCGTCCCAGCGAAAGTAGCTCATCAGATCAGGCCGAGCAGCCCCTGCGGCATGAGGGCGTAGTACGCAAGGCGTGGGATCAGCCAGCTTTGCAGCAACTGGATCACGATAAACGCGAAGATCGGCGAGATGTCGAGGCCGCCCAGGCTCGGAATGATCCGGCGGAACGGGGCGAGTACCGGTTCAGTAATCTGAGCGACCAGCTCTGCGCCCGGATTGTGGCTCCTTGGGGCGACCCAGGAGAGGATCACACTGATGATCATCGCGTAGAACAGAATGTTCAAAAACAGCGAGAAGATCGCGATCAGCGCCCAAGGCACCAACAGTAGCCAGTCGACCGCGAAGCCCTTGAGCAACAGGATGACGGCGATCAGCAGCATTTGCACGATCAGCGCCAGCACCAGTGACGACATGTCCAACCCGAACATGCTCGGGATGATCCGGCGCAGAGGCTTGAGCAGCGGTTGAGTGGCTTTCACGATGAACTGGCAGAGCGGGTTGTAGAAATTCGCCCGAACCAATTGCAGGATGAAGCGCAACAGCACGATCAGCAGGTACAGGCTGCCCAAGGTTTTGATTATGAAAATGGCAGCGTCGTTGAGTCCGAGCATCATTGATTCCTTTGTAAGAGCTGATTAACGACCCAGTTGCTCGGCCATCTCGGCCGAGCGGTGCGCAGCGGCGCCGAGTGCTTTTTCTACCAGGGCTTCGAAGCCACCGGCCTGGAACGACTT
Organism: Pseudomonas frederiksbergensis; assembly: GCF_001952935.1. Classification (GTDB taxonomy): domain Bacteria; phylum Pseudomonadota; class Gammaproteobacteria; order Pseudomonadales; family Pseudomonadaceae; genus Aquipseudomonas; species Aquipseudomonas frederiksbergensis. Next base: position 2,826,549 of record NZ_CP018319.1, read on the forward strand.
GATCGCCGCTTCCGTGGTGCCCGCAGGCGATGTCACGCGGCGCCGCAATTCCGCAGCGTCGACGTCACTGGCCACGGCCATGTGAGCAGCGCCCAAAGCGGTTTGCAGGGTCAGTTGTGCAGCGATGTCTGCCGGCAGGCCGAGCTTCACGCCGGCGGCGGTCATGGCTTCGATCAGCAGGAAGAAGTACGCCGGGCCCGAGCCGGAAACGGCGGTGACCGCGTCCAGTTGCTGTTCTTCGTCCAGCCACAGTGCGATGCCGACGGCGGACAGCAGTTCTTGTGCCTGTTGGCGTTGTTCGGTGTTCACTTCAGCCGTGGCGAACAAACCGCTCACGCCCTGACGCAGTAGCGCCGGGGTGTTGGGCATGCAACGCACGATCGGTTGGGCGCCGAGCCAGTTGTTCATGCTGGCGCAGGTGATGCCGGCAGCAATCGAGACCACCAGTTGATTGGGCTTGAGGCTTGGGCGAAGCGCTTCGCAGACAGCTTTCATCGCTTGAGGTTTGACCGCCAGTACGACGACATCGGCGCCCTGGATGGCGTCGGCGTTGTCGGCGAATACCTCGATGCCGTGTTCAGCGTTCACGCGAGCGCGGGTTTCGGCGCCCGGATCGCTGGCGCGGATCTGCGCGGCGTCCAGACCTTTGGCGCGCAGGCCGCCGATCAGACTGGCGGCCATGTTGCCGGCACCGATAAAGGCAATACGAGTCTTGCTCATGTCAGGTCCTTATAAAGAGAGGAGTCAGCCATATTTCAAGGCTGACCATAGTCGCGGGCGCCAAACAGGGCCGTACCGATACGGACCCAGGTGGCGCCCATGGCGATGGCCGACTCAAGGTCGTGGCTCATGCCCATGGAAAGTGTGTCGAGCGGCAGGTTCAGGCTGGCTTGCAGGCTTTGTACGGCAGCAAAAGCGGCATCCTGGGCGGCGCGATCTTCGGTCGGCTCGGGGATTGCCATCAGCCCGCGCAGCTTGATGCGCGGCAGTTTGCTGATGGCATCGGCCAAGGCCGGCAGGTCGGCCGGGGTGCAGCCGGACTTGCTGGCTTCACCGCTGACGTTGACCTGGATGCAGATGTTCAGTGGGGGCAACTCGGCAGGACGTTGTTCGGACAGGCGTTGTGCGATTTTCAAACGATCCACGGAATGCACCCAGGCGAAGTGCTCGGCGATAGCGCGAGTCTTGTTCGATTGAATGGGGCCGATGAAGTGCCAGATCAAGGGCAGGTCGGCCAGTTCGAGCTGTTTGCTCAAGGCTTCCTGCAAGTAGTTCTCGCCAAAGTCGCGGAGGCCGGCGGCATACGCTTCGCGCAGGGCCTCGGCCGGCTTGGTCTTGCTCACGGCCAATAGCTGGACGCTGTCTGCGTCGCGCTTTGCGGCAAGGGCGGCAGCGTGGATGCGTGAACTAACCTGAGCGATGTTGTCTGCTATCGTGGACATCAAGAGGCGCCGGCGGCTGAAGGTTCGCGGCATTCTACTGGAATTGAGGAACGCTATGGATATCACTGAGCTGCTGGCTTTCAGCGCGAAACAGGGCGCATCCGACTTGCATCTGTCTGCCGGCCTGCCCCCGATGATTCGGGTCGACGGCGATGTACGGCGCATCAACCTGCCGGCCATGGACCACAAGCAGGTTCAAGCGCTGATCTACGACATCATGAACGACACACAGCGGGTGGACTTCGAGAAGCACCTGGAGACCGACTTCTCCTTCGACGTGCCCGGCGTGGCGCGTTTTCGGGTTAACGCGTTCAACCACAATCGCGGTGCTGGCGCGGTGTTCCGGACCATTCCGTCCAAGGTCCTGAGCATGGAAGACCTCGGTATGGGGGAGGTGTTTCGCAAGATTACCGAAGCGCCGCGGGGGCTGGTGCTGGTGACCGGGCCGACCGGTTCCGGCAAATCCACCACTTTGGCGGCGATGATCGATCATCTGAACAGCCATCGTCATCAGCACATCCTCACCATCGAAGACCCGATCGAGTTCGTCCACGAGTCGCGCAAATGCTTGATCAACCAGCGCGAAGTCCATCGTGATACGCGCAGTTTCGCCACGGCGCTGCGCTCGGCCCTGCGGGAGGACCCGGACGTGATCCTGGTGGGGGAAATGCGCGATCTCGAGACCATTCGCCTGGCGTTGACCGCCGCCGAAACCGGCCACTTGGTATTTGGCACGCTGCACACGACATCGGCGGCGAAAACCATCGACCGGGTGGTGGACGTGTTTCCGGGAGACGAGAAGTCGATGGTTCGTTCGATGCTGTCAGAGTCGTTGCTGGCGGTGGTGTCGCAGACGTTGATCAAGAAGATCGGCGGCGGGCGGATCGCGGCCCACGAAATCATGCTCGGCACGTCAGCGATCCGTAACCTGATCCGCGAAGACAAGGTGGCGCAGATGTACTCGTCGATTCAGACCGGGGGCAACCTGGGGATGCAGACGCTGGATATGTGCTTGAAGGAGCTGGTAAGCAAGGGCTTGATCAGCCGCGAGCATGCGCGGGAGAAAGCGCGCACGCCGGATGGTTTTTGAGGGGGAGTAGATCGTTCCCACGCTCTGCGTGGGAATGCCTCAATGGACGCTCTGCGTCCGCTTCGGCAGGGACGCGGAGCGTCCCGGGCTGCATTCCCACGCAGAGCATGGGAACGATCAGTGCCGGATTAGCGTTGAACAACCTGTAGGGTGTTCTTCTCTTTCGGCATAACCCGCTTGGCCACCACGTAGTGTTTTTCCCAGTATGGTTTCTTCAGGGTGTCGATGCTCACCGACTTGCCACGACGCGGTGCGTGGATGAAGCGGTCGTTGCCCAGGTAGATGGCAACGTGATTGACCCGACGACTCTTGATGTTGAAGAAAATCAGGTCGCCAGGCTTCAGATCCTTGCGATCGACTTTGTCGCCATGACCGCTGGCCATCGCATTGGACGTGCGCGGCAGGTCAAACGTGGCGTCGTTGAACGCGTATTTCACCAGGCCACTGCAGTCGAACCCTTTACTTGGGCTGCTGCCGCCCCAACGGTAGGGTGTACCGAGGACGTTAACGGCGCGGCTCAGCACGTCGCTGCTTTCCTTGCTCGCCATTGGCGGAACAAGGCCGCTTTTGCTGCTCAGTTGAGGAGCGCGTTTTACGGTCTGTTTGTTTTTGCTCGAAGGAGCAGAAACATGGGATTTTTGGGTGTAACCATTAACGTTAGGAAGACGTTGCTCACGATTGGTGGCGTGGGCGGCCAGTGGCATCAAAAGGCAAATGGTTAGCCATGTCTTGAAAAATGGACGCATTAGGCAAGGCTCATATAAGTTAGCGCGCAACTTTATAACAGCTTTTTTGGCCCTTTCGAGGCCGTTGGTCGATTCAACCTTGGGGTCAACGGAACCAAATAAGCTGAAAATAGACGCGATTGTCGGACACAACGCTTGTGCTACAAGGCTTTGACGGGACACAAGGTAGCATTTGCCATACGTCGGCCACCTGTAAAAAAGTCACAAAGATTTAAAGAATATTTATCTATCGTGTGAATCGAGGTCCTTCATGAACACCTATCAACAACCTGTCTCGCAACAAGACACGCACAGCAAGGTGATTGGTTACCTGCTGTGGATTTTCGGTTTTACCGGCGCTCATCGCTTCTATTACGGCAAGCCGGTGACCGGGACGATCTGGTTCTTCACCTTCGGTTTGTTGGGTATCGGTTGGCTGATCGACCTGTTTCTGATCCCTGCCATGGATCGTGAAGCGGACCTGCGTTTTACCGCCGGGCCCATTGAGTACAACGTTGCGTGGATTCTGCTGACGTTTCTTGGGGTTTTTGGCGTACACCGCATGTATCAGGGGAAGTGGATCAGCGGATTGCTGTACCTGGTGACGGGCGGGTTGTTCTTTCTGGGGGTGCTGTATGACTTCTGGACGCTGAATGACCAGGTATCGATTCGCAATGCGCAGAACCGAGGCGCCTTCCAGTAAGCCTTCGCGAGCAAGCCCGCTCCCACATTTGACCGCATTCCTCTGGGGGAACTCGGTCAAATGTGGGGGCGGGCTTGCTCGCGAATGCAGGCAACGCGGTCTTACGCCTGGTGGCTGATGCGTCCATCCACCAAGGTGTAACGCACTACGCCCGGCAGGCTGTGGCCAATGAACGGGCAGTTTTCGCCTTTGGACAGCCAGGTCTCGCCGGCCACGGTCGATGCCGCCGGGTCGAATAGCACGATGTCCGCCGGTCCACCTACCGCCAGTTTGCCCGCCGGCAGGCGCAATGCCTCGGCAGGTCCGGTGCTCAAGCGCGCCAGCAGCGTCGGCAGGTCCAGCAAACCGTCTTCCACCAGCGTCATCGCCAACGGCAGCAGCAGTTCAACGCTGCTGATACCCGGCTCGGTGGCCCCGAACGGCGCCAGTTTGGCATCTCGCTCGTGGGGTTGGTGATGGCTGGAAATCGCCGACACCACTCCCGATTTCACCGCTTCACGCAGGCCATCGCGGTCGGCGCGGGTGCGCAGCGGCGGCTGGACGTGATAGAGGCTGCTGAAATCGATCAGCGCTTCGTCGGTCAGGATCAGCTGATACAGGGCGACATCGGCCGTCACCGGCAGGCCGCGAGCCTGGGCCTGAGCGATCAGGGCCACGCCACGGGCGCTGGTGAGCTGGCTGAAGTGCGCACGCACGCCACTTTGCTCGACCAGCAGTAGATCCCGGGCCAGAGCCACGGTTTCAGCGGTTTCCGGGATGCCCGGCAAACCGAGGAAGCTGGCGGTCGGGCCTTCGTGGGCCAGGCCTCCTTCGGCCAGGTCATGGTCCTGAGAGTTGAAAATCACCGTCAGGTCAAATGTTGCGGCGTATTCCAGCGCCCGGCACAGCGTGCGGGTGTTGCGGAAGTTGTCCAGGCCATTGCCGAAGGCCACGCAACCGGCATCGCGCAAGGCGATCAACTCGGCCAGCTGTTCACCGTCCAGGCCTTTGCTCAGGGCGCCAATCGGGAACACCTTGGTGTTGCCGGCCTCGCGGGCGCGGTCGAGGATCAGTTCGGCCACGGCCGAGGTGTCCAGCACCGGTTTGGTTTTCGGCGGGCAGCACAGGCTGGTGACGCCGCCGGCCGCGGCGGCGCGGGTTTCGCTGACGATTGAACCTTTACGGCTGTAGCCCGGCTCGCGCAGGGCGACGTTCAGGTCAACCAATCCAGGGGCGGCGACCAGGCCTTTGGCGTCGAGGGTGTCGACGGCGACAAAACCGGCGGGCGCGGCGCCAAGGGCAATGATCTTGCAGGCTTCAATATGGACATCGGTAACTTGATCCAGGCCGCTGGCCGGATCGATAACGCGTGCGCCGAGAATGCTGAGCTTCACTGGGCGTTCTCCTGCTCGAATTGGCGCTGGGCTGTTTGCCCGCTCATGGCCATGGACAGCACAGCCATACGAATTGCGATGCCGTAGGTAACCTGGTTGAGGATGACCGAGTGCGGGCCGTCGGCCACCGCCGACTCAATTTCCACCCCACGGTTGATCGGCCCCGGGTGCATGACGATGCAATCCGGTTTGGCCCCGGCCAGGCGCGCGGTGGTCAGGCCGAACAGGCGATAGAACTCACCTTCGCTCGGCAGCAGGCCGCCAGTCATGCGTTCACGCTGCAGGCGCAGCATGATCACCACGTCGACGTCTTTCAGGCCTTCGGTCATGTCGGTGTAGACCTTCACGCCGTACTGCTCGACGCCGATTGGCAGCAGGGTTTTTGGCGCGATCACGCGGATGTCCGGGCAGCCAAGGGTTTTCAGCGCCAGCATGTTCGAGCGCGCCACCCGCGAGTGCAGGATGTCGCCGACGATGGCTACGGAAAGGTTTTCGAAACCGCCCTTGTGCCGACGGATGGTGAGCATGTCGAGCATGCCCTGAGTCGGGTGGGCGTGACGGCCGTCGCCGCCGTTGATGATCGCCACTTGCGGGCAGACATGTTCGGCGATGAAGTGCGCCGCGCCGGAATCACCGTGACGCACAACGAACATGTCGGCGGCCATGGCTTCCAGGTTGCGCAGGGTGTCGAGCAGGGTTTCGCCTTTGCTCGCCGACGACGTGGACACGTTCAGGGTGATCACGTCAGCCGACAGCCGCTGAGCCGCCAGTTCGAAGGTGGTGCGGGTGCGGGTGGAGTTCTCGAAGAACACGTTGCACACGGTCTTGCCGCGCAGCAACGGGACTTTCTTCACCGCCCGTGCGCCGACTTCGAGGAACGAGTCGGCGGTGTCGAGGATTTCCGTCAACAGCTCGCGGCGCAAACCGTCGAGCGATAGGAAGTGGCGCAGCTGGCCCTGATCATTGAGCTGCAGCGGGCGCTTGGTTTCTAGAGGCGTCATCGCGAGGGGGACTCTCAATAGGGCGAATTAAAGGGCGAGGTCTTGCAGTTCGAGCTTGAGTTCCGGGCCGGACAGTTTCACCCGTTCGTGGGCGGCCAGCGACAGGGTCGCGCCGACCACGTTCGGGCGGATCGGCAGCTCGCCGGCGTCCAGGTCCAGCAGGCACACCAATGTCACGCTGGCCGGGCGGCCGTAGTCGAACAGCTCATTGAGGGCGGCGCGGATGGTCCGGCCGCTCATCAGCACGTCATCGATCAGCACCAGGTGCTGGCCTTCGATCTCGAACGGCAGGGCAGACGGGCGTACTTGTGGGTGCAGGCCGTTCTGGCTGAAGTCGTCGCGGTAGAAGGAGACGTCCAGGGTGCCGAGGGGCGAGTCGCTGCCCAGTTCATCGAGCAACGCCTGGGCGACCCAGACGCCACCGGTACGAATACCGATGTAGCGCGGCTCGCTGATGCCACGGTGTTCCAGGTGCGCCTTGAGACGGGTCGCCATCTGGCTGATCAGTTCGGCGGGATTGGGCAGGCTCATGGTTGCTCCTTCTTGGGCCCGAGCCGGGTTCTGCTGGAGAGGTGGCTCGGGTTGTCGCTAAGTAGAGACGCGTGTTGCGGCTCTTCAGGATTCGAACAATGCGGTGTTTTCGTCGAGCCAGCCTTGCAGCAGCAGGGCGGCGGCGATGGCGTCCACCGGGTTGTCGCGGTAGCTGCCCTTTTGTCCGCCACGATCACGCCGTTCACCCTTGGCTTCGAAGGTGGTCAGGCGTTCATCGTGGGTATAGAAGGGCAGGTTGTAGCGGCCGTTGAGGCGGCGGGCGAATTTCTCAGCGCGCAGGCACATGTCACTCGGCGTGCCGTCCATGTTCAAGGGCAGGCCCACCACCACGGCATCGGGTTTCCACTCTTTGATCAGGGCTTCGACCTGATTCCAGTCGGGAATACCGTTTTGTGCCTTCAAGGTGCACAGCTCGCGGGCCTGGCCGGTAATCACCTGGCCGACCGCAACGCCGATCTGTTTGGTGCCGTAGTCGAAACCCAAAATCAGGCGCAGGGCCATCAGGCGTGTCCCGCCTGGCTGGTCAGCAGGCTGAGATTGACGCCCAGGTGCTTGGCCGCTGCTTCCAGGCGCAGTTCGCTGCTGGTGTTGAACAAGATTTCGGCATCGAACGGGCAGGTCAGCCAGGCGTTCTGGGCCAGTTCGGCTTCCAGCTGCCCGGCTTCCCAGCCAGCGTATCCGAGGGCGATCAGGCTTTTTGCCGGACCGACGCCGTCGGCGATGGCGAACAGCACATCCTGGGAGGTCGACAAGGCCAGTTTTTCATCGAGCTCAACGGTGGCCTGATAACTCTGCCCCGAGGGATGCAGGACAAAACCACGATCGGTCTGCACCGGGCCGCCGATGAAGATCGGCACATGCTGGCAGAGCACCGGCGGTTCGATCTCGGGGCGCAGTTGCTCGAGAATATCGGCCAGGTTGAGGTCTTGCGGACGATTGACCACCAGGCCCATGGCACCATTGGCCGTGTGCTCGACGATGTAAGTCAAGGTGTGCGCAAAGTTCGGGTCGACCATGTGAGGCATGGCGATCAGGAAGTGATGCTTGAGGTAGCTGGGGCTGACGTTCTTCATGAGCGCTAGTGTGGCGTTGGAGGCGCAAACTGACAAGCTGAGGATGGCGCAATTTGGCAGTTGGCACAGACCAAATGTGGGAGCGAGCCTTTGTGGCGAGGGGATTTATCCCCGTTGGGTTGCGAAGCGACCCCAAGCTTGCAACCCCGTTATGACTGACACACCGCATGCAATGGTTTTACGACTGCTGCGCAGCCGAACGGGGCGGTGCGACGTTTCGCTAAACCCCCTCGCCACAAGGGCCCACTTCCACAGGGGGGGTGGGGTGTCAGTTGCTGGAGAGTCTGTCCCCGCGTGCAAACTTCCAGGTGCGGATGATTTCCAGGCGATCGATATCCGCCAAATCCCCGGTAAACGGTGAAAACGGCGCCGCCAGCCGCACGATGCGCTGCGCCGCCTGGTCCAGCAGCGGTTGCCCGGATGACTCCAGCACCAGCACTTCAAACAGTGAGCCGTCGCGGTTGATCGACACCATCAGGCGCAAATTGCCGTAGATCTGCTTGCGTCGCGCTTCGTCGGGGTAATTCAGGTTGCCGATGCGCTCGACCTTCTTGCGCCACTCGTCCTTATACCAGGCGCCCTTGTCGCGCATGGTCGACGCGGCGCTCAGGCGGTGGATGCGCGGGCGCTTGGCATATAGCTGTTGTTCGCTGGCCAGTTCCGCTTCCAGGCTGGCGATGTCGCTGGACAGCTGTTCACTGTCGAACGTCGGCGCGGCGACTGCGGGTTTGGTGACAGGCTTGGGTTCTTCGGTTTTGGCCGGGGCCTTTTTCGGCTTGGGCGCGACGGTGGTCACGGCTGCTTTCGGTGCGGCTTCGCGCACTTCAGGCTTGGCCGCCGGCGGTGGCGTGACTTTCTGCACCTTGTTGTCCTGGAAAGGCGCGACCTCGGTGGTCTTGGGAATGGCCTTTTTATCCAGGGTGCCGCTGCCTTGCTGATTCTCTTGAGCGAGGAAATCGGCTTTTTCAGGCTTCTTTTCGCTTTTGAAGGTGGCGAGGGTGATTTCCAGGGTTTTGCTGATTTGCTGGGGTTCGACCATCGTAAAGCCGATGCCCAACAGCAAGGCCAAGTGAATCAGCGCCGCGAGAAACAGGGTAAAACCGAGACGATCAGCCGGGCGCACGCCACGATGGGCGAGTTCAGCAGGTAGATCGGACGGGAGCGTCATGACAAAAAAACCAACATCGCGTTTTTCACAGGCCGCGGATGATAACGCAATGTTGGTCGTTTCTTGGCTGTTCTATATCAACGAGCCTTGAGCTTCTGATCGATGGCATCCATCAACAGGCCGCCGATGTCGGTGCCGAACGCGTTATCAATCTCGCGAATGCAGGTCGGGCTGGTGACGTTGATCTCCGTCAGATGCTCGCCGATCACGTCGAGACCGACGAACAGCAGGCCCTTCTCACGCAGGGTCGGGCCGACTTGGGCGGCGATCCAGCGATCTTTCTCGGTCAGCGGTCGGGCTTCGCCACGGCCACCGGCGGCGAGGTTGCCACGGGTTTCGCCAGCGGCCGGAATCCGTGCCAGGCAGTAATCCACCGGCTCGCCGTCGATCATCAGGATGCGCTTGTCACCGTCAACGATTGCCGGCAGGTAACCCTGGATCATGATCTGCTGTTTGCCATGCAGGGTCAGGGTTTCGAGGATCACCGACAGGTTCGGGTGGCCGGCGGTGTGACGGAAGATCGAAGAACCGCCCATGCCATCCAGCGGCTTGAGGATCACGTCGCCGTGGTGATCGGCGAATTCACGCAGTACGTCCGGGCGACGGCTGACGATGGTCGGCGGCGTGCACTGCGGGAACAGCGTGGCGAACAGTTTCTCGTTGCAGTCGCGCAGGCTTTGCGGCTTGTTGACCACCAGCACGCCAGCGCGTTCGGCTTGCTCCAGCAGGTAAGTGGAATAGACGAATTCCATGTCGAACGGCGGATCCTTGCGCATCAGGATCACGTCCAGATCGCTCAGCAGCGCGTCGGTCTCGGCTTCGAGCTCGAACCATTTTTCCGGGTTGGCGAAGACTTTCAACGGACGCATCCGCGCCCGCGCTTCGCCTTCGGCCTGGTACAAATCCCCCTGTTCCATATAGAACAGTTCCCAGCCGCGCTTCTGTGCGGCCAGCAGCATGGCCAGCGAGCTATCCTTTTTATAGGAAATGCCGGCAATAGGATCCATGACAATCCCGACGCGAACGCTCATGGGTTTTTCCTCGAATTTGGGTGGTCCGATCGGACACGAAAAAGTGGCGTCAGATTGGCGCTCAGTGTGTTCCCGGTCAAGGAAAAACCACCGCGCCGGTCCCCCGATAGATTGCATTTGGAGACTGTGCTAAAAAGGCTGCCATATCGTTCCGGCCCTTAAACATCAAGGGTTTCGAGCCTCCGGTTATCGGAAATGGACAATTTGATTCGCAAAGGCGACGGCAGAGCATTTATGGAACAGCATTCCAGCGCCTTGAAGGTCATGGTGATCGACGATTCGAAGACGATTCGCCGCACCGCCGAAACGCTGTTGAAGAACGTGGGTTGCGAAGTGATCACCGCCATCGATGGTTTCGACGCCCTGGCCAAGATTGCCGACAATCACCCCGGCATCATCTTTGTCGACATCATGATGCCGCGTCTGGATGGTTATCAGACCTGCGCTTTAATCAAGAACAACAGTGCGTTCAAGTCCACGCCAGTGATTATGCTGTCGTCCAAGGACGGGCTGTTCGACAAGGCCAAGGGGCGCATCGTCGGCTCCGACCAGTTTTTGACCAAGCCTTTCAGCAAGGAAGAACTGCTCAACGCGATCCAGGCCCATGTTCCGGGCTTCGCCGCCGTTTTGCCGCAGTAGGACACGCACAGTGACGCTCGGCCAGCGGGCCCGGCGTCGACAAGAATGGGGAAGACCATGGCACGTATTCTGATCGTCGATGATTCGCCGACCGAAATGTACAAACTGACCGGCATGCTGGAAAAGCACGGTCATGAAGTGTTGAAAGCCGAAAACGGCGCCGACGGCGTGGCCCTGGCCCGTCAGGAAAAACCCGACGCCGTGCTGATGGACATCGTCATGCCTGGCCTCAACGGTTTCCAGGCAACCCGCCAGCTGACCAAAGACCCGGAAACCGGACACATCCCGGTGATCATCATCACCACCAAGGATCAGGAAACCGACAAGGTCTGGGGCACGCGCCAGGGCGCCAAGGACTACCTGACCAAACCGGTAGACGAAGAGACCCTGATCAAGACCTTGAACAACGTGCTGGCCGGTTGATCGTCCGGCCATGACCGAGTCGCTGACGGCTTTCGAACTGCTGCTGCAGATCGACCGGCGTTGTCGTCTGCTGGCGGCGGACTTGCCGTCCCAGCCGACCCGACAGGACAGCTGGAGCGGCATCGGCTTTCGCCTGGGCGAACACTGGTACGTCGCGCCGATGGGCGAGGTCAGCGAAGTGTTGCATGAACCGCGGTTCACTCAGCTGCCGGGGGTCAGGCCCTGGGTCAAGGGCGTGGCCAACCTGCGCGGGCGTTTGTTGCCGATCATCGACTTGAGCGGCTTCTTTTCTGGTAATGAGCCAGGGCATGAGCTGTCAGTCGTGCGCAAGCAGCGCCGGGTCTTGGTGGTGGAGCATAACGACGTGTTTACCGGGTTGATGGTCGATGAAGTCGTCGGCCTCCAGCACTTTGCCCAGGATAGTCTTGAGCCGCCGGATACCTTGAGCGGCCCGATTGCACCGTTCATCAAAGGCCGGTTCCAGCGTGAGCAGACCTGGCAGGTGTTCAGCCCGTTTGCGTTGGTGCAGTCACAAAGCTTTATGCACGTGGCGCTGTAACCGCAATGACGCAGATCCAATGTGGGAGCGGGCTTGCTCGCGAAGGCGGTGGGTCAGTCAGCATCAATGTTGAATGAATGACCGCATTCGCGAGCAAGCCCGCTCCCACAGGGGATCTATGGCGGGTTCTAAAGGTGCGATAACAGGCGAGGACCGATGATAAAAGCAAAAACAGGCAAGCCAGAAGGGTCGCGCAGCCGGTCACAGATCATCGCGCTGTTCATCGCGCTGATCGTCTTCATCATGCTGCTGTTCGCCAACTTCGCGTACCTCAACACCCAGGCCACGTACGACAAACAGTACATCGGCCACGCCGGTGAGCTGCGCGTGTTGTCCCAGCGCATTGCCAAGAACGCCACCGAAGCGGCGGCCGGCAAGGCGGCGGCGTTCAAGCTGCTCAGCGATGCGCGCAATGACTTTGCCCAACGCTGGGGCTATCTGAAGCAAGGCGACCCCGCCACCGGCCTGCCGCCGGCGCCGTCCACCGTGCGCCCGGAAATGCGCGCCGTGCAACTGGACTGGGAACGCTTGCTGAAAAACACCGACGCGATCCTCTCCAGCGAGCAGACCGTGCTGTCGCTGCATCAAGTCGCCGCGACCCTGGCCGAAACCGTGCCGCAGTTGCAGGTCGAGTACGAAAAAGTCGTCGAAACGCTCCTTCAGCGCGGTGCCCCGGCCGCGCAGGTGGCCATGGCCCAGCGCCAGTCGCTGTTGGCTGAGCGGATTCTCGGTGCCGTGAACACCGTGCTCTCCGGTGATGAAAATTCGCAGCAGGCCGCTGATGCCTTCGGTCGCGATGCGGCGCGATTCGGCCAGGTGCTCAACGGCATGCTCCAGGGCAATCCGTCACTGAAAGTCAGCCAGGTTGAAGACCGCGATGCGCGCGCGCGGTTGATCGAGATTTCCGAGCTGTTCGAATTCGTCTCGGGTTCGGTGGATGAAATCCTCGAAACCTCGCCGGAGCTGTTCAAGGTCCGTGAATCGGCCACCAGTATCTTTACCCTGTCGCAGACCCTGCTCGAGGAAGCCTCGCACCTGGCCGGCGGTTTCGAAAACCTGGCCGGCGGGCGCAACACCGACACCATTGGCGGCTACGTGCTGGGCCTGTTGGCGCTGATGTCGATCATCCTCATTGGTCTGGTGATGGTCCGTGAAACCAACCGTCAGCTGCGCGAAACGGCCGAGAAGAACGAGCGTAACCAGAACGCGATCATGCGCCTGCTCGACGAGATCGAAGACCTGGCGGATGGCGACCTGACCGTGACCGCCTCGGTGACCGAAGACTTCACCGGGACCATCGCCGACTCGATCAACTACTCTGTGGACCAACTGCGCGATCTGGTGGCGACCATCAACCTCACCGCTGGCCAGGTCGCTGCCGCCGTGCAGGAAACCCAGGCCACCGCCATGCACCTGGCCCAGGCTTCGGAGCATCAGGCGCAGCAGATTGCCGAAGCGTCCACCGCGATCAACGACATGGCCCAGTCCATCGATCAGGTCTCGGCCAACGCCGCTGAGTCCTCGGCGGTGGCCGAGCGTTCGGTGGAAATCGCCAACAAGGGCAACGAGGTGGTGCACAACACCATCCACGGCATGGACAACATTCGCGAGCAGATTCAAGACACCGCCAAGCGGATCAAGCGCCTGGGCGAGTCTTCTCAGGAAATCGGCGACATTGTCAGCCTGATCGATGACATTGCCGACCAGACCAACATCCTTGCACTCAACGCGGCGATCCAGGCTTCGATGGCCGGTGATGCTGGGCGCGGTTTTGCGGTGGTCGCCGATGAAGTCCAGCGGCTGGCGGAGCGCTCTTCCGCCGCCACCCGGCAGATCGAAACCCTGGTGCGGGCAATCCAGACCGACACCAACGAAGCGGTGATTTCCATGGAACAGACCACCACCGAAGTGGTGCGTGGCGCGCGTCTGGCGCAGGATGCCGGGGTGGCCCTGGAAGAAATCGAAGGCGTGTCGAAGACCCTCGCCGCGTTGATCCAGAGTATTTCCAACGCCGCACAGCAACAGACGTCCTCGGCCGGTCAGATTTCCCTGACGATGAACGTGATCCAGCAGATCACCACGCAGACGTCGTCCGGCTCCACCGCCACCGCCGAGAGCATTGGCAACCTGGCGAAAATGGCCAGTCAGCTGCGGCGTTCGGTGTCCGGTTTCACCTTGCCGGCCGCCAAGGCTGAGGTTGCGGATAAAGTGTGAAACGCCTGCGAGTGAATGCTTTTTTTTGAGTAGAGCAGTGATTTGGAGTGGTTATGGGTGATCGGCACGACTATGTGGCCCTCGAGTGGGTCAAAGGCGAGATTGCCGAAACGCTGAAAGTGGCTCACCAGGCGATTGAAACGTTGCTTGATGACCCGCAGGCGACGCACGCCCTCAGCGAATGCCTGGCGTGCGTCCATCAGGTTCACGGCAGTTTGCAGGTGGTCGAGTTCTACGGCGCGGCGCTGCTCGCCGAAGAGATGGAACATCTGGTCACCGCCTTGCAACAGAACCGCGTCAGTCATCGCGATGAGACGCTTCACCTGTTGCTGCAAGCCCTTGGTCAACTGCCGATTTACCTCGATCGGGTGCAAGGTGCGCGCCGCGACCTGCCGCTGGTGGTGCTGCCACTGATCAACGATCTGCGCAGCGCCCGTGGCGAAAGCCTGTTGTCGGAAACCAGCCTGTTCAGCCCGCAATTGCCGGACCTGCCGCCCCTGGACGAAGCGTCGCTGGCGCTGCTGGAGCCGGCGGATTTACCCAATGTGCTGCGCAAGTTGCGGCAAATGTTGCAAATGGCCCTGGTCGGGTTATTGCGTGAGCAGGATGGCGAAACGAATCTCGGTTACCTGACCAAGGTTTTTGCGCGCCTCGAAGGGCTGTGCGGCAACGCGCCCTTGAGCCCGTTGTGGCAAGTCGCCTCGGCGCTGGTCGAAGGCATGCGCGACGGCTCGATTGCCAACAGCCCGGCGTTGCGCAGCCTGTTCAAGGAGGCCGACAAAGAACTCAAGCGCCTGCTCGAACAGGGCATGCCCGGCATCAATCAGCCGGCGCCGCTAGAGTTGCTCAAGAGTTTGCTGTTCTACATTGCCAAGGCCGAACATCCCACCGGGCAGATGCTGACCATGAAAGATCGCTACGGACTGGACGACGCGCTACCTGACAGCGCAATGGTCGACGAAGAACGCGTACGGCTGGCCGGTCCCGACCGCGATGCCATGCGCTCGGTGTTGGCCGCTTTGTGTGAAGAGCTGGTGCGGGTCAAGGAACGCCTTGATCTGTTTGTGCGCAGCGACCGCCAACACACCTCGGACCTCGAAAGCCTGCTGGCGCCCCTGCGGCAAATCGCCGACACCCTGGCGGTGCTCGGTTTCGGCCAGCCACGCAAGGTCATCATCGACCAACTGGCGGTGGTGCTGAGTCTGGCCCAGGGTCAACGTGAGCCCAACGACGCGATCCTGATGGACGTCGCCGGTGCCTTGCTCTACGTCGAAGCGACGCTGGCCGGCATGGTCGGCACCGTCGAGCCGGAAAGCCAGGAAGACAGCCGCCTGCCGACCACCGACCTGACCCAGATCCATCAGATCGTGATCAAGGAAGCGCGCATCTGCCTGCAACAGGCCAAGGACATGATCGTCGACTACATCGACGCCGACTGGGACCGCCAGCACTTGCAGCCACTGCCGGCCTTGCTGACCCAGGTGCGCGGTGCATTGGCGATGATTCCGTTGAGCCGTGCGGCGAGCCTGATCGAAACGTGCAACCACTTCATCCGCGAGCACCTGCTGCTGGATCCGGATCATCCCGGCTGGCAGGAGCTGGACAGCCTGGCCGACGTCATCACCAGCATCGAGTACTACCTGGAGCGCCTCGGCGACGACCCCGAAGCGCCGGGCGAAAAGTTGCTCGACGTCGCGGAAAAAAGCCTGGCCGCACTCGGCTTTTTCCCCAGCGAGCAACAGGTGCCGGTGCTTGAAGATGTGCTCAGCCCGAGTGAAGCGCAGGTCATGCAGGATCTGCAGGAACTGGACGACCCTGAGACCGTCAAGTCGCTGGCCGATGTGTTAGCCAGCCCTGTGTCCTCCGTCAATCCGCCCGCCCTGACGACCCCGGGAAGCCTGTTGCCGCCGCCCAGCGGTGAAGAACCGGTGGACGATGAGCTGCGGGAAGTGTTCCTCGAAGAAACCGATGAAGTGCTGGAAATCCTCCGGGAGTACCTGCCGCGCTGGACGGCTAACCCCGACGATAAGCCTGCCCTGAGCGAACTGCGCCGGGCATTCCACACCTTGAAAGGCAGTGGCCGGATGGTCCGTGCGCTGGTGCTGGGCGAGCTGGCGTGGGCGGTGGAAAACCTGCTCAACCGTGTGCTGGAACGTAGCGTTGCGCCGGGGCCGGCGGTGCAACAACTGCTGGGCGATGCGCTGAATCTGCTGCCAGAACTGGTGGCCGAGTTTGCCAACCATGCCCAGCGCCAGCGCAACGACGTTGACCAATTGGCCGCACGCGCCCACGCCCTTGCCAAGGGCGATACGCCTGCCAGCGATGAAGATACCCAGGATGTGGCGGCCCTCGATCCGCTGTTGCTGGAGATCTTCCGCAAGGAAGCCGAGACCCATCTCGCCAGCCTCAACCGCTTCCTCGATAAAGCCGCGGAGCACGTGCCGTTGCAGGCCAGCGACGAGTTGCAGCGGGCGCTGCACACCCTCAAGGGCAGCGCCTCCATGGCGGGCGTATTGCCAATCGCCGAGCTGGCGAAACCGCTGGATCATCTGGCCCGGGAGTACAAGGCGCACCTGCTCGCCCTCGACCTGGACGAAGTCGAACTGCTGCTCGAAGCCGAAGGCTTGTTCCGTCTCGGCTTGCGACAGCTCAAAACCGACCCGCTGGCGGAGATTCCCGGCGCCCGCTCATTGATCGAGCGAACCCAGGCGTTGCTGGCCGAGCGCCTGGAAACGCTCCTGAGTGCACCGAATTCCGGATTGCGCATCAAGCGTGATCCGCAACTGATCAACAACTTCCTCGCCCAAGGCATGGACATCCTGCTGGACGCCGAAAGCCTGTTGCAGCGCTGGCAGCAACATCCCGGCGAGCGTCAGGAACTCAGTGCGTTGCTGGACGAATTGACCACCCTCGGCGAAGGCGCGCACCTGGCTGATCTGCATCCGGTGGATGAGCTCTGCGAAGCCTTGCTCGACCTCTACGGCGCGGTGGAAGAAAGCAGCCTGGCGGTCAGCGAGGCGTTTTTCCATGAAGCGCAAAGTGCCCATGAAGCGCTGATCAACATGCTTGACGAGCTGGCCGCCGGCCAGGAAGTCAGCCCGCAACCGCAACGCATCCGGGCCTTGCGCGGCTTGCTCGATGAGAGCCTGGATCCGTCGGCGATGGGGCTGATTCGCAGCGATGGCAGCCGCACGCTGAGCATCCGGGAACTGGGCAGTGCCACGGCCGAACTGGAACAGACCGCGACCCAGGTCGAGCTGGACGACGAGATCGTTTCGATCTTCCTCGAAGAGGCGGTGGATATCCTCGAAAGCGCCGGTCAGGCGTTGCAGCGCTGGCTGGACGACCCGGACAACGCTGCGCCGCTGTTGTCGTTGCAGCGAGATTTGCACACCCTCAAGGGTGGTGCGCGGATGGCCGAAGTCGAGCCGGTCGGTGAGCTGGCCCATGAACTGGAAAGCCTTTACGAAGGCCTGGTGGATCGCCGCTACGCTTACAGCGAAGCCTTGGCGCACTTGCTGCAACACAGTCATGACCGGCTCGCGCAGCTGCTTGAACAGTTGCAGAACCAACGGCCATTGGGCGATCCGGGTGAGGTGATCGAGGCCATTCGCGAGTTTCGCCAGGGCAACGCCAGCGCTGTTGAAGCGGTCGAACCGGCACGGGCCGAGGATTCACCGGGGCATGATCCAGAGCTGCTGGAGATCTTCCTTGAGGAAGGTTTCGACATCATCGAAAACTCCGGCACGGCGTTGGTGCGCTGGCAGGCCGAGCCGTCGAATCGTCAGGAAGTGGAAACCCTGCTGCGTGATTTGCACACCCTCAAGGGTGGCGCGCGGATGGTGGAAATCGCCCCGATCGGCGACCTCGCCCATGAGCTGGAATTCCTCTACGAAGGCCTGTCCGCTGGCGTGCTGCAACCCACCGCCGCGTTGTTCGGCTTGTTGCAAAGCAGCCACGACCGACTGGCGCAGATGCTCGACGCGACCCGCGCCGGTCAGCCTTTGCCGCCCGCCGATCAACTGATCGATGAGATCAGGAATTTCAGTCATCCGGCCGTGCCCGAAACACCGGCGCCGGTCCAGGTGCCTGCAACGCCGAAAATCGAGACGCCGGTACAGCAACCCGATGCCAGCGCGGACATGGTCAAGGTCTCGGCAGAACTGCTCGACGATCTGGTCAACCTGGCCGGCGAAACCTCGATCTTCCGTGGGCGGATCGAACAACAGGTCAACGATGCACGTGTGACTTTGAGCGAAATGGAAACCACCATCGAGCGCATGCGCGACCAATTGCGTCGGCTCGATACCGAAACCCAGGGGCGGATTCTCAGCCGTCAGCAAGTCGACGCCGAACGCCTGGGCTACGAAGAATTCGATCCGCTGGAAATGGACCGCCACTCACAGTTGCAGCAACTGTCGCGGGCGCTGTTCGAATCCGCCTCCGACTTGCTCGACCTCAAGGAAACCCTCGAGCGCCGCAATCAGGACGCGGAAAACCTGCTGCAACAACAGGGCCGCATCAACACCGAATTGCAAGAAGGCCTGATGCGTACGCGCATGGTGCCGTTCGAGCGGATGCTGCCGCGCTTGAAGCGGATCGTCCGTCAAGTCTCCAGCGAACTGGGCAAGGACGTGGAATTCATCGTCGGCAATGCCGAAGGCGAGATGGACCGCAACGTCCTCGAACGCATGGCCGCGCCGCTGGAACACATGCTGCGCAACGCCGTGGATCATGGCCTGGAATCGGCCGAGGTGCGTATCGCGGCGGGTAAACCGGCTCAAGGTCGTATCACCCTCGACCTGTCGCGAGAGGGCGGCGACATCATTTTCGACATCCGCGACGACGGTGCCGGCGTGCCGCTGGACGCGGTGCGGCGCAAGGCGATCAAGCGCGGGTTACTGGCCCCGGACAGCGACATCAGCGACCGCGATGTCCTGCAATTCATCCTGCAACCGGGGTTCTCCACCGCCGAGAAAATCACCCAGATTTCCGGGCGCGGCGTCGGCATGGACGTGGTGCATGAAGAGGTCCGGCAGCTCGGTGGCAGCATGAGCATCGATTCTGTGCCGGGGCAGGGCGTGCACTTCCGCATTCGCCTGCCGTTCACCGTGTCGGTCAACCGGGCCTTGATGGTGCAATGCGGGGAGGATCAGTACGCGATCCCGCTGAACACCATCGACGGCATCGTTCGCGTGCTGCCCAACGAACTTGAAGGGCACTACCGGCTCGATCCGCCGACCTACCAATACGCCGGGCAAGACTATGAACTGTGCTACCTCGGCGAACTGCTGAAAACCAGCCATCGCCCTAAACTGCTGGGCCAGAGCCTGCCGTTGCCGGTGTTGCTGGTGCAGTGCAACGAGCGGCACATCGCGGTGCAAGTCGACGCCATGGCCGGCACTCGCGAGATCGTGGTCAAAAGCCTCGGCCCGCAATTTGCGGCGGTGCAGGGTTTGTCCGGGGCGACGATTCTCGGCGATGGGCGGGTGGTGCTGATTCTTGATTTGCTGGCGCCGATCCGCGCGATGCAGGCCCGCTTGCCGCAACAGCCAGTGACTCAGGACGCGGAGGCCGAACCGCATAAACCGCTGCTGGTGATGGTGGTCGATGACTCGGTGACCGTGCGCAAGGTCACCAGCCGTCTGCTGGAACGCCACGGCATGAACGTGCTGACCGCCAAGGACGGGGTCGACGCCATGCTGCTGCTTGAAGACCACATGCCTGACCTGATGCTGCTGGACATTGAAATGCCGCGCATGGACGGTTTTGAAGTCGCGACCCAGGTCCGCGCCGACGAACGTCTGCAGCACCTGCCAATCATCATGATCACCTCCCGCACCGGGCAGAAACACCGCGATCGCGCCATGGCCATCGGCGTCAACGACTACCTCGGCAAGCCGTACCAGGAATCGGTGCTGCTCGACAGCATCCACCTGTGGAGCAAAACCCATGCTTGAGCACCGCACCAGCAACCTCACCGGCCTGCTGCTGCCCTTGGCTGACCGCAACCTGATCTTGCCCAACGTCGCTGTGGCGGAGCTTATCGATTACCAACCCAGCGCCTTCGACCTCGACACACCGCCGTGGTACCTGGGGTTGGTGAAGTGGCGGGATCGACAGATTCCGTTGATCAGTTTCGAGTCGGCATGTGGGCAGAAAATCGTCATCGGCGAGCGGGCGCGGATCGTCATCCTCAATGCGCTCGGCGGGCGGCCCGATCTGAAATTCATTGCCTTGCTGGTGCAGGGGATTCCGCGGTCTTACAAGCTTGATAGTCAGTTGAGCTATGTGGATGTGCCGTTGTGCTCGCTGGAACAGGCGGCGGTGCAGGTGGGGGAGCAGGTGGCCAAGGTGCCGAATTTGTTGGCGTTGGAGGAGTTGCTCGTAAAGGCCGGTTTGGCCAGCTGATCGTTGACTGGCCCCCAACTGATCGTTCCCACGCTCCGCGTGGGAATGCCTCAACGGACGCTCCGCGTTCGGCTCTGGATGGGACGCAGAGCGTCCCGGGCTGCATTCCCACGCAGAGCGTGGGAACGATCATGGCATCGGTTTCTGCGCTAAGCCCCGGCCCGAGCCTTCATCTGCAACGACTCATGATGATCCAGCGCCCGCTCCACCAACAACTGCACCCCATCCGCCATGCGGCTGAGCGCCAAGGCTACAGAACGGCGTGAGCCTTCCACATCGTCCGCTAGATCGGCAGCAATGGCGCTGATGGACA
The DNA here is from genome assembly GCF_001952935.1 of Pseudomonas frederiksbergensis. Lineage (GTDB taxonomy): Bacteria > Pseudomonadota > Gammaproteobacteria > Pseudomonadales > Pseudomonadaceae > Aquipseudomonas > Aquipseudomonas frederiksbergensis. The sequence continues at coordinate 2,847,266 of NZ_CP018319.1, forward strand.
GCAGGTCTTCGGAGGCATTGGCCAGAAGGGCTTCGGTGTCGATATCGGGGGCGACGGTGAAGAGCTCGGATTTACGGCGTTTGGCCGGTTTTTCGTGGAGTGGGGGGAAGTAATGGGAAAAGGCGCGGTCAGCGGCTTCCTTCATTTTTTCTGCATCGAGGGATGCTTGGGAATCGGCGTCGGTTTCCGGGGGATTGGGAGTAGCTTTGAACATAGTGAAGCTCCATTTAATGAGTTTCAGCTGCTCCATCGGGTTCCAATCGAAGGGGTGGCAGCTGTACGCGGGCTGGAACCCGGGCAAACGGACAAAACCCGACAGACACTAAGGTCTCCCGCGCACAGCCGCCATAACGGAGTGCACACATTAAAGGTGCGCAAGCATACGTTATGAAAGGCGCTTTTGCCTCGTTAACACCACGGGGTTCCAATCCCGGTCGCTGCGTTTGCAGCGACCCCCAAACGATAAAGATCAACGCAAAACCGCACCAGTCAGCGGGTTCCGGCATTGCTGTAGGCAGCGACGCCAGACTGCGTAGCCTCACACCATTCCTGAGGACAAACTTTTAAACACAAAACCCCAAGCGGTCGGACCCTGTGGCGAGGGGGCTTGCTCCCGCTGGGTTGCGAAGCAGCCCCAAAACCTGCAACCGGGGTGTATCAGGTACACCGAGAACAATGGTTTACGCTGCGCAAGGTTGAAGATTCCCAAAAAGGGACCTATCGTTCCTTTTTTGGGACTTATCGGTCGTTGCCGTGAAAAACCTGTCATTGAGCGAAGCCTTGTTCACCACCACCCAGCAAAAAGTGCTCGGCCTGCTGTTTGGTAAACCCGACCAAAGCTTTTACGCCAACGAGATCGCCCGCTGGGCTCAAGTGGGTAAAGGCAGCCTCATGCGCGAGCTGGATCGGTTGCAGCGGGCAGGCGTGTTGACCATGACCCGTCAGGGCAACCAGACCCACTATCAAGCCAATCCCGTCTGCCCGATCTATGCCGAACTGCTGGGCATCGCCCGCAAAACCTTTGGCATTGCCGAGCCTCTGCGTCAGGCGCTCCAACCCTTTGCCGAACAGATCACTTGGGCATTTGTGTACGGCTCTATCGCCAAGGATCAGGCAAACGCATCCAGTGACATTGATCTCATGCTGATCGGCGAGGGCCTGCACTACAGTGAAGTGATGGAGCGGCTCATGCCGATGGAGGAGCAGTTGGGCCGCGTCCTCAACCCGACGCTCTACACCCCCGACGACTGGGCCGCAAAACTGGCGGCTGAAAACAGCTTTGTCGTGCGGGTAGCGCAGCAGGACAAGATCAATCTGATGGGGGGAAACCCTTTGGAGTCCAAGGATGGGCAGCAACGAGAACCTGGAAAACCTGTTACGTAGCGGTGGACTGAAAGCTGAGCCGCCGGATCGCAAGGAATGCGAAGGGTTGATGCGTTCGGCTGTGGACCGATTGAAAGACGCGCAAACGTCTTCGCTTTCCTTCGCGAGTCGTTTCGACCTGGCTTACAACGCTGCCCATGCCCTTGCACTGACGGCTCTTCGCTTGTGCGGCTACCGTTCAGACAAGCGATATCTGGTGTTTCAGTGCCTGGTTCATACGGCTGATATTGGCAAAGTACAGGTTCGGCTGTTTGCCCTGTGTCATGAGCGACGAAACCTGGCGGAGTACGAAGGCTATATGGATGAAGATCCGGCGTTGTTGGCGCAGTTGTTGGAAAGTGCTGAGCAGTTGCAGATTCGTGTGCAGCAGCAGATGACCGGACTGTAATGCTCCGTCATCCAAAACTGGTGGGATTGTTCTGGCCCCTTCGCGAGCAAGCCCGCTCCCACAGTGTCCGTGTCGTGTTCAAATCCTGAGTCATCCACAATACCTGTGGGAGCGGGCTTGCTCGCGAAGGCGTCAGCGCGGGCAACGAATCCCTCCCGCCAACCATTACCCTGACCGTAACGATCCACCACTCTGCTTGATTGATGCCCCCCACCCAACGCTCCTAAGGTGACTCCCACGACAGCGAACCCGTGGAGTGGTCATGACAACAACAATATCCCCCGACTCGCGATGGACGCGGCGGCGCAGCGAAAAACAGCGGCGTCTCGAGCTGGTGCGGGGTCTCGCCGACGGTGTGGTCCTGCCCACCGACAAAATCGTTGCGGCGCTGGAGGCATTGATCCTGCCCGGTGACCGTGTGGTGCTGGAGGGCAATAACCAAAAGCAGGCGGATTTCCTGTCCCGCTCCCTGGCCAAGGCCGATCCCGCGAAGCTGCACGACCTGCACATGATCATGCCCAGTGTCGGACGCTCCGAGCATCTGGACCTGTTCGAACGCGGCATCGCCCGCAAGCTCGACTTCTCTTTCGCCGGCACCCAGAGCCTGCGCATCAGCCAGCTGCTGGAAGACGGCCTGCTGGAAATCGGCGCGATCCACACCTACATCGAGCTCTATGCGCGACTGGTGGTCGACCTGATTCCCAACGTCGTGCTCTCGGCCGGGTTCATGGCCGACCGGGCCGGCAACATCTACACCGGCCCAAGCACCGAAGACACCCCCGCATTGATCGAACCGGCCGCTTTCAGCGATGGCATCGTCATCGTTCAGGTCAATCAACTGGTGGACGATGTCAGCGACTTGCCCCGCGTTGACATCCCCGCGTCCTGGGTGGATTTCGTGGTGGTGGCCGACAAGCCGTTCTACATCGAGCCGCTGTTCACCCGCGACCCACGTCACATCAAGCCTGTGCATGTGTTGATGGCGATGATGGCGATCCGTGGGATCTACGAAAAACACAACGTCCAGTCCCTGAACCACGGCATCGGTTTCAACACCGCCGCCATCGAATTGATCCTGCCGACCTACGGCGAATCCCTCGGCCTGAAGGGCAAGATCTGCCGCAACTGGACCCTCAATCCGCACCCAACCTTGATCCCGGCCATCGAAAGCGGTTGGGTCGAAAGCGTGCATTGCTTCGGCACCGAATTGGGCATGGAAAACTACATCGCCGCCCGACCCGACGTGTTCTTCACAGGGCGCGATGGCTCCCTGCGTTCCAACCGGATGTTCTGCCAGCTGGCCGGGCAATACGCGGTGGACCTGTTCATCGGCGCGACGCTGCAAGTCGACGGCGACGGCCATTCCTCCACCGTGACCCGCGGCCGCCTGGCCGGTTTCGGCGGTGCGCCGAACATGGGCCATGACCCGCGCGGTCGTCGTCACGGCACGCCGGCCTGGCTCGACATGCGCCATGACGATGCGCCTGAAGCGCTGCTGGAGCGAGGCAAGAAACTCGTGGTGCAAATGGTCGAGACTTTCCAGGAGGGCGGCAAACCGACCTTCGTCGAAACCCTCGACGCGGTGGAAGTGGCGAAGAAAAGCGGCATGCCGCTGGCGCCGATCATGATCTACGGCGACGACGTCACCCACCTGCTGACCGAAGAAGGCATCGCCTATCTCTACAAGGCGCGTTCGCTGGAAGAACGTCAGGCGATGATCGCGGCCGTGGCCGGAGTCACCGTCATCGGCCTGCGCCACAACCCGAAAGACACCGCGCGCATGCGCCGCGAAGGCCTGATCGCCTTGCCCGAAGACCTCGGCATCCGCCGCACCGACGCCACTCGCGAATTGCTCGCCGCCAAAAGCGTGGCCGATCTGGTCGAGTGGTCCGGTGGCCTCTACAACCCGCCCGCCAAGTTCAGGAGCTGGTAATGCACGCATTCAACCTGCAACCGAAAACCCTGTCCCTGGCTGAGCGGCTGGCAGATCTGGCCGTGGACGCACTGATCGACGAAGCGGACCTGTCGCCGAAACCGGCGCTGGTCGACCGTCGCGGCAATGGCGCGCACACCGATTTGCACCTCGGGCTGATGCACGCCTCGGCGCTGTCCCTGTGGCCTGCGTTCAAGGAAATGGCGGAGGCCGCCATCGAGTTCGGCGAAGTCGGTTTGCCGCTGCGCGAAGCCATTGGCCTGATCGGTCGTGAAGGCGAGGAAGTGATGCTCGCCACCACGGGCGGCGTGAACACCCATCGCGGGGCGATTTGGGCGTTGGGTCTGTTGGTCGCGGCGGCTGCGCTGGAGCCCGAATCCACGGCAGCAGGCTCGATCACTTTGCGCGCCGCACGTCTGGCCTTGCTCGACGACCGTTACGCGCCGCGTCCTCTGAGCCACGGCGCGCAAGTCGCCCAGCGCTATGGCGCACGCGGTGCCCGTGAAGAAGCACAGCTCGGCTTCCCGGCGGTGATTCAACGGGCGCTGCCGCAACTCAAACTCAGCCGCGCCGCCGGTCATGGCGAGCAGAACGCCCGGCTCGATGCCTTGCTGGCGATCATGACGAGTCTGGCCGACACCTGCGTGCTCTACCGCGCCGGTGAACAAGGCCTGCAGACCATGCAACTCGGCGCCCAAGCCGTGCTCGATGCGGGTGGCAGTGCCAGCCTCGCCGGTCGCCGTCGTTTGCATGTCTTGGATGAACAACTGATCGCGTTGAACGCCTCGCCCGGCGGTGCTGCTGACTTGCTCGCCGCTTGCTTGTTCATCGACCGCCTCGAATCCGGAGCTTTCTGATGGAAACCTTATCTTTTGAATTCCCCGCCGGGCAGCCGCCACGCGGCCGGACGCTGGTGGGCTGTGTCGGCTCGGGCGATCTGGAAGTGCTGATCGAGCCAGGCCAGGCCGGCAAACTGACGATCAAGGTGCAGACCTCGGTCAACGGCGCAGAACAACGCTGGCAGCATCTGTTCGCGCGGATGTTCGACGGTCAGACGCCACCGGCAATGGCCATCGATATCCACGATTTCGGCGCCACACCGGGAGTGGTGCGCTTACGTCTGGAGCAAGGCTTTGAGGAGATCAGCCATGACTGATCTCCTCAACAAACACAGCTTCGTCGAACTCGGCGCCCGACAACGAGCGAAAGCCTTGCTCGACGCCGGCACCTTCCGCGAACTACTCGACCCGTTTCAACGCGTCATGTCGCCATGGCTGTCGCGCCAGGGCGTGGTACCGCAAGCGGATGACGGCGTAGTCATCGCCAAGGGCAGCATCGGTGGATTGCCGGTGGTAATCGCCGCCATCGAAGGTGCATTCCAGGGCGGCAGCCTCGGTGAAGTCGGCGGGGCGAAGATTGCCGGTGCGCTGGAACTCGCCGCCGAAGACAACCGCGAAGGCATTCCGACCCGCGCCGTGTTGCTGCTGGAAACCGGTGGCGTGCGTTTGCAGGAGGCCAACCTTGGGCTGGCGGCGATTGCCGATATTCATGCGGCGATTGTCGATCTGTGCCAATACCAGCCTGTTGTGGGTGTGGTGGCGGGCAGCGTTGGCTGCTTTGGCGGGATGTCGATTGCCGCCGGGTTGTGCAGTTACTTGCTGGTCACTCAGGAAGCGCGGCTTGGCCTCAACGGTCCGCAAGTGATCGAACAGGAAGCCGGGCTTGAGGAATACGACTCCCGTGATCGTCCTTTCATCTGGAGCCTGACCGGAGGCGAGCAACGTTTTGCCAGTGGTCTTGTTGACCGATATGTCGCCGATGATGTGGCGCAGATTCAGCAGCAGGTCAGTGAATTGCTTAAGCAAGGTTTGCCGGAACAGCAACGCAGCCGTCAGGCCGAGCTGTTCCTGCAACGACTGGCCCGTCTGGACGCCGAGCCGCAAATCGAGCCGTCAACGGTTCGCGATCTGTATCAAGGAGAGCGCTCATGAGTTCGTATTCCCTGAGAGGTTTGAACTGGTTCAACGCCTTGAGTGCGGGCGCCAAACCGGTCGATGGTTTGCCCGCTTCGTTGAAGGTTGCCGACGGTGTGTTGGGTGACCAACCCGTTCGCTTTATCGCGGTGGTGGCTGATCCCGACAACCGTTTCGTCCGCGCCCGCAATGGCGAGGTCGGTCTGCTGGAAGGTTGGGGGCTGGCCAAAGCCGTGGATGAAGTCATCGCAGCGGATCTGAATAATTCGCAGAAACGTGCCTTGATCGCCATCGTCGATGTGCCGAGTCAGGCCTACGGTCGGCGCGAAGAAGCGCTCGGCATTCATCAGGCCTTGGCCGGTGCCGCCGACAGCTATGCCCGCGCTCGACTGGCCGGCCATGCCGTGATCGGGTTGCTGGTGGGCAAGGCAATGTCCGGGGCGTTTCTGGCGCATGGGTATCAGGCCAATCGGCTGATTGCCCTGCGCGATCCAGGCGTGATGGTGCATGCGATGGGCAAGGCGTCGGCGGCGCGGGTGACGTTGCGCAGTATTGAAGAACTCGAAGCACTGGCCGCCAGCGTGCCGCCGATGGCCTATGACATCGACAGCTACGCGAGTCTTGGACTGCTCTGGGAAACCTTGTCGGTGGAACAGATCGAGCAGCCGACGGCGGCGGATCTGACGCGGGTGACTGAATGCCTGAATCAGGCGATTGGTGATGTCGCCGCGAAAGGGCGCGACCTGAGCAGCCGCTTGGGCGCGAGCAACCGTGCGGCGTCGAGCCAGGTTCGCCAATTGCTGAGAGAGCAGTGGTGAACACGCTTCTCGCCCACGACCTGCTCTGGGGGATGACCCCGGAGCAGTTGCCTGCGGATGCACCTTCGTGGGTGATCGAGTCGATCCGTGCGGGTCAACCGGTGGTGGTTCGGCGTGCGTTGAGCGCGGCGAATCACATCGCGGTCGGCGTGCGTGGACGTTTGCGTGAGCAGCGTTATGCAACGGTGATGTCGGTCGATGCAATCCAGCGCCAAGTTCGGCCGGAAGCGCTTTGTCATGTCGCGCTTGATCGGAATTTACCGGCAGTGCGCGCCCTCAATCAACTGCGTCCGATGCTCGATTCCTGTGAGTGGGTGTGGGGTGTCAGCGGCAGCGCCGGGTTTGAATTGGCCAGCGGTTTTCAGGCATTGCATGAGGGCAGCGATCTCGACTTGATCCTGCGTACACCGCAGCCGTTGGAGCGTATGCAAGCGCAGTCACTGGTGAAGATTCTTGATGCTGCTGTCTGCCAGGTGGACCTGCAGTTGCAGACTCCATTCGGAGCAGTCGCCTTGCGCGAATGGGCCGGTCCGTCGCAACGGGTCCTGCTCAAAAACGCCAGTGAAGCCTGCCTGGTCACCAATCCGTGGAACCCGCAGGAGCAAGCAGCGTGAGCAGTTTGCTAGTGTTTCCGGGCCAGGGCGCGCAGCAGCCAGGCATGCTTCATCGTTTGCCTCGGGAAACTGTGATCGAGGCAAGTGAAGTCCTCGGGGAAGACGCTTTTCTTCTGGATTCTGCCGAAGCGCTGAAGTCGACAAGAGCGGTTCAACTCAGCTTGCTGATCGCCGGCGTCGCGGCTTCACGCCAGTTGTTAATGACGGCGGATTACGTGGCGGGATTGTCCATCGGCGCCTATCCGGCGGCAGTGGTTGCGGGTGCCTTGAGTTTCAGCGATGCGCTGCATCTGGTCAGCCTGCGCGGTGAGTTGATGCAACAGGCTTATCCACAAGGCTATGGCATGACCGCGATCATCGGTCTGGACCTGGCCACGGTGGAAGCGTTGCTGGCGCAGGTTCACAGCGGCGCAACACCGGTTTACCTGGCCAACATCAACGCCGATAACCAGGTGGTGATTGCCGGCAGCGATGGTGCGATGAAAGCGGTCGCCGACTTGGCGAAAGGTCGCGGTGCAGGGCTGGCCAAACGTCTGGCCGTCAGCGTGCCGTCTCACTGCCCGCTGCTGGAAGCCCCTGCGAAAACCCTGGCCGATGCCTTCGCCAAGGTGCAGCTGAAAACACCGACGCTGGGCTATCTGAGCGGCAGTCGCGCCCGGCCTGTCAGCAACATTGAAGCCTTGCGCGACGACCTGGCGTTCAACATGTGCCGCGTGGTGGATTGGCGCGGCACGGTACAAAGCGCCTACGAGCGCGGCGTACGTCTACAGATCGAACTGCCGCCCGGTGCGGTGCTGACCGGGCTGGCGCGCCGGGTGTTCGAGCAGGGCACCGTGATTGCCTTCGACGGTGCGCGGCTCGATACCTTGCAGGCGCTGTTGCGTGAGGAGGGAAGCCGCCAACCCTAGAACACCGACTCAGGCCTTCGAACAACAAAAACAACATTCGACGATGCACTTTGAGGACAACAACAATGATTATTTACGGTGTGGCGCTGTTGGCGATTTGTACGCTGGCAGGGGTGATCGTGGGCGACATGCTTGGCGTGTTGCTGGGCGTGAAATCAAACGTCGGCGGCGTCGGGATCGCGATGATCCTGTTGATCTGCGCGCGGTTGTGGATGCACAAGCACGGCGGCATGACCAAGGATTGCGAGATGGGCGTCGGCTTCTGGGGCGCCATGTACATTCCGGTGGTGGTCGCGATGGCTGCGCAACAGAACGTCGTCACCGCCCTGCACGGTGGCCCCGTGGCGGTGCTGGCGGCGATCGGCTCGGTGGTGATCTGCGGTTGCACCATTGCGCTGATCAGCCGGACTCACAAAGGCGAACCCTTGCCCGATGAACCGGCGGACATAACGCCGGTCGGCACGCCAGTAGGAGGTCGTTGATATGTGGGATCTCATTGAGAAAGGTCTGGAACATAACGGTCTGGTGACGGCGTTCGCGTTTGTCGGCGTGATCATGTGGGTGTCGGTGGTGCTGTCCAAGCGCCTGACGTTCGGACGGATTCACGGTTCGGCAATTGCCATCGTCATCGGGCTTGTTCTGGCCTGGGTCGGCGGCACGATGACGGGCGGGCAAAAAGGCTTGGCGGATTTGACGCTGTTTTCCGGCATCGGTCTGATGGGCGGCGCGATGCTGCGGGACTTTGCGATTGTTGCCACGGCATTCGAAGTGCAAGCCACCGAAGCGAAAAAGGCCGGTTTGATCGGCGTGATTGCGCTGCTGCTGGGCACGATCCTGCCGTTCATTGTTGGCGCGAGCATGGCCTGGGCGTTCGGTTATCGCGATGCGATCAGCATGACCACCATCGGCGCGGGTGCGGTGACTTATATCGTCGGGCCGGTGACTGGGGCGGCGATTGGTGCGAGTTCGGATGTGGTGGCGTTGTCGATTGCCACCGGGTTGATCAAGGCGATTTTTGTGATGGTCGGCACACCGATGGCGGCGAAATGGATGGGGCTGGATAACCCGCGCTCGGCGATGGTGTTTGGTGGGTTGGCTGGCACTGTGAGCGGTGTGACGGCGGGGTTGGCGGCGACGGATCGGCGGTTGGTGCCTTATGGCGCGTTGACGGCGACGTTCCACACCGGGCTTGGGTGCTTGCTGGGGCCTTCGTTGTTGTACTTCATTGTTCGCGGGATTGTGGGGTAGGACTCAAGATCGACCCCTCACCCTAACCCTCTCCCCAGGGGGGCGAGGGAACTGATCCGGGATTTCTTTAGAAATACTGCGACCTGAAATATCGAGTCGAACTCAGGTTTTGAAAACCATGGAGATCGGCTCCCTTTCCCCTCTCCCCACTGGGGAGAGGGCTGGGGTGAGGGGTGGTTCTTAGTCACACCGCAGCATTTCGATTGGCATACATCCGACACTCCGCCAGCAACGCCAACAAATTCGGATCCCGCTCCTTGGCCTTCAAAAACACCACCCCAATGTGCTGCTGCAACCGATACTTTTCCTGCAGCGGAATCAGCTTCACCCGGTTCTCATACACCGCCGCAATCCGTCCCGGCAGCAACGCATAACCCACGCCCGAGCTGACCATGCTCAGCAAGGTGAAGATGTCGTTGACCTGCATCGCCACCTTCGGTTCGAACCCCGCCTGCTTGAACACCCGATTACCGTCCTGGTGCGTGGCAAAGCCCTGGGTCAGCGTAATGAATGTCTCGTCGCGCACTTCGGCCAGGTCGACTTCGGTCCGTTGGGCAAACCTTGAATCAGCCGGTGTGGCAAGAAAGATGTCGTCGGAAAACAGCTGAATCTGCTCGCAGTCCGGGTCGTTGACGCTCTCGTCCAGCGACACCAGGATCGCGTCGACTTCCATGTTCTTGAGCTTGTACAGCAGGTCGAAGTTCGAGCCGAGGATCAGGTCGATGTTGAGTTCGCTGCGGCGAATCTTCAGGCCCATGATCAGCTGCGGCACGGTTTTCACCGTCAGTGAATACAGCGAACCAAGCTTGAAGCGCTCAGCGGAGAACCCGGCGGCTTCGCGGGTCAGGCGCACGGTTTCGACCACGTCCTGAATCAGCTTCTGCGCGCGTTCTTCCAGCACATAAGCGCTTTCGAGTGGGGTCAGGTTGCGACCTTCGTGTTTGAATAGCGGGCAACGCAGGGCGCTTTCCAGGGAATGGATCGCTCGGTGCACGCTGACGTTGCTGGTTTGCAACTCGGCAGCGGCGCGGGCCAGGTTGCCGGTGCGCATGAAGACCAGGAACACCTCGAGTTTTTTCAGGGTCAACTCTTCGTCGATCAGCATGGGCCAGACTCTTATTCGAATCGTTCGATTGTGCCCAATTGGCTGACGTTTGGCTCGATGGCTTTTGTAGGAGCTGCCGAAGGCTGCGATCTTTTGATCTTCGGCATCTTCAAGGGCGCCGAAAATTAAGATCAAAAGATCGCAGCCTCGTTTCACTCGACAACTCCTACACAGCTCCTACATCTTGAGGTGAGCAACACATGTATCACGGGGAAAGATTGAACGCCTGGACGCATCTGGTCGGGGCGGTGGCAGCGGTGGTCGGGGTGGTGTGGATGCTGGTGATCGCCGGCATGGACGGCAGCCCGTGGAAGATTGTCAGCGTGGCGATCTACGGGTTCACCTTGTTGGTGCTTTACAGCGCGTCGACCGTTTACCACAGCGTGCGTGGACGCAAGAAAGCGATCATGCAGAAGGTCGATCACTTTTCGATCTACCTGTTGATTGCCGGCAGTTACACGCCATTCTGTCTCGTGACGCTACGTGGGCCGTGGGGCTGGACGCTGTTCGGAATTGTCTGGGGGTTGGCGCTGATCGGCATCCTGCAAGAAATCAAACCGCGCTCGGAAGCGCGGATTCTGTCGATCGTGATCTACGCGGTGATGGGCTGGATCGTGCTGGTGGCGGTCAAGCCGTTACTGGCGGCGTTGGGCAGTACAGGTTTCGCCTGGCTGGCGTCGGGCGGCGTGCTGTACACCGTGGGCATTGTCTTTTTTGCGCTGGACAGTCGTTTGCGCCATGCCCACGGGATCTGGCATCTGTTCGTGATTGCCGGGAGTTTGCTGCACTTCGTGGCGATTATGTTTTACGTCGTGTAGACCGCACTGCAGCTACCTGCAAAACCTGTGGGAGCGGGCTTGCTCGCGAAAGCGTCAGGTCAGTCGACATCATCGCTGACTGATCCACCGCTTTCGCGAGCAAGCCCGCTCCCACAGGGATACAGGTGATCCAGCTGCGCCTGCGCCCGTCGGCTGAACACCTGCAACAAGTCGCTCAGGGTGTGGGGCGGCGATTCGTCGGCGCGGGTTATCGCATACAAGGTGATCGGTAGCGCGGGTGCCAGAGGTCGAATCGCCGTGGCGGCGGGGGAGGCGCCGAGCGCGGTAAACGGGTCGATCACTGCGAGCCCGGCGCCGGATTCAACCATCGCCCGCGCCAGCGAATAGGTCTGCACGGCGATGCGAACCCGTGGTGGCGGCTCGACCGCCTCAAGGTAGCTGTCGAGCCTGGCCGCCAGCGGATCGGCGCTGGACAGGCCGATCAGCGGCGCGCCGGCCAGTTCGCTCAATGGCAATGGTTGGCCCAAGGCGTCGTCGGCCCAATAACCCAGCGGCGCCAGCGCCACCAAAACCCCGCAAGCCAACACCTGTGCCTTCAGGCCCGGGTGATCCGGCGGCTGCAAGGTCAGTGCGACATCCACTTCGCGCATCAACAAATTCTGCATCAGCTCACGGCTGTGGGCGCTGGACAGCTCGCAGACGATGTCCGGGTAGCGTTGCGTCCATTCGTTGATGGCCGGCGGCAGCAGCGACAAGGCCAGCGCCGGGATCGCGCCAATCCGTACGCTGTGACCCGGCTCGCGTCGCAGGCTCTGGGCCAGACGTCGCACGCCTTGCAGGCTTTCGGTGACCTTGTCGACTTCGCGCTCAAGCTCCAGCGCTTCGGGCGTGGCCTGCAATTTACCGCGCACCCGCAGGAACAGCGGGAAGCCCAGTTGCTGCTCGGCGTGTTGCAGCACTTTGCTCACCGCCGGCTGCGACACGTGCAGCAATTGCGCGGCGCCACTGACCGAACCGGTCTGGCGAATGGCCTGGAAAATCTCGATGTGTCGCAGTCGCATGGCAAGTCCATAACCTTTGTTTATGGGTCAAGCATCTTTATGCATTGTTCAACGCCTGTCACCTGGTCCTAACCTGAAGCCTGTTTCAACAACGGTTAAGGACAGACATGGCTCAGCGGGTTTGCATCATCGGTGGCGGCGTCATCGGGCTGACGACGGCTTACGCACTGGTGCGCGACGGCATCGACGTGACGCTGATCGAGGCCCGGGATTCGTTGGGCAGCGAGACCAGTTTCGCTAACGGCGGCCAGTTGTCCTACCGTTACGTCGCGCCGCTGGCCGATGCCGGCGTACCGCTTCAGGCGCTGGGCTGGATGCTGCGCGGTGATTCGCCGTTGAAGCTGCGCCCGCGCCTGGACCCGGCTCAATGGCGCTGGATGGCGTCCTTCCTGGCGGCTTGCCGTCGTTCGGTGAATCAGCGCAACGGCGCGCACCTGCTGCGTCTGGCGCTGCTGAGCCAGTCCACACTGCAAGGCTGGCGCGAAGAAGACCGTCTTGACGGATTCGACTGGCGGCGCAACGGCAAACTGGTGACGTTTCGTGAAACCGCGAGTTTCGAGCATGCGCGCCATGGCCTGGCCGATCCGCAACAGCAACACGTGCTGTCGCGGGCCGAATGCGCACAACTCGAGCCCGCACTCGCTGAGGCGCCGTTTGTGGGCGCGATTTATACCCCCGACGAAGAAGTCGCTGATTGCCATGCTTTCTGCCAGCGATTGATGGCTAGGCTCCAGGCGTCGGGGCGGTGCGAGTTTTTGCTCGGCCGCAAGGTCACCGGCATTCGCCACGCGGACGGTGCGGTGCAGGCCGTCGAAATGGGTTCGCAAGTGCTGCCGGTCGAGCAACTGGTGATTGCCGCCGGCCATCGCAGCCCGGCGCTGGCATTGCCGGGCATGAACCTGCCGCTGTATCCGCTCAAGGGCTACAGCCTGACTTTGCCCATCCGCGCCGAACATCGTGCGCCGGAGCTGAGCATCACCGATTACAACCGCAAGATCGTTTACGCCCGTATCGGTGACCAACTGCGCGTAGCGGCGATGGTCGACATCGTCGGCTTCGACCCGGCGCTCGACCCCAAACGCCTTTCGCTGATCAAGCGCCAGGCGCAGGAAACCCTACCGAATGCCGGCGATTACGACGCCGCCATCGAATGGGCCGGCATGCGCCCGGCCACCCCCAGCGGCGTGCCGTTGATCGGCGCCACGGCATACCGCAATCTCTGGCTCAACCTCGGCCATGGCGCCCTGGGTTTTACCCTGGCCTGTGGCAGCGCCCGGTTGCTCAGCGAGTTGATCGCCCGGCGCACACCTTCAATCGAAATGCAGGGCCTCGCCCCCGCGTCGCCTGACTTGAAAAGGAAAAACCGATGAGCATCAACCGTATCAACAGCAACAGCCGGCTCTCTGGCGCGGTGACCTTTGGCGATCTGGTGTTTCTCTCGGGACAGGTTCCGGGTGACAGCACCGACGTCACCGGCCAAACCGCCGAAGTGCTGGCGAAGATCGACGCGTTGCTGGCCGAGGCTGGCAGCGACAAGGATCATCTGCTCAACGCGACCATTTACCTGAACGACATTGGCCGCGATTTCGCCGCCATGAACGAGGTCTGGTCGCAGTGGCTGTCACCGGGCAAGGCGCCGACCCGCACTACTTTGCAGGCGCAACTGGCCCGCCCAGAGGTGCTGGTGGAAATCACCGTGATCGCCGCCCGCCGCTAATCGTTTAAACCCACAACGGAGAATAACAATGCAAAAAATCACGTTGATCGGCTGCACCCTCGGCCTGCTGCTCACTAGTCAGGTCCAGGCCAACGAAGCGCCGCTGACCGGCACGCTGAACAAGGTCGCCAATGCCAAGAGCATCACCCTGGGTTATCGCGACGCGTCGGTGCCGTTCTCCTACGTGGGTGATCACACGGGGCAGCCGATGGGCTATTCGGTGGACCTGGCGAGCAAGATTGTCGAGCGCATCAAGCAAAAGCTTGAACTGCCGGATCTGCAGGTGAAGTACAACCTGGTGACCTCGCAAACGCGCATTCCGCTGGTGCAGAACGGCACGGTCGACCTTGAATGCGGCTCCACCGGCGTGACCGCCGAACGCATGCAGCAAGTGGCGTTTTCCTACGGGTTTATCTACGTGAAGGGGCAGTTGCTCACTTCGAAAGACAGCGGCATAAAAAGCTTCGCCGACCTGCGCGGCAAGAACGTCGTGACCACCGCCGGCACCACCAACGAGCGGTTTCTGAAGAGCTACAACGTCGATCACAAGATCGATATGTTTGTGATCAGCGCCAAGGACCACGGCGAAGCGTTCCAGATGCTGCAGTCGGGTCGGGCGGCGGCGTTCTATATGGATGACGCGCTGCTCTACGGCGAACGCGCCAAGGCCCGCGATCCGCATAACTGGGTTGTGGTGGGCGAGGAGCAGTCGCGGGAAATCTACAGTTGCATGGTGCGCAAGGGTGACCCGCAGTTTCTCGAATTGGTGAACTCGACACTCGCTGATCTGTACAGCTCAGGGGAAATCAACGGCATCTACAACCGCTGGTTCCAACAGCCGATTCCGCCCAAAGGCCTGAACCTGGAATTCCCGATGACCAGCGAGCTGAAGGCAATCATCGCCAAGCCAGTGAGTGATCCGGTGCAATAGCTCCTGAATGATCGTTCCCACGCTTTGCGTGGGAATGCAGCCCATGACGCTCCGCGTCACTGGACGCAGAGCGTCCCTTGAGGCATTCCCACGCAGAGCGTGGGAACGATCATGGGGTCAGAAGTCGCCCCACAGTTGTTGGGCCACCGCCAACGCCACCACCGGCGCGGTTTCGGTGCGCAACACGCGAGGGCCGAGGCGGGCGGCGTGAAAACCGCCAGCCTTGGCCTGCTCGACTTCCGCATCGGACAACCCGCCTTCCGGGCCGATCAAAAACGCCAGCGTCGCAGGCTTCGCATGACTCACCAATGGTTCGGCCACCGGATGCAGCACCAACTTCAATTCTGCTTGAGTCTGCTTCAACCAATCCGCCAGTAGCAGCGGCGGATGAATCACTGGCACCCGTGAACGCCCGCACTGCTCGCAAGCGCTGATCGCAACCTGGCGCCAGTGCATCAGGCGCTTGTCGGCGCGCTCATCCTTCAGCCGGACTTCACAGCGGTCGCTAAAAATCGGGGTGATTTCCGTGACGCCCAACTCGGTGGCTTTCTGAATCGCCCAATCCATCCGCTCGCCACGGGACAAGCCCTGGCCGAGATGGATCTGCAAAGGCGACTCGACCTGCCCGGTGAAGCTTTCATCGATCTGCACGACGACGCGCTTTTTGCCGACCTCCACCAGCGTGGCGCGGAACTCATGGCCCGAACCGTCGAACAGTTGCAGCGCATCACCCTCGGCCATGCGCAGCACGCGGCTGATGTAATGGGCCTGGGCCTCGGGCAACTCGTGTTCGCCAGTGCTCAAGGGGGCGTCGATAAAGAAGCGGGACAGTCTCATGCTGGGTCTCTACTGAATTGATCGTTCCCACGCTCTGCGTGGGAATGCCTCACCGGACGCTCTGCGTCCGCTTTTGGGACGCGGAGCGTCCCGGGCTGCATTCCCACGCAGAGCGTGGGAACGAGCGTTGCCAATCAGCCCGGATCGCGGAAGCCCGGGTGAAAGTCCTTCGGCACGGAAACACTGACGCTGTCGCGAGTCGCGATGTCGATACCTTCACTCGCCACTTCGGCCAGAAAGTCGATTTGTTCAGGCGTGATCACGTACGGCGGCAGGAAGTACACCACGCTGCCCAACGGTCGAAGTAAAGCACCACGCTCCAGCGCATGCTGGAACACTTTCAAGCCGCGACGTTCCTGCCATGGATAAGCTTCCTTGGTGGCCTTGTCCTTGACCATCTCGATGGCCAGCACCATGCCGGTCTGGCGCACTTCCGAAACGTTCGGGTGCTCGGCCAGATGCGCGGTGGCGGTGGCCATGCGCTGGGCCAGTGCCTTGTTGTTCTCGATGACGTTGTCTTCTTCGAAGATATCCAACGTCGCCAATGCCGCCGCGCACGCCAGCGGATTGCCGGTGTAGCTGTGGGAATGCAGGAAGGCGCGCAGGGTCGGGTAGTCGTCGTAGAAAGCGCTGTAGACATCTTCGGTGGTCACGCAGGCCGCCAACGGCAGGTAGCCGCCGGTCAGGGCCTTGGACAGGCAGAGGAAGTCCGGGCGGATGCCGGCCTGTTCACAGGCGAACATCGTTCCGGTGCGGCCGAAGCCGACGGCGATTTCGTCGTGGATCAGGTGTACGCCATAGCGGTCGCAGGCTTCGCGCAGCAGCTTCAGATAAACCGGGTGGTACATGCGCATGCCGCCGGCGCCCTGGATCAGGGGCTCGACGATGACGGCCGCGACGCTGTCGTGGTTCTCGGCCAGGGTCTGTTCCATGGCGGCGAACATGTTGCGCGAATGTTCTTCCCAGCTCATGCCTTGCGGGCGCAGGTAGCAATCGGGGCTCGGCACCTTGATGGTGTCCAGCAGCAGCGCCTTGTAGGTTTCGGTGAACAGCGGCACATCGCCCACCGACATCGCCGCCATGGTCTCGCCGTGGTAGCTGTTGGTCAGGGTGACGAAGCGTTTCTTGTTCGGCTGGCCGCGGTTGAGCCAATAGTGAAAGCTCATTTTCAGCGCGACTTCGATGCAGGACGAACCGTTATCGGCGTAGAAACACCGGGTCAGGCCTTCCGGCGTCATCTTCACCAGACGCTCGGACAACTCGATCACTGGCTGATGACTGAAACCGGCAAGGATGACGTGCTCCAGCTGATCGACCTGATCCTTGATGCGCTGGTTGATCCGCGGATTGGCATGGCCAAACACGTTGACCCACCAGGAGCTGACGGCATCGAGGTAGCGTTTGCCTTCGAAGTCTTCCAGCCAGACCCCTTCACCGCGCTTGATCGGGATCAGCGGCAGCTGTTCGTGGTCTTTCATCTGGGTGCAGGGATGCCACAACACCGCGAGGTCGCGTTGCATCCACTGATCATTCAGGCCCATTTTCAGTCTCCTCGAGGCGGCTCGCTGGGTGCGCGGGCAAACAATCGCGCAAGCCTATGCAATGCGTGACGTGGGGACAACCCATTGTGTCGATTGAGCTACTTTGTATAGGTGGATAGACGTCGCTGGCGGCCTTTTGATGGCTGACGTATTCTTCGCGGTTCTTTGAGCCGTCTGGCTCGCAAAACCGCTATTTTCCTCGTGTATTTCCGGAGTTCGCTGAATGTCTGCTGGTTGGCTGCGCGCCTGTGCGCTGGTGATGTTGGGGCTGTTCAGCGTGTCTGCGCTGGCCAAGGATAAAACGGCGATCGTGATCGGCGGAGGGCTCTCTGGCCTCACGGCGGCTTACGAACTGCAAAACAAGGGCTGGCAGGTCACCCTGCTGGAAGCCAAACCGAGCCTGGGCGGTCGCTCGGGCATGGCCACCAGTGAGTGGATCGGCAACGACAAGACCCAACCGGTTCTGAACAAGTACGTCTCGACCTTCAAGCTGAGCACCACGCCAGCCCCAGAGTTCGTGCGGACCCCGGGCTACCTGATTGACGGTGAGTATTACACCGCCGCCGATCTGGCCACCAAGCAGCCGGCCACCAGCGACGCGCTCAAGCGCTACGAAAAGACCCTGGACGATCTGGCACGCTCGATCGAAGACCCGCAGAACCCGGCGGCCAACAGCACACTGTTCGCTTTGGACCAGATCAGCGTGTCCAACTGGCTCGACCGCCTGAATCTGCCGGCCACGACACGTCAGTTGGTGAATCAGCAGATTCGTACCCGTTATGACGAACCGTCGCGCCTGTCGCTGCTGTACTTCGCACAGCAAAGCCGCGTTTACCGTGGCGTTGCCGACCGTGACCTGCGCGCTTCACGCCTGCCCGGCGGTAGCCCGGTGCTGGCACAGGCTTTCGTCAAGCAACTGAAAACCATCAAGACCAGCTCCCCGGTCTCGGCGATCAGCCAGGACAAGGACGGCGTGACCGTCAAAGTCGGCAGCGTTGGCTACCAGGCTGATTACGTCGTTGTGGCCGTGCCCCTGCGCGCACTGAACAAGATCCAGATGACTCCGTCGCTGGATGCCCAGCACATGGGCGCGATCAAAGGCACCAACTACGGCTGGCGCGACCAGATCATGCTGAAGTTCAAGACGCCAGTGTGGGAAAGCAAGTCGCGGATGACCGGTGAGATCTACAGCAACACCGGCCTGGGCATGTTGTGGGTTGAACCGGCGATGAAGGGCGGCGCCAACGTGGTGATCAACCTGTCCGGCGACAACGCGCGCGTGATGCAAGCCTTCGGCGACAAGCAGATCGCCGATCAGGTGCTGATCCGTCTACACGCCTTTTATCCACAGGCACGCGGTGCGTTCACCGGTTATGAGATCCGCCGTTACAGCAACGACCCATCGATGGGCGGCGCTTACCTGGCCTTCGGTCCTGGCCAGATCAGCAAGTACTGGCGCCTGTGGGAGCGTCCGATTCAGCGTGTAGTCTTTGCTGGCGAACACACCGACACCTTGTACCCAGGCACCCTGGAAGGCGCATTGCGCACCGGTCAGCGGGCGACCAGTCAGGTAGAAGACCTGATGGCCGGCAAGTCGTTTGAACCGGCGAAAGTTGTTCCGGCGGCGACCGCTGTTGCGGCTGGGGCGGTAGCGGCGAAGAAAGGTAACTTCTTCACCAACCTGTTCGGTGGTTCTGACGACAAAACGGCACCGGTCAAGGCGCCAGAGCCAGTGGCTCCGGTTGCTCCGGCTCCAACGCCAGCACCGGCAGCAGCACCTGCTCCGGTTGAGGCGCCGAAACCAGTGGCACCGGTGAAAGCCGAGCCAGCGAAGAAGGCTCCGGCTAAAACTCCAGCCAAACCGGTAACCAAGACCGAAGCGAAAAAAGCTCCGGCCAAGACTCCAGCAAAGAAAGCTGAGCTGGCGAAGAAGCCAGCGAGCAAACCGGCTGCGACTACTGAGACCAAGGCTCAGTAACGTTCAGGCGTAAAAAAAAGCGCGGCCCGAGGGTCGCGCTTTTTTTTGCTCATCCGATTGCCGTCCTACAGGATTTAGCGGTGGGTCAGATATTTCTCACAAGATAATCAGAAGCAAATGATTGATCGTGCGTGAACTACAAACCTATGCTCTTCAAGAAATATGGAGGACATATGAAGGCGCTAGTAGCATTAATAGTAGTAATCGTACTTTCTGGCTGTGCGAGTGGTGAGTTCTTTCCTAAAGGCTATGGTCATCGACTGGCATATAAATGTCAGATTGATCCGTACTATTATGAGTGCTTGAATCCACCTCCAGCCTTCAAAAATTAATAAGTCGATAAGTTGCCAGGAACTATTAGAGAGGGCCTAGCGAGAACTTCCATGTCTTAATCTCCGTTCCATCTTCTAGCACTCTGGTGAACCTTTCCTTTGCCTTTGGGATACGACCAGGGACGAATCCAGAGCGAGCCCAGCACAGATTTCCCGTACGCTGATCGTAAATGACCAGATTGCCGTCATCTTGAATAACCATACTTGTGTTGTACCACAGCGATTTGTCAGTGCTGTGAGTGCTCTCGGCAATCCATAAACGTCTCCGGGATGGATCATAAAGAAAGCCGTTATTACTGATCACAAACATCAGAGGCTCACGCATTTTTTTTGGATGCAAGGTCCTGCTATAAGTCTGACTTCCATCTGCGATCCAGACTACTTCACCATTATCCGTAATTATTAAGTTGCCCTCTGCCTGCAATAGCAATCGGAATCGACCATTCAGGGACATAAGATACTGTCCTGGTGACATCGTTTGATTGGGCGGCAGCACCGGCGAGCCACTTGCTTGAAAGGGCGTGTATGTAATAGCCATATTTTTTCCTTTCCTAAATGAGTGTTGAGTCCTCATTAAATCAAATTGAAATAAGGAAATGGCGATGCATATGTATTGCATGGCTTAAAAAGCGCAGGTGAGCTAGAAACTAGCTGGCACCAGTCGCCGCTCAGGCGAAAAACGAACCAGTTGATAATCCAGCGACACGCTGGCGACTAATGTTGAGACCGGGGTTAGTGACGTTCAGGCGTAAAAAACAGCGCGGCTCAAAGACCGTGCTTTTTTGCCTGGAAAAAATCGCAGGTAGGCATCAAATACACCTTTTGATGCAGGTGTTCTCTGGTGTGTATTCATTTTTCCTCACAATTTTCGACGTTAATCTTTCCTTAACCCGCCTGTTTCAGGCTCTTGATCGTATTTCTCGATATTTCAAAGCGAAATTTTCCGCTTTATCTCGATAGATAACTCGATAGTCTTGGTCGCAGTTCTCACAGGATTTGGGCAATGCAGCTACGTAATTCTTCTTCGCTCTACGGTTGGATCAGCATTTTCATGCACTGGGGCGTGGCGCTGGCAGTCTTCGGCCTGTTTGCGTTGGGCTTGTGGATGGTCGGTCTCGACTACTACAGCACCTGGCGTAAAGACGCGCCCGAGCTGCACAAGAGCATTGGCCTGGTGTTGTTAGCCGTTATGGTGCTACGAGTGCTGTGGCGTTTTATCAGTCCGCCACCACCCGCGCTTGAAAGCTATAGCCGCATGACGCGTATTGGCGCCACGTTCGGCCATGCGATCCTGTATCTCAGTCTGTTTGCTGTGATGATTGCCGGTTACCTGATTTCCACCGCAGACGGTGTCGGGATTCCGGTGTTTGGCCTGTTTGAAGTTCCTGCACTGGTTTCCGGACTACCGGATCAGGCAGACACCGCCGGTGTGATTCATCTGTATCTGGCGTGGGCACTGGTAATTTTTTCCGGTCTCCATGCGTTGGCAGCACTGAAACACCACTTTATCGATCGTGATGCGACCCTGACGCGAATGCTGGGCCGCAAAGCTTGAAGTTCAACCTCGACTCCAAAGGAATAGAAAGCATGTTGAAAAAAACGCTCGCCGCTCTGGCAATCGGTTCTGCTCTGCTGTCCGCCAACGTAATGGCGGCCGACTACGTCGTCGACAAAGAAGGCCAGCACGCCTTCGTTGACTTCAAGATCAGCCACCTGGGCTACAGCTACATCACCGGTACCTTCAAGGACATCGACGGCAAGTTCAGCTTCGACGCTGCCAAGCCTGAAGCCAGCAAGATCGAGTTCAACGTGAACACCGCCAGTGTGTTCACCAACCATGCCGAGCGCGACAA
Organism: Pseudomonas frederiksbergensis; assembly: GCF_001952935.1. Taxonomy (GTDB): domain Bacteria; phylum Pseudomonadota; class Gammaproteobacteria; order Pseudomonadales; family Pseudomonadaceae; genus Aquipseudomonas; species Aquipseudomonas frederiksbergensis. The sequence goes on from NZ_CP018319.1 coordinate 2,868,665, forward strand.
GCACATTGCCAGCGGTGACTTCCTGAACGTGAGCAAATTCGCTAAAGCGACGTTTGTTTCCACCAGCGTCAAATCCACCGGCAAAAACGCCGCTGGCAAAGACACTGCAGACGTGACCGGTGACCTGACCTTGATGGGCGTGACCAAGCCAATCGTGGTCAAGGCCACTTTCCTGGGTGAAGGCAAGGATCCATGGGGCGGCTACCGTGCCGGCTTCGAAGGCACCACCAGCATCAAGCGTTCCGATTTCGGCAAGCAGAAAGACCTGGGTCCTCAGTCCGACGCAGTTGAGCTGTACGTTACGTTTGAAGGTGTGAAAGCGAAGTAAGGCTGAGACCGTAGGAGCTGGCGAAGCCTGCGATCTATTGATCCTAATAGATCGCAGCCTGCGGCAGCTCCTACAAAAGCAGTGCGCTACACCCACAAAAAAGCCCCGCCGATCTTTCGACCTGCGGGGCTTTTTATTGCCCGGGATTCGGCGCTTCTGCGAATCGTATTCGTGAATTCGTACACTGCGTCGTTACGTTTCCTACGCCGCGTCCTACAGACCTCATTAATCATTGGTTAACGAACCCGACGCATATTCCTGTTCAACGTTGAGGGGGCACTGACTCTCGATTTTGTCTCGTTGATATAAGGTTTGAATATGCTGAAAAAGTCCGTTTCTACCCTCGCCATGGGCGCTGTCCTGCTGGCTGGTGGCCAGGCCATGGCCGCTGACTATGTCCTCGACAAAGAAGGCCAGCATGCTTTCGTGAACTTCAAGGTCAGCCATTTGGGGTACAGCTACATCACGGGTACTTTCAGGGACATGGATGGCAAGTTCAGCTTCGATGCCGATAACGTTGAAGAAAGTACGGTTGAAGTCAATGTCCGCACTTCCAGTTTGTTCAGTAATCATGCGGAGCGTGACAAACATCTGGGTGATAAAGAGTTCCTGAATATCAGCCAGTACCCCAACGCCAGGTTCGTATCGACCCGTGTCCAACCCACCGGGAAAAATTCCGAAGGCAAGCAGACAGCCGATGTATTGGGTGATCTGACGATTAGTGGAGTCACGAAAGCGGTCGTGATCAAGGCGGTCTTTTTAGGGGAGGGCGCGGATCCTTGGGGTGGCTACCGTGCTGGATTCGAGGGTACGACGACGATCAGGCGTGAGGATTTCGGTCAAGTCGGAAAACTTGCTCCCGGCTCCAGTCTTATTGACCTGTACATCACGTTTGAAGGCATCAGAGCGATATAACTTTCGCGCGCCACAGATCCCTGTGGGAGCGGGCTTGCTCGCGAAGGCGGTGGATCAGTTGATGTACATGCTGAATGACACACCGCCTTCGCGAGCAAGCCCGCTCCCATAGGTTTTTTTGTAAGGCTGAAAAAAATGCCCCTGATCTCGCGATCAGGGGCATTTTTTATGACAGCGTTAAATCAGCGATTGCGAGTCAGCAACGCTGGTTTTTCGCCGCGCGGACGGCCTGGCAGTTGATCCAGTTGCTCAGGAGTCGGGAACCGATCGGTTTTCGACTCTTTATGGATGATCTTCGGTGCCGGGCCGCGCGGGTTTTGCACGGCCGGTTCCGAACGCGGCTGGTCGTCGGCGCGAGCCGGGCGACGGTTGCGGGACTCTTCGCGACGGGCCTGGCCGTCACGTGGAGCACCGTTGCGTGGGCCGCTGCGCTTGGCGGGCGGCGTGCCGGTGGTGGCGCCATCGCTGCTACGCGGGCCGCTTTGACGACCCTGAGGCTTGCCGCCAGTGCGCGGAGCGCCTGCGCCGGCTGCTGCGCCTTGTGCCGGAGCACCCGGACGACGGCCACGACCCTGAGCCGGTTTGGCTTGAGGCACATAGTCGACGCGGTTACCGAAGTTATCGATATCGTCGTCCAGGAACTCGTCCGGAGCACGGTCTGCAGCGGCAGCGCGTGGCGCTGGACGCTGTTGTTCGCGGGCCGGAGTGCCTTCGCGTGGCTTGTGTTCACGGGCCGGACGATCGCCGCGGCCAGTGGCAGCAGGTTTTTCCTTGCCGCCCTTGTCCTTGCCTTTGTCTTTACGACCGCCGCCACCGCCGGTGCCGTTCGGACCGTCGCCGCGCGGGCCACGTGGGTTGCGCGGGTTACGCACATCCGGACGCTCGCGAACTTCAGGCTTCTCGGCTTCTACAGCGCTGGAATCGAAGCCCATCAGGTTGCCGTCGGCAATCTTCTGCTTGGTCATGCGCTCGATGCTTTTGAGCAGCTTTTCTTCGTCCGGAGCGACCAGCGAGATCGCCTCGCCCGAACGACCGGCACGGCCGGTACGACCGATACGGTGCACGTAATCTTCGTCGACGTTCGGCAGTTCGAAGTTGACCACGTGTGGCAACTGGTCGATGTCCAGGCCGCGAGCGGCGATGTCGGTGGCGACCAGGATGCGCACTTCGCCGGCCTTGAAGTCGGCCAGGGCTTTGGTGCGGGCGTTCTGGCTCTTGTTACCGTGGATGGCGACGGCGGTGAGGCCGTGTTTGTCCAGGTACTCGGCCAGGCGGTTGGCGCCGTGCTTGGTGCGGGTGAACACCAGCACCTGTTCCCAGGCGCCAGCGGTGATCAGGTGCGCCAGCAACGAACGCTTGTGGTTGGCTGGCAGACGGAATACCCGCTGTTCGATCCGCTCGACCGTGGTGTTCGGCGGCGTGACTTCGATGCGTTCCGGGTTGTGCAGCAGCTTGCCGGCGAGGTCGGTGATGTCTTTGGAGAAGGTCGCCGAGAACAGCAGGTTCTGACGTTTGCTCGGCAGACGGGCCAGGACTTTTTTCACGTCATGGACGAAGCCCATGTCGAGCATGCGGTCGGCTTCGTCCAGCACGAGGATTTCCACGTGGGACAAATCGACACTGCCTTGGCCGGCGAGGTCGAGCAGGCGGCCAGGGCAGGCTACCAGCACGTCGACACCGCGGGACATGGCCTGAACCTGTGGGTTCATGCCGACGCCGCCGAAGATGCAGGCGCTGACGAACTTCAGGTCACGGGCATAAACCTTGAAGCTCTCGTGTACTTGAGCCGCGAGTTCGCGGGTAGGGGTCAGGACCAGTACGCGCGGTTGGCGCGGACCGTGGCGCTGGGATTTGTCCGGGTGACCGTTGGGGAACAACCGCTCCAGAATCGGAAGGGCGAAGCCGCCGGTTTTACCAGTACCTGTCTGAGCCGCGACCATCAGGTCGCGACCTTGCAACACGGCGGGAATGGCCCGCTGTTGCACCGGAGTAGGCTCGGTATAGCCCGCTGCCTCGATGGCGCGGACTAAAGCCTCGGAGAGACCGAGGGAAGCAAAGGACATGAGTAATCCTGTTTTAGTTAGGGCTTGGCCCAATGGGAGTCTTGCCTGGCGCGAATGGCGTTTATGAGGAACGCAATCCCGTCCGGTCCTGCTGGGGCTTGAAAGCTCGTCTGGAGTGCTCGCGCGGGCTGAAAAGCTGCGCTGTAGCGGGTTCGAGATGCCTTGAACAAGTCCGAGCGTCCGGGCGTGAGCCTGGCGGGAAGGCCGGAGTATAACAGAGCAATCACTGCGCGCCGCTTTCCTGCTGCTCAACGGTTTTTTCCCGGGCGGCGGTGGTGCCAGGGGTTTTTACTTCGGCCGCCGGATTGGCGCCATAACGGGCGCTCAATTCAGCGTACGCAGGCTCGCGCTTGAAGCGTTTTAGCTCGGCGCCGAAGCGCTGCACCAACAAGTCCATGCCGGCGTTGCGGCGTACTGCCAGAAACTGGCTCTGGTGGCTGATGACGGTGGGGTTCTCGGTAATCTTGTCGCGGATGCCCAATTGGTCGAGCAAGTGCTGACCCACCCGGCGATCAGTGATCAGCAGGTCGATCCGCCCGCGCACCAGTTTGCCGAAGTTGGCTTCATGGGTCGGCGCCGGTTCGCGAGTGAATAGGGTCGATTCGCTGAAATCCTGGCTGTACAGATAGCCTGGGGACGTGCCGATGGTAAGCCCCTTCAGGTCGGTCAGGTTGCGAAAAGGGTGCGGCCGCTCATTGGCGTAGAACATCACGAACTCCACTTCCGAGAGCGGCTCGCCGGGGTAGAGCAGGGTGGCGTCGCGCTCATCGCTGTGGAAGATGTCCAGGGCGCCATCTGCCTGGCCCGTTTCGAGCATCGACAGGCAGCGTTTCCATGGCAGGAACTGCCATTCCACTTCGATGCCCAGGCGTTTGAAGACGATGGCGGTGGTTTCGTAGTCCAGCCCCAGGGATTTGCCGTTTTCCTCATACACGTACGGCGCCCAGGGTTCGGTGACAATGCGCAGCTTCTCGCCCCGAGCGGCGAAGCTCAGGCAAGTAAAAAGAAACACGGTTAGTAGCTGCGCGATCAAAGGCATGGCTTGAGATTACGACGAGAAACCGGAAAGAGCCAGAAACGGGATCCAGAAGCTCTGACTCTGTTCGTGCTGCACAATAAAAGGGCGTTAAAAGCAAAAGGTCGCAACCTGCGGCAGCTCCTACACGGGTTAAACACGCCCGATGCAGGAGCTGTCGCAGGCTGCGACCTTTTGATCTTGCTGGTAACGACTATTAGCGCGGCAACTTCAGATTGTTCCACACCGCCAGGCTCGGTTCGGCCTGGTTCAGCGTGTAGAAGTGCAGCCCTGGCGCGCCGCCTTGCAGCAGGCGTTCGCACATCTCGGTGATGACTTGCTCACCAAAGCCTTGAATGCTCTGGGTGTCGTCGCCGTAGGCTTCCAGCTGCTTGCGGATCCAGCGCGGGATTTCCGCACCGCAGGCATCGGAGAAGCGCGCCAGCTTGCTGTAGTTGGTGATCGGCATGATCCCCGGAACGATCGGGATGTTCACGCCCTTTGCCCGTACACGCTCGACGAAGTAGAAGTAGCTGTCGGCGTTGAAGAAGTACTGGGTGATCGCACTGTTGGCGCCAGCGTTGGCTTTGCGCACGAAGTTGTTCAGATCGTCTTCGAAATTGCGCGCTTGCGGATGCATTTCCGGGTAGGCGGCGACTTCGATGTGGAAATGATCGCCGGTTTCTTCACGAATGAATTCAACCAGGTCATTGGCGTGGCGCATTTCGCCACTGGCCATGCCCATGCCGGAAGGCAGGTCGCCGCGCAGGGCAACGATACGGGTGATGCCGGCCGCCTTGTATTGGGTCAGCAGGCCGCGCAAGTCGTCCTTGCTGTCGCCAACGCAGGACAAATGCGGTGCGGCAGGGACTTTGACTTCGCTTTCAAGCTGCAACACGGTGTTGAGGGTGCGATCACGGGTAGAACCGCCAGCGCCATAGGTGCAGGAGAAGAAGTCGGGACTGTAGGTCGCCAGGTGACGGGCAGTGGCGATCAGTTTTTCATGCCCAGCGTCGGTCTTCGTAGGGAAGAACTCGAAGCTGTAGCGACGTTCTTGGGACATGGTCATATCCTTGGAAACACGTAAGCCTGGAAGGCTTGCACATCCCAGTGTGGGAGCGGGCTTGCTCGCGAAAGCGGTGGGTCAGTCGACATCAATGTTGAATGTTAAACCGCATTCGCGAGCAAGCCCGCTCCCACAGGGAGAGCAGGCAGCAGAACCAATCAGTAGCGGTATGCGTGCGGCTTGAACGGACCTTCAACGGTCACGCCGATGTAGTCGGCCTGGGTCTTGGTCAGTTGAGTCACGACGCCGCCGAAACCGCGGACCATTTCCAGGGCCACTTCTTCGTCGAGTTTCTTCGGGAGTACTTCAACGGTCAGGCGCTCGGCTTTCTGGGCTGGCGACAGGTCGGCGTACTTCTGGCCGAACAGGAAGATCTGCGCCAGAACCTGGTTGGCGAACGAACCGTCCATGATGCGGCTTGGGTGACCGGTGGCGTTGCCAAGGTTAACCAGGCGGCCTTCGGCCAGCAGGATCAGGTAGTCGTCGTTCTGTGCGTCGAATGCGCCAGGGCCGGTACGGTGGATCTTGTGAACCTGTGGCTTCACTTCTTCCCATGCCCAGTTCTTGCGCATGAAAGCAGTGTCGATTTCGTTGTCGAAGTGGCCGATGTTGCAGACAACAGCGCGCTTCTTCAGGGCTTTGAGCATGTTCGCGTCGCAAACGTTGACGTTACCGGTGGTGGTCACGATCAGGTCGATCTTGCCCAGCAGCGCTTTGTCGATGCTTGCTTCGGTGCCGTTGTTGATACCGTCGATGAACGGCGAAACCAGCTCGTAGCCGTCCATGCAGGCTTGCATGGCGCAGATCGGGTCAACTTCGGAGACTTTAACGATCATGCCTTCCTGACGCAGGGACTGGGCCGAACCCTTGCCCACGTCACCGTAGCCGATGACCAGCGCTTGCTTGCCGGACAGCAGGTGGTCGGTGCCGCGCTTGATCGCGTCGTTCAGGCTGTGACGGCAGCCGTACTTGTTGTCGTTCTTGCTCTTGGTCACCGAGTCGTTGACGTTGATGGCCGGGATTTTCAGCTCGCCCTTGGCCAGCATGTCCAGCAGGCGGTGAACGCCGGTGGTGGTTTCTTCGGTGACGCCGTGGACGCGGTCCAGGATCGCCGGGTATTTCTTGTGCAGCAGCTCGGTCAGGTCGCCGCCGTCGTCGAGGATCATGTTGGCATCCCAAGGCGCGCCATCTTTAAGGATGGTTTGCTCCAAGCACCACTCGTACTCTTCTTCGGTCTCGCCTTTCCAGGCGAAAACCGGGATGCCGGCAGCAGCGATAGCGGCAGCGGCCTGGTCTTGAGTCGAGAAAATGTTGCAGGACGACCAGCGAACTTCGGCACCCAGGGCAACCAGGGTTTCGATCAGCACGGCAGTCTGAATGGTCATGTGGATGCAGCCGAGGATCTTCGCGCCTTTGAGCGGCTGCTCACCGGCGTACTTGCGGCGCAGACCCATCAGGGCTGGCATTTCGGATTCGGCGATGATGGTTTCGCGACGGCCCCAGGCAGCCAGGGACATGTCGGCAACTTTGTAATCGTTAAAATCTGCAGGCGTGATAACAGCGCTCATGATGAGCCTCCATTCGTAATGTATGCGAATGGGCGCCGTTGTGCGTTTAGTGTCTGACCGATCACGGTCAAGCAACGCCCCATCCGAGCCTGACAGGTCGAACCTGCTGCAGCGCCCCTCGGACAGGTGGCGGGAAAACGGTATCAATGGAACGTTACCGTTTTGAAACGGTGGCGATTATAGCCGTGTGAGCGATACTTCCAAAGCGTTTCTGTTGGTCAATGTCTGAACGGTAATCGAGGCCATAGTCGATGCTTGATAGAGCTCTAGGTCGGGCTCTGCCATGATGTCCCCCATCATTCGGCAAGACGCTCAGGAGTGAAGATGAATTTCCACACCCGCAAATGGGTAAAACCCGAAGACCTCAACCCCAACGGCACGCTGTTCGGCGGCAGTCTGTTGCGCTGGCTCGACGAAGAAGCGGCGATCTACGCCATCGTCCAGCTGGGCAATCAGCGTGTGGTCACCAAGTACATTTCCGAGATCAACTTCGTCAGCGCTTCGCGCCAGGGCGACATCATCGAGCTGGGCATTACCGCCACCGAGTTCGGTCGCACCTCCATCACCCTGAAATGCGAAGTGCGTAACAAGATCACCCGCAAAAGCATCCTGACGGTGGAGAAGATTGTCTTCGTCAATCTGGGTGAAGACGGCTTGCCCGCGCCGCACGGCCGCACCGAGATCACGTACGTCAAAGACCAGTTCAAGGATGACATCATCAGCGAGTGATATCGGCGGCGCGCCCTTCGCGAGCAAGCCCGCTCCCACATTGGATCGAGTTGATCCCTGATTCTGTGTCCTGCACAAACCAAGTGTGGGAGCGGGCTTGCTCGCGAAGGCGGTCTACCGATTAACGATGATTTAGCGGACCACTGAACAGCTCCGAACCGCGCGTGTCGTACCTACATCACACACCACGGGTTCCGGAGCTTTATGGACGCGCAAAAAGACGGCAAGACCCCGAACCTCTCCCCTGAAGAACAGCACGACGTCGACAAGAGCCAGCCTCCACGCGCTGCTGTTCTGCATGAAATCATCCGCACCCAGGGCGATCTGGAGCTCGAGCGCAGTGTCGCTGCCTTGTGGTGGTCGGCGTTGGCCGCCGGCCTGACCATGGGCCTGTCGCTGATGGCCATGGGGCTGCTCAATTCCCGTCTGCCGGACGGCGAAGGCTTCAAGGTGATTGCCAGTTTCGGTTACTGCGCAGGCTTCCTCGCGGTGATCCTCGCCCGTCAGCAATTGTTCACCGAGAACACCCTGACGGCGGTGCTGCCGGTCATGACCAAGCCCACACTGAACAATTTCGGTCGATTGCTACGCCTGTGGTCGGTGGTGCTGGTGGGTAACCTCAGCGGCACGTTGCTGGTGGCGTATGTAATGCTGAATCTGCCGATTTTCGACAGCAAGACCGACCTGGCCTTCCTCGATATCGGACGCAAGATCATGGAGAACGACGCCAGCCAGATGTTCGCCAAAGGCATTGTGTCGGGCTGGATGATCGCCACCATGGTCTGGATGATTCCGTCCATGGAGAGCGCGAAGATGTGGATCATTATCCTCATCACCTACCTCATGGCGCTGGGGGACTTCACCCACATCGTGGTCGGGGCCGCCGAGGTTTCGTATCTGGTGTTTGCCGGCGAGTTGCCGTGGAAGGATTTCTGGCTGGTGTTCGCCGGGCCGACGCTGGCGGGGAACATCATCGGCGGCAGCTTCATCTTCGCGCTGATCAGCCATGCGCAAATTCGTAGCGAGAGCGGCCCGCCGAAGAAGAGTACGGATCAGGCGTCGGATTCACGCAAGCGCGAAGAGAAGTAAAGACAGGTGCGCCGTATCAACTTCATCGCGAGCAGGCTCACTCCTACAGGGAGGGGCGCGGTTCATGTGGGACCGAGCCTGCTCGCGAAAGCAATGTCATGGGCGATGCAGCTATTCAACCGGACACATTGACCGCAGCCGAACTGCGACGCTGCAGGTAAATAAAGAACAACGCGGTCAGTACCGTCAGACCGCTGACCAGTGCGCCGGTCCAGGGCAAGTCCGCCAGATCGGCGCCGCTGGCAACCACCAACCCGCCAATCCACGCACCGGCCGCGTTACCGAGGTTGAACGCGCTCTGGTTCAACGTCGAGCCCAGATTCGGCGCTTCATGGGCCTGATCGATGATCAGCAGTTGCAAGATCGGGCACAGGGCAAAGGCGAAGATGCCCCACAACACCAGGGTGATTGCGGCTGGAATCATTGAGTGGCTGGTCTGTGTGAACGCGGCCAGCACGACCAGCACTGCCAGCGCCATGCCCACCAGCGACGGCAGCAAACGACTGTCCGCCAGACGGCCGCCGAGCATGCTGCCCGCGGTCAAACCGACCCCGAATAACAGCAGCATGATGGTCACGCCATGGGGGCTGACGCCGGTGATGTCTTGCAGGATGGGGGCGATGTAAGTGAAGACGCTGAACAGGCTGGTCGACGCCAGCACGCTCATGCCCAGCGCCAGTAACACGTTGACCTTGCCCAGTACTTTGAACTCGCTGGCGAGGTTGGCCTTGTCCATCGCGATGTCCTTCGGCAACCAGACCCATTGCGCGATAGCCGCGATCACACCGATCACCGACACCGCCCAGAACGTCGAGCGCCAGCCGGCGTATTGCCCGAGCGCAGTGCCCAACGGCACGCCCAGCACGTTGGCCAGGGTCAGGCCGGTGAACATCATCGCAATCGCCTGGGCGCGCTTGTTCGGTGCCACCAAGCCGGCGGCAACCACCGAACCGATGCCGAAGAACGCGCCGTGGCAAAGCGCGGTGACCACGCGTGCGGCCATCAGCGTTGCGTAGTTCGGCGCCAGGGCGCAGAGAATGTTGCCGAGGATGAACATCAGGGTCATGCCCAGCAGCGTGGCTTTGCGCGGCATGTTGGCGGTGCCGACCGCGAGGATCGGCGCACCGAACACCACGCCGAGGGCGTAGCCGGTGATCAACAATCCAGCATCAGGAATGCTCACGGCGAGGTCGCGGGCGACATCGGGCAACAAACCCATGATGACGAATTCAGTGGTGCCGATGCCGAACGCGGCAACAGCGAGGGCAAGCAAGGCGAGTGGCATGCGCAAGGTCTCTGTCGGTAGTCTTGACGCTCTGATCAGGCATACGCATGCCGACGCCCGTTCTCGACGAGAGCGGGCGGAGGCAGAAATTATTGGAATTAGTCTGTGCGCAACTGAGTGCGGCGTGGTCGCTTGCAGTATAAACAGCTGCTGACATATGGCGAATCAATTATCTCCCCGCTTCCTGTAGGAGCACGGCTTGCCGGCGATGGCGTTCTTGAGACCGCTATCGCGGGCAAGCCTTGCTCCTACAGAGCTGGGGTGGTCAACAAAAAGGAGTGTGCCGTGCTCGCAACAGCATTGGTGTTGGTCGCGGCGCTGTTGCACGCGGCGTGGAATACCCTGATCAAATTCAGCGCGGAACGGCTGCTGGTGGTGGCCTGCATGGACAGCGTGGCAATGCTGTTCGTCGCGCTGATGCTGCCATTCGTGGCGCTGCCACCCTTGGAGATCTGGCCGTGGATTCTGGCGTCGGCGGCGTTTGAATTGCTCTATCGCTATTTGTTGATCCAGGCCTATCGGGTGGGCGATCTGGGGTTGGTCTACCCGCTGATGCGGGGCTTGTCGCCGCTGGTGGTGCTGGCACTGACGCTGATTTTTGCTGGAGAAGTGCTGACGAACCAGCAGATCTTCGGGATTCTGCTGATCCCGTTCGGCATGCTTTGCCTGCTCTGGCAGGGCGGCGGCGGAGTGCGATTGCCATGGTCGATGCTGCCGGTGGTGGCGTTGATCGGCCTGTGCATCGGCTGCTACACCTACATCGATGGCCAGGCGTTGCGGCGTTGGTCGCATCCGCTGGATTACCTGGTGTGGGTCACGTTGCTCAGCGCCTGGCCATTCCCATTGTTGGCGCTAGTGCGTAAGCGGCCGGCCTTCATGTTGTTCTGGCGTGAACAGTGGCGACTGGGTCTGGCGGTCGGGTTTTGCGTGTTGTTCAGCTACGCTCTGGTGCTGTGGGCCATGCAGTTGGGCTCGATTGCCGAGGCGGCGGCGTTGCGCGAGATCAGCGTGATCCTGGTGGTGTTGTTTGGCATGCGCTACCTCAAAGAACCTTTTGGCAGGCCACGGCTCTTAGCCTGTGGGCTGGTATTGATCGGCATGCTGGTGATGAAGTTTTGACTGGAGCTCGACTCTTGAAACTTGAAGAAGGGATTGCGTTATGACGGTTGCTCTGTGGTGCATTTTGATCGCGATTATCCTGCCCTATATCTGCACGGGCATCGCCAGGGCCAGTGGCGGATTCAGGCCCAAAGACAACCATGACCCCCGTGACTTTCTCGAGTCACTGAATGGTTTTGGCCGCCGCGCATATGCGGCGCACCTGAACAGTCTGGAAGTGATTCCCGCGTTCGCGGCGGCAGTCATCGTTGCGCACCTGGCCGGCAATGCCGAACTGGTGACGATCAATGTGTTGGCGGTGTTGTTCATCACCAGTCGGCTGCTGTACATCATTTGCTACCTGGCGGACTGGGCGATGTTGCGGTCGCTGGTGTGGTTGGTGGGGATTGGGTTGATCGTCAGTTTCTTTGTGGTTTCTGTCTGAAAATTCGTGGGTGTTTGTGAGGGCCTCATCGCGAGCAGGCTCGCTCCCACATTGAATCTCGGTCGTACACGTATGTTGTGTTCACTGGAGATCCAAATGTGGGAGCGAGCCTGCTCGCGATTGCTATCTATCAGTCGCAGCGGATCTCAGGGTTTGGCTTTAGCCGCATCAGCCACCTGTGGCACTTGCGGCAACGCTGCGCCTTTAGGCCAGAGCATCCAGATCTGCCCCTGCTGTTTCATGTCGCCGGCCAATTGCCCGGCCGCCTCGCCCGTGCCCCAGAACAGGTCTGCACGGACCTCGCCGGCAATTGCGCCGCCGGTGTCCTGAGCGGCAACCGGGCGAACCAGTGCGGTACCGTCCGGTTTAGTCGTCGATAACCACAACAGACTGCCCAGGGGAATCACTTTGCGATCCACCGCCGCGCTGTAGCCGGCGGTCAGCGGTACGTTCAACGAGCCGCGAGGTCCTTCGTTGCTGTCCGGATTGCGGGTGAAGAATACGTAGCTGGGGTTGCTGCCAAGCAGTTGCGGAATACGTGTCGGATTGGCCTTGGCCCAATTGCTGATGGCGCCCATGGTCACTTCTTCTTTTTTCAGCTCGCCCTGGTCTACCAACCAGCGGCCTATCGGTCGATACGGGTGACCGTTCTGGTCGGCATACGCAATGCGCAACTGGCGGCCATCATCGAGCTGGATACGACCCGAACCCTGGATTTGCAGGAATTGCAGGTTCATCGGATCGGTCAGCCAGGCAACGACCGGTGCCTTGACCCCTTTGGTTTCAATCGTGGCCGCATCGTCGTAAGGCTTGAGCACGCGACCTTCGAGTCGTCCGCGCAGGCGCTTGCCTTTGAGTTCCGGATAAATGCTGTCCAGAGAGACGATGATCATGTCCTCGGGCACGCCATACACCGGGATGTTGGCCACTTCGGTCTGGGTCAGGCTGCCGGGGTAGACCGGTTCGTAATAACCGGTGATTAAGCCGTTGGGATTGTCATTGGCGGCGCGCAGGCCGTAGACGTCGAGGTTCTGCTTGAGGAAGCCACGAATGTCATTGGCGGTTTGCGGTACGTTGGCGGCAGCCGCACACGTTGAGCCCCACACCGGGTCGGCCTTGAGTCGGGTGCAGGCGCTGCGCCACGAACCGAAGCCGGCAACCAGGTCGATGTCGGACACCGTCGGAAGTGCTTCCCACGTGGCGCTGGAGTAAGTCGCCAGGGCGTGGGTTTTCGGTGTGTTGTTGTCGCCACCGGTGCAGCCCGCAAGCACGGCCACCATCGGAAGGGTCCAGGCGAGGTTGTGACGCCATGCCTTGAAACGGCTGTTCATGGAGTAATTCCTTTGTCGGTTGCCTGAGTGCTCCATGCGCTCAAACAACCCGTATTGATAATAGGGCTATTGGTCTTTGCCGATGACGCGAGGATACTGGCCGCCGTTCCCGTGACCTGAAACCACCATGACTCTTAAAAGACTTTCTGTTGTATTGCTGGCCTGCCTGACGTTGTCCGCCTGTGGTGGGGTCGACCCCAACTCGCCGCTGGGTCAGCGTAAGGCAATCTTCAAGCAGATGCTCAAGACCGGCGAAGACCTGGGCGGCATGTTGCGTGGTCGCATCCCGTTTGACGGTCCGAAATTCGCTGACGGTGCCGTGAAGCTCGATGCATTGTCCCGTGAGCCCTGGAAACATTTTCCGCAGCTGCGCGAAGAAGATCACACCAGCGCCAAGAGCGATGTCTGGCAGAAACAGGAACAGTTCCAGGACATGGCCCGCACCCTTGAAGCCGCCACCGGTGAATTGGTGGTTGTCAGCAAGGTTCAGCCCTACAAGGCCAGTAATCTTGGGCCAGCGGTGCAGAAGGTCGAAGATGCCTGCAGTGCTTGCCATAAAGAGTTTCGGGATCATTGATTCCTGAGCTCATCGATCGTTCCCACGCTCTGCGTGGGAACGCCTCTAGGGACGCTCCGCGTCCAGTGACGCGGAGCGTCACGGGCTGCATTCCCACGCAGAGCGTGGGAACGATCAGTGCTGAACTGATCCTTACTTATCCAGCTCATCGAGTGCTTCCTGCAATTCCTTGCGGGACTCGGCGAGTTTGTCTTTGCGTTTGTTGATCTTCTCGGCGTCACCTTTCTTCATGGCCTTGTCCAGGTCAGCCTGACGCTGGCTGACTTCGTGCTTGGCGTCGAGCACCTTGTTCTCCCGTTCTTTCTTCAGGGAAGCATCGGTGCAATGAGCAGTGACTTCGCTCAGGGCCGTTTCAAGGCCTGCCTGCTGGTCGGCGTTACCGTGAGACTTGGCCAGTTCGATCTGATTGATGATGCCCTGCTTCTTTGCGGCGCAGCCGGTCAGGCCTGGAGCTTCTTCGGCGGCCATCAGTGGAGCGGCCAGCACGCTGCAAAGGGTCAACAGGGCGAGCGGTGAAAGAAATTTCATAAAAGCTCCGTGTAAAAAAGCGATCGGGTCGATATGGCGATGGGGTGTTTGAGCCCGTCGGTACCATTGGGTTCCCCGGGGCCGGGCATCGCCGGCGGCTAGAAACCGTCAATCCCCGCAACACGTAATGTTTCTCTCAAGGCCAGGACCTGCGGGTCGCGGAAAAATGCACTCAATTGCGCCGCGCGTCCCGGGCCGATGCCGGGTTCGGCCTGCCATTGTTCGATATCTCTGTGTGCCAGTTCCTGCCATGAATCGGCAAGCTGTGCCTGGCCGGTCGGCGGCAAACCCAGGGCTTTGAGCCAGCGAACGAAAGGGCGTTGTCGGGCGCTGTTGAAACTGTTCAATAGGCGAGCGCTGCTGCGTTCGCCGAAGCCGTCAATGTTAGCAAGCTCTTGAGCATCGAGGGTCAACCAATCCAGCAGGCCATTCAGACGGCCTGTTTCGAAAAGTTTCTCCCAGGTGCCAGGGCCGACATGCGACAACGCCAGGCCCTGCTTGCCGCTGAGCCAGGCCAGTCGGGCGAGGAATTGGCTTTCGCACCCTGGTGTCGGCTGCCAGCAACTCAAATGATGAAAGTCCTCCGCCAGCGGTACGCTCAATTCAGCGCGTTCGGTGCTGCGCAGCATGACACTGTCTAACCTTGGAATGGTCAGGCCCGCCAGGCTGATGGCGACCTGGTCTGCGGGCCGGATATCCAGCGTTTCCCAGCGTTGCAGTGAGCTCACACTGACTCGCTTGATCTGCCGGTCGTCGAGCATGACCGGTGTCAGCTCCAGTACCGGGGTGATTCGTCCGGTTCGCCCTATCTTGAAGTGGACCTTGCGCACCTCGGCCAAGGCTTGGGCAAAAGGGTATTTCCAGGCGACGCTCCAATAAGGCGGTTTAGCCTGCCAGCGCTCGGCGGCTTGGCGTTGATCCTGGCGCAGGACGATGCCATCACTGGTGAAGGGCAGGGGCGAGCGATACCAGTGATCGCGCCAGCGTTCAGCGTCGGCAAATTCCTTGATCGAGTGACTGTAAGGGGCGGTGCTCGGAAAGCCCAGCTCATCCAGGACTGCGATGCGCGCGGGCAAACTGGCCGGGCCTTGGGGCCAGTCCCAGACAAACAGGCCGATCCCCGCGGCTTGCTCCATGCTCAAATTTTTGCGGGCCATCAAGCCAGCCACTGTGGCGCGTGTATTGAGGCTGCCGGCGCGGGCCTGTACGTGATCGGTCAGGCGCCAATAGAGTTCGCCTTGCAGCAGCAGGTCCAGTGGCTGCGGCAGTTGTTGGGGGATGGCGGCGATCTGGCGCGCCGAAGCTGTCCAGTCCTGGCCATTTACGCCGTCACCGCGGCTGATGGCTTGAGTCAGCAGGCCTTTGCGGTAGATCAGCGTCACCGCCACGCCGTCGATCTTGGGCTGAATCCAGACATCGCTCCGTCCTTTTAGCCAGGCTTCGACGGCGCGACCATCGTGGAGTTTTTCCAGGCCAGTGTGGGCGATGGGATGAGGCATCGTGCCGCCCGCGGTGCGTAGCGGTTCTGCGGGTTGGCCCAGGTCGAAACAGGTGCGCCATTCGGTCAGCCGAGCACGGGACTGATCGTAGAGTTCGTCGGCGACCAATGAACGGCCGCGCCGGTGATAGCTGTCGTCCCAGAGGTCGATTTGTTTCTGCAGTGACGTGATTTCGTCCAGGGCGCGTGCGGGTGGCCAGTCGGGGCACTCGATAGCGTTTGCGCTCAGGCAAGGAAATGTCAGGAAAAAACAGAAAAACAGGCGCAGAAGCATCGTGAGCGTCCTTGCTCAGGGAGATGCTTCAAGGCTAGTCAGTATTTGCAGGCGAGATGGGTGGGTGTTTTGCCTGGTGTTTCCGATGGTGGCTGGTCTGGCGTCTTCGCGATCCGACTTGCTCGCGAAGGCCGCGCCCCGGTCTCAAGCGAAAGACAATAAAAAGCCCCACACGGCGAACCGTGCAGGGCTTTTGGTACCGCCGGGGAAGCCTTACAGGCCGGCAGCAGCGCGCAAGGATTCGGCGCGGTCGGTCTTTTCCCAGGTGAAGGTGGTGAAAGTGTCATCGCCCACAGTCTTGGTAGTCGGCGTGCGACCGAAGTGGCCGTACGCAGCGGTTTCCTGGTACATCGGGTGCAGCAGGTCGAGCATGGTGGTGATTGCGTATGGACGCAGGTCGAACACTTCGCGAACCAGCTTGACGATTTTTTCGTCGCTGATTTTGCCGGTGCCGAAGGTGTTCAGCGAGATCGACGTAGGCTGAGCAACACCGATGGCATAGGAAACCTGAATCTCACAACGCTCGGCCAGGCCGGCCGCCACGATGTTTTTAGCCACGTAACGACCGGCGTAGGCGGCCGAACGGTCAACCTTCGATGGATCTTTACCGGAGAACGCGCCGCCGCCGTGACGGGCCATGCCGCCGTAGCTGTCGACGATGATCTTGCGACCGGTCAGGCCGCAGTCGCCTACCGGGCCACCGATGATGAACTGGCCTGTCGGGTTAATGTGGAATTGGGTGTCCTTGGACAGCAGCTCGGCAGGCAGTACGTGCTTGACGATCAGCTCCATCACGCCTTCGCGCAGGTCTTTGTACGATACGTCAGGGTTGTGCTGGGTCGACAATACAACGGCGTCGATACCGACAACCTTGCCGCCTTCGTAACGGCAAGTCACTTGCGACTTGGCGTCCGGACGCAGCCAAGGCAGCAGGCCGGATTTACGGGCTTCGGCCTGACGCTGAACCAGTTGGTGCGAGAAGGTGATCGGTGCTGGCATCAGCACGTCGGTTTCGTTGCTGGCGTAGCCGAACATCAGGCCCTGGTCGCCGGCGCCCTGATCTTCAGGCTTGGCACGGTCGACACCCTGGTTGATGTCAGGGGACTGCTTGCCAATGATGTTCATCACGCCGCAAGTGGCGCCGTCGAAACCGACATCGGAGCTGTTGTAGCCGATGTCCAGAATCACGTTGCGCACGATTTCTTCCAGGTCGACCCAGGCCGACGTGGTGACTTCACCTGCGATGATTGCCACGCCGGTTTTTACCAGAGTCTCGACCGCTACACGGGCGAACTTGTCTTCAGCAATGATGGCGTCCAGCACAGCATCGGAAATCTGGTCGGCGATTTTGTCCGGGTGCCCTTCGGACACGGACTCGGAGGTGAAGAGGGAGTATTCGCTCATCTCGATTTTTTCCTGAATTTACCGATGGTGAGTGTCGCCAGCCGGTCGCTGAAAATGGCGGACCTGGATCTGGAAACCATTACGTAAGCCGATATAGAGGCTTTCCCCGGGAGCGAGTCCCGCAGCGGTGGCCCAACGGGCCAAATCGTCCTGTTCAAACCCCAACCATAGATCACCGCAGGCCTCCCTGGCCCAACTCTGGTTGTGGCTACATAACTCTGTCACGAGCAGACTGCCGCCCGGTTGCAGCAAGTTGGCCATGTGCTTGAGTGCTTCGGCCGGCGCGGCGAAATGGTGCAGCACCATGTTCAGTACAACGCAATCGGCCTGAAGGCTTACACCATTCAATGCATCGGCCAGTTGCAGGCTGACGTTAGCCAGCGTTTCACGTTCGCAAACCTGGCGCGCCAGTTCGAGCATCGCCGGGCTGTTGTCCAGCGCCGTGACCTGGGTGAAGCGGCGCGCCAGTTCCGGCAGAAACGCACCGTCACCGGGGCCGACTTCGATGGCCGTGGCGCCTTCGTTGAAACTCAGCTTGTCGAGCAATGCCAGCACGCTTTCGCGGTATTGCGGCAGGCCGGCGATCAAGTCTTGCTGGGCACGAAACTTCTCCGCGACCCGTGAGAAAAAGTCCTGGCTGACCGCCGCGCGTTGCCCATGGACCTGACCGATCCGCGACTGCACTTCGGCAGGCAGGGTCAGGTTGTCCACTTCTTCCAGTAGCGCGGCATGCAGCTTGCCGCCCAACAGGTCGGTGTGGGGCAGGGCGCGACGGTAGAAAATCGCGTTGCCTTCACGGCGCGTCGCCACGAGGTCGGCCTGGGCCAATACCTTGAGGTGGTGACTCATGCCGGACTGGCCGATGCCGAAGATCTGCGCCAGCTCCAGTACGCCAAACGAATCGTTGGCCAGCGCCCGCAAAACATTCAGCCGCAGAGGATCGCCGCCGGCCTTGCACAGGGCCGCCAGCTCATCGCAATCGTCATGTCGAATGGAAGGTGCAGGTAAATTCATAAGGCCAGCAGTCTAGTGATGGTCAGAAAACACCGCAAGAGCAATATCAAAAAGTTTTGATATTGCTCGATAGATGGCACTTCTCAGGGAAAGGGTCACTCTACAAATCGTCAGCGGAAAGGTTTCACCAGGCGAATGCGACTTTATCCACCGGAAAAACGCCTTCAGATGACTATCTGTCATTGCCCCGAGGCGGGTGGGTGAGGGAAAATGCTCGCCTTTTTTCCGTTTCGTTTTATTCACTCTCGATTCAATATCCGCAGGAGAACAGCGATGCCCAGCCGTCGTGAGCGTGCCAACGCCATTCGTGCCCTCAGCATGGATGCCGTGCAAAAAGCCAACAGCGGCCATCCCGGTGCCCCTATGGGTATGGCGGATATCGCCGAAGTACTTTGGCGTGACTACCTGAAGCACAATCCGAGCAATCCATCGTTCGCCGACCGTGACCGCTTCGTGCTGTCCAACGGTCACGGCTCGATGTTGATCTACTCGCTGCTGCACCTGACCGGCTACGATCTGTCGATCGAAGACCTGAAGAACTTCCGCCAGTTGCACAGCCGTACCCCGGGTCACCCGGAATTCGGCTACACCCCAGGCGTTGAAACCACCACCGGTCCTCTGGGCCAAGGCCTGGCCAACGCCGTTGGTTTTGCCCTGGCAGAAAAAGTCCTGGCGGCGCAGTTCAACCGTCCGGGCCACAACATTGTCGATCACCACACCTACGTGTTCCTGGGTGATGGCTGCATGATGGAAGGCATTTCCCACGAAGTCGGCTCCCTGGCCGGTACTTTGGGCCTGAACAAGCTGATCGCTTTCTACGACGACAACGGTATCTCCATCGACGGCGAAGTCGAAGGCTGGTTCACCGACGACACGCCCAAGCGTTTCGAAGCCTATAACTGGCTGGTGATCCGCAATGTCGACGGTCACGACCCTGAAGAGATCAAGATCGCGATCGAAACGGCGCGCAAAAGCGATCAGCCAACCCTGATCTGCTGCAAGACCACCATCGGTTTCGGTTCGCCGAACAAGCAAGGCAAGGAAGACTGCCACGGCGCCCCGTTGGGTGACGCGGAAATCGCTCTGACCCGTGCTGCGCTGAAATGGAATCACGGTCCGTTCGAAATCCCGGCCGACATCTACGCCGAGTGGGACGCCAAGGAAACCGGTCGCGCGGCCGAAGCCGAATGGGATCAGCGTTTCGCTGCCTACTCCGCTGCCTTCCCTGAACTGGCCAATGAGCTGATTCGTCGCCTGAGCGGCGAACTGCCGGAAGACTTCGCTGAAAAAGCCGATGCTTATATTGCTGAAGTCGCCGCCAAGGGCGAAACCATCGCCAGCCGTAAAGCCAGCCAGAACGCATTGAATGCCTACGGCCCGCTGTTGCCTGAACTGCTGGGCGGCTCCGCTGACCTGGCCGGTTCCAACCTGACCCTGTGGAAAGGTTGCAAAGGTGTTACGGCTGAAGACGCCAGCGGCAACTACATGTACTACGGCGTTCGCGAGTTCGGCATGAGCGCGATCATGAACGGCGTGACCCTGCACGGCGGTCTGGTGCCTTACGGCGCGACCTTCCTGATGTTCATGGAATACGCCCGCAACGCCGTGCGCATGGCCTCGCTGATGAAGCAGCGTGTCGTGTTCGTCTACACCCACGACTCCATCGGTCTGGGCGAAGACGGCCCGACTCACCAGCCGATCGAGCAACTGACCAGCTTGCGCAGCACACCGAACCTCGACACCTGGCGTCCAGCCGATGCCGTTGAATCGGCGGTGTGCTGGAAAATGGCTCTGGAACGCAAGGACGGCCCTTCGGCGCTGATCTTCTCGCGTCAGAACCTGCAGCACCAAACCCGCAATGCATTCCAGATCGCTGACATCGCCCGTGGCGGTTACGTGTTGAAGGATTGCGAGGGCGAGCCTGAGCTGATCCTGATCTCCACCGGTTCGGAAGTCGGTCTGGCCGTTCAGGCCTACGACAAGCTGACTGAACAAGGTCGCAAAGTGCGGGTTGTTTCGATGCCTTGCACCAGCGTGTTCGATGCTCAGGACGCCGGTTACAAGCAAGCAGTCCTGCCGTTGCAAGTCAGCGCCCGTATCGCCATCGAAGCCGCCCACGCGGACTACTGGTACAAGTACGTGGGCCTGGAAGGTCGCGTGATCGGCATGACTACCTACGGCGAGTCGGCGCCTGCGCCAGCCTTGTTCGAAGAGTTCGGCTTCACCCTGGAAAACATCCTGGGTCAGGCTGAAGAGCTGCTGGAAGACTGATCCAGAAAGTGCGTCGCCTGGACTGCCGCTTTCGCGAGCAAGCCCGCTCCCACATTGGAATGCATTTTCCTGTGGGAGCGGGCTTGCTCGCGAAGGCGTCGGTCCGACCAACACTGCAATAACGGATTCACCACGGTAATCGAGAACCCCATGCCTCAACCGCGTCCTTACAAAGTTGCACTCAACGGCTACGGCCGGATTGGTCGTTGCGTCTTGCGTGCGTTGTTTGAGCGAGGCGATAAGGCCGGGTTTGAAATTGTTGCGATCAACGATCTGGCGGACATGGCCAGCATCGAATACCTGACACGTTTCGACTCCACTCACGGGCGGTTTCCCGGGGAAGTGAGGGTCGAGGGCGATTGTCTGCATATTAATGGCGACTGCGTGAAGGTCCTGCGCAGTGCCACCCCTGAAGGCATCGATTGGGCGTCGCTGGGCGTCGATCTGGTGCTGGAATGCTCCGGCGCTTACCACACTCGCGAAGATGGCCAGCGTTTCCTCGACGCCGGTGCGCCGCGGGTGCTGTTTTCCCAGCCGATGGCCAGCGAAGCGGATGTCGACGCCACCATCGTCTACGGCGTGAACCAGGATTGCCTGACCGGCGACGAGTTGCTGGTGTCCAACGCGTCCTGCACCACCAACTGCGGTGTGCCGCTGTTGCGCCTGCTGGATCAGGCCATTGGTCTGGAATACGTGTCGATCACCACCATTCACTCGGCGATGAACGATCAGCCGGTGATCGATGCCTATCACCACGAAGACTTGCGCCGCACCCGTTCGGCGTTTCAGTCAGTGATTCCGGTGTCCACTGGTCTGGCGCGTGGCATCGAGCGCCTGTTGCCGGAACTTGCCGGCAGAATTCAGGCCAAAGCCGTGCGGGTGCCGACGGTTAACGTGTCTTGCCTCGACATTACGATGCAGACCGTAAGCGACACCGACGCCACCGAGGTCAACCGGATTCTGCGCGAGGCCGCCACCCATGGCCCGCTCAAAGGCCTTCTGGCCTATACCGAGTTGCCTCACGCCAGTTGTGATTTCAACCATGACCCACATTCGGCCATCGTCGATGCCAGTCAGACTCGAGTTTCCGGCCCACGGCTGGTGAACATCCTGGCCTGGTTCGACAACGAATGGGGTTTTGCCAACCGAATGCTGGATGTTGCGGAACACTATCTGCATATATCTGCCTCTCCAAAACAGTAGGAAATGCGACCCATGACCGTGTTGAAGATGACCGACCTCGATCTGCAAGGTAAGCGCGTACTGATCCGCGAAGACCTCAACGTCCCAGTCAAGGACGGTGTAGTCACCAGCGATGCGCGAATCCTGGCTTCGCTGCCGACCATCAAGCTGGCCCTGGAAAAAGGCGCGGCCGTGATGGTCTGCTCGCACCTTGGCCGTCCGACCGAAGGCGAGTTCTCGGCCGAGAACAGCCTCAAGCCAGTCGCTGACTACCTGAGCAAGGCTCTGGGGCGTGAAGTGCCACTGGTGGCCGATTACCTGAACGGCGTTGACGTGAAGGCCGGCGACATCGTGCTGTTCGAAAACGTGCGCTTCAACAAAGGCGAGAAAAAGAACGCTGACGAACTGGCCCAGCAATACGCCGCCCTGTGCGACGTGTTCGTGATGGATGCCTTCGGCACCGCTCACCGCGCCGAGGGTTCGACCCATGGCGTGGCCAAGTTCGCCAAAGTCGCCGCTGCTGGCCCATTGCTGGCTGCCGAACTGGACGCACTGGGCAAAGCCCTCGGCGCCCCGGCGCAGCCAATGGCGGCGATTGTTGCCGGCTCCAAGGTCTCGACCAAACTCGACGTGCTGAACAGCCTGAGCCAGATCTGCAACCAGCTGATCGTCGGCGGCGGCATTGCCAACACCTTCCTGGCCGCTGCCGGTCACCCGGTCGGCAAATCCCTGTACGAGCCGGACCTGCTGGACACCGCTC
This sequence comes from Pseudomonas frederiksbergensis, assembly GCF_001952935.1. Taxonomy (GTDB): domain Bacteria; phylum Pseudomonadota; class Gammaproteobacteria; order Pseudomonadales; family Pseudomonadaceae; genus Aquipseudomonas; species Aquipseudomonas frederiksbergensis. The sequence goes on from NZ_CP018319.1 coordinate 2,891,105, forward strand.
GCGCCATCGCCGCCAAGGTCAGCGTGCCGCTGCCGGTCGACGTCGTGGTTGCCAAGGAATTCGCTGAAACCGCCACCGCGACCGTCAAGCTGATTGCCGACGTGGCCGCAGACGACATGATTCTGGACATCGGCCCGCAGACCGCGGCGAATTTCGCCGAGCTCCTGAAGTCGTCCAAGACCATTCTGTGGAACGGCCCGGTGGGCGTGTTCGAATTCGACCAGTTCGGTAACGGCACCAAAGTCCTGGCCCAGGCCATCGCAGAAAGCTCGGCATTCTCCATCGCTGGCGGCGGCGACACCCTGGCCGCTATCGATAAATATGGCGTTGCCGATCAGATCTCCTACATTTCTACCGGTGGCGGTGCGTTCCTTGAATTCGTCGAAGGCAAGGTGCTGCCGGCCGTTGAAGTCCTGGAAAGCCGGGCCAAGGCCTGAGGCCGCCCATTTGACCAGGCAAAGGAGTGTTCAGATGGTCAAAACATTAGCGCTGTTGATCATCGCCGGGTCGCTGGCGGCTTGCGGGAGTAACCCGAAAGCCCCGAAGGTGCCCGAGACGCCTGAACAGGACAAAGGCTGCTACCAGGCCGACTGGCAGGCCGAAACCAATCCGGTGATCAACAAGCGTTCCGGGCCTGATGGCCTGGACAAATATGAGACACAGACCCCGGCCAAGGAACATGGCTGCCCTTGACGGGTCTGACACTTTACTCAGGGCTGGCGGCGTGCGCCGTCAGTCGAGGAACATGGATGAAAGGTTTTATCGCCGTCATGGCGCTGGCGCTGCTGGCAGGTTGCTCGAATTTCAATCTGTTCAAGCCTGCCGAATCGACGGACAGCTGGACCACCTGGACCTGCGACAGTCAGGCCAAAGTGCTCTGGCGCTACACCGACGAAAGCCGCAAGGAAGTCGACGTTCGCCTGGGCGGTGCCGATCAGGTCTACCGCTTGAAGCATGAGCCGGGCGCCGACGGTTCGCTGTACAGCAACGACATGCTGGCGTTTCACTTAAAAGGTGAGGAAGGCCTGGTGTACTGGGTCGCCACCAATGATTTGATCGGCCGCGGTTGTAAAGCGCAGTAACGCCGCAAGATTGAGGCAACACCGAATTGGCAGGCAGGGCTGACCCCCGATCTGCAATAACTTGAATAGCCGCCGCCGCTACGGCAGGCTGGCACGATTAACGACCCTCAACCGGGAGATACACACACAATGGCACTTATCAGCATGCGCCAGATGCTGGACCACGCAGCCGAGTTCGGCTACGGCGTTCCAGCCTTCAACGTCAACAACCTTGAGCAGATGCGCGCCATCATGGAAGCCGCTGACAAGACTGACTCCCCGGTGATCGTCCAGGCTTCGGCCGGTGCTCGCAAATACGCCGGCGCACCGTTCCTGCGTCACCTGATCCTCGCGGCAATCGAAGAATTCCCGCACATCCCGGTGTGCATGCACCAGGACCACGGCACCAGCCCTGACGTCTGCCAGCGCTCCATCCAACTGGGCTTCAGCTCGGTGATGATGGACGGTTCCCTGGGCGAAGACGGCAAGACCCCGACCGACTACGACTACAACGTCCGTGTTACCCAACAAACCGTCGCCATGGCTCACGCCTGCGGCGTTTCGGTCGAAGGCGAGCTGGGCTGCCTGGGTTCGCTGGAAACCGGCATGGCCGGTGAAGAAGACGGCATCGGCGCCGAAGGCGTTCTGGATCACAGCCAAATGCTGACCGACCCGGAAGAAGCCGCTGACTTCGTCAAACGCACCCAGGTCGACGCCTTGGCCATCGCCATCGGCACCAGCCACGGCGCGTACAAGTTCACCAAGCCGCCTACCGGCGACGTGCTGGCCATCGACCGCATCAAAGAGATCCACAAGCGCATCCCGAACACCCACCTGGTGATGCACGGTTCGTCTTCGGTACCGCAAGAGTGGCTGGCGATCATCAACCAGTACGGCGGCGACATCAAAGAAACCTACGGCGTACCGGTTGAAGAAATCGTCGAAGGCATCAAGCACGGCGTACGCAAGGTCAACATCGACACCGACCTGCGCCTGGCATCCACCGGTGCGATGCGTCGCCTGATGGCCACCAATCCGAGCGAGTTTGATCCGCGTAAATTCTTCGGCGCGACTGTGACTGCCATGCGTGATGTGTGTATCGCACGTTATGAAGCGTTTGGTACTGCCGGTAATGCTTCGAAGATCAAGCCGATCTCGTTGGAAGGAATGTATCAGCGTTATTTGAAGGGTGAGTTGAACGCTAAGGTTAACTAAGCCGTAAGCGTTTGAGTTGCATTAAAAACCCGCCGTGAGGCGGGTTTTTTGTGGGTGGGACGTTTTGCTTGAAATGCGCCGACATAAGGCGGATGGCATGTAACCTATAGCGGACATGTTTCTACTCAATCTGGAAAAAGTCCGTAATAGGTGACATCTTTATCCTGAGTGTTTATGGCTGATATTCCCTGTTTTATATGTTTTGCGCTCACCCAATCCGACCAAGCCCTACTTGTTGAGAGTACGAAATGCCGGTGGCTTCAATGAAACTTCGGGTCCCATTCAGAGTGTTAAAGTCGGAAGTTGTAAGTGTCCAGTTTTCTGTGTTTCCACCCACCATCCCGCTGAGCGTAATAGTTGTGTAGTTTGCCCAGATGCTCTGCGTCCCGTTGATTGTTCCGGTTTTTCCATTAACATTGACGGTCGCATTAACAGGACCTGCATAGTCATCACTGCTATGGACCGTCAAATAGACGTGATACTCGGCAAACGCACCATAAAAAGTTCCTACTAAAGCGCCCATACTTTATATCCTTATGATGTTGAAGATAAAAAAATTAAAAAAGAACATGGGGTTTTTGTTTATGTGTCCTGTTCTTGTTTTTTTGTGTTTCGTAGATAAGGCTAGTTCTGTGAGGGTGCGCGGTCACCTGTAATAAGTGACAGTTTTTAATATCTTTTTGCTATAGGAAGACAGGTTTATTGCGGGGGACGTGAGGGGAAGGGGCAGATTTATTTAATCGTCCCCTTTTTCTCAAAGAGCTTAGCTATTTGTTGGTTTATCAAACCCGCGCTGCTCAATCACCCGAAACACATCGCTTACATCCTGGACCATGATCCGGGCGATGTTGGTGACGGTGTTGATGTCGTTCTCGGCATAGTCCGGCAGGCTGGTGCAGGCCATGAGGTGCAGGTATTTGAGGACGGCGCTGAGGCGTTCGCTGACGCAGTTGTGGAGTTCTTGGAGGGGGGCGTCGCTGTCGATGAGCAGGACGGGGTAGTCGGTGGCGAATTGGGACATGGGGGTGAAGCGGCGAGGCGGTTGTTGATTGCTCATGGAAAATCCTTAACTCAAGAAAGAATTCGCCACCGTTTGCTGCGAAACAAATGGGGTGGCAGCTGTGCGCGGGTTCGCAGACCGAGGAGTTAAGACCCGGCAGACCCGAGGGTCTCCCACGCACAGCCGCCATAAAGAACGAGTACGGGCATGCGCTGCCCGTGTCGTATTTTGACGGTTGTGGTTCTAACTCGGTAGGGCTGCGAAACCCTATCGCCGACTGCTGTCAGCGACGGGGCGAACTATAAGCGGCGACTTTGGTGGCTGCAACCGGGGTGTAGGATCGCGCGCGGTCATTGTGGCGAGGGGGCTTGCCCCCGTTCGGCGGCGCAGCCGTCGTAAAACCGGGCGCTGCGGTGTGTCTGAGGAAATTGCGTAGCAGGGTTTGGGGCTGCTTCGCATCCCAACGGTGGCAAGCCCCCTCGCCACAGAGGGAGTGGTCCTACGAGGTTTTCGGACGCTGGGATTTGTAGACGCTGCCGAGATGGAGTTGTTCTTCTGAGCGTCCCAGGCTGCATTCCTTTGCTGCGCGTGAGAAACGATCAGGGTGAGGGGGATTACCTGTCGTGATCAATATCCAGCTTGCTGAACGTCACTTTCCCGCCTTCGCTGGTGTACCCGGTGTTGTCCTGCACATACGCCCCGGCCTTGAAGTACAGCGGCTTGACGCTCCAGGTCCTGCTGATGTCGGTGTCCCACTGGTAGCCCGCCGCACTGATGCCCAGCGCTCCGCCCGGGCTCAGGTGGATGAGGTAGGAAAACTCCCGATCCAGCTTCACCCCGGTAGCGATGGTGATTATCCGGGCGGTATCGTCATCGGGGCGCATACGAACCTTGGCGACGAGGTTGCCCGACTGTGTGCTGGTCGAGTACTGATACTCGAGCTTCACCATCGGTTTCTGGCTTTCATAGGCGTGGATCTGGCCGATGACGATCTTGCCTGAGGTCGGGACCTGATTTACCGCCAGGGTGGCGCGCAGGGAATTGTCGGCGTCCGGGTAGAGCCAGTTTTTCAGTGTGCCGTTGCTGTAGGTTTCGCGAAGTTCAGTGCGCGGATACTTGGCGTTTTCAGTGGTAGAACCGGTGACCGGCGTCCAGAAAAACAAAGTGCCGGTGTCGGAGTGGAAGTATTGGTCCTTGAAGCCATCCACCAGTTTTGACGTTTCAACGGTGTACGGCGGACTGCCGACGGGAACGCTGAGGTTCCAGGTTGCGAGATCGATCATAGACAAAAGCTTCCACGGATTTTTACTGCACGAACGTGCCAGATGCTCTAGCACGCGCCTTGGAGGGCGGTCTTTATAATCGCAGAAGGCACGTTTGTTAATGCCCGTCTGGCAGATGGTTGACGTCAACATCCTGTCGAAATGCCATCTTTCCCGGTTTTAGCGGGCTGTGGCGCCGACCGTTAGTCGGCAAATGGACGCTTTGGTTAAATGATGGCGTACTGATAGCTTCTGCTTTTGCGGAACCCGGTCTAGAGTGAAGGCTTAGTATTTGTCCGGTTTTCACGAGAAACCGGCCTGACGTCCCGCATAAGAGAAGCAGCATGGAATGCGCGCACCCCACGCCAGCTGAAGGCAATTCAATTCTTTTAATCGTCGATGATTACCCTGAAAACCTGATCAGCATGCGCGCGTTGTTGCAGCGCCAGGACTGGCAGGTCATGACCGCCGCCTCGGGCTTCGAGGCGCTCAGCCTGTTACTCGAACACGATATCGACCTGGTGCTGCTGGATGTGCAGATGCCGGGCATGGACGGTTTTGAAGTGGCACGCCTGATGCGCGGCAGCCAACGAACCCGCCTCACGCCAATCATTTTCCTTACCGCCAACGAACAGTCCCAGGACGCCGTGATCAAGGGCTATGCCAGCGGTGCGGTGGATTACCTGTTCAAACCGTTCGACCCGCAAATTCTCAAACCCAAAGTCCAGGCGCTGCTCGAACACCAGCGCAATCGCCGTGCGTTGCAGCGCCTGAGTCGCGATCTGGAGGTCGCACGCGCGTTTAATGCCTCGGTGCTCGACAATGCCGCCGAAGGCATCCTGGTGGTCGGTGAGGACGGTCTGATCCGCTATGCCAATCCGGCGATGTCGCGGTTGCTCAATGCCACGGTGCAAGACCTGCAAGGCAAAGAGTTCCTGGATTTCCTGCAAAAACCGCACATTCCGGTCTGGGCCGACTCCGAATTTTTCACGGGTTACAAACGGGGTGAAACCCTGCGCCTGCACGATGCCTTGCTGCGTACGGCGCCCGGCCAGCAGGTGCCCGTGGCGCTGTCCTGCGCACCGTTGCCCAGCGAACAAAACGCGATGGTGGTGACGGTGCTGGACATGTCGGTGGTGCGCCATCTGCATCAGCAACTGGAGTTTCAGGCCGTCACCGATCCATTGACCGGGCTGCTCAATCGTCGTGGCTTTTACCAGACGGCGGAAAACCTGCTGTTGCGTGGCGACCGTTCCGACAGTGCCTGGGTGCTGCTGTATCTGGACCTCGACGGCTTCAAGCGGGTCAACGATTCCCTCGGTCACGATGCCGGCGACCGGGTGCTGCGGTGGGTGTCCGAGCAGTTGAAGGCCTGCCTGCGGCCCTTCGACATTCTGGCGCGCATGGGCGGTGATGAGTTCACCGCGTTGCTGGATCTGGAATTCCCCGAGCAAGCGGCAAAGATTGCCGAGAAGCTGATTGAGCGGGTGTCGGTCTGTCAGCAGATCGATGGTTTGGATATCGCCTTGGGCGCCAGCATCGGCATTGCGACGTACCCGGATTGCGGTTCCAATCTTGACGGTTTGTTGCGTGCGTCTGACATCGCGATGTACGAAGCCAAGCGCGCCGGCCGTCAGCAGTATCGTTTCTACGATCATGAAATGAACGGCCGGGCACGCTCGCGGTTGATGCTCGAAGAAAGTGTGCACGCGGCGATCGAGAACCGTGATTTCAATTTGGTGTATCAACCCCAGGTGGCCATTGCCAGCGGGCAGATTCGCGGGTTCGAAGCGCTGATCCGCTGGCAGCACCCGAGCGTCGGCGATGTACCGCCGGGGCTGTTTTTGCCCTTGCTGGAAGAGGCGCGGTTGATCAGTCGCCTGGGCAGCTGGATCTATCAACAAGGGGCTAGCCAGCGAAAAGCCTGGGAAACCCTGTTCGCCGACAACCTTGTGCTGGGCGTGAGTTTGAGCAGTACGCAATTCGGCATGCCCAATCTGGTCACCGAGTTGCGCCAGGTGCTCGAGCGCCATGGCTTGCAGGCGCACCATCTGGAAGTCGAGGTCACCGAAGCGGCCTTGATGCAGAACCCTGAGGAAACCCGTAAACAGCTGCGCCTGCTGCGAAACCTGGGTGTGCGGGTGGCCCTGGATGACTTTGGTTGCGGGCCGTGTTCGCTGTCTCATCTGCGGGATCTGGAGTTGGACACGCTCAAGTTCGACCGGCATTTGATTGCCCGGCTTCTGGAGTCCTCACGCGATGCGGCGCTGGTGCGCAATGTGATCGAGCTGTGCAAGGAGTACGGGATGCTGGTGATTGCCGAGGGGGTGGAAACCGTTGCGCAATATCGGTGGCTGCAAGCCAATGGTTGCGAGTACGTGCAAGGGTTTCTGGTGGCACGGCCGATGATGGCCGAGGACGTCGGCGACTTTGTGCGGCCGTTCGACTGGAACACGCTGACCGGCTGAATTCGCTACACTGGCGACCTTTTGGTGAATCGTGTTGCCGCCCCAATGACCGCGTTGAAATACCTCCAGGCCTATCCTGCTGCTCTGCAGGACCAAGTGCGCCAGCTGATCGCCGACGGTCGGCTGGGCGACTACCTGAGCCAGCGTTACCCGGAAAAACACCGGATCCAGAGCGACAAGGCGTTGTACACCTATACGCTGGACCTTAAGCAGGAATACCTGCGTAACGCCCCGGCCGTCGATAAGGTGTTGTTCGACAACCGCCTGGACCTGACCCACCGCGCCCTCGGATTGCACACCGCGATATCCCGGGTGCAGGGCGGCAAGCTCAAGGCCAAGAAAGAAATTCGTGTGGCTTCATTGTTCAAGGAAGCACCGGCCGAGTTTCTGAAAATGATCGTGGTGCATGAATTGGCGCATTTCAAAGAGTCGGATCACAACAAGGCGTTCTACAAGCTTTGCGATCACATGTTGCCGGGGTATCACCAGGTTGAGTTCGATGTGCGGGTGTACCTGACGTGGCGGGACATGCAATAAAAATCAAGATATCGCAGCCGGGAGTGTTTCGATGGATGTAAGCAAGACCAAAAGCAGCTTCTATCGTCGGTTATACGTGGCGTACCTGATCGATAGCGGGTTGGCCAGTAGCGTCCCGGCGCTGACCGAAGTGACCGGCATGCCCCGGCGCACGGCTCAGGACACCATCGCGGCATTGGCGGATCTGGACATTGTTTGCGAGTTCCAGCAGGAAGAAGGCGCGCGCAATCATGCCGGGCGTTATCGGATTCGCGAGTGGGGGCGATAGATCGGGGGTGGATCGAGCGCAATCTTCGGCAGATCAAAGCGGTGTTGGAATATCCCTGAACGCTCGACTCTGATCGTTCCCACGCTCTGCGTGGGAATGCCTCAATGGACGCTCTGCGTCCGCTTCGGCAGGGACGCGGAGCGTCCCGGGCTGCATTCCCACGCAGAGCGTGGGAACGATCATTACGGGCGGCGCATCCCGATATGCGGAATGCCATCCTCAAGAAATTCCTCGCCCGCCACCACAAATCCGTATTTAGCGTAGTACCCCTGCAAATGCGCCTGGGCCGAGAGATAGATCGGTACTTCAGGCCAGCGCTTTTCAGCCTGCTTCAACGCCTGTGCCATCAACTCATGTCCAAGCCCGGTACCGCGCGCTTGAGGGGCAATGATCACTCGCCCGATGACCACGTCACCCCCCTGTAACTCCGGATCGAGCAACCGCAGGTACGCCACCAGCCGATCCCCGTCCCAGGCCATCAGATGGCAGGTGTCACCTTCCAGATCCTGGCCGTCGATGTCCTGATAGACGCATTTCTGCTCAACGACAAACACTTCTGCACGTAGCTGCAGAATGGCGTACAGCTGCTCTTTGCCCAGATCGCTGTGGTGTTTGCAGACCCAATCGATTGTCATCTTCACACTCCCTTGAACATCGTCGCTCCGATACTAAGCGTCCAGGCGAAAGATGTCTGTATGGCAAAGAAATCTGTGACATAGGCCAAAATGCCATCATTCATTTCGCGCGGCGTTGTCTTGTTTGTGTAATCTGGGCTGGAGTGTCTCGCCCGCTAAGGATTTTCTAGCATGCCGCAATTGCATCGAGCCTTTGCTTTGATTGGATTGCTGTTGCTGACTCAAGGCGCAGCAGCGGAAAAGCTGCGATTGGTCGCCGATGCCTGGCCGCCCTTTACCGACGCCACGCTGGTCAACGGTGGGTTGGCCACGGACATCGTCAGCACTGCGCTGGCCCGGGCCGGTTATGCCAGCGACTTTGAACAAGTGCCTTGGGCGCGTGCCTTGATGGGGGTTGGCGAGGGTCGATACGACGTGTTGGTCAACGCCTGGTACACCGACGATCGTACGAAGCTTGGCCAGTTTTCCGGCGAATACCTGCTCAATCGAGTGCGCTTTCTCAAGCGCAAAGACACGCCGATCGAATACAACAACCTGCATCAACTGCATACCTACCCGATAGCGGTGGTGCGCGGTTACGCCTATTCGTCGGCGTTCGATGACGACGTATCGCTGCAGAAAGTCCCGGTGCACAGCTTTTCCATGGCGGTGCGCATGGTCGCCGCCAACCGGGTCAAGTTGACGCTGGAAGATGAGTACGTTGCGCGTTACTACCTGGCCCGGGAATCAGCCAAGGTGCGCAATGCGGTGGAATTTTTGCCCAAGCCATTGAGCGAGAACAGCCTGCACATCCTGGTCAGCCTGAAGAACCCCAGGCATGAACAGATCGTTGCCGGTTTTGACCGCGAGATCGCGGCGATGAAAGTGGATGGGAGTTATCAGCGGTTGATGAAGCAGCATGGGATGTAAGCGTTGTGGTGGAGCTGATAGCCCCTTCGCGAGCAAGCCCGCTCCCACAGTGGATCTGCAGTGGATGCAGATTTTGTGTACGGCAGAGATCAAATGTGGGAGCGGGCTTGCTCGCGAAGGGGCCATCAGCCACACCTCTCAATCCTTACTCGTTTCCTTGATGAGGTGCGCCGCCAACGTGCGCAATGGCCCAAGCTGACGGCAGATCAAGGCCAACTGCGTCTGCACCAGCCGCTGCCCTTCATCGATTTCGTCCGGCATCTGTTCAAGCTCATTGGCCAGTGCCTCTTCCTCATCGCTCTGAATCGCAATCGGCAGTTTGCTCGCCAGCCCTTGGGCAATTTCATCGATGCTGGCGGCCAGTCTCACGCCCGCACCGTCGATCAAATGCTCGCGTACATCGGGTGGCAGCTGGGTTTCCCGGTGTGCGCCCAGTCCGGACAAATAACTGAGCAAGGTGTGCGAGAGCACCAGGAAGCGGAACCCGACATCCGCTTCCTTACGGAAATGCCCCGGTTCCATCAGCATGTTGGCGAGCGTCGTCGACAGGGCCGCGTCGGCGTTGTGCGCATTGCGTCGGGCCAGCCGATACGCCAGGTCGTCGCTTTTGCCGGCGGCGTATTGCTGCATGATCTGGCGCAGGTAAATGCTGTTGCACGTGAGGGTGTTGGCCAGCACTTTGTTCAGGCGTCGACCCTGCCAGTCCGGCAGGAAAAGGAACACCGCCAGCCCGGCGATCAGGCTGCCGAGCAAGGTATCGAACAGCCGTGGCAGGAACAACCCGTAACCATCCCCGACCTGGTTGAAGCAGAACAGCACCATCAAGGTGATCGCGGCCGTCGCCAAGGTGTAGCGGGTGGTGCGGTTGATAAAGAACACCACCCCGGCGGCGATCGCGAAGCACGATTGGACCAAGGGATTCGGAAACAGATCGAACAGCGCCCAGGCCACGGTCAGGCCGATGGCGGTGCCGATGATCCGCTGGCCGAGTTTGCGGCGGGTGGCGCCGTAGTTCGGTTGGCAGACAAACAGCGTGGTGAGGATGATCCAGTAACCCTGGGACGGGTGGATCAAATGCACCATCCCGTAGCCGATGCTCAAGGCCAGGGGCAAACGCAGTGCGTGACGGAACAGCAATGACGTTGGTGTCAGCTGCGTGCGTAACCGAATCCACACATCCTTGAGGTTGCGGGGCGAACGGTCGAGCAGGCTGCTGTCGGTGGCGTCCGCCAGGGCATCGGGGTTGCTGGCGTCGCTGAGCAAACGGTCGAGCGTGCCGAGGTTGGCCGCCAGTGCCCGCAACGACCGCAACAGTCCGCGCCAGGCCGGGTTGCTCTGGATGCGCAGGTGTTCGAGGGAGGCGTGCAGGTCGCTCAGGGCTTCGGCGAAGTTGGCGTCATAGACGAACGGCTGGCGCATCTGGATTGACTCGGCCAGCGCCCGGCAGGCTTTGCCTTGCTGGCGCAGCAAGCGTTGGCAGCGGAACATCACGTCGCTATGAAAGAAGGCATCGGCGAGGGCGTTGTAAGGGTAGTGCGAGGAACTGGCGCGTTCGTGGATGTCCTGGGCGAGGAAGTACAGCTTCAGGTAACGGCTGAGTTTCGAGCCCGGCCGGCCGTTGCCGACCCGGTGCAGGATGATTTCCTTGGCGGCGTTCAGTGCGGCCACGACACGGCCGTTTTGCTGCGCCAGTTCCAGTCGGCGCGCTTCCACGTCCAGTTGCCGGATCGGCTCGAACAGCGACGATTTCAGCTTCAGGTACAAACCCAGTTCGCGGAACAATCGCGCCAGGCTTTGCTGCACCGGCTGATTGGAAAACATCGCCTGCCACAGCACCGAGAGCAAACCGTACCAGGCGGCGCCGGCCACCAGCAGCACCGGTTCGTGCCAGAAATCGATGACTTCGCCGCCGCGCTGGTCCACGCCGATCATGGTGTAGACCGACAGGATCAACGTCGCCGAGGCAATCGCGCCATAGCGTTCGCCCAAGGCGCCGAGCATGGTCAGGCCGAAACTGGCCAGGGCCAGGGCGATGACAAAAACGACGGGGTAGGGGAAGAGCAGTTCGACGGAGAGGGCGGCGACGCTGAAGCACACCAGCGTCACGGCCAGTGCGTTCAGGCGGCCTTGCCAACTGTCGTCGGTCTCGGCCAGGGCGCTGGCGATGATCCCGAGGAACAGCGGGATCAGCAGCCCCATTTCATCCTTGTACCAACACAGCGCCATGCTGCCGGTCAGGGCGATGAACACCCGCACGCTGTAGCTGAATTTATCCAGCGCCCAGAGGCGACGCAGAGACTGATTGAAGGGGGTCGATGACATGAAGTGCGAGGGCCTTCCGAGGCAATGACGCTAAATTGAGCCAGTAATGACGTCGACGCAATGGCGCCGATCACATCTGACAGCAAAATCTGTTCCTTGTATGTATCTGAGGTCCGCATTCAATTATGTGGCGAGGGGGCTTGTCGGAACGCCGCATCGCCCCGTTCGACTGCGCAGCAGTCGCAAAACCGTAAATGCGGTTTACCAGGTGGAATGTGTTTGCTGCATTAGGGGCCGCTTCGCAGCCCAACGGGGGCAAGCCCCCTCGCCACAAAAGCCCCTGCAAACGATGGGCGTCAGACGTACTGCGCAGCCGCGTAACCGGAGGCCCACGCCCACTGGAAGTTGAAACCGCCCAGATGCCCGGTGACGTCGAGCACTTCGCCAATGAAATACAGACCGGGGCTTTTCAGCGATTCCATGGTCTTGGACGACACTTCGTTGGTATCGACGCCGCCCAATGTCACTTCAGCAGTGCGATAACCTTCAGTGCCGGCCGGCACCACTTTCCAGCTCGCCAGTTTTTCGGCGATGTCGGCAATTTCCGCGTGGGTGTATTGCTTCATCGGTTTGGAGACGAACCAGTTGTCCGCCAGCAGGTTGGCCATCTTCTTGGTGAAGATTTCCCCCAGCAGGGTTTTCAGCTCGCTGTTCGGCCGTTCGGCTTGCTGCTGTTGCAGCCAGGTCGGCACGTCATGGTCCGGCATCAGATTGATCTCAACCGTGTCGCCGGATTCCCAGAACGATGAAATCTGCAAAATCGCCGGACCACTGAGGCCGCGGTGAGTGAACAGGATGTTCTCGCGAAAACTCTGGTCGTTGCAGCTCACCAGGCAATCCACCGACGTACCGGAGAGCTCGGTGCAAAGCTCCTTGAGCTGATCGGTGATGGTGAACGGCACCAGCCCGGCGCGGGTCGGCAGCAAGTCGTGGCCGAATTGTTTGGCCACCTGATAGCCGAAACCGGTGGCGCCCAGCGTCGGGATCGACAAGCCGCCCGTGGCGATCACCAGCGATTCGCAGGTGATCTGATCGAGGGTGGTTTGCAGCAGGTAGCCGCTTTCCATTTTCTCGATGTGCTGGATCGAGGTGTCCAGGTGCAGGCTGACGCCGACCTGATCGCACTCGTTGAGGAGCATGTCGAGGATGTCGCTGGATTTGTTATCGCAGAACAGCTGGCCGAGTTTCTTCTCGTGGTACGGCACGCCGTGCTTGGCGACCATGCCGATGAAATCCCACTGGGTGTAGCGGGCCAGGGCGGATTTGCAGAAGTGTTCGTTTTGCGAGAGGAAATTGCCCGGTTCGGTGTACATGTTGGTGAAATTGCAGCGGCCACCGCCCGACATCAGGATTTTCTTGCCGGCCTTGTTGGCATGGTCGAGCAACATCACCTTGCGCCCGCGCCCGGCGGCGGTCAGCGCACACATCAAACCTGCGGCGCCAGCGCCAATGATCACGACTTCGGTAGAGCGCAAAACGGTGTCCTCACACAATGATCGTTCCCACGCTCTGCGTGGGAATGCCGCCATGGACGCTCTGCGTCCGCCGTTATGTGACGCGGAGCGTCACGGGATGCATTCCCACGCAGAGCGTGGGAACGATCATGATCAGAGGATACGAACGCGCAGCGAACGGCCTTTGATCTTGCCGTCATTCAGGCGTTGCAAGGCTTGCTTGGCGATCCCGCGTTCTACAGCCACATAGGCCTGGAAGTCGAAAATCGCGATCTTGCCAACCTGAGCGCCGGGAATGCCCGCATCGCCCGTCAATGCGCCCAGAATGTCGCCCGGACGCACCTTGTCTTTACGGCCAGCGCCGATGACCAGCGTGCTCATCACCGGCAGCAGCGGTGCGCCGCCCTGGGATTTGAGATTGTCCAGCTGATCCCAGCTCAACGGCGACTTCTGCAGTAGCTCGATGGCTTGGGCGCGGTGGGCTTCGGACGGTGCGACCAGGCTGATCGCAATCCCTTTCTCACCGGCACGACCGGTACGGCCAACACGGTGGATGTGGATTTCCGAATCACGGGCCAGTTCGACGTTGATCACCATGTCCAGCGCATCGATGTCCAGGCCGCGAGCGGCGACGTCAGTGGCGACCAGCACCGAAGTGCTGCGGTTGGCGAACATGGCCAGTACCTGGTCGCGGTCACGCTGTTCCAGGTCGCCGTGCAGGCCGACGGCAGAGATGCCTTTGGAGGTCAGGTGATCGACGGTTTCCTGAACCTGCTGCTTGGTGAAGCAGAAGGCGACACACGATGCCGGACGATGATGCGCGAGGACTTTGACCACGGCGTCCATGCGCTCTTCCGGGGATATCTCGTAGAAACGCTGCTCGATCTGCGTATCGTCGTGGAACGCCTCGGCCTTCACGATCTGAGGCGTGCGCATGAATTTCGCCGCCAACTGCTTGATACCCGTCGGGTACGTGGCGGAGAACAGCAGGGTCTGGCGACGCGCCGGGGTCTGGGCAATGATTTCTTCGATGGAGTCGTAGAAACCCATGTCGAGCATGCGGTCGGCTTCGTCGAGGATCAGCGTGTTCAGGCCATGGAGCACCAGCGAACCTTTGCGCAAATGCTGTTGAAGGCGACCCGGGGTGCCGACGATGATGTGCGCGCCATGCTCCAGGGAGCCGATCTGAGGGCCGAAGGACACGCCGCCACACAGGGTCAGGACCTTGATGTTGTCTTCGGCACGGGCCAGGCGACGGATTTCCTTGGCGACCTGGTCAGCCAACTCGCGAGTCGGGCAGATGACCAGCGCCTGGCAACCGAAGAAGCGCGGATTGATCGGGTTCAACAGGCCGATACCGAAGGCGGCGGTCTTGCCGCTGCCGGTCTTGGCCTGGGCGATCAGGTCCATCCCCTTGAGGATCACCGGCAAGCTTTGCGCCTGGATCGGCGTCATCTCGGCATAACCCAAAGAGTCGAGGTTAGCCAGCATGGCGGCGGACAGCGGCAAAGTATTAAAAGCGGTGGCGATGGTGGTCACGGGACTGGCCTGCAAAACAAAATGTCGCGCAGTGTATCAGTCTCGTGGCCATTCGCCCTAAGGCTCTATGTGCTCTTCCGGACGTTTGACGCGCCGTCCGTCTTCCTTTGAAAGCTGGGAGAAGATCGTCGCGGCCAGCATCGCCATGATTCCGACCGTCACAAACGTCAGCTGGAACGCACCCAGCACCGTGTCCACGCCGTCGTTGCCGATCTCTGCGGTGAACCCGCCGAGCAAGGCGCCGGCACAGGCAACGCCAAGGCTCAGGGACAATTGCGCGACCACCGACAGCAGGCTGTTGCCGCTACTGGCGCTGGCGTCGTCGAGGTCGATCAGGGTGACGGTGTTCATTGCGGTGAACTGCAAGGAGTTGATCGCCCCCAGAATCGACAGCATCACCAACAGCAGCCAGTACGGCGTTTGTTCGCTGACCAGCCCCATGCTCGCCAGCATCAGCCCCAGCGCCAATGTGTTGCCGGTCAGCACGATGCGATAGCCCAAGCGTTCGATCAACGGTCGCGCCACCGACTTGGCGACCATCGCAGCCGCCGCCAGTGGCAGCATGCTCATCCCGGCCTGGGACGGCGAATAGCCCAGCGCCACTTGCAACAGCAATGGCACGAGAAACGGCAGGGCGCCGCTGCCCAGGCGGGCGAACAGGTTGCCGAGGATGCCCACGGCAAACGTCCGGGTCTTGAACAGTGACGGCGCGAACAGCGGATTATCGATGTGCCCGGCCCGCAACCAGTACGCCGCCAGACACGCCATGCCGCCGAACAGCAGCAACATCACCCGCAAGTGCGGCAGGTGCAATTCGCCCAGACCTTCCATGGCAACGGTGATCAGCACCATCGCCGCGCCGAACAGCAAAAAGCCCAGGCTGTCGAAGCGGGTGCGTTCAGTGCCGCGCAGGTCGGGGATGAATTTCCACACGGCGTAGCAACCGACGGCGCCGACTGGCAGGTTGATCAGGAAGATCCAGTGCCAGGTCAGGTATTCAACCATCCAGCCGCCCATGGTCGGGCCGATCAACGGGCCGAGCAATCCGGGGATGGTGATGAAGCCCATGATCCGCACCAGCTCCGAACGCGGGTAGGCGCGCAACACCACCAGTCGTCCGACAGGCAACATCAGCGCACCGCCCAGACCCTGAATCACCCGCGCGCCAATCAACTGGCTGAGGGTGCTCGACAGGGCGCAGAGCAACGAGCCGAGGCTGAACAGCAGGATCGCGCTGAAGAAGATTTTGCGGGTGCCGAAACGGTCGGCGATCCAGCCCGAGGCGGGGATCAGCAAGGCGACGGTGAGCATGTAGGCGATGATCACGCCTTGCATGCGCAGCGGGTCTTCGGCCAGGTCTCGGGCCATGGCGGGCAGGGCGGTATTGAGGATGGTCCCGTCGAGGGACTGCATGAAGAACGCGATGGCGACAACCCACGGCACCCAGCGGGCGGTGACAGCGTCGAGAGGCGGGCGGTTGGGCATGGGACCTCATTTGATTTAAACGACGACGATGATCGTTCCCACGCAGAGCGTGGGAACGATCAGGGTCAGAGGGTCAAGGTCAATTTGCTGATCAGCGCCCCCGGCAACAACGCCGACGCCGTGGCCCGCTGGCTGTAGGTACTGGCCGACAACATCAGCTCGCGCTCTTCGGTCAATGCTTCCAGCTGCGATCCCAACAGACTGTAGGCGCTGTCATCAAAACGCATGGTGCTCACCGGTGCCTGAATCTCGCCGTTCTCCACCCAGAAGGTCGCAAACCGCGTCATGCCGGTCAGGCGTGCCGCCGGCTGATCGGAGTAGTTCAGGTACCACAGGTTGCTGATGTACAAGCCCGTGCCCAATTGCTTGAGAATCTCTGCATCAGGCAACGTACCGGCCGCCATGTTCACTGCGCTTGGCATTTCACCGCCGCTGGCGCCGTTGGCGGTCAGGCCGTACTCGGCCGCACTGCGTGAACTGACCATCTGTGCGCCGGCCTTGCCGTTGACGATCAACCCCAGATCGCTGCGCGGATAACCTTCGCCGGAGAAGGCCGGGCTCAACGAACCGCTGACCTTTTCATCCACCGACACCAACGGACTGAACGCACTGTCGCCCGCATAAAGCTTTTGCAGCGGGCTGTTTTTGCTGGCAATCGACTGCGCCGAGAAACCGCCCCAGCCCAGCATGTCCATGATTTCCCCCAGGGCTGCCGGTGCCAGATAGGCGCGATACTGACCCGGCGCCAGGGTGTGTTGCGGTCTGCCGAGAAACGCCAACTGCTCGCGTGCCTGCGCAAAGCGCTTGGCAAAACCTTCGCTGTTCCAGTCGTGCCCGGCGTAACTGGCTTTCACCGCCTGGCCGTTGTCATGCACCAGGCTGAAATCAAAGTTGAAGCTGTTAGCCTGATGCCAGCCGAACGCGCCCGAAGAGCTGGCGAAACCACGGCTGATCGGGCCAGCGGCGTAGAAACCGACCAGGTCCAGCCCTTCGGCGGCCTGGGTGATTTCAGCAACCACTTGCTCGGTGTCCGGCAGCGGATGCTCCTGCACATTCTTGCTCTGCCAGCCGTTGTGGTTGAGCAGCAGGTACGGATCCTGCGGCAGCAACGGCAAGGTTTCGCGCAGCTGTTGCAGACCTTCGGCCAGGCGCTGCACATCGACGGCGGCATCACCCGACAGCGTGATGTTCAGGTCGGCGTGGCGCCCCTCGTTGATCAGTTTGAAACCGACGCTCGCCTGCTGCACCTGCCCGGCCTGACGGACCTTGGCGTGGTTGAAGCGCACGAAGGCCGAGGACTCGGCGGCATAGCTGAGGGTGAATTGTTCCGGCTCGTGAATCGCATCGCGCAGCCAATCGACCAAGGCCTTGAATGCATCGGCCTGATTTTTTGGGACGCTTTTAAAATCAGTCATCAGGCAGCTCCCCCAAACACATCAACGTTGCTGAACACACAGGCCGGCGAGGCATGGCCGACGCGGATCACCTGGTTCGGCTCGCCTTTGCCGCAGTTCGGCGTGCCCAGGACCTTGACGGAGTTGGCATCGCCGACGGCGCTGAGGCTTTTCCAGAACTGCGCGGAAATCGCCCGGTAGTTCGGGTTCTTGACCACGCCTTTGAGTTCGCCGTTTTCGATCAGCTGGCCCCATTCACAGCCGAACTGGAACTTGTTGCGGGCATCGTCGATGGACCACGAGCGGTTGGTGCTCATCAAGATGCCGTGCTCGATGTTGCCGATCATCTGCTCCAACGGTTGATCGCCAGCCTCGATGTTCAGGTTGGCCATGCGATCGATCGGCGGACGGTTCCAGCTGCAGGCGCGGCTGTTGGCCACGCCTTCCATGCCCGCGCGAAACTGCGACAGCGCGCCACCCAATGGACGCAGCAGCAAGCCTTCTTTAATCAGGAATTGTTTGCTCGCGGCCGTGCCGTCGTCGTCATGCCCGTAGCTGGCGAGCTGCTCGGGGATGTCCGGGTCGAAGGTTACGTTGAGCAGTTTGGAGCCGTATTGCAGGCGGCCAAAGTCTTCGGCCTTGACGAAACTGGTGCCGGCGTAATTGCGCTCGTCACCGAGGATGCGGTCCAGTTCCAGCGGGTGACCGATGGACTCGTGGATCTGCAGCATCATCTGGTCCGGCATCAACAGCAAATCACGCGGGCCTTTCGGGGTGTTTGGCGCCAACAGCAATTGCAGCGCCTGATCGGCGATTTTCGGACCGGCGCCGACCAGGCCACAGCGGCTGATCACATCAAAACCGCCCTGTTGACCGAAGTTCTCGCGGCCCAGGGTTCGTGTCTGGCTGTCGTTGCCGTCGTAGGCGGTGACTTCCAGGCTCGGGTAGACGAACCGCTGGGCCTGGCGCAGTTCGGCGCCAGCGTTGCTGAGGTAGATCTGTTCGACGTTGGTGATGCCGATGCTCACTTCCCAGTTCACCAGTCGCTCGTCCTTGGGCACGGCGGCGGACTCGGCGCCGAGCAGTTGGTAGCAATCGCTCAGGGACGGGAAGGGCTGGTCGAGGTTCGGCGAAAAGTAGTCGGCGCGGTCGCTGGAGACCACTTGCGCGCTCAGGTCGAGCAGGGCGTGGGGCTTGAGTCGGCGGGCTTGTTGCTCAGCCTTCTCCAGTGCGGCTTGCAGGCCGGATTGCGACAGGTCGTTGGTCGCGGCGTAGGCTTCGACGCCGTTGACCCGAACGGTCAGCATCGCGCCTTCGTCACGGCTCAGGCTCGGAGGTTCGGCGACATTCTTGCGCACCGACAGGTACTGGCCGGACTCGCGTACATAACGCAGCGAAAAGAATTCAGCGCCCGTGCGCAAGGCAGCAAAACGCTGCTTGAGCTGGGGATGGAAATCGAACATTCGGGAACCTCCTTGGTATGGAGTGGCGGTGTATCGATGTCGCGAGGGGGTGAAACGTTTGCGTGGCGCTAGATTAGGCCGGTGCGGGGGGTAGGATCAAGCTTGGAGAGGTGTAGGAAGGGGTTATCGGGGAGTGTCAGGAGTTTGATTGTTGTTTAGTCGGGCCCCTTCGCGAGCAAGCCCGCTCCCACATTTGATCTGTGTCGTTCACAAATCCAATGTGGGAGCGGGCTTGCTCGCGAAGGCAGCACTGCGGTGTTACGACTTACTGAGCAGTCAGGCTCACATCCCGCAACGGCTTGCCACGCACCGGCGCATCGCCAGCCACGAAGTAGGCAGCCTTGCTACGTGGCAGCGGCTTGCGACCACGGATCTTGTCGGCGATTTTCTCGGCGATCATGATCGTCGGCGCGTTCAGGTTGCCGGTGGTGATGATCGGCATGATCGAGGCATCGACCACGCGCAGGGCTTGCATGCCATGCACACGACCTTCGCCATCGACCACGGCCATTTCGTCGGTGCCCATCTTGCACGAGCAGGACGGGTGGAACGCGGTTTCGGCGTGTTCGCGGATGAACTTGTCGAGCTGTTCATCGGTTTGCACGTCGATGCCCGGGCTGATTTCGCGGCCACGGAAAGCGTCCAGTGCAGGCTGTTGCATGATTTCACGGGTCAGGCGGATGCCGTCGCGGAATTCCTGCCAGTCCTGCTCGGTGGCCATGTAGTTGAACAGGATGCTCGGGTACTCGCGCGGGTCCTTGGACTTGGCCTGGACCCGACCGCGGCTCGGCGAACGCATGGAACCCATGTGCGCCTGGAAACCGTGCTCTTTCACACCGTTGCTGCCGTTGTAGTTAATCGCCACCGGCAGGAAGTGGTACTGGATGTTCGGCCAATCGAATTCCGGGCGGGTACGGATGAAACCGCCGGCTTCGAACTGGTTGCTGGCGCCGATACCGGTGCCGTTGAACAGCCACTCGGCACCGATGGCCGGCTGGTTGTACCAGAGCAGCGACGGGTACAGCGAGACCGGTTGGGTGCAGGCGTATTGCAGGTACAACTCGAGGTGATCCTGCAGGTTCTCACCCACGCCCGGCAGGTCGTGGACCACCGGGATGTCGAGTTTTTTCAGCAGTTCGGCCGGGCCGACGCCGGAGCGTTGCAGGATCTGCGGCGAAGCGATGGCGCCGGAGCACAGCAGCACTTCTTTGCGGGCGCGGGCTTCAACGCGCTCTTCAGCGGCGCCGATCAGGTAACGCACGCCGACCGCACGCTTGCCTTCGAACAGGATCTTGTCGGTCAGGGCGTGGGTGACGATGGTCAGGGTCGAGCGCTTCTTGGCGATGTCCAGGTAACCGCGAGCGGTGCTGGCGCGACGGCCGTTCGGCGTCACGGTGCGATCCATCGGGCCAAAGCCTTCCTGCTGGTAGCCGTTCAGGTCTTCGGTACGCGGGTAACCGGCTTGTACGCCTGCTTCAACCATCGCATGGAACAGCGGGTTGTTGCCGGCTTTGGGCGTGGTCACGCTGACCGGACCGTCGCCACCGTGGTAGTCGTTCGGGCCGATGTCGCGGGTTTCGGCCTTGCGGAAATACGGCAGGCAGTTCAGGTAGTCCCAGTCTTCCAGACCTGGCAGTTTGGCCCAGTTGTCGTAGTCCATCGCATTGCCGCGGATGTAGCACATGCCGTTGATCAGCGAAGAACCACCCAGGCCCTTGCCGCGACCGCATTCCATCCGGCGACCGTCCATGTGCGGCTCTGGATCGGTTTCGTAGGCCCAGTTGTAGCGACGGCCTTGCAGCGGGAACGCCAGGGCGGCCGGCATTTGTGTACGGAAATCCATGCGGTAGTCCGGGCCGCCTGCTTCGAGCAGCAGGACGGTGACGCCTTCGTCTTCAGTCAGACGGGTCGCCAGGGTGTTACCGGCCGAGCCGGCACCGATGATGATGTAATCGAATTCTTGGGACATTGAATGCACCCTCTTTGAAATTGGTCAGGTCGGCGAGTGCTGCGCACTCGATCGCCAGCAGGCTGGCTCCCACATTGGAATGCGTACTCCTGTGGGAGCCAGCCTGCTGGCGATGACGGCCTCGCAGGCGAAGCAAATACCGCCTTAGAACACCGAGGCGTAATCGCCCAGTTCGACCTGTACCGATTTGATGCGTGTGAAGTTGTTCAGCGAGCTGATGCCGTTCTCACGCCCCACGCCCGACTGCTTGTAGCCACCGACCGGCATCTTGGCGTCGGACTCGCCCCAGGCGTTGATCCAGCAGATACCGGCTTCCAGTTGATGAATCACGCGGTGAGCGCGGTTCAGGTCCTTGGTGACGACGCCGGCGGCCAGGCCGAACTCGGTGTCGTTGGCGCGACGGATGACTTCTTCTTCGGTTTCGTAGGTCAGGATGCTCATCACCGGGCCGAAGATTTCTTCGCGAACGATGGTCATCTCGTCGGTGCAGTCGGTGAACACGGTCGGAGCCACGAACGCGCCTTTGGCGAACTCGCCTTCGGTCAGACGGCTGCCGCCGCACAGGACGCGAGCGCCTTCTTCCTTACCTTTGGCGATGTAACCCAGCACGCTTTCCATGTGGGCGAAGCTGACCAGCGGGCCGAAGTTGGTGTTCTCGTCTTCCGGGTTGCCGACACGAATGCGCGCAACGCGCTCAACGATCTTGGCTTCGAACGCAGCTTTCAGGTGGCTCGGCACGAACACGCGAGTGCCGTTGGTGCAAACCTGACCGGAGCTGTAGAAGTTGGCCATCATTGCGGTGTCGGCGGCGCGGTCGAGGTCGGCGTCGTCGAAAATGATCAGCGGGGATTTGCCGCCCAGTTCCATGGTCACGTCTTTGAGCGACGAGGCGGAAGCGCTGGCCATGACCTTCTTGCCGGTGTCGGTGCCGCCGGTGAAGGAGATTTTTTCGATGCGTGGGTGTTCGGTCAACCAGGTGCCGACTTCACGGCCGCTGCCGGTCAGTACGTTGAACACGCCAGCCGGAACGCCGGCTTCGGTGTAGATCTCGGCCAGTTTTAGCGTGGTCAGGGAAGTGACTTCGCTTGGCTTGAAGATCATCGCGTTACCGGCCGCCAGGGCAGGTGCGGATTTCCACAGGGCGATCTGGATCGGGTAGTTCCACGCGCCGATACCTGCCACGACGCCCAGCGGCTCGCGACGGGTGTAGACGAACGAAGTGGTGCGCAGCGGGATCTGCTCGCCTTCGATAGCCGGCACCAGGCCTGCGTAGTACTCCAGCACGTCAGCGCCGGTGACGATGTCGACGTACTTGGTTTCGGAGAACGCCTTGCCGGTGTCCAGGGTTTCCAGGGCGGCCAGTTCATCGTTGCGCTCACGCAGGATGTCGACGGCACGACGCAGGATGCGCGAACGCTCCATGGCGGTCATCGCAGCCCAGATTTTCTGGCCCTTTTCGGCGCTGACTACAGCGCGTTCAACGTCTGACTGGGTCGCACGCTGTACGGTTGCGAGGACTTCACCGTTAGCCGGGTTGATGGCTTCGAAAGTGGCGTCGCTGCTGGCGTCACTGTAGCCGCCATCGATGTAGAGTTTTTGCAGTTCGAAACGGGCCATAAAGTCCTCGCAAGTGCATAAGTGGTTGGCGTTGGTCACCGGGCGTGCCGTGTAGCATTGGCGGCGCTGGTCAGTGACGGTTCAGGTGCCGAGCGGTTCTGTGTGCTCTAACTCACCTGCTTGGCCAGTTGGAAATCCATGTATTCGTAAGCGATCTGGTGCGCCTGCCCGGTGTCGAAAGCATCTCCCGACAGCGCGCCGCGCAACCACAAACCGTCAATGAGGGCTGCCAGGCCGCGGGCTGCACTGCGCGCATCATCGAGCGGCAATACACGGCGGAACTGGCAGCACAGGTTGGAATACAGACGGTGATCGTTGATCCGCTGCAACCTGTGCAAAGACGGGTGGTGCATGCTGGTGGCCCAGAAGGCCAGCCAGGTTTTCATTGCCGGGCCATTGACCTGGCTGGCGTCGAAGTTGCCTTCGATAATCACCTGAAGGTGCGCCCGCGGGCTGCTGTCTTCCAGCGCCTGGCGACGCGCGGTGACGTTCTCGCTGAGGACGCTCATCAGATACTGCGCGGTGGCCGCGATCAGGCCGTTCTTGTCCTGAAAATAGTGACTGATGATGCCATTCGAGACACCGGCCAAACGGGCGATCAGCGCAATGCTGGCGTCCCCCATGCCGACCTGATCGACCGCCTGTAGCGTGGCTTCGATCAACTGCTGGCGGCGGATGGGTTGCATACCGACCTTGGGCATCTTGCACATCTCCTTAGGCCTTCCGGCGGACGTAAAACGTCTATCGGTTTGAAGGCCAGTCTATTTTGTTTTGATTGAACGTTCAATCAACAAAGAATAAGATCTGCGACAATTCGTCGCTACCTACAGGTTTTTCCTACATGTAGTTGGCGGAAAAACGACATCTGAAAATGCTCGAAACCCACACGCTCAGGCGTTCAGGGGTTTCGGGCTTTTTTCGGGCTGTCTTTATATCACCCGCTGGTCGGCTGCCAACTAACCGAATGGTCGGGTAACGCGTTGCCTTGTGTTTTTCTCTCGCACTGCCTGGAGCATCTGTGCCATGAGTTCTGCCTCTCTAATAAAGACCCCACCCGAGAAGGTGACGGTCAACGGTTGGGTGTTCTACACCTCTACCGCGTTGATCCTGTTGTTGACCGCCATTTTGATCATCGCCCCGCAAGAGGCCGGCAGAATGCTCGGCATTGCCCAGGCCTGGTTGTCCCGCAGCTTCGGCTGGTACTACATGGTGGTGATCGCCGCTTACCTGGTCTTCGTGGTCGGCCTGGCGTTTTCGTCCTACGGCAAGCTCAAGCTGGGCAGCAAGGACGATACCCCGGATTTCAGCTACGGCGCCTGGGCGGGGATGCTGTTCTCGTCGGGTATCGGCATCTCGCTGCTGTATTTCGGCGCTTCGGAGCCGCTGGACCACTACTTCAATCCGCCGGAAGGCGTGGCCGGTAGCAACTTGGCTGCGCGCCAGGCTGTTCAGCTGACGTTCCTGCACTGGGGCCTGCACGGCTGGGCGATCTACGCATTGGTCGGCCTGGCCGTTGCTTACTTTGCTTACCGTCATAACCAGCCGCTGGCATTGCGTTCGGCGCTGTATCCGCTGGTGGGCGAGCGTTGGGTCAAAGGCGCCGCCGGTCACGCGGTGGACGGCTTCGGCATGTTCGTGACCCTGCTGGGTCTGGTGACGAACCTGGGGATTGGTTCGCTGCAAGTGTCGTCGGGGCTTGAAAACCTGTTCGGCATGGAACACAGCAACACCAACCTGCTGATCGTGATCATCGTGATGAGCACCGTAGCGACCATCGCGGCGGTGTCTGGCGTGGAAAACGGCATTCGCCGCCTGTCTAACCTGAACATCGTGCTGTTCAGCGGTCTGCTGATTTTCGTGCTGTTGTTCGGCCCGACCCTGCACCTGCTCAACGGCTTCGTGCAAAACATCGGCGACTACCTGAACGGCGTGGTGCTGAAGACCTTCGACCTCTATGTGTACGAAGGCGACAGCGAGAAATCTGACCGCTGGTTGGGCCTGTGGACTTTGTTCTACTGGGCCTGGTGGATTTCCTGGGCCCCATTCGTGGGTATGTTCATCGCGCGTATTTCCCGTGGGCGCACGGTGCGTGAACTGGTCGCCGGTGTGTTGCTGATTCCTCTGGGTTTCACCCTGGCATGGCTGTCGATCTTCGGTAACTCGGCCCTGGACCTGGTGATGAACCATGGGGCGGTGGAACTCGGGAAGACGGCGCTGGAACAGCCGTCGATGGCGATTTACCAACTGCTTGAGCATTACCCGGCGTCGAAGATTGTGATCGGCGTGTCGATCTTTGTCGGCTTCGTGCTGTTCCTGACCCCGGCGGATTCCGGCGCGGTGATGATGGCCAATCTTTCGTGCAAGGGCTGTAACGTCGACGAAGATGCGCCGCACTGGTTGCGGATCTTCTGGTCGGCGGTGATCACCCTGGTGACCATCGGCCTGCTGTTCGCCGGTAACTTCGAAGCCATGCAAACCATGGTGGTGCTGGCCGGTTTGCCGTTCTCGGTGGTGCTGGTGTTCTTCATGTTTGGCTTGCACAAGGCCATGCGCCAGGACGTGCAGATCGAACAGGAGCAAGCGGAACTGGCGGCGCGTGGTCGTCGTGGTTTCAGCGAGCGTTTGACCCAACTGGACTTGCAGCCAAATCAGTCGATCGTTCAGCGTTTCATGGACAAGCGCGTCAGCCCGGCGCTGGAAGACGCGGCTGTGCAATTGCGTGCTCAGGGCCTGGATGTGCAGACGTTGCTTGGCAAGGCCAAGCGCTGCATGGGCGTGCGGATCGAGATGGAAGAGGGCAACCCTTTTGTCTACGAAGTAAGCCTGGACGGCTATCTGGCGGCGGCGAGTGACACGGTGTCGGCTGAAAGTGCCGATGAACCGCGCGCACGTTACTACCGCGCCGAGGTGTACCTGCACAACGGCAGCCAGGATTACGATCTGATGGGCTTCACTCAGGATCAGATCACCCGCGACGTGCTCGACCAGTTTGAAAGCCATCGGCAGCTGCTTGGCCGGGTTTATAGCTGAGGTGTGATTCAAGATCGTTCCCACGCTCTGCGTGGGAATGCCTCCTGTGACGCTCCGCGTCACGCGGCTAGGGACGCAGAGCGTCCCGGGCTGCATTCCCACGCAGAGCGTGGGAACGATCAATACCCCAATATCCCGCAAACAAAAACGCCGCGATCTCTCGCGGCGTTTTTGTGTCTGCTGCTTATTACCCCAGGTTCTTGCCGAGCAGTGCGTGATACAGCTCGCTGTCGCCAAGAATCCCGACAACCTTGTTGTTGTCGTGCAGCACCAGCTTGTTACCCGTCTGATAACGAATCTGCAGCGCGTCGCGCATGCCGATGTTCGAATCCACCAGCGTCGGCCGACGGCCCAGGCCTTCAACGGCTTGCCCAGGGATCCAGTTCTGCAGGTCCAGGCTCGCGCCGTTCTGGCGTGCGCCTTTGATGGTGTTGCCTTCGGCCAGGTCCAGCCAGGAATCGCCACCCGGATCGAGGCATACCGAACCGTTGATGCGCTTGCAGTTGTCCAGGGTGCGCATCAGGCTGCGACCGCACAGTACGTTCAGCGGATTGGTGTGGGCGACAAAGGTGCGCACGTAATCGTCCGCAGGGTTCAACACGATCTCTTCCGGCTTGCTGTACTGAATGATCCGACCGTCTTTCATGATCGCGATACGGCTGCCGAGCTTCAGGGCTTCATCGAGGTCGTGACTCACGAACACGATGGTCTTGCTCAGCTTGCGTTGCAGTTCCAGCAGTTCGTCTTGCAGGCCTTGGCGGATCAGTGGGTCGAGTGCCGAGAACGGTTCGTCCATCAGCAGGATGTCGGCGTCCATCGCCAGGGCACGGGCCAGGCCCACGCGTTGTTGCATACCGCCTGACAGCTCGTTGGGTTTCTTGTTGCGCCATTGGGTCAGGCCCACCAGCTCAAGTTTTTCATCGACCAGTTTTTTCCGCTCTTTCTCCGGACGACCCTGCATTTCCAGACCGAAGCTGATGTTCTCGCGAACGGTCAGCCAAGGCATCAGGGCGAACTTCTGGAACACCATCGCAATGCGCTTGGTGCGCATCATTTTCAGTTCTGCCGGGGTGCAGGACGCGATGTCGATCTGCTTGCCTTCGTGCTCGACGAACAACTTGCCGCGGCTGACGGTGTTGAGGCCGTTGATGCAACGCAGCAAGCTGGACTTGCCGGAGCCGGACAGGCCCATCAGTACGCAGATTTCACCTTTTTCGACATCCAGGCTGGCCTTTTCGACGCCAACGATCTGCCCGGTCTTTTTCAGGATCTCGTTACGGGTCATGCCTTGGTCGAGGAGTTTCAAGGCCTCGCGCGGGTCTTTGGAGAAGATTACGTCGACGTCTTCGAAGCGAATAATGCTCATGCGTCACCCCCTACTTTGGCTTCGGGTTGTTTGCAGATACGGTCGAGCATGATCGCCAGCAGTACGATCGCCAGGCCTGCTTCGAAGCCCAGAGCGATATCGGCAGTGTTCAGTGCGTTGACCACGGGTTTGCCCAGGCCATCGGCGCCCACCAGTGCCGCGATCACCACCATCGACAACGACAGCATGATGCACTGGGTGATACCGGCCGCGATGCTTGGCATGGCGTGGGGCAGTTCGATTCGCGAGAGCAGCTGACGTCGCGAGCAGCCAAAGGCCTTGCCAGCGTCCATCAATTCTTCCGGGACATCGCGAATACCCAGGTAAGTCAGGCGGATAGGTGCGGCAATCGCGAACACCACCGTAGAAATCAGACCCGGGACCACACCCAGACCGAAGAGGGTCAGGGTAGGAATGAGGTACACGAAGGTCGGCACGGTCTGCATCAGATCGAGCACCGGCCGCATCACTGTGTAGAACATCGGTTTGTGCGCAGCGACGATGCCCAACGGCACGCCGATCAATACGCACACCAGGGTGGCGAACAACACCTGGGCGAGGGTTTCCATGGTTTCCTGCCAGTACCCCAGATTGAGGATCAGCAGGAAGGAGGCGACGACAAAAACGGTCAGGCCCCATTTGCGTTGAATGAAGTGTGCCAGTAACGCGATAAGGCCGATCAATGCCAGCGGGTTGAACCAGGTCAGCGCGAAAGTCACGCCGTGGATCATCGTTTCCAGTGACACGGCGATTGCGTCGAAGGTGTTGGCGCCGTTTTGCGTCAACCATTCAACGAAGCCCGCAATGTACTGGCCTAAAGGTATTTTCTGATCAATCAGCATGGTAGTGAACGTCCGCATGCAAGGAAATAAACAGCCCGGGCGAGCGAACTCGCCCGGCGTAAGCGATGCTTCCTAATTCAAGGCTGCGCGAGCTTGGTTTTCACGGCCTCCAGGCCTGGTTTACCGTCAATGGTGGTTACGCCAGCGAGCCAGGTATCGAGCACCTGTGGATTCTTTTTCAGCCAGGCCTTGGCGGCCGCGTCAGGCTTCATTTTGTCGTCCAGGACGTTGCCCATCAGCGTGCTTTCCATGTCGAGGGTGAACACCAGGTTTTTCAGCAACTGTCCAACGTTGCTGCATTCCTGTGCGTAGCCCTTGCGGGTGTTGGTGAAGATGGTTGCCTGACCGAAGTTCGGGCCGAAAAAGTCGTCGCCGCCGGTCAGGTACTTCATCTTGAAACGCGTGTTCATCGGGTGTGGTTCCCAGCCCAGGAACACCACGGCGGTGTTGCGGCGCTGGGCGCGATCGACTTGCGAGAGCATGCCTGCCTCGCTGGATTCGACCACCTTGAAGCCGGCGTCTTTCAAGCCGAAGGCGTTCTTGTCGATCATGCTCTGGATCAGGCGGTTACCGTCGTTGCCTGGTTCGATACCGTAGATCTTGCCGTCGAGTTCTTTCTTGAACTTGGCGATATCGGCAAAATCTTTCAGACCTTTGTTATACAACTCTTCGGGGACGGCGAGTGTGTATTTTGCGTTTTCCAGATTAGCGCGCACTGTCTCCACGGTACCGGCATCGCGGTAGGCCTTGATGTCGTTTTCCATGGTCGGCATCCAGTTACCCAGGAACACGTCCATGTTCTTGCCATCGGCCAGGGACTTGTAGGTCACCGGAACGGAAATCATCGTGGTTTTGGTCTTGTAGCCAAGGGCCTCGAGAACGACGCTGGTAGTGGCGGTGGTGACGGTAATGTCAGTCCAGCCGACATCTGAGAAGTTTACGGTGCTGCATTGGGCCGGTTCTGCGGCTTGAGCCAGAAACGGCAGACTCAGCATGGCGGCCAACAACAACGACGGGGAACCTTTCATAAAGGGCGACTCCTTGGTGTTTTTTTTGGCAGTGTTCCGACTGGACCACCGCACTTATAGGTTGCGGTTGGATGGCGTTTTGGAGACATCTCTACCACGGCGCCTTGCAATCGAGTCGATACGATCATGTACCAGTGAAAATCTGACGCCTACAGGGTGCGTCGTAACCAGTACAGGGATGGTCGCATCCAGTGTCGGTGACGTCGTTTACAGCTTTTTTCAGCCCACTTTGCCTCTCTGATCTGCAAAAAAACGGCGAAAACGTAGCGTCCGCGCCTCGCGGCGTTTGTGGGCATGAGTGCGTCGGTGTGAGACGTCGAACGACATGACAAAAGCCTGATGATGCGGCCATCTCGGCGGATTGCAGCTTGAGCGTAGCAGCTCCGTCACTGGGCGCTTTTGGCGTCTGGAGTTGGCACATCCAGGAGTTCGGCAGTAATGGCTATCAGTGTTTTCGACCTGTTCAAAATCGGCATCGGCCCTTCCAGTTCGCACACCGTGGGGCCAATGCGCGCCGCGGCGTTGTTCGTGCAAGGTTTGCGTGAGCAAGGTCTTTTGGAACAAGTACGGCGCGTCGAAGTTCAGCTTTATGGTTCGTTGTCGGCCACCGGCATCGGCCACGGCAGCGACAACGCGGTGATCATGGGCCTGATGGGCGAATGGCCGGACGCGATCGATCCGTCGCAAATCGGCATTCGCATCGAAACCCTGCGCGAAACCCAAACGCTGTTGCTCGACAGTCGTTTGCCGGTGCCGTTCATCTGGGCTCGCGACATGCGCCTGATCGACGAGAACCTGCCGTTCCACCCTAACGCCATGACGCTGATCGTCGAAGGGGATGACGGCGAACTGCATCGCGACACCTACTATTCCATCGGCGGCGGTTTTGTCGTCGATGAGGCGCAGGCTTCCAG
This sequence comes from Pseudomonas frederiksbergensis, assembly GCF_001952935.1. GTDB lineage: Bacteria > Pseudomonadota > Gammaproteobacteria > Pseudomonadales > Pseudomonadaceae > Aquipseudomonas > Aquipseudomonas frederiksbergensis. Next base: position 2,920,883 of record NZ_CP018319.1, read on the forward strand.
CGGCGTGGTCGATCTGGATCGCACCGTGTTGCCGTACGACTTCTCCAGTGCCGTCGAGCTGCTCAGTCTCTGCAAGCAGCACAACCTGCGCGTTGCAGAGTTGATGCTGGCCAACGAGAAAGTCTGGCGCAGCGAGGAAGAAATTCGCGCCGGCCTGATGACACTCTGGCGCGCCATGCAAGATTGCGTCGAACAAGGCCTCAAGCACGAAGGCATCTTGCCCGGTGGCCTGAATGTGCGTCGTCGCGCGGCCAAGTTGCACCGCAGCCTGCAAGAGTTGAACAAGCCCAATGTGATCGGCTCGACCTTGAGTGCCATGGAGTGGGTGAATTTGTTCGCCTTGGCCGTCAACGAGGAAAACGCTGCCGGCGGGCGCATGGTCACGGCGCCGACCAATGGCGCGGCGGGGATCATTCCGGCGGTGCTGCACTACTTTATGAAGTTCAGCGAAGTGGTGACCGAGGCCAACGTAGTCGACTATTTCCTCAGTGCGGCGGCGGTCGGGATTCTGTGCAAGAAGAACGCTTCGATTTCCGGTGCCGAAGTCGGTTGCCAGGGCGAAGTCGGTTCGGCCTGCGCCATGGCGGCAGCCGGGCTGGCGGAGATTCTGGGGGCGACACCGGAGCAGCTGTGCAACGCGGCGGAAATCGGTCTGGAACACAACCTCGGCCTGACCTGCGATCCGGTGGGCGGGCTGGTGCAAGTGCCGTGCATCGAGCGCAATGCGATTGCCGCGGTGAAGGCCATCAACGCAGCGCAGATGGCGCTGCGTGGCGACGGTCAGCACTTTATCTCGCTGGATCGGGTGATCCGCACGATGCGTGATACCGGTGCCGACATGCATGACAAATACAAAGAGACATCGCGCGGTGGGTTGGCGGTTAGCGCGGTTGAGTGCTGAGACCCTTTAACTCTCTGGTGGAATGAGTATCTGTGGCGAGGGAGCTTGCTCCCGCTGGGGCGCGAAGCGGCCCTAAAATCTTTACGACTGCTACGCAGCCGAGCGGGAGCAAGCTCCCTCGCCACAGAAAGCTAATTACCCATGAAGACCAGTCAAAACTGCGCACAAAGTGAGCACCCGATTCAAAGCACGCCACGTTTTGGCGCGTCGCTTACAGATAAGCCCCTTGCCCCAGATCCGGGATCCAAGTTGGCCATTACCGCCTGTCACCTGTGCTTGCGGTGACACTCTTCTCCAGGTCGCTGTAGCCCTGTTCCCACAAGTGCTACCGATTTGCTCACGCCCAACGGGGCAGAGCGTCTCCCGCCGATAATGGCACTTATAACCTCTACTCGCGACGCGGCTTATATAGACGCGGTGCGACGTCGTTTTCAGGAGTTATTGAACAGCCATTCAATTTTAGGCATGGCAATTGCTCTGTCATTACAAAGCCCGTCTCCCACGCGAGAACGATGGCAATAAAAAGAGCCTCCGCCTGAGGCCATCACCCGCTTTGTGTGAGGAGATACCGCGATGACGACGTTCAACTCCGGGGCCCAACCCCAGAACCGTGCGCCTCAATCCATCGGCTTTCTGCTGCTGGACAATTTCACGCTTATTTCTCTGGCTTCCGCAGTAGAACCCCTGCGCATGGCCAACCAATTGTCCGGCCGCGAGCTGTATCGCTGGACCACACTGACCGTCGACGGTGGCCAGGTCTGGGCCAGTGACGGTCTGCAGATCACTCCCGACTGCTCCATGCACAAAGCGCCTCCCATGGACACCATCATTGTCTGTGGCGGTATCGGCATCCAGCGCACTGTCACCCGTGAACACGTGTCGTGGCTGCAAAGCCAGGCGCGTCAGTCCAAGCGTCTGGGCGCAGTCTGCACCGGTAGCTGGGCCCTGGCCTGCGCCGGCTTGCTGGACGGCTTTGATTGCAGCGTGCACTGGGAATGCCTGGCCGCCATGCAGGAAGCGTTTCCGCGTGTGGCCATGAGCACCCGGTTGTTCACCCTCGACCGTAACCGTTTCACCAGCTCCGGCGGTACTGCGCCGCTGGACATGATGCTGCACCTGATCAGCCGCGATCACGGCCGTGAACTGTCCGCCGCGATTTCGGAGATGTTTGTCTACGAACGTATCCGCAACGAGCAGGATCACCAGCGTGTGCCGCTCAAGCACATGCTCGGCACCAACCAGCCGAAGTTGCAGGAAATCGTCGCGCTGATGGAGGCCAACCTCGAAGAGCCGATCGACCTCGACGAACTGGCGGTGTATGTCGCCGTGTCGCGTCGTCAGCTGGAGCGGCTGTTCCAGAAATACCTGCACTGCTCGCCGTCGCGTTACTACCTCAAGCTCCGTCTGATCCGCGCTCGGCAGTTGCTCAAGCAAACGCCGATGTCGATCATCGAAGTGGCGTCTGTATGTGGCTTCGTGTCTACGCCGCACTTCTCCAAGTGCTACCGCGAATACTTCGGCATTCCGCCACGTGACGAGCGCGTGGGTTCCAACACCACGCAACAAGTGGCGATGATGCCGCTGCCGCAAGCACTGGTGCTGTCGCCGTTGTCCGGGCCGTTGTCGGCGCTGAGCCAGGCGCGTAACGAGTCGACCTTCGCCAGCGTAAGGCTCTAACCGCGCGGGCTATTGTGGCGAGGGGGCTTGCCGGAACGCCGCATCGCCCCGTTGGGTCGCGCAGCGGCCCCAAGATTTTACGACTGCTGCGCAGCCGAACGGGGCGATGCGGCGTTCCGACAAGCCCCCTCGCCACAAAGTGTTCACACCCTGGAAATCAGGCGCTACGGCTTTGCTGATACTCCGCCAACGCCGGCAGCAGTTGTTTGTCGATGGCCTGTCGCACGGCCGGCAGGATGGTCGCGCTGCTGGTGTACATCTGCTTGACCATGGTCCGCAGCGTCATCGCCCGTTCATCGTTCAAGCCTCGCACTGCGCATTCACAAGCTTGCGCAGCTGTAGAGCCACTCGGTACTTGAAAACCCAACGATTTCAGCTGGCCCAACAGGTCTTCCTGGTCAATCAAATCGGCGTGCATCATGACGCAATCCTTCTTCAGGGAACGGTGTCGTGGTTCGATTCTCATAGGGGTACGGAGTGGCGGCAAGGACGATTTGTCGCAATGGCCGCAATACCTATGAACAGGTCGTTTTCGGCTAACTTGCTATGGCTGGGAGTGGGCACACTGGGATCAGCTGGCTTCACGAAGGTTTGGTCACCCTCGCGCAAACGGCTCCTCAACAGTACCCACCTCTGCCCCGATCCTGTCACGGCTTGATCGGGGTTTTTTTTGCCTGTGAATCAGGAAGGGATGTGGTGTCTGGGCTGATGCCATCGCGAGCAGGCTCACTCCCACATTCGCCCGCATTCTCCTGTTAGAACCCGTTCAACTGTGGGAGCGGGCTTGCCCGCGATGAACGATGACGCGGTCTAGCGTTGCAGCACCAAAATCCGCGACAACAACTCATCCCGATCCACATAACAACCCTGAAAATGCCGGGCGCCAGTAGCAGGGTCGAAGGCGTTGCGGGCGTGGAGGGTGCGGCGGTTGTCGAAACACCACATTTCGCCTGGGTTTAACCGCGTCATCACGCGGAATCGCGCTTCCCGGGTCATCGCAATAAAGCGGCGGTAGGCGTGATAGAGCGCGGGCATCTGCTCGACCGACGCATCGAACGGACCGCGCAGAAAATTCGCCATGCGAATTTCCGAAACCTGCCCAAAGGCATCCAGTGCGATGATCGGCGCGAGACGGCGGTAGTCGCTGTGGCGGTCTTTATTGCGGAACTCCACCGGGATTTCGCAAAGGCTTTTGAACGCCTCGGGATCTTCATCGCGCAAGGCTTCGGCGATGGCAAAACCGTCGACGAAAATACTCTCGCCACCCTCGGCGTCATTCACCAGGCAATGCAGAAATTGCAGCCCCGGTTGTAACTCCCGGGTTGGCAGGTCGCTGTGCAGCGGCAGGTTGAAAGCGGTGTAGGCATTGCTGTCGGCATCGGCCTTGGATTGCACATTGAACAGCACGCCAAAATTGCTCTCGCGGATGAAGGAAATCCGCTGCGCTATCAACTTCAACGAGCCCGGCTCGGTGGGCACACCGCGGACCTGAGTCAGGCCGGTATCGCGCACCGCCAGCAACCATTGCAGCAAGGCGTCGTTATCGTTCATCAACGCCGGGTAGTCGAACACCGGCAGCGTCAGGTTGCTGTGCCAGAGCTGGCTTTTGGGCTTCGCGGCCCGGCGCTCGGCACGGGACTCGTCGTCGTAGGCGTGGGCCCGTAGCCAGCCCGGATCGAAGCGGCTGAGATGGCCGTCCTGCCAATCGACACGCAGACAGCCTTCGGCATCAATGCTGACATTCGAGGGCTTCAGGTTTTCGGCGACATCGACGATTTCCAGCACTTGCTCGCGGGTTACGGTGTAGACGCACAGCGGGCACGGGCAGTTGTCCCGCAACCACTGATGATGAAACGGGCTGACACGATCATCGGCCCACTTCACTTGAATTCGGTCCGCCAGGGTGTGTACGGCGGTCAACGCGCTGATCAACGGGTAGGTGCGGAAGTCGGCAAAAGCGGCGGCGGTGTTCAATGGCGATCTCCTTGTTATTTTTTAGGGGGTAACGCGATCACTCGGCCAATGTAGTCAGGGGCGGGAAGGTCGGTTTGCTCGGCGACGATGGCTTGCAGCTTGCTCAAGGTGTCTTCGCTGAACGGCGCGGATCGCGGGCCGGCAAGGTCGACGTGCAGCAGCATTTGTTCGTTGCCCGCCAGTTCCTTGTCGTCGCCCACCCGATGCAGGCTGTGATAGAGGTGCAGGCGTTTGCTGTCGTGGCCGATGATTTGGGTGTGCACTTCGACGTCGGCGTCGAGCTTCACTTCGTGCAGGTAATTGAGGTGCAGTTCGAGGGTGAACAGCGAGTTGCCGCTGGCTTCGCGGTTGGTGCTGTCCATGCCCAGACGATCCATCAGCGCATCGGTGGCGTAGCTGAAAATCAGCAGGTAGAAGGCGTCGCGCAGGTGGCCGTTGTAGTCGACCCAGTCGGGGATGATTTTGGTTTGGTAGGTGGTGAGGGTGGACATGATTCTCTCCAGGCATGATCGGGGTTGATCGTTCCCAGGCTCCGCGTGGGAATGCCTCAATGGACGCTCTGCGTCCGCTTTTGGGACGCGGAGCGTCCCGGGCTGCATTCCCACGCAGAGCGTGGGAACGATCAGTGGGGAGGGTTACTCACTGAACGCCATCCCATGCTTCTCTTTGGTGGTCTTCACCGCTTCCAGCACCGCCAGCAAACAATCATCACGATAGCGCTCCAGCGCGGAAATGCTGTGCGTGCCCAACTGATCGCTGGTGCCATCCACCACATCATCAATCAATTTGTCCGTCAGCTCCGGCGCCGGCAGATACGTCCACGGCAATTGCAACGCCGGCCCGAATTGCGCCATGAAATGCCGCATGCCCGCATCGCCACCCGCCAGGGTGTACGTCAAAAACGTGCCCATGAACGACCAGCGCAGCCCCGCGCCAAAGCGAATCGCATCATCGATTTCGCCGGTGGTCGCCACACCGTCGTTGACCAGGTGCAGCGCCTCACGCCAGAGCGCTTCGAGCAAGCGGTCAGCGATAAAACCGGGTACTTCCTTGCGCACGTGCAGCGGACGCATGCCCAAGGATTCATAGACTTTCATGGCCGCTTGAACCGCTTGCGGCGCGGTGTTTTTTCCGCCCACCACTTCCACCAGCGGCAGCAGGTAAACCGGGTTGAACGGGTGGCCGACGACGCAGCGTTCCGGGTGCGTCGAGCTCTCGTAGAACTCGCTCGGCAACAGGCCGGAAGTACTGGAACCGATCAAGGCATTGGGCTTGGCCGCCGCGCTGATTTTGGCGTGCAGTTCCAGTTTCAGGTCCAGACGCTCGGGGGCGCTTTCCTGGATGAAATCTGCATCGCGAACGCATTCTTCGATAGTGGCGACAAAGCGCAACCGATCCTGCGATGCGCCTGGCGCAAGGCCCTGTTTCTCCAGCGCGCCCCAGGCATTGGCGACGCGTTTGCGCAGCGCGGCTTCAGCACCGGGCGCCGGGTCCCAGGCCACCACGTCGAGGCCGTGGGCGAGGGCGCGGGATACCCAGCCGCTGCCGATGACACCGCTGCCCAGAGCGGCGAAGGTTTTGATTTCAGTGATAAAGCTCATGGTCACTTCCTGAGTTTGGCTCGGAAAAAACTGTGGGAGCGAGCCTGCTCGCGATGGCGTCGGTACATCCGATGCATCAATTGAGGCAGGTAAACCGCTATCGCGAGCAGGCTCACTCCCACAGGGGGAAAGTGTGTAAGGCTCAGCCGCGCTTGGTCAGGCCCATTTTTGCCCGGCCTTCGGCTGGGGTCAGGACGCGGGCGCCGAGGCGGCTGAGGATTTCCGAGGCGCGTTCGACCAGTTGGCCGTTGGTCGCCAGGACGCCCTTGTCCAGCCAGATGTTGTCTTCCAGGCCGACCCGCACGTTGCCGCCGAGTAGCACCGCTTGGGCCGCCATCGGCATCTGCATGCGACCGATGCCGAAACCGGCCCAGACCGCATTGGCAGGCAAATTGTCGACCATGGCTTTCATGGTGGTGGTATCAGCCGGCGCACCCCACGGAATGCCCAGGCAGAGTTGGAACAGCGGATCGTCGAGCAGGCCTTCCTTGATCAACTGTTTGGCGAACCACAGGTGACCGGTGTCGAAAATTTCCAGCTCGGCTTTCACGCCCAGCTCTTGAATGCGTTTGGCGCCAGCACGCAGTTGGGCCGGGGTGGACACGTAAATGGTGTCGCCGTCGCCGAAATTCAGGGTGCCGCAGTCGAGGGTGCAGATTTCCGGCAGCAGTGCTTCAACGTGGGCCAGACGGGTCAGCGGGCCGACCAGGTCGGTGTTCGGGCCGAACTCCATCGGGTTCTCGCCCGCACCGATTTCCAGGTCGCCGCCCATGCCGGCGGTGAGGTTGACGATGATGTCCACGTCCGCCTCGCGGATGCGCTCCATCACTTCGCGATACAGCGCGACATCACGGCTGAATTTTCCGGTTTCGGGGTTACGAACGTGGCAGTGAACGACCGTGGCGCCAGCCTTGGCGGCTTCCACGGCGGCTGCGGCGATTTGTTTCGGGGTGACCGGCACGTGTGGGCTCTTGCTGGTCGTGTCGCCAGCACCGGTGAGTGCGCAGGTGATGATGACGTCGTGGTTCATGAGGCGGGTTCCTTGCAGGCGTGATGATTCCGTTCGCAGCCCGGTCGGGCTGCGAGTCGGTGGTTCATTTCAGGTTTATTTACTGGTCAGTTTCAGGTTTTCAGCGGCGGGCTTGCCATCGAAGGTGGTCACGCCTTCGAGCCAGCGTTGCTTGTCTTGCGGGTGATCCTTGAGCCATTGCTTGGCCGACTCGAAAGCGTCCTTGTGATCCAGCAACGGCTGCATCATCCGGCTCTCGTCTTCGGCGGTGTAGGTCAGGTTGCTCAGCAAACGACCGATGTTCGGGCATTGTTCGGCGTATTTCGGCGCGGTGACGGTCCAGACCGTGGCCATGCCTTCGTTCGGGCCGAGGGCGTCTTCGCTGCCAGTGAGGTAAGTCATTTGCACGTTGACGTTCATCGGGTGCGGCGCCCAGCCGAAGAACACCACGGCTTCTTTGCGTCGTACGGCGCGATCCACCGCCGCGAGCATGCCGGCCTCACTGGACTCGACCAGCTGAAACTTGCCGAGGCCAAACTGGTTCTTGGCGATCATCGCCTTGATCTGGGTGTTGGCGCCCGAGCCGGGCTCGATGCCGTAGATTTTTCCGCCCAGTTCTTTCTCGAATCTGGCGATGTCGGCAAAGGTTTTCAGGCCTTTGTCGGCGAGGTAAGTCGGCACGGCGAGGGTGGCGCGAGCATCCTTGAGGCTCGGCGCTTCCAGCACTTCGACCTGCTTGGCATCGACGAACGGGGTGATGGTCTGGGTCATCAGCGGGTTCCAGTAACCGAGGAACAAGTCCAGGCGCTGGTCGCGGATGCCGGCGAAGATGATTTGCTGGGACGCGCTGGTTTGTTTGGTGTTGTAGCCGAGGCCATCGAGCAGGACTTGGGTCATGGCACTGGTGGCGATCACGTCGGTCCAGTTCACCACGCCCATGCGCACGTTCTGGCATGAAGCAGGTTCGGCCGCCATGACGCTGGCGCTCAGGAAAGCGGTACCGCTGAGTGCAAGAACACAGCTGCTGATCAGTCGTTTCATGTCGGGTTCCTCGGCAGACGTTATTGTGGGTTCCGGCATCTTTGTGTGCCGGTGATGCCAAGTTACGCAGCTAAGGCCCTGTGAAAACGCACTGCGGCGACCAGCTCTTGCACTGCGGCGACCTGCGCTCTTGAATGCCGCGTGCAAGTGGCGTATCAACGTCCACACGGTACCCGCCTCTCGTTACCTGGCCTCTTTTTACCTGCTAAGCGAGTGCGCTCCATGTCCCAGGATTTCTACTTCTTGTTGATGCCGGGTTTCTCGGCGATTGGATTTATCTCGGCCATCGAGCCGTTGCGGGTCGCCAATCGTTTTCGTGGCGAGCTCTACCGCTGGCATGTACTCAGCGCGGACGGCGGGGCGGTATTGGCCAGCAACGGCATGTCGGTCAACGCCGATGCGGCGCTGGAACCGCTGAAGAAAGGCGCAACCTTGCTGGTAATCGCCGGATTCGAACCGCTGAAGTTCACCACCCCGGCCCTGGAGCACTGGTTACGCCGCCTGGATAACGAAGGCGTGACCCTCGGCGCCATCGACACCGGCAGTTTCATCCTCGCCGAAGCCGGCCTGCTCGACGGCCATCGCCTGACCCTGCACTGGGAAGCCATCGACGCCTTCAAGGAGTCCTATCCTCAGCTCAGCGTCACCCAGGAGTTGTTCGAGATCGACCGCCGACGCATCACCTCTGCCGGCGGCACCGCATCGATTGATCTGATGCTCGACCTTATCGCCCAAGCCCACGGCCCGGAACTGGCGATCCAGGTCAGCGAACAATTCGTACTCGGCCGTATCCGCCCGCGTAAAGACCACCAGCGCATGGAAGTCGCCACGCGGTATGGCATCAGCAACAAGAAACTTGTTCACGTGATTGGGGAGATGGAACAGCACAGCGAGCCGCCGCTGAGTACGCTGGAATTGGCGGAATCGATCAAGGTGACGCGACGGCAACTGGAGCGATTGTTTCGCCTGCACCTGAACGACACACCGAGCAATTTCTACCTGCGCTTGCGGCTGGAGAAGGCGCGGCAGTTGTTGCGGCAGACCGATATGAGCGTGCTGGAAGTGAGTATCGCCTGCGGGTTTGAATCGCCGTCGTACTTCACCCGCAGCTATCGGGCGAAGTTTGAGCGGTGCCCGCGCGAAGACCGCCGACGGTTGGGGGATGGGCGAGAGCTGGTTTGAGCCAAACGCAAAACGAAATGTGGGAGCGGGCTTGCTCGCGAAAGCGGTCAGTCATTCAACATTGATGTTGGCTGACACAACGCCTTCGCGAGCAAGCCCGCTCCCACAGTTTTGATCTGCTGTGGGCCTTACTTCTTCATCAGCACCGAGCACGCCGCCTTGTAAGCCTCATGCTGGTACTTGTTCAGCGTATCCGGCAGTTCAAAGTCGAATTTCTTGTTCTGCGCATTGATCGTCTGTGGCGACAGCAACGTGACCTCGCAATTCTCCAGCAACTGGAAAACACCCTCGATCTTGAACGTGGTCGGCCCACCGGCAAACTCGCCTTTCTTGCTGCGCTTCTTGATCGCGATCCGATCAATGGAGTTCTCGCGCACAAACGACGCCACTTGAGCCGCAAAGACTTTGACGTTCGCGGCTTCATCGTCATCGTCGAGGGCGATTTTCTTGGTGGTCAGGGCGACATGGCTCAAGACCTGATCGTCGAGGGAGGCCACGGCGATGATGGCTTCGCTGCCTTTGATTTCGATGCCGCAGATTTTCATTTGAATCCCTTTACTGGCAGAAGATGTTCAGCTTACAGGTCTGGTTGGCAGGGGTTTGTACTTACTCCTGCCCAATCGACTCCAAAAACTCCGACCGCTCGTCACTCATCCGTGCCACGCAATCATTCTGCGCAATGGTGAACGCCTTGCTACCACTGGTCGCCGGAAACGCCTCAACCGCGCAATCTGCATCCCGGGTCTTCAGCCACTGCTGTTGAGCCGCCTTGAGCTTGGCGGTGATGTCGGTCAGTTGCGCGGGGTTCTTTTCGTAGAGCATTTGCATGCGATCGGCCAGGCTTTTGTAATTTTCGCTCAGCAGGTCTTCGGCGGCGGTTCTGCTGTAGACCGAGCATTCCAGGGTCTGGACCTCATTTTCGACTTTGTCGCAGGGGTTGTCGTCGGCTTCTTCAGCCGCGTGTACGCCGGTCGCCATCAGTGCCAAAGCCAGGAAGATCGATTTCATTGCGCCGCCGCCCCTTTTTCCAGTGAAGCATCCAGTAATGGCGCGAATTCTGGCTCATGCGCAGGCCCTTGAACAGGTGGCCCATGTCGTCTGTCGACGACCCTTTGTCGCGGATTGACGCTTTCGGCAAACCCCCTGTCGTTTTTGCACCCGGCTGCCCCCTCCCTCAGGCATATGCTGGCCCCAAAGCGCCGGCACACGATTCGGCGCATGAATCGCTAATAGGGGACAGCCTGATGAGCCCAGCCGAATTGCACGCCGACAGCATCGTTATCGACGGTCTGATTATTGCCAAGTGGAACCGTGAGCTGTTCGAAGACATGCGCAAGGGCGGTCTGACCGCGGCCAACTGCACCGTGTCGGTGTGGGAGGGCTTCCAGGCCACCGTCAACAATATCGCCGCCAGCCAGAAGCTGATCCGCGAAAACAGCGACCTGGTGATTCCAGTGCGCACCACCGCCGATATCCGCAAGGCTAAAGAGCAAGGCAAGACCGGCATCCTGTTCGGCTTCCAGAATGCTCACGCCTTTGAAGACCAGATCGGCTATGTCGAGGTGTTCAAGCAGCTGGGCGTCGGTATCGTGCAGATGTGCTACAACACCCAGAACCTGGTTGGCACCGGTTGCTACGAGCGTGATGGCGGCCTGTCGGGTTTCGGTCGTGAAATCGTCGCCGAGATGAACCGCGTCGGCGTCATGTGCGACCTGTCCCACGTCGGCTCGAAGACCTCCGAAGAAGTCATCCTCGAATCGAAGAAGCCGGTCTGCTATTCCCATTGCCTGCCGTCGGGCCTGAAAGTCCACCCGCGCAACAAGTCCGATGAAGAACTGAAGTTCATCGCCGATCACGGCGGTTTCGTCGGCGTGACCATGTTCGCGCCGTTCCTGGCCAAGGGCATCGATTCGACCATCGACGACTACGCCGAGGCCATCGAATACACCATGAACATCGTCGGCGAAGACGCCATCGGCATCGGCACCGACTTCACCCAGGGCCATGGCCAGGACTTCTTCGAATACCTGACCCATGACAAGGGCTACGCCCGCCGCCTGACCAGCTTCGGCAAGATCATCAACCCGCTGGGCATCCGCACCGTCGGCGAGTTCCCGAACCTGACCGAAACCCTGCTCAAGCGCGGCCATTCAGAGCGCGTGGTGCGCAAGATCATGGGCGAGAACTGGGTCAACGTCTTGAAGGACGTCTGGGGCGAGTAAGCCACAGCACCTCTGAATCCTTTCCCCCGGCCGTCCGAGCCGGGGGCAACACCAAAATTTTTCTGGAGTTAAGTTTCCATGGCCAAGATCGCCCCGCAATTGCCAATCGAAGTCGACAGCGAAACCGGTGTCTGGACCTCCGACGCCCTGCCAATGCTGTACGTACCGCGTCACTTCTTCGTTAACAACCACATGGGCATCGAGGAAGTGCTGGGCGCCGACGCCTACGCCGAAATCCTCTACAAGGCCGGCTACAAGTCCGCCTGGCACTGGTGTGAAAAAGAAGCTGAATGCCACGGCCTGGAAGGCGTTGCGGTATTCGAGCATTACATGAAGCGTCTGTCGCAGCGCGGCTGGGGCCTGTTCAAGATCCAGGACATCGACCTCGACAAAGGCACCGCCAGCGTCAAGCTCGAACACTCTGCATTTGTCTATGTGTACGGCAAGGTCGGGCGCAAGGTCGACTACATGTTCACCGGTTGGTTTGCCGGTGCCATGGACCAGATCCTGCAAGCCCGCGGCAGCAAAATCCGCACCGTTGCCGAACAGGTTTACGGTGGCTCCGAAGAAGGCCACGACGACGGCCTGTTCACCGTCAAGCCGTTGTAAGTCGAGGAACCCGCCATGGCTTTCGAAGCAATGTTCCAGCCGATCCAGATCGGCAAACTGACCATCCGTAACCGCGTGCTCAGCACCGCGCACGCCGAGGTTTATGCCACCGACGGCGGCATGACCACCGACCGGTACGTCAAGTATTACGAAGAGAAAGCCAAGGGCGGGATCGGCCTGGCGATTTGCGGCGGTTCCTCCAGTGTGGCCATCGACAGCCCGCAAGGCTGGTGGAAGTCGGTCAACCTGGCCGACGACCGGATCATTCCGCACTTCCAGAACCTGGCCGATGCCATGCACAAGCATGGCGCCAAGATCATGATCCAGATTACCCACATGGGCCGTCGCTCGCGTTGGGACGGTGAGCATTGGCCAACCCTGCTGTCGCCGTCGGGCATCCGTGAGCCGGTACACCGTGCGACCTGCAAAACCATCGAGCCGGAAGAAATCTGGCGGGTGATCGGCAACTACGCCAGCGCCGCGGCGCGGGCCAAGGCCGGTGGCCTGGATGGCGTCGAGCTGTCCGCCGTGCACCAGCACATGATCGACCAGTTCTGGAGTCCGCGAGTCAACAAGCGTACCGACGAATGGGGCGGCAGCTTCGAGAACCGTATGCGTTTCGGCCTGGAAGTGATCAAGGCTGTGCGCAAGGAAGTCGGTCCGGATTTCTGCGTCGGCATTCGTCTGTGCGGTGATGAATTCCACCCGGACGGCTTGTCCCACGAAGACATGAAGCAGATCGCCAAGTACTACGACGACACCGGCATGATCGACTTCATCGGCGTGGTGGGTTCGGGTTGCGACACCCACAACACCCTGGCCAACGTTATTCCGAACATGAGTTATCCACCGGAGCCATTCCTGCATTTGGCCGCCGGTATCAAGGAAGTGGTGAAGGCCCCGGTGCTGCACGCGCAGAACATCAAGGACCCGAACCAGGCGACCCGGATTCTGGAAGGCGGCTACGTGGACATGGTCGGCATGACCCGCGCCCACATCGCCGACCCGCACCTGATCGCCAAGATCAAAATGGGTCAGGTCGACCAGATCAAACAATGCGTCGGCGCCAACTACTGCATCGACCGTCAGTACCAAGGCCTGGACGTGTTGTGCATCCAGAACGCCGCGACCTCCCGTGAATACATGGGCGTGCCACACATCATCGAGAAGTCGACCGGTGTGAAGCGCAAAGTCGTGGTGGTCGGTGCCGGTCCTGCCGGGATGGAAGCGGCTCGCGTGTCGGCCGAACGTGGCCACGACGTGACCCTGTTCGAGAAGAAAGAATTCATCGGCGGGCAAATCACTACCGCGTCGAAAGCTCCACAACGGGACCAGATCGCCGGTATCACTCGTTGGTTCCAACTGGAACTGGCGCGTTTGAAAGTCGATCTGCGCCTGGGCGTGGCCGCCGATGCGGCGACTATTCTCGACCTGCGTCCGGACGTGGTGGTGCTCGCCGTCGGCGGTCATCCATTCCTGGAGCAGAACGAGCACTGGGGCGCGGCTGAAGGCCTGGTGGTCAGCAGCTGGGACATCCTTGATGGCAAGGTTGCACCGGGCAAGAACGTGCTGGTCTACGACACCATCTGCGAGTTCACCGGGATGTCGGCCGCGGACTTCCTCGCCGACAAGGGCAGCCAGGTCGAGATCGTCACCGATGACATCAAACCGGGTGTGGCGATTGGCGGCACCTCGTTCCCGACGTACTACCGCAGCATGTACCCGAAAGAAGTGATCATGACCGGGGACATGATGCTGGAGAAGGTCTACCGCGAAGGCGACAAGCTGGTGGCGGTGCTGGAAAACGAATACACCGGCGCCAAAGAGGAGCGGGTGGTGGACCAGGTCGTCGTTGAAAACGGCGTGCGTCCGGACGAAGAAATCTACTACGCCATGAAGGAAGGCTCGCGCAACAAAGGCCAGATGGACATCGAAGCCTTGTTCGCGATCAAGCCACAACCTTCGTTGAGCCAGGCGGGCGACGGCTACTTGCTGTTCCGCATCGGCGACTGCGTGGCGCAGCGCAACACCCACGCGGCGATCTACGACGCGCTGCGGTTGTGCAAGGATTTCTAACGGCATCACCACCATCACTGTGGCGAGGGGGCTTGCCCCCGTTGGGCTGCGAAGCGGCCCCAAAATCAGTCAATGTGGTCTGTCAGAACAAGCGCGTTGGCCGGTTTACGACTGCTTCGCAGCCGAACGGGGGCAAGCCCCCTCGCCACAGGTAGGTGCCAGGCCTTCACCGGCACGCACATGAACCCGTGCAAGACCCCGAGGTCTTTGGGAGCTCCACCATGTTGAACACCCTTCTTCCAATCCTGTTGTTCGCCGCCCTGGGCCTTGCCGTCCTCGGCGCGTTGCGGCGGGTGGCTATGTGGCGCCGAGGCCGGGCTTCGAAAGTCGACCTGATCGGCGGCCTGTTCGCCATGCCCAAGCGCTATATGGTCGACTTGCACCATGTCGTCGCGCGGGACAAATACATCGCCAACACTCACGTCGCGACGGCTGGCGGTGCGGTGACGTCCATTGTGCTGGCGATTCTGGTTCACGGTTTTGGCCTGCATAACCGCATCCTCGGTTATGCACTGCTGCTGATGTCGGCGGTGATGTTTGTCGGCGCGATCTTTATGTTCCTGCGCCGTCGCAATCCTCCAGCCCGCTTGTCCAAAGGCCCATGGATGCGCCTGCCGAAAAGCCTGATGGCGTTCTCGGCGTCGTTCTTCCTGTTGACCCTGCCGGTCGCTGGCATCCTCCCGGAAAACTTCGGTGGCTGGGTCGTGGCTGCGATCCTCGGCGTCGGTGTGCTGTGGGGCGTTAGCGAACTGTTCTTCGGCATGACTTGGGGCGGGCCGATGAAGCACGCCTTCGCCGGTGCCTTGCACCTGGCCTGGCACCGTCGCGCCGAACGTTTTGGCGGCGGTCGATCCACCGGTTTGAAACCTTTGGACCTGAACGACCCAACCGCGCCACTGGGCGTGGAAAAACCCAAGGATTTCACCTGGAACCAACTGCTCGGCTTCGACGCCTGCGTGCAGTGCGGCAAGTGCGAAGCCGCATGCCCGGCGTTCGCTGCCGGCCAGCCGCTGAACCCGAAAAAGCTGATTCAGGACATGGTCGTTGGCCTGGCCGGTGGCACCGACGCCAAATTCGCCGGCAGCCCGTATCCGGGCAAGGCCATCGGCGAACACGCTGGCAATCCGCATCAACCGATCGTCAACGGTCTGGTAGACGCCGAAACCTTGTGGTCCTGCACCACTTGCCGCGCCTGCGTCGAGGAGTGCCCGATGATGATCGAGCACGTCGACGCCATCGTCGACATGCGCCGCCACCTGACCCTGGAAAAAGGCGCGACCCCGAACAAGGGCGCCGAAGTCCTGGAAAACCTGATCGCCACCGACAACCCTGGCGGATTCGCCCCGGGTGGACGGATGAACTGGGCGGCGGACTTGAACCTCAATCTGATGAGCGAGAAGAAATCGGTCGACGTGCTGTTCTGGGTCGGCGACGGAGCCTTCGACATGCGCAACCAACGCACCCTGCGCGCCTTCGTCAAAGTGCTGAAAGCGGCCAAGGTCGACTTCGCGGTACTGGGCCTCGAAGAGCGCGACAGCGGTGACGTCGCCCGACGTCTGGGTGATGAAGCGACCTTCCAGCAGTTGGCCAAACGCAACATCCAGACCCTGGCCAAGTACAGCTTCAATCGCATCGTCACCTGCGACCCGCACAGTTTCCACGTGCTGAAAAACGAGTACGGCGCCTTCGACGGCAACTACCTCGTGCAGCACCACAGCACCTACATGGCGGAAATCATCGGCGCTGGCGCCCTGAACCTCGGCCAGCACAAAGGCAGCAGCGTGACCTATCACGACCCGTGCTACCTCGGTCGCTACAACGGCGAATACGAGGCGCCGCGTGAAGTGCTGCGCGCCCTGGGGATCGAGATCAAGGAAATGCAACGCTCCGGTTTCCGCTCACGCTGCTGCGGCGGCGGTGGCGGTGCGCCGATCACCGACATCCCGGGCAAGCAACGGATCCCCGACATGCGCATGGAAGACATCCGCGAAACCGGCGCCGAACTGGTGGCCGTGGGTTGTCCACAGTGCACCGCGATGCTCGAAGGCGTGGTCGAACCTCGGCCGCTGATCAAGGACATCGCCGAACTGGTGGCGGACGCGTTGCTCGAAGACGCGGCCCCGAGCAAGCCGACCAAACCGGCCCAACGTGAACCTGCGGAGGCCCACTGATGAGCGACATTATCCGCCGCGACCCACGCGCCGAATGGATCGCCCGCAACCGTCTGCACCCGCTGCACGCGGCCATGCAACCGGCCCAACACAGCTGGATGGGGCCTAACGGCGTCATCCGCAAGAATCCTCACGGGGTCGGTTTTATCGGTCCCAACGGGATCAAACGGATCGACCGCAGCGGCGCGCAACAAGGCGGGGCGACCAAACGCTCGGCTGCGGTTGAAGTGCAATTGCCGCTGCATCAAGTGCCGCAACCGGCGTTCTACATCAGCGTGGTGCCGGATATGGTCGGTGGCCGCTTGAGTAGCCACGACCGCGACTTGCTCGGCCTGGCTCATCAGTTGGCCGGCAAAGACGGCGCGGTGTTGGCCGTGGTCTTCGGCGAGCACAAGGAAAATGCCTTCGCCACCGCTGGCGTCGATCGCTTGCTGGTGCTGGATGGCGAAGAATTCAGCGGTTATGCACCGGAACAACGGGTCCAGGGCCTGCGGGCTGTGGATAACCAGTTCAGCCCGCGTCACTGGCTGCTGCCGGACAGCCGCAGCGGCGGTGGTGAATTGGGTCGACGCTTTGCCGCCGCACTGGGCGAACGCCCGGCCACGCGGGTCTGGCAGGTCAAGGATCAGGAGTGCATCGGCCGTGCCGGGGCCGGTTTGCAAGACCTTGCGCGCCCGGTGGCACGCTTGATCCTGGCTGCCGTCGAATGCGCAGAACCGGTCAGCGAAACCCGTCACGAAGCCTTGCCGGTGGAGTTATCCACAGCGGTGGCGCGCAGCTTGTCGCGCATCGAGGATTTGGGCGCGGTGGCGGTGGACCCGGCGGCGATTCCGATGGCCGAAGCGGAGTTCATCTTCTCCGGCGGCAACGGGGTCAAGGACTGGGGACTTTTCCACAGGACCGCCGAAGCGTTGGGTGCTACCGAAGGCGCGTCCCGCGTGGCAGTGGACGATGGCTTCATGGCGCGCGACCGTCAGGTCGGTGCGTCCGGCACCTGGGTCACCGCTCGGGTTTACGTGGCCGTGGGGATTTCCGGGGCGATCCAGCACCTGCAAGGCATCGGTGCCTGCGACAAGGTGGTGGCGATCAACCTCGATCCTGGTTGCGACATGATCAAACGGGCCGACTTGTCGGTGATCGGCGAGAGTGCCGAGATTCTTCAAGCCTTGATCGATGCGGTAGCGGCTTACCGCAACGAAGCCAAGCGCGATGCGGCTTAAGGAAAGGAAAGGGTTATGAGCACGAAAATCATCAGCCTGGTGTCCATCGGCGCCCACCCGACTTCCGGCCGGCCACGTCGCGCGGAGCAAGATGCGCGGGCGGTGGAGCTGGGCTTGCAACTGGCTGGGGATAACCTGCAAGTGCTGCATGCCGGCGACGTCGCGGAACCGGCGTTGCGCGCTTACTTGGGCATGGGCCTGGAACAGCTGCACGTGCTGGAGCAACCGGAGGGCGCCGATGCGCTGCCGGCATTGACCGCGTATTTGCGTGACGCTGGGGCGCAGGTCGTGCTGACCGGCAGCCAGGCGGAAACCGGTGAAGGCTCGGGCATGTTGCCGTTCTTGCTGGCCGAAAGCCTGGGCTGGCCGCTGGTGGTGGGGTTGGCGCAGGTCGAATCCATTGATGGCGGTTCGGCGCTGGTGCTGCAAGCCTTGCCTCGTGGTCAGCGCCGTCGCTTGAAAGTACGGCTGCCGTTCCTCGCCACTGTGGATAACGCGGCGCCGAAACCTCGGCAGAGCGCCTACGGCCCGGCCCGACGCGGGGTGTTGCAGGCGGATGAAGTCGAAGTCATCGACGATGAACTGCTGGCGGTCGCCACCCTGCAACCGGCCAAGCCTCGGCCTAAACGCTTGAAGGTGATCAAGGCCAAGAGCGGCGCGGACCGGATGAAAGCCGCAACGGCCAAGGCCAGCGGTGGCGGTGGGCAAGTGCTTAAAGGCGTGACGGCGCAAGCCGGTGCCGAGGCGATCCTCAAGTTGCTGATCGAAGAAGGCGTAGTCCGCTAACGAATACCCAATACAGATCTAATGTGGGAGCGGGCTTGCTCGCGAAGGCGGTGGTTCAGTCGACATCAATGTTGAATGTCGGGCCCCTTTCGCGAGCAAGCCCGCTCCCACAAGGAAAAAAAATGACCGTTGAATTTCGTTCGGCCCTGCGCGCGGATGCGCGGGAGATTGCTCGCTTGTTCCAGATTTCGTCGGAAGGTGCTGCGGATTACATCTGGAGCCAACTGGCGCAACCCGGTCAGGATCTACTGGACGTGGGCGCCAGTCGTTACGCCCGTGACGACGTCGATTTTTCTTATCAGAATTGCCTCATCGCCGAGGCGGATGGGGCTGTCATCGGCATGATGCACAGCTACGTGATGCGTCACGACCCGCTGGCGCCTCCAGTGACCGATCCAGTCCTGGCGCCGTACGCCAAGCTGGAAATCCCCGACACCCTCTATATTTCCAGCCTGGCGCTGCATGAAGGCTGGCGAAACCAGGGCCTGGGCAAGCAATTCCTCGCCTACGCCTACGACCGTGCCAATCAGCTGGGGCTCAATGGCTTGAGCCTGATCGACTACGCCATGAACACCGGCGCCTGTCGGTTTTACGAGCGACATGGCTTTCGTATCGTCGATACCTGCCAGATCACGCCGCATCCGATGATTCGGGTCACGGGCGAGGCCTATCTGATGTATCGGCCTTGATGAGCTACATGTTTCGATGAGCTGGCTTCTGGATCGACACGGAATGGTCTTGTTTCAACAGGACCTCATCGTGGTTACCCACAATCCCTGTTAGCGCTTCTGTGGATAACGTGTTCGCCCATCGCTACACCCCATACAAATCAGGCCCTGCAAGCCTTCGTACAAAAAACAACCAGCCTAACTTGCGGTTTTTTCAGGCTTTTTCCATAGGATAAGTTTGTGCGCGAGCCAATACTTGCCCCCAATCTCTGTTAGCGCATCTGTGGATAAGATGTTCGCTGTCCTCTACAGACCATATAAACCGGGCCTGTCAGGTGGTTGATCGAAAAACGATCAAATCATCGTTTTAAGCTGGTAAACCTTGCGCAAACCCCGATTTGTCGCGGCTTTCAACGGTTTTCCACAGATTCGCCCAAGTTGCCCCCAAAGTCTGTTGGCGCTTCTGTGGATAAGGTGTTCGCGATCTTCTGCAAGCCACGTATAACGTGCCTTTCAAGCTTCTGATTAAAAAACAACCAATCGCTGTTCAAAACCCTGCTTCTGGATAAGTCACGGATTTTATTCAGTTTCTGTGGAGAAAGTTTCCACGAAATTCACACTTGTCCCCAATAGCTGTGGGTGGAGGTGTGGATAACTTGTTTGCGGAAGGCTGGGAACCACGTGGCGTATAGGCCTGAACGTAATAGATCATATTTCGTACAGTTCTATAGGAGGAGAAGGTTTCGCGGGAGAGGGATGTAGTGACTGGGAGGGCGCTTTCGCGAGCAAGCCCGCTCCCACAAGGGATCTTCAGTGCGTCATAGATCCAGTGGGAGCGGGCTTGCTCGCGAAGCTTTTGACGTTAGCCTTGAACCGGAACGCCTTTGAGGTAAGGCGCAGGTTCCGCGCCCAGGTTGTTCAGCAAACGCTCGCTGTACCAATCCACAAAGTTCACCACGCCAAACTCATAGGTCTTGGAGTAAGGGCCTGGCTGGTAAGCCGTGGAGTTGATTCCGCGCTGGTTCTCTTCGGCCAGGCGACGGTCCTGGTCGTTGGTTGCATCCCAGACCTGGCGCATGCGCTCCACGTCGTAGTCCACGCCTTCGACCGCGTCCTTGTGGACGATCCACTTGGTGGTGACCATGGTTTCCTGCGCGCTGATCGGCCACACGGTGAACACGATGATGTGGTCGCCCATGCAGTGGTTCCAGGAGTGCGGCAGGTGCAGGATGCGCATCGAGCCCAGGTCCGGGTTCTTGATCCGGCCCATGAGTTTGGCGCAGCCTTGTTTGCCGTCCAGGGTCATCGACACGGTGCCCTTGAGCAGCGGCATGCGCACGATGCGGTTACGCAGGCCGAAGCTGGCGTGGGCGTAAGGAATCTTCTCGGCTTCCCAGGCGGCGGCAGAGGCCGCGACGTGATCCTTGAAGGCCTGGTCGGCACGCGGGTCGGTGACGTCGTCCCATTCCAGCAGGGTTTTCAGCAGTTCCGGGTGCGACGCGTTGCAGTGGTAGCACTCGCGGTTGTTTTCCAGCACCAGCTTCCAGTTGGCTTTTTCGAACAAGGTGGTCTGGATCGCCACCTTGGTGTTCTCCATGTCGTACGGTTCCATGTAATGGTTCAGCGTCGACAGGAAGTCATCAATGGCCGGCGGGTTTTCCGACAGGCTGATGAAGATGTAGCCGCCGGCAGTCTTCACGTTTACCGGTTTGAGGCCGTACTGCTTCATGTCGAAGTCGGCGCCCATTTCGGTGCCGGCGAACAGCAGGCGACCGTCCAGCTCGTAGGTCCACTGGTGGTAGTGGCAGACCAGTTTGGCGACCTTGCCTTTTTCACTGGTGCACAGACGCGAACCACGGTGGCGGCAGACGTTGTGGAATGCATGGACCACACCGTCGGCACCGCGAATCACGATGATCGGGTTCTTGCCGACTTGCAGGGTCAGGTAGTTGCCCTTGGTCGGGATTTCGCAGGTCATGCCGGCGATCAACCACTCTTTCTGAAAGATTTCCTGCATGTCGATATCAAACAGCCGCTCGTCAGAGTAAAACGGCTGCGGCAGCGAAAACGTGCGTTCGCGCTCTTGCAGCATCTGCGCGGTGGCCTTGCGTGCGGGTTCCAGTGGATCGCCCAGGCTCAGTGTAGTGGTGACGTCCATCGTGTGTTTCCTCAAGGCCATCTGCGTGGCCGCGAAAGTGGCTGATCAGGTTTGCTACGCAAGGTGTAAAGGTTGTGTCTTGGTATGGGGCGAGTGTGGGGCCGGCGCTCGCCAGAACCTTATCCATGGGCGACATGGCCAAATCTGTTCCCGACGCGCAACCCCCGGTAATTGGGGGCTGGTCGCGATAAGTATGTGAATGTCGCAGATAGGTAAATGGAGGAGCTGCGCTATACGCAGAATCGCCAACATAAAGGCCGGTAGTCGGCCGTGGAGAACAGCATGTCCAACAGCTTCCTGAACCCGGTAACCACCCAGACCTGGGCCAATGGTCGACACATTGTCCGTTGCGTCAAAGTCATCCAGGAAACCTGGGATGTGCGCACCTTCTGCTTTATGGCCGACCAGCCAATCCTGTTCTTCTTCAAGCCGGGGCAGTTTGTCACCCTGGAGCTGGAAATTGACGGCGTGCCGATCATGCGCTCCTACACCATTTCCAGCTCGCCATCGGTGCCGTACAGCTTTTCGGTGACCATCAAGCGTGTGCCGGGCGGCAAAGTGTCGAACTGGCTGCACGACACCCTGCACGAAGGCCAGGAGCTGGCGGTGCACGGGCCGGTCGGGCTGTTCAACGCCATGGATTTCACTGCGCCGAAGGTGCTGTACCTCAGCGGTGGCGTCGGTATCACACCGGTCATGTCGATGGCGCGCTGGTTCTACGACACCAACGGCAACGTCGACATGGTCTTCGTCCATAGCGCCCGCTCGCCCAAAGACATCATTTACCATCGCGAGCTGGAACACATGGCGTCGCGGATCGATAACTTCAGCCTGCACCTGATCTGCGAGAAGCATGGTCTGGGCGAACCGTGGGCCGGTTATCGCGGTTACCTGAACCACAAGATGCTTGAGCTGATGGCGCCGGACTTCCTTGAGCGGGAAGTTTTCTGCTGCGGCCCGACGCCGTATATGAATGCGGTCAAGCGCATGCTCGAGTCAGTCGGCTTCGACATGTCGCGTTACCACGAGGAGTCGTTCGGCGCTACGCCACCGGAAGCCCGTGCCGATGCGGTGGAGCAAGCCGAAATCGCCGCAGACGCACCGGACATCGACGTGGCGGACCTGCACCAGGTGGAATTCACCGCGTCCGGGAAAAGCATTCGTGTGGCGCCGGGTGAAACCGTGCATGCCGCCGCTGCCAAATTGGGGCTGTTGATTCCGAAGGCTTGCGGGATGGGGATCTGCGGGACGTGCAAGGTGATGAAGCTGGGCGGTGAGGTCGAAATGGACCACAACGGCGGGATCACCGAGGAAGATGAAGCGGAAGGGTTCATTCTTTCGTGCTGCAGCGTGCCGAAGGGCGACGTGCGCATCGAGTTCTAAACCTGTGGGAGCGGGCTTGCTCGCGAAGACGGCGGTACAGTCAACATTGATGTCGCCTGACACACCGCTTTCGCGAGCAAGCCCGCTCCCACAATGGTTAGTATTTCAGTCCACAAACAGGTCTGGCATCAACTTGTCGTTGGTGCCGGGCTCAAAGCGGTAATGATCGAATTCGGTCACCCCGTGCTCCCGCAAAATCTCCTCATCAATCAGCAATCGCCCCGTCATGCTGCGACCGCTGCTGCTCAAAATCACATGGGCGGCATCGGCCATGATCGCGGGCGTGCGCGCATGCTTGAACGACTCACGTGAGCCGAGCTGAAACTCGATGGCGGCAGTGGCGATCATCGTTTGCGGCCACAGGGAATTTACGCTGATGCCGTAGTTCTTGAATTCCTCGCTCATGCCCAATGTCAGCATGCTCATGCCGTATTTGGTCACCGTGTAGGGGCTGTACTGGGCGAACCATTTGCTTGCCAGATTCAGTGGCGGGGAAAGATTGAGGATGTGTCCGCTGCTTTTCTTCAGATAGGGCAGGGCGGCCTGGCTGCACAGCAGGACGGCGCGGGTGTTGATCTGGTGCATCAGGTCGAAGCGCTTGAGCTCGATGTGTTGAACCCCGGTCAACTTGATCGCCCCGGCATTGTTGATCAGCGCATCAATACCGCCGAAATGCTCGTCAGCCTTGGCCAGCGCCTCACGCACTGCGACTTCATCGCGCACATCCACCTGCAAGGCCAGCGCCTTGCCGCCCGCGGCTTCGACTTCCGCGGCCACGCTGAAAATGGTGCCGGGCAGTTTGGGGTGAGGGGTGGCGCTTTTGGCGGCAATCACAATGTTGGCCCCATCCCGCGCAGCCCGCAGCGCGATCTCACGACCAATCCCGCGGCTCGCGCCGGTGATGAACAGGGTTTTGCCTTGTAAAGACATGCGTGCGCTCCTGATTATTATTGTCTGAGCGGATTAATGTAGACCAAGGCGCACGCCACGGTTGATCGTTCCCACGCTTTGCGTGGGAATGCCTCTCGGGACGCTCCGCGTTCCTGCCTCACCGCTGATGTAATGCCGAACACCGTTGTGACGCAGAGCGTCACGGGCTGCATTCCCACGCGGAGCGTGGGAACGATCAGGTGGAGGACCGTACGCCTCAATACCAGCGCTGAATCTCGATCAGGCCTTCCATCCCCGCATAGTTCCTCGCACTGGAGTAACGCCACTGCTCCGGCAAATTCACATACCCACGCTTAACCGGGTTGAAATGAATGTAATCCAGCTTCTGACGCATCACCGTTTCGCTGTACACCATCTCTGCGTGCGAACCTTCCTGCCACAGCTGATAAACCCGGTCCTGCTTATGCGCGCGTTTGCTGAAACGCAGGCGCTGCAATGCGCGATCGGCGCCTTTGCTTTGCAGGTCGTTGATGATTTGTCGGGCGGTGAAGGATTTGAACTGGCTGAGGCATTTGTTGAGGTCTGGAGCTTCTGCAACAAAGTGCAGATGGTTTTCCAGGACGACATAGCCCTACAGCTTTAGATCTTGATGGGTTTGTTGATAGCGCCAGCAATTGAGCAGGTGATCGACGATGTACGGTCGGATGAACAGCGGGAGCCATTCCATGAGGGTGCAGGTGAGGAAGTGCGGTTTGTCGGGTTCAGTGATGGTGTAGCGGCTTCGGCCCATGGGTGCATTCCTTTGCGCGGGAATGACTAGGGTGGGCGCCGTAATGCGATGTCGCTAGCAGACAGCGCCGCGGAGCGAGTGGGAAATTGCGACGCGCCCGTAATGATCGTTCCCACGCTCTGCGTGGGAATGCAGCCCCTGACGCTCTGCGTCACAACAATGTCAGGCATCGCGTCGGTTGTGAGGCAGGAACGCGGAGCGTCCCGAGAGGCATTCCCACGCGGAGCGTGGGAACGATCATGAGGGAAGTTAGCGGGACATGACTTCGCGAATATCCGCCGCCAGTTCGCGTACGCGTTCTTCTTCGGTGTCCCACGAGCACATGAAGCGTGCGCCGCCGTTGCCGATGAAGGTGTAGAAGCGCCAGCCCTTGGCGGTCAGTGCGGCAATCGCTGGTTCGGAGAGTTGCAGGAACACGCCGTTGGCCTGTACCGGGAACATCAGTTCCACGCCGGGAATATCGCTGACCAGTTCAGCCAATAGCTGAGCGCAATGGTTGGCGTGGCGGGCGTATTTGAGCCAGGCGTCGTTTTCCAGAATCCCGACCCATGGCGCCGACAGGAAGCGCATCTTCGAGGCCAGTTGGCCGGCCTGTTTGCAGCGGTAGTCGAAGTCTTCGGCCAGTTTGTGGTTAAAGAACAGAATCGCTTCCCCCACCGCCATGCCGTTTTTCGTGCCGCCGAAGCACAACACGTCGACGCCGGCCTTCCAGGTCAGGTCGGCTGGCGAACAGCCGAGAAAGGCGCACGCATTGGAGAAGCGCGCGCCGTCCATGTGCAGGTTCAGGCCCAGCTCCTTGCACGTGGCGCTGATGGCGCGGATTTCTTCCGGGGTGTAGACGCTGCCCACTTCGGTCGCCTGGGTCAGGGTCACGACGCGCGGTTTCGGGTAGTGGATGTCCTGGCGCTTGAGCGCAATTTCGCGGATCGATTCCGGGGTCAGCTTGCCGTTTTCAGTGCGGGCGATGAGCAGTTTGGAACCGTTGGAAAAGAATTCCGGGGCGCCGCATTCGTCGGTTTCGACGTGGGCGGTTTCCGAGCAGATCACGCTGTGGTAACTCTGGCACAGCGACGACAGGGCCAGGGAGTTGGCCGCGGTGCCGTTGAAGGCGAAGAACACTTCGCAGTCGGTTTCGAACAGTTTGCGAAAATCGTCGGACGCGCGTGCGGTCCATTCGTCGTCGCCATAGGCGCGTTGGTGGCCGTGGTTGGCCTGTTCCATGGCAGCCCAGGCTTCAGGGCAGATACCGGAATAGTTGTCGCTGGCGAATTGTTGGCTCTTATCGGTCATGGCCGGCTTCCGTGGTCGAGGCTCTTATGGTGAAGAGCTTCGTGGTCAATGATGATGCGCACTTTACCCAAGATCGTCAGGAGAGCACACGGGATGATGCTGTCAGAAAAATACAAGGACGACGGGCAATTATGCACATGACGCAAAGGGATGGGGCGCTGGATCTGCTCAAGTGGCTGGCGCTGCTGAGCATGGTGCTCGATCACCTGCGATATGTCGGGTATTCCGTCGATCTGCTGTATATACCTGGACGGTTGGCATTCCCGTGGTTCTGTCTGGCGATGGCCGCAAACCTGGCGCGGGCCCGCGCGGTGACGAACGACGGCCAGTGGCGTTATCTGGGGTGGTTGCTGCTGTTTAGCGCCATCAGCGAAATCCCGTACAGGATGTTCATTCCTGATCCCGGGACCTTGAATGTGCTTCCCACGTTGGTCCTGGGATTACTGGTGACCCGTGGCTGGCAGGACCGAACCCTGCAAATGCGACTGTTGGCGGCTGGTGCCTTGTTGCTGGCGGCGCTATTCCCGGAGCGGTTGATGTTCGGCTTCTTCGGTGTGCTGTTGCCGCTGGCGATGTTGCTGGTGATCGGACGGCCCTGGTATTTCGCCCTGTTGCCGGGGTTGGTCTGCCTGGCGGCCAATCAGTGGCCAGTGCTGTATTCCTCGGCGCGGTTTCACAATGTTGAAGCCATCCTTGGTATCGCCGCTTGTCTGATTGCGCCATTGCTGGGGCTGCTCTTGTTGCGACAGGCCAAGCATCTCAAGCCACCGCCGATGCGGCGTTGGGCGTATGCGCTCTATCCCGCGCATTTCCTGCTGTTGCTCGCAGTTCGCCAAGTCATCACCTGACCCCTGTGGGAGCGGGCTTGCTCGCGAATGCGCCGGGCCAGTCAGCATCAGTGTTGGATGACAAACCGCATTCGCGAGCAAGCCCGCTCCCACAGGGGATCTTTGTTGGTTCAAAGGTTGTGTTAGGCCAGCCATTTCGGTCCATGTCGTAAACGCACCTTTGCGTGGCGTCCGTAGGCATTTGGCCTGTCTGCGCCGGTCATACCATCGCATTCAAAGGGCACTGTCGAAACACCAGTGCCTTACCGAGACGAATGGCGCATAGATGCCGCTGGGAGAGACGCGATGTTCAGCAAGCAAGACCAGATCCAGGGTTACGACGATGCACTGCTGGCGGCGATGAATGCCGAGGAGCAACGCCAGGAAGATCACATCGAGCTGATCGCGTCCGAGAACTACACCAGCAAGCGCGTGATGGAAGCGCAAGGCAGCGGCCTGACCAACAAATACGCCGAAGGCTATCCGGGCAAGCGTTACTACGGTGGCTGTGAGCACGTCGATAAAGTTGAAGCGCTGGCCATCGAACGCGCCAAGCAACTGTTCGGTGCCGACTACGCCAACGTGCAGCCGCACTCCGGTTCTTCCGCCAACAGCGCCGTTTACCTGGCCCTGATCCAGCCGGGCGATACCATTCTCGGCATGAGCCTGGCTCACGGCGGTCACTTGACCCACGGCGCGAAAGTGTCGTCCTCGGGCAAGCTCTACAACGCCGTGCAGTACGGCATCGACACCAAGACCGGGTTGATCGACTACGACGAAGTTGAACGTCTGGCCGTCGAGTGCAAGCCGAAAATGATCGTCGCCGGGTTCTCGGCTTACTCCAAGACCCTCGACTTCCCGCGCTTCCGGCAGATTGCCGACAAGGTCGGTGCGCTGCTGTTCGTCGACATGGCCCACGTGGCCGGTCTGGTTGCCGCTGGCCTGTACCCGAATCCGCTGCCGTACGCTGACGTGGTCACCACCACCACCCACAAGACCCTGCGCGGTCCACGTGGCGGGTTGATCCTGGCCAAGTCCAACGAAGAGATCGAGAAAAAGCTCAACGCCGCGGTGTTCCCCGGCGCACAGGGCGGCCCGCTGATGCACGTGATCGCTGGTAAAGCGGTGTGCTTCAAGGAAGCGCTGGAGCCTGGTTTCAAGGCCTACCAGCAACAAGTGATCGACAACGCCCAGGCCATGGCCGGCGTATTTATCAAACGCGGCTACGATGTAGTGTCCGGCGGCACCGATAACCACCTGTTCCTGGTCAGCCTGATTCGTCAGGGCCTCACCGGCAAAGACGCGGATGCAGCACTCGGTCGCGCCCACATCACTGTGAACAAGAACGCTGTCCCGAACGATCCACAGTCGCCGTTCGTGACCTCCGGCCTGCGCATCGGCACCCCGGCGGTGACCACTCGCGGCTTCAAGGTGACCCAGTGCGTCGAGTTGGCCGGCTGGATTTGCGACATCCTCGACAACCTCGGCGACGCCGATGTCGAGGCCAATGTTGCGCAGCACGTTTCGGCCTTGTGCGCGGACTTCCCGGTTTATCGCTGAGCGCGGTTTTGGAGTAAATGACTATGCAACGCTACTCGGGCTTCGGCCTCTTCAAACACTCCCTCAGCCATCACGAAAACTGGCAGAAGATGTGGCGCACGCCGACCCCTAAAAAGGTCTATGACGTGGTCATCGTCGGCGGTGGCGGGCATGGTCTGGCGACCGCCTACTACCTGGCCAAAGAGCACGGCATCACTAACGTGGCCGTGGTCGAGAAAGGCTGGCTGGGCGGCGGTAACACCGCGCGCAACACCACCATCGTTCGCTCCAACTACCTGTGGGACGAGTCGGCGCACCTGTACGAACACGCGATGAAATTGTGGGAAGGCCTGTCCCAGGACCTGAACTACAACGTGATGTTCTCCCAGCGCGGCGTTTACAACCTGTGCCACACGCTTCAAGACATCCGTGATTCCGAGCGTCGGGTCAGCGCCAACCGCCTCAACGGCGTGGACGGTGAGCTGCTCGATGCCAAGCAAGTAGCCGACGAGATTCCGTACCTCGACTGCTCGAAAAACACTCGCTACCCGGTGATGGGCGCCACCGTCCAGCGTCGCGGCGGCGTGGCCCGTCACGATGCCGTGGCGTGGGGCTTTGCCCGTGCCGCCGATGCCTTGGGCGTGGACCTGATCCAGCAGACCGAAGTGATCGGTTTCCGCAAGGAAAACGGCGTGTGCATCGGTGTCGAAACCAACAAGGGCTTCATCGGCGCCAAGCGCGTCGGTGTGGTCACCGCCGGTAACTCCGGGCACATGGCCAAACTCGCCGGTTTCCGTCTGCCGATCGAATCGCACCCGCTGCAAGCGCTGGTGTCCGAGCCGATCAAGCCGATTATCGACAGCGTGATCATGTCCAACGCCGTACACGGTTACATCAGCCAGTCCGACAAGGGCGACCTGGTGATCGGCGCCGGTATCGACGGCTACAACGGCTACGGCCAGCGTGGTTCGTACCCGGTGATCGAGCACACCATTCAAGCCATCGTCGAGATGTTCCCGGTGTTGTCCCGCGTGCGCATGAACCGTCAGTGGGGCGGTATCGTCGACACCACGCCGGACGCCTGCCCGATCATCTCGAAAACCCCGGTTCCGAACATGTTCTTCAACTGCGGTTGGGGCACCGGTGGCTTCAAGGCAACACCTGGCTCGGGCAACGTGTTTGCCGCGAGTCTGGCCAAGGGTGAAATGCACCCATTGGCTGCACCTTTCTCCATCGACCGTTTCCACAACGGTGCGTTGATCGATGAACACGGCGCTGCTGCGGTTGCCCACTAACAGGAGAAATCCCCATGTTGCATATCTTCTGTCCTCACTGCGGCGAACTGCGCTCCGAAGAGGAATTCCACGCATCCGGCCAGGCGCACATCCCGCGTCCACTGGATCCGAACAGCTGCACCGACGAGGAGTGGGGCGACTACATGTTCTTCCGCGACAACCCTCGCGGTCTGCACCACGAGCTGTGGGATCACGTCGCCGGTTGCCGTCAGTACTTCAACGCCACCCGTGACACCGTGACCTACGAGATTCTCGAAACCTACAAGATCGGCGCCAAGCCACAATTCACCGACAAGACCGATAGCCCGAAAGCGGCCGCCACGGCTCTGGGAGAGAAGGTATGAGCCAGATCAATCGCCTGTCCAACGGCGGACGCATCGACCGTAACAAAGTGCTGAGCTTCACCTTCAACGGCCAGACCTACAAAGGCTTTGAGGGCGATTCTTTGGCCGCGGCCTTGCTGGCCAACGGTGTCGATATCATCGGTCGTAGCTTCAAGTACTCGCGTCCACGCGGCATCTTCGCCGCCGGTGCCGAAGAGCCGAACGCCGTGCTGCAGATCGGCGCGACCGAAGCCACGCAGATCCCGAACGTACGCGCCACGCAACAAGCGCTGTATCAAGGTTTGGTCGCCACCAGCACCAACGGCTGGCCGAGCGTGAACAACGACATGATGGGGATTCTCGGCAAGGTCGGCGGCAAGCTGATGCCGCCGGGCTTCTACTACAAAACCTTCATGTACCCGCAATCGTTCTGGATGACTTACGAGAAGTACATTCGTAAGGCTGCTGGTCTTGGCCGCTCGCCGACCGAGAACGATCCGGACACCTACGACTACATGAACCAGCACTGCGACGTGCTGATCGTCGGCGCTGGCCCTGCTGGCCTGGCCGCTGCACTGGCAGCTGCCCGCAGCGGTGCCCGTGTGATCCTGGCCGATGAACAGGAAGAGTTCGGCGGCAGCCTGCTCGATTCCCGCGAAAGCCTCGACGGCAAGCCTGCCACCGAGTGGGTTGCCAGCGTCATCACCGAGCTGAAAAATACCCCGGACGTGTTGCTGTTGCCCCGCGCCACAGTCAATGGTTACCACGACCACAACTTCCTGACCATTCACGAGCGCCTCACCGATCACCTCGGCGACCGCGCCCCGATCGGCCAGGTGCGTCAGCGCATCCACCGGGTTCGCGCCAAGCGTGTCGTGCTGGCGACCGGTACTCACGAGCGTCCACTGGTTTACGGCAACAACGACGTGCCGGGCAACATGCTCGCCGGCGCTGTGTCGACTTACGTGCGTCGTTACGGCGTGGCACCGGGCAAGAAACTGGTGCTGTCGACCAACAACGATCACGCCTATCGCGTTGCACTGGATTGGCTCGACGCCAGCCTGCAAGTCGTGGCGATCGCCGACGCCCGCAGCAACCCTCGCGGTGCGCTGGTGGAAGAAGCGCGCGCCAAGGGCATCCGCATCCTGACCGGCAGCGCTGTGATCGAGGCCCGTGGCAGCAAGCACGTCACCGCCGCTCGCGTTGCCGCGATCGATGTCAAAGCACACACCGTGACCAGCCCGGGCGAGTGGCTCGATTGCGACCTGGTCGCCAGTTCTGGCGGTTACAGCCCGGTGGTTCACCTGGCGTCGCACTTGGGTGGCAAGCCGATCTGGCGTGAAGACATCCTCGGTTTCGTACCGGGCGAAGCACCGCAGAAACGCGTGTGCGTAGGTGGCATCAACGGCGTCTATGGCCTCGGCGATTCCCTGGTCGATGGTTTTGCAGGTGGTGCTCGCGCCGCCAGCGAAGCCGGTTTCAGCGTGGTCGAAGGCACCTTGCCGAAAGCCCTGAGCCGTCTGGAAGAGCCAACACTGGCGCTGTTCCAGGTGCCGCATGAAAAGAACACCGCACGTGCGCCGAAGCAATTCGTCGACCTGCAGAACGACGTCACCGCTGCCGCCATCGAACTGGCGACCCGCGAAGGTTTCGAGTCGGTCGAGCACGTCAAGCGCTATACCGCACTGGGCTTCGGTACGGACCAGGGCAAGCTCGGCAACGTCAACGGCCTGGCCATCGCCGCCCGTTCGTTGAACGTGACCATCCCGCAGATGGGCACCACCATGTTCCGTCCGAACTACACGCCGGTAACCTTCGGCGCCGTGGCCGGCCGTCACTGTGGGCACATCTTCGAGCCGGTACGTTTCACCGCGCTGCATCACTGGCATGTGAAGAATGGCGCTGAATTTGAAGACGTTGGTCAGTGGAAGCGTCCTTGGTACTTCCCGAAAAACGGTGAAGACCTGCACACCGCCGTGAAGCGTGAATGCAAAGCCGTGCGCGACAGCGTCGGCCTGCTGGACGCTTCGACCCTGGGCAAAATCGACATCCAGGGCCCGGATTCGCGTGAGTTCCTCAACCGCATCTACACCAACGCCTGGACCAAGCTCGACGTGGGCAAGGCCCGCTACGGCCTGATGTGCAAAGAAGACGGCATGGTGTTCGACGACGGCGTTACCGCTTGTCTCGCCGACAACCATTTCGTGATGACCACCACCACCGGCGGCGCTGCACGCGTGCTGCAATGGCTGGAAATCTACCACCAGACCGAATGGCCAGATCTGAAGGTGTATTTCACGTCCGTGACGGATCACTGGGCAACCATGACCCTGTCCGGGCCGAACAGCCGCAAGCTGCTCAGCGAAGTCACCGACATCGACCTGAGCAACGAAGCCTTCCCGTTCATGACCTGGAAAGAAGGCCTGGTCGGCGGTGTGCCGGCGCGGGTGTTCCGGATTTCGTTTACCGGTGAACTGTCGTACGAAGTCAACGTTCAGGCCGACTACGCCATGGGCGTTCTGGAAAAAATCGTCGAGGCCGGCAAGAAGTACAACTTGACGCCTTACGGCACCGAAACCATGCACGTTCTGCGGGCGGAGAAGGGCTTCATCATCGTCGGTCAGGACACTGACAGCTCGATGACCCCGGATGACCTGAACATGGGCTGGTGTGTCGGTCGCACCAAACCGTTCTCGTGGATCGGCTGGCGTGGCATGAACCGCGAAGACTGCGTGCGTGATCAGCGCAAACAGCTGGTCGGTCTGAAGCCGATCGATCCGACCAAATGGCTGCCGGAAGGGGCGCAATTGGTGTTCAACACCAAGCAAACCATTCCGATGACCATGGTCGGTCACGTGACTTCCAGTTACCTGCACAACTCCCTGGGCTATTCGTTTGCCATGGGTGTGGTCAAGGGCGGCTTGAAGCGCATGGGTGAGCGGGTGTTCGCACCGCTGGCCGACGGCAGCGTGATCGAGGCGGAAATCGTTTCTTCGGTGTTCTTCGATCCGAAAGGCGATCGCCAGAACGTCTAACGGCCCTAGATCTTGTGGGTGGGCAATGACACCGAGTCGGCCCATTCGCGAGCAAGCCCGCTCCCACAGGGGACCGCGGTCGAAATGTGGGAGCGGGCTTGCTCGCGAAGACGGCAGCCCAGTCACCATAAGGGTTGAGACCAACCGCACAACAGAATTCAGGAACAGGTGCTTTATGACCGCAGCCAATGTTTACCAACAACGCCCAACCACCGGGGCCAAGGCCGAGTCGTCGCTGCATCACGCCGACCTCGCCAGCCTGGTGGGCAAGGGTCGCAAAAACGCCGGCGTGATCGTGCGTGAGAAAAAACTCCTCGGCCACCTGACCATCCGTGGTGATGGCCATGATGCTGCGTTCGCAGCCGGCGTGCACAAGGCCCTCGGCATCGAATTGCCGGGCGCGCTGACCGTCATCGTCAAAGGCGAAACCAGCCTGCAATGGATGGGGCCGGATGAGTGGCTGCTGATCGTGCCGACCGGTGAAGAATTCGCCGCCGAGAAGAAACTGCGTGAAGCGCTGGGCGACCTGCACATCGCGATCACCAACGTCAGTGGCGGCCAGCAACTGCTCGAACTGAGCGGCCCGAACGTGCGCCAGGTGCTGATGAAGTCCACCAGCTACGACGTGCACCCCAACAATTTTCCGGTGGGCAAGGCGGTAGGCACGGTGTTTGCCAAGTCGCAACTGGTGATCCGTCACACCGCCGAAGACACCTGGGAACTGCTGATTCGTCGCAGCTTCTCGGATTACTGGTGGTTGTGGTTGCAGGATGCGGCCGCCGAATATGGCCTGAGCGTCCAGGCGTAAAGATCGTTCCCACGCTCTGCGTGGGAATGCATCCCGGGACGCTCCGCGTCCCAAAGCGGACGCAGAGCGTCCATGGCGGCGTTCCCACGCAGAGCGTGGGAACGATCAGTTTCGCTACAGGAGTCACCGCACTATGAGCCGCGCCCCAGACACATGGATTCTGACCGCCGACTGCCCTAGCGTCCTCGGCACCGTGGACGCGGTGACCCGCTTTCTGTTCGAGCAGGGCTGCTACGTCACTGAGCACCATTCCTTCGATGATCGGCTTTCGGGCCGTTTCTTCATTCGCGTGGAATTCCGCCAGCCCGACGGCTTCGACGAGCAAGCCTTCCGCGCCGGTCTTGAAGAGCGTGGTAAAGCCTTCGGCATGATCTTCGAACTGACACCGCCGAATTACCGCCCGAAAGTGGTGATCATGGTTTCCAAAGCCGATCACTGCCTCAACGATTTGCTCTACCGCCAGCGCATCGGCCAGCTCTCGATGGATGTGGCCGCCGTGGTCTCCAACCACCCGGACCTCAAGCCATTGGCGGACTGGCATCAGATTCCGTACTACCACTTCCCGCTGGACCCGAACGACAAACCGTCGCAGGAGCGTCAGGTCTGGCAGGTGATCGAAGACTCCGGCGCCGAACTGGTGATCCTTGCCCGCTACATGCAAGTCCTGTCGCCCGAGCTGTGCCGCAAACTCGACGGCAAGGCGATCAACATCCATCACTCCCTGCTGCCGGGTTTCAAGGGCGCCAAGCCCTATCACCAGGCCTACAACAAGGGCGTGAAACTGGTCGGCGCCACCGCGCACTACATCAACAACGACCTGGACGAAGGCCCGATCATCGCCCAAGGCGTGGAAGCTGTGGATCACAGTCATTACCCGGAAGATTTGATCGCCAAGGGGCGGGATATCGAAGGGCTGACCCTGGCGCGAGCCGTTGGTTATCACATTGAACGGCGGGTGTTTTTGAACGCCAATCGCACCGTCGTTCTTTAGATCGCCATCGCTAGCAGGCTAGCTCCCACAGGGTTTTGGGTTGTTCACAAATCCTGTGCTCACCCGAATCACTGTGGGAGCTGGCCTGCCAGCGATGAGGCCATAACAGACAACACAAGACACACAGGCAATAACCCGAGCAATCAACGCGCCGCCGACCCATGGCGACGCGACCGTTACATAAAAACAACAGCGAGGTGAAAGCATGTCTGGCAATCGTGGTGTGGTGTATCTCGGCAATGGCAAAGTCGAAGTACAGAAAATCGACTATCCGAAAATGCAGGACCCGCGCGGCAGGAAGATCAACCACGCTGTCATCCTGCGTGTGGTTTCCACCAACATCTGTGGTTCCGACCAGCACATGGTGCGCGGTCGTACAACCGCTCAAACCGGCCTGGTACTGGGCCACGAAATCACCGGTGAAGTGATCGAGAAGGGCAGCGACGTCGAGAACCTGCAGATCGGCGACCTGGTGTCCGTACCGTTCAACGTAGCTTGCGGGCGCTGCCGTTCCTGCAAGGAAATGCATACCGGCGTTTGCCTCAGCGTGAACCCGGCGCGTCCGGGCGGTGCTTACGGTTATGTCGACATGGGCGACTGGACCGGCGGTCAGGCTGAATACGCGATGGTGCCGTATGCCGACTTCAACCTGCTGAAACTTCCTGACCGCGACAAGGCCATGGAAAAAATCCGCGACCTGACCTGCCTCTCCGACATCCTGCCGACCGGTTACCACGGCGCAGTGACGGCTGGCGTTGGTCCGGGCAGCACCGTGTACATCGCCGGTGCCGGTCCTGTCGGTCTGGCCGCTGCCGCTTCCGCTCGCCTGTTGGGCGCGGCAGTGGTGATCATCGGTGACGTCAACACTGTCCGCCTGGCACACGCCAAGGCTCAGGGTTTCGAAATCGCCGACCTGTCCCTGGACACCCCGCTGCACGAGCAAATCGCCGCACTGCTGGGCGAGCCAGAAGTGGATTGCGCCGTCGACGCCGTAGGCTTCGAAGCGCGTGGTCACGGCCATGACGGCGTGAAACACGAGGCTCCGGCCACCGTGCTCAACTCGCTGATGGGCGTGGTTCGGGTGGCTGGCAAAATCGGTATCCCGGGCTTGTACGTGACTGAAGATCCAGGTGCCGTCGACGCCGCCGCGAAGATGGGCAGCCTGAGCATCCGCTTCGGCCTGGGCTGGGCCAAATCCCACAGCTTCCACACTGGCCAGACGCCAGTCATGAAGTACAACCGCCAGCTGATGCAGGCGATCATGTGGGACCGTATCCACATTGCCGACATCGTTGGCGTGGAAGTCATCAGTCTGGATGACGCGCCACGGGGTTATGGCGAGTTCGATGCGGGCGTGCCGAAGAAGTTTGTGATCGATCCACACAAACTGTTCAGCGCAGCGTAAAGGCTTCACGCAAAACAAAACGGCGACCCTCGGGTCGCCGTTTTTTTTGGATGATGATCGTTCCTACGCTCCGCGTGGGAATGCAGCCCGGGACGCTCCGCGTCCCAAAGCGTGACGCAGAGCGTCACAGGAGGCATTCCCACGCAGAGCGTGGGAACGATCATTTACAGGGCTGCCAGCGCGCGGCCTGCGCCGGTCAATTTTTTTTCGACTGTTCGTCAGGCGCTTGCCAAACCTGGGAACAATCCCCCTGGATGCCAGTCCAAACCACGGTTTTTCGCCGCCCATTGCCGGGCGGTTTTCATGGCACTTGAGGATGTCTGGATGAAGATTTCACGCGGTTTTGCACTGGCTTCGCTGATGTGTCTGGCGGCCGGTCCGGTCTTTGCTCAGTTCAACCTGTTCGATGCGGCCAATGCCCTCTCCGGCACGCAGGGCGATGACGCCGCCGCGCCGACTTCGCAGACCGCGCAGACGGCCGGTCTGCTGAGTGCGCTCAGCCAATTGAACGTGACGCCGGAACAAGCCATTGGCGGTGCCGGGGCAATGCTTGGCCTGGCGAAGAATCAATTGAGTTCGACCGACTACTCGGAGTTGGCCAAAAGCGTGCCCGGCATCGACTTGCTGGCCGGTGGCGGTGAACTGGGCGTCCTCAGCGGTTTGCTTGGCTCGTCCGGTAAATCGGCAGGTCTGGACAACCTCATGGGCAACGTGAGTAACACCAACGACCTGAACAGTGCCTTCAGCGCATTGGGCATGGACACTGGCATGATCGGCCTGTTTGCCCCCGTGCTTCTGCAATTTTTCGGCCAACAGGGCGTCGGCGGCTCACTGCTGACAAGCCTGGGCGGGATCTGGGGCGCAGGCACCGGTACCGGTATCTGATTCAGCGGCGCTCGGCGCGCAACGCGTCGATGCGCTGATCCTTCTCGATCCAGAGCTGGTTGACCCAGTTCTGGATGGTTTCGCGAAACTGCGGATCGTTTTCGTAATCGCCCTGCCACAGCGCCGGGTCGAGTTCGCGGGTCTGGATGTCGATGATGACCTTCGGCACGTTACCGCTGAGCAAATCCCAGAAGCCCGGAATCGTCTGCTGCGGATACACCACCGTCACATCAAGGACGGCGTCCAGCTGTTCGCCCATTGCCGCCAGCACAAACGCCACGCCGCCAGCCTTGGGCCTGAGCAGGTGGGTGAAGGGTGATTGCTGCCGGGCACTTTTCGCCGCGGTATAGCGCGTGCCTTCCAGGTAATTGACCACTGTCACCGGCTGACGCTTGTACAACTCGCACGCCGCTTTGGTGATCTCCAGGTCCTGGCCGGCCAGTTCAGGGTGCTTCGCCAGGAATGCCTTGGTGTAGCGTTTCATGAACGGGTAATCCAGCGCCCACCACGCCAGCCCCAGAAACGGCACCCAGATCAGCTCTTTCTTGAGGAAGAACTTGAAGAACGGCGTGCGTCGGTTCAGCGTTTGGATCAGCGCCGGGATATCGACCCAGGATTGATGGTTGCTGATCACCAGATACGACGTGTCGACCCGCAGGTCATCGCCGCCACGGATGTCCCATTGCGTGGGGATGCACAGGCGGAAAATCAGCTTGTCGATTTCGGCCCAGGTCTCGGCGATCGCCATCACCGTCCACGAGGCGTAATCACGCAAGCGCCCCGGCAGGACCAGTTTGAGCAAGGCGAACACCATCAGCGGCCCGAACAGGACCAGGGTGTTGAGCAACAGCAGCAGGGTAACGAAACAGCCGGTGAGCAGGCGGCGCATAAGTAACTCTTGAAAGCATCTGGGCGCGCAATGATAAGCAGCTTCGGACGGCAGGCCAAATCGGCGCCGACAAATGTTTCACCTTCGAAGCGCTAACCTCTCTACACCGATCGTTCCCGCGCTCTGCGTGGGAATGCAGCCCGGGACGCTCCGCGTCCCAGCACCGTGACGCAGAGCGTCACATGAGGCATTCCCACGCAGAGCATGGGAACGATCATGCGTTCAACGGTCTAAAATTCCGCTGCCCACTCCTTCAAGGAAGCCCATTACGTGAAATCCCTCCTTGCACTGCTTTCCCTCGTGGCCCTGCCGGTCCTGGCTGCTGAGCCGACCCTGTACGGGCGCTACGAATACATTGCGTTGCCGGAAATCGGTGGCGAAGTCCTCAAGGCCAAGATGGACACCGGCGCCCTGACCGCGTCGCTGTCGGCCAAAGACATCGAAACCTTCACTCGAGATGGCGACGAGTGGGTGCGTTTCCGCCTCGCTACCAAAGGCGCGAGCAACAAGGTCTACGAACACAAGGTCGCGCGGATCAGCAAGATCAAGACCCGGTCCGAAGAAGATGACGACGACAACGAAGTGGTCGAGCCCACCAAGCGTCCGGTGGTCGATCTGGAACTGTGCCTGGGCAACGTCAAGCGCACCGTGGAGGTCAACCTCACCGACCGCAGCAGCTTCAATTACCCTTTGTTGATTGGCGCCAAAGCCTTGCGTGAGTTCGGCGCGGCGGTGAACCCGGCACGGCGCTTTACGGCGGACAAACCCGACTGCTGATTTCAAGTGGTCTCATTGACGTGACGTGAGCCTTGGGGCACCGTTCGCCCACTTAACTGCCGGGCTCGGACGCCATGCCTCATATCCTGATTGTCGAAGACGAAGCGGCGATTGCCGACACCCTGATTTTCGCCTTGCAGGGCGAGGGCTTCACCACCACCTGGCTGGGCCTTGGCGCCGCCGCGCTTGAGCATCAGCGCCAGACGCCGGCCGACCTGGTCATTCTCGACATTGGCCTGCCGGACATCAGCGGCTTCGAGACCTGCAAGCAATTGCGCCGTTTCAGCGAAGTGCCGGTGATCTTCCTCAGCGCCCGGGATGCCGAAATCGATCGCGTCGTGGGCCTGGAAATCGGTGCCGACGATTACGTGGTCAAACCGTTCAGCCCAAGGGAGGTGGCGGCGCGGGTCCGGGCGATTCTCAAGCGCATGGCACCGCGAGTCAGCGCCGAGGTGGCATCGACGTTGTTTCGCATCGACAGCGAACGGGTACAGATCAGCTACCGCGGTCAGCTGCTAACCCTGACCCGCCATGAATTCCGTCTGCTGCAATGCCTGCTGGAGCAACCCGAACGGGTCTTCAGCCGCGAGCAATTGCTCGACGCGCTGGGTGTCGCCGCCGATGCCGGGTACGAGCGCAGCATCGACAGCCACATCAAGAGCGTGCGCGCCAAACTGCGCCAGGTGAAAGCCGACGCGGAGCCCATCCAGACCCATCGCGGCCTCGGTTACAGCTACAGCCCGGGGCGTAGCTGATGCCTCTGGGGATCCGGATTTTTCTGGTCTACGTGCTGTTTATCGGCCTGACCGGTTATTTCGTGCTGAACACCGTGATGGAAGAAATCCGTCCCGGCGTGCGCCAGTCCACCGAAGAAACGCTGGTCGACACCGCCAACCTGATGGCCGAAATCCTGCGCGACGACTTCAAGGCCGGCACCCTGAACCAGAACCGCTGGCCCGAGCTGCTCAAGGCTTATGGCGAACGGCAACCGAAGGCGAACATCTGGGGCTTGCCGAAGAATCAGGTCAACCACCGCATCTACGTCACTGATGCCAAGGGCTTTGTGGTGCTGGACTCCAGCGGTGTGGCAGTGGGGCAGGATTACTCGCGCTGGAACGACGTTTTACTCACCCTGCGAGGCGAATACGGCGCTCGTTCCAGCCGCAGCGATCCGGACGATCCGAGCTCCTCAGTGATGCACGTCGGCGCCCCGATTCGCGACAACGGCAAGATCATCGGTGTGGTCACCGTCGCCAAACCCAACAGCTCGTTGCAGCCATACGTTGATCGCACCGAACGGCGATTGCTTGCCTGGGGGGCCGGGTTGATCGGCCTCGGTCTGCTGTTTGGCGCGCTGTTGTCGTGGTGGTTGAGCGCCGCGCTGCGGCGGTTGACTGCTTACGCTCAGGCGGTCAGTGAAGGCCGGCGGGTCGAGGTTCCGCATTACCGTGGCGGCGAACTGGAACAACTGGCGACGGCGGTGGAGCAGATGCGCACGCAGCTCGAAGGCAAAGCCTATGTCGAGCGCTACGTGCACACCTTGACCCACGAACTGAAAAGCCCGCTGGCGGCGATTCGCGGCGCGGCGGAGTTGCTGCAAGGCGAGATGCCGCTGGCCCAGCAACAGCGTTTTGTCAGCAACATCGACAGCGAAAGCGCGCGGATGCAGCAGTTGATCGAACGCCTGTTGAACCTGGCCCTGGTCGAGCAACGCCAAGGGCTGGAAGAGCGGGTGACGGTGCCGCTGGCGAAGTTGGTCGATGAATTGCTGAGCGCTCAGGCGGCGCGCATCGAAGGCAAGCAGTTGCGCGTGGAGCAAACCATTGCAGCGGATCTGCTGCTGACCGGTGAGCCGTTCCTGTTGCGTCAGGCGCTGGGCAATCTGCTGGAGAATGCTTTGGACTTCACCCCGGCTCGGGGCTTGCTGCGATTCAGTGCCGCGAAGGTCGGCGCGCAAATCGAATTCAAACTGTTCAACCAGGCCGAGGCGATTCCCGACTATGCGTTACCGCGGTTGAGCGAACGATTCTATTCGCTGCCGCGCCCGGACAGCGGGCGCAAGAGCACGGGGCTGGGGCTCAATTTTGTTGAAGAGGTGATGAAGCTGCATGGCGGAGAACTGTGCATAGGCAATGTCGGGGACGGTGTTGAAGCAGGTTTGCGCTTCCCCGTGTGATCGTTCCCACACTCTGCGTGGGAATGCCTCAGTGGACGCTCTGCGTTCGGCTTTGGATGGGACGCGGAGCGTCCCGGGCTGCATTCCCACGCAGAGCGTGGGAACGATCAAAGAAATCAAACCAGTCTCCACACACTCTCCACATTCCTCCCATAAATCCCCCACACACACCACCCAGACTCGCCCCATCCAAACAGGGAGAGTCCCATGAACCGCAGCTTGACCCTAAAACTCGGGGCAATTGCCCTTCTGATTCTGTTGTTGCTGATCCCGCTCTTGATGATCAACGGCGTGATCCAGGATCGCCAGCAACTGCGCGACGGTGTCCTCGAAGACATCGCCCGCAGTTCCAGCTACAGCCAGCAACTGAGCGGTCCGATCATGGTGGTGCCGTATCGCAAGGTGGTGCGCACCTGGAAGACCAATGAGAAAACCAACAAGCGCTTTCAGGAAATCGGCGAAGAACGCGGTCAACTGTATTTTCTGCCGGAGCGTTTCGAGCTCGACGGCAAGGTGCAGACCGAGTTGCGCTCGCGGGGCATTTACGAGGCGCGGCTGTACCACGCCGACAACCACATCAGCGGCCTGTTTTCGATTCCCGCGCAAATGGGCATCGAGGAAGATTTCGCCGATTATCAGTTTGACCAAGCGTTCCTGACGATAGGCATCAGCGATATCCGCGGGATCGAAAATGCCCTGAAACTGGACCTCAATGGTCAGAGCCTGGACTTTGAACCGGGCACGCAGCTGGGCTGGCTAGGCGAGGGGGCACACGTCAAGTTGCCCGCGCTGGACAGACACAAAGGCGCGGAACTGGCGTTCGCCTTTGACCTGCGCCTGCAGGGCACCGGCCAGTTGCAGATCACTCCGGTCGGCAAAACCAGCAAGGTGCAACTGGCCGCCAACTGGCCTCACCCGAGTTTTATCGGCAACTACTTGCCGGCTCAGCGTGAAGTCACCGGCACAGGTTTTACCGCGAATTGGCAGACTTCGTTCTTTTCCACCAACCTGGAAGAAGCCTTGACCAACTGCCTGACCAGCGACCGTTGTGACGAGTTCAAGAGCCGCAACTTCGGGGTGAGCTTCATCGATCCGGTGGATCAGTACCTGAAAAGCGATCGGGCGATCAAATACGCGCTGCTGTTCATTGCCCTGACCTTCGCCGGATTCTTCCTGTTCGAAGTGCTCAAAAGCATGGCCGTGCATCCAATCCAGTACGCGCTGGTGGGTGTGGCGCTGGCGTTTTTCTACCTGCTGTTGCTGTCGCTGTCCGAGCACATCGGCTTTGCCCTGGCGTATCTGTTGTCGGCGGGCAGCTGTGTGTTGTTGATCGGGTTTTATGTCTGCCATGTGCTGCGCAGCGTGCGTCACGGCTTGAGTTTTTCGGCGGGACTGGCGGCGTTGTATGGCTTGCTCTATGGCTTGCTCAGTG
Organism: Pseudomonas frederiksbergensis; assembly: GCF_001952935.1. Lineage (GTDB taxonomy): Bacteria > Pseudomonadota > Gammaproteobacteria > Pseudomonadales > Pseudomonadaceae > Aquipseudomonas > Aquipseudomonas frederiksbergensis. Next base: position 2,962,914 of record NZ_CP018319.1, read on the forward strand.
CCGAGGATTACGCGTTGCTGATGGGGTCGCTGCTGTTGTTCGGGTTGTTGGGCGTGTTCATGGTGCTGACCCGCAAGCTGGACTGGTACGGGATCGGGCAGAAGCCGGCCAAGCCGTTGGTGTTTGATCTCGGGGCTGTGGAATGAGCCGGTCGTTGGGGTTGCGTGAGGATCAGCGGGAAGGGGAAGCGTTGGCGACGCGGATTGCGGTGTTGTTTCCAGTGGATCCGCTGTGGTGCCATCGCGAGCAGGCTCGCTCCCACAAGGGATCTCCAGTGAACACAAAATTCGTGCACACAACCGATCAACTGTGGGAGCGAGCCTGCTCGCGAAGAGGCCCGAACAACCAGTGAAAATCTAAACCTTGGGCATCGTCGCCAGCATCGAAGCCCGCTGACTGACTTCGAAGTACCAAGCAGCCAGCTTCGGATTCACCGTGCGCCATTCCAGATCCGGATGGCGCAAATCCAGGTAGCCCAACGCACAGGCGACACTGATCGCCGCCACGTCGAAGTGGCTGGTCAGCTCGGCAATCGCGTCCGCTTCCAGCAATGCCAGGCCGCGACGAATCTTCTCGCGCTGGCCGTCGAGCCACTCATCCCAGTGTTTTTCCGGGGCACGCAGGGCGACTTCATAACGAATCAGCACCGCAGCGTCCATGATCCCGTCGGCCAGGGAGGCCAGGGTCAGGCGCCGCCAGCGGGCCGAACCGTCGCGCGGTATCAGCGGGTTGCCGACGTGCTGATGGTCGAGGTAATCGAGGATCACCCGGCTGTCGTGGATGACGCTGCCATCGGCCAGGCGCAGGGCCGGGATTTTACCCAGCGGGTTGTCTTCGTTGAGCATCAGGTCCGGGCTGACCGGCGTGAGCACGCAGTCTTGCAGTGCCACGCGGTCCTGTTGACCGGTTTCGTGCAGCAGCACCATGACTTTGCGAACGAAGGGCGACAGGGGGTTATGGAACAGGGTCATGCTGTGGGCGGACATGGCAGTGTCTCGATATGGGTCAGTGCTGGGCAGCATAGCGCGTGGATCCGGGAGCTCAAGATCGAAGTCAATACTTACCCCCTGTGGGAGCGGGCTTGCTCGCGAAGGCGGTGTGTCAGACAGCTTCAATGTTGACTGACACGCCGCCTTCGCGAGCAAGCCCGCTCCCACAGTTTTTAGCGGCGTTGCAGCAGGCCGCGCAGGGCGAGGATGGCGGGAATGCCCAGGCCTAGCCAGCTCAAGGCGTCCCACATGCCATCGCCCAGCAACGCGGAAAACAACCCCGCCGCGCTGAGCAGGGCGATCACCGTTGGGGTGGAGAACACCTTCCAGAAATTCGACTGCCGCGGCCTCATGCTGCACTCTCCGCGTTCTCGAGCACCGGTTTCGCCGCCTTGCGCCGCACCACCCAAAGATAAACGCCGCTGCCGAGCACGACGATGGTCAGTCCATCCAACGTCGCCCAGAGGATTTTCATCGGCATGCCGCCGTAATCACCGAAGTGCAGCGGCTGGGACATGCCCATGGCGTCCATGTACCACGGGCGTTCGGCCACGGCGGTGACTTGCAGGGTGCTGGCGTCGATCAGCACCGGTGTCAGCAGGTGCGAGGTCAGGTGAGTGCTGCCTTTCATGAACACCGCGTAATGGTGTTCGCTGGAGAAGCGTGTGCCGGGAAAGGCAATGAAGTCCGGCTGCATGCCCGGTGCGACTTCCTTGGCGATGTCGAGCAAGCGGGTCGCAGGCGCCAGTTGGGTCAATGGCGGCGCGTCGCGATAGGGCGCGACCATCGCGCTCAAGCTGTCGTTGCGCCACGCGGCGATCAGCAAGTCGGCGCAAGCGCTGATGACGCCGGTGACGCCGACCACCAAGGCCCAGGTCAAGGTCACCACGCCGATCAAATTGTGCAGATCGAGCCAGCGCAGGCGCGTGGATTTGTCCTGGCGCACGGTGGCGAATTTCAAGCGGCGCATGAACGGCAGGTACAGCACCGTCCCGGAAACAACCGCCACCACGAACAGAATGCCCATGAACGCCAGCAGCAACTTGCCCGGCAGACCGGCGAACATGTCCACGTGCAGGCGCAACATGATCATCATGAAGCCGCCGTTGGCCGACGGCATCTCCAGCGCTTCGCCGGTGCGGGCGTCGAGCATGAAGGTGTGAGAAGAATTCGGCTCAGTGCCCGCGGTGGCCGCCATGATCGTGATCGCGGCGTTGGGCTCGTCTTCGTCGAAGCCGAAATACTGCATCACTTCGCCGGGGCGATGTTTTTCAGCGGCCAGCACCAACTGCTGCAAATTCAGATGCGGGGTGTCCGCCGGCATCGTCTTCAATTCAGCGGCATCGCCCAGCAAGTGGTCGATCTCGTGATGGAAGATCAATGGCAGGCCGGTCAATGCGAGCATCAGCAGGAACACGGTGCAGATGAGACTGGTCCAGGTGTGGACGAAGGACCAGCGGCGAATTGTTTTGCTTTTCATTTCATAGCCTTCAGAAATACCAAAGCCGTCTTCGAGGGACGGCTTGGATATCAGGTGTGTCAAATCAAGGCGTTACCACTTGTAGCCGACGCTGGCCATTACGTTGCGACGGTCGCCGTAGTAGCAGTAAAAACCGTCGCAGGTCGAAATGTATTCTTTGTCGAATACGTTGTTGGCATTGACGCTGAGACTCACACCCTTGAGCGTATTGTTCAGGCGGCCCAGGTCGTAATGGACTGCCGCGTCATAGACGGTGTAGGAACTGCTATGGCCGTCTGATGGATCGCGTACGAAGCCCATGCTGCCGATGGCGATATTGTCGGTTTCGCCGATATAGCGCACACCGAAGCCAATTCCAAAGCCATCCAGAACACCGGTATGCCACGTGTAATCAGCCCATGCAGAAGCCTGGTTTTCCGGGGTCAGTGGGAGTGGGCGGTTTTTATCCAGAGGGTCGGTGACTTTAGTCATCTTGCTGTTGGCGTAGGTGTACGCGGCCGTCAATTTCAAGTTCTCGTTGACGTTTCCGGTAGCTTCCAACTCGAACCCGCGCACGTTGGCCTCACCCAGAGGGCGAGATACACCCAGGGTGTCACTGAGCACGATGTCCTTGCGGGTCAGGTCATAGGCCGCTGCGGTGAACAACATGTCGCTGCCCGGAGGCTGGTACTTGATACCGATCTCATATTGTTTGCCAGTGCCTGGACGGAACGCCTCGCCATTGGCGCCGCCGGCTTCCGCCTGGAAGGATTCGGCGTAGGAGATGTACGGTGTAAAGCCGGAATCGAACACATAGCTCAGCGCAGCGTTGCCGGTGAAGGCGGTGTCGTCGCGGGTGTCCTTTGCATCGTTCATGTTGTAGAAAGTCGTATCGGTGTGCAGCCAGTCCTGACGGCCGCCCAACGTCAGGCGCCAGCTATCCAGGGCCATCTGGTCCTGGAAGTACAGACCTGTGTCATGGGTCTTCTGGTTGTAATCATTGAACGCGGTGTAGCTGACGTTGCTGAAGTCCTGGCCGTAGATCGGGGTGATGATGTTGCTGGGCGGCGCGCTGCCATACAGCCATTTGTAATTGGTGTTGACGCGCTGGTGGTCCAGGCCCAGCAACACGGTGTGCCTGATCGAGCCCGTATCGAAGTCCGCCTGGAAATTGTTATCCACGGCGAACTGGCTGATGTCTTCGTTGACGATGTTGGCACCTCGGGCGAGGGTACCGTCGTCACTCACCGAACCATAAAAACCGCCTGCGGTAATGCCTTGGAAGGACAGGTCGCTCTTGGTGTAGCGCAGGTTCTGACGGAACTGCCAGACATCGTTCATCCGGTGCTCAAAAGCATATCCCAACGCGTAATAGGTCTTGTCGTAGAACTCCCACTCCGGATCACCGAGATTCTTGTGGTACTTCACTTCGCCAGCAGGCGTTGAAAGCTTGGTGCCTTGTAAAGGAAGGAACTGGCTGGTGATGCCTGTGTCGTCACGGTTGAACTGGCTCAGGAACGTCAGCTTGGTATCGGGATCGATGTTCCATGTCAGGCTGGGAGCGATGTTGTAACGCTTGTCATCGTTGTGCTCGATGGCTGTATTGCTGTCTCGCACCACGCCGCTGACACGGTAAAGAAAGCGTCCTTCGTCATCGATGGGGCCGGTGCTGTCGAAGCTGATCTGCTTGCGCTGATAGCTGCCGATCTGCAATTGCACTTCGTTGCTGGCAATGTCTTCGGGGCGGCGGCTGACCATATCGATCAAGCCACCAGGAGGCGTCTGGCCATAGACCGACGATGCCGGGCCACGCAACAATGCCACACGCTCCAGATCCCAGGTTTCCATCTTCGGCATGGCATAGGTGCCCTTGGGCAGGGGCAGTCCATCAAGGAATTGGGTGGGCTCAAATCCACGAACCTTCAACCACTCGGCGCGGCTATCGCTGCCGTAGCTGCTGGCTACGACGCCGGGCATGTAACGGACTGCGTCATCCAGGTTTTGCACGGCGCGGTCTTGCATCTGTTCACGGGTGGCAACAGAAATTGACCGCGGTGCCTCCGCCAGCGCCGTATCGGTTTTAGTCCCTGCTGCCGTACGTTTTGCGAGGTAGCCTTGTACTGGACCCCAAGCGCTCTCGGTGTTTTCCGCGCCGATCACGCTGGTCGCCGGCAGGGCCATCACACCCTCGGGCACGGCCACCAGGCTGAAGGTGCCAGTGCTGCTTTGTTCCAGTTGCAGACCGGTGCCGCGCAAGGCTTCGCGCAGGGCGTTGGCTGCGTCGAACTGGCCTTTGACCGGCGCCGAGGTCTTGCCTGCCGCCAGCGATGGATTCAACGACAGCGCCAGGCCGGCCTGGCTGGCTATCTGGTTCAGGGTGCTGGCCAATGGCGCGGCCGACAGGTTGTAGGCGCGAACGCTGGACACCTGTTCAGCGGCCATCAGCTGACTACTGGCCAAAGGGGCACAAAGGGCAATGGCAATCGCCAGCAAACTGGGGCGCAACACGGTGTCGAGCGAACGGGACATACAGCGGCTCCTGAATGGAAATATTTCTCAATTGCCTAGGTGCCGCACGAGAATTCAAAAGTGATAGGGCTGATTGAAAATAATTTCGATTCAGTAAACCAGTCGTTTTGATGGAGCGAGGCAGGGGATCGTTCCCACGCTCTGCGTGGGAATGCCTCAATGGACGCTCTGCGTCCGCTTCGGCATGTGACGCGGAGCGTCACGGGCTGCATTCCCACGCAGAGCGTGGGAGCGATCATTTAGCGTCAGTCTTCGCCGCGACCGTCACCCACCACGGCGTGTGCTGTTCGATCTGCACCGGCAGGGTCGGCAGCAGGGCGCTCAGGGCCAGATCGGTGTCGTGCAGCGGGAAGCTGCCGGTGATGCGCAGGTCGGCGATTTCTGGCGCAACGCCAAGATGCCCGCGTCGATAACGACCGAGTTCATGGACCAGGTCTTCCAGCCGTGTGTTGTCCACCACCAGCATGCCGCGGGTCCAGGCATCGGCGCCGAGGTTGAGCGCGACGATCGGCCCGAGGCCATTGCTGCGCATCAGGACTTGCTGGCCTTCACGCAGAATCTGCTCTTCCGGGCTCGACTCGGGGTGAGCCGCCACCGCTGATTTCAGCACGCTCAGGCGTGTACCTTGTTCTTCACGCTTGACCAGGAACCTTGTTCCCAGTGCGCGCATGCTGCCTTCGCGGGTTTCGACGATGAACGGCCGGGCATCGCCATGGCCGGTTTCGACGAGGATTTCCCCTTCCTGGAGGATGATCAGCCGTTGTTTTTCATCGAAGCGCACATCCACGGCACTGTGGGTGTTGAGGTTGATCAGCGTGCCGTCGGTCAGGCGCAGGGTGCGTTGCTCACCCGTGGCGGTGCGCTGGTCGGCCAGCCAGTAGTCGATCGGCAGATAACGATCGCCGGCGAACAACGCCAACCCGATCACCGCCACGATGCTGGCCACGCCGCTGCCGAGTTTGCGCACGCGCCGGCGAATGCTTTCGCGCGATTGCAGTAACGCGGTGCGTGCCGGGCCACTGGCGACGCTGAAGCGCTGGTCGAGCATGCCCAGTTGGCGCCAGGCCCGCGCATGTTCTTCGTGGGCGGCGTGCCATTTGGCGAACTCTTCGCGCTCCACCGGGTTGCCGGAGTCCAGGGACAACTGCCAGGCAATCGCGGCATCCAGCACCTGCGCCGAGACGGGTTTGGAGCTGACCGGACTCATACCGGCTCACCGTACAGCGCGACGTAGCACTGACGAATGCCTTGGGCCAGATACTGACGAACCCGAGGCACTGACACGCCCAGGCGCTCGGCGATTTCGGCGTGTCCGAGGCCGTCGAGACGGTTATAGAGAAACGCTGCCCGGGCCTTGCTTGAGAGCTTGCCGAGCAGGCGGTCGATGGCCTTGAGGTCTTCGAGGATCAGCTGCTGTTCCTCCACCGACGGTTGTTCACCGGCGGGGATCAACATCAGTTCGGTGAGGTAGGCCTGTTCCAGCGCGGCGCGGCGGAAATAGTCGAACAGCAACCCCTTGGCAATCGCCACCAGAAACGCGCGCGGTTCGCGTGGCGCCTTCAGTTCTTCACGACCCAGCAAACGCACGAAAGTGTCCTGACTCAGGTCTTCGGCCCGTTGCGGACAGGCCACATTGCGTCGTAGCCAGGCCAACAGCCAACCGCGATGGTCGCGATACAACGCACCAACGAGCTCACTTTGAGGGCTTTGGACTGACGACACGCAGCATCACCGATTGGGAAGTGTTAAGTAACGAGAATTGTTCGCGATTGTGGCAGAGGCGGGGGAGGTAAGCAATTGGCGCTGGTCGGTTGGATTGAGTGGCGTGTATTCAATTGAACCGCGTCATCGTTCATCGCGGGCAAGCCACGCTCCCACAGGTTTTGAGTCGTTCGCGAAATGGGTGAACGACACAGAACCTTGTGGGAGCGGGCTTGCTCGCGAAGGCGCCGGACCAGGCGCCAGAGATTTAGAAGGAAGGCACTCGCTGTCTGCGTTTCCACTGACTCAACCGCTGCTGCAGATTCAACGGGCTATGGATCTGCAACTGCCGCGCCCGGCTGAACAGAATCAACGCCAGCTCAGCGGTGGCCAACGCATCGGCACTGGCATTGTGGCGCTCGAACACTTCGAGTTTGAACCAGTCGATCCACTGATCCAGCCCGGCATCGCGAATGTGCGCCTGAGGGCAAAGCAGCGGCGCGATATCAGCCACATCCAGAAACGGATGCTGCAACTTGTAGCCCAGATGGTCTTTCAGCGCGCGCCCGAGCATGTGCTGATCGAACGGCGCATGAAACGCCAGCACCGGGCTGTCGCCGACGAACTCCATGAACTCGACCAGGGCCTGAGCCGGATCACTGCCCGCGGCAATCGCACTTGGCCCCAGGCCATGGATCAACACACTGGGCGCCAACTTCATGTCGGCGCATTGCAACGTGCGTTCGAACTGCTGGCTGAAGTCGATCGCGCCGTCCTCGATCACCACCGCGCCGATGGACAACACACGATCCTTGTTCAGGTTCAACCCGGTGGTTTCCAGGTCGAGCACCACCCAGCGTTGTTCGCGCAGGCTGCATTCGCCCAGCTCTGCGGCCAGTGGCAAGCGTTGCAGGCGTTGTTGAAGGTCGCAGGGAAGGCTGGGACCTGCTGGACGCAGCCATGAAAACAGGCTCATAGCTGATACCTCAGGGCCAGGCTGCTTTGCAGGCGTTGGGCCTGGCGCAGGGATTCACGCAGGATCCGTCGATCCAGATGATTGAGGCTGTCCGGATCGACCCGGTTGGAGTAGGGCAAGTTCTCCCGAGTCTGTAGCTGATGTTGCTGCATGCGGGTTTGCTGGATGAAGTGATAGGCCTCTTCGTACGCCGCACCGTCCAGCCGTTCGATGACTTCTTTGTCCACCAATTGGCGAAAGCGCTCCAGCGTGTTGTTCGCCTCGACGCCATGGGCCAGGGCGAGCAGTCGGGCACCGTCGACAAACGGCGTCAGTCCCTGGACTTTCAAATCAAGGGTGGCTTTCTCACCATTCTTGCGAGCCAGTACGAACTCACGGAAACGTCCTACGGGCGGACGGTTGCGCAGGGCGTTCTCGGCCATCATTCGCTGGAACAGGCGGTTGTCATTCACCTGATCGAGAATGCCCTGACGCAGCTGCTCGCAGCCTTGCTCGTCGCCCCAGACCACCCGCAAGTCGAAATAAATGCTCGAACCCAACAGGTTCTCCGGCGTGGCTTCGCGGATAAACGCGGCAAAACGTCGTGACCATTCGGCCCGGGACAGGCACAGCTCAGGGTTGCCGGCCATGATGTTGCCCTTGCACAGGGTGAAACCGCAGAGCGCCAGGCTCTGGTTGATCTGCTGGGCGATGGGCAGCAATTTGCCGCGAATTTCGGCGGCGTGGGCCGCGTCCCGGGCTTCGAACAGAATGCCGTTGTCCTGATCGGTGTGCAGCGTCTGTTCGCGGCGGCCTTCGCTACCGAAGCACAGCCAACTGAACGCAATGCCGGGGTCGCCTTTCTCGGCGAGGGTCAGTTCGATCACCCGGCATACTGTGTGGTCATTGAGCAGGGTGATGATGTGCGTGATCTGGGTTGAAGAAGCGCCGTGGGCCAGCATGCGCTCCACCAGCTGACCGATCTCGCCGCGCATCGCGACCAGGTTTTCCACCTTCTGGGCGCTGCGGATGGTCCGCGCCAGATGCACCAGATCGACCCGTTGCAGGGAAAACAGATCACGTTCCGAAACCACGCCGCACAGGCGATGATCTTTCACCAGGCAGACGTGGGCGATGTGCCGCTCGGTCATGGCAATTGCCGCATCGAAGGCGCTGTGGTCCGGCGACAGGAAAAACGGCGCCCGGGTCATGTGGCGCTCGATGGCTTCGTTGAAATCGTCAGTGCCGTCGGCCACCACATGACGCAAGTCGCGCAGGGTGAAAATCCCCAGCGGCGCTTTATTTTCGTCGACCACCACAATGCTGCCGACCTGCTGCTCATGCATCAGGGTCACGGCTTCACGCAGTGGCGTAGTCGGGCTGCAGGTCACCGGATGGCGCATGGCCAATTCGCCCAGGCGGGTGTTGAGCGAGTACTGCGTGCCGAGGGTTTCCACGGCTTTTTGCTGGACTTGCTGGTTGACCTGATCCAGCAGGCTGCTCACGCCGCGTAGGGCAAAGTCGCGAAATGCGTTGGAAAGCGCGAACAGTTTGATGAACGCCAGCTTGTTCAGCTGTAGGCAAAAGGTGTCTTCGGAGGCCAGATGTTCGGTGCGCGTCGCGCGCTCACCCAGCAGCGCGGCGAGGGGGAAACACTCGCCGGTGGTGATTTCAAAGGTGGTTTCGGTGCCGCCCTTGGCCGTATGCGGGCGTTCTCCCACGACCCGGCCTTGCTTGACGATGTAGAAATGCTCGACCGGGCCGTCGGCGGGCTTGAGGATGCTCTCGCCGGGCGCATAAAAACGCAGCTGGCACTGCTCGACCAGGTACGCCAGGTGAGCGTGTTCCATTTGATTGAAGGGCGGGAAGCGCTGAAGGAACTGCAAAGTGCCCTGGATGTTCTGCAACACCGCGGTTTTCCCTGCCTGTGTGAAGGCATCCTCTTTACTCATAACCATTACCGCAGTCTTTTGATTGTTGTTGTCGGATGACTCAGCCATGGTCGGCCCCTGCGCGCGGGGTGCCCATTGGACGTAAGTCTAGGTAGGACGTGAAGCTGTAGGTATTTGGGAAATGTCTGACGCAACTGTGCGAAAAACCTCCTACATTGGCTATAGGAAATTTTTCCGACGAAGTGCACATTGAAGGCCTGCTTAGCGATGTCTGACGGATGTGCTAGGGAATAGAAATGAAATCGTAGAGTAAGCCATGTCCGACCACGATATTTTGAGTGACGCCGAGCGCGAGGCGCTGAGTGCCCTCATGCTGGAACCTGCCCTGCCGACGCAAAGGGTATTGATCGTTGACGATGATAGAGACGCGCGGGAGTTGTTGTCGCAGATTCTGGAACTCGGTGGGGTTCGATGCATTACCGCAGCAAGTGGCGAAACTGCACTCAAGATGTTGGTTGATGAAGCTGAACTGAAAAAGCTTTCAATCGGTTTGATGATCACTGACTTACGCATGGGCAATGTCGATGGCCTGGATCTGATCCGTCAGGTACGTGAGTCGGTGCGGGCGGCGTTGCCGATCATCATTGTCTCCGGTGACGCCGATGTTAAAGACGCCATCGAAGCGATGCATTTGAGTGTGGTGGATTTTCTGCTCAAGCCTATCGATACCGACAAGCTGTTGGCGCTGGTCAAGCATGAGCTGGGAATGGATGTGTAGGTGATCGTTCCCAAACAAAAATGCCCTGATCTTTCGATCAGGGCATTTTTTTGTCCGGCGTCAGCGCTTAGTTACAGGCCATTGGCAGTCTTGAACTCGCGGCGACGACGGTGCAGGACCGGCTCGGTGTAGCCGTTCGGCTGCTTCGTGCCTTCGACCACCAGTTCGACCGCCGCCTGGAAGGCGATGTTGCTGTCGAAGTTCGGGGCCAGCGGACGGTACAGCGGGTCATTGGCGTTCTGACGGTCAACCACTGGCGCCATGCGCTTGAGGCTTTCCATGACCTGATCTTCGGTGACGATGCCGTGACGCAGCCAGTTGGCGATGTGCTGGCTGGAAATTCGCAGCGTCGCACGGTCTTCCATCAGGCCGACGTCATTGATGTCCGGCACTTTCGAACAGCCCACGCCCTGGTCGATCCAGCGCACCACATAACCGAGAATGCCCTGGGCGTTGTTGTCCAGTTCGTTCTTGATCTGCTCTGCAGTCCAGTCTGGATTGACGGCCAGCGGGATGGTCAGGATGTCATCCACCGAAGCGCGCGCACGTTTGGCCAGTTCGGCCTGACGGGCGAACACATCGACCTTGTGGTAATGCAGCGCGTGCAGCGCGGCAGCGGTCGGCGATGGAACCCAGGCAGTGTTGGCACCGGCCAGCGGGTGAGCGATTTTCTGTTCGAGCATCGCAGCCATCAGGTCCGGCATTGCCCACATGCCTTTACCGATCTGGGCGCGACCTTGCAGGCCGGTGCTCAAACCGATATCGACGTTCCAGTTTTCGTAAGCGCCGATCCACTTCTCGGCCTTCATGTCCGCCTTGCGCACCATCGGGCCGGCTTCCATGGAGGTGTGGATTTCATCGCCGGTACGGTCGAGGAAACCGGTGTTGATGAACACTACACGCTCGCTGGCAGCCTTGATGCAGGCCTTGAGGTTGACCGTGGTACGGCGTTCCTCGTCCATGATCCCGACTTTCAGCGTGTTACGTGGCAAGCCGAGCACTTCTTCGATGCGACCGAACAGCTCGTTGGTGAACGCGGCTTCTTCCGGGCCGTGCATCTTCGGTTTCACGATGTAGACCGAACCGGTGCGGCTGTTCTTGCGCGAGTTGTTACCGTTGAGGCTGTGGATCGCCGCGAGGCTGGTGACCAGACCGTCGAGGATGCCTTCCGGCACTTCGTTGCCGTCTTTATCGAGGATCGCGTCGATGGTCATCAGGTGACCGACGTTGCGCACGAACAGCAGAGAACGACCATGCAAGCTCAGTTCTTTACCATCGACACCGGTATAAGTGCGGTCGGCGTTCATGGTGCGGGTAAAGGTCTGACCGCCCTTGGAGACTTCTTCCGACAGATCGCCCTTCATCAGGCCGAGCCAGTTGCGGTAGATCACCACTTTGTCATCGGCATCGACGGCGGCGACGGAGTCTTCGCAGTCCATGATGGTGGTCAGCGCGGCTTCCATCAGGATGTCTTTGAGGCCGGCAGCGTCGGTCTGGCCGACCGGGGTGCTGGCGTCGACCTGGATTTCGAAGTGCAGGCCGTTGTTTTTCAGCAGGATCGCGGTCGGTGCGACGGCATCGCCGTGGAAACCGATCAGCTGTGCATCGTTGCGCAGGCCGGTATTGCTGCCGCCTTTAAGGGCGACCACCAGTTTGCCGTCAACGATCTTGTAGCCGGTGGAATCGACGTGAGTGCCGGCAGCCAATGGCGCCGCTTCGTCAAGGAAGGCGCGGGCGAAGGCGATGACCTTGTCGCCGCGAACCTTGTTGTAGCCTTTGCCTTTTTCCGCGCCGTCAGCTTCGCTGATGGCATCGGTGCCGTAGAGCGCGTCATACAGCGAACCCCAACGGGCGTTCGAGGCATTGAGCGCGAAACGGGCGTTCATCACCGGAACCACCAGCTGTGGACCGGCCATGCGGGCGATTTCGTCATCGACGTTTTGCGTCGTTGCCTGGAAATCAACCGCTTCTGGCAGCAGATAACCGATGTCTTGCAGGAAGGCTTTGTAGGCCACCGCATCGTGCGCAACACCTGCACGAGCCTGGTGCCAGGCATCGATACGAGCCTGGATATCATCGCGTTTGGCGAGTAGGGCTTTGTTCTTCGGCGCCAGGTCATGAATGACCTTGTCGGCACCGGCCCAGAACTTATCGGCGGTGAGGCCGGTACCGGGAATGGCTTCGTTGTTCACGAAGTCGAACAGGACTTTGGCGACCTGCAGGCCACCGACTTGAACGTGTTCAGTCATTGCTTGCCTCACTCTGCTCAGCTATTTCGCTTTTCAGCTCTTCAATTTAACAATGAAGCCTCTGGCATTTAAACCACAAACCTGTTGACCAGTACATGCCATTGCGGGCGGCTGGGTTATGACCAATCAACGGCGTTGAGGCCGTGCTGACGGGGCTTTCAGGTTGTGGCTGCACCTGCGGCAGACATCGATCCAGCGTTATGTAGTGCGCGCTGCGGCATACTACATGATGAATTGCGCTTGTGAAAATTAGACTAAATACGTCGTTCTGCGACGCCATGACGCATTGCGGTCACGTCGGGGAACGGGATGTTCTCAAAAAACTATTGGATTGTTCCAGTTAAATATAAAAAGTTGTACACATAATCTTCATTGCCCTGCTATGGGGCCTTGCTTTTGTGGCGAGGGAGCTTGCTCCCGCTCGGCTGCGCAGCAGTCGCAAAATCAGCGAAAGCGGTCCGTCTGGGCTATTCAGGGGGCCGCTTCGCGCCCCAGCGGGAGCAAGCTCCCTCGCCACAAAAAAGTAGTGCCGGGCTGATTCCGGTCCCTTGCCTATACTTGCTTTTCTATAACAAAAGTCATGACAAGAGGGCTGCGCCATGGACCACCTCGTACTCACTGTATTCGCTCCGGACAAGCCTGGGCAGGTCGAGCGCATTGCCCAATGCATTGCCGAGCACGGCGGTAACTGGTTGGAGAGCCGCATGTCACGCATGGCCGGGCAGTTCGCCGGGATTCTTCGCGTGGGCGTGCCGGCCGAGGCCTACGATGAATTGGTCGATGCCCTACAGGCGTTGTCCGCCCACGGCATTCGCGTGCTGATTGCCGAAAGCGGAATCGAGCAATCCTGCACCTGGAAACCCATAGCCATGGAATTGGTGGGCAATGACCGCCCCGGGATCGTACGCGACATCACGCGTCTGCTGAGTGAACAGGGGGTGAACCTGGAGCGTCTGGTGACCGAAGTACGTCCTGCGCCGATGAGCAGCGAGCCTTTGTTCCACGCCGAAGCGATTCTCGCCGTGCCGCTGACGTTGTCCCTGGACGTGCTGCAATCGCGCCTGGAAACCCTGGCGGATGATTTGATGGTCGAATTGGTGCTGCGCAGTGAACCCTGATCAGGTTATCCAAGTTATACGTGCACCTGCCTGTGGATAACCTGTAGAGACCATCCTCCAGGCCACGTCGGCCGGGCTTCTTCAGGATTTGATCAAAAAACCAGCAGTTTCAGGGACTTGCGCACAAACGCCGGGGATCACGTTGTGGATAACCTTGGGAAGGATTGATGCAGGCCACGGTAGCCGTGGCCTGTAGAGGTTTGTGTGTTTTTTGATCAGCGGCGACGACGCATACTTATCCACGCGTCGACGCTGTAAATCGCCAGGCCCGCCCAGATAAAGATGAACGCAACCAGTGTGCTCGACGACAAATGCTCGCCAAACAGCAGCACGGCTTGCAACAGCACCAGCGTCGGCGCCAGGTACTGGAGGAATCCCAGCGTCGTGTAGGGCAAATGCCGTGCGGCGGCGTTGAAACACACCAGCGGCACCAGCGTCACCGGACCCGCGGCCACCAGCCACCAGGCTTCGGACGTGGTCCAGAATTCGGGTTGAGCGCTGGTGGCCGTCTGATTGAAAAGCAGCCAGGCAATCGCAATCGGCACCAGCATCCAGGTTTCCACCACCAGACCCGGCAGCGCCTTGACCGGTGCCTGCTTGCGGATCAGTCCGTAGAAACCGAAGGTCAGCGCCAGCACCAACGACACCCACGGCAGACTGCCGACTTGCCAGACCTGCTGGGCGACGCCGACCGCCGCGAGGCCAACCGCCAGCCATTGCATGCGCCGCAGTCGTTCGCCAAGGATCAACATGCCCAGCAGCACGTTCACCAACGGGTTGATGTAGTAACCGAGACTGGCTTCGAGCATGCGCCCGTTGTTCACCGACCAGACGTAGGTCAGCCAGTTGGCCGCGATCAGCGTGCCGCTCAGGGCCAGGATCGCCAGGCGTTTCGGATTGTCACGCAACTCGCGCCACCAGCCCGGATGTTTCCACACCAGCAGCAGCAAGGCGCCGAACAGCGCGGACCAGAGCACTCGGTGGATGATGATCTCCACCGCAGGCACGTTGGCGATGGCTTTGAAGTAGATCGGGAACAGACCCCAGATGATATAGGCACTCAGGCCCAGGATGTACCCGCGACGCGGGTTGGCAGCTTGCATGCAGAATCCTTGCTTAGGCAGCTAACAAAGAGGGGATTGTAAGGAGAATTGTCTACGGATGTCCTACCTGATTAGGTTGGTTATTTGTGAACACAAACAACTGTGGGAGCGAGCCTGCTCGCGAAAGCGGTAGTTCATTCAGCATCACTGTTGAATGTGAAACCGTATTCGCGAGCAGGCTCGCTCCCACTTGGGGATTTGTGTTCGTCAGAAGAGCTTCAACGGTTCTTCGTTGAGTGCCGCCAACTGTTCGCGCAAGGCCAGCACTTGGTCTCCCCAATACCGTTCACTGCCGAACCACGGAAAACTGTGCGGGAACGCCGGGTCGTCCCAGCGGCGGGCGAGCCAGGCGCTGTAGTGCATCAGGCGCAGGGCGCGCAGTGGTTCGATCAGCGCCAGTTCCCGCGGATCGAAGTCGTGGAACTCACTGTAGCCGTCCATCAATTCCGACAACTGACCGAGACATTCCTGACGATCACCCGCCAGCATCATCCAGATGTCCTGCACCGCAGGACCCATGCGGCAGTCGTCGAGGTCGACGATGTGGAACATCTCGTCGCGGCACATCATGTTGCCGGGATGGCAGTCGCCGTGCATGCGGATGTTCTTGTGCGGCGTTGCCTTGTAGACCTCTTCCACCCGCTTGAGCAGGTCGCGGGCGACGGACTCGTAGGCTGGCAGCAGGCTTTTGGGTACGAAATTGCCTTCGAGCAATGTGGTCAGCGAGTCATGACCGAAGTTTTTCACACCCAGCGCTTCGCGGTGTTCGAACGGTTTGGTAGCGCCGACCGCGTGCAGGCGACCGAGCAGTTGCCCCAGGCGATACAGCTGATCGAGATTGCCCGGCTCCGGCGCACGGCCACCACGGCGGGGGAACAGGGTGAAGCGGAAACCGTTGTGCTCGTGCAGGCTGGCACCGTTGTGAATCATCGGCGCGACCACCGGTACGTCGCACTCGGCGAGTTCGAAGGTGAATTGGTGCTCTTCGAGAATCGCTTCGTTGGTCCAGCGCTGCGGGCGGTAGAACTTGGCGATCAGCGGCTCGGAGTCTTCGATACCGACCTGATAGACACGGTTCTCGTAGCTGTTGAGCGCCAGAATGCGCGCGTCGCTGAGAAAGCCGATGCTTTCGACGGCATCGAGCACGAGGTCTGGGGTGAGGGTTGCAAACGGGTGGGCCATGCTGACTCCTGCGCGCAGCAGGCTGCCGCGTCCGGCCAAGCATGGTAGCGCAGACGGGGCTTCTTTAGGGGTTTGGCTTGATATGAGTGTTGTCTGGGCTGATGCCTTCGCGAGCAAGCCCGCTCCCACATTCGACCGTATTCTTCTGGGAGAACTCGGTTAAATGTGGGAGCGGGCTTGCTCGCGAAAAGGCCCTATCAGGCGCCGACGATGCCGCCATCTTCACGCGAAATGGCCATCACCGAAGACCGCGGCTTGCCATTCGGCAGATGCTCGGGGAACGTCGACCCGCCGTTTTCTCCCGGATGCTGAATCCCGACAAACAAGGTCTTCTGATCCGGCGAAAAGCTGATCCCCGTCACCTCGCAGCCTACTGGCCCGACCATGAAGCGGCGGATCTCCCCGGTGACCGGGTCAGCGCAGAGCATCTGGTTATTGCCCATACCGGCGAAGTCGCCTGCGTTGCTCGAATCGCCATCGGTCAGAATCCACAACCGCCCAGCCTTGTCGAAACCCAAACCGTCCGGGCTGTTGAACATGTTCTGCTGTGTGATGTTCGATGAACCGCCCTTCGGCGTGCCGGCGTGGACGCCCGGGTTGCCAGCGACCACAAACAGATCCCAGGCAAAGCTTTTCGAGCCGTGATCGTCACGGTCAGTGCGCCAGCGCAAAATCTGCCCGTAGACGTTTTTCTCGCGCGGGTTTGGCCCGTTCACCGGTTGCCCGTCCTCGCCACGCTTGGCGTTGTTGGTCAGCGTGCAATAGACCTGGCCATCCTTGGGGCTGACGACGATCCATTCCGGGCGGTCCATGCGCGTAGCTTTGACCACGCTGGCGGCGAGGCGGGCGTGAATCAACACCTCGGCCTGATCGGCGAAACCGCTGCTGGCGTCGATGCCGTTTTTACCGTGGGTCAGTTCGATCCACTCGCCCTGGCCTTTCGGGTGATCGGCATTGCCGTCGCCCGCGTCGAAACGCGCCACGTACAAGGTGCCGTTGTCCAGCAGGTCGCGATTGGCCTTGGGGTTTTTGTGGTTGATCTTGTCGCGGCTGACAAATTTGTAGATGAACTCGCCGCGCTCATCGTCGCCCATGTACACCACGGCGTGACCGTCACTGGTTTCGGCCAGGGCGGCGTTTTCATGTTTGAAGCGGCCCAGCGCGGTGCGTTTGACTGGCGTCGATTGCGGATCGAACGGGTCGATCTCCACGACCCAGCCGTGACGGTTGAGCTCGTTCGGATTCTTTGCCAGGTCGAAACGCTCGTCGTGTTGATGCCAGTTGATCTCTTTACTGGTCGCTACTGCGCCGTAGCGTTTTTGCGCGGCATCGAATTTCTGTTCGGCATTGCTGCTGCCGAAGCAGTCGGTGAAGTTCTCTTCGCAGGTCAGATACGTGCCCCACGGCGTCTTGCCATTGGCGCAGTTCTGGAAGGTGCCAAGAACGTTCTTGCCGTGTGGGTCGGCACTGGTTTTCAGCAGCGCGTGGCCGGCGGCCGGGCCGCTCAGGCTGATCGGCGCGTTGCCGTGAATGCGCCGGTTGTAGCGCGAACCCTGGACGAAATGCCACTGGCCGTTCTTGCGCTGCACTTCGATCACCGACACGCCTTCACAGGCCAGAGCCTTGCGCACGTCAGCAGCCGACTGCGGCATGCCGCCGTGTGGATAGAGGTAGCGATAGTTGGTGTATTCGTTGTTGATCGCCATCAGCGCCCGGTTGTTGTCGTCGGGGAATTCGAACAGGCTCATGCCGTCGTTGTTGTCGCCGAACTGGACTTCCTGATGCTCGGCCGTGCCATTGCCGCTCGGGTCGAATGCCGGGCCGTTCTTCTGCAGGGGTTGGCCCCAACTGATCAATACCGAAGATTTGTAGCCTGGCGGCAGGGTGATGGCGTCGCTGGTGGCAGCGGGAATGCTGTCAAAACCCAACAGTTTGCTGGAGCCGGCGCTGACGCTGGCGGCCAGCACGCTGCGGCTCAACAGGTTGCCGCCCAGGAACATCGCTGCACCGCAAAGGGCGCCGGCGCTGATGAAGCCTCGACGGCTGAGACCGACCATGTTCTCGAGGTCGGTGGATTGGTTGTCTTCTAATAGGCTCACATCAGGCTCCCTGCTGGTTTTTGCAGTCACCTTAATGAGCGTTAATGACACTTGTGTTTCAAAGCGGTGTACCGAGCAAAACGTTGGATGGCGCGAACTGCACCCGCACCGGCTTATCAGCGGCCAGACCGAGGGTTCTCAAGTGCAGCGGTTCGGCCAGTGCGCAGAGTGTCTGGCCATTGGGCAAGCCGATGCGCACTTCGCTGGGGCCGTCCTCGGCGTCGAGAATTTCTTCGATGATGCCTTTCAGGCAGTTATTGCCGGGTGTTGCCACTTGATCGATGCCCAGCAACTCCAG
Source organism: Pseudomonas frederiksbergensis (assembly GCF_001952935.1). Lineage (GTDB taxonomy): Bacteria > Pseudomonadota > Gammaproteobacteria > Pseudomonadales > Pseudomonadaceae > Aquipseudomonas > Aquipseudomonas frederiksbergensis. The sequence goes on from NZ_CP018319.1 coordinate 2,981,266, forward strand.
CCATCCGGCCTTGATTAGTGCGACCACTTCGGTGCCGGTTTCCAGTTCCAGGCGCGTGGTGCTGTCGTGAGTGATCTGCGCATCGATGCTCAAGCCTTCGGCCAATTCAAGACGAATCCGGTCGTTGTGCCCTTGGTTATCTATCGCCGCTACCTTGCCATGCAGTTGATTGCGCGCGCTGGTTCTGAGCATCAGTCGGCCGAGCAGGTCGAGATCGCTAGCATCCTCGGCAGCTTCCAGCACCTGAGCCTGCAAGGCTTGCAGCTTTTGATACAGGCGCAATACGCGTTCGCCTTCGCTGGAGAGTCTGGCGCCACCGCCGCCCTTGCCGCCGACACTGCGCTCCACCAACGGTTTTTGCGCGAGGTTGTTCAGCTCATCGATAGCGTCCCAGGCCGCTTTGTAACTCAGCCCCGCGCTTTTCGCGGCGCGGGTAATCGAGCCTTGTTCGGCAATGTGTTGCAGCAACGCGATGCGCTGCGGACGACGGACAATGTGCTGCGACAACAACGTAGGCAAGGACATGGCAAGACGCTTTGGGCTGTGGCGATGGGAAGGACGTTGGCGGCTGGGAGCCCGGGAGTCAAGTCAGGTGTAACACTGTCCAGTGTGGGAGCGGGCTTGCTCGCGAAGGCGTCAGTTCAGGCGACATTTCTGTTGAATGTCAGTCCGTCTTCGCGAGCAAGCCCGCTCCCACAGTTTTTTGTGTCGTTAGTCAAACCACGTCGCCGGGTTTGGGTGTGCGGGCCAGACAATAGACGTCGACCCGGGCGGCGCCGGCGTCCATCAGCAGGCGAGCCAGGGCTTGGGCCGTGGCGCCGGTGGTCAACACATCGTCCACCACTGCTAAATGACGACCCTTGATACACGCATCGGGCGTCAGGGCGAAGGCGTTGCGCAGGTTCTTTTTGCGGGCCTCGGCATTCAGGTCCTGTTGAGCGCTGGTGTCCTGAATCCTCAGCAACAACGTTTCATCGCACGGAATGTCGAGGCTGGTGCTGAGCCAGCGGGCGAGCATCGCGGCCTGGTTGAAACCCCGTTTACGCAGTCGTTTGGAGGCCAGCGGAACCGGGATGAGCGCGTCGGGCCGATTCAGGTCTTCATCAAAGCGATGTTGCAGGAACTGAGCGAGAAGTTCGGCGAGCAGGCGACCAAACGGCCACTTCGCAGCGTGTTTGAAGCGTGTGATCAACGTGTCCACCGGAAAGCTGTAAGTCCAGGGCGTGGCGACCCGTTCAAAAGCTGGCGGGTGTTTCAGGCATTGGCCGCAGGTCAGGCCAGCGGCAGGTAACGGCAGCGCGCAGGTTTGGCATTGATCGCCAAGCCAAGGCAACTCCGTTTCACAGGCCATGCAGAGGGGTGTGCATTCATCGGCGGGTTCTGCGCAAAGCAAACAGGTCTGGTTGTTTTTTAACCAGATGTAAACCGGTCCCTCGTATCGTGGTTGACAGCGCATGACTCTTCCTTAAATATGCCGAACATCCGTGTCGCGTCTGTGGGTATTCCATTCCCCAGGCGCTTGCCAAGCATAAAACAAAGGAAACGCCCATGAGCGCCAGCACCACTGCAACCCTGCGTCATGACTGGTCTTTGGCCGAAGTCAAAGCACTCTTCGTTCAGCCATTCAATGACCTGTTGTTCCAGGCGCAGACGGTGCACCGCGCGCATTTCGACGCCAATCGGGTCCAGGTGTCGACGCTGCTGTCGATCAAAACCGGTGCCTGCCCGGAAGATTGCAAATATTGTCCGCAGTCCGGTCACTACAACACCGGCCTGGAAAAAGAAAAGCTGATGGAAGTGCAGAAGGTCCTCGAAGAGGCCGCTCGCGCCAAGGCCATCGGTTCGACCCGTTTCTGCATGGGCGCGGCGTGGAAACATCCGTCGGCCAAAGACATGCCTTACGTGCTGGAAATGGTCAAAGGCGTGAAAGCCATGGGCCTGGAAACCTGCATGACCCTCGGTCGTCTCGATCAGGACCAGACAGTCGCCCTGGCAGACGCCGGCCTCGATTACTACAACCACAACCTTGATACCTCGCCTGAGTTCTACGGCAGCATCATCACCACCCGCACTTACAGCGAGCGCCTGCAAACGCTGGCCTACGTGCGTGAGTCGGGGATGAAGATCTGCTCCGGCGGCATCCTCGGCATGGGCGAGTCGCTTGATGATCGCGCCAATCTGCTGATCCAGCTGGCCAACCTGCCGGAACACCCGGAATCGGTGCCGATCAACATGCTGGTGAAAGTCGCCGGTACGCCGCTGGAAAATGCTGACGATATCGACCCGTTCGACTTCATCCGCATGCTGGCTGTCGCCCGTATCCTGATGCCGCAATCCCACGTGCGCCTGTCCGCTGGCCGCGAAGCGATGAACGAGCAGATGCAGGCCCTGGCGTTCTTCGCCGGCGCCAACTCGATTTTCTACGGCGAAAAACTGCTGACCACCGCCAACCCGCAGGCCGACAAGGACATGCAACTGTTTTCGCGCCTGGGCATCCTGCCGGAAGCACGCGAAGAACACGCTGACGAAGTCCATCAGGCGGCGATCGAACAAGCGCTGGTTGAGCAGAAGAGCAGCGAGCAGTTCTATAACGCTGCCGTCTGATTCGACACAAATCGAGTGTGGGAGCGGGCTTGCTCGCGAAAGCGGCGGTACAGTCGACATCAACCTTGAATGTCAGTCCGTCTTCGCGAGCAAGCCCGCTCCCACATTGGTTTGTACCCAACCTTGGATTATGTAATCTGACTGCCCGAGGCCTGCATGTCTTTCGATCTCGCCGCACGCCTTGCTGCCCGTCGTGCCGAAAATCTCTACCGCCAACGCCCATTGCTCGAAAGCCCCCAAGGCCCGGAAGTAGTGGTCGATGGTCAGCCGTTGCTGGCGTTCTGTAACAACGACTACCTGGGCCTGGCCAATCACCCGCAAGTGATTGAAGCCTGGCGTGCCGGTGCGACCCGTTGGGGCGTCGGCGGCGGGGCGTCGCATCTGGTGATCGGCCACAGCAGTCCGCATCACGCACTGGAAGAAGCCCTCGCCGATTTCACCGGCCGCCCGCGCGCGCTGTTGTTCACCACCGGTTACATGGCCAACCTCGGCGCGGTCACCGCGCTGGTCGGGCAGGGCGATACGGTGCTGGAAGACCGGCTCAATCACGCGTCCTTGCTGGATGCGGGTTTATTATCCGGAGCGCGCTTCAATCGCTATCTGCACAACGACGCGGTAAGTCTGGCCAAGCGTCTCGAGAAAGCGACCGGCAATACCCTGGTGGTCAGCGACGGAGTGTTCAGCATGGACGGCGACATCGCCGACCTGCCGGCGCTGGCGCGGGAAGCCAAGGCCAAAGGTGCATGGTTGATGGTCGATGACGCGCACGGCTTCGGTCCGCTGGGTGCCAATGGCGGCGGGATCGTCGAGCATTTCGGTTTGAGCCAGGAAGATGTGCCGGTGCTTGTCGGCACCCTCGGCAAGGCGTTCGGCACCGCCGGGGCTTTTGTGGCGGGCAGCGAAGAGCTGATCGAGAGCCTGATCCAGTTCGCCCGTCCCTACATTTACACCACCAGCCAGCCGCCTGCGCTGGCCTGCGCGACGCTGAAAAGCCTTGAGTTGCTGCGTACCGAGCACTGGCGACGGGAACATCTGAAAACGTTGATCCGCCAGTTCCGCCACGGGGCCGAGCAGATCGGCCTGGAGTTGATGGACAGCTTCACGCCGATCCAGCCGATCATGATCGGCGATGCCGGGCGTGCGGTTCGACTGTCGCAGATGCTGCGTGAACGCGGTCTGATGGTCACGGCGATCCGTCCCCCGACCGTGCCCGCCGGCAGCGCCCGACTGCGGGTAACCCTGACCGCTGCGCACAGCGAGGCGCAGGTACAGCTATTGTTAAATGGACTGGCCGATTGTTTTCAACAACTGGGACCGGAGCCAAGCCATGCGTAATCGCCTGATTCTGCTGCCCGGCTGGGGGCTCGGCATTTCTCCCCTGGAACCCTTGGCGGCAGCGTTACAAGGACTGGATGAACACTTGCGGGTCGAGATCGAGCCGTTGCCGGAACTGCAATCGAGCGATCTTGAGGAGTGGCTCGATGAGCTGGATTCGACGGTGCCTCAGGACGCCTGGCTCGGCGGCTGGTCGCTGGGCGGCATGCTCGCTTCAGAGTTGGCAGCCCGGCGCGGCGATCGCTGCTGCGGCTTGTTGACCCTGGCGAGCAATCCTTCTTTTGTCGCTCATGAACAATGGCCGAGTGCGATGCCTGCCGAAACCTTCGATGCGTTTCTGGCCGGCTGCAAGGCTGATCCTCGCATGACGTTGAAACGTTTCTCGCTGCTCTGCGCTCAGGGTGCCGAAGACCCGCGCGGGTTGTCTCGGCTGTTGCTCGGTGGCGCGCCACACACTTCGGCAGAGGTGCTGATGAGTGGCCTGGAGTTGCTCGCACAACTGGATACCCGTCAGGCTTTGCAGGCGTTCCGCGGCCCGCAACTGCACTTGTTTGCCGGCCTCGATGGACTGGTTCCAGCCGAAGCGGCGGGGGACCTGCTGACATTGCTGCCGGATGTTGAAATTGGCCTGATCGAACAGGCCAGTCACGCGTTTCTTCTGGAAGACCCTCACGGTGTGGCGGGGGCGATCCAGGCCTTTTTGCATGAGTCCGGTGATGACTGATTTATCCCTTCCCAACCTGCCCGGCGGTTTGCCCGACAAACGCCAGGTGGCGGCATCTTTTTCCCGTGCGGCGGCAAGCTACGACAGCGTGGCCGAATTGCAGCGCGACGTTGGCAGTGAATTGTCGAGTCGTTTACCGAAGGACTTCGTGCCGGGTGTCTGGCTGGACCTGGGCTGCGGCACCGGGCATTTCAGTCGTGCATTGGGCGAGCGATTTCCTGCAAGTCACGGCCTGGCAATGGACATCGCCGAAGGCATGCTCAATCACGCCCGGCCGTTAGGTGGCGCAACACATTTCATTGCAGGCGATGCCGAGCGATTGCCATTGCAGGATTCGACCTGCGACCTGATCTTCTCCAGCCTGGCGGTGCAGTGGTGCGCGGACTTCGCTTCGGTGCTCAGTGAAGCCAATCGGGTGCTGAAACCAGGCGGAATTTTCGCGTTTGCTAGTCTGTGCGTAGGCACACTGTTCGAGCTGCGTGACAGCTGGCGGCAGGTGGATGGCATGGTGCACGTCAACCGCTTCCGCGAGTTCGGGGTTTATCAACAGCTTTGCGCGGACAGTGGGTTGAGCGTCGCGAGTCTGCAAGTTCGACCGCACGTGTTGCATTACCCGGATGTGCGCAGCCTGACCCATGAATTGAAGGCGCTGGGTGCCCACAACTTGAACCCCGGTCGGCCGGGTGGTTTGACCGGCAGGGCGCGGATCCTCGGTTTGATCGAGGCTTATGAGCGGTTTCGTCAGGCCGAAGGATTGCCGGCGACTTATCAAGTGGTCTACGCCGTGTTGGAGAAACCCTTATGAGCGCAGCCTATTTCATCACCGGTACTGACACCGATGTCGGCAAGACCACCATTGCCGCCGCTTTGCTGTATGCCGCGCGGTCGGCCGGTTTGAGCACGGCGGCGGGTAAACCGGTCGCCTCAGGATGCGATGTGACGCCCAAGGGCTTGCGCAATGCCGATGCGTTGGCGTTGCTGGCGGAGTGCTCAGTGCCTTTGACTTATGCACAGGTCAACCCTGTGGCGTTCGAACCGCCGATCGCGCCGCACCTGGCAGCGAGGGAGGCCGGCATGGCATTGACGGTGCAATCACTGTTGACGCCCATGCGGGAGATCCTCGATATGCAGGCGGACTTCACCTTGATCGAAGGTGCTGGCGGCTGGCGAGTGCCTTTGGCGGATCAGGACAACCTGTCGGACCTGGCGATGGCGCTGGATCTGCCGGTGATCCTGGTGGTGGGCGTGCGCCTGGGTTGCATCAACCATGCGCTGCTGACGGCTGAAGCGATTGCTCAGGACGGTTTGCAGTTGGCGGGGTGGGTGGCCAATATCATCGATCCGAAGACTTCGCGCCTGGAAGAAAACCTCGCGACACTCGCTGAGCGGATCCCGGCACCGTGCCTGGGGCGCGTGCCGAAACTCAAGTTGGTGACGGCTGAAGCGGTGGCGGAGCATCTGCAACTGGATCTGCTGGACTGAGTTTTCTTACACGGGTTTTAACTATGACAAGGCACTGTGCTATTAGGGTTTTTGTCGGGCCTTTTGTCGGTGGCTCTGGTTCAATGGCCGCTGTTGATCCTTTGTAGGACGAGTTCTGCCATGGAAATCTCAGGAAATACCGCTTTTTATGCCGGTCTGAGCACTATTCAGACAGGGCAGAACCGTGTCGATCAGGCCTCAGGCCAGATCGCCAACACGACGATCGAGCGTTCGGTGACCAGCCAGTCTTCCGACGCTCAGGTTGATCGTCTGCGCGCGGTGGATATTAGCCAGCAGTCGGACCTGTCCAGCAATATGGTCGAGATGTCCCAAGGCAAATTTCAGGTTGAACTGGGTGTCAAAGTCGCCAAGGCATCCGACGAAATGCTCGGTACGCTGATTGATACCTACGCTTGAATCCTCGCTGAATCCGTACCCCCAACGCCGCGAATATTCGCGGCGTTTTTCTGCGTAAGTCCTTCTCGCTCAACTAATCTCTTCTGCACTGTGTATTGCTCAGGCGACGGTGTTGCATGGCTGTGGATCTGGCATTTGCCTCGGATGATGACGAACGGCAAAAGATCGGCGCTTGACAAGATTTAGGCGTAAACGTATGTTTCAAACAACTGTTTGACCGCCACAACAAATCAACGCGGTCGTTCATTCCCGGTTACATCAGCAGAGGTTTATCGCTATGCCTGACTACAAGGCCCCCTTGCGTGATATTCGCTTCGTTCGTGACGAACTGCTCGGCTACGAAGCGCACTATCAGAGCCTTCCGGCTTGCGCAGACGCAACTCCGGACATGGTTGACGCCATTCTCGAAGAAGGCGCCAAGTTTTGTGAGCAGGTGCTGGCTCCGCTGAACCGCGTGGGTGACACCGAAGGCTGCACCTGGAGCGAGTCCGGCGTTAAGACGCCGACCGGTTTCAAGGAAGCCTACAAACAATTCGTCGAAGGCGGCTGGCCAAGCCTGGCCCACGACGTAGAGCACGGCGGCCAAGGCCTGCCGGAATCTCTGGGTCTGGCCGTCAGCGAAATGGTTGGCGAAGCCAACTGGTCGTGGGGCATGTACCCAGGCCTGTCCCATGGTGCGATGAACACCATTTCCGAGCACGGCACGCCTGAGCAGCAAGAGGCTTACCTGACCAAGCTGGTTTCCGGCGAATGGACCGGCACCATGTGCCTGACCGAACCGCATTGCGGCACCGACCTGGGCATGCTGCGCACCAAGGCTGAACCTCAGGCCGATGGTTCCTACAAAGTCTCCGGCACCAAAATCTTCATCTCGGCCGGTGAACACGACATGGCCGACAACATCGTCCACATCGTGCTGGCACGTCTGCCGGATGCACCGGCTGGCACCAAAGGCATTTCGCTGTTCATCGTTCCCAAGTTCATGCCGAACGAAGACGGTACGATCGGCGCGCGTAACGCTGTGACCTGTGGTTCCCTGGAACACAAGATGGGCATCCACGGCAACGCCACCTGCGTGATGAACTTCGACGCGGCCACCGGTTACCTGATCGGCCCGGCGAACAAAGGCCTGAACTGCATGTTCACCTTCATGAACACCGCACGTCTGGGCACCGCGCTGCAAGGCCTGGCTCACGCCGAGATCGGCTTCCAGGGCGGTCTGAAATACGCTCGTGATCGTCTGCAAATGCGCTCCCTGACTGGCCCGAAAGCGCCGGAAAAAGCTGCTGACCCGATCATCGTTCACCCTGACGTACGTCGCATGCTGTTGACCATGAAAGCCTTCGCCGAAGGCAACCGTGCGATGGTTTACTTCACCGCCAAGCAAGTCGACATCGTCAAGTACGGCGTGGACGAAGAAGAGAAGAAGAAGGCCGATGCATTGCTGGCGTTCATGACGCCGATCGCCAAAGCCTTCATGACTGAAGTCGGCTTCGAATCCGCCAACCACGGCGTGCAAATCTACGGCGGCCACGGCTTCATCGCCGAGTGGGGCATGGAGCAGAACGTTCGCGACAGCCGCATTTCGATGCTGTACGAAGGCACCACCGGTATCCAGGCGCTCGATCTGCTGGGCCGTAAAGTGCTGATGACTCAAGGCGAAGCCCTGAAAAGCTTCACCAAGATCGTCCACAAATTCTGCCAGACCAACGAAGGCAACGACGCGGTCAAAGAGTTCGTCGAGCCATTGGCTGCGCTGAACAAGGAATGGGGCGAGCTGACCATGAAGGTCGGTATGGCGGCCATGAAGGATCGCGAAGAAGTCGGCGCGGCGTCGGTGGATTACCTGATGTACTCCGGTTACGCCTGCCTGGCTTACTTCTGGGCTGACATGGCGCGCCTGGCTGCCGAAAAACTGGCTGCCGGCACCACCGAAACGGCGTTCTACACCGCCAAGCTGCAGACTGCGCGCTTCTACTTCCAGCGCATCCTGCCGCGTACCCGCACTCACGTTGTGACCATGCTGTCGGGCGCCAACAACCTGATGGACATGAAAGAAGAAGACTTCGCGCTGGGTTACTAAGCCCCACGCTGTCGCTTCATAAAGCCGCTGCTTCCTCGGGAGCAGCGGCTTTTTTGTGCGCGATATCTACGGGTAAATATTTCCTGACTAAAACGCTAAGAAGAAAGTCTTTGCTGCCGTTAAAGAGGGTGGCGATATGACATGTCGCCCGAAGAGAAGGCACAATGCCATCTTTATTTGCCGGGTCGGAGCTTTCCCCTTGCCGCGTTCTTCCGCTGTACGTTTCAGCCATTTCCTGCCGTCATTACTGCTTTTGCTCGCGGGACTGGCGGCTGCGTACGTGAAGGATCTGAACGTTTTTTTCACCTCGCTGTTCAACGTACTGCCAACCCTGGTGTTGTTGCTCGGCGGTGCTTACTGCGCGGTTTACCGACGTCAGCGTGAGCTGTTTCTGATGGTCACGGTGTACATCGCCTACTTCCTGCTCGACACCCAGACCGACTATTACCGCGACAACGGCAAGGTTCGTGAAGACGCCGCGGTGGTCTTCCATCTGTGCTGCCTGTTGCTGCCGCTGCTATTTGGTGTGTTCGCCGCATGGCAGGAGCGCACCCACCTGTTCCAGGACATGGTGGCGCGCTTCGCCGTGTTGCTGGCGTTCGGTAGCGTAGCGTTGGGACTGGAACAAAGTTACCCACAGGCGCTGTTGATGTGGCTGTCGGAGATCCGTTGGCCAGCGTTGCATGGCGCCTGGATGAGTCTGATCCAGCTGTCTTATCCCGTGTTCATCGCCTCGTTTGCGTTACTGGCCTGGCAATACTGGCGCAACCCGAGACCCTTGCATGCGGCCCAATTGGTAGGCCTGCTCGGGTTGTTCTGGATGTTGCCGAAAACTTTCATCTTGCCGTTTACCCTGAACATCATGTGCAGTCAGGTGATGTTGATGATTGCCGCGGCGGTCGCCCACGAGGCCTATCAAATGGCCTTCCGCGACGAGCTTACCGGCCTGCCAGGCCGTCGCGCCTTGAACGAGCGGATGCAGCGATTGGGGCGCAATTATGTGCTGGCGATGAGCGACGTCGATCACTTCAAGAAATTCAATGACACCCACGGCCATGATGTCGGTGATCAGGTGCTGCGATTGGTCGCCAGCAAGCTGTCGAAAATCGGCGGAGGCGGTAGGGCATATCGCTACGGCGGTGAGGAATTTGCCCTGGTGTTCGCAGGCAAGACTCTCGAAGAGTGCATGCCGCACCTGGAAGTCATTCGCGAGTCCATCGCCACCTACAACATTCAACTACGCAATCAGGACAGCCGTCCTCAGGACGACCAGCAAGGTCGTCAACGTCGCGCCGGCTCGGGCGCCTCAAGTGTGTCGGTCACTGTCAGCATCGGCGTGGCCGAACGACTGGAGCAGCGCACCCCCGAGAAAGTGCTCAAGTCCGCTGACGAGGCGCTCTACAGTGCCAAAGGTGCGGGGCGCAACTGTGTGGTGGCGTTCGGTCAAAACCGTCGTGGCGCGGTGCGCATGGACGCCGCTACTGATTGAGTGATGATGGCGCATTCAGCGTCTGGACTGTGATTGTGAGGCCGGGTGTGCGGCAGTAGGTTTGGGGAATCTGCTGCCGGAGAAATGACCATGCCTGAGTACAAAGCTCCCCTGCGCGACATGCGCTTTCTGATCGACCACGTCTTCGATTTTCACAGCAACTACGCCGCGCTGGGTGCCACCGATGCCAGCCCGGACATGGTCAACGCGATCCTCGAAGAAGGTGCGAAATTCTGTGAGAACGTTCTTGCACCGCTGAACCGCAGCGGCGACGAAGAAGGCTGCCATTTCGACAATGGCGTGGTGACTACGCCTACAGGCTTCAAGCAAGCCTTCGCACAATATGTGGAAGGCGGCTGGCACGGTCTGGCGGCTGATCCGGTTTACGGTGGCCAGGGGTTGCCGAGTTCGCTGGGGCTGGTCATTAGCGAAATGGTCGGTTCCAGCAACACCTCCTGGGGTATGTACCCCGGTCTGACTCACGGCGCGATGTCGGCAATCCACGCCCACGGCACCGAGGAACAGAAACAGACTTACCTGAGCAAGCTCACGGCCGGCCAATGGACCGGCACCATGTGCCTGACCGAAGCCCATTGCGGCACCGACCTGGGCATCATCAAAACCCGCGCCGTACCTGCGGCCGACGGCAGCTATGCGATTTCCGGCAGCAAGATCTTCATCTCCGCCGGCGAGCACGACATGAGTGAAAACATCATTCACCTGGTGCTGGCGAAACTGCCGGACGCCCCGGCCGGGACCAAGGGCATTTCCCTGTTCATCGTTCCTAAATTCCTACCCAACGACGCGGGTGACGCGGGGGAGCGCAACGGTGTTTCCTGCGGCTCGATCGAACACAAAATGGGCATCAAGGCCTCGGCTACCTGCGTGCTGAACTTCGACGACGCCAAGGGCTTCTTGATCGGTGAGCCGAACAAGGGCCTGAACTGCATGTTCACCATGATGAACCATGCTCGGCTGGGCACCGGCATGCAGGGTTTGTGTCTCGGGGAGGCAAGCTTCCAGGGTGCGATCAAGTACGCCAATGATCGCTTGCAGATGCGCGCGCTGACCGGCCCGAAAGCACCGGAAAAAGCCGCCGATCCGATCATCGTTCATCCTGATGTGCGCAGGATGTTGCTGACCATGAAGGCCTTCAACGAAGGCAACCGGGCGCTGACTTATTTCACCGCGCAGTTGCTCGACGTGGCGCACCTGAGCGCGGATGAAACGGCGCGTCAGGAGGCCGAAGACCTGCTGGCATTCCTCACGCCGATCTGCAAAGCCTTCATGACCGATACCGGGCTGGAAGTGACCAACCACGGCATGCAGGTGTTTGGTGGTCACGGTTTCATCCGCGAATGGGGCATGGAGCAGTTGGTACGCGACTGCCGGATCGCACCGATCTACGAAGGCACCAACGGCATTCAGGCGCTGGACTTGCTGGGCAGAAAAGTCCTCGGCAGCCAGGGGAAACTGCTGCGCGGGTTCACCAGAATCGTCCACAAGTTCTGTGCGGCAAACGCCGGACACCCGCAACTCGCCAGCTACGTGGCGCAGCTCAACGACCTGAATCAGCAGTGGGGAGAGGTGACCACCAAAGTCGGCATGGCGGCGATGAAAAATCCGGATGAAGTCGGCGCGGCGTCGGTGGATTACCTGATGTACAGCGGTTACATCATCCTCGGCTATCTGTGGCTGCGCCTGGCGCTGGTCGCTCAGGCGCAGCTCGATTCGGGTAGTGGCGATGCCGATTACTGCCAGGCAAAACTGGCGACCAGCGAGTTTTACTTCAAGCGTTTGCTGCCACGCACGGCGGCTCACCGGGCGGCCATCGAGGCAGGCAGCGATTGTCTGATGAAGCTGCCAGCGGAGTTATTCGCACTATAGTGTTTCAAACAGACGTAAAAGAGCCCGCCTAGTTGCGGGCTTCTTTAATGGTTCGCTTTTCAGTGACTAAAAATAACAAAACGGTCATGTGCTGACCCTATGTGTCGTAAAAGTTGTTGGGTTACACTCAAATTCAACGAAAGCACTACTCCTACGAATTACCCTGTTTAGATCTTGCGAGGTTTGCCATGGCTGACTACAAAGCGCCCCTGCGCGATATGCGCTTCGTCCTCAATGAAGTTTTCGAGGTCGCCAAACTCTGGGCCGAGCTGCCGGCGCTGGCCGAGACTGTCGATGCTGAAACGGTCGAAGCCATTCTTGAAGAAGCCGGCAAGGTCACCAGCAAAAGCATCGCGCCCCTGAGCCGTGCGGCTGACGAAGAAGGTTGCCATTGGGCGGACGGTGCCGTCACCACGCCGGCAGGTTTCCCACAGGCTTATCAGACTTACGCTGAAGGCGGTTGGGTCGGTGTCGGCGGCGATCCGACCTACGGCGGCATGGGCATGCCCAAGGCCGTTTCGGCGCAAGTCGAAGAAATGGTCAACTCCGCCAGCCTGTCGTTCGGCCTGTACCCGATGCTGACCGCGGGCGCCTGCCTGTCGATCAACGCCCACGCCAGCGAAGAACTGAAAGCCGCGTACCTGCCGAACATGTACGCTGGCGTCTGGGCCGGTTCCATGTGCCTGACCGAGCCACACGCCGGCACGGACCTGGGCATCATCCGCACCAAAGCCGAGCCTCAGGCCGACGGGTCCTACAAAGTCAGCGGCACCAAGATCTTCATCACCGGCGGTGAGCACGACCTGACCGAGAACATCATCCACCTGGTGTTGGCCAAACTGCCGGACGCACCGGCGGGGCCGAAAGGCATTTCGCTGTTCCTGGTGCCGAAGTTCATGGTCAATGCCGATGGCACCCTGGGCGTGCGCAACCCGGCGACCTGCGGTTCGATCGAACACAAAATGGGCATCCAGGCCTCTGCGACCTGCGTGATGAACTTCGATGAGGCCGTGGGTTATCTGGTCGGCGAGCCAAACAAAGGTCTGGCCGCGATGTTCACCATGATGAACTACGAGCGTCTGGGCGTCGGTATCCAGGGCCTGGCCTCTGGTGAGCGCTCCTACCAGAACGCCGTCGAATACGCCCGCGACCGCCTGCAAAGCCGTTCGCCGACCGGTGCGCAGAACAAGGACAAGGTCGCTGACCCGATCATCGTCCACCCGGACGTGCGTCGCATGTTGCTGACCATGAAAGCCTCGAACGAAGGCGGTCGTGCCTTTTCGACTTACGTGGCCATGCAACTGGATACCGCCAAGTTCAGCGAAGACGCCATCACCCGCAAACGCGCGGAAGATTTGGTGGCCTTGCTGACCCCGGTAGCCAAGGCGTTCCTGACCGACCTGGGTCTGGAAACCACCATTCACGGCCAGCAGGTTTTCGGCGGCCACGGTTACATCCGTGAGTGGGGCCAGGAGCAACTGGTGCGCGACGTGCGCATCACCCAGATCTACGAAGGCACCAACGGCATTCAGGCGCTGGACCTGGTAGGCCGCAAGATCGTTGGCACCGGCGGCGCGTTCTACAATCTGTTTGCCGACGAGATCCGTCATTTCACTGCGACCGCCAGCGCTGACCTGGTGGAGTTCACCAAACCGCTGAACGATGCGGTGACCACCCTCGACGAACTGACCGCCTGGTTGCTGGATCGGGCGAAAAACAACCCGAACGAAATCGGCGCTGCCTCGGTTGAGTACCTGCAAGCATTTGGTTACGTGGCGTATGCGTACATGTGGGCACTGATGGCCAAGGCCGCTTTTGGCAAAGAAGCGCAGGACGATTTCTACGCGAGCAAGATGGGCACGGCGCGCTTCTATTTCGCACGTCTGCTGCCGCGTATTCACTCGTTGAGCGCGTCGGTGAAGGCCGGCAGCGAATCACTATTCCTGCTGGACGCAGGGCAGTTCTGACAATGTAACGTCATGTAAGCATTCTCTTACATGACGTGCTGCTTTTCTCCCATAGATGCAGATTGGATCCACGGCTAATCTACTTCACATGGACGTCGCGCAGGAAGCGCAAAGCAACAACACGGACACGTAGGATTCTGCCAGGACGGCGGAGTGAAATGGATGTCAGGGAAACAGTCTGCAAAGCCCCGCTTCGGCGGGGTTTTCTTTTGCCTGCAGAAAAGTGCTCAGCTCATCTCATCCAGTGTTGCCGGGCTGATCAAGCGCCCCTCCGAGCCATTCATCACTTCTTCCAGCAACGTACGCAACAAGGTCAGCGAGGCCTGTTGCCGCTGCACATCCCGACACACCAAGCCAACTTTCAGCGGCACCCGCGGCTCGCTCAGTGGTTTCCACAACAGCTCCTTGTTGCCGTGTGCCTGTTGTGAGCGTCCGGGCAGCACCGTCGCCAGTCGCGTGTGCGGCAAACTGTCGAGAATCCCCGCCATGTTGTTCAGTTCTGCCTGTACTTGCGGACGTCGTCCCAGATTGGCCAGTTGCGCTTGCCAGATCTGCCGCACTTGAAACTCTTCACCCAGCAGCAACATCGGCAATTCGGCAGCCTGACTCATCGAGACTTTCTTGAATTCGCGCAACGGGTGATCCGCCGGGATCACCAGGGTCAGCTCGTCTTCGTACAGCATCACGCCGTGCAGCCCCGGCTGACGAGGCGGCAGATAGCTGATGCCGATGTCCAGCGAGCCGTTGAGCAAGCGTCGCTCGACTTCCAGCCCCGTCAATTCATAGATTTGCACCACCAAATGCGGCTGCGCCTTGCGCACGCGTTCGAGCATCTGCGGCACCAGGCTGCTATGGACGGTCTGCAATACACCGATGGCGAGTGTGCGCAGCGCCTGGCCCTTGAAGTTGCCCAAGGCTTCACGTGCCCGCTGCAATCCATCCAGCAAAGGCAGGGCATGGTTGTACAACGTATGGGCAGCCAGGGTGGGCAGCAGGCGTTTGCTGCTGCGTTCGAACAAGCTCACATCGAGGTTTTGCTCGAGGTGGCGGATCTGCTGGGACAGTGCCGGTTGGGAGATTGAAAGCCGCTCGGCAGCCCGGCCCACATGACCTTCTTCGTAGACCGCGACGAAATAACGCAGTTGCTTGAAATCCATAAGGTGTGCTTATCGAAAATGCTGGGAAATCGGAATGGCTCAAGGCCTCGCGTGAGCCTAGTCTAACCGCATTCACAGGGCTTACAGGGCCACAGATCGCGATGAATACCGTTTGCTTCGATGGTGTTTACATAGGCACGGCAAAAAACCTCGCACGAGGTTCGATCAGATGAATTTGTTCAGCTTGCGGCGCAATCCCCCGAGTCTTGATGACTTGGCCGTGGACGCCTCCTTGCCGTCCCAAGGCGACAATCTTTCCAGCGAGTGCCTGATGCCCAGTGTCGAGCGACCGAAACAGATATTCGTGCGCGGCCAGGGCTCATGGTTGTGGGACAGCGATGACCGCGCGTATCTGGATTTCTCTCAGGGTGGCGGGGCCAATAGCCTCGGACACAGCCCTTCGGTACTGGTCAACGCCATAGCGGCGCAGGCTCAGTCGCTGATCAACCCCGGCTTCGGCCTGCATAACCGCGGCATGCTCAATCTTGCTGAGCGACTGTGTTCCAGCACCGGCAGTGATCAGGCGTACCTGCTCAACAGTGGCAGCGAAGCCTGTGAAGCGGCGATCAAACTGGCGCGCAAATGGGGCCAGCGGCATCGCGGCGGGGCTTCGCGGATCATCGTTGCCAACAACGGCTGCCATGGTCGTAGTCTGGGGACGCTGTCGGCGTCGGACAGTTCAAATCTGCCTAACCGATTCGAGCCGCTGCTTCCAGGCTTCAGTCACGTGCCGTTCAATGATCTTGCGGCCTTGCATGCAGCCGTCGATGCCCGGACCGTGGCGGTCATGCTCGAACCGATCCAGAGCGAAGCCGGGGTGATACCGGCCACGGAGCATTACCTCAAAGGTGTTGAGCGCCTGTGCCGTGAGCTTGGGATTCTGCTGATTTTCGACGAAGTGCAAACCGGCATCGGTCGTTGCGGCACTTTACTTGCCGAACAATCCTACGGCGTGCAGGCAGATATCGTCGTTCTCGGCAAAGGGCTGGGCGGCGGCGTGCCATTGGCCGCGTTGTTGGCGCGAGGCAAAGCCTGTTGTTTCGACATTGGCGAAGTGACAGGCACTCATCATGGCAATGCACTGATGACGGCGGCCGGTCTTGCCGTCCTCGACAGCGTTCAGGACAAGGGGTTTCTCGATCATGTCGGGGAAATCGGTCAGCACCTGAGCGAAGGTCTGCAGCGTTTATCCCGTCGCTATGGTCACGGCGAGTTGCGCGGGCAAGGGCTTCTCTGGGGTCTTGCCTTGTCCGACGAATCGGCTGACGCCGTCGTCAAGGCGGCGTTGTACGAAGGCCTGCTGCTCAACGCTCCGCAGCCCGATTGCTTGCGCTTCACCCCGGCCCTGACCGTCAGCAAAGCCAACATCGACGAAATGCTCCTGCGTCTGGCCCGCGCCTTCTCCCGTGTGCGCACTGCGCAACTGCAGTGCCGCAAAGGGATTGCCGTCTGATCAGACCTGTCCTACACGAATTCCCGAACCGTCTCGCGGTATAACGCATCGCCCCATGCCTGATTCTTTTGGTGTGGGGCGTTTTTTTGTCTCTGGATTTCGCCGGAAAGGTTTCACTCTCGGACGTGATGGCACTGAACCCTGACGAACGGCAAAGGTCGATTAGCTGTAGGCTCACACGAGCCAACTTTAATCAGGAGCTGACCCCATGGACTTTATTCGTATCATCATCGCCATTCTGTTGCCGCCACTGGGTGTGTTTCTGCAAGTCGGTTTCGCCGGGGCGTTCTGGCTGAATATTCTGCTGACGCTGTGCGGTTACATTCCCGGGATCGTGCATGCGGTGTACATCATCGCCAAGCGCTGAGTTTCGCGGCGCCCGTTAGATCGCTTTCGCGAGCAGGCTCGCTCCCACAATGGATCTTTGGTGTACAGAAATCCCTGTGGGAGCGGCGGTGCGACGATTCGACTTGCTCGCGAAGGGAGCACCGCAATTTCCGCACTCAGTGCAATCTTCAGTCCGCTAACGCCATCACCCTTCGATAAAACAACCACTCCTGCTCCAGCGCATGGGCCTGATTGCCGGCCTTGCGAAAGCCATGGCGTTCGTCGGCGTAGTAATGCGCTTCAACCAGAATGCCTTTGTCCTGCAACGCCGTGACCATGTCGCGGGTTTGTTGCGGTACCACCACGGCGTCCAGTTCACCCTGAAAGAAAATAACCGGAACACTGATGTTGCCCGCGTGCAGCAACGGCGTTCGAGCAGCGTAGCGTTCGGCATCCTGCACCGGGTCGCCGATCAGCCAATCCAGATAGTCGCCTTCGAACTTGTGAGTCGTCCGGCCCAGCGCCACAGGATCACTGACGCCATACAGGCTGGCGCCGGCGCGGAAGACTGTGTGAAAGGCCAGGGCACACAGCGTGGTGTAGCCGCCGGCACTGCCACCGCGAATAAATGCCTTGTTGCCGTCGATCAGCCCGCGTTCGGCAAGTTGAGTGACGACTGCGCAGGCATCCTCCACGTCCACTTCGCCCCAGCTCAAATGCAGCGCTTGTCGATAAGCCCGACCATAGCCACTGCTGCCGCGGTAGTTGAGGTCGGCCACGGCGAAGCCGCGTTGCGCCCAGTACTGAATCCGCGGATCGAGCATCGGGTAGCAGGCCGACGTCGGGCCGCCGTGGATGAACACCACCAGAGGTGGCTTCGCCTCACCGGTCATCGCGGGATAGAAGAAGCCGTGGGCCTCGCCCGAACCGCTCGGGTAGCGCAGGGTTTGCGGCACGCTGATCTGCTCGGCGGGCAACGGTGCAATTCCGCCCGCCAGTGTTTTGACCTGGCGGGTCTGGCGGTCGATGGCAATGACTGCCGACGAACTGACTGGCGAAGCGGCGATGCAGTAAATGAACTGCTCATCCAGTGCGAGTGAGCGGAAGCGACTGTAGTCGCCGGTGAAATCCTCACCGGCATCACCACAAAGCCCCAGTTTGCCAAAGCCGTCTTCAGTCCAGCTCGCCAGATAGCGGCCTTCGCTCAGCGGCAACCAGGTGCAGCCACCCAACTGCCACGGTGCTGGCCCATGATCCGCAAGGGCACTCGGCAGCGGGCTCAGACCGTCTGCCGATTCCACCCAAGGCTGCCAGTAGCCGGCGCGATCAGTCAGGCAAAACAGGCGGCCGTTTGCATCGAACCTCGGTTGTTGCAGCGATTCCTCCGCGTCTTCGCCCGCCACGCAACGCGGCAGAGCAAAGCGGCCATCGTCCTGGCGTTCGGCAACCATCAGGCGAGTCGCGGTCCATGGCTGGTCCGGGCGGCTCCACTCGATCCATGCCAGTCGTTGCGCGTCGGGACTCAACGTCGGCGCGGCATAGAAATCGGCGCCTTCGGCCAGCAGATGACGTGCGCCGTCAGCCAGGTCGATAGCCACCAGACGATGCCGATCGCGGTTTTCCTCAACCGCCAATACCTGCCCGTCAGCGAACTGCAGATCGCCATATCGGCATTCGCCTGAGCTCAGTAATTCGGGTGTCTCACCGGTCAGCGACTGTCGATACAGCTGTTGGTCCGCCTCGTTGACGAACACGATCCCGTCATCGGTCAGACAGAACGCGCCGCCGCCGTATTCGTACACGCGACTGCGTACACTGAAACCCGCTGGTGTCAGGCAATTCGCCTGGCCGTCACGCCAATGCCAGATCCGGCAGGCGGCGTCCTCGGGCCGGTACTCGTTCCAGAACAAGCCATGCGGGCCGACCTGCAACTCGGCGAAGTCGATGCCGGCCGCAACAGCCTTGGCAGCGCTGAAGGGCTCAGCTTTTAGCGATGAGTCGTGAATTTCGTTCATTACGAAAGGCCAGTTGTTCAATGGTCTGGGTCGCGTGCTCGGCTTCTTCGCGAGCCTTGAGGATCACGCCGTGATGGTCCGACTTGCTGCACACCGGGTCGGCGTTGCTCGCGTCCCCCGTGAGCATGAAGGCCTGGCAGCGACAGCCGCCGAAGTCTTTTTCTTTCTCGTCGCAGGAACGGCACGGCTCGGGCATCCAGTCGTAACCGCGAAAGCGATTGAAGCCGAACGAGTCGTACCAGATGTGCTGCATGCTGTGGTCGCGCACGTTAGGAAATTGCACCGGCATCTGTCGGGCGCCATGACAGGGCAAGGCGGTTCCGTCCGGTGTGACCGTCAGAAAAATACTGCCCCAGCCATTCATGCAGGCTTTCGGGCGTTCTTCGTAATAGTCAGGCGTGACGAAAATCAATTTGCACGGATGCCCTTCGGCTTCGAGTTTGGCGCGGTATTCGTTGGTGATGCGTTCGGCGCGGACCAGTTGTTCCTTGGTCGGCAACAGACCGACCCGGTTGAGCTGCGCCCAGCCGTAGAACTGGCACGTGGCGAGTTCCACAAAGTCCGCCTCAAGGGCGATGCACAGCTCGATGATCCGGTCGATCTTGTCGATGTTGTGCCGATGGGTCACGAAGTTCAGCACCATCGGATAACCGTGGGCTTTCACCGCGCGAGCCATTTCCAGCTTCTGGGCGAAGGCCTTTTTCGAGCCCGCCAGCAAGTTATTCACCTGCTCGTCGCTGGCCTGAAAGCTGATCTGAATATGGTCCAGGCCGGCCTTTTTGAAGTCGCTGATTTTCTGCTCGGTCAGGCCGATGCCGGAGGTGATCAGGTTGGTGTAGAACCCCAGCTTGCGCGCCTCGACAATCAGCTCGGCGAGGTCCTGACGCACCAGCGGTTCACCGCCGGAAAAGCCCAACTGCGCCGCGCCCATCTCCCGCGCTTCGCGGAACACCTTGATCCACTGTTCGGTGCTCAGTTCCTTGCCTTGCTCGGCGAAATCCAGCGGATTGGAACAGTACGGGCATTGCAGCGGGCAGCGATAGGTCAGCTCGGCCAACAGCCACAGCGGCAGGCCGATTTCCGGTTTGGGCGGTAACTTGTCTGACGCGGATTCAGGCAAGTTCGATCCAGTGCTGAGCACGGGCAACCTCCATGAATTGTTCGATGTCGTCACCGAGCTCGGGCACGCCGGGGAACTGCGCGTCCAGTTCGGCGATGATTGCCGCGACGTCTCGCTCGCCGTCGATCAAACCGCCGATCAGCGCGGCGCTTTCATTGAGTTTGATCATGCCTTCCGGGTAAAGCAGCACATGACCTTTCTGCGCCGGTTCGTACTGGAAGCGGTAGCCGGGACGCCAGGTCGGGGTCTTGCTGCGATCGAAACTCATAAGGTGATTCCTTTATGCCAGACCCGTTGCTCGGTCACGCTGTGATATGGCGGGCGTTTCAGTTCGTAGGCCATGCTCATGGCATCGAGCATGCTCCAAAGAATGTCCAGTTTGAACTGGAGAATTTCCAGCATGCGCTCTTGGCCGGCCCGCGTCGTGTAGTGCTGCAAAGTGATCGCCAAGCCGTGTTCCACGTCGCGGCGCGCCTGACCCAGGCGGGTGCGGAAATACTCGTAGCCAGCCGGGTCAATCCACGGGTAATGCTGCGGCCAGCTGTCCAGGCGCGACTGGTGGATTTGTGGCGCAAACAGTTCAGTCAGCGAGCTGCTGGCGGCTTCCTGCCAACTGGCCCGGCGGGCGAAGTTGACGTAGGCGTCGACGGCAAAACGTACACCGGGCAGTACCAATTCCTGCGAGCGTAGCTGATCGGGGTCGAGGCCGACGGCCTGGCCCAGGCGCAGCCAGGCTTCGATGCCGCCGTCTTCGCCGGGGGCGCCGTCATGGTCGAGCAAACGCTGAATCCACTCACGACGAATCTCGCGGTCCGGGCAGTTGGCGAGGATCGCGGCGTCCTTGAGCGGGATGTTCACTTGGTAATAGAAACGGTTGGCGACCCAGCCCTGGATCTGCTCGCGCGTTGCCCGGCCTTCGTACATCGCCACGTGGTACGGGTGATGGATGTGGTAGTAAGCGCCCTTGGCGCGCAGGGCCGCTTCGAACTCGGCGGGGGACAGTGCGGTGTCAGTCATTTCGGTTCTCCGGGGACGACCGGTGGATTCTTTGGTGTCTGGTCGGACGCCTTCGCGGGCAAGCCCGCTCCCACAGGGTGACGCGATCCACTGTGGGAGCGGGCTTGCCTGCGAAGAGGCCATCCACTACAGCACAATACTCATGCCGTCATACGCCACTTCAACCTCACGTCGAACCAGTTCCGCCCGCTCCGGCGAATCCTCATCAAGAATCGGGTTGGTGTTGTTGATGTGGATAAGCACTTTGCGCTGGTTGGGCAGCTGTTCCAGCACTTCCAGCATGCCGCCGGGGCCGTTCTGCGCCAGGTGGCCCATTTCCCGGCCGGTGCGGGTGCCGACGCCACGGCGCTGCATTTCGTCGTCATCCCACATCGTGCCATCCACCAGCAGGCAATCGCTGCCGGCCATGATTTCCAGCAACGGTGCGTCGACCTTGCCCAGGCCCGGCGCGTAGAACAGTTTGCCGCCGGTGTTGAGGTCTTCAACGATCAGGCCGATGTTGTCGCCGGGGTGCGGGTCGAAGCGGTGCGGCGAGTACGGCGGCGCGGCGCTGCGTAGCGGCAACGGGGTGAAGCGCAGGCTGGGGCAGGCCGGGATGGTGAAACTGCGGTCGAGCTCGATCGGGTTCCAGGCCAGCCCGCCGTTCCAGTGGGTCAGCATGGTGAACAGCGGAAAACCGGTGCTCAGGTCCTCGTGGACCATGTCGGTGCACCAGACTTCGTGCGGGCAACCTTCGCGCAGGCTGAGCAGGCCAGTGGTGTGGTCGATCTGGCTGTCCATCAGGATGATCGCGTTGATGCCGGTATCGCGCAGGGCGCGGCCCGGTTGCATCGGGGCAAAGCTCTGGAGCTGGGCGCGGATGTCCGGCGAGGCGTTGCACAACACCCAGTTCACACCGTTATCGGAAATGGCGATGGACGACTGGGTCCGCGCCTTGGCGTTCAGGCTGCCATCGCGAAAACCGGCGCAGTTCACGCAGTTGCAGTTCCACTGAGGGAAACCACCGCCGGCGGCGGAACCTAGAATCTGGACAAACATGGCCGCTCCATCATTTTGAAAACTGAAAATAAAAACGCCTCGGCGAGCCGAGGCGTTGCACTGCGCTACAAAAAGATTAGCGGCTTGCGAAGTACATGGTGACTTCAAAGCCGATACGCAGGTCGGTGTAAGCAGGTTTGGACCAGGACATAAAAGCGCTCCTTCGGGTGATGGGACAGTTGAGATCTATACATATAGTCCACCTCCAGCCGGAGATGTTCAGATAGTTAGGTGGCTATGTTACTCAAAATTACAGGGCGATTGGCCGCGAATCTTTGAGAAAGCTAATTGCAGCCCCGGTAATGATCATTTTGCCGCTTGCCAAGGCGAGCCCGGGCACGGTCCGCTGGCCAGACAGCGCCAACCGCCTTCAGCCTGATTCAGTCGTTGTGCTGCGGCCAGTAACGTTTCGCGGTCGATCATCAGAATCGTCTGAGGTAGAAGCTCCAGATAATCCGACGAGTGGCCGGCCAGTTTGCCCTGCCAGAGCAGTTCGGCGGCTTGGGCACTGGGCAGCGCCGCGCTATCGAATTGATCGGCCAGTGCCTGGCGCTGGTCGATGAAGGTCTCGTCATCAATGTCTTCGATAATCCCGGGCAATCCGCTCAGGAAGTGTTCGATGTGTTCCAGCAGATCCAGAGGGGCGACGCTGGGTGATTGCACGCCGAACAGCAGCCCGGTCTGCCCATGGATCTGCCGCAGGGCGCTGAGCACCGCATAACCGAGCTGCAGTTCTACCCGCAGGCGTTGGTAAAACGGCGTCTGGCAGACGTGAGCCAGCAAGCGCCAGGCGGCTTCGTCAGCGATGTCCGCGGTTGCCGTCGGGCAGAAGAGCAACAACGCGTGTTCGCTGGACCCGGTATCGACAGCGCTCCACAGATGCTGCGCGTTTATCGGCGAGGGCGGTGTGAGTTGATTGTCCGCAGTGCCGGGCACACGACTCAAGGCAAAGCCCATCGCTGCCTGTGTCTGGGAGGACAGCCCGGTCGCCAGGCCATCCCAGCGTGCGCTCGACCAAAGCTGCATCAAATCGTCCGAGTCAGCGCTGCGCTCAAGGCAGTGATCAGGCAGCGCTTTAAGCAACTGTCGAATCGGCATCAACGCAATGCTCGGCGGCTCTTCTTGCGAGAAACCGGCATCGGCTGTTGTCAGTTCTTTCAGCGCGTGTTCTAGGACGTTTGGTATCGGCTCCTGTAGCCCGGTCATTTTCAGCAGCCATTCATTGCCCGATGCGTTGAAGGAAAAATCGACACCTGCCTGACGCGCGTCTTCACGCAATGGCTGAAGGCGGTTTTCCAGGTTTGCCTGGAGGCTGCTGCGAGGTGCCGAGTCCAGACGCCAGCGCAGGTAAACGGCACCTTCGGCACTGTTATCCGGCAATGCCTGACTGAACTGCATGGGCGAACGTTCACGGCGACCGCGCGAGCGATCCTGGGCAAAGGTCCGCAAGCCTCGGTGTTTGCTGGTCTGGCCGCGGATCAGTCCGGCACTTGGGGCCGCAGCCTCGGCGCGTAAAAACGGATTTGGGGTTGGCAGTTGCCATTGGCCGGTGAAGTTATCCACAGCGCCGATTTGTTTCAGGACGTCCTTGAGGGCAGCAACAGCCGATTCGGATAACCCGGCTTCACGCTGTTCGCTGTCCAGTCGGGCCAGTTGCAGGGCGCCGCTGACTTGCTGCTGACGTTGCAGCAACGCAGCGTATTCTTCGCGCAACCCGGCCCAGGGTTGCTGTGAGGCAAAGAATCCAAGCCAATCCAGTAGCTGTTCGCGGATCCCGTTGGGCGTCGCGTTGGCAGGCAATGTGAACTCGATGTGCAACAAAGCCTGGCCGGCGAACTGATACAACGGCGCAGCTTTCAGGCTGTCAGCCAGCCCGCGTTCGCGCAATTGCGCCACCAGACCACCGGGTTTCGCGGCGTTCAGCCAATGACACAGGAACGCCAGCGCCTCCGACGATGAATCGGGCAACGCTTCGAAGGCAAACAGCAGATCCAGTCGACGCGCTCCAGCCTGTTGATAACTTTTGTCCGAAGAATCCATCAGCGATGGAGGCGCCTGTTGTGGGACCTTTTCTCCTATGGGAATCGCAGTGCTAAAGCGCTGAGCCATCGCCCTCAATTCATCGAGACTCTGTGGCCCGGTCAGGCTCAAAGTCATCTGCCCGGTCTGATAAAACCGCTGATAGAAACTCTGCAAGGCTTGCTGGAACTCAGGTTGCGGCACCGGCAGGCTGTAGCGGTTACCAGCATGAAACGCCCGCAACGGATGCGCTGCTGAAAGACCATCGAACAGCGCGAATTGCTGCTGAGCGGTCGTATCCCGAGACCAGGCGACAAATTCTGCGTGCAGCACTTCCCGTTCCCGCCGCTGATCGTCCGGATTCATACGCGGATGAGCGAGCATGTCCGACAGACGCTCCAGCCCTCCACTAAACGACTGCGGCGGTAATTCGAAAAAGTAGTCCGTGGTGCGTTCGCTGGTCCGTGCATTCACCTGGCCACCATGGCCCTGGACGTAGGCCATCAGTGCCTGGCTCGCAGGAAAGCGCTCTGTACCGAGAAACAGCAGGTGTTCGAGAAAGTGCGCCAGCCCGGGCCATGCCAGCGGCACGTCATGGCTGCCCGCCGCAACGCGCAACGCTGCTGCACTGCGCTTCAAATCGGGAGCATGACGCAGCGTCACCCGCAGACCGTTGGCCAGGGTTTCTGTGTGAGGGCGAGGGTGATTCAGCGCAGGCATGAGCACTTCCAGAGCAGAGAAGCGCTAATGCTAGCGGATTACAGAGGCTCAGCGCTTGTTAAGGTCGTCGTAAAGCTCGGGGCGACGATCGAGGAAGTAGCGATTGGCGGCGCGGGAGTCGACCATCAACTGACGATCCAGCTCACCGACAATCAGTGCTTCATCGAGACCGGCCTGGGCGATGCGGCTGCCATCCGGCGCGGCGATGCTGCTCTGGCCGCAATACTGGATCTCGCCTTCGTTGCCGCAATAGTTGGCGTAAGCCACATAGCACTGGTTTTCGAAAGCCCGGGCGCGGACGGTGACGTCGGCGATGAAGTCGTAAGGAATCATGTTCGCTGTCGGCACCAGAATCAGCTCGGCGCCGGCCAGGGCCAGGCGGCGGGCGTTTTCCGGGAACTCCAGGTCGTAGCAGATCAGGAAGCCGAGCTTCCAGCCATTGAGTTCAACCAGCGGAAACTCATCCGGCCCGGCGCTGAACATCGAATGATCGAGGTCGCCGAACAGGTGAGTCTTGCGGTAGTTGCACAGGCGTTCGCCATTGGCGTCGATCAACTGCACGGCGTTGTAGATCTGCCCGTCCTCGGTGCGCTCGGGATAACCATACAAAATGGCTATCCCGGCCGTCTTGGCGATGCGCGCAATTTGCTGCGCCGACTCACCGTTGTGCACCTCTGCCAGCACATTAACGGCATCGAGGCCGATGTTGTAACCGGTCAAAAACATCTCCGGCAGCACCAGCAAGTCTGCGCCCTTGGCCTCCAGCGCCAATTGATGCAGACGTTGCAGGTTGCCTGCGACGTCCAGGGGCAGCGGTGGACATTGGTAAAGGGCTACGCGCATTTCGGATTCCTCTTACTCGGGCAGGGCGATCGGACCGATCTCGTTGAACACATCTCCTGGACCCGGGTTCTCGGCGTGAGTTTCACCGCCGAAGTGTTTCATGATGCCCCACACCGCATTAAGCGAGGTCTGTACCGCGCCTTCGACCCAGGCAGGCGTCCACGAAACGTCGTCGCCGGCGATGAAAATCCCGCGCTGCTCGGCCGGCATGTCGTCCTGCATGAAGTGCGCGTACATGCGCTGGTTGTAGCGATAGTGGCCGGGCAGGGCGCCTTTGAAAGCCCCGAGGAAATGCGGGTCGGCTTCCCAGGACACGGTGATAGGATCGCCGATGATCCGCGCGGCGATGTCGACTTTCGGGTAGATCTTCTTCAACGCATCCAGCGCCAGTTTCACGCGTTTTTCCACCGGTTGCGGGAGCATTTTCAGCGCATCGCTCATCCACGAATAGGACAGGCAAATCACCCCCGGCTTGTCGTCGCCGTTGTCGAACAGATAAGTGCCACGGGTCAGACGATCGGTGAGGGTCATGCTCATCAAGTCGCGGCCGGTTTCCGGGTCCTTGTCCTTCCAGAATGGCCGGTCGACCATCACGAAGGTTTTCGACGATTGCATGTAGCGGGTGCGGTCCAGGGCCATCCACATCTTTTGCGAGAACAGGGTTTCATCGCATTCGATCTGGGTGGTCAACAGCCAGCTCTGGCACGTGGTCAGCACTGCTGCGTATTCGCGGGTGTCGCCCCAGTTATCGGTGACGGCAAAGCGCCCGTCTGCCGCGTGGGCAATTTTTTTCACGCCGGTACGTGGCGCGCCATTGTGCAAGGAGCTGAGGCTGGTGCCTTCTGGCCAGTGCACACAACGTTCCGGCACATGACGCCAGATCCCCAATGGCACTTGCTCCACGCCGCCGACCACCAAATGCTGGTGATCGTCGCAGTTGGTCATGACCACGCGGAAGATTTCCAGCATCGAATTCGGGAAGTCCGAGTCCCAGCCGCCGGTACCGAAACCGACCTGACCAAACACTTCGCGGTGATGGAACGAGAGTTTGGCGAAGGCTTTTGAGGTGGCCACGAAGTCGTAGAACGTGCGGTCGTCCCACAGCGGAACGAGGGTGTTCCACAGTTCTTTCAGGCGCGGCACATCACGGTCGCGGATCGCTTGCTGGATGTCAGAGAACTGCGAACCGGCTTCCAGCGCATCGGCCCAGGCGTCGGCGACTTCCTGGAACAGCGCAGGAAGATCCGCCAGTTTCTGTGCGTAATGGGTCTGGCCTTCGAGGTCGATCACCGTGCTGCCCGAAGCAGGGGTCAGCGGGTTCGGGAAAGGTTTGGTTTCGAGGCCAAGCTTGTCGACGTAGTGATAAAACGCGGTGGACGACACGGGGAAGCGCATGCCGCCGAGCTCGGCGATGATGCCTTCGGCGCCGTTGAACGCCTGGGAGCGCAGACGGCCGCCCATTTTCGAGGCTTCGTACACGACAGGTTTCAGGCCCAGCTTCATCAATTCGTAAGCCGCCACCAGACCGGCGATGCCGGCACCGACGATCGCAACCTCGGCGCCATGGTTGTGGGCAGGGATGCTGCCCAGGCCGGCCGGGTGTTCGATCCAGTCATCGAAACCGAAGGGAAAGTCCGGACCGAAAATGGTGACTGGTTTTTTACCGTCTGCAGGATGGCGATTGTTCTTGTTCATGGCTGACCTTGCTGGCGACCGGACGCGGCATGCGCGTCTGAGTATAGGAAAAGATGGCTGCCATTCTAGAGAGCGTAGAACACGTTAATAAGACGCAATGTGTCGTCGTTTTGATAATTGTTTGAGCAGAATGACGACAAATTGCTGCACATCGTCAATGTAGGAGCCGAGTTTGCTCGCGATGAGGCCCTCCCAGACACCAAAGAGCTATCGGCAAAAACTCAAACCGGCTGCCCCCGATCAATCTTGCTACTCAAAATGATCGACGTAGTCGTCTTCTCCACCCCATCCACGCTGCCTATCTGATCCAGCAACTGATCAAGTTGCTCTGGTGAGTCGGTGCGCAACCACGCCACGTAATCAAATTCGCCACTGACTGCGCACAACTGCTGCACCTGGGCCATTGCGCTGAGGCGTCGCAACACTTCCTTGCCCGAGCGCGGTTGCACCGTGATCCCGACGTACGCCTGCAAGCCGCCATCCACGACACGTTGACCCAAACGCACGCCGTAACCGGTGATTACCTTGGCTTTTTCCAGCCGGGCCAGCCGCGAAGTCACGGTGGTGCGAGCGATGCCCAATTGGCGCGCGAGCATGGCCACACTCTCGCGGGCATTGATCTGCAAGGCTGCAATCAATTGGCGGTCAATTTCGTCAAGAACGGGCGGGCGAGTGTCAGGCAAGGGGCGTCTCCAGCGGCACAGATCAATGGGTTGGCATGTTACAGGCACATCTCGCACCGCGGATGGTTGATCTCGCCTCAGTACCGTTCAGAGCGCTTCTGCCTCTCGGGTTTTTCTTTGGCTTGAACAAGGCGTAATCGACGGTATGGACACCAACAGTCAGTCGTAGTCGAATGCGAAATCGAGGGATGCGAGGCGATGGAAATGACAAAGAAAATGCCACCCGCTGTACGCGAACGTGCGTTGCAGATTGCCAATCACGAAATGGCGCATTACGTCATGGCCCGAGCCTTGGGGTTTGAAACGGGTGGCGTGACCCTGACAGTGACCATGGATTTGCGGCATCAAGGCGGGGCGTCCATTAGCCTGGTGCGGCCAATTTCGTCGATGGTAGCCATGAGGGAACATCTGGAGGCGCGGATGATGGTCCTCTTTGCTGGCGCGATGGGGCAGACGTTAGCTTCACAGCATTCGCCCGACAAACGCGTCGATAAGTCGAAAGCGACAGCCATCCTCAAAGGAGAGCTGGGGGCGGAACAGGATTACGCAAAAATAAGGGAATTACGGCACTTGCTGCGCAATATCGCCTACCCCGATACGGATCCGGCCTCGTCTGACCGCATAACGGCTGAACTGAAAGAGATTACTGATCGTGTGTGGCTGAGGACTCAAATGATCGTAGAAGAATTGGCCGATACGATTACCGAATTGGGACGCGTGCTGGTCGACGGCATGGTCATCGTTGAACAGTGGGGCAGGGCTGCGGATACGTATGAGGTCGTGTTGACGGGTGCAATGCTTGAGCAGCTGCGATCAGTGCAGGCCATTCCAGCGTTAACGGTTGCTTCTTAAGCTGTGAGTGATCTGCGCGCATGTAGATTGGAAGCCCCGAACACGTTATTCCAACAGACACGAAAAAGCCGCGCGTTGCGCGGCTTTCTTGTTTGGTGGGCCCAGTAGGACTCGAACCTACGACCAAGGGATTATGAGTCCCCTGCTCTAACCAACTGAGCTATAGGCCCTCAGTAGGCCGCGGATTATAGCGACGGTTTCTCGGCTGTGCTATCCGAAAAGTCTGAAATGGCTATACGAAGAAACGTCGCGGCAAATTCTTCCGGTGGCAAAGGCAGGCTGACGATGTAGCCCTGGATCTGTTCACAGCCCTCGGCAGCTAGGAATTGCTGCTGTGCGAGGGTTTCGACGCCCTCGGCGATGATGGTGAATTGCATGCTTCGGCCCAGGGCGATGATGGCGCGAACGATGGCTGCGTCGTGGGGGTCATCCGGCAGGCCGCGGACGAAAGACTGGTCGATCTTGAGAATGTCCAGTGGTAGGCGTTTGAGGTAACTCAGGGACGAGTAACCGGTGCCGAAGTCGTCGATCGCCAGTTGCACGCCCAGGTGTTTGAGTTGATGCAGCACGGCCAACGCCTCTTCAGCTTGGCTCATGATGAAGTTTTCGGTGATTTCCAGTTGCAGGAAATCGGGTTTGAGGCGGTTGTCCTTGAGCAGTTGTTCGATCCGGCCGAGCAGGTTCGGCTGGCGCAATTGAGCGCCTGCGAGGTTGACCGACAGTGGGCCGACGGGTTCGTAAACCTGATTCCACTGGAACATCTGCCGGCAGGCGGTTTCGAGAACCCAATCGCCGATTTGCAGGATCATGCCGTTTTCTTCGGCCAGCGGAATGAAGTGCTCCGGTGGCACCTCGCCGAAGGTCGGGTGGCGCCAGCGAATGAGCGCTTCTGCGCCGACCAGGCGATGGTCGACCAGGCTGATCTTCGGTTGGTAATGGAGGTGCAGTTCGTTGCGCTCGATAGCACGTCGCAGTTCATGTTCAAGTGCCACTCGCTCGCTGGCTTGGGCGGTGAGGTCGCGGGTATAGCTTTCGACCCGGTTGCGACCCTTGGCCTTTGAGCGGTACATCGCCGCATCGGCGTTCTTGACCAGCGTGGCGACGTCGCAGCCATCCTTGGGATACAGGCTGGTGCCGATACTGGCGCTGATAAAAAACTCATGTTCGCCAGCCTGGAACGGTGCGCCGAAGCAATTGAGCAATTTGGTCGCGATGTTGTCGGCGTCACTGGATTGCTGCAGCCCGGGCAGCAGGATGATGAATTCGTCGCCACCCAAGCGCGCCACGGTGTCGATGTCGCGCAACTGCTCCTTGAGGCGCACGGCAATGCCCTTGAGCAGCAGGTCACCGACCGGGTGACCCAGGCTGTCATTGATGTGTTTGAAACGGTCCAGGTCCAGGAACAGCACCGCCCCCTGGCCACCGTTTTCCTGTTGATTGTTGAGCGCAGTCAGCAATCGGCTCTCAAACAGCGTGCGATTTGGCAGCCCGGTCAGCGGGTCGTGGTGTGCCTGGTAATCGAGCTTGGCCTGGGCGTGTTTGAGGCTGGAAATGTCCGCGAACACCGCGACAAAGTGGGTGACGAATCTGTCCCGGTTGCGCACCGCACTGATGGTCAGCCAGCTCGGATAGAGCTCGCCATTCTTGCGCCGATTGGAGATTTCGCCTTGCCAATGACCTTCAGCGGTCAGTTGATGCCACATGGCGGCATAAAACGCGCTGTCGTGCAGGCCCGAGGCGAGCAGGCGAGGGGTGTGGCCCAATGCTTCGCTTTCGCTGTAGCCGGTGATTTCGGTAAACGCACGGTTGACCGCGCTGATGTGTTGTTGAGTGTCGGTGATCAAAACACCTTCGGCGGTGCTCTCGAATACCGTGGCAGCCTGTTGCAGCTTTTCCTGCATCAGGTGTCGCTCGGTGATGTCCCGGGCGATGGTCAGCATGCAATCTTCATCGCCGATCGGTAGCGGCCTGCTGGACACTTCGCAGAGGCGGATCTGTCCGTCGCTGCGGCGTATATGGCAACTGAAGTCACGGACGAAACCGTCCCGGTGCAGCAGGTCGAGCATCTGTTTGCGTTCGTTGAGATTGACCCAGATTCCCAGCTCGAGGGCGGAGCGATCCACGGACATTGCGCTGTTGAAACCGGTAATGCGACTGAAACCCTCGTTGACCTCAATCAGTAAACCGTCGCTCTGTCGTGACAGCAGTAGGCCGTCGGGTGAGGCATGGAAGGCCTTGGCGAATTTCTCTTCGGAGGTTTGCAGTTGTTGCTGGGTTTCCTTGAGCTGGCTGATATCCCGCACGACCACTACCAGCGCAGGAGTTGTATCGAGGTCGAACGGTTCAGCGGAGATCAGGCCGGTAAACACCTGGCCATTGTTGCGGCGAAAGGGCATCTCCAGGTTTCGGATGCTGCCGGCCTGCAACCGTTGCAACAAGCCTGGCCCGACGCCGGGGACTCCCCAGATATTGAGGTCGGTGGCTGTCTGGCCGATGACGTCTTCGGCCTTGAGACCGATCTGTTCTTCGAACGCTTCGTTGACCTCCAGCAGGCAGCCGTCGCAGAGCCGCGCAATGACCAGTATGTCCGGGCATTGCTGGAACACCGAGGCGAACTTCTGCTCCGACAGGCGCAACGCCTCTTCGGTGCGCTTGGCTTCGCTGATGTCGATCATCAGCCCGCGCATCACCGGTTCATGGCCGTGCTCGATCAGGCTGACGATATCTCGCACCCAAATGCAGCGGCCATCGGCGGTGATGACCCGGTAATCGTGGCTGTGATCGCGCCCGGCCAGTACTTCGTGATCACAGAAGGTCTGGGCGCGAGTCAGGTCGGCGGGGTGAATGATGTTGCGCCAGAAGCCCGGAATCAGCCAATGAGACAAGGGGTAACCGAGCAGATCCTCGGCATGGGGGGACACATAGCTGTAGGTGAAATCGCTGATCCGCGCTTCCCAGGCAATGGCCGAAAGGCTCTCCACCAGCCCGCGGTAATGGTATTCACTGCTTCGCAGTTCCTGTTCCAGGTCGACCCGGCGGGCAATTTCTGAACTCAGCCGACGGTTGATCCGGATAACCATCGCCAGCACGATGATCAGCAGCAGCAATCCCGGTAGACCGTAAACCAGCAGATCGTTCCAGAAAGTCCGATGATCGAGGACGTTGCCGACCCACTGCTCCTGAATCTCATTGATTTCGTCCGGGGACATGTCCGCCAGGACTTTATCCAGAATGCCGACCAGTATCTTGTTGTCCCGGGGCACGCCCATCGCCAATTGATAGCGATAAGGGGTTTCGCCGCTGACGTAGAGCCCGTCGAGCTTTAACTGACGCAGGCTCCAGACGCTGGAGGCGAGATCGCCGACCACCGCATCGACTTCATCGGTAGCCAGCGCTTGCAGCGCTGAGCTGACGTTGGGCATCGCCACCAGATTGAGGTCGGGATTGTGGGTGCGCAACAGCTCATGGGGCGCATAGTTTTCCACCACGGCGACTTTCAGACCGTACAAGTCTTCGAGTTTACGGGGCTGAGGGCCTCCGACATGGGCAAGGATAACAATCGGGAAGTCCAGGTAGGGGCGAGTGAAGGAGAGGTAAGTCTGGCGCTCCGGGGTCGACATGATGCCGGGCAACAGGTCCAGCTTGGCTTGTTTGGCCTGCTCCAGGACGACGGTCCAGCTGACGGGCTCGATGGGCGTGAGCTTGATGGCCAGGCGTTGACGGATCCTGTCGATATAGTCTGCTGCAAGGCCCTGATAGCGGCCCTGATCGTCGCGAAACTCGAAGGGGGGCCATGACGCATCGACACCCAGGCGCAAGTCCGGGTGAGTCGCCAGCCAGCTACGTTCTTCGTCGGTCAGAGTCAGCGCGCCAGCCGTTGCGGTCCAGGTCAATAGCGACAGCAAAAAAAGCACGGTCGGCAGTCTGGGCATAACGGTCTCGTTATGGCTCGGGGAATGTTTCGAGTGTAGACGGGCAATTCGGAGGGGGGGAGGTGCGAGGGATTTAATCTGTATAAAAGCAAAACCCCCGGCCTGGGCCGGGGGTTTTGTATTACTCGTCGAGGAAGGAGCGCAAATGCTCGCTTCTCGTCGGGTGGCGCAGCTTGCGCAGCGCCTTGGCTTCGATCTGGCGAATCCGTTCACGGGTCACGTCGAACTGCTTACCAACCTCCTCGAGGGTGTGGTCGGTATTCATGTCGATACCGAAGCGCATGCGTAGAACCTTGGCTTCACGGGCAGTGAGGCCGGACAAGACTTCGCGAGTCGCTTCTTTAAGGCTCTCAACAGTGGCGACATCGATTGGCGACTGCATGGTCGAGTCTTCGATGAAGTCACCCAGATGGGAGTCTTCGTCATCACCGATCGGGGTTTCCATGGAGATCGGCTCTTTAGCGATCTTCAATACCTTGCGGATCTTGTCCTCAGGCATTTCCATGCGTTCGCCCAGCTCTTCCGGGGTCGGTTCGCGACCCATTTCCTGCAACATCTGGCGGGAAATACGGTTGAGCTTGTTGATCGTCTCGATCATGTGCACCGGAATACGGATGGTGCGGGCCTGGTCGGCGATCGAGCGAGTGATCGCCTGACGGATCCACCAGGTGGCATAAGTCGAGAATTTGTAGCCGCGGCGGTATTCGAATTTATCTACCGCTTTCATCAAGCCGATGTTGCCTTCCTGGATCAGATCGAGGAATTGCAGGCCACGGTTGGTGTACTTCTTGGCGATGGAGATCACCAGACGCAAGTTCGCTTCTACCATCTCTTTCTTCGCGCGGCGGGCCTTGGCCTCACCGATCGACATGCGACGGTTGATGTCCTTGATCTCGGCGATCGTCAAACCGGTTTCGGTTTGCAGCGCGGTCAGCTTCTGCTGGCAACGAATGATGTCCGGTTGCAGGCGACCAATGGCTTCAGCGTATTTGCTTTTGCCTTTGGCCAGCGCATCGGTCCAGCTTTCGTCGACTTCGTTGCCCGGGAACTGGCGCAGGAAGTCGGCACGCGGCATGCGGGCATCACGAACGCAAAGTTGCATGATCGCGCGCTCTTGCTGACGCAGACGATCCAGGGCACTGCGAACACGCTCGACCAGGCCTTCGAATTGCTTCGGAACCAGTTTGATCGGCATGAACAGCTCAGCCAGCAGCACCAGCTCGGCAATTGCCAGCTTGTTGCCACGACCATGCTTTTTCAGCGCCTTGCGGGTGATTTCCATCTGGTCGGCAACAGCGCCAAAGCGCTGAGCTGCGATGACCGGATCCGGACCGCTTTCGGCTTCTTCTTCGTCGTCGGTGCTGGCTTCAGCTTCGTCGTCGTCGGTGTCGTCGTCCGCTTTCACGGCTTTCGGGTCGACAGGCGGCGGCACTTCTGCAGCAGGCGGCGCAATGCCGTCGTCCGGGTCGATATAACCGCTCAGGACGTCGGACAGGCGGCCACCTTCGGTGGTGACGCGAGTGTATTCGGAGAGAATATGGTCAACCGTGCCAGGGAAGTGCGCAATTGCGCCCATCACTTCGCGGATGCCCTCTTCAATACGTTTGGCGATTTCGATTTCGCCTTCACGTGTGAGGAGCTCTACCGTACCCATCTCACGCATGTACATGCGCACTGGGTCGGTGGTGCGACCAATGTCGGTCTCGACCGCTGCCAACGCTGCTGCTGCCTCTTCGGCCGCGGCTTCGTCGGTATCGGCGTCGGCCAGCATAAGGGAATCCTTATCTGGCGCAACCTCGAATACGTTGATCCCCATGTCATTGATCATGCGGATGATGTCTTCCACCTGTTCCGGATCTGAAATATCCTCCGGCAGGTGGTCGTTGACCTCCGCGTAAGTCAGGTAACCCTGCTCACGACCAAGTGTGATCAACTCTTTGATACGAGACTGCTGTTGCGCTTTTCCGGACATAACACCCTATCCACTGAAGGTCTTGGCGGGCAAAAAACAAGCCGAGGATTATACCTGAGCTATGACCTCACGCGCCAGTTGAGGTCGGGCTTGTTGCGGAAACATTGCGACTTAATAGGTCGCGCAGTTGGTTTTTCTCTTCGGCACTCAGTTCACTTTGACGTGCTTTCCTGAGAAGTTGTTCCAGGTTTCGCTCGCGTTGGCGGGCTGACAAGCTAGTAATGGTGTCGAAAAACTGTTGTTCAAGGTTATCTCCGTCAATCAGCCATTCCTTTTCCGCCAGCGCCTTGAGCAAACGTCCTTGCTCCGTACCGTGCCAGCGTGCAATCAACTGAAATGAGTTTAGCTTGGGATTCTTCTGTACGGCTTCGAGCAAGGCCACCAGCAGTTGCGTGTTGGTGTGATCCTCGGCAGCAAAGTGCCCGGCATCCTCGACTTTCTCGGCCAGTTGCGGGTGATGCAATAGCGTGCGCAAGGCGGCCAGGGTTGGTGGCTCTACAGCGGCCGGCACCCGTGGCGCGCGGGGTTGATCGTGATCACCGCCGCGTTTGCCATTTTTGTCCCACGGTTTTTTGTCCCATTTCTTGCCGCCGGCGCCGGGTTTCTTCGGTGTCCATTCCTGCTGCGGCACATACATCTCTTGTGCCTGCGGCTGATGGTAGTCGCTGTAATCCGGCATGGCGTCGTAATCGATGCCCGGATCGTACGCCGGCGGCGCTTCCTGGGGCGCGCTTTGCACCAGCTGGCTCACAGCTTCACCGCTAAGCCCGGTAATTTCGGTCAGGCGCTGACGCATCAGGATGCGCAGGTTCGCCCCGGGGACTTTGTCGATCAGCGGCGCGGCGAGGGTGGCCATGTGGGCCTTGCCTTCGAGCGAGCGTGGGTCCGATTCCTCGGTCAGCTGTTGAAAAAAATAATCCGCTAATGGCTGGGCGTGCTGGTTGATCCGTGCGCGGAAGGCGTCAGTGCCTTCGGAGCGGACCAGCGTATCCGGGTCTTCGCCTTCGGGGAGGAACAGAAAGCGTGCGCGCCGTCCGTCCTGCAGGCTCGGCAGCGTTGCCTCCAGTGCCCGCCAGGCGGCATTTCGGCCCGCCTGATCGCCGTCGAAACAGAACAGCACGTTGGGCACGACGCGAAACAGACGCTTCAAGTGCTCTTCGCTGGTGGCGGTGCCTAGGGTCGCGACAGCATTGCGCAGGCCTTGCTGGGCCAGGGCGATAACATCCATGTAGCCTTCGACGACGATTATTTCGTCGAGGTTGCGGTTGTTCTTGCGTGCTTCATAAAGGCCGTAGAGTTCCTGGCCCTTATGGAATACCGGGGTTTCCGGTGAGTTCAGGTATTTCGGCTTGTCGTCGCCCAATACCCGGCCGCCGAAGGCGATGATTCGCCCGCGGCTGTCGCGGATCGGGAACATCACGCGATCGCGGAAGCGGTCATAGCGTTTGCCGGTTTCGGCGTTCTCGATCAGCAGGCCGGCATCGATCATGGCTTTCTGTTGCAGGGTGTCGCTGCTCAAGTGCTTGAACAGATTGTCCCAGCCGGGCGGTGCAAAGCCGAGGCCGAAGTCTCGGGCGATTTCGCCGGTCAGCCCGCGACCCTTCAAGTAATCCACCGCTGCTTTTCGCGATGGATGGCTTTTCAGCGCCTGGCGGTAAAAGTCGGCGGCGGCGGTGAGTAGCGGGTAGAGCGGCGAATCGGTCGGCTGCCGCGGTTTGTGCGGTCGTCCGCTTTCTTCGCGAGGGATTTCCATGCCGGCGGCTTTGGCCAGTTCTTCGACAGCCTGGACGAAATCCAGATTGTCGTGGTCCATCATGAAGCCGAGGGCGTTGCCGCCAGCGCCGCAGCCAAAGCAATAATAGAACTGCTTGTCGGGGCTGACGCTGAACGAGGGGGTTTTCTCTTTGTGAAACGGGCAGCAGGCGGTGTAGTTCTTGCCAGCCTTTTTTATTTGCAGGCGCGAGCTGACCACGTCGACGATGTCGGTGCGGTTCAGAAGGTCGTCAATGAAGCTCTGGGGAATTAGCCCGGCCATGGCGTTCTCGTCATCTGCGCTGCAATGGATCCGAAACGAAGAGCGGCTGAGCGCGGGTCCTTGTTTGAGGCGCGCAAAATGTGCGGCTCGACCAGTGTCGTCTGCGTAATCGCTGTCGGGAAGTGTATCTGCCGAAAATCCACTGACGTTAGTACCAATCAGTATTCGACTATTTGAAAGTGTTGCGCTGAAATCCGCTGCGGCCTGTCGATGGCCTCGGATAGCTCATAAGCTGGCACGCAAGAAGGTGCCTTGGGCTGATCGTCGTGAGAGGAATCAGTGGGTGTGCTCGTCAGTAGCCTTGGAAGGCTCGTCAGAAAAGACGTGCACCGCTGGCAAAAGAGCCAGGTCTGACGCTGTGAAGCAGATTTGTCTCGGTCGCGTGTGCGGCTTTGACGGTGAAGCATCAAGCATTTTCCGCAAATGCCATTAGCCCGGCTGAGGGCCGGGCTTGGCAGAAGCTTGCTACGAACGTCTGTGTATTAGTACAGACGAACGGCGCGGCGCTGTTCGCGCTGAACTTTCTTGGCGTGACGCTTAACAGCGGCTGCTGCTTTGCGCTTACGCTCAGAAGTAGGCTTCTCGTAGAATTCGCGGCTACGAACTTCAGCCAGTACACCGGCTTTTTCGCAGGAGCGCTTGAAACGACGCAGAGCTACGTCGAAGGGTTCGTTCTCTTTTACTTTGACGGCTGGCATCCAGAGCTACCTTCATTCATTACCGGGGTCAACATCCTCGTGGCAAAAGAGCACTTGAAGACGTCGGTTTTTAAGGGTTGCGGATGTTAACCCCTCATCGCTCGGAATGCAAAGCCTCTGATCGAAAACCGCTAGTCGGGGCATCACATGGCGACTATTATGCGCGCCTTCGAATTCAGCCTAAACAAGGCGCAAACCCATGCTAGTACTGGGATTAGAAACCTCCTGCGACGAAACCGGTGTCGCATTATATGACAGTGAACGCGGCCTGCTGGCCGACGCGCTGTTCAGCCAGATCGACCTGCACCGCGCCTATGGCGGGGTCGTGCCGGAGCTGGCCTCGCGTGACCACGTCAAACGCATGCTGCCCTTGATTCGTCAGGTGTTGGCTGAAGCTGACTGTGTACCGACCGAGATCGACGCCATCGCTTATACCGCGGGTCCTGGCCTGGTCGGTGCCTTGTTGGTGGGTGCTTCCTGCGCTCAGGCGCTGGCCTTCGCCTGGGGCATTCCGGCACTGGGCGTGCACCACATGGAAGGTCACTTGCTGGCGCCGATGCTGGAGTCGCAGCCGCCGGAATTCCCGTTCGTCGCTTTGTTGGTGTCTGGCGGTCATACGCAGCTGGTTCAGGTCGACGGGATCGGTCAATACACGCTCCTGGGCGAGACCCTCGACGATGCCGCCGGTGAAGCTTTCGACAAGACCGCGAAGATGATGGGCCTCAATTATCCAGGTGGCCCGGAAATCGCTCGACTGGCGGAGCAAGGGGTTGCAGGACGTTTCACTTTCCCGCGTCCGATGTGCGACCGTCCAGGCCTGGCTTTCAGTTTCAGTGGCTTGAAAACCTTTGCCCTGAACACCTGGCAGCAGAGCGTCAGCGCCGGGGACGACAGCGAGCAAGCCCGTTGCGACATCTCGCTGGCGTTCCAGCAGGCCGTGGTGGAGACTTTGACCATCAAGTGCAAGCGTGCCCTGAAACAGGCCGGTATGAAGCGTCTGGTGATCGCTGGCGGCGTCAGCGCCAACAAGGCACTGCGTACCTCACTGGAGAAGATGCTCGGCGACATGAAGGGCGATGTTTTTTATGCCCGTCCGGAGTTCTGCACCGACAACGGCGCGATGATCGCCTTTGCCGGCTGCCAGCGTTTGCAGGCCGGTCAGCACGAAAGCCTGGCGATCAGCGTGCAGGCGCGTTGGCCGATGGAGCAATTATCGGCGCTGTGATGAACGGCGTTCATGTCCGGTATTTAAAAATGCCGTTCGCGCCCGGCAAACAGGTCGCGTAGATTGCCCCGATGACGCCAGACGATCAGTCCCGTGAGTGCGCTCATGGGCAGCAGGGCCGCCGGTTCTTGCCAGGCCAGCAGCGGCAGGGTCAGCGGTGTGGCGATCAGGGCTGCCAGTGAGCTGGTGCGAGTCAGGTAGAACGTCAGCAGCCAGGCGCAGACCGCCAGCAGTGCGGCGGGCGGGTAGAGTCCCAGCAGCATGCCGGCAGAGGTGGCGACACCCTTGCCACCGCGAAAGCGAAAGTACAACGGGAACAGGTGGCCGATGACGGCACAGACGCCGATCCAGGCCTGTTCTTGAAGCGAAAGGCCCGCAACGCTGGCGATCAGTACGGGTAGCAGGCCTTTGAAGAGGTCCCCGATCAAGGTCAGGACGGCGAGTTTTTTGCCGGCCAGGCGCAACATGTTGGTGGCGCCCGCATTGCCCGAGCCACTCATTCGCGGATCGGGGTTACCGGTCAGGCGGCTGAGCAAAATGGCGAAGGACAGAGAGCCGAGCAGGTAGGCGAGGGTCGCCAGTAACCAAAACATGCTAACTATTCCGGGCGAGGACGCCCTGATTCTAACGGCGCATTGCGCCCTTGTCGTGCAGCGGAGAAAAGTGCTTGGACAGAGTGTTTATCGAGGGCCTGGAAGTCGACACCGTGATTGGTGCCTACGACTGGGAGCGAGGCATCCGACAGTGCTTGCGTCTTGATCTGAGTTTCGCCTGGGATAATCGCCCGGCCGCCGCCGGTGATGACCTGACTCTGGCACTCGATTACGCCAGTGTGTCGTCGCGTATCCAGGCTTTTGCCGAGCAGGCGCAGTTCCAACTGGTCGAGACCTTCGCCGAACGTCTGGCTGAAGTCCTGATGAGCGAATTCAATATCACCTGGATGCGCCTCAAGCTGACAAAGCCAGGCGCCATCCCGGCTGCTACGGGCGGTGTGGGCGTGGAGATCGAGCGCGGATGTCGCTGACACAGGTGTTTCTCGGGCTCGGTAGCAATATCGAGCGCGAATCCCATTTGCAGGCTGGCCTGGAAGCCTTGGCCGGTTTTCTCGTGGATATACGCTGCTCGGCGGTGTTCGAAAGCCAGCCGGTGGGGATCAAGAGCGGGCCTTTCTTCAATTTTGTGGTGTCGGCTTTTACCGATTTGCCGCTGATGGAGCTGGATCGCCGGCTGAAATTCATCGAGGCGGACAATGGCCGTTATGCACCGGACCGCAAGGGTTTGCCGCTGGATATCGATGTGCTGCTGTTCGGCGATCTGGTGGGCAACTTCGATGGCCTGATCCTGCCGCGGGCAGAAATTCTGAAAAATGCCTTCGTGCTGTGGCCGTTGTCGCTGATTGCGCCGGATCGCGTGCATCCGGGTGTGGGCAAGAGCTTTGCGGTGTTGTGGCGCGAGGCGCAGATTGATCAGGTGTTGGCGCCGGTGGCGTTTGAGTGGCGTGGGGAGCAGCTGACCCCATCGAATTTGTTGTGAGGCGAAAGAAGCCTTCGCGAGCAAGCCCGCTCCCACAGGGCTTGCGCTGACCTTGTGGGAGCGGGCTTGCTCGCGAAGCTTTTTCAGGCAGACGCCGCGTCTTTGTAAGCCTTCAGCGCCTTGAGCCGCTCGCGCTTGATCGCCTCGCCCAGCTCCGGTCCTTTGAATCCCTTGTCCAGCAACGGCTGAACCGCTACAGCCCGCGCAGCATTCGCTGCTCCGCGCAAATAATCAGCCTGTGGATAACTTCGCTGCTCCAGCCCTTTACGTCCTCGGGCGTCCATCTCGCACGCCGCGATAAATTCCTCGAACCGCTGCGGCCGACGGTAAATGTCAAAACTCTGCAGCAACGCCAGCAAAGTCGACGGCTTCAGTTCCTGCGCGCGATGGCCGTGGGTGTGATATTCGCCCACCAGCAGAGCCAGCTCCTGACAGTCCTTCGGCGCCTTGAAACGTTCGTTGACCGCTTTGATCAGCTTCAAGCCCTTGTGCTCGTGAGCAATGTGTCGCGGCCATTCTTCCTCGGGCGTCAGCCCCTTGCCGAGGTCATGCAGCAGGCAGGCCCAACGCACGGTAAGTGGTTGTTTGTGCCGCGCTGCCTGCTCCAGCACGCTCAAAGTGTGCACGCCGGTGTCGATTTCCGGGTGGTGGGCTTCCGGTTGCGGTACGCCGAACAGGGCATCGACTTCCGGCATCAGTACCTTGAGAGCGCCACACTCGCGCAGCACTTCGATAAACACCTGTGGCTGATCTTCCATCAGGGCGCGGGAAATTTCCTTCCAGCTGCGTTCGGCGGTCAAGGCTTCCAGTTCGCCTGACTCGCTGAGTTGGCGCATCAGTTCCAGTGTCTCCGGCGCCACGGTGAAACCGAGCCCCGCATAACGAGCTGCGAAGCGGGCAACGCGCAGAACCCTGAGCGGATCTTCGGCGAATGCGGGGGAAACGTGACGAAGCAAGCGCGCCTCGAGGTCGCGCTGGCCGTGGTAAGGATCGGTCAGGTTCTGCTGATCGTCTTCGGCCATGGCATTGATGGTCAGGTCACGACGGATCAGGTCTTCTTCGAGGGTGACTTCGGGGCTGGCATGAAAGGTAAAGCCGCCATAACCGCGTCCGCTTTTGCGTTCGGTGCGGGCGAGGGCGTATTCCTCGCCGCTTTTTGGGTGAAGGAATACCGGGAAGTCCGCACCCACCGGGCGAAAGCCCTTGGCGAGCATTTCTTCAGTGGTGGCGCCAACCACAACCCAGTCGATGTCGGTGACGGGCTTGCCCAGCAGGCGATCGCGTACCGCGCCGCCGACTTTATAAATCTGCATAAAAAACCTCCGTTAGCTCGACAGAATAACCTTTGCGTCGAACTTCCGGAGGCCGAAACGGGATCAAAGATGGATAACGGCCAGGTCCAGTCGCCCGTAATCGCCTTCAGCGTGCTCGCCTCTAGGCGGGACGTGGTGGGTTTTCATCACCTGGTCGCCTTGTAGGGTTTCCAGATGAATATCGAAGCCCCACAGGCGATGCAGGTGTTTGAGCACTTCCTCGGTGGACTCGCCCAGCGGTTTGCGGTCGTGTTGCTGGTGACGCAAGGTCAGGGAGCGGTCACCGCGCCGGTCGATGCTGTAGATCTGCACGTTGGGTTCGCGATTGCCAAGGTTGTACTGCGCCGCCAGGGTTTCACGGATGATGCGGTAACCCCCTTCGTCGTGAATGGCCGGGACCAGCAGATCCTCCTTCTGGTCGTCATCGAGAATGCTGAACAACTTAAGGTCACGGATCACCTGGGGTGACAGGTATTGCAGGATGAAGCTTTCATCCTTGAAGCTGCTCATGGCGAACTTGATGCTCGACAGCCAGTCGGTGCCGGCAATCTCAGGGAACCAGCGGTAGTCCTCTTCGGTAGGGTGTTCACACATGCGCCGGATGTCCCGATACATGGCAAAGCCCAGGGTGTAGGGGTTGATGCCGTTGTAGTAGGGGCTGTCGAAGCCGGGTTGGTAGACCACGCTGGTGTGGGACGTCAAAAACTCCATCATGAAGCCGTCGGTCACCAGGCCTTCGTCATACAGGTCGTTCATCAGGGTGTAATGCCAGAACGTCGCCCACCCCTCGTTCATCACCTGAGTCTGGCGTTGCGGGTAGAAATACTGAGCGATCTTGCGCACGATCCGCACGATTTCCCGCTGCCATGGTTCCAGCAGTGGTGCGTGTTTTTCGATGAAGTAGAGGATGTTTTCCTGAGGTTCGGCGGGGAAGCGCGCGTTGTCCTTGTCGCTGTACTTGTCCGCACCTTTTGGAATGGTCCGCCACAGATCGTTGATCTGCTTCTGCAAATGCTCTTCCCGATCCTTTTGCCGGCGACGTTCTTCTTCGGCGGAAATCGGATATGGGCGTTTGTAGCGATCGACTCCATAGTTCATCAGGGCATGGCAGGAATCCAGCAAGTCCTCGACCGCGTCGATACCGTGGCGCTCTTCGCACTGCATGATGTATTGCTTGGCGAACACCAGGTAATCAATGATCGAACTGGCGTCAGTCCAGGTGCGGAACAGGTAATTGCCTTTGAAAAAGCTGTTATGCCCGTAGCAGGCATGGGCGACGACCAAAGCCTGCATGCAGATGGTGTTTTCTTCCATCAAGTAGGCGATGCACGGGTCGGAGTTGATCACGATTTCGTACGCCAGCCCCATCTGGCCGCGACTGTAGGATTTCTCGGTGCTGAGGAAGTGTTTGCCGTAGGACCAATGGTGATAACCCAGCGGCATGCCGACGGAGGCGTAGGCGTCCATCATCTGCTCGGCGGTGATCACTTCGATCTGGTTGGGGTAAGTATCGAGCGCGTAGCGAGCCGCCAGGCGACTGATTTCTTTGTCGTAGGCCTGAATCAGCTCGAACGTCCATTCGGAGCCGGTGGAAATGGGTTGGCGCTTCTGCTCTTTGGCGGTCATGTCACTAACCTGCGCTGGAAGAGTTCACGGAAGACCGGATAGATATCCCCGGCCGAGACCAGTTGTTGCTGGGCAAAAGTGTCAGAGAAGGCTTCGGCGATGCGTTCGTACTCGAACCACAGGGCCTGATGTTCGCGCGGGGTAATCTCAACGTAAGTGTAGTACTGCACGAACGGCATGATCTGGTTGATCAGAATGTCGCGGCAGATCGGCGAGTCGTCGTTCCAGTTATCGCCGTCGGAGGCCTGGGCGGCATAGATGTTCCACTCATTGCTCGGATAACGTTCGGCCATGATCTCCTGCATCAGCTTCAAGGCGCTGGAAACGATGGTGCCGCCGGTTTCACGAGAATAGAAAAACTCCTCTTCGTCCACTTCCCGGGCACTGGTGTGGTGGCGAATGAACACGACGTCGATCTTGTCGTAGTTACGCTTGAGAAACAGGTACAGCAGGATAAAGAAACGCTTGGCGATGTCCTTGGTCGCTTGGGTCATGGAGCCGGACACGTCCATCAGGCAGAACATTACTGCCTTGGAACTGGGGTTGGGCTGCTTGATGAGCAAGTTGTACTTGAGGTCGAAGGTATCGAGGAACGGTACGCGATGAATGCGCGCACTGAGTTTTTCGATTTCCGCCTCGATTTTCTGAATGTCGCCGAAGTTGTCTGGCTCTTCACGCTTGAGGCGCAGCAGTTCTTCCTTGGCCTCGCGTAGTTTTGCCCGGCTGCTGCCAGACAGGGCGATGCGTCGTGCATGGGCCGAGCGCAAGGTGCGGATGATGTTGATCCGCGACGG
Organism: Pseudomonas frederiksbergensis; assembly: GCF_001952935.1. Taxonomy (GTDB): domain Bacteria; phylum Pseudomonadota; class Gammaproteobacteria; order Pseudomonadales; family Pseudomonadaceae; genus Aquipseudomonas; species Aquipseudomonas frederiksbergensis. Next base: position 3,025,321 of record NZ_CP018319.1, read on the forward strand.
ATTGCCTTCGTTACTGATCCCGGCACGAACGGTCTTGAAGGTGTCGGTGCCGGTCAGGTTGCGCTTGACCAGGTTCGGCAGCTCGAGGTCCTCGAACATGAATTCGAGGAATTCCTCCTGGGTGATCTGGAAGACGAACTCGTCCATCCCTTCGCCCGTGTTGCCGGCCTTGCCCGGTCCTCTGCCACCGCCACCTCCGGGTGGGCGGGCAATGTGCTCGCCACTGGTGAACTCCTTGTTGCCCGGGTGCACGACGGTCTGCTTGCCACCGCGACCGTGGTGAAGCACCGGTTCGTCAATGTCGCGACCGGGAATGCTGATTTGTTCGCCGTGTTCCATATCGGTAATGGAACGCCGGCTGACCGCCTCTTCGACAGCCTTTTTGATGTGATCACGGTAACGCCGCAGAAACCGCTGACGGTTCACCGTGCTCTTGTTCTTGCCATTGAGACGTCGGTCGATCACATAGCTCATGACTGCTCCTTAGAAGCTGTCCTGAAAGGGGCGAGCGGTTATGCAGCATCGACGGTGCCAAGGGATGTGCACGCTCCCCCAAGCGCTTTTGGACGCTGACTGACCTCGCTACCGACTTTCGAACACCTTCCAGAGGTCTGTGTAACAGAAAATGCGTACACAGGCCTCTGGCTGACGACAACCGGTCTGACCGGCAGCGGGTTATTGTGATTTTCTGACCCGCAGGTACCACTCGGACAGCAGTCGTACCTGTTTGTCGGTGTAGCCCCGCTCGACCATCCGTGTGACGAAGTCGTTGTGCTTCTGCTGGTCCTCTTTGCTGGCCTTGGCGTTGAAGCTGATGACTGGCAGGAGGTCCTCGGTGTTGGAGAACATTTTCTTCTCGATGACCACCCGCAGTTTTTCGTAGCTGAGCCAGGTCGGGTTCTTGCCGTTGTTATTGGCGCGGGCGCGCAGCACGAAGTTAACGATTTCATTGCGGAAATCCTTCGGATTGCTGATGCCGGCCGGTTTTTCGATTTTCTCCAGTTCTTCGTTCAGCGCTACGCGGTTGAGGATCTCGCCGGTTTCCGGGTCGCGGTATTCCTGGTCCTGGATCCAGAAGTCGGCGTACAGCACATAGCGATCGAAGATGTTCTGGCCATACTCGCTGTAAGACTCGAGGTAGGCGGTCTGGATTTCCTTGCCGATGAACTCGATATAACGCGGTGCCAGGTACTCCTTGAGGAAGCGCAGATAGCGTTCGCGGGTTTCCGCCTGGAATTGTTCCTGTTCGATCTGTTGTTCCAGCACGTAAAGCAAGTGCACCGGGTTGGCAGCGATTTCGTGCGGATCGAAGTTGAACACTTTCGACAGGATCTTGAACGCGAAGCGAGTCGACAGGCCGTTCATGCCTTCGTCGACACCCGCGTTGTCGCGGTATTCCTGGATCGACTTGGCCTTCGGATCGGTGTCCTTGAGGTTTTCACCGTCGTACACGCGCATCTTGGAGTAGATGTTGGAGTTTTCCGGCTCTTTGAGTCGCGAGAGTACGGTGAACTGGGCAAGCATCTTCAGGGTGTCAGGCGCGCAGTGAGCCTTGGCCAGGGAGCTGTTGAACAGGAGCTTGTCGTAGATCTTCACTTCGTCGCTGACCCGCAGGCAGTACGGCACTTTGACGATGTAGATCCGATCGATGAAGGCTTCGTTGTTCTTGTTGTTGCGGAAGGTATGCCATTCCGATTCGTTGGAGTGGGCCAGCAGGATCCCGGTAAACGGAATGGCCCCCAGACCTTCGGTACTGTTGTAGTTGCCTTCCTGGGTGGCGGTCAGCAGTGGGTGCAGCACCTTGATCGGCGCCTTGAACATTTCGACGAATTCCATCAGGCCCTGGTTGGCCCGGCACAGTGCGCCCGAGTAGCTGTAGGCGTCGGCATCGTTCTGCGGGAATTCTTCGAGTTTGCGGATATCGACCTTGCCCACCAGTGCCGAGATGTCCTGGTTGTTTTCATCTCCCGGCTCGGTCTTGGCCACTGCGATCTGGTTGAGGATCGACGGATACAGCTTCACCACACGGAACTGGCTGATGTCGCCGCCGAACTCGGCGAGGCGTTTGGTCGCCCATGGCGACATGATGGTGTTGAGGTAGCGCCGTGGAATGCCGAAGTCTTCCTCGAGGATCGCGCCATCTTCGGTGGCGTTGAACAGACCCAGAGGTGATTCGAACACCGGCGAGCCCTTGATCGCGTAGAAGGGCACTTTTTCGATCAGCTGTTTCAGCTTCTCGGCCAGGGACGATTTACCGCCACCCACAGGACCGAGCAGATAGAGAATCTGCTTCTTCTCTTCCAGGCCCTGAGCGGCATGACGGAAATACGACACGATCTGGTCAATGCATTCTTCCATCCCGTGGAAGTCTTCAAAGGCCGGATAGCGGCGGATTACCTTGTTGGAAAAGATTCGCGACAGCCTCGAGTTGGCCGAGGTGTCGAGAAGCTCCGGCTCACCGATGGCCAGTAACAGTCGCTCGGCGGCGGAAGCGTAGGCGCTGCGGTCGCTTTTGCACAGTTCAAGATACTCTTGCAGCGAGAGTTCTTCCTGGCGTGTGGACTCGAAGCGTTGTTGGAAGTGGCTAAAGATACTCATGACGTCACCTCGCTCGATACGTGGAGCCGACGCCGGATCATTCAGTCGATGCTGGCAGCGACCGAATATGCAGTCGCTGTTTACCCCCCAGAACTCTTTCGAAGCTGACGACCCCGAAAGCTACTCCCGATGACCCGCGCGCCGGTGTACCGGCTCTCCCCTGTTTTGGATGGCCTGCGCTTAAGGATAGTTGCTTATTCGGCAGGTAAAGGCGAGATACGTAATTAGTTGTGGCAGACCGTTCGTCTGCCACCGCGCAAGCCCGCGGGGGACGGGGCTTGCGCGTTACAAAAAAATTATTCGGAAGTGCCTTGCGCCGTTTCCGAAGGATAAGTCGTACGCCACAGCTCAAAACCGCCATCCATGCTGTAGACGTCGGAGAAGCCCTGACTAATGAGGTACGCGGCGGCGCTCTGACTGGAATTGCCGTGGTAGCAGACGACCACTGTCGGTGCGTCGAGGTCGGCAGCGCGGATGAAATCCGAGAGGGAGTGGTTATCCAGATGCTTCGAGCCGGCGATGTGCAGCGCGGCAAAGGTCGCTGGGTCGCGGACATCGACCACTACCGCGCCTTGCTCGCGCAGGGCTTGGGCCTGTTCCGGGGGGATACGTTTGAATTCGCTCATGGCGGGATCCTGTGGCTCGGCTGAAAGCGCAGTCTAGCGCGGGGCGCTTGCTGACGATGGTTCGGGGATAGGTGCGGCGACTGGCGGCAGGGCAAGGCCATGCTCATCGCATTTGCAAGACAGGCGTTCACCGGTGTCGACATTCATCAGGGTCAAGGCGCCACCCCAGACACAACCGGTGTCGAGGGCCGAGATGCCCGGCTCATTGCATCGGCCTTCCAGAGCGGCCCAGTGGCCGAAGATGATCTTCAGGCCCTTGGTCTTGCGCTCTTTGTGTTGAAACCAGGGTTTGTAGCCCGGTGGCGCATTGTCGAGGCCTTCCTTGCTTTTGAGGTCAAGCTTGCCCTCGGCGGTACAAAACCGCATGCGGGTGAAATAGTTGGTAATCACCCGCAAGCGTGTCACGCCTTTGAGGTCGTTGTCCCATTTCGCCGGATCGTTGCCGTACATGCCGTCGAGGTAAGGCGGCAACAGGTTATCGTCGCGCAATGCAGCCTCGACTTCGGCGGCGTACTTCAAGGCTTTGCGCAGCGACCACTGGGGCGGAATGCCAGCATGTACCAGGGCAACATCGCGTTGTTCGTCGTAATGCATGAGTTTTTGCTGGCGCAGCCACTCCAGCAGTTCCGCGCTATCGGGCGCTCCCAGAATCTCGAGCAGGGTGTCGGACTTCTTCAGGCGTTCGATGTTTTTCCCGGCGGCCAGCAAGTGCAGGTCGTGGTTGCCGAGCACGCACACCAGCGATTCGCGGATGCTATAGAGGAAGCGCAAGGTGTCCAGCGACTGCGGGCCACGGTTGACCAGGTCGCCGACCAGCCACAGACGATCCCGTGTCGGGTCGAAGGCGACTTGCTTGAGCAGGCATTGCAGTGCTTGAAGGCAGCCCTGCAGATCGCCGACGGCATACGTTGCCATCAGTGCAGGGCTCCGGGCACCGCCAGGCGGAATGGGGCGATGATGGCGTCGAAGTGTTTACCGTCGTCGGCAACCATTTCATAAGTGCCCTGCATCGTGCCGACCTTGGAGGTCATGACGGTGCCACTGCTGTAGGTGTGACTTTCGCCTACCGCGATCAACGGTTGCAGGCCGACAACGCCGGCTCCGCGAACCTCTTCGACATGCCCGTCACCGTCGGTGATCACCCAGTGTCGCGACAACAGTTTGGCCGGTAGCTCGCCATTGTTGTGCACGGTGATGGTGTAGGCGAAGGCAAAGCGGTTTTGCTCGGGTTGCGATTGTTCTGCCAGATAGCGGGTAACGACGCTGACGTCGACCTGATAACGAGGATCGGACATGCAAGAGGCCTTAAAAACGAAGCGGGACGCGGGGCGTAGCTGATTGAACTCAGTCTAGGCCAAGTATCGGGTAGTAAACCAGACATCGCGTCTGGCGTCCTACCCGATAACGCTCATTGCCTGTCAGTCGACGGCAGGCGTCTGTAGGACTTGTTCGCTGAGCTTGTCGGCCAGGCGCACGAAGGCGGCGAGATCGAGTTGTTCGGGGCGCAGGCTGCCATCAACGCCGGCGGCTTCGATTTCAGCGTTGCTCAGCAGCAACTTGAGGGTGTTGCGCAGGGTCTTGCGGCGCTGGTTAAAGGCTTCGCGCACGACACGTTCCAACAGCTTGTGATCCTTGGCCGGGTGCGGCAGCACCGCGTGAGGAACCAGGCGCACGATTGCCGAATCGACTTTGGGCGGCGGATTGAACGCGCCCGGTCCAACGTTGAACAGGTGTTCAACCCGGCAGTGATACTGAACCATGATCGACAAGCGACCCCAGTCACCACCACCAGGGCCTGCTGCCAGGCGCTCGACCACTTCCTTTTGCAACATGAAATGCATGTCGCGAATCAGACTGGCGTTATGCAGCAGGTGAAAAATCAGCGGCGTAGAGATGTTGTACGGCAGGTTGCCGACCACCCGCAGGCTGTTCGGCGCGGCGTTCAGGCTGGTGAAGTCGAATTTCAGCGCGTCGCCCTGATGCAGGTTGAAATTGCTCTTGCTGGCGAACTGCTGGTTGAGGATCGGGATCAGATCCTTGTCCAGTTCCACCACGTCCAGCTGGGCGCCGCTGTTAAGCAGGCCTTGAGTCAGCGCACCTTGGCCAGGGCCGATTTCCAGCAGACGGTCTTCGGGCTTGGCGCGGATGGCGCGCAGGATACGGTCGATGACGCCGGCATCGTGCAGGAAGTTCTGGCCAAAGCGTTTGCGCGCCTTGTGTTGGTAATGCTCGGTCATAAACGGGTCTCGGCCATCTGGTAGGCGGTTTCCAGGGCGACTTGCAGGCTGCCGGTGTCGATTTTGCCGCTACCGGCCAGGTCCAGGGCAGTGCCGTGGTCCACCGATGTGCGGATGATCGGCAAGCCGAGGGTCACGTTGACTGCCGCGCCGAAGCCTTTGTACTTCAGCACCGGCAGGCCCTGGTCGTGGTACATCGCCAGCACTGCATCGCAGTGCTCCAGATACTTGGGGGTAAACAGAGTGTCGGCGGGCAGGGGGCCGCGAAGGTCCATTCCTTCGCCGCGCAGGCGCTCTAATGTAGGTTCGATGATGTCGATTTCTTCATGGCCCAGGTGTCCGCCTTCGCCGGCATGGGGGTTGAGCCCACACACGAGGATGCGTGGCCGGGCAATGCCGAATTTTTCTTGCAGGTCGGCGTGCAGGATTCGCGTGACCCGTTCCAGGCGCTCCGGGGTGATCGCATCGGCAATCTCGCGAAGGGGCAGGTGAGTGGTGACCAGCGCCACGCGTAATCCGCGAGTGGCGAGCATCATTACCACTTGTGCGGTATGGGTCAGGTCGGCGAGAAATTCCGTATGCCCCGAAAACGCGATCCCGGATTCATTGATCACGCCCTTGTGCACAGGGGCGGTGATCATGCCGGCAAAATGCCCGTCCAGGCAGCCTTGGCCCGCTCGGGTCAGGGTTTCCAGAACGAAAGCCGCGTTGGCCTTGTCCAGTTGCCCGGCAGTGACCTTGGCGTTGAGCGGTGTATCCCAGACATACAGGCTGTTGGCTGGCGCGGGTACATCCGGCCAGCGGTCCGGGGTTACCGGCAGCAAATCGACGACCACACCCAGCTGCACGGCCCGCTCGAGGAGCAGGTCGCGGCTGGTAATGGCAATCAGGGGATGTGGCTGGGCTTGCGAGGCGAGCAGCAGGCACAGGTCGGGACCTATGCCGGCCGGTTCGCCGGGTGTCAGCGCGAAACGTTTGGGTTTCACTGCGCTGCCTGGTCTGCACCAGGGAGTTTGATCTCTACGTACGCTTCGTCACGGATCTGACGCAGCCAGGTTTGCAGCTCTTCATCATATTTGCGGTTACGCAATACGGTCATGGCTTGCTGCTCACGGGCCTGGCTGGTGCTGTCAGTGGCTCGACGGCCAAGGACTTCCAGAACGTGCCAGCCATATTGAGTCTGGAACGGCTTGGACAGCTGACCTTGTGGGGTCTTGGCCATCACTTCGCGGAACTCGGGAACCAGTGCATTCGGATCAATCCAGTTCAGGTCGCCACCGTTGAGGGCGGAACCTGGATCTTCCGAGAAGCTTTTCGCCAGTTCGCCGAAGTCTTCGCCCGATTCGATGCGGGAGTAGAGGGACTCAGCGAGCGCTTTGGTTTTTGCTTCGTCGCGGATCGGGCTTGGTTTGACCAGGATATGGCGCACGTGCACTTCGTCACGCACCTGGGTTTCGCCGCCACGCTTGTCGAGGATCTTCAAAATGATGAAGCCGCCCGGGGTTCGCATAGGTTGGGTCACATCACCCACTGCCATGGTGCCCAGCAGGCGATCGAACGGAGGTGGCAGTTGAGCGGCTTTACGCCAGCCCATGTCGCCGCCTTCCAGTGCGGTTTCGCTGGCGGATTTGGCGATTGCCAACTGACCGAAGTCAGCGCCTTGCTGGAGTTGCTGGTAAACCGCGTCGGCTTGCTTGGCTGCATTCTGAATCGCGTCGGAGTTGGCGCTTTCCGGCGTAGGAATCAGGATGTTGGCCAGGCGGAATTCTTCGGACAGCTGCATTTTGCCAAGGTCGGAAGCGAGGAAGTTCTTCACTTCCTGTTCGGAAACCTGGATACGCTCGGCCACACGACGCTGACGCACACGGCTGATGATCATTTCGCGGCGAATCTGGTCTCGAGCGTCGTCGTAAGACAGACCGTCGCGAGTCAGAGCGGCGCGGAATTGATCCACGGACATGTTGTTGCGCTGGGCAATGGTGCCGACAGCCTGGTTCAGTTCTTCATCGGTAATGCGGATGCCGGAACGTTCGCCGATCTGCAGTTGCAGGTTTTCGACGATCAGGCGTTCAAGTACCTGCTGATCCAGCACGTTGGCCGGCGGTACTGCAGCACCGCGCTTGGCGATGGTTTGCTGAACTTCATGAACCCGTTGGTCCAGTTGGCTCTGCATGACCACGTCGTTATCGACAATGGCCACCACTTTATCGATGGACTCCACCGCGGCGTTCGCCGCGGTACCCAGGAACAGCGCGCCCAGCATCAGCGGGCGCAGACAATCAGAAAGCTTGGTCTTCACGTTCACGATAACCTTGGATGCCTTTGTCGAGGAAGCTCTCTACTTTGGCGCCGGTGAGGCCGCCGAGTCCCTTCAGAACAATTTGTAGGAAGATGCCGTGGTCGCCTTTTTCGTTTTCCGGGGCGTTCTGACTGAACTCGTCATACGAAACCCAGTAACGGTTGATCAGGCGCAGTTTCCAGCAGCAGTTGTCGTACTCGAAACCACCGAAAGCTTCCAGGGTACGGTTACGGTTGTAGTCATACTGCCAGCGGCTGATGGCGTTCCATTGCGGCACGATCGGCCAGATCACCGAGAAATCGTGCTGTTGGATCTTGTAGTAGTCCTTCACGTAGCCAGGTTGGCCCGGGGTGCCGTAGTCACCGCCGCCCACTTGCCATTTACCGGTGTTCTGGTCGTAACGGACCTGGTCATTACGATAGCGATAGCCGGCGTTGATGACCTTGTTCGGGTTGTCTTCAGGCTGGTAGTGGAACATCGCGCTGCCCGAGCGAGGGCTGCGGCTGTCCGGGTCCCAGTTGTAATCGGCCGTCGTGCGCCAATCGCGATTCCAGCGGTATTCATATTCAAGCGCGTATGGCGAGACGTTAGCCTGCGCATCGTCACGGGTTTTTGCATCGATACCCGGCAACTGAACTTCACGATCCTTGAAGTACACGGCCTGACCAACGCTGATGCGTTGACGTTCGAAGCCATTGTCTTCGATCCAGCGGTTGGTTACGCCCAAGGACAGTTTGTTCTCGTCGCCGACGCGGTCGGAGCCAGAGAAGCGGTTGTCACGGAACAACGACGCATAGTTGAAGGTGTATTCGCTGGTGTCGAAGACCGGAATGTCTTCCTGATCCGTTTCAGGGACGTACAGGTAGAACAGGCGCGGTTCCAAGGTCTGGCGATAATTCTTGCCGAACCATTGGGTATTGCGATCGAAGTACAGGCCGCTATCGATGCTGGCAATCGGCACACCACGGTTCTGGCTGCTGCTGAAGGTACCGTTGAGCTTTTGCTGTTCTGCGGTTTGCGCGTCAATCTGGCTTTTGCCGGTACCGTCCAGATCCAGTTGGTACTGGGTGTATTGGTACTTGAGCGATGGCTTCACGAAGCCATAAGTCCAGTCCAACGGCAGGCTGACACCCGGTTTGAGATTCAAACGGTCGCCATTGGCACGTGCCAGTCCGGTAACGTTGTTATCAAGACGCGGTTCAATAGAGCCATCTTCGTTTACGAAGTTGCCGTCCTTCAAGTCACGGTCAAATCGAACGACTTCTGTCTCGTAATCGAAATTCAGGCCACCTGGGTGAGTCGGCAACTGACCCACGAAAGTGATCTGCGGCAAGCGGTCGTACGGGGTAATGTCCGAAACGGTTGCGAGTTGATAAGCCTGTGCGTTCACACGAGCGGTGTAGCTGTCGCCACGATAGGTGACAGAACCCTGCTGGTTCACGAAGTCAGAACTTTTCACACCGATCTGGTCAGTCTGCAGATCCTGGAAGTAATACGGATCGCTGATCTTGGTGTAATCGACCTGGGTCAGAACGCGCGAGTCGAGACCGCCCTTGTGCTGCCAGTTATACATGTAGCGGTTTTTCTGGTAGTCGGTCTGACCACTGCGGTCGGTGTCTTCGTCGTTGAGGTACGCGGCGCCGAACTGACCTTCGCTGGACGGGGTCAGGTAACGGAACTCGCCTTCCATCAACAAGCCGTGCTTGCTCATGTAGCGCGGGTACAACGTGGCATCGTAGTTGGGTGCCAGGTTGAAGTAATACGGTGTGACCAGCAAGAAGCCGGTATCGGTGCCGGTGCCGATGGTCGGCGGCAGGAAACCGGACTGGCGACGGTCGTCGATCGGGAAATAGATATACGGCGTGTACAGGACCGGAATGTCCTTGACCCGCAGCGTCACGTTGGTCGCGGTACCGAAGCCGGTGGCCGGGTTCAAGGTGATGTTGTTGCCCTTGAGCTGCCAGGCGTTGCTGTCCGGTTCGCACGTGGTGTACGTACCATCCTTGAGGCGGATGATCGCGTTCTCGGCACGCTTGGCGTACAGCGCACTGCCGCGGATACGGGATTTGTGCATCACGTATTCGGCGTTGTCGACCTTGGCTTCACCGGTGTCGAGCTGCACGTCGGCGTGGTCGCCAACGATCAGTGCGCCGTTGTCGCGAACACGGACGTTGCCGCTCAGTTCGCCACGGCTCTCGGCCTGGTAAAGGTTCGCTTCGTCGGCTTCGACCTGCATGCTGCCCTGGCGCATGACCACGTCACCCGCGAGGGTCGCGACTTGCTCATCCTGCTTATAGCGAGAGGCTTTGGCGCCGAGGAAGGTCGGAGCGTCACTTTTATTCGTCTTGTCATTCATGCCAGGACGAATCGGTTCGATATAGGAACCAGCGCAGTAAGGACCGGTTTCGGCCAATTGCGCTGCAGTGAGCTTCTCGCGCGGAACCCAGTCGAGGTGACTGTAGTCTTCGCTACGCGACTTCAGGCCGCGGCCCTTGGCTTCGGTCACCAGCACAGGCTTGGCGCCGGTGTCTTGACTTGAACCGCTGTCAGCCGGAGTCTCACCGCTGGTGGTTGCCGCCGCACTGCCGTCATGGACGGGGCGCGGTGGCAGCGCAGCTGCTGGAGATTTGGGCGCACAGTTCCAGGCACCCGAAGCAGAGACTGAGCAGTCATACTGTTCCGCGGCGACCACGAACGAAGTGGCTAGAGGTTGCAGGGCCAGCAGACTGCCGGTAACCAACAACGGAAATTTTTTACGAAACGCGGGGGATTTCAATGCCATCTTATTAGTCCGGGCTTCCTGCGTGCCATCTGCCCGCGGTGTGGGCCGCACGCCTCTCGATGGTCTGAAAAAGATGCTGGATAATAAAGCATGACCCGCTTGACGGCTAGCGCCGTCGGAGACCCTTGCAATGCCTGATCAAGATGTACGTTTGCAACACCTGAAAGTTTGGCTCGATGAGCAATTGGCTGTCCTATTTGCAGAGCAGGGTTGGGGTGCCGTACCCCCGGCCACGTTGACCGCGGCCAGTAGCGATGCGAGTTTTCGACGGTATTTTCGTTGGGAAGGCGAGGGCCGAAGCTTTGTCGTGATGGACGCGCCACCGCCCCAGGAAAACTGTAAACCCTTCGTGGATATCGCTTTTTTACTGGGGAAATCCGGAATAAATGTTCCGAAAATTTATGCTGAAGACCTCGAACGTGGTTTTCTTTTGCTCAATGACCTGGGCAACAAGACCTACCTCGACGTGATCGACAGCGAAAATGCCGACGATTTGTTCAAGGATGCCCTGCAAGCGTTGCTGGCTTTTCAGCAGTTGCCGATGGTTGCGCCGCTGCCAAGTTATGACGTGGCGCTGCTTCGTCGCGAGCTGGAATTGTTCCCTGAGTGGTACGTGAAGCGCGAGTTGGGCATCGAGTTCGACTCGGCGCAGCAAGTGCTCTGGCAGAACGTGACCGAGCTATTGATCGACAGCGCACTGGCCCAGCCCAAAGTGCTGGTGCACCGCGATTACATGCCGCGCAACCTGATGCTCAGCGAGCCCAACCCTGGCGTGCTGGATTTCCAGGACGCCGTCTATGGTCCGGTGACCTACGACGTGACCTGCCTGTTCAAGGATGCATTCCTCAGCTGGCCCGAGGAACGCGTGCGCGGCTGGCTGGAAGCTTACTGGCAGCAAGCGGGCGATCTCGGAATCCCGGTTCAGCCCGACTTCGAAGATTTCCTGCGGGCCAGTGACCTGATGGGCGTGCAGCGGCACCTGAAAGTGATCGGCATCTTTGCCCGCATCTGCCACCGTGACGGCAAGCCACGTTATCTCAGCGATGTGCCACGCTTCTTTGCCTATATAGATGCCGTGATCGCCCGCCGTCCTGAATTGGCCGAGCTGGATGTGTTGCTGCTGAGTCTGCGTGCTGGAGCGAATGCATGAAGGCAATGATTCTGGCCGCAGGAAAAGGCGAGCGCATGCGCCCGCTGACCCTGACCACGCCGAAACCGCTGGTTCGCGCTGGCGGCATACCGTTGATCGAGTATCACTTGAAAGCCTTGGCGGTGGCGGGGTTTACCGAGGTGGTGATCAACCATGCCTGGCTCGGCCAGTTGATCGAAAACTACCTGGGCGATGGCTCGCAATATGGCGTACGCATTCAGTATTCGCCGGAAGGTGAGCCACTGGAAACCGGCGGCGGGATTTTCCGCGCGCTGCCGTTGCTGGGTGATGAGGCCTTTATGGTGGTCAACGGTGACATCTGGACCGACTACGACTTCAGCGTGTTGCATCAACCCATCACCGGGCTGGCGCATTTGGTGTTGGCGGACAACCCTGCCCATCACCCGACCGGCGATTTCAGTCTGATCGACGGGCAAGTACGCGACGGTCAACCGGACACTGCAACCCTGACCTACAGCGGCATCGCGGTCCTGCATCCGCAGCTGTTCGACGGTTGCTCCGCCGGTGCCTTCAAGCTTGCACCGCTGCTGCGCAAGGCCATGGCCGATGGACAGGTCACCGGCGAGCACTTGAAGGGACATTGGGTGGATGTTGGCACTCACGAACGTCTGGCTGAAGTCGAAACCCTGTTAGAAGCGAGACGCTGACATGTTGTGGCCAGGGACTCTGATTGGAGCCGGAGCGGGCTTTTACATCGCCAGCATTCCGGGGGCCATGCTGGGCGCCTTGTTGGGGCAGGTGCTGGATCGGCATTTGCACATACAGAGCTGGGCGCACTTGCGAGAAAGGCTCGGTGGCCGCTCGGTGCTGCGCAATGATGAACTGCTGTTTGTGTTGTTGGGACGCCTGGCCAAGAGCGATGGCAGGGTGGTCGAGGGCCACATCCAGCAGGCTCGTCAGGAAATGCGTTCTCTGGACATGACCGAGTCGGCCCAGCGCCGGGCCATTGCCGCGTTCAATCGCGGCAAGTCGGGAAATGACCGGTTGCGCGGTTATTTGCGCCGCTTGAGCACTCAGCCTCATGCGGCCGAAGGCGTCTTGCGCGCCTGCTGGCGGATGATCTGGGCGGATGGCCGCGCCGGCAGTGCTGAGCGAGAGCTGATCAGGCAGTGGGGTAAATGGCTGGGCTGGACGTCACAACAGGTGCAGGCTCTGGCGGCCGATTACGAGCAGCACAAGTTTGTAAAGACCGGCAGCGCGCTGACCTATCAGGATGCCCTGCGGCTTCTGGGCGTTTCGGCGACCACCGAGCCGGCGCAGATCAAGCGTGCTTATCGACGCCTGCTGAGTCGCCATCACCCGGACAAGATCGCCGGCAGCGGTGCGACGGCGCTGCAGGTGCGCGAAGCCACTGACAAGACCCGCGAACTGCATAGCGCCTACACATTGATCCGTGAACGGCGGGATTTTCGTTAGGGCACCAGATTGTGTTGTCTCTGAAGCCGCCATCGCGAGCAGGTCGAATCGTCGCACCGTCGCTCCCACATTGAATCTTCAGCGGACGCAGAATGTGCGTACGACCGAGATCAACTGTGGGAGTGAGCCTGCTCGCGAAGGGGGCGACGCGGTCTATCAGTTGACCGCGTTCTGTGGACTCAACCAACCCCGCACCCGACGGAACAGTTGCTCTTGCTCAGCCTTGGAATTACCCGGCAACGCCTTGAGCGAAACCTGACTGAACCCCACAGTCTTCAAGCGTTTGCTGGCTTGCAAGCGCTCAAGCGCCAGGTTGCGATCCAGCGGCTTGTCCATATAGAAAATGTCTGCGGTGGGCAGCTTCAGGGTCGGTGTCAGTTCGACCAGCTCTGGTTTGGCTTTCGCCGGCATCTGAGCGGCGACCATCACAAATTTCTCCACTTGCGAGGGCTGCTTCTCGCTCAGGTATCGCGCGGCCCAGTAGGCGCCAGTGCCATGCCCCAGCAGGACAATGCGGCGAGCGCTTTGCTGTTCGGCGTAGGCAATCGCGGCGTCGATGCGGGCGAAGATTCGTTCGGCGTCGGCTTTGGCCTGTTCCTCGGTGGTTTCGGCGATCGCCTTGTCCGCCACCTCCGCTTCACCTCCCGCTGCTTGTTCAATGGGCGCGGCGGTGGTCGAGTCTTTGCTGCCAGGGTCAGCGGCTTTTGGTGTGGGTGCGACTTCGACGATACGCGGCGCGATGGCATCGCTTTGCAGGTCCGGCAGGGTGATACTCAGGCTGCTCCACTCGGCGTCCGGCAATTTACGGCGCAATGGACCGATTGCTTGCGGCCAGTCAACGGTTTCGCCGGCCCCCGGGATGATAATCACCGCGCCTTTGGGTTCGGCGGTATTGGCCGGTTTCCACAAGGCCAGAAACGTGTCGCTGCCTGCTTGCAATTGCTGTTGTTCCTGAGCCGGGATCTGTCGCTCAAGTGCAGACGCCTCTTCCTGACTACGCTCAAGCAGCGGCTGGCGCTCGATCGGTTTTTCTTCTGCGGGTGTTTGCATTGCGGCAGGTGCCGGGTCGGCGGCCTCGACAGAAAAGGCGCATGGCAGGATCAGCGACAGGCACAATGCTGGCAGTGCCAGGCGGTAGACAGGGGGCATCGGATATTCCAGGCCAGAAGTTATTCCGGCAGCCTAATGGGTTGGTCAGTATTTGTCAGTGTGTGAGATTTCGATGATGCGTTTTCGCTGCCTGTGGGTTATCGGCTGTTTGTGGTTTCCCTTGATGGGCTGGGCGGCTCCCGCGCCCCCGGTGCACGTCGCGCAATTGTCCGCAGGCCAGCAGCAATGGCTGGCGCAGCATGGCGAATTGCGCGTGGGGCTGGTGTTGCAGGTGCCCTACGCCCAATACGATCGCCGTTTGCAGCGTTTGTCCGGGGTCAATGTCGAGCTGATGAAGTGGCTGGCCAAGGCGCTCAAGGTCGAGCTGAGCTGGCGCAACTTTCCCGACCTGGCGCAACTGGAAGCCGCCGCGCGCGAGGGTGAAATCGACATCGCTCCGGGGCTGACCCAAACCCCCGGTGGCTTGCGGCTCTGGCAGTTTTCCGACCCGTACATGCGGGTGCCGCAACTGGTGGTCAGCGACCAGAAAAGCACCGGCGTGGTCGAGCTGGAAAAACTCGACAGCCAGACCCGCGTCGCCGTGCGCATGCCCGGTGCCACCGCAGAATACCTGCGCAGTAATTACCCGCACCTGAACCTTCAAGGCGTACCGATCGAACGCCAGGCACTGCAACTGTTATTGAGTCAGCAGGCCAGTTACGCCGTGGTCGACGAAGCGCAGTTGGGGCGTTTGTCTGCCGAACCTGAGTTCGCCGGGCTGGTGGTGGTCGGTGATATCGGCTTGCCGCAACTGTTGCGGGTGGCCACGCGCCGGGATTGGCCAGAACTGGCCGGCATCGTCGAAAGCGCGCTGCGGGCGATCCCGGCCAAGGACCTGGAGCAGCTGCACAACCAATGGCTGCAACCCAAGTACCCGCGGCTGACCGAGTCCCCGGGGTTCTGGCAAAACCTTTGCCTGTTGCTGGCGGTGCTGATGCTGAGCAGCATGGCCATCGTGTTCTGGCAGCGTCGGCAGCAGCACAGTCTTGAGCATCGTTTGCGGGCCGCGCGTGAAGACATTGCCTTGCGTGCCGCCA
This sequence comes from Pseudomonas frederiksbergensis, assembly GCF_001952935.1. Lineage (GTDB taxonomy): Bacteria > Pseudomonadota > Gammaproteobacteria > Pseudomonadales > Pseudomonadaceae > Aquipseudomonas > Aquipseudomonas frederiksbergensis. Next base: position 3,040,636 of record NZ_CP018319.1, read on the forward strand.
GCGAAGAAGCCTTGCGCCTCACCCAGTTTTCCATCGACCAGAGCACTGTCGGCATCCTTTGGGTCAACTGGGACAGCCATGTGCGCTACGCCAATCGCGCGGCCGAAACCATGCTGGGTTATCCGGCGGGCGGGATCATTGATCGGCCGCTGATCGACTTCGAGCCCGGCTTGCACATGGACCGCTGGCTGAACCTGTGGAAGCGCGCCCGGGCCAGCGAGGACGGCCCGCAAAGTTTCGAAACCAACTGCATACGGGCGGATGGCAGCAACCTGCCGGTGGATGTTTCGCTGAGCTTTTTGCGGTTTCGCGACAGCGAATACCTGGTGGTTTACCTCAATGACGTCACCGAGCGCCGTCGTGCATTGGCTGCTCTGCAGGAAAGCGAGGCGCGTCTGCAAGGGATCGCCGCCAACGTTCCGGGGCTGGTCTTTCGTCTGGAACGGGCGCCGGTGACGGGGCAGATCGACTTTGCCTATATCAGTGAAGGCAGCGAGAGCCTGGTCGGTTACGCGCCGGCCACCCTGGCCCATCGCGACAAAGGCTTGCGCAGCCTGGTGCACCCGGACGACAAGGCCAGTTATCACCAAACCCAGGACCATGCGCTGGACACCGACAGTGACTGGTCATGGCAGGGACGGATTCTCACCCGTTCCGGCGAACAGCGCTGGGCCGAGATCAAGGCCATCACCCGCCGACTCGAAGACGGCGCCTATGTCTGGGACGGGATCGTCTGGGACATCAGCGAGAGCAAGCGCATCGAACTGGAGCTGGCCAGCTCTCGCGAACAGTTGCGTGAATTGTCCGCTCACCTGGAGAGCGTGCGGGAAGAGGAAAAGGCCCGCATCGCCCGGGAAGTTCACGACGAACTGGGTCAGATGCTTACCGTGTTGAAGCTGGAAACCTCCATGTGCGAATTGGCCTACGCCCAGCTCGACCCTGGTCTGAACGAGCGCTTGAACAGCATGAAGCGACTGATCGCGCAGCTGTTCCAATTGGTACGCGACGTGGCCACGGCGCTGCGGCCGCCGATTCTCGACGCCGGGATCGCCTCGGCTATCGAATGGCAGGCCCGCCGATTCGAGGCGCGCACGCAGATTCCGTGTCTGGTGCAGGTGCCGGAGAACCTGCCGCTGCTCAGTGATGCCAAGGCGATTGGTCTGTTTAGGATCCTTCAGGAAGCGCTGACCAATGTCATGCGCCATGCCCAGGCGCATACTGTTGAACTGACGCTGGTGCTTGAAGGTGACGAGTTGTGTCTGACCGTCAGCGATGATGGCGTAGGATTTGTCCCTGCCACCGGTAGGTCAACCTCCTTCGGGGTGGTCGGCATGCGCGAGCGAGTGTTGATCATGGGCGGGCAGTTGTTGCTTGAGAGTGAACCGGGTGAAGGCACGACCCTGAGCGTGCGAGTGCCGCTGGATGAGGAGAAGTAAGTGATCCGTGTACTGGTAGCCGAAGACCACACCATCGTCCGCGAAGGCATCAAGCAATTGATCGGCCTGGCCAAGGATTTGCTGGTGGTAGGGGAGGCGAGCAATGGCGAGCAGTTGCTTGAGACCTTGCGTCATGTTCCCTGTGAAGTGGTCTTGCTGGACATCTCCATGCCCGGGGTTAACGGGCTGGAAGCGATTCCGCGGATTCGCGCGCTGAACAATCCGCCGGCGATTCTGGTGTTGTCGATGCACGACGAAGCGCAAATGGCCGCTCGTGCGTTGAAGGTCGGCGCCGCGGGTTATGCGACCAAGGACAGCGATCCGGCACTGCTGCTGACGGCGATCCGCAAGGTCGCGGCGGGCGGGCGCTACATCGACCCGGACCTGGCCGACCGCATGGTCTTCGAAGTCGGCCTGACCGATTCGCGGCCGTTGCACTCGTTGTTGTCCGAGCGTGAATTCTCGGTGTTCGAACGTCTGGCCCAGGGCGCCAACGTCAACGACATCGCCCAGCAACTGGCCCTGAGCAGCAAAACCATCAGCACCCATAAGGCGCGGCTGATGCAAAAACTCAACATCACCTCCCTGGCGGAACTGGTGAAGTACGCCATGGAGCACAAACTTCTCTAAGAACACCGCTGTCCCCTGTGGGAGCGAGCCTGCTCGCGATAGCGGACTATCAGTCGACATTAATGTTGAATGTCAGACCGCAATCGCGAGCAGGCTCGCTCCCACAGGGATAGTGGTCGCATGCCCATTTACGACATCCTGCAAAGCCGCTTTTACCCGTTCTTGCGGCTTGCAGCTTGAAGCTTGTCGCTGCCCCTATCCATCCCCGCCATCCTTGTAGGGCAATCCCTACCCCCAACCTTCCATCCTGCTGAGGCCATTCTCTCCTGCGCCCCGATTTGCGTGGTCGGCAGCGTCCACTAGGCTTAGTCCACAGCAGTCATCACAATAAAGGTGTGGGTATGAGCCAGGTCGATTCAAACGCAGGGGCCAGCGATATTCTGGTCAGCTTTCGTGGAGTGCAAAAAAGCTACGACGGCGAGAACCTGATCGTCAAAGACCTCAACCTGGAGATTCGCAAAGGCGAATTCCTCACCCTGCTCGGACCGTCCGGCTCCGGCAAGACCACCAGCCTGATGATGCTCGCCGGTTTCGAAACACCGACCGCAGGCGAAATCCTGCTGGCCGGGCGTTCCATCAACAACGTGCCGCCGCACAAACGCGACATCGGCATGGTGTTCCAGAACTACGCATTGTTCCCGCACATGACCGTTGCCGAGAACCTGGCGTTCCCGTTGACCGTGCGCGGCTTGAACAAGAGCGACGTCAGCGACAAGGTCAAAAAAGTCCTGAGCATGGTCCAGCTCGACACCTTCGCCCAGCGTTATCCGGCGCAATTGTCCGGCGGTCAGCAGCAGCGTGTGGCTTTGGCCCGGGCGTTGGTGTTCGAACCGCAACTGGTGCTGATGGACGAACCCCTCGGCGCACTCGACAAACAACTGCGCGAACACATGCAGATGGAAATCAAGCACCTGCACCAGCGCCTCGGCGTGACCGTGGTCTACGTGACCCACGACCAGGGCGAAGCCCTGACCATGTCCGACCGTGTAGCCGTGTTCCATCAGGGCGAAATCCAGCAGATCGCGCCGCCGCGCAGCCTCTACGAAGAGCCGAAAAACACTTTCGTCGCCAATTTCATCGGCGAGAACAACCGCCTCAATGGCCGCTTGCACAGCCACACCGGCGACCGCTGCGTGGTTGAGTTGGGGCGCGGTGAAAAAGTTGAAGCCCTGGCGGTCAACGTCGGCAAGACCGGCGAACCCGTCACGCTGTCGATTCGCCCCGAGCGCATCAGCCTCAACGGCGCAAGCGATCAATGCGTCAACCGCTTCTCAGGGCGGGTGGAGGAATTCATCTATCTGGGCGACCACGTCCGGGTTCGCCTGGAAGTCTGCGGCAAGAGCGATTTCTTTGTGAAACAACCGATTGCCGAGCTCGATCCCGCGCTGGCTGTTGGGGATGTGGTACCGCTTGGCTGGCAGGTCGAACACGTTCGCGCGCTCGACCCACTTTTAGAGGCGCATTGATCGCCCCCTGCTTCAACAACACCAACCCTGCACGTGGAGAGAACAATAAATGTTGAGATCCCTGAAATTCACCGCTTTGGTCATGGGCATGATCGGTGCGGCACACGCAATGGCGGCGGGCCCGGACCTGACCGTGGTGTCCTTTGGCGGGGCGAACAAGGCGGCGCAGGTCAAGGCCTTCTATGCACCGTGGGAAGCGGCAGGCAACGGCAAGATCGTGGCAGGCGAGTACAACGGTGAAATGGCCAAGGTCAAAGCCATGGTCGACACCAAGAGCGTGTCCTGGGACCTGGTAGAAGTCGAATCGCCAGAACTGTCCCGTGGTTGCGACGAAGACATGTTCGAGCAACTCGATCCTGCGCTGTTCGGCAAGACCGAAGACTACGTCAAAGGCGCCATCCAGCCATGCGGCGTGGGCTTCTTCGTGTGGTCGACCGTGCTGGCCTACAACGCCGACAAGCTGAAAACCGCGCCAACCAGTTGGGTCGATTTCTGGGACACCAAGACATTCCCGGGCAAACGTGGCCTGCGCAAAGGCGCCAAGTACACCCTGGAATTCGCTCTGATGGCCGACGGCGTTGCGCCGAAAGACGTCTACAAAGTACTGGCCGGCAAGGATGGTCAGGACCGCGCGTTCAAGAAGCTCGATGAGTTGAAGCCAAGCATCCAGTGGTGGGAAGCCGGCGCGCAACCGCCGCAATACCTCGCTTCCGGCGACGTGGTCATGAGCTCGGCCTACAACGGCCGGATCGCTGCCGTGCAGAAAGAAAGCAACCTCAAAGTCGTGTGGAACGGCGGTATCTACGACTTCGACGCATGGGCCATCCCTAAAGGTCTGGACCCTAAGCGCGCCGAAGCGGCGAAGAAATTCATCGCGTTCTCCGTGGCGCCGCAGCAGCAGAAGACCTACTCGGAAAACATCGCTTACGGCCCGGCCAACATTCAGGCCGTACCGTTGCTGGCCAAGGATGTCCTGAAAGACATGCCGACCACCCCGGAAAACATCGCCAACCAGGTGCAGATCGACGTCAGCTTCTGGGCTGACAACGGTGAGCAACTGGAACAGCGCTTCAATTCCTGGGCTGCGAAGTAAGCAAGTCACACGGGACGACGGTTCACCGGATGATCGTTCCCACGCTCTGCGTGGGAATGCCGCCCGGGACGCTCCGCGTCCCTGTGACGCAGAGCGTCACTGGATGCGTTCCCACGCAGAGCGTGGGAACGATCAGTACCAAAAGTTCGAGGCGGCGTTTGTCGCCTCTGTAACGATCAAAGATTTCCGGAGTACGCCATGGCCACCGCCATTCCCCTGAACGCGGGCACCGACCCCACCTTGAAGCAGCGGCTCAAGCACGCCGAGCGGATCAACCGCTGGAAAGCACAAGCCTTGATCGCGCCGCTGGTGCTGTTTCTGTTGCTGGTGTTCCTGGTGCCCATCGTGGCGCTGCTCTACAAAAGTGTCGGTAACCCTGAAGTGGTCGGCGGCATGCCGCGCACCGTGGCGGCTATCGCCAGTTGGGATGGCCGAGGCCTGCCCGCTGAACCGGTTTACAAGGCCGCCAGCGAAGACCTGGCTGAAGCCCGCAAGAATCAGACATTGGGCGACCTGTCCAAACGCTTGAACATGGAATTGGCCGGCTACCGCAGCCTGCTGACCAAAACCGCACGTGCCTTACCGTTCGCCACCGAACCGGCCTCTTATAAAGAAGCGCTGGAAGCTCTCGACGAGCGCTGGGGCGATCCCGCCTACTGGCAAGCCGTGCGCCGCAACACCAGCAACATCACGCCTTATTACTTGCTGGCGGCAGTCGATCACCGTATCGACGACCTCGGCGAAATCGCCCCGGCCACGCCCGATCAGGCGATCTACCTCGACATTTTTGCCCGGACGTTCTGGATGGGTCTGATCATCACCGCCATTTGCCTGGTGCTGGCGTATCCGTTGGCCTACCTGCTGGCGAACCTGCCGTCACGGCAAAGCAACCTGCTGATGATCCTGGTGCTGTTGCCGTTCTGGACTTCGATCCTGGTGCGAGTCGCCGCGTGGATCGTGTTGCTGCAATCGGGCGGCTTGATCAACAGCGGCCTGATGGCGATGGGCATCATCGATAAACCGCTGGAACTGGTGTTCAACCGCACCGGGGTTTACATCTCCATGGTGCACATCCTGCTGCCGTTCATGATTCTGCCGATCTACAGCGTGATGAAAGGCATTTCGCCGACCTACATGCGCGCCGCGATTTCCCTCGGCTGCCACCCGTTCGCCAGTTTCTGGCGGGTGTACTTCCCGCAGACCTATGCCGGTGTCGGCGCCGGTTGCCTGTTGGTGTTCATCCTCGCCATCGGCTACTACATCACCCCGGCCTTGCTGGGCAGCCCGAACGATCAGATGGTCAGCTATTTCGTCGCTTTCTACACCAACACCAGCATCAACTGGGGCATGGCGACCGCACTCGGTGGGCTGCTGCTGTTGGCGACCGTGGTGCTTTATCTGATTTACAGCTGGCTGGTGGGCGCCAGTCGCCTGCGCCTGAGCTAAGGGGAGAACGAAATGCTGAGTCCTTATATGTCGCCCATTGAACGGGTGTGGTTCTACAGCTTGCGGATTCTCTGCGGCTTGATTCTGTTGTTCCTGATTCTGCCGGTGCTGGTGATCATTCCGCTGTCGTTCAACTCCGGGAGTTTCCTGGTGTACCCGCTGCAAGGCTTTTCGCTGCAGTGGTATCAGGACTTTTTCGCCTCGGCGGAATGGATGCGGGCGTTGAAGAACAGCATCATCGTCGCTCCGGCGGCGACTGTGTTGGCGATGATCTTCGGTACGCTGGCGGCTATCGGCCTGACCCGTGGCGACTTCCCCGGCAAACCGCTGGTGATGGCGCTGGTGATTTCGCCGATGGTGGTGCCGGTGGTGATCATCGGTGTGGCGAGCTATCTGTTCTTTGCGCCACTGGGCCTGGGTAACAGTTTCTTCTCGCTGATCGTGGTACATGCGGTGCTGGGTGTGCCGTTTGTGATCATCACGGTGTCGGCGACCTTGCAGGGGTTTAACCAAAACCTGGTGCGCGCCGCTGCGAGCCTGGGCGCTTCACCGCTGACGGCGTTCCGTCGGGTGACCTTGCCGCTGATTGCGCCTGGTGTGATCTCTGGTGCGCTGTTTGCCTTCGCCACTTCGTTCGATGAAGTAGTGGTGACGCTGTTCCTCGCCGGTCCTGAGCAAGCGACATTGCCACGGCAGATGTTCAGCGGCATCCGCGAAAACCTCAGCCCGACCATCGCGGCGGCGGCGACGTTGCTGATTGCCTTCTCGGTGATCCTGCTGCTGACCCTGGAATGGCTGCGCGGCCGTAGCGAAAAACTGCGCACCGCCCAGGTCTGACCCACCCGCAATGATCGTTCCCACGCTCCGCGTGGGAATGCAGCCCGGGACGCTCCGCGTCCTATCGAGAGCCGAGCGCGGAGCGTCCGTTGAGGCATTCCCACGCAGAGCGTGGGAACGATCGGTAGGCTACGGGTATGATCATTCATGACCTGAATAGCAGACAAACCCCAATCCCCAGCTACTCTTGTGCCCAGCTCCCCTATCTATAAGAGGCTGCGCACATGAGTCTTTCCTCTTTCAAAATCGCTCACAAACTGATCACCGGCGCAGCTGCCATCGAGCAATTGGCGGCTGAACTGACACGCCTGGACATCGATAACCCGCTGATCGTCACCGATGCCGCACTGGTCAAGTCCGGCACGGTCGAGCTGGCGCTGGCGCAGTTGGGCGACCGAACCTACGAAATTTTCGACCGCGTGCTGCCAGATCCGGAAATCGCCATCGTCGAAGATTGCATGCGGGTCTACCGCGAGGGCGGGCATGACGGACTGATCGGCCTCGGTGGCGGCAGTGCCATCGACATCGCTAAAAGTGTCGCGGCCTACGCCGGTTATCACGGGGCGCTGGAGGATCTGTTCGGCATCGATCAGGTGCCGCGCAAAGGCCCGCCGCTGATCGCCATTCCGACCACCGCCGGCACCGGCTCGGAAGTCACCAACGTGGCGATCCTTTCCGACAAGGTCGCGCAGCTGAAGAAAGGCATCGTCAGCGACTATCTGTTACCGGATGTGGCGCTGGTCAGCCCGCAAATGACCCTGACCTGTCCGCGCAGTGTCACGGCTGCCAGTGGCGTGGATGCACTGGTGCACGCCATCGAATCCTATCTGTCGCTCAACGCCTCACCGATTACCGACGCGCTGGCCATCGGCGCCATCAAGCTCATCGCCAAGGCGCTGCCGAAGGCCTACGCCAATCCATCCAATCTCCAGGCCCGCGAAGACATGGCCACCGCCAGCCTGATGGCCGGCATGGCGTTCGGCAATGCCGGGGTCGGTGCGGTCCACGCGCTGGCGTATCCGCTGGGCGGCCGTTTCAACATCGCCCATGGCGTCAGCAACGCCTTGCTGCTGCCGTATGTCATGACCTGGAACAAAATGGCCTGCGTGGAGCGCATGCAGGATATCGCCGAGGCCATGGGGGTGAAGACCGCTCATTTGAGCGCCAACGACGCGGCGGACAAGGCCGTAGAGGCGATGACCGAATTGTGCGCCGCGGTGGAAATCCCGCCGGGCCTGCACAGCTTCGGCGTTCCAGAAGATGCCATCCCGGCCATGGCCGTGGAAGCGGCGGGAATCGAGCGCCTGATGCGCAACAATCCGCGCAAATTGAGTGCGATCGATATCGAGAAGATCTACCGAGCGGCCTACTGATCATCGCGGCCACGGTGCGCGGGTCAAAGCATGAGGTATACAATGCGCGCCATCGTGATTCTGCTCAAAAAAGGTGCGTCATGCAGCCCTTCGTAATTGCTCCGTCGATTCTCTCCGCCGACTTCGCCCGCCTGGGTGAAGAAGTGGACAACGTCCTGGCCGCTGGCGCCGACTTCGTGCACTTCGATGTCATGGACAACCACTACGTGCCGAACCTGACCATCGGCCCGATGGTGTGTGCCGCGCTGCGCAAGTACGGCGTGACCGCGCCGATCGACGCACACTTGATGGTCAGCCCGGTGGACCGCATCGTCGGCGACTTCATCGAAGCCGGCGCGACCTACATCACTTTTCACCCGGAAGCCTCGCAGCACGTCGACCGCTCCCTGCAACTGATCCGCGAAGGCGGCTGCAAGTCGGGCCTGGTGTTCAACCCGGCGACGCCGCTGGACGTGCTCAAGTACGTGATGGACAAGGTCGACATGATCCTGTTGATGAGCGTCAACCCGGGCTTTGGCGGGCAGAAGTTCATCCCCGGCACCCTCGACAAACTGCGTGAAGCGCGGGCGCTGATCGATGCTTCCGGCCGCGATATCCGCCTGGAAATCGACGGCGGCGTGAACGTGAACAACATTCGTGAGATCGCCGCTGCTGGCGCCGACACCTTCGTCGCCGGCTCGGCGATCTTCAATGCGCCGAACTACCAAGAGGTGATTGAAAAGATGCGTTCCGAACTGGCGCTGGCCCGCCCATGAGTGGCTTTGAGCAGTTGTTTCCGGGGTCTCTGCCACGGCTGGTGATGTTCGATCTGGATGGCACGCTGATCGATTCGGTCCCCGACCTCGCAGCGGCTGTGGATAACATGCTGCTCAAACTCGGGCGAAAACCTGCCGGCATCGAATCGGTGCGTGAGTGGGTGGGCAACGGTGCTCCGGTGCTGGTTCGTCGCGCGTTGGCCGGTGGCATCGACCATTCGGCGGTAGATGACGGCGAGGCCGAAGGTGCGCTGGAAATTTTCATGGAGGCCTACGCCCAAAGCCATGAACTGACGGTGGTCTACCCCGGCGTACGCGATACCTTGAAATGGCTGCACAAGCAGGGTGTCGAGATGGCGCTGATCACCAACAAGCCGGAGCGTTTCGTCGCGCCGCTGCTGGATCAGATGAAAATCGGCCGTTATTTCCGCTTGATCATCGGTGGCGACACCCTGCCACAGAAAAAACCAGACCCGGCCGCGCTGTTTTTCGTGATGAAAATGACCAACATCCCGGCGTCGCAATCCTTGTTCGTCGGCGATTCGCGCAGCGATGTGCTGGCGGCGAAAGCGGCGGGGGTCAAATGCGTGGCGCTCAGTTACGGCTACAACCATGGTCGACCGATTGCCGAAGAGTCGCCGGCGCTGGTGATTGACGATCTGCGCAAGTTAATTCGCGGTTGCCTGGATCCAGCCGCTGAGATAACGTTGCCCGACGCTGTTCAACCCCCTTCTGGAAACGCCATCGTGGTGGTCACTCGCAAACTCTGGATGAAAGTCATCAAGGCCCTGGCCCGCTGGCGTTGGCGCGCCTGACTTGTTCCTGGCCGGCATACCGGCGCGTTTGCATACCTGACTGTCAGACCCTCAAGCCACGAGGCTACCCCATGATCCGCGAAGAATTCCTGCGTTTGGCCGCTGCCGGCTACAACCGTATCCCGCTTGCCTGCGAAACCCTGGCCGACTTCGACACGCCGCTGTCGATCTATCTGAAACTGGCCGATGAGCCCAACTCCTACCTGCTGGAATCGGTGCAGGGCGGGGAGAAGTGGGGGCGTTACTCGATCATCGGCCTGCCGTGCCGCACCGTGCTGCGGGTTCACGATCATCACGTCAGCGTGACCCACGACGGCATCGAGATCGAAAGCCACGAAGTCGAAGATCCGCTGGCCTTCGTCGAAGCATTCAAAGCGCGCTACAACGTGCCGACCATTCCTGGCCTGCCGCGCTTCAATGGCGGTCTGGTGGGTTACTTCGGTTACGACTGCGTGCGCTATGTGGAGAAGCGTCTGGGCAAGTGCCCGAACCCGGATCCGCTGGGGGTGCCGGACATTCTGCTGATGGTTTCCGACGCGGTGGTCGTGTTCGACAACCTCGCGGGCAAGATGCACGCGATTGTCCTGGCCGATCCTTCGCAGGACGATGCTTTCGAGCAAGGTCAGGCGCGCCTGGAAGAGCTGCTGGAAAAACTCCGTCAGCCGATTACCCCGCGCCGCGGCCTGGATTTCAGCAAGCAACAATCGGCTGATCCAGTGTTTCGTTCGAGCTTCACCCAGGACGATTACGAAAAAGCCGTCGACACCATCAAGGAATACATCCTGGCCGGTGACTGCATGCAGGTCGTGCCGTCCCAGCGCATGTCGATCGACTTCAAGGCTGCGCCCATCGACTTGTACCGCGCTTTGCGTTGCTTCAACCCTACGCCTTATATGTACTTCTTCAACTTCGGCGACTTCCACGTCGTCGGCAGTTCGCCGGAAGTGCTGGTGCGGGTCGAAGACAACCTGATCACCGTGCGCCCGATCGCCGGCACTCGCCCACGCGGGGCCAGCGAAGAAGCGGACCTGGCGCTGGAAAAAGACCTGCTGTCCGACGACAAGGAAATTGCCGAGCACTTGATGCTGATCGACCTGGGCCGTAACGACACCGGTCGGGTCTCGGAAATCGGTTCGGTGAAGCTCACTGAAAAAATGGTCATCGAGCGTTATTCCAATGTGATGCACATCGTGTCCAACGTCACCGGTCAATTGAAGGCCGGCCTGACCGCGATGGACGCATTGCGGGCGATTCTGCCGGCGGGAACCTTGTCTGGCGCACCGAAGATTCGCGCGATGGAAATCATCGACGAACTGGAACCGGTCAAGCGTGGTGTCTACGGCGGTGCCGTCGGCTACTTCGCCTGGAACGGCAACATGGACACCGCGATCGCGATTCGTACCGCAGTGATCAAGAACGGCGAACTGCACGTGCAGGCCGGTGGCGGCATCGTTGCCGACTCGGTGCCGGCGCTGGAATGGGAAGAAACCCTGAACAAGCGCCGGGCGATGTTCCGTGCCGTAGCCCTGGCCGAGCAAACCCCGGCAAGCTGAGCTCCCACAAGAAACTCACTACATAAAAAAACGCGGCACCCGTGAGGGCGCCGCGTTTTTTGTGCCTGCTGTTTACCGGATCAGAAGTCCAGTGCAACCCCGACGGTAAGCCCTTGCTGGGTAAAGTCATCATCCTTGCGGAACGTGTACCCACCGCGCAACGCCAGATCGGCCGTCAACTTGTGACTGACCCCCAGGCTCACGCGATTCAAGTGGCTTTGCGGGGTGTAGCCGTCCAGCTTGAAGTCCAGGGACGGCAGGCTGTTGAGCGCGATATTTACTTTCTGAGTGTCATCCTCGTATTCATGCTCATACGCGTATTCACCAAACACTTGAGTCTGTGGAGTGATCTGATACTTACCCTGCAGACCGGCGCCCAGACGTTTTGAATCGCGAGTCTGATCATCAAAAGTCAGCGCTGTAGAGCGAGTGCTGTTTTCCGAATAGCCGTCGACTTCCACTTTTGCGTAATCAGCGCTGATGAACGGCGACAGGTGCCACTCGCTGCCCGGTTGCGCAATGTCGTAGCCAAGGCGGGTGCTGAAGGCCCACAGATCACCATCGGTATCGCCTTTCTCCGCTCCTTCGCCGCCGCCCAGATCAAATTTGCGTTTGAGGTTGTCGTAATCCAGCTTGCCGCCGGTCAACGCGGCATCGGCCCACCAGCGATTCTGCTGGAACTGGGCGAAGGCGGTGGCCAGGTAGTTGTTGAGTTTGTAGTCCGAATCGTTACTGCCTGCTTCCAGGTTCTGACGATAGAAACCCGCCGCCACACCGACGCGCCAGGCATCATTAAGCCGATAGCTGCCGCCGATGTTCAGGTTGTAACCGTCGCCATCAGCGCTGGCGCCGCTGCTCTGGCTATCGACATCCAGATGCTGTCCGCCTCCGGCGACAATCGCGCGCCATTGGCCGACCGCCTGCCAGTTCCCCCAGTCCGATTGCCATTGGCTGCGCAGTTCATCCTGGTGCGCACGCAAGGTGGCGTGGGCCATTTCCGGCAACAACGTCAGCTCCCACGGCGCCGCCAGCAAGGAATAGGCGTAGTCGGAAATGAGTTTCTGCCCGGCTTCGGTCGGATGAACCCCATCGTTATAAATCAGCTTGCCGGGGTCCGGCGTGGCACTGTTGATGCCATACGCAGGGTTTTCGGTGCAGCTGTTACCGCTGAAGCACGTCGCTGTCAGGTTCTGGCCAGCAGCAAAACCGAATCGAGCCGGATCGGCGAAGGTTTCCTGCAACAGCAGCGGAATGTTCAACGGGATGATTTCGGCATCGATCCCTGCGAGGCGAGTGACCAATTGCCGATTGAAAGCAGCGCTCAGTAGTGAAGTAGGCGTCTGCTGGGGCGTGCCGTTGATGGCGGGCGTTAAACCCAGGTCGGGCAGCAGCCATACCATGATGTATCGGGCGCCGGCGGTTTGCAGGACCTGGACGCTGTTGGCCAGTCGATCCGCAGCGGCATTCGCTTGGGCGCCACTTTGTACGCGTCCCTGAAGAAAATCGTTCCCGCCCCCGGAGATGTAATACAGCGCATTCGGATCGGCGCTGAAGTTGTTTGTCGGCAGATAGCCCGCGCGCGCGCGTTCACCCGTGGCGGATACGCTAGTGATCGAGGTGAGGATCTGGTCCGTGCGGTAACCGCCTACGGCCCAGTTGTTCCCGTCCGGCAGGCCCTGGTTCGCACGCGCCGCCGAGGTCGAGGCGGCGGTCTGGTCCGGTGAAAAGCCGAGCCTTTCGCCCAGCAGTTGGGTCGAGTTGGCGGAGTAGACTTCGCCGCTGCCGTTCCGGTAAGTCGGGCCGGTTCGGTTGGTGAAGCGCACGGTCGAGCCGGGAGGGCCGCCCGTGTCGGTAAACTGCCCGGCATCGTTAAGGCTATCGCCGAAGACAATGAAATTCGAATAAGGGTTGGGCGCTGCGATCGCCTGGGTGCAGGCCATCGCGAGCAAGCAGCTGGCAAGCGGTACAGCCAATGTCTGTCTGATCATGAGCAAGTCCGTTTGTTATTGTTGTAGTGAGCAAAACGATAGTGCCAAAAACTATAGGGCCTGTTGCCGTTCGGCGCGAACCGATCAATTGTTTCAAGAGCTTCGATCGCCCCATATTGCACGCTCTGCCCAGCTAAGTTACTGTGCCGAGACGTATAAATGAGACCTTCCCCGTGTTGATCGTCAGCAAACTTCTGGATCAAGTCATCAAGGCACACGCCCGTTGGCGTTGGCGCGCCTGAATCCTTCTGCCGGCCCGGCCGGATCTTTACCGCTTTGCCTTCTTTACCCGCAAGACAAACCGCTTTGCAGCGCGACTCCAGCGACTGACAAAGTGCAGGAAGCTGCGGGTAAATCTTTCGAAGGCTGTATTCAAAGTCAGTAAATTCAAGAGGTTTTTACGCCATGTTGCTGATGATCGATAACTACGACTCTTTTACTTACAACGTTGTGCAATACCTCGGTGAGCTCGGCTCCCAGGTCAAAGTCGTGCGCAACGATGAGCTCACCATTGCCGAAATCGAAGCCCTCAACCCTGAGCGGATTGTCGTTTCACCCGGTCCTTGCACGCCGAACGAAGCCGGCGTGTCGATTGATGTGATCAAGCATTTTGGCGGAAAACTGCCGATTCTCGGCGTTTGCCTGGGGCATCAGTCCATCGGCCAGGCCTTTGGCGGCGATGTGGTGCGTGCCCGTCAGGTCATGCACGGCAAGACCAGCCCGGTGTTCCACGAGGACAAAGGCGTATTTGCAGGCCTGAACCATCCGCTGACAGTCACCCGCTATCATTCACTGATCGTCAAACGTGAAACCCTGCCCGATTGCCTGGAGCTGACCGCCTGGACCCAGCTTGAAGACGGCTCGGTCGACGAGATCATGGGCCTGCGCCACAAGACCCTGAACATCGAGGGCGTGCAGTTTCACCCTGAGTCGATCCTCACTGAACAGGGCCACGAGCTGTTCGCTAATTTCCTCAAACAAACCGGCGGCACGCGCTAAGGACTTTTCATGAATATCAAGACAGCCCTGAGCCGTATCGTCGAGCAGCTCGACCTCAGTACCGACGAGATGCGCGATGTCATGCGCGAAATCATGACCGGTCAATGCACGGACGCGCAGATCGGCGCGTTCATGATGGCCATGCGCATGAAGAGTGAAAGCATCGACGAAATCGTCGGCGCCGTGTCGGTCATGCGCGAGCTGGCGGACAAGGTCGAACTCAAGACCCTCGACGGCGTCGTCGATGTAGTGGGTACCGGTGGCGATGGCGCCAACATTTTTAACGTCTCGACCGCTTCCTCGTTCGTGGTCGCGGCGGCCGGTTGCACGGTGGCCAAGCACGGTAACCGTGCGGTCTCGGGCAAAAGCGGCAGCGCCGATTTGCTGGAAGCGGCGGGTATCTACCTGAACCTTACGCCGGTTCAGGTCGCACGCTGCATCGACAACGTCGGCATCGGCTTCATGTTCGCCCAGACCCATCACAGCGCCATGAAGCACGCCGCAGGCCCGCGCCGCGAGCTGGGCTTGCGCACGCTGTTCAACATGCTCGGCCCGCTTACGAATCCGGCCGGCGTGAAGCATCAGGTGGTGGGCGTGTTCAATCAGGCGTTGTGCCGGCCGCTGGCCGAAGTCTTGCAACGTATGGGCAGCAAGCACGTGTTGGTAGTGCACTCGAAGGATGGCCTGGACGAGTTCAGTCTGGCGGCGCCAACCTTCGTGGCGGAATTGAAGGATGACCAGATCACCGAGTATTGGGTCGAACCAGAAGACCTGGGCATGAAAAGCCAGAGCCTGCACGGTCTGGCAGTGGATAGCCCGGCGGCTTCCCTGGAGCTGATTCGTGATGCCCTGGGCAAGCGCAAGACCGAGAACGGTCAGAAAGCCGCGGAAATGATTATGCTCAATGCCGGTGCTGCGCTCTACGCCGCCGACCATGCCAGCAGTTTGAAAGAAGGCGTTGCCCTGGCGCACGATGCGCTGCACACAGGCCTCGCTCGGGAAAAACTGGAGGAGTTGGGTGCATTTACCGCGGTATTCAAAGTGGAGAATGAGGGATGAGTGTACCGACGGTTCTGGAAAACATTCTGGCCCGAAAAGTCCAGGAAGTCGCTGAGCGTAGCGCTCGCGTAAGCCTGGCGGAGCTGGAAAGTCTGGCCAAGGCGGCCGATGCACCCCGTGGTTTTGCCCAGGCACTGTTGGCTCAGGCCAAGCTCAAGCAGCCAGCGGTCATTGCAGAAATCAAGAAGGCTTCACCGAGCAAAGGCGTTATCCGCGAGAATTTCGTTCCCGCCGACATCGCCAAGAGTTACGAGAAGGGCGGCGCGACCTGCCTGTCAGTGCTCACCGATATCGATTACTTCCAGGGCGCCGATGCGTATCTGCAACAGGCGCGTGCCGCGTGCAAACTGCCGGTGATCCGCAAGGACTTCATGATCGATCCATATCAGATCATTGAAGCCCGAGCGTTGGGCGCCGACTGCGTGCTGCTGATCGTCTCCGCACTGGATGACGTGAAAATGGCCGAGTTGGCTGCCGTCGCCAAAAGTGTCGGCCTCGATGTGCTGGTGGAAGTTCACGATGGCGACGAGCTGGAGCGGGCCTTGAAAACCCTCGACACTCCGTTGGTCGGCGTAAACAACCGCAACTTGCATACTTTCGAAGTCAATCTGGAAACCACCCTCGATCTGTTGCCGCGTATTCCGCGTGATCGCTTGGTGATCACCGAAAGTGGCATTCTCAACCGGGCCGATGTCGAACTGATGGAAATCAGCGATGTGTACGCGTTCCTGGTTGGCGAAGCGTTCATGCGCGCCGAAAGCCCGGGCACCGAGCTGCAGCGTCTGTTCTTTCCTGAGCGTGGTATCGCGGTGAGCGGTTCTACACTCGACTGAACGTGACTTGATGAAGAAGCCGGCGATGCCGGCTTTTTTATACCCCAAACAAAGGATGTCTACTGCCATGACCCAGCCCATCGCCTTGACCGTCGAAGCCGGCCTGCTCGCCGAACAGAATCTGTTGGCGCATGTGTGCACTGGTGATTCGGAGTTTGGCCTTCTGTTCTGGCAACCCAGTGATAAGGCGCTGGTCATGCCGCGACGATTGAATCGTCTGCCTGGGTTCGAGGCCGCGTGCGAAGTGTCGGCGGCGGCAGGTTGGCCGGTGTTGTTGCGTGAAACCGGCGGTGAACCGGTGCCGCAATCGGCCTCGACGATCAACATTGCACTGGTCTACGCGCCACCGCGTAGCGAGGGTGACCAGAACCGCATCGAAGCCGGTTATCGCCGGCTTTGCGATCCGATTTGTCAGTTACTCGATGAACTGGGCGGCGTTTCGTCTTTGGGCGAAATAGAGGGGGCATTCTGTGATGGGCGTTTCAACGTCAACCTTGATGGGCGAAAAATGGTCGGCACGGCTCAACGCTGGCGCCAGAGCAAGGGTGGTACGCGTCCGGTAGGGTTGGTGCACGGGGCTTTGTTGCTCGATAACGAGCGTGAGTCGATGGTTGCTGCGGTCAACCGTTTCAATGAAGCCTGTGGCCTGGAACCGCGGGTTCGCGCCGAGAGCCACATTGCTCTTCATGAAAAATATGCAGCACCTGATGCGTTGGGGCGACTCGACAGTTTGTACCGCGAATTGCTGACAGACATGTTCAGGGTTTAGCGCGTACCGAAGACCACCATGGTCTTGCCTTTGACGTCCACCAGGTTGCGCTCTTCCAGATCCTTGAGAACGCGACCGACCATCTCACGTGAACAACCGACAATCCGCCCGATTTCCTGACGGGTCACCTTGATCTGCATGCCGTCGGGATGGGTCATTGCATCTGGTTGCTTGCACAGTTCCAAGAGGCAGCGTGCGACGCGGCCGGTAACATCGAAGAACGCAAGGTCACCCACTTTGCGGGTGGTGTTACGCAGGCGCTGTGCGATTTGTCCGCTGAGCACGTAAAGAATGTCTGGATCCTGTTGGGACAGTTCGCGGAATTTTGCGTAGCTGATCTCCGCGACTTCGCATTCGATCTTGGCGCGCACCCAGGCGCTGCGTTCCTGTTCCAGGCCGGCCTGTTCGAACAGGCCCAACTCGCCGAAAAAGTCTCCGGAGTTCAGGTAGGCAATGATCATTTCGCGGCCGTCGTCATCCTCGATCAGGATGGTGACCGAACCCTTGATGATGAAGAACAGGCTTTCCGAGCGGTCGCCGGCACAAATGATATTGCTTTTGGCTGCATAACGACGGCGCTGGCAGTGCATCAACAGCTTGTCGAGGTTTTTGATTTTGGGTGTTGGGGTAATAGCAACCATGGTTGTATCCCGAAAAGACTTCACGGTGTGTTTGATTTTCTTATGAGTCGCTGAGATTGCTGGCAATGCGCCATTGAATTGGCGCCAGCTTAACAGACACTTCCTGCAATATTCGAGAATTTACCTACAGCGCAACGGCTTGCGTCGTAGGAAGGCGAGGCGTCGTCAATCAAGGCCCCTGTGCTAAGCTGGCGACCCTTTTTTATACAGTGGAGTCTTGGCGATGAAGGCACGCATCCAATGGGCTGGCGAAGCCATGTTCCTCGGCGAATCCGGCAGCGGTCATGTCGTGGTCATGGACGGGCCGCCCGATGCCGGCGGTCGCAACCTGGGTGTCCGGCCGATGGAAATGCTCCTGCTGGGTGTTGGCGGTTGCAGCAATTTTGACGTGGTCAGCATCCTCAAGAAGTCCCGTCAGGCCGTTGAAAGCTGCGAAGCCTTCCTCGAAGCTGAGCGCGCCACCGAAGATCCTAAGGTTTTCACCAAGATCCATATGCACTTCGTGGTCAAGGGTCGAGGCTTGAAAGAAGCCC
This sequence comes from Pseudomonas frederiksbergensis, assembly GCF_001952935.1. Classification (GTDB taxonomy): domain Bacteria; phylum Pseudomonadota; class Gammaproteobacteria; order Pseudomonadales; family Pseudomonadaceae; genus Aquipseudomonas; species Aquipseudomonas frederiksbergensis. The sequence continues at coordinate 3,058,862 of NZ_CP018319.1, forward strand.
AGGTCAAACGCGCCATCGAGCTGTCTGCCGAGAAGTATTGCTCGGCGTCGATCATGCTTGGGGCTGCTGGCGTGGCAATTACCCACGACTACGAGATCATCGAGCTCGGTTGAATCGACATCCCACTACCGTAAAAGCAGCGCGGACGGTCGCGATCCCAAGCTGATGTCTGTAAGGCTTGCCCGCGATTGCGTCCTTGAGATTGCCATCGCGGGCAAGCCATCTGAGGTCAGATCCGGTAAGTACTCTTGGTCATGACCTTGGCCATCAGGCTCATGCCGAACTTCACCGGTGCCGGAAAGCGGAACCCCCCAGCCTCCAGCGCGCTTTCGGCGTGGTGTTCTTCATCAATGCGCATCTGCTCGAGGATCGCCCGGGACTTTTCATCCTCGGCAGGCAGTTGCTCAAGGTGTTCGTTGAGGTGTTTGCAGACCTGATGCTCGGTCGCCGCAACGAAACCCAGGCTGACTTTATCGCTGATCAACCCGGCTACCGCGCCAATCCCGAACGACATGCCGTAGAACAGCGGATTGAGAATGCTGGTATGGCTGCCTAGCTGTTTTATGCGTTGTTCGCACCAGACCAGATGGTCGATTTCTTCCTCGGCGGCGTGTTCCATGGCGGCGCGCACTTGCGGCAGCTTGGCGGTCAAGGCCTGACCTTGATACAGCGCCTGGGCACAGACTTCGCCGGTATGGTTGATGCGCATCAGGCCGGCGACGTGCCGGGTATCTTCGTCGCTCATTTGCGCATCCGGCTGCACGATAGCGGGCGAAGGGCGGTACGGCTGGCCACTGAAAGGCAGCAAGGTGCGCATCGCGGCATCGGCTTGTAGCAGAAGGCGGTCAATCGGCGAGTAGTGACGTTGGGTTGTCATGCTGACCTCCGGGAAAAATCTCGGCGGCCAGTTTAACCCAATCGGCCGGGGGAAGGTTTGCGCTGAGTCATTGCGACGCAGGTGCTAGTGGGGGCGGGATTGCCCACCCCCACAGGAACTTGCTGCGATCAGCCCGGCGGCCAATGCATCTGGCGCTGACCCAATACATGCATATGTATGTGATAGACGGTCTGCCCACCCAATGGATTGCAGTTCATGACCACGCGAAAGCCTTCTTCGCAACCCAGTTCCAGGGCCAGACGCTGGGCGGTGAACAGAATATGCCCGGCCAATGCCTTGTCGTCCTCGGTCAGGTCGTTAAGTGTGCGCACCGCTTTTTTCGGAATCACCAGAAAATGCACGGGTGCCTGTGGGGCGATGTCGTGGAAGGCCAGTACCTGGTCGTCCTCGTAAATGATCTTCGCCGGGATTTCCCGGTTGATGATCTTGGTGAACAGAGTATCCACAGCTTTTTTCTCCGTTGTTTGGGCTGGCCTGAGTGTAACCATGGGTTATGCCCGAGCCCAGCCTTTTACCTTGAGGGGCGATCAGCGCGGGCAGTAAACCTTGTTGACCATGCCGGCAATTGTCCGGGTCAGCCAGCGCGAGCCGAGTCGCGGCAGGAAGGCGCGCCAGCGGTTGCGTCGACCCGGAATAATAATGGCGCGATTTTTCTCCAGCGCGCGGACGGTGTAGAGCGCGACTTCCTCGGGGCTCATCAGCATTTTGCTGTCGGCCAGTTTGCTAGCGTCCAATTGCGCGGTGCGGAAAAACGCCGTGCGGGTAGGGCCGGGGCAGAGCACCGAGACCTTGACCGCGCATTTTTTCAGTTCGACGCGCAACCCTTCGGAAAAATGCAGCACATAAGCCTTGCTGGCGTAATAAGTACTCATCCACGGGCCGGGATGGAACGCCGCAACCGAGGCGACATTCAAAATCTGCCCGCCGCCCTGCAGCGCCATACTGTTGCCGATCGCGTGACACAGGCGAGTGAGCGCAAGGATGTTCACTTCGATCAGGTCCTGCTCGGTCATCCAGTCCTGAGCCAGGAAAGGCCCGCAGGTGCCGATGCCGGCGCAGTTGACCAGCAAATCGATCTGTCGGTCACCTTCCTCCAGCTCCAGCAGAAAACCCGACAGCCGTAGCGGCTCGCCGAGGTCACAAGCTCGGAACAGCACTTCCACGCCAAAACGTTGGGTCAGTTCAATTGCAATACTTTCCAGCTGATCACGCTGACGGGCCACCAGAATCAGACTGCGGCCGCGCCGGGCCAGCGCTTCGGCCATCGCCAGGCCGATGCCGCTGGAAGCGCCAGTGATCAGTGCGTAACGGGTCATGCATTTCTCCATCGCAACAGCTCCGCGCCGACGACGCAGGTGTCAAGGGCGGGGAGCGCTGTTCATTCTTTCGCAGAGTCTACAGGGGGCTGGGCTGCTTCGGCTGCATCGTCGGCTGAATTTGGCGCGGACTCTGCTTCCACAGCGGTTTGATCTTCGATCTCTTCGGTGGTCACGGAGTCACTTTCATAGCTGCTCTGGGTAGCACTTTCATACTCACTCTGAATGGTAGTAAGGCCACCGCTCAGTCCGCCGATGAACAGGATCGCGATAAACACCAGCCACAATGAAGACAGAACTTTAACCGCGGTGCTGTTGGGCGGTGGTGGCGCACCGTATCGATTGGCGGTGTTATTGCCCGGCACAATCATCATTACGAACGGGAAGATGCTGCCCACGAACGGTACGAGCGTCAGTAGCCAGAGCCAGCCAGACCAGCCGATATCGTGCAGACGCTGGACACTGAACTGAATACTGACGAACGCCAGCGCCACGAAGAGAATGAAGACCAGCAAGCCACCGAGAATCAGGCCGGCGGTAGTGTCCGTAGTGATAAGGGCCAAGCCGAAAACAGCAAGCACAGCGCCAACGCCAAGAGTCACCAGGGTCAGCGACATCGTCCAGGCCAGATAACGCAAGCGGCCGATCCGACCCTCGAAGCTGAACGGTTTGAGTGTGGAAAACGCTGGCAAGGCTTCGCCAACGGTAGCCTGGGGTGGTGCGTAAGGGGATTCGGGGTCTGCCGCGACGGCAGGGGCGTGTTCGTGAACGTCAGCCAGGTTCAGCTCGATCGAGGGTTCGGATTCGATCCGGGCATCGACACCGGTTTTGTTCAGCGCCTGGAGATAGGTCTGCGCATCGACCTGCGACAGGTCGCGTTTGAGCGCAACCGGCTTGCCACTGAACAGCCGCTCGATGGCAGCCACATCGGTTTTGAACAGCTCGGCGAGATTAAGCTTGGCGGTGGTGACGTCAACACCTGGCAGCAGAGCGCCGTCGAACACGATCTTGAAACGGTTTTCGCTCATTACGAGGCATCCTTGCAGTGTGAAGCCAGCCGGAATGGACTGGCCTGGTTTTCCCGTCAGCGTGGCCAGCGCTTGGGCAACTCTGCCGCCAGCTCTAGCGCTTTGCGGTACTCGGCATCAAGGCGGGCGACCAATTGATCGACGCTTGGCAGGTCATCGATCTCGCCGACACCCTGTCCTGCGGACCAGACGGTTTTCCAGGCTTTGGCTTCATCGCTCATGGGCTTGAGTTTGGAGCCGAAGTCCACCTCACCCTTGCCTTGCAACGCGGCCATGTCGAAACCTGCAGCCTCAAGACTCTGACGCATAAAGCTCGCCGGTACTCCCGATACCGCTGGAGTATGGACGATGTCCGCGGCTCTGGCAGTCAGCAGCATCTCTTTATAGGCGTCAGGCGCATGACTTTCGGTGGTGCCGATAAATCGTGTGCCGAAGTAGGCCAGATCCGCACCGAGTAGTTGTGCCGCGAGAATCTCGTGGCCGTGGTTCAGGCAGCCGGCCAGCAGCAGGGTCTTGTCGAAGAATTGGCGGATCTCGGCAATCAGCGAGAACGGGCTCCAGGTCCCGGCATGTCCGCCGGCGCCCGCTGCCACGGCGATCAAACCGTCGACACCGGCCGCGGCGGCTTTCTCTGCGTGGCGACGAGTCGTCACGTCATGGAACACCAGGCCGCCGTAGCTGTGCACTGCATCGACCAGTTCTTTCACGGCGCCGAGACTGGTGATCACAATCGGCACTTTGTGCTCGATGCAGATCTCCAAGTCCGCTTGCAGCCGCGGGTTGCTGTGGTGGACGATCAGGTTCACCGCATAAGGCGCCGGATTCTCTATTGTCGCCAACCCTGCTTCGATCTCTTCCAGCCAGGCCCTGAAACCGCTGCTCTCGCGCTGATTCAGCGCAGGAAAGCTGCCCACCACGCCATTACGGCAGCAGGCGAGCACCAGCTGCGGGTTGGAAATCAGGAACATTGGCGCGGCCACCACCGGCAGACGCAAGCGTTGTTCGAGCAGAGCGGGCAGCGACATTGGAAGTACCCCGATGAGTTGTGCTTATTGGAGTTAGAACGGCCGGACGACGACCAGAATTACAATGGCCAGCAATATCAGAACCGGCACTTCATTGAACCAGCGATAAAAGACATGACTGCGGGTGTTCTCGCCACGGGCAAAACGTTTCACCTGGGCGCCGCACATGTGGTGGTAGCCGATGAGGATCACCACCAGGGTCAACTTCGCGTGAATCCAGGCACCTTGACTGAATATGCTGGGGTTCAAGGCGATCAGAGCGATGCCGAAAACCAGGGTGGCGATCATCGCCGGCCCCATGATGCCGCGGTACAGCTTGCGCTCCATGATGCTGAAGCGTTCCTTGCTGACGGTGTCTTCACTTTGGGCGTGATAAACGAACAGGCGGGGCAGGTAGAACAGGGCGGCAAACCAGCAGACCATGCTGACGATGTGAAGCGCTTTAAGCCACAGATAAAGCATTTTTAGTTATTCCCAGGTTCACGGTAGCGAAGATAGTAGAGGGTAGAGCGCCCGCACGTCACCTTGCCGGTTGTCGCAGGACGATACGGGCCCTATTATCGACGGCTTTCCAGTGGGTTCGTTGAGGGCAGGTTTATGGTCAAGGTCGGTATCGTCGGCGGCACGGGTTACACCGGTGTCGAACTGCTGCGTCTGTTGGCGCAACATCCGCAAGCTGAAGTGGCAGTCATCACTTCCCGATCCGAGGCCGGTCTGGCCGTGGCTGATATGTATCCGAACCTGCGCGGTCATTACGACGGTCTGGCGTTCAGTGTTCCGGACATCAAGACACTGGGCGCTTGCGACGTGGTGTTCTTCGCCACGCCTCACGGTGTTGCCCATGCGCTGGCTGGCGAACTGTTGGCGGCTGGGACCAAAGTCATCGATCTGTCGGCGGACTTCCGTCTGCAAGACGCTGATGAGTGGGCCAAGTGGTACGGTCAGCCGCACGGCGCGCCGGAGCTGCTGGAAGAGGCGGTTTACGGCTTGCCGGAAGTCAATCGCGAGCAGATCAAGCAGGCTCGTCTGATCGCCGTGCCGGGTTGCTATCCGACTGCTACGCAATTGGGTTTCCTGCCATTGCTTGAAGCAGGTCTGGCTGACACCACTCGCTTGATTGCCGACTGCAAGTCCGGCGTCAGTGGTGCCGGTCGTGGCGCGTCTGTAGGTTCGCTGTACGCCGAGACGTCGGAAAGCATGAAGGCTTACGCGGTCAAAGGTCACCGTCATCTGCCGGAAATCCGCCAGGGTCTGCGTCGTGCTGCGGGCAAGGACGTCGGTCTGACGTTCGTTCCGCACCTGACGCCAATGATTCGAGGTATCCACTCGACGCTCTACGCGACAGTCGTGGACCGCTCCGTAGATCTGCAAGCGCTGTTTGAAAAGCGCTATGCCAACGAACCGTTCGTCGATGTCATGCCGGCCGGCAGCCATCCGGAAACCCGCAGCGTGCGTGGTGCCAACGTTTGCCGTATCGCCGTGCATCGTCCGCAGGATGGTGATCTGGTGGTGGTGTTGTCGGTGATCGACAATCTGGTCAAAGGCGCGTCGGGTCAGGCGGTGCAGAACCTGAACATCCTGTTTGGTCTGGATGAGCGCTTGGGTCTGTCTCATGCAGGCATGCTGCCGTAAGGTTTTCCTGCTCAGAAAAAAGGCCCGTCTGACGGGCCTTTTTGCATTCGGGGCTTACGATTGGGTTGATTGATATACCGTAACAATAGTTGACCGATTTTCTAGGAGAAGCGGATAATGCGCGTCATCACGCATTATGGCGGCGTAACGCCGGGAGATAGTTAGCATGAGCGTCGAATCCTTCACCCCCACGGCTTTGCAATTTACCCACGGTGCCGCGCACAAGGTGAAGAGCCTGGTCGATGAAGAGGGGAATGATCGTTTGAAGCTGCGCGTATTCGTTACGGGCGGCGGTTGTTCAGGGTTTCAATACGGCTTCACCTTCGATGAAGAAGTGGCCGATGACGACACCATCGTCGAGCGCGAAGGTGTCAGCCTGGTGGTCGATCCGATGAGCTTCCAGTACCTGGCAGGTGCTGAGGTGGATTATCAGGAAGGTCTGGAAGGTTCGCGCTTCGTGATCAAGAATCCGAACGCCAGCACTACGTGTGGCTGCGGATCTTCGTTCTCGATCTGATCGCAATCATCGCATCACCAAGCGCCGCGTGGCCTCAGGGCTTCGCGGCGTTTTGCTGTGTGCAGATCAAGCGGGGTAGATGGCGCCGAGTACGCGCAGGCCACTTGCACCGGTAACGCTCGGGCGATTGGCTGCGATGCCTTCAAGGCAGCAATGGGCCAGCCAGGCGAAGGCCATGGCTTCGACCCAGTCCGGGTCTACACCGAAAGCCGCGGTGCTGCTGACGTTGGTGTTTGGCAGCAAGCTGGCCAAGCGGTTCATCAGCGTAGCGTTATGGGCGCCGCCGCCGCAGACCAACAGTTCCCGGGTATCTGATTGAGCGCTTTGCAGTGACTCGACAATAGTCAGGGCGGTCAGTTCGAGCAGGGTTGCCTGCACGTCTTCTGCGGTAAAGGTCGCCAGTTTCGATAAATGCTGTGTCAGCCATGCAAGGTTGAATACTTCGCGGCCGGTGCTCTTTGGGCCTTTGGTCACGAAAAATGGATCACTCAGCAGTTCGTTCAGCAGAACCGGTTGGACCTTGCCGCTGGCGGCCCACTGGCCGTCACGATCAAAGTTGTCGCCGCGTTGCTGGTGAATCCAGGCATCCAGCAGAACATTGCCCGGGCCGCAGTCGAAACCGGCAACCGGTTTGCCGGGCTCGATCAGGCTGAGGTTGCTGAATCCGCCAACGTTCAATACCGCGCGATTGCCTGCGCGTTCTTCAAACAACGCTTCGTGAAAGGCTGGAACCAGTGGGGCGCCTTGTCCGCCAGCCGCCACATCGCGGCTTCGAAAGTCGCTGACCACGGTGATACCGGTCAACTCGGTCAAAAGGGCAGGGTTGCCAATCTGCACAGTAAAGCCGCGCGCCGGCTCGTGGCGAATGGTCTGGCCGTGGCTGCCAATCGCGCGAATATCTTCGGGTTTCAGTTTTTGTTGGTCGAGGAGGGTGTGAATACCCCGTGCCGCCAGTTTCACCCAGTTCTGCTGGGCGATGGCGGAGCGGGCAATCTCGTCCGGGCCGCTGGCGCACAAACCAAGCAGCTCTGTGCGCAGGGAGTCAGGCATGGGAATGTAGTGCGTGGCGATCAGTTTGATCGCTGGGGCCAGCTCGACCAGCGCTATGTCCAGGCCGTCGAGGCTGGTCCCTGACATCACACCTATATAAAACGTCATGGTTTAGCGCTTTCTCGAAGCCAGTTGCGTGGATTTCTCTTGATCCATGCGCGCCATCAGCGGTTGGCTCTGCGCGAGGAAACGTGCGCGTTCAGCTTTGGAGATCGGATCAGCCATGGCAACTTTCTGACCTAGTGGGTCAACGTGCACGCCATTGACCTGGAACTCGTAGTGCAAGTGCGGGCCGGTGGAGAGGCCAGTGGTGCCGATGTAGCCAATCACCTGGCCTTGCTTGACGCTGCCGCCAGTCTTGACGCCTTTGGCGAAGCCCTGCATATGACCATATAACGTGCGGTAGGTATTGCCGTGCTGGATGATCACGGTGTTGCCGTAACCGCCGCGACGACCCGCCAACAATACTTTTCCGTCACCGGCAGCCTTGATCGGCGTACCGCGTGGTGCCGCGTAATCGACACCTTTGTGGGCGCGGATCTTGTTCAGGATCGGGTGTTTGCGTCCCATGGAGAACTTCGAGCTGATGCGGGCGAAATCCACCGGGGTACGGATGAACGCCTTGCGCATGCTGTTGCCGTCAGCAGTGTAGTAGCTGCTGTTGCCTTGTTTATTGGTGTATCGCACGGCGGTGTAGGTCTTGCCGCGGTTAGTGAAACGTGCAGAAAGGATCGGGCCATTGCCGACAACCTTGTCGTTGATGACTTTCTGTTCGTAGATGACATCGAACTGGTCGCCTTGGCGAATGTCCTGGGCGAAGTCGACGTCATAACCAAACACACTGGCCATGTCCATGGTCAGGCTGTGGGACAAACCGGCGCGCGCAGCGGACTGCGACAGCGAACTGTTGATTACGCCATGAACGTAGGCAGAGCGCACGGTCGGTTTGGCTGTAATGCGGTTGAATGCATAACCCTTGTCATTCTTGGTGAGGGTTATGCTTTCAACGTCGCTGACCTTGCTGTGCAGATTGGTCAACTGGCCATCGGGGCCCAGTTCGAATTCGAGTTTCTGGCCATGTTTGAGTCGGCTGAACTGCTTGGCTTGTTTGTCGCTGGCCAGTACTTCATGCACCAAAGCTGTTGGAAGGCCGACTTTTTCAAACAGTGTGGAGAGGGTGTCGCCTTTAGAGACGATCACTTCCCTGTGGTTTGGAGACTTTTTTTCTTCGATCACAGGCGCCGGCACGGGCGCGGCCTGAGCGGTTTCCTGTGGTTCTTCGACGCTGTTTTCGATCTGCGCGAAAGGGGAAGCTGCTGGCTCATTTGTGGCCTGGACGGCCTCGGCAGCGTCTTGATCTTGTGTCAGTTGTTCTGCGGGGCTTTCCAGTTCAAGACTCAGGGTCGTCTTTTTGGCTTCAACATCACTGGAAGGAAATACCAGAAGCGCCAGGCTCAGAAGGGCGGCGATGCCACTTGCTGCGAGCAGGTGGGTCTTCGGGTAAAGCGGCGGCGCTTTAGACGATTCTTTGGTCATAGGTAATTTTTGACTTTGAAAAAGATGAATTGAAAAAGATGAATGACATGATGAAGATGAAATAACTGTATAAAATATAACCAAATCATCTCTGAAGCAAGTCCGCGAACGCTGTGTTCGCGGATTGGCGTCCGTGCGCCGGGCAAAACTTGTATTTGACGCGCGATCTTGTATGGTTGGTTCCCTTTGAATTCGAGTCTTGCGGGTCTGTTATGAAGTCGGTTGAAGAGCAGCTAGCGCTGATTAAACGTGGTGCAGAAGAACTGTTGGTCGAGTCCGAGCTGATCGAAAAGCTCAAGCGTGGCCAGCCGCTACGTATTAAGGCAGGCTTCGATCCGACCGCGCCGGATTTGCACCTTGGTCATACTGTGCTTATTAATAAGCTGCGCCAGTTCCAGGAGTTGGGGCATCAGGTGATCTTCCTTATAGGTGACTTCACCGGGATGATCGGTGATCCAAGCGGCAAGAGCGCGACACGTCCTCCGCTCACCCGTGAGCAGGTTCTCGAGAATGCCGAGACTTACAAGACTCAAGTCTTCAAGATTCTTGACCCAGCCAAGACCGAAGTGGCGTTCAACTCCACCTGGATGGATCAGATGGGCCCAGCCGACTTCATTCGTCTGACTTCGCAATACACCGTGGCTCGCATGCTTGAGCGCGACGATTTCGACAAGCGATACACAACCAATCAGCCAATTGCCATTCACGAGTTCCTCTATCCGCTGGTTCAGGGTTATGACTCGGTTGCTTTGCGTGCTGATGTCGAGCTGGGTGGTACTGATCAGAAGTTCAACCTGTTGATGGGGCGTGAACTGCAGCGTGGATATGGTCAAGAGGCTCAATGCATTCTGACGATGCCGCTGCTCGAAGGTCTGGATGGCGTGAAGAAGATGTCCAAGTCCCTGGGCAACTACGTGGGGATCCAGGAGGCGCCGGGTGTGATGTACGGCAAGCTGGTTTCCATTCCGGATGTGCTGATGTGGCGCTACTTCGAATTGCTCAGCTTTCGCTCCATGGAAGAGATCAATGCATTCCGTGCCGATGTCGAGGCGGGAGCCAATCCGCGTGATATCAAGATCAAGCTAGCCGAAGAGATCGTCGCACGTTTCCATGGTGAAGAGGCTGCGGCCAATGCTCACCGCGGGGCGGGTAACCGTATGAAGGATGGCGAGCTGCCGGACGATCTGCCGGAGATCGAATTGACTGCTACTGAAGACATGCCGATTGCCGCTGTCCTTAATAAGGCAGGCCTGGTCAAGAACTCGGCTGTCGCGCGGGACCTTCTAGGTTCTGGTGGTGTGCGTATAGATGGTGAGGTTGTCGATCGCACTTTTATATACGTACTGGGCGCGACCCACGTTTGCCAGGCCGGGAAGAAGGCATTTGCACGTATTACGCTCAAATCCGAGTGAAGCTTGAATTAGGTGTTGACGGCAGATTCTGGAAGTCTATAATTCGCCCCACTTCCGGCGCAGTCGAAACGGAAAACTCCTTGGTAAACAATGAGTTATGCAGTTTTCGGCAGCGAGTTGCTTCAGTTCATCGAAGCCCAGAAGGAGTTGAAAGAGCGAGGTGGTTTGGCTCTTTTGACGATTCGATCTTCTCGGTCGAAAGCGGTGTAAAAGAGGTGTTGACAGCAGCGAGTAACGCTGTAGAATTCGCCTCCCGCTAACGAGAGATCGCAAGCGCAAGTGGTTGAAGTTGCAAAGGAAACTTTGAAAACTTCGAAAAATAACCGCTTGACAGCAACAGAGGCTGCTGTAGAATGCGCGCCTCGGCTGAGACGAAAGATCTTAACCAACCGCTCTTTAACAACTGAATCAAGCAATTCGTGTGGGTGCTTGTGGAGTCAGACTGATAGTCAACAAGATTATCAGCATCACAAGTTACTCCGCGAGAAATCAAAGATGTAACCAACGATTGCTGAGCCAAGTTTAGGGTTTCTTAAAAACCCAAAGATGTTTGAACTGAAGAGTTTGATCATGGCTCAGATTGAACGCTGGCGGCAGGCCTAACACATGCAAGTCGAGCGGCAGCACGGGTACTTGTACCTGGTGGCGAGCGGCGGACGGGTGAGTAATGCCTAGGAATCTGCCTGGTAGTGGGGGATAACGCTCGGAAACGGACGCTAATACCGCATACGTCCTACGGGAGAAAGCAGGGGACCTTCGGGCCTTGCGCTATCAGATGAGCCTAGGTCGGATTAGCTAGTTGGTGAGGTAATGGCTCACCAAGGCGACGATCCGTAACTGGTCTGAGAGGATGATCAGTCACACTGGAACTGAGACACGGTCCAGACTCCTACGGGAGGCAGCAGTGGGGAATATTGGACAATGGGCGAAAGCCTGATCCAGCCATGCCGCGTGTGTGAAGAAGGTCTTCGGATTGTAAAGCACTTTAAGTTGGGAGGAAGGGCATTTACCTAATACGTAAGTGTTTTGACGTTACCGACAGAATAAGCACCGGCTAACTCTGTGCCAGCAGCCGCGGTAATACAGAGGGTGCAAGCGTTAATCGGAATTACTGGGCGTAAAGCGCGCGTAGGTGGTTCGTTAAGTTGGATGTGAAATCCCCGGGCTCAACCTGGGAACTGCATTCAAAACTGTCGAGCTAGAGTATGGTAGAGGGTGGTGGAATTTCCTGTGTAGCGGTGAAATGCGTAGATATAGGAAGGAACACCAGTGGCGAAGGCGACCACCTGGACTGATACTGACACTGAGGTGCGAAAGCGTGGGGAGCAAACAGGATTAGATACCCTGGTAGTCCACGCCGTAAACGATGTCAACTAGCCGTTGGGAGCCTTGAGCTCTTAGTGGCGCAGCTAACGCATTAAGTTGACCGCCTGGGGAGTACGGCCGCAAGGTTAAAACTCAAATGAATTGACGGGGGCCCGCACAAGCGGTGGAGCATGTGGTTTAATTCGAAGCAACGCGAAGAACCTTACCAGGCCTTGACATCCAATGAACTTTCCAGAGATGGATTGGTGCCTTCGGGAACATTGAGACAGGTGCTGCATGGCTGTCGTCAGCTCGTGTCGTGAGATGTTGGGTTAAGTCCCGTAACGAGCGCAACCCTTGTCCTTAGTTACCAGCACGTTAAGGTGGGCACTCTAAGGAGACTGCCGGTGACAAACCGGAGGAAGGTGGGGATGACGTCAAGTCATCATGGCCCTTACGGCCTGGGCTACACACGTGCTACAATGGTCGGTACAGAGGGTTGCCAAGCCGCGAGGTGGAGCTAATCCCAGAAAACCGATCGTAGTCCGGATCGCAGTCTGCAACTCGACTGCGTGAAGTCGGAATCGCTAGTAATCGCGAATCAGAATGTCGCGGTGAATACGTTCCCGGGCCTTGTACACACCGCCCGTCACACCATGGGAGTGGGTTGCACCAGAAGTAGCTAGTCTAACCTTCGGGAGGACGGTTACCACGGTGTGATTCATGACTGGGGTGAAGTCGTAACAAGGTAGCCGTAGGGGAACCTGCGGCTGGATCACCTCCTTAATCGACGGCATCAGCTGCTCCATAAGTTCCCACACGAATTGCTTGATTCATTGAAGAAGACGAGAAGCCAGCCAGCACGGTGGCCGTTGTCGTTAGAGTTTAGAAATGAATATTCCGGTGTGAATATTGATTTCTAGTCTTTGATTAGATCGTTCTTTAAAAATTTGGGTATGTGATAGAAAGATAGACTGGACGTTACTTTCACTGGTAACGGATCAGGCTAAGGTAAAATTTGTGAGTTGCTCTTTGGAGCAAGAATCGAATTTTCGGCGAATGTCGTCTTCACAGTATAACCAGATTGCTTGGGGTTATATGGTCAAGTGAAGAAGCGCATACGGTGGATGCCTTGGCAGTCAGAGGCGATGAAAGACGTGGTAGCCTGCGAAAAGCTTCGGGGAGTCGGCAAACAGACTTTGATCCGGAGATATCTGAATGGGGGAACCCAGCCATCATAAGATGGTTATCTTAAGCTGAATACATAGGCTTAAGAGGCGAACCAGGGGAACTGAAACATCTAAGTACCCTGAGGAAAAGAAATCAACCGAGATTCCCTTAGTAGTGGCGAGCGAACGGGGACTAGCCCTTAAGTGGCTTTGAGATTAGCGGAACGTTCTGGAAAGTACGGCCATAGTGGGTGATAGCCCTGTACGCGAAAATCTCTTAGTCATGAAATCGAGTAGGACGGAGCACGAGAAACTTTGTCTGAATATGGGGGGACCATCCTCCAAGGCTAAATACTACTGACTGACCGATAGTGAACTAGTACCGTGAGGGAAAGGCGAAAAGAACCCCGGAGAGGGGAGTGAAATAGATCCTGAAACCGTATGCGTACAAGCAGTGGGAGCCCACTTTGTTGGGTGACTGCGTACCTTTTGTATAATGGGTCAGCGACTTATTTTCAGTGGCGAGCTTAACCGAATAGGGGAGGCGTAGCGAAAGCGAGTCTTAATAGGGCGTCTAGTCGCTGGGAATAGACCCGAAACCGGGCGATCTATCCATGGGCAGGTTGAAGGTTGGGTAACACTAACTGGAGGACCGAACCGACTACCGTTGAAAAGTTAGCGGATGACCTGTGGATCGGAGTGAAAGGCTAATCAAGCTCGGAGATAGCTGGTTCTCCTCGAAAGCTATTTAGGTAGCGCCTCATGTATCACTGTAGGGGGTAGAGCACTGTTTCGGCTAGGGGGTCATCCCGACTTACCAAACCGATGCAAACTCCGAATACCTACAAGTGCCGAGCATGGGAGACACACGGCGGGTGCTAACGTCCGTCGTGAAAAGGGAAACAACCCAGACCGTCAGCTAAGGTCCCAAAGTTATGGTTAAGTGGGAAACGATGTGGGAAGGCTTAGACAGCTAGGAGGTTGGCTTAGAAGCAGCCACCCTTTAAAGAAAGCGTAATAGCTCACTAGTCGAGTCGGCCTGCGCGGAAGATGTAACGGGGCTCAAACCATACACCGAAGCTACGGGTATCACTTAGGTGATGCGGTAGAGGAGCGTTCTGTAAGCCTGTGAAGGTGAGTTGAGAAGCTTGCTGGAGGTATCAGAAGTGCGAATGCTGACATGAGTAACGACAATGGGTGTGAAAAACACCCACGCCGAAAGACCAAGGTTTCCTGCGCAACGTTAATCGACGCAGGGTTAGTCGGTCCCTAAGGCGAGGCTGAAAAGCGTAGTCGATGGAAAACAGGTTAATATTCCTGTACTTCTGGTTATTGCGATGGAGGGACGGAGAAGGCTAGGCCAGCTTGGCGTTGGTTGTCCAAGTTTAAGGTGGTAGGCTGGAATCTTAGGTAAATCCGGGATTTCAAGGCCGAGAGCTGATGACGAGTTACCCTTTGGGTGACGAAGTGGTTGATGCCATGCTTCCAAGAAAAGCTTCTAAGCTTCAGGTAACCAGGAACCGTACCCCAAACCGACACAGGTGGTTGGGTAGAGAATACCAAGGCGCTTGAGAGAACTCGGGTGAAGGAACTAGGCAAAATGGCACCGTAACTTCGGGAGAAGGTGCGCCGGTGAGGGTGAAGCATTTACTGCGTAAGCCCATGCCGGTCGAAGATACCAGGCCGCTGCGACTGTTTATTAAAAACACAGCACTCTGCAAACACGAAAGTGGACGTATAGGGTGTGACGCCTGCCCGGTGCCGGAAGGTTAATTGATGGGGTTAGCTAACGCGAAGCTCTTGATCGAAGCCCCGGTAAACGGCGGCCGTAACTATAACGGTCCTAAGGTAGCGAAATTCCTTGTCGGGTAAGTTCCGACCTGCACGAATGGCGTAACGATGGCGGCGCTGTCTCCACCCGAGACTCAGTGAAATTGAAATCGCTGTGAAGATGCAGTGTATCCGCGGCTAGACGGAAAGACCCCGTGAACCTTTACTATAGCTTTGCACTGGACTTTGAATTTGCTTGTGTAGGATAGGTGGGAGGCTTTGAAGCGTGGACGCCAGTTCGCGTGGAGCCAACCTTGAAATACCACCCTGGCAACTTTGAGGTTCTAACTCAGGTCCGTTATCCGGATCGAGGACAGTGTATGGTGGGTAGTTTGACTGGGGCGGTCTCCTCCTAAAGAGTAACGGAGGAGTACGAAGGTGCGCTCAGACCGGTCGGAAATCGGTCGTAGAGTATAAAGGCAAAAGCGCGCTTGACTGCGAGACAGACACGTCGAGCAGGTACGAAAGTAGGTCTTAGTGATCCGGTGGTTCTGTATGGAAGGGCCATCGCTCAACGGATAAAAGGTACTCCGGGGATAACAGGCTGATACCGCCCAAGAGTTCATATCGACGGCGGTGTTTGGCACCTCGATGTCGGCTCATCACATCCTGGGGCTGAAGCCGGTCCCAAGGGTATGGCTGTTCGCCATTTAAAGTGGTACGCGAGCTGGGTTTAGAACGTCGTGAGACAGTTCGGTCCCTATCTGCCGTGGACGTTTGAGATTTGAGAGGGGCTGCTCCTAGTACGAGAGGACCGGAGTGGACGAACCTCTGGTGTTCCGGTTGTCACGCCAGTGGCATTGCCGGGTAGCTATGTTCGGAATAGATAACCGCTGAAAGCATCTAAGCGGGAAACTAGCCTCAAGATGAGATCTCACTGGGACCTTGAGTCCCCTGAAGGGCCGTCGAAGACTACGACGTTGATAGGTTGGGTGTGTAAGCGCTGTGAGGCGTTGAGCTAACCAATACTAATTGCCCGTGAGGCTTGACCATATAACACCCAAGCAATTTGCTGACCCTTCTTTATAAATGAAAAGGGGCACCAGATTGCGGTGTGTGAAGACGATACAAGTCGAAAATTCGAAACGAAACACACAAATCTATCGCATACCCATTCGCTGGAGCGTGAACCGTAAGGTAAACGACCTGGCTACCGAATTTCTTGACGACCATAGAGCATTGGAACCACCTGATCCCATCCCGAACTCAGCAGTGAAACGATGCATCGCCGATGGTAGTGTGGGGTTTCCCCATGTGAGAGTAGGTCATCGTCAAGATTGAATTCCGAAACCCCTATCTGCGTATGCAGGTAGGGGTTTTGTTTTGTCCGCAGAAAACTGCTCAGTAGGGTTTCTATGCAATGGCGCGGGGCATGGCTATCATGCGGACCTCATTGTGAGGCGAGACTTGCATGCTGACATTGTTAAAGCTTCTTAAAGATGGTCGATTCCATTCGGGGCAGGCCTTGGGTGCCGCCTTGGGTATCAGTCGTAGTGCCGTTTGGAAGCAGCTTCAGCATCTAGAGGCTGAGCTGGGATTATCCATTCATAAAGTGCGGGGGCGCGGCTATCAACTGGCTGCGCCATTGACGCTGCTTGATCCTGTCGAGATAAAAGAGCAGGCACCTTCTTGCGATTGGCCCATCCTTGTTTTCGATTCAATTGACTCCACTAATGCCGAGGCTTTGCGCGCTATCGAGCGGGGCCAGACGGCGCCCTTTCTGGTGCTTGCTGAGCGGCAAACTGCAGGTCGTGGGCGGCGCGGACGTAAATGGGCAAGCCCATTCGCGGAAAACATCTATTACAGCCTCGTGCTGCGTATTGAAGGTGGAATGCGTCAGCTTGAGGGCTTGAGTCTGGTTGTTGGACTCGCCGTCATGCAGGCCTTGCGTGAGTTCGGTATTTCGGGAGCTGGCTTGAAGTGGCCCAACGATGTTTTGGTTGGTCAGAAGAAAGTCGCCGGGATATTGCTCGAGCTGGTGGGAGATCCTGCCGATGTGTGCCACGTGGTGCTAGGTGTGGGAATTAATGTGAACATGCAGATTACCGATGGGGTAGATCAGCAGTGGACGTCGATGCGGCTAGAGTCGGGCAAGGTGTTTGATCGGAATCACTTGGTCGGGAAGTTGGGCGCGATGCTCCAGGCATATCTGTCTCGTCATCAGCTCGACGGTTTTTCAGCTATCCAGGCAGAGTGGGAGCAAAATCATCTCTGGCAAGGGCGGGCCGTGTCATTGATCGCAGGTGTTAACCATATAGATGGCGAAGTGCTGGGTATTGATGGTCAAGGTGCTCTGCGCTTGAGGGTGGGTGGTGTGGAAAAGGTCTTTAGTGGTGGTGAGCTCAGTCTGAGGTTGCGTGATGATTCTTGAGCTCGACTGCGGAAACAGTTTTATCAAATGGCGTGTGCTCGACGCGGATGTTCGGCGGGTGGTTGGCGAGGGTGTCGTTGATTCTGATCTCGCTTTGTTGGAGGGATTGAAAGCGCTTGAGGGGCTCGCTCTCAAGTTTTGCCGGTTGGTTAGTGTGAGGACAGCCGAAGAAACCAGTGCGCTGATTTCTCGGCTGACAGAAGCTTTTGGTGTGTCGGTGGTGTGTGCTGCGCCATCACGCGAAATGGCCGGCGTTCGTAATGGTTATGAGGAGTTTGAGCGGTTAGGGCTCGACCGTTGGCTGGCAATGCTTGGGGGGTTCCAGTTGGCTTCCGGTGCGTGCCTTGTGCTTGATTTTGGCACGGCTGTAACTGCGGACTTCATCTCTAGGGATGGAGAGCACCTTGGAGGATTTATATGCCCAGGAATGCCTCTGATGCGAAACCAGTTGCGTACCCACACACGTAGAATTCGTTATGGCGATCTGGCAGCTGAGCGTGCTTTGGAAAGTCTCGTTCCTGGTCGGACAACTGTCGAAGCGGTAGAACGGGGATGCTCGTTGATGCTGAGGGGCTTTGTCCTGACGCAGCTAGAGTTGGCGCGTAGCTATTGGGGGAGCGATTATTCTGTTTTTCTCACTGGGGGAGATGCAGACCTGGTTTCCGGCATCGTGCCTCGGGCCCGGGTGGTTCCTGATCTTGTGTTTGTAGGTTTGGCTATGGCGTGTCCCTTGTCGTGAGGTTTCTATGCGTTGGTTGTTTCTTCTGCTGCTTGTTCTGAATGTGTTCTATTACGTCTGGCACCAACAAGAGGCTCCTTTGCGTGCGAAGGATGTAACCCCTTTGAGTTTGTATCGTGGGTCGCAGCAGGATATTCGCTTGTTGAGCGAGACAACTGACGCGGCTCGGGATAAAGGAAAGTCTGCTCCGGCAGACGATGGCTGTCTCTATCTGGGCGGTTTTGCTCGTCAGGAGGCGGCGCAGGCGGTTGAGCGACGATTGAGTGGCATGGACATCAAGTTCGAATCCTTGCTGAGGGCTCCTGCCGGGGCTGATGGTTACTGGGTGCGTGTGGCACCAGAAAGCCGACGTTGGCTGGATGACTCGCAGCTGAAAAACCTTTCTAGAGAATTCAATGAGTTAAAACATAAAATAATGCCGTGTGAGGGGGTTGCACCCACCGAATAGTTTGCATAGAATGGCGCCCGCTTCGCAGTGAAGACCTTTACTGGTTAACGCCGCAAAGTGACGTCAACGCAGCTAACCTCAGGTTTTTAATGAGAAAATGCTTGACAGAAGGCTGGCATGATATAGAATGCCGGCTCGCTTAGGAGGGGTTCCCGAGCGGCCAAAGGGATCAGACTGTAAATCTGACGTCTACGACTTCGAAGGTTCGAATCCTTCCCCCTCCACCATTTTTAGCGAGAGCTGCAAGCTCCGCGGGTATAGTTTAGTGGTAGAACCTCAGCCTTCCAAGCTGATGATGCGGGTTCGATTCCCGCTACCCGCTCCAAGTTTGCAGATCCTGCATAGCGTTACGCTCTTGTAGCTCAGTTGGTAGAGCACACCCTTGGTAAGGGTGAGGTCAGCGGTTCAAATCCGCTCAAGAGCTCCATATAACAAGGCAGATATGAAAATATCTGCCTTTGTTTTAATGGCTTGTTTGACCTGCTCAATTCTTCTCCTAAGGGTGATTTTGATGGCTAAGGAAAAGTTCGAACGTAATAAGCCTCACGTCAACGTTGGTACCATTGGTCACGTCGATCACGGTAAAACCACTCTGACTGCTGCTTTGACCCGTGTCTGCTCCGAGGTTTTCGGTTCGGCAAAGGTTGACTTCGACAAGATCGATAGCGCCCCTGAAGAAAAAGCTCGTGGTATTACCATCAACACCGCTCACGTTGAGTACGATTCGGCCGTGCGCCACTACGCGCACGTTGACTGTCCAGGTCACGCTGACTACGTAAAAAACATGATTACCGGTGCTGCTCAGATGGATGGCGCGATTCTGGTTTGCTCGGCCGCTGATGGTCCGATGCCGCAAACCCGTGAGCACATCCTTCTGTCCCGCCAGGTTGGCGTTCCGTACATCGTTGTCTTCCTGAATAAGGCTGACATGGTTGATGATGCGGAGCTGCTCGAGTTGGTTGAGATGGAAGTGCGCGACCTGTTGAGCACTTACGATTTCCCAGGTGATGACACTCCGATCATCATTGGTTCGGCGCTGATGGCGTTGAATGGTCAAGACGATAACGAGATGGGTACTACTGCCGTCAAGAAGTTGGTCGAGACTCTGGATAGCTACATTCCGCAGCCTGAGCGTGCTATTGATAAGCCGTTCCTGATGCCGATCGAGGATGTTTTCTCGATCTCTGGTCGCGGTACTGTTGTGACCGGTCGTGTTGAGCGTGGCATTGTCCGCATTCAGGAAGAAGTAGAGATTGTTGGTCTTCGTGACACTGTCAAAACTACTTGCACTGGTGTTGAGATGTTCCGCAAGCTGCTCGACGAAGGTCGTGCTGGCGAGAACTGCGGCGTGTTGCTGCGTGGTACCAAGCGTGATGATGTTGAGCGTGGCCAGGTTCTGGTCAAGCCGGGCACTGTCAAGCCGCATACCAAGTTCACTGCAGAAGTTTACGTTCTGAGCAAGGAAGAGGGCGGTCGTCATACGCCGTTCTTCAAGGGTTACCGTCCACAGTTCTACTTCCGTACTACGGATGTGACTGGTAACTGCGAATTGCCAGAAGGCGTTGAAATGGTGATGCCGGGTGATAACGTTCAGATGACCGTTACCCTGATCAAAACCATCGCGATGGAAGATGGGCTTCGCTTCGCTATCCGTGAAGGCGGTCGTACCGTCGGTGCTGGTGTCGTAGCTAAAGTCATCGAGTAAGTTGTTGTAATGTCTTTTTCGGGCCGGCATAATGGTCGGCCTGATTTTGTTTTTAGGTCAGTAGCTCAATTGGCAGAGCGACGGTCTCCAAAACCGTAGGTTGGGGGTTCGATTCCCTCCTGACCTGCCAGATTCACTTGGTGTGTCTGGCTTTCTTTTCACAGGATCTTCATAGATGACTCCTAAAGCTGAAGCTCAAGGCTCTCGCTTCGATCTGCTCAAGTGGCTAGTAGTAGTTGCTTTGGTGGTTGTTGGCGTTGTTGGCAATCAGTATTACTCTGCTTCGCCGATCCTGTACCGCGTACTGGCTTTGCTCGCCATTGCTGCTGTAGCTGCCTTTGTAGGCCTGCAGACAGTCAAGGGCAAGTCTTTCTTTGTACTGGTTAAGGAAGCTCGCACCGAGATTCGTAAAGTCGTATGGCCAACTCGCCAAGAAACCACGCAGACCACGTTGATCGTTGTGGCTGTTGTTCTGGTTATGGCGTTGCTGTTGTGGGGGCTAGATTCCCTGCTCGGCTGGCTTGTTTCCTTGATTGTCGGCTAAGGGTGTCCCGTGGCTAAGCGTTGGTACGTTGTGCATGCTTACTCCGGTTACGAGAAGCATGTCATGCGCTCGTTGGTAGAGCGCGTAAAGCTGGCTGGCATGGAAGATGGCTTCGGCGAAATTCTGGTTCCCACTGAAGAAGTGGTTGAAATGCGTAATGGCCAGAAACGCAAAAGCGAGCGCAAGTTCTTTCCAGGTTATGTGCTGGTTCAGATGGACATGAATGAGGGTACTTGGCACTTGGTCAAGGATACTCCTCGGGTGATGGGTTTTATCGGCGGTACAGCTGATAAGCCTGCACCTATCACAGATAAAGAGGCAGAAGCGATTCTGCGTCGCGTTGCTGATGGTAGTGACAAGCCGAAGCCGAAGACGTTGTTCGAGCCAGGCGAGTCGGTACGTGTCAATGATGGTCCGTTTGCCGACTTTACTGGCACGGTCGAAGAAGTTAATTACGAGAAGAGCCGGATCCAAGTGGCAGTGCTCATTTTCGGTCGCTCTACTCCGGTAGAGCTAGAGTTCAGTCAGGTCGAAAAGGTCTAGCTGAGCAAGCATCCCAACCCCGCAGCCCTAGGCTGTGGGGTTTTGTCGTCACTGGGATAAACGCGCAAGTAACCGGGGAGCCTTTCGAGGCGTTCGAACCCGTAATTGGAGTGCCTCATGGCCAAGAAGATTACCGCTTACATCAAGCTGCAAGTGAAGGCCGCTCAGGCTAACCCAAGCCCACCTGTTGGTCCTGCTCTGGGTCAGCACGGCGTGAACATCATGGAATTCTGCAAGGCTTTCAACGCCCGTACTCAGGGTATTGAGCCAGGTCTGCCGACTCCAGTGATCATCACTGTCTACAGCGACCGTAGCTTCACTTTCGAAACCAAATCCACACCTGCTTCGGTTCTGCTGAAGAAAGCTGCTGGTCTGACTAGCGGTTCCGCTCGTCCGAACACCGTTAAGGTTGGCACCGTTACCCGTGCTCAGCTGGAAGAAATCGCGAAAACCAAAAACGCGGATCTGACTGCAGCTGATATGGACGCGGCCGTGCGTACTATCGCCGGTTCTGCTCGTAGCATGGGCCTTAACGTGGAGGGTGTGTAATGGCTAAGTTGACCAAGCGTCAAAAGGCTATCGCCGGCAAAATCGAAGCAGGCAAGTCCTACAACTTTGTAGACGCTGCCGCTCTGCTGGCTGAGCTGTCGACCGTCAAGTTCAGCGAGTCGTTTGACGTTGCTGTAAACCTGGGTGTTGACCCGCGTAAATCCGACCAGGTCGTTCGTAGCGCTACTGTGCTGCCACACGGCACTGGCAAGACCGTTCGCGTTGCTGTGTTCACCCAGGGTCCAGCTGCTGAGGCCGCTTTGGCTGCCGGCGCTGACCGTGTAGGTATGGACGATCTGGCTGCCGAAATGAAAGGCGGCGACCTGAACTATGACGTAGTTATCGCATCCCCGGATGCAATGCGCGTTGTTGGTCAGTTGGGTCAGATCCTGGGCCCGCGTGGCCTGATGCCTAACCCTAAAGTCGGCACCGTAACGCCAGACGTAGCTACCGCGGTTAAAAACGCCAAGGCTGGTCAGGTTCGTTATCGCACCGACAAAAACGGCATCATCCACACCTCCGTTGGCAAAGTCGGTTTCGACGCCGTCAAGCTGAAGGAAAACGTTGAAGCCCTGATCGCTGATCTGAAGCGTATCAAGCCAGCTTCCTCGAAAGGTATTTACGTCAAGCGCGT
This sequence comes from Pseudomonas frederiksbergensis, assembly GCF_001952935.1. GTDB lineage: Bacteria > Pseudomonadota > Gammaproteobacteria > Pseudomonadales > Pseudomonadaceae > Aquipseudomonas > Aquipseudomonas frederiksbergensis. Next base: position 3,081,113 of record NZ_CP018319.1, read on the forward strand.
TACCCTGAGCACCACCATGGGTCCAGGCCTGGTCATCGACCAAGGTTCGCTCGACGCGTAAGACACAGGTTGGCGCAAGCGATTGCGCCAATTGAAAGATTGGGGTCCCTGCCTGGCGGGGGCTATCCAAGACCGTAGGCGACGCAAGTCTTAAACCTCAAGCCTACGCAGATGGTGCTCCCGGTTCCTTACCGAATCAGACACCAAAACGACATCTGGCCTCGGTTGGATGAAACGGTAACAAGCAGGAGTTTTTCCCGTGGCAATTAAACTTGAAGACAAGAAGGCCATCGTCGCTGAAGTCAACAAGGCTGCCCAAGTTGCTCTGTCCGCTGTCGTGGCTGATGCCCGTGGCGTAACAGTAGGCGCTATGACCGGACTCCGTAAAGAGGCTCGTGAAGCTGGTGTTTACGTACGTGTTGTACGTAACACTCTGCTCAAGCGCGCCGTTGCTGGCACTCAATATGACGTGCTCAACGACGTGTTCACCGGCCCGACCTTGATTGCATTCTCCAAAGATCATCCGGGCGCTGCTGCTCGTATCTTCAAAGAGTTCGCAAAAGGTCAGGATAAGTTCGAGATCAAGGCAGCTGCGTTCGAGGGCAAGTTCCTCGCAGCTAATCAGATCGACGTACTGGCAAGCCTGCCGACCCGTGACGAAGCAATTTCTCAGCTGATGAGCGTGATTCAAGGCGCAACCAGCAAATTGGCTCGTACTCTGGCGGCTCTTCGCGACCAGAAAGAAGCTGCCGCAGCCTAAGGCTGAGCGACTCCTTTCAGCGTTTATTGTTTATTTCGATGGCCGCGTAGGCTGTCACCCCAATACAGGAATTTATAGTCATGTCTCTGACTAACGACCAAATCATCGAAGCAATCGGCGAAAAATCCGTTCTGGAAATCGTTGAGCTGATCAAGGCCATGGAAGAGAAGTTCGGCGTTTCCGCTGCCGCTGCTTCCGCTGGTCCAGCTGCTGTCGCTGCCGTTGTTGAAGAACAAACTGAATTCAACGTCATGCTGCTGGAAGCTGGCGAGAAGAAAGTTAACGTGATCAAGGCAGTACGTGAACTGACCGGTCTGGGCCTGAAAGAAGCCAAGGCTGTAGTTGACGGCGCTCCTGGCGTTGTTCTGGAAGCTGTTTCGAAAGACGCAGCTGACAAAGCAAAAGCCACTCTGGAAGAAGCAGGCGCTAAAGTCGAGCTGAAGTAAGCATCGACTTTGCGTCTCCAGCCCGAGCGTTAAGCGAAAGGCTGATGGCTGGTGGCTCTTGCCACCGGCCTTTTTCCGTTATTGGCAGCCGACTGGGTCGGTGCTGATAACGAGCTGTAACCACCCGATGCGGTGGCGCAAACCATGGGGTTTGCACGATTTTCTGGCTGCTCCCGTCGGGAGGGGCCAAACAAGCAGGTGACCAAGCTGGGGAACGCTGATGGCTTACTCATATACTGAGAAAAAACGTATCCGCAAGGACTTTAGCAAGTTGCCGGACGTCATGGATGTGCCGTACCTCCTGGCCATCCAGCTGGATTCGTATCGTGAATTCTTGCAAGCGGGAGCGACTAAAGATCAGTTCCGCGACGTGGGCCTGCATGCGGCCTTCAAATCCGTTTTCCCGATCATCAGCTACTCCGGCAATGCTGCGCTGGAGTACGTCGGTTATCGCCTGGGCGAACCGGCATTTGATGTCAAAGAATGCGTATTGCGCGGTGTAACTTACGCCGTACCTTTGCGGGTAAAAGTGCGCCTGATCATTTTCGACAAAGAATCGTCGAACAAAGCGATCAAGGACATCAAAGAGCAAGAAGTCTACATGGGTGAAATCCCACTGATGACTGAGAACGGTACCTTTGTAATCAACGGTACCGAGCGTGTAATCGTTTCCCAGCTGCACCGTTCCCCGGGCGTGTTCTTCGACCACGACCGTGGCAAGACGCACAGCTCCGGCAAACTGTTGTACTCGGCGCGTATCATTCCTTACCGCGGTTCGTGGTTGGACTTCGAGTTCGACCCGAAAGACTGCGTATTCGTGCGTATCGACCGTCGTCGCAAGCTGCCTGCATCGGTACTGCTGCGCGCGCTCGGCTATACCACTGAAGAAGTGCTCGACGCGTTCTACACCACCAACGTTTTCCACCTGAGCGGCGAAACCCTCAGTCTGGAACTGATTGCTTCGCGTCTGCGTGGTGAAATCGCTGTACTTGATATTCAGGACGAGAAGGGCAAGGTCATCGTTGAGGCTGGTCGCCGTATTACTGCGCGTCACATCAACCAGATCGAAAAAGCCGGTCTCAAGACCCTGGAAGTGCCTCTGGACTACGTCCTGGGTCGCACTACCGCCAAGGCCATCGTGCATCCGGCAACCGGCGAAATCCTGGCAGAGTGCAACACCGAGCTGAACACCGAGATCCTGGCAAAAATTGCCAAGGCCCAGGTTGTTCGCATCGAAACGCTATATACCAACGATATCGACTGCGGTCCGTTCGTCTCCGACACTCTGAAGATCGACTCCACCAGCAACCAATTGGAAGCGCTGGTCGAGATCTATCGCATGATGCGTCCAGGCGAGCCGCCAACCAAAGACGCTGCCGAAACCCTGTTCAACAACCTGTTCTTCAGTCCTGAGCGCTATGACCTGTCTGCGGTCGGCCGGATGAAGTTCAACCGTCGTATCGGTCGTACCGAGATCGAAGGTTCGGGCGTGTTGTGCAAAGAAGACATCGTTGCGGTGCTGAAGACTCTGGTCGACATCCGTAACGGTAAAGGCATCGTCGATGACATCGACCACCTGGGTAACCGTCGTGTTCGCTGCGTAGGCGAAATGGCCGAGAACCAGTTCCGCGTTGGCCTGGTACGTGTTGAGCGTGCGGTCAAAGAGCGTCTGTCGATGGCTGAAAGCGAAGGCCTGATGCCGCAAGACCTGATCAACGCCAAGCCAGTGGCTGCGGCGGTGAAAGAGTTCTTCGGTTCCAGCCAGCTTTCCCAGTTCATGGACCAGAACAACCCGCTGTCCGAGATCACCCACAAGCGTCGTGTTTCTGCACTCGGCCCTGGCGGTTTGACTCGTGAGCGTGCTGGCTTTGAAGTGCGTGACGTACACCCGACTCACTACGGTCGTGTATGCCCGATTGAAACGCCAGAAGGTCCGAACATCGGTCTGATCAACTCCCTGGCCGCTTATGCGCGCACCAACCAGTACGGCTTCCTCGAAAGCCCGTACCGCGTGGTGAAAGACGCTCTGGTCACCGACGAGATCGTGTTCCTGTCCGCCATCGAAGAAGCTGATCACGTGATCGCTCAGGCTTCGGCCACGATGAACGACAAGAAAATGCTGATCGACGAACTGGTAGCTGTTCGTCACTTGAACGAGTTCACCGTCAAGGCGCCGGAAGACGTCACCTTGATGGACGTTTCGCCGAAGCAGGTAGTTTCGGTAGCAGCGTCGCTGATCCCGTTCCTCGAGCACGATGACGCCAACCGTGCGTTGATGGGTTCGAACATGCAGCGTCAAGCTGTACCAACCCTGCGCGCTGACAAGCCGCTGGTCGGTACTGGCATGGAGCGTAACGTAGCTCGTGACTCCGGCGTTTGCGTCGTGGCTCGTCGTGGTGGCGTTATCGATTCCGTCGACGCCAGCCGTATCGTGGTTCGTGTTGCTGATGATGAAGTTGAAACCGGTGAAGCTGGTGTCGACATCTACAACCTGACCAAATACACCCGCTCCAACCAGAACACCTGCATCAACCAGCGTCCGCTGGTGCGTAAAGGTGATCGGGTTCAGCGTAGCGACATCATGGCTGACGGCCCGTCCACCGACATGGGTGAACTGGCGCTGGGTCAGAACATGCGCATCGCGTTCATGGCCTGGAACGGTTACAACTTCGAAGACTCCATCTGCCTGTCGGAACGAGTTGTTCAAGAAGACCGCTTTACCACGATCCACATTCAGGAACTGACCTGTGTGGCACGTGACACCAAGCTTGGGCCAGAGGAAATCACTGCAGACATCCCAAACGTGGGTGAAGCTGCACTGAACAAGCTGGACGAAGCCGGTATCGTTTACGTAGGTGCTGAAGTTGGCGCAGGCGACATCCTGGTAGGTAAGGTCACTCCGAAAGGCGAGACTCAACTGACTCCGGAAGAAAAACTGCTGCGTGCCATCTTCGGTGAAAAAGCCAGCGACGTTAAAGACACCTCCCTGCGTGTGCCTACCGGCACCAAGGGAACTGTCATCGACGTACAGGTCTTCACCCGCGACGGCGTTGAGCGTGATGCTCGTGCACTGTCGATCGAGAAGACTCAACTCGACGAGATCCGCAAGGACCTGAACGAAGAGTTCCGTATCGTTGAAGGCGCAACTTTCGAACGTCTGCGATCCGCTCTGGTCGGCCACAAAGCCGAAGGCGGCGCTGGTCTGAAGAAAGGTCAGGACATCACCGACGAAATTCTCGACGGTCTTGAGCATGGTCAGTGGTTCAAACTGCGCATGGCTGAGGATGCTCTGAACGAGCAGCTCGAGAAGGCTCAGGCCTACATCGTTGATCGCCGCCGTCTGCTGGACGACAAGTTCGAAGACAAGAAGCGCAAACTGCAGCAGGGCGATGACCTGGCTCCAGGCGTGCTGAAAATCGTCAAGGTTTACCTGGCAATCCGTCGCCGCATCCAGCCGGGCGACAAGATGGCCGGTCGTCACGGTAACAAAGGTGTGGTCTCCGTGATCATGCCGGTTGAAGACATGCCGCACGATGCCAATGGCACCCCGGTCGACGTCGTCCTCAACCCGTTGGGCGTACCTTCGCGTATGAACGTTGGTCAGATCCTTGAAACCCACCTGGGCCTCGCGGCCAAAGGTCTGGGCGAGAAGATCAACCGGATGATCGAAGAGCAGCGCAAAGTCGCTGAGCTTCGTAAATTCCTCGACGAGATCTACAACCAGATCGGCGGTCGTAACGAAGATCTGGATAGCTTCTCCGACCAGGAAATCCTGGATCTGGCGAAGAACCTGCGTGGCGGCGTTCCAATGGCCACTCCAGTGTTCGACGGCGCCAAGGAAAGCGAAATCAAGGCCATGCTGAAACTGGCAGACCTGCCAGAAAGCGGCCAGATGCAGCTGACCGACGGCCGTACCGGCAACAAGTTCGAGCGCCCGGTTACTGTTGGCTACATGTACATGCTGAAGCTGAACCACTTGGTAGACGACAAGATGCACGCTCGTTCTACCGGTTCGTACAGCCTGGTTACCCAGCAGCCGCTGGGTGGTAAGGCGCAGTTCGGTGGTCAGCGTTTCGGGGAGATGGAGGTCTGGGCACTGGAAGCATACGGTGCTGCTTACACTCTGCAAGAAATGCTCACAGTGAAGTCGGACGATGTGAACGGCCGTACCAAGATGTACAAAAACATCGTGGATGGCGATCACCGTATGGAGCCGGGCATGCCCGAGTCTTTCAACGTGTTGATCAAGGAAATTCGTTCCCTCGGCATCGATATCGATCTGGAAACCGAATAACACGTGACGCGAATCGAGAGCGGGGCAGGATTGCCCGCTCTCTGCTCCGCCAGGAGGAAAGGCCTTGAAAGACCTACTGAATTTGCTGAAAAACCAGGGTCAAGTCGAAGAGTTCGACGCCATCCGTATTGGATTGGCATCGCCTGAGATGATCCGTTCGTGGTCGTTCGGTGAAGTTAAAAAGCCGGAAACCATTAACTACCGTACGTTCAAACCTGAGCGTGACGGCCTGTTCTGCGCCAAGATCTTTGGCCCGGTAAAGGATTACGAGTGCCTGTGCGGTAAGTACAAGCGCTTGAAGCACCGCGGTGTGATCTGCGAGAAGTGCGGCGTTGAAGTCGCGCTGGCCAAAGTTCGTCGTGAGCGCATGGCGCACATCGAACTGGCTTCCCCGGTTGCCCACATCTGGTTCCTGAAGTCGCTGCCGTCGCGTATCGGCTTGCTGATGGACATGACCCTGCGTGATATCGAACGCGTTCTCTACTTCGAGAGCTATGTCGTTATCGATCCAGGCATGACCACCCTTGAAAAAGGTCAGCTGCTCAACGATGAGCAGTACTTCGAAGCGCTGGAAGAGTTCGGCGACGATTTTGATGCCCGCATGGGTGCCGAAGCTGTCCGTGAACTGCTGCACGCTATCGACCTGGAACACGAGATTGGCCGCCTGCGTGAAGAAATTCCGCAAACCAACTCCGAAACCAAAATCAAGAAGCTGTCCAAGCGTCTGAAGTTGATGGAAGCCTTCCAGGGTTCCGGCAACCTACCAGAATGGATGGTGCTGACCGTTCTGCCGGTTCTGCCGCCAGATCTGCGTCCACTGGTCCCGCTGGATGGCGGTCGTTTCGCGACTTCCGACCTCAACGATCTGTATCGTCGAGTGATCAACCGTAACAACCGCTTGAAGCGCCTGCTTGATCTGTCCGCTCCGGACATCATCGTGCGCAACGAAAAGCGTATGTTGCAGGAAGCTGTCGATGCACTGCTCGATAACGGTCGTCGTGGCCGCGCTATCACCGGTTCCAACAAACGTCCTCTGAAATCCCTGGCTGACATGATCAAGGGTAAGCAAGGTCGTTTCCGTCAGAACTTGCTCGGTAAGCGTGTTGACTACTCCGGTCGTTCGGTAATTACCGTGGGTCCGACCCTGCGTCTGCACCAGTGCGGTCTGCCGAAGAAGATGGCTCTCGAGCTGTTCAAGCCGTTCATTTTCGGCAAGCTGGAAATGCGTGGTCTCGCTACCACCATCAAAGCTGCCAAGAAGATGGTCGAGCGCGAGCTGCCAGAGGTTTGGGACGTTCTTGCTGAAGTGATTCGCGAACACCCGGTTCTCCTCAACCGTGCACCGACCCTTCACCGTCTGGGTATCCAGGCGTTTGAACCGGTACTGATTGAAGGTAAGGCTATCCAGCTGCACCCTCTGGTCTGTGCTGCGTACAACGCCGACTTCGACGGCGACCAAATGGCCGTGCACGTACCGCTGACACTGGAAGCCCAGTTGGAAGCGCGTGCGTTGATGATGTCGACCAACAACATTCTGTCGCCAGCCAACGGTGAGCCAATCATCGTTCCGTCGCAGGACGTTGTATTGGGTCTGTACTACATGACTCGTGAAGCGATCAACGCCAAGGGCGAAGGTCGTGTGTTCGCGGATCTGCAAGAAGTTGACCGTGTGTTCCGTGCCGGCGAAGCCGCACTGCACGCCAAGGTCAAAGTGCGGATCAACGAAACCGTCAACGATCGTGATGGTGGCAGCGTCAAGAACACCCGTATCGTCGACACCACTGTCGGCCGTGCGCTGTTGTTCCAGGTTGTTCCACCTGGCCTGTCGTACGACGTCGTCAACCAGCCGATGAAGAAAAAGGCGATCTCCAAGCTGATCAACCAGTGCTACCGCGTGGTTGGTTTGAAAGAGACCGTGATCTTCGCTGACCAGTTGATGTACACCGGTTTTGCCTATTCGACCATTTCCGGCGTTTCCATCGGTGTTAACGACTTCGTTATCCCGGATGAAAAAGCCCGCATCATCGGTGCTGCTACCGACGAAGTGAAAGAGATCGAAAGTCAGTACGCCTCCGGCCTGGTAACCCAGGGCGAGAAGTACAACAAAGTGATCGACCTTTGGTCCAAGGCGAACGACGAAGTTTCCAAGGCGATGATGGCCAACCTCTCGAAAGAGAAAGTCATCGACCGTCATGGCGTCGAAGTCGACCAGGAATCCTTCAACTCGATGTACATGATGGCCGACTCGGGCGCACGGGGTTCTGCTGCGCAGATCCGTCAGCTCGCCGGTATGCGTGGTCTGATGGCCAAGCCGGACGGTTCCATCATCGAAACGCCGATTACTGCGAACTTCCGTGAAGGTTTGAGCGTACTTCAGTACTTCATCTCCACTCACGGTGCTCGTAAAGGTTTGGCGGATACCGCGTTGAAAACTGCGAACTCCGGTTACCTGACTCGTCGTCTGGTAGACGTGGCGCAGGATCTGGTAGTAACCGAGATCGATTGCGGCACCGAACATGGCTTGGTAATGACTCCGCACATTGAAGGCGGTGACGTTGTTGAGCCGCTGGGTGAGCGCGTATTGGGTCGTGTTATTGCCCGTGACGTGTTCAAGCCAGGTACCGAGGAAATCATCGTTCCTGCCGGCACGCTGGTAGACGAGAAGTGGGTCGAGTTCATCGAGCTGAACAGCATCGACGAAGTGATCGTGCGTTCGCCGATCAGCTGCGAAACCCGCTACGGCATTTGTGCCAAGTGCTACGGCCGTGACTTGGCTCGTGGTCACCAGGTGAACATCGGTGAAGCGGTCGGCGTTATCGCTGCCCAGTCCATCGGTGAGCCGGGTACCCAGCTGACCATGCGTACGTTCCACATCGGTGGTGCGGCAAGCCGGACCTCCGCAGCCGACAGCGTTCAGGTGAAGAATGGCGGTACCGTCCGTCTGCATAACCTGAAGCACGTTGAGCGAGTGGATGGTTGCCTGGTTGCTGTGTCCCGTTCCGGTGAGCTGGCGATCGCTGATGACTTCGGTCGTGAGCGCGAGCGTTACAAGCTGCCGTACGGTGCTGTGATTTCGGTTAAAGAAGGTGACAAGGTCGACGCTGGCGCAATCGTGGCCAAGTGGGATCCGCACACTCACCCAATCGTTACCGAAATGAAAGGTACCGTGACCTACGTGGGCATGGAAGAAGGCATCACGATCAAGCGTCAGACTGACGAATTGACCGGTATGACCAACATTGAAGTACTCGACGCCAAAGACCGTCCAGCTGCCGGTAAAGATATCCGTCCTGCTGTGAAGATGGTTGATGACAACGGCAAGGATCTCTTGCTGCCGGGTACCGACGTAATTGCTCAGTACTTCCTGCCTGCTAACGCCCTGGTGGGTGTAGCGGACGGTGCGAAAATCGCGATCGGTGATGTTATCGCTCGTATTCCGCAAGAGACTTCGAAGACCCGTGACATCACCGGTGGTCTGCCGCGTGTTGCCGACTTGTTCGAAGCCCGTCGTCCGAAAGAAGCCTCGATTCTGGCTGAAGTCAGCGGCACCATCGCGTTCGGTAAAGAGACCAAAGGCAAGCGCCGTCTGGTCATTACCCCGAACGACGGTAGCGATCCGTACGAAGAGCTGATTCCGAAGTGGCGTCACCTGAACGTCTTCGAAGGCGAACAGGTAAACCGCGGCGAAGTTATCTCCGACGGCCCGAGCGATCCACACGACATCCTGCGTCTGCTGGGTGTGAGTGCGCTGGCCAAGTACATCGTGAACGAGATCCAGGACGTTTATCGTCTGCAAGGCGTGAAGATCAACGACAAGCACATCGAGACCATCTTGCGTCAGATGCTGCGTAAAGTTGAAATCGCTGAATCCGGCGATTCCAGTTTCATCAAGGGCGACCAGATGGAATTGACTCACGTACTGGTAGAGAACGAGCGTCTGGCTGGTGACGAGAAATTCGTTTCCAAGTTCACTCGTGTGCTGTTGGGTATCACCAAGGCGTCGTTGTCCACCGAATCGTTCATCTCGGCGGCTTCCTTCCAGGAAACCACTCGCGTACTGACCGAGGCGGCGGTAACCGGCAAGCGCGATTACTTGCGCGGCCTGAAAGAAAACGTGGTCGTGGGTCGTCTGATCCCGGCTGGTACCGGTCTGGCTTATCACAGCGAGCGCAAGCGCCGCCGTGATGCTGACAAACCGTTGCGCGTAAGCGCCAGTGAAGTGGAAGCTGCACTGACCGAAGCGCTGAACTCGAGCGGTAACTGAGTTCTGCGGTAAATGAGCGTAAGGCCCTGGCCATTCCGTTCATCGAATCGAGACAATTTGTCGAGGTTGGATGAGCGGGGAGGTCGGGGCCTTGCCTTGACTGGGGGCAAGATCCTCTTTAGACTCTTGTACCCCTAAATTTGGCGGGAATTCGTTCCTGCCATTTTGCTTTTCTTGCAAGACAATAGCGTCGCAAGACAACAGTGGAGCTAGTAGATGGCAACTATCAACCAGCTGGTACGTCAGCCGCGTAAGCGTATCGTCGAGAAATCCGACGTGCCTGCGCTGCAGAACTGCCCGCAACGTCGTGGCGTATGCACCCGTGTGTATACCACCACGCCGAAAAAACCTAACTCGGCACTGCGTAAAGTATGCCGTGTGCGTCTGACCAACGGTTTCGAGGTTTCCTCGTACATCGGCGGTGAAGGCCACAACCTGCAAGAGCACAGCGTGGTACTGATCCGCGGCGGTCGTGTAAAAGACTTGCCAGGTGTTCGTTACCACACCGTACGCGGTTCTTTGGATACTTCCGGCGTTAAAGGTCGTAACCAGGGTCGCTCGAAGTACGGTACCAAGAAGCCTAAGTAGTAACGGCTTTTTGTAAAAACTGATTTTCTATTTTTCTGAGTCGATAAGAGTAAGGTCGGAGGCGTCCCGAAAGGGCACCGATTCCGAGCGAACCTGAAGACCGTTTGAGGGCTTATCCATGCCAAGAAGACGCGTAGCAGCCAAGCGCGAAGTGCTTGACGATCCAAAATACGGAAGCCAAATCCTGGCCAAGTTCATGAACCACGTAATGGAAAGCGGCAAGAAAGCCGTTGCCGAGCGTATCGTTTATGGCGCGCTGGAGAAGGTTAAAGAACGCAAGAACAGCGACCCCCTGGAAATCTTCGAGAAAGCTCTCGACGCCATCGCTCCGCTGGTCGAAGTAAAGTCGCGCCGTGTAGGCGGTGCTACTTACCAGGTTCCGGTTGAAGTTCGTCCGTCCCGTCGTAACGCCCTGGCAATGCGCTGGTTGGTAGACTTCGCCCGCAAGCGCGGCGAGAAGTCTATGGCTCTGCGTTTGGCTGGCGAACTGTTGGACGCTGCCGAAGGTAAAGGTGCTGCAGTTAAGAAGCGTGAAGACGTGCACCGTATGGCTGAAGCTAACAAAGCTTTCTCGCACTACCGCTTCTAATTTTAGCGTCACTAATTTTGCGAGGGCTTTATGGCTCGTACTACACCGATTAACCGCTACCGTAACATTGGTATCGTTGCTCACGTGGATGCTGGTAAAACCACCACCACCGAGCGCGTCCTTTTTTACACTGGCAAAAGTCACAAAATGGGCGAGGTGCATGACGGCGCCGCGACCACAGACTGGATGGTGCAGGAGCAGGAGCGTGGTATTACCATTACTTCTGCTGCTATTACCGCCTTCTGGCAGGGTTCCGAGAAGCAGCACAAGGACCAATACCGCTTCAACGTTATTGATACCCCGGGCCACGTTGACTTCACTATTGAAGTTGAGCGTTCCCTGCGTGTACTCGATGGCGCGGTCGTTGTGTTCTGCGGTACCTCGGGTGTTGAGCCTCAGTCGGAAACCGTATGGCGTCAAGCCAACAAATACGGCGTTCCACGTCTTGTTTATGTAAACAAGATGGACCGTGCTGGTGCAAACTTCCTGCGCGTGATCGGTCAGATCAAGCAGCGTCTGGGTCACACTCCGGTGCCAATTCAGTTGGCTATCGGTTCCGAAGATAACTTCCAGGGTCAGATCGATCTGATCGCCATGGAAGCTGTTTACTGGAATGACTCTGACAAAGGCATGGTTCCAGTTCGCAAGCCAATCCCTGCTGAGTTGCAGGAACTGGCTGACGAATGGCGCGGCAACATGGTTGAGGCTGCGGCCGAAGCCAGCGAAGAGCTGATGAACAAGTACCTCGAAGGTGAAGAACTCACCAACGTGGAAATCAAGGCCGCTCTGCGTCAGCGTACTATCGCTGGTGAGATCGTTCTGGCTGTTTGTGGTTCTTCCTTCAAGAACAAGGGTGTTCCCCTGGTTCTCGACGCCGTAATCGACTACCTGCCGGCTCCTACCGACATTCCTGCCATCAAGGGTACTGACCCGGATGACGAGACCAAGGAAATGGAGCGTCACGCAGACGACAGCGAGCCGTTCTCGGCTCTGGCGTTCAAGATCGCTACCGACCCATTCGTGGGTACCTTGACCTTCGTTCGAGTTTACTCGGGCGTGTTGGCCTCCGGCGACGGCGTGATCAACTCGGTTAAAGGCAAGAAAGAGCGCGTGGGTCGTATGGTGCAAATGCACGCAAACGCCCGTGAAGAAATCAAGGAAGTACGCGCTGGTGACATCGCGGCCTTGATCGGCATGAAGGACGTCACCACTGGCGAAACTTTGTGCAACGCTGACAAGCCAATCATCCTGGTTCGCATGGACTTCCCGGAGCCGGTTATTTCGGTTGCCGTAGAGCCTAAGACCAAGGACGACCAGGAAAAAATGGGTATCGCTCTGGGCAAACTTGCTCAGGAAGACCCGTCTTTCCGCGTCAAGACTGATGAAGAGACTGGTCAAACGATCATCTCCGGCATGGGCGAGTTGCACCTGGACATCCTGGTTGACCGGATGCGCCGTGAGTTCAACGTCGAAGCCAACATCGGTAAGCCTCAAGTTTCGTACCGTGAGCGCATCACGAAGAGCTGCGAAATTGAAGGCAAGTTCGTTCGCCAGTCCGGCGGTCGTGGCCAGTTCGGTCACTGCTGGATTCGTTTTGCTCCTGCTGACGAAGGTCAGGAAGGTCTGCAATTCCTGAACGAAGTAGTGGGTGGTGTGGTTCCTAAGGAATACATCCCGGCTATCCAGAAAGGTATCGAAGAGCAGATGAAGAACGGCGTTGTCGCCGGCTATCCGCTGATCGGCCTGAAGGCTACCGTGTTTGATGGTTCCTACCACGACGTCGACTCCAACGAGATGGCGTTTAAGGTGGCTGCTTCCATGGCGACCAAGCAACTGGCCCAGAAGGGCGGTGGTGAGTTGCTTGAGCCGATCATGGCGGTAGAGGTTGTTACGCCTGAAGACTATATGGGTGACGTGATGGGCGACCTTAACCGTCGTCGCGGCATGATCCTGGGTATGGAAGACACGGTCTCCGGCAAAGTGATTCGCGCCGAAGTTCCGCTGGGTGAGATGTTCGGTTACGCAACCGACGTACGCTCCATGTCCCAAGGTCGCGCAAGCTACTCTATGGAATTCAAAAAATACAATACGGCTCCGTCGCACATCGTCGAAACCGTAACCAAAAAACAAGGCTGATTCAGCCCCTTTAGGCTAGGAGTTAATTGTCGTGGCTAAAGAAAAATTTGACCGTACCCTCCCGCACGTCAACGTTGGCACCATCGGTCACGTCGACCACGGTAAAACCACGCTGACCGCTGCTCTGACTCGTGTCTGCTCCGAAGTTTTCGGTTCGGCTGTTGTTGCTTTCGATAAAATCGACAGCGCTCCAGAAGAGAAGGCTCGTGGTATCACCATCAACACCGCGCACGTTGAATACAACTCGCTGATCCGTCACTACGCTCACGTTGACTGCCCAGGTCACGCTGACTATGTGAAGAACATGATCACCGGTGCTGCTCAGATGGACGGCGCTATCCTGGTTTGCTCGGCCGCTGATGGTCCGATGCCACAAACCCGTGAGCACATCCTGCTGTCCCGTCAGGTTGGCGTTCCGTACATCGTTGTCTTCCTGAACAAGGCTGACATGGTTGACGACGCTGAGCTGTTGGAACTGGTTGAGATGGAAGTGCGCGATCTGCTGAGCACTTACGACTTCCCAGGTGACGACACTCCGATCATCATCGGTTCGGCTCTGATGGCTCTGAACGGCCAAGACGACAACGAAATGGGCACCACTGCCGTTCGTAAACTGGTTGAGACTCTGGACAGCTACATTCCAGATCCAGTCCGTGTTATCGACAAGCCGTTCTTGATGCCAATCGAAGACGTATTCTCGATCTCCGGTCGCGGTACTGTTGTAACTGGCCGTATCGAGCGCGGTATCGTCAAGGTTCAGGATCCACTGGAAATCGTTGGTCTGCGTGACACTACCGTCACCACCTGCACCGGTGTTGAAATGTTCCGTAAGCTGCTCGACGAAGGTCGTGCTGGCGAGAACTGCGGCGTGCTGCTGCGCGGCACCAAGCGTGACGACGTTGAGCGTGGCCAGGTTCTGGTCAAGCCAGGTTCGGTTAAGCCGCACACTACCTTCGAAGCCGAAGTGTATGTGTTGAGCAAAGAAGAAGGCGGTCGCCACACTCCGTTCTTCAAAGGCTACCGTCCACAGTTCTACTTCCGGACCACTGACGTGACCGGTAACTGCGAACTGCCGGAAGGCGTTGAAATGGTAATGCCAGGCGACAACATCAAAATGGTTGTCACCCTGATCAAAACCATCGCAATGGAAGATGGTCTGCGTTTCGCTATTCGTGAAGGCGGTCGTACCGTCGGCGCTGGCGTCGTAGCCAAAATCATCGCTTAATAAGTGATGACTTGAAAAAGCCCCCGCCTAGCGGGGGCTTTTTTATTGGGTTGACACTGTAGTAGCCCGTCTATAGAATTGCGCCTCCTTTTAACGGGCGTATTGCGCTCGGTGGGAATAGCAGCCGGAGTCTGAAATCCAATGCAAAATCAGCAAATCCGTATCAGGTTGAAGGCTTTTGACCATCGCCTGATCGACCAATCCACCCAGGAAATCGTGGAAACCGCGAAACGTACTGGTGCTCAAGTGCGTGGTCCAATTCCACTGCCTACCCGTAAAGAGCGGTTCACCGTTCTGGTCTCCCCGCACGTCAACAAAGACGCGCGTGACCAGTATGAGATCCGTACTCATAAGCGCGTTCTGGACATCGTCCAGCCAACGGATAAAACCGTTGATGCTCTTATGAAGCTTGATCTTGCGGCCGGTGTGGAAGTGCAGATCAGCCTCGGCTAAGACTCGGTCTTAGTCGTGTAACGCTCTGAAATGGGCGGCCATAGCGGGTGAAAGCCCCGTACACTCATGAGGTTTACAACATGACTATTGGTGTAGTCGGTCGTAAATGCGGTATGACCCGTATTTTCACCGAAGAAGGTGTCTCCATTCCGGTCACGGTCATTGAGATCGAACCGAATCGCGTCACCCAGTTCAAAACTGAAGAGACCGATGGCTATCGTGCAGTGCAAGTCACTGTAGGTGAGCGTCGTGCTTCGCGTGTTACAGCTGCTCAAGCTGGCCACTTCGCTAAAGCGAACGTTGCCGCTGGTCGTACCGTAATGGAATTCCGTCTTGAAGAAGGCGAGTACCAGGCCGGCGATCTGATCAACGCTGAAATCTTCGCTGCTGGTCAACTGGTTGATGTAACCGGTCAGTCCAAAGGTAAAGGCTTCCAGGGTACGATCAAGCGTTGGAATTTCCGCGGGCAAGATAATACCCACGGTAACTCCGTATCCCACCGCGTTCCAGGCTCTATCGGCCAGTGCCAGACTCCTGGTCGTGTATTCAAGGGCAAAAAAATGTCCGGTCATATGGGCGCTGAGCGCGTGACCGTGCAGTCCCTCGAAGTAGTGCGCGTGGACGCTGAACGCAATCTGTTGTTGGTCAAGGGCGCTGTTCCTGGCGCTACTGGCGGCAACTTGGTTGTACGTCCAGCAGCCAAGGCTCGCGGTTAAGGGGAAGCTGACATGCAATTAAATGTAAATGACGCTCAAGCGATCGAAGTTTCCGAACTGACATTTGGCGGCGAATTCAACGAGACGCTGGTTCACCAAGCAGTCGTGGCCTACATGGCCGGCGGCCGTCAAGGTAGCAAGCAGCAAAAGACCCGTTCCGACGTTCGTGGTGGCGGTAAGCGCCCATGGCGTCAGAAAGGTACTGGCCGTGCTCGTGCCGGTACTATCCGTAGCCCAATCTGGCGTGGCGGCGGTACCACTTTCGCAGCTCGTCCTCAGGATCACACCCAGAAGCTGAACAAGAAGATGTATCGCGCAGCAATGCGTTCCATCCTTGCTGAGCTGGTGCGTACTGATCGTCTGGTTGTGGTTCAGGACTTCGCTGTTGATGCACCGAAGACCAAAGATCTGCTGAACAAACTGACCGGCATGGGCCTGACTGACGTCTTGATCGTGTCTGAAGTGGTTGATCAGAACCTGTACCTGGCTGCTCGTAACCTGCCACACGTTGATGTACGTGACGTGCAAGGTTCCGATCCAGTTAGTCTGATCGCATACGACAAGGTGTTGATCACCGTGTCGGCCGTGAAGAAATTCGAGGAGCTGCTGGGATGAACCAGGAACGCGTATTTAAAGTTCTGCTTGGCCCGCACGTTTCCGAGAAGGCTACGGTTCTGGCTGACAAGAAAGGCCAGTTCGTTTTCAAGGTTGCAACTGACGCAACCAAGCTGGAAATCAAGAAGGCCGTCGAAAGCCTGTTCAGCGTGAAAGTAGAGCGTGTTACTACCCTGAATGTTCTGGGTAAGAGCAAGCGCACTGCTCGCGGTCTGGGCAAGCGTAATGACTGGAAGAAGGCAGTTATCTCCCTTCAGCCAGGCCAAGATCTCGATTTCAGCAGCAGTGCTGAGTAAGGAAGGGGTGCATCATGGCAATCGTTAAATGCAAACCGACTTCCCCTGGCCGCCGTTTTGTGGTCAAGGTGGTCAACCAGGAGCTGCATAAAGGCGCTCCTCACGCACCGCTGCTCGAGAAAAAATCGAAGACTGGTGGTCGTAACAACAATGGTCGCATTACCACTCGTCACATCGGTGGTGGCCATAAGCAGCATTATCGTCTGGTCGATTTCCGTCGCAACGACAAAGATGGCATCTCTGCCACTGTCGAGCGTATTGAATACGATCCAAACCGTACTGCTCACATCGCTCTGCTGCTGTACGCAGATGGCGAGCGTCGCTACATCATCGCCCCTAAAGGCGTGAGTGCTGGCGACCAGCTGATCGCAGGTGCTCTGGCGCCGATCAAGCCGGGCAACGCTCTGCAACTGCGTAACATTCCAGTTGGTAGCACCGTACACGGCATCGAATTGAAGCCAGGTAAAGGCGCGCAAATCGCTCGTTCCGCTGGTGCTTCGGCTCAGCTGATCGCTCGTGAAGGTGTCTACGTGACCCTGCGTCTGCGTTCTGGTGAGATGCGTAAAGTGCTGGCTGAATGCCGCGCGACCTTGGGCGAAGTCTCGAACTCCGAGCACAGCCTGCGTTCGCTGGGTAAAGCTGGTGCCAAACGCTGGCGTGGCGTTCGCCCAACCGTTCGTGGTGTTGCCATGAACCCGGTTGACCACCCACATGGTGGTGGTGAAGGTCGTACCTCTGGTGGTCGTCATCCGGTATCGCCATGGGGCTTCCCGACTAAGGGCGCGAAGACTCGTGGTAATAAGCGTACCGACAAAATGATCGTCCGTCGTCGCAAGTAAATAGAGGGATACGACAGTGCCACGTTCTCTGAAAAAAGGTCCTTTTATTGATCTTCACCTACTGAAGAAGATCGAAGTGGCGGCGGAAAAGAACGATCGCAAACCAGTTAAGACCTGGTCGCGTCGTTCGATGATCCTGCCACAAATGGTCGGTTTGACCATTGCAGTGCATAACGGTCGTCAACATGTTCCAGTTCTCGTGAACGAAGACATGGTCGGCCACAAACTGGGCGAGTTTGCCGGTACCCGCACATATCGTGGGCACGTGGCAGACAAGAAAGCCAAGCGTTAAGGGGTAAGGAACGATGGAAGTAGCCGCTAAGTTGTCGGGCGCTCGAATCTCCGCCCAGAAAGCCCGCTTGGTCGCCGACCAGATCCGCGGGAAGAAGGTGGGCGAAGCGCTCAACCTGTTGGCTTTCAGCAGTAAGAAAGCCGCCGAGATCATGAAAAAAGTGCTGGAGTCGGCCGTAGCCAACGCCGAGCATAACGAAGGCGCAGACGTTGATGACCTTAAAGTCAGCACCGTTTTCGTCAACGAAGGGCGTTCGCTGAAGCGAATCATGCCACGTGCCAAAGGCCGTGCTGATCGCATCGTCAAGCGGTCTTGCCATATCACTGTCAAGGTTGCTGACAAGTAACGGAGTCGAAGAGATGGGTCAGAAAGTACATCCCATTGGCATTCGCCTGGGAATCGTCAAGGAGCACACCTCCGTCTGGTACGCAGACGGTCGGACTTATGCGGACTATTTGTTCGCTGATCTGAAGGTGCGCGAGTATCTCCAAGACAAACTAAAAAGCGCGTCCGTAAGCCGTATCGATATCCATCGTCCGGCTCAGACTGCACGTATCACCATCCACACCGCTCGTCCAGGTATCGTTATCGGGAAGAAAGGTGAAGATGTTGAGAAACTGCGTCAGGACCTGACCAAGCAAATGGGTGTGCCTGTGCACATCAATATCGAAGAGATCCGCAAGCCGGAGCTCGACGGTATGCTGGTTGCGCAGAGCGTAGCTCAGCAGCTGGAGCGTCGTGTAATGTTCCGTCGCGCTATGAAGCGCGCTGTTCAGAACGCCATGCGCATTGGTGCCAAAGGCATCAAAATCCAAGTGAGCGGTCGTCTCGGCGGTGCTGAAATCGCACGTACTGAATGGTATCGCGAAGGTCGTGTGCCACTGCACACCCTGCGTGCCGACATCGACTATGCCAACTACGAAGCTCACACCACTTACGGTGTGATCGGTGTAAAGGTTTGGATCTTCAAAGGCGAAGTAATTGGTGGTCGCCAAGAAGAACTTAAACCACAAGCACCAGCGCCTCGTAAAAAAGCTGCTAAGTAAGGGGTACGCCAAATGTTGCAACCAAAGCGTACGAAGTTCCGCAAGCAGATGACAGGCCACAACCGTGGTCTGGCACAGCGCGGTAGCAAAGTCAGCTTCGGCGAGTTCGCGCTGAAGTCTGTAGCTCGTGGTCGTCTCACCGCTCGTCAGATCGAGTCAGCGCGTCGTGCTCTGACCCGTCACGTTAAACGTGGCGGCAAGATCTGGATCCGTGTATTCCCGGACAAGCCTATTTCCAAAAAGCCACTCGAAGTTCGGATGGGTAAAGGTAAGGGTAGTGTGGAGTACTGGGTTGCCCAGATTCAGCCAGGCAAAGTCCTGTATGAAATCGAGGGTGTTACTGAAGAGCTGGCGCGTGAGGCTTTTGCCCTGGCTGCTGCAAAGCTGCCGCTCGCCACCGCCTTTGTTAAACGGACGGTGATGTGATGAAAGCGAATGAACTTCGTGAAAAATCCGCACAGCAGCTGAACGAGCAACTGCTCGGCCTGCTGCGCGACCAGTTCAATCTGCGTATGCAGAAAGCAACTGGCCAGTTGGGGCAGTCTCATCTGCTCTCGCAAGTTAAACGTGACATCGCTCGCGTGAAGACTGTGCTTAACCAGCAGGCAGGTAAGTAATCATGGCTGAAGCCGAAAAAACTGTCCGTACGCTGACTGGCCGTGTTGTCAGCGACAAGATGGACAAAACCATCACCGTTCTGATCGAGCGTCGCGTTAAGCACCCGATCTACGGTAAATACGTTAAGCGTTCGACTAAGCTGCACGCGCACGACGAAACCAATCAGTGCCACATCGGCGACAAAGTCACTATTCGTGAAACTCGTCCGCTGGCCAAGACCAAGTCTTGGGCATTGGTTGATGTTCTCGAACGCGCTGTGGAAGTCTAAGGACTAGGGGTCGGAGAAATTATATGATTCAGACTCAATCCATGCTCGATGTGGCCGATAACAGCGGCGCTCGCCGTGTTATGTGCATCAAGGTGCTGGGTGGCTCCCATCGTCGTTACGCTGGTATCGGTGACATCATCAAAGTTACCGTCAAGGAAGCAATTCCTCGCGGTAAAGTGAAAAAAGGCCAAGTGATGACTGCTGTTGTAGTCCGCACTCGTCACGGCGTACGCCGTGCTGATGGCTCCATTATCCGCTTTGATGGCAACGCTGCTGTTCTTCTGAACAACAAGCAAGAGCCGATCGGCACCCGTATCTTTGGGCCAGTGACCCGTGAACTTCGTACTGAGAAGTTCATGAAGATCGTCTCGCTCGCCCCAGAAGTGCTGTAAGGAGATCCGACATGCAAAAGATTCGTCGTGACGACGAGATCATCGTGATCGCCGGCAAAGACAAAGGTAAGCGCGGTAAGGTGCTTAAGGTTCTCGCTAATAACCGTCTGGTTATTGGTGGTCTGAACCTGGTTAAGCGTCATACCAAGCCTAACCCGGCGTCGGGCGTACAAGGCGGTATCGTCGAAAAAGAAGCTCCACTGGACGCTTCTAACGTCGCCATTTTCAACGGCGAAACCAACAAGGCTGATCGCGTTGGTTTCAAAGTAGAAGACGGCAAGAAAATTCGTGTCTTCAAGTCGACCCAAAAAGCGGTTGATGCTTGAACACTGCTAGGTAGAAGACCATGGCACGACTAAAAGAGATTTACTGGAAGGAAATCGCACCGAAGCTTAAGGAAGAACTTAAGCTTTCGAACGTGATGGAAGTTCCACGCGTTACCAAAATCACCCTGAACATGGGTCTGGGCGAAGCGGTCGGTGACAAAAAAGTCATCGAGCACGCTGTTGCCGACCTGGAAAAGATCACCGGCCAGAAAGTCGTTGTGACCTACGCTCGGAAATCCATCGCTGGCTTTAAAGTCCGTGAAGGTTGGCCGATCGGCGTCAAAGTGACCCTGCGCCGTGAGCGTATGTACGAGTTCCTGGATCGTCTGCTGTCGATCTCCCTGCCTCGGGTTCGCGACTTCCGCGGCCTGAATGCCAAGTCCTTCGATGGTCGTGGTAACTACAGCATGGGCGTTAAAGAGCAGATCATCTTCCCGGAAATCGACTACGACAAGATCGATGCTCTCCGCGGTCTGGACATTACCCTGACCACCACTGCCAAGAACGATGATGAAGGTCGCGCCCTGTTGCGTGCTTTCAAATTCCCGTTCCGCAACTGATTGGAGTAGGAAAATGGCCAAGATGAGCATGAAAAACCGCGAGCTGAAGCGTCAGCTCACGGTTGCCAAGTACGCCAAAAAGCGTGCAGCACTGAAAGCTATCATCGTTGATCTGAACGCAAGTCCAGAAGCACGTTGGGAAGCTACAGTCGCTCTGCAGAAGCAGCCACGTGACGCAAGCGCTTCGCGCATGCGTAACCGCTGCCGCCTGACCGGTCGTCCACACGGCGTTTACCGCAAGTTCGGCCTCGGCCGTAACAAACTGCGTGAAGCTGCAATGCGTGGTGACGTACCTGGTCTGGTTAAAGCCAGCTGGTAAGCACTATCAAAGTCTCGGTGTTCGGGATCGCAAGATCCTGACCGCCGGTGACCTTGAACTTGAATCAAGCCCCTTTTGGGGCT
Organism: Pseudomonas frederiksbergensis; assembly: GCF_001952935.1. Lineage (GTDB taxonomy): Bacteria > Pseudomonadota > Gammaproteobacteria > Pseudomonadales > Pseudomonadaceae > Aquipseudomonas > Aquipseudomonas frederiksbergensis. The sequence goes on from NZ_CP018319.1 coordinate 3,102,238, forward strand.
TGATTCATTTGTGGGGTGTGTCTAGAATACCCGGCTCGCCTGAGCCCGTGCTTTTTCCGCATGGATGAGCTCGGCGACAAGTAGTAGCCGCAAGGCTAATTTTTTTGTATTAGGAGCGTCTAGCCCATGAGTATGCAGGACCCGTTAGCGGACATGCTAACTCGAATCCGTAATGCCCAGATGGCTGAAAAGTCCGTCGTAAGCATGCCATCTTCTACTTTGAAGGTAGCTGTTGCCAAAGTCCTGAAGGACGAAGGTTACATTGCGGGTTATCAGATCAGCAGCGAAATCAAACCACTGCTGTCCATCGAGCTGAAGTACTTCGAAGGCCGTCCGGTCATCGAGGAAGTGAAGCGCGTTAGCCGTCCAGGCCTGCGTCAGTACAAGTCCGTCGATGATCTGCCAAAAGTTCGTGGCGGTCTCGGTGTGTCTATCGTCTCCACCAACAAAGGTGTGATGACGGATCGTGCTGCGCGCGCTGCCGGTGTCGGCGGCGAAGTTCTTTGCACTGTGTTCTAAGGGGGGATAAGCATGTCACGCGTCGCTAAGAACCCCGTTAAGCTGCCAGCCGGTGTCGAAGTCAAATTCGCAGGCCAACAGCTTTCGGTGAAGGGTGCCAAGGGTACTCTCGAACTGAACATCCATTCGTCCGTTGAGATCGTTGAAGAAGCTGGTGAGCTGCGTTTCGCTGCTCGCAATGGCGATCAACAAACTCGCGCAATGGCTGGTACCACTCGTGCGTTGGTAAACAACATGGTCCAAGGCGTAAGCCAAGGCTTCGAGCGCAAGCTCCAGCTGGTCGGTGTTGGTTACAAAGCGCAAGCAAAAGGCACAGTGCTGAACCTGGCTCTTGGCTTCTCGCACCCAGTGGATTATGAACTGCCGGAAGGCATCACCGCTGAGACTCCTAGCCAGACCGATATCCTGATCAAGGGCATCGATAAGCAGCTGGTAGGTCAAGTGGCCGCCGAGATCCGCGACTTCCGTCCACCAGAGCCGTACAAAGGCAAAGGTGTGCGCTACGCGGACGAAGTCGTCCGTCGTAAAGAAGCCAAGAAGAAGTAGGGCATAGCAAATGACCGACAAAAAAGTTACTCGACTGCGTCGCGCTCGCAAAGCACGCCTGAAAATGCACGAACTCGAAGTCGTGCGTCTCTGCGTGTTCCGCTCGTCGCAGCACATCTACGCCCAGGTCATTTCGGCCGACGGCAACAAAGTCCTGGCATCTGCCTCGACTTTGGATAAAGAACTGCGTGATGGCGCCACTGGCAACATCGACGCGGCCACTAAGGTTGGCCAGCTGGTCGCTACGCGTGCTAAAGCCGCTGGCGTCTCGCAGGTGGCTTTCGACCGCTCTGGCTTCAAGTATCACGGCCGCGTCAAGGCGCTGGCTGATGCTGCTCGTGAAGCTGGGCTGGAGTTCTAAGTTATGTCAAATAACGACCAAAAGCGCGACGAAGGCTACATCGAGAAGCTGGTTCAAGTTAACCGCGTAGCCAAAACCGTTAAAGGCGGCCGTATCTTCACTTTCACCGCGTTGACCGTGGTTGGTGATGGTAAAGGGCGTGTTGGCTTCGGCCGTGGCAAGTCGCGTGAAGTGCCTGCTGCGATCCAGAAGGCAATGGAAGCTGCTCGCCGCAACATGATCCAAGTTGATCTGAACGGCACCACTCTGCAGTACGCAATGAAGTCCGGTCACGGCGCTTCGAAGGTGTACATGCAGCCTGCTTCTGAAGGTACCGGTATCATCGCTGGCGGCGCTATGCGTGCTGTTCTCGAAGTTGCTGGCGTTCAGAACGTTCTGGCCAAGTGCTACGGCTCGACTAACCCGGTAAACGTGGTTCACGCCACTTTCAAAGGTTTGAAAGCTATGCAGTCTCCTGAATCCATTGCCGCCAAGCGTGGCAAAAGCGTCAAGGAGATCTTCTGATCATGGCTACCGTTAAAGTTACGCTGATCAAAAGCATGACCGGCCGCATCCCTAACCACAAACTGTGCGTTAAGGGTCTGGGTCTGCGTCGCATCGGTCACACTGTAGAAGTACTTGATACTCCCGAGAATCGCGGGATGATCAACAAGGCTTACTACATGCTGCGTGTCGAGGGTTAATCGATGAAACTCAATGATCTGAGTCCAGCGCCGGGTTCCCGTCGCGAAAAGCATCGTCCGGGCCGTGGTATCGGTAGTGGTTTGGGCAAGACCGGTGGCCGTGGCCACAAAGGTCAGTCCTCCCGCTCCGGTGGCACCATTGCTCCAGGCTTTGAAGGCGGTCAACAGCCGCTGCATCGTCGCCTGCCGAAGTTCGGTTTCGTTTCCCTGAAGGCCATGGATCGCGCAGAAGTGCGTTTGTCCGAGCTGGCTAAAGTGGAAGGCGACATCGTCACCGTGCAGTCCCTGAAAGATGCCAACGTGATCAACGTCAACGTTCAGCGTGTGAAAATCATGCTGTCCGGCGAAGTTACTCGCGCTGTTACCATCGGAAAGGGAATCGGCGCCACCAAAGGTGCGCGTGCGGCTATCGAAGCAGCTGGCGGCAAGTTCGAGGAATAAATGGCTAAGCAAGGTGCTCTCTCTGCGCTCGGCAAAGGCGGTATGTCTGAACTCTGGGCTCGTCTGCGTTTTCTATTCTTGGCGATTATCGTCTACCGAATAGGCGCACACATCCCGGTTCCAGGTATTAACCCGGACCGACTCGCGGACCTGTTTCGACAGAATGAGGGGACCATTCTTAGCTTGTTCAACATGTTTTCCGGCGGTGCGCTGGAGCGGATGAGCATCTTTGCATTGGGGATCATGCCGTACATCTCGGCATCGATCATCATGCAGCTGATGACCGCCGTCAGCCCACAGCTGGAGCAGTTGAAGAAGGAAGGTGAAGCTGGGCGTCGCAAGATCGCTCAGTACACCCGCTACGGCACTGTCGTCCTCGCTCTCGTTCAGGCTATTGGCATGTCCATTGGTCTGGCAGGGCAGGGCGTTGCGTTCACTGGTGACTTTGGCTTCCATTTCGTCGCGGTATCCACGTTTGTGGCTGGTGCGATGTTCATGATGTGGCTGGGTGAGCAGATTACTGAGCGTGGTGTTGGCAACGGTATCTCGATGTTGATTTTCGCAGGTATCGTCGCCGGTCTTCCGAGAGCGATCGGGCAGTCTTTCGAGTCTGCGCGTCAGGGTGATATCAACATTTTTGCCCTGGTTGCCATCGGTTTGCTGGCAGTAGCGATTATCGGTTTCGTGGTGTTCATTGAGCGTGGTCAGCGTCGTATTGCTGTTCATTACGCCAAGCGTCAGCAAGGCCGTAAGGTCTTTGCTGCGCAGACTAGCCACTTGCCGTTGAAGGTGAACATGGCCGGTGTTATTCCGGCCATTTTCGCGAGCAGCATTTTGCTGTTCCCGGCTTCGTTGGGTACCTGGTTCGGTCAGTCTGAAGGTATGGGCTGGCTGCAGGACATCTCGCAGTCGATCGCTCCTGGTCAGCCGTTGAATATTCTGCTGTTTAGTGCAGGGATTATTTTCTTCTGCTTCTTCTATACGGCGTTGATGTTCAATCCGAAAGACGTAGCGGAAAACCTGAAGAAGTCCGGTGCCTTTATTCCGGGCATCCGTCCAGGTGAGCAGTCTGCGCGCTACATTGATGGCGTTCTGACTCGTTTGACCCTGTTCGGTGCTCTATATATGACGGCCGTGTGTCTGTTGCCCCAGTTCCTGGTGGTTGCGGCAAACGTTCCGTTCTACCTTGGCGGGACCTCGTTGCTGATCGTCGTCGTGGTTGTGATGGACTTCATGTCCCAAGTACAATCGCACCTCGTTTCGCACCAGTACGAATCCCTGATGAAGAAAGCCAACCTGAAGGGTTACGGCAGCGGCATGTTGCGCTGAGTACCCATAAGGTTCGAGGAGTTGGTGATGAAAGTTCGTGCATCGGTGAAAAAGCTGTGCCGTAACTGCAAGATTATTCGCCGCGAAGGTGTTGTTCGAGTAATTTGCAGCGCGGAACCGCGTCACAAACAGCGCCAAGGCTGAGTGTGATTGTGCTTCAAGCCCGGTAGCTAGTGCGCTACCGGGTTGATTATTTGTTATTACAGCGATATTATCTCGCGCCCTATTTCTTGGCTTCCGGGGCGTAGGTAGCTGTCAATTGGAGTCCCACTGAATGGCCCGTATTGCAGGCGTTAACATTCCAGATAACAAGCATACTGTTATCTCGCTGACCTACATCTATGGTGTTGGTCGCACTACTGCACAGAAGATCTGTGCAGTGACTGGGGTAAACCCAGCCGCAAAGATCAAAGATCTGAGCGACGAGCAGATTGAACAGCTGCGTGGCGAAGTGGCGAAGTTCACCACTGAAGGTGACCTGCGTCGCGAAATCAACATGAAAATCAAGCGTTTGATGGACCTCGGTTGCTATCGCGGTCTGCGTCATCGTCGTGGTCTTCCAGTGCGCGGTCAGCGTACCAAGACTAACGCGCGTACCCGTAAAGGTCCGCGTAAGCCGATCCGCAAGTAATCGCCCCAGCGAATCGACAGGAAATTAATCATGGCTAAACCTGCTGCTCGTCCTCGTAAAAAAGTCAAAAAGACAGTGGTTGATGGCATCGCCCACATCCACGCGTCTTTTAACAACACAATCGTGACCATCACCGACCGTCAAGGTAACGCTCTTTCCTGGGCTACCTCCGGTGGTTCGGGTTTCCGCGGTTCCCGCAAGTCCACCCCGTTCGCTGCTCAAGTAGCTGCTGAACGTGCTGGTCAAGCTGCGCTGGAATACGGCCTGAAAAACCTCGACGTCAACGTCAAAGGTCCAGGCCCAGGTCGTGAATCTGCAGTCCGCGCTTTGAACGGCTGTGGCTACAAGATCGCCAGCATCACCGACGTGACGCCAATCCCGCACAACGGGTGCCGTCCGCCGAAGAAGCGCCGCGTGTAATCCAGGAGATTGTAAAGAATGGCTCGTTACATTGGTCCAAAATGCAAACTCGCTCGTCGCGAAGGCACCGATCTCTTCTTGAAGAGCGGCGTGCGCGCGATCGAATCGAAGTGCAACATTGAAGCAGCACCTGGTATCCACGGCCAACGCCGCGGTCGCCAGTCCGATTACGGCACCCAACTGCGTGAAAAGCAGAAGGTCCGTCGTATCTACGGCGTTCTCGAGCGTCAATTCAGCGGCTACTACAAAGAAGCTGCTGGCAAGAAAGGTGCAACTGGCGAAAACCTGTTGCAACTGCTCGAATGCCGTCTGGACAACGTTGTATACCGTATGGGTTTTGGCTCTACTCGTGCCGAATCCCGTCAGCTGGTATCGCACAAATCCGTAAGCGTTAACGGTCAGACCGTAAACGTGCCGTCGTACCAGGTTCGTGCTGGTGACGTGGTCGCGATTCGCGAGAAAGCAAAGAACCAACTTCGCATTGTCCAAGCTCTCGATCTGTGTGCCCAACGTGGCCGCGTAGAATGGGTAGAAGTAGACACTGAGAAGAAGTCGGGCGTTTTCAAGAACGTTCCAGCTCGCAGTGATCTGTCCGCCGACATCAACGAAAGCCTGATTGTCGAGCTCTACTCCAAGTAAGGGCTAGAAAATAGGTGCATCCATGCAGATTTCGGTAAATGAGTTCCTGACACCCCGCCATATTGATGTGCAGGTTGTCAGTCCAACCCGCGCCAAGATCACTCTCGAGCCTCTCGAGCGTGGTTTTGGCCACACCCTGGGCAACGCGCTGCGCCGCATCCTGTTGTCCTCAATGCCCGGCTGCGCAGTAGTCGAGGCCGAGATTGACGGTGTGCTCCATGAGTACAGCGCCATCGAAGGTGTACAGGAAGACGTAATTGAAATCCTGTTGAACCTTAAAGGTCTGGCTATCAAGCTGCACGGCCGTGACGAAGTTACGCTGACCTTGTCGAAGAAGGGTTCGGGGGTGGTTACCGCTGCCGATATTCAGCTGGATCATGATGTCGAGATCGTTAACCCCGATCACGTAATCGCTAACCTGGCGTCTAACGGCGCCCTGAACATGAAGCTCACCGTAGCTCGTGGTCGTGGTTATGAACCGGCAGACTCGCGTCAGAGCGATGAAGACGAAAGCCGCAGCATCGGTCGCTTGCAGCTTGACTCTTCGTTCAGCCCGGTTCGCCGTATCGCATACGTGGTGGAAAACGCCCGTGTCGAACAGCGTACTAACCTGGACAAGCTGGTTATTGATCTGGAAACCAACGGTACTCTGGATCCTGAAGAGGCTATTCGCCGCGCTGCAACCATTCTGCAACAGCAGTTGGCTGCGTTCGTCGACCTCAAAGGTGACAGTGAGCCAGTGGTTGTCGAGCAGGAAGACGAGATCGATCCGATCCTGCTTCGCCCGGTTGACGATCTGGAACTGACTGTACGTTCGGCTAACTGCCTTAAGGCGGAAAACATCTACTACATCGGTGACCTGATTCAGCGTACCGAAGTAGAGCTGTTGAAGACTCCGAACCTTGGCAAGAAATCCTTGACTGAAATCAAGGACGTTCTGGCCTCCCGCGGTCTGTCCCTCGGCATGCGCCTCGACAACTGGCCGCCTGCAAGTCTTAAGAAGGACGACAAGGCGACTGCCTGATCGTCGTAATCACCGAACGTCGTGTTTGGTAAGGAATGAACCATGCGTCATCGTAAAAGTGGTCGTCACCTGAGCCGCACCAGCTCGCACCGCAAGGCCATGTTTCAAAACATGGCAGTGTCGCTGTTCGAGCACGAGCTGATCAAAACTACACTGCCGAAAGCTAAAGAACTGCGTCGCGTTGCTGAGCCGCTGATCACTTTGGCCAAGACAGACAGCCTGGCTAACCGCCGTCTGGCTTTCGACCGTACTCGTTCGAAAGCTATCGTTGGTAAGCTCTTCAACGACCTGGGCAAGCGTTACGCTACCCGTGAGGGTGGCTACCTGCGCATCCTCAAGTGCGGTTTCCGCACTGGCGACAACGCGCCTATGGCGTACGTCGAGTTGGTTGATCGTCCTGCCGGTGGTGAAGCTGTATCCGCTGAGTAAGACGTCAGTCTGAAACGAAGAACCGGGCCTAGTGCCCGGTTTTTTGTGTGCGCTCGAAAAGTATCGAAAAGCCTCGGCGAGAATGCTGTATTAGTATTTATCTATCGATTCTCACAATTTAATGAATTTGATGGTGTCATGTTGATGGTCAATACTCCCTTTCAGCCGATTAGCCGGCAGTAGGAAAGACTGACAAAGGAAGATATCGCATGAGCCCAAATAAAACCCTTACCACCGCCAGTGGCGCTCCTGTCGCTGATAACCAGAATTCTCGTTCCGCCGGCCCTCGTGGCCCGCTGCTGCTCGACGACTTTCACCTGATCGAGAAGCTTGCTCACTTCAACCGCGAAAACATCCCTGAGCGCCGCGTACACGCCAAAGGTTCGGGTGCTTACGGTACGTTCACCGTCACTCGTGACATCACCGAGTACACCAGCGCCAAACTGTTTGAGTCTGTTGGCAAGCAAACGCCAACCTTCCTGCGGTTTTCCACTGTGGGCGGTGAGCGCGGTTCTGCAGATACCGAGCGCGATCCTCGTGGTTTCGCGCTGAAGTTCTACACCGAAGAAGGCAACTGGGACATCGTCGGCAACAACACACCAGTGTTCTTTATCCGCGATCCTTTGAAATTCCCGGACTTTATTCATACCCAGAAACGTCTGCCGCAAAGCAATCTGAAAAGCGCGCAAATGATGTGGGACTTCTGGTCGCACTCACCTGAGGCGTTACATCAGGTCACCATTCTGTTCTCGGACCGCGGCATCCCCGATGGCTACCGTCACATGCACGGCTTCGGCAGCCACACCTACAGCCTGATCAACGCCAATGGCGAGCGTCACTGGGTTAAGTGGCACTACAAGACCAAGCAAGGGATAAAAAACCTGGCACCAGCAGAAGCAGCACGCCTTGCGGGTACCGATCCAGATTACGCACAGCGTGATCTGTTCGGCGCGATCGAGCGCGGTGATTTTCCGAAATGGCGCGTGTGCATCCAGATCATGACCGAGGCTCAGGCAGCGGCGCACTACGAGAACCCGTTTGACGTGACCAAGACCTGGTCGCAGAAAGAGTTTCCGCTGATCGAAGTGGGTGAGTTGGAGCTTAACCGCAACCCGCAGAACTATTTTGCTGAAGTCGAGCAAGCGGCGTTCGGGCCAAGCAACATGGTGCCGGGGGTTGGTTTGTCTCCTGACCGCATGCTGCAAGGTCGAGTATTCGCTTACGCCGATGCTCACCGCTACCGCATTGGCACTAACCATCAGCAATTGCCGGTGAACGCGCCTCGTAGTCCGGTGAACAGCTATCAGCGCGACGGTTCGATGGCGTTTGGCAGCAATGGCGGTGCGACCCCTAACTACGAGCCGAACAGCTACATCGAATCGCCGAAACAAGTCCCTCGCTATGCAGAGCCAGCGCTAGCGCTGAGTGGAGCGGCAGATCGTTACGATCATCGCGAAGATACTGACTACTACAGCCATGCGGGTGCGCTGTTCCGACTGATGAGCGATGCGCAGAAAACGCTGCTGATCAACAACATTGCTGGTGCCATGGCGGGCGTTTCCGGTGATGTGATTGATCGTCAACTGCAGCACTTCTTCAAGGCCGATCCGGCGTATGGAGAAGCAATCGCAAAGGCGTTGGGCGTACAGCTTAACGAAGTCTAAACGAGAAGCAGAACCGCCCTCATTTGGGCGGTTTTTGCGTTATTTGAACCACTTTTCTCAGAATATCTTCGCTTTTATCGCGCAAGCAGAGTGACCAAACAGTCTGCTTGGTTCAAACTACAGACTTTCAAGCAGGGAGATGTAGGGCGATGCAAGGCCACCCAGACGTAATCGATTACCTCAACACGTTGCTGACCGGCGAACTGGCAGCCCGTGATCAATATTTCGTCCATTCGCGGATGTATGAGGACTGGGGTTTCACCAAGCTCTACGAACGTATCAACCACGAGATGGAAGAAGAAGCCGGGCACGCTGATGCCCTGATGCGTCGGATTCTGATGCTCGAAGGCACGCCACGCATGCGTCCAGACGACCTTGACGTGGGCACCACTGTGCCAGACATGCTCGCCGCTGACCTGCGTCTGGAATACAAAGTACGCGCCGCGCTCTGCAAGGGCATCGAGCTCTGCGAGCAGCACAAGGACTACGTCAGCCGCGAGATGCTGCGTGTTCAACTGCATGACACCGAAGAAGACCATACCTACTGGCTTGAAAAGCAGATGGGTCTGATCAAGTTGATTGGTCTGGAGAATTACCTGCAATCGCAGTTCTGATTCTGCTTTGTAGGAGCACGGCTTGCCTGCGATGGCGTTCTCGAAATCGCCATCGCGAGCAAGCTTTGCTCCTACAGAGGCAAGACACAAAAAAGCCCCTGTCACCGATGAAGTGACAGGGGCTTTTTCGTGGGCCCGATTCAGGCCTTGTCGCGTGCCAACAGCGGTTTGAGATAGAAGCCGGTGTGCGACTGTTTCATCTCCGACACTTCCTCTGGCGTACCGACGGCGATGATCTGTCCGCCCTTGGAGCCGCCTTCCGGCCCAAGATCCACCAGCCAGTCGGCCGTCTTGATCACATCAAGGTTATGTTCGATCACCACCACAGTGTTGCCGTGGTCGCGCAGGCGATGCAACACGTCGAGCAATTGCTGAATATCCGCGAAGTGCAGGCCAGTCGTCGGCTCATCGAGGATATACAGCGTCTTGCCGGTATCGCGCTTGGACAGTTCACGGGACAGCTTCACCCGCTGGGCTTCACCACCCGACAGCGTGGTCGCCGATTGCCCGAGTTTGATGTACGACAGGCCGACATCCATCAGGGTCTGAAGCTTGCGCGCCAAGGCCGGAACCGCGTCGAAGAACACCCGCGCTTCCTCGATCGTCATCTCGAGGGTTTCGTGGATGCTCTTGCCCTTGTACTTGATCTCCAGGGTTTCGCGGTTGTAGCGCTTGCTCTTGCAGACGTCGCACGGGACATAGATGTCCGGCAGGAAGTGCATTTCCACCTTGATCAGTCCATCGCCCTGACAGGCTTCGCAGCGTCCGCCCTTCACGTTGAAGGAGAAGCGTCCAGGGCCATAACCGCGGGAGCGGGACTCCGGGACACCGGCGAACAGTTCGCGGATCGGTGTGAACAACCCGGTATAGGTCGCGGGGTTGGAGCGTGGCGTTCGACCGATCGGGCTCTGGTCGATATCGACAACCTTATCCAGATGCTCCAGACCTTTGATGCTGTCGTGAGCGGCCGCTTCGAGCGTCGTCGCACCGTTCAATGCCGTAGCGCTAAGCGGGAACAGGGTGTTGTTGATCAGCGTTGACTTGCCCGAGCCGGACACGCCGGTGACACAGGTCAGCAGGCCGATTGGAATGTCCAGATCGACATTGCGCAAGTTATTGCCACGGGCGCCTTTGAGGGACAGCGACAACTTCTTGTTACGCGGCGTGCGTTTGGCCGGGACTGCAATCTTCACCCGGCCCGACAGGTATTTGCCGGTCAGCGAATCTGGATGAGCCATCACCTCGGCCGGCGTACCTTCGGCGACGATATGTCCGCCGTGTACACCCGCACCCGGACCGATATCCACCACGTAGTCAGCCAGGCGAATCGCATCTTCGTCGTGCTCGACCACGATCACCGTGTTGCCGATATCCCGCAGGTGCTTGAGGGTGCCGAGCAGCCGATCGTTGTCCCGCTGGTGCAAACCAATCGACGGTTCGTCGAGAATGTACAGAACGCCCACCAGGCCTGCGCCGATCTGGCTGGCCAGACGGATACGCTGCGCTTCACCACCGGACAAAGTGTCGGCACTGCGATCCAGCGACAAATAGTCCAGGCCGACGTTGACCAGGAACTGCAGTCGCTCGCGAATTTCCTTGAGAATCTTGTCGGCAATTTCACCGCGACGGCCAGTCAGTTTCAGTCCACCGAAATATTCACAGGCATCGCCAATCGGCAGATTGGTCACCGCCGGAAGCGTCTTCTCGCCCACCCACACATGCCGGGCTTCACGACGCAGGCGAGTACCGCGGCAATCCGGGCAATGCTGGGTGCTGAGGAACTTGGCCAGCTCTTCACGCACCGAGGCGGACTCGGTTTCGCGGTAGCGACGTTCCAGATTCGGCACGATGCCTTCGAACGGGTGCGAACGTTTGACGATGTCGCCACGGTCGTTCAGGTATTTGAAGTCGACGTTCTGCGATCCGCTGCCGTGCAGGATGAACTTCTGCTGATCGGCCGGCAGGTCGTTGAACGGTACTTCCAGGCTGAACTTGTAGTGCGAAGCCAACGAGCCGAGCATCTGGAAGTAATAGACGTTGCGCCGGTCCCACCCGCGAATCGCACCCTCGGCCAGCGTCAGATCGCCATTGACCAGTCGCTTGATGTCGAAGAACTGCTTGACCCCCAGGCCATCGCAAGTCGGGCAAGCGCCGGCCGGGTTGTTGAAGGAGAACAGCTTGGGTTCCAGCTCGCTGATGGCATGGCCGCAGATCGGGCAGGCGAAGCGCGCGGAGAAGATGATCTCTTCGCCGGGCTCGTCGTCCATCGGCGCGACCAGGGCAATCCCGTCCGCTAGCTTCAGCGCGGTCTCGAACGACTCGGCCAGGCGCTGCTGCAGGTCAGCGCGGACCTTGAAGCGGTCGACCACCACATCGATCGAGTGCTTCTTCTGCTTATCCAGCTTCGGCAATTCGTCCAGCTCACAGAGCCGGCCGTTGACCCGGGCTCGCACAAAGCCCTGGGCGCGCAGTTCTTCGAAGACCGAAAGGTGTTCGCCTTTACGCTCGCGGATCACCGGGGCCAGCAGCATGAGCTTGCTGCCCTCCGGTTGGGCGAGGACCAGGTCGACCATCTGGCTGACGGTCTGCGCTTCCAGCGGAATGTCGTGATCCGGGCAACGCGGAATACCCACGCGTGCATAAAGCAGGCGCAGGTAGTCGTAGATTTCGGTGATGGTGCCGACTGTCGAACGCGGGTTGTGCGAGGTCGACTTCTGTTCGATGGAAATGGCTGGCGACAGACCTTCAATGGTGTCGACGTCAGGTTTTTCCATCATCGACAAAAATTGCCGGGCGTACGCCGACAGCGATTCGACGTAGCGGCGCTGGCCTTCGGCATACAGCGTGTCGAATGCCAGGGATGATTTTCCGGAGCCGGACAGGCCGGTGATGACGATCAGTTTGTCCCGTGGCAGGGTCAGGTCGATGTTCTTCAGGTTGTGGGTTCGGGCCCCACGAATCAGGATCTTGTCCAAAGTGGCCTCGCTCGGCGGGCGTCGAAAACGTAGGAGTATACGGCCAAATACTGGATGGATGCACACTATCGAATGAGCGGGTTGCAGGCTTACATGAAGAGTCTGTCAGCAGAGCGCGTCAAAGCGTCGCGATATACCCCGTCAATCGATGGGACTGGTAGAATCGCCGCCGGTTCACATGAGGTTTTTCCATGCACGATCCCCACAGCGAACGCATGAGTGGCAGTGAGACACGCGCGGCAAGCGGTCTGGCCCTGGTGTTCGCCTTCCGTATGCTTGGCATGTTCATGGTGTTGCCGGTACTGGCGACCTATGGGATGGATCTGGCAGGAGCGACCCCAGCCCTCATCGGGCTGGCGATTGGCGCCTACGGCCTGACCCAGGCGATCTTCCAGATTCCTTTCGGCTTCATTTCCGACCGCATCGGCCGTCGTCCGGTGATTTACCTGGGTTTGATCATTTTTGCCCTCGGTAGCGTGCTGGCGGCCAATGCCGATTCGATCTGGGGCGTGATCGCCGGACGAATCCTGCAAGGCGCCGGGGCGATTTCTGCGGCGGTGATGGCGTTGCTGTCAGACCTGACCCGTGAACAGCATCGGACCAAAGCCATGGCCATGATTGGCATGACGATTGGTCTGTCGTTCGCTGTCGCGATGGTTGTAGGACCGTTGGTGACCCGCGCCTTCGGCCTGTCCGGATTGTTCCTCGCCACGGGCGGCATGGCGTTGTTCGGCATCGTGATCGTGATGTTCATGGTGCCGCGCTCGACCGGGCCGTTGCAGCACCGCGAATCCGGTGTTGCGCGCCAGGCGCTGATACCGACGCTCAAGCACCCCGACCTCCTGCGCCTGGACCTGGGTATTTTTGTGTTGCACGCGATGTTGATGTCGAGCTTCGTTGCGTTGCCTCTGGCGCTGGTCGAAAAAGCCGGGCTGCCCAAAGAGCAGCACTGGTGGGTCTACCTCACTGCGCTGCTGATTTCCTTCTTCGCCATGATCCCGTTCATTATCTACGGCGAGAAGAAACGCAAAATGAAACGAGTTTTACTCGGCGCCGTCGCGACGCTGATGCTCACTGAGCTATTCTTCTGGCAGTTCGGCGATAGCTTGCGAGCTCTGGTGATCGGGACAGTGGTGTTCTTTACCGCGTTCAACTTGCTGGAAGCTTCTCTGCCATCGCTGATCAGCAAGGTTTCACCGGCAGGCGGCAAGGGCACGGCCATGGGGGTTTATTCCACCAGCCAGTTCCTTGGTTCGGCGCTCGGTGGCATCCTCGGCGGTTGGCTGTTCCAGCATGGCGGTTTGTCGGTTGTATTCCTTGGATGCGCCGGCCTGGCTGCCCTCTGGCTGGCCTTTGCTGTTACCATGCGCGAACCACCCTATGTCACGAGCCTGCGCTTGCCGTTGTCGCCCGAGGCGATCCGCGAAGCGGGTCTGGTTGAGCGCCTGAAGGCCGTCGTAGGGGTAACAGATGCGGTGATCGTTGCTGATGAAGCAGCGATTTACATCAAATTGGACACAGAACTATTGGATCGCACCACCCTTGAGCGCCTGGTGAACAACCCGGCCGGGGCAGCGTGCGTAGCCTAGGAGAACGTTATGGCCCGTGGGGTTAACAAAGTCATATTGGTCGGCACTTGCGGCCAGGATCCCGAAGTTCGCTACTTGCCTAACGGTAACGCCGTGACCAACCTGAGTCTGGCGACCAGCGAACAGTGGACCGACAAGCAAACCGGTCAGAAGGTCGAGAAGACCGAATGGCACCGTGTGTCGATGTTCGGCAAAGTGGCCGAAATCGCCGGCGAGTACCTGCGCAAAGGTTCGCAGGTCTACATCGAAGGCAAGCTGCAGACCCGCGAGTGGGAAAAAGACGGTATCAAGCGTTACACCACTGAAATCGTGGTCGACATGCAAGGCACCATGCAGCTGCTGGGCGGCCGTCCACAGCAGGGCGACCAACAAGGCGGGGGCAATAACTATCAGCAGTCCGCCCCGGCTCCACGCCAGCAGGCTCCGCGTCCGCAGCAGTCGGCAGCACCGCAACAGTCGCGTCAGGCGCCGGCTCCACAGCAGGCTGCTCCGCAACCGGCTCCGGATTTCGACAGCTTTGATGACGATATCCCGTTCTAATTCCTACCTAATATTTGGTGGTAAAGGTAAGCGGGGGCTTTAGGAGCTAAGACTCCTTACGCGCTGAACCTTTTAGCGTTAGATGAAAACCCTCTTTGCTGTAAAGCCAGGAGGGTTTTTTTTGCCACGTGTAAAGCTGACCTGCAATTTGCTCCCTCGCCCCTGTGCAGCTGACGAGAATACGGCGTTATACCACCGCGGCAGCCGTGGCGGGTTTACCGTCGACCACTACGTTGTACGGTGCCTGTTCGCGATCACGCAGGCCGTAATCACGAATCACCGATGTCACGCGCACGCGATAGTCATCGAAGATTTTGTCGCGCCCGGCGCGCTGGGCCGACAGGTGGGCTGTCACGTTGCGCCACTGCACCACGGCTTCCTCATCGCGCCAGGTTGTGACCGACATCACCTTCTTGGGGTTCAGCGTGCTTTGAAAGCACTCGACGGAGATAAACCCGTCCATGGGTTCAAGAAGCGGGGTCAGCTTGTTGACCAGGTCAACATAGGTCTGGCCCTGGCCTGGCAGTGCCTGCAACTCAAACAAAACTACGATCATTTTTGACTCCTCATCCTTGACGGTATTTTTCAGGTGGTTTTACACGGTGTAAATGCGGTGGGAGGTTGTCCGGCCGCCTTTAGTGTTTTATCGGGGTGCCCAGGTTGTTCAGCCAGGCCCGCATGACGTGGCCCGCAGCGCGGGTCAGGCGGTCGCCGAGGTTAATGGCCTCGCTCCGCAACGCAACAGGATCGATGCCGGTTTGAGCCAGTTCGCTGGCATGGCCAACCAGCCATTGCTCGATGTTGGCGGTATCGGCTTCGAGGTGAAATTGCAGGCCGAGAATCGTGTTGCCCACGGCAAACGCCTGATGAGCACCCACCTGGGTACTGGCCAGCAGCACAGCACCTTCCGGCACATCGAACTGGTCGCCGTGCCAGTGCAGCACGGGGGTGTCCATCAGCGCGGCGAGCGGCGAGTCTTGACCGGCCGCGGTCAGGGTCAGCGGTGAAAAACCGATCTCCTTGACCCCCATCGGGTAGACGTCGGCATGCATGGCCCGGGCGATCAATTGCGCACCGAGGCAGATGCCCAGCAGGGGATTACCGGACGCAACGCGCTGGCGCACCAGCTTCAATTCGTCGTGCAAAAACGGATACAGCTGCTCGTCATAGGCCCCGATAGGACCGCCGAGTACGATCAGCAAGTCGGCCTGCAACACCTGCTCGCTGTAGATGGCGTCGACCGTGGGGTCCAGGTAAATCAGCGTATAGCCTTCTTCGGCCAGAACGGCATCCAGGGTGCCAACGTCTTCGAAGTGAATGTGGCGCAATGCAATGGCAGTTTTCATGGAAAAACCCAGTTGTTGAAGTAAGCACGGTAACGGTTCATGCCGTGGTGGTGAGGTCGACCTTGATCGTCCCGGATTGCGGGAAGGTGCAGCAGGCGAGGGCGTAGCCTTCGTCCTTGTCCTTGTCCGTCAGGCAAAAGTCGGGCTCAAGGGTGTAGTGACCCTCCGACACCTTCAGCCGGCAGTGACCGCAGATGCCGGCGCGGCAAAGGCTGCGCACCGCAATGCCGTTGGTTTCGAGCATATCCAGCAAACTCTTGCCGGCGGGAAGCTCCAGCAGCTGATCGTTGTGGTTCAAGTACAGGCGCAGCGTCGCGTCAGTCTGGGCCTCGGTCTGTGCGGCGGTGACCGGCGCGGCCGGTGGCGTGAATGACTCGATCAGCAAGCGGCTGGCGGGGAACATGGCCAGCGCGTGTTCGCGCATGCCCTGGGCGAAGCCATGGCTCCCGCAGATCACCACGCTCTCGGGGTTACCCAGCCGGCTCAGGTCCTGGCCTTGGGGACGACCGGCGCTGAAGTGTCCGTTGTTGTGTACCGCTTCGCGGGTGACGAACACCTGCAAGGAGAACCACGATGTGGTCATCTCAAGCTCCAGCAACTCATGTAGAAACGAAATCTCGGCGATGGACGGCACACACAGCAGCAGACTCACATCGGGCACCGCCAGTCCGCGTCGCGCGCGCTCGACCAGGCCGCGTAGTAACGCAATCGGCAAGGTGATGCCGATACCGCCGGCGAGCATGCCGACTTGTCGGCAACCCAGAACCGACGCCAGCGAAATATCACCCGCCACAAACTGCACCGAGATGGTCGAGCCGGCTTGCAGCGTAGCGTGCAACTGGTCCGAAACCCCGCCATGGCCTTCGCGCTTGACCGCAATGTCGAACCGGTCGGCGCCGCGCTTGCGCGTGATCGAATACAGCCGCTGGTGATGGGTGCCTGCCATGTCAGCGGCGTACAGGGCCACGTGTTTTCCTGCCTCCAGGCTGTCGAGGAATTCGGCGGGTGCGCCCACCGCGCGCAGGGTGAAGACTTTTACGTTGGCCGTTTCAATGGTCACGTGTTCGCACAGCGCCTGGAGAGATGTCATGGCGTTCATGCGCGGGCCTTCTCGCCTAAGGTTTCAATGGCATGCTCGGCACTGCTGAGGCCGTTGCCGTTCAAGCCGATCCGGTCTATCAGGGCTTCGAGCGAGTCGGTGTAGACGCTGATTTCGTTGTTGTCGCCCACGTCATGCAGGATCTCGCCGGCATGGGGGAAATCCAGCATCGAAAACACGGTGGACCATGCGCCCATTTCGTTATTGGCGAACATCTGCACCGTGCGCAGGATGATCGAGCGCAGGTACTCGCGTTCCTTGCGGCTCAGGCCATTGACGATGTCGGAAGCGACGAAGCTGAAGACGCTGGAATGGCTCCACTCATCCATGGCATGGGTGCGCGTGACCTCATGGCACACCGCCTGAATGCTGCCGTCCTCGGCCATAGTCTTGAGGTAGTCGGTGATCAGCGTTTCGCTGGCGCACGCGACGCCGAAGCGGGTCAGGCGTCGCTCCCATTCTGCGGTGCAGTTTGCCAGTAGGGCCTCGCGCCAGGTCACCAGGTTGAAGGCGCTGAAATCCAGCGGGGTGAGTTTGCGCATGTCATAGATATAGTTGCAGGCCATGATGGACATGCGCGTGTGCAGGGCTTCGTCAAGCAGTGCCTGAGACATCACGTCCTGCAGCAGGGCGCGGTTGTTGCTCGGCGGCGGGGTTTTGATAATGTCCTCGCAGGCCGGCACGACCACATTGCATTCGATGTAGATGGTCTTGAGGTTGTAGATGCCCCACGCGTAGGACAGGCATTTGGATTGCAGGTCCTGGGGGGCTTCGAGCCAGGCCTGGTGATGACGAAACGGCAGCAGCGACAGACTGAAGTCGTGCTTGTCGGCATCAAAGGCGAGGCCCCAGTAGTTCGGTTGCGGGTTGTTGACGGCGGCGCGGGTTTTCCAGAGCGTGGATAGTTTGGCCAGCATGTTTTTTACCACGTCATCGGTACCACAATTCAAACGTTCCATGTTTTAACTCCAAAGAAATCGGCTATTGGTGTTCGGGTTTACCGTGCAGTCCTTGCAAAAATAACGGGTCCGCACAAGCGGGGGTGCCGCGCAATAAATGCGGGACGGTGCCCTCCAAGTCTGCGGCAAAAACACAATGGGGCTATTGACCCAGGTCGCTTGAATGCCATTTGGAGTGCCATCACTTTTCGGGTCCTGGCCATGGATCGCTCCTGCATCAGGGTCAGTACAACGGTCAGGCCCATGAAGGCGGCGCTGGCCCAGAAAATTGCCTCGGGGTGGCCTTGGTCGAGCAGCCAGCCGAACCCGACGGGGCCGATGGCGCCACCGATATTGAAACCGGTAGAGACGATGCCGAAGGTTTTGCCTTCGGCGCCCTTCGGGGCGGCCGCACGTACCAGCATGTCGCGGGACGGTGCAATCACCCCGGTCAGGAAACCCGCTGTTCCCAGCACAACCAGCAGCGCCGGCTCGCTCAAGCGTGCCGTGGCGACCAGCAGCATCAGCACGGTGGCCAAGGCAAACGCGCTGGCTGCCACTACGCCATGGCGGCGGGTCCGGTCGGCCAAGGCTCCCCCTGCCAGCACGCCGAAGGCGCTGGCAAAGAGGAAGGCGGTCAACGCCGAGTTGGCCCAGGTCAAGGCCACGCCCTGGCCTTGCATCAGGGCGGCGACCGAGAACTTCTCAATCGCGCCGGTGCTCAGGTTCAGCAGCACGAACAACAGGGTCAGGCTTAGCACCATAGGCGAGAGCAGTGACAGGCGACGGGCGCCGAGGGGTGTCGGGGCGGCGGCGGGATGCGGGCGACTGACCCGGGCCAGTGCGGAGCCCGGGATCAACAACAGCGCCAGCGCGACAAACCCCACCAGTGCCGCCGCCGCGAAGGCCATGGCCGGGGTGCTCGCCACTGCGATACCCAGCAAAAACACAGGGGCCACGGCCGCGCCAAGGAAACCGGCAAAGGTATGCACGGAGAACGCCTTGCCGATGTGGGCGGGGTCAATGTGTCGGGACAGCAGGGCGTAGTCGGCCGGGTGATAAATGGCGTTGGCGACGCCGGCCAGCGCCATGCCGATCAACAAACAGGTGTAGCCGGGCAGGAGTGCAATCAGCAGGAAACTGCTGCTGCCCAGTGCCAGCGCGACCAACAGCAAGCGCCTGGCACCGTGGCGGTCCACGGCAAACCCCATGGGCGCCTGTACCAGCGCCGTGACGATATTGAACAGGCTCAAGGCCAGGCCCAGCTCGACATAATCCACGTTGAAAAAAGCCGGAAGCAGGGGGAACAGCGCCGCCAGCACCATGATGTGCAAATGACTGACAAAGTGCGCTGCGGCGACCTGAGGCAACAACCCGATACGAATCGTCATGGCGAAACCTGTGTGATGAGCATGGCAAAACCGGCGCAGAGCTTAATGAGGCGATGATCTTGCG
The DNA here is from genome assembly GCF_001952935.1 of Pseudomonas frederiksbergensis. Taxonomy (GTDB): domain Bacteria; phylum Pseudomonadota; class Gammaproteobacteria; order Pseudomonadales; family Pseudomonadaceae; genus Aquipseudomonas; species Aquipseudomonas frederiksbergensis. The sequence goes on from NZ_CP018319.1 coordinate 3,121,480, forward strand.
CGATAGTCCATTACCGATGAGTCCATCAGACCACTTTGAATGGCTGCGATGCCGCGACGCCTGCCCCTGCGTAGACGTGTGGCAGCGCCATTGAGCGCGGTGGTCTGCAACGTCGGCACGAACTGGTATGGCTGGCCGGTCCGTGGGCGGCTAGGGTAGTGCGGCGTGTTATCGGACGTTTACACAGGGAGTGACCATGCCGCATTTCGCTTATCGGGAGGGCCACGCGCTGCCAGGGGTCAGTGGCGTTGCGCTGCCCCAGGTGGACGCGGAGGTGTGGCGCGCCATCGACGCCGAGCGTCAGCGCCAGGTGCAGTCAATCGAGCTGATCGCCGCCGAAAACGTGGTCAGTCGTGCGGTGCTCGAGGCCCAAGGGTCGGTGCTCACCAACAAATATGCCGAGGGCTACCCAGGGCGTCGCTATTACGCCGGTTGCTGCAATGTCGATGCAATTGAAGAACTCGCCATCGATCGGGCCAGGCAACTGTTCAGCTGTGCCTATGCCAACCTGCAACCCCATTCGGGCAGCCAAGCCAACCAGGCTGTGTTTCTGGCTCTGTTGGCGCCGGGGGACAAGATCCTGGGCCTGGATCTCAAGTCCGGTGGGCACCTGTCCCATGGTGCAGCGTTCAACTTGTCCGGGCGTTGGTTTCAGGCCCTCAGCTATGGCGTGCACCCGTTGACCCATAGGGTCGACATGGATCAGGTCGAGCAGATCGCCCGACAAGAACGCCCACGCCTGATCATCGCAGGGGCCTCGGCGTATTCACGGACGCTGGATTTCGCCCGGTTTCGCACGATTGCCGACGAGGTGGGTGCGTTCCTGATGGCCGACATCGCCCACGTCGCCGGGCTGGTCGCGGGTGGTGCGTATCCGTCTCCAGTGCCGTTCGCCCACGTCACCACCCTCAGCACCCACGCCACGTTGCGCGGTCCGCGTGGCGGGATGATCCTGTGCAATGAGCAGGCCATTGCGCAGAAGATCAATGCGGCTGTATTCCCAGGCCTGCAGGGCGCGGCACTGATGCACACCGTAGCGGCCAAGGCCGTGGCGCTGGGCGAGGCATTGCAACCGGCCTTCGGCGCTTATGCCCACGCCGTGGTCGCCAATGCCCAGGCCTTGTGCGGCCGATTGGCTGAAGGTGGACTGTTGGTTGTGTCGGGCGGCACTGACTGTCACTTGGGGGTGATTGACCTGCGGCCCTGGGGCCTGGTGGGGAATGTCGCCGAGCGAGCGTTGGAGGCAATCGGCATCACCGTGAACAAAAATGTCGTGCCCGGCGATGAGGTCAAGCCCACCGTGACGTCCGGCATTCGTCTCGGCAGTGCGGCGTGCACTTCGCGTGGCATGGGGGTCGATGAGTTCAGGGAGATCGGCGACATGATTCTGGCCATGCTTGGTGGTGTGCGCAGCGGCGCCCTCGACGGCCGCACTGAACGCTCGATTCGTGAAGGCATCAGCGACCTGACCAAGCGTTTCAGGCTGCCGTATTAACCGCCTGCGCTTTTTTGAAAAGGAATTCCAATGCCCGGGATCATCCCCACCGGCCGCCTGGCGGCCACCCGTACGTCACGGTTCAGACTGTTCGCCACTGCCAAGCCTCAACCCGTCATCGCGGTTGAATGCCCAAAGCTGCCCAGGCGTGCGCGGATGGCCGCCCAGGCTCAGCAGCTGCTGATGAATTATGCGCTGGGCCATTAGATTTTCAGGGCGTTGGCCAGGCGCAACATGGCGGCTTCGATTTCATACGCGGTCAGGGAAGAGTAGCCCAGCAGCCAGCCTTGTTGCTTCGGGTCACCCGCGTACAAGCCGCTGAGGCCGGACAGTTGCACGCCGGCAGTGGCGGCCTGGCGGATGGTTTTTTCCTCGGACCATCCGGCTTTCAGCAAGCAGGGGATTTGCAACCCGCCCGGCGGCAGTTCGGCGGTGACGACCGTGCTCAAGTACTTGCCGATGGCATCGTGCATGATCGACCGGCGTCCGGCATACAGCTTGCGCATGGCCCGAACATGCGCGTTGTAATGGCCGTCTTCCATAAAGCGCGCCAGCGTCAGTTGCAGCATTTGCGGAGTGTGGCCGTCCATCATGCTGCGCGCATAGGCAAAGGGCTTGACCAGCTCGGAGGGCAGCACCATATACCCCATGCGCAGGCCGGGGTAGAGCGTCTTGCTGAACGTGCCGATGTAGAGCGTGCGCTGATACTTGTCCAGGCCCTGTACGCACGCCGTGGGTTGCCCGTCGTAATGGAACTCGCTGTCGTAGTCATCCTCGATGATCCACTTGCCTTTTTGCGCCGCCCAATTGATCAACTCAAGACGCCGCTCCAGCGGCAACGTCGCGCCGGTGGGGTATTGGTGCGAGGGCGTGACATACACGCAATTGGCGCCGCTGCGGTCGGCGTACAGCAGGTCGGTGCGGATGCCCCGTTCATCGACATCAATGGGCAGCACCTTGGTTTCGGCGATTTCGAAGGCCTTGCGGGCGCCGTAATAGCCGGGGTTTTCCAGCAGAATCGGTTTGCCGGCGTCCACCAGCAACTGCGCGCACAGATACAACGCCTGACGCGTACTGCTCAATACCAGCACCTGGTCGGGGGAGCATTTGGCGCCGCGTTCGAGGTTCAGGTAGGTGGCAATCGCTTTGCGCAGGGGCTCGGCCCCTTGTGGATCGCCATGCAGCAGCACGTTCGCGCGATAGTCCTTCATGACCTGGCGCTGCAAACGCTCCCAGACATCCGTCGGGAAGCTGCGGGTTTCCGGCAGGCCGGTGGCGAATGCCTTGATGACTTGCTGATCGCGCACGCCGCCGGTGTCGAAGATCATGCGCCCTCGTTGGCTGAGTTCGGCGCCCGGTGCGGCGACACTGCTCCTGACTTCCTGAGCCTTGAGGCGTCGGCGGCCGGCACCGCGCAATTCGACGCCCACCGTGTCGCAGACGTAACTGCCGGCGCCTTCGCGGCGCACGATAAACCCGTCCCGATGCAACTGCACATAGGCGTTCTCAACGGTGTCGCGAGCGCAGCCCAGTGACTTGGACAGTACCCGCGTGGCGGGCAGTTTCAAGCCGGGGTCAAGGGCCCCGTCGAGAATCAGCGCACGCAACGCACGTTGGATCCGCTGGTGCAAATCCAGCAACTGAAACTCAGCGTCGTTGAGGCGCATCTTCAGGGTTTCCAGCTCGAAGGTCTTCGCCATGTGGTCTGCTCTCTTTCCATGAATTGGCAGGTAAAGGCAGGCCAGTTTATCCGTAGACTCTGGCCCTCGCCACCCCAGGCTTTACCTCGGTGATTACGCACAGGGCAAGCGTTCTTGAACAGGAGTTACTCAACCATGGCTCGGTCACACAACTTCAGCGCAGGCCCCACCGCGGTGCCGTTGGACGTCCTCGCTCAGGCGCATGAGGAGTTTTTCGATTTTGCCGGCACCGGCATGTCCGTGATGGAAATCAGCCATCGTTCGCAGGTGTTCATGGCGGTGGCCCGCGAGGCCGAACGGGACCTGCGCGATATCCTCGGGGTGCCGCCCGCCTACAAAGTGTTGTTTCTGCAAGGGGGCGCCTCGTTGCAGTTCGCTCAAGTGCCGATGAACCTGATAGGCGATAAAGGCACGGCGGACTACCTGCACACCGGCCTCTGGTCGGGCAAGGCGATCGAGGCAGCACGGCGCTACTGCGATGTGCGCGTGGTTGCCAGTGCCCACGCGTCCGGTTTCGACCGTGTCCCCCACGCCTCGGACTGGCGCCTTAACGCCGACGCCGCCTATTTGCACTACACCGAGAATGAGACGGTGCACGGCGTGCAGTTCATCGACACGCCCGCGAGCGACGCGCCGCTGGTGTGCGATGCCTGTTCAAGCCTGCTGTCCAAGCCGATCGACATCGCCAGGCATGGGCTGGTGTATGCCGCCGCGCAAAAAAACATGGGCGTGGCCGGGTTGACGGTGGTCATCGTGGACCCGGCATTGCTGGAGCGTTCCCATGCCTTTACCCCGGACATTCTCAACTACGCGCGCATCAGCGACGCGCAGTCGATGCTCAATACCCCGGCGACCTTCTCCTGGTACCTCACCGGCTTGACGCTCAAGTGGATCAAGCGCAGCGGCGGTCTGCAGGCCCTGCATCAACGCAACCAGGCCAAGGCGGGAATGCTGTACCGCGCCATCGATGGGAGTGACGGGTTTTATCGAAACCCTGTGCAGTTACCGTATCGCTCCATCAACAACGTGCCCTTCCGGCTGGCCGAGGCGGCTCTGGAGAAGGCCTTTTTGCGGAGCGCCGAGCAGGCCGGCCTCAATGGCCTCAAAGGCCACGCCAGCGTCGGCGGCCTGCGCGCCAGCCTCTACAACGCCGTTTCAGTGCAGGCGGTCGAGGCGCTGTGCGATTTCATGAACGCGTTTGCGCGCGAGCATGGCTGAGCCGACCGCGCAAAGTGGTCTGGTCTGCTGCGTTAAAGCGTAGGGGTAAAACCTGCCATTCAACGGCTATAAATGACCGCTTACCAGCGGCCGGATTACATCGTCCAGCAAGGAGCCAAGACCTATGTCATCTACTCAATTCCTTTCGTCCCTGCGTCTGCGGGACCTGCTGCACCCGGTGGTTGCCGGGCTGATTTCGGTGATCGTCAATTACGGCGGCACCTTCATCCTGGTGTTTCAGGCTGCCAAGGTCGCAGGGCTCAGCCCTGAGTTGACGGCGTCGTGGGTTTGGTCAGTGTCGATCGGGGTAGGGGTGACCGGGCTGTTCCTCAGCTGGGTGAGCCGCGAGCCGATCATCACCGCCTGGTCGACCCCGGCGGCGGCTTTTTTGATCGTCGCCTTGGCGACCACACCGTACGCCGAGGCCATCGGGGCGTACATGATTTCGGCTGCAGCGTTCGTGCTGCTGGGCTTGTCGGGCTACTTTGAAAAAGCCGTTCGCCTGATCCCGCCCGGTGTGGCAGCGGGCTTGCTGGGCGGCATCCTGTTGCAGTTCGGCATCGGTGCGTTCGCCAGCATGAGCGTCGACCCGTTATTGGTCGGGGTGTTGATCGGCGCCTACATCCTGTTCAAGCGCTTGAGTGCGCGCTATGCGGTGGTCGGCATTCTGGTGCTGGGGCTTGGCTTTCTGCTGATGCAGGGGCGCGTGGATTTCACGGGGCTGGCGCTGGAGTTTGCGACACCGGTGTTCACACGCCCCGAGTTCTCGATCAATGCGTTGTTGAGCGTGGCGTTGCCGCTGTTTCTGATCACCCTCACGGGGCAGTACATGCCGGGCATGCTGGTGCTGCGCAATGACGGGTTCAACACCAGTGCCAACCCGATCCTCAGCGTGACCGGGCTGGGTTCTTTGCTGATGGCGCCGTTCGGTTCCCATGCCTTCAACATCGCGGCCATCACGGCCGCCATCTGCACTGGCAAGGAAGCGTCTGAAGACCCGTCCAAGCGCTGGATCGCAGGCGTGGCCGCGGGCATCTTCTACATCCTGGTGGGGATTTTCGGCGTGACCCTGGCGGCGGTGTTCATGGCCTTCCCGGCGACCTTCATCACCACCCTGGCCGGGCTGGCACTGTTGGGCACCCTCGGCGCGAGCCTGGCCAATGCCATGGCGGACGTGAAATCGCGGGAAGCGTCGCTGATCACCTTTCTGGCCTGCGCGGCCAATATCACCCTGTTGGGCATCGGCGGCGCGTTCTGGGGCCTGGTCATCGGCCTGGCGGCCTACGCCGTGCTCAATGGGCAGTTGCCGCGGCGTGAAAAGACTGCGGTCCCACAGGCCGAACCGGTTGCAGTGCCCACCAAAGGAGCGGCCAACTGATGCCTGATCAAACCGAAGACCTGAACATCCTGCATGCGCGCCATGGTCGTTACCCACAGGCCGACAGTGTCGAAGACTTTCGCCGCAACCTGGCCGCCGTGCAGCAACGCATTGTCGAGGCGTGCCGTCGGGTAGGGCGGGACCCGGCCGGTGTGCGCTTGCTGCCGGTCAGCAAAACCTTTGATGAAGCTCATCTGCGTCTGGCCTATGCCGCCGGTTGCCGCCTGCTGGGCGAGAACAAAGTGCAGGAAGCACAGCGCAAGTGGGAAGCCATGACCGACCTGCAAGACCTGCAATGGTCGGTGATCGGCCACTTGCAGACCAACAAGGCCAAGCAGGTCGCACGCTTCGCCAGTGAGTTCCAGGCCCTGGACAGCCTGCGGGTGGCCGAGGCGCTGGACCGTCGCCTGCGCATTGAAGGTCGGCAGATGGACGTGTTCGTCCAGGTCAATACCTCAGGCGAAGCCAGCAAGTACGGGCTGGCGCCCGATGACGTGGCGGCTTTCCTGGAAAATATGCCAGCGTTCCCGACGCTGCGGGTTCGCGGGTTGATGACGCTGGCGCTGTTCTCGGCCGACGCGGTGCGGGTGCGCCCATGCTTCGTCCGGCTGCGTGAATTGCGCGACCGCTTGCGTCATTGCGCCCCTGATGGGGTGTCGCTGCAAGAGCTGTCGATGGGCATGTCGGGCGACTTTGAAATCGCCATTGAAGAGGGCGCGACCGTGGTGCGCGTCGGACAGGCGATCTTCGGTGCCCGAGCCATGCCGGATGCCTACTACTGGCCGACCGCCGATGCCCGCCCTCGCAGTGAAGACACGTTGTTGTCGATCGATACCAGCCGTTGATCCCCCTCTACAGGAAGGCCCGCAATGTCCGCTGCACCCGCTTACCTCATGCACACCTCAGCCCGACAACCGGTTTCGTTCAGCCGAGGCCAGGGCGCCTCGTTGTGGGACACCGAGGGTGTTGAATACCTGGATGCCATCGCCGGTGTGGCGGTGGCGAGCCTGGGGCATGCCAACCCCGAAATTGCCGCGGCCATCGCCGAACAGGCCACGGTGTTGCTGCACACGACCAACCTGTTTCGTATCCCATGGCAGGAGCAATTGGGCGAACGACTGTGCCTGCTCTCGGGCATGCAACGGGCGTTTTTCTGCAACTCCGGAGCGGAGGCCAACGAAGCGGCGCTCAAACTGGCCCGCCTGCACGCCAACGCCCGGCAGGTGACCCAGCCGCAAGTGTTGGTGATGGACAACAGTTTTCACGGGCGCACCCTGGCCACCCTCGCCGCCACCGGCAACCCCGCCGTGCATCGCGGCTTCGAGCCCCTGATGCCGGGATTTGTGCGAGTGCCTTACGACAACATCGAGGCGATTCGCCAGGTCGCGGCGCAGTCACCCGATATCGTCGCGGTGCTCGTCGAGCCGGTGCAGGGTGAGGGAGGCGTGCACGCCGCCTCTGCCGGCTACCTGCAGGCCCTGCGCCAACTGTGTGATGAACACGACTGGCTGATGATGATCGATGAAGTGCAGACCGGGCTGGGCCGCACCGGTGCCTGGTTTGGCTTTGAGCATGCGGGCATCGAGCCGGACGTCATTACCCTGGCCAAAGCGCTGGGCAACGGTTTCCCCATCGGCGCGTGCCTGGCGCGGGGCAAGGCCGCCGAGCTGTTTTCCCCCGGCCACCATGCGTCCACGTTCGGCGGTAACCCGCTGGCGTGCCGCGTGGGCTGCACAGTGCTCGACATCATGCAGCGCGATCACATCCCGCAACGCGCTGCCGCCTCGGGCCGGCGCTTGTTGGCGGCCTTGAAGCTGGCGCTGGGCAACCATCCTGAGGTGGTGTCCGTTCGCGGCATCGGCTTGATGATCGGCATTGAACTCAATGGCCCGTGCGCCGAACTGGTCGGCCGGGCCCGTGAAGAACAACGTCTGCTGATCACCGTCACACGGGGCACCACCGTGCGCCTGTTGCCGCCGCTGATCTGCGATGACGCACAAATCGATGACATCGCCGCGCGCATCACGCGCCTGCTGTCACCCGCCGCTTGAATTCTTGACCAAGGACACTTTGCCCATGTACGACTCGACGCTGACCCTCAACGCTTTCGACCCTGAGCTGTATGAATCGATTCACAACGAAGAGCATCGCCAGGAAGACCATATCGAGCTGATCGCCTCGGAAAACTATGCCAGCCCGCTGGTGATGAAAACCCAGAGCACGGTGCTCACCAACAAGTACGCCGAAGGCTACCCCGGCAAGCGTTATTACAGCGGCTGCGAATACGTCGATGTGGCCGAGCGGCTGGCCATCAAGCGGGTCAAGGCCCTGTTCGACTGCGACTACGCCAACGTGCAACCCCATGCGGGCGCCCAGGCCAACGCGGCGGTCTTCCTGGCACTGATCAACCCCGGTGACACGGTGATGGGCATGAACCTGGCCCAGGGCGGTCACCTGACCCACGGCAACCCGGCCAACTTTTCGGGGCGTCACTACACCATCGTGCCTTACGGACTGAACCCGAAAACCGGCTTTCTTGACTATGACGAGATGGAGCGCATCGCACTGCAGACACGCCCAAAAATGTTGATCGGTGGTTTTTCCGCGTATTCGCGGTACAAGGACTGGGCACGCATGCGCAGCATTGCCGACAAGGTAGGGGCTATTTTTTGGGTCGATATGGCCCACGTCGCCGGGCTGGTCGCCGCGGGCGAATACCCGGACCCGCTTCCCCATGCGCATGTGGTCACCAGCACCACGCACAAAACCCTGCGCGGGCCACGCGGCGGTTTGATTTTGTCCAAGGGACAGGATGAAGCCTTCTACAAAAAGCTCGACTCCGCTGTGTTTCCCGGCGTACAGGGTGGGCCGCTGATGCACCAGATCGCGGCCAAGGCCGTGGCGTTCAAGGAAGCGCTTGCGCCGGAGTTTAGAATTTACCAGACCCAAGTGGTCATCAACGCCCGGGCCATGGCCGGGGTGTTGCAAAAACGCGGGTACAAGATCGTCTCGGGCGGCACCGACAACCACATGATGCTGATCGACCTGTCCGACAAACCATACACCGGCAAGGAGGCCGACGCGGCCCTGAGCAGTGCCTATATCACCGCCAACAAAAACTCGGTGCCGGATGACCCGCGCTCACCGTTTGTGACCTCCGGCCTTCGTATCGGCACCCCGGCGGTGACCACCCGCGGGTTTGGTGTGGAGGCTTGCGAGCAAGTGGCCGGCTGGTTATGCGACGTACTGGACGCCCTGGAAAACGGTGAAAGCGACAAGGTCGAGCACCACGTGCGCGAACAGGTTGTCGCGCTGTGCCGTCGTTTTCCGGTCTATCGCTGAGTCCGGCCCGGCCATTGCGTGATCGGGTGGTGGCCGGGTGTTCAACGGTTTTATCAGGCGATCCCCTTGGCCACACCCTCGCGTCATTCGCCGATTGTGGTTCGCCAGCGTGCGCGCATTACGCCATAACCGGTTTACCTCGCCGAACTTTTCAAACAAGCCCCTGCATCGGCCCTCGCGAATAGTGACCTGTTGTCTTAGAGTTACGGCACCAACCCGTATCCAGTGGCAGTCCTAATCAGGAGAAATAAATGACTATCGTCGTAATTGTGTATTCATCCGGACGAGGACACACACGGACTGTTGCGGAGCATGTCCAGCAAGGCGCAGCAGAGGTTGCGGGAACATGTGCCGAACTCATCGAGATTGTGCCCGCTCAGATCGGTAGTGATGGCAGATGGCGTGATGATGCTGTCATGAGCCGGCTAGCGGAGGCTGACGCCATAATCTTTGGTGCGCCCACCTATATGGGGTCGGCCCATGGATTGTTCAAGCTGTTCCTCGAGGCTGGTATCGCGCCTTGGCGTAGCCAGGATTGGAAGGACAAGATCGCTGCCGGGTTCACAAACTCTGGAGCGCGCTCCGGCGACAAACTCGTAACACTGCAGCAGATGTCGATCTTCGCGGCGCAAATGGGAATGATGTGGGTAAGCGCCGGGGATTTGCCGGGTGGCAACTTTACCGATGGCGGTTTCACCGACGTGAACGTCAACGGATCATGGCTAGGCCTGATGACTCAAAGCCTGAATGATGGCACGGCGGAGAACGCTCCGCACCCAGGCGACAGGCTTAGCGCGGAGCGCTTTGGACGTAGGGTGGCGCGAGCGACGGCACGTTGGGCAGTCGGTGCAGACAAGTTTCCTTCCCAGAGGATCGATGCACAGGAAAACCGGCGGCGCAATCTCGCAGGGATCGACGAATGGAAGCAATTTAAAGACTGACCCCTTCTTCAATCGGTGGGATCAGAGGCCCGAGACTGACGTCACTCTCATCAGCAGGACTCAGGCGCCTTACAGCGGGCGTTCTTCACGATGAAGCTTCCCGTCGCCAAAATCAGCTCATCGACCAGCTTCTCGTTCTGGAATGCATTGAAAAAGTGATCCATGGGCCTGACGAACAACTCGCCTTCTCCATGGTGGTAACGGATCAGGCTCTCGCCCAGGGCGGGTTGCGGGAAGACGATGTTGTCTTGGGTGCCGACGGCGACGAATAACGGCCCGTGATAGTTGGCGATCTCCGCAGCCGGAACCAGGGTGAGCAGGCTAACGAAAAAGGCTGACTTGACCTTGAGCGGCTGCCCCTGCGGCATCGGCAGTTCCACCGGTTTGTCACCGCTGGCCAGGGCCTCTTTGATCTTCTCGGCCCCCCACAGCAGCGGGAACGACGCCGGCATGTTGATCGCCGGATTCCACAGCGCTACGGCGTCCAGTTTATGTGGTGTACGGGCCGCCACTGCGGTGGACACTGCACCGCCCATGCTCCAGCCGACCAGAACCATTCGGTTGGCATCGACGCGGCCGGAATTGGCGAGGTAATCGAGCGCGGCCAGTCCGTCCGCGACATGCGCATCCAGCGTAGCGTCAGCGCTATCTCCCTCGCTGGCGCCGCCGGCGAAACGATAGTCGATCCGTAAACTGGCAATACCCTGGTCGGCCCAGATGCGTGCGGCGCGTGCAAAAATCCCCTCATTGACTGCAGGGATCTTCACTTCATCCCGGCTACCACCAAAGCTGTGTAGCAGCAGAGCGACCGGTGGTTTTTCCACGCCTTCGGGTAGGTTGAGGGTACCGACAACCTTCATGCCCTCCACCGTGAAGGTGACAGTTTGTTCGGCTGCCTGTGCAACCAAGCAAACGGCAAGAAGAAAGATGGCCAGTGCCATACGGCTAAGTGAGGTAAATATGATGAGTTCCTCAAGGATGATGGGCGGGTTGAACCTCGTCCGATTATTGATCGGTTGAGGGCTTCGCGTTTTTTTCGGCCGAAGGCTGGCTGAGCAGCCCGACCCCGCTATACCACAGCGGGCCGAGATTAAATCGGTTGGGGTAGAGCTTGATCATTTGGTCATAGAACTCACGCGGGGTCGGGTTCTGCGCCAGCAGCCGTTGAGCATCCAGCAAGTATTGACGGGTTTCGTCCAGGATGACCGGATTGTCGGGGAGGGCTTTCTGTTTATGGCCCGCAACCACTGCCCGCGGCTTGAGCGCCTTGACGCGATCAATCGCCTCTATCCAGGACTGCAGGCCGCCGTGCCCGCCTTCAAGCAAGTACTGATGCACACCGTTGTAGGCGACATCGCCGGCCACCACCAGGCCGATGGCCGGCACATGCAAGACGGTGGTGTCGTCGGTGTCGGTGTGGCCGACCTCGACCGGAAGAACGACATTGCCTTCCAGCAGGAAGCCGTCGGCAGGCACCGGTTGGGCAAGAATCGGCGTCTCGCCAATCAGGCCGGGGAAGTCCTTGTCGTACACTCGCTCCCGGCCGGCCGTCGCCTGCAAATTCATGAGTTTGATCGTGCCTTCGGTCGCATAGACGGTGGCGCTGGGGAAGCGCGCCATCAGCTGCTTGGTCCCGAACCAGTGGTCGCCATGCCCATGGGTGACATAGATGTATTTCAGCTGTTTGCCCGAGGCCGCTACCCAGTCAGCGACGGCTTTAGTCTGTTCGAGCGTCATCGGCGGATCGACCAGCACAGCCTCCTTCTCCCCGAAAATCAGGGTAGACGAAATCGGCGAGGATACGATGGGCTCGCCGTTCGGCAATCGAGCACCGGAGGCACGTTGAACCCCATCCGAGACAAGTACCTCATACGACAGCGGAGGGGAAGATCGGGTGGTGTTGCTAGTCCCGGCCTCAGGGGTGGCCGCATGGGCAATGCTGGAAATGGCAGCAAAAACAGTGGCGAGCACCGTGCGGGTGGATGGCATGTGCATGATGCAACCTCCATGAGGTTTACTCGTCGGATTGCGGTTGCCGCTCGGCTCGTGCGGCGACACCAGCAGACGCAATAAGCACTGTTTCAGCGTGTGCTGCCCTCAGCAAGTCTAGGCAGTGACGAACCCTGCCACCCAGTTTTTTTTGTTCAAGCGAAGCCATCTGGCTTCGCTTTTTTGTTGGCGCTATTAACTGAATAACGCGGTCACGTTGGCCCTTGCCGAGTGCAGTTTCTTGTAGCTATCGATCAACCGCAGGTGCCTGTCGAGCCCCTCCAGTTTCAAGCTGGTCGGCGTCAAGCCATGGAAACGCACGCTGCCGTCCACCGAGCCGATCGCTGCATCCGTGCGCTCGTTGCCAAACATCCGGCGGAAATTGGCCTCGTAGTCTTCCAGTTCCAGGTCTTCGTCCAGCTTCATCTCCAGCACCACATTGACCGCTTGGTAAAACAAGCCGCGTTCAACCGTGTTGTCGTTGTACTGCAGGAACATTTCTACCGCCTCTTTCGCCTCTTCATATTGCTGCAAGGCGAGATAAATCAGCAGCTTCAACTCCAGGATCGTCAGCTGACCCCACGCCGTATTGTCGTCAAATTCGATGCCGATCAGGCTCGTGATGTCGGTGTAGTCGTCCAGCTCACTTTCCACCAGACGTTCAACCAGCGATTGCAGTTCTTCATCGTTCAGGCGATGCAGGTTGAGGATGTCGGCACGGAAGAACAGCGCTTTGTTGGTGTTGTCCCAGATCAGATCATCCGCGGGATAGATTTCCGAATAGTCCGGTACGAGGATGCGGCAGGCCTTGGCGCCGATATGCTCGTAGACCGCCATGTACACTTCCTTGCCCATGCCTTCGAGAATGCCGAACAAGGTCGCGGCTTCCTCTGCGTTCGAGTTTTCACCCTGGCCGGAGAAGTCCCACTCCACGAATTCGTAATCCGATTTGGCACTGAAGAAGCGCCACGACACCACGCCGCTGGAGTCGATAAAGTGCTCGACGAAGTTGTTCGGCTCGGTCACCGCATGGCCTTCAAACGTCGGCTGGGGCAGGTCGTTGAGGCCTTCGAAGCTGCGGCCCTGCAACAATTCGGTCAGGCTGCGTTCCAGCGCCACTTCCAGGCTCGGGTGCGCGCCGAACGAGGCGAACACACCGCCGGTACGCGGGTTCATCAACGTGACGCACATCACCGGGAACTCACCCCCCAGGGACGCATCCTTCACCAACACGGGGAATCCCTGCTCTTCCAGCGCCTGAATACCGGCCAGTATGGCGGGGTACTTCGCCAGCACGTGGGCCGGCACATCCGGGAGTGCGAATTCGCCTTCGATGATTTCGCGCTTTACCGCACGCTCGAAGATCTCCGACAGGCACTGCACCTGGGCTTCGGCCAGTGTATTACCGGCACTCATGCCGTTGCTCAGGAACAGGTTTTCAATCAGGTTGGACGGGAAGTACACCACTTCGCCGTCCGACTGGCGCACGTACGGCAACGAACAGATGCCGCGCTCTTCATTGCCCGAGTTGGTATCGATCAGATGGGAGCCACGCAGCTCGCCGTCGCGGTTGTAAATCTTCAGGCAATACTCGTCGAGAATCTCAGTCGGCAGCTCATCTTTACGGCCAGGCTTGAACCAGCGTTCGTCCGGGTAGTGCACAAACGCAGCGTTGGCGATGTCTTCGCCCCAGAACTGGTCGTTGTAGAAGAAGTTGCAGTTGAGTCGCTCGATAAACTCGCCCAACGCCGACGCCAACGCGCCTTCCTTGGTCGCACCCTTGCCGTTGGTAAAGCACATCGGCGAGTGCGCGTCGCGGATATGCAGCGACCACACGTTGGGCACGATATTGCGCCACGAAGCGATTTCAATCTTCATGCCCAGGTCCGCCAGGATGGCCGACATGTTGGCGATGGTTTGCTCCAGCGGCAGATCCTTGCCCGCGATATAGGTGTGCGCCTCTGAATTGGACGCAGGCATCAGCAACGCCTGGGCATCGGCGTCGAGGTTTTCCACTTCTTCGATCACAAACTCAGGCCCGGCTTGCACCACTTTTTTCACGGTGCAACGGTCGATGGACCGCAGGATGCCTTGGCGGTCCTTGTCGGAGATGTCCGCCGGTAGCTCGACCTGGATTTTGAAGATCTGGTTGTAACGGTTTTCCGGGTCAACAATATTGTTCTGCGACAGGCGGATGTTCTCGGTGGGGATATTGCGCGTGCTGCAATACAACTTCACAAAGTAGGCGGCACACAACGCCGACGACGCCAGGAAGTAGTCGAACGGACCCGGTGCCGAGCCATCGCCTTTGTAGCGGATAGGTTGATCGGCCACCACCGTGAAGTCGTCGAACTTGGCTTCAAGTCGAAGGTTGTCGAGAAAGTTGACCTTGATTTCCATGGGGGATTACCAGAATAACGGCTAGACGATTTGGTCGCCATTATCCGGCTTTTCGGCCGTAAGTCTCAGAAAAAAGGCCAGTCACGTGCGCACGCGACTGGCCTTCCTTGTTTCGGGAATGTCGGATTGCAAGCGTTGATCAGTGATGCGCCGCCAGGAACTCATCAGTGGACACTACGCTGGCGTAGGCAAAACCAAGGGCTGACATGAAGGCAGCGTGCACGTGGGCTGCCGGAACAGTGACGCCGTTGAACTCCAGGTCACGAGTAGCGCAGGCGTCGTGGATCACTGTGACGGTGTAGCCAAAGTCGGCGGCGGCGCGGGTGATGCCATCGATACACATGTGGCTCATGCTGCCGACGACCACCAGTTCCTTGATGCCTTGCTCGTCGAGGATCGATTTCAGACCGGTTTCGCGGAACGAGTTGACGAAGTGTTTGAGCACGACCGGCTCGTCGGCACGGTTGAGGACTTTGGGGTGCAGCTTCGCGCCTTCTGAGCCCGGAGTGAAGAAGGGTGCTTCGTCGGAGGTGAATTCGTGGCGGATGTGCACCACCGAATCACCGGCGTCGCGAAAGGCTTTGAGCAGACGAACGGCGTTGTCCGCAGCAGCGTCGGCGCCGACCAGCGGCCACTTGCCTTGGGGGAAGTAGTCATTTTGGATATCGACTACGATGAGTGCTTGCTTGGCCATGACTGTTTCCTCGAAGTGCTTGTTGGGTGTGGAGTGAAGTATTGGGTCTGGCAGGCTGTCCGAGGATTGGCCGCACCGACAATAGAAGGGGGAAAACTGACAATGGATGCACAAAGGCCAATCGCCGAGTTGGGCGTGCTGATCTATCCGGGTGCGCAAATGGCGGCGGTGCATGGGTTGACGGACTTGTTCGGGGTGGCGAACCGGATTGCCGCCGAGCATCAGGCGGTGCAATTGCCGTTGCTGCGGGTCAGCCATTGGCAGGTTGATGGCGATCAGGCGCCCGAGCGGGTCTACGACAGTCATCCCTCTGCGGGCGGTGCGTTGGTGGCGGTGCTGATCCCGCCGTCGATCGGCGGTTTTTCCGAAGGCCAGGCACCGCAGGGGCTGGTTCGCTGGCTGCGTCAGCAACACGCCAATGGCGCGACACTCGGCGGGGTTTGTGTGGGGTCGATTCTGTTGGCCGAGAGCGGCCTGCTCGACGGTCGCAGCGCCACCACTCACTGGACCTCGGCCAAGGCCTTCGCCGAGCGTTATCCGGCGATCAAGCTCAAGGCCGACACGCCCATCGTCGACGACGGAGACCTGATCACCACCGCCGGGCTGATGGCCTGGTCCGAACTGGGTTTGCGCCTGGTCAACCGCCTGCTGGGGCCGAGCATCGCCACCGGTACCGCGCGGTTTCTGGTGGTGGAACACAGCGACAGCGCGAGTGAGTGCGGCAGCAATTTTTCACCCATTCTCAGCCATGGCGACGCTTCGATTCTCAAGGTCCAGCATTGGCTGCAGAGCACCGGAGCGACCGATGTGTCGCTGGCAACGATGGCCGAGCGGGCAGGGCTGGAAGAGCGCACGTTCCTGCGTCGATTTCGTGCGGCAACCGGGCTCAAGCCCACCGAGTATTGCCAGCACCTGCGGGTCGGCAAAGCCCGGGAAATGCTCGAATTTACCAACGGCACCATCGATCACATTGCCTGGACGGTGGGGTATCAGGATCCGAGTGCGTTTCGGGCGACGTTCAAGAAGATTACCGGGTTGGCGCCGAGTGACTACCGGACGCGGTTTGGGGTGACACCGACTGCCGTAACTCGGTAGCCAGATCACAACAGATCAAAAATGTGTACGGCTTCGGTCGTGCAAAATGCCGGAATGTTGAAGGCTGTCGTGCAGAATCAAACAGGCAGGGTGCCATCATGTTTTTCGCAACTGGCTGATTTGGAAAACGTTTGTCCTGAGCCCCCGTTGGCCTGATCTCTGCACCCCTTCAACTACATTCATCAAGCGCAGATTGAAGGGGGACGCATGACCCCAGCAAATCGCAAGAAACTGGTGGTCGCCCATTCCGTGCATGCCGATGCTCCGTTGCACGAAGTGGAAACCAATCGTGCGCTGGCCCGTTGGCTGGCGCAGATCCTGGGGCTTCAATACGGCGGCAGTTACGACCCGGCACTGCACAACGGGCGAGAGCTGTATCTGTTGCCGACCCAGACCCTTGTTGGCGCTGCTGCCGCCCGGCAGTTAGGCGTCAAGGGGCCGGAGGATATGTGGGGCGGTTACGTCGAGCATGATTTCATCTGCACCAAGGCCATCAGTCACGGGTTGCGCAACAAAAATGCTCACGCTCCGCAAGGCTGGTCACCGTTGTTTTCCGAACGTGTGCGCAGCGTGGTGCTCGACGGTCTCAGTGTGTTTTCCATGGACGATGCGCGGCCCGCGGCAGAGCACCTGCTCTACACCGGCCCGATCCGCATCAAGCCTATTCATGCCTGCGCCGGGCGCGGTCAGGAAGTGATCAAAAGCCTCGACCAGTTCGATGCCTTCCTTGCCAGACCCGATGCTAAAACGCTGTTCACCGAAGGTGTGGTGCTGGAGCAGGACCTAGATCACGTGATCACCCACAGCGTCGGTCAGAGTTTTATCGGCGACACGGTGCTGAGTTATTGCGGTGATCAATACTTGACTGAAGACGGTCAGGGCGAGCAGGTTTATGGAGGGTCCAACTTGCTGGTAGTGCGGGGTCATTACGATGATCTGCTCGAACTGGAACTGCCGGACGACGTCCGGCTGGCGATCCACCAGGCGCAAGTGTTCGACCGTGCCGCGGATGAGGCTTTTCCCCGTTTCTACGCTTCGCGGCGCAACTACGACATTGCCCAAGGCGTGGACAGTAACGGCAAACAGCGCAGCGGTGTGCTCGAGCAGTCCTGGCGGATCGGCGGTGCCAGCGGCGCTGAAGTGGCCGCCTTGCAGAGTTTCCTCAACGACCCCGGGATGCGCGCCATTCGCGTGTCATCGGTCGAGACCTACACCGATCAGCCGCTGCCGGCAGACGCCATCGAGGTGTATCGCGGGCCGGCGCAAAACAGTGACTTTCTCCTCAAGTACGTAACGGTTAAATCCTATGACGGCTAGAAGCGAAACCATTCAGATCGACATCGACGATGAACAGATGATCGGGACTTTTCTCAGCCCCAAATCAAAAGTGCCCGGCGTGCTCTTTGTACACGGTTGGGGCGGCAGCCAGGAGCGGGACCTGGAACGGGCCAAAGGCATCGCCGGTCTGGGTTGCGTGTGCCTGACGTTCGACTTGCGCGGGCACGCCGGCGGGACCGGTATTGCGCTCAATCGAGTCACCCGCGAAGACAATCTGCGCGACCTGCTGGCGGCGTATGACCGCTTGCTCGCGCACCCGGCGCTCGACACCTCGGCGATTGCCGTGGTCGGCACCAGTTATGGCGGTTACCTGGCCTCGATCCTGACCTCATTGCGCCCGGTGCGCTGGTTGGCGCTGCGGGTGCCGGCGCTGTATCGCGATGATCAATGGCACACGCCCAAACGTGAACTGGACAAGCTCGATCTACGTGATTACCGCAGCACGCTAGTGCGCGCCGACAGCAATCGTGCGCTGCACGCGTGTTCGCAATTTACCGGGGATGTGCTGCTGGTCGAATCCGAGACCGACGACTATGTGCCCCACGCGACCATCATGAGTTACCGTGCGGCCTGTCAGCAGACTCACTCGCTGACCCACCGGATTATCGACGGCGCCGATCACGCCTTGAGCGAGCCTGTTTCGCAACAGGCGTACACCTCGATTTTGGTGGGCTGGATCACCGAGATGGTGGTGGGCGAGCGATTGAGCATTATCCAATCGACGTAAGTTTGGCGGTGGATTCTTCGCGGGCAAGTCGGGTCGCGATGGCGTCATCCCGGCTTCTTCTCGATCCGCAACGACTTGGCCTTGGCTTCCACGATCAGGTACATCACCAGGGTAATCAGTAGCGGCAAGATGAAATAGATCGCTCGATAGGCCAGCAATCCGGCCACCAGGCTGCCTCGGGACGCTTCATGTTGCAGCAGCGCCACAAACACCGCCTCAAGCACGCCGAGCCCGGCAGGTATGTGCGTGATGACCCCGGCAATCGCGCTGATCAGCAACACCCCGAGCACCAGCGGGTAATCGAGCTTGCTCGGCAGCAAGGTGAAAATCACCGCCGCCATCAGCGACCAGTTCAGCGCCCCGAGGGCCAGTTGCAGCACCGCCATGCGCAACGACGGCAGGTTGATTTCCACCCCGCGTATCGCCCACTCCCGCCGCCTGGAAAACTGACACGCGGCCAGATAGCACGCGCTCAACACCAGCAACAACACGCCCACACCTTGCAACGCACCGGTGCTCAGCTTCCAGCCTGGCGGCATTCGCACCAGTCCGCTGCTGAACACGGCACCGGCAATCACCATGTAACCGAACCAGTTCGTCGCGAGGCTCAACCCGAGAATTTTCGCGATGTTGCCCTTGCTCACCCCGAGTCGCGAATACAGCCGATAACGCATGGCAACACCGCCGACCCAAGCGCTCAGATTGAGGTTGAAGGCATAGCTGATAATCCCCACCGGCAAGATCTGCTTCCACGTCAGGTCCTGGCGAATGTAAGTACGGCCGATCAGGTCGAAACAGGCGTAGACCAGAAAACTCACCACGGTCAGAGCGGACGCGATGATCAGCGTGCGCGCCTTGAACTCGGTGAGGTTGTGGAACACTTCATCCCATTCGATGCGCTGGGCAAGCATCGTGAACAGGACGATCAGCGCCAGGAAAAACAGCATGGTCAGAGGCCGTTTCCAGCGGCTCCAGCGGGATTTGCGCGGCGTTTCGGCATGGGTCGCCGGTTGCGTATCAGAGTGGCTCATCAGGTGTCGCTCCCGGCGGAATGGGAAAAGGGTTTCAGGCGCGGCTTGTGCGCCGGCAGCCAACCGGCCCAGGCCGGGAAGTGCCGCAGGAAGTGAAACACCAGAAAGCCGACGGTCATGTGCCAGAGCCGCCCGCGAGGGGACTTGTCCGCGGACATGACCTTGCAATGGTTTTTACTCAGGTATTCGAGGCGCTCGTACAGATCGCGGTTGAAGGTGCGATCGCGGATCAACACATTGGCTTCCAGGTTCAAGGACAGGCTCAGGGGGTCGAGGTTGCTCGAACCGACCGTGCTCCAATCCTCATCCACCAGCGCGACTTTACCGTGCAGCGGACGGTCGCAATATTCGTAAATCTTTACGCCGGATTCGAGCAGGTAGTCATAGGTCATGCGCGCGGCGAGTTTGGCCGCCAGCAGATCGGGCTGGCCTTGCAGGATCAGCCGCACATCGACACCACGACGTGCCGCGTTGCGGATCTCGCGCAGCAGGCGATAGCCCGGAAAGAAGTAGGCATTGGCGATCACCACCCGACGCTGGGCACTGCGCAGCACCTGTCGGTAAACCTCTTCGATGTCGGTCGGATGCTCGCCGTTGTCGCGGTACACCAGGCGAACCTGGCCGTCATGATCGGTGAACGCCAGCTCTGAGCGCCGTTGCCGGCGTCGTTGCCACCAGTATTTGGCGCGAGCCGGGCGACCGCTTTGCAGCAAGGCGAAGTGATGGATGTCGGCCACCGCCGGGCCTTGCACTTCAACGGAATAATCCTGCTTGGCCTCAGGGCCGAAGTCAGCCAAATGGTCGGCCGAAAAGTTGATACCGCCGATGAAGGCAATCGTGCCGTCGACCACCACGATCTTGCGGTGCAGACGTCGGAACCAGTTGGTGCGGATGCCCAGATGTTTGGGCGCCGGGTCGAAAATCTGGATGCGTACGCCCGCCTCGCTCAAGGTACTGAGGTATTGCGTGCTCAGTTCACCGCAGCCAAAACCGTCGAGACTGGCGGTGATTCGCACACCGCGTTGAGCAGCGGCAATCAGCACTTCCTGCAGCTCATTACCGACCTTGTCCTCAAACACAATGAAGGTTTCCAGGAGAATTTCAGTCTTGGCCTGACGCATGGCTTCGAACACCCGAGGGAAATATTCTTCGCCGTTTTCCAGCAGCTCTACGCGGTTGTTGCCTTGCCAGCCATATTCGACGTCGACCACACCCGGCTCACGGATCGGCGGAGTTGTGGATAAGTGTTCCACGTTGGTTTTATCCATCGATGGGGTGCTCATAGCTCGATCTCCACCGATAGCGGTGCATGGTCGGAAAGGTGTGACCAGGGCCGCGCGGCCAGCACTTGCGGCCGACTGGCCTTGAGGTTGCGCACATAGATGCGGTCAAGGCGCAACGCCGGAAAGCGCGCTGGAAAACTGCGCGCCGGTTTGCCGTGGAGTTCGGCGAAAACCTCCCGTAGACCGCTGGGTTTGAGCAGCGCGTCGGCACGCTGGCGCCAATCGTTGAAGTCACCGGCAACGATCACCGGGGCATCGCTGGGCAGTTCTTCGAGGCGCCGGGCCAGCAACTTGAGCTGTTCGGTGCGGTGGGTTTCGCGAAGGCCCAGATGCACACAAATGGCATGCACTTCCTGGCCGTCACCGGGCAGGCGCAGCACGCAATGCAGGATGCCGCGGTTTTCGTGACCGCTGATGGACACGTCGAGGTTGTCATGGCGAATGATCTGGAATTTCGACAGCAGTGCATTGCCGTGATCGCCCGCCGGATAGACCGCGTTGCGCCCATAGGCAAACTGCGGCCAGAGGGTGTCGGCGAGGAATTCGTATTGCGGCATCGCCGGCCAATTGGTGTAGCGCTGAGGGTGATGCTCGTGGGTGCCGTGGACTTCCTGCAAAAACACCACGTCAGCGGACACGCTGCGCACCGCTTCGCGCAGTTCCGGCAGGATAAAGCGCCGGTTGAGCGCGGTGAACCCCTTGTGCGTATTGACCGTCAGCACCGTGAAGCGGCGCACGGCGGTGATGATGGGGGGCTGTTCATCGCGAGGGCCGACCTGTTCGGGAATGCTCATGACAGCACTCCTTCGGCGGCCCGTTCACCGGGGCGGGTGGCGAGGTCTTTATCCAGGTGAAAGCGCTCCAGCAAGCGGCGGGCATCGAAGGGCGCGCGGACCTTGATGTCGTTGTCAAAGTAGCAAAACACCTCACGGGATTTGCGCGCCTTGGGCTTTTGCCGGGGGGCGATCAGCTGCGGGTCGGGCGGTTGCCGGCCGTGGTGCCAAGCCTCGATCCGGTCGCCCCAGCGTTTCAGTGCTTCGGGGGTGTAACCGCTGGCATAGAGTTCTTCGGCACCGTGCAGGCGCAGGTAAACGAAGTCGCTGGTGAGGTCCTCGCGGTACGGCCATTTACCGGCGGTGTCAGCGATAACCAGCGCAGCATTGTGGCGTTTGAGCAGGCGGATGAAGGCGGGGTCGACGAAGCTCTCGTTTCTGATTTCTATGGCATGGCGCAAAGGCTTTTTTCCATAGGCCTTCAGGCTGGCGTGACCGTTCAGGTGCGAATCATGCTGGCGGGCGAGGGCGGCGGCCTCTTCGGTGTTGCGGGGCAACTGCTCCAGAAAGGTCTCGAACAACTCGGCATTGAATTTGAAGTTGGGCGGGAATTGCCAGAGGATCGGGCCGAGTTTTTCCTTGAGTTCCAGCACCCCCGACGCAAAGAAATTCGCCAAGGGTTTATGGATGTCTCGCAGTCGCCTGATGTGGGTGATGAAGCGCGGGGCTTTGACGCTGAAAACGAAGCCCCTCGGGGTTTCGGCGTACCACTGGGCATACCGTTCCGGCCGTTGCAGGGCGTAAAACGATCCATTGATTTCGATGCTGTTGACGGCCCGTGAAGCGAATTGCAATTCGCGCTTGTGGGTCAGCCCCTTCGGGTAGAACTCCCCCGCCAGGGCGTGTAGCGCCAGCCTGAAATGCCGATGTGGATCGCCGCCATGTCGCCTCCCGTCTAATGGTCTTCGGACCGCCCTGTCTTTTGATGACTGCGCGGCAGGCGAGAAAGTTTCGACGGGGCTACGGACGGTACACGCTCGACAAAACACCGCAGATCAAATGTGGGAGCGGGCTTGCTCGCGAAAGCGGTGTGTCAGTCACATCATCGCTGGATGTGCCGCCGCCATCGCGGGCAAGCCCGCTCCCACAGGGGCATCAGTGGCCTGTGACTACTCGGGTTAAACCTTCAACCGATTCGGCATATGCCGGACCTAATCGATCAAGACGACCGCTCCACGCGGTCAGCGCCAACGCCACCAACACCACCAGACCCCCGATCCACGCGGTGTGGATCAAGCCCATGTGAGCAACGATCAAGCCACCGCCCCACGCGCCACCGGCGATGCCGAGGTTGAACGCTGCGATGTTCAGGCCCGACGCTACGTCCACCGCATGCGGGGTGTGATGTTCGGCCTGGCGCACCACGTAAACCTGCAGGCCCGGCACGTTGCCGAACGCAACCGCACCCCAGACCAGCACGGTCGCCAGGGCCAGCCATGGGTTGCCGGCGGTAAAGGTCAGTAGGAACAACACGGCGGCAAGCAGGGCGAAGATGATTTTCAGGGCGCTGATCGGGCCGCGTTTGTCCGCCAGTTTGCCGCCCCAGATGTTTCCGACGGCCACCGAGATGCCGTAGACCAGCAACACCAGGCTGACGGTGCTGGCGCTGAAGCCGGAAATGTCCTGAAGAATCGGTGCCAGGAAGGTGAACGCGATGAATGAGCCGCCGTAACCGACCGCGGTTATGGCGTACACCAGCAGCAAACGGGGTTGCTTGAGCACCTGCAATTGCTGCAACAGTGAAGCGGGTTTGCTGTGGGCAATGTTTTTCGGCACGTAAAGCAGGCTGCCGATGAACGCAATCACCCCCAGCGCAGACACCGCGAGGAAGGTTTCACGCCAGCCGAAATGCTGACCAATGAACGTCCCTAGTGGCACGCCGGTCACCAAGGCCACCGTCAGGCCGGTGAACATGATGGCGATCGCGCTGGCGGCTTTCTCTTTCGGCACGAGGCTGGTGGCGATGGTCGAGCCAATCGAAAAGAACACCCCGTGGGCCAGACCGGTAACGATCCGCGCAATGATCAGTGACTCGTAACTCGGCGCTTTCCAGGCCAGCAGGTTACCCAGGGTGAACAGCACCATCAGCGACAACAGCAGCAGTTTGCGCGGGACTTTGCCGGTGAGGGCGGTCAGCACCGGGGCGCCAATGGCAACGCCCAATGCGTAGAGACTGACCAGCAGGCCGGCGGACGGCAGGCTGACGCCAAGGTCGGCGCCGATGGTGGGTAACAGGCCAACGATGACGAACTCGGTCGTCCCGATGGCGAAGGCGCTGAGGGTCAGCGCGAGCAAGGCAATGGGCATGACTGCAACTCCGGTGGATTGATTGATGGAGCGCAGTGTCGGGGTTTGGGTTATGCGGAAAAATAGGGGGATGGGCATTTGATATTTGCCTTGCGCGCAAAGATCACCTCGGGCTGAAAATTACCTGTGGCGAGGGGGCTTGCCCCCGTTGGGCTGCGGAGCGGCCCCAAAACCCGTCAATCGGTATTCTCCAGATACACCGCGAACAATGGGTTTACGCCTGCTTCGCAGTCGAACGGGGGCAAGCCCCCTCGCCACAGGGAGTCGCATTGGCTTGCAATCTCACGGCCAAAACCGAACTTGCCTACAATTCCCCGATCAGTTCCTTACAGACCCTTTTGCAGGAGCACCGCGTTTGTTCAAGTTCAAGACCGCGATACTACTGGGGGCATTGGCGATTCTGGGCAGCAACGAGCTGGAGGCTGCCGCCGCACTGCCGGGTGTGCCGGCCACCGCCGCGACACCACTGGCCCACCCCGAACCGCTGGTACAGGGTGGTTTGCTGGGGGCGATCAGTTCGAGCATTGATCAAGTCCAGGGGAAACTCGATCTCAACGAGGACCTGCTGGATGCCTGGCGTCTGCGGGCAGACCGGGCAGCGGTTGAGGTGGATCGACTGGTCAATCATCCATCGTCCCGTTCGAGCTGGAGCGTGGCGGGGGATTTCCTGCTGTTGTCCGGTGTGTGGGTGGGTGTTTTCGCGCTGCTCTGGTTGCTTGGCGGTCTGCTCGCCAAACGTCTGTGCCAGAACCGCCTGTTGCTGACTCGCGAGCGCGGTCAGGCGTTACTCGGTTATGTGTTGCCCTACACGGTTCCGGCGCTGATCAGCCTGCCGCTGACGCTGTACGTCAGCCACTTCCTGCAAGTGTCCGCTGGCCGGGCCCTGGCGTTGTGTTTCGCTTATGCCACCAGCAGCGGCATCTTCGCCGCGTCGTTGCTGTTGTCGCTGGTGGTGCTGTTCAACGCTGGCCACAAGCGCCGGGCGGTGCAGCTTATTCATCAGTACAGCCCACGACCGCTGTTTTTGATGGGCTTCCTCGTGGCGCTGAGCGATGGCTTGACCAGCCCGCAGATCGCCCGTCTGCTTGGCGGCAATCTCACCAGCAGCGTCGCGGTGTTCACCGGGGTGGCGGCCTCGGTCACCTTTGGCATTCTGGTGATCAAGATGCGCCGTCCGGTTGCCCATCTGATCCGCATTTTGCCGTTGGCCCAGCGCCTCAGCCAGCCGGCCTTGCGTGAAATGCTGCGGATCTTTTCCGGGCTCTGGTACTGGCCGATTCTGTTGATGGTGCTGGTGTCGGTGATCAACCTGATCGGCATCGGCGATGACAACCAGGAAGTGCTTCGCTGCGCGCTGTTTACTACTGTCTTGCTGATTGCGACGGTATTTCTCAGTACGTCGCTTCATCATTTGTTCAAGTCACGCAGTGAGTTGGCCGTGCGTCGCAGCAGTGCCTACAAGGAACGCTTTCTCAGCCTTTCCCACGCGTTGCTGCGCATCGCCCTGGCGATTGTGTTCATCGATGTCCTGGGGCGCATCTGGGGGGTGTCGCTGTTCGAATTTGCGGTGAGCAATTCGGTCGGCCGGGCGATCAGTGATTCCCTGAGCCGCATCGGTTTGATTTTCCTGGTGACCTGGATGGTCTGGGTGGTGTTGGACACGGCGATTCAAGAAGCCCTGAAGCCACCCGTCAGCAAACGCTCGGCGCGCCAGCCCAGCACCCGGATCAAAACCATCCTGCCGCTGCTGCGCAACGCGATCAAAATCATTCTGGCGGTGATCTGCGCGATCACCACCATGGCTAACCTGGGGATCAACGTTGCACCGTTTTTGGCCGGTGCCGGTGTCGTGGGGCTGGCGATCGGTTTCGGTTCCCAGCAGCTGGTGCAGGATGTGATCACCGGCTTGTTCATCATCATTGAAGATACGTTGTCGATTGGCGATTGGGTGGTCCTCGACTCTGGCCACGCCGGCACCGTCGAAGGCCTGACCATCCGCACCTTGCGCTTGCGCGACGGCAAGGGCTTTGTGCACTCGGTGCCGTTCGGTCAGATCAAGGCCGTGACCAATCAATCGCGGCAATTCGCCTATGCGTTCTTTTCAGTGCAATTCACTTACGACACCGATGTCGACAAGGCTATCGAGTTGATCCGCGAGGCCGGGGATTCCATCCGCGACGATGCGTTCCTCAAGTACAACCTGCAAGGGCCGCTGGATGTGTTTGGTGTTGACAAGATGGACCTCAACGGCGTGGTGCTGACGGCACAGTTTCGCACCGTGTCGGGAGGGCAATACGCAGTGAGTCGAGCGTTCAACCAGCGTTTGAAAAAGCTTGTGGATAACAGCCCGTGGGTGCATTTCGCGCAGACTTATCCACAGCAGGTGTTGATGCCCCGGCAAGCTGTCGAGCCGCTGCAAGGCGATGAGCTTGCATCGGAGCATTCATCGGTGTTCCTGCCGGATCAGCCGCGCACCCAATAGCCCCACACAGCTGATCGTTCCCACGCTCCGCGTGGGAATGCAGCCCGGGACGCTCTGCGTCCCTTTCGTGAGCTGGAACGCGGAGCGTCCCTTGAGGCATTCCCACGCTCCGCGTGGGAACGATCAGTGTCGGGCGAGTTTGTTGTGCAGCTCGGCAGTCGATTGCTGATCCAGCTCCAGCCAGAAAATCTGCTTTCCGGCAATCTCGGCAGCGGCGGGCAACCCATCTCGATACACCAATCGATTACTCGCCAATGCCGGTACTTTTGCGCCCGGTAAAAGCGTCCCGGCGAGGTTCAGTGGATCAACTCCGCACACGGCAATCAAACTCCCGTCATGCGGCCGTCGCCGCACCTCGCGCAACAATGGTATGGCCTCGGGCAGCGCAAACTGCTCACCGGCCAAGCCACTGACAAACCTTCCGCCGCGAATCTCGCCTCGAGCTTCCAGCCGATGAAAAGTGCGCAGCAATTCCCGCCAGCTTGGCAACCAATCCGCTTCCCTTTCCAGCAAGCGCCAGAACACCACGCCGTAACGCCGGAGCAAGGTCATGGCGATGTGTTCAAGGGTGTCGGTCGGCGTCGGTGCCGGACGTTTATTCTCCACAACCGGAGCTTGTGCGCCGCGTCGCAGCAAGGCCCAGCGTCCGGCATCGTCCATGCCGCCGACAAACGCTCCGCGCCCGCGTCGGCTGCTGCGATTCTGGCGTTTGCTGGCCGGCGTAATCAGTGCACGCAGCCCGGCGAAGCTGTCGGCATTCACCAACCCGGCGCCGACCAATTCCTGCAAGGCGATTTCCAGTTCCGAGCGCAGCAGATGAGCCTCGTGAGTCAGCTCATCGAAAAACAGCGCACCGTGTTGGCTGAGTGCTTCATAAACTTTTTGCGTCTTGGGCGACAGCTCGCTGGCGGGTGTCTGTTCGGTCAATCCGCTCCACAACCCGACCTGGCTGCGCGGCAGCAGCAGAATCGGTGTGCTGCGCAGCGCCGTGCTGGTGCTCTTGTTGCGCGCGGTCAGTCGCGTCCACACCAGTTTGCCGCTGCGACACAGGTCATCCAGCCAACTCGCTGAATAGTCTTTTATTCGCGCCGGCAAAATATCGCTGTCCCAGGCTGAAGCGGCGGCGGGGTAGCCTTCGAACTGACCGACTATCGCGGGCAATACTGCGCTGCCCTGGCCTTGGCCCGCGGCAGACAGATGCTGCCAATCGAACAGGAACCGCATGAAATCCTGTAACGCTACGGGCTCGATTTCCCGCCGAAGACGCTTGACGGTGTAGCGGTGAATCCGCGCCAGCAAATGCCGTTCGCACCATTCTTCCTCCGCCGTGCCGGGGGTGAATTGACCGCGCAGCACATAGCCTTCGCGTTCCAGTTGCGCCAACGCCTGGGTGACTTGAGTCGTCGGTAAACCGAGCGGTTCGGCAATCGCGCTCAGCGGCAATGGGCCAAAGGCACTGAGCCGCGCACGAATCACTTCCAGCACCGCTTCGTCCGCCGACCAGACTTCATCGAACCCGGGCAACGCCTCCAACGGTGGCTGCAAAATCGCTTGTGGATAAATCGCGTTCAGGCAAGTCAGCCGCTCCAGTGCCAACCACAGCGCTTGCCCGGCATTCACTTGCAAGCGGCTGGCGCGACCGCTGTCGGCCAGGGCATTCAGCCATTCGAGCCAGTCTGGATTAGCCAAGGCCTCGGCGTCGGAGATGCACGCAAGGCTCATCAACGCTTCATGCATTTCATCGGCACCCGTCGGCGTTGGCCAGGCTTCCTCGCGCACGGCTTGAATCGCGTCAGCATCCAGCGCACCGAGGTCGTCGGTGGACTGTGGATCGCTCCAGCGGCGGTTGAGCACTGCCTGAGTGCGGCGCTCTTCCAACGGCGCATCGTCGAGAAAGGTGTAGGGGCGGGCACTGAGAATTTCCGCTGCCAGCGGCGAGGGCGCCGGCAGGTCGCGGCTGATCAGGCGGATCTCACCGCGTTCCATGCGCCGCAACAACGCCAGCCAGCCTTCGCTGTCCATGGCTTCGTGCAGGCAATCGTCGAGGGTTTGTTCCACCAGGGGATGGTCGGGAATTTCCCGTTCGCCGGCGAGGTTTTCCACGCAGGCAATCTGGTCGGGAAACACGCTGGCGATCAGGTCTTCGCTTTTCATTCGCTGGATCTGCGGCGGGACTTTGCGCCCGCCACTGTAGCGTGGCAGCGCCAGCGCGACCCCGGCATTCCAGCGCCAGCGCACACCGAACAGCGGGGCCTCGAGTACGGCTTGAATCAGGGTGTGCTCGGCGCTGTTGCTGTGCAGGTAACGCCAGACATCATCGAGTTCAAAACTGTGGCCGGTGGACAGTGACAGGACGATGGCGTCTTCGCTGGCGGCGGCCTGCAATTCGAAGTTGAAGGTGCGGCAAAAACGCTTGCGCAGGGCCAGGCCCCAGGCGCGATTGATGCGGCTGCCGAACGGCGTGTGGATGATCAATTGCGTGCCGCCGGACTCGTCGAAAAACCGCTCCATCAGCAGCGTGTCCTGTGACGGCAGGGCGCCGAGAGTCAGGCGCGCGCGGGCCAGGTAATCGACTAATTGTTCGGCACTGGCCAGGTTCAGACCGAGGGTGTCGGTCAGCCAGTCAGTCGCGGGCTGCAAGTCACCGGGGGTGGCGCCGAGCAGCGCATCGAGTTGCGCTTGCAGGCGCGCCACCGCGAACGACAGTTCAGCGCTGCGCCCCGGCGCTTCGCCGAGCCAGAAGGGAATGGTCGGCGGTTGGCCCTGAGCGTCTTCCACCCGGACCTTGCCGGTTTCGACCCGCAGAATCCGGTAGGAGGTGTTGCCCAACTGGAAGACATCCCCGGCGATGCTTTCCACCGCAAAGTCTTCGTTGACGCTGCCGATGTTCAGCCCTTGGGGTTCGAGTAAAACGCTGTAGTCGGCGTTGTCCGGGATCGTTCCGCCGCTGGTCACGGCCGTCAGCTTGGCGCCCCGCCGACCGCGCAGGGTGCGGGTCACGGCGTCGCGGTGCAGGTAAGCGCTGCGGATGCCCAGGCGACCGTTGTAGCCTTCGGAGAGCATGTGCAGCAGCGCCTGATAATGTTTGTCGTCGAGCTCGCTGTAGGGCGAGGCGTTGCGGAACATCTCCAGCAGCGCCTGCTCCTGCCATTCCTGGCAACTGACCTCGGCGATGATCTGTTGCGCGAGGACGTCCAGTGGCGCCTTGGGGATCAGCAAAGTGTCGAGTTCGCCGCGCCGCACGCAGTCGAGCAGGGCGGCGCATTCGATCAGGTCGTCGCGGGTGGTGGCGAACAAACGGCCCTTGGGCGTGCCACCGACCTGGTGCCCGGAGCGGCCGACCCGTTGCAGAAACCCGGCGATCGAGCGTGGCGAGGCAATCTGGCAGACCAGGTCGACATCGCCGATATCGATCCCCAGTTCCAGGGACGCCGTGGCGATCAGCACTTGCAGCTCACCGCGCTTGAGCCGTTGTTCGGCGTCGAGACGAAACTCCTTGGCCAGACTGCCGTGGTGGGCGGCCACCGCGTCCTTGCCGAGGCGTTCGCTCAAGTGACGGCTCAGGCGTTCGGCGAGGCGTCGGGTGTTGACGAAAATCAGCGTGGTGCGGTGTTCGCGGGCGAGGGCGGCGAGTCGGTCGTAGACCAGTTCCCAGATGTCGTTGGCCATCACCGCCGACAACGGCACGGGCGGCACCTCGATGTCCAGATCTCGCGGACGGGCGTGGCCGATGTCGATGATTTCGCACGCGCGATCACGGCCAACCAGAAACTGCGAGACGGCTTCGATGGGTTTTTGCGTGGCAGACAGGCCGATCCGCATCAGCGGTTGCGCGCACAGCGCTTGCAGTCGCTCGAGGCTCAGGGCCAGGTGACTGCCGCGCTTGCTGGCGGCGATGGCGTGGATTTCGTCGACGATCACCGTGCGGGCGGTACTGAGCATCAGCCGGCCGGAGTCGGAGCCGAGCAGCACGTAAAGGGATTCCGGGGTGGTCACCAGAATGTGTGGGGCGATCTTGCGCATCGCCGAGCGGTCTTTTTGCGGCGTATCGCCGGTGCGCACGGCGGTGTTGATCTGCAGTTCGGGCAGACCCATTGCGCGTAATTGCTCGGTGATGCCGGCCAGCGGGTTTTGCAGGTTGATCTGGATGTCGTTGGACAAGGCCTTCAGCGGCGAAACGTAGACCACCAGGGTTTCATCCGGCAGATGGCCGCCGTTGGCCATTGCGCGGTGGACCAGGTCGTCGATGACCGCGAGGAACGCGGTGAGGGTCTTGCCGGAGCCCGTGGGTGCGGCGACCAGGATCGAACGCTGCTGGCGGATCAACGGCCACGCCCGGGCCTGGGCGGCGGTGACCGTCGGGAAGGTGCTGCTGAACCAGGCGCTGACGGCGGGGTGGAAGCCTGCCAGGGCGCTGTCCGTCGGGATTGGCAGATTCATGCCCTGATTTATGCGGGCGAGTCGGGGAAGTTGCAAGTACCGCTCAAGACTTCTGGTGGTCCTTAGGGCCCCTTCGCGAGCAAGCCCGCTCCCACATTTGAACGGTGTCGGTCACAAATTATGAGTACACAGGAGATCCAATGTGGGAGCGGGCTTGCTCGCGAAGGGGCCAGAACAGGCGCCGCAGAACTCAGGTATCTACACTTTACGGATGACGGTTGCGCACTAAACCCGCAAAATGCAACGATTCCGGCAACTATCGACGGCATCGCCCGCGAGCGGTGTCGATAAAGCCATTGTTTCAATCAGACTGGGCCTGCTGACTCTATGCGAATGCGCCTTATGTTACTGGGCGGCGGAAATGCCCTTGGGCAGGCGCTGATTCGCCTCGGTGCGGAGGAAGACATCGGCTTCCTCGCCCCCCGCCCACCGCAAGACGGCTGGGATGCCGCGAGCCTGACGCAGCTGCTCGACGACACCCGTCCAGACGCGTTGATCAACCTCGCCTATTATTTCGACTGGTTTCAGGCGGAGACGGTCAGCGAACAGCGTCTGGCCGGGCAGGAACGGGCGATCGAGCGTCTGGCCGAACTGTGCCAGCATCACAACATCGTGCTGCTGCAACCATCGAGCTATCGGGTGTTCGATGGTTCCCGGGCGACGGCCTACAGCGAAAAAGACGAACCAGTGCCCTTGGGCCTGCGCGGTCAAGCCTTGTGGCGGATCGAACAAAGCGTTCGCGCCACCTGCCCGCAACACGTGTTGCTGCGATTCGGCTGGTTGCTGGATGACAGCCCCGACGGCACCCTCGGACGTTTCCTCGGCCGCGCCGAACTGCCGGAAGAATTGCTGATGGCCGACGATCGCCGGGGCAATCCGACGCCGGTCGACGACGCCGCCCGAGTGATCATCTCGGTCCTCAAGCAACTCGATTGTTCGGCGCCGCTGTGGGGCACCTACCATTACGCCGGGCATGAGGCGACCACGCCGCTGGCACTTGGGCAGGCGATCCTCACCGAAGCACGCGCCCTGCATCCGCTGGCCATCGAAGCGCCGACCGCCCAGGCTCACGCCGCCCGGCCCGACGCCGCCGAAGAGCCGCAACATGCGGTGCTGGCCTGCAAGAAAATTCTGCACACTTTCGGGATCAAGCCCCGCGCCTGGCGCGCGGCACTCCCGGGCTTACTGGATAGGTTTTATCGCCATGGCTGACGGCCCTGTTTTAATCACCGGCGGCGCCGGTTTCATCGGTTCGCACCTCACCGATGCCTTACTCGCCAAGGGCCATTCGGTGCGCATCCTCGATGACCTATCCACGGGCAAACGCAGCAACTTGCCGCTGGACAATCCAGGCGTCGAACTGATCGTGGGCGATGTCGCCGATGCTGCGCTGGTGGCGCGGGCGATGGTCGGTTGCAGCGCAGTGGCGCACCTGGCCGCGGTGGCGTCGGTGCAGGCGTCGGTGGATGATCCGGTGAAGACTCACCAGAGCAACTTCATTGGCTCGCTGAATGTCTGTGAAGCCATGCGCCAGGCCGGCGTCAAGCGAGTGCTGTATGCGTCCAGCGCAGCGGTCTATGGCAACAATGGCGAAGGCGAGTCGATTGACGAAGACACGCCCAAGGCACCGTTGACGCCCTACGCGTCGGACAAGTTGGCGAGCGAGCATTACTTCGATTTTTACCGTCGCCAGCATGCTCTGGAACCGGTGATTTTCCGCTTCTTCAACATCTTCGGCCCGCGCCAGGATCCGTCCTCGCCGTATTCCGGGGTGATCAGCATCTTCAGCGAACGCGCGCAGAAGGGCCTGCCGATCACGGTGTTCGGTGACGGTGAGCAGACTCGCGATTTCGTCTACGTCGAAGACCTGGTCGACTTGCTGGTGCAAGCCATCGAGAAACCGCAGGTCGAAGTCGGTGCGGTCAATGTCGGCTGGAACCAGGCCACGACCCTCAAGCAAATGCTTGAAGCCCTTGAAACGGTGGTCGGTCCATTGCCGCCGGTGAGCTATGGCCCGGCGCGCTCCGGTGACATCCGCCACTCGCGAGCGAACAATCAGCGTTTGCTGGAGCGCTTTACCTGCCCTGAGCAGACACCGATGCATGTCGGCCTGGCGCGGTTGTTGGGACGATAGATCGTTCCCACGCTCCGCGTGGGAATGCAGCCCGGGACGCTCCGCGTCCCAAGAGCGTACGCAGAGCGTCCATTGAGGCATTCCCACGCAGAGCGTGGGAACGATCAAAAAAGGCGCCTTTCGAAGGCGCCTTTTTTTGTGTGGCGGGTTTAGAACTTGTAACCCAGGCCAACCATGTAGATGAACGGGTCCACGTCCACATCGACCTTGGCGCGAGTGCCTTGGGCCACTGCGTTGTTTTCTACGGTCGCGGTGGTGTCGATGTCGATGTAGCGCACCTGGGCGTTGATCATGATGGTGTCGGTCAGCATGTAGTCGGCACCGACCTGAAACGCCATACCCCAGGAGTTATCCGCCTTGAAATTGCTGAAACCGTTGGCGCTGGCTTCGCTGCTAACGTGCTCGTCGTAGATCCAGGTGTAGTTGATACCGGCACCGACATACGGCTGGAACGCGGACTTCGAGTCCAGTGGGTAGTACACAACGCTCAGCGTCGGTGGCAGGTGTTTCAGCGAACCGAGTTTGCCGTTGGCTGCGCCCAGGGCAGTGCCTTTGAGCTTCACGTCATGCTCGAACGGCGAGGCCGCCAGCAGCTCGATCCCCCAGTGGCTGTTGAGCATGTAAGCGAAGTTCAGACCCAGTTGCGTGTCGCTGCTCATAGTGGCCTTGCCACCCAGATCGGCACCCTTCAGCGGACCTTGATCAACCTTGACGCTGGAGCTGTCGGCTTCCGGGTTGACGGTGATTGCGCCGGCACGAAGGATGATATCGCCGGCTTCGTGGGCGTAGGCTAACGGTGCTGCGAGCGCGAGGGCAAACAGCGAAGCGCTGAGCAAGGACTTGTGCATGGAGGGCTCCAAAGGACGTTAAAAATGTTTGATGTCCAATAGTACGGAGGCGTCTGATACGGTCTTTTGACTCAGCTCAATGAAACAGTGATGGCCCTGGTTTTTGTGGAACCTTTGATGACCTCATCGCGAGCAGGCTCGCTCCCACAGGGATTTGTGTTGATGCACAGATCCAATGTGGGAGCGGGCTTGCTCGCGAAGGCTATCTATCAAACACCGCATAACTGCCGGTCACTGCGGCAATTCATACGCATAGATCTTGTCAGCCTCCATCTGATACCCGGCATCCGCCAACTCGCTAGTGGATGCTTTCACCTGCAACGCACCTTCGATCCAGTACGGCTGATACAGCTCATCCAGCTTCACGCCGACTTCGCTTTTGACATGAACGATCTGATTCGACGGCGGTGGCGGCACATGGATGCAGGCGCCGAAGTAAGGCACCAGCAGAAACTCCGTGGTGCGACCTTCTTCACTCACCTCCAGCGGCACGATGTAACCCGGCAGCCGAATGTTCTGACCGTCGAGGCTTTTCACCACCGGCGCATTGGGCATGTCTTGCTTGGCTGCTGGCGCCGATTCGGCGGCCAACGCGTTGCCCATCTGCGAAAGATCGTGCAGCGGCGTCATGTTCGGCACTTCAGGGGCAGCGTCCGGCGGGATCATTTCCGACCAGGTCAGGTCTTTCGGCTCGGCCGCCCACAGGGGCAGGGCGACCAGCATCAACAACGCAAACACAATGCGGGGCATGTTCAACGTCCTCATAAACGGATCGACAGGCCATCGGCCAAAGATTGGCGATACGCGCGCCAGGCTGGCACGCTGCCCATCAGCAACGCGGCGATCAGGATGCCACCGAGCAGCGTCCATTCATATTCGCTCGGCCAGGCCAGCGGCAAATACAAACCGTAATTGGCTTGCACGTAACCTTGGGCCAAGGCGATGCCCACATACAGCAGCGCTACACCGGCAATCACGCCGGACAGCGCCAAGGCAAACGCCTCCAGCACCAGCAACGTCGCGATGTGCCACGGCCGGGCACCCACCGATCGCAGAATCGCCATCTCCCGACGGCGTTCGTTGAGGCTGGTGAGGATCGCCGTGAGCATGCCGATCAACCCGGTCAGCACCACGAACAGCGAGACCACGAACAAGGCTTTTTCCGCCGTGCTCATCAAACTCCACAGTTCTTGCAGCGCCACGCCCGGCAGGATCGCCAGCATCGGTTCACCGCGGAATTCGTTGATCTCACGTTGCAGCGCGAAGGTCGAAATCTTGCTGTTGAGGCCGAGCATGAACGCAGTGATCGCTTGCGGCGTCAGGTCCATGTTGCGCGCCTGATCGGCACTGATCCGACCGTTACCGCGCGCCGGCACGCCGTTGTGCCAGTCGACGTGAATCGCTTCCATGCCGCCGAGGCTGATGTGCAAGGTGCGGTCCACCGGGGTGCCGGTGCGTTTGAGAGTGCCGACTACGGTGAATGGCTTGTCGTCGTGCTTGACCAGGCTGATCACTGCCACGCCATGGGCCAGCACCAGTTTGTCGCCGAGTTTGTAGTGCCGCGCATCGGCCACTTCGGCGCCGAGTACCACCTCGAACGGGTCGGTGGCGAAGGCGCGACCGTCGGCCAGTTCCAGGTGTTGCCGATGACCGTATTGGTAATGCTCGAAGTACGCCTCGGTGGTGCCCATCACGCGGTAGCCGCGATGGGAATCGCCGAGGGACATCGGGATCGCCCACTTCACTTTCGGGTTGTTGGCGAAGTGTTCGAAGCTGTCCCAACGGATGTTGTTGGTGGCGTTGCCGATGCGAAACACCGAGTACAGCAACAGGTTCACCGAGCCGGAACGGGCGCCGACAATCAGGTCGGTGCCGCTGATGGTGCTGGCGAAACTGGCCTTGGCTTCGGTGCGCACCCGCTCCACCGCCAGCAGCAGGCAGACCGACAGGGCGATGGCGAACGCGGTGAGAATCGCGGTGAAGCGGCGGTTAGCCAGGCTGGCCATGGCTAGACGAAACAAATACATCTCAGACCTCGGACGGGGTGGCGGCGCGATTGAGATCGGCCAGCGACAGGTGGCGATCGAACAGCGGTGCCAGGCTTTGGTCATGGCTGACGAACAGCAGGCTCGACCCGGCTTCGCGGCATTCGGCGAACAGCAAGCGAAGGAAATTCTCGCGGGCGTCGTAATCCAGGGCCGAGGTCGGTTCGTCGGCGATCACCAATTCAGGCTGCCCTATCAACGCGCGCGCTGCGGCGACCCGTTGCTGTTGGCCGATGGACAGCGAATCGGCGCGACGACTGAGGATGCTTTCATCCTTCAAACCCAAGTGGGCAAGGAGGGTGGCCGCCGCCTGATCGACGCTGCCGTGGCGCTGGATCGCCCGTTCGGCGCGCAGTTTGGAGAAGTGGCAGGGCAACTCGACGTTCTCGCGCACCGAGAGAAACGGCAGCAAGTTGAACTGCTGGAAGATGTAGCCGGTGTGATCGACCCGAAAGCGGTCGCGAGCGCCGGCCGAAAGTTCGGTCAGTTCCTGGCCCAGCAATCGGATGCTGCCGCGATTGGGCTTCTGCACACCGCCGAGCAGGCCGAGCAGGGTGGTCTTGCCGCTGCCGCTGGGACCTTTGAGGAACAGGGTTTCGCCGGGCTCCAGGCGAAACGCCGGGATATCCAGCAGCGGCGGATGACCGGGCCAACTGAAGCCCAGGTCGGACAGTTCGATGAGTGCTTGGGTCATGTGAAACCGGTCAGGTTGGTGGTGAACCCTGTGGGAGCGGGCTTGCTCGCGAAAGCGGTGTATCAGTCGACATCAATGTTGTATGAGACACCGCTTTCGCGAGCAAGCCCGCTCCCACATTGGTTCTACGGTGAATTTAGAATTTCAGGGCGGCAGCCTTGGCCGTCACTTCTACGCCTTGCTGCCCGCTCGGGCTGATCAGTTGTACCTGAATTTTCTGGGTCGCCGGGAAGGTGTTGAAGATATTCGCCAGGTCCAGGTTTTTCAGCGCGCCGGGTGCCGAGCAGCTGAATTGATAATGAGCGTGGATTTCGCTGTGGTCGTGGTGATGTTCGCCCTTGGCCTCTTCATCGGCATCCGGCTTGTCACCGAACAGCGGGCTTTCCAGTTCTTGGGTCGCCACCACGCAACCGGCGGCTTTCGGTAGGTTGAACAGCACCAGCGGTTTCTCAAGCTGCGCACGAACGGCGGCGACTTTGGCTTTGTCGGCATCGGTGCTGGCGGCGTGTTCGAAACCCACCAGGTTCATCGCCGGGCTTTCCAGTTCCAGCTCCAGGGTTTGTCCAGCCAGCGCTGCGTTCAGGCGACCGACACCATGTTCGTGGGCGTCGAGGCTGCCGTGCTCATGATCATGTTCATCAACAGCGTGGGCGACCGCCAGCGGCAACAGGGCAAACGGCAAAGCGAGAAGCAGACGGCGCATGGTGGGGTCTCCGAAAAGTAAAATGAAGAACTTGTTATGTAATCTTATAACGTAAGTGCCGAGAGTTTGACCGTCTGCTTGGCGTTGCACAAGTCCCATGGGAGCATGCAAGTCAGAAATTTGCAGGAGCAGACTTATGTTGCGTATACGCGGAAGCATCGGCGACTGGCCGGTGGATTTGACGCTGGAGATGGATGACGGCGACTGGGCACGGCTCGGTGCGCAGTTGCAGGTGGTGAAACCGGAGGCCAGTGCTGCGCCGGCAAAACCGGTCAATCAGGATGAGGCGCTGTGGCAGATCGCCAAGGATTTGCTGCGCAAGGCCGGGCAATTGAGCGGACCGGATTTGCTCGATCAGCTGGAAGGGCTGACCGGCAGTGCGGCGTCGGGCAAGCGCTTGCTGGTGCGTTTGCGTCATTGCGCTGATGTGAAGGTGACGAGCGGCGGGGATACGCCGCTCTACAGCTGGCAAGAACCAGCTACTTAATACAACGCGGCAAACAACTTGCGGCGGTACGTGGTCACCAGCGGGTGATCGTTGCCCAGCAGTTCGAACACCTGCAGCAAGGTCTTGTGCGGCAGGCCTTCGCTGTAGCTGCGATTGCGTACGAACAGCTTGAGCAACCCATCCAGCGCTGCGTCGTACTGCTGGCGGGCCAGTTGCTGGATCGCCAGCTGATAAACCGCTTCATCGTCCTGCGGGTTTTTTGCCAGGCGCGCTTTCAGGTCTGCCGCATCCGGTAAATCCCTGGCCTGGCCGAGGAACTGGATCTGCGCCTTGGCGCCGGCCAGCGCGGCCTTGTGTTCATCGGTCTTGACCGCGTCGAGCACGATTTGCGCTTCGCCCAATTCGCCACGTTCGGTGAGGCAGCGAGCGTAGAGAATCAGCGCCTTGGCATTGGTGTTGTCTTCGCCCAACAGCACTTTGAGGATGGCTTCGGCATCGGCAAAGCGGTTGTCATCGAACAGCGCCTGAGCTTGCTCAAACGGATCGGCAGCCGTCGGCGGCGGCATTTGCACGTGAGGTTCGAGCATCGCGCGCACGGCAGATTCCGGCTGTGCACCGGCAAAACCGTCCACCGGCTGACCGTCCTTGAACAGCACCACTGTCGGCAGGCTGCGAATGCCGAAGCGCGAAACGATGTCCGGCTCGACGTCGCAGTTGACCTTGGCCAGCAGCAACTCGCCCTGATAGCTCTCGGCGATGGTTTGCAGCATCGGCATCAAGGCCTTGCACGGCGCACACCATTCGGCCCAGAAATCCACCAGCACCGGTTTGTGGAAAGAGTTCTCGATCACCGACTGCTCGAAATCGGCAGTCGTGGCGTCGAAGATGTACGGCGTTTCCTGACTCATGGGGGATCTCGTAAAAGCGTGAATGGGGCAACTATACGACTTGGTGGGGGGCAGCTGAAAGCGGGGGGCTTTGATAGATGTGTTGCCTGACAGGACGCTATCGCGAGCAAGCTCGCTCCCACACTGGTTTTGTGTAGATAACAAATTTTGTGATTGACCGAGACCCCCTGTGGGAGCGGGCTTGCTCGCGAAGCTTTTAGCCGCGCCGCGCGTGGTAGAGGCTCACATGTCGAAACTCTTCGGGCTCGGCCAGATCGGGCAAGGTCATTGCCTCCAGCATCTCGATGCGTTGATACAACGGATGACGAAAGTCTCTCACCCGTGAATCCGCCACCAGCGCTTCCCGGCCGCGACTCAGGAATTCATCCAACAGCGGCAAATTCGCCCGGTCGTACAGCACGTCGGCCACCAGAATCAGATCAAACCGATCCGCTTCGGCGAAAAAATCCGTCGAGTAGTTGAGGTGTACGCCGTTGAGTTCGGCATTCGCCCGGCACGCCGCAATCGCCAGCGGGTCGAGGTCACAAGCCACCACTTCCAGCGCTCCGGCCTTCACCGCCGCAATCCCCGCCACCCCGGAACCGGCGCCGAAATCCAGCACCCGCTTGCCTTTGACCCATTCAGGGAATTCAGCGAGATAGCGGGCGACCGCCAGCCCACTGGCCCAGCAAAAACTCCAATAAGGCGGCTCATGGAGAATTCGCCGGGTTTCTTCCGGGCTGAATGCGCGGTCCATGTTGTCGCCATCGATCAGCCAAAGCTTCAGATCGGTGTCCGGCAGTTCACAGGCAACCAGCTGCGCGTCACCGAGCAGTTCACCCAGCGCCAGTTGCAGGTCGAGCGGTGCAATCATGGCGCTTTGACGAATTGCAGCTGACCCAGCATTTGCGTCGTTGGCTGCGTGATGACTTGCGGCGGCAGATGCAAAATCAGCTGGCCGGACTGGCTGGCGCGGCCACGCAGTTCAACGCGGGCCCCGGCCGGGAAGGATTCCGGGTTGAAACGCAGGTGAAACGGCAGAATCTGATTGGTGCCGATCAGACTGGAACTGGCCAGCAATTGTTGCGGACGGTCCTTATCGTCGATCACCAGCAGCGCCAACTCGACTTCGGCACCGGCCGGAACGCCTTGCAAGGTACCGCTCAATTCACGCTGATACGCGGGCAACGGGCCGAGGTTGGCCGATTCCTTGGCTTTCTTCTGCGCGGCCTGTGGCGCGGGGCCTGGCGTCGGCGGCTGGGGCTTGGGCGCATCGCTGCTGCAGGCCACCAGCAGGCTGAAAAGACTGAGCAAAACCAGCGGTCTTAGGGACATTTTCGGCTCCAGCAAGGTGAAATCCATGGATCTAGCTCTATAGCCCGTCTGTATACCGCAAACCCTATGGCTTGTCTTGCCACGGGGATGCGCTACCATGGCCCTCCCTTTTTTTGTTGCCTGCCACCATGCACTGTCCCTTCTGCGGTGCCAACGACACCAAGGTCATCGACTCGCGTCTGGTCGCCGAGGGCGAACAGGTACGCCGCCGGCGTGAATGCCTGGCCTGCGGCGAGCGTTTCACGACGTTCGAGACGGCCGAACTGGTGTTGCCGCGCCTGATCAAAACCGACGGCAGCCGCCAGCCGTTCGACGAAGAAAAACTCCGCGCCGGCATGCAGCGTGCGCTGGAGAAGCGCCCGGTGAGTGTCGAGCGCCTGGAATCGTCGTTGGTGCACATCAAACACAAACTGCGCGCCACCGGTGAGCGAGAGGTTAAATCCCTTGTCGTCGGTGAACTGGTGATGGCCGAGCTGCAAAAGCTCGACGAAGTCGCCTACATTCGTTTCGCCTCCGTGTATCGCCGCTTCCAGGACCTCAACGAGTTCCGCGAAGAGATCGATCGCCTGGCCCGTGAGCCGGTGAAAGAATGACCCCCACTTCCGAACAAGCCATCCTCGACGCTCATTACATGGCCCGCGCGCTGGAACTGGCGCGCAAAGGTCATTACACGACCCACCCCAACCCGCGGGTTGGCTGCGTGATCGTGCGTGACGGGCAAATCGTCGGCGAAGGCTGGCACGTGCGCACCGGCGAACCCCACGCCGAAGTCCACGCCCTGCACGCCGCCGGCGACAAGGCTCGAGGCGCCACCGCTTACGTGACCCTCGAACCTTGCAGCCACCACGGACGCACGCCGCCTTGTGCGGACGCGCTGGTACATGCGGGTGTGGCTCGGGTCGTCGCGGCGATGCAAGACCCGAACCCGTCGGTGGCCGGTCGAGGCATGCAGCGCCTGGCCCAGGCCGGCATCGCTACCGAAAGCGGTGTGCTGGAAGGCGAAGCACGCAAGCTCAATGAAGGTTTCCTCAAGCGCATGGAGCACGGCTTGCCGTTCGTGCGGGTCAAGTTGGCCATGAGCCTCGACGGGCGCACGGCGATGGAAAGCGGCGAAAGCCAATGGATCACCGGCCCGGCGGCACGTTCGGCGGTACAACGCCTGCGCGCTCAGGCCAGCGTGGTGCTGACCGGCGCCGACACGGTGCTGGCAGACAATGCCCGTCTCACTGTGCGTGCCGATGAGCTGGGCCTGG
Source organism: Pseudomonas frederiksbergensis (assembly GCF_001952935.1). GTDB lineage: Bacteria > Pseudomonadota > Gammaproteobacteria > Pseudomonadales > Pseudomonadaceae > Aquipseudomonas > Aquipseudomonas frederiksbergensis. The sequence goes on from NZ_CP018319.1 coordinate 3,162,520, forward strand.
ACGCCGAGCAAACCGCTCTGGCCATGAGTCGCCCGCCGCTTCGCGTGCTGATCGACGGTCGCCTGCGCGTGCCGCTGGACGCGCCGTTCTTCAAGGCTGGCCCGGCGCTGGTCGCCACGTGCATGGCGATTGAAGAGCAATACGCCAATGGCCCGGAATGCCTGATCGTGGCGGGCGAGGATGGCTTGGTCGACCTGCGCAAACTGCTGGTCGAACTCGCCGCCCGTGGGGTCAACGAAGTGTTGGTCGAAGCGGGCCCGCGTCTGGCCGGGGCTTTCGCTCAGCAAGGGCTGGTGGACGAGTTTCAGATTTTCATCGCTGGCAAGTTTTTAGGTTCGTCTGCGCGGCCGTTGCTGGATTGGCCGCTCGCGCAAATGAAGGATGCGCCTGAACTCAAAATCACCGAAATCCGCGCGGTTGGCGATGACTGGCGAGTCATCGCCATTCCTTCGCCAGCGGCGAGCGTATAATTCCGGGCCTGCGCCACGCGACGGCCCTGTTCTCGAGGAGGACTCCATGTTTACCGGCATCATCGAATCCATCGGCAGTATTCGTGCATTGACCCCAAAAGGCGGAGATGTGCGGGTTCACGTAGAAACCGGCAAGCTCGACCTGAGCGACGTCAAACTGGGCGACAGCATTGCGGTCAACGGTGTGTGCCTGACGGCGGTTGAATTGCCAGGCAACGGCTTTGCGGCGGACGTCAGTCGCGAAACCCTCGACTGCACCGCCATGAATGATCTGAAAAGCGGCAGCCCGGTGAACCTGGAAAAAGCCCTGACCCCGACCACTCGCCTCGGCGGGCATCTGGTCAGCGGGCACGTTGATGGCGTGGGCGAAGTGGTTGCCCGTACCGAGAATGCTCGCGCTGTGGAGTTCCGCATCCGCGCTCCCAAAGAGCTGGCCAAGTACATCGCCCATAAAGGCTCGATCACCGTCGACGGCACCAGCCTGACCGTGAACGCGGTCGATGGCGCCGAGTTCATGCTGACGATCATTCCGCATACCCTGAGCGAAACCATCATGGCGTCTTACCAGCCAGGTCGCCGGGTGAATCTTGAAGTTGACTTGCTTGCCCGTTATCTGGAACGCCTGCTGTTGGGCGACAAGGCCGCAGAGCCAGCAAAGTCCGGAAACATCACTGAAAGCTTTCTGGCCGCCAACGGCTACCTCAAATCCTGAAGCTCAAATTTCGAAAGAAGGGGGGTGCCTTGTGGCGCTCAATAGCATCGAAGAACTGGTTGAAGACATCCGCCAAGGCAAGATGGTCATCCTCATGGATGACGAAGACCGCGAGAACGAAGGCGACCTGATCATGGCCGCCGAGTGCTGCCAGCCTGAACACATCAACTTCATGGCCAAGCACGCCCGTGGCCTGATCTGCATGCCGATGAGCCGCGAGCGCTGCGAACTGCTGAAACTGCCTTTGATGGCGCCGCGCAACGGTTCCGGCTTCGGCACCAAGTTCACCGTGTCCATCGAAGCGGCCACCGGCGTGACCACCGGCATCTCTGCTGCTGACCGTGCGCGCACCGTGCAAGCCGCTGCCGCAAAAGACGCCAAGGCTGAAGACATCGTCAGCCCCGGCCACATCTTCCCGCTGATGGCCCAGGCCGGCGGCACCCTCGCTCGCGCCGGCCACACCGAAGCGGCGTGCGACCTGGCGCGCATGGCCGGTTTCGAGCCGAGCGGCGTGATCTGCGAAGTGATGAACGACGACGGCACCATGTCCCGTCGCGCCGAACTGGAAGCGTTTGCTGCCGAACACAACATCAAGATCGGCACCATCGCCGACCTGATTCACTACCGGATGATCCACGAACGTACCGTTCAGCGGATTGCCGAGCAGCCGCTGGACAGCGAACTGGGCCAATTCAACCTGGTGACCTATCGTGATTCCGTGGAAGGCGACGTGCACATGGCCCTGACCCTGGGCACCGTGTGCGCCGAAGAGCCGACCCTGGTTCGCGTGCACAACATGGACCCGCTGCGCGACCTGTTGATGGTCAAGCAACCTGGCCGCTGGAGCCTGCGCGCCGCGATGGCCGCGGTTGCCGAGGCTGGCAGTGGCGTGGTGCTGTTGCTCGGTCACCCGCTCGATGGCGACGTGTTGCTGGCGCATATCCGCGAAACCGCGGAGCACGTTCCGGCGAAAAAACCGACCACCTACAGCATCGTTGGTGCCGGTTCACAGATCCTCCGGGACCTGGGCGTGCGCAAAATGCGCCTGATGAGTGCGCCGATGAAATTTAATGCGATATCCGGTTTCGATCTGGAAGTTGTAGAATACGTGCCCTCCGAATAATGACCGGTTGTTTCCAGTCCTTGATTCGCGGTTAACACATCACTGAGGGATGCGTAGAAAACGCGTCCCGGCTCTTTAAGAGATCTAACGAATGACCCTGAAGACCATCGAAGGTACCTTCATCGCCCCTAAAGGCCGCTACGCTTTGGTAGTAGGCCGTTTCAACAGCTTCGTCGTTGAAAGCCTGGTCAGCGGTGCAGTTGATGCCCTGGTTCGCCACGGCGTGAGCGAAAGCGACATCACCATTATCCGCGCACCTGGCGCCTTCGAAATTCCGCTGGTTGCGCAGAAAGTCGCTCAGAAGGGCGAATACGCGGCAATCATCGCCCTGGGCGCGGTCATTCGTGGCGGTACTCCGCACTTCGAATACGTGGCGGGCGAATGCACCAAGGGCCTGTCCCAGGTGTCCATGGAGTTCGGCGTTCCAGTCGCATTTGGCGTGCTGACCGTTGACTCCATCGAGCAAGCCATCGAACGTTCCGGCACCAAGGCCGGTAACAAAGGTGCTGAAGCTGCCCTGTCCGCTCTGGAAATGGTCAGCCTGCTGGCGCAGTTGGAGGCCAAGTGATTAGCGACGAAAGCGATCGTTTCAACCCGCGCGATCCAAAGCCTGCGGATGCCGGCAAGCCATCGAAAAGCGTCAAGCGTCGCGAAGCCCGTCAGCTCGCGACTCAGGCGCTGTACCAATGGCACATGGCCAAGCAATCTTTGAACGAGATCGAAGCGCAGTTTCGGGTCGATAACGATTTCAGCGATGTCGATGCCGCGTACTTCCACGACATCCTGCACGGCGTTCCGGCTCACAAGCCTGAAATCGACGCTGCACTGACGCCGTGCCTGGACATCACCATCGAAGAGCTGGACCCGGTTGAACTGGCCGTTCTGCGCCTGTCGACCTGGGAACTGCTCAAGCGCGTCGACGTGCCGTACCGCGTTGTGATCAACGAAGGTATCGAGCTGGCGAAAGTCTTCGGTTCCACCGACGGCCACAAGTTCGTCAACGGTGTACTCGACAAGCTGGCCCCGCGTCTGCGTGAAGCTGAAGTGAAGGCGTTCAAGCGCTGATCGGCGCTTGAATACTTTGTCTCAGTGTCCTGTCTCGCCGATACGTTCGTTTTTTAGCGAGTGGCTGGTGTTGCCAGACAAGGCGCCGCGACGAGTCATAGCGGGCTATGGCAAGGAGCGGCAACGCAGTATGGCGACACCAGACGCCGCTAAAAAATGAACAGTATTGGTGAGACGGGACACCCAATGGGCGAGTTTGAGCTGATCCGCAATTTCTTCGCCGCCGCGCCCTGTGCGCAGGGCGGCGAAGGCGTTGCCCTTGGGATCGGCGATGACTGCGCCTTGCTGGCTGTTCCCCCCGGGGAGCAGTTGGCCATTTCCACCGACACACTCGTAGCCGGTGTGCATTTCGCAGACCCTTGCGACCCGTTCCTGCTCGGTCAGCGCTCGCTGGCTGTGGCTGTCAGTGATCTGGCCGCCATGGGCGCCACCCCCATTGCCTTTACCCTTGCCCTGACCTTGCCGACGGTGACCACCGATTGGCTGGACGCCTACGCCCGTGGTTTGAACATCATGGCGCAGCGCTGCGGTGTGGCGCTGGTGGGGGGGGATACCACCCGTGGGCCATTGAGCCTGACCATGACCGTGTTCGGTCGTGTGCCGGCAGGTCTGGCGTTGACCCGCAGCGGTGCGCAGCCAGGCGATTTGCTGTGCGTTGGCGGTGAGCTTGGCAACGCGGCGGGTGCATTGCCGCTGGTGCTCGGTCAGCGGACGGCTGATGCGGCCATCGCTGATCCGTTGCGTGCCCATTACTGGTCGCCGCAACCGCAGCTGGGCCTGGGCATGGCGTTGCGCGGCAGAGCTAGTGCGGCGCTGGACATCTCCGATGGCCTGCTCGCCGACTGCGGGCACATTGCCCTGGCGTCGAAAGTCGGGGTTCAGGTAGAGCGCAGTAAACTGCCATTGTCGAAGGCGCTGCTGGCCTTCCTCGGCCAGTCTGGCGCTGAGCAAGCCGCCTTGAGCGGCGGTGACGATTACGTGCTGGCCTTTACCTTGCCGCCCGCCGAGTTGCCATCATTGCTGGCGGACGGCTGGCCAATCCATGTGGTCGGCCGTGTAGTGGCGGGGCAGGGCGTAGTGCTGCTCGACGCCAACGGACAAGACATCACCCCGCAAACCCGGGGCTATCAACATTTTCGGGAGACACCGTGACAGATCATCCCAAACAGGTCCCGGCGGAATTCGTGCCGCCCTCGGTATGGCGCAATCCGTGGCATTTCCTGGCGTTCGGCTTCGGCTCGGGCACCTTGCCAAAAGCACCGGGCACCTGGGGTTCGTTAGTTGCGCTGCCCTTTATCCCGTTGTGGCAGATGCTGCCCGATTGGGGTTACTGGCTGATGCTCGGCATCACCATGCTGTTTGGCTTCTGGCTGTGCGGCAAGGTCGCCGACGATTTGCGGGTACACGACCACGAAGGCATCGTCTGGGACGAAATGGTCGGGATGTGGATCACCCTTTGGCTGGTGCCGGAAGGCTGGTACTGGTTGCTCGCCGGATTTTTGGTGTTCCGCTTTTTCGACATTCTCAAGCCTTGGCCGATTCACTGGATCGACCGGCATGTGCACGGTGGCGTCGGCATCATGCTCGATGATGTGTTGGCCGGGGTGTTTGCGTGGTTGGCGATGCAGGGGCTGGTTTGGATTTTTGCCTGACGGGAAAAACAGGCGACTAGGGATGGCTCGCTCGCGCGGACCCCTGTAGCGCTTGATTAACCCTGTGGGAGCGAGCCTGCTCGCGATGACGGTGTATCAGCCGGCATCAATGGTGAAAGACAGACCGCTATCGCGAGCAGGCTCACTCCCTCAGGGAGCTGTGGTGGCTTGAGATCTAACTTTTTGATTGTTATGCCCCATAATTCAGCCTAAGCGTCTGTTGGAACGTGCTGTTACAATGCCGCGTCTGCGAATCTCCAGTACTTATTGATCAGGAGCACACCGGTGCCTGTCGTTTTTGTCGCCGCTTCCAAGCTGCCAACGCCTTTTGCGCAATTCACCATGCACGGCTTTCTCGATGAGGAAAACGGGCGCGAGCACGTTGTGCTGAGCCTGGGTGAGTTCGCCGACGGTGCCCCGGTACTCGGCCGGTTGCACTCCGAATGCCTGACCGGCGATGCCTTGTTCAGCCAGCGTTGCGACTGCGGCTCGCAACTCGAGGCCGCTTTGCAGGCCATCGCCCGTGAAGGCCGAGGCGTGTTGCTGTACTTGCGTCAGGAAGGTCGTGGCATTGGCCTGCTGAACAAGATCCGCGCCTATGAATTGCAGGATGGCGGTGCCGATACCGTTGAAGCCAACGAACAGTTGGGCTTTGCCGCCGATCAGCGCGACTACGCCATGTGCCTGCCGATGCTGGAGCATTTGGGCGTGAAATCCCTGCGTCTGATGACCAATAACCCACGCAAGGTCAAAGCCTTGACCGATATGGGAATCGTGGTCTCCGAGCGCGTGCCGCTGCACACCGGTCATAACCCGCATAACAAACTCTATCTGGCCACCAAGGCCAGCAAGCTCGACCACATGATGGGCAACGAGCACCAGGGCGAGGCAGACCGGGCGTGACCCGCGGTCAGGTTCGGCGGCGACTGTCCGTCAATTGGTGGCAATACCTGGCGCTGGCCTTGGTGCCGCTGTTCGTGATCAACGGCGTATTCGGTCAGAGCGAGGCGATCCTGCCGGTGCTGGCGATGCCGTTGTTCATCGCCGGTGTGGCGTCGATGTTTGTCAGCCTGAAATTCTTCGGCGGCTACAAACACGCGTTGATCGCCACTCAAAAAGCCCTCGATACCCCTGAAGAACCTGCTGCATGGATCGCCCTGGCTGCCAAGCGTCGCACGGCATTCCTGGCTGCCTGCCTGCCGGCCTGGATCGCTGCGCTGGCGGTATTCGTCGGCCTCGAAGCCGTGCCGTTGATGCTACTGGCGCTGTCGACCCTGGTGCTGTTTTACCTCTACCGTATTCCGCGTCAACTCGGCTGATGCGGCCCGTCTGGCTGGCGGTTTTGCTGCTGGCCGTCAGTGGCCCGGCGGCTGCGGTCGAACGCGTTGTCAGCCTCGCTCCGTCGCTCTCTGAAATCGTTGTTGAACTGGGTTCGGCTGACCTGCTGGTGGGTGTGCTGGATGCCGGTGAGCGTCCTGCCGAGCTTGAAGATCTGCCTTCGGTTGGCCGCTATGGTCAGCTGGACATGGAGCAATTGCTCAGTCTCAAGCCCGATCTGTTGTTGCTCTGGCCCGGCAGCGTTGGCCCGGCCCAGCGTGAACAGCTCAAACGGTTGAACATCCCGACCTACGTGGCGGAACCGCACAACCTCGAACAACTCACTGCGCAGATTGAGGCGATCGCCTCACAACTCGGCCGTCCAGAGCGTGGTGTTTCATTGGCTGAAAAGTTGCGTCAGCGGCTGGATTCGCTGCGCCAGCGTTATCGTCGAGATGTGCCATTGCGAGTGTATTATCAGGTCTGGGATCGGCCGCTTTACACCGTTGGAGGCGGGCAGATCATCAGCGATGCGCTTGAAGTGTGCGGGGCGCGCAATGTGTTTGCCGACCTCACGCTACCGGCGCCGCAGGTCAGTATTGAAGCGGTATTGCAGCGCAATCCCGAGGTGATCCTGGCTAGTGATCAGGCGCAGCTTGATGCGTGGAAAGCCTGGCCGCAGGTTGCGGCGGTGGTGCAGGGGCAATTGCTGTTGGTAACGGATAAAGGCCTGGAGCGGCCGAGTGGGCAAATGATCGAAGCGACGGCCAAACTCTGTCAGCTGATTTCGCCTTCACGCTGATCGTTCCCACGCTCTGCGTGGGAATGCCGCCATGGACGCTCCGCGTCCGCTTTAGATCGTGACGTAGAGCGTCACAGGATGCATTCCCACGCGGAGCGTGGGAACGATCGTGGGCTAAAGTTCTGGTGTCCAGGTCACCCCAAACATCCACGCCCGACCTTCCTCGCGATACCCATACTGGCTACCTTCATGGCTGTACAGCGCCCGGCTGTAACCCTTGTCCAGCAGGTTATCGACCTTCAGCTCAAGCTTGATCTCACGATTCAATTCCCAACTGCTGCGCAACCCCAGCAACGCGTACCCGCCCAACGGCTGCTGATTGTTCTCATCGTCATAGCTGCTGCTCACCGCTTGCCAGCTGGCGCCGAGCCCTAGCCGGTCGAACTGCCGATCCAGATCCAGGCTCAAGGTCCGCCGCGCGCGCCGAGCCAGGGTGTGGCCGCTGTCGCGATCCCGCGGGTCGATGATTGCTACGCCGAGGTTGCTCTGCCAGCCGAACAGTTCCTGTTTCAACGCCGCTTCGAAACCGTTGATGCGTGCCTGCGCGACGTTCTGCGGCCGGTTGTTACTGCCGAAAATAATCGCGTCTTCCAGGTCCGTACGGTAAAGCGAAGCTTCCAGGCGAGCGGTGTCGGTCAGTTGACTGCGCCATTGCAGCTCGTAGCTTTTCGACGTCTCGGGTTTCAGATCCGGATTACTGAAATCGGGGTAATACAAGTCATTGAACGTCGGCGCGCGGAAGCCTTCGCTGTAGGTCAGCAATACATCGTTGTCCGGATTCAGCGGCAGAGTGAAGGTGCCGCTCCAGCTGTTCTGGCCACCGAACTGCTGGTTCTGATCGCGGCGCAGGCCCAGTTCGGTGGAGAAACTGTCCGCCTGGTAATGATGTTGAATGAACGCGGCACGGTTCCAGCGGCTGTCCTCGTCGAATGGCGTGCTGCTGTTGACCCGGTCCTCATACCAGTCGCCGCCAAGGATCAGGCTGTTGCGCTCGTCAAGGGTCAGGTCGTTCTGCCAGTTCACCGAATCTCGGTAGGTGTTGAACACGCTGCGTTCATCGCTGAGCTTGTCGATGGTTTTTTCGCGGTTCTCGCTATGGCCGAACTCTACGCGGGTTTTCCACAGGTCGTTGATGCGCGCATCGACATAGCTGCTGACGCCGCTAACGGTGAAGTCGCTATAAAGCTGCTGCTGAAGTGATTGCTTCGTATCGAAATCGTAGCGGCCAAACGGGCTATCGAGCTCACTTTTACCACGGTTATCCAGCACGTTCGCGCCGATTTCGATGTCCTCGGTGAGGGCATGGCTCAGGCTCAAACTCACCGACTTATTGCGGTATTCATCGTGATCGCCATCGCTGGGATACGACTCGTGGGTCCGGTCGATCCCGGCGGTTTCATCGAGGCTGGCGCCCAGATTGAAGCGGGTTTTCTCGTCACCACCCGATAACCCAAGGCTACGCTCCCACGTCTGATTACTGCCAAACCCAACATACAGCCGTGGTTGCAGGCCTTGCTCGCCGCCGCGCCGCGTGAAGATCTGGATCACCCCGCCAATCGCATCGCTGCCATAAATCACCGAGCGGGAGCCGCGCAACACTTCCACGCGCTCGACCTGTTCAATGTTGATGTGTTGCAGGTTGCTGTCGCCGGAGGTGGAGTTGCCGATGCGCTGGCCGTCGACCAGCACCAGGCTCTGGGCCGATTTGGTGCCGCGAATGTAAATCCCCGGCAGACTGCCGCGCCCGCCGGTTTGCCCGACCTGTACGCCCGGCACACGACGCAGCAAGTCAGTCACGCTGTTCGGTTGCAGGCGATCGATGTCTTCGCGGGTGAACACGGTGTTGGCGGCGCTGCTGTCATTGCGCGCTTCGACCTGACGGTTGGCGCTGATCAGCACGTCGGGCAGTTTCAGGGCCTGGTCGCGTTCGAAGGTGTCGGCCAGCAGTTGGCCGGCCGGCAGAAGGGTCAGCGTCAGGGCGAGGCGGGAGAGTTTCATCGGTAATCCGTTGGCGCTTTAAAGCGAACACAAATCAAATGTGGGAGCGGGCTTGCTCGCGAAAGCGGTGGGTCAGTCAACATTTCAGTCAACTGGCCGTCCGCATTCGCGAGCAAGCCCGCTCCCACAAGGGGTTTTGCAAGTATTTGAGGTTTAGATGTTCAGCAGTTGCAAACGCTCACGCACCGACGCTTCGATCCCGGCCTCATCCAGCCCGCACTCGGCCAGCATCTGCGCAGGCTTGGCGTGTTCGACGTAACTGTCCGGCAAGCCCAGGTGCAGCATCGACTTGAGGATGTTTTCGCGGGCGAGAAACTCGCTGACGGCGCCACCGGCACCGCCCATGATCGCGTTCTCTTCGATGGTCACCAGCAATTCATGGCTGCCAGCGATTTCGCGCACCAGTGCTTCATCGAGCGGTTTGACGAAACGCATGTCGACCACAGTGGCATCCAGCGTCTCGGCGACTTTCAGCGCCTCGGCCAGTTGCACGCCGAACACCAGCAGGGCGACTTTGCTGCCCTGACGACGAACCACACCCTTGCCGATTTCGATCGGTTCGAGGTCTTTCTCGATCGTCGCGTTCGGGCCAGAGCCGCGCGGATAGCGCACCGCCGCCGGGCCGTTGAACAGGTGGCCGGTGGTGAGCATCTTGCGCAGTTCGTTTTCGTCGCTCGGGGTCATCACTAGCATGCCGGGGATGCAGCGCAGGAACGACAGGTCGAAGCTGCCCGCGTGAGTCGGGCCGTCTTCGCCCACCAGACCCGCGCGGTCGATGGCGAACAGGACGTCGAGGTTTTGCACCGCCACATCATGCACAAGCTGGTCGTAGCCCCGTTGCAGGAACGTCGAGTAAATCGCCACCACCGGTTTCGCGCCTTCGCAGGCCATGCCGGCAGCGAGGGTGACGGCGTGTTGCTCGGCAATCGCCACATCGAAATAGCGCTGCGGGAAACGCTCGCTGAAGGCCACCAGGTCGGAGCCTTCCTTCATCGCGGGAGTGATGCCGACCAAGCGCGGATCAGACGCGGCCATGTCGCATAGCCATTCACCGAACACACCGGAATACTTCGGCCCGCCGGCTTTCTTTGGCGCGGCGGCCGGAGCGTCCAGCGGTTCGAGTTTGGTGATCGCGTGGTAACCGATCGGGTCGACTTCCGCCGGGGCGAAGCCTTTGCCTTTCTTGGTGACGACGTGCAGGAACTGCGGGCCTTTGAGATCGCGCATGTTGCGCAGGGTGGCGATCAGGGTTGGCAGGTCGTGGCCATCGATCGGGCCGATGTAGTTCCAGCCCAGTTCTTCGAACAGCGTGCCGGGAACCAGCATGCCTTTGGCGTATTCTTCGGTGCGCCGGGCGATTTCCCAGGCGCCGGGCAGGCGCGACAGGACCTTTTTGCTGCCTTCGCGCATGCTCGCGTAAGTGCGGCTGGAAAGGATCTTCGCCAGGTAATTCGACAGCCCGCCGACGTTGCGCGAGATCGACATGTCGTTGTCGTTGAGGATCACCAGCATGTTGGCGTTCACTTCCGGCGCATGGTTCAGCGCCTCGAAGGCCATGCCGGCGGTCAGTGCGCCATCGCCGATCACGGCGATCGCCTTGCGATCACTGTTTTGCAGGCGGGCGGCAATGGCCATGCCCAGCGCTGCACTGATCGAGGTACTGGAGTGGCCGACGCCAAAGGTGTCGTACTCGCTCTCGGAACGACGCGGGAAGGCCGCGACGCCGTCCTTCTGGCGCAGGGTGCCCATGCGCTCGCGACGACCGGTGAGGATTTTGTGCGGATAGGCCTGATGACCCACGTCCCACACCAGCCGGTCGTCCGGGGTGTCGAAGACGTAATGCAGCGCGATGGTCAGCTCGATGACGCCCAAGCCGGCACCGAAATGCCCGCCGGTCTGACCGACCGTGTAGAGCAATTCCAGGCGCAACTCATCGGCCAGGGTTTCCAGCTCGGCTTCGCCTAACCGGCGCAGGCCGTCCGGCGTGTTGGCACGGTCGAGCAGGGGCGTGGTCGGGCGCTTGCGGGGAATCTCATGAAACGTCGTGGGCATCAGGCGAATCGTTATAGGTATAAAAGATGCGGCAGTTTACCTGATGCATCGCCCCCTGCCCACGCGTTGGTTTTAACTTGGCGGATACGCCGTCAGCTGCGCCGGTCGACGATGTAGCGGGCCAGATCGCGCAATGGTTCGGCCGCCGCGTCAAACGGTCGCAGCGCGTGCAGGGCCTGATCACGCAGTTCCAGGGCGTAAGCCTTGGCGGCGTCGAGGCCGAGCAGGGCCGGATAAGTCGGTTTGTCGCGAGCAATGTCGGCGCCCTGGCGCTTGCCGAGGGTTTCGGTATCGCTTTCGACGTCGAGAATGTCGTCCTGCACCTGGAACGCCAGGCCGATGGCCTGCGCGTAAGTCTGCAAGGACTTCAATTCGTCCTTCTCGGCACGGCCGCTCGCCAGGGCGCCGAGTTTGACGCTGACCTCGATCAGGGCGCCGGTCTTGTGCCGGTGCATGTATTCGAGGGCTTTCTGATCGAGTTTCAGACCGACCGAACCGAGGTCGATGGCTTGACCGCCGACCATACCGGCCGGGCCTGCGGCCAATGCGAGAGCACTGACCATTTGCAGGCGGAGGTGATCGGAGGTGAGAGCAGCGTCAGAGTTGCTCAGGCGCGGATCGAGCAGGGCGCTGAAGGCCAGGCTCTGCAAGCCGTCACCGGCCAGAATCGCGCAGGCTTCATCGAATTTTTTGTGAGTAGTCGGTTGGCCACGACGCAGATCGTCGTCGTCCATGGCCGGCAAATCGTCATGCACCAGGGAATAAGCGTGAATCAGCTCCACCGCGCACGCTGCGCCGTTGGCCTGCTCAGCCTTGCCGCCCAGCGCTTCGCACGCGGCGTAGGCCAGCAGCGGGCGGACCCGTTTGCCGCCATTCATCACGCTGTAGCGCATGGCTTCGTACAGCCGCGCGAGCTCAGGGCTCGGCGCAATGAACAGGGTTTCCAGTGCAGCATTGACGCGGGCCTGGCTGGTCGCCGAATACGCTGCAATCATTCTGGCTGATCCGCGTCGAAGGGTTCCTCGGCCAGCTCGCCATCACGCTCGAGCAGCACCTGAACCTTTTGCTCGGCCTGGGCCAGCGCCGCCTGGCAATCGCGGGTCAGACCGATGCCTTGCTCGAAAGCCGTCAGCGAGTCTTCCAGCGACAATTCGCCGTTCTCCAGACGCTCTACCAGCGTTTGCAGGTCAGCGAGAGATTGTTCGAAATCCAGTGCAGCTTTTTTGCGGGCCATGGCGGCTATTTCCGGTTGACGTTAAACCGGCGCGACACTAGCAGACATGGGGGGTATGGGCAAATGAACGGGGCGTTTCGGCCACTGCGCTTGGGGGAGAACGCGACCCTGTGGCGAGGGAGCTTGCCCCCGTTCGACCGCGAAGCAGTCGCAAATTGCTGAATGTGGGATGCCTGATGAAACGCGGTGCCTGTTTTTGGGGTTGCTTCGCAACCCAACGGGGGCAAGCCCCCTCGCCACAGGGTTTGGTGTCTCCGGGGAATGATGTGGGGATTCGGCTCATTTGGTGAGCCGAATACCCTCGCTATTCGGCTCACGCCCAACAATCACCGTGAATCCCACCGCAAAATTAGATGTATCCGATTGTTAAAAAACCGCCAAATGGCTAATCTTCGCGCCTTCTACGACCCGAAATTCTGGGTCTTTCTGACGAAACGCAGTTTTTTTGGATCTGTAACGCGCCGAGGATCGGGTGCAAGGTTTCGTTATGCATGGCAGGAGGCGTCACATGCGTTCATTTCTTCTATTGCTGATGGGGCTTGTCTGCGCGACCGCTGCCTGGGCCGAGCCGACGGCCGAGTTGTCGGAGCCGGTCGGCGGCTGGCGCTACAACGGCTTGCTCGATCGCAGCGAATATCCTCAAGTCGCCTATCCGACGCCACCGATCGATCGCGGCGTGCAGCGCAATCGCACCATGATCCAGGGCCAACTCAAGGCCATCGGCACTCAGCGAGGGCCGCATGCGCTGGCCGTCAACGGCAATCCGCTGAATCTGTACACCGACGACCAAGGGCGTTTCGCCCGGCCGTATGCGTTTGGCGCCGGCTCCAACAGCGTTGAAGTCCGCAGCGCTGAAGGCAAGTCGCTCAAGCGCGTTCAATTCTATGAAGCCAACAACGTGCGTACCCCGGCGCGGATTCGCGTGGTGCTGGGTTGGGACGATCCGAAAGCCGAACTCGACCTGCACATCATTACCCCCGACGGCCAGCATGCGTTCTGGGCTCGCCCGGCGATGAGCAACGGCGGCGGTCTGGACCCGGACGGCGTCGATGGCCCCGGCCCGGAAATGTTCACCATGACCGCGCCGATGCATGGCACCTATCTGGTTTACGTGAACTATTGGGGCAACTTCGGCAGTGGCGGCTATAACTTCGATGAGACCAGCAACCAGAACGAGGTGATCACCTCGCAGATCAACCTGGTGCTCAACGAAAACACTGTCGACGAAAAACGCGAGACCTTCATCGTGCCCCTGCGGGCCATCGGTGACCTGCTGCTGGTCAAGACTTTCAACTATTAAGCATCCCGCTCCACGGATGACATCGGGTTTTGTGAACATGAGCGATAACACTGTTTCTCCGGCCGCCGAAACGCCTGCAGCCAAAACTCCTCGCCGCTGGCCGGTGCTGCTGGCCGGGCTGATCCTGGTGGCGGGCGTCGCGGCCGGGTTGGGCTGGTTCATGCACAAACCCAAGGCGCCGCCGGCGGAGTTGGCCAGCGACAAACTGGGCATGAGCCGGCCGGACGGTCTGCTCGAAACCCACTCCTTGAGCCAGTTGCCCAAGGATTTGCTGGCGGTGCCGTTCCTCAAGGAAACCCTGACCGAAGATTTCGTCTTCTATTACGAAGCGCACGCCGATCGCCTCGGCTTGATCGGCAGTCTGCGGCGGATCATTTACGAACATGACCTGAAATTGCAGGACAGCCTGATCGAGCAGCTCTTCGATCAACCGGCAGACGTGGCGCTGTGGCGTGGGGCGGATGGTCGCCTGAAAGACTTTTTGTTGGTGATGGATCGCGGTGGTCTGGCCAAGGTGCTGGAGCCGCTGGCGAAAGTAGCGCTGGATGATTCGCAGCTGACCAAGCTCGGCGACGTGAAAGTCGGCGCTGACGATGTGGCGCTTTATCAACTCAACTACAACGCCAGCAAAGCGCTGGTGTTCGCCTCCCACGGCGACAAGCTGGTGGTGCTGTCCAACCCGACCAAACTCTACGATCCGGAAAGCGGCTCATCGGAAGAGCCGGGCAGCGTTTCGACCAAAGCCATCGCCGCGTTGCTCAACGGCGACAAACTCTTCCCCGAAGCCTTCGGCCTGCCACCGCGCACGCCTGAGGTGAAACAACGCCTGTCGGTCAATTCCAGCGTTCTGGCCATGGGGTATCAACGTTTCATCCCGAACTTCGCCGGGCTGCGTTTCGACATGGACGACAAGGGCTGGCACAGCTTTCTGGCCATGGACGAACTGGACGACCAGCCGGATTTCGATTTCAAACCGATCTGGCAAGCCATGCCCATGGGTGCCAGTGCCTGCGTCGCTTTGCCGCTCGCCGCCGAACAACAAAAACCATTACTGGTGAAACTCGGCGCGGAAGAAAAAGTGGCCCAGGCCCTGACCGAACACATGGCCGGTGCCGCTGGCCTGTGCTGGTACGCCGATTCGCGGTTGTACACGCCGCTGCTGGTGGCCAGCCTGAACGATGACGACAGCGCCAAACTCGACGGCGACCTGGGCAATCTGTTCGGCTCGATGGTCGGCGCCTACGAAGGCAACGTCGAAGAGCACGCGTTCCCGGTGATCGAGAAACAGCAAGGCCCAACCCACCAATGGCAGCGTCAGGTCAGCTCCAATTTCGGTCCTTACAAGGCCAAGGATGCTGAGAACCCGGACGCGATCACCGGCAAGGCGTTCATGAAAGTCAGCCTGGCGCGCCACGGTTCGACGCTGCTGTTTTCCCTCGACGACAAGCTGGTGGACAAAGCCCTCGGTACCCTCGACAAACGCTTCCCGCCGATGGCCGACGTGGTGCCCAAAGACCTGCTGATGCCGGTCTACTTCGGCCCGGATTCCATGGCGCAACTGATGCAACAGGAAACCCTCGACAGCCTGCCGCAGGACATGGAACCGGTGTTCTACAACGCCGCGCAAACCTACCTGATCCCGAAACTGCGCAAGCTCGGCGGCTACGGCAAATACGCCCTGACCTTGCCCGAAGGCAGCGAACCCGACGGCCACTGGCAATGGCTGCCACTGGAATGGAAAGCCCTGTGACAGCTCTTATCCGAGGCCTCGGCCTGCTGGCGATGTTGCTGGGCAGTCGCGCATTTGCCGGTGACGCCGCACCGCTGGACCCGCAGCAATCCCAGGTGTTCCGCGCCTGGTTCGTGCGCATCGCCCAGGAACAACTGACCCAAGGCCCGAGCCCGCGCTGGTATCAGCAGGACTGCGCGGGCCTGGTCCGTTTTGCCGCCAACGAAGCACTGAAAGTCCACGACGACAAATGGCTGCGCAGCAATGGCCTGTCCAACCGTTACCTGCCGCCAGAGCTGCAACTGAGCGAGGCGCAACGCGGCCTGGCCCAGCAATGGCAGCAGGGCGGCGGCAAGGTCGGCCCGTACGTCAACGCGATCAAACTGATTCAGTTCAACAGCCATTTGATCGGCCGCGACCTGGCGCAAGCCCGGCCCGGCGACCTGATGTTTTTCGATCAGGGCGACGACCAGCACCTGATGATCTGGATGGGCCGCTACATCGCCTATCACACCGGCACCACCACCCCCACTGACAACGGCATGCGCTCCGCAAGCCTGCAGCAACTCATGACATGGAAGGACACCCGATGGATACCCGACGCAGCCAACCCCAACTTCATCGGCGTCTATCGACTGAACTTTCTCTCCCAATGATCGGTGCCCGCATGTTGCGTTTTCTGCCTCTGCTATTGGTCCTGGTGCTGCCTTTTTCGGCGGTCAACGCCGAAGACACCGTCGAGCCGAGCGGCTACACGCCGGTGGCCGGCGAAAGCTTTTTCCTGCTGGCCGACAGCAGTTTTGCCAGCGACGAACAGGCGATGGTTCGCCTCGAAGCACCGGGTCGCGACTATCGTCGGTTCCGCATGGAGCCTTACGGCGGCGCCGACATTCGCGTGTACCGCATCGACAAGCCGCTGGATTTCCTCAAGCGCCAGAAGAACCTGCACCGCGTTGTCAGCGACGGTCAGTTCAAGGGCGAAGGCCTGTCGAACACCCTCGCGTACCTGTGGGACAACTGGTACCGCAAATCCCGTCGCGTGATGCAGCGCGCGTTCTCCTACGAGTCGCGCAAGCAAGTCACCGAGGAAGTGCCGGAGCTGAAGATGGGCGCCGCCATGGCCGCGCCAACGCCTTACGACGCTCAGCCGCAATTCGCGCTGATTCCGGGCTTGCCGGTGGTCAGCCAATTCCGCTATCCGCTGTGGCAAGCCAAACCGATCCAGCCGCCTGAAGGCGTGAACCTGGCCGGCTCTTCCAGTGAGTTCGTCAGCGTTGCGCCGGGCAACGTGTACATCCCGTTGGGCAATCTGAAACCGGGCCTGTACCTGGTGGAAGCGCTGATCGGCAAGTACCGTGCGACCACCATGGTCTTCGTCTCCAACACCGTGGCCGTGAGCAAGATTGCCGGTGATGAATTGCTGGTGTGGGCCGCGCGCAAACACCAAGGCAGTTCGGTGCCGAAGGTGAATGTGCTGTGGACCGATGGCCTCGGCGTGATGAGCAGTGGCGCCACCGATGCCGATGGTTTGCTGCGTCTGAAACACGTCAGCCCTGAGCGTTCGTTCGTGATTGGCGAGGACGAAGAGGGCGGGGTGTTTGTCTCCGAAAACTTCTACTACGACAGCGAAATCTACGACACCAAACTCTATGCCTTCACCGACCGGCCGCTGTATCGGCCGGGGGATTGGGTGTCGCTGAAGATCGTCGGTCGCGAGTTCAAGAACGCCCGCGACTCGGTGCTGCCCACTGCTGCCGACGTCAACGTGACCGTGCTCGATGCCACCGGCACGGCGCTGCAATCGCTGGCGTTGAAACTCGATTCCAAGGCCGGCACTCAAGGCCGTTTCCAGTTGCCGGATAACGCGGTGGCGGGTGGTTACGAGCTGCGTTTCAGCTACAAGGATCAGGCCTACAGCAGCGCCTTCCGTGTCGCCGAATACATCAAGCCGCACTTCGAGATCTCCCTGAACCTGGCCAAGCAGGATTACCGCACTGGCGAACCGGTGAAGGGCAGCCTCGTGCTGCTGTACCCGGACGGCAAACCGGTGGCGAACGCCAAGTTGAGCCTGAGCCTGCGCGCCCAACAACTGTCGATGGTCGACAACGAACTGCAATACCTCGGGCAATTCCCGGTTGAGCTGACCAGCACCGAACTGACCACCGATTCCAAGGGCAACGCGACGCTGGATCTGCCGGCGGCCGAGAAGCCGAGCCGCTACATGCTCACTGTGTTCGCCAGCGATGGTGCGGCGTATCGAGTCAAGACCACCAAGGAAATCCTCATCGACCGCGGCGCGGCGAGTTTCAGCCTGCGCGCGCCCCAGCGTTTTAGCGCGGTGGGCGACAAGGTTGCGTTCAACTACTTGAACGAAGGCGGCAGCGAACAAAGCAAAGCGGTCACGCCGAGCAGCTATAGCTGGGTGCGCCTGGAAGACCAGACGGTTGGCGAAGGCAAACTCGCCGCGAAAGACAAAGGCTTCACCCTGGCCTTCGACCGTCCGGGTACTTACAACCTGACGTTGAAGGATGACCATGGCCGCGTGGTGGGCGCCACTGGTCATTCGGTCACGGGCGACGGCGTCAAAGCCGTGCCGGGCACCGTGGAAATCGTCCTCGATAAACCCGAGTACAAGGCTGGCGACGAAGCCCTGGCATTGATCACGTTCCCTGAGCCGATCAGCGATGCACTGCTGTCGCTGGAGCGCGACAAGGTCGAGGCCACCGCGCTGCTGTCCAAGGGCGGCGACTGGCTGAAGATGGAAAAACTCAGCGAGACCCAATACCGCGCGCGGATCCCGGTGAAGGACAATTTTGCGCCGAACCTGACGTTCTCCGTGCTGTACACCAAGGGCGGTCAGTACAGCTTCCAGAACGCCGGCATCAAGGTGATCGCGCCGCAAATCGACGTGGCCATCGTCACCGATAAAGAGGCGTATCAGCCGGGCGATACCGTGTCGGTGGACTTGACCACGCAGTTCGCTGGCAAGCCTGTTCCAGCGCACCTGACGGTCAGCGTGGTGGACGAAATGGTCTACGCGTTGCAACCGGAAGTGGCGCCGACCATCGACCAGTTTTTCTACCACCCGCGCCGCAACAACGTGCGCACCAGCGCCAGCCTGTCGTTCATCAGCTACGACGTGGCATTGCCGGGCAGCCCAGGCGCGCCGGGCAAAGCCAACCGCAGCGAGCGGGGCGTGAAAGTGCTGGAGCGACCGCGTCGGGAAGACGTCGACACTGCCGCGTGGCAGCCGGAGTTGATCACCGACGCCAACGGCAAAACCCGTTTCACCTTCAAGATGCCGGACTCGCTGACCCGCTGGCGCATCACCGCCCGGGCCATCGCCGATGACGGTCAGGTCGGGCAGAAGAAGCAATTCGTGCGCTCGGAAAAACCGCTGTACCTGAAGTGGAGCGGGCCAACCAAATTCCGCAACGGCGACAAACCGGATCTCGGCGTGTTCGCGTTCAGTCAGGCCGAGAAACCGGTCAAGGCTGAGCTGGTGATTCATTTCGGCGGCACCGAACAACGCGTCCCCGTGACGCTGAATAACGGCATCAACTACATCGCGCTGCCGGCGTTCGCGCTGGCCAGTGGCGAGTGGACGGCTGAGCTGGTGCTGGACGGCAAAACGGCTGATGCCCTGGCTGTGCGGCTGACCGCGACCGGCGAAGGTTGGCAGGTGACGCAGAGCCAAAGCCTGGACGTGGCCAGCGGTGATACGCCGCTGACCTTGCCAGCGGATGCGACGGATATTCGCCTGCGTCTGGATGACAGTCCGCAAGCGCTGTTCCGCTCGGCACTCGACGATCTGTTGAGTTACCCGTACGGCGGCGTCGAACAAACGGCCAGTCGTTTGCTGCCGCTAAGCATCGCGTATCCGACCTTGTCGTCGAATCCGCAAATCCGCGATCGCTTGCGTTTGATCATGCAAAACAGCCGTCTGCGCCTGGTGCAAATGGCCGGGCCTTCGGCGAGCTTCACCTGGTGGGGCATGGACGGCGAGCCGGATGCGTTCCTCACCGCTTACGCTTACTACGCCGACTGGCACGCCAGCAAAGCCTTGGAGCTGAGCCTGCCGCCGGAGCATTGGCAGCGGGTGTTGGAGGTCTATTCGAAGCAGGCCAAGAACACGCTGTTGCAGCGGGCGCTGATTCTGTCGTTCGCCAAACAGATGCAATTGCCGGTGAACACCTTGCTCAGCGGTTTGATGGATGACTTGGCGAAAGCAGGCGAGGGCCATGCGGCGAATCTGATGGAGGATGGCGAAGACAGTATCGTCATGAGCGATCCAGACTCGGCGTTGGGTTTGGCGGCTGCTCGTGCGCTGACGGCGTCGTTGGCTCGCCAATCCAAGGTGACTTTGCCCGACGCTTTCAATCGTCAATTGCCAGACGCGCAACAACGATTGGCGGTCAGTTCGCAGCCGTTTGCCGAAGCCTTGAACCTGTCGCTGCAAGCCTTCGATCAGGCTCACGCGCAAGCATTGTTGCAACGACTGTTGCCACAGCAATCGACCCTGGAGCGCGCGTTGGCATTGACCTGGTTGCAGCGCAGCATCGAGCAGGCTTCGCCCACCATTGCACTGGCACCGGGTGAAGGCTGGAAGAAAAAATACGGTGATACCGGTGAGATTTACTGGACATGGCAGGGTGCTGAGCCGGTGCCCGCTGTGCTGTCGCTGACCGGTGCGCAAGAGCGTCCGCTGCGAGCGGCCTTGAGCTTCCAGACCCAACAACCGCTGGTTGATCCGATGGCCGTGACCATCACCCGTCGCCTGTCGCGTCTGGTGCCGGGCGACGAAGCCTTCACCTTCAAACTGGAAGCGGTCGGCAACAAACCGTTGTCCAGCGACAGCCTGTATCTGGACGAAGTGATCATCACCAGCAAAGCCGCCAAACCACTGCGCTACGGCATGCTCGAAGTGCCGCTGCCACCGGGTGCCGATGTCGAGCGCACCACGTGGGGCATCAAGCTCATGGGCAAGGCCGGCACCGAACCGTCCGCGTTGGAGAAAGCGCGTTTCGAGCCGGGGCAAATGGCTTATGCGATTCCGGTGGATGCCTTGAGTGGCGAATTGCGTCTGCGTCATTTGGTGCGTTTCTCGCAGAAGGGCCAGTTCAACCTGCCGCCGGTGCGTTTCACTCAGGTCTACGCGCCACAGCATCAGGCTCAGGAACAGAAACCGGCCCTCGGCCAGGTCACGGTCAACTGACATGACCCGGCCTCTGGTCTGGTGGCTGCTTTGCTTGATCCCTGCGCTGGCGACAGCGCAGGACGAACCGCTGCGGCTGGGCTTTAAGGGTGAGTTGCTGTCGTTGAGCCAGACTCAGGTGATCGCGCGCGAGCCGTTGCCTGCTGATCTGCAGACGCCTCTGGGCAGTGTGTGGAAGTTGTTTGTCTATGGCTGGCTGGTGGATACCAATGCCCATGAGCCGGCTTACGAATGTCGCGGTCAGTCGAAAGACGAAGTTTACTGCTGCACGGCGGGCGGCAGGATTGAGCGCGATCAGGCCTTGGTGAAGTCGTGCGGCTTATATTTTGAGCCTGCGCGGTTGGGTATTTCTGATGCTGGTTGGCGGGAATATTGGCAGGCACGTAAGGCGCCGGAGTGGTTGCTGGATTTGGCTTCGTTGCAGCCTTCCACTCGCGTTTCAGTGACGGAGTTGCTGCAAATGCTAGCCGTGATGCCAGCGCAGGATCAAGCGCGGCGGGTGTTGCTGGATGTGGTGTTGAATGCGGCTGACGGCAATGTCGTGGGCGAACTCGGTGGCCGGTTGCGGGTGAAAACCTGGAGCTGGTTGGGGGATCAGGACCCTTCGTCGCGTCAGGGCGGTTTTGCCGGGTGGACAGTGGATGGCACTCCGGTTTGGGCGGGTGGGCGTGGGACCAGTCAAATGGTCCTGCGTCACTACGGTGGGGCGTTGGCTTCGGTGTTGCCGGTGAATTGGCCTTTGGAGGGGGGACGCTGTGTCGAGGTGGGGCTGTTTTCACGCTATCCCATCGGGCGCGTTCTGGCGGGGGATCGTGTTGTTGAGTCCGGGCCCTTGCTGGGCGATTACCGCGTCGAATTCAATAACGGCAACCAACTCGATATCCACAGCGACGGCGAACTGTTTTTGCTGAAAGACCAACTGATCGCCCGTCTGGACCGCGAAGAATACGTCGCCCGTGTCCTGCAACGCGAAGCCAGACCCGAACCCGCCGAAGCCGCCAAGGCTTTGGCCGTCGCGATCCGCACGTACCTGCTGCAAAACGCCACCCGCAACGGCGACTGCCTGAGCATCGACGACAGCAGCAGCCGGCAACGCGTCGCCCCACGTCCAGCCACCGCCGAGTCACGCCACATCGCCGCCTGGACCAGCGACCTGGTCCTCGCCGGCAGCACCGTCACCTACCACTCCGACCAACCCGGCCCGGACAAACTCTCCTGGCAGCACGCCGTCGAACAAGCCAGCGCCGGCCAACGCTACGACGCCATCCTGCTCCACGCCTACCCCCGCGCCAGCCTCAGCCGCTGGGACAATCCAGTCGCTTCCTGCGAAGCACTCCCCGCCGCGCAAGACTGGCTGCTGAACCAACGCCGCGGCTGGCGTCCGCGGTTGGAAAGCGAGGTTGGCTACAACGAAGTCAGCACCTTCGCCGTCTGCCGTCTGGCCTTCGGCCGTCCCTATGTCGACCGCGAACGCCAGCGCATTTACGTGCGCGGCGTGTTGTCGCTGCAAGACCGCCTCGACCTGACCCACGAATACCTGCACCTGGCCTTCGAAGCACACCCCAACGGCCAGGATGAAACCTACATCGAAGGGCTCGCCCGCCACCTCTTGCTGGAATAGGCCATGAAACTCCGTTACCCACAGGTCTTCCTGTTCCTCTGCTCCTTTTGCGTAGGGCCGACGACCTTCGCCGAAAGCGCCGCCAAACTCGACACCCCCGTTGGCGGCTGGCGCACTGGCGCCCCTGAAGGCGAAGGCGAAAGCTTTCGCCAGATCGTCAACTACCCGGCCTCCTCGGTGAACACCCCGGCGGGGCAGGCCAACACTGCACGCATCACCGGACAAATCAACGCGACGCCCAAGTCCGGCGAGCCAGGCCGGTTGATCGTCAACGGCGTCAGCATGCCGCTGAAAATCGATCCTGCCGGACGCTTTGATCGCCCGTTCTCATTCCCCAATGGCAGCAACAGCGTCGAAGTCCGTAGCCCCGATGGCCAGCAACGGCATCGCACGCAATTCCTCAACGCCAGCGGCGGGGCCACTCCGGCGAAGTTGCGGGTGCTACTGGCTTGGGACAGTGACGGCACCGACCTCGACTTGCACCTCATCACCCCCGACGGCGCCCATATCTGGTATGGCGATCGTGCTGTGCCTAATGGGGCGGCGCTGGATGTTGACGTGACGACGGGCTACGGCCCGGAAATCTTCGCCATGCCGGCGCCGATCAAGGGGCAGTATTTGGTGTATGTGAATTACTTTGGAGGTGGGTATCGGAGTGATGAGGACGGGCAAGAGGACGCGGTTCAGCCGCTGACGACGGCGCAGGTGACTGTGATTACGGAGGAAGGGACGCCGGACGAGAAGATGGAGACTTTTTTGGTGCCGATGCGGGCGGTGGGGGAGTTGACGTTGGTTAAGGGGTTTAGTTATCCGTGAGGGAGGTGGTTGTCCAACGGTTTGTTGGACAACCACCTCCAATCGAATTTTCTGAAGATGACCAATCAATGGGCTGTTGAATTTAACAGACAGCCATTACCGGCTTGAAACTACTGCTGGTAAGACGTTTGAGTGCAATATCAAGCGCCGGATCGTCGAACAGCCTGCTCTTGCGAGCGGCGGCACCGGCTCCCCCGTCCCAATGCTTCAACGCTTCGCGTACGGCAGGGACGGTCGGGGATACCTTCTCCTGGCTTAGCAACCAGTCGACCGTCGCCAGCAATTCCATGCCGAAGGGCGACTCAAAGCCGTCGATTAACTCAGCAGTGCGCTCCAAGGCTTGGGAGTACTCCTTGGCCTCTGTCTTTAGATATGTTTGCAAAAAGGCTTTGCGCTCTTGGTCAAACCAGATCACATCACTGATACCTGCATCACTGATGCGCTTGTCGCAATGCAGATAGCTTCCATCCAGGTTATTGAGCAGATGTTCCAACCGATTGGCGTACGGCCCGTATTTATGAGCTACAAACTTAAGGTTCAGCGGGTTTTCAGTGTCCGGTAGATTCTCTATAGCTCGTTCCAGGAACCAGGCCAGCTTCTGAATCTCAAGCAGACTGCATTCCATTCCTAAAACCCAGTAGCGTCGGACCAGTTCTGCGATGAGCGCGCGAGCAGGCGTGAGCTTTTCCACGCCACTACGCTTGGCGACATTCAGATACTGGTTGGAAGGTTCGAATACCAACACATCGATATCCAGATCACTCAGTACATCAACAATCTGTTCACGAACTTCTGGCCATTTCAAACCACCGTTGCCCGCACCTAGCGGTGGAACTGCCACGGACTTCACGTGGTTTTCAATCAGGAAGCGACGCAGATCGTGCAAGCCTTCAGTAATCCACGCCATCTGCGACGGTGATCGCCAGTGACGTTTGGTAGGAAAGTTTACGATCCAGCGAGGGCCGTCCAGTTCGTTGACTGCCGTTACGTGAACCTTGCCTGTCTCTACCTCGCCAGCCTTGCAGGCGGCCGAATACAGACGGTAATTATCCGCGAAGCGTTCTTTGAACATCAGCGCGATACCTTTGCCCATCACGCCCACGGTATTGACTGTGTTGACGAGGGCTTCAGTGTTGGCTTCCAGAAGGTTGCCCTGGGTAAATCTGATCATTGGAAATACCATCCCGGACGCGCATGAACAGATAACGTCAGGCCTCTAGCGGCCACGTCCTGCTCTATGCATTCTTTCATTGCATCGTTGTAGCACATGATGCCAAGGAGTCCTGTAATCGGTAGGTGATGGTGAATCAGCGCTTCGGCCTGATAGCGCTCCATCTTTCGAGGGTCATCAGGGTCACGTTTGAAGTCGCGTCGTTGAAGGATAGACCAATCGATCTCGCCGAGATTCGCCAAGTCGCTGTAATAGTCTGTCCAATCCGGGTAGGCGTGTGCATTTGTGAAGACGAATGGTAGGCCAAGCTGTTCTACGCGGTACAGGCTGGAGACCAGAATCACGATCTCATCGTTGCTGCGTTGCTGAACGCTCCATCCGGAGTGAATGTTTTTCATCATCACAGAGAAGGGAGTGAAGTAGAAGGGTACGTAGTCGGCCAATACGCCCGCTGGAGGGATAGGAACACAGCGATTGCGGCGCTTGTCGATCAAGTCGGCGTTGCCAATATTCACGTACTGCGGTGCCTGTGCCTCCGAGCTGGCGCAATGCAACCCATTGTCCAGAATCCAAGGCAGGTTATCGCGGTGGACGATCCGCCAAATCAGAGCCTTCTCTGGATTCAGACTGGTGTAGTTCATTGATAAAACATTCTCTGATTCGCGCCGGTGAGTACATTAACACCGGCCGCTCGCATTTTAGCCACGCAGAGTGCTTCGACCTCCTCGTTAGGAGTGAAGATTTTGAAGAAGGCGTTTGGTTTCACAACGCCAGGCGCCAAACATTCCGCCATGCAGATGCTTTTGCAGTGTGCGTCGTGATACTCCCGGCTGTTCATGACCTCCCACTCGATGGCTTCAAAACCCTCGTCGTAATCGAGTAACTGGATTGAGTCGTTTGCCAGAGGGTGCCGAGGAATGACTTTCCAACCGTTTTGTTTCGCAATAGACCTGTAAACGGAGATCAGGACGAATTTCACATCAGGGTTGTTACGTTGCACACTTCCGTCAAATGGATTTGCAGCAAACCAGTGAAACGGCACATAGCTGTCAAGCTCAAGGGCTTTGCGCTTCTTCAGAATTTCACTGTCAGCTACATCTTTGAAGTCGGTGAGTTCAGCGCGAGGCTTTAGACCTCCCTGAAAAATGCCATCCAGGTTTTCGACCGAAGTGAGGTGATATAGAAGCTTTTGTTCCTTGATATTTCTGACGTCTGGCATCGTGGTCTCCTTGACCTGTACAGCTATCTAAACTCGCTTTAGCCCTATCTCTTCTGTGCGTTAACCGCGACCTTCCAATTCGAGTGTACTTCGTGATTCTAGTGTGCCATCACCTTGGGCCACAAGCGTCGCAGGGGAAGAGGCTGGTTTCCAAAACCGATCTCTCACTCCTCATCAAAATAATCACGATCCAGCGCCGGCAACCGCAGCAATCGCGATGTAACACCCACCTCATGATCCATCATCAGATGCACCAGTCGCGTGCCATCCACCAACACAATACCGTCCACCGATTTAGCGAAGTCGACAGCGTGTGCCGTGAAACCAGAGGTTGTGATGAATACCCCGCGCTTAGCCTTTTGTCCGGCGAGTGCACCGTAGAATGCCTGCAGCTCAGGACGACCTACCGTGTTCTGCCAACGCTTGGCTTGGACATAAACCTTCTCTAGCCCCAGCTTGTCTAGCGAGATGATGCCATCGATGCCGGCATCCCCTGAACCTCCGACACGCTGCAAGTCATTGCGACTAGCGCCGTATCCCAGGCGATGAAGCACATCCAGCACAATCACTTCGAAGCGGTTGGGGGTGACCTGTAGCAGGTTATCCAAAAGGTCGGCAGCTGTGGCGTCGCGCAACTCCTGGAGGGCTTGTTCAAGCCGATCATCGGGGCTGGCGGTGGCAGAGGTTACGTCAGGTCCAACAGGCGTTTCGTCATCAAGCGGTGCCGCGTCAGGTGCAATCTTCAGCTTCACATTCATATAGCCAATGGCTAAATGTTCCACTACACCGGCCGACATGGGGGCTGGATGTTCCTTGGCGTAGGCCACACCCGCGTCAGTCAATTTCCAATACCCGCGTTTGGCACTGCTGGAAAGGCCGGCACGCTTGAGCCGATCGTGTGCCCAGCCAGCTCTGTTCTTATAGGTGGCCTGCCCACTGGCGATCAGTTCTTCACGTTGCTCTACGGTTAATTGCAACATTTTTGCCGCCGCCTC
Source organism: Pseudomonas frederiksbergensis (assembly GCF_001952935.1). Taxonomy (GTDB): domain Bacteria; phylum Pseudomonadota; class Gammaproteobacteria; order Pseudomonadales; family Pseudomonadaceae; genus Aquipseudomonas; species Aquipseudomonas frederiksbergensis. The sequence goes on from NZ_CP018319.1 coordinate 3,189,011, forward strand.
ATGGGCATCCCGAGCGGGTGCACCTTCTGGTTTCGTGGCGAGAAACCGTAGGATGGGTTCGATGAACTGATCGTAAGTTGGAACGGACATGGACGCTTCCCTGTGATGACTACGGTTTTGTGCTGATTGGCGGGCGAGTATAAGTTAACGTGCTTTCAGGTATCCCGCGCGAGGGAGGCGTTGGCGCTGATAAAACGTAAGCCACTGTGTATAGAAAGGCTTTCTTCCTACAGAACATCGCTGCGCAATAAATTCTGCCGTCTGGCATAGAAAGCTTTACCCAGGCGCTATCATCCCCCCTCACTTTTTAGCACCTGCTCAGCGGGCGCGTGAGCTGTGGAGCAACACACGGGAGTCACCGGCGAACTCAAGATCAAAATCGACTGAGCGAATTTGACAGGTCTTGCCGATTAGGCCGCGTAGGTCCATCAGGTACTAAAGGGAAATGTGCTTCAGCTGGATTCATGCATGAGAACAACCTGCTTCAGTCTGATTTGCCAACGGCTGACGAGTTGGATCAGCGCGGGATGTCGATCTAGCTCGCTAATCGTTGAGGCTCACTTTTTCGCAGGCATTAAAAAGCCGGCTTGTGGCCGGCTTCTCGGGGACTGGCTTGGATCATTTTTGGTAAACCGCGCCAGCCTTCAAAACGTACACCCGGATCTTGCGTCCGGCTGTGGGACTTGGCGAGAAAGTCATCTGCCTTGTCGGTGCGATTTGACGCCGCGAGGCGGGTCGATGCGCAAATGTGGGGCGCAGCATACTGATTTTTTGGGGGAATTCCCAGCGTGGTGTGCGACCTAGAGCTATTCCGTGACTGGTAGCAGCTTCTTTAGCTGCTACACAGTTATGTGTTTATAGAAAAGGTATGGGGGGCCTGCGTTTGTTCAGGGTCGACCACCAGAACACCCATCCCAGAACTCTTATGTTTTGTTCTTCGATTTGTGGAGGTCTGAAGACTTCATCCGGGTAATCGGAGCTGTTGTGGCTGCGCATGCGTATTGCGTTGCCTGGTACACGGCTCAGGTATTTGATGCGCAACATGCCGTCGTGCTCGATTGCGTAAATCTCTCCGTCGACAATTTGCGTGAGCCCGCGGTCGATGGCGACGATGGAGCCATCTTCAATTCTTTCGGCCATGCTGTTACCAACCATGCGGGCGCAGATGGCATCGGCGTGGTTGATTTCCAGGGAGTCAAGATCGCTGCGCGGGAAGCGGATCGATTCGCTGGGGTCTTTGATGACATGGGTTTTATCGGAGCCGGGGGCCGTGGCCGTTTCTTTGTAAAAGGGGAGTTCGATATCGACTGGGTCGATGACCCGATAGGTGCCCCGGATTGACTGTGCGTCGAAGGTGTTGCCGGACGCGTCGATCAGGTGCAATTCCCGGGCGTCTTGGGGACCTTCGCCGGTTTTCAGCCATTCAGTGTTTACGGACAGTCTTCTGGCGACATCTTCCATGCGGTAGTCAGGCACCCCGCGGGTATACCAGTTATGGACAGTTTGAGGGTCGGAAATGCCCAGGAATTCGGCAAATCTCGTTGTCGTGATTTGTAGCTCTTTCAGGAGCATTCTGAATCGTGGACCGCAGGTTTTGTTCTTTTTCATAAACACGAGTCTAGCCGTGCGGCATAAGGCTTTGATTCAACAAAACGTTCAAATCTGGCGTGAAATTTAAGTCCTGATGTAAGACGTCTTTTGTAAAAATTAAACAAGAAAAAACCGGTTCGCCCGCCAGTTAAATGTGCTGTTGAACAGGGTTTTCAGGCACCCACAAAAAACCCCGGATCAACCGGGGTTTCTCGTTACAGCCGTTCGTGAGAGACGGCTATCAGCCTTTATAGGCAGCAACCGACTTCATGATCTCGGTGCGTGCGGCTTCTGCGTCGCCCCAGCCTTCGATCTTCACCCATTTGCCTTTTTCGAGGTCTTTGTAGTTCTCGAAGAAGTGCTTGATCTGTTCCAGCAGCAGAGGTGGCAGATCGGTGTATTCCTTCACGTCGACGTACAGCTGGGACAGCTTGTCGTGTGGGACTGCGATGACTTTGGCATCGCCGCCGCCGTCGTCGGTCATGTGCAGGATGCCGACCGGACGGGCGCGGATGACCGAACCTGGCGCTACCGGGTAAGGGGTCACGACCAGCACGTCGAGGGGGTCACCGTCGTCAGCCAGAGTGTTCGGGATGAAACCGTAGTTGGCCGGGTAGAACATCGGGGTGGCCATGAAACGGTCAACGAACAGGCAATCGCTGTCTTTGTCGATTTCGTATTTGATCGGCGCGTGGTTGGCCGGAATCTCGATCGCGACGTAGATGTCGTTCGGCAGGTCTTTGCCAGCCGGAATCTTGCTGTAGCTCATTGGGCGTTGCCCCCGTTAGTTGACCAAAATCACTTGGCCGGATTGACCAAAAAGTGGCGGCGATTATAGGCATATTCCGCCGCCGATGCCACGCTCCAAGGGTCGTAGAGACCTTAGTCGCGTGCCTGATAGACCGGGTTCTCGGCCAGAAGTTGCCGCAGCCGGGCCAGCGGGTCCTGGCGGTAAAACAGCTTCAGCTGCTCATAGACCTGAGGATACGCCTCGTGCAGCAAATCCGGGGCGCTGAAGAAGTATTCGCTGGTGACTGCGAAAAACTCGGCGGGGTTTTCCGCCGCGTACGGGTCGATGGCGGTGTCAGCGTCGGGATTGTGGTCCAGTTGCCGATCAAGGTCGTCGTAAGCTTCTTGCATGACTTTGGCCCAATCGCTGATCCGCATGTCGGCGTGCAGTGGCGGCAGGCCGTTGGCGTCGCCGTTGAGCATGTCGAGTTTATGCGCGAGTTCGTGGATCACCAGGTTGTAGCCTTCCCAGCCACCACTGGCCATCACGCCGGGCCAGGCGAGGATGATCGGGCCTTGCTGCCAGGCTTCGCCGCTGTGTTCGCCGTCCCATTCGTGCTCGACACCGCTGGCGTCGCGATGGCGCTGGGGGCTGAGAAAGTCGTCGGGATAGAGGACGATTTCGTGGAAACCCTGATACCAGTTCAGATCGCCCAGGTGCAGCAGCGGCAGTTGCGCCTGGGCGGCAAGCAGCAAGCGTTGCTCCTGGTGGAGTTCGACGCCAGGCAGGGCGGTCAGGTGTTTGTCCTGGAGGAACAGCGCGCTGGCTTCACGCAGCCACCGGTCCTCAGCGGCGCTGAGGCCATCGAGAAAACTCAAGTGATGACGAACCCGCTGCCACATGTCGTCGGCAATCGGGTATTTGGCCAAGGTGCGCCGACGACGCCAGGCGCTCAGGGACCACATGGTAAATCAGCGCGATTGTGCTTTGGACGCGCCGTTGCCGAAGCGGCTGCGGATGATGCCGATGATCATCGGTACCAGCGACAGCAGGATGATGCCCACGACCAGCAGCGACAGGTTTTGTTTGATGAACGGTACGTTGCCGAAGAAGTAACCGAGGGTCACCAGGCCACCGACCCACAGGATGGTGCCGAGAACGCTGAAGGCAAAGAACCGCGGATACGGCATTTTCGCCACGCCGGCGACGAACGGTGCAAACGTGCGGATGATCGGCAGGAAGCGCGCCAGGGTCACGGTTTTGCCGCCGTGTTTGTCGTAGAAGTCGTGGGTTTGCTGCAGGTAGTCGCGGCGGAAGATTTTCGAGTTCGGGTTGCTGAACAAACGCTCACCCGCCGTTCGTCCGATCACATAGTTGGTGCTGTCGCCAAGGATCGCCGCCAGCATCAGCAGGCCGCCCAGCAGCACCGGGTCCATGCCGCCACCGGCCGCAACGGCACCCGCGATGAAGAGCAGGGAGTCGCCCGGCAGGAACGGCATCACCACCAGACCGGTTTCGCAGAAGATCACCAGAAACAGAATGGCGTAAATCCATGGCCCGTAGTTGGTTACCAGCAAATCGAGGTAAACATCGAGATGCAGGATAAGGTCGAGCGGGTTGAAATCCATGGAGAGCACCTGAGGTGACGGCCCGACTCGGCAGGCCTGTGCGGATGACTTCGCGAAAGGCTACAGACGGGTGTAGTTTTTCTTACAAGCCGGAAAGGTCGGCATTATACGGTCTGACAGGTGAAAAGCGCGTTGAGTTTGTAGCGGGGAATGTCGACAGGATCAACGGTTGGTATGCACCACTCTGGGAGCGAGCAAGTCGAATCGTCGCGCCGCCGCTCCCACAGGTATTAAGGCGGATCAGAGCTCCTCGCTGATCGGCAATACGTAGTTCTTGAACTCGGTGTCTTCCTTGAATCCGATGGATTCGTAGGTTTTCTGCGCGACTTCGTTATTGCTGCTGGTGGAAACGCGCATGCGTACTGCATTGGTTTCCTTGGCCATTTTTTTCGCGGTGCGGATGAGGTTGTCGGCCACCAACTGGCGGCGGGCCTCTTCGGCAACGTAGATGTCGTTGAGGATCCACACGCGCTTCAGCGAAAGGGACGAAAAGCTCGGATACAGCTGACAGAAACCCATCAGTTTGTTGCTGTCGTCATCGGCCAGGGCCAGGTAGATCACCGACTCCTTGCGACGCAGGCGTTTTTCAAGGAATGCCCGGGACGAGTCGGGATAAGCCAGGGAGCCATAAAACTCGCGATATTTGACGAATAACGGCGTCAACAGGTCCAGGTGTTCGAGGGTCGCTTGAATAATCCGCATGGTAGGTCTCGTCTTCAAGTGGCTGTCTTACATGGGGACGGCGACGGGAAACCCTGGCGGCCGTGCATCGATCCTGCCTGAAACATGGATAGAAACGCAATGCGGAAACGGTTCAGGTTTCCGACGGGCTTAGTAGGAAATTACCTTTCACGTCCACCCCCTCTTCCGACTCCAGTGTCAGAACCTGGGCTTCGTCCTTGAGATTGACCCCTGACAACTGCCGCCGACAGGCCTCGCGCATCAAATACAGCAAGCGGTGTGCCGCCATGCCGTAACTCAGGCCTTCGAGTCGGACGTTGGAGATGCAATTGCGATAGGCATCCGTCAGCCCGACCTTTGGATTGTAGGTGAAATACAGTCCCAGGCTGTCAGGGGAACTGAGGCCAGGGCGTTCGCCGATCAGGATGACCACCATTTTCGCCCCCAGCAGTTCGCCGATCTCATCGGCTACCGCGACACGGCCCTGTTCCACCAGAATGACCGGTGAGACGGACCAGCCGTCATTCACAATCTGATCTTCCATTCGCGCGAGAAACGGCAGGGTATGGCGATGAACGGCCAGTGCCGATAAACCATCGGCAACGACAATGGCCAGATCGACACCGTCGGGATGGCTCAATGCGTAATCGCGCAGTGCCTGAGCCGACTCGTCACTCAGCTTTCGCCCTAAATCGGGGCGTTGCAAATAACTGTTCCGGTCCGTAGCGGCACTATGTAGCAGCAAACTGGCTCGCCCGCGTTCAGCCAGTTGTGCGCTGAGCCCCGCAGAGTCGAACGGCAAGTGCACCGCATCCCGCGCTTGAGCGTGGGCGTACTGGAAATCCAGCTGCGCGCTGGTCGGCATGCTGGTGCCGGTTCTACCCAAAGCGATCCGTGCCGGCGTCAGGCGACGCAGTTCCAGCAAAGGGTTCTGTGGGTCAGCAGGTGGTTTGTCCATTTCAACACTCATCCCAGTTGCGCCATCGCTTGGCGGAAAGCCGGCGGCAGGCTGTCGCCGAAGTGAATCTTGCCGTCTGCCTGGGTGAAAATGCCCATTCTCGCCAGCCATTTTTCGAATTCCGGCGCAGGTTTGAGGCCCAGCGTCTGGCGGGCGTAAAGCGCGTCGTGGAACGATGTGGTCTGGTAGTTGAGCATGATGTCGTCGGAACCGGGGATGCCCATGATGAAGTTGATCCCGGCCACGCCCAGCAGGGTCAGCAGGGTGTCCATGTCGTCCTGGTCGGCTTCGGCGTGGTTGGTATAACAGATGTCGCAACCCATGGGCACGCCCAGGAGCTTGCCGCAGAAGTGATCTTCAAGGCCGGCGCGGATGATCTGTTTACCGTTGTAAAGGTATTCCGGGCCGATAAATCCTACGACGGTGTTCACCAGGAACGGCTTGAAATGGCGCGCCACGGCGTAGGCGCGGGTTTCGCAGGTCTGTTGATCGATGCCGTGGTGGGCGTTGGCTGACAAGGCGCTGCCTTGACCGGTTTCGAAATACATCAGGTTCTGCCCCAGCGTCCCGCGATTCAAGCTCAAACCGGCGTCGTAGCCTTCCTGCAGCACGTTCAGGTTGATACCAAAACTGGCGTTCGCTGCTTCGGTGCCGGCGATCGACTGGAACACCAGGTCCAGCGGAACACCGCGATTTATGGCCTCAATGGACGTGGTGACGTGGGTCAGCACGCAGGCTTGTGTAGGAATTTCGTAGCGCTGGATGATTGCGTCGAGCATTTCCAGCATGGTGCAGATCGAGGCGATGCTGTCGGTAGCCGGGTTGATGCCGATCATCGCGTCGCCGTTTCCGTACAGCAGACCGTCGAGAATGCTCGCGGCGATACCGGCGGGTTCATCGGTGGGGTGGTTGGGTTGCAGGCGGGTGGATAGCCGACCGCGCAGGCCCATCGTGCCGCGGAATTTTGTAACAACTCGAATTTTCTGCGCGACCAGCACCAGATCCTGCACGCGCATGATCTTCGACACGGCGGCGGCCATTTCCGGGGTCAGGCCGGGCGCGAGGGCGCGCAGGCTCTGTTCGTCCGCGGCATCGCTGAGCAGCCAGTCGCGAAAGCCGCCGACGGTGAGGTGGCTGACGGCGGCGAAGGCTTGTTTGTCGTGGGTGTCGATGATCAGACGGGTGACTTCATCGGCCTCGTACGGAATGAGTACTTCTTGCAGGAAGTGGCTGAGGGGGATATTGGCGAGGGCCATCTGCGCGGCTACCCGTTCGCCGTCATTGAGGGCGGCAACGCCGGCCAGAAAGTCCCCGGAACGCGCCGGACTGGCCTTGGCCATGACGTCCTTGAGACTCTCGAAGCGATAGGTCTGGGCGCCGACCGAGTGAGCAAAACTTGCCATACAGATTCTCCGTGACGGCGCAGACAGGGCCTGCGCCGTGATTTCTGGCCGTTAGTGCAGGGCTTTTTCAGCGTTCTGAATGGCCGCGAATTCTTCTTCGGGCGTACCTGCTACCAAGTGATGCCGACTGTAGAAAGCAAAGTAAGCAATTAACACTCCATAGATGATCGCCGCGCCAATCACCACGCGTGGGTCTACCAGAAAACCCGCCACCACGGCGATGCAAGCCAACACCAACGCTACACCCGAGGTGAAGATACCGCCGGGTGTGCGGTATGGCCGATCCATTTTGGGGCGTCGAATGCGCAGTGTGATATGCGCCGCCATCATCAGGACGTAGGAAATGGTCGCACCGAACACCGCTACCAGAATCAGCAGGTCGCCCTGACCGGTCAGCGACAAGCCGAAACCGATGATGCCGGGAATAATCAGCGCCAGTACGGGGGCCTTGCTTTTGTTGGTCTCGGACAGTTTGCGTGGCAAGTAGCCAGCGCGGGACAACGCGAAGATCTGCCGCGAATAGGCATAGATGATCGAGAAGAAACTGGCGATCAGACCCGCCAGGCCCACCAGATTGACGAAGTGGCCCATCCAGGTCGAGCCGCCATAGGCCTTGCTCAATGCTTCGACCAACGGATTACCCGAGGTCAGCAGCGCGTTGGCGCCAGCACCGCCTGGCCCGATGACCAGAATCAGCAGGGCAAAGCTCACCAGCACCAGCATGGCGCCGATCAATCCGCGAGGCAGGTCGCGTTTCGGGTTTTTGGTTTCTTCTGCTGCCAACGGCACGCCTTCGACAGCGAGAAAGAACCAGATCGCGTAAGGAATTGCCGCCCACACGCCGACGTAGCCGAAGGGCAGGAAGCTGCTGGCGCCCTTGGCGTCAGTCACCGGGATGTCGAGCAGATTGGCGACATTGAAGTGCGGCACCATTGACACCAGGAACACGCCCAGTGCCAGCGCGGCGACGGCGGTGATACCGAACATCAGTTTCAGGGCTTCGCCGACCCCGAAAATGTGAATGGCGATAAAGATGATGTAGAACGCCAGGTAAATCATCCAGCCGCCGATGCCGAACAGTGATTCGCAATAGGCGCCGATAAACACCGCGATCGCCGCCGGGGCGATTGCGTATTCGATCAGGATCGCGGTCCCGGTCAGAAACCCGCCCCACGGCCCGAATGCGCTACGGGCAAAACCGTAGCCGCCACCCGCGGTAGGAATCATGGAAGACAGTTCCGCCAGGGAGAAACACATGCACAGGTACATGGTTGCCATCAGCAACGTGGCGAGAAACATACCGCCCCAGCCACCTTGGGCGAGTCCGAAGTTCCAACCCGCATAATCGCCGGAGATGACGTAGGCCACGCCCAGACCCACCAGCAGGACCCAGCCTGCTGCACCTTTTTTCAGTTCCCGTTGCTGGAAATAGTCGGAGCCGACTTTTTCAAAGTCGACCGAGGAGGTAGCCGGCTGCACGCTGGCTTGATCGCTAGGCATAGGGGTTCACCTGTTCTTATTGTTTTTGACCGGCATGGTTGCCGGGTGGGCGCGAAGGTCTAAGGTGCAAGCAAGCTCACTCCCGCAAGGAGAGTGGCTTGCCTGCGACAGACGCTTTAGAAGAAGCCCAACGGATTGATGTCGTAGCTCACCAGCAGGTTTTTGGTCTGCTGATAGTGGTCGAGCATCATCTTGTGGGTTTCACGACCGACGCCGGATTTCTTGTATCCGCCGAACGCGGCATGCGCCGGGTACAGGTGGTAGCAGTTGGTCCACACACGGCCGGCCTTGATGGCGCGGCCCATGCGGTAGGCGCGGTTGATGTCGCGGGTCCAGAGACCGGCGCCGAGGCCGAACTCGGTGTCGTTGGCGATGGCCAGGGCTTCGGCTTCGTCCTTGAAGGTGGTGATGCTCACCACCGGGCCAAAGATTTCTTCCTGGAACACGCGCATTTTATTGGTGCCCTTGAGCAGGGTCGGCTGGATGTAATACCCGGTCGCCAGGTTGCCCTCGAGTTTTTCCACCTTGCCGCCGGTCAGCAGCTCGGCGCCTTCGCCCTTGGCGATTTCCAGGTACGACAGGATTTTGTCGAATTGCTGCTCGGACGCCTGGGCGCCGACCATGGTGTCGGTGTCCAGCGGGTCGCCACGTTTGATCGACAGGACCTTCTTCATCACGACTTTCATGAAGTCGTCGTAGATCGACTCTTGCACCAAGGCGCGGGAAGGGCAGGTGCAGACTTCGCCCTGGTTGAAGAATGCCAGCACCAGGCCTTCGGCGGCTTTTTCGATGAAGGTTTCTTCGGCTTGCATGATGTCTTCGAAGAAGATATTCGGCGACTTGCCACCCAGCTCCACGGTGGACGGAATGATGTTTTCGGCGGCGCATTTCATGATGTGCGAGCCGACCGGGGTCGAGCCGGTGAAGGCGATCTTGGCGATGCGTTTGCTGGTGGCCAGCGCTTCGCCGGCTTCTTTGCCGAAGCCTTGTACCACGTTCAGCACGCCCGGCGGCAGCAGGTCGCCGATCAGCTCCATCAGCACGGTAATGCCCAATGGCGTTTGCTCGGCAGGCTTGAGCACCACGCAGTTACCAGCCGCCAGGGCCGGGGCGAGTTTCCAGGCGGCCATCAGGATCGGGAAGTTCCACGGGATGATCTGCCCGACCACGCCCAGCGGTTCATGGATGTGATAGGCCACGGTGTTGCCGTCGATTTCGGCGGCGCTGCCTTCCTGGGCGCGGATGCAGCCGGCGAAGTAGCGGAAATGGTCCGCCGCCAGCGGGATGTCGGCGTTCAGGGTTTCACGCACGGCCTTGCCGTTGTCCCAGGATTCGGTGATTGCCAGGACTTCGAGGTTCTGTTCGATGCGGTCGGCGATTTTCAGCAGCACCAGCGAGCGAGCCTGGGCGGACGTGGCGCCCCAGGCATCGGCGGCGGCGTGGGCAGCGTCCAGAGCCTTTTCGATGTCTTCGGCCGTGGAGCGCGGGAATTCGGCAATCGGTTGGCCATTTACTGGCGAGGTAGTGGTGAAGTACTGACCTTTGACAGGCGCGACGAACTCGCCGCCGATGTAGTTACCGTATTTGCTCTTGAACGAAACGATAGCGCCTTCAGTACCGGGGTGAGCGTAACGCATGGTGATTTCTCCTTGGCTTTTGTGCTTATAAGGGAGAGCGCATGTGCGCCTGCTATAAGCGTAGAGCAAAGGTCGGGCCACTGCGTTGCAGGTCAGGTAAATCAAGGCCTTGCGCGGTTTTTGTCGGACCGGCGGACTGCGTCTGTGACGGTTTCGGTACGGTCGCCGTGACACTTTGTACCGCTTCTGGCGCAAGGTGTGACGGGTCGGTCTCGCCAGCATTGCAATGCGCGTCGCGCTGGAGGATGCTCGGAGCCCATATGACTCAGTCATAGCGATCTATGCACCTTTGATGGCTGCTGCATAACCTGTAGGAGCAAGCTCAGCTCCTACAGGGGGGTAAGCCGCTCGGGAGAACAATAAGAAATGCACGACAACCATTTGAGTCGCCATGCCCAGCAGGTCCTGACCGTCACTCAGGGCAAAACCCACCTGCACGGCCCCGGCAGCGACCCGTCGATTGCCCGTTCCTGGCTGCGCTGTCTTGAGGACTACCACCTCGACCCGGCCCTGACCATGGCGCCGACGGTGCTGGAACATGGTCGCGTCCTGGAAAGCCGCGAGCGCTTGCAACAAGTACTGCACATCGCCGGCAGTGAAATGACCAGCCTTCATCAGCAGCTCTCCGGCGCTGGCCACGCGGTTCTGCTGACCGACGCCCGTGGCGTGATCCTCAATTGCGTCACCGCGCCTGCCGAGCGGAAGATTTTCGAGCGCGCCGGCCTCTGGCTCGGTGCCGACTGGAGCGAAGCCTGCGAAGGCACCAACGGCATTGGCACCTGTCTGGTGGAGCGTCAGTCCCTGACCATCCACCAGGACGAGCACTTTCGCGGCCGTCACACCGGCCTGACCTGCTCGGCGAGCCCGGTGTTCGACCCGCATGGCGAACTGCTGGCAGTGCTCGACGTGTCCTCGGCGCGGCACGAGGTCTCGCGTCAGAGCCAATTCCATACCATGGCCCTGGTCAATCTTTCGGCGAAGATGATCGAGAGCTGCTATTTCCTGCGCTACTTCGACAATCAGTGGCTGCTGCGTTTTCATCTTCAGGCCGAATCTGTCGGGCTGTTCAGCGAAGGGTTGCTGGCGTTTGACGGGGAAGGGCGGATCAGTGCGGTCAACCAGAGTGCGTTGAACCTGCTGGGGCATATTCGCGGTGGGTTGCTGGGCAAACCGGTGGAGGCGTTTTTCGATTGCTCGCTGGATGAGTTGCTCGGCCGTGCCAGCGTCAATGCCAGCGCCAGCTGGCCGTTGCGCACCCGCGACGGGCGGAGCCTGTTTGCGGTGTTGCGCGGGCAGCCGCGCAGCATTCCGGTGCCGGTGGTGCAACGTGCGGTGATCGCCGAACCTTCGCGCTTGTCGGGCATTTGTCTGGGTGACACGGGCTTGCAGGAAGATTTCCGCAAATCCTTGCGTGTGTTCGAGCGGGACGTACCGCTTCTGATCAACGGCGAAACCGGGTCCGGCAAAGAAGCCTTTGCCAAAGCCGTTCACCAGGCCAGCCAGCGAGCAGAAAAAGCCTTCGTCGCCCTCAACTGCGCCGCCATCCCCGAAAGCCTGATCGAGAGCGAACTGTTTGGTTATCGCGGCGGCAGTTTTACCGGTGCGCGCAAGGAAGGCATGCGCGGCAAGTTGCAACAGGCCGATGGCGGGACTCTATTCCTCGATGAAATCGGCGACATGCCCCTGGCTTTGCAGACCCGGCTATTAAGGGTGCTGGAGGATCGTCAGGTAGTGCCGATCGGTGGTGAGCCGGAGTCGGTCAACGTACGGATCATCAGCGCCACTCACCGCAATCTGCTGGAGCGGGTGCAGGACGGCAGCTTCCGCGAGGATTTGTATTACCGGCTCAACGGGCTGGAAGTTGCACTGCCGGCGTTGCGTGATCGCAGTGATAAATCCCAGTTACTCGACTTTTTGCTGGCCGAAGAGGCGGGCGGGGAAACCGTCTTAATCGATGGTCCGGCGCGCCAGGCGTTGCTGAGTTTCGCGTGGCCGGGGAATGTGCGGCAGTTGCGCAATGTGCTGCGGACTTTGGCGGCGTTGTGTGATGGCGGGCGGATCGGGCTGGAGGATTTGCCGGCGATGATTCGTCAGGCTCGGGCGGTACCGGCTGTTGCGGTTGAAGAGTCGTCGGAGCATCCGCTGGATGACGCTGAGCGGTTGGCCTTGCTGAATGCGCTGGAACAGACGCGTTGGCATATGACTCATACAGCGGAACAGTTGGGCGTCAGCCGCAATACCCTCTACAGAAAACTGCGCAAACACGGGATAGCCCGCTAGGCCGTTGATCGTTCCCACGCTCCGCGTGGGAATGCCTCCCCGGACGTTCCGCGTCCGCTTTTGGGACGCAGAGCATCCCTTGCTGCATTCCCACGCAGAGCGTGGGAACGATCAGCGTGGGGACGATCATTAAAGACAGAGTGCGAATTTTCCCACCCTACGCTAACCTGCGGCCATGTTTTGCGAGGTCGACTAATGCACATTCACATTCTTGGTATCTGCGGCACTTTCATGGGTTCGATGGCGGTTCTGGCCAAAGAGCTGGGCCATCACGTGACGGGCTCCGATGCTAACGTCTACCCGCCGATGAGCACTCAGCTTGAAGCTCAGGGCATTGAGTTGACCCAAGGCTACGACCCGGCGCAGCTCGATCCGGCGCCGGATCTGGTGGTGATCGGCAATGCCATGTCCCGCGGCAACCCGGCTGTCGAATACGTGCTGAACAAAGGCCTGCCGTACGTTTCAGGCCCGCAATGGCTGGCGGATCACGTGCTGCAAGGTCGCTGGGTGCTGGCCGTCGCCGGTACCCACGGCAAAACCACCACCAGCAGCATGCTCGCCTGGGTGTTGGAACATGCGGGCATGAGCCCGGGTTTCCTGATCGGCGGCGTGCCGCAAAACTTCTCGGTGTCCGCTCGTCTGGGTGATACGCCATTCTTCGTGATCGAAGCCGATGAGTACGACAGCGCGTTCTTCGACAAGCGTTCCAAGTTCGTTCACTACCGCCCGCGCACGGCGATCCTGAACAATCTTGAATACGATCATGCTGACATCTTCCCCGACTTGCCGGCCATCGAGCGGCAATTCCATCATTTGGTACGAACCATCCCGAGCGAAGGCCTGGTGATTCATCCGACCACCGAGCCGGCATTGCTGCGTGTCATCGAAATGGGCTGCTGGACCCCGGTGCAAACCACCGGCGCCGGCGGTCAGTGGCAGGTCAAGCTGCTCAGCGAAGACGGTTCGAAGTTTGAAGTGATGTTCGAAGGTGTTGCCCACGGTGTGGTCGAGTGGGACATGACTGGCCAGCACAACGTCGCCAACGCCCTGGCCACGTTGGCTGCGGCGCGCCACGTCGGTGTTGTGCCGTCCATGGGCATCGCTGCGCTGAGCGCCTTCAAAAGCGTCAAGCGCCGGATGGAGAAAGTCGCGGAGGTTCGTGGCATCACCATCTACGACGACTTCGCTCACCATCCGACGGCTATTGCGACGACCCTCGACGGGCTGCGCAAGCGCATCGGCGATGCACCGCTGATCGCGATCATCGAGCCGCGCTCCAACTCGATGAAGCTCGGCGCTCACCGCGACGGCTTGCCGGAAAGCGTGGTCGATGCCGATCAAGTGATCTGGTATGCGCCGGCCAACCTCGGTTGGGATCTGGGGGCTACTGCTGCGTTGTGTTCGGTGCCGTCGATCGTCAGCGATTCGCTGGAAGGCATCATCGAGCGCGTGAAGAGCCAGGCCCAGCCCGGCACTCACGTAGTGATCATGAGCAACGGCGGCTTCGGCGGCCTGCACGGCAAACTGGCCGAGGCGCTGCAATGAACAACGGCCCGGAGCGCATCACGCTGGCGATGACCGGTGCTTCCGGCGCCCAGTACGGTTTGCGCCTGTTGGACTGCCTGATTCGTGAAGACCGCGAAGTGCACTTCATGATCTCCCGGGCTGCGCAACTGGTGATGGCCACCGAGACTGACGTGAGTTTGCCGCCGAAAACCCAGATGATGCAGGCCTTCCTCACCGAATACACCGGCGCTGCCGCCGGGCAGATCCGGGTGTATGGCAAGGAAGACTGGATGTCGCCCGTGGCCTCGGGCTCCGGCGCGCCGGCAGCGATGGTGGTGGTGCCGTGTTCCACCGGCACCTTGTCGGCCATCGCGACGGGAGCCTGCAACAACCTGATCGAGCGTGCCGCCGACGTCACCTTGAAGGAACGTCGCCAGCTGATTCTGGTGCCGCGTGAAGCGCCGTATTCGAGTATCCATCTGGAAAACATGCTCAAGTTGTCGAACATGGGCGTGACGATTTTGCCGGCGTCGCCCGGTTTTTATCATCAGCCGCAGACCATCGACGATTTGATCGATTTCGTCGTAGCGCGAATTCTCAATCTGTTGAACATTCCCCAGGACATGCTGCCGCGTTGGGGCGAACATCATCTGACCAGCGATGAATAAGCTGCTGGCGATTGTGCTTGCGCTGCAATTGGCTGGCTGCGCCACGGCGCGAACGCTCGATGCCGCCAAGCCGGGAGCGCCCGTGGTGTATTCGGGGACGCGTCTGGATTTGTATGCCTTGAATGGCGGCTGCTGTGCCATGGACCGCTTCGGCGCCGAAGCCCCGAGCTACCCCGGCATTGACCTGCCGGCCAGTGCGTTGCTCGACACGCTGCTGTTGCCGCTGTCGGTGCTCACGGTGATCGGCGTAAGTTTTCAGGCTACGGGTGGTCTCTGACTGATCGCTGACTGATCGTTCCCACGCTCTGCGTGGGAATGCAGCCCGGGACGCTCTGCGTCCCAAGGACGCAGAGCGTCCATTGAGGCATTCCCACGCAGAGCGTGGGAACGATCTTAGTAGGGCTTTACTTGCCGAGTTTTCGCAACTCATCCGACTCGACAATCCGCACCCCTTCCTGCTCTTCCAGCGCCAGCCGCCACATCGCGCGGGCCAGTTGGCAGGCTTCGATGCCGCGGTATTTGCCAGGGATCAAGCGCGACAAAGGCCCGACGAATTGCTCTGCCATGCGCGGTTCCATACGCTCGCCCAGCAGCAGCGAAGGTCGGCAAATGGTCAGTTGCGGCCAGTCCTGTGCGCGCAATGCATATTCCATCTCGCCTTTGACCTTGTTGTAGAAAATCGGGGACCTGCGATCGGCGCCCAGGGCACTGATCACGATCAGGTGCCGTGCGCCCATCTCCCGTGCACGTTTGGCGAATGCCACCACCATGTCCAGGTCCACTGCGCGAAACGCCTGTTCCGAGCCGGCCTTCTTGAGGGTGGTGCCCAGGCAGCAGTAGGCGATATCGACGCGACCACTCAATTGCGGCAGAAACTCCGCCGGGTCGCCAACCGGGTTTTCCAGGTGGGGATGCTCGGCCAATGGCCGGCGTGAGGGCGCCAATACTCGTGAGATCGTGGGCTCATTGAGCAGGCGATCAAGTAAATGCTCACCGGTCAACCCGGTAGCTCCGGCAAGCAATACGTGCTGAGGCGTCAAGTACATAGTGTTTCCCCCTTGATACATTTCAGCTTAGTTGCTCTTTGCATCCTTGCTGCTGATGGAGACACTTTGAAGCGCTTTTCGTGCCTGTTGCTTGCGCAACAGCTGCCAGTGGGAAAGAACGGTTTTCGGCGCCCAGATCTGCGGTTCAGAGGCTTCGAAGCTGTCCGCCAGTTCGCGCTCTGCGATGGTGGCCCTGGCCAGTTTGAAGGCGTGCTCCAGGTCGTCGGTCTGGTTCAGTGCCTTGGCGAACAGCGCGTCGCCGAAGTAGGTGAAGTTGGCTTCTTCCGAGCAGCCGAAGGACACGCGGTCAGCGCGCGAGGCGGTCATGATCAGGGTGCGTTCATCCTTGAGCGCCGGAATGAAGCCGCCTGAGTAGCAGGACGAAATCACGATGATCTTGTCGCGGTTTTTCAGCGGCGAGAGAACTGCGGCGAGTTCGTCGGCCGGCAGATCGGACAGTTCCATGCGCGGCTGGTCGAGCACAAATTCGTGTTCGCTGGTGCCGTGGCTGGTCAGGTAGATGAAGATCAGGTCTTCCGGGCCGCTGCGTTCGGCCAGGGCGGCGGCAGCGCGACGCAGGTTTTCACGGGTAGCCATCGGCCGGTCGACGAGGTGGTCGCGATGGTTCACCAGGCGGATCTGGCCAACGGCACTAAAGCGACTTTTGAGCATGTTGCTGACGTAATCGGATTCGCGCAGGAACACGCTTTGCTTGCCGTCACCGCCGAGCGTCAGGGTGTACAACTCGACTGTCGGCGTCGAAGCCGGCACGCTGGACAGTGCATCGTCGAGCAAGCGGCCCTGAGCCAGCAACCCGAGTTCCAGGCTGTCCGGCAGCAGCTTGCCATCGGCATCGCGAACCCGCTGGCCGTTGACCCACGTACCGTTTTGCACTGTGCCGTCAGTCAGCACCAGGGTGCCGCGCCCAGAATAACTGTCACCGTCGAATTGACCGATGTAGAAGCTGCCGTCGGACAGGTTCAATCGACCTTGGCCGGAGAAGCGCCAGTCAACGAACTGGCCGATGTAATGGCTGCCGTCGGCGCCGATCAACTCGCCCTTGCCGTTTAGCGATCCTTCCTTGAATTGACCGAGCCAGACATCACCGTCGGCGTTCTCGTAGCGGCCCTTGCCATGCAACTGGTTGTTCTTGAAGCCACCGACATATATATCGCCATCGGCGCTGTTGAACGTCCCGTTGCCTTCGAGCTGACCGTCGACGAAATGCCCGGTGAACTGATTGCCGCTGGCGTCGCCCCGTTGGCCTTCGCCGTTGGGTTTGCCGTGGGCGAACTGGCCCTGGTACGAGCTGCCGTCTTCGAGTTCGAGACGACCGAGCCCTGAATATTGATCGGCCTTGAATTCGCCGCGGTAGGTCATGCCGTTTTCTTTGAGGGTGCCTTCGCCGTCCCGTCGACCGGCTTTGAAACTGCCGGTGAAGCTGCTGCCGCTGGTGGTCAGTGTGCCCTTGCCGTCGAACAGCCCCAGATTGAATCCGCCGCGATAGACTTCGCCGTTACTGCCGTGCCATTCGCCCTGGCCATGCCATAGGCCTTTGTCGAAATCGCCGGCGTACCAGCTGCCGTTCGGGTAATCGATACGGCCCTGGCCTTGCAGCAATCCGTTGACCAGTTCACCGCGATAGCGTCCGCCGTCCGGCAACCGGGCGTCGGGGGGCAACAGCGATTCGCCGTCGCCGCAAGCGGTGAGCAATAAGGTCAGGGCGAGGAGTGCAAGTGGGCGCATAGCGGGATCCGGGCAATTAGGCGACCGAGTATGCCGCAGCTGTTTGACCTTATATAGCCAGGAAACAGAAGAGGGCGCGAAACAGCGTGAGCTGCTTCGCATCCGGGATGGGTTACACGAAACAGAGGGACAGTGGCTCGGCGATGTAGGCCGGTTTGTCCGAGCCTTCGATCTCAAGCGTGGCGGTGGCCTTGAGCAGCCATTGGCCGGGTTTCTTCTCGATGACTTCGTTCATGTCGACCTTGAGTCGTACCCTGGAATTGACCTTCACTGGCTGGATGAAACGCACGGTATCCAGACCGTAGTTGACCACCATCTTCGCCCCTTCAGGCAGGATCAGGATGTCTTCCATCAGTTTGGGGATCAGCGACAGCGACAGGAAACCGTGGGCAATGGTGCTGCCAAATGGCGTTTGCGCGGCTTTGACCGGGTCGACGTGGATGAACTGAAAGTCCCCTGTGGCTTCGGCGAACAGGTTGATGCGCTCCTGATCGATGGTGAGCCATTCGGAACGTCCAAGTTCCTTGCCGACATAATCTTTGAGCTCTGCAACTGGAACATAGGGCATTGAGACTCTCCTTGGGTTCATCGGTTTTATAGTTTTTGAGGTGGGGGGATTTGACCTCCCGAGTTACCACTTTAGATCAACATGGCAAATGGCTCCGGTCAACTGACCATGATTTTGGCGAATGCCGGTCTATAGCGTTGACGTGCTTATAATGCTCGGCGCGTTCGTGCGGGATGAGATTGGCGGGAGATGACGGATGTTGTTACGTGGCCTGACCTGGCTGGTGCTGTTCCAATTGCTGGGCACAGCCATCAACCACTTGTTTCTACCCATACTGCCGGGGCCGATTGTCGGCCTGCTGTTGCTGTTGGTGTTCCTGATCAGCCGTGGCCAGGTCGGCGAGCCGCTGAACCTCGCAGCCAGCAGTCTGCTGCGTTACCTGCCGTTGTTGTTGGTGCCACCGGCCGTGGGTGTGATGGTTTACGCCAAGGACATTGCCGCAGATTTCTGGGCCATCGTCGGTGCGCTGGTGTTGTCTCTGTTGTTGTCCATGGCTTTCGCTGGCGTGCTGATGCAACGCATGGTCAAGCGTCACGCTCATCGTGAGGACAGCCAATGATCTTCGACTGGCACGGCGCCTGGGCGTCGGTGATTCATCATCCGTTGTTCGGCATCGGCATTACGCTGGGCGCTTATCAGCTTGTGCTTGCGGCGTACGAGAAAACCCGCTGGATCTTTCTGCAACCGGTGCTGGTCTCGATGCTGCTGGTGATCGGCGTAGTGGTGGGTTGCGGCCTGAGCTATGCCGAGTACCGCAAGAGCACCGAAATCCTCAGCATCCTGCTCGGGCCGGCGACCGTGGCGCTGGCGGTCCCGCTGTACCTCAATCTGCGACGCATTCGGCAGTTGTTCTGGCCGATATTTACTACGCTGGTGATAGGTGGTGTTGTCGCCACCGGCATGGGCGTATTGCTGGGCTGGTCGTTTGGTGCCGAACACATGATCCTGATGACCATGGCGCCGAAGTCGGTGACTTCGCCGATTGCCATGCTGGTGGCAGAGCAGATCGGTGGCGTTGCGGCGCTGGCGGCGGTGTTCGTGTTGATTACCGGAGTGATCGGGGCGATCTTCGGGCCGAGTCTTTTGACCCGGCTGGGCGTGCACAGCCCCGAGGCACGCGGCATGGCGCTGGGCATGACCGCCCACGCGGTCGGCACGGCGGTGGCAATGCAGGAAAATGAAGAGTGCGGCGCCTTTGCGGCGCTGGCGATGAGTCTGATGGGCGTGGCCACGGCGGTTTTGCTGCCGTTGGCGGTGTCGATGGTGGTGTAAGGAAATGTCTATGAGCTTGCCGCTTTTTCCGCTGAATACGGTGTTGTTCCCTGGTTGCATCCTCGATTTGCAAATTTTCGAGGCGCGCTACCTGGACATGATCAGTCGCTGCATGAAGCAGGGCGGCGGCTTTGGCGTGGTGTGCATCCTCGACGGCGAAGAAGTCGGCATCGCGCCGGCGGGCTACGCGCTGGTCGGGTGCGAGGCGCTGATCACTGATTTCAAACAGCAGGACAATGGCTTGCTGGGCATTCGGGTGCAGGGCGGACGGCGCTTCCACGTGTTGAGTACCGAAATTCAGCGCGATCAGCTGACCGTCGCCGAGGTCGAGTGGCTGGAGGACGAACCTGAACAACCGCTGCAAGACGAGGACGCCGACCTGGTTGCGCTGCTCAAAGCCTTGGCCGAACACCCGATGGTCGAAGCGTTGAACATGGGCACCGAAGCAACCGGGCAGCAGTCGCTGGCCAATCAGTTGGCGTACCTGTTGCCGTTTGCCGAAGTGGACAAGATCGACCTGCTGCAACTCGATGATCCGCAGCAGCGACTGGATGCGATTCAGGCGCTGCTGGATGAGTTGCAAGGCGAGTTGTTTGCCTAGTGTCTGCCGACAGGATCAGGCGGTTGTCGGCGTTATCAAGTCAGGCGTAAAGACCACGTCGTTGGAGAACACTTCTTTACCGGCGGGAAAGTTAATCACCGGTTTGTTGGCCGCCGCCACCTGATCAATCAACATGTCGTAGTCACTCAGGTTGTTTGCGCCGGCCCATGTCCGCTCTTCGATACTGTCAGCCTCGCCTCTGGTTGAGTGGTCGGCGTGAACATAGGATTGCAAGTAGATGTCACTGACCCGAGCTGCGCGGGTAAAGGTCGAGTTGACCAGCCAGATCCGGTCTGCGCTGAAGCCACGGCTGGATACTGAAATATGCCCTTCCAGATCATCATCGGGAAACCAGGTTTTACCGCCGGTTCTTTTCGATTCGTCGAGCGCATCCCTGTTGAAATGATAGTTTTCACGAGCCGGGACGATCTCGATGTTGCGGGTGTCGAGCAGGTAACAAAAGGCAATGTTCTGGTTGAGTCTTTTCGGGTAATAGTCCTTCTCCGTGATTCGTCCCGGTTCGCTGTCCGAGCCGCTGTCGGTATCGGAGTCTGCCGCACTGTCAACGGATTCTGTATCGCTCGACTCGGTTCGGCTCAAGTCGCCGGGGTACTTGTGGTACTGAGTGTCGTACAGAAGTTCTTTTATCCCGGATTGCTTGCCGAATTGGCGGATGTACTGTTTCGCGTTGTTCAGACTGAAGGTCGCGCTGACAGCCTTTTGTGTCGTTGAACCTTCACCGAGATCCTGGCGCGGGAGCATATGGCCGTCCCGGGAAAATTCGAAAGGCGTGCGGTCATCGCCCCTGAACATCGCGGGTATATCGGTACGGTACAAACAGTTGTATTTATTGCGCTTGTACCCGGCGTAAGCCAGTAAGCCATCGAGATAGGTGCGGGTGTAATTGGCATTGAAATCCGTAAAGCCCCGCCCGCGGTTTCGCAGGCTGAAGATTTCAGGCAGCAACTCCTCGTAGGCGTCGTTGAACCGGTTGATGTTTGTCTCGTCGATGGACGTTTGTTTATGGTTCTCGGCCCACTGCGGGGCGGTGCCGTTGGCCTGTATCTCGGCGAGCATCTGTGTGAGTTGCCGGTTCGACAGGTTGTAAGGCTTCATCGTCGCCGCCACCTCATCCAGGGTTTTGTGCGGGCCTCGCAAGTTCATCCGGACTTGAAGCTGTTCAAGAAGCTTGCCTCTTTCTTCTGCGGTTATACGCGCCATCTCGACGTAATCAGTGGTGTTTCCCGTCTCTGTGGTCGGCTGCGTATCCGGCAGGCGCGGTGGTGTCGCCGGCAAACCGGGCCCCGATAGATCCTCGATCAAGGGGCGTTTTTTAGACGGCCCTGGTTGCTCGTCGATCTGGGGCCGCTTTTTGGGCGTTGGTTGAGGATGGAGTCGGTTGAGCTGCACATTGTCGTACATCGCCTTCAATTGCCCGTACGAGTGTGGCTCCATTAACTCGGCAAATTCGTCCTGCTGCTTGTCAGGTGCCATCCAGCGTCGCAATTCGTTGATCAGATGGGGTTTGCGGCGTCGGTTTGCACGCGGTTGCGCCCATTGCGGCTTGTTGCCGGTACTGGCGACCTCGGCGCGAAATCGGCTGATCTGTGCTCCCTGCAATCCGTAAAAGTCCCAGATGTCGTAGTCCGTCCAGGCGGGAATTTGCTGCGCAGGCTGATTCATCGGGGTGTCTGGTGGATCGACTTTGACAAAGTGTCCGTTGATCTCGACAAAAGCATATTGGGTCACCGGACCGACGAGCGGGTCCGCATCCTGTTTTCTATGCATCACCACATACCCATGAAGATTGGTTGCCTGTGGGTCCCAGGTGTAGTGGGCAATGTCGACGTAGCTTTGTGCGGGGGGTTGTTGTGCAGACGCCGGTTGAGGCGCTTGTGATGGTTTGATCGAGGACTCGCCGGACAGCGACTCGGCATCCAGGCGCCAGGTCCTGCTGTCTGGGTTGAGCCGCAACGCCGGTCCAGAGGCCGTCAGTTCGTTACGCCGTTTTGCCCGATACAGTCCGACGGCGGCGTCGAACTCGACAAGCACCGTTCCACCGGACTGAATGTCGACGTACCGGCGTTGCGCCTGGACTCTAAACCCGTCCGCGCCGGGGGCGGGCAAGAGGTTTGAAGAGGATGTGGACAGACGGAACCGATGCAGTGGGTCGGAGCCGGAAGCGGTGGTTGGTGCTCCGGCAGTGGCAGTGTCCTGGACATTTAAGGCGGGCGATGGCAGCAGAGAAGGTTGAGTCAGGGAGGCGTCATCGATGGGTAACAAGGGGGCTGGCGGCGTAGTGTTCGATGACATGCCTGCCTGCAGATTTGGGTGAACGATTGCAGAGTGTCCTGGCCCATGCAGTGGCGGCAGATTCAATGCGGGTGGTTCAGGTATGTTTATTTTCGGTATTGAAGATACTGGTGGTTTTGGTGGCATGTTGGAATCCTTTCCAATAGTGGCCTGAAAGATGACCGGCCCCCCAAAAGTCGAGGGCCGGTCTTATTCAACAATGATCAGAGCGGACTTTATGGAAACACAATGTCGTTTGAGTATATTTCCCTGTCCGGAAGTTCGATGACAGGTTTGCCCAAGTTTGCGGCCTCATCGATCAAGTCATCATATTCCCTCTTGTTGTAATCACCGCTCCATGTTCTTTCTTCGATGGGTCTGCCCGCACTGGGTCTGTGCCTGGCGGACTCGGGCTTACTTAGGTACAGGGCGCAGATGTCATTGACCTTCGCTGCACGTGTCCCGCTCGAGTTGATCAGCCAGATCCTGTCAGCACTCAAGCCGCGCGCAGACATTGAAATGTGCCCTTCATATGAATCGTCGGGAAACCAGGTCTTTTCACCGGTCTTTTTTTCGGTTTGCGCATAGGCATTGAAAACCAGGTTTTCTTCACCAGGCACAACTTCAATATTGCGGGTATCGAGCAAATAGTTAAAACCGAAGCGCTGGTGTTGCCTTTTTGCGATGTAGTTTTTGTCATGGAGCCAGAAGAGCGAGTTACCTGGGCTGTTGTCGGACGAGCTATCGTTGTCCTCGTCACTGCTTGATGAGCTCTCGTCACTTTCTTCGTTTTTGCGGGTTCCACTGTAGTCGATTCTTTTCCCCGGGTATTTGTGATGCTGAGAGTCAAACAGCAACGCTTCCACGGCCGAAGCGCCGCGAGCATGTTCACCTGCCACCGACAGACTGAACGTTGCGCTCACGGCTTTTTGTGTGGTTGAACCAGTACCGTGGTTCTGGCGTGGACGCATGTGATCGTTGAAAAACTCGAAAGGGTTGCGGTCGTCCCCCCTGAACATGGCGGGAATATCGGTTCTGTATAAACAGTTGTATTTGTTGCGCTGGTAGCCGGCCTTTGTCAGCAGGGCATTGAGGTATGGACGGGTGAAGTTGGCGGCGAAGTCGATGTTGTGGGTTGTCTGGTTTCTGATGTTCAGTATCTCGGGCAACAGTTCTTCGTAGACTTCATCGAACCGATGAGGGTTGGTTTCGTCCATGGAGGAATGTCTGAGGTCCTCAACCCACTGGGGAATGCGCCCTTGGGCCTGCACGTCAGTGATCAGGCGCGAGAGCTGTCGCGTCGACAGGTTGTAGGGTTGAAGCTGGCGGGTGATCTCCTCCAGCGATTTCCAGCCGGTGTCCGTACTTGCCCAGGACTGGAGGTATTCGATCAGCTGTTTCCTCAGTGTTCCGTTCTCAAGGGACTTGATCTCGTAGTCGGGCACTGCGGGACTATCCGCTGTGGGGGATTGTTCGTCCGCCAGGCGTGGGCGTTTTGCCTCGGCAGTGGTTTGCGCTTGCGGGTTGGCCAGCTTGCGCTTGTGTACTTCACGTTGGCGCCTGGCGACCGAATCGAGACTGACCCTGTCGAGTTGCACCGCCCATTGCTCGACCGAATAGTTCAGAGGCTCCATTCGCCAGTTAAATTCATCCCGGCTCATATGTGGCGCCAACCAGCGGCGAAGTTCATCGAGCAGATACGATTTCTGAAGCCGCTCCTGTCGAATGGAGGCCCACTGTGGCTTCATCCCGGTGACCGTGACTTCGTCGCGAAAACGGGTGATATCACTACCGGAAAGATCGTACATATCCCACAGGTCACGATCGGTCCATGCCGCTAGCTTGGCCGCCGGCTGGTCGATCGGGGTCGAGCCCGGTTCGACTTTGACGAACGAACCGTTGTCATCCTGAAAGGCCGTATGGGTTTGGGGTCCCACGTGTTCGTCCAGGCCTCTTTTTCGATGCAGAATGACGTATCCCTGAAGGTTTGTTGCGTCCGGGTTCCAGACATAGTGTGTGCTATCAAGGTAGATGCGTGGGGCGATGGCAGTCGTTGACGTGTTTGCTGGCGCCGCGGCGAGCGGGGTGAGGCTCCAGCTTTTGCCATCGTTGTTCAGGTGCAATACCGGTCCGCTGGGAGTCACTTCGAAGCGACGTTGCGCCCGGTATGTGTTCGTGCCAGCGTCATAGCTGACTTGGACTGTACCGTTGCCCGGGATGTCGGCGTACATGCGTTGGGCATGGATTCGCAAGCCGGCGTCGTTTGGCGGGGGCAACGTGTTTGCCGAGTAGGCCGACACTCGAAACCCATTCAATGGATCATTGCTGAGAGGACGTGCCGGCACTGTGGACGCAGCGAGAGCCTGTGTTTGTATCGGCTGCGGGGCGTCGGGCAACAGACCGGGTGTCAGCCCAGGCGCATGGGGCGTGCCATCAGGCCATCCGGCAGCAGGTTGCATCGACTCCAGCCCTGTGTTCACGCGAGGGCCCGGCAGCGACGCATCCGCTTGCAATCGCGACGGGGTCGTCGTCGGCAGCTCAGGCCGGTTGATTTTGGGTATCGAAGATATCGGTGGTTTGGGTGCCATGTTGGAATCCTTTCCAGTGTTGAAGCGGTGTTTGAATGAAATCAGGTGTGGCGCAATTCGATCATTGATCCATAGGGGTTTCGTTCGTGGGGGAGTGCGCGATGTGCATGTCCGCCAGGTGCAGCTTGCGCGACCAGTCACCTTCGAGCGTCCAGTCCTCGGCGACGCTGTCGTAGTAAATGGCTTTGCTGTCATCGTCACGCAATTGCAGATGGCGGATGAGCACCAGGTCGGTCATCGGTTCGTTGCTTTGGCGATGCAGCCTGATCTCTGCCTGGATCGCGTCGATGCTGGAATAGGCTTGGGCATTGATTTCTGCCAGAAGCACCACGGCAAATTCCTGTTCGATGTCGTATCGGTGACCGGATGAGGTGAAAACGCGCACCGTTTCCATCAGCGCGTCACCGGTCTCGTCATTGGGCAGCAGAATAAGGAGGTGGCCGACCCATAGCTGGGCGCCGCTCAGGCGGATGTGCTCGCGGCCGATCGTCTCACTCAGGTGCTGTGTATGAATATTCCAGGTTGAAGTACCGATAGCAGTGGCAATCGCGACCGAAGTCGACAGCCTGAGGATGGTATCGGCCGCCGGGTGGATGTCGTAGGTCGCGGCCTGCCCCTCCAGCACGAGAATGCCGGTCTGGGGGGCGGCTTGGATGTCCACTCTCAGGTCCTGCGGTTTAAGCACGGTGGGCGGATGGGCCGCGGGTTGCTGCATCAGGTAGTGGCCGGTACGCTCAATCAGCGAGCGGGGTGTCAGTAGCGTCTTGCGACCCGGTTGGCGTTGGTCTTCAAGATAGGAGTGGCGTGGCAGTTCTACCCGGTAGGAGATTCCGTCGCGCATGATGAGCACAAAGTTGTGTGTGCGCATCAGCCCTGACGCGATCACGTTGCCCATGACATTGCTACCGACCCCCGCGCGATCGCGGGCCATGTCTTTGAGCGTCAGGCGCTTTTGATCCATGAAGCGCAAGGTCAAGTTGACGTCCTGGTAGCGCAGGTACTCGGAGTTGATGTTGCGTGTTGACCTGACCGTGTACTGCGCCTCTACGGCTTCTAATTCGTGACTGTCGTAATCCAGGAATAGTGTGCTGAGCGCCGTTTCGCTTGCATGCCGGACAGCCAGTACGGTCGAAGCCAAATGTCGATAGACGAAGTAGCTTGAGTGCGGTGCGCTGGAGGCGATATGGTCTCCTCCCTTCAACAGTTGCGGCGGAGTTGCAGGTTTGCCCCGCGCCAGGATGATTGCGTTGACGTCGACGCTGTCGCGGCCATCGAGCTGTTGCGGCAAGTCAGGTTTGAGTGAGTAGAGATCCCTGGTGCGCACTATCAGTTTGTCGTTGCGCAGCAGGCGTTTGTCGGCTTCCTGGCGATAAATCCCTTTGACCGTGACGGTGATCTGCGGCAGTTCTCCATCTATCCCGTGAAGAGCGGACAGCACCAGCGAAGTCCCTTCGACCCGCCAGCCTTGAATGCGTTCGAGCGTCCAGTCGAGGTCGATGAGGCTGGGGTCCTGGCCATCTTCGATCAGCGTGGTGGCGCCGGTTTTGTCGGCGATGATGTAGTGATCTTCGCCGGGACCGCCGTTGGCCTGGCTGTTTGGCCCTTTGATCACAATCGTGTCGGCACCTGCGCCGGTGTCGGCAATGTCCGCGTTTCCGCGCAGGACGATTCGGTCCGCCTGCGAACTGCCGGTGAGGCTATTCGCGGCGTCCGCCAGCGTTTCGACAGTCTCCACAGACTCAAAGCGCAGCGGCGGAGTGTCGGGGCTGGCGCGCAGGTTCAGTTGCCCTGTTTGCAGGTCAATGCGCACGCCCTGATGCGGCTTGTCGCGCGAGACCTTGCCTTCCAGTTGCAGCGTGTCATTGCCGGCACCACCTCGCAGCTGACTGCCTGACAGATCGCTAGGCTGGAGAGAGTCGGCGGCGATCCGAAAGCTGAAAATATCATCCTTGTCGCCACCGGTGAGGGTCTTTTTTCCCGCGCCGTAGCTGAACTGGTTGGGTTTGTCCCTAACCCCCACAACGGTGTCGTCGCCGCCTCCCAGTTGCCAGAGGATGGCCTTGTGCTCGCCCGCGCTGCCGATGATTGCGCCCGGAAGGTGGCTGATGCCTTCACTGGCATCGAACGCGTCGTCGGTTTCCTTGATGACGGCTTCCTTTTCCTCGATGTAAGGACTTTCGCCGCCGGCATCGTCCCACTGGTATTTCCAGTGCTTGACGGTCTGCAATTCGACTTGATAGCTGCCTAACACTACCGTTTCGACAGTGTCTTTCAATTCGTTGTCCAGCCAGCCTCGGGCCGTCTTTCTCAGTAGCTCGCTGTAGTTGCTGTCGGTTTTGGCGACAAGGTAGCGGTCGAGGACGTCTCGATCCATGGTTTGTCCGGTGAACGCAAACCAACCCGAGCGCAAGCGTTCGTGGGTGCTCAATGTAATGTAATCGTCGATGTCATCGACCTGGCGGGCGGCACCGTAAATTCTTGCACCCAGGATGAGCACGGCACCCGCCGCAATCCCGATCGGGCCGGCGGCACTGAAACCGGCAAGTGCCGCTATACCCAGAACAATACTCAGCCCGGCGCTGGTCAGGCTAAGCGCTGCATTGAAGTAGTGATCCTGAGCTTGTTTGCCGGTGGCGCTGGCGGCGTCGTTGAACGCTTTGATGGCGGTGTAGATATCGAAGGGAAGAGTCAGGACACTGGCAAGCAGGCCGGCGCCGCGTGCCAGGTACTTGCCGGCACTGGTTTTGCTGAACCCTGTAAACACCTTGCCGCCACTGAGCATCATGTTTCTGCCGATGTTTTCCAGACCTCGCTCGAGGAACAAAGAACCCACCTCGGCAGTGATCCCGCCTACGTTGATGCCGGCTTCAACCAGGTCGCCTTTCTTCAGTGCTTCTGCGGTGCCCATGATGCCGCTGTAGATGCCGTAGCCCTGCAGCCCGACGCCCATGCTGGTCATGCTGCGGCTTTTGACCTTGTCGGCCCAGCTCGGCAGGTTTTCAGGCAGCGATGGGGTACCCAATGACAATTGCTGGGCGGAGTCCAGCAGTTTGCCAAGGCTTTGCATGGACGCTGACAAGTCGGAGGATGATGCTGAAAGCAAAGATTGGGCGCTGGCCGAGCGCAGAACGCCGAGTTCAAACAACAACCCCGCGTAGGTGTCGCTATGTTGAGGGGATTGCAGCCTGCCCTCGACCTTGGCCGGATCAAATTGCAGAGCGTTTATGAACGTTTGGTCGGGCTCAAGCTGAATCGGATGATTTGCGTTGATCACCTGACCATTGAGCCTTGCCCCCATGTCATACAAGTCCTGGCGACTGATGGTTAATTCGCCAATGCGAATCGGACCGTTCAATTGATCCTGGAGTAAGAGTCTGTTCCGACGTTGTTCATCTTGGGGCGTGGAGGAGGGCATTCGTGCCGAGAGAGAAGGGGGCGTTTCGGTAATACGGATGTTTGTCGGCAGTGTTGGATTTTGCCCGGTGGATATGGATGGCGTGGACATGGTTCGAATATCTCTTCTTTCATATAGATGTAATTCGGTTCTTTGGGCCTCATGTTGGCGTTGAAAAAGTATTGTTGAGATGGTTGTTACAGGTGCGGTACATATTTATTGCTTTCGTTGTTTTATATACCCTCGCGGACGCTTTTTTTAAGATGCAATGATGTTGCAGGTTGAGGTTGAATTAAGTAACGCAATAAATAGGGGGCGCTGTTTCATCAACTACGACGATCTGCTGATCGGTAATAGCGGTCAGCCCAGGCAGTTCACAGCTTCTCTTCGAAAGGAGAAGCTGCATTCAGGTTGGTATCGGCGAGCCCTTCGCTATCAGTACGAGTAACGCAACAGAGCGTGAGGCAAATTCCATAGCGCGAAGAAGCCGAACATTGCCATCAATACCGGCAAGACCAACCACCAGACTTTGGTCGGCATCGGGTTCAAAAGTGTCTGGCGCTGGGTCACGGCCAGGCTGGCCGCACAAACACAAGCCGCCAGTACCGCTCCGGCCAGGACATCGGTTGGCCAGTGCGCGCCAAGATAAACCCGCGACATGGCGATGGACACAGCCGGCAAGCAGCCGAGCAGCAGCCAGGTCAGGCGCATGCGCGTTGGCTGGCCTCGGCCGGCCAGTACCGCCAAGGTCAGGAACAGCGCAAACGAACCGGACGAATGACCACTGGGCATGCTGTAGCTGCTCAGCGGATCGGCCAGTACTTCCGGGCGCATCCGGGCGAACAGGTTTTTGGTTCCGGTGTTCGCCAGCGCGGTGATCAGCAGCGTGCTGCCGGCGAAGAGCATGTGTCGCCATTGTCGGGTAACCAGCAGCAGGATCGTCAGCGCCGCGCTGATCGCGAACATGTTTTTGAACTCGCCGAGCTGGGTGAGCATCACCGCCACTTCATCCAGCAGCGGGCTGCGGTGCTCCTGTATCAGCGTCATCAAGCCCTGATCGAAGGCGTTCAGATGCGCAAAGCCAATGAACAACCCACCGAGTATCACCAGGCTGAGGCCGGCGATGTATACGGTAACCAGGCGATGAGCGCGCACGCTGCTGTTGACGCTCAGGCCTACCAGCGCCGCGATGCTGCCGACCACCAGCCCGACCTGTGGCCAGAAACCTTCCGGCAGCGGCAGACGAATCGCCGCGCCAGTGGCCCAGCCGGGCAGCAGATAGGCAACGGTCCAGCCAGCGGCGGCCAGCAGGCTGACGACAGCGAAGCGCGGGAAGGGCATGTCGAACATCCCCGCGACCATCGGCAGCATCGGCCGCAGTGGTCCGATGAAGCGCCCGACCAACAGGCTGGCGATGCCGTAACGCTGGAAATATGCCTCGGCCCCGGCGATCCATTCCGGATGATGACGCAACCCCGGCAGGCGCCGGATGTTCTGATGGAAATGTCGCCCGATGAAGTAAGAGACGGTATCGCCGAGAACGCCAGCGACGAACCCCAGCAATAACGTTTCGCTCAATGACAGGGCGCCACTGCCGGCCAGTACCGCCACGGCGAACAGCAACACCGTACCGGGCACGATCAGCCCGGCAATCGCCAGGCATTCTACAAAGGCCACTATGAACACTGCCGCGGCCAGCCATTGTGGGTTGACCGTCAACCAACCGGTCACGCTATCGAGCCATGGGCCCATAAAAACAACTCCATTGAATAATCAATCGGTCCCAAGGGACGAACGCAATCTTCAAAACACTACAGGTCTCATGTGGAAGCGAGCCTGCTCGCGATAGCGGAGTGTCAGACGACATCTACTTCGACAATCAGTCTGCTATCGCGAGCAGGCTCACTCCCACAATGGATTTTCAATAATTCAGGTCAGCAAAAAATAATCGCGACCTTCTATCTGCCCCCGTCGCAAGGGGTTGCGCGTGCAATACGGCGCGTAAGCCGCGTCGACGAAACGGTACATCAGATGCTCATCGCGACCGTGGGGAATGCCCAGGCGCGTGGTTTGTATGATGTGAGCGGGCGCCGGGCCGACATCTTCCACCAGCAACACTTCATGATCGAAGCGCTTGGCGTCCCAGACCGGTACCTTCAAGCCCAATGCCTTGCAAAGCAACGTCTGTCCGGCGCAGAGCTTTTGCGAGGGGCGAGGGCGACCCTGGGCGTCGGGATTGTTCAACAGCATCTGCGCCAGGCTTGCCGGCCCGCTCAAATCATCGACCCACGGATAGGCGGATTTGATCAGCACGGCATTGCCCGGTCCCTGGGCGCTGAAGTTCAGGGAATCGCCGCCACGGGCGTAGTACATATAGATGTGGCCGCCATCCAGAAACAAAGCCTTACGTTTTTCTGTGTAGCCGAGGGAGGCGTGGCTGCCTTTTTCTTCGAAGTAATAGGCCTCGGTCTCGATAATCCGAGCGCTGAGCCACAAGTCGCCGACCCGATGTCGAATGACTTTGCCGAGTAAATCCCGGGCCAGCGTTTGGGCATCTCTGTCGAAAAATGCGTCCGCGAGCCCCTTGGGCAGGCTCGTCGCAGATGTGCGAACAGTCAGGTTAGTCATGATGAACGGCGTTTATCAGGGCTGATTGAGTCGCGATGATAACAATTTGCAGCTTAATCACGGCTGAACGTCGGCAAATTGCCCTCCATTTCGACCATCCGCCCGTCACCGCTGTTAGTCCCGGGACGCGACAGCTATAATCTGCCGCTTTACTCTTTACCAAGACCTTAGCAAAGACCACTCCAGACCATGACTGAGTCCGTTCTTGATTACATGACCCGATTGGGTCGCGCTGCCCGCGAAGCTTCTCGCGTCATCGGCCGTGCCAGCACCGCGCAGAAAAACCGCGCCTTGCAGGCTGCTGCCAATGCGTTGGACGCCGCACGCGCCGAGCTGACGGCTGCCAATGAACTGGATCTGGCCGCTGGCCGCGCCAATGGTCTTGAGCCTGCATTGCTTGAGCGACTGGCGCTGACCCCGGAGCGCATCGACGGCATGATCGTCGGTTTGCGTCAGGTAGCGGCTCTGCCGGACCCGGTCGGCGCGATCCGCGACATGAGTTTTCGGCCGTCGGGCATTCAGGTCGGCAAGATGCGCGTGCCGTTGGGCGTGATCGGGATCATCTACGAATCCCGGCCGAATGTGACCATCGATGCCGCCAGCCTGTGCCTGAAGTCCGGCAACGCAACTATCCTGCGTGGCGGCTCCGAGGCGATTCATTCCAATCGTGCCATTGCCGCCTGCATCCAGCGCGGTCTGGCCGAAGCCGATTTGCCTGCCGCCGTGGTGCAAGTGGTCGAAACCACTGACCGTGCCGCCGTTGGCGCGCTGATCACCATGCCTGAATACGTCGACGTTATCGTGCCCCGTGGCGGCCGTGGCCTGATCGAGCGCGTCAGTCGTGACGCCCGCGTGCCGGTTATCAAGCATCTGGATGGCATCTGCCACGTTTACGTCAGTGCTCACGCCGACCTGCCGAAAGCCCAGCGCATCGCGTTCAACGCCAAAACCTACCGCTACGGTATCTGCGGTGCCATGGAAACCCTGCTGGTGGACCAATCGGTCGCCAAGGATTTCCTGCCATCGATGGCTGCACAGTTCCGCGAAAAAGGCGTCGAGCTGCGCGGCTGCGAACGCACCCGGGCGATCATCGAGGCGGTTGCTGCCACTGAGGAAGACTGGCACACCGAATACCTGGCGCCGATTCTTTCGATCCGCGTGGTCGACGGGCTGGACCAGGCCATCGAGCACATTAACAAGTACGGCTCCCATCACACCGATTCGATCGTCAGCGAAAACCTGGCCGACACCCGGCGTTTCGTGGCCGAAGTCGATTCGTCTTCGGTGATGATCAATACGCCGACGTGCTTTGCCGATGGCTTCGAATACGGATTGGGTGCCGAGATTGGCATTTCTACTGATAAGCTGCACGCCCGCGGCCCGGTGGGCCTCGAAGGTCTGACCTGCGAGAAGTACATCGTGGTCGGTGATGGCCAGTTGCGCGGCCAGGCGTCGGACTGACTTGGGCGACCTCGATCTGTCAGCCCCGGTAACCGCCAGCGAGCCTGCGCCTCGACGCATTGGCATGTTGGGCGGGACCTTCGATCCGGTGCACATCGGCCATTTGCGCGGTGCGCTGGAAGTCGCCGAATCGCTGGCGCTCGATGAGCTGCGTCTGACGCCCAGTGCCAGACCACCTCATCGCGGTACGCCGCAGGTATCGGCGAAAGACCGTCTGGCGATGGTCGAGTGCGCGGTGGCCGGTGTGGCACCGCTGGTGGTGGACGCCCGCGAATTGCAGCGGGACAAACCGTCCTACACTATCGACACCCTGGAACTGATGCGTGCCGAACTGGCCGCCGAAGACCAGGTTTTTCTACTTTTGGGCTGGGACGCATTTTGCGGCCTGCCCACTTGGCACCGCTGGGAAGAGTTGCTCCAGCATTGCCACATCCTGGTGCTGCAACGCCCGGATGCCGACAGCGAACCGCCGGATGCCTTGCGCAATCTGTTGGCGGCACGCTCGGTGAGCGACCCGCTGGCCCTCAAAGGGCCGAGCGGACAGATTGCATTCGTCTGGCAGACACCGCTCGCGGTATCCGCCACCCAGATCCGTCAACTGCTGGCCAGCGGTAAGTCGGTACGTTTCCTGGTGCCCGACGCGGTCCTGGCCTACATCGATGCGCACGGTCTCTACCGTGCGTCGAACTGAAAAAGGGAGCGCTTCAAAACACGTGAACGCGTGTACCGAAGCGCCCGAACATACGAGCAAAACGAGTTTTATATGACTGACAAAGACGTAACTAAAGTAAAGCGCAAAGGCACGTTCAAGAGCGCCCCACTGCCAGTAGAAGTTCCAACCGGCCCCGAGCTGCGCGGCGAAGAGCTGGTCAAGGTTGCCGTAGCTGCCCTGGAAGACGTCAAGGGCCAGGACATTCAGGTGATCGACGTTCGTGAAAAGCAGAGCATCACTGACTTCATGATCATCGCCACCGGTACGTCCAACCGCCAGATCGGCGCGATGCTGGATAAGGTCCGCGAAGCGGTCAAGGCCCAGGGCGTCAAGCCGCTGGGTGAAGAAGGCAAGGGCGACAGTGACTGGGTCCTGCTGGATATGGATGATGTCATCGTGCACATGATGACCGCTTCGGCTCGTCAGTTTTACGACCTGGAGCGTCTGTGGTCCGGTGCAGAGCAGAGCCGTGCCCTGAACGCGGCTCACCACAGCCCGGAAAACACCCATGAGCACTTCGTCAAGCTCAACAAAGACCAGCAATAAGGGACCGCTGTGCGACTGCGACTGATCGCCGTCGGTTCACGCATGCCCAAATGGGTGGAAGAAGGCTGGCATGAATATGCCAAGCGTCTTCCGTCCGAGCTGGCGCTGGAACTGGTGGAAATACCGCTCAACACCCGTGGCAAGAACGCCGACGTGGCGCGCTTCATCCGTCAGGAAGGCGAAGCCATGCTGGCGAAGGTCGGGCCGAACGAGCGCGTTGTCACCCTCGAAGTCCACGGCAAGCCCTGGAGTACCGAGCAACTGGCGGTCGAGCTCGATCGCTGGCGGCTGGACTCGCGCACGGTGAATTTCATGGTCGGCGGCCCCGAAGGGCTGGCGCCGGAAGTCTGTGCCCGGGCCGATCAGCGCTGGTCGCTCTCGCCGTTGACGTTGCCGCACCCGCTGGTGCGAATCCTGATCGGCGAACAGCTGTATCGTGCCTGGACAGTCCTGTCCGGCCACCCTTACCACAAGTAGTTCTGCCCTCATGCCCCAGCCGATCCGCATCAAGGACCACGAAAAAGACGCCCGTCTGGTGCGTGGCCGCGTCGTGTTCGGGGCCATTGCGGTGGTGGCGCTGATCTGTGTGCTGATCGCGCGTCTGTATTTCCTCCAGGTGATTCAGTACGAGTACCACTCGACCCTGTCGGAAAACAACCGTGTCCATGTGCAGCCGATTCCACCGACTCGCGGGTTGATCTTTGATCGCAATGGCGTGGTGGTGGCCGATAACCGGCCCAGCTTCAGTTTGAGCATGACCCGTGAGCGCTCCGGCGACTGGCAGCAAGTGCTCGACGTCATTGTCGAAGTGCTGGAACTGACGCCCGAGGACCGGGTGATCTTCGAGAAACGCATGCGCCAGGGGCGTCGGCCGTTCGAGCCGGTGCCGATCCTGTTCGAGCTGAGCGAAGAGCAGATCGCCCGCATCGCGGTGAATCAGTTCCGTCTGCCGGGGGTGGAAGTGGTCGCGCAGCTGGTGCGTCACTACCCGCAGGGCCCGCACTTTGCGCACTCGGTGGGTTACATGGGGCGGATCAACGAAAAAGAGCTGAAGTCGCTCGATCCGGTCAATTACAGCGGCACCCACCACATCGGCAAAACCGGTATCGAGCGCTTCTACGAGCCCGAACTGCACGGCCAGGTGGGTTACGAAGAAGTCGAGACCAATGCTCGAGGCCGCGTATTGCGCGTGCTCAAGCGTACCGATCCGATTCCCGGCAAGGACATCGTCCTGAGCCTGGACATCAAATTGCAGGAAGCGGCCGAAGCTGCGCTTGGCGGTCGTCGTGGTGCAGTGGTGGCACTGGACCCGAAAACCGGCGAAGTGCTGGCGATGGTCAGTGCGCCAAGTTTCGATCCTAACCTGTTCGTTACCGGCATCAGCTTCAAGGCATATGCCGAGTTGCGCGATTCCATCGACCGGCCACTGTTCAACCGCGTGCTGCGCGGTCTGTACCCGCCGGGTTCGACCATCAAACCGGCGGTGGCGATTGCCGGCCTGGATGCTGGCGTTGTGACTGCATCGAGCCGAGTGTATGACCCCGGCTATTACCAGTTGCCCAACTACGATCACAAATACCGTAACTGGAACCGTACCGGTGACGGCTACGTCGATCTGGACACGGCGATCATGCGGTCCAACGATACCTACTTCTACGACCTGGCCCACAAACTGGGAATCGATCGGTTGTCGGCCTATATGGGCAAGTTCGGCATCGGCCAGAAGGTTTCGCTGGACATGTTCGAAGAGTCGCCGGGGCTGATGCCTACTCGTGAATGGAAGCGCGCGACCCGGCGTCAGGCTTGGTACCCAGGCGAAACGCTGATTCTCGGGATCGGTCAGGGCTATATGCAGTCCACTCCGTTGCAGTTGGCCCAGGCCACGGCGCTGGTGGCCAACAAGGGGGTGTGGAATCGCCCGCATTTGGCCAAGACCCTCGAAGGTGCGAAGCCAGTGGACGAAAATCCGATGCCTGACATCATCCTGCGTGACCCGTCCGACTGGACCAAGGTCAACCACGGCATGCAGCAGGTAATGCACGGTGCCCGGGGTACGGCACGCAAAGCGGCGATCGGTGCGCAATACCGCATCGCGGGCAAAAGTGGTACGGCTCAGGTCGTTGCGATCAAGCAGGGTGAGAAGTACGACCGTTCCAAGGTTCAGGAGCGCCATCGTGACCACGCCTTGTTCGTCGGCTTCGCACCGGCCGACAACCCGCAAATCGTGGTGTCGGTGATGGTCGAGAACGGTGAGTCTGGTTCCGGCGTCGCCGCGCCCGTGGTGCGTCAAATCATGGACGCCTGGCTTCTGGATCAGGACGGTCGGTTGAAGGCCGAGTACGCCAGCCCTATCAGTGCGGAGGCTACGGCCCGTGAAGAGTAATTTCGACCGCATCCTCTCCAGCGAGGATGTGATGCGTCGCCGCGCGACGCTGTTGCAACGCATGCACATTGACGGCCCGTTGCTGATCCTGTTGCTGACCCTCGCCGCCGGCAGCCTGTTCGTGCTGTATTCGGCCAGCGGCAAGAGCTGGGATCTGCTGGCCAAGCAAGCCACTTCGTTCGGCATCGGTCTGGTATCGATGATCGTCATCGCCCAATTCGAGCCGCGCTTCATGGCCCGCTGGGTGCCAGTGGGGTATGTGATCGGTGTGCTGTTGCTGGTGGTGGTAGACGTCATGGGCCACAACGCCATGGGCGCCACACGCTGGATCAACATTCCCGGGGTGATCCGCTTCCAGCCTTCGGAATTCATGAAGATCCTGATGCCGGCGACCATCGCCTGGTACCTGTCCAAGCGCACCTTGCCGCCGCAGCTCAAGCATGTGGGCGTCAGTCTGTTTCTGATTGGCTTGCCGTTTATCCTGATCGTGCGTCAGCCGGACCTCGGCACTTCGCTGCTGATCCTCGCCGGTGGCGCGTTTGTTCTGTTCATGGGCGGCCTGCGCTGGCGCTGGATCCTCAGCGTGCTCGCCGCCGCTGTGCCGGTGGCTGTCGCCATGTGGTACTTCGTCATGCACGATTACCAGAAGCAGCGAGTCCTGACCTTCCTCGACCCCGAAAGCGATCCGCTGGGCACCGGCTGGAACATCATTCAGTCGAAAGCCGCCATCGGTTCCGGCGGTGTGTTCGGCAAGGGCTGGCTGCTTGGCACCCAGTCGCACCTCGACTTCCTGCCGGAAAGCCACACCGACTTCATCATTGCGGTCATGGGCGAAGAATTCGGCCTGGTGGGCATCTGCGCACTGCTGCTGATCTACCTGCTGTTGATCGGCCGCGGACTGGTGATTACCGCCCAGGCCCAGACATTGTTCGGCAAATTGCTCGCAGGCAGCCTGACAATGACGTTTTTTGTTTACGTTTTCGTCAACATCGGTATGGTCAGTGGCCTGTTGCCGGTTGTGGGGGTGCCGTTGCCGTTCATTAGCTACGGAGGAACTTCGCTGGTGACGCTGCTGTCAGCGTTTGGGGTTTTGATGTCGATCCATACCCATCGCAAGTGGATCGCTCAGGTTTGAATAAGGTGAAGATTTCAATGCAAGTAATGCGTGGCTGGGCGACTCGATATGCGCCGTGGGTCGGCCTGGTAAGCATCCTTGGCACAGCGCAGGGTGCGCTGGCCGGCGATTACGAAGGCTCACCGCAGGTGGCCGAATTCGTCGGTGAAATGACCCGCGACTACGGTTTTGCCGGCGAGCAGCTGATGGGCGTGTTCCGCGAAGCCGAGCGCAAGCAGTCGATCCTGGACGCTATCTCGAAACCCGCCGAGCGGGTCAAGCAGTGGAACGAATACCGTCCGATGTTCATCACCGACGCGCGCATCGCCCGGGGTGTCGACTTCTGGCGTCAGCACGAAGCGGTACTGGCCCGTGCCGAGCAGGAATACGGCGTGCCGGCGCAGGTCATCGTCTCCATCATCGGCGTCGAGACCTTTTTCGGCCGCAATACCGGCAATTTCCGGGTAATCGACGCCTTGTCGACCCTGGGTTTCGACTATCCTCCCCGTGCCGAATTTTTCCGCAAGGAATTGCGTGAGTTCCTGTTGCTCGCCCGGGAAGAACAGGTCGATCCACTGACCCTCAAAGGTTCTTACGCCGGCGCCATGGGTTTGCCACAGTTCATGCCGAGCAGCTTTCGCGCCTACGCGGTGGACTTCGACGGTGACGGCCACATAAATATCTGGACCAATCCGGACGATGCCATCGGCAGCGTCGCCAGTTATTTCAAGCGTCACGGCTGGGTTGCCGGCGAACCGGTGGTCGGCCGCGCCGATGTGCGTGGCGATCAGGTGGACGAAGGTTTGACCACGGGCATCGAGCCGACAAAAACGGTTGGGGAGTTGCGGGCGCTGGGGTGGGCAAGTCATGATGCGCTGCGCGATGATATGCCGGTTACGGCGTTCCGCCTGGAAGGTGACAATGGCCCTGAATACTGGATGGGCCTGACGAATTTTTACGCAATCACGCGTTATAACCGCAGCGTGATGTACGCCATGGCCGTACATCAACTGTCTGAACAGCTGGTCCAAGCACGGGGCGTCAAGTAATGCGGGCATTGCCTATGAATAAACCCCTGAAGCTGATGGCATTCGCCGCGTTGGCGATGCTGGTCGCCAGTTGCTCGACCAGCCGCGCGCCTGCTCAGAAATCTGCGACCGCCGTTCGTTCGGCACCTGGCCTGGATATCAACCGGGCGCACAAGGATGGCGCACCTTGGTGGGATGTCGACGTATCGCGTATCCCGGATGCTACGCCAACCCTGCACAGCGGGCCCTATAAAGCCAACCCGTACACCGTGCTGGGCAAGACTTACTTCCCGATGCAAGAATCCAAGACCTACGTGGCCTCGGGCACGGCGTCCTGGTATGGCACCAAATTCCACGGTCAGAACACCGCCAATGGCGAGGTCTACGACCTGTACGGCATGAGTGCTGCGCACAAGACCTTGCCACTGCCGAGTTACGTTCGGGTGACCAACCTGGACAACAACAAGAGCGTAGTCCTGCGGGTCAACGACCGCGGGCCGTTCTACTCGGACCGAATCATCGATTTGTCCTACGCAGCGGCCAAGAAACTCGGTTATGCCGAAACCGGTACGGCGCGGGTCAAGGTCGAAGGCATCGACCCGCAGCAATGGTGGGCCGCCAAAGGGCGTCCGGCGCCTTTAATGCTCAACGAGCCGAAAATTGCGCAGAATAGCGCGCCGGTGATTACGGCTTCGGCCGGTACCGTCGAACAATGGACGCCACCGCCGCAGCAGCACGCCGCGGCCGTTGTGCCTTCGCCGATCGATGCAAAAAAAAACGCTTCTGTACCAGCCTCTGGCCAGTATCTGCAGGTGGGCGCGTTCGCCAACCCGGACGCTGCAGAACTCCTGAGATCGAAGCTCAGCGGGATGGTGAGCGCTCCGGTGTTCATCAGTTCGATCGTGCGCAATCAACAGACGCTGCATCGGGTACGCCTGGGGCCGATCGGCTCGCCGGGTGAAATCCAGCAAGTGCAGAACAGTGTGCGCCTGGCCAATCTCGGTTCGCCGAGCCTGGTCACTGCCGAGTAATACGTAGTACTTGATTGACGGTTCGCTTGCAGTTTGGGGGGTGGACCTGGTTGTTGGCTCGTTGAAGAACAAAAGCCCGGCAAGGGTCTGAGTGAACAACTGAACACGCGACAGCTCGTTAGAAAGCTGTCTGATTAGTTTTGCCTTAGGGCAGTTTCCATTAGCGATTTCGAGAGACGGATGAATATCACCACCTTTGCCAAACGCCTTTGCCTGCTAGTCCCGCTGCTCCTCTCGCCTGCCGCTTTCGCGGTCGAGATGATGCCGTCGCCGCCGCAACTGGCCGCCAAAGCCTATGTACTCATGGACGCCAGCAGCGGCAACGTGCTGGTAGAGAACAACGGTGACCAGCGCCTGCCGCCGGCCAGCCTGACCAAGCTGATGACCGCTTACATCGCGACCCTGGAAATCCGTCGCGGCCAGATCGGCGAGAATGACCCAGTGACCGTCAGCGAAAACGCTTGGCGCACCGGTGGTTCGCGGATGTTCATCAAGGTCGGCTCGCAAGTCACTGTCAGCGACCTGCTGCACGGCATCATCATTCAGTCGGGCAACGACGCCAGCGTTGCGCTCGCCGAGCACATCGCCGGCAGCGAAGACGCTTTCGCCGACCTGATGAACAAAAACGGCGCCGACCTGGGCCTGACCAACACCCACTTCATGAACCCGACCGGTCTGCCAAACCCTGAACACTACTCGTCGGCTCATGACATGGCGGTGTTGGCTCGCGCGATCATTCACGAAGACCCGGCTCATTACGCGATCTACTCGCAAAAAGAGTTCTTCTGGAACGGCATCAAGCAACCTAACCGCAACCTGCTGCTGTGGCGCGACAAGACCGTTGACGGTCTGAAAACCGGCCACACCGACGAAGCCGGTTACTGCATGGTGTCTTCGGCAGTACGTGATGGCATGCGCCTGATCGCCGTGGTGTTCGGCACTAACAGCGATGTAGTCCGCGCCTCTGAAACCCAGAAGCTGCTGACTTACGGTTTCCGCTTCTTCGAAACCCAGACGTTCTATCAGAAAGGCGCCGAGCTGGCTCAGGCTCCTGTCTGGAAAGGCACCACCAATCAAGTCAAGGCCGGCCTGGCTCAAGACCTGACCATGACCCTGCCAAAAGGCCAGCTGAAAAAGCTCGCCGCGAGCATGACCATGAACCCGCAACTGATTGCGCCAATCGCCAAGGGCGACGTAATCGGTAAAGTCGAAGTGAAGCTGGACGACAAAGTGGTGCATAGCGCTGACCTGATCGCTCTGGACGCAGTCGACGAGGGTGGTATCTTCCGCCGCATGTGGGATAGCATCCGTCTATTCTTCTACGGCTTGTTCAACTGAATTAGTGTGGACCTGCATGGCCCTGTTCCAATCCGGAACGGGGCCATGTCCGTTGCCACGGCTTACGAGGCCGTTACGCCATGACAGACACCGAAGTAAAGGCGCCAAAAATCGAATTCCCCTGCGCGGATTACCCGATCAAGGTAATCGGCGACACCGGCGTGGGTTTCAAGGACAAGATCATCGCGATCCTTGAGAAACACGCGACCGTTGATCACGACACCTTTGCCGAACGGCAGAGCACCAACGGCAAGTACACGACCATCCAGTTGCACATCATCGCCACCGGCCAGGAACAGCTGTACGACATCAACAGCGAGTTGCGGGCTACCGGTTTCGTGCACATGGTGTTGTGATGTCGGGCACGCTGGGCTTTCGTGAGCTTGGCCAGATGGCTTACGAGCCGGTCTGGCATGCCATGCAACGCTTCACCAACGAACGTGGCAGCGATGCCGCGGACGAGATCTGGCTGGTCGAGCACCCACCGGTGTTCACCCAGGGGCAGGCCGGCAAGGCCGAGCATTTGTTGCTGCCGGGAGATATTCCGGTTGTGAAGGTCGATCGCGGTGGCCAGGTGACTTATCACGGTCCCGGCCAATTGGTGGCCTACCTGTTGCTCGATGTACGCAAGCTGGGTTTCGGCGTGCGTGACCTGGTCAGTCGCATGGAACAATGCCTGATCGAATTGCTGGCCAGCTACGACGTCACCGCCGTGGCCAAGCCGGATGCCCCGGGTGTCTACGTCAATGGGGCGAAAATCGCTTCTCTGGGTCTGCGGATCCGCCACGGTTGCTCCTTTCATGGCCTGGCCTTGAACGTGGATATGAACCTGGAACCGTTTCGACGGATTAATCCCTGCGGCTACGCCGGGCTGGCGATGACCCAGCTGAGCGATCACGCAGGATCGATTGAATTTGCCGAGGTAAGTGCCCGGCTGCGCGCGCAGCTCGTCAAACACCTCGACTATGCTGAGCAGACGACCCTAACGGGCGGAATCGACTGATATGACTACTGATGCAGTGCAAACCATGATCCCGACGCTGGATGTCACCGAGCGTCCGGCCCCGCGTGCCAAGGTTGAAGCCGGCGTGAAGCTGCGCGGCGCCGAGAAGGTTGCACGTATCCCGGTGAAGATCATTCCGACCACCGAACTGCCGAAGAAACCTGACTGGATTCGCGTGCGTATCCCGGTTTCCCCGGAAGTCGACCGCATCAAGGCCCTGCTGCGCAAACACAAGCTGCACAGCGTGTGCGAAGAGGCGTCCTGCCCGAACCTGGGCGAATGCTTCTCCGGCGGTACTGCGACCTTCATGATCATGGGTGACATCTGCACCCGTCGCTGCCCGTTCTGCGACGTTGGCCACGGTCGTCCGAAGCCACTGGACGTCAACGAGCCGGAAAGCCTGGCCATCGCCATCGCCGACCTGAAACTCAAGTACGTGGTGATCACCTCGGTAGACCGCGACGACCTGCGTGACGGCGGTGCCCAGCACTTTGCCGACTGCATCCGCGAGATCCGCAAGCTGTCGCCGAACGTGCAGCTCGAAACCCTGGTCCCGGACTACCGTGGCCGCATGGACGTTGCGTTGGAAATCACTGCTGCCGAGCCGCCAGATGTGTTCAACCACAACCTGGAAACCGTGCCGCGCCTGTACAAGGCCGCGCGTCCGGGTTCGGATTACCAGTGGTCGCTGACCCTGCTGCAACGCTTCAAGCAGATGATGCCGCACATTCCGACCAAGTCCGGCCTGATGCTGGGTCTTGGCGAAACCGACGAAGAAGTGATCGAAGTCATGAAGCGCATGCGCGAGCACGACATCGACATGCTGACCCTGGGCCAGTACCTGCAGCCGTCCCGCAGCCACTTGCCGGTCCAGCGTTTCGTGCACCCGGACGTGTTCGCCTGGTTCGCCGAGGAAGGTTACAAGATGGGCTTCAAGAACGTCGCTTCCGGCCCGTTGGTACGTTCCTCGTACCATGCTGACGAACAGGCGAAACTGGTTAAAGCCGAGCTGATGTCGTCCTGATCGGTTGCCAGACATGAAAAACGCCCGCAGGCATTCAGCCTCGCGGGCGTTTTTTTGCCTGCCCACCGCAATGGCAGACTTTTCCTGCAACTTTCGGTGCGACTGACCCTCTTCTGTTTGTCCCCGTTCCTGACTACTGTGTGCTTGACGCATTCACGCAGGGAGATTCATGGATGACCGTTCGACCGAACCATACCCTTTGTCCACATGCCCCCGTACCGGCCCTGCCGTCTGCCGGGCTGATCGCCGTGATCGCGCCCGCCGGCCCTGCGGCACTGAACACTGATAAAGCCATTGCCTGGATGCGCTCTCGCGGCTATTCGCTGCGGGTATTTCCCGGCGTTTATGAGCAAGAGGGTTATCTGGCCGGCAGCGATGATGTGCGGCTCAACGACTTGCATGACGCATTCGCCGACAGCGAGGTCGATGCCATTATCTGTCTGCGTGGCGGTTACGGTACGCCGCGTTTGCTCGATCGCATCGACTTTGAACTGCTGCGCAACAATGCCAAGCCGTTCATCGGCTACAGCGACGTCACTGCGCTGCACTTGGCCATCAGTCGTCATGCCGGGTTTGTGACCTTCCATGGCCCGATGCTCAACGCGGACCTGCTGGGTGACAAGCAGCAACCCACCGAGTTCTCGTTTTTTAACATGCTGCGCGGGCAGGTGAAGGCGGGCAGTGTGCTTTCACACCCGGTGGCCTGGCCGTTGACCACCATCGAGCCCGGTATCGCTCACGGGCGCTTGCTGGGGGGCAATCTGTCGATGATCGCCGCAACCATGGGCACGCCGTACGAGATCGATGCCGAGGGCGTCATCCTGTTCATCGAGGATATTAACGAGCCGCTGTATCGCATCGACCGGCTGCTGACTCATTTGCGACTAGCCGGCACGCTGCACAAGCTGCGCGGGGTTTTGGTGGGGGATGTGGCGGGGGTCGATACGGTTTCTCTGGAGCGCTTGCTCAAGCAGACCTTTGCACCTTTGCGGATACCGGTGTTGGCAGGGTGGCGTAGCGGGCATTGTGATCCGAACCTGACGTTGCCGATGGGCGCGCTGGTCAGATTGGATGCGGGGGAAAAGGTGTTGGTGCTGGAGCAGGATGTGGTGAGCAGGGCTTAAATGTTCATCGCCTGACAGTCCGCCTTCGCGATCCGACTTGCTCGCGAAGGCGGCATCCGCCATACGGCTAACTATCGGTTACGCAAACCTTCGAGCAACTTGTGCGTCGGATACCCATCCGCCGGCCAGCCAAACGACTGCTGGGCGCTGCGGATCGCCTTGCGGGTATTGGCGCCGATAATCCCGTCGGCGTTGCCCGCGTCGTAGTTCTGGGCACTCAACAGGCTTTGCAGTTCGATCCGCTCGGTACGGCTCAGCGGCAAATCATCTTTGGGCCACGTGCCGTCGATCAGGCCGGCGCCGTTGAAACGCTCGGACAACAAGCTAACGGCCAAGGCGTAAGACGACGAGTTGTTGTACTTGAGGATTGCGCGGAAGTTATCGAGGACCAGGAACGCCGGACCGCGGTAACCGGCCGGCAGCAGCAGGGCGGCCGACAGGTGTTCGGAGCCTGCCGGAACCTTGCCGCCATTGGGCAGGGTGACGCCCAGTTGCTGCCATTCGGCGACGCTCTTGCGAATCGTGCCATCGGCCAGAACGTAATTGAAACTGCCTGGCAGCTGCACTTCAAAGCCCCACGGCTGGCCTTTCTGCCAGCCTGAGCTTTGCAGGTAGTGCGCCGTCGAGGCCAGTGCGTCGGCCGGGCTGCCCCAGATGTCGCGGCGACCATCGCCATCGAAGTCTACGGCGTGGGTGTTGTAGGTGGTCGGGATGAACTGGGTCTGGCCCATGGCGCCAGCCCAGGAGCCGAGCATTTTCTCGGGAGCGATATCGCCCTGTTGCAGGATCTGC
Source organism: Pseudomonas frederiksbergensis (assembly GCF_001952935.1). Classification (GTDB taxonomy): domain Bacteria; phylum Pseudomonadota; class Gammaproteobacteria; order Pseudomonadales; family Pseudomonadaceae; genus Aquipseudomonas; species Aquipseudomonas frederiksbergensis. Next base: position 3,233,283 of record NZ_CP018319.1, read on the forward strand.
AGGGCGGCGATCAGTTGCGCGTGGGCAAACCCGGGACGCCGACCTTCATAGGCCAGGGTCGCCAGGGAATTGATCACCGACTTGTTGCCCTGGAACTGTCCGAAGTTACTTTCCATGCCCCATACCGAGACCAGTGCCTGGCGATCGACGCCGTAGCGCTGTTCGATGCTTTGCAGGATGTCGGCGTACTGGCTGACCAGCGCCTGGCCTTTGTGTACCCGCAGCGGCGAAAGGGCGCCGTCGAGGTATTCCCAAACCGGACGGGAAAATTCCGGCTGGCTGCGGTCGGCACGGATCACGCTGGAGTCGAGGCTGACATTAGCGAAGGCGCGGTCGAACAGATCGGCGCGGATGCCGGCGGCCAGAGCGTCCTTGCGGAAACCCGCCTGCCATTCGGCGAAGGTCTGGGTGGGCTGGATATCGAGGTTTTCACCGGTCGGCACCACTGGCGGAATGACCGCAGGGGCTGTCGCGACAGGGAGGGTCTGAAGCGGCTTGGCGTCGGCTGCGGTGGGTTTTTCCGCGCAGGCGACTAGCAAAATGAGGCTGGAGGCAGCTATCAGTTGGCGCACAGGCCAACGACGGGAAATACAAAAGGGCATGCACGGGTCCAGGGAGTACGAATCAGGTGCAGACCTTAACATGTTGAGCGAGCGCTTGCCTTTCAGGCCGCCAGAAAGTAAGAAGCCTCCCAGCTATTAGACTGGAAGGCTTCGCGGCGGTAGCTGCCTTTGCCCTTGCCGGCTCGTTCCTGACGGCTGCGGAACAGTGGCTGGGCGATGATGGATTTGGCCTTGTTGGGGCCACGTTTAGATGGCTTTTTGCTCATGATCGGATCTCTCGATTGAGTGGGTTTTGCGGGGGAAATAATCTGCCGAAGTTGAGGTTATGTCTAGTCCCTACATTGTGTAGGACCTTTCGGACGCCTTCGCGGGCAAGCCTCGCTCCTACAGGAGTCACACGATTTCTGTAGGAGCGAGGCTTGCCCGCGAATGGCCATTATTTGATCAAAAACGTTATTCGGCGGGTAACGACAATCTCTGCCCGGCCATCAACAGCGTCAACCGACTCAGGCTCATCCACGGCGAGCCCGCAGCCTGGCCTTTGATTTGCGCATCGATGCGCTGAGCTTCCAGCAATAGTTGCGCCCAGCGTTGCGCCGAGTAGCGTTGCAAGGCTTTGCTCATCAGTGGCTTGCGTTTGTCCCAGACCGGCGGTCGGGCGGAGCTGAAGGCTTTGTCCAGCGGCACGCCCTGGCTGTACTGCAGCGACAGGCTGGCCAACAAACGCAGCTCCCGGGCCAGAGCCCAGAGGATCACTGGTGGCTCAACGCCTTCGCCGCGCAGCCCTTCGAGCATGCGCAGGGCATGAGCGGCTTCGCCGTTGAGAATCGCGTCGGTCAGGCCAAAGACATCGAAGCGCGCACTGTCGGCCACCGCCGCTTGTACGGTTTCGACGGTGATCTGACCACCTTCGGCCATCAGCTTGAGCTTTTCGATTTCCTGGGCCGCCGCCAGCAGGTTGCCCTCGACCCGTGCGGCGATCAGTTCGACGGCGTCCTGGCTGGCGGAAAGCCCGGCCTGGGACAACCGTTGACGGATCCAGCTCGGCAACTGGTTGGTCTCTATCGGCCATATTTGCACGAACTGGGTCTGCTGACCTTCGACCAGCGCCTTGCCCCACTTGGTTTTCTGCGCGCTGCCATCAAGTTTCGGCAGGCTGATCAGCAACACCGTGTCTTCGGCGGGCCGTGAGCAGTACTCGATAAACGCGGCAGCACCTTTGTCACCGGGTTTGCCGGACGGCAGACGCAGTTCCAGCAGGCGCTTTTCAGCGAATAGCGACATGCTCGCGCCAGCTTGCAGCAACGTTCCCCAGTCGAAACTGGCGTCGGCGGCGAAGACCTGGCGTTCGTCGAATCCCTGTTGGCGGGCGGCGGCACGAATGGCGTCGGCGGCTTCCTGACACAGCAGTGGGTCATCGCCACTGATGATGTAGACCGGCGCGAGGGCACCTTGCAGGTGTTTGGCGAGTTGGGCGGGGGCGAGTTTCATAGGCGAGGGCTAACGGGGCGCCTGAGCGCCCCGTAAGTCTTACTGCTGCGGCAGTTCGATTGGCGACTGGCGCGGCGTTTGCGCTTCAACCTTCTGCGCCGCTTCCAGTGCATCGGCCTCAGCCTTGGCTTTGGCGTTGGCGGTCTGTTGCATCTGGTCCAGCTGAGCAGGCGTGAGCTGTTGCAGACGCAGCATCATCCGTTGGACCAGTTCACGACGGGTTTCCTTGCGGGCGTCGTTGGCTTCCTGGTCGGAACCCACCAGATTGCTGCCGTCGTGGATAAAGATTTTTTGCACTTCGAGCTTGTCGCTCAGCAGCGGCAGGTTGCTTTCACCACGGATGTCGTAGCTCAGCACGGTGCTTACCTGGTACTCGCCAGTACGACCGGCACCTGCGTAGCTGAGGATGCGCTGGCTTTCCTGCTCATCGGTCAGCACCAGCTTGTAAGGTGCACCGCTGTAGACCTTGACGCCGCTGCTTTCCAGCACTTGACGCAGTTGCGTCACGATTTCGCCGTAAGCGTTACGGGCACTCAGGTCGAGTTCCTTGATCGCCAGTTCATTGGTGCCGGTGCCGCGCAGCTGGAAACCGCAGGCGCTCAACAGGACCGCAAGGCCCATCACCAGCAAATTGCGTTTGATCATCTTGTTGCTCCCCTTGAAACCATGTGGGCCGATCTTGCGGCCCGAAAGGTTTTACTCGGCGCCAGGCATGACCTGGCGCCTGATCCAATTAGCTTGCGACGATATTGACCAGTTTCCCGGGCACTACGATCACTTTACGAATGGTCAGACCGTCGACAAAGCGCAGCACGTTCTCGTTGGCCCGTGCGGCGGCTTCGACTTCTTCGCGGCTGGCGCTGGCAGGCATTTCGATGTGGCCGCGCAGCTTGCCGTTGACCTGGATGACCAGTTGCAGGCTGTCCTGTACCAGCGCGCTTTCGTCCAGCACCGGCCAAGCGGCGTCGATCACCGGGTCAGCGTGACCCAGTTGATTCCACAGCTCGTGGCTGATGTGCGGCGTGATCGGAGCCAGCAGCAGCGTTACGGCTTCCAGACCTTCGTGAATCAGCGCGCGATCCTGTTCAGTACCTTGCGGGGCTTTTTCCAGCACGTTCATCAGCGTCATCACCTGAGCGATGGCGGTGTTGAATTTGTGGTTCTGGCCGACGTCGTGGCTGGCCTGCTTGATCGCCTGGTGGATCGAGCGGCGAATGGCTTTCTGCCCGTCGTTCAGGCTGGCGAGGTCCAGTTTGCCCGGCAAGCCCTGAGTGACGTGGGCCTGAGCCAGGCGCCAGACACGCTTGAGGAAGCGGTGCGAACCTTCTACGCCGGAGTCGGACCATTCCGCGCTCATGTCGGGTGGCGAGGCGAACATCATGAACAGGCGGCAGGTGTCTGCGCCGAACTGGTCGATCATCGACTGTGGGTCAACGCCGTTGTTCTTCGACTTGGCCATCTTCTCGGTGCCACCGATTTCCACCGGCAGGCCGTCCGCGATCAGCTTGGCGCTGATGACCTTGGCCTTGCTGTCGCGTTCGAGTTCGACATCTGCCGGGTTGAACCAGGTGTAAGCACCGTTGGCTTCGCGGCGATAGTAAGTCTCGGCGATCACCATGCCCTGGGTCAGCAGGTTCTTGAATGGTTCGTTGGAGCTCACCAGGCCTTCGTCGCGCATCAGCTTGTGGAAGAAACGCGCATAAAGCAGGTGAAGAATGGCGTGTTCGATACCGCCGATGTACTGATCAACCGGCAACCAATGGTCGGCCGCCGATTTTTCCACCAGGCCGCCTTCATAGTGCGGCGAGGCGTAACGGGCGTAGTACCACGAGGACTCGACGAAGGTGTCCATGGTGTCGGTTTCACGCTTGGCCGGTGCGCCGCATTTCGGGCAGCTGCACTCGTAGAACTCGGGCATGCGCGCCAATGGCGAACCGGCGCCATCCGGCACGACGTCTTCCGGCAGTATCACGGGCAACTGATCTTCCGGGACTGGTACATCGCCGCAGGTGTTGCAGTGGATGATCGGGATCGGGCAGCCCCAGTAGCGCTGACGGCTGATGCCCCAGTCGCGCAGGCGGAACTGGGTACGCGAGGCGCCGAGGTTCTTCTTGATCAGCGCGACTTCGATGGCGTCGAAAGCGCCTGGGAAGTCGAGGCCGTCGAATTCGCCGGAGTTGATCAGCGTGCCGTGCTCGCCGTACGCGTCCTGCCAAGGGGCCGGGTTGGTGTCACCGGAACTGGTGCGCACCACGGACTTGATTGGCAGGTTGTACTTGGTAGCGAACTCGAAATCGCGTTCATCGTGAGCCGGAACAGCCATCACCGCGCCATCGCCGTAGTGCATCAGCACGTAGTTGGCGACCCACACCGGGAGTTTCTCGCCGGTCAGCGGATGTTCGACGAACAGCGAAGTCGGCAGGCCTTTCTTCTCTTGGGTGGCGACGTCGGCTTCGGCAACGCTGCCGCCCTTGCATTCAGCGATGAACGCTTGCAGCTCAGGGTTGTTCTGCGCGGCCAGGGTCGCCAAATGGTGCTCGGCGGCTACGGCAACGTAGGTCGCGCCCATCAAGGTGTCTGGACGGGTAGTGAATACTTTCAGCGCGCCGGCTTCGCCGATGGACGCGACGTCATACGGGAACTGCACTTCCATGCCGCGGGATTTGCCGATCCAGTTGCGCTGCATTGTCTTGACCTGTTCAGGCCAGCCAGTCAGTTCGTCGAGGCTTTCCAGCAGCTCATCCGCGTAGGCGGTGATCTTGAAGTAGTACATCGGGATTTCGCGCTTTTCGATCAGCGCGCCGGAACGCCAGCCGCGACCGTCGATCACTTGCTCGTTGGCCAGGACGGTCTGGTCGACCGGGTCCCAGTTCACGGTGCCGCTTTTTTTGTAAATCACGCCTTTTTCGAACAGGCGAGTGAACAGCCATTGTTCCCAGCGGTAGTAATCCGGCTTGCAGGTGGTCACTTCGCGCGACCAGTCCACCGCGAGGCCCAGGCTGCGCAGCTGGGTTTTCATGTAGGCGATGTTTTCGTAGGTCCACTTGGCGGGCGCTACGTTGTTCTTCATCGCGGCGTTTTCCGCCGGCATGCCGAAGGCGTCCCAACCCATGGGTTGCAGGACGTTCTTGCCTTGCATGCGCTGATAGCGGGAGATCACGTCGCCGATGGTGTAGTTGCGCACGTGCCCCATGTGTAGCTTGCCGCTGGGGTAAGGGAACATCGACAGGCAGTAGAAAGTCTCCTTGCCTGGCTGTTCACTGACTTCAAAGGACTTTTGCTCGTCCCAGAACGACTGGGCGGCGGCTTCGATTTCACGGGGCTGATATTGTTCGTGCATGGCTACTTTTGAACTGAATAGGGGTGGCCTAATCCTCTTCAATGCAACGCTGGACGGTGATCACGCCAAATCGGCGTTTCGGTGCCCAGGCGAGCTGGAAGTGGAGTTACAGGAAGCGCCGTAGCATACATGACCGCACTCTACCGAGGGAAACCCTGATTGCTGCTGCGGGTCGCCCAAAAACCGCTGCGAGGGCCGTTGGTCGCAGTACTCAGCCGGTTTGTTGATGGAGGCTAAGCTCTAAATGGGGAGTGAGTCTTATCTTCAATGAGGTGATGGATGGTTGAGTCACGGCAAAAAGTTACAAAACCGGAGCTGTACGAAAGACTGATCGATCGTTTGGGAATGGCCTTGGACGCGGCGAAAACCGCTGACCGGTTACGCGATGAGCGTCCGTTGGAACTGGAATTGCGTGGCTTGAGCCCCGCAGAGTTTGATCTGGTCAAGGCGTATCTCGATCGCAGTGAACGTGAGACGCACGGATGCTTGTCAGAAGCAGTGAAGCAACTCGATGCACCACGTTCGGCCAAGATCATCTGGCTCAAGGACAAGGTTCCTGGCAAGGACGCGGTAAAGGTCCGGTCTTTGCAGTTCAAGTAAGGACACTGGAAGCAATGTCTGATGTATTTGTGAGGCTTGGTCCTTCCGTATTTGTTGTCGCATTGCGTCAACCCACTTAGGCTTCGGGCATCTTTTTGGAGATGCTCGATGCCTTTTCGATATTTCGTTAAACAACTCCTGTTACCGCCCGGCATTCTTTTGTTGCTGTTGGTGCTTGCCTGGTGGTTGCGCCGCTCGAGACCGCGCCTTGCCGGGTTGTGTTTTGCCTTGGGCGTGGGCGGCTTCTGGCTGATGAGCTTGCCGGTGGTGGTGCAGTGGGGCGCCAAGGCGCTGGAGCGTGAAGCGCCGCTGGCTCGTAATGAATGGGCGACATTGGCGCAGCGTGCCGATGCGATTGTCGTGCTGGGCGCGGGGCGTGAGCGTGGCGATCTGGCCTGGGGCGACGACCAGCCGACGGGTGCGGCGCTGCAGCGCGAGCGTTATACGGCGCGGCTGGCCAAGGCGTCGGGCTTGCCGGTCCTGACCAGTGGTGGTTTGCATTACGGTACGCCGCCGACTGAGGCCAGGTTGATGGCCGACTCGTTGCAAGATGATTTCGGCGTGACGGTGCGTTGGCAGGAAGGGCGCAGCCGCACGACCTGGGAGAACGCGCAGTTCAGCGCCGAGGTGTTGTTGCCGCAAGGGATCAAGCGCGTGGTGATCGTGACTCAGGCCTGGCACATGCCGCGAGCCGTCTGGAGTTTCGAAAAAGCAGGTTTTGAAGTAGTCCCGGCGCCGATGGGGTTTTTAGGCGTGGACAATGCCCGGCCACTGGGTGGCTGGATGCCGGAATTCAAGTCGATCTGGCAGAGCGGGCAGTTGATGAATGAGGCGGTGGGGCAGATCGGGTATTCGATCTTTTACCGAGGCGATGTTGGTGCTGATTGATCGTTCCCACGCTCCGCGTGGGAATGCCGCCGGGGACGCTCTGCGTCCCGCTGTTGACGCTGTGACGCAGAGCGTCACGGGATGCATTCCCACGCGGAGCGTGGGAACGATCATCAGACTGTCTTGGCCATCCGGCTCGCGATCAGTGCCCAGCCAAACAACAACACGCAAACAATGATCAGCGGCCACGAACGCCATTCCAGATAAGGCGTCAGGTTGTGCATGGGCACCACTTCACCGTACAAAATCCCACGTTCGAACTGAGGAATCTGCACAGTGATCTGGCCGAACGGGTTGATCAGGCCGGTCACGCCGTTGTTGGTGGCGCGGATCATCCAGCGACCAGCCTCCAGCGCGCGCATCTGCGCCATCTGTAAATGTTGCAGCGGGCCGATGGACGTGCCGAACCAGGTGTCATTACTGATGGTCAGCAGCAGATCGCTGCGCGCCGCAAGGCTGGCGGCGAATTCCGGGTAAACCACTTCGTAGCAGATGAACGGCGCAATCTGATAGCCCTTGGCTTGCAGCATCGCCTGATCGGCGGGGCCGCGGGCAAAGTCCGACATCGGCAGGTCGAAGAAGGCGATCAGCCCGCGCAGCACGTCCTGCAACGGAACGTATTCGCCAAACGGCACCAGCTTCTGTTTGAGGTAAGTGCCATCGCCTTCGCCCACGACGGTGATGCCGTTGTAGAAACGCTTCTGGTGATGGACTTCCTCGCGAATCGGTACACCGGTAATCAGCGCGGATTTACGCTCTGCGGCGAAGCTCCCCATCATGTTCAGGTAGCCCTCGGCGGACTCCTTGAGCACCGGGATGGCCGTTTCCGGCCAGATCAGCAAGTCGACCGGTTTGGAGCTGAAACTCATGTCACGGTACAGCGCCAACTGCGCGTTGAGCTGCGTCGGATCCCACTTCATGCTCTGTTCGATGTTGCCCTGAATCGCTGCGACAGTCAGTGGTGCACCCGCCGGGGTTGTCCAGGCGTGTTCCTTGAGCGCCATGCCGGCCACCCAAGGGCCAATCAGCAGCAACACACCTGCGGCGATAAAGCCTTTGCGGCCGGTGCGCAGCAGGCGCAATGCGTTATAGATCAGCGCTGCCGTCAGGGCCAGGGTGAAGGAAATCAGCCACATCCCGCCCAGCGGTGCGAGCCCGGCCAACGGGCCGTCGAGCTGACTGTAGCCGGAATAAAGCCAGGGGAAACCGGTCAGGAACCAGCCGCGAAAGGCTTCCTGGCCGACCCACAACGCCGCAAACGCCAGGGCGTCGGCCAGCGGCGCTTCGTTACGGCGCAGCCAGCGCGTCCAGATCCAGGCCGGCAGGGCGAAGAACCAGGCAATTGCCGCCGTGAAGATCAGCATCAGGAAACCGGCCAGCAGCACCGAAGCGCCGCCGAAGTGGTGAATGCTGTAGTAGATCCAACTGGTGCCAGCGCCAAACAGGCCGAAACCGAAACACCAGCCACGGCCCAGGGCCTGACGTGGGTTCAGTTCGCGCAAGCCGGCATAAAAGAAACCGACCGCCAGCAACGCCAACGGCCAGATATCGAACGGCGCCAGGGCCAGGGTGGTGATTGCACCGGCCACCACGGCCAGCAGGTTACCGGGCCAGCCGGGGCGGGTCAGACGATGCATTTCAATCCTTAGAATTACCGGGCGATAGGTGACAGGCGCAGCAGGTGAATCCGACGGCTGTCGGCGTTCAGGATGCGGAAGCGATAGGGGCCGATTTCAGTGATTTCGTTGCGTTTTGGCAGGTGCCCGAACGCGCTCATCACCAGACCGCCGACCGTGTCGAATTCGTCATCGGAGAATTGGCTGTCGAAGAATTCGTTGAAATTCTCGATCGGCGTCAGGGCCTTGATCAGGAAGTCACCGCTGGGCAGCGGCTTGATGTAGCTGTCTTCTTCGACGTCATGCTCGTCTTCGATGTCGCCGACGATCTGTTCCAGCACGTCTTCGATGGTCACCAGGCCCGCCACGCCGCCGTATTCGTCGATGACGATGGCCATGTGGTTGTGGTTGGCGCGGAACTCGCGCAGCAGCACATTCAGACGCTTGGACTCGGGCACGAAAGTGGCCGGGCGCAGCAAGTCCTTGATGTTGAAGCTGTCGCCGTTCTCCTTGAGGATCAACGGCAGCAAATCCTTGGCCAGCAACACGCCCATCACGTCATCGTGGCTTTCGCCGATCACCGGGTAGCGGGAGTGGGCCGAGTCGACCACGGCAGGCAGGAACTCGCGGGGTGTCTGGGTCGCCTTGATGCTGATCATCTGCGAGCGCGGGACCATGATGTCCCGTACTTGCAGGTCAGCCACCTGGATAGCGCCTTCGACGATGGCCAGCGCTTCGCTGTCCAGCAACTTGTTTTGGTGGGCATCGCGCAGCAGCTCCAGCAGCTCCTGGCGGTTCTTCGGCTCGTGGGCAAAAGCCTGGGTGAGCTTACCCAGCCATGACTTTTGCCCGTTGCTCGATCGATCTTCGCTCATAGCGATTACTCTGAATCCTTTGTTGTAACGATAGGGGATGTGTCTGTTTCGTCGTCCGCATACGGGTCGGGATAGCCCAACTCTGCAAGCAACGTTCGTTCCAGTGCTTCCATTTCTTCGGCTTCCTCGTCATCGATATGGTCGTAACCAAGCAGATGCAGGCAGCCGTGAATGACCAGGTGAGCCCAATGGGCCTTGAGTGCCTTGCCTTGTTCGGTTGCTTCGCGCTCGACCACCGCCACGCAGATCACCAGATCGCCCAATAGCGGGATATCCAGAAATTCGTCGGGCACATCGGCGGGAAACGACAAGACGTTAGTGGCGTAATCCTTTTGCCGCCAGGTGTGGTTCAGTTCGCGACCTTCCGCTTCATCGACCAAGCGAATGGTCATTTCGGAGTCGGCTGTGCGCTGGCGCAGCGCCAGTTCGCACCATTGGCGGAACTCGGCTTCGCTGGGCGCAGGCGCTTCGGTAGCCAGTTGCAGATCAAGCTCAAGCATCGTGGCGATTGTCCTTGGACGAGACCTTCGCCGGTTCGTCGGCCACGCGATTCTCGAAGCGCTCGTAGGCTTCGACGATGCGCTGCACCAGTGGATGGCGCACGACGTCTTTGGGCATGAAATGGGTGAAGCTGATGCCCGGTACGTCCTTGAGCACTTCGATCACATGGTGCAGCCCGGACTTGGTGCCTTTCGGCAGGTCGACCTGGGTGATATCACCGGTGATGACGGCGGTAGAGCCGAAGCCGATCCGGGTCAGGAACATTTTCATTTGCTCGACGGTGGTGTTCTGGCTTTCGTCGAGGATGATGAAACTGTTGTTCAAGGTGCGACCGCGCATGTAGGCCAGTGGCGCAACTTCGATCACCTGACGCTCGATCAGCTTGGCCACGTATTCGAAGCCGAGCATTTCGTAGAGTGCGTCGTAGAGCGGGCGCAGGTACGGGTCGATCTTCTGCGACAGGTCGCCGGGCAGGAAACCAAGCTTTTCGCCTGCTTCAACCGCCGGTCGTACCAGCAGGATGCGGCGAATCTGCTCGCGTTCCAGTGCGTCTACCGCGCAGGCAACGGCCAGATAGGTCTTGCCGGTACCGGCCGGGCCGATGCCGAAGTTGATGTCGTTACCGAGGATTTCCTTCACATAGCGCAACTGATTCAAGCCGCGAGGGCGAATCATGCCTTTTTTGGTGCGCAGGGCGACGGAAGGTTCGGAGGGGGAGACGTTGTCCAGCTCTTCGACGGCCGATTCCTGCAGGAACAGGTGAACCATGTCCGGCGACAGCTCGGTACCCTTGGTTTCCCGGTACAGGCGGCGCAGGAGGTTTTCCGCGGAGGTGGTGTGCTTGGGCTCGCCGATCAGTTCGAACTGGTCTCCGCGGTTGCGGATCTCGATATTCAGGCGCTGTTCGATCAAGCGCAGATGCTCGTCGAATTGCCCGCACAGATTGGCGAAGCGGCGAGCTTCAAAAGGCTCGAGGATAAAACGATGTGGTTCTATGGGTGCGTTCAAGGTCGTATTTAGCCGCCCTGGGGCAATTAAGATGAAATCAAGGATAACGCCAGAGGCCTGGGTGCGAAAGGCCTTATACAGACCAAGTTGATTCCTGCGCCTGGCGCGGTCTTTGTGGGAGCGGGCTTGCTCGCGAAGAGGGAGTGTCAGGCGACATTAATGTAGCTGACACATCGCCTTCGCGAGCAAGCCCGCTCCCACACTGATCGGCGGTGTTATTGGATCAGCGAACCCCGCAGCGAGTGCGGTTGTGCGGCATCGATATGCACATCGGCGAACTGCCCGATCAACGTCGGATTGTCGCAGCGGAAGTTGACGATGCGATTATTCTCGGTCCGGCCTTGCAGTTCACCGGGGTCTTTTTTCGAATAATCGGTGACCAGAATCCGCTGAATGGAGCCCACCATTTGTCGGCTGATCTCGAAACCTTGCTGGTTCAGGCGATGTTGCAGGGCGTTCAGGCGTTCTTTTTTCAGCGCTTCCGGCGTTTCGTCGGCCAGATCGGCAGCCGGAGTGCCCGGGCGTTGGCTATAGACGAACGAGTAGGAGAAGTCGAAACCGACGTCTTCAATCAGCTTCATGGTCTGTTCGAAGTCTTTTTCGGTCTCGCCCGGGAAGCCGACGATGAAGTCCGAGCTGATGCAAATCCCCGGTACGGCAGCACGCAGCTTGCGCAGTTTGGATTTGTATTCCAGCGCGGTGTGGTTGCGCTTCATCGCCGCCAGGATTCGGTCCGAGCCCGATTGCACCGGCAAGTGCAGGTGTTTGACCAGTTCCGGCACGTCGGCGTGGGCCTGGATCAGGCTATCGGAGAATTCCAGTGGGTGTGAGGTGGTGTAGCGGATGCGATCAATGCCATCGACGGCGGCGACGACGCGGATCAGTTCGGCCAAGTCAGCCAAACGACCGTCATGAGTGGTCCCGCGGTAGCCATTGACGTTCTGCCCGAGCAGGGTCACTTCACGCACGCCGTTTTCAGCCAGGTGGATGATCTCGGCGATCACGTCGTCGAAAGGTCGGCTGACTTCTTCGCCGCGGGTGTAGGGCACCACGCAGAAAGTGCAGTACTTGCTGCAGCCTTCCATGACCGACACGTAGGCGCTTGGGCCATCGATGCGCGGCTCGGGCAAGTGGTCGAATTTTTCGATTTCCGGAAACGAGACGTCGACTTGCGGCAGCTTGGTCGCGCGGGCGGCGTCGATCATTTCCGGCAGGCGGTGCAGGGTCTGCGGGCCGAACACCACATCGACGTACGGCGCACGATCGCGGATGGCCGCGCCTTCCTGGCTGGCCACGCAACCGCCAACGGCAATCACCATGTCCGGGTTGGCCAGTTTCAGTTCGCGCCAGCGGCCGAGTTGGGAATACACCCGGTCCTGGGCACGTTCGCGGATCGAGCAGGTATTGAGCAGGATCACGTCGGCATCTTCAGCGCGAGCGGTGACTTCCAGGGCCTGATGTTCGCCCAGCAGATCGACCATGCGCGAGCTGTCGTACTCGTTCATCTGGCAACCGTGGGTTTCGATGTAAAGCTTCTTGGCCATGGACAGAGTCATCACGTGATTCAAAGAACCGCGCATTATAGGGAACATGTTCCAAGGTTCCTACCGTTGCGCGTCCGGCGGCTATGCTATAGTTCGCGCCCTCATTTTTATCCCCCGATGTGTTGCTCGCCCACCATGACCAAACGTGAAGCTCCAATCTACAAGGTGATTTTCCTCAACCAGGGCCAGGTGTACGAAATGTATGCCAAACAGATCTATCAAAGTGATCTGTGGGGCTTCCTGGAAGTTGAAGAGTTCGTCTTTGGCGAGCGCACGCAAGTGGTCGTCGATCCGAGCGAAGAGAAGCTCAAGGCTCAGTTCGAAGGCGTTGTGCGCAGCTTTGTGCCGATGCATTCGATCGTGCGGATCGACGAGGTCGAGCGCCTCGGTACACCGAAAATCAGCGAAGCCCGCGGCGCGGTCGGCAATGTCATGCCGTTTCCGATGCCGATGCCTGAGAAGTAAGCCTCAAGACCGAGTCGCCCCCATTCGCGAGCAAGCCCGCTCCCACATTTGATTTGTGTATGACGCAGATCAAATGTGGGAGCGGGCTTGCTCGCGAAGGGGCCGGAAAGATCGAAGCAGAATTTTAAGGAAGTGGCGAGAACGGCGTACGCCCATCGGCGCTTTGCAATTCCATCAGATACTTGCGGAAGATTTGCCCCAGCACCTGGGTAGCGACTTCCAGTTCTTCGCGGGGCATTTTCTCGGCGACTTCGTCGGCAGTGTCCAACGCTTCTTCGGCGCCATTGACCGCCGCCATTTTCAGCACGATATACGCCTGGACGTTGTTGGCCGGTACGCCTTCGCCGTGGAAGAACATGGAGCCGAGTTTGAATTGCGCCTGAGCATGGCCTTGCAACGAGGCTTTTTCGAAGTAGCCCAGGGCTTTTTTGAGGTCGCGCGGCGTATTTGTGCCGTCGTAGTAGAACTCGCCCAACTCGTATTGCGCCTGCGCATCCCCTTCATCCGACGCTTTCTGGCAGGCGGCGAGCGCCTGTGCCAGGTCTTGCGGCTGAGTATTGAGGGTGCAACGACCCATCGCTGGGATTAACAACGAGTTGCCGCCTGCTTGTGCGAGCGCGAGCAGGGGCTGAAGGAGCAACAGGCAGCCCAGTGCAAGGGCGCGGCCGGTGCGGTTCATGGGAATCGACTTACCTCTGAGGGGCGCGCGGACCCGTCGAGGGATCCAATAAGCGCGCATTATGAAATAAGCAGGGCCAACCTTACAAAGTCTTTACTCGTTTTTCTGCTGCGCGGGGAATATATCGGCCACTTTGCCGAGTATTTGAGCAGAAGCGCAGGAATAAGGACGGGAGTGCAGGTGAAAGCTGACGCTGGCAACTGCCAGCGTCAGCGGCACAGCGTTATTTCAATGCAGCAAATGCGCGTTCGGCAGCATCCAGCGTCAGTTTCAGCTCGGTTTCGCCGTGGGCAATCGAGGTGAAGCCGGCTTCGAAGGCGCTCGGCGCCAGGTACACGCCGCCTTCAAGCATCAAGTGGAAGAAGCGTCCGAACAGGGCGGCGTCGCTGTCCATCACGTCATCGAAGGTCACGATGTCGTCGGCGCCGCTGAAGTACAGACCGAACATGCCGCCGGCCTGTGTGGTCACGAACGGTATGCCCGCGGCATCCGCGCGCTGTTGCAGGCCATCGAGCAGGCGACTGGTGTAGTCAGTCAACTCTGCGTGGAAGCCCGGGCGGCTGATCAGGCGCAAGGTCGTCAGGCCGGCAGCCATGGCCAACGGGTTACCCGACAAGGTACCCGCCTGATAGACCGGGCCCAAGGGTGCGATGTGCGACATGATTTCGCGCTTGCCGCCGAAGCAGCCAACCGGCATGCCGCCACCGATGATTTTGCCGAAGGTGGTCAGGTCTGGCGTCACGCCGTAGTGGGCTTGTGCACCACCAAGGGCGACACGGAAACCGGTCATCACTTCGTCGAAAATCAGCACCACGCCATGCTTGTCGCACAGGGTGCGCAGGCCCTCGAGGAAACCTGGTGCCGGCGGTACGCAGTTCATGTTGCCGGCCACGGGCTCGACGATGATGCAGGCCACTTCCTGGCCGACTTCGGTGAGCATGGTTTCTACCGCGTCGATGTCGTTGAACGGCAGGGTCAGGGTGTGTTTGGCGAAAGCCGCCGGCACACCGGCCGAACTCGGCACGCCTTGGGTCAGGGCGCCAGAGCCGGCCTTGACCAGCAGGCTGTCGGAGTGACCGTGGTAGCAGCCTTCGAATTTGATGATGCTGTCGCGGCCGGTGAAACCACGGGCCAGACGAATCGCGCTCATGGTGGCTTCGGTGCCGGAGCTGACCATGCGCACCATTTCCATCGATGGCACGATCGAGCAGACCAGGTCCGCCATCTGGGTTTCCATCTCGGTCGGTGCGCCGTAGGACAATCCGTGCTCAAGCTGTTTGCGCACGGCGTCCAGCACATCCGGGTGGCTGTGGCCGAGAATCATCGGCCCCCAGGAGCCCACGTAATCCACATAACGCTTGTTGTCTTCGTCGGTGACGTAGGCGCCTTCCGCGTGTTTGAAGAACAACGGCGTGCCGCCAACGCTTTTAAACGCACGAACAGGCGAGTTCACGCCACCGGGAATGTGTTTCTGGGCATTGGCAAACAGGGTTTCGGAACGAGACATGATCGGGCTCTCAAATCAGATTTTCAGTAATTCGTTAAAGGCGCGGGCGCGGCGTGTCACTTCCGCCGTGCTCTCGGCGCCAAACAGGCCGTTGACTACCGCCAGCAGATCGACCCCGTGGGCCACCAGTGGCGCGGCGTTTTCCAGGGTGATGCCGCCAATCGCGCAGATCGGCAGGTGCAGTTTGCTGCGGGCCTGGTCGAGCAGTTCGAGGCTGCAAGTGGGGGCGCCGGGTTTGGTATTGGAGTTGAAGAAGCGACCGAAGGCGACGTAACTGGCGCCTTCCTTGGCCGCTTGTTCGGCGAGTTCGAGTTGCGCGTGGCAGGTCGAACCGATGATCGCCTGGCGACCGAGCAATGCGCGGGCCGGGGTCAGCGGGCCGTCGGTCTGGCCCAGGTGCACGCCGACGTTCAGGCGCGCAGCGAGTTCGGCATCGTCATTGATAATCAGCTGGGTCTTGTAGCGTTCACACAGATCGCGCAGGGCTTGGGCCTCGCGCAGACGGCGGGCCTCGTCGTTGCTCTTGTCGCGGTATTGCAGCAGGGTGACGCCGCCTTCCAGCGCCGCCTCCACGTACGAAAGAAATTTACCGGCCAGCAGTTGGCTGTCGGTAATGGCGTACAGGCCACGTAGCTTCATCGGACAATCCTTTTTGCTTTACGCAGGGACAGTTACGAACAGAAATCCAGCGGCAGGCGGCGCGGCACGAACTGGCCTTTGCCCAACTGCTCCGCATCACGCAGGGTGCGCCACGTGTAGTTAAGCGCGGTCTGCACGGCACTGGCGAGATTTTCACCGAGGGCCAGACGACCGGCCAAGGCACTGGCCAGCGTGCAACCGGAACCGTGATAACTGCCGGGCAAGCGCTGGCAAGTGAAGGTTTCGCGGTGACCGTCGCGGCTATACAGGCGATTGTGGATTTCGTGTTCATCGCCATGGCCGCCAGTGATCAGCAGGTGTTTGACGAATGGCAGGAGTTTTTCCGCGCACTCGTCCGCGGTGCCTTCGGGCAGTTCGGCGAGGATGCGGGCTTCGGGAAGGTTTGGGGTGGCGATGATCGACAGAGGCAGCAGGCGTTCGCGCATGGCGTAGCCGACTTCGTCCTTGCCCAGTCGTCCGCCGCCGCCGGCGCGCAGCACCGGGTCGCAGACCACCGGCAAATGCGGGTGCGCCGAGAGCAGTTCGACCACGGTGTCGACCATTTTCAGGGAGCCGAGCATGCCCAGTTTCACCGCCGCGACTTCGGAATCGTTGAGCACGGCATTGGCCTGGGCCAACACCCACTCACGGTCGAGGACGCGGAAGTCAGTGACGTTGACCGTGTCTTGCACGGTCAGGGCGGTGACGGCCGGGGCCGCATGACAACCCTGAGCGAGCAGGGCTTCGATATCTGCCTGCAAGCCGGCGCCACCACTTGGGTCGTGGCCGGAGAGACAGAGGACAACGGGGCGAGAGCTGTAGATATTCATGGTGCGCGAGCTTACCACCAAACATCTTTTTTCGGGTGGAGTGGCCGCCAGGTTTGCCGATACATTGTGGCGAGGGGGCTTGCCCCCGTTGGGTGCGGAGCGCCCCCTTTGCATTCGATAAGGAACACCGCGTCATCAGGTTTACGACTGCTGCGCAGCCGAACGGGGTGATGCGGCATTCCGACAAGCCCCTCGCCACAGAAGTTCGGCATTGTCACAAACTGACCGGTGAAATAGCTCTAGCTCAATGTGTGTGGCTGGAACGCCCGTGCTAGAGCCTTTGTAGGAAAAATTACAATGGTGTTCAATGGCCACCAACGGCTATGCTAGAGTGGATCCAAACCAATAACAGGTAATGCCGGTTTTACGTCTACTCAAAAGGAATGAGGGGCTTCCTTGGATAACCGGACAGGCCACGCTGGGGCTTAAATGCGCTATTTGCTGATGATGCTGTTGTGCTTGCCCCTTATGGCGAGTGCAGTCGAATTCGACGAGTTCACTCAAAGCCTTCCCCTGGGCCGAACCCTGCAAGTGTTCGAAGACGCGGGCGGTCAGGCGAGCATCGCCGATGTCCGCGCACAAGCCGCGGCCGGAAACTTCAAACCCCATGACAAAGCCACCCTCAACGCCGGTTACTCGCGTTCAGTGTTCTGGCTGAAAATCGACCTGCATTACCGCCCGAACAACCCCGCGGTGCAACGCACCTGGTTGCTGGAGCTGGCCTATCCGCCCCTTGATCACATTGATCTCTATTTGCCCGATGCGGCCGGTGGCTATCAATTGGCACGTCAGACCGGTGATGCCTTGCCGTTCGACAGTCGCGAGATCCGTCAGAACAACTATTTGTTCGATCTGAACTTCACCCCTGATCAAGAGCAAACCCTGTACCTGCGCCTGCAAAGTGAAGGGTCGATCCAGGCGCCGGTCACCCTATGGTCGAGCACTGCCTACCTGGAAGAGCAGCCGGTCCGACTGTATGTACTGGGGCTGATCTACGGCGTGTTGCTGGGAATGCTGGTGTACAACCTGTTCATCTATCTCAGCGTGCGCGATACCAGCTACCTCTATTACATCTTCTATATCGCCTCGTTCGGCTTGTATCAGCTGTCGGTCAACGGCGCGGCCGTGGAGTATTTCTGGCCGAACAATCCCTGGTGGGCCAACGCGGCGACGCCTTTTTTCATCGGTTGTGCAGGGCTGTTCGGCAGCCAGTTCGCGCGCAGTTTCTTGCAGACGGCGACCCACAGTCGTTGGCTCGACCGCATCCTGCTGGCGTTGATTGCGTTTAGCGCAGTCGTGGTCGGGTTGTCGTTGATGACCAGTTACGCCATGGCCCTGCGCCTGGCGACGACGCTGGCACTGATCTTCACCGTGGTGATTTTTGCCGCAGGGATTTTCGCCTGGCTGCGTGGCCTGCGAGTGGCGCGTTATTTCATTATTGCCTGGTCGGCGTTTTTACTCGGAGGCGTCGTCAACACCCTGATGGTGCTGGGTTACCTGCCGAACGTGTTCCTGACCATGTACTCCAGCCAGATCGGCTCGGCGATTGAAGTGGCGCTGCTGTCCCTGGCGCTGGCCGATCGCATCAACGCCATGCGCGAGCAACAGGCACAGACCCTGTTCGATGCCGGTCAAACGCTTGAAGTGCTCAACCAGCAATTGGCTCACAGCAACAAGCTCAAGGACGAATTCCTCGCCACCCTGACCCACGAACTACGCACGCCCATGAACGGTGTAATCGGCTCGCTTGAGCTGATGCAGACCGTCGAGATGGACCCGGAGCTGGAGCAATACCAGCAAACGGCCGCCGGTTCCGCGCGAGACATGATGCGCATGGTCAACGGCATCCTCACCCTGACGGAGTTGCAGGCCGGCAAGCTCAAGACCTATCCGGCCGTTTTCAGTTTGCGCGGCGTGATCGAGGCTTTGCGCCTGCAATTCGAGGGCAACGCGTCGAGCAAGTCGCTGGACTTCAAAGTCGAGGTCTCGCCGGGGCTGCCGGATCGCTTGCACGGCGACAGCGCCAAATTGGCGCAATGCCTGGAATGCCTGCTGGATAACGCGATCAAGTTCACGCGGATCGGCGGACTGGCGCTGCGGGTGACGGGTAAACCCGCGGCGCCCGACCGATTCGCGCTGTCCTTTGCAGTGATCGACACCGGCATCGGCTTCACCGATCTGGGAGAGGCGACACTGTATCAGCGGTTCTTCCAGCTCGATGGCTCGATGACCCGTGAATACGGCGGCCTGGGCGTCGGCCTGGCGATCTGTCGGCAATTGGTCGAACTGCTCGGTGGAAAACTCACCCACCGCTCCGAACCTGGTCGTGGCAGCCGCTTCCAGCTCGACGTCGAGTTCGAACTGCCCGTGGTGGAGCGGCCGCCAGCGCCCCTGATGAACCGGGAATTTCCGCGCCTGCGACTGCCTCAGGACTGCACCGTCCTGCTGGTCGATGACAACAGCATCAACCAGTTGGTGATGCGCGGCATGTTGCTCAAGCTTGGGTTCCGGGTGCGCAGCACCGACAACGGGGCTGCCGCGCTCGATCACTTGCAGCGCGAAACCTTCGATGCGGTATTGCTCGATTGCCAGCTTCCACCGCTGGACGGCACCTCCCTCTGTTGCCAGATTCGCGCGTTGCCGGGCTGCGCCGAACTGCCGGTGTTCGTGATTGCCTTGAGCATTGATCGGGAACATTGCCCGACCGGTGCCTTGATCGACTATCTGAATAAACCGGTGAAGTTCGAGGACTTGCAGGCAGCGCTCTATCGCCGGGTGCTGTGTCCAAGGCAGGGCGAAAGCGCCGACAGTTAGGCAGATATGACACTTTGTTCGGCCGGGGGGCGGTGCTTAACTGAAGTTCCTTGGCTGACCAAAGGAGCCCCGTCATGAACCTGCATCAGTTCGCCGAAACCCACGAAGTCACCAACCAGCCACCGTCGCTGGACGGCGCCAACCTCTATCGCATCGACCTGCCGTTGCAGGAGTGGTCGCGGCGTTTCGGGGCCGGGTGGGCCGAGTCGCGGATCGACGCTTACGGCGCCCTGGCCGGTGGGCCGCTGATGGAAGCAGGGTTCCTGGCCAATCAAAACAAGCCGGTTTTCAGCAGTCATGACCGTTACGGCCATCGCATCGACCTGGTTGAATTTCACCCGGCGTATCACGAACTGATGCGCACGGCGGTCGAGCACGGTTTGACTTCGTTGCCCTGGGCGCATCCACAGCCCGGTGCCCACGTCGCCCGCGCTGCCATGACCTACCTGCACAGCCAGGCCGAGGCCGGCAGTGGTTGCCCGCTGACCATGACTTTCGCCAGCGTCCCGGCAATGCGCCTGCAAGCGGACCTTGCGGAGCAATGGCTGCCGAAAATCCTCTCCACCGAATACGACCCGCGCAACGTCGGCATGGCCCACAAGGCCGGGGTCACCATCGGCATGGCGATGACCGAGAAACAGGGCGGCACCGACGTGCGGGCCAATACCACCAAGGCTTTTCCGGTCGGGGTCAGTGGTCCGGGCCAGGCGTATGAACTGGTGGGCCACAAGTGGTTCTGTTCGGCCCCGATGTGCGATGCCTTTCTCACCCTGGCTCAGACTGACAAGGGGCTGACCTGTTTTCTGCTGCCGCGCCATCGCCCGGACGACACGCGCAATCAGTTCTACATACAGCGCTTGAAGAACAAGCTCGGCAATTGCTCCAACGCATCCAGCGAAGTGGAGTTCCGTGGTGCGCTGGCGTGGATGGTCGGCGAGGAGGGCCGGGGTGTTCCGACCATCATCGAAATGGTCGCCATGACCCGCTTCGATTGCATGGTCGGTTCCAGTTCGCTGATGCGCCAGGCCCTGACCCAGGCCAGCCATCACTGCGCTCACCGCAAGGTCGGCGGCAAATTGCTTAGCGAACAACCCTTGATGCAAAACGTACTGGCTGACCTGGCCCTGGAAAGCGAAGCTGCTCTGGCCTTGAGCCTGCGCATGGGCCGGGCGCTGGATCATCTGGATGACGAGCACGAAGCCAAATTCGCTCGGCTGGTCACGGCGGTGGGCAAGTACTGGATCTGCAAACGTGCGCCCGGAATGATCAACGAAGCTGCCGAATGCATGGGCGGCGCCGGTTATGTCGAAGACAGCATCCTGCCGCGGTTGTACCGTGAAGCACCGGTCAATTCGACATGGGAAGGTTCCGGCAACGTGCAATGCCTCGACGTATTGCGAGCGTTGTCCAAGGAACCGGGCGTGCTCGACGTATTGTTTGGCGAATTGGGCGATGGCCATGGCGACAAGCGCCTGGCCGCACACATCACTCAATTGCAGGCAGCGTTCAAGGACACCGGCGACATTCAATATCGTGCGCGGCAGCTCACCGAAGACATCGCCTTGGGCCTTCAGGCCAAGCTCTTGCTGGAGGCGGGCAATGCGGCGGTCAGTGATGCCTTCATCGCCAGCCGCCTCGGTTCCGCCGGTCGGGTGTATGGGGCATTGCCGCGCGGGCTGGAAGTGGAGGCGATTGTCGCCCGCTCGACACCTCAGGGATTTTGACCACGCTCGCGTGAACGACACTGAACCAATGTGGGAGCGGGCTTGCTCGCGAAAGCGGTTCAACATTCAACAGCTATGTTGGCTGACAGTCCGCCTTCGCGAGCAAGCCCGCTCCCACATTGGAACTACGTTGGACTTGGCATTTGTGTAACAACCGCTGTTCCCGTGAAGCGACGATGCAGGCAAGATGAAGGCCTGCAAGTCAGAACACAGGATGCTGATCGTGACCGAAGCTTTTATTGTCGTTCAAACCGCCGAGCAAGCCGTGGACCGGCTTGCGCTCTTGCACCATCGTGCAACCACCGCGCTGAACCAGGCGCTCAAGCGTTACCTCCATGATCGAGTCGAACCGGACGCCGAACAGCGTGCGATGTTTCGTTATCCCGAACTGCGTCTGACCTACCATTGCCAGGGCGAAGTCCCACAGACCACTCGCGCCTACGCCAAGGTTCAACTGCCGGGGACCTACAGCGTCACCGTCACTCATCCCGCCGCGTTCCGTAAATACCTGCTGGAACAGCTGGTGCCGCTGATGCACGACTTCACCGTGACGGTGGAAGTCGGCATCAGCCAGCAAAACATTCCTTATCCGTACGTGGTCGAGCAGGGCGATGAACTGGCCGGTTCCGGCGTTACCGCCGCCGTGCTGGCGCGGGTGTTCCCGAGTACCGACCTGTCTGCCGCGACCGATGGCATCGCCGACGGTCTGTACGATTGGGAAAACACCGACCCGCTGCCGTTGGCCTTGTTCGACGCTGCGCGGGTGGATTTCTCCCTGCGTCGGCTGGTGCATTACACCGGCAGCGACTGGCGCCATGTGCAGCCGTGGATTCTGCTGACCAACTACCACCGCTACGTTGACCAGTTCATCGTTCATGGCCTGGAGCAACTGCGCAACGATCCGCGTTTCGTGCGCATGGTCTTGCCGGGCAATGTGATCATCGAAAAGAGCATGGACCACGGCGAAGCCTCGGCGATTGCCGCCGGTGTGGTCTGGCACCGCTATCAGATGCCGGCCTATCACCTGATCGCCAGCGACGGCCACGGTGTGACCCTGGTGAACATCGGCGTCGGCCCGTCCAACGCCAAGAACATCACCGACCACCTGGCGGTGCTGCGTCCGCATTGCTGGCTGATGATCGGCCACTGTGGCGGCTTGCGTCAGTCGCAGACGATTGGCGATTACGTGCTGGCCCACGCTTACATGCGTCGCGACGGGATTCTCGACCGGGTCGTGCCGCCGAATATTCCGATTCCGGCCCTGGCCGAAGTGCAAATGGCGTTGCAGCAAGCGGCGGCCAATATCACCGGCGAGAAGGGCGACGAACTGAAAAAACGCCTGCGCACCGGCACCGTACTGACCTACGACGACCGTAACTGGGAATTGCGCTGGGCTCAGGAACGTCCGTTGATCAACCTGTCCCGCGCCGTGGCGGTGGACATGGAAAGCGGCACCATCGCTGCGCAAGGTTATCGCCTGCGGGTGCCGTACGGCACGTTGCTCTGTGTGTCGGACAAACCGTTGCACAGTGAAATCAAACTGCCGGGTTCGGCCAACGCCTTCTATGAGCGTGCGGTCAGCCAGCATTTGAAGATCGGCATCGAGGCGGTGGATTTGTTGCGCACCGAACTCAACTCGCTGCACTCGCGCAAACTGCGCAGCTTCGACGAGCCGCCGTTCCGCTGATTGTTCTCATGGTCATTTAGCGGTCAGGGCACTAGCATTAGCAGCCCTGACCGTTAGATGTTCCTTCCCCATGTCCCGTCCTCAACGTCCCGTTTCCCGCCGCCCTGGCGTGAAGCCTGCGCCATCGTCCTCAGCCCCGCGCCGTGTCGCCAAAGCGCCACCAGCCGAGCCGAAGCTGATTTTGTTCAACAAGCCTTTCGATGTGCTGACGCAATTCAGCGACGGCGAAGGGCGGGCGACGCTCAAGGACTACATCGAGATTCCCGGGATTTACCCGGCAGGACGGCTGGACCGCGACAGTGAAGGTTTGCTGCTGCTGACCAACGATGGCCAGCTTCAGGCGCGGATTGCCGACCCGAAACACAAACTGGCCAAGACCTATTGGGTGCAAGTGGAAGGTGAGCCGAGTGCCGAGCAATTGCAGCGTTTGCGCGATGGCGTGGAGCTCAACGATGGCATGACGCTACCGGCTGAAGCGCGGCAGCTTGAAGAACCTGAACTGTGGCCACGCAACCCGCCTGTGCGCTTTCGCAAAAGCGTGCCGACCAGTTGGCTGGAGCTGGTGATTCGTGAAGGGCGCAACCGTCAGGTACGGCGCATGACCGCGGCGGTCGGCTTGCCGACGTTGCGTCTGGTGCGGGTCAGAATCGGCGACTGGTCGATCGAAGGGCTCGATCAGGGCCAGTGGAAGGAAGTGCCAGCGCGCTTATAACGTGCCGGATTCGATCAGGCCGATGACCACGCTTTTGATCACGAACGCGGCCACGCCCAGGCCAAGTACGAAGAACAGAATGAACGAGCCGAAGCGTCCGGCCTTGGACTTCTTCGCCAGATCCCAGACGATGAAACCCATGAAAATGATCAGGATGCTGACCAGTCCGGTCATCATCCACTCTTCGAATACTGCAGGATCCATCGAACATCTCCAGCGCGGGCGGGGCTAAAAGGCGCTGGAGTATACGCCACGACGAATTGGCGGAGTATTGACCTGCGTCGGTGTGTCGCAGTCATTCGTCGCCTTGGGCAGTGATCGTTCCCACGCTCTGCGTGGGAATGCCGCCATGGACGCTCCGCGTCCGCTTTAGATCGTGACGCAGAGCGTCACAGGATGCATTCCCACGCGGAGCGTGGGAACGATCAGTCAAAGCCATCATCAGCTGCGCAGATGAGTCAGCGGCAACTCGGTGCTATTGAGCACCTGGTTCAACACAAAACTCGACCGTACACTTGTCACCCCTTCAATCCGGGTGAGGTGCCCCAGCAGCAGTTTCTGATAGTGATCCATGTCCGGCACGACGACCTTGAGCTGATAGTCGGCATCCATCCCGGTCACCAGACTGCATTCCAGCACTTGCGGTAATGTACGAATCGCCGCTTCGAAGTTCTCGAAACGCTCTGGCGTATGTCGGTCCATGCCGATCAACACGTAAGCCGTCAGGCTCAGGCCGAGCATCTTGCGGTCCAGCAGGGCCACCTGGCGGGAGATGTAGCCGTCATCTTCCAGCTGCTTGACCCGCCGCGAGCATGGCGAGGGGGACAGGCCGATGCGTTCAGCCAGCTCCTGGTTGGAGATGCGCGCGTCACGCTGCAATTCCGCCAAAATGCTCAGGTCGTATCGGTCGAGTTTGCTCATCAATCAGGCCTTTGTCATAACTATTGCGGCGGATTATCTATCCAGGGTTAAAAATTGCGCAAGTGATGTTTATTTGAGCAATATTCGCAATCCTCTGCCGGCGCCGCGAGCCTATTCTTATCACCAGAATCACTGCTCGGACAAACAGTCCAGTGCGGCTCGCCCAATCAGGCCAGCTGCGGTCGCCACCCCCACCGGGGATGAGCCGACCCCCGAGCTACACACTGTCCAGAAGACGGCGTGAGGTGAGCCGACGTCAAAAGCGTCGAGCACGGACGAAGTTCTCAAAGGGAGGCCGACGGGTCTCCCTTTTCTTTTGCCCGGAATTTGCCGATCTGCCCTCAATAAATAAGTTGCGCGACTGATAACCTGTTGCAGAACCGGCCTGTGCTTTCCCAGTCTTACGTTCAGGCCCTAACCCGCAGTGAGGAAAAGCATGAAGTCGCGCATCTGGCGTTTGGCCGGTGTTGGTTTGCTGTGTGTAAGTGTCACTGCGCAATCGCTGGCCGATGAGCCGCAAGACCGTGGCCCCGACGGCGGGCAACGCGGCTCGGATGGCCATCAGGGCAACAATCAGGGCCACGGCGGTAATAACCCGCCGCGTGCGCAGAATAACGACATCATTCGTGGCGACAACAGCCGTCAGTTCGAGCACAACGGCCAGAATCAGAACGACGGTCAACGGCAGAACCGGGCGCCGCATGACTACAACAGTCCGGATCGGCCGCCGCAGCAACCGGCCAATGACCTGCCGATCCAGGGCCGGCCCGATACCGTGCGCCAGACCCAGCAGCCGCAGCGTGGTTACTACCAGGACGTGCCGCGGCGCAACGATAACAACCCGCATTGGCAAAACAACGGTCCGCGTCCCGATGACTATCGCTGGGCCGGTCGCCCGGATGGGCATGGCAATGGCTGGGGACCTGGCCCGCAGTACCGTCCCGGTCATGTGATCGATCGCTTCCCCGATCGTGATTACCGTGTGCCGTACCGTGGCCAGGATTACTTCTACTCCGGCGGCTACTGGTATCGCCCACAAGGCCCACGCTATGTGGTGGTGCAACCGCCACGCGGGATTCGCGTCAGCTACTTGCCCGATTACGCGCGCGAAGTGTGGATCGGCGGGGCGCTGTTGTTCCTCGCGGCCGGCTCTTATTACGCCTATCAGCAAAGCACTCAGGATTACGTCGTGGTCGAGCCGCCCGTACAACCGCAGCCGCAACCGGTCAGCAATGGTTATGACGTGGTGGCGTATCCGGCCAACGGTCAGTCGCCAGAGCAGGTCAACCAGGACGGTTACGAGTGCTATCAATACGCGGTGCAGCAGAGTGGTTTCGATCCGCGAACGGCCACCTACCAGCCAGCCCCGTCGGTGGTGCAAGCCTACCGTCAGGCCCAAGGCAACTGCCTGAGCAGTCGCGGTTATCAGGTTTCTTTCTGAGTCGTGCCTGCCAGCACCACTTCCTGCGGGTCGGCGTGCACCAGCACTTCGGCTCGCGGATAAGCCGCGTGAATTGCATCGGCGGCTTGATCGCTGATGCCGTGAGCGACTGACAGGGTCAAATCCCCCGGCAACTCCAGGTGCAACTGCACGAACCACTGATTGCCGGAAACCCGCGTACGCAGGTCGTGCGCGCCCAATACCCCCGGTACGCCGCAGGCCAGTTCGAGCATGTGCTGGCTGACGTCCGACGGCAGCTCTTCATCCATCAGCACCATAAAACTTTCCCGGGCGATATGAATCGCGCTCCAGAGAATGTAGGCGGCGATCCCCAAACCGAACCAAGGATCGACCTGATGCCAGCCATACCCGGCGAGCACCAGCGCCACCAGAATGCTGCCGTTGAGCAGCAAGTCCGAGCGGTAATGCAGGGAGTCGGCGCGCACGGCGTTGGAGCCGGTCGCCTTGACGACCCGATGTTGCAACACCAACAGGGCCATGGTCAGCGCCAGGGAAAACACAATCACCCCGATACTGATCCACGGCGCCCCCACCGGTTCCGGGTGTTTCAGTCGATCGATCGCCTGCAAGGCGATCAGCACCGCACTGCCGCCAATGAACAACGCCTGCGCCATGCCCGCCAGCGACTCGGCCTTACCGTGTCCATACCGGTGATCATCGTCAGCCGGGCGCAAGGCGTAATGCACCGCGAGCAAGTTGAGCAGCGAGGTCACGCCGTCGAGGGTCGAGTCGGTCAACCCGGCGAGCATGCTCACCGAACCGCTCAACCACCAGGCGATGGCTTTGGCGACGATCAACGTGCACGCCACCGCCACCGAGGCACGGGTCGCCAGCCGCAGCAGGCGGGCGTGTTCGGAGCTGGAGATCATAAGTGCGGCTATTCCTTTAAGTGCACGGGTTACGCGGCAGGTTGCAGGCCGAACATGGCCAGTTGCTGAGCGCTGCCCTTGTGCTGGATCAGGCGTGGGTCATCCAGCGGGAAGCTGCGGCCCAGTTCGGTTTCAAGAATAGTCTGCAACTTGTGATTATCGACCTTGCCGTCGACGCCGATGGCTTCCTTGAGTTTTTCCGGGGCCACATGTGCGGTCTCGCCGGGCGCGTAGTAAATCGCGCCAGTGGCGAAGTCCACGGCGAACGCGATCAGGCCGGGGATGATGTAGAACAGCAGGCCCACGGCATCCAGCGCGGCGATGGCCGGGTCGATCTTGCCGTCAATCTGGCCACGACGGTCAGGGTAGAAAATCGATCCGCAAGCGGTCACCTGGGTCAGCAACGTCGCGACCAATACACCGCCAATCAAGCGAAAGGGAACACGCATATGAAATCTCCTGGGTAATTTCAAAACGAAAGGACGCCTGTATGAATTAGGACCGTGATTAACGCCGAGCAGTTCGCCGTTATACTCGCCGCTCTGTTTTGGAGCCAGCATGATTTCTTTGCCGATTGATGAAGTTTTACCCGCCCTGCGTGAAGCCTTGGCTACACGCCACGAAGCCGTGCTCGAAGCACCGCCCGGCGCCGGTAAAACCACCCGCGTGCCACTGGCCTTGCTCAACGAGCCCTGGTTGGCCGGGCAGACCATTCTGATGCTCGAACCGCGGCGTTTGGCTGCGCGGGCAGCAGCGGAACGCTTGGCCAGTGAACTGGGCGAAAAGGTTGGCGAAACCGTCGGCTATCGCATTCGTCTCGACAGCAAAGTCGGCCCCAACACCCGTATCGAAGTAGTCACCGAAGGCATTCTGACCCGCCGTTTGCAGGACGACCCGGCGCTCGAAGGTGTTGGCCTGGTGATCTTCGACGAATTCCACGAGCGTAGCCTCGACGCCGATCTGGCGCTGGCCCTGAGCCTGAATGGCCGCGAGCTGTTTCGCGACGATCAGCCGCTGAAAATCCTGTTGATGTCGGCAACCCTGGAAGGCGAGCGCCTGGCCGGGTTGCTCGATGACGCGCCGATCCTGCGCAGTGAAGGGCGCATGTACCCGGTGGCGATGCGCTGGGGGCGGCCGTTCCAGCCCGGTGAGTTCATCGAGCCGCGACTGGTGCAGACCATTCTCGAAGCCTTGAATGATGAGACCGGCAGCGTGCTGGTATTCCTGCCGGGGCAGGCGGAAATCCGTCGGGTGCATCAGCAACTCGCCGATGCGCTGGGCGAGAGCACGCAAGTTCTGCTCTGCCCGTTGCACGGTGAACTGGATCTGGCCGCGCAACGCGCCGCGATCGATCCGGCCCCCGCCGGCAAACGCAAAGTGGTGCTGGCGACCAACATCGCCGAGACCAGCCTGACCATCAACGGCGTGCGCGTGGTAATCGATGCCGGGCTGGCGCGGGTGCCGCGTTTCGATCCGGGCAGCGGCATGGCCCGCCTCGACACTCAGCGTATTTCCAAAGCCAGCGCCACTCAGCGCGCGGGTCGGGCCGGGCGGTTGGAACCGGGCGTGTGTTATCGCTTGTGGTCGCAGGATCAGCACGAGCAACTGGCGGCCTACGCCAGCGCGGAAATCCTCTCGGCGGACCTTGCCGGATTAGCGTTGCAACTCGGCCGCTGGGGCGTGACACCGGGGCAATTGGTGTGGCTCGACGTACCGCCAGCGGCCGCTTACGCGCAGGCTCAGGACTTGCTTGAGCGCCTGGGCGCATTGGACGGCGAAGCGCTGACCCGTCACGGTCAGGCCATGGCCGAACTGCCGGCGCATCCGCGCATCGCGCATTTGCTGTTGCGCGGTCAGGCGCTCGGCCTGGCCGACATGGCCTGCGATGTCGCGGCCTTGCTCGGCGAGCGGGATATCTTGCGTGGCGCCGGGGCGGATCTGCACAGCCGATTGGTGCTGTTGTCTGGCGAAGAACGGGCCGCACGCGGCGCGCAGGGTGGCGTGCAGCGTGCCCGGCAACTGGCGCGGCAGTATCGCGGTTACTTGCGGGGTAAAGCGTCGGAACCGGTCAGCGATCCGGATCATCCGCGTTGGCTGGGCGCGCTGTTGGCGTTGGCCTATCCCGACCGCGTTGCCCAGCAGCGTCGTGCCGGTGGCGCGGAGTATCGTTTGGCCAATGGCCGTGCGGCGTTGTTCGCCGAAGCGGACAGTTTGATGAAGCAACCGTGGCTGGTGATCGCCGATCTCGGCAGTCGTCAAGGCCAGCGTGAAGAACGGATTTATCTGGCGGCGGATTTCGATCCGGCGCTGTTCGATTCGGTGCTGGCCGAGCAAGTGCGCGTGGTCGATCAACTGGATTGGGATGAGCGCGAAGGCGTGTTGCGCGCCGAGCGTCAGCGCAAGGTCGGTGAATTGATCCTCAGCCGCGAACCGTTGACCGGGCTCGATGAAACTGCCCGCAGTCAGGCGTTGGTCAATCTGGTGCGACGCAAAGGCCTGGAGCTGTTGCCGTGGACCCCAGAGCTGCGTCAGTGGCAAGCGCGCGTGGCGTTGCTGCGACAGCTGGACCTCGGCAGTAAGGAGCAGAGTGAATGGCCGGATGTCAGCGACGCTGCATTGCTCAAAAGCCTCGAACAGTGGCTGATGCCGTATCTGGGTAAAGTCTCGCGGCTCAGTCATTTCGCCAATCTGGACCTGTCGAGCATTGTTCATAACTTGCTGCCGTGGCCGCTGCCGCAACGGCTCGATGAGCTGGCGCCGCACCATTTGAGCGTGCCTTCGGGTTCATCGATTCGTCTGGATTACAGCGAACAGCCGCCGATTCTGGCGGTGCGGTTGCAGGAGCTGTTCGGCCTGGCCGAGACCCCGCGGATTGCCGGTGGCCGGCAGGTGGTCAAACTGCATCTACTGTCCCCGGCAAGGCGACCGGTGCAGGTGACCCAGGATCTGGCGAACTTTTGGCGTAGCACGTATGCCGAAGTGAAGAAGGATTTGAAAGGTCGGTATCCGAAGCACTATTGGCCGGATGATCCACTGGTGGCCGAAGCGACCGCGCGGATCAAACCCCGTAAAAGCTGAATCGCTGATCGTTCCCACGCTCCGCGTGGGAATGCATCCCGTGACGCTCCGCGTCACTTCGGTGCCAGGCCCGACGCCAGCGGTGCTGCTGGAACGCGGAGCGTCCCTTGAGGCATTCCCACGCAGAGCGTGGGAACGATCATAAGCGCTAAGCTCTGGTCCCGGCCTTGGCCGTCAACTGCTCCCGGCAATAATCAGCAAACAACTGCGCCGGTTTGGTCAACTGCCCGCGCTTCAACCACGCCGCCACCAGCCCTGAGCCGGTGACGTCTTCGACGATGTCCACGCACACCACTTTCTGGCCGTCATAGGTGCATTCCGAATGCGGCCGGGTGACCAGGATCGAGAAGCCGAAGCCTTGCCCGACCATGCCCCGGACCATCTCGATCGACGGTGAGCTGAAGGCAATGTTCGGCGTCAGCCCCAACTCTTCGAACAGGCTGACGAAGTAGGTCCGGCTCGGTTGCACGTCCAGCAAAATCATCGGCTCCAGGCACAAATCGCGCAGTGATACTTGCTTGAGCTGTGCAAAGCGATGATCCGCCGGCAGCAACGCATAAGGCCGTTGCGCCGGCATCAGGGGTTCGGTCTGGATGGTGGCGTCGAGGTCGTGTTCATACAGGATCGCCAGGTCGAAGGTGCCCGAGGTCAAGCCTTGCACCAGCTCTTGCTGCTCGCCGTCGCGGATGCGGATTTTCACCCCCGGATACAGCGCCGAGAACCCGGCAATCAACTGCGGCAGGTACAGCGGCGCGACCGTTTCGAAGCAACCGATATCGATTTGCCCGGCCACCACGTCGTTGTCGGCGAGGGCGTTCTGTTCGAACTCCTTGGCCATGCGCAGCAGTTCCTGGGCCTTGCGGTAGAAGCGTGCACCGCTGGGGGTCAAGGACACGCCCTGGGCGTGATGACGGATCAGCAGTTGCACGCCGAAGCTGTCTTCCAGGCCTTTGATCGCCGTGGAAATCGCCGGTTGGGCGATGTACAGCTTGCGCGAGGCCTCGGCGACGCTGCCGCATTCGACGGTGGTGATGAAGTACTTCAATTGACGCAGGTTGTAGGCAGCCACGGCAAACCTCGGGGTGGATGATGTCGACATCCAGGCAATTTTCGCGCCGACTGCATCCGTTCTGACGACGGTGTTGTTGTGCCTGAACAATAACCACATACCGCGCCACCGGGGAGATCGGCTGCCCAGTTTTTTCATGGTCTGCGAAGACATTTTTACTATTTTTCCTCGACACAGGCCTGGGCCACCATCCAATTCACAAGAAAAGCCCATGGAGCATCTGAACGTGTTCGAGCTTACAGACTGGCAAAACAAAGCCGCTGCGCTGCGGTTTCCCGATCAGGCCGTGATCGACGGCAAACCCCGTGCGGCGCAGTCGGGGCAGACCTTCACCGCGATCAACCCCGCCACCGGCCAGTGCCTGGCCAACGTGGCCGCGTGCGGCGAAGAAGACGTAGACGCTGCGGTGCGCAATGCGCGGCAAGTGTTCGAGGCCGGCACCTGGGCGGCGCGTTCGCCGAGTGAGCGCAAGCAAGTGCTGTTGCGCCTGGCCGATCTGATCATGACCCACCGCGAAGAACTGGCGCTGCTCGATTCGCTGAACATGGGCAAACCGGTGATGGACGCCTACAACATCGACGTGCCGGGCGCCGCCGGGGTGTTTCGCTGGTACGCCGAAAGCCTCGACAAACTCTACGACCAGATCGCCCCGAGCGCGCAGAACGTGCTGGCGACCATCACCCGCGAAGCACTGGGCGTGGTCGCTGCGGTGGTGCCGTGGAATTTCCCGCTGGACATGGCCGCGTGGAAACTCGCACCGGCGTTGGCGGCGGGTAATTCGGTGATCCTCAAACCCGCCGAGCAATCACCGTTTTCCGCCCTGCGTCTGGCCGAGCTGGCGCTGGAAGCCGGCCTGCCAGCCGGGGTACTGAACGTGCTGCCGGGGCTCGGCGAACAGACCGGCAAAGCCCTCGGTTTGCACCCGGATGTCGATTGTCTGGTGTTCACTGGCTCCACCGAAGTCGGCAAATATTTCATGCAGTACTCCGCGCAATCGAACCTGAAACAGGTGTGGCTGGAGTGCGGCGGCAAGAGCGCCAATCTGGTGTTCGTCGATTGTCAGGACCTCGACCTCGCTGCCGAGAAAGCCGCGTTCGGGATCTTCTTCAATCAGGGTGAAGTGTGCTCGGCCAACTCGCGGTTGCTGGTGGAGCGGTCGATCCATGACGAGTTCGTCGAGCGCCTCAAAGTGCAGGCCGAGCGCTGGCAACCGGGTGATCCATTGGACCCGTCGAGTCGCGCCGGAGCCATCGTCGACAGCCGTCAAACCGCACGCATCATGAAGTTCATCCAAAACGCCGAGAGCCGAGGCGCGACCAAGGTGTGCGGCGGTCGACAATCGGTTTTCAACGGCACCGACAACTTCATTCAGCCGACGATTTTCACTGGCGTGAGCCCGGACATGCCGCTGTTTCGCGATGAAGTGTTCGGCCCGGTGCTAGCGGTCACGGCGTTCGATGATGAGGCCCACGCCTTGCAACTGGCCAACGACAGCGTCTACGGCTTGGCGGCGTCGCTGTGGACCGACGACCTCAATCGCGCCCA
Source organism: Pseudomonas frederiksbergensis (assembly GCF_001952935.1). Taxonomy (GTDB): domain Bacteria; phylum Pseudomonadota; class Gammaproteobacteria; order Pseudomonadales; family Pseudomonadaceae; genus Aquipseudomonas; species Aquipseudomonas frederiksbergensis. The sequence goes on from NZ_CP018319.1 coordinate 3,265,710, forward strand.
CCGCGTGGCGCGACAATTGCGAGCCGGCACGGTGTCGGTCAACAGCGTCGATGCGCTGGACGTGACCGTGCCTTTCGGGGGCGGCAAACAATCCGGTTTCGGCCGCGACCTGTCGCTGCATTCATTCGATAAATACACCCAGTTGAAGACCACCTGGTTTCAGCTGCGCACATAACAGCCGCTCATAACAAAACGGAGAACTGGCGATGACCACACCACGTGAAACCCGCGACTACCAGGCCGCCGATGCTGCGCACCACATCCACGCATTCGTCGATCAAAAAGCGCTCAACGATGAAGGGCCCCGAGTGATGGTCCGTGGCGAGCGCCTGCACCTGTGGGACAACGATGGTCGGCGTTACCTCGACGGCATGTCCGGATTGTGGTGCACCAACCTCGGTTACGGGCGCAAGGACCTGGCCGCCGCCGCGACCCGGCAGCTGGAGCAGTTGCCGTACTACAACATGTTTTTCCACACCACCCACCCGCAGGTGATCGAGCTTTCGGAGCTGCTGTTCAGCCTGTTGCCGGGGCACTACAGCCACGCGATCTACACCAACTCCGGCTCCGAGGCCAACGAGGTGCTGATCCGCACCGTGCGTCGTTACTGGACGATCCTCGGCAAGCCCGAGAAGAAAATCATGATCGGTCGCTGGAACGGTTACCACGGCTCGACCCTGGCAGCGACAGCGCTCGGCGGCATGAAATTCATGCATGAAATGGGCGGCATGATCCCCGACATCGAACACATCGATGAGCCGTACTTTTTCGCCCACGAGGGCAACCTGATCCCGGCCGAATTTGGCCTGCGGGCGGCGCAGCAACTGGAAGCGAAGATTCTCGAACTCGGCGCGGACAAGGTTGCCGGGTTTATCGCCGAACCGTTCCAGGGCGCTGGCGGGATGATCTTTCCACCCGAGAGTTACTGGCCGGAAATTCAGCGCATCTGCCGCAAGTACGACGTGCTGTTGTGCGCTGACGAGGTGATCGGCGGCTTCGGCCGCACCGGCGAATGGTTCGCCCACGAGCACTTCGGTTTCGAGCCGGACACGCTGTCGATCGCCAAGGGTTTGACCTCGGGTTACATCCCCATGGGCGGTCTGATTCTGTCGAAGAAAATGGCTCAGGTACTGGTGGAGCAGGGCGGGGTGTTTGCCCACGGCTTGACCTACTCCGGGCACCCGGTGGCGGCGGCGGTGGCCATCGCCAACCTCACGGCATTGCGCGATGAAGGGGTGGTGGCGCGGGTCAAGGATGACATCGGGCCGTACCTGCAACAGTGCTTGCGCGAGGTGTTCGGCAATCACCCGTTGGTGGGCGATATTCAGGGTGTCGGCATGGTCGCGGCGCTGCAATTGGCTGAGGACAAGACCAGTCGCAAGCGCTTTGCCAATGAAGGCGACATTGCCTGGCGTTGCCGCACGATTGGCTTTGAAGAGGGGGTGATTATTCGCTCGACGTTGGGGCGGATGATCATGGCGCCGGCGTTGATTGCCAGTCGGGAAGAGGTGGATGAACTGGTCGGCAAAACCCTGAAAGCGGTTGATCGTACGGCGCAGGAATACGGTCGGCTCTGATCTCCACTGATCGTTCCCACGCTCCCGCGTGGGAATGCCTCCGGTGACGCTCTGCGTCACGTCGACAGGGACGCGGAGCGTCCCGGGCTGCATTCCCACGCGGAGCGTGGGAACGATCATTCCTACAATAAACCCCCTGATTCTCTTGGCTTGCACCCGCCTCGGGCATCCCCGCCCACAGCGCCCTTTTACGGCGCACGCTACCCAGTTTTTTCATCACTCCCAACGACATATTTCCTGATTTTCCTTCTCCCGGCCTTGGGCCAACATCGACCTCGCCAGTCAGCCAAACGCTGTTCACCGAAAGGTCCACCAGAGACCGCAGGTGGCAGCACTTCTCCAAGGCCGCTGGCCGTACTGCCCATGACAAAACTAAATCAACAGCTTTGGGAGTGCTCCATGATCAAGTCCTTGCTGAACTGCATCACTCATCCACTGGCGGTCACCGCCATCGCCGCGACGGTCGCTACCAGCGCCCAGGCCGGCACCCTCTCTATCGGCCACACCACGTGGGTCGGATACGGCACGCTCTACCTGGCTCAGGACCTGGGCTACTTCAAGGAAAACGGTTTGACCGTCGAATTGCCCGTCGTCGAAGAGGCTTCGATGTACATGGCCGCGCAAGCCTCGGGCGAGTTGTCGGGCTCGGCGTCGACCATCGACGAAGTGCTCAAGTACCGCCCGCAATTCTGCTTCAAGGCTGTGGCTGCACTGGATGACAGCCATGGTGGCGACGGTGTTTTGGTCGGCAAGGACGTCAAGAGTTTGCAGGAGCTGAAAGGCAAGGCCGTGGCGGTGAACGAAGGTTCGACTTCGCAGTTCTGGCTGTCGTACCTGCTGAAAAAACACGGCATGAAAATGAGCGACATCACCGTGCAGAACATGACGGCTGACGATGCAGCCACCGCGTTCATCGCCGGTCGCGTGCCCGCCGCCGTGACCTGGGAACCGCATCTGTCGATGGTCCGCAATAAGCAAAAAGGCAAAGTGCTGATCGACAGCAGCAGTACGCCGGGAGTGATTGTCGACGTGGTCGCGCTCAACTGCACGGTCATTGAAAAGCAGCCGGAAGACGTCAAGGCGTTGGTGGCCGGTCTGTACAAGGCCGTGCAGTACACCAAGGACCATCCGCAAGAAGCCTACAAAATCATGGCCAAAGGCGTCGGCGGTTACCTCGCCGATCCCAAGGAGCTGGCCGCTGCCGCACAGGGCGTGCGCTTCTACGATCAGGCCATGAGCGAGAAACTCCTCGGCTCGCCGGGCAAACCGGGCGACAGCGAACTGCTGATCAAACTGGCCAACGAGACCGCTAGCGAATTGCAGGGCAAACCCTACAACGTCAGCCATGACGACCTGATCGACAACCGTTTCGTCAGCCCGCTCTAGGAGGTTCGCATGTTCAAGCGCAATTCATGGCTGAGCCGCTGCATCACGCCCAAGACCGGTTTGCCGGTGTCGGTGATCTGGAGCGCGAGCGGTCTGGCCTGGGTGTTGTTGGTCGGCCTGTGGGCCGGGTTGTCTTACGGCGGCGTGGTGCCGGGCATGTTCCTGCCGACACCGGGCGCGGTGGTCGAGGCCGCCGTGCGCCTGAGTCGCGACGGCACGCTCGGTCTGCATGTGTGGGCCAGCCTCGAAGTGGTGATGGTCGGCTTCATCGTGTCGTCGCTGGTGGCGGTGCCGCTGGGGTTGCTGATGGGCAGCTTCCGTATCGTCCAGGCGTTCCTTGAGCCGATGGTCAATTTCATCCGCTACCTGCCGGTCACTTCGTTCGTGCCGCTGTTCATCCTGTGGATCGGCATCGGTCTGGAGCAGCGGGTTTCGGTGATCATCTTCGGCGTGTTTTTCCAACAACTGGTGATGATCGCGGACGTGTCCAAAGGCATCTCCAAGGACCTGATCAACGCGTCCTACACCTTGGGTTCGAACCGCCGCGATGCGGTGCTGCATGTGATCGCCCCAGCGTCGTTGCCGGGTGTGCTCGACACCTTGCGCGTGACCATGGGCTGGGCCTGGACTTACCTGGTGGTTGCCGAGCTGGTCGCGGCTTCCAGCGGTCTGGGCTACTTGAGCCTTAAAGCCATGCGCGGCTTTCAAGTGGATGTGATTTTCCTGGCAATCGCGATCATCGGCCTGCTGGGCCTGGTCACCGATCAACTGTTCCGTTTCCTTCGTCTGAGGATCGCCGCATGGGCTCAGTAAGCGCCGTCAACCCTCGTTTCATCACGCCACAACCCGCCCCGGTGCACGCCGCACCACGGCTGCAAGTGGACAAGGTCAGCCTTCGCTATCAAAAGCCCGACGGTGGCGTGTTCACCGCGCTGGATCAGGTGTCGTTCGAAGTGCCGGACCAGCAATTCGCCGTGCTGGTGGGGCCTTCGGGCTGCGGCAAGTCGAGTCTGCTGTACCTCACGGCGGGTTTGAATGAGCCCACGGAAGGCGAGATCTACGTCGGTGGCCAGCAAGTTCAGGGGCCGGGTGCGGATCGCGGCATGGTGTTCCAGAGCTATACGCTGTTCCCGTGGCTGACGGTGCGGCAGAACGTCGAGTTCGGCCTCAAGCGTCGCGGCATGGCCGCCGCCCAGCGCAAGGAGATCGTCGATTACTACGTCAACGAAGTGGGCCTGTCCGGGTTTGCCGACAACTACGCCAAGCAACTGTCCGGCGGCATGATGCAGCGCGTGGCGATTGCTCGGGCGCTGGCCAACGACCCGCAAATCCTGCTCATGGACGAGCCCTTTGGTGCGCTCGACAGCCAGACGCGCCTGCAAATGCAGCAGCTGTTGTTGCGGGTCTGGGGCAACAGCAAGAAGACCGTGTTGTTCGTGACTCACGATATCGACGAGGCGATTCTGCTGGGTGATCGGGTCTACGTGATGGGCGCTCGGCCGGGTCGGATCAAGCAGATTCTGGACGTGCCGATCGAACGCCCACGGACGCTGGACATGGTCATGGAACGCTCGTTTATTGACATGAAGCGCAAGATCTTCGGGCTATTGCACGATGAGCTGGAGGAGGCGCATTGACCGTGCACAAATCCCTGTGGGAGCGGCGGTGCGACGATTCGACTTGCTCGCGAAAGCGGTGGGTCAGCCGACATCAATGTTGAATGATAAATCGCCTTCGCGAGCAAGCCCGCTCCCACAGGTTTTGCATTGATCCGAGGTTAGGGCGCCGCTGGCAAGAGGAACCGGGCAATTACTGGCAAATGATCGGAAATCCGCAAGGTATCGTCCTGCCTCACCGTTGCCTCGACCCGTTTGATCCGCGGACTGTAGAACAGGTAGTCGACAGTCCGGTCCGGGCCATTCAAGCCCGGATCATTCGGGTAATGGGTCAACCACCGCGCCCGGTCGATGCCGCTGGCTTCGTTGTTGGTCGGGATCATCGGGTATTTGTCCCACAGCACATGCAGCGCACTGTCGGCGGAGTAGGGCGTGCGTTGCTCGTCGGGCAGACGTCGATATTGCCCCAACGGCAACAGGTTGAAGTCGCCACCGATCAACCACGGCGTGCTCCGGCTTTCGAGCTTGTCGAGGACTTTGACGATGGCCGACACCTGGGACTGCAGTGTTTCGTCTGGCGGGAGAACGTGGTCCAGATGAGTATTGAGCACCGCTAGCTGACCACCGTCGCTCAAGGGCAGATACGTGACCAGCAAGGCATTTTTCGGTTTGAACTGACGGCTGATGAAATTGGCCGGTGCGACCGGTAATTGCAGGCGTTCGGCCTGTTTTATCTGGTAGCGGCTGAGGGTGACCAACTGCCGGCCGACGCTGCCGAAAATGTGCGGCTCAGGCACGAAATCGGCTTTCCAGTCGAAGGCGTGGGCGCTGCATGGATACAGGTCCGCGACTCGTTCCTGAAGCAGCTTGAACTGGTTTTGGTAATCGCTGGCCTTGGCGCCTTCATCGAGCTCCTGCAACAGCACGACGTCCGGTTGCTCGTCACGGATCACCCGCGCCACTTCATCGAGGCTGAAGGCCATGTCTTCGGGCGTGGGTTTTTCGTCATTGCCGGCCGCCAGGTCATTCCAGAACACGTAGCGTTTTCCCGCCAGGTACTGGACGTTCCAGGTCATCACCTTCAGCGCCTGACCGGGCACCAGCGTCGGAGCCTGGGCGTTGCAACTGACCGGCAAGGCTTCCTTGGCTTCGGGGCGCCAGGTCAGGTTGTAGATCAGCAAGGCCATCAGGCCGGTCGCGATCAACAGGCCCAGCAGGGTGTAGCGCAGCAGACGGGTCATGGCTCGGCTTATAGCGTTACAAAAGTTGACCCCGAGCATAACCGAGCGTCGGGTTTAATCCCAAGGGCGAAACGGCCCTCCCAACAATTAGCCAAAACACACCCCTGTAGCCGCGGCCCTGTGGCGAGGGGATGAATCCCCTCGCCACAGTCCTCCATGTCCCAGGTCAAAACAGGCAGTGCTACAAGGGGCACGTTGTTCTTTAAAGAGGTCGATCAATCTTTTCTGGCACCTCGTCGATCAACATGTACAAGCGAAACAGCACCACGCTGACGAACAGTTGCAGGAAGCTGTGGGCGCTGTCGATCAGCAGGGAAATCACCGCGTTCTGCGGTTCTGGATAAACCGCCAGGGTCGCGCCCTTGAGCACCCACAACGGGCCCATTACGCAGAGAATGCACACCAGAATGCGCAGAAAGTTGCCGCGGGTCAGGCGCAGGCTTTCCTTCATCGCCGCCAGCGGTGCCATGCCGCGCAGCACCAGCAAATACTCGCCAAACGCGAGGGTCACCATCAGCCAGATGCCCGGCAGGAAATACAGCGACAGGCCGATCAGGATCAGCAGCGTATTGAGCGCCGTCAGCACGGCAAAACGCGGCCATAAGTAGGCGGACCTCGACAGCAGGTCGCGAATGCGCGGCGACTCGCCACGGCTGCGGGCATCGAGGAACAGGATCAGTGCGCCGGTGTACAGCGGATAAACCAGCAAGCCGACCATCACGCTGATACCGGGAAAGCTGTCCGGCTCGGTGGAGTGATCGACCACTTGTTGCAGCAGCGCCTCGAAGATCACCAGCGGCAGGCACAGCCGCACGATCTGGCCCAGATTGCGCTTGAAGAAATACAGTGAGTCACGCAGTACATCGAACGAATTCATCAGTCGGTATCGCAGGTTGGAAGCAGTGGCCCACTTTAACCGATGAAGCGCTTTGAGGCGCAAACGTAAACGTTCGGTAAAGACCATTGAAACATCCTTTATCAGCCTCCATTACGGATGAGCACCTTTTCCACAGTGGAAAAGGGCGACGATTTTCCCGGCAATCTACGAGGTCGCCATGAACAGCGAAGAACAAACCCTGATCGATGGACTGTTTTCCCGGCTGCAACAGGCCGAAACGGACTCAGCCCCGCGCGACGCCCAGGCCGAGGCGCGGATCAAGGAACACCTGACTCGCCAGCCCGCGGCAGGCTATTTCATGACCCAGGCGATTCTGGTGCAAGAGGCGGCTCTCAAAAGCCTCGACGAACAGAACAAACAGCTCGCCCGGCAAGTCGAGCAATTGCAGGCCGAACTGCAATCGGCCAAGGCGCAGCCGGCGGCTGCAGCTCCGAGCAGCGGTGGCTTCTTGTCGAGCATCTTCGGTGGCGGTTCCCGTGATCCGCAGCCAGCACCCACCCAAAGCCCACCCGCATCGAGTGGTGGCGGCTGGCGTGAACCGGCGCGGCCGTCGTTCAACTCGCAGCCGCCACAACAGAATTTCGGTGCGGCACCGCCTCGGCAGAATTACGCCCAGCAACAGCCTGCCGGCAGTGGTTTCCTCGGTGGTGCGCTGAAAACCGCCGCCGGTGTGGCCGGTGGCGTGATGCTGGCGCAAGGCATCAGCAGCCTGTTCCATCAGAACCAGCAGCCGGAAGTGGCTGAGGTCACCAAGGAAGAACCGGCTCAGGTCAACGATCAGAGCGGTGACAACGGCTCGGGCGAGGATCAGCGCGTGGCTGACAACTCCAGTGATCAGGGCGGCTTCACCGACGCCGACTACAGCGATGACAGCTCATCGTTCTTCGGCGGCGACGACGATTCCTTCGTCTGATTCACTGTGGCGAGGGAGCTTGCTCCCGCTGGGGTGCGAAGCGCCCCTTGCTTTAGAACCTAAGGGCCTGCTACGCAGTCCAGCGGGAGCAAGCTCCCTCGCCACACGGCCGATTATTCGCGGAACAATCCTTCAGGCTGGCATACTGGGCAACTTTTCGGGCCTGGTGCCTGATCCTGCCTGCGCTGCGGCGCGCCAACGAGGATGACCGGTGAAAAAAATCGCAGTGTTCGCCGATGTCCAGAACCTCTATTACACCGTGCGTCAGGCCTATGGTTGCCATTTCAACTATGCCGCGCTGTGGGCTGATATCAGCAAACAGGGCGAGATCGTCGAGGCCTACGCCTACGCCATCGATCGTGGCGACAGCAAACAGCAGCAATTCCAGCAGATCCTGCGCAACCTCGGTTTCGTCGTGAAGCTCAAGCCCTACATCCAGCGCAGCGATGGCTCGGCCAAAGGCGACTGGGACGTTGGCATCACCCTCGACATCATGGACGCCGCCGATCATGTCGACGAAGTGGTGCTGGCCTCCGGTGACGGTGATTTCGACATGCTGCTGGAGCGCATCATCACCAAGCACGGTGTGCAAGCCGTGGCCTACGGCGTGCCGGGCCTGACGGCCAACTCGCTGATCCGCGCCGCCAGCCGCTACGTGCCGATCGAAGGCGCGTTGCTGCTCAAGAATTGATTTTTACGGAGTTGAAACAGGTTTGGAACGCATAGCAGTCATCGACTTTGAAACCACCGGGATCTCCCCGAGCAGCAGCTGCCGGGCCACGGAAATTGCCGTGGTGATCCTTGAACAGGGGCGCATCGTCGAGCGTTACCAAAGCCTGATGAATGCCGGCGTGCGCGTCCCGGCCTTCATTGAACAACTCACCGGCATCAGCAACGCCATGCTGCGCACCGCGCCATCGGCGGAGCAGGTGATGAACGAAGTCAACGAATTCGTCGGGATCACACCGCTGCTGGCGCACAACGCCGCGTTCGACCAGAAGTTCTGGGACTTTGAGCTGGGGCGAATCAAACGCACACGCTTGCAGAACTTTGCCTGCTCGCTGCTCCTCGCCCGCCGTTTGATGCCCGCCGCGCCGAACCACAAACTCGGCACCCTCACCACGTTCGCCAGCCTGCCTCACACCGGCAAGGCTCACCGGGCGATGGCCGATGCTGAAATGGCGGCCAACCTGACGGCGTATCTGGCCCAGGAACTGCGGCAGAAACACGGGTTGCGCGAGTTGTCACATGATCTGCTGGTGAGCTTGCAAAAAGTGCCGGCGGCGAAGATCAATGAGCATCTCAAGCGCCATCGCGGGTTCTAAATTCACCACCACTGATCGTTCCCACGCTCCGCGTGGGAATGCAGCCCGGGACGCTCCGCGTCCCAAAGCGGACGCAGAGCGTCCATTGAGGCATTCCCACGCAGAGCGTGGGAACGATCTGATCAGGGTTTTCCTTCCAACTGCCCCAGCGGCACGCGCTTCTCTATCGCGCTCGACAACACAATCGACGTCTTGCTGAACCCGAACTTGGCGATCCGGTTGATCAGCTCTTCCAACTCCGGCATCGAACCCACCGCCGCTTGCATGATCACGCAGGGATCACCCGTCACCCGGTGGCATTCGGTCAGTTGTGGGATTTTGATCAGGTCGTCGTAGGCCTTCTGATTACCGTGTTGGTTCAGGCGCAGTTCGATCACGCACTGGATCGGCAAGCCAAGCTTGGCCATGTCGACTTTCGCCTGGTAACCGGTGATCACCCCGCAAGCTTCCAGTTTGGCCACGCGCTCGGCCACGGCGGGGGCGGACAGGTTCACTTTGCGCGCCAGGTCGGCGTAGGACGCACGACCGTTTTCCAACAGGGCGCTGAGGAGCATGCGGTCGTATTTGTCCATCGTCGGATTCCTGAAAAATGGCTGACTTTCGAAAACACGGTTTATAGCGATGAACTCCGTGTTTTGAAAAGTGTACCGGCGCTATAAACAGGTTTTGTAACTTATTTTAAGCGACTGGCCTTTCTAGAATAGCTGCTCACTTGTCTTGCCTACGAGCTGCCCCATGCCTGGCTTACGTCGTTTTCCCTTACCGTTGATCGCTGCCTTTTTCGCGTTGTACGTGATTTGGGGGTCGACTTACCTGGTGATTCGCATCGGTGTGGAGTACTGGCCGCCGCTGCTGCTCGCCGGTATCCGCTTCGTGATCGCCGGGACGCTGATGTACGCGTTCCTGCGCTGGCGCGGGGCGCCGGCACCGACCTGGCCACAGTGGAAAGCCGCCGGGATCATCGGGATTTTGCTGCTGAGTTTCGGTAACGGCGCGGTGAGCGTGGCCGAGCACACGGGCGTGGCCTCGGGTGTGGCTGCGTTGGCGGTGGCGACGGTGCCGCTGTTTACCTTGCTCTGCGGATATTTCTGGGGCGCGCGTAATACCCGTCTCGAATGGGCCGGGATTGCGCTCGGGCTGATCGGCATTGCCATGCTCAATCTCGGTTCCAACTTGCAATCGAGCCCGTTGGGTGCCGCCTTGCTGATATTCGCCGCAGCGTCCTGGGCCTTCGGTTCGGTGTGGAGCAAACACTTACCGCTGCCCCAAGGCGCGATGGCCAGTGCCGTGGAAATGCTGGTCGGCGGTGTAGCGCTGCTGATCGGCAGTGCGGTAAGCGGTGAGCATCTGCAAGCCATGCCCCCGATCGAAGGCTGGGCGGCCCTGGCCTACCTGACCTTCTTCGGCTCGATCATCGCTTTCAACGCTTATATGTATCTGTTGAAAAACGTGCGTCCGGCGGCGGCCACCAGTTATGCCTACGTCAACCCAGCGGTGGCGGTGTTGCTGGGGATCGTGTTTGTCGGCGAGACCATCGGGATAGAAGAAGCGCTGGCCATGTTGGTGATCATCAGCGCCGTGGTGTTGATCGGTTTGCCGCAGTGGCGCCGGGCGCCGGAAAGACCTGCGGCCGTGGTGCAGACAGAATCGAGTGTGAATTAGGGTAAACTGCGCGCCATTGCACACCCGCGCTGAATTTTCCTACGGTAATCCCATGACTTTCGCCTCCCTTGGCCTGATCGAACCCTTGCTGCGCTCTCTCGAGACGCTCGGCTACCAGACCCCGACGCCGGTTCAGGCGCAAGCCATTCCGGCGGTGCTGGCCGGTCGCGACCTGATGGCCGCCGCCCAGACCGGGACTGGAAAGACCGCCGGCTTCGCGCTGCCGCTCCTGCAATTACTGGCCATGGAAGGGCCGAAAGTGGCGTCCAACTCGGTGCGCGCACTGATCCTGGTGCCGACCCGCGAATTGGCCGAACAGGTTCACGAAGCCGTGCGTCAGTACGCCGAGAATCTGCCGTTGAGCACTTACGCGGTGTACGGCGGCGTCAGCATCAACCCGCAAATGATGAAGCTGCGCAAGGGTGTTGACGTGCTGGTGGCGACGCCGGGTCGTTTGCTTGACCTGTATCGCCAGAAGGCCCTCAAGTTCAATCAGCTGCAAACCCTGATCCTGGACGAAGCCGATCGCATGCTTGATCTGGGTTTCTCCGAGGAACTGGGGAATATCTACCGCGTGCTGCCCAAGCAACGTCAGACGCTGTTGTTCTCCGCGACATTCTCCGACGCGATCCGTTTGCTGGCCGGACAAATGCTCAACGATCCGTTGAGCATCGAAGTCAGCCCGCGCAACGTGGCTGCCAGCACCGTCAAGCAATGGGTGGTGACGGTGGACAAGAAGCGCAAGCCGGAGCTGTTCATCCACTTGCTGCGCAAGGGCAAGTGGAAGCAGGTGCTGGTGTTCGCCAAGACCCGCAATGGCGTGGACGCGCTGGTGGAAAAACTCCAGGGCCTGGGCGTCAATGCCGACGGCATCCACGGCGACAAACCTCAGGCAACCCGTCAGCGCGCACTGGACCGTTTCAAGGCCAGTGAAGTGCAGATTCTGGTGGCCACCGACGTTGCAGCCCGTGGTCTGGATATCGAAGATTTGCCATTGGTGGTCAACTTCGACCTGCCGATCGTGGCGGAGGACTACATCCACCGGATCGGCCGTACCGGTCGCGCGGGTGCAACCGGGCAGGCGATTTCGCTGGTCTGCGCTGATGAAGTGAATCTGCTGTCGGCCATCGAGACGTTGACCCGTCAGACATTGCCTCGCCAGATGGAGCATGACTTCGAGCCTGAGCACCGGGTGCCGGATACCGATGCCAGCGGTCAGGTCGTCAAGAAGCCGAAAAAACCGAAGAAGCCGAAGACCTCCGGTGGCGGTAAACGCAATCTGGGTAAGTGGGTCGAGAGTGGGGATGCGTCGGCGCCGGAGCCTTCGATCAAACCTGTGCGCAAGGTGCCGGTGTTTAATACCGGGCCGCGTAAGAAGAAGCCTTGAATACACGCGGCGTCTGTTAGGCCGCCTTCGCGAGCAAGCCCGCTCCCACAAGGGATTTGTGCACGACACAGATCCAGTGTGGGAGCGGGCTTGCTCGCGAAGGGGTCAACTCGGTTTCAAGCCTTGTGCTTCAACCACTCCACCATCCCCAACCCCGCCGCTCGCCCACTGGCGAAACACGCGGTCAGCAGATAGCCGCCGGTCGGCGCTTCCCAATCCAGCATTTCTCCTGCGCAGAACACGCCGGGCAGTTGCTTGAGCATCAAACGCTCATCCATTGCTTCGAACAGCACGCCACCGGCAGTGCTGATGGCCTCGTCCAGTGGGCGGGTTTTCACCAGAATCAGTGGTAACGCCTTGATCGCTTTGGCCAGCAGCGCCGGATCGGCGAAGTGTTCGGCTGGCGTCAGTTCGCGCAGCAACGCCGCTTTCACGCCATCAATGCCGAGCTGACTGTGCAGGTGCTTGGACATTGAGCGTGAACCACGCGGTTTGCACAGCGCAGACTGTACTTTATCCACAGGCTTGCCCGGCAACAGGTCCAGGTGAATGGTTGCCGAGCCGTGCTGATTGATGGCTTCGCGGATTGGCGCGGACAAGGCGTAGATCAAACTGCCTTCGATCCCGGTTGCTGTAATCACACACTCCCCGAGCCGCGGCACGTCGTCATTGAGGCCAATGGCGATGTTTTTCAGCGGGGCGCCGGCGAATTTGCTGACCATCAACTCGCTCCAGGCCTGCACCTCGAAGCCGCAATTACTCGGTTGCAGCGGCGCGAGTCCTACGCCGTGTTGTTCCAGCGCCAGCATCCAGGCGCCGTCCGAGCCCAGCCGCGACCAGCTACCGCCACCGAGGGCCAGCAAGGTGGCGTCAGGTTTGACGGTTTTTTCGCCTTCAGGGCTGGCGATGCGCAATCCACCGCTGTCATCCCAGCCGAGCCAGCGGTGGCGGGTATGGATAACGACGCCGCTGTCTCGCAGGCGTTTGAGCCAGGCGCGCAATAGGGGGGCGGCTTTCATGTCTGTAGGAAAGACTCGCCCGGAGCTGCCGACAAAGGTTTCGATGCCCAGGTCATGAATCCATTGGCACAGCGCATCGGCACCGAAGCCACGCAGCAGTGGCGCAATCTGCGGCGCGCGTTCGGCGTAGCGTGAGAGAAATGCCGGGTAGGCTTCGGAATGGGTGATGTTCATGCCGCCGACGCCGGCCAGGAGGAATTTTCGCCCTACTGACGGCATGCCGTCGTACAGGTCAACCTTGACCCCGGCCTGGCTCAGCACTTCGGCGGCCATCAAACCGGCGGGGCCGCCGCCGATGATGGCGACGTGAGGGGAGAGGGCGGCGGATTGGGTCATGGCGAGAGCTGCGGCTTGGCGGAATAAGCCGCGCATTCTACCAGCACCATTCCCTGTGGGAGTGAGCCTGCTCGCGATAGCGATCTGACCGTCACTTCAATTACTGGATGTGCCTCCGCTATCGCGAGCAGGCTCACTCCCACATGGGTTCTGTTGTGTTTATAAGATAGTGATCAAAAAACAACCAGTGTTCTGTAGGCTACACAGCACATAGCCTGTAGGCCCTTTCACTCAGGTTATCCACAGGCAGTTCCACAGGCATTGTGGGTAAAGACCCAGACCTCAATGACAACCTGATGACTGCCAGACCCGTTGCGCACTGTGATGCAGGATTCCATGACGGCGCGCCAACGCCTTGCGGTCCTTGCTGTAGCCGCCGCCGATCACCCCGACCACCGGGATATCCCGGCCCAGGCAATGGCGCATCACGCTTTCATCGCGGGCGGCGACGCCTTCGTCTGTCAGCTTTAGATAACCGAGTGCGTCATCCTTGTGCACATCGACGCCGGCGTCGTACAACACCAGGTCAGGTTGGTAGAGCGGCAGCAAATAATTCAGCGCATCGTCCACCACCTTCAGGTAATCGGCATCGCCCATGCCCTTGGGCAGTGGAATGTCCCAGTCACTTTCGGCTTTGCGCGCAGGAAAGTTCTTCTCGCAGTGCAGGGAAACGGTCACCGCTTCGGGGGTGTTGTGCAGGATCCGTGCAGTCCCGTCGCCCTGATGCACATCGCAGTCGAAGATCAGCACCCGATTCACACGGCCGCTTTCCAGCAGGAAATGGCTGATCACCGCCAGGTCATTGAAGATGCAGAACCCGGCAGGATGGTCGTAATGCGCGTGATGGGTGCCGCCAGCCAGATGACAGGCCAAACCATGCTCCAGCGCCTGCTCGGCCGCCAGCAGCGAGCCGCCAACCGCCCGCACCGTGCGCCGGGCCAGGGCTTCGCTCCACGGCAGGCCGAGGCGTCGCTGGTCTTCACGGGACAACTCGCCGCCCATGTAGCGTTCGATATACGCAGGGTCATGTGCGAGCGCGAGAATCTCTGGCGGGCAGAGGTCGGGGCGCAGCAGGTCGGCGTCGCGAGTCAGTCCGCTGTCCACCAGGTGATCGCGCAGCAGGCGAAACTTGTCCATGGGGAAGCGGTGATCCGCCGGGAACTCGGGGCTGTAGTCTTCGTGGTAGATCAGGGGCAGGGGCATGACGAATTAACGTAGGAATGAAGGACGGATCCTACCAGCGTTGTAGACTTGTGGCATGGGAACGGGGGAGCACGATGGAACCGATACTGGAACTCGAGAGCGCGCGACTGCTGTTACGGCAGTGGAGCGATGAGGATTTGCCGGAGTTTGCGGCGATGTGCGCCGATCCACAGGTGATGCGTTATTTTCCGGCGCCTTTGAGTCGACTGGAAAGTGCCTCGCTGATCGGACGGATTCGTGGCCATTTTGCCGAACATGGCTTCGGTTTCTGGGCGCTGGAGCGCAAGGACACCGGGGCATTTATCGGTTTTACCGGGCTCGCCGTGGTTGGCTTCGACGCGCGCTTTGCCCCGGCCACCGAAATCGGCTGGCGCCTGGCTCGCGAGCACTGGGGCCTTGGTTACGCCAGTGAAGCGGCGTGGACCGCTCTGCGCTGCGGGTTTGATCGGTTGGCGCTGAAAGAAGTGGTGTCCTTCACCACCGAAACCAACATGCCGTCGCAGAAAGTCATGCAGGCCATCGGCATGCATCATGATTCAGCCGGTGATTTCGAGCACCCGATGCTCGCGGCCGATCATCCCCTGCGTCACCATGCGTTGTACCGCATCACCCGTGAACAATGGCTGCAAACCTTGCATGGCTAAGCCGACACGGACGTTTACAATGGCTGCCGTGGGCCCTGGCCAGAAATTGAATCGACCGTCGCAGCCAAGACTGCGCGGCATGCGTTGTGTGAGGAGAGTCTGAATGAGCCAAGTGTTGGATGATCTGGTTGACCTGCTGACCCTGGAACCGATCGAAGAAAACCTGTTCCGTGGCCGCAGCCAGGACCTGGGTTTTCGTCAGCTGTTCGGCGGTCAGGTGATCGGCCAATCCCTGTCGGCGGCCAGTCAGACGGTCGAAGAAGCGCGTCATGTGCATTCGATGCACGGTTATTTCCTGCGCCCCGGCGATTCCGCGTTGCCTGTGGTTTATCAGGTTGACCGGGTGCGCGATGGCGGCAGTTTCAGCACGCGCCGGGTGACGGCGATCCAGAAGGGCAACCCGATTTTCACTTGCAGTGCGTCGTTCCAGTACGACGAAGAAGGCTTCCAGCACCAGGCCGAGATGCCGGTTGTGGTCGGCCCGGAAAACCTGCCCTCGGAGCTGGAACTCACTCAGCAGCGCGCGCACCTGATCCCTGAGCACATGCGCGAAAAATTCCTGTGCCCGAAGCCGATCGAGTTTCGCCCGATCACCGAGAAAGATCCCTACAACCCGCAGCCGTCCGATCCGATCAAGTACGTCTGGTTTCGCGCCGACGGTGCCTTGGCCGACTCCCCGGCGCTGCATAAATACCTGCTGGCCTACGCTTCGGATTTCGGGTTGCTGACCACCTCGATGCAGCCCCATGGCAAATCGGTCTGGCAGAAAGACATGCAGGTCGCCAGCCTCGATCACGCGCTGTGGTTCCATCAGGATCTACGTGCCGATGATTGGTTGCTGTATGCGATGGACAGCCCTTGGGCGGGCAACTCCCGCGGTTTCTCCCGTGGCAGCGTGTTCAATCGTGCCGGGCAACTGGTGGCGTCGGTCACTCAGGAAGGCCTGATTCGCCACCGCAAGGATTGGGCATGAGCCTGGCCGAGGTGCGGCACTGGGTGTTCGACATGGACGGCACCCTGACGGTGGCCGTGCATGACTTCGCGGCGATCCGCGTGGCGTTGGCGATTCCTGCCGATGACGACATCCTGACCCACCTCGCCGCGCTGCCGGCCGATGAGGCCGCCGCCAAACATGCGTGGTTGCTGGAACATGAACGCGACCTGGCACTGGGTTCGAAAGCGGCACCGGGCGCGGTAGAACTGGTGCGCGAGCTGGCCGGGCGCGGTTATCGCCTGGGCATTCTCACGCGCAATGCGCGCGAACTGGCGCATGTCACGCTAGAGGCGATCGGCTTGGCTGACTGCTTCGCGGCGGAGGATGTACTGGGCCGCGATGAAGCACCGCCAAAACCGCATCCCGGCGGTTTGTTGAAGTTGGCCCAGGCCTGGAATGTCCCGGCCAGCGAGCTGGTGATGGTCGGTGATTACCGCTTTGATCTGGATTGCGGTCGGGCGGCAGGGGCGCGGACGGTGTTGGTGAACCTGCCGGATAATCCCTGGCCGGAGTTGGCGGATTGGCATGCGGCGGATTGCGTGGCGTTGCGGGAAATGTTGTCGGCTTGAGGGCTTAATCGCGAGCAGGCTCGCTCCCACAAGGTTCTGTGTTGATCACAATACTTTGTCCAACACAAAACCTGTGGGAGCGAGCCTGCTCGCGATGGCTTCGGTTCAGCCACCACAAAAACTCACTGACTGAACAACGCCTTGCGCCCCTGCGGCGAGTTGAACATCCCATCCCCGTCATGCCCGACCCCGGGCACTTCAATCAGTTGCTGATTCAATCCTTGAGGTTGCAGCCGCTTCAGGTGAGCAAAATAATTGCGCCCGCGAGCCAATCGATTGGCTCCCTGAGCTTGGGCTTCACAGCTTTTATCCAGCGCCGGCTGCTTAGGGTCGTTATCCTGCTGTCCGATTAGATAAACGACATCACGTTTGACATAGATTTCCTTCAACTGCTTGGCCGTTTGCCCTTCGGCATAGGCGGGTAAATTCGCCAGCCCATATTTCCAGCGATTGAAATTCGGGCAACCGGCGTGGTTGAACGCCACTGGTCGTCGTTCATCGAAGTACGCATAAGACGACGGGTTGGCAATGACGTAACGCACCTGTATGTCGGCCGCCTTGAGCGCTGGCTGGTCGTGGCCCAGCAACGCGTATCGCTGCACCACCTGAGCGCCGCCGGAGTGACCGGCGATGACAATTTGCTTCACATCCGGAAACTGTTTTCGATCGCCGATTCGGCCAATGATTTCGTCGAGCGCCGCGTAGGAACTCATGGCAAACGGTGCGGTGGATAAACCGCCCGCCATCCAGTCATTGCCCTGCCAGCGCAATACGCTATCCGCCACGGGATGGGCCGCGACGTCGGCTTCATTGAGAAATTGCGGGGCGATCACCAAGGTGTTCGCGGTTTGCCCGGCCTGTTCGGCCGCGCGCACGGCGCTCTGGCGATAGGTATCGGCATCGCGCAATCGACCATGGATGACGATCAGCACGCGTTCGATTTTCGCCGGCGCCGGGCCGATGCCCACCGCGATTTCACCTGAAGTCAAAAGCAGGCGCCCGGAGCTGACCTCTTTGACCGCATGCTCGGCAGCCTGGGCGCTTGCGCAGGTGATCAGTAGAGCTAACAGCCACTTGTTCATTTATAGGTTTTTCGCTGCAAAGGTATCGCACTCGCCGACCTGGCCTTGTGCGAATCCGGTTTTGAACCAGCGCACCCTTTGCGCCGACGTACCATGAGTAAACGAGTCCGGCACCACACGCCCCTGACCTTGCTGTTGCAAGCGGTCATCGCCGATGGCATTGGCGGCGTTCAAGGCTTCTTCGATGTCACCGGGTTCCAGCCAGTTCAGCCGTTTCTGCGCATTGTTGGCCCAGACTCCGGCCAGGCAATCGGCCTGAAGTTCCTGGCGCACCAGCAAACCGCCGTCGCCTTCCATCTGCCGTCCCTGTTGGCGGGCGGTCTGAATTTTCGCCGATACACCGAGCAGCGTTTGCACGTGGTGTCCGATTTCGTGAGCGATCACGTAGGCCTGAGCGAAGTCGCCAGCGGCGGAAAAGCGTTGGGACATTTCCTGGAAGAAACTCATGTCCAGGTAGACCTTCTGGTCCGCCGGGCAATAGAACGGACCGGTCGCCGAACTGGCCAGACCGCAGGCCGAGTTGACCCGGCCGCTGAACAGCACCAGGGTCGGGTCCTTATATTGACGCCCGGCCTGCTGGAATATCTGACCCCAGGTGTCTTCGGTATCGCCGAGGATCGAGCGCACGAACTCGGCTCCTTCATCAGTGGCCGGTGGCGCCTTGCGGGTTTGAGTCGGGGCCGGTGCCGATTGCTCGCTCATCTGTCCGGTCAATTGCCCGAGGATTTGCAGCGGGTCCTGTCCGGTCATCCAGCCGATCCCGACGATCAGGATAATCGCCGTCAGGCTCAGGCCCTTGCCGCCACCGAAGCGCATTCCGCCACCGCCACTGCCGACATCATCTCCACGGGCATCGACCACGTTGTCGCTGCGTCGGCCTTTTTTCCATAGCATGTGGGAATCCTCTGATTGTCCGTGGGGATGAGTGTTGCTGCTGAGTGGGAGCGGCGCCAGTCCGGTCGTCCATCTTTTGTTGCGCACAGCAGCCGTCCCGGCAACCTGTGGTGGGTGGCCGGGAGTCTTCCAGACTCGTATTGAACACAGACAACCCATCTAATTCCTTCGGGCGACCGGTTTTTATCGAGCAGGCGACCGCCTGCTTCGTTTTCGGACAGTGGGTTCCAGATTTCGCATACGGTCGGTTGTCTTCTAGAATCGGACAAAATTTGTGTGGAACCTCTCAATGGCAGGCAGTCAGATCGAACGTGTTTTCAGCGTGCTTGAAAGTCTCACCAGTGACCCTCGTGGCCTGCCGATGCAGAAGCTGGCGGAGCAGCTGGATATTCCCAAAAGCGCGACTCACCGGTTGCTCGCCGAGCTGATCCGGCTGGGTTATGTGCGACAGAATCCGGAGAATTTGCGGTATCACCTGTCGACCAAACTGGTGGCGATGGGTTTCCGTTACCTGTCGGGCAGCGGCGCCGATATTGTGCAGCCGGTGCTTGATCGCCTCGCCCAGGAAACCGGCGAGCTGGTGCGTCTTGGGGTGATTGAAGGTGAGCGGCAGATCTGGATCGCCAAATCCCAGGGCGCCCGTTCCGGACTGCGCTACGACCCGGACATGGGCCGTGATGCGCCCTTGTTTTACACCGCGTCCGGGCATGCGTGGCTGGCGTGCATGAGCGATGCCGAGGCGCTGTCCCTGGTCGAACGACAGGGTGTCGAGCGGCCAAAGGACCTCGGGCCAAATGCTCCGCGTTCCAACATCGAATTGCTGGAACGCCTGCGCCTGGCGCGGGAGCAGGGTTATGCCTGGGTCGAGGAAAGTTCGGCAGTGGGCACTTCGGCGATAGCTGCGGTAGTGCGACATCCCAGTGATGGTCGAGTCATCGGTGTGCTGAGCATCGCCGGGCCCAGCGCGCGGATGCCGGGGGCGCGATTGCATGAGTTGGCGCCACTGTTGTTGAAATTCGCCGATGAGCTGTCGGCGGCCAGTCTGGCCTCGGAGTTGTTCAACTGATCGCTCCTACAGAAACCGTGCGCTGTTCGCACACTTTTTTGGTTTGCCTGTGTAGGAATCTGGAACAAGGTTCTAAATTATTCGGGTTCGTCTTTCCGGTAAGGGATGCTTTTAAATAGTTGATGCACAACACAAGGGATACTGAATGACCGTCAGCACTCCGCTCTCAGGCGTAAACCAACCCTTCAAAGGGATTGTGCTGATCGTCGTTGCGACCTTCCTGTTTTCCAGTCACGACGCCTTGTCGAAATACCTTTCAGGCTTCTACCCGATCGTCATGGTGGTCTGGGCCCGTTATCTGGTTCACACCTTACTCATGGCCGGGATTTTCCTGCCGCAATCCGGGTTGGGTGTCCTACGCACCAAACGGCCGTTACTTCAGCTGTTGCGGGCGTTGTGCCTGTTGGGCACCAGTCTGTTTTTCACCACCGGTTTGCAGTACATCCCTTTGGCCGAAGCCACGGCGGTCAATTTTCTTGCGCCGGTTCTGGTGACGGCGCTGTCGGTGCCATTGCTGCGCGAGCACGTCACGCGTGGCCAGTGGATTGCGGTGATTTGCGGCTTCATCGGCGTGTTGATCATCGTCCACCCCGGCGGAGATCTCTTTACCCCGGCGGTGTTGCTGCCGCTCTGCTCGGCGCTGTTTTTCTGCTTCTATCAGTTGCTCACCCGCAAGCTCAGTGAAATCGACAGCCCGACCACCAGCAACTTCTTCGCCGGGCTGTGCAACACCCTGGTGATGAGCGCGCTGGTGCCATTCTTCTGGCAAGTCCCCAGCCTGGGCCATGGATTCATGATGGTGGCGCTGGGCGCCTGCGGGATGACGGCTCACTTGTTTCTGACGCAAGCCTTCCGCCATGCAGCCCCGGCGTTGTTGGCGCCGTTCGGTTATTGCCAGATTGTCTTTGCCGGGTTGCTGGGCTGGTTGCTGTTTTCCCACACGCCGACCCTGACCACCGTGGTCGGGATCGCGGTGATTTGTTGCAGCGGGTTGGCTGCAGCCTGGCAGCAGAGTCGTCGGTGAGAGCCGCAGGGCAGGCCTGGAATCAGGCCTGCCGGGAGGAGGGGATTTACGGGGTGACGGTAGGAATCTTGCGCGGTGCCATGAAGTACATCCAGATCAGCGCGATGAAGTACATCGCCGGAATCATGGTGAACAGCACGGTGTAGTTGTTGTTGGTGATCGTCAGAATGTGGCCGACCAACTGGGTCATGAACATCCCGCCGATGGCCGCGCACATGCCACCGAAGCCGAACACCGTACTCATCATGTGTTTAGGCGTGTAGTCCATCACCAGGCTCCAGATGTTCGCGGTCCAGGCCTGGTGCGCACCGATGGCCAGGGAGATGGCGGCCACGGCGACCCACAGACTGCTCGAACCCGCCGCCATGATCACGCCGACGATGCAGCAGGCGAACAGGAACATGGACACCAATCGCGCCTTGATCGGGTTGACACCGCGGCCGATCAGGAACGAGGACAGGATCCCGCCGCCGACGCTGCCGAAATCGGCAGTGAGGTAAATGATGATCAGCGGGATACCCATCTGGGTCACGTTGATCCCCAGGTTGTATTGCTGATTGAGGAACGGCGGCAGCCAGTAGAGGTAGAACCAGAACACCGGCGCGGTGATCGCATAAGCCAGGGCGAAGGCCCAGGTGCCACGCATGCGCAGGATTTTGGTGAACGGCACGCGGGATTGTTCCGGTTCGACTTCCTTCTGGATGTAGTCCAGTTCCGATTGTTTAACGCTCGGATGATCTTCCGGGTTGTAGTACTTCAAGCCCCAGAACAGCAACCAGATCCCGCCCAGCGACGCCATGCACAGGAACGCGGCCTGCCAGCCCCAGACATGCAGGATCAGTGGCAACAACATGGGGGTGAACATCGCACCGACGTTGGTCCCGGCGTTGAAGATGCCGGTGGCCACGGCGCGTTCGCCGGCCGGGAACCATAACCGTGTGGTCTTCACGCACGCCGGGTAGTTGGCGGCTTCCGTCAGACCGAGGATGAATCGGCAAACCATGAAGCCGACGGCCGAAGTGGCCAGGCCATGAGCGCCGGTGGCCAGGCTCCAGAGCAGCACGGCGAAGAAGAACACGCGCTTGACGCCGACCCGATCGATCAACCGGCCTTGCAGCACGAAACCGATGGCATAGCCGACCTGGAACCAGAAGTTGATGTTGGCATAGTCCATCGCCGTCCAGCTCATTTCCTTGGCAAGGATAGGCTGCATCACGCCCAGTGCGGCGCGGTCGATGTAGTTCAGGGTGGTGGCGAAAAACACCAGCGCCAGCATGCCCCAACGGGTTTTGCCGACCGCCATGGCGCCGCGGATCTTGTCGCCGATGCCGCCAGTGGCAGGAGTCATGGAGGAACGCTCCACGGGAGAGCTTTGAGAAGGAGTCATGTAGGCCACCGATTATTTTTATGTGGTGTTCTGGGTCTTGGGTAACCGGGGCCCGTGGTTGGTGACGGGACCCAATGTGGCGTTGATGTTGCGCAGTGGACGAAAAATCGTCAATTCGCCCAGGGCCATTGTGTTCGATAATCGCACGCAAAACTAACCGGGTAGTACACTTTAAATTGCTGTGTCGATTCCACCGGCCAATAATCCCCCAAGTTAAAACGCGGTTCCTGCAGGAGCACGGCTTGCCGGCGATGGCGTCCTCGAAATCGCCATCACCGACAAGCCGTGCTCCTGCACGAAGCGTGCGATGTCGATAACAAGATTGTCTCCACCACCGGGAGTCGAAATATGCAGCGTTCCATTGCCACCGTGTCCTTGAGCGGTACCCTGCCGGAAAAACTTGAAGCCATTGCCGCCGCCGGTTTCGACGGGGTGGAGATTTTCGAGAATGACCTTCTCTACTACGACGGCAGCCCGCGGGAAATCAAACAGATGTGCGCCGATCTCGGGATCGCGATCACGCTGTTTCAACCCTTCCGGGATTTCGAGGGCTGCCGCCGCGACCGCCTGCCGCGCAACCTGGAGCGGGCCGAGCGCAAGTTCGACCTGATGCAGGAACTGGGCACCGACCTGGTGCTGGTGTGCAGCAACGCTTCGGCCGACGCCATCGGTGACGAACAGATTCTGATCGACGATTTGCGCTTGCTGGCCGAACGCGCCGGTGCCCGTGGTTTGCGGATCGGCTACGAAGCGCTGGCCTGGGGCCGCCATGTAAACACTTATCAACAGGTGTGGAACATCGTCCGTCAGGCCGATCACCCAAACCTGGGCGTGTTGCTGGACAGTTTTCACACGCTGTCGCTCAAGGGCGATCCGAGCGCGATTGCCGAAATCCCCGGCGACAAGATTTTCTTCGTGCAAATGGCCGACGCGCCGATCCTGACCATGGACGTGCTGGAGTGGAGCCGGCATTTCCGCTGTTTCCCGGGCCAGGGCGAATTCGATCTGCCGGGTTTCCTCGCGCCGATCATCAAGAGCGGTTACACCGGGCCGTTGTCGCTGGAGATCTTCAACGACGGCTTCCGCGCCGCACCGCCACGGGCCAATGCCGCCGATGGTTTGCGCTCGTTGCTGTACCTGGAGGAGAAAACCCGCGAGCGTATAGCGCAAGAAACCACGTCACCGGCGACTGTCGACATTCTGTTCGAGACGCCCAAGGCCAGCGAGTACAACGGCATCGAGTTTCTTGAGTTCGCCGTGGACGAAAGCCTTGGCGCCAAACTGTCTCATTGGCTGGAGCGGCTGGGTTTCGTCAAAGCCGGCCAGCATCGTTCCAAGAGCGTGAGCTTGCTGCGTCAGGGTGATATCAACCTGATCCTCAACTCCGAGCCTTACTCCTTCGCCCACAGTTTTTTTGAGGCGCATGGCCCCTCGCTGTGTGCCACCGCCGTGCGGGTCAAGGATAGCGCCAGTGCGCTGTCCCGGGCCGTGGCTTATAAAGGCCAGCCGTATCGCGGGCTGGTCGGCCCCAATGAACTGGAACTCGCCGCTGTGCGCGCACCGGATGGCAGCCTGATTTATCTGGTGGACCAGGACGCCGATGTCTACGGCACCGATTTCAATCTGCAACCTGCCGCGGTGGCCAGCGGCGGTCTCAAGCGCATCGACCACATGGCCATGGCGCTGCCGGCCGACAGCCTCGACAGTTGGGTGCTGTTCTATAAAAGCCTGCTGGATTTCGAAGCCGATGATGAAGTGGTGCTGCCTGACCCATACGGCTTGGTAAAGAGTCGGGCGCTGCGCAGCCGGGACAGTTCGATCCGCTTGCCGCTGAACATTTCCGAGAACCGCAACACCGCTATCTCACACGCGCTGTCGAGTTATCGTGGCTCCGGCGTGCATCACATCGCCTTCGATTGCGACGACATCTTTGCCGAAGTCAGCCGGGCCAAGGAGGCGGGCGTGCCGCTGCTGGACATCCCGCTCAATTACTACGATGACCTTGCCGCGCGGTTCGATTTCGACGACGAGTTCCTCAGCGAGCTGGCTTATTACAACGTGCTCTACGACCGCGATGCCCAAGGTGGCGAGCTGTTCCATGTGTATACCGAACCGTTTGAAGGTCGCTTCTTCTTCGAGATCATCCAGCGCAAGAACGGTTACGCAGGTTACGGCGCCGCCAACGTCGCGGTGCGGCTGGCGGCCATGGCCAAGTCTCGAAGCGGTGCCGTTCGCCAGGCCAAGTTGTAGGGAAATCGTAAACGCGGGCACAAACCGCTGCCGCGCGGCTTCCTTCACTGGGCGGCGCGGCCCATAATCGCCCACCTGTGCAGTGATGGCCGTGAGCCCGCAATGACAATAACTTCAGAACTCTCCACAGCACCCGACAAGCCGATGGTCGAGCCGCGCAAGAGTCGCAAGAACAACCCGGAAAAGACCCGCGAGAATATCCTTCAAGAGGCGATTGTCGAGTTCGTCCAGCAGGGGCTTTCCGGCGCTCGCGTCGATGCGATTGCCGAGCGCATCCACACCTCCAAACGCATGATCTATTACTACTTCGGCAGTAAGGAACAGCTCTACATCGAGGTGCTGGAAAAACTCTACGGCGATATCCGCACCACCGAAAACCGGTTGCACCTGACTGAACTGGCGCCGGTGGACGCGATTCGGCGGCTGGTGGAATTCACGTTCGATCACCATGATCACAACGTCGACTTTGTGCGCATTGTCAGCATCGAGAACATTCACAACGCGGAATACGTGAAGCGCTCCGATGCGATCAAGGCGATGAACAACACCATCCTCGATTCACTGGGCGAGATTTTGCGTCGCGGTGCTGAGGAGGGTGTGTTCCGGGCGGGGCTTGATCCGTTGGATGTGCATCTGCTGATCAGTTCGTTCTGCTTCTATCGGGTGTCGAACCGCCATACCTTAAGTGAGATTTTTCAGATCGACCTGCCGGAAGAAAGCATCAAGCAACGTCATCGGGCGATGATCTGCGAGGCGGTTTTGCGCTATCTGCAGGCCTGATGCCTTCGCTTTTCAGCCATTCATGCTCTGGAAATGCTCGAGCATCCGCTGCGCATCCGGCACCACGCCACTGAACAACTCAAACGCCTTCACCGCCTGAAACACCGCCATGTTACCGCCATCCAGCGTGCGGCAACCCAACGCGCGGGCGTTGCGCAGCAGTTCGGTTTCCAGCGGAAAGTAAACGATCTCCGCCACCCATAACTCACCTCGAAGCAGCTCCGCCGGCACCGGCATGCCCGGCAGTTTCTTCATGCCCACGGGGGTGGTGTTCACCAGACCGTCAGCCTGGGCGAGAGTACTTGGCAAGTCATGGCCCGCCACAGCCCGGCCGCTGCCGAAATGTTGATTGAGGTTGTCCGCCAGGCTCTGGGCACGGCTGGTCTCCACGTCGAAAATGCTCAGCAGCTGCACACCTTCACTCAAGAGTGCGTGGGCCACTGCCGCGCCAGCGCCACCGGCGCCCATTTGCACGACGCGCTCAAGGGCAACGCCCTTCAAACCACGACGAAAACCCTCGGCGAAGCCCAGGCAATCGGTGTTGTGGCCGATGCGTTTGCCGTCCTTCAACACAACCGTATTCACCGCCCCAATGCCGCGGGCCTCCGGTGACAATTCGTCGAGTAGCGGGATGATCGTCTGCTTGCACGGAAAGGTGATGTTCAGGCCGGTGAAGTTCATCCGCTCGGCGGCTACCAACAGGTCGGGCAGGGCACTGCTGTCGAGTTTCAACGAGTCCAGATCGATCAGGCGATAGAGGTAACGCAACCCCTGGGCATCGCCTTCATGCTCGTGCAGCGCCGGGGTGCGAGAAGCCTGGATGCCGGCACCGATCAGTCCGGCCAGTACAGCGTTGGTCTGAGTCACGGTCTTCATCCCTTTAAACGTTGGCTGAAATGCTCCAGCGCCAGACGATAGCCGTGGCTGCCGAAACCGGCCATCACCGCCGTGGCGATGGCCGACACAAAAGAGTGGTGGCGGAAGGGCTCGCGGGCATGAACGTTGGACAGGTGGACTTCGATCACCGGCAGTTCGCTGGCGACCAGGGCATCGCGGATCGCGACGGAGGTGTGGGTCCAGGCGGCCGGGTTGATGACGATCCCGGCACAACGGCCGCGCGCGGCGTGAATCCAGTCGAGCAGTTCGCCTTCATGATTGGTCTGGCGAAACTCCACCGCCAGGCCGAACTCTTCGGCGGCACGACCGCACAAGGCTGAGAGGTCGGCCAGGGTTTCGTGACCGTAAGTCGCCGGTTCACGGGTGCCGAGCAGGTTCAGGTTCGGGCCGTTGAGCACCAGAACGATTGGGGGCATCGGGGGTCTCTCCACGTATTGTTTTTGGCATTGGCCGAGGGTTTCAGCCTGTGGAGATAAATTGTACTAGCTGGTTAATTTGGTCAATTGAAGAGGCGGTTTTCAGGGTTAATGTGTGCGGTGATCGGACGGTTTCGACTTTCAGCGGGGCAGATGCTCCACCAGAAAATCGATGAAGGCCCTCAGGCGCAACGGCATATGGCGAGTTTGCGGGTAGAGCAGGGTGAACGGTCGCGAGCGTCCGCCATAGGGCTTGAGCACTTCCACCAGCGAACCATCGGCCAGTTCGTTTTCGACGATGAAGCGATAGGTCTGGAACAGTCCCGCGCCATGTTTGGCCAAGGTCACGCCGCCCAGCACATCGTCGGAACAACTGAGATTGCCCTCGGCCAGAATCTCCCGGTGCACGCCTTTGTCGTTGAACAGCCAGGCAATCCGCCGACCGCTGCTGGGCAATTCGTACTGGATGCACTCGTGCTGTTTAAGATCATCCAGCGTTTGTGGAATGCCCGCGTGCTTGAGGTAGTCAGGACTGGCAATCATCACCAGTGCGGCGTCTTCCAACTGTCGGGCGATCAGGCCGGAATCCGGAATCGCCCGCACACGGATCGCCATGTCATAGCCTTCACCGACGAAATCGATGTTGCGATTGCTGATGTGCGACTCGACCTTCACCGCTGGAAAACGCGCCCGGAAAGCCGGCAACAACGGCAAAATCCGGTGATGGGCATAGGTGGTGGGAATGCTGATGCGCAAGGTGCCGGAAGGCTGTTGCTGCTGACCCATGACTTCACGCTGGGCCTCGACCAATTGCGCCAGCGCCTGGCGACATTCCTCGTAATAGCGCCGACCACTGTCGCTCAGCTTGACGCTGCGAGTGGTGCGGGCGAACAACCGCACGCCCAGGCGTTCTTCCATGCGCGACACCGAGCGGCTCACAGCCGCGGGCGTCACGCCAGCCACCAGCGCGGCGGCGGTAAAGCTGCCAGCCTCGGCGGCCAGGCAAAACAGTTCGATGCTGCCCAGCTGAAGATCGTCGAATTGTCGCTGCATGATTGATTACACCGTGAATCAAATGAAGTGTGTGAGTCAGTGTTTATCAGAAGCCAGCACACAGATACAGCGAGTTTGTGATGAGCCAACCAGCCGGGTTGATTGCCTGACAAGCCAAGACGGCCGCCTTCGGGGCGGCTTTTTTGTCGGCGCCAGGAAAGGATTGCTTACCATTTAGCGGTGTGATCCACCGGCCCGAGCCGAACCTTGGCGCTAGTCTCAAAAGTCGCAGTGACGATTCAACGCAGCGCCAGTTATCGGATTTTCCAAGGAATGTCGGGTCTTCGGATTCATTAACCTAACGGATGGGTTAGCATGCGATTATTCAGCTACAAAGGATTCTCAATGGTGATCATGTTGCGCGATGAGCACTGTCCGCCGCATGCCCATGTAGATGCCGGAACCTGGAGTGCGCGCTTCAAATTCAGCTTCTGGCACAACAGCGTGGAGCTGTGGGATGTGGTTCCTCATTCTCGCCGGCCACCTGTGGCGGTGCTGGAAGGGTTGCGTCATGCACTCGGACAACCCGCTCATTTGCGCCGCGCCCGGTGTATCTGGTGGGACAAGCTGCACACGGTCTGCCTCGATCATCAGATATGGGACTGGCAAACCAGCGAAGTCGTGGTGGTGAAAAGGGTCGCCAGTACGACCTGCATGATTGGCTCGGCTTGCTATGAGCCCGAGACGAACAAGACCCTGCTGGCGCTGATGGGCGTTCCGGAGGGCGTGGAGATCGAACTATGAAAACGATAACAGCAAAAATGTTGGTGGATCGTCCGGTAACCGAGGCCACGCTGGATGATGCCATCCAGCGTGGCCAACTGCGCCACAAAGGCGGTCTGCGGGCGACTTCAGTGACCTTTGTGGAGCCGTGCCTGGCGGTCAGTTTTATTGATGGCAGTGGCGTGCTGTTACCCGTGCAGCACTATCCAGAGTTTGATGATTTCGACGTCGAGGATTTCGCCGACCTCAAAGTCGGCTTTTCCGGGACAGCCCTTTGCCACGAGGGTAAGGACCTGCAGGTCTCCATTGCCGGGATGATTTCGGCGAGCAAGCCGCTGATGGATATGGCCGCATCGGTCATCGCCTCGCGTAATGGTCGCCAAAGCAGCGCCGCCAAAGCAGAGGCTGCGCGGGCGAATGGCCGTAAGGGCGGGCGTCCGCGCAAGACCGATATCCCCCTTTAAGCACGCACAAAAAAGCCGTCGTGATGACGGCTGATCTGTTTCTGCCAACGGCAATCAACGACGGGTCAACAACACCCCGGATTCCATGTGATGGGTCCACGGGAACTGGTCGAACATTGCGCAGCGGGTGATGCGATGGGTGTCGTGCAACTGGGCGATGTTGGCCGCCAGGGTTTCCGGGTTGCAGGAGATGTAGAGAATGTTGTCGAAGCGGCGGGTCAGCTCGCAGGTGTCCGGGTCCATGCCGGCGCGAGGCGGATCGACGAAGACGCTACCGAACTCGTAGCTCTTCAGATCGATACCGTGCAGACGACGGAACGGACGAACTTCATTCAGGGCTTCGGTCAGCTCCTCGGCGGACAAACGCACCAGAGTGACGTTATCCACCGCGTTTTCGCTGAGATTGCTCAACGCAGCGTTGACCGACGCCTTGCTGATTTCAGTGGCCAGCACTTTGCGTACGCGCGTCGCGAGCGGCAAGGTGAAGTTGCCGTTGCCGCAATACAGCTCCAGCAAATCGTCGGAGCGATCACCGAGCGAGTCGTAAGCCCAGTTGAGCATCTTCTGGTTCACGGTGCCGTTGGGCTGGGTGAACGCGCCTTCCGGTTGGCGATAGCTGAAGGTGCGACCGCCGACGTTCATCTGCTCGACCACATAATCGTGACCGATCACTTCGCGTTTGCCCTTGGAGCGGCCGATGATGCTGACGTTCAGCTCGGCTGCCAGTTTCGACGCCGCCGCGTGCCAGTGCTCGTCCAACGGACGGTGATAGCACAGCGTGATCATCGCATCGCCGGCCAGTGTGGTGAGGAACTCCACCTGAAACAGCTTGTTGCTCAGGGCCGCACTGGCTTGCCACGCTGCCTTCAGCTGCGGCATCAACTCGTTGATGCGCAGGCTGGCGATCGGGAATTCTTCGATCAGGATCGGCGTGCGCTTGTCTTCCTGGGAAAACATCGCGTAGTGACGCTCACCGGCTTCGCGCCACAGGCGGAATTCGGCGCGCAGGCGGAAGTTTTTCAGCGGCGAGTCGAACACCGCAGGTTCTGGCGCACCGAACGGGGCCAACAGGTCACGCAGGCGCGTGACCTTTTCTTCGAGCTGAACGGCGTAAGCCTTGGAATCAAAAGTCATGCGTTGAACCAACCCAACTTGATCACGAACAGAATCGACAGAATCACCAGTGCCGAGTTCAGCTCACGGCCGCGGCCGGACAGCAACTTGATTGCGGTCCAGGAGATGAAACCGAAGGCGATGCCGTTGGCGATGGAATAAGTGAATGGCATGGCCAGTGCGGTGACCACAACCGGTGCGGCGACGGTGATGTCGTCCCAGTCTATTTCGGCCAGGCCGGATGTCATCAATACCGCGACGAACAGCAGTGCAGGCGCGGTAGCAAAGGCAGGAACGCTGGCCGCCAATGGCGAGAAGAACAGCGCCAACAGGAACAAAATCGCTACGACAACGGCGGTGAGGCCGGTGCGGCCACCGGCACTCACGCCGGCTGCGGATTCGATGTAGCTGGTGGTGGTCGAGGTGCCCAGCAGCGAACCGGCCATGGCCGCGGTACTGTCGGCGATCAGGGCGCGACCCATTTTCGGCATGTGGCCGTCCTTGCCCATCAGGCCCGCGCGCTTGGCGACGCCGATCAGGGTGCCGGAGTTGTCGAACAGGTCGACGAACAGGAAGGCGAAAATCACGCTGACCAGACCGATGTCCAGGGCGCCTTTGATGTCCAGTTGCAGAAAGGTCGGTGCCAGCGACGGAGGCATCGACATCACGCCGCCGAATGGGGTGAAGCCCATCACGATTGATGCGATGGTCACTGCCAGAATGCCGATCAGTACCGCGCCGCGCACTTTCAGTGCTTCAAGCGCCACGATCAGGGCGAAGCCGAGGGTGGCGAGGATCGGGGCCGGTTGTTTCAAATCGCCGAGGCCGACCATGGTTGCCGGGTTGCTCACCACGATGCCCGCGTTATGCAGGGCGATCAGGGCCAGGAACAGGCCGATACCGGCGGCAATCGCCGAGCGCAGCGGCAACGGGATGCTGTTGATGATCCATTCGCGGATGCGAAAGATCGACAGCAGGAAGAACAGCACCGCCGAGATGAACACCGCCCCCAGCGCCACTTGCCAGGTGTGGCCCATGTGCAGGACCACGGTGTAAGTGAAGAAGGCGTTCAGGCCCATGCCCGGCGCGAGCGCGATCGGGTAGTTGGCGATCAGGCCCATCACCGTCGAACCGATGGCGGCTGCCAGACACGTGGCGACGAACACCGCGCCCTTGTCCATGCCGGTCTCGCCGAGGATGCTCGGGTTGACGAACAGAATGTAGGCCATGGCCAAAAAGGTCGTGACGCCCGCTAGAATCTCGGTTCGCACGTTGGTGTTGTGTGCCTTGAGTTGAAACAGCCTTTCCAGCATGTCTGCTCCCCGTGGCGCGCCAGGCGCCGTGAATGTATCGACCTCAACAGCAAAGCACAGACCGCTGTTGGCGCCTGGTAATTTTCTGTGGGTCGGAAAAAGCCGCGCATCATACCAGCCGCGTGGGGTTATGGCTGCTTATGGCTGCGATCGTCGTCGATGTTTTGCGCTAAAGCCAAGTGCGCCATACTGCGCGCTGGTTTTGGGGGTACTTATGTATTGCATGAATAAACGTCTGATTGCCGCATTCGGAGTGTCGATCGCCTTGTTCCTGGGGACGCACACCGCTGCGGCTGCATCGGCAGCGCCGTTGAGCCAGGTGAAGGTGCTCAAGGTCGAGTCGCCGGGTTGCGGCTTTGAAGACATCGCGCAGGGGCAAGAGCAAACCCGCTGCAATCACAGCGGGCCGAACATCAAGGTCTACGTGCTGGAGGTCGGTTACGGTCGTAGCGCGCAGATCGGGCTGGACGGTTTTGAAGTGAACGGCACCCGGACCCCGGTCTGTGCTTTTGATAATGGCAACCTGACTGAGTGCACCGTCGGGAAAAAAACCGTCGGTTATCTGTACGTCTTCGATCTGGCGGGTAAACAGGAAGGCACGTTCACCTTCAGCAACACGTCGATCAACGCGCCAGGCAATACGCTGTCGACGCAGCTTTACATCAAGTAACGGCGGGCTCGAACAAGGGGCAGGAAAGCTGACTACGCTTTAAAGATTATCCAGTGGACTGCGCCCATGACCTTTAGAGCTCTGATTACCCTCGCTGAGGGCATCGATGACCTGCAATCAGTAACCCTGATCGATGTGCTGCGCCGCGCCAAGGTTGAAGTGGTGGTGGCCAGCGTCGAGGGACGGCGCATGCTCACCTGCGCGCGCGGCACCCGAGTGACGTCCGATGCGATGCTGGTGGACGTGCTGGCGCAGCCGTTCGACCTGATCGTCCTGCCCGGTGGTGACGTGGGGGCGCAACACCTGGCGGCGCATCAACCCCTGCAACAATTGATCAAGGATCAAGCGGCGGCCGGGCGCCTGTTCGCCGCCATCGCCGAGTCTCCGGCAGTCGCGCTGCAAGCCTTTGGCGTATTGCGTCAGCGGCGCATGACCTGCCTGCCCTCGGCCAGCCATCAACTGTCGGGATGCAACTTTGTCGATCAACCGGTGGTGGTCGACGGCAACTGCATCACTGCCCAGGGTTCAGGCGCGGCATTGCAATTCGCCCTGACGCTGGTGGAACAACTCTGTGGCAAGGCCACGCGAACGGCGGTGGCGGGGGAGTTGGCGGTTTAGAAAATGTCAGGCGTGGGCGGCAATGGGTTCGATGACCGGTTGCTCACGCTGCTCTGCTTGCCAGAGATCGTAGTCAGTCTGAGCACCTAGCCACATTCGAGCCTTACCAATTCCAGCCCGCTCCAGGCGTACCGCCAAATCAGGGCTGATCGGCGCGTGGCCATGCAGCACTCGCGATAGATGCGGACGCGCAAATCGCAGGTGCTGGGCCAGCTCTGTGACGCTGACGCCAAGTTCAGGCAATACATCCATCAAAAGGGTTTCGCCAGGGTGTGGCGGGTTGTGCATGGGCATGTCCTGCCTCCTGTCAGTGGTAGTCCAGATAGTCGACGAGTTCGATATCCGAACCGATAAAACGAAAAATAATTCGCCAGTTCCCCGAAACGCTCAGTGACCAGTATTCGGTCAACTCTCCCCTGAGTGGGTGTAATCGCCATCCCGGAATGTCAAGGTCGCCAGGTACTGCTGCGTGGTCCATGAACTGAAGCATTCGAGACAGACGCTTCGCATGGTCTGCCCGGATCCCGCGAGTCGAACCTGTTTCATAGAAGCCACGAAGGCCTTTGTGCTGAAAGGATTTGATCATGGGACAAGTGTAAGGCGACACATTACACCTGATGCACTATCTATGTATTGCACCTGCTCGGCAAAAGTGTGATCGGCAACGGCTTCAAACCTTCACTTCCTCCACCGGCACATGCATGCGGTCGCGGTTCGCCAGGGTCGGGAACAGTTTGATCCACGCCCCGGTCACCACCAATGTGCCAATCCCCCCCATGACCACGGCCGGCACAGTGCCGAACCAGTGGGCGGTCAAGCCGGATTCAAACTCGCCCAACTGGTTCGAAGCGCCGATGAACAGACCGTTCACGGCACTGACCCGGCCGCGCATTTCATCCGGGGTTTCCAGTTGTACGAAGGAGGCGCGGATAACCATGCTGATCATGTCCGCCGCGCCCAACACCACCAACACCGCCAGGGAAAACCAGAACGAGGTCGACAGGCCGAACGCAATGGTCGCGACACCGAACACACCAACGGCGGTGAACATGACCCTTCCGACTTTGCGCTCCACGGCGAATCTCGCCAGGTACAGCGACATCAGCAGCGCACCGACTGCCGGCGCTGAACGCAAAAGACCCAGACCCCAAGGGCCGGTCAGCAGAATGTCCTTGGCGAACACCGGCAGCAACGCCGTCGCGCCACCGAGCAGGACGGCAAACAGATCCAGAGAAATCGCCCCGAGAATGTCCGGGCGACTACGAATGAAGCGGATGCCCGCCAGCAGCGAATCCAGCGTCGCCTTGCCCTTGTTCAGCGGTGTCTGCCGTGCAGGCAGGTTGACCATCAGCAGGCAGGCGATGAGGTAGAGGATCACCGTCGGGCCATAGACCCAAACGCTGCCGAAGGCGTAAAGCAATCCGCCGAGGGCCGGGGCAACGATCGTCGCCGATTGCTGTGCGGATTGGGCGGCGGCGACCGCGCGGGGGAACAGCGCGCTGGGCACAATGCTCGGCAACAGAGCCTGAGTGGTCGGCATTTCGAAGGAACGGGCGGCACCGAGCAGGAACGCGAGGATGAAGATCATCTCGCGGGTGACATTGTCGGTCGCGCTACCGATGGCCAGCGACAGGGCGATCAGCGCTTGCACGGACTGACAGATTGCCGCGACCTTGCGCCGGTCATAACGGTCCGCGACATGCCCGGTGTGCAGCATGAACAGCACCCGCGGGGCGAATTCCACCAGACCGACCAGGCCCAGGTCGAGCACATTGCCGGTCAGTTGGTAGAGGTTCCAGCCAATCGCCACCGTGAGCATCTGGAAACCGCTGGCGGTAAATACCCGAGCCAGCCAGAACGCGATAAATGGGCGGTGATGGCGTAACAGCAAGGGCGCTTGGCTGGGCATCTGAGGGCCGGTCTTGAGCGAGGGGAGGGTCGAGATTATCACCAAGCTGTAACCAAAAGTTGCAGGGCGGGAAATTTCGTTAGCTAAACACCGATCTCGAAAACACGGAAATTCCCCTGTGGGAGCGGGCTTGCTCGCGAAGACGTCGGCACATCCAACATAAAGGTGCCAGACCGATCGCTTTCGCGAGCAAGCCCGCTCCCACAGGGAATGTGTTTCTGCCTATGACCGCATCAGTGAGGCAACCTGTCACGCGGCAAAAGACCACACCGTCCATCGTCAAAAATGGGACTACTCTTTTAACGTTGCTTGATCCAGATCAAGACCGTTCATGGAATTGATCCGGCGGCCAGATGGCCAGACTCCCTACGTTGTGATGTTTGTAAAAAAAGAACGAATTCAAATTCGCCACACTCCATATCCGTGGGGGCAGTGGGTGTAGGCCGCAAGCCTTCAGCCGGTATTACCTGACAGAGGAAGACTTATGTTCGGTTTGGAGGCACTCGATCTCGCCCGGATTCAGTTCGCGTTCACCATTTCGTTTCACATTCTATTTCCCGCTATCACCATTGGCCTGGCGAGTTACCTGGCGGTGCTCGAAGGCCTGTGGCTGAAAACCCATAACGACACGTACCGCGATCTGTACCACTTCTGGTCGAAGATCTTTGCCGTCAACTTCGGCATGGGCGTGGTCTCCGGACTCGTCATGGCCTATCAGTTCGGCACCAACTGGAGCCGCTTCTCGGATTTCGCCGGTTCCGTGACCGGGCCGCTGCTGACGTACGAAGTACTCACCGCTTTCTTCCTCGAGGCCGGTTTCCTCGGCGTCATGCTGTTCGGCTGGAACAAGGTCGGGCGCAATCTGCACTTCTTCGCCACGGTCATGGTCGCCATCGGCACGCTGATCTCGACTTTCTGGATTCTCGCCTCCAACAGCTGGATGCAGACGCCCCAAGGCTACGAAATCGTCAATGGCCAGGTTATTCCGGTGGACTGGCTGGCGGTGATCTTCAACCCGTCCTTCCCGTACCGCCTGCTACACATGTCGACGGCAGCGTTCGTCGCGACCGCCTTCTTCGTCGGTTCCTCGGCGGCCTGGCATTTGCTGCGCGGCAAGGACAACCCGGCGATCCGCACCATGCTCTCGATGGCCATGTGGATGGCCTTGATCGTGGCGCCGATTCAGGCGGTCATCGGTGACTTCCACGGCCTCAATACGCTCAAGCATCAGCCGGCAAAAATCGCTGCGATCGAAGGTCACTGGGAAAACCACGGCGATGAGCCGACCCCGCTGATCCTGTTCGGCTGGCCGGACATGAAAGAAGAACGGACCAAATTTGCAGTAGAGATCCCGTACCTGGGCAGTCTGATCCTCACGCACTCGCTGGACAAACAGGTCCCGGCGCTCAAGGAATTCCCGCCTGAAGACCGGCCGAATTCGACCATCGTGTTCTGGTCGTTCCGGATCATGGTGGGTCTGGGCATGCTGATGATCTTCACCGGTTTGTGGAGCCTGTGGCTGCGTAAACGCGACAAGCTCTATACCTCGCGACCGTTCCTGTACCTGGCGTTGTGGATGGGGCCGTCCGGCCTGATTGCAATCCTCGCCGGTTGGTTCACCACTGAAATCGGCCGTCAGCCGTGGGTGATCTACGGTCTGATGCGCACGGCAGATGCGTCCTCCAATCACAGCTTCATGCAGATGAGCATCACGTTGATCATGTTCGTCGTGGTCTATTTCGCGCTGTTCGGTGCTGGCCTTGGCTACATGATGCGCCTGGTGCGCAAAGGGCCGAAGATCGACGAAGGCAAGGAAACCAACGAGGGTGGTCCTGGCAAGAAACGCACGCCGGCCCGTCCGCTGTCCGCCGCCGATGACAACGGTGACAGCGACCACAGCTCTAGCCTGACCAAGGAGATTTGACTCATGGGTATTGATCTTCCGCTGATCTGGGCCGTGATCATCATCTTCGGCATCATGATGTACGTGGTCATGGACGGTTTCGATTTGGGGATCGGGATTCTCTTCCCGTTCATTCCGGGCAAGACCGATCGTGACGTGATGATGAACACCGTCGCCCCGGTATGGGACGGTAACGAAACCTGGCTGGTGCTGGGCGGCGCCGCGTTATTCGGGGCCTTCCCGCTGGCCTATTCGGTGGTGCTTTCGGCGTTGTACCTGCCGCTGATTTTCATGCTGATCGGGCTGATCTTTCGCGGCGTGGCCTTCGAGTTTCGCTTCAAGGCCAAGGACGACAAGCGCCATCTCTGGGACAAGGCGTTCATCGGTGGTTCGGTCGCCGCCACCTTTTTCCAGGGCGTGGCGTTGGGTGCGTTCATTGATGGGTTGCCGGTGGTCAATCGCCAATTTGCCGGTGGCTCACTGGACTGGTTGACACCGTTCACGATGTTCTGCGGTGCAGCGCTGGTGGTGGCTTACGCTCTGCTCGGTTGCACCTGGCTGATCATGAAGACCGAAGGCAAGTTGCAGGAACAGATGCATGATCTGGCTCGGCCACTGGCTTTCGTGGTTCTGGCGGTGATCGGTATCGTCAGCATCTGGACCCCGCTGGCCCATGCCGAGATTGCCGCTCGCTGGTTTACCCTGCCGAACCTGTTCTGGTTCCTGCCGGTGCCGATCCTGGTGCTGGTGACCATGTACGGTCTGATCCGCGCGGTGGCTCGCAATGCGCACTACACGCCATTCCTGCTGACGCTGGTACTGATCTTCCTCGGCTACAGCGGTTTGGGCATCAGCCTGTGGCCGAACATCGTGCCGCCATCGATCTCGATCTGGGACGCCGCCGCACCGCCGCAAAGCCAGGGCTTCATGCTGGTGGGCACGTTGTTCATCATCCCGTTTATCCTGGGTTACACCTTCTGGAGCTACTACGTGTTCCGCGGCAAGGTCACCCACGAAGATGGCTATCACTAGAACGCGCGACTGTGGCGCAGGGCTGATACCTGCGCCATTTCTTCAGAGGAGATTGCGATGATGGCGGGTAAACATTCCTTGCAGGAAATCGAAGCAGCTGAAAAAAAGCCGCTCTGGCAGCGACTCGGCTGGCTGGCGATGATCTGGACCGGTAGCGTTGTGGCGCTGTTCATCGTGGCCAGCCTGATGCGCATGTTCATGAATGCCGCGGGGCTGACGACCCACTGAATTTTTGCAGCAGATCCCATCCCGTTGCCTTGCGGCACGGATTCACAGCCCTCCTTGGCCGGAGGGTTTTTTTTGCCCGGGATTATTTTCGGGCTTTAAGGATCACGAACTTGGGTGTGGCCGCCACTTGCTCGACACCGCGGAACAACCGCGCGAGCTTGCTGTGATAACCCAGATGACGGTTCCCGACGATGTACAGCGCGCCACCGACGACCAGCGCCTCTCGGGCCTGCTGGAACATGCGCCAGGCCAGGAAGTCGCCAACGACTTGTTGTTGGTGAAACGGCGGGTTGCACAGTACGACGTCCAGAGATTGGGGTTCCTGCCCCGCCAAACCATCGCCGGCACGTACAACCACTTCCCGGTCACCGAGCGCCGCGCGCCAGTTTTCGGCTGCCGATTGCACCGCCATGAACGACTCGTCCACGAGCGTGTAGTGGGCCTCAGGGTTTTGCAGAGCGCTGGCGATGGCCAAAACCCCGTTGCCACAACCGAGGTCGGCAACCCGCGCGGTGCCGAGGTTATTCGGCAGGTGCGGCAAAAACGCTCGCGTGCCGATGTCCAGGCCTTCGCGGCAGAACACATTGGCGTGATTCAGCAGTTCGATCTCAGGCGCGTCGAGTCGATAACGGGTCGGGTAGGGGGATGCGACAGGTGCTTTGTCTTCAGCGGTCGCGATCAACAGTCGAGCCTTTTTCACCGCCAAGGACGCTTGCACCGGGCCGATGTAGCGTTCCAGCAGATCGCCCGCAGCGCGAGGTAAATGCTTGATCATCGCCGCTGCAATCACCTGCGCGCCCGGCGCCAGTTGGCCCTGCAAACGAATCAGTTGTTCTTCCAGCAACGCGAGGGTTTTCGGAACCCGGATCAGTACCCGGTCAAAGGGGCCTGAAATAGCTTCACTGGCCGGTACGCTTGGCACCGCATCAAATGGCAGGTCGTTACGGATCAGATTTTTTTCCAGTCCTTGAAAGGCCAGGAACGAGTCGCCGCTGCTGGTCACTTGAACCTTGCCGACCAGGCTGGCGGCCAATGCGCCAAAGCTGTCGTTGAGCACCAAAACCCGAGTGCCGGCCGAGGGCTGTTGGTCAGCCAGATGGGTGAGCAGGTATTCGTCTGCGGCGTCAAACGCCTGCAACGGTTCGTTCTGCTGTTCGGGCTGGCGGATCAGGTCGAGTCGGGCGAAGGGTGTTTCGAGCAAAGGCATGAGGCGGGGCTCTGGGTAATCAACGGGGTCATCAACAGGTGTCCCGCCGCCTAAGGGCGTTGTAGCGGGCGAGACCGTCCGAGTGTACTGCGCCGTGAAGGTTTACACGTCATCACTCAAGAAGGACCGCAAATGGTACGTTTTTTTCTTTTGGATTACTTGCAGGTTTTTTGGCTCAGCGAATCGCGCTGCTGTTGAGAATACCGTCCTTGGTTGCGGCGATGACTGCGGAAATCTTGTTGTTGACTCCCAGTTTCAGAATCGCGCTTTGCACATGAAAATTGACCGTACGGGCGCTGAGATTGAGGATCCTGGCGCTCTCATAGGCAGTCTTGCCATCAGCCGCGAGCCT
Organism: Pseudomonas frederiksbergensis; assembly: GCF_001952935.1. Taxonomy (GTDB): domain Bacteria; phylum Pseudomonadota; class Gammaproteobacteria; order Pseudomonadales; family Pseudomonadaceae; genus Aquipseudomonas; species Aquipseudomonas frederiksbergensis. The sequence continues at coordinate 3,304,861 of NZ_CP018319.1, forward strand.
CAATACATCGATTTCACGGGGAGACAAATGCGGCACGACCGGCTTCGCCGATCTCTTGGGCAATGTCTGTGTGATCAACCCATGCAGGTGACGCCCGATGAACACTGAGAAACCGAGATTTTCATACAGCTCAAACGCAGTGATCGGACAATGGCTTCTGGCCAGGCTCAGAATGCTGCAAACACCACTGCCCTCGTCATGCACCGATTGCGACCAGCCGTGCTGCAAGCCTTGTTTCTCAAGCGCATCCCACAACCAGGGAGTCTTGGAAAAAAGCTCTTCGCTCCAAAGGACAGGCAATCTGGAGTGATTGCAGTGAGCCACTATTGGGTCTATTGCGTTGAAATTCTTTTGTTCATATTCAATGTTCCAATCCGTCGGGTAGTTGTTGAGCTGGACTGTATTAAAGTGGTCAGTTTTTGTTTGGTATGTTGTTGAAAAAGCGAAAAATTTAAAACCTAGGTTTTTCGCAAAGCCGAGTGAAATCCGGTAGGCAGTCTCAATCTCCGTTGCCCGGGATAATTGGTTGAGCTGTGATTCCTTCCACCTCTCCATTGTGTGTCTCCAGATGATGTTACTTGGGGGTGCCATTTTGGATCCAGTCTCTGGCACGAAGGCGAGTGTAGGATGTTTCCTACGTCCGTGTGAGACTTTTTAGCTTTGTTTGAGATTTTTAAACAGATATCTAGTTCTAACGTCGCGGAGTAATTGGCGTATATAAGGAAGTGTCGGGGATTTAACCGCACGGTTAGTCTTAAGTCGTACCATGAAGTTAATGTGAATAAGGTCCTGGCTAAAGCCACTACAAATCACCGGTGTTTAAGCCGCCCGCTTTGCGGGACACTGTGGCTATCTGTTGAATGGAGCACCCCATGACCGCCAGTGCAGAAAAGTTCACTCGCCAGACCTTGCTCGACGTCCAGTCGCTGACCCCCAGTCTGTTCACCCTGCGCACCACACGGGACCCGGGTTTTCGTTTTCGTGCAGGGCAATTCGCCCGGCTGGGCGTTACCAAGGCTGACGGCAGCACCGTATGGCGCGCCTATTCCATGGTGTCGTCGCCTTATGACGAGTTCCTCGAATTCTTTTCCATTGTGGTGCCAGGGGGGGAGTTCACCAGTGAGCTGAGTCGGCTGGGAGTCGGCGATACGCTGCTGGTCGAGCGTCAGGCCTTCGGTTACTTGACGCTGGATCGCTTTGTCGACGGCCGTGATCTCTGGCTGTTATCCACAGGCACCGGCCTGGCGCCGTTTCTGTCGATCCTGCAGGACTTCGAGGTCTGGGAGAAATTCGAACGAATCATTCTGGTCTATAGCGTGCGCGAAGCCCGGGAACTGGCGTACCAAGACCTCGTCAGCGGCTTGGCCCAGCGCGACTATTTAGCGGAGTTTGCGCACAAGCTGCAATTCATCACCACGGTCACGCGCGAGCAGCATCATGGCGCTCTGAGTGGGCGGATCACTGCGCTGATCGAAAATGGCGAGCTGGAGCGGGCGGCTGGCGTGGCGCTGACGGCCGAGCACTCAAGGGTCATGCTCTGCGGCAACCCGCAGATGATCGATGACACGCGCAAATTGCTCAAACAGCGCCACATGCACTTGAGCCTCAGTCGCCGGCCCGGGCAGGTGGCGGTGGAAAACTACTGGTAAAAAAACGGCGCCTCAAGGGGCGCCGTTGGTTGTTTGACTAACGTGTTCAGGGCCGATTGTTCTGAGCCTTGAGCAAATCGCGGATCTCTTCCAGCAGCTCTTCTTCCTTGGTCGGAACCGGCGGCAGCGTTGGCGCAACGGCCTCTTCGCGCTTCAGGCGGTTGATGGCTTTGACGCCCATGAAGATCGCGAAAGCGACGATGATGAAGTCAATCAGGCTCTGGATGAATTTGCCGTACGCCAGCACCACCGCGGGGACATCGCCGTTGGCTGCCTTGAGCGTGACGGCCAGGTCACTGAAGTCCACCCCTCCGATCAGCAGGCCAATCGGTGGCATCACCACGTCGCCGACGAACGATGAAACGATCTTGCCGAAGGCGGCGCCGATGATGATACCGACCGCCATGTCGACTACGTTACCTTTGACCGCGAAGGCCTTGAACTCACTAATCACGCCCATAGGTTATTCCTTGTTACAGATGAGGTTGGTGAGCGCAGTGTAAATCAGCACGATGCTTCTTGCTCGAAACAACTGTTTACAGCGCTTGCCGGCTACCGTGTTCGGTAGCCGCTCAATCCAGGGCGCCCCGCGCGCCCGTCCGGCATTTTCCTCTCGATCGCTCAGTCTCTACTCAGTGGAGGGCGAGTGCAGGAAAAAACATAGAAAGTAGGGGCTTTAGTATCGCTCGCTTGATGCAAGGGTAATTTGCGGCATATGAAGTTTTATATGAATAATTTGCCGGATGTATGGACTTGTACCTTTAAACAGCCCTCTGTTATTCAGTGCTGAAAACGCCACTACATTGCCATCAACTTGGTTGTCTGTATTGTAAGGTTTACTTAACGACCGGATTGTACATTCAAGTTCAAAATGATGAAGGCCTGTACAGGTTCTGATTTTTGTTTCATTGAGCGAGACAACTATTGGGTCGGGTATTCTTTGAAAAGTTGTACAGTTTTTCAAAGTTGGTAATGCAGTGGATGTATTCAAAGTGCTGTACAAGTTGTTACCAGGGGGCCGCTGGGTAACTTCGCCGCGCGTGACCGACGCCAGCTGAGCTATCATCGCGGTTTTTGCCGGGAGTTCAGATGGCCAAGGCCAAGCGCATGTACGGCTGCACCGAGTGCGGCTCAACCTTCCCCAAGTGGGCTGGCCAGTGCGGCGAGTGCGGGGCCTGGAACACCCTGACCGAAACCATGGTGGAGAGCGGTGGTGCCGCAGCCCCCAGCGGTCGCACCGGCTGGACCGGTCAACAGGCACAGATCAAGACCCTGGCCGAAGTCAGCGTCGAAGAAATCCCGCGTTTTTCCACAGCTTCCAGCGAGCTCGATCGGGTGCTGGGCGGTGGTCTGGTAGACGGCTCGGTGGTGCTGATCGGCGGTGATCCGGGCATCGGCAAATCGACCATTCTGCTGCAAACCTTGTGCAACCTCGCCAAAGTCATGCCGGCACTGTACGTCACCGGCGAAGAATCCCAGCAGCAAGTGGCCATGCGTGCTCGCCGTCTCGGCTTGCCTCAGGATCAACTGCGGGTGATGACCGAAACCTGCATCGAAACCATCATCGCCACCGCCCGGCAGGAAAAACCCAAGGTAATGGTGATCGACTCGATCCAGACGATCTTCACCGAGCAACTGCAATCGGCACCGGGGGGCGTGTCGCAGGTCAGGGAAAGCGCGGCGTTGCTGGTGCGCTATGCGAAGCAGAGCGGCACGGCCATTTTCCTGGTTGGCCACGTGACCAAGGAAGGCGCTTTGGCGGGGCCGCGAGTGCTGGAGCACATGGTCGACACGGTGCTGTATTTCGAAGGCGAATCCGACGGACGTTTGCGTTTGCTGCGGGCGGTGAAAAACCGTTTCGGCGCCGTCAACGAACTGGGCGTATTCGGTATGACCGACAAGGGGCTGAAAGAAGTCTCCAACCCTTCGGCGATTTTTCTCACCCGTGCCCAGGAAGAAGTGCCGGGCAGTGTGGTCATGGCGACGTGGGAAGGCACGCGGCCGATGCTGGTGGAAGTCCAGGCGTTGGTGGACGACAGTCACTTGGCCAATCCACGTCGGGTAACGCTGGGTCTGGATCAGAATCGGCTGGCGATGTTGCTGGCGGTGCTGCACCGTCACGGCGGCATTCCGACCCACGATCAGGATGTGTTTCTCAATGTGGTTGGCGGGGTGAAGGTGCTGGAAACGGCCTCCGACCTGGCGCTGATGGCGGCGGTCATGTCCAGTTTGCGCAACCGGCCACTGCCCCACGATTTGTTGGTGTTCGGCGAGGTCGGGCTGTCCGGCGAAGTACGCCCGGTGCCGAGTGGCCAGGAGCGCTTGAAAGAAGCCGCCAAGCACGGCTTTAAACGCGCCATCGTGCCTAAGGGCAATGCGCCCAAGGAAGCGCCGCCGGGGTTGCAGGTTATTGCCGTAACGCGTTTGGAGCAGGCGCTCGACGCCCTGTTCGAATAACCTTCCAGACAGCACAAGCCCTGTGGGAGTGAGCCTGCTCGCGATAGCAGTATGTCAGTCGACTTAAATGTTGAATGTCAGACCGTATTCGCGAGCAGGCTCGCTCCCACATGGGTATGGGTTTGGCCTTCAGATTTCGATCAAAGCGCCCAATTCGCGCTCCAGTTCCTCAGGATCGCCCAGATTGAGCTCAACCAACCGCCGCAGGCGTTCGATGGATTCCAGGCTGATGTGTTTGCAGACGAACCCGAGCTGACCATGATCATCGTGGGTCAGTTGCACATCCATCTTGATGGCGACGTCCTCGTTGAGATGAATATCGACCAGAAAATGCCACTCACGATTTCCCAGCCACGGTTCGGGCTTTTCGATCAACAGCCCCTTCAATGACAGGTCGATCAACTTCACCGGCCAGATGAATTCCCCTTGGCTCAGCTCGGTTCGGGCATCGAACGCAATACGTTTGAAGCGGCGGCGATCGGCAGGGTGCTCGCTCATGGCGCAATCCTCGTAAATGTCCGGTGACTATAGACCCGCATTGTCCAAGGCTGCCAGCAAAGTGATGGCTCAACCCATGTCGGGGGGATGGTCTTTGCCGTCAGGAGAGCTAAACTCCGGATGGCTGTCTTTCTTGTCCACCCTGGCTGGAATCATAAAATGAAAAACAATAATAGCCTGCTACGCCATATACCCTGGCTGCTGCTGGCAATCGTGGGGGCGTGCGCCCTGGGTGTAGTGGCATTGCGCCGAGGCGAGGCGATCAACGCCTTGTGGATTGTGGTCGCCGCCGTGGCCATCTATCTGGTTGCGTATCGTTACTACAGTTTGTTCATCGCTACCAATGTGATGCAACTCGACCCGCGACGGGCCACCCCCGCCGTGCTCAACAATGACGGTCTGGACTACGTTCCGACCAACAAACACATCCTCTTCGGCCACCACTTCGCGGCCATTGCTGGCGCGGGGCCGCTGGTCGGTCCGGTGCTGGCGGCGCAGATGGGCTACCTGCCCGGTACGCTGTGGCTGATTGCCGGCGTGGTACTGGCCGGTGCCGTTCAGGACTTCATGGTCCTGTTCATGTCCACCCGCCGCAACGGCCGTTCCCTGGGCGACATGGTCCGTGAGGAAATGGGCCGCATCCCCGGGACCATCGCGCTGTTTGGCTGCTTCCTGATCATGATCATCATCCTCGCGGTGCTGGCCCTGATCGTTGTGAAAGCTTTGGCCGAAAGCCCTTGGGGCATTTTCACGGTGATGGCGACCATTCCGATCGCGATGTTCATGGGCATTTACATGCGCTACATCCGCCCGGGCCGCATCGGTGAAATCTCCGTGGTCGGCGTGCTGTTGCTGCTCGGTTCGATCTGGCTCGGCGGGCAGATTGCTGCTGATCCGGTCTGGGCCAAGGCGTTCAGCTTCACAGGTGTGCAGATTACCTGGATGCTGGTCGGTTACGGTTTCGTAGCCGCCTCGTTACCGGTCTGGCTGATTCTGGCGCCGCGGGACTACCTGTCGACCTTCCTGAAAATCGGCACCATCGTGGCGTTGGCGATCGGCATCCTGATCACCATGCCCGACCTGAAAATGCCGGCGCTGACCCAGTTTATCGATGGCACCGGCCCGGTATGGAAGGGCGGTCTGTTCCCGTTCCTGTTCATCACCATCGCTTGTGGCGCGGTCTCCGGTTTCCACGCGCTGATCTCCTCCGGCACCACGCCGAAACTGCTGGATAACGAGGTCAACGCCCGTTACATCGGTTACGGCGGCATGCTGATGGAGTCCTTCGTCGCCATCATGGCCATGGTCGCCGCATCGGTGATCGAACCGGGCGTGTACTTCGCCATGAACAGCCCGGCGGCAGTCGTCGGCAGTGACGTGGTGGCCGTGGCGCAAACCGTCAGCAGCTGGGGCTTTGCGATTACCCCGGAAGCGCTGCAAGCGGTGGCCAGGGACATCGGTGAAACCACCATCCTGGCCCGTGCCGGCGGTGCGCCGACCCTGGCGGTCGGTATCGCGCAGATCCTGCACAGTGTCCTGCCGGGTGAAAACACCATGGCGTTCTGGTACCACTTCGCGATCCTGTTCGAAGCACTGTTCATCCTGACGGCTGTGGATGCCGGTACCCGTGCCGGCCGTTTCATGCTGCAGGACTTGCTCGGTTCCTTCGTGCCAGCGCTGAAACGCACCGAATCCTGGACCGCCAACCTGATCGCAACCGCCGGTTGCGTGGCGATGTGGGGTTGGTTGCTGTACCAGGGCGTGATCGATCCGCTGGGTGGCATCAACACCTTGTGGCCGCTGTTCGGTATCTCCAACCAGATGCTGGCCGGTATCGCGCTGATGCTCGGCACTGTCGTGCTGATCAAAATGAAACGCCAGCGCTATGTCTGGGTCACCATGCTGCCCGCTGTGTGGCTGCTGATCTGCACCACCACCGCCGGCTTCATCAAGCTGTTCGATGCCAACCCGGCGATCGGCTTCCTGTCGCTGGCCAAGAAGTACAGCGATGCCCTGGCCAACGGTCAGATCCTCGCTCCGGCCAAGGACATTACGCAGATGCAGCACGTGATCTTCAACGCCTACACCAACGCAACGCTGACGGCGCTGTTCCTGTTCGTGGTATTCAGTATCTTGTTCTACGCGCTCAAGGTCGGTATTTCCGCCTGGGGCAGCAAGGAACGTACGGATAAAGAAGCGCCATTCCAGGTTCTGCCGGATGCGTAATCGAGGAGTGCAGCATGTTCAATGACCTGAGTCGCCTCGGTAAATACCTCGGTCAGGCCGCCCGCCTGATGGTCGGCATGCCCGACTACGACAATTACGTCGAGCACATGCAAACCAAACACCCGGACAAACCGGTGATGACCTACGAAATGTTCTTCCGGGAACGCCAAGAGGCTCGTTACGGTGGCAAGGGTGGGCCGAAGTGCTGTTGATCCAGTTATCGGGTTAACAGCAATACCTGTGGGAGCTAGCCTGCTGGCGATGGCGGCTGAACATTCAACATCACTGTTGATTGACAGTCCGCCATCGCCAGCAGGCTAGCTCCCACATTTATTTTGTGTTGATACTTCTATTCAGTGAGTCAGGAGATTCAGTTTGTCCTCTCCCATCCCCGTCACGATCCTCAGCGGCTTCCTCGGCGCCGGCAAGACCACGCTGCTGCGGTACCTGCTCAAAGCCGAGCACGGCCTGAAAATCGCCGTGATCGAGAACGAATTCAGCGACGCCGGTATCGACACCCAACTGTTGGGCGACGAACCGGTGCAAGTGATGACGCTGTCCAACGGCTGCGTCTGCTGCACCATCCACACCGATCTGACCAAAGCCTTGTACTTGCTGCTCGAGCGCCTGGACAGCGGCGAAATCGCCTTCGACCGTCTGGTGATCGAATGCACCGGCCTGGCCGACCCGGCACCCGTGGCCCAAACCTTTTTCATCGATGAAGAGCTGCGCGAGCGTTACATTCTCGACGGCATCATCACCCTGGTCGATGCGGCGCACGCCGACACTCACCTGACTCAAACCATCGCCCAGGCGCAGATCGGTTTCGCCGACCGCTTACTGGTGAGCAAGCGCGATCTGGTGGACGAGGCGACCTTTACCGCGCTCAGCGAGCGCCTGACCCGGATCAACCGTCGCGCACCGATCCGCGTGGTCGAGCACGGCAAGATCGATCTGGCCGAATTGCTCGACGTGCGCGGTTTCAATCTCAATGCCGACCTGGGTGGCGGCGTCAGCCTGCGTCCGGTGAGCAAAGCGCCGTCCATCGACCGCATTTCCAGCCTGGTGCTGCGCACCGACAAGGCGCTGGATATCGACAAGCTCAGCGAGTTCATGAACGAACTGCTGGAAGACCATGGCAAGCAATTGCTGCGCTACAAAGGCGTGTTGAACATCCTCGGCGAGCCCCGGCGCATGGTGTTTCAGGGGGTATTGAAGTTGTACGGATTCGATTGGGACACGGAGTGGGCCGACGATGAAACGCGCGAAAGCGTGATCGTGTTCATTGCCGATGATTTGCCGGAAGAGAAGATTCGTGAAGGCTTTTCTCGCGTAGAAGCATAACTGCCGAGGTATTTGCTCGATAGTAAGTTTGTCCTGCCTTTTCTTGTTATATGAAAAGGCAGGTGCTGAAATGATTAAACGGTCAGGATGCTCGAGTCTACGTTGCGCTTGATGATTTTCAGTGTGAAGTTCATCTGGACTCCGGCGCCTGTATAGATAATAAATCCTTCACTTGTATTCTTTCGGCGCTTTAGCGAGTAGTTGTTAGCATGAATTGTTACGGGTAGGGTGTTTGATTTGGGGTCGTCGAGAGAAGCAAGGTTACCGTTATTGTCTAAAAAATGAAACATGGCGGGTTTCTTGGGGCCTGCATTCGGACCCTCCATTGCGGTAAGACAGTCATTTTCGTCTATACCGACTAGTCTGCCAAAGAGCGGGCCAGGCGTAATAACAAACATGCGATAGACAAAACCTCCAATATTCAGGAAGTAGAACTGCAAGGGAGCGCGAGGCAGGTCTCTATTGGCGAATAAAGTATCTGAAACGAATGTATGAGTGGGGGAGAAGTCGAAGAAGTCCGTGATAGGGATCGTGACTTCGCGGCCGTGTGTCAGGCGAGGGAAATGCAGGTGGCCGTGATCACTGGTCAGTTCTGCAATAAAGGATTTTTCAGCGGTCATAGTTATATCTTCCTTGATAATAAATTGAGGTTAAGGTGTTTTTGTTCAGTCGGCTGGACGAAGCCTTTTTGTATACATAAGTCCAGAGCTTGGTCTGAAAGTTGTGCCCTGGAGACTCGTGCTCTTCGCAACTTTATTGTCGCCATCAAACGCCTCAAGTGAGTAGAGGCAGGTTTTTGATGCAGTGTAATGATTATGAAGTCATATTGTATGTTTGTGTTGATTGCTTGGTCTCAGTAAAAGTCGAACCAGAGATTAAATTGTTTTTTACTGGTTGTGCTTGTTCCTTTTGTTTCAGGAAGTTGGAGGTGTAAATGAGGTTTTTATGTGGGGGGTCTAAAGCAATAGTTGGCAGTTAAAAGCGTGAGATTGTGGAGTGATATCAGGTTTCAATAGTTTCAAGTTAAAAAACCGGCTAAAGAGCCGGGTCTCGGGACGTTCAGAAAATGTTGTACGCAAGCGGTTATAAAACCCGATTATGGGTTCAGCAATTTCACCTCTAAATGCTCCAGAAGTCGGGTCATCAAGCCCTCGGCAACTTTGGCATCTCCGCACTCCACCGCCTCGACGATCACCGCATGTTCTTGCCACGAGCAGTCACTACGCGCTTGTTCTTCGTAGTAGGCGATGGCCAATGAGGTCAGCGGCACGAGGCTGCCGAGAAATTGTGCCAACGGTACGTTGCCTGCGAGTTGCGCCAGTTGCAGGTGGAACTCGCCCGACAGACGAATAGCCGGCCCGCGTTGGTTTTGCTCGATACAGCGGCGTTCGCGCTCTATCAATTCGCGTAACTGCGGCAGGTGCCGGGAAGCTGGTTGCTGGCAGGCCAGTCGCACCAGAGTGGTTTCGATGAGCCGGCGGGCATGGAGAATTTGACGGGTTTGTTCGGCATCGGGGGTCGCGACTTGCGGGCGATGATTGGGCCGCAGAATGATGACCTGCTGATGCGACAATCGCGCCAGTACCTGGCGGATGATACTGCGGCTGACACCGAATGCCTGGCCAAGGCTTGCTTCGGTCAAACGGCTCCCCGGGGCAATACGTTGTTCGAGAATGGCGTCGAAAATTTGCGGATAGATGTCGTCGACACCATGCTTCTTGTCGCTCTGGCGGCGCAAGGGCAGGGCAGTGGAAATCGAGAAAACGGGAATCTTCAAGGCGTAGGAATTCATGGCCTGTCTCCAGTCCGGTTGCCGATAGGTTTTTTTCAGTACGGCTATTTGCCCAGATTGTCGTCCGGAATATTCAATTCGATGCCCATCCGCTGGCCTTCCCGAAGGATGTGCCGACGCATCTCGGCGCTGGCCTGGGCACTGTTTTTGCTGCGAATAGCGCGCACCACGGCTTCGTTCTCTTCAAGGCGCTCCGCCAAATGCTCCGGGGAGTTGCGCAGTACGTCGGCGCTTTGCTTGAGGGCGTTGCTGGTCTGTTGCACCACACTCTGGAAGATCGGGTTCGAGGTCAGGGTGAACAGTTCTTCGTGGAACGCGATGTAGGCGTTCACCCCGGCTTCGCTGTCGTTGGCTTCCAGCGCTTCGCGCATGTCCATCAGGGTCAGGCGCAGTTGCCCGACTTCCTTGCTGCTGATCGACTGCGCCACCAGGCCGACAATGAACGGCTCGAGGGTGTAGCGCAGTTGCAGCACATCTTCCAGGCTCGCTCCGGCGACTGCGCTGTCGTGGCTTTGGCTGTCGCTGAGATTGGCTTCCAGCACCACCACGCCTTTACCCGGCATGGAACGCACCAACCCAAGGGTTTCCAGGACGATGACGGCTTCACGCAGGCTTGGGCGGCTGATGCCCAGTTGTTCGGCCAGCTCACGCTGCCCCGGTAGCATCTCGCCGGAGCGCCACTGACCCCGGGCCAAGGCGGCCCGAAGTTTTTCTACTACTGAATTCACAACGGTCGACGAGGTGATCACTGTTCGCTCCATGAGCATCCAAAACGATTGATGACCGTGCCTGCCCGTAGGCAGGCACGGCGATTATTCAGAATTCCTGCTGATGCGCAGGGCCGACGGGCTTTCTCGGCTGGAAGGTATAACCCACCTGGCCGGAAAGTACTTTGTTTGCCCGTTGGATATCGATGTCCTTTTCCCAGCGCGCAATGGCCACGGTGGCGACGCAATTGCCGATCAGGTTGGTCAGCGCCCGGCCGATGCCCATGAACCAGTCCACTGCCAACACCAGCACCAGGCCGACCACCGGAATCGCCGGGATCGCCGTCAGTGTCGCCGCGAGAATCACCAGCGCCGAGCCGGGAATCCCGTGGGCACCTTTGGAGGTGATCAACGACACCAGCAGAATCGTCAGCAGGTCGCTCATCGCCAGTGGCGTGCCGGTGGCATTGGCGATGAACACGATGGCGAGGGTGAGGTAGATCGAGAAACCGTCCAGGTTGAACGAGTAACCGGTAGGAATGACCAGCCCGACCGTCGAACTGCCGATGCCCAGATGCTCAAGCTTGCGCATGATTTGTGGCAGCACGGCGTCGGAAGAGGCGGTGCCCATGACGATCAGCAGTTCTTCGCGCAGGTACTTGAGCAACGGCCACATCTTCAGGCCTGAAAGGCGCATCACCAGGCCGAGGATCAGCGCCACGAACGCTACGCAGGTTATGTAGAAAAGACCGACCAGGCTGCCCAGGTGCTGCAGCGAGTCCAGGCCATATTTGCTGGTGGTGAAAGCGATGGCGCCGAACACGCCGATCGGCGCCAGACGCACGATCATGCCCATGATGCGGAAGATCACATGGCTCAGCTCATTGATCAGCCGGGAAATCCCCGACGCTGCTTCGCCCACCAGGTTCAGCGCACTGCCGAACAGCACCGAAAACAGCAGGACCTGCAGAATGTTGTTTTCCGCGAAGGCGCCGATGACCGAGGTCGGGATCAGATTCATCAGGAACTGGGAGGTGGTTTGCATGTGCTCACCGCGCTGGGCAATGTCGCCCATGTCGGCAGCGGAAAGCTGATCCAGATGAATGTTCGCGCCGCTGCCGATACCGGTGGTGAAGGCGAACACCAGACCAATCACCAGCGCGATGGTGGTCAGGATTTCGAAATAGATCACCGATTTCAGGCCGATGCGTCCGACCTTCTTCAAGTCGCCGGCACCGCTGATGCCGCTGACCACCACACAAAACACGATCAGACCGATGAGCATCTTGATCAGTTTGATGAAGCCATCGCCAAGCGGTTTGAGCTGAGCGGAGTATTCAGGAAGGGTCAGCCCGCAGACGATGCCGAGCACCAGTCCGAGAACCACTTGGAGGAAGATTGAACGCGAGCACCATCTGAGCATGGGAGGAATCCTGGTCGGTGTCCTGGCTGCCGTGCGCTAAGCGCATCAGATTCAGGACTTAATTATTGTGGTCTTACCGGTATGTCCAGTGCAGGCGCAGTCTAGGCGCTGTTTTTGGGTGATCGCAAGCAAATTTTGAATGATTGGCATGACCGGTCTTACCAGTTGCGCGCAATGCCCCGACCTTGAGCCTTTTCGCGGTTGTAAAAAAATTGCGGACGAAAAAAAAACCGGCCATCACTGGCCGGTTTTTTCATTGCTGCGGTTTAGCGGGCTGATTAAGCGCCGTACACCGGCAGCTTCTTGCAGATAGCCTTGACCTTCTCACGAACGGCGTCGATCACCGCTTCGTTGTTCAGGTCCGCCAGGATGTCGCAGATCCAGCCGGCCAGTTCTTTGCACTCTGCTTCCTTGAAGCCACGAGTGGTCACAGCCGGAGTACCGAAGCGCAGACCGGAGGTGACGAACGGGGAGCGTGGATCGTTTGGCACGGAGTTCTTGTTCACGGTGATGAACGCTTTGCCCAGAGCGGCGTCGGCGTCTTTACCGGAGATTTCCTGCTTGATCAGCGACAGCAGGAACAGGTGGTTCTGAGTACCGCCCGACACCACGTCGTAACCGCGCTCGATGAACACGCCGGCCATGGCCTGGGCGTTTTTCACCACTTGTTGCTGGTAGGTCTTGAACTCAGGCTGCAGCGCTTCCTTGAAGCAGATCGCTTTGGCGGCGATCACGTGTTCCAGCGGGCCACCCTGGGCGCCCGGGAATACGGCGGAGTTCAGTTTCTTCTCGATGTCGGCGTTGGCGCGAGCCAGGATCAGGCCGCCACGTGGACCGCGCAGGGTCTTGTGCGTGGTGGTGGTCACGACGTCAGCGAAAGGCACCGGGTTCGGGTAGACGCCAGCGGCGACCAGACCGGCCACGTGGGCCATGTCGACGAACAGGTAAGCGCCAACCTTGTCAGCGATTTCGCGGAAACGCGGGAAGTCCAGAATCTGCGAGTAGGCAGAGAAACCGGCCACGATCATTTTCGGCTTGTGCTCAACCGCCAGGCGCTCGACTTCGTCGTAGTCGATCAGGCCGTTGCCGTCGATACCGTACTGAACGGCGTTGTACAGCTTGCCGGAGGAGGAAACGCTGGCACCGTGGGTCAGGTGACCGCCGTGCGCCAGGCTCATGCCCAGGATGGTGTCGCCCGCTTGCAGCAGAGCCAGGTAAACGGCGCTGTTGGCTTGCGAACCAGCGTGTGGCTGAACATTGGCGTAATCGGCGCCGAACAGTTCTTTTGCACGGTCGATGGCCAGTTGCTCGACCACGTCGACGAACTCGCAACCACCGTAGTAACGCTTGCCCGGGTAGCCTTCGGCGTACTTGTTGGTCAGTACCGAGCCTTGAGCTTCCATCACCGCAGGGCTGGTGTAGTTTTCCGAAGCGATCAGCTCAATGTGCTCTTCCTGGCGCTGAGCTTCTTGCTCCATGGCGGCAAAGAGATCGGCGTCGTACTTGGCAATAGTCAAATCACGGCTGAACATGGCGGTCCTCAGGGATCGGGGCAGAAAAGGGGGGCATTCTAACCCAACCGCTTTTAGAAGGCATATGAAAGGACATCATGTCGCGGACAAGTGGGCTTCATGACGGGATCAGCGGTGATTGTGTCGGCAGGTGTTAGGTGATCGTTCCCACGCTCTGCGTGGGAACGATCAATCTCAGTCGAGCATGAAGAGCGCATCATTGCTGAACTGCGCCTCAAACCGGTTCGCCGGCATCGGCCGGCCGAACAGATACCCCTGGACCTCGTCGCAACCATGCTCACGCAGAAAGTCGAGTTGCTCGTGGGTTTCCACGCCCTCGGCTATCACCGCCAGATTGAGGCTGTGGGCCATGGCGATGATCGCGCGGGCAATCTGCGCATCCTGCTCACCCGACGGCAGGCCGTCGACGAAGGTGCGGTCGATTTTCAGCACGTCGATGGGGAACTGCTTGAGGTAGTTGAGCGATGAGTAACCGGTGCCGAAGTCGTCGACCGCGATGCTCAGGCCGAGGTTTTTCAGCCCGGCAAGAATCTGCATCGCTTCGCTGACTTCGCGCATCAGAATACTTTCGGTCAGTTCCAGCTCCAGGCACGCCGGCGGCAGGCCGGTTTCCTTGAGGATATTGGCGATTCGCGTGCCGAGCTGGCCGTCGGAGAATTGCCGGGCGGAAATGTTCACCGATACCTTCGGCACTCGGACCTTGGCCTGATGCCAGGTCTTGAGCTGACGGCAGGCCTCGCTGATCACCCAATCGCCGACATCCACCACCAGGCCGAGTTCTTCGAGCACCGGAATGAAGTCTCCCGGCGGCACCAGACCGCGTCGCGGATGGCGCCAGCGCAGCAAGGCTTCGGCGCCGGTCAGGCGTTTGCCATCGCCGCTGAACTGCGGTTGGTAATACAGCACAAACTCGTCTTGCTCCAAGGCATGACGCAAGTCGCTTTCCAGCTCCAGACGCTCCAGGGCGCTGGCGTTCATGTCGGCCTGATAGAACTGGAAGTTGTTCTTGCCACGCTCCTTGGCGTGATACATCGCGGTGTCGGCGTTTTTCATCAGCTGGCTGAGTTCGTTACCGTCCTGAGGGCTCAGGGCGATGCCGATACTGGCGGTGACGAAGAACTCGCGGCCTTCAAGCACGAACGGTTTCACCAGGCTGGCGAGAATCTGTTCGGCCACATGAATCGCCCGGTTCAAGGCAGTTTCACGGTTGGCCCGCGGTTGCAGCAGCAAGGTGAATTCATCACCGCCCATGCGCGCCACGGTGTCGTCATCATCAACGCAGCCGAGCAGGCGCGTGGCCATTTCCTTGAGCATGCGATCGCCGGCGGCGTGGCCCAGCGAGTCGTTGATCGGCTTGAAGCGGTCCAGGTCGAGGAACATCAGCACCACCCAGGACTTCTGCCGTTCGGCCGATTGCAGCGCCGAGTGCAGGCGATCCTGGAACAGCGTGCGGTTGGGCAAGTGGGTCAGGGCGTCGTAATAGGCGAGGCGGTGAATCCGCTGCTCGCTGGCCTTGCGTTCGCTGATGTCACTGAAGAAACACACGTAGCTGGCCAGATCGCCTTCGTCATCCAGCACCGCCGTGATCCCGACCCAGGCCGGGTAATGCTCGCCATTGCGTCGTTTGAGCCAGACTTCGCCTTCCCACGTGCTGTGCTGATGCAGTTGCTTGAGCACATAACGCAGATGGGCTTCTTGCTGTTCGTCGACGGTCAGCATGTTCGGCAACTGGTCAAGCACCTGCTCCACCGCATAACCGCTGACACGGCTGAAGGCTTCGTTAGCCTGGACGATGTAACCGGCCGGGTCGGTGATCAGGATCGCAGACGTCGAGTGCTCAAATACGGTCGCAGCCATGCGCAGGTCTTTTTCGGCCCGGCGTTGCTGGCTGATGTCGCGACCGACGCCCAGCACGCCTTCGAATGCACCGTGTTCATCCCAGACCAGCACCAGCCGCAGTTCGATCGGAATCTTGCGCCCGTCGGCCCGCAGGCAGTCGAACAAAAACAGTTGGGTCTGCATCTGGCTGCGCAACAGCGCCAGTTGCTCGGGTTTATTCAGTGCTTTGCTGACCCGGTCCATCAGGCTGTAAATGCCGGTCAGTTGTTGCGGGTTGGCGATGGTCGATTGCCAGCCGTTCTGGAAAATCCAGTCGGCGTCGTAGCCCAGCACGGCTTGCACCGACGGGCTGACGTAGTTGAGCGCCATCTTGCTGTCGGTTGAGAAAATCACGTCGCTGATGCTTTCGGCGAGCATCCGGTAGCGCTGCTCGCTGTCGCGCAGGGACTCACTGGCTTCAATCTGATCGGTGATGTCCTTGGCCACGCCGATGATCCGCGTAACCTGATCGTGCTTGTCCCGCGCCAGTGCCTGTTCGCGGATATCGAAGCGCCGCCATTTACCGTCCCGGTGGCGGAAGCGCAGCTGGCATTGCATCAATTGCCTGTAACCGGTCTGCCGCTGGGTCTGGCGCGAGCGGTGGTAGAAGTCGGCATCTTCGGGGTTCAGCAGGATCTCCCAGAAATACTCGCCCATCTGGTGCAGTTCGGTACGGTTGTATCCGAGCGTCTGGCCCAGGTGGTGGTTGCTGAAAATCATTCGCTGGCTGACCACGTCCTGCACGTACAGATGATCCGGCACGGTGCGTACCACGTCGGACCAGAATCCTTCACGCTCTAGCAGCGACAGTTCGACGAGCTTGCGGCTGGTGATGTCGGTGATGCTCAGGATCACCGCTTTGTAATCGTCCTGGTCTTCCGGCAGACGCAGGACCAGCCACAAGTGCTGGTCGCGGCCATTGGCGTCTTGCAATTTGATTTCCAGCTCAAGCTGTTTCTGCCGGTTGAGCACCGCGTCGAGCACTTGATTGCCGATGGCGGTGCCGTCCTGCGGGTTACCGTCGATCAGCAGTTTCCAGGCTTGATCGCAGGTGTTGACGTTGAGCAGTTGCAGGGCGACCAGGTTGACTTCGGTGATGCGCAGTTCCTGCAGCACATGCTGGCGCTGTTGCGGTGCTTCGAGCCAGGCTTTCAGTTGTTCGCTGCTGTGCAGCTGAGCTTTGTCGAAAAAGCTTTTGACCCCTGACACGTCGAGTACACACAATGCGACGCCGGTGCCTTCGAAAATATCCTGGTAGCGTCGGCGGCCTTCGTGCACCTGGCGTTGGCGGCGGCGTATGTTCAGCAGAGCGATGAACGGCAGGAGCGAGAACGCCAGGCCCAGAAGACATTTGCCGATGAACGCCGGCAGCAGGTGTTCGATCACCCGTTGCCGGTCGAACAACCCGCGCAGTTGCCAGTCGCTGCTGCTCAGGGGCACGGTCAGCACGCTGTTGGTCAGCTCATCCGGTGTTATGACCGTCGGTGTGGCCGAGGGCTGCCCATCGTCGCGGCTGATGATCTGGTGATTGATGCGGTTTTCCACCAGCCATAGCGGACGAATACCGGTTTCGTTTTGTTTGGTCAGCGCTGAGAAAAATGTCGGCGTCAGGCGCAGAACCCAATAGCCGCGGGTGCTGCCGCTGGCTTGACGCAGCAGCAGATGCACCACCGAACCGTCATTGGCGTTGCTGAAATAATGGGCCTGGGCGTGACTGCGCCGGACCAGTTCGCTCAGGTAGTCGGCATCGTCGCTGGTGTCGGCACTGTCGGTGAGGACTTTCCCGGAAGGGCTGAGCAACGCAAGGCTGCGCAACTCGGGCAAGGATCTTTGCAGTTTGCGCAGCAGCGCCTGCTGTTCGTCGGCGCTTTGCGGCTGTTCGACGATCGGCAGCAGGTTGAGGGCGATCTGGGCGTTGAGCGCCATGTTCAGGCTGATTTGCGAGGCCAGATCGGCGGTGTAGTCGATGGTGTACTGACGCTGATGTTGTTGGGTGTCGCGCAACTGATCCAGCAACTGCCAGAACAAAAGCGCAAGCAACATCAGGGCGAGCGCCGCCAGCGCGCCCTTCAAGGACCCACGCAAGGGTGAGCCGGTCGCAGGATTGAGTGCGCTCACGGAAGAAGGTGGGGTGACATTAGACAAACTGTAATCCTGCGGTTTGGCTGGACTGGCGCGACGTGCACTATAAGCCGGACGCCCGGAGGGCGGCTAGCATGCCCTGAGTTGTGGCAAAGTGCCAGTCCCGCTCGGCTGGACTGCCTTCCGTCAATCAGGTAGCTTTGCCGGTTACGCGGGAGCGTTCCAGCTCCTAGAATCAGGCTTTTTCAGCGCGCACGCATTGACGACTATCAATCGGACGACGCGCACGGCCTGGCCGGGCATCGCCCGCGCCCCAATCATTCATCGTTCACTGACCCTAGGTTCTCCATGGCTCAATACGTATTCACCATGCATCGGCTGGGTAAAGTTGTTCCGCCGAAGCGGGAAATCCTGAAAAACATTTCGCTGTCGTTCTTCCCGGGCGCCAAGATTGGCGTACTCGGCCTTAACGGTTCGGGTAAGTCCACGCTGTTGAAAATCATGGCAGGCGTCGACACCGAGTTCGAAGGCGAAGCCCGTCCGATGCCGGAACTGAACATCGGCTACCTGCCGCAAGAACCGATCCTGGACCCGACCAAGACCGTGCGTGAAGTGGTTGAGGAAGCGGTCAGCGTGATCAAGAACGCCCAGGCGCGCCTGGACGAGGTCTACGCCGCATACGCCGATGAAGATGCCGACTTCGACAAACTGGCCGCCGAACAGGCCAAGCTCGAAGCCATCCTGCAGGCCAGCGACGGTCACAACCTGGATCGCCAACTGGAAGTCGCCGCCGATGCGCTGCGTCTGCCGGCCTGGGATGCCAAGATTGAATTCCTGTCCGGTGGCGAGAAGCGTCGTGTGGCCCTGTGCCGCCTGCTGCTGTCCGCTCCCGACATGCTGCTGCTCGACGAACCGACCAACCACCTGGACGCCGATTCCGTCGCCTGGCTGGAGCATTTCCTGCACGATTTCCCGGGCACCGTGGTCGCGATCACGCACGACCGATACTTCCTGGACAACGTTGCCGGCTGGATCCTCGAGCTCGACCGCGGCGCCGGTATCCCGTACGAGGGCAACTATTCGGGTTGGCTCGAAGCCAAGTCCGATCGTCTGGCTGCCGAATCCAAGCAGCAGTCGGCCCACGAAAAAGCCATGAAGGAAGAACTGGAGTGGGTGCGCAAAGGCGCCAAGGCCCGCCAGTCCAAATCCAAGGCTCGTCTGCAACGCTTCGAAGAAATGCAATCGCAGGAATTCCAGAAGCGCAGCGAAACCAACGAGATCTACATCCCGGCCGGTCCACGCCTGGGCGACAAGGTCATCGAATTCAAGAACGTTACCAAGGGCTATGGCGATCGCGTGCTGATCGACAACCTGTCGTTCTCCATGCCTAAAGGCGCCATCGTTGGCGTGATCGGCGGTAACGGCGCGGGTAAATCGACCCTGTTCCGCATGCTGATGGGCAAGGAAACGCCGGATTCGGGCAGCATCGAAGTCGGCGAAACCGTGCAACTGGCGTGCGTCGATCAGAGCCGCGAAGACCTGGACGGCAGCAAGACTGTGTTCCAGCAAATCTCCGACGGTTCGGACCAGATCCGCATCGGCAACTACGAGATCCCGTCGCGCACCTACGTCGGTCGCTTCAACTTCAAGGGCGGCGATCAGCAGAAGTTCGTCAAGGACCTGTCCGGTGGTGAGCGTGGTCGCTTGCACCTGGCGCTGACCCTGAAAGAGGGCGGCAACGTCCTGCTGCTCGACGAACCGTCCAACGACCTCGACGTTGAAACCCTGCGTTCCCTGGAAGAAGCCCTGCTGGACTTCCCGGGCGCTGCCATTGTGATCTCTCACGATCGGTGGTTCCTTGACCGCGTCGCGACTCACATCCTGGCGTACGAAGACGACTCGCAAGCGGTGTTCTTCGAAGGCAACTACACCGAGTACGAAGCCGATCGCAAGAAACGCCTCGGCGAAGCGGCTTCCCAGCCGCACCGTGTACGGCACAAGAAACTCGCCTGATTTCAGGTGGGTTGCATGAAAAAGCGGAGCCTTCGGGGCTCCGTTTTTTTTGTCTTTCAGATAGACCGAGGTGCGACATTCGCGAGCAAGCCCGCTCCCACACTGGATTTTCAGTGGACTCTGGATGTGTGTTCACCGGAGATCAAATGTGGGAGCGGGCTTGCTCGCGAAGACGATCTCCAGGACGGTGCAATTCTCCCTTTGTGCATCCCCGTTCAGGTGCAAAAACAGACCAAAACAGGATTAATTTATATCCTGTGCACCATTTAATTTCACAAATGCGACATCTCGCTCTGTTCCTGTGCGCGATTCGTTTGCTAAAGTCCGGCCCAATCTCTTCCAACGACAATAAATTTGCCGAGACTTTTCCATGATCGAATCCGTTGAATCCTTCCTTGCCCGCCTGAAAAAACGCGACCCTGACCAGCCTGAATTCCACCAGGCCGTGGAAGAGGTCCTGCGTAGCCTGTGGCCATTTCTGGAAGCCAATCCACGCTATCTGACGTCGGGCATCCTGGAGCGGATGTGCGAGCCGGAGCGGGCGATCGTTTTCAGGGTTTCCTGGGTCGACGATCAAGGCAAAGTGCAGGTCAATCGCGGATTCCGCATCCAGATGAACAGCGCGATTGGTCCGTACAAGGGCGGGTTGCGTTTCCATCCTTCGGTAAACCTTGGCGTGTTGAAGTTCCTGGCCTTCGAACAGACCTTCAAAAACTCGCTGACTTCGCTGCCGATGGGCGGTGGCAAGGGTGGTTCGGATTTCGATCCCAAAGGCAAAAGCGATGCTGAAGTCATGCGGTTTTGCCAGGCCTTCATGAGCGAGTTGTACCGTCACATCGGCGCAGACGTTGACGTTCCGGCCGGTGATATCGGCGTCGGTGCCCGCGAGATCGGTTTCCTGTTCGGCCAATACAAGCGCCTGAGCAACCAGTTCACCAGCGTGTTGACCGGCAAAGGCCCGAGCTATGGCGGCAGCCTGATTCGCCCGGAAGCCACAGGTTTCGGCTGTGTGTACTTCGCTGAAGAAATGCTCAAGCGCAGCGGTGAAACCGTCGAAGGTAAACGTGTGGCCATTTCGGGTTCCGGCAACGTGGCGCAATACGCGGCGCGCAAGGTCATGGACCTGGGCGGCAAAGTGATTTCGTTGTCCGACTCCGAAGGCACGCTGTACTGCGAAAGCGGTTTGACCGAAGAGCAGTGGCTGGCGGTGCTGGAGCTGAAAAACGTCCAGCGCGGGCGCATCAGTGAACTGGCCGGCCGTTTTGGCCTGGAGTTCAAGGCCGGCCAGCACCCATGGGCGCTGAGTTGCGACATCGCGCTGCCCTGCGCGACACAAAACGAACTGGATGCCGAGGCGGCCCGCACGTTGTTGCGCAACGGCTGCCTCTGCGTAGCGGAAGGCGCGAACATGCCGACCACGCTTGAAGCCGTAGACCTGTTTATCGAGGCGGGAATTCTGTTCGCGCCGGGCAAGGCTTCCAATGCCGGTGGTGTTGCGGTGAGCGGGCTGGAGATGTCGCAGAACGCCATGCGCCTGCTGTGGACCGGGGGTGAAGTGGACAGCAAACTCCACGCGATCATGCAGTCGATCCACCACGCTTGCGTGCATTACGGCGAAGAGAATGGCCGGATCAACTACGTCAAAGGCGCGAACATCGCCGGCTTCGTCAAAGTCGCCGACGCGATGCTCGCCCAAGGCGTGGTTTAAGCCGGCTCGATACGGATGATCTCGATCAACTGATCGCCCGCCGGACGTTGCCACAATACCTCGTCACCGAGTTGCGCCCCGAGCAGCGCCCGGCCCAGCGGTGAACCCCAGTTGATCAGGCCCGCCGACGCGTCGGCCTGATCTTCACCGACCAGTTGCACGGTTTGCTCGGTGTCGTGTTGGTTAGCGAAGGTCACGCGGCTGCCGATCTGCACTTTTTGCGTTGAGTTGGCGGTGGTCACGACCTGAGCGCTTTGCAGGCGCTGCTTGAAATACCGCAAATCCCGTTCAAGGTCCGCCAGGCGCTGCTTGTCGGCGTGCTCACCTTTGGCCGATTGCTCGCTGTGCAGGTGTTGCAATTGGGCGACTTTCACCTGCAACTGGGCCAGCCCGGTGGGCGTGACGTAATTGGGCTGCGCACTGACCTGTCGTTCGACGGGCTGATCGGCTTGCGCGGCGGCGTTATCTTCATTGACGAAGGCACGACTCATGGTTTTCTCCCGTTATAGGGTTTGGGCCATGGTCGCAGGCTTTTAGTTTCGACAGATATCTGTCAGCGACTTATTGCGAGCGAAAAGCACGAGCGGCGTCCTGGTCCTTCTGTTGCTGCCAGGCTTTGTCTCGGTCGTCCCAATGGTGGCTGCGATAATCCTCGCGGTCCTCGCTTTCGCGCATCGCCTGACACTGACGGAAGCCATCGCTCCAGCCCTCGGCGTACTGCTTGTCCTTGAGGTAACGCGGAACGTTTTTACGAAACTCTCCGGTGATTGCCCCCGCCGCTTGCCGGCCACTGCTGCAACCGTCATCGAAGCCATCGGCGAATGCCGGTGGATAACCCTTGGCGATCAAATCTTCGTGGGTCGTCTGGCAACCCGCGATCAACATCAGCAAACCCACCACACCCACGCAACGCCACATCTCAGACTCCCAGACCGTCAACGGCCTATATGAGAAGTCTAGGAGTGGATTCGTGAGGCGTTTGTGAAAGGCCTGTGATTAATCTGTTGGCGTTTTGGCCAGGCGCGCGTGTTCAGACAATTCCTGTTCGATGAACGCAGCGATCATGGCGCGGTAAACCTGCTCCGCTACCGCTGGGCTGGCGCCTGCGCCCTCAGCCAGTGCGCGAACTTTGGCGATGACCTGCTCGACCCGCGCCGGGGCTTTCACCGCGTCGGTGTCCTTCTTGAAACGAGCCGCCTGCGCCACGTAAGCGCCGCGCTCGGCCAGCAGGGTGACCATCTGACGGTCCAGTCGATCAATATTTTGGCGAACGTCTTCGAGGGAGTTGCAGGTAACGACCATGTTGTTCGAGCTCCATTTTTCTACGGGGGACGGATTAATAGTGATACCACTTCACCTCAAGCATCACTTCATTCTCGGGCGAAGCCAGGTGGCTGAATTCGCGCTGGGCACTCAGGCGTAAACCCAGGTTGCGCGACAATTCCCACTGCTGATTCAGACTCACGCTACGGCGCACTTCGCCGTTGGTGAAAAAGTCCCCCTTGGCTTCCAGGCTGAAGTTGCCCAGCGGGTTTTTCCATAGCACGCCGCTGTTGAAACCCGCCGCAGGGGCGATGAAGCCGGCAAAGTCGTTGTTGTGTTCAATGCGCACGGTGCCCAAAGCAAAGCCGAGCATGTCGTCGCCCAGTTGCCAGGTCCCGCCGCCACCGCCATTGACGTGGCTGACCAGGGTTTCGTCGTCATGCTTGCCCGGCACGCGCTCCAGGCCGCCAGTGACTTGCCACGAGAGCGGCTGCAGCAATTCATTGCGCGGGGTCAGGGAGCGGATGGTCGCCAGGTCAAATTGCTGCAACTGCCAGTGATTGCCCTCGTACTGGCGCAGTTTCATTTGCAGGATTTCGATCTGCGCGCCAAGGGGGAAACTTTCGGCGTTGTCGTTAAGGTCGTGATACGCCATGCGCAAGCCGTACTCGCCAAACGCCTTGTCGCCTCGAGTGCCGATACCGGCCTGCCAGGTGCGCGATTCATGGCCATTTTCAGGCAGGCCAGGTTGCGGGATGTCCAGTTCCGGTGCCGGGTTCTGGTTGATCGCCCGCAGCAATTCGAAACTGCGCTGCGCCCGTTGTGAGTCGCGTTCCTGACCGTTGGCGCGGTAGCGCTCCAGGCGATAGGCGGCGTCGATGATCAATGCCTGGCGATCCTTGGGTTGAGCCTTGAACGCCGGTTCTTGCAACTGCTTCTGGTCGGCGCTGACTTTCAGCACCCACTCCTGTTCTTCATGGGTCAACGGTTCGGCGCGGCTCAGCAGTTCACGTTCGCGAGACGGTCGATACTGAATGGATTCCACCAGCCCGGCTTCTTTCACCGCTTTCACGGTGTCGGTAGGAATCGCGGTCAGCGGGAACAGTTCGGTCAATCGCAGGCTCGGGCGGGCCACTTGTAGCAGTTCGAGCAGGCGATACGAGCAGTTTTCATCGAAGAAAAAATAGTCGAACTGGATCTGCTTGAGCTCCCAGACGTGCTCGACCATGCGCTCGGTTTCTGCCTGGGTCAGATTGAGGCGGTATTCCCACAGATCGCGATTCTCCAGGCTGCGGTATTCCGAGAGTTTTTCCTGATAAGGCACCAGGGCAAACAGACCGGGATAGCCGCCCATCAAGCCTTTCCAGGCATACAGGATGCTGTTGTCCGAGCCTTCGATGTACGCGCCGAAGTTGATGGCATAACTGAGCAGGGCGGTTTGATCGCTCTGCACATTGGCCTGGTCGATGCGCAGCAACGTGTGGCCGAACATCGATGACGGACTGTTCAGATACGCCGCCGGGAAAATCATCACCGCACTGTGGGGCGAGACATCCTTGAACCATTGCTTGAATTCGGTGCAGGGAGGCGTCGGCAGATCGGTCAGGTTGAGCTGTGCCTTGAGCCAGCGGGTACGGGCCGGGTAGACGCATTGCGCATGTTTTTCGCCCGCACTGGCCGGGGCGTACAGCGCTTGCACAGTGGCCGCCAGCTCGCGGTCAGG
The DNA here is from genome assembly GCF_001952935.1 of Pseudomonas frederiksbergensis. Taxonomy (GTDB): domain Bacteria; phylum Pseudomonadota; class Gammaproteobacteria; order Pseudomonadales; family Pseudomonadaceae; genus Aquipseudomonas; species Aquipseudomonas frederiksbergensis. Next base: position 3,329,156 of record NZ_CP018319.1, read on the forward strand.
ATGTTGATTGCCGTCGGCGGCGAGGAAGAATTTACTGTCGCTGACATAGCTGCGCCAGCCGCCGAGTTTGGCGGTTTCGTAGTGACCCAGGGAAATCCAGAAGGGATCATTGGCCAGTTGCTGCAAACGTTGATGGTCGATTTTGGGCGTGGCAGACAGCGGGGCGCAGACACAGAGCGCCAGCCAGGCAAGGCGTTTGAGCATAGTGGGCAACTTAAGTCGGAAGAAACAAAGACCCGAAGGGGCAGGCCAAAAGGGCCAGGTTCAAAAAATAAAGCCCGCTCCCCGAAAGGAGCGGGCGGGTCGAGCTTAAGCTTGAGTGGCGTACTTGGCCAGACGCGGATCGCTCTTCAGAACGGCCAGGGTGTTGGTATGCACGTCGTCAGCGGTCACGTCAGCCTTGCTGAAGATCTGCTGGAAGTGCTCATGAGTGACGGCGGCGAAATGCGCACGGTCTTCCGGCGCCACGCCCAGTACCACAGCGTAAGTGGTCAGCGCTTCGCCCTGACCTTTAGCCATGTCTTCGGACAGCTCGTTCATCATGCCATTCATGGCAATCCAGGATTTGCCGCCATAGGTCAGCGACGCATTGGTCGAGCAACCGTTGGTACCCGAGGTCATACCGAACGTTGCGTTGCCGGAAGTGCCGTTGGTGGTGGATGCCAGGAAGTGAGCCGGGGTGCCACGCTGACCTTCGAACAGCATGTTGCCCCAACCGCAATCCGGGCCGCCTGGCGCCTGAGCCATGGCATTGAGGGATACAGCGGTGAAGAGAGTACCGAGAAGAATCCGTTTCATAGCTTTGTTCTCTTTATGTGCATACCAATGGACAAGGGGTCTGGCCCAATCTGGCGCCAGTGGGCCGGTTATCGTTCCAGCCGCGCAGTTTGGAGTTTAGGCACGTTCCTGAGGTTCCGTTATTTTTTGCATAACATTCGTTGAAAACGTTGATTTAGACCCCGCCCGCGCGTCAATACCGCTTTGTCTATGCTTTGGCCAGAGGCGCGCCTTGCAAGTGAGGTATGGGCAGCGCCAGAATGCCGCTATCTGCCCCGCCTGATGTAAGGAAGCCCGATGTCTGATCCTGTTGCTGCCAGCTTGCGTCTAGCGCCTGAAGCGCTGACCCGTCCGTTTTCCGCTGAACAGTTCAGCTTCTCTACCACCAATGATCTGGAGCCCTTCCGCGGTGTGCTTGGCCAGGAACGTGCGGTCGAAGCCTTGCAGTTCGGTGTGGCGATGCCACGCCCCGGTTACAACGTATTCGTCATGGGCGAGCCCGGCACCGGCCGGTTTTCGTTCGTCAAACGCTACTTGAGAGCCGAAGGCAAACGCCTGCAGACCCCGGCCGACTGGGTCTACGTCAATAATTTCGATGATCCTCGCGAACCTCGAGCATTGGAGTTGCCGTCGGGCACTGCTGGCGCCTTTATCGATGACATCAACGGCTTGATCGACAACCTGCTGGCGACTTTTCCAGCCGTGTTCGAACACCCGTCCTACCAGCAAAAGAAAAGCGCCATCGACCGCGCCTTCAACCAGCGTTACGACAAAGCGCTGGACGTTATCGAGCGCCTGGCGCTGGAGAAGGACGTTGCGCTGTACCGCGACAGCACCAATATCGCCTTCACGCCGATGAGCGAAGGCAAAGCTGTGGACGAAGCCGAATTTGCCCAGTTGCCGGAAGCCGATCGCGAGCGTTTTCACGACGACATTGCATGGCTGGAAGAGCGGCTGAACGAAGAACTCGCCAGCCTGCCGCAGTGGAAGCGTGAGTCGAGCAATCAACTGCGCCAGCTCAACGAAGAAACCATCACCCTGGCCTTGCAGCCATTGCTTTCTCCATTGTCGGAGAAGTATGCGGAAAACGCGGCGGTCTGCGGTTACTTGCAAGCGATGCAGGTGTACCTGCTCAAGACTGTGGTCGAGCAATTGGTGGACGACAGCAAGACCGACGCCATCGCCCGCAAGTTGCTGGAAGAGCAATACGCGCCGAGCCTGGTGGTTGGTCATCCGTTCAGCGGCGGTGCGCCAGTGGTCTTTGAGCCGCACCCGACTTACGAAAACCTGTTCGGCCGCATCGAGTACACCACCGATCAGGGCGCGCTCTACACCACGTATCGACAGTTGCGTCCGGGTGCACTGCACCGCGCCAACGGCGGCTTCCTGATTCTTGAAGCGGAAAAAATGCTCAGCGAGCCGTTCGTGTGGGACGCGCTCAAACGCGCGCTGCAATCGCGCAAACTGAAAATGGAATCGCCGCTGGGCGAGATGGGCCGTTTCGCGACCGTGACCCTTAATCCGCAACATATTCCGTTGCAGGTCAAAGTCGTGATCATTGGTGCCCGACAGCTTTACTACACGCTGCAGGACCTCGATCCGGACTTCCAGGAGATGTTCCGCGTCCTGGTGGACTTCGACGAAGACATTCCGATGGTCGATGAGAGCCTGGAGCAGTTCGCCCAGTTGCTCAAGACCCGCACCTCCGAGGAAGGCATGGCGCCGCTGACCGCTGATGCGGTGGCGCGCCTGGCGACTTACAGTGCTCGCCTGGCTGAGCACCAGGGGCGTTTGTCGGCGCGAATCGGTGATCTGTTCCAACTGGTCAGCGAGGCGGATTTCATTCGCCAACTGGCCAGTGACGAAATGACCGACGCCGGGCACATCGAACGTGCGCTCAAGGCCAAGGCCACGCGAACCGGGCGCGTCTCGGCGCGGATTCTCGATGACATGCTGGCCGGGATCATCCTGATCGACACGGACGGCGCAGCGGTGGGCAAATGCAACGGGCTGACAGTGCTGGAGGTCGGTGACTCGGCGTTCGGTGTGCCGGCGCGGATTTCCGCCACGGTGTATCCGGGCGGTAGCGGCATCGTCGACATCGAGCGCGAGGTCAATCTTGGCCAGCCGATTCACTCCAAGGGCGTGATGATCCTCACCGGGTATCTGGGCAGCCGATACGCCCAGGAGTTCCCGCTGGCGATTTCCGCGAGTATCGCCCTGGAGCAATCCTACGGTTACGTCGATGGCGATAGTGCATCGTTGGGCGAGGCTTGCACGCTGATTTCGGCGCTGTCGAAAACTCCGCTCAAACAGTGTTTTGCGATCACCGGTTCGATCAACCAGTTCGGTGAAGTGCAGGCGGTGGGCGGGGTCAACGAGAAGATCGAAGGCTTCTTCCGGCTCTGCGAAGCCCGCGGGTTGACCGGCGAGCAGGGAGCAATCATTCCCCACGCCAACGTTGCCACGCTGATGCTCGACGAGAAAGTGCTGACGGCGGTGCGCGCGGGGCAGTTCCACGTTTACGCCGTGCGCCAGGCTGATGAAGCCCTGAGCCTGTTGGTCGGCGAACCGGCCGGTGCGCCGGACGCCGATGGCCAGTTCCCTGAAGGCAGCGTTAACGCGCGGGTGGTGGAACGCTTGCGGGTCATCGCAGAAATGATCAGCGAAGAAGACCTCAAGGAAGCCGAGAAAGAAGCTGCGCAGGAAGCCCTGGTCGAGGCCAAGCCGGCCTAAACGGTGATCGTTCCCACGCTCTGCGTGGGAACGCCTCCTGTGACGCTCCGCGTCACACTTTCAGGGACGCGGAGCGTCCCGGGCTGCATTCCCACGCAGAGCGTGGGAACGATCAGTGCCATCACTCTGACGTCAATATTCACACAATGACCATTCGGCGCCTTCTGGTCCCGCTTGACGTGCTAGTCAGACTTTTCCTCTATTCTCAGGTCAAGGATATCGACAGTAATCACTGGATCGAGACAGCCCTCCCGTGGGGGTTGAATACCGGATCTACCGAGGGTCGCCGCCATGTCGCGCAACCTCTGCCTTACCCGTCAATGCCTGGGCCTTGTGACCCGTATCGAGTGCGCCATCCGCCCATTGGCGGGGGATACGGGCATGTGGACCTTACTCTTCGCCGCCGGAATGGCCGGCGAACAACCTTCTGCCATTAAAGCCCAAGGCCCGTTTCATGGCCCCTTTGTGGCTGAGTCGATTCTCGACACCATCGTTGAAAGTCTCACTCTGCACGGCTATGAGCTGGCCGATGATCCGCAAATCTGGTGCCTGCACCTGCAAGCTCAGTTGCGGGAAATCAATGGTGGCCGCTGCCGCAACTCTGGAGGCTTCGAGTTTCGGCCCGAGCATTGAACAGGCTATTGAACAAGGTGGGACGTGTCTGCCTTGTCGAGTTTGACCTCAAAGCCATATTGCACGGTGGAGAGGTCGGTTCGTTGATAGGTTTCCAGGCGGGTTGGTTGCCCGTAGAAATAATGCACCCCCAATAATGCCGGGCCTTCCGCGCTCGCATCGTGGCTGACCGCCAGAATCTCCTTCAGATAATTGCCGCTGTCGTCCTTGGCGAAGAAACGCCAGTCCTGGGCGGGAAACTGCTTCAGATCAACCACCAACGCATTGCCTTTGAGCGTCAGCCCTTTGGGCAACTGGTGGGCGTCGATGGTTTTCTTTTCGATGCTGGCGAGAAACAACGGCATGGAGCCCACTGCGTAAGCCGGCGTTTCCGGAAACAGGTTCAAGTCGTAGGTGATAGTGCCGCGCAGGGGATCGACCTGATAAGCCTCAGGCGGCAATTCGATCGGCTCATCGCGCTTGCCGTTACTGTCCTCGGTAAAGAAGCTGACCGGGCTTTCGCCAGGGTTGAAGGAGGTGCCGAGCAGCTCATCATTGAAGCTTTTGGGATGATCGAAGTCGATACGCGCGGCGCTGGGGTCTTCGACCGACTGACTGATTCGGACGCTTTTTTTCAGTTGCTCCTCGCCAAGTGTGGCGCCCTTGAGCCAGCTCGGGGCTTGGTCGTCGTACACCACCACCGGCAGCGTCAGGGGCTGGAAGGTCTTTTGCGTGGTGTGTGGGTCGAAGCGAAGTACCGGCAGATTCAAGTCCTTGCGAGTCACCGTGGCCGATGAAAAGTCCAGTACGCTGACCTCAAGCGTTTCGATCGGCCCGTTGAAGTAGACCTTGGAATACTGTCGGCTCTGTTGCTTCTCAAAGGCGCGCTGTTCTTCCTCGAGCTGTTTTTCGAAGCTCTCGCTCCAGGCTTTCTGCTGTTGCATTTTCGCCAGTTGTTTTTGATAGAAGGCTATTTGTGCGGAGGTTTCGTTGATCGAGCCTGAGCGCGAGAGAAATTGCCCGGTGCTGTCCCTGGCCTGGACGATCAGCGGGTTCAACGGTATTTGGCTGACCTCCGGGGCCAGTGGCGCGCTGTTGTTGAATTCGATTTCGGCATAGTTGTTTGCAAGGTTGAGCAGGGTGACGCTGATGTTGTCGTTGGTGCGAGTCTGGCCAACGTCCTTTTTCGTCAGGTCGAAGCTGTAGAGCCGACCCGGCGCGATGACTTCCACCTTGCCTTGCAGGCTCACCGGTTGTGGCTGTTTCGTGTTTTCGACACCCAGGCCATCGATGAAGGGGTAGGTCACCGTCAGGTCTTCAGGGTTGGTCAGGTTTGAGCTCGATGGGCTCAGTTGAATTCCAGGATCGGTTTCTGACCATTCCGGTTGATACGGAATGACGCGTTTGTTGCTCAAAGTAACCGATTGCCATTCAAGACTATGGGGAAAGAGATACGCGGCCGGAATGTTGAAGTTGAAGGGGAATACCGGTTGCAGGTCGGTCAGGTAGTCGGAACTGGAATCCTTGTGCAGCACGAACAGACCGTTGATATACGTGTCGACCAAAGCCTGGGGCGTCGGATAGTGCTTGAGGATCGCGAGGGCGTCTTCGCCATATTCTGTTTCCACCGGTTTGCTGTCGAGCTTGAGTTGCGCACGCTCAAGCAACAACAGTGAGCCGCCAAGTTCAGCCACGGCATCCTTGAGCTTTGGGTCCTGAATCGCCTCCAGAGACTTCTCGAACTGCGCCGTCCTTTCCTCGAGGCTAACCTGGCGCTTCTCCTCGCTGGGTGAGCAGGCACTCATCAGCAAAGCCAGGCAAATTCCGGCGCTCGTTAAAGGCAATCGCACATCCATTTCCCGTCTTCCTGTCCGATGTCGCTGAGCTGTCATTGCTTTGGACACTAGCAGAAAAACCTTGTCACACACGCGCAGGTTGCGGATTTCCCAACGGTTTCTGTCTGCTTCTGGGTATGGACGGGCGGCTGGTATACTCGCAGCCATTTTCAACCCCACGTGTGAGAGTCAATGGAACGCTTTATCGAAAACGCAATGTACGCCAGTCGCTGGCTGCTGGCGCCAATCTACTTCGGTCTGTCCCTTGGGCTGCTGGCCCTGGCGCTGAAATTCTTCCAGGAAGTCTTCCACGTCATCCCTAACGTGTTCTCGATGGCCGAGTCGGATCTGATTCTGGTGCTGCTCTCGCTGATCGACATGGCGCTGGTAGGCGGTTTGCTGGTGATGGTGATGATTTCCGGCTACGAGAACTTCGTTTCCCAACTGGACATCGACGACGACAAGGAAAAGCTCAACTGGCTGGGCACCATGGATTCCTCTTCGTTGAAGATGAAGGTGGCTGCTTCTATCGTGGCCATTTCGTCCATCCATCTGCTGCGGATTTTCATGGACGCCAAGAACGTCGATCCCGAGCATTTGAAGTGGTACGTGATCATCCACATGACCTTCGTGATTTCGGCGTTTGCCATGGGCTATCTGGATAAGCTGACCAAGCACTGATCGCTTTTATCGCTATACCCAACCGCCCGACTGTTGCGAAACAGACGGGCGGTGTCGTTTATGGCTTGTACTTTGATGCGCCGAGGCCTATGCCTGTAATGATCTTGGCTCGCCACTGTGTGAGGTGTGTTCATGAACCTGCAAGAGTTGAATGCCTATGCCATCGCCGGGAAGATTGATGAACTCAACCTGATCTCGATGGAAGGCGGGATCTACCTGTTGGAAGCGCGGATGCATGGCGCGGCGTACCCATTGAGTGATGCCCGCGGCCAGATGTTTCATTTGCGTTCGGTCGAGCATGCGCGTGAAGTGCTTCATGCCTTTCCCAGCTTGCCGTTCAACCTTGTACACATTTCGGTTCATGACGAGATGTGTGGGCTCGGTGCCAGTTCCGAAGAGAGCCTGAAGGTACCCATCGCGTGGCAGCACTGACAGCTCTCATCAACTCAATGGCATCTGTGCTAGTCTGCTGGCCCTTTTGGTTCCGGGCGCTCCGGGGCGCGCTGTGTACGCACGGCGAGTTCCAGGGCCGTCCGCACAGCGGAGCAGTGTCATGTCCGAAGTAAATCTGTCCACCGACGAAACCCGCGTCAGCTACGGTATTGGCCGTCAGTTGGGCGACCAACTGCGCGACAACCCGCCACCGGGCGTTAGCCTGGACGCGATCCTGGCAGGGCTGACCGACGCTTTCGCCGGCAAGGAAAGCCGTGTGGGCCAGGAAGAAATGTCCGCCAGCTTCAAGGTCATTCGCGAAATCATGCAAGCTGAAGCAGCTGCTAAAGCTGAAGCGGCTGCTGGCGAAGGCCTGGCATTCCTGGCTGAAAACGCCAAGCGTGATGGCATCACCACCCTGGCTTCCGGCCTGCAATTCGAAGTGCTGACTCAAGGTGAAGGCGCCAAGCCAACCCGTGAAGATCAAGTACGCACTCATTACCACGGCACCCTGATCGACGGCACTGTGTTCGACAGCTCCTACGATCGTGGTCAGCCTGCAGAATTCCCGGTTGGCGGCGTGATCGCTGGCTGGACCGAAGCCCTGCAACTGATGAACGCCGGCAGCAAATGGCGCCTGTACGTGCCGAGCGAACTGGCTTACGGCGCTCAAGGCGTTGGCAGCATTCCGCCGCACAGCGTGCTGGTGTTCGACGTCGAACTGCTCGACGTTCTGTAATCCCTGGCCCGATGCTACGTCGGGCTAATGTGGGAGCGAGCCTGCTCGCGATAGCGGCATAACAATCGACTGAAATGTTGAATGCTAGTCAGCCTTCGCGAGCAGGCTCGCTCCCACAGTTTTTGCAGTGATCTTCATACCTCGAACTTTGTATTGAGATCATGAGACGGGCGCAATGCCCGGGCATAGCAGAACAGAAACAGATTGCGCACCAGTTCCTTGAGCACCACCGGCTCGCTGGAACTCAAGCCGTTGACGTCCAGATCACCCTGATCCTGCAGCTCGTTCAAGGCTTCTTCTTCAAGCACCGCACAGACTTCCCCGGTTTCCCGATGCAGGATCCTGAGGTAAGGGTGTGGGCGGTCCAGCCAGGCGTCGATCAAATAAGTCATGGGTCTCATCTCCATTGATGGGTTTCAATGAGAATAATTCTTATTCATCAAATAGCAAGGACCTATTGGCGGTTTGTGTTTTTTTAAGGGTAAAGGTTGCGTAAGGTCAAAACGGCTGGCGTTTGGCTATTGCGAGGGATTATTGGGCGACGCGGGAGAGGGTGAAGCACCATCCCACGCAGGACGCGGGATGGAATACAGCAGGCTCAGACTTTTCTGACGAACTCGGATTTGAGCTTCATCGGGCCGATGCCGTCGATCTTGCAGTCGATGTCGTGATCACCATCGCACAGGCGGATGTTCTTGACCTTGGTACCGACCTTGACCACCAGCGATGTGCCTTTGACCTTTAGGTCCTTGATCACGGTGATGGTGTCGCCGTCCTGCAGGACGTTGCCGACCGAATCCTTTTTCACGGTGTCATCGGACACTGCTTCGGCTTCGCCGCTGGCGGACCACTCGTGGGCGCACTCAGGGCAGATCAACTGGGCGCCGTCTTCGTAGGTGTATTCGGAATTGCATTTTGGGCAGGGTGGCAACGTGCTCACTAAAGCTCCTTGGATTGAGGATCGCTAAAAGTCGCACATTATATAGGGTTTTAGGCAGAAGAGGGCGTGGCGCTAAATAACCTGTGGGAGCGGCCCTGTATTTCAAAGATAAACCGCATGCAATGGGTTTACGACTGCTTCGCAGCCGAACGGGGGCAAGCCCCCTCGCCACAGGTCGCTCCCACAGGGGATGAATCAGTGCGTGCGGGCGACCGCAAACTCACTCAGCTCGACCAGAGCATCGCGGTACTCGCTGGCAGGCAGTGCATCGAGGCATTTGATCGCGCGGGCCACGTAGTCACGAGCCAGTTGCGCGGTGTAATCCAGCGAACCAGACGCTTCCACGGCTTCGCGGATGCTTTCCAGGTCTTCGATACCGCCTTTCTGAATCGCCTTGCGCACCAGTGCAGCCTGCTCCGGCGTGCCTTCGCGCATGGTGTAGATCAGCGGCAGGGTCGGTTTGCCTTCAGCCAGATCGTCACCGACGTTCTTGCCCAGGGTTTCGGCGTCGCCTTTGTAATCCAGCAGGTCGTCGACCAACTGGAACGCCACGCCCAGGTGATCGCCAAAGGTACGCAGGGCTTCTGATTGTTCCGATGTCGCTTCGCAAAGCGCGGCAGCACTGTGTGTCGAGGCCTCGAAGAGCATCGCGGTCTTGCCGCGGATGACTTCCATGTAGGTTTCTTCGGTGGTGCTGGCGTCACGAACCTTCGACAGCTGCAACACTTCGCCTTCGGCGATGATGCGCGTGGCTTGCGAAAGGATTTTCATCACCGGCATGGAGCCCAGTTCGACCATCATTTCGAAGGACCGCGAATACAGGAAGTCGCCCACCAGCACGCTCGGGGCGTTGCCCCACATGGCGTTGGCGGTCGAGCGGCCACGGCGCATGCCGGACATGTCGACTACGTCGTCATGCAGCAGGGTGGCGGTGTGCAGGAACTCGATGGTCGCGGCCAGCAGGCGCAGGTCATCGCCTTCGCGCCCCAGTGCCTTGCCACACAGCAACACTAATAGAGGACGCAGGCGTTTACCGCCAGCCGAGGTAATGTAATCGCCGATTTTCGATACCAGCGGCACTCGGGAAGTCAGCTGCTTCTTGATGATGCCGTCGACGGCGCTAAAATCGTCCGCCACCGCGCGGTAGAAAGCTTGGGGTTGCATCAGCGACAGTTGCTCCAGAAGGGTTGCGCGGCATGCTAGGACCCACGTCGGCGGGTGTCAAGGCACGATGGACGGCCTCTTGCATCGACTCGGCAGCTTGCGTACAATCGCGCACCCTGAACTTCCTGGGCAGCACCTGCCTTACGCAATTGCAAACAGGCCTTCCAGCCCAATGCAGCCATGCCAGCCAATACCTCTTCTTATAAAGAGCTGGGTGAGCAGGATTATCGGAGAAATACCATGTCGTACGCAGTAATTGTTACTGGTGGCAAGCAATACAAGGTCGCCCCAGGTGAATACCTGAAGATCGAAAAACTGGAAATCGCTACCGGCGAATCCGTAACTTTTGATCGCGTTCTGTTGGTCGCCAATGGCGATGACGTGAACATCGGCGCTCCAGTTGTTGCTGGCGCTACCGTTGTGGCTGAAGTGATCTCCCAAGGTCGTCACGATAAAGTCCGCATCATCAAGTTCCGTCGTCGTAAGCACCACATGAAGCGTATGGGCCACCGCCAGTGGTACACCGAGATCAAAATCACCGGTATTCAGGCTTAATTTCAGCCTAATTCCTCACTAGGAGAATTGACTCATGGCACACAAAAAAGCTGGTGGTAGTACCCGTAACGGTCGCGACTCAGAAGCCAAACGCCTTGGCGTGAAGATGTATGGCGGCCAGGTTATCATTCCGGGCAACATCATCGTGCGTCAGCGCGGCACCCAATTCCACGCCGGTTACGGTGTTGGCATGGGTAAAGATCACACTCTGTTCGCTAAAATCGACGGCGTGATCAAGTTCGAAGTAAAGGGCGCCTTCGGTCGTCGTTACGTAAGCATTGTCCCGAAGACTGAAGTCGTCGCGGCATAATTGCGTAGTTGCTGGAAAAGCCCTGTCTCGCGACGGGGCTTTTTCGTTTGTGGGGTGAGTCTCTTGCAAAGCTGTTTGTGATGGGCTCCAGCGCTGGATTTGCGGTCGTTGATTGAGGTCGCTGCGCTCATTTTTGCAAGAGTCTTATGTCTTAGTGTTTTTCGGCTCGTCCGTATGACGAGAGGCGTTTTGTTATGAAGTTTGTTGATGAAGTATCGATTCGAGTAAAGGCCGGTGACGGCGGCAACGGTTGCATGAGCTTCCGTCGCGAAAAATTCATTGAAAACGGCGGCCCGAACGGCGGTGATGGTGGTGATGGCGGCTCGGTCTACATGATCGCCGACGAAAACCTCAACACCCTGGTGGACTACCGTTACACCCGGCACTTTGATGCCGAGCGTGGTTCCAACGGCGGCAGCACTGACTGCACCGGCAAGAAAGGCGAAGAGCTGGTCCTGCGTGTTCCGGTCGGCACTACCGTCATCGACTCTGCCACCCAGGAAGTGATCGGCGACCTGACCAAAGCTGGCCAGAAACTGCTGGTGGCTCATGGCGGCTGGCACGGTCTGGGTAACACCCGATTCAAATCCAGTACCAACCGTGCTCCGCGCCAGACCACTCCGGGTAAACCGGGTGAGGCGCGTGACCTGAAGCTGGAAATGAAGGTATTGGCTGACGTCGGCCTGCTGGGCTTGCCGAACGCCGGTAAAAGTACCCTGATCCGCGCTGTATCGGCCGCCAAGCCGAAAGTCGCCGACTACCCGTTCACCACGCTGGTGCCGAACCTGGGTGTGGTCAGTGTCGATCGCTGGAAAAGCTTCGTGGTCGCGGACATTCCGGGCCTGATCGAAGGTGCTTCCGACGGCGCAGGCCTGGGGATTCGCTTCCTCAAGCACTTGTCGCGTACCCGTCTGTTGCTGCACCTCGTGGACATGGCGCCGCTGGATGACACCAGCGCTCCGGATGCTGCTGAAGTGATCGTCAGCGAACTGACCAAGTTCAGCCCGTCCCTGGCTGAGCGCGATCGTTGGTTGGTGCTGAACAAGTGCGACCAGATTCTTGAGGAAGAGCACGACGAACGCGTCAAGGAAATCGTAGATCGCCTGGAGTGGACCGGTCCTGTCTATGTGATCTCGGCGATCTCCAAGCTGGGTACCGAGCGTCTGTGCCACGACATCATGCGTTATCTGGAAGATCGTGCCGATCGCCTGGCTGCCGACCCTGCGTACAAAGAAGAGTTGGCCGAACTCGATCAGCGCATCGAAGACGAAGCCCGTGCTCAGTTGCAGGCCCTGGATGACCAGCGTGCCCTGCGCCGTAGCGGCGTGAAGTCGGTCCACGACATCGGCGACGATGATTGGGACGAAGAAGATGTGGATGACGAAGACGGTCCGGAAATCATTTACGTGCGTGACTGATTCGTTGCGATAAACTTAAACGCCGCTCACTGGAGCGGCGTTTTAGTATCTGGAAATCGATAGTTGGTCACGAATAACCACGAATAACGTTACGGGCAGTGCCAGGTCGCGCTGTCCTCAAGCTAAGGTTGAAGATGATGCGGAGCAAGGTGACAGGTGCGCGGCGTTGGGTCGTGAAGATCGGCAGCGCTTTGCTGACAGCGGATGGCAAGGGGCTGGATCGCGCGGCAATGAGTGTTTGGGTCGAGCAGATGGTGGCTTTGCATGAGGCTGGCGTCGAGCTGGTGCTGGTGTCCTCCGGGGCGGTGGCGGCCGGCATGAGCCGCTTGGGCTGGACCGTGCGACCCAGTGCGATGCACGAGCTGCAGGCCGCCGCCGCCATCGGTCAGATGGGGTTGGTGCAGGCCTGGGAATCGAGCTTTGCCGTGCATGGCCGGCATACCGCGCAGATTCTCCTCACTCACGACGACTTGTCCGACCGCAAGCGCTACCTGAATGCCCGCAGCACCTTGCGTGCGCTGGTCGAGCTGAAAGTTATTCCGGTGATCAATGAGAACGACACCGTGGTCACTGATGAAATACGTTTCGGCGACAACGACACCCTGGCGGCGTTGGTAGCCAACCTGGTCGAGGCTGACTTGCTGGTGATCCTTACTGATCGCGACGGGATGTTCGACGCTGATCCGCGCAATAACCCTGACGCCAATCTGATTTACGAAGCGCGCGCCGATGATCCGGCGCTGGATGCGGTGGCGGGCGGTACGGGTGGTGCGCTGGGTCGTGGTGGCATGCAGACCAAATTGCGTGCTGCGCGGCTGGCGGCTCGCTCCGGTGCGCACACCATCATCGTTGGTGGGCGTATTGAGCGCGTGCTGGATCGTCTCAAGGCTGGCGAGCGCATCGGCACCTTGCTGTCGCCCGAGCGCGGCATGCTGGCAGCGCGCAAGCAATGGCTGGCCGGGCATCTGCAAACCCGCGGCACGCTCGTGCTGGATGCTGGTGCGGTGACGGCGCTGTCCCAGGGCAACAAAAGTTTGCTGCCTGTGGGGGTCAAATTGGTCCAGGGCAGCTTCCGTCGTGGCGAGATGGTGGTTTGCGTGGCGCCGGATGGTCGTGAAATCGCTCGAGGCCTGGCCAACTACAGCGCGCTGGAAGCACAAAAAATCATCGGTCAGTCGTCTGAGGCGATTGTCGGTCTGTTGGGTTACATGGCGGAGCCGGAACTGGTTCACCGCGATAACCTGATCCTCGTCTGAAGGAGTACCTGAATGCGCGTGGCAAAAGGATTGTTGGGTCTGCTGTTGGCGATGCCGTTGCTGGCCTCGGCCGAGGAGATTGGTCAGGTGTCGACGGTGTTCAAGTTTGTCGGTCCGAACGACCGCATCGTCGTCGAAGCGTTTGATGATCCAAAGGTCGAGGGTGTGACTTGCTACCTGTCGCGGGCCAAGACGGGTGGCGTGAAGGGTGGTTTGGGGCTGGCTGAAGATCGCGCGGAAGCGTCTATCGCTTGTCGTCAGGTCGGACCGATCAGCTTCAAAGGAGAGTTGAAGGATGGTGACGAGGTGTTCAAGGAGCGCACGTCGCTGGTGTTCAAGACCATGCAGGTGGTGCGTTTCCTCGACAAGAAGCGCAATACGCTGGTGTACCTGGTCTATAGCGATCGCGTGATCGAGGGCAGTCCGCAGAATGCGGTCACCGCCATCCCAATCCTGCCGTGGGCGAGCGCTCAATAAGCTAGCGAAGATCCAAATTGTGGGAGTGAGCCTGCTCGCGAAGAGGGGGTGTCAGTCGGCATTAATGTCGTCTGACACGCCGCTTTCGCGAGCAGGCTCACTCCCACATTTTTTTGCGGTGCTTTTGCCAAATCGCAGGCAATAAAAAACCGACCCTGAGGTCGGTTTTTTAACAAGCTTATCGCTTATGCGGCAACAGCAAGGTTCAGAGCCTTGACGTGACCGTTCAGGCGGCTCTTATGACGAGCAGCCTTGTTCTTGTGGATGATGCCTTTATCGGCCATACGGTCGATAACTGGCACGGCCAGAACGTAAGCAGCTTGAGCTTTTTCAGCGTCTTTTGCGTCGATGGCTTTAACTACATTCTTGATGTAGGTACGAACCATGGAACGCAGGCTGGCGTTGTGGCTGCGACGCTTCTCAGCCTGTTTTGCACGTTTTTTGGCGGAAGGTGTGTTGGCCACCGTCGAGCTCCTCGAAAGACTTTTTAGGAAATAGCAAACAAAATAGGCCGCGAATCATGCCGATGAGTTGATGTCTTGTCAAGGGCGGTTGAGACGTTCCGCTAAGTGGTAGGTATAAAGAGGCGGGATATTTATTTCCGGCGCTTGACCTGTAAACTCGCGAGCTTTGGCTCTGTGCTGCTGCGGCGCGGAGTATCGCATAAGTAGGCGCTTTGTTCGCCTGCTGTTTATCGACAGGCACAAACTCTTTCAATGAATCTGCTCAAATCGTTAGCCGCCGTCAGCTCTATCACGATGCTTTCCCGGATTCTGGGGTTCATTCGTGACACTCTCATTGCGCGCATATTTGGCGCCGGGATGGCGACTGACGCCTTCTTTATCGCCTTCAAATTGCCCAATCTGCTACGGCGGATCTTCGCCGAGGGGGCTTTTTCCCAAGCATTCGTGCCGATTCTTGCCGAATATAAAAGCCAGAAGGGCGAGGAGGCGACGCGAACCTTCATTGCCTACGTCTCGGGCCTACTGACACTGGTGCTGGCGGTGGTCACCGCTTTGGGCATGCTCGCTGCGCCGTGGGTCATCTGGGCGACCGCGCCGGGTTTCGCCGATACGCCGGAAAAATTCGAGCTGACGGCCAGCCTGTTGCGCGTGACTTTTCCTTATATATTGCTGATCTCCCTGTCTTCATTGGCTGGCGCGATCCTCAATACCTACAACCGTTTCTCGGTGCCGGCCTTTGTACCGACACTGCTCAACGTCAGCATGATCGTCTTTTCGCTGTTCCTGACCCCGTACTTCGATCCGCCGGTGATGGCACTGGGCTGGGCAGTACTGGTGGGTGGTCTGGCGCAATTGCTCTATCAGCTGCCGCACCTGAAAAAGCTCGGCCTGCTGGTGTTGCCGCGCCTGAACCTGCGTGACAGCGGCGTCTGGCGGGTCATGAAACAAATGCTGCCGGCGATTCTCGGTGTGTCCGTGAGCCAGATTTCGCTGATCATCAATACTATTTTCGCCTCATTCCTGGTCGCCGGTTCCGTGTCCTGGATGTACTACGCCGACCGTTTGATGGAATTACCGTCCGGTGTGCTGGGCGTGGCGCTGGGCACGATTCTCCTGCCGACCCTGGCCAAGACCTACGCCAGCAAGGATCGCCAGGAATATTCGCGGATCCTCGATTGGGGGCTGCGCCTGTGCTTCATGTTGGTGTTGCCGTGCTCACTGGCACTGGGGATTCTCGCCGAACCGTTGACGGTTTCTTTGTTCCAGTACGGCCAGTTCAGCGCGTTTGACGCCTCCATGACCCAGCGGGCGCTGATCGCTTATTCGGTCGGTTTGCTTGGGATTATCGTGATCAAAGTGCTGGCACCGGGCTTTTATGCGCAACAAAACATCCGTACGCCGGTAAAAATTGCGATTTTTACCCTGGTCGTTACCCAGTTGTTCAACCTGGTGTTGATCGGCCCGCTGGCCCATGCTGGCCTGGCCCTGGCCATCAGCATCGGCGCGTGCATTAACGCCGGGCTGCTGTTCTATCAGCTGCGCAAACAGCAGATGTATGAACCGCAACCGGGTTGGGCGAAATTTGGCTTCAAACTGTTGATAGCGGTGTTGGTGATGTCGGCTGTGTTACTGGTCGGAATGCATTTCATGCCAGCCTGGGATCAGGGGCATATGCTGGAGAGGTTCCTGCGTCTGGGCGCATTGGTCGTTGCCGGTGTGGTGGCTTATTTCGGCATGTTGCTGTTGATGGGCTTCCGTTTGCGCGACTTCAATCGCAAAGCGCTGAGCTGAGGTCATGACCTCGATAAACACGGGCGAATCGACGGTTTTGTCGGCTCGATCACTTTGGGTTACGGTGTTGCCTGTCGTCGGCCGCCGGGTGTGGTTATAATCGACCACTTTATGAGCAAGAAGCGCGTTATGCAGCTGGTTCGAGGCCTCCACAACCTGCGCCCCCAGCATCGGGGCTGTGTCGCCACTATTGGCAACTTTGACGGTGTTCACCGCGGCCACCAGGCTATCCTGGCGAGGCTCCGTGAGCGTGCGCTCGAGTTGGGCGTGCCCAGCTGCGTGGTGATTTTTGAGCCGCAGCCGCGGGAGTTTTTCGCCCCGGACACGGCACCGGCCCGTCTGGCCCGGCTGCGGGACAAACTGCAGCTGCTGGCCGAAGAAGGTGTCGACCGGGTCCTGTGCCTGGCCTTCAACCAGCGCCTGAGCAAGCTCAGCGCCGCCGAATTCGTCGATACCATTCTGGTGGACGGCCTCGGTGTCCAGCACCTGGAGGTCGGTGACGATTTCCGTTTCGGCTGTGACCGGGTAGGGGATTTCGATTTCCTGCAACAGGCCGGCGTCCTGCAAGGTTTTACCGTCGAAGCAGCACAGACGGTCGTACTCGACGGTATTCGCGTCAGCAGTACCCAGGTCCGCAATGCCCTGGCTGCTGCCGATTTTGCCCTGGCCGAGCGACTGCTCGGGCGTCCGTTCCGGATTGCCGGGCGTGTCCTGCATGGCCAGAAGCTGGCGCGCCAGTTGGGTACGCCGACGGCCAACATACAACTCAAGCGTCGTCGCGTGCCGCTGACCGGGGTTTACCTGGTCAACGTCGACATCGACGGCAAGACCTGGCCAGGCGTCGCCAACATTGGCGTGCGGCCAACCGTTCAAGGTGATGGCAAGGCCCACCTCGAAGTGCATCTTTTAGATTTTGCCGGCGATCTGTATGACCGGCGTTTGACGGTGGTTTTCCACCACAAGCTGCGTGAAGAGCAGCGTTTCGCCTCTCTGGAGGCGCTTAAGACGGCGATCAATGCGGATGTTGCCGCCGCCCGTGCCCTGTCGCACCTAGCGCCAATCGCTAATGAAGAGCCTTAAATGACCGACTATAAAGCCACGCTAAACCTTCCGGACACCGCCTTCCCAATGAAGGCCGGCCTGCCTCAGCGCGAACCGCAGATTCTGCAGCGCTGGGACAGCATTGGCCTGTACGGTAAGTTGCGCGAGATTGGCAAGGATCGTCCGAAGTTCGTACTTCACGACGGTCCTCCGTACGCCAACGGCACGATTCACATCGGTCATGCGCTGAACAAGATTCTCAAGGACATGATCATCCGCTCGAAAACCCTCTCGGGTTTCGACGCGCCTTATGTTCCGGGCTGGGACTGCCACGGTCTGCCGATCGAGCACAAAGTCGAAGTGACCCACGGCAAGAACCTGGGCGCGGACAAGACCCGCGAACTGTGCCGTGCCTACGCCACCGAGCAGATCGAAGGCCAGAAATCCGAATTCATCCGTCTGGGTGTATTGGGCGACTTTGCCAACCCGTACAAGACCATGGACTTCAAAAACGAGGCCGGTGAAATCCGTGCCTTGGCAGAAATCGTCAAGGGCGGTTTCGTGTTCAAGGGCCTCAAGCCTGTGAACTGGTGCTTCGACTGTGGTTCGGCTTTGGCTGAAGCAGAAGTCGAGTACGAGAACAAAAAGTCCTCGACCATCGACGTGGCGTTCCCGATTGCCGACGAAGCCAAACTGGCTGCCGCTTTCGGTCTGCCGTCGCTGGGTAAACCCGCTTCGATCGTGATCTGGACCACCACCCCGTGGACCATCCCGGCCAACCAGGCGTTGAACGTTCACCCGGAATTCAACTACGCCCTGGTCGACGTCGGCGACAAACTGCTGGTGCTGGCTGAAGAGCTGGTCGAGTCGTGCCTGGCCCGTTACAACCTGGAAGGCTCGGTCATCGCGACCACCACCGGTAAAGAGCTGGACCTGATCAACTTCCGTCACCCGTTCTACGATCGTCTGTCGCCGGTTTACCTGGCCGACTACGTTGAACTGGGCGCTGGCACCGGTGTGGTTCACTCCTCCCCGGCCTACGGCGTGGACGACTTCGTGACCTGCAAGAAGTACGGCATGGTCAACGATGACATCATCAATCCGGTTCAAAGCAACGGCGTTTACGTACCGTCGCTGGAATTCTTCGGCGGCCAGTTCATCTGGAAGGCCAACCCGGCCATCGTCGACAAGTTGACCGAAGTCGGTGCGCTGCTGCACACCAGCATCATCGAACACAGCTACATGCACTGCTGGCGTCACAAGACCCCGCTGATCTACCGCGCCACCGCGCAGTGGTTCATCGGCATGGACAAAGAACCTGTGACCGGCGACACCCTGCGCAAGCGGGCGATCAAAGCCATCGAAGAGACCAAGTTCGTTCCGGCCTGGGGCCAGGCACGCCTGCACTCGATGATCGCCAACCGTCCGGACTGGTGCATCTCCCGTCAGCGCAACTGGGGCGTGCCGATTCCGTTCTTCCTGAACAAGGAAAGCGGCGAGCTGCACCCACGTACCGCCGAGCTGATGGAAGAAGTCGCCAAGCGCGTCGAAGTCGAAGGCATCGAAGCCTGGTTCAAGATGGACGCCGCCGAGTTGCTCGGTGACGAAGCGCCGCAGTACGACAAGATCAGCGACACCCTGGACGTCTGGTTCGATTCGGGCACCACGCACTGGCATGTTCTGCGCGGTTCGCACTCGATGGGCCACGAGGCCGGTCCACGTGCCGACCTGTACCTGGAAGGTTCGGACCAACACCGCGGCTGGTTCCACTCGTCGTTGCTGACCGGTTGCGCCATCGACAACCACGCGCCATACCGCGAGCTGCTGACCCACGGCTTCACCGTCGACGAGTCCGGCCGCAAGATGTCCAAGTCCCTGGGCAACGTGATCGCGCCGCAAAAGGTCAACGACACCCTGGGCGCCGACATCATGCGTCTGTGGGTCGCTTCCACCGATTACTCGGGTGAAATGGCGGTTTCCGAGCAGATCCTGCAGCGCAGTGCGGACGCCTACCGGCGGATCCGTAACACCGCGCGCTTCCTGCTCTCGAACCTGACCGGTTTCAACCCGGCCACCGACATCCTGCCGGCCGAAGAAATGCTGGCGCTGGACCGTTGGGCCGTGGACCGCACCCTGCTGCTGCAACGCGAGCTGCAAGAGCACTACGGTGAATACCGCTTCTGGAACGTCTACTCCAAGATCCACAACTTCTGCGTGCAGGAACTGGGCGGTTTCTACCTCGACATCATCAAGGACCGTCAGTACACCACTGGCGCCAACAGCAAGGCGCGCCGTTCGGCGCAAACCGCGCTGTATCACATCTCCGAAGCGCTGGTGCGCTGGATCGCGCCGATCCTCGCGTTCACCGCTGACGAACTGTGGGAATACCTGCCGGGCGAGCGTAACGAATCGGTCATGCTCAACACCTGGTACGAAGGCCTGACCGAGCTGCCGGAAAACGTCGAGCTGGACCGCGCCTACTGGGAGCGGATCATGGCGGTGAAGGTCGCGGTCAACAAGGAAATGGAAATCCAGCGCGCGGCCAAGGCCGTCGGTGGCAACCTGCAAGCCGAAGTGACGCTGTTCGCCGAAGAGGCGCTGAGCGCCGACCTGGCCAAGCTGAGCAACGAACTGCGCTTCGTGCTGATCACCTCGACCGCCACCGTTGCACCGTTCGTTCAGGCGCCGGCCGATGCCGTGGTCACCGAAGTCAGCGGTTTGAAACTGCAAGTGGTCAAGTCGAGCCACGCCAAGTGCGCCCGTTGCTGGCACTGCCGTGAAGACGTCGGCGTGAACCCGGAACATCCGGAAATCTGCGGTCGTTGCGTCGACAACATCAGCGGCGCTGGCGAGGTTCGTCACTATGCCTAATGCCGTTGGCCGTTTCGGACGGCTGAGCTGGCTCTGGTTGAGTTTGCTGGTCCTGGTCATCGACCAGGCCAGCAAGTTCTACTTCGAAGGCAAGCTCGAGATGTTCCAGCAAATCGTGGTGATCCCCGATTTGTTCAGCTGGACCCTGGCCTATAACACGGGTGCGGCATTCAGCTTCCTGGCCGACAGTTCCGGCTGGCAGCGCTGGTTGTTTGCCCTGATCGCTGCAGTGGTCAGTGGCGTGCTGGTGGTATGGCTCAAGCGCCTGGGGCGTAACGAAACCTGGCTGGCCGTCGCTTTGGCGCTGGTGCTGGGTGGCGCGCTGGGTAATCTGTACGACCGCATTGCCCTGGGCCATGTGATCGATTTCATTCTGGTGCATTGGCAGAACCGCTGGTATTTCCCGGCGTTCAACTTTGCTGACAGTGCAATCACTGTCGGTGCCGTAATGCTTGCGCTGGACATGTTCAAAAGTAAGAAAACCGGAGAAGCCGTTCATGACTGAACAGGTATTGGCTGAGCAACGCATCCGCCAGAACACGGAAGTCACCTTGCACTTTGCACTGCGCCTGGAGAACGGCGACACGGTCGACAGCACCTTCGACAAAGCCCCGGCGACCTTCAAGGTCGGCGACGGCAACCTGTTGCCAGGTTTCGAAGCAGCGCTGTTCGGCTTCAAGGCTGGCGACAAGCGTACGCTGACGATTGCGCCGGAAAACGCTTTTGGCCAACCCAACCCGCAGAACGTACAGATCATCCCGCGCTCGCAGTTCAAGGACATGGATCTGTCGCCTGGCTTGCTGGTGATCTTTAACGATGCAGCCAATACTGAGTTGCCTGGTGTTGTGAAAGAGTTCGATGACGAGCAAGTGACCATCGACTTCAACCACCCGCTGGCCGGCAAGGCATTGACCTTTGACGTCGAGATCATCAACGTCAAATCGCTGTAACTGACCTGACACGGTCAAAAATGTGGGAGCGGGCTTGCTCGCGAATGAGTAGTGTCAGTCAACATCAATGTTGAATTTGATGGACTCTTCGCGAGCAAGCCCGCTCCCACATTAAGATATTCGCTGTTTTCGAACCCGGTGTTCGTATGACAGGTGGCACCACTATTTCTTGCGCGCAAGACACGAGGCACAGCATGCAAATCAAACTCGCCAACCCCCGTGGCTTCTGCGCCGGTGTGGACCGGGCGATCGAAATCGTCAATCGCGCCCTGGAAGTCTTCGGGCCGCCGATCTATGTGCGCCACGAAGTAGTCCACAACAAATTCGTCGTCGAAGACCTGCGTGCTCGCGGGGCGATTTTCGTCGAAGAACTGGATCAGGTGCCCGATGACGTGATCGTAATCTTCAGCGCCCACGGTGTTTCCCAGGCCGTGCGCACTGAAGCCGCCGGTCGTGGCCTGAAGGTGTTCGACGCCACTTGCCCTCTGGTAACCAAGGTTCACATCGAAGTGGCACGCTACAGCCGCGATGGCCGTGAATGCATCCTCATCGGCCACGCTGGTCACCCGGAAGTCGAAGGCACCATGGGCCAATACGATGGCAGCAATGGCGGCGCGATTTATCTGGTCGAAGACGAAAAAGACGTCGCCGAATTGCAGGTGAACAACCCTGAAAGACTGGCGTTCGTGACCCAGACTACCCTGTCCATGGACGATACCAGCCGCGTCATTGACGCTCTGCGTACACGCTTCCCGGCGATCGGTGGTCCACGCAAGGACGACATCTGCTACGCCACGCAAAACCGTCAGGACGCGGTCAAGCAACTGGCCGACGAATGCGACGTGGTCCTGGTGGTCGGCAGCCCGAACAGCTCCAACTCCAATCGCCTGCGTGAACTGGCCGAGCGCATGGCCACCCCGGCCTATCTGATCGATGGCGCCGAAGACCTGCAAAAGAGCTGGTTCGACGGTGTCAAGCGAATCGGCATCACCGCTGGCGCCTCCGCACCGGAAGTACTGGTGCGCGGCGTGATCCAGCAATTGCAGGCGTGGGGCGCTACCGGTGCCGATGAGCTGGCCGGTCGCGAGGAGAACATCACCTTCTCCATGCCTAAAGAGTTGCGCGTGCGCTCCCTGCTTTAACGTTATTGCCCGCTGGACACAGCGCCTGCTCAGCCTTATGGCTGCGCAGGCTGACACGGCCGGTTGCAGCCAGCACCACCTGGAGCTGAGTGACCGGTTCGCCGGCGGCGCAAATGTGCAATGTCCCCGCTTGAAAGGCCCGTCCGGGCATCTGTGGCTCGCCATTACTGTTGAAGCGTATGTATCGCCTGACCGGCCAATTGCCGACAATCGGCACCCGAGTGCCACTCGCGCGCTCGACCAGCAGCGGATTGCTGTTGTCCTCCGCCCCTTTGCCACTGATATCCAGAATGATCCGCCAGCCCTGACTCCAGTCGCCGTTGATGGCGTGAATCACGACGCTCTGATTGCGAGTGATGGCAACGGTTCTGGCGTTGCGTATACCGCTGACAAGCGACTCGGCCATCTGCTCGCGATAGTTCGATTCAGTCAGTGCAGCAAACGCCGGACTGACCAACAGCAGAACAATCCCGACAATTGTCAGTCCCATGAGCAGTTCGATCAGGCTGAAACCTCGCTGATGCATGTCATCTCCCTCCCTGGAGTGCTGCGGCCCGCGCGATCCCTGCGCGAGTAATGGCAAAACAACCGTACATCTGCCGGTCGAATGCTCTAGCGTGTAGAAGCAGGTATAGCCGACGGCAACGGAGGGCACCGATGGATCATCGTACAAAAGGTTTCACGCTGGTCGAGCTGCTGATCGCGCTCGCCGTGTTTCTTATCCTGATCACCTTGGCCGTGCCGGCGTTTACCCGCTCGGTGCAAAACACCAAGGCCGATACCGAGATCGGCGACCTGCAGCGTGCGCTCAATTTCGCCCGGCTTGAGGCTATCGACCGGGGCGTTACCACCCGGGTTCGCCCGACAGCAGACGGCAGCGTCTGGACCGGCGAGTTGACTGTTTATGACAGCCCTGACGATCCGGCCAATGTATTGCGGGTTGTTCCAGCGATGAGCAGCGGTGCGACTCTGACGCTAACCTCAGGAGTGACCGCAATTGATTTCAACAATCTGGGCGGTTTGTCGGCGCCGTCCACGGCCGTCGTGATCAGTTATGTACTGGGGGCACAGAGCAGGACGCTGAATGTGTGTTTGAACGGACGAATTCTATTGGGTGGAAGTTGCGGATGAGGGGTTGGAGCAAGCGCGCACAGGAAGGCATGACGCTGATCGAGGTACTGGTCGCGTTGTTGGTGCTGGCCGTGGGGTTGTTGGGCGCGGCGGCGATTCAGCTCAATGCGCTGAAATACACTGACAGCTCGCGGATGACCAGCCAGGCGAGTTTCATCGCCTACGACATGATGGACCGCATTCGCGCCAACTCCGGCGCCGACTACACCGTCACGCCTCCGACCTCGGGCAACCTGAGCGTCGCCCGGGATCAGGACCTTTACGATTTCACCAGCAACATCGTCAATTTCGGCGGCGCCACGGCGACCGGCAGCATTACCCGCAACCAGCGGGTGTACACCATTACCATTACCTGGGACGACTCACGGGCCGCCAATACCGCCAATGCCGCCGATTCGCGCCGCAGTTTTGTCCTTACCAGTCGCGCCACCGTTGATCCGGCGACAACACCATGATCAGAGCCAGCAAAGGGTTCGGCCTGATCGAATTACTGATCGCCCTGGCGTTGAGTCTGGTCGTGGTGCTGGGTGTGGCGCAGATCTTTATCGCCGCTAAAAACACCTACGTCAGTCAAAGCACCGCCGCCGGCATGCAGGAAGATGCACGGTTCGTCCTGAGCAAAATGATTCAGGAAATCCGCATGGTCGGCATGTTCGGTTGCCTGGGCACGATTAGCGACGCCAGCTCGGCCGGGAACTTCAATGCCAGTCAAATCACGCCGATCAGTTGGGACAATGCCAACCTTAAATTAACGCTGGTTACCGCCGATGTTGGCGGCAGTGGCGGGGTGCCAACCTGGACGGTGATTTCCGATTGCCGCAACACCGCAACGGCCTACACCGATGCACGAACGCCGACGTCTGGGCAGTTGGCATTTCCGATCCGGCGATTGGTCTACAGCTTCAGCAACAACCAACTGCTGATGGGCTCCGGTGCCGGCACGCCGACGCAACAGGTGCTGGTGAACAATGTCAGGGCCTTCAATGTGAGCTTTGGCCTCGCCAGTTCGGCCACCGATTCGGCCGCCTCTACCTACAGCAGCAACCCATCCGATCCGGCAAGAATCCGCAGTGTGCGACTGACGCTGACGCTGACCGACCCCAACGACCGGGTACGCGAACAAACCTTCAACGTGGTTGCCGCCTTGCGTAACCGGTTGCCATGAGGGGAGGGCCGATGAGAATTGCTCCCATGACCCCTCAGGCCCAGCGCGGTATGGCGCTGTTGGTCAGCCTGGTGTTTCTCCTGGTGCTGACGTTGATCGGGCTTTCATCAATGCAGAGCGCCACGTTGCAGGAAAAAATGGCCAGCAGCGTGATCCTGCGCAACCAGTCGTTCCAGGGCGCAGAAGCGGCACTGCGTGTCGGCGAAAGCGCGGTGCAAATGGACACCTATTCATTGCCTGTTTGCAGCGGCACCAGCCAATGTGCGCCGCCGGCTGAAGCGTCGGTCATAACCGCCGCCGGGTTCAACTCAACATCGGGGGTGGCCTGGATCGCCTCTGGCAGCGGCTTTTACGGGGTGCAGAACATCGGCACCACCCTGACCGCCGTGAACGTGCCGAGCAACACGTCGACAACGCTGTACCGGGTGACCGCCGTGGGCATCGCGGGCAACTCGCGCAGTGTGGTGGAGAGTATCTATGCGAAGTACTGAGACCCGCACAGGCTGGCGCCGTTGGTTGTTGCAGTTGTTCTGCGGCGCGGCGTCGAGCCTTTATCTGGCAGCGCCGACATATGCCTTCACACCCTCGGATTCGCCGCTGTTGAATGCCGCCGCCGTGGCCCCCAATGTGATGCTGTTACTCGATGACTCGGGGAGTATGAACAGCATTATCTGGGCGGCAGACTTCGACCCGACGATTGCGCGCCCTCAGGTGAGTATTTGCCTCTCGAATGGCTCCTGCTCGAAAGGGCGGGAACTTGATATGACCGACAGCAATATTTCCTTGTCGAGTTTGACTCGAGGAACATGTTCGAAGGATTGGTACGGTTTTTATAGCAACAGCGTTATCGGTCAGGATTCGTTTTGCCTGAAGCTTCCCGATCCGGTGGGAGGGGAGGACACTCGCTATTCGGCGAAATACTTGTCGTATCTGGTAAGCCTTGCAAAGAATTCCGACCGGGATTTCACCGATGGCTCGATTCCCAATGATTACCGGATGAATGTGGCGCGCAACGTTTCCAAGACGTTGGTGGCCAGCAACCGCTCGCTGCGCATTGGTCTGGCGACGTTCAACCTGGCGGTCGGCAACCATAAGAATGACGGCGGTTACATCGTCCGTTCGATCAGCGATTTGGCGGCCGTCAGCGGCTCCGTGACCCAGGCTCAGGCCGATGACAACTACAATGACTTGATCGCCGGAATCGATGAACTGAGCGCGCAGGCCAATACGCCCTTGGCTGAAGCCTATTACGAGATCACCCGTTATTTTCGTGGCATGACGCCGTACAACAACTCGAGGCCCACCACCTATACCAGCCCGGTTCAGTATCGCTGTCAAAGAAATTACGGGGTGGTGATCACCGATGGACTGCCCACCTACGACCGAACCTTTCCCACTGACGATCCGCTGGCTGGCAGCCGCTTGCCGAACTGGGACGGGATCAGCAACAACGATGGCGCCAACCGCTTTGGCGACGACGAGGGCGATACCCTGTATCTGGATGACATCGCCAAGTTTGCCTTCGATATCGACATGCGCTCCACAGGAGTCGATGCTGCTGGCAAACGCTGGGATGCCGCGGATTTTCCCCGGCAGAACATGAGTACCTACACCGTGGGGTTTGCCGCGGCCAACCAAATGCTGGCGGACGCCGCGACCTACGGGCAGGGCAAGTACTATCAGGCGACTGATGACGCCGGGCTCAACAGCTCGCTGTCTTCAGCCCTCAGCGACATCACCTCCAAGGCGGGCTCTGGTGGCAGTGGTGTGGCCAACGGCACGACGTTGTCCAGCAATTCAAGTTACTTCCAGACCAGCTACGACCCCAAGGACTGGCGCGGCACCATCAAGTCTTTTGGCTTCACATCGGATGGAGCGGTGAACACGGCCGCAGTGCTGTGGACGACCGATACCACCATCGTGCCCGGTGCTGCCGCGCCGACCTACCAGTCCTGGAATACCGTGACCAACGCCGCTGTTACCCTGGCCTACGGCAATTTTTCCTCGGCGCAGCAGACCTCTCTCAGCCAGAACCTGCCCACGGGTATCACTGGCAGCGATCTGGTGGAGTGGAGCAAAGGCACCAACAAAACCGGATTGAGAACGCGCAGTGTATTGCTCGGCGATATCATCAATTCGCCTCTCGTGCTGGCCGGGCCCACGGACCAAACCGCGTCCGATCTAGTGGGTGACACCACTTACAGCTCCTACCTCGCCATCAAAGCGGCCAACATGACCTCCAGTCTGGTGGTGAACGCCAACGACGGTTTTGTAAATGTCATCAACTCGACCAGCGGTGTCAGACGCTACGGTTATATGCCCTCCAGTGTGCTGCCATCATTGCGCTACATCGCTGACCCCACTTACATCAATGGGGTGAGCCACAAATACCTGGTCGACGGTCAGGTCGGCGTGTTCGATACCCAACTCGACAGCGCCTGGAAAACCCTGGCGATTGGAGGAACAGGGGCGGGCGGCAAAACCTTTTATGCACTGCAACTGTTCGACGCATCGGCCGGTAACGTAACGAAAGCGTTGTGGGAGATCAGCGCGCCGGCCACAGCAAACACGGCGAACGTTTTCAATGATCTGGGTTATGCCTACGCGCGACCGGAAGTGGCACGCTTGGCCGACGGTCGATGGGCGGCATTCATTTCCAACGGTTATGGCAGCAACTCCGGGTTGGCAGCGCTGTATGTGGTGGATATCCGCGACGGCTCGCTGATCAAGAAAATCGTGGTCGACAGCACGGAAACCACCAATGGCCTGTCGTCGGTGAAGCTCAGGGTCAACTCGCAAAATGTGGTGCAGGCCGCCTATGGGGGCGATCTGAAAGGGCGGTTGTGGAAGTTCGATTTGAGTGGCACTAGCTCCGACACCTGGGGCGTGGCGTTTTCCGGCAAGCCGTTTTTCACCACGGCAGGCGGCGCGACCCAACCGATTACTGCGCAACCGTTGCTGGCCGATCACGCATTGGGCGGCAAGGAAGTGTTTTTCGGTACCGGCAAATTCAATGAGGCCGCCGACAAGACCAACAAGGATCTACAGGCGTTCTACGCGGTGTGGGATGCGGAGGGTGGCGCGGGACAAGTCACCGCTTCCAGCTTGCAGGCGCAGGCGGTGACCGGCGTTTTTTCGGGCAGCACGGGGCAATTCATCACCACCAGCCAGAACGAAGTGATCTACCCGGCGAAGAAAGGCTGGTACTTGCCGCTGGTGTACAACAACGTGCTGACGGGAGAGCGGGTAATCAATCAGGCCAATCTGGTGGCCAGCCGGATCGTGTTCACCACGGCCAGCGTCGACACCACCGATCCTTGCGCCAGTTTCGGTACCGGCAAACTGGTCGAGCTCGATGCATTCAGCGGTAAGATGCTCAATTACGCGGTGCTCGACAGCAATGGCGACGGCTTGGTCGACATCAAGGATTCGATCTCCAGCGGAGTGATTTTCACCGGTGGTATTCCGACGCTGAACGCGATCGTCAACAATGCGACCCGCAAGATTGTGAACGACTCCAGCGGTGGCATCAGCTCCCTGGTGGAAAAGCCCGGCAGCGGCGGCAGCCGTCGCATCATGTGGCGACAAATACAGTAAGTGAGAGTTGAGGCATGCGCAGATCCAACCGAGGTTTTACCCTGATCGAAATCATGATCGTGATTGCGATCATCGGGATCGTCATCACCATTGGCTACCCGAGCCTCACCGAGTATGTGAACAAGGGCCGACGCACTGAAGTCGCCGGCCTGCTCTCCGAACAAGCGCAGATCCTTGAACGCCACTATTCGAAGACTAATGTCTACACCAATGCCACCGGCCTGAGCGCCGGTAATGACTTCTACACCATCACCCCGACCCTGACCGATCAGACCTTCCTGCTGACGGCGGTGCGCAAGCCCGGCAAGGCCATGGCCGCTGACAAGTGCGGTGATTTCACTCTCACCAACACTGGCGTCAGAAGCATGGTCAATGCGACGGCCACGACCAAGGATTGCTGGGGGCGCTGAGTTCCTTTTCCGGGTGCCTTTTGTACCCTCTGTCTATTTAACGGTTGGATCAGAACATGACCAGGCAACAGCAAGTGGTGATTGTCGGCGGTGGCGTGATTGGCCTGCTGACGGCGTTCAATCTCGCGTCCGAAGTGCAGAGTGTTGTGCTACTGGATCGCTCGAACGTCGGTCAGGAGTCGTCCTGGGCGGGTGGCGGCATCGTTTCTCCTCTCTACCCGTGGCGCTACAGCCCGGCGGTCACCGCATTGGCGCATTGGTCCCAGGATTTTTATCCCCAGCTGGGTGAGCGACTGTTTGCCGCCACCGGTGTCGATCCCGAGGTGCATACCACCGGGTTGTACTGGCTGGACCTGGATGACGAGGCCGAGGCGCTGGCCTGGGCCGAGCGGGAAAACCGTCCGTTACGGGCTGTGGATATCTCGGCGGCTCACGACGCGGTGCCGGTATTGGGGAGCGGTTTTTCCCGGGCGGTCTACATGGCCGATGTGGCCAATGTGCGCAATCCGCGACTGGTGAGGTCCCTCAAGGCTGCATTGCTGGCGCTGCCGAACGTGACGATTCATGAGCAGTGTGAAGTCAGCGGATTTATCCGTGAAGGCGCTACGGTGGTCGGGGTGCAGACCTCGGCGGGAGCGATTCATTGTGATCAGGTGGTGCTGACCGCGGGTGCCTGGAGCGGTGATTTACTCAAGAGCCTGGATCTGGAGCTGCCGGTCGAACCGGTGAAAGGGCAGATGATTCTCTACAAATGCGCGGCGGATTTCCTGCCGAGCATGGTTCTGGCCAAGGGGCGTTATGCGATCCCTCGGCGCGACGGGCACATTCTGATTGGCAGTACGCTGGAGCATGAAGGCTTCGACAAAACGCCGACCGAATCTGCCCTGGAGAGCCTGAAGGCGTCGGCGGTGGAGTTGATTCCTGCACTGGCGGAGGCCGAGGTCGTCGGCCACTGGGCCGGGTTGCGCCCGGGGTCGCCGGAGGGTATTCCTTACATCGGTCGGGTGCCTGGGTTCGAAGGGCTTTGGCTGAATTGCGGGCATTACCGTAATGGCTTGGTGCTGGCGCCTGCGTCGTGTCAGTTGTTTGCGGATGTGATGTTGGGGCGTGAGCCGATCATTGATCCGGCGCCGTATGCACCGATCGGGCGGATTTAGTCGCGGGATTTTCGGCGCCTTGCCCGCGAAGGGGCCTTCAATCCAACCCGAATTTTTTGAGCCTGTAACGCATCGACCGGAATGAAAGATTCAACCGCTGAGCCGCCGCCGTGCGGTTCCAGCGGGTTTCTTCCAGGGCCTGGAGGATAAGGTTGCGTTCGATGTTTTCCAGGTAGTCCTCCAGATTATCGATCTGCGTCAGGTCCGGCACACCGCCTTCCGGGTTGCAGTTGCCTTCGGCCAGTCGCAGGTCGCTGGTTTCAATTTGTTTGTTTTCGCACAACGTGTGTGCCCGTTCGAGCACGTTCTCCAGTTCCCGCACATTGCCGGGGAAGCGATAGCTTTTCAGCGCGTCTAGGGCTTGGGGGTGGAGTTTTGCGGCGGGTTGGCCGGTGCTGATGGCCAGGCGTTTGAGCACATGGCTGGCGAGGGATTCAATGTCGTCACGGCGTTCGCGCAAGGACGGCACTCGTAGTTCGATCACGTTCAACCGGTAGTACAAATCCTGGCGAAAACGTTCGGCGGCGACTTCGGCGTCGAGGTCTTTGTGGGTGGCGCACAGGATACGCACATCGACCACGGTTTCCTGTTGCTCACCGACACCGCGAACGGCTTTTTCCTGTATGGCCCGTAGCAGCTTGACCTGCATCGCCAGCGGCAAATCAGCCACTTCGTCGAGGAACAGGGTGCCGCCATGGGCTGCCTGGAACAGTCCGGGTTTGTCTTCGATGGCACCGCTGAAGCTGCCTTTGCGATGCCCGAAAAATTCGCTTTCCATTAATTCCGACGGAATCGCCCCGCAATTGACCGGGACAAACGGTTTGCTGGCGCGCGGCCCTTGCTCATGGATCAGTCGCGCGACCAATTCCTTGCCGCTGCCGGATTCGCCGCTGATGTACACCGGCGCCTGGCTGCGGGCCAGTTTGTCGATATGTTTGCGCAAGGCGCGCATGGGGGGTGAATCACCCAGCAGCCGGCGATCGATGGCGATGCCGGTGCCGCCCGGCGCAGGCAACCGAAGCGCGCTGCTGACCAGTTCCCGCAGGCGAGTGAGGTCCACCGGTTTGGTCAGGAAGTCAAAGGCACCGGCCTTGAGGGCGTTGATCGCCGTTTCCAGGCTGCCATAAGCGGTGATCATCGCCACCGGTACGTTTGGGCAGCGTTGCTGGATGTGTTGCACCAGCTCAAGACCGGTGCCGTCCGGCAAGCGCATGTCGGTCAGGCACAAGTCGAACGCCTCTCGGGACAGCAGGGCCTGGGCTTCGCTGAGGTTGCGGGCACTGAACGTGTCGAGTTTCATCCGTCCCAGGGTAATTTCCAGGAGTTCGCGGATATCCGGCTCGTCATCGACGATCAGGACTTTTTGCCGTGGGCTCATCTTCAACTTTGTTTCCGTCCGTGAGCGAAAGTGATGCGAAAGCAGCCGCCGCCTTGGCGTGGCTTGAAGTCTAGGCGGGCCTGGTTGCTTTCGCACAGCTCACGGGACAGATAAAGCCCCAGGCCGGTGCCTTGGGTGCTGGTGGTGAAGAACGGTTCGAACAAATGCACCTGATGCTCCGGTGCCACGCCGGGGCCATCGTCCAGGATCTCGAGGACCGGCAGCTGGCTGTCCGGGTCGACGAACAGCTCGAGCCAAGCCTGTGCTTGATCGTGATTCAAGGCGCTATGGCGCCAGGCATTGCGCAACAGATTGTCGAGAATCTGAGTCAACTGGTCTGGATCCATCAGGGTTTTGAAGTCTCCTGAGCCGATGCGCAGGTGAATCTGCTGATGCTCAATCGTCCTCGCGCGGGTTTCGTTGACGAACTGTTCCAGCCACGGCTTCAGATCAAGCCGCTGCGCTACGGTTTGCTGGCGGCGGGACAGTTGCAGGACGTTTTCGATTACCCGATTCATTCGCTGAGAGTGGTCTTGAATAATCTGGGTCAGACGTCGATCCGCGCTGTTCAGTTCCTCTGATTCCTGCAATAGCTGCGCGGCATGACTAACGGCGCCCAGTGGATTGCGGATTTCATGGGCGATACCGGCGGTCAGGCGACCAAGGGCGGCTAGCTTCAACTGCTGGGCTTGTTGAGCGATTTGCGCGAGGTCTTCGAGAAAGACCAGAGTCTGGTGGTGCGGGCTTTGGTCCAGGGCAATGAAGCTCGGTTGCAGCTCCAGACCACTGCTGGCGACTTTCAGGCTCTGGGGACGCAGCGTTGGATTGTTGAGCCACAGTTGCAGGCGTTCGACCAGGCTGGGCAAGTAGTCGTCGATCAGTTGGCCTGCGAGACTTTCCCTGCCTAACAGGTTCAAGGCGCTGTGGTTGGCCAGTTGAACGCGCCGCTTGTCGTCGAGAACCAGGATGCCGGTACGCATGCGTTGCAG
The DNA here is from genome assembly GCF_001952935.1 of Pseudomonas frederiksbergensis. GTDB lineage: Bacteria > Pseudomonadota > Gammaproteobacteria > Pseudomonadales > Pseudomonadaceae > Aquipseudomonas > Aquipseudomonas frederiksbergensis. The sequence goes on from NZ_CP018319.1 coordinate 3,361,174, forward strand.
GATCAGGGCGTTGAGGGCTTCAAGGCTGACGACTTCGCTGGCCCGTTGTTCGGCGAGGGTTTCGCTGACCTCCAGGCGTCGGATCAGCCCTTGCACCAGCAATGCCGCAGCAAAACACAAGGCGCCGAGCGTACCGACTTGCAGGTAATCGTTGGGGGTGGCGGGATGGCTGAAACTGAGGAGGAAGCTCAGCCCGACAATGCCGAGCGCGCCAACGGCGGCAATCAGCAGGCCGATGCGCCCTCGCAACAAAGTGTTGCTGATGGCGACCGATACGATCAGCAAGTTGCCGATGGCGCTGGCCACACCGCCGGCGGCGTAGAACAAGCCGCACAGCAGCAGGACATCGGTCAGCGCCAGGCTGAACAGTTGCGCCGGGCGCCGGGTGTTCCCGAGGAATACCACCAGCAGGATGTTCAGCACCAAGTAAAACCAGCTGCCACTGCGCAGAAGGTCGTCATTGCTGAACGTCAGCAACTGGTTGTCCATGTTGCTGGCGATCAACAGCACCAGGGTGATGCCGATGCTCAAACGGTAGAGGTGATAGAGGCGCAGCAGTCGCTGGGCCTGTTTGCTGCCGGGACTGGAGGTCTCAGCGATCACTGGAGCCCGGGCCTTGCTCAAGATGAGCCTGGCTGCAATACCACTGTTGTTGAAGGCTCAGCGCGCGGTCGCGTGGCAGGTGTACGCCGCAATGGGCACAGCGGACCATGGGCGCCGCTTCCAGCTCGGCAGATGACTTGGGCACGGAAGCCTGGCCCTTGAACTTGCGCCACAACCATACCGCAGCGGCAATCAGGGCGATCCAGAACAGTAAACGAAGCATGATGAGCTGCTATTCGACGAGTGATGAACCAGTTTAGCCAAGGACATGACCAGCGCACAGCGTAATCATCGAGTCCATAAAAAAGGAGCCTCGAAAGGCTCCTTTTCGTACCGCCCGACGTGTCAGTCAAACACGCCGAAGGTCATGTAGCTGAACCACGAGCGATCGCTGTTATTGGCTTCGGACTCGTGTTCCTCTTCTTCGATCACATCGCCGTTTTCATCTTTAGGCTTGAGCTCGCTCGGAATCGAGTCCTTGGCGTCCTGGAACTGTCTCTGCACGTCCTGGTTGGCGCGGGTTTCGCCCGGTGGCAGCGGTGGACGGGACTCGATCAGGCCCAGGGTCGCCTTGCTCAACCACGAGCGGTTGTCGGCTTCGGCCACCGAAGGCTGGAACTGACCGTCGACCAGGCTTGGATGGTTCGGGTAGTTGAGCTTCAGGGTTTCGAGGCTGGTGGCAGCCAGGTCATCCAGGTGCAGACGCTGGTAGGCCTCTGTCATCACCGCCAGGCCGTCACCGACCGAAGGGGTTTCCTGGAAGTTTTCCACCACGTAGCGACCACGGTTCGCGGCGGCGACATAGGCCTGACGGGTCAGGTAGTAGTCGGCAACGTGAATCTCGTAAGCCGCCAGCAGGTTGCGCAGGTAGATCATGCGCTGCTTGGCGTCAGGCGAGTAGCGGCTGTTGGGGAAGCGGCTGGTCAGCTGGGCGAACTCGTTGTAGGAGTCGCGGGCAGCACCCGGGTCACGCTTGGTCATGTCCAACGGCAGGAAGCGCGACAACAGGCCGACGTCCTGGTCGAAAGAAGTCAGACCCTTGAGGTAATACGCGTAATCCACGTTCGGGTGCTGCGGGTGCAGGCGAATGAAGCGCTCGGCGGCGGACTTCGCTGCTTCAGGCTCGGTGTTCTTGTAGTTGGCGTAGATGAGCTCGAGTTGAGCCTGATCGGCGTAGCGACCGAACGGATAACGCGACTCCAGCGCCTTCAGCTTGGCTGTGGCGGCGGTGTAGCTATTGTTGTCCAGATCGTGCTGAGCCTGCTGGTACAGCTCGACCTCGCTCAGGTTTTCGTCTACGACTTCCTTCGATGAGCAAGCAGCGGTCAATGCGAGGATGGCGATCAGCAGCAGGTGTTTCACTTGCATGGCGGCTTGCGTCCCTATGACGGCCGCTGTCTTGGGCGAGGCCGTCCTGTTATGATGAGCGCCCCGTTGAATAGCCTCGGGGCAAAAGACGCCGTATTTAACCACAAGCGCGCAGCCGAAACCAAAGGCTGTGCCGACGCCTAGTCTGAGCATGTCCGATAAAATTGAACTTCGCGCAGAGGTGCCGTCCGAATTGGGCGGCCAACGCCTCGATCAAGTCGCCGCACAATTATTCGCTGAGCACTCGCGCTCGCGCCTTTCCGCCTGGATTAAAGACGGCCGCCTGACTGTGGATGGGGCGGTTATCCGCCCGCGAGACATTGTTCACGGTGGTGCCATTCTTGAACTCACTGCCGAGCAGGAAGCTCAGGGCGAATGGATCGCTCAAGACATCGAGCTGGACATCGTCTATGAAGACGACGACATCCTGGTGATCAACAAACCCGCGGGCCTGGTGGTGCATCCTGCCGCCGGTCACGCTGATGGCACCTTGCTCAACGCCTTGCTGCACCACGTGCCGGACATCATTAATGTGCCCCGCGCCGGTATCGTGCATCGCCTGGACAAGGACACCACCGGTCTGATGGTGGTGGCCAAGACCATTCAGGCGCAGACACAGCTTGTCACGCAATTGCAGAGCCGCAGCGTAAGCCGGATCTACGAGTGCATCGTGATCGGTGTGGTGACTGCCGGCGGCAAGATCAACGCGCCGATCGGTCGTCACGGTCAGCAACGCCAGCGCATGGCCGTGATGGAAGGTGGCAAGCAGGCCGTCAGCCATTACCGCGTGCTCGAGCGTTTCCGCTCCCACACGCACGTGCGGGTGAAGCTGGAAACCGGTCGTACGCACCAGATTCGTGTGCACATGGCCCACATCAACTACCCGTTGGTCGGAGATCCTGCCTACGGCGGTCGTTTCCGCATTCCGCCGGCAGCCAGTGTGACCATGGTCGAATCGTTGAAGGCATTCCCGCGTCAGGCGCTGCATGCGCGGTTCCTGGAGCTGGATCACCCGACCACCGGTAAACGCATGAGCTGGGAATCGCCACTGCCGGACGATTTCGTCTGGTTGCTGACGCTGCTCAAGCAAGACCGCGAGGCGTTCATCGGATGAGTGACTGGCTGATTCCCGACTGGCCTGCGCCTGCCGGGGTGAAAGCCTGCGTTACCACCCGTGCGGGCGGCGTCAGTCTGGCGCCGTTCGACAGCCTCAATCTCGGCGATCACGTCGATGACAGCCCCGAAGCTGTTGCCGAAAACCGCCGTCGCCTCACCGATCATTTCTCTATTCAGCCGGCCTGGTTAAAGCAGGTTCACGGCATTGCCGTGGCCCACGCAGACCCAAGCCTTACGGCCACTGCCGATGCCAGCTGGACGGCAACGCCCGGTATTGCCTGCACAGCGATGACGGCGGATTGCCTGCCGGCGCTGTTCTGTGACCGTGCCGGTACTCGCGTAGCGGCGGCTCATGCCGGATGGCGCGGGTTGGCGGCGGGTGTGCTGGAAGCAACCCTCGACAGCCTGGCCGTGCCGCCAGAAGAAGTGCTGGTCTGGCTCGGCCCCGCCATTGGTCCGCAAGCCTTTGAAGTCGGCCCGGAAGTGCGCGAAACCTTCGTCGAGCAATTGCCCGAAGCCGCCAAAGCCTTTGTGCCGAGTCAAAATGCTGGCAAATTCATGGCTGATATCTATGAGCTGGCGCGTTTGCGCCTGGCCACTCGCGGGGTTACCGCTGTTTATGGTGGCGGTTTCTGCACCGTGACCGATCCTCGCTTCTTTTCCTACCGCCGCAGTCCACGCACCGGTCGGTTTGCCTCCTTGGTCTGGCTCGAACGCTAGACTTCTCTGATCTACATCAACATCACGACGCTTGAATCTCCCAGAATCGACCACATCTAAGTGATATCCGGCAGGTTTCTTCATTCAGGATGTTTCATAGGTCCGGCCTGCTCAAAAGGAAGGTGACCCATGCGTATAGACCGTTTAACCAGCAAGTTGCAGTTAGCCTTGTCCGACGCCCAATCCCTGGCCGTCGGCCTCGATCATCCGGGCATTGAACCGGCGCACTTGATGCAAGCCATGCTTGAACAGCAGGGTGGTTCGATCAAACCCCTGTTGATGCAGGTTGGCTTCGACGTCAACAGCCTGCGCAAAGAGCTGACCAAAGAGCTCGATCAACTACCAAAAATCCAGAACCCGACCGGCGACGTCAACATGTCGCAGGATCTGGCGCGTCTGCTCAATCAGGCCGACCGCCTGGCCCAGCAGAAGGGCGACCAGTTCATCTCCAGCGAGCTGGTGTTGCTCGCCGCCATGGACGAGAACAGCAAACTCGGCAAATTGTTGCTCGGTCAGGGCGTCAGCAAGAAAGCCCTGGAAAACGCGATTACCAATCTGCGTGGTGGTGAGGCCGTCAATGACGCCAACCATGAAGAATCGCGCCAGGCGCTGGATAAATACACCGTCGACCTGACCAAGCGTGCCGAAGAAGGCAAGCTCGATCCGGTGATCGGCCGTGACGACGAAATTCGCCGGACCATTCAAGTCCTGCAACGCCGCACCAAGAACAACCCGGTGTTGATCGGTGAGCCTGGCGTGGGTAAAACCGCCATCGCCGAAGGCCTGGCCCAGCGCATCATCAACGGCGAAGTGCCGGATGGACTGAAAGGCAAGCGCCTGCTGTCCCTGGACATGGGGTCGCTGATTGCCGGTGCCAAGTACCGTGGCGAGTTCGAAGAACGCCTCAAATCCCTGCTCAACGAACTGTCGAAGCAGGAAGGGCAGATCATTCTGTTCATCGACGAACTGCACACCATGGTTGGCGCCGGTAAAGGCGAAGGCTCGATGGACGCGGGCAATATGCTCAAGCCTGCATTGGCCCGTGGTGAACTGCACTGCGTCGGCGCGACCACGCTCAACGAGTACCGCCAATATATAGAGAAGGACGCGGCCCTCGAGCGGCGCTTCCAGAAAGTCTTGGTGGATGAGCCGAGCGAAGAAGACACCATCGCGATTCTGCGTGGCCTGAAAGAGCGTTACGAGGTTCACCACAAGGTAGCGATTACCGACGGCGCGATCATCGCCGCGGCCAAGCTCAGTCACCGTTACATTACCGATCGTCAGCTGCCGGACAAAGCCATCGACCTGATCGACGAAGCCGCCAGCCGTATCCGCATGGAGATCGACTCCAAGCCGGAAGTGCTCGATCGTCTGGAGCGCCGTCTGATTCAGCTGAAGGTGGAATCCCAGGCGCTGAAGAAAGAAAGCGATGACGCGGCGAAGAAACGCCTGGAAAAACTTCAGGAAGAGATCGTTCGTCACGAACGTGAGTACTCGGACCTCGAAGAAATCTGGAACGCGGAAAAAGCCGAAGTCCAGGGTTCTGCGCAGATCCAGCAGAAAATCGAACAGTCCCGTCAGGAACTGGAAGCCGCCCGCCGCAAAGGCGATCTGAACCGCATGGCCGAGTTGCAGTACGGGATCATCCCGGACCTGGAGCGCAGCCTGCAAATGGTCGACCAGCACGGTAAAACTGAAAACCAGTTGCTGCGCAGCAAGGTGACTGAAGAAGAGATCGCCGAAGTTGTCTCGAAATGGACCGGCATTCCGGTGTCGAAAATGCTCGAGGGCGAGCGCGACAAGCTGATGAAGATGGAAAGCCTGTTGCACCAACGTGTGATCGGCCAGGACGAAGCGGTGATTGCCGTTTCCAACGCCGTGCGGCGCTCCCGCGCCGGGTTGTCCGATCCGAATCGCCCGAGCGGTTCGTTCATGTTCCTCGGCCCGACCGGTGTCGGTAAAACCGAGCTGTGCAAGGCACTCGCCGAGTTCCTCTTTGATACGGAAGAGGCGATGGTGCGGATCGATATGTCCGAGTTCATGGAGAAACATTCCGTGGCTCGCCTGATCGGTGCGCCACCAGGCTACGTAGGCTATGAAGAGGGCGGTTACCTGACCGAGGCGGTGCGTCGCAAGCCTTATTCGGTGATCCTCCTGGACGAGGTCGAGAAGGCCCACCCGGACGTCTTCAACATCTTGCTGCAAGTGCTGGAAGATGGCCGGCTGACCGACAGTCATGGCCGCACGGTGGATTTCAAAAATACCGTGATTGTCATGACCTCCAACCTCGGTTCGGTGCAGATCCAGGAATTGGTCGGTGATCGTGAGGCTCAACGTGCGGCAGTGATGGACGCAATTTCCACGCACTTCCGGCCGGAGTTCATCAACCGGGTCGATGAAGTGGTGATCTTCGAGCCGCTGGCTCGGGATCAGATCGCGGGCATTACCGAGATCCAGTTGGGTCGCCTGCGCAGTCGCCTGACCGAACGCGAGCTGAAGCTTGATCTGAGCCCTGAGGCCATGGATAAGCTGATCGCGGTGGGTTACGACCCGGTTTACGGTGCGCGGCCGCTCAAACGGGCTATCCAGCGCTGGATCGAGAACCCGCTGGCGCAGCTGATTCTGTCCGGTCGTTTCATGCCAGGCGACACCGCAACAGGCACTGTGGAAAACGACGAAATCGTTTTCGTCTGACTCAAAACGGCAGTGCAATGGATGAGGCCTCGCATTGCGAGGCCTTTTTTTCGCCAGGCTGTTGAACTCTAAGGAAAAGGCTTGTAAAGTGCGCCCCGCAGTAAGTCGCCCTGAAGGGTTCCAGCTCCCCAAGCCGGAATCTGAAATAAGTTGCAAATCATTAACTTGAAAGCAATTTAGGGGGTTGACAGAGGTGCTTAAGATTGTAGAATAGCGCGCCTCAGACACACGAACGCAGCGATGCGAACGGGTCGAAGAGGTGAAGCAAGCTTCACAGTTGTAAATTGAAATATGTAGTTCCGTGATAGCTCAGTCGGTAGAGCAAATGACTGTTAATCATTGGGTCCCAGGTTCGAGTCCTGGTCACGGAGCCAATTTCAAGCCGGGGTATAGCGCAGTCCGGTAGCGCGCCTGCTTTGGGAGCAGGATGTCAGGAGTTCGAATCCCCTTACCCCGACCATTTTTGGGTCGTTAGCTCAGTTGGTAGAGCAGTTGGCTTTTAACCAATTGGTCGTAGGTTCGAATCCCACACGACCCACCATTTTTGAAACCAGTTCACGCTGGGATCAGATCTTAAGATCAGAGGCCAAAAGCACTGATCGAAGAAGGCGACTTTTTAAAGGTCGCCTTTTTATTACCGGGGTATAGCGCAGTCCGGTAGCGCGCCTGCTTTGGGAGCAGGATGTCAGGAGTTCGAATCCCCTTACCCCGACCATATTAAAAATCCTCGTATCGAAAGATACGGGGATTTTTTTTTGCCTTCGAAAAATGTTCCAGATGCAAAAAAGCCGCGCTTCTCGACGGAAAAGCGCGGCCTGGTTCTCGGCGGATTAGGCGCCGTCTTGGTCTTTCAAGTGCTCGAACAGGCCTTTTGGCATTTTCTTGCCATTTGCTTCGTAGTTGGCTTTCACGTTATCGAATGCCTCTTGCTCGTCGATGAAGCCGTCATGGTTGGTGTCGATCTTGTCGAAATTGGATTTCGGCGCAACTTTCTGGAATTCGGCACGGGATACCTTGCCGTCATCATCCGTGTCGGTTTTTGCCATCGAGGCATCGCCACACTTGCCCTCGCCACATTTCCCTTCAGGAGTCTTCACGACCTGTTCGGCCGAGGCCAGCAGGTAGCCCTGAGTCAGTGGTTGCGCGGCGAACACAGAACCGGACAACATCATGCCTCCGGCCAAAACAGCGCCGAGAAAACCGATAGTGTTTTTGGTGGTACGGGACATTTCAATACTCCTGGGTTGCACGACACAACCGTTCGATAAAGGACGCCACGCAAGTGCGGCGATAACCGTAGCTGGCGGTAGCCTTGCTCGGGAGTGGCCATTTAGCGGGCGTGGTGTATCGCTACTGTGTCGCGCAAGGGGGAGTTTGTATGCGAAGGGGAAGAAACGGCGGGGGAGATACAGTGAGACACAGATCTACAAGGTAATGAATAACAATGTGGGAGCGGGCTTGCTCGCGAAGGGGGCATAACATTCAACATCTCTATTGACTGTCATACCGCCTTCGCGAGCAAGCCCGCTCCCACAGTGGATTGTGTTAGTGAAGTTTGAGCCGTGGCTCAGTCCCGCGCCCGATCTTGCTCCCCAACATCAACATCGCCGTACGAAACGCGCCATACAACGCCATCTGGTGCATGCGATACAGCGACACGTAAAACATCCGCGCCAGCCAGCCTTCAAGCATCACGCTGCCGGTGAGGTTGCCCATCAAGTTACCCACAGCCGAAAAACGCGACAGCGAGATCAGTGAGCCGTAGTCGGTGTATTTGTACGCCGGCAGAGATTTGCCTTCGATTCGCAGCTTCAGCGATTTGGCCAGCAACGAAGCTTGCTGATGCGCAGCCTGGGCGCGCGGCGGCACATTGCGATCGGTGCCCGGCTGCGGGCACGCCGCGCAGTCACCGAAGGCGAAGATGTTCTCGTCGCGGGTGGTTTGCAGGGTCGGCAGCACCTGCAGCTGATTGATCCGGTTGGTTTCCAGGCCATCGATGTCCTTGAGGAAACCCGGTGCACGAATCCCGGCCGCCCAGACTTTCAGGCTGGCGTTGATGACTTTGCCATCGGCGGTAATCAGGCTGTCGGCCGTCACTTCACTGACGGCGGCATTGGTCATGACGTTGACCCCGAGTTTCTCCAGGGTTTTATGCACAGGGCCGCCGATACGTTCCGGCAGCGCTGGCAGTACCCGCGGCCCGGCTTCGATCAAGGTGATGTGCATGTTCTCCGGTTTGATCCGGTCCAGGCCGTAAGCCGCGAGTTCGTGGGCGGCGTTGTGCAGTTCGGCGGCCAGTTCGACCCCGGTGGCACCGGCGCCGACGATGGCCACGCTGATCTGCTCGACCTTGTCGGTCTGTCCGGCGTGTGCTCGCAGGTAGTGGTTGAGCAATTGCTGGTGGAAGCGCTCGGCCTGTTTGCGGGTGTCGAGGAACAGGCAGTGTTGCGCCGCGCCCTGTGTCCCGAAATCGTTGGTGGTGCTACCGACCGCGATCACCAGCGAGTCGTAACCCACTTCGCGCGCCGGGACCAGTTCAATGCCGGCTTCGTCGTAGGTAGCGGCCAGCTGGATTTTTTTCTGTGCGCGATCAAGCCCGCTCATGCGCCCCAGCTGGAACTCGAAGTGGTTCCATTTTGCCTGGGCAACATAGTTGAGTTCGTCTTCGGAAGAGTTCAGGGAGCCTGCCGCCACTTCGTGTAACAGCGGTTTCCAGATGTGGGTCAGGTTCGCGTCGACCAGCATTACACTGGCCGTGCCGCGCTTGCCCAGAGTCTTACCCAGACGGGTAGCCAACTCCAGACCGCCGGCGCCGCCGCCAACGATGACAATACGATGAGTCATGGGGATATCTCGCAAGGCTAAAAGAAATCGGTGCAGTCAACCGAGCGAGCGCGATGCAGCTCATAGCGTCAGGTAACTGATAAGTCGGCTCAACAGGCCTAAACCAATGGTCACTGCCAACACCACCACCAGGAGCATCCACGGCCGGAAAGGCCGGCGCTCGACTTGGTGCTGGGACAGTTGCAGGTACTCTTCGACATGCTTTTGGTCGTCGGGGTTCAGGCGGCTGGTCATATTGGGCCTCGTCAGGGGTAGACGTAGCTGAATGTGTAGAAGCTACAGGCTGATTTAACGAACGTTGAACGGAGCATAGCCGCTGTCAGGAACGGGCTCGACGCTCACCGTATCGTCCAGGCGAATGATTCCACTTTGTAACACCCGGGCGGTGATTCCGCCATGTCCGCGAACGGCCTGAAAGGTCCCGGGACCGAGGTTGTTCTCGAGACGGGCGCAGGGTTGGCACCAGCCAGTGGTTTCGAAAATCGCCTGGCCAATCCTGAAGCGCCGACCCTTGAGACTGAAGAGATTGATGCCGCTGATAACGAGGTTGCGTCGCAAATCATTAGGTAATACCGGTTTATCTTCCGGCCGGCCCATCAGTGAGTTGATCACCGCCAGATGCTCCCATTGGATCAGCGTCACTTGCCGTGCATTGCGTACGCCGGGACGTGCGTGATCACCGGTCAATCCGGCTTCGAGCCGCGCCTCCACGGCATCGAGTTCGATCATTTGAGAACGTGATTGCGGCCGCACGCCGATCCAGCGAACGCGACCGGTTTGCGGCACTTCGGCAATCAGTTCCTGCAATGGACTCACAGGCTGATCCCGACGTCGAAAACAATGCTGCGACCCAGGTTGCTGCGCAGAAAGTCCGGGGCATCCGGGTGAGCGAACAGCACACGGGCGAAGGTCGGGCCGACCAGCGACAACGAGCGCCAGCCTTGGCGCAGGTATTCGGTTGGTGGCGGGAAATGGCTGTTGAGGTCCAGCACTTCGCGCTTGAGGCTGGCGAAGGCGATGATGTCCAGTTCGCCCAGGTCCATGCCGCGTTCTTTGTAGTTGTGGGCTTTTTTGCGCAAGGTTGGCGCGAGCCTGAGCAAGAACTCATTGGCCGGAATGCGCCGGGGCTTGGCCTCGCGGCGCACCAGCGAACTCAGGGAAAACGCACTGCGCCGGCGTTGCAGCTCATCGCGCCATTCGTCGTTGAGGCGTCGGCCCTCATCGAGCACGAAAAACACTTCGAAACTGGCGTCACGAAAAAGCACGTCCGGCGGCTCCCCGGCCGGGGCGAATTCGTCGGCGCGATAGGGAATGTTCAGGCCTTGCAGCAGGCGCTGGCAGACCCAACGCTCACGCTCCCATTTGCGGGCATTGGACAGGAACGCGTTGGCTTGCTCGGCCGCAATGGTCAGCAGGCGTAAATAATCTGAGTCATCCATAAGCCCAAGCTTAGCGTTCAAATGTGATCGCAAAAAAGACAATTTGTCGTAGAGGGCAAAGTCTGCCCGATCTTCGTCGCGCTATTGCCGGCCTCAATCCTGATTCAGCGCCTGTTTCAGGGCATTGCACAAAACGGATAGCGATCTGCGCAAAGCGGATATTGCCCCGCGCCTGGCGCCTCTACCCTCGGCTGTACGGACGTTAGCCGTGTTGCCGACGCTCTTAAAAAAATAACAACAAGAGATAAATGCCATGCGCAAGATCGACGTACATGCGGTTATCGACAACGCTCGATTCAACCGCTTTCACTGGATGGTGCTGTTCTGGTGTGCCCTGATCATCATTTTTGACGGTTACGATTTGGTGATCTACGGCGTGGTGCTGCCGATGCTGATGAAAGAGTGGGGGCTCAGTCCTCTGCAAGCGGGCGCACTGGGCAGCTATGCGTTGTTCGGCATGATGTTCGGCGCGCTGTTTTTCGGCCCGCTGTCGGACAGGATCGGTCGCAAAAAAGCCATCACGATCTGCGTGATGCTGTTCAGCGGTTTCACCGTGCTCAATGGTTTTGCCCGCAACCCCACCGAATTTGGTCTCTGCCGGTTCATTGCCGGGCTGGGCATTGGCGGGGTGATGCCCAACGTGGTGGCGCTGATGAACGAGTACGCGCCGAAGAAAATTCGCAGCACGCTGGTGGCGATCATGTTCAGCGGCTATTCGGTCGGCGGCATGCTCTCGGCGGGGCTCGGTATCGTGCTGATCCCGAGTTTTGGCTGGCAATCGGTGTTTTACGTAGCGGTGCTGCCGTTGCTGTTGTTGCCGTTGATCATGTACTTCCTGCCCGAGTCGGTGGGTTTCATGCTGCGCCAGGGGCGCAATGAAGAGGCGCGCAACGTCCTGCAGCGAATTGACCCGGCGTACGTCGCGCAAACCAGCGATCAGTTGCACATGAGTGAAGTGAAGGGCACTGGCACGCCGGTGTTGCAACTGTTTCGCGAAGGTCGTGCACTGCGCACGCTGATGTTGTGGCTGGCGTTTTTCTGCTGCTTGCTGATGGTCTACGCCTTGAGTTCCTGGCTGCCAAAACTGATGGCCAACGCCGGTTACAGCCTGGGCTCGAGTCTGTCGTTCCTGCTGGTGCTCAACTTCGGTGCCATTTTCGGCGCGGTGGGCGGCGGTGTGCTGGGAGACAAACTCAACCTGCCGCGGGTGTTGGCGGTGTTCTTCGCCGTGGCTGCGGTGTCGATCACCTTGCTGGGCTTCAACAGTCCGATGCCGCTGTTGTACCTGCTGATCGCCATTGCCGGCGCCACCACCATTGGCTCGCAGATTCTGTTGTACGCCTGCGCCGCGCAGTTCTACTCAATGACCATTCGCTCCACCGGTTTGGGCTGGGCCTCGGGCATCGGGCGCAACGGTGCCATCGTCGGACCGCTGCTGGGCGGTGCCTTGCTCGGGATCAGCCTGCCGCTGCAACTGAACTTCATGGCATTCGCCTTGCCCGGTGCGGTGGCCGCGATTGCCATGACCGTGTTCGCCATCAGCAGTCGGCGCAGTGCCCAACAAAAGTTGCCGGGTATCCATGGATCGCCTGACGGGGCTGTCGGCGAGGCTTCATGAAAAGCTTATTCCAGGACTTTTCCCTGTCTGCGGCCGTGGCCGGATTTATCGCCACGGTGATTTCCTACGCAGGCCCGTTGGTGATCATCTTTCAGGCTGCCGAGACTGCGCACCTCTCGCGGGAGGTGCTGTCTTCCTGGGTTTGGGCGATTTCCATCGGCAGCGCCGTGCTCGGAATCGGTTTGAGCCTGCGTTACCGCGTGCCGGTGATCATCGCGTGGTCAGCGCCGGGTTCGGCGTTGCTGGTGGCGCTGTTGCCGGGGATCTCCATGCCGGAGGCAGTAGGCGCGTATCTGGTCAGCAGCCTGATTATCTTTCTGGTCGGAGTCTCGGGGGCGTTTGACCGGATCATCGGCAAACTGCCCGCGGCGATTGCGGCAGCGATGCTCGCGGGGATCCTGTTCAGCTTCGGCACCGGGTTGTTCGTCTCGTTGCAGGGCAAGCCGTTGCTGGTGCTGGCGATGTTCGCCACGTACCTGGTCTGCAAACGGCTGATACCGCGGTATGCGGTGTTGATGGTGCTGCTGGTGGGTTGCTCGATGGCTTTTCTCGCCGGTGATTTGCACAGCGAGGCGTTGGTGATCGGGTTGGCCACGCCGGTGTGGATCACACCGACGTTCAGCCTGAGCGCGACCCTGAATATCGCCTTGCCGCTGGTGATGGTGGCGCTGACCGGCCAGTTCGTTCCCGGCATGGCGGTGCTGCGCGCCAGCGGTTACCCAACGCCGGCCGGCCCGATCATCGCCAGCAGTGCGGTGGGCACGGCGCTGTTGGCGCCGTTCGGTTGCCATGGGCTGAATCTGGCAGCCATCACCGCGGCGATTTGTACCGGGCGCGAAGCCCATGAAGATCCCGGCAAACGCTATGTGGCCGGGGTTGTGGGCGGGCTGTGTTACCTGGTGCTGGGGATTTTCGGCGCCACCCTGGTTTCACTGTTTTCGGCGTTCCCCAAAGAACTGATCGCGGCCCTGGCCGGGCTGGCGCTGTTCGCCGCGATTGCCGGGGCGTTGGCCGGCGCAATGGCCGTGCCGAGTGATCGCGAAGCCGCGTTGGTGACTTTTCTGACCACCGCCTCGGGCATGTCGTTGTTGGGTTTGTCCGCTGCTTTTTGGGGGCTGATTTTCGGCATGGTCACCCACGTGTTGCTGAACGCCCGTCGTCCCGCTCCCCGCAGCAAATCCGCTGCGACTGAAGCACTTCAACCTGTCGATCAATAAAAACAAGAGAAAAACGATGAAACAGATTCTTCCAACAACCGGTTCCGTGTTGTCCATGGCGGTCGTCTCCAGTTTCTCCGCCGGTGCGATGGCGGCCGAGGGCGGCTTCATCGAAGACACCACCGCCACCTTGCAAGCACGCAATTACTACTTCAGCCGGGACTTTTCCGACATCGTCGGGGCCAACCAACAATCGAAAGCCGAAGAGTGGGCGCAGGGCTTCATCCTCAACGTCAAATCCGGTTATACCCAAGGCCCCGTCGGATTTGGTGTGGATGTTATTGGCCTGCTCGGCCTCAAACTCGACAGCAGCCCGGACCGGGTCAACACCGGTTTGCTGCCGGTGCAGGATGACGGGCGCGCGGCGGATGATTACAGCCGTCTGGAAGGCGCGTTAAAAGTGCGATTCTCCAAAACCGAATTGAAGGTGGGTGAACTGCAACCGAACCTGCCGGTGCTGGCTTTCAGCGATATCCGTTTGCTGCCGCCCAGCTATCAGGGCGCGAGCGTCAGCTCGAACGAGATCAACGGCCTGACCGTACAAGGTGGCCACTTGAACTCGACCAGCCTGCGCAACGAGGCCGGCGACGAAAAGATGCAAGCCATGCTCGGTCATGTGCCGAAGCGTCAGGTCAGCAGTGATGGTTTCAACTTTGCTGGCGCCGATTACGCCTTCAACGATAAACGCAGCTCGGTCAGCGCCTGGTTCGGGCAGCTTGAGGATATCTACAACCAACGCTTTCTCGGCCTCAAGCACAGCGAGCCGTTCGGTAACTGGATCCTGGGCGCCAACCTTGGTTATTACGATTCGCGCGAAGACGGCAAAAAGCTGCTGGGCAACATAGACAACCAGGCGTTTTTCTCCTTGCTGTCGGCCAAGCGTGGCGGGCACACGTTCTATGTCGGCTATCAGGGCATGTACGGCGACAGCGCCTTCCCGCGAGTGTTTGCCAACATCAGCCCTCTGGGTAACGAAGTGCCAACCTACGAGTTCGCCTACACCGATGAGCGCTCCTGGCAGGTGCGTTACGACTACGATTTCGCCGCCCTCGGCGTGCCGGGGCTGACCAGCACCGTGCGCTACATCACCGGCAACAATGTCGATACCGGCAAAGGGTTCGAGGGCAAGGACCGCGAGCGCGATCTGGACATCGGCTATGTGCTGCAGAGCGGCAGCCTCAAAGGCCTCGGGATCCGTGTGCGCAACGCGATGGCGCGTTCCAACTACCGTAGCGATATCGACGAAAACCGCTTGATCCTCAGCTACACCTGGACGCTGCTATAAGAGCCAGATCAACAGCTCCCGACACCCACTGATCGTTCCCACGCTCTGCGTGGGAATGCATCCCGTGACGCTCCGCGTCACCCCTGCGCAGGACTCGAGCCTTGTGTCGACAGCGGAACGCGGAGCGTCCCCGGCGGCATTCCCACGCAGAGCGTGGGAACGATCAACACGCGCAGGCGTTGAGGAAACAGGCCGGCCGGTAGGCCGCCTCGCTTTGCTTTTGCGGTGTACGCCCCATTGAGAGGCCAAGCGCAGGTTCTGCGCAGTGGGCAACCCGGCACGGATGCCCCCCCAACCTTAAGTGACTTTCTCAAAGCCGAACTACCCAAGCTGTTCGCTGAACACGAGGCGGTGATGAACGATCCACGGCATTGGACCTGAAGTGCCGGTTACGTCATCCCCATCCAGTTCGGCAGGACCAGAAACGCATTGGCTCGGCGGACAAGAGGTGTCCAGACAGGGCTAGTACTTCCAGAAAACCGGGATGAACAGCACCAGAACGGTGAGGATTTCCAGTCTTCCCAGCAGCATGCCAAAGGTCAGCAGCCATTTGGCGGCATCGGGCAGTGTGGAGAAGTTGCCTGCCGGGCCAATGATCGAACCAAGGCCCGGTCCCACGTTGCAGACCGCGGTAGCCGCGCCACTCAATGCCGTGGTCCAGTCCAGGCCGATGAGCGCCAACCCCATGGCGATGGCCCCGATGGTGATGGTGAAAAAGAATGAAAACGTCAGGAGTGAGCGGGCGATATCTTCATCGATCGGGCGATTGTTGTATTTCTTCTGGATGACGGCGCGAGGATGAATCAGTTGTTTCAGGCTGCCCATGAGCAAGGCGCCAGCCACTTGAAAACGGAAGATTTTAAGACCGCCGGCAGTGGAGCCGGAGCAGCCGCCGACAAAGGTCAGATAAAAAAACAGCAACACGGAGAAGCTGCCCCATAACGTGTAATCCCCTAGCGCCACGCCGGTCGTCGTGACCACCGACGTCACGTTGACCGCCACGATCCGAAACGCGTCCCACCAGCCGTACTCGCTGTTCAAGCACAGCCAGGTGCCGAACAGCAGCCAGGTGATGAGCAAAAAACCAATGAAGCCGCGTACCTGATGATCGTTGAACAAGGCCTGTTTGTTTCCGCGCACCATGCTCACATACAGGGCAAAAGGCAGGCTGCCCAAAATCATGACAACCACCGACACCCAATGAATGGCCGGTTGCGTCCAGTGCGCCAGAGAAGCATCGGAGGTGGAAAAACCTCCTGTGGAAATCAACGCCATTGCATGATTGACGGCTTCGAACGGCGTCATTCCGGCTATCCACAGGGCCAGCGTGGAAACAGCGGTAAGCCCGACATACAGCCCCAGAATATATTTGGCGGCGACATGGGAGCGAGGTGTGACCTTCTCCGACCAGTCGGATGATTCGGTCTGGAACAGGCGCATCCCCCCGACCCGCAATAGCGGCAGGATGGCCACGGCCATGCCGATGAAGCCGATTCCGCCCAGCCAATGCAGCATTGAACGCCAAATCAGCAATCCGGGAGAGGCAGTGTCCAGGCCGGTCAGAATGGTCGATCCGGTGGTGGTGATACCGGACATCGTTTCAAAAAACGCGTCGGTGTAGCTGATTTGCTGGATAAAGACCATGGGTAACGCGGCAAACATGCAAACGACCACCCAACTGGCCGTGGTCAGCATGTACATATCGCGGGGACGCAACTGAGCGTTTTCAGGACGTCCCTTGTTAATCAGCAGCAGCCCGGACACCATCGTGATCACAATTGACCACCCAAAGGCTGACATCTCATCGTTGCGTTCGTAGATCACCAGCGTGAGCAGCGGTATCGCCATACTCACTGCGAGCGTGATCAGAAAAATACCCAGGATGAAACCGATAAACCGCAAAACCGCAATGGACATAGATAACGCCTGTCTTGTTAGCGCCGCGCAGTATCGACCGGCTTGCCATTTTGTCTCGTAAAGTTTGCGTAACTTTTTTCTTTCCCTGGATTCTCTGCGCGCCCGGCTGGAAGTGCGATACGGCCAGTCATAAACGCCGGTATAGACTCATAGCTATCACGACGGGAGAGACGCGTGAAATATAGAACAATGTTGCTGCTCAGTCGTTTGCTTGCGCGGGGCCCGGCGTCCAGGAAGGCGCGCCCATGATCGGCGCCGAGTTGCTGTCAGCGCAAAGCCTTGCGGTTGGCTGGCTGATATACGTGCCGGCAGTGATTTGGGCTGTCTGTCGAGCACCGTGGGTCGAACTGTTCAGCGACAGTCGCCGCCAGCATCTGTTGTTCGGCACGGTGTTCGCGTTGTTCTTGCTCTGGCTGGTGCGGCAAGACTTCGACACCGGCGTGTCCTATCACTTTATCGGCATGACCGCCGTGACCCTGTTGCTCGACTGGCCGCTGGCGATTGTCGGCGGGTTGGTCGCGCAAGCGGGACTGGTGCTGCTCGGGCGCCAGGATCTGGCGGCGATGGGGGTCAACGGTGCGCTGCTGATTCTGCTGCCGGTGCTGGTCACCGAATGCTGCGCGATCCTGGTGGAGCGAGCGCAGCCGCGTAATCCCTTTGTGTATATCTTCGTGTCCGGTTTCTTTGCTGCGGCGTTGTCGGCGTTGCTGTGCCTGCTTCTGGCGCTGTGGTTGCTGTGGTTCGACGAACGTTTCGCCATGCCCTATTGGCTGGAGGATTTTGTCGGTTATCTGTGGCTGCTGATCTTTCCGGAAGCGTTCATCAACGGCATGGTCGTCAGCGCGTTGGTGGTGTTTTGCCCCGAGTGGCTGGAGACGTTCAATCGCACGCGCTACCTTTCAGCGCCCTGGAAAGACGACGATCCCAAATCTTGATCCATATCAAAGGCAAAAATCGCCCGCGAATCCATGCTCTGGAAAACCTTCAGGAGCATCGAAATGAGTGTCTACGAGTGGGCAAGGCAGGAGTTGCGTCAAAGTCTGGATGGGGCGCAGGAGGTAGGCTTTGATCCGGGGTTGAGCCTGCGTGCCTTGCTCAGTGCAGTGGTGCAACAGAGCAAGGCAGTGCGCAGTGTCGAAGACCTGGCCGATGAGTTGCGTTTTCTTGCGGAAAACCTCGATGACAGCCAGGACTACGGTTTTATGCGACCTTGAAGATCAGTGACGCGGCTCGAAGTCTTCGCTGAACAGGTCGTCTTCGGCATCCGGGCTGACCGGAATCTTGTGTTCTTCCGAGGCCCATGCCCCGAGGTCGATCAATTTGCAGCGATCCGAACAGAACGGCCGGTTGACGTTGCTGGCGACCCATTCGACAGGGGCGCCACAGGTTGGGCAATTGACGGTTGGGGTCTGGCTCATGACTGGCCTCCACGCAAAGTAAGGTAAAAGTGATGCAGGCGTTCGACCTCGCTGTGCAGCCAGGCGAGGTCGCGGTCGTTGACCACCACATCGTCGGCATGGCTCACGCGGTCCTGGCGGCTGGACTGGGCCTTGAGGATCGCCTGGACCTGTTGCTCGCTGGTCTGGTCACGCTGCAGGGTGCGCTCAATCTGTAGTTGTTCCGGGGCATCGATCACCAGGACTCGTTGGGTCATGGCGTACTGCCCGGACTCGATCAGCAATGGCGAAACCAGAATCGCGTAAGGCGATTGTGCCTTGGCCAGATGCTCGGCGATTTCCTTGGCGATCAGCGGATGCAGCAACGCTTCGAGCCAGCGGCGTTCCTCTGGCACTTCGAAGATCAGTTTGCGCAACGCCGCGCGATCCAGTTGCCCGTCGGCTTGCAATACGCCGGGGCCAAAGTGTTCGGCGATCCTGGCCAGCGCCGGGCGCCCCGGCTCTACCACCCAGCGCGCCGCGTGATCGGCGTCCACAACGTGTACGCCCAGGTCGATGAAGTGCTGGGCCGCCGCGCTTTTGCCGCTGCCGATGCCGCCGGTCAGGCCGAGAATCCAGGGTTTTTCCACAGGGGTATTCATTTCAAACCGACAAACTGCCAATAGAAGCCGGTTATTTGACCACCCCAGAGCAAGGCAATCCAGCCGGCAATTGCCAGATAGGGTCCGAAGGGTATCGGCGTGGAGGTTTTCGCGTTGCGCAACCGCAGCAAAATCACGCCGACAACGGCGCCCACCATCGACGATAACAGGATGGTCAGTGGCAGGATCTGCCAGCCACCCCAGGCGCCGAACATCGCCAGCAACTTGAAATCACCGTGGCCCATGCCTTCCTTGCCGGTGATCAGCTTGAACAGCCAGAACACCGACCATAACGCCAAATAGCCGGCCACCGCGCCCCACAAAGCATCATGCAAGGGCACGAACAGCGCGAAGCTGTTGACGATCAGCCCCAGCCATATCAGCGGCAGCACCAGCACGTCCGGCAGCAGTTGGTGCTCGGCGTCGATCAGGCTCATGGCCAGCAACCCCCAGCTCAGGAGCAGCGTCATGCAAGCCTGCCAGCCGAAACCGAAATGCCAGGCGATAAACGCCGAAAGCAGACCGCAGGCCAGTTCGGTCAGTGGGTAGCGTTTGCTGATGGCTGCCGTGCAGTTCGAGCATCGCCCCCGCAAGAACAGATAACTGAGCAGCGGAATATTTTCCCAGGCACGGATTCGATGGCCGCAATGGGGGCACTGGGAGTGGGGCAGCATCAGGTTGAAGGTCGGCAGCGGTGTTTCGCCTGGCAAACCCAGCACTTCACGAGCCTCCTCACGCCATTCGCGGTCAAGCATTTTTGGCAGGCGCCAGACCACCACGTTGAGGAAACTGCCCATCAGCAGGCCGACCAACATGGCTGCAATCACGAAGGACAACGGGTGGAGGGTCAGAATGTCGTTCAAGGGCATGTCAGATCGCTGTGCCGAGTTGGAAGATGGGCAGGTACATCGCAACCACCAGGCCCCCGACGATAACACCCAGCACCACCATGATGAACGGCTCCATCAGGCTGGTGAGGTTATCGACCATGTTGTCCACTTCGTCCTCATAGAAGCTCGCGACCTTGTCGAGCATGTCATCCAATGCGCCGGACTCTTCGCCGATGGCGGTCATCTGGATCGCCATACTCGGAAAAATGCCGGAGGCGCGCATGGAAAAATTCAGCTGCATACCGGTCGACACGTCCTGCTTGATCCGCAGCACCGCGCGCTTGAACACAATGTTGCCGGTAGCGCCGGCCACCGAATCCAGGGCTTCCACCAGTGGCACGCCTGCCGCAAAAGTCGTCGACAGTGTGCGGGCGTAACGGGCCACGGCGGACTTGTACATCAGCGTGCCAATCAGCGGCATTTTCAGCAGCCAGGTGTCCATTCGGTCGCGAAAGCCTTGCGACGTTTTAAACGCGTGGCGCACGCCGAAGATGGCCGCGATCAGCACGCCGAGCATCGCCCACCACCAGTCCTGCATGAATTCCGAGAGGCCGATGACCATCACCGTGAAGGCTGGCAATTCGGCGCCAAACCCTTTGAATACCGATTCGAACTGCGGCACCACTTTGACCAGCAGGATCCCGGTCACGATGATCGCGACGAACACCACCGCCAGCGGGTAGGTCATGGCTTTCTTGATCTTGGCCTTGAGGCTTTCGCTTTTTTCCTTATAGGTCGCCACTCTTTCCAGCAGGGTATCGAGGGCACCGGCCTGCTCGCCGGCATCGACCAGGTTGCAGTAGAGCTCGTCGAAATACTGAGGTTTTTTGCGCAAGGAGGCGGCGAAGCTGTTACCCGCCGCGACTTCCTGTTTCACCTCGTCGATCAGCGCGCGCATGGCCGGGTTTTCGAAGCCTTCGCCGATGATGTCGAAGGACTGCAGCAGCGGTACGCCGGCCTTCATCATGGTCGCCATCTGCCGGGTGAACAGGGCGATGTCCTGGGCCTTGATGCGCTTGCCCAGGTTGAAAATCGAGGTGGACTTCTTGCGCACCTTGCCGGGGTTGATGCCCTGCTTGCGCAACTGCGCCTTGATCAACGCCGGGTTCTGGCCGCTCAACTCGCCCGTCATTCTAGTGCCTTTGCGGTCGGTGCCTTCCCAGGCGTAGACGCTGATTTTTGCTGCTTTGACCGCCATATTCAGTCCTTGGTGACCCGGTTGATTTCTTCAAGGCTGGTGATGCCTTGCATGGCCTTGAGCAGGCCCGACGTGCGCAGGTCGTTGAAGCCGTCTTTACGCATCTGGATGTCGATTTCCAGTGAATTGCCTTCGGCCATGATCAGCCGTTGCAGCTCCGGTGTGTTTTTCACCACTTCATAAATCCCCACTCGCCCTTTGTAACCGCCGTTGCACAGATCGCAACCGACCGGTTCATAGATCGTGAATGAGCCGATGCGTTCCTCGGGGAAGCCTTCCTTGAGCAGCGCTTCCCGGGGAATCTCGATGGGTTTCTTGCAATGGCTGCACAGCTTGCGCGCCAGGCGCTGGGCAATGATCAGGCTGATCGAGGTGGCAATGTTGAAACCCGGGATGCCCATGTTGTGCAGGCGCGTCAGGGTTTCGGCGGCGCTGTTGGTGTGCAGGGTCGACAGCACGAGGTGACCGGTCTGGGCGGCTTTGATGGCAATTTCGGCGGTTTCGAGGTCGCGGATTTCGCCGACCATGATCACGTCCGGGTCCTGTCGCAGAAATGAGCGCAGCGCCTGGGCGAAGTCCATTCCCTGCTTGGGATTGACGTTGACCTGGTTGATGCCTTCCATGTTGATCTCTACCGGGTCTTCGGCGGTGGAGATGTTGATGTCCACGGTGTTGAGAATGTTCAGCCCGGTGTAGAGCGATACGGTCTTGCCCGACCCGGTGGGGCCTGTCACCAGAATCATGCCCTGGGGTTGCTTCAGCGCGGCCATGTACAGGTCTTTCTGGTCCTGCTCGTAACCGAGGGCATCGATGCCCATTTGTGCGCTGGACGGGTCGAGGATCCGGATCACCACTTTCTCGCCCCACAGGGTCGGCAGGGTGTTGACCCGAAAATCGATGGACTTGGTCTTGGACAGGCGCATCTTGATCCGCCCGTCCTGGGGCCGGCGTCGCTCCGAGATGTCGAGGCTGGCCATGACTTTCAGCCGCGCGGCGATGCGACTGGCCAGGTGGATCGGTGGCTTGGCCACTTCACGCAACATTCCGTCGGTGCGCATCCGCACTCGGTAGGTTTTTTCGTAGGGTTCGAAATGCAGGTCGGAAGAGCCGCTTTTGATCGCGTCCAGCAACATCTTGTGGACGAAGCGCACCACGGGCGCGTCATCGGCATCCTGGCCGGCAATGGCGTCTTGTCTGTTGTCATCGATCGACTCGATGTCCACACCATCGAGGTCAACGTCAGCCATGTCTTCCAGGCCGGAGCCTTGGTTATCGAAGAATTTTTCGATGGCGTCGCTGAGCTTGTCGTCCTCCACCAGGATGGCTTCGGTATTCAGCCCGGTGCTGAACTGGATGTCATTGATGGCTTGCTGATTGGTCGGGTCGGAAACCCCCACGAACAACTTGTTGCCGCGCCGCCAGAGGGGCAGGGCGTGGTGCTGGCGAATCAGTTTCTCGCTGATCAGTCCCTTGGGCTGGCTCTCCTTGTCCAGGCAGTTGAGGTCGAGCAAGGCCATGCCGAAGTGCTCCGACGCGATCTCGGCGACCTGGCGACTCTTCACCAGTTTGTTCTGCACCAGATAGCTGATGAGGGAGATTCGGCTGCGCTGGGCTTGCTGATACGCCTGTTGCGCGCTTTGGTCAGTGAGCAGCTCGGCCAGGACCAATTGCTTGGCCAGACCGCTAAGGGCAATGTCATTCATTGGGATACCGGACGCAGACAGTTCATGACTTATAGCCTAGTCAAGCGGAGGAACCAAACCAGCGGTGTTGAGGTGACAAAAAGTGTCAGATAGTGCGGATTCTGGGGGTAGGAAACGGCGTTGCACTCGCCTCACGTCCCGGCCAACAGGCGCGCGGCGCTTGGCATGGGCTGTGCTGCGGCTAGTTCAGGTCATGAGATTTCGACTCATGCATGGAGCTTGTCTATGAATACTCAGAAAGGTTTTACGCTTATCGAGCTGCTGATCGTGGTGGCGATCATCGGGATTCTTGCGACGTTTGCGTTGCCGCAATATTCCAAGTATCAGGCCCGGGCCAAGGTCACGGCGGGGCTGGCTGAGATCAGCGCGTTGAAAGTGCCGTTCGAGGATCTTATGAATCAAGGGACCGATGTGACACTGGATAATATCGGTGGCGCCGCAACGACCTCCAACTGCACGACGTCAGCGACTGGCAAAGCGGCTGATGGGACAGGCTCTATCGCTTGCAAAATTCTTAATGCTCCGGGTCCGGTGTTGAATAAGTCCATTACTCTGACGCGCGCGTTGACTGGCTGGACATGCACCACCGAAGTCGATGCTGAATATGCGCCTAAAGCCTGCGCCGCTGCCGCTTCCACTGCCACATCAGGCTGATTTAAAACCGTTTTGCCTAGTGCCCCATCTTGCGGGTCGGGGGCATATCCGTTTTTGCGGTCACGGCGGCTGGCGGTTCCGCCCTTACGGCGGGTCACTTGGAAAAGCCCCAAGTAACCAAGGGCTCTTGCCCCTTTCGGTCGGTGCCTCGCCCAGGCTCGGCATGCCCTCGCTCCGGTCCTGCTCCGTGGGCCCGCCGCCATCGGCCATCCATGGCCGGGGGCGGCTAACCCGGCATCCATGCCGGGTTGCCCACTGCGCAGAACCTCCACTCGGCCTCCCGATGGGGCGTGCACCTCAAGATCAAAAGCTGGAGGCGAGCTAACGCTCGACCTGACTCTTCAAGCGTACGCATTCCCCTGTAGGAGCGAGCCTGCTCGCGAAAGACGTGAACGATAACGCGTGCTGTCTGAATGAACGCGGTGACCCAAACCTTAAATGAACAGCATTACGCCTTGCGGGGCGTTTTTTGTTCGCACTCCGGGAAAAATCGAGTAATTGAGAAAACTTCCAATAATTCATGGCCTTAGGCCTGCGGTAAAACCCGCAACTTGCATGTCGATAATTCCCAAGTCATGCATTCTGCATGATTTCGAAAATCAGGTGTTTTTTTAAGTCGTTGATTTATATGTATTTATTGGTTGATTCAAAGTTGGCACAGCGTTCGCACTATCTCCTGTAACCCTGCTGACAAGACACGCAGCAGACTTTATGAAAAACAGGAGTTACTCGTATGAAGAAGTTCGCTATCGCTGCCGCTACTGCTACCGCGCTGACCCTGACCATGGCCAACGTCGCATTTGCACAGACCCAGGCTACCCAGGCTCCAATGGTTCTGGCCGCTGGTGAAGTGACCGAAGTCAAGGAAGCTACTTCCGATACTTGGATCACCACCAAGGTCAAAGCAGACCTGGTGACTGAAAAAGGCATTCCTGGCACCGACATCAAAGTCGAAACCAACAAAGGCGTAGTGTCCCTGTCGTCCACTGTTGCGGTAACTGACGCTCAGAAAGCCACCGCTGTGGCGATCGCCAAGAAAATCAAAGGCGTTCAGGCAGTCTCTGCTGATGGCCTGAAATCCGAGTAAGGCAAGGCTTCTCGCCTGGACTGGGAGAAGGCGCGACAGACGGGCCGAGCAATACGTCTGCCGCCTCAGGAGAGTTCATGCGAAGGCCATAAGGATGTGGCCATTACAGGCCCCGGACATTCGTGTCAGGGGCCTGTTCTATTTGGGGCAGCGCAAAACCAAATGTGGGAGCGAGCTTGCTCGCGATTGCTGACTCACATTCGACGCCTATGTTGAATGAAAGACCGCTATCGCGAGCAGGCTCGCACACATTAAATTGTGCCCACATGATGTTGTGGTGGATTCAGTTGCCGCGCTTGCTGGTGATCTGCTTCAAACGATTACCTTCAAAACGCAGGTACTGATACATCCCGCCGTTGGGCCCGTAGGTCCATTCTTCGACTTGAAACTCTTCCCGGCGGTTAGCGCTGCGCTTGTAGCCCAACAGATCACGGCTGACCGGTTCTCCGCATTTCTGCAGCACTTCGCTGGACCTGTCACCGACACTGACCAATTGACTGCCGCAACGCAGGGTGTCGGCTGCCGAAGCCTGCGCTGCGGCTATCGCCAGAGCCAGGCTCATCAGCCATTTCGCGCCTGTCATTCGGCGTCCAGATGCAGCGGCGTAACCACCCGACCGTCACTTTCCGCTTCACCGAGGCTGGCGTCGATGAAGTACACGCGGTCATCGGCCAGCTGACCCTTGTCGACCAGATAATCCTTGATGCTGCTGGCGCGTTCCTGACCCAACTCACGCAACAGCACGTCGCTGGAACTCCAGAACTTGATCACGCCTTCGCGCATTTTTACCGTGCGTTCTTCCTTGCCCAGATCCTTCCATTCAGCGGGCGGCTGCGTTTTCAGGCGCGTGCGGTAGATCCCTTCCAGCAGTGGACCTTTTTCGTTATCCGGTACTTGCAGCAATGAAGCCTTCGCCGGCACCTTGTCACCGCGACGCTGGAGCATTTTGTAGTAGTTGTACTGGTATTCGCGTTCCAGACGTTGCTCGGCGATCAGCGGGCCATCGCTGCTGGCGGCCGCCGTGCCTTCGATTTCCAGGCGCAGGGCCGGGCGCTCCTTGAGGGCCTGGGACAGTTTGACCAGCGAATCTTCGGCGTCCTTGCTCAGGTCGCTTGAACCCGGCGCAAACGACACGGTGCCCAAATCTTCCGAACCGCCACCACTGACCAGCCCGCCAATCATTTTGAAGGGCGCTGCTGCGGCCTTCACGATCAGGTTGCGCAGGGTCTGCCAAATGATAGGCATGACACTGAATTGCGGGTTGTTCAGGTCGCCGCTCACTGGCAGCTCGATGGATATCTTGCCGTCGACATCCTTGAGCAAGGCAATCGCCAGCTTCAGCGGCAGGCTCACGGCGTCCGGGCTGTCGACCTTTTCACCCAGTTGCAGCTGCTCGACCACCACTTTGTTTTCAGCCAGAAGTCGGCCGTTGGTGATCTTGTAGTGCAGGTCCAGATTGAGCCGGCCCTTGCGGATGCGGTAACCGGCGAACTTGCCGGAGTAGGGCGTGAGCGTGGTCAGTTCGACACGTTTGAAACTGGTGGCGATGTCGAGGCTGGCCATCGGGTCGAACGGGTTGACCGCGCCCTTGATGGTGACCGGCGCATAACGGTCGACCTTGCCTTTGATATCGACGCTGGCCGGTTTCGCCTGACGGCTGTCGATGGTGCCGATTTGCCCATTGAGCTGTTGAACGGCCGTGGCGAAATTCGGGGTCAGGCTGAAGTCGGCGAAGTTGGCCGAGCCGTCATTGATGGCAATACCGCCAATGTGAATGCCCAGCGGTTTTTCCTTACCAGCAGGTTTGCCAGCAGCCGTTTTGGCGCCGGAGTCCGGCGGTTGCGGAATCAGCAGATCGTCGACGTTTGTGGTGCGGTCATCGTTGATCATGAAGCGCACATAAGGCTGGAACAGGTTGACCTTGTCGATCGACAGGCTGTCGCCGTGCTGATAGTTCAGGCCTTCAAGCACCAATTGCTGCCACTTGAGGAAGTCGCGGGTTTTGAGGGTGTCGAGGGTATGCAGTTGATCGACCTGGGCACGGCCGGTGACGTTGAATGCCAGCGGCTCAGTGCTTTTGAGATCGACCGCCAGATCACTGCCGAGCATGCCGCTGCGCAGTTCCAGGCGAATGAACGGGTTGATATAGGACTGGGCGACGCGTAGGTCGATGTCCTTGGTTTGTACGTTTAACCTGGCGCTGACCGGGGCCAGATTGACGATACCGTCTGCCGTGATCTTGCCTTGCTTGCCCACGCCCGTATCGAGCTTGAGGTTAAAAGGCGAGCCATTGAGGCTGTCGAAATTCTGCAGGTCCAGGTTCAGCGGGCCGACGTCCAGCGCCACGGCGGGTTGCGCCTTGCGGTCAGCCAGATGCACCTGGTAATTGCGCAGTTGCACGTCTTTGAGCAGCACCTGCCATGGCTTGCTCGGGGGCGCCGGTTCGGGGTTCGGTGAATCGGCGGCGGCCGGGGCGCTGGCCGGTTCGGCCTTGGCTTTAACGGCGGCTTTGGACGGTTGGCTGGCGAACAGTTTCTGCCAATCGAGTTGCCCGTCGGCTTCGAGTGCGGCCCAGGTTTCCAGTTTCTGGCTGCGGATCTTGCCGACGACCACTTGTTGCTTGGCCAGGTCCACGGTGGTTTCACTGATGTCCAGACGCTCAAGCTTCGCCAGTGGCCGGCCGTCTGGTGCTTTGATCGCGAACGGCGCGATGCTCACGGCAACGTTGCTCAACAGCAGTTCGGTTTCCTTGGACAGGTTGAGTTTGTAGTCGGTGCTCATGCTGAGGACGCCGTCTTCAAGCACCAATGGCACCGCGTCACGCACATAGGGCCAAAAGGATTTCATCTTGCCATCAGTGATTTTCAGCTTACCTTCGGAGGCGATCGGGATCAGGCTGAAATTGCCGGTCCAGTCGATCTGTCCACCGCCCGGGCCAACGGCCATCAAGGTCATGTCGGCACTGTCTTCCGGCAGGGTGCTGAGGTTCTTCAACTCGAAATCGAGTTTGTCGTAGAGGAATTCGATCGGTTCGCTGGGCCGTGCGTCCTGGAAGTGCACATAGCCGCCGGCCAGTTTGATCCGCTCGATGCGCAACGGGAACGGCTGGGCGTCCGGGTCGGCCGGGGTTGGCTCGCTGACAGGGATTTTGAACAGGCCG
The DNA here is from genome assembly GCF_001952935.1 of Pseudomonas frederiksbergensis. Lineage (GTDB taxonomy): Bacteria > Pseudomonadota > Gammaproteobacteria > Pseudomonadales > Pseudomonadaceae > Aquipseudomonas > Aquipseudomonas frederiksbergensis. The sequence continues at coordinate 3,388,725 of NZ_CP018319.1, forward strand.
AGCAAATTGAGTTTGCCGTCCTTGCCGAAGAGGATTTCGGTCTTGGGTTTATCGATTTCGATATCGGACAGGTGCAGCGCTTTGGTCCAGAGGCTGTCGATCTGCAAATTGGCGTACAGGCGCTCGAAGCCGACCTGCTCCTTGCCCGGCTCGCCGATGATCAGGCCCCACAGGGTGACTTCCAGGCTGAACGGGTTGAGTTCGATCCGCTGGATCGTCGCGGGCGTCGTTGCGTAACTGGCCAATTGTTGATTGGCCACCCGCAACGCGATACCCGGCAAAATCAGAAACCCCAGCAGGCTGTAGAGGGCTAGAGCGGTCAACAGAGCGCCGATAGCGCGAATCAATCCTTTGGGCATGTGTGGCTTCATCTGTCTGAATCGGAGTGCGTTGGAGTATGGCACGCGTTTCTGGTTCCGAAGTGATCCTGCTTTATAGGATTTGTCTGATTTTCTGGACGAATCTCAGAGCTGGAGGATCAGGGTTTTCAGCGGCGGCTGCTCATCCATTGACGGAAAATCGCCGCCCGGCTTCATCACGGTCCACTCGCGCACCGGCCGGCCGGCTTTCTCGGCACAACGCAAAACCTGCTCGCGCCAGTCGTCCATGCTGACTTTTGCCAGGTTGTTGCAGCAGATCAGCACGCCATTGTCGGCGGTGGTCAGCAGTGCGGGTTTCAGCAGGCTCTGATAGTCGCGCAGCAGGTCGACGGTGCCGAAAGCGCTCTTGGCCCAGGCTGGCGGGTCCAGCAGCACGAGGTCGTACTGACGCTGTTCCAGACGCTGATAGCTCGGCAGTTTTTGCCCGCGGCGCTGGCTGATCGGCAGGCCGGCCAACTGGCGGATGGCCGGGAAGTAGTCGGACTGGATGAAGTCCATGGTCGGCAACTGCGGATTGAGCAGCCCGTTCTCGCGGCCGACGGCCAGGTTGCCCTCAGCGAAATCGAGGTTGCAGACTTCGCTCGCGCCACCGGCCGCCGCACTCAGGCCGACACCGCAGGTGTAGGCGAACAGGTTCAGCACACTTTTGTTTTTGCTGTGCTGCTTGACCCAGCCGCGCGTGTTGCGCAGGTCGAGGAACAGCAGCGGGTCCTGGCCGGCGTGGCGGCCGCGAACCCGGTAATTCAAGCCCCACTCGTGACCGACCAAGTCTTGCAGTGCAGCCTCGTCGGCGCGGTAGACGGTGTCTTCACGGTCGATGCGCGAGTTGCCCCGGGAGCGATCGTTGTAGACCAGCAGCGTTTCGAGGCCCAGGTGCTGATTGATGGCGTCGTGCAGTTGCAGCAGCGCATCCCGTTCCAGCGACTGGTGAAAACTTTGCACCAGCAATTGCGGGCCGTAGCGGTCGATCGTCAGGCCGCCGGCGCCTTCCTGGCTGCCGTGGAACAGGCGATAGCAATCGGTGCCTTGCTGATGCAGTTCGGTCAGCAGGTCCTGACGACGATCGAGGGCGGCGCGCAGCGCCTGATTCAAGGAAGACATGCTGTGCGCCTTGCAGGAGGGGAATTTGGCGCGGGAGTTTAACAGCATTGCACCTGTGGCGAGGGAGCTTGCTCCCGCTGGGCTGCGAAGCGGCCTCCATAATCTCAGTACTTGTCGAAGATTTTGCGAGCGCTTCGCACTGGTGCGCCAGCCCGGTCGGGCGGGAGCGGCTCCCTCGCCACAGAAGGCTGACATTCAGCGTTTTGATCGTTCCCACGCTCCGCGTGGGAATGCAGCCAGGGACGCTCCGCGTCCCACAAGCGGACGCAGAGCGTCCGGTGAGGCATTCCCACGCGGAGCGTGGGAACGATCAAACCTACAACAATCCCATCCGTCGTTTGGCCCGGTGCATCGAACCGTTACGCACCGCCCAGCGCAGCATTGGCACGCTGCGATTGACGCTGGCGCGGATCAGCTTGCGTTGCAGCGGGCTCTGGCTGACGCCCAGCATGTCACTGGCCCAATCCGGCAGCAGGTCGATCCCGGCCTTCATCATCAAACCGCCGAAAGGTCTGGCCAAACGGCTGGGGGACGGGGCGTTCAACAACAGCCGCAACACCTCTCGACTGCGCTCGTCGCACAACAGCTGTGGACGAATGCGCTGAAGGTAATCGGCAATTTCCTGCCGCGAACGGGGCACATCACGGGCGCCCAGCCGTTCGGCAACTATCGCGATCTCTGCGTAGTAACGGTCCTGATCAGCCAGGGACAAATCCGGATTGCGATAACGCAAATGGGCCGCGAGGAAGTTGCTGACTTCGGCCACGTGCACCCAGGTCAACAGATCGGGATCGCTGGCGGCGTAGGGCCGGCCATCCGGTGCCGTGCCGGTCACTTGCAGGTGGATGGTGCGGACTTTCTCGATCAGCCAGTCGGCATCCTTTCGCGAGCCGAAGGTGGTGCCGGAAATGAACTGCCCGGTGCGGCGCAGTCGGCCGATCATGTCTTCGCGGAAGTTCGAATGGTCCCACACCCCGGCCAGGGCCAGTGGATGCAGGGCTTGCAGCATCAGGGCACTGATGCCGCCGATCAGCATGCTGCTGAAGTCGCCATGCACTTGCCAGCTCACCGAATCGGGGCCGAACAGGCCGGGATCACCCTTGGGGTTTTCCAGGTCGAGCTTGCCCAGAGACAGACCGGTCAGGCTCATGATCTGGGTTTCGATGCGGGTTCGAATGAATTCCATGACGACTCAGTGGCGGAAAAGAAGGCGCGGCCATTAACGGCCGCGCAGGCTTTTGAAACAAGCATTTATTGGTTCAGGCGTTTATCGACCAGCTCCTGGACCACGCTCGGGTCAGCCAGGGTCGAGGTGTCACCCAGGCTGTCCAGTTCGTTGCAGGCGATCTTGCGCAGAATGCGCCGCATGATCTTGCCCGAACGGGTTTTCGGCAAGGCCGGCGCCCACTGGATCAGGTCCGGTTTGGCAAAGCTGCCGATTTCCTCACTGACGTGAGCCAGCAGTTGTTTCTTCAGTTCGTCACTGGGCTCGGTGCCGTTCATGGGGGTGACGAAGGCATAGATGCCCTGACCCTTGACGTCATGCGGGTAACCGACCACCGCCGCTTCGGCGATGCTGTCGTGCAGCACCAGCGCGCTTTCCACCTCCGCGGTGCCGATGCGGTGCCCGGAAACGTTGATCACGTCGTCGATGCGCCCGGTGATCCAGTAATCGCCATCCTCATCGCGCCGGGCACCGTCGCCAGTGAAGTAGTAGCCGGGGTAGGGCTTGAAGTAGGTGTCGACCATGCGTTGCGGGTCGCCGTAGACGCTGCGGATCTGCGCCGGCCAGCTGGATTTGATCGCCAGCACGCCGCTGCCGGCGCCTTTGATTTCCTTGCCCACTTCATCAAGCAACACCGGTTGCACGCCGAACATCGGTTGTGTGGCGCAACCGGGTTTGATCCGTTGAGCACTGACCAGCGGGCTGATCATGATGCCGCCGGTTTCGGTCTGCCACCAGGTATCGACGATCGGACAACGCTGTTCGCCGACGGCATTGAAGTACCACTCCCACGCTTCCGGGTTGATGGGCTCACCGACAGTGCCGAGTAATCTGAGGCTCGCGCGGGAAGTTTCCTTCAACGGTTCGGGGCCTTCACGCATCAGGGAGCGCAGGGCGGTCGGGGCTGTATAGAAAATGTTGACATGGTGTTTGTCGATCACTTGCCAGAAGCGCGAGCTGCTCGGGTAGCTCGGTACGCCTTCGAAGATTAGCGTGGTCGCGCCGTTGGCCAGAGGACCGTAAACGATGTAGCTGTGGCCGGTAACCCAACCGACATCGGCGGTGCACCAGAAGACTTCGTCGTCGCGGTAGTCGAGCACGTACTTGAAGGTCATCGCCGCTTGCAGCAGATAGCCGCCAGTGGTGTGCAGCACGCCTTTGGGTTTGCCGGTGCTGCCGGAGGTGTAGAGGATGAATAGCGGGTCTTCGGCGCCCATCGGTTCAGGCGGGCAATCGTCGCTAACGTCGCGCAGCGCCTGGTGATACCAGATGTCGCGGCCTTCGACCCAGTCCACTTCGCCCTGGGTTCGCTCGACCACGATCACGGTGCTGACGTTCGGGCAACTGAGCAGTGCCTTGTCGACCTTCTGCTTGAGCGACACGACTTTACCGCCGCGCACGCCTTCATCGGCGGTGATTACGGTGTGGCAGTCGGCATCGAGAATCCGGTCTCGCACAGAGTCCGGAGAGAAACCACCGAACACCACCGAATGCACCGCGCCAATGCGCGTACAGGCGAGCATGGCGTAGGCCGCTTCGGGGATCATCGGCAGGTAGATGCACACGCGGTCGCCTTTTTTCACGCCACGGCTTTTGAGCACGTTGGCCAGGCGGCAGACGTTGTGATGAAGCTTTTTGTAGCTGATCTGGGTGGATTCGGCAGGGTCGTCGCCTTCCCAGATGATCGCGGTTTGATCGCCGCGCTTTTCCAGGTGACGGTCGATGCAGTTGTAACTGACATTCAACTTGCCGCCGGCAAACCAGCTCGCTTCACCGGTTTTCAGGTTATAGCGCTGGACGGTATCCCAGGGGGTGCTCCAGTCGAGAAAGCGTGTGGCCTGTTCGGCCCAGAAGGTGCTGGGGTGCTCGATGGATTGGCGGTACAGGCGCTTATAGTCGTCTTGACTCAGATTTGCAGCCCGGCGGACGGCATCGGCTTGGGGGAACGTGCTGATATCGAACATGACGGTTCCTTATTCTTGTTTTGCGACAAGTAATAAAGATGCGCCGAGTGAGGAGAGGGTTCAAGTCAGCTGCCGATCGGTGTGGAAGGGGACGGATACAAAATTTGTGACTGACGCAAACCAATGTGGGAGCGAGCCTGCTCGCGATGGGGCATGACATTCAACATTAGTTGTATGTCAGACCGCTATCGCGAGCAGGCTCGCTCCCACAAGTGCCGCCGAGTGGCGTCAGGTTAGCCGCGGTGACGACCGCGGAAGTAGTTGATCAAGCCTTGGGTCGAGGCATCGTCAGCCGGGGTTTCTTCGCTGCCGACCAGACGGTTGTAAACGCCTTTGCCCAGCTCTTTACCCAGCTCCACGCCCCATTGGTCGAAGGCATTGATGCCCCAGATCACGCTTTGCACGAAGACTTTGTGTTCGTACATCGCCACCAAAGCGCCGAGACGACGCGGGCTGATGCGTTCGACTACCAAGGTATTGCTCGGACGGTTGCCCGGGATCACCTTGTGCGGCGCGAGTTTCTGCACCTCTTCTTCGCTCATGCCTTTGTCGCGCAACTCGGCTTCGGCCTCGGCAAGGGTCTTGCCCAGCATCAGCGCCTGGCTTTGCGACAGGCAGTTGGCGTACAGCCACTGGTGGTGGTCGGACACCGGGTTGAAGCTGACGATCGGCACGATGAAGTCGGCCGGGATCAGTTGGGTGCCCTGGTGCAGCAACTGGTGATACGCGTGCTGACCGTTGCAACCCACGCCGCCCCAGATCACCGGACCGGTGTCGGTGGACACTGGCGTGCCGTCCTGGCGCACGCTCTTGCCGTTGGATTCCATGTCCAGCTGTTGCAAATGCTTGGTGATGTTACGCAGGTAGTGGTCGTACGGCAGGATCGCGTGGCTTTGCGCGCCCCAGAAGTTGCCGTACCACACGCCGAGCAGCGCCAGCAGTACCGGCATGTTCTGTTCGAAAGGCGCGCTCTGGAAATGCTGGTCCATGGTGTAGGCACCGGACAGCAGTTCCTTGAAGTTCGACATGCCGATGGCCAGGGCAATCGGCAAACCGATGGCCGACCACAGCGAGTAACGGCCGCCAACCCAGTCCCACATCGGGAAGATGTTTTCTTCGCGAATCCCGAAGGCCACCGCCGCTGCATTGTTGCTGGAGACGGCGATGAAGTGACGGTACAGCTCGGCTTCCGAACCACCCTGAGCCAGGTACCAGGCGCGTGCGGCCTGGGCATTCTTCAAGGTTTCGAGGGTGTTGAAGGATTTCGACGAAACGATGAACAGCGTGGTTTCGGCGCGCAGCTTCATGGTCAGTTCGTGGAACTCACTGCCGTCGATGTTTGCCAGGTAATGGCAACGCACGCCTTTCTGGGCGTAGGACAACAGCGCTTCGGAGACCAGCTCCGGGCCGAGGAACGAGCCACCGATGCCGATGTTCACCACGTCAGTGATCGGCTTCTCGGAGTAACCGCGCCACAAACCGTCGTGGATACGGCCCACGAGGTCGGTGATCTGGTTCAGGACCTTGTGCACTTCCGGCATCACGTTGACGCCGTTGACCTTCAGCTTGTCGCCGACCGGACGACGCAGGGCGGTGTGCAAGGCCGGACGACCTTCGGAGGAGTTGACGATCTCGCCTTCGAACAGCGCTTTGATCGCGCCCTGGAGGTCGACTTCGTTGGCCAGGCCCACCAGCAGATCGCGGGTCTGGGCGTTGATCAGGTTTTTCGAGTAATCGAGAAACAGACCGCAGCTGCTGAGGGTGAATTGGGTAAAGCGCTGCGGATCGGCATTAAAGGCTTCGCGCATGCTGAAATCCTGCATGGCTTGGCGGTGGTCATTCAGCGCTTGCCAGGCGGGCAGAGCGGTAACGTCTTGAGGGGTGCGGTAATACGCCATCGCTGCGGTTTTCCTTTTTACTTGAACGGCCTTTTGAACACTAAAAATACCGGAGCGCTACGGGTGGGCGTCCGGTCAACTGCGTCGACACGATTTCATGACACAGGGCGAATACAGTAAACCTCGCGCTGCGATCTGTCTTGACTTTGTCTGACCCGTTCCCGGTACTTTTTTATACATCGAGCAGGGAACGGTCCGACAAACGGAAGGGGGAGGGGGCTAAGACCGGATCAGGCGACCTGAACCGGAATGGCATTGCTGGTGTGGCTCAGTTCATTACCCGGCGCCATGTAGAGCATGCGTGGCTTGAAGTTGAGCAGCTCGGCTTCGCTGTAGTGGGCGTAGGCGCAGATGATCACGCGGTCACCGACCTTGGCCTTGTGTGCGGCGGCACCGTTGACCGAGATCATGCGCGAGCCTTCTTCGCCCCGAATCGCGTAGGTGGTGAAGCGTTCACCATTGTCGATGTTGTAGATCTGGATCTGTTCGTACTCACGGATGCCGGACAGGTCCAGCCATTCGCCGTCGATGGCGCAGGAACCTTCGTAATCGAGTACTGCGTGGGTGACTTCGGCGCGATGCAGCTTGGCTTTGAGCATGATGGCGTGCATGAGTGTTTCCCCAGGTCGGAATCGAACGGCGGGCATTGTGCCCAAAGGCTTGAGGGTCAGCAATACAGTCTTGGAGCCGCCGCAGACCCCATGTGGGAGCGAGCCTGCTCGCGATGGCTTGCTCACAGGCAACATCTCTGTCGACCGTGATATCGCTATCGCGAGCAGGCTCGCTCCTACAGTGGTTTTGTAGTGTTTATGCGGGCGCGTCGAGGTTCAGATGCAGGTTATCGATCAACCGCGTAGTGCCCAGGAACGCTGCCACCAGAATCACCAGATCCCGATCCTGCGCAGTTGCCGGGCGCAAGGTCAGCGCATGACGAATCTCCAGATAGTCAGGACGCAAACCTGCCGCTTCAAGCTGCTTGATCTGCGCATCGATCAACGCCGGGAAATCCCGTTCGCCCTGTTTGATCGCATCGGCAATCTGGCTCAAACCGCGATAAACAACAGGCGCAACGGCCCGCTGTTCTTCGCTGAGGAAACCATTGCGCGACGACAGCGCCAGGCCGTCGGCTGCACGTACCGTCGGTTCGCCGATGATCTGGATCGGCATGTTCAGGTCATGCACCAGGGCACGGATCACCGCCAGTTGCTGGAAGTCTTTCTGGCCGAAGATCGCCAGGTCCGGCTGGACCATGTTGAACAGTTTGGTGACCACTGTCGCCACACCTTCGAAATGCCCGGGACGGCTGGCGCCGCACAGGCCTTCGGAGAGTTGCGGAACGCTGACGCGGGTCTGGCCGATCATGCCGTCGGGGTACATTTCTTCAACGGTTGGCGCGAACAGCAAGTGGCAACCGGCCTGGAGCAGTTTCTCCTGATCGGCCGCGAGGGTGCGCGGGTACTTGTCGAGGTCTTCGCCGGCGCCGAACTGCAGCGGGTTGACGAAAATGCTCGCGACCACGAAATCCACCCGTTGGGTGGCTTTGGTCACCAGTGCCACATGACCGCTGTGCAGGTTGCCCATGGTCGGCACGAAGCCGATGCGCTTGCCTTCACTGCGGGCACGGGCCACGGCGGCCCGCAATTCGCGTACGGTTTTTACGGTGTTCATGCAGAGAATCCGTGTTCGATACCAGGGAAAGTCGCCGCTTTGACTTCAGTGACGTACGCACCAAGCGCCGCTTGAATGTTTTGTTGCCCGGCCATGAAGTTCTTCACGAACTTCGGCACGCGGCCCGTGATCGACAGGCCGAGCATGTCGTGCAGAACCAGTACCTGGCCGTCGGTGCCGCTGCCGGCGCCGATGCCGATCACCGGGATACCCACCGCCTGGGTGATTTCCTCGGCCAGTTCACTCGGAACGCATTCGAGCAACAGCATGGCTGCACCCGCCTGTTCCAGGGCAATGGCATCGGCGCGCATCTGCCGTGCCTGGTTCTCGCTACGGCCCTGGACTTTGTAACCGCCCAGAATATTCACCGATTGCGGTGTCAGCCCCATGTGGGCGCACACCGGGATACCGCGTTCGGCCAGCAGACGGATCGAGTCCGCCAGCCACAGCGCACCTTCAACCTTGACCATGTGCGCACCCGCCTGCATCAACAGGGCACTGTTGGTCATGGTTTGTTCGAGGGTGGCGTAGGCCATGAAGGGCAGGTCGGCGAGGATCAACGCATCGGTGTTACCGCGTTTGACGGACGCCACGTGGTAAGCCATTTCTGCGGTGGTGACCGGCAGGGTGCTGTCGTGACCTTGCAAAACCATGCCAAGGGAGTCGCCCACCAGCAGCACTTCGACACCAGCCTCATTGCAGGCGTGGGCGAAGGTCGCGTCATAGCAGGTCAGCATGGTGATCTTTTCACCTTTTTGCTTGAGACCTTGCAGAGTGGTCAGGGTGATGGCTGGCATGAAAAGTTCCTCATTCAGGCGCTGTGGAAACTACTGCGAGTAACGCGCGTGATTCTTCGTTAAATACAGGCGCACGGTCTGTTGTCGTGCTTTTAAGGCCTGGATTGCGCCCTTCAACGCCGTGTTGGCGGCAGCGGGACGCCTATAGTCGTGAGGAGAACTCGGGAAGTCAATTGCGTGTGTTACCGCATTGTTACGCGTGGGGTGTTACCGGGGTAACTGATGCGATTCAGCAACTACTGATCTCATGTTCGACACAAACCAATGTGGGAGCGGGCTTGCTCGCGAATGCGGTGTGTCAGTCAACATTGATGCTCAATGGAACACCGCATTCGCGAGCAAGCCCGCTCCCACAGGGGGATTTTTTGTCAATTTTGAGAGAGGCGTTCCAGGCCGACGAACGGGCAGGCAGCGAGCAAATCACTCAGGCAACGGCCATCAGCCAGACGCAAATCCGCAGGCGCCAGTTCGGCCAGTGGATAGAGAACGAAAGCGCGTTCCTGCATATGGTAGTGAGGCACCTTGAGGCGAGGTTCGTCGATCAGCCGATCACCGAACAGTACGATGTCGAGATCCAGCGTACGTGGCCCCCAACGTTCAAGGCGCTCGCGGCCCTGTCCGTTCTCGATGGCTTGCAGCGCATCAAGCAGCTCCAGCGGCGCGAGCGTGCTGTCGAGGGCGGCAACCGCGTTGGTGTAACGCGGTTGGCCGGGTAGCAGGGAGTCGCTTTGATAAAACCCGGAAACCCCAATCAGGTCGCTCTGCGGCAACTGCGCCAGCGCGTCGACGGCGCTGCGCAATTGTTCGGCGGGGTCAGCCAGATTGCTGCCCATGCCGATGTAGATGCGTTCCATGGCTTACTCGCCCGTAGCGCTCGGTGCGCCGGCGGTGCGTTTGCGCTTGGCGCCACCGCTGCGGCGACGCTTGCGTGGGGCGCCGGTGCCGTCATCCTTGCCGCTGAGGTCGCGGATCATGTCACGACGTTCGCTGTCGTTGGCGTCCTGATAATCCGTCCACCATTCGCCCAGGCCGTCGGTCTGCTCACCGGCGCTTTCGCGCAGCAGCAGGAAGTCGTAACCGGCACGGAACCGCGGGTTGTCCAGCAACAGGTCGGCGCGCTTGCCGCTGCGGCGTGGCAGACGCTCCTGCATGTCCCAGATCTCGCGGATCGGCATGGTGAAGCGTTTCGGAATCGCGATGCGCTGGCACTGTTCGGCAATCAGTTCATGGGCGGCTTCCTGCATCGCAGGAATCGGCGGCATGCCACGTTCTTGCAGGCGCAGGACCCGAGCAGGAAGGGCAGGCCACAGCAGCGCCGCAAACAGGAACGCCGGGGTCACCGGTTTGTTCTGCTTGATCCGCAGGTCGGTGTTGATCAACGCATCGCTGATCAGCGTGTGGGTGTAGGTCGGGTTGTATTCCAGAGCCTCGGCACTGGCCGGGAACAGCGGATCGAACAGCTGCAAGTCGACCAGCATCTCGAAGGTGTCCGCGGCGTGGCCGGAAAGGAACAGCTTGAGCACTTCTTCGAACAGGCGAGCCGATGGAATCTCGCGCAGCATCGGCGCCAGTTCACGGATTGGCACGGCGCTGTGTTTTTCGATGCCGAAATTCAGCTTGGCGGCGAAACGCACGGCTCGCAGCATCCGTACCGGATCTTCCTGGTAGCGTTGCTTCGGGTCGCCGATCAGGCGGATCAGGTGATTGCGGATGTCGTGTACGCCGTTGGCGTAATCGAGGATGCGCTCGCTGACCGGATCGTAATACAAGGCGTTGATGGTGAAGTCGCGGCGTTGCGCGTCTTCTTCCAGCGTGCCATAGACGTTATCGCGCAGGATGCGCCCGCTCTCGTTGCGGGAAGACTGGTTGCTGTCTTCCTCTTCATCATTTTGCGGGTGATTGGCGCGGAAGGTCGCGACTTCAATGATTTCGCGGCCAAAGTGAATGTGCACCAGCTTGAAGCGGCGACCGATGATCCGCGCGTTGCGGAATTCGGCCCGCACCTGTTCAGGTGTGGCACTGGTGGCGACGTCGAAATCTTTTGGCGTGATGCCGAGCAGCATGTCACGCACGCAGCCGCCGACCAGGTAAGCCTGATAACCGGCGTTCTGCAGGCGTTCGACAATGTTCACCGCGTAGCGACTGAATTGGGCCTTTTGCAGCGAATGTTGGCCGCTGTTGAGCACTTCAGGCGTACTGCGAATGTGTTGCGTATGACGCTTGGGAGAACGGAATGACTGGAACAGCTTCTTCAGCATGGGATGCACTGTTTGAAGGAATGTTCGGCCAAAACGAAGAATGACCGCATGATGGGCGGGGATTCTAGCATTTAGTCGGGGGATGGTGTAGGACACAGCAGATATGAGCTGCAAGCCACAAGCCACAAGAGTAAAGCGAAGCGCAGGCGGGGTGGTTTTCAAATCGCAGAAACTACAAGGGGAGCCGAAGCTCCCCAAGAAAGTAGTTGCATGCTCTATTTTTATTTTTGATTCGGGCTTTTTGTTTTTGTTAAGTGCCCTCGCCATGAAGTTTTTCCTTCATGACCCTCCCAATCGGGAGCCAAGAGCAAACGGATTGCTTTGGTCGCTGTGTTGCAGTGATCTTGCGATCCAACCAGTTCAGGCTCTGTCTTGTGACAGTTTTTGTTGTTCTCGGCCTGGTCGTGGGGCAAGCCCCAAATACAACGCCTCTCCAAAAGAATCAGTTAGCTACGCCTCTCGCCGTCTTGTTTTTATTGTGCGTGAGTCGATACGTCTTATTTTTATTGTCTTGTGCATTGCTTGTTATTGTTCTTGTACCAAACATATAGCAGGGTGCGTGCCAACTTTTGCGAGGCCCAGCAAAACAAGGGGTTAGGCCTGCTGGTGAGGTTTTTCGAGGCCAAAAAAAGCCGGGGCTTCGTTACCGTAAGCCCCGGCTTCTGTTACGTGAAAAAGGTGAGGTAACAGTTTTTTCACCTTGTCACGTGTTACCCGCACATCAGACAGGTGACGTTCAGCTCTCGCTGGCCACCCCGGTCTTGCGCCGCGGAATGCCCAGGCGCTGGCGGCGTTCCCACAGGCATTTGCGACTGACACCGAGTTTGCGTGCCAACTCGGTCTCGGTCATGTGGTCCTGATGCTCGAGAACGAAGTGCTGGAAGTAGTCTTCCAGTGACAGGTCTTCGGTCGGCTCATGGCTGTTGTTACCGGCGGCGCTGCCCTGTTGTGGGGGCAGGCCGATGAAGTCGTCATCGTCCAGATCGCTCAGTTCGATATCGATCCCCAGCAGTTCGGCGGAAATCTCCGGACTCTCGCACAGGATGACCGCACGTTCTACGGCGTTTTCCAGCTCCCGAACGTTACCCGGCCAAGAGTAGTGACGAATGGCTTGCTCGGCATCCGGGGCGAACTTCAGGTCGGTGCGGTTGACCCGCGCGCTCTGTCGCGCGAGGAACGCGGTGGCAATTTCGTTGACGTCGGCGCCCCGCTCGCGCAGTGCCGGTAGTTTCAGGGCGATCACGTGAAGGCGGTAATACAAGTCTTCACGGAACTGGCCGATCTTCGCCAGGCTCTTGAGGTCCCGGTGGGTCGCGGCGATCAGGCGCACATCGACTTTCTGGGACTGCACCGAACCCACACGCCGAATTTCACCTTCCTGCAGCACGCGCAGCAGGCGGGCCTGGGCTTCCAGTGGCAGTTCGCCGATCTCGTCGAGGAACAAGGTGCCGCCGTCGGCCGCTTCTACCAGGCCGGCACGCCCGGCGCTGGCGCCAGTGAACGCGCCTTTTTCGTGGCCGAACAGTTCGGACTCGATGAGGCTTTCCGGGATGGCTGCGCAGTTCACCGAAATCATCGGCGCCTTGGCGCGTTTGGACAGGTTGTGCAGGGCACGCGCCACCAGTTCTTTACCGGTGCCGGATTCGCCCTGGATCAGGACATTGGAATCGGTTGGCGCGACTTTGCGGATCTTGCTGTACAGATCCTGCATCGGCGGGCAGGAGCCGATGATGCCGATTTCGCCGTTGTTGTTGCTGGCGCCCGGTTTCGCGGCGCCATTGCCGGCTTTGCCGACGGCAGGTTCACCGCTGGCTTGCACCGTTTGACGGTCACGCAGGATGCGCGCGACGGCTTGCAGCATTTCATCGTGATCGAAAGGCTTGGCGATGTAATCCACCGCGCCCATCTTCATCGAATCAACGGCCGAACGCAGGCTGGCGTAGCTGGTCATGATCAGCACCGGAGTGCCCTGGCCGAGTTTGATCAACTCGGTGCCCGGCGCGCCCGGCAGACGCAGGTCGCTGACGATCAGGTCGAACGTGGGAATGGTGAAGCGTTCTTGTGCTTCCTGCACTGAACCGGCTTCGCTGACCTGGTACTGGTTACGTTCCAGCAGGCGGCGCAAGGCGGAGCGGATAATTGTTTCGTCTTCGACGATCAAAATGTGCGGCATTGATTCGATACTCTCGACGGTCTCAGTTCACAGCGGACGTCGCTTCGACATGACGCGGCAAGGTCACCCGGATACGGGTGCCGCGTTGGCTTTGAACATCAGCCGGGCTGTCGATGGTGATTTGTCCATAATGCTCTTCAACGATGGAATAGACCAGTGCAAGGCCCAGACCGGTGCCTTCGCCAGGATCCTTGGTGGTGAAGAAAGGTTCGAACAATCTATCCATGATGTTCTGCGGAATACCGCTGCCTTCGTCTTCCACGATCAGGTCGACCGTGTGTTCGCCGGCTTCGCTTTTGACCCGCACCGCACTGCCGGGAGGCGAGGCGTCGCGGGCGTTTGAGAGCAGGTTGATCAGTACCTGTGCAAGCCGCTGCGGGTCGCCTTCGACCCAGTGGTCGGGATCGCACAGGTTGTAGAACTGCACTTCGAAATTGCGCCGGTTCAGGGCAAGCAAACCGATGGCATCCTGGGCCACTTCGGCCAGACAGACGGGCTCGTCGTTGTGCTGATGACTGCCGGCATGGGCGAAGCTCATCAGCGACTGAACGATGCGCGACACGCGTTTGGTCTGCTCCAGGATCTGCCCGCTGATTTCCTTCAGTTCGCTGTCTTCTTCACGTTCTTCGCGCAGGTTCTGCGCCAGGCAGGCGATGCCCGTGATCGGGTTGCCGATTTCATGGGCCACGCCGGCGGCGAGTCGGCCGATGCTGGCCAGGCGCTCGGAGTGCACCAGTTTGTCTTCGAGCATCTGGGTTTCGGTCAGGTCTTCTACCAGCAACACCAAACCGCTGTTGCCCGGTGCCAGCGGTTCATCGATCGCGGCTTTGTGCAGGTTCAGCCAGCGCGTCTGGCCGTCGAGGGCCAGGTGCTGTTTGTGCAAGTGCTCGTCCGGCAGATTGATGAAGCCTTGCAGCAGCTCTTTCCAGGGATCGGCAATGGTGCTCAGGCGCGAACCGACCACACGTTGTGCGGCAATCCCGGTCAGCTCCTCCATGGCTTTGTTCCACATGAGGATTTCCTGATCCTTGGCCAGCGAGCAAACGCCCATCGGCAATTCCTGCAGGGTCTGGCGGTGATAGCGGCGCAGGGCATCGAGTTCGGCGGCAAGCCCGGTCAGGCGCGAGTGGTAATCCTCGAGGCGACTTTCGATGAAGTGGATGTCTTCAGTGACATAGTTTTCGCCGCCGGCCTTGTAAGGCAGGAATGTTTCGACCATGTCCTGAGCCACACTCGGCCCCATCAGGCCGGAAAGGTTGGCTTCGATGCGGTCGCGCAAACGGCGCAAGGCGTAAGGCCGGCGCTCATCGAAAGGCAGATAGAGGTCGCGCAGGGCCTGTTCGACTTCTTTCTGCGCTGCCTTGGCGCCCAAGGGTTTGGCAAGCTGTGTGGCGAATTCCTGGGGTGAGGCGGCGTGCAGCTCGCGGCGTTGCGGCCGGCGCACGTTGTCCACGGCGCAGGCTTCGGCGGCGCTGGCCTCTTCGCTGCTGGCGTTGGTGAACAGCGAGATCAGGGTGAACATCAGCACGTTGGCCGCCAGCGAGGCGATCGCCGCCATGTGCCAGCTGGTGTCGTCCAGCACGTAGATCATGTTCAGCAGCGGTATGTAGAAGCCCTGCAGATTGCCGACCAGCGGCAGCAGCATGGTCACCAGCCACACCAGAATCCCCGCGAGCAAACCGGCGATGAAACCGCGACGGTTGGCGGTCGGCCAGTACAGTACCGACAGCACGCCCGGCAGGAACTGCAGGGTGGCGACGAAGGCGACGATCCCGAGATTCGCCAGGTCCTGTTCCGCACCCAGCATCAGGTAGAAACCGTAACCGGCCATGATGATCGCGACGATCAGCCCCCGGCGGGTCCACTTCAGCCAGCGGTAGATATTGCCTTCGGCGGGCGGCTGATAGAGCGGCAGCACCAAATGGTTCAGGGCCATCCCGGACAGGGCCAGGGTGGTGACGATGATCAAACCGCTGGCCGCCGACAATCCGCCGATATAAGCCAATAGCGCCAAAGCCTTGCTATTGGCGGCGATGCCGATACCCAGCGTGAAGTATTCCGGGTTGGTGGTGGCGCCGAGTTTCAGCCCGGCCCAGAGAATCAGCGGTACCGCCAGGCTCATCAACAGCAGGAACAGCGGCAAGCCCCAGCTCGCACTGACCAGCGAGCGCGGGTTGAGGTTTTCGGTAAACGTCATGTGGTACATGTGCGGCATCACAATCGCCGAAGCAAAAAACACCAGCAGCAACGTGCGCCATGGGCCTTCCTGCAATGGCGTGTGCAACGCGGCGAGGGCGGTCTGGTTTTGCAGCAGCCACAGTTCCAGTTGTTGCGGGCCGTCGAACACGCCGTACAGCGCGTAGAGGCCAACGCCGCCGATGGCGATCAACTTGATTACCGACTCGAAGGCAATCGCAAACACCAGGCCTTCGTGTTTCTCGCGAGTGGCGATATGGCGCGAACCGAAGAAAATCGTGAACAGCGTAATCAGTGCGCAGAAGCTCAGGGCCACGCGATGCTGCACCGGCTCGCGGGTGAGGATGCTGATGGAGTCGGCCACCGCCTGGATCTGCAACGCCAGCAGCGGCAGTACACCGATCAGCATGAAGATCGTGGTCAGCGCGCCGGCCCAGGTGCTGCGGAAGCGGAAGGCGAACAGATCGGCCAGCGACGACAACTGATAGGTGCGAGTGATTTTCAGGATCGGGTACAAAAGCACCGGTGCCAGCAGAAACGCGCCGGAGACGCCCAGATAGCTGGACAAAAATCCGTAGCCGTATTGATAGGCCAGGCCCACCGTGCCGTAAAACGCCCACGCACTGGCATAGACGCCCAGCGACAAGGTGTACGTCAGCGGGTGGCGAATGATCGCCCGGGGAATCATGCCCCGTTCGCTGACCCAGGCTACGCCGAACAGCACCGCCAGGTAGGCGGCGCTGATCAGGATCATCTGGGTCAGGCTAAAGCTCATCGGCATCTTTTTGGCTCTGCAGGATGAAGGTCACGACAATCAGAATCAGCCAGAGCAGATAAGGGCGATACCAGGCGCCAGTGGCGTCGATCCACCAATCCATGATGGCCGGGGAGAACAGATAAATCCCCACTACCAGGAGCAGGACCAAGCGATAGATGTACATCCCGGCCTCTCTTTTTTATGCACGTGCCCGAAAACGTGCGGCGATGGTAACGGATGGGCGCGTCACTGCAAGTGTGATCACTGTAGTTGTGCTTCGGGCAGGTTGAGTGTGCGCGGGATCAACTCTGCATCCCAGTGGGCGATGCCCCAGTTCAACACCTCCCGTGGGGTGGCGTAAGCCAGTTCGGCACCGGGGTTGTGCCCCAGCGCGCGCAACGCGCGCAGTAGCAAGGGGGTTGCCTGATCTTCGGTCAACGGCGGCGAACGATAGGACTTGCCGAGCTTGTGGCCATCGGGCTGGGTGATCAGCGGGATATGCAGGTAGCGCGGTTGCGGCAAGCCAAGCAGTTCTTGCAGGTAGAGCTGGCGCGGCGTTGAGTCGAGCAGGTCGGCGCCGCGGACGATATCGGTAATGCCTTGCCAGGCGTCGTCCAGCACCACCGCCAATTGATAGGCGTAGAGGCCGTCGCGGCGACGAATCACGAAATCTCCGACGTCCCGGCCCAGGTGTTGGCGGTATTCGCCTTGCACCCGGTCGATGAAGTGATATTCCAGCTCGGGGACACGCAGGCGAATCGCCGCATCTTTAGTGTCATGACCGGCGTTGCGGCAAAAGCCCGGGTAAATCCCGTGATACGGCTCCAATTGTTTACGCGAGCAAGTGCAAGCGTACGCGAGGCCTTGATTGAACAGGCGATTGAGAACTTCAGCGTAGGCATCGTGCCGGTCACTCTGTCGGACCATTTCGCCATCCCACTCGAAACCGTAGCTTTCCAGGGCATTGAGGATCGCCGCCTGAGCGCCGGGCTCTTCCCGTGGCGGATCGAGATCTTCCATGCGCATCAACCAACGGCCACCCACCGAGCGGGCGTCGAGGTACGAGGCCAGCGCTGCGACCAGCGAACCGAAATGCAGATGGCCACTGGGCGTGGGGGCGAAGCGCCCGATGTAGGGGGAGGAGGTCGTGGCGGTCATGGACGAATGTTACATCTCTGGTCGTGCGCGAGTCCCTGTGGGAGTGAGCCTGCTCGCGATAGCGGTTTCACATACAACACATTCGTTGACTGACACACCGCAATCGCGAGCAGGCTCGCTCCCACATTTTAGTTCTGGGGCAAATGTCAGAAACAAAAACGGAGCGTTCGCACGCTCCGTTTTTCGTTCAAGTCGAGATTACTTGCCGACTTGCTTTTCCTTGATTTCCGCCAGGGTCTTGCAGTCAACGCACATGTCGGCGGTAGGGCGGGCTTCCAGTCGCTTGACGCCGATTTCGACGCCGCAGGACTCGCACCAGCCATATTCTTCGTCTTCGATCAGTTGCAGCGTCTTGTCGATCTTTTTGATCAACTTGCGCTCGCGGTCGCGGGCACGCAGCTCGAGGCTGAATTCTTCTTCCTGGCTGGCACGGTCTGCCGGGTCCGGGAAGTTGGCCGCTTCGTCTTTCATGTGATCAACCGTACGGTCGACTTCCTGCATCAAGTCCTGTTTCCACTTATTCAGGATCTTGGTGAAGTGAGCGCGCATGGGCTTGCCCATGTATTCCTCGCCCTTCACTTCTTTGTAGGGTTCGAAACCGCTGATCGACTGGTTTTGCTGCTTTGCTTGGGTGGGCATGAAATGGACCGCCTCTACTCTTGTAATCCATTGCGCAGGATTGCTCCATCACCGACACCTGCCGGCCCTGCGGCTGCAAGCGGGCGAACTTACCAGATCAAATCGGACCGCGCTACTCCCGGATGTCGAGGTAGTGGCCCGCGGTGCTTGCAAATGATTGCAAAGCCTTGTCTGGTGGCGCTGGAGACCTGATCAATTATTGATTTTAGTCAAACCTGAGACACACGCTCGAGTCGTTTGAGAACAGCGTTATAACGGTCTGACCGCTTTAGGTTCTCGCTCGTTCCTGCGCTTGGGTAGAATTGGTTCTTTTCCCGTTGAAGGAAGGCTAATGGCTCAGTCCTACAGTGCCCGCAGTCGCGCGATCGAACCTTTCCATGTCATGGCGCTGCTGGCGCGGGCCAATGAACTGCAAGCCGCGGGTCACGACGTGATCCACCTGGAGATCGGCGAACCCGACTTCACCACCGCCGAGCCGATCATTCAGGCCGGCCAGGCCGCGTTAACGGCGGGGAAGACCCGTTACACTGCCGCGCGCGGCATTCCCGAGCTGCGGGAGGCGATTTCCGGCTTTTATCAGCAACGTTACGGTTTGAACATCGATCCGCAGCGAATCCTCATCACGCCCGGCGGTTCCGGTGCGCTGCTGTTGGCCAGCGCCTTGTTGGTGGATCCGGGCAAGCATTGGCTGCTGGCGGACCCGGGATACCCGTGTAACCGGCACTTTCTACGACTGGTGGAAGGCGCGGCGCAGCTTGTCCCGGTAGGCCCGGACGTGCGCTATCAGCTGACGCCGGACCTGATTGCCCGCCACTGGGACCACGACAGCGTCGGCGCCCTGGTGGCTTCGCCAGCTAATCCGACCGGGACAATCCTGACCCGCGACGAGCTGGCAGGCCTGTCTGCTGCGATCAAGGCGCGTCACGGGCATCTGGTGGTGGACGAGATCTATCACGGCCTGACCTATGGCACCGATGCGGCCAGCGTGCTGGAAGTCGATGACAGTGCCTTCGTCCTGAATAGTTTTTCCAAGTATTTCGGCATGACGGGATGGCGCCTCGGTTGGCTGGTGGCGCCGGAAGCGGCGGTCGGTGAGCTGGAGAAACTTGCGCAGAACCTTTACATCAGCGCCCCAAGCATGGCTCAACACGCTGCTCTGGCCTGTTTCGAACCGGCCACCATCAGCATTCTGGAAGAGCGTCGCGCCGAATTCGGCCGTCGTCGGGATTTCCTGCTGCCGGCCCTGCGAGAGTTGGGCTTTGGGATCGCCGTTGAGCCTGAGGGCGCGTTCTACTTGTATGCCGATATCAGCAAGTTCGGCGGCGATGCCTTCGCGTTCTGCCGACATTTCCTCGAAACCGAACACGTGGCGATTACTCCGGGTCTGGACTTCGGTCGTTATCAGGCCGGCCATCATGTGCGGTTTGCCTACACCCAAAGTCTTCCGCGCCTACAGGAGGCGGTCGAGCGGATTGCGCGCGGCTTGAAGAGCTGGCAAGGCTGATGCGTTTTCATCCTCCCCTCGAAGAAGGTCGTTTGATTCGTCGTTACAAGCGTTTTCTCGCCGATATCGAAACCGTTAATGGCGAGTTGCTGACCATTCACTGCCCCAATACCGGCTCGATGCTCAATTGCCAGGTTGAAGGCGGGCAGGTCTGGTTCAGCCGTTCCAATGACCCCAAGCGCAAGCTGCCTGGCACCTGGGAAGTCGGCGAAACCCCGCAGGGGCGCCTGTTCTGCGTGAACACCGGGCGGGCGAATGGCTTGATCGAAGAAGCATTGCGAGCAGGCGTCATCACCGAACTCAACGGCTTTACCGAGCTGAAGCGCGAAGTGGCCTACGGTCAGGAAAGCAGTCGTATCGATTTCCGTCTCGATTACCCGAGCGGGCCGGCGTATGTCGAAGTCAAAAGTGTCACCCTGGGCTTCGACGGCTCACTGGTAGCGGCATTTCCCGATGCGGTGACCCAGCGCGGGGCCAAGCATTTGCGCGAATTGGCGCATTTGGCTCGGGACGGAATCCGCGCCGTGCAGCTCTATTGCGTCAATCTCACCGGCATCGACGCCGTGCGTCCGGCACAGGAAATCGATTCGGCCTACGCCGCAGCCTTGCTTGAGGCGGTGGCATGCGGAGTCGAAGTGTTGGCTTATGGCGTGCGGTTGACCCATGAAGAAATGGTGGTCGATCGGCGTCTGGATGTGTTGCTGAACGGCTAAAGACTGACCCAGATTCCTTGCTCGTCTTCGCGGCAAGAGACGCGGGTCAGGGACTGCCCGGCGCAAGGGCCGGCGACGCATTCCCCGTCTTCGATCAGAAACAGTGCGCCGTGAGTCGCGCACTGGATCAGGCTGTTGCTGGGGTCGAGAAACTGGTCGGGCTTCCATTCCAGTCCGACGCCACGGTGCGGGCAGCGATTGATATAGACGTAAACCTGGCCGCCACGGCGCACGGCAAAAAGCTTCTGGCCGTCGATGTCGAAACCGCGACTGCTGGCATCGGCCAGCTCAACGCCTGCGCAAAGAAACTTCATGTCTATCCTCAAGTCCGGCGGCTCGTGACTGGATATGTCCGAGCTTGACGTTCAAATGCAAACAATTATCAAATGGCCGCCTTGCCCTTCGGGTGCAGAGGCCAGGCGCCAAGGATACGTGGCCTGTCATCTCGATGCCCGGGAAAACCCTTAAAGGAAGCTGTTTATGCGCCTGAGTACCCGCGTTGCCGCGCTCTGTGTCGGACTCCTCGTCAGCCATCACGCCGCAGCGGCCGAGTTGCCACAACGTTGGGCCAGTGCCGGGGGCGCTTTATCAGAATGGGTCAGCGCGCTGGGCGGTGAATCGAAACTGGTCGGTGTCGACACCACCAGCCAGCACCCGGAATCGCTCAAGGCATTGCCAAGCATCGGGTATCAGCGGCAATTGTCGGCGGAGGGTATTTTGAGCTTACGCCCGCAGATACTGGTTGGCACCGAAGAAACGGGACCGCCGCCGGTGCTTTCGCAGGTTCGCAGCGCGGGTGTGCAGGTCGAACTGTTCTCGGCCCAGCCGGATCTATCGACGTTGCAGGGCAATTTGCAGCGTCTGGGCAAATTGCTCGGCGCTGAAGATCAGGCTTTACAAGTGTTTCAGACTTATCAACAGCAACTCGATCAGCAAAAGATCCGGGTCACTCAGGCACAGGTGAAAGAAAAATCGCCGGGCGTGCTGTTGTTGCTTGGTCACGCGGGCGGCAAACCGCTCATCGCCGGAAAGGACACCGCCGCCGATTGGTTGCTGCAACAGGCCGGTGGGCACAATCTGGCCACGCATAGCGGCTACAAACCTTTTTCTGTCGAATCCCTGGTCAGTCTGGATCCCGAGGTGCTGGTGTTTGCCGATCGCGCACTGACCGGTGATGCGGCCCGTGCGGCGTTGTTCAAAGAGAACCCGATCCTGTCCTCGACCCGCGCGGCCAAGGACGGGCGAGTCATGGAGCTTGATCCGACGTTGTTGGTCGGGGGCTTGGGGCCGCGGTTACCCGATGCGATGAAAAAACTGTCTGACGCCTTTTACCCCGGCACGGCCGGCCAATGACCATCCTGGTTAAACCCCGTGCTTTGTTCACTGGCCTGATCCTGCTGTGTTTGCTGGCCATCTGGTTGTCATTGGCGCTTGGGCCGGTGAGCTTGCCGTTGTTCGACACCTTGCGTGCAGCCCTGCGCCTGGTCGGCGTACCGATCGCTCCCGACGGGCTGGAACAGGCCGAGCTGATCCTCGGGCAGATTCGTTTGCCGCGAACCTTGTTGGGTTTGGCCGTGGGAGGGGTGTTGGCATTGTCCGGTGTGGCGATGCAGGGGTTGTTTCGTAATCCTCTGGCCGATCCGGGGCTGGTCGGCGTCTCCAGCGGTGCGGCATTGGGCGCGGCCATCGCGATCGTCGGTGGTTCTGTGTTCGGCGGTCTGCCTGAATCCTTCGGGCCGTATCTGTTATCGCTGTGCGCGTTTCTCGGCGGACTTGGCGTGACTGCATTGGTGTATCGCCTGGGCCGGCGCAACGGGCAGACCCATGTCGCGACCATGCTGCTGGCCGGTATAGCGTTGACTGCGCTGGCCGGTTCCGCCGTGGGGCTGTTCACTTACCTGGCGGATGACGCGACGCTGCGCACCCTGACGTTCTGGAACCTGGGCAGCCTCAATGGCGCCAGCTATTCGCGACTCTGGCCGTTACTGCTGATCAGTGCCGGCGTGGCGCTGTGGCTGCCGCGCCGGGCCAAGGCCTTGAATGCGTTGTTGCTGGGGGAGTCGGAGGCGGGTCACCTGGGGATCGACGTCGAACGGCTCAAGCGCGAGTTGGTGTTTTGCACGGCGTTGGGTGTCGGTGCTGCGGTGGCCGCGGCGGGGATGATCGGGTTTGTGGGGCTGGTGGTGCCGCATCTGGTGCGACTGCTGGCCGGGCCGGATCATCGTGTGCTGTTGCCAGCGTCAGTATTGGCCGGTGCCAGTCTTTTGTTGTTTGCCGATCTGGTGGCGCGACTGGCTTTGGCGCCGGCGGAATTGCCGATCGGAATCGTCACGGCTTTCATCGGTGCGCCGTTCTTTCTGTACTTATTGGTCAGGGGGCGTGCCTGATGTTGCGAACGCAAAATCTGCAAATCCGTCGCGGCCGAAAGGTTGTCCTGACGGACATCACGCTTGAACTCAAGCCGGGCGAAGTTCTCGGCGTGCTGGGGCCGAATGGCGCTGGTAAAAGCACTTTGCTCGGCGCCTTGTGCGGCGAGTTGCGGGCTCATCAGGGCAGCGTCTGGCTCGACGAGCGCGAACTGAGCGATTGGACGGGGACGTCGCGAGCGCAGCGTTTGGCGGTATTGCCGCAGGTGTCGACCCTGGACTTCGCCTTTCGTGTAGAAGAGGTGGTCGGCATGGGCCGCTTGCCCCATCAAAGCGGTCGGGTCCGCGATGACGAAATCGTCGCCGCCGCACTGCACGCTGCCGATGCCGGGCATTTGAGTGGCCGCAGCTATCTGGCCTTGTCCGGTGGCGAGCGTCAGCGGGTGCATCTGGCGCGGGTTCTGGCGCAGCTATGGCCGGGCGAAGCAGGGCAAACGTTGTTGCTCGATGAGCCAACGTCGATGCTCGACCCGCTTCATCAGCACACCACGTTGCAAGCCGTGCGCGAGTTCGCCAACAGAGGCGCGGCGGTACTGGTGATCCTGCATGATCTGAACCTGGCAGCGCGTTATTGTGATCGCCTGTTACTGCTCGAAGGCGGGCGCCCGGTGGCGCTCGATACACCGGAGCAGGTGTTGCGCCCGGAGCCACTCAAGGCCGTGTTCGGGCTGGAAGTGCTGGTGCAGCAGCACCCGGAGCGTGGGCATCCGCTGATCATCGCCCGCTGAGCTTTTTAATGGAGTGAAAACATGCGTGGGATTTTGATGCTGGCCTTGCTGTTGCTGAGCGCCTGTCAGCAAGTTTCGACTGCGCCACCGGTTGTCGGCGAGATCCGGGACTTGCGCAGCGGTCAGACTCTCACAGCAGAGGAACTGGTTGAGCGGTTGGAGATGCCCTCGAGGCTGATCGTGGGCGAACAACATGACAATCGCGATCACCATGAATTGCAGCTGTGGTTACTGCAGTCGCTGGGTGAGCGGCGAGCTCAAGGCAGTCTGCTGCTGGAAATGCTCACGCCGGATCAACAGCCGCGTGTCGATGACGTTCGTCACGCCTCGACACCACCGGCGGATTTGCCCGGTGCATTAGCCTGGCAGTCGGGGTGGGACTGGAATGTGTACGGGCCGATCGTTAGCTTCGTGCTGTCCCAGCCATACCCGCTGCTGGCAGCCAATCTGGACACGCCCGAAGTCCGTGCCGTTTACGCCAGCCCTCCGACATTGAGCGGTTCGCGCTCCAACGCCGCTTCAGTCAAGGAAGCGTTGCTCAAGGAAGTCAGCGACTCCCATTGTGGCCTGCTGCCGACATCGCAGATGCCGGCGATGCTGGCGGTCCAGCAGCAACGTGACCGACGGATGGCTGAACGCCTGTTGGCAGCGCCCACGCCTTCACTGCTGCTTGCCGGCGCTTACCATGCGCGCAAGGATATCGGCGTGCCGGTTCATGTTCTTGATCTGGGGGAGCCCCAGGCGCCTGCGGTGTTGATGCTGGCGGAGCAGGGGAGCGAGGTCACACCGGCCATGGCGGATTACGTCTGGTACACGCCTGCCATGCCACCCCAGGATTACTGTGCGCAAATGCGTAAGCAATTTGGCAAGTGATCGA
Organism: Pseudomonas frederiksbergensis; assembly: GCF_001952935.1. Classification (GTDB taxonomy): domain Bacteria; phylum Pseudomonadota; class Gammaproteobacteria; order Pseudomonadales; family Pseudomonadaceae; genus Aquipseudomonas; species Aquipseudomonas frederiksbergensis. The sequence goes on from NZ_CP018319.1 coordinate 3,413,187, forward strand.
ACACCTTTTCTCCAGGCAAAAAAAGACCCGGCAAGAGCCGGGTCAAATAACCGTGATTAGCCTGATGAGGAGATATCTGAGAGTCCGAACCAAGGGCTTTTCAAATATCGGCCAGTCTCGCGACCGGATGTGGTAATCATAGCGATTCTCATTACCATGTCAACAGCTGATTTCTCAATGCTTTGAAATGCGCTGACTGTTCGCTGGAAACGTCCGTAATCATTGGGTTTCAGCCTGCGAGGTTGGTGAGCTCAGCTGAATGATCTGCTCGTTCAGCAGGTCGATACGTCGGGCCATGCTCTCGATCAGGCTGTGGGCGATCTTCGGATTGCTTTGGGTCAGGCTGAGAAACTGGTCTTTGGGGATCAGCATGACAGTGCTGGCTTCGCTGGTGATCACGCTGGCGTTACGCTTCTCGCCAGTGAACACCGCCATCGCGCCAAAAATCTCGTCCTTGGGTATATCGCCGACTTTGTGCCCGTCGACAAAGGCTTCGGCGTGGCCATCAATGAGGACGAACACCTGATCCGGTTCATCGCCCTGACGGATCAATACTTCGCCACTGGCCACGCGCTGAAAACCATTGGTGCTTCGAAACTCGGGCTTTTTCAGGCGGACGACGGCGTCGGACAGCAGAACGGCCTGGCCGGTCATGTATTGAAGAAACAACTCCGAACGCTCCAGGTCGGCATAGATATGTTGAAAAAACTCGGATCGCAGGTACGGCGTCAGTGCTAAAGGGCTATCGCTGCGGAAGCGGCAACGCGGCAGCTCGGTGCCCTGACGCAAGCCGATCAAATCGCCCTCGTGCAGATAGAACAATGCCCGATCATCGATGGATCCATGCAGCAGGCCATTTTCCAGCATAAAAAGTTGATTGCCGGGTAACAGGACGCCCAGATCATCGACGGCCGCAAATTCCAGGCTTGGCCCGCAAGGCATCAAACCTTCCAGCAGCCGGACAGGAATATGTTGCAGTCGGTTGATCAGCGCGTCGGCGTAAGCCGGTTGTTCCCCAAGTAGGTACATGGCAGCTGCGTCCGTTCAGTTCTTGTGACGTGACGAAATAGCTTCCAGCTGTTTGTTCAGGGCGTCCTTGCGCTCGGCGGGAATGTCATTCCAGTGCACATCCATCAGGGCACCTTCGATGGCATACAACAACACCTTGGATGCCCGAAACCCGCGCGTGCGCACGGCCCGATAAGCATCCACCGCCCCCAGGCGACGCAAGTCCGAGGCGCTGTGAATGCCCACGGCATGTAGCCACTGCGCCGACGTCTTGCCAAGATTCTTCAGGTGCTGCAGTTCATCATTCATCAAGCCTCCTTGCGACGGCCGAACGGTGCGTGGGCGAGCTTCTCAGGAGTGTAGCCATCAGTAGGAAAAGCGTGATTGTTTGGTCGGTTTCGACGCAAAAGCTTCTAAGAAGCGAAGTCTTGAAGCTGCGTGAAAGTCCGCGAGCGCGGTAGGAAGAGAGGGCGGTGGAATCAGGGTTTCGGGCAAAATATGCCCAGCGTTCAGCGCGTTGCGGGGGCGCCGAACGGGTCAGTTAAAAGTCGCTTTTAGCGGGTGCGATAACGCAGGCGTGTACCGAAATTCATCGACATCAGGATCTCGTCAGCACTCAGTTCTGGCGGGAAGTAGGCGCCGGAGATCTGTGCGTGAGCCAGGCTCGCGCCTTCCAGGGAGGCGTTGCGAAAGTCGATGCCGCGCAAGTCGGCGGAACGGAAATAGGCATCGGTAAAGTCGATGCCGTCGGCGTTCAGTTCACGCAGGTCCAGCCCCCGGAAATCGCCACCGACCATGTCGACAGGTCCATCTTTTGGGCGCTCGTTGTTGAAGCCAGTGATGTCGTCTTTGTGCAGCAAAGCATAAAGCGGGGTATCGAGAAGTTTCGGCTGGCTCATGTCAGATCACCTGTTGGTTTTATGACGCCAGTATAGTGCCACTATTTGGCAGCCGTGAAGCCGGCGAAGGCTTCACGACTGAAATAGTTTTTTACAGACCCGGCAGGCGCTGGCGAATCTGTGCAACGACTGTGTCCAGGGTTCCGCTTTCATTGGTCTGAACGCGTTTACTGCAGAGAATCTCTTCTGGCGTCAGAGCCTCACGAGTGGCCTGCTGGGCTTCGATAACCGCCAGGTTGGCGTCGGACGGATCCTTTTTGTCTGCCTGACGAAGGGCCAGCCAGCTCTCGATCACCGCTTGCGGCGCATTGCAATCGAGGATCAGGAAGGGCGCGCCGGTGGCTTCGGCGATTTTTGCTGCGCCGTCACGCTGGTCGCGTTTTAGGTATGTCGCATCGATTACCACGGGGAAGCCAGCCCGCAGGATCACCGCGGCAATTTCATGCAGGCGGGTGTAAGTGGCCGCACTGGCGTCGGCGCTATAGATGCCGGCTTGAGGGTCGTTTGCCACGGTTTGCTCGCCGAACAGACGTTTGCGCTCTACATCGGAACGCAGGCGAATGGCGCCCAACGCTTCCACCAGGCGCATGGCCACGTGGCTTTTGCCGACGGCAGAAACACCGTGGGTGATGGCCATGAAGCGCGAAGGAATGGTGCTGTAGCTTTCCGCCAGGTTGGCGTAATTGCGGTACTGGCGCAGGGTGGTGGCTCGCTGCACCGGGGCGGCTTCAGCCGGCATGCTGAACAGGCTGACCTTGGCGCGAACCAGTGCGCGATAGGCTTTATAGAAGTTCAGCAACTCAAGGCCCTGGTAATCGCCGGTCAATTCCAGGTATTGGCTGATGAAGCGACGCGCCAGGCTCTTCAGGCCGCGGTCTTCCAGGTCCATCGCCAGGAAGCCGGTGTCGGCATAAACGTCGGTGAAGCGGAACGGTTCGTTGAACTCGATGCAGTCGAAGATCACGACCTTACCGTCGATCACGGTGGCGTTGCCAAGGTGGATGTCACCGTGACATTCGCGGATGAAACCGTCGGCCTTGCGCTGGGCGAACAGTGGCTTGAGGCGTTCGAAGCTGCTTTCGGCCCAGGCTTGCAGCGCATCTAGTTGCAGCAGATCGGCCTTGTCGCTGAGGAACGGGCGGATCTGTTCGAAGTTCTGGCGTACCGGTGCCATCACGCTGTCCGGCGTACCGGCTTCGTGTTCGGCAGGCACTTTCGGTGCGTTGAGGTGGAATTGGGCAATCTGCGCGGCCATCTCGTCGATGTGCGCAGTGGTCAATTCACCATTGGCTTGTAGGGTGCTGAGTAACCCGCTCTGTGGGAATTGACGCATTTTCAGTGCGTAATCGACGACCGGACCCTCGCCGCCCAGTTGTGGGGCTTCGGCGCTGCCGGTGATTGGCAATACTTCGAGGTACAAATCGTTGGTCAGGCGCTGGTTAAGACGCAGCTCTTCCGCGCAAAAATGCTTGCGAGCGTCGAGGTTGGTGAAGTCGAGGAAGCCGAAATTCACCGGCTTCTTCACTTTATAAGCAAACGGGCCGGTGAGGATGACCCAGGAAATATGGGTTTCGATGACCTGGAACCCGTCTACGGGATGCGGGTAGAGGGCCGGGTTTTGCAGGGCGGCGATCAGGGACTGGCTCACAGGCGATCCTTCAGAGTCTGGGGAAAATTCACGGCCGCCATTATGGCCGCAAGTCCGTCTGACGCAAACCTCCGAGGGCTCCTGTTGAGTCTGAATAAAGTGCGTATAATCCGCCGCCATGACTCGTACTCGATCCCCCCGCACCCCCAAAAAACCACCTTCCAAGGGCCTGCGCCCCTGGCTGGGCTGGGCCCTTAAACTCAGTCTGGTCGGCCTTGTGGTGCTGGCCGGGTTCGCGGTTTACCTCGACGCGATCGTCCAGGAGAAATTCTCCGGCAAGCGCTGGACCATTCCGGCCAAGGTGTACGCGCGCCCGCTGGAGCTGTTCGTCGGACAAAAGCTCAGCAAGGACGATTTTCTGACTGAACTCGATGCCTTGGGTTATCGACGGGAAAGCGTGGTCAACGGCCCCGGCGCAGCCTCGGTCAGCGGCAATACCGTCAATTTGAATACTCGTGGTTTTCAGTTCTATGAAGGCATGGAGCAAGCGCAACCGGTACGGGTGCGTTTCTCCGGTGATTACGTGGCCGAACTGTCGGCGACCAACGGTTCGAAGCTTTCGGTCGTGCGCCTCGAGCCACTGCTGATCGGTGGCCTGTACCCGAAAAACCTCGAAGACCGGATTCTGATCAAGATCGATCAGGTGCCGCCGTACTTGCTCGAAACCCTGGTGGCTGTTGAAGACCGCGACTTCTATCACCACTTTGGCGTTTCGCCGAAGTCGATCGCGCGGGCGATCTGGGTCAACGGTTCTTCCGGCCGCATGCGTCAGGGCGGCAGTACGCTGACTCAACAGTTGGTCAAAAACTTCTACCTGACCAACGAACGCAGCCTGAGCCGCAAACTCACCGAAGCCATGATGGCGCTGCTGCTTGAGCTGCATTACGACAAACCGGAAATCCTTGAGGCTTACCTCAACGAAGTGTTCATCGGTCAGGACGGTCAGCGTGCGGTGCACGGTTTTGGCCTGGCGAGCCAGTTCTTCTTCAGCCAGCCGTTGGCCGAACTGAAGCTGCATCAAGTGGCGTTGCTGGTGGGCATGGTCAAAGGGCCGTCTTCCTACAACCCTCGTCGTTATCCGGAGCGGGCCCTTGAGCGGCGCAACCTGGTGCTCGACGTATTGCAGGAACAGGGCGTCGCCACTGCCGAGCAAGTCGAAGCGGCGAAGAAGATGCCGTTGGGCGTGACCAAGCGCGGCAGCCTGGCGGATAGCTCATTCCCTGGCTTCCTCGACCTGGTCAAGCGCCAGCTGCGCGAAGACTATCGTGACGAAGACTTGACCGAGGAAGGTCTGCGGATCTTCACCAGTTTCGACCCGATCCTGCAGATGAAAGCCGAGGCGTCGGTCAACGACACTTTCAAGAGACTCTCGGGGCGCAAGGGTTCCGATGAGGTTGAAGCGGCCATGGTCGTGACCAATCCGGAAACCGGTGAAGTCCAGGCCATGATCGGCAGTCGTCAGGCGGGTTTTGCCGGTTTCAACCGTGCGCTGGATGCGGTACGACCGATCGGCTCTTTGATCAAGCCGGCGGTTTATCTGACAGCCCTTGAGAAACCGAGCCAGTACACATTGACCAGTTGGCTGTCGGACGATTCCTTCTCGGTCAAAGGCGCGGACGGTCAAGTCTGGAAACCGCAGAACTACGATCGCCGTTCCCATGGCACTGTGTTTCTGTATCAGGGCCTGGCGCATTCCTACAACCTGTCGACCGCGCGTCTCGGGTTGGCGGTGGGCGTACCGAATGTCCTGAAGACCCTGGCGCGTCTCGGTGTGAGTCGCGAATTCCCGGCGTTCCCGTCGATGTTGCTGGGCGCTGGCGGTCTGACCCCGATCGAAGTGGCGACGATGTACCAGACCCTGGCCAATGGCGGCTTCAACACGCCGATGCGCGGGATTCGCAGCGTATTGACTGCAGAAGGCGAACCGCTCAAGCGTTATCCGTTCCAGATTCAGCAGCGTTTCGATCCGGCCTCCATTTACCTGGTCCAGAGCGCCATGCAGCGAGTCATGCGTGAAGGTACCGGCAGTTCGGTTTACAACGTGCTGCCGAAAACCCTGACGTTGGCCGGCAAGACCGGTACCAGTAACGATTCGCGGGACAGCTGGTTTGCCGGTTTCAGTCAGGACCTGCTGGCAGTGGTCTGGCTGGGTCGCGATGACAACGGCAAGACACCGTTCACCGGTGCCACCGGTGCGTTGCAGGTCTGGACCAGTTTCATGCGCAAGGCCGATCCGTTGCCGCTGGACATGCCGCAGCCAGACAACATTGTTCAGGCCTGGGTCGATTCGCGTACCGGACAAGGCTCTGATGCCAACTGCCCAGGCGCGGTACAGATGCCGTATATTCGCGGCAGCGAACCGCCTCCCGGTGCCGCTTGCGGTGGCGAAAGCCCTGTTTCCGGCGAAACGGTGATGGATTGGGTCAAGGGCTGGATGAATTAAGCAAAGAGGGTTTCAAGTGAACAAGTGGTTGATTCCAGCGGTTACCGCCGTGGCTTTGCTCAGCGGTTGCTCCTCCGTACAACGCGGGTCGATTCCGGTTGTGGATTCCGGAAGCGCCGTTTCTAACAGTGAGCGGGTATCGGCGAATGGCGGTTTCCGTCAGACGACGACTAAACGTCCTGTGCAAGCCCAGACTCAGGCGATTCCACAAGGTGATACCGGCGTCGTCGTGATGGTGCCAGGTGGCGGTGCAGTGACGTCGGCACCAATCAGCACCGCGCCGATCACGCCAGGCCCGATTACCCCGGGGCCGATCGATACCTCGCCGGTCCAGCCGGCACCGGTCAATCAGGGCAGCTACAGCATGCCGTCGACGCCGAGCGGGATTCCTTCGGCGAGCTCCGGTGGCTTGTCTGCCGACGAGCAATTGGACGGTCCGGTTCTGGCCTTGCTGACTACCGCTCAGCAGCAACAGGCGAGCGGTGATCTCAACGGTGCTTCCTCCAGCCTCGAGCGTGCCCAGCGTGTTGCGCCGCGTGAGCCGCAAGTGCTTTATCGTCTGGCTCAAGTGCGTATGGCTCAAGGCGATGCGCCACAAGCCGAGCAGTTCGCTCGTCGTGGCCTGACCTTCGCCAATGGTCGTCCGGCACTTCAGGCCAGCCTGTGGGAATTGATCGCTCAGGCGCGTGAGAAACAGGGTGATTCTGCTGGCGCAGCATTGGCCCGTCAGAAGGCCAAGGTTTCGCTGTGATGGATGCGCGCTTTCCGAAGATTGCCGAACAGTTGTTGCTGATCGAGCGCGAGCTGCGGGTCCAGGGTTGGTGGGACGAGGTTCCGCCCTCCGCCGAAGCGCTTTCCAGTGTCGAACCGTTCTCGGTCGATACGCTGGATTTCGAGCAGTGGCTGCAATGGATCTTCCTGCCGCGGATGAAGATGATCCTTGAGCAGGATCTGCCCTTGCCAAACGCTTCGGGAATTCAGGAGATGGCCGAAATGGTTTTCGCTGCGCGCAATGTCCAAGGCAGGGATCGGCAGCTTCAGGTCTTGCTCAAAGAGTTCGACCTGTTGATCACCGCCTCTTGCTAATTCCGCCCCTTTGTAGGAACCGAGCTTGCTCGCGATAGCGGTGCAACAGTCAGCAGATCTGTTGAATGTTTCGCCCTCATCGCGAGCAAGCTCGGCTCCTACAGGTGTCTACTGGCAGTTTTCCGCAATCTGCTTCTGTGCTTCGCTGATGCGCTCCTGCCGCTGCTGGTCGGTCAGGCGGCGCATCTCGCCTTCGACATCTTCCCGTATTCGCGGATTGTTCTGCAGTTGAGCCAGGTTCGTCCGCGCCTGTTCGCAGAATGCCTCTAACTGGGCTTTTTGCTCGGCGACCTGCTTTTTCACTTCTTTGTCGATGGCCTGTTGATCACCAATAGCGCTGCTGCGTGGCGGCGGGGACTGGTTGCTGGCAGGCGAGGAGGGCGTGACCACGGTGGTGGCTTCCCGGCCTGGGGGCGGCTGGGCGTCGAAGTGGGTAACGCCCTGGGCGTCGACCCATTTGTAGATCTGAGCGGCCATGCCCAGAGGACTGATGCCAATCAGCAGGCTGACGGTCAGGAAAAACGTTCGCATGCCATTTCCTTGTATTGGGTTGCGCAATTGAAGCTAACACAGTTGCTGTTTAGCGGTTTTTTCTTGCTTTCTCATGTGCTTAGTTCAATAAAGCACATAGACGACTTGACTTGGAGAGGACGAAACAGAAGAATCCAAAGTCCGCTGTAGAGGGACTGCCAGAAGCAGGCCCGCTCAGCAGATCATGAGGCGCACATCCGCGCCGACCTGTTACACCCGCAACGCGTTACCTCGCGCTGGGTGGGAAAGGCCCGCAACACTTGGGACGATCCCAATACTTGCTCAGTCAGTGCTGACGTAGTCGGCGACCACCGTCGCTCATGCTCTGCTGAGAAGTAAACCTATTAAGACCCGTCCCCTTTTGTGTGGACGGTATTCTGGCGTTTTAGAGGTGAACAACGTGGAGCTTTTATCTGGCGGTGAGATGCTCGTCCGCTTTTTGCGTGACGAAGGCGTCAAATATATCTACGGGTACCCGGGTGGTGCTCTTCTTCATGTCTACGATGCCCTGTTCAAAGAACCGGAAGTGACCCACATCCTGGTTCGTCACGAACAGGCTGCGACCCATATGGCTGACGGCTATGCCCGTGCCACCGGTAAAGCCGGTGTGGTACTGGTGACCTCCGGCCCGGGCGCAACCAACGCCATTACCGGTATTGCCACGGCCTACATGGACTCCATTCCGATGGTGGTCATTTCCGGCCAGGTGCCTAGCACCATGGTGGGCACCGATGCGTTCCAGGAAACCGACATGATCGGTATCTCCCGGCCGATCGTGAAGCACAGCTTCATGATCAAGCACGCGTCGGAAATCCCGGAAGTCATGAAGAAAGCGTTCTACCTCGCGCAATCCGGTCGTCCTGGTCCTGTCGTTGTCGATATCCCGAAAGACATGACCAACCCGGCCGAAAAGTTCGAATACATCTTCCCGAAAAAAGCCAAGCTGCGTTCCTACAGCCCGGCCGTTCGCGGTCACTCCGGGCAAATCCGCAAGGCGGCAGAAATGCTCCTGGCGGCCAAGCGTCCTGTGATGTATGCAGGCGGCGGCGTGATTCTCGGTGGTGGCTCCGCGCCGCTGACCGAGTTGGCGAAGATGCTCAACCTGCCAGTGACCAATACCCTGATGGGGCTGGGTGCCTACCCTGGCACCGACCGTCAGTTTATCGGCATGCTCGGCATGCACGGCAGCTACACCGCTAACCTGGCGATGCACCATGCCGACGTGATCCTTGCAGTCGGCGCTCGTTTCGACGACCGCGTGATCAACGGCCCGGCCAAGTTCTGCCCGAATGCCAAGATCATTCACATCGACATCGACCCGGCTTCGATCTCCAAGACCATCAAGGCAGACGTGCCTATCGTCGGTCCGGTCGAGAGTGTCCTGACCGAGATGGTCGCGATCCTCAAGGAAATCGGCGAGACCCCGAACAAGGAGTCCGTTGCCAGCTGGTGGAAGCAAGTGGATGAGTGGCGCGGTGATCGCGGCCTGTTCCCTTACGACAAGGGTGACGGCAGCGTCATCAAGCCGCAGACCGTGATCGAAACCCTGTGCGAAGTGACCAAGGGCAATGCCTTTATTGCCTCCGACGTGGGCCAGCACCAGATGTTCGCGGCGCAGTACTACACGTTCAACAAGCCGAACCGCTGGATCAACTCCGGCGGCCTGGGCACCATGGGCTTCGGTTTTCCGGCGGCCATGGGCATCAAGTTGAGCTTCCCGGATGACGACGTCGCCTGCGTCACGGGCGAAGGCAGCATCCAGATGAACATTCAGGAACTGTCGACCTGCCTGCAATATGGTTTGCCGGTAAAAATCGTCATCCTGAACAACGGTGTTCTGGGTATGGTTCGCCAGTGGCAAGACATGAGCTACGGTAGCCGTCACTCGCATTCCTACATGGAGTCGCTGCCTGACTTCGTCAAGTTGGCGGAGGCCTATGGTCACGTCGGCGTGCGCATCACCGAATCGAAAGATTTGAAGACGAAGATGGAAGAGGCGTTCGCCATGAAAGATCGTCTGGTGATCATTGATGTTTCGGTCGACACCAGCGAGCACGTCTACCCGATGCAGATCAAAGACGGCTCCATGCGCGATATGTGGCTGAGCAAGACGGAGCGTACTTAATCATGCGGCACATTATTTCCTTGCTTCTGGAAAACGAACCCGGCGCTCTGTCTCGTGTTGTCGGCCTGTTCTCGCAGCGCAACTACAACATCGAAAGCCTGACCGTGGCACCTACCGAAGACCCGACTTTGTCGCGTCTGACGCTGACCACGGTTGGTCACGATGAAGTTATCGAGCAGATCACCAAGAACCTGAACAAGTTGATCGAAGTGGTCAAACTGGTCGACCTGTCGGAGAGTGCTCACATCGAGCGCGAGCTGATGCTGGTCAAGGTCAAGGCTACCGGTGCCCAGCGCGCCGAGATCAAACGCACTACCGATATTTATCGTGGGCAGATCGTTGACGTCAGCGCTAGCGTGTATACCGTTCAATTGACCGGTACCAGCGACAAGCTCGACAGCTTCATTCAGTCCATTGGCACCGCCTCGATTCTGGAGACCGTCCGCAGCGGCGTAACCGGTATTGCCCGCGGCGACAAAGTACTCAGCATCTAAACCAAATTAGCGAATGGCCTGAACGGCCTGGATATATAGGGGAATTTCATGAAAGTTTATTACGAAAAAGACTGCGACCTGTCGATCATCCAGGGCAAGAAAGTTGCCATCATCGGTTACGGTTCCCAGGGCCACGCTCAAGCGTGCAACCTGAAAGACTCCGGCGTTGACGTTACTGTTGGCCTGCGTAAAGGTTCGGCGACTGTTGCCAAAGCTGAAGCTCACGGCCTGAAAGTGACCGACGTTGCTTCCGCTGTTGCGGCTGCCGACCTGGTCATGATCCTGACCCCGGACGAGTTCCAGTCCGCTCTGTACAAGAACGAAATCGAGCCGAACATCAAGAAAGGCGCCACCCTGGCCTTCTCCCACGGCTTCGCGATCCACTACAACCAGGTTGTTCCACGCGCTGACCTCGACGTGATCATGATCGCGCCGAAGGCTCCGGGCCACACCGTGCGTTCCGAGTTCGTCAAAGGCGGCGGTATCCCTGACCTGATCGCTATCTACCAGGATGCTTCGGGCAACGCCAAAAACGTTGCACTGTCCTACGCCGCTGGCGTTGGTGGCGGTCGTACCGGCATCATCGAAACCACTTTCAAGGACGAGACCGAAACCGACCTGTTCGGCGAACAAGCCGTTCTGTGCGGCGGTACCGTTGAACTGGTAAAAGCCGGTTTCGAAACCCTGGTTGAAGCTGGCTACGCGCCGGAAATGGCCTACTTCGAATGCCTGCACGAACTGAAGCTGATCGTTGACCTCATGTACGAAGGCGGTATCGCCAACATGAACTACTCGATCTCCAACAACGCCGAGTACGGCGAGTACGTGACCGGTCCGGAAGTGATCAACGCCGAATCCCGTCAGGCCATGCGCAACGCCCTGAAACGTATTCAGGACGGCGAATACGCCAAGATGTTCATCAGCGAAGGCGCTACCGGCTATCCTTCGATGACCGCCAAGCGTCGTAACAACGCCGCTCATGGTATCGAAATCATCGGCGAGCAACTGCGCTCCATGATGCCGTGGATCGGTGCCAACAAGATCGTAGACAAAGCCAAGAACTAAGTCGCGAGCTTGTACGAAAAACGCGGCCTAGGCCGCGTTTTTTCGTTTGGGTGGCTGGTTCTGGTATAAAGCTGCATCGTTTGCGGCCGAACCGCCGTCCCAGACACCTGTCCAAACTTTCCACCCCGTTGCAAGGTAAATGTCCATGAGCGAACGTCCCGAAGAGCCAAACCAGGCTTCTGACGCCGAAAGCCTGCTGCCCATCGATGAACACATCGAGGAAGGGCATGACGCTGAAGGCCGTAAAGTCCGGCATCGTGGTATCTATCTTCTGCCGAATCTGTTCACCACTGCGAATCTGTTCGCAGGGTTTTATTCCATCATCAACTCGATGAGCGCCCAGAGCGCCTTGAGTGCCGGTGATTCGATTGGTGCGAGCAAGTATTTTGCTTTTGCAGCGATCGCGATTTTTGTCGCAATGGTGCTCGACGGCCTCGATGGTCGCGTTGCCCGTATGACCAATACCCAGAGCGCCTTCGGTGCCGAATACGACTCGCTGTCCGACATGGTCGCGTTCGGTGTTGCGCCAGCATTGTTGGCATTCGGTTGGGCTTTGGGCGATATGGGTAAGGTCGGCTGGATGGTCGCCTTCATTTATGTAGCCGGTGCGGCGTTGCGTCTGGCGCGTTTCAATACGCAGGTAGGCACTGCGGACAAGCGCTACTTCATTGGTCTGGCCAGTCCGGCTGCTGCTGGTGTAGTTGCAGGCATTGTCTGGGCGTTCAGTGATTACGGCATCCAGGGCTCGAAGATGTCCTTCCTGGTGGCGCTGATGGTTGCGGCTGCCGGCATGCTGATGGTCAGTAACATCAAGTACAACAGCTTCAAGGAGCTGGACTTGAAAGGGCGTGTACCTTTCGTGGCCATCCTCGCGGTGGTGTTGGTGTTTGCCGTGGTGTTCAGTGATCCTCCACGCATTCTTTTGCTGGTTTTCCTCGCCTATGCGGCTTCCGGCCCAGTGCAGTACTTGTTGCGTCTTCGTCGGCACAAAAAAGCCGAGTGATGTAATTTCCCTCATACTCCGCAGTCTATGGGTGCATCTGTCCTCCAATGCTGCGGAGTTGTCATGCTGATCAAAGTCCCCAAAGCGTCTGACTGCCATGAGTCGGACGTCACGCCTGAATCCTTCTATCTTTCTCGTCGCAATGTACTCGGTGCTGCTGTCGCCGGTTTGGCTGTCAGCGGCTTGCCGCGTTGGGTCAGTGCCGCCGATGCTGCGCGTTATGCGGATGTCGAGCCTGGCAAAGCGCCTGCCTGGTTTGCCGAAAAACTGCCTTCTACTAGATGGGGCGCGGTTAACGTCAAGGATGAGGCGATCACACCATTCAAGGACGCGACCCATTACAACAACTTCTATGAGTTTGGCACCGATAAAGGTGATCCCGCCGCCAATGCCGGCGCACTGAAAACCGAGCCTTGGAGTGTGGTAATAGATGGAGAGGTGGGTAAGCCAGGGCGGTACGCACTGGAAGACTTCATGAAGCCTTATCAGTTGGAAGAGCGTATCTATCGTCTTCGCTGTGTAGAGGCCTGGTCGATGGTCATTCCCTGGATCGGATTTCCCATCTCGGCCCTGCTCAAGGAAGTTGAGCCGACTTCCAAAGCGAAATTCATTCGCTTCGAAACCCTGGAAGACCCCAAGAGCATGCCCGGGCAACGTTCCGGTTTTGCCTTGATCGATTGGCCATATGTTGAAGGGCTGCGTCTGGATGAGGCGATGAATCCGTTGGCGATTCTCGCTGTAGGTATGTATGGACGGGAGTTGCCTAATCAGAACGGCGCACCTCTGCGTTTGGTAGTGCCGTGGAAATACGGCTTCAAGAGCATCAAATCCATCGTGCGGATCAGTCTGGTCAGCGATCAACCGAAAACCACCTGGCAAAGCATTGCCGCGGATGAGTACGGCTTCTATGCGAATGTGAATCCCACAGTCGATCATCCGCGCTGGACTCAGGCTCGGGAGCGACGTCTGCCGAGCGGGCTGTTCAAACCTAATGTGCGGGACACGCAGATGTTCAATGGCTACTCGGATGAAGTTGCTTCTCTATATACAGGGCTCGATTTGCGGAAGAACTACTGATGCGATTTCCGTTTTGGCGCATTAGCGTCTTTATAGCTGCTGCGGTCTGGCCGCTGCTTTGGTTGTATCAGGCCTGGCAGGATGTGCTGGGACCTGATCCGGGCAAGGTGCTGGTTGATCGGTTGGGGCTGGGGACGCTAGTCCTGCTGCTTATTACGTTAAGCATGACACCTGTGCAAAAGCTTACCGGCTGGGCGGGGTGGGTTGCTGTCCGGCGGCAACTGGGGTTGTGGTGTTTCACTTATGTGGTTTTGCATTTGATTGGGTATACGGCGTTTATCCTCGGCTTTGATTGGTCGCAGTTGGGTGTCGAGTTGCGCAAGCGGCCGTACATTATTGTCGGGGCGCTTGGGTTTTTGTGTTTATTGGCTTTGGCAGTGACCTCGAATCGTTATAGTCAGCGGCGTTTGGGTTCTAGCTGGAAGAAATTACATCGTCTTGCCTATGTGGTTCTCGGGCTTGGATTGCTGCATATGTTGTGGGTCGTGCGCGCTGATCTCAAGGAGTGGGCGGTTTACGCCTCTATAGGTGCATTGCTATTAGTGTTGCGACTCCCCCCTGTAGCCCGCCGAATCCCACGATTAAAAGCCCAAAAGACACCTTCTGCACGAAAAGCGTAATTAAGGGTTGACGGCAGATTCTGGAAGTCTATAATTCGCCCCACTTCCGGCGCAGTCGAAACGGAAAACTCCTTGCTAAACAATGAGTTATGCAGTTTTCGGCAGCGAGTTGCTTCAGGTCATCGAAGCCCAGAAGGAGTTGAAAGAGCGAGGTGGTTTGGCTCTTTTGACGATTCGATCTTCTCGGTCGAAAGCGGTGTAAAAGAGGTGTTGACAGCAGCGAGTAACGCTGTAGAATTCGCCTCCCGCTAACGAGAGATCGCAAGCGCAAGTGGTTGAAGTTGCAAAGGAAACTTTGAAAAATAACCGCTTGAC
>NZ_CP018319.1:3430000-6126864 GCF_001952935.1 Pseudomonas frederiksbergensis
CGAGATTCCCTTAGTAGTGGCGAGCGAACGGGGACTAGCCCTTAAGTGGCTTTGAGATTAGCGGAACGTTCTGGAAAGTACGGCCATAGTGGGTGATAGCCCTGTACGCGAAAATCTCTTAGTCATGAAATCGAGTAGGACGGAGCACGAGAAACTTTGTCTGAATATGGGGGGACCATCCTCCAAGGCTAAATACTACTGACTGACCGATAGTGAACTAGTACCGTGAGGGAAAGGCGAAAAGAACCCCGGAGAGGGGAGTGAAATAGATCCTGAAACCGTATGCGTACAAGCAGTGGGAGCCCACTTTGTTGGGTGACTGCGTACCTTTTGTATAATGGGTCAGCGACTTATTTTCAGTGGCGAGCTTAACCGAATAGGGGAGGCGTAGCGAAAGCGAGTCTTAATAGGGCGTCTAGTCGCTGGGAATAGACCCGAAACCGGGCGATCTATCCATGGGCAGGTTGAAGGTTGGGTAACACTAACTGGAGGACCGAACCGACTACCGTTGAAAAGTTAGCGGATGACCTGTGGATCGGAGTGAAAGGCTAATCAAGCTCGGAGATAGCTGGTTCTCCTCGAAAGCTATTTAGGTAGCGCCTCATGTATCACTGTAGGGGGTAGAGCACTGTTTCGGCTAGGGGGTCATCCCGACTTACCAAACCGATGCAAACTCCGAATACCTACAAGTGCCGAGCATGGGAGACACACGGCGGGTGCTAACGTCCGTCGTGAAAAGGGAAACAACCCAGACCGTCAGCTAAGGTCCCAAAGTTATGGTTAAGTGGGAAACGATGTGGGAAGGCTTAGACAGCTAGGAGGTTGGCTTAGAAGCAGCCACCCTTTAAAGAAAGCGTAATAGCTCACTAGTCGAGTCGGCCTGCGCGGAAGATGTAACGGGGCTCAAACCATACACCGAAGCTACGGGTATCACTTAGGTGATGCGGTAGAGGAGCGTTCTGTAAGCCTGTGAAGGTGAGTTGAGAAGCTTGCTGGAGGTATCAGAAGTGCGAATGCTGACATGAGTAACGACAATGGGTGTGAAAAACACCCACGCCGAAAGACCAAGGTTTCCTGCGCAACGTTAATCGACGCAGGGTTAGTCGGTCCCTAAGGCGAGGCTGAAAAGCGTAGTCGATGGAAAACAGGTTAATATTCCTGTACTTCTGGTTATTGCGATGGAGGGACGGAGAAGGCTAGGCCAGCTTGGCGTTGGTTGTCCAAGTTTAAGGTGGTAGGCTGGAATCTTAGGTAAATCCGGGATTTCAAGGCCGAGAGCTGATGACGAGTTACCCTTTGGGTGACGAAGTGGTTGATGCCATGCTTCCAAGAAAAGCTTCTAAGCTTCAGGTAACCAGGAACCGTACCCCAAACCGACACAGGTGGTTGGGTAGAGAATACCAAGGCGCTTGAGAGAACTCGGGTGAAGGAACTAGGCAAAATGGCACCGTAACTTCGGGAGAAGGTGCGCCGGTGAGGGTGAAGCATTTACTGCGTAAGCCCATGCCGGTCGAAGATACCAGGCCGCTGCGACTGTTTATTAAAAACACAGCACTCTGCAAACACGAAAGTGGACGTATAGGGTGTGACGCCTGCCCGGTGCCGGAAGGTTAATTGATGGGGTTAGCTAACGCGAAGCTCTTGATCGAAGCCCCGGTAAACGGCGGCCGTAACTATAACGGTCCTAAGGTAGCGAAATTCCTTGTCGGGTAAGTTCCGACCTGCACGAATGGCGTAACGATGGCGGCGCTGTCTCCACCCGAGACTCAGTGAAATTGAAATCGCTGTGAAGATGCAGTGTATCCGCGGCTAGACGGAAAGACCCCGTGAACCTTTACTATAGCTTTGCACTGGACTTTGAATTTGCTTGTGTAGGATAGGTGGGAGGCTTTGAAGCGTGGACGCCAGTTCGCGTGGAGCCAACCTTGAAATACCACCCTGGCAACTTTGAGGTTCTAACTCAGGTCCGTTATCCGGATCGAGGACAGTGTATGGTGGGTAGTTTGACTGGGGCGGTCTCCTCCTAAAGAGTAACGGAGGAGTACGAAGGTGCGCTCAGACCGGTCGGAAATCGGTCGTAGAGTATAAAGGCAAAAGCGCGCTTGACTGCGAGACAGACACGTCGAGCAGGTACGAAAGTAGGTCTTAGTGATCCGGTGGTTCTGTATGGAAGGGCCATCGCTCAACGGATAAAAGGTACTCCGGGGATAACAGGCTGATACCGCCCAAGAGTTCATATCGACGGCGGTGTTTGGCACCTCGATGTCGGCTCATCACATCCTGGGGCTGAAGCCGGTCCCAAGGGTATGGCTGTTCGCCATTTAAAGTGGTACGCGAGCTGGGTTTAGAACGTCGTGAGACAGTTCGGTCCCTATCTGCCGTGGACGTTTGAGATTTGAGAGGGGCTGCTCCTAGTACGAGAGGACCGGAGTGGACGAACCTCTGGTGTTCCGGTTGTCACGCCAGTGGCATTGCCGGGTAGCTATGTTCGGAATAGATAACCGCTGAAAGCATCTAAGCGGGAAACTAGCCTCAAGATGAGATCTCACTGGGACCTTGAGTCCCCTGAAGGGCCGTCGAAGACTACGACGTTGATAGGTTGGGTGTGTAAGCGCTGTGAGGCGTTGAGCTAACCAATACTAATTGCCCGTGAGGCTTGACCATATAACACCCAAGCAATTTGCTGACCCTTCTTTATAAATGAAAAGGGGCACCAGATTGCGGTGTGTGAAGACGATACAAAGTCGAAAATTCGAAACGAAACACACAAATCTATTACATACCCATTCGCTGGAGCGTGAACCGTAAGGTAAACGACCTGGCTACCGAATTTCTTGACGACCATAGAGCATTGGAACCACCTGATCCCATCCCGAACTCAGCAGTGAAACGATGCATCGCCGATGGTAGTGTGGGGTTTCCCCATGTGAGAGTAGGTCATCGTCAAGATTAAATTCCGAAACCCCTATCTGCGTATGCAGGTAGGGGTTTTGTTTTTGTCCGCGGGAAAGTGCCTTTCAGTTAAAGCACAAATTTGCACAGTTATTTTCGATCCATGACACTAGAATAGGTCCAACTTTTTCGGAGCCAGAGCCTTTATGCCAGAACCGGTTGACGCCCCAGGGCTGTCAGAATTACCGCTGGACGACTTGGTAGCGTGTCATGAGTGCGATTTGTTGATGCGCAAGCCCGAACTCGCCCATGGCGAGAAAGCCCTCTGTCCGCGCTGCGGCTACGAGCTCTACGCCCATCGGCATAACGTCGTACAGCGCAGTCTCGCGTTGGTTCTCGCCGCTCTGTTGTTGTACATCCCGGCGAACTTTTTACCCATCATGGAGCTCCATCTACTCGGGCAGTCATCGCACGACACCGTCTGGAGCGGCGTTGTTGGCCTTTTCGATACCGGAATGCAGGGCGTTGCAGTCGTGGTGTTTCTCTGCAGCATGGGAATCCCGCTGCTCAAGTTACTTTGCCAACTGGTTGTACTGCTGAGTATTCGTTTTGATATCGGACGCAGTTACGGCCTGTTGCTCTACCGCATTTATCACCACTTACGCGATTGGGGGATGCTCGAGGTCTACCTCATGGGCGTACTGGTGGCGATCGTCAAATTGGCAGATATGGCAGCAATTACCGTCGGGTTTGGCCTGGTGTGCTTCATCGGTTTGTTGTTGGTTCAGGTCTGGTTGGAGGTTGTGATGTCGCCCCATCAGATCTGGCAGGCTTTATCAGGAGAGGATGCCCATGCGGGCGATTGATGCAGGCATTCTGATTTGCGTCGAATGCCATGAATTGAACAAGCAGGAAGCCGATACCGACGAGCAGGTCTGCACCCGTTGTGGTGCGCTGGTTCACGCCCGTCGTCCGAACAGTGTGATGCGTACCTGGGCGCTGCTGGTGACCGCTGCGGTTCTCTACATCCCGGCCAACGTGTTGCCGATCATGACCGTCAGTTCACTGGGGCAGGGCGATCCCAGCACGATCATGTCCGGTGTGATCCAGCTCGTTCAGCACGGCATGATTCCCATCGCCGCCGTGGTTTTTATCGCCAGTATTCTGGTGCCAACGTTCAAATTGGTGGGCATCGCACTGCTGCTGTTTTCCGTGCAGCGCCGCCAACCCCTGTCGGCTCGCCAACGTATTTGGATGTACCGCTTTATTGAGTTCATTGGCCGCTGGTCGATGCTCGATATCTTTGTGATCGCCATCCTGGTGGCGGTTGTGAATTTCGGACGGCTTGCCAGCATCGAAGCCAATCTTGGCGCCATCGCTTTCGCCAGTGTGGTGATTCTGACGATGCTTGCCGCAGTAACTTTTGATCCCCGACTGATTTGGGATAACACGGAGTCGGACGACGACCATGACTGATTTGCCTACAGCAAAAACCCGACCGGCCTCGAACTGGTCAGCTATTTGGGTGTTGCCCCTTATTGCACTGATCATCGGCGGCTGGCTTGGCTGGCGAGCCTACAACGAGACTGGCATCGAGATTCAGGTGCGATTCGAAAGCGGTGAAGGCATTCAGGCCAACAAGACCGAGGTCGTCTACAAAGGTATGTCGGTCGGGAAGGTAAAGACCCTCAAACTCGATGACGAAGGCAGCTCCAAAGGCGTAATCGCTACCGTCGAGATGAACAAGGACGTGGAGCCATACTTGCGGACCAGCACCCGTTTCTGGCTGATCAAGCCGAGTGTGACGCTGGCCGGCATCACTGGCCTGGAGACACTGGTCTCGGGGAACTACGTGGCGATCAGTCCGGGCGAAGGTGAGCCGACCCGCAAGTTCAAAGCCCTGGCTGAAGAACCACCACTGTCGGACGCCCAGCCCGGTCTCCACTTGACCATCAAGGCTGATCGTCTCGGTTCACTCAATCGCGGTAGCCCGGTGTTTTACAAGCAGATCAAGGTCGGCCAGATCAAAAGTTATCTGCTGTCCGAAGACCAGAGCACCGTCGAACTCAAGGTTTTCATCGAGCCCACCTACGCCAAACTGGTGCGCAAACACACGCGTTTCTGGAATGCCAGCGGCATCAGCATCGACGCCAACCTGTCGGGTGTGAAAGTGCGCAGCGAGTCCCTGGCCAGCATCGTTGCCGGCGGTATCGCGTTTGCCACGCCGGAGAACCGCAAGGACAGCCCGCCCACCGACCCGAGCCTGCCGTTTCGTCTCTACGAAGATTTCGATGCGGCGGCGGCCGGTATTCGGGTCAAGGTCAAACTCAGCGACTTCGAAGGCATGCAGGCGGGTCGCACACCGGTAATGTACAAAGGCATCCAGGTCGGCAATCTGAAAGCGCTCAAGGTCGATCCTGATCTATCCAGTGCCACCGCCGAATTGACCCTCGATCCTCTGGCCGAAGATTACCTGGTCGAAGGCACCCAGTTCTGGGTGGTCAAACCGTCGATTTCGCTTGCCGGTATCACCGGTCTCGAAGCGTTGGTCAAAGGTAATTACATTGCCGTGCGTCCCGGGGACAAAGGCGCCGCACCGCAGCGCGAGTTTGTCGCACGGCCGAAGGCACCCCCGCTCGACTTGCGTGCGCCAGGATTACACCTGGTGCTGTTCACCGAAAACCTCGGCTCGCTGGAAGTCGGCAGCCCGATTCTCTACAAGCAGGTCAAGGTCGGTTCGGTCCAGAGTTATCAGTTTTCCCGCACCAAAAAACAGTTGGTGATCGGTGTTCACATCGAGAAGGAATACGAAGGGCTGGTCAACGCCTCGACACGGTTCTGGAATGCCAGCGGCATCACGCTCACCGGCGGGTTGACCGGTGGAATCCAGGTCAAAAGTGAGTCGCTGCAAAGCCTGATGGCTGGCGGCATTGCCTTTGAAACCCCGGAAGCCAAGGCGCCGTTGCAGAAGCGGATTCCACGTTTCCGTTTGTTCACCAGTCATGATGAGGCGACGCAAAAAGGCGCCGTGGTGACGATCAGGGTTGATCGCGCCGATGGCCTGCACAGCGGCACACCGATTCGCTTCAAAGGCCTGGATGTTGGCAAGATTGAAGACGTCGACCTCAGCGATGACCTTCAGTCGGTGCTGCTGACTGCACGAATCACCGAAGTGCCGGAGCGTATCGCCCGGGTCGGCAGTCAGTTCTGGGTCGTCAAACCTGAACTGGGTCTGATCAAGACATCCAACCTGGAAACGCTGGTCACTGGCCAATACATCGAAGTGGAACCGGCCGCGAAAAACCTCGGTCCGCAGAAGAACTTCGTGGCCCTGAGCAATCCACCGGAAACCGCTAAACAGGAAGCCGGTTTGAGTCTGGTGTTGAGCGCTGCTCGCCGTGGTTCGCTGAAAACAGGTGTGCCGGTCACTTATCGCGAAATCACCGTGGGCAAGGTGACAGGCTATGAACTCGGCCAGACGGCGGACCGTGTGTTGGTGCACATTCTGATCGAGCCGAAGTACGCGCCGCTGGTGCGCAGCGGTACGCGTTTCTGGAACTCCAGTGGTTTTGGTTTTGATTACGGCTTGTTCAAAGGTGCGACGATGCGTACCGAATCGCTGGAGACCCTGATTCAGGGCGGCATCGCTTTCGCCACACCGGACGGCGAGCGCATGGGCAGCCCGGCGCGACCTGAGCAAACGTTCCCGCTGTTCGATAAGTTCGAAGACGAATGGCTGACCTGGGCGCCGAAGATTTCAATCGGTAAGTAATCTATCGGCGTCTGCGCTGCCGCCTTCGCGAGCAAGCCCGCTCCCACAATGGATCGGTGACATACACAAAATCTGTAAATGACACTGATCCATTGTGGGAGCGGGCTTGCTCGCGAAGAGGCCCTCAAGTTCACTCAGCTTCAAGAATGTACCCACAAGTAAAAAGGCCGCGATCCATTGGATCGCGGCCTTTTTAATGCCTTCGATTAATGCAAATCAGACGGCATCCAGCTCCGGCTCATCCGCTTCAACATTAACGGCAGCCTTCACCTCATCGTGACGACGGATGTACTTCCAGTCCGCCTCGTCGATGTAGATCCCGTTCGGCCCGCTGCCACCTTCCAGGTCGATGGCGACACTGGCGCAGACCTGCGGCTTCACACTCGCCAGGATCGGCACGAAACCCAGTTGCAGACTGGTTTCCAGCAGCGCTGCCTGGTTCTTCTCGTCGATGTCCGCTGCCTCGTCGAGGTAGTACGGCAGGCGCACGCGACCGGCCTGGTCGCGGTCCATCAAGTGCAGCAACAAGTACATGTTGGTCAGCGCCTTGATGGTCATGGTGGTGCCGTTGGACGCCGCGCCGTCGATGTCGGTGTGAATCACCGGCTGACCGTTGACCTTGGTGATCTCGAACGCCAGCTCGAACAGGTCCTTGAGGCCGAGCTGATTGTGGTTAGCCGCCACCAGACGCGCCAGGTATTCCTTGGCCTCTTCGTTCTTGTTGTCCTGATCGGCGCTTTGGCTCAGGTCGAAGACCGAAAGGGTTTCACCTTCTTCGTACTGGCCGGCGCTGTGGATGATCTGGTCGATGTGCTTGAGCGCTTCCTTGTTCGGCGCCAGCACGATGCGGAAGCTCTGCAGGTTCGAGACCTGACGCTTGTTGATCTCGCGGTTGAACAGCGCCAGTTGATGCTCAAGGCTGTCGTAGTCGCTACGGATGTTGCGCAGGGTCCGGGCGATATCGGTAACGGCCGCGCGACGGGCCTTGCCAAGGGTCAGGGCTTCGTCGGTACGGTGTGCGTAAGCGTTGATCAGCAGTTGCAGGCGGCGCTCCATGTCGTCTTCGCTGTCGAACTTGGCCACACCCTTGAGACGGACCTGAGCGTACAGCGCCTCGATCTGACCATCGCTGCGCTGCAAACCCTGCCAGCTGTCCTGATAGTCGTTGAGCAGCGGCAGCAGGTTGTCCATGGAATCGTCGATCGGGTCCATGAACGGCGTACCGAACGGCAGGTCCGCGGGCAACAGCTGACGGCGACGCAGGGCATCGTCGAGGGTGCGTTGCTTGGCCTCCATGTCGCCGATCTGCCGGCCGACCAATTGCAGCTTGGCCGACAGTTGCTGGACGCGTTCGGTGAAGGCGTCGCTGGAGCGTTTCAATTCCTCCTGAGCGGCTTCCATCTGTGCCAATTGCTCAAGCTTGTCGCCTTCCTCGGCGCTCAGGGTTTGCGCCCGGCGGAAGTCTTCCAGGGCTTTCTGCGCATCCAGCACTTGCTGGTACAGCGCTTCGGTCTGGGTTTTGCTCGCGGCGCGGTCGGCGGCCACCGCAGCTTGAGTTTTCAGTTGCTTGAGTTCTTTGTCCAGGCGCTCTTTCTGATCGCGTAACGCCGCGCGGTCAGCCAAGGCTTGCAGCGCCGGCGGCTCGATGTGCGAGATGTCGATGGACAGGCCCGGTACTTCGAAGCGCTCGCCTTTGAAGCCATCGAGAATCAGCTCCATGGATTTGACCCACTGACCATCCTCATCCAGCGTAATGCCGTGCTCACCCAGCGGCAGGCTGAACAGTGCGCTGTTGAACAAACGCATCAGGCGCTCGACATCCTGTTGCGAGAACTCCTCGCGCAGACGGGCGTAGCTGTTGTTGTCGGCGTGATCGAGTTGCTGCTTGACCGACTTCAGGCGTTTTTCCAGATCCCGCAGACGCTCTTCCAAATCTTCGGCGCTGAACTGTCGCGACTGCGCCAGCGCACCGGCGAGTTCATCGTGCGCGTCCTTGGCCGCGAGCAGTTGCTGCTCCAGGACTTTGACGTCATCGACCAGCGCGAAGCGATGCTTGAGCACCGACAATTCGCCGAGCCAGCGCTGGATGCCGGTGATTTCCCGCTCCAGGCGCATCAGCTCTTGAGTGCCGCCGCGCTGATCGTTTTGCAGCGCGTCCTGCTCGTTGCGGTAGTGTTCGGCCTGAATCGTCAGTTCTTCCTTGCGCGCACTGGCGTAATCCGACCAGGTGCCGAGCAGGGAATCGAGCAGCGGCGAGATCCGGTGCAGTTTGCCGCGCAGGATATTGCGCTGGGTCACGCCTGCTGCAAGGGCTTCGACCAACGGGCCGGCAGTGACCAGCGAGTTGTAGTCCTGCTCCATGCGTCGTACATCGCGGAACGCTTCTTCGCACGCGGCGATGTAGTCGACGCTGCCGGAACGCAGGCTGTGTTCGAACGCATCGAGAAACAGCTGCTTGAGCTTGGCCGCGGTGATTTCGCGCATGTGCAGCAGGTTGATGAACAGTGCGCGGAACGTCTTCAGGCTCTGCTCGCTGGTGGAGCGCAGCGGGATCAGCGTCAGGTCCAACGGGATCGAGGTGTGACCGCCGACCAGCAAGCGACGCAGTTCATCCGGCTTGAGCTCGTAGGCTTTCAGGCCTTCGCGCTCAAGGTTGGTGAACAATTCTTTCTGACGCAGGCAGGTGTCGTTTTTCTGGTAATGGGCCAGATCCAGTTTGCCGGCGTAGGCAAAGAACTGGTGACCGAAACCACCGCCCGGGCCGCGCCCGACCACACCGATCACATGTGGGCCGTGGGGCAGCGAGACTTCGACCAGGATGTAACTGGTGTCCGAGGCGAAGTAGAAACGCCGGGATTGTTCCAGGCTGTACTTGCCGAAACTCATGTCCGACATGCGCGCCAGGATCGGGAACTGCAAGGCGTTGATCGAGGCGGATTTACCGAGGTTGTTCGCGCCGTAAACCGACAACGGTTCTTCCAGCGGGAACAGGCCGAGGCTGTAACCGGCGGTGTTCAAAAGGGCAAAGCGGCGAATGCCGTAGCGTTCCTTGCTCATGCGTCGGTCTCCTGTTCTTCGGCAATGGCGCGGGCCATGGCGTCTTCTTCGCTTTCTTCTTCGAAGTCACTCAAGTCGAGCGGATCATCGGTTTGCAGCAGCTTTTCGTCACTGTCGTCGTCGATCAGAACCGGCACCGGCAGAGGCAACACGCTGTGCAGGCTGGCCGCCAGATCACGGTCCTGCTGGACCGACAGGCAGACATCGAGGAAACGGTGCATCGGCGGCAGGAAACGGTAGATGCCGTTTTCTTCACCGGCAAAACCGAGCTGAGTCATGCGGCGCATGATTTTTTCTTCGAGTTCTTCGACGGTCTGCACTTCGGCCTGGATAAACAGGTCGCGGTATTTCTCCAGCAGCGATGGCAATTCATCGCGGCCGAGGCTGCCACCGTCGAGCACGGCGACCGGGTCGCGGCCCTGATCGGCCAGATGCTCGACGAGGATGAAGGTGAACAGCGCCAGACGTTGCGCGGTCTTGTTCACCGCTGCCGCCGCGAGGTCCGGGACGAAGTAGTAGAAACCACGGGTGTCGCAGACCAGTTCAAAGCCCAATGCCTTGAACAGCGTGCGGTACTGGTCCTGGAAGTTCGACAGTTGTGCGTAGAGCTCCGGGTCGCGGCGGCTGACGTGGTAGCCCTTGAACAGCTCGCGAAAGATCGGCGCCAGCTGGGACAGTTCGTTTAGATCAAGATGCATGTGGGGTGCTCGCAGAATCCTCGGCGGCGGTGTCGCGGGCCGAGAGCAGGGCGAAGGAGCGCAGGCTGACCTGATGCTCGTGAGTGTGGTAATCGCGGCGTTCCAGACGCTCGCGGGTGAAGCGCTTCTCCCGCGACAGGCGCGAGAACCAGTAAAGCAATTCGTCGGTAGCGCCGTCCGGTTCCTGCTCCAGCAACCAGGTCATCAGGTCCGGCATCGGCAGGGCGTCTTCGCAGCGTTCGAGCATTTCCCGAACCGTACGTGGCGCGCGCGGCGCTTCGCCTTTCTGCGTTTTGTGGGCCTTGGGGAAGCGCGCCGGTTTCGGCTCGAAACGGGCCAAAGCGTAAACGTAGGCTTCGACCTGACTGGCGCTGCCGAGAAAGGTGCTTTGCGGGCGGGTGAACATCGGCATCGCCGCTTGTGGCACCGCATCGATGCCTTTGCGACGAATGGCCGACAAGGCCAACGCCGCGCCACGGGTCACGGCGTTGTGCCGACGGGCTTCTTCACGCAGCGGCAGCAATAGCTCGCGGGCATGACGCAACGTCAGCTGGGCGCTGGTCTGCATCTCGAGGATGCGCGCGTGAGTGCGCAGCAGCATGTCGTCATCGACCAGATGGCCGAGGCGCTGCTGCTCGGTGAGCATCTTCAGCAGCACGTTCTCGACCTTGCGCACGCCTTGTTCGAAGGCGCCGTCGGCGTTCACCAACTGAATCATCGGCTCGACGTATTCGTCCCAGGTCGCCAGTACTTCGGCGTAACGCTGGCGCAGGGGAATCTGCCGGTCGCTGGTCTTGGCGCGCTCGGCGACGGCCACCAGGGCCTGTTCGTCGTTGGCGAGTTTCTTCAATACGTCCCGTACGCGCATGTCGAGCAGGCGCAACTGGCGCGCCAGGTCGTGGCCGTCGCGGATGTCGAAGGCGTCCTGGATATAACCGGCCAGGCGTTCGAGGTGGCGCAAATAGGCTTCGATTTCCAGGCACAGGCCCAGACGGTGCTCACGGCGCAGGTAGGCGAGGAAGTCGTGGATCTGCGCGTTGAGTTCAAAACGGTTCGGGCTTTTCGCCACGGGAACCAGAATGTCGAGGCGGATCCACACGTCCAGCAGGCTGGTGATGTCCTGCGGCGTACTGTCCAGTTGCTGGGCGGCCAACTGTGAACGCAATTCGTTGAGGCTCAAGGTGCCTTGGTCGAAGTGCTCGCACAGTGGCTCCAGAAGTGCCCAGTGTTCAGCGAGGGCGCGCAAGACGCGCTTGGGTTCGATCATCGGAATGGCCGGCTGGTTGGCGATTAAAAGTCGCGATTGTACTGCATCACGCCCGTTGCGATTCACTCTCGGGACGGACAGTTGGCTTTCTATCGATCAAGCGTGGGCGATCTTGAGCGAAGGGCGGTAGAATCACCGCACTTTAGTTATCCACAAGTGGCCGACCTTTGCTTATCGAGTCCCGTCGTCGCGCTTATTTGACCGCCATGCAGGTGGTCAACTGGCTGCCGCGCACCGAATTGCCCTTTGCTGCGCCCTCGCGCCCTGAGTTGCTGGAGATGCCCGAGCCGTTGGTCGTCGCGCCGGTTGCTCCGGTTGCGCCCGCACCTGTGGCTGATTCGCCCGTGGAACCGCTGGTCAAACCGGCCGAGCGGGTGAAAATCGAGGTGCCGCGGCCATCGTTGGCCAGCACGCGCACGAATGCCAAGGTTGAAGAAGAGGCCGCTCCGGTTGTGGCCAGGGCGCCCGTCGTGCCGCCACCGCGTTTCGCCCTGCAATTGCTGCGGGCCGGGCGTTGCCTGCTGCTGGTGGAGTTACCCACAGGCGAATCGTTCCAGACTCGCGACCCTGCCTATCTATTGCTCAAAGACATGCTGCGCGCCGCCGGTCTGCCGGACAGCCCGCAGATCGTCGGCGAGCCGGTGCGTTGGCCGCTGTTGTCTCGGGGCACCATGGATCAAGGCCCGGAAGCGGCTCGCGACTTCGTGCAAGGTTTTCTCTCGGCCCGGCTGGAAGACGCACCGTGCGTCTGCGTGTGGCTGATCGGCCTGCCGGCGGTGCGTTTCGCCGGTGAGGCGAACGCCGAATCCTTCAACCGTGAACTCCAGGTCGACGGCCTGGGCTCGGTCTGGGCCCTGCCGGGTCTGGAATTATTAATGGAAGAGCCACAGCGTAAGGCTGATGTCTGGCAAGCCATGCGTCGGCTGATGGCGCGTTGGAAAGAATCGAATGAGTGACGCTGTATCGTTCCGCCCGATGACCGAGGCGGACCTGGACGCTGTACTGAAAATCGAATACGCGGCTTACAGTCATCCCTGGACTCGCGGGATTTTTCTCGATGGGCTGGGTAAATATCAGATATGGCTGATGTTTGAAGGTCAGCAGCAGGTCGGCCACGGGGTGGTGCAGATCATTCTTGATGAAGCGCATCTGCTGAACATCACCGTCAAACCGGAGAACCAGGGCCGTGGCCTGGGCTTGACGCTGCTGGAGCATCTGATGTCCCGGGCGTATGACGCCAAGGCGCGGGAATGTTTTCTGGAAGTGCGCGACAGCAACCGTGGCGCGTTCAAGTTGTATGAGCGTTACGGGTTTAACGAGATTGGTCGGCGGCGCGATTACTACCCGGCGGTGGGTGGGCGTGAAGATGCCGTGGTAATGGCCTGCACTTTGGTCGATTGAGCTACAGCTAATGTGGCGAGGGAGCTTGCTCCCGCTAGGCCGCGAAGCGGTCCTGAAATTTTACGACTGCTTCGCAGCCGAGCGGGAGCAAGCTCCCTCGCCACAGATCAACGATTACCGTCCAGCGGATCCCGCCGCGCCAGTTCCTCTTCATCCAGCCCGTTCCCTCCGCCAATGTCGTCTTCATCGACAATGCTCAAATCCCAATCGGCCTGGCCCCCTTCACCCGCTTCGTGGGCGTCCCGTGCGCCGTCTTCACGGATCAGGGTTTCCGGGCTCATGTCGTCGTCGGTAGACTCATGGTCATCGGTCGAGGCCCCGGTCATACCAGCTTCACGTACGCGTTCGCGAGGCATCAGGCGTTCACGTTCCGTTTGCGTCAGCTCGTCGCCGATTTTGGCGCTGGGTTCTTCCTCGTCGAAATCCAGCTCATGCATCGAGCCCATGCGGTCTTCGTTGTCATCGATGGGCTCGGGTTGAGTCGCATCGAACGGACGTCGTGAATCAGTCATGGCAATTCCTCATACTGTAGGCCTTACTAGGGTGGACCCTCTGGGCTGCTGAGAATTCCTCCGGCATGGAAAACCGGGTATCTGCATCTGGCGCGTGACCCCGACAGATGGTTGTCTGTCATAGAAACGCATCATTCTCGAGGCTTCATTGCATGAACGAATTACAAGATCTGATTGATAACAACGAGCGTTGGGCTGACGCGATCACCAAAGAAGATCCTGATTTCTTCGCCAAGCTGGCCCGTCAGCAAACCCCGGAATACCTGTGGATCGGTTGCTCCGACGCCCGGGTGCCGGCGAACGAGATCGTCGGCATGCTGCCCGGCGATCTGTTTGTACACCGTAACGTGGCCAACGTAGTGCTGCACACCGACCTCAACTGCCTGTCGGTGATTCAGTACGCAGTCGATGTGCTGAAGGTCAAACACATCCTCGTGACCGGCCACTATGGCTGCGGCGGTGTGCGTGCCTCAATGCAGGACCGTCAGCTGGGCCTGATCGACGGCTGGCTGCGCTCGATTCGCGATCTCTATTATGAAAAACGCGAAGAGCTCGCCAAATTGCCCACTGAAGAAGAGCGGGTCGACCGCCTCTGCGAATACAACGTAATCCAGCAAGTGGCCAACGTCGGACACACCAGCATTGTGCAAAACGCCTGGCATCGCGGGCAGAGCCTGTCGATTCACGGCTGCATCTACGGCATCAAGGACGGTCGCTGGAAAAGCCTGAACGCCACCATCAGCGGTTTCGAGCAATTGCCGCCGCAATACCGTCTGCGTCCGGTCGAGGCGTTGTAACGCCCTTCAGCATAGACTTCGCCGGCGCCAGTGCTGCAGAAACAACTGGCCGTCGGCGTTCGGCGATTCATCGTAGCCGGTGATCCAGCCACGGCAGTCGAACGAACCGCACTGGCAGGCGAACTGACGCATGAGTTTGTCTTCGGTGGTGGCGTAGTCCATCGTCAGTCGATCGCCTTTTTTGATGTCCTTCAGTGCCCACAACCACAGCTCGCTCATGTCGAGAAATACGTTTGGGTCGCAGGAGTGTCGCAGCAGCCCGCAGAAGCGCGGGTCGTAGACATGGATGCCATGGGCCAGTTGCCGGGTATGCCGACAGCGATAAGGCAGCAGGTGCCCCGACGCCCGACAAATTCGGCTGATGCGTGGAAAGTCCCGAAGCACTGCGACGGCTGCCGCTGATCCGTGGATGTTGTCGATAATCTCGAAGTCGGTCCTGGAGGGAAATCCAAGACGAACGGGCAGCTCCGCAAATGGATAAATCCCATCGGGAGGTTGTGCAAGCGTCTCGTGTGCGACGTGGGTTTTCATAACGATCCTTGTTTTGGCTGGGTGCTGCGAGCGCAATCAGCTGACGATCCTGTCAGCCCTGCAGCACAAGGGTGCGATTCAAGCCTCTCGCAAATGAAACGGCCGGTCTACTGTCATAAGTGACAGTAGGCCGGCCGTTCATCGTTTTACAGTGCCGGGGTAGGGATCGCGGTCTCGGGGACCGGTGCTTTCAGCTGTTTGAGCTGAGATTTGATCGGCGCCGTTGCGCACTTGGCCACAGCTTTGTCGGGCGACAGGTTGCGAATCGAGGTGTAGAAAAGCTCGCAGGTTTTTTCTGCCTGGGCCACTTGCCAGGTTTGGGTGCAGCTTCTCAGTTCAATGTCGGGATTAGTGTCCGGTTGGCGGCCCATCGCGGCCTGCCAGCACGCGGCACTCAAATCCTGGCCCATGACTTTAAGGCCCGCCGTGTCGGCCTTGGCCTGTGCATCTTTGCCGGTATAGCTTTCCGGGTCGGCGGCGTACCAAATGTAGCTTGGGTGGTTGGAACCCAGAACGGGCACTTTCACCCCGTCGCTCGGACTGATGCTGACCAGGCCCAGCACATTCACGGTCGGCCCGTATTGCTGCTTGATCCAGTTACGCACCGGCGCGCCGAAGGCGACCATCGGCAACGCCGCACCACTGGCGTTCTGGCTGAGTTGCTTGACCATGGTGGTCTGGTAGTCCTTGAAGTAGTCGTAGACGCCTTCCAGATCCTTGCCGGCGTTGGATGGCGCGGCAATCGGTGCAATGTCGATGATGGTCTGGTAGCCCGGCGTCTGGTCGGCCGGAATTCCGTTGACAGTCAACAGTGTGGCCCAGCGATCGGTGGTGGCGGATCGCAGGTAATCCTGAGCCTGGGTCAGCGAATAGTCGGGTGGGAAGTGCAGCAATTCGATGCTTTTGCGGTTTTCCAGGGCCATGCCCAGTGGCAGGAACAGATACCAGCTGTATGCCCACTTGCCATCGGCATTCAGCTTGCTGGCGCCGGTATAGGCCAGATCACCGGCATCGAGTAACGCCGCCAGCGGTTTTTCGTAGCTGCGGGGTACCCCGGTGATTTCGGCGTAGAGCTGATTATTATCGGTTTTGACCAGCACTTTCGCCGCGCTGTAACCATCGCGCTGCACGCTTTGGGTCAGGTAATGCTCGACCGTTTGCTCCAGCGTCCAGTTGCGAAAGCAGATCACGTTGCAGTTGTTGGGGTAAGCGAAGAGGCGGGTGACGCGTTCGGTACTGCCCAGCTTCAGGCCGATATCGGCATGGGCGGCAGCACTCAGGGTGAGGGCCGCGAGGGTCAATCCTGCGAATTTGAACATGCTCAGATCCTTTCAGCGTGTGGGGCCCTCGTAGGCGGGGCGCATACATACTGAAACAGACTAGACCGAACAAGAAGTAGGGGCCGATAGATATATCGGCCCTTTTTTCACCTCAAGGCATCACCGGCGCCGTATACGTCAGCGTCGTCCCCAGCGCCCACAGCAGAAACAGCACCAGCGGCGTGTGCACCAGCAGTTGCACGAACGAAAACCCGATCAAGTCCCGCGCCTTCAACCCGAGCACGCCCAGCAGCGGCAGCATGTAGAACGGGTTGATCAGGTTCGGCAGGGCTTCGGCGGCGTTGTAGATCTGCACGGCCCAGCCCAGGTGGTAGTTCAGGTCGGTGGCCACTTGCATGACATACGGCGCTTCGATGATCCACTTACCGCCGCCGGACGGGATGAAGAAACCGAGGATCGCCGAGTACACGCCCATCAGCAGCGCGTAGGTGTCATGGGACGCGATTTGTACGAAAAAGGTCGAGATGTGGTGAGCCAGCGTCTGAGCGTCAGTGCCTTTGACGGTGGTCATCAGCGCGGCGATCGAGCCGTACAGCGGGAACTGAATCAGTACGCCCGTGGTGGTGGGGACCGCGCGAGACACTGCGTCAAGGAAGCTGCGCGGACGCCAGTGCAGCAGGGCACCGAGCATGATGAACAGGAAGTTGTAGGTGTTCAGTCCGGAAATCGCACTGATCGCCGGTTTGGTCGAGAACTCGTGGAACAGCCATCCGGCCGCCAGCAGCACCAGCAAAATCGTCAGCAACGGGCTGTGTTCCAGCCATTCGCCGGGTCGGGTGCGCGGTTGCAACGGCGGCAGGTTAAAGCTTGGATCGACGCCGCAGGCTTCGGCATCACGGGCCGAGTTCGGGCCGGGTGCAGTGGCGTAGGCAATGACCAGCGAGATCACGATCAGCGCCAGCAACATCACCCCGGACTGCCAGAGAAAGATCGTTTGCGTGAAAGGAATCACCCCGGTGATCGACAGAATCGACGGCGGCAGGCTGGCCGGGTTGGCCTGCAATTGCGCGGCGGACGAGGACAGGCCCAAGGCCCACACCGCGCCCAGACCCAGATAGGCGGCAGCGCCGGCAGCGCGGTAGTCCATTTTCAGATCGGTACGGCGGGCGAGGGCGCGCACCAGCAAACCGCCAAACACCAGCGACAGCCCCCAGTTCAGCAGCGAAGCGACCATGGAGATCAACGCCACCCAGGCCACGGCCGAGCGGCCGTTTTTCGGGATCCGCGCCAGCCGGTCGATCAGTTTCACTGCCGGCGGCGAGCTGGCGACCACATAACCGCCGATCACCACGAAAGCCATTTGCATGGTGAACGGGATCAGGCTCCAGAAGCCGTCACCGAAGGCCATGGCGGCGGCGGAGGGTTTGGCGCCCATGAACAGGGTGGCCACGGCGACGATAATCACCGCCAGTGCAGCAAACACCCAGGAGTCAGGAAACCAGCGTTCGGCAAAACTTGAGCAGCGCAGGGCAAAGCGGGCAGAGCGGGTATCTTCGATATCAGCAGCCACGGGTGTACCTCGGATTTTTATGTTTGTTGTGGTCTTTGGGGCCGAGAAGGTCCGTCTAGACAGCTGCCAACAGTAAAACAATCGGTTCAAATTTGTGACCAGGTTTTACGCATCCAGGACTTTGGTCTAACGGGTTGTCCGTTGGCGCGTTTGCGTAGACCATGGGCGCCTTGGTTTTTGCCTATGCCAGAGTTCTTTTCATGACTGCCATCACCCACTCGCACCCGGCGCCGT
The DNA here is from genome assembly GCF_001952935.1 of Pseudomonas frederiksbergensis. Lineage (GTDB taxonomy): Bacteria > Pseudomonadota > Gammaproteobacteria > Pseudomonadales > Pseudomonadaceae > Aquipseudomonas > Aquipseudomonas frederiksbergensis. Next base: position 3,448,012 of record NZ_CP018319.1, read on the forward strand.
TCACCCGCTCGGATTACAAGACCCTCGGCCTTGCGGCTCTTGGCGGCGCGCTGGAAATCTACGATTTCATCATTTTCGTATTTTTCGCCCTGACCCTCAGCCAGCTGTTCTTCCCGCCGGAAATGCCTGAGTGGCTGCGACTGCTGCAAAGCTTCGGGATCTTCGCGACCGGTTATCTGGCGCGGCCATTGGGCGGGATTCTGATGGCGCATTTCGCCGATCGACTGGGCCGCAAGAAGGTCTTCAGCCTGAGCATCCTGATGATGGCGCTGCCGTGCCTGTTGATCGGCATCATGCCGACCTACGCTCAAATCGGTTATTTCGCACCGCTGCTGCTGTTGGCGCTGCGAATCCTCCAGGGCGCGGCGGTGGGCGGTGAAGTGCCGAGTGCCTGGGTCTTCGTCGCCGAACATGCACCGGTCGGGCATCGCGGTTATGCCCTCGGTTTCCTGCAGGCCGGGTTGACGTTTGGTTACCTGATCGGCGCACTGACGGCGACGTTTCTGGCACAGGCATTCACCCCGGCAGAAATCCTTGATTACGCCTGGCGCTACCCGTTCCTGCTGGGCGGCGTGTTTGGCGTGATTGGCGTCTGGCTACGCCGCTGGCTCAGCGAAACCCCGGTGTTCATGGCCATGCAGGCCCAACGTGATGCGGCCGTCGAACTGCCGCTGCGCACGGTCTTGCGTGAACACCGCCTGGCCATGCTGCCGGCGATGATCCTCACCTGCGTACTGACCTCGGCAGTGGTGGTGTTCGTGGTGATCACCCCAACCATGATGCAGAAAACCTTCGGTATGACCGCCAGCCACACCTTCGCCCTGAGTGCCTTGGGCATTGTCTTTCTGAATATCGGCTGTGTACTTGCCGGGCTGCTGGTCGACCGCATTGGCGCCTGGCGCACCGTGATGCTCTATAGCTTGCTGCTGCCTTTGGGTATCGGCGTGCTCTATACCTGCCTGATCATCGGAGGCGGCTGGATCGGTCTGGCGTACGCGGTGGCCGGCCTTGGTTGCGGAGTGGTCGGCGCGGTGCCGTCGGTGATGGTCAGCCTGTTCCCGGCGCGGATTCGTGTCTCGGGGATTTCCTTCACCTACAACATTGCCTACGCCGTCTGGGCGAGTATCACACCGTTGCTGCTGATCGGTCTGATGCCGTGGAGCCCATGGATCTGCGTGATCTTCTGCGCGGTGATGGGGGCAGTGGGTGTGAGCTGTGCCGCGTATTTCGGGACGCGGATGCCTAATGTCGGAAGTCGCAGCGCGGCTTCCTGCGTTTAGTGACTGTTGAAGGGGTCCTGCGATGTACAAAAGCAACACAATGCAAAGGAGCAGCATCAGTGCAATTGGTACCCATCCTTGAAGTGTCCCGTCAGGTTCAGTCGCGGGTGCGCGATTTGCGCAATCAGCCTGATGTTCGCCAATACATGTACACCGATCATGAGATATCCGAGGCCGAGCATGCTGCCTGGCTTGACTCGTTAACGGACAATCTCCGTCAATCGGTGTTCGTACTCATGCTCGACGGCGCAGCCCGTGGCGTGGTGTCGCTGAACGCGATCAGCACATTGCACAAAACGGCTGACTGGGCTTTTTATCTCGATAGCGATCTGCAGGGACAAGGGCTGGGCAGTCGATTGGAGTTCTGGCTTCTGGACCACGCGTTTGGTGTGGCAGGTCTGGAAAAGCTCAACTGTGAGGTGTTACAGAGCAACCCGGCGGTGATCAGCCTGCACCAGAAGTTCGGCTTTTCCGTTGAAGGCGTGCGACGGCAGAACATCATCAAGGACAACGTCAGAGTCGATGTGGTGATGCTGGGCATTACGCGACAGGAATGGGCGGCGCGACGGCCGAAGATGGAAGACGTGATGGCACGGCTAAACCGTGTCAGTTGATCAGATGAGCACACCGCAACTATTTTTGTAGGACAACCCTGAAACACTCTTCAGAAAATATCCTTTAGGCCGATGGCTAGGCTGCATGCCGCTTTCTTTCCCTGTCCATCGGTGTATCCCATGTTCAACAAACGCTTGAAGCAGGAGCTGTCGGCTCTTCGCGAAGAACTCTCCAGCCTCCAGCAAGTGAAGGAAAGCCTGGAAAGCGAGATGCTGGTCCTGACCCTCGATGCCGATGGGCGGATTCAATCGGTCAACCAGAACTTCATCGGCGAGATGCTTTACAAAAGCAACGACCTGATAGGGCGACACATCGAAGACATCGTCCCGGCCCATGTGAAGTCGGACGAATTCCACAAGCGCTTCAAGGTCGCACTGACCCGTGGCGAGCACTTTGCCGGCACGGTGCGTTTGTTGCGCGGCAATGGCCAGGAAGCCTGGCTGCGCTCGATCGTGCAGCCGGTTCGGTCCGCGGAGGGCCGGATCAAGCACTTCTCGATTTACTCCAGTGACCTGACCCGCACCATCGAGGCGTCTCGTGAGCATGAGAACCTGATCGGCGCGCTTGTGCGCTCCACGGCAGTGATCGAGTTTGACCTCAATGGCAACGTGCTGGCGGCCAACGAACGGTTCCTCAGTAGTATGGGTTACAGCCTGGCGCAAATCCAGGGCAAACATCACCGCATGTTCTGCGAACCCGAGGATTACAACAGCACCGCGTACCAAGACTTCTGGCGCCGCTTGAATGCAGGCGAGTTCGTCGCCGCCCGTTTCAAGCGCATCGACAGCCACGGTCGCGTGGTCTGGCTGGAGGCTTCCTACAATCCGGTGGTCGATGCCAACAACAAACTCTACAAAGTGGTGAAATTCGCCACGGTGATTACCGATCAAGTCAATCAGGAGCAAGCCGTCGCCGAAGCCGCCAACATTGCCTATAGCACCTCGCAGCAAACCGACAGCAGCGCGCAGCGCGGGAATGCGGTGGTGACCCAGGCGGTCAACGTGATGCGTGACCTTGCTTCGCACATGCAAACCGCCGGCGAAGGCATCGAAGCGCTGAACGAGCAGTCGCTGGTGATCGGCACCATCGTCAAAACCATCAGCGGGATTGCCGAACAGACCAACCTGCTGGCGCTCAACGCGGCCATCGAAGCGGCTCGGGCCGGGGAACAGGGACGTGGCTTCGCGGTGGTGGCGGATGAGGTCCGGCAATTGGCTTCGCGCACCAGCCAGGCAACCGATGAGATTGTCGGCGTAGTGCGGCAGAACCAGGACATGGCGCGCAACGCCGTGGCGCTGATGACCGAGGGCAAACTCCAGGCTGAACAGGGGCTGGCGCTGGCGGCAGAGGCGGGGACGGTGATTGTCGAAATTCAGGATGGTGCACAGAAAGTGGTGAACGCGGTCGGGCAGTTTGCCAATCAGCTAGCGACTTGATGCCTGCCATCGCGGCGTAAATCGCTACAATCGGCGTTTTTCCCAGGAGCAGCCATCATGAGCGTTTCTCACCGCCGTCCGGTTCCTTTGCCCAAGGCGTATCGTCTGCTCAATCACGGCCCGACCGTGCTGGTCAGCGCGGCCCACGACGGTCAGCGCAACATCATGGCGGCGGCCTGGGCCATGCCGCTGGATTTCGAGCCGCCGAAAATTGCCGTGGTGCTGGACAAGTCCACCTGGACACGGCAATTGCTGGAGGCTTCGGGCACATTTGTGCTGAATGTTCCCTGCGCCGCCCAAGCCGATATCGTCCAGACGGTGGGTTCGACGTCCGGCCTGGAATTGACCCGGGATCAAGGCCGGGACAAGTTCCAGATCTATGATTTGCCGACGTTCAGCGCTGAATTGATCGATGCGCCGATGCTTGAAGGCTGCGTCGCCTGGCTGGAATGCCGACTGCTGCCGGAACCCGAAAATCACCAGCAATACGATCTGTTTCTGGCCGAAGTGATTGCCGCTCAGGCGGACGAGCGAGTGTTCAGTGACGGTCGCTGGCACTTCGAAGGGCAAGACGCGTTGCGCACCTTGCACCATGTGGCGGGCGGACATTTCCTGAAAATCGGCGATCCAGTAGACGGCAAAACCTTGCAGCCGTAAGCCGCCTGCCTTTCAGACCCAGACGTCATTTTGCGCAGTGCGCTCGCCACCTTGGCTCCCGGTGTTCAGCACACCCTTGGGCTCGATCAGCAGGAGTTTCACCTCCTGCTCGGCGAACGGTTTGTGCTCGACACCTTTTGACACCACATACATTTCGCCGGCGTTCACCAGCACGTGGCCATCGCGAAAGTCGATCCGCAGTTGTCCTTCGAGGACGATGAAGGTTTCGTCGGTATCCTGGTGATCGTGCCAGATGAAATCCCCCAGCAGTTTCACCACCTTGAACTGGTAGTCGTTCATTTCGGCGATGACCCTGGGCGTCCAGTACGGCCCGATCCTGGAGATTTTCTCAGCGAAATTAAGGCTTTCGTAAGCGTTCATGCAGCAGCTCTCGTGGTTTGATCGTGCATCCACGATAACCAGCGCATCGGTGGGCTTCTTGAACGATTGTGCGTGGCTCAGCGGCGGTGCATTTTCATCCAGCGTGCCGGCGACAAGCCGTAGGTTTTGCTGAATTGCCGGGTCATGTGGCTCTGATCGGTGAAGCCGGCGATCAGCGCGGCGCTGACCAGTGACTGGCCCTGGATCAACAGCGAGCGGACCAGGTCGAGGCGGCGCATGGTCAGGTATCGATAAGGGCTGGTGCCGAACAACAGGCGAAAATCCCGCGACAGACTCCAGCGATCTCGACCGCTGTGTTGCGCCAGTTCTTCCAGCGTCACGGTGCGATCCAGCGCGCTGTGGATGAATTCGCGCGCGCGTTCGGCGGCCACGTAGTCGAAGCTCTGGCGTGTGGCAGGCACGCCGGAAACGCTGTTCAAGGCTTGGGCCAGATCGAACAGCGCGTCTTGCTCTTCCAGAGGTTCGAGGGGGCAATCGAGGCTTCGCAGCAGCACGGCGGTGGCGGTGAACAAACGTGGATCGGCTGACAGGCCAGTCTTGATAAACGGCAACGGCTGGCCGCCGAGCATTTGCTGGATCAGCGCCGGTTCGATGTACATCATTCGGTACTGGAACCCGGTCTCGGTGCCGGCTTCGCCATCGTGAACTTCGTCCGGGTGCAGCACCATGGTCCCGCCCGGCAGACTGTGGCGCCAGCCACCGCGGTACTGAAAACTCTGCACCCCGGCCAGTGTATGGCCAATGGCGTAGGTATCGTGACGGTGAAGGTCGTAGCCGTGTCCGGCAAAAAACGCCTCGAAACGCTGAAGCCCGCCAACGTCGGGCGCGCGGTGGAACCAATCGATGGGAGGCGTGTGCTTGGCCATGGTGGTGTTGCCTTGAACTCAATGCTGAACACGTTACCCCACTGACCAACCGCCTGTCTGCTGCCGATCGAATCACCCGGCCGGTAGAAATAACCCGACTAATGTTGCAAGGTGTTGCATGTTTTTAAGCCACGAAGGCGCTCCACATCATGGAAATATCCCACCTGAGCTACGCTGCCCCGTTGTTGTCATTGGCGCTGTTGTGGACGGTTGCGGTGGTGACGCCGGGGCCGAACTTCTTCAACACCGCGCAACTGGCTGCCAGTTGCTCCCGGCGCCACGGGGTCGTCGCCGCACTCGGCGTGGCCACGGGCACGGTGCTTTGGGGGTTGGCGGGTGGTCTGGGCATCAAGTCGCTGTTCAGCGCAGCGCCGACGCTCTACCTGAGCTTCAAGATTGCCGGCGGTTGTTACCTGATCTATCTGGGTTTGAAGCAGTTCAAACGCAAACCACCGAGTGTGCCGGGCGATAACGGCTCGCTGAATGTCGCCGGTCGCACGCTGCTCTCGGCTTATGGCCGGGGCTTTGTGGGCAACATGACCAATCCCAAGGCCGCGCTGTTCGTTGCGACAATTTTCGCTACGGCCATGCCGGCCTCGCCGCCACCGATGTTGCTGGCGCTGGCCGTGCTGACCATGGCGACCTTGTCATTCAGTTGGTATTGCAGCGTGGCGCTGCTGTTCGCCAGCCGGCGGGTGGCGGGTGCTTATGATCGTTCGCGTAAATGGCTGGATCGCTTCGCCGGCAGTTGCTATCTGCTGTTCGGCGCGCATCTGGTGGCCAATCGTTGAGGAGTTCTGAATGAGCAAACTGCGGGTAGGTATTATTTTTGGCGGCCGTTCGGCTGAACACGAAGTGTCGCTGCAATCGGCGAAAAACATCGTCGATGCCCTGGACCGTTCGCGCTTCGAGCCGGTGCTGATCGGCATCGACAAGCAAGGCCACTGGCACCTGAATGACCCTTCGAACTTCCTGCTCAACCAGGAAAACCCGGCGCTGATCGCCCTTAATCAATCCAACCGCGAACTGGCCGTCGTGCCGGGCAAGGCCAGTCAGCAGTTGGTGGAAACCTCCAGTCAGGAAATGCTGGGACACGTCGATGTGATCTTCCCGATCGTCCACGGCACCCTGGGCGAAGACGGTTGCCTGCAAGGCTTGCTGCGCATGGCCGATCTGCCGTTTGTCGGCTCCGATGTGCTTGGTTCGGCCGTCTGCATGGACAAGGACATCAGCAAGCGCCTGCTGCGTGACGCCGGGTTGGCGGTCACGCCGTTCGTCACCCTGACCCGCGCCACCGCAGCGCGCACCGGGTTCGCCGAGGTGCAAGGCAAACTCGGCTTGCCGCTGTTCGTCAAACCGGCGAACCAGGGATCTTCCGTGGGCGTCAGCAAGGTGAATGATGAAACCGAGTACGCGGCAGCGGTGGAGCTGGCCTTGGGGTTCGATGAGAAAGTCCTGGTCGAGTCCGCCGTCCGTGGCCGCGAGATTGAGTGCGCGGTGCTCGGCAACGAAGACGCCATCGCCAGCGGTTGCGGCGAAATCGTGGTGCGTAGCGGGTTTTATTCCTACGACAGCAAATACATCGACGCTCAAGCGGCGGAAGTGTTGGTGCCGGCAAACATCAGCATCGAAGCCAGTGAGCGCATCCGTGCCCTGGCCGTCGAGGCGTTTCAGGTGCTGGGCTGTTCCGGGCTGGCGCGGGTCGACGTATTCCTGACCGAGAGTGGCGAAGTGCTGATCAATGAGATCAACTCGTTGCCCGGATTCACCCGCATCAGCATGTACCCCAAGCTATGGCAGGCCACTGGTATGACTTACAGCGAGTTGGTCAGCCGTTTGATCGACCTCGCGCTGGAGAAGCATCAGGCGCGACAGGCGCTGAAGATCTCTCGCTAGGTTGAATCAGGCGCGCCGTGACCTCCGAAGTCGTCATCCAGCTCGATGGCGACGCTCACGGCGTCTCATATCATTTTGGGTATGTCGGCCTGATTCGTCTGCTGACGCAACCGCTTCGATTCATAGGCTTCGATCAGCGTGATCATAATGTCGAAGTAATCACCCTCAGGAGTGCCAGGCTCTGGTTCGTTGTCGAACAACGCTGACACGTTCTTGAGGGCTGCACGATATTCCTCGTCGGTGTGAATGGGGCGGATGTTCATGGGTTACTCCATCTCGACGGTATCAGCGTCGATTGCGTCTTACTGTTTGTGAGTGCCGACTCTATCCAAGAAGCAGTCATTTGTAGGTAGGAAAAGGCTGCGTGAAGTGGCCGATCAGGATGTATCAGGTGTAAAAAAGGGCCTACCTCCCGGTAAGCCCTTGCTCATTCCCACGTAAGACTCAATCCCCCAACGCCGCCCCCTCACGCCGCGGATCGGCCCCGCCCGCCAGCGACGTTTTCCCTTGCGCATCCTTGACCCGCACAATCGCCTGGGTCCCGCTGGTCATGTCGATCTCGTTCACGCTGTGGCCTTTGTCTTTCAGCGTTTGAATCAGCGCCGGGCTGAACTGCCCCTGTTCCAGTTCGGTCGGGCCGTTGCGGCTGCCGAAGTTGGGTAGGCTGATGGCGGTTTGTGGGTCGAGGTTCCAGTCGAGCAGGCCGATGGTGGATTTGGCGACGTATTCGATGATCTGCGAGCCGCCGGGGGAGCCGATGGTGGCGAGGAATTCGCCGCTCTGACGGTCGAAAATCAGGGTCGGTGCCATGGACGAGCGTGGGCGTTTGCCGGGTTCGACGCGGTTGGCAACCTTCTGGCCATTCTCTTCGGGGATGAACGAGAAGTCGGTCATCTGGTTGTTCAGCAGGAAACCCTGAACCATCAGGTGCGAGCCAAACGCGGATTCCACCGTGGTGGTCATGGACACGGCGCCGCCTTCGTCATCCACCGCCACCACTTGCGAGGTGGAAATGCGCAGCGGCGAGCGGTCCGGTGCGTAGGCGACCTGAATGCCCGGCGGGGTGCCGGGTTTGGCCGTGCCCATGCTGCGATCGCCGATCAGGGCCGCGCGGTCGGCCAGATACGCAGGGGCCACCAGACCTTTGACGGGGACGGGCACGAAGTCTGCGTCGGCCACGTACAGCGCGCGGTCGGCGTAAGCCAGGCGCTCGGCCTCGGAGATCAGGTGCACGGCTTCAGGCGCCGGTTCGATGCCCGCAGGTTTGTTGGTCTTGACCGGTTTGAGCGGCGCCAGGGCAAAACGCGGGTCACGGGTTTCCAGGGCCTGCAAGGTGCCGAGGATCTGCGCCACGGCAATTCCGCCCGACGACGGTGGCGGCATGCCGCAGACCTGCCAGCGTTTGTAGTCGGTGCACAGCGGCGCGCGCTCCTTGGCGCTGTAGCCGTTGAGGTCGTTCAACGACAGGCTGCCCGGGTTGGCGTGGCCCTGAACCTTGGCGACGATTTCCTGTGCAACGGGGCCTTTGTACAACGCGTCCGGTCCTTCCTTGGCGATGCGTTTGAACACCGCGGCCAGTGCCGGGTTTCTCAGTGGGGTGCCTGCGGCTTTCGGGCTGCCATCGGCATTCAGGAAGTAGGCGGCCATGTCCGGCGAGCGTCGAATGGACGAATCCGAAGCGATCAACTGGTGTAGGCGTGGCGAGATGGCGAAACCTTGATCCGCGAGTTTGATCGCCGGTTCGAACAGCTGTGCCCAGGGCAGACGACCGTGTTTCTGATGGGCCAACTCAAGGGCCCGCAACACGCCCGGTGTCCCGACTGAACGACCGCCAATCTGCGCCTGGGTGAACGGCATCGGTTTACCGTCGGCTTGCAGGAACAGCTTCTCGGTGGCGCCGGCCGGAGCGGTTTCGCGACCGTCATAAGTGCGCACCGCCTTGCCATCCCAGAGCACGATAAAGGCACCACCGCCAATGCCTGAAGATTGTGGCTCGACCAAGGTCAGCACGGCTTGCATCGCAATCGCGGCATCGATTGCCGAACCGCCCTGACGCAACATCTCCCGCCCAGCCTCGGCCGCCAGCGGATTGGCCGCGGCTGCCATGTGTTTCGAGGCGTATTGGGTCTGCAGGTCGGCGCGATAACCTGACGCGGCTTCGGGCGCGACAGGCAACGTTGAAGTGGTCGGGGCGCTACAGGCTGCGAGGGTTAAAGCTGCGGCGATCAGCGAAAAGGCTGACAGGCGATAGCGGCTCAAGTGAAAGGCTGAGAACACGTGGGGGCACTCCGTCCGTGGGAAAGATCAGGGGACTTTATCGGCCGAACGGAAGCGACGCAAACCACGCGCGCTGCCGCAGGTGCGGTCGATGCCACTTTGTGATCGAGTGCGGGACGTATCAAACTGAATCTGATTGAGCAGCTCTATCCCGCCGACAGTGACTGGCAGGCGATGGTCTGGCTGCGGACCTGGCAGATCTGGGGGCGGGCGTTACCAACATTGTCGGCAATGCGTTCCTGGCGGGATTGGCGCGGACGTGGCCTCTCTTTGCCCGAACTCGTGCGGTTCAAATTCTCCTGCAACCGCAGCAGGCTTTCTTCGCCGACGCGGATGAAGCCGCTGCGGGGCTGATCCAGGTCGAGGATGAGGGTGAAGACCATGGCAATCAGCACCGCGAAAATGGCCGTCGAGCCGTGCCGTCGACGGTGGCCCAGGCCATAGCTGTAAGCGATCAAACCCAACGCGCCGATGGCCACGACGAACAGCAGATTGATGACGGTTGCCGGGACATGATTGTCCTGCTCGGCGCGACGCTTTTCATTGGCGTTGTAGACGTCGGTCATCGACTGGATCATCAGGTTCATGGCGGCTGTCGCTTCGCCCTGGGCCTCGGCGGCGGTGGCCAGATTCCATAACTGGTCCTCGATCGTCCGCGACGATGCGCTGGCCGTTTTCAGCAGTTTCTCGTCCGTGCCGGCGCGCAGGTACTCAATCCGCGCCGAGACATAATCCTTGAGCAGCGCTGTCACCTTCCCGCGCAGGTCAGGCGGCAGCAACTTCGCTCGCAGATAGGCCGAGCCGATGACCGTGACTTCATCTTGAATCAGTGTCTTGCGCGCTTCGAAACGTGAAGTGGCCATGGCGAAGTTGAAACCCAGCAACAACGTGAGCAAAACGAGGAGGGCGGTTTGCAAAACGGTGAGGTGGGATCGGGCCGAATCACTGCTGTGAGTTCGGTGATGACGGCCGAGACGAAAAGCGAGTTCCAGCACCACGCAGAAAATGGCGACCGCGATGAAAAACACAATGATCTCGTCCAGGCCCCAGTACATAGGGTGGTCTCTCTGCGTTTAGCTTTGGCGTTAACTGTAGGAGAGAACCGCGAAGTGTGGGGACTAACCGCCCTGTGGACAGGGAGCACTTTTCTCGAGGCATAAAAAAACGGCCTACCTTTCGGTAAGCCGTTTTTAGTACTTGGTGGCTACACAGGGACTTGAACCCCGGACCCCAGCATTATGAATGCTATGCTCTAACCAACTGAGCTATGTAGCCAAGTGGCGCGCATTATTGGCTCGTAACGGAGATGTGTCAAGCGTAAATCTAAAATATTTCTCTACGCTTTCAACCGCTTATCCGCCTGACCCGAAAAAACCGGCCAGGGGAGGGTGTCAACTGAGCTGAAATCTCCCGGTATTGGCACTCAAGGCCTTGCTGCCTTGGCTCAAGGTGTCCGCTGCCAGGTTCACCGCCCGTGCGCCTTCGAGCAAGCGTACCGCCGCCTGATCGACTTGCTGGATATTGCCGCTGACCTCGTCGGCGGTGGTCGCTTGCTCGTCGACCGCTGTGGCGATCTGCGCCAGGGTATCGGTGACGCTCTGCACGGCACTGGCGATTTCCCCCAGGCGTTCGCCGAGGCCAGTGACGGCCTGGGCGTCGGACTGAGCCTGGCCGCAAGCGGCTTCCATCAGGCTCACCGCTTCGTTTACGGTGTTGCGCAGGCTATCGACAGTCCCGGCAATCTGCGCGGTGGAGGACTGGGTGCGTTGCGACAGGCTGCGTACTTCATCGGCCACCACCGCAAAGCCACGACCTTGCTCACCGGCGCGAGCGGCCTCGATGGCGGCATTAAGTGCCAACAAGTTCGTCTGCTCAGCAACCCCGCGGATGGTATCCACTACCAACTGAATCTGTTGCCCCTGCTCACTGACCCGGCCCAGTGCGGCAGCGGTGTCGTTCAAACGCTGATTGAGTTGCTGAATGCTCGCCGTCGTGCGCAGGCTGTCACGGCTGCTGTCGGCGGCGATGCGCTGGGTATGCTGAGCGCTGCCGGAGGCCTGTTCGCAACTCTGGGCGACCCCTTGGGAGGTCGCCGCCAATTGCGTGGCTGCCGCGGCGATCTGGCTGATCTGCAACTGCTGGGCTTCGACTTCCCCCAAGGCGCCGCTGGAGTGATGGTTAAGGGTGCGCACCGCGTTGCTCAGCTGCAAGGTTTCATGATCGACCCCCAGCAGGCTGTTGCGCAGTTGCACCACCGCGACGTTGAGGGCGGTGCTGATGGCGGCCAGCTCGTCGCGGCCTTCTACCGGTACTTGCAGGCTCAGATTGCCGTCGCGCAAGGCTTCGGCCAGCAGGGTAATGCCGCTGGCGCTACGACGGATCGAGGCCTGCAAGCAGATGAACAGGTACAGCGCGGCCAGCAGCAGGCAGCCGAAAATGCTCGCGACCAGGATGAACTGGCGGATGGCGGAGCCGTGGTAATAGTCCAGACGCTGGTCCAGCGACACCAACGATTGCTGACGCAGCGAAGCGAGGTCGGCGAGCAGGGTGTCGAGGCTGCGTTCGAACTCGTCCGGCTTGAGCTTGATGCTGCCGCCGAACACACCGTCATCGAGGACTTTCAACTCGGCGTCCAAATGCTTGAGGCTGTCATGGTATTGCCCGGCCCAGGCTTGCAGCGCGCTAGGCAGTCGCGCTTCCAGCAGGCTGGCGGTTTTGACCAGTTGCTCCCGGGCGTCACCGATGCGGCTGCGCAAGTCCCGCAGTTGCAGACGACTTTGCAGGGTGAACTGCCCGGACACTACAGAGGCCTGGCCAACGCTGGCGAGACGGCCGACTCGTTCAATCAGGTCCGGTGCGTGCTGCGTGGAGATCTGCGTCAGTAGATAGGTTTCCAGCCACGGCGCCAGCGTCAGGCGATTGTCCATGGCAATCTGCTCGCGCAAGGCTTGCAGCGCGCTCAAGGCATTGGTGAAGCGATCGTAACCGTCCGGCCACCAACCGACGCTGCTCAGGCTTTTCGAGTCCAGGCCGTTGAGGGCGCTTTGCAGCGCTTGATAACGGGCCAGGGTTTCGCCCTCGGCGCCTTCGGTTTGCAGTGCGTTGCCGAGGTCCATGGTGGCTTGGGCGACGGCGGGCTGAACCGTATCGAAAGCCGCCATCGCCGCGATCGTCGCGGGGGTCGGCTGACGATTGGTTTCCGTGGCGCGCCAGCGAGCTGCGCGGTCACGCTGAGCGGCGAGCAGGTTATCCAGAGCGTCCAGGGCGAGCAGTTGCCGAACCCCGGCACGTTCGCCGGAGATCAGGTTCAGTTTGTCGCGATAGTCCTGCCCGATCATCCACAGGCTGCCCGTCAGCGGCAGGATAAACAGTAGAAATAACAGCTGAAATTTGCGTGCGAAGCCAAAACGCCCCAGCAACCCGATCCCCGGTGATAAAAAAGCCTGCATGCCCCATGACTCCTCTGGACACCACGCACCATTGGCGTGCGTCGCAACCGTTGCGGTCGCGACCGGTGCCCTTCTAAAAGGCCTCGAAAGTTCACCCTCGCCAGCTCTGTAGGCCGGCTCTGTAGCGAAACTTCCCATTCTCGGTCCCCTTTGTAAGGGGCCGCGTTGAAGCGGATTACCAAGGCAAGATTCAGACCATGGCGTTGCGCTATCACCTTTTCAACGATGAAAACGAGGTCGTTAGCAGGCTAAGGGGATGGCGCGGTTGCACCGAAAAATGGCACATTGGCGCACCTGCCCGTGTGCACCCATCTGTTGTATGGAAACTCTTATGGCTATCAGCAATGTCCAGACCGGCGCGCCGCCGGCATCCGCGACTTCACAAAGCAGCCCTTTGGTCATGCGCATCATCGGCGCCGTGGCGCTGGCGCATTTGATCAACGACTTGATCCAGTCGGTGCTGCCGTCGATCTATCCGATGCTCAAGGCCAGCTACGGCCTGACCTTCACCCAGGTTGGCCTGATCACCTTGACGTTCCAGCTGACGGCTTCGCTGTTGCAGCCGTGGGTCGGTTACTACACTGATCGGCACCCCAAACCCTGGCTGTTACCGGCCGGGACGATCTGCACATTGATCGGCATTTTGATGATGTCGGTGGTCGGCACCTTTCCGATGATTTTGCTGGCGGCAGGTTTGATCGGTATCGGCTCCTCGACCTTTCACCCGGAAGCTTCTCGCGTGGCGCGGCTGGCTTCGGGCGGGCGGTTTGGTTTGGCGCAGTCGACGTTTCAGGTCGGCGGCAATGCTGGCTCAGCCTTCGGTCCTTTGCTGGCTGCGGCGATCATCATTCCGTTCGGTCAGGGCCATGTCGCCTGGTTCGGGCTGTTCGCGGTGTTTGCGCTGTTCGTGCTTTATCGGATCAGCCGCTGGTACGCCAATCACTTGAGCCTGTTCAAACTCAAACAAGGCCAGGCGGCGACACATGGTTTGTCGAAAAACCGTGTGATCAGTGCGCTGGTGGTACTCGGGCTGCTGGTGTTTTCCAAGTATTTCTACATGTCCAGCCTCACCAGTTACTTCACCTTCTACCTGATCGAAAAATTCGACCTGTCGGTGGCGAGTTCGCAGTTGCACCTGTTCCTGTTTCTTGGCGCGGTAGCGGCGGGGACCTTCTTCGGTGGGCCGATCGGCGACAAGATCGGGCGCAAGGCGGTGATCTGGTTCTCGATCCTCGGCGTAGCGCCGTTCACCCTGATCCTGCCGCATGTCGACCTGTTTTGGACCAGCATCCTCAGCGTCGTGATCGGCTTCATCCTGGCCTCGGCTTTCTCGGCGATCGTGGTGTATGCCCAGGAACTGGTGCCGGGCAATGTCGGGATGATTGCCGGGGTGTTCTTCGGATTGATGTTCGGTTTTGGCGGGATTGGTGCGGCGTTGCTTGGGCATCTGGCGGACATTCACGGCATTGAGTACGTGTATTTCTTGTGTTCGTTCTTGCCGCTGCTTGGGGTGTTGGCGATCTTTCTGCCGCGGAGCAAAAAAGTCTGACGTGGACTGATCGGGATTTGCGAAAACCCCAGTCCTGATGGACACTTCGCGCCTTTCTGGATTCGTTAAGGATGCGAACAGTGGAGTTTGACAGGAATCAATTTACCGCCAATCACGGCATTGTCTTCAGCGTAATCCGTTTCAGCGTCACACCCAGTGACCGAGGCAGTCTGAGGACACTTCATTTCGGGGAAGCGAAATCGGCGCATTTTGAGGTCAGCAGTATGCTGGTCGATCTGTACGACAAGATGCTCGCCAAAGACCTGCCCTGCGTGATGATGGTAGGTATCTCCAGCCCGTTGACCCGCAAGCAGGGTGACCTGCTCAACGACCAGCGCATGAGTATTGCCAACATCACCGCCGGGATCTTTACGGCGGCGGGCTCTAAAGTGCCGGTTATTGGTCTCGCTGTCGGACCGGCGGCAGGTTATTTTGGCCGAGAGTTGGTAAAGAGCAAGTTACCGTCCTATCACGCTGGCGATGTGATTGTCAGTCTGGACGCTCAAGTCAGTGGCGGCATCGGGCCGCAGCGCTCAGTGTCCTCCATGATCATCAAGTCACAAGGCGCATAGGCCCATGAGTCTCTACATTCAGTATGCGTTGGCAGGGGTGGGGATGCTGCTGCTATACACTTGCGTAAGGAGCTATGTGCTCAGGAAATGGCTTGGTATTGCTCTGGTCGGTGTGGGCTTTTGCGTGATGTTTGTGCTGCCGCCCTATATTGGCAGCATTGATGTCGGGATCTTTGCAATCGCGGTAGTGGGGGCGGGGTCTTCGATGTTCTTCAATCGAAGTAAGTACCGGTTGTGAGATAGCAGAGCCGCCGTAGCATTTGTTGTGCTGGTTTAATCAATGAAAAAGCAGGCACAAAAAAGCCGCGTCTAAACGCGGCTTTTTCTTGGGCGGGTGCTTCGTTCTAAATAAAGTTAGACGTTAATCACACGTTAAAGCAGAATGGAGTCATTTGCTTTTGATAAAAAATCAATAATATCAATGGTTTGAAAGAAATAAGATGGCTGGATTATTTCGCGTTGCTCTAGAAAATCCCCCCATTTATACCCCCATCTTTTCTATATCCATTTGCTTAGCGAAAACCGCCCCCTCCTACCGCCAAAGCCCCCTTAGGCGGCCTGGTGATGCAGCGGCTTTTCCTATGGTCTAACGTGGTTTGCTTGCCGAGAGAACTGTTTCATGATGCTCTCGACTGCATCACGCGTTACGGTATCTCCGACCTGGGCCGAGATTACCCACAAGCCGAACAAGTCGGTCCCTAACTTAGCCTGCTTGTGGTCCTGCATGTGTCCTAACCGCTTTATGTATTCGTTTTGAACCTCGCGAGGCCGACTACAAAATTCACTCAGGCTGCCGAACTCTCCGGCCAATGCGCCATGGAGCACATCAATTACCATCCCCGCACCAGCCTGTTCGGTAGGCTGCGCCCGGCGGCACTTACGCCGGATAATTAAACATGCTTTTTGCGTAGGGGATTTTTTTCGGAAGAACCAGAGCATGGGGCGATTTTCCTATTCACTTGGGCTTGCAGGTGGTTGCTCTGTTTAGAACCGGCTAGCGGCTCACTTTGCCCGAGCGCACGTCGAGGTACAGTCGATTCGCTGTGGTCATGCCGCCGCAGTACATGAAATACATATCTCGACCTTTGGCAGGGGATGCCATCCACCCGCCGATTTCTTCGAAGTCACCGGCGGTGCAGGTGCCGTTGTCTATGAGCTCACGGGCTGCTTTGGTGAACTGGGCGCGGTAGAGACGGTAATCGTCCGAGTTTTTGACCAGCACGTCGTCACCGATCGCACCCTCCCCTGGGTCTGCAGGCCTGTCTTTTGTAAGCGACTTTGTAGGCACCCACTCTGCGAACATCCCGTTATTAATGCCGTTGCTGGCGACGCACGCGGAGTTACCGCTTTTCACGTATTCACTGATGCCACCCGAGCAAGAGGCCGAGTAGGGCTTGGTAACGCGGACCCAAGCGCCTTTCGTCTCCAAAACCTCGACTCCTTCGCGGAACATTAGCTGGCCAGCAACCCCGCATTTAACGGACGGACAGGTATGGCGCGCCACTCGGTCGGCAGACACCCAGAGATTCGGTTCTGCAACAGCAATGTTAGCGGACATCGATAAGGCCATTGCAGTGAGCAAGGCGGGGGAGGCCATATAACGCTGCATTTTGGTTGCGATGTCCATGTCGTCATTCCTTTGTTTTCGCGGACGCGAAAATGGGCGTCCTAATACGGGCTTATGGACATGGCTTTTATGTGGACAACGAAGCCCTCCGTGTCCATATATGAACGCCATAAATGCCTATTAAAATTGAGATCAGAGCGGCACCCTTCCAGTCGCTGTAGCTCCAGATGCGAAATTGCAGTTCCTCACTAATTAAAAGTGAGTCTTGTTCTAGCGACGTTTGTCTTGATTAGATAAGTAGGAGGGTGGATTGCCTCTAAGGTGAAAGGGGGCAGCAAAAAACGCCCGAAATAATGGGCGTTTTGAGGAGGCGGTATATGGCCATAATTTTTTATGAGTTTCTGACGCCAATTATTGTTGCCTTGTCGGAGTTGTAGTCAATGTAGTGCCATGAGTTAAAAGTTGTACTGCATGGATAAATATCGCCAGTTTCGTCTTTGAATTGGAATTCCCATCCTTTGCTGTTCTGGAAGTTAATGCGGTATTCGTAAATTGGTCCTCTGTCATGGCTAACATAACCTGCCGCAATCCCTATTTTTTGAACTTCTGCTGAAGGGCTAGTCTGCGGAGCCCCAGGAATCCATTGCAAGCTTAAAAATGGACTGTCTTGTAGTTCGTGCGATTTAATGTTTTCGAGAATTTTCTCTTCGGTGTATCCATCCTTTATTGGATACCCAACCTCATACTTGTGGCCTGCTTTAGATGAAAGCTCAACAACTATGTGGGTGTTGGTGGTGCGGATTTTGTGAGTCATTTTCTTGTCCTTGAAAGAAGTTTTCCATGGGTGAAGCAAGTTGAGCATAGCAGTGATAAAGCCTAGCGCCAGTTGAGGGTGTGCAGAATTTTGTGTAACCGGGGGGGGGCGGCTACTGCCTCGGCAGTCTTTCCGCGTAGCTCATCATAAATCGGGCCATGTGAGTAACAGCGATCCCCTTGCGTCCCTCCGCTGAAGGTTCCGACCGGTTTTCACAGCGAATTTCAATCCATGTACCCATGATCTTTTCCCTTACGAATGGCTTCTTTCCGACCACTCAACATAAACAGCGCGACTGGCAGCAGCGGCTACAAACCATAAGCCCCCAATCGACATCCAGTCGAACCAACGTTTGGAAAGCGGCGCGTAGAAAAACGTAACGATGGACGCACCGTAGATGGCTACCAATGCTATTGCCACCAAGGCGATGAAACTCAAATAGCGGTTCATACCGGATTTTCCTAGGCGTTTCCACTGATACCGCAAAGCAGGTATCGGCATTTGTACGGTGCTGTGCGAGAGCGCGGCGGTCGCCGTTAACTCTTGCTTTCACTTTTGAGAGACGACAGATTTCAAGGTTATATCCATCGCTTTCAGCTGTTCTGCCGAAAATGTCCCACCGTGGTTTGTTCCCTCAGCAAAAGCCTGGTACTTGGCCATACGTTCCCTACTCTCAGGGGAGGCTCTTAGTAACTCGCGGATGACTAGGGTTTGTGCCTGTGCAATGCCGCTGAGGTATTCCAGGTCCAAACGCAGGCTTTCAATCTCGGCCTTTAGGTTTCCAACGTCCATGGCATTTTCCTATGATTCAGGGGGTCCGATTTACTTGATAAGGCGAATCACTGGTATTTACCCCAACTTGTGCACGGAGTACATGCGTGCTCCCACGATCTACAAAGGGAAATCTTGCTTTCGCTTGATAGTTCGCGAACAATGCGGAACTATAAGAAAACGTGGCAAAAATATTATTTTTGGGTGGGGATAGGGAAATGAATATAGTTACAAGGCTAGTTTTGCCTGTCAGCATAATCGTGCTAACTGCAAGTTGCTCTAACATGCGTCCTCAACTGGATAGCTCCAAAGGAACTTTTCCAGCAACATCAATTCCTAATTTCATTACTCAGGCCGATATCCGAATTTCTGGGTATACCAAGGCGTGGAAAAGGCTCGAAGCCTACGAGTGGCAAGTAGCAACAACAAATTTCGGTGGCGGCGCTATTGCTGTAGCGGGTGCTGTGGCCCAGTCAACACCATGGGCATTAGGAGGTGCGGCCACTGCGGGAGTGGCAACCATGTACTCATCCTTTTACGGCACCGAACGCCAGAACGATGCCTTCACGAAAGCCAGCCAGGCAACAAAGTGCCTCCGAGCTCTCGCAGAAAATATTAAATCCCCTAACCTCAAGTTAGTTGACGCGCCAGAGGGCTGGGAGGATGACGGAGAGAGTTACTCAATCCGCTTGCTAAATAACGGAATTTCACGAATTGATGACACCCTATTTTCTCGACTTCGTAAACGAGCTGTGTCTACTGAACCTGATTTCGCAAGTCTACAAGCCAGCCTTACAAGAGCTATGACAAGTAAGCCGACAAGTATAAAGGCGGGGGTTGCACCTCCACCGGATGGCGCCAGGCTTTCTGCTGCTGTGGGAAGATTAGAGAGCGATATTGGCATTTGCATTTCAGCAAACTGAGTTAAATGGTCTGACCGTCACCTTACGGTCAGACCTTTCTCGCGGGCTAAAGTTTCTGTTTTCTCATTTAAGATGGGATCAGAACAAAACCCGGCGCAGGGACACCCGGCCACAACTCATACAAGACATTAGGGTCGTTAGTGCCGCCATTCCTCGGGCTTGACTTTATGCCTAGCGCTTCAGCTGCGGCGATGCTTAATTCACCGACTTTCTTACTTGAACTCACGTCCGCGACAACGCAGTCAACTGATTGCCCGTTGTAGGTCGCACGAGCAAGACAACCGAGAACGATGCCCTCAGTTAATTTGATGACCTGCACAGGGACAACGATATAAGGAATCGTGGCTGCATCGATATATGCGGTGAGATCAGATACCGATTTTGTTGGGTCTTTGTACGAAGTTTTACATCCCACAATGCCGCCGTCGTAGATACGTGGGTGGCCGTCATCACCAACGATGGCGATATTGTCTTTTCCTGGCGCATAACAGTAGACCTTGCCGTCTTCCTCATACATGCCACCGTTTTCAAGATAGTCACTCCCTTTGTCACCAACCATATAAGCCGCTTGAGCACCGTATTGGCCATTTGCACCATCTGCATCGATGTCCGCATCAGCGGTGAAAAAAACCCGCAGATCTTCGTCTTCCCAAATCTCGCACTCAGGCTCGTTTTTCCGTGGTGCAATCGTCGCGATCAACCGCATATCCGCATCCTCCTGATGGGGTCTCTGGAATCCCCAGCATAGCTGAGATCAGAACGGACAAAGGGTGAGCGCGTTGCGGGGTATTTACTCAGGCCCAAAAAGCTAAGCCTTTGGGCACGATCCAGCAGCACCTGAAACGATACAGGTGCCTCAACCTCCACTGGCATCTTCTCCAAGTGAAAGTCAGCCGACTCGCAGGCCTACGGGAGGCCCGTCTCCCGGAGTATCAGGCCGCTGCCCGGTCGACCCTAAGCTAGACTACGTACGCTACGAGCGATATTACTGAGAAAAACTTGAGGAGGTCGCAATGGAGAACGGGCGCACGCAGGACCGTTTGTCACGTTTAGGAGGTAAGCGTGCTATAAACTCGACCATCAGTTACGTGGTTGCGGGCGGAGTGAATTTGAAAGATCCAGGAGTTAGGCATTTAAACTGATGGAGGGGTAAATGAATTTCGAATTTCCGACAAACTTATCTATAGAAAGTTGTGAGTTTTTTTTGGCTAAACTCGCAAGCGCTGATTCCGTGGATGATATTTTGATACCGGAAGGCACAAAAAATATTGCTTTTGGCAGTTATGCGGCGGCCATTCAAGCGATTAATACTTGGGCTCGTCGCAGCAGCAGTCGGAATGTCTACATAAAAGCTACAGAAGCAGAAATTCCGGAGAGAGTTAGCGAACTGTTGAGTAGACCGCATAAATTTTGCCTTTCGATGCTTGCTAAAAATATATACATCGAGGGTAGTCTGGACGATCTTCGACCGTCAGTTAATCTTGGAGCTCGCGACGCTATAGAGCAGCAAGGAAACTCAAAGTTCGGGCAGCAACGCGGAGGATTGTGCTGGTTTGCGTTAGTGGACCATAGCACCAAGGGGTTTGATCGAAACTTTTATCTTCATAGTTATGACAAAAAACCAACGGTTAGGGATCAGCTCCAATTTCGATCAGTAATGTCAGCGATGGTCGGTAAGTCAACTAACCTTGTGGGTGGTGCAGAGCCCCTCAATGATGAGGAAAGCGGGTACTTAGGCAGGGCGTTCTACGAATTATTCCTGAACACTCATGAGCATGGAAGTCGAAGTGTAAAAAAGGATGTATGGCTTAAACCTGGCATGCGAATAATCTACACGAACGGCGTCAATCTCACCGCATCAAGCGTGGATGCGAGGGCAGCTGCAAGTGGAGCAATGAGCAATTATTTTTCCTCTATTGATGAACTTCCATTAGAGCGAAGGAAGTTCATTGAGATAAGCATTGTGGATTCAGGGCTGGGATATGAAGGCAGATGGCGCGCCGATCAGCCGCAAATAGAGTCTGAATCAGGGCTATCACGCTTGGATGCAGAGTACGAAATATTCAAAAAATGTTTCACATTTCGACAAACCTCTTCAGGGAAAAGCTCAAAGGGCCATGGCTTGCCAGTAGTAATGGAGCGTCTTACTAAGCTTAAAGCATTCATGAGGGTCCGTAGCGGACGACTATCGCTATTTAGGGATTTTGTTAATAATCCATTTCAAAGCGACGACCTTTGTGAGTTTGAAGACTGGGAAACACAAGAAAGGGGCGCGAGGACTGAGATGGCTCCGGTATCAGGTGTGGCAGTTACCTTTCTAATCCCCTTGGAGATGAGTGAATGAACGGATGCTTTTCTTTTCGGTTTGAAAAATCGAGTGGCTCCCGGAAAAGTCTTCTTTTGTTTTTCTCTGGAGAGGTTTCAAGTGATTCTATTGCCAAAGTGGTGAAGGCGGATGTCGAAAAAAATCTGGTACCCGCAAACGTTTATGTATTGGCATCAAAAGATCAGCAGCAATCACTTTCTGACTTGAGTGCAGATATTACACTACGGGAAGAAATAGAATCCTTCGTAGGTGATATAAAAGAAAAACTCATATGTATATTTTTTTCTCCTGACGGGAAAATATTTTTCAATGAGGACTCGCAATTAATATCAGCCAACCTTGAGAAAGAGATAATCCAATCTGGTGTTATTGATATTTTTCAACGTCGGTGCGGAGTAATTGCATCACAGTCGAATTATCACTTTCTAAAACCGTCAGGAGACCACTGCAATGCATTTATACGCGCGTCCAATCTATTGATTTCAAGTGTTGAAGTATCATTTTTGGCTATTGGCTTGCTGCCGTTCTTTGCTGCAGGACTAAAAAGAATTTACGTTGATACTTCTTCAATATCTTACTTGGTGAGCCAAGCGTTGAGTATGTCGGGGAAGTTTGGAGCAACACTTCCGTTGATCGACAGCTTTGAATCTTATGCCGCTTTTAATAGGGATTATGATTTTATAGCGGACACTGAAAGTCTTGTTCTAATTTCCGCTACCACTAGCGGAGGATTGGCGCAGAAGCTTGTTAAAAATAACGGGTTTGTAACTGACTCCGTGAGAAATATCTTTTATAGTCACCTTCCGCCAGGAATAAATGGGGTCTTCAATATTGCGGGCGCATTAACTGGTCACGAAGACTCATATCGCGCTAACGATTGCCCGCTTTGCAAAAGAGGTTCTCGCTTAATTAGAATAGTTGGTGATCAGTTTCTGCCGGAAACTCCTACCCATGAGCAGTTAATGATTAAAAGGGCAGACTTCAATAAGGATCGCGCAAGTTTTTTCAAAGAGTTTGCGACAAAAAACATTCTTTGCTGGTCTCAGTCGTCTAGTCCCTCATCTGACTTTAGAGAACTTTACTACATCGATATTGAACGTGTTTTAAGCGAGCCATCTCCTGAGTTTCGTAAGATTTTTGAGCGAAAGGTTAGGAAGAACTTTGCAATTGATGTTGAGCTTGTTGTGTCATTAGATGATTCAGGTTCAAAGGCATTTTCTGATGCGATAAGGTCTCAAGTTGGCGCCGCTGCCGAAAATATTAAGTGGTGTTCTGTATCCGAACTTCAACATAACCAATTAGTAAACGTCGGCTCAGTGGTTGTAGTCGCAGGTGCGATAACGTCTGGCGGGAAGTTGCTGGATATGTCAAGACGCCTCAGAAAAATGCAGCCTAGCGCGTCAATCTTATATTTTGTAGGCTTTTCCAAAATCTCTAGCTCCGTATCGCTCGAGCAAGTCAGAAAAGACTTAGAGCAGGGTGGGCATGAACTAGTTGTGCTGCAGAAAGTCCCCATGCCTCGGGTGACAGAAAATAGCAAGAACTCTTGGGATATTGAGCATGATAATTTGATGGTGGTTGGAGGCGACGATCCACTTGGAGACTCTGAGTCGCTACCCGAAATTTTGGCACAAAGATTAAGCTCCTATGGTGTTACGAATGACAAATTATTCCTTCCTGCTACTAGCGGAAAATCTCTAACGCTTCGCCCAACATTTGCATTTTGGCATGAGTTAGAACTGGATACAGATCGAGCAACTCAGGCTGATGTCTACTGGACTATCCAGGCATTGATACACGACTTGAGATGTAGAGTCGGAAAAGACGGTCTCGATAACTTTTATCATGCAACGGTTATCAGTCCAGCTTGTTTTGATCGGTACAACGACGGTGTGATCCAAGCTGCGTTGCTTCGTTCAGCAAGTCCTACTGAGCTTGATTACTCAGTTAGCGATGATTTCAGTAATAAAATGTTAGGTGTGATTATTTCTATAGTAGAAAATCATGCGATTGAACAGGGTGAAGCAGCATTGGAATTCTTGATGGCAATGTGGATCGGAACGATGCGCCTGACGGCGGAAGACACTAAAAAACTATGCAAAAGGTTTGCTGCCGGATCAGGGTCAGCAGATCTAGATTTTCTACTAAATAAGGTCTCTAAGGGTTGAATATTAGTTTCGGTAGCAACACGTTGTTGTAGTGTTGCTACCTCTGTAATAAATTAAGCCAAGACATCGATTTTTTTGAAAGTATTTTAATCGAACTATGGAGGCGGACGGTCAATTGGCTACCAACAAACAGGGTTTATTGGAGATTTACAGCGCATTTTTTTCCACCTAATCGAGTGTCCGTTTCTGGCCGATAGTTGCCGGTCGCGAGGTCCTTCGAAATCTGAACGGCGGTTGAAGTCAGTTGGCTGATCAACTTCATTCGCTCATAAAGGAGTCGTTAGGGATCAGACCGAAATCATCGCCGACAATAGCCCTATCAGCACGACCATCATCGCTGAAGAGAGCCTGGGTACGCCGTTCCTGCTTGAGATTGGCAACTGCCTGAAAGAAGCAGCCTTCACATAGGTGCAGCTCGTAGCGCTCGCCATGATGTTTTGTGCCGTCCCCCCAGTGCGCTTGGAGCGTGGCGAATTGAAGCCCGCCATCTGTCACCCGAGTGGAGAGCTGGCAGACGTCGCACACGACATCCATGACGGATTCGATTTCGACCTTACCGATAATTTTCATCACTACCTCCCAAACAACCGGTTCAAATGACGATATCAGCATACAGCCGCTGTCAGCTGGCGGTGCAACAACACAGTGTGTTGCTGAGCCGTTGCCAAAACCTGTCTGGGATGGTCTTTCGTCCCGACGCGGACGTTGGCAACAGGAAGGAGGTGACCGGGAGGGGTTGAGATCAGGTCAGATTACGGCCAATTGCAGACATTCAGCTAGCAATAATGGCTGAGCTGTTTGCAGAATAGCTCAGATCCTACATAGCTTACCCGCGAGCTTGCCATCCATCTGCATAGTAGGATGTTCAACCCCTCGTAGGGGGGTTGACTTACGGCTAACTTAACTGGTCACCTTCAGATCGCCTTTTCACCTGACTGATAACTTCACCATATGGGCATTTCAGCAACAGTAATTCGGATCCTTGGCTCTATCGCGGGAGCCCTATTGCCGAAAGGCAAGCAGCTTTACTCCGAGCGTTCTGCCGGAAAAGCTCCAGACACGTTTTCAGCCAGCATCTCTCAGGAAATATTCGACGAGGCGCTCGCAAGACTTGGTGCCGCCGATCCGGAGCAGCTTTGGTGGAGGGATGCTTTGGCGAAGATGGGCGGTGCTGTAATCAAGCCTGACTGGTTCAAAAAGCCATACGTACAAGAGTGGCTTTCACAAACTGAAGTTAAGGGTCTGCTCAAAGAAGTTGCTCAGGCGAATCTTGTTGGATCGACAGATCATCAAGATACGTATGAGCGCCTCATAGAAAGCTACATCCAGCATTCGTACGAGGATCGCCAGCATGCTGAGTCGGTGATCTCGCTTGCTGTGGCTGTGCTCAATGCGAGCATCAAGGGGGCAGTCCGTGATCCGGGAACTGCAGCGCTAGTACAGGCCACCGCAGCAGATCAGCGGGATCTTCTGGATGCTATAGATGAGAAGCTCCAGGCGATGGGGCTTGGAGGGGATCTCAAAAAACTAGTAGAACTCGCTAAGAGCTACGCAAATCTGATTCCAGATGATATTGGCGGAACGCACGTCAATAGACCAAGACTTCTTGAGGGTTTGGATTCCAAACTTGCAGCGGCTCGATTGGTACAAGTACGTGGTTTACCTGGCAGTGGCAAGTCAGTAGTAGTGAAGCATGCGGTCAAACGAGCAATTGAGCATGGGCCGGCGCTCTTCCTTAAAGCCGAACAGCTTGAGGGTAACAGTTGGATTAGTTACGCCGCTTCACAAGGCCTTTCGGGTGCTCCTTTGGAGCAGCTGCTGGTTGAGGTTGGGAGGGCTGGATCTCCCATACTCTTCATTGATGCAATTGATCGAGTTGAGAAGGAACAGCAGCCCGTAATTCTTGACGTGATCCGTGTCATCGTAGAGTCGACTCAGCTCAGCGACTGGCGTGTAGTGGTCTCGCTTCGAGATACTGGTATAGAAGTACTTCGAAACTGGTTAGGAGATTTTCTAGCTGTCTTGAAAGTCGAGACTCTCGCTGTTGAGCAACTGAGTGAGGAGGAGGCCGAGGCCCTTGCAGAGGCCAAACCACACTTAAGGCCACTTCTATTTGGCTCTGCCCAAGTTAAAGAGGTCGTCCGGCGCCCCTTCTTTGCGAAAGTTCTGCATAAGAGCTACATGGCCGCCCCTGCCCACCCAGCATTCACCCCTCAGTCTGAAGTTGATCTGATTGCGAATTGGTGGCGGTTTGGCGGTTACAACGAAACTGGCCAAAGTGCATTCGAACGTCAGCGCGCGCTACTCGACTTAGCTCGCATTCGTGCTCGTCAGCTTAGCCAACCGATTGGGCTTGGCCAGCTCAATTCGCTTGCGCACATCAACGACCTGATATCGGATGGAATCCTCCAGCATGCTCGGGAAGGAATATCCGTGCGCTTTGCTCACGATATCTTCTTTGAATGGGCGTTCTTCCATGTTCTAGCTGATCGTGGAGAGCTCTGGATGGAAGAGATCAAGGCGTGCGGTGAGCCGCCTGCGATTGCACGTGTTGTCGAACTTGCTTCCCAATGGGAATACAGCCAGGGTGAGGCTTGGTCTGATTACCTTGCGCTCACTGAAAACACAGATTTCAGATCTCAATGGCAACGAGCATGGCTGGTTGGCCCTATTGGGACTGCAGGGTTCGATGCCGATAACCAGCAGTTCGCGCATGCCGTATTTGCCGACGACTTCCGACTCTTTAGGAAAGCTCTCGTTTGGTTTCAAGCTGAGAAGACTTCGCCGAATCCAACTATTCTCTCTGGTGCGTTTCCCCAAGAACAACTGCAGAGGGCCGCTGACCTTCTTGGGTGGCCATCTGACTTCGCTGCGTGGCGACGTCTCATCGATTTTATCCTTCGGCAGGTATCAGGCATTCCCCAGAGGCTTTACCCGGAAATCGTATCTATTTTCGAGGTTTGGCAGAATGCTCTAGCTGATCACACAAATCCGACATCCCGAGCACTATTGCAGCTGTGCGCTAGGTGGCTTTCTGATATAGACGCGCTTAGCACAGCGGACGCCCCGAACGGGAACTCTAGATACTGGCGAGAAGTCCCTCACTTAGGCAGTTTCAAAAAGTCTCTGGTGCGACTCATATTGAGAGCCTCCAGAGCCGAGCCGAACCTAGCAGATAACTATATACGGCGGATGGCCAGCTCAGAGCGCATTGATGACGATGTTTTTAGCGATATTACTGCCTTTGCTCCGGTCCTAGCACAGTCACTTCCCGCATCAGTTGTCGAGCTGTCACTGGCGTTCCTCCGGAAGGAACTCCCAAATGATCAAGTCGCTCGAGAAGAGTTGGAGCTTCATAACTCAGCTACTTGGCGAAATGAGATTCAGGCCAAGCCAGAAGCGGAGCGCACGCGTCCGGAGCAAATGGCTCTATCGTGTTCGCCATTTTTTAGATCCGTTGGGGATTTCAGTCGCCACGACTGGGAAAGGCTATCAATCTATGACGATCACCAAAGCTTCTGGCCCTCATCGCCACTTCGAGAACCTTTTCACTCGCTGTTTCAGTTTTCATCTGACGAAGGGCTTCGGCTTTTCCGAGAGCTCTGCAATCACGCCATGGTTTCTTGGCGACAGTTGCACGTTCAATCGTACGAGCGGGTAGGAACTCCTATACCGCTCGAATTGACGTTTCCCTGGGGGACTCAATATTTCTGGGGTTCTGATCGCGAGTACTTGTGGTGTCGATCAACGTGGGCACCGAAAGCAGTTGGCTGTGGATTCATGGCACTTGAGGAGTGGTGCTTTGCCGAGCTTTCACGCGGTCGGCCAGTTGAAGAGCTGATCCAGAAAATCGTTGAAGGGAATGAGTGCATTGCAATCTTGGGCACTGCGGCGATGCTCACGCTTCACACCGAACAGATGGCTGAGTCGACAATCCCGCTATTTACTTCACAACGTTTACTAGCCGCAGATCATCATCGAATGGCAGGGGATCTCTCATCCGCTGCGAGGTTCATCGGTTTTACGAAGCCCAGTGACAAGCCTCATTTTGAGGCGGTCCAAGCCGCAGATGCTCGGCCGGTTCGTAAGTCTCAGCTCAGCTGGATGGTGCGCAAGGCGTTTTTTGCGGCAGGGCCAATCAGCGATACGGTCCGCAACAAGATACTTGGTTTTCAGGACAACCTGCCCTTCCAATATGAAGAGCAGCGTAGCAACCCGGAAGTGCAGGAGGACCTAGCAGCTCAGGCTCTTGAGTATTCCTATTTAGTGGATCCGAAGAACTATCAGGCCTACCGCGTTGAAGAGGATCCGAATCGCGTTGCAATGGTCCATGTCAGCCCTTCAGCAGCGAAGCCTGAAAACACTACCAAGGCAGAGAATGCTACGAGATTCCTGACTCTATCTGCTCTGTCTACATGGGCGTCAAAGTCCTTTGAAAGCGGAGCGGTACACGGCACGTTCACGATCACAGATGCTATAGCTCTAGGCAGAGAGGCGGACTGCAGCAACTTGTATGAGCTTTCAAACGGCACTCCCGAAGATATCGAGCTGGCAACCTGTCGAGGTGCGGTCGCTGCTGTTGCAGCTATGGTGCTCAACTACCGAGAAGGGCTTGTAGCACTAGACCTCGATTGGGCTCGTGATGTCCTAAGCCGCGCGATGCGTCTACCAGAAAAAACCCATCTGATGTGGACACCCAGTGCTGTTATCCCGTGGCACCAAGCAATCTACGCGGCGCGAGGCTTGGCAGCGGATCTCCGCGAAGGCACTGCGGCGGTTGGAAGTGTGCGCGACCTACTCGCTCTAGTTGCGCACCCACTTGAAATCGTGTCGCTAGCTGCAGCGGCAGAAGCCTGCCAGCTTTGGAGTAAGGATCCTAAGCTGACCTGGTCAGCGCTTTTCTTGGCATTTTCCCTTTGCCATGTTCCACCGCGCCCAGGTGGCCATCATCACGGAGAACCGCTCCAGTTGCCGAGTATGGCGCAAGCGGCGGTTGACGAGGCGTTTTCGCTCTATATGAGCGGAAGCGGATGGGCACCCCTTTATTTACCCCCTCCAGCCTGGGTTAAGGTCAAATCCGGGCCGTCTCGGCGTAGGCCTAATAGATACATAGAACACGACGGGGACGTCTCTGGTGCGGCCGAAGAGTGGGGTGAGCCCGATGTCTACTGGCATTCAAAACATGCTGCTGAAATTCTCGAACTCATCCCGTTCGATAGGATCCTGAGTAGTCCCGCGAAAGGTGCTCTCCTAGCTTTTCTGGAGGGGGTACTCGATTGGACCAATCAAAAAAACTCTCCTCCTTGGGTAAAGACTGGACACCGAGATCATTCGGAAACTCGTATTTTTGAATGGACATACGGCTTAGGGGCGACACTTGGTAGAGTAGCCGGACTTCTACCCCTTAGTGACTTCCAGAACCGATTTCTCGACCCGATTTTGAAATTGGAGGCCGACAAATGCTGGGCTCTTCTATCCCCCTTCGTGGACCGATACATTTGTTTGTTCGTGTACGACTCGCCAGTTGTGCCTGCTGACGCAGTTGCTACCCTTGATCTCTGTCTTGGGCGCGTCCTTCAAGACCCTACCTTCACTCGCGATGCTTATCGAAGCGGGGAACTGTCAGGCTTCGATAAACCCCGGCTTGTTCGGGCGCTGATGTTT
This sequence comes from Pseudomonas frederiksbergensis, assembly GCF_001952935.1. Lineage (GTDB taxonomy): Bacteria > Pseudomonadota > Gammaproteobacteria > Pseudomonadales > Pseudomonadaceae > Aquipseudomonas > Aquipseudomonas frederiksbergensis. Next base: position 3,477,244 of record NZ_CP018319.1, read on the forward strand.
ATATCAGTCGAGCATGCTGGCTTGGCTGCTCGCTATGTCAATGGGGACTGGTCCGAAGTAAGCGTTGTATTGCCTCTGATTGATCGTTTCATTCGTGTTGCAGGCTGGGCTGCTTCAGTTATGGACCCCTTCTTGACGCTCTGTGAGCGTGCGAGGGCCCACTACCCAGCCGATGCTTTTGCAGATCAAGTGCTCGCTATTATCGGGGTCGGGCCGGGTGGCTTTCCGGGATGGCGTGGAACGCTGATCCCCACGCGTATCGCGGAGCTAGTGCAGCACTTCGCGCATCGTGATGCGCCAATGAAGCAGGCTCTGGCTCAGAAGTTTCTGAGGATTCTCGACATTCTGGTCGACATGGGCGATCGGCGAAGTGCAGCTCTTCAGCTCGGAGAGGCATTCCGGGAGACTCGTTTGTCCCCTTAAGCCAAGTATTCCTTAAGCTAGCTCTGCTCCAACATGGTGAATGGCTGCTTCTGGCCGTTCTCTGTCAGTCATTGTCCTGAAACTTGTTGGTCAAATCCGATATAAATGGCTGGTCAAGTCCATGCTATTACTCACATACACCAATTCTTTGTGTTTCTGCGTGGATAAAGTGGAACGCCGGGTCAAGGGCCGCCGCACCGGCTCATCGGGCTTGCCCGATGAACGGAGCGCCGGGGCGAAGCCTCCACCCTTGATGCGGTTGGAACGACCCCAGCCTCTGCAAGGGTAGCTGAGGGGTGCTCTTCCCGTCAGCTTCCCGCCGCGTCGCAAGGCAGACCTGGGGTGTCCAGAGGGGCAAAGCCCCTATGGCCCTAGCGGAGCGGTTGGAACCATCCTTGAGGGTTGTGTTGTTCCGGACCGATGCCTCACGAGCCAAGAACTGATCCGCCGCATATTCCAGCGCAGCCCAGTAGTTGGCGTCCTCGATTACCAGCTCGCCCTCGACAACTCTGTGCGCAATCATATTTCCACCCTCGGAATCCAAAGGCCACGCTTCACGAACTGCTTAAATGCGCCTTCGACGTACAGCGTCCCGGTACGCACCTGCCATGCTCGATAGCTCCATTTGATAGCAAGGATCGAGAAGGGCAGTGTCATCGACAAAATGCTGATGCAAGTTAGACCCACACTACCTGTTGCGAAGCTGTATAAAGCGATAAGCGGGCAAAGCGCGGCAAATACCCAGAAGATGCGCGATTGTCGCGTGTGTGACTTGATTAGGCCCGTCTGCTCTTCTTCACTCATGCCATTGAGTTGTGCACGCCCTTTTTTAGTGATGAGCGGAAGCAGAACCTCATTAATTGCTTTTTGGTTCTTTTGGGTAAATACCCCAAAGCCACAACCACCCGAACAAGTCCACGGATAAAGCGCGTTTTCGTCTGGCTCTGCGTCCTTGTGAACAAACATCACTCCCTTTTCACACATCGGGCAATGCGGGTTTCTAAGCGTGTCCATCATGTCTGTCAGGTGTTGGTGGTTCGACACGATGCTGCGCCATCCGAAGATTGAACGAGGCATTGTCCAGAACATGAATTTTGGTGTGTTTTTTACAACTGCTTTTGCTTTCTTCAAAATTTCCACTTCAAAGCACCTTACGCGCACGGCGGCGACGTTTCACAGTATTAGTCAGAACTTTTTCAGCTACAGCGATAAGCACTGCCATGATGTCCTGAGAGGGGATTTCTTCTACCTTACATCCTTGTTTCATGGTTCCGACCTCCGGGTCAGTGGTACAAATTACCGGCCCTTCCGGGCCGGATCATTACGGCGACGGGACGCTGTCATTCTTGTCATTCTTGTTATTTTGGGTTGCTGGCTTCGTGGCTTCTAACGTCTGATCCCACCACTTTTGCATGACAGATACAATGTGTGGCGAATGCTGTTGAAGCACAGGTTCATTAGCAGGTAGCTCACGGATATATTTACCATCTGACCAATTTTTAGACAGATTGGAGTAATGCAAAACAAGTTTAGTGATCGTAGCTTGTGGAGCATTTTTTAACGCTTCCATTGTGCTCATAGAAATAATGGAAAGGCTGGCTAGCGCATAATTTGCTTCTTGGATTGTTTCCCTTAGTTGCGCGTTCTCTTTCTGCAACGCCGCATAGCCCGCCTTCCATTTATTGTTTACCTCAATCCATTGGCTATTCGAATCTTCAAACCCTGCGTCATAACCTTCGTCACGGCCCTTTTGATATCCCTGTCTGCGGCCAATAACGACCCCAGTGGTTTCAGCGTTAAAGTCATAAGACATAGTTCTAGTCCCTTAAATAATTATCGGATTGTCATTGTTTGCATTGCTATCTCGGCCATTAGGCTTCGACGAAGCAAAGGATGGCGACCCTCCACCGAATCCGCTAGGCCCTTCATCAGCAGCCCCGGACGGGGCAACCCCCTGTGGGCCGAAACTGAGCACCTTAGGTGCACTGCTCGGGCTACCGCCACGACCGCCACCGCTATCGCTGCCTTCGTGTTGAAGGCCTGACGTGCCTCCACCGGGAATTGGCTTTCTCCCGCCACCGCCGCCACCCAAGCCGCTTGGGCCATATTTCTCTGTGTAAGAGCGCATCTCACCCGTGGCCTGCGTAGACCCCATAGAGTCGATGCCGATGCCGATCCGTTTCAAGACCTCATCCGGCAAAGTCTGCGAAAGCCCAAAGATCATGTAGATGACAGGCAGCAATAACAGGCCGTACATGATGAGCCAGTTGCGCCATTGGAAGAACTCAACAAACCAGCCCAAAGATTCCGCACTGGTCACGTTAGCCGTGCGCATCGCCCAAAACGCTTTGCTGATATATAACAGGACCGGATTTGCTATTGCCATAGCTGCAAACAAACCCAAAACAATCAACACAGGTCGAGCAAACAGCGACAGCAGCATTAAATAGCCTTGGGTCTGCGAACCAACAAACGAACGCTCAGGCGTCATGTGCATCAGCGCCCACAGTGGCGCGGCTACAACTGATTGCAGAACGCCAAGAACCCACCCGACCACAGCAATAATGAAAATTGTATAGGGTAGGGATGGCAGAAAAACACCAAAGTAAAACGCTAACAGTCCTACCCAGCTAGCGACTTCAACGAGTGGCGTTAAGAAATTATAGATTACCCATTCAAGCAATGTATCAGCCAACGGCGTTGCATCAATACTAGTTCCGAAAAACGATACTGAGCCAACCCCAGCAGCTACCGCTTTAGCGCCTGATAGAGCGGTATGCACGATGCGATTTGTTGCTATAGCGGACGCCTGCATGAGTGCCAGAACATCACCAGTGGTCTTGATCCGGGCAATTGCATCAACATCACCGTCCGTACCAATTAGCGTGGCTGTAACTCGCTCCATGCCCCAGCCGATAAAGTTGCTCATGATGCTGTCGCCGCGACTACCCAAGGTGTCGATGTTCAAATCATCCAGCGATGCCGGAGCTAAAGCCGCTTTAATATCTGCTGCATTGGGCGTTACGGGCTGTTTGTAGCTTGAACCATCAAGCGACTTACTAATGATCGCCTGATAAACCGTTTGATAACTGCTCAATGCCAACTGGCCCGCAGCATCTCTAGGCAACATATTGAGGTTTGGCTGCGTTGCAACAGCTACAGGCTCCGCAAACATAGCCCCCATCTCTTGCCGAATACCAGAGAGGCGCTGATAAAAGCCCCCACCCATCGCCCAGCCGTCTTTAGTCACATCATCGACGTACTGCTTCATGATTTGTTGAAGCGTCGTATCGTTCGCCATTTGCGACGTTAGATTTTGAGTAAGCGTATTTTGGGCTTGGTTAATAATAGTATTGAAGCGGTCGCTTTTAACGGTATCCCAGCCAGTCTGAGTTAGGTCACTGGGCCAAGTGTTCACCCACGTATCAATATCGGCCATAACCTTGTTCATGGCGGCTATCTTAGCGTTCAGCGTGGCATGTCGCACCGCCTGCATAGCGGCTTTGTTGCTGGTAATCATAGCGGGGTCGAAAATAGAACCCGTGGAGGTCGAGGTTGTCACCAGCTCCGCAGGAACGCTAAAGCTATAGACCTTGATCGACCCACAAATTGGGGTGCCACCGCCAAGGTTGGTGGCCGCATTGCGATCCTTAACGAGATAGGTCGCAGCCTGTCGCCCTACGCCGTCATCCACCTTGGAGTCAGGCGTGGAAAGCGCCTGTACAGCAGTAGGCTGGTCAAGCGAGCCGTAAATGGCATTCAGCGACCGAGCGCACCAGCTCGACGCCAAATAGGCTTGGCCGAACTGGCGAATGTCGTACAACGGATAGTTGGGGTTAGGCTTCGCGCCGCGGCCAAACCCAAGCTGGCTGCTAACACTGCTGAGTGAGCCGTTAACGATCCCGTTTTCAACACCGGCTTTAAACACACCGTTGGCAAAGCCAATGCCCCAAAGTCCAATCGTCAGCACGATGATCTGGATAAATGAATAGCCGCTTGATGCGGGCAGTAAGGCCCCGCCGCCGAACACGATACGCAGCGGAGTCCAAAGCGTACTCCATGCCTTGCCCATCGCTTCGCCTTCATTGGCCGTATTCGCGACCCCGACAAAGGCAATATATGAAACGAACAATGAAGCCAGCACCATCAGGCCCGAGTTGTATTGCACAAACATCGAAGCCAGCACGTTAGAGCTTGCCGTAACGGTTTCCGGGTCGCTGCCTTGCGCTAAAGCCTCAATGACCGGCCCAAAGATCGCTTGAAGCACTCCAACACTTGCGTCTGAGCAACTGCTCGCGCCGTCCGTGGTGTCGCACGGTGAAAAGGGCATGCCTGCCATTTGTAGAGCCTCGTGGGAAATTTACAATTAAGTCTATATGTCAAAAACCTCCTTTAAAATACGGGCCAAATTCGCACATGGACTATAGTCCATAACTTTTCATTAACTAGCTGATCTTATTGGTTAAAATATATTTTCAGTAGCGCGAATAGACGCTAAAAAAGGCGATCACAATAATGTTTATTAAAAGCTGGGCATAACTTAGACTCGGGGCGTTCACGAACTTGCTAGCAGAGATGGCAAAATTGAGATTTAAGCTCAAGTACCAAGACAGCAAAACACTAGGCATCCAGTACATCGGCAACCCTGTGACTTGTTTTCGCCTCCTGAATGAAACGACAAAAGGCGGCAATCAAAAGCAAAGCTACGTCTGCACAATTAGTCGATGGGACACCGAGCTACCGGAGCATGCTGTCCGGTTACTGACAGAGGTTGAAATAGGGGAGTGGAAAGCGTGGAAGAAGTCTCACGATGCTGGATTCAGACGCAAGCAACTTGAGGCTTCGCTGGATGCCTTGCCGCTCACACTGCGGTATGCGGCGGCGGCGCTGGCTGAGAGCGCACCTACCGCCAATGAGGTGCAAAAGGCCGCCATCTGGTCGGCCCTGGACGCATTCACACGAGCCTTGGAAAAGGCCGGAGTGGAGCGACCACCACGAGGGCGCGGTCGCCCGCCTGCACTAGACCTACCTGCGCCAGAAGAGGGGCTGCCCATAATGTCTAACCTCGATCAGCTCGGCTCCCCACTTGAGTGTGCCTACCGCTCCCTCGTAGAACGCTACAAGGCCTTACAAGCGCGAAGTAAGCTCTCCAACGAAAACGACGACATTGCTTAGCGGCCACGACGGGTGTTCAGTTGCTCGCGCATCCATTGACCATCCCGCCTCATCTCTGCTCGCAGTTCATCGACCTGTTCAGGCAGCAGCGAAAACAACGACCGCAAGGGCGGCTCTTTGGTCGTGCGCTGACCATCTACCCTTTCCGGGTCGAACTGCTCTCTGTCCAAGGTCATACCGTATACCTCTACATATTCAAAATGTGCCGGGCACTCACGACCCCAAGGATCGTGCACCCATAAATCACCGAGACCGTTCCGGATGACGTAATACGCGCCGGGATCGTTCCGCACCATGAGCGGCAGAACAGCGTGGAACTCCTGCGCGTCCGGGTCGAACCGCCATGCATACTTCATTCTTTCTAACATGATCCCGCCCTCATATATCCAAGTCCGGCGTGTCTCGGTCGAGTAAGTTCTGACGCTCCTGCTCCTGCTCTTCCTGTCGCTGCTGCAATCGCTGAGCCTCGGCTTGTCGAGCGGCTCGCTGATCGTGCTGGCTCGGTGGAGGCTCGCTGTCTAGGTGAAAATCCATCAGTGTCTGCCTCGCATAATCGCGCATCTCTGTCCAATCAATGACCGATGAATCGTGTTCTATGATCGCCCGGTTCCAAGCATCATCTCTAAATTTAACGGCATCGGGATGATTACTATTTAAGTGCTCGCGCCGCACCGCCAATGGCCGGGTCACATTCTTGTCAAAATCTTCGTCCCACTGCATGGCCTTGCCTTTCGCCATATGTCGACCAATAAAGCCGCCCGCCTTCTCCGGGTCTGGACGTTCGCCCAATGACTCCCGGAATGTATAATCCAGCTTAGACCGATACCGAATTATGTCGGCATCGATTGCTTCCATCTCTACATAGTCACGGACTGGCCGGACCGGCTCCCTTGCTGATAGAACTTGTTTTGCGGCCTCTCGCATCATTTCAGGCTGCTGGGTTGCTATCTTGGCCTCCGCCTGCGTCCACAAAACATCGACCTGCTTTTGATCTTCCACAACACGCTGCCGCTTTTGATCTATATCGGCCTTGATAGCGTCCTTACGCCGTTGCTCAAGCTCAGGATCTGCAAACCGTACGTCTAGCCGCCGCTCAGCCGCCACCGCAAGTACACGATCCGAAAACTCTTGATCACCATGCACGACTACAGCGCCGAATTTTTCCTTGGCGAGCAGCAATCCGACCTCGATGCTGTCCGCATCGCTATGGCTGGCGTTGTTGAAGGTGATGCGCTGGCCTTCATCACGGAAGGCAACCAGGTTATTGACTGAGTAGTTGACGGCACCAGTAGACCGATCGATAGTCCACGTCACGCGATCAGAGAGCCCTACAGGCTGCGTAACCTGAATGTCGCTGTCAGAAGCTGACATGAAGTACGGCTGCTGCGCGTTAGTCATTTCTGGCTGCTGCAGTTGCTTACCCTTGCGCTTGTCTGCGTAGGCGAAACCACGAAGCTGTGCAATCGCCGCAGGATTACCAAACTCGGCGAGGTCCGCGACCCATTCCCTGTAAGACGGTGACTTTTCTCGCCTGAGGCTAGAGTTCTCAGCCTTAAATGTTTCGTTGAGCTCCTTACGGCGTAAGGCAACTTCAAATGCCAACACCGACAGAAGTGCCTTGCGCTGCTTGCTATCCAATCCGTTTGAGCGGATAGCATCACGATCAGTCTTGTGCGTTGATGTGAGAGCTTTGCGCCGCGCCTTCTGATTAAGGGATAGCTCCAATTTCACCGGGGCTTTCGCAATTTTCCATTGAGCAATGAAGACATCATATTTTCCACGAAGAATTTCACGCTCTTTGGCTCGTAAGTCTCGGCTGTTTGCACGGTTTTCCGGATCACGCAGCGAGCGATATTTGCTGTATGTATGCCTGTATTCTGGCACCGGATAAACTTTTTCAATCCCAACCGGCGAAAATGCACCAAGCAGCTTGATAAGTTTGCCGCCGCCCAACCCGATGGCCGATGCCTTAATTGGCGCTTGAGTTGGATCTAGCATCGACGCGACATAGAAAGCGTTGTTGCGATCATTGGCTGGCCTAAGCTCAAGGCCATTAGCGGCCAAGACGGAATGCAATCCCTGCCATGAAGCTTTATCCGATCTCAGTAAATTGCTTGCATCCTTCTTTGGCTTACCCCTGGCATACGCGGAAAGGGATTCGTTGCCCGTATGAATTTCGAACTGTCTCGCTTTTTCCGGTAAGTCCGCGCGTTTTCCTTCACGCGCTTTAAGCCGTTCTGCTCTGCTCGCATGTGCCCAATCTATAGTCTTCTTACCTTCTACCTCCTTAACAGCAAACGGTCCGTTAGTGTGACTCCAACCCTGGTCGATCTCGATCTGACGCATGGCCTTATCCAGAGCAAATTTTGTATACGACATTCTTGGTACCTTGCGACGCTCTGGATGTACCTTGTTCACCATCACATGCAGGTGAACATTATCCGTATCTCTATGCACCGCAGAAAGGTATTGATGTTCCTCTAGCCCAATAGCGTTTAAAGCAAATTGCCCAGCATCAAACGCTTGTTTGTCCGTTGGGTTCTCGTGGCTTGCCCAGCTTAATACCAAATGCATTACTGGGTCCTTTGTACGCGTACTGTGCACGGATGCTCCCCACATCTCAATCCACGCGGTCCTTACAGACAAACAGTTAGTTTGTACTGAAACAGCACCAGTAATGATCTCGCCTGTTTCTGGATCAGGGCCGCTTCTTAAGCTATTAATATAACTACAAAGACTACGAAAACTTGTCTTTCCATCGCCACGACGCCCACCGATTTTAGCGATCATCGTCGTCGGCTTCCTCGACATCTGGCGCTATACGCTGAAGCGCACTAATCGCCTCATTAACAGCGGCCTGCACTGCAACTAAAATCTCTGCTGTCTGCGTTGAGTAAGCCCCTCCGCTGTTATTATATAGCTCCTTTTGCAGGCCGCCCAAGCTTCTCAGCTGCGCTGCAAATCGCTCAATGTCTGCACACAGAATTCGGTCTGATTGGTTTCGAATACGCCTGCCGAGACCTGCGCAACGAATATACATAGATAAAGATATTCCCGCTGATTCCGCTTTCTTTTTGAGTAGCTCTGATTCTTCGGGCAAACAACGAGTGTGAACAACAACAGTTCGCTTACGTGTACTTGAACCGGAACGACCACTAGAGGCCATAGCAACTCCGCTTTTAATGGCCGCATAGCGGCTGGGGTCTCGGGGCGCAGCCCTGAGCAAGGCAGGTTAGTGGGGATGACGAGCGCAGCGAGGAAAGCCCACGGTGAGATACCCGCACGAAGTGCGCGGTAGCTCAAACCACACCTTGTCCTCAATCAATCATCATGACTCACCACGGAGAAGGTAACTTAGAGTTTCTATATGGGCAAATATAGCTAGACGCCTAGAAAGCAGAATATTTCTACACAATGCTGACACTATAAAGCCACAGAGTTGCCGCTATGTAAACACAGTCTCGCCCCACAGTTGCCACGTTACTACCATACGGTTGCCACATTGTTAACACGCTATCTACCACATAATTACCAACTAGTTAGCACAATGTCACCACACTGCTAACACTATTCACATGGCGGTATATGCGCAGGAATTTTTGGTTGTTTTATAAATTAACTAGGCTCTACACAAAAAATAGAGTGCTTTTTACTGGAGAAGGTTGATCAACCTTTAGAATTCCGCGTGGTTTCCGATGCGCCCCATAGGGGCTTTGCCCCTCTGGACTCCCCACACTCGCCCGCGTGGCGTCGGGAGCCAGGGATAGAAGCGTTCCCTGTCCCCCTAGCGAAGGCTATTAGCTTCGAACGCGTCAAGGGGCCGAGTCCTCGCCCCTTCGGTGCTGTGGGCCGCACCAACCCCTTGACTCGCCCTGCGTTCATCGACGGTCTAACGGCAGCGGTCCATGATGGCCCCAAACCAACCAAGTATTTCGCTATGGGGATCTTGCTCAGCTAAGCGCTGCATCGTCATGTGTTTAGCTGTATTCTTGTTCAACCTCCGCTTGGCCGTTCTATCGTTTACTCCCATAGCGTTCCCCACTAAGGTGGGCACGTCGCAGGTATCAGTGAACTGTATTCGTATGTTTAGGCTCTCTTGGATCGCATCAACGTGCAGATAGTTTTCTGCTTCACGTTTGCTCGTTATAAATGCAATAGAGCCGTCGTTTCGTGCGTTTACTGCATCGGCGGTAGCTTGATACTTTGGTGGGGTGTTGGTATCTCGGTCATATATATGGACCTCTGGTTTTCCGATATTTTTTAGGTAATGCCCATTAACCCAGTCTCGAAGTGTATCTCCCCCTAGTGGTAGCAGTACTATCCTTGGGTCATTATCGAAGTCGGGTACAACGACTCCTTCAGAAGCAAGCGATGACGAAAGGTTTTTAAAAAAAGCAATATCATTGGGGCCCTCTACACAGACAATAACCTGTGCTCTACTGTCAGGTAATACGCCCAAGTCTTTTGCGATAGAGCGATACATTCCGTCTGAGCTAGAATTTATTGTTATTTCGCCTTCATGATCTCGATAAATGTGCCTGAGAGTCTCGACTGGTAGCTGTTCGGCAAGTGCCGGTACGTGTGTTGAAATTATTATCTGGCAGCCCTTTTTTTCCGCCATCTCCGAAAATGCTTCAACAAGTAATTTCTGCTTGTCAGGGTGCTGTGATGTCTCCGGTTCTTCGATTGCATAAATGACTCCCCGGTCTCGGTACTCGCGTTTTATTCTTTCTGCTTCGGCCTTGAAAAAGCTAATTAAGACTAAGCGCCTAACTCCGCTTCCTCGTTTGTTGATTGGAATATTATCCTCACCCGCTAGGGATAATTTAAATATTCCCTCCCACTTGGGGTCAGCTTTGAATTCAGGAGTTAACGATAGAGCCAGTTCAGGGTCGAGATCACTAAGGTGGCTGAGCGTGTTGTTGGCAACTGCTAGTGCTCTGTCTCTTACCTGATCTTTAACAGCTTCGAGCTGAGGTGCAATATCCTCAAGCGCCTGAGATATTGCTACTTTCATGGGGTCTTGAACTTCAGATTCTTCGTCAGTGCTAGGTCTGTCAGCTCTAAAAAGAGCGAAGTGAGGGAGGTGATTCTGGATTTTTTCTAATATTTCTTTCCCGTCTTCTTTGTTTAACGATACGTTTTGCTCTTTTAATTTGAGGTCGCCAGTTGCTATGTAAATTGCAGACCTCAGGCTGACATTGGATCTATTGTCTTCGGCTTGGATGTTCAGGGATTGCGCTAGGGATTTGAGTTCTTCATTTTTCTTAAGTAGAATTCCCTTCGCGTTTTTGGCTGACGGATGCAAGCATGTAGCTACAAAAGCCCCGGCACCTTTACCCTTGCTGAATACTCTCGATAGAGAAAGTGTGCCCTCTGCTGTCAGCAAGTACTCTCCTGCCAAGCTTGTAGTAGAAGTAGCATCTAATACAAGCTCGTCTGGCAGCTCGTCGAAGGTGCAGGTTATTGCAACATCTTCATTCTCGCCAGCATATACGCACTTGTCTCCAGGTTCATATTTGCATAACTTATGGCCGAAAAATATACCTAAGGCATCTAATATAGTTGTTTTTCCAACGTCGTTTCGACCAATTAGCGCGGTCATATCATTAAATGTTATTTCTTTTTGTTCTTGGTATGATCTGAAATTTTTGATTTTTAACGATTTTAATCTCATAACTATTCCATGTTTGTTGAGTAACTAATGATTGTAATAACGGGCTGGCCGGGCAGGTTTTGCTTAATGACGATAGCTAAAAGCCACTGATCTGTCGAAGGTACGAGCGTAGTCAGCACTTCAACGTAGGTAAGGGGGCGTGCTCAAGAGCAACAAGCATTTACGTACAAGATATTCGATTTTTTTTGGCCGTGAGGGGATCACTTTCAGTTAGCTCATCACCATCAGCGATTTGTAGGAGTCGCGACCTCGTTGTCACTGTGCGCACTGCGCAGCTGTCGCGACCCAGGTTACGCTCGGTTTAGTACGTATTCGGTAATGAGGGCGGAGCTCTGTGTCAGATCTTTCTGTCTCGTACTGCAGCTACTTGTTTTTTCTATCCGAAAAAAACTAAAAGAAAGTTACAAGAGGGGGAGGTGGGTGAGCTGAAGCCCTTGCAATCTAAGGGCTCCAGCGCCGTCGACGGAGATAGGGTGGGAGCGATTTCACGTCCTTCGGGACCGATATCACGCTCTGCCGGGATCGATTTCACGTTGTCCGTTGTGGATAAGTCCTGCTTTTCCCAGCAATTACTGGCTGCGGTCAGATACGTATTTTGGGAGCGATTTCACGCGCACGATTCTGGAGCGGGGGGCGTGTTTGGGCAGATCAACCAAAGTGCCTTTACAGACGCTCAAGTCTTGCATTCGTCCAAAAAAGTGAGCTACCGTCGTCGTTGCGCTAGTGCGGCGCATTGAAACCCGAGAGGGACGCACTGCTGTCCTGATGGCTCTGCATAGTTGAAATTCTTTTTCACTGCGAGCCGATTTTTACCACCGTAAGGTGCCCGTAGTGGGCGTCAAGGGGCGAAATATGGCGATTTCTTTGATTCGCAGTCTCACTGCTTCTGTCATTCGTAACGTATCGGCGTTAAAGCGCGATGCCAAACGTCTTCAAAAGCACTCCCAACTCGTATTTGGAACAGAGTACCCGCTCAAGGTTTGCCAGCATGCAGTGGCCGTTTCGCGCGGGTTCCGTTCGCTCGCTGATGTCGAAAACCTAGCTCACCGCCTTGGCATGGATAAAGAAGCGCCTTTCTGGACGATTCTTGGCCGCAACGATACGCACCAGGATGTACTAAATGCGCTGTATCGGTTGAACCTTGAATATACGGAGAACGGCCCCGTAGTGTTCACTGGCGGGCAGATACACTCGGTGCTTCCGGCTCTGGTTCTTTTTCTTGAGCAAATGAGCCTCAAAAAACTGCCAGGCCTAATCCTTGTGGAGACAGAGGCTCCCTCAATTCAGGACACGTTCATCTTCGATGGAATTAAGAAGCTTGGGGTTGAGGAGGTGCTTGAAGGGTTCCGTTCGTTAGACTTGCGCGACCGGAATCTTCCAGTATCGCTTAGCACCGAAGCCAGGTGGTGGGCCAAAGCGATCACCGATGTACTGCCGAAAGATCTACAGACCGCGCTGCAGCAGAGTGGGTGGGAAGCAGGGCTGGAAGTTAGCGCTTACGAGAACGCCAAATCGCGTAATCAGGTACATAACTCAAAAGATTTTGAGGTCATCCCGTTCTATTCGGTGAAAGAGGCTGCATTCCAACTCGCCTTAGGAAAATCATGGCCACTATGGATAAGCGAAGATGCTGCGCGGCAGACCTCTGCAATCGGTGCATGTCCGCCAGAACTTCATAAGGAATCAAAGGACATCGTACTTGACCTTATTAAGGCATTGGATAGTCGCAATTTCGGGCTCGGGGTGTCGAGCGAGCACGAAAGTCGGTGGCGCCCATACGTCGTTCTCTTCTCAAGAAACGATCCGGCCAGCGAGGTGCTTGCAGGCGTAGTCCGCTCGTACTTCTCTTGGCGACAGAGTCGAGACCAGCGCTCGCCCGTGCTTTACGTGTCCGACGGAGCTACACCCTATGCGCCTCGGTTCCTATGCTTCGGTGAGCATACCGCAGTGGTAAACGGCCTCGACTCTATTCCTGTGGGCGATGGTCCCGGGGAGTTTTTCGGATACAAAAATGCACTGAAGGTGGTGGGTACTCCGGATGGACTTCAGTACATGGGCAAGCGAGTCCCATTGGTGTAAGTGTCGTCCCGGTAGTCGGCGCAATGTGTCCATCTCATTGAGGTGGACACATTGATAGCTCCTGCAAGCGGATCGTCAGACGCCATCATCTGAACTGCTATTTCGTATGCGCTAGGGCTGCATTTTTATCCGGTGGTATATGTAGCTGGGCGGGAGTCAGTTTGACGTGCTCACGGTAGATCTCCACATGGGGGCGGGCCTCTGGGTAGAACAACAGGGCTTCGTCGAGACGCCTAATAAAAATTTTCTTGAAATCACGAGCGCCTTGCTTGTCCGTTGCGTAATTGGCACCAAATTGCCTACGCAAACTTGAGATCGGAATCTTGATTTCTGTTCTTTTAGATTTCCGTAACGTGTACATCCTGTAGACAAGCCAGACGTAGATATCCATAGCTAGCGGGGAATGTCTCAGGCTTTGCAACGCTTCCATTTTCAGCGGAACCGGGGCGCTCATGATTGCATCGAAGAAGTCTGTACTTAGTGTGAGAGTGCTCTCCCATTTCTCGCAGTCTAGTGCTCTAGCATCCCAAAAGAAAAACGCTTGCTTTGCTACAATCATATTTTCAATTGTGACTGCGCCGCTGTTGCTTCCAGTGACTGAAATCACCGATCTTACCAGCCTTAATGTCTGCTCTTTAAGTTTGCTGATGTATCGACCGTCGTTATGCAGTCCCAATTTTTTAAGGAAGGCCGACTGTGATTTACCCAGCCCTATCACGGGGCTTTGGGTTTTGACTGCTTCGGTACAAATCCAAGCCAGTAGCAATCTCGGTAAGCTTCCATACGGCACTCCGATATGTGGAGGTGCCGAAATCGACAACTTCAGCCATTCCGTACCGCGTTCAAAATAATGAATACCAGGATCGCTATGAGGAAACGTTGCTTGTACTAGAAAACGGGTCGTGAACGCTGTCGGGCCCGGTTTCGTTCTCTGAGTAGCTTCCATACGAGTTGCGTCATTCATCATGCGGAGCAAGCGGGGGTTAAGCTCCCAAGATATTTCATCCAGAGCATTGTCTTTGGCGAGGCTCATTGTTACCTCAGCGCACAGCTTGCGTTAGTCGTAGCTCACATTTACGGCTTAACCACGCTGACACCTCCGCCTCAATCCAACCGACGGCTCTCCTACCTAGTGGTACTGGTCTTGGAAAGCTTCCGTTGTTTATCAGGAAGTAGATCCCTGACTTAGTCAGACCGGTACGCTTTTCAACCTGTGGCCTACGGAGAATTACAATCGCGTTTGGATCGTTGCTCTGTTCCATGCTCAACCTCACTGAACTGCTATGAACTGTCGGATGACCATAAGCAGGTGGGTTGTTTTGAGAGAGAACGAGTTACCTAGGTTTCTTGTTTCTTGGAGAGGGTCGCACTGAGGGCGCGACCAGCCATGAGGACGCCATCGAGGTGACAGCTCAGCACCTTGGATTTATTGGCCCCGCGATCTTGTCCCTACCTGACCCTACAAACTTGGGAATGGCCTGTCGCCATGCTCGCAGGCAACCGATCTAGGCCCGAAATCTCTTGTGAACGCTTGTAGAACCTTATTGACGCTTGTGGAATCGTTATTTATGGTTGTCCTCAGTGACTGTATCTAGTGGAACCCGCAGGTTAGGTCTCTCAACCAGACCCGCAAAAGAAAACCGCCCCTCAGGCGGTTTTTTTTGCCTCGATTTGGAGTGGCTAGGCGAGCACAAGTACAGTAAGCGTCTAGCCAAGTCACCTACTTGATCCCAGCCGTAAGGGCGATGTTGTCCACCTAAAAAATAGGCGACATCATCGGCCTTAATGCTGGGATTTAGAAGATGTGTTCTCTTGTCCCTTACAATAGGCCTAGTTCGTCGTAAGCCATGAACCCCGTGGTGCCCATGCGAGCCATAGAACTCAATCACCTCGACGGAAAGCTTCCTCGGCTGGTAACAGGGGAATCTTCACAGGTCTGGACATGTCGACGCTAAAACTCTTGAGCTTGAGATTACGGCTGTTTGCTTTGGACACCTCGGGGTAGCTCTTTTGAGTCCAGGCATTCCACGCAGCCACGCCCATCGCCATTTGCAGCGAGTAATCGAGGGAGTTGAATCCGGGGATAAAGGGTTCGTCAGACTTGAGGTTGCGGTAATACAGCGCTACCGCCGCCTCGTTCACCCTGCATCCGGCCAATCGCTCGTAGGTTTCATTATTCACGTCGGAAAGTTTAACTGCTTTCAAGCAACTGTCTTGAGGACTTGGGTTGAAGCCCGGCCCGGGCTCTCCCCGAGTGTCCATGGCACGGCTATGACAGCTCATACAGCTGGAAAGCGGGCTGTCGACCGGCCCATTCATACGGCCTAAATAGCCCATCTGATCGTCTGGGGCACGGTTCGCGAAAATTGCCTTGGCTTCTGGGTTGATCCAGCTCTCCTCAGGGCGCTTGCCTGCCTGGTAGTCGGCGTAAGTTAGGTTTGGGGAATTTCCCCATTCTAGACCCACGGGAATCAGGTTATCCCAGTAACTGGCGGCGTTTCGATCGCCGTTGAATACGAATGTACCGAATACCCAGCCGCTGTGGGTGGCATCACCCTGTTCCTTTGTAAGCGTCCAGCGAAGTCACCTTCCTAACGCCTGCGCAGCGGGCATGAGTGCCTAGCTACATAAATGCGTCATCTGTCGACCGAAGGCGACTGGACTACCAATCGCCAAGGGTCGATTTTTCGCAGATGCAGCTAGCGAAGCGCACGACACTCAAGATCCTTGAGGTCGGTCAGATCTACCAACTGCTTGCGCATAGGCACGCATGCCAATTGGAGCCCGGAGGGGGAGTTGTAAACAGCTTGGGCGCTTCCGGTGAAGCCACAGCGCTGATAAAAATTTTCAGCATTCAGCGTGGCTTCAAGGTGGATCTCAGCAAGTCCCGCCTTTCGTGCTAAATGCTCAAGATGAGTGACCATCTTTTTACCTATGCCTTGGCCCATGAACTTGGGTAACACGAAGATTGCCTCCAGTTCCCCGCTCTGGAGATTTATCAGCCCTGTAGCCACAGGAAGTCCATTGACGCACGCCAAGTGATAATCTTCTTCCACCCAGGATCTGTATTTATCCGTGAGTGGAACGCAAGTCCAAGCCACCACTTGAGCATTCGTGTAAACGGTGCTGCATTGGTTCTGAATTGCCTGAAAGCGGATATCGAATGCTGCCTCAGCATCACAACGCTCGGCTCGACGAATCTGCAACATCTTCACTCTCCTGAGATAGGCCATTCTGAACGGAGAATGAAAAAGCCCCGTCCATTCCTGGCGGGGCTTTAGTCAATGCACCTAGTACCTACGCGCGCATCACCTTATGGCCCGCCAAAGGCGGTCATCAAGGTGTGCATCATGTTCAGTCGGTAGGTAATAGTCATTGATTTATAGTCGGGGGATTTATCTCGACTGTCAATATTGGCGCCTATAAACCTATGCATGCTGTCGAGCAGGCGTCCACCGGTGTGGCAGCAACTCTGTAATTTCACTCGCCCGATGCGTCGGCAGTCGCATCAGCACATCTTTGAGATAGGCATACGGATCATGCCCATTCATGCGTGCCGACTGGATCAGGCTCATGATGGCCGCCGCCCGTTTGCCGCTTCGTAGCGACCCTGCGAAGAGCCAGTTCTTGCGTCCAAGAGCCCATGGCCGAATCTGATTCTCGGCCCAATTGTTGTCAATGGGTACGGCCCCGTCATCGAGGTAGCGCGATAGCGCTGCCCAGCGTTTCAGGCTGTAATCCAGTGCTTTGCTGATAGCCGAACCTTCGGGCACAAGATCACGCTGGGCGATCATCCAGGCATGCAGCATATCCATCACCGGCACCGCCTTTTCTTGCCGTATTCGACGGCGTAAATCCGGTTTCTGGTATCGGACTTCACTTTCGATTTCGTAAAGCAACTGGATGTAGCGCAGCGCCTGTTCGGCGAGCATGCTCTTGTTGGTGGCATGCAATTCGAAGAACTTGCGCCGTGCATGGGCCATGCAGCCGATCTCGGTCACGCCGAGTTCAAAGCTGGCCTTGTAACCGCCAAAATCATCACACACCAGCTTGCCCTTCCAGTCTTGCAGGAAGTTGCGAGCATGCTCACCGGCGCGGCTGGGGCTGAAGTCGTAGACGACAGCTGCTGTTTCGCAGAATTGGCTGGTGGCGTAGGCCCAGACATAAGAACGGTGGGTTTTCTTCGAGCCTGGCGCGAGCATCTGCACCGGTGTTTCATCCGCGTGGACGACCTCCTGGCCGAGCACTACGTCGCGCAGCGCATCGAACAGAGGCTGCAACTGCACGCCAGTAACGCCAACCCATTGAGCCAACGTTGAACGTGGAATCGCCAAGCCAGCTCGACCAAAGATCGACTCCTGCCGGTAAAGCGGCAGATGGTCAGCAAACTTCGCGATCATGACGTGAGCAAGTAGCCCAGCAGTCGGGATGCCCTTGTCGATGACCTGCGCCGGAACCGGCGCCTGGATCAGCGTTTCGCAGTCATCGCAGACCCACTTGCCACGAACATGACGCTCGACGATGAATACGCCGGGCGTGTAGTCGAGTTTCTCGCTGACGTCCTCACCGATGCGCTTGAGTGCGCAGCCACATGGGCAGTGAGTATTGCCCGGTTCGTGATGGATCAATGTGCGTGGAAACTCTGCCGGCAACGCAGTGCGCTTAGGCTTCCGCTTTTGCTCGGTCGGCGACGGAGCGGCTTGCAAGGCTTGAAGCTCTGCTTCAATCGCCGCGATATCGGTATCGATCAGGTCATCGAGCAAGCTGGCCTGCTGCGGATTCAGCTGCTCGCTGCGCTTGGCAAACTTCAAACGCTTGAGTTGTGCGATCTCGTGGGTCAGCTTCTCGATCACCGTTTGGTCACGGTTGATCTTCTGGCCCATCGTATCAACCGTCTTACCCAGCGTGTCGACTTGATGATCGAGAGTCTCGACACGCTGCATCAACTGCGCCGCCAACGCGCGCAGTTGTTCAGGATTCAGGTGGTCGAGATAGGGGAAAATCATGGTGCCGATTTTGCCAGAGCAGACAATTCGCGGCGATAGAGCGATAGGCTAATGGCAGCCGTTAAAGCAGTGTGATCGCGCTGCCGGAACCCGCGCGCTGCCATGGCAGGCCCAATACCAGGGCATGTAGTTGCTCGGTATCCAACTCCATTTCAGAGCCATGGCGAATGCCTGGCCAGTGGAACTTACCTTGGTTCAACCGGCGAGCAGCCAGCCAGATACCGAAGCCGTCATGCACCAGAACTTTCATACGAGTGGCGCGGCGGTTGGCGAACAGATAAGCACAGTGCGGTTTCGCCGCACCGAACACCGCGATCACTCTGGCCAGCGCAGTCTCGGTGCCTGCGCGCATGTCCATCGGCTCGGTGGCAAGCCAAATGGAGTCAATGCGGATCATCGCAGCAGGTCTCGAAGAAAGTTTGCGCAGGCAGCAGCACTTTCGGTCGGCCAATTCACTTTGACGGCGCCGCGCGGGTGTGGAATTTCGAGACAGATCATGGCTGAGGTGACATCCAGTCGTGACGCCGACGACGGCAATGTCATCGGAATAAAGGCAGGTTGCACGACAACACTATTTTGCGATTGCAGCCGAATCCACTTATGGACGAGATTCGCGTTGAGGCTATGGCTCAGTGCGACATTGGCAATTGAAGCGCCAGGCTGGGCACACTCTTGAATGACCTGGGTCTTGAAGGACTTGGAGTAGGAACGGCGTTGTGGCTGCATGAAATACCCGCTTAAAAGGCTGGAACTGGTGCCCACTTAAATTTAAGTGCACACCATGTCCTGGCTTCGAGGGGCTGGGTAGATGACTTGGCCGGACGCATACGTTCCTTTACCGCAATATCCATTTGTAGAAGGCGTACTTTTTTCGGTTGGCCGTTGCCATCGATATCGGATTGCCACTCCAGGTTGTTACCCTTGAGGTATGGAGCTTCACTGTCGGTTGCGTCTGTGAACAATAGCTTGGCTGTGACAGTGCCTATTGGGAACGTTGCATTGGTGGTCATAGGGCGCTCTAGGTTTTTCCACACCTTTCCAAAGGTGCTGGCGCCTAGCTCGTTGTAGAAACCCACCGCCCAATTGTTGGCTCGCCGGGTCTGGTTAGGGCCTAGCTCATGCAACCGGCTGCCCCTCTCCATGGTTAGACCATGGATGGGTTCGCGCTTATCGTGCATCCAGGGGGCATGGTACCAGCGCCGCACGGAGTTCTTCTGTAACTCCCAATCGACTTCTGTATTACCTTCGACTACATAACTCAAGACTGCTGCCATGTACTTCTGAGAGTCGGTCTTGTAGTTGATACTGCTCCAGTTAAATGTAGGATTTGAGGCTGGCGGGTTGGTGGGGTATTGATTGCTGATGGTAAAGCAGGGGAAACCCGAGATACACGAGGCCCTGGCAGAGGTGTTGAATTGCTTGATTGCTGCCTCTGTGTAGCCGTCCTCTTTAGACAGCGCATAGGCGTTGATGCAATAGACGGCGGGCACCGCGATGACGGTGTAAAGCAGAAAAGACCTAATTAACATAGTACTCTCCTTGGTTATTGACCATTGCGATCACGTTTCCACTACAAAAGACTATTCAGCTCTATTCCTTCCGGTATCGACCACCATAATGGGTGGAGCATCACGTGCCAGTATTTACGCCCAAGCTCGAATGAACAGTAGCTGAAAATTTTTTTGCGGGCGGGGTATATGTTCCACAGACCAAGTTGGCCTATGCGGATCTTATGCATATGCTGACGGCGTTGAGGAGTAAGCGTGCGCTCAACTCACCTTGCGTAATTCAGGCCAGCACCAAGTACATTCTCATTCGCACAAGCTGAATGCTTAGCGTATGATTTTTTTCCGAATTCTGTAGTCACCCCTACAAGCGCTACACGCTTTTGTGAGGACAAAGAAAAAGGGCTACTGGTGACAGTAGCCCTTGAATTTGAAGCATGAAATATTTTTGCACACTCTCATGCGGGGGTGTGGAGGTCTCACCCTACGCCGATGTTCAGCCATCGCCGGGGTTCCTACGCCAGTTATAGCCGCTGGAGGCAACTGGTTTCGCGCTCAAGCACGATCCTATATAAGGTGACACTTGTGTCAACCAAATCTGATGAATGGCCGAGATTTTCCGGGGCTTCCGGTAACCCTCTACAGTCTCAACCTGATAGACCGAATGCTATGCGTACGATTTTGCCGTTTTCTCTATCGTCCCCTAGGCATGCCAGCATTGTGTGAATACGGATCGCGTTCCTGATCTCGTTTCTCCAGCCTTTGGAAGAGTTGAAAGAACTCAGTTTTAAAAACTGTCGATTCTGGGCTATCCGGCAAGGTCAAAAGCTCGTAAGCAGCTTCCCACGCATTCAGGGATGTCCTGATCGTCACCAGCGATGTGGTATGTCTAGACAGAGCTCGTTCAGCATCACTCGCGTTGTCGCAGCGCTGAGAGGTGGATTCGGCGAGATATCGTGCAACCACGGTTGTTGACCAGCGACGAATGACCTCGCGTAGTAAATGAAAGGTCATGGATCTGCCATCGTATGGCAGCGCCCGCATCAAGGGGCGAGGCGGCTCAGTTTCGAGCAGAGAGATTTCAACCTCTCCCTCATCCAGTTGTGGCAGGGGAGGGGGCTGTATCGCGAACGGATCTTCAGTCCTCTGTTCGCTGACGCTGTTTTTGCATCCGTGTCTGCCGTACCACGTCCGCCAGGCTTTTCGTTCTTCGGCATCACGGCGTGGGTGGGCAACGTATGCTCGCCATTGGGCTCCTAATTGGTTTGTGCCGAGAAGCATGTGCTCCAAGTCATACTGGGAACGACCAGCCATGGAGTTTTCAATGTAGCGGAGGATCTCTGCCACCAATTGCCCAGGCACTATTCTGTCGCATCGCGAGCGGCCCTGATCTCGATAGATTTTCAGGTAACGCAGGCCGTTCTGCAAAATCGCATCTTTGTCCTTATCCATTCGAGCTCATCCCTTCGCTCCGGGCCGACTCCAGATATTCAGCCCACGTCTGCATAATTTCCTTCCTTTCGTTCAGCAAGAGTGCCTTGTTGTAGGTAGCCCTTACCTTATTGTTTTCCACGTGGGCCAACTGACGCTCAATCGCATCCGGCCTACAGCCATGCTCGTTTGCCCAAGTCGAGAAAGTAGTACGCCAGCAATGTGGAGTGGTTCTCTCGCCTAGGTTCATATCCCTCATGGCGTAAGTGAGCCGATTGGGAGTAGTGAAACCTTCACCGCTGCGGTGGGGGAAGAGATAACGGCCACTACCGGAAATCAGTTGTAGCTCCGCCAGTACGGCAAGGGCACCGGTCGATAGAGGTGAAACGTGATCGCGGCGAGCCTTCATTTTCGCTGCTGGACGCCGCCACAGGTTCGCAGTGAAGTCGAACTCGTCCCACTCTGCGTCTGCTGCTTCGCCGGGACGACACGCTGTAAGCGCGATAAGACGAAGGCACAATGCAGTCTCTGGGTAACCCCTGTAGGATCGCAGCGCTTGATAAAACTGCTTGATCTGGCTAGTCGTCATGACAGCCTTGCTTTGGCAGGTTGGTATCCGGAGGAAGCCTTCCAAGCTGGGTACTGGATTGAGATCTGCCAACCCACGCACTACCGCGTATTTGAAAATTGCAGATAGGTCGCCTTTCACATGAATAGCCGCCCATGCCCCGGAGCTTTTACAAGCTTCCAGTACGGGGCGAATTTCTTTTGCCGTAATTTCTGCAATTGCGAACGCATCGAGCTTGGGGCTGAGATGCCGCCTGATCCGTGACTCTTTGCAGCGGAAGGAGCCCGGTGTGTAGCTCGACTTAACATGGTCAAGGTAAGCAGCTGAAACCTTTGCAAAGGAGCTTTCCATGGCCTTTTTACGCTCGGCAGCAGCGTCAATATTGCGCTTTTTGCCGTCTTTTCTGTGTTGGGCTGGGTTGATTCCAAGCTTCGTCAGTTTGCGAGCTGCGTCACGTTCTGAGCGCGCCTCGGCAAGACCAATCTCTGGGTAAGAGCCGATAGCAAAAACATTTTCCTTGCCATCGAGTCGAAATTTCCATCGCCATAGCTTGCTACCGCTTGGCTGCACCAAAAGAAAAAGCCCGCCGCCATCCCCAAGCTTGTAAGGGGCGGCAGCGGGCTTTGCAGTGCGTACTTTAGCGTCTGTGATTAGGTCTTTAGGCATTTGGGTATCCGTGAGAGATGAAGAAAATACCCCCATCCAGAAATCGTGATACCCCTGATGCTACCCCGCTTTTCTCTAGAACACTATCACCCTTGCTGAACCGCACTGAGCTCTAGATATTTGGCAACCCCCTGTAAAAACAAGGGCTTCAGGCCAGTTTCAGGTTCAGTCCGGTTCACTCAGGTTCAGTAGAAGCCTTTAGACGTTGAAGCGGAAGTGCATCACGTCGCCGTCTTTAACGATGTAGTCCTTGCCTTCCAGACGCCATTTACCGGCTTCTTTGGTGCCAGCTTCGCCCTTGTACTGGATGAAGTCGTCATAGGCGATGACTTCGGCGCGGATGAAGCCTTTTTCGAAGTCGGTGTGGATCACGCCAGCGGCTTGTGGTGCGGTAGCACCGACGCGGACGGTCCAGGCGCGGACTTCTTCGACACCGGCGGTGAAGTAAGTCTGCAGGTGCAGCATTTCGTAGCCGGCGCGGATCACGCGGTTCAGGCCAGGCTCTTCGAGGCCCAGGGCTTCGAGGAACATGTCTTTCTCTTCGCCGTCTTCCAGCTCGGCGATTTCGGCTTCGATCTTGTTGCAGACCGGAACCACCATGGCGCCTTCTTCTTCGGCGATGGCTTTGACGATGTCCAGCAGCGGGTTGTTCTCGAAACCGTCTTCAGCGACGTTGGCGATGTACATGACCGGCTTGGTGGTCAGCAGGTGGAAACCACGAATCACCGCTTTGTCGTCGGCGCCCATGTTCTTCATCAGCGTACGAGCAGGTTTGCCGAGGGTGAAGTGAGCGATCAATTGCTCCAGCAGGCCTTTCTGGACCACGGCGTCCTTGTCGCCACCCTTGGCGTTGCGGGCGACTTTCTGCAGTTGCTTTTCGCAGCTGTCGAGGTCGGCAAAGATCAGTTCCAGGTCGATGATTTCGATGTCGCGTTTCGGGTCGACGCTGTTGGAGACGTGAATCACGTTCTCGTCTTCGAAGCAGCGGACTACGTGGGCGATGGCATCGGTTTCACGGATGTTGGCCAGGAACTTGTTGCCCAGGCCTTCACCTTTCGAGGCGCCGGCAACCAGGCCAGCGATGTCGACGAATTCCATGGTGGTCGGCAGGATGCGCTTTGGATTGACGATGGCCGCCAGGGCTTCCAGACGTGGATCCGGCATCGGCACGATACCGGTGTTCGGCTCGATGGTGCAGAAGGGGAAGTTCTCGGCCGCGATCCCGGATTTGGTCAGGGCGTTGAATAGGGTGGACTTGCCGACGTTAGGCAGGCCGACGATGCCGCAATTGAATCCCATGGTGTTTTCCCCGAGGAGTGAGTCAGGCCTTCTGGCTGTGCAGGTTTTTCATCGCGCGGTTCCATTCCCCGGCGAGGATATCCGGCAGCACGCCGAGGGCAAAGTCGATGCTGGCATCGAGTTTTTCCTGTTCGGCGCGTGGCGCACGACCCAGGACGAAATTTGAAACCATACTGGCAACGCCCGGGTGGCCAATGCCAAGCCGCAAGCGGTGAAAGGTATTCTGATTGCCCAGTTGCGCGATGATGTCGCGCAACCCGTTGTGACCGCCATGGCCGCCGCCCTGTTTGAGCTTGGCAACGCCAGGTGGCAGGTCGAGTTCGTCATGCGCCACCAGGATTTCTTCAGGCGTAATGCGGAAGAAGCCGGCAAGTGCCGCGACGGCCTGGCCGCTGCGGTTCATGTAGGTGGTGGGAATCAGCAGACGAACATCCTGACCCTGATGCGAATAGCGTCCGGTCAGGCCGAAATATTTGCGATCCGCCACAAGGTTTACGCCTTGTGCGTTCGCGATGCGCTCAACAAAAAGGGCCCCTGCGTTATGCCGGGTCTGTTCGTATTCAGCACCTGGATTTCCCAGGCCAACGATCAGTTTGATGGCAGTCACGATAGGGGCCCTTCCTTGGAGTGGTGGATAACATCGCCGCGACAGGTGTGTGCGGCGAAAGTGGACGACAAGTGCTCATTTACCATTATGTAAACTCCGCGTTCTCGCCCGCTTTCTCGCTACGCTTTAGTCCGCGATGTTTCCGGTCACTCCGGCGAACAGAGTGAAATTACTCTGCTGCGCCTTCTTCAGTAGCTTCTGGAGCAACACGTGGAGCGTGAACGTTGGCAACAGCCTTGTCATCGCCGTGTGCCAGAGCAACAAACTCAACGCCTTTAGGGGCTTTGAGGTCAGACAGGTGAATGATCGAACCGATTTCGGCGTTAGCCAGGTCGACTTCGATGAATTCAGGCAGGTCTTTTGGCAGGCAGGTCACTTCGATTTCAGCAACAACGTGCGAAACTTCGCCGCCTTTCTTGATCGGAGCTTCTTCGCCAACGAAGTGTACAGGCACGATAGCGGTCAGTTTCTGGCCAGCTACAACGCGTACGAAGTCAGCGTGCAGTACGTGGCCTTTGGCCGGGTGACGCTGCAGGGCTTTGATGATTACGTTTTGCTTGGTGCCGCCAACGTTCAGCTCGATGATGTGGCTGTAAGCCGCTTCGTTTTCGAGCAGTTTGGCAACTTCTTTAGCCAGCATGCTGATGGATTCAGGGGCTTTTTCGCCACCGTAAACTACAGCTGGTACCAGGCTTGCGAGACGACGCAGGCGGCGGCTCGCACCTTTCCCCAGGTCGGAACGCACTTCAGCATTCAGAGTAAATTCGTTCATGTTGTATCTCCAAAATAACCACATTCGCCCCAGCGTTTGCGACCAGCGCTAAAGGCGATATGGGCAAAAAAGCCCCGCCCCGACAGGAATGCCGGGGCGGGGCGCTTTTCGTCAACGAGATATTCGAGAAGGGCAGGGCCCTTAACGGAACATCGCGCTGATCGATTCTTCGTTGCTGATGCGGCGAACCGCTTCGGCAACTACCGGCGCGATATCCAGTTGACGGATACGCGAGCAGGCTTGAGCAGCAGCGGACAACGGGATGGTGTTAGTCACCACCAGTTCGTCCAGCATTGAATTTTCGATGTTTTCGATCGCCCGACCGGACAGCACAGGGTGTGTGCAGTAGGCGAAAACCTTGGCGGCGCCATGCTCTTTCAGGGCCTTGGCCGCGTGGCACAGAGTGCCGGCGGTATCGACCATGTCATCGACCAGAATACAGGTGCGCCCTTCGACATCACCGATGATATGCATCACTTCAGAGTGATTGGCTTTCTCACGGCGTTTGTCGATGATCCCGAGATCCACGCCCAGGGATTTGGCAACAGCACGTGCACGCACGACGCCGCCAATGTCCGGGGACACGATCATCAGGTTTTCGAAGCGCTGATCTTCAATGTCATCCACCAGTACCGGGGAGCCGTAGATGTTATCTACCGGAATATCGAAGAAACCCTGGATTTGGTCAGCATGCAGATCAACCGTGAGAACACGGTCGATGCCGACTACGGTAAGCATGTCAGCAACGACTTTCGCGCTGATAGCCACACGAGCGGAACGCGGACGGCGATCCTGACGGGCATAACCAAAGTAAGGAATAACAGCAGTGATACGAGTAGCCGAGGAGCGGCGGAAGGCATCAGCCATCACTACCAGTTCCATCAGGTTATCGTTAGTCGGAGCGCAAGTCGGCTGAATAATGAAAACATCTTTACCGCGGACGTTTTCATTGATCTCGGCAGTAATTTCGCCGTCGGAGAACTTACCGACAGAGATGTCACCGAGAGGGATATGCAGCTGACGTACAACACGCCGAGCCAGATCGGGGTTAGCGTTCCCCGTAAAGACCATCATCTTGGACACGCGCAGTACCTAGAGGCTGAGGGTAACCTGGATGAGTATGGAAAATGGCAGGGGCGGCTGGATTCGAACCAACGCATGGCAGGATCAAAACCTGCTGCCTTACCGCTTGGCGACGCCCCTGTATCTGTTGCAACGAGTACCCAGTACTCGATTCCTTTTAGAGCAGACTTTGCAGCTTGCGATGCAACATCGAAACGTTGCTTCCCTTTGCTACAAACCCTGTAAGGGTCTCTGTAAGAAGGGCCGAGACTTTATCAGCTTCAGCTTTGTTTGGGAAGCCCCCAAACACACAACTTCCAGTTCCGGTGAGTTTTGCTTCGGTAAATTTACCTAACAAATTCAATGCGTTACGTACATCTGGGTAACGCCTTGCTACCACCGGTAAGCAGTCATTTCGACTGTTTCCCTTGGGAACGGGGCGCACTTTAATGGGAGAAGAGTTACGTGTCAACAACGGATCTGAAAAAATTTCTGCTGTACTTACAGAGACTTGCGGCACAAGCACGAGATACCACGGTTCTTCGGGGTCTACAGGGGTCAGTTTTTCCCCCACGCCTTCGGCAAAAGCCGCGTGCCCACGCACGAAAACCGGGACGTCGGCGCCAAGCGTCAGGCCTAGAGCGGCCAGTCGATCCTCATCCCAACCCAGTTGCCAGAGATGATTGAGACCGAGCAAGGTCGTCGCGGCATTTGAACTGCCGCCACCAATTCCACCGCCCATGGGCAGAATTTTTTCGATCCAGATGTCGATGCCGAGCGAACAACCGGATTGCTCCTGAAGTTTTTTTGCCGCTCGAACAATCAGATTGCTGTCGTGAGGGACGCCTTCGAATTCGGTGTGCAGTCGAATCACACCGTCATCACGAACGGCGAAGGTGATCTCATCGCCGTAATCGAGAAACTGAAAAATAGTCTGCAACTCGTGATAACCGTCTTCACGGCGACCGAGGATGTGCAGCATCAGATTGAGTTTGGCTGGAGAGGGTAGCGTCAAGCGCGCAGCGGTCATGTTCACTGCCCCAATTTGCGAGGTTGCCATTCCTTGATCACTAGCGTGACATCAAGGTCGGTGCCATGCAGTTTGATCCGCTCGGGCAGCCAAAAGCCGTTTTGCTCGGCATAACTGAGGTATTCGACTTGCCAGCCATCCTGCTCAAGGTTGGCCAGGCGGCTGTCGGTGTCCAGCGTCAGGCGGCTTTTGCTGTCCGGAGCCGGGAGCCCCCGAACCCACCAGGCCAGATTCGACACCGGTAACTTCCAACCCAGTTGTTCTTCGACCAACACTTCAGGCGTCGGCGCTTCATAGCGGCCCTGGTTGGCGACTTCCAGCGAGACCTTGCCGGGGCGGCCGGTCAGGCGTGCTGCGCCGCGACCCAGGGGGCCGGAGAGGCGAATGTCGTAGTAATCCTGTCGCTGCAGCCAGAACAACGTGCCGCTGCCCGAGTCTTTCGGAGCGCGGATGCCGATCTTGCCGTTGATCTGCCAGCCGTCGAGGCTGGTCAGTTGCTGTTTGTACACGCGCCATTGGGCCGTGTTGCCTTTGCCCTGGACTGATTCGCGGGCACCGAAGCCCGCGCAACCGGCGAGCAGGGCGATGAAACTGAAAACGATGAGGTGGCGCAAAAACATAATGTTAAAGAGTCTCTGATCCGGTCAGGCGCTTGATGGTGCTGCGCAGGATGGGGCTGTCGGGTTGTTCCTTGAGGAACTTGCTCCAGATTTGCTTGGCTTCCCGTTGCTTGCCATTGGCCCACAGGACTTCGCCCAGGTGCGCGGCGACTTCCTGATCGGGGAAGCGCTCCAGCGCCTGGCGCAGCAGGCGTTCGGCTTCGTCGAGGTTGCCCATGCGAAAGTTCACCCAGCCGAGGCTGTCGAGTACCGCCGGGTCTTCCGGATTGATCTTGTGCGCTTGTTCGATCAAGGCCTTGGCTTCGACGTAGCGCGTCGTACGGTCCGACAGGGTGTAACCGAGGGCGTTCAACGCCATCGCGTTGTCGGGGTCGCGCTTGATGATCAGCCGCAGATCACTTTCCATCTGCGCCAGGTCATTGCGTTTTTCCGCTTGCATGGCGCGGGTGTACAGCAGGTTCAAATCGTCCGGGTATTGCTGCAAGGCTTGCTTCAATACATTCCAGGCCTTGTCGGGCTGTTTATTGGCAGACAAGGTTTCGGCTTCGATCAAGTACAACTGAATCGCGTAATCGGGTTGCTCATCGCGCTCCGCAGCCAGACGGCTTTGGGCTTCGGCGGTCTTGCCGTTATTCATCAGGATATCGGCCTGACGCAATTGCGCCGGCAGGTAATCGTTGCCAGGGCCGACCTGGGCGTACTCGATCAGCGCGCCTTGAGGGTCATTGCGCTCTTCAGCGATACGACCGAGGTTCAAGTGCGCCGAATCGACGTGGCTTTCCCGGGCAATCAGGTCTTCCAGATAGCCCTTGGCCTCATCCCAGGCCTTGGCTTCCAGGCAAACCAGCGCCAGGGAATAACGCAGCTCGTCGTCTTCGGGGTACTGCTGAACCAGGCTGGAGAACTCGGCTTTGGCGTCGTCCATGCGGTCCTGTTCAACCAGCATGCGCGCGTAAGTCAGGCGCAGGCGTTTGTCGTCCGGGTATTTCTTGATGCTTTTTTGCAGCAGCGGCAAGGCTTCATCGCCACGACTGAGGGCCTGCAGCAGGCGTGCGCGCAGCAAAATCGGTGCTATTTCGCCTTCGTCCGGAGGATTGTCTTCCAACAGGCTCAGCGCACCCTTGGCATCACCGTCCTGTTGCAGCAGCAAGGCTTTGCCGAAAATCAGCTGACTGTTGTTCGGATGGCGCTGCAATAAACGGTCAAAACTTTTCATCAAGCCATTGCGCGTGTCCTGGTCGGTATCGGCCGCAGACAGGGCGAGGAAGTCGAAATGCGTGTCGCCCTTGCCTTGCAGGACTTTCTCCATATAGACCATGGAGTCGTCATAACGCCCGGCACGAGCCAGTTGCACGGCAGCGGCCCGTTGCGCCTCAAGGTCTTGCGGCGCGTTTTTCGCCCAGATCAGCGCGGTGTCCAGGGCGGCCTGATCGGCGCCCAGATACTCGGCAATACGGAATGCCCGCTCGGAGATGCCCGGATCCTGAGTATTGATCGCCTGGGTCACGTAGTTGTCCAGGGCAATGTCGAAACGATTGCGCTGGCCAGCCAGTTCGGCGCTCAACAGGCTGAAGACGGTTTCTTCACTGAATGAGCTGTAAACCTTGGGCTTTTCAGGGGCCGGAGTGCTGTCTTCGACCGGCGGCGTACCGTCCGACGAAACGGGTGCCAAGGCCTGGCAGCCGCTGAGGAAGACAAAAGCGAGGAGCAACGCGGAAGATCTATTCATATAGGAAGAGGACGACTAACCTGCGGTCGGATCATCATGACACAAGCCTTCGGCCAAACATAACCGAGACTCAATCGGCGCCTTTATAGAGGCAGGTCATTGGGACAATAGTCAGCGGTAGTTGTTCTGGCTCTGTCGAAGTAGGACAATTGCCGGCTTCACGTCACTATCAGCGACCTTGAATGGCCTTCCTTGCACTCGGTATTAACCACAAGACTGCTTCAGTAGACGTCCGCGAGCGCGTGGCCTTTACCCCTGAGCAACTGGTGGAGGCCTTGCAGCAGCTCTGCCGACTCACCGACAGCCGCGAAGCCGCGATCCTCTCCACCTGCAATCGCAGTGAACTCTATATAGAACAGGATCACCTTTCGGCGGACGTCATCCTGCGCTGGCTGGCCGATTATCATCATTTGAGCCTCGAAGAGCTGCGTGCGAGCGCTTATGTGCACGAAGATGATGCGGCAGTTCGTCACATGATGCGGGTGGCTTCCGGGCTCGATTCGCTGGTGTTGGGCGAACCGCAGATTCTCGGTCAGATGAAATCGGCCTACGCCGTGGCTCGCGAGGCTGGCACCATCGGTCCGTTGCTCGGGCGGTTGTTCCAGGCCACGTTCAATGCGGCCAAACAGGTGCGCACCGACACCGCCATTGGCGAGAACCCGGTGTCGGTGGCGTTTGCCGCGGTCAGTCTGGCGAAACAGATTTTCAGCGACCTGCAACGCAGCCAGGCCTTGCTGATCGGCGCCGGCGAGACCATCACCCTGGTCGCCCGCCATCTGCACGAATTGGGTGTAAAGCGCATCGTCGTCGCCAACCGCACCCTGGAGCGCGCGAGCATTCTGGCCGAGCAGTTCGGCGCCCACGCGGTGTTGCTATCGGACATCCCGGCGGAACTGGTGCGCAGCGACATCGTTATCAGCTCCACCGCCAGCCAGTTGCCGATCCTGGGCAAGGGCGCGGTGGAAAGCGCCTTGAAACTGCGCAAGCACAAGCCGATCTTCATGGTAGACATCGCCGTCCCCCGGGATATCGAGCCTGAAGTCGGCGAACTGGACGATGTTTACCTCTATAGCGTCGACGATCTGCACGAAGTGGTCGCCGAGAACCTCAAGAGTCGCCAGGGCGCAGCCCAGGCGGCGGAAGAGATGGTTTCTATCGGCGCCGAAGATTTCATGGTTCGCCTGCGTGAACTGGCGGCGGTGGATGTGCTCAAGGCCTATCGCCAACAAAGCGAGCGCCTGCGCGACGAAGAATTGCAGAAGGCCCAGCGCATGCTGGCCAACGGCAGCAGCGCCGAAGACGTGCTGGTGCAACTGGCGCGGGGCCTGACCAACAAACTCTTGCACGCACCGAGCGTGCAGTTGAAAAAGCTCTCTGCCGAAGGCCGCCTCGATGCGCTGGCCATGGCCCAGGAACTCTTTGCCCTGAATGAGGGCTCATCGGATAGCTTTTCGGATAAAAAAACGCAATGAAAGCGTCACTGCTCAATAAGCTGGACATCCTCCAGGACCGTTTCGAGGAATTGACCGCCTTGCTTGGCGACGGCGAAGTCATTTCCGATCAGAACAAATTCCGCACCTATTCCAAGGAATACGCGGAAGTCGAACCGATTGTCGAAACCTATAAACAGTTGCTCAAGGTACAAAGCGATCTCGAGGGTGCTCAGGCGCTGCTCAAGGACAGCGACCCGGACATGCGCGAAATGGCCGTGGAAGAAGTCCGCGAAGCCAAAGAGCAACTGATCGATATCGAAGCCAGCCTGCAACGCATGCTGCTGCCCAAGGATCCGAACGATGGCCGCAACGTGTTCCTCGAAATCCGCGCCGGCACCGGCGGTGACGAGGCGGCGATTTTCTCCGGCGACCTGTTCCGCATGTATTCGCGTTACGCCGAACGACGCGGCTGGCGGGTGGAGATCCTCTCGGAGAACATCGGTGAACACGGCGGCTTTAAAGAAGTCATCGCTCGCGTCGAAGGCGACAACGTCTACGGCAAGCTGAAATTCGAATCCGGTGCCCACCGCGTACAACGGGTTCCGGCTACCGAATCCCAGGGCCGCATCCACACCTCGGCCTGCACCGTAGCGGTGTTGCCCGAGCCGGACGAGCAAGAGGCGATCGAGATCAACCCCTCGGATTTGCGTATCGATACCTACAAATCCTCCGGTGCCGGTGGTCAGCACGTTAACAAGACGGACTCGGCGATCCGCATCACGCACTTGCCGTCCGGTATCGTCGTCGAGTGCCAGGAAGAACGTTCCCAGCACAAGAACCGCGCCCGGGCGATGTCCTGGCTGTCGGCCAAGCTCAACGATCAGCAAACCAGCGCCGCCGCGAACGCTATCGCCAGCGAGCGTAAGTTGCTGGTCGGTTCGGGTGATCGCTCGGAGCGGATCCGCACGTACAACTTTGCCCAGGGGCGGGTCACCGACCACCGGGTCAACCTGACGCTGTATTCCCTCGACGAAATCCTTGCGGGTGGCGTCGATGCGGTGATCGAGCCGTTGCTGGCCGAATACCAGGCCGACCAATTGGCAGCGATAGGTGAGTAAATGACGATCATTGCCAGTTTGTTACGCGCCGCCGACCTGCCAGATTCGCCGACCGCGCGCCTGGATGCCGAATTGTTGCTGGCCGCGGCGTTGGGTAAGTCCCGCAGTTTTCTGCACACCTGGCCCGAGCGCATCGTTCCGAGCGAAGCGGCGCTTAAATTTGCTGAGTATTTGCAGCGCCGCCGTGGCGGTGAGCCAGTGGCCTACATCCTCGGCCAGCAAGGTTTCTGGAAGCTTGATCTGGAAGTGGCGCCGCATACGCTGATCCCGCGCCCGGACACCGAGCTGTTGGTGGAGACTGCGCTGGAACTGCTGCCGGCCACACCAGCCAAGGTCCTCGACCTCGGCACCGGCAGCGGCGCCATTGCGTTGGCCCTGGCCAGCGAGCGTCCGGCCTGGAAGGTGACCGCCGTGGATCGCGTACTCGAAGCCGTGGCCCTGGCCGAGCGCAATCGCCAGCGCCTGCACCTGAACAACGCCACCGTGCTGAGCAGTCATTGGTTCAGTGCGCTGGAAGGTCAGCGCTTTCAGCTGATCATCAGCAACCCGCCTTATATTGCCTCCGCCGATCCGCATCTGGTGGAAGGCGATGTGCGTTTCGAACCGGCCAGTGCCTTGGTGGCTGGCGCCGATGGGCTCGATGATCTGCGCCTGATTGTCGCCCAGGCGCCGGATTATCTGGAAGCGGGCGGTTGGCTGATGCTTGAACACGGTTACGATCAAGCCACTGCGGTACGCGATTTGCTGCTGACCCGCGGCTTTGAAGAAGTCCACAGCCGCACCGATCTGGGCGGTCACGAACGTATCAGTCTGGGGCGCCTGCCGTGCTGAATGATCAGGAATTGTTGCGCTACAGTCGGCAGATTCTGTTGCAACACGTCGACATCGACGGCCAGTTGCGACTGAAAGAAAGCCGCGTGTTGATCGTCGGTCTTGGCGGCCTCGGCTCGCCGGTTGCGCTGTATCTGGCCGCCGCCGGCGTCGGTGAATTGCACCTGGCGGACTTCGACACCGTCGACCTGACCAACCTGCAACGCCAGATCGTCCACGACACCGACAGTGTCGGCCTGAGCAAGGTCGATTCGGCGATCCGCCGACTGAGCGCGATCAATCCCGAGATTCAGTTGATCGCCCATCGTACCGCGCTGGACGAAGACTCCCTGGCCGCCGCCGTGGCTGCGGTGGATCTGGTGCTGGACTGTTCCGACAATTTTTCCACCCGCGAAGCGGTCAACGCTGCGTGTGTCGCCGCCGGTAAACCTCTGGTCAGCGGCGCAGCGATTCGGCTCGAAGGGCAGCTGTCGGTGTTTGACCCGCGCCGTCCGGAAAGCCCGTGCTACCACTGTTTATATGGTCACGGCAGTGAAGCCGAACTGACCTGCAGCGAAGCCGGCGTCGTAGGGCCATTGGTTGGCCTGGTGGGCAGCCTCCAGGCGCTGGAAGCGATGAAATTGCTGGTGGGTTTCGGCGAGCCGCTGGTGGGGCGCCTGTTGCTGATCGATGCCTTGGGCTCGCGCTTTCGCGAATTGCGGGTCAAGCGTGATCCGGGCTGCAGCGTCTGTGGTTTGAAGCATGCGTGAAGCGCCGATTGGCGTGTTCGACTCCGGTGTCGGCGGGCTTTCGGTGCTGGCCGAGATTCAGCGTTTGCTGCCCAACGAATCACTGTTGTACGTCGCCGATTGCGGGAATATTCCCTACGGCGAGAAAACCCCGGAGTTTATCCGTCATCGCTGCAGCGTGATGGCCGGGTTTTTTCAGCAGCAGGGCGCCAAGGCCTTGGTGCTGGCTTGCAACACGGCGACGGTCGCTGGCGTTGCCGACTTGCGCCGCGATTATCCCGAGTGGCCCATCGTCGGCATGGAGCCGGCGGTCAAACCGGCCGCTGCCGCCACCCGCAGCGGTGTGGTCGGCGTGCTCGCCACTACTGGCACCTTGCAGAGTGCCAAGTTCGCTGCGTTGCTCGACCGATTCGCCACCGATGTGCGCGTCATCACCCAGCCGTGTCCCGGCCTGGTGGAGCTGATTGAAAACGGCGATCTGCACAGCGAGGCGTTGCGCCAGTTGCTGGCCAGGTATGTGGAACCATTGCTCGGCGCTGGGTGCGACACGATAATTCTGGGCTGCACGCATTATCCCTTCCTAAAGCCGTTGCTTAAGCAGATGATCCCCGATGACATCAGTTTGATTGATACCGGCGCCGCTGTAGCGCGGCAACTTCAGCGATTGTTGGCAGAGCGGGAATTGCTCGCCCAAGAACCTGCGCGTGCTGCGCAGTTCTGGACAAGTGCCGATCCGGAGCATTTCAGAAATATCTTGCCGATACTGTGGAATACCACTGGTGTTGTGCGAAGCTTCAATGAGTAAACAAAACTCGGGGCAAGCGAATAATTGGGGTGAACTTCTGATTAATCGTCGACTTCTATAGCGTTAAGCAACAAAAAAACCATACGAAATCGTTCGGAAAAGGATGTTTCTAATGAAGCGACTATTCTGCTTGGCCGCGATTGCGGCCGCACTAATGGGGCACAGTTTTACCGCACAGGCGGCAGGCGTGGAGTTCGCGGTCGGCCAGACTGACGAATCGACCATGACCTATCGGCTGGGCATGCAATTCGATTGGGACAAGAGCTGGTTGCAGAGTGATATCGGTCGTTTGACTGGTTACTGGAGCGGTGCCTACACCTATTGGGATGGCGACAAGACCTCCAGCAACCACAGCCTGTCGTTCTCGCCGGTGCTTGTTTACGAGTTTGCCGGGCAGACCGTCAAACCCTACCTGGAGTTGGGCGTTGGCGTCGCGGTATTCGCCAATACCGAAGTCGAAAACAACCAACTGGGCAGTGCCTTTCAGTTTGAAGACCGGTTCGGTTTTGGACTGCGCTTTACGGGCGGGCATGAAGTCGGGATTCGTGCGACGCATTATTCCAATGCCGGAATCAGCAGCCCGAACGATGGTGTAGAAAGTTACGCACTTCACTACACCATGCCGCTGTAAGACTCACTCGGTCAAATGTGGGAGCGGGCTTGCTCGCGAATGCGGACTGTCAGTTGACATCATCGTTGACTGACACACCGCCTTCGCGAGCAAGCCCGCTCCCACATTGGATCTTCATTGGTCTGACTTTCAGCGATACGCCGTGGTAATCCCTTGGCGTTCTTCGATGCATTCCGGTGCGCCCATCTCGAACTCCCGACAGATCAACGGGCGTTTTTCGTAGATGGTGCACATCATCGTGTTGCGATCCAGCGCGGCGCACCAGCCGTCATCCAGGCGCAGCATGACTTCCCCGCCCCAGTCATCGGTATCGATAAAGCGTTCGGGCACGCCCGTGTCCGTGATCAGCATGACTTCGAGCTGACAGCAGCAGGCTGCGCAGGTCGAGCATGTGACCGCAGGCTCGGCGATTTGCGTATGGGGAATGGTTTTCATGGCGCCCAGTGTAAGGCAGTGGGCCGCAGCCGTGTGAAAGGCCTGACGGACAGGGTGATCTCATGGCTGTGATTCAACAGCCAGGAGCGATCAGCCTTGAGAGGCGGTTGATTTACGGCTGGTCCTTGATCGGCGGGTTGCTGCGCACCATGCGTTTGCCGATTGCCAGGTTTGCTCGGTGGGGTGATTTCGATAATGGCCAGAGGTCGGCCATGAACAACGCGGGAAAGGCTATCTCCAGCGGCCGATCCTTCAGTTCGGCGAAGATGTGGCGTGCGGCCTTGTCCACCGGCCAGCCGAGTGGCGTGGGACTGTTTTGCGCTGTCAGGGGTGTTTCGACAAACCCGGGGCTGACCACGGTGACTTCGATGCCGTCCGGAGCAAGATCAATGCGCGACGATTCAAACAGATAACGCAACCCGGGCTTTGAGGTGCCATGAGCCTCGGACCGTGGCAGCGGCAGGTAGGTGACCGAGCTGGCGACGCCCACCAGATATGGCGCGGTGCCGGCGCGCAAGAGCGGCAGGGCAGCCTGGATGCAAAAGCTGCTGGCAAGCAGATTGGTGCGCACCACGTGCTCGACGATCGACGCATCGAACTGCT
This sequence comes from Pseudomonas frederiksbergensis, assembly GCF_001952935.1. Taxonomy (GTDB): domain Bacteria; phylum Pseudomonadota; class Gammaproteobacteria; order Pseudomonadales; family Pseudomonadaceae; genus Aquipseudomonas; species Aquipseudomonas frederiksbergensis. The sequence continues at coordinate 3,513,477 of NZ_CP018319.1, forward strand.
GAACGTCGACGTATTCGCAAGTGCCGGCATTGAGGATCACCGTGTCCAGGGCTCCCCACTCCTCGGCAATCTGCTCGCCGATTTCTCGCACGGTCTGGCTGTTGGTCAGGTCACCGGCCACTACCAGCACTTGCCCCGGATAACGCTGGGACAAGACTTTGAGTGGCGCCACAGAACGAGAGCTCACCGCGAGGTGAGCACCGGTTTTCAATATTTCTTCGGCCAGCGAGGCACCAATGCCGTTGCCGGCACCTGTCAGCCAGTAGCGCCTTGGAGGTGTAAAACTCATCCCATTCTCCTTTTCAGTCAGGTAGTCACCCGGCAGATTGTCGTGATGGCAGGTTCTTGAACGCGGCCAGTGCCCGTTGGCGAGAGCTGCTCAGATTAACGATCGGCGACGGATAATCCGCCACACCGAACAGGCCGCCGAGGTTCGCCGGGTTGTGCACATCCTTCTTGTTCAGCCCGGCCAGTTCCGGCAGCCAGTACTTGATGAACAGCCCCTCGCTGTCGAATTTCTCCGACTGGCTAAGCGGGTTGAAAATCCGGAAGTACGGCGCCGAATCGGTGCCAGTGGACGAACTCCACTGCCAGCCACCGTTGTTCGCCGCCAGGTCGCCATCGATCAGATGACGCATGAAAAAACGTTCGCCTTCACGCCAGTCGATCAGCAGGTTCTTGGTCAGGAACATCGCCACTACCATGCGCAGGCGGTTATGCATCCAGCCGGTTTCAAGCAGTTGGCGCATAGCCGCGTCGATAATCGGCAGACCGGTGCGGGCCTCTTGCCAGGCCAGGAGTTCATCCGGGGCATCGCGCCAGGCGAGGGATTCGGTTTCCGGGCGGAAGGCGCGATGACGCGAGACCCGTGGGTAGCCCACCAGGATGTGTTTGTAGAACTCGCGCCACAGCAATTCGTTGATCCAGGTAACGGCGCCGACCTTGCCACTTTCGAACTCGCCCTGATTGCTTTGCAGCGCGGCGTGTAAACATTGACGGGGTGAAATCACCCCGGCGGTGAGATAGGCCGACAGCTGACTGGTGCCGGGTTTGGCCGGGAAATCGCGTTCGTTTTTGTAGTCGTCGATCTGAGCGTCGGCGAAGGTGACGAGGCGGCGGTGGGCTTCGGCTTCCCCGGCAGGCCAAAGACTGCGCAGGCTGTCGCTGGGCGTTGCGAAGCCTTCAACGTTCGACGGGATCTTGTCGCTGTCGATCGCCAGCGGCGCCTGCACGGCGGGTGCTGGGACCCGCTGCGGTAACGACCAGCGCAGGCGGTCATAACACGCCTTGCGGAACTGGCTGAACACCTGAAAGTAAGTGCCCGTTTTGGTCAGTACGGTGCCCGGTTTCAACAGCAATTGATCGAGGTAGCTGTAAAAGTCGATGGCGTGGGCATTCAGTGTTTCGGCCACGGCTGCGTCACGACGGCTTTCATGAATGCCGTACTCCTCGTTGACGTGCACCGCGTCGACTTTCAACTGCTGGCAAAGATCGAGCATCACCTTGGGTGCTTCATCCCAGCGAGATGCCTTGCGGATCAACAAGGGAATGTTCAGCTCATCCAGGGCGCTGCGTAACTCGCTCAGGTTGCGCAGCCAGAAATCCACTTTGCACGGCGCATCATCGTGTTCCAGCCATTGCTCCGGGCTCAGCAGATACACCGCCACAGTCGGGCCGCGGGCTGCAGCGGCCGAAAGGGCGGTGTTGTCATTGAGGCGCAAGTCGCTGCGCAACCAGATCAATTGCACAGGGGTATCCGCACGATTCATTAAAAAATTCGCCATTAAATGAGCCCACGTTGAATCAGGCCCTGATGCGCTGCTAGCGGATCTTCAGCCAGGAACAAATCAGTGATCTTGTACGTTCGTGCGGACAACTCGGTGTGGTGGATGCATACCGTTGGTCCGGCAATCAATTTTGGGCAACTGACCCCGTTCAAAAGTTTCGGCAGCTGCGAAAGATTCAGGGCTTTGCTGGAATACAGCAGTACGCCGCGGGCTTGCAGATGATCGACCGCCAGTGCGAGTTCGCCGGCAGGAAGTGGCCAGTCGAACACTTCCACCGGGCAATCGGCGCTGCTGATCAGCCAGGCGGTCAGCCACAGGTGGGGTTCCAGTGGCAGGTCCGAGTGATTGATCAACAACAGTGGCGCGGTGCGTAACTGCCGGTTGTTATGGTAGATGCGTGCGCCAAATTTGCTGCGTAACCAGGAGTAAAAAAACACTCGTTCCATCTGTGCGCCGAACTGGCCTTGCCAGCGTTGTTCCAGTTCAGCCAGCAAGGGCATCAGCAGTTGTGCGCACAAGGTCCGTGGTGGATACAGCGCCATGGCCTGATTGACGGTGTCATCGACGGTGCGTTCATTCAGTTGAGTGACCGCTTGCAGCAGCGTCTGGCGCAGCACTTGCCAATCGTTTTCGACGGATTGGGTTAAGGCCTGTGGGGTGTCGAGCAGTTGTTTGACCTGGCTGACAGCCACGCCGCGATTGAGCCAGGTGAGGATCGTCAGGATGCGTTGAACGTGGTCGGCAGAAAACAGCCGATGCCCCTTGGGCGTGCGTTGCGGAACGATCAGGCCGTAACGCCGTTCCCAGGCCCGCAGGGTGACGGCGTTGACGCCAGTCTGCCGCGCGACCTCACGGATCGGCAGCCAGCCTTCGTCGAGGGCTTTCCTGAAGTCGGCACCGAGGTCTTCGCTGGCGCTGGTGTCGAGTGGGCTTTTCATTGGATTGTCATTAGATCGCGTTTCGCAGGCTGAGATTTTCCGGGTGCGGTTGCAGGTAAACCTGTTGCGCAATGTACGGATCCGGGTGTTGACGGAAGAAGTGTTTGAGCAGCGTCAACGGCACCACCAGCGGCACGATGCCGTGGCGGTACTGGCCGATAACGTGTTGCATTTCCTGTTTGTCTTCAGGGCTGATGGCCTGTTTGAGATAGCCACTGATGTGTTGCAGGACGTTGGTGTGGGTGCGGCGTGTGGCGCATTTTTTCAAGGCCGCCATCAGCTCGCTGAAGTAGCGCGGGCCGAGTTCGTTCGGATCGGTCTGGCCCATGTTGCCCAGCAGATTCCCCAGGGTTTTGTACTGCACCGGATTGTGGGCCATCAGCAGGTATTTGTAGCGCGAGTGAAAGTCCGTGAGGCCACGGCGAGTCAAACCTTCGCGCAGCAACTGCTGCCAGGCACTGTAGGCAAACACGCGGGTGAGGAAGTTTTCTCGCAGCACCGGGTCGTTGAGTCGGCCGTCTTCTTCCACCGGTAGATTCGGATGCCGCGCGCAGAACGTCTGGGCATAGATACCTCGGCCACCACCGTCCACTGGCGCACCGTTGGCGTGGTAGATCTTGACCCGATCCAAACCGCATGACGGGGATTTCTGCATGAAGATGTAGCCGCTGATGTCGCCCAGTTCCGCGGCCATTTTCTGACCGTACTCGGCGAGGGGCCGGGTGACATTGAGCTCCGGGTTGACCGAGCCGACAGCCTCGGGATGTTCGGGATTGCCCACCAGGCGTATCGGCTCCCGAGGAATGCCGAGGCCGATGGCGACTTCGGGGCAAACCGGGACGAAATCGAAATAGTCCGTGAGGGTGCGACTGCACAACTGCGAGGCCTTGTGCCCGCCGTTGTAACGTACTTCTGCGCCCATCAGGCAGGCGCTGATGGCAATCTTCGGTTTCACGGCGTGGGGCATCGGAGCACCTCGAATCTAAACCTGTACAGACTGTTCAGTCTGTACAACATAACTTCATCATAGATTCAAAGGTGTACAAGTCAAATTAATTGTACAAGTTTTTTGTGAGGATCAACGCCGCGTCTGCACCGCCTGCAACCCGGCATTTGACACTGTGCCTTCGTCGTCGCGACAGCTCGATGATCAGAAGATGTTTTTCGCGGTTTTGCGGGTGGGCTGCTGTCTATTTCGACAGCAGCAATTGACTCTGATCGATGCGGTTCACTGCAGATGCGCATGCAAGCGGCGGGCGGCTTCCTGGCCGCTGAGCCAGGCGCCTTCGACACGGCCGGACAAGCACCAGTCGCCACACACATAGAGTCCCAGGTCGGCATCGGCCAAGGCCCCCCATTCATGACTGCTGGCGGGCCGGGCGTAAAGCCAGCGGTGCGCGAGGCTGAAGGTCGGGGCGGGCATGGAGTCGTGCAGCAGCTCGGCAAATGCGCCGTGCAATTGCTCGATCACCGCTTCCTTGGGCAGGTCGATATGCTGCCGACTCCACGCGCTGGTGGCGTGCAAAACCCAGGTGTCGAGGGTGATGTCACGTCCGGGTTTGCTGCGATTGCGAGCCAGCCAGTCGAGCGGGCTGTCCTGTACGAAGCAGCCTTCCATGGGCGTATCCAACGGTATCTCGAACGCCAGTGCGACAGCCCAGGTCGGGTCCATTTTCACCCCGGCGGCGGCACCGGCGAGTTTCGGCGCGGAGGCCAGCAGTGCAGTCGCCTGAGGCGCCGGCGTGGCGATGATCACATGGCTGAACGGGCCGTGGGTGAAGCCTTCGGCGTCCTGCAGATGCCAGTGTTCCTCGCCGCGATAGACCTCGGTAATGCGGCAGGCGAAATGCACTTCCAGGTCGCCGAGCAGCCCACGGGTGATGGCGCTCATGCGCGGCGTGCCGACCCAGCGAGTCTGTTCGTCCGGCGACAGGTTGAGCTGGCCACCATGGTAGGTGTAGAGCTGCGGTAACCATTCGGCGACCCAGCCTTTTCCTTGCCAGCGCTGGACTTCAGTGACGAAGCGACGGTCGCGGGCAGTGAAATATTGCGCGCCCATGTCCAGAGCACCCGCATCGCTGCGCTTGCTCGACATGCGTCCGCCACTGCCGCGGCTTTTATCGAAAAGTTGAACGACATGCCCGACCTCTGTAAGGGCCTGGGCGGCGGAGAGTCCGGCGATGCCGGTGCCGATGATTGCGATAGGTACAGTCATAGGGGCCTCGTTTGCCTTTCTGTACAGACTACGCTGTGGATGAAACCTGTACAATATTGTTTTTTGGTATAACTTTTAGCGTTCTTGTTCTGACAGCTTGGCCTATTGTTAAACACAGAGCCTGCCCGATACCAAAGATCCCTGCATATAAAAATAGACTAGTGATCAAGGTAAAACGCCACGCGAGGAAGAAGTCATGCACATATTGCTGACCGGCGGTACTGGTTTGATAGGACGTCAGCTCTGCCGACACTGGCTGAGTCAGGGACATCGTTTGACTGTCTTGAGCCGCACACCTGAAAAAGTCGCGCAGATTTGCGGTGCGCAGGTGCGGGGAATCGCACTGTTCGAGGACCTTGGACAGGAAACGGTTGATGCCATTATCAACCTCGCGGGCGCACCGATTGCCGACCGACCATGGACCTCCAAACGCAAGGCGCTGCTCTGGAGCAGCCGGATCACGCTGACCGAAACCATGCTGGCCTGGCTCGAAAGCCGCGCGCAGAAACCGCAGGTATTGATTTCGGGCTCTGCTATTGGCTGGTATGGCGACGGCGGGGAGCGCGAATTGACCGAGCAATCTCCGCCGGTCATCGATGATTTCGCCAGCCAGTTGTGCATCGCCTGGGAGGAAACAGCCCAGCGCGCCGAGGCGTTGGGCATTCGTGTGATCCTCATCCGCACGGGGTTGGTGTTGTCGGCCGAGGGCGGCTTTTTGTCGCGGCTGTTGCTGCCGTTCAAAATGGGGCTGGGCGGGCCTCTGGGCAGTGGCCGGCAGTGGATGCCATGGATCCATATCAACGATCAAATCGCCCTGATTGATTTTCTTCTGCATCAGGAAGACACCAGTGGTCCTTATAATGCCTGCGCGCCCAAGCCGGTGCGCAACCGCGAATTCGCCAAGACGTTAGGCAGTGTCCTGCACCGTCCAACGTTCATGCCCATGCCGGCCCTGGCGTTGAAGGTGTGTCTGGGCGAGTTGTCGTCGCTGTTGCTGGGTGGCCAGAAGGCTGTACCGGCTCGCTTGCTGGAAGCGGGTTTCACTTTCCAGTTCACTGATTTGCGCGCGGCTCTGGACGACCTTTCCAGCCGCCTTTGAAATAGGACGTTGCATGACCGATCACGCATTGCTTCTGGTCAATCTGGGCTCGCCGGCTTCCACCTCGGTGGCGGATGTGCGCAGTTACCTCAATCAATTTCTGATGGACCCGTATGTGATCGACCTGCCATGGCCGGTGCGACGTTTGCTGGTGTCGCTGATCCTGTTCAAGCGCCCGGAGCAGTCGGCCCACGCCTACGCCTCGATCTGGTGGGAAGAGGGCTCGCCGTTGGTGGTGCTCAGCCGTCGCCTGCAACAGACCATGACTGCCCAGTGGACCCACGGTCCGGTGGAATTGGCGATGCGTTACGGTGAGCCGTCGATTGAATCGATGTTGGTGCGCCTGGCGGCCCAGGGTCACAAGCGGGTCACGCTCGCACCGCTCTATCCACAGTTTGCCGACAGCACGGTGACCACGGTGATCGAGGAGGCCAAGCGAGTGGTTCGCGAGAAGCAGCTGGATGTGCAGTTTTCGATTCTCCAGCCGTTTTACGATCAACCGGAATACCTCGATGCGCTGGTGGCCAGCGCCAAGCCGCATTTGCAGCAGGATTACGATCACCTGCTGTTGAGTTTCCACGGTTTGCCAGAGCGGCACCTTACCAAGATCGACCCTACCGGTCACCATTGCTTCAAAAGCGACAATTGCTGCCAGAACGCTTCGCCAGAAGTCTTGGCGACCTGCTACCGCGCCCAATGCCTGCGCACGGCCTCCGAGTTTGCCAAGCGGCTGGGGCTGCCGGACGGCAAGTGGTCGGTGTCGTTCCAGTCGCGTCTGGGGCGGGCCAAGTGGATCGAACCCTACACCGAAGCGCGCCTTGATGAGTTGGCTGGAATGGGCGTGAAGAAAGTGCTGGTGATGTGCCCGGCATTTGTCGCCGATTGCATCGAGACGCTGGAAGAGATCGGGGATCGCGGCAAGGAGCTGTTCCGCGAGGCGGGGGGAGAGGAGTTGGTGCTGGTGCCGTGTCTTAACGACGATCCGCAGTGGGCGCGGGCGTTGAGTGCCTTGTGCGAGCGAGCGCCGCTGGCGCTTTAAACTGTGGCGAGGGGGCTTGCCCCCGTTTGAGTACTGATCGTTCCCACGCTCTGCGTGGGAACGATCAGTTCGCTCAAAGCAGCGATTCATTCGCCTTCTTGTGCTTCCAGCTGTCATTGCCCGGCAGCAACAGGTTCAGCGCAATCGCCGTCACCGCGCACAGTGCGATGCCTTTGAGGCCGAAGTCGTCCGGCCCTGTGCCGGTGCCGACCAGTACGCCGCCAATCCCGAACACCAGGGTCACCGAGACAATCACCAGGTTGCGCGCTTCGCCCAGGTCAATCTTGTGGCGAATCAGCGTGTTCATGCCCACCGCCGCGATCGAACCGAACAACAGGCACAGAATCCCGCCCATCACCGGCACCGGAATGCTTTGCAGCAGCGCGCCGAACTTGCCGACGAACGCCAGGCTGATGGCGAATATCGCCGCCCAGGTCATGATCTTCGGGTTGTAGTTCTTGGTCAGCATCACCGCGCCCGTCACTTCGGCATAGGTGGTGTTGGGCGGGCCGCCAAACAGGCCGGCTGCGGTGGTGGCAATGCCATCGCCGAGCAGGGTGCGGTGCAGGCCGGGTTTCTTCAGGTAATCGCGACCGGTCACGCTACCGACAGCGATCACGCCGCCGATGTGCTCGATGGCCGGAGCCAGGGCCACTGGAACGATGAACAGAATCGCCTGCCAGTTGAACTCCGGCGCGGTGAAGTGCGGGATTGCAAACCACGGTGCAGCAGCAATTTTTGCGGTATCAACGACGCCGAAATAAAACGCCATCGCAAAACCCACCAGCACACCCGAGATGATCGGCACCAGGCGGAAGATGCCTTTACCGAACACCGCGACGATCAGGGTGGTCAGCAGCGCGGGCATCGAGATCAGCATCGCCGTCTGATAATGGATCAGCTCGGTGCCGTCGCCAGCCTTGCCCATCGCCATGTTGGCGGCGATCGGTGCCATGGCCAGGCCGATGGAAATGATCACCGGGCCAATCACCACCGGTGGCAGCAGACGGTCAATGAAACCGGTGCCTTTGATCTTCACCGCAAGGCCGAGGAAGGTGTAGACGAAACCGGCCGCCATCACGCCGCCCATGGTCGCCGCGAGACCGAACTGGCCCTTGGCGAGAATGATCGGGGTGATGAAGGCAAAGCTCGACGCCAGGAACACCGGCACCTGACGCCCGGTGACGATCTGGAACAGAATCGTCCCCAGGCCTGCGGTGAACAGCGCCACGTTCGGGTCGAGGCCGGTAATCAGCGGCATCAACACCAGGGCGCCGAAGGCCACGAACAGCATCTGCGCACCCGACAGCACCGTGCGCCAGAGCGGATCGTTGAACTCTTGCTGCATGCTCAAGCGTCCTTCTGCTTGGTACCGAAGATCTTGTCACCGGCATCGCCCAGGCCTGGGATGATGTAACCATGCTCGTTCAGTTTTTCGTCAATGGATGCGGTGTAGATGGTCACGTCCGGGTGAGCCTTCTCTACGGCGGCAATGCCTTCAGGAGCCGCCACCAGCACCATCGCGCGGATATCCCGGCAACCGGCCTTTTTCAGCAGGTCGATGGTCGCGACCATGGAACTGCCGGTGGCGAGCATCGGGTCGATGATCATCGCCAGGCGTTCGTTGATTTCCGGGACCAGTTTTTCCAGGTAGGTATGAGCCTGCAGCGTTTGTTCGTTGCGTGCCACGCCCACGGCGCTGACTTTGGCGCCCGGGATCAGGCTCAGCACGCCTTCGAGCATGCCGATGCCAGCGCGCAGGATCGGCACGACGGTAATTTTCTTGCCGGCGATTTTCTCGACCGACACCGTGCCGCACCAGCCTTCGATGTCGTAGCTTTCCAGCGGCAGGTCTTTGGTGGCTTCATAGGTCAGCAGGGCACCGACTTCCTGAGCGAGCTCACGGAAATTCTTCGTGCTGATGTCGGCGCGGCGCATAAGGCCAAGTTTATGGCGGATCAGCGGATGGCGGATCTCGAGGATGGGCATGGGAAAGGCTCCGGCGGCGGGCAAAAAAACCGGCCTAGATTAATCTATCCGAGGGTGTTGTCCTATAGACATTCAGAACGTTAGTCCACAAACGCTTGATCTGGCCTCGCTTGATGCGTACCTTTGCCCGCTTTTCCTGAACCGCCACCCCCCGGAGAACGCCATGCCCGCAGATCTCGAGCATATCCGTCAAATCATGCGAGAGGCTGACTGCCTGTACACCGAAGCTGAAGTCGAGGCGGCCATCGCCCGTGTCGGTGCACAAATCAACGACCAGTTGGCTGAAAGCAATCCTGTGGTGTTCTGCGTGATGAACGGCGGGCTGATTTTCTCCGGCAAACTGCTGACCTATCTGAACTTCCCGCTGGAAGCGTCCTACCTGCACGCGACCCGTTATCGTAACGAAACCAGCGGCGGTGATCTGTTCTGGAAAGCCAAGCCGGAAGTCTCGTTCCTCGACCGTGACGTGCTGATCATCGACGACATCCTCGATGAAGGTCATACCCTGGGCGCGATCATCGACTACTGCAAACACGCCGGCGCCCGCGCTGTGCACACCGCCGTACTGATCGACAAGGACCACGACCGCAAGGCTCGCCCGGACCTGAAAGCCGATTTCGTCGGCCTGCCATGCATCGACCGTTACATCTTCGGTTATGGCATGGACTACAAAGGCTACTGGCGTAACGCCAACGGGATTTTTGCCGTTAAAGGCATGTGAATGGGGTGACTGTCCGCGCAGTTTGCTTGAACTGCGCGCTCAGTCCTGTCCGGCGAGCCAGCGTCCGCTTTTGCGTCGAGCCTGTTCCAGATTATTCACATAGGCCAACTGGCGCTGCTCCCGATGAATCCCCGCGCGCCTGAGTTTCAGGCGTACCCGTGGAGCGGTTCCTACCAGAATCAGGCCGATGTCGTCGGTGCGGTAATCCCTCAGGATATTGTCGAAGGCAGCCAGTGCCGTCATGTCCAGCATGGGCACGGCGCTCATCTCGACGATCACCACTTTGACCTCCGGACTGAATTTGCGCAGCACGCCCAGGGCTTTTTCGGCGGCACCGAAAAACAGCGGCCCGCGTATCGCATAACAACGAACATGCTCCGGCATATCCCGTAAGGCTTGATGGAACTCGCGAGGCAGTTCGGCGGTGTCCGTGAGGTCGCTCATGCGTTTGATGAACAGACCGGCGGCCAGCAGCAGGCCGACGGCGACAGCCATCACCATGTCGAACAACACCGTCAGGCTCAGGCAGGTCAGCAAGACCAGCACATCGCTGCGGGGCGCGATGCGCAAGGTATGCAGCACGTGCCGGGCCTCGCTCATGTTCCACGCCACCATCACCAGCAACGCGGCCAGAGCAGCCATCGGCAGATAGCTGAAAAGCGGTGCGAGGACGAGTATCGCCAGCAGCACCACAGCACTGTGAATAATGGCCGCCAATGGCGAAAACGCTCCGCTGCGCACGTTGGTGGCACTGCGGGCGATCGCCGCCGTGGCGGTAATGCCGCCGAACAGCGGTGCGATCAGGTTGCCCAGGCCCTGGCCCAGCAGTTCTGCATTCGGATCGTGTTTGCTGCCGGTCATGCCATCCGCCACCACCGCACACAGCAAGGATTCGATGGCCCCGAGCATGGCAATGGCGAACGCCGGTGCCAGTAGCTGACGAATCAGATCGTAAGACAGGTGCAAAGGCTGGCCGTCCGGGCCGGGAAGATTCCACGGCCAATCGAAGCTCGGTAGAAGCGGCGGAATCCCGGGATGGCTGACGCCTTCAACCATATAGCTGAAACGCTCGCCCAATGTCGCCACCGCTAACCCGCCGTGCTCCAGCGCCAACCCCAGGAGCGCGCCGATGGTCAGCGCCACCAGATGCCCGGGGATCCTCGGCACCCACCGTGGCCAGATAATCAGAACTGCCAGGCAGGTGATGCCGATGATCGCGTCCCCCAACCGGGCGCTGGGCAAGGCCAGAATCAGTACACCCAACTGTTCGATGTAGTGCTCTGCCTGGCCGGGAGTGTTCAGGCCCAGAAAATCCTTCAATTGCAGGGTTGCGATGACAATGCCGATCCCGGCGGTAAAGCCCAGGGTGACCGGATAGGGAATGTACTGGATCAACCGCCCGGCTCGGATCAGCCCCAAGGCAATGAGAATGACGCCGGCCAGCATGGTGCACAGCAGCAAACCGCCAAGGCCATATTGTTGGGTGATGGGTAACAGAATGACCACGAAGGCAGCGGTCGGCCCACTGACATTGAAACGTGAACCTCCTGTCAGGGCGATCAGGGGCGCTGCGATCAGCACCGTATACAACCCATGCTGAGGCGGTACACCCACGGCAATCGCCAGCGCCATGGCCAGCGGGATGGCGATAATCCCTACCGTTACCCCGGCGCTGATGTCGCCGCGTAAGCGTCTGAAGGAGTAACCAGCGCGCCAGGTCTGACGCCAGGCGGCGAACAACGGGGGAACGGAGAACGACATGAGCACTCCACGGTAGATGGCGCACCGTTGAACGACGGCTGAAAGCTCTTTCAGTATGGCCAGTGTCACCCTGCGAAGTATTGACCCATATCGCCAATTCGCGCGGTTGATCCTCATGCTAGAGTGCTCGGCTTCGCCTTGGGAGCCTGTCATGAGCCTTTTGATCCGTAGCTGCGCCGCCCTGTTGCTTACCCTCAGCCTGCCTCTGGCGGCCGCCCCGGCGCCGATGCACACGCAGTTCCTGCCCCCGATGACCTGACCCTGCGTGACGCGGAGCCTGAGCAGCAACAGTTGTTGCAGGTTACCGAGTACTCGGTAGTGGTTGGCAGTCAACGCCAGTCCAACCAACAGCCGATCCCGGTCACGTCGCCGTTGCTGATCCGCCTCAAGGGCAAATCCTTGAACAAGGGTGCGACCATCAGCCAGGTGCTGGTCAATTTCGATGGCGAAAGCAAAAGCCTGAAAAAGCCGATCTACGACGACAAGAGCAAAACCCTGACGCTGTATTACCCGATGGCGCAGTACCGAGTGGTGATCGACTTGTTGCGCAATGACACGGTGTATTGCCAGTTCCTCAGCTACGCCAATGGTCATGTCTGGGCCGATCTGCACACGGGCGCTGTTCGTCCGCGTTGAGCCCGGTGGCAAGGGAGGGGTAAACTGCCCGCCCCGTGAAATGTCTGCGAGCTGGAGTCGGCAATGCGTAAAGATAAGAAGCAAGTGATTGGTGACGAGATCGGCGATGAGCAGATCAAGCTGTTCCTCGATTTCGAACCGGTCGACGCCACGTCGCCGTCGCTGCACAAACTGATCAAGGCCTATCGCGGCCTGCGCATCGATGACTTCGAGCGTTTTCTGACGTTCTTCGTCGAAGCCGGTCTGGATCTGAACGGCAAGGATGAGCACGGCAATGACTTCGTCGCCCTGATCAAGGATCAGCGTAATGCGGCCGAGTACATCGAGCTGATCAACAAAGCTCGCGGTTAATTATTGCCTGACTGGGGTAGTGTTTGTGCTTGCCCCTTCGCGAGCAAGCCCGCTCCCACATTAGACCGCGATCAAAATGTGGGAGCGGGCTTGCTCGCGAAGGCGGTGTAAGTAACACCGAAGATCTTAGAGCCATCAGTTTCGCCGCCCATAAAAAAACGCCCCGCTCTCAAAGAGAACGGGGCGTTTTTTATGGAGCCGAATCAAGCGTAGCTTTCGGTCTCGTTGCTGGCTTCAACCAGTTCCAGCGCGACGTTGTTCTGCACATTGAGCTTGCGATACAGCGCAGCGTCGGTTTCCAGGACTTTTTCCCGAGCCGGGAAGATTTCCGCCAGTTTGGCAGCCCACTCACCGGAAGCCTTGTTCGGGAAGCATTTCTCGATCAGTTCCAGCATGATCGAAACGGTCACCGACGCACCCGGCGAAGCGCCGAGCAGGGCAGCAAGGCTACCGTCCTTGGCCGCGACCAGTTCGGTACCGAACTGCAGAACGCCGCCCTTTTTCGGGTCTTTCTTGATGATCTGTACCCGTTGGCCGGCCACTTCCAGGCGCCAGTCTTCGGCTTTCGCTTCAGGGTAGAAGCGACGCAGGGAATCCAGGCGCTGCTCCATCGACTGCATCACTTCGCTGACCAGGTACTTGGTCAGGTCCATGTTGTTTTTCGCCACGGCCAGCATCGGGCCGATGTTGCCGGCGCGAACCGACATCGGCAGGTCCATGAAGGAACCGTGCTTGAGGAACTTGGTGGTGAAACCGGCGTAAGGTCCGAACAGCAGGGACTTCTTGCCATCGACTACGCGGGTGTCCAGATGCGGCACGGACATTGGAGGCGAACCCACCGCTGCCTGGCTGTAAACCTTGGCCTGGTGGTGTTTGACCACTTCCGGGTTGTCGCACCGCAGCCACTGGCCGCTGATCGGGAAGCCGCCGAAGCCTTTGCTTTCTTCGATGCCCGACGCTTGCAGCAGCGGCAGTGCAGCGCCACCGGCGCCGAGGAAGACGAATTTCGCATCGACCTCACGGGTATTGCCGCTGTTGACGTCCTTGATGCTGACAGTCCAGCCGCCGTTGTTGCGCTTCAGGCCGGTCACACGCTTGCAGTACTTGACCTGGGCATCGGGGGCGCTGGTCAGGTGCTTGAGCAGTTGATTGGTCAGCGCGCCGAAGTTGACGTCGGTGCCGTTCATGACGCGGGTGGCGGCGACGACTTCGTCGGCCGGCCGGCCTGGCATCATCAGCGGCATCCACTCGGCCATGGTGGCCTTGTCTTCGGTGTATTCCATGTCCGAGAAGGCGTGGTGCTTGCTCAGCGTCTTGAAACGTTCCTTGAGGAAGGAAACGCCATCGTCGCCCTGCACGAAGCTCAGGTGCGGCACCGGGCTGATGAACGTCTTGCACGAGCCGAAGGTGCTTTTCCTGGTCAGGTAGGACCAGAATTGCTTCGACACCTCGAACTGGGTGTTGATGTGCACGGCTTTCTTGATGTCGACGGTGCCGTCGGCGGCCTGCGGCGTGTAGTTGAGCTCACACAGCCCGGCGTGACCGGTACCGGCGTTGTTCCACGGGTTCGAACTCTCCGCAGCACCGGAATCCATCAGCTCGACGACTTCCAGCTTGATCGCGGGGTCGAGCTCTTTGAGCAGTACAGCGAGGGTGGCACTCATGATGCCGGCCCCAACCAGTACTACGTCGACTGCTTCGTTATGCGCCATTTAACGCGTCTCCAAAATCTGCAGCACCAAATTGTCGGCATGGCTGCCAGGTGTTCAGGGGCGTGTCAGTGAGGCCCCAAGTAACCATGGCAGTATCGCCATGTCCGAATCTTCGCAATTTTTTGCAACTTCGACGGACGCTACCGGCCGGGTCTAAAAGAGTCACATGAACTCACTTCAACACGCGGCTGGCAATTCGACTTATGGTCGATACATCCGTTTGTGCAACCAAATCCGTAGAGGACAGGCTTCAGGATCCGGTGTTCGAGGCGTACTCGGTCCTGTGTCGTTGGGCTGTTTCAGACGCTAATGGTGCATGTTCAGACGCAAAACTATTCATTTGCTCGCCACACTCTTGTGAAGTTGTGAAAACCCGTTTTTTTCACGCTCTTTTGAAGACGTGAACCTCAAAAAAGGGCTGCCCCAGCCTGGCACCGTGCCCGGATGGATTGCCGCCATGGGATACATGACAGGCAAAACGGGCAAACAGCTCAGTGACCGAGCGTAATGACAGCTCTGCAGATTCGCGAAAAGTGGGGTTTTTGCTCAAGGAACAGCAAGCGCGCCAGCTTCACTCGATCTGTGTGGGCGGCTCTCTGTAGGGCGGTGCGGGGTGTCAATACAAGCGCATTGACGATGCTGCGAGGCCCGATCAGGAGACGTCCTTATAATCGGGGGGAGATTGTAGCGAAGAAACGCAGGGAAATGGTCGTGTTAAATGACTTTTATTAGGTGTTCGGTCAGGTGGTCAACAGTTGCTGAGCCCGCGCACGAGGCTGGCGCTGGCTGACACGGGCGCTAGGGGGCAGGGGGTGATGTAACCAGTTGAGACGGATTTCTTCGATTTCGACCCAGCCATCACCCATCGGCTGGAGGCTGCACTGTTTGAATGCCTGGCAAAGGCCGTTGCGGTCGAGCAGGGCGAAGCAGCGATGCAGAGGGCGTGGAGTGAACAGCGAGATGAGATAGCGCATGGCGAAGTACCTTGTGGGGTGACTGCTCTGAAGATTGCCAGCGTGCCGTGACGAGCAAGTGTATGGGCGGTGACATATCTGTGACAGGAACCGCAGTCTGGAGGGTTTGTCAGAGATTTCAGTATTCACTGTGAGGTGCTAGTTACCCACAGTGGCCCACCGCTATACTGCGGGCCTGTTTGTGCCTGATTCTGGAGAGAAGAGCATGTTGCAACGCCTGTTGTTCGGTTTGATCACTGTGACCAGTTTGACTCTGGTCGGCTGCGCCCACAGCCCGCAACAACTGAATCCGGAACCCAAGCTGACCACTCAGCTGGCACCGGTCGGCCGTGGCCAGCCGGTGGTGGTGCGTGTGGTGGACGGTCGTCCGTCGCCGACCTTGGGCACCCGTGGTGGCCTGTACCCCGAGACCAGCGCGATCACCGTGCAGGGCGCGCAGATTCTGCCGAAGTTGCAGGCTCAGGCCGAAGCGGCCGTGCGGTTGTTGGGCTTCACCCCAACTTCCAATGCGCTGAATGCTCCGCAGTTGACCGTGACCCTGTCGGAGCTGAAGTATCAGTCGCCTAAAGAAGGCATGTATGTGACTGAAGCCACCATTGGCGCGACATTCCGTTCCGATGTGCAGAATGCCAACCGTCGCTACAGCGGTCGTTATGGTGCGTCCCTGGATCAGCGTTTTGGTATGGCGCCGAATCAGGAAACCAACACCAAGCTGGTCAGTGATGTGTTGAGCGATGCGTTGACGCGTCTGTTCAAGGATCCGACGATTGGTCAGATTCTCGCCGAATAAACGTTCGCTGGATTCAAAAAAGCCCGGTGCCAGCAATGGTTCCGGGCTTTTTCATGCGTGCTGATTTGGTGGAACTGCACCCATACCCTGTGGGAGCGGGCTTGCAGCCAACATATGTGTTGAATGTTGGTCAGTCTTCGCGAGCAAGCCCGCTCCCACAAGGGATCTGCGGTGTCAGGCGGCCTGCGAATAAAAGTCCAGAACACTCACGCCCGTCAGCAAATCCGTCTCCGGCAAATCCGCATGCTGATGCCCGCCCAATGCGCAATACACCAGCCAGTGGCAGTCCTGGACGTTGAAGGCGAGGCTGCCGACGAGGTTTTGTTGTTCGTCGCTTTGGGCGATGAGGTAGAGGCGATCCTGGTTTTCGGCGTGCAACATGACGGTTTCCGTGTCGGTTTCGAAGGGCGCCAGACTGGATGATCCAGATGAAGGTGCCGTGACACAGGACAGGAATTGATCGAATGGTTCGTTATTTGTCGGAAAGCAAGGGCAGGAGGTGAGGCTTTCGGTAGAATTCGCGCCGCGGTCGCCGGTTCGGCGTCTGCCACCTGTTTTGCTGAGGTCCGTGATGTCGTTGCATTTGATTTCGCTGTTTACCAACCATCCCGCCAAGTTGATCAACCTGTTCGCCTTGTTGTTGGCCTTTCCGGGCAGCTGGTTGCTGCATGCCACTCGGCGCCGCGAACAGCGCGCGCGGGCCATTCTCCAGGCGCAAAGCCAGAGCCGTCGTATCGATGAGCCGACGTTGATGCCGGACAGTGCGACCTCGCGCATGAACCGGTTTTTCTATCGTTTCGGTTTTGCCTGCCTGGGGTTGGCGCTGCTGGTGTCGTGGATCAGCACGCGCTTCTGAAGCGCTGACACCAACCTTGTGGCGAGGGTACTTCTGTGGCGAGGGGATTTATCCCCGTCCGGCTGCGCAGCAGTCGTGAATCGGTACCCCTGGCCTGTCTGAAAAATATAATCGCAGGTTTTGGGGCCGCTTCGCAGCCGAACGGGGACAAGTCCCCTCGCCACAGGTGATGTGGTGACAGTCAAATACAGCGCCGTTGTCGTATCCAGCCAAAAATCCTACAGCGGCAAACCTGCTTTCACACGGTACTGATTGCGCACCGGCGTCGCGTATTGCAGGACCAAGAACGGACGATGCTCCTCAGGGCACGCGTCCAGACGCTGTTGCCATTGCTCCTGCGCCTTGGCCAGTTCGTCGGCCGCAAACACTTCAGAGGCTTTCGGCACCTGCAACTGCGGGTCGGCGTCTTTCCACTGGGCGTAGGCCAGGTAGTGCACCGGGAACAATCGGTAGCCGCCGAGGATCTGTCGGTCCATCTCGATCGCCAATTGCTTGGTGTCGTCGAACAGTTCGGTGATCGGCGAGGCGAAGTTCACATGCACCCGGCCCTTGTAGCCGGTGATGCCCTTGGCGATGCTGACATCGTCCTCGCCCGGCACTTTGGTGTAGCTGCCGGTGGTGGCGCGGATGAACAGCTCGCGAGCCTTGGCTTGATCGCACGGATCGTACTCATAGCTGATCGACACCGGGGTGAGGTTCAACGACTGAATGACTTCGCCGAACGGCTCGTCCTTGCGGCTCATGTGGAACATCTTGAGGATGGCCGACTCGGTACGGTCATCGCCGTCCTTGGCCCGGCCTTCGGCCTGGGCGATCCAGATCGAGGCGCAATCGTTGCGGATCGAGTGGTTGATGTAGGCCGACAGCAACTGATACGCCGCCATCTTCTCGCGTCGACCGGTGATCGAACGGTGCACGATAAAACTCTTGTTCAGGCGCATCAGATCGCTGACGAAGGGCTTTTGCAGCAGGTTGTCGCCGATCGCGATGCGCGGTGTCGGCAGGCCGGCGTGGTACACGGCGTAGTTGACGAAGGCCGGGTCCATCACGATGTCGCGGTGGTTGGCGATGAACAGGTAGGCGCTGCCGGACTTGAACTGCTCGACGCCGGTGTACGTCACCCCGTCCGTGGCTCGCTCGATGGTGTGGTCGACATACATCTCGACTTTATCCTGCAACGTGGCCACCGACGTAACGTCGGCGAACTCACGGCGCAGCCGATGAGCTATAAGAGGTTTGAGCATCCAGCCGAAAGCACCGGCAAAACGCGGGAAGCGGAAGTGGATGAGGATATCTAGAAACGCCTTGTCGCCGAGCAGCCGGTCCAGCACCGCAGGGACTTCGCTGTCATTGTAAGGTCGGATGGCATCGAATTCGCCCATCATGCTCTCTTGTTAGAAACGGCTAGGGTAAGTAAAGGTTTTGATCGAAAACCAACGGGGTACGGTCTGAAAAGTTAGCCAGACAAAAATAGCCCTGCAAATAGACCGGCGATTATACGCACAAGTCACCTGGGAGACCGCGATGCTGGAAACCGAGCGCTACGAATGTCCGTATTGTGGTGAAGAGGCTGAGGCCGTTCTGGATTTGTCGGGTGGCGATCAGACCTATATCGAAGACTGTCCGGTGTGTTGTCGCCCCATCACGTTTGTCCTGCAGACTGACGGTCAGGAATGGTTGCTCGAAGTTCACAGCGAAAACGAATGAAAGGGGCGCCCCATGCAGCGAATCTACGAGCCGGAAAACCTCATGGAAGGAGAGTTGCTGCAAAGCATGTTGGCCAGCGAGGGCATCGAAGCGCATCTGATGGGGCGTGATTTGCTCGGTGGCAGCGGTGAATTGCCGACCTTTGGCCTGCTCGGCCTGTCGGTCGATAACGACGAGGCGGAGTACGCCCGGGAGCTGATCACTGCGTACAATGCCGCGCTGCCACTGCCCGGCGATGAACCGGACAGTTTTCCCGGCACGCTGGTCTGTTAGGCTGACGTTCGTTTTATCAAGAGTCGTGTTGCCCCATGTGTGGACGTTATGCCCTGTTTCGCTGGAACCCCGCCTTCGCGGCCCTGCCTGGCTTTCCCGCCGATCAGCAGGCCCAGTGGAATATTTCTCCCAACGATTCAGTGTTGATGCTGCGCGCCGATGTTGACGGTCAGCGTGAGTTGGCCCGCGCGCGTTGGGGATTGACGCCGCCGTGGCTGACCGATTTGTCTCGCACGCCAGCCCATGCCCGCGCCGAAACCGTTGCCGAACAACCGATGTTTCGCCAGGCCCTGCGCGAACGCCGTTGCCTGCTGCCGGCGAATGGTTTTTACGAATGGCGCGGCACCACACGCAAGCGTCCGTATTGGCTGACACCGGGTGAGGGTTCGACGCTGTTCTTTGCGGCGATTTGGGAAGCGTATCCGGTGCAGGAGCAGGTTTGGCTGAGTACGGCCGTGATCACGCAACCGGCGGCGAGTCAGCGCCGGCCGTTGATACTCGATGCGGCGGGGCAGGAAGCATGGCTCAATCCCGAGACTCCGTTGCATGCCTTGCAAGCGTTGCTCGCCAGTGAACCCGCGGCGTTGCGCGAGCGGGTGTTGGCGAATCTGGTGAATGATCCGAAGCTGAATGGGCCGGAGTGTTTGACCCCGGGCTAAATGCGCGTTCGTGTTGGCCTCATCGCGAGCAGGCTCGCTCCCACATTTGATCTGCAGTGCTCACAAAAAATGTGTTCACAGGAGCATCCCCTGTGGGAGATTCTATGGTTGAGGGAAAGCCCTCAACTGGCTTTTGGCTGATATTCGCTTTGCCCTTTCAGCAAGGCGAATACCACCCGAGCAAGCTTGCGAGCCAGCATCACCAGCGCCTGAGTGGTGCTGAAACCCCGCGTTCTTTGTTCTTCGTAATACCCTTTCCAGGCTTTCGTACGGCTAGCCGACATCGCTGCATTGTGCAGAAGTCGGCGGGCCTCGGGGTCGCCGCGCTTGGTCAAACTGCGGCGAGCGTCCTTCTGTCCTGATTTCGCCACCCGTAAATCCATGCCCAGGAAGGCGATAAATGCATCCGCGTTTCTAAAATCTCCTCGCTGAAATGCAGTTATCAAGCGGGCCCCAGTCAAAAATCCAATACCCTCAACTTTCAGGCAGCGCTTCAATTGACCGAGCAAACCGGCTTCTTTGAGCTGATCGTTGATCGTCTTTTCGATCAGCGTCTCAAGCTGCTGCATGGACTTCACTTGCTCGGCAAAAGCCGCCTTGAGCAGCGGCTCATTCGACCAGCTCTGCACCAGGCCGACCCTGGCCTGGACCAAGGCTGCGCGACGGCGGAAAAGGCTCAGGAGCTGGCGGTACAGCGGTGAGGGCGGGGTCCAAGGACGCAACTCCTCGGCTTCGTTCTTCAAGTAACGAGCCAGCAGCTTGGCATCCAGTGCGTCGGTTTTGGCGCGGATCTTCACGCCTTCGCGATAATGTTTGAGTTCATAGCCTCCCACCATGTAAATCGTGCAACCGGCCTCATAGGCCAGATCAGCGAAGTCCAGGTGGTAAATGTTGGTCGCCTCAATGGCAATAGCCACCGTCCCCGACAACGCCTTCAGCCACTGCTTGATGGATGTTTTGGTGTTGGGAATCTCTTCAAGCAAATCCCCATCAGACTGATAAATCACCAGTTCATTCTTGGCGACATCCACACCTACGATCGGCTTTGTGACAGAAACCGGCATTGCCATTGGATTTCCTCCGGGATATGGTTTTAAGCACTTGAAGGGCTCACCCAGAGGCGCAGGCTTGTTCCTATCGTCGGTCTAGCCAGATGCATTCTTTATCGGCGCTTGGGTGAAAGGAGGAGGGGCGAAATCTCCCACGGTCTGTACTGCGTCAACAGTCAGAATCGAGCCTTGTCCCTCCTCCTCCCTTCAAGTCCTACCATACAAGCGAGCCTGCTCGCGATAAGGTCCGCAGGACCTTCCGGCGATTGTTAAACCATGAACTAATTGATCGTTATGTGAGTTTTTTTCTACGGCCATGAGAGCTTTGTCTGAAATGTGCGTCTACACCTCTGTTGTATCTGGCGTCGATGCAAATCCACGCCTAGGATACGCGGCATGTTTTCAGGGAGTTTTTTGATGAACAAGACATTGGTTGTGTGTGCACTGAGCGCAGGTTTGCTGCTCGCCGGTTGTCAGTCGGTCAACACCACCAGCGGTGGCGCGGTGGGCGTTGAGCGCAAACAGTACATGTTCAGCATGCTGTCGACCGACGACGTCAACCAGATGTACGCCCAGTCTTATCAAAAGACTGTAGGTGAGGCGAACACCAAAGGCGTGCTGGACAAGACCAGTAACGATGCCAGGCGCGTCCAGGCGATCTCCACTCGCCTGATTGCCCAGGCGCCAGTGTTCCGTCCGGATTCGGCCCAGTGGCAATGGGAAGTGAACCTGATCAAGAGCGATGAGCTGAATGCCTCCTGCGGGCCTGGCGGCAAGATCATTTTCTACTCCGGGCTGATCGACACCCTGCAACTCACCGATGACGAAATCGCCGCCATCATCGGCCATGAAATCGCTCACGCCTTGCGTGAACATGGTCGTGAAGCGATGTCCAAGGCTTACGGTATCGAAATGGCCAAGCAGGGCGCCGGGGCATTGTTCGGTCTGGGCGAGGGCAGCCTGGCTCTGGCGGACACCGTGGCCCAATACGGCATGACCTTGCCCAACAGTCGCGGCAATGAAAACGAGGCGGACCTGATTGGCCTCGAATTGGCCGCCCGCGCCGGTTACAACCCGAACGCCGCGATCACCCTATGGAACAAGATGAGCAAAGCCTCCAATGGTGCGCCTCCAGAGTTCTTGAGCACTCACCCGGCGTCGGCCAGTCGGATTGCTGCCTTGCAAGCGGCGATTCCGAAAGTCATGCCGCTGTACGAGAAAGCCAGGAAGTCCTGATCATGATCGTTCCCACGCTCTGCGTGGGAATGCATCCTGTGACGCTCTGCGTCACGACGTTAAAGCGGACGCGGAGCGTCCAAGGCGGCATTCCCACGCGGAGCGAGGGAACGATCAATGTCCCGAGTTACACCCACCCACTGCTCTGCATCGCCTTGTACACCGCGACAATGGCGAGGATGAAGAATGCCGACGCCGCCAGGCGACGGATCAGGGTCAAGGGCAGTTTGTCCGCGGCAAAGTTACCGGCCAAAACGACCGGCACGTTGGCAATCAACATCCCGACGGTAGTGCCGATGATCACCAGCCACAGTTCCGGGTATTGCGCCGCGAGCATCACCGTGGCGACTTGAGTCTTGTCGCCCATCTCGGCAAGGAAAAACGCGATCAGCGTGGTCAGGAACGGTCCGAACTTGCGGGCGGTGCTGGCTTCATCCTCATCCATCTTGTCCGGTACCAGGGTCCACAATGCGGTCGCGGTAAAGCTCGCGGCGAGGATCCAGTGCAACGTCGCATTCGAGAAGAAACTTCCGACCCAGGCGCCTACTGCGCCGGCTGCTGCGTGGTTGGCCAGGGTTGCCGCGACGATACCGGCGATGATTGGCCAGGGTTTGCGAAAGCGAGCGGCGAGAATGAGCGCGAGCAGTTGCGTCTTGTCGCCGATTTCGGCCAAGGCAACGATTGCGGTGGGAACGAGAAGTGAATCCAGCATCAGGGTTTTCCTAAGGGGCGGGTCGACACGGCTATGACACGTACAGCCTTCCCGCCCCGGGTAAGGTGTTCGTGTCATAGGTCTTGTCAAACCCTGCGATCCGTCTGATGCGGACGCTTGGGTCGCATACGCCATGGTCTGTTGACCAAGTATGTTGACGTATGCCGGACGAGCATGGCGCTCGTGGGAGACTACTCCCCTAGGACGGAGCGGATTCTGCCTAGGCAAAATCCGTTAGGCAAGCACTTATTTATCAGCCGCGTTTGGCCCGATAGATTCTGAAACCCTGTCCTTCGGCCTTGATTGCGCACACCCCCAGATGCTCCTCGATCAGCGGCTGGTACTTCAGGAAGCTGTTGGCTACCAAGCGCAGTTCGCCACCGTTTTTCAGGTGTTTGGCCGCTTTTCGCAACAAGTTCTCGGTGGCGAAGTAGTCGGTGTGAACCCCTACATGGAACGGAGGGTTGCTCAAAATCGCACTCAAGCCCATCGGTGCGGCGTCGATACCGTCACCGGTAATTACGTCAGCTTCCAGGCCGTTAGCAGCCAGTGTCAGACGACTGCTGGCGGCGGCAAACGCATCCACATCCAGCAAGGTGACCTGGTTGTGTGGGTAGCGACGTTTCACGGCTGCACCCAACACACCGGCACCGCAACCGAAGTCCAGCAAATGGCCGCTCGGCAACTTGTCCAGATGCTCCAGTAACAGTGCGCTGCCGCGATCCAGCCGACCGTGGCTGAACACGCCTGGCAGGCTGATGACTTTTAGCGGACCTTCGGCCAGCGGCAACTCATAAGTCTGGGCCAGGCTTTCCAGCGACTTGGCTTGCGGCGCCGTGGCCACCGTAACCAGCCACAACTGACAATGCCGCGCGCTGTCGAGTTTGCGCGGTTTGCCGAAGGGGTTCAGTTGCTTGGCCGCGCCTTCGATGCCGCTGCGTTTTTCACCCACCAAATACAGTTCACGACCGGCCAGCCGGGAGGCGAGGGCGTTGAGGATGTAGTCGGTCAAGTCCTTGGACTTGGGCAAAAACACCACGGCGGTGTCGAACGCGCGCTCCGGTACATTCACGCCGAAATGGCTACGCTCGGCAAAACGGGCGTCCAGCGCCGCTTGATCGCCGGCATGCCAGCACCAGCCATGAGCGTCGGGCAGACGGCCCAGCAAGTCATCGGCGGGCAAACCGGCCAGCAGCACCGAACCCTGGAACAACTCGGCCTGGCGAAGCAGTACTTCACTGCGCGGATCCATACTCTGCTCCTGTAAAAAAGTGCCGCAGTCTATCAACTGACGACCCGCAGTGCTTTACCGCTGAAGTATCCCTGCGCGTTTTCGGTCAACTGGCCCACGATCCGCTGACGTGCCTCGCAGCTGCCCCAGGCGTTGTGCGGGGTGACAATCAATCGCGGAATGTCGTGGGCCAGCAGCGGATTGCCGGCGGTTGGTGGCTCGACGCTCAACACGTCGGTGGCCGCGCCACCCAGGTGGCCTTTGCGCAAGGCATCGGCCAGGGCCTGTTCGTCAATCAGGCCGCCGCGCGCGGTGTTGACCACGAACGCACCGGGTTTCATCGAGGCCAGCTCACGGGCTCCGATGAAATGGCGGGTGTGTTCGTTGAGCGGGCAGTGCAGGGTCAGCGCGTCAATTTGCGGCAGCAGCTCATCCAGTGGCAAACGATCCGGTCGGGCAGGGCGCCCGGGAATCTGCCCGAGCAGTACACGCATGCCAAAGGCTTCGGCCAGTCGTGCGACCGCGCCGCCCAATTCGCCGTGACCAAGCAGGCCGAGGGTTTTGCCTTCCAGTTCGACAATCGGGTAATCCAGCAGGCAGAACTGTTTCGCCTGCTGCCAGCGACCTTCGCCGACAGCCTTTTGATAATCAGCCAAGCGCGTTGCCAGATTGAGCAGCAACATGATCGTGTGCTGCGCCACCGACGGCGTGCCGTAACCCTGACAGTTGCAGACAGTAATCCCGTGGGCGCGGGCGGCGACGAGGTCAACGTTGTTGGTGCCGGTGGCGGCGATCAGGATCAGCTTCAACTCGGGGCTGGCAGCGATGGCGGCGGCATCGATCGGGATTTTGTTGCTGATGACAACGGTGGCGCCCTTGAGGCGTTCGATCACTTGGTCCGGCGTGGTTTGGGCAAAAAGCTTGAAGTCGCTGAAACACTCTTGCAGCGGGCTGAGGTCGAGGTCACCCAAGTCCAGGGACGGGTGGTCGAGGAAAACGGCGCGGTGAGTGTTCGTCATCAACTGTACCTTTTGTGCAATGAACTGAAGGCGTAATCTGCCGAGCCTATCAGATGAAACAAACAGTTACGCTTGGCCAAAAGGATCCCCCCATGTACTGGACAGAGTTTTTGACCGTTGCCCTGATTCACTTGTTGGCCGTAGCCAGCCCCGGCCCGGACTTTGCCGTGGTGGTGCGTGAGAGCGTGACTCATGGTCGTCGCGCTGGCACCTGGACCGCGTTGGGTGTCGGCACCGCCATTTTCCTGCACGTCGGCTATTCGTTGCTCGGCATTGGCCTGATCGTGTCCCAGTCGATCGTGCTGTTTAATGCCTTGAAATGGGCGGCCGCCGCGTACCTGCTGTACATCGGCTTCAAGGCCTTGCGAGCACAGCCGGCCCAACCTGCGACTGATCATTTGCACAAGGAAGCGGGCGAGCGCACTGCTCGCGGCGCTTTCACTTCAGGTTTCGTGACCAACGGCCTGAACCCGAAAGCGACGCTGTTTTTCCTTTCGCTGTTCACCGTGGTGATCAATCCGCACACGCCGCTGACGGTGCAGGCGGGCTATGGCATCTACCTCGCGGTGGCCACCGCTGTGTGGTTCTGCCTGGTGGCCATGCTGTTCAGTCAGCAGCGCGTGCGCGCAGGTTTTGCCCGGATGGGCCACTGGTTCGATCGGACCATGGGCGCGGTACTGATCGCTATCGGGGTGAAACTCGCATTTACCGAAATGCACTGAGTAGCGGTTAGCGATGTAATACCAGCCGCTTGAAGCGTTTGAAGCTGGTTCTGTTGAGGTGTCGCCAGGGAATCGAGCGCAACAGCTGCCAGGCTTCTTTCTTGTCCTCGACCACGGCATATTTGAGGGCCTTGTTCACCAGTCTGGTGCGGGCGCTCTGATAGCCGGGATGGTTCACGTACGGCGCGATCGCCTCAAGGTCCGCCTGGAGCAGCGTCCGGTATTTTCTCGACAGGTTGTTGGCATGGCGGCGATAGCGGGACATGCAGATCGGCAACTCATGGATCTCATAACCCAGCCGGGCAATCCGCAACGTCATCTGAAAGTCCTGAACCCGCAGCTTCGGCGCGTAGAAGTCGGCACTTCGCATCGCTTTCATGCGATAGAGGGCAACAGGGGCGCCGACCACGACGGCACCTCTGAGGACCTGATCGAAGTTGTAGGTGTGTATCCGGTCGCGGTGTTGTTGCTTGATGGTGTTGCCATCACTGTCCATGTAGCTGACCAACGCACCTACGCAGCCGACGTTCGGGTGCTGGTCCAGGTATTCGGCGCGCATGCGCACTGACCCCGGCAGCATGATGTCGTCCAGGTCCGGGGTCGCCACATAGACGCCTTTGGCGTATCGCAAGCCGTGGTTGAGCGCCGCGCTCACGCCCTGGTTCGGTTGCGAATACAGCTGGAAGTCATAGGTTTGTTGCAATCGCTCGAGAATGGCGAGGCTGTCGTCGCTGGACCCGTCATTCACGATGATGACTTCGAAGTTCGGATAGTCCTGGGCGAAGATGCTCTTCAGGGCGTCTTCCACAAATTTTTGCATGTTGTAGCAGGACGCTACGATGGAAACCAGGGGCGCAGGTGTCGATGGGCAGTGCTCGGGGGCGTTCAGTTCAATGCTCATTATTTATGCAATACCGATGGCGTTTGACCAGGCAGGTCTAGTGAACAAGATCCTTCTCTTGAAGATGAGGTGAAGGCCGGGGTGACCAGGGGGAGGCAACCTGTTTGGCTGCCAACCGATCGGCTCATCATGTCCGTATGGTACGTAGGCTCACAGACAAGTGTTACGAGCATGCGTTGCAACGTTTTACAACGCAACTGCCGAATTCCCGACGAAACAGTCCAGACAGTGGCGCAAAGCTAGCATTTGCCCCTGTTCTGCAAATCATTCCTTTGGCTGATTTGGCTGGCGCCCAAGGGCACTAAAGTGCTTACTTTCAGCCACGACCGTGTAGTCAGAAAAGGGACTCTTATGTTGCAGACTCGCGTTATCCCTCCAGCCGAAGGCGCTTACCAGTATCCGCTGCTGATTAAACGGCTGCTGATGTCCGGCGCTCGTTATGAAAAAACCCGCGAGATCATTTACCGCGACCAGTTGCGCTACAGCTATCCGACCCTGATCGAACGGGTGGCCAGGCTGGCCAACGTGTTGACGGCAGCCGGCGTCAAGGCCGGGGATACCGTGGCGGTGATGGACTGGGACAGCCATCGTTATCTGGAATGCATGTTCGCCATCCCGATGATTGGCGCGGTGATCCACACCATCAACGTGCGCCTGTCACCGGAACAGATCCTCTACACCATGAACCACGCCGAGGACCGCTTTGTGCTGGTCAACAGTGAGTTCGTGGGGCTTTACAACGCGATTGCCGGGCACCTGACCACCGTCGAGAAAACCTTGCTATTGACTGACCTGCCGGAAAAAACCGCCGACTTGCCGAACCTGATCGGCGAGTACGAGCAGTTGCTGGCGGCCGCGAGCACGCAGTACGACTTCCAGGACTTCGACGAAAATTCGGTCGCGACCACGTTCTACACCACCGGCACCACCGGTAATCCCAAAGGTGTGTACTTCACCCATCGGCAACTGGTGCTGCACACCATGGGGGTGTCGACCATCATGGGCGCCATCGACAGCGTGCGGTTGCTGGGCACCAACGACGTTTACATGCCGATCACCCCGATGTTCCATGTGCACGCCTGGGGCCTGCCATATGTGGCGACCATGCTCGGGCTCAAGCAGGTCTATCCCGGTCGCTATGACCCTGAGTACCTGGTGGAGCTGTGGCGCAAGGAGAAGGTCACCTTTTCCCATTGCGTGCCGACCATCCTGCAAATGGTCCTCAATGCCAAAGCGGCGCAAGGCACGGATTTCGGCGGCTGGAAAATCGTCATCGGCGGCAGCGCGCTGAACCATGCCCTTTACGACGCGGCCAAGGCCAAGGGCATTCAATTGACCGCCGCGTATGGCATGTCGGAAACCGGGCCGTTGGTATCGTGTGCACACCTCAATGACGAGCTGATGGCCGGCACCGAAGACGAACGCACCACGTACAGGATAAAGGCCGGTGTACCAGGCCCATTGGTGGAAGCGGCGATCGTCGATACCGACGGCAACTTCCTGCCCGCCGATGGCGAGACCCAGGGCGAACTGGTGTTGCGTGCGCCGTGGCTCACCGAGGGCTATTTCAAGGAGCCGCAGAAAGGCGCAGAGCTCTGGGCCGGAGGCTGGTTGCACACCGGTGACGTGGCGACTCTGGACAGCATGGGTGTGATCGACATTCGCGACCGGATCAAGGACGTGATCAAGACCGGCGGAGAGTGGATCTCCTCCCTGGACCTTGAAGACTTGATCAGTCGCCACCCTGCGGTACGCGAAGTAGCAGTGGTGGGCATCGCCGATCCGCAGTGGGGCGAACGTCCGTTCGCCCTGCTGGTGGTCCGCGAAGGCCATGAGATTGGGGCCAAGGAACTGAAGGAACACCTCAAGCCGTTCGTGGAACAGGGGCACCTGAGCAAGTGGGCCATCCCAAGCCAGATCGCCCTTGTTACTGAAATTCCCAAGACCAGTGTCGGCAAACTCGACAAGAAGCGTATTCGTGTCGACATCACCGAATGGCAAGCTAACAACAGCACCTTCCTCTCGACGCTTTAAGCGTCACCTGGCGTGCCCAAAAGGGCACGCCAGCCCCACCAAGCAAGCGCTTGGCTTGTCAAATCTGAAATTTCAGCCATTCTTGCCGTGCCGACGGGTGTCGGCTTGGCAAAGGACTGTTCCAGAGTGGCTGGCAGCTGCAAATCACACTTTAGAGGGATCAAGCAGTACTACCTGCTGGCTATAGTCCGCTCAAGGATTTTTAAGAACGGGGCAAACGCACAAACCGGGGCGATGCAACTTTGGAATGACTTGGGGACACCTTGGCTCCCCGTCATCCAAGCGTTTTTAAAAGTGCTCACTGCCATAACAATAATGCACATGGAGTAGCGTCGATGACATCAGTAAACCAGTTCTGGCGCCGGGCAAAACTGCCCCTGGCGGTCAGTCTTGCCTCTTCGCTCGCCGGGCCAGCATTCGGCGTCAGTTTCAACGTTGGGGAAATCGAAGGTCAGTTCGACTCGTCCCTGTCGATCGGTTCCAGCTGGTCGACTCAAAGTCCCAACAAGAACCTCATCGGCGTCAACAACGGCGGCCGTGGCCTGTCCCAGACTTCGGACGACGGTCACCTGAACTTCAAGAGTGGCGAAACGTTCTCCAAGATCTTCAAGGGTATCCATGACCTTGAATTGAAATATGGCGACACCGGCGTTTTCGTCCGTGGCAAATACTGGTACGACTTTGAACTCAAGGACGAAAGCCGTCCGTTCAAGGACATCAGCGACAACAACCGCAAGGAAGGCGCCAAGTCCTCCGGCGGTCAGATCCTCGACGCTTTCGTCTACCACAACTACGCCGTTGCCGATCAGCCGGGCTCCGTGCGCCTGGGCAAGCAAGTAGTAAGTTGGGGTGAAAGTACCTTCATCGGCGGTGGTATCAACTCGATCAACCCGATCGACGTGTCCGCGTTCCGTCGTCCCGGTGCCGAGATCAAGGAAGGCCTGATCCCGGTCAACATGTTCTACGTCTCGCAGAGTCTCACCGAGAACCTCTCGACCGAAGCTTTCTACCAGCTCGAATGGGACCAGACCGTCACCGACAACTGCGGCACCTTCTTCTCGCAACCAGACGTGATTTCGGATGGCTGCGACAACAACCTGGCCGTACTGCGCACCCGGAACGGGCTCAACAGCGCATTGACGGCGGCGGGGCTGCCGGCTTCGTTGCGTAATGCCAGCATCAACACCCTGGCTGCCAGGGGCGTCACCTGGGGAGACCCTGATGAAGGCGTAATCGTTCGTCGCGGTCCGGATCGCGATGCCCGTGACAGCGGTCAATTCGGCGTGTCCTTCAAATACATGTTCGATCCGCTGGACACCGAGTTCGGCGCCTACTTCATGAACTACCACAGCCGTGCGCCGATTTTCAGCGGCAAAGGTGCTCCGGCGAGCGCTTACAGCGCGGCGGGCCTGGTGGGTTCACTGAGGGCTGCGGGGGTTCCGGCCGGTGTCGCGGCAAGCCTGGCACCGACCTTGTTGCCATTGAACGTGGCCGGTAACTCCAGCTACTACGTCGAGTACCCTGAAGATATTCGCCTGTATGGCTTGAGCTTCTCCACGACGCTACCGACAGGTACTGCGTGGAGCGGTGAAGTCAGCTACCGGCCGAATGCTCCCGTTCAGCTCAACACCACCGACATTCTGTTTTCCGGTCTGACGCCGCTGAACCCTAACGTTTCCGTGCTCCAGGGGGCGCCAGGGGAGGATCAAAAAGGCTATCGCCGCAAGGAAGTGACCCAGCTCCAGACGACCCTTACTCACTTCTTCGACCAGGTGATGGGCGCCGAGCGACTGACCCTGGTGGGCGAGGTCGGCTTTACTCACGTTGGTGGTCTGGAAAGCACTAACAAAGCGCGTTACGGCCGTGACCCGAGCTACGGCCCCGGTCCATTGCCCGGTGGTCAGTGCCAGACATTGAACAGCGGCACCCTGGCCGGCGGACCACAAAACAACGTCAGTCGCTACTGCGAAAACGACGGGTTCACCACCGCAAACTCCTGGGGCTACCGTGGTCGTGCCATCTGGGAATACAACGACGTGTTCGCCGGTGTGAACCTCAAGCCGAACGTGGCCTGGTCTCATGACGTGGAAGGCTACTCGCCTGGTCCTGGCGGCAACTTCGAGGAAGGCCGCAAAGCGGTGAGCCTGGGTGTCGATGCCGAGTACCAGAACACCTACACCGCGAGCCTGGCTTACACCAACTTCTTTGATGGCAAGTACACCACCGTCGATGACCGCGATTTCGTTGCGCTCAGCTTCGGCGTGAACTTCTAAGCACTGCATTATCAGGACGAACACACCTATGAAAATAACAAAGAGTCTGTTCCACGTCGGTGTTCTGGGGCTTTCGCTGCTGGCGACCGGCGTCATGGCAGCGGTCCCTGCGGCCGAAGCGGACAAACTGGGCAAGAGCCTGACGCCGATGGGCGCCGAGATGGCGGGTAACGCCGACGGATCGATCCCGGCCTGGAAGCCGATGGCGAAAAACGCCGGCACCGCCGACAGCAAAGGTTTCCTGTCCGACCCGTTCGCCAGTGAAAAACCACTGTTCACCATCACCGCGCAGAATGTCGACCAGTACAAGGACAAACTCGCACCGGGCCAGTACGCGATGTTCAAGCGCTACCCGGAAACCTTCAAAATGCCGGTCTATCCGTCCCATCGCGGCGCGACCGTGCCGGATGCGGTGTTTGCCTCCATCAAGAAAAACGCCACGTCCACTAACCTGGTGTCCGGCGGCAACGGTCTGGAGAACTTCGAAACCGCCATTCCATTCCCGATTCCGAAGACCGGCGTCGAAGTCATCTGGAACCACATCACCCGTTATCGCGGTGGCAGCGTGACCCGTCTGGTGACCCAGGCCACGCCGCAGCCGAACGGCTCGTACAGCCTGGTGTACTTCCAGGACCAGTTCGTGTTCCGCGACAAGATGAAGGATTACGATCCGGCGAACCCGGGCAACATCCTGTTCTACTTCAAGCAGAAAGTGACCGCGCCGGCACGTCTGGCCGGTGGTGTGCTGCTGGTGCACGAAACCCTCGACCAGGTAAAGGAACCGCGTTCGGCGTGGGTCTACAACGCCGGTCAGCGTCGTGTGCGTCGCGCACCACAAGTGTCCTATGACGGGCCGGGTACTGCAGCCGATGGCCTGCGTACCTCCGACAACCTGGACATGTACAACGGTGCGCCGGATCGTTACGACTGGAAACTCGAAGGCAAGAAAGAGATGTACATCGCCTCCGACAGCTACAAGCTCGATGATCCGAAACTGAAATACGCCGACATCATCAAGGCCGGTCACATCAACCAGGACCTGGCTCGTTACGAGCTGCGCCGGGTCTGGCATGTGGTGGCTACCTTGAAGGAAGGTCAGCGTCATATCTATGCCAAGCGTGACTTCTACATCGACGAAGATACCTGGCAAGCGGCCGTGATCGACCACTACGACGGTCGTAATCAACTGTGGCGTGTGGCCGAAGCTCACTCCCAGAACTACTACAACGTTCAAGTGCCGTGGTACACCCTGGAAACCTTGTACGACCTGCAATCGGGCCGCTACCTGGCGCTGGGCATGAAGAACGAAGAGAAGTCGGCGTATGACTTCGGCTTCACCGCCACCACCAGCGACTTCACTCCGGCCGCTCTGCGCCAGGATGGTGTTCGCTAAGTTGTCCTGAACAGAGGCCGCATCCTCGAAAAACGCCCCGACTGGTTCGGGGCGTTTTTTTTGCAGTTCACAGCGATGTAGCCGCTATGGCCTGTAGGAGCCGAGCTTGCTCGCGATGGCGTCCGTATCATCTGCGCATGATTGTCGATACACCGCGTCACCACCAATCGCGGGCAAGCCATGCTCCTACGGTCTTTTTGTAGCCATTTGTAGCAATAACCTTCATTCCCTCTTCGTTTACCGCTAGTCTGCGGACATCTGCAACGCCGCCAACAGCATTTCAAACAAGAGCCGGCCATGACTGATCTGTCCCCACCTCCGGGCCCTGCAAGCGTTGCCGTCGCGGCACTGGACGGGCGTTTTTTTCGGCCTCCGTTGCCTGACGGCCATGTCCTGCGGCCTCGTCTGTGCGAGCGCCTGAGTGCGGGCCTCGGCGGCAGGTTGTTGCTGGTCAGCGCTCCGGCAGGGTTTGGCAAGAGTTCGTTGGCGGTGGAGTTCTGTCAGGGCTTGCCGGCTAACTGGCAAAGTCTGTGGCTGGGGTTAAGTCCGCGAGACAGCGATCCCGGACGTTTTCTTGAGCGGATGCTCGAAGGCCTCCAGGACTTTTTTCCGCAACTGGGCAGCCAGTCCCTGGGGCTGCTGAAAATGCGGCAGCGGCACCAGCCATTTGCCTTTGAGGAATGGCTGGACGGTTTACTCGATGAGTTGGCCGTGCACCTGTCAACGAGTACGCCCCTGCTGTTGGTGCTGGATGACTACCATCTGGCACAGGGCCCGGTTCTCGATCGCTGCCTGCAATTTTTCCTCAATCACTTGCCTGACGGTTTACTGGTCATGGTCACCAGTCGGCAGCGGCCGGACTGGCATCTGGCGCGCCTGCGGCTGTCGCGGCAATTGCTCGAGTTGAATGAACAGGACTTGCGCCTGACTCACGATGAAGCCTTGACCTTGCTTGATCGGCACAGCAGTTCCTTGCGCGGCGAAGCGCTGGAAAGCCTCATCCAGCGCAGCGAAGGCTGGGTTGCCGGGTTGCGTTTCTGGCTGTTGGCGGCGTCTGAAGCGGGCTCCCAAGGGGCTTTGCCGCAGACCTTGCATGGCGGGGAAGGGCTGATCCGCGATTATCTGCTGGAAGAAGTCATCGATTGCCTGCCCGCCGAGGTGCAGTCATTCCTTTACGACACTGCCCCTCAGGAACGCTTTTGCAGCGAACTGTGCGATGCCGTTCGCGAAGCCCATGACAGTGCCGAGATCCTGCGTTTTCTGCTGGCCCACCAGGTGTTCCTGGTGCCACTGGATGAAAACGGACACTGGTATCGCTACCACCATTTGTTTTCCGACCTGTTGCGCACCCGGCCTACCGCTCAAGCGATGGTGCCGGCGGCCAGCCTGCACCTGCGCGCCTGTCGCTGGTTCAATGCCCAGGGGCTGCTCGACGAGGCGGTTGAGCAGGCGCTGCGTGCCGGGCACCTGGATGTCGCGGCGAACCTGGTGCAGAACCTCTCCGAAGAACAATTGCTGGCCGAACAGAACGTCGGCATGTTGCTGCGCTGGAAAATGGATCTGCCCGACAGCCTGCTGGTCAGCACACCACGGCTGATCGTGTTGTACAGCTGGGCGTTGGGGCTGGCTTGTCAGCTGGACGCCGCCGAGGAGCTGGCCAGTCATTTGAGCCGCTTCCTGCCGGCCCCATCGGCCACTGCACAGAAGTCCATGCTGGCGCAATGGCTGGCCCTGAGCGGGATCATCGCCCGCGGGCGCGGCAATCGTGAGCTGACGCTGCGCTATTGCACCGAAGCGCAGGAAAGCCTGCCCGCCAAACGCTACGGGCAACGCCTGATGTGCCTCTCGACCCTGTCCAACCTGGCCATTGCCGATGGCGACTTGTGGCGTGCCCGCGAGTTGAACCGAGAATCTCTGGAGTTGGCGCAACGGGTCGGCAACCCGCTGTTCGAAGCGCTGGCCCATTACGATCGCGCTCGCGTACTGCAAGCGCGAGGGGAAATCCTGCGTGCACTGGATGAGGTGCGCCAGGGGCTGCAACGGCTGCAACCGTTATCCCCGCAACGGCTTTATGCAGTGCGCGCCCGACTGATTCTGTACGAAGGCTTTTTGCTAGCCTTGCGCTTGCAGCCCCAAGCTGCGCGGGCACGCTTGCAAGCCGGTTTGAATGAGGCGCGCGCCTGTCGGGACATCAGCGTATTGATCGGTCACTGCGTGATCGCCAGGCTTGAGGGAAGCAGCGGCGAATTCGCCAAAGCCTTCGCCGAACTCGCCGAGGCCGAGCGCCTGATGCACATCTGGGATGTGCCGCCGATCTACTACCTGGCGATGATCACCCTGGTCAAATGCGAGCTCTGGCTGTCGCAGGGGCGCACCGACCTGGCCGAAGCCTGGCTCGCTCGCTTGGGGCAGACCTACAACGGCGAACACGCGGCGGCCCCTCCAGAGTTCCATCCACAACTACCGCTGCATATCGAGTTGCAACAGGCCTTGCTGGAGGTCATTCAGGGGCAACCGATGCTGGCCGAAGGACGATTGAACGCGTTGCTTGAGCATAGGCAGCAAACGGGCAGGCAGTTGCTCAGCGTGATGGCGCTGACTCAAAAAGTGATGTTATTGCTGGGGAGCGGGCGCGAACCCGAGGCCCGCAAGGCCCTGGGTCAGGCGCTGGAAGCGGCGGCCGGTGGAGCGCTGCAACCGTTTGACCGGTTGTTGGCTGAACATCCGGACTGGCTGCGTACCCAACTTCAACTCGGTGTGCCGACGCCCGTTTCGCAGAGCCTTTCAGAGCAGCTTCCGGCAGTGTCAGCCCGGACGGCGGAGTCATCCGCCGCAGCGGAACAACTCAGTACGCGGGAAATGGCCGTCCTGCGACTGATTGCCCAAGGCTGTTCGAATCAGGAGATCAGCGATCAGTTGTTTATTTCGCTGCACACGGTGAAAACCCATGCCAGCCATATCAACAGCAAGCTTGGGGTTGAACGGCGCACGCAGGCGGTCGCCAGGGCGAAAGAGTTGGGTGTATTGCAGTAATCACCGATTAAAGACCTCTGGCACAAGGTGGGCCTTGCGATCAGAGGTTTCGGTCATTTCTCCTCGGAGGCAGTCACTCCGGGGCGTTTGCCTCACGTCGATTCAGGGCTTCAGGATCGACAGTAAGCCCAGGGAGCAGTCATCTTCGGTTTTACTGGCAATGGACTGTTGCAGGTTGTCACCCAGCACTTCTCTCATTTTTTTTCTGGGCAGCGTTGCATTCAGTTCCAGCAGCTTTTCAATCTCCGGGGCGGGGACGCCGCTGACTTTGTCATAGAGGCTTTCTGCGCTGCCGTCGCTTATGATCGCGAAGCCAGTCGTGGCTTCGATTGGCCCACGGTACAACCTGAGTCGCGACGCCGCTTTATGGTCAGTCAGAAGCAGGGGGCTGTTGGCAAGCTCGCCATTTTCCGGATGAGAAAGTGCCTGAAGTTGTCCGTCCGCATCAACGCTTGCGATGACGCCATCGCCCAAGTGGCCTGCCAGGTAGCGGCCTCTTGAGTAAGCGACGAATGACAAGTTGCAGGCCAGGTCATTGATCTCGCCGCCGAGCTTTGCAGATTTACGCCTGAACGCATCGAGGCAGCGATTAACCAGGCGCTGGGTTGCCTTCGCGTTGTGTTTGTCCATGTTTTGCCAGAGGCTTTCAAAGTTTTTGCAGACAAAGGCCAGGGTCGCCGTGACCGCTACCTGGGCGCCGATTGCAGAGCTGGCTCGGGAGCCGGCCCCATTGGCCAATGAAATGCAGGTCACCTCGTTGGACTCTCTGGCCGCGACATAGTCCTGGCAAGGGGTTTGAGTCTTGAGGTGCGAGCGTCCTGGCACAAACGCGCAGGTCGTTTTACAGCTGAAGTCTATCGGGATCTCAGGCATGGTTCAGACCTGTGCCCAGGCTTCGATACCTTTAATGTCCTGATGAAGGAGATAGTCTTCTTGCATGGGATTATCCTTTTTGGGCTGAGCGTTAGAAAAAACGCTTCAAGAGTCGTTTGAACCAGGCATTGGCTTCCTGCCGTCTTGTTTCAAAACTGGCGCGGCGCGAGGATAACCTATCAATTTTGCGGATCACAACCGCAGTACCCAGCCCTGGCACCAGGATTTAACCCATGCAAACCCCCAATACTGCCCTCATCCGAGAGACCTTCCCCGTCGGCCCTTTGCAGTGCAACTGCACGATCATCGGCGATCCGATCACCAAAAAGGCCATCGTGGTCGATCCGGGCGGTAACCACGAACTGATCCTCGCGCGGCTCGACGCATTGGGCCTGAAGGTGGTCAGCATCATTCACACCCATGCTCACCTCGACCACTTTCTGGCTTCCGGTCAGTTGAAGGAAAAAACCGGTGCTACCCTGCACCTGCATAAAGAAGATCAATTTCTGTGGGACAACCTGGAGATGCAATGCCAGATGTTCGGTGTGCCCTACACCCCGGTTCCGCCGCCGGATCGCTGGTTGGCCGATGATGAAGAACTGGCCTGCGGCTGTGGCGTGGCGTTGCACACGCCGGGTCATACGCCGGGCTCCATGAGCTTTTGGTTTTCAGAAGCTAAGCTGCTGATTGCCGGTGACACGTTGTTTCGTCGCGGGGTAGGGCGCACGGATTTGTGGGGTGGCGATCAGGCGACCATCGTGCGGTCGATCAAGCAGCGGCTGTACACCCTCGATGAAGAGGCGACGGTGGTGACCGGGCATGGTCCGGACACACGTCTTGGCGATGAAATGCGCGAGAACCCTTTTGTACGGGCTTAATTGTTACAGACGGAATTTTTGTCCGCTGAAACGATCCAACGCCCGCAAAGGTTTAATGCCTTGTCCGTTGCACCACAGAATGCAAAAAAAGTAGGAGCTCTACATGTTCACCAAGCAGCGTTTGATTATTGTCGCTACGGCTGTGGCCTTGCTGTCTGGCTGCGCCTCGCCTAACCCTTACGACAACCAGGGCCAGGCCGACGGTGGTTCCACGGGCATGAGCAAAACCGCTAAATACGGTGGCCTCGGCGCTCTGGCCGGTGCTTTGGCCGGGGCCGCGATCAGTCACGATAACCGTGGCAAGGGCGCGCTGATTGGCGCCGCGGTGGTCGGTGCTTCCGCCGCCGGTTACGGGTATTACGCCGACCAGCAAGAGAAAAAGCTGCGGGCCAGCATGGCCAACACCGGGGTGGAAGTGCAGCGCCAGGGTGATCAGATCAAACTGATCATGCCGGGCAACATCACCTTCGCCACCGATTCGGCGAACATCGCCTCGGGTTTCTATCAGCCGTTGAACAACCTGGCGGGCTCGCTCAAGGAGTTCAGCCAGAACCAGATCGAGATCGTCGGCTACACCGACAGCACCGGCAGCCGGCAGCACAACATGGACCTGTCCCAGCGTCGGGCCCAGAGCGTGGCGACTTACCTGACGTCTCAGGGCGTGAGCGGTGCCAACCTGTCGGCTCGCGGTGCCGGGCCGGATAACCCGATTGCCAGCAACGGTGATGCCAATGGCCGGGCACAGAACCGCCGGGTCGAGGTCAACCTGAAGGCGATTCCGGGTCAGCAGTATGGTGGTCAGCAACAGCAAGGTACGGTTCAGCAGTATCCATAAGCGTCTAACTGAACCCCAGGCGTAAAAAAGCCCGCTCGATCCTCAACAGATCGGGCGGGCTTTTTTGTGCCGTCAGTCAGGGCCTCTTCGCGAGCAAGCCCGCTCCCACAGGGGAGTGCATTCCAAATGTGGGAGCGGGCTTGCTCGCGAAGAGGCCCGAACTGGCAACTAAACCATCAGCAACAAAAAAGCCCTCGGACAATCACTTGTCCGAGGGCTTTTTCATGGTGCGCGAAACCTGATTACTTCTTCAGGCCGTAATGCTCATCGAGCATGCCCGGCGCGTTCGGGGCTTTGGGGGCGTAGTCGCGAGGCGGCTCCTGATTGCGCGGCGGCGTCAGGCGTTCCCGTGGGGCGGCTGCCGCATCAGCGTGCAGCGAGGCCAGCAGGCGTTGGCGGGTTTGCTCGTCCAGGGCCAGGCGGTTGGCGCCCTCGGCGAGGTGATCCTGCACTTCCTGATAGCTCTGAGTCAGCTTCTTGACCAGTGTTGCAGTGCTGTTGAAGTGGGTAACCACCTCGTTCTGATAACTGTCGAAACGTTCCTGAATGTCATCCAGCTGACGTTGCGTGCTGCTAGGCGCGGCATTCGGCACCAGGCGAGCGATCAGGAAACCAATGGCGACACCCACAACCAGGGCAAGAGTCGGTAACAACCAAACTAAGAGCGAGTGTTCCACGAGTCCTTCCTCTATAAACGGCTTTGCTTTACGTTAACGGCTCGAACCTGCGCTGTATACCGCGATTCACTCGCAATAGATTGGCACAGACAATTTGCTAGACGAGTCGACCCGATTCGAGGTCACGGAGTTCCTTCCTTGCTTATGCGCGAAACCCCTGTAGTGATTGATGGCCCGGTGGGTCAACTGGAAGCACTTTACCTGGAAAACGAGCAGCCCCGCGGCGTGGCGCTGATTTGCCATCCAAACCCGGTGCAGGGCGGCACCATGCTCAACAAAGTCGTCTCGACCTTGCAGCGCACCGCTCGCGATGCTGGTTTGATTACTTTGCGGTTCAACTACCGTGGCGTCGGTGCCAGCGAAGGCACCCACGACATGGGCACCGGCGAAGTCGACGACGCCCAGGCCGTTGCCGAATGGTTGCGGGCCAAACACCCCGAGTTGCCGCTGACGCTGTTCGGCTTCTCCTTCGGCGGTTTTGTTGCAGCCAGTCTCGGCGGACGTCTGGAAGCCAAGGGTGAGCCGCTCAAGCACCTGTTCATGGTTGCGCCTGCGGTGATGCGCCTGGGCGATCAGGATCAACTGCCGCAGCAAGGCGAACTGACGCTGATCCAGCCGGAAACCGACGAAGTCATCGATCCGCAGCTCGTTTACGACTGGTCCTCGAAACTCGAGCGCCCCCATGAGCTGCTGAAAGTGGCAGAATGCGGACACTTTTTTCATGGCAAGCTGACCGATCTCAAGGATCTGATCCTGCCGCGTCTTTCGAATTGATTGCAGTCTGACAAGCGATTACCCATGACGACTCGTACCCGTATCCTCACCGGCATCACCACCACCGGCACGCCGCACCTGGGCAACTACGCCGGCGCGATCCGCCCGGCGATCATCGCCAGCCGTGACAGCAATGCCGATTCGTTCTACTTCCTGGCCGACTACCACGCCCTGATCAAATGCGATGACCCGCTGCGCATCCAGCGCTCGCGTCTGGAAATCGCCGCGACCTGGCTGGCCGGTGGCCTGGATGTGGAGCGCGTAACCTTCTATCGCCAGTCCGACATCCCGGAAATCCCCGAGCTGACCTGGCTGCTGACCTGCGTTGCCGCCAAGGGCCTGCTCAACCGCGCCCACGCCTACAAGGCATCGGTGGACAAGAATGTCGAAACCGGCGAAGACCCGGACGCCGGCATCACCATGGGTCTGTACAGCTACCCGGTGCTGATGGCCGCGGACATTCTGATGTTCAACGCTCATAAGGTGCCGGTCGGTCGTGACCAGATCCAGCACGTGGAAATGGCCCGTGACATCGGCCAGCGCTTCAACCACCTGTTCGGCCAGGGCAAAGAATTCTTCACCATGCCCGAGGCGTTGATCGAAGAAAGCGTCGCCACGCTGCCAGGCCTCGACGGTCGCAAGATGTCCAAGAGCTACGACAACACCATTCCGTTGTTCAGCAGCGCCAAGGAAATGAAGGACGCGATTTCGCGGATCGTCACCGACTCCCGCGCGCCGGGCGAGGCGAAAGATCCGGATAACTCGCACCTGTTCACCTTGTTCCAGGCCTTCGCCACCCCGGCGCAGTCCGAGGAATTCCGCAGCGAATTGTTGCAGGGCCTGGGTTGGGGTGAGGCGAAGAATCGTCTGTTCCAGTTGCTCGACAGCGAATTGGGCGAATCCCGCGAGCGTTATCACCAGTTGATCGAACGTCCGGCGGACCTGGAAGACATGCTGCAGCTCGGCGCCAAAAAGGCTCGTTCGGTGGCGACACCGTTCCTTCACGAACTGCGTGAAGCGGTTGGCCTGCGTTCTTTCGTCGCTCAGACCCAGGTCGCGGCGACGACCAAGAAGAAAGCTGCGAAAGCCGCGCGTTTCGTCAGTTTCCGTGAAGACGATGGCAGTTTCCGCTTCCGTCTGCTGGCGGCCGACGGCGAACAACTGCTGCTGTCGCGCAACTTCGCCGACGGTAAAACCGCAGGGCAAGTGACCAAGCAACTGCAATCGGGCCAGCCATTGGACGTGCGCAGCGAAGACCTGAGCTTCAGCGTCTGGCTCGAATGCGAGTGCGTTGCCGACAGCCCGGCCTTTGCTGACAGCGCCGCCCGCGATGCTGCCATCGAGACCCTGCGAGTGGCTCTGACGCCGGTTCAGGAATAAATCAGCGGCTCGGCCCGACCAAGGGCTGATTGCCATTCCCACGGGCCGTCGCTACAGTGACGGCCCGTTTTTGTTGCCTTGCTAACGAATTATGACGCCCCTAGAACGATATCAAGCTGATCTGAAACGCCCGGAATTCTTCCATGACGCCGCGCAGGAAACTGCGGTGCGCCATTTGCAGCGCCTGTACGACGATCTGGTCGCGGCCTCGCAGAGCAAGCCGGGCCTGTTCGGCAAACTGTTTGGCAAAAAAGACGCGGCACCGATCAAGGGCCTGTACTTTTGGGGCGGCGTCGGTCGCGGCAAGACCTATCTGGTCGACACCTTCTTCGAAGCGCTGCCGTTCAAGGAAAAGACCCGCACTCACTTCCACCGCTTCATGAAGCGCGTGCATGAAGAGATGAAGACCCTGGGTGGCGAGAAAAACCCGCTGACCATCATCGCCAAGCGTTTCTCTGACGAGTCGCGAGTGATTTGTTTCGATGAATTCTTCGTCTCCGACATCACCGACGCGATGATCCTTGGCACGCTGATGGAAGAGCTGTTCAAGAACGGGGTGACCCTGGTCGCGACGTCGAACATCGTGCCGGACGGCCTGTACAAGGACGGCCTGCAACGTGCGCGCTTCCTGCCAGCGATTGCGCTGATCAAGCAGCACACCGAGATCGTCAACGTCGACAGCGGCGTCGATTACCGTCTGCGTCACCTCGAGCAAGCGGAACTGTTCCACTTCCCGCTGGATGATGCGTCCCACGAAAGCCTGCGCAAGAGCTTCCGCGCCCTGACGCCGGAATGCACGGCAGCCATCGAGAACGATGTGCTGATGATCGAGAACCGCGAAATCCGTGCTTTGCGCACGTGCGATGACGTGGCCTGGTTCGACTTCCGCGAACTCTGCGACGGCCCGCGCAGCCAGAACGATTACATCGAACTGGGCAAGATCTTCCACGCCGTGTTGCTCAGCGGTGTCGAGCAAATGAGCGTCACCACCGACGACATCGCCCGGCGCTTTATCAACATGGTCGACGAGTTCTACGACCGTAACGTGAAGCTGATCATTTCCGCTGAAGTCGAGCTCAAGGACCTCTACACCGGCGGTCGACTGAACTTCGAGTTCCAGCGCACCCTGAGTCGCCTGCTGGAAATGCAATCCCACGAGTTCCTGTCCCGGGCCCACAAGCCGTAGGATTTCGGAAAATGAAAAAGGTCTGCATCTGCAGGCCTTTTTTGTAGATGTGCTGATCCCCACTCGCTGCTACAGGTAGTTGTATCAGTCTTCCAGGAGGAAGCTGGCCAGTTCATCTTGCCGCTGGCAGCCGATCAGCAACCACAGCAAGACCCGGGCTTTACGCGGGCAAAGAAATCCAGCCATCGAAACACCTTTGCGGATCAAGTCCATCTCGCCGCCAATAAAGCCGTAGGAAGAGTGTGCGGTGGACCCGGAACCGGTCCGGGTTGCAACGATCACCGGGATTTTCCTGGCGATCTTTTCGATAACATCCGCCCAACTCTGCGAAACATGTCCGGCACCGAAACCGCCGATCACCAGTCCGTCATAACCCAGTTCAAGGATGTTCTCCAGTAACAGCGTGTCGGCAGAGAGCGACGTCTCCAGCATCGCAACCTTCTGCGTGGTCTGTTGCGGCAAAGGTAAAACCGTTCGCGGGGTTGGTGGGCGCAAATAGCGGGTGATGTTTTCCACAAGCATTCCGCAGGGACCAAAGGCTGGAGAGGAAAACGCCTGCAATGCCAGCGAATCGGTTTTACGCACGCGGCATGCCGCGTGAATCTGCCCGTTCATGACCACCTGAACGCCTCGCAGTCGACTGTTTTCAGCCAGTGCAACCCGGCAAGCATCCAGCAGATTCGCCGGACCATCAGCCCCTGCCTGCGCCGCCGAACGCATGGCGCCGGTCACGACCAGCGGTTCGTCGTGCTCCCACAAGTAATCAAAAAACGCGGCCGTTTCTTCAAGGGTGTCCGTGCCTTGGGTAATCACAACCCCGACGGCACCTTGCTTGATCTGAAAGTTGGCCCAGGAAAGGACACTCAGCAAAAACTCGAAATCCAGTGAGGCACTGGGCAGTAACCCGAGCGTTTCGACGTTGACCCGGGCCAGTGCCGTCAGCTCCGGTACCGACGCCAGCAGGGTTTCGCCGCTGACGGTCGGGACAACACCTTCGCCAGCGTTCCGGGCTTGCATGCTCACGGTGCCGCCGAGCGCGGCGATGGCCAGTTGGGGCAGGTCCATGTGATACCTCGCTTGTTTGTAATGAAAAGTGGCTGTACCCGGCTTCGAGTCCGGATACAGCCGGCTGGCAGCGTGCGTCAGTTGGCGATCAGCAGTCCGATAATCGGAATGATCAGCAAAGTGCTGATGGCCATGGACAGGACATTACCGATGTAGGCATGCATGTACGCAGGCACTCGCTGGGCAATGGCGCAAGCCAGGGGCGGTGCAATCAGCGCGCCCAGCAGTGCGCTCGAGAGGATCACCTGCCAACTGCCGCCATACGTCAGAACGGCCGCCGGCACCACGGACACCAATGGAACGTAAGTCGGATACCAGCCGCGTGACATCCATTGCCGACGCCAGATCACCACCCCCAGCGCTGAGGTCAACGCCTGGGCACCGATCAATTGGGGCAGCAGGCCCGAGCCGTATACCGGGCTCATCGGATTCCAGGTGTAAGCCAGCAATACACCCAGCAACAGGCCGAGGCTGGCCAACTCATTGCCAAAGAACGGCGCTTCCGAAAAATCGGCCAGCACCCGGCGCAAGCTCCAGATCACCCCGTAGTCGGGCGTTTTGGTATTGACGGTTGCGGGCGAAGGGGCGGATGGCTTCTCGCAGGTCTCGGACTTCACCAGGCTTGGCAGGTAACGGCAAAGCACGAAAGCGAAGACGCTGGCGACTGCCATGCCCAAGACATTACCGATGACGACAGGCAAGCCCAGGGGATTGCACACGTAGTTGACGAACAGCAGGCACGTCGGCGTGACCAGCACGGCACCCATGAATGCGCCATTGATCGTGACCTTCCAGCCACCACCAAACATCAGCACCATCGCCGCGGGCAGCGAAACAAACGCGGCAAACGTCGGTTGCCAACTGGTGGCGGTGACCGTCCAGCCCCACAGCAGGTTGCTCAGCAACAGTCCAAGCAACGAACTGGTCACCAGCCACGGCCACAATCCAGTCCCATAGGAAATGGCAAAACCTTGCCAGGTTTTTCCTGTGCGATTCGCCCAGTAGGCCAGATAGGCGCCGGCCAACAACCCGATAGAGGCGAACTCGTGCTTGTAGAACGCCACCTCGCTGATGTCGCCCAGCACCCAGCGCAACCACGCAGCCGGTTCGGGAAGGCCGGAGACCATGTCGCTGTAGCTTGGCCAATGCGCTTCCCAGGCGGAACGGTGGGTCAATGAAAGCCAGATTATCAGCAGTGCCGTGCCGATCATCAGCAGGATGATCGCAAGATCCAGTGGCGATCTGGCGCCAGGCCGGTTTTTTTCGGTTGTGATGTTCATCGGTTAGCCCCCTTTTCAGCGCGGCAGGCAAGGGTGCTGGGTGTAACCGAGCATTTGATCGTAGAGATCGGCGCGACGATCGCGATGCAGATCGTTCAAATTGTTCCAGATCGGCGCGCTTCGGGAGCTGGTCAGGTCGATATCGGCAAACAGGATTTGTTCCTGGTCCGCTGACGCCACGGCGCCAATCGGCCAGCCATTCGTACCGGCAATCAGTGAGCAGCCCAGATAACGAGCCCCTCGTTCTTCGCCGATCCGGCTGGCGGCGGCGATAAACACATTGTTGA
Source organism: Pseudomonas frederiksbergensis (assembly GCF_001952935.1). GTDB lineage: Bacteria > Pseudomonadota > Gammaproteobacteria > Pseudomonadales > Pseudomonadaceae > Aquipseudomonas > Aquipseudomonas frederiksbergensis. The sequence continues at coordinate 3,557,822 of NZ_CP018319.1, forward strand.
CGTGTGCGGCGGTCATGGTCAGGTACGACGCCATGCACTTGCCGGCTTCGTCGAACAGCGGTGGCGGTGTCCACACCCAGTTGTTCAGGCTGCAAATAATGTCCGCGCCTTGCTGGGTCAGGATTCGCGGTACTTCCGGGAACCAGATATCCCAGCAGATCAACAGGCCGATACGACCAATAGGCGTATCAAACACCGGAAAGCCCAGGTCGCCCGGCGTGAACCACAGCTTCTCCAGATTCCACAAATGGGCCTTGCGGTACTTGCCGATAAAACCGTCAGGGCCGACCAGAACACCGGTGTTGAACAGCCGCATGCCGTCACGCTCAGGTAATCCGGCGACCAGGTAGACCTTGTGGTTGCGGGCGAAGTCCATCCAGATTTTCACACTCGGTCCGTCGGGAATGGCCTCCGAATGGTCGAACGCGTCCTGCCGGTTGCTGAAGAAATAACCTGTGCTGGAAAGCTCGGGCAGCACGATGAGATTGGCACCGCCATTTACCGCCTCCAGTGCCAGTTCCAGACCATGACGCAAATTACCTGCACGTTTTTCCATGCCGACTTGTGGGTCGAATTGCACAACTGCTACACGAACAGGACTTGTTGGCTCGCTCATTCGGGATGACCTCTTTTTATTGTTATTCACGCTGTTTAATTGCGTGTTTATAAGAGTTGAAATGGCGTTTTTGCGTAAGTCAGCGGCTTCCGTTTGAGCTGTAGTCCGTGTCCGAAGATCGCGCAGGGCAGAGCGCCCGGGTTTCCCTGTCGGGGCGCAAGATGGCGTAATAGAGCGGTTTGACGCTGGCAGAACCAACGCGCAGGGCGCATTGGTTCGGGCAAGGTCTCAGGTGCGGATGCGGTATTGCGGGTAGTCGCTCATGCAGAATCCGCCGTTGAACACTGCTGCGGTTTTATTGCAGATATGAATCACGGCATCCACGGCGCCGCGAAAACAGGGCTCTGTCCAGCCGGCATCGACCGAAAACGATTCTCCGCAAAAATACAGGCCGGACAGATGTGAGAAATCCTGGTTGTACTTCATCAGGCTCACTGCGTCGTAATAAGTGCCGGGCCTGTATAACTTTGCGCAGCCCAAGGCGTTTCTGTCCGTCATCCAGCGTTGGACCAAAGCGTGTTCAGTTTGAATATAGGGGGAAATCCTCTCCTGGATATTGGCGCAATTCATCAATATCCGGTCGAGTTCCTCTACGCACTTCGCCACCAGTTCCTGGTCGTTGAACAACGCCAGTTTGGTGGCGTCATCCTCCCATGTGTAACTTAATAATATGCAGTCGTACGGATAATTCTCGTTGTAGCGATAGCTGTAAACGTCATGAATGAAACTGTCGGTCACAATGGCCTGGGGGACTCTGGTGTTACTCGAAAGGAAAGATTTACTTAACGGCGCATACACTTTGCAGCTGGTTTCCCAGTGTGCTGTTTTGTAAGCGTTGATCATTGCGAACGGCAACATGTGCTGATTGAAGTTTTCGAGCCGGACACCCGTTTCGATCAGCCAGGAAGGCAGGGTCATGATGACCGCGTCAAAGTCATTGAACAGTTCCTGCGATTGACAGGGCTGGCTGAATTTCCACGTGTAATGGACACGTATTTTTTGATCGTCCAGTTTCTTCAGTTTGTTGACGGAAGAGTCGGTGAAAAAACCGTCGCCCCTTTCAAGACAATGTTCGTAGAACGATTTGTGCGCGCTGTCGGTGTTCATGAATAGCAAGCATTCGTCCAGCGCCGCAAGACCGATATAGCGCGGACTGTCGAAAGGCAAGCCCTTCGCATCGAGAACAGCATCGCTGTGCAAGTACGGCGCGGGAAGCGGTTCGCCGCACGAATCGACCCTGCCGTGAACGAGTTGCAGGCGGCTGCTGAATCCGAAAATGGCGGTGCGCAGCGGGTAGAGCGCGCACACGTCATAAAAAGCGCCCCAGCTACCGTCGCCGATGCCTATCGAATAGAACAAGGTTGATTCGTGCGAGGTCATTCCGACTCCGCCAAAATCTCCAGGTTTGTCTTTATCCCAGGTGTCCAGCACCGGCATACAGACCAGCTCGCGAAACGAAACACGCTCGTACCTTTCGACGATCGCCGCCCAGACCGCTTCCCATTCCGGCGTGGCGTAGATCGGCGCAACCTGGCGAGTCATCCTGGCGGCAAAGGTTTTCCACTTGGCATAAACCGTTTGCAGCGCCTCGTCGGGTGGAGGGGTCAAGCCGTCTTTGTTCGTCCAGATCAACATGTGCGGATCCGCACGACCACCCAGGCTGCCTTCCTGGAGATAAATACCGGTCGAACTCACCCACGGGCTTCCCGGGTTGGGGAAATCCGATAGCGCCAGGTCAAATGCCTTGGCGTAGTAGGCCATCAGCGATCGACCCACTTTGGGTGGCTCGTTTTCCCTATTGAAGAATGGCAGACGCATGGCGCCCATTTCGAAAGGAGTATGACTTTCTTTTATTGAATGGCGGCCATGGACGGTCAGGTGTCTGCCGCCGATGCGTGTCGATTGTTCTATCAGTGTCACGTCGGTAAAACCGCAACGGTAAAGTTCCCGGGCGGCAGTCAGTCCGGTAACACCTGCGCCGATTATGCATATTTTATGGGTGGGATTGGTTGCCTTTGCGACGCCATGTTCCTGTTCGAGTAACGCCCGGTAGTCAAAGCACAAGTCCGGCGGATTGGGGAATCGGCCTGCCCAGTTCTTTTTAGTCTGGAGATTGTCGGTGTTGTTGTTACATGAAAGAGGTTGGGGAGTGGTGTCCGTTGTCATTGTCGATCTTCCCTGAAGTGCGGTTCAGTTGGCGGGAAGAATATGTTGGCGAATCCAGAAAGCAGCTCGCAAGAGTACAAAGGACTTGTCCGGTGCTCTGCATTCCGTTTTTCATGTAAGGGGAATAATCACTTTACCGTTCTCTTTAAACACGGTTGGTACAGGCAGTTTAATTTGCAAACAGGCGCCGCTTGGCAATTGCGTGGCGGCGCCTGTATCAACCGTTAGGCTGCTTGTTGAAACTGCTGCCGATACTGGTTCGGCGAGAGCTCGGTGTGCTGGCGGAACAGGCGCGCAAAGAAACTTGCATCGTCATAGCCGACTTCATAGCTGATGGTCTTGATGCTCTTGCGGCTGCCGGACAGCAGACCCTTGGCGGTTTCGATGCGCAGTCGTTGCAGGTAATGCAACGGCTTGTCGCCGGTGGCGGTCTGGAAGCGCCGCATGAAATTGCGGATGCTCATGCCGTGTTCGCGAGCCACGTCTTCGAAGCGGAATTTGTCGGCGAAATGTTCTTCGAGCCAGTGCTGGATCTGCAGGATGATCACATCCTGATGCAGCTTCTGACCGCCGAAACCGATTCGTCCCGGCGAGTAGCTGCGCTGCACTTCATAAAGAATGTCTCGCGCCACGGCCTGGGAGACGTTGGCGCCGCAGAAGCGTTCGATCAGATAGATGTAAAGGTCGCAGGCCGAAGTGGTGCCGCCCGCGCAATACAGGTTGTCGGCGTCGGTCAGGTGCTTGTCCTGATTGAGCTGAACCCGTGGGAAGCGTTCGGCAAACGCATTGAAGAAGCGCCAGTAAGTGGTCGCCTCCTTGCCGTCGAGCAATCCGGCCTCGGCCAGCCAGAACACCCCGGTGGCTTCACCGCACAGCACTGCGCCGCGAGCATGTTGCTGACGCAGCCAGGGCAGGACCTGTGGGTAGCGTTGGCAAAGGGTGTCGAAGTCGTCCCAGAAGGCGGGCAGGACAATGATGTCGGCGTTTTCCAGGCCGCCGTCCACCGGCATGATCACGTCACTGAAGCTGTTTACCGGTTTGCCGTCGGGGCTGACCAAGCGGGTTTCGAACGCCGGAGTCAGGCCTTGGCCCAGTTGTTTGCCGTAACGCAGGCTGGCCAGGTGGAAGAAATCCTTGGCTTGCATGAGGGTGGAAGCGAAAACCCGGTCGATAGCCAGGATGCTGACGCGCCGCAAGGGCGTGGAGACTTGGTTAGACATAATTCAACTTTATTCTTATAGGGGAAAGTGGTCACCAGACGGCTGGATCGTCTTATTTTTTGTCGCATGTGTCCAGTGTCCTGTGCCGGAGGCGAGGCATAGTCTTTGAGGATCAATTCCGGCTAACAATAACGACAGGTGCCGCATGATCCCCAGAACCTTGTTCAGCTCAGAGCACGAACTTTTTCGCGACAGCGTGCGAGCGTTCCTCGAAAAAGAGGCCGTGCCGCTCCATGGGCAATGGGAAAAACAAGGCTATATCGACCGCAAACTCTGGAACAAGGCGGGGGAGGCGGGGATGCTCTGTTCGCATCTGCCGGAAGAATACGGTGGCCTGGGTGCTGACTTTCTCTATAGCGCGGTGGTGATCGAAGAGATCGGTCGTCTCGGCCTGACCGGTATCGGTTTCTCCCTGCATTCGGACATCGTCGCGCCTTACATCCTGCATTACGGCAGTGAAGCGCTGAAACACAAATACCTGCCGAAACTGGTGTCTGGCGAAATGGTCACGGCGATTGCCATGACCGAGCCGGGTGCCGGTTCCGACCTGCAAGGGGTGAAAACCACCGCGGTGCTCGATGGCGACGAGTATGTGATCAACGGTTCGAAGACCTTCATCACCAACGGCTTTCTCGCTGACCTGGTGATTGTCGTGGCCAAGACCGATCCGAAAGCTGGCGCGAAAGGCACCAGCCTGTTTCTGGTGGAGGCCAACACCCCGGGCTTCGCCAAGGGCAAGCGCCTGGAAAAAGTCGGCATGAAGGCCCAGGACACTTCGGAACTGTTCTTCCAGGATGTTCGGGTGCCCAAGGAAAACCTGTTGGGGCAGGCCGGGATGGGCTTCGCGTACCTGATGCAGGAATTGCCGCAGGAGCGTCTTACCGTGGCCATCGGCGGGCTTGCTTCGGCTGAAGCTGCGTTGCAATGGACGCTGGATTACACCCGCGAGCGCAAGGCATTCGGCAAGGCAATCGCCGACTTCCAGAACACCCGCTTCAAACTGGCGGAAATGGCGACCGAGATTCAGATCGGTCGGGTCTTCGTCGATCGCTGTCTGGAGTTGCACTTGCAAGGCAAGCTCGACGTGCCGACCGCGGCGATGGCCAAATACTGGGGAACAGACCTGCAATGCAAGGTGCTCGACGAGTGCGTGCAGTTGCATGGCGGTTACGGTTTCATGTGGGAATACCCGATCGCCCGGGCGTGGGCGGATGCGCGGGTGCAGCGGATTTATGCGGGGACCAACGAGATTATGAAGGAGATCATTGCGCGGTCGCTTTGATTTGCAGCGACTATCAGGTCGCTATCGCGAGCAGGCTCGCTCCCACATGGATCCGTGTCGATCACAAAATGGTGGTCAGACCTAAATCCAATGTGGGAGCGGGCTTGCTCGCGAAGGCTTTTTAATTATCGATCAAGGAGCCGGGTTCGGGTGATCCTTGTGAATCGCCTCAATCCCCTCCAGCACTTCATCGGAAAGTTTCAGATCGAAGCTGGCGATGTTGCTGTCCAACTGCTCCAGCGTCGTGGCGCCAATGATGTTGCTGGTCACAAAGGGTTGCTGCGTGACAAATGCCAGCGCCATTTGCGCCGGGTCCAGGCCATGTTCACGCGCCAGCGCCACATAACGACTGCACGCGGCTTCCGACTGCGGGTTGAAATAGCGGCTGAAGCGGCTGTAGAGGCTCAGGCGACCTTTCGGCGGACGTGCGCCACCTTCGTACTTGCCCGACAGGAAACCGAACGCCAGCGGGGAATAGGCGAGCAGGCCGCACTGTTCGCGGATAGCGATTTCCGCCAGGCCGACTTCGAAGCTGCGGTTGAGCAGGTTGTACGGGTTCTGGATCGACACGGCGCGCGGCCAACCACGAGCTTCGGCCAGGGCGAGGAAGCGCATGGTGCCCCATGGCGTTTCATTGGACAGGCCGATGTGGCGGATCTTCCCGGCCTTGACCTGTTCGTCCAGCGCTTCGAGGGTATCCTCCAGCGGCGTGAGGTTGGCTTCGGTCTGGTGTTTGTAGCCGAGTTGGCCGAAGAAATTGGTGCTGCGTTCCGGCCAATGCAGCTGGTAGAGATCGATGTAATCGGTCTGCAAGCGCTTGAGGCTGGCGTCCACGGCTTCGGTGATGTGCTGGCGGTTGTGTCGCAGGTTTTTGTCGCGGATGTAGTCGATGGTGTTGCCGGGGCCGGCGATCTTGCTGGCCAGGATCCAGTCGGCGCGATCACCACGGCTTTTGAAGTAATTGCCGATGTAGCGCTCGGTGGTGGCGTAGGTTTCGGCCTTGGGCGGCACCGGGTACATCTCGGCAGTATCGATGAAATTGATCCCGGCACTCTTGGCCCGTTCGATCTGGGCGAAGGCTTCAGCCTCGCTGTTTTGCTCGCCCCAGGTCATGGTGCCGAGGCAGATTGCACTCACGTTCAGATTGGTTCGGCCTAGCTGGCGATAGTCCATCGGGTGCTCCTTGGGCAAAACAATCATAAAAGCAGGTTGAATTATTTTTCGCAATCTGCATAATTGCGCACCTCTTTCTGCAGTGGAAGTGATGCGCCGCCGCCGAAGAATCTTGCCGTTGAACGGACGCGCCGACCCGAGCCCCCGAAAGCGTCTGTATCCGGCTGCCTTTGACTTGTCAAAGTACGCACTATTCAGTAAGATCCGCCGTCTAATTTACAGGGCGGCCCCTGAGGCTATAAAGAATGAAAACTTTTACTGCTAAACCGGAAACAGTACAGCGCGACTGGTTTGTCGTCGACGCTGCAGGTCAGACCCTGGGTCGTCTGGCCACCGAAATCGCGAGCCGTCTGCGTGGCAAGCATAAAGCTGAGTACACTCCTCACGTTGACACCGGCGATTACATCGTCGTTATCAATGCCGAGCAGATTCGTGTAACCGGTGCTAAAACCACCGACAAAATCTACTACTCCCACTCCGGTTTCCCGGGCGGCATCAAGTCGATCAACTTCGAGAAGCTGATCGCTAAAGCCCCTGAGCGCGTGATCGAGACCGCGGTCAAAGGCATGCTGCCTAAGAACCCGCTGGGTCGCGACATGTATCGTAAGCTGAAAGTCTATGCGGGCGCTGTACACCCTCATACTGCTCAGCAGCCCCAAGAACTGAAGTTTTAACGGAATAGTTCATTATGTCGGCGACTCAAAATTACGGCACTGGCCGTCGCAAGACCGCAACCGCACGCGTTTTCCTGCGTCCGGGTACTGGTAACATCTCCATCAACAACCGCACCCTGGAAAATTTCTTCGGCCGCGAAACTGCCCGCATGGTAGTTCGTCAGCCGCTGGAACTGACTGAGACTGTCGAGAAATTCGACATCTACGTCACCGTGATCGGTGGTGGTGTAAGTGGTCAAGCTGGCGCAATCCGCCACGGTATCACTCGCGCACTGATGCAGTACGACGAAACCCTGCGTGGCGCTCTGCGCAAAGCTGGCTTCGTTACTCGCGATGCACGTGAAGTTGAACGTAAGAAAGTTGGTCTGCGTAAAGCGCGTAAGCGTCCGCAGTACTCGAAGCGTTAATTCGCTTTTACGTTCAAAAAGAACGCCCAGTTTCCTTGCGAAGCTGGGCGTTTTTTTATGGGCGTGATTTATCAAGAATTGCTCTGTGACAACTTGCCACAGCCGTAGAAGCCCTATACTGCAAGGCTTGGCAGTGAAGCCCCTCGGTAATTACCTTGTCAGAATTGGGGCTTTTCATTACCATTCGGCAAAATTTTTATAAGTTCAGATTTTTACTTAGTAGACGCCTGATTTAACAGGCCACAAAGCTGATGGGAGAGGACTGAATGAGCAATGACGGCGTGAATGCAGGCCGGCGTCGCTTCTTGGTAGCAGCCACATCCGTGGTGGGTGCTGCAGGAGCGGTGGGGGCTGCGGTCCCGTTCGTGGGGTCATGGTTTCCCAGTGCCAAGGCGAAAGCCGCAGGTGCACCGGTGAGGGTGAATGTCAGCAAGATCGAGCCAGGCCAGCAGATGATTGCTGAGTGGCGCGGTCAGCCGGTGTTCATTGTCCGCCGTACCGAGGAAATCCTGGGGAATCTGAAAAAGATCGAGGGCCAGCTGTCTGACCCGACCTCCAAGAACTCGACACAACCGACTTATGTCGACCCGGAAACGCGTTCGATCAAGCCAGAGGTTCTGCTGCTGATCGGTATCTGCACGCACCTGGGTTGCTCGCCGACCTTCCGTCCAGAAGTGGCACCTGCGGATCTGGGCAAGGATTGGGTAGGTGGTTATTTCTGCCCTTGCCACGGTTCCCACTACGATCTGGCTGGCCGCGTCTACAAGTCGCAACCTGCGCCTTTGAACCTGCCAGTTCCCCCGCATTCCTATGAGACCGATGACATCATTGTCGTTGGCGTCGATACGGAGAAAGCGTGATGAGCAAGTTCATGGATTGGGTTGATGCGCGCTTTCCCGCGACCAAAATGTGGGAAGACCATCTCAGCAAGTACTACGCCCCGAAGAACTTCAACTTCTTCTATTTCTTTGGTTCCCTCGCACTGCTCGTTCTGGTCAACCAGATCGTTACCGGTGTCTGGCTGACCATGAGCTACACCCCGTCGGCGGAAGAGGCGTTTGCTTCCGTCGAATACATCATGCGCGACGTCGAGCACGGCTCGATCCTGCGCATGCTGCACGCAGTCGGCGCTTCGATGTTCTTCATCGTCGTTTACCTGCATATGTTCCGTGGCCTGCTTTACGGTTCGTACCAGAAGCCGCGTGAGCTGGTGTGGGTGTTCGGCATGCTGATCTACCTGGCGTTGATGGCTGAGGCCTTCATGGGTTATCTGCTGCCGTGGGGCCAGATGTCCTACTGGGGGGCCCAGGTGATCATCTCGCTGTTCGGTGCGATCCCGGTCATCGGTGACGACCTGACCCAGTGGATCCGTGGTGACTACCTGATTTCCGGTATTACCCTGAACCGCTTCTTCGCCCTGCACGTTGTTGCCTTGCCGATCGTGATCCTCGGTCTGGTGGTGCTGCACGTTCTGGCGCTGCACGAAGTCGGTTCGAACAACCCGGACGGCGTGGACATCAAGAAATTCAAAGACGAAAACGGCGTACCGCTGGATGGCATTGCCTTCCACCCGTACTACACCGTGAAAGATATCGTCGGCGTGGTGGTGTTCCTGTTCATCTTCTGCTCGATCGTGTTCTTCTTCCCTGAAATGGGCGGCTACTTCCTCGAGAAGCCGAACTTTGAAGTGGCAAACGCCTTCAAGACTCCTGAGCACATCGCTCCGGTCTGGTACTTCACACCGTTCTACGCGATTCTGCGGGCGGTTCCGGACAAGCTCCTGGGCGTTATCGCCATGGGCGCGGCCATCGCTGTGCTATTCGTCCTGCCATGGCTCGATCGCAGTCCGGTCAAGTCGATGCGCTACAAAGGCTGGCTGAGCAAGATCTGGCTCTGGGTGTTCTGCATTTCGTTCGTGATCCTGGGCGTGTTGGGTGTTCTGGCTCCAACGCCAGGCCGTACGTTGCTGTCTCAGGTATGTACCTTCCTGTACTTCGCCTACTTCATTCTGATGCCGTTCTACACCAGGCTCGAGAAGACCAAACCGGTTCCGGAAAGGGTGACTGGCTGATGAAAAAGCTATTTGCTGTACTGATTCTTGCGGCGATGCCTGTACTGTCTTTCGCATCGACATCGAGTGGCCCTGAGCTGGAAAAGGTCGATATCGACGTTTCCGACAAGGCTGCCATGCAGGACGGCGCACGTACGTTCGCCAACTATTGCATGGGCTGCCACAGCGCCAAGTTCCAGCGCTACGAGCGTGTTGCCGATGACTTGGGCATTCCACATGACCTGATGCTCTCGAAGCTGGTGTTCACCGGCGCCAAGATTGGCGACCACATGAGCATCGGCATGCAGCCGGCTGACGCCAAGACCTGGTTCGGTGCGGCGCCGCCCGACCTGACCCTGGTCGCCCGCGTTCGTGGTACTGACTGGCTCTACGGTTACCTGAAATCTTTCTACGAAGACCCATCGCGTCCTTGGGGCGTGAACAACAAGGTATTCCCGAACGTCGGGATGCCTAACGTTCTGGTCGGCCTGCAGGGTCGCCAGGTGGTAGGCTGCAAACAAGTTCAAGTCGTCGAAGACGGCAAGAAGCAATTCGATCCGCTGACCGGCACGGCTTTGACTCATGAAGCCTGCGACCAACTGACCGTATTGCCGAAAACCGGCACGCTGAACGAAGAGCAGTTCGACGAGAAGGTCAAGAATCTGGTGACCTTCCTGGCCTACTCGGCCAACCCGGTGAAGCTGCAGCATCAGCGCATCGGTACCTATGTGTTGCTGTACCTGGCGTTCTTCTTCGTATTCGCATACTTGCTCAAGCGTGAATACTGGAAAGACGTCCATTGATATTGCTGTAAAATTGCTGTCAATCGCGCGCGCCCAGGGGCGTCTCTTAAGGTGTAACGAGCCTGGTGGTCCAGGCGTTACGGGAGGCGCCCTCTGGGCGCGCGCGTTTTTCCGTTTCCGATAATTTCAACAAGCGAGGAGGACCGCCATGGGCGTGACCAATCGGTTGGCCTGTTACTCCGACCCCGCCGACCACTATTCCCACCGAGTGCGTATCGTACTTGCAGAGAAGGGTGTCAGCGCCGAGATCATTTACGTGGAAGCTGGTCGCCAGCCGCCTAAACTGATTGAAGTGAACCCTTACGGCAGCTTGCCCACCCTGGTCGATCGTGACCTGGCGTTGTGGGAGTCGACCGTGGTGATGGAATATCTGGATGAGCGTTACCCGCACCCGCCTTTATTGCCGGTTTATCCCGTGGCGCGTGCCAACAGCCGTCTGCTGATTCATCGTATTCAGCGTGACTGGTGTGGACTGGTGGATCTGATCCTGGATTCCCGATCCAAGGAAGCAGCCCGTGTCGTGGCTCGTAAAGAGCTGCGCGAAAGCCTGACTGGCGTGTCGCCGCTGTTCGCCGACAAGCCGTTTTTCCTCAGTGAGGAACAAAGCCTGGTGGATTGCTGCCTATTGCCAATACTCTGGCGATTGCCGATTCTGGGTATTGAACTGCCGCGGCCTGCCAAGCCGCTGCTTGATTATATGGAGCGCTCGTTTGCGCGTGAGGCTTTCCAGGCGAGTCTGTCTGGTGTCGAACGCGATATGCGCTAAGGCTTAAGGAGCCGCTATGAACTCCAGTCGACCTTATCTGGTCCGCGCGCTCTACGAGTGGATTGTGGACAACGATTGCACCCCGCACATGCTGGTCAATTCCGAGTATCCGTCGGTGCAGGTGCCTCAGGGTTTTGCCAGTGACGGACAGATTGTCCTGAACGTATCACCGGCAGCCGTGCGTCATTTGCACATGGACAACGAAGCGGTCAGCTTCGAAGGGCGTTTCGGTGGCGTGCCACACACCCTGTACGTGCCTATCGCATCGATCCTGGGCATTTACGCTCGGGAGAACGGTCAAGGCATGGTGTTCGATCTGGAATCGCCTATGGAAGACGACGAAGAGATCGAGCCGGATGACGATATTCCGCCACCCGACAGTGAGCCACCGCGTCCCAGCGGTCGACCCAGTTTGAAAGTGGTGAAGTAATAAAAAAGGCGATCCGAAAGGATCGCCTTTTTTATTACAGCTCCTACAGGACGATGGCGATCCTGAGATCGTCATCGTCGGCAGGGTTTATTCAGTCGATGTATTCGAACAGCTTCACGATTTTCTGCACGCCGGAAACGCCCTGCACCAAATTGGTGGCTTGGGCCGCTTCCTGTTTGGTCAGCAGACCCAGCAGGTAGACGATGCCGTTCTCGGTGACAACCTTGATGCGTGAGCCCGGAATGTTCGGATCGGTGAGCATCTGCGTCTTGATCTTGGAGGTCAGCCAGGTGTCGTTCTGGCGAGCCAGGAAGCCGGAAGGTGGCAGGACTTGCAGTTCGTTGTGGACTGTCTTCACCCGCTGAACAGCCGCAGCGGCCTGTTCGGCCTTGGCCTTGAGATCGGCGCGTGGGGTTTGTCCGGCAAGCAGCACGACGCCATTGAAGCTGGTGACGACGATGTGCGAGTCGTTATCCAGGGCGGGATCGGCCTTGGCAATGTTCACGCCGACCTTGGTGTCGATCAGAGAGTCGTCGATCTTGCTGCCGAAGGTGCGCGTGCCGCGGTCATCTTCAATCGGTGCTTCGCGGCTGGCTTTAACCACCGAGGTGCAGCCGCTGATGCCGAGGCACAGGGTCAAGGCCAGAAGGCCTAGGCGATTAGGGGTCATTCTTCACTCCCGAACAATTGGCTGTCGATCAAATCGCAAAGGCAATGGATCGCCAGCAGGTGGACTTCCTGAATACGTGCGGTGACGTTGGCCGGTACGCGAATCTCGACGTCCTCGGGCAATAGCAGCGACGCCATGCCGCCGCCATCGCGACCGGTCAATGCTACGACAACCATTTCGCGATCATGTGCGGCCTGGATCGCTTGAATAATGTTTGCCGAGTTGCCGCTGGTGGAAATCGCCAGCAATACATCGCCCGGCTGGCCGAGGGCGCGGATCTGTTTGGAAAAGATTTCGTTGTAGCTGTAGTCGTTGGCGATCGAGGTGATCGTCGAGCTGTCGGTGGTCAACGCAATCGCTGGCAAGCTCGGGCGCTCGCGCTCGAAGCGGTTGAGCAGCTCGGACGAAAAGTGCTGGGCATCCCCGGCAGAGCCGCCGTTGCCGCAGGACAGCATTTTGCCTTCGTTGAGCAGGGCGTTGACCATCACCTGGCTGGCTTGCTCGATGTGCGGTGCAAGTACGTCCATCGCCATTTGCTTGGTATCGATACTGGCCTGAAAAAGCTGGCGAATTCGGGATTGCATGTCCATCTGTGTGACCTTAATTAGCGCGGCTACTCGGCACATGAATGTGCAGCCCGCAAAGCAAAGAGCAAAAGTGTTGGGTGGAAGTGTCCGGTTCGGGGCGTACGCGATCAGCTGTCGAAGGCATTCTGCAACCAGTTCAACTGATCGAGGTTGCTGTCGATGGCAACCACGTCGAAACGGCAAGGGGAATTGGCCCAACGCGACTCGCGCTGAAGAAAATACTGCGCGGCAATTATCAGTTTCTGCCGTTTGCGCTCATCGATGCTGTCGAGCGCGCCACCCCATTGAGTGTTTTTTCTGTAGCGGACTTCAACGAATACTACTGTATCGCCATCAAGCATGACCAGATCAAGCTCGCCGCGTTTGCACAACCAGTTCTGCGCCAACAGGCGCAGACCTTGTTGTTGAAGATGCTCGAGCGCATGGCGCTCGCCATCTTTACCGCTTTGCTGGCGTGATCTGTCGGGCATCAGCGCGGAGTATCCGGGAGGCGTTGAACCTGGCCGCTGACAAACTGTGCCCACGGCAACTGGCGCACGACTCGCTGGTTCTGAGTCATGCCCAGGCTGCCCGACTGACCTTCGATGCGGCTGTCCGGTAGAGCCTTGAGTTGGCCCAGGCGTGGTGCCAGGCTGTAAGCATCGACACCCATCGCGTACAGGCGGCCCAGGCTGCCAGCAGCTTGTGGCCATTGAGCGGTGACCTGTTTGCGCAGTGGATCGTTAGTCTCCAGCAACCATGGGGTTTCGCAGAAGCGAATGCCGTTCATGTCGTTGTACTGGTTCACATCGCCGCTGGCGCTGAACACGTGGGAGGTGGCATAAACCGGCACATCGCCGGCGTACTGGAAGTTCAAGGTCGGCTTGATCTGCTGGGCCTGCTGAGGCGTTGCAGCGAGGAAGATGAACTCGATGTCCTGGCGACGTGAAGGCTGGGCGGCGACCTGTCCGCCAACGGTGCTTTGCAGGCTCTTGGCACGACCTTCGCTCTGACGCAGCTGGAACATGTCAGCGATCTGCTGGGCCAGTTGAACCGGTTGATCGACACGTTCGGTGGCGACGATGCTGCCACCGTTAGCCTGCCAATCCTGGCTGAACGCTCTCAAGACGCGATCGCCCCATTCGCCTTTCGGCACCATGATGGCTGCGCGATGCAGGCCATCGGCGCGAGCACGGCGGGACACTTCGCGGGCTTCGTCCTCAGCGGCGAGACCGAACTGGAACAGTTGGGCTGGACCTTGTGTGCCTTCGCTGTAATTCAGCGCCAGGGTGGTGATCGGCAGTTGCGGGCGAGCGCTGAGCTGTTTGACCAGCGGTTTCTCCAGCGGGCCGATGACCAGTTGCACACCGTCGGCCTGGGCCTTGCGATAGAACTCATCGAGGGATGTCAGACGCGTGCTGTCATAGAACTCGATGGCTGGCGGCTTCTGCCCGGCTTGTTGGGCCTGGTAGTGAGCAGCCATGAAACCTTCGCGCAGTGCTCTGCCGACCGAGGCCAGCGGGCCGTCTTGTGGCAGCAGCAGGGCGATTTTGCTCAGGGGCTGGCTGGCCAGTTCCTTGAGTTTGGTCAGTGGCAGCGGCAATTGAATGGCGGCGGGGTGCTTTGGATTCTGGGCGCGCCAGTTGTCGATCGCGGCTTGCTGCTGTTCCAGGGTGCCGGCAGTTTTCACCGCCTGCGCCAGGCCCATCCAGCCGCCGAGGTCGTCGGTGGCGCTCGGCTGCAATTGATCGGTCGGCAGCGAGGCGATCAATGTCCAGATCGCTTCGTGGTTTTTGCTGGCGGCTTCACCTTCAAGCATTGGCGCGATGAAGATGCGCTCCCGTGCGGCGGCCAGCGTCTGGCCATCGGCTTCAAGGGCGCGGGCATGGACGGTGCCGGTGCGAACCTGTTGCTCGACCGGCAGTTCGCTCAGGCGTTGCAGGCTCGGATGACTCAAGGCTGTCAGCGCCGCTTTGGGCTGATTGCGAACCATGGCCAGTTCAGCCGCCAGGGTGCTGGCGAAAACCTGTGGGCCAGGCTTGAGTGTTTCGACGGGGACTTGTTGCAGGATTTGCGCGGATTGGCCGGCGTTCCCCTGGCGATAGGCCAGGTCTGCCGCGCTCAGGCGCAACAGGGAGGCTTTTTCCGGGTCTTTGCTTTCAGCGGCCTGTGCGAGCAGTTGCTCGATACTGGCATCCGGGGTCCGTGGAAGTTCGCCAAGGCTGGAGGAGGGCGAGCTGGCGCAAGCCGCCAGCAAGGCAGCAAGGCAGAGGGCAGTGAACAGCCGCAGGCAAGCGATCATGTAGTGTTCCTGATACTCGATCAAATTAGCGTGGAATTGTACCCAAGCACTGGCCGGGGCGCGATGTTACTGGTGTGAATCGATCAATTTAGCTCGTGCAATTGTTGCGGCACTGCACAAAAGGCTGCAAAACCGAGGGTTGCTTGCGCGTATCGCGAGCGTCACGACGCGCTACAATGGCGGCTTTTACCGATAATGAGGTGTGCGCTTTGACTGCTCCAGGTGCTTTGAATTCCGCTGCTGGCTCGCTTTATGTGGTGGCGACGCCCATCGGCAACCTGGACGACATCAGTGCGCGTGCGCTGAAAATCCTGCGCGACGTCGCCCTGATCGCCGCCGAAGATACCCGTCACTCCCAGCGATTGATGCAGCATTTCGGCATTCCTACACCGCTGGCGGCCTGCCATGAACACAATGAGCGGGATGAAGGTAGCCGCTTTATCACTCGTTTGCTTGCCGGCGACGATGTGGCACTGATTTCAGATGCCGGCACGCCGTTGATTTCCGATCCGGGTTATCACCTCGTGCGTCAGGCTCGTGCTGCGGGTATCAATGTGGTGCCGGTTCCGGGCGCCTGTGCGTTGATCGCGGCGTTGTCGGCGGCGGGTCTGCCGTCGGACCGTTTCATTTTCGAAGGCTTTCTGCCGGCCAAGGCTGTCGGTCGGCGCGCCCGTCTTGAGTTGGTAAAGGAAGAGCCGCGCACGCTGATTTTTTATGAGGCCCCGCACCGGATCCTTGAGTGCCTTCAAGACATGGAGTTGGTGTTTGGTGGCGAGCGTCCGGCGTTGCTGGCGCGTGAGCTGACCAAGACGTTCGAAACCCTTAAAGGTTTGCCATTGGCTGAATTGCGCGAGTTCGTCGAATCAGACAGCAATCAGCAGCGTGGTGAATGTGTGGTGTTGGTGGCGGGTTGGTCTGCCCCCGAGACCGAGGATGCCGTCAGCAGTGAAGCCATGCGCATTCTGAATCTGTTGCTTGAAGAAATGCCGCTCAAGCGAGCCGCAGCGTTGGCGGCGCAAATTACCGGCGAGCGCAAGAATGTGCTCTATCAGGTCGCGCTGGATAAACAGAAGGGCGAGTAGAAACCGACGTGCAGGCGCAGTCCAAGGCGTTTAGCGCTTGTCCTTCGGCCGCTCTGCCGTTAATCTTCGCCGCGGAGAGTCGATCGGACAGTCGCTGCCCTCTATGAAAATTAGGGGGGGGAGGAAAGTCCGGGCTCCATAGGGCGAAGTGCCAGGTAATGCCTGGGAGGCGTGAGCCTACGGAAAGTGCCACAGAAAATAACCGCCTAAGCGCTTCGGCGCCGGTAAGGGTGAAAAGGTGCGGTAAGAGCGCACCGCACGACTGGCAACAGTTCGTGGCTTAGGTAAACCCCACTTGGAGCAAGACCAAATAGGGTCCCAAGGCGTGGCCCGCGCTGGGACCGGGTAGGTTGCTAAAGATGTCCAGTGATGGCCATCGTAGACGAATGACTGTTCAAGACAGAACCCGGCTTACAGATCGACTCTCCACCTTTTTCCCCTCCCTGCTTTAATCATTGAGCAGGGCGCCTGTAGTAGCTTTTCCCCTCCTTACAGAAACAACAGCAGAAGCACTTTCCTAATACCGAAAAAATCTTACTCTTAACAAATTACTTTAACTTTCGAACGCAGCTTTCAGTGCTGATTCAAGTTATTGAGCAAGATGATGCGCCAAATTCTCGCTACCCCTCCTTTTGCGCTCCTAAATCTCAGTTCTGTAAGGGTTTTCCTTTAATCCGCGCCTTGACGGTGCGGTGGCCGCATTCCTATAGTGTGCGCAAGTGGCGGAAAGTGGCATGAAGTGGGTTTTTTGAGCTCAAAACGCTAATATTTGGAGAAACGCTGACGTGTTTCGCGGAGCTAACGCTATCAGTCTCGATGCAAAGGGCCGTCTCGCTATGCCGAGCCGGTACCGTGACGAGCTCGTTTCGCGTAGTTCCGGTCAGTTAATCGTCACAATTGATGCCGTTGATCCGTGTTTGTGTGTTTACCCCCTCGATGAGTGGGAAATTATTGAAACCAAACTGCGCGCACTGCCTTCGCTTCGCGAAGAGAACCGCCGCCTGCAACGTTTACTGATTGGTAATGCCGTCGACCTCGAGCTCGATGGCAGTGGTCGTTTTCTGGTTCCGCCGCGTCTTCGTGAATATGCCAAGTTGGATAAGCGCGCGATGTTGGTAGGCCAACTGAACAAGTTCCAATTGTGGGACGAGGATGCCTGGGATGCGGTTTCTGCCGCTGACCTGGCTGCCATTCAACAACCGGGCGCCATGCCTGATGAACTGCGTGATTTGATCCTGTGACTATTGATAGCGGCTTTAACCACATCACCGTACTGCTCGACGAAGCCGTGGAGGCTCTCGCCGTACGTCCTGATGGCTGCTATCTGGACGGTACGTTCGGGCGCGGCGGACACAGCCGGTTGATCCTCAGCCAGCTCGGCCCCGAGGGTCGGGTACTCGGATTCGACAAGGATCCTCAAGCGATTGCCACCGGGCAAACGCTAGCGGCCGAAGACGGCCGCTTTGTCGTTGTGCAGCGCAGCTTTGCCGAGCTCGGTTCGGAAGTCGCCGAACGTGGTCTGGCCGGCAAGGTCAGCGGCGTTTTGCTCGACCTCGGCGTGTCCTCGCCGCAGCTCGATGACCCTGAGCGCGGCTTCAGTTTCCTCAATGATGGCCCGCTGGACATGCGCATGGATCCGTCCCGTGGAATCAGCGCTGCCGAATTCGTCAACACCGCCCCGGTGGAAGAAATCGCCCGTGTATTCAAGCAATACGGCGAAGAGCGTTTTTCCGGCCGGATGGCCCGTGCCGTGGCCGAGCGTCGTGACATCAAGCCGTTCGAGCGCACTGCCGATCTGGCTGAAGTCCTGAAAGTCGCCAACCCGGCATGGGAAAAGGGCAAGAACCCGGCGACCCGTGCGTTCCAGGGCTTGCGTATTCACGTCAACAACGAACTGGGTGATCTGGAAGCCGGCCTCGAAGCCGCACTGGAATGCCTGGAAGTCGGTGGCCGCCTGGTGGTCATCAGCTTCCACTCGCTGGAAGACCGCATCGTCAAGCTGTTCATGCGCAAACTGGTGAAAGGCGAAGCCGACAACCTGCCGCGTAACCTGCCGGTCCGTCACGTCGCTTTCGAACCGATAATCAAAATCCATGGCAAAGCGCAGTCCGCCTCCGAGGCCGAACTCAAAGCCAACCCACGTTCCCGTAGCGCCGTCATGCGCGTCGCGGAGAAGCTGCGGTGAGCAAGCTTTTCGCCAAGCCACTTCCCGGCGGAAGCTTTTTCATGTTTCTGCTGTTTATTGGCGTGCTCGTGTCGGCCATCGGCGTTTCCTATAGCGCCCACTGGAACCGTCAACTGTTGAACTCCCTGTACAACGAGTTGAGCGTGCGCGACAAGGCGCAAGCGGAGTGGGGCCGTTTGATTCTTGAACAGAGCACCTGGACCGCCCACAGCCGTATCGAAGTCCTGGCGACCGAGCAACTGAAGATGCGCATTCCTGGCGCCGCTGAAGTGCAGATGGTGGCGCCATGATGAAACTTGAGGGCGCTCTCTTTCCATGGCGGTTCCGCCTGGTACTGGGTTTGCTCGGCGTCATGGTCGCGGCGATTGCCTGGCGCATTATCGATCTGCAGGTGGTCGACCGTGCCTTCCTTAAAGGTCAGGGCGATGCGCGCAGCGTGCGTCATATTCCGATTCCGGCTCACCGTGGTCTGATCACCGACCGTAACGGCGAGCCTTTGGCCGTGAGTACCCCGGTCACCACCCTTTGGGCCAACGCCAAGGAAATGCAAACGGCCAAAGAGAAGTGGCCTGCACTGGCGGCTGCCTTGGGGCAGGACCCGAAAGCCCTGGCCGAACGTCTCGAAGCCCAGGCCAACAAAGAATTCATTTACCTGGTGCGCGGGCTGACCCCCGAGCAAGGCCAGTCCGTGCTCGATCTGAAAGTGCCGGGCGTTTATGGCATCGAAGAATTCCGCCGTTTCTACCCGGCCGGTGAAGTCACTGCCCATATGGTCGGTTTTACCGACATCGATGACCACGGTCGTGAAGGCGTCGAGCTGGCCTACGACGAATGGCTGGCCGGGGTTCCAGGCAAGCGGCAGGTGATCAAGGATCGGCGTGGCCGACTTATCAAGGATGTTCAGGTCACCAAAAACGCCAAGGCCGGAAAGCCCTTGGCGTTGTCCATTGACCTGCGTCTGCAATACCTGGCCAACCGTGAGCTGCGTAATGCGATCATCGAGAATGGCGCCAAGGCCGGCAGCCTGGTGATCATGGACGTGAAGAGCGGCGAGATCCTCGCCATGGTCAACCAGCCGACCTACAACCCGAACAACCGTCGCAACCTGCAACCGGCGATGATGCGTAACCGCGCGATGATCGACGTGTTCGAACCGGGTTCGACCATGAAAGCGATTTCCATGAGCGCCGCGATTGAAACCGGGCGCTGGAAGCCGACCGATACCGTCGAGGTTTATCCGGGCACCTTGCAGATTGGTAAATACACCATCAAGGACGTCTCCAAATCCGAAGGCCCGGTGCTCGACCTCACCGGCATCATGATCAACTCCAGTAACGTCGGCATGAGTAAAGTCGCGTTCGATATCGGCGGCGAAACGATTTTCCGCCTTGCGCAAAAAGTCGGCCTTGGCCAGGACACCGGCCTCGGCTTCCCGGGCGAGCGCGTCGGCAACCTGCCGAACTACCGCGAATGGCGCAAGGCTGAAACCGCCACGCTGTCGTACGGCTACGGTATCTCCGTGACCGCGATCCAGTTGGTCCACGCTTTCTCGGCCCTGGCCAACAACGGTCGCCTCGCGCCGCTGACCCTGATCAAAACCGACAAGGCGCCGCAAACCACACAGGTATTGCCGGAAGCTGTCGCGAAGACCATGCAAACCATGCTGCAACAAGTGATCGAAGCCCCGCGCGGTGTATTCCGCGCGCAAGTGCCGGCGTATCACGTGGGCGGCAAGTCGGGTACCGCGCGCAAGACGTCGGTCGGCACCAAAGGCTACGCCGAGAATTCCTACCGCTCGCTGTTCGCCGGCTTCGGCCCGATGAGCGATCCGCGCTATGCCATCGTGGTGGTGATCGATGAACCGTCCAAGGCCGGTTACTTCGGTGGTCTGGTATCGGCCCCGGTGTTCAGCAAAGTGATGTCCGGGACCTTGCGCCTGATGAACATCACCCCGGACAACCTGACACCTACTCAACAAGCGATCGCAGCACCGGTCGTTCCGCTGAAAGCCAATGGAGGGCGAGGCTGATGTCTCTGAGCCTGAACAAGATTTTCGCCCACGCCGGCCGCGATCTGTTGATCCGCGAACTGACCCTGGACAGCCGCAACGTGCGGGCAGGCGATCTGTTTCTCGCCGTCCCTGGCGGCAAGTTCGACGGACGCGCACACATTGCCGACGCCCTGCAACGCGGCGCTGCCGCTGTGGCGTATGAAGTCGAAGGCGCGACCGTATTGCCGATTACCGATGTGCCGCTGATTCCGGTCAAAGGCCTGGCGGCGCAGCTGTCGGACATTGCCGGGCGTTTTTACGGTGACCCTAGTCGCCACTTGAACCTAATCGGCGTGACCGGCACCAACGGCAAAACCAGCGTGACGCAGTTGGTTGCACAAGCCCTGGATTTGCTCGGCCAGCATTGCGGCATCGTCGGCACGTTGGGCACCGGTTTTTACGGCGCGCTCGAAAGCGGCTTGCACACCACACCGAACCCGATCGCCGTGCAGGCAACCCTCGCCGACCTGAAAAAGGCCGGTGCCAAAGCCGTCGCCATGGAGGTTTCTTCCCATGGTCTGGATCAGGGGCGCGTGACCGCCTTGGCCTTCGATGTGGCGGTGATGACCAACCTGTCCCGCGATCACCTGGATTACCACGGCACGATGCAAGCCTACGGCGAAGCCAAGGCCAAGTTGTTTGCCTGGAATGATTTGAAGTGCCGGGTGGTCAACCTCGACGACGATTTCGGCCGCCGACTGGCCGCTGATGATGGTGAGTCGCGCTTGATCACCTATAGCCTGGAAGACTCCAGGGCCTACCTTTATTGCCGTGAAGCGCAGTTCGATGACGAGGGCGTGCGCGCCACGCTGGTCACGCCGCAGGGTGAGCATCATCTGCGCAGCACCTTGCTCGGTCGCTTCAACCTGAGCAACGTGCTGGCCGCGGTCGGCGCCTTGCTGGGTCTTGACTACGCGCTGGACGAAATTCTCAAGGTCCTGCCAAAACTCGAAGGCCCGGCCGGACGCATGCAGCGCCTCGGCGGCGGTACTCAGCCGCTGGTGGTGGTCGATTACGCTCATACACCGGATGCGCTGGAAAAAGTCTTGATGGCCCTGCGCCCTCACGCCAAAGGTCGTTTGCTGTGCCTGTTCGGTTGCGGTGGTGATCGCGATCGCGGCAAGCGTCCGCTGATGGCTGAAGTGGTCGAGCGTCTGGCTGACGGCGTGCTGGTGACCGATGACAACCCGCGCACCGAAGACCCGGCAGTGATCTTCGACGACATCCGCGCCGGTTTTACCGCTGTGGATAAAGTCACCTTCGTCGCAGGCCGTGGCCAGGCGATTGCCCAACTGATCGCCAGCGCTTCGGCGGATGATGTGATTGTCCTGGCCGGTAAAGGTCACGAGGACTATCAGGAAATCAACGGCCAGCGTCATGCTTTCTCCGATCTGGTCGAGGCCGATCACGCCTTGAGCGCGTGGGAGGTGGCCCATGCTTAAAACCTTGAAACTGAGCGAACTGACCGGCGCGCTGAATGCCCGCCTGGTTTCTGCCGATGCCAGCTTCGACGGCGTCAGCATCGACAGCCGTGCGATCAAGCCAGGCCAACTCTTTATTGCCCTGGCCGGCCCGCGTTTCGATGGTCACGACTATCTCAATGACGTCGCCGCAAAAGGCGCCGTGGCGGCGTTGGTCGAGCGTGAAGTCGCCGACAGCGCACTGCCGCAATTGCTGGTCAAAGATACGCGTCAGGCGCTGGGGCAACTCGGTGCATTGAACCGTTCGGCTTACACCCATCCTGTCGCGGCCATCACCGGTTCCAGCGGCAAGACCACGGTCAAGGAAATGCTCGCCAGCATCCTGCGCACGCGCGGTCCGGTGTTGGCGACCCGTGGCAACCTGAACAATGACCTCGGCGTGCCGCTGACGTTGCTCGAACTTGCGCCGGAACATACCGCTGCGGTGATTGAGCTGGGTGCGTCGCGTCTTGGCGAAATCGCCTACACCGTCGGCATGACCAAGCCGCATGTGGCCGTACTCAACAACGCCGGGACCGCCCACGTCGGCGAGTTCGGCGGGCCAGAAAAAATCGTTGAAGCCAAGGGCGAGATTATTGAAGGGCTGGATGCCGATGGCGTCGCCGTTCTCAATCTTGACGACAAGGCGTTCGACATCTGGAAGAACCGCGCTGCCGGTCGCAAAGTGCTGACCTTCGCCCTGAGCAATGTCAGTGCCGATTTCTACGCCAGCGATCTGGACCGCGACGCTCGCGGTTGCCCGGCGTTCAACCTGCACAGCCCTGAAGGTATGGAGCGCGTTCAACTGAACCTGCTCGGCACCCATAACGTTGCCAATGCCCTGGCCGCTGCCGCCGCCGCCCATGCACTGGGCGTGTCGCTGTTCGGCATCGCCACCGGCCTGGGCGCGGTGCAACCGGTCAAGGGCCGCACCGTCGCGCAACTGGCCAGCAATGGCATGCGCGTAATTGATGACACGTACAACGCGAACCCCACCTCCATGTGCGCCGCCGTTGATATACTCGCCGGCTTTTCCGGTCGCACCGTTCTGGTGCTCGGGGATATCGGCGAGTTGGGCGATTGGGCGGAGCAGGGGCACCGCGATGTGGGCGAGTACGCCCGCGGCAAGGTTTCCGCGCTTTACGCCGTCGGGCCAATGATGGCTCACGCCGTGAACGCTTTCGGTCCGCAGGCCTTTCACTTCAGCACGCAGGCTGAACTGATCGAGGCCCTGGGCGCCGAGCAAGACACAAACACCACCATTTTGATCAAGGGCTCGCGCAGCGCCGCGATGGAAAACATCGTCGCCGCTTTGTGCGTGACCAGCCTGGAGAAACATTAATGCTGCTGCTGCTAGCGGAGTATCTGCAACAGTTCTACAAAGGCTTCGCGGTCTTTCAGTACCTGACCCTGCGCGGGATTCTCGGTGTGCTGACCGCGTTGGTTTTGTCGCTGTGCTACGGCCCGTGGATGATCCGCACGTTACAGAATCGTCAGATCGGTCAATCCGTTCGCAACGACGGTCCGCAATCGCACCTGTCCAAGTCCGGCACCCCGACCATGGGCGGCGCGCTGATCCTGTCGTCCATCGGTGTCAGCACTTTGCTGTGGGCTGACCTGAGCAACCGTTACGTGTGGACCGTGCTGCTGGTGACTTTGCTGTTCGGCGCGATCGGCTGGGTCGACGATTACCGCAAAGTCATCGAGAAGAACTCCCGTGGTTTGCCGAGTCGCTGGAAGTACTTCTGGCAATCGGTGTTCGGCCTGGGCGCGGCGATCTTCCTTTATATGACCGCAGCGACACCGGTGGAAACCACCCTGATCTTGCCGATGCTCAAGGACCACAGCATTCCGCTGGGCATAGGTTTCATTGTCCTGACTTACTTCGTGATCGTTGGCTCGAGCAACGCGGTCAACCTGACCGACGGCCTCGACGGTCTGGCGATCATGCCCACCGTAATGGTCGGCGGCGGGTTGGGGATCTTCTGCTACCTGTCGGGTAACGTGAAATTCGCTGAATACCTGTTGATTCCATATGTGCCGGGCGCAGGCGAGTTGATTGTGTTCTGCGGCGCGTTGATCGGCGCGGGCCTCGGATTCCTCTGGTTCAACACGTATCCGGCCCAGGTGTTCATGGGCGACGTCGGCGCACTGGCGCTGGGCGCGGCACTGGGCACCATCGCGGTGATCGTCCGTCAGGAAATCGTCCTGTTCATCATGGGCGGCGTGTTCGTGATGGAGACCCTGTCGGTCGTCATTCAAGTTGCTTCCTTCAAGTTGACTGGTCGCCGCGTGTTTCGCATGGCACCGATTCACCACCACTTTGAACTCAAGGGCTGGCCCGAGCCGCGTGTGATCGTCCGTTTCTGGATCATCACCGTGATTCTCGTACTGGTTGGCCTTGCCACCCTGAAGCTGAGGTAGAACGAGTGTCTCTGATCGCTTCTGACCACTTCCGCATCGTTGTCGGCCTCGGCAAGAGCGGCATGTCCCTGGTTCGCTTCCTGGCGAACCGGGGCACGTCGTTTGCTGTCGCCGACACGCGGGAAAATCCACCGGAACTGGCCACGCTCAAGCGTGACTATCCGCACGTGGAAGTGCGTTGTGGCGAGCTGGACGTCGAATTCCTGTGCCGCGCCGACGAGCTCTACGTGAGCCCCGGCCTGGCGCTGGCGACCCCGGCCCTGCAGGCTGCCGCCGCCCGTGGCGTGAAATTGTCCGGTGACATCGAGTTGTTCGCGCGTAACGCGAAGGCGCCGATCGTCGCCATCAGCGGTTCCAACGCGAAAAGCACCGTCACCACACTGGTCGGCGAGATGGCTGCGGCGGCCGGCAAGCGTGTCGCCGTCGGTGGCAACCTCGGTACGCCGGCGCTGGACCTGCTCAGCGACGACGTCGAGCTGTACGTGATGGAACTGTCGAGCTTCCAGCTCGAGACCACCGATCAGCTCAACGCCGAAGTGGCGACCGTGCTCAACGTCAGCGAAGACCACATGGACCGCTATAGCGGCCTGCCGGCTTATCACCTGGCCAAGCACCGGATCTTCCGGGGTGCCAGGCAGTTTGTGGTCAACCGTCAGGATGCCTTGAGCCGTCCGCTGATTGGCGAAGGCCAGCCATGCTGGACCTTCGGTTTGAGCAAGCCTGATTTCAAGGCATTCGGTATCCGCGAAGAAGACGGCGAGAAGTACCTGGCCTTCGAATTCCAGAACCTGATGCCAGTGCGCGAGCTGAAAATTCGCGGTGCCCACAACCAGTCCAACGCCTTGGCGGCATTGGCCCTGGGCCACGCCGTCGGCCTGCCGTTCGACGCGATGCTGGCGAGCCTGCGCACCTTCGCCGGGCTCGAGCATCGCTGCCAGTGGGTCCGTGACCTGAATGGCGTGAGCTACTACAACGATTCCAAAGCCACCAACGTCGGTGCCGCACTGGCGGCCATCGAAGGCCTGGGCGCGGACATCGACGGCAAACTCGTGCTGATCGCCGGTGGCGATGGCAAGGGTGCCGAGTTCAAGGACTTGCGTGATCCGGTGGCGGCCAACTGCCGCGCCGTGGTGCTGATGGGGCGTGACGCCGAGCTGATCGCTCAAGCCATCGGCGATGCCGTGCCACTGATTCGCGTCAACTCGCTGATCGAAGCGGTCGAGCAATGCCGCGCCATCGCAGAGAAGGGCGACGCCGTGTTGTTGTCGCCGGCCTGCGCCAGTTTCGACATGTTCAAGAATTACGAAGACCGTGGTCACCAGTTCGTCCGCGCTGTGGAGGACCTGGCATGAGCCTGATGAACATCATCAAGCCCTACCCGTCGCCGATCATCACCGGGCGCGGTATCGACCTCGACTTCCCGATGCTCGCCGGCTGCCTGGCCTTGATCGGCCTCGGGCTGGTCATGATTGCCTCGGCATCGACCGAAGTGGCGGCTGTGCAGTCGGGCAGCGCGCTGTACTACATGATTCGCCACCTTATCTACGTGGTGCTGGGCCTGGGTGCCTGCATCGTCACCATGATGATTCCGATCGCCACCTGGCAACGCCTGGGCTGGCTGATGCTGATTGGTGCGTTCGGTTTGCTGGTGATGGTGATCATCCCGGGGATCGGCCGTGAAGTGAACGGTTCGATGCGCTGGATCGGCTTCAGTTTCTTCAACGTTCAGCCGTCGGAAATCGCCAAGGTATTTGTCGTTATTTACTTGGCCGGTTACCTGGTGCGTCGCCAGAAAGAAGTGCGTGAAAGCTGGATGGGCTTCTTCAAGCCGTTCATCGTCCTGCTGCCAATGGCGGGTCTGTTGCTGATGGAGCCGGACTTCGGCGCCACTGTCGTAATGATGGGCGCTGCTGCGGCGATGCTGTTCCTCGGGGGGTCGGGCTGTTCCGTTTTTCCCTGATGGTTGTCCTGGCGGTCGGGGCGGTGGTGTTGCTGATTCAAATGCAGCCGTATCGAATGGCGCGCCTGACCAACTTTGCCGATCCGTGGGCCGACCAGTTCGGTGCCGGTTATCAGTTGTCTCAAGCGTTGATCGCTTTTGGTCGCGGCGAATGGCTGGGCGTTGGCCTGGGCAACAGCGTGCAGAAACAGTTCTACCTGCCGGAAGCCCACACCGACTTCGTGTTTTCGGTCCTGGCCGAAGAACTGGGTGCCGTCGGTTCTTTGTGCACGGTAGCGCTGTTCGCCTTTGTCTGTATTCGCGGGATGTACATCGGTTATTGGGCCGAGAAGGCCAAGCAGTTTTTCGCCGCCTACATCGCGTACGGCTTGTCGTTCCTGTGGATTGGTCAGTTCCTGATCAACATCGGGGTGAACGTCGGCCTGCTGCCAACCAAGGGGCTGACCCTGCCGTTTCTCAGTTACGGCGGTAGCTCGTTGGTGATCTGTTGTGCCTGTCTCGGCTTGTTGCTGCGCATCGAGTGGGAAAGTCGAACCCACTTGGGCAGCGAAGAGATGGAGTTCCATGAGAGTGACTTCGCCGAGGAGCCGACCCATGGGCGCTAACGTATTGATCATGGCGGGCGGCACCGGTGGCCACGTGTTCCCGGCGCTGGCGTGTGCTCGCGAATTCCAGGCCCGTGGTTACACCGTGCATTGGCTGGGGACTCCGCGTGGCATCGAGAACGAACTGGTCCCGATGGCCGGCATCGAACTGCATCGGATCAATGCCAGCGGATTGCGTGGCAAGGGCAAATTGTCCCTGCTCAAGGCCCCATTCATGTTGCTCAAGTCGATCTGGCAGGCACGGGCGATCATTCGCCAGTTGCGGCCGGTGTGTGTCGTCGGCTTTGGCGGTTATGTGACCGGTCCCGGTGGCGTTGCCGCCAAACTGGCTGGCGTGCCGGTGATCGTTCACGAGCAGAACGCCGTAGCCGGTACCGCCAATCGGTTGCTGGTGCCGTTGGCCGCCCGAGTCTGTGAAGCGTTCCCCGACACCTTTACTCTGTCGGGCAGCCGTCGGACCACCGGTAACCCGGTGCGCACCGAGCTGTTCCTCGAAACACCGCGACAGGCTCTGGCCGGTCGCAAGGCGCGTTTGCTGATCCTGGGTGGAAGCCTGGGCGCAGAACCGTTGAACAAGTTGCTGCCTGAAGCCCTGTCGCAAGTCGCCCCCGACCTGCGCCCGGAAGTGTTTCATCAGGCCGGCAAAAACCACGATGAAGTGACTGCAGAGCGCTATCGCGCGGCTGGCGTCGAGGCGCAAGTGCAGCCTTTCATCAAAGACATGGCCCACGCCTATGGCTGGGCCGACCTGGTGGTGTGCCGCGCAGGCGCGTTGACCATCAGTGAACTGGCCGCCGCCGGTCTGCCCTCGATGCTGGTGCCTTTGCCCCACGCGATCGACGATCACCAGACCCGCAACGCCGATTATTTGGCCCGTGAAGGCGCTGCCTTCCTGATGCCGCAAAGAACGACTGGCGCAGCGGATCTTGCCGCACGCCTGACAGAGGTCCTGATGCAACCACAACGACTCACCGACATGGCTACCGCGGCACGCCGCCTGGCCAAACCCGATGCAACCCGTAACGTGGTCGATACCTGCCTGGAGGTGGCCCATGGTTGAGAATCAGAAAGCCATGCCGCAACCGGAAATGCGCCGCATCCGTCGCATCCATTTCGTCGGGATCGGCGGCGTGGGCATGTGCGGCATTGCCGAAGTGTTGTTGAACCTGGGCTATGAAGTGTCCGGTTCCGACCTGAAAGCTTCGCCGGTGACCGAGCGTCTCGAGTCCTTCGGCGCCCAGATCTTTATCGGCCACCGCGCCGAGAACGCTGCGAACGCCGATGTACTGGTCACCTCCAGTGCCGTGAACACCTCCAACCCGGAAGTCGCCACTGCCCTGGAACGCCGCATCCCGGTGGTGCCGCGCGCTGAAATGCTGGCTGAGCTGATGCGCTACCGCCACGGCATCGCCGTCGCCGGTACCCATGGCAAAACCACCACCACCAGCCTGATCGCTTCGGTGTTCGCCGCCGGTGGCCTGGACCCGACATTCGTGATCGGTGGCCGTCTGAATGCCGCGGGCACCAATGCCCAACTGGGCACCAGTCGTTATCTGATCGCTGAAGCAGATGAAAGCGACGCCAGCTTCCTGCACTTGCAGCCGCTGGTGGCCGTGGTCACCAACATCGACGCCGACCACATGGCGACCTACGACGGTGACTTCAACAAACTGAAGAAAACCTTCGTCGAGTTCCTCCACAACCTGCCGTTCTACGGTCTGGCGGTGGTGTGCCTGGACGATCCGGTGGTGCGTGAAATCCTGCCGTTGGTAAAACGTCCGACCGTGACTTATGGCTTCGGCGACGACTGCGATGTGCGTGCGATCAATGTGCGTCAGCAGGGCATGCAGACCTTCTTCACCGTGCTGCGTCCTGATCGCGATCCGCTGGATGTCTCGGTGAACATGCCGGGCAACCACAACGTGTTGAATGCACTGGCAACCATCTGCATCGCCACCGATGAAGGCGTCAGCGATGAAGCCATCGTCCAGGGCCTGTCCGGGTTCCAGGGTGTCGGCCGACGCTTCCAGGTCTACGGCGAACTGCCGGTAGACGGTGGCAGCGTGATGCTGGTCGACGACTACGGTCACCACCCGACCGAAGTTGCCGCGGTCATCAAAGCCGTGCGCGGTGGCTGGCCGGAGCGCCGTCTGGTGATGGTCTACCAGCCGCACCGTTACAGCCGCACCCGTGACCTGTACGACGATTTCGTCAATGTATTGGCCGACGCCAACGTCCTGTTGCTGATGGAAGTCTACCCGGCCGGTGAAGAACCGATCCCGGGCGCCGACAGCCGCAAGTTGTGCAACAGCATCCGTCAGCGCGGTCAGCTCGACCCGATCTACATCGAGCGCGGTGTCGATCTCGCGCCGGTGGTCAAGCCGCTGCTGCGTGCTGGCGACATCCTGCTGTGCCAGGGCGCCGGTGACATCGGTGGTCTTGCTCCAAAACTGTTGAAAAGTCCGTTGTTCGCTGGCGCCGTTGCTGCGCCGAGTGTGGGGAAGTTGAAATGACTGCTGCTTACGCCAACCTCGTCTCCACTGTCGCGCCGAAAGATTTCGGCCGCGTCGCCGTGCTCTTCGGCGGCAAGAGTGCCGAGCGTGAGGTTTCCCTCAAGTCGGGTAACGCGGTTCTCGATGCGCTGCTAAGCGCCGGTGTGGACGCGTTTGGTCTCGACGTGGGCGATGATCTGTTGCAGCGTCTGCTGAACGAAAAAATCGATCGCGCCTTCATCATTCTCCACGGTCGTGGTGGTGAAGACGGCAGCATGCAGGGCCTGCTGGAATGCCTGGGTATTCCGTACACCGGCAGCGGCATTCTTGCTTCGGCGCTGGCCATGGACAAGCTGCGGACCAAACAGGTCTGGCACAGCCTCGGTATTCCGACGCCACGCCATGCCGTACTGAGCTGCGAGGCCGATTGTATTTCGGCGGCGACGGAACTGGGCTTCCCTTTGATCGTCAAACCGGCCCATGAAGGTTCAAGTATCGGGATGGCCAAAGTGACCTCCACGTCGGAGTTGATCGACGCGTGGAAAGCG
This sequence comes from Pseudomonas frederiksbergensis, assembly GCF_001952935.1. Classification (GTDB taxonomy): domain Bacteria; phylum Pseudomonadota; class Gammaproteobacteria; order Pseudomonadales; family Pseudomonadaceae; genus Aquipseudomonas; species Aquipseudomonas frederiksbergensis. The sequence continues at coordinate 3,587,753 of NZ_CP018319.1, forward strand.
GCCAGTACCTACGATTCGCAAGTGTTGGTCGAGCAATGGATTCAAGGTCCGGAGTTCACCATCGCCACCCTGCGTGACCAGGTGTTGCCACCGATTGCCCTGGGCACGACGCACAGCTTCTACGACTACGACGCCAAGTACGTGGCTTGCGATACCCAGTATCGGATTCCGTGTGGCCTGGACAGCAACAAAGAAAAAGAACTGATGGACCTCACGGCGAAAGCCTGTGAGGCGCTGGGTATCGCCGGTTGGGGCAGGGCAGACGTGATGCAGGACGCCGACGGGCAGTTCTGGTTCCTGGAAGTCAATACCGCGCCGGGCATGACCGATCACAGTCTGGTGCCGATGGCGGCTCGTGCTGCCGGTCTGGATTTCCAGCAACTGGTTCTGGCGATTCTGGCCGCAAGCATTGAGCCGCGAGGTTAAGACCATGCAAGGCGCACAGCTGAGACATCAGCCCTCCGCACCGACCGGCCGCAAGCCGGTACCGCGGGGTGCCAGCCGAATGGTGGCCAAAGAGCCGATGTCTGCGCGCCTGCCGAAAGCCAATTTCGGTTTTCTGAAAAGCCTGTTCTGGCCGGTGCTGCTGGTCGCTCTGGGTTTCGGTACTTACGAAGGCGCGCAGCGTTTGTTGCCGTACGCCGACCGGCCGATCACCAGGATCAACGTGCAGGGCGACCTGAGTTACATCAGCCAGCAAGCAATACAGCAGCGGATCGCCCCGTACGTGGCGTCGAGCTTCTTCACCATCGACCTGGCGAGCATGCGTACCGAGCTGGAAACGATGCCATGGATTGCCCACGCCGAAGTGCGTCGGGTGTGGCCGGATCAAGTGGTGATCCGCCTGGAAGAACAACTGCCAGTGGCCCGTTGGGGCGATGAATCGCTGTTGAACAACCAGGGCCAGGCGTTCACCCCGCGCGAGCTGGCGAACTACGAACACTTGCCACAGCTGTTCGGCCCACAACGGGCCCAACAGCAAGTGATGCAGCAATACCAGGTGCTGAGCCAGATGCTCAGGCCGTTGGGCTTCTCGATTGCGCGCCTGGAATTGCGCGATCGAGGCAGCTGGTTCCTGACCACCGGCGCCGGCAGCGCGGGCCCGGGAATCGAACTGTTGCTGGGACGCGGCAACCTGCTGGAAAAGATGCGCCGTTTCATTGCCATCTATGACAAGACGCTTAAAGAACAGATTACGAACATTGCGCGCATCGATCTGCGCTACGCCAACGGCCTCGCTGTTGGCTGGCGGGAACCTGTAGCGCCCACGACAGCCCAACCCGCTGTCGCGAAGAATTAAGAAGAGGCAGGACCATGGCAAACGTGCAAAGCGGCAAAATGATCGTCGGTCTCGATATCGGCACCTCCAAGGTGGTGGCGCTGGTCGGCGAGGTCTCGGACGACGGCACGCTGGAAATCGTCGGGATCGGTACCCATCCGTCCCGTGGCCTGAAGAAAGGCGTGGTGGTGAACATCGAGTCCACCGTGCAATCGATCCAGCGCGCGATCGAAGAGGCGCAGCTGATGGCTGGTTGCCGCATTCACTCGGCGTTCGTCGGCGTGGCCGGCAATCACATCCGCAGCCTGAACTCCCACGGCATCGTGGCGATTCGTGATCGCGAAGTCAGCTCCGCCGACCTGGAACGAGTGCTCGACGCCGCCCAGGCTGTAGCAATCCCGGCTGACCAGCGCGTGCTGCACACCCTGCCGCAGGATTACGTGATCGATAACCAGGAAGGCGTTCGTGAGCCTCTGGGCATGTCGGGTGTACGCCTGGAAGCCAAGGTCCACGTGGTCACCTGCGCCGTCAACGCCGCACAGAACATTGAAAAATGCGTGCGTCGGTGCGGCCTGGAAATCGACGACATCATTCTCGAGCAGCTGGCTTCGGCCTACTCGGTCCTGACCGACGACGAGAAAGAGCTGGGCGTGTGCCTGGTGGACATCGGTGGCGGCACCACCGACATCGCGATCTTCACTGAAGGCGCGATCCGTCACACCGCAGTGATCCCGATTGCGGGCGACCAGGTGACCAACGACATCGCCATGGCGTTGCGCACCCCGACCCAGTACGCCGAAGAAATCAAGATTCGCTACGCCTGCGCCCTGGCCAAACTGGCCGGTGCCGGTGAAACCATCAAGGTCCCAAGTGTCGGCGACCGTCCACCGCGCGAGCTGTCCCGTCAGGCCCTGGCCGAAGTGGTCGAGCCGCGTTACGACGAGCTGTTCACGCTGATCCAGGCCGAACTGCGTCGCAGTGGCTACGAAGACCTGATCCCGGCCGGCATCGTGCTGACCGGTGGTACGTCGAAGATGGAAGGCGCAGTCGAACTGGCCGAAGAAATCTTCCACATGCCGGTGCGCCTGGGCGTGCCGCATGGCGTCAAGGGCCTGGACGACGTGGTCCGCAACCCGATTTATTCCACTGGCGTTGGCCTGTTGATGTACGGCCTGCAGAAGCAGTCCGACGGGATTTCCTTCTCGGGCATCAGCAGCCGCGACAGCTACAGCAATGAAGAACCGAAAGCCGCCTTGCTCGATCGCATCAAGAGCTGGGTACAAGGCAACTTCTAACGAAGCAGATTCAAGCGACAAGTTTCAAGCGGCAAGCGGTAAAAGCAGCAAAACGCAGTAGGCGAAAAAACTAGAGAAATGAAAGGAGAGGGAAAATGTTCGAACTCGTAGACAACATCCCCGCAAGCCCGGTTATTAAAGTTATCGGTGTTGGCGGAGGCGGCGGCAACGCCGTCAACCACATGGTCAAGAGCAACATTGAAGGCGTTGAATTCATCTGCGCCAACACTGATGCCCAAGCGCTGAAAAGCATCGGCGCGCGGACCATCCTGCAACTGGGCACCGGCGTGACCAAAGGTCTCGGCGCTGGCGCCAACCCTGAAGTAGGTCGTCAGGCCGCTCTCGAAGATCGCGAGCGCATTGCCGAAGTCCTGCAGGGCACCAATATGGTGTTCATCACCACTGGCATGGGCGGTGGTACCGGTACCGGTGCTGCGCCGATCATTGCTGAAGTGGCCAAGGAAATGGGGATTCTCACCGTTGCGGTGGTGACTCGTCCGTTCCCGTTCGAAGGTCGCAAGCGCATGCAGATCGCCGATGAAGGCATCCGTCTGCTGTCTGAAAGCGTCGACTCGTTGATCACCATTCCCAACGAGAAGCTGCTGACCATCCTTGGCAAGGACGCAAGCCTGCTGTCCGCATTCGCCAAGGCCGACGATGTACTGGCCGGTGCCGTTCGCGGTATCTCCGACATCATCAAGCGTCCGGGCATGATCAACGTCGACTTTGCCGACGTGCGTACCGTGATGAGCGAAATGGGCATGGCGATGATGGGCACTGGCTGCGCCAGCGGTCCGAACCGTGCACGTGAGGCCACCGAAGCGGCCATTCGCAACCCATTGCTGGAAGACGTGAACCTGCAAGGTGCACGCGGCATCCTGGTGAACATCACCGCCGGTCCTGACCTGTCCCTGGGTGAGTACTCCGACGTGGGTAGCATCATCGAAGCTTTCGCTTCCGAGCACGCGATGGTCAAGGTCGGTACCGTTATCGATCCGGACATGCGCGACGAGCTGCACGTAACAGTAGTAGCCACTGGTTTGGGCGCAAAAATCGAGAAGCCTGTAAAGGTCATCGACAACACCATGCACACGTCCGTGGCTTCGCAGCCGCAGCAACAAGCGCCTTCGCGTCAGGAAGCGCCTGCTGTGAACTACCGTGATCTGGACCGTCCGACCGTCATGCGCAACCAGGCTCAGGCCGGTGCTGCGACTGCCGCGAAGATGAATCCGCAAGATGATCTGGACTACCTGGACATCCCGGCTTTCCTGCGTCGTCAGGCCGATTGATGGAATGTATCAGGGCTATGAAGGTGATTGGTGTTCAGCAAAGGTCTGGTCTGCTATCATCGCCAGCCTTTGTTGATACCAGTTCGCAATTTGCGCTGAAGCGGCCCAAGCCATGATTAAACAACGCACACTGAAAAATATTATCCGTGCTACAGGTGTAGGCCTGCACTCCGGGGAAAAGGTATACCTGACCCTCAAGCCCGCACCTATCGACACCGGCATTGTGTTTGTTCGTGCCGATCTCGACCCTGTGGTGCAGATTCCTGCCCGCGCGGAAAACGTTGGTGAAACCACGATGTCGACCACATTGGTCAGTGGTGACACCAAAGTGGATACGGTGGAGCACTTGCTCTCGGCCATGGCTGGCCTGGGCATCGATAACGCCTACGTCGAGCTCTCCGCGTCTGAAGTTCCGATCATGGATGGTAGCGCTGGACCTTTCGTATTCCTGATTCAATCGGCCGGCCTGGAAGAACAGGACGCACCGAAGAAGTTCATCCGGATCCTGCGGGAAGTGACAGTGGAAGACGGCGACAAGCGCGCCACTTTCGTCCCTTTCGAAGGCTTCAAGGTGAGTTTCGAGATCGATTTCGATCACCCGGTTTTCCGTAACCGCACACAAAGTGCAAGCGTGGATTTTTCCAGCACTTCGTTTGTAAAAGAAGTCAGCCGCGCCCGTACCTTTGGTTTCATGAGTGATATCGAGTACCTGCGCAAGCACAACCTCGCACTCGGCGGCAGCGTTGAAAACGCTATTGTGGTCGACGCGGATGGCGTACTGAACGAAGACGGCCTTCGCTATGAAGACGAATTCGTGAAGCACAAGATCCTCGATGCAATTGGTGACCTCTACCTGCTGGGCAATAGCCTGATTGGTGAGTTCAAGGGCTTCAAGTCCGGACATGCATTGAACAACCAGCTGCTGCGCAAGTTGATTGAGCAGACAGATGCTTGGGAAGTCGTGACTTTCGAAGACGCCAGCACTGCACCGATCTCTTACATGCGTCCAGTTGCGGCCGTGTAAGTAAAAACCTCTCTAGTTTTTAAAGGCTACCTTCGGGTGGCCTTTTTTTATGCCTGGAAAGTCGATCGTTCCCACGCATTGCGATGATCGTTCCCACGCTCCGCGTGGGAACGATCATCCTGCGACTACCCGATTACGCCCACTTTCCTTGGCCTGATACAGCGCCTTGTCCGCTGCAAACAATAGCTGTTCGAGACTGATGTCGGTGGAGGTGGTCCAGGTGCTGATACCGATACTGACAGTAATCGGCGACTCGGCACCTGCCACCCGCGGCAACTGCTCTACGGTCGCGCGGATGTGTTCGGCAATCTGTTGTGCACCCTGGCTGTCGGTTTCCGCGAGAATCACCGAAAACTCCTCACCGCCATAACGGGCGACCAGGTCAGCGGGTCGTCTCACATTGTCGGCGATCACCTTGGCCACCGAGCGCAACGCATCATCGCCAGCCTGATGCCCATGACGATCGTTGAACGCCTTGAAATGGTCGGCATCTATCATCAGCAGCGACAAAGGCTGGCCGGAACGTTGAGCGCGGAACCACTCATGCCGCAGCACCTGATCCAGCGTTCGGCGGTTGGCCAGGCCGGTCAAGGGATCGGTGGCCGCCAGTTGCGCCAGTTCCTGTTCGGCGTGGTGGCGCAGGCGCAGTTCGCGGCTGAGCAGCCAGGTCAGCCAGAGCAAGCCGATGCACAGCGCCATCGTCGCAACGCTAACCACCACCGCCGTGCGCTTCCACGAGGCAAACACTTCATCACTGGACAGCGCAACGATGACGATCAACGGCAAGTTGCCAACCTTGGAGAACGTGTACAGGCGTTTGTCCTTATAGCGGCTTGAAACACCGGTGAAGCTGCCGTCGACTTCTTTGACGATGCGCTGGAAGTTGGGACGGTTGCTGAAGTCCTTGCCAATCAGCTCCTCGGCCAAGCGGGGCTCCTGGGCCAGAAGAATCCCGTCCGAGCTGATCAGGTTGACCGAGCTGTCACGACCGATGCTCAAGCTGTTGAACAGTTGATCGAAATAACTCAAGCGCATGGCGGCTTCGGCCACGCCAAGAAATTCGCCCTGTGAGCCGCTGATTCGGCGACTGAAGCTGATTCGCCATTCATGTTCAGGTTGTCTGGAGCGGAAAGGACGGCTGATGAGCATGCTTGGGTCGCGATTGTTCACGTGCGACTGAAAGTATTCGCGGTCAGCAAAATTGCCCTTTCTGGGGTCTACCGAGGCCGAGTCGGCGATCACGTCGCCCTTGTTGTCCAGCAACAAAATGTCGCCCTTGTACGGCGCGGCAGTGGCGCGGTCAAACAAGGCCAGGTGTCGGATGGTAGGGGAAACGTTCTTGAGGTCTTCACGCTGGGAGGCGGCGATCAAGCCGAGCAAGGACAGGTCATAGAGTTCGACATTGCGCAGCACGTCGGCGTCGATCAGTTGCACGATGTTGGTTGCTGCACGAGTGGCCGACTGTTCAGCATTGGCGCGTTCGCGAATGAGCAGGAACGCGACGATGCTCAATATCGCAATCACCAACAGCAAACTGCCGAGAACCAGGAGCCGCTCCGATCGCGTCGACCGGACCGGGTGGTGAGATGTCGCACTGCTCACACTCATGGTTCTACTTCTGCTAATGAGGCGTTATTAAAGTGTTTTGCAAGACTCAGGCAGAATCCCGGAAACCATTTGCGTTCGGTGCGCCTGTATAAATCCCGAGTAAAAAAAAGGCCAGCAAAACATGCTGGCCTTTTGCTTATTGAAGCTTAGAAGACATTGAGCGGGTAGTCGACGATCACCCGGTATTCATCGGTGTCCTGATCCAGCGCGCCATAGCCGTTGCCTCCACGGTTGGTCGCCCATTGCAGGCGCAGCGCCAGGTTTTTGGCCTTGCCGCCCTGAACCACGTAGTTGAGGTCGATGTCACGTTCCCAGTGCCTGGCGTGTTTGCCGTCAGCGCTGTACCACGAGGCATAACCTGGACTGTCCGGATCGACCTTGGTCAGGTCCAGTTCACCTCGGGAGTAAGAGACCGCCGAGGTCAGGCCGGGGAGGCCGAGTCCGACAAAGTCGTAGGCGTACTTGAGTTTCCATGAGCGTTCGTTCGGGCCGTTGAAGTCCGAATACTGCTGGGAGTTGTCGAGGTAGACGCTGTCGCCCTGGCTGATGTAGTCGAACGGTGTGTTGCCGTTGACCCGCTGATAGGCCGCGGTAACGCTGTGATCGCCAACCCCCACGGTGAAATGCAGGCTGTAGGTGTTGTTGTCGATGTGGCCCAGCAGCGCATCGCCGGTGTCTTGCGTGTGATAGGCATGCAGACCGGGGTTGAGGCTGACCCGATCGTTCAATGCGTAGGTGTAATCCAGGTCGTAGTAATACTGGTTCCAGATGTCCTTGAGTTCGGAAGCATAGACGCTGCTGGTCAACCCCGGCAGGCCGCTCCAGGCCACGCCGGCCCAATTCAGGTGCTTACTTTCGTCACCGTCGGCCAGGCTGCCGTAGGACGTGCCGATTCGGGTGTGTCCACTCTGGTTGTAAGGCTTGGTGAAACTCGCCTGGCCACCTTCGATCATCCAGCCGTCAAAACGGTGGTTGGTCAGGCTGACGCCGCGAAAGGTCTGGGGCAGCATGCGGGTTTCGCCGCCGGCGATCACCGGGTTGGCGAGAAACAAGTCACCGGCCTTCAGTTCGGTATCGTAGGCACGCATTTTCAGCGTGCCCCCCGCCGTCGAGAACGAGCCCGGCGCTTTGCCGTTGCCATCGCTGACCGGCAGGATGCTCGAGCCATCGGTACCGCCACCGCCGTCGAGCTTGAGCCCGAGCATCGCATGGGCGTCAACGCCGAAACCGACGGCGCCTTGGGTGTAGCCCGATTCGAAGAGGCCAAGGAAACCCTGGCCCCATTCAATGTTGTCGTCCGTCTGCTGCAGGCGGTTGCGGTTCATGTAGTAGTTACGGGCGTTGAGGTTGAGGCTCGATCCTTCAACGAAACCTTCGGCGTTTGAGTCGTCTGCGGCGTGAGCAACAGGCGTCACCGTTGCAGCGATTGCAATGAACAACGGGCTGAATCTGAGAGGGAAACGCACTAGCGGTAAAGCTCCTTGGATGAACTAAGAACCTCATTGTCTTGAGACTCAGGATGTTTCTTGTTAGGGAAGACGAACTAAAACTGTTTTAAACCACAACGAAAAAAAGCCGCTGATAGCAGCGGCTTGAAGACAACTTTTCAAAGGAAAGAGCCGATGAAAAGTGTCGAGGGAAACAGAGCGATATTGAACAATCAGCTTTCTTTCTCAATCGGTGGTCGGGCCTGAGTGCTCGACGCTTGAGGGGTTTGCGCAGCTTCCTGAGCCTTGGCCGTCATTTCGTTGTGAGTCTGTTCGAATGCAGCCGCGCGTGCGGAGTTTTGCGCGACGAACGTCTGCGACTCTTCAGCGATGGCGAACGGAGACAGAAACAAAGAGGACAAAACGAAAGCGCTGGCAATACCCATAGTGTTGGACATCTTTAAAACCTTCTTGCTTGGCAAGTGCTGTTTGGTGCGGCAAAGATAAGGGGGATTGGCGAGGGGAAAAAGAGCGGATTCATGAAAGGACTGTTGCGCTTAAGGCAACAGTTGACCACCGATCGTTCCCACGCTCTGCATGGGAATGCCTCAACGGACGCTCCGCGTTCGGCTTGGAATGGGACGCGGAGCGTCCCTGGCTGCATTCCCACGCGGAGCGTGGGAACGATCATTTGGCGGGGGCAGACCGGGAGATGGATACCGAAGGTATTCATGCCGTGATCACTGCGCACAAACACATCCCCGCCGTGAATCAGCGCAATGGCCTTGACGTCTTCGATAAGAAGAACGCGAATGACCCGCCTCAGTCTGTGGTCGCCAGCGCCGGTTGAGGTGCTGATGCTGGTGGGAGAGGGTGCCGATGGAATAGCCGCTCGAGCCACAAGTATATGACTGGCGTGGTGAACAGCGTCAGCGCCTGGCTCACCAGCAAACCGCCGACCACCGCGATCCCCAGCGGCTGGCGCAGTTCGGCGCCGGTGCCATAGCCGAGCATCAGCGGCAGGGCACCGAGCAGGGCGGCGAGGGTGGTCATGATGATCGGACGGAACCGCGTCATACACGCCTCATAGATCGCCTCTTCGGGAGGCAAGCCACGGTTACGTTGGGCGTCCAGCGCGAAGTCGATCATCAGAATGCCGTTCTTCTTGACGATGCCGATCAGCAGCACCAGCCCGATCAACGCCATGATCGAAAAGTCCTGCCCGCAGATCCACAGCATGACAACCGCCCCAAGCCCCGCCGAGGGCAGCGTCGAAATGATCGTCAGCGGATGCACGAAGCTTTCATACAGAACGCCCAGAATGATGTACACCGCGACCAGCGCCGCCAGAATCAGCCAAGGCTGACTGGCCAGCGAACTCTGGAACGCCTGGGCGGCGCCCTGGAAATTGCCACTGATGGCCACCGGCATGCCGATGTCGGTCTTGGCCTGGTCGAGCATGATCACCGCATCGCCCAACGCGACGCCGGGCGCCAGGTTGAACGACAGGTTGGCCGCCGGGAACATCCCGTCGTGAGCGATGGACAACGGGCCGATGGTTGGCGCATCGAATTTCGCCAGGGCCGACAGCGGCACCATTTCCCCGCTCAGCGGCGAGCGCAGGTAGAAATAGTTGAGGCTTTCGGCCTTGCCGCGCTGCTTGGTGTCCAGTTCCAGAATCACGTTGTACTGGTTGGTCTGGGTCTGGAACTCGTTGATCTGCCGTTGGCCGAAGGCGTCGTACAGCGCTTCATCGACATCGCTGGCGGTCAGGCCGAAACGCGCTGCGGCGCTGCGGTCAATGCTGATGTGGGTGATGCTGCCGCCCAGTTGCAGGTCGTTGGAAATGTCACGGAACGCCGGGTTGGCGCGCAGCTTTTCCGTCAGGCGCTGGGTCCAGGTGCTGAGGACTGCACCGTCGTTGCTCTTGAGCACGTATTGGTACTGCGCGCGACTCGGACCGGAACTGAGGTTGATGTCTTGCCCGGCGCGCAGGTACAGCACGATGCCCGGGACTTTCATCAGTTGCGGGCGAATCCGGTCGATGAACTGGCTGGCGGACACGTCACGATCGCCGCGCTTTTTCAGCGAAATCCAGAAGCGGCCGTTAGCGATGGTCTGGTTGCTGCCCGCAACGCCAACCGAGTGTGAGAACGTCTCGACAGCGGGGTCGGCGGCGACGATTTCGGCCATTGCCAGGTGTTTTTTCACCATGTCGCCGTAGGAGATGTCCGCCGCTGCTTCGGTGGTGCCGAGGACGAAACCGGTGTCCTGCACGGGGAAGAAACCCTTCGGAATGAAAATGTACCCGGCGACCGCCAAGCCGAGGGACAGGCCGAATACACCGATCATCAACTTCTGATGGGCGAGGGCCCGGCGCAGGCCTTTTTCATACAGCGCCAGCAAGCGTTCGCCGAAGCCCGATTGGCGGTGTTGCGGCGCACGCATGAATAGCGCGGCCAACGTCGGTGCCAGCGTCAGGGACACCACCACCGAAATCATGATGGTCGAGGTAGCGGTCAGGGCGAACTCCTTGAACAGTCGCCCGACCACGCCGCTCATGAACAGCAGCGGAATGAACGCCGCCACCAGCGAGAAGCTGATCGAGACCACGGTAAAGCCGATCTCGCCGGCACCCTTGATCGCCGCTTCGCGCCTGCCGTCGCCGGCTTCCAGGTGACGGTGAATGTTTTCCACCACCACAATCGCATCGTCCACCACAAACCCGACGGACACCACGATCGCCACCAGCGTCAGGTTATTCAGGCTGAAACCCATGATGTACATCAGGGCAAAACTGGCGATCAGCGACACACCGAGCACCGACGCCACGATCAGGGTCGCCGACAACTGCCGCAGGAACAGCGCCATCACCGCCACCACCAGCAGGATCGCGATCAGCAGGGTGATTTCCACTTCATGCAACGACGCGCGGATGGTCTGGGTGCGGTCGACCAGCACGTTGACCTGCACCGAGGCCGGCAGCATGGCCTCCAGCGCCGGCAGGGCTGCTTGAATTCGGTCGACGGTCGCGACGATGTTGGCCCCCGGTTGCCGGAAAATCACCAGGTTCACCCCCGGCTTACCATCAGCCCACGCCTGGATGTAGGCGTCTTCCGAACCGTTGACGACTTTGGCCACATCCTTGAGATGAACCGGTGCGCCGTCCTTGTAGGAAACAATCAGCTGACCGTATTCCTCGGGGTGGAACAATTGGTCGTTGGTGGACAAGGTCGAAATGCTCGACTCGCCGTACAACGCCCCTTTGGCCAGATTGAGGCTGGTCTGCTGGATTGCCAGGCGAATGTCCGCCAGCGTCAGGCCGATGGCAGCGAGTTTGTCTGCTGACGCCTGCACCCGGATCGCCGGACGTTGCTGACCGGTGATGTTGATATTGCCTACGCCGTCGATCTGGCTGATCTGACGGGCGAGCAGGGTTTCCACCAGGTCACTGACTTCGGTGCCGGGCATTTGCGGCGAGTGGATGCTGAGGATCAGCACCGGGCTATCGGCCGGGTTGACCTTCCTCCAGTTCGGCAGGTTCGGCATGTCCTTGGGCAGTTTGCCGGCGGCGGTGTTGATCGCGGCCTGGACTTCCTGCGCGGCGGTGTCGATGCTTTTGTCGAGGGTGAATTGCAGGGTCAGGATGGTCGAGCCCAGGGCGCTGCTCGAGGTCATCTGGGTCACGCCGGGGATGGCGCTGAATTGCACTTCAAGCGGCGTGGCCACCGACGAGGCCATGGTTTCGGGGTTGGCGCCGGGTAATTGCGCGGCCACCTGGATGGTCGGGAATTCCGCTTCCGGCAGTGGTGCAATCGGCAGTCGCGGGAAGGCGATGACACCGAGCAGCACCAAGGCAAAGGTCAGCAGGACCGTCGCCACCGGATGATCGATGCACCACGCGGAAATCGAACCATGGCCCTTCATGGTTTCGGCTCCGATTGCACCACTTGCGGTGGGTCGGTCACGACCTGCACGGTCGAACCCGGTTTGAGCCGCGACTGGCCGTCGCTGACCAGTACGTCGCCCGGTTTCACGCCCTTGATGAGGTCCTGGCCGCTGCCTTGATGAACCATCTGCACCTGAACGACTTCGACCTTGTCGCCATTGACCCGGTAGACGAAATGTTGATCGAGGCCACGTTGTACGACGGTAGGCGGCACTACCAGCGCATTTTTATCCAGTGCTGTCTGAATCTTTACCGTTACCAGCAGGCCCGGCCAGAGTTTCTGTGCGGGGTTGGCGAATTCGGCCTTGGCGCGGATGGTCCCGGTGTTGGCGTTGATCTGGTTGTCGATCAGGGTCAGGCGGCCTTCGCCCAGCAGGTTGCCGGTTTCCCCATCGGTGTCGGCACCGATGTAAGCCTTGACCGGCGTGTGCCGGGGATCGTTGATCAGGCCTTGCAGGGTCGGCAACATGTGTTGCGGCAGGGAAAACTCCACGGCGATCGGGTCGATCTGGGTCACCGTGAACAGGCCTTGAGCGTCGGTCATGCGCAGGAAGTTGCCTTCATCCACCGTGCGAATACCGACGCGACCGGTCACCGGGGAGCGAATCTGTGTGTAGGAGAGCTGCACTTGAGCGGCGTCGATTGAGGCCTGGTTACCTTGGGCGGTGGCTTTGAGTTGGTTGACCAGGGCTTGTTGCTGGTCGTAGGTCTGCTTGGAAACCCCGTCGTCCACGCTCAACAGTTTGTAGCGCTTGAGGTTGACCTGCGCCACTTGCAGTTGCGCCAGGCTTTCGCCAAGTTGTGCCCGGGCCTGTTCGAGGCTGGCGCGGATCGAGCGGTCGTCGATGGTGGCGAGCAGATCGCCTTTGTTCACCCGTTGGCCTTCCTTGACCAGGATTTTGGTGAGGATGCCGTCGATTTGCGGACGCACCACAACGCTATGCAGGGACAGCACCGAGCCGATGCCGCTGACGTAGCGTGGGACGTCTTTTTCGATGACGTTCACTACCCGAACGGGGATCGCAGAGGGGGCGGTCAGTTTGGTGGCAACGGGTTTGTTGGCGTACCACAGGCCCAGCGCTGCCAGGACGATCAGAAGGGCTGCGAGCAAGGCGGGTTTTTTCTGAATTCGCATGCGAGTGGGGCGCCGGGGCTGTGGGTCGGTTTTTTTTCAGGTTTGTATCTTCCTTTATAAACCTGTTCGCCGGTCAGGGAGGTGAATGCTAACTGACGGCGCTGTCAGTTTGGACCGCTGCGGGGCGATGCCGATCCTTCCTTGGCGGCCTTTGGGCCGACCATGTTGCTGTTGGTGGTGTACATATCCGTTTCTGCGGTAACGGCGGCTTAGGGTTTCGCCCTTACGGCGAGTCCCTTTTGTCAAACGCCACAAAATGAACCAAAAAGTCTCGCCCCGGCGTCCGGCCCCTCGCTTGGGCTCGGCGTTCCTTCGTTCCGAAGGGGCGGGTGGATCAAGATCAAGAGCTGCAGGCGAGCTAACGCTCGGCCTGATGAGTGGTGAGGAGCGAAAGGCGAAAGGCGTACGCGATCTCCTGTGAGCGAGCCTGCTCGCGATGGCGGCCTGACAGCCGACCAATGTCGCTCAGATGGATACTGTTCAATTGGGTCCGGGCGGGTTCCGACGAAGGCGTCAGGTCAGTCAATACAAAACCCGACGGACTCGCTTGCTGCTTGAAGCTTGCAACTCCCGACACAGGTATACTGCCGCCTTTCGCGGCTCGCTGATCGGGCCCGACTCTATTGCATCACCCGGAGCTTTCATGACTTCCCCGACACAACCGCCGGTTGCCGACGCTTTGAGCGACGACCAGGCAGACCTGCCAGACAGCGTCGACTCCAGCGCAGACAGCGAAACCAAAGCCGCGATCCCGGCGTTCAAGTTCCCGTTCAAGCCGGGCGACCTGGCCGCCGCGAAGAATGCCAGCCAGCCCTGGTACAAGAACGGCGCAAAGAACGGCCATACCAAGACCCCGGGCGCAGCGCCTCCTGGCACTCGTCGCTCGATGGGCAAGCGCTGACGGTCGGGCATTTTGTTGCGCGGTAATTGTTCTGTCTGTCATTGAGATAGTTCCCACAAGGATGAGCGATTCGTCCTCTGGGAAAGTCGGTGGCCTCTCGTCGAAGATTCATGCCCGTGAATTTTCGATGCAGGCCGCCAAAAATGTCTCTGGTAAAAACCCTCTCTTTCCTGTCGCTGGTGGCCCTGACCACTGGCTGCATGTCGACTGTGCCCGATCCACAAATCCGTTTCGGTGTCGAAGCGCTGGTTCCGCCGTTCGAGAGCCGTAACGACAAGGGTGAGCTGGTCGGATTGAATATCGAGTTGGGCAACGCGCTGTGTGCCGAACTCAAATCCCGCTGTGTCTGGGTTGATCAGGATTACGCGACCAACCTTCATGCCCTTGAAGCCAACCGTTTCGACGTGATCATGCCGATGACCGCCACCCCTGCGCGTCGTGAGCAGGTTGATTTCACCGAAGACCTGTATCCCTTGAGTAACCGTCTGGTGGCTCGCGTGGGCTCGAATCTGCAGCCGGATGCGCAATCACTCAAGGGCAAGCGTATCGGCGTGCTTGCGGGCACAAGCCGCGAGGCTTTCGCCAAGGCTCGCTGGGCAGCGGCCGGGGTGACGGTGCGCAGTTTCAATTTCAACAACCAATTGGTCGACAGCCTGCTCGCGGGTGATATCGATGCCACCCTGCAAGACTCCGTTGAAATTACCCACGCGTTATTAAGCCTGCCCCAAGGGCAGGCTTTCGAGTTTGCCGGAGCCCCTGTCAGGGACCCGATGCTGGGCAGTGGCGTGGCCATGGCCGTGCGAAAAACCGACACTCTGCTGCGCGATAACCTGAATGCGGCGCTGGAGCGTCTTAAGCAAAATGGCCAGTATCAGGCAATTACCCAGCGTTATTTGCCGCCCGCAGTGCCAGACTCACCACGCTACATTGCGAATGAGGAAGGTCTGGCATTTTCCGATGCGGTGCAGGTCGGCGAGACCCTTTACCTTTCCGGGGTGCTCGGCCTCGGGGCTGATGGCGAACTGGTGAAGGGCGGCATCGGCCCGCAGACGACCCAGGTCATGGAGAACTTGCGTACCGCGCTGCAACGCAACGGTTCGTCCCTGGCTCAAGTGGCCAAATGCACGGTCATCCTTGCCGACATAAGGGACTTTTCCGCCATGAATGCTGTGTATCGCAGTTTCTTTGCGGCAGATCGTTTGCCCGCACGTACGACGTTTGCCGGCAAGTTGGTCGAGAACGCGCGGGTAGAAGTGGAATGTCTGGCAGTGACGGCCAGCTAATCTTCTTGGCGACGAATCACTGCGCAACGGTATTGCGCAGTGATTCCGAGACTGGCGCCTCAGGCCACCCGCAACGAAATAAACGCATAGTTCGCTGGCGTATCTGTCGCCACTTGCGCACCCGCCGCCTGCACTTGCCCGGCGATGTCCTCGCCCGACACATGAAATAACCAGTCAGCGCCTGACCCGACCAATGGCTGCGCCGCAACCTGATCGATGACCCTCGCGAACGCCGTCATGTCCGGCAGGTAAGCGGTAAACCCATCACCCTTCAACGCTGTAGTCCCAATCCCCAGCAACGCGCAAATCGCTTCCTTGGTCCGAATGTCATCGCGATCCGCCTGACGGGAGCGCTGGATTAATTCCGCCAACTCCTGATCGACCAATTCACCTCCCACAATCAGGTTCGGTCCCTTTTCCCACGACTCGGGCGGACATTCTTTCGCCGCAGTGTTCAGGGGAATATGCGGATTGATTTCCATCGGGTAGATGCGGCACACCAGCGGTCGGCGTTCATAGATGCGGCAGAGGTTGTCGTCGTCAAGATTCCGGCAAGGACCGACGTTGTAAGCGGCAAAAGTGATGGCTATGTACGCCTCGGATACGCCGCTTCGAACCTTCACTGAGCGGCGTTCGGCATGTTCGCGCTGCTGCTCTTGCAAGCCCAGGCCATTGCCGAGGAAACCTTCCACCAGCACGATCACTTGACCGCCATCGGCCGCCCACATCCGCGCTTCGGGCAGGGTCAGGGGCACGTGATGGTCGTTGCAGCATTTGCCACAGCCTACGCAGGAAAACGTCGTATTCATTGAACGGCCAGTTGCATTGAAGAACATGAAAACGGCGACAGAATGTCGCCGCAAAGGCCGCTATCGAAGCAAGTTATGCGCCAGTCACTGCGCCTTGGCGGTTGGGCGAATGGAGTCCCATTCGGTGACGTAGGCGGTTTTGCTTTTTTTGTTATAGAGACACAGTTCGGTGCCTTGTTGGCCTTTCATGTGTTTTTGCGGGTATTGGCCTTGCACCAGCAGTGCGGTGTAGCCAACCCGGTCATCGAACTGCGCGGCGTTGCCCACGGGTTTGGCATTTTTCAAACCGCTGGCCTTGGTGCAACTGGCGAGCACGGCTTTGTCGTAGGCGGCCCAGGCGTCGGTGCTGGATGCGTGAGCCTGAAAGGCGAGAGCGGTGAGGCAGAGGAAGGTCAGGCTTGCGGCTTTCATGGGGCGGGCATCCTTGGGGGGGGGCAAGGTTGGAGTATGCCTGATGGTTTCAGGTTGAATGTGTCGGCCCCCTCGCCACAGTCAGGCCGGAACCGGTTCCCGGCGGACCACGCGCATCCCGGCACTTTCATACAGCCGCTGCGCCCGAAGGTTGTCTTCCAGCACCTTCAAGTCGACGAAACCCTCGCGCCGTTGCTGAAAAATGTTGAAAGCATGTAGCAGCAACGCGCGTCCCAAACCTTGGCCCTGAGCTCGTGGATGGACGACCAGGTTCTTGATGTAGGCGCTGGTCCAGCACTGGCACACCCCAACGATGCCTTCGGCATCCAGAGCGATGAAACACAGGCTCGGATCATATTCAGGATCGGTTTCAAAACGCTGTTGCCACACGTCCAGCGCCGGCACGCGACCGCCACCTTCCTGATAGCCCAATTCCATCAAACGATGAATGGCTTCAGCCAGATCGGGGCGGTATTCGCTGAGGACGATTCCCTCAGGCCAAGTGATTGCGGGCACAACTTCAGCGAGGTTACGCCGCATCAGAAAACAGAAGTCCTTGCTCAAGCCTCAATGACCTTGTTCAGCGACCGCCTTGGCCGCTTCGATCAGGCACTTGGTCAGTTCTGGCGAGGAGAACTTGGTCAGCACTGCGTTCGCGCCGGCAAGACGGGCCTTTTCGCTGTTCATCGCGCTGTCCAAAGAGGTGTGCAGCAGCACATAGAGGTGCGAGAAGTCGGGGGTTTCGCGCAGGGTTCGGGTAAATGCGTAACCGTCCATCTCCGACATTTCGATGTCCGAGACGATCAGGTTGATTTGCTGGGCCGTGCCTTGCAGGTCCAGCAGGCAGTCGATGGCTTCCTTGGCACTGCGAGCGGTGTGGCATTGCAGGCCGAGGTTGCGCAGGGTGTGCACTGATTGTTGCAACGCCACCTGGCTGTCATCGACCACCAGAATCCGCGCGTTGCCGAGTACTTCGGCGTCTTCCATGCTCAGTTCGGTCGGCGCCGTTTCGATCTGCGCCGGGGCGATGCCATGGATCACTTTTTCGATGTCCAGCACCTGTACCAACGTGCCGTCGACCGAGGTCACGCCAGTGATGTACGAACGCACGCCGCCAGAGCCAAACGGCGGCGGACGGATGTCGGTGGTCAGGCAGTGGACGATCTTGCTCACGGCTTGAACGTGCAAACCCTGCTTGGAGCGGCTGACATCGGTGACGATCAGGCAGCCACCGTTCGGGTCTTCCAGCGGTCGTTCGCCGATGGCACGGCTGAGGTCGATCACTGATAACGACGCGCCGCGCAAGGTGGCGATGCCTTTGACGTGGGGATGCGCCTCCGGCAGCTTGGTCAGCGGTGGGCAGGGAATGATTTCGCTGACTTTCAGCAGGTTGATCGCCATCAGCTTGCCGCTGCGCAAGGTAAACAGCAGAAGCGAAAGTGAATCTGCGCGGGCTTTGTTTGAAGACATAAAAACCTTCTGTGGAAAAAGGTGATGGGCAGTCGCGAGGATCGCCAACAGCTATCGATGCCGGGTTATCGACTTGTTACGGGCAGGCTTTAGGGTTATTCCCTATCCATTGGTCCAACAGCAAACCCTGTGGTGAGGGGGCAAGCCCCCTCGCCACAAGGATCCCATTCGCCACACTGATCGGGTTACTTCATGCCCAGGCGTTTGGCCATCCTTCCAAGATTCGCCCGATCCAAGCCTAGCTCACGCGCTGCGCTTGCCCAATTGTTATGGTGCCGTTCCAGGCAGGCGTTGATCAGTCGACGCTGATAATCCTCGGTCGCCGCCCGCAAGTCTCCCGAGACCAAAGCCGCAGGGCTGGCAGGGACCGGCTCGGTTGCCAGCTCAACGCTGCCATTGGGCAAATCCAGATCCGCCGCGCTCAAACTCAGAATCTTCGGCCGTTCCTTGCAGTTACCCAACGCCTTCAAGGCACTGCGGCCAATCAAGTGTTCCAGCTCCCGCACATTGCCCGGCCATGTATAGGCCAGCAATGCCGCCTGCGCATCGCTGGTCAGCCGCAGGCTGTTGAGGCCCATGCGCGAGCGGTTTTGCTCCAGGAAGTAGCCGCTGAGCAGCAGCACATCCCGCCCACGGTCACGCAACGCTGGCACCAGCAGCGGATAAACGCTCAGACGGTGATAGAAGTCGGCGCGGTAGCGGCCGCTGCGCACTTCCTCGGCCAGGTCGCGGTTGGTCGCGGCGATCAGTCGTACGTCGACCAGATGCTCTTTATCCGACCCCAATCGCTGCAGCTGACCGCTTTGCAGGACGCGCAGCAATTTGGCCTGGACGGTCAGGGACAGCTCACCGACTTCATCGAGAAACAGCGTGCCGCCATTGGCCAGTTCAAACTTGCCGCGCCGATCGTTCATCGCGCCGGTGAAGGCGCCGCGAACGTGGCCGAACAATTCGCTCTCCACCAGTGTGTCCGGCAGCGCGGCGCAGTTGAGGCTGATGATCGGCTTGTCAGCCCGGGGCGATGCGGCGTGGATGGCTTGGGCGACCAGTTCCTTGCCGACTCCGGTTTCGCCGGTGATCAGCACGGTAAGGTCGCTGCCGCCCACCAGATTGATTTCTTCCACCAACCGTTTGTGGGCCTTGCTCTGGCCAATCATCTCGCGGTTCTGCTGGCCGCTGGCCTGTCGGTAAACCTCGGCACGCTGATGTTCGTCTTCGACACGATTGGCCAGGCGTTCGATGCGCTCGGCGGCGTTGACGGTGGCGGCGGCGAGGCTGGCGAAAGCTTCCAGGGCGTCCAGTTCGATCGGTTCGAAGCGCTCCGGATCGAGGGCGTCGAGGGTCAGCAAACCCCACGGACGCTCATCGATAAACAGCGGGCAACCCATGCAATCGTGGACTTCCAGATGCTCATCGAGGCCATCGACCAATCCGTCGTAAGGGTCGGGCAGGTCGCTGTCGGCGGCAAAACGGGTCGGGCCGTGGCTGCTGAGCAGCGCTTCGAAACGCGGGTGTTCGCTGACTTTGAAGCGTCGGCCGAGGGTGTCGGTGCTCAACCCGTCGACGGCCAGTGGCACCAGCCATTCGCCATCAAGTCGCAGCAGGGCGGCGGCATCGCACGGGAGCAAGGCGCGCATGGCTTCGAGCAAGCGTCGATAGCGCTCGCCTTCAGGGAGTTCGCGGGACAGGTCAGCGACCAGTGGCAGCAGGGTGGTGAGCAAGGCTTTTGCAGTCATAGTGACTCCGTGTAGTCGGTATGACTATAAGTCAGGGTGTGTCGATATGACTATCAAGAATTTAACTTGTTGATTTATAGGGTTTTAATTTTTGGCACGAAAACTGATAGCTATAAGGCAAACAGTTAGCAATCCAAGTAGTTCAGGAGTCGCCTTATGCTTAGCGTTCAAGACCGTGCAATCGTCAAATCCACTGTGCCCTTGCTGGAAAGCGGTGGCGAAGCATTGATCACCCATTTCTACCGCATGATGCTGTCCGAGTACCCGGAAGTTCGCCCGCTGTTCAACCAGGCCCACCAGGCCAGCGGTGATCAGCCGCGTGCCCTGGCCAACGGTGTCTTGATGTATGCGCGGCACATCGATCAGCTCGACCAGTTGGGCGACCTGGTGGCCAAGATCATCAACAAGCACGTGGCCCTGCAAATCCTTCCGGAACATTACCCTATTGTCGGTTCATGCCTGCTGCGAGCCATCTCTGAAGTGCTGGGTGAAGAGATCGCCACACCTGAAGTAATGGCTGCCTGGGGGGCTGCTTACGGTCAATTGGCCGACATCCTGATCGGCGCCGAAACCAGCATCTATGACCAGAAGGAGCAGGCACCGGGCGGCTGGCGCGGGGCGCGGGAATTCATCGTGGTGGCCAAGATCGACGAAAGCGAGGAAATCACCTCGTTCTACTTTGAACCGGCCGACAAAGGCCCGATTCTGGCGGCAGAGCCAGGCCAGTACATCGGCATGAAACTGATCCTCGATGGCGAAGAAATTCGTCGTAACTACTCGCTGTCGGCCTTGACCAACAAGGGCCAGTACCGGATCAGCGTCAAACGTGAAACCGGTGGCCGCGCCTCCAACCACCTGCACGATCATTTGCATGTGGGCTCCAGCATCCAGTTGTTCCCGCCATCGGGCGAATTCACTCTGACCGACAGCGACAAACCGCTGGTGCTGATCAGCGGCGGCGTCGGCATCACTCCGACCCTGGCAATGCTCGAAGCGGCGCTGGCGACCGAACGGCCGGTGCACTTTATCCACTGCGCACGTAACGGTAGCGTTCACGCCTTCCGCGACTGGATCGATGGCTTGGCCGAGCGTCATCCGCAACTCAAACGCTTTTATTGCTACGACGAAGATGACGGCGTGAGCCCGGCTGCGGACAAGGTTGGGTTGTTGAGTCAGGAGCAACTGGGCGAGTGGTTGCCGCAGCAGCGCGATCTGGACGCGTACTTCCTCGGCCCTAAAGGCTTCATGGCGGCGGTGAAGCGTCACCTGAAAGCGTTGGGTGTACCGGAGAAGCAAAGCCGTTACGAGTTCTTCGGGCCGGCGTCGGTTCTGGAGTAACCACTAAAGCGAGAAACCTGTGGCGAGGGAGCTTGCTCCCGCTGGGCCGGGAACCGGCCCCGCTCTACCTGAAAAGAAGGGACTGCTGCGCAGTCCAGCGGGAGCAAGCTCCCTCGCCACAATTAGCCCTTCAATTCCTTCAAATGTTTGTACACCGTTGCCCGCCCCATGTTCAGCACGTTCGCCACATAGTTGGAGGCGCTTTTGCCTTTGAAGGCGCCTTCGGCGTGCAGTGCCAGCACCAGTTCGCGCTTATGGTCACGGGTCAGCAGGTTCAGGCTCAGCTGACGCTCGCGCAGCCAGGCGTGCAGGAACGTGTTGATCCGCTCCTGCCAGTCATCGCGAAACAGCGAATCGGGCTGCGGAATCAATTTGCTCGGTGACAGGAACAGATCCAGCGCCGCCTTGGCATTTTCGAACAACGAAATATTCAGGTTAATGCACAGCACCGCCAGCGGACGACCTTCGCTGTCGCGCAGGACACTGCTCAGGCTGCGAATCTTCTGGCCATCCCAATTGAGCTTTTCGTACGGCCCGATGTTTCGTTCGCTGATCTCCTCGCTGAGCATGTCCTCCAGCGACGAGTCGTCACCGATTTCCCGTTTGGACAGGTTGTTGGCGATGTAGTCGACCTTCTGCGTGCGCAGGTCGTGCAGCACCACCTCGGCGTGCGGAAAGAACAATGTGGCGATGGCATCGGCGATCGCGCGGAAATTGTCCAGCGGCGAACTCTTCAATGCAGAGTCGTTACCGACTGGTTCTTGTTCTTGGGCGTTCATAGAGTGGAGCTCCGGACAGCATCAGCGCCCCGTCAAAAAAGGGCGCTGGAAGTTTGCCGCAATCGTGTCGACACGTCACCTGCGTCCGAAAGTCAGCCCAGTCGCGAAGGAGAGAGCATTTGGGTGTTCAGACCGAAGCGCGTCAGGTGTTCGGGCAAGGCTTCACCGCGGACCAGTGCAGCGCTGGCCTGGCCCATGGCCGGCGAGGTCTGGATGCCATAACCGCCTTGTGCCGCTACCCAGAATAACCCCGGCACCTGCGGATCGAAACCGCACAGCAAATCACCGTCACTGACGAAACTGCGCAAGCCGGCCCAGGTGCGGGTCGGACGCCGGATGGTCAGGGTGGTGGCTTCTTCGATCTGGTAGATGCCCAACGCGATGTCCAGCTCTTCGGGCTGCACATCGTGCGGTTCCACCGGGTCGGCGTTGGCGGGCGAGCCGAGGAACATTCCGGCGTCGGGCTTCATGTAGAAGGATTCGTCGAGGCTGACCAGCATTGGCCAATCGTGGATGTCCACGCCCTCGGGGCCGGCGAAGATGAACGCTGCACGGCGCTTGGGTTGCAGGCCCAGTGGACTGGCACCGGCGAGCTCAGCGATTTTGTCGGCCCAGGCGCCTGCCGCGTTGATGATGATCGGGGCACTGTAGGTCTGACCGTTGGTTCGCACGTGCCACATACCTTCGGCGTCGCGGGTCAGGCTCAGGACTTCGCTGTCGGTATGAACTTCACCTTTGTTGCGTCGGATGCCGCGCAGGTAGCCCTGGTGCAAGGCATCGGTGTCGATGTCGCTGGCGGTCGGGTCGTAAATCGCACCATGGACTTTTTCCCGGCGCAGGATCGGCAGGCGTACGCAGGCCTCGTCGGCGCTGAGCAACTGCATCTGCGGCACCGTGGCTTTGGCGCTCAGGTATTGATTATTCAGTTCGGCCGGGTCACCGGTGAAGTCCACGGTCATCTCGCCACGCGGGGTCAGCAGCGGGTGCTCGCAGAAACCGGCCGGCGGCGCGTCGAAGAAATCACGGCTGGCCTGAGTCAGCGCTCGAACCTGCGGGGTACCGTAGGCGGCGGTGAACAGTGCGGCGGAACGTCCGGTGGAGTGGTAAGCCGGATGGGATTCGCGTTCGAGCACGATCACCCGGGCGTGCTGCGACAACCAGAAACCGGTGGAAGCACCGGCAATCCCGCCGCCGATGATGATGAAATCTGCCTGGCTCATGAACGTCTCCTGATGGGGCGTAAATGCCGAATGTGTCGATGATCCTTGTGGGAGCGGGCTTGCTCGCGAAAGCGGTGTGTCAGTCGACATCATTGGTGAATGTCAGACCGCTTTCGCGAGCAAGCCCGCTCCCACAGGGTTTGTGGTGTTTGTGGTGTTAGTGCTGTAGGCGGTAGATGGCATTGGCCAGTGCGATGTCTTCCAGGCCCAGGCCAATGGAGCGGAAGAACACATGACGGTCGTAGCCAGGGCGCTGGACTTTTTCGCTGAGCAGGTCGGGCAAGTCGCCGATGATCGCGTTTTTGTCCCAGCCATATTGTTCACCGGCAATCAGCATCTCGCCGGCCGAGCCCGGGGTGGTCAGGCGATAGTCGCAGAACACTTGCATGCCATTGAGGCTCTGCGGCGGCACCTCGTGGGCACGCGGTGCGTTGGTACTGATGGAGGTGATCAGCGCCGGTTTGCTCAAGCTCGACGGGTCGATCACCGGGCCTGCGGACGAGGTGCAGAGCATGATCACGTCGGCGTCTTGAACCGCTGCTTCAAGACTGTCGAGGATGCTCAGGCGCGGATCGAGGCGTTTGAGCTGCGCCAATTCTTCGGGACTCTTGTCGCTCAGGCTCGGCGAGTAGAGGCTGATGCTCTGCCAGTCGCGCAGGCCTTTGACGTAGTGCACGTGCGCCTGGGCGACCTTGCCGCTGCCGATGATCGCCAGGCGCTGCGCCTTCAGCGGGGCGAGGGCGTCGACCGCCACGGCGGTGGTTGCGGCGGTGCGTGCCGTGGTCAGTTCACCGGCATCGCAGAGCAACAGCGGCTGGCCGGTTTGCATCGACATCAACAGCGTCCAGGCGGTCACCAGCGGGCCTTGTTCACGCACGATGTACGGCGAGGTCTTGACCCCGTAAACGCCGTCTTCGGCCAGCACGCCCAGGTAGTTGATGAAGTCGCCAGCGCCCTGGGGAAACTCCACCAGTTGCTGCGCCGGTTGTACGGCTTGGCCGGCGGCCAGGTCGCGGAACAGCTTGCGCAGGATCTGCGGCACGTCGACCTGCGCCAGCAGCTCGCGAACTTGAGGTTGGGTGATCACGTAAGGCGTACTGGGCATGGTCGGCTCCGAGAGCTGAAAGTAAACTAATTTGTCTATTATGGACATTTAGTTGTCGCGAGCAAGCCTGTTGAAAAAACTGGACGAAAAAAAAGCGCAGTCCGTTTCCGGCTGCGCCTCTTTTAGTGCGACCCGCGTTACGGGCGCTTGCGCTCAACCGCTCGCAGCAGATGCGTCGGTGGCGTTTCGCAGCTGATCTTGCGACCCAGCAGCGCCTCGATGGACGGTAGCTGGTAGGAGTCGTCTTCACCGGCAAAACTGATGGACACGCCATCGGCGCCGGCACGACCGGTACGACCGATGCGATGCACGTAGTCGTCCGGGACTTCCGGCAGGGTGAAGTTGATCACGTGGCTGATACCGTCGATGTGAATGCCGCGACCAGCCACATCGGTGGCGACCAGGACGCGGATCTTGCCTTCGCGGAAACCTTCCAGGGTCTTGATGCGCTTGTGCTGCGGCACGTCGCCGGACAGTTGCGCGGCGTTGACGCCATCGCGCACCAGGCGTTCTTCGATGCGCCGCACTTCATCCTTGCGGTTGGCGAACACCATCACCCGCTCCCAACCGTTGTCGTTGATCAGGTTGTAGAGCAGTTTGTATTTGTCGGCACCGGCGACCGCGTAGATGTGCTGCTCGACGTTTTCGCTGGCCACGTTCTGCGACTCGATCTCGACGATCGACGGGTCGGTGGTCCATTGCTTGGCGAGGTTCATCACGTCTTCGGTGAAGGTCGCGGAGAACAGCAGCGTCTGACGCTCGTTCTTCGGCGGAGTCTGGCGAATGATCTGACGCACTTGTGGGATGAAACCCATATCGAGCATCCGGTCGGCTTCGTCCAGGACCATGACTTCGACCATGTCCAGGTGCACGTCGCCGCGCTGGTTGAAGTCCAGCAGACGGCCCGGTGTGGCGACGAGGATGTCGCAGTGACGGGCTTCGAGGTGCTTGAGCTGCTTGTCGAAGTCCATGCCGCCGACGAACGTCATGACGTTGAGGCCGGTGTACTTGGTCAGGTCGGCCGCGTCCTTGGCGATCTGCACCACCAGTTCCCGGGTCGGCGCGATGATCAGTGCCCGCGGCTCACCCATGTAACGCTCTTTCGGCGGTGGGGTTTGCAGCAGCTGGGTGATGATCGAAATCAGAAAGGCAGCGGTTTTGCCGGTGCCGGTCTGGGCGCGACCGATGGCATCTTTGCCGGCCAGGGTGAAGCCGAGGACTTGTGCCTGGATCGGCGTGCAATACGGGAAGCCCAGGTCCTGGATGGCATGCATCAGTTCGGGGGCGAGTTTGAAATCGTGGAAACGGGTTTTGCCTTCCTGGGGTTCGACGGCGAAGTCTTCGAGTTTCCAGGGGATGACCGGTGCTTTGGGCTTGGGTTCGCGACGCGGTCGGGCAGGTTTCGCAGCTTCGTTGCCCGGTTCTTCAGAGGCCTGGGCCTCAACGGGTTGGACGGCCGGTGTGGTGATCGGCTCGTGCTTCGGTACCGCTACGGTGGCGGTCCGGCCAGACTGACTACCGTCGGTGCGGTGGCTGGGATGGTGAGACGGAGCGCTGGAGACTGGCGCGAGCTGCTCAGTCTCGCTTTTACCGAACATTTTCTTGAGTGCTTTGAGCACGGTCATCTCATCGATTGGTTAAGGAATATACGCCGGCCAGTGTAATGCAAGAATCGGGCGCGGCGTAGGGGGATGGATCAATGGGTTGCTTTTCACATAAACAGTTAACGCAAGCGCTCGGCGAGCCAGACACTAATGTCGCGAATTTCCTCGGGTAACACTTCATGACCCATTGGGTATTCCTGCCATGTCACGGTGACACCATGCTGCTTTAGATACTCATAAGCGGTGCGGCCCATGGAGTTTTGAACGACGTCATCGTACTGGCCGTGCAAAGACAGCACGGGAATGCGCTGCTGGCTGGCGGAAAGCTCCAGTTCATCGCTGAAGGTCGGCGCATAAGTCGAGAGGGCAAGTACGCCACCCAGCGGCCCCTGCCATTTCAGGAAAGCGGTGTGCAGCACCACCGCGCCACCCTGGGAAAAACCTGCCAGAAAGATTCGCGAGGCGTCTATTCCGCTGGCGCGCTGCTCCTCGATCAAATCAAAGACTCTTTGCGCGGACGCTTCCAGCTGCTCGCGGTTGATCGCGCGCGCCGGGCTCATGGCCAATATGTCGTACCAGCTCGGCATCTCGTAGCCACCATTGATGGTCACGGCGCGGGTCGGTGCCTGAGGGAGAACGAAGCGGGTGGTCAGCAGGGTTTCCTGTAACGCCTCTGCCACCGGCAGGAAGTCGTAGCGATCGGCGCCCAGGCCGTGCAGCCAGATAACGCAGGCGTCTGCGGGCTTGACGGGCTGAAGAATCAAGGGCTCGGTCATGGTTGCTCCAATATTGTGCAGGCGCGCTCATTGAGTGCGAGGTCTGAGGGCGTGCCTGGTTGATCAGTTAAGAAGATGTCGCAAGGCTACAAGTTTTGCTATTGACCTGTCGCGTAATCGCTTCAGCGAGCGGTCTGGTACGGGCTTTGCTATGGGGAAACGGTGCAACCCATCTCGCGCCTTGCGGTAACACTATCAGTGTACTGCTGGCGGTGGGATAGCAAAGAATCCGGTGATGGATGTTCGCCAGTGGCCGCTACGGGCTTCGCGAACGTGAAAGGGCTACAGCCCGTTCGGCCGATTGGTGAGAAGTGAGTTGTCCATGATGTGGATTTTCTCCTACTAGACTCATAGCGCAGGTCTTACGTCGGTTGACCCCAAAAAAAGCCAACACGGGTCAACAACGCCTCATAAGGGTGCGACTGGACTCAAGCTCCGACACAACAAGAGCAAAACTGGAGGTTTGAATGAAGATGTTGAAATCCACCCTGGCTATCGTGACTGCAGCCGCAGTACTCGGTGTCAGTGGGTTCGCTCAGGCGGGTGCAACCCTGGATGCAGTGCAGAAGAAAGGTTTCGTACAGTGCGGCGTAAGTGATGGTCTGCCGGGCTTCTCGGTTCCAGACTCGACTGGCAAGATCATCGGCATCGATGCCGACGTCTGCCGCGCTGTGGCCGCTGCCGTATTCGGCGATGCGACCAAGGTCAAATTCAGCCAGTTGAACGCCAAAGAGCGCTTCACCGCGCTGCAGTCCGGCGAAATCGACGTGCTGTCGCGTAACACCACCTGGACCAGCTCCCGCGATTCGGGCATGGGCCTGGTGTTTGCCGGCGTGACGTACTACGACGGCATCGGCTTCCTGGTGAACAACAAGCTGGGCGTGAAGAGCGCTAAAGAGCTCGACGGCGCCACCATCTGCATTCAAGCCGGTACCACGACCGAGCTGAACGTTTCCGATTACTTCCGCGGTAACGGTCTGAAATACACCCCGATCACCTTCGACACCTCCGATGAAAGCGCCAAGTCGCTGGAATCCGGTCGTTGCGACGTGCTGACCTCCGACAAATCCCAGCTCTACGCACAACGCAGCAAGCTGGCGACCCCGACCGACTACGTCGTTCTGCCGGAAACCATCTCCAAGGAGCCTCTGGGCCCGGTCGTGCGTAAAGGCGACGAAGAGTGGTTCAGCATCGTCAAGTGGACCCTGTTCGCGATGCTCAACGCTGAAGAAATGGGTATCACCCAGAAAAACGTTGAAGCTGAAGCCAAAGCCACCAAGAACCCGGACGTTGCTCGTCTGCTGGGCGCTGACGGTGAATACGGCAAAGACCTGAAAGTGAAGAAAGACTGGGTCGTGCAGATCGTCAAGCAAGTGGGTAACTACGGTGAAGTGTTCGAGAAAAACCTCGGCAAGAGCACGCCACTGGCCATCGACCGCGGGCTGAACGCTCTGTGGAACAACGGCGGCATTCAATACGCACCACCAGTGCGCTGATGGTTCTATCACCCGGTGGGCCAACCACCGGGTGATGTTCTGTTCCATTCTTTGCGGGGCACTTCATGCAAAATTCAATCGGCGCACCAAAGCAGAGGCTCAGCCTCAGCGATCCAAAAGTGCGTGCGTGGCTATTTCAGATCATCACCATCGTGGCGGTGGTCTCGATGGGCTGGTATCTGTTCGACAACACACAGACCAACCTTGAGCACCGGGGCATTACCTCCGGTTTCAGCTTTCTGGAGCGCAGTGCCGGTTTCGGCATCGCTCAACACCTGATCGACTACACCGAATCGGACAGCTATGCCCGGGTGTTTGTCATCGGCCTGCTCAACACGCTGCTGGTGACCTTCATCGGCGTGATCCTGGCGACGATCCTCGGGTTCATCGTTGGTGTGTCACGGCTGTCGAAGAACTGGATCATTGCCAAGCTGGCGACGGTGTATGTAGAGGTTTTCCGTAACATTCCGCCGCTGCTGCAAATCCTGTTCTGGTACTTCGCGGTGTTCCTGACCATGCCGGGGCCACGCAACAGCCATAACTTCGGCGACACCTTCTTTGTCAGCAGTCGTGGCCTGAACATGCCGGCCGCGTTGGCTGCGGATGGTTTTTGGCCGTTTGTGGTCAGCATCGTCGTGGCCATTGTCGCCATCGTGCTGATGAGCCGCTGGGCGACCAAACGCTTCGAAGCGACCGGCGCACCGTTCCACAAGTTCTGGGTGGGGCTGGCACTGTTCCTGGTGATCCCTGCGCTGTGCGCATTGATCTTCGGCGCGCCAGTGCACTGGGAAATGCCGAAGCTGCAAGGCTTCAACTTCGTCGGTGGCTGGGTGCTGATCCCGGAACTGCTGGCGCTGACCCTGGCCCTGACCGTATACACCGCGGCGTTTATCGCCGAGATCGTGCGTTCGGGCATCAAGTCGGTCAGCCACGGCCAGACGGAAGCGGCGCACTCGTTGGGGTTGCGCAACGGTCCGACCCTGCGCAAGGTGATCATCCCGCAAGCCCTGCGCGTGATCATCCCACCGCTGACCAGCCAATACCTGAACCTGGCGAAGAACTCCTCGCTGGCGGCCGGTATCGGTTACCCGGAAATGGTCTCGTTGTTTGCCGGTACGGTGCTGAACCAGACCGGGCAGGCGATCGAGGTGATTGCCATCACCATGAGCGTATACCTGGCGATCAGTATCAGCATTTCCCTGCTGATGAACTGGTACAACAAGCGCATTGCGCTGATCGAGCGGTAAGGAAAAGCGCATGACGACTCATACTTTCAAACCTGACATGCCGCCCCCGAACCGCAGCATCGGTGTCGTGGCGTGGATGCGCGCCAACATGTTCTCCAGCTGGCTCAACACCCTGCTGACCCTGTTCGCGTTCTACCTGATCTACCTGGTGGTGCCGCCGATCCTGAGCTGGGCGATCCTCGATGCCAACTGGGTCGGCACCAGCCAGGCCGACTGCACCAAGGAGGGCGCCTGCTGGGTGTTCATCCAACAGCGCTTCGGCCAGTTCATGTACGGCTACTACCCGGTGGACTTGCGCTGGCGCGTTGACCTGACCGTATGGTTGGCGGTCATCGGCGTGGCACCGTTGTTCATCTCGCGTTTTCACCATAAAGCGGTGTACGGGCTGAGCTTTCTGGTGGTGTATCCGATTGTTGCCTGGTGCCTGCTGCACGGCGGCGTCTTCGGCCTGACCCAGGTGGCGACCAGCCAGTGGGGCGGCTTGATGCTGACCCTGGTGATCGCCACTGTCGGTATTGCCGGTGCATTGCCGCTGGGTATCGTCCTGGCGCTGGGCCGTCGTTCGAACATGCCGGCGATTCGTGTGGTCTGCGTGACCTTCATCGAATTCTGGCGCGGCGTGCCGTTGATCACGGTGCTGTTCATGTCCTCGGTGATGTTGCCGTTGTTCCTGCCTGAAGGCATGAACTTCGACAAACTGTTGCGGGCACTGATCGGTGTGATCCTGTTCCAGTCGGCCTACGTTGCCGAAGTGGTGCGTGGCGGTCTGCAAGCGATTCCCAAAGGTCAGTACGAAGCCGCTGCAGCGATGGGCCTCGGCTACTGGCGCAGCATGGGCCTGGTGATTCTGCCGCAAGCCCTGAAGCTGGTGATTCCCGGTATCGTCAACACCTTCATTGCGCTGTTCAAGGACACGAGCCTGGTGATCATCATCGGCCTGTTCGACTTGCTCAACAGCGTCAAACAAGCCGCCGCCGACCCGAAATGGTTGGGCATGGCCACCGAAGGCTATGTGTTCGCGGCCCTGGTGTTCTGGATTTTCTGTTTTGGTATGTCGCGCTATTCCATGCATCTGGAACGCAAGCTCGACACTGGCCACAAGCGTTAGGAGTTCTGAAATGAGCGAAGCAATCAAAAAGCCTGTGAGCCCTGAAGGCATTATTCAGATGCAGGGCGTGAACAAGTGGTACGGCCAGTTCCACGTGTTGAAAGACATCAACCTGAACGTTAAACAGGGCGAGCGTATCGTCCTGTGTGGCCCGTCGGGTTCAGGCAAGTCCACCACCATTCGTTGCCTCAACCGTCTGGAAGAACACCAGCAGGGCCGCATCGTGGTCGACGGCGTGGAGCTGACCAACGACCTCAAGCAGATCGAATCGGTACGCCGTGAAGTCGGCATGGTGTTTCAGCACTTCAACCTGTTCCCGCACCTGACCATCCTGCAGAACTGTACCCTGGCGCCGATGTGGGTGCGCAAGATGCCTAAGCGCAAGGCCGAGGAAATCGCCATGCATTATCTGGAGCGCGTACGCATTCCGGAACAGGCGCATAAATTCCCGGGGCAACTGTCCGGCGGTCAGCAACAGCGTGTGGCGATTGCCCGTGCACTGTGCATGAAACCGAAAATCATGTTGTTCGACGAACCGACTTCGGCACTCGATCCAGAGATGGTGAAAGAGGTTCTCGACACCATGATCGGCCTGGCCGAAGACGGCATGACCATGCTCTGCGTGACCCACGAAATGGGCTTCGCGCGCACCGTGGCCAACCGCGTGATCTTCATGGACAAGGGCGAAATCGTCGAACAGGCCGCGCCGAACGACTTCTTCGATAATCCGCAGAATGAACGGACCAAGCTGTTCTTGAGCCAGATTTTGCATTGATGCCAGCTGACTCGTAGAAACAAACCCGGCCTCGCGCCGGGTTTGTTTTTTGCGCTCAGGAAACAGTGAGGGTTTCGTGCTCTTTGTGCGCTGTATGCTTGAAACCCCTCAAATCCGCCCCTTCACCCAGTGATTTCACATCGGCGAGCAAATGCGGATAGCGGTCAAGCAGGCGCATCAGCAGCACCAATGTTTTCGGAGGAAGTATTTCGCCGCGCTCGTAACGGGAAAACGCGTTGTGTCCGCCACCGGACAGTAGTTGCACAGTTTCTTTTTGCGTCAGATGCAGTTTGCGACGGATTCGCTTCATCTCGTCGCCGATCATCTGCCTTGCTGCGATAACCAGTTCGTCGCCCGCATCTGAATGACGCTCTGAACAACTGTCGTCTAACTCGACCTCGCCACACATCTGGCATTCCCAGCCAGATAAATCATTTACGCGGCGCTCCATACCTTTGACGCTCATGGTTTCGCCGCGACCCTCGAAATGTCGCATTCCTTCCTGGGCTCCACAGCTAAAACACTGCCGGGTTTTCATTGGGATTTCTCCTTGAAGGAGATTACGGGTGGACCACCGCCGGGGCGATACGTCACCTTGATATAAATCTCCAGACCGTATGAGTTGATGTGATAAACGTCTTGCCAGACGCGATGATCGTCATAGGTGGTCATCGACTTGTACAGCATCTTTCCCTGGAGCTCGAAAATGACCTCCTGCATCTCCACGAGGTTTAAGCCAAGAACCCTGCCGCCGTTTTTAGCACTGCTGGTGAATGCTTTGCCTCCAAGTCGCCTGACATCCGCTTTGATCACCGCCAAGTCGTAATGGGGTGTGTTCTTTTCCATAAGAAGCCGCTAACCCTGTCCCTAAAATTACCCTTAAAGGGTAATTTTGACTAATCGAAAATCCCGCTCCATTTCCCTCTCCCTGACCGTAGGCGGTTGCCGTCCTACGCGTAGCTGACTAACATGTCAGAAAATTCATCCTATGATTGGATGAAAGGGCGAATCCAATGTCAGAAATTTCTCCACTCATAAAGCGGTCCTTGGTCGATCAGGCCCTGGATCAGTTACGCAAGCGCATCAACGAAGGCGCATGGGTTGTCGGCCAGCGTTTACCCACCGAACCCGAGCTATCCGCCGAGTTGGGCATCAGCCGCAATACCGTGCGTGAAGCCATGCGCGTACTGGCGTTTTCCGGATTGATCGAAATCCGTCAGGGCGACGGCAGCTATCTGCGGGCAGTGGTCGATCCGCTCGACACCATGAAGGCGTTGTCCCGTTGCTCCCACGAGCAAGCCCGGGAGACTCGGCACATTCTGGAAGTCGAGGCCATCGGCCTGGCCGCGTTGCGTCGTACCGACGAAGACCTGGTGGCATTGCGCGAGGCGTTGGGCGTCAGTGGCAGCCATTACCACGGCGATCTCGACACGTATATCGCTTGCGATCTGGTGTTCCACCGCCGCTTGGTTGACGCCGCACACAACCCGACCCTCAGCGAGCTGTATCGCTATTTTTCCAGTGTCATCGGCGCGCAATTGCGCGAAACCCTGAACATTTCCCCCGACGCCAAGAAGTGTTCGACCTCCATATCGAACTGCTTGATGCCGTCGAGCAACGCGACCCGGAACGGGCCAAAGCCCTGTCGAGGCAGTTGATCAATGAACCTTGAAACCGAGAACCCCATGTCCAGCCAGCAGGTCAACCAAAGCAGCCTCCCCCAAGCCAAGCGCACGGCGGAGCTTGAAGCGCTGCTGATCGACGCCGAGGCGGATGACGAACAGGTCCAGCTAAGTCCGCCGATCCTGCGGCGGCCGTGGCTGCTGTTGCTGGGCCTGATTCTGGTGGCGCTGAACCTGCGTCCGGCGCTGTCGAGCATGGCGCCGATGCTCAGCGAGGTGTCGAAGACCCTCGGTTTGTCGGCCGCCCACGCCGGTTTGCTGACGACGTTGCCGGTGTTGTGCCTCGGCTTGTTTGCACCGCTGGCGCCCGTGCTGGCTCGACGTTTCGGCGCTGAGCGAGTGGTGCTGGGCATTCTCTTGATGCTGGCCGGCGGGATCATCCTGCGCAGTTCTTTCGGCGAGATCGGCCTGTTTGCCGGCAGCGTGCTGGCCGGCGCGAGCATCGGCGTGATCGGCGTATTGCTGCCCGGCATCGTCAAACGTGACTTCGCGAAACACGCGGGCACCATGACCGGCGTCTACACCATGGCCCTGTGCCTGGGGGCGGCGATGGCCGCGGGCGCGACCGTGCCGTTGAGCGAGCATTTCGACAAGAGCTGGGCCTTGGGCCTCGGCTTCTGGGTGGTTCCGGCATTGGTCGCGGCGATTTTCTGGTTGCCACAAGTCGGGCAGAAACACGGCGCGCACAACGTCGCGTATCGGGTTCGCGGTCTGTTGCGTGATCCTCTGGCCTGGCAAGTGACGTTCTACATGGGCCTGCAATCCTCTTTGGCCTACATCGTGTTCGGCTGGTTGCCGTCGATCCTGATCGGTCGCGGCCTGACGCCGACCCAGGCGGGTCTGGTGCTGTCAGGTTCGGTCATCGTTCAGTTGGCGAGTTCACTGGCGGCGCCATGGCTGGCGACGCGTGGCAAGGATCAGCGTCTGGCGATTGTCATCGTCATGCTGCTGACCCTTGGCGGCTTGTTCGGTTGTCTTTACGCACCGATCGAAGGCTTGTGGGGCTGGGCGATCCTGCTGGGTCTGGGGCAGGGCGGGGCGTTCAGTCTGGCGTTGACCCTGATCGTGCTGCGTTCGCGGGACTCCCATGTCGCGGCGAACCTGTCGAGCATGGCCCAGGGCTTCGGCTACACCCTGGCGTCCATGGGCCCGTTCGCGGTCGGCATCGTGCATGACTGGACCGGCGGCTGGAGTGCCGTGGGCTGGATCTTCGGTGTCATTGGCCTCGGCGCGATCATCGCCGGCCTCGGTGCCGGGCGTTCGCAATACGTCCAGGTCGAAAGCGAAAAGGTCTGACACCCGCGCACTGTCGGTATTCGGCTCACGAATGCCGATAGTGTTTCGCGCCTTTGTTGACTATCGTGCAGGCAATCTTTTGAAACCACTTTGCGCATCTATTTGCACATACAGAGGGAGCCTGTTCATGAGTGATGCCCACAATGCATTGATCACCCAGTTCTACCAAGCCTTCCAGCGACTCGATGCCGAAGCCATGAGCGCCTGCTACACCGACGACGTGGTGTTCAGTGATCCGGCGTTCGGCGAACTTCACGGCCGCGATGCAGGCGACATGTGGCGGATGCTCACCACTCGGGCCAAGGATTTTTCCCTGACGTTCGATAACGTGCGCAGTGATGAGCGCACGGGCGGTGCCCATTGGGTGGCGACCTACCTGTTCAGCCAGACCGGCAACACCGTGGTCAACGACATTCAGGCGCGTTTCGTGTTTCGCGACGGCAAGATTTGCGAGCATCACGACAGCTTCGATCTGTGGGCCTGGTCCCGACAGGCGCTGGGTTTCAAAGGGCTATTGTTGGGCTGGACGCCGGTAGTGAGAAACGCCGTGCGCGCTCAAGCTTTGAAGGGGCTGAAGGCATTCCAGGCCAGTCGCTGATAAGATCGCGGCTTGTTTCCTTTCAAGCCTTGATCGTCACGTGAACACCCTCAGCGAATCTTCCGTCCCCGCCGCCGAACCCTCGCTGCCTGTCAGCAAGCCCTGGTTCGTCTACCTCGTTCGCGCGGCCAATGGTTCGCTCTACTGCGGGATCAGCGACGATCCCGCGCGCCGCTTCGCCACTCACCAGAGTGGCAAGGGCGCGCGCTTCTTTCTCTCCAGCCCTGCCGTAGCATTGGTTTACACGGAAGCCTGCCGCGATAAAGGCGAAGCGCTGCGTCAGGAACGGCTGATCAAAAAACTCAAGAAAAGCGCCAAGGAATGCTTGGTGGCGAGTGCTGCTGCGGGCTTATCAATCTGACTGATAAGCGCCCATCAGGGAGATGGGTAGGCCGCGTGCGGATTGCGCGCTAAGCTGCGGTTTCCTTATCCGAGCGACGGAACCGAGCATGTCCGAGTTGATTCTGCATCATTACCCGACGTCCCCTTTCGCCGAAAAGGCTCGCTTGTTGCTGGGCTTCAAGGGACTGTCCTGGCGTTCGGTGAACATCTCGCCAGTGATGCCGAAACCCGATCTGACGGCGCTGACCGGCGGCTACCGCAAGACGCCGGTGTTGCAGATTGGCGCTGATGTTTATTGCGACACGGCGCTAATGGCACGTTGTCTGGAGCAGGAAAAAGCCTTGCCGGCGTTCTTTCCGGAAGGTCAGGAAATGATCACCGCGACCTTCGCCGCGTGGGCCGATTCGGTGGTGTTCCAGCATGCGGTCAGCCTGGTGTTCCAGCCGGCGTCGGTGGCGGTGCGCTTCGGTAAATTGTCACCTGAAGCGATCAAGGCCTTCCTGGCCGATCGCGCCGGCCTGTTCAGCGGTGGCAGCGCCACACGGTTGTCGGCTGAACAGGCCCGGCATCAGTGGCCGACCATCATGGCGCGTCTGGAGCAACAGCTTCAGCGCGAACAGGGCGACTTCCTGTTCGGCGAGCCGTCGATTGCCGACTTCGCCCTGGCCCATCCGTTGTGGTTCCTTAAGGCCACGCCCGTCACGTCACCGTTGGTCGATGCTTATCCAGCGGTTTCGGCATGGCTGGGGCGCGTGTTGGGCTTCGGTCATGGCGCGTTCAGCGAGATGACTTCCGAGGAGGCGCTTGAAGTCGCGCGCAACACCACGCCGGCTGCATTGCCGGATGAGCAGTTCGATGAGCCGAACGGGTTCGAAGTAGGCCAGCAAGTGGTGATCGCTGCGACCGATTACGGCGTTGATCCGGTGGCGGGAGAGTTGCTGTTTGCGGGTAGCGAAGAATTGATTCTGCGTCGCGAAGACGAGCGGGCGGGTGTGGTGCATGTGCACTTTCCGCGGTTCGGGTTTCGTATCGAAAAACGCTGACGCACACTCATACCTGTGGCGAGGGGGCTTGCCCCCGTTCGGCTGCGCAGCAGTCGTAAATCCTGTAGTTGCGGCTCGACGATAAAATGCTGGGGCCGCTTCGCTGCCCAACGGGGGCAAGCCCCCTCACCACAGGGATTGAGTGAGCCAATAGGTTATTTCAGGGCAGCGAGAATGGCGTCCGGGTCATACCCGCGAAGCAACGTCCCGTTCACAGCGATGATCGGAATTCCGCCGCCACCCAGCGCTTCGTAGGCTTTGCGCGCCTCGGCATCTTTCTCGATATCGAACTCCTTGTACGGAATTCCCTTCTGATCGAGAAAGCGCCGGGTCAGTTTGCAGTAACCGCACCATTCGGTGGCATAGAGCACGACGTTGGCCTTGGCCTGAGTCTGCTCGGACACCCCTTGCGCCGGATGGAACACCCGCTCGATCTTGCCCCAGTTCTGGTAGACCACGACCACCAGCAGGATCAGCAGGCATTTCTTCAGTACGCTGCCGAGCATCAGTTACGTCGCTTGAGCTGATCGGTGAGCTGGGTCGGCAGACCTTTGATGATCAGCGTGCCGGCTTCTTCGTCGTATTCGATCTTCGAGCCCAGCAGGTGCGCTTCGAAGCTGATGGACAAGCCTTCGGCGCGACCGGTGAAGCGGCGGAACTGGTTGAGGGTACGTTTATCGGCCGGGATCTCCGGCGACAAACCGTAGTCCTTGTTGCGGATGTGATCGTAAAAGGCTTTCGGGCGCTCTTCGTCGATCAGCTCCGAGAGTTCTTCCAGGCCCATGGGTTCACCCAGTTTTGCCTGGCTGCTGGCGTAATCCACCAGGGTCTTGGTCTTCTCGCGGGCGGATTCTTCTGGCAGGTCTTCGCTTTCGACGAAGTCACTGAAAGCCTTGAGCAGGGTGCGGGTTTCGCCGGGGCCGTCGACGCCTTCCTGGCAGCCGATGAAGTCGCGGAAATACTCCGACACCTTTTTGCCGTTCTTGCCTTTGATGAACGAAATGTACTGCTTGGACTGCTTGTTGTTCT
Source organism: Pseudomonas frederiksbergensis (assembly GCF_001952935.1). Lineage (GTDB taxonomy): Bacteria > Pseudomonadota > Gammaproteobacteria > Pseudomonadales > Pseudomonadaceae > Aquipseudomonas > Aquipseudomonas frederiksbergensis. The sequence continues at coordinate 3,624,807 of NZ_CP018319.1, forward strand.
GCCACTCGGAGACGTTGATCCGCGCCGCCAGGTGCAGTTGGCCCAGGTCCAGGTGCCGGGACGGGGTCACGTCCAGCTGATCGGTCACTGCAACGCCTTCACTGTGGTGTAGCAGGGCGATCGCCAGGTAGTCGGTCATGCCTTGCTGATAATGCGCAAACAGCACGTGGCCGCCCACTGAGAGGTTCGATTCCTCCATCAGCTTTTGCAGATGTTCCACCGCCACCCGGCTGAACGCTGTGAAGTCCTTGCCGCCATCGAGGTATTCCTTCAGCCAGCCGCTGAACGGATGCGCCCCGGACTCGGCATGGAAGAAACCCCAGGCCTTGCCTTGTTTGGCGTTGTAGCTCTCGTTGAGGTCGGCAAGCATGTACTCGATGGCGCTCGACTCGGCCAGTTCGGAATCGCGAGCGTGGAGAACTGCGGGCGTGCCGTCGGGTTTTTTGTCGATCAGGTGGACGATGCAATGGCGGATCGGCATGGGCTTCTCGGCTGATGGAAGAGAGGAGGGCGTGCTCCCCCAAAAAGTGCCAAGTGTACCGCAACCACTGGTTTTGGCGCGGCACGAAGGGCAATTCGCAGGTGTCCGATGGCGCTTATGCAGTTTTTTGCCGATTTAGAGTAATAAAGCTGACCAAATGGGTAGCTAGAGGCGGATATTTCCCCGTCTCTGTGCTAGTTTTGCCCGGTCTTACGCGAAGTCACTGCGTTAAGCGTGCATTCAGCATTTGTCAGGTCGAACCAAACCCTGATTTCGGTATCTATAACCCCGACTCGTCGCGGTTGTGGCCGAGGGTGCCAGATCCAGAAGATCGGGCTCGATGGCTGACACTGCACTCTGCAATCCATATGAATTTGATAGGGAAGGAACACTACATGGCTCTTACTAAAGACCAACTGATCGCCGACATCGCTGAAGCTATCGACGCGCCAAAAACCACCGCGCGTAACGCTCTGGACCAACTGGGCCAAATCGTTGCCGATCAGCTGGAAAACGGCGGCGAAATCACTCTGCCAGGTATCGGCAAACTGAAAGTGACTGAGCGTCCTGCCCGTACCGGCCGCAACCCTTCGACTGGCGCTGCCATCGAAATCGCTGCCAAGAAAGTTATCAAGCTGGTTGTGGCCAAAGGCCTGACCGACGCTGTTAACAAGTAAGACTTGTTATAAAAAAACCGTGCTTCGGAGCAATCCGGGCACGTTTTTTTTGTGCCATAAATTCTTCAAACACCGCCGATCCTTGTGGGAGCGGGCTTGCCCGCGATGGCGGCGAGTCAGTCGCCTTCTTTGACGCCTGGCACACTGCTTTCGCGGGCAAGCCCGCTCCCACAGGGATTTCAGCACTCAGTAATTTGGCTTGTCAGCAATTACTCAGCTTTTACGCGCCCAACGTTCGCGCCAGACCTGCTGCTCGCTTTTAGTCTGGAACGTCCAGGCGACGAAGCGGCTTTGCTTCTGCCCTTGCGACATTTCCACGACCTGGCTTTCCAGCACGCCAGCCTTTTTCAGCGCCGTCTGGATCGCAGGCAGGTTTGAGGCTTTCGAGACCAGGGTGCTGAACCAAAGCACTTTGTGTTGAAAATGCGCGCTCTCGGCGATCAGTTGCGTCACAAACCGTGCTTCCCCGCCTTCGCACCACAGTTCGGCCGATTGACCGCCAAAGTTCAGCACCGGCAGTTTGCGTTTTGGATCGGCGCGGCCCAGGGCGCGCCATTTACGCTCGCTGCCCTTGGTCGCTTCGTCCATCGATGCGTGGAACGGCGGGTTGCACATGGTCAGGTCAAAACGTTCGCCGGGTTCAAGCAGGCCCAGCAGAATGTGCTTGGGGTTGCTTTGCTGACGCAACTGGATGGCCTTGTTCAGCCCGTTGGACTGGACGATGGCTTTAGCGGCGGCCACGGCTGTCGGGTCGATTTCCGAGCCGAGGAAGTGCCAGCGATAGTCGCTGTAGCCGATCAACGGATAGACGCAGTTGGCGCCCATGCCGATATCGAGCACCTTGACCGGCGCACCGCGCGGGATCTCACCGTCGTTGACGCTGGCCAGCAGGTCGGCCAGGAAGTGCACGTAATCGGCACGGCCCGGAACCGGCGGGCAGAGATAGTCAGCCGGGATGTCCCAGTGGGCGACGCCGTAGAACGACTTGAGCAAAGCACGGTTGAACACCCGCACCGCGTCCGGGCTGGCAAAGTCGATGCTTTCCTTGCCGTACGGGTTGATGATCACGAACTTCGCCAGTTCCGGCGTGGTTTTGATCAGCGCCGGGAAGTCGTAACGACCCTGATGGCGATTGCGCGGATGCAGGCTGGCCTTTTCACGCGGTTCCACGGTTTTGGCCGGGGTGGCGGAGTCAGGCTTCTTACGCGCAGGGCGGGGTGTGCGGGGGGCGTTCATGGGTGTGGTCGATTCGGGTATGGCTGAAAGTGGCGGGTATTGTCCCACATCCCGGCCTTGTGAACGCAATCCCTGTGGGAGCGGGCTTGCTCGCGAAGGCGGTTTCCCATTCAGCACTAATGTTGGCTGACACGCCGCCTTCGCGAGCAAGCCCGCTCCCACAGGGGATGTGCGGTGTTTGGGGATAAGGGGCGGGCATAAAAAAGGGAGGCCATTTCTGGCCTCCCTTTTTCATTGCGATTTGCCGTTACAGGCTGGCAATCCGCGCATGCTGCTCGGCCAGCTTGCCCAAAGCCTGTTCGGCTTCAGCCAGTTTGGCGCGTTCCTTCTCGATGACTTCGGCCGGGGCCTTGTCGACGAAACCGGCGTTGGACAGCTTGCCGCCCACGCGCTGAACTTCGCCCTGCAGACGCAGGATCTCCTTGTCCAGTCGTGCCAGTTCGGCGTCTTTGTCGATCAGGCCGGCCATCGGTACCAGCACTTCCATCTCGCCGACCAGTGCGGTGGCGGACAGCGGTGCTTCTTCGCCAGCAGCCAATACGGTGATCGATTCGAGGCGAGCCAGCTTCTTCAGCAAGGCTTCGTTTTCGGTGAGACGACGCTGATCTTCGGCGCTGACGTTTTTCAGGAACAGGTTCAACGGCTTGCCTGGACCGATGTTCATTTCGCCGCGGATGTTACGCGTGCCGAGCATCAGCTCCTTGAGCCATTCGATGTCGTTTTCGGCGCCCTGATCGATGCGTGCTTCATTGGCCACAGGCCATGGTTGCAGCATGATCGTCTTGCCTTCGATACCGGCCAGCGGCGCGATGCGCTGCCAGATTTCTTCGGTGATGAACGGCATGAACGGATGTGCCAGGCGCAGCGCGACTTCCAATACCCGAACCAGCGTGCGACGGGTGCCACGCTGACGTTCGACCGGCGCGTTTTCGTCCCACAGCACAGGCTTGGAGAGTTCCAGGTACCAGTCGCAATACTGGTTCCAGATGAACTCGTACAAGGCTTGTGCGGCCAGGTCGAAGCGGAACTGATCGAGTTGGCGGGTCACTTCGGCTTCGGTGCGTTGCAACTGCGAAATGATCCAGCGATCCGCCAGCGACAGCTCATAAGCTTCGCCGTTCTGCCCGCAGTCTTCGCCCTTGTCCAGCACGTAGCGCGCGGCGTTCCAGATCTTGTTGCAGAAGTTGCGATAGCCTTCGACGCGGCCCATGTCGAACTTGATGTCGCGACCGGTGGACGCCAGCGAACAGAAGGTGAAGCGCAGGGCATCGGTGCCGTAGCTGGCGATGCCGTCGGCGAACTCGTCGCGGGTCTGCTTCTCGATCTTCTTCGCCAGTTTCGGCTGCATCATGCCGGAGGTGCGTTTCTGCACCAGGTCTTCGAGCTCGATGCCGTCGATGATGTCCAGCGGGTCCAGGACGTTGCCCTTGGACTTGGACATCTTCTGTCCCTGGCCATCACGCACCAGACCGTGCACATAAACGGTCTTGAACGGAACCTGCGGCGTGCCGTCTTCGTTCTTCACCAAGTGCATGGTGAGCATGATCATCCGGGCAACCCAGAAGAAAATGATGTCAAAACCGGTGACCAGCACGTCGGTGGAGTGGAATTTCTTCAGGAATTCGGTCTGCTCAGGCCAGCCGAGCGTGGAGAACGTCCACAGGCCCGAACTGAACCAGGTGTCGAGTACGTCGTTGTCCTGTTGCAGTGCAACGTCCGGGCCGAGGTTGTGCTTGGCACGCACTTCGGCTTCGTCGCGACCGACATAGACCTTGCCCGACTCGTCGTACCAGGCCGGAATCCGGTGGCCCCACCACAGCTGACGGCTGATGCACCAGTCCTGGATGTCGCGCATCCACGAGAAGTACATGTTTTCGTATTGTTTCGGCACGAACTGAATGCGGCCGTCTTCAACCGCAGCGATGGCCGGCTCGGCCAATGGCTTGGTCGACACGTACCACTGGTCGGTCAGCCACGGCTCGATGATGGTGCCGGAGCGGTCGCCTTTCGGTACTTTCAACGCGTGATCGTTGACACTGACCAAGAGGCCGGCGGCATCAAACGCTGCAACGATCTGCTTGCGCGCTTCGAAGCGATCCAGGCCGGCGTATTCGGCCGGGATCTTGCCGTCGATGCTTTCGTTCAGGGTGCCGTCGAGGTTGAACACCTGACAGGCCGGCAATACAGCGGCGTTCTTGTCGAAGATGTTCAGCAGCGGCAGGTTGTGGCGCTTGCCGACTTCATAGTCGTTGAAATCATGGGCCGGGGTGATTTTCACGCAGCCGGTGCCGAATTCAGGGTCGCAGTAATCGTCGGCGATGATCGGGATGCGACGGCCGACCAGCGGCAGCTCGACAAATTTGCCGATCAAGGCTTTGTAGCGTTCGTCGTTCGGGTTAACCGCGACGGCTGCGTCGCCGAGCATGGTTTCCGGGCGAGTGGTCGCGACGATCAGGTAATCGTTGCCTTCAGCGGTCTTCACGCCGTCGGCCAGCGGGTATTTCAGGTTCCACAGGAAACCTTTCTCGTCGTGGTTTTCCACTTCGAGGTCGGAAATCGCCGTGTGCAACTTGGTGTCCCAGTTGACCAGGCGCTTGCCGCGGTAGATCAGGCCGTCTTCGTGCAGGCGCACAAAGGCTTCTTTCACGGCTTCCGAGAGGCCGTCGTCCATGGTGAAGCGCTCGCGACCCCAGTCCACGGAAGAGCCGAGACGGCGGATCTGACGGCTGATGTTGCCGCCGGACTGATCCTTCCACTCCCAGACTTTCTCAAGGAATTTCTCACGGCCCAGATCATGACGACTCTGGCCCTGGGCTTCGAGTTGGCGCTCCACCAGCATTTGCGTGGCGATACCGGCATGGTCGGTACCCGGCTGCCACAGGGTGTTTCGACCCTGCATGCGACGGAAACGGATCAGGGCGTCCATGATTGCGTTGTTGAAGCCGTGACCCATGTGCAGGCTGCCGGTGACGTTCGGCGGCGGGATCATGATGGTGTAGGACTCGCCCGCGCCTTGCGGGGCGAAGTAATTCTCTGACTCCCAGGTGTTGTACCAGGAAGTTTCAATGGCGTGCGGCTGGTAGGTCTTATCCATGCGCGGCGGGACCCTATTGGCATTTATTCAGGAAAAGCCGGCAAGTATAGCGGGGCATGGGGCGGAGGGCGAGCCGGGGTAGACCGGGCGCAGATCAAACTGTGGAATGAACCTGTGGCGAGGGAGCTTGCTCCCGCTGGGGCGCGAAGCGGCCCCGACATCAGCAAGTTAGGTATGCCAGGTACACGGCTTTGCGGCTGCTGCGCAACCGAGCGGGAGCAAGCCCCCTCGCCACAGAAACCCGCCGGGCTTGGGGTTATTCGTATTGGCTCAACAACCGTTCCATCCGCGCGCTGAGGCGGCGTTTGATTTCGGTTTCGATGTGCGGGGCGAAGTCGTCGATCACGTCTTGCATGATCAATTGCGCGGCGGCGCGCAGTTCGTCTTCCAGGTGCAGCAGCTCGTCGGCGCTCTTGCTGGCGGCGGGTGCCGGTTGGGCGGCAGGGGCTGCTGGGGTGGGTGGCGCCGGTTCGAGTATGGGCGGGTTGGCGCCAACGGTATCGAACAGCATCGGAATCTGCTCCTGGTCACCTTCCTCGACCGTTTCGGTGAGCAAGGGCGGTTGCAGGTTGTCGTCGCCGAGCAATTGACGGATCGACTCAAGGTCGTCCAGCAGGTGCGCGGACTTTTGCAGCGGTTTTGGAGTGTCCATCGGAATGCTCAGAGTCGCTGTAAACGGTGATCTTGCAAAGGATAGCCCTGTTCGCGGTAGAAACGGAAACTCTCCCGCGCAGCCGTACGAATCGTCGGATCTTCCACCACCACTTCCGCCACTCGGGCGAACTTGTTGGCGAATGCCGGGACTTTCAGGGCGAGATTGACCAACAGGTCCTGATGCGGACCGCAGTCATCGCCAAAGCCCAGGACAATCAAGCTGTCCGGCTCATTTTCAGCGGGGCCGTGAGGCACGAAGCTTTCGCCCTTGAAGGCCCACAAACGCGCATCGAGATCGTCACGCTGGGCAGCATCGCTGCAATGCAGGTAGATGCGGTGGCCCATGCGCCAGGCTTTTTCGGTGAGTTTGCAGGCAAAATCCAGCCGTGCCGAAGGATCGGCGCTGGGCAGGATATAGAAGTCGACTTTGGTCATTGCGGTTCCTGAGCTTCAAGTGGCATCACCCGAGAGTGACGCCACCGCAAGTCATCGGTTTCAGGCTTTGGCGCGGTCCAGCAGGTATTGGGTCAGCAATGGAACCGGACGGCCAGTGGCGCCCTTATCCTTGCCGCCGCTGGTCCAGGCCGTACCGGCGATGTCCAGGTGCGCCCAGTTGAGGTTCTTGGTGAAGCGCGACAGGAAGCAGGCCGCGGTGATGGTGCCGGCTTTCGGACCGCCGATGTTGGCGATGTCGGCGAACGGGCTGTCCAGCTGTTCCTGGTACTCATCGAACAACGGCAGTTGCCAGGCACGGTCGTCGGCGGATTGGCCAGCGCTCAGCAGTTGGCCGATCAGTTCGTCGTTGTTGCCCAGCAGGCCCGACGTGTGGGAACCCAGCGCAACGACGCAAGCGCCGGTCAGTGTCGCGATGTCGATTACCGCTTGCGGCTTGAAGCGCTCGGAGTAGGTCAGGGCGTCGCACAGCACCAGACGGCCTTCGGCGTCGGTGTTGAGGATTTCCACGGTCTGGCCGCTCATGGTGGTGACGATGTCGCCAGGACGCGAAGCGTTGCCGCTCGGCATGTTCTCGGCGCAAGCCAGGATGCACACCAGGTTGATCGGCAGTTTCAGCTCGAGCACCGCACGCAGGGTGCCGAAGACGCTGGCTGCGCCGCCCATGTCGTACTTCATTTCATCCATGCCGGCGCCCGGTTTCAGGCTGATGCCGCCAGTGTCAAAGGTGATGCCTTTGCCGACCAGTGCGTACGGCTTCTCGGATTTCTTGCCGCCGTTGTATTGCATGACGATCAGGCGTGGTGGCTGGGCGCTGCCCTGGCCGACGGCGTAGAACGAACCCATGCCCAGGTCCTTGATCTTCTTCTCATCAAGGACTTCGACTTTCAGGCTCTTGAATTCTTTGCCCAGGTTCTTCGCTTGCTCGCCGAGGAACGTCGGGTGGCAGATGTTTGGCGGCAGGTTGCCCAGGTTACGGGTGAACGCCATGCCGTTGGCGATGGCGGTGGCGTGGGCCACGGCGCGCTCGACTTCAGCTTGTGCAGCCTTGATGGTCACCAGGGTGATCTTTTTCAGGCTGCGAGGCTCGGCTTTCTGGCTCTTGAACTGATCGAACGTGTATTCGCCGTCCACCAGGGTTTCGGCCAGCAGGCGGGTCTTGCCGTAGCTGTCACGGCCTTTGACCACGACTTCGTCCAGGGCCAGCACGGCGTCGCTGCCGCCCAGGCCTTTAAGGGTATTGAGGATGCCGGCGATGATTTTGCGGAACGGGCGGTCGCCCAGCTCTTCGTCTTTGCCCACGCCTACCAGCAGCACGCGTTCAGCCTTGAGGTTCGGCAGGCTGTGCAACAACAGGCTTTGACCGACTTTGCCCGCCAGGTCGCCGCGCTTGAGCACAGCACTGATGGCGCCGCCGCTCAGTTCGTCGAGTTGTTTGGCAACAGCGCCGAGCTTGCGGCCTTCGCCGACGGCGACTACCAGAGTGGCGGTTTTCAACGTTTCTGGGCTAACGCTTTTTACAACCAGTTCCATGTCCGGGTCCCTGAATTAATGGTCAACACGCAAGAGCTCGACAGCATGCATTCGAGCTTGCTTATAAATAGAAAGACGCAGGTCACGGCCCGCGACAAAGGCCGCAGTTTGAACCTCGTGCCCCGAGCCTGACAACCCTCGGTCGTACGATCTTCAGCGCTTTACCCGCCTGCTTGAGCATGCGCAGTGACAGGCGCACCCAATCACAGGATAATGCGCCAACTTTTTCGGCGGCTCTGCCCTGCGGGCCGTCTGATACGTTTGCTTGTTTGGCCGCCTTAGCCTGACAACCCTGGAGTGTCTGGTTTGATCGTCTTCCGTTACCTATCCCGCGAAGTCCTGTTGACCTTGAGCGCCGTCAGCGCTGTGCTGCTGGTCATCATCATGAGCGGTCGCTTCATCAAGTACCTCGCCCAGGCGGCCTCAGGCCTCCTGGATCCGGGCTCGCTATTCCTGATCATGGGCTTTCGCCTGCCGGGTTTCCTGCAGTTGATTTTGCCTTTGGGCCTGTTTCTCGGAATCCTGCTGGCCTACGGTCGCCTGTACCTTGAAAGCGAAATGACGGTGCTGTCTGCCACCGGCATGAGCCAGCAGCGTCTGTTTGCCATGACCCTTTTCCCAGCCACCCTGGTCGCACTGGTGGTGGCATGGCTGAGCCTGAGCCTGGCGCCCCAAGGTGCCAATCAATTCCAGTTGCTGCTGAACAAGCAGGATGCCCTGACCGAGTTCGACACCCTCGAGCCCGGTCGCTTCCAGGCGCTGCGTGACGGGACGCGGGTGACCTACACCGAATCGCTGTCGGATGACCGCATCAACCTCGGTGGTGTATTCATTTCGCAGAAAAACGTCAATTCCGATAAGAAGGACCGCGGGATTTCCGTGCTGGTGGCCGAGAAGGGCCGTCAGGAAATTCGCCCCGACGGTAACCGTTACCTGATTCTCGACAACGGCTATCGCTATGACGGCAATCCGGGTCAGGCCGACTACCGGGCGATCAAGTACGAGGAGTACGGCGTACTGCTGCCCAAGCCGGACGTCAGCGACGAAGTGACCGACCGTGATGCAATGACCACCGGTTCCCTGATCGGCAGCGATGACATTCGCTCCCGCACCGAACTTCAGTGGCGTCTATCCCTGCCATTGCTGGTCTTCATCGTGACCCTCATGGCGGTACCGCTGTCGCGGGTCAATCCGCGCCAGGGCCGTTTCCTCAAGCTGTTGCCGGCGATTCTTCTATATATGGCTTACCTGTCCATCCTGATTGCCGCTCGCGGCGCCCTTGAAAAGGGCAAGATCCCGCCAGCTCTGGGGTTGTGGTGGGTGCATGCAATCTTCCTGGCCATCGGCCTGGGCTTGCTCTATTGGGAACCCCTGCAGTTGAAGCGGGCGAGTCGCCGCAGCGCGCTGGAGGTGGCTCGTGGATAAGCTCGATCGCTACATTGGCAGCAGCGTGTTCGTGGCCATTCTGGCGGTGCTGGGGATCATTCTCGGTCTGGCGACGCTGTTCGCGTTTATCGATGAGATGGGGGATGTCAGCGATACCTACACCTTGGTCGACGTGTTGAGTTATGTCCTGCTGACCGCGCCGCGTCGTCTTTACGACATGTTGCCGATGGCTGCACTGATCGGTTGCCTGATCGGCCTCGGCAGTCTGGCCAGTCACAGCGAGCTGACCATCATGCGCGCTGCGGGCGTGTCGATCGGGCGCATTGTCTGGGCGGTCATGAAGCCCATGCTGGTCTTGATGGTGGTGGGTGTGCTGATCGGCGAATACGTAGCGCCGGCCACCGAAGTCACCGCTCAGGCCAATCGCTCCCTGGCTCAGGGCGGCGGCGATGCGCAGAGCGCCAAGCACGGTTTGTGGCACCGCCAGGGGGATGAGTTCATTCACGTCAACTCTGTGCAACCCAACGGCCTGCTGTACGGCGTCACCCGTTATCGTTTCGACGATGAGCGGCATATGCTCTCTTCCAGCTTCGCCAAGCGGGCGGAGTTCGATCAGGATCACTGGCAGTTGAGCGACGTCACCACCACGCTGTTCCATGAAAAGAGCACTGAAGTGGTCACTACCCCGGTCGAGCGCTGGAATGTCGCCTTGAGTCCGCAGTTGCTGAGCACCGTGGTCATGTCGCCTGACACGCTGTCGATCAGTGGTCTGTGGGGGTACATCCACTACCTGGCGGACCAGGGCTTGAGCAATGGTCGTTACTGGCTGGCATTTTGGGTCAAGGTGTTGCAACCGCTGGTCACCGCCGCGCTGGTGCTGATGGCGATTTCCTTCATCTTCGGTCCGTTGCGCTCGGTGACCCTCGGTCAGCGGGTGTTCACTGGCGTGCTGGTGGGCTTCACCTTCCGCATCGTTCAGGATTTGCTCGGCCCTTCGAGCCTGGTCTTCGGTTTCTCGCCATTGTTTGCGGTGCTTGTTCCGGCAGGTGTTTGTGCCTTGGCCGGGCTCTGGTTGTTGCGCCGGGCCGGTTGATCAAGGGTTTCCCTTGCCCTTGATGGTCACTCGAAACGCCCCTGTCGCAAGACCGGGGCGTTTTTGTATCCGCCGTCTGACCTGCGAACGTGACGCTTGCGCCGTGGATCAGGTACAATTCCCGGCTATTTTTCGGCGGGCTATGCCTGCAGCCTTTTTGAGTGTTGATCCGTGAGTGATTTGAGTCATATCCGCAATTTCTCCATCATCGCCCACATTGACCATGGCAAGTCGACGCTGGCCGATCGCTTCATCCAGATGTGTGGCGGCCTTGCCGAGCGCGAAATGGAAGCCCAGGTTCTGGACTCCATGGACCTGGAACGTGAACGCGGGATCACCATCAAGGCCCACAGCGTCACCCTGTATTACACCGCTCGCGATGGCATCAAGTACCAGTTGAACTTCATTGACACCCCGGGCCACGTCGACTTCACCTATGAAGTCAGCCGGTCGCTGGCGGCCTGTGAAGGCGCGTTGCTGGTGGTCGATGCCGGTCAGGGCGTTGAAGCGCAGTCGGTAGCCAACTGCTACACCGCGATCGAGCAGGGCCTGGAAGTGATGCCGGTCCTGAACAAGATCGACCTGCCTCAGGCCGATCCGGACCGCGTGAAAGAAGAAATCGAAAAAATCATCGGTATCGATGCCACCGACGCAGTCGAGTGCAGTGCCAAGACCGGACTGGGCGTCGACGAAGTGCTGGAGCGCCTGGTCAAGACCATTCCTGCGCCGACCGGCAACTATGAAGATCCGCTGCAAGCGTTGATCATCGACTCCTGGTTCGACAACTACCTGGGTGTTGTCTCCCTGGTTCGCGTGCGCCACGGTCGTGTGAAGAAGGGCGACAAGATCCTGGTCAAGTCCACCGGCAAGATCCACCTCGTGGACAGCGTCGGTGTCTTTAACCCGAAACACACCGCTACCGTTGACCTGAAGGCCGGCGAAGTGGGCTTCATCATCGCCGGCATCAAGGACATTCACGGGGCACCGGTCGGTGACACCCTGACCTTGAGCTCCACGCCGGACGTCGACGTGCTGCCAGGCTTCAAGCGCATTCAGCCGCAGGTTTACGCCGGCCTGTTCCCGGTCAGCTCCGACGACTTCGAAGATTTCCGTGAGGCCCTGCAAAAGCTCACGCTCAACGACTCGTCCCTGCAATACACCCCGGAAAGCTCCGACGCGCTGGGCTTCGGCTTCCGTTGCGGGTTCCTCGGCATGCTGCACATGGAAATCATCCAGGAGCGCCTGGAGCGCGAGTATGACCTGGACCTGATCACCACGGCGCCGACGGTAATTTTCGAGCTGCTGCTGAAAACCGGTGAAACGATTTACGTCGACAACCCGTCGAAGCTGCCAGACCTGTCCTCGATCGAAGACATGCGCGAGCCGATCGTGCGGGCCAATATTCTTGTGCCGCAAGAGCACCTGGGCAACGTCATTACCCTGTGCATCGAGAAGCGTGGCGTCCAGCACGACATGCTGTTCCTCGGTACCCAGGTTCAAGTGACCTACGATTTGCCGATGAACGAAGTGGTCCTGGACTTCTTCGACCGTCTGAAATCCACCAGCCGTGGCTATGCTTCGCTGGATTACCATTTCGATCGTTATCAATCGGCTAATCTGGTGAAACTGGATGTGCTGATCAACGGTGACAAGGTCGACGCCCTGGCGCTGATCGTGCACAAGGATAACGCGCATTACAAAGGTCGCCAGCTGACCGAGAAGATGAAAGAACTGATTCCACGCCAGATGTTCGACGTCGCGATCCAGGCCGCCATTGGCGGGCAGATCATTGCGCGGACCTCCGTCAAGGCACTCAGAAAGAACGTATTGGCCAAATGCTACGGCGGTGACGTTAGCCGTAAGAAAAAACTGCTGGAAAAGCAAAAGGCCGGTAAGAAACGCATGAAGCAAGTCGGTAACGTGGAAATTCCACAAGAAGCCTTCCTTGCAGTGCTCAGGTTGGATAGTTAGGTCCTATGTCACTAAATTTCCCGCTGTTGCTGGTCATCGCCGTGTTCGTCTGCGGCCTGTTGGCGTTGCTCGATCTGCTGTTCCTGGCGCCACGGCGCCGGGCTGCCATTAACTCTTACCAGGGTAGCGTCAGCCAGGCTGACATGGTGGTGGTCGAGAAACTGAACAAAGAGCCGCTGCTGGTCGAATACGGCAAGTCGTTCTTCCCGGTGTTGTTCATCGTGCTGGTGCTGCGTTCGTTCCTGGTGGAACCGTTCCAGATTCCTTCCGGTTCGATGAAACCGACCCTGGACGTCGGCGACTTCATTCTGGTGAACAAGTTTTCTTACGGGATCCGCTTGCCGGTGATCGACAAGAAAGTCATCGAAGTCGGTGATCCACAGCGCGGCGATGTGATGGTGTTCCGCTACCCGAGCGATCCGAACGTCAACTACATTAAACGTGTGGTGGGCCTGCCGGGTGACCAGATTCGTTACACCGCCGACAAGCGTCTGTTCGTCAACGGTGAGTCGATTGCCGAACAACTGGTCGGCTCCGAGCCGGGCACGTTGGGCAGCGCCGAGCTCTACAAGGAAAAACTCGGCGTCGCCGAGCACCAGATCCGCAAGGAAATGAGCCGCTATCGTGCATCGCCGGACCGTACATGGACCGTGCCTGCCGGGCACTACTTCATGATGGGCGACAACCGCGACAACTCGAACGACAGTCGCTACTGGGATGACCCGAGCATTCCCAAGGATCTGCTGGGCATGGTTCCCGACAAGAATATCGTCGGCAAGGCCTTCGCAGTCTGGATGAGCTGGCCAGAACCTAAACTCAGTCACCTGCCGAATTTCTCGCGGGTTGGCCTGATCAAGTAATCACACACGGCGCTGTTGAACACAGCGCCGAATGCATTTCTGGAACCGGCACAATCGGCGCCAGAAGCATGAAAACAATGATATTCAGGACGTAATTTTTGAACACAGCGTTAATTGTCCCAAGCCTGCGCAGACTCTCGGCGATGGCGGTGGAATCCAGCCACGAACTCAGCGTGGGTAAACCGTGAGCGTCTCCTTAAGCCGTCTCGAGCGTCAGCTCGGTTACACCTTCAAGGATCAGGAACTGATGGTCCTGGCCCTGACTCACCGCAGCTTTGCCGGGCGTAACAACGAACGCCTGGAATTCCTCGGTGATGCCATCCTTAACTTTGTCGCTGGCGAGGCGCTGTTCGATCGCTTCCCGCTGGCCCGCGAAGGTCAGTTGTCGCGCTTGCGCGCACGCCTGGTGAAAGGCGAGACCCTGGCCGTACTGGCTCGTGGTTTCGATCTGGGCGAATACCTGCGCCTGGGTTCCGGTGAATTGAAAAGCGGCGGTTTCCGTCGCGAGTCGATTCTGGCCGATGCCCTTGAAGCGCTGATCGGTGCGATCTACCTGGATGCCGGCATGGACATGGCGCGCGAACGCGTGCTGGCGTGGCTGGCCGGGGAGTTCGAAGGCTTGACGCTGGTCGACACCAACAAAGATCCGAAAACCCGCCTGCAAGAATTCTTGCAGTCCCGTGGTTGCGAACTGCCGCGTTACGAAGTGGTGGATATCCAGGGTGAGCCGCATTGCCGGACGTTCTTCGTCGAATGTGAAATCACCTTACTGAATGAAAAAAGCCGAGGTCAGGGTGTGAGCCGTCGTATTGCCGAACAGGTAGCGGCCGCTGCAGCACTGATTGCCCTGGGCGTGGAGAATGGCCATGACTGATTCAACTGCAACTCGCTGTGGCTATGTCGCCATCGTTGGCCGTCCCAACGTGGGCAAGTCCACGCTGCTGAACCACATCCTCGGTCAGAAGCTGGCGATCACCTCGCGCAAGCCTCAGACCACTCGCCACAACATGCTCGGCATCAAGACCGAAGGCGCCGTGCAGGCGATCTACGTCGACACCCCCGGCATGCACAAAGGTGGCGAGAAAGCCCTGAACCGCTACATGAACAAGACCGCTTCGGCGGCGTTGAAAGACGTCGACGTGGTGATCTTCGTGGTTGACCGCACCAAGTGGACCGACGAAGACCAGATGGTCCTCGAGCGCGTCCAATACGTGACCGGCCCGCTGATCGTGGCGCTGAACAAGACTGACCGCATTGAAGACAAAGCCGAGCTGATGCCGCACCTGACCTGGTTGCAGGAACAGTTGCCGAACGCGCAGATCATGCCGATCTCGGCCCAGCACGGGCATAACCTCGAAACGCTGGAGCGCGTGATTGCCGGTTACCTGCCGGAAAACGATCACTTCTTCCCGGAAGACCAGATCACCGACCGCAGCAGCCGCTTCCTCGCCGCTGAACTGGTACGCGAGAAAATCATGCGCCAGATGGGCGCCGAACTGCCGTACCAGATCACCGTCGAAATCGAAGAGTTCAAGCAGCAGGGCAAAACCCTGCACATCCATGCCTTGATTCTCGTCGAGCGCGACGGCCAGAAAAAAATCATCATTGGCGACAAGGGCGAACGGATCAAACGCATCGGCACCGAGGCACGCAAGGACATGGAGTTGCTGTTCGACTCCAAGATCATGCTCAACCTCTGGGTCAAGGTGAAAGGCGGCTGGTCCGACGATGAGCGCGCCTTGCGTTCGCTGGGTTACGGCGACCTGTAACACCGGTTCCTGAGACACCGAAGTACCCTGTGGGAGCGGGCTTGCTCGCGAAGAGGATGTAACATTCAGCATTGATGTTGACTGTTACACCGCTTTCGCGAGCAAGCCCGCTCCCACATTGGTTTTGGGTGGTTTATAAATCTGTGCTGACTCATTGAGAACGCTGACTTCCATGTCCCCAACCCAACCCATCGGCCAACCCGCCTTCGTGCTCCACTCCCGCGCTTACCGCGAGAACAGCGCATTGGTGGATTTCCTCACGCCGCAAGGCCGGCTGCGGGCGGTGTTGCGCAGTGCGCGGGGCAAGGCCGGGACGTTGGCGCGGCCGTTCGTGCCGCTGGAAGTCGAGTTCCGTGGTCGTGGTGAACTGAAGAACGTCGGTCGCATGGAAAGCGCTGGCGTCTCTACCTGGCTCAACGGTGAGGCGCTGTTCAGCGGTCTCTACCTCAATGAGCTGTTGATTCGGCTGTTGCCGTCCGAAGACCCGCATCCCGCTGTGTTTGACCATTACGCCGCGACCCTGCTTGCGCTGGCCGAAGGTCGTCCGCTGGAGCCGTTATTGCGTTCCTTCGAATGGCGGCTGCTGGATGACTTGGGTTACGGCTTCGCCCTGACCACCGACATCCATGGCGAGCCTATCGCGCCGGACGGTCTCTACCGCCTGCAAGTGGATGCGGGGCTCGAACGGGTCTACCTGCTGCAACCCGGTCTGTTCAATGGCACCGAGCTGTTGGCCATGGCTGATGCAGATTGGTCTGCCCCCGGCGCGCTATCGGCAGCCAAGCGATTGATGCGTCAGGCTCTGGCGGTTCATCTGGGCGGTCGTCCCTTGGTGAGTCGCGAGTTGTTTCGCAAGCCCTGATCACCCCGTATGCTGTGCACCGAACTTTCCCTTCTTCAGGAGCGCTTCCGTGACCACCAGCAATCGCATTCTTCTTGGCGTGAACATCGACCACGTTGCCACTCTGCGTCAGGCCCGGGGCACGCGCTATCCAGATCCGGTCAAGGCTGCGCTGGACGCGGAAGAGGCGGGCGCTGACGGCATCACCGTGCACCTGCGCGAGGACCGTCGGCACATTCAAGAGCGCGACGTGTTGCTGCTCAAGGATGTGCTGCAAACCCGCATGAACTTCGAAATGGGCGTCACCGAAGAGATGATGGCGTTCGCCGAGCGCATTCGTCCGGCGCACATTTGCCTGGTGCCGGAAACCCGTCAGGAGCTGACGACCGAAGGTGGTCTGGACGTGGCGGGGCAGGAGGCGCGGATCAAGGCGGCGGTGGATCGTCTGTCAAAGATCGGCTGTGAAGTGTCACTGTTCATCGACGCTGACGAGCGGCAGATCGAAGCGTCCCGTCGTGTGGGTGCGCCGGCTATTGAGCTGCATACCGGTCGTTACGCCGATGCCGAGACGCCGACCGAGGTGGCTGAAGAGCTCAAGCGTGTGGCGGATGGCGTAGCGTTTGGCCTGGCCCAAGGGTTGATCGTCAATGCGGGTCACGGTCTGCACTACCACAACGTTGAAGCTGTAGCGGCGATCAAAGGCATCAACGAACTGAACATCGGCCATGCGCTGGTGGCTCATGCGTTGTTCGTCGGGTTCAAGTCGGCGGTGTCTGAAATGAAAGCACTGATCCTGGCTGCTGCAAAAGCCTAAGGCCAACCACAAAACACTGTGGGAGCGGGCTTGCTCGCGAAAGCTGTTCAACATTCGACATCTTAGTCGACTGTCATACCGCTTTCGCGAGCAAGCCCGCTCCCACATTTTGATTGGGGTCAGGCTTTAAAGCTGTGGGGTTTCCTGATTCGGCTTGGTCTTGTCGACCCCCGGCACATGCAGGTTGCCCTCGGCGACCTGATTGCCTTCCAGCTGCGGCTGCGTCACCCACGTCAGGATGTCGTAGTAGCGGCGGATGTTCGCCACGAAGTGAACGGGTTCGCCGCCACGGGCGTAGCCGTAACGGGTTTTGCTGAACCACTTCTTCTCGGACAAACGCGGCAGGATCTTTTTCACATCCAGCCACTTGTCCGGATTCAGACCTTCCTTGGCCGCCAGTTTGCGCGCGTCATCCAGATGACCACTGCCAACGTTGTAGGCCGCCAGTGCAAACCAGGTGCGATCCGGCTCCTGGATCGACTCGTCCAGCTGTTCCTTCATGTAGGCCAGGTACTTGGCGCCGCCCATGATGCTTTGTTTGGGGTCCAGTCGATTGGACACGCCCATGGCCTGCGCAGTGTTCTGGGTCAGCATCATCAGGCCGCGCACGCCGGTCTTCGACGTGACGGCCGCTTGCCACAGCGATTCCTGATAGCCGACCGCGGCCAGCAAGCGCCAATCGACTTTCTCTTTCTTGGCGTACGTCTTGAAGTGCTGTTCGTATTTGGGCAGGCGTTGCTGCAAGTGTTGGGCGAAGGTGGTGGCGCCCATGTAACCCAGTACATCGACGTGCCCGTAATAGCGGTCTTTCAGCCGTTGCAGGGTGCCGTTTTTCTTCACTTTGTCGAGGTAGTCGTTGATTTCGTTGAGCAGGCTGTTGTCGTCGCCAGCGGCCACCGCCCAGCTCTGGTTGCTGGCGTCACCGAGGTCGAAGGCTACCCGCACTTTGGGGAAATAGACCTGGTTCATCGCGACTTCGTTTGAGTCCACCAGGGTCAGGTCAATCTGATCTTCATCGACCATGCGCAGCAAGTCGACGACTTCAACAGCGTCGGACTCTTCGTATTCGATGCCGGGATATTTCTTTTTCAGCTCCGCCAATTGCTCGGCGTGGGTGCTGCCCTTGAGCACCATGATCTTCTTGCCCACCAGGTCCTTCGCGTCGGTCGGTCGCGATTGGCCGTTGCGATAGATGACCTGTGGGGTGACTTCGAGATAGGAGTGGGAAAACCGCACCTGCTTTTTACGTGCTTCGCTGCTGACCAGGCCGGCAGCAGCGATCACCGGGCCGTTGGGCTTGCCCACCTGATTGAACAGGTCGTCGAGGTTGTCGGCGGTTTCGATTTTGAGTTCCACCCCCAGATCGTCGGCGAAGCGCTTCACCAGCTCGTATTCGAAGCCGGTTTCACCGTTGCGATCCTGAAAGTAGGTGGCGGGGCTGTTTCGGGTAACCACCCGCAGCACGCCATCCTCCTTTACGCGCTCCAGCGTGTTGGGTTTATCAACACAGCCACTGAGCACCAGGAAGAGTCCGGTTGCGATCAGCCATTTGGCGAACCGCGGACGCAAAGCCGTTGGGGAAAACATCTGCGCAGTATACGCAAAGGACCACGAGCGCCATATCTCGACAGCGAAGGGCTTGTCTGCTAGGTAACTGAAAACCGCTCATGAGCCCGCAGGAATGGGCCCGGACAGCATTTTGTGACAAAAAAAATAACGCTCGGCATGCGCCTGTTTTATGTCCGAACCCCCGGCCCGACGCCCGGGTGCAGCCGCCCGTACCGTTTCGGGTGATGTCGCCGCCTGTTTAGGCTAGAATGCACGGCCTCAAAGCACACCCCTTCCCGAGGCTGTCCCGAAGATGTTGATCCTGCGCGGCGCTCCTGCCCTTTCTGCCTTTCGCCACAGCAAACTCCTTGAGCAACTGAGCCAGAAAGTTCCGGCTGTCAGTGGCTTGTATGCTGAATTCGCTCACTTCGCCGAAGTCACCGGCGTCCTGACCGGCGACGAACAGCAGGTGCTCGCGCGCCTTCTGAAGTACGGCCCAAGTGTTCCGGTACAAGAGCCGACCGGTCGTCTGTTCCTGGTGTTGCCGCGGTTCGGCACCATCTCGCCATGGTCAAGTAAAGCCAGCGACATCGCTCGCAACTGCGGCCTGACGAAAATCCAGCGCCTGGAGCGCGGCATCGCGTTCTACGTCGCCGGCCAGTTCAGCGACGCTGAAGCGCAGCTTATTGCCGATGGTCTGCACGACCGCATGACCCAGATCGTCCTCGGCAACCTTGAACAAGCCGCCGGCCTGTTCAGCCACGCCGAACCGAAACCGCTGACTGCCATCGACGTACTGGGTGGCGGCCGCGCCGCGCTGGAAAAAGCCAACACCGAGCTGGGCCTGGCCCTGGCCGAAGACGAGATCGACTACCTGGTCAACGCTTTCGTCGGCTTGAAGCGCAACCCCCACGACATCGAACTGATGATGTTCGCCCAGGCGAACTCCGAGCACTGCCGTCACAAGATCTTCAACGCCAGTTGGGACATCGACGGCCAGAGCCAGGAAAAAAGCCTGTTCGGCATGATCAAGAACACCTACGTGATGCACAGCGAAGGCGTTCTGTCGGCTTATAAGGACAACGCTTCGGTGATTGTCGGCAACGTCGCCGGCCGTTTCTTCCCGGACCCTGAAACCCGCCAGTACGGCGCGGTGCAGGAACCGGTGCACATCCTGATGAAAGTCGAAACGCACAACCACCCGACCGCGATTGCCCCGTTCCCGGGCGCGTCCACCGGTTCCGGTGGCGAGATTCGCGACGAAGGCGCTACCGGTCGCGGCGCCAAGCCAAAGGCTGGCCTGACCGGTTTCACCGTATCGAACTTGCAGATCCCGGGCTTCGAACAGCCGTGGGAAGTACCGTACGGCAAGCCTGAGCGCATCGTGACCGCGCTGGACATCATGATCGAAGGCCCACTGGGTGGCGCCGCGTTCAACAACGAATTCGGTCGTCCGGCCCTGACCGGTTATTTCCGTACCTTCGAACAGTCGATCACCACCCCGCGTGGCGACGAGGTTCGCGGTTACCACAAGCCGATCATGCTGGCCGGCGGTATGGGTAACATCCGTGCCGAACACGTGCAGAAAGGCGAGATCACCGTTGGCTCCAAGCTGATCGTCCTCGGCGGCCCGGCGATGCTGATTGGCCTAGGCGGCGGCGCGGCTTCCTCCATGGCCACCGGCACCAGCTCGGCAGACCTGGACTTCGCATCCGTACAGCGCGAAAACCCGGAAATGGAACGTCGTTGCCAGGAAGTCATCGACCGTTGCTGGCAGTTGGGTGAACACAACCCGATCAGCTTCATCCACGACGTCGGCGCGGGCGGTCTGTCCAACGCCTTCCCGGAACTGGTCAACGATGGCAACCGTGGCGGTCGCTTCGAATTGCGCAACATTCCAAACGACGAGCCGGGCATGGCCCCGCACGAAATCTGGAGTAACGAATCCCAGGAACGCTACGTTCTGGCGGTCGGCCCGGCTGACTTCGAACGCTTCCAGGCGATCTGCGAACGCGAGCGTTGCCCGTTTGCCGTGGTCGGCGAAGCCACTGCCGAACCGCAACTGACGGTCACCGACAGCCACTTCGGCAACAGCCCGGTGGACATGCCGCTGGAAGTGCTGCTGGGCAAAGCCCCGCGCATGCACCGTTCGGCCGTTCGCGAAAACGAGCTGGGCGACGATTTCGATCCGTCGACGCTGGAGATCGCAGACTGCGTCGAGCGCGTTCTGCATCACCCGGCCGTGGCGAGCAAAAGCTTCCTGATCACCATCGGCGACCGCACCATCACCGGCCTCGTGGCCCGTGATCAGATGGTCGGCCCGTGGCAGGTTCCGGTGGCCGACGTTGCCGTCACCGCCACCAGCTTCGACGTCTACACGGGTGAAGCCATGGCCATGGGCGAGCGCACTCCGCTGGCACTGCTGGACGCTCCGGCGTCGGGCCGCATGGCCATCGGCGAAACCCTGACCAACATCGCGGCTTCGCGCATCAACAAGATCTCCGACATCAAACTGTCGGCCAACTGGATGTCCGCTGCCGGTCACCCAGGCGAAGACGCGCGTCTGTACGACACCGTGAAAGCAGTCGGCATGGAACTGTGCCCGGACCTGGGCATTACCATTCCGGTGGGCAAGGACTCCATGTCCATGGCCACGCGCTGGAACGACGAAGGCGTCGACAAGACCGTGACCTCGCCGATGTCCCTGATCGTGACCGGTTTTGCGCCTGTGGCTGACATCCGTCAGACCCTGACGCCGGAACTGCGCATGGACAAGGGCACCACCGACCTGATCCTGATCGATTTGGGCCGTGGCCAGAACCGCATGGGCGCCTCGATCCTGGCCCAGGTTCACGGCAAGCTCGGTTCGCAAGCGCCGGACGTCGACGACGCCGAAGACCTCAAAGCCTTCTTCGCCGTGATCCAGGGCCTCAACGCCGACGGTCATTTGCTGGCTTACCACGACCGTTCCGACGGTGGTCTGCTGACCAGCGTCGTGGAAATGGCCTTCGCCGGTCATTGCGGCCTGAGCCTGAACCTCGATGGTCTGGCCGAGACTTCCGCCGACATCGCCGCGATCCTGTTCAACGAAGAACTGGGCGCCGTGATCCAGGTTCGCCAGGACGCCACTCCGGACATCCTTGCGCAGTTCAGCGCTGCCGGTCTGGGCGAGTGCGTGTCGGTGATCGGTCAGCCGATGAACAACGGCGAGATCAGCATCACCTTCAACGGCGAAACCGTGTTCGAAGGTCAGCGTCGTCTGCTGCAACGTCAGTGGGCGGAGACTAGCTACCAGATCCAGCGCCTGCGTGATAACGCCGATTGCGCCGAACAAGAGTTCGACGTGCTGCTGGAAGAAGACAACCCGGGTCTGAGCGTCAAGCTGAGCTACGACGTCAACCAGGACGTCGCCGCGCCTTACATCAAGAAAGGCATCCGTCCACAGGTTGCCGTGCTGCGTGAGCAGGGCGTCAACGGTCAGGTGGAAATGGCGGCCGCGTTCGACCGCGCCGGCTTCAACGCAATCGACGTGCACATGAGCGACATTCTGGCCGGCCGTGTCGACCTGAACGAGTTCAAAGGTCTGGTGGCTTGCGGCGGTTTCTCCTACGGCGACGTATTGGGCGCCGGTGAAGGCTGGGCCAAGTCCGCGCTGTTCAACAGCCGCGCTCGCGATGCGTTCCAGGGCTTCTTCGAACGTAACGACAGCTTCACCCTCGGCGTGTGCAACGGTTGCCAGATGATGTCCAACCTGCACGAGCTGATCCCGGGCAGCGAGTTCTGGCCGCACTTCGTGCGTAACCGTTCCGAGCAGTTCGAAGCCCGTGTGGCAATGGTTCAGGTCCAGGAATCGAACTCGATCTTCCTGCAAGGCATGGCCGGTTCGCGTATGCCGATCGCCATTGCTCACGGTGAAGGTCATGCCGAGTTCGCCAGCGAAGAAGCGTTGCTGGAGGCCGATCTGTCCGGTTGCGTGGCGATGCGTTTCGTCGACAACCACGGCAAGGTCACCGAAAACTACCCGGCCAACCCGAACGGCTCGCCGCGCGGGATCACCGGTTTGACCAGCCGCGACGGTCGCGTAACGATCATGATGCCGCACCCGGAACGTGTGTTCCGCGCCGTGCAGAACTCGTGGCGTTCGGAAGACTGGAACGAAGACGCACCTTGGATGCGTATGTTCCGTAATGCGCGCGTCTGGGTGAACTAAGAGCGGGTGAACTAAGCGCTGTGTACAAGCTCAGTTTTTTTGTTCCAACCAGTCACGTCGAAGACGTGAAAAGTGCCGTATTCGCCGCCGGTGGCGGACGGATCGGTGCGTACGACCATTGCGCCTGGCAAGTGCTCGGCCTCGGTCAGTTTCGCCCGCTGGATGGCAGTCAGCCGTTCATTGGGGAAGCGGGGCAGGTCGAGCAGGTTGAGGAATGGAAGGTTGAGCTTGTGGTCAGCGACGAGTTGATTCGCGCTGTGGTGTTGGCTCTGAAGCAGAGTCATCCCTATGAGACGCCGGCTTATGAGGTGTGGCGGTTAAAGGATTTTTGATCTGCCTGCCGCTGAAATGAAAAACCCGCTGATGAAGATCAGCGGGTTTTTTTTTTTGCCTGAAAATGATCGTTCCCACGCTCTGCGTGGGAATGCATCCCGTGACGCTCTGCGTCACATTCTGAAGCGGAACGCGGAGCGTCCCTGGCGGCATTCCCACGCAGAGCGTGGGAACGATCGGGCCAGGATCTAAACCTTGGCACTCACCTCACTGCGATTCACCAATGCCTCCAGTGCCTCATTCAAAATCGATGCCTTGTCGCCAATCAGCAGATGCCAAATCCCGCCCTCCAACTGACTGACACCCAGGCATCCCAACGCTTTCAGATCACATTCCGACAACGCCTTGCCGTCTGCCAGTTGCAATCGAATCCGGGTCATGGCGATGCAGTCCATCTGCAACACGTTCTCGCCGCCGCCCAACGCATTCAGCCATTGCTGCGCTTCGAGCGGCGCCACCGCAGCTAGTTTCGGCGCATCGATCACCGCAGCAGGGGAGGAAATGATCGCTCGTCCCAAAGCAGGCATCGCCAGGCGAATCTCATCGGCAATGCTGTCGGCCATCGGCCCGACCACCACCTGCAAACTCCCGCCCTTGCCCGGACGTACCACCGCCATCGCCCCCAACGCTTTCAACTGCGCATCGTTCGCTTTGTTGCGATCCACCATGTCCAGTCGTAACCGAGTAGTACACGCCCCCACGGTGATCAAATTCTGCGCACCGCCCAGCGCTTTGATGTAAGCGCCGGCCCGTTCGTTGTCGGCGATGACGACTTTGTCGCCATTGAGAACATCTTCACGCCCCGGCGTCTTCAAGTTGAACCGACGAATGCAGAAATCAAACACCCCGTAGTAGATCACCGCATACGCCAGGCCGACCGGTACCATCCGCCAGCCATTGGTGGATTTCCCCCAACCGAGAATCATGTCGATCAAGCCACCGGAAAACGTAAACCCGAGGTGAATGTTCAACAGGTTGGTGACGGCCATCGACAGCCCGGTCAGCAACGCATGCACTAGAAAAAGCAGCGGCGCGAGGAACATGAAGGCGAATTCGATTGGCTCAGTCACCCCCGTCAAAAATGACGTCAGCGCCATCGACAGAAAGATCCCGCCCATGACCTTGCGGCGCTCCGGCAAAGCATTGCGGTACATCGCCAGGCACGCGGCGGGCAGACCGAAGATCATCACCGGGAACATACCGGTCATGAACTGGCCGCCCTTCGGGTCACCGGCGAAGTAGCGCGACAAGTCACCAGTGACGATGGCGCCCGTGGTCGGATCAGTGAAGTTGCCGAAGACGAACCACGCCATGTTGTTGAGGATGTGGTGCAGCCCGGTGACGATCAGC
The DNA here is from genome assembly GCF_001952935.1 of Pseudomonas frederiksbergensis. Classification (GTDB taxonomy): domain Bacteria; phylum Pseudomonadota; class Gammaproteobacteria; order Pseudomonadales; family Pseudomonadaceae; genus Aquipseudomonas; species Aquipseudomonas frederiksbergensis. The sequence goes on from NZ_CP018319.1 coordinate 3,649,110, forward strand.
AGGCGGTTGAATACGCCAAAGACGAACGCGCCGAAGCTGCCGCTCTCCATCATCAAGGTGCCGAAGCTGTTGATGCCGTGTTGGATGGGCGGCCAGATCAAACCGAAAATGACACCTAGGCCGACGGCGGCGAACCCGGTGACAATCGGCACGAAGCGCCGGCCGCCGAAGAACGCCAGGTACTCCGGCAGTTTGATGTCCTTGAAACGGTTGTACAGCGCGCCCGCCATCAAGCCGCTGACGATCCCGGCGAGCATGCCCATGTTGATGCTCGCGTCGAGCACCTTGAGGGTGGAGATCATCACCAGGTAACCGATGACTCCGGCCAAACCGGCGGTGCCGTTGTTGTCCTTGGCGAAACCGACGGCGATGCCGATGGCGAAGATCATTGCCAGGTTGGCGAAGATGACTTGGCCGGCGTCGTGGATGATCGCGATGTTCAGCAGGTCGGTGTCGCCCAGACGCAGCAACAGGCCGGCGATCGGCAGGATCGCGATCGGCAGCATCAGCGCGCGGCCTAGGCGTTGCAGGCCTTCGATGAAGTATTGGTACATGGCGAATCTCCCTGGGTTCTTGTTGTTTTGTTGTTGAGAGCTCAGCTCAGAGGCCATTGCTGGTGACAGGCGTGACGCACCGCAGTGGCGCTGCTCAACTTGAGCAAACCCTGGCTGATGCGTCGGCATTCGCTCGCGTCCAGATGGCGGACGCGATCCTTGATTTCACCGATCTGCACCGGGCTGACCGACAACTCGCTGACGCCCAGGCCAATCAGTACCGGGGTGGCTAGCGGATCGGAGGCGAGCGCGCCGCAGACACCGACCCAACGGTTATGCAGCGCAGCACCGGCGCAGGTCTGGGCGATCAGCCGCAGCAATGCCGGGTGCATGGCGTCGACCCGCGAAGCGAGGCCGGCGTGGTCGCGGTCCATGGCCAGGGTGTATTGCGACAAGTCGTTGGTGCCGATCGACAGGAAGTCCGCATGCTCTGCAAGCTGCTCGGCCAGCAGCGCGGCGGCGGGGACTTCGATCATCACGCCCAGCTCCGGGCGTTCAAGCACACCGAGTTCAGTGCACAACGCGTCGAGACGCTGGCGGATGTGCAGCAACTCATCGACTTCGGTCACCATCGGCAGCAGGATCCGGCAGCGCGACAGCGGGCTGACGTGCAGCAAGGCGCGCAGTTGCTGATCGAGGATTTCCGGACGGACCTGAGCCAAGCGAATGCCGCGCAGGCCGAGCACCGGATTGGCCTCAACCGGCAGCGGCAAGTAGTCGAGTTGTTTGTCGCCGCCAACGTCGATGGTGCGAATGATCACTGACTTGTCGCCCATGGCGTCGAGTACGGCTTGATAGGCGGCGCGCTGTTCCTCTTCGTCCGGCGCGGTGTTGCGGTCGACGAAGAGAAACTCGGTACGCAGCAAGCCGACGCCGTCGGCGCCATTGGCCAGGGCATCAGCCGCTTCGGCGCTGGAGGCCACATTGGCGGCGACTTCAATCTGCAAACCGTCGAGCGTCAGCGCCGGGGTGTGAGCCTGAGCCTGTTGCTCGGCGCGGCGCTGTTGATGATCGAGTTGTGCCTGATGCACTTCGGCCAAACGTTCGGCACTTGGCATCAGTTCGAGACGACCGCCATCGGCATCCAGCACAACCGCTTGGCCTTGCTGCTGATCCAGCAGCGTAGAACCCAGCGCGACCATGCACGGCAGGCCTTTGCCACGCGCGAGAATCGCCACGTGGGAAGTCGCGCCGCCCTCAACCATGCACAACCCGGCAACCCCTTGCTGACTGAGTTGCAGCAGATCGGACGGCGTCAGTTCATGCGCAGCGACGATGGCGCCGGCCGGCACGTCGTAGTGCCAGGTTTCGCCGAGCAAGGCACGCAGCACGCGTTGTTTGAGGTCGCGCAGATCGTTGGCGCGTTCGGCCAACAGCGGGCTGCCGAGTTGCTGGAGCACCTCGCACTGCACGTCGATTGATTGGCTCCAGGCGTGGGTCGCGGCCATGCCTTGGTCGATGGAAGTGTTCGCCGCGTTCAGCAGCGCCGGGTCTTCGAGCAGGGCGAGGTGTGCGGCGAAAATCGCTTCTTCGTCGGTGTTTTTATGTTTCCTGGCTTGGGCCAGCGTGTGGTCGATTTCACTGCGCACAACGGTCAGCGCGGTGTCGAGAATGTGCAGCTGTTGCTCGGGATCATGGTTGCCGGCGTCCACCGGAAGGCTGATGGCGGTCAAGCGGAACAACGGCCCGCCAACCAAACCGGGAGCGGCGCAGATACCGTGCAGCACGCCCGCTTCGGCAGTTCGAGTGCGTCGGGTAATCGGTGTCGGCGCGGCGGCGTGGCTGTCTTCGGCCAGCGCTGTGGATAACGCGATCAGCAACGCTTGCAACGCGGCTTCGGCGTCCGGGCCCTGGCAGCTGACCTGAACCTCGTCCTGCTCGCCGATAGCCAAGCCCATCAACCCGATCAAGCTGTCGCAGGTCGCCGATTTGCCAGCGAAGTGCAGCTGCGATTTGCTCTTGAAACCTTGCGCCGTCTGACGAATCAGCGCTGCCGGACGAGCATGCAGACCTCCACGATGGGCGATGCGAATGTGGCCATGAATCTCTTCCCCGCAGAGCTCCGCTTCGGCCTGCGCGCCCGACGCGTGCCGACGAATGATGTGCAGCAATGGCTCGCCAACTTTTACCGACTTCAGCGTGATTGGCCGCGCTTGAAAATCCTGGCTGTTGGTCAGGATCATCAGGCTGACCAGGCTTTTGCACTGCTGCGCGACCTTGTCCAGGTCATAGCGCAACAGCGGTTGGCCATTGCTGACCCGCGCGCCTTCCTTGACCAGCATCGAGAAGCCTTCACCCTGCAATTCGACCGTGTCGAGGCCCAAATGCAGCAGCAATTCGGCGCCGTTGTCGGCACGCAAGGTGACGGCGTGGCCGGTGCGCGCGACGTGCACCACGACGCCGGCGCACGGGGCGTGGAGGGTGTCGTTCAGTGGATCGATGGCGATCCCGTCGCCCATGGCGCCGCTGGCGAACACCGGGTCCGGGACTTTGGCGAGCGTGAGCACCGGACCGCTGAGCGGGGCGCTGAGGGTCAGCTCTTTATTATTGTTGTGCATGGCTCGGTCTCATCAGTAAAAAACTACGGTTCGGATCAACTCGCCCTTTCGGATCAACTCGCCCTGTAGCAGCTGTCGAGTGAAACGAGGCTGCGATCTTTTCAACGCAGGATCAAAAAACGCAGCCTCGTTTCACTCGACAGCTGCTACAGGGTTTTCCACTCAATGGGTGCGCGTCACTTTGCTCAAGTGCCGTGGCTGGTCCGGGTCCAGGCCTCGGGCGACGGCCAGACCGGCGGCCATGACGTAGAAACTCTGGATCGCCAGAATCGGGTCGAGGGCCGGGTGCTCGGCGCGGGTCAGGGTGAGGTCGCGTTCGGCAACATCATCCGGTGCGGCCAGCAATACACGGGCACCGCGCTGACGCATGTCGGTGGCGAGGCTCAGCAAACCGGCTTGCTCGGCGCCGCGCGGGGCGAAGATCAGCAGTGGATAATGTTCGTCGATCAACGCCATCGGGCCGTGGCGGACCTCGGCGCTGCTGAAGGCTTCGGCCTGGATCGCCGAGGTTTCCTTGAATTTCAACGCGGCTTCCTGGGCGATGGCGAAACCGGCGCCACGGCCAATCACCATCAGGCGCTGGCAATCACGCAAGGCATCGATGGCCAGGCTCCAGTCCTGTTTCGCCGCTTCGCGCAAACCTTCCGGCAGGGCGAGGCCGGCCTCCAGCAATTCCACGTCCTCTTTCCAGTGGCCGATCAGACGGGCGCTGGCGCTGAGAGTGGCGATAAAACTCTTGGTTGCCGCAACGCTACTTTCGGTGCCGGCGCACAGCGGCAGGCTGAATTCACACGCGGCCTCCAGCGGCGAACTCTCGGCGTTGACCATCGAGATGCTCAGGGCGCCGCGCTTGCGCAGCAGGCGCATGCTGTTCACCAGATCGGGACTTTGCCCGGACTGCGAAAAGGCGAACGCCACCTGGCCGCTGACCTTCAACGGCGCTTGCAGCATGGTCACCACCGACATCGGCAACGATGCCACCGGGAAGCCCAATTGCTGCATGGTCAGGTAGGCGAAGTAACTGGCGGCATGATCGGAGCTGCCGCGAGCGACGGTCATCACCACTTGCGGCGGCTGACGGCGCAGGCGCCCGGCGATCTCGATCATCTGCGGGTCGAGCTCTTGCAATTGGGCTTGCACGGCCTCGAACGAGGACAGCGCCTCTTCAAGCATTTTTGAAGTCAATGTCTTCTCCTTCGACCATGACGGCGGTCAGTGTGAGTGAACGATCGAGGCGCACGCAGTCGGCCCAGCTGCCGGGTTGCAGGCGCCCGCGTTCGTTGAGGCCGAGGTAGTCGGCGGGGAATTGCGAAAGACGTTGCGAGGCCTCGGCGATGGGCAAACCGATCTTCACCAGATTGCGCAGGGCCTGATCCATGGTCAGTGTGCTGCCGGCCAGCGTGCCGTCGGGCAAGCGCACGCCGCCCAGGCATTTGGTCACGGTGTGGCTGCCGAGCTTGTATTCACCGTCGGGCATGCCGGCGGCGGCGGTGGAATCGGTGACGCAATACAGGCACGGGATCGAACGCAAGGCCACACGGATGGCGCCGGGGTGCACGTGCAGCAAATCCGGAATCAGTTCGGCGTATTTGGCGTGAGCCAGTGCCGCGCCGACGATCCCCGGCTCGCGGTGATGCAGCGGGCTCATGGCGTTGTAGAGGTGGGTGAAACTGCTGGCGCCGGCTTCAAGCGCGGCAACGCCTTCCTCGTAACTGCCCAGGGTATGGCCGATTTGCATGCGCACGCCGCGAGCGCTGAGGTCACGGATCAAGGCGTCGTGGCCGGCGATTTCCGGGGCGATGGTGATCACTCGGATTGGCGCCAGTGCCAGGTATTCTTCGACTTCGGCCATCAACGCGGTGTGGGCGAAATTCGGTTGCGCGCCAAGTTTGCCGGGGTTGATGTACGGGCCTTCGAGGTGCACGCCGAGGACTCGGGCGCTGCCTTTCGGGCGCTGTTCGCAATATTCGCCGACGGCTTTGAGCACGCTGGAGATTTCTGCGGGCGGCGCGGTCATGGTGGTCGCCAGCAGCGAGGTCGTGCCGAAACGCACGTGGGTTTTGGTGATGGTCTCGAAGGCTGGCGCACCTTCCATGATGTCTTTGCCGCCGCCGCCATGAACGTGCAGGTCGATGAAACCCGGAAGCAGGTAAGGCAGGTCGTTGTCGGCCGGATCGCACGGTTGGCCTTCGATCGAGACGACCTTGCCGTGTTCGTGAATCAGCCGGCCGCGAACCCAGCCGTGGGCGGTGAGGATATTGTCTTCGGACATGATCGGTTCTCGTTGCTCGATTGGCGGCAATCTTTTAGCGGCGAAGCTCTGCGACAAAGTCGTAGTAGTCGTTGCGGCAATAGGTGTCGGTGACTTCGATCGGCGTGTTGTCTTCCAGGTAGCCGACCCGGGTCATCAGCAGCATCGCGGTGCCGGGGGCGATGCCCACCAGGGCGGCGAACTCGTCCGAGGCGTTGATCGCCTGAATGTGCTGCAGGGCACGGACGATCGGCTTGCCGATGCCGTCGAGGTATTCGTACAGGGAATCGCCCACCGCTTGCGGCTTGGGAATGATCGAGGCGGGCAGGGTGCTCATCTCGATCGCCATCACCGTATCGTCGGCTTTGCGCAGACGCTTGAGCCGCGCAACCTTGTCGTTCGGCGAGAGGCCCAGGCGGATCAGTTCTTCGTGGGTCGGCGGAGTGATTTCCCGTTCCAGCCATTGCGAGCCGGGGACGAAGCCTTTCAGCCGCAGCATCTCGCTGAAACCCGAGAGGCGCGACAGCGGTTGTTCCAGGCGCGGGGTGATAAAGGTACCGGAACCCTGGTTGCGGCGAATCAGGCCTTGTTCGAACAGAACTTCCAGTGCCTTGCGGGCGGTGACGCGGGAGATGCCCAGCATTTCGCTGAGGTTGCGCTCCGACGGCATGGCCTGTTCGGCTTTCCACTGGCCGGCATGGATCGCCGCTTCCAGATTACGCGCCAGTTGCAGGTACAACGGCGTGGGCTGGGTGTCGTCAGGGCGTAGGGCCTGGAGGTCATTCATGTAGGTTTGGTCCGATGCGGATATAGGATTGTTGTCGCCCGGTGGTGAGGTGAAACCTAATACCACTTAAATACCATGTCAATGAGACCACTTTGCGGTTGGCGCTGGAAAGCCTGCCCGGATTGATGGGCAATAGGGTTGATGGTTTGAAGTGGTATTAGCGGTGGGAGTTTTGAGCGCAAAGATCGCAGCTTGCGGCAGCTCTTACACGGTGAATTGGTATCTACCCGGTAGGCGCTGCCGCAGGCTGCGATCTTTTGAATTTATTTTTTGATGAGCGACCAAAGGTAGCCCAATTGATCGTTCCCACGCAGAGCGTGGGAACGATCATAGAAGGGGGATTACGGGCGGATTTCGATCATCGTGCCGTCCGGCACCAAACCCCAAACCTCGCGCATGTCCATGTTACGCATGGCAATGCAGCCGTCGGTCCAGTCCAGCGTGTGGAACAGGTCCTCTGGGTTTTCTTCCGTGTCCGGGGTGCCGTGGATCATGATCATGCCGCCGGGGTCCACGCCTTCACGCCGGGAACGCGCGGAATCACTGATGTTCGGGTAGGAGATGTGCATCGCCAGGTTGAATTTATCGCTGACCTTGCGCCAGTCCAGCCAATAGAAACCTTCAGGCGTGCGTTTGTCGCCTTCCATCAGCTTCGGCCCCTTGGGGCGTTTGCCCAGGGAAATGCGATAGGTCTTGATTGGCTTGCCGTCATTGATCAATTGCAATTGATGGGCGGACTTGAGCACCAGGACTTTTTCGATGACTTTGCCGTCCAGCGTTTCCGCAACGGAAGCCTGGGAAACAGCGACGAACGCCAAGCAAAACAGGGCAAGCAACCAGCGCATTGAAACGATATCCCTAAAAGGTGTCGCGACTATATAAGTTATAGGTGATTTTAGAGCCAGGAGCTTATGTGTTGGCAGGCTGAGCGAGCGGCGGGATTGACTCGGACCGCACGGGGTAGACCTCGGTCCGCCGGTCAGCGAAGAAGCATTCTAAGGTACGGCCCACTGTGCGGAAAGCCAACTCGGACCACGGGATGTCGGCTTCGTCGAAAAGCTGCACTTCCAGGCTTTCGGGGCCGGCGGCAAAGTCCAGGTCCACCAGTTCGGCACGGAAGAACACATGCACCTGGCTGATGTGCGGCACGTCGATCAACGTATAGAGGGTCAGGTTGCGCACCCGCGCGCAGGCTTCTTCGGCCGTCTCGCGAATGGCCGCCTGCTCGATGGTTTCACCGTTTTCCATGAAGCCGGCGGGCAGGGTCCAATAACCGAGCCGAGGCTCGATGGCGCGTCGGCACAGCAAGACCTTGGAACCCCAGGTCGCGACGCAACCGGCGACGATATTGGGGTTCTGGTAGTGAATCGCCTGACAGCTGTCACAGACAAAACGCAGGCGCGAATCGCCCTCTGGAATACGCTGGGTCACCGGGTTGCCGCACTGACTGCAAAATTTCATGCTTGGGTTCCTGAATGCTGCGCCTATCTTGGCGTGCGGCGGTGTCTGTCGGCAAGTTGTCGTTTAGCGACATGCAGTGTTTATGGGGTTGGGCGGCCGGTTCGATTGGTGCATGATGCGAGATAGAGAACAAATCGAGAAGACTCATGCTGGACGAGCTACTTCACCGAGTTAGCAATCACACCCCAAGCACACTGGAAACCGATAAACGTTTCCCTGAAGCCGCCGTGCTGGTGCCCATCACCCGCAGCGACGAGCCGGAACTGGTTCTGACCCTGCGCGCCAGCGGGCTCTCGACCCATGGCGGCGAAGTCGCCTTTCCCGGCGGGCGACGCGACCCTGAAGACCCGGACCTTGTTTTCACCGCCCTGCGCGAAGCCGAAGAAGAAATCGGCCTGCCGCCGGGACTGGTCGAAGTGATCGGCCCGCTGAGCCCGTTGATCTCCCTGCACGGCATCAAGGTCACACCCTATGTCGGTGTGATTCCGGACTTTGTCGAGTACCGGGCCAACGATGCCGAGATTGCCGCCGTTTTCAGCGTACCGCTGGAGTTCTTCCGCAAGGACCCACGCGAGCACACCCATCGAATCGATTACCAGGGGCGCAGTTGGTACGTGCCGAGCTATCGTTATGGCGAGTACAAAATCTGGGGCCTCACGGCGATTATGATCGTCGAGTTGATCAACCTGCTCTATGACGCCAAAATCAGCCTGCACCAGCCACCCAAGACATTTATCAATACCTGACGCCATCGCCCGTATGGCGTGAAGCCGATTTTTGCAAGTGAGCCAGCCTGGCCTTGAGGACAACAAGATGAAATATCGCCTGGGCGACGCCCGTGTCGAAACCCATCCGCAGAGCTGGGTCGCACCCAATGCCGTGCTGGTGGGCAAGGTCAAGCTGGAAGAGGGTGCCAACGTCTGGTTCAACGCGGTGCTGCGTGGCGACAACGAACTGATCCTGATCGGCAAGAACAGCAACGTCCAGGACGGCACGGTGATGCACACCGACATGGGTTATCCCCTGACCATCGGCACCGGCGTGACCATCGGCCATAACGCCATGCTTCATGGCTGCACGGTGGGCGATTACAGCTTGATCGGGATTAACGCGGTGATCCTCAACGGCGCGAAAATCGGCAAGAACTGCATCATCGGCGCCAACTCACTCATCGGTGAGGGCAAGGAGATTCCAGACGGTTCGCTGGTCATGGGCTCCCCCGGCAAAGTAGTACGAGAGCTGACGGAGCCGCAGAAAAAAATGCTGGAAGCCAGTGCTGCTCACTATGTGCATAACTCGCAACGTTATGCCCGCGATCTGGTCGAGCAGGAAGAATGAGCACGCCCGAACGCCCGGTTCGATCGCCTTGCGTGAATATATGCGCGCTGGATGAAGACGATATTTGCACCGGGTGTCAGCGCACAGTGGAAGAAATCACCCGCTGGAGCCGGATGGACAACGAAGAGCGGCGCACGGTGTTGGGGTTGTGTCATGAGCGGGCCAAATCCAGCGGGATTCTCTGGATGCTGCCTTCAAAATCCGATACCTGAGGTATTGGGGCTTTTGTGGCGAGGGGGCTTGTCGGAACGCCGTATCGCCCCGTTGCGCTGCGAAACAGCGCTAAAACCTGCAATCGTGTTCAGCCAGACCCACCGCGCATACCGAATTTACGACTCCTGCGCAGCCGAACGGGGGCGAGCCCCCTCGCCACAGGTTATTTGTGAGCCAAAGATAAAGTACCCTGTGCGCCAAATTGACAGGTATCCCGCCGTCCCATGCTCTTCCTGATCGCCTACATCAGCAGCGTCGTGCTGACCAACTACGCCTTTTCCACCGCCCCGCACCTGGACATCATCTGGTCGGCCTGGGGTGGTTTGATCTTCGTTTTGCGCGACATGGTGCAAACCCGTTTCGGCCATGGCGCAATCGTGGCGATGCTGGCAGCGCTGGTGTTGTCCTACGTGACATCCGATCCCTCCATCGCGCTGGCCAGCGCCACGGCGTTCGCCGTCTCGGAGTGCATCGACTGGCTGGTGTTCAGCATCACCAAGCGTCCCTTGCACGACCGCCTGTGGATAAGTTCGGCGCTGAGCATTCCCCTCGATACCTTCATTTTCTTCGGCATGATCGATGCTTTTACTCCAGGCGTGATCCTCACGGCCATGGGCTCGAAGTTCGCAGGAGTGACCGTGGTGTGGATCGTGATGGCCTGGCGCTTGCGCAAGCAGGCAGTCGTCAGCTGAAGCCAAACCCGCCGGTTCATGTAAAATGCCGCGCTTTCTCCCCATGGGAAGCGCGCCAGGCGTCGCGTCCCTCGATGATCCGCTCCTTTGAGGACCTGAGATGACCCGTATCGGAACTCCATTGTCGCCAACCGCGACCCGCGTACTGCTGTGTGGCTGTGGTGAGTTGGGCAAGGAAGTGGTGATCGAGCTGCAACGCCTGGGCGTTGAAGTGATTGCCGTGGATCGCTACGCCAACGCGCCGGCCATGCAGGTCGCGCATCGCAGCCATGTGATCAACATGCTCGACGGCGCCGCCCTGCGTGCGGTGATCGAAGCCGAAAAGCCGCATTTCATCGTGCCGGAAATCGAAGCCATTGCCACCGCGACCCTCGTGGAACTGGAAGCCGAAGGCTTCACGGTGATTCCGACTGCTCGCGCCGCGCAATTGACCATGAACCGCGAAGGCATCCGTCGTCTGGCCGCTGAAGAACTGGACCTGCCGACCTCGCCGTACCACTTTGCCGACACCTTCGAGGATTACAGCAAGGCTGTCGAAGACCTCGGTTTCCCCTGTGTGGTCAAGCCGGTGATGAGCTCGTCGGGCAAAGGCCAGAGCCTGCTGCGCAGCGCCGATGACGTGAAAACCGCTTGGGATTACGCGCAAGAAGGTGGCCGTGCCGGTAAAGGCCGCGTGATCGTCGAAGGCTTTATCGACTTTGACTACGAAATCACCCTGTTGACCGTGCGCCACGTTGGCGGCACTACGTTCTGCGCGCCAGTCGGCCACCGTCAGGAGAAGGGCGACTATCAGGAATCCTGGCAGCCACAAGCCATGAGCCCGATTGCCCTGGCCGAATCCGAGCGCGTTGCCAAAGCCGTCACTGAAGCCTTGGGTGGCCGTGGTCTGTTTGGTGTCGAGCTGTTCATCAAAGGCGATCAAGTCTGGTTCAGCGAAGTCTCGCCGCGTCCACATGACACCGGTCTGGTGACGTTGATTTCCCAGGACCTGTCGCAATTCGCACTGCACGCACGGGCGATTCTGGGCCTGCCGATTCCATTGATCCGTCAGTTCGGGCCATCGGCTTCGGCGGTGATTCTGGTGGAAGGGCAGTCGACTCAGACAGCTTTCGCCAATCTCGGTGCTGCGTTGAGCGAGCCGGATACGGCGTTGCGTCTGTTCGGCAAGCCTGAGGTCAATGGTCAGCGCCGGATGGGTGTGGCGTTGGCGCGGGATGAGTCGATTGAGGCTGCACGGGCTAAAGCGACCCGCGCTTCCCAGGCTGTTGTTGTAGAGTTGTAACCGAGTCGCGCCATTCGCGAGCAAGCCCGCTCCCACACTTGACCGGTGTGAACACAGATTTTGTATACATCCAAAATCTAATGTGGGAGCGGGCTTGCTCGCGAAGCTTTTGCTTTTTCTTCAGGCCACTCGATTCAGATCGTTATCACGCGTTTCCTTCAGGCACAGCACAGCAATCAAGCTCAGCACCGCCGCCCCCGACACATACCCGCCGACATAACTCAAACCACCCATCGCCACCAGCTTCTGGGCGAAGAACGGTGCCGCCGAGGCCCCGACAATGCCGCCCAGGTTGTAGGCCGCCGACGCACCGGTATAACGCACGTGGGTTGGAAACAGTTCCGGCAGCAGTGCGCCCATCGGCGCAAACGTCACGCCCATCAGAAACAGCTCGATGCACAGAAACAGCGCCACGCCCCAGGTCGAACCTTGGGTCAACAGGGGCTCCATCAGGAAACCGGACAGAATCGCCAGCACACCGCCGATGATCAGCACCGGTTTGCGCCCGTATCGATCACTGGCCAAGGCCGACAGCGGCGTGGCGGCGGCCATGAACAGCACGGCGAAGCACAGCAGCGCGAGGAAGGTCTCGCGGGTGTAGCCGAGCGTCGACACGCCATAGCTCAGCGAAAACACCGTCGAGATATAGAACAGCGCGTAGCACACCACCATCGATCCGGCACCCAGCAGCATCGGTGCCCAATATTGGCTGAACAGCTCGACCAGCGGGATTTTCACCCGCTCCTGGCGCGCCATTGCGTTGGCAAATACCGGGGTTTCGTGAAGCTTGAGCCGCACGTACAGGCCAACCATCACCAGCGCGGCACTGAGCAGGAACGGAATCCGCCAGCCCCATGAGCGGAACTGCTCGTCGTCCAGGGTCATGGCCAGTGTAAGAAACAGGCCGTTGGCCGCGAGGAAACCAATCGAGGGGCCGAGTTGCGGGAACATGCCAAACCAGGCGCGTTTGCCCTTCGGTGCATTCTCCGTCGCCAGCAACGCCGCGCCGCCCCATTCGCCGCCGAGTCCCAGGCCTTGGCCGAAGCGCAGCACGCAAAGCAGGATCGGCGCCCAGGCGCCAATGCTGTCGTAACCCGGGAGCACGCCGATCAGCGTGGTGCATACGCCCATCAGCAGCAGCGAGGCAACCAGTGTCGATTTGCGCCCGATACGGTCGCCGAAGTGACCGAAAAGCGCTGAGCCCAGCGGTCGAGCCAGGAAGGCGATGCCGAAGGTGAGGAATGCCGACAGCATCTGGGCTGTGCCGGAGGTCTGCGGAAAAAACACCGGACCGATCACCAGCGCAGCGGCAGTGGCATAGACGTAGAAGTCGTAGAACTCGATGGCGGTGCCGATGAAACTCGCGGTCGCCACGCGGGTGGCGGAGTTCGTCGGTTGTGCAGGCGCGGTGTCGTTATAAGTCGTGCTGGTCGTCATGCGGTTATCCCTGACAGTCATGTGCCCCAGTGGAGCGAATTATTATGGTCGAACACCCAGGGATGTGGGTTTGATGCGGGGTGCGGGTAGCACGGGGGTATGGCGGGGCTTTGGTAAGCTGGGGGGATTATAGGAAGGAGGCTAACGATCGAACAAGGGGCCAAGGACTGGCGATGGAATTGTGGCGAGGGGGCTTGCCCCCTCGCCACAAGGTACGTGCTGGGTCTTAGATAACAACAGGCACTGAACTGGTATGCCAGATCAATACGCGACTGACGCGATTGTCTTCAGTCTCCAGAATCTCCAGCCGATAACGCCCGATCTTCAGGCATACCGCACTGTCCGGAATCGTCTCCAGGGCCTCGGTCACCAACCCGTTGAGGGTTTTCGGGCCGTCGCTCGGCAAGTGCCAGCCCAGGCTCTTGTTCAGTTCGCGAATCGACGCTGCACCTTCGATCACCAGGCGGCCATCGGCCTGTGGGTGGATATGCGGGTTATCCAGGCTGTGCTGGCTTTCGAACTCGCCGACGATTTCTTCGAGAATGTCTTCCAGGGTGACGATGCCAAGCACTTCACCGTACTCGTCGACCACCATGCCCAGGCGTCGCTGTTGTTTGTGGAAATTCAGCAGCTGCAATTGCAACGGAGTGCTTTCCGGCACGAAGTAGGGGTCGTGACACGCTGACAGCAGTGCTTCACGGGTCAGGCTGGCGTCGGGCAGCAGATGACGGATCTGGCGGGTATTGAGCACCGCTTCGACCTGATTGATGTCGCTGTGGAAAACCGGCAAGCGCGTGCGTTTATTGGCGCGAAGCTGTTCGATGATCTCCTCGAGGGAGTCATCCAGATTGACCCCTTCGACGTCACTGCGTGGCACCAGAATGTCGTTGACCGTGATGTTGTCCAGCGCATGGATGCCTGACAGCGGGTGCGGGCGGCAGACGGCGTGTTCGTGATCGTCGTGCCGATCGTTCGGGGTCTCGTCTTCGCTCTGCTGCACCACTTTGACTTGGCGGGCGAACGGTCGCATCAGCAGTTGGCTTATGCCATTGAGCAGCCAGGCGGCGGGATAGATGATTTTCAGTGGTACGCCAAGCAAGGTGTTGCCCAGGGCCAGGACGGCGTCCGGATAACGGGCGGCGAGGGTGCGCGGCAGGTAGTCGGCGAACACCAGAAGCACAGCGCCAGCCCCCAGGCAGGCGATCCATGGACCGTTTTCCGCCCAAATGAAAATCGCCAGCAAGGTGCTGATGACCACCACCAATGCGCGGCATAGGGTGTTGCAGAGGATCAGGCTATTGAGCGAAAAGCTCAGCTTTGCCACCGGTTTGTCGCTCGAACGCGAAGCGGTTCGCTGGGCGAGCAAGTGCTGTTGCGCCGCTTCGATGGCGGTAAACAGCCCCGACCATAAAATCAGCAGGGCCATTACCGCGAGCATCGGCCCTATGGGCAAGTCGTCCATTAATGCCGCCCGTCAGATATGCAGGATGTATTCACGGACCAGTTTACTGCCGAAATAGGCCAGCATCAGCAGGCAGAAACCGGCGAGGGTCCAGCGAATGGCCTTGTGTCCGCGCCAGCCGAGGCGATTGCGCCCCCATAGCAGCACGCTGAAAACGATCCAGGCCAGGCAGGCCAGCAAGGTTTTGTGCACCAGGTGCTGGGCGAAAAGATTGTCCACGAACAGCCAGCCGGAAATCAGCGACAGCGACAGCAGGGTCCAGCCGGCCCAGAGGAAACCGAACAGCAGGCTTTCCATGGTTTGCAGCGGCGGGAAGTTCTTGATCAGGCCGGACGGGTGTTTGTGCTTGAGCTGATGGTCTTGAACCAGTAGCAGCAACGCCTGGAACACCGCAATGGTGAACATGCCGTAGGCGAGGATCGACAGCAGGATATGGGCGAGGATGCCCGGCTCTTCGTCGATGATCTGCACGGTGCCGGCGGGGGCGAGCTGTGCGAGCAGTACGGTGGCGGCGCCGAGCGGGAACAGCAATATAAGCAGGTTTTCCACCGGGATCCGTGAGCAGGCCAACAGCGTCAGGGCAATCACCGCGGCGGCAATCAGGCTGGCGGCGCTGAAAAAATCCAGGCCCAGGCCAATCGGTGTCAGCAGGTGGGTGAACAGGCTGGCGCTATGAGCCAGCACGGCGAGCACGCCGAGCGTGACCAGCAGGCGTTTGTTCGCCTTGGCACCGGTGGCCAGGCGAGTGCCCTGATAGAGGGTCGCAGCGGCGTATAAGCAGGCGGCGGCGAGGGTAACTAGCAAACTGGGTGGCAAGGGGAGCATAAATCCTGTTAGGCAAGCCCGAAAGGCGCTGAGTTTGGCATAGAACCCCTACAGCACGAAAGACCATGCAAGCTGACGACGAGGTGTCCGCCAGACGCAGTCTTCGCTATAATCCGCGACCTGCCCACGCCGCAGGCTCGCCGAGCACATGTTTATTCCGGTCTGGGCCGCCATTATCCCGGTCTACACAGGGCCTGAAAGGATCGCGCAATGTTTGAAAACTTAACCGACCGTCTCTCGCAGACGCTGCGCCATGTCACCGGCAAGGCCAAGCTGACCGAAGACAACATCAAAGACACCCTGCGCGAAGTGCGCATGGCGTTGCTCGAAGCTGACGTCGCCCTGCCGGTCGTCAAGGACTTCGTCAATTCGGTCAAGGAACGCGCCGTCGGCACCGAGGTGTCGCGCAGCCTGACGCCGGGCCAGGCCTTCGTGAAGATCGTCCAGGCCGAACTCGAAAGCCTGATGGGCGCGGCCAACGAAGACTTGAACCTGAGCGCCGTTCCTCCGGCCGTCGTGCTGATGGCCGGTTTGCAGGGCGCGGGTAAAACCACTACCGCCGGCAAACTTGCGCGCTTTCTCAAAGAGCGCAAGAAGAAGTCGGTCATGGTCGTATCGGCGGACGTTTACCGCCCGGCGGCGATCAAGCAGCTGGAAATGCTCGCCGGTGAAGTCGGCGTAACCTTCTTCCCGTCCGACCTGAGCCAGAAGCCGGTCGACATCGCGCAAGCGGCTATTAAAGAAGCAAAACTGAAATTCATCGACGTGGTCATCGTCGATACCGCCGGTCGCCTGCACATCGATGAAGAGATGATGGGCGAGATCAAGGCGCTGCATGCCGCGATCAACCCGGTCGAAACGCTGTTCGTGGTCGACGCCATGACCGGCCAGGACGCCGCCAACACGGCCAAGGCCTTTGGCGACGCGCTGCCGCTGACCGGTGTGATCCTGACCAAGGTCGACGGTGATGCCCGTGGCGGTGCTGCACTGTCGGTGCGCGCAATCACCGGCAAGCCGATCAAGTTCATCGGTATGGGCGAGAAGAGCGACGCGCTCGAGCCGTTCCATCCTGAACGTATTGCTTCGCGCATCCTCGGGATGGGCGATGTGCTCAGCCTGATCGAGCAGGCCGAACAGACCCTCGACAAGGACAAGGCCGACAAACTGGCCAAGAAGCTGAAGAAGGGCAAGGGTTTCGACCTCGAAGACTTCCGCGATCAGCTGCAACAGATGAAAAACATGGGCGGCCTCGGCGGCCTCATGGACAAACTGCCAAACATGGGCGGTATGAACCTGGCGCAGATGGGCAACGCCCAGGGTGCGGCAGAGAAACAATTCAAGCAGATGGAAGCCATCATCAATTCCATGACCCCGGCCGAGCGCCGCGACCCTGAGATGATCAGCGGTTCGCGCAAACGCCGGATCGCCATGGGTTCCGGCACTCAGGTGCAGGACATCGGTCGCTTGATCAAGCAGCACAAGCAGATGCAGAAGATGATGAAGAAGTTCTCCGCAAAAGGCGGAATGGCCAAAATGATGCGCGGCATGGGCGGTATGTTGCCCGGCGGCGGCATGCCAAGAATGTAAATAATTTACGCAAGGGCTTGCCCTTGCACCTCCCACACGGAAGTGGGATCTCCAGCAAACCCGCACTTGGCGGGAGCTGACTGGCCGTTTTCAACGACGGCTCTATAGCAAATCTTGATGGCGGCCGAAAGACCGCTGGAAAAAGACATTTGCAAAAGTCCGGATATTCCTTAGAATATGCGGCCTTTCGGGCACCTATGCCCGCTGTGCCTTTAGATTTGCAGCACCGACTACAGGAACGATGTTCACATGCTAACAATCCGTCTTGCCCTTGGCGGCTCCAAAAAGCGCCCGTTTTACCACTTGACCGTAACCGACAGCCGCAACCCGCGCGACGGTTCGCACAAGGAACAGGTTGGTTTCTTCAACCCTGTTGCTCGTGGTCAAGAAGTCCGTCTGTCCGTGAACCAAGAGCGCGTAGCCTACTGGCTGAGCGTTGGTGCACAGCCTTCCGAGCGTGTTGCTCAGTTGCTGAAAGACGCGGCTAAGGCTGCGGCCTGAGCAATATGAACGCGACGCCAGCTGTTGCTGATGATTTGATCGTTATCGGCAAAATTTACTCGGTTCATGGCGTTCGCGGCGAAGTGAAGGTGTATTCCTTTACTGATCCGACTGAAAACCTGTTGCAGTACAAAACCTGGACGCTCAAGCGCGAAGGCAATGTGAAACAGGTCGAGCTGGTCAGCGGACGCGGGAACGACAAGTTCCTGGTCGCAAAGCTCAAGGGTCTCGATGATCGTGAAGAAGCGCGTCTTCTGGCCGGTTATGAGATCTGCGTGCCGCGCAACCTGTTCCCTGAATTGACCGACGGCGAGTACTACTGGTACCAGCTGGAAGGTCTGAAGGTCATTGATCAACTCGGGCAATTGCTCGGGAAAATCGATCATCTTCTGGAAACCGGCGCCAATGATGTAATGGTGGTCAAGCCTTGCGCTGGCAGCCTGGATGATCGCGAACGCCTGTTGCCCTATACGGAGCAATGCGTGTTGGCTGTCGACCTTGCCGCAGGCGAGATGAAGGTGGAATGGGATGCGGACTTCTAAGCGTGGCTAACTTGCGCGTAGAAGTGATCAGTTTGTTTCCCGAGATGTTCTCCGCCATCAGCGAGTACGGCATCACCAGTCGTGCGGTGAAACAGGGGCTCTTGCAGCTCACCTGTTGGAATCCGCGAGACTACACGACGGATCGACATCACACTGTGGACGATCGCCCATTTGGCGGTGGTCCGGGCATGGTGATGAAGATCAAGCCCCTGGAAGATGCGTTGGTTCAGGCCAAGGCAGCAGCCGGGGAGGCGGCGAAGGTGATTTACCTGTCCCCCCAAGGCCGTCAACTGACTCAGTCGGCGGTACGCGAGTTGGCGAATCTGGATGCATTGATCCTGATTGCCGGCCGCTATGAAGGCATTGACGAGCGTTTTATTGATGCTCATGTCGATGAAGAGTGGTCGATTGGCGACTATGTACTGTCTGGCGGCGAGCTGCCGGCGATGGTCCTGATCGATGCGGTTACACGACTGCTGCCTGGAGCTTTAGGGCATGCGGACTCCGCCGAGGAAGATTCCTTTACGGATGGTTTGCTGGATTGCCCGCACTACACCCGACCGGAGGTGTATGCGGATCAGCGTGTTCCCGACGTATTGCTAAGTGGCAATCACGCGCATATCCGGCGTTGGCGTTTACAGCAGTCCCTTGGTAGGACCTTTGAACGACGCGCCGATCTTCTGGAAAGCCGCTCGCTTTCTGGAGAAGAGAAGAAGCTGCTCGAGGAATACATCCGCGAGCGGGACGATAGTTAACAACGTATCGATGGTAGATCCGACGATTTACCTTAGGAGCACAGCATGACTAACAAAATCATCCTTGCACTCGAAGCAGAGCAGATGACCAAAGAGATCCCTACCTTTGCCCCGGGCGACACCATTGTCGTTCAGGTGAAAGTGAAGGAAGGCGACCGTTCGCGTCTGCAAGCGTTCGAAGGTGTTGTTATCGCCAAGCGTAACCGCGGCGTAAACAGTGCTTTCACCGTTCGTAAAATCTCCAACGGTGTTGGCGTAGAGCGTACTTTCCAGACCTACAGCCCGCAAATCGACAGCATGGCCGTTAAACGTCGCGGTGACGTACGTAAAGCCAAGCTGTACTACCTGCGTGACCTGTCCGGTAAAGCAGCTCGCATCAAGGAAAAACTGGCTTAAGTCCAGCTTCCGATGCAGAAAAAAGCAGCCTACGGGCTGCTTTTTTGTTGCCTGCGATTTATCTTCCCTGACCGTACTGTCGGTCTTGCCTGAGCCTTTATGCCCGCCATCGATCATCCTTTGATAGACCAGTTTCTCGACGCGCTATGGCTGGAGAAAGGTCTTTCCGATAACACCCGCGATGCCTATCGCAGCGACCTTGCCCTGTTCAACGGCTGGCTGCAGGAAAAAAACCTGGAGCTGATCAACGCCGGACGCGAGTTGATCCTCGATCACTTGGCCTGGCGTCTGGAGCAAAATTACAAGCCCCGTTCCACCGCGAGATTTCTCTCGGGGGTGCGCGGCTTTTATCGTTATCTGCTGCGGGAAAAGTTGATCGCGGTCGATCCCACGTTACGGGTCGATATGCCTCAACTCGGTAGGCCGTTGCCCAAATCTCTGTCGGAAGCAGACGTAGAAGCGCTGTTGAAGGCTCCGGACTTGAGCGAAGCCATCGGCCAACGCGACCGCGCCATGCTCGAAGTGCTTTATGCCTGCGGCTTGCGCGTGACGGAACTGATCAGCCTGACGCTGGAACAGGTCAACCTGCGCCAAGGCGTTTTGCGGGTGATGGGCAAGGGCAGCAAGGAGCGGCTGGTGCCGATGGGCGAAGAGGCGATTGTCTGGGTCGAGCGTTACCTGCGCGATGGCCGCCAGGAGCTGCTTGGCGGGCGTCCCAGCGATGTCATGTTCCCCAGCCAGCGTGGCGAGCAGATGACGCGGCAGACCTTCTGGCATCGCATCAAGCACCAGGCCAAGGTTGCCGGGATCGGCAAGTCGTTGTCGCCGCATACCCTGCGTCATGCCTTTGCCACCCACTTGCTCAACCACGGCGCCGACCTGCGGGTGGTGCAAATGCTGCTCGGCCACAGCGATCTGTCGACTACGCAGATCTACACCCACGTCGCCCGCGCCCGCTTGCAGGACCTGCACGCCAAACACCACCCCCGCGGATAACACAATTCCTGAAGTGGAATGCTCACCTGTGGCGAGGGGGTTTACCCCCGTTCGGCTGCGCAGCAGTCGTCAAGTCGCACACACCGGTCTATCTGGCTGCTTGAGATCGTCAAAATGGGGCTGCTTCGCAACCCAACGGGGGCAAGCCCCCTCGCCACAAGGGCCTTATGTGGTAGGCTTTGCCGGTTTGCACGATGGGCGTTTATGACCCGGTGTTTCGGCACGGGCGTTCTGATCGTCCCATTTGTCCGCCTTCAGGAGTTCTCATGCGTCTGACCCAGATTTTCGCCGCCGCAGCCATTGCGTTGGTCAGCACCTTTGCCGTCGCCGATGACGCGGCCGACAAAGCCATTCGTAAAAGCCTGGAAAACCTCCAGCTGGAAGTGCCGGTAGAAAGCATCTCCGCCAGCCCGCTGCCGGGCCTGTACGAAGTCAAGCTCAAGGGCAGCCGCGTGCTCTACGCCAGCGCCGACGGCCAGTACGTCGTTCAGGGGTATATGTTCCAGCTCAAGGACGGCAAACCGGTCAACCTGACCGAGAAGACCGAACGCCTGGGCGTGTCCAAACTGGTCAACGCCATTCCAGTCGCGGAAACCGTGGTCTACCCCGCGATCGGCGAAACCAAATCGCACATCACCGTGTTCACCGACACCACCTGCCCGTACTGCCACAAACTGCACGCCGAAGTGCCTGAGCTGAACAAGCGCGGCATCGAAGTGCGTTATGTCGCCTTCCCGCGCCAGGGCCTGGGCTCGCCGGGTGATGAGCAGCTGCAAGCGGTCTGGTGCTCCAAAGACAAGAAAGCGGCGATGGACAAGATGGTCGACGGCAAGGAAATCAAGGCCGCCAAGTGCGATAACCCGGTTTCCAAGCAGTTCGCCCTCGGCCAGTCGATTGGCGTGAACGGTACACCGGCCATCGTTTTGGCCGACGGCCAGGTCATTCCGGGCTACCAGCCAGCGCCACAAGTCGCCAAACTGGCGCTGGACGCGAAATAAATTCGCATCGTCACGGCCAGCCATTGACGATCATGGTTCGACGGCAGTGTTCGCCGAGCCATTAATAGAGAGCCGCGAGTATGCGGTTGTTTTCACGGCCGGCCTTGAGTCGGCCGTTTTATGGGGAGTTCACAGTGAAACCGGTCAAAGTAGGCATCTGTGGGTTAGGGACCGTCGGTGGCGGTACCTTCAACGTACTTCAGCGTAACGCCGAGGAAATTTCTCGTCGTGCCGGGCGTGGAATCGAAGTGGCACAAATTGCCATGCGCACGCCAAAGCCTCAGTTCCAGACGACCGGTATTGCGATTACCAACGATGTCTTCGAAGTGGCCACGAACCCTGAGATCGACATCGTCATAGAGCTGATGGGCGGCTACACCGTTGCCCGCGAGCTGGTACTCAAAGCGATCGAGAACGGAAAACATGTGGTGACCGCGAACAAGGCGTTGATCGCCGTTCACGGTAATGAAATTTTCGCCAAGGCCCGCGAGAAGGGCGTGATTGTGGCGTTCGAAGCCGCCGTGGCCGGTGGCATCCCGGTGATCAAGGCGATTCGTGAAGGCCTGTCGGCCAACCGCATCAACTGGGTCGCCGGCATCATCAACGGCACCGGTAACTTCATCCTCACCGAAATGCGTGAGAAGGGCCGTACCTTCGAAGACGTACTCGCCGAGGCTCAAGCCCTGGGTTACGCCGAGGCCGATCCGACCTTCGACGTTGAAGGCATCGACGCCGCCCACAAACTGACGATCCTGGCGTCCATCGCCTTCGGTATTCCGCTGCAATTCGACAAGGCCTACACCGAAGGCATCACCAAGCTGACCACCGCTGACGTGAACTACGCCGAAGCGCTGGGCTATCGCATCAAGCACCTGGGCGTGGCGCGCAGCACCGCGGCCGGCATCGAGTTGCGCGTGCACCCGACGCTGATCCCGGCCGATCGCCTGATCGCCAACGTCAACGGCGTGATGAACGCAGTGATGGTCAACGGTGATGCTGCCGGTTCGACCCTGTTCTACGGCGCTGGCGCTGGCATGGAGCCGACCGCTTCGTCGGTGATCGCCGATCTGGTGGACGTGGTTCGCGCCATGACGTCCGACCCGGAAAACCGCGTACCGCACCTGGCGTTCCAGCCGGATTCGCTGTCGGCCCACCCGATCCTGCCGATCGAGGCCTGCGAAAGCTCCTATTACCTGCGCATCCAGGCCAAGGATCATCCGGGCGTGTTGGCGCAGGTGGCGAGCATCCTGTCGGAGCGCGGCATCAACATCGAATCGATCATGCAGAAGGAAGTCGAAGAACACGACGGCCTGGTGCCGATGATCCTGCTGACTCACCGCGTGCTGGAACAGCACATGAACGACGCGATCGCCGCCCTGGAAGCCTTGGCGGGCGTAGTCGGTCCGGTCGTACGGATCCGCGTCGAGCACCTGAACTAAGCCGTTATCGTTCACCGGGCTCGCCTGCGGGCCCGGGTTTGCGAACACTGTCTATTGGAGCCAGTCATGCGTTATATCAGTACCCGCGGCCAGGCACCGGCCCTGAATTTCGAAGACGTCCTGCTGGCCGGCCTGGCCACGGACGGTGGTCTGTACGTCCCGGAAAACCTGCCACGCTTCACCCAGGAAGAAATCGCTTCGTGGGCCGGCCTGCCGTATCACGAGCTGGCCTTCCGGGTGATGCGCCCGTTCGTCACCGGCAGCATCCCTGATGCCGATTTCAAAAAGATTCTGGAAGAAACCTACGGCGTGTTTTCCCACAACGCCGTGGCACCATTGCGTCAGCTGAACGGTAACGAATGGGTGCTGGAGCTGTTCCACGGTCCGACCCTCGCGTTCAAAGACTTCGCCTTGCAGCTGCTGGGTCGTCTGCTCGACTACGTGCTGGAAAAACGGGGTGAGCGCGTTGTGATTGTCGGCGCCACCTCCGGCGACACCGGCTCGGCCGCCATCGAAGGCTGCAAGCATTGCGAAAACGTCGACATCTTTATCCTGCACCCGCACAACCGCGTGTCCGAAGTGCAGCGCCGCCAGATGACCACCATCTTCGGCGAGAACATCCATAACATCGCCATCGAAGGCAACTTCGATGACTGCCAGGAAATGGTCAAGGCCAGCTTCGCCGACCAGAGCTTCCTCAAAGGCACGCGTCTGGTGGCGGTGAACTCGATCAACTGGGCGCGAATCATGGCCCAGATCGTTTACTACTTCCATGCAGCCCTGCAGTTGGGCGGCCCGGCACGTTCGGTATCGTTCTCGGTGCCGACCGGCAACTTCGGCGACATTTTCGCCGGTTACCTGGCGCGCAACATGGGCCTGCCGATCAACCAGTTGATCGTCGCCACCAACCGCAACGACATCCTGCACCGCTTCATGAGCGGCAATCAGTACGTCAAGGACACCCTGCACGCCACGCTGTCGCCGTCGATGGACATCATGGTGTCGTCGAACTTCGAACGCCTGCTGTTCGACCTGCACGGTCGCAACGGTGCAGCGATCGCCGGGTTGATGGACACCTTCAAACAAGGTGGCGGTTTCAGCGTCGAACAGGAACGCTGGACCGAAGCTCGCAAGCTGTTCGATTCGCTGGCCGTGGATGACGCTCAAACTTGCGAAACCATTGCCGAG
Organism: Pseudomonas frederiksbergensis; assembly: GCF_001952935.1. GTDB lineage: Bacteria > Pseudomonadota > Gammaproteobacteria > Pseudomonadales > Pseudomonadaceae > Aquipseudomonas > Aquipseudomonas frederiksbergensis. The sequence continues at coordinate 3,672,372 of NZ_CP018319.1, forward strand.
GTTTTCGAGCAAACCGGCGAGCTGCTGGATCCGCACACTGCCATCGGCGTGAAGGCAGCGCGCGAGTGCCGTCGCAGCCTGGATATCCCGATGGTGATCCTCGGTACGGCGCATCCGGTCAAATTCCCCGACGCAGTGGAAAAAGCAGGTGTAGGAAAAGCACTCGAACTACCTGCACATCTTTCTGATTTGTTTGAGCGAGATGAGCGCTGCACCGTGCTGCCAAATGACTTGAAAGCCGTGCAGGCCTTTGTCAGCAAGCATGGCAACCGCGGCAAGCCTCTGTAACCAATTAAATCTGTCACATTTTGAAGCCCGTCTCCTGACGGGCTTTCTCATTTCTGCATGTCACACTTGCTGGGTTTTCGCCCTATGAAGGACGGGCGAGTTGATCACGAAGGAAGTGGCAATGCTGTTTTTCATAGGGTTAAAACCAGCCGCGTGCTGGATGTTTTTTTTACTCGGCACCCTGGGCTTTGCTCAATGGGGGAGCGCGTCGCAATTGGCGGCAACCGATTCCAAAGGGACGGTGGCTGGCCCCAGGATCGAGCTGGATGCTCAGGAGTTGAAGTGGATTGCCGAGCATTCAAATGTCGTCGTCGCGTCGGTGCAATATCCGTTGTACCTGTTCAAGGATAAGCACGGCCAATGGAATGGCTTGAACAATGATCTGCTCAACCGCATCAGCGCGATGACGGGGTTGCGGTTTGTTCACGAAGAGTCGTTTTCCACCGATCAGTTGCTCGGGCGCCTGGAAAGTGGTGCAGCGGACATGAGCACGACGCTGGCGATGAATGACGAACGCAAGACGTTTCTGGATTTCAGTCATGCATTCGGTGGTGCTGGCTGGGTGTTCGTCGGGCGGGCCGGAGCGCCAGAGGTGCAATCGCTGGAGCAGCTGTCGGGAAGGGTTCTGGTGTTGCCGACCCGGCATGCGCTGGAGGCTACGATTCGCCGCGACTATTCGGACATCGAGCTGCGCTCGGTTAAAACCTACGCGGAGGCCCGGGCGCTGGTCGAGAGCGGCGAGGCCTATGCCACCATCGAAAACGAAACCGGAGCCCACCTCTATCCGTCCGGGCAACTCAAGGTCGGGTATACGGTGGAGGGCAAATGGGAGGCGGACCACCTGGCCGTCCGCAAAGGTCAACCTCAGCTGTCGAGCATTCTCAACAAGGCGCTTGAGGCGCTTGATCCTGCCGAACTGCGCGCCATGCGCCTGAAATGGCTCAATGGGATTGTCCCCGTCAAGGTGCCCGGTACCTGGAATCGACTCGCCGAGTGGGGCTGCTGGGGAATGTTTATCGTCAGTCTGTTCGGCTTGTTGTCCCTGCTCTGGAACCGACGGCTCACGATATTGATCCAGCAGCGCCTGGATGCCGAGAAAAGTCTGAGTGATCAACTCACCTTCCAGCACGCGTTGATGGACGCCATGCCCGATCCGATGTTTGTTCGCGATCTGGAAGGGCGTTTGATCATGTGCAACAAAAGTTATGAGGAAGGCTTGTCGACCCGTTTCGACCAGGTTCAGGGACGACAGCTGATTGAACTGGATGTCTTGCCCAAAGAGACTGCTGAACTGCTGCACGCAGAGTTCATGGCCCAGCTCGGTACGCGCAAGACGCGCTTCAGTGAGCGTCAATTGAAGTTCAACAACGGCGTCAGACATATCTATCAGTGGACGGTGCCTTTTTACGGTGCCGACGGACAATTGCGGGGCCTGCTGGGTGGATGGACCGATATCGGCAAGCGCAAGCAGCAGGCATGACGCGGCTGTTTTCTATCTGTCATCTTGGCCGTGCATGCTCTATTGACCCGCAGCGCAGGTTCACCAGCAGTCGGTATCCAGAACTTTCTTCTCGAGCCCGTGGTCATTTACTGTAGGAACGCCTCTGGCACTTTGTTTTCGGACTATTGAGTGGTGATCGAGATGGAAAGTATCAGTCTATTGCTCGGTGAAGCTCTGAGCCCGTATCAGGTAACGTTGACCCCGTCGGGAACCCATGGCGAATGCCTGGTGACACTGAAAAATGCGACCGGCGCGATCGTGGTCGAACGGGCGTTCAATCAGGCCCAACTGACCAGCAAGCGTCTGCTGACGGATGTCGTCGACGGATTGCATCGCGACGTGCTGATTGCCGAAGGCAGGCTGGAGCCCTGCGTCATCGCGGCGTTGCGCAATGCTGCCCAGGACAAGATCCTGGCCAACCGAAATTGAATTGTTTTTTGTGGGAACCTTCCTGCGCTCGGGTCAGTCAGACCATGTAACAGCAGGATCGAGCATTGTGCTCCGGTGCTTGTAGCTTGCTGCCACTGGTCTTTATGTAGGCCACGTTTAACCCCGAGTCGTCTCCCCACTTCTCGGGGTTTCTTTTTGCCTGCGATTTGTCATTGCCCGGCCTGCTGCAGGAAAAATACCCGACTGGCTTCCAGGTAGTCGCTGCGGCTTTCGGGGTCCAGCCAGGCGGCATATGCCTCGCTCAAGTGATCGTGGGGCAGGGTGCGCAGCACTTGGTTGATCTCGATGATCGCCTGCCGGCCCTGAGGGGTGTCGGTACAGCCGATGTAGCCGGACAGGTATTTACCCGTGCCGCGAATCGGGTAGAACTGCAGTTCCTCTTCCGCGATCCCTTGCTGCTGGGCCTGGTAGCGGATCTCCGAACGGTACCCCAACAGCGTCCGCAAGCGCCCCAGGCGTTGCATTTGCAACAGGCTGCCCAACGCATCGTTCCCGTAATGGAGAGTCAGTGAGTTGGCTGGCGCTTGTTTGAGCAGCGCGTCGAGATATTCGCCGTAATTGCGCTCGGCAATAATGCCCAGTTTCTCCCGGCCACTGGTCAGCAGGGCCGCCAGGTCCACTTCGCCGTCCTTGATAAAGGGCGCCAGCGCCTCTCGATCAATGCGCCGCACTGCCAGGCCGTTACTCATGGCGCGAAAGACCGGAATGGAAAACGCAATCCAGCCAGCGCGCTCCTTGCTCCAGTTCAGCGCCGCATCGCACGTGAGGGAGGGCTCGTGGAGCATTTGCAAGCCGCGAGCGCGATTGACTCGCATCAGGGTGTGTTCGTATTGCGGCATGCGGGCGATCAGCATGGGTAATAGCTGATCGATGACTCCCTGGCCCTTTTTCGATCCCTCGAAAATCATCAGCGGTGGAAGGTCGCGCAGTAACCAGACCAGGGTTTCTTTCGGTTGCGCCAACGTTGGCTGAGCCTGGCCAGCGAGCAGCAAGAAAAACGCAAACGCGCACAAAGCTCGCCCGCCGCGCAACAGGCAGTGGTTGATGGGGCGCGCAAGCAGGCAGCCCAGCTTAGATGGCCCCGTCTTCACGCAGCTTTGCGATCTGTTCCTTGTCATAACCAAGATCGTTGAGTACCTGCGCATTGTGTTCGCCCAACTGCGGCCCGACCCATTCCGATGTTCCGGGTGTCTCTGAGAGTTTCGGCACGATTCCCGGCATCTTGAAATCTTTGCCGTCCGGCAACTTGGCCTTGAGGAACATTTCCCTGGCCAGGTACTGCGGATCACTGAACATGTCCTCAGCACTGAAGATCCGGCTGGCCGGTACGTCGGCCTGATTCAACTGCTCGATGAGGGTGTCCAGCGGCAGCGAGTTGGCCCAGCGATCAATCACCCCATAAATCTCGTCGCGACGGTTATCGCGTCCGTCGTTGCTGGCCAGCGCAGGGTCGTTGGCCAGATCCTCGCGTCCAATGACCAGCATGAAACGCTTGAAGATCGCGTCGCCATTGGCGCCGATCTGCACATGTTTGCCGTCGGCACTGGTGTGGATCGACGAGGGCGTGATGCCCGGCATGATGTTGCCGGTGCGTTCGCGGATGAAACCGAACACGTCGAATTCCGGGACCATGCTTTCCATCATGGCGAAGATCGCTTCATATAGCGCCACATCCACCACTTGGCCAAGGCCACCGTTGACCTCGCGATGACGCAAAGCCATCAATGCGCCGATCACGCCCCAGAGCGCGGCAATAGAGTCGCCGATGGAAATCCCGGTGCGCACCGGTGGTCGGTCTTCGAACCCGGTGATGTAGCGCAAGCCGCCCATGGATTCACCGACGGCGCCAAAGCCTGGCTGGTCCTTCATCGGCCCGGTCTGACCGAAACCCGAGAGGCGCACCATCACCAGTTTCGGGTTCAGTGCGTGCAAGACTTCCCAGCCCAGGCCGAGTTTTTCCAGCACGCCAGGGCGAAAGTTCTCGATCAGGATGTCCGCCTCGCTGAGCAGTTTTTTCAGAATCGCCAGCCCGTCGGGGTGTTTGAGGTTCAGGGTCAGGGATTTTTTGTTGCGCGCCTGGACGAACCACCACAGCGAGGTGCCTTCATACAGTTTTCGCCATTTGCGCAACGGATCGCCGCCATCGGGGGACTCGATTTTGATCACCTCGGCACCGAACTCGCCGCAAATGCGCGAGGCAAACGGCCCGGCGATCAACGTACCCAATTCAATGACTTTCAGCCCTGAGAGCGGTTTTCCGGTGAGCGGCATGCTGGATCCTGTAGGACAAAGGTTGAGCGAAGACAGGGTTTTAACATAGCCGAACGTCAGACGACCAAGGTTGATCGCCTTCAATTCGTGGATTGCCTACCGCATCGGTTAGACTTGCCGCCTTTCCCCGTATCAAGAAGCCCGTTCATGGCCCAGCCGTCCACGACCTACAAGTTTGAACTGAACCTTACCGACCTCGACCGCAGCGTGTACGAGAGCGTGAAGCAGACCATCGCCCGTCACCCTTCGGAGACCGAAGAGCGTATGACCGTGCGGCTGCTGGCCTACGCCTTTTGGTACAACGAGCAGTTGTCGTTCGGTCGCGGTCTGTCAGACGTGGACGAACCTGCCCTGTGGGAAAAGAGCCTGGACGACCGCGTCCTGCACTGGATCGAAGTCGGCCAGCCAGACGCCGATCGCCTGACCTGGTGCTCGCGTCGCACCGAGCGCACCAGCCTGCTGGCCTACGGCAGCCTGCGCGTCTGGGAGACCAAAGTGATCCCGGCGATCAAAAACCTGAAAAACGTGCACATCGCTGCTGTTCCGCAGGAAGTGCTGGAAACCCTGGCCAAAGACATGCCCCGGGTTATCAAGTGGGACGTGATGATCAGCGAAGGAACGATTTTCGTCACCGACGACCGTGGTCAGCACGAAGTCCAGTTGCAGTGGCTGAGCGGCGAACGCGGCTGATTATTCGCTGCTGGTCCGCGTTATCCGGTTTTGTCCTACGTCTCCAAGAGAAGCACCTGTCACCCCATGCGCATCGAACCTCGCCTGTTGCCCGATACCCTGCCATTCCTCGGTGATCTGCCGCCACTGCTGACCCGTCTGTACGCGGCGCGGGGCGTGCTGTCCGAGGCTGAACTGGACAAGAGCCTGGCGCGGCTGATTCCGTTCCAGCAGCTCAAAGGCATCGATGCCGCGGTGGATTTGCTGGTGACGGCGCTCGAGCAGCGTCAGCGGATTCTGATCGTCGGTGACTTCGACGCCGATGGCGCGACGGCCAGCACCGTGGGCATGTTGGGCTTGCGCCTGCTGGGCGCGGCGCACGTCGACTATTTGGTGCCGAACCGGTTCGAGTATGGCTACGGCCTGACGCCGGAAATCGTCGAAGTGGCGCTGACCCGTACACCCCAATTGCTGATCACTGTGGACAACGGGATCTCCAGCGTTGAAGGCGTGGCGGCGGCGAAAAAGGCCGGGCTCCAAGTGCTGGTCACCGACCACCACTTGCCCGGTGACGAGTTGCCGCTGGCCGATGCCATCGTCAATCCGAATCAGCCGGGTTGCGGGTTTGCGAGCAAGGCGCTGGCCGGCGTCGGAGTGATCTTCTATGTACTGATGGCCCTGCGCGCGCGTTTGCGTAGCCTCGGCTGGTACGAGAGCAAGCCGCAGCCGAACATCGGCGAGTTGCTGGACCTTGTGGCCCTGGGCAGCGTCGCCGACGTGGTTCCGCTGGATGCCAACAACCGGATTCTGGTGCACCAAGGCCTCGAGCGGATTCGCGCCGGGCGTGCACGACCGGGGATCAAGGCGATCCTCGAAGTTGCCAAGCGTGATCACACGCGCATCACCTCTACCGACCTGGGTTTCATTGTTGGCCCGCGTCTGAACGCGGCGGGGCGGCTGGATGACATGAGCCTGGGCATCGAATGCCTGCTCACCGAAGACGCTGGTCTGGCACGTGAAATGGCCGCTCAACTCGACGGCATGAACCAGGACCGCAAATCCATTGAGCAGGGCATGCAGCGTGAAGCGCTGGCTCAACTCAAGGATTTGCCGGTCGAGTCGATGCCGTTCGGCCTGTGCCTGTTCGATCCCGAGTGGCACCAGGGTGTCATCGGAATCCTCGCATCGCGTATGAAAGATCGCTATTTCCGTCCGACCATTGCCTTTGCTGATGCCGGCGATGGCTTGCTTAAGGGCTCGGGACGTTCGGTTCAGGGTTTTCATATTCGCGACGCATTGAGCGTGGTGGCGGCGCAGCATCCGAATCTGATCAGCAAATACGGTGGCCATGCGATGGCCGCCGGCCTGACGCTGCCGGAAGCGAACTTTCCGTTGTTCGCCGAAGCCTTTGACGCGGAAGTGCGTAGGCAATTACGCGAAGAAGACCTGACCGGGCGATTGTTGTCGGACGGCACGCTGGCGGTCGAGGAATTCCACCTGGAACTGGCCCGTGCCCTGCGCCATGCCGGACCTTGGGGGCAGCACTTCCCGGAGCCGTTGTTCCACGGCGTGTTCCAGCTGGTCGAGCAGCGAGTGGTCGGTGAGCGGCACCTCAAAGTGGTGCTGAAGAGTGAATGCGGTTCGGTAAAACTGGATGGCATTGCCTTCGGAATCGACCGCGACATCTGGCCGAATCCGACCATCAAGTGGGTGGAATTGGCCTACAAACTCGACCTCAACGAGTTTCGTGGCAACGAAACGGTGCAGTTGATGATTGCCCACATCGAACCGCGTTGAATCCTTCGCGAGCAAGCCCGCTCCCACAGGATTTGCGCAACCCCTGTGGGAGCGGGCTTGCTCGCGAAGGCGATCTCCGTGACACCAAATATCCCCGGAACCCTCCCTCATCCCCCGATGTCGACTAGTCTCTAAGCACTGCTTGATTCTCCTTGTGACGTCTTGTCGAATTTTTTGCCCGCGGGGGCGGGTGCTGCACCTTTTTCCTGTCACTCGTCGACTTTCAAACAGAACCCTGGAGCCTGCCCACTGATTCGAGAGGTGCCCCATGAGTCTGCTGCTTGAACCCTATACCCTTCGTCAATTGACCCTGCTCAACCGCATTGCGGTATCGCCGATGTGCCAGTACTCCAGCGTTGATGGACTGGCCAATGACTGGCACCTGGTCCACCTCGGCAGTCGCGCTGTCGGCGGGGCCGGCCTGGTATTTACCGAAGCCACGGCGGTCACGGCCGACGGGCGCATCACCGCCGAGGACCTCGGCCTGTGGAACGATGAACAGATCGAACCGTTGCAACGCATCACTCGCTTCATTGCGGCGCAAGGCGCTGTGGCCGGCATTCAGTTGGCTCACGCCGGGCGCAAGGCCAGCACCCATCGGCCGTGGATCGGTAAACATGGCAGCGTCAAACCCGAAGACGGTGGCTGGATCCCGGTGGGGCCGTCGCCGATTGCTTTCGACCCGCAGCACACCCATCCCAAACAGCTCGATGAAAGCGAGATTGCCGAGGTCATTCAGGCGTTTGTCGCTTCGGCCAAGCGAGCGCTGACCGCCGGTTTCAAAGTGGTGGAAATACACGCTGCCCACGGCTACCTGTTGCATCAATTTCTTTCGCCCCTGAGCAATCAGCGGCGCGATCAATTTGGTGGCTCGTTCGAGAATCGCATCCGGCTGGTGCTGCAAGTCACCGAAGCGGTGCGGGCGGTGTGGCCTGAAGAGTTACCGCTGTTCGTGCGGGTGTCGGCCACCGATTGGGTGGAAGACGGCTGGAACCCGGATGAAACCGTGGAGCTGGCGCGACGCCTCCACGCGTTGGGCGTAGACCTGATTGACGTCTCGTCGGGCGGTACGGCGGTGAACGCCGAGATTCCTACAGGTCCCGGTTATCAGACCCGCTTCGCTGAACGTGTACGCAAAGAGTCAGGCATTGCCACCGGCACGGTAGGAATGATTACCGAGCCGGCGCAGGCCGAGCACATTCTGCGCACCTGTCAGGCTGACATCATCTTTCTGGCCCGCGAGCTGTTGCGTGATCCGTACTGGCCGCTGCATGCCGATGATGACCTGGGTGGACGCAAGGCCATCTGGCCGGCGCAGTATCATCGGGCTACCCATCGTGAGCAGCCGATTCATGAGTCGGATTTGCGCGACTGATTGAGGCGGTAAAACCAAAAAGCCCCGATTGTTGTGATCGGGGCTTTTCTGATTCTGTGCAGTGAGGTTTGTTGTCTGTCAGGCCCTCATCGCGAGCAGGCTCGCTCCCACATTGGATCTCCATTGGATGTAAATTTTGTATCCAACAAAGATCACCTGTGGGAGCGAGCCTGCTCACGATGGGGCCAGCCCAGACCCCCCGATTACTCTCAGGTGTACTTGCGCTTCTCAGGCGCCGGCGGGAAATACTGGTACAACCAGGTCTCACTTAACGTCCGGTCATTGGTGCGAATGAACAACCGCAGCTCAACCGGAGCCACGCTGTCATTGGTCGGGTACCAGTCAAAGGTAATGCGGTAACCCTTGATGTCATCCAGCACCAGCACGTTGAAATCCTTGACCTGCCCATTCGAGCACGTGACCACCGGCTCGATCCCCGTGCCTTCAGGCAAGCGATCCAGGCCGCCTCCGGTGAAGTCCACGGCAAACCGTCGAGCCCAGACCTCCGGGTAATGCTCGCCAGGTGCCCAGCCTTCGATGAAGCCGCCCATGCCCGAACGAGTGGCGTTGACCCGCGCCAACGGTGTGCCGACCGGTGGCAGTGCGCTCCAGTACAGCTTGTAGCCGTAGTTCAGGGAGTCGCCGGCCGCGACCGGTTTCTTCGGGGTCCAGAACGCGACGATGTTATCCAGTGTTTCGCCAGTCGTAGGAATTTCCAACAGATCGATAGAGCCTTCGCCCCACGCGGTCGTAGGTTCTACCCACAGGCTCGGACGCTTGCTGTACCAGTCGACGGTGTCTTGATAACTGTCGAACTCATGATCGGTCTGCACCAGACCGAAACCTTTCGGGTCGGTGTCGGCGAAGGCGTTGAATTGCAGGGTGGCCGGGTTGTTCAGCGGGCGGCAGATCCACTCGCCGTTGCCGCGCCACATGGCCAGGCGATCAGAGTCGTGGATTTGCGGGTGAATCGTGTCGCACATCCGCCGTTCATGGGTGCCGCAGCTGAACATGCTGGTCATCGGCGCGATGCCCAGTTGTTCGATGGAAGTGCGCGCATTGATGTGGGCATCGATGGCCATGACAACCTGGCTGGCCTGGCAGTCGATGTCGAAACGGTAGGCACCGGTGGCGCTCGGCGAATCCAGCAGGGCGTAGACCACGAAGCGGGTGCTGTTTTTGTCCGGGGTCTCGAACCAGAACTTGGTGAAATCCGGGAATTCTTCACGCTTCTTGGCATAGGTATCGATCGCCAGCCCGCGTGCCGACAGACCGTACTGCCCTGAGGCATCGACCGCGCGGAAATAGCTGGCGCCGAGGAAGGACAGTACGTCGTGCCGGTCCAGCTCCGGGGCCTTGAACAGCTTGAACCCGGAGAACCCCAGGTCGCCCGTGAGCTGTTTGGTGTCGACCGTGGTTTTTTCATAGTTGAACAGGGAAGGGCGGAAATGCACTTCCCGCGCCTGACGCGTCTTGGGGTCGACGCTGTACATGCGCACCGGCTGCTTGAACCCCATGCCCACATGGAAGAACTGCACATCCAGCTGACCCTTGAGGTCATGCCAGAGCGAGTGATTGCCGTCGTAGCGGATCGCGTTGAAGTTTTGCGGAGTCATGGTCGCCAGGGTCGGCGGCAACACCTGCTTGGTGTCCTGATAGCGATTGCCGGCGAGCTGCTTGGCCTGGATCTTCAGCGCTTCGAAATCGAACGCCTGAGCCTCGCCATCTGCCGCGCCGGTACCGGCCCAGGCCCGCGAAGCCAGCAGGCCGGTGGCTGATAAACCGGTGTAGGCGGCGATGGCCATGGATGCTTTGAGCAAATTCCTGCGGTGCATAAGTTCAACCTGTCGTGAACAATCCCGCGCCGTTCCTGGCACGTGCTGGATCAAAAATAAAGGTTCGGACATGCCTTCGGCCAAACGCAACGGACATTAAACAGATAACAAATAGCTTAAACCGTTCGGTTGTGTAGAAAAAATGATTGGTAGCACTTTGGCTTCGCGGCAATGAAACAAGAAATGTCGGTTAAGTTTTCTGACAGTGCTTTCTGATTTATAGGGCATTTCTGCTTTTTTCGACTAATTACTCTAAAAATCGCTTTTCACCGCCGCGATAGTTCCTATTCTGTGTTCATGACCGACCCTGCCCTTCAGGCCGGCGACTAGAAAAAGGAGAGGGCGATGCGGTTTTTGAAGTTTTCTCGGGCTTATAGAAGGACATCGTCCATGACGAAAGTACAAGGCATCACTCAGTTGCTGGGAATCCTACCTTGCCTGAGCACTGCGCGCCGAAGGCGTCGGGTCAGCTCGGACGAGATGAAGTTGTTGGAGCGCTATCGGGAGCTGTCGGAAAGCGACCAGATTGCGATGCGGTATCTGGTGGAGGCGATGAGGAGTGTTTCGCGGTTTTAAGGGGGTACGACATTCAGCCGCGGCGATAGTGTTGCGGCTGAATGTCGCCGATTACCAATTTTGCGATCGCTCTGCCCGCTGGTGCAGAACACGCAGTACCTGTATCTGGCCATGCATCAATCGATAGGGAGCGATAAATGGATAACGGCCAAATACCAGCTCACGTACATCCGGTACTACTGAAGGCCTTCCTGACCCTGGAAACTGCTCCAGTTGATGGAAGGATTGCAGAAAAATCGCTATGACCTCCAGTGCGGCATCAGCACCAAGGATGCCTTGGTAATACTCATGAATAGAATCGAGGTCACTTTCAGCTTTTTCAGTCAGTGCTACGCTCGGCACGTTTTGCCCACTTAGCCTTTACGGCATCCAGATCGGTGAGATTTCCTGCGTCGGCGTCTTTTATGCCGTCGCTTATGGCTTGCAGATGCCATGACTCGGCTTCTACATATCGAACCAATGCACGCTTGAGATGGTACTGACGGTCTCGATCGGTGGCCGCTGCCAGATTATCCAGCTGTTGGGCCAGCGATTCTTCAACTCGAAAGGACAAAACGGGTGAGGCCATGGTGGCTCTCCTAGAGGTGTATACGCTGTAAACGACGTAAACACCCTAGGTCTTACCGGCTTGTTCGTCAACCGATTGCCTTGCATTGGTTTGAAGAAACCTTAGCGGGCGAAAGAAGAATGGGAGGAGGGGATGTATTTCGAAATGCTCTGAGTGCCCCGCTGCCATTGGTGGCACAGGTTTCGGTTTTCCGGGACGAAGTGGTGCACCAGAAGCCATCGCGGGCAAGCCTTGCTCCTACAGGTTTTGTGGTCGTGCACCAGTCTTGCGAACGACATCAATCCTGTAGGAGCAAAGCCTGCTCGCGATGCTTTTAGTGCTTGAACATCACATGCCGAACGACGGTGTAGTCCTCCAGCCCGTACATGGACATGTCCTTGCCATAACCGGACAGTTTCTGACCGCCGTGGGGCATTTCGCTGACCAGCATGAAGTGCGTATTCACCCAGGTGCAGCCGTACTGCAAACGCGCAGACAGGCGATGCGCACGACCGACGTCCGAGGTCCAGACCGACGACGCCAGGCCATAGTTCGAATCGTTGGCCCAGCCCAGCACCTGTGCTTCATCGGTGAATTTGGTCACCGACACCACCGGCCCGAACACTTCACGACGGACGATTTCATCGTCCTGTTGCGCGTCGGCCAACACGGTGGGTTCGAAGAAGAATCCATTGCCTTCCACAGCCTTGCCGCCGGTGATCAATCGGATATGCGGCTGCGCCACGGCACGCTCGACAAACCCGGTCACGCGGTCGCGATGTTGCGCGGTGATCAACGGACCCAGCTCGGTCGATGGATCATCCTGCAAGCCGCACTTGATGCTGCTGACCGCTTCGCCGAGCTTCTCGACGAACGTGTCGTAGATGCCTTCCTGCGCGTAGATGCGGCAGGCGGCGGTGCAGTCCTGGCCGGCGTTGTAGAAACCGAAGGTGCGAATGCCTTCCACGGCGGCGTCGATGTCGGCGTCGTCGAAGATGATCACCGGGGCCTTGCCGCCCAGTTCCATGTGCATGCGTTTGACGCTGTCGGCGGTGCTGGAAATGATGTTCGAACCGGTGGCGATCGAACCGGTCAACGAGACCATGCGCACTTTCGGGTGTGTGACCAGTGGATGACCCACCGTAGGACCACGACCGAACACCAGGTTAAGCACGCCGGCCGGGAAAATATCCGACGCCAGTTCCGCCAGGCGCAGCGCGGTCAGCGGGGTTTGTTCCGACGGTTTGAGCACCACGGTATTACCTACGGCGAGGGCCGGGGCGATTTTCCAGGCGACCATCATCAGCGGGTAGTTCCATGGTGCGATGGACGCGATCACGCCGACCGGGTCGCGGCGGATCATCGAGGTGTGGCCGGGGAGGTATTCACCGCCCGCCGAACCGCTCATGCAACGGCTGGCGCCAGCGAAGAAACGGAACACGTCGGCAATCGCCGGGATCTCGTCGTTCAATGCGGCGCTGTAGGGTTTTCCGCAGTTATCCGATTCCAGTTTGGCCAGTTCTTCGCCATGGGCTTCGATGGCGTCGGCGAGTTTGAGCAGCAGCAATGAGCGTTCTTTCGGCGTGGTTTGCGACCAGCCTTCGAAGGCGCTGTCGGCGGCACGCACGGCGGCATCGACCTGGGCTTCACTGGCTTCGTTGATTTCCACCAACACACGACCGAGGGCCGGGTTGAACACCGGTTGGGCGGGGCCTTCGCCGTCGATCAGTTGGCCATTGATCAAGAGTTTGGTTTGCATGGCTTTGTCCTCTTCGCAACTGTTGTTTTTTCTCTGTAGGAGCCCGATCAAATTGTGGGAGTGAGCCTGCTCGCGATAGCGGTGTATCAGCTGACATCAATGTTGAATGTGATGTCCTCATCGCGAGCAGGCTCACTCCTACAGAGATTCGATTCCTTCAGTGGTCATTCGGTTATTTCCCGCCACTGCCCGCAACGCTTTCGCCGCCACGGGTCAGGTAATAGGCGCCGAGGATCGGCAGCATGGTCACCATCATCACCAGCATCGCGACGACGTTGGTCACCGGCACGTCCCGTGGGCGGCTGAGCTGGTTGAGCAGCCACAGCGGCAGGGTGCGTTCATGGCCGGCGGTGAAGGTAGTGACGATGATTTCGTCGAACGACAGGGCAAACGCCAACATGCCGCCGGCCAGCAACGCCGAGCCGAGGTTCGGCAGGACGATGTAGCGGAAGGTCTGCCAGCCGTCGGCACCGAGGTCCATCGAAGCCTCGATCAAACTGTGAGACGTGCGACGCAAGCGGGCGATGACGTTGTTGTAGACGATCACCACACAGAAGGTCGCGTGGCCGACAATGATGGTGAACATTCCCGGCTCGATCCCCAGCGTCTTGAAGGTCGCCAGCAAGGCGATGCCGGTGATGATCCCCGGCAAGGCAATCGGCAGGATCAGCATCAGCGAAATGCCTTGCTTGCCGAAGAAATCCCGCCGGTACAAGGCCGCCGACGCTAGCGTGCCGAGGATCAGCGCAATCAACGTCGCGACGGAAGCGATTTGCAGTGACAGCTTGATCGCTTCCAGCACGTCGGGACGCGAGAACGCCACGCCGATCCACTTCAACGTGAAGCCTTTAGGCGGAAAACTGAACGCCGCGTCTTCGGTGTTGAAGGCGTACAGGAAGATGATCAGGATCGGAAAGTGCAGAAACAGCAACCCGCCCCAGGCTGCGATGCGCAGGCCAAGCGAAGCTTTCTCTCCGTGGGTTTCCGGCACTGGTTTTTTTGCATCAGAGCGCATCGAAGGCCCCCAGTCGTTTCACGATAGTCAGGTAAATGGCGATCAACACAATCGGCACCAACGTGAAGGCCGCAGCCATCGGCATGTTGCCGATCGCGCCTTGCTGGGCGTACACCATGCTGCCGACGAAGTAGCCCGGCGGGCCCACCAGTTGCGGCACGATGAAGTCGCCCAGGGTCAGTGAAAAGGTGAAGATCGAACCGGCCGCGATGCCCGGAATCGACAGCGGCAAAATCACTTGCATAAAGGTCTGGCGCGGCTTTGCGCCAAGGTCGGCCGACGCTTGCAGCAAGGACGGGGGCAGACGTTCCAGCGAGGCCTGGATCGGCAGGATCATGAACGGCAGCCAGATGTAGACGAACACCATGAACCGGCCCAGGTGCGAGGTCGACAAGGTGCTGCCGCCGACACCCGGAATGCCCAAAACGAATTGCAACACCGGCTCAAGCCCCAGGTGCTGAACGAACCACTGTGCCACGCCGCCCTTGGCCAGCAGCAACGTCCAGGCATACGCCTTGACGATGTAGCTGGCCCACATCGGCATCATCACCGCGATGTAGAAAAACGCCTTGGTCTTGCCGGTGGTGTAGCGCGCCATGTAGTAGGCGATCGGGAACGCGACGATGGCACTGGCGATCGACACGACGACGGCCATGCTCAAGGTGCGCAGGATGATGTCGAAGTTCGACGGCTGGAACAGGGCTGCGAAGTTCGCCAGGGTCAGGTCGGGCGTGACCGCCATGGTGAAGTCATCGAAGGTGTAGAAGCCTTGCCACAACAGAACCAGCAGCGAGCCGAGGTAGATCGCGCCGAACCACAGCAGTGGCGGCACCAGCAGCAGCGACAGGTAAAAATTCGGCCGGCGATACAGCAGGTTGGAAAACCGGCGCAGCGGCGAGCCGCCGGCCGGGGTTTGAGGGAGAGCCACGCTGTTCATCTCACACCCCGCCGACAGCGTTGTCGTGCAGCGGGATCATCGCTTCCCGTGCCCAGCGTGCGCTGATGCGTTGGCCGGTCTGATGTTGCGCGCTGACGTCGAGCCACTGGACGTTGGCCTGGCTGATGTTCAGGGTCTGGCCGTTTTCCAGTTTCACTTCATAGCGCGTGGCGCTGCCCTGGTACTGAATGTCGTGGAGCAAGCCGCTGACTTCGATTTCATGACTGGCCAACGGTCCTTCGGCGAAACGCACGTGTTCCGGGCGAATCGAAAACGGCTGTGGATTGCCACTCAATTGTTTCGCCAGGTCGCCGCGAATCACGTTGGAGGTGCCGACGAATTCGGCGACAAAGGTTGTGGCCGGTTTCATGTAGAGGTTGCGCGGGGTATCGACCTGCTCGATGCGCCCCTTGTTGAACACCGCCACCCGATCCGACATTGACAGCGCTTCGGTCTGGTCGTGGGTGACGAAGATGAAAGTGATGCCGAGCTGGCGTTGCAGCTTCTTCAATTCACTCTGCATTTGCTCGCGCAGTTTTAAATCGAGCGCGCCCAACGGTTCATCGAGCAGCAGCACGCGCGGACGATTGACCAGGGCGCGGGCCAGGGCCACACGCTGGCGCTGACCGCCGGACAGTTGCACCGGTTTACGCGCGCCGTAGCCGCCGAGGGCGACCATGTCGAGGGCTTCTTCGGCGCGTTTCTGGCGTTCGGTTTTGCCGACGCCTTTGACCTTCAAACCGTAGGCGACGTTGTCGAGTACGTTCATGTGCGGGAACAACGCGTAATCCTGGAACACGGTGTTCACGTCACGCTGATAGGGCGGCAGCCCGGCGGCCTCGAAGCCGTGAATCCGGATAGAGCCTGCACTCGGTTGTTCGAAACCGGCGATCAGGCGCAGACAGGTGGTTTTGCCCGAGCCGGAAGGGCCCAGCATGGAAAAGAACTCGCCGTCCTGGATGTCGATGGAAACCCGGTCAACGGCCTTCACTTCGCCGAACTGACGGGAAACGTTGGTGAACTGGACTGCAAGCGTCATGGTGCGGTGCTCCAAAAAATCGAGGGCTGGTGATGATCGTTCCCATGCTCTGCGTGGGAATGCAGCCCGTGACGCTCTGCGTCACTTTTGCGCGAATGGACGCGGAGCGTCCGGTGATGCATTCCCACGCAGAGCGTGGGAACGATCGGTACGGGGTGTGTCAGCGACCACCCATGATCGAGATGTAGTCCTGGGTCCAGCGGCTGTACGGCACGAATTTGCCGCCCTCAGCCTGTGGGGTCTTCCAGAAGGCGATCTTCTCGAACTGGTCGAAGCCATTGGTTTTACAACCCTCGGCGCCGAGCAACTCGCTTTCTTTGCAGCCCGCAGGAACCGCTGGCAACGAACCGAACCAGGCCGCCAGGTCACCCTGGACTTTCGGTTGCAGCGACCAGTCCATCCACTTGTAGGCGCAGTTCGGGTGCTTGGCTTCGGCGTGCAACATGGTGGTGTCGGCCCAGCCCGTTGCACCTTCTTTTGGAATGACCGAGGCAACCGGCTGCTTGTCCGCCACCAGGCCGTTGACCATGTAGCCCCAGGTGCTGGACGCCGCCACGCCTTCGTTCTTGACGTCACTCATCTGGACCGTTGCGTCGTGCCAGTAGCGGTGGACCAAGGGCTGTTGCTTGCGAAGCAGGTCCAGCGCCGCTTTGTATTGCGCTTCATTGAGCTGGTACGGGTCCTTGATGCCCAGTTCCGGCTGTTTCGATTTGAGATAAAGCGCCGCATCGGCGATGTAGATCGGGCCGTCATAGGCCTGGACCCGGCCCTTGTTGGACTTGCCGTCCGGCAGGGTCTGTTCTTCGAACACCACGCTCCAGCTGTCCGGCGCCGTTTTGAAGATATTGGTGTTGTACATCAACACGTTCGGCCCCCATTGGTACGGGGTGCCGTAGGTTTGCTGGTTGACGACATACCACGGGCCATCCTTGAGCCGAGGGTCAATGGTCTTCCAGTTCGGGATCAACGCCGTATTGATCGGCTGCACACGTTTGCCGGCGATCAACCGCAGGGAGGCGTCGCCGGATGCCGTCACCAGGTCATAACCACCCTTGGACATCAGGCTGACCATCTCATCGGAGGTTGCAGCAGTCTTGACGTTGATCTTGCAGCCGGTTTCTTTTTCGAAACCGGTGACCCAGTCATAGGCCTTGTCGCTTTCGCCACGTTCGATGTAGCCAGGCCAGGCCACAATATCCAGCTGACCTTCGCCGGCACCGACGGCTTTCAGCGGTTCGGCGGCCTGGATACTGGCACTGGCCAGCAGCGCGGTGGTAATTGCACTGAGCAGTGCGGTCTTGTGCACGAACATGGGGTTTCCCTCTTCTTTAATTATGGTCGGGGCAGTTTTGAACGTGGTGAGGCAGGCCGTTAGCGGGCTTGTTATAAGCGTAGTCAGAGATGCTGGCCGTGGCGGGCCATGATGTGCCGCACCACGCTGTAGTCCTGGAGCGAATCGCTGGATAAGTCTTTGCCGTAGCCCGAACGCTTCAGGCCGCCGTGGGGCATTTCGCTGACCAGCATGAAATGGCTGTTGATCCAGGTGCAGCCGTACTGCAAGCGCGCCGCAACCTGCATCGCCTTGTCCAGGTTCTGGGTCCAGACCGAGGAGGCGAGGCCGTATTCCGAGTCGTTGGCCCAGTCCACGGCTTGTTCGAGCTGATCGAAACGGGTCACGGTGACCACCGGCCCGAACACTTCGCGCTGGACGATCTCATCAGTCTGTTTGCAACCGGCCAGCAAGGTTGGCTGGTAATAGAAGCCGGCCCCGGAATGCACCGCCGCGCCGGTCACTCGTTCGATGTGCGGCTGACCGAGGGCGCGCTCGACGAAACTCGCCACGCGATCACGCTGGCGGGTGCTGATCAGCGGGCCGATCTCGTTGTCGGCGTCGCGCTTGCCGGCGAAGCGCAAACTGCTGACCGCCGCCCCGAGTTCGGCCACCAAGCGATCATGAATTCCGGCCTGTGCATAAATGCGGCAGGCCGCGGTGCAGTCCTGGCCGGCGTTGTAATAGCCATAAGTGCGAACGCCTTCGACCACGGCTTGTATGTCCGCATCGTTGCAAACGATCACCGGGGCCTTGCCACCGAGTTCGAGGTGAGTGCGTTTCAGGGTTTTCGCCGCGGCCTGGAGGATTTTTTGCCCGGTGACGATATCGCCGGTCAGCGACACCATGCGCACTTTAGGATGACTGACCAAGTGGCTGCCGACGCCTTCACCGCCACCGCAAATGATGTTGATCACACCGCGCGGCAGGATCTCGGCCAGCGCCGGCGCCAGGGCCAGAATCGACAGCGGCGTGTGTTCGGAGGGCTTGAACACCAACGTGTTGCCGGCAGCCAGGGCCGGGGCGATTTTCCACGCGGCCATCATGATCGGGTAGTTCCACGGCGCAATCGACGCTACCACACCAATCGGATCGCGGCGAACCATGCTGGTATAGCCGGGCAGGTATTCGCCGCTGAGCTGGCCGGTCTGGCAACGCACGGCACCGGCGAAGAAGCGGAACACATCGACCGTGGCGCTCAAGTCATCCTGACGCGCCAGGTGCAACGGCTTGCCACAGTTCAGGGATTCGAGGCGGGCGAGAAGGTCGGCTTGTTTTTCGATGGCGTTGGCGATGTCCAGCAACAGGTTCGAGCGTTGTTGCGGCGTGGTCCGCGACCAACCGGCGAAGGCGCGGTGGGCGGCGAGGATCGCGGCTTCGACTTGCTCGGTGCTCGCTTCGGCGATGTGGGTCAGCACTTCCCCGGTGGCTGGGTTGAGGATCGGTTCGACAAAACCCTGGCCCGCGACCAATTCGCCATCGATCAACAACGCGGTGAACAACGGGGTCTGCGCGCCAGCCATTTTTCGGGTTCTCTTTTCTTGTGTGGCCATGCTGCTCCCTGTGACCGGGGCGCGACCGTCTTTTAGATGTACCAAGACTAGGCGCCGCACCCGAGGTCGACAAATTCTAAATACTGAAGGTGGCGTTCGATTAAATAGATGGCTTGCGCCCGCCGGGAGGTTGCTCGCGGGCGACGGTCAGGAACGGGTCCACCAGCGCTGGGCGCGCGGTGCCGCGACGCCAGGCCAGACCGACGTCGAGGGTCTGGCTCAGGTCGGCAATCGGCCGCGCTTCGATGATGTCGCCCTCCAGTGACCATGGGCGATAAGTCATGTCGGGCTGGATCGACACGCCCAATCCGGCTGCCACCAGGCTTCGCACCGCTTCCGTCGATGCCGTTCGCAAGGTAATGCGCGGTTGCAGGGAGGCGGCTGCCCACATGCGCTGGGCGTTGCGGTCCATTTCATCGACGTTCAGCTGAATCAACGGCTCACGGGCCACATCGGCGAGGTTGATGCTGTCGTGTTCCAGCAGCGGATGCTGGGCCGGCAGCCACAACCGATGGGGTGAGTGGGTCAGCACTTCGGTCTGCAAGGCGTGGCGGTCCTCAAGGTTGGAGAGAATCAGCACGCCGACATCGATCTCACCGCTGACCAGCAAATGCTCGATATATGGGCGCTCATCTTCCATCACCCGGATTTCGACGTTGGGGTAGGCGCGCTGGAAACGAGTGAGTAGATCCGCGAGGTAATAACCGGCCACCAGGCTGGTCACGCCGATGATCAACTGCCCGGCGACCTGATCGGTGCTCTGTTGCAGGCTGCGTTTGGCGTTGTCTACCGTTGCCAGAATCAGGTGCGCCTGGCGTAGGAATTGGTGACCCTGGTGGGTCAGCGTCATGCCCTTGGCGTGGCGGTTGAACAGGCCGACGCCGATTTCCTGCTCCAGTTGCTGGATCGCCAGGGTCAGTGTCGATTGCGAAATAAACGCGGTTTGTGCGGCGGCGGAGATCGAGCCGGTCTCGGCCACGGCGATGAAATGACGGATCTGACGCAAGGTCATCATGGGCGCATTACCGGGTGGGCGGTTTTTATAGATTTGCTTGAGTGTATATCCATTTTTCTGAAGGGCCGTGATCAGCGCAATAGCGCTACGCAACATCTCGAAGCACTCTCGCTCCCGAATGCCGGGCACTTTCGATCTAGGCTGGTGGCCTTATTGATCCGGTTAACCCCTTTTTTGGAGGCGGCAAATGAACACGCGTGGATTGCTCGATCAGCTACTCAAGTCCGGTCAGGACATGTTGCAGAACAAGGCCGGCGGCTCACAAAACAAGTCCTCCAGTGGTGGTTTGGGCGGATTGCTCGGCGGCAGCGGCGGTTCGAGCGGCCTCGGCGGCTTGCTCTCGGGCGCAGGCGGCGGGGCGTTGGCAGCGGGTGCGATGGGCTTGTTGCTCGGCAGCAAAAAGGCACGCAACGTCGGCGGCAAAGTCGCCATCTACGGCGGCCTCGCGGCGCTCGGCGTCATTGCCTACAAAGCCTACGGTAATTGGCAGGCCCAGCAGGGCACCGTGTCAAAGACTGAACCGCAGACACTCGACCGCCTGCCTCCAGCGCAAGTCGAATTGCACAGCCAGGCGATCCTCAAGGCGCTGGTTGCAGCGGCCAAAGCCGATGGCCACGTTGATGAGCGCGAGCGTGCATTGATCGAAGGCGAATTCAGCAAGCTTGATAACGATCAGGAACTGCAGCAGTGGCTGCATGCCGAACTCAGCAAGCCGCTCGACCCGACAGAAGTCGCGCGCGCCGCCAGCACGCCGGAAATGGCTGCCGAGATGTACATCGCCAGTGTGATGTTGGTGGATGAGGAAAGCTTCATGGAAAAGTCCTACCTCGATGAGCTTGCACGTCAGCTGAAGCTTGAGCCGGGGTTGAAGGCAGAGCTGGAGAAGCAGGTTCGCCAGGCTTCTATCTAAGCGCTGTCTGGTCCTGAAATAGGTTTACAGCTGTTTTACCCCAGCGCCCGATGCACCGCGTCGGGCGTTTTGTATTTTAAGGACAACTCGGTCGAGTGTGGGAGAGCCTGCTCGCGATGGCTTTTTAAGCAGCACCAGAAATTCTATTGTCATTTCCACGGCCCGTTTCTTCCGATGCACTCCTGACAACAGTCTTATAAATGAAACACAGCCCTCAGCTATACTCCGCAACATTTGAACCGCACCCGAGGACTGACTGTGAAGAACTGGACGTTGCGCCAACGCATCTTGGCGAGCTTTGCGGTGATTATCACCATCATGTTGCTCATGGTCGTGGTGTCGTATTCCCGTTTACTGTCGATTGAGGCCAGCGAGAACGTTGTGCGCTCGGACAGTGTTCCCGGGATTCACTACAGCTCCCTGATTCGCGGAGCCTGGGTCGATGATTACGTCCTGACCCAGCAACTGATCGGGCTGGGTGGCGGTCGAGACATGACCCAGGCTGACAAGGATATGTACCAGCGTATTGAGGAAAGGCTGGGACGCGCGATGGCCAGCTACCAGGGCACCATTTTCGAGAAAGATGATCAGGCAAGGTTCGACGAGTTTGAAAAGCTGCACGACCAATATGACGAGCAGCTCGAAGCGGTACTCGATGTCTACCAGAAAAAGGACTTCGAACAGGCCCGTCGCCTACTCGCCGAACAGTTGACCCCGGCCTGGACTGCCGGCCGCAAACAGCTGGATGAACTCATTGAATTCAACAGGCGGGCGGCTGAAGAGGCCACTGACTCGATCATTTCATCGGTCGCCGTGGCGAAGCTGATCATGGGCATTTCGTTGCTGGTCGCAGTCCTGTGTGCCGGATTGTGTGGTCTTTTGTTGATGCGCGCGATCATGGCGCCGATGAATCGCATTGTGCAGATCCTCGAAATAATGCGTACCGGCGATCTCAGCGGTCGCCTCAACCTGGCGCGCAAGGACGAATTCGGCGCCGTGGAAACCGGTTTCAACGACATGATGGCCGAGCTGACGTCCCTGGTGTCCCAGGCCCAGCGCTCCTCGGTGCAGGTCACCACCTCGGTGACCGAGATCGCCGCCACCTCCAAGCAACAACAAGCGACCGCCACCGAAACCGCCGCCACCACCACCGAAATCGGCGCGACGTCCCGTGAGATTGCGGCCACTTCGCGGGATCTGGTGCGCACGATGATCGAAGTCTCCACCGCCGCCGATCAGGCCTCGGTGCTCGCCGGTTCCGGGCAGCAAGGCCTGGCGCGGATGGAAGAGACCATGCACTCGGTGATGGGCGCGGCCGATCTGGTCAACGCCAAACTGGCGATCCTCAATGAGAAGGCCGGCAACATCAATCAGGTGGTGGTGACCATCGTCAAGGTCGCCGACCAGACCAATCTGCTGTCGCTCAACGCGGCGATCGAGGCCGAAAAGGCCGGTGAATATGGCCGTGGTTTTGCCGTGGTCGCCACCGAAGTGCGGCGTCTGGCAGACCAGACCGCCGTCGCCACGTACGACATCGAACAGATGGTGCGCGAGATCCAGTCGGCGGTGTCGGCCGGGGTGATGGGCATGGACAAGTTCTCTGAAGAAGTGCGCCGTGGCATGTCCGAAGTGCAGCAAATCGGCGAGCAGTTGTCGCAGATCATCCATCAGGTTCAGGCATTGGCGCCGCGGGTGTTGATGGTCAACGAAGGCATGCAGGCCCAGGCCACGGGCGCTGAACAGATCAACCACGCGCTGGTGCAGTTGGGCGATGCCAGCAGCCAGACCGTCGAGTCCCTGCGCCAGGCCAGTTTCGCCATCGATGAACTGAGCCAGGTGGCCGTAGGGCTGCGCAGCGGCGTTTCGCGATTCAAAGTCTGATGAGCGAACCCACGGCCAAACGCACCGCCGTGAAGCCGGCGCTGCAATCATTGTTTCTGGTGTTCCGCATCGGCAGCGAGCGTTACGCCCTGCAGGCGATCGAGGTGGCGGAAGTGCTGCCGCGTCTGCCGTTGAAACCGATTCCCCGCGCGCCGGAATGGGTGGCCGGGGTGTTCGCCTACCGCGGCGCGGTGGTGCCGGTGATCGACCTCAGCGCGCTGACGTTCGGCCAACCGGCCCAGGCCCGCACCAGCACCCGCCTGGTGCTGGTCAACTACTGCCCGGATGAGTTCGCTGAGGCGCAATTGCTCGGGCTGATTCTGGAGCAGGCCACCGATACCTTGCGCTGCGATCCGGCAGATTTTCAGCCCTATGGCCTGGACAATCGTCAGGCGCCGTACCTCGGGCCAGTGCGTGAAGATGACCAGGGTTTGCTGCAATGGGTGAGGGTCGCCGATTTGCTTGACGATCAGGTTCGCGCGCTGCTGTTTCCATCGCAGCCGTCGGACCTGGCGCTGCTTGAGGAGCGGCCATGAGTAACGATCAGCGGTTTTTCGATTTCCTCAAAGAGCGCATCGGTCTCGATGTGACCTCGGTGGGCCCGGCGATCATCGAGCGTGCGGTGCGCCAGCGCAGCAAGGCGTCCAACGCGTCGACAGCCGATGAGTACTGGCACACCTTGCAGGGTTCGCAGGACGAGCAGCAGGCGCTGATCGAAGCGGTGATTGTCCCCGAGACCTGGTTTTTTCGTTATCCGGAATCCTTCGCCACGTTGGCGAAACTGGCCACCAAACGCCTTAGCGACATCAACAATATGCGCGCGCTGCGGATTCTCAGCCTGCCGTGTTCCACCGGTGAAGAACCGTATTCCATCGCCATGGCGTTGCTCGATGCCGGGTTACAGCCGCACCAGTTCAAGGTCGAAGGCATGGACGTCAGTCCGTTGTCGGTGGAAAAAGCCCGGCGCGCGCTGTATGGCAAGAATTCGTTTCGGGGCCAGGACATCGCCTTTCGTGACCGGCATTTCACCGCCGAAGGCGAGGAGGGCTATCGCCTCAGCGGGCGAGTGCTCGAACAGGTGCGTTTGCAGGTCGGCAATCTGCTGGATCCGACGTTGCTGGCCAACGAACCGCCGTATGACTTTGTGTTTTGCCGCAACCTGCTGATCTATTTCGATCAGCCGACCCAGCAGCAAGTGTTCGAAGTGCTCAAGCGTCTGACTCATGTGGATGGCGTGCTGTTTATCGGCCCGGCCGAGGGCAGCTTGCTCGGCCGTTTCGGCATGCGTTCGATCGGCATCCCGCAGTCCTTTGCGTTCAGTCGTCAAAGCGCACCGGAGCCTGTGCCCATTGCGACGTTCGTGCCGACGCCTCTGCCCGTGCGCCAACCGGTGCCCAGCGTGGCACCGCCGCCCGTTCGCAACCGGCCCTTTGCAACGCTGGCGCCGCTACCTGCCGTGACGAAAGTCGCCAACCCGGACACCGGCACACTGCTGGCAAACATCGCCGCGCTGGCCAACGAAGGCAAAAGTGCCGAGGCCCGCGCCGCGTGCGATAGCTATTTGCGCAGTCATGAACCCGTGGCCCAGGTCTTCTACTGGCTGGGCTTGCTCAGCGATGTCGCCGGCAGAGTCCTTGAAGCCCAGGGTTTTTATCGCAAGGCGTTGTACCTCGACCCGCAACATCCCGACGCGTTGATGCACCTGGCAGCGTTGCTGCAATCCTTGGGCGACACGGCGGGAGCCAGACGATTGCAGGACCGCGCCGCCCGCAGCGAGCGCGCCGCTGACAGTGAGCGTAAACGATGAATGCCGCCGACACCTTTAGCCTCACCCATGAAGATGCCCAGGCCATCGACGACTGCTGGAACCGCATCGGTATCCACGGCGACAAGTCCTGCCCGCTACTGAGCGATCACATTCACTGCCGCAATTGCGCGGTGTATTCGGCCGCCGCGACGCGCTTGCTCGATCGCTACTCGCTACAGCAGGAAGACCGCGGTCAAGCCTCCAGCACGCTCGAGAGCGAGGTGAAAACCCGTTCACTGCTGATGTTCCGCCTGGGCGAAGAATGGCTGGCCCTGGCCACTCGCAGTCTGGTGGAAGTGGCGCCGCTGCAAGCGATTCATTCCCTGCCGCACCAACGCTCCCGGGCTTTGCTCGGCGTGGCGAATGTGCGCGGCGCGTTGGTGGCGTGCCTGTCGCTGGTGGAATTGCTCGGGCTCGACGGCGCCAGCAGCGCGGCGTCCGGTGCGCGGGTCATGCCGCGCATGCTGATCATCGCCGCACACGGCGGGCCGGTAGTGGTGCCGGTGGATGAAGTGGACGGGATTCACGCCATCGACGAGCGCGTCCTCGAGGCGGCGTCCCGCTCTGGTACGCAGGCCAGCGCCAAATACACCCGTGGCGTGTTGCAATTCAAAGGTCGCAGCCTGCGTTGGCTGGATGAAGAACAGCTGTTGTCCGCCGTGACCCGGAGCCTTACATGACCCCCGAGCAAATGCGCGACGCCTCTTTGCTGGAACTGTTCAGTCTGGAAGCCGAGGCCCAGACGCTGGTGCTGAGCGCAGGTCTTCTGGCGCTGGAGCGCGACCCGACCCAGGCCGATCATCTCGAATCGTGCATGCGCGCGGCGCACTCGCTCAAGGGCGCGGCGCGGATTGTCGGCGTCGATGCCGGGGTCAGCGTCGCGCATGTGATGGAGGATTGCCTGGTCAGTGCCCAGGAAGGGCGCCTGTACCTGCGGCCCGAGCACATCGATGCCTTGTTGCAAGGCACCGATTTGCTGATGCGCATTGCGACGCCGGACAACAACCCTGAACCGGCGGAAATCGAGGCCTATGGGGTGTTGATGGCGCTGTTGCTGGATCCGATGGCGGTGCCCGCGCCGGTCACTGCGCCAGTCGCGCCAGTGATGGCGGAACTTCAGCTCGAAGCACCTGCGCCCAAGGCCGATGCACCAATCCCAGTCGCCGAACCGCAATCCGCAGAACCGCCACGCAAGGCCAAGCGCACTACCGAAAATGGCGAGCGGGTGCTGCGAGTCACGGCCGAACGCCTGAACAGCCTGCTTGATCTGTCGAGCAAATCCCTGGTGGAAACCCTGCGGCTCAAACCGCACCTGGCCACCATGCAACGCCTCAAGCGCATGCAGAACAACGGCCTGCGAGCCCTGGAAAATCTCAACGTCCACCTCAAGGAACATGCCTTGAGCCTGGAAGCACAGGAAGCCCTCGAAGTCGCTCGTCGGCTATTGGCTGAGTCTCAGCAATTGCTGGCGGAAAAGAACGCTGAGCTGGATGAGTTCGCCTGGCAGGCCAGTCAACGGGCGCAAGTGTTGTACGACACCGCGCTGGCCTGTCGCATGCGGCCGTTTGCCGATGTGTTGACCGGGCAGGAGCGCATGGTTCGCGACCTCGGTCGCAGCCTTGGCAAGCATGTGCGGCTGGAGATCGAGGGCGAGAAAACCCAGGTCGACCGTGACGTATTGGAAAAGCTGGAAGCGCCGCTGACTCACCTGCTGCGCAATGCCGTGGATCACGGCATCGAATCCCCGGAACAACGGCTATTGGCGGGCAAACCCGCTGAAGGCCTGATCCGTTTGCGTGCATCCCATCAGGCCGGTTTGCTGGTGCTGGAGCTGAGCGATGACGGCAATGGCGTCGATCTGGAAAAGGTCCGCCGCAGCATCATCGAACGCCAATTGTCCCCGGCCGAAACCGCCGCGCAATTGAGTGAGGAAGAGCTGCTGACCTTCCTGTTCTTGCCGGGTTTCAGCCTGCGCAACACAGTCACCGAAGTCTCCGGGCGCGGCGTCGGGCTGGATGCGGTCCAGCACATGGTCCGCCAGGTGCGCGGCGCGGTCGTGCTGGAGCAGGTGGCGGGCGAGGGCAGTCGTTTTCACCTCGAAGTGCCGCTGACCCTGTCGGTGGTGCGCAGTCTGGTGGTGGAAGTCGGCGACGAGGCGTATGCCTTCCCGCTGGCCCACATCGAACGGATGTGCGATCTGGAGTCGGCGGACATTGTCCAGGTCGAAGGTCGTCAGCATTTCTGGCACGAAGGCCGGCATGTCGGGCTGGTCGCCGCCAGTCAGCTGTTGCAGCGTCCAGCGGGCCAGAACAGTCAGCAAACCCTCAAAGTGGTGGTGATTCGCGAGCGCGAGGCGATTTACGGCGTGGCGGTCGAGCGGTTTATCGGCGAGCGGACGTTGGTCGTGTTGCCGCTGGACGAGCGTCTGGGCAAGGTGCAGGACATTTCCGCCGGGGCCTTGCTCGACGATGGTTCGGTGGTGCTGATCGTCGATGTCGAAGACATGCTGCGTTCGGTGGACAAACTGCTCAATACCGGGCGTCTTGAGCGCATCGCCCGACAGGGCAACCAGGCGGTTGAAGCGGCTCGAAAACGGATTCTGGTGGTCGACGATTCGCTGACGGTGCGTGAGCTGCAACGCAAGTTGCTACTCAATCGCGGCTACGACGTGGCGGTGGCGGTGGACGGAATGGATGGCTGGAACGCATTGCGATCGGAGGATTTCGATCTGCTGATCACCGATATCGATATGCCGCGCATGGATGGCATCGAGCTGGTGTCTTTGCTGCGTCGGGACAATCGCCTGCAATCCCTGCCGGTGATGGTGGTGTCTTACAAGGATCGTGAAGAGGACCGTCGCCGTGGACTGGACGCTGGAGCCGACTATTATCTAGCCAAGGCCAGTTTTCATGACGACGCCCTGCTTGACGCGGTGGTTGAGCTCATTGGAGGAGCGCGTGCATGAAAATAGCGATCGTCAACGACATGCCCATGGCGGTGGAGGCCCTGCGCCGCGCCTTGGCTTTCGATCCGGCGCACGAGGTGGTCTGGGTCGCCAGCAATGGGGCCGAGGCGGTGCAGCGCTGCGCTGAAAATACGCCGGATCTGATTCTGATGGACCTGATCATGCCCGTGATGGACGGCGTGGAGGCGACTCGGCGGATCATGGCCGAGACGCCGTGCGCGATTGTCATCGTTACGGTCGACCGCGAGCAGAACGTGCATCGGGTGTTCGAAGCCATGGGCCACGGAGCGCTGGATGTGGTCGATACGCCGGCCATCGGTGCCGGCAATGCCCAGGAGGCAGCAGCCCCGTTACTGCGCAAGATCATGAACATCGGTTGGCTGATCGGTGACCGGGGCAATCGCGAGCGAGCCGCCCCGAGCCCGCACCGCAGTTCAGGTTCGCGCCAGCGCCTGGTCGCCATTGGCTCATCGGCAGGTGGGCCGGCGGCGCTGGAAGTATTGCTCAAGGGGCTGCCGCAAAATTTTTCGGCGGCCATCGTGCTGGTGCAGCATGTCGACCAGGTGTTCGCCGCCGGCATGGCCGAATGGCTCAGCAGCGCCAGCGGCCTGGATGTGCGCCTGGCCCAGGAAGGTGAGCCTCCGCAGGCCGGCTCGGTGTTGCTGGCGGGCACTAACCACCATATTCGCTTGTTGAAAAACGGCACGCTGGCCTACACCGCCGAACCGGTCAACGAGATCTACCGACCCTCGATCGATGTGTTTTTCGAGAGTGTGGCCAGTTACTGGAACGGCGATGCCGTGGGTGTTTTGCTCACTGGCATGGGACGCGATGGCGCACAGGGGCTTAAACTCATGCGCCAACAGGGCTACCTGACCATCGCTCAGGACCAGAACAGCAGTGCGGTGTACGGAATGCCGAAGGCGGCAGCGGCCATCGATGCCGCGATGGAAATCCGTCCACTGGACAAGATAGCGCCACGATTGCTGGAGATATTCCCCAAATGAAGAACTTTCACAGCAATCCTGGACCAAGTAGTACTCAGGTGACTGCCTATGAATGACTTACAGCTCGACGGCTTCAAAACCGACGAAAACGCCGCCATGGTGTTGTTGGTAGACGATCAGGCAATGATCGGCGAGGCGGTGCGCCGCGGGTTGTCGAACGAAGAAAACATCGACTTCCATTTCTGCTCCGACCCGCACCAGGCCATCGCCCAGGCGATCCGTATAAAACCGACGGTGATTCTCCAGGATCTGGTGATGCCCGGTCTTGACGGCTTGAGCCTGGTGCGCGAGTACCGCAACCATCCGGCGACCAAGGACATCCCGATCATTGTCCTGTCGACCAAGGAAGACCCGTTGATCAAGAGCGCGGCGTTTGCGGCTGGGGCCAATGATTACCTGGTCAAGCTGCCGGACAACATCGAACTGGTGGCGCGCATCCGCTATCACTCGCGCTCCTACATGACGTTGCTGCAGCGTGACGCCGCGTATCGCGCGCTGCGGGTCAGCCAGCAGCAGTTGCTCGACACCAACCTGGTGCTGCAACGCTTGATGAACTCGGATGGCTTGACCGGGCTGTCGAACCGTCGGCATTTCGACGAATACCTGGAGCTTGAGTGGCGCCGTTCGCTGCGCGACCAGAGTCAACTGTCCCTGCTGATGATCGATGTGGATTACTTCAAGTCCTACAACGACAGTTTCGGTCACCTTGAAGGCGATGAAGCCTTGCGCAAAGTGGCCACGGCGATCCGTGATGCCAGCGCCCGACCTTCGGACCTGCCGGCCCGTTACGGCGGCGAAGAGTTCGCCCTGGTGCTGCCCAACACGTCGCCGGGCGGGGCCCGGATGGTGGCGGAAAAACTGCGCCAGACCGTAGCTTCGCTAAAAATTCCGCATATTTCCCCGATTGAAGGTTCGAGCCTGACCATCAGCATCGGCCTGTCGACCATGACCCCGCAACCGGGCGGCGATTGCCGTCAATTGATCTCGGCGGCAGACAAGGGGCTGTATCTGGCGAAGAACAATGGGCGCAATCAGGTTGGGATCGAATAACCCACAAACCACCTCACGCCGTAGCACCGTAGCAGCTGTCGAGCCCCGCGAGGCTGCGTTCGGTGCGGGCCGCGTTCGGACGCAGCCGTCGTAAAACCAGGCAACGCGGTCTTCCAGACAAACCGCGTGCGCAGGACTGGCGAGGACTTCGTCCTCGAACGCGGCCTCGCGGCCTCGCGGGCTCGCGGGCTCGACCGCTGCTACAAGTGTTCGCCGTTTAGCCAAAACCATTCGCCCCTAAAGCCGCCAGGCGGGCTGCCGTGACAGCCTGTTTACGTTATACTCGCCGGCTTTCAAAAGTTCGCCAACGAGTGCTGCCCGCCATGGAAATCAACCCGATCCTTAACAGTATCAAGGACCTGTCCGAGCGCTCCGAAACTATTCGGGGGTATCTTTGACTACGATCAAAAGCATGAGCGTCTGACTGAAGTCAATCGCGAGCTTGAAGATCCGTCTGTCTGGAACAACCCGACGTACGCTCAGGAGCTGGGCCGCGAGCGGTCGCTGCTGGCTCAGATCGTCGAAACCCTCGACGAAATGCACACAGGCCTGGCCGACGCCAAAGACCTGCTGCTGATGTCCGCCGAAGAAGATGACCAGGCCGCCGTCGATGACGTCGCTGCCGAAGTCGAGCGCCTGCGCGAATCCCTGGAAAAACTCGAATTCCGTCGCATGTTCAGCGGTGAGATGGACGCCAACAACGCCTACCTGGACATCCAGGCCGGCTCTGGCGGTACCGAGGCTCAGGACTGGGCCAACATCCTGCTGCGTATGTACCTGCGCTGGGCCGACAAACGCGGTTTCGACGCGACCATCATGGAACTGTCGGCCGGTGAAGTCGCCGGTATCAAAGGCGCTACCGTGCACATCAAGGGCGAATACGCCTTTGGCTGGTTGCGTACCGAAATCGGCGTGCACCGCCTGGTGCGCAAGAGCCCGTACGATTCCGGCAACCGTCGCCATACCTCGTTCTCGGCCGTGTTCGTGTCGCCGGAAATCGATGACAACATCGAAATCGACATCAACCCGTCGGACCTGCGCATCGATACCTATCGCTCCTCCGGTGCCGGTGGTCAGCACGTAAACACCACCGACTCGGCCGTGCGTATTACGCACGTACCGACCAACACCGTGGTCAGTTGCCAGAACGAACGCTCCCAGCACGCGAACAAAGACACCGCGATGAAAATGTTGCGGGCGCGCTTGTACGAGCAGGAAATACAGAAACGCAACGCCGCCTCCCAGGCCCTGGAAGACACCAAGTCGGACATCGGCTGGGGTCACCAGATCCGTTCTTACGTGCTCGACCAGTCGCGAATCAAGGATTTGCGTACTAACGTCGAACGCAGTGACTGCGACAAGGTGCTCGACGGCGACATCGACGAATACCTGGTGGCCAGCCTGAAGCAAGGCCTGTAAACCGCCAGTCAAGACCTTAAGTCCCCTGCCACCCGCGGGGGCAACGAACCTGTGATGGAATATTTAAAGACATGAGCGACCTAGAACTCGACCCGCAAGCCCTGCAACAGGAAGAAAACTCCCTGATCGCCCTGCGCAAGGAAAAGCTGGCTGCCGAGCGCGCCAAGGGCAATGCCTTCCCGAACGACTTCCGCCGCGACAACTACTGCGAAGACTTGCAGAAACAGTACGCGGACAAGACCAAGGAAGAGCTGGCAGAGGCTGCGATCCCGGTCAAGGTTGCCGGTCGCATCATGCTCAACCGTGGCTCGTTCATGGTGATCCAGGACATGACCGGTCGCATTCAGGTCTACGTCAACCGTAAAACCCTTTCCGAAGAAACCCTGGCCTCGGTGAAAACCTGGGACATGGGCGACATCATCGCAGCCGTTGGCACCCTGGCCCGTTCCGGCAAGGGCGACCTGTACGTCGAAATGACTGAAGTGCGCCTGCTGACCAAGTCCCTGCGTCCGCTGCCGGACAAACATCACGGCCTGACCGACACTGAACAGCGCTATCGCCAGCGTTACGTTGACCTGATCGTCAACGAAGAAGTGCGCCAGACTTTCCGCGTACGTTCGCAAGTGATTGCGCACATCCGCAGCTTCCTGATGCAGCGCGACTTCCTGGAAGTGGAAACGCCGATGCTGCAAACCATTCCAGGTGGCGCGGCAGCCAAGCCGTTCGAGACTCACCACAACGCGCTGGACCTGGAAATGTTCCTGCGTATCGCGCCTGAGCTGTACCTCAAGCGTCTGGTGGTCGGTGGTTTTGAAAAGGTCTTCGAGATCAACCGCAACTTCCGTAACGAAGGCGTTTCGACTCGTCACAACCCTGAATTCACCATGTTGGAGTTCTATCAGGCTTACGCCGACTACGAAGACAACATGGACCTGACCGAAGAACTGTTCCGCGAACTGGCGCAGCTGGTTCTGGGCAGCACCGACGTGCCGTACGGCGACAAGGTGTTCCACTTCGGCGAACCGTTCGTGCGTCTGTCGGTGTTCGACTCGATCCTCAAGTACAACCCTGAGCTGACCGCTGACGACCTGACTGATATCGAGAAGGCCCGCGCCATCGCCAAGAAGGCCGGCGCCAAGGTGCTGGGCTTCGAAGGTCTGGGCAAATTGCAGGTGATGATTTTCGAAGAACTGGTCGAGCACAAGCTGGAGCAGCCGCACTTCATTACTCAATACCCGTTCGAAGTGTCGCCGCTGGCCCGTCGTAACGACGACAACCCGAACGTCACCGACCGTTTCGAACTGTTCATCGGTGGCCGCGAAATCGCCAACGCCTACTCCGAGTTGAACGACGCGGAAGACCAGGCCGAGCGCTTCATGGCGCAGGTGGCTGACAAGGACGCCGGCGACGACGAGGCCATGCACTACGACGCCGACTTCGTTCGCGCGCTGGAGTACGGCATGCCGCCAACGGCCGGTGAAGGTATCGGCATCGACCGTCTGGTGATGCTGCTGACCAACTCCCCGTCGATCCGCGACGTGATCCTGTTCCCGCACATGCGGCCTCAAGCGTAAGTGTTTCGATAAAAAAGCCGCCTAAAACAGGCGGCTTTTTATTGCCTGTCTGGTACAAACGTATCAATTGGTTACTTTTCAAGTAAGAGAGGAATACCTGTCGTGAACCGTGCAATTGCTCAAGAGGGTGCAGCGGACGTCGCCACTGCGGTCGCTGAAAGTGTTCAGTACCAGGGTCGCAAGGCCAGCCGACAGGGCAGTGAACAGCGTCGACAGGACATTCTCGATGCGGCGATGCGCATTGTCGTGCGCGATGGCGTGCGGGCTGTGCGTCACCGCGCGGTGGCCGCCGAGGCCGGTGTGCCGCTGTCGGCCACCACTTACTATTTCAAGGACATCGATGACCTGCTCACCGATACCTTTGCCCAATACGTGGAACGCAGCGCGGCGTTCATGGCCAAGTTGTGGACCAGCAACGAAGGCCTGCTGCGCGAGATGGTTGCTTATGGCGATGGCAGCCCTGAGTCGCGTTCACAGCTGGCCGACGATATCGCGAGACTGACCGCCGATTATGTGCAGCGTCAATTGCACAACCGTCGCGAACACTTGATGGCCGAGCAGGCGTTCCGTCAGGAGGCGCTATTGAACCCGCGTCTGGCGGAGTTGGTGCGCTCGCATCAGCAAATTCTTCTGCAAGGCACCTGCCATTTTTTCGAGGTGTTGGGTTCCCGCGAACCACAACAGGATGCCAAAGTGTTGACGGCGATTATCGGACGGATGGAATATCAGGGCCTGCTCAACGACGCCGAGCCTGTCGCCGAAGCCGAAATGCTCGGCATCCTCACGCGGTATATGCACCTGGTATTGGCGTCGGTGTAACCCTTGTGGGCGCCACACCTCCTGTGGGAGTGAGCCTGCTCGCGATAGCGGTTTAACATTCAACATTGATGTTGGCTGACACACCGCTATCGCGAGCAGGCTCGCTCCCACAAGGGGAGTTGGTGTTCACTTGAGGTCCGCGTGTATTCAAAGGGAGTGTTGAATGAAAGCCTGGCGTGTCGTTGTGATCGCCTTGTCGTTCCTGCTGCTCAGCGGCTGTCTGGTGACCTTCAAGGAGCCGCTGCCCTCGAGCGAGCCCGCGCCTGAAGGGTTGCTCGGCAAATGGACCAGCACCAACGCCTGGGGCGAGCCGATGAATCTGGAGCTGACACGCCTGGGCGACAATCACTATCAGGCCGTCAGCTACTTCAAGGCTAAACCCAAGGAGCGTGAAGCCTATCCCTTCACGGTGACCCGCCATGGCAGTCGCTGGTACTTGTCGGCCAAAGTGCCGGCGCAGTTCGGTGGGCATTTCACTATCGCCGGTTTTGAACTCACCGATAAGCATGAGCTGGTGGTCTACAACCTCGACCTCGAGCAGATCAACCAGGCCCTGAGGGAAAAAATCCTCAGCGGCGAAGGCTTCCAGACCGACGATGGCGACGGCGTATTGGTCAACAACACGCTGGACCAGGTCTTCGCCTACCTTGACGACCCGGCCAATTCCGATGTGTTCGTCGAGGCCGTGCGCTATCAGCGCCTGGCCAAAGCCAAATAAACCCAGCACGTAAATGGTTTTTCTACAGGAGTTTCGGGTGGACGATTACCAGCAGTCGATACGCATTTTGTCCGATCGCATTGTGCTGGCGCAGACGCCGATTCGCGTCCTGGATGCGGTGAAGTGGGACGACAACATCCGCAAGGGTTTCCTCAAGGCCAAGGGCAAGGAAATGCCGGCGGTGGACCGCGATTACTACCTGAACCGGCCCCTGGCGTTCGACTCCAGCAAGGTGAAGCTGGAATTCCAGAACATCGAACGCGACATCACCCGTCAGCTTGGTCAGTTCAACCCGGTCGGCCAGATCATGCGCCGCATGTGCAAGGAATACAGGATGGTGGTGCGCATGCTCGAAGCGCGCGGCACCGAGGATTTCGGGCTGATTTCACAGGAGCTTTACGGTGCCGCTTCCGACGCGTTCCACGCCGGCGATCCAACCCTTTCCGACCTGGGCCTGATGCTCTCGGATTACCTGAACAATATCGATGGCCGTGGCGACCTGAAGGACGAACCGAAACTCCTCACCGCCAAGGAAGCTGTCCACCTGCTGCAAACCCGCTTGAACAAGGTGTTCGGCGAGGCCGAGGAAACCATTCGCGTATTCGAGTCTGACGGGATCGTCGCCGATGCGGCGGCTGGCGCCGACTACATCAAGATCCGCGCCGACGCGATGTTCAACGACCGTGACGTGCGCGCTCTGGAAGTCCACGAAGGGCTGGTGCATGTGGGAACCACGCTCAATGGTCTGAACCAGCCGATCTGCACCTTCCTCTCCAAAGGCCCGCCGTCGTCGACGGTGACTCAGGAAGGCCTGGCGATCCTGATGGAAATCATCACCTTCGCCTCGTACCCGAGTCGCCTGCGCAAACTGACCAACCGCACCCGCGCCATTCACATGGTGGAGGAGGGCGCGGACTTCCTGCAGATCTTCGAGTTCTTCCGCGAGCAAGGCTTTGAGATGGCTGAAAGCTACGGCAATGCCAGCCGGGTATTCCGTGGCTCGGTGCCGACAGGTCTGCCATTTACCAAAGACTTGTCCTACCTCAAGGGCTTCATCATGGTTTACAACTACATTCAGTTGGCCGTGCGTAAAGGCAAGCTTGAGCAGATACCACTGCTGTTTTGCGGCAAGACCACGCTGGAAGACATGCGGACCTTGCGCCAGTTGGTGGACGAAGGGCTGGTGGTGCCACCGAAGTATTTGCCGGATCAGTTCCGTGACCTGAACGCGCTGTCGGCGTGGATGTGCTTCTCCAACTTCCTCAATCATCTGAGCCTGGACCGGATTGAAGCGGATTACTCCAATATCCTCTAACGTGTATGCCGTTCAAATGTGGGAGCGGGCTTGCTCGCGAATGCGGTCTAACATTCAACATTTCTGTTGTCTGACACACCGCTTTCGCGAGCAAGTCGGATCGCCGCACCGCCGCTCCCACATTGGGTCCGCATTCCAACCACACTTCACGAGGTTTCATCGGATGAGAATCCTCGGCTTCTTCTGCCTGCTGGTGATCTTGAGCGGCTGCAGTTCGCTGCTGTTCTACCCTGAGCCCGGCCAGCTGTTTACCCCGGAAAAAGCCAAGCTCGAATACCGCGACGTCACCCTGACCACCGCCGATGGCCTCAAGCTGCACGGCTGGTGGTTGCCGGCGAAAAAAGGTGTCGAGGTCAAAGGCACGGTGCTGCATTTGCACGGTAACGGCGGCAACCTGCCCATGCACCTTGGGGGCAGTTGGTGGTTACCGAAAGAAGGGTATCAAGTGCTGCTGGTGGACTATCGCGGTTACGGGCTGTCTGAAGGCAAACCGAGTTTGCCGGCGATCTATCAGGACATCGACGCCGCGTTCAAATGGCTCGACCAGGCGCCGGAGGTCAAAGGCAAGCCGCTGATCCTGCTGGGCCAGAGCCTCGGCGGTTCGATGGCCGTTCACTATCTCGTTCAACACCCCGAGCGACAGAAGCAACTCAAGGCCTTCGTGCTTGACGGCGTGCCCGCCAGTTACCGCAGTGTCGGTCGCTTTGCGTTGAGCAATTCATGGGTTTTCTGGACATTCCAGGTCCCGCTGTCCTGGCTGGTGCCGGACGGAGACAGCGCGATCAACTCCATGGCGCAGCTCAATGGCGTGCCGAAACTGATCTACCACAGCATCGACGATCCGATCGTGCCCCTTTCCAACGGCATCCGTCTGTATCAAGCTGCGCCGCCGCCGCGAGTGCTGCAACTGACCCGTGGCGGGCATGTGCAGACGTTCGCCGACCCGGTCTGGCGCAAAGTCATGTTGCGTTATCTCGACGACCCGCAGCATTTCAACGGTCTGCGCCGCTTGGGCGAAGTGCCGAATTACCCGGCGCCGAACAATTCTGAAGATGAACCACCAGAGAGTCCGCAATGAGTGAAGAACGTAACGCCATCCCGCTGATCATCACCGGTATCTGCAGCATCCTCGGCACCGTCGGAGCCCTGTGGTTCTACGGCTACTTGCACTTCGCCAAACCCGAAGATGCACTGCTGCTCAGCGATTTCACCATGCTCAAGACGGTGCCGGGCGAAGACTACAAAGTCTCCCTGGAACCGGCCGCGCAAGTCGCGCAGTGCATCGACGGCGTGCTGGTGATGTTCGACACCGAACAGAAAGGCCTGAGCGGTGTGTTGATCAACAACAAGAAAAAAGCGGTGCGCTGCATGGGCGAGGAAACCCCGCAGAAGCTGCAACCGTAACGCTCCTTTTGATCTTAAAAACAAAAGCCCCGCCTGATCAAATCAGGCGGGGCTTTTGTGTTTCAGCAGGCGAAGCTTAGTTCGAGCTGACCGCCGAACGCGGGATCACTGGCTGGTTGTCGTTGGAAATGGTCACTTCCACCCGACGGTTCATCGCACGGCCCGAGACGCTGCTGTTCTCGGCCACCGGGTATTCCTTGCCGTAACCCTGCGCCACGATGCGCGCCGGATCAACGCCCATTTTCACCAGCGCCATGCGCACGGAACCGGCACGACGCTCGGACAGCGACTGGTTGTGGTTGGCGGCGCCCGTGCTGTCGGTGTAGCCCTCAACGATCACTTTGCGATCAGGGTTTTCCGAGAGGAACTGCGCCAGTTTGTTGATATTCACCAGACCGCTGGACTTCAGGTCAGCCCTGTCAGTGGCAAACAACACATCACCGAACGTTACCAAGGTGCCGCGATCGGTCTGCTTGGCGTTCAGGCTGTCCTGCAATTGCTTGATTTGCGCATCGCGGGCATCCAGACGAGCCTGGGCACGTTGCGCGGAAGCATTTTTCAGATTGGCTTCGGCGGTGCGCAGGGCGATGGTCTGCTTCGCCACTTCCACACGTTGATTGGTCAGGTAAGCCAGTTGATCGACCTTGGCCTGGTCTTGTTTGTCCTGGTAAGCCTTGTCGGCCTTGTCCAGGTAATCGCTGGCTTCTTTGGTTTCCAGTGCCGCCACTTTGCTGGCTTGCGGGTTGGTCTGCAGGCCGGTGTAGTTGCTGCGGGCCTGTTCCAGGTTCGCGTTCGGCGGCGTGGAACAGGCGGCCAGTGCAACGCTTGCAGCCAGCAGGGCAGGGATCATCAATTGTGTACGCATGGTGGTTTCGTCCTTTTAATCGAGTAAGAAGTGCGTCGTGCCGGCCGTTTATTGAACGGTGCGCTGGCTTTCCTGACGCAGTTCTTGAACACCTTTCTGAGAGTCCTTCACAGCCTGTTCAGCTTTGATCGCCTGGGCTTTGCGCTCAGCCACGCGAGCGTCCCACTCGGCCTGTTCGGCCAGGATTTTGGCTTCGTCATACTTTTTGTCGTGCATGGCGATTTCGGCTTGTTTGAGCTTATCCTGCGCGGACTTCATTTCCACTGCCGCGAATTCTGTACCGCCGGCACTGACGGCGCTGTTGACCGCCGATTCCGTCACGGCGAATTGCTCGCTTGGCGGGTTACCGGCACAACCGGCCAGAATGAGACTGCTGCCGATGGCCAGTGCTACCAGTTTCAGGCTGCGCAGAGGGGGGAACGAGGATTTGGCAATTCGGGTTTTCATAGTCTTCAACTCCATTGGAATAACTCCTGAGAAACTTAAAAATCCATCCTGGGTATGGAGCCGCAGCCTTCAATTTTCGGGGGTGTTTTGAAACGGCCGTCCCAGGCGTGGTTAATGGGTGTGACCCGAGGGGTTTTTCGAAAGTTCAGAGAATATGGCTCATTGCCCAAAAAAATTGACCGGGTGGACAAGGCTCTAAACCGGGAATTCTTGCCGCAAGCAGCCGTATTCCGGGCCTTGTAGGGGTCAGGAATACGCATTTTGGAGGGGGAAAGAAGTGCGGTAATCAGTGTTTCTGTTTGTCGTCGACGGCCGACAAATCATGCAAATGACGACGGGACAATGCGAGAAAGCGCGGAGTCGGGCCGATGTCTTCGTACAGCGGGTCACCTTCTTCGTCGGTGGCCACGACGGTTGAGCCCTTCACGTACGGGAAGCTTTTTTCGAGTTCTTCCAGGGCGGCGCCGATCAGTTCGCCGAGCAGTTCTTCGGGCTGCCGTTTCGGGTACATCTCGATAATGGCCGCCAACCGAGCGGCGGCCTCCACATCCAGATGAATCGAGTATCCGGTGTCGGTCAGGCGACCTTTGGCGTTTTCTTCCCAATGTTGGGCAAGCTCGCGAATTTTCATAGTGACCTCAATGCGCACCTGCTCGTGGCAGGCAGTGTCAGTGTCCGGCCATTGCCGGTGGCAGCCGTTGTACGGCTTATTCTTCAGACTAGCCTTAACGCTCAGGGTTTAAAGTCCCTTCGTCGTCTTATGGCGTTGGGAGGCATGGGGGGCATGGGGTTCATTGGGGAATTGGGTGTATATCCGTTTTTGGGGTGATGGCTGATTACGGTTTCGCTTTTACAGCGAGTCACTTGGAAGAGCCCCAAGTAACCAAGGGCTCTTGCCCCTTTCGTTCGGTGGCTCGCCTAGGCTCGCCATGCCCTCGCTCCGGTCCTGCTCCGTGGGCCCGCCGCCATCGGCCATCCATGGCCGGGGGCGGCTAACCCGGCATCCATGCCGGGTTGCCCACTGCGCAGAACCTCCACTCGGCCTCCCGAGGGGGCGTGCACCGCAAAAGCAAAGCAAGGCGGCCTACCGGCCGGCCTGTTTCCTCAACGCTTGCACGTATTGATCGTTCCCATGCTCCGCGTGGGAATGCCGCCGGGGACGCTCCGCGTTCCGCTGTCGACGCAAGGCTCGAGTCTTGCGCAGGGGTGACGCGGAGCGTCACGGGATGCATTCCCACGCGGAGCGTGGGAACGATCAGTGGGTGTCGGGAGCTGTTGATCTGGCTCTGGCTCTGGCTTTTGATCTTGATCTGCCTGCCCCTTTCCCAGAGGCCGAACGCAGGCGTTGCGCAGGGGGCACCGCGGCAAGGATGCCGCGGTAGCCGCCCCCGGCCATGGATGGCCGATGGCGGCGGGCCCCCGGAGCAATGCCGGAGTGAGGGCATGCCGAGCCTAGGCGAGGCACCGAATGGCGGGGCAGGAGCCCTTGGTTACTTGGGGCCTTTCCAAGTGACTCGCTGTAAAAGCGAAACCGCCAGCAGCCGTTACCGCAGAAAC
Organism: Pseudomonas frederiksbergensis; assembly: GCF_001952935.1. Taxonomy (GTDB): domain Bacteria; phylum Pseudomonadota; class Gammaproteobacteria; order Pseudomonadales; family Pseudomonadaceae; genus Aquipseudomonas; species Aquipseudomonas frederiksbergensis. The sequence continues at coordinate 3,712,067 of NZ_CP018319.1, forward strand.
GGATATGCCCCCAGCAATCCCAATCCCCACCCCCAACCCCAAACTTTCTCAGGTGAACAGCATTCCCATTCTCGTCCGCTTGTAAGAACCGCTTTACAGCGGCACTCTCTAACCCAAGAGCATGGACCTCAAGTCACCCGGATTTTCGCTGGAGAACTGCTGATGACCGATATTGATGCACGCTTGCGCGAGGATGTTCACCTGTTGGGTGAACTGTTGGGCAACACCATTCGTGAACAGTACGGGGACGGTTTTCTCGACAAGATCGAGCAGATCCGCAAAGGCGCCAAGGCCGACCGTCGCGGTTCGATGGACGCTGAACTGAGCGCCAGCCTCAACCAATTGAGCGAAGCAGAGTTGCTGCCGGTGGCGCGGGCGTTCAACCAGTTTCTCAACCTGGCCAATATCGCCGAGCAATATCAGCTGATTCACCGTCGCGAAGAGTCACAGCCTGCGCCGTTCGAAGCGCGGGTACTGCCAGAACTGCTCGCCCGCCTGAGTGCTGAAGGTCATGGCGCCGACTCCCTGGCCCGGCAACTGGGACGGCTGGAGATCGAGTTGGTCCTCACCGCGCACCCGACCGAAGTCGCGCGCCGCACGCTGATCCAGAAGTACGACGCGATTGCCGCGCAACTGGCCGCCCAGGACCATCGCGACCTGACCACTGCCGAACGCGAGCAGATCCACACGAAGTTGCAGCGCCTGATCGCCGAAGCCTGGCACACCGAAGAAATCCGCCGCACTCGCCCAACCCCAGTGGATGAAGCCAAGTGGGGCTTCGCGGTGATCGAGCATTCGCTGTGGCAGGCGATCCCCAATTATTTGCGCAAGGCCGATAAAGCCTTGCATGACGCCACGGGCCTGCACCTCCCACTGGAGGCCGCGCCGATTCGCTTTGCCTCGTGGATGGGCGGTGACCGCGATGGCAATCCCAACGTAACCGCCGCCGTGACCCGTGAAGTCTTGCTGCTGGCGCGCTGGATGGCGGCGGATTTGTACCTGCGCGATGTCGATCATCTGGCGGCCGAGTTGTCGATGCAGCAGGCCAGCGATGACTTGAAGGCCAAGGCAGGGGACAGCGCCGAGCCCTACCGTGCGGTGCTTAAACAGCTGCGCGAACGCCTGCGCGCGACGCGCAACTGGGCTCATGCCTCCTTGACGAAGACCACGCCGGCACCTGCCGATGTGTTGCAAAACAACCGCGAACTGCTTGATCCGCTGGAGCTGTGCTACCACTCGCTGCATGAGTGCGGCATGAGCGTGATCGCTGATGGTCCGTTGCTCGATTGCCTGCGCCGGGCGGTGACGTTCGGGTTGTTCCTGGTACGGCTCGATGTGCGTCAGGACTCGACGCGACATACCGCGGCCATGACCGAGATCACCGATTACCTGGGCCTGGGGCGTTATGAGGACTGGAGCGAGGAAGAGCGCATCGCTTTCCTCATGCGCGAATTGAACAATCGCCGACCGTTGTTGCCGGCGTACTTCAAGCCATCGGCCGACACCGCCGAAGTGTTGGCGACCTGCCGGGAAATCGCTGCCGCGCCGGGGGCTTCGCTCGGTTCGTATGTGATTTCCATGGCCGGCGCCGCTTCCGATGTGCTGGCCGTGCAACTGCTGCTCAAAGAGTCGGGCGTATTGCGGCCGATGCGCGTGGTGCCGTTGTTCGAGACCCTTGCCGACCTCGACAACGCCGGCCCGGTGATCGAACAGCTGTTGCTGCTGCCCGGTTATCGCTCGCGCCTGCAAGGGCCGCAGGAAGTGATGATTGGCTACTCGGACTCGGCCAAGGACGCCGGCACGACGGCGGCGGCCTGGGCGCAGTACCGGGCGCAGGAGCGCTTGGTCGACATCTGCCGCGAGCAGCAAGTGGAACTGCTGTTGTTCCATGGTCGCGGTGGCACCGTGGGGCGCGGCGGCGGTCCGGCACACGCGGCGATTCTGTCGCAGCCGCCGGGTTCGGTGGCGGGGCGTTTCCGCACCACCGAGCAGGGGGAAATGATTCGTTTCAAATTTGGCCTGCCGGACATCGCCGAGCAGAACCTCAATCTGTACCTGGCAGCGGTACTGGAAGCGACCTTGCTGCCGCCACCACCACCGGAGCCTGCCTGGCGCAATCTGATGGACGAATTGGCCGCTGACGGTGTCAGCGCTTATCGCGCCGTGGTGCGGGAAAATCCGCAGTTCGTCGAGTATTTCCGCCAGTCCACTCCGGAGCAGGAACTGGGGCGCTTGCCGCTGGGCAGTCGCCCGGCCAAGCGCCGCGCCGGCGGGATTGAAAGCCTGCGGGCGATCCCGTGGATCTTCGGCTGGACCCAGACACGCCTGATGTTACCGGCCTGGCTCGGCTGGGAAGCGGCGTTGAGCAAGGCGCTGGAGCGTGGCGAAGGTGAGCTGCTGGGGCAGATGCGCGAGCAGTGGCCGTTCTTCCGTACGCGCATCGATATGCTGGAAATGGTGTTGGCCAAGGCTGACGCCGATATCGCCCGGTCTTACGATGAGCGTTTGGTCGAGCCGGATCTGCTCCCTTTGGGTGCGCATTTACGCGACCTATTGTCGCAGGCCTGCTCGGTGGTCCTGGGGCTGACCGGTCAGTCGCAGCTACTGGCACATAGCCCCGCCACGCTTGAATTCATCCGCTTGCGCAACACCTACCTTGACCCTCTTCATCTATTGCAGGCTGAGTTGTTGGCGCGTTCGCGACAGCAGGAAGTGGCGCAGGGCAGCCCGGTAGAACAAGCGCTGCTGGTGTCTGTGGCGGGGATTGCCGCCGGTTTGCGTAATACCGGCTAAGGTTTTCGTCGTGGGTCAAGGCACTCGGCGCGAGCGTCGGGTTGCCGGTGGGCGAGGGGTTGAAAAGTGCGGCCAAGCGACAGTTAGTGATGGGGTTGCGACTAGGGTTACCCCGACGAAAGGCCACATCAGGCGCAGGTTTCTCCGACTTTCGGCGGCTTGTGTGGTCCGGGCCTGCTGTGTATCTTGATCAGCCTTTGGCCGTTTGGGCGGTCACGACCCTTTTTTGAGATTGGCCCCACGAGGCGAATCTGACGTTATCCATATAAAAAATTGAGGAGCACATCGATGCGCGTCATTCTGCTGGGAGCTCCCGGGGCCGGTAAAGGTACTCAGGCTAAGTTCATCACCGAAAAATTCGGCATTCCGCAAATCTCCACTGGCGACATGCTGCGTGCAGCGGTCAAGGCCGGCACCGAGCTGGGCCTGATCGCCAAGAGCGTCATGGACAGCGGTGGTCTGGTTTCCGATGACCTGATCATCAACCTGGTCAAGGAACGCATCAGCCAGGCCGATTGCGCCAACGGTTTCCTGTTCGACGGTTTCCCGCGCACCATTCCTCAGGCTGAAGCCCTGGTGAAAGCCGGCGTCGAGCTGGATCACGTGTTGGAAATCGACGTTAAAGACGAAGACATCGTTCAGCGTATCGCTGGCCGTCGTGTTCACGAGGCCAGCGGCCGTGTGTACCACATCGTCTACAACCCGCCAAAAATTTCCGGTAAAGACGACATCACCGGCGACGAGCTGGTGCAGCGCAAAGACGACACTGAAGAAACCGTGCGTCATCGCCTGTCGGTCTACCACGCCCAGACCGAGCCTTTGGTGAAGTTTTACCAGGAGCTGTCCGTCGCTCAAGGCAAACCGAAGTACAGCCATGTCGAAGGTGTTGGCTCGGTTGAAGCGATCACCGGCAAGGTGCTTGAAGCACTGAGCTAAAAAAACGCTTCATCTTCTACGGCCCGCTTGCGGGCCGTAGTTGTTTATACTGGCGCACTTTTTCTGACCTCTCTTACGGAAACATCGATGAGCACCTTGCTGGCCCTGGACACCGCGACTGAAGCTTGCTCCGTTGCCTTGCTGCATGACGGCAAAGTCACGAGCCATTACGAGGTGATCCCGCGCCTGCATGCGCAGAAGCTGCTGCCGATGATTCAGCAGTTGCTGGCGGATGCCGGGACCACCCTGCAAGCGGTCGATGCCATCGCTTTCGGCCGTGGTCCGGGGGCGTTCACCGGCGTGCGGATCGCCATCGGCGTGGTGCAGGGGCTGGCGTTTGCGCTGGATCGCCCGGTATTGCCGGTGTCGAACCTGGCCGTGCTGGCGCAGCGGGCCTATCGCGAACATGGCGTAAGCCAGGTTGCGGCCGCCATTGATGCGCGCATGGACGAAGTGTATTGGGGTTGCTATCGCGAAACGGCGGGGGAGATGCGGCTGGTCGGCAATGAAGCAGTGCTGTCGCCGGAAGTGGCCGCATTGCCGGCGGACGCCAGCGGTGAGTGGTTTGGCGCCGGCACTGGCTGGGGTTATGCCGAGCGAATCGCCGTCAGCCTGACCGGGCAGGATGCGGGCATGTTGCCTCACGCTGAGGATCTGCTGACCCTGGCACGTTTTGCCTGGGCGCGGGGTGAGGCGATCGTGGCTGATGAGGCTCAGCCGGTGTACTTGCGCGATAAAGTCGCGACCCCCAAAGCACGATAATCCGCATTGCTTTAGTGGCGAGGGAGCTTGCTCCCGCTGGGCTGCGAAGCGGCCCCAATCGTAGGCAAGTACACCCCCGCCGTCTGATTTTACGACTGCTTCGCAGCCGAGCGGGAGCAAGCTCCCTCGCCACAATGTGTACCAACGCAGCCAATCGTCGTTTTATATCCCCCAGCTTTTAAACCTTTTCCATTTTCTGTGTTCTAGTTATCACTCGGCGGTTTGCGAAGCGGGCTATGCGCCACTAAACTGCCATCATTGATACCGGACATGTACTCATGCGTATAGACGGCGTTCCCTCTCAGTCCTACCCCATCAAGCGCAAGCCTCGCAAAGGCCCCGTGGCGGATGACGACTACGTCGATATCGACGGCGAGCAGGAAATTCCATCCGAAGAGCAAATGGCCGCCCGCGCCGCCAAGGCTTCTGCGCAACGCTTGAGTAATCTCCCCGCCCGTCAACAAGACATGCTTTATCACCGTGCCATGAGCAGCAGTGTCGCCAAGGCCCTGGCCAGCTACCTGAGCACCGCCGGTTTTGTCGATTGGGATTCGGATGTGCTGGGCCTCGACCTGTACATCTGATGCAGTTGCCTTACTACCTGGGCTGTCCGTCCTGGAGTGAAAACGCCTGGCGCGATTACCTGTATCCGCAAGACGCAAAACCCACCGAATTTCTGAATCTCTATTCCCAGGTTTTCAACGCCGTTGAAGGCAACACGACCTTCTACGCGAGCCCGGCTGCGACCACCGTGCAGCGTTGGGCCGAGACTATGCCCGAACACTTTCGCTTCACTGCCAAGTTCCCCGGTGACATCAGCCACAGCGGTGACCTGCGCGAACAATTGACCGCTGCCGAGACCTTCCTGCAATTGCTCAGCCCCCTCGGCGAACGGGTTTCACCGCTGTGGCTGCAACTGTCGAAAAGCTTCACGCCGCAGCGACTGTCGGAACTTGCCGGTTTTATTGATGCGGTGGACCGGCCTCTGGCGGTTGAAGTGCGGCATGACGAGTTCTTCGCCAAGGGCGATGCCGAGAGAATGCTCAATCGCCTGCTATTGGATCGCGGTGTCGAGCGTATCTGCCTCGATCCCCGCGCGCTGTTCAGCTGCACATCGACCGATCCCTCGGTACTACACGCCCAATCGAAAAAGCCCCGGGTGCCACCCCGTCCGGCCGCCTTCACGCAATGTCCGCAGGTGCGTTTCATCGGCCATCCGCAGCTCGAGGCCAACGATCCGTTCCTGGTGCCGTGGGTCGAGAAAATCGCCGAATGGATCGAAGAGGGCCGTACGCCCTATATCTTCCTGCACACTGCCGACAACCTGCTGGCCGCCAAACTGGCGCAACGCTTTCACGCAAAGCTGATGCTACGTTTGCCTGGCCTGCCGCCGCTGCCTGAGCTATACAGAGAACCCGCTGCCGAGCAACTTGACCTGCTCTGAAGCGGATTCCCTGTCCTTTTCAGGAGCCTGCCAAATGGATGCGCAAACCCTTCGAGCCCAAGCGTTCAAAGCACTGCACGAACGCGCAGGGGCTTTTGTCATTCCCAACCCGTGGGATGCCGGCTCGGCGAAGATGCTCGCCAGCCTTGGTTTCGAAGCGCTGGCGACCACCAGCGCCGGATACGCTTTTTCCAACGCCCGCCCCGATGGCGGGCTGACGCTGGACGACACCCTGGCCAACGTTCGGGCGATTGTCGCGGCAACTGATCTGCCCGTCGCCGTCGATCTGGAAAACGGCTTCGCTGACGATCCCGCCGAATGCGCACAGAGCATTTTGCGTGCGGCAGAGGCCGGTGCAGTCGGCGGCTCTATCGAAGATGCCACCGGCCGTGAAGACGCGCCGATCTACTGTTTCGAGCACGCTGTCGCGCGCATCGAGGCTGCCGTGGCCGCCGCTCGCAGCTTGCCGTTCCCGTTCATGCTCACAGCCCGAGCGGAAAACTTTCTGCACGGCAATCCTGATCTCGCCGATACCATTCGCCGCTTGCAGGCATTTGCCGAAGCGGGTGCCGACGTGCTTTATGCGCCGGGGCTGCGCAGCGCTGAAGACGTGTTGGCGGTGGTCCGTGCCGTGGCGCCGAAACCGGTCAATGTGTTGATGTCTGGCGGACTGAAATTGACGGTCGAGCAGCTGAGCGAAATGGGCGTCAAACGCATCAGCGTCGGTTCGGCACTGGCCTTGGCCGCCTATGGCGAGTTTTTCCGCGCTGCCGAAGAGATCAAGACGTCGGGCACGTTCGGGTTCACGTCGCGGTCCATGCCGTACGCCCAGGCCAATCAATTGTTCAAAGGCTGACGATGCGGTTTCGATGGTGGCTGCTGTTGATGCTGTTGATCATCGGCACGGCGGCCGTGAGCGTCTGGCGCGGCTGGGTCTCAGTGCCGGCGCAGTGGAATCCCTGGGCACCGCTGGACGTGAAGGCCGCGCCCAATTTTCTGACCCGCTACAAACTGATGCGCCTGCGCAATGATCAGCAGTTGTGCGATCAAGCCCTGAGCAGCTCCGGATTACGCGTAACCCATCAGGCCGACAGCCCCGACGCGACGTGCCCGTTGGTCAACACCTTGCGTGTGCAAGGCGGCGAGGTGGCGCTGAGCAGCAGTTTCCTCGCCAGTTGCCGCCTGGCGGTGTCGTTCGCCCTGTTCGAACACCACGCCCTGCAACCCGCCGCACAAGCGGTCTACGGCCAAGCGGTCACGCGAGTCGACCATCTCGGCAGCTTTGCCTGTCGCAACGTCTACAGCCGCGAGAACGGCAGGCGCAGCCAGCATGCCAGCGCTGATGCGCTGGATATCGCCGGTTTTCGCTTGGCCGATGGCCGCACCATCAACGTGCTCAAGGATTGGCCGAAGGATAATCAGGACGCGCGGTTTTTACGTCAGGTCCGCGATGGCGCCTGCGACATGTTCAGTGTGGTCTTGAGTCCGGATTACAACGCCGCCCACCGCAATCACTTTCATGTGGATGTCGGGCCGTGGTGGGTGTGTCGCTGAGGGCTTGTTATTGAAAGTCAGGCGGCGATGCGCAGGTTTTGCAGGACGATCGGGCGAGCCCAGCCGTTATCGAAATCGAGTTGTTTCTGTTGTTCCACCAGCTCTTCGGGCGAGAACGGCGGGAAGGGCTTGTCCAGCAGATCGAGTTCGAATTCGGCGATTGGCAGGTGCAGCGCACGCGGTTGTGGCGCCGGACCTGCTTGCGGCACAGGCTGACCTGCGGTGAGCACGATCGGGCGGACCCAACTGCTTTCGAAGTCCTGTTGTTTCTGCTGAGCGACGATTTCTTGCGGCGGGAACGGTGGGAAAGGTTTGTCGGCCAGGTCCATTTCGAACTCGGCAATCGGCAGGAACAGTGGCTCGGGCGGGCGGACCTCGGTTTCTTTCACATCGCATTCGCGTTGGGAAATGATGTGCGCCAGCAGTTCGCTGCCAACGGTGGGTTCGACCGGGCTGTCGAGATCGACCGGTGGAAAGTTGAGAGAAGCCGGTACGACATCGCCCGACTGATCGGCCAGGGCCTGGGCAAAAAAATCTTGCCACAGGTGACTGACGCCGCTCAGTGCTTGGGAGTTTCGTAGGCCAAAATCGCCGTGTCGCGAAATGTAGCCTATCGATGTGCGTTGAATGTCTGACATTTCTCTCGGTCGACGCTCAGCTCTGGCAAAATGCTCGATAGTTTTGTTATCGGCCGTTTTTGCCGATCATTAATTTTTTGAGCGTGTTTTCTCATGATTGAGCAACCTGCGGCCTGCCGCATCCACGTCGAGGCCCTGGCCGCGACTTTTCAGCCACAGGCCGAACAATGGGCCGAGCGCCTGGGTTTGCCGATGCAGGTGGATGACGGTGAGTTCGCCTTGCAGGTCGGCGACCAGGGGTTGCAGCTGCAGCAACTGGGCCCGGACGCGCCGGGGCCGGTGCGGGTGGACTTTGTCGAGGGCGGTGCGGCCCATCGCCGCTTGTACGGCGGCGGCAGCGGTCAGATGATCGCCAAGGCTGTCGGGGTTGCCCAAGGCGTGCGTCCGCGCGTGCTGGATGCCACGGCGGGGCTGGGCAAAGATGCGTTCGTGCTGGCGAGCCTGGGCTGCGAGATGAGCCTGATCGAGCGTCAGCCGCTGATTGGCGCGTTGCTTGAAGATGGCCTGGCGCGCGGCGCGGAGGACTTTGAGGTGGCGCCGATCGTGGCGCGGATGCGCTTGCTCAAGGGCAATTCGATCGAGGTGATGCGCAATTGGGAAGGCGAGCCGCCACAGGTGATCTACCTCGACCCGATGTTTCCCCATCGTGAGAAAACCGCCTTGGTGAAGAAGGAAATGCGCCTGTTCCGGCCGCTGGTAGGTGATGATCCGGATGCGCCTGCGCTGCTCGAAGCGGCGTTGGCGTTGGCCAGCCACCGGGTGGTGGTCAAGCGCCCGCGCAAGGCGCCCTGCATCGAAGGGCCGAAGCCGAGTCATGCGCTGGACGGTAAATCCAGCCGGTATGACATTTATCCGAAGAAAGCGCTGAAGCCTTAAGATCGCGTCGCCCCCTTCGCGAGCAAGCCCGCTCCCACAGCGGTCCTACGGTGTCGCATAGATCCAGTGTGGGAGCGGGCTTGCTCGCGAAGGCGTCCGCCCAAACACTGCAAAATGATCAGGCTGGCTAAGGCCGATACGCCCGCATAAACAACGCCACCACTTCCTGCACATGACTCTCGGCCGCATCCCCGATCAGCGGTTCGCCACAACCATAAAGCAGCCTGAAATTCCCCGCCCCCTTGAGCAGGCAGAAGAAATGCTCGGCCGCATTGCGCGGTTTGTCGATGCTCAGCGCGCCGCTGTGATCAACCTTGCTCAGCAACCGCTCCATGCCTTGCAGCATGCGCTCAGGCCCGGCCTCGAAGAAGATCAGCGAGAGTTTCGGGTCCTGGCTGCCCAGCGTCATCATCAGCCGATGCAGGTTGACCGATTCGTCGCTGTTGATCAGCTGATGAAAGCCGCGCGCGATGTTCAACAGCACCGTTTCTACGGCAACGCCGTCCGGCAATTCGAAAAACAGCGTCGGCAATTGCTCTTCGCACTTGGCCATCACAGCGGCGGAGAACAGCGTCTCCTTGTCGTTGAAATGGCTGTAGACCGTCAGCTTCGACACACCGGCCTCGGCCGCGACGGCGTCCATGCTGGTATTCGCATAACCCTTGCTCAGAAACAGAATTTTCGCCGCATCGAGGATTGCCTGGCGCTTGGCCAGATCCTTGGGACGGCCCGGACCGTTGGGTGCTGGGAGATTGTTCGACATTCTTCGCTTTTAATACTGGACTGGTGAGTTTGCTATTAATAACATACCGCCCAGTATAATTATTCCAAGCACCATTAGCGAAAGGTCCTTCACCATGTTCCGCTATGCCTTGCCCCTCGCGTTGCCAGTCAGCCTGGCGTTTTTATTGTCTGCGTGTGGTCACGAAGAGGCGCCTCAAGTCACCGTTCGTCCGGCCATGGTCGTGCAGCCAGAGCCGTCATCCCAGGCGATGGAGAGTTTTCCGGGTGAAGTCCGGGCAAGGTATGAGCCGGAGCTGGCGTTTCGCATTGGCGGTAAGGTCAGTCGACGACTGGTCGAAGAGGGGCAGCGGGTCAAGGCCGACCAGCCTCTGGCGGAGCTCGATCCGCAGGACGTGCGCCTGCAACTGGAAGCCACCCGCGCCCAGGTCGCCGCTGCCGAGGCCAACCTGAGCCTGGTGCGCGCCGAACGTGACCGCTACAAGACCCTGATGGAACGTCAGATGGTCAGCCGTTCGCAGTACGACAATGCCGAAAACCTTTACCGATCCGGTGAAGCCCGCCTCAAGCAAATCAAAGCCGAATTCAACGTCTCGACCAACCAGGCCAGTTACGCCGTGCTGCGTGCGCCGCAAGATGGCGTGGTGGCGAAACGCTCGGTTGAAGTCGGGCAAGTCGTGGCGGCGGGGCAAACCGTATTTACCCTCGCCACCGATGGCGAGCGCGAAGTGTTGATCAGCTTGCCGGAACAAAGCTTTGGCCGCTTCAAGGTCGGTCAGCCAGTGTCGGTGGAACTCTGGACCCAACCCGACCAACGTTTCGCCGGGCGCATCCGTGAGCTGTCGCCCGCTGCCGACCCAAAATCGCGCACCTTTGCCGCCCGCATCGCCTTCACTGCCGGCAAGGTGCCTGCCGAACTCGGCCAGAGTGCCCGGGTGTTCGTTCAGACCTCCGATGTGGTGCCGCTGTCGGTGCCGCTTTCCGCGCTGACTGCGGAAAACGGCGCGACCTACGTCTGGGTCGTCAATGCCAACAACACCCTGAAGAAAACCCCGGTGCGGGTCGGTGCCTTCGGCGAGAAAACCGTCCCGGTACTCGAAGGACTGAGCGCCAGCGACTGGGTAGTGGCCGCTGGCGTCCATGTGCTGCTGGAAGGGCAGCAGGTGCGTCCGGTGGATCGCTCCAACCGCGTGGTCAATCTGGCGGACAAGGAGTAATCCCCGATGGGTTTCAATCTTTCCGAATGGGCGTTGCGCAATCGCCAGATCGTACTGTTCCTGATGCTCTTGCTGGCCATTGTCGGCGCACTGTCCTACACCAAGCTCGGCCAAAGTGAAGACCCGCCGTTCACCTTCAAGGCCATGGTGATTCGGACCATCTGGCCAGGGGCCACGGCGCAGGAAGTGTCGCGCCAGGTCACCGAGCGTATTGAAAAGAAACTGATGGAAACCGGCGAGTACGAACGCATCGTTTCGTTCTCCCGTCCGGGCGAATCCCAAGTGACGTTCGTTGCCCGTGATTCCATGCATTCGGTGGAAATCCCGGAGCTCTGGTACCAGGTTCGCAAGAAGATCAACGACATTCGTCATACCCTGCCACCGGGCATCCAGGGGCCATTCTTCAATGATGAGTTCGGCACGACGTTTGGCAATATCTACGCCCTGACCGGCGATGGTTTTGATTACGCGGTGCTCAAGGACTACGCCGACCGTGTGCAGATTCAGCTGCAACGGGTCAAGGATGTGGGCAAGGTCGATCTGCTCGGGTTGCAGGACGAGAAAGTCTGGATCGAGCTCTCCAACGTCAAGCTCGCCACCCTCGGCCTGCCTTTGTCGGCGGTGCAGCAGGCCCTTGAAGAGCAGAATGCGGTGTCCACCGCCGGGTTCTTCGAGACCTCCAGCGAGCGATTGCAGCTACGCGTCTCGGGGAATTTTCAGACGGTCGAAGAGATCAAGAGCTTCCCGATCCGCGTCGGTGATCGTACGTTCCGCATCGCCGATGTGGCGGATGTGCGGCGGGGTTTCAACGATCCCCCAGCGCCGAGCATGCGCTTCATGGCGGAAAACGCCATTGGCCTGGCCGTTGCCATGAAGGACGGTGGCGACATTCTGGTGCTGGGCAAGGCACTGGAAATCGAGTTCGACCGAATCCAGAAAAACCTTCCTGCCGGTATGCAGCTGCGCAAGGTCTCCGACCAGCCCGCCGCCGTGAAAAGCAGTGTCGGCGAATTTGTTCAGGTGCTGGTGGAAGCGCTGGCAATCGTCCTGCTGGTGAGTTTCTTCTCCCTCGGCGTGCGCACCGGCATGGTGGTTGCGCTGGCGATTCCTTTGGTATTGGCGATGACGTTCGCCTGCATGTATTACCTGGGAATCGGCCTGCACAAGATTTCCCTCGGGGCGTTGGTACTGGCGCTGGGCTTGTTGGTGGACGACGCGATCATCGCTGTGGAAATGATGGCGATCAAAATGGAGCAGGGCTTCGACCGCATCAAGGCAGCCAGCTACGCCTGGACCAGCACCGCATTCCCGATGCTCACCGGTACGCTGATCACCGCTGCCGGCTTCCTGCCGATTGCCACTGCGCAATCGGGCACGGGTGAATACACCCGTTCGATCTTCCAGGTGGTGACCATCGCGTTGCTGGCCTCGTGGGTGGCCGCGGTTGTGTTTGTGCCTTATCTCGGGGAAAAACTCCTGCCGGATCTGGCGAAGATTCATGCCGCCAAACATGGCACCGGCAATGGCCAGCCCGATCCTTATGGCACGCCGTTCTATCAGCGCGTCAGGCGCCTGGTGGAGTGGTGCGTACGGCGGCGCAAGACGGTCATTGTCCTGACGGCGGTGTTGTTTATCGGCTCTGTCATCCTGTTTCGCTTCGTGCCGCAACAGTTCTTCCCGGCATCGGGTCGTCTGGAATTGATGGTCGATCTGAAGCTGGCGGAAGGTGCCTCGTTGAGCAACACCCGCGATGAGGTCAAACGCCTCGAAGCACTGCTCAAGGATCACGCCGGTATCGACAACTATGTCGCGTACGTCGGCACCGGTTCGCCACGTTTTTACCTGCCGCTGGATCAACAACTTCCTGCCGCGAGCTTCGCGCAGTTTGTCGTCCTGGCCAAAACCATCGAAGAGCGCGAAGTCCTGCGCACCTGGCTGATCGAAGCCCTCAAGGAACAATTCCCGGCCCTGCGCGCGCGGGTGACACGTCTGGAGAACGGGCCTCCGGTGGGTTATCCGGTGCAGTTCCGGGTCACCGGTGAGCACATCGAGGAAGTTCGCGCGCTGGCCCGTAAAGTCGCGGCCAAGGTTCGCGAGAACCCGCACGTGGTCAACGTCCATCTGGATTGGGAAGAACCGAGTAAAGTCGTTTATCTGAACGTCGATCAGGACCGCGCCCGGGCGCTTGGCGTGAGCACTGCGAACCTGTCGAGGTTCCTGCAAAGCTCGCTGACCGGTTCCAGCGTCAGCCAGTACCGTGAAGACAACGAGTTGATCGAGATTCTGTTGCGCGGCACGTTGCACGAACGCACCGAACTGTCGCTGCTGCCAAGCCTGGCGGTGCCGACCGACAATGGTCGCAGTGTTGCACTGTCGCAAGTCGCGACCCTGGAATACGGTTTCGAAGAAGGCATCATCTGGCACCGCAACCGCTTGCCGAACGTGACGGTCCGCGCCGACATCTACGGCAAGGAACAACCGGCGACGCTGGTGAAGCAGATCATGCCGACCCTCGATCCGATTCGCGCCGAACTGCCGGACGGGTATTTGCTGGATGTCGGCGGCACGGTGGAAGACTCGGCTCGCGGGCAGGATTCGGTGAAGGCCGGTGTGCCGCTTTTCATCGTGGTGGTGCTGACGTTACTGATGCTGCAACTGCGCAGTTTCTCACGCACGGTGATGGTATTTCTGACGGCGCCTTTGGGGCTGATCGGGGTGACCTTGTTCCTGATGGTGTTCCGTCAGCCGTTCGGTTTCGTTGCCATGCTCGGCACCATCGCGCTGTCCGGGATGATCATGCGTAACTCGGTGATTCTGGTGGACCAGATCGAGCAGGACATCGCTTCCGGGCTCAAGCCCTGGCAGGCAATTATTGAAGCCACGGTGCGGCGTTTCCGGCCGATTGTGTTGACTGCGCTCGCGGCGGTGCTGGCGATGATTCCGCTGTCGCGCAGCGTGTTTTTCGGTCCGATGGCGGTGGCGATCATGGGCGGGTTGATTGTCGCGACGGCGCTGACGTTGCTGTTTCTGCCGGCGCTGTATGCGGCGTGGTTCCGAATCAAAAAGGACCCAGCCTAAACCTCTGTAGGAGCAAAGCTTGCTCGCGATGCAGGCGCCTCGGTTCAAATGGCCGACCGAGGTGCAGCCATCGCGAGCAAGCTTTGCTCCTACAGTTGTTTCAGAATCTTCCGATATTGAGTCAAAGGGATCGGAATGCTGTACTCAAAACTCGGTTTTACGAGTGTTTGAGACAACAATAATGAAAAAGCCGCCCATTTTTAGGGGAAGGACCGACCCGGTATTCGACCTGTTGGGGAAGTCGCCCCACAAGGAACGCCTCTCGGATTACCTCGGCTTGCTCAAGCCGATGGACGACCAGGGGCGTTATCTGCCGTTCGATGAATTGCGCTACCGCTGGGCGCCGGGGCTGGATTCGAATCTGTGCTGGGCGTTGGTGAAGAAAGCACGGACTGCGCAGTACTCAAGTCTTTTGCCTTTGGGCGAGCCGCTTCAATGGGGCAACTTCGTGCTCACTCCGCTCGCGCAGAAAGCTATTTCCGCTGTCGATCGAAAAGCCACGACGGCCGCGCTGGAGTACATGACCAGTCAGATCGGTGAGCATGCGCATTTCAGCTACCTGTTGAATGACTTGATCGAAGACGAAGCCATCAGCAGCAGTCAGCTCGAAGGCGCAGCGACCACCACGCGGGTGGCCAAGGACATGCTCAAGCGCAATCGCCTGCCGCGCACACCGGATGAGCGAATGGTGATCGGCAACTACAAGATGATGAATTTCGCCTGGGAAAAGCGTTATGACGCCCTGAGTGCCGAACTGATTTCAGCCATGCACCGGGTGGGTGTCGAGGGCATTGATGACACGCAATATTCACCGGGGGAGTTCAGGGGCAACGATGATGTGGTGGTGCAGGACGGTGAGGGAAACACCGTGCATACACCGCCGCCCGCCGCAGGGCTGGCGTCACGATTGCGGGTGCTGTCGACGTGGATCAATCAGCCCCACAACGATCCCGATCAAGAGGATTACCTTCATCCACTGATCAAAGGCATCGCACTGCATTTTGCTCTGGGCTATGAGCATCCTTTTCGTGATGGCAACGGCCGGGTGGCGCGGGCGCTGTTTTATTGGTTCATGTTCAAGAGTGACTTCTCTGCCTTTCGCTACATTGCGATCAGCATTTTGCTGCGCAGTGCGCCGGTGAAATACGGACGGTCGTATCTGAACACTGAGGCTGACGACCTCGATCTGACTTATTTCATCGACTTCCAGTGTTCGGTCATCCTGCGGGCTGTCAGCGGTTTTACCGATGCTTATCGGAAAAGTCTGGCGTATGCCGAAAGCTTTGATCGTTGGTTGTTGGAATCCGGTTTGTTAGACCGATTGACCGAGAAGCAACGAGCCGTATTCCAGGTGGCCAAGAGTGGGATGGCCAAGGAGTTTACGGTGGTCAATATGAAGGAGAACCTGGGCTGTTCTTACAACACCGCGTCGGCCACATTGAATGGCCTGGTCGAACTGGAGGTGTTTGAGAAAAGGAAGATGGGACGCGAGTGGGTGTTCTTTCTGCGGGTTCAAAACACAACCCCGTTCTGATCATTCCCACGCAGAGCGTGTGAATGATCAGCGGGAGAGAGTACTAGAGGGTGCCAAACACCTTCTTCGCCAAACTGGTCGCTGCCGCCGCAGGATTCTGGCGAATGGTTTCTTCCTGTTTACCAATCATTTCGAACAAACCGTTCAACGCCTGCTCGGTCACGTAGCTTTCGATGTTGGCGCTCTTCGCATCCACCACACCCAGCGTCGCGGCTTGCCCGGCGAATGAGTTGTATTGCTTGGCCAGGCCCACCTGATCTGTGGCTTGCTTGACGATTGGCAGGAACTTGACGCGGATCTGTTCGCGGCTGGTTTTGCTCAGGTACTGAGTGGCCGAGTCCTTGCCGCCGCTGAGAATGCCCTTGGCGTCCTCCACGCTCATCTTCTTCACCGCGTCCACCAGGATCGGCTGGGCTTGCGTCACCGCGGTTTCAGCCGCTTTGTTCATGCTGGTTTCCAGCTGATCGACCTGGGCGCCCATGCCGAACTGTTTCATCTTGCTGGCGACTTTGCCCAGTTTGCCCGGCAATTCGATTTTCACGTCCGGGTTGTTGCTGAAGCCGCCCGGCGTGCCCAGTTGTTTCACGGCCAGTTGCGCACCTTGAGTCAGGGCATCCTTGAGGCCGCCGGTGGCGTCTGTTTGCGACAGGTCGTTGAGTGACAGCGCCAAGGCGCTGGCGGAAATCATCAAGCCTGCGCACAGGCCGGCGAAGCGAAGGGTAGGGCGGAACATGGCAGCTTCCTTGTACAAAATAGAGAATTAGCGGGCGGCGTCGACGCGGATTTTCAGTGGCTGCGGATCGCTGCCATCCAGCTGCACGGCGTGATGTTCGGTGGTGATGAACATCAGTTCGCCATTCACTTCGATCCGTGCGCTGACCGAATAACGATGGCCCGGTTTGATCTGGGCTGGATCGTAACTCAGATGAAACGGCAGCGGCACCTGGCCTTTGACCGGGCCTTTGTGTTCGTCGAGGACCACGGCGGGCGCGTCGGCCAGGGAAACGTCCTGCAAGCTGACGCTTAAGGTCGCACTCGGCGGCAGGGCGATGCGTTGCAGGTAGAACACTTCGCCATTGAAGCTGGTTTTCGCAGCAGGTTGTATTGATTGGCAGGCAGCGAGTAGAGCCGTAAGCCCTAGAAGCGAGCGTTTTTTCATGAGTTGAATCCCTGTCGTTGGCGCCCGAAGTAGACGAGCGCCAACAGCAATTTAACGGAATTTTCCGGTGATTTCTCCCCATGAATCTTTCGATAAGCGCTTTTTTCAGGTTCTACCAAAAGGTTTCAATACAACGGATCCTGGATATATCGTAATTGAATTGTGGTATTCATTTTCAGTGGCTGCCAGCGTATAGCGTTTACCAGGTACGACAGTGTCCGGATCGTATTCCAGGTAAAACGCCTCCGCCATTTTTTCGCTGATATGTATTTGCGTCAGTTGTGCTGCGGTATCGCCGTGCTCGTGGGCGACAACGGTCACAGCGTGTTCAGGTTGTACTGCCCGAGGCTCCTGTGCCTGGAGATAGAGGCGGCCGATGGGGCTAAGGTGCAGGGTTTGTCGGTGCGGCGCACGGTGGACGATCACGAAGTAGTCCAGGTCAATCAGCAGTGGAACGCCGTTGTGGGTCATGCTGACGGTGACAAGGTATTTAACGCTGACATCGGAATAGTTGTGTGCAAAGTAAAAGTTCCAGCGCCCACTGCGCAGTACGGGTTCACGGGATTGCGCCACTTTGATGGGGGTGGAAGAGTTTGCGGTATGAACGCTTATATAAGTTTCGCCTTCGCCACCGCTGGGCGGCAGATAGTCTTCAGGCAAACTAAAGGTGAGGGTTACATGTGGGGTGGTGTTTTCTAATGGGTTCATCGCGATATCCGTATCGGGATTAGTTGTAGAGGGTCTTTATTAATTCATAACTGGGTGATTATAAAAACATCCTTGTTCTTATAATCATTGTCAGAAAGTTACAGCTAATCTCAACTAAACTTGATCCGCCGCATCTTCACTGCGATGCAACGCAACTTGACGAATCGACAAGCGAATCTCCGCTGGCAGCACTCGCTTGGCCGCACCTTCGGCCAGTTCGCCGAGCAGTTCGTGATAGCTCAGCTTGCCGGCCTCGTCTCGCTTGAGCACGTCCAGATCCAGCAGGGTCTGGATGAAGTGGCGGAACAGGCTCTTGTCGAAAAACTCCGGGGCGTTGAGGCCATGGAGGATCGACAGGCGCTGGGCCATGACCGTGCACAGGTCTTCCAGCTCTTCGGCGCTGATGCTGTTCTGACCGCTGTTGAGCAGCAGCGAGACCGTCATGTAGAAGCGTTGTAGGGTCTGGGCGATGCTTTTCGACAGCAGCGTCAGCAGCACGAAATGCCGCGAGCTCGGCGCCGGCCGCAGGTAGACGTCGTTCTCGAAACGCAGCAGACCCTGCTCGACGAAGGCTTCGAGCCATTGATCGATCACCGCATCCAGTTCGTCCAGCGACCAGCGAATGAACAGCTCCGATTGCAGGTACGGATACAGCGCGCGGGTGTAGCGCAGGATCTGTTCGCGGCTCATGCGCGAGGCGCTCTGGAAGAAGCTCGCCAGCAGCGCCGGCAAGGCGAAGATGTGCAAAACATTGTTGCGGTAGTAGGTCATCAGGACGGCGTTTTGTTCGTCCAGATACAAAATCTTGCCCAGGGCATCGCTCTGCTCGGACAGCAAATCCATGTCCTTCACATGCTCGATCAACGCGCGACCGTTACCTTCGGGCAACGTGGTGTGCGGCGAATACGGGACCTTGCGCAGCAGTGCCAGGTACAGATCGAGGACGCGCGCCATGGCGCGATCATCCAGCGCGAGACGGCTGGTGGACAGCAGCGCCAGGGCCACCAGGTTGACCGGGTTGATCGCTGCCGCCTCGTTCAGGTGTTGCGCGACTTTCTCGCCGAGGCGGTTGGTGGTTTCGTTGAGCCAGGCCGGTTTGAATTGCGGACCGAGTTCCTGCTGACGCCAGTCCGGCTGCTCGCTGTCGAGGAATTCCGCCAGTTTGATCGGCTCGCCAAAGTTCACCGCCACTTGGCCGAAGCGCTGCTTGAGCGCGCCGATGACTTTAAAGATGTCGAAAATCGATTCTTTCTTCTTCGTCGCCCCGCGCAGTTCGCCAAGGTAGGTCCGGCCTTCCAGCACACGCTCGTAGCCGATGTAGACCGGGATGAAAACGATCGGCATCCGTGACGAACGCAGGAAGCTGCGCAGGGTGATCGCCAGCATGCCGGTTTTCGGTTGCAGCATGCGCCCGGTGCGCGAACGGCCACCCTCGACGAAGTACTCCACCGGGAAGCCTTTGGTAAACAGGGTGTGCAGGTATTCGTTGAACACTGAGGTGTAGAGCGGGTTGCCCTTGAAGGTGCGGCGCATGAAGAACGCACCGCCACGGCGCAGCAGACTGCCGATCACTGGCATGTTGAGGTTGATCCCTGCGGCGATGTGCGGCGGGGTCAGGCCATTGCGGAACAGCAGATAGGACAGCAGCAGGTAGTCGATGTGACTGCGATGGCACGGCACATAGATCACTTCGTGACCCTGGGCGACCTTCTGCACGCCTTCGATGTGGTTGACCTTGATCCCGTCGTAGATCTTGTTCCAGAACCAGCTCAGCACCACTTCCAGAAAGCGGATCGCGGTGTAGGTGTAGTCGGAGGCGATCTCGTTGCCGTAGCGCAGGGCCTGGGCCTTGGCTTTCTCCGGGGAGATGTTTTCACGCTCGGCTTCGTCGAGGATCGCTTGCTTGACCAAGGGCTGATTGAGCAGGCCTTTGACCAGGTTGCGGCGGTGGGAAATGTCCGGGCCGATCACCGCGGCTTTCAGGTTGCGGAAGTGCACCCGCAGAATTCGCTGGGCCATGCGCACGGTGCGCTCGTGGCCCTTGTTGTGGTCGATCAGCTCGCGCAAATGGATCGGCGCGGAGAACTGAACGCGGGTCTTGCGCCCCAGCACAATGATGCTCAGCAACCGACGCAAACGCCCGGTGACCGCCCAGCTATCGGCGAAGAGCAGCTTCCACGGGCTCGATTCGCTGTCCGGCGACTGGCCCCAGAACACGCTGACCGGAATGATCTGCGCGTCTTCGGCGGCATTCTGGCTGAGGGCGCTGACCAGGCGGGTGAGGGTCGGCGGCGCACCGCGTTTGTCCTGGCGGCCAAGCCAGTCAGGCTCCGGCGTCAGGTAAAAGAACGCGGCGGGTTCTATCAACGCACCCACGGATACCGGCAGCACCGGTCGCGGCAGGCCGGCCTTGCTGCATTCGGTGTCGACCACGGCGAGGTCGGTCAGTGAAGGATTTTGCAGGACGTAGAACACCGGGCGGCTGCGGTCGAGGTTGAGGGTGAACGACGACTGATTGATCGTCTCCGAGCGAACCCAGAGGTAGAGCAGTCGGCGCAGGGTGCCAAACACAAGACGGCGGAACGGGGAACGGGTCATACGGCTTCTGCGTGAGTGGAAAAAACCGAGCAAATGCTCGGGCGGCCGATAGTGTGCCGTATTCGCCGAAAATCGGCAAAAAAGCGGCTAAGTAAAGTGAGTTGAGAGTTTTGGCGGCTGTCATATACTCGGCCGTTCAAAATAAAAACAAGGGGGTACTGACATGGCTACGCGCGAAACCGGCAATGTGAAGTGGTTCAACGACGCCAAAGGTTATGGCTTCATTCAGCGCGAGGATGGGGTGGACGTGTTCGTGCATTACCGCGCGATCCGCGGCGAGGGGCACCGCTCGTTGGCTGAAGGCCAGCAGGTTGAATACGGCGTGGTGACTGGCGAGAAGGGTTTGCAGGCTGAGGACGTTGTAGGCTTGTAAACCCGATCTTCAGATCACCCAAAACCAGTGTGGGAGCGGGCTTGCTCGCGAATGCGGTGTGTCAGTCGATATCAACTCTGACTGACACACCGCATTCGCGAGCAAGCCCGCTCCCACATTTGATCGGCGTTGCTTTTAGACAGTTTTCCAGGTGATTTCTTCTTCACCATCGGCGCTGATGCGCATCCAGCGATCCGCTGTCTCTTCACCTTCTTCCTCGACCCAGCTACCCGGTGCGCAACGCACTTCGACGTTCAGCGCGGCAAACGCTGCGCGGGCGCAGGCGATGTCGTCTTCCCACGGGGTCTGGTCGCTGTCCAGGAACAGGCTGTTCCATTTGCCCACGGCTTTCGGCAGCCAGGTGACCGACACATTGCCGGCCTTGCACTTGTAGGTCTGGCCTTTCTGGACCCAGTCGGTGCATGGGCCCAAAGCAGTGCCGAGCCAGGCCGCGACGGCCTTGTAGTCGACGTCGGCGTCTTTCAGGTAAATCTCGATATCGGGTTGGCGCATGGATGTCCTCACTGCGGGTCTGAAAAATCCATTCGCGGATTTAGCCGGCCTAGGGCAAATGCCGAAGACCAAAAAATAGAAAATTATTGAAGTACGAAGTAATCGTAGCGCATCGATACAGTGACCTCGAACGGCTCGACCTGTTCGATGACCGCCGCCCGGCGTTCAGCACTGGCGCGCCAGCCGTGGGGTGTCATGGCCAACAGGTTTGCACGGTCCTGACCCTTTTCCAGCGTCAGTTTGAACTCCAGGGTTTCACTGTGTTGCAGCGTCATGCCTTCAGGCACCAAAGCCAGATGCTTGTCGTCGGTGTATTCACGCACTTCGTCGTACAGACGCTCGCGCAATTCCATCAGATGGCCGCTGGTCGGCCCGACTTTCATCAAGCCGCCGCCGGGGCTGAGCAGGCGTTTGGCTTCCTCCCAGTCCAGCGGGCTGAACACGCTGGCGAGAAACTGGCAGCTGCCGGAGGCCAACGGTACCCGCGCCATGCTGGCGATCAACCACGTCAGTTGCGGGTTGCGTTTGCAGGCACGTTTGACCGCTTCCCGGGAGATGTCCAGCGCGTAACCGTCGGCATTCGGCAAAGCCTCGGCGATTTGCGCGGTGTAGTAACCCTCGCCACAACCGATGTCCAGCCAGCGCTGCGGTGCGTATTGCGCTGCCAGTTCAGCCAGACGCTTGGCCACCGGCGCGTAATGGCCGGCATTCAAAAAATCGCGGCGGGCCTCGACCATCGCCAGGTTATCCCCAGGGTCGCGGCTGTTCTTGTGCTGCACCGGCAACAGGTTCAGGTAACCCTGGCGCGCACGGTCGAAACGATGCCCGGCGGGGCAGGCCACGCCGTTGTCCACCGCGTTAAGCGGTTCGCTGCAGATCGGGCAGGCGAGCATCAGGCGAGCAACTTGATCAGGGTCTGGTAGTAGATTTCGGTCAGCACATCGAGGTCGGCAGCCAGCACGCGCTCGTTGACCTGATGGATCGTCGCGTTGACCGGGCCCAGTTCAACCACCTGCGTACCCATGGTCGCGATGAAGCGCCCGTCGGAGGTGCCGCCACTGGTGGAAGCTTTGGTTTCGCGCCCGGTGATGTCCTTGATGCTCGACGCCACGGCATCCAGCAATGCCCCCGGTTCGGTGAGGAACGGCAGGCCGGACAGCGCCCAGTCGATGTGCCAGTCCAGGCCATGCTTGTCGAGGATGTCGGCGACGCGTTTTTGCAGGCCTTCAACCGTGGATTCGGTGGAGAAGCGGAAGTTGAACACCGCCACCAGGTCGCCCGGGATCACGTTGGTCGCGCCAGTGCCGGAATTCACGTTGGAGATCTGGAAGCTGGTCGGCGGGAAGAAATCGTTGCCGTGGTCCCAGTGCTCGGCGGCCAGTTCGGCCAACGCCGGGGCCGCGAGGTGGATCGGGTTCTTCGCCAGATGCGGATACGCCACGTGACCCTGCACGCCGCGCACGGTCAATTTGGCGCCAAGGGAGCCGCGACGGCCGTTCTTGACCACATCGCCCACCAGGGTGGTGCTCGACGGTTCGCCGACGATGCACCAGTCCAGACGCTCCTTGCGGGCGGCAAGGCGTTCGATCACCGCTTTGGTGCCGTGGTGCGCCGGGCCTTCTTCGTCGCTGGTGATCAGGAAAGCGACCTTGCCCTTGTGATCCGGGTAGTCGGTGACGAAACGCTCGGCCGCCACGGTCATGGACGCGAGGCTGCCTTTCATGTCCGCCGCGCCACGGCCGCAGAGCATGCCGTGTTCATCGATCACCGCGTTGAACGGGTCGATCTGCCAGGCGGTCACTGGGCCGGTCGGCACCACGTCGGTGTGGCCGGCGAAGCACAGCACCGGGCCGTCGTGTTTACCGTGGGTCGCCCAGAAGTTATCCACATCTTCGATGCGCATTGGCTCGAGCGCAAAACCGGCATCGCCCAGGCGCTGCATCATCTGCTTCTGGCAATCGGCGTCGACCGGCGTCACGGACGGACGGCGGATCAGGTCGATGGCGAGTTGAAGGGTCGGCGAAAGGTCGGCGTGGGCCGTCATGGAAAACTCCGGAAGCTTGAAATTGGGCATGGGCTATGTGGGAGCGGGCTTGCTCGCGAATGCGGTGTGTCAGTCAGCATAAAAGTTGATTGTTACACCGCATTCGCGAGCAAGCCCGCTCCCACAGGTTTTGAGTACGGTCAGAAAGACCGTATATCACGCCAAGCCCTGCAAAATGGCGGTTATCTTAAAGCAAAACGGCGGCCATTGGCCGCCGTTTAGTGCATCTGGAACGATTTAGACCGCCGGAGCCGTCTCGCCCTCGACCGCCGGTTTCGGCAGCGAAGACAAGAACGCCATGATCAGCGCCGCCAGGTACGGCAGCGACTGCACCAGCAACATGGTCACCCAGAAGCGCATGTCGTTGCTCGGCAGGCCGTTCACCAGGAAAATCCCCAGCGCCGCGCTCCACAGCAGCAGCATGATGAACATTTCTTCGCGAGCCTCCGAAATCGCCACCCAGAAGCCGTGGTTATCGGCGTTTTTCGGGGTGCGGAAGAACGGAATGCTGCTGGTGAAGAAGCCGTACAGCACCGCTTTGGCGATGGTGTGCGACAACGCCAGGCCGGCCAGCGCCGCGCAGAACGCATCCTTCAGGTTCACGCCAACGGCGCGACGGTAAAGGAAGATGATCTTGCCCACCTTGAACACGAACAGCGCCAAGGGCGGGATCGCGAAAATCAGCAACGGTGGATCGACCCGTTGCGGCACGATGATCATCGCCGCCGACCACAACAGGGCGCCGACGGTGAAGAAGATGTTCATGCCATCCGCCACCCACGGCAACCAGCCCGCGAGGAAATGGTAACGCTGGCCACGGGTCAGTTCGGTGTCCTTGCCGCGCAGCAGGCTGGCGGTGTGACGCTTGATGATCTGAATCGCACCGTAAGCCCAGCGGAAACGCTGTTTCTTGAAGTCGATAAAGGTATCGGGCATCAGGCCTTTGCCGTAGCTGGTGTGGTAATACGCCGCTGACAAGCCTTTTTCGAACACGCGCAGACCCAACTCGGCGTCTTCACAGATGCACCAGTCGGCCCAGCCCAGTTCCTCGAGCACCGAGCGTCGGGTCATGGTCATGGTGCCGTGCTGAATGATCGCGTCACGGTCGTTACGGGTGACCATGCCGATGTGGAAGAAACCTTTGTATTCCGCGTAGCAGAGCTTCTTGAAGGTGCTTTCGTTCTGGTCGCGGTAATCCTGTGGCGACTGCACTACGGCGATTTTCGGGTCGGCGAAGTGCGGCACCATGTGCTTGAGCCAGTTCGGGTCGACGCAGTAGTCCGAGTCGATCACCGCAATGACTTCGGCATCCTTGGCAGTGTGCGGAATCAGGTAATTCAGCGCGCCACCCTTGAAGCCGGCCAATGGCGCGACGTGGAAGAACTTGAAGCGCGGGCCGAGGGTTTCGCAATAGTCGCGCACCGGTTCCCAGACCGCCGGGTCCTTGGTGTTGTTGTCGATGATCAGGACTTCGAAGTCCGGATAGTCGAGGTTGGCCAGGGCGTTGAGGGTCTGTTTGACCATCTCCGGCGGCTCGTTGTAGCAAGGTACGTGAATCGATACTTTCGGTCGGTAGTCCGAATCGCCGACCACCGGCAGGAATTCGCGCCGGCGTTTGTGGGTCCAGACCGCTTCGGCGAGTTCATGGGCCTCGGTCAGCAGCACGATAAACACCCCGAGTGCGCCGAGGGCAAGCAAGAAGCCCACCGTCAGGCTGAACCAGGTGCTGTATTGCTGGCTGTAGTCGTAACCGATCCACACCAGCACCGAACCACAGAGGAACGCGATGAAGGTCAGGAAGGTGCGGCCACGCTGACGCAAGGCCGAGCCGTCGATCATCAGCAGGGTCAGGGACAGCAATGCCAACACTACCGAACCGATGGCCAGCACGCGCCATTGCGGGATCGCGACGACCGGGCCTTCAAAGTTGAATTTCTGCTGGCGTGCGGCGTTGAACACGCCCCAGTAAGCGCCCACGGAACCTTCGTCACTGGCCTTCCACGGCTGGTCAAAGGCTTCGATCACGAAGTAGTTGAAGCCCTGGCGATTGAGCTTGTTGACCAAGGTCCGCAGATAAATCGCCTGGTCTGCCGGCGACGCGTCGGCGCCACCGCGCATACGGCCGTTGCTCGGCCAGCCGACTTCCGACAGCAGCAGCGGTTTTTTCGGGAACATCTTTTTCAGGTCGCGGGCGCGGTCGAGGACGAACTGTCCGGACTGCTCCATCGGCACATGTTCCCAGTACGGCAGGACGTGGGCGGCGATCAGGTCGACGTGCTTGGCCAGGCTCGGGTTATCTTTCCAGATGTGCCATTGCTCGGAGGTCGTCACCGGTACTTTCACGGCCGCGCGGACGCGATCAAGGATCACGCTCAGTTCGGCGGCGGTAATTTCCTTACGAAAAATTGCCTCGTTACCGACCACTACACGAACCACGCTACGGGAGGTCTTGGCCAGGTCGATGGCGCGCAGGATTTCACGCTCGTTGCGTTCAAGGTCCGGGCTGATCCAGATACCCAGCGTCACGCGCAAACCGAACTCTTCGGCGAGCCTGGGAATATCACCCAGGCTGCCATCGACCGAGTAAGTACGGATGTTGTCCGTCAGCTTGCTCATGATCTCCAGATCGCGACGCATTTCATCGTCGGTCGGGTATTGCTCTTTTTGCGGGTACTGCCCTTGCTGGAACGGCGAGTACGAAAAGCCGGAGATCTGTTCAGGCCAGTTGGGGGCGGTGACCGGGCGATTGATCAGCGCCCAGAAGCCGGTAAACAAGGCTGCGATGGCGAGCACCACGACCAGGTTGAGTCCAAATTTACGCGATGACATAGCTATTTGAGGTTCCAGGAGCTGCTGAACGAAGGAACGGTCGGCGGCCGATTGCCAAGAGGCTGGGGGCGCGCATCCTACACCGGGCGTTCACTGACCGTACAGCGGACAGGGAAAGGCCGGACGTTGGGCAATCCAAGTCGACTTAAGTTCTTTGACCTGGGCGCTGCAGCTCAATTCCAATAAATTTGTCGTCAATTGAAGCCCTCAAGACTGCCGTCCATAGCCCAAAGGTGCTCTTGCCCGCTGACGGCCCTATAATGCGCGCCGGTTTTTGGGGTAATGGTCATGAGTACAGAAGATCCGCGGTTTGCAGGCATCGCCCGTTTGTATGGCATCGAAGGCCTGGAGCGTTTGCGCGCGGCCCATGTGGCGATCGTCGGCGTCGGTGGCGTCGGTTCCTGGGCGGCTGAAGCCGTCGCCCGTTGTGGCGTGGGCGAGATTTCGCTGTTTGACCTGGATGACGTTTGCGTCAGCAACGCCAACCGTCAGTTGCATGCGCTGGACAGCACCGTCGGCAAACCCAAGGTCGAGGTAATGGCCGAGCGCCTGCGCGGGATCAACCCGGACTGCACCGTGCATGCGGTGGCGGACTTCGTCACCCGGGAAACCATGGCCGAGTACATCACGCCGAACATCGACTGCGTGATCGATTGCATCGACAGCGTGAATGCCAAGGCGGCGCTGATCGCCTGGTGCAAGCGCCGCAAGATCCAGATCATCACCACTGGTGGTGCGGGCGGGCAGATCGATCCGACGCTGATTCAGGTGTGCGATTTGAACCGGACCTTCAATGATCCGTTGGCTTCGAAAGTGCGCTCGACCTTGCGCCGCGATTACAACTTCTCACGCACCGTCACCCGCCACTACAGCGTGCCGTGTGTGTTTTCCACCGAACAACTGCGCTACCCGAAACCGGATGGCAGCATTTGCTTGCAGAAGAGTTTTGTCGGTGACGGCGTGAAGCTCGACTGTGCCGGCGGGTTCGGTGCGGTGATGATGGTGACGGCGACGTTTGGCATGGTCGCGGCGACCAAGGCTGTGGATAAGATTGTTGCCGGGGTACGTCGCCCCGCCGATCGCATCAAACCGGCCTAACCTGATCGTTCCCACGCTCTGCGTGGGAATGCAGCCCGGGACGCTCCGCGTCCCTTTCAGGAGCTGGAACGCGGAGCGTCCCTTGAGGCATTCCCACGCAGAGCGTGGGAACGATCGGTCAGGCGGCCAGTTCACGCATCCGCTGTAGCACGGCATTCAGGCCATTACTGCGCGACGGCGACAGCTGTCTGCTCAGCCCCAACTGATTGAACCAATCCGGCAGATCCACCTGCTGCAACTCAACCGCTGACAACCCGTTAACCCGGGCCAGCAGCAACGCCACCAACCCACGAATCAACCGCGCATCGCTGCTCGCGGCAAATTGCCAGTGACCGTCATCCAGCGCGCCCATCAGCCACACCTGACTTTCACAGCCATGCACGCGGTTGGCCTCGACTTTATCCACATCGCTCAAGGCGGGCAGACGGTCGCCCCACTGCATCAACAGCCGCGCCCGTTGTTCCCAACCGGCAGCATTCTGAAAAACCTCCAGCGCCGCAACCGCATCGGCAGGCAAGCTCATCGCAACAACTCCAGCGCCTGATCCAGCGCTTCAAAGAACCGTTCCAGATCTTCGGAATCGTTGTACAGCGCCAACGACACCCGAATCGCCCCGGCCAATTCAAAGCTTTTCAGCAACGGCATGGCGCAGTGATGGCCGGCGCGCACCGCGATCCCCTGTTCGGTCAGCAAATGCGCCAAATCGGAGTTATGCACACCCTCGACGACAAAACTGGCCAGCGCCAGTTGCGGCTTGCCCAGCAATCGAATGCCGTTGCGCGCTTCAAGGCCTTTGAGTAAATAGTCATGCAGCGCTGCTTCATGGGCGGACACGGCGTCCTGATCGAGCCCCGCAAGATAATCCAGCGTCGCCCCCAACCCAATCACCCCGGCAATCGGCGGCGTACCTGCCTCAAAACCCAGTGGCGCCGGGCGGAACCGTGCGCTGTGGTAATCGGCATCCAGCACCATTTCACCGCCGAACTGCCAATGGCGCAGCTGCTCAAGCGATTCATTGCGACCGAACAGCACGCCCAGTCCATCGGGGCCGTAGAGCTTGTGGCTGGAAAACACATAGAAGTCGCAACCCAACGCCTGCACGTCATGCCGGCCATGAACTACGCCTTGGGCGCCATCGACCACGGTCAGCGCGTTATGCGCCTTGGCCATCGTCAAGAGGGCGGGCAACGGCTGCCAGGCACCGAGCACGTTGGACAGCTGACTGACCGCCAGCAAGCGGGTTCGCGGACCGATCAACTGCGCGGCGGCTTCAAGGTCGATCAAACCGTCGGCGTCCAGAGGCAGGATCACCAGCTTCAGGTCGCGACGCTGGGTCAGTTGCTGCCATGGCAACAGGTTGGCGTGATGCTCCAGGGCGCTGATGACTACTTCATCGCCCGGATTGAAAAGATGTTCCAGGCCATAAGCCAGGAGGTTCAGCGCAGACGTTGCGCCGTGGGTAAAGACAATCTGCCCGCAATCGCCGGCATTGAGCCAATGGGCGACTTTGCTGCGGCTGGCCTCGAACGCCTGGGTGGCGTGGGCGCCGGGCAGATGCTGCGCCCGATGCACGTTGGCCGCGCCGTTGGCGTAGTAATGCGCCAGGGCATCCAGCAAGGCTTGAGGTTTTTGCGTGGTGGCGGCGTTGTCCAGATAGGTCTGGTCTTGCCGTTGCAATGCGGCGATGGCCGGAAAATCGGCGCGCCAGGGAGAAGGAATCATCATGCTATCGGGCCCTGTTAAACATGGGCGGGTGTACGCCTGAACCTTGTAGGAGCAAAGCTTGCTCGCGATGCTTTTGGCGGCCTCAAGGGCCCCATCGCGAGCAAGCCTCGCTCCTACAAGTTCAGGTGATCGTTTGACGCTCTGCTTAGTTGTGAGCGTGCAGCGCTTCGTTCAGTTCGATGGCCGATTTGTGGGTTTTGCATTCCACGGCACCGGTCTCCGAATTGCGACGGAACAGCAGGTCAGGCTGACCGGCCAGTTCACGGGCCTTCACGACTTTGACCAGTTTGTTGTTTTCGTCCAGCAGCGCCACTTTGGTACCAGCGGTCACGTACAGGCCCGACTCAACGGTGTTGCGATCGCCCAACGGAATGCCGATACCGGCGTTCGCGCCGATCAGGCAGCCTTCGCCAACCTTGATCACGATGTTGCCGCCGCCCGACAGGGTGCCCATGGTCGAGCAACCGCCGCCCAGGTCCGAACCCTTGCCGACGAATACGCCAGCGGAAACGCGGCCTTCGATCATGCCCGGGCCTTCGGTGCCGGCGTTGAAGTTGACGAAACCTTCGTGCATCACGGTGGTGCCTTCGCCCACGTAGGCGCCCAGGCGAATACGTGCCGCGTCAGCGATACGCACGCCGGCCGGAACCACGTAGTCGGTCATTTTCGGGAACTTGTCCACCGAGAACACTTCCAGCAGCTCGCCACGCAGGCGGGCTTCCAGTTGATGCTCGGCCAGTTCGGCCAGGTCGATTGCGCCCTGGCTGGTCCATGCCACGTTCGGCAGCAACGGGAACACACCCGCCAGGTTCAGGCCGTGCGGCTTGACCAGGCGATGGGACAGCAGGTGCAGCTTGAGGTAAGCCTCAGGGGTGGAGGTCAACTGAGCGTCTTCGGCCAGAATGGTCGCGACCAGCGGCTTGTGGCTCTCGGCCAGACGGGTCAGCAAGGCAGCCTGGGCAGCGTCGACGCTTTTCAGGGCCTCAGCCAGTTGCGAGGCCTGGGCGGTGCTGAAAGCGATGGCCTGATTGCCGTCGGTGTAGCCCAGGATTGGCGCAATGGCAGCAACCAAATCGGCCGACGGATTGAGCAGTGGCTGAGCGTAAAACACTTCCAGCCATGCGCCTTGACGGTTTTGAGTGCCGACACCAAAGGCCAGGCTGAACAGGGTAGTGGACATGTTGATACCTCTAACAAAATGGAACGGGCTGCCTTACTTGAGTGCTGCCGCGTAGATATCTGGCTTGAAGCCAATCAGGGTTCGGTCACCGAGATCAAGCACCGGGCGCTTGATCATCGAGGGTTGTGCGAGCATCAGTTCGATGGCTTTCGGCTGGTCGAGATCGGCTTTGCGTTCGTCGTCGAGCTTGCGAAAGGTCGTGCCTGCACGGTTCAACACCACTTGCCAGCCGTGCTCGTCGCACCATTGGGTCAGGTGTTCACGGTCGATTCCGACCGCTTTGTAATCATGAAAGTCATAGCTGACAGCGTGTTCATCGAGCCAGGTGCGCGCCTTTTTCATGGTGTCGCAGGCTTTGATGCCGAAAAGGTGCAACGTTTTGCTTGAAACGGTCAAGGAATTGCCCCCTTTGCAGGTGCTGGAAATAAAAGGTGACGGATTATGCCATGACCGGACGGTTTCGCGTCGGCGATGGTCGGGTTTGTCTGTAGGTCATGGCGATCAGCTATTGCGTGCGACATGGGTGTAACGGTACGCCCGCAGTCTAGACGGCGAATATGGCACTTCAATGCTGTCGATTGGCTTGGTGAATGCGCTCAGGACATTGCCGGACTGACGGTGCAGCATTTGGAAAGGGCAAGCGCAGACGTCATTACCCGCTGGTGATGACGTCTGCGAGAGGTGTCTCGGAAGAACCGGATTGGGATGAGGCCAATCTCGGGGTGAGGCTCACTTGACTTGATGGACCGCTTGACTGTTAACGTTTGGGATAAAGCAACTTCATGAGTTTTTTATCTTTTTTACTGATCTTTCGGTTGATAGGTAACTCCCAATCGCCCTCTGTCAGTGTGTTAGCGACTGGGTGGTGCATGATCGACTTTCTGTCGTAAGGCGTATAAATCGCTTCGATTGTATTGAAGGGTTGAAAGAGGTTTCTATCGACTTGCTCTTTGGTCAGAGGATTCATTTCCCGATTCTGGTAGAACTCATACACCTTCGGTTTATCCCAGGGAATATTGGCCTCCGGGTGTTGGTGTTCATGCATCGCGCCTAAAGCATGCCCAAACTCATGAGTCACGATTACTTCAAAATCTTCATGTTCAGGTTTGACCCCCAGGTTCATGGTGGGCCAGTCTGGATGGATCAATAGCGCGTCAGTGCCCAGCATTGAGCTGTTGTCGTTGTTTTTGGTTGCGATCCGGATATCGCCGTCGAGCCCTTCAACGAAATCGAAGCTCAGATTGATATGGGGCAGCCATTGGCGTGCTGCTTTGATGATCTTCTGTTTGTGTTCATCATCGGGGCCGTCGATAAACGCGATCTTGAGCGTGCGTCCGTTCGCCCACAGCTTTGAGTAATTGATCAGAGAGCGCTTGCGACGAGTGCCGCCGCCGGTGCCGGCATTCTCTGGGTTCTCGTTGATGGCGGCTTCATAGGCTTGTTGATCGTCGGGCCATTGGATAAGGGTGCAGTCTTCAATACTGTTCATTGGCTACTTCTTCCTTGAAGTGAGTTGCGTGAATACGCGCGCTAATGCGCTGCATGAGAGTAAGGGGGACTCCGCAGTTCGGTGAGTTTTAATTTCGGGGGAAGTGTTACCGGTTATAAATGTGTGCCCGCACTGCGTTGCACAGTGCGGGCGGGAGATTACTTGTTACGGGTAATGAACGCGCGAATTCGTTCTGCGGCTTCTATGCATTCGGCCAACGGCGCGACTAACGCCATGCGTACACGACCAGCGCCAGGATTGGCACCGTCGACGTCACGGGACAGATAAGACCCTGGCACGACGGTCACATGCTCTTCGACAAACAGGTCGCGGCAAAACGCTTCGTCATCACCGTCAACACTTGGCCACAAGTAAAAGCCGCCGTCCGGGCGCTGCACATCCATGACCGGGCTGAGAATTTCCAGCACCGCGTCATACTTTTCGCGATACAACGCACGGTTGGCGCGCACATGCACTTCGTCATTCCATGCGGCAACGCTGGCCAGTTGGGTTTGAACCGGCATCGCGCAACCATGGTAGGTGCGGTACAGCAGGAAGCCTTTGAGAATGTCGGCATCACCGGCCACGAAGCCTGAACGCAGGCCTGGAAGATTGGAACGCTTGGACAGGCTGTGGAACACCACGCAGCGCTTGAAGTCCTGACGGCCAAGTTCCACGCAGGCACTGAGCAGGCCAGCGGGCGGGGTTTGTTCGTCGAAGTACAGTTCGCTGTAGCACTCGTCGGCGGCGATCACGAAGTCGTATTCGTCGGCCAGGGCGATCAGCTTTTTCAGGGTTGCAACCGGGATCAATGCGCCGGTCGGGTTGCCCGGTGAGCACAGGAACAGGATCTGGCAGCGTTTCCAGATGTCCGGTGAAACCGCATCGAAATCCGGATTGAAGCCGTTTTCGTCCAGGCACGGCAGGTAATGCGGCTTGGCCCCGGCAAGGAACGCGGCGCCTTCGTAGATTTGATAGAACGGGTTCGGGCTGACCACCAGCGCATCGTCGCCACGGTTGACTACGGTCTGGGTGAACGCGAACAACGCTTCACGAGTGCCATTGACCGGCAGCACATTGCGCGCCGGGTCGAGCCAGCCGTGCGGAACGCTGAAACGACGTTCGCACCACGCGGCGATGGCTTCGCGCAGGGCCGGAATGCCAAGGGTGGTCGGGTACACAGCCATCTTGTCCAGATTGCTTGCCAGGGCTTCGGCGACAAAGCTTGGCGAACGGTGTTTCGGCTCACCAATGGACAGCGCAATGGCACGCTTGTCCGGGTTTGGCGTGACGCTGCCGAGCAGGGCGCGGAGCTTCTCGAACGGGTAAGGCTGCAACTGGTTCAAAGCGTTGTTCATGGGGGCCTCGTTCAATGTGGGAGGGCTAGTCTGGTGTTGGGGGCTTGTGTGGTGAGGGGGCTTGCCCCCGTTCGGCTGCGCAGCAGTCGTAAAACCTTTGTATGCGGTGTGTCTGATACATCGCGATGCAGGTTTTGGGGCCGCTTCGCAGCCCAACGGGGGCGAGCCCCCTCGCCACAACAAGCCCCTCTCCACAGGAAGTCCATTCCCACAGGGGGAAATTTTGTTAATTCAGATACTGAGTCGCGACAGTTTGATTTCTGATTCCTGGTTGACAGTCAGCTGTTCCACGATCGCATCCTGCAAGCGGCTGCACAGCAATGGGTCCGACAACGGCTGGTTGTTCGCGTCGGTGATGAAGAACACGTCTTCCACGCGCTCGCCCAAGGTGGCGATCTTGGCGTTCTGCAGCGACAAATCGAACTCCAGGAAGATCGTGCCGATGCGTGCGAGCAGGCCCGGGCGATCGGGCGCGCTGAGCTCCAGCACGGTCACCGGACGCTGGGCGTCGTTGTGGATCGTCACCTGTGGCGCAAACGCGAAATGCTTGAGCTGGCGCGGTACCCGACGCTGAATGATGGTCGGGTAGTCGTCCGGGTTGCGCAGGGCTTCGGTCAGGCCGTCGCGAATCTGTTTGACCCGCGCCGGGTTATCACCGATCGAGTCGCCGTCGGTGTCGAGCACGATGTAGGTGTCGAGGGTGAACTGGCTGCTGGAGGTGATGACCCGGGCGTCGTGAATGTTCAGGTTGAGCTGGTCCATCGCGGCCACGGTCACGGCGAAGAAGTCGTGCTGATCCGGCGCATAGATGAAGATCTGCGTGCCGCCTTCGAACTCGCGCTGGGTGGTTTCCTTTATCAGCACCAGCGGACCGCCGTCGGCTGGCTGCTGGAGGATCGCGTCGCTGTGCCAGGCCACGTCGCCAGCGGTGTGACGCAGGAAGTAGTCATCGCCCAATTGCGCCCACAGTTGCTCGACGTCGTCCGGGTCGGTGCCGCCGCGTACCAGAATGTCCAGCGCTGCGCTTTGGGTCTGGCGAATCTGCTCTTCGCGGTCCACCGGGTTTTCCAGGCCGCGACGCAAGGCCCGCTTGGTCTCGGTGTAGAGCTGGCGCAACAGGCTGGCGCGCCAGGAATTCCACAGCGTCGGATTGGTGGCGTTGATGTCGGCGACCGTCAGCACGTACAGATAATCGAGGTGGGTTTCGTCGCCGACGATCTGCGCAAAATCGTGGATGACCTGCGGGTCGGACAGGTCCTTGCGCTGGGCGGTGGTCGACATCAGCAAGTGGTTCTGCACCAGCCAGACGATCAGGCGGCTGTCCCACACCGGCAATTGGTGGCGCTGGCAAAAGGCTTCGGCATCCACGGCGCCGATTTCCGAGTGATCACCATGCCGGCCCTTGCCGATGTCGTGGTACAGGCCGGCCAGGTAGATCA
This sequence comes from Pseudomonas frederiksbergensis, assembly GCF_001952935.1. GTDB lineage: Bacteria > Pseudomonadota > Gammaproteobacteria > Pseudomonadales > Pseudomonadaceae > Aquipseudomonas > Aquipseudomonas frederiksbergensis. The sequence goes on from NZ_CP018319.1 coordinate 3,746,153, forward strand.
GCTCGGGTTTGGGCAATTTGCCCATGAGCTTGCTGGCCAGCGGGAATTTTTCCGACACTTGGGTGTACTGCAACTTACGCAGATGCTTGATCAGGTTCAGGGTGTGAGCATCGACCGTATAGATGTGAAACAGGTCGTGCTGCATCTGCCCGACGATAAAGCCGAATTCCGGCAAGTAGCGCCCGAGGATGCCGTAACGGTTCATCCGGCGCAGGTTGCGGTGAATGCCGATCTTGCACTTGAACAGCTCGATAAACAGGCTGGTGTTGCGGATGTCGTTACGGAAATCGTCGTCGATCAGGTGGCGGTTTTCTCGCAGCAGGCGAATGGTGTCGGCGCGCACGCCTTTGATTTCCGGCTGCTGGGCCATCAGTACGAAGATTTCCAGCATGGCGAACGGTGTACGGCGGAACACGTTGTCGTTGCGCGCCTCGATGTATCCGTCGTGCAGCTGGAATCGCGAGTTGATCGGCTGCGGCGGCGCTTCGTCTTCCGGCGCGAGGATCACTTCTTCGAAGTGCTGGATGATCAGGTCGCTGAGCTGGGCAATGCTCATGACCACCCGGTAATACTGTTGCATGAAGTTTTCGATGGCTTGCTTGGCGTCATCACCTTTGAAGCCCAGTAGCCCGGCGATGGTGCGCTGGTGATCAAACAGCAAGCGGTCTTCGGAACGGCCGGCGAGCATGTGCAGGGCGTAACGAACCTTCCACAGGAATTCCTGGGAGGAGGCCAGCAGCGCGTTTTCGCTCTCGACCAGGAACCCTTCGCCGGCCAGGGCTCGCAGGTTCAGGGTGCCGTATTCACGACGGGCCACCCACAGAATCGTCTGAATATCCCGTAGGCCGCCGGGCGAGCCTTTGACGTTGGGTTCCAGGTTGTATTCGGTGTCGTTGTACTTGTGATGACGGGCCTTCTGCTCGGCGCGTTTGGCCAGGAAGAAATCCTTGCTCGGCCACATGTGCGCGGTGCTGGTCACGTCCAGCATGCGTTGGCGCAAGCGCTCGGGGCCGCAGATGGTGCGGCTTTCCATCAGGTTGGTGACGACCGTCAGGTCGGCGCGGGCCTCCTGGACGCATTCGTCCACGGAACGAACGCTCTGACCCACTTCAAGGCCGATGTCCCACAACAGCGTCAGAAAACGCTCGATGGAATCTCGGAAAACTTCGTGATCGGCGCTGTCCAGCAGGATCAGCAAATCGATGTCGGAGTAAGGGTGCAACTCACCGCGACCGTAGCCGCCGACCGCGACCAGCGCGATGTCGGCGTCTTCGCTCCAATCGAACTGCTCCCAGGCCTTTTGCAGGATGTTATCGACGAACCAGGCGCGATCTTCGATCAACCGGCGAATGTCGCGGCCGCTGCGAAAGCGCTCGTCGAGCACCTCGCGGGCCTGGCGAATCGCTTTCTTGAAGGCCGCGATCGGGCTTGCCTTCAGGGCCAGTTCAGCCTGGAACTGGCCACGGTCGAAGAGTTCTGGATCCACCTGCGGCATCGATTGGCTTTCCTGTCTATAAGGCTGTGGAACTGCGCGCCCGGATCAGGCCGAAACGCGCGGGATGGTGTCGTCGGCGCGCAGGGTGAAGATCTCGTAACCGGTTTCGGTTACCAGCAGGGTGTGTTCCCACTGTGCCGACAGCTTGCGGTCCTTGGTGATCGCGGTCCAGCCGTCGCCCAATACCTTGGTGTCGGCCTTGCCCTGGTTGATCATCGGCTCGATGGTGAAGGTCATGCCGGCTTTCAGTTCCATGCCGGTACCGGCGCGGCCGTAGTGCAGGATCTGCGGCTCTTCGTGGAATACCTTGCCGATGCCGTGACCGCAGAATTCGCGAACCACGGAAAAACCGTTCTTTTCAGCGTGCTTCTGGATCACTTCACCGATGTCGCCCAGGCGGCAGCCGGGTTTGACGATTTCGATGGCCTTGTACATGCATTCCTGGGTGACCTGCGACAGGCGCTCGGCCCAGACCGGCACGGTGCCGACGTGGAACATGCGGCTGGTGTCGCCGTGGTAGCCGTCCTTGATGACGGTGACGTCGATGTTCAGCGTGTCGCCATCTTTCAGCGGCTTCTCGTTCGGGATGCCGTGGCAGACCACATGGTTGATCGAGGTGCAGATCGACTTCGGGAAGCCTTTGTAGTTGAGCGGGGCAGGGATGGCTTTCTGCTCATTGACGATATAGTCGTGGCAGATGCGGTCCAGTTCTTCAGTGGTAATGCCCGGCTTGACATGTTCGGCAATCATTTCCAGCACATCGGCGGCCAGTTTGCCGGCGATGCGCATTTTTGCGATGTCCTCTGGGGTTTTGAGGGTGACGGTCATACAGGCTCTCTCTGCGCTCGATGGCGCCTTCTAAAACGGAATGGGCGTTGCGCGATTGATCTTCGCGGCCCTTAAAAACGCGATTCTAACAGACGAGCAGCGCAAATCTGAGCCTCTGTGCATCGCTTCTCCTTATAGAATGGCGCATTCTTGGAGGATTCCAAGGGCCGGAACCAAAGCACGCGCCAGGATTTAACAATCCGGGTTCCGTTTTTTTCTGCCTTGTGATATAAAATGCGCCGCTTTCCGGGGATCCCCTGAAAAGCCTAAATCCACACACGTGTCGACACGATGACCTGGGTGCCTTCAGCTGATGCTGCTGGTTGGTCATTGGGATACGTGGAGGCCAAACCCGACTTATTAAGGAACTATCATGTCCCAAGTCAACATGCGCGATATGCTGAAGGCCGGTGTGCACTTCGGTCACCAGACCCGTTACTGGAACCCGAAAATGGGTAAGTACATTTTCGGCGCGCGTAACAAGATCCACATCATCAACCTTGAAAAAACCCTGCCAATGTTCAACGAAGCTCTGACTTTCGTAGAGCGTCTGGCCCAGGGCAAAAACAAGATTCTGTTCGTCGGCACCAAGCGTTCCGCTGGCAAGATCGTTGCTGAAGAAGCAGCACGTTGCGGTTCGCCGTACGTCGATCACCGCTGGTTGGGCGGCATGCTGACCAACTTCAAAACCATCCGTGCTTCCATCAAGCGTCTGCGTGACCTTGAAGTGCAAGCCGAAGACGGTACTTTCGCCAAGCTGACCAAGAAAGAAGCGCTGATGCGCACTCGCGATCTTGAGAAGCTCGATCGTTCCCTGGGTGGTATCAAGGACATGGGCGGTCTGCCAGACGCACTGTTCGTTATCGACGTTGATCACGAGCGCATCGCGATCACCGAAGCCAACAAGCTGGGCATCCCGGTTATCGGCGTAGTCGATACCAACAGCAGCCCGGAAGGCGTTGACTACATCATCCCAGGCAACGATGACGCAATCCGCGCTATCCAGCTGTACATGGGTTCGATGGCTGACGCTGTTATCCGCGGTCGCAACCACGTTGCTGGCGGCACCGAGCAGTTCGTTGAAGAAGCTCCGGTAGCAGCAGCTGAGTAATTGACGCCCAGGCGTTGACTCAGTAAGCAAAAAGGGGGCTTGGCCCCCTTTTTGCCACCTCGAAAACCGTTTGTCGGCAGCGCAGTTACAGCCTTTGTAGCCTGCAGCAGCCAGCAAAGGTAGTTCGGGAAGAATTGATCGCCCGTTCGGTCGGGTGGAATGGTTGAAAACCTATCCAAGAGGAATTTTGAAATGGCAGAGATTACTGCAGCGTTGGTCAAAGAACTGCGCGAGCGTACTGGCGAAGGCATGATGGACTGCAAAAAGGCCTTGACCAAGGCTGGCGGCGACATCGAAAAAGCCATTGATGACATGCGTGCTTCGGGCGCCATCAAGGCTGCCAAGAAAGCTGGCAACGTTGCCGCTGAAGGCGCGATCGCTCTGAAGGAAGACGGTAAAACTGCCGTTCTGCTGGAAGTGAACTCGCAGACCGACTTCCTGGCTCTGCAGGACGACTTCAAGGCATTTGTTGCCAGCAGCGTTGAAAAAGCGTTCGCTGACAAACTGACTGACGTCGCTCCGCTGATCGAAGCTCAAGAAGCTGATCGCCTGGTTTTGGTCGGCAAGGTTGGCGAAAACGTCAACATCCGTCGCCTGGCTCGCGTTGAAGGTGATGTTGTTGGTGGTTACCTGCACGGCAACAAGATCGGTGTTGCGGTTGTTCTCAAAGGCGGCACCGTTGAGCTGGCCAAAGACATCGCTATGCACGTAGCGGCCACCAACCCTGAATTCCTGCTGCCATCGGAAGTTTCCGCTGAAGCGGTCGAGCGCGAGAAAGGCGTGTTCCTGACCCTCAACGCTGACAAGATCGCTGGCAAGCCAGAAAACATCGTTGAAAACATGGTCAAAGGCCGTATCAGCAAGTTCCTGGCTGAAGCGAGCCTGGTTGAGCAGGCGTTCGTCAAGAACCCTGAAATCAAGGTTGGCGAACTGGCCAAGAAAGCCGGTGCTGAAATCGTTTCTTTCACCTACTTCAAAGTAGGCGAAGGCATCGAGAAGCCGGTCGACAACTTCGCTGAAGAAGTTGCTGCCCAGCTGGCTGCCGCCAAGCAATAAGACGGTTTTTTAACTGTCGCCCTGAAGAGGCTGCCCGCTCACGCGCGCAGCCTCTTTTCAGATGGGGCACCAATTTTTAATTGGTTTCCCTTTGGAACTGGCTTACAAAGCCATGTTCCGATGGCGCTGAAGCAGCGCCAAGTTAGAGTGAACGCCAGCTGTAAACAGCTCGCAAAGAATTTTTAAAATACGCCGCAGGAGAGATTCGCAATGGCTCAGCAGGGCAGTGGTTATCAGGCTCGCTATAAACGCATTCTACTCAAGCTTAGCGGCGAGGCCCTGATGGGCTCGGAAGAGTTCGGGATCGATCCGAAAGTTCTGGATCGCATGGCACTGGAAGTCGGCCAGCTGGTCGGCATCGGTGTTCAGGTCGGTCTGGTGATCGGCGGCGGCAACCTGTTCCGCGGTGCAGCGCTGAGCGCCGCCGGCATGGATCGGGTTACCGGTGACCACATGGGCATGCTGGCCACTGTGATGAACGCCCTGGCCATGCGCGATGCGCTGGAACGTGCCAATATCTCGGCCATCGTGATGTCGGCCATTTCCATGGTTGGCGTAACCGATCACTATGATCGCCGCAAAGCCATGCGCCACCTGAACGCCAAGGAAGTCGTGATTTTCGCGGCCGGTACCGGCAATCCGTTCTTCACCACGGATTCGGCAGCGTGCTTGCGTGCGATCGAAATCGATGCTGATGTCGTGCTCAAGGCGACCAAGGTCGATGGCGTCTATACCGCTGACCCATTCAAAGACCCGCATGCCGAGAAGTTCGATCATCTGACTTACGATGAAGTACTGGATCGCAAGCTGGGCGTGATGGATCTGACCGCCATTTGCCTGTGCCGCGACCACAAGATGCCGTTGCGCGTATTTAACATGAACAAGCCCGGCGCCCTGCTGAATATCGTACATGGCGGCGCTGAAGGGACCCTGATCGAGGAAGGCCAACAATGATCAACGAAATCAAGAAAGACGCTCAAGAGCGCATGAAAAAATCCGTCGAGTCGCTGATGCACAACTTCGGCCGTATTCGTACCGGCCAGGCGCACCCAAGCATTCTGGAAGGCGTTATGGTGCCGTATTACGGCTCCGACACCCCGATCAAGCAGGTGGCGAACATCACCGTCAAAGATGCGCGTACCCTGCAAGTCGTTGCCTTTGAGCGCAACATGCTGGGTGCCGTCGACAAAGCCATCGGCAGCGCGGGTCTGAACCTCAACCCGACCAACCTGGGTGAATTGCTGCTGATCTCCATGCCGGCCCTGACCGAAGAAACCCGCAAGGGCTTCACCAAGCAGGCTCGCGATGTCGCTGAAGATGCTCGTGTTGCGGTGCGCAACATCCGTCGTGATGCGAACAGCCAGCTCAAGGATCTGGTCAAGGAAAAGGAAATCAGCGAAGACGAAGAGCGCCGCGCCACTGGCGAGATCGATGATCTGACCAAAAAATACGTGGCTGAAATCGACGCGAATCTGGCGCAGAAAGAAAAAGACCTGATGGCCGTATAAGGGTCACGTTTTAATGGATAAGACAAAGCAGACTGCGCCGTCCGCGGTGCCGCGCCATGTCGCGATCATCATGGATGGTAATAATCGCTGGGCGAAAAAACGCTTTATGCCGGGTGTCGCCGGTCATAAAGCGGGCGTGGATGCGGTTCGTGCGGTAATCGAGGTGTGCGCCGAGGCCGGGGTCGAAGTATTGACCCTGTTCGCCTTCTCCAGCGAGAACTGGCAGCGCCCGGCCGACGAGGTCAGCGCCTTGATGGATCTGTTCTTCAAGGCATTGCGTCGCGAGGCCAAGCGCCTGAATGAAAACAACATCAGTTTGCGCATCATTGGCGACCGTTCGCGTTTTCACCCAGAGCTTCAGGCTGCCATGCGTGAAGCTGAGGCAATGACGGCGGGCGCCAATCGCTTCGTTCTGCAGATCGCTGCCAACTATGGCGGGCAGTGGGATATCGCGCAGGCCGCACAGCGTCTGGCTCGGGAAGTTCAGGCCGGGCACCTGCGTCCGGAAGACATTACCCCGGAACTGTTGCAAACCTGTCTGGCTACCGGCGATTTGCCGTTGCCGGACTTGTGCATCCGTACCGGTGGCGAGCACCGCATCAGTAACTTCCTGCTGTGGCAACTGGCATACGCCGAGTTGTACTTCTCCGACCTGTTCTGGCCGGACTTCAAACACGATGCCATGCGTACCGCGCTGGCCGATTTTGCTTCTCGGCAGCGCCGCTTCGGTAAAACGAGCGAGCAGGTCGAGGCTGGAGCCCGGGTTTAATGCTTAAACAACGAATCATCACCGCACTGATCCTGCTGCCGATTGCCTTGGGCGGGTTTTTCCTGCTCGAAGGTACCGGTTTTGCGCTGTTCATCGGGCTGGTCGTGACCTTAGGTGCATGGGAGTGGGCTCGCCTGGCGGGCTTCACTGAGCAGCGGGTCCGCGTTGCCTATGCGGCTGTGGTCGCGTTGATGCTGTTTGTCATGCATGTCGTGCCTGGGCTCGCGCCTTGGGTATTGGGCGCTTCGGTGCTGTGGTGGGGCGTTGCAACCTATCTGGTGCTGACGTATCCGCGCTCCAGCGAACTTTGGTCCAGTGCTGCCTGCAAGCTGATGATCGGTCTGCTGATCCTGCTGCCGGCCTGGCAAGGCCTGGTTCAGATCAAGCAGGAGCCTTTGGGCAACTGGTTGATCATGGCGGTGATGGTGCTGGTCTGGGGTGCTGATATCGGTGCTTATTTCTCTGGCCGGGCTTTTGGCAAGCGCAAGCTGGCGCCCCAGGTCAGTCCTGGCAAAAGCTGGGAGGGCGTCTACGGCGGCCTCGCGGTGAGTCTGGTCATAACTGTCATTGTCGGTCTGGTTCGGGACTGGACGGTGGCGCAGCTGTTCAAAGGTTTGATTGGTGCAGCCATCATCGTGTTTATCTCGGTGGTAGGTGATCTCACCGAAAGCATGTTCAAGCGTCAGTCCGGGATCAAGGACAGCAGTAATCTGCTTCCCGGGCACGGCGGCGTGCTGGACCGTATCGACAGCCTGACGGCAGCGATTCCAGTGTTTGCCGTGCTGCTGTGGATGGCGGCACCGTGAGCCGCCCGCAGCAGATTACCGTCCTGGGGGCGACCGGTTCGATTGGGCTGAGCACGCTTGACGTCATCGCTCGTCATCCTGAGCGTTATCAGGTTTTCGCCGTGAGCGGTTTCACCCGTCTGAGCGAATTGTTGGCGTTGTGCGTTCGTCATACGCCGCAGTTCGCCGTGGTGCCCGAGGCGGGTGGTGCCCGAAGGTTGCAGGACGACTTGCGTGCCGCAGGTCTGTCGACTCGCGTGCTAGTGGGTGAAGAGGGCCTGTGTCTGGTTGCTTCCGACCCTGAGGTCGATGCAGTCATGGCGGCCATCGTTGGCGCTGCGGGCTTGCGACCGACTCTGGCGGCGGTCGAAGCCGGCAAGAAAATCCTCCTGGCCAACAAAGAAGCGCTGGTGATGTCCGGTGCGCTGTTCATGCAGGCGGTGCGCAAGAGTGGTTCGGTGTTGCTGCCGATCGATAGCGAGCACAACGCGATTTTCCAGTGCATGCCTCAGGATTTTGCTCGTGGGCTGGGTGCCGTCGGGGTGCGTCGGATTTTGCTCACGGCCTCTGGCGGTCCGTTCCGACAGACACCTATGGCTGAACTGGTGCATGTTTCCCCTGAGCAGGCGTGTGCTCATCCGAACTGGTCCATGGGGCGCAAGATTTCGGTGGATTCGGCCAGCATGATGAACAAGGGGCTGGAGTTGATCGAAGCCTGCTGGCTGTTTGATGCCAAGCCGTCCCAGATCGAAGTGGTGATTCATCCCCAAAGCGTTATTCATTCGCTGGTCGATTACATCGACGGTTCGGTATTGGCCCAGTTAGGTAACCCTGACATGCGCACGCCGATCGCCAACGCGCTGGCCTGGCCGGAGCGAATCGATTCGGGTGTTGCGCCGCTGGACCTGTTTGCAATTGCGCGGCTGGACTTCCAGGCGCCTGACGAAGAGCGATTCCCGTGTCTGCGCCTCGCGCGTCAGGCGGCCGAAGCCGGCAACAGCGCGCCGGCCATGCTGAACGCGGCGAATGAAGTGGCGGTCGCGGCCTTTCTCGACGGGCGGGTTCGCTACCCGGAAATCGCGAGTATCATCGAAGAAGTGTTGAGCATTGAGCCCGTGGTTGCGGTTGGCGATCTCGAGGCAGTGTTCACGGCCGACGCAAAAGCGCGAGTACTGGCCGAACAATGGTTGAGTCGTCACGGGCGGTAAATGCTGCAATACGTTGACCCATGCGGCACTGGACAGGATTGCGGAGAAAGTAGATGAGCGCGCTCTATATGATTGTCGGCACCCTGGTGGCTTTGGGCGTGCTGGTCACCTTCCACGAATTCGGCCATTTCTGGGTCGCGCGTCGCTGTGGAGTCAAAGTGCTGCGTTTCTCCGTGGGCTTCGGTATGCCATTGCTGCGCTGGCACGACAAGAAGGGCACTGAGTTCGTCGTCGCCGCGATCCCGCTGGGCGGTTACGTGAAAATGCTCGACGAGCGCGAAGGTGAAGTGCCCGCCGATCAGCTTGATCAATCTTTCAATCGCAAATCCGTCCGCCAGCGTATCGCTATTGTGTCGGCGGGGCCGATTGCCAACTTTTTACTGGCGATGTTTTTTTTCTGGGTGCTCGCCATGCTCGGCAGCGAGCAGGTGCGCCCGGTCATTGGGGCGGTCGAATCCGGCAGTATCGCCGCCAGGGCTGGTTTGAGCGCGGGTCAGGAAATCATTGCCATCGATGGCGAGCCAACTTCCGGCTGGGCCGCGGTGAACCTGCAGTTGGTCCGTCGTCTTGGGGAGAGCGGTTCTCTGCAATTGCTGGTCCGTGACCAGGGTTCCACGGTGGATTCGCCCCGTGAGCTGATGCTGGATAAATGGCTCAAGGGTGCCGATGAGCCGGATCCGATTCGTTCGCTGGGTTTGCGCCCTTGGCGTCCGGCGCTGCCACCGGTCCTGGCTGAACTTGATCCGAAAGGCCCGGCACAAGCGGCTGGCCTGAAGACCGGTGACCGACTGTTGGCCCTGGACGGCAAGCCGCTTGATGACTGGCAGCAGGTGGTGGACACGGTCCGTATGCACCCTGATACCAAAATCATGCTGCGCGTCGAGCGCGATGGTGCTCAAATCGACGCCCCTGTGACGTTGGCCGCTCGCGGCGAGAAGAAGGCGCCCAGTGGTTATCTGGGGGCTGGGGTGAAGGCTGTTGATTGGCCGCCAGAGATGATTCGTGAAGTTAGTTATGGTCCTGTGGCCGCGATTGGGGAGGGTGCTCGACGCACCTGGACCATGAGCGTACTGACCCTCGATTCGCTCAAGAAAATGTTGTTCGGTGAGCTCTCGGTAAAAAACTTGAGTGGACCGATAACCATTGCTAAAGTGGCGGGCGCTTCTGCCCAGTCGGGTGTCGCTGATTTCCTGAATTTCCTTGCTTATCTGAGTATTAGCTTGGGAGTTCTGAATTTGTTGCCCATTCCTGTACTGGATGGGGGGCATTTGTTGTTTTATCTGATCGAGTGGGCGCGTGGTCGCCCCTTGTCGGATCGGGTGCAGGGTTGGGGGATACAGATCGGTATCAGTTTGGTGATCGGGGTGATGTTGCTTGCTCTTGTCAATGATCTGGGTCGACTGTAACGCTTCGCTGAATTGCGAATCTGCCGCATTTTGCGGCAGTTTGTTTATTGCCAGTTGGAATAAGAAAGGACTTCATGAAACGTCTGCTGCTAACTGCGGTTCTCACCGTATTGATGATCGCCGAAGTTCACGCCGAGTCCTTCACTATCTCTGATATTCGCGTCAATGGCCTCCAGCGGGTCTCCGCGGGTAGCGTCTTTGGTGCTTTGCCGTTGAACGTCGGTGAACAGGCGGATGATCGTCGCCTGGTGGAATCCACTCGTGCGTTGTTCAAAACCGGTTTCTTTCAAGATATCCAGCTGGGCCGCGATGGCAACGTCCTGGTCATTACTGTAGTCGAGCGCCCGTCGGTCGCCAGTATCGAGATCGAGGGTAACAAGGCGATCTCCACTGAAGACCTGATGAAAGGCCTCAAGCAATCCGGTCTGGCCGAAGGCGAGATCTTCCAGCGCGCCACCCTCGAAGGTGTGCGTAACGAGCTGCAGCGTCAATACGTCGCTCAAGGTCGCTACTCGGCTACCGTCGACACCGAAGTGGTGCCGCAGCCGCGTAACCGCGTTGCGTTGAAGGTCAATATCAACGAAGGCACCGTTGCTGCTATCCAGCACATCAACGTGGTGGGTAACACCGTCTTCCCTGAAGAAGACCTGATCGACCTGTTTGAACTCAAGACCACCAACTGGCTGTCGTTCTTCAAGAACGATGACAAGTACGCTCGTGAAAAACTTTCCGGTGACCTGGAGCGTCTGCGTTCCTACTACCTGGACCGTGGCTATATCAACATGGATATCGCTTCGACCCAGGTGTCCATCACCCCGGACAAGAAGCACGTCTATATCACCGTCAACGTCAATGAAGGCGAGAAGTACACCGTCCGTGACGTCAAGCTGAGCGGCGACCTGAAAGTTCCTGAAGACCAGGTCAAGTCCCTGCTGCTGGTGCAGAAAGGCCAGGTGTTCTCGCGCAAGTTGATGACCACCACATCCGAACTGATTACCCGCCGCCTGGGTAACGAGGGTTACACCTTCGCCAACGTCAATGGCGTGCCTCAGCCGCACGATGAAGACAACACTGTCGACATCACATTTGCCGTCGATCCGGGCAAGCGTGCTTACGTGAACCGCATCAACTTCCGTGGCAACACCAAGTCCGAGGACGAAGTGCTGCGCCGCGAAATGCGTCAGATGGAAGGCGGCTGGGCTTCGACCTACCTGATCGACCAATCCAAGACCCGTCTTGAACGTCTGGGCTTCTTCAAGGAAGTCAACGTCGAAACACCGGCCGTGCCGGGCGTCGACGACCAGGTAGACGTGAACTACAGCGTTGAAGAACAGGCCTCCGGTTCGATTACCGCCAGCGTCGGTTTTGCCCAGAGCGCCGGTTTGATCCTCGGCGGTTCGATCACCCAGAACAACTTCCTGGGTACGGGTAATAAGGTCAGCGTCGGCTTGACTCGCAGTGAATACCAGAGCCGTTATAACTTCGGTTATGTCGACCCGTACTGGACTGCTGATGGCGTGAGCCTGGGTTACAACGCGTTCTATCGCACCACTGACTACGACGACCTCGACGTCGATGTTGCCAGCTATGCCGTAGACAGCCTGGGTGCAGGCGTGAGCGTCGGTTACCCGATCAGCGAGACTTCGCGTCTGACCTTCGGCCTGTCTGCGCAGCAAGACAAGATCAAGACCGGTCAATACACCGTTGACGAGATCTTCGACTTCGTTAACAAGGAAGGCGACAACTACCTGAACTTCAAGGCTTCGGCCGGTTGGTCCGAGTCCACCCTGAACAAGGGCGTACTGGCGACCCGTGGTCGTTCCCAGAGCCTGACTCTGGAAACCACCACCCCTGGCAGCGACTTGTCGTTCTTCAAGCTCGATTACCGTGGCCAGTTGTTCCAGCCGTTGTCTGAAAACTACACCATGCGCCTGCACACCGAACTGGGCTATGGCGATGGTTATGGTTCTACCGATGGCTTGCCGTTCTATGAAAACTACTATGCTGGTGGTTTCAACTCGGTTCGTGGCTTCAAGGACAGCACTCTGGGGCCTCGCAGTACACCAAGTACCGGTAAAAACCCGGGTACGTCGTTTGACCCGGATCAGGATCCGCTGCCGTTCGGTGGTAATGTCCTGATCCAGGGCGGTGTTGAGGTTCTGTTCCCTCTGCCGTTCGTCAAGGATCAGCGCTCCCTGCGTACTTCGGTATTCTGGGACGTGGGTAACGTGTTCGACTCGACGTGCAAAGAGACCAGGAACGCTGACGGTTCGAAGTCCAATACGCAGTGCAACGATATCAGCCTGAGCAACATGGCCAGCTCCGTCGGTGTCGGCGTGACCTGGGTTACCGCGCTGGGTCCTTTGAGCTTCGCGTTGGCCATGCCGGTCAAGAAACCGGATGACGCTGAGACTCAAGTGTTCCAATTCTCCCTCGGCCAGACGTTCTAAGCGTCTGACCCAAGATAACGACAATGGATTTTGTAGGAGTGCATCGTGCGTAAGTTGACTCAATTGGTTCTCCTGGCGACCGTACTGGTCGCAGGTCCGGCTTTTGCCGACATGAAAATCGCCGTTCTGAACTATCAGATGGCTCTGCTGGAATCTGATGCGGCCAAGAAGTACGCCGTTGATGCCGAGAAGAAGTTCGGCCCACAGCTGACCAAGCTCAAGACACTGGAAAGCAGCGCTAAAGGTATCCAGGACCGTCTGATGGCTGGCGGCGACAAGATGCAGCAAGGTGAGCGTGAACGCCTGGAGCTCGAGTTCAAGCAAAAGGCCCGTGACTTCCAGTTCCAGTCCAAGGAACTGAACGAAGCCAAAGCCGTTGCCGACCGTGAAATGCTGAAACAGCTCAAGCCGAAACTGGACAGCGCTGTGGAAGAAGTCATCAAGAAAGGTGCTTTTGACCTGGTCTTCGAGCGTGGCGCAGTGATTGATGTCAAGCCTCAGTACGACATCACTCGCCAGGTTATCGAGCGCATGAATCAGCTGAAGTAACCATGACAGCGACTATAAAGCTCGGCCAATTGGCCGAGTTCCTCGGCGCCACACTGCGTGGCGACCCGGAGAAAGAAATTTCTGGGCTAGCCACTTTGCAAGAGGCTGGCCCAGCTCAGTTGAGCTTTCTCGCAAACCCCCAATACCGTAAATACCTGGCTGACAGCCGGGCCGCAGCCTTGTTGCTGAAGGCCGCTGACGCTGAAGGTTTTGCAGGTAATGCGCTGGTCGTGTCCGATCCGTATCTGGCCTACGCGCGGATTTCCCATCTGTTCGATCCCAAGCCAAAGGCCGCTGCCGGTGTTCATCCGACAGCTGTTGTAGCGCCGGATGCAGTGGTCGATCCAGCGGCGAGCATTGGTGCTTTTGCGGTGATCGAAAGCTGCGCACGTATTGCAGCGGGTGTGACCGTTGGCGCGCACTGCTTCATCGGTGCCCGCTGCGAGATTGGCGAGGGCGGCTGGTTGGCCCCGCGAGTCACGCTGTATCACGACGTACGCATCGGTAAGCGGGTAGTGATTCAATCCGGTGCCGTACTGGGTGGCGAAGGTTTCGGTTTTGCCAACGAGAAAGGTGTCTGGCAGAAGATCGCCCAGATCGGTGGTGTGCTGGTCGGTGACGACGTTGAGATTGGCGTGAATACCGCTATTGATCGCGGTGCGCTGGCCGATACCGTTCTGGGTAACGGGGTGAAACTCGACAACCAGATTCAGATCGCCCACAACGTCCAGGTCGGTGATCACACCGCCATGGCTGCGTGCGTGGGGATCTCCGGCAGCACCAAAATCGGCAAGCATTGCATGCTCGCCGGTGGCGTAGGGCTGGTGGGGCATATTGAAATTTGCGACAACGTTTTTATCACCGGGATGACCATGGTGACCCACTCGATTACCGAAAAGGGTTCCTATTCTTCCGGTACAGCCATGCAACCGGCGGCCGAATGGCGCAAAAGCGCGGCCCGTATCCGTCAGCTCGATGACATCGCGCGGCGTCTGCGACAGCTGGAAAAGCGTGTAGGGGACGTGACCCCTGACGGTAATGCTTCATCTGATGGCTGATACCATTTCCATATCAAGTGTGCACAGCCGCTAGACTGCCTCCTTGATTTGCTAGAGGGGTGCGCGTCAGTCGCGCCTCCCAATCTTTACATAGGCTTCCCCCCGAAATGATGGACATCAACGAGATTCGCGAATACCTGCCTCACCGTTACCCGTTCCTGCTGGTGGACCGGGTCGTGGATCTGGATGTGGAAGGCAAGCGCATTCGCGCCTACAAGAATGTCAGCATCAACGAACCTTTCTTCAATGGTCACTTTCCTGCGCATCCAATCATGCCGGGCGTATTGATCATCGAAGCGATGGCTCAGGCTGCTGGCATCCTTGGCTTCAAAATGCTCGATGTGAAGCCTGCCGACGGTACGCTCTACTACTTCGTCGGTTCCGACAAGCTGCGCTTTCGCCAGCCCGTCACCCCAGGCGATCAATTGATCCTCGAAGCCCGCTTCATCAGCTGCAAGCGCCAGATCTGGAAGTTCGAGTGCCAGGCTTCGGTCGATGGCAAGCCAGTCTGCTCTGCTGAAATCATCTGCGCGGAACGCAAACTATGAGTTTGATTGACCCTCGCGCAATCATCGATCCGGCGGCTATCCTGGCCGACGGCGTCGAGGTCGGCCCTTGGTCGATCATCGGTGCAGGTGTGGAAATCGGCGAGGGGACAGTGATCGGGCCGCATGTGATTCTCAAAGGCCCGACCCGAATCGGAAAGCACAACCGCATCTACCAGTTTTCTTCGGTAGGCGAGGACACGCCCGATCTGAAATACAAGGGTGAAGAAACCCGTCTGGTCATTGGTGACCACAACGTCATCCGTGAAGGCGTGACGATTCACCGTGGGACCATCCAGGATCGTGCTGAAACGACCCTGGGTGATCACAATCTGATCATGGCCTATGCCCACATCGGCCACGACAGCGTCATCGGCAACCACTGCATCCTGGTCAACAACACCGCGTTGGCGGGCCATGTGCACGTTGAAGACTGGGCGATCCTGTCCGGTTTTACCCTGGTTCACCAGTATTGCCATATCGGCGCCCACAGTTTTTCCGGTATGGGCACCGCCATCGGCAAGGATGTCCCGGCGTACGTCACGGTGTTCGGCAACCCGGCCGAAGCCCGCAGCATGAACTTCGAAGGCATGCGTCGTCGCGGTTTCAGCGAAGATGCGATCCACGCTCTGCGTCGTGCCTACAAAGTGGTTTATCGCCAGGGCCTGACAGTTGAACAGGCACTCGCCGAGCTGGCCGAACCTTCGGATCAGTTCCCGGAAGTCGCGGTATTTCGTGATTCCATCCAGTCTTCGACCCGCGGCATCACTCGTTAATCATGGCTAATCTGCGTATAGCGCTGGTGGCGGGTGAGGCTTCCGGCGACATTCTCGGCGCGGGTCTCATGCGCGCACTCAAGGCACAGCACCCGGCAGTCGAGTTCATCGGTGTCGGTGGTCCGCTGATGCAGGCCGAAGGCCTGACTTCGTATTTCCCGATGGAACGTCTTTCGGTCATGGGCCTGGTGGAAGTGCTGGGCCGCTTGCGCGAGTTGCTGGCACGCCGCAAAAAGCTGGTTGCCGACCTGATCGCCCAGAAGCCGGACGTGTTCATCGGTATCGATGCTCCGGACTTCAACCTCAATATCGAACTCAAGCTGCGTCAGGCCGGCATCAAGACCGTGCATTACGTGAGTCCGTCGGTTTGGGCCTGGCGGCAGAAACGGGTGCTGAAGATTCGCGAAGGCTGCGATCTGATGCTGACGCTGTTCCCGTTCGAAGCGAAATTCTATGAAGAGAAGGGCGTGCCGGTGCGATTTGTCGGGCACTCCCTGGCCGATGCTATTCCGCTTGAGGCTGATCGCGCCGCAGCGCGGGCCGAACTTGGCTTGCCGGATGGGCCGCTGGTCGCCCTGATGCCGGGCAGCCGTGGCGGTGAGGTTGGGCGCCTTGGTGCGCTGTTCCTCGATACCGCCCAGCGCTTGCGGGCCCTGCGTCCGGGCGTACGCTTCGTCATGCCATGCGCGAGCCCGCAGCGCCGGGCCCAGCTTGAAGAGCTGCTGGCCGGTCGCGATCTGCCGCTGACCTTGCTCGACGGCAAATCCCACCTGGCCCTGGCTGCTTGCGACGCCGTGTTGATTGCTTCGGGCACCGCTACGCTGGAAGCATTGTTATACAAGCGGCCGATGGTGGTCGCTTATCGCTTGGCACCGCTGACGTTCTGGATTCTCAAGCGGATGGTGAAGAGTCCCTACATCTCGTTGCCGAATTTGCTGGCCCAGCGCCTGCTGGTGCCGGAGTTGTTGCAGGACGATGCGACGGTAGAGGCTTTGGCCCAAACCCTGTCGCCACTGATTGAAGGTGGCCAGGAACAGACCCGAGGCTTTGACGAAATCCACCGAACCCTGCGCTTGGACGCCTCCAATCAGGCAGCGGACGCGGTACTGAACCTGATTGGCAGAGCATAATGAGCAAAGCAAGCAAGCAGATGGGCCTGGATTTTATGCTAGTCGATGAGCTTGAAGATCTGGTGGCGGGTGTCGATGAAGTCGGTCGCGGCCCGCTGTGTGGTGCGGTGGTGACGGCGGCAGTGATCCTCGATCCGAGCCGCCCCATCCTGGGCCTCAACGACTCGAAGAAGCTCACCGAAGCTCGCCGTGAAGCGCTTTACGACGAAATCTGCGAAAAGGCCCTGAGTTGGTATGTCGCCCGCGCCGAAGTAGAAGAAATCGACGACCTGAACATCCTGCACGCCACCATGCTGGCCATGCAGCGTGCCGTCGAAGGGCTGCACATTCAGCCGAAACTGGCGATGATCGACGGCAACCGTTGCCCGAAACTGTCCATGCGCGCCGAATCGGTGGTGCAGGGCGACGGCAAGGTACCGGCCATTGCTGCAGCGTCGATTCTGGCCAAGGTCAGCCGCGACCGCGAGATGGCAGCGTTCGAATTGATTTACCCGGGTTACGGCATCGGTGGCCACAAAGGCTACCCGACGCCCGTTCACCTGGAGGCGCTGGCCCGCTTGGGGCCGACGCCGATTCACCGCCGCTCGTTCGCCCCGGTACGCCTGGCTTACGAGGCGCGGGAAAACCTGATCGAGAGTTAGTCGCAAGGCTGATGTTTTTGCCAAGGCCCGGTACAATCCGGGCCTTGTTGTCTTCACGTTTCTAGTTTCTAGACAGGATCACTATGCCGGCTTCATTCGTTCATCTACGCCTGCACACTGAGTATTCCCTGGTCGACGGTCTGGTGCGGATCAAACCGCTGGTCAAGACCCTGGTCGGCATGAACATGCCTGCCGTAGCGGTCACCGATCAGAACAACATGTGTTCGCTGGTCAAATTTTATAAAGCCGCCATGGGCGCCGGGATCAAGCCGATCTGTGGCGCCGACCTGTGGCTGTCGAACAAGGATCCGGATAACGCCCTGAGCCGGATCAGCCTGCTGGCGATGAACGCCGTGGGTTATCGCAACCTCACCGAACTGATTTCCCGCGGCTTCATCGACGGCCAGCGCAATGGCTCGGTCATCATCGAGCGCGAGTGGGTAGCCGAAGCCAGCGAAGGCTTGATCATGCTGTCGGCGGCGAAAGAAGGCGAGATCGGCCTGGCGATGCTCAGTGGCAACCCGGCCGAAGCGGAAAACCTGGCACGCGAATGGATGGCCGTGTTTCCGGATCGTTTCTATCTGGAGATCCAGCGCACCAACCGCCCCAACGACGAAGAACAGTTGCACGGCGCCGTGGCCCTGGCTGAAAAAATCGGTGCGCCGCTGGTCGCGACCAACGACGTGCGCTTCATCAAACAGGAAGACTTCGCCGCCCACGAAACCCGCGTTTGCATCGGTGAAGGCCGCGCCCTCGACGATCCGCGGCGTTCGAAGAATTACAGCGATCAGCAATACCTCAAAAGCGCCGAGGAAATGGCCGAGCTGTTCAGCGACATTCCCGAAGCGCTGGAAAACACCGTCGAGATTGCCAAGCGCTGCAACATCGAAGTGAAGCTGGGCACTCACTTCCTGCCCAACTTCCCGATCCCCGATGGCATGACCATCGACGAATATTTCCGCAAGGTTTCCTTCGATGGCCTGGAGGATCGCCTCAGCGTTCTGCTGCCCAAGGACACTACCGAAGACTACGAAGCCAAGCGTCAGGTCTACGTCGACCGGTTGAACTTCGAGCTGGATATCATCATCCAGATGGGGTTCCCGGGTTACTTCCTGATCGTTATGGACTTTATCCAGTGGGCCAAGAGCAACGGCGTGCCGGTGGGCCCAGGCCGTGGATCGGGTGCCGGGTCGCTGGTGGCCTACGTGCAGAAGATCACCGACCTTGACCCGCTGGAATATGACCTGCTGTTCGAACGTTTCCTTAACCCGGAACGGGTATCCATGCCCGACTTCGACGTCGACTTCTGCATGGACGGTCGTGACCGTGTAATCGACTACGTAGCCGAAAAATACGGCCGCAACGCGGTAAGTCAGATCATCACCTTCGGTTCCATGGCGGCGAAAGCGGTGGTCCGTGACGTGGCGCGGGTGCAGGGCAAGTCTTACGGCCTGGCGGATCGTCTGTCGAAGATGATTCCGTTCGAAGTCGGCATGACCCTGGAAAAGGCCTACGAGCAGGAAGAAATCCTGCGTGACTTCATCAAGGTTGATGAAGAAGCCGCCGAAATCTGGGAAATGGCCCGCAAGCTGGAAGGCGTTGTGCGTAACGTCGGCAAGCACGCCGGTGGTGTGGTTATCGCGCCGACCAAGCTGACTGACTTCTCGCCGATTTATTGCGATGAGGCCGGTGATGGCCTGGTGACCCAGTTCGACAAGGACGACGTTGAAGCGGCGGGCCTGGTGAAGTTCGACTTCCTCGGTCTGCGGACCCTGACGGTCATCGACTGGGCGCTGAAAACCATCAACCGCGATCGCGCCAAGGTCGATGAGCCGCCGCTGGATATTGCGTTCATCCCTCTGGACGACAAGCCGACCTACCAGTTGCTGCAAAAAGCCGAAACCACCGCGGTGTTCCAGCTCGAGTCGCGCGGCATGAAAGAGCTGATCAAAAAGCTCAAGCCCGACTGCCTGGAAGACTTGATCGCACTGGTGGCCCTGTTCCGTCCGGGCCCGTTGCAATCGGGCATGGTGGACGACTTTATCAACCGTAAGCACGGTCGCGCCGAACTCGCGTACCCGCACTCGGACTACCAGTACGAAGGCCTCAAGCCGGTTCTGGCACCGACTTACGGCATCATCCTGTATCAGGAACAGGTGATGCAGATTGCCCAGGTCATGGCCGGTTACACCCTCGGCGGTGCGGATATGCTGCGTCGAGCCATGGGTAAGAAAAAGCCCGAAGAAATGGCCAAGCAGCGCGGCGGTTTCATTGAAGGTTGCAAGACCAACAATATCGAAGCCGACCTGGCCGGTAACATTTTCGACCTGGTAGAAAAGTTCGCCGGTTACGGCTTCAACAAATCCCACTCCGCCGCTTATGGCCTGGTGTCCTACCAGACCGCCTGGCTGAAAACGCACTACCCGGCGCCATTCATGGCCGCGGTACTGTCGGCGGATATGCACAACACCGACAAGGTCGTGACCTTGATCGAAGAAATTCGCACCATGAAGCTGCGTCTCGACGCGCCGGATGTGAATACTTCGGAGTTCAAGTTCACGGTGAATGACGAAGGCCGGATTATTTACGGCCTCGGCGCGATCAAAGGGGTGGGCGAAGGCCCGGTGGAAGCCATCACCGAGGCGCGTCAGGAAGGTCCATTCAAGGATCTGTTCGATTTCTGCGCCCGTGTCGACCTCAAGCGAATCAACAAGCGCACCCTGGACGGTTTGATCCGCAGCGGTGCGCTGGATCGCCTGGGCCCTTACTTCCATGACGAGCAGAAAGCCTATCAGGCCAATATCGACCGCAACCGGGCGGTCTTGCTGAATGCCATGGAAGGAGCGATCAAGGCGGCCGAACAAACCGCGCGTACCCATGACAGCGGTCATGTCGACCTGTTTGGTGGTCTGTTCGTCGAAGAAGATGCCGACGTCTACGCCAATCACCGCAAAGCCAAGGAATTGACTCTCAAGGAGCGCCTGAAAGGGGAGAAAGACACCCTCGGCCTGTACCTGACCGGTCACCCGATCGACGAATACGAAGGTGAGATCCGCCGTTTCGCCCGTCAGCGCATCATTGACCTGAAACCGGCCCGTGATACCCAGACCGTTGCAGGCATGATCATCGCCTTGCGGGTGATGAAGAACAAAAAGGGCGACAAGATGGGTTTCATCACCCTCGACGACCGTTCGGGCCGGATCGAAGCGTCGCTGTTCGCCGAAGCATTCCATTCAGCGCAGTCGCTGTTGCAGACCGACGCGATGGTGGTGGTCGAAGGCGAAGTCAGTAACGATGATTTCTCCGGTGGGCTGCGGCTGCGCGTCAAGCGGGTGATGAGCATGGAAGATGCACGCACCAATTTGGCCGAAAGCCTGCGCTTGAAGCTGCAGACCCAGGATTTGAAAGGCGATCAGCTACGCTGGCTCGGTGAGTTGTTCAAGCGTCACCGTGGCGCGTGCCCGATCACCATGGAATACACCAGTCCCGATGCGAAGGCCTTGCTGCAGTTCGGCGAGACCTGGCGGATCGACCCGGCGGATGCCTTGATTCAAGCCCTGCGTGACCAGTTCGGGCGAGACAACGTCTTCCTCCAATACCGTTGACGGTCAGGCGCTATAGAAGCGCCTGATCTCGACCTGAATTTTTAATCTCGACCTGAACGCGCCTCTCCCTTAAGGTAGGGCGCGAATAGACAACCGGCCGGCCCAAGCTCTCTTGGATGTCGACCCAAGACGGACGCCTATGAACCCGAATTTTCTAGATTTCGAACAGCCGATCGCCGACCTGCAAGCCAAGATCGAAGAGTTGCGCTTGGTCGGTAATGACAATTCGCTGAATATCGGCGATGAGATCTCCCGCCTGCAGGACAAAAGCAGCACGCTGACCGAAGACATCTTCGGCAAGCTGACCAGCTGGCAGATCGCGCGTCTGGCGCGTCACCCGAAACGTCCGTACACCCTGGACTACATCGAACACATCTTCACCGAGTTCGACGAACTGCACGGCGACCGTCATTTCTCCGACGACGCTGCGATCGTGGGCGGCATTGCCCGTCTGGACGACCAGCCGGTGATGATCATCGGTCACCAGAAAGGCCGTGAAGTGCGCGAGAAAGTTCGCCGCAACTTCGGCATGCCGCGTCCGGAAGGCTACCGCAAGGCGTGCCGCCTGATGGAAATGGCCGAACGCTTCAAGATGCCAATCCTGACCTTCATCGACACCCCGGGCGCTTACCCAGGTATCGATGCTGAAGAGCGCAACCAGAGCGAAGCGATTGCCTGGAACCTGCGCGTCATGGCTCGCCTGAAAACCCCAATCATCGCCACCGTGATCGGTGAGGGTGGTTCTGGCGGTGCTTTGGCGATCGGCGTTTGCGATCAACTGAACATGCTGCAGTACTCGACCTACGCGGTGATTTCGCCGGAAGGTTGCGCCTCGATTCTGTGGAAGACCGCCGAGAAAGCGCCGGACGCAGCCGAGGCCATGGGTATCACTGCCGAGCGCCTGAAAGGCTTGGGTATTGTGGATAAAGTGATCAGCGAGCCTTTGGGCGGCGCGCACCGTAATCCGGCAGCTGCGGCTGCATCGATCCGTGCAGAACTGAGCTCGCAACTGGCGATGCTGAAGAAGTTCGATAACGAAGCGCTGTTGGCTCGCCGTTACGAGCGTCTGATGAGCTACGGTCTCTGATCTGACCTCGCTATACCCATGTGGGAGCGAGCCTGCTCGCGATGGCGGCTTAACATTCAACTAATCTGTTGGTTGTTATGCCCCTATCGCGAGCAGGCTCGCTCCCACATTTGTTTTGTGTAAAGGGAACGCTATGAGTCGGCCAATGATTGATTTGCCTGCCAAGCTGTTGCTGAATCTGAAACCGTGGCGCAATGCTACAACCTGGCGCATCGCCTTCTCCGGTGGTCTCGACTCCACCGTTCTGCTGCACCTTCTTGTACACCTCGCGAAAACCGAATCCCTGCCGGCGCTAAGCGCCATCCATGTTCATCACGGCCTTCAAGCGGCGGCTGATGCGTGGCCGGATCATTGCCAGTCGGTCTGTGATGCGCTGGGTGTGCCGCTGCAGGTTGTTCGTGTGCAGGTTCAACCCGGCGCCAGTATCGAGCGTGCAGCCCGGGATGCGCGATATGCCGCGTTCATCGAGGCGACTCAGGCCAATGAGGTGTTGATGACCGCCCAGCACCGTGACGATCAGGCGGAAACCTTGTTGTTTCGACTGTTGCGTGGGGCAGGCGTGAGAGGGTTGTCGGGAATGCCGAGCGAACGTCCGTTGGGTCGCGGGCATTTGCTGCGCCCCTTGCTCGATGTCACTCGCGCCGAGCTTGAAGCCTACGCGACTGAACATCAGTTGAGCTGGATCGAGGATCCGTCGAACCAGGACCACCAGTTCTCACGCAATTATCTGCGTCATCAAGTGTTCCCCGTACTGACCGCGCGCTGGCCGCAAGCGGTGGCGACCATGGCGCGCAGCGCTGCGCATCTGAGCGAAGCGCAGGGATTGCTCGACGAATTGGCGCAAATCGATCTGTCCCACGCCAGCACCGCCAGTGATTTCGATTGGTTGGGTTTGCCGTCGCTGGAGTTGGCACCGCTGGAGAAACTGTCTGATGCGCGTCAGCGCAATGCGCTGAGTCATTGGCTCAAACCTCTGACGACCTTGCCGGACAGTGACCATTGGTCGGGTTGGGAGAATGTGCGCGATGCGACCGGCGATGCGCGTCCGCTCTGGCGGCTGGCGGCGGGTGAATTGCATCGCGCGGGCGGGCGTCTCTGGTGGTTGTCAGGTGGCTGGCTGCGCACTCCGCCATCCCCGGTTTCTTGGGCTGAGCCCTCGGTATCACTGGTGTTGCCGGATAACGGCGTGCTCACCCTCACCGGTCAAATTCCCGATGGCCTGCTGCATATCCGCTATCGTGAGGGAGGTGAGGTGATGAATTTACCCGGTCGCGGCCATCGCGATCTGAAGCGATTGCTCAATGAAAGCGGTGTGCCGGGATTTGTCCGTGGCAGATTGCCGCTGCTCTATCGAGGCAAGCAATTGCTGGCGGTGGCCAACCTGCGGGGCTTGGACGGCAGTGCAAAGAATCATTGGCGTTTGCATTGGCAACCATCGCACGAAGATCAAGGTTTGAGCTGAAAGGGGCTTTCCGGTAGACTACGCTCCCTTCTTGATACAACTTCTGTGGATTCGCCTGAATTGCAGGAGTTGCCGATTACCAAGCAGTCTTTGCTGGGCGATTCCAAAAAATGTGTAGCGAGCAACCTACCGGTGTTTCATCTTCCGGTCTGTCCCAACGCGGCGGTTTTTTTGAAAGATGCACTGTGATTAATGCAGGTGATCGGGGGCTTCGGCCTTCCTTCGCTTTCCCCGGCGGCTCGGACCGCTTTAACGCAGACTTCTAGGGTTTTTCATGACGCGCTACATATTCGTCACGGGCGGTGTTGTTTCTTCATTGGGGAAAGGCATCGCATCGGCTTCATTGGCGGCCATCCTGGAGGCGCGGGGACTTAAGGTCACCATGCTGAAGCTGGACCCGTACATCAACGTTGACCCGGGCACCATGAGCCCGTTCCAGCACGGTGAAGTGTTCGTCACCCACGACGGCGCCGAGACCGACCTGGACCTGGGCCACTACGAGCGGTTCATCCGCACGACCATGACCCAGAACAACAACTTCACCACCGGCCGTGTCTACGAACACGTCCTGCGCAAAGAGCGCCGTGGTGATTACCTGGGCGCCACCATCCAGGTGATCCCGCATATCACCGACGAAATCAAGCGCCGGATCATCAAGGGCGCCGGCGATGCCGACGTGGCCATGGTCGAGATTGGTGGCACCGTGGGTGACATCGAATCGCAACCGTTCCTCGAAGCGATCCGTCAATTGCGTTTCGAAGTCGGCGCCAAGCGCGCGATGCTGATGCACCTGACACTGGTGCCGTACATCGCCACTGCCGGTGAAACCAAAACCAAGCCTACCCAGCACTCGGTCAAGGAACTGCGTTCCATCGGCCTGCAGCCTGACGTGCTGGTCTGCCGTTCCGATCACCCGATCGACATCTCCTCGCGTCGCAAGATCGCTCAGTTCACCAACGTTGAAGAACGTGCGGTGATTGCGCTGGAAGACGCCGACACCATCTACAAGATCCCGGGCATCCTGCACTCCCAGGGCCTGGATGATTTCGTTGTCGAGCGTTTCGGCCTGCAATGTGGCGGCGCCGATCTGTCCGAGTGGGAAGCCGTCGTCGATGCCAAGCTCAACCCTGAGCATGAAGTCACCATCGCGATGGTCGGCAAGTACATGGAACTGCTGGACGCCTACAAGTCGCTGATCGAAGCGATGAGTCACGCCGGCATCAGCAACCGCACCAAGGTCAACCTGCGCTACATCGACTCCGAAGACATCGAAAACCAGGGCACCGCGCTGCTGGAAGGTGTCGACGCGATTCTGGTACCTGGCGGCTTCGGTCTGCGTGGCGTGGAAGGCAAGATCACTGCCGTTCAATTCGCTCGCGAAAACAAGGTTCCGTACCTGGGCATCTGCCTGGGCATGCAAGTGGCCGTGATCGAGTTCGCTCGTAACGTGCTGGGCTGGAAAGACGCCAACTCCACCGAGTTCGATCGCGCCAGCGGCCATCCGGTCGTGGGTCTGATCACCGAGTGGGAAGATGCCACCGGCGCCGTCGAAACCCGTACCGAAACGTCCGATCTGGGCGGCACCATGCGCCTCGGCGCCCAGGACTGCCTGCTGGAGCAGGGTTCCCTGGTGCACGATTGCTACGCCAAGGACGTGATCGTCGAGCGTCACCGTCACCGCTACGAAGTGAACAACAACCTGCTGCCGCAAATCATGGAGGCTGGCCTGAAAATCACTGGTCGTTCCGGTGATGGCGCGCTGGTTGAAGTGGTTGAAGCCCCGGATCATCCATGGTTCGTCGCTTGCCAGTTCCACCCTGAGTTCACCTCCACACCACGCGACGGTCACCCGTTGTTCAGCGGTTTCGTTAAAGCAGCTTTGGTTCAACACCAGAAGAAGGCATAAATCCGATGGCCCAGAAGATCATCCGCGTAGGCGATATCGAGATTGCCAACGACAAGCCAATGGTGCTTTTCGGTGGCATGAACGTGCTGGAAAGCCGCGACATGGCGATGCAGGTCTGTGAAGAATACGTAAAGGTCACCGAGAAACTCGGTATCCCTTACGTGTTCAAGGCCAGCTTCGACAAGGCCAACCGTTCCTCCGTGACTTCTTACCGTGGCCCTGGCCTGGAAGAGGGCATGCGGATTTTCCAGGACATCAAGCAAGCGTTCGGCGTGCCGATCATCACCGACGTCCACGAGCCTGATCAGGCCGCGGTCGTCGCTGAAGTCTGCGATATCATCCAGCTGCCGGCCTTCTTGTCGCGCCAGACCGACCTGGTGGTTGCGATGGCCAAGACCGGTGCGGTGATCAACATCAAGAAAGCCCAGTTCCTTGCGCCTCAGGAAATGAAACACATCCTGAACAAGTGCGTGGAAGCCGGTAACGATCAGTTGATCCTCTGCGAGCGCGGTTCGAGCTTCGGCTACAACAACCTGGTCGTCGACATGCTTGGCTTCGGCATCATGAAGCAGTTCGAATACCCGGTATTCTTCGACGTGACCCACGCGCTGCAAATGCCTGGCGGTCGTTCCGATTCCGCCGGCGGTCGTCGCGCCCAGGTCCTTGATCTGGCCAAGGCTGGCATGAGCCAGTCGCTGGCCGGTCTGTTCCTCGAAGCGCATCCGGACCCGGACAACGCCAAATGCGATGGCCCTTGCGCCTTGCGTCTGGACAAACTGGAGCCATTCCTGGCCCAGCTCAAAGCTTTGGACGAACTGGTGAAGAGTTTTCCGACGGTAGAAACCGCGTAATCCTCATTTCTCCGGTAAAGTACCGCACGAATTAATGCTCAGGCCCTCGGGTCTGGGCCTTATCGTCCGCAAGTCTGCCCGCTGCACATTGCTTGCCGGCGATACAAGATTTCCTTCAGCTGCGTCGTTTTCGTCAACTTTGGAGTGTTTACAACAATGGCAAAAATCGTCGACATCAAAGGTCGTGAAGTTCTCGACTCCCGTGGCAACCCCACTGTGGAAGCAGACGTGCTTCTCGATAACGGCATCATCGGCAGTGCTTGCGCGCCGTCCGGTGCTTCCACTGGCTCGCGTGAAGCACTCGAGCTGCGTGATGGCGACAAGAGCCGTTACCTGGGCAAAGGCGTACTCAAAGCCGTCGCCAACATCAACGGTCCGATCCGCGACCTGTTGCTGGGTACAGACCCAAGCGACCAGAAAGCGCTGGATCACGCGATGATCAAGCTCGACGGTACTGAAAACAAAGGCTCCCTGGGCGCCAACGCGATCCTCGCCGTTTCCCTGGCCGCCGCCAAGGCAGCCGCACAGGACCAGGACCTGCCGCTGTACGCTCACATCGCCAACCTGAACGGCACCCCGGGTGTTTACTCGATGCCGGTTCCGATGATGAACATCATCAACGGTGGCGAACACGCCGATAACAACGTCGACATCCAGGAATTCATGGTTCAGCCAGTAGGCGCCAAGTCTTTCTCGGAAGGTCTGCGTATGGGCACCGAGATTTTCCATCACCTGAAAGCTGTTCTGAAGGCCCGTGGCCTGAGCACTGCTGTGGGTGACGAAGGTGGTTTCGCACCGAACCTGGCCTCCAACGAAGACGCTTTGAAAGTAATCTCCGAAGCCGTGGCCAATGCCGGTTACAAGCTGGGCACCGACGTGACCCTGGCGCTGGACTGCGCTGCCAGCGAGTTCTACGAAGACGGTAAATACAACCTGTCCGGCGAAGGCCAGGTGTTCACCGCCGAAGGTTTCGCTGACTACCTGAAAGGCCTGACCGAGCGTTATCCGATCATCTCGATCGAAGACGGTCTGGACGAGTCCGATTGGGCTGGCTGGAAAATCCTCACCGACAAGATCGGCGAGAAAACCCAGCTGGTGGGCGACGACCTGTTCGTGACCAACACCAAGATCCTGAAAGAAGGCATCGATAAAAAGATCGCCAACTCGATCCTGATCAAGTTCAACCAGATCGGCACCCTGACCGAAACCCTGGAAGCCATCCAGATGGCCAAGGCCGCTGGTTACACCGCCGTGATCTCGCACCGCTCCGGCGAAACCGAAGATTCGACCATTGCCGATCTGGCTGTGGGCACCGCGGCTGGCCAGATCAAGACCGGTTCCCTGTGCCGTTCGGACCGTGTTTCCAAGTACAACCAACTGCTGCGTATCGAAGAGCAGTTGAATGGCAAAGCCAAGTACAACGGTCGCAGCGAATTCCGCGGTTAATCGTTAATTGGTAAAAAAGACACCGGATTGTGTCGGAAAAATCGCAGCAGCGATGGATTTGCCACTAATCTGATGCCTTATAAGCACAAGCCTGGATCTTCCAGGCTTCGTGCTATCAGAAGCTTCAAAGTTTTGGCATGGCTGTCTTTTTTCACTGGATACCTGATATTCGATGCGCAGTCCCAATTGGTTGTTCCTCGTCTTGCTCCTGCTGCTGGCTGGCCTGCAATACCGCCTGTGGGTGGGTAATGGCAGTCTGGCGCAAGTGGCCGAACTGACTCAGCAGATCGCAGATCAACACGCTGAGAATGAGGGGCTGCTTGAGCGCAATCGGGTGATGGACGCTGAAGTCAGTGAATTGAAAAAGGGCATGGAGACCGTTGAAGAGCGGGCTCGTCATGAATTGGGCATGGTCAAGGACGGTGAAACCCTTTACCAGCTGGCTCAATGAACCTTTCGTTACCGGCCTTCTGGGCTGTAATTCCTGCCGCGGGCGTCGGTGCCCGTATGGCCGCGGACCGTCCCAAGCAATATTTGCAATTGGACGGGCGCACTATTCTCGAACACAGCCTCGGCTGTTTCCTTGACCATCCTGCCCTGAAGGGATTGGTGGTCAGTCTTGCTGTTGATGATCCTTATTGGCCGAACCTGGCATGCGCTGGCGATCCACGAATTCAGCGGGTTGAAGGTGGTTCCGAGCGTTCCGGGTCGGTACTCAATGCGTTGCTGCATTTGCATGCGCAAGGCGCTGACGATGACGATTGGGTGCTGGTTCACGATGCGGCGCGGCCGAATCTGAGCCGTGATGATCTGGACAAGTTGCTGGGTGAACTCGCAGATGATCCGGTTGGCGGACTGCTGGCGGTTCCGGCACGCGATACCCTCAAGCGGGTCGACAAGCACGGTCGCGTGGTCGAAACCGTGGATCGCAGTGTGATCTGGCAAGCCTATACGCCGCAGATGTTTCGTCTGGGTGCATTGCATCGGGCGTTGGCGGACAGTCTGGTGGCCGATGCGGTGATTACTGACGAAGCTTCGGCGATGGAGTGGGCGGGGCTGGCGCCGCGCCTGATCGAAGGCCGGTCCGACAACCTCAAGGTTACGCGTCCCGAAGATCTCGAATGGTTGCGCCAGCGCTGGTCCAACCGCCGCTGACTGCTGTGGTGTCCGGCAGATTGCTTTCGCGAGCAAGCCCGCTCCCACATTCGACCGCATTCTTTCTGAAGAAACTCGGTTAAATGTGGGAGCGGGCTTGCTCGCGAAAGCGGTATCTCAGTCAATAAAACTGGCACTGAAACATACCTTAGCTCCGATACTCCGGCCGCTCAGCCAATCCTTCCTTCAAGTAATCCACCAACTTGCGCACCTTCGGCGACAAATGCCGTTGCTGTGGATAAAGCGCCCACACGGCAGTGTTCGGCGGTTGGTGGGCTTCCAGCAGCGAAATCAACTCGCCGCTTTTAAGGTGCTCCAGCACGTAGTAGTCCGGCAACTGACACAAACCCACTCCCTGTAACGCCGCATCCAGCACCGCTTGCCCACTGTTGCAGCGCCAGTTTCCCTGCACTCGCTGGGAAAATTCCCGCCCGTTCTGTTCCAGTTGCCAGATGTCCGAGCTACCGATGAGGCAGTTGTGGCGGCTCAGTTCCGACAAACTGTGCGGCCGGCCGTAGCGTTCCAGATAGGACGGCGATGCACACAGGTACATGCGTCGTGGCGCCAGGCGTGTCGCTACCAGCCGCGAGTCCTGCAGGCGACCGAGACGGATCGCCAGGTCCAGCCCTTCGTGCACGAGGTCGAGTTGACGATTGCTCAGTTCGATGTCGATGCGCAGTTGCGGATAGAGCCCCATGAAACGGGTTACCAGCGGCACGATGAATCGTTCGCCGTACGCCACGGCGCAGGTCATGCGCAGCATGCCTTTGGGTTCGCTGGTCAGGTCGCCCACCGCTCGCAGTGCTTCTTCGCGACCATCCTGCAGGCGCTGGCAATGTTGCAGAAAGGTTTGCCCGGCTTCGGTCAGCGTGACCCGGCGGGTGCTGCGATACAGCAGTCGCGTCTGAAGTCGCTCTTCGAGGCGTACTATTTGTCGACTGATGTGGGAGGAAGAAACCCCGAGGCGTTCTGCGGCAGCCGTGAACTGACTGCACTCGGCGACGGCGACGAACTCGTCGATACCTTCCCAGCGGTTTTCGGACATCAAGGATTATCCCTGTATGGCAATAATGTTTTGCTTTTGTCCGGATTATTCACCGTAAGGCGCTGTATTACACTCCTTGTCTTGTTTTTATTCACTGGAGAATCCACATGATCAAGTCACGCGCTGCCGTTGCCTTCGAGGCCAAGAAACCCCTCGAGATCGTTGAAGTCGATGTCGCCATGCCCAAGGCCGGTGAAGTCCTGCTGCGTGTGGTTGCCTCCGGTGTCTGCCATACCGACGCCTACACACTGTCGGGCGCGGACCCGGAAGGTATCTTCCCGTCGATCCTCGGTCACGAAGGTGGCGCGGTGGTCGAGGCGATCGGTGAAGGCGTTACCTCCGTGGCCGTCGGTGATCACGTGATCCCGCTGTACACCCCGGAATGCCGCCAGTGCAAATTCTGTCTGTCGGGTAAAACCAACCTGTGCCAGGCGATTCGCGCGACTCAGGGTAAAGGCCTGATGCCGGATGGCACTTCGCGCTTTTCCTACAAAGGCCAACCCATTTTTCACTACATGGGGACCTCGACGTTCTCCGAGTACACCGTGCTGCCGGAAATCTCCGTCGCCAAAATTCAAAAAGAAGCGCCACTGGAGAAAGTCTGCCTGCTGGGCTGCGGTGTCACCACCGGCATCGGTGCAGTCCTTAATACCGCCAAGGTAAAACCAGGTGATACCGTCGCTATTTTCGGTCTCGGCGGCATCGGTCTGTCGGCAGTCATCGGTGCTGTCAAAGCCAAGGCTGCGCGGATCATCGCCATCGACATCAACCCGGCCAAGTTCGAGATCGCCAAGCAGTTGGGTGCAACCGATTGTGTGAACCCGAAAGATTTCGATCGTCCGATCCAGGAAGTCATCGTCGACATGACCGACGGCGGCGTCGACTTTTCCTTCGAATGCATCGGCAATGTCCAATTGATGCGTGCTGCACTCGAGTGCTGCCACAAGGGGTGGGGCGAGTCGGTAATCATCGGCGTCGCCGGTGCTGGCCAGGAAATCTCCACCCGTCCATTCCAGCTGGTGACCGGTCGCGTCTGGCGCGGTTCGGCGTTCGGCGGCGTGCGTGGTCGTACCGAGTTGCCAAGCTATGTCGAGATGGCTGAAACCGGCGAAATCCCGCTGGATACGTTCATCACCCACACCATGGGCCTGGAAGATATCAACAAGGCGTTCGACCTGATGCATGAAGGCAAGAGCATCCGTTCCGTCATCCATTTCTGAGGTCGGTCATGAGCCTGGAAAATATCTCCTGCCAGAAAAGCTTCGGTGGCTGGCACAAACGCTATCTGCACCGCTCCGATGTGCTCGGCTGCGACATGGTGTTTGCCGTGTACCTGCCGCCGCAAGCGGAGCAGGGTGTCAAGTTGCCGGTGTTGTATTGGTTGTCCGGCCTGACCTGCACCGACGAAAACTTCATGCAAAAGGCTGGCGCCATGCGCATGGCCGCCGAGCTGGGGCTGATCATCGTTGCCCCGGACACCAGCCCTCGCGGTCCTGATGTGCCGGGTGATCCGGATGGCGCCTGGGACTTCGGTCTCGGTGCCGGGTTTTATCTGAATGCCACGCAGGAACCCTGGTCGCGGCACTATCGGATGCATGACTATGTCGTGCAGGAATTGCCCGCATTGGTCGAAGCCCATTTCCCGGCCTCGGACAAGCGCGGCATCAGCGGTCATTCCATGGGCGGCCACGGCGCGCTGGTCTGCGCGTTGCGTAATCCGGGGCGTTATCAGTCGGTGTCGGCGTTCTCGCCGATCAACAATCCGATGGACTGTCCTTGGGGGCAGAAGGCCTTTTCCCGCTACCTGGGTGAAGACCGGTCGAAATGGCGCGAATGGGATGCCTGCGTCCTGATTGCCGAAGCGAACGAGAAGTTGCCGCTGTTGGTCGATCAAGGTGATCGCGACGATTTCCTCGCCACCCAGCTTAAGCCTGAAGCCTTGCAACAGGCCGCCAAACTGGCCGGTCATCCGCTGACGTTGCGCCTGCAACCCGGCTACGACCACAGCTATTTCTTCATCGCCAGCTTCATTGATGACCACTTGCAGCATCACGCACGCGCCCTAGGCGCCTAATGCAGGTAGAATCACGCCCTGACAAAAATCGGGGCGTTTTTTTATGCGTATTGGCCACGGCTATGATGTGCACCGTTTCGCTGAAGGCGATTTCATTACTCTGGGCGGCGTGCGCATTGCACACGGCTTCGGGCTGCTCGCTCATTCCGACGGTGACGTCCTGCTGCACGCCTTGAGCGATGCCTTGCTCGGCGCCGCTGCGCTGGGTGATATAGGCAAACATTTTCCGGACACCGACCCGACATACAAAGGCGCCGACAGCCGAGTGCTGTTGCGTCACGTCGTCGCACTGATCCACGCCAAGGGCTGGAAAGTCGGCAACGTCGATAACACTATCGTCGCCCAGGCGCCGAAAATGGCCCCGCATATCGAATCGATGCGCGCGCTGATTGCCGCGGATCTTCAAGTTGAGTTGGATCAAGTGAACGTGAAAGCTACCACCACCGAAAAGCTCGGCTTTGTCGGTCGCGAAGAAGGCATTGCCGTGCACTCCATTGCCTTGTTGCTGCGCGCATGAACGAACTGCAATTGCTCGGCCCGCGGGCCTATGGCGAAGCCCTTGGCACCGCCGTACTGAAAGCCACGGCGGAAGATTTCCAGGTCGATGAAGTCCTCGATATTCCCCTCAGCGGCGACGGCGAACACTTGTGGATCTGGGTGGAAAAGCGCGGTCTGAATACCGAAGAAGCGGCACGGCGGATCGCCAAGGCGGCAGGCGTGCCATTGCGAACCGTCAGTTACGCGGGCCTCAAGGATCGTCAGGCGCTGACTCGCCAATGGTTCAGCGTGCAACTACCGGGCAAGGCTGATCCTGATCTGTCGGCGGCGGAAAACGATACGCTGAAGATCCTCAAGACCGGCCGGCACAAACGCAAGCTGCAACGCGGTGCTCACTCGGCCAATGGCTTCACGTTGCGACTGACGCAATTCGCTGGCGACAAAGCGGCGATCGACGAGCGTCTGCAACTGATCGCCAAGCAAGGTATTCCCAATTATTTCGGCGCCCAGCGTTTCGGGTTTGACGGCGGTAACGTGGTCGATGCCCGTGCCTGGGCGGCGCGTAAAGCGTTGCCGGAACAGCGCAACGTGCGTTCGCGTCTGCTCTCTACGGCGCGCAGTTTTCTGTTTAATCAGGTGTTGGCGGCGCGTGTCGCCGATGGGAGCTGGCAGCGTGCTCTGGTTGGCGATCTGCTGGCCTTCACCGACAGTCGCAGCTTCTTTCCGGCAGGTGTTGCCGAGTGCAGCGACCCGCGCCTGGCGATTCTCGATCTGCACCCGACCGGTCCGCAGTGGGGCGAAGGTGACTCGCCGGCCACTGGCGTTGTCCATGAACTGGAGCAGGCAATCGCCACTCGCGAAGCGGACTTGCGTGATTGGTTGATTAACGCCGGTATGAGCCACGAACGTCGCATCCTGCGGCTGCCCATTGGTGGGTTGACGTGGCATTATCCCGAGCCTGACATTCTGCAACTGGAATTCGTCCTCCCGGCCGGATGCTTCGCCACCGTATTGGTGCGCGAGCTCGTTGATCTGGTGCCGGTGGGGCAGACGGACAGCCCATGCGTATTCTGATTTCTAACGACGATGGGGTAACCGCACCCGGTCTCGCCGCGCTTTATGCTGCGCTGGCGGATTACACCGAATGCGTGGTTATCGCCCCGGACCAAGACAAAAGCGGCGCCAGCAGCTCGCTGACGCTCGACCGTCCGTTACACCCGCAAACCCTGGCCAACGGCTTTATCAGCCTCAATGGCACACCGACCGATTGCGTGCACCTGGGCCTTAATGGCTTGCTGGAGTGCGAGGCGGACATGGTGGTTTCAGGTATCAACCTGGGCGCCAACCTGGGTGATGACGTGTTGTATTCCGGCACCGTGGCGGCGGCCCTTGAGGGACGTTTCCTGGCGCGTCCTTCGTTTGCCTTTTCGTTGGTCTCACGGCAAGTGGAGAACCTTCCCACAGCCGCGTACTTTGCGCGCAAACTGGTAGAGGCTCACGCGGACCTTGAACTGCCACCGCGTACGGTACTGAACGTGAACATTCCGAATTTGCCGCTGGACCACATCCGCGGTATTCAGCTGACCCGCCTCGGTCATCGCGCACGTGCTGCAGCGCCGATGAAAATGGTCGATCCGCGCGGTAAATCCGGTTACTGGATTGCGGCGGCGGGGGATGCCGAAGATGGCGGCCCGGGCACCGATTTTCATGCGGTGATGCAAGGCTATGTTTCAATCACCCCGCTGCAACTGGATCGCACCTTTAATGATGCCTTCAGAAGTCTCGATGGCTGGCTGGAGGGGCTGAACTAATGGCTCGTGAACAAGACGATATTCTGCGTCGTGGTATCGGGATGACCTCGCAACGGACTCGTGAGCGCCTCATTCAACGCCTGTATGAAGAAGGAATTTCCAACGCCAAGGTGCTGGAAGTCATTCGCCGTACACCGCGTCACCTGTTTGTCGACGAGGCGCTGGCTCACCGTGCCTATGAAGACACGGCACTGCCGATCGGCAATAACCAGACCATCTCGCAGCCTTATATGGTGGCTCGCATGAGCGAGCTGCTGCTGGAGGCAGGTCCTCTCGACAAGGTGATGGAAATCGGCACCGGCTCGGGCTATCAGACGGCGGTCTTGTCGCAACTGGTCGAACGGGTATTTTCCGTCGAGCGCATCAAGGTTCTGCAGGACCGGGCCAAGGAACGCCTGGTGGAACTGAACCTGCGCAACGTAGTGTTCCGCTGGGGCGATGGTTGGGAAGGCTGGCCGGCGCTGGCGCCTTACAACGGCATTATCGTGACGGCGGTGGCGACCGATGTACCTCAGGCGCTGCTCGATCAGTTGGCACCGGGAGGGCGGCTGGTGATTCCGGTCGGCTCGGGCGAGGTTCAACAATTGATGCTGATCATCCGGGAAGAGCAGGGCTTTTCCCGGCGTGTTCTGGGGGCTGTTCGCTTCGTCCCGTTGCTCAATGGGCCACTGGCCTGAGCATTTGTTTCAGGGCGCTGAATTCTCTTCGATTGCTTGTGTCTTACACCGGCATCGATCAGTTAAACGGATTTCATCGTCAGGCAGCAAACGTGTGCGCGAAGCCATTTCGCTTCATTAAAGGTAAAGCCTGCACGGCTCGTTATACTTGCGACATTTCATGCCGGAACACGGCAATCCACATTTTCAGCCACCACAAAGGGAGCGGCGGGTGAGTCTCACAGTCATTGCGCAGCGAATGGGTAAAACGAGCTTTCAGCGCCTGGTGACTGGCCTTGTCTTGAGCACCTTGCTGGTAGGTTGCTCCAGCAACAAGTCGAGTGATGTTCGCGTCGTCGATCGCAACAAAGCCGTCGCCCAGCGTCCGGCAGTGACCACGGGTCAATACGTCGTCCGGCCTAAAGACACCTTGTTCTCCATTGCCTTTCGCTACGGCTGGGACTACAAAGCCCTCGCGGCACGCAACAACATTCCTACGCCTTATACGATCCATCCGGGTCAGACGATTCGCTTTGACGGTCGCACCGGTTCAACGCCGACGCCGATGGCCAGCTCCGCCGATTCAACGCCTTCTTCGTCGCTGAAAACCACGGTAATCCGACGCCAGGCGAATGGCGCAACCACCAGTACTGCGGTGGTTACACCGTCCGTCGGCAGCAAGCCGACCCCTGCTCCGATGCGTCCTGCCGGCCCGGCCCCGACCGGCTGGGGGTGGCCATCTAATGGCATTCTTATTGGAAAATTCTCTTCAAACGGGAGTTTGAATAAAGGAATTGATATCGCCGGGGATTTGGGACAGCCTGTTTTAGCTGCGTCTGATGGGACGGTGGTATACGCCGGGAGTGGCTTAAGGGGCTACGGCGAATTAGTCATCATCAAACACAGCGACACCTACGTCAGTGCCTACGGACATAACCGCAGGCTGTTGGTTCGGGAGGGGCAGCAGGTCAAGGTCGGACAGACAATTGCCGAAATGGGGTCAACGGGTACAGACCGGGTGAAGCTGCATTTTGAGATTCGCCGACAAGGTAAACCAGTAGATCCGCTGCAATTCCTGCCACGTCGTTGATCGCTTTCCAGCCTGTTCCGTCGCGTAGAGGGAACAGGTTCCAGCGTTGCCAGGGATAAAGGCGCCGCTTGAGCCTGAGGTCGAACTCACCAAAGGACTATAACAATGGCTCTCAGTAAAGAAGTGCCGGAGTTTGACATCGACGATGAGGTTCTCCTGATGGAGACCGGCATCGGTACGGATTCGATGTCGAATGATGAAGGGGCTGCTCCACCTTCCGTTCGTGCCAAATCCAAACACTCCGCCTCGTTAAAGCAACACAAGTACATTGACTACACGCGTGCGCTCGATGCCACGCAGCTGTACCTCAATGAGATTGGTTTTTCCCCTCTGTTATCCCCCGAAGAAGAAGTTCATTTTGCGCGCTTGTCGCAAAGTGGAGATCCGGCCGGGCGCAAACGCATGATTGAAAGTAACCTGCGGCTGGTGGTGAAAATCGCCCGGCGTTACGTCAATCGGGGTCTGTCGCTGCTTGACCTGATCGAAGAGGGCAACCTCGGTCTTATCCGGGCGGTAGAGAAGTTCGACCCCGAACGCGGCTTCCGCTTTTCGACCTACGCGACCTGGTGGATTCGTCAGACCATCGAGCGCGCGATCATGAACCAGACCCGGACCATCCGGTTGCCGATTCATGTGGTCAAAGAGCTCAACGTGTACCTGCGGGCTGCACGGGAGCTGACGCAAAAACTCGATCACGAACCCTCACCCGAAGAAATTGCCAACCTGCTGGAAAAACCGGTGGGCGAGGTCAAGCGCATGCTCGGCCTGAACGAACGGGTTTCTTCGGTCGACGTCTCACTGGGTCCGGATTCGGATAAAACCCTGCTGGACACCCTTACCGATGACCGTCCAACCGATCCATGTGAACTGTTGCAGGATGACGACCTGTCCCAGAGCATTGATCAATGGCTCTCGGAGCTGACCGACAAGCAACGCGAAGTGGTGATACGCCGCTTCGGCCTGCGCGGTCACGAGAGCAGCACGCTTGAAGATGTAGGCCTGGAAATTGGCCTGACCCGGGAGCGGGTCAGACAGATTCAGGTTGAAGGCCTGAAGCGTCTTCGGGAGATTCTCGAGAAGAACGGCCTGTCGAGCGAGTCGCTGTTTCAATAAGTAATTTTCTGGCTGGCATTAAAAAGCCCCGACTGTTCGGGGTTTTTTATTGCCTGGAAGACAGGCTGGGAGTTCCGTCCGTAGTTCCTCTGGTTTGTAGTCTCCCGCTGTAAGAGTTTGCTTACTCTTTCGTAAGTGTTCGCTAATTTCAATGCGTAGCAGTCGTACATATTCCTACATGAGCTAAGATTAACTAATTGATTTTTATGATTATTTTTTTATGTGAATAGCGTGTGACAGCCAATTTCAGCTATTGGAGGCGATTGCTCTTGGTAGGGAATTCTCTAGTATCTGAACTGTGTCGACGGACAGACACACCCTTCAAGGATGAGGGGAAGGACATCGCAGGAAGCGATTCATCAGGACGATGAAAAGGAACACAGGGAATAGGGAAAAAATGTGGGCGGGTCAAACCGCCCCTTTTTTTGCCTGCAGAAAAGCAAAAAGGCCCACAAGGGGCCTTTTCGGGAACGCGGGGGCAATCAGCGTTCGAGGTCTTTGATCTTGCCTTTGACACCATCCCACTCTTCGGCATCGGGCAAAGATTCTTTCTTCTCGGTGATGTTGGGCCAGATTTCCGCCAGCTCAACGTTCAGCTGAATGAATTGCTGCATGTCTTCCGGGACTTCATCTTCGGAGAAGATGGCCACGGCAGGGCATTCTGGTTCGCACAGTGCGCAGTCGATGCACTCATCCGGGTGAATCACCAGGAAATTCGGGCCTTCGTAAAAGCAGTCCACCGGACACACTTCTACGCAGTCGGTGTACTTGCACTTGATGCAGTTGTCGGTGACGACGAAGGTCATTTCTAATTTTCTCCTCAGGCGGCGGCAGCGGAGCCCCTTCACGTTGGGGTCGCCAGGTTTGGGAGCGATAGTCTGCTGGTCAGGCTATAAGCCAGCAGCATCCCAAACCGCGCGAGATTCTAACAGCTTGCAGGCAAGTGCGTTAGATCCGTGTCTTTAGTGTATAGAGCATTTCGAGCGCACGACGCGGCGTCATGTCGTCCAGATCAAGTTTGGCCAGATCATCCAGCACCGGATGCGGCAGGCTGGCGAACATGTCGCTCTGCTGCGGCGTGGCTGGTTTGCCTTTGGCGGTCTTGGGAGCTTCATGAGGCAGGGCGGTCGCTTCCAGCCGGCCCAAGTGTTCGCGAGCGCGCACGATCACTTCGCTCGGCACACCGGCCAACTGCGCTACCGCAAGGCCGTAGCTTTGGCTGGCAGGCCCTGGCAGCACGTGGTGCAGGAACACGATGCGTTCGTTGTGCTCGGTGGCGTTAAGGTGGACGTTAGCCACCAATGGCTGGGCTTCCGGCAACACGGTCAGCTCGAAGTAGTGGGTGGCAAACAGCGTATAAGCCCGCAGATGCGCGAGGCGTTCGGCCGCCGCCCACGCCAGGGACAGACCGTCGAAGGTGCTGGTGCCGCGACCGACTTCGTCCATCAGCACCAGGCTGCGTTCGGTGGCGTTGTGCAAAATGTTCGCAGTTTCGCTCATTTCGACCATGAAGGTCGAACGTCCGCCGGCCAGGTCATCGCTGGAGCCGATCCGGGTAAAGATCCGATCCACCAGCGACAACTCGCAACTGGCCGCCGGAACGAAGCTACCGATGTGTGCCAGCAGCACGATCAGTGCGGTCTGGCGCATGTAGGTGGATTTACCGCCCATGTTCGGACCGGTAATCACCAGCATGCGGGTGTTGTCGTCGAGGCTCAGGTCGTTGGCCACGAACGGCGTGGTCAGCACTTGCTCGACCACCGGGTGACGACCCTGGCTGATGCGCATGCACGGCTCGCTAACGAAACGCGGACAGTTCAGATCGAGGTTCAGCGCGCGCTCGGCAAGGTTGCTCAGCACGTCCAGTTCGGCCAGTGCCGCTGCGGTGTCCTGCAACGGCGGCAACTGGGCGATCAAATCTTCGAGCAGTGCTTCGTAGAGCATCTTCTCGCGCGCCAGGGCGCGGCTCTTCGCCGACAAGGCCTTGTCCTCGAACGCCTTCAGTTCCGGCGTAATGAAGCGCTCGGCACCTTTCAACGTCTGGCGACGGATATAGTCTGCCGGCGCCGATTCAGCCTGCTTGCTTGGCAACTCGATGAAGTAGCCATGAATGCGGTTGTAACCGACTTTCAGGTGCGACAGACCGGTACGGGCCTTCTCGCGGGCTTCGAGGTCGATCAGGAACTGCCCGGCGTTTTCGCTGAGCGATTGCAAATCGTCCAGTTCGGCGTCGTAACCGGTTTTCAACACACCACCGTCACGGATGACGGCCGGTGGGTTGTCGATGATGGCTTTTGCCAGCAGCGCCGCCAGTTCCGGGTAGGTGCTGGTGGTCTTCGCCAGCTGAATGATGTGCGGGGCTTCCAACTCGGTCATCGCCACTTGCAACTCAGGCAATGCACCAAGCGCATCGCGTAGGCGAGCCAGGTCGCGAGGACGGGCATTGCGCAGGCCGATCCGCGCCAGGATCCGTTCGATATCGCCGATTTCCTTGAGCTGCGGTTGCAGTTTCTCGAAACGGTAACCGTCAAGCAGGCAGGTGATCGAGGTCTGGCGCGCCAGCAGTACGGTCAAATCCCGCAGCGGGCGGTTCAGCCAGCGGGTCAGCAGACGGCTGCCCATGGCGGTCTGGCAGCGATCGACCACCGATTGCAACGTGTTGTCGCGACCGCCGGCCAGGTTGGTGTCCAGTTCCAGGTTGCGACGGCTCGCGCCGTCCAGCACCACGGTGTCGTCCAGGCGTTCATGGCGCAGGCTGCGCAAATGGGGCAGGGCGGTGCGCTGGGTTTCCTTGGCGTAGCTGAGCAGGCAACCGGCGGCGCCGATGGCCAGGGTCAGGTTCTCGCAGCCGAAACCTTTCAGGTCCTGGGTGGAAAACTGCTGGCAAAGACTTTTCAGTGCCGAGTCACGCTCGAAATCCCACGGCGCACGGCGACGAACGCCACGACGTTTTTCCGCCGGCAGATCCTTCGGCCAGTCATCCGGGATCATCAGCTCCACCGGATTGACGCGCTCCAGTTCCGCCAGCAGGTTTTCCCAGCCCTTGATCTCCAGCACGGTGAAGTTGCCGCTGGTGATATCCAGCACCGCCAGGCCAAACAGACGTTCGTCACCCAGCACCGCTGCGATCAGATTGTCCCGACGTTCATCCAGCAGCGCTTCATCGCTGACCGTACCCGGCGTGATGATCCGCACCACCTGACGATCCACCGGTCCCTTGCTGGTCGCCGGGTCGCCGACCTGCTCACAGATCACCACCGACTCGCCGAGCTTGACCAGTTTCGCCAGGTAACCTTCCGCGGCGTGGTAAGGAATCCCACACATCGGAATCGCCTGGCCCGCCGACTGCCCACGGGCGGTCAAGGTGATGTCCAGCAACTTGGCGGCCTTCTTCGCGTCTTCATAGAAGATCTCGTAGAAGTCGCCCATGCGGTAGAACATCAACTGGTCAGGGTGCTGGTTTTTCAGGCGCCAGTACTGCTGCATCATTGGCGTGTGGGAGGACAGATCAGAGAGCGCTTTATTCATCGGATAATCAGGCAAATTCGTTGAAAGGTGTAGGGCAAAGGAGGGGCATCGGCCCGGCTTTTCCGCGATGGGCGCAAGGTTAACATGGGCGGTCCACCCGACGCAGGCATGAAAGCCCCGCGATACATTTCTTCGGTGTATGCACCGCATATGCGCAATTTATGCAATTTGGCATTTGTCTTCCGCGAAAAGAACAAGCACTATGCGTTTTATGCAAAAACGCAATGTTTCTACCGTCTTAAGAGCGCTGCTCGTTCAGCACGGGATCTCCCCTACGGAGCTTCACCGTCGCACCGGCGTGCCTCAATCCACTCTCTCGCGGATCCTCAGCGGGAAGATCGTCGATCCCTCGGATAAACACATCTCGAAGATTGCCGAGTACTTCGGCGTAAGCACCGACCAGTTGCGGGGGCGAGCGGATGTCGTGCCGGCAGCCAGCGCCGGGCGCGATCAACTGCATTCGGAGCTCAAGGACATAAGTCTGTGGGACGACGATACGCCTGTTGATGATGACGAGGTATCGGTCCCCTTTCTTCGCGAGGTTGAATTGGCTGCAGGATCAGGAAGATTCGTCATCGAAGAGAGCGAGCGCTCTAGCCTGCGCTTCGGCAAGCGGAGCCTGCGCCACAACGGTGTTCAGTTCGACCAGGCCAAATGCGTGACGGTGCGCGGCAACAGTATGTTGCCGGTGCTGCGCGACGGCGCCACGGTAGGCGTCAACGCCGGCAAGTGCGGGATTGGTGACATCGTGGATGGTGACCTCTACGCCATCAACCACAACGGCCAGTTGCGAGTGAAACAGCTTTATCGTCTGCCGACAGGGATACGCCTGCGCAGCTTCAATCGCGATGAACATCCGGACGAGGACTACACCTTCCAGGAAATCCAGGAAGAGCAGATTGTCATCCTCGGTCATGTTTTCTGGTGGGGCATGTACGCCCGTTAACCTCACCGCTGTCAGATAAAACCCGCTGCCCGGCGGGTTTTTTTCGCCTGTCGAAAACCGCCAACACCTTCATTTGCGGGGCTTTAATGCGCCAATGCATTTTAAGCGCATAAACAAATGCATTAATGCATTGACTGTATATGCATTCATGCATATTCTTTGTCTCAAGCCGCTCAACAAAGCAGCTCGAAACGAAGATCTCTAGTTCCACCACAAAGGCAGCGATGAACCGGCCTCAACGGTTCAGAGGGTTGGCAACTGACCCGGGTGTGCAGCGTAAAGCACCGCAAGCAGTTATCCGGCGGGCAGGGACCGCGGTCGGAAAAACAATATGAATGGACCCGTACGGCGCCAGTAGCGCCGAAAGGTCGACGCGAAGGACCGCATTCTGAAAAGTCCGGTTAGCGCCGTAATGCTGTTCACTTAAGACATTCTTCAGTCGAGCTAGAACCTGTGGCGAGGGGGGGGTTATCGGAATGCCGCACCACCCCGTTCGGCTGCGAAGCAGTCGTAATCCAGACAACTTAGTCTGTCTGAAAAGACGCTGGGGCCGCTTCGCAGCCCAACGGGGTGGTGCGACGTTTCGCTAAATCCCCTCGCCACAAATGTGGACGCCGCGCTTAAGTGAACAGTATTACGGTTAGCGCCGGGCTTTTTGGAATGCCCACCTACCGTCAGGCAACTCAAGAGACCGTTTGAAAGACACCCCCCATCACTCATCAATCCCCCCTCAGGAGACGCGACATGACAAACGA
The DNA here is from genome assembly GCF_001952935.1 of Pseudomonas frederiksbergensis. Classification (GTDB taxonomy): domain Bacteria; phylum Pseudomonadota; class Gammaproteobacteria; order Pseudomonadales; family Pseudomonadaceae; genus Aquipseudomonas; species Aquipseudomonas frederiksbergensis. The sequence goes on from NZ_CP018319.1 coordinate 3,788,496, forward strand.
GCAACAAGCGTTGCTGGAGATGCCGATCTGGCTCGTCATCGTCCTCGCCCTGGTGGGCGGGGTGTCCGGCGAAATGTGGCGCGCCGACAAGGAGGGCGCTCGCGGCTGGTCATTGCTGCGGCGCCTGGCCTTGCGATCCGGGGCCTGCATGGTCTGCGGGGTCTCGGCCATCATGCTGCTGTATGCCGCCGGCGTGTCGATCTGGACGGCTTGCGCATTCGGTTGCCTGACGGCGATGGCTGGGGCAGACGTTGCCATTGGCCTTTATGAGCGCTGGGCGGCCAAGCGGATTGGCGTTTGCGAAGTGCCGCCGCGAGATACCCGCCAGGATCGCTGAACACAAAGCCCAATGGAATGGCGAGCAGCGGTGCCGACCGGCATCCGACCCGCAAGGACGCGGGTTTCCCAAGGCCAGTACCTTTCACTCAAACCCGCACTCAAGCGGGTTTTTTAGTACACCGATGAAAAACCCATGAAGATCACTCCGCTGATCGACCCACTGCATGATCATTGCCCAAGTCTTGTACATCGAGTCGCCGCCGGCATTCTGGAGGCTATATGACTGTTACGCAGCAACAACTACAAATCGTTATGCCTAACGCCTGCTCCCAAGCGGGCGTTTTCATTTCCGCACTCAACACCGCCATGACCCGCCACAACATCAACACTCCGAAACGCATTGCTGCGTTCCTTGCGCAAGTCGGCCACGAGTCGGGGCAGTTGCAGCACGTGCGTGAGTTGGGCAGCGCTCAATACATGAAAAAGTACGACACTGGCGCACTGTCTGTACGCTTGGGTAATACGCCAGAGGCCGACGGCGACGGTCAAAAATACCGTGGCCGAGGCCTGATTCAGATCACGGGTCGCGACAATTACCGTCAGTGCAGTCTCGGACTCTTCGGTGATGATCGTTTGCTGTTTTTGCCAGCACTTCTGGAAAAGCCCCGGTGGGCCGCTGAATCGGCTGCCTGGTTCTGGGAGCACAATGGCTTCAACGAACTGGCCGACCGTGACCAGTTCAACAGCATCACCCGCCGCATCAATGGTGGGTTGAACGGCTTGCAGGATCGTCTGCAACTCTGGGCGCGGGCGAGGGCGGTGTTATGCCAGCCTTCGGTTTGATCCCGATGTCTTGCTGCATCATTGGCGTTGTTGTGTTTCTGACTGTGTTGGCCGGCGGCTCGGCGGCGCTGAGGTGGCGCTTTCAGGATTGGCGTTGGTCGGCAGCTGGCGGAACTGGCAGCGTGCAACGAATTATCGCCATCATCGACGCCGGGAGCTGCGGACTGATTGCCTTGCAAGCCTGTCAGGCTTATATCAGAGCCCTCGCTCGCTAACATTTTGATCGATCCTTCGCCTTGCAAGCGCGTTACGCTCGTGTACGGTAGTTCTCATTCCGCTTGCTCAGGAGATGACCGTGAAAGAAATCACCCAACTGGCCGCTGAACTTGGCAGGCGCATGCAGGTTCTCAATGCCCACGTCACCGCCGCAGAGTCCTGCACCGGCGGCGGGATCAGCGAGGCGATCACCCGGGTTCCGGGGAGTTCGGCATGGTTCGAGGCCGGTTATGTCACCTATTCCAATCGCCAGAAAACCGAGCAGTTGAATGTCCCGGTCGAGTTGTTTGCGACGGAGGGGGCGGTCAGTCGCGAGGTGGTCGAGGCGATGGTCCGAGGCGCGCAGGAGAAAAGCCGGGCGCGTTTTGCCGTGGCGGTCAGCGGTGTGGCGGGGCCGGATGGGGGGTCGCCGAGCAAACCGGTGGGCACCGTCTGGTTAGCCTGGGGCGTCGGTGAGCAGGTGTTCAGCGAGGTCCAGCACTTCCCCGGCAATCGCGACGAGGTCCGCCGACAAACGGTCAAGGCCGCGCTAGAGGGGCTGCTGCGCCATGTCGCTGGAGAAATCTCAAATCAGGGGTAGGCGATCCTGAAACGCTGTGGAATAATACTGGCTACTTATACAGGTGTTGGCCGTCAGGCCTTATTGATTACGTGAGGACTTTAATGGACGACAACAAGAAGAAAGCCTTGGCTGCGGCCCTGGGTCAGATCGAACGTCAATTCGGCAAGGGTGCCGTAATGCGTATGGGCGATCAGGACCGTCAGGCGATCCCGGCTATCTCCACTGGCTCTCTGGGTCTGGACATCGCGCTCGGCATTGGCGGTCTGCCAAAAGGTCGTATCGTTGAAATCTACGGTCCTGAATCCTCCGGTAAAACCACGCTGACACTGTCGGTGATCGCTCAGGCTCAAAAAGCTGGCGCGACCTGTGCGTTCGTCGATGCTGAACACGCCCTCGATCCTGAATACGCCGGCAAACTGGGCGTCAACGTTGACGACCTGCTGGTTTCGCAGCCAGACACCGGCGAGCAAGCCCTGGAAATCACCGACATGCTGGTGCGTTCCAACGCGGTTGACGTGATCATCGTCGACTCCGTGGCTGCTCTGGTGCCGAAGGCTGAAATCGAAGGCGAAATGGGTGACATGCACGTGGGCCTGCAAGCCCGTCTGATGTCCCAGGCGCTGCGTAAAATCACCGGTAACATCAAAAACGCCAACTGCCTGGTTATCTTCATCAACCAGATTCGTATGAAAATCGGTGTGATGTTCGGCAGCCCGGAAACCACCACCGGTGGTAACGCGCTGAAGTTCTACGCTTCGGTTCGTCTGGACATCCGCCGTACCGGCGCGGTGAAAGAAGGTGACGAGGTTGTCGGTAGCGAAACCCGCGTCAAGGTTGTGAAGAACAAGGTGGCTTCGCCGTTCCGTCAGGCTGAGTTCCAGATTCTTTACGGCAAGGGCATCTACCTCAACGGTGAGATGATCGACCTGGGCGTGCTGCACGGTTTCGTCGAGAAGTCCGGCGCCTGGTATGCCTATGAAGGCACCAAGATCGGTCAGGGCAAGGCTAACTCGGCCAAGTACCTGGCAGACAATCCGGAAATCGCCGCCAAGCTCGAGAAGCAACTGCGCGACAAGCTGCTGACTCCGGCGCCGGACGTCAAAGCATCGCCAGTCAAAGAGACTGCTGATGACCTGGCTGACGCTGATATCTGATTGATCCGATGACCGCCGTACTCGATACACTCGTCGCGGTGCGGCGAACCGCAATGGACCTGCTCGCTCGACGCGAGCACGGTCGAGTCGAGTTGACGCGTAAACTGCGTCAACGCGGCGCCCTCCCTGAAATGATTGACACGGCACTCGACCGTTTGACGGAAGAAGGCCTGCTGTCCGAATCCCGTTATCTAGAAAGCTTTGTTTCGTACCGTGCCCGTTCCGGTTATGGCCCTTTGCGTATTCGTGAAGAGTTGAGCCAGCGCGGCCTGCAACGTACCGACATCGAACTTGCTTTGCGCGAGAGTGGTATCAACTGGCAGGAACAACTGGAAGACACCTGGCGGCGAAAGTTTTCCGGGCATTTACCGATAGACGCCCGGGAACGTGCCAAACAGGGCAGGTTCCTGAGTTATCGGGGATATTCCATGGAAATGATCAGCCGCTTGTTCAGCGGCCGAGGGATGGACGATTGACTGAAACGGCTCGCTATTTCGATAGCGGGCCGTTTTTTTTGACTACGTTACCTTGAACGGTTCCCGCGAGCGCTGTTGCGCCTGGGGTTGGGATTGCGCCCAGTTTTCCGGCAGGTTGATGTAGTCCACCAGTTCCCGCAGGCGTCCATGATCACGGGCGTTAAAGGTGAAGGCGAGCCGCGCCAAGTGGCTGAACTGCGCTTCGTCGTGTTCTTCTCCGCTGTAAGCGTGTTGATGGAAGTGATCGCTCAGGCACAGGTCGGCAAATGCTTCTTGCATGTGTTCGAGCGCCTGGTCGCTGAGCTTGTGATTCATGCGGATCACGAATTGATGCTTGAGCCAGCGGCTGGAGTGGAAGTTGCTGTAGAACTGGTTGATCTGCTCAACAGCGTCTTCCGCGCTGTAGACCAGACTGACAAGTTTCATATCGGTCGGCAGGATGTAGCGATTTTCCTCCAGTTGATGGTGGATGAAGTCCAGCGCACCTTGCCAAAACGTGCCGCCGGGCGCGTCCAGCAATATCACGGGCACCAGCGGGCTTTTGCCTGTCTGGATCAGTGTCAGCACTTCCAACGCCTCATCCAGGGTGCCGAAACCGCCAGGGCACAGGACCAGCGCATCGGCTTCCTTGACGAAAAACAGCTTGCGGGTAAAGAAGAAGTGGAAGGGCAGCAGGTTGGTGGTGCCATTGACGGTGGGATTGGCATGTTGCTCGAAGGGCAGGGTGATATTGAATCCCAAGCTGTGTTCCAGGCCAGCACCTTCGTGGGCCGCCGCCATGATGCCGCCACCGGCACCGGTAATGACCATCAGGTCCGAGCGCGCCAGCTCGGCGCCAAGTTCCCGGGCCAGACCGTATAAGGGATGTTCTATAGGTGTTCGGGCCGAGCCAAAGACAGTGACCTTTCGGCGCCCCCTGAATTGCTCCAGAACACGGAAGGCGTGTTCCAGTTCACGAAGGGCTTGAAGGGTGATCTTGGCATTCCAGCGGTTGTGATCTTCCTGGGCCATGCGTAGCACGGTCAGGATCATGTCGCGGTAAATCGGGATGTTGGGGCTGTTGGGTGAAACCAGGTTGAGTTGCTCTTCGACCTTTCTGATGAGGTCGTGGCCGCTTTCTTCAAAATGACGGCTCAGTAGGTCATTCGGTTGGTAAGGCATCAACTTCTCCTTCCATACAGGCTCTGTTTTTCCCTTGGATGAAGGAAACATTGGCACAACAAGTCGCATATTGGGCAGCCCCTTTCCTGCCCTGAAAAAGTAAACGTGAACACTATGAATTTAGACCCTCATAGTGTTTTTCGCTGACTGATCATTGCGCCGCAAAGTCTTTCCTGGCAACCGCTTATTGGCGATTTGCAAGGTGCTTTCACCGCTCGTCCGAACGCAAGGCGAGTGTCCGACAGTCTGATTTACTGAATTACAGGCACTACACGACAACTTTGCGTCAAAGGCAGGGCGCTCGTTACAAGCGGTTGAAGGATTTTATCGCTCAAGCAAGGGCGAGGTGCATGGAGGCGGGAAGGTATGACCAGAGTTATTCTGGAGATCGATACGCAACTGTATCGATTACTGAAATCATCGGCCGAGACCAATCATTTGAGTCTTGAAGAGGAGTGTTGCCGACGTCTGGAGGGCGCCGACCGACGCTCGCGTTACTTGCAAGCGCTGTTGGCAGAACTGCGCGCCGAGGATGAACAGCGGCGCGCCAATTCCCGATGATTACTTCTTCTTGGTCGGAGCCGCTTTCGGGCAGTCCGATTCCTGATAGCTGGCGGAGCCGACTGAGCGGTTGGTCTTCACTTCAGTGAAGTCGTAACGCATGACCGCGCCCTTGGCCATCAGTTTGCGGAACGATGGGTTGTTGCATACAGAGGCGCCAAGCTGGAAATACACGGCTTTGGGGTCGGCACGCATCTTGTTGGCGTGGCTGCTTTGTACGCTCAGATGATTGATCAGCGTGTTGCCTTCGACGGTGTAGCCCTGATCAAGAATGTCTTCGTTGATCGCCCGTGGAGTACCAACACTGCTTTGTGTGGCGACGTTTCGCAGCTCTCTGTTGAGATTCTGCTCACTCAATGAAGCAGCCTGAGCGCTGAAGGACGACGCCAGCAAAATGGCAGCGGTGGGAACGATAAGGCGCAGCATGAAACTCTCCTGGTTCAGTGACTGGTGGTTCGACCCGTCACATGACTGTGCGTTCAGTGGCGGCGAATTATAGGGGACGAGGCCTGGACGGTACAGGCTTGCGCCGGCTGCTCTGATAAACTGCCGCCACTTTCTGCCCTGCCGAGTGTTTTTCGTGTCGATTTTCTTCCCCTGCCGGCCTTGCCTGCGATGATCCCTGCAACCCCACGCTTTGCTGCAAACGCAGTAGCCCGCTTGCGCGATGAGCGAGAGGAAGAGGGCATCAAGCCGATTCAGGCCCGAGGCTGGAGGGCACCGCGTTGCCGAGCCTGCCGCGTGATCGAGAGCCACTGCCTGTGCGCCTGGCGCCCACAGGTCGAGGCCCGTTCTGGCGTGTGCCTGATTATGACGGGCAAGGAAGTGTTCAAACCGAGCAATACCGGTTGGCTGATCGCCGATGTAGTGCGCGATAACCATGCGTTCATCTGGTCGCGTACAGAAGTTGACGAGCAACTGCTGGCGCTGCTGGCCGATCCGCAATGGCAGCCTTATCTGGTGTTTCCGGGAGAGTACGTCGAACCCGAACGTGTCACAAACAGCGTCGATGCCGATAGTTCGAAGCGTCCGCTGTTCATTCTGCTGGATGCCACCTGGACAGAAGCCCGGAAGATTTTCCGCAAAAGCCCCTACTTTGACCGGCTGCCGATCCTGAGCCTGTTGCCCGAGAAGTTATCGCGGTACCGGTTGCGCCGATCGACCCGTAGCGAGCATTTATGCACAGCCGAAGTGGCGGCGTTGTGTCTCGATCTGGCGGGTGATACCGCGGCGGCGTCGGCACTGGACGCTTATTTCGATGTGTTCAGCCAGCATTACCTTGATGCCAAGCATCAGCTTGAAATGAATGTTTCAACACCGGCACACGCCGAACTGATGCCTTTTGTGTAAATCGGCGCCCTGTCCCGCGCCGATTGTCGCCCATACTGCAAAGAACTGTACTGGCCAAGCACCTTGACCACCCCGACTTCGCTGGGCATGCTTGGCGCCGATTAGGGCGCGGCCAAAGTTTGATACGCCGTATTCTTTACGTGGGATAACCATGTGATTGGCGTTGAACGTGCCCTGTTGGTACAGCTCCGTGGCTGTACCTCGAGTTGTTTGAAAAACAGGATCATTTGAAAAATGGCCACATACGAAATCCTGATTGCCGATGACCACCCTCTTTTCCGTAGCGCCCTGCATCAAGCGTTGACCCTGGGCCTGGGCCCGCAAGTCCGTCTGGTGGAAGTGGCAAGCATTGCCGAGCTGGAAACCCGTCTGGACGAGAAGTCCGACTGGGATCTGGTGCTGCTGGACCTGAACATGCCGGGGGCCTACGGTTTTTCAGGGCTGGTGTTGTTGCGCGGTCAGTATCCGCAGATTCCGGTGGTCATGGTGTCGGCTCAGGAAGAAGCCTCGATCATGGTCAAGTCCCGTGAGTTCGGCGCCAGCGGCTTCATCCCCAAGTCCAGTGATCTGAGCGTCATCCAGAAAGCCGTGCGTGCGGTGCTCGATGGTGATGTGTTCTGGCCGCCCCAGGCGTTCGAGGCGGTCAGCGTTTCCGCCGAAGCCAAGGCCGCCAGCGAAGGCCTTGCGAGCCTGACGCCGCAGCAGTTTCGTGTGCTGACCATGGTCTGTGAAGGCTTGTTGAACAAGCAGATTGCCTACGAGCTGAGCGTTTCCGAAGCGACGATCAAGGCCCACGTGACGGCGATTTTTCGCAAGCTGAATGTGCGGACCCGGACCCAGGCGGCGTTGCTTCTGCAACAACTGGAGTCAATTTCGAGCTAAGCAGGCGCGGCGCGTTCACGCTTTTTTGACTTGGCTTACTCTAGCTTTCCCACTTCCTTTTTGGTCAGTTGCCTAATTTATGTCACCTTTTAAAGGCCAAACCGGCCTGAAACGCATCCTCAACGCCTCCGGTTATTCGCTGGACGGTCTGCGTGCAGCCTTCACTGGCGAAGCGGCCTTTCGGCAACTGGTGTTGCTTAACGTCATATTGATCCCGCTGTCGTTCTTCCTGAACGTCAGTCGCGTCGAGCAGGCGTTGCTGATTGCAGTCTGTCTGTTGGCGTTGATTGTCGAATTGCTCAATTCGGCCGTGGAAGCGGCCATCGACCGCATTTCCCTTGAGTTGCACCCGTTGTCCAAGAACGCCAAGGACATGGGTAGCGCCGCTCAGTTAGTGGCGTTAACCATGATCGGGCTGGTGTGGGCGGTCATCCTGCTTTAAGCGATGGTGGGCAGGACGATCTCGTCGCTGCGCTGAACCCCGGCGGTGAAAGCGCGGCACAGGTCGAGGAATTCACGCATCGCCGACGTCTGATATTTCTGTTTGTGCCAGATGAAATAGAACTGCCGCGCCAGATCCAGATCCGGCGTCTCCACCGCCACCAGGCTGCCGCGACGGAATGCGTCGCGCAGTGCCAGGCGAGAAATGCAGCCAATCCCCAACCCGGACTCCACCGCACGCTTGATCGCTTCGGTGTGTTCCAGTTCCAGCCGGATATTCAGCGAGCTGCGATGGTGACGCATGGCCTGGTCAAAGGTCAGTCGCGTGCCGGAGCCCTGTTCCCGCAGAATCCAGGCCTCGTGGGTCAGCTCTTCCATGGTCGCCGTGCCGCGCTTGGCCAGTGGATGCTGGGGCGCGCAGAACACCACCAGTTCATCCTCGACCCAGCTCTGCACTTCGATGTCTGGATGGCTGCAGTCACCTTCGATTAGACCCAGATCAATTTCATAGTGGGCGACCTGCTGCACAATGTTGGCAGTGTTCTGCACGTGCAGCTTCACCTGGCTTTCCGGATGGCGCTGCATGAAGCTGCCAATCAGCAAGGTGGCCAGGTAATTGCCGATGGTCAGGGTCGCGCCGACCGCCAGAGAGCCGAATCCGGACTTGCCATTGAGCAAGTCTTCGATTTCCTTGGACTGGTCGAGCAGCGCCACCGCTTGCGGCAGCAGCTGTTTGCCGAGGGCATTGAGACTCAGCCGTTTGCCGGCGCGGTCGAACAGCTGACAGCTGGACTGGCGCTCTAGCTCGGTGATCGAGGTGCTCGCCGCCGATTGCGAGAGGTTGAGCAGACCCGCAGCACGGGATACGCTTTCCTGCTGGGCGACGGCGACGAATACTTGAAGTTGACGGAGAGTAAATCGCATATCGATATAACCGATAACCCTTATCTTAATAATCCAGTTAACAGATATTGTGGCTGCCATTAGAATGCGATGCAATTGCGCACAGCAGCTCATTTTTTTGCAGAGCCGGCGCAGAGCTCGCGCAGACCAATCTCCAGGAGTCCCACGTACATGAGCAACATGAACCACGAGCGTGTCCTCAGTGTTCACCACTGGAACGACACTCTGTTCAGCTTCAAGTGCACCCGCGATCCGGGCCTGCGCTTCGAGAACGGTCAGTTCGTGATGATCGGCCTGCAACAGCCCAACGGCCGGCCGCTCATGCGCGCTTACTCGATTGCCAGCCCGAACTGGGAAGAGCATCTCGAGTTCTTCAGCATCAAGGTGCCTGATGGCCCGCTGACTTCCCAGTTGCAGCATCTGAAGGAAGGCGACGAGATCATCATCAGCAAGAAGCCTACCGGCACGCTGGTGCTGGATGACTTGAAGCCTGGCAAACATTTGTACCTGCTGAGCACCGGTACCGGTCTGGCGCCGTTCATGAGCGTCATCCAGGACCCGGAAACCTACGAGCGTTTCGAAAAAGTGATCCTGTGCCACGGCGTACGTTACGTCAACGAAGTCGCTTACCGCGAATTCATCACCGAGCACTTGCCGCAGAACGAGTTCTTCGGCGACGCCCTGCGTGACAAGTTGATCTACTACCCGACCGTGACCCGCGAGCCGTTCGAGAACGAAGGTCGCCTGACCGACCTGATGCGCAGCGGCAAGCTGTTCAGCGACATCGGTCTGCCACCGATCAACCCGCAGGACGACCGCGCCATGCTGTGCGGCAGCCCGAGCATGCTCGACGAGACCAGCGAAGTGTTGAACAGCTTCGGCCTGAAAGTGTCGCCGCGGATGCGCGAGCCGGGTGATTACCTGATCGAGCGAGCGTTCGTCGAGAAGTAAGCCACTGCACTGCTCTACCTGTGGGAGTGAGCCTGCTCGCGATAGCGGACCGTCAGTCAACGTCATCGTTGAATGTTACGCCGCCATCGCGAGCAGGCTCGCTCCCACATTGGTTTGGTGGTTACCATAAAAAGCCCGCGTTGCCTGTAAAGGCAGCGCGGGCTTTTTCGTTTTTGGCGTTCAGACGTTCGCGGGAATGACTTCGAGAACGCGGATCAGGTCAGGCGTGGGGTAATGCCAGCGCACATCCAGGTCCCAGAATTGCGCACCGTATTCCCGTTCGGGTGCAGGAATCTGGTACGCCGGACGTGGGTTTTGTGCCAGGCATTGCTCGATCAACTCCACCAGCGGTTCTTCAAGGCGCTGAGCATGGTCGTGAGCCTGTTGCAGCGCTGAATCCGTCCACTGCACGGGAATCAACTGCGGCGCAGCGCTGGCGATGCGGTTGGAGGCCGTATCGATGATGTCGGCGTAAGGCACGTAAGGTTTGATGTCGAGAATCGGCGTGCCGTCCAGCAGGTCAATGCCGGATATCCACAGGCGATTGACTTCAACCTTGTCCAGCTTCACCACGGATTGACCGATGCCATTGGGCCGATGCGTCGCGCGGGTGGCGAATACGCCCATGGATTTGTTACCGCCCAGGCGTGGAGGGCGGACTTTCAGTCGTGGCTTTTCTTCCAGGGCCTGGTGAAACAGGAACAGCAGCCACACGTGGCTGACCTGTTCCAGACCTTGCACCGCATCGCCCTGATCGAACGGCGCCACCAGTTCCAGCACGCCGCGAGCGGCCGGGGCCAGTTGTGGCTGGCGCGGGATGGCGAACTTCTCCTTGAAACAGGAGCGCACGAAGCCGATGGGGGAAACGCTGTAGGTCATGGTCTGGGGTCGAGGCGGGGTGAGGGTGGGCATGATAACCCACACCATGATCGTTCCCACGCTCTGCGTGGGAATGCCTCAATGGACGCTCTTGGGACGCGGAGCGTCCCGGGCTGCATTCCCACGCAGAGCGTGGGAACGATCATCAGGAGAAGGTCAGAGACTGAACCCGCCATCCAACGGGATGATGTTCCCGGTCATATACGCCCCGGCCGTACTCGCCAGACTGATCGCCAGCGCTGCCATCTCTTCCTCCCGGCCCCAGCGTTTCATGGGAATCAACGCAGTGTCCTCGGCCAACGCCTGCTCATCATTGCCGATGTGCTGAGTCATTTTGCTCGGAAAACGCCCCGGCGCGATGACGTTGACGTTGATGTGCTGGCTCACCAGCTCCCGCGCCAGAATCCGCGACAGCTGATGCAGGGCAGCTTTACTCGGCCCGTAGGCATACGCCTGCTCGCCGAAGGACGAAATGCCCGCCACTGAACCGATATTGATAATTCGCGCCGGATTCGCTGCCGAACCGGCCTTGCGCAGCAGCGGCAAAAACTGCTGGATGCAGTTGAACACCGAGGTCACGTTCAGCTGCATGACCTTTTCCCAGCCCTTGACCGGGTAGCTCTCCAGCGGCGCGCCCCACGTGGTGCCGGCGTTGTTCACCAGAATATCCAGCTGACCGATCTGCTCGCCCAGTCGCGTAGCCAGTTGAAGTACGCCTTCTTCGGTGTCCAGGTTGGCCGCCAATCCGTGGCAACGACCGAATGCGCTCAGCTCATCAGCCGTTTGCTGGCAGGCTTCGGCATCCCGGGCGCAGACGTACACGGTGGCACCGGCCTCGACATAGGCCTTGGCGATCATTTTGCCGATACCACGGGTGCCGCCGGTCACCAGGGCGGTGCGGCCTTGCAGGGAAAAGTACGGGTGCATGGCGAATCCTGAGAGCTGAGGGTCAATACACCCTAGTCGTCAGCCGCCGGAAGCGGAGCCACTATTTTTGCGAGGAATGAGGGTCTATACAGCGCTACGCTTGCCGGCCCTTCTTGTAGGAGCAAAGCTTGCTCGCGATGGCGATCTCGAAACGCTATCGCCAGCAAGCTGTGCTCCTACGGGATGGGCGGTTTACTGCGGGCGCACGCGCAGGGTCAGGCCCTTGAGGAAATTGCGCAGCAACTGGTCGCCGCACGGGCGGTAGTTGGTGTGGCCGAACTTGCGGAACAGCGCGCTCAGCTCAGGCTTGGACACCGGGAACTCGGAGGCCTTGAGGATGGCGTGCATGTCATCTTCTTTCAATTCGAAAGCCACACGCAGTTTCTTCAGGATGATGTTGTTGGTCACTGGCACTTCGATCGGCTGTGGCGGACGGCTTTCGTCTTTGCCGCGCTTGAAGGTCACCAGGCCGTCGAGGAAATGCGCCATGACTTCATCCGGGCAGCGTACGAAGCCTTCCTCGTCTTCCTCTTTCTTGTCGAGGTACGTCACCAAGTCTTCCAGGGCCACGTCCATGCCGCCGAGCTTGATGATCTCGATGACTTTCTTGTCGCTGATGTCGAGCATGTAGCGCACGCTGCGCAGTACGTCGTTATGAATCATGGTGTGCAATCCTGATATTCAGCAGTGGGCGCCGCGTAAACAGCGGCGCCAAAATGTGTGGCGGCGTGAAAAGTCTTAGAACTTCTCTTTGCCGGACAGGTAACGCCATTGCCCCAACGGCACTTTGCCGATGGACACGCCGCCGATGCGGATGCGGCGGATGGCGACAACCTTCAGGCCTACGGCCTGGCAGAACAGGGCGATGACGCCCGGTTGTGGGTTCTTCATCGCAAAACGCAGGCGGTTTTCGTTCTGCCAGCTGGCTTTGACCGGCGGCAGTTCCTTGCCCTTGTAAGTCAGGCCGTGGTTCAGACGGTTGAGGCCGTGAGCCACCATGTCGCCTTCAACTTCGACCACATACTCTTGCTCGATCTTGGCGGAATCGGCAGTGAGTTTGCGCAGGATCTTCCAGTCCTGGGTGAACACCAACAGACCGCTGGCGTTGGCCTGCAGATCGGTGCTGGCGGTCAGGCGCAGGAAGTGGCCCTTGAGCGGGCGTTTGCCGTAGCGGTGTTCTTCGCTCAAGGTCTCGGCGCTGATCGTTGCCATGGCCGTTTCCGCGTCCATGCCCGCAGGGACGTTGAACAGGATGGTCACCGGCTCCGGCGCAGTGGCCTTGGCTTCCGGGTCGAGCTCGACTTTCTGGTTCTCGACCTTGAACTGCGGCTCGTCGATGACTTCGCCGTCCACGGTGACCCAGCCGCCCTCGATGAACAGCTCAGCCTCCCGACGGGAACAGCCGACGAGTTCGATGAGGCGTTTGGAGAGACGAATCGGGTCAGTCATGACAGGGCCGTAACAAAAAAGGGGTGGGCATTGTACCTGCTGGGCGCCGGTTAATCCCGGCTCCATTTGCGCCGTGTGGCTTTTTGTGGGAGCGGGCTTGCTCGCGAAAGCGGTAGATCAGTCAATTATCTGTTGAATGACACACCGCATTCGCGAGCAAGCCCGCTCCCACAGTTGTTCTGTGTTGTGTCAGCCGTTGCGCGTGCGTTGTTGTGTTTGGCGCAAACGCATGTGCAGCAGCGGATAAGGCTGGCCCATGCCATCGACTTCCGAACGGCCAATCACCTCGAAGCCTTGTTTGAAGTAGAACCCCAGCGCTTGCGGGTTCTGTTCGTTGACGTCCAGTTCATCGGCATTCAGGTGTTCCATCGCATAGCGTAGCAACTGCTTGCCCAGGCCCTGACCACGGTGAGCCGGATCGATGAAGAGCATTTCGATCTTGCCCGCCGCGACCCCGGCGAAGCCGGTGATGCGCTGGCGCGGGTCTTTGGTGCAGATCAGCATCACCGCATCGAGGTAGCGCGTCAGCACCAGGTTCTTCAACAGTTCGATGTAGCTGTCCGGCAGAAAGTCATGGGTGGCGCGCACCGAGGCTTCCCAGACCTGAGTGAGTTCTTCGTAGTCGCTCTGTTTCGGCGTATGGATGACCGAATGTTGGCGCATGGCCGGCTGCCCCTTTTCCTGTGAGTGTCGAGAATCCTTTCCTCACAAAACGATAGACGTAAAAAAGCCCCGCATCTCGTCAAGAGAGCAGGGCTTTTCGTATTTTTTGCGTTTAGATCTGTTCAGCCCACAGGTCGTATTCGTCGGCGTCGGTCACTTTGCACCAGACTTTATCGCCTGGTTTCAGGTTGCTGCCGTTGTCGATGAACACGTTGCCGTCGATTTCCGGGGCATCGAAGAAGCAGCGGCCGACCGCGCCTTGCTCGTCGACTTCATCGACCAGCACTTCGATTTCACGGCCGACGCGCATTTGCAGGCGTGCCGAGCTGATGGCTTGCTGGTGCGCCATGAAGCGGTCCCAGCGGTCTTGCTTGACGTCGTCCGGCACGATGGCCGCGTCCAGCAGGTTGGCCGGTGCGCCTTCGACCGGCGAGTACTGGAAGCAGCCGACGCGATCGAGTTGCGCTTCGGTCAGCCAGTTCAACAGGTACTGGAAGTCTTCTTCGGTTTCTCCAGGGAAGCCGACGATGAAGGTCGAACGGATGATCAGGTCCGGGCAGATTTCGCGCCAGTTCTTGATGCGCGCCAGAGTCTTGTCTTCGAACGCCGGGCGTTTCATGGCTTTCAGGACTTTCGGGCTGGCGTGCTGGAACGGGATGTCCAGGTACGGCAGGATTTTCCCGGCGGCCATCAGCGGGATCAGCTCGTCGACGTGCGGGTACGGGTAAACGTAGTGCAGACGAACCCAGACGCCGAGGGTGCTCAGGGCTTCGCAGAGTTCGGTCATGCGGGTTTTCACCGGCGCGCCGTTCCAGAAACCGGTGCGGTATTTCACGTCGACACCGTAGGCGCTGGTGTCTTGCGAGATCACCAACAGCTCTTTGACGCCGGCCTTGACCAGGCGCTGAGCCTCGTCCAGTACATCACCGACCGGACGGCTGACCAGTTTGCCGCGCATCGACGGGATGATGCAGAAGCTGCAGCTGTGGTTGCAGCCTTCGGAAATCTTCAGGTAGGCGTAGTGGCGCGGGGTCAGCTTGATGCCTTGCGGCGGCACCAGGTCGATCAGCGGGTTGTGATCCTGGCGCGGCGGCACGGCGTCGTGCACGGCGTTGACCACCTGCTCGTACTGCTGCGGACCGGTCACGGCCAATACGCTTGGGTGCACCTTGCGAATGTTGCCTTCTTCGACGCCCATGCAGCCGGTCACGATGACCTTGCCGTTTTCCTTGATGGCTTCGCCGATCACTTCCAAAGACTCAGCCTTGGCCGAGTCGATGAAGCCACAGGTGTTGACCACCACGACATCGGCGTCCTCGTAAGTGGACACGACGTCATAGCCTTCCATGCGCAGCTGGGTAAGGATGCGCTCGGAGTCGACCAGTGCTTTGGGGCAACCCAGGGATACGAAGCCAACTTTTGGATTGGCCGGCGCAGGAGTGGTGGACATGTCTAACCTCGGTATTTGTGACGCCTCCAGCCGAAGACGGCAAGGCGACAAGCGGGCACTTGGCGTGCCTCTGATCAAAAAGTGCGCAATTCTAGCGATGAGAGGCGCACTTGACCAGCTTTATGCAGGGAAATACGACGAGTGCTGCGCTATGCTTCGCGCCTTTAGGCTTTACCGATTTTTTACGGTCAATGAAACGTCTGTAACGTGATGTAAAACAGCGCATGCTGCACGGCAAAGCATAGTGCTTCTTATAAGAAGTCCGGGTCTGAGTAGTAGGAGTTTTGGATGGGGCAGGCAAGTAGTCAGGCGGCGGGCGCTGAGCATTCGGCGGCAAAACCGATCGGCATGCTGGTCGCGGCGGTCGGTGTGGTTTATGGCGATATCGGCACGAGTCCGCTGTACACCCTTAAAGAGGTTTTCGCCGGGCACTATGGGGTTCCGGTCAACCATGATGGAGTCTTCGGGATTCTGGCACTGATCTTCTGGTCGTTGATCTGGGTCGTTTCGATCAAATACGTGCTGTTCGTGCTGCGTGCCGACAACCAGGGCGAAGGCGGAATCATGGCGTTGACCGCCCTCGCTCGGCGGGCTGCGGCCGGGCATCCGAAATTGCGCACGTTGCTGGTGGTCTGCGGGCTGATCGGCGCGGCGCTGTTCTATGGCGACAGCATGATCACTCCGGCGATTTCCGTTCTTTCGGCGATTGAGGGGCTGGGGCTGGCGTTTGACGGCATCGACCATTGGGTGGTGCCGCTGTCGTTGGTCGTGCTGGTGGCGCTGTTCCTGATTCAACGTCACGGCACCGCGCGGATCGGCATTCTGTTCGGGCCGATCATGGTGACCTGGTTTGTCGTGCTGGGGGCGCTGGGTGTCTACGGCATCCTGCAGCACCCGGAAGTGTTGCAAGCGATGAACCCGGTCTGGGGTGTGCGTTTCTTCATCGTTCACCCGGGCATGGGCGTGGCGATTCTTGGTGCGGTGGTGCTGGCGCTGACCGGTGCCGAAGCGCTGTACGCCGACATGGGCCACTTCGGCCGCAAGCCGATTGCCCGTGCGTGGTTCATCCTCGTGCTGCCGGCGCTGGTGCTGAACTACTTCGGCCAGGGCGCCTTGCTGCTCGGTGACCCGGAAGCCGCTCGCAACCCGTTCTACTTATTGGCTCCGAGCTGGGCGCTGATTCCGTTGGTGGGGTTGTCGACCCTGGCCACGGTGATTGCTTCTCAGGCAGTGATTTCCGGTGCGTTCTCCCTGACTCGTCAGGCGATTCAGCTCGGTTACATACCGCGCATGCACATTCAGCACACCTCCAGTGCCGAACAAGGCCAGATCTACATCGGCGCGGTGAACTGGGCGCTGATGGTCGGCGTCATCCTGTTGGTGCTGGGCTTCGAATCCTCCGGCGCGCTGGCTGCGGCTTACGGCGTGGCCGTGACGGGCACGATGCTGATGACCACCATCCTGGTGTCGGCGGTGATATTGCTGCTGTGGAAATGGCCGCCGATCCTGGCGGTTCCGCTGTTGCTCGGATTCCTCTTGGTGGACAGTCTGTACTTCGCTGCCAACGTGCCGAAAATCATTCAGGGCGGGGCGTTCCCGGTGATCGCCGGTATCGTGCTGTTTGTGCTGATGACCACCTGGAAACGCGGCAAGCAATTGCTGGTCGATCGTCTCGACGAGGGTGGCTTGCCGCTGCCGATCTTCATCAGCAGCATTGCCGTGCAACCGCCGCATCGCGTCCAGGGCACCGCCGTGTTCCTGACTGCGCGCCCGGACGCCGTGCCTCATGCACTGTTACACAACCTGCTGCATAACCAGGTGTTGCACGAGCAGGTGGTGCTGCTGACGGTGGTGTACGAAGACATCCCGCGGGTGCCGGCATCACGGCGTTTCGAGGTCGATTCCTACGGCGAGGGTTTCTTCAGGGTGATCCTGCACTTTGGCTTCGTCGACGAGCCGGACGTGCCGCAAGCGCTGAAGCTGTGTCATCTCGATGACCTGGATTTCAGCCCGATGCGCACCACCTACTTCCTCAGCCGCGAGACGGTCATCGCCTCCAAACTCGAAGGCATGGCCCGCTGGCGTGAGGCGTTGTTTGCCTTCATGTTGCAGAACGCCAACGGCAATTTGCGCTTCTTCAATCTGCCGCTGAACCGGGTGATTGAATTGGGGACGCAGGTAGAGATGTAACCCACAACAAAAAGCCCCCGTTGCCATTGTGGTTGCGGGGGCTTTTTTGTGGGCGGTGTTTCGTCCTGAAGGCAATGAAAACCCCTTGTGGGGGCGGGCTTGCTCGCGAAAGCGGTCTGACGTTCAACATTTATGTCGGCTGACAGATCGCCTTCGCGAGCAAGCCCGCTCCCACAGGGGATGTGCGGTGTTTGCACGTATTCCGTCTCTGCTCCTTTACTTGCTTTCGGGCCGCTATTTTTTAGATTCGGCTTTTGTCCGGGCAGGTGGCGGTGGCGGCGTCAGTACCTTCACCGCATCATCAATCACGGCCTTGCTCATTGCCGTCAGGTAATGCGCGGCCCAGGCATGTCGGTCGGTGTCTCGGGCGTAGGCAGCGTCTTTAGTCAGCTCCTTGGCAAGGAACAGAAAATCAGAAGCCATGGCTAGCGCATCACCGAGGGGGACGCCGTGACTGACATGGAACAGCGCTTTGTTGGAGCAGTAGATGAGGGGGGTGAAGCCGATGGTTTTCAGTTCGTCAGGTTCTGACGGATTTGTTTTGGTCATGGTTTTTCTCCTGGGTTCGAGGAGCTGCCATTTTCGTTACCACACGAAAGGGAGGCAGCTGTACGCAGGGTGGTAAACCGGGAACCAAGGAAACCGGCACGCCCGAGGGCGTCCCACGCACAGCCGCCATAACTCGAGATCGCAGACATAAAAATGCCTGTGTTCGGGATGAAGGCGCTGTTGCGCTGGTTTCGCCGGGTTACCACACCCGATCGCTGAATGGTCAGCGACGTCCGGAGAGTATCCCGTCGAAGAAAAGCGCAACAAGGCATCAAAGTGCCCAAACGCGAGATTCGGAGTTTGCCTACAAGGTCTGCGGGTGTCATCCGATATTGCGACACCTTGAAATAAACAAAACTAAACACGGCGGGGCAGGTTTCCCGGTGAAACCTGATAAATCTCGGAAGGGCTTGACGGTCCGACATTTTCAATGAGACAAGTGTCCACGTTTTATGGAGTGTGGACACTTGGAGTTTCTGTCTTCATGAAGAGTCAAGATATTTTGCTTTTGTTCAAGATGGCCAGCCTGCACGCCCAGGAAGAAAACCTCTTTGGGGAGATGGAATCTGAGTCGAATTCGAACAGGGTTGAGGAATTGTTGAAGCCCCAGCAGATAAATCGAATGCCGGCAGGGGGGCGAGTGGGGGAGTCGCTAGCCACCTACCTTACTGGTGGTGAAGACGTGGTATTCCACCGCCGGGAGTTCGACTCACCCTTGGGCGAGGAGGATGGATGGGAAGGGTGGTCGGAATCCGTACCTTCTGCGCCGCTGACGAGCTGGAGTGAAGCTTACTCGTTGCGTGCGTTGTCGGCGTCTCTTGGGCTAAGCAAAAGTGAGATTTCCAACGCCATGGCAAGATGTCGCGAGTCTGGATTGCTGACCAATGACTACGACACCGGGCTTGCGAAAGTTAATCGGCGAGAGCTGCTGAAAATCACCGAGCACGCTCTGAAATACTTTTTCCCCGTGAGGCCGGGCGCAATGGTTCGCGGTATTCCAACCGGCTTCGCCGCACCCGCGCTGTCCAAAAGCATCAAGAGCGCTGGCGGGCTGATTCCGGTTTGGCCTGATGCACTCGGAACTGAGCGTGGTCAGGCGATAGAGCCGCTCTACAAAACTGTGCCGGAAGCGGTGAAGAAGGACAGAATCCTTTACCACTATCTAGCGCTTGTTGATGCGATCCGTCTTGGCGGCCCGCGAGAGTGTGGTGTGGCGGTTGGCATTCTAAAAGCAGGGATGGGGCTGAAATAACATGTCATCAAATGCTGATCACAACTATGAGCTCATAGAGTTTGTGGCAGACGGCTTGGGGGAGGCGTTTCTCGCTGAGGTTGCCTTTGTCGGCGGTTGCACCACGGCCATGCTGGTAACTGACGCTTCTGTGCTGGACGACATTCGCTTCACCGATGATGTTGACTTGGTGATCGAGCTGGCAGGTATTAGCGCCTGGCAACACCTCACAGAACGGCTGGCGGTCAAGAACTTCAAGATCACCGGTGAAGATGAAGTTAACTGTCGCTTCCGCTTCAACGACGTCGTCGTTGACGTGATGCCTTCTGATCCCGAAGTTCTCGGATATGCCAACCGTTGGTTCGTGGAGGGGCTGTCGAGGGCTGATAAATTTACATTGCCCAGCGGTACGGTCATCCAGATATTCAAACCGACCTACTTTCTTGCGACGAAGCTGGAGGCCTTTAGCGGTCGCGGTGAGGGCGACCCGTACCACAAAGACGTCGAAGACATCATCATCTTGATTGATGGTCGTACAGAGCTTTTGGAAGAAGTTCGCCAGGCTGAGCCTGAGCTCAAGGGCTTCATTACGACTGGAATTCGAAAACTCACGGCGCTCAGTGGTATCGACTACGTGATTGAAAGCTCTGGCTCGGTGCAGGCGAATCCAGGTAGAGGGCGAATCATCCACATGCGCATGAAGGATCTGGGCAACGCATGAGATACACAACCAGGTCAGTCATCGGACGGACCAGGAAAGCCAATCATGACTGTGCTGGAGCTTTGTGCGACGGCGACAGAGGGCTGTTCGTCATCACGGACGGCATGTCGAAGCCCGGCAGCGGCCGACTGGCTGAATGTTTCGTAAAAGGTGTTTTAGCGGCCTACCCGAAACACATGGATCGGGAGGGTGATATCACTGAGCATGGAGCAGTTGAGCAAGTACTTGGTTCAGTGCTGGCCGAGCTTCACCCCACTTTGTATGCGCAGCAGACAGGGACTACCTGTTACCTGATCGGTTTTGCTGCTTATGGGAAGCTCACACTTGCGTATGAGGGGGACTGTTCGTGCGGTGTAGTGACACCGGCAGGCACCATCGAGTGGATTACGCCGCCTCACTGCAAGGCCAATTGGAGGCGCGACCGTTCGCACTGTGAGCTGGCGCAAGATCCGGCTCGAAACAGGGTAACCCGATGCCTGAAGGTTAATCGTGCCCCGGACCCTGACTTTGTCTTTCATCAATTGGCCGTCGGTGAGCGACTGGTGTTCGTAACCGATGGCTTCTGGGCGGAGTTAACGGAGTCTCAGCAAAGCAGCTTGCTGGCTGCTCCAGATAGAGACTTTATAGCTGTTGAAGACGACGTAACGTGGATAGATGTTCAGCTTTAGACGTGGAATCACAGAGCATCGACATGAAGACAGGCTCGCTGATAGCGCTTCATGTTTGTACATGTAAAAAAGCCCCCGCAACCTCAAGGCTGCGGGGGCTTTTTCGTAGGCGGGACTCAGATCACTCCTGAGCCGCTGTCTCCTTCGCTTGACGCTTCTCGATCACATCCACCAACCGCTGCGCCAGTTTCGGGTAGTTCTCATCGAAGTGATGACCGCCAGGCAATTTGATCGCCTCTCCAACCGCGGTCTTGTCGGTACAGCCGCTCTCGTCGACTTCCTCTTCACCGTAGATGCACACCACTTTCTCCGGTGGCAGCTTGGCCATTTCCGGGCCGGTGGCGGCTTCTTTGCCGGCGTTGCCGAGCCAGCCTTCGACTTCGATTTCGAAGCTGCCGGTGCGGGCGAAGGCCAGCAGGATAATTGCGTCGACGCGTTGCTGCTCCGATGGCTCCAGGCGATTGTAGATCGCCGGCAGGACGTCGGCGCCGAACGAGTAACCGGTCAGGATGAAGCGCTTGGTGCCCCATTTCTGCCGGTAGTGCTGCATCAGCTCGGTGAGGTCCAGGGCGCTTTGCTCCGGACTCTTGTGTTGCCAGTAGTAGCGCAGGGTGTCGATGCCGACGACCGGGTAGCCGATCTTCGCCATCTCGCCCGCTACGTCACGGTCAAGGTCGCGCCAGCCGCCGTCACCGGACAGGAACAGGGTCACAGTGTCCTTGGCTTGGCCGGCGGGCACTTCGACGACCGGGATCTGCAGGCCGCCAGCGGCTTTATCGCCGCCAACGAGGATCTTGCGCAGTTCGTTGTTCAGCACTTGCGGCAGGTTGATGTCGTAGTCGCTGATGCTGGTTTCGGCGTTGGCTTGGTCGCGCACGAAGCCGGCGCTGGTGTCGTCCGGGTTGTCGTTCCAGGCCACCAGCCAATGCCCGTGAGGGGCGCTTTTCGGTAGCAGGTGGGTGCAGCCTGGTTTTTCCAGGGCCAGGTCCACCGAGACGGCTTGAGCCTTGTCGTCCTTCTGCTCGGACAACCAGCGCCACGCCAGCACGGCGCCAGGGCCGATACCGCTGACCAGGGTCGCCGGGCCTTTGAGCTCTCTGAGGGCCGATTGCAGGGCGCGACTTTGCAGCAGGCAGTCTTGGGGCAGGATCACCTGAACAATCTGCGCCGAACCGGTGCGGCTCAGGGTCATCAACTGTTTGTTGCTGAGCTTCTGGTCCTCATTGACCGCCACCAGCACCTGGGCGCGTGGCGTGTTGCCGGGAATGACACGGGTCATCGCGGCGCCATCGGCCGGCGTCAGTAGTTCGAGGGTCGGTTCGGGTGCCGGGCGTTTCAGGTACCAGTAACCGCCACCGAGAATCAGGGCCAGCACTACCAGTGTGGCCAGGACGTACCGCAAGGAGCGTTGAATCATCAGCGTTTCACCAATCCAGTCAAGCCGCCTGCAATCAGGGCGGCAGTGTCGGCCAAGGCAACCAGCGGATCGAGTCCGGCGGGCACGGCCATATAACGGGGTTCCCAGTCAGGCTGGAATTTGTCTTTGAAACGGCGCAAGCCTTGGAAGTTGTAGAGCTGCTCACCACGGCGGAAAACCATCGAGCCCAGACGCTGGGTCAGTGGGGCACCACGACGGGGTTGCAACCCCGACAACGGCACCATGCCCAGGCTGAAGCGCGCGTATCCATGATTTTTATAATGTTGAATCAGGCCGACCATCATGAACTCCATGGTCAGCTTGGGCGCGTCCGGATGCGCGCGCATCAGGTCAAGGCTGGCCAGGTCATGACCATAAGTCTCTAGCAGGTTGGCGAATGCCACCGGACGTCCTTCGAAACGAATCACCGCGATGCGGAAATGCTGGAGGTAGTCATCGCTGAAACGGCCGAGGGAGAAGCCTTTCTCGCGCACGTTCTTGCCGGTCAGCCAGGCATCGGAAATCACCTTGAGTTCTTCCATCGGCGCTTGCCCCGGTTCAAAGATCTCCAGCGACAGGCCATCGCGAGTGCCGCGGTTCCAGGTGTAGCGCAGGTCTTTCATCTCTTTGCCTTTGGCCTCGAGATCAAAGCGCAGCAGATCGACCCGGGCTTCTTCGCCGAGCTTGATCGCGGTCAGGCCGATGTCCATGTAGTACGGCAGGTTCTCGGCGCGCACTTGATAGAACACAGGGCGGGCGTGGTGGATATCGCAAAGGTCGCGGAACTGCCAGATCATTTCCGCCCGTTGCTGGGTCGGGCCGATCGGGTCATACAAGGCCACCAGGCTGCGACCACGGCGGGCGTACATCAGGAACGCTTCATCGTTGGGGTGAAACAGCAGCGCCTTGTCACCGGTCAGGGCGAGGCCGCCATCCGGTTGTGCGGAAGCCATCAGGATCTTTGCCGCGCGGTCCAGCTCATCGACTGTTGGCAGATGGATCACCGGGCGCGCGGTGCGCAGCAGCCAGGTCAGGGACACCACCACCAGCAACACTGCGGCGCCGAGCAGCGAGCGCAAACCACGCGGGGCATCGGCGTCGAGGGTGAACTGCCACCAGAGCTGATGGCTGTACGGGACGTCCTGATAGGCGAACAGCAACAGCCAGATCGATGCACCGAGTACGCACAGGCTCGCCACCAGGTACAGCGGCGAAAACGGCACTTCAGTCAGACGGCTGGGGCGATAGAACGAGCTGCGGAAAACGCCTAGCAAACTCGCCGTCAGCGTCAGCAAGCAGGCTTCTTCCCAATCGAAGCCTTTGAGCAACGAGAGCAGGGCGCCGACCAGCAACAAAATGGTGGTCAGCATCCAGGCGGCCGACAGTCGGCGGCGCAGCCCTTGAGCCAGCAGCAAGCAAAGCACGCCGATCAGGCTGGCACCGAAGTGCGAGGCGTCGACCAGTCGATGCGGGATCAGAAAACCGATGTGTTCCAGGCGTGTATCGATTTCCGGGGTAACGCCGGAGAACAGCAGCACCACGCCGGACAGAAAGACCAGCACCGCCAGAATCGGCGCGGCCAGGCCGGACGCCACCCTTAAGGATTGACGCGATTGAAACAGGCGCTGACCTTCGTTGATCAGCAGCAATACGCAGGCCACCAATAACGGCAGCACCACGTAAATCAGGCGATAAAGCAGCAGGGCGGCAGCGAGTGGCGCGGCGCCGAGTGTGTTGGAGAAGGCGGCCAGAAGAATCGCTTCGAACACCCCGACTCCACCGGGAACGTGACTGAGCACCCCGGCGGCAAGGGCCAGCAGGTACACCAGCAGGAACGCGCCGAAGGGCGGCGCTTCAGGCAGCAACAGATAAAGCACGGTGGCCGCGGCGGCCACGTCCAGCGCCGTGATGATCAGTTGCAGGAATGTCAGGCGTCGGCCCGGCAGGCGCACAGTGCGGCGTCCTGCCTTGACCAGCAAATTGTCCGGGTAAGGCTGTTCTGGCAGGCGGCGACGGTAGATGCCGATGGCCAGTACGCTGAAGAGCAGCAAAACGGCTACAGCGATGGCACCCAGCAACGTTTCGGACAGACCCAGGGCGGCAGAAGCGCCAGGCAGATTGCTGAGGGTGGCGAGGGCGGCCAGTGGCGGCAGGGCGCAGCCGAGCGAAAGGCTGGCGAACAGCGTCATGCGAGCGACTTCAGAAGCGCCGAGGCCGTGACGTGCATATAAACGATAGCGAACCGAACCCCCGGAGAGCATCGAAAGGCCGATGGCATTGCCGATGGCGAAAGCGGTGAACCCGCCCAGGGCCAGGATTCGCGGCGCCAGTGTCACGCCAG
Source organism: Pseudomonas frederiksbergensis (assembly GCF_001952935.1). Classification (GTDB taxonomy): domain Bacteria; phylum Pseudomonadota; class Gammaproteobacteria; order Pseudomonadales; family Pseudomonadaceae; genus Aquipseudomonas; species Aquipseudomonas frederiksbergensis. Next base: position 3,812,760 of record NZ_CP018319.1, read on the forward strand.
CGTAGCGGCTGGCCGACCATTCATAGCCCAGCAGGATGATGAAACCGACCACGGTCGCGCCCAGCGCGCCCAATAATGCCGGTTTCGGAACATCGAGAATCGAGTCGTGCAGAGCGTACAGATCGAGTTCGCTCAGCAGGTGGCGACAGGCAATCAGCGCGATAGCGAACAACAGCAAAGTAACTGCCAGGCCGATGGGCTGGCGGTATTTGCTGATTCGATCAAGCAAGCGCAGACGCTCGGCCTTGATCGGTTGTGTCGCTGTGACGGTGTCTTGTGAATCAGACGAGTTGGCGCGCATCAATCACCTCTTGGATTGTGCGCGACAGGATGGGGGTATCCAGCCAAGTTACCAATCCCTGTAGAAAAAAATAATCACAAATATTAACGCCTCTCACCGACCCTCGACGAGGGTGTGTCATCAGTTGTAGAGGGTACTGTCTGCCGCGCTGGGGGATCCCGGACGGCTCGCTTCACAGTGGCAGATCATTGTTGCGAAAGGACTTTTTCAGCAGATACAAAAAAGGCCACTCTTTCGAGTAGCCTTTTTTGATGTTTGGTTGCGGGAGCCGGATTTGAACCGACGACCTTCGGGTTATGAGCCCGACGAGCTACCAGACTGCTCCATCCCGCGTCTGTGTGGCGGCATTCTACAGGCGAACGCCTGAGTGTCAACCGTTAATCCTGAATCGGGTCAAATAAGCGTAACTGAGCGGCGAACGGTGGTGATGGAGAGTTAAGTTTCGGAATCAGAACGATTTCTCAATTCTTGTTTACAAAAGAGGCGCGCACAAAAAAGGCCACTCTTTCGAGTAGCCTTTTTTGATGTTTGGTTGCGGGAGCCGGATTTGAACCGACGACCTTCGGGTTATGAGCCCGACGAGCTACCAGACTGCTCCATCCCGCGTCTGTGTGGCGGCATTCTACAGGCGAATGCCGGCGTGTCTATCTTTAATCCTGAATCGGCTCAAATAAGCGTAAATGAGCGGCGAACTGTCGTGGGGGAGCGTTAAGTTGCGGAATCAGAACGATTTCTCAAACCTGCAGCGTCAGCCGTTACCGCTCGTTCTATCTTAGTTTTACAAAAGAGACGCGCACAAAAAAGGCCACTCTTTCGAGTAGCCTTTTTTGATGTTTGGTTGCGGGAGCCGGATTTGAACCGACGACCTTCGGGTTATGAGCCCGACGAGCTACCAGACTGCTCCATCCCGCGTCTGTGTGGCGGCATTCTACAGAGGATCGGCAGGCTGTCAACCTTCAGCCCAGAGAAAACCTCTTCCTGTTCAATCGCTTAGCTTGAAAACAGGACGGGGTAATTGGCTGTAAGGTCGGTATGGCGGGGCTTTCAGCTCTATCGGTTGAAGCTTGGCGATTGAGAAAATAAATTCATCGACACTTTTCCTACAGCTGGAAAAGAACATTCAGACTACTGGTGCTATATACAGGTGCCAGTGAGATACTGCCGATCTGACTCGCCAATACTCCATTTCTTCACCATGAACACTGCTTTTATATGACGCAGCGAAAAATCATCCACGTCGATTGTGATTGCTTCTACGCCGCCATCGAGATGCGGGACGACCCGCGCCTGGCCGGAAAACCCCTGGCGGTGGGCGGTTCTGCGGATCGACGTGGCGTGATCGCCACCTGCAATTATGAGGCACGGGCTTATGGGGTGCGCTCGGCCATGTCTTCCGGGCATGCCTTGAAGCTGCGCCCGGACCTGACCATCGTCAAGCCACGCATGGACGCCTATAGAGAAGCCTCTAAGGAAATTCACACGATCTTTCGCGATTACACCGACTTGATCGAGCCGCTTTCCCTGGATGAGGCTTACCTCGACGTGTCTGACAGTGCGCATTTCGGTGGCAGCGCCACACGGATCGCCCAGGACATTCGTCGTCGCGTCTCTAATCAATTGCACATCACCGTTTCGGCGGGCGTTGCGCCGAACAAGTTTCTGGCCAAGATCGCCAGCGACTGGAAGAAGCCCAACGGCTTGTTCGTCATTACGCCGGATCAGGTCGAGGATTTTGTCAGTGGTTTGCCGGTGAGCAAGCTGCACGGCGTTGGCAAAGTGACCGCAGACAAATTAGGCAGGCTTGGCATTGTGGACTGCTCCCATCTACGCGAATGGGGCAAGTTGGCGCTTGTGCGCGAATTCGGCAGCTTCGGCGAGCGACTCTGGAGCCTGGCCCGTGGGATCGATGACCGGTTGGTGCACAACGACAGTCGTCGGCAGTCAATCAGTGTCGAAAACACCTACGACGTGGATTTGCCGGATCTGGTGAGCTGCCTCGATAAATTACCCGAGTTACTGGAAACCCTGGCCGGCCGAATGGCGCGAATCGACAGCAGCTATCGGCCGGGCAAGCCGTTCGTCAAAGTGAAATTCCATGACTTCACCCAGACCACTCTGGAGCAGGCCGGGGCAGGGCGGGATTTGGGCAGCTATCAGTTGTTGCTGACGCAGGCGTTCAATCGCGGCGGGAAACCGGTGCGGTTGCTGGGGATTGGGGTGCGGCTGGAGGATTTGCGGGGCGGGTTTGAGCAGATGGAGTTGTTTGAACGGTAGTTCAGGGGGGGATTTAAGGGCCTCATCGCGAGCAGGCTCGCTCCCACATTAGACCGCGTTCGTCTGAACAACTCGATCAACTGTGGGAGCGAGCCTGCTCGCGATGCTTTTCGGCCTTAATTCGGTCCCGGATCCGCTACCAGTCGCCCGGCATCCTTGGTCAATGACTTGAGGAATTCGGTCTGCAACTCAGGATCGTTGCGCGTCAGTTCGATCAGGCTCTGTTCCAGTTCGGTGGCTTCTTCTTCCAGGCCCAGTTCCGACAAGCGTTTGACCCGGTGTACCCACTGGCTCACTTCGTCGTCTTCGAGGTCGTCGTAAATCAGCCCGTGAGCTTCGAGCAACTTGCCGCGCAAGGAGCTACTGACCGCCAGGGCCGAATTGGTGTGCACGTCGTCCTGAGCATCCTGGACACTGATCAGCAACCGGCTTAGATGATTGATGTCGTGTTCGGCAAACGGGCTGTCCAGCAGGTTCACGCGCAATACACCGTTTTTGTCGGTGCTCATCTCGAACGTTTCCTTGCCCGCCTTGACCTCAACCGGACGCTCGCTCCATGGCAGGCTCGAGTATTCGGTGCGCTTGTCGAGCTGAACTTCGTCGATTCCCGCCAGGTTCTGTTGCGCGCGACCATGAGACTGTACGTTCATGAACGGGTTGAGCCCGGCGAAACCGTAGCTCAACCAGTCTTTCGTCACGCTGTCCGGCAGGCTGCCGAGGGCGAACACGTTGACCACGTTCGCACCGACACCGGCCACCACGGCCACCGCACCCAGCGGGATCTCGTAAGCCTCCCGCCAGGGTTGGTAAGGCGTGTAGCGGTCGTAGTGGCGTGTGACTTCGAATTCGGTGACTTCGAAAGTCTTCTGCTCGTGGATCTTCACCCGACGTTGCGGCAACTCAAGCACCTTTGGCTCGCCGACATCAATCTGCAGGCTGTGATCGAGCAATTTACGCTCGACACGTTCCTCGTGCTCGCTGCGTTGTGACATTTGATTGGCACAGCCGCTGACCAGCAGGGCGCCGCACAGGGCGGCACCACCGAGGCCTAAGGTGTTTCGCTTGAACATGACTTCTCTATCTGGTGTCAGCGGCGGATACGGGACTGAAGGAAGGCCAGCACGTCTGCCACCGGCAGCGCTTGCGCTTCGGGCTCGGTGCGGCTCTTGTATTCAAGATTGCCTTCGGCGAGGCCGCGGTCACTGACCACGATCCGGTGAGGAATGCCGATCAGCTCCATGTCCGCGAACTTGATGCCCGGGCTGGTTTTCTTGTCGCGGTCGTCCAGCAGTACTTCGAAGCCGGCGGCAGTCAATTGTGCATACAGCTTGTCGGTGGCTTCGCGAACCTGTTCGGTTTCGTAGCGCAGCGGTACCAGTGCGACCTGGAACGGGGCCAGCGTGTCACTCCAGATGATCCCGTTGGCGTCGTTGTTCTGCTCGATGGCCGCAGCCACCACGCGGGAAACGCCGATGCCGTAGCAACCCATTTCCAGGGTGACCGGCTTGCCATTCTCGCCCAGCACTTCGCACTTCATCGCTTTGCTGTACTTGTTGCCCAGCTGGAAGATGTGCCCGACTTCGATGCCGCGTTTGATTTCCAGGGTGCCCTTGCCATCCGGGCTTGGGTCGCCAGCGACCACGTTGCGCAGGTCGGCAACGGTCGGAACTGGCAGATCACGCTCCCAGTTCACGCCGAAGTAGTGCTTGTCATCAATGTTGGCACCAATGCCGAAGTCGCTCATCAGTTCGACGGAGCGGTCGATGATGATTGGCAGCGGCAGGTTCAACGGACCGAGGGAGCCGGCGCCGGCGCCAATGGCGTCACGCAGTTCGGCTTCGGAGGCCATGACCAGCGGGCTGGCAACGCCAGGCTGGTTGCCGGCCTTGATTTCGTTCAGCTCGTGGTCGCCACGGATGATCAGGGCAATCAGCTTGCCTTTCTCTTCAGCGTGAACCACCAGGGTCTTGATGGTCTTTTCAATCGGCAGGTTGAAGCCTTCGACCAGTTGCGCAATGGTCTTGGCATTCGGCGTGTCGACCAGGCGCAGCTCTTCGGCAGGTGCGGCGCGGGAGGTCTCGCGTGGCACGGCTTCGGCTTTCTCGATGTTCGCCGCGTAGTCGGAACCGTTGCTGAAGACGATATCGTCTTCGCCGGATTCGGCCAGCACGTGGAATTCGTGGGAGCCGGCACCACCGATCGAGCCGTTGTCGGCTTCAACCGGGCGGAATTTCAGGCCCAGGCGGGTGAACACGTTGCAATACGCCTGGTGCATGCGGTCGTAGGTGACCTGCAGCGATGGCTGGTCAGCGTGGAAGGAGTAGGCGTCCTTCATGATGAATTCGCGGCCGCGCATCAAACCGAAGCGTGGGCGGATTTCGTCACGGAATTTGGTCTGGATCTGGTACAGGTTGATCGGCAGCTGTTTGTAGCTGCTCAACTCGTTGCGCATCAGGTCAGTGATGACTTCTTCGTGAGTCGGGCCGGCGCAGAAATCGCGACCATGGCGATCCTTGAAGCGCAACAATTCAGGGCCGTACTCTTCCCAGCGACCGGATTCCTGCCACAGCTCAGCCGGTTGGGTGCTCGGCATCAACACTTCGAGAGAGCCCGCGGCGTTCATTTCTTCACGAACGATGGCTTCGACCTTGCGCATCACTCGCAAGCCCATCGGCAGCCAGGTGTACAGGCCCGAGGCGAGTTTGCGGATCATGCCGGCGCGAAGCATCAGCTGATGGCTGATCACGACCGCATCGGAAGGCGTTTCTTTCTGTGTGGCGAGCAAAAATTGACTGGTGCGCATGGTTGGCCGTTGTCGGTTGCTGATGACGAGAAATGACGGGCATTGTACGGGCGAGATCCGCTGGCGTACAGGCGTGCGGTCGGCTGTGTGGCAGGAGGGCGAGAATCACTCAGCCCTCGGTGATGCTTCCTACGTATAGAGCCTACGACTCTTCCGCCACCTGAGTCGGAATCGGTTCCGGCGTGGGGGTCGGGCCTTCGCGGCGGCTCTCCTGGAACCAGTGCAGGGCAATCAGCAATAGTGTCGGAACGCCGAGCAGGGCGGTGATCAGGAAGAAATCGTGATAACCGAATTTTTCCACCATGACCCCGGAGTAGCCGCCGATCAGGCGCGGCAGCAGGAGCATGATCGAGCTGAGCAGGGCGTACTGGGTCGCGGAGAACTTCAGGTTGGTCAGGCTCGACAGGTAGGCGACAAACGCTGAGGTCGCCAGGCCCGAGCTGAAGTTATCCAGGGAAATGGTGGCGATCAGCATGTTCAGGTTGGCGCCCATGTCGGCGAGCATCAGGAACAGCAGGTTGGTGCCGGCTGATGCTATACCGCCGATGAGCAGAATCGGCAAGATACCGAAGCGCACAATCAGCAGGCCACCCATGCCGGCGCCGACCAGAGTCATGATCAGGCCAAAGATCTTGCTGACGCTGGCAATCTGGTCCTTGGTGAAGCCTTGGTCGATGTAGAACACATTCGCCATCACGCCCATCACCGTATCGGACATTCGATAGGTGGCGATCAGCCCAAGCAACAGGAACGCTTGCCAGCGGTAGCGCAGAATGAAGTCGTTGATCGGCGTCAGCACCGGCGCCAGGCCACGGCGGCCAATGGCCGACAGGCACATGGCGGTGAGCGTGGTGTAGAGGATCGCCCGCAGGAATGCGCGGTCTTCGAGCAGCAGGTCGAGCACACTCACACCGTCGAACAGCACGCTGGCGAAATCGGTGTTGTACAACTGAGTGAACATGGCCGGCACGGAAACCAACAGCACGATCAGCACAAACACCGATGCCAGTTGATGCACAAAGCTGTAGCGCCCGGCCTGAAGCTGGGTGCGCAGCGGCACCGGCGGTTCGCGCATGAAAAAGGACGTGAGCAGTGCCGGAACCATCAAGGCGCCGAACAGGATGTAGGTGCCGGCCCATGCCGAATGCTTATAGTTGAAACCGGTAGAGCCGAAGCCTTCAGCGAAGAACAGGGCGCCAGCGGTGGCCAGCAACGCGGCGATCCTGTAACCAGACATGTAACTGGCGGCGAGGGCGGCCTGACGAGTGTCGTCGGCGATTTCCAGGCGATAGGCGTCGACCGCGATGTCTTGCGTCGCCGAAGCGAAGGCGACAACCACAGCAATAGCGATCAGCCAGGACAAATGCTTTTGCGGGTCGCAGAAACCCATCCCGATCAGGCCGAGAATGACCAGTGCCTGTGAAAGTACCAGCCAGGAACGTCGGCGACCGAGCTTGCCGAGCAATGGCAGGCGCCATTGGTCGAGCAGCGGTGACCAGACCCATTTAAAGGCGTAGGCCAGGCCGATGAGGCTTGCATAGCCAATGGTTTCGCGAGCCACGCCGGCTTCACGCAGCCAGACCGAAAGTGTCGAAAACACCAGCATGTAGGGCAGGCCGGCGGCGAAACCAAGCAGCAACAGTACAAGCGTCGAAGGGCTGGCATAGGCGGCGAGCGCGGCGCGCCAGGTTTTACGGGGCATGGGCTGGAGTCTGCCTCAAGAAATACGGAAACAAAGCGCGCACTCTAACCGCTGTGCTCTACCGGGCGCCAGCCATGGCGCTGAATATCAACACGATTGTTCAGGATACTGATGCCCTCCATGCGCAAACGCGCGCGTTGTTCATCCCCCGAAGGGCTGCCGGCAGGCAGGCTGATACGTCCGCCGGCGCCGAGCACGCGGTGCCAGGGTAATTTGCTGTCGCCCGGCAGTTGGCTCAACGTTCGCCCGACGAAGCGGGCGGCGCGACCCAGTCCCGCCAACTCGGCGAGCTGGCCATAACTGACGACTTTGCCCTCGGGGACTTGCGCCAGAGTCAGGTACAACGCCGTGCGTCGGATTTGCGCCGGACTATCGGTTGCAATGGGTGAGTCGGTCACATCGGCAGTTCCTGAAAAAGTTCGCTTTACCGTCTGTAGAGTAAATCCTGGATCACCTATTGAGAAATGAACTCATTAGAAATAGTTGGGTCAGTCCTTGCTAGGGTCTTATTCGTATGGATAATGCCGACTTTTTTTCGCAAACTTGAGCCTGTATTTGCTTATGTTGTCCAGAACTCTGCTGTGCCTCGCTGTCGTCAGTGCCTCCACGCCCTTGCTTGCCGATACCGTCTGGTTGAAGAACGGTGACAAGCTGAGCGGCAAGATCACCGTTTTCGATGGCGGCAAGCTGTTGATCCAGACCGAATACGCCGGTGCCGTCCCGATCGACTGGAAGCAGGTCAAAACCCTGGAAAGCGATCAACAGTTGCTGGTCAAGCAGGATGCCTACACTGGTGAAAAAGCCAAGGCACTGCATGCGGCAGAAGACGGCAAGGTTACCCTGGCCAATGGTGACACTCCCAAGACGGTGGAGCTGGCAAGCATTCAGCAGATTCTCAAGCCCAAGCCTGTCGTTGAGGATTTGGTGTGGAAGGGGCATGTCGATGCCGCGCTGGATTATCAGCGAGCCGAGAAAGACACCGACGATTACGATATCGACTTCAAGACCAGTGCGCGTCATGGCAGATGGCGACATACCGCTGAAGGCGAGTACAACCGCGAATTTCAGGATGACGTGGTCACTACCGACAACTGGCGCGGCGAATACTCGCTCGATCGCTTCCTGACCGAAAAATGGTTCTGGCAGGGGCGCGCAGTTTATAAACGTGACAAGGTCGAAGAGCTCTCTCGTCAGCGCACCGTCGGTACCGGTCCGGGTTACCAGTTCTGGGATAATGAACTGGGCGCATTCTCGCTAGGCTCGCTGCTCAACCGCACCGACTATGAGTTCAGCGATGGCAGCAAGGAAAACTTCTACTCCCTGGCGATGAAATGGGATTACAACCGCTACCTGATCGGCAAGCAGGTGGAATTCTTCACCAATGGCGAAGTGGGCAAGCCGTTGTCGGGCGTGGCAGATTACGCGCTCGATGCCGAGCTGGGCTTGCGCTACAAGGTGACTGAGTGGGCGTCGCTTAACCTGAAGGCCGAGCGAGATATCATCAGCGGCACCGATGATGCGGATTTGAACAAGACCCGATACACCGCCGGGTTTGGCGTGACTTGGTAAGCCACAAAAAATCGCAGCCATGGGCTGCGATTTTTTTTGCCTGCAAAACAGACAGGCACAAAAAAGCCCCGCTTTTGAGGGCGGGGCTTTTTACTAAAGCAAGTACAAGTTAGATAACTTGAACTTCTTCAGCTTGCATGCCTTTCTGACCGCGGGTAGCGATGAAAGAAACCTGTTGGCCTTCTTTCAGGCTTTTGAAGCCGTCGGATTGGATAGCTTTGAAGTGAACGAACAGGTCGTCACCGGATTGTGGAGTGATGAAGCCGAAGCCTTTTTCATCGTTGAACCACTTAACGGTACCAGTTTGGCGATTAGACATGGTGTAACTCCTTGAACAAAGATAACTGCGACGCAGGAAGAACCCTGGCCGAGACTGAGTGCAAAGAGCAGGAAAAATTCTTGTAGATGGTTGGATCGAAATTCAACATATCGTGTAGAGATTCTCAGTGACACAAGCAGCACAGTGGCGCCACCTTAACCCTTTTTCCGGAACGTGCCAATGCTTCCTGCAAAGGTTTCTCTGTTTTCGTGACTGACGGTCCGCCGGTTTACCCGCAAGGGCCGGAAATTACGGGGGGATCGGCAAAGTTTGTGCCTCGGACTTTGAACCCGAAGCGCGCGCCCGGTAAGATGCCGGACAGATTTTTTCCACCTCGCTATTCAGGACACCCGCCATGAGCATCAAATCGGACAAGTGGATTCGCCGCATGGCGCAAGAGCACGGCATGATCGAGCCCTTCGTAGAGCGCCAGATGCGCGGCGAAGGCGCCGACCGAGTGATTTCCTACGGCGTGTCGAGCTATGGCTACGACGTTCGCTGCGCCGATGAATTCAAAGTGTTCACCAACATCAATTCGGCGACCGTTGATCCGAAGAACTTCGACGAGAAGAGCTTCGTCGACGTCAAGAGCGATGTCTGCATCATTCCGCCGAACTCCTTTGCCTTGGCGCGCACCGTGGAATTCTTCCGTATTCCGCGCAATGTGCTGACGATCTGCCTGGGTAAAAGCACCTACGCGCGTTGCGGCATTATCGTCAACGTGACGCCGCTTGAGCCTGAGTGGGAAGGCCACGTGACCCTGGAATTCTCCAACACCACCACGCTGCCGGCAAAAATCTACGCCAACGAAGGTGTGGCTCAGATGCTGTTCTTCGAATCCGACGAAGAGTGCGAAGTGTCCTACAAGGACCGTGGCGGCAAGTATCAGGGCCAGCGCGGCGTCACCTTGCCGCGCACCTGATCCGTTCGTCAGGCAAGTCGTGGGAATTCTTGAGCGGGTAGACACTCTATGGGGTGTACTGCCCGGTTCGCGCAACGCGGACGGGCCATCGCTCAGGAGTGCTTTATGAAGATCGATCCGCGAATAAGTGCCGAACTGGCAAGGCTTGAGCCCAATCAGGTTGGCGTTTTGGCCTGGTCCTTGTTGGCACATCCACCTATCGACATGGCAGGGGGCATCCCCGGTCAGCCCGATCCCGATACCCCCAATGAACAACCCACCGAGCCCGGTGAGCCTACCTTGCCGGATGAGCCGCCTCCTGCGCCCGTTGCCTGATACCAACACGCGTGTAGGAGCAAAGCTTGCTCGCGATGAACGCGACGCGGTCTATTAACGACCGAGTTATCGTTCATCGCGAGCAAGCTTTGCTCCTACGGGTGGTGGGGGTTACTTGAGGTTGCCGCTCAGGAACTGCTTCAACCGCTCACTCTTCGGATTGCCCAATACGTCTTCCGGTGCACCTTCTTCCTCCACCAACCCCTGGTGCAGGAACAGCACCTGATTCGAGACCTTGCGGGCGAAGCTCATTTCGTGGGTCACCATGATCATGGTTCGGCCTTCTTCGGCCAGGCCCTGGATCACCCTGAGCACCTCACCCACCAGTTCGGGATCGAGGGCCGAGGTGGGTTCGTCGAACAGCATCACTTCCGGCTCCATAGCGAGTGCCCGGGCAATCGCCACGCGTTGCTGCTGACCTCCGGAAAGAAACGCCGGGTATTGATCCGCCACGCGCGAGGCCAGGCCCACCTTGTCGAGATAGCGTCGGGCACGGTCTTCGGCTTCCTGCTTGCTGCACCCCAACACCCGACGCGGGGCCATGGTGATGTTTTCCAGTACCGTCATGTGGCTCCACAGATTGAAGTGCTGGAACACCATGGCCAGGCGGGTGCGGATCCGTTGCAGTTCATTGGCATCGGCCACGTGCATGCCGTGGCGATCCTTGATCATGCGGATGTTCTGGCCGTCCAGGCTCATGGCGCCGTCGTTGGGCTGTTCGAGAAAGTTGATGCAACGCAGGAAGGTACTTTTGCCCGAGCCGCTGGCGCCGATCAGGCTGATGACGTCGCCGGTGTTGGCCTTGAGCGAAACGCCTTTGAGTACTTGATGTTCGCCATAGCTTTTATGCAGGCCTTCAATGGTCAGTTTGTACATGGGGCATGCATCCTCAAGGCGAAAGTAGGTAGCCACTGCGATAGGCTTCGGTGCCCGCAATATGGGCGATCACCATGCCAGCAGTGGCCATGCGCCGTAGCGAGCGGGCGTACATCAACCCGGCGACGGTGCAATGAACGGGGGTGACGCGGTCAAGGATCGGGTCGATGATTTCAGCGATCAGTTGCCCGGCTTCGAGGTATTCCCCTGGCAGCGCGGTGAACACCAGCAGCCCGCCGACCGGTGTCGCTACCGGTTCAACGCCGGCTAGCGGCGTCGCCGGGTAAGGCAGTTCAGGCAGCGAAGCGGGTTCGCCGGCAATGGCGCCGAAGTGAGTCAGGTAATTGATCAGCGCCTGGCAATCGAGGCTGGCCAGCGGGTGATTGACGTCACCCTGGCCGCGCAATTCGACGGTGACCGAAAAACTGCCCAGCGGAATATCGAAGTGTTCGCCGAAGCGTTCCTTCAACTGCCACCAGAGCAGGGTGAAACATTCATCGAACGACTGACCGCCGGAGTCGGTAGCCAGCAGGCTGGCTTCGGCACCGATATAACGCGCCAACGGCTCGACCTGCGGCCAGGCCTCGGGCGTGGTGTAAAGGTGCGCGACCGCTTCGAAATCGCAATGCAGGTCCAGCACCATGTCGGCATCGCAGGCCAGCCGTTGCAGAACCAGGCGCTGGGATTGCAATTGCGTGCTGGCGGTCTGCCGGGCGAGGGCATTGCGCAGGCTGCTGCGAATCAGTTCGAGGTTGCGCTGCGGGTCGTCGCCGAGCAGGCCTTCGATCTCGTTGCCGACGGCTTCGCTCAGATCGACGAACCAGCGATTGAAGTTCTGCCCGCTTTCAAGGTCGTAACGGCCCAGCGGCACATCCATCAGTATTTGTTCGAGGCCAACCGGGTTGGCCACCGGCACCAGCACGATTTCGCTGCGCAGACGGCCGGCGGCTTCGAGTTCCGCCAGGCGTTGCTTGAGGTGCCAGGCAACCAGCATGCCGGGCATTTCGTCGGCATGCAGGGATGACTGGATGTAAATCTTGCCTTTGGCCGATGAGGGGCCGAAGTGAAAGCTGTGAATCTGTCGAGCGGTCCCCGGCAGCGGGGCCAGCAAGTCATGAATCTGGTGGCGCATGTCTCTTTATCCCTAAAGCGGGTCCTAGTGGGTCGGCCCGAGGAAGGCCAGCCATCGGCGTTCGGCGAGGCGGAACAGGCCGACCAGCGCAAAGGTAACGGTCAGGTAGATCAGCGCGGCGATGCCGAACGACTGGAAGGTCAGGAAGGTCGCCGAGTTGGCGTCCCGCGCGACTTTCAATACGTCCGGGATGGTCGCGGTGAATGCCACGGTGGTCGAGTGCAGCATCAAAATCACTTCGTTGCTGTAATAAGGCAACGAACGACGCAGGGCCGAAGGCATGATCACGTAGGCATAAAGCTTCCAGCCTGTCAGACCGTAAGCCTTGGCCGCTTCCACTTCACCATGCGCCATGCTGCGAATCGCCCCGGCGAAAATCTCCGTGGTGTAGGCACAGGTGTTCAGGGCGAAAGCCAGGATCGTGCAGTTCATCGCATCGCGAAAGAACGCATCCAGCACAGGTTGGGCGCGCACGGCAGCCAGACTGTAAATCCCGGTGTAGCAGATCAGCAGCTGAATATAGAGCGGCGTACCCCGGAACAGATAGGTGAAGAACTGAACCGGCCAGCGGATGTAGAAGTGCGGCGAAACCCGGGCGATGGACAGCGGGACCGACACCACGAAACCGATGAAGATCGACGCGCTGAGCAGCCACATGGTCATGGCCAGGCCGGTGATGTTGTAGCCGTCGGTATAAAGGAAAGGTTTCCAGTATTCCTGCAAGAGCTCGATCATCGTACGGCCTCCCGGGAACCGGCGGCGTAGCGGCGTTCGAGCCAGCGCAGGACGAAGTTGGAGGCGCTGGTGATTACCAGGTAAATCAGCGCTGCAAGCACCAGGAAGTAGAACAGTTGATAAGTGCTTTTGCCGGCATCCTGCGCCGCCTTGACCAGATCGGCCAGGCCGATGATAGAGACCAGGGCTGTGGCCTTGAGCATCACCATCCAGTTGTTACCGATACCCGGCAGGGCAAAACGCATCATCTGCGGGAACACCACGATCCAGAAACGCTGGCCGCGCTTGAGGCCATACGCGGTTGCCGCTTCGACCTGGCCCCGTGGTACCGCGAGAATCGCGCCACGGAAGGTTTCGGTGAAATACGCGCCATAAATGAAGCCCAGGGTGATAACCCCGGCGCTGAACGGGTTGATCTCGATGTATTCCCATTCCATGAAATCGGTAAAGGTCGTCAGCCAGGTTTGCAGGCTGTAGAAGATCAACAGCATCAGCACCAGGTCCGGCACACCGCGAATCAGTGTGGTGTAGAGCTGGGCCGGTATGCGCACCAGTTTGACTTTTGACAGCTTGGCGCTGGCGCCGAGCAAACCGAGCAAAACGGCCACCAACAGCGACAACACCGACAATTTGATGGTCATCCAGGTGCCTTCCATCAGCAACGGGCCGAAGCCGTGGAGGCTGAAGGCGGAGAGCCCCAGGTTTTGTAATAGGTTTTCGAACATAAATCAGCAACCTGATCGGAAGAAAAAAGCGCCCATCGCAAGATGGGCGCCGGGCATCATTTGCCGCTGTACAGATTCAGATCGCCAAAGTGTTTCTTCTGAATGGTGGCGTAGGTGCCATCTTCGTGTAACGCTTTGATACCTTTATTCAAAAGGTCTTTGAGGTCTTTGTTACCTTTAGAGATACCGATAGCTGTTTTGGACGGCAGCAATTCGCTGTCGACCGGCTTGCTGACTTCGTAGCCTTCGCCTTTTGGCGACTTCAAAAAGCCCAGTTCAGCTTGCAGCATGTCCTGGATCGCCGCGTCGAGGCGACCGGAAGTCAGGTCCGAATACACCTGATCCTGGTTCTGATAGGCCTGGGTTTTCACCCCGGCCTTGTCCAGCACGGCTTTGGCATAGGCTTCCTGAATGGTGCCTTGCTCGTAGCCGACGGTCTTGCCCTTCAGCGAAGCGACGTCTGCGGTCAGGCCGGAACCTTTCTTGAACACATAGGCGGTTGGGCCGGAGAACAGCTCGTCGGAGAAGTCGATGACTTTTTCGCGGGCCGGGGTGACGGTCATCGAAGAGATCACACCGTCGAATTTATTGGCCTTCAAGCCCGGAATCATGCCATCGAAATCACTTTCGACCCATTTGCACTTGACCTTCAGCTCGGCGCAGATCGCGTTACCCAGGTCGATGTCGAAACCTACCAGGTTACCGTCAGCCGCTTTTGACTCAAACGGAGCGTAGGAAGGATCAACGCCAAAACGCAATTCCTTGTATTCCTTGGCCAGCGCGGAACCGGCTGCCATGCACAACGCCAGTGCAGAAAGGGTCAGCAATGCTTTTTTCATTATTCAATCCCTAAAAACCAATATGAGCGCTTGTGGCGCAGAATTATTGTTACTGGAAAGCGTAAGACCCTATGAAAGTAGCAATTTCCGAACCAGAGTCCCGAACAAGTGTTTTAAAAGGTGATTCAAGAAATGGCAAGGAGGGATTTGTGCACGAAAACGGGCGCCTGGAAACGGCTGCACCTATAAGGGGCGTAACTGATCGTTCCCACGCTCTGCGTGGGAATGCAGCCCGGGACGCTCCGCGTCCCAAAAGCGGACGCAGAGCGTCCGTTGAGGCGTTACCACGCGGAGCGTGGGAACGATCTGGAAGGTGGATCAGCCGAGCAAGTCCTGCAACGTTCCCAAATTGTCCGCTTCCTCGACCGACTTATCCTGCCGCCAACGCAACATCCTCGGGAACCGCACCGCAATCCCGCTCTTGTGTCGCCTGGACAGGGCGATGCCCTCGAAACCCAGTTCAAACACCAGGCTCGGTGTGACACTGCTCACCGGCCCGAATTTCTCTACGGTGGTCTTGCGCACGATGCTGTCGACCTGACGCATTTCTTCGTCGGTCAGCCCGGAATACGCCTTGGCGAACGGCACCAGTGCGCGTTGGCTCGCGCCAGGCGGCCCGTCCCACACGGCGAAGGTGTAATCGCTGTAGAGACTGGCGCGGCGACCATGGCCGCGTTGCGCATAAATCAGCACCGCGTCGACGCTGAAGGGGTCGACTTTCCATTTCCACCAGACCCCCATGTCCTTGGTCCGCCCAACGCCATACAGCGCGTCCCGGGCCTTGAGCATCATGCCTTCGACACCGAGCTTGCGGGACGCTTGCCGTTGTTGGGCGAGGTCGAACCAGTCTTCTCCGGTGAGCAGGGGGGAAAGGAGTAACGCCGGGTTGTTGCCGCTGGCGACGACATGCTCCAGTTGTGTGCGACGCCGGGACTGAGGCTGGTTGCGCCAGTCTTCACCCTGCCACTCCAGCAAGTCGTAGGCGAGGATCACCACCGGCACTTCTTCGAGGATTTTTTTGTCCAGGGTTTTACGACCGATCCGCTGTTGCAGCAGCGCGAAAGGCTTTACCGCGGGGGCCGCTGGGGCATGAGGGTTGAAGGCGTCCTCGGTGGTGATTTGGTCGGTTTTCCAGGCGACGATTTCACCGTCGATCACCGTGCCGTCGGGCAAGCAGTGAACCAGGCTATCGAATTCGGGGAAGCGCTCGGTGACCAGCTCTTCACCCCGCGACCAGACCCACAGTCGACCGTCGCGTTTGACCACCTGGGCGCGAATGCCGTCCCATTTCCATTCCACTTGCCAATGGCTGGCCGGGCCGAGCAGGGCTTCGAATTGTTCAACGGGTTGTGATAGCGCGTGAGCGAGGAAAAACGGGTAGGGCTGACCGCCCCGTTGCGCATGTTCGGCAGACGATTCGGCGGCGATCAACTTCAAGTAACCGGACGCGGTCGGGCGGTTGAACAGGTCGGTGTAACCCACCAGACGTTGGGCGACGCGTTTGCTGTCGAGCCCGGCCATGGCCGCTAAGGCGCGGGTGACCAGTAACTTGGAGACGCCGACGCGGAAACTGCCGGTGATCAGTTTGATGCAGAGCATCAGGCTCTGACGGTCCAGTTGCGACCACAGGGCAGGCAGTCGCTCGGCGAGGACTTGCGGGGTTTCACCGCGTAGCGGCAGCAGTTTGTGTTCAATCCAGATCGCCAATCCATCGTTGGAGCGGTGAAGCGCTTCGGGCAGCACCAGCGAAATGGTTTCCGCCAGATCACCGACCGCTTGATAACTTTCTTCGAACAGCCACGGCGAAAGGCCGGAGATTTCCACCGCCAACTCTCGCAGGATGCGTACCGGCACCAGTTGCCGAGGACGCCCGCCGGACAAAAAGTAAACAGCCCATGCGGCATCTTCCGGCGCGGCTTCGGCGAAGTAGCGTTGCATCGCCGCCAGTTTGGCGTTGCTCGAGGTGGTGGCATCGAGTTCGGCATACAAATCGGCAAAGGCCTTCATGGCAGCACCTCGGCGCTCTCGGGTTCGACGGCTGAGTTTTCCTCCTCATCGTCGCCGTACTCGGTGCTGAAACCCATGGCATCAAGACCTTGTTCGCGCAGATAGCGCACCAGTACCCCAACCGAACCGTGGGTCACTCTCACGCGCTCGGCACCGGTTTGTTCGATGGCCCAGAGCAGGCCCGGCCAGTCGGCGTGGTCAGACAATACGAAGCCACGATCCACACCACGTCGCCGCCGAGTGCCGCGCAAACGCATCCAGCCGCTGGCGAAACCATCGCTGTAGTCACCGAAGCGCCGCATCCAGCTGCTGCCGCCAGCCGAAGGCGGGGCCAGGACCAGCGCCTTGCGCATCATGGGGTCGCTCTTTTGTACTTCGCCGGCATAGATCGTGGGCGGTAAATAAATACCACCTTCGCGATAAACCTGATTGAGCGGTTCCACGGCGCCATGCACCAGAATGGGACCGAGACTGGCATCGATGCCGTGGAGAATTCGCTGCGCCTTGCCGAACGCATAGCAGAACAGCACGCTGGTTTTGTCGTCGGCGGCGTTGGCTTGCCACCACTGATTGATCTCGGCAAAAACCTGCGCCTGGGGTTGCCAGCGATAAATCGGCAGACCGAAGGTCGATTCAGTGATGAAGGTATTGCAGCGCACGGGCTCGAACGGCGCGCAAGTGCCGTCGGGTTCGACCTTGTAGTCGCCCGAGGCGACCCAGACTTCGCCGCGATATTCCAGGCGCACCTGTGCCGAGCCGAGGACATGCCCGGCGGGGTGAAAACTCAAAGTGACGCCATGGTGGGTCAGGGGTTGACCGTAAGGCAGGGTTTGCAGGTTGATGCCCTGGCCCAGTCGCGCCCGCAAAATCCCTTCGCCGGGAGCGGCCGCCAGATAATGCCGGTTGCCGATGCGGGCATGGTCGCCGTGAGCGTGGGTGATGACCGAACGTTCGACCGGACGCCACGGGTCGATGTAGAAATCCCCGACCGGGCAGTACAAACCTTCAGGACGCGCGATAACAAGATCCATGTTGTTACCAGAATGGATAGGCCTGTTAGCTAGGAGGTTTGCGCGAGACGAGAAGTTCTATTTATTTTTCGGGAATTCAAAATCGTTCCCACGCTCTGCGTGGTAACGCCTCAAGGGACGCTCCGCGTCCGCTCTTGGGACGCGGAGCGTCCCTGGCTGCATTCCCACGCGGAGCGTGGGAACGATCAAGCGGTCAGGTGGCGGCGGGGTTACTTGCCAGGGGTAAGGGTCAACCGCTTGTTGCCGTACACCTTGTCAAAGTTCTGCGGCTGCATCGGCAAGCTCATGTATTGCCCTTTCAGCCACGGATCAATGCTGTCGAGGTAGTTGTGGCTCGCCGGATTACCGGATTGCCCGGTTCCGTTCTGCCCCATCAGCGGTTCCGCCTGGCCGAAGTCGACGATAAAGCGCATGGCCGGCGCCAGGGTGGTGGTGAAATCCTGGCCCCAGGCGAATGCTGCGGTATTCAGTGTGGTGTGGTCGCCACCGGCCGCCAGTGGCCCGCGGACAGTCTGGCCGCTGGTGTTTTTCCACTCGTAGCGGTGCAGTTTGCCCCATTGCCAGGCTTTGTGGTCGCCGCCCAACTGACTGTCGCCCGCGCTGATCGCGGCCGTCAGGCTGCGGGCGAGGATCGCCGGTTTGTCTTCTTTTTGCGGTGTGCGAGCGTCATCCCAGAACGGACTGTCCTCACGCCCCAACAGGTGATCGGCCTGGGCCGCGTAGGACAACTTGCCGTTGGCAATAAAGGCTTTCCACGCCGGGCTGCTTTCCGGGCCCAGTTCGTCGAGGAAGATTTGCCGGGTGCTTTGCTGCAGGAACAGCTCGTAAATCGCTGCATCGGCGGAGGTCGGGCTGAGTTTGCCGTCGAAGGCCATCAGGCGGGTGTACGCCTCGCGAGCCTTGCCACGGTCCGCCTCAGGCAACGCTTCAATGGCCTGCTTGAGTGGTTTGGCCATGCCCGGTGCTTCGAACATTTTCTTCAGCTTGGCCGCGAAAGTGGTGGTCTGGTCGTATTGCATGGCGATCAGGCTGCGCGTGTCGTGTTTGCCCACGCCCGCCAGTTCGGCCAGGCGTTCGCCACGCTCCGGCGCCGACCAGGAGTTGGACAGTTGCATGCCGTAGCCATGCGGAATCACTCGCTGGTTGGCGGTGCCGAGCCAGCCTTGGGCCGGATCCTGGTCATAGGGATGGAGCATCGGGTCGGCGTAACCATCCCAATCGTAACGACCTTCCCAGCCCGGCGACGGCAGCAGGCCTTCGCCTTCGCGACGGTTCGGGAAGCGCCCGGTGACTTGCCAACCGATGTTGCTGGCGTCGGCAAATACCAGGTTCAGCGCGATGGCGCGGATTTCGCGGCTGGCGTCCGAGGCTTTCTCGACGGTCTGGGCGCGGGACAGGTCGAAAAACGCGTCCAGGGTCTTGTCATCGGTGAAGTTCGGCGTCTGCAAGGCCAGGCCGAAACCGTTGGCCAGCGTCGTGCTTTGGGCGCTATTGAGCAGCGGGCCATGGCGGGTTTCGTACACCACTTCGCGAATCGGCCGCTGGCCTTTGACGAAGTAGGTTTCGTTGCGCACGATCGCCGGTTGCCATTTGCCACCCACCTCGTAGGAAAGTCCGTTGCCCTGGCGTTTGATTTTTTCCAGGAACAGGTCCTGGTTGTCGCCCATGACAGTGGTCATGCTCCACGCCACTTTGCCGTTGAAACCGCCGAGGACCATCGGCAAACCGGCAACGGTTACGCCAGATGCCTGATACTTGGGCGCGCGGATCTGCACGTAATTGAACAACGACGGCACGCCCAAGGGGCCATGGCTATCGCTGGCCAGCAGGCTTTTGCCGCTGCGGCTGCGTTGCGGGCCGATCGCCCAGTTGTTCGATGAGGTGGCGCCCAACAGATTCAGATCGGACAGTTGGCTCGTGGCTTTGCTGATCTCGGCCAGCCCCGGGATTTGCCCGTTGAGCTTGATGCCCTGAAGTTTTTCAGCTTCGGCCAGCGGCAGTTTTTCATCGGGGGCGGACGGGGTCAGCCACGGGAGTTTGTCGTTGCTGACGGTCTGGGCCAGCATCAGCGAGGAGATTTCTTCCGGCAGGTTGGCCGATTGACTGAAATTCAGCAGGCAGAAAATCAGCGCCGAGTCTTCCGGCTTCCAGTATTCAGGCTTGTAGCCGGTGGCCGCGAGGTCCGCCGGCAGCTTGTCGCGATAACGGAACAGGTAGGCGTTGACGCCGCGTGCATAGACTTCGAAGAAGCGTTTGAGGCGCGGCGAAGACGCCTTGTACAGCTCGCCGGCGCTTTTCTTCAGATTGACGGCACGCATGTAGCGGTCAGCGTCGAGCAGGTCCGAACCGGACATCTCCGACAAACGACCCTGAGCCAACAGGCGCAACGTGACCATTTGCGTGATGCGGTCGGTGGCGTGGACGTAACCGAGGGCGAACAGCGCGTCGTGGAAGGTGTTGCTTTCGATCAGCGGCATGCCCATGGCATTGCGGCGTACCGAAACGTTCTGCGCCAGGCCCTTGAGCGGTTGCACGCCGATGGTCGGCGGGAGGGTGTTCTGGGTGTTCCAGGTCTGACAACCGGTCAGGCTCAAAACACCGGCCACTGCTGCGGCAACGCCGAACCGGGGAAGAAAATGTGTAAGGGCTGGCGAGGCCATGGCAAAGCTCCTGCGGGGGGTAGCGTCAGTAAAGGCGCTACGTTAGTGAGCAGGAGGTGCCCGCGCAAGCGGCGGCGGGGTTATTTCTTCGGTGATCGTTCCCACGCTCTGCGTGGGAATGCCTCAACGGACGCTCCGCGTTCGGCTCTTGATGGGACGCGGAGCGTCCCGGGCTGCATTCCCACGCAGAGCGTGGGAACGATCTTCAATGAAGGTCAGGATTTAGGCGGGTTGATTTTGGCCACCAGGGCATACGCCTTCACCGTCGCCGGACGGCTCTGGATGTGGTTGAACCAGCGCAGCACGTTGGGGAAGTCTTCCAGGTTCTGGCTCTGCCACTTGTGGGAAACGATCCACGGGTAGATCGCCATGTCGGCAATGCTGTATTCGCTGCCGGCGACGAAGTCTTTATCGGCCAGTTGCTTGTCGAGTACCCCGTAGAGGCGGGCGGTTTCGTCGATGTAGCGCTTGATGGCGTAGGGGATTTTCTCCGGCGCGAATTGGCTGAAGTGATGATTCTGCCCGGCCATCGGCCCCAGGCCGCCCATTTGCCAGAACAACCATTGCAGCGCTTGCTGGCGCCCGCGCAAGTCTTTGGGCAGGAACTTGCCGGTTTTCTCTGCCAGGTACAGCAGAATCGCCCCGGACTCGAACAATGCCAGCGGTTCACCGCCATCGGCCGGTTCGGGATCGACGATGGCTGGAATCTTGTTGTTCGGGGAAATTTTCAGGAATTGGGGTTTGAACTGGTCGTTCTGGCTGATGTTGATCGGGTGCACGTTGTAGGGCAGGCCGGCTTCTTCCAGGAATATCGAGATTTTGTGACCGTTGGGGGTGGTCCAGTAATACAGGTCGATCATGGAGTACTCCAAATCAAAAGATGTCGTTACTTGCGCACAGCAAACGCCGGCATCAGGTCGTCCCGTTTGCGTTCGATAGCTTGCCTGTAGCAACAGGTGATGCTGAAGTGCGGGAAATTCAATGACCCCGCATGAGAAAAACCGGCATGGAGCTCAAAACCAACGCGGCGCTGATCATCATCGATCAACAAAAAGGCATCCTGCATCCCAGGCTCGGTCGCCGAAACAATCTTCAGGCGGAGCAGCGAATCCTCGATTTGCTAGGGCATTGGCGTCGAACCGGGCGACCGGTGATTCATGTGCAGCACGTGTCCCGGTCGCCGGAATCAGTGTTCTGGCCGCAGCAATCGGGGGTGGAATTTCAGGAACGGTTCCAGCCACAGACCGGTGAGCAGCTTATTCAAAAGCAGGTGCCGGATGCGTTTTGTGCGACGGGGCTCGAGACGAGTTTGCGAACGGCGGGGATCGATCAGTTGGTCATTGTCGGCGTGGCGACCAACAACTCGGTGGAGTCCACGGCGCGAACGGCCGGGAACCTGGGGTTTGATACGTGGGTGGCGGGGGATGCGTGTTTTACCTTCGACAAGGCTGACTACTTCGGTAATGCCCATTCAGCCGAGGAAGTGCATGCGATGTCGTTGGGCAATTTGCACGGGGAGTATGCGACGGTCGTGAGTACCGCACATATTTTGCAGCCTGGCTGAAATCCCTGTGGGAGCGAGCCTGCTCGCGAAAGCGGTGTAACTGACACATTGATGGTGGATGTGCCGCAGTCATCGCGAGCAGGCTCGCTCCCACATGGGTTCTATGAACGACGTAGATCCTTGGGGGAGCGGGCTTGCTCGCGAAGGCGATTCAACAGGCGAAGAAGATCTTCGCCCGAAGCATCAAGCGCCGTGGCACTTCTTGAATTTCTTGCCGTTGCCGCAAGGGCAAGGGTCGTTGCGGCCGACGTCTTTCAGGGCATTGCGCACCGGTTCCTGGTGAGCGTGGCCGCAGTTCGGGCCGTGGACATGGCCATGGTCGTGATCATGGTGGTCGTGATGGTCATGATCGTGGTTGCAGTCAGGGCCATGGACATGGGGTTGCTGGGTCATCGGTTTTGCTCCGGAATTAAATCGGCGGGGATTATCACGCCATTGCGCGCCAGGTGCACGTAGTGCGCGATGAATAAACCGGTTTCCAGTTCTCCTTCCAGACGATAGGGAATGGGCTGGTCGGGTTTTTTCAGCAGTTTCACCAGATCCCGCACCTTGGGCCACAGGTTGGTGCGGATCGGTACTTTAAAGTAGGCACTGCGTTTGGGGCCGACCGTAAACCAGTGTTCGTGCTCGCCTTCGGTCAGCAGCATGTCGCCCAAGTGAATGCGGTACTCGATGCCTCGCACCGTCAGATCGCTGTCGTTGGGGTTGTCGACACGAAAGTGCAGCAAGAATTTTTGCTGCATCAATTTCGCCTGGATCACTTCGACCTTGGCCAGATGCACCTGCGGTTCGGGTTCATCGTTGCCGAACCAGGACGCACAACCGCCGAGCCCCAGAAACAGGAGAAGGGTGAGCATCTGTAGGACGCGCCGCTGGGTGGTCATGGTAATTCTTCTCCCTTGAACCCCAGTCTAGCTTTTGATCGTTACCTCAACTCAACTGCTGAAATAACCCGCACAACACTTCTTGAATTTCTGTCCGCTGGCGCAAGGGCACGCATCATTGCGTCCGGCCTTGAGTTGCACGGTGGGATCGATGAAATACCAGCGGCCGGCGTTCTGTACGAACGACGAGCGTTCGCGGTGGCTGTGCTCACCGCTGCCGTCGTGCCAGCGCGCGGTAAAGGTCACGAAGGCATGTTCCGGCTGACCGCCCAAGACCTCGGAGCTTTCCACTTCAAGACCCAGCCAGGTGCTTTGGGCGCTCCAGTCGCTGATGGATTGTCGATCCAGGCCCGCCTGTTGAGCGGGCAGGGTAGTCGCCACCAGATAATCGATCAGCCCCAGTACGTAGGCGCTGTAGCGCGAACGCATCAAGGCTTCGGCACACGGCGCCGGATGACCGGCATGGTAATGACCGCAGCAGGCATCAAGCGGGGTGCCGCTACCGCAGGGGCAAATGGATGTACTCATTGCGTTACCACCAATATTTCCCGAAGTTTTCCGGATTGGCCCAGAACCGTGAGTTAAGCCAGTCGGGGACTTGTTTATAGTCAAGCAGATCATAGGTAAACAGGGTCAGCACTTGATCGTCGCGCTGGAAGCGTTCGCTGGCTTGCAGCGCCAGGGAGAAAAAATCGGTCTCCTGCCAACCGCTGGCCGGCAAGTCCGCCAGCACCGCGATGCGACTGGCGTTGAGGTTGCGGATCCCGCCAAGCAGGTTCAGGCCATCGCGTTTGGGCAAGTGTTCGAGGCAATCGACCACCAGCGCCAGGTCAAACCGGCGCGCCGCCAGTTCAGCAGGCAACGGGCCAGGTGCCGCATGGGCCACACAAGTGTCCGGGTGCGCCAGCTTGAAGGCCTCCAGCGCGGGGAACTCACTGGCGCCAATCAGCAACAGGCGCGCGGGGGCGTAACGATCAAGCAAAGCGGCCAACGCCTGCTGGGGCGTGCGCGAAGAAATACCTGCAATCATCGAAGATCCTCAATCAGAGCTGCCAAGACTAGCCTGCTCAAAGAGCCGGGCCTAGAGCTGGTTTGTCGCAAAAGCGTCGATCTACCGTGAACACGGGGCAAAACGGCAATGGCCTATTGCTGGCGGAGATTAAAACTCGGGTCTTTACTACCTGAATCGGTTCTAAGCCGATCCCCTCAGGAGAAAACTAGATGAGCATAGTTCGCACAGCATTACCCTTGGTTCTGCTAACCAGTGTGCTGACTGGTTGCGCAGGTTTGCAGAAAACCGACTGGCCGACCTGTGCGGCGGTCGGTGGTGTCGTGGGTGCAGGTCTCGGCGCGACCGAGAGCTCGGCATGGGCGGGGTATGGCGCGCTGCTCGTCGGCGGCACGGCTGCGGCCTATTGCTGGGTTCACGGTGATGGCGACGAAGACGGCGACGGCGTGCCGGATAGCCGCGACAAGTGCCCGGGAACACCTAAAGGCGTGCGGGTCGATGCCGACGGTTGCCCTCCACCGGTGCCTGCGCCAGTGGTCGAAGAAACGGCCGTGGTTAAAGAAGAGGTCATCGTCATTCGCGATGTTCACTTCCAGTTTGACAAGGCCACACTGACCCCTGCCGACAAAGTGGTACTCGATAAAATCGCCACTCGCTTGAAAGCGGAAGCGCCTGACGCTCGACTGACTGTAACCGGTCACACCGACAGCGTCGGCAGCGATACCTATAACCAGAGACTGTCGGATCGTCGTGCGCACTCGGTCGTTGAATACCTGATTTCCCAAGGTGTACCACGCAGCAGCTTTGTCTCTGTCACCGGTGCCGGCGAAAGCCAGCCGGTTGCCGATAACAAAACCGCTGACGGCCGCTCGATGAACCGTCGCACGGAAATCCAAATCAACCGCTAAACCCCTCATGCTCCGCGGCTTGTGCAGTCGCGGATGCGGGTCTTTACTCCTGTGTGACCGGCATTGGCCGGTAACACAGGAGCTTTCACCATGAGTGTTCTTACACGGACCGTCTTGCCGGTTGTGCTGCTGGGCAGCCTGTTGACCGGTTGCGCTACTCACAGCGATGGCACCGCCCCCCTCAATCAACGAACCTGGCCAATCTGCAGCGTTATCGGCGGTCTGGCCGGTGGCGGTCTGGGCGCTCTGCAAAGTAGCGCTTGGGCGGCCGGTGGGGCGGCGCTCGGTATCTTGACCGGTGGCTTGATCTGTTACGCCCAGGACGGCGACGAAGACGACGATGGGGTTTTCGATCGACGTGATCGCTGTCCTGATACGCCGGCCAATACCCCCGTGGAACATCATGGTTGCCCATTGCCGCAGTACCCGGTCAGCGTGACACCTGAACCAGTGCAATCGGAGGTCATCACCCTGAGCGACGCGGACGACGTACTGTTTGCCTTCAACCAATCCGAACTGACGCCTGCCGCGCAGAGCAAGCTGGATTCGTTGATGCCCAAACTGCAAAGCGCCGAAGTGGTGAGCATCAAGGTGATCGGACATACCGACAGCGTCGGCTCGGACACCTATAACCAGGCGCTCTCGGAACGTCGCGCCAGTAGCGTGGCGGCCTACCTGTTGAGCCAGGGCCTGGCGCCGAACAAGCTCACCAGCGAGGGCAAGGGCCAAAGTCAGCCGGTGGCCGATAACGAAACGGAAGAAGGGCGAGCGAAAAACCGCCGGGTGGAATTGCACGTCAATCGCTGAGCCCCGTGATAGAGCCGTCGGGCGACAAATAAGGGCGCTCCGGCGGCCATACGGCAGCCGTTATGAAGAATTTTCCGTTGCCCTCTGGCTTATCCCGCGTGGAAGCCGGTACTGTGCGCCAAAGAATAATTCTCAACGGGGGAGCGTATGAACGTGTTTTGGGGGCTGGGGAAGTTGTTGACCCTGCTGTTCTGGCTGGTGGTGTTGACCAATCAGCTCATGCCGTTTGTCAATCCTCTGCATCTGCTGGTCGATCTGGCTGGCGGCCTGCTGGCCTGCCTTCATCTTCTTGAGGCGGTGTTCTGTTTCCGTAGCCTCAGAGGTCGTGCTCATCCTTGGCGAGATCGCCTGAAGATCCTGTTTTTCGGCGTTTTCCACCTGCAAACCATCCCGGCTCCGACCGCGTCTAAGGCTTCCCATGCGTAAACTCTGTTTGCTCGCTGCACTCATCAGCCCGTTGGCCTGCGCCCAGGTGGTGAGCGTCGAAACCAACTCGCTGATGCGTTTGCCCAACACCGCCAGCACCTTGCAACTGGAACGCCTGGAAGTGGCCGACTACGGCACGTTGTTGATTCCTTCGAATGTGACCGAGGTATCCGTCGGTGAATTGCGTCTGGGGCGTGAAGCGCGGATCGCCATCGTCCCCGGCGAACAGCCGCTTGAGCTGAAGGTCAGTCGAGCGCAGTTGTCGGAAGGCAGCCAGATCACGGCTCGCGGCGCGCCGGGGACTTATCTCAAGGCCGCCCGTTCCGGGCGTAACCTGAACTTGCAGATCAAGTCACTGAGTGCGCCGCAACTGTTGGTAGACGCTCGCGGCGGCGCGGGCGCGCCGGGTTTCGTCGGTCTCGATGGGGCCAACGGTCAGGCGCCGGGTTGTACCTGGGGCCAGGCCGGTCGTGGTGCCGATGGCAGTGATGGTAGCGACGGTCAGCCAGGCGCGCCGGGTGCACTGGTTCGCCTGGAAGTGCCGCGCGATTACCCGGCGGAACTGATCAAGGTTCAGGTGGCCGGCGGCGACGGTGGCGTGGCCGGGCCTGGCGGTAAGCCGGGTGCGGGTGGCAAGGCCAAGGGCTGCTTTGTTTACAAGGCTGATGGCGGAAAAAATGGTCGTCCTGGCGCTGATGGTCAGCCGGGGCCTGCCGGAGCGGAGGGGGCGGTGACCGTGCAGCGGTTGTAAAAGCGACCGAGTTTTGATTGTTCCCACGCTCTGCGTGGGAATACAGCCCGTGACGCTCCGCGTCACTGGACGCGGAGCGTCCCTTGAGGCATTCCCACGCAGAGCGTGGGAACGATCACGGCCGTGCCGCAGCAATCGCCACCAGCACCAACCCGACAAGCAGATTAATCCCCACCAACTTGCGAATTTTCCCAAGCGTCGCCGCGCCGGTCGGCCAGTCCTGCGCCGCCACTGCCGTGCGCAACTCTGGCAATAACAAGGCCTGAATCCGGATAAACAGCGCCGTCATCACCACGTACAACCCCATCATCACCTGCACATACCGCGGCGCCGCTTCAAAACCGCTGTACTGCAAATGAATCATGCCCACACCGCTGATCGGCAAAAGCACCACCGCAACCCAGACCCAGCGGAAAAAGCCTTGAAACACTTCTACCCACAGCTTCAGTCGGGCAGGGCCTTCAAGTGCCTTCATCGCCGCGGGCCGCAAGACCATCCACGCGAAAAACATGCCGCCGACCCAGACCAGGGCTGACAGGACATGCAGGGTGTAAACGATGCCAAAAGGTGTCATTGAGGTACTCCGTTCTGCGCGGGATTAATTAGCGCGGTATGATAGCCGCCGAACCGAACCACTGAAAATTTATCCAGCGTTTTTTGCGCCCGACAATCCATGATCAGCACTGAACTCAAAACCACGATCCAGGGCGCCTACTCGCGTTTTCTCGAAGCCAAGAGCCTCAAGCCGCGCTACGGCCAACGCCTGATGATCGCCGAAATTGCCAAGGTCCTCGGTGACATCGACACCGATGACGAAGGCCGGCGCAGTGGCGACCCTGCGATTGTCGCGGTGGAAGCCGGCACCGGCACCGGCAAAACCGTGGCCTACAGCCTGGCCGCCATCCCCACGGCCAAGGCTGCGGGCAAACGCCTGGTGATCGCCACGGCCACCGTGGCCCTGCAAGAGCAGATCGTCTACAAGGATTTGCCCGACCTGATGCGCAACAGCGGGCTGAATTTCAGCTTCGCCCTGGCCAAGGGACGCGGGCGCTACATGTGCCTGTCCAAGCTCGACATGTTGCTCCAGGAAGGTCACGCACAAACCGCCACGGCGCAGCTGTTTGAAGAAGAAGGCTTCAAGATCGAGGTCGACGAAGCCAGTCAGAAGCTGTTCACCAGCATGATCGAGAAACTCGCCGGCAATAAGTGGGACGGCGACCGCGACAGTTGGTCCACCGCCCTGGAAGACGCCGACTGGGCGCGCCTGACCACCGATCACAGCCAATGCACCAATCGCCATTGCCCGAACTTCGGCCAGTGCGCCTTCTACAAGGCCCGCGAAGGCATGGGCAAGGTCGATGTGATCGTCACCAATCACGACATGGTCCTGGCCGACCTGGCGCTGGGCGGCGGCGCCGTGTTGCCGGACCCGCGCGACACCATCTACGTGTTCGACGAAGGCCACCACCTGCCGGACAAGGCCATCGGCCATTTCGCCCATTACACGCGCCTGCGTTCCACCGCCGACTGGCTGGAAACCACCGCCAAGAACCTCACCAAATTGCTGGCCCAGCATCCGCTGCCGGGCGACCTGGGCAAGTTGATCGAACAAGTGCCGGAACTCGCGCGGGAGATCAAGACCCAGCAGCAATTCATGTTCAGCGCCTGCGAGCAGGTCGCCGATTTCAAACCGGGCGAAGACGTCGAAGGCCGTGAGCGGCCGCGTCATCGCTTCGTCGCCGGGGTGATTCCCGAGCACATGCGCGAAATGGGCGTCGAGCTGAAGAAGGGTTTCGCCCGTCTGACCGATCTGTTTACCCGTCTCACCGAACTGCTCAAGGAAGGCATGGATGGCGAGGTCAACATCGGCATCGCCAGCAATCAGGCCGAGGAGTGGTACCCGCTGTTCGGCAGCCTGTTGTCCCGTTCTTCGGGCAACTGGGAGTTGTGGGTCGCGTTCACCGCTGAAGACCCGGAAGACAACCCGCCGATGGCTCGCTGGCTGACCCTGGCCGAAAGCGGCTCGCTGTTCGACATCGAGGTCAACGCCAGCCCGATCCTCGCGGCGGAAATGCTCCGTCGCAATTTGTGGAATGTGGCTTACGGCGCTCTGGTGACCTCCGCGACTTTGACCGCGCTCGGCACCTTCGATCGCTTCCGCATGCGCGCCGGCCTGCCGAAAAAAGCCGTGACCGCAGTGGTTCCAAGCCCGTTTCATCACGCCGACGCTGGCGTGCTGCGGGTGCCGGACCTGAAGGCCGATCCGCGTGATGCGCCGGCCCACACCGCAGCGATCATCCGCGACTTGCCGGCCTTGGTGGAAGGTTCGCGTGGCACCCTGGTGCTGTTCTCCTCGCGCAAACAGATGCAGGACGTGTTCGACGGCCTCGACCGCGACTGGCGCAAGCAAGTGTTCATTCAAGGCAACCTGTCGAAACAGGAAACCCTGAACAAGCACAAGGCGCGGGTCGATGGCGGTGATTCCAGCGTGTTGTTCGGCCTGGCGAGTTTCGCCGAAGGGGTCGATTTGCCGGGTGCGTACTGCGAGCACGTGGTGATCGCGAAGATTCCCTTTTCGGTGCCCGATGATCCGGTCGAAGCGGCCCTGGCTGAGTGGATCGAGGCTCGGGGTGGCAATCCGTTCATGGAAATCTCCGTGCCCGATGCTTCGCTGAAGCTGGTCCAGGCCTGCGGTCGCTTGCTGCGCACCGAAGAAGACCGCGGCACCATCACCTTGCTCGATCGACGCCTGGTCACCCAGCGTTATGGCAAGGCAATCCTCAATGCGTTGCCTCCCTTCCGGCGTGAAATTTCCTGATACACCGGTGGGCAAATTTGCCCACCGCGTTGTCTATCTCTCTGCCATCGCTTTTCCACTGGCCCATTTGGGTCGTTAGGGAGAATTTCGTTCTCATGATTCGCCGTTCGCTGCGCCGTTCGTTACCTGCCGTTTTCGCTCTGATGTTCGCGGCCCCATTGCTGGCGGCTCCTGCCGGCCAACAGACGCTGTTCAACTTTGTGCGCCCCGCCGATGTGGTCCAGGTGGCGACTCAGGACGCCAGCCTGCCGCAATCCAACGCCGAGCAAACGGCCGAAGGCGAAGTGCTGCGTCGGGTGACGTTCAACCCTGCGGCACAACCGACCTTGCGTCTGACCCCGCAGGTGGGCGCCTGGGACTGGTCGCAGTCGGGCTTCATGAGTTTGCGGATTCAGAGCGCAATGAACTGGGCTGTGACCCTGTATGTGAAAATCCAGAGCAACGACGGCAAGACGCTGATCAGCCGCGTCGATTTGCCGGCCGGCCCTGCGCAAACCCTATTGGTGCCGCTAACGCCCTTTACGCCATTGAGCCTGGGCCTGAAAGCCGGCCCGCCGATGCCGATGATGTTCAATGGCCAACGTGTATTGCTGGCCAGCAGCGCCGGTGAGCTGGAGCGCAGCCAGGTGGTGTCGATGACCTTGTCGATGGATCAGCCGAAAGTCGCCCAGAGCATCCTGCTGGAACGCTTTGGCGTGCAGGACGGCGATGCGGTTACCCAAGCGGCTTTTGGCGGCCTGGTAGACGCTTACGGCCAGTCGACCCGGGCCAAATGGCCAGAGAAAGTCAGCAGCGACGAGCAACTGAAAAGCGCCGCCGCCAAGGAACAGCAGCAACTGAAAACCTGGCTGGCCGAGCGCGAGAAGTCGTCCCTGGACAAGTTTGGCGGCTGGACCAAAGGCCCGGCATTCAAGGCCAGCGGCTTTTTTCGCACCGAAAAACGCGACGGTCGCTGGTATCTGGTAACCCCGGAAGGCCATCCGTTCTATTCGCTCGGGGTCAACACCGTCACCCCGGATGTCAATCAGACCTACGTCGCCGGCCGCGAGTGGATGTTCGAATCGCTGCCCAAACCCGACGAGCTGTTGGCCAGCCATTATGGCGAAGGCGATAATCGCGGTGGCAACGGCGTCGATAAGGGCCGTGGCTACAATGCCGGTCGCTGGTACGACTTCTATGGCGCCAACTTGCAGCGTTTGTATGGCTCGCCGTGTGTGGTGACCAGCGACACCAAGGCCGGTGTCGCCGAAGCAGCCAAGGCTGACGCGGTTGCGGCAGCAGTGGAGAAGGCTGCCGAGCAACCGGTCGTTCCTGCGACGGCCGAAGCCGGTGTTGCCGAAGCCGCCAGAACCGGTGCCGCTGACGCGACTGCGGCGAAAGCCGCTGAGCAAACACCTGCCGAACCCTGCAAAGCAGTGGTTGATGAACAGCGCTGGGCCCGCCACACCCTGGATCGCCTGCAAGCCTGGGGCTTCAACACTATCGGCAACTGGAGCGCCCCGGTGCTGGCCAACGCTGATCGCCTGCCCTACACCTTGCCGCTGTCGATCGTCGGCGATTACGCCAGCATTAGCACCGGCACTGACTGGTGGGGCGGCATGCCCGACCCGTTTGACCCGCGTTTCGCCATGGCTACCGAACGTGCCGTGGCCATCGCCGCGCGGGACCATCGCGACGATCCTTGGCTGATCGGCTACTTCGCCGATAACGAACTGGCCTGGGCCGGTCCCGGCGATGACCCGAAAGCCCGTTACGCCTTGGTCTACGGCACCTTGAAGATGACCACCGACGTGCCGGCCAAACGCGCGTTCCTCAAGCAATTGCGGGATAAGTACCGCAATCAGGCGGGCCTTTCCAAAGCCTGGGGCATTGATTTGCCGGCCTGGGAATTGATGGAAGACCCGGGCTTCGTGCCGCCGCTGCCAAGCGCCGAATTTCCGGAAATCGAGGCAGACTTCAAATACTTCCAGAAGGTCTTCGCCGACACGTACTTCAAGACCCTCTCCGATTCGCTCAAGTGGCACGCGCCGAACCAGCTGTTGCTGGGCGGCCGCTTCGCCAACAGCACCCCGGAAGCGGTTGAGTCCTGTGCGAAGTATTGCGACGTATTGAGCTTCAACATGTACACCCTGCAACCGCAGGACAGTTACGACTTCGCCATACTGCGCAGCCTGGACAAACCGGTGCTGGTCACCGAGTTCAACTTCGGCTCCGCGGATCGCGGCCCGTTCTGGGGCGGCGTGACGCAATTGGCCAAGGAAGAAGACCGTGGGCCCGCTTACGCCAACTTCCTCAAACAGGCGATGAGCGAGCCGTCGATCGTCGGCGTGCACTGGTTCCAATACCTTGATCAACCGGTTACCGGTCGTCTGCTGGATGGCGAGAACGGTCACTTCGGGCTGGTGGGCATTACCGATCTGCCGTTCCAGGGTTTCGTCGATAGCGTGCGCAAGAGCAATTTGCAGACCATCGATCAGCTCGGCAAAGAAGCAGAGAAGGCCAAGGCTGAGGCGGATAAAGCCGATCAAGAAGCTGAGGGCGGCAGAAAAGCCGATGCTGGCAAAGGTGCAGGGCAGGGCGCTGGCCATGCGGGTGGGCATTCCGGCAATGGCCACTGAGTCCTGTTAGACCGCGTTATCGTTCTTCGCGAGCAGGCTCGCTCCCACAATGGTCCAGCGTGAACCCTGTGGGAGTGAGCCTGCTCGCGATGGCGCCCGCCAAGGCACCATAAAATTCTGATCCCATCCATGGGCAACCGACCGCCCAGCCCGCAACAGTTCCCAAAACCCTCTGGGGCTGGAACAATGCGGGCACTTTGTAGAGCTTTATATCCGGGGAGTTGCGGGTGCAGATTCAGGGTTTTTACGAGCTGAAGTTCGAAGCGGTGCGTGAGGCTTTCGCGGCGCTGTTCGACGATTCTCAGGAACGCGGTGCAGCGTTGTGCATCAAGATCGGCGGTGAAACCGTGGTCGACCTTTGGGCCGGTAGCGCTGACAAGGATGGCACCGAAGCCTGGCACAGCGACACCATCGCCAATCTGTTCTCCTGCACCAAGACCTTTACCGCGGTCACCGCCCTGCAACTGGTGGCCGAAGGCAAGCTGCAACTGGATGCACCGGTTGCCCGCTACTGGCCCGAGTTCGCCGCCGCCGGCAAAGAGTCCGTGACCCTGCGTCAATTACTCTGCCATCAGGCCGGTCTGCCGGCGTTGCGTGAGCTGTTGGCCCCGGAAGCCCTTTACGACTGGCAAACCATGGTTGACGCCTTGGCCGCTGAAGAACCGTGGTGGACGCCGGGGGTTGGTCACGGTTACGCCGCGATCACCTACGGCTGGCTGGTCGGTGAGTTGCTGCGTCGTGCCGACGGTCGTGGGCCGGGTGAGGCCATCGTGGCGCGGGTTGCAAAGCCTTTGGGCCTGGATTTCCACGTCGGCCTGGCGGACCAGGAGTTCCATCGCGTGGCGCACATCGCCCGTGGCAAAGGCAATGTCGGCGATGCCGCCGCCCAACGCTTGTTGCAAGTGACCATGCGCGAGCCGACGGCCATGACCACGAGGGCGTTCACTAACCCGCCATCGATCATGACCAGCACCAACAAACCCGAGTGGCGACGCATGCAGCAACCGGCCGCCAATGGCCACGGCAATGCCCGCAGCCTGGCCGGGTTTTATGCCGGTCTGCTCGATGGCAGCTTGCTGGAAAGCGAAATGCTCGAGGAACTGACGCGCGAGCACAGCCGCGGCGAGGACAAGACTTTACTGACCCGGACCCGTTTCGGCCTGGGTTGCATGCTCGATCAACCGGACGTCCCCAACGCCACCTACGGCCTCGGCCCTCGTGCGTTCGGTCATCCGGGGGCGGGCGGTTCCACCGGTTTTGCCGACCCGGAACACGATGTGGCCTTTGGCTTTGTGACAAATACCCTGGGACCGTACGTCTTGATGGATCCGCGCGCGCAAACGCTCGTGCGGGCCCTGGCCACTTGTCTGTAAAACGCGCTCAGGGGTTCCAGGGCCGGAACCCCAAGGCCTTTATGGTTTCCAAGCGTCTGTTTATCCGGGTCAACCCGGCCTGATTTTTCATTACTTCATTTTGTGGATATCCAATGTCATCCAATAAAACTCTCGCTTTGGCCTTGTGCTTCGCTATTACCGGTTGCGCACAAACTCCACAAAATGACTCGGATGGCAGCAGCTGGTGGCCGTTCGGTTCTTCCGACAAAGTCGCGGCTAAAGGCCCGGCTCCGACCCCAGCCCCGGCACCTTTGAAGCCTGCAGCGACCGCTCCGGTTGCCAAGGCTGAAAGCTCCAGCCCTTGGTACTGGCCGTTCGGTTCCGATGAGGTTCTCGACAAGAAGCCAGAGGTGAAAGCTGAAGCCAAACCTGAAGTTAAACCAGTCGAGGTGGCCAAGGCCAAGGCTGAGGCCGAAGCCGGTGGCAACTGGTGGTGGCCGTTCGGTGGTAAAGAGCAAAGCACTACTGCCAAAGTCGTGCCGATGCCTGATCCTAAAGTCACCCAGGCCTGGCTCGACGACTATGAACCGCGCCTGCGCGAAGCGATCAAGGGCAGCCACCTGCAACTTGAGCGCCGTGAAAACGTGCTGGTAGTCTCCGCGCCGGTAGACGGCTCGTTCAACCCTGACCGTCCGGCCATGCTGCTGCCGGTGACCCTCGGCCCGTTCACTCGCGTCGCGAAAATCCTCGAAGTCGATCCAAAGACTGCCGTGCTGGTACTCGGCCACAGTGATACGTCGGGCGCCGCACCGGCCAACGTGAAACTGAGCCAGGAGCGTGCCCAGTCCGTGGCAGCGATTTTCCGCCTCAGCGGTCTGCAGCGTGATCGCCTGATGCTGCGCGGCATGGGTGGCGAAGCCCCGCGTGCTGCTAACGACAGCAATGAAGGTCGTGCCTTGAACCGTCGCGTCGAACTGCTGGTGACCCCGCAAAACACCATGGTCGCGTTGCTGAGCAAGTACAACATGCCGGCCCCGGCGCCAGTGAAGCTAGTCGCTGCCCAGGACGTCAAGCCAGTGGTCAAACCGGTCACCCCGGCGCCAGCCGCGAAGAAAGCCGCTGTGCCTGCTGCAAAAAAAGCCCCGGCCAAGAAAGCCGCCGCCAAGAAGGCACCGGCTAAAACTGCAACGCCGTCGAAGAAGACTGCCCCGGCCAAAGCCGCTGCCGACACGAAAAAAGTCGCCGACGCCACCGATACTGTTAAAAAGTGATTCGTTAACCAAAAGGAATGCGCCATGACCCAGGGCCTGGCTGATATGCGTCGCGATTACACCCGTGATGGCCTGACCGAGGCGCAAGCCCCGGCCGAGCCATTCGCGCTGTTCCATCAGTGGTTTGCCGACGCGGTGAAAACCGAACAGGCGCCGGTGGAAGCCAACGCCATGACCTTGGCCACCGTCGATCAGGACGGTCGGCCGCATTGCCGCATTCTGCTGCTCAAGGGGCTGGACGAGCAGGGTTTCACCTTCTTCACCAACTACGACAGCGCCAAGGGCCAGCACCTGGCCGCGAACCCATTCGCGGCCATGACCTTTTTCTGGCCGGCCCTGGAGCGTCAGGTGCGCATCGAAGGGCGGGTGGTGAAGGTTACGCCTGAAGAGTCCGACGCCTACTTTCAGGTTCGGCCGCTGGGCAGTCGTCTCGGCGCCTGGGCTTCGCCCCAGAGCCGGGTGATCGCCGATCGTGCCGAGCTGGAAGCGCTGCTCAAGAACACCGAGCAACGTTTCAGCGACACACAACCTCATTGCCCTGAGCACTGGGGTGGTTACCGTTTGTTACCGGAGCGCATCGAGTTCTGGCAAGGCCGTCCGAGCCGCCTGCACGATCGCCTCAACTACCGCTTTCAGTGCGCCGACTGGATTCTTGAACGTCTGGCACCTTAAGCCGTCTACCGATCGGGATACCCTGCCGCAGCGGCTTCAAGCCACTGCGGCAGGTCTCGGCGCTTGATCTTCTGCGCTTGAGCGTTCGCCAGTTGCTGGAGCATGAACGCCTTTTTCTGCTCGTCCTTACCCGCCAGTGCCAACGCCAGATCGCGGTCCATCCAGCGTTTGATCCGCACGTATAGCCACCAGTGGAAATACAAACCGGCAACGGTAGTGACGACAATGATGAAGTAATCCATGACAATCCTTGGGGCGGCGGCGCAGATACCGGAATTTGCCGCTACTGTGTGGTGAGTTCGTGGAAGTGCCTGTACCGGGCCTGAATCAAACCAAAATTATCCGGGCGAGGCCGTGACAGGCGTCAAGCTGCGGAGTTTAATGAATACCTGTCCTTTGGAGTTGATGCTATGCGTAAGTCTGTTCTGCTGGTTGCTTCCTTTTCCACGATGGCGATGTTGCTCACTGGCTGCCAATCGAGCCTGACCGGTGACTCCTATTCCCGTGACGAAGCGCGTCGCGTGCAGACCGTTCGCATGGGCACCATCGAATCCCTGCGACCGGTCAAAATCGAAGGCACCAAAACCCCTATCGGCGGCCTTGCCGGTGCGGCGGTTGGCGGTGTTGGCGGCAGCGCTATCGGTGGCGGTCGCGGCAGCATCGTTGCTGCAGTTATCGGCGCCGTCGCTGGCGGCCTGATCGGCTCGGCCACAGAAGAAGGCCTGACTCGGGCCCAAGGCGTGGAAATCACCGTTCGCGAAGACGACGGCAGCATGCGCGCCTACGTGCAACAGGTTCAGGAAAATGAAGTGTTCCGTGTTGGCGAGCGGGTGCGGATTGCGACTGTAGATGGGACTAGCCGCGTTTCGCACTAAGCGGGAATACGGGTAAAAGAAAACCCCGATCAGGTGACTGATTGGGGTTTTTTTGTTAAGGATTGTCACGGCGCGGCGCGGGGGCCTATAAAATATTCCAGC
This sequence comes from Pseudomonas frederiksbergensis, assembly GCF_001952935.1. Lineage (GTDB taxonomy): Bacteria > Pseudomonadota > Gammaproteobacteria > Pseudomonadales > Pseudomonadaceae > Aquipseudomonas > Aquipseudomonas frederiksbergensis. The sequence goes on from NZ_CP018319.1 coordinate 3,849,009, forward strand.
CCCTCGGGGAAGTCGATTTCTAATAGTTCTGCAACCTGTAGGATTTGAGTGCTTGTCAGTTCCAGCTCTCCAGGCTCTATTTCTTCCAGTTTTTTTGACTCGGTCAATTGAGCTAATGCCTGATTCATCTCATAGTCTTTGATGGTTAGTTGGAACTGCAATGAATCATCTTGTTTTTCATCAAGGTAATAACCAGTGATGGATAGATAGCGCACGTTTTTTATCTTCAGTCATCTTGAGGTCCTTCTACCTGGCTTCGCAGCCGCCGAGAAGATGCTGCGTGACGTTAACGAAATTGGCTGACCATCCAGTTAGCAGTAAGTCAAGTGTCTCGGCTGGATCACCAGCTCTCGCGGTAATCGAAAGATAGTTGGTAATCGTGGGTTGTCGGGTCAATACAGTGGCGAAAGTGGGGTTGAATAATATCGATCCAATGGCTATCGACATCAAAACCTCCGTTATTTATGTTGTTTTCGACCGGAATGCCAAGAGTATTGAGTATCGACTCGTCGTCGCCCATATCCTTGGAAAACTCTGCGCCGATACCTATCTCGCTTTCCTTGTCATACCACTCGATTCTGATTTTTAGACCCATGTGTTTTTCGTTCCGTTTATTCATACTATTTGTACATCAGTGCTGATGCAGACCCATGTGGTACATCAACTGGTCTCTAAAAGAATGTCGGCCACAAACGGGATCTGTACTTGTCCGATTTTGATCATCTATAAGGGCTAAGCTTCGACGCCAATATACAAAGCCAAATGGTGGGGCAATGGCTCTTTAAGCACCTGCTCAATCTGTTGTATTTGCATGGGGTTTAACGCAAATTCGCCTTCAGCGCCCTCTGCGAAATTCTTCCATCCCATTACCTTCATTACTCCCTGTTCCTGATGTTCTGGGACATCGAGCTCGAATTTCAGCGAGTCATCGTCACTGTCTTCTATCAAGAAACCGCTGATGCATAGATGCATTTTTGCGTCCTCACTTGTTGGTTCTTCTTTTGGACAGGGCTTTCTCTAGTTGAACACCTGTTTCCGGATCAAATTCACCTAGGTGTTTTCCTTGCCTATCGTATATTTCGACTGTGCCATGCATGGAATCCCATTCGTAGATTCGACCTTTCCGGTCCTTCCATCGTTTACGTTCTGCTCCTCCGCCTTTGACGTTGGTTTTGGACTTCACTTTTACAGCATCAGGAAATGCCGCAAGTCCCTTAGGGGCTGGGTGATGAGCGAAGTCTCCAGCTCGGGTACTAACAACAATGTAAACCGGCTTTATCCCCGAATCCGCCGGAAACACAAGAATGAAATCCTTGTATTCCGGCGGGTAAACCGGATTCACGATGATGCTGTCAGCCGCTTTCGTCGGCGGATAAACCCAAATATGCGGCGCTTGCGGCGCAGCCTCCAGCGCTGGAGTACCGAGGATGTCGGAACCATCCACAGCCGGTGTCCAGATCAGCTCGATACCATCTCCCAGATCCGCCACCTGCTGACTGCCGCGCAAGTTGAACTGCACGACATCAACCATTTCCCAATCACGGTTCTTGCCGGTGTAGAAACCGTATCCCTTGAGACTGCCGTCAGCTTGTTGCTCGACCCTTAGCCGAACACGAGTTCGAGCCTGTTTCAGGGCGCGTAACTGATCTTCGGTATACAGCGCGCTGTCGCCCAGGCTCGGCGTCGAGAAGAACGCGACCAGGCCGGCCAATAGGGTGGTTCCAGCAGCACCGAGTGCTGCGGTGGGAACAGCGATAGCCGGGGCGCGAAGAGCCATTCGGCCGATACCGAGCGAGACGGTACTGCCGCTAATGGTTTGAAGATTGAGCAGCCCGGCATCGTCTGCCTCGCGAGCCCCGAGCCAGGCGACTTCTCCGTAGTCCTTGAGGCTGTCGGTGGGCACCATCCCGGAAGGATTCGAGTAATCGATGATGGCGTCCGGCAGATTGCAGGACTTGGCGAAGACACACCCCGCACGAACGGATTCGTGCTTTTTCGCGACGACCTCACGACTCCGTTCGAAAGCGTCTTGTCTTGCGAGCATGGCGTCGTAAGCGTTTTGTCGGGCCTCCCGCGCGGCCAGTTCGGTAGCCGTCATAAAGCGGTGAGTGATGTGATGACCGTCGCCTGACGGAGGGTTCTGAACCCGGGGAATGTCCTTATTGCCAGCCACTGATCTTCCTTGCGTTCGTACGTCGACAACCCCCAACAAAGGGGCTGTGCGACGTTAACGAACGAGGCTGATCGTGGCTGTAGGACGAGTCTTGAATGACTCTAGGAGTTGTCTCTGTTTATCAGGATTGCAGCGCGGCGCTCTTGCGACTTGCCGCCGCCGTCACCGCATAACCAATCAATGCCGCCAGTATCGAACCGGTCAAAATCCCCATCCGGTCCATCCCAGCGTATTCACTGGCACCCGGCACAAACGCCAGGGAGCCGACAAACAGGCTCATGGTGAAGCCGATACCGCAGAGGATTGCCACACCCATTACCTGGCCCCAGTTGGCGCCTTGGGGCAGGGCGGCAATGCCGATTTTCACGGCCAGCCAGGTCAGTCCGAAGACACCGAGGGTTTTGCCCAGCAGCAGGCCGACCGCGATGCCCATCGGCACGTGGTGGGTGAAACTTTCGACCGTCACGCCACTCAGGGACAGGCCGGCGTTGGCGAAGGCGAACAGCGGCAGGATGCCGTAGGCCACCCATGGATGGAGGGCGTGTTCGAGGGTCAGCAGCGGCGAAGGTTCGGCGTTTTTCGTGCGCAGGGGGATGCAGAAAGCCAGGGTCACACCGGCCAGTGTCGCGTGGACACCGCTCTTGAGCACGCAAACCCAAAGGATCAGGCCGATGATCATGTACGGCCCGAGCTTGACCACTCCGAGCCGGTTCATCGCGATCAGTGCCACGATGCATGTCGCGGCCAGAGACAGCGAAAGGGTCGAGAGCGTGCCCGAGTAGAAGATCGCAATGACGATGATTGCGCCGAGGTCGTCAATGATCGCCAACGTCATCAGGAAAAGCTTAAGCGACACCGGTACCCGCTTACCCAGCAGGGCCAGTACACCGAGGGCGAAGGCAATATCGGTGGCCATCGGGATGGCCCAGCCACCAAGGGCTGTCGGGTCATCTCGGTTCAGAAACCAGTAGAGCAGCGCCGGCACTACCATGCCGCCAATCGCCGCTGCGCCGGGCAGGACGATTTGCGACGGTTTCGACAGTTGACCGTCAAGGACTTCGCGCTTCACTTCCAGGCCGATCAGCAGGAAGAATAGGGCCATCAGGCCGTCGTTGATCCACAACAGCGCCGGTTTGGCGATTTGCAACGCGCCTATTTGCGCCACGACCGGAGTGTCGAGAAAACTGCTGTAAAGCCACGACAGCGGGGAATTGTTGATGATCAAGGCCAGGGCCGCAGCGGCGATCAATAACAGTCCGCTGGCAGCTTCCAACTGGAAGAAACGCGTGAAAGTGCTACGCAGAGGCAAGGTCGCTCTCCATCGATGAATTCAAAAGGTGGCACACCCTAACCCGTACCGTTAGTTGTTAAAACAAAAGTTATATTCTTTTTTGTTATATGCCGTTACAACGTGAACGATCAGCAGGGACCTGAGCCTAGCAGTTGCCGGGCGTATTGAACGTCAGCTGTACCTGTGCGCGCTGTAGGTTTTTTCCTAAGCTTGTTAGCTGAGCCTTGCAACAAGGCCGACTCAACGAGAAAACCACCATGAGCGACAATCGACAGTGGGCCCGCGAAGCCATCCGGATCATCGAGGCCGACTTCCAGCGCAGCGCCGACACCCACCTGATTCCCTTGCCGCTGCCGGGTTTTCCGGGCATCGAGTTGTATTTCAAGGATGAGTCCAGTCATCCCACCGGCAGCCTGAAGCACCGGTTGGCGCGCTCGCTGTTTCTGTATGCGCTGTGTAATGGCTGGCTCAAACCCGGAGCACCGGTGATTGAAGCGTCCAGCGGTTCGACGGCTATTTCCGAGGCGTACTTCGCCAGTTTGCTGGGCTTGCCATTTATTGCGGTGATGCCGGCGAGCACCTCCAAAGAGAAGATCGCGCAGATCGCTTTCTACGGTGGCAAGAGTCATTTGGTCGACGATCCGACGCAGATCTATGCCGAATCCGAACGCCTGGCCCGCGAACATGATGGACATTTCATCGACCAGTTCACCTATGCCGAGCGCGCTACTGACTGGCGGGCGAACAACAACATCGCCGAGTCGATCTTCCAGCAAATGCGCTTCGAACTGCACCCCGAGCCGAGCTGGCTGATCTCCAGCCCCGGCACCGGCGGCACCACCGCGACGCTGGGCCGGTACGTGCGTTACCGCCAGCATTGCACCCGCGTGCTCTGCGCCGATGCCGAACGTTCGGTGTTCTTCGATTACTACCAGACCGGCGACGCCAGTCTGCGCCTGGATTGCGGTTCGCGGATTGAAGGCATTGGCCGGCCTCGGGTAGAAGCGTCGTTCCTGCCCAAGGTAATTGATGCGATGGTCAAGGTGCCGGACGCGTTGTCCCTGGCGGCCATGCATTACCTGGCGCAGCGTTTGGGACGTCGAGTCGGCGGGTCGAGCGGGACCAATTTGATCGGCGCGTTGATGGCAGCCCAGCAGATGGCGGCGGCGGGGGAGTCGGGGTCGATCGTGGCGATTCTGTGTGATGGCGGCGAGCGCTATGCCACCACTTATTACGATCAGGCCTGGCTCAAGGCCCAGGGGTATGAGTTGAGCGGTTTGATGGATGCCGTGGCGGCAAGCGTTGAGCGCGGTGAGCCGCTGCCAGCCAGCGTGCTGCGCGCCAATATCTGACAGGCTGAAACCAATGTGGGAGCGAGCCTGCTCGCGATAGCGGTAGATCAGTCAACATCTCAATTGAATGTTATGCCGCCATCGCGAGCAGGCTCGCTCCCACAGAGGATTTGTGTCAGGCCTCGAGGCCGAGGATGTCGCGGGCCACGGCTTCTGCAATCCGAATCCCGTCGACGCCCGCCGACAGAATCCCGCCCGCATAACCCGCGCCTTCACCCGCCGGGAACAAGCCTTTCACGTTCAGGCTCTGCATCGACTCGTCACGGGTAATCCGCAGTGGCGACGACGTACGGGTCTCGATCCCGGTCAACACCGCGTCGTGCAGCGAGTAACCGCGAATCTGCTTCTCGAACGCCGGCAATGCTTCGCGAATGGCTTCGATGGCGAACGCCGGCAAGGCCAACGCCAGATCACCCAAGGCAACGCCTGGTTTGTAGGACGGTTCAACGCTGCCCAGTTCGGTGGACGGCTTGCCGGCAATGAAGTCGCCGACCAGTTGCGCCGGCGCTTCGTAGTTGCTGCCGCCCAGCACATAGGCGTGGGATTCAAGGCGCTCCTGCAACTCGATACCCGCCAGCGGGCCGCCCGGGTAATCGACTTCCGGGGTGATCCCGACGACGATCCCGGAGTTGGCGTTGCGCTCGTTACGCGAGTATTGGCTCATGCCGTTGGTGACCACGCGGCCCGGCTCGGACGTCGCCGCCACCACGGTGCCGCCTGGGCACATGCAGAAGCTGTAGACCGAACGGCCGTTGCTGGCGTGGTGCACCAGTTTGTAGTCCGCAGCGCCGAGTTTCGGGTGCCCGGCGTATTTGCCCAAGCGGGCGCGGTCGATCAGCGATTGCGGGTGCTCGATGCGGAAACCCACCGAGAACGGCTTGGCTTCCATGAACACACCACGGCCATGCAGCATGCGGAAGGTATCGCGGGCACTGTGGCCGAGGGCCAGGATCACGTGTTTCGAGTGGATCTGCTCGCCGCCATTGAGCTCGACGCCGACCAGTTGGCCGTCCTCGATCAAGACGTCGGTTACGCGCTGCTGGAAGCGCACTTCGCCACCCAACGCGCGAATTTGCTCACGCATGTTTTCCACAACACCGGTCAGACGGAACGTACCGATGTGCGGTTTGCTGACGTAGAGGATTTCTTCCGGCGCACCCGCCTTGACGAACTCGTGCAGGACTTTGCGACCGATGAATTTCGGGTCCTTGATCTGGCTGTAAAGCTTGCCGTCAGAGAACGTCCCCGCGCCGCCTTCGCCAAATTGCACGTTGGATTCCGGGTTAAGCACGCTTTTACGCCACAGACCCCAAGTGTCCTTGGTGCGCTGACGCACTTCGGTGCCGCGCTCGAGGATGATCGGCTTGAAGCCCATTTGCGCCAGCAGCAGCCCGGCGAAAATCCCGCACGGACCGAAGCCCACGACGACGGGACGTTGCTCAAGATCAGCCGGCGCCTGGCCGACCACTTTGTAGCTGACATCCGGCGCCACGTTGACGTTACGGTCATCGGCGAACGTGTGCAGCACCGTTGCCTCATCGCGAACGTTGAGGTCGATGGTGTAGATGAAGCACAGTTCGGAGGACTTTTTGCGCGCATCGTAGCTGCGCTTGAACAAGGTGAAATCGAGCAGGTCATCACTGGTGATGCCCAGGCGCTGCACGATGGCAGGGCGCAGGTCTTCTTCGGGATGGTCGATCGGCAGCTTGAGTTCGGTGATTCGTAACATGACAGGATCCGGTTCGCGGGGCGCACAACTGCGCCAAGGCGTTTGAAGCCCGCGATTATAAGCCTCAAAGAATGATTCCCGTGAGGCTAAAACGATCAGTCGTTACGCGATCCGCCGAAATACCCGCAGCCACGCTGAACCTGGCCGTCGACGCGCAGTTCGGCGCTCATGTGCTGGACGCTGCCGGTGCTGCTGTCGACGCAACGTTGCGGCGCGACCCACAATTCGATGTGCTGGTTATTGGCTTCGGTACTGAGATTGAAGCGGCCATCGCCCAATTGTTCTTCAACGTAGGGCACGGCCAATGGCGGCTGACCGGCGCGTTCGATGACCATGCCTTTGCCGCTGACTTTCACGTTCCACTCAGGCCCGTGGCCGGCGGCGCGCAGGATAAGCAATTTGAAATTCGGATCGTTGCACGCGGTGCCCGAGCGCTCGACGCGGTACAGCTGCGCAAGATCCAGGCGACTATCGACGACCTGTCCGCGTACGTCAGCAAACAGCTTGCCCTGGTCATCGGCCAGGGTCGCGGCCTCTTGCAGGACACTGGTGCCGCCGGTGTCGTTGACCACATAACTGCGCTGTTCATTGCACGGCTGGAACAACAGTTTGCCGTCGGCCGCCAGCAATTGGCCCTGCATGCGGGTCTGGCCCACGTGGGAGGCACTTTCACGCGGGCCGTCGAGCAACTGGCAAGCGGCGAACAACGGAAGCAGGGCAACAAGGACTAAGGAACGGGCAACACGCATCTTTGAGTCTCCAGACAAGTGCCGCCACGTTACTCAGCCTAACCGTTCATCACAAGGGTTTAGCCCACGTGAAAGGTCTGGCCTGTTTGCAGGCCTTCCACACTTTTGGCGTAGGCCAATGCCACATCGGCCGCCAGAACCGGTTTGTAACCCCGGAAATACGGCGCGTATTTACCCATGGCTTCGACCAGTACGTTCGGGCTCACCGAATTGACGCGCAGGCCGCGAGGCAGTTCGATCGCTGCGGCGCGGACGAAGCTGTCCAGGGCGCCATTGACCAGCGCTGCCGAGGCGCCGCTGCGAATCGGGTCGTGGCTGAGCACGCCGGTGGTGAAGGTGAACGAGGCGCCGTCGTTGGCGTACTCGCGGCCGATCAGCAGCAGATTGACCTGGCCCATCAACTTGTCTTTCAGGCCCAGCGCGAAGCTTTCTTCGGTCATTTCACCGAGGGGGGCGAAGGTCACGTTGCCGGCGGCGCAGACCAGAGCATCGAATTTGCCGGTTTGCTCGAGCAGTTTGCGAATCGAAGCGCTGTCGCTGATATCCACATGGAAGTCACCGCTGTTGCGGCCGATACGGATGATCTCGTGACGCTCGGACAGCTCCTTGTCGACCGCCGAACCGATGGTGCCGCCTGCGCCTATCAAAAGAATTTTCATGCTGCTGTTCCTTGAGTGGATTGAAAGAGGCTTCAGTCTAGAGTGGTTTTTTCCATCGATAAGCGCGCTAATAGGCAACCTTTGGTTTTCAAATGGAAACAATCCATGAGCGAAATGGATGATCTGGCGGCGTTCGCGATATTGATTGAAGCAGGGAGTTTCACCTTGGCGGCGCAGCAGTTGGGGTGCAGCAAAGGTCAGTTGTCCAAGCGCATCAGCCAACTGGAATCGCGGTTTTCGGTGGTGCTGCTGCAACGCACCACCCGCCGTTTGAGCCTGACCGCTGCCGGGGCGGCGTTGTTGCCGCAAGCCCAGGCGCTCGTCGTCCAGGTCGAGAGGGCGCGTCAGGCATTGGCGCGGCTGAAGGACGACATGGCCGGGCCGGTACGCATGACGGTTCCGGTATCGCTGGGGGAAACCTTCTTCGATGGCTTGTTGCTGGAGTTTTCTGGCAAGTACCCCGAAGTGCAGATCGAGCTGGACCTGAGCAACGACTACCGTGACTTGACACGCGACGGGTTTGATCTGGCGGTTCGTTCCGAGGTAGGTAATGACGAGCGCCTGGTGGCCCGACCGCTGTTGGCCTGGCACGAAATGACCTGCGCCAGCCCGGCTTACCTTGAGCAATACGGCGAACCGTTGACACCGCAGGCCCTCGCTGACCATCGCTGTCTGCTCAACAGTCACTACAGCGGTCGCGAAGAGTGGCTCTATCACCAGCAACATGAATTGTTGCGGGTGCGCGTGTCGGGACCGTTCGCCAGCAACCATTACAGCCTGCTGAAAAAAGCCGCACTGGCCAGCGCCGGCATTGCGCGGTTGCCGTCCTACCTGCTGCAAGCGGAGTTGGCTGACGGTCGTTTGCGCTGGCTCCTGCGTGACTATCAGACCCGCCGCATGCCGATGTACCTGGTGCATCCGTATCAGGGCGGTTTGCCAAAGCGTACGCAGGTGTTGGCGGACTATTTGATTGGCTGGTTCAAGCGCAGCGGCGAAGCGCTGGATCGGCTCCCACGATAACGTCGACCCCACACAGACCCTGTGGGAGCGGGCTTGCTCGCGAAGGCAGTGGGTCAGTCACATCAATGTTGCCTGACCTGCCGCCTTCGCGAGCAAGCCCGCTCCCACATTGGATCTCCATTGTCATGGGGGTTGTGTCAGGCATAAAAAAACGGCCCGAAGGCCGTTTTTTGTTTACCGCAAAGACTCAACCACCCAGGTACGCTTCACGTACTTTCGGGTCGGTCAGCAGCGCTTCCCCAGTCCCTGTCATCACCACCCGGCCGTTCTCCAGAACGTACGCACGGTCGGCGATTTTCAGCGCCTGGTTGGCGTTCTGCTCCACCAGAAACACCGTCACGCCATCCTTGCGCAGCTGTTCGATGATGTCGAAGATCTGCTGGATGATGATCGGGGCCAGGCCCAGTGAAGGTTCGTCGAGCAGCAACAGCTTGGGTTTGCTCATCAGCGCACGGCCGATGGCGAGCATTTGCTGTTCGCCGCCGGACATGGTGCCGCCGCGTTGGGCGAAGCGTTCTTTCAGGCGTGGGAAAAGTTCGAGGACTTTGTCCATCTGTTCCTGATAATCGCCTTTGTCGGTGAAGAACCCGCCCATGGCGAGGTTTTCTTCCACGGTCAGACGGGCAAACACCCGGCGACCTTCCGGCACGACAGCGATGCTCTTGCGCATGATCTGCGAGGAACTCTGACCGACCAATTCCTCACCCATGTAGCGGATGCTGCCGCTGTGGGCTTGCGGCGAACCGCAGAGCGTCATCAGCAGGGTCGATTTGCCGGCACCGTTGGCGCCGATCAGGGTCACGATCTCGCCCTGGCGGACTTCGACGTTGACGCTGTGCAGGGCCTGGATCTTGCCGTAGAAGGTGGAAACGTTTTCGAATTGCAGCATTTACGCTTCCCCCAGGTAGGCTTTGATCACTTCGGGATTGTCGCGGATCTGTTCCGGCGTGCCGTCGGCCAGAGGCGTGCCCTGGTTGATCACGACGATGTGGTCGGAAATGCTCATGACCAGTTTCATGTCGTGTTCGATCAGCAGCACGGTGACGTTGTGCTCTTCACGCAACATGCTGATCAGTGCCTTCAGGTCTTCGGTTTCCTTCGGGTTCAGGCCAGCGGCCGGTTCGTCGAGCATGAGGATCCGCGGGCGGGTCATCATGCAGCGAGCGATTTCCAGACGCCGTTGCTGACCGTAGGCCAGGGTGCCGGCCGGACGGTTGGCGAATGCCTTGAGGTTGACCTTGTCCAGCCAGAACTCGGCGAACTCCATGGCCTCGCGTTCGCTCTTGCGGAACGCCGGGGTCTTGAACAGACCGGCCAGGAAGTTGGTGTTCAGGTGACGGTGCTGGGCGATCAAGAGGTTCTCGACCGCGGTCATGTCCTTGAACAACCGCACGTTCTGGAAAGTCCGCACCACGCCTTTGAGGGCGATCTTGTGGCCGGGCAGGCCCTGGATCGGCTCGCCGTCCAGCAAGATGCTGCCGCCACTTGGCTGGTAGAAACCGGTCAGGCAGTTGAACACGGTGGTCTTGCCGGCGCCGTTAGGGCCGATCAGTGCCACCACCTGTTTTTCCTTCACGCTCAAGGCTACGCCGTTGACCGCCAGCAAGCCGCCGAAGCGCATGCTCAGATTTTCGACTTTAAGGATCTCGCGGCTCATTTGCGCAGCTCCATGTGAGGACGTTGCATGGGCAGCAGGCCTTGAGGACGCCAGATCATCATCAGCACCATCAAGGCGCCGAACATCAACATGCGGTACTCACTGAACTCACGCATCATTTCAGGCAACAGGATCATCACCACGGCAGCCAGGATCACGCCCAGTTGCGAGCCCATGCCACCCAGTACCACGATGGCGAGAATGATCGCCGACTCGATGAAGGTGAAAGACTCCGGCGTCACCAGGCCCTGACGGGCGGCGAAGAAGCTGCCGGCAAAACCGGCGAAGCTGGCACCCAGGGTGAAGGCCGACAGCTTGATGACAGTAGGATTGAGACCCAATGCACGGCAGGCGATTTCGTCTTCACGCAGCGCTTCCCACGCGCGGCCCAGCGGCATGCGCAGCAAACGGTTGATGACGAACAGCGCAGCCAGTGCCAGGAACAATGCAACCAGGTAAAGGAAAATCACCTTGTTGATCGAGTTGTAGGCCAGGCCGAAGTATTCGTGGAAGGTCTGCATGCCTTCTGCCGCTTTACGTTCGAAGGTCAGGCCGAAGAACGTCGGTTTCTCGATGTTGCTGATGCCGTTCGGGCCACCGGTGAGGCCCGTCAGGTTACGCAGGAACAGTCGGATGATTTCACCGAAGCCCAGGGTCACGATCGCCAGGTAGTCACCACGCAAACGCAGGACCGGGAAACCCAGCAGGAAGCCGAAGGTGGCCGCCATCAGGCCGGCGATCGGCAGGCAGATCCAGAAGCTCAAGCCGTAGTAATGCGACAGCAACGCATAACTGTAGGCACCGACGGCATAGAAGCCGACATACCCGAGGTCAAGCAGACCGGCCAGGCCGACCACGATGTTCAGGCCCAGGCCGAGCATCACGTAGATCAGCACCAGGGTGGCGATATCCACCGCCCCGCGAGAGCCGAAGAACGGCCACACCAGTGCGCCGGCGATCAACGCAATGATGATCCAGCGCTGGGTGGTCGGCAGGGTCAGGAAGTTGCTGGCCTTGGCCGGAATCAGCGGCATGCTTGGCGAAGACCGCCAGGCCGAGCTGATCTGTTGGTCGAACAGCACCCGCAGGAACATCAGCACCGAGCACACGGCGATGGTGATCAGGATTGCATCACTGGTGCCATGGACTTCGAGGTTGATACCGACGATGGTCAGTTTCAGACCGAGTACCGGGTAGGCAACGGCCCACACCAACAAGGCGCTGAACAACGCCTGTTTAAGATTCCTAGTCATACTTTCTCAACCTCCGGACGGCCCAACAGGCCGGTTGGCCGGAACAACAACACCAGAACCAATAGACCGAACGCCACGACGTCCTTGTACTGGTCGCCGAAGATATCGGCACCAAAGGCTTCCGCCACCCCAAGCACGATCCCGCCGAGCATGGCGCCGGGGATGCTGCCGATACCGCCCAGTACCGCTGCGGTGAAGGCCTTGAGGCCAACGAGGAAACCGGCGTTCGGGTTGATCACGCCATATTGCATGCTCAGCAACACCGCCGCGATGGCGGCCAGTGCGGCACCGATGACGAAGGTCAGGGCGATGATGTTGTTGGTGTTGATACCCAAGAGGTTGGCCATCTTGATGTCTTCGGCACAGGCGCGGCAGGCGCGACCCAGGCGAGAGCGGGAGATGAACAGCGTCAGGCCGAGCATGGCGACCAGGGTCACCACGAACACCACGATTTGCATGTAGGAAATCAGCACTTCATGTGCGCCACCTGGCCCGATGGAGAAGTTGCCGGGGATCAGGTTGGGGATGGATTTGTCCTTGGAGTCTTGCGCCAGCAGAACCGTGTTCTGCAGGAAGATCGACATGCCGATGGCGGAAATCAGCGGGATCAGACGGTTGCTGCCGCGCAAAGGGCGGTAGGCGATCCGTTCGATGCTGTAACCGTAGGCACTGGTCACGACAATGGTCGCGAGGAAAGCGGCGGTCATCAACAGTGGAACACTGTCGAGTCCCAGCATGGCCAGCCCGGCGATGGCGATAAACGCCACGTAGGAGCCGATCATGTACACCTCGCCGTGGGCGAAGTTGATCATTCCAATGATGCCGTAAACCATCGTATAGCCGATGGCGATCAGGGCATACGTGCTGCCAATGGTCAGACCATTAACCAGCTGTTGGAAAAAGTGATAGATGTCAGGCATTACAGCGCTCCTAAAAACCTGATACGCATTTCACTGGTGGAGTCATTTTCCCGCTCGAGCCCCGTGGATCTGCATCCACTTCGAACGCGAGGTTTGCCAGCGAACCGCTGATGACGGTTTTGAGATTTTCAGGTGGGGAGACTGGCGGATCACGCCAGCGCGGCCCAATACGTTCGTAAAACAAAGCCCACGGCACGCCGTGGGCTTTGTTGGCAGTCAGTCAGGCAACGCCTTACTGAGGCTTGGCTTCAGTTTTAGGTTTGCCGAAGTGCCACTCGTAAACCACAAATTTGAAGTCTTTCAGGTCGCCCTTGTCGTCGAAGCTCAGGTCGCCAGTCGGCGTCTTGAAGGTGCCTGCGTGGATAGCTTCAGCCACTTTGGCAGTGTCTTCGCTCTTGGCTGCCTTGATACCGTCGGCAATCACGGTCACCGCCGAGTAGGACGGGAACACGAACGGACCGCTCGGGTCTTCTTTCTTGGCTTTGAACGCGTCAGCCAGGGCAATGTTGGCCGGATCCTGGTCAAAGGATTTCGGCAGGGTCACCAGCAGACCTTCGGAAGCGTCTTTGGCGATCTGCGAAATGGAGTCGTTACCCACGCCTTCCGGACCCATGAACTTGGCTTTCAGGCCTTTTTCCTGGGCTTGACGCAGGATCAGGCCCAGCTCCGGGTGGTAGCCGCCGTAGTAGACGAAGTCGACGTTGGCTTGCTTGAGCTTGGAGATCATCGAGGAGAAGTCTTTGTCGCCGGCGTTGATGCCTTCGAATACGGCAACCTTGACGTTTTTGCCTTCCAGGGTTTTCTTCACGGCGGTGGCGATGCCTTCACCGTATTGCTGTTTGTCGTGCAGGACAGCAACGATTTTCGGTTTTACGAAGTCGGCAATGTAGTTACCGGCGGCAGGGCCCTGGGCGCTGTCCAGACCGATGGTGCGGAACACCATTTTGTAACCACGGGAAGTGATGTCCGGGCTGGTGGCAGCCGGGGTGATCATGATCACGCCTTCGTCTTCGTAAATGTCCGAAGCCGGTTGAGTGGAGCTGGAGCACAGGTGACCGACCACGAACTTGACGCCGTCGTTGACGACTTTGTTCGCGACCGCTACCGCTTGTTTTGGATCACAGGCGTCATCGTATTCCACGGCTTCGAGTTTCTTGCCGTCTACGCCGCCTTTGGCGTTGATCTGTTCGATGGCCATTTTGGCGCCACTGAACTGCATGTCGCCGTATTGGGCTACAGGGCCGGTTTTAGGGCCGGCGATGCCGATCTTGATGGTGTCAGCTGCGAACGAATGGCTGGCAACCCCGGCCAGAACCATAGCGGCAAACAGTTTGGAAATCTGCTTAGTAGCCTTAGTCATAGTGCTCCACTCTTACTGTTGTAGTTTTTATAGTCCTGGCGCCGTAGCAGCAGAACCGGGTCAGATATCTTCGATATCCTCCGGAAAATGCCCCCGGCAACTGTACCGGTACAGTGTAGAGCGCCAATTGTTAGCCTGGGAAGCTGGCGCCAGGGGGCAAAACCAGAGGGTGTCGCTTTATTGAAAGAAAAAGACAGAATGGCGGCGGGGGTTATAGCTGAAATATCAGCAATCCTTGGCTTTCCTGCTGTTTTCAATCGGTAACTCAATTGCAGCCGGGTTTTTCTGCCAGAGCACCAACGTTATGATTACGTCGATTTCTTTTCCGGACAGGACCCATGACTCAAGAACCTAGCACCCTCTATGCCAAGCTGCTTGGTGAAACCGCATCTATTACCTGGAAGGAGCTGGAGCCGTTCTTCGCCAGGGGTGCCCTATTGTGGGTCGACCCCGGTCTGGATTTGATTGCTGCAGCGGAGGCAGTCGCGACCGACGAAGGCCAGAAAGTGGCTGCCTGGCTGGCCGCCGACAAGGTCGCCAAGCTGTCTGAAACGCGGGCGCTGGATCTTTTTGAACGTGATCCGCAGCTGTGGGCAGTGGTCGTTTCGCCGTGGATCCTGATCCAGGAAAGGGCGACGAGCTGAGAATTCGCACTCCATTGGTGCGCGACTTTGTCGGGCAAAAGTGTGTAGCCGAGTAGCGTGATGGCATGTTGCCGTAGAGAAAGGCCACAGGCGGGCCAGCATCACGGTGACGTAAACGTAACGGGAACAGTTTATCGAGCAGCCGATTGGCTGCTTAATTGTTTCTGGATGTGATCGTTCCCACGCTCTGCGTGGGAATGCAGCCCGGGACGCTCTGCGTTCCAAAGCGGACGCAGAGCGTCCATTGAGGCATTCCCACGCAGAGCGTGGGAACGATCGACAGTAGGTGAGTTAAGCCGTCTTGCCAGTATGGTTATTCAGCGAAATAACCTTGGTCTTGCCAATCCGGTGACGATAAATCTCGCGCAAGTACTTGATCGACTTCTTCACGCAGTCCCGGGACAGGCGAATGTCATTGATCGAGACGAACTTGTCTTTGTCGTTGATCAGCTCGCGGTACTTCTTCTCGTACATCGGTTTGATCGCGTACCAGTTGGTGTCGAGGATCTTCGCCGGGTTCTCGAACTCATTGAGCAGCTCGTCAATCCGGTCTTCGTCGAACTCTTCATTAATGATGAAGTCGAGGATCGAGTTATCCAGCGTCTCGTCAAAGCGGTACGGGTTTTTCGCGAAGCAACGTTTGATGAAGGCCACGATCAGCGTCAGGAAGTCGTCCGACAGGCACGGGCTCTTGGCGATCAACGTGGTCAGCGACAGGTTGGCCGAGGCGCCGATGACCAATGCATAGCGCTTGAGCGTGGTGTTCGGGAACAGGCTGTTGAGGTGGGTCTTCAACCGGTTCAGGTCCATGTAGGACAGCTTGTAGTCTTTGGGCAACGAAACAATCGAGACCACCGAAGAGCAGTTCTTGAAGAAGTGCAGGTCGTGCAACGCGGCCGCGTCATAGCCCGAATTCTTGTACTGCTCCAGCGAGGCGCGATAGCGCTTGGATTCGATCGGCAACAAGCTGATGCCTTCGATCGCCTGGGTCACTTTGTTGAAGTGCGGCAAGTCGATGGAGCGGAAGAACAGGTCGTCGATGTTCAGGCGCTGCGGTTCTTTCTCGAACACCTTGAACTTGTCGTTGCTCGGCGGCGGAGTTTCCGGCACCACGGACTCGGCGTAGGCAATGGCTACAGGGCCGGCCAGGCTCATGAACAGGTCGTTGGCGTCGAGGCGAATGGTTTCGCCAATGTCGATGCCGGCCCGACGGAAATAGTTCTGGTCGTAGTCGGTAGTAACCGCCTGCGCCGTCAGAATGTTGAAGATCTGCTGTGAGATGTATTGGTTTGCGTGTTTTTCCATCGCGTTGACGTCGATGTTCTGAATGTTGCCGTCATCGCTTTCTTCGGCATAACGCATGATGTCGTTGGAAATCAGCATCATCGCGTTCCATGGGCGGATACGGCCCATGACACTGGCTTCGCTGCTGTCTTCGTTGGCGAAGTTGTAGGAGAAGTCCCATTCTTCCGACAGGTATTTGCACAGCAGGCGACCGGCGTTGATGTGCAGCGCCTCGGACATTTCGCTGCGGTGATCGGAAATGTTCGGCAACACGCAAATGCCGCTGGTGAAGATCGGCTCGAAGACGAAGGAGTGGCCGCTCTTGCTGTCGTGCTCGTCCATCGGCTTGGTGTCGAACGTCTTGTTCATGTACGAGTGCTGCTGGGCCAGGCCGAACTCCGAGGCCATGCCCGAACCGGTACCGCCGCCGGCACTGAAGATCGAGAAGTACAGGCGCGACTGGTTGGCCTTGATCCCGCAGCTGTCGATCAGGTAGGAGTGGATCATCTTCCAGTCAGGGCTGGAGAAACGCTGGGTGTCCTTGTTAAGGATGATCTTGGCCAGGTATTGACCGAGGATCGGCGCGTTACCGGCGCCACCGGCGTGGACTTCCGACAAGTCCATGATTTTCATTTTGCTGTAGTCGCGCAGGAAACCGCTTTTTTCGCCCTTGCGCGAGAAACGGATGCGGCCGGCGATGTCCTTGTCCAAATCGCCGAGCATCACCAACGGTTCGACCAGGAACACCGGTTTGCTGGCCTTGTTCGACCCCAGGCGCAGGTTGTTACGAATCCATTGCGCCGGGCTGTAGCCTTTTTCGGCGAAGCGTTTGTCCGGCGACAGGCGATCTTCGTTGTTGAATTCGTTGAGGTAGAACTTGCGGGCGTTGTACACCAGTTCCGCCACGTCCAGCGCGATGTTCGAACCACAGCGACCGAGGCCGATCAGGCACACCGACGGGAATTCCTGATCGCTGTGATGTTCGCTGTCGCCTTCCAGATGCGGCGGGCGCGGGAACACCATGTCGCGCAGACCATCGAGATTATCGAGGATGCGGTCGGTATTGGTTTCGGTGAAGTACAGGTATTGCTGAGTCGCCAACGGGCGCGATGGCGTCAATGGCTTTGACGGTGCGGGGCTGTTTGCCGCCGGGCTCAGCGTCAGATCGGATATCGCAGCGGCCGGATTGTTTTTAGAAGTCATTGTGCGCCATGTGCCTGGACTGGTTGGTTGGGCGACAAGCTGTCGTCGAACCATCACGGATGGGGTCTCGCGTTTTTTCAGCGCGTATTTGGCCCAAGCATCAGGGCCTTGGCCTGAGCATCGCTCGGGGGAATCCTTTCCTAAGTCATGATGAATCGGCCAATATTCGATGATCTTTAATCAAAAGGAGGCCAAATGATGGCAACGTTACCTTCGCTCGGATTTGCCGGAATCGGCTTGATGGGGTTGCCAATGTGTCGGCGCCTTCTGGCAGCGGGGTATCCGCTGACGGTGTGGAACCGCAATCCAGCCAAGTGCGTGCCGCTGGTCGAGGCCGGTGCACGACAGGTCGCCTCGCCGGCAGAGCTGTGTCAACACGCCGACGTGGTGATGTTGTGCCTGGCGGACACGTCGGTGGTTCGTGAGGTGGTGTTTGGCGCGGCAGGGATTGCGCAAGGTGCGAAAAGCGGTCATTTGCTGGTGGATTTTTCCAGCCTGGAACCTGCCGCGACGCGGGAAATGGCGACAGCGCTGGTCGGCCAAACCGGCATGAGCTGGCTGGATGCACCCGTGTCCGGTGGAGTGGTCGGTGCCGAGGCCGGCAGCCTGGCGATCATGGTGGGCGGTGAAACGGCGGACCTTGAGCGCGTCAGGCCTGTGCTGTCGAGCCTTGGCCAGCGCGTGACCCACATGGGCGCCGTCGGAGCGGGGCAGGTGACCAAGGCGTGCAATCAGATGATCGTCGCCTGCAACGCGCTGGTAATCGCTGAAGTCGTGGCGTTGGCCGAACGTTCCGGGGTTCGGGCCGGTCTGATCGCCGAAGCCCTGGCAGGCGGGTTTGCCGATTCAAAGCCCTTGCAGATCCTCGGCCCGCAAATGGCCGAAAGCCGTTTCGAACCGGTGAAATGGCATGTGCGCACGCTGCTCAAGGACCTCGATACCGCGGTGAAGTTTTCCCGGGAGCAAGGCTCGGCCACGCCGATCAGTGGATTGGCCGCACAATTGATGCGACTGCATGGGGGCCAGGGATTCCTGGAAAAAGATCCGTCGACGCTTGTGCAGTTGTACCGCGAGCCAGACTCAAAGGGCTGACCGTGTGCGAGTGCTTGCGCTGGTTGATTTCGCTCAGTACGGGACGCAACTGCGCCAGCGGTACCGGACGACTGAGCAGGTAGCCCTGCACGAAGTCGCAGCCGTTACGTACCAGAAACTCGTATTGCTCAATGGTTTCGACGCCTTCGGTCACCACCTGCAAATGCAGCGTGTGGGCCATGACGATGATCGCTTGCACGATTTCCATGTCCTGGGTGGCCTTGGGTATGTCCTGGATGAACGAACGGTCGATCTTCAGCGTGTTGAGTGGCAGCCGTTTGAGATAGGCCAGTGATGAATAACCGGTGCCGAAGTCATCAATCGACAGCGACACGCCGAGGGCACGAATCTGACGCAGCAACACCAGCGTATCGGCGATGTTGCCCATCAGCGCATTTTCCGTCACTTCCAGTTCCAGCCGCTGCGGCGCCACTCCGGAGACCCGCAGCGCGTGTTCGATTTCATTGGCCAATTCTTCGCGCGCCAGGTTCAGGGGCGAGCAATTCACGGCGATATGGAGTTCTTCGCAACCCTGAAGCGACAACTCGCCCAGATCCTCACAGGCCTTGCGCAGGACCCAGTTGTCCAGTTCGGCGATCAGGCCGTTGGCCTCGGCGATGGCAATGAACCGGTCCGGCGTCAGCAGTCCGTGAACCGGATGTTGCCAGCGGATCAGCGCTTCAAGCTTGCTGACCTGAGCATTTTTCAGGTCGTAGATCGGTTGGTAATAGAGCATCAGGCCGGTGTTTTCGCGCAGGGCGTGGCGCAGCTCTTCTTCCAGTTGCAGTTCCAGCGTCGCGCGGGTTTTCAGGTTTTCGCTGAAGAAATTCAGGCCATTGCGCCCGCTGTCCTTGGACTGATACAGCGCCAGGTCCGCGTTTTTCAGCAACTCTTCGCAAGTCTTGCCATCTTCCGGAAACACGCTGATGCCAATACTGGTGGTCATGACCATGCGCCGCCCGGACAGCTCGATGGGTTCCTTCATTTTCGCCATGATGCGCTGGGCCATGTGCCGTGCTTCTTCACGATCATGCAGGCCGATGAGGATGCAAAACTCGTCGCCTCCAAAGCGCGCGACTACATCATCGTGGCTGCGCACTGAAACCTTTATGTGGTTGGCCAGGACTTTGAGCAATTCGTCCCCGGCGTCATGGCCCAGGCTGTCGTTGATTCGCTTGAAGTGGTCGATGTCCAGAAACATGACCGCCAGCATGCCGCCTTCATTGGTTTTTTCCATCAGCTTCTCAGCGAAGATCTGATTGAAACCACGGCGGTTGATCAGGTTGGTCAGAGCGTCATAGTGCGCCACCTGTTGTAACGACATCCGCGCCTGGTCCAGTTGACTGAGCAGGGCGTTGACCCGTTGCAGATCGCGCTCCTTGTTTTGCAGCTTCTTGTCCGCCAGCGCCGCGCTGATGCTGCTGCCGATGATCAGCAGCGTCATGACCGCCACCGTCAGACCCAGTTGCAGATGATTGTTTGCGCCGGGCAGCGGCTGGAGGCTGTCGGCGGGCAGCACCAGATTGAAGGCGGCCATGGCGGTGAAGTGCATGCTGATGATGCCTGCGCCGAGCACCAGGCTGGCGCTGTATTTGAGCAGTTGATGGAACAGTCCGGTGCTGTCGCGCAGATGACTTGATATCAGCAGGGCTGCAAGGCTGGCTCCGATGGCGAACACAATGGAGAGGGCGAACAGCGTGGGTTGGTAATAGGCCATCGCACTCGAATGCATGGCGGTCATGCCCACGTAATGCATGGTGGCGATGCCCAGGCCAATGCAGATCGAAGCCTGGAGATATTGCCAAAAACTCAGGCGTGGGTGACTGAGGGCATGGATGGCCAGCCCCGAGGTGAGCAGGGCGATCAACAGGGAAAGGAACGTGGAGGGTAATTCATATTGAATGTCGATTGGCGCCTGAAACGCCAGCATGCCGATAAAGTGCATGGCCCAGGTCCCGCCCGCCAGGCAACCGGCACCGACCCAGCGCCAGAGCCGCAGCGAGGCGGGTTTTTCCGCGTGACCGACCCGTTCGGCCATGTCTAATGTGGCAAAGCTGCCGACACAGGCGACCAGATAGGCCAGCAGTACCAGAATAGGGTCAAGTGTGCCGTTGAGTATTACCTGGCCGCTCTCCGTCAGCTCGGTAATGAAATGCAAACCAAGCCACTCCATAGCATGCCCCGTCAATGTCATCCTAGCTTACGCCATGAACGCTGGCGAATGCTTTGGAGTATAGAAGGCATGTTTAGAGTGCAAACGATAGTGGCAAATTGGCCCTAACCATTTTGGAATGAGCTTTAGAACGTTTGGACATAAATGGTGGATCAGCTGCGACATCTTCCATGGGCGGATATCAGCTTTACAAATAATGACAGACAGCTCTCGCGGGCCTGACTAGATTGCAGGTTCCGGGCTCGGATGCGCTGACAGAGAAGCCCCAATAACAATAAAGAGACGGACCCATGCAGAACTCGACCCAAGCGGCGAATGCCTGGCGCATTCTGTTCCTGCTGTTCCTGGCCAACCTGTTCAACTTCTTCGATCGCACCATTCCGGCCATCATCATCGAACCGATCCGCATGGAATGGCACCTCAGCGACTTTCAGCTGGGGATCATCGGCACCGCATTCACTCTCGTATACGCGATTGCCGGCTTGCCTCTGGGACGGATGGCCGATACCGGTTCACGCAGCAAATTGATGGGCTGGGGCCTGGCGGCGTGGAGCGGGCTGACGGCGGTCAACGGACTGGTGGGGAGTTTCTGGGCTTTCCTGATCGTGCGCATGGGCGTCGGCATCGGTGAAGCCAGTTATGCACCGGCCGCCAATTCCTTGATCGGCGACCTGTTCCCGGCCCACCGTCGGGCGCGGGCGATGGGCATTTTCATGCTCGGCTTGCCGCTGGGGTTGCTGCTGGCGTTCTTCACCATCGGCGCGATGGTCAAGGCCTTCGACAGCTGGCGCGCGCCGTTCTTTATCGCGGCAGTGCCGGGGCTGATCCTGGCGATCTTCATGTTCTACATCAAAGAACCGAAGCGCGGCGCCGCGGAGAGCGTAAAAGTCTCGCAGGAGCGCGTAGACCGGCCGATCCGTCGGGTGCTGGCGGTGCCGACTTTCCTGTGGCTGGTAATGGCGGGGCTGTGCTTCAACTTCGCCACGTATGCCTGCAACTCGTTTCTGGTGCCGATGCTGCAGCGCTATTTCCTGATGCCGTTACAGGAAGCGGCCGTGGCGACCGGGGTGATCGTCGGCGTGACCGGGTTGTTCGGCCTGACACTGGGCGGTTGGGTGGCGGACAAGATTCACCAGCGGGTGGCCAATGGGCGACTGCTGTTTGCCGCGTTCAGCTTGATCATCTCGACGGTGTGCACGGCTTGGGCGCTGCATTCCGGGCGAATCGAGATCGGCGTGTTTGTGGCGGTGTTCAGTGTGGGCTGGTTGTTTGCCTACAACTTCTACACCTGCGTTTACACCGCCATTCAGGACGTCGTCGAGCCGCGCTTGCGGGCTACGGCCATGGCGCTGTTTTTTGCCGGGTTGTATTTGCTGGGTGGTGGTTTGGGGCCGGTGGTGGTGGGCGCGTTGTCCGACCACTTTGCGCAGACGGCGATGCTCTCGGCCGGTGCTGATCAGATGACCGAGGCGTTCAAGGCTGTCGGCTTGCATGACGCGATGTATTTGATCCCGGTGGCACTGTTTTTCACCATGGTGTTCCTGTTCCTGGCTTCGCGGTGTTTTGTGCGCGATGCCAAGCGGATGAAGGAAGGATTGGTGGCGGTGGTTGAGCCTGCGGGGTCTGCGGTCACGGCGTAATGATCGTTCCCACGCTCCGCGTGGGAATGCCTCAAGGGACGCTCCGCGTTCCAGCTCTCGAAAGGGACGCAGAGCGTCCCGGGCTGCATTCCCACGCAGAGCGTGGGAACGATCAGAAGAACCAAAAAAAGGCCCGCATTGCTGCGGGCCTTCTTTGTTTTAACGGGGCAGAGCAGGGGACTTAGCCCGCCACCAACACCCGAATCGCTTCCAGTCGCAGCGCCGCTTTGTCGAGCATGGCCAGGCCTTGCTCGCGTTGCTTGCGCAAGGCGACCAGTTCGCTGTCGCGCACCGTCGGGTTGACCGCTTGCAACGCGGTCAGGCGCGCCAGTTCTTCGTCGGTGTCGGCGGCCAGGCGACGCTGTGCCTCAGCCACGCGCTCGGCGTGACGCGGGAAGATCTTCTCTTCGCCGGCGTTGATCCGTGGCGTCAGCTGATCGCGCTGGGCCTGGATGAACTTGTTGGCGCTGGCACGCGGCACGCTTTCCAGCTGATCGTTTAGGGTTTCGAACGACACCCGGGCCGACAGGTCGTTGCCATTGGCATCGAGCAGGCAACGCAGGGCGGCCGGCGGCAGGTAACGGCCCAGTTGCAGCGAGCGCGGCGCAACCACTTCGCTGACGTAGAGCAGTTCGAGCAATACGGTGCCAGGCTTCAGCGCCTTGTTCTTGATCAGTGCCACGGCGGTATTGCCCATGGAACCGGACAAGACCAGGTCCATGCCGCCCTGAACCATCGGGTGTTCCCAGGTAATGAACTGCATGTCTTCGCGAGACAGCGCCTGATTGCGGTCGTACGTGATGGTCACGCCTTCGTCGTCGCCCAGCGGGAAGCTGGCGTCGAGCATTTTTTCGCTCGGCTTGAGGATCAGCGCGTTTTCCGAATGGTCTTCGCTGTCGATTCCGAAGGCGTCGAACAGGGTTTCCATGTAGATCGGCAGGGCGAACTGGTCGTCTTGCTCAAGGATGTCCTCGACCAGTGCATCACCTTCGCCAGCACCGCCGGAATTGAGTTCCAGCAAGCGGTCACGGCCGGTGTGCAGCTCGGCTTCCATGCGCTCGCGCTCGGCGCGGGCTTCGTCGATCAGCGCTTGCCACTCGCCGTCGTCGGCATTTTCCAGCAGCGGCAGCAGGCGCGGGCCGAACTGATGCTGCAGGGCGTTGCCGGTCGGGCAGGTATTGAGGAACGCGTTCAGCGCTTCGTGGTACCACTGGAACAGGCGCTGTTGCGGGCTGGTTTCCAGATACGGCACGTGCAGTTCGATGATGTGCTTCTGGCCGATCCGGTCCAGACGACCGATACGCTGCTCCAGCAGGTCCGGGTGCGAAGGCAGATCGAACAGCACCAAGTGGTGCGAAAACTGGAAGTTACGACCTTCACTGCCGATTTCCGAGCAGATCAGCACTTGCGCGCCAAATTCTTCGTCGGCGAAGTAGGCGGCGGCGCGGTCACGCTCGAGGATGTTCATGCCTTCGTGGAAGACCGTGGCCGGGATGCCGGAGCGCACGCGCAGGGCGTCTTCCAGGTCCATGGCGGTTTCGGCGTGGGCGCAGATCACCAGCACTTTGGTGCGCTTGAGCATCTTCAGTGTGTCGATCAGCCATTCGACGCGCGGGTCGAATTTCCACCAGCGTTCTTCTTCATTGGCGTCCGGCTGGGCCTGGAAACTGACTTCCGGGTACAGCTCGGCGTGATCGCCCAGCGGCAGTTCGAGGTATTCGTCAGGGCAAGGCAGCGGATACGGATGCAGCTTGCGCTCCGGGAATCCCTGCACGGCGGCGCGGGTGTTGCGGAACAGCACACGGCCGGTGCCGTGGCGGTCGAGCAGTTCGCGGACCAGACGGGCGCTGGCTTCGATGTCGCCATCGTTGACGGCGGTCAGCAGCGCTTCGCCTTCGTTGCCGAGGAAACCGTGAATGGTCTTGTGCGCTTCAGGCGACAGGCGGCCCTTGTCCAGCAGCTCCTGAACGGCTTCGGCCACTGGGCGATAGTTTTCGCTCTCGGCGCGGAAGGCGTGCAAGTCATGGAAACGGTTCGGATCGAGCAGGCGCAGACGCGCAAAGTGGCTGTCCTGACCCAGTTGTTCCGGGGTCGCAGTCAACAGCAGGACGCCGGGAATGACTTCGGCCAGTTGTTCAACCAGCGAGTATTCAGGGCTGGCCTTGTCTTCATGCCAGACCAGGTGGTGCGCTTCGTCGACGACCATCAGGTCCCAACCGGCGGCGAACAGCGCGTCCTGGGCCTTCTCGTCTTCCACCAGCCATTCGAGTGCAACCAGCGCGAGTTGGGTGTCTTCGAATGGGTTGGCGGCATCGCTTTCGATGAAGCGTTCTTCGTCGAACAGCGCAACTTGCAGGTTGAAGCGGCGGCGCATCTCGACCAGCCACTGGTGCTGCAGGTTCTCCGGAACCAGGATCAGCACGCGGTTGGCGCGGCCCGAGAGCAGTTGGCGATGGATCACCAGACCGGCTTCGATGGTTTTACCCAGGCCCACTTCGTCTGCCAGCAAAACCCGCGGTGCAATGCGGTCGGCGACTTCACGGGCGATGTGCAGCTGGTGCGCGATGGGTTGCGCACGCACGCCACCGAGGCCCCAAAGCGCGGACTGCAATTGGCGGCTGGTGTGTTCCAGGGTGTTGTATCGCAGGGAGAACCAGGCCAGCGGGTCGATCTGCCCGGCGAACAAACGATCGCTGGCCAGACGGAACTGGATGAAGTTCGACAGTTGGGTTTCCGGCAGGGTAACCACTTCGTTGTGCCCGTTGAGGCCGTGGTAAACCAGCAGGCCGTCGACGTCGTCGACTTCTTGTACGGTCAGTTTCCAGCCTTCGAAGTGAGTGATCGAGTCACCCGGCGAAAACCGCACGCGGGTGAGGGGCGCATTCCGTAGCGCGTACTGGCGAGTCTCGCCAGTGGCCGGGTAGAGCACGGTCAACAAGCGGCCGTCCTGTGCCAGAACGGTGCCTAAACCCAGCTCGGCTTCGCTGTCACTGATCCAGCGTTGCCCCGGTTGATACTGCTGCGCCATGCTGCCTGACTCCCACCTTGAAAAAGCGGGCTATCTTAACGGAATGAGGGCTTCAGGGCCAAAGGACTCTCATAAAAACTCGCAGTCTTACGTTAGTCCAACGATGCAACGCTTGCAGGTCGGGGCACCTATTCGTGCCAAACGGGTCACAGTTTGCGACCGATGGCTCAAGTCGCCATCCCCGCAGCCGACAGCCTGCTGACAGGAGACTAATAATTATGCTGCCACCGATACTCCCCTTGAGTGCCGTGCCAATCACCTCACAGCAGGATCCGATTCGCCAACGGCCGGATATTCCACCCGTGGTGCCGGTGCAAGAAAGCTCCAACGAAAGCACCATCGACCTGCAACAGCGCGATCCGCAGGAGGCGGCGTTTCAGCTGCGCGAGGAACAGCGCCGCAAGCAGGAACAACAAAAGCGTCGCCGTGAAGCCGATGAAGATCCTGAAGAGCACCTGGCGATTCCCGGTGATGAGCTCAACGCCGACAATACCGTGCCGGTGGCGCCATTGATGGAAGATCAGCCACGGCAGGGGTTGTGGGTCGATATCCAGATTTGAGCTCACGGCTGGTCAGCGCTGCCATCAGACCGCATTATTGGCACATCCCTGCCTGCACATACGGCAACTGAATTTCATTCCAAGCGATGCACTGAACACCATGAGCCAAGACGACAAGCTGATCGACCTCAACGCCGAACGCGCCAAGCGGGTTCATGACCTTAATGAAAAGCGCCTGAACGAAGTGCGCCAGGCATTCGAGCACGCCATGCCGTTGGGTAAAGCGAAGAAAAAGCCGAAGAACAAACCGAAAAAGCGTTGAAACACCCTGCATTGATTGATGCAGGTCAGTTATTTCCCCTCCTTTACGCCCAGTCTCGGGCGACATTGATCCCGGTCAATTTCTTCTCCTGCCTGATTGGTTAACTTAGCCCCATCGCAACAAGGCAATTGCAGGAGGCCAGTCATGTTTTTCGACAACGTGGTGATCGCCGGAGTGCTGACAGTCGGCCTCATGGTTCTGTTTTTTGCAGGGTTTGGATTTTTTATCTGGAAGGATTCGCATAAGCGCAAGCCGTAGATCTTTCTGGAAGCAATGAGCACGCAAGGCATTTTGGGCAACTTCGGTTGCCCTTTTTTTTGTCTGCGATTTATTGATCGTTCCCATGCTCTGCGTGGGAATGCAGCCCGGGACGCTCCGCGTCCCTTTCGAGAGCTGGAACGCGGAGCGTCCCTTGAGGCATTCCCACGCAGAGCGTGGGAACGATCTATGTGGTGTTTTGAGTTTCCGGCGGGCAATAAAAAGGCGCGAACCTCACGGAACGCGCCTTTTTCGTTGCAGCGATGTATCAGCTGCCCAGTGCCTTCGACGCCAGCCAGAACAGGCCGGCCGACAGGGTCACTGTGGCTGGCAGGGTCAGGACCCAGGCCAGCAGGATGGTTTTGACGGTGCCACCTTGCAGGCCGCTTTTATTGGCGACCATGGTGCCGGCCACGCCCGAGGACAGCACGTGGGTGGTGGAAACCGGCAGGCTGAAGATGTTCGCCATGCCGATCAGGCTCGCGGTCGTGATCTGTGCCGACATGCCTTGGGAGTAAGTCATGCCCTGCTTGCCGATCTTCTCGCCGATGGTCAGCACCACGCGCTTCCAGCCCACCATGGTACCCAGGCCGAGGGCCAGGGCGACTGCCAGGATCACCCAGAACGGAGCGTATTCGGTGGTAGTGGTCAGGTCTTTGCGCAGCTTGTCCAGGTCAGCCTTTTCACGGGCAGCGAGACCAGGCAGCTTGCTGACTTTCTTCGCCGTGTCGTCCAGGCAGAGCAGGTAGCGACGCACTTCGATGCGGCTTTCCGACGGCAGCGAGTGGTAGTCCGCTACACCTTTAAGGGTGCCGAGCAGGGCGGTAATGGTCGGTTCGGTCTGTTGCGGGTTGCAACGGAATTTCTCCGGCAGATCGCCTTCCACGCTTTTGCCCAGGGCCAGGAACTCACCCAGCGTATCGGCATTGCGCTTGTAGAACTGGCTCAGGTGCAGGGTCGCGTCGCGAGTCCGTTCGATCTGGTAAGTCGTGCTGCCCAGGTCGAGTACGAACTGTGCCGGCACGATACCGATCAGCACCAGCATGATCAGGCCGATACCTTTCTGGCCATCGTTGGAACCGTGCACGAAGCTCACGGCCATGGCCGAGATAACCAGTACCAGGCGGTTCCAGAACGGCGGGTGTTTCTTGTCATCGATCTTGCGGCGCTGCTCCGGTGTCTTGTGCATCTTCGACAGCGGACGCCACCATTTAAGGCCGATCAATATCAGAGCTGCGACCAGGAAGCCCGCCATTGGCGAGAATACCAGGGACGCTCCGATATCAATTGCCTTCTGCCAGTTCACGCCATCAGCCAACGGAATCTCGTTGATCAAGGCGTTGGCAAGGCCGACACCGAGGATCGACCCGATCAGCGTATGGGAGCTGGAAGCCGGGATACCGAAGTACCAGGTGCCCAGGTTCCAGGTGATAGCGGCGGCGAGCAGCGAGAACACCATGGCCAGCCCGTGACCGGTGTTCACATTGATCAGCAGTTCTACCGGTAGCAGGTGGACGATGGCATACGCCACGCCGACACCGCCCAGCAGCACGCCGAGAAAGTTGAACACACCGGAAAAGAACACCGCCAGATGGGGCGGCATGGCTTTGGTGTAGATAACAGTGGCCACCGCGTTAGCGGTGTCATGAAAGCCGTTGATGAACTCGAAGGCGAGGACAAAGGCCAGGGCGAGCAAGAGGCTCACAAGCACCCAAGCATCTAGTCCGCTGAATAAATCGATCATGAAGGTTTTCTGACCCGGTCGTAAGGGGGCGCGATTATGCCAGAAAAGACTGCTAATCGATGCACTAGGTGCTCATCGGTAACATTCTTCAACGAATTAATTTGCGGCAACAGCCCAAGCCCCAGGTTTTTACTGGGTTTTGCAAGTCATTGAATTTCTTTGAAAAGACCGCAGCCACACGGCGTTCTCTCGTAAGAGCACGAGGTTTTAACGCTTGTGTGAAATTTCTGAAAAGAGGGCCAGACATGCGCCATTTACCTCATCCGGTGGGTGAGGTGGCCGCTGCCCGCTGGTAGCGGGCGCGAAAGGCGTCATCGATACATCCCGCTTTTAACGGGTGCAGATGCAGACCCTTGTAAGGATTCAGGCCGAGGGCTCATGGCTCCTCGGCTTTGAGTTCCTTTTCCATTTTCTGCAATTCTTGAGTGAAAGCCTGATCCTGAACGGTGGCGCGTTTACGCCAGGGTTTGCGTTCCGGTTCGGGCTGAGCGGCGTAGGTGGTGACTTCCCCGCCGTAAACTTCCTTGTAACGTTGTTCCTGGCGCTCAAGTTCCGCGCGCAGTTCGTCTTTCGTCACAGTGCTACCTGATTGAGTTGAGATAAATTCTGGTGAAACGACTGCATCAAATGTATTTGATCACGCTCGTCGAATGGAACAAGGCCCGTGAAGGCATCATTTTTTACGGCGTTGCGATCAATTACTTCCATGTTGCAGGCGGCCACGGCACCAGAGATAAACAGCTGACGTAGCATCAGTTTCCTGTTTCAGCGAACACCTGGCGACGCATTTGAAATGAGTATCAGGTGGTTGCTGAGGGCAACGGCGATGGAACATCGCGCTACCGGGTGGCGGAATCGGCAAGTAAAAACCGGTTACCACTGAATTTCATTATAGCGGTCGATCTGAAGAACACTATCGCCAAGGAGTTAAAAGTAGGTCTTGATGTGTGATTGTTTTGTTACTCACAACTTTATGCGGCTAACTAGGTGGCTCTGCCGCCCGGCGTTACAGTGATGTCTTTTCTGGCGCCATGAAGTCGAACAAGTTAGGACAATTACATCGACCCTTTTAGTCAGCGTCACAGCCAGTGTAAAAACAGGTGCAAGCCCGTTCACTATTCGGGCTGATCCGATTGCGATTATCGGTCGACGGTTCGATAATCGAACAGTCTTGCCTGTCCGGGGTTGTGTGAGGGACCGGCTGCCGCTTGTAATAGCCGCTGAACCGTGTGGGAAAAGGACCTTATATGAACGATCAAATGCGCAATTCCTTCGCTTCAGTGGCGCCGCCGATCGTTGCCTCGCCCGCCAAGCGGATCCAGGCACTGACCGGCGACCCGGATTTCATGACATCCCTGGCTCGAGGCCTGGCCGTGGTGCAAGCGTTCCAGGAGCGTAAACGTCACCTCACCATCGCCCAGATCAGCCACCGTACGGAAATTCCCCGCGCCGCTGTGCGACGTTGCCTACACACGCTGATCAAACTCGGCTACGCCACCACCGACGGTCGAACCTATTCGCTGCTGCCTAAAGTGCTGACCCTTGGCCATGCCTACGTGTCCTCGACGCCCTTGGCGGTTTCCGCACAGCCCTATCTGGACCGCATGAGCGAACAACTTCATGAAGCCTGCAACATGGCCACTCTGGAAGGCGATGACATCTTGTACATCGCTCGTTCGGCCACCACCCAGCGACTGATTTCCGTCGATCTGTCGGTCGGTGGACGACTGCCTGCCTATTGCACTTCGATGGGTCGGATTCTTCTCGCGGCGCTGGACGATACATCACTGGGCGAGTACCTCGACCATGCCGAGCTGCAAGCCAAGACCAGCCGAACCTTGCACACCCCCGAGGCGTTGCTCGAATGCCTGCAAGAGGTGCGGCAGCAAGGCTGGTGCATCGTCGATCAGGAACTGGAACAAGGTTTGCGCTCGATTGCCGTTCCGGTGTACGACGCTTCCGGCCAAGTGGTCGCGGCGCTCAATGTCAGTACCCACGCCGGCCGAGTCAGCCGCAATGAGCTGGAACAACGTTTCCTGCCCGGCCTTCTAAGCGCGAGCCGCGACCTCAGCGCGCAACTCTTTGCCTAAGCTGTTCGATAAACGCACAGAGTCGCGTTTATCGAATTGACGCTCTTTCCCTTGGCTCATTAATGTCGCGGCAGCGTCATCCGGCGCTGCTGTTCTCGCTCCATTGCCGAGCGAGGCCCCCAATAATAATGAGAAGAGGCACCTCCCATGCGTACGTTTCCCGACTGTCGCTGTTCCCATCGGTTTCTCTGCCGGAACAGCATCGTCTGATCGCGATACCCCTTTTCTTGTGACAGCGCCAGCCTCGGCTGCCACCTGTCCGACTGCGTTCTTTGCGTGGAATAAAAATAATGAACCAGCCCCAGTCTGCTGTAGGAAACTGCCTCGACGTGCAGTCCTTCATCAATGCTCAACCCATTTCGCGCTACCAATGGCGAGTGGTGATCCTGTGTTTCCTGATTGTTTTCCTCGATGGCCTCGACACGGCGGCCATGGGGTTCATCGCGCCCGCCCTGTCTCAGGATTGGGGCATCGATCGCGCCAGTCTCGGCCCGGTGATGAGCGCGGCGCTGATCGGCATGGTTTTCGGCGCACTGGGTTCTGGCCCATTGGCTGACCGCTTCGGGCGAAAAATCGTACTAGTAGGGGCGGTACTGTTGTTTGGCGCGTTCAGCCTGGCGTCGGCTTACAGCACCAACGTCGATCAGTTGCTGGTGCTGCGATTCCTCACCGGCCTGGGCCTTGGTGCCGGCATGCCGAACGCCACGACGCTGCTGTCCGAATACACCCCGGAGCGCAAGAAATCCCTGCTGGTGACCAGCATGTTCTGCGGCTTCAACCTCGGCATGGCGGGCGGCGGTTTCATTTCCGCGAAACTGATTCCGGCCTTTGGTTGGCACAGTCTGCTGTTGATCGGCGGGATTTTGCCGCTGATCCTCGCCGTCGTATTGCTGTTCTGGCTGCCGGAATCGGCACGCTACCTCGTCGTCCGCAATCGCGGCACTGACAAAGTGCGCAAAACCCTGGCGCCCATCGATCCAATCGTCGTCGCCCAGGCTTCCAGCTTCAGCGTGCCGGAGCAGAAGACTGTGAAGGCCCGCAACGTGTTCGCGGTGATCTTCTCCGGCACCTACAGCACGGGCACCTTGTTGCTGTGGCTGACCTACTTCATGGGGCTGGTGATCGTTTATCTGCTGACCAGTTGGCTGCCGACGCTGATGCGTGACAGTGGCGCGAGCATGGAGCAGTCGGCATTCATCGGTGCGTTGTTCCAGTTTGGCGGGGTATTGAGCGCGGTGGGCGTGGGCTGGGCGATGGACCGGTTCAATCCGCACAAGGTTATCGGCATTTTCTATCTGTTTGCCGGGGTGTTTGCCTACGCGGTAGGGCAGAGCCTGGGCAACATCACGCTGTTGGCGACGTTGGTGCTCGTGGCCGGGATGTGCGTCAACGGCGCGCAATCGGCGATGCCTTCACTGGCGGCGCGGTTTTATCCGACGCAGGGGCGGGCGACCGGGGTGTCGTGGATGCTCGGGATTGGCCGCTTCGGCGCGATTCTCGGTGCGTGGATGGGCGCAACGCTGCTGGGCCTGGGCTGGAATTTCGAACAGGTACTGACAGCGCTGGTGATTCCAGCGGCATTGGCGACCACGGCGGTGGTGATCAAGGGCATGGTCAGCCATGCGGATGCGACGTGAGGGCAGGCTTCTGATTTTTCGTTGAGCTTGCGGCCCTCATCGCGAGCAGGCTCGCTCCTACAGGGGAACGCGGTCAACTGTGGGAGTGAGCCTGCTAGCGATGCTTTTAAGGATCGGTAGGTAGACAACAATGTGTTCGATAAACGAACACTCAGTCGATTATCGGATTGTTTGGCGTTTTTCAGGGGCTTACTCTTCAGTCATTCCGGCGCTGCGCATCGCGCCTTTTTTCTTCCACTGTCGGTTCATAACAAAACGGGAGCCTGCCCCATGGCTGAAATCCTTTCGCTGCACGACGCGGTGAAGCAATTCGTCAACGACGGCGATACCGTCGCGCTCGAAGGCTTCACTCACCTGATCCCTACGGCGGCGGGTCACGAAATCATTCGCCAGGGCAAGAAAGACCTGACCCTGGTGCGGATGACA
This sequence comes from Pseudomonas frederiksbergensis, assembly GCF_001952935.1. Lineage (GTDB taxonomy): Bacteria > Pseudomonadota > Gammaproteobacteria > Pseudomonadales > Pseudomonadaceae > Aquipseudomonas > Aquipseudomonas frederiksbergensis. The sequence continues at coordinate 3,881,213 of NZ_CP018319.1, forward strand.
CCTGACCTGATCTACGACCAGTTGATCGGCGCCGGTTGTGCTCGCAAGTTGATTTTCTCCTGGGGTGGCAACCCGGGCGTCGGTTCGCTGCATCGCCTGCGTGACGCCGTCGAGAAACAGTGGCCGCACGCGCTGGAAATCGAAGAACACAGCCACGCCGACCTGGCCAATGCCTACGTCGCTGGCGCTTCCGGCCTACCGTTCGCGGTGCTGCGTGCCTACGCCGGCTCCGACCTGCCGAAGGTCAACCCGCTGATCAAAACCGTCACCTGCCCATTCACCGGTGAAGTATTGGCGGCCGTGCCTTCGGTGCGCCCGGACATCACCGTGATTCACGCACAGAAGGCTGACCGCAAAGGCAACGTGTTGCTGTGGGGCATTCTCGGCGTGCAGAAAGAAGCCGCACTGGCCGCCAAGCGCTGCATCGTTACCGTCGAAGAAATCGTCGACGACCTCAATGCACCGATGAACTCTTGCGTTCTGCCGACCTGGGCCTTGAGTGCGGTCTGCCACGTCCCTGGCGGTGCGCATCCGTCCTACGCTCACGGCTACAACGAGCGCGATAACCGTTTCTACCAGGCTTGGGACCCGATTGCCCGCGACCGTGAAACCTTCACTGCGTGGATCAACGAGTACATCCACGGCTGCGCTGACTTCAGCGAGTTCCAGGCCAAACTGGCCGCTGCTTCGGAGGCCAAGTAATGACTTACACCACCAATGAAATGATGACCGTCGCTGCTGCCCGTCGTTTGAAAAACGGTTCGGTGTGTTTCGTCGGCATCGGCCTGCCGTCGAAAGCCGCCAACCTGGCGCGTCTGACTTCCTCGCCGGATGTAGTCCTTATCTATGAATCGGGTCCGATTGGTGCCAAGCCAAGCGTACTGCCGCTGTCGATCGGTGACGGCGAGTTGGCGGAAACCGCTGACACTGTCGTCCCGACCGGTGAGATTTTTCGCTATTGGTTGCAGGGCGGGCGCATCGACGTCGGTTTCCTCGGCGCCGCGCAAGTCGACCGCTTCGGCAACATCAACACCACCGTGGTCGGCGATTACCATCAGCCGAAAGTCCGCCTGCCGGGTGCCGGCGGTGCGCCAGAGATCGCTGGTTCGGCGAAAAGCGTGTTGATCATCCTCAAGCAGTCGGCGCGTTCCTTTGTCGACAAACTCGATTTCATTACTTCGGTCGGCCATGGCGAGGGCGGTGATTCGCGCAAGCGTCTCGGCCTGCCGGGCGCTGGCCCGGTCGGCATCATTACCGACCTGTGCATCATGGAACCGGAAGCCGGCACCCATGAATTCGTGGTCACTGCGCTGCACCCGGGCGTGACCCGTGAGCAAGTGACCGCGGCTACCGGTTGGGCGATTCGCTTCGCCGACCATGTTGAAAACACCGCCGAGCCGACCGAAGTCGAACTGAAGGCGCTGCGTGATCTGGAAGCCCGCACCGCCGCCGCCCACGGCCAAGCACCCGGAGAAGCCTGATGCGTGACGTTTATATCTGCGACGCGATTCGCACCCCCATCGGCCGTTTCGGCGGTGGCCTGTCGGCGGTTCGCGCTGATGACCTGGCCGCCGTGCCGATCAAGGCGCTGATGGAACGCAACCCGTCGGTGGACTGGAATGCAGTGGACGAGGTGTTCCTCGGTTGCGCCAACCAGGCCGGCGAAGACAACCGCAACGTGGCGCGCATGGCGTTGTTGCTGGCGGGCCTGCCGGAAACCATTCCGGGCGTGACCCTCAATCGCCTCTGCGCCTCGGGCATGGATGCCATCGGCACCGCGTTCCGCGCCATCGCCAGTGGCGAGATGGAGCTGGCAATTGCTGGCGGCGTCGAGTCGATGTCCCGCGCGCCGTTCGTGATGGGCAAGGCTGATGCGGCGTTCTCGCGCAACATGAAGCTGGAAGACACCACCATCGGTTGGCGTTTCATCAACCCGTTGATGAAAGCCCAATACGGCGTGGATGCGATGCCGCAGACCGCCGACAACGTGGCTGACGATTACGAAATTTCCCGCGAGGATCAGGACGCTTTCGCACTGCGCAGTCAGCAACGGACAGCCGCCGCGCAAGCCGCAGGATTTTTCGCCGAAGAAATCGTTGAAGTGCGCATTGCCCACAAGAAAGGGGAAAGTGTCGTCAGCCAAGATGAGCATCCTCGCGCCGACACGACGCTGGAAACCCTGGCCAAACTGAAACCGGTCAATGGTCCCGACAAAACCGTGACTGCCGGCAATGCTTCCGGAGTGAACGACGGTGCGGCCGCATTGATTCTGGCCTCCGCCGAAGCGGTGAAGAAGCACGGCCTGACCGCCCGCGCCAAAGTGCTGGGCATGTCGAGCGCCGGTGTCGCACCCCGGGTGATGGGGATCGGCCCGGTGCCTGCGGTGCGCAAACTGACCGAGCGTCTCGGCCTGGCCGTCAGCGATTTCGACGTGATCGAACTCAACGAAGCCTTCGCCAGCCAGGGTTTGGCGGTGCTGCGCGAACTGGGGCTGGAGGATGACGCGGCCCAGGTCAACCCCAACGGTGGCGCCATTGCCTTGGGCCATCCGTTGGGCATGAGCGGCGCCCGCCTGGTCCTGACCGCGCTGCATCAGCTGGAAAAGACCGGTGGCAAGAAAGGTCTGGCGACCATGTGCGTCGGCGTCGGCCAGGGTCTGGCCTTGGCGATCGAACGGGTCTGACGCGTAGCGTTGATGAATAAGAACAGAGGAAAGCTCCATGACTGACAAGCCTGGTTACCGCCGCCCGCAAGAGGGCACCCAGCCGGAATACCTGCACCCGGCCTATCAATCCACCAACCGTCGCTCGCCGTCCAAGCCGTTGGTGTTTTTGCCCCATTCGCTGTCGGAAATTACCGGTCCGACCATCGGTGCCGAGCGCATTCAAGCGCAGGACAACGACCTGACCGCCCAGCACAAGGGCGCGCCATTGGGCGAGCGCATCATCATTCATGGCCGCGTGCTGGATGAAGATGGTTTGCCGGTGCCGGGGATTCTGGTGGAAATCTGGCAGGCCAACGCCGCCGGTCGCTACAACCATGATCGCGACCTGCACGATGCACCGCTGGACCCGAATTTCACCGGCACTGGCCGCACTGTGACCGACGCCGATGGCTGGTACCAATTCCAGACCATCAAGCCCGGCGCCTATCCGTGGGGCAACCACCACAACGCATGGCGCCCGGCACACATCCATTTCTCACTGTTCGGGCCGAGCATTCTGACGCGGCTGGTCACGCAGATGTATTTCCCGGGCGACCCGCTGCTGGCGTATGACCCGATCTACAACTGCGTACCGGATACCAGCGCCAAAGAGCGTTTGATCGCCAGTTTCGACCTGGAAAAAACCATCCCTTCCTATGCCCTCGGTTATCGCTGGGACATCGTCTTGCGCGGCCGCGAAGCCACGCCGATGGAGAAATAAGATGACGCTGAACGCGACCACATCCCACACCGTCGGACCGTATTACCACATCGGTTTGACCTGGCTGAACCGCGAAGACCTGACCGTCGAACAAACCCTCGGCGAGCGCGTGGCGATCACCGGGCAAGTCATCGATGGCAACGGCGACATCGTTAACGACGCGATGCTGGAAGTCTGGCAGGCCAACGCCGCCGGCAAGTATGACCACCCCGAAGACGATCAGGACAAACCCCTGGACCCGAACTTCGAAGGGTTTGGCCGGGTGCCGGTGGATGCCGAAGGACGCTTCCGTTTCACCACGATCAAGCCGGGCATGGTGGAAGGCCTGAAAGGCACGACTCAGGCGCCGCATCTGGTGGTGCTGGTGTTTGCTCGCGGGTTGGTGAAGCACTTGCTGACGCGGATTTACTTTGACGGCGAACCGGCCAACGTGGCGGATCCGCTGCTGGAATGTGTGCCGGCTGAACGTCGCAGCACCTTGCTGGCGAAGCAGGATGCGTCCGGTGTCTACCAGTGGAATGTGATCCTGCAGGGCACCGACGCTGAGACGGTGTTCTTCGATTATTGATGGAGCGCCACAAAACCTGTGGGAGCGGGCTTGCTCGCGAAGGCGTCGTGTCAGTCGATATCAATGTTGCCTGACTCACCGCCTTCGCGAGCAAGCCCGCTCCCACAGGGGATCGCGTAGCTGATGTATTTGTGGAACGGGATTGTTGCAAAGTGTGTCTAGACTCTCACGGTCCCCATTGAGTAAAAAACAATGACAACCAACACCGCTACTACAGCGCTCTACACCGGCGAAGAGCGCAGTAAAAGGATCTTCGCGATTGTCGGCGCCTCGTCCGGCAACCTCGTCGAATGGTTCGACTTCTACGTCTACGCCTTCTGCGCGATCTATTTCGCCCCTGCCTTTTTCCCGTCCGATAACCCGACTGTGCAGCTGGTGAATACGGCTGGCGTATTCGCCGCCGGGTTCCTGATGCGGCCTATCGGCGGCTGGATCTTCGGCCGGCTGGCGGACAAGCACGGGCGCAAGAATTCGATGCTGATCTCGATTCTGATGATGTGCTTCGGTTCGTTGCTTATCGCTTGCCTGCCAACCTACAAGGATATCGGCGTCTGGGCGCCGATCATGCTGCTGTTCGCCCGCTTGTTGCAGGGGCTGTCGGTGGGCGGAGAGTACGGGACCACCGCGACCTACATGAGTGAAGTGGCCCTCAAGGGCCAGCGCGGTTTCTTCGCCTCGTTCCAGTACGTGACGCTGATCGGCGGGCAATTGCTGGCGGTGTCGCTGGTAGTGGTCCTGCAACAAATCCTCACTGAGGATGATTTGCGCGCCTATGGCTGGCGGATCCCGTTTGTCGTCGGTGCGGCGGCAGCGTTGATTTCGCTGTTCCTGCGTCGCTCGCTCAAGGAAACCACCAGCAAGGAAATGCGCGAAAACAAGGACGCCGGCAGCATCCGTGCGCTGTTCCGCGACCACAAGGCTGCGTTCATTACCGTGCTCGGTTACACCGCCGGTGGCTCGCTGATTTTCTACACCTTCACCACGTACATGCAGAAGTACCTGGTGAACACCGCCGGCATGCACGCCAAGACCGCCAGCTACATCATGACCGGCGCACTGTTCCTTTATATGTGCATGCAGCCGCTGTTCGGCATGCTCGCGGACAAGATCGGTCGACGTAACTCGATGCTGTGGTTCGGCGCGCTGGGGACGTTGTTCACCGTGCCGATCCTGCTGAGCCTGAAAAGCGTCAGCAGCCCGTTCCTGGCCTTCGTACTGATTACCGTGGCACTGGCGATCGTCAGTTTTTACACTTCCATCAGTGGCCTGGTAAAAGCCGAAATGTTCCCGCCCGAAGTGCGCGCATTGGGCGTCGGCCTGGCGTACGCGGTGGCGAATGCAATCTTCGGTGGTTCGGCGGAATATGTGGCCCTGAGCCTCAAGGCCGTGGGCATGGAAAACTCCTTCTACTGGTACGTCACGGTGATGATGGCGGTGGCGTTCCTGTTCAGCCTGCGCTTGCCGAAACAGGCGAAGTATTTGCAAAACGACCTTTGATCTTTACCCGTGGGCCGGCGTGGCCCACGTCTCCAGGGACTGCTTATGAATGAGCGACCGGGCAATCAATTATTCGATGTCTATTTCACCGCCCGCGACATGCGTGAGGTGTTCTGCGATCAGGGGCGGGTTCAGACAATGCTTGATTTTGAAGCGGCGCTGGCTCGGGCCGAGGCGCGAGTCGGGCTGATTCCGCAAACGGCTGTCGCGCCGATTGAAGCGGCGTGTCAGGCCGGGCATTACGACTTTGCGGCTCTCGGCGAGGCGATTGCCACGGCGGGCAATTCGGCGATTCCGTTGGTCAAGGTGCTGGGTAAACAGATCGCGGCCAACCATGCCGAAGCCGAGCGCTATGTGCATCTGGGCGCGACCAGCCAGGACGTGATGGACACCGGTCTGGTGTTGCAACTGCGTAGCGCGCTGGCGCTGATCGAAAGCGATCTGGCGCAACTGGGCGAAACGCTGGCGACCCAGGCGTTACGCTACGTCGCCACACCGCTGGCCGGGCGCACCTGGTTACAGCACGCGACACCCGTCACCCTCGGCATGAAAATCGCCGGTTGGCTGGGCGCTGTCACTCGCAGCCGTCAACGTCTGCAACAACTCAAGCCGCGGCTGCTGGTGCTGCAATTCGGCGGCGCCTCCGGAACCCTCGCGGCCCTCGGCGAGCAGGCGATGCCGATTGCCCAGGCGCTGGCTGAAGAATTGAAACTGACACTGCCGGATCAACCTTGGCACACCCAGCGAGATCGCTTGGTGGAGTTCGGCTCGGTACTGGGATTGATCGCCGGCAGCCTCGGTAAACTCGGCCGCGACATCAGCCTGTTGATGCAGACTGAAGCCGCTGAAGTGTTCGAACCATCCGCGCCGGGCAAGGGCGGTTCTTCGACCATGCCGCACAAGCGCAACCCGGTGGGCGCGGCGGTGCTGATCAGTGCTGCAACGCGGGTTCCGGGTTTGCTCTCGACGCTGTTCAGCGCCATGCCTCAAGAACACGAGCGCAGCCTGGGCCTGTGGCATGCCGAGTGGGAAACCCTGCCGGAGATTTGCTGCCTGGTGTCCGGCAGTCTGAAACAAGCGTTGCTGGTGACGGATGGGCTGGAAGTGGACGCCGAGCGCATGGCCCGCAACCTCGATCTGACCCAAGGGCTGGTGCTCGCCGAAGCGGTGAGCATCGTCCTCGCCCAACGGGTCGGCCGCGACACCGCGCACCATTTGCTGGAGCAATGCTGCAAGCGCGCGGTGGCTGAACGACGTCATCTGCGAGCGGTACTCGGCGACGAGCCGCAAGTGACCGCCGAACTCTCGCCTGCTGAACTCGATCATTTGCTGGACCCCGCTCATTACCTCGGTCAGGCCCATACCTGGGTCGAGCGAGCGGTGGCTGAACATTCTGCGTTGACTGCCTGAAGGAGATTGCTGTGGCTTTCGTACAACTCGCCGAGGGCGAACTGCATTACCAAATTCAAGGGCCGCAACTCGATGGCCCGGCGGATGCGCCGGTGCTGGTGTTGTCCAACTCGCTGGGCACTAACCTGCACATGTGGGACGCGCAGATTGCGGCGTTCGCCGAGCATTTCCGGGTGCTGCGTTTCGACACCCGGGGTCATGGCCAATCGCTGGTCACGCCGGGGCCATACAGCATCGAGCAACTGGGCCATGACGTGCTGGCGCTGCTGGATGCGTTGCACATCGAACGCGCGCATTTCTGCGGTCTGTCCATGGGCGGGCTGATTGGCCAGTGGCTGGGGATCAACGCGGGTGATCGCCTGAACAAACTGGTGGTGTGCAACACGGCGGCGAAAATCGGCGATCCGTCGGTGTGGAACCCGCGCATTGAAACCGTGCTGCGTGACGGTCCGGCCGCCATGGTCGCGCTACGTGATGCGTCGATTGCGCGCTGGTTCACCGCCGATTTTGCTGAAGCCAATCCGGCTGCCGCGAAAAAGATTACGGACATGCTCGCGGCCACCTCGCCAGAAGGGTATGCCGCGAATTGTGCCGCCGTGCGCGATGCCGATTTCCGCGATCAGCTGTCCTCGATCAAGGTGCCGCTGCTGGTCATCGCCGGCACCGAAGACCCGGTCACGCCGCCGTCCGGCGGGCACTTCATTCAGCAACACGTGAAGGGCGCCGAGTACGCCGAGTTCTACGCCGCGCACTTGTCCAACGTTCAGGCCGGCGCTGCGTTCAGTGACCGGGTTGTGACGTTTTTGTCAGCTGATTAAGGGGATTGTTGTGGACGAGAAACAACGTTACGACGAGGGCCTGAAAGTCCGTCGCGCGGTACTCGGTGACGCCCACGTCGACCGCAGCCTGAATGCGCTGACCGAGTTCAACTCGGAGTTTCAGGAGATGATCACCCGCCATGCCTGGGGCGACATCTGGACCCGTCCGGGGCTGCCGCGTCATACCCGCAGCCTGATCACCATCGCTATGCTGATCGGCATGAACCGCAATGAAGAACTCAAGCTGCACCTGCGCGCCGCCGCCAACAACGGCGTGACCCGCGGTGAGATCAAGGAAGTGATCATGCAGAGCGCGATCTACTGCGGCATTCCGGCAGCGAACGCGACGTTCCATCTGGCGGAGTCGGTGTGGGATGAATTGGGGGTTGAATCGCGGGAGTGAGCCTGGGGATTTCAGGTGTTTGACCCACCGCTTTCGCGAGCAAGCCCGCTCCCACAGTTTTACGGTGTGAACTCAAATTATGTGTTCACTTAAGACCCCTGTGGGAGCGGGCTTGCTCGCGAAAGCGGTGGGTCAGCTTGCATCGATGCTGAAGGTTAAACCGCCATCGCGAGCAGGCTCGCTCCCACATTTTTAAACCGTGGCGACGATGAAGATTCGCTTGAACGGAAACAACGTGTGCCCGTCGTTCTCCGGCGGGTATTGCGCATGCACGCGCATCAGGTAGTGATAGATGAACCGTGCCTGTTCATCGTCCTTCAGTCCCTGCATCACCGGCCGCAGCGCCGAGACTTTGACCCAGTCATAGATCGGTGACTTGCCATCGACAACCTGTAGCTGTTCGGTCTCCCAGATATCCAGTGTCCGGGTGATCGGCGAGAGCAACCGATAGTAACTTTCCAACGACAACAGCGGCCGCGCCGCCATGGCCTCGCGCAATTGCGGGGTGCCCAGTGGTTTGCCTCCGGGGCCTGCGTCTTCAAGGGTGTCGAGCATCAGTTGATACCACTGCGCATCCCGCCAGTCGGGCATGTGCGCGGCCAGGCAACCACCCGGATTAAGGAGCTTGAGCAAGCGTGGCAGTAGCTGTTCGTGGTCGTTGATAAAGTGCAGCACCGCGGCGGCGAAGAGTAGATCGGCGGGTTGCTCAGGTTGCCAACTTTTCAGGTCGCACTGTTTCCAGAGCGCCTTGATCGGCAAATATCGGGCTTGCTGAAGCATCTGTTCGGAGCTGTCGACGCCCATCAGGCGTGCACGGGGCCAGCGCTTGGCCAAGAGTTGAGTCGCAATGCCGGTGCCGCAACCCAGGTCGAAATGCGTTTGGGTTGTTTGAGATCAACGTGATCAAGCAGTTCGCTCGCCGGTCGTTGTCGAAGACGCGAGAATTGTTGGTAGGCCTTGGCGTCCCAGTCGGTAGCGATGGGTCCGGATTTGAGTCGAGCGATCATGAGGTCGTCCTCTGGTGATCAGTGGTGTCTTCCGATGACAGCCTGGCTCAAGTCTTGGGGACCAACATCAACAGATAACGGAAGTGCGGGAGGGCTGAATGTCGCCTGAGTCCTGTCAGGTTTTTTCACTGTAATTGACGCTCGATAAAGCGCCAGCCAGCCTGACGGGCGGCTGGCTGGCTGGCTGATCGCCTTACAACAAACTGATCGGATAGCTGACGATCAACCGGTTTTCATCGAACTCGTTGTTGCTGAAATCCCGGCGAATGGTCGAGTTGCGCCATTTGACGTTGAGGTCCTTGAGCGCGCCGCTCTGCACGGTGTAGCCCAGTTCGCTTTCGCGGCCCCATTCCTTGCCGTCGGTGATGGTGCCGGTGTGCACGTTGTCGCCACTGATGTAGCGGTTCATCAGGGTCAGGCCGGGAATGCCGAGGGCGACGAAGTTGTAGTCATGCCGTACCTGCCAGGATTTTTCTTTCGCATTGTCATAACTGGCGTTGTAACTGTCATTGGCCAGGATGCCGCCGCTGGTTCCATTGACCCGCATCCACCCGCTGTCGCCGGTGAGTTTTTGCAGGCCGACATAGAAGGTGTTGCCGCCGTATTTGGCCGAGAACAGGCCCGACCAGGTCTTGTTGTCCAACTCGCCGGCCCGGGCGCTGCCGTCGTCCTTGCCGTAGAAGAAACCGAGGTTGGCGCCCAGGGTCCAGTCGCCGAGGGGCTGGCTGTGGATCAGATTCACGTATTGCTGGCTGTAGATGTCCTTGAGTTCGGCGTTCCACACACCGACCTGGGTGCGCTTGTCGTTGAAGGCGTATTCGCCGCCCTGAAAGTTGAAACGGTCGGAGGTGAACGCCGGTTTTCCGCTCATCGACATGTCGTTCATGCTGCTATCGTCGCGCGGGCTGTTGGCGCGGAACTGCCCGCCGTAGAGCGTCAGGCCGTTGATTTCCTTGGAGGTGACCTGGCCGCCACGAAAGGTTTGCGGCAGGGAGCGACCGTCGTCCGAACGCAGGATCGGCAGCACTGGCATCCATTCCCCCACCTTCACTTCGGTCTGCGACAGCTTGGCCTTGAACGCGACGTTGGTGCGACCGAAGTTGTCCGCCGGACGACCGTCGTGATCCAGCGGCAGCAACTGCGTGCCGCCCGTGCCTTTACCACCGTCGAGTTTCACCGAGTACAACCCCAGCACATCCATGCCGAACCCGACGGTGCCCTGGGTGAACCCGGACTTGGCGTCGAGGATGAAGCTTTGTGTCCACTCTTCTGCCTTGCCCTGGGTTTTGGTCGGGTTGGTGAAGTTGCGATTGATGTAGAAGTTGCGCAGGTTCAGGTTGACCTTGGCACCTTCGACAAAGCCTGATTCCTCGGCCATGGCGGGCAGAGCCGTACTGGCCAGTGCAACGGCGATGAGGCTGGGGAGCCAGTATTGAGTGTTGGAAGGTGTCATGTGTGCGGGTCTCTCTAATTTTTAGGTATGAAACGGGGCGCTGCCGCAACCTTGGGATTGCAGACAAAAAAAATTGAAATCGGGATAAAACGAACGGGATCAGCCGGACAGGGCAGGGCGCGGGGGCATGGTGTCGAACCTGTTGTTATTGGTTTTGTGCGACGAATGGTGCGGGGGATGGGCGGGAGGGTTCAATCGGGGAAAGCGGGTTTTGGGCGATTATCGAACATAAGATTGGCTGGGGATTTGTGTTGTCTGTTCCGGCCTCATCGTCGGAGCGCCGCCCGGAGCCGGCTCGCTCCCACAGAGGGATCTAGGGTGAACACAATATTGATGACCAGCAGAGATCAACTGTGGGAGCGAGCCTGCTCGCGATGGCGTCAGAGCTGACAACACACCTTTTCCTGCAGACAACAAAAAGCCCACCAAGCGGTGGGCTTCCTGTTTTACAGCGCTATCAGAACAACTTCATCTTCGGCGCTTCTTCTTTCAACGGCTCGTTCTTCGCCGTCTGCTCGTTCCAGCCACCGCCCAATGCCTTGTACAGATTGACGGCACTGACCAGCTGCGCCAGACGGTCGGTGATCAGTACCTGTTCGGCACTGAACAGCTGACGCTGGGCATCGAGGAAGGTCAGGTTGCTGTCGACACCAATGCGATAGCGACGCTCGGCCAGACGGTAGTAGTCCTGGTTCGCGGTGACGAAATCACGCTGGGCCTGCAACTGATCGGTGTAGGTCTGGCGCGCGGCCAGGCCGTCGGCGACTTCCTGGAAGGCCGTTTGAATGGACTTCTCGTAGTTCGCCACGCCGATGTCTTTCTGGATTTTTGAATAATCCAGGCTGGCGCGCAGGCTGCCGGCGTTGAAGATCGGCAGGTTGATCTGCGGCTGGAACAACCAGGTGCCCGAACCGCCCTTGAACAGGCCGGACAGGTCAGGGCTCAGGGTCCCGGCGTTGGCTGTCAGGCTGATGCTCGGGAAGAACGCAGCCCGCGCCGCACCGATGTTGGCGTTGGCGGCTTTCAGGTTGTATTCGGCCTGAAGGATGTCCGGACGACGTTGCAGCAAGTCAGATGGCAGACCGGCCGGCACTTCGCTCAGCAGGTCGTCAGCCAACGGCTTGGCCGCTTGCAGATTGGCCGGGACGCCCGTGCCGAGCAGCAACACCAGGCTGTTTTCATCCTGGGCGACTTGACGGGTGTACTTGGCCATTTGCGCGCGGGCGTTTTCCACCGAGGTACGCGACTGGGCCAGGTCCAGCGCCGAGGCGACCCCCACTTCATTGCTGCGGGCGGTGAGCTTGTAGCTCTCCTCGAACGCAGCCAGGGTGTCCTGGGTCAGTTTCAGCAATTCCTTGTCGGCCTGCCAGGTCAGGTAGGCGTTGGCCACACTGGCCACCAGGCTGATCTGCGTGCTGCGGCGCGCTTCTTCAGTGGCGAAGTACTTTTGCAGCGCTTCTTCGCTCAGGCTGCGAACCCGACCGAACAGGTCGAGCTCATACGCGCTGATGCCGACTGTGGCCGAGTAGGAACTGGTGATGTCCGCTTGGCCGGTCTGCGAGGCCCGAGCCGGGACCCGCTGACGGCTGCCAGTGCCGTTGGCCGACACGGCCGGGAACAGATCGGCACGCTGGATGCGGTATTGAGCCGCAAAGGCGTCGATGTTCAGCGCCGCGACACGCAGGTCACGGTTGTTTTCCAGAGCGATCTGGATCAGTTGTTGCAGCGCCGGGTCATGGAAAAACTGCTTCCAGCCCTGTTCAGCAGCAGCCTGGGCCGGCGCCTGGGCCGACGAATACGCCGGACCTTGCGGGTACTGGCCCGCCACCGGTGCTTCAGGCTGCTGATAATCGGGAATCAGCGAGCAGCCACCGAGCACGAAGGCGGCAACAGCCAGGGAAAGTAGCGACTTGCTCATAAGCCAGCCTCTTTAGAAGGTTCTAGAGCGTCGTCCTGGTCAGCGATTTTGCGCTGCCCCATGGCCGACACGGTGACAAAAAACAGCGGGACCCAGAATATCGCCAAAACGGTGGCGGTGATCATACCGCCAATCACCACCGTACCAATGGCGTGCTGGCTACCCGAGCCGGCGCCGCTGGAAATGGCCAGTGGCACCACGCCGAGGACAAACGCCAGGGAGGTCATGATGATCGGGCGCAAACGCATGCGGCACGCCTCGATGGCGGCCTCCTGCAAGCTCTTGCCCTGTTCATGCAGGTCTTTGGCGAACTCGACGATCAGAATGGCGTTTTTCGCCGCCAGACCAATGGTGGTCAACAGGCCCACCAGGAAGTACACGTCGTTGGACAGACCGCGCAAGCTGGTTGCCATCAAGGCACCGATAATCCCCAGCGGCACCACGAGCACCACCGCAATCGGAATCGACCAGCTTTCATACAACGCGGCCAGGCACAGGAACACCATCAGGATCGACAACGCGAACAGCGCCGGCGCTTGCGAACCCGCCAGTCGTTCTTCGTACGACAGGCCGGTCCAGGAAATACCGACACCGGCCGGCAGTTTCTGGGCCAGGGCTTCGACTTCGGCCATGGCTTCACCGGTGGAATAGCCGGGGGCCGGGGCACCGAGGATTTCCATCGCTTCTACGCCGTTGTAACGCGACAGCTTCGGCGCACCGTAAATCCACTCACCCTTGGCGAACGCGGAGAAGGGAACCATGGTGCCGGCGCTGTTGCGTACGTACCATTTCTTCACGTCTTCAGGACTCATGCGCGCCCCTGGCTGGCCTTGCACGTAAACCTTCTTCACCCGACCGCGGTCGATGAAGTCGTTGACGTAGCTACTGCCCAGCGCAATCGACAGGGTGCTGTTGATGTCGGCGATGGTAATGCCCAGGGCACTGGCCTTCTCGTCATCGATTTCCAGTTGGTATTGCGGTTCGTCGTTCAGACCGTTCGGGCGGACCTGCGACAGCACCTTGCTCTGCGCCGCCATCCCGAGGAACTGGTTGCGTGCAGCCATCAGTGCATCGTGACCGATACCGGCACGGTCTTGCAGGAACACGTCGAAACCGGTGGCGTTACCCAGTTCCAGCACCGCCGGAGGGGCGAACGCAAACACCATCGCGTCACGGAAGGTGAAGAAATGCTGTTGGGCACGGGCCGCGACTTTGAATACGCTGTTTTCGGCGTTACGTTCGTCCCACGGTTTGAGCATGATGAACGCCATACCCGAACTCTGACCACGGCCTGCGAAGTTGAAGCCGGTCACGGTAAACACCGAGGCCACCGCGTCTCCTTCACCGCCTTCAGTGCCCGGACGAAGCAGGAACTCACGCATCTCGTCCACCACCACTTGCGTGCGCTGGGAACTGGAGCCAGCCGGGGTTTGCACCTGGGCAAACAGTACACCTTGGTCTTCTTCCGGCAGGAACGCGGATGGAATGCGCAGGAACAACCAGATCATGCCGACGACGATGATCACGTACACCAGCAGATACGGCACCTTGTTACGCAGAATGTTGCCAACGCCGCGTTCGTAGCTTTTCACGCTACGGTCGAAGTTGCGGTTGAACCAGCCGAAAAATCCGCGTTTCGGGACGCCGTGCTCACCCTTGGGGATCGGTTTGAGCATGGTGGCGCAGAGCGCCGGGGTAAAGATCAGGGCGACCAGTACCGACAGGGCCATGGCCGAGACGATGGTGATCGAGAACTGCTTGTAGATCACGCCAGTGGAACCGCCGAAGAATGCCATCGGCAACAGTACCGCCGACAGCACCAGGGCAATACCGACCAGTGCACCCTGGATCTGCCCCATGGATTTCTTGGTGGCTTCCTTGGGTGACAGGCCTTCTTCGCTCATGACCCGTTCGACGTTCTCCACCACGACGATGGCGTCGTCCACCAGCAAACCGATGGCCAGTACCATACCGAACATGGTCAGGGTGTTGATGCTGAATCCGAATGCCGCGAGGATCCCGAAGGTACCCAGCAATACGACTGGCACGGTCATTGTGGTGATGACGGTGGCGCGGAAGTTTTGCAGGAACAGGAACATCACCAGGAACACCAGCGCGATCGCTTCGACCAGGGTTTCAACCACACCCTTGATCGACTCGGTCACCACTGGAGTGGTGTCGTACGGGAATACCACTTCCATCCCTTCCGGGAAGAACGGCTTGAGGGATTCGATGGTCTTGCGCAGCGCTGTTGCAGTGTCGAGGGCGTTGGCACCGTTGGCCAGTTTCACCGCCAGACCCGAGGCCGGGCTGCCGTTGAACTGGGCGCTGATCGAGTAGTTTTCACCCCCCAGAGCGACATCAGCCACGTCGCCGACACGCACTTGCGAACCATCCTTGTTGACCTTCAGCAGGATGGCCTTGAACTGCTCAGCCGTTTGCAGACGGGTCTTGCCGATGATAGTCGCGTTCAGTTGCTGACCGGCCACGGCAGGCAAGCCACCGAGTTGACCGGATGACACCTGGACGTTTTGCGCGGCGATGGCGGTTTTCACGTCGCCCGGGGTCAGGTTGAAGTTGTTCAACCTGGCCGGGTCGAGCCAGATCCGCATCGCGTACTGGGCTCCGAAGACCTGGAAGTCACCGACACCGGCGGTCCGCGAGATCGGGTCCTGCATGTTCGACACGATGTAGTTGGACAGGTCGTCCTTGGTCATGCTGCCGTCGCGCGACACCACGCCGATCACCATCAGGAAGTTTTTCACTGCCTTGGTCACGCGGATACCCTGTTGCTGCACTTCTTGTGGCAGCAGCGGGGTGGCCAGGTTCAGCTTGTTCTGGACCTGAACCTGCGCGGTATCGGAGTTGGTGCCCTGCTCGAAGGTCGCGGTAATGGTCATGCTGCCGTCGGAGTTACTTTCCGAGGAGACATAACGCAGGTTATCGATACCGTTGAGCTGTTGCTCGATCACCTGGACCACGGTGTCCTGCACGGTTTGTGCAGACGCGCCCGGATAGGTCACAGAGATCGCAATGGCCGGAGGCGCAATGCTCGGGTATTGGTTGATCGGCAGTTTGAGGATCGATAGTGCCCCGACCAGCATGATGACCAGGGCAATTACCCAGGCAAAAATCGGACGGTCGATAAAAAATCTGGACATGGTTTACTCCCCTTTGCCGCTGGAAGCCTTGTTAGCTACCTGTGCGGGGGCCGGGTTCTTTGCGCCAACGTTAGTCGCTTCACTGGCCTTTACTTCGACGCCAGGTTTAACGAATTGCAGTCCTTCGGTGATCAGGCGGTCGCCGGCCTTCAGGCCGTCTTCGATCAGCCATTGGTTGCCGACGGTGCGGCTGGCCTTGAGGTGACGCAGTTCGACCTTGTTGTCCGGGCCGACGACCAGCGCGGTCGGGGTGCCTTTGAGATCACGGGTCACGCCTTGTTGCGGGGCGAGGATCGCCGCGCTGTTCACACCAGCCTGCAACTGGGCGTGTACAAACATGCCGGGCAGCAGGGTGTGGTCAGGGTTCGGGAATACCGCACGCAAGGTCACGGAACCGGTGGTCTGGTCCACCGAGACTTCCGAGAACTCGAGCTTGCCTTCCTGTTTGTACTGGCTGCCGTCTTCGAGGGTCAACTTGACCTTGGCCGCGTTGTCGCCGGATTTTTGCAGACGACCGCTTTCCAGTTCGCGGCGCAGTTCCAGCAGCTCAACCGAAGACTGGGTGACGTCGACGTAGATCGGGTCCAGTTGCTGAATCACCGCCATCGCTTCGACCTGGCCGCTGGTAACCAGCGCGCCTTCAGTCACAGTCGAGCGGCCGATACGGCCGGAGAGAGGCGCGTAAACCTTGGTGTAGCGCACATTGATCTGGGCGCTTTGCAGGGCGGCTTCCGATTGCAGCCGGTTAGCCAGGGCCGTGTCGTACTCCTGACGGCTTACAGCCTGTTCGCTGACCAACTGCTTGTAGCGGTCGGAAATCGATTTGGTCTGCTGCAGGTTGGCTTGGGCGCTTTTCAGGGTGGCTTCATAAACCGCCGGATCGATCTGATACAGCTGCTGGCCGGCCTTGACGTCGCCGCCTTCCTTGAACAGGCGCTTGAGAATGATGCCGTTGACCTGAGGGCGAACTTCGGCGATGCGGTACGCGCTGGTACGGCCCGGAAGTTCGGAGGTCAGGGTAAAGGCTTGAGCTTGCAGAGTAACGACGCCGACCTGAGGGGGTGGTGCGGCAGGTGCCGCCTCTTCCTTTTTGCATCCGCTGAGCAGCGATGCCAAGGCGAGGGCGGTGACCAGAGCGGTAACAGCTGGCTTGAATTGCATGAAAATCCTCGGGTCAGGCGCGCAAATTGCGCACTCGAAATGTAGAGAAGTAAAAAATGTGCGCTGAGTGGATAAGTAGCTTGCTAAGGAATATACTTACGTTCATGGTTGTTTGTAAATACCTTGGCCGTGTATCCACATCGTTACGAAAGCCGTTCAAGGGTTCGAATTGTAGGCCGGTGACGACGCCCGAGAGCGATCGCTCCACTTTTATTCAGCTGATGTTCAGACATCGCTGAAGCATCCTGATTGAGGTTGTACTGCCATGGTCCGTCGCACCAAAGAGGAAGCTCAAGAAACCCGCAGCCAGATACTGGAAGCGGCAGAAAAGGCCTTTTACGAAAGGGGCGTGGCGCGCACGACACTGGCGGATATCGCTACCCTGGCCGGGGTCACTCGCGGCGCTATCTACTGGCATTTCAGCAACAAGGCGGATCTGGTGCAGGCCATGCTTGATACCTTGCATGAGCCGCTGGATGAAATGGCCAAGGCCAGTGAAAGCGAAGATGAGCTCGATCCCTTGGGTTGTATGCGCAAACTGCTGATTCATTTGTTTCATCAAGTTGCCCTGGATCCGAAAACCCGACGCATCAATGAGATTCTGTTTCATAAGTGCGAATTCACCGATGAAATGTGCGACCTGCGCCAACAGCGTCGAGAGGTCAGCCTCGATTGCAATGTGCGAATCGCCCTGGCCCTGAGTAATGCGGTCAACCGGGGGCAGTTACCGGAAGACCTCGATACGGCCCGCGCGGCCATCAGCATTCATGCGTATATCGATGGCATCCTGTATCAGTGGCTGTTGGCGCCCGACAGCTTTCAACTGCATATCGATGCCGAGCGTTTGGTTGATACCGGGTTGGATATGCTGCGCTTGAGCCCCAGTCTGCGCAAATGAAACAAAATACCTAATGGGGGTGCTTTTATATACGTACGCTCGCCCGCTTGATAGGTAGTGAGCTACCTGATTTGTAGGGATTTTGTGAGTAACCCGGTTGCAAAAAAGCCCCGGCTCTTTCGAGTCGGGGCTTTTGCGTTTCAAGGGGTGACGCTTACAACACCGGGTAGTCGATGTAGCCGACCGGGCCCTTGGCGTAGAACAGTTCAGGACGCGCCTCGTTCAGCGGCGCATCGGCCTTCAAACGTGCCGGCAGGTCCGGGTTGGCGATGAATGGTACACCGAAGGCCACCGCATCGGCCTTGCCGCTGGCGAGCCAGGCGTTGGCGCTGTCCTTGGTAAAGCGTTCGTTGACGATGTACGGGCCGCCGAACGCTTCTTTCAATTGTGGACCCAGGCTGTCGCCATCTTCTTTCTCGCGGGAGCAGATGAAGGCGATGCCACGTTTGCCCAGTTCGCGAGCGACGTAAGTGAAGGTCTCGGACAGGTTGTGGTCGCCCATGTCATGGAGATCGGCACGGGGTGACAGGTGCACACCCACGCGGCCCGCGCCCCAGACTTCGATCGCGGCATCGGTCACTTCCAGCAGCAGGCGAGCGCGATTTTCCACGGAACCGCCGTAGTTGTCGGTGCGCTGGTTGGTGCTGCTTTGCAGGAACTGGTCGAGCAGGTAACCGTTGGCACCATGGATTTCCACACCGTCGAAACCGGCTGCCTTGGCGTTCTCGGCGCCGACGCGGTAGGCGTCGACGATGTCGGCGATTTCAGCGGTTTCCAGGGCGCGTGGGGTTGGGAAGTCGGCCAGTGGGCGAACCAGGCTGACATGGCCTTTTGGCTGAATGGCGCTCGGTGCGACCGGCGTTTCACCGTCCAGGTACGACCCGTGGGAAATCCGGCCGACGTGCCACAGTTGCAGGAAAATCTTGCCGCCGGCGCCGTGAATAGCCTTGGTCACATTGGCCCAGCCGCGCACTTGATCGTTGGACCAGATACCTGGGGTGTCCGGGTAGCCGACGCCCATCGGCGTGACCGAAGTGGCCTCGCTGAGGATCAGGCCGGCCGAGGCGCGTTGTACGTAGTACTCGGCCATCAGCGCGTTTGGCACGCGGCCTTCGTCGGCGCGGCAGCGGGTCAGCGGCGCCATGATGATGCGGTTGGCCAACTCGAGGTCGCCCAGTTTGATCGGATCGAAAATAGTCGTCATGAAATAGCTCTCCGGTAGAGATCAGTTGGTAGCAGGGGTCAGTTCGGGATTGCCGTTCTGACGGAAAGTAATCAGGGTCACCAGCAGGGCGAGTACCGCCAGTGCGGCTGCCGCGAGAGGAACGCTGGTCAGGCCGAAACCGTGGGCGATGACGCTGCCACCGACCCAGGCACCCAATGCGTTGCCGATATTGAAAGCGCCGATGTTCAGGGTCGACACCAGGTTCGGTGCGGCCTTGCCGTAGGTCACCACGTTCACTTGCAGGGCGGGCACGGCGGCAAAGCACGCAGTGGCCCAGAGGAACAGGGTGATTTCGGTTGGTATCAGCGCAACGCTGGTCCAGGTCAGTACGGTCGAGATCACCGCCATCGAGATAAAGACGCCGATCAATGTGGCGGCCATGCCTTTGTCCGCCAGTTTGCCGCCGATGATGTTGCCGACCGTCAGGCCCAGGCCGATGAGCATTAGGGTCCAGGTCACGCCTTTGGGCGAGACGCCAGTGACATCGCCGAGCAGCGGGGCGACGTAGGTGAACAGGGTGAATACCGAAGCTGCGAACAGCGCGGTCATGCTCAACGACAGCCAGATCCCGGCGCCTTTGAGGGCGCGCAGTTCGGCGCGCATGTCGAGTTTCTCTTCATCGCGCTTGGCTGGCAGGAAGCGGATCAGGCCGATCAATGCGATCACGCCAATCACGGTCACCGCCCAGAAGGTCGAACGCCAGCCAGCTTCCTGACCGAGTGCGGTGCCCAGCGGAACGCCGAGTACGTTGGCCAGTGTCAGGCCGGTGAACATCAAGGCCACGGCCGAAGCGCGCTTGTTTGCAGGCACCAGACCTGCCGCCACCACCGAACCGATACCGAAGAACGCACCGTGGCAGAGGGCGGTGACCACGCGGGCAAACATCAGCACGTTGTAGTCAGTAGCCATTGCACAGAGCAGGTTGCCGACGATAAAAATCCCCATCAACGCTACCAGCGCAGCCTTGCGCGGCAATCTGGAGGTGGCCAGCGCCATGAACGGCGCACCGATGGCCACGCCCAGGGCGTAACCGGTCACCAGCCAGCCGGCGCCGGGAATCGACACACCGAGGTCGGCCGCCACATCGGGCAGCAAGCCCATGATGACGAACTCGGTGGTGCCGATGGCGAAGGCGCTCAAGGCCAGAATGAGTAGCGAGAGGGGCATTGTTCAGTTCCTTGTCGGAGCGCTGAGCTCCTTGACGATGGCGTCGAGGAACGCCTGAATCACGTCCTCGTTGCGTTTGAAGAAGTGCCATTGACCGGCTTTCTGGCTGCTGATCAGTCCCGCACGTTGCAAGGTCGCCAAATGGGCGGACACGGTCGACTGCGACAGGCCGCAGCGTTGATCGATCTGTCCGGCGCAAATGCCGTACTCGTGGTTGTGGAGCTGTTCCGGGAACTGGGTTTTGGGATCTTTCAGCCAGATGAGGATGTCTCGGCGTACTGGGTGTGCCAGGGCTTTTATTATTTCGTCGAGGTCGATGGTCATGGTTTGGGCTCGTGATGAATAAAACGCTATATCGCGATGAGGCGAACTTTAAATCGGTACTTCGCGATATACCAATATGATTTTGGTCTGACGACCGAGTAATTCGGTATATCGGGTTATAACGATATTGAGGGCGTAGTGCTAAGCTGCGCGGCATGAACTATCTCGCACATCTGCACCTCGGTGGCCAGCGCCCCGGTCAATTGCTCGGCAGTCTGTATGGCGATTTCGTCAAAGGGCGGCTGCAAGGGCAGTTCGATCCGGAGATCGAAGCGGCCATCCAGCTGCATCGCAGCATCGATGTCTTTACCGACCGTCATCCGTTGGTGGACGTTTCGTTGTCACGGTTTTCCATGACCCGCCGGCGTTACGCCGGGATCGTGCTTGACGTGTTTTTCGACCATTGCCTGGCGCGGGACTGGACGTTGTACGCCGACCAGCCGCTGGAGCAATTCACTTCGGGTGTGTACCGGGTGCTGTCCGCCGAGGCGCAATTGCCGGAGCGTCTGGCGCAGATCGCGCCGCACATGGTCGCTAATGACTGGTTGGGTTCTTATCGGGAATTTGCGGTGCTGGAGCAGGTGCTGCGGGGGATTTCACGGCGGCTGACGCGGCCGGAGGAGCTGGCCGCAGCGATGCAGGAATTGCGGGTGTTGTATGAACCGTTGAGCGATGACTTCCGGTTGTTCTATCCCGAGTTGCAGGCATTCGCTGCGACACCGCGAATCTAATGTGGGAGCGGGCTTGCTCGCGAAGGCTGCTTCACATTCAACACATGTGCTGACTGTCAAACCGCTTTCGCGAGCAAGCCCGCTCCTACAGGGGATTTGTGTCAGGCCGCGATTGCGGGGCGCAGTGGTTCCGGTTGCGCCTGCGGAATCGCCCCAAACAACGCCTTCTGCACCGCCTGCTGCGCTTCGAACGCCAGCGCCGCACGCTCGCGACCTTCGCACGCGATCGGCTTGAGCAAATGAATCTCCACCTCACCCCGATCATGGCCAAACAAGCGCATCAAGTGCGAGAGCAAATCATCATCGCCAATGAACGGTGCCAGTGAATCGAGCTGCCCGTCGCGCAGATAACGAATCGCCACCGGCTGCAACTTCACTTCGGAGTCGATCGCCGCCGACAGCAATCGACCATGAAACGTGCGCAACGTGCGGCCATCGGTGGTGGTGCCTTCCGGGAACATCAGCAGCGGATGTTCCTGCTCCAGATGACGGGTCATCTGTTTGCGGATCAACTGGCTGTCGCCCGACCCTCGACGGATGAACAAGCTGCCGGCCTTGGCCGCCAACCAGCCCGCCACCGGCCAGGTGCGCACTTCGGCCTTGGACAGGAACGACAGCGGCGTGAGCATGCCCAGCAGCGGAATGTCGGTCCAGGACACATGGTTGCTGACCCAGAGCATCGGCGACTTCGGCAATTCACCGTGCACGGTCACGTGAAAGGGCAGGGCATTGCTCAGGCGCGCCATGAAAAATCGCGACCAGCGTTGGCGACGGACCATCGAATGAGCAATCCCCAAACGCTCGAACAACCCGAACACCCCGGCCATGCTCAACCCCAGCGCCACCACCACCAACACTCGCGCAATCCGCGCGTAAATCCGCAGCCGACTCATCATACGGCCGCCTTGAAATGCTTGGCATAACGCGGGCAGAGCTCGTCGCGCTTGAGCAGGATGAACACGTCGGCGACCTGGAAGTCTTCGTCCCAGCACGGCTCGCCGCAGATCTTCGCGCCAAGGCGCATGTAGGCCTTGAGCAGCGGTGGCATTTCGGCGATGACGTTGGACGGGATGTCGAGGCTCGGCAGCGGTTTTTTCGGTTCTGCCCGCAAATGTTCAGTACACAGATAACGTTCGCGCAAGCGCTGCATGATCGCGTGGGCTTGAATGCCGCCGTCCTGCATCGGGATGCTCGCGCACCCCATTAAATAGCTGTAGCCGCCCTGGTTCAGGACTTCGGCCAGTTCGCCCCAGAGTACGGCGATGGTGCCGCCGTTGCGGTAGGCCGGGTCGACGCAAGTGCGGCCTATTTCCAGGATCGGGCCTTTGAGATGGACCAGGCCGTGCAGGCTGAATTCTTCTTCGCTGTAGAACTTGCCCAGGCTGCTGGCGGCGGTGTGGTCGAGCAAACGGGTAGTCGCCACCAGGCGCCCGGTGTTCAAATCACGCACGCCGATGTGGGCGCAGTGAACATCATAGTCATCCATGTCCAGACCCAGCTCCGCGCCTTTCAGCTTGGCGTTGAATTCGCCACTGAACACGTTGAAGCGCAGGGCCTGGGCTTCTTGCAAGGCCTCGGCGCCCACCAGGCGTTCGGCTTGCAGGCGGCGTTCATTGCCGGTGTCGCTGATGCGGGCGATCTGAGTCATTGCGAATCTCCGTACGGGCCGGTCACCCGTCTTGGGTTGCAGCCGATCGACTTTCTTTATGCAGCCGTGTTGTGCAAAGTCAGGCTATGTAGCCCCGGTGTCATCGCCATGAAGCTTTGGTGATGCTTATATGACAGCCTTTGAGGAGCCTCTTATGCTCTGGCAAAACCTGCTGCGCCGCTGTGAACGCCTGCCCGCCAACCCGGACCTGAGCGAGGGTTTCGCGACTTTGTTGCACCAGTTGGGCAACGTCACGCCGTTCGAACTGGCGGTGGCCGGCGGGCGTTTGATGTCAACGCCCGGGTTGGCGTTTCTGGTGGGCTATCAGGCGGCGTTGCGCATGCTCTGGCCGAGCGCGCCGCCGAGCCTCGGCGCGTTGTGCGCGACCGAACAGCGCAGCCTGCGGGTAGCGGACATGCAGACCCGTCTGCACGATTTGCGCCTGAGCGGGCGCAAGGATTTTGTCACCGCAGGCGATGCCGCCGATTGGCTGCTGATCGCTGCTCGCAGTGAGGCCCCCGATGAAAAACCGCGCCTGAGTCTGGCGGTGGTCTATCCCGATGAACCGGGCGTGCGCCTGGAGAAACTGCCGGCGATCCCGTTGATGCCAGACATCAGCCACGGCCGGTTGTATCTCGATAACGCTCAGTGCGAACTGTTGGCGGGGGATGGCTGGGAGGCTTACATCAAACCGTTCCGCACCCTTGAAGACATTTACGTGTTGAGCGCCATGACCGCCTGGCTGTACGGCATCGGTCAGGACAGCGACTGGCCGCAAGCCTTGCAACTGCGTTTGCTGGCGCTGCTGGCCGGGTGCGCGGAAGACAGCCGGCAGGCGCCGAATAATCCGTCCGGGCATGTGTTGCTCGGTGGCTTGTTTGCGCAGTTCGATGGGCTCAAGGCCGAGGTGGCTCTGGCACTGGCCGATGGCCCGCAGCATTGGGCGCAGATGTGGCAGCGTGATCAGGGCGTGATGGATTTGGCGGCGGGGGCGCGGGGGAAGCGGTTGGCCAAGGCACTCGCTGGATCTTCGCTGGATTGACGGGCCCCTTCGCGAGCAAGCCCGCTCCCACAAGGGGAATGCATTTCAAAATGTGGGAGCGGGCTTGCTCGCGAAGGCGGCCGCATTGATAACACCGATCCCGGAACTGTCATCAACCTCGGCTAGGCTCAGCAAGCCAATCCCTCCGAGCCCCCACCATGTCCAAAGGCTTGTCCCTGGTTTTTATGCTCCTGCTCAGCCTCACGGCCCACGCTGAATATTGGCCTGCCGAGCAATGGTCAACCGGTCCGACAGTCAGCGGGCCGGCGCTTCAAGCGCTGGAGACTTACGCCTTCCCACCCCGTGATGAGGCCACCCGACAAGGCCTCCGCACCGACGCCTTGCTGGTGATCCGCGACGGTCAACTGATCTACGAACGCTACGCCGGGCCGACCACCGCCGACACCCCGCACCTGACCTGGTCCATCAGCAAGAGCCTGATGGCCACGGTCCTCGGCGTGGCCTATGGCGAAGGTCTGTTCAAGCTCCAGGACTCGGTGCAGACATTTTATCCACCGCTGCAAAAACACCCGGCCATGACCATGGCCGACCTGCTGCATTGGGCCTCGGGTCTGGACTGGCAGGAAGACTATGAATACGCGCCGTTGAAATCCTCGGTGGTCGCGATGCTCTACACCCGTGGCCACCCGGACATGGCCGCGTTCACCGCCGATCACCGTGAATACGCCAAACCCGGTCAGGCATTCCGCTACTCCAGCGGTGACAGCAATTTGTTATCCGCTGCACTGAAAACCATCGTCGGCCCGACCCGCTATCCAGACTATCCATGGAAGGCTTTGTTCGAACCCTTGGGGATTCGCCATGCCGTGTGGGAGGCCGACGCCACGGGGACATTCGTCGCTTCGTCCTATGCCTACCTCACCGCCAGGGACCTGGCCCGCATCGGGCTATTGATGGCGCGCGACGGCCGTTGGGGTGAGCGGCAATTGCTGCCCAGGGACTGGGTCACGTTCAACCGCGAACCGTTCGCCCGCTATCAAGCCAATCAAGACGAGGCTGTGCCCGGCGGCCATTGGTGGCTTAACCGCGCGGTGGAAGGCGCCGCAAAACCATGGCCCGATGCACCCGCCGACACCTTCGCCGCGTTGGGTCATTGGGGGCAGGCGATGTACGTGATTCCCGGCGAAAACCTGGTGATCGTTCGTTACGGCGATGACCGCGACGGCAGCTACCGGCACAACGATTTGCTCAAACTCGCGCTCAAGGCATTTGCCGCGAAGGTGCAGCCATGAAGCGTGGGAGCTTTGTTCGTCGCCGACCGTTCAGCACGCTGTTGTTGATCCTGTCGATCGCCTTGCTCGGCTGGATCTGGCAAGAGCGCGTGGCGCTGGGGGCCTTCCCGGACATCATCAGCGCCTACACCGCCAAGGAATATTGTTCGTGCCGTTACGTGATGAACAACCCGGCGGAGTACTGCCGCGGCTACGTGAAGCAGTGGCTGCCGACCAGCGGCTTTACCGATGACGCCGCCAGCAAGCGCGTCACTGTCAGCGGTATGGGCCGCAGCAACAGCGCGCAATGGATCGGCGAACGCCAAGGTTGCCGCCTGTCACCCTGACTTCGGCGAGGTGGGCTTTTGTAGGGAATGTGTTTGACCCAAGATCCGTGGCATTAGAGTTTGCAACCTGCCTCAGGCCAGTTAAGGTTCGCTCAGGTTTATCTACCCATGAGTCTCTATGTTCAGCCGCTTCCTCTGCAAAACCCTCGCCTCCCTGCTGCTGGCCGGTGTCACCGTGTCGGCCCAGGCCAATTGGTACCTCGACGGTGAGTCCTCGCGGCTGTCGTTCATCAGCACCAAAAACACCAACATTTCCGAGGTGCAACGCTTTCTGGTGCTGCACGGCAAGGTCAGCCCCAAGGGCCTGGCCGAGGTGGAAGTCGAGATGGACTCGGTCAACAGTGGCATCCCGCTGCGCGATGAACGCATGCGCAAGGACCTGTTTGAAATCCAGACGTTTCCCGAAGCGCTGATCACCACGCAGATCGATCTGCGGCCGATCAACGATCTGGCGCCCGGCGCGCAACTAGAATTGCGCCTGCCGCTGACCGTCAACCTGCATGGCAAACAACACGAATACAACGCCGAACTGCTGGCGACTCGTCTCGATGACCGGCGCTTCCAGGTGGTAACCCTCGAACCGCTGATCATCAATGCCGCGGATTTCGACCTGGCCCCCGGCCTGGAAAGTTTGCGCAAGGTCGCCGGTTTGTCGGCCATCAGTTTGTCGGTGCCGGTGGGTGCGGTACTGATTTTCACGGCGCGCTGACATGGCTGGCGCAATTTTCCCCTGGCGTGAAGGCAACCGTTTTGAACTGTTGATCGACGGGCCGCAGTTTTTCCCGCGGATGTTGGTCGCGATTGCCCGCGCCGAAGAGCAGGTCGAACTGGAGTTGTACCTGGTGGAGGCGGGAGCCTGTGCCGAAGCGATGGTTCAGGCGTTGGTCCAGGCTGCCGAACGAGGCGTGCGCGTGCGCTGCCTGTTCGATGATTACGGCAGCCTCGCGTTCACCCTGACCTTGCGTCAGCGTCTGATGGCGGCGGGTGTTGAGCTGCGTTTTTACAATCGCCTGAGCTGGCGGCGCTGGTTGGGCAACTTCTACCGCGATCACCGCAAGTTGCTGCTGGTCGATCAGAGCATGGCCGTGGTGGGCGGTACCGGGGTGACCGATGAATTCTGGACACCGGGCGAAGACACCAGCGAATGGCACGAAGTGATGGTGGAAATCACCGGGCCCTTGGTCATCGACTGGCAGTTACTGTTCGACCGCCAATGGATCGCCAACCGTCATCGGCGCGCCTGGAAACCTTCTGCTCATTTCGGCTTGCCGCGTCTGCCACGCGTGCCGTCCATGGGCGAGGGCATGGGCCGGGTCGCCTATGCCGACGCCCGCCAGCACCGGGACATCCTGCAATCATTGACTCGCGCTC
Source organism: Pseudomonas frederiksbergensis (assembly GCF_001952935.1). Taxonomy (GTDB): domain Bacteria; phylum Pseudomonadota; class Gammaproteobacteria; order Pseudomonadales; family Pseudomonadaceae; genus Aquipseudomonas; species Aquipseudomonas frederiksbergensis. The sequence goes on from NZ_CP018319.1 coordinate 3,908,019, forward strand.
TGAACAGCGGCCAACGGCGAATCTGGCTGGCGACGCCGTATTTCCTGCCGACCTGGAAAGTCCGTCGTTCACTGCGCCGGGCTGCCGCCCGCGGTGTCGATGTGCGCCTGCTGCTGACCGGGCCACGCACCGATCACCCGTCGGTGCGCTACGCCGGACATCGCTACTACCCGCGATTGCTCAAGGCCGGGGTGGCAATCTTCGAATACCAGCCATGTTTCCTGCACTTGAAAATGGTCCTGGTCGACGACTGGGTGAGCATCGGCTCGTGCAATTTCGATCACTGGAATTTGCGCTTCAACCTGGAAGCCAACCTTGAGGCACTGGACGCGGGACTGACGCGGGCGGTGGCGGCGAGTTTCCAACGGGACTTTGCGCAGAGCCAGGAAGTCAGCCTGGACGCATGGCAACGCCGGCCGCTGTGGCGGCGGGTGAAGCAAAGGGTGTGGGGATGGGTGGATCGGCTGGTGGTGAATCTGCTCGATCGACGCGGATAGTCGTCACACCAAAAACCACTGTGGGAGCGGGCTTGCTCGCGAAGGGGGCGTGTCAGTCAACGATGATGTCGACTGACAGTCCGCTTTCGCGAGCAAGCCCGCTCCCACAGGTTTTTGCAGTGTTTGGACGGTTACAGCAGTTCGAAGCTCTGCTGCGTCACGTCCTTGGAATCCAGGCCGATCTCCACATTGAACTTGCCCGGCTCGGCAGCGAACTTGAGCTGGGTGTTGAAGAACTTCAGGTCCTCCTCAGTGATGGTAAAGCGCACGACTTTCTGTTCGCCGGCCTTGAGCATGACTTTCTGGAAGTTCTTCAGTTCCTTGATTGGGCGGATCATCGAGCCGGTCACGTCCTGGATGTACAACTGCACCACGGTTTCGCCGTCACGCTTGCCGGTGTTTTTCACCATGACGCTGGCGTCGAGCTTGCCGGTTTTGTTCAATGTGGTCGACGACAGCGCCATGTCGCTCAGGCTGAAATCGGTGTAGCTCAGACCGAAGCCGAACGGGAACAGCGGCCCTGTGGTGTCATCGAAATACTGCGAGGTGTAGTTGCCCGGTTTGCCCGGCGTGAACGGCCGGCCAATGCTCAGGTGGTTGTAGTAGGTCGGAATCTGACCCACCGAACGCGGGAAGGTGATCGGCAGTTTGCCCGACGGGTTGTAGTCGCCGAACAGCACGTCAGCGATAGCGTTGCCGCCTTCGGTGCCGCTGAACCAGGTTTCCAGGATCGCGTCGGCCTGTTCCTTCTCTTCGAGAATCGACAACGGACGGCCGTTCATCAACACCAGTACCAGCGGTTTGCCAGTAGCCTTCAGGGCCTTGATCAAGTCGCGCTGGTTGGACGGGATGTTCAGGTCGGTGCGGCTCGACGATTCGTGGGACATGCCACGGGACTCGCCTACCGCGGCCACCACCACATCGGCATCCTTGGCGGCTTTCACCGCTTCGTCGATCAGCACTTGGGCCGAACGCGGATCGTCCACCACTTCCGGCGCATCGAAGTTGAGGAAGTTCAGGTAATCCAGGATCTCCTTGTCGCTGGTGATGTTGGCGCCACGGGCGTAGATCAGCGTCGATTGCCCGCCCAGTGCCGTGGTCATGCCGTCGAACAGGGTGACCGATTGCGCCGGGCGGCCGGCGGCGGCCCAGCTGCCCATCATGTCGATCGGTGCCTTGGCCAGCGGGCCGACCAGGGCGATTTTCGCGGTTTTCTTCAGCGGCAGGGTTTCACCCTGGTTCTTCAGCAACACCATGCTGCGGCGCGCAACATCACGGGCCTCGGCGCGGTGCAGGCGGCTTTCGGCGTACGTGTCGACCGGATCATCCTCAGCCTTGCCGATGCGCAGGTACGGGTCCGTGAACAGGCCCATGTCGTACTTGGCGGCGAGCACTTCACGCACGGCGTTGTCGATGTCGCTTTGCTGGATCTCACCCGCCTTCAACAACCCTGGCAGCTCTTTGCCGTAGAGGGTGTCGTTCATGCTCATGTCGATGCCGGCCTTGATCGCCAGCTTCGCGGCCTCGCGACCGTCACGGGCGACGCCGTGTTTGATCAGCTCGAAAATCGCCCCGTGGTCGCTGACGGCCAGGCCCTTGAAGCCCCATTGCTTGCGCAACAGGTCGTTCATCAGCCAGGTGTTAGCGGTGGCCGGCACGCCATTGATCGAGTTCAGCGCGACCATTACCCCGCCAGCACCAGCGTCGATAGCCGCACGGTACGGTGGCAGGTAGTCCTGGAACATCTTGACCGGGCTCATGTCGACGACGTTGTAGTCGCGACCGCCCTCGACCGCGCCGTACAGGGCAAAGTGCTTGACGCTGGCCATGATGCTGTCGGCCGCGTTCGCGCCCGTGCCCTGGAAGGCCTTGACCATCACGCCGGCAATGCGCGACACCAGGTACGTGTCTTCGCCGAAGCCTTCGGAAGTCCGGCCCCAGCGCGGGTCGCGGGAGATGTCGACCATCGGCGCGAAGGTGATGTCGAGGCTGTCTGCCGCGGCTTCCTTGGCGGCGATGCGCCCGGACAGGCCGATGGCGTCCATGTCCCAACTCGAGGCCAGGGCAATCGGAATCGGGAAAATGGTGCGGTGGCCGTGGATCACGTCATAGGCGAAGAACATCGGGATCTTCAACCGGCTGCGCAAGGCCGCGTCCTGCATCGGACGGTTTTCCGGGCGGGTGATCGAGTTGAACGTGCCACCGATGTTGCCGGCGGCGATTTCCTTGCGGATCATCTCCCGTGGCATTTCCGGGCCGATGCTGATCAGGCGCAACTGGCCGATCTTTTCATCGAGGGTCATTTGCTTCATCAGGTTGCTGATGAACGCGTCCTTGTTTTCCAGAGGTGTGGGCGTCGTAGCGGCCAATACGTTATGACTGGCCAGGCTGACGAACAGGCCCAGCAAACACAGCTTCTTCATGAATAGTTTTCTCAAAAGCCAAAACGGCAGTGAATACGCGCCGGTCAGCCAAAATTTAGGGAGCGACTATTGTTGTTCAGGTAAATGCAGCACACTTCGGCGTGTTTTCGCGCTGGGGCATCTTTTAGCCCATTGGCTCGATGCAATCCAGTGGCGGCGCAGATTATGCCCCAAGAGCCGGTTTCAAAGTTCGAAGGTTGTTTTTCAACGGAATGTGCAAGGGAGCATCAACCAGATGAATGTACGACACCACTATCGGTCGAGCCTGCAAGTTGCAGCCTTGATGTTGCTGACCACACTGCTGGCCGGCTGCGGCATCAATACGATTCCGACCCTCGACGAACAGGCCAAGGCCGCGTGGGGCCAGGTGCAGAACCAGTACCAGCGCCGCGCCGACCTGATTCCCAACCTGGTGGAAACCGTCAAGGGTTACGCCCAGCATGAGCAGGAAACCCTGACCGCGGTGATCGAAGCCCGGGCCAAGGCCACCTCCATTCAAGTGGACGCCAGCACGCTGGACAACCCGGAAAAGCTCAAGCAGTTCCAGCAGGCCCAGGATCAGCTGACCGGCGCCTTGAGTCGCCTGATGGTGGTGTCCGAGCGTTACCCGGACCTCAAGGCCAACCAGAACTTCCTGGCGTTGCAATCGCAACTCGAAGGCACCGAGAACCGCATCGCCGTGGCGCGTCGGGACTTCATCCTCGCCGTGCAGAAATACAACACGGAACTGCGTACCTTTCCCGGTCGCCTGTGGCACACCGTGATGTACAGCGATTTGCCGATCCGCGAAACCTTCGAGGCCACCAGCCCCGATGCGGAAAAAGCCCCTCAAGTGAAGTTCCAGTAAGCGCCGCAAGGGGCTTGAAGCGTCACCAAGGATGAGGTTGCCAATGCGTGTGTTGAAAGTTGGCCTGGTGCTGTTGCTCTGGGTATTTGCCCTGACGGCCCAGGCTGCGTTGAAGTTTCCGGAACTGACCGGACGGGTCGTCGATAACGCGCAGATGATCGAGCCTGCGGTGCGTGAGCAGCTGACCCAACAGCTTCAGGCCCATGAAAAAGCCACCGGCGAGCAACTGGTGGTGGTCACGTTGCCGGATTTGCAGGGCACCGACATTGCCGACTTCGGTTATCAACTGGGGCGCTATTGGGGTATCGGCCAGAAGGACAAGAACAACGGCGCATTGCTGATCGTTGCGCGTGACGATCGCAAGCTGCGGATTGAAGTCGGTTATGGCCTGGAAGATCGGCTGACCGATGCGCAGAGCTCGGTGATCATCAATCAGGTGATCACCCCGGCATTCAAGACCGGCAACTTCAGCAAGGGCATCAGCGACGGAATCGCAGCGATGCTCGTGGTGCTGGGCGGCAATCCGCTGGATGAGCCATCCACGGTGTATGACTCCGGCGGCAATCAGGAAAGCGACTTCCTCTCACGTCATCCGGGGATCTTCGTGTTTCTGGTGATGCTGTTCATCCTGACGATGTTTGTCTGCCAGATGCTCGGGATCCTGCCCAGCGGCGGCGGCCGGGGCGGTTCGGGCGGCGGGTTCGGCGGTGGAGGCTTTGGCGGCGGTGGAGGCGGGGGCTTCAGCGGCGGCGGGGGCAGTTTCGGGGGCGGCGGTTCGTCGGGCGGCTGGTGATCACACAACAATAGCGAGTGGGCATTCTTAAACATGGCATTACTGACTGAACACGAACAACGCAAGGTTGCCGAGGCGATTTCCCGGGTCGAGCGCGACACCGACGCCGAACTGGTCACTGTGCTCGCGGCCCGCGCCGACGACTACGCGTACATTCCGCTGCTCTGGGCCAGCCTGCTGGCGCTGGTCGTGCCGGGCATCGTGCATTACCTGACCGGCTGGCTGACCATGCACAGCTTGCTGCTGGTGCAATGGATCTCCTTCATAGTGCTGTGCCTGGTGTTCAGGATTCCAAAAATCACCACGCACCTGGTCCCGCGCTCGGTCCGTCACTGGCGCGCCTCGAACCTGGCGCGCCGGCAGTTTCTGGAGCAAAACCTGCACCACACGGTGGGCAGCACCGGGATGCTGATATTTGTCTGCGAAGCCGAGCGTTATGTGGAAATTCTGGTGGATGAGGGGATTTCGAAACGGTTGGACAACAAGAACTGGGATGAAATTGTGGCGGCGTTCACTCAGCAGGTGAAACAGGGGCAGACGTTGCAGGGGTTTGTGACGTGTGTGGAGGCGTGTGGCGAGTTGCTCAAGGTGCATGTGCCGGTGACGCATGTGCGGAATGAGTTGCCGAATCGGTTGGTGGTTTTAGGCTGATTTCACACTCCGGATCTGACACACCCTCTGTGGTGAGAGGGCTTTTGTGGTGAAAGGGGGCTTTCGTGGCGAGGGACTTGTCCCCGTCCGGCTGCGAAGCAGTCGTAAAACCTGAAAACTCGGTCTGACCGATGAACCGATGGGGGCCGCTTCGCGACCCAACGGGGACAAGTCCCCTCGCCACAGGGGACTCGACTTGCCTTGCGATTCGCACCGTTCGGTAAATAACTGCGTGTCCCGAGCGGCCATCCCCCCTAAAATACCCGCCATTCCCCGATCCGCACTGCCCGAGGCCGTTTTTCCCATGTCTGTCACCGCCACTCCCGCCAGCCTCGCGCCGGATCACCACGCCCAGTTCATCGACCTGCTGCAATCCAGCCTTGACCAGAACGCCTTCATCAAACTGGTGCTGGCCAAGTACGTCGGCACTGAAGTGGACTTGCAGCGGCTGATCATCAAGCAGCTGACAGTCAAGGATCAGCCCTGCCTGTCCTTCGTCTACCGCTACAAGACCCGCGACATCACCAAGAACTTGCCGATTGCCGAAGGCGTGGCGACCATCGCCGCACTCTTGCCGGCATCGTTCAAAAATGCGCATTTGCTGTCGCTGACGGATGAAGCTCAGCTGGAATACAGCAAAAAGGGCAAGTCTTCGCTGTTCAAGAGCAAACCTCAGCAATTGCGTGAAGTGCCGTCCGCTGAGCATAACCGCGAGAAGAACCGCTTTCTCGACCTCAGCCGGCCGTTCCTCGCCGACCTTGGTGTGACGAACAGCAAGCACGAGCTGATCCCGGCGATGTCGCGCAAGTGGAAGCAGATCAACAAGTTCATCGAAGTCTTCAGCCATGCGCTGACCACCTCTCCGTTGGCGCTGGACAAACCGGTTCAGGTCGCGGACTTCGGCTCGGGCAAGGGTTACCTGACGTTCGCCATCCACGACTACCTGCGCAACACCTTGAAGGCCGAAGGCATGGTGACCGGCGTCGAGTTGCGCGAAGAGATGGTGGATTTGTGCAATGCCGCGGCCGCAAAGCTCGAGCATCCAGGGCTGGTGTTCAAGTGCGGTGACGTACGCAGCGTGGCGCCGAGCGAGCTGGACGTGATGATCGCGCTGCATGCCTGCGACATCGCCACCGACTACGCGATTCACACCGGCATCCGTTCCGGCGCCTCGATCATCATGTGCTCGCCGTGCTGCCACAAACAGATCCGCCTGCAGATCCAGAGCCCGGCGCTGCTCAAGCCGATGCTGCAATACGGTCTGCATTTGGGCCAGCAAGCGGAAATGGTCACCGACAGTTTGCGCGCGTTGTTCCTGGAAGCCTGCGGTTACGAGACCAAGGTGTTCGAGTTCATCTCACTGGACCACACCAACAAGAACAAGATGATCCTGGCGGTCAAACGCGCCGAACCGGTTGATCCGGCCCAGCTGTTGGTGAAGATTCAGGAACTGAAGGATTTCTACCAGATCAGCGAACATTGCCTGGAAACCCTGCTGCGGGCTGACGGCTACCTCTGATCACAATCCCTGTAGGAGCAAGCTTTGCTCCTGCAGGGCCGGTGTCAGGCTGTAGCAATCTGCGCTGGCTTGACGGCGGTCTTGCGTCCCAGCATCACGGTCACGATCACCCCGCCGGCAAACAGCCAGGTGATCGGCTCGACGTGTTCGCCAAAGAACAACGCCGAAAAAGCGATGGTGAAGAAGATCTGCAACAGCTGGATCTGACTCACCCGGGCAATCCCCCCCATCGCCAACCCGGCGTACCAGGCGAAGAAACCGATGAACTGCGAAAACAGCGAGACGTAACCAAACGCCCACCAGGTCCTGGCCGAAATCTCGCCCTGATGTTGCAGCGCCAGGTACAGCACCGGCCCGATCAGCAACGGCGTCGACAGCACCAACGCCCAACAGATCACCTGCCAACCGCCCATCTCCTTGGCCAATCGGCCGCCCTCGGCGTACCCCAAGCCGTCCACGGCAATCGCCCCGAGCATCAGCAAATCACCGGCCTGAATGCTGCCGGCCCCGCTGATCAGCGCATAACCCAGCACCAGCGAACTGCCCAGCGCGGCGCAGGCCCAGAAGGCTTTCGAGGGGCGTTCGTGGGACAACCACGCGGCGTACAACGCCACGCACAACGGCTGTAAGCCGTTGACCAGCGCTCCGTGGGACGCCGGCAAGGTTTGCATGGCCCAGGCCGACAACACCGGGAAGCCGAGAATCACCCCGGCGATCACCAGGGTCAGGCCTTTGACCTGTTTCCAGGTCGGCCATTTTTCCCGATGCCACAGCAACAGCATCGCCGCCGGAACCGCCGCGAACAGTGCTCGGCCCAAGCCGTTGAGCAGCGGATGGAGTTCCTGCACGACGATCCGTGTGAAGGGCAGGGTGAGGCTGAAGATCACAACGCCGAGCAGGCCGAGGGCCATGCCGGTGTTTTCGCGCGAGGACATGATGGCAACCAGAATCGAGGGTGGCGGGAAGGCCTTCATCTAGCCATAAACCCGGCGTTTGCTGCTGTTACAGCTAGGCGCAGAGTTATCCGTACAGTTTGAGGGCGTCATCGCGGTCCATCAGGTAGTAGCTGGTTATTACCCGACCCTGCGGATAAGGACTACCTTGAATACTCCTACGTATTTCCCAGAGGAGTCCTCCCCATGGCCGCTAAAAAAATTCTGATGCTGGTCGGCGATTACGTCGAAGACTACGAAGTGATGGTGCCGTTTCAGGCGCTGTTGATGGTCGGCCACACGGTGCATGCCGTTTGCCCGGACAAAGCAGCCGGTCAGACCGTACGTACAGCGATCCATGACTTCGAAGGCGACCAGACCTACAGCGAAAAACCCGGTCACCTGTTTGCCCTGAACTTCGACTTCGCCAAGGTCAAGCCCGAAGACTACGACGCCCTGCTGGTGCCGGGTGGTCGTGCCCCGGAGTACCTGCGCCTGAACGAAAAAGTCCTGGAGCTGGTGCGCGCATTCGACAAGGCCGGCAAACCGATCGCGGCCGTGTGTCACGGCGCACAATTGCTCGCGGCCGCAGGGATTCTCGAAGGTCGCGAGTGCAGCGCCTACCCGGCCTGTGCCCCGGAAGTGCGCCTGGCGGGCGGTACGTTCATCGATATCCCGGTGACGGAAGGTCACGTTCAGGGCAATCTGGCCACTGCTCCGGCCTGGCCGGCGCACCCGAGCTGGCTCGCCGGTTTCCTCGGGTTGCTGGGCACCAAAATCACGCTGTAACGAGGGACCTTTCCATGTGCGAGCTCTACGTCAAAGCCGATCCGATTCTCTACGAATCGCGCTCCCGCTCGCTGCGCATCTGCGGGGTGGTCACCACCCTGCGGCTGGAGAATCAGTTCTGGGACATCCTCAGCGAAATCGCCGAGGTCGACGGCATGACCACCAACCAGTTGATCGCCAAGCTGTATGAAGAGGTGATGGACTACCGCGGCGAGGTGGTGAATTTCGCCTCGTTTTTGCGGGTCAGTTGTACCCGTTATCTGAGTCAGCGACGGGTGCAGCCGCCGGAGTTATCAGTGGTGCGTGCGGTGGTGAAGTAGGTGATTTTTGTGCTGACCTTACCGGTCTCATCGCGAGCAGGCTCGCTCCCACAATGGATCGATGTACACAATTCCCCTGTGGGAGCGAGCCTGCTCGCGATGAGGCCAGTACAGGCGACAAAAATCCTCGCCTGGTCTTTACTCTGAAGCGCGAAACCTCTCAATTGCCAAGGAGAAAGAGCATGTCTGGATGGTATGAAGTGAGCAAAAGCAGCAATGGTCAGTTCAAATTCGTACTGAAGGCCGCCAACGCGGAAACCATTCTCACCAGCGAGCTGTACACCACCCGCGCTGCCGCTGAAAAAGGCATCGTGTCGGTTCAGAGCAACAGCCCGAAGGATGAACGCTACGAGAAGAAAACCACCAAGGATGGCCATCCTTACTTCAACCTCAAGGCTGCTAACCACGAGATCATCGGTAGCAGCGAGGCTTACACCTCCGCTGCTGCGCTGGAGAAAGGCATCGCCAGCGTCAAAGCCAACGGGCCGACCACGGTGATTAAGGACAAGACTTTGCCGGTGCTTTGAACCCCGATACAAATTTCCTGTTGGTTTTAATGATCGTTCCCACGCTCCGCGTGGGAATGCCTCTGGGGACGCTCCGCGTCCAGTGACGCGGAGCGTCACGGGCTGCATTCCCACGCAGAGCGTGGGAACGATCTTTATGGTCCTCAGACCTCGACTGGAACTGTGAGCTTCGGGCTGCCCAACGCATGGGTCTTCGAATCAAAAAACCGCAACTCACTCCCGGTGCCTTCAAACACCTTCGCGTAGTGCCGCTTCTGGTGCTGAATGAAGGCCTTGCTGCGCGGGTAAATCGAGATCGCCACCCGTTGCGGTTTCGCCTGGCGCAAGGCGTGAATGATGTGGCTGTCCTGCTCACCCAGGGCATGGCCAAACAGGCATAACCCGTCGCCATGGCCAAGTAACTGGTCGTAGCAGAACGACAGATAGTCCGAGCTGCGAATGGTTTTGAGCTTGTCCTGCGCCGGCCCTTCATTGACGAACAGCGGCACGTCGTCGAGGGTCTTGATCGTGTTGTTGATTGCGAAACTGCCGAGCAACGTGCCCTCGGTCGACATCAGTTTGCGCGCCGTGCCGTCCTGATTCCGCACCAGATGCAAGCCGCCATGCAGGTAAAGCAGGCGGGTTTTATCGGTCGCCGTGGCGCTCAGGTCAAAGCTTGATTCTGCCCCCTGAAACAGGTCGCTGATCGCATCAGGCTGGTGCTGGGTCGCCCAGTAATTGAGCAGATCGTAGTTGGTGGTGAACACGGTCCGGTAGCGGCCCAGTTCCTGATTGATCGTCGCCAGCGACGAAGGCACCACCAGCCGCCACGGGATGTGCACTGCGTGCACGGTGTTGATCAGCGCTTCCTTGATCGCGTAGTAACGATTGCGCGGCGCGGCGGAACTCACGGCCAGGGCCTTGTTGACCCGGCTGGTGGTTTTCAGCGCGCTGAGCACCTGCTCGAAGCTGCGCGTCTGCATGGCGTCGAACACGCTCAGCTCGGACTGGCTCAGGGGTTTTTCTTCGACGGTGCGGGCGTTTTCGAACAGCGAGTCGTAGCCGAAATCGTCCCACACGGCGCGACTGGCGCCGTTGCCCACCAGCAGGCCGCTGAACGAGGCGGTGGCGCGCAAGGCGTTCCAGTCTTCAAGTTGGGCATCAACATCCTGGAAATCGGTCATTGCGGTCAAAGTCTCAAAACAAAGGGGCTGATGGGCGGCGACTTTATCACGACCAAGACTTGAGCCAGATCAAGTTACTTCATGACCGATAGGTCGATCCTGTGGGTCCCCGCTGGATCGGCGCTAACGATTCGGCCTCAGCCAGGAGACTCGCTCATGAGCAGCACGTTTTTCATCCCCGCCGTGAACATCATGGGCATTGGTTGCCTCGACGAAGCCATGGACGCCATTCGCAAGTATGGTTTTCGCAAGGCGTTGATCGTCACCGACGCCGGGCTGGCCAAGGCGGGCGTAGCGAAGATGATTGCCGAGAAGCTGGCGAAGCAGGACATCGATTCGGTGATTTTCGACGGCGCCAAACCTAACCCGAGCATCGCCAACGTCGAGATCGGCCTGGGTCTGCTGAAAGAAACCCGCTGTGACTTCGTCGTGTCCCTGGGCGGCGGTTCGCCCCATGACTGCGCCAAAGGCATCGCGTTGTGCGCAACCAACGGCGGGCAGATTGGCGATTACGAAGGCGTCGATCAATCCACCCAGCCGCAACTGCCGCTGATCGCCATCAACACCACCGCCGGCACCGCCAGCGAGATGACCCGTTTCTGCATCATCACCGACGAATCCCGACACGTAAAAATGGCTATTGTCGATCGCAACGTCACGCCGCTGCTGTCGGTCAATGACCCGGCGCTGATGGTCGCCATGCCCAAGGGCCTGACGGCCGCCACTGGCATGGACGCACTGACCCACGCCATCGAAGCCTACGTTTCCACGGCGGCCAATCCGATCACCGATGCCTGCGCGCTGAAGGCGATCACCTTGATCAGCAACAACCTGCGCCTGGCCGTCCGCGACGGCAGCGACATGGCCGCGCGGGAAAACATGGCGTACGCGCAGTTCCTCGCCGGCATGGCGTTCAATAACGCATCCCTGGGTTTTGTCCACGCCATGGCTCACCAGTTGGGCGGGTTCTACGACTTGCCGCATGGTGTGTGCAACGCGGTCCTGCTTCCCCACGTACAAAGCTTTAACGCGCTGGTTTGTGCCGATCGCCTCACCGATGTCGCCCTTGCGATGGGTGCCGATGTTCACGGCCTCACCCCGGAAGCGGGCGCCCAGGCGGCCATTGTGGCGATCCGCAGTCTGTCCAGGGACGTGGAAATTCCCGCCGGTTTGCGTGAGCTCGGCGCCAAGCTCAACGACATCCCGATGCTCGCCAGCAATGCCTTGAAAGATGCGTGTGGGCTGACCAATCCACGCGTGGCTGATCAGCGCCAGATCGAGGAGATTTTCCGCAGCGCGTTTTAGGAAGTCTTGCGGCCGGGCGCGAGCATCGCGCCCAACGCCAGGCCAGAAACAGGCTGATCCAATAACTCAAAGACTGGCCAAACACCGCGACGCAATAGGGCGGCCAGAACTGCCTGTGGGCTAATTGCTTTGCCGAATCGCGTAAAAACCGGGCTATCCTGCCGACTCTGTCGAACAGAAGTCATCGAGCCCTCCATGCTGCAAAAAAGCCTGATCCGCCGCCTCGACCTGATCACTCTCCAGCTGTTTGTCGCCGTTCATGAGGAGGGCACGCTGACCCGCGCCGCCGCGCGTGAAGCCATCGCCGTGTCGGCGGCCAGCAAGCGGCTGATGGAGTTGGAAGAAGCGCTGGGCATCAGCCTGTTCGTGCGCCAGGCCAAGGGCATGACCCTGACGCCGGCCGGTGAAACCTTGTTGCACCATGCTCGGCAGATGCTGTTCAACGTCGAGAAAATGGGGCTCGAACTGGGCGAACACAGCCACGGTATCCGCGGCTATGTGCGGATGCTCGCCAACCTGTCGGCGATCATTCAGTTCCTGCCCGAAGACCTGCGGGACTTTTCCGAGCGTCATCCTCAGGTCAAGACCGACCTCGAAGAACGCCCCAGCAGCGGGGTGATTCAGGGGGTGCTGGATGGCGTGGCGGACCTTGGGATCTGCTCCAGTGACAGCGACGTCAAAGGTCTGCACAGCGTGCTTTATCGACAGGACAAATTGATGGTGTTGATGCTGCCCGATCATCCGTTAGCGAGTCGTTCCAGCCTGGCCTTCGCCGATACGCTGGGCAGCGATTACGTCGGTCTGCATTCCGCCAGTTCAATCAACATGCGTACCCACGCAGCCGCGCGCGAGGCGGGCAAAGTGCTGCGGTTGCGGATACATGTACCGGGTTTCGACGCCATGTGCCGGATGGTCCAGGCCAACATGGGCATCGGCATCCTGCCGCAAAAAGCCTATGAGCTGTTTGGCCGGGCGTTGGGCTTGCACGCGGTGCCGTTGACGGATGACTGGTCGGATCGCGCGTTGGTTCTGGTGGTGCGCGATGAAGCGGCGCTGTCGCCGGTGAGCCGGATGTTGTTCGAGCATTTGCGCGGCCAGGTCTGATTATGCTTGATTGGATAGACTGGCCCTATCGCGAGCAGGCTCGCTCCCACAGGGGATTTATGTGCGCCGCAGATCAACTGTGGGAGCGAGCCTGCTCGCGATGGCTGACTTGAGGTCGCAGTAGTCTTCCAGACCGTTCGCGTTTCGCGAACGCTCGTTGCCAACTGAAGGTTGGATTCCTTCGCCCGTGGTCCTCTAGCCTTGGCTCAATTCCAAGAACAACATGAGGTACCCCGCGATGACTGCCCCCTTGAGTGCAATCAAAGTGATCGAGATCGGCACGCTGATCGCCGCGCCGTTCGCCGCGCGCATGCTCGCCGAGTTCGGCGCCGACGTGATCAAGATCGAAGCCATGGGTCAGGGCGACCCGCTGCGCAAATGGCGCAAGCTGCACGAAGGCACGTCGCTGTGGTGGTACCTGCAATCGCGCAACAAGAAGTCCCTGGCGTTGAATCTGAAATCCCCCGAAGGCATTGAACTGGTCAAGCAACTGGCGACCAGCGCCGACGTGCTGATCGAGAACCTGCGTCCAGGTGCCCTGGAGAAACTTGGTCTGGGCTGGGACGTGTTGCATGCCCTCAATCCCAACCTGACGCTGGTGCGCATATCCGGTTATGGCCAGACCGGCCCGTACCGCGATCGTCCAGGGTTCGGTGCAATCGGCGAGGCCATGGGTGGAATTCGCTACACCACTGGCACGCCCGGTTCACCGCCGGCCCGGGTGGGCGTCAGCCTCGGCGATTCCCTGGCTTCGCTGCACGCGGTGATCGGTGCCTTGATGTCGCTGCTGCGGGTCAAGACCGGGCAGGGCGGTGGGCAGGTCGTCGATGTGTCGCTGGCTGAAAGTGTGTTCAACGTCATGGAAAGCCTGGTGCCGGAATACGACATGCTCGGCCATGTTCGGGAGCGCAGTGCCGGGGCCTTGCCGGGCATCGCGCCCTCCAACACCTATCTGACGGCCGATGGTGCCTACGTGGTGATCGCCGGCAACAGCGACCCGATCTACAAGCGCTTGATGGACGTCATCGGTCGCCGTGACCTGGCCGATGCGCCGGAATTCGCCCATAACGACGGGCGTGCCGCCAAGAGCAACGTGCTCGACGCGGCGATCACCCACTGGACCAGCAGCCTGCCGATCGACGATGTGTTGTCGGCACTGGAAGCCGCCGAAGTCCCGGCCGGGCGCATCTATTCAGTCGCCGATATCGTCGCCGATCCGCACTATCAGGCGCGGGACATGCTGCTCAACGCCGACCTGCCCGGCGGTGCCACGGTGAAGATGCCCGGCATCGTGCCGAAAATGTCCGAGACGCCCGGTGGCGTGAACTGGTCCGGGCCTGCGTTGGGCCAGCATACCGATGCCATCCTCGCGGGGCTGGGCCTTGCGAATTCGGACATCGAACGGCTGAAGGCTCAAGGGGTGGTGCAATGATCACTGATTTTTCCGAGACCCTGATTGTTCAGGAAGTCTCCCCCCGCGACGGCTTGCAGATCGAGCCGACCTGGGTCGAAACCGTCGACAAGATTGCCTTGATCGATCAGCTGTCGCTGGCCGGTTTCAGCCGCATCGAAGCAGGTTCGTTCGTTTCGCCCAAGGCGATTCCGGCGCTGCGCGATGGTGAGCTGGTATTCAAGGGCATCGCCCGGCAACCCGGGGTGATTTACGTCGCGTTGATCCCCAACCTGAAAGGTGCACAACGAGCACTGGCGACTGGGGCTGACGAGTTGAACCTGGTGATGTCCGCCAGCCAGACCCACAACCTGGCCAACATGCGCATGCGTTGCGAAACCTCACTGACCGCCTTTGGCGAGATCGTGCAATACGTTCGCGGGACGACGGTGCGACTCAACGCCAGCATCGCCACCGCCTTCGGCTGCCCGTTCGAAGGCAAGATCGACGAGGCTCGCGTGCTGCAAATCGTTGAGGCTTATCAGGAACTCGGGATCCAGGGCATTACCCTGGCCGACACCACTGGCATGGCCAATCCGCGGCAGGTCGATCGGCTGGTGCGGCGGGTCTTGCAGCGAGTTTCGCCGGCTGATCTGACCCTGCATTTCCACAACACGCGCGGGCTCGGTCTGTGCAACGTGCTGGCCGCCTACGAGGCCGGTGCCCGACGCTTTGACGCGGCGCTGGGCGGCCTCGGCGGTTGCCCGTTCGCGCCGGGTGCCTCGGGCAATATTTGCACCGAGGATTTGGTCAACCTGTGCGCTGAAATCGGCATTCACACCGGCATCGATCTGCCGCTGTTGCTGCAATTGGCGCGAGGACTGCCCGCGCTGCTGGGCCACGAAGTGCCCGGTCAACTGGCCAAGGCCGGACGCAATTGTGATCTGCATCCAAGCCCGTCCTAACAACCCCTAATCCCCCTGTAGGAGTGAGCCTGCTCGCGATGACTGATTCACATCAAACATAGATGTCGACTGAACCACCGCTATCGCGAGCAGGCTCGCTCCCACAGTAAAAACACTCACATACAGCCTCTCAACCAGACAACAAAAACAATCGGACACCCACGGGCAGTCCACCTGGAGAATCCTCATGAGCCTTAATGTACTGGAGGCGGGCGCGAGCCCGTCCGTTAGCCACGACGAAGAAAAAGCCCTGGTCAGCAAAGTCGCCTGGCGCCTGATGCCGTTGATCATGGTCTGCTACCTGTTCGCGTTTTTCGACCGCATCAACATCAGCTTCGCCAAGTTTCAATTGCAGGCCGACCTGAGCCTGAGCGACACCGCTTACGGCCTCGGCGCCGGGTTGTTCGTGGTCGGTTACGTGATCTTCGAAGTGCCGAGCAACATGATGCTGTACAAGGTCGGCGCCCGACGCTGGATCGCCCGGATCATGATGTCCTGGGGGCTCGCCACTGCGGCCATGGTCTTCGTCAACAGCGAATGGCAGTTCTACGTGCTGCGCTTTTTGATTGGTGCGATGGAGGCCGGTTTTGCGCCGGGAGTCCTGTATTACCTGACGCTGTGGTTCCCGCAGCACTATCGCGGGCGCATCACCTCGATGTTGTTTCTGGCGTCGGCGTTTGCCGGTCTGGTCGGGGCTCCGTTCTCCGGGCTGGTGCTTCAACACCTCGACGGGGTCCTCGATATGCGCGGCTGGCACTGGCTGTTTCTATTGGGCGGCGTGCCTTGCATCGGCCTCGGCTTGCTGGTGCTGACGTTGCTCAAGGACCGCATCGAAGACGCCCATTGGCTGACGCCGTCAGAGAAAACGCTGCTGGCCAACCGTATCGCGCACCATGAACCGCACAAGAGTGGCGGCTCGTTGCTCGCCGCACTGCGGATTCCGGGGTTCCTGACCCTCGGGCTGATCTACTTCCTGATTCAGGTGGCGTCCTACGGTTTGAACTTCTGGGCCCCGCAACTGATACGCAGCGCTGGCACCGAAAGCCCGGTGATGATCGGTTTGCTGACTGCCATCCCTTACATCTGCGGCGCGATCACCATGGTGGTGATCGGGCGGTTGTCCGACTCGACTGGCGAGCGACGCAAATTTGTCGCAGGTCTGGTGGCGGTGGGCGCGGTGGGGTTCTTCTGTGCGGGGATCTTCGCTAATCACACGACCTTCCTGATTGTCGCGCTGGGCTTGCTCGGTGCCGGGATCATCGCGTCCATCCCCAGCTTCTGGACCCTGCCGCCCAAGCTGCTGGCCGGTGCGGGTGCGGGGGCTGCTGGCGGGATCGCAGTGATCAACACCCTCGGCCAGTTTGGCGGCATCGTCAGCCCGGTGATGGTGGGGCGGATCAAGGACCTGACGGGCAGCACCACGCCAGCGCTGTATGTCATCGGCGTCTGTGCGCTGATCGCCGTCGCGCTACTGTTGTGGGGGTTGCCGCAGAAGCTGCGCACGCTCGACAAGTTTTAAAAGTTTCGCAGGCTACGCAGGTTCCTGCATCGACCACGCATCACTGCAGGAGTTGGCGAAGGCTGCGATCGCAAGAAGATAATCGTTCCCACGCTCTGCGTGGGAATGCTTCAAGGGACGCTCTGCGTCCAGTGACGCGGAGCGTCACGGGCTACATTCCCACGCAGAGCGTGGGAACGATCAAGACGTTGCTGTTATCGCTTTTTCCAATGTGCCACCGAATTGAATCAACACCACTCCAGCCATTAACAACACCGCCCCAGACACCCGAGGCACGGTCATCTCCCGCTCCACCAACCCAAACCACCCGAAGTGATCCAGCACCAGCGACGCAACCACCTGTCCCGCCAGCGCCAACGCCATAAACCCCGACGCCCCGAGCTTGGGCAGCAGCACCAGCGCCAACGAAATAAAGCACACCCCAAACGCACCGCCGGTCCACATCCACAGCGGCGCCTTGCTGATGAACGCCAGTGACGGCAACGGCAAACGCAGCGCCAACATAACCGGCAACAACACCACAATACTGATCAACAACGACGCGAGGGTCGCCCACAACGGATGGCCCAAGCCACGCCCGAGGTTGGCGTTGATTGCGCTTTGAAAAGGCACCACCGCCCCGGCTATCACGGCCAGCAGCAACAGCCCGGCCCAATGCAACGTACTCATGATGAATCTCCAACAGGTTTTGCTGGACTCTAGAGTATTCGTCGCGCAGATTTAAATTCCAAATAGCTATCCAGAACATGCATCAGATGAATGATCTTCGCCGCGTCGACCTCAATTTGCTGGTGATCCTCGACGCCTTGCTCAGCGAGCAACACGTGACCCGTGCCGCCGAGCGCCTGCACTTGAGTCAGCCGGCCGTCAGCCATGCCTTGGCGCGATTGCGTGATCTGCTCGGCGATCCTTTGCTGGTGCGGGCGGGCGCCAGCCTCGTGCCAACCCCGCGAGCCCTAGAGTTGATGGCACCGTTGGCAGAAGCCCTGGCTCAAGTGCAATCGCTGCTGGCACCCAATACCTTCGATCCGGCCACCGCCAAGCGCACGTTTCGACTGGCTATGTCCGACTACGGTGCTGCAATCGTCCTGCCGGGGTTGATACGGACCTTGCGCAGGGAAGCGCCGGGCATCGATCTGCAAATCAGCCATGCCAGCCGCGAAGGCATGCTTGATGCTGTGCTCAACGGCGACATCGACGTGGCGGCAGGCGTCTTTCCAGAGTTGCCGAACGAGTTGCGCAGCACCCCGCTGTTCGAAGAGCACTATGCCTGTCTGGTCGACCGCAACAGCCTGCCCGCCGATGGCGTGCTCGACCTGCCGACCTACCTCGCCCGACCCCACGTCCTGCTGGAAATGCGCGGCAGCGGCACCCCGGAAATCGAACGAGCCCTGACAGCGCTGCGTGAACGCCGTCGTGTGGCGATCAGCCTGCCGCACTGGAGCGTCGCCCCGGAATTCATCAGCGGCACTGATCTGATTCTTACTGTTGCTTCCCGAGGGTTACTCAATATCGATGAGCAGTCGTTGATCGTGGTCCCACCGCCGTTTCACATTCCGTCGTTTATGTTTGTGTTGGTTTGGCACAAGCGGCGGGGCGGGGATCAGGCGTTGAACTGGTTGAATAGGCGGATTGGGGAGGGGATCAGGTACGGATGACGTTCTATCCAGTGGCCTGATTTTTTGTAGTGTTTACCAACTGGCAGGCGGAAGACGCCTGGTATGGAAGACCCTTAATACTTGCAGGCGTCCTTGGCGAACTCGATAGGGAATGAGATAAGGTCGGTCTGGCAAGACCCATTCTCGAGTGCCGGGCAGGCGGCCTTCACGGCCGGTTGCCGGGAAGCGCGCAAGATGATCGACGCTGGCAAGGATGGCTTGGACGAAGTCCGCTGCGGCTTTCGGATTCTCAATTGCTATATAAGCGGCTTCGTCATCAAGATTCTTTAATGCAGTACGCAGCCACTCAACCCGCATTGGCTGTCCACTTGTCGGCGATTGCATTCACTTCTTCTGGCGTTGCGAAGTCACCAGCATCGGCTTCTTTCAGTGCTTTCTGAATTTCCTCGATTTGCCAGGCTTCCCTCGCGAGATACTCACGCAGAGCATCCACTGCGAGAAATGACTTGCTGCGGCCAGTGGCCTTGGAAAGGCTGGCGAGGGTATCGGCGATTTCGTCTGGCAGACGCAAAGACATGACGGACATGACAGTCTCGATGTAGTGGTTTGTAATACAACATACTACAGCGTCATGCAGGGGGTTAGGCCACCCCCGTTCGTCTACCGTAACAAATGATTGAACAGACCTGCCGAGCCGGGGATAGTGCGCGGCTGAAATCGTCTGGTTTTTGAAGTAAACAAGGAGCAGGGCATGACATTGAAGTCCGGGTTGATGGGATGTTCGGCGCTGTGTGGTTTGGTGATGACTACCAATACCAGACTACTCGGCACAATCCTCGCCTTCAGCGTATTAACCATGACTGGCCACGTTCAAGCGGACTGCGAAGAATTGTCCTTCGATGGGCATTCGCTGGCTCGCTGCAAGGTATGGCCGGCTTTTAAAGACCAAGCCATTGCGGCGAAATCGACATTTACACCGGTATCCGAAGACGTAAACGATGGCGGAATGTTCGATCTGGAACTGTCGATCGTCAATTCCACCAACGACCAGACGCTGGCCACTTACTGCAAAAACGAAGCTTACAATTCCGACGCAGTCGGTTTTGAAGGTCTCATCATTGATACGGCGCGATACAAGCTGGCGCCGCATGTCCGGGCCTTTGGTCTGCGTTCGGACTTTGGTCACCGATCAAGTGCCATGCCCTACTCCAAAACCGATCTTGCGTTGTACCTCAGGGAGGGTAATACCCTGCGTCCAGTGCTGGAGGGGCTGGTGGTTGCCAAGAACACGGGTGAGTGGATGGGCGACTGCTCAGGTCAGGGGCAGGACATACGCAGAACCGTCGATATCGGCAAATCGACTCACAACGGATTTGCAGACTTGATCGTCACTTCAAGCACCACCGTGCTGAAAAACTTCAAATCAGGCGAGGAGTGCCTTTCTAAAACCAGCGATCTGAAAAAAACACAGATCACGCTGAGCTACGATGGCAAACACTACGTCGTGCCTGAAGAGCTCAAAGGTTACTGAGAAAATGCTCACTGGCCTCAACCACCTGACCCTCGCCGTCACCAATTTGAACCGCAACGTGGCGTTCTATCGCGATCTGCTGCAACTTCAGCTTGAAGCCACCTGGGACACTGGCGCCTATCTCTCGCTGCCGGGTCTTTGGTTGTGTCTTTCCCACGATCCACTGCGCAGCTCTGAACCCGCCGCCGATTACACCCATTTCGCCTTCAGCATTAACGCAACAGACTTCCCGCCCTTCGTCGAACGCTTGCGATCCGCCGACGTCCGGGAATGGCGTGATAACCGGAGCGAAGGCGCATCCTTCTACTTCCTCGACCCGGACGGGCACAAGCTCGAAGCCCATGTTGGCGATCTGGCGTCACGACTGAGAGCCTGTCGGCAGCGTCCCTATGCGGGAATGAAGTTCTTCGACGATCTGTAAGTCGGGTCCCGGGAACCTGAGATAGACTTGCGTGCATTCACCCCGGCTCAACAGGACTTCCAATGACCCCATCGCTGTTAATGGCTGTTCTCGCCTCAGGCTTTATCTACGGCATCACGCCGGGGCCGGGTGTATTGGCAGTGTTTGGCATTGGTGCGGCGCGTGGTCGAAGGGCCGGCGCGGGGTTTCTCTGCGGGCATTTGCTGGGGGATGTGGTCTGGTGCAGCACCGCGCTGATCGCGATAGTCGGTGCGAGGGAAATCGGCAGTAGCGCATTCGATGTGCTGGGCGTACTCAGCGGGCTGTACCTGTTTTGGCTTGGTCTGCGCGCGGTTCGCGCTCGTCGCAGCAGTGACGAAGCACCTCAAGGCCCGGCGCGGCAGCCGTTCTGGCACGGTATTCTGTTTGGCCTGACCAATCCGAAGGCTTACCCGGTGGCGGTAGCGACTTTTACCGCGCTGCTGTCCAGCCGTGCCGAATTGCTGCACTGGTCGATGCTGCCGTGGCTGATTGTCCTGAGCTTCGTCGGTGGTCTCATGGCCTACGCTATCCTCATTGGCATTGTCGGTGCGCGGCAGGTACGCATGTTGTACCAGCGCCATGAGCTGCTGATCACCCGGTTATGTGGGGTGATGTTTATCGGATTCGCCATCAATGCCCTGGCGCATGCATTGCCGGGGCTGGTGACGAACAAGGCTTGAGACTGATCGCAGGGAGGCGTCAGTTGAACTGATGGGGTCAGGGAGGGTTCTTTATTGCTGCATTGTCCGGACACGCTCACCGCACTATGGCAACCAGAAATTCCGCGCCGTTGGCGAGTTACATCGATCTCTTGCTGGACGCCGTCTGTGCGGTCGACAAACAAGGCCGCTTCGTATTTGTCAGCGCGGCCTGCGAGCGTATTTTCGGTTATACCCCCGAAGAGCTGATCGGCCAGCCGATGATTGATCTGGTGCATCCCGCCGATCGTCAGCGCACCCTCGATGCCGCGCGGGAGATCATGGGCGGCGAGCCCAAGCTCAATTTCGAAAACCGCTACCTGCGCAAAGATGGCCGAGTGGCGCACATCCTCTGGTCGGCGCGCTGGTCGGAGGTCGATCAACTGCGCATCGCCGTGGCACGTGACATCACTGAGCGTAAACAGGCCGAATCCCGGCAAGCGGCGTTGTATGCGATCTCCGAAGCGGCCCACGCGGCGGAAGACTTACTGGCGTTGTTCAAGCGCATCCATTCGATCATCGGCGAATGGCTGCCGGCGCTGAACTTCTCCGTGGCGCTGTATGACGAACACTGCGCCCAGCTGAATTTCCCTTATCACGTCGACGACCTGGAGCGGCAACCCGAGCAGCCCGGAACGATCACCGGACGTCTCTGTGCGGAGGTGATTCGCAGCGGCCAGCCGATTCTGCTGACCCCGGATCAGGACCATTTGCCGCAAGGGTTCGAGGCGCTGGTCGCGGGTCCGCATTCACCTTGCTGGCTGGGTGTGCCGTTGAGTTCACAAAACGGCACCATTGGTGCGCTGATCGTTAAAAGCGTGCCCGGTGGTGAGCGCTACACCGAACAGGACAAGGAGCTGCTGCAATACGTTTGCGCTCAGGTCGCCACTGCGATTGAGCGCAAGCAATTGCATGCCAGACTGCAGCACATGGCCCAGTACGACCAACTGACTCAGTTGCCCAACCGAGAGTTACTCCGGGACCGGCTTCAAGATTCACTGGCGCTGGCGCGGGCGGATTCCGGCCGAATGGCAGTGCTGTACGTCGACCTCGACCGCTTCAAGCAAGTCAACGACACCCACGGTCATGCGGTCGGCGACATGCTGCTGCAAGCGGTCGCCAACCGGCTCAAAGGCTGCGTGCGAGAAACCGACACGGTGGCACGCATCGGCGGTGATGAGTTTGTGGTGTTGTTGCACAGCATCCATGCCTCGGAAGACGCCGATAGCGTTGCGGGAAAAATCCGACAGGTTTTGGCTCAACCCCTGCGTCTGGACGGCCACAGCCTGATCATCCAGACGAGCATCGGCGTTGCGCGATACCCCGACGACGGCACTGAAGAAAAGCAGTTGTTCCGACATGCCGATGAGGCCATGTACGTCGCCAAGCGCCAACATCAACAGCGCCTCGGGGTCTGAAAAATCTGCCACCGTTCGTCGCGGCGATTTCAATTTTTCTAAACCTTTGTGGGGATCGAAATTCTGATTCTATGCGGGCTCCTGCTCGCCGCGATCATCACCAAGAGGTAGAGAATCATGGCTAACTCAAGAAACTCGAACTCGGGAAACTTCGGCAACGATCGAACGAAGGCGTCTGAAGCCGGTCGCAAAGGTGGGAAAACTACCACCACGACTGTCGATAAAGACCCTGCGAAACCCGACATGGGCCGCAAAGGTGGTCAGAAATCGAAGTAGCGGTGAAGGTAGTTTTGATCGAGAGGCGGGAGCGTAAGCTCCCGTTTGAATTTTTTACGAGGAGGGCGCGACCATGAGCCGGATGGCCACCCGATTACGCAATGCCAGTTTTGCCACGTTGCTGGGCCTGTGCGCGAGCAGTGCCTTTGCCCAGTCCCCCGCCGAATTCATTAACGATGCATCGGCCAAAGGCATGGCCGACATCGAAGCCAGCCGCCTGGCGCACCAGAAGACCGAATCCAAACAGGTCAAGGACTACACCATCGTCGTCATCAACGACCGCACCACCGCCAACCAGCACCTGGCGAAAATCGCCAAGCAACTGGATTTGCCGGTGGCTCCGCGTGAAGAAGTCGTCGATAAAGCCAAAGCCTTGATGCCGCAAGTGCAGGACGGCGCGAGCTTCGACCAGGCCTACGCGGCCAGTCAGGTGAAAACCACCCAGGAAGCCATCGAACAGCTTCAACAGGCAGCGCAGACCATCGATGTGCCTGAAATCAAAGCCTTCGCCGAAGAAACGTTGCCCAAGCTGCAGAACCACCTGGAAATGGCCAAGGCGCTGCAAGCCAGTCGCTAACCCACGAAGTACGCGGGTGACCTAGAGCCACCCGCGATGAGCCCGATCAGCATTCATCCGAACCCTGCTTGCCTTTTTCCTGGACGACGGTGCCGTCCAGGGCGATCGTTTCGCCCTCGCCAAGTTGCCGATACTTCTTTCGCAGCGCTTCCAACTGCTTGAGGTCCAGCGCCTCAAGCCCCAGCATCGCGTTCTGCGCCTCCTTCGTCACCCGCAGCAACTCATCGACCTTCAAGTGCAAAATGTCCGTGTCGCGGTTCTGGGTGTTCTGGATCAGGAACACCATCAGGAACGTGATGATGGTGGTCGATGTATTGATGATCAGCTGCCAGGTGTCGTTGAAGTGAAAAATCGGCCCACTCAAACCCCACAGAAAAATCAGAATGATCGCCCCCATGAACGTCTTGGGGCTGCCCGCCCACAGGGCAAGTTTCTGAGCGACTTTTGCGAATTTCATAGCCGTGCTCCTTATAGGGATGCGCCTGATTTTCAGACAGCGACGGCGAGTTGGAAATTCTAATTACATTTGCATGTTCAAGAAAAACCGGCCCTTGAGGTTAATGCTGTTCACCTAAGGTTTTGGGGGCATATCCGTTTCTGCGGTCACGGCGGCTGGCGGTTCCGCCCTTACGGCGGGTCACTTGGAAAAGCCCCAAGTAACCAAGGGCTTTTGCCCCTTTCGTTCGGTGCCTCGCTCCGGTCCTGCTCCGTGGGCCCGCCGCCATCGGCCATCCATGGCCGGGGGCGGCTAACCCGGCATCCATGCCGGGTTGCCCACTGCGCAGAACCTCCACTCGGCCTCCCGATGGGGCGTGCACCTCAAGATCAAAAGCTGGAGGCGAGCTAACGCTCGGCCTGATGAGTGGTGAGAAGCAAAAGCCGTACGCAGATTCATTGTGGGAGCGGGCTTGCTCGCGAAGCTGTTGATCTTGCCGTTGCCGTTGCCGTTGCCGTTGCCGTTGCCGTTGCCGTTGCCGTTGCCGTTGCCGTTGCTTTGGCTTTTGATCTTGATCTGCCTGCCCCTTTTCCAGAGGCCGAACGCAGGTGTTGAGCAGGGCCCCCGAAGCAATGCCTTCATTACGGCATGCCGGGCCACAGCGAGGCACCGAATGGCGGGGCAAGAGCCCTTGGTTACTTGGGGCTCTTCCAAGTGACTCGCTGTAAGAGCGAAACCGCCAGCAGCCATCACCGCAGAAATGGATATGTACCCAAACCTTAGGTGAACAGCATTAGGCCTTAGAGGTGGGTTTTTCAGGAGTCCATTCACTCCACCAACTTCACGTCCACCGACCAACTGAAGTACCCCAATGCCTCGCAGCTTTTATTGATCAGCATGAATTGCAGTTCGCACGCCGCCACCCCATCCGCCAATTGCGTGCAGTGCCAATAATGATCATCAGCCGTGTGGCTGCCCGGTTGGGTCGGGTTTTCGGGGTCGGGTGCGGGGACTGTCAGGTTTGCGTGGACGACCAGTTCGGGCGGTGAAAGTACCCCGGCATCACCGACAGACATTCCGTAGAACACCACGCTGTGTTCGGCGAGCAAGCTGACGGTCCTGCCACGGATCTGGAGGTTCTTTCCGTTATTGGCGGCAAGCGTCATTAAGCTGTCATTAGTTGTACTTTGTGTGGGTTTTGTGCCGCTGATGGGAAAGATAAAACCTTCCTCAATCCTGGTCGGGTTTTGCGGATCAGGACTGGGTTGTGGATAGCGTGAAAGCAATGATTCGGCATCGACGATCAGCAGCACATTATTGGCTGGCGCGATGCTCGTCGAGGGTGAGGTAATCGGTTCGGAAGTCATCATGGATTCCTTTCATGATGTTGCTGCATAACGACAGCCGCGTCGGCTCAAGCAGGACATCCCGTCCCGGCCCAGGCGGCAACGAACTCGGTAGGCCCCTCGTCGCCAAGGGGCCTGGTCATCGTCAGTTTCGGATGGTAATGAACGGATCCCACGAGCAGCAGCCTACGATCTTGCAGTCGCGATCAACGATCAGAAAATGGAAGTGGTAGGTCACGCTACCGCATGAAAGTGTTTCCGAAGACCAGTAATGGTTGTCGACTTTCTGGCAGCTAGGCACCGACGGGTTGCTGGTGTTGGGGACGGCAACGCACGCTGTAGCCTTGCGGGGCGTGGGTGTGGAAATCAGATCGTTGCCGACGTTGCCAATGAACTTGTAGAAAATCACTGCCGTCTCGAAGCTCTGCGACAGGCTGGTTTCACGCCAGCGAATCAAGTCGCCGACCTGGGCTTTCAGGTTGAGTTCGCCACCGGCCTGGCCGCTGACGACGTTGTTCTGATTGGTCACCATGTACACATGATTGACGTCGATTAACGTCGGCGCGGCAGGGTTTTTGCTGATGTTCGGGTAGTTTTTCAGAATGGTTTCAGTGTCGATTGAAACAAGTACATCCGTGACTCGAGACATGGTAAAGCTCCTTGTTCATAGTGAATGCCTGGCATCTTCCAGGCACGACAACGCTTGCTTGCCTTACGGCCGTTGCAAATACACTACGGGCGGAACCCACCTGTCACGGGCATGAGCTGGCCTTGCTCCTTGCGTGCAAACTAACGGGTTCGGGTTCCTTCCGACGGGCCGCGATTGGACTATAGATGTGAATTTTAGGCTGTCAAAATTGCTTGGCTTCTAGTTCGACGAACGGTTGATTTGATTATCACTTCAAAAGATTTAGCGATAAAAAATGTTCATTCAAGTTCTCTTCGTACGTTCTATCCCGCACCGGTGGAGGTATCGTAGCGAACCGGTTTTCCGCCTCTTGCTACAACAACGCACCGACAGGAGAACGCAATGAGTTGGTCCGCCAAACAATACGTCGCTTTTGAAGATGAGCGCACACGCCCCGCGCGTGACTTGCTGGCCGCGATCCCTGCTGTGGACGTGCGCTTGGCAGTCGACATCGGCTGCGGCCCCGGTAACTCGACCGAGTTGCTGGTTGAGCGCTTCGCCAATGCCACGGTGCGTGGCCTGGACAGTTCGACCGATATGATCGACGCCGCCCGCCAGCGCTTGCCGCAGGTGCAGTTCGATACGGCTGATATTGATACCTGGAACGAAAACGGCCCGTTCGATGTGATTTTTGCCAATGCGGTGTTGCAATGGCTACCTGATCACGCGAAGTTGCTGCCTGCATTGGTGAGCAAGCTGGCGCCTGGTGGCAGCCTGGCGATCCAGATGCCGGACAATCTCAACGAACCTTCGCATCGCTTGATGCGCGAAGTTGCAGCCGATGGTCCATGGGTGGGCAAGTTGGCGGGCGCCGCCGGGCAGCGGGCGCAGATGGCAGATGCCAGTGGTTATTACTCGATGCTGCGAGCCCACTGTTCCCGTGTCGATGTGTGGCGCACGACTTATCATCATCCACTGGCTGGCGGTGCGTCGGGTGTGGTCGAGTGGTTCAAGGGCAGCGGATTGCGGCCGTTTCTTGATCCGCTGGATGAGGCGGAGCGGGCGCAGTATCTCAAGCAGTATCAAGCGGCAATCGAACTGGCCTATCCCCCATTGGCCGATGGTTCAGTGCTGCTGCCGTTCCCGCGGTTGTTTATTGTTGCGACGCGCTGATGCGTTGATGAAAAAGGGACAGGTCCCGCTCTGTCCCTTTCTCGTCCTCATGGCCGAGCCTCCCGCTGTAGCTAGTCAAGCAACTGATCAATCAAAACCGCGTTGCTATAAATCAAGCTTCCATCACTCGCCCGATGCCCGACCAAATGGAACTGACCGCGCTCGTTGTGTATATAGACGCGCATCTGGCAGTCGGACAAAGGGCCGTATCCCTCTGGCAATTTCAACTCCAGCGTGTCCATGTCGACATCGACCATGGCTTCACGTTCATGGGTCTTCTGCAGGCGTTCCTCAGCG
Source organism: Pseudomonas frederiksbergensis (assembly GCF_001952935.1). Lineage (GTDB taxonomy): Bacteria > Pseudomonadota > Gammaproteobacteria > Pseudomonadales > Pseudomonadaceae > Aquipseudomonas > Aquipseudomonas frederiksbergensis. The sequence continues at coordinate 3,935,204 of NZ_CP018319.1, forward strand.
TCCTCCAGACCTTTATGGAGGTCGCCATCGACGTAAAAATGGATCTCACCCATCGGGGTCGATTTTTGTGCTCCGTTGACTTTGCACCAGCCTTCGATCGTCAAGGCACTCATGACGAAACCTCCGTTATGGACGGGCCGGACTCTATCGCTCTTGGCCGTCACTTGTCTGACCGCTATGCACAGGCAAGGACTTTTGCGGGCGCTTTTGGCCGATCTTTGCCTTCCGTAATCAGACCTGATTATAGCTGGCAACCGGGCTTCGCTTACTCGACGTGGCGTCCAGGCAAGATGTGTTACTTAATAGTTACAGTTATATATAGCGAATCGATTTCAAGTGATCAGGTTGGCGCTGAAGTTGGAATATCCAGGCCCGCACGGCTTTTCAAGAAAAGCGCTTGTTTTGGCCATGAACTATACTTCCTGCGGACTTTGCCACAAAGACAGGTGGTCTTTGTCTAGCCTGTTTTGGCGTCAGATTAGTATCGATTTGACGGTGTTGTTCTGTGGTGATGCTTAGGCATACCGATGAGTAACAGGAATAGGATGAAGTCAAAATGGCAATGGCAATTATTCTTGTACTAATCGTTATTGCGTCCGTGCTGTTCCATCTATTAGCGCCTTGGCATGCGGCTCCTCCAGCGTCCAACTGGGGATCAATAGACACCACACTGTTCATCACCCTGGTCATCAGCGGAATATTTTTCATCGCCGTTACCCTGTTCATGGCGTTGGCGGTGATACGTTTCCGTCACAAGGAAGGTGCCAGGGCGGCCTACCAGCCAGAAAACAAAAAGTTGGAGACATGGTTAATTATCGTGACCTCAATCGGAATTGCCGCGATGTTGGCGCCTGGCCTGGTTGTATATGATGATTTTATCCGGGTGCCGAAAAATGCTTTAGAACTTGAAGTAGTCTCCCAGCAGTGGCAATGGGCTTATCGTTTTCCGGGCCAGGACGGAAAACTGGGTAAGTCGGATATAAAGTTTGTTGATTCGGTCAATCCTCTAGGCCTCGATCCCAAGGATCCTTCCGGGCAGGATGATGTACTTGTCAGAAGTAATGTAGTTCACCTTCCGCTCGATCAGCCGGTGAAGGTCTTATTGCGTTCCAAAGATGTACTGCACAATTTTTATATACCGCAGATTCGCAGCAAGATGGACATGGTGCCGGGGATGGTGTCGTACTTTTGGTTTACGCCAACTGTAATCGGGAAGTATGAAGTCCTGTGTGCCGAGTATTGTGGCGTCGGTCATTACAACATGCGTGGCCATATGATCGTGGAAGACCAGGCCACCTTCGATCAATGGCTGAACAGCCAACCGACTTTTGCGCAGACATTGACGGCAGCTGCCAAACCCAGTCAGGACAGCGTGCTGGAAAAAGGTCGCCAGTTGGTCGAAAGATACGGCTGCGGTGCCTGCCATAGCCAGGATGGCAGTACCAGTCTCGGCCCGGGATGGAAGGGGTTGTACGGCCGCACTGAACAGTTTGTCGATGGCTCCAGTGCGCTGGTCGATGAGGCCTACCTGAAAGAGTCGATCCTCGATCCGAAGGCCCGACTGGTGCAGGGCTACCCGCCAGTCATGGTGGCCTATACTCTCACTGAAGATGAACTGGGTGCTGTCGTCGCCCTGATCAAATCACTGGGTGTCGCGCAGCAAGAGCCTTCTGCCAGCGAAAAACTCGACAGAGGTGACGACCTGGCGACGCAGGGGCAGCGGCTGGCCGAGTCGCTCGGCTGTCTGGCCTGTCACAGTATTGATGGCAGCAAGGGCGTCGGCCCCAGTTGGCAGGGCCTGTATGGCGAGACCGTCACCCTTGCCGACGGTTCGACGATAAAGGCCGATGAGGGCTACATAAAAGATTCGGTTGTTAACCCCGGTGCCAAAATCGTCAAGGGCTACGCAGCCGTCATGCCGGCCTTTAACCCGAGTGATCAGGAGTTGAACGCACTGATCGCTTTTATCAAATCCAAAGCGAAAGCCGACGCTGATGCGAGCAAGGCGGAGCCAGGGAAGTAGCCGTAAAGCAGCCAGGAATGCACCGAAACTTCGACAGGAGATGACGTGATGGCCTATGCGGAGCAAGCCGAAACCGAAGCACTACACGAACCCAAAAGCTTCCTGACCAAATACATCTGGAGTCAGGACCACAAGGTCATCGCCATTCAATATTCCTTGACGGCTTTGTTCGTGGGCGTTATCGCCGTGGTGTTGTCCGGCTTGATGCGCATACAGATTGGTTTCCCCGGCGCTTTGGAGTTCATGGACGCCAGTGCTTACTATCAGGCGATGACCATGCACGGCATGATCATGGTCATTTACTTGCTGACGGCCTTGTTTCTGGGTGGTTTCGGTAACTATCTGATCCCGCTGATGGTGGGCGCCCGCGACATGGTGTTCCCCTATGTCAACATGCTGAGTTACTGGTTCTACCTGCTAGCGGTAGTGGTGTTGCTCGCCAGTTTTTTTGTTCCTGGCGGCCCCACCGGTTCGGGCTGGACGCTCTATCCGCCACAGTCCATTTCTCAGGGGACACCGGGGGTCGAGTGGGGCATCGTCCTGATGCTCGTCTCACTGGCGATTTTTATCGTTGCAGCCACTATGGGCGGGTTGAACTACGTCACTACGGTGTTGCAGGCGCGAACCTACGGCATGACCTTGTTTCGTATGCCGCTCTCGGTATGGGGGATTTTCACTGCCTCGATCATGGCCTTGCTGGCCTTCCCGGCGTTATTCGTCAGTGCGGTCATGATGCTGTTCGACAAGCTGTTGGGCACCAGTTTCTTCATGCCGGCGATGATCTCGCTGGGGCAACAGGTCGATCACCAGGGTGGTAGCCCGATATTGTTCCAGCACCTGTTCTGGTTCTTCGGCCACCCAGAGGTCTACATCGTTGCGCTCCCTGCGTTTGGTCTGGTCTCCGACTTGATCAGTACGCATGCGCGTAAAAATATCTTCGGCTACCGAATGATGGTGTGGGCCATTACGGCGATTGGCGTACTCAGCTTTGTGGTCTGGGCGCACCACATGTATGTCAGCGGAATGAACCCGTACTTTGGCTTTTTCTTCGCCGTCACCACCTTGATCATCGCGGTGCCGACCGCGCTGAAAGTCTACAACTGGGTGCTGACCCTGTGGCGCGGCGACATCCATCTGACCGTGCCGATGCTGTTTGCCCTGGCCTTTATCGTCACCTTCCTGGTCGGCGGTCTGACCGGCTTGTTTCTCGGCAATGTGATCGTGGATATTCCGCTCTCGGACACCTATTTCGTTGTAGCGCATTTTCATATGGTGATGGGGGTTGCGCCGGTACTGGTGGTGTTCGGCGGCATCTATCATTGGTTCCCTAAAGTCACCGGGCGCATGTTGAATGACACCCTGGGCAAGTTGCATTTCTGGATTACTTTCCTGGGGACCTACGCCATCTTCTTCCCCATGCACTACTTGGGTTTCCAGGGCATGCCGCGCCGCTACTACGCTTATGACAACTACGCCTTCATTCCGCAGTCGGCACAAGAGTTGAACGCCTTCATAACGGTGATCGCATTGACCGTCGGCGTTTCCCAGTTGCTGTTCCTGTTCAACCTGGCCTGGAGTGCATTCAAGGGCAAGCCCGCAGGCAGTAATCCCTGGGGCGCGGCCAGTCTGGAATGGCAAACGCCGAATACCCCGCCGATACACGGTAATTGGGGCGCGAAGCTGCCGGTCGTGCATCGTTGGGCCTATGACTACAGCGTGCCGGGAATAGAGCAGGATTTCGTTCCGCAAACAGTCTCCGCCGAGGAGTTGGAGCAGATGCGGCAACAGAGTGCCGGAACCAGGATAGCGGACGTTAAAACATGAGCAGGTTGCTATTGAGAAACGCCGATGGCGCTGACCCCGGCGGCAGCTGGAATCGCGATCCGGAGGGTATTCAGGCGGGTGAAGGTGCCGATCGAAACCAAATCGCAAGAACCGGCCTGCGCTTATTCCTGGTCGTGGTGAGTTCGTTATTCTTTCTCTTCTTGCTCGCCTTTATCGCCCGTTCACAAATGAATGATTGGTTACCCCTGACAGAGCCCATGGCACCGTTAGCCAATCTTTCGCAGCTATGGCTGAACTCGGCTTTTCTGGTATTCAGTTGCGTCGCACTGCAGTGGTCGCGTATGGCCGCGCGACGGGCGCAACCGGGTGCAGCTGTGACTGGTTTTGCGTTGGCGGGCGTATTCGCCATTGCTTTTCTGGTGGGGCAACTCTGGGTCTGGCAGCAGTTTGTCGCCTGGGGTTACTTTCTCGCCAGCAATCCGGCCAACAGCTTCTTCTACCTGTTGACCGGCCTGCATGCGCTCCACCTGCTGGGCGGGTTGATAGCGTGGGGCATAATCGTTGCTAAATTCCTGCAGCGCGTACCATTGCCGCAACTCAGCGCCAGCGTAGAGTTGTGTGCCATCTATTGGCATTACTTACTGGGCCTTTGGTTCGTGCTCTTCGCTTTGCTGGCCAGCACGCCGCAAACCTACGAAGCGATCGCCAGATTCTGCGGCCTGAGGTGAACAGCCATGGCATCGCATCCACTTGCCCCAGGCGAGTCCAGTTCATCCAATCCATCCGGCTTGTCGCCTGTAGCCGGGTGGCAGGGCATCGCCAACGACTGGTCCTCGGATAAGGAGGCTTTCAAGCAGGTGCCTTGGGGCAAGGCGATGATGTGGATATTCCTGCTCAGCGATACTTTTATATTCACCTGTTTTTTAACCGGCTACATGTCGGTACGCATGACCATCACCACCGCCTGGCCGAACCCCAGCGAAGTGTTCGCATTGACGATCGGCGGTCAGTCGATCCCACTTATTCTGATCGCCATCATGACTTTTGTGCTGATCAGTAGCAGCGGCACCATGGCCATGGCCGTCAATTTCGCCTACCGCCGTGATCGCGCGAAAACCGCTGCCCTGATGCTGGCGACCGCTGCCTTGGGTGTGACCTTCGTCGGCATGCAGGCATTCGAATGGACCAAGCTCATCGCAGAAGGCGTGCGTCCCTGGGGGAACCCCATGGGGGCGGCGCAGTTTGGCGCCAGCTTTTTCATGATTACCGGTTTTCACGGACTGCACGTGTCAATCGGTGCCCTCTATCTCGGCATTGTGGCGCTGAAAGTATGGCGGGGAGATTATGAGCGCTCCGGAAACTATCAGAACGTCGAGATAGCCGGGCTTTACTGGCACTTCGTGGATTTGGTATGGGTGTTTATTTTTGCTTTCTTCTATTTATGGTAGAGGAGCACGGGTGATGGCACACGCTCAAGGTCAGCAACATCCAATCAGCTTGTACCTTAAAATCTGGGGGCTGTTATTCGTCCTCAGCACGCTGTCGTACCTTGTCGACTATTTCCAGTTCCATGGTTACCTTCGGTGGTCCCTGATTATCACTTTCATGTTGTTGAAGGCAGGTTTAATTGTCTCCATCTTCATGCATATGGCCTGGGAACGGTTGGCGATGGTCTACTCCATATTGGTGCCACCTTTGTGTTTGCTGGTACTCGTCGGACTGATGGCCACCGAAGCGGATTATGTTTTCCTCAGTCGGGTCATTTCCTTCGGCCAATAAGCAGCTTCCGGGTGGCCATCAGTCTCCAGGAGCTAACCCGATATCACTCGCTTGAACTGATGCCATTTGTGCTGCCAGGCGACTGTCCAGTGGGGGGCAGCCGTTCCTGTGCCAGCAATCTCCAGCGCGGGGTGATGTTCGATAACCCCGTCCAATACCGACTCCTGAGCCGGCTCGACATCTACGAAGAAAATATGTTTCCCCTCTTCTACCACCTGTTTAAAACTGCGGAAGTGAGTGTTTGGCACCTGAATACCAAAAAAACCGCCTTCCCAGATGCAGAAGCCGCATACAACAACGGCAAGAAAGACAAAAGGCGTCCAGCCGGCGGCGGATTCGGTCCAGCCCTGCCAATAGGCGACGCCAAGAACCAGCGCCGCGAGGGGCACACCGATCACTGCACCAATTTCGCCAGAGTGGACAACATCCTGTTCCATTAACGAGTTGATTTCGTGAAGGTGATGTTGTTCAACTTCGGCAACGTGTTGACTGAGCACATGAATTTGCTCGGAATTGATGCCGCTGGCTTCCAGCTCATTTTCAACGGCTTCAAGATCGTCGAGATTGTTGCTGATGTAATAGTGTCGATTCATGCCACACCTCCCATCTCGTGCTTGCCGTAGACCTCCTTAGTCTTGCAGCGCCAATCGAGATTTGCAGTCGGTATCAACCCCCGTGGGCAACGCTGTACGCTTCATTCAAAACCATAAAAAGTATAGCACTGCATATCATTGGGGCATGGGGACGGGAAGCATGCGTTCTGCGCTCCTGGCATTTCCCCGGCAACCCAAATCCAGGGCACAAAAAAACCGGTCACAACGGACCGGTTTTTGTGTTCTTGCGTCTCCCGTCAAAAACATCCTGACGTGAGACAAAATTCGGTTGGAGCGGGTGAAGGGAATCGAACCCTCGTTATCAGCTTGGGAAGCTGGAGTAATGCCATTATACGACACCCGCTGAGCGGCTGACTTTGTACCAGATGTGGCCGTGGAAATGAAGTTTTTCTTTGCGTGGGACGGCTTTAGCGCAAAAGAAACAAAAGCAGAGACCGCATGACGGTCTATCGCGGGCAAGCCTCGCTGCTACAGGAATGCATTCAACACCGTAGGGCGAAGCTTGCTCGCGATGACACTGTTTCAGATGGCCAATGCATGTTGGTCCTGGACGTAGTGATAACGCGGTCGACTTTCGTGTTGTGAAGGTTTCAGGAAGCCCAGCAATGCGTTGCGGCTATCTCGGCAAGCTGCTTTGTGTTCCATGTCGAGAAAGTGGCCGGTGGCCTGCAGGGTGGTGAAAGTCGCGTGTTGCACATGATTGGCGAACAGTTGGGCACCGTCGGCAGCGGTGTACTCGTCCCATTCGCCGTTCATGAACAGCACTGGCACGTTGACTTTCTCCGCGGCCTTGAGGAAGCACTGGCGATCACTGTGCAGCAGATCGCTGATGTGGAAGTGCATCTGCCCGTATTCATGCTCGGCCAGGGAACTGACGTGCCGATAATTGAAGCGCTTGAACAGGGTCGGCAGGTGTTTGCCGATGGTGCTGTTCACCAGGTTGCCCACCCGGTCACCGTCCCGGCTGCCGAGGTAATCGATGCCGCGCTCGAGGTAGTCGAGCATGTGCGCGTTGATCTCCGGAGAGAACGAGCTGATCACGGCTTTTTCGATGCGCCGTGGCTGGTGGGCCAGGGCGACCAGGGTCGCGGCGCCACCCCAGGAAAACGACAGCACGTGTTCGGCGGCGAAGTGGTCGATCAGCTCCAGGAGGATCTGCCCTTCGATTTCCTTGGTCAGCAATTTCTCGTGCAGGTTGTGGGCTTTCGACTTGCCCGCGTAGGGCTGGTCGTAGCAGACCACATTGAATTGCGGGTGAAGGTTTTTCACGGTCTGTGCAAACGACGCAGTCGTGGCCATCGAGCCGTTGACCAGAATAATGGTCTTCTCTGCGGCGTCTGCGCGATAGAACTCCGTGTAAACCCGATACTGACCCTGTATATCCAGCACAGCGATTTCTGGCCTCATGTCATAAGACTCCAAGCAAGCGGGTATGCGCGCAAATGAGATTGCACGAGTTTTGTGACAGGTAGGCATACGCCTGGAATTTGAGAGGCCCATGTCGATCCAATGCAGTCCGGTCGACGGGTATTGTTATTGGCGGGCAGTCTGCCGGGGGAAAGCGGAACCTGAGGGTTCTCTACCGGCAAAAAGTTTCTTAGAAGTATGTTGTGACTCGTCGGTCACATTTCGGCCGACGTCCTGATTCAAGCAGGGGTCACGTCATCGCGCAAGTATCTTTGGAAAATTGTTCGACAACTTCTGCTGAGCGGTCGTCTGCTTAGATCAATTGAATCTCTTCGGTGCGTAATGCGCGGTACTCGCCCGGTTTCAGGGCACTGTCGAGCACCAGCGGGCCCATGCTTTCGCGGTGCAGGCGCAGCACCTTGTTGTCGAAATGGCCGAACATCCGCTTCACCTGATGATAACGACCCTCGACGATGCTCAGTCGTGCGCAGGTTGGACCGAGTACGGCCAGCTCGGCGGGCTGAGTGGTGAGGTCTTCGAAGGCGAAGTACAGGCCTTCGGTGAATTTCAATGCGTATTGCGGGCCAATCTCTTGCTCGGTCTCGACGTAGTAGACCTTGGGCAGTTTGGTTTGCGGCTGGGTCAGGCGTCGCGACCAACTGCCGTCGTTGGTGATCAGCATCAGGCCGGTGGTGTTGAAGTCCAGGCGCCCGGCGATGTGCAGGTCTTCCTTGTCCGGCTCATGGATCAGGTCGAGCACGGTCGGGTGTTGCGGATCGCGGGTGGCACTGACGCAGCCAGTCGGTTTGTGCAGCATGAAGTAGCGTGCAGGCTTGCCGACTTGCAGCAGCTCATCGTCGAGTTCCACGCGGCTGAATTCCAGTACGTCGGCGTGAGGGTCGCTGACGACTTTTCCGTCGATCCTGACACGCTTTTCCACCAGCAACAGACGTACCTGCTTACGGTTGAAGCGCGGCAGGTTGCTGAGGAAGCGGTCGATGCGCATGGCGAGGGATCGGCTGGAAAGGAGGGCGTATCTTACGTGATCGGTTGTGCGGTTGCTTACAGCTGCGCCTCGACTTGCGCGCAGCGTGGGCACAAGCAGGATTTGTCGCGCAGTTCGGGCGGCAGTGCTTCGAGCACCGCCGGGTCGATGCTGACGCCGTAGCACCAGCAGGCCCGATCGGCGGTTCGCGGGTCGGCCAGGGTACAGTCGTTGGAGGCGCCGCAGGCCGGGCAGAAATCTGGCTTATTCATGTAGGGTTATTCATAACTGGAGTGAGGCATTTCCACGCAGGTGCGGTTACGGCCGGCTTGCTTGGCCCGGTACATCGCATGATCCGTTCTCGACAGCAGCGTGTGCAAGGTGTCATCGGTCAGCAGGCAGGCATTCTAAAGGCACTGCCGGGAAATAACTGCTCGATGTGCTGGGCGAATGATCGTTCACACGTCCCTGAGTCGATCGTTCCCACGCTCTGCGTGGGAATGCCGCCCGGGACGCTCCGCGTCCCTTATTGAGCGAGGTAACGCCGCCATCCGCCTAAATGGCTGATATTGGCTGCTCCCTCCAACCCATACGCCTCACAAATAAACCCGCTTTCCCAACGCCCATCCGCCAATTGCACCTTGCCCAATCCCAACGGCGCCGGAATTCCGGTCAGAAAAGAACCCAACTCACTGCTTGGCAACTCCCACACTTCCACCGCAATCGCCACACCCCCGTCCTTCACGCGAACCATTCCGGGACGAAACGGCGGGCCGCCGGCCAAGGCATACAGTTGATAGTCCGGCGAGCTGAACGTCGTCTCCACCAGTCGAGCTCCGCGCTGCTTCAATTGCCAATTCAGCGCCAGCCCATCCAGATGCGCACCACACACCACCAATCGCGCCCGGTCATTACGTGCGACAGCCGACGGAACCGGTGTCGCCAAACCTTGCTGGCGCTGCAACGCATCCGCCACACCCAACAAATACTGATCAGTAAACGCCCGCCCGAACAACGTCACACCCCACGGCAAACCATTGCCCATGAAACCGCTGGGCACGGCGACGGCGGCGTAATCGAGCAGGTTCATGAAGTTGGTGTAGTAGCCCAGTTCCGAATTGCGCAGCACCGGCTCGGCGTCCAGTTCCGCCAGTGTGACGGGGCGGCCAATGGTGGGGGTGAGCACGCAGTCGAGGCCGTCCAGCGCCTGGTCGCACAGGGCTTTCAGCGCTTGCAGGCGGTACTGGGCGCGGAAGGTTTGCACGCCGTTCACCGCTGGCGCCTTGGCCAGCACCGCGCGAATCACCGGCAGTACGGCTTCAGGGTTTTGCTCCATCAATTCGCCGGCGACGCTGTAGCGCTCAGCCACCCAGGGGCCTTCATAGAGCAAGCGTGCCGCTTCGAGAAACGGCGACAAATCCAGTTCCACGGCATCACCGCCCAAGGCTTTGAGCTGATCGATGGCGTCGCCGAACAACAACGGGCCTTCAGGGCAACCGAAGAACGCCAGATCCTGAGCACGGGGCACGCCGAAGCGGAAGGGGCGAGGTGCACCAAACGCCGAGCCGTCATTCCACAACGGATTACTGCGGCTGTATTCATCGCGCGGATCAAGGTGCGCAGTGAGCGCGAGCAACTGACTGGCTTCCCGAGCCGTCGCGGTGAACGTGGTCACGCAATCGAGGGTGCGGCAGGCCGGCACGACACCGGCCGTGGAGATCAACCCTTTGCTGGCTTTCAACCCCACCAGATTGTTCAGCGCCGCCGGCACACGGCCGGAGCCCGCCGTGTCCGTGCCCAAGGAAAAACTCGCCACGCCGAGCGCCACCGCCAGCGACGACCCGGCGCTGGAGCCGCCCGACGGATACTCCGGCAACACGCTGTTTGGGCACGCACCATACGGTGAGCGACTGCCGTTAAGGCCGGTGGCGAATTGATCAAGATTGGTCTTGCCCAACGGTATCGCCCCCAGCGCCAGCAACTGCTCGACGATGGTCGCCGAACGCTCCGGCACGTAGGCAAATGCCGGGCACGCCGAGGTCGTCGGAATGCCCGCCAGATCAATGTTGTCCTTGATCGCGAATGGCACGCCGAACAGCGGCAAGCTGTCGAGGTCGCGACCGTCGAGTGCGGCGAGGTACGGTTCCAGTTCTTCAACACTGAGCAAGTGGATGAACAGGTGATAGTCCGGGTTCAATGCCGCGGCTTTATCGCGCAGGCTCAGCAGCAGTTCACGGGGCGTGATGTTGCCGAGGCGATAAGCGCCGCGCAGGGCGTCGAGTTGCAGGTTGATGTTCATCGCGTTAGTCCTTTTCAAAATGGGTTCACTCAAGTTCCAGCACCACGACGCGCTGTCCGGCGCGCACGGCCGAACCCGGCTGCACGCGAATCTCGCGTACCACTCCGGCCACGGGCGCGAGCAATGGGATTTCCATCTTCATCGACTCCAGAATCACCAGCACATCACCCGCGGCAACCCGGCTACCGGTTTCAACCTGAACCTGCCAAAGGTTGCCGGCGATGTGGCTGTCGACGCTCTGTTGACCGCTGGCCAGCGGCGCGTCGTCGGTGATTTCCGGTACCAGTTCTTCACTGTCGAAATGCGCCTGACCGCTGGCGATCCAGCGCTCGCGCTCGGCGTTGAACGCACCTTTTTGCTGGTCGCGAAACGCGGCAATGCTCTTGGCTTCCTTCGTCAGGAAGGATTGGTAATCCGCCAGATTCAGCTGACTGTGCTCGATGTTCAGATCGAAGCGCCCGAGGGGGAAATCCCGTCGAATGCGCAGCAGTTCATCGGCACTGACCGGGTAGAAACGGATCTGATCAAAGAAGCGCAGCAGCCACGGTTTGCCATCGAATGCGGCGACCTCGCGATAACGATTCCACATCTGCAACGTGCGGCCGACGAACTGATATCCGCCAGGGCCTTCCATGCCGTACACGCACATGTAAGCGCCACCAATGCCCACCGAGTTTTCTGCGGTCCAGGTACGGGCCGGGTTGTATTTGGTGGTCACCAAGCGATGCCGCGGATCGAGCGGCGTGGCCACCGGCGCACCGAGGTAGACGTCGCCCAGGCCCATCACCAGGTAGCTGGCGTCGAACACCGTGCGCTGCACTTCGTCGAGGTTCGGCAGGTCGTTGATGCGGCGGATGAACTCCAGATTGCTCGGGCACCACGGGGCGTCCTTGCGCACGGTGGTTATGTATTTTTCGATCGCCAACTGGCAGGCCGGGTCGTCCCAGGACAACGGCAGATGGACGATGCGCGAGGGCACTTGCAGGTCCTTGGCAGCGCACACGGCGTCCCACTCGCCAGCGACGATGCCGAGCAGATCGGCCAGCGGCAGTTGTTCGGGCTGGTAGTGCACTTGCAGCGAGCGGATGCCGGGGGTGAGGTCGATGACGCCGTGCAGGTTTTGGCTTTCCAGGGCTTGCATCAGTGCGTGGGCGCGGAAGCGCAGGACCAGGTCCAACTCAGGTGCGCCGATTTCCAAAAGCAAATGTGTGTCGCCGGACAGTCTCGCCACCAGTCGAGTACTTCCCTGACCCAAATCCAACACCACCGGCGACACAATCCCTTGTGGGAGCAGGCTTGCTCGCGAAGAGGGTGTGTCAGTCGACATTGATGTATCTGACATACCGCTTTCGCGAGCAAGCCCGCTCCCACAGGGGGTATTCCATTTCAGGGCGAGGGTGCGGGCGGTCTTGAGATCGACGGGGAGGAACTGAACCTTGTCCCCAGCCTTGAGTTGCCCAAGCTGCCAAAGATCCGCCTCGATCACCGTCACCGGGCAGACAAACCCGCCGAGGCTAGGGCCGTCGGGACCGAGGATGACCGGCATGTCCCCGGTGAAATCCACCGCACCAATGGCATACGGATTGTCATGGATATTCGACGGATGCAGACCCGCCTCGCCACCATCGGCGCGCACCCATTCAGGCTTCGGCCCGATCAACCGCACGCCGGTTCGGCTGGAGTTGAAATGCACTTCCCACTGGGTGGCGAAGAAGGTGCCCATGTAGTTTTCGGTGAAATATTCCGGCGCACCATGAGGGCCGTAGATCACCCGGATTTGCCGCACGATGGGCAGCTCGCTGACGTGTTCTTCAGGCAGTTGAAGACCGCTGCTGCGATCGCTCAAAGCAAGGGCGTGCAACACGTCCCCGGCTCGCAACGCGCGCCCGCCATGCCCACCAAATTGACCGAGGGTGAAGGTGCTTTTGCTGCCCAGATAATCTGGTACTTGCACGCCGCCGCGCAGGCACAGATAGCTGCGGGCGCCTGCACCGGCAATCGTGCCAAGGCTCAACGTAGCACCCGCCGGTACCAGCAAAGACGTGTTCATCGGCACCACATCACCATTAAGGCTGAGTGGAATCACGGCCCCGGTCACCGCCACCACCGCGTCACAATTGAAGCGCAGCAGCGGCCCGCTCATGGTGATTTCCAGCGCAGCGGCGCCTTCGTCGTTGCCTAGCAAAAGGTTGCCCAAACGCAACGCACGACTGTCCATCGGCCCCGACGGTGGCACGCCCACGGCCCAGTAACCGAGACGGCCGGGATAGTCCTGAACGCTGGTTTGAGTGCCGGCGCTGAGTACCTCAAACGTGTTGGCCTGATAGACCAAACCTTCCAGGCAACGGGTCCACGGCTGGCCGCTGGCGAAGGGCACATCGAGCAGAATCTGCCGCAAGTAATCGCGGTTGGTTTCTACCCCGTAGAGGAGGCTGTCGCCCAGCGCTTGATGCAGATCGGCAGCGGCTTCTTCGCGGGTCGGCGCCCAACTGATGACCTTGGCGATCATCGGATCGAAGTACGGCGGGATCTCGCAACCGGCCTCGACCCAGGTGTCGATACGCAGGTGTTTGCCATCGGCGGCAGGGAAGTTCACGGCGGTCAGCAAGCCTGGGCTTGGCTGAAAATCCCGGCCCGGATCTTCCGCGTAAAGCCGTGCCTGAATCGCATGGCCGCAGGCTTTCAAACCTTGGCTCAACGTGCTCAACGGTGGCAAATCACCCGCCGCCAGTTCGACCATCCAGCGCACCAGGTCCACGCCCCAGACTTGCTCGGTGACGCCGTGCTCCACCTGCAAACGGGTGTTCACTTCGAGAAAGTAGAAACGCTGAGCCTCGCTGTCGAAGACGAATTCGACGGTGCCGGCGCTGCGGTAATTCACCGCTTTCGCCAGTTTGATCGCCGCCGCGCAGAGCTCTTCGGCCATGCCCTCGGGGAGGTTCGGTGCCGGGGTTTCTTCTAGGACTTTCTGGTTGCGCCGCTGCACCGAGCAGTCGCGCACGCCGAGGGCAATCACTTCGCCCAGGCCGTCGCCGAACACCTGGACTTCCAGATGGCGGGCGCGCTGGATGTACTTTTCGATGAACACCCCGGCGTCGCTGAAGTTGTTCTGGCCGAGGCGTTTGACGGCTTCAAAGGACTCGCTCAACTCGGCCGCACTGCGACACACGCGCATGCCGATGCCGCCACCGCCGGCGGTGCTTTTGAGCATCACCGGGTAGCCGACCTGTTCGCCAGCCATCAGCGCCGCGTCGAGGCTGTCGAGCAACTCGGTGCCTTCGAGCATCGGCACGCCGTGTTGCTTGGCCAAGGCACGGGCGGTGTGCTTGAGGCCGAACACCCGCAGCTGCTCTGGTGTCGGGCCGATGAAGGCGATGTTGGCGGCTTCGCACGCTTCGGCGAACGCGGCGTTTTCCGAGAGAAAACCGTAGCCGGGATGGATCGCCGTGGTGCCGGTGGATTTGGCGATATTGAGGATTTTTTCGACAGCCAGATAGGTACCGGCGGCTGCGCCTTCACCGAGGCTGTGGGCTTCATCGGCCTGCAAGATATGCAAACTGGCGGCATCGGCTTCGGAGTAAACGGCAACGCCCCGGACCTGCAACTCACGCAGGGTGCGCAGGATGCGGCAGGCAATGGCGCCACGGTTGGCAATCAGGACTTTTTCGAACATGGCATAACCCCTGGAGGCGATAGCGCATCAGCCTCGACCTGGGATGCGGGCCGTCCCGCAGTTTTTCGATAAGCGCCGAGGTCGTCCCCGACGGCAGAATCAATTCACTCAAAAACACCACCGTCCCCCCTGTGGGAGCGGGCTTGCTCGCGAAGGGGCCAGCACATTCAACATTGATGTCGACTGACACTCCGCCTTCGCGAGCAAGCCCGCTCCCACAGTTGATTAATGGTGTTTGGGCTGTTTGAGGCACTGGCCTGAACGGGCCTGACAAAGGGCAAACAACCATCGACGCAACCGCGCGAATTTCAGTTCCATACCAGCAGCTCCGCAGGGGTCGGGTTGTAGGCGTTGCACGGGTTGTTCAGTTGCGGGCAATTGGAGATCAGCACGATCACGTCCATCTCGGCCCGCAGGTCGACGTATTTGCCCGGCGCCGAAATCCCGTCCTCAAACGTCAGCCCGCCATCCGCCGTGACCGGCACGTTCATGAAGAAGTTGATGTTCGGTCCGATGTCGCCCTTGCCCAATCGCCCGTCGTGGACGCAGGCTCGCAGGTAGTTGTCGCGGCAGCTGTGCATGTAGCGTTTCTCCAACGCATAACGCACGGTGTTGCTCTCTTGCGCGCAAGCGCCGCCGAGGGTGTCGTGACGGCCGCAGGTGTCGGCAACGATGGTCAGCATCGGCTTGCCGAGGTTGGAATAGAGCACGCTGCCGGTGCTCAGGTAGACGCTGTTCTGTCGGCGCAAGGTGCGTTGCACGTCGTAGCGCTCCTTTGGGTTGGCGACGCTGTAGAACAAGGTGTCGACCGCCTGGTTGCCTTCCAGGTCGAGGATGCGCAAGGTCTGGCCGGCCTTGACCTCCATCAGCCATGGTTCCCCGGCGGGGATGGTGGCGCGGTAGATCGCGGTTTCGGGCAGCTGTTGAGCGGTAGCGATTGCGAGTGACATGGCAGCGATCCTCAGGCGAACAGACGGTCGGTGTTGATGAAGCCGCGCTCGTTTTCCGGGCGCGAGGTGCGGCAGTGTTCGGCGACGCTGGCGTCAGCGTTCATCCAGCTGAGTTTCAGCGGTTTCGGCGCGTATTCAGGCGAAGGGTCCATCGGATGTTGCAGCGCGGTGAGCACCACCAGCGTGTCCATCGGCGCATACAACTCGATGTAGTCGCCGGCCTTGGAATTGCCTTCGACGAAGTGGAAATGTCCGGCTTCATCGACATTCACGCGACTGAACAGGTTGAGGGTCATCAGCAAATCGGACAGGCCCAGCCCCCACTTGCCCAATTCCACCAACAGGTTGTCGGTGCCGTTGCGGAAGAAGCCGTTGCGCAGTTCCTGATAGCGCCCCGCGCCGTATTTTTCCGCGACCTCTTCAGCGCAGAGCACACCGCCGAGGCTGTCGCTCCAGCCGCAGGTGTCAGCGGTAATGGCGGCCAGCACGCGGCCCATGTCCGAATACAGGCAATGGCCGGTGGTGAGCTTGGCGGTGTGTTGGCATTTGAGGCTGTCGGGCAGGTTCAGGCGTTCGGTTTTTTCGTTGGCGTTGAGCAGCGTCAGGCTGACGTTGGCACCGCCACGCAGGTCGGTCAGGCGCAGCAGTTGACCGCGTTTCAGGACGAAGGAACGATGGCCGCCGCCGGGGAGCATTTCTTCGGCGAAGGGCGGGAACAGTTGAGTCGAATCAGTCATATGAAAAGTCCTCTTAAGCGGTACGAAGCGTACCTGCCAGGTCAGCCGGCAAGGCGTCGACGGCGGCGCGATGGGCGCGGCGGTCGCTGTTCAAAGGGATGTCGTAAGTGATGCGCGCGCCATAGGCGCCGGGGGCGTGCGGGTCGAGACGGACCTTGTCGAACACCAGCAGGCGAGTGCCGAGGCTGAAGCCTTCGGACAGGTCATGGGTGACCATGAACACCGTCAGTTGCGTCTCGCGCCACAGCTCCAGCAGCAAAGCGTGCATGTCCTTGCGGATGCCCGGATCGAGGGCGCCGAACGGTTCGTCGAGCAGCAACACCCGAGGTTTCATGATCAGTGCCTGGGCAATCGCCAGTCGTTGTTGCATGCCACCGGAGAGCTGCGCCGGGTACTTGTCCAGCGAGTGGCCGAGGCCGACTTTGTGCAGCAGCACTGAGGCTTGTTCGCGTGCATCTTTTTTAGCGCTGCCGAACAACCGCCCGAGCAGCGGCGAGCGCGGCAGTTCGAGGCCCAGGGCGACGTTGTCCAGCACCGTTAAATGCGGGAACACCGAGTAGCGCTGGAACACCACGCCACGACTGGCATCTGGCTCGCCGGCCAAGGCCTGGCCATCCAACAAAATCTCGCCGCGACTGGCGCGTTCCTGGCCCAGCAATAGCCGCAGGAAGGTCGACTTGCCGCAACCCGACGCACCGACCAAGGTGCAGAATTCACCTTCGTTGACGTTCAGGTTCAGCCCTTCGAGCACCACCTGATCGGCGTATTGCTGCCAGACATTTTTCACTGTGATGAAGCTCATGCGCGGGCCCCCTCATACCAAGGGAACGCCCGTTGGGTCAGGCGTTTCAGGCCCCAATCCATCAGCCAGGCGAGCAGGGTGATCCACACCACGTAGGGCAGAATCACGTCCATCGCCAGGTAGCGGCGCACCAGGAAAATCCGGTAACCGAGGCCGTCGGTGGAGGCGATGGCTTCGGCGGCGATCAGGAACAACCACGCCGAGCCAAGCATCAGTCGCAGCGAGATCAACAAGCGTGGCAACAGTTGCGGCAGCACCACGCGCAGCATCAGCGTCCAGGTCGAAGCGCCGAGGGTCTGGGCCTTGATCAGCAGCTCGACGGGAATTTCCCGGGCGCGTTGCTCCAGATCACGGGCCAGGCACGGGGTGATGCCGATCACGATCAGCATCACTTTCGACAATTCCCCCAAGCCGAACACGATGAACAGAATCGGCAGGATCGCCAGCGGCGGCACCATCGACAGCACTGTCAGTAACGGCGACAACGGCGCGCCAAACAGTGGCAGCGTACCGGCGGCGATGCCCAGGCACAGCCCGGCCAGCGCGCTGATGCCAAGGCCGATGGCCAGGCGCCGCAGGCTGGAGGCGGTGTCTTGCCAAAGTAAATAGTCGCCAGTGCGGGAGTCGGCGGTGAACGCCAGGCGTTTCACCGCGTCGGTCATCTGCACGGCGCTCGGCAGCAGCTTGTCATTGGGGTTGTCCGTCAGCCGCTCAGCCGAGCCCATGAAGTAGGCGAACAGCACCAGGGCGAACGGCAGGATCACCAACAGCAGGCGACTCGGGCGATCCGGGTGGCGATTGATCAGGCGCATGGCCAGGTCCTCCTGATTACAGCTTCGCGTCGGCGGCCATCTGCACGTAGGTCGGGTCGAAGCGCAGCTTGAGGTTGGTCTTGTCGCCGCTGGTCACGCCGTTGGCGAAGGCCATGCCGACTGCGCTGGTGTCCTTGGCGCCTTCACCGAGCAAGCCGTGCTGGAACGAAAACTCGGCGACTTTGCGCATGGTTTCCGGCAATTGCTTGCTGGTGGTGAACGCCAGGGCTTCTTTGGGGGTGGCGAACAGTTTGGTGGTGTCCAGTTGCGACTGGAAGCCGGCCAGATCGGTGCCCGAGGCTTTGGCCATGTGTTCGAGGGCGGCTTTGCTGGCGGCGTTTTTCGCGTTCATCAACTCGACCACTTCGAACCAGGCGCCGGTCAGGGCTTTGCCCAGGGCCGGGTTGTCTTTGAGGGTGGCGCTGTTGACCACCATCATGTCCATGATTTCGCCGGGGATCTGACTGGAGTTGAACACTTCGGTCACCGCAGGCTTGGCCTTGATGTCCGAAAGCATCGGGTTCCAGGTGGTGACGGCGTTGACCTGATCGGTGTTGAAGGCCGCCGAGATGTCGGCGTCGGAGGTGTTGACCACTTTCAGGTCTTTCTCGGTGAGATCAACCGAATCCAGCGCCCGGGCCAGCAGGTAGTGGGAAACCGAGAGTTCCACCAGATTGACGTCCATACCTTTGAGGTCGGTGACTTTCTTGCCGTCACCCTTGAGCACAATGCCGTCGTTGCCGTTGGAGAAGTCGCTGACGATCAGCGCGGTGCTGTCGACGCCACCGGCCGCCGGAATGGTCAGCGCATCCATGTTGGTCATGGTGCAGCCATCGAACTGGCCGGCGGTGTATTGGTTGATGGATTCGACGTAGTCATTGAGCTGCACCACATCAATCTTGATGCCGTACTTCTTCGCCCATTTATCGACGATGCCTTGGCTGCCGGCGTATTCCCAGGGCATCCAACCGGCGTAGATGGTCCAGCAGACGCTGAAGTGGTCTTTCTGTGCGGCCTGGGACGAGACGCTCACGAAGGCTGCGAAAGCAGCGGCGAGCAGGGCGGGTAAACGAAGCTTGAGCATGGGTGGTTCTCCAGTTGATCAAGGGCGGGCAGGAGTCAACGCGGCACCGTGAACGGTGGCTTGTCTCCCGGGCTTTTATCCCGCCGTGTAACCTCAACTGGAGGTCGCCAACTCTCGGACCAGCCACTCGCCTTAGCGAGCCGGAACCCTAGTCAGCCATTGCAAATTGTGGTGCTGCGAACCTGTGATGACTCCTGCACGTCTTTGTTAAAGCGAGAGCCGTGCCAACTCCGCTCGAGCGCTCTAGCGTGGGCGTTTACGCAATTGGCGCGCTCGCAAGAGGTGGCGGCGTTGCCTTGTGATGGTGCATGGGTGCACCGCAATGGATCGGGCCGGCCGCTGATCTGAAGGTCCAGGCGGTTCGGTACTCGGCGCAGCGTTGCCAGTCAAAACAGGTGTCAGCCGGCGTGTTCCGGCTGTGGTCTTTCAGGAGGCCGCCATGTTTCGTCGACTGTTGTTCGGTGTTGTACTCGGTCTGGGATTGTCCGGCTGCTACTACTACTCCGGGGGCTACGATGTGTATTCCGCGCCTTATTACTATCCCGGCTATTCGCCCTATCCCTACTATTACGGCCCGCGCCACTACCACGGCCCGCGCTTTTATGGTGGCTATCGTTACTACTATTGGGGTGGGCATTCGCCACGTCATTACCGAGGTGGATATCGTGGTGGCCACCATTAATCAGCGGATGAATGGATGAAAAACCTTTCATCGGTGACTTGTTTCAATCTGTTTCGCGAACGCACCAGATTTGGAAAACGATGTCTGATCTTTCGACAGTCACCGAATAATTGACTGTCGCCTGCCAGCGTCGCTGGTGTGGCTCACTCGCGGTCCAGGAGGCCGCCATGTATCTGCGAATTCTTCTGATTGCTGTATTGGGATTGTCTCTTGGTGCATGCGTGCCCTATTCCGATGGAGGAGCCAGCTATTACCGTTCCGAGGTCTATACCTCGCCAGCCTATTATTCCGGTGGCGGGCCTTACTACTCAGGTGGCGGCGGTTACTACACGCAACCTCGCCGGTACTACGCACCGCCAGCGCGGTATTACCAGCCAACGCCGCGGTATTACCATCAGCCGCGGGTTTATCAACCGGCACCACGCTATTACCAGTCGTCGCCACGAGCCGATTACCGGGCTCATCAGAATCGCGGCTGGGATGGCCATAACCGTGGCGGTTGGGATGGCCGCAACCGCGGTGGACGGAGCAACGACTATCGCGGACATGGCGGACGCGACAACCGTGGTGGACGAGGCGACCACAACAGTCGCGGCGAGCACAATGGACGAGGCGGCCACCGTTAAACACTCATAAAAAAGCGGCGCACGAAGCGCCGCTTTTTTATGCCCAGATTTCAGTATTCCTACAGATCGGCCAGAGGATGCCGGCCTTCCCAGGCCTTGTGGAAATGCGCTTCTACCACTGCATCCGGCAGGGTATTGATGTCTGGCCAGTGCCAATGGGGTTTTTGATCCTTGTCGATCAACCGTGCGCGCACCCCTTCGCTGAACTCAGGATGACGGCAGCAGTTGAGGCTCATGGTGTATTCCATCTGAAAGACCTGCGCCAGCGACATGTGCCGGGCGCGGGCGATCTGCTCCCACACCAGATGCGCGGTCAGGGGTGAGCCTTCGCTCATGGTTTTCGCGGCACGGCTGAGCAGCAGATCGGTGCAGTCACGCAACTGGCTGATGGCCTTCCAGGCGCAGCGCACGTCACTGACATCCAGCAGCTCATCGATCTGTTGGCGACGTGGCAGCCACTGGGCTTCGGGCATTTGCGCGATGGCTTCCTGCTGCAAGGCCTTGAGCAGGCTGTTCAGCTGCATTGGCGTCTGTTCCTGCCAATTCAACTGCAGCAGGCCTTCCATCAGATCTTCCTGTTGTTCATCGAGCAGAAAACGGTCGGCCAGGTCGAGATCGATCGCATCGCGACCGTTCATATGGGCGCCGGTCAGGCCGAGAAACAATCCGAGCTTGCCAGGCAGCCGCGACAGGAACCAGCTGGCCCCGACATCCGGGTACAAACCGATACTGATCTCCGGCATCGCCATGCGGGTGCTCGGCGTGACAATCCGGATGCCCGCCCCTTGCAACAGCCCCATGCCGCCGCCGAGCACATAGCCATGCCCCCAGCAGATCAGCGGTTTAGGATAGGTGTGCAGATTGAAGTCCAGGCGATATTCCGCCGCAAAGAAAAGCGCGGCCAGCGGCTGCACCTCGCCGGGATGGGCACGACAGGCTTCCACCAGGCTGCGGACTTCGCCGCCGGCGCAAAAGGCTTTGGTACCTTTGCCGCGCAGTACGACGCAGACGATTTGTGGCTCTTTGGCCCAGACGTCCAGTTGATCGCGCAAGGCGTTGATCATCGGCAAGGACAGGGCATTCAGGGACTTTTCGGCATCCAGGCTGGCGACTCCGATGCGTGCGCCGTCGGTGCCAGTGAGTTCTTCGAAGTGCAGATTCATCGTGACCTCGATCGGGAATTTGAGCGTTCAGTATGATCGTTATGTAGGAAAGTGCCGGATCTGCGTCAGATCAATTGACAAGCGTGATGGGCTTTCCTAGGGTTCGCCCCATTGTTTTTGCCGGATGTAACCATGACTGCAGACGACCGTATCAAACTCGAACCGAGCTGGAAGGAGGCACTGCGTGCCGAATTCGACCAGCCCTACATGGCAGAGTTGCGCAATTTCCTGCAAGAGGAGCGCGCGGCAGGCAAGGAAATCTACCCGCCAGGACCGATGATTTTCAACGCGCTCAATTCGACGCCGCTGGATAAAGTCAAAGTCGTCATCCTTGGCCAGGACCCGTACCACGGTCCGGGGCAGGCCCACGGCTTGTGCTTTTCGGTGCAACCAGGCGTACCGGCGCCGCCGTCGCTGGTGAACATCTATAAAGAGTTGAAACGCGATCTGAACATCGACATCCCGACCCACGGTTGCCTGCAAAGCTGGGCTGACCAGGGCGTGCTGATGATCAATACCACCATGACCGTGGAGCGCGCCAACGCCAATGCGCACAAGGACAAGGGCTGGCAGTTTTTCACCGATCGGATCATCGAAGTGGTCAGTGAACATCAGCCGCATCTGGTGTTTATGCTGTGGGGCGCCCATGCCCAGAGCAAGCAGAAACTGATCGATGCCACCAAACACCTGGTGCTGACGTCGGTGCATCCATCACCGCTGTCCGCCTATCGCGGCTTCCTTGGGTGCGGGCACTTCAGTCGAACCAATAAATATCTTGAGCAGAATGGCGAGACGCCGATCGAATGGCGGTTACCACCGGTCGCGTAATGATCGTTCCCACGCTCTGCGTGGGAATGCAGCCCGGGACGCTCTGCGTCCCATCCAAAGCCGAACGCGGAGCGTCCGTTGAGGCATTCCCACGCGGAGCGTGGGAACGATCAGGTTAGGGGGAGTCGGGCACCCGATTCCAATACTTGAACAACGGCTCCGCCAGAAACAACACAAACAACAGCCGCATCACCTGCATCGCCGTCACCAGTGGCACCGACAACTGCAATGTCTCTGCCGTCAGGCTCATCTCCGCAATCCCGCCGGGCATCATGCCTAACGTCAGCGAACGCAAATCCAGATGCGTCAGCGCACTCAACCCCAATGCTGCCAGCGTGGCGATCAACATGCTCAGCACCGTGCCGATCAAGGTCCGCCCCATAAAAGAAGGCGCCCGCCGGAAGAACTGCCGATTGAAATGACACCCCAACCCGCTGCCAATCAGCCATTGGCCGATCTGGCTGCCGCCATTGGGCAAACTGATGTGCAGATCCCAGCCAATACTCACCGCCGCACTCACCAGCAACGGCCCGAACAGCCACGGATTGGGTTGACGCAGACGCTCCCAGAGCCAGGCGGCGAGGGCGCCCGCCGGGAATAGAAGTGCCAGCCAGCGCCAGTCAACGGAAGTGGCATGGGACAGCGGTGCACCGTCACCCAGCCAATACTTGAACGCCGCCGGCACACACAGCACTACCACCAACACCCGCAGACTTTGCCCCGCCGCCACACGACTGAGCACTGCGCCGTTACGCGCGCCGAGGTTGACCATCTCCCCGGAGCCGCCGGGCATGCTGGAAAAGAACGCGGTGGCGCGATCTTCACCGGTACGCCGCATCAACCAGACCCCGACCACCGCCGAGAGGCTGGTGACCAAAGCACCGAAGAAGATCAGGCCGAAGTGGCTCAGGACCTGCTCCATCACCACCGGGGTGAAGTGCAGGCCGATGCCGATGCCGACAATCCACTGGCCGCACTTGCGGCCGCCAGGGATTTCCGCCAATTGCCAAGGTGTCAGGCAACGCACCAGGATGATCGCCAGCAACGAGCCGACCATCCACGGCAGTGGCCAGCCGATCTGGCTGGCCAGGTAACCGCCCAGCAGACCGACCAGCGGGGTTCCCCACCAGGCTTTGAAGGGTGTTCGATCAGACATCGGCGATAACGCGCCGGGCGACCGAACGTTTGCGCCAGATTCGCAGGATCGGCATGAACAGCATGATTGCGGTCAGTACCCAGACACCGAAGGTGATCGGGCTCGACCAGAGGATTTCCAATGCGCCATTGGAGATCGACAGGGCGCGACGCAGGTTCTGCTCCATCAGGCCGCCAAGGATGAAGCCCAACAGAACCGGCGACAACGGGAAGTCCAGCTTGCGCAGGATGTAACCGAAGATGCCGATGCCGATCATCAGGAACAGGTCGAAGGTAGTGGCATGCACCGCGTAGACGCCGATCCCGGTGATGATCGCAATCACGGGCACCAGCGCCCAGTTCGGCACGGCCAGGATGCGCGTGAAGATGCGAATCATCGGGATGTTGAGGATCACCAACATGATGTTGGCGACGAACAACGAAGCGATCAGGCCCCAGACAATGTCCGGTTGCTGTTGGAACAACAGCGGGCCCGGGGTGATGTTGTACAGCGACAGCGCGCCGATCATCACCGCCGTGGTACCGGAACCCGGAACGCCGAGCGTCAGCATCGGCACCAGGGCACCGCAGGCTGCGCCGCCGATGGCGGTTTCCGGCGCCGCGAGGCCACGCATGTCGCCTTGGCCGAAGGTGCCATTGGCGCCGGCGATACGTTTTTCGGTCATGTAGGCCACAGCGCTGGCCAACGTGGCGCCGGCACCCGGCAACACGCCCATGATGAAACCGAGCAGACCGCAACGGATGTTCACCAAAAAGACAGCCGAGGCTTCCTTGAAGTTGAACATCATCCGGCCGGTCGCTTTCACCGCTTCCTGGCCGCGATGGGTTTTTTCCAGCAGCAGAAGGATTTCACTGATGGAGAACAAGCCGAGAACCAGCACAACGAACTGAATGCCGTCGGTCAAGTGGATGTTGTCCCCGGTGAAACGGTACACGCCGCTGTTGGCATCGATCCCGACAGTCGACAAAAACAAACCGATCAGCGCGGCGATAAAAGTCTTCAGTGGTCGATCGCCGGCCATGCCACCAAGACAGACAATCGCGAACACCATCAGCACGAAATACTCTGCCGGTCCAAAGGCAATCGCCCATTTCGCCAGCAGCGGGGCGAACAGCACCATGCCGCAAGTGGCGATGAACGCGCCGATGAACGAACTCCACGCCGACAGCGACAACGCTACACCGGCCAGACCCTTGCGGGCCATCGGGTAACCGTCGAGGGTGGTCATGACGGTGGACGCTTCGCCTGGAATGTTCAGCAGGATCGAACTGATCCGGCCGCCGTATTCGCAACCCAGGTACACCGCCGCCAGCAGGATCAGCGCCGATTCCGGCGGCAGACCGAGGGCGAACGCAATCGGAATCAGCAACGCCACGCCGTTGATCGGGCCCAGGCCTGGCAACAGCCCGACGACGGTGCCGATCAGGGTGCCGCACAGCGCGGTCACCAGGTTGTACGGGCTCAGCGCGACGCCGAAACCCTGACCCAAATAGCCAAGAGTATCCATATCAGTTCTCCAGAACGTCGAGCACGCCCAGTGGCAGTGGCACGTCCATCACCTTGTCGAACAGCAGATAAAGACCGATAGCCATCAGGCTGATGATCACCGTGCTGGGTAGCCAGCGGCCGCCATACAGGCGTGCCATGGGGATTCCAATCAGAATGCTGGCGACGATGAAACCAAGGGGTTCGAAGGCCCCGGCGAACACCAGCAACAGCAGTACGCAGATGCCGATCTTGATCAGGGTTTCACGGTCCAGTTTCGGGTCATCGTCACTGTGCACAATCGGTGTCGGACGAAACGCCATGTACAGCAAACCAAGGCCCATCAGGCCGAGCATCAATAGCGGGAAGGCTCGCGGCCCCACCGGTTCGTAGGAAAAAGACGCTTGATACGGCCACGCCATCAGCGCCAGGCCAACACAGACCAGCAACAGCGCTGAAGCAAAAATGCGTTGTAAGAGCATAGGAAACTCCTGTGCTGCGGCCCCGCAGAACGGGGACCGTAGCCGCTAGACAGAGGCGATCACTGAATCAGGCCGAACTCTTTGGCCAGCACTTTGTAGTCCGTGACCTGCTTCTTCACGTAGGTGTCCAGCTCCGGGCCGGTCATGGCGAACGGGAACAGTTCACGCTGATCGCGCAACGTGGCGAACTCCTCGGAAGCCAGCAGCTTGTCGAACGCGTCTTTCCACCAGGCGTAGTCTTCGTCGCTGACCTTTGGCCCGAGGTAGAAGCCGCGAACCACTGGCCAGACGATGTCGTAGCCTTGCTCTTTGGCGGTCGGAATATCTTTCATTTCCGGCTCGTCCAGACGCTTCTCGGAGAACACGGCCAGCAGGCGCATGTCGCCGCTCTGGATGTGCGGCATGGAGTCGGAGATGTCGGTGCTGCCGACCTGGATGTGGCCGCCGAGTAGCGCAGTGGCGATTTCACCGCCGCCTTCGAGGGCGACGTAACGCAGGTCGCGCGGGTTGATCCCGGCTGCCTTGGCGATCAGGGCGGTTTGCATCCAGTCCTGGCTGCCGACGGTGCCGCCGGAGCCGATCACCACTTTGCTCGGATCTTTCTTCAATGCCTGAACCAGATCGTCCAGGGTCTTGTAAGGCGAATCGCTTTTTACCGCGATGGCGCCATAGCTTGTGCCGACGGCGGCAAGCCAGCGGACGTTGGTTTCATCGAAACGGCCGAATTTGCCTTGGGCCAGGTTCAGCAGCGAACCGCTGGACCACGCCACCAGCGTGCCGGCATCGGCCGGACGCTGGGCGACCACCGCGTTGTACGCGACCGCGCCGACACCGCCGGGCATGTAGGTCACGCGCATCGGCTTGGTCAGCAATTTCTGATTCACCAGCGCGCTTTGCGCCAGTTTGCAGGTCAGGTCGAAACCGCCGCCTGGCGAGGCCGGGGCGATGCATTCCGGGCGTTTGGGTTCGGCGAGCAATTGGCCGGCGAAAAGCAGGGCGCTGGCGGTGAGAGCAACTTTACGCAGTGACAGGTTCATTCAAGTCTCCTTGGAGTTTTTGTTATGGACGTACTGAATTACCAAAGGGCAACGCTATAGCTCACCAGCAGACGCACTTCATCGGCATCGCGAGCGGAATAGTTGGAACGGTAAGTGGCATTGCGCAGGCGCACAGCGACATCCTTGAGCGCGCCGCTTTGTACGACGTATTTGATTTCGGTGTTGCGTTCCCACTCTTTGCCTTCGTCGCCGTTCTTGAGCTTGATGTTGTCACCGCTCAGGTAACGACTCATGAAACTCAGGCCGGGAATGCCGAGTTTGGCAAAGTCATAGTCGTAGCGAGCCTGCCAGGAACGTTCTTCGGCGCCGGCAAAGTCGTTGATCTGCACGAAGTTGACGAGGTACGGGTCACTGCCATCGACATAAGGGAAGGCACTGTCGCCGGACATGTGCTGATAGCCAGCGCTGAATTTATGTCCGCTCAAGGCGTAGCTCACCAGGCCGTTGAGGGATTTGTTGTCGATCTTGCCGCCACGGGCTGCGCCTTCGTCGTCACTGATAGCCAGGCGCAGATCGGTGCCGAACGTGCCGGGGCCGAACGGTTGCGAGGCGACCACGCCAAGGAAATGCTGGTTATAGACTTCATCGAGTTGGGCGAAGTGGTAGCTGCCGATGATTTTGTCGGTGAACTTGTAATCCACGCCGCCAAAATCAAAGTGCTTGCCGGCCACGGTGCCGGCGAAACGGCTGTTCTTGTTGTTGAGGGCGATGTCCTCGAAGTCGGTGCTGTCGCGGTCCTTGGCTTTCTCCAGGCGCCCGCCGGTGAAGGTCAGGTTCTTGATCTCTTTGGAGGTCAGCAGGCCGCCTTCAAAGGTCTGCGGCAGAATGCGCCCGTCGTTGGCTTTGAGAATCGGCAATTCCGGAATCAGGCTGCCGATTTTCAGTTCCGTGGCGGAGATTTTCATTTTGCCGGTCAGGCCGAGCTTGGAATATTCATCCGCCGCGCGCCCGTCGTCATGGGTCGGCAACAGACCGGTGCCTGTGCGATCCGGACTCGAATCGAGTTTCACCCCCAGCATGCCCAGCGCATCGACACCGAACCCCACGGTGCCGTCGGTGTAACCCGATTGCAGGTTGAGCATGAACCCCTGGGCCCATTCGTCCCGCTTGGATTGCTGGGCGCTGGTACCGTCGCGAAAGTCGCGGTTGAAATACATGTTGCGGGTTTCGAAGGTTGCCGTACTGTCTTCGAAGAAGGCAGCCTGGCTCAACGGCGAAAAGCCGGCGAGGGCGGCGGCGCTGGCAAGGGCGGTATGGCTGAGACGGGAAAAGCGAGCAGGCGGGCAAGCCTGGAGCTGCATGGACAGCATCTTGAAGTACTCCGTTTTATTGTTCTTATTGGCGAAAACGCTTCGAGGCGTTTTTCGTAGCGCTATTGCGGTAGCGCACGGCAGTCGAAACTGTCCGTGGCTGGACTCTAACCGGCCAACCTTTCGCTAACCTTTCAGAAGACTTTCACGGTTTTCGGGCTTCACAGCGGCGGTTGCGGCTGTAAACTCCGCGCCAAAGAATGGCGTCGGCCATCCCTGAATGAGGTAAGGATCCATGCGTGTTCTGCTCGTCGAAGACCATCTGCAGCTCGCCGAAAGTGTCGCCCAGGCGCTCAAGAGCACGGGGCTGACCGTGGATGTGCTGCACGACGGCGTGGCGGCCGACCTGGCGTTGAGCAGCGAGGAATACGCGGTGGCGATCCTCGACGTCGGCCTGCCGCGCATGGATGGTTTCGAAGTGCTGGCGCGCCTGCGAGCGCGGGGCAAGAACCTGCCGGTGTTGATGTTGACCGCCCGCAGCGACGTCAAGGATCGGGTCCATGGCCTGAACCTGGGCGCTGACGATTACCTGGCCAAACCTTTCGAACTGACCGAACTCGAAGCCCGGGTCAAAGCCTTGCTGCGCCGCAGTGTGCTCGGCGGCGAACGCTTGCAGCGCTGCGGCGTGCTGGCCTATGACCTGGACACCAGGCGCTTCACCCTCGGCGAAGAGTTGCTGACCCTGACCTCCCGCGAGCAGGCGGTGCTCGAAGCGCTGATCGCCCGTCCGGGCCGGGTGATGAGCAAGGAGCAATTGGCCTCGCAAGTCTTCGGACTGGACGAAGAGGCCAGCCCTGACGCCATCGAGATCTATGTCCATCGCCTGCGCAAAAAGCTCGACGGCCAACCGGTCGTCATCGTCACCTTCCGCGGTCTCGGCTACTTGCTGGAAAGCCGCGATGCATAAGCCCAGCAGCCTGCGTTGGCGGTTGCTGTGGAATCTGGCGTTGTTGCTGGTGGTGTTGATGCTGGCCAGTGGTTTGAGCGCTTACTGGAACGGTCGCGAAGCGGCCGACACCGCCTATGACCGGACCTTGCTGGCCTCGGCGCGGACCATTGCGGCGGGCGTCTCCCAGCGTGACGGTACGCTGAGCGCCGACGTGCCCTACGTGGCCCTCGACACCTTCGCCTACGACAGCGCGGGACGGATTTTTTACCTGGTCAATGACATCAATCAGAAGCTGATCTCCGGTTACGAAAACCTTCCGCCACCGCCGCCGGGAACGCCGCGCACCGATGATTACCCGGCGCTGGCGCGTTTCTATAACGCCAAGTACCAGGGGCAGAACGTCCGTGTGGTGAGCCTGCTCAAACCGGTGAGCGAGCCGAACATGAACGGCATGGCGGAAATCCGCGTGGCGGAAACCGATGAGGCGCGGGTCAGCATGGCCCGCAGCCTGGCGGCGGACACGTTGTTGCGTCTGGGCATGCTGGCGGTGGGTGCGTTGTTGTTGGTGTGGTTTGCGGTCAGCGCCGCGTTGCGTCCGCTGGAACGCTTGCGCACCGCGGTGGAAGAGCGTCAGCCGGACGATCTGCGGCCATTACCGTTAGTGGAAGTGCAGCACGAGTTGTGGCCCTTGGTGCGTGCGCTCAATCACTTTACCGAGCGCCTGCGCGGGCAGTTCGAGCGTCAGGCGCAGTTCATCGCCGATGCCGCCCATGAACTGCGTACTCCCCTGGCGGCGCTGAAGGCGCGACTGGAGCTGGGGTTGCGCTCGACCGAACCCGAAACCTGGCGCAGTACATTGGAAACCGTCGCCCAAGGCACGGACCGTTTGACCCACCTTGCCAATCAATTGCTCTCGCTGGCACGGGTCGAAAATGGCGCCCGGGCCATCGCCGAGGGCGGCGCGCAGTTACTTGACCTCAGTCAGTTGGCTCGCGAACTCGGCATGGCCATGGCGCCGCTGGCCCACGCACGTGGTGTGGCGCTGGCGCTGGAAGCGGATGAACCGGTGTGGTTACGCGGCGAGCCAACGCTGTTGAACGAACTGTTGAGCAATCTGGTGGATAACGCGCTGGCCCATACACCGTCGGGGGGCAACGTGATTCTTCGGGTCACGGCACCGGCCGTGCTGGAGGTCGAGGACGACGGCCCAGGCATTCCTCTTGAAGAACGCGATCGGGTCTTCGAGCGCTTTTACCGACGCAACCAGCAGGTGGCCGGTTCGGGGTTGGGGCTGGCGATTGTTGGCGAGATCTGCCGCGCACACCTGGCTCAAATCAGCCTGCACGATGGCGAGCAGGCGGGGTTGAAGGTGCGGGTCAGTTTTATCGCCGGGTAGGTTTGTAATGTCTGGACTGGCCTCATCGCGAGCAGGCTCGCTCCCACACTGAATCTTTGTAACACCGAAGTTCCCTGTGGGAGTGAGCCTGCTCGCGATGAGGCCGCTGCAATTCCTCGATCAGTAAAACATCGACCGCGACTCTTCCAGGTCGCGGCACATCGCCTCGTTCTCCGGATCAATTCCCAGCTTTTTAAACGCCGGCACGCTGAATGCATCGATACGGGCGAGAGGATGGTCGGTGTCCTTGTGGCAATACAGGCTGGCCACTTGCACCAGATCGACATAGTCGACCCGCTCTGACTGTCGATTGAAGTCCAGATAAAGCCCCGGCACCTGTACCAGCATCTCCGGAAACTCCCAGACCCTGAGCAGCTTGTCGCCGAGCAGTGGATGAATGTGGTCGATCACATGGTTGAGGCTGACCGGGTCAGCCAGCAGTTCATAGTGATCTTCGGCGTAGGTCAGGATCGGCAATACACCGATCTGATGCACCAGTCCGCCAAGGGCTGCCTGGTCGGGCTTGAGTTGCGTGTAGCGGCGGCACAATGCATAGCTGATCCCGGCGATTTCCAGGCTTTTGCGCCAGACATCGCGCATTTTGTGTTCCACCACCTCGGAGCGGGCATGGAAAATCTGTTCCATGACCAGGCCGATGGCCAGGTTGCTGCTGTAATTGATGCCCAGTCGAGTGATTGCCGTGTGCAGGTCAGTGACTTCCTGGGTCGCACGCAACAGCGGGCTATTGACCACCTTGATCAGACGCGCCGACAGCGCGGTATCGCGGCCGATCACTTTGCTCAGGGTGCTGACACTGATTTCCGGGTCTTCGGCGGCCTTGCGAATCTGCAGGGCCACTTCCGGTAACGTTGGCAGAACCAGGTCATCGTTATCGATGGCCTCAACCAAATCCTGTTGGACCTTTTCCGCCAGCTCGCTCATTTCGTTTCTCTAGGTATTGCGACAAATGCTGCTGTTAACGCTGGATTTCGCGATCGCGATCCAGTTCGTAAGGCAGGTCGAGCAGGTGCAGGGCTGGCCCTTCGAGCGCGTCCAGATGGATATCACCTCCTTCTGCTGCTTCGGCTTGCAGCACGGCCAGGAGTTCAATGTTTTGCCCGGCGTTAGCGGCCAGCACCACTTCGCCGATAGAGCTGCCGTGGGTAGGGGAAAACAATTGGGTGCCAGGTTCAGGCAACTCGTTGGCGTCCAGTGCCAGGCGATACAAGCGACGCTTGAGTTTGCCCAGATACTGCATGCGCGCGACGATTTCCTGGCCGGTGTAGCAACCTTTCTTGAAGCTCACGCCTCCCACGGCTTGGAGGTTGAGCATCTGCGGGATGAACAACTCGCGAGTGCTCGGCATGACCTGACCGATCCCGGCGCGAATCTGGCCCAGCAGCCATTGATTCAGAGCGCCTTCGGTCAATACGGCGGACAGCTTGCCCTTGATAAGGTCGGCCTGGTCGGCTTTGATCCAGAGTTCGGCGCGTTCCGGCGAGACGCGAATGGCGATCAGGCCGTCATTGCGCGCGACGCTATCGGTGTCAGCAGGAAGATCAAGACCGAGGCTGATCAGTGCCGCATCGCCATGGTCGATGCCGAAGCGGACCCAGGCTGCGCTTTCGTCGGTCAGTTTGGATTTGGAAAATACGGCGTACTTTTTCAGGTCCGCCAGCTGCGGTTCCAGCAGTTCGCTGGCCATGGCCATCAGAACGCCATCGCCTTCGAGCAGGATGCGGAAACTCGACTGCATCCGGCCTTTCTGCGTGCAGCGGGCGCCGAGGCTGGCCTGGGTGTCACTCAGGTAATTGAGGTTGCAGGTCAATTGGCCTTGCAGGAATTTGCCGGCATCCGCGCCGCGTACTGCGAGAACGCCTTCGTGAGACAGGGTGCAGAAAAAAGCAGAATCGGCCATGGGTCATCGCAGGGTAAAGAGTCTGGGGGACATCATAAGGGGGCGCTCTTGAAATGGGTAGTTCACAAAGGTTCATTGGTGGCCGACCAAAGCCGAGTGTTCGACTGCGCCTGGGGCTGTATACTTGCCGCCTATTTGAGGAGCGCTCCATGGTCGAAGATGTTGAACTGAATCGCCTCTACTGGCACAGCCGCCGCGGCATGCTTGAGCTTGACGTGTTGCTGGTACCGTTCGTGAAAGAGGTCTATCCGCACCTCAATGATGTCGACCGCGATTGCTACCGCAAGCTGCTCGAATGCGAAGATCAGGACATGTTCGGCTGGTTCATGGAGCGCGCCGAATCGGAAGATCCGGAGCTTCAGCGCATGGTTCGCATGATTCTGGATCGTGTCCAGCCCAAGTAATGCGTTCGAATGCCGCTGGCATGCCTCACGGCAATTGCTGGCGGCGTATCTTCTGGCCCAGCTGTTCGCGCTGGGCTCGCTGTGTCTTCTCTCTCTCCCGGTCTGGGCCAGTCTGCTCGGCGCTTTTTGCTGTCTGGCTCACGGCGCCTGGGCGTTACCGCGACAGATTCTGCTGACACACCCAAGGGCATTTCGCGGCTTGCGTCGCAATGCCGATGGCTGGCAGTTGTGGAATCAGGAGGCGGGTTGGCAATCGGTGCAGCTACGACCGGACAGCCTGGCGCTACCTTTGCTGGTTGTGCTGCGTTTTCGCCTGCGGGGTGAACGACGGGGCAGGGCGATTTGTGTGCCCCGTGACTCGCAGGCGGCGGATCTGCATCGGCGCCTGCGGGTTCGGTTGACGTTCAGTCGACGTAGGTGGGCGGCACCAGAATAGTGTCCAGGGCAATCGGCAGCATGTTCGGGTAGTCGAGGGTGTAATGCAGGCCGCGACTCTCCTTGCGTTCCATGGCTGACTGGATCATCAGTTCGGCCACTTGGGCCAGGTTACGCAGTTCGATCAAGTCCCGACTGACCTTGTAGTTACTGTAGAACTCGTCGATTTCATCCAGCAACAGACGCACGCGGTGCTGTGCCCGTTGCAAGCGCTTGTTGGTGCGCACAATGCCGACGTAGTCCCACATGAATCGCCGCAGTTCGTCCCAGTTGTGCGCAATGATCACGTCCTCATCGGAGTCGGTGACCTGGCTCGCATCCCAGACGGGCAGGGCAACCGGAATCGAAACCTGCGGCAGCTGCTCAAGAATGTCCGCCGCCGCCGAGCGCGCGTAAACGAAACACTCCAGTAACGAGTTGCTGGCCATGCGGTTGGCACCGTGCAGGCCGGTGAAGCTGGTTTCGCCAATGGCATATAGCCCGGGCACGTCGGTGCGACCCTGCTGATCGACCATCACGCCGCCGCACGTGTAGTGCGCCGCCGGCACCACTGGAATCGGTTGTTTGGTGATGTCGATGGAGAATTCGAGGCAGCGTTCGTACACCGTCGGGAAGTGAGTCTTGATGAACGCTTCCGGTTTGTGGCTGATGTCCAGATAGACACAATCGACGCCCAGGCGCTTCATTTCATGGTCGATGGCCCGGGCGACAATGTCGCGTGGGGCCAGCTCGGCGCGAGGGTCGAAGCGTTGCATGAAGCGTTCGCCGTTGGGCAGCTTCAGGTGTGCGCCTTCGCCGCGCAGGGCTTCGGTGATCAGGAAGCTCTTGGCTTGCGGGTGATACAGGCAAGTGGGATGGAACTGGTTGAATTCCAGATTCGCCACCCGGCAGCCCGAACGCCAGGCCATGGCAATGCCATCACCGCAGGCGCCGTCGGGGTTGCTGGTATAGAGATAGACCTTTGCTGCGCCGCCCGATGCGAGGATCACAAAGCGAGCGGCGTAGGTGTCGACTTCACCGGTCCCGCGATTGAGGACGTAGGCGCCAAGGCAGCGATCACCTTCAAGGCCCAGGCGCTTTTCGGTGATCAGGTCGACCGCAACCCGTTGCTCCAGCAGTTCGATGTTCGGTCGTTGCCTGGCCTTGTCGAGCAAGGTTCTGAAAATCGCTGCGCCGGTGGCATCGGCGGCATGGATGATGCGCCGATGGCTGTGACCGCCCTCGCGGGTCAGGTGGAACTCGAATCCGCCATCTTCGGTGCCGGATTGTTCATCGCGCGTGAAGGGCACACCTTGGTCGATCAGCCATTGAATCGCCTCTTTACTGTGCTCGACGGTAAAGCGCACGGCGTCTTCGTGGCACAGGCCACCGCCAGCGTTGAGGGTGTCATCGACATGTGATTCAACGGTGTCGGTGTCATCCAGGACGGCTGCGACGCCACCCTGAGCCCAGAAAGTCGAGCCATTGGCGAGATCGCCTTTGCTCAATACGGCGATGCGCAAATGACCGGGCAAGGTCAGCGCAAGGCTCAAGCCGGCAGCACCGCTGCCAATTACCAGAACATCGTGTTGAAACTGTTGGCTCATTTCAGGATTCCGCTCAAAGCGACCCGGGTCGGGGTTGGCGCAAGACACCTGGATCGGCGAGTCAAGACAGCCACACAGCCCTCTAGTATATAGAGAGGGGGAGCGGCACAATAGCGAGCACACATGGCATAGTGAAACTACTGTGACAGCAAATACCTGACGTTTCGTCGGATGGTTTTTCGGCTGTCTCGGCGACAAGACGACTGTATCAGCGATTTAACAGTCTTTTTCTCTTCGCGGTTGCACAATGTCGGTCTTGCGCAGCTATAAATATTTGGAACTTTTGCCAAAGGCCCGGGCTCAATAGACCGTTGCCTGATTCAAGGGACAGTATCGGCTTCAACGCGGGATCTGTGATTTTTGATCCGTGTCGGTGAATCCGATGACAAGATTATTCGCGCAGCCGGGTTAACCCGCGCTGCGCTTTTCGTGCGTGCCAAATCAGAGCCCGCAGGAAACTTGCTTGGAGGGGGAGAACTTTTGCGAAAAGCCCGAGTCTATGTTTGCAAGTCTGGTCGTTTAGTTATGCAAGCCTCCTCCGAGTTTATCGAGGAGTGTTCATGCTAACCCAGGAAGAGGATCAGCAGCTGGTCGAGCGCGTTCAACGCGGCGACAAGCGAGCTTTCGATCTGCTAGTGCTGAAATACCAGCACAAAATTCTCGGGTTGATCGTGCGTTTCGTGCACGACACCCATGAAGCCCAGGATGTGGCGCAGGAAGCCTTTATCAAGGCGTACCGTGCACTTGGAAATTTTCGCGGAGACAGCGCGTTTTATACGTGGCTTTACCGCATCGCCATCAACACGGCGAAAAACTATCTGGTTTCACGCGGCCGTCGGCCGCCGGATAGCGATGTCAGTTCCGAGGATGCAGAGTTCTACGATGGCGATCATGGCCTCAAGGATCTCGAGTCGCCAGAACGTGCATTGCTGCGGGATGAGATCGAAGGCACCGTCCATCGAACCATTCAGCAACTGCCAGAAGATTTGCGTACGGCTTTAACTTTACGTGAATTCGATGGTCTGAGTTACGAGGACATTGCGGCGGTCATGCAGTGTCCGGTGGGTACCGTGCGCTCCCGGATTTTCCGCGCTCGGGAAGCCATCGATAAAGCCCTGCAGCCGTTGTTGCAGGGAAACTGAGACAGCGGCGACAGCCAAGAGAGGAACGCCATGAGTCGTGAAGCCCTGCAGGAATCGCTGTCCGCAGTGATGGATAACGAAGCGGACGAATTGGAATTGCGTCGGGTATTGAATGCCTTTGACGATGTTGAAACCCGTGATACCTGGGCTCGTTATCAAATCGCTCGGGCAGTTATGCACAAGGATTTGCTGCTTCCACGTCTGGATATCGCTGCGGCAGTCTCTGCTGCGCTGGCTGACGAAGCCGTACCTGCAAAAGCCACCCGTGGACCATGGCGCAGCCTGGGTCGCCTGGCGGTCGCTGCTTCGGTAACCCTCGCCGTACTGGCAGGTGTTCGTCTGTATAACCAGGACGAGATTGCTGGGGTCGAACTGGCTCAACAATCCAGTCAACCAGGTCTGGCCGTTCCTCAGGTCAAGGGTCCAGCTGTATTAGCAGGCTACAATGAGAGTTCGGACGCCACTGGCCCTATGGCCAACGGCGTATTGCAAGGTCAGCCAGGCTGGCACGACCAGCGTCTGCCAGGCTACTTGCGCCAACATGCTCAACAGGCTGCACTGAAAGGTACTGAGAGCGCTCTGCCTTACGCTCGTGCAGCAAGTCTGGAAAACCGTTAAGGAGGATCATGCGCGCCATCCCTCTACTTACGCTTCTGCTCGGTGGCTGGTTTGTTGTTCCAGCCCATGCTGATGAAGCCCAGGACTGGTTGACCCGTCTGGGCCAAGCCGAGCAACAGCAAAGCTTTCACGGTACATTCGTCTACGAGCGTAGCGGTAGTTTCTCTACCCACAACATTTGGCACCTCGTCCAGGATGGCAAGGTCCGCGAGCGTTTACTCCAGCTCGACGGCTCGGCACAGGAAGTCGTGCGCATTGATGGACGTACTCAATGCGTCAGCGGCATTCTGATCGCAGGACTCGGAGATTCCCCCAGCTCCGCTGCTCGTGCACTCGATCCACAAAAGCTCAAGAATTGGTACGACCTTGCCGTCATTGGCAAGTCGCGTGTGGCTGGGCGTGCGGCAGTAATCGTTTCACTGAAACCTCGTGATCAACATCGCTACGGTTTTGAATTGCATCTGGATAAAGAAACCGGCCTGCCTCTCAAATCATTGCTTCTGAATGAACGTGGGCAGTTGCTGGAGCGATTCCAGTTCACACGACTGGATACCGCCGATGTTCCTTCCGACCGCGACTTGCAGCCTGGCCCCGATTGCAAAACCATCGCCCTCGACAGTGACAAGGCCTCTGCAATCAAGTCCGCGCAAGTATGGCGTTCGGACTGGTTACCACCAGGTTTCGAGCTGGCCAGCAGTACTTCCCGCAAAGATCCAGAGACCAAAACCCAAGTCAACAGTCTGATGTATGACGATGGTCTGGCCCGTTTCTCGGTTTTCCTTGAGCCGTTGAATGGCGCAACAATTACCGACACTCGCACCCAGTTGGGGCCGACCGCTGCAGTTTCCCGACGCTTGACTACCCCGCAAGGCGAGATGATGGTGACCGTGGTCGGTGAAATTCCGATAGGCACCGCCGAACGGATTGCGCTGTCCATGCGCAGCGACGCCACTGCAACCAAGTAGCGAGCTGAAATCGAAATGTTTGGTGAGCATTTCAACTTGCAAATATCCCCGAATTTTTTTATAGGTCAGAGCCTCTCGGCTCTGGCCTTGTTTGTTGTTCCCGGAACAAAAATACCGGCGTATCGTTCCCGGTGTTCCTTGCTCCATATCGCTTAACCATGCTCGTCGTAACGGGAGCCGTATGTCGATACCACGCTTGAAATCTTATCTTTCTATTTTTGCCACTGTGCTGGTGCTGGGCCAGGCGGTCGCTGTTCAGGCGGTCGAGTTGCCTGACTTCACTCAGTTGGTCGAGCAGGCCTCGCCCGCGGTGGTAAACATCAGTACCACGCAGAAGCTGCCGGATCGCAGAGTGAACGAGCAGATGCCCGACCTTGAAGGCTTGCCGCCCATGTTGCGCGAGTTCTTCGAGCGCGGTATGCCGCCACAGCCGCGTACGCCACGCGGTGATCGTCAGCGTGAAGCCCAATCCCTGGGTTCGGGTTTCATCATCTCGTCTGATGGCTACATCCTGACCAACAACCATGTGATTGCCGATGCAGACGAGATCCTCGTTCGCCTCGCTGACCGCAGCGAACTGAAAGCCAAGCTGGTAGGCACCGATCCGCGCTCCGACGTGGCCCTGCTGAAAATCGAAGGCAAGGATCTGCCAGTCCTCAAGCTCGGCAAATCCCAGGACCTGAAGGCCGGCCAATGGGTCGTGGCGATTGGCTCGCCATTCGGTTTCGACCACACCGTGACCCAAGGGATCGTCAGCGCCGTTGGTCGCAGCCTGCCGAACGAAAACTATGTGCCGTTCATCCAGACCGACGTGCCGATCAACCCGGGCAACTCTGGGGGGCCGCTGTTCAACCTGGCCGGTGAAGTGGTCGGCATCAACTCGCAGATCTACACCCGATCAGGCGGCTTCATGGGCGTGTCGTTCGCGATCCCGATCGACGTAGCCATGGACGTTTCCAATCAGCTTAAAAGCGGTGGCAAAGTCAGCCGTGGCTGGTTGGGTGTGGTGATTCAGGAAGTGAACAAGGATCTGGCCGAGTCGTTCGGCCTGGAGAAGCCAGCCGGCGCGCTGGTGGCTCAGATCCAGGACGACGGTCCGGCTGCCAAGGGTGGCCTGCAGGTAGGGGATGTGATTCTGACCATGAACGGTCAACCGATCGTCATGTCCGCCGATCTGCCACACCTGGTGGGCGCGCTGAAGGCCGGCTCGAAAGCTGATCTGGAAGTGATTCGTGACGGTAAGCGCAAGAATGTCGAGTTGACTGTCGGCGCTATTCCGGAAGAAGGCAAAGAGCTGGATTCGCTGCCGAAATCTACCACCGAGCGCAGCAGCAATCGACTGGGTGTTTCCGTGGTAGAGCTGACGGATGAACAGAAGAAAACCTACGACCTCAAAGGCGGCGTCGTGATCAAGGAAGTCCAGAGCGGACCTGCTTCACTGATTGGCCTGCAGCCAGGCGATGTGATCACTCACCTGAATAACCAGGCAATCGGTTCCGCCAAGGAGTTCACGGATATTGCCAAGGCGTTGCCGAAGAATCGCTCGGTGTCGATGCGGGTTCTGCGTCAAGGTCGCGCCAGTTTCATTACCTTCAAACTGGCTGAATAATCCGGTTGTTGGCTAAATAAAAAACCGCCTCGAAAGAGGCGGTTTTTTTGTGCCTGTCTTTTTTGTTTGAAAGGCAGATCAGCCCATCATGTCCTTGATCATGCGTTCCTGTTCCATCAGCTCTCGTTGCCGTGCATCGATACGCGATGACAGCGGGAAGTTGGTGCCTGCCTTGCGCTTGGCGAAGTCCAGTTGCTGAATGGCCTGGCGGTAATCCCCGACCAGGGCGAAATACTCGGCGCGGGCCTGATGCAGGCCGATGATGTTGCCTGACAGACCGCGAGTCTCGGCCACCATGTACCAGACGTCCGGATCGTCAGGACGGCTCTTGAGCAGATTCTCCAGTGCTTTTTCCGCATCAGGCGCACGGTTCTGTTTGAGCAGCAGGTCAACACGCACCGAATTCAGCGGATAGTTGCCGGGATACTGCGTCAACATTCGGTCAACCCGAGCCTGGGCGTCCGGCAGACGATTGTTGGTGAGGTCCAGATCGACCTGCGCCAGGTTGTAGATGATCTCGTTCGGCGATTTGGCCAGAAGCCCCTTGAGGTTTTCTCGTGCTTCATTCAACTGGCCGCCCTTGATCTGGGCGATGGCCAGGCCATAGCGAGCGACATCATTTTTCGGATTTTCTTCAAGCTGGGCACGAAAGCGTTTGGCGCCCAGGCCTGGGGTTTCTTCATAGATCAACTGGACCCGTGCACGAATCAGCTGATAGCGCATAGAGTCTTCGATGCCGCCGGGTTTTGCCTGTTCGGCACGGTTGCGCGTGTCAGCGATCCGCGACTCGGTCACCGGGTGAGTCAGCAGAAATTCCGGTGGCTTGGCGTCGAAGCGGTATTGGCGCGCCAATCGCTCGAACATGGTCGGCATCGACCGCGGGTCGTAACCGGCCTTTTCCAGGTTGAGGATGCCAATGCGGTCAGCTTCCTGTTCGTTCTGGCGAGAGAAACGCCGCTGTTCCTGAATGGCTGCCGCCTGAGTGCCCGCAATGGCCGCGATCCCGGCATCGCCGGCGCCGGCTGCGGCAATCACGATCCCGGCCAGCAGCGCGGCCATCATCGGCACCTGCATGCGCTGTTGTGCTTCGACGCCACGGGCGAAGTGGCGCTGCGACAAGTGAGCCAATTCGTGAGCGAGTACCGAGGCATATTCACCTTCGGTCTGGGCATTGAGAAACAGGCCGCCGTTGACCCCGACAATGCCGCCTGGTGCGGCGAAGGCGTTGAGTTGCGGGCTGTTGATCAGGATGAACTCCAGGCGCCGGTCATTGACCTGGCTGGTCTCTACCAGCCTGTAGACACTGGATTCGACGTAGTCCTTGAGCTGTGGATCGTTGAGCTGCGAAACCTGGCTGCGCAACAGCGCCAGCCAGGCGCGGCCCAACTGATGTTCCTGTTGCGGCGAGACAATGGCAGAACTGGCGTCACCGAGTGACGGCAGGTCGTCGGCGAAGCCCGGTGAGGCGAGCAGGCAAGCGAGCGTCAGCAGGGAAGGGCGCAAAAAAGTCATGCACAAAGCCTTAGTCGACAAAGACCTTACTGTAGCCGGACACTACGCTTCGGACCAGATATTCTAGCCGCTCGACCACCTGCCCCCGGAGTGATGCAATGACCGACGCTGTAGCCCATGACGCCGAGCTCGACGCCAGCGGCCTGAATTGCCCCTTGCCGTTGCTCAAGGCCAAGATGGAACTCAATCGACTGGCCAGCGGCGCAGTGCTGAAGATAATTGCCACCGATGCGGGCTCGCAGCGCGACTTCCGCACCTTTGCCCGATTGGCCGGTCATACCCTGCTTCGTGAAGAAGATGACGCGGGTGTTTACCGCTACTGGTTGAAAAAAGCCTGAATTCTACTGCGTTCGTTTCTAAGGAATATTGATGTTCAAAGTGTTACGCGACTGGATTCAGCGCTACTTCTCCGATGAAGAGGCCGTGGTGCTGGCGGTTCTGCTGTTTCTGGCGTTTACCGCCGTACTGACGCTGGGCGGCATGCTTGCGCCAGTGCTGGCCGGGATGGTGCTGGCGTATCTGATGCAAGGGTTGGTCGTCAATCTCGAACGCCTGCGCATGCCGGGCGGGGTGGCGGTGGGATTGGTCTTTGCGTTGTTCATGGGGCTGTTGCTGGTGTTCATCGTGATTGTGGTGCCGTTGCTCTGGCATCAGTTGATTACGCTGTTCAACGAGTTACCCGGCATGCTCGCCAAATGGCAGTCGCTGTTATTGCTGCTGCCCGAGCGCTATCCGCATCTGGTGTCCGATGAGCAGGTGCTGCAGGCCATCGAAGTGGCGCGGGGCGAGATCGGCAAGTTCGGTCAGTGGGCGCTGACGTTCTCGCTGTCGAGTCTGCCGTTGCTGGTGAACATCATGATCTACCTGGTGCTGGTGCCGATCCTGGTGTTTTTCTTTCTCAAGGACCGGGAGATGATCGGTCAGTGGGTGCGGGGTTACTTGCCCCGTGAGCGGGCGCTGATTACCCGCGTCGCTCATGAAATGAATCGGCAGATCGCCAATTACATTCGCGGCAAGGTCATCGAGATTTTCATTTGCGGTGGCGTGACCTACATAGGTTTTGTGGTTATGGGCCTCAACTACGCGGCGCTGCTGGCATTGCTGGTGGGCGTGTCGGTGGTGGTGCCTTATGTCGGGGCCGTGGTGGTGACCGTGCCGGTCATGCTGATTGCGCTGTTCCAGTGGGGCTGGAGCGATCAGTTCATCTATTTGATGGCGGTCTACGGAATCATCCAGGTGCTGGACGGCAACGTGCTGGTGCCGCTGTTGTTCTCGGAAGCGGTCAATCTGCATCCGGTGGCGATCATCTGCGCGGTGCTGTTGTTTGGCGGGCTGTGGGGCTTTTGGGGTGTGTTCTTTGCGATTCCGCTAGCAACCTTGTTCAAGGCCGTACTGGATGCGTGGCCGCGCAAAGAGCCTGTGGTGGCGCCGTTGCTTTAACTGCGAACAATGAATGTGCGATGGGAGCCGGGCCTCATCGCGAGCAGGCTCGCTCCCACATTCAACCGCGTTTGTCTGGACAACTCGGTCAACTGTGGGAGCGGGCTTGCTCGCGAAGGCGTCCTGTCAGGCGCAAAAAACCTAAGCCTTGTTCAACGCCTGAGCCGCAGCCAGAACAGCATCCACATGCCCCGGCACCTTCACACCACGCCATTCCTGACGCAGCACACCGTCCTTGTCGATCAGGAACGTGCTGCGATCAACGCCCATATATTCCTTGCCATAGAGCTTTTTCAGCTTGATCACGTCGAACTGCTGGCAGAGCGCCTCTTCCTTGTCGCTGATCAGCTCGAAGGTGAACGCCTGCTTGGCCTTGAAATTTTCGTGTGATTTCAGGCTGTCGCGAGACACGCCAAAGACTTCGGTGTTGGCGGCTTTAAAGGCGTCGAGCTGGTCACGAAAGCCCTGGCCTTGAGTGGTGCAGCCTGGCGTGCTGTCCTTTGGATAGAAGTAGATCACCACCTGCTTGCCTTTGAGGTTCGCGAGGTTGACGGTCTGCCCGTTGGTGGCGGGTGCTTCGAAGTCGGCAACCGGTTGGTCGATGGCAACGGCCATGAAAGCTTCCTTACATTGGGTTTTGTGGGCGCCACGGTTCGATCAGGGCATCCAGGTTCAGCGCGTCGGCGAAATCCAGGAACTGATCGCGCAGCCAGCTGATCTGCACGCCGGCCGGCAAGGTCACGGTAAACGTGGCATTGAGCATGGTGCCGCCGGTTTGCGGAGCCTGATAGGTGTCGCAGGTCAGGTTTTCCAGTTCGACGTTGTGGTCCATGAAGAACTGGCACAGCTCGTTGATGATGTCCGAACGGTAAGCCGAGCTGACATAAGCGACGTATGGCAGGGCTTGAGGACGATTCTCCAGCGCCGCGCTACGCACTACGTTGACCGTAAAGGCGTGCTTCTTGGCGAGGCTCGACAGGCTGCCTTCGAGGCGCGCCAGGGCGTCCCAGCTGCCGGAGATCTCGAGGATCAACGCACTGCACTCGCCATGACGCGTCAGGCGAGAGGTGACCACGGCACAGCGGTTTTCATGGCTGGCGCGGCACAGGACGTTAGTCAGCTCCATGGGGTTGGCGCCGAGGGCACTGATGACAAGGAATTGTTCGCGAACTGTGGGGGTGGACATGCAGCATTCCTAAAGCGATGAGCGGTCGGTACGACCAAGGGCTTTTTTCCGGGAACGAGCCTGCGGATGCGAATTCAGAAAACCCGAGCCACAAGGTTGCAACATGCTCCAGTGAGGCAGGAGCGAGGGGCGGCAACGCTGGATCGGGGCTTGTGATGCCGAAAATGGAGGCTGGAACCCGGCGTACGAGCTTATCAGTACCGATCAAAGTCTGAAGGGTAGCGAAAAGCAGCGCCAAGGGGAATGGCAGCAGCGCAGTACTTCGCTTGTACAAGCATCTTGGCGCCAGTACCATTACCGCTCTCTTTTTCCGGCAGGAGCGGTTTCATGATTGCGGGCAGTATGGTGGCACTGGTCACACCCATGGATGCACAAGGGCGTCTTGACTGGGACAGCCTCAGCAAA
The DNA here is from genome assembly GCF_001952935.1 of Pseudomonas frederiksbergensis. Classification (GTDB taxonomy): domain Bacteria; phylum Pseudomonadota; class Gammaproteobacteria; order Pseudomonadales; family Pseudomonadaceae; genus Aquipseudomonas; species Aquipseudomonas frederiksbergensis. The sequence goes on from NZ_CP018319.1 coordinate 3,978,449, forward strand.
CTCGTGGACTTCCATCTTGAAAACGGCACCCATGCCATTGTCGCGGTCGGTACTACCGGCGAGTCGGCAACCCTCGATGTAGACGAACACATCGCGGTCATCAAGGCCGTGGTCAAGCAGGTCAATGGTCGTATTCCGGTCATTGCCGGTACCGGCGCCAACTCGACCCGCGAAGCCGTGGAACTGACCCGCAACGCCAAAGAGGCCGGCGCCGACGCCTGCCTGCTCGTCGTTCCGTACTACAACAAGCCGACCCAGGAAGGCTTGTACCTGCACTTCAAGCACATTGCCGAAGCGGTCGACATCCCACAGATCCTCTATAACGTTCCTGGCCGCACCTCCTGCGACATGCAGGCCGAGACCGTGATTCGCCTGTCCACTGTGCCGAACATCATCGGTATCAAGGAAGCTACCGGCGACATGAAGCGTGCCAAGGCAATCCTTGATGGCGTGAGCAAGGACTTCATCGTGCTGTCCGGCGATGATCCGACCGCTGTCGAGCTGATCCTGATGGGCGGCAAGGGCAACATCTCCGTCACCGCCAACGTCGCCCCGCGCGAAATGGCCGACCTGTGCGAGGCGGCGCTCAAGGGCGACGCCGAGACTGCACGGGCAATCAACGAAAAATTGATGCCGCTGCACAAGGATCTGTTCATCGAAGCCAACCCGATTCCGGTGAAGTGGGCTTTGGTCGAAATGGGCCTGATGCACGAAGGCATTCGCCTGCCGCTGACCTGGCTGAGCGCACCTTGTCATGAAACGCTTCGCACGGCCCTGCGCCAGTGCGGCGTCCTGGTTTAATTGAGGAAGTACTACGCATGAAGCGATTGGCCGGACTTTCCGCACTTGCCTTGATCATCTCCAGCACCAGTGGCTGTGGATGGGTCTGGGGCCCGGAAGGTTATTTCCGTGACCGCGGTAGCGATTACCTGGAAGCGCAACAGACTGCACCCATGCAACTGCCGCCGGATGTCAGCACCGCCAAACGTCTGGATCCGCTGTTGCCGATCCCGCGCAACGTGGCCGATGACTCCGTCAAGGGCGAGTACATCGTTCCTCGTCCGCAACCGTTGTCGGCAGCGGCTGACGCCAGCGCCTACTCGCTGCAAAAGACCGGTGATTCGCGTTGGATCGTCGCTCAGAACCCGCCGGCCGAAGCCTGGCCAGTGGCCGTGCAGTTCTTCCAGGACAACGGTTTCCGTCTGGACGAACAGCGTCCGCAAACCGGCGAATTCACCACCACCTGGCAGCATTCCGACGAGCTGTCCGCAGCGATGGCCAAGCGCCTGAGCGCAGCCGGTGTCGGCGCTGACAGCGAAACCCGCGTGCGGGTCCGCATCGAGCCAGGCGTGCAGCGCAACACCAGCGAAATCTACGTGGTCAGCGCCGAGCGTCCTGCCGGTAGCACCGCCGACGTGGCCTTCACCAACCGTTCGGTCAACACTGGCCTGGACGCGGCACTGGTCGACGACATGCTCGCAAGCATGAGCCGCACTTCGGAGAAGGGCGGTTCGGTCTCCATGCTGGCTTCGCGTGACGCCGATACGCCAAGTCGTGTCAGCCTGAGCGAAGATGGCAGCGGTAACCCTGTCCTGAACGTCGGCACCGACCTGGATCGTGCCTGGTCGAGCGTCGGTCGTGCGTTGGAACAGGGCGAGTGGCGCGTTGAAGACATCAACCGCAGCCTGGGTCTGTACTACATCAACCTGGCCGAAAAAGCCGAGAAGAAGGACGAGAAGCCAGGTTTCTTCAGTGGTCTGTTCGGCAGCAAGCCGGACAAGGAAGAAGTTGAAGCCCGTGCCGAGCGTTATCAGGTTCGCCTGAGCAAGGTTGGCGAAAACGTCCAGGTCACCGTCGAGAAAAACATCAACACCGTGGCGCCGGCAGATGTGGCGCGCAAGGTATTGAGCGTGATTCAGGACAATCTGGGCTGATCACATGCGTTTTGCCGTTCTCGGCAGCGGTAGCCAAGGGAACGGCACGCTGATAGCCAGCGCTGACACGTATGTGCTGGTGGATTGTGGTTTCTCCCTGCGGGAAACCGAAAAACGCCTGCTGCGCCTGGGTGTGAACCCTGCGCAGCTGAGCGCGATACTTGTGACCCACGAACATGCCGACCACGTGCATGGCGTGGGTTTGCTGTCTCGGCGCTACAATCTGCCTGTCTACCTCAGTCGCGGTACCCTGCGCGGGATGCGCAAACCGATTGAACCGGCTGGCCTACTGGCCGGCGGCGAGCAACTGCAGATCGGCGCACTGAGCATCGGCGTCATTGCCGTGGCCCATGATGCACAGGAACCGACGCAATACGTCTTCAGTGACGGTGAGCGGCGTTTCGGCCTGTTGACCGACCTGGGCTCGTATTGCAACAAGGTGCTGGACGGTTATCGGGACCTCGATGCGTTGATGATCGAGTCCAACCATTGCCGTGACATGCTGGCTCGCGGTCACTATCCGTACTTTCTCAAGCAGCGGGTAGGCGGTGAGCTGGGGCATTTGAACAACCATCAGGCGGCATTCCTGGTGTCCGAGTTGGGCTGGCAAGGCCTGCAACACCTGGTCCTGGCCCATCTGAGCAGCAAGAACAACCTGCCGCAGCTGGCCCGGCAATGTTTTGTCGACACCCTCGGGTGCGACCCGGACTGGCTGCAACTGGCCGATCAAGATTCAGGGCTCGACTGGCGACACATCGCCTAGCCCACCTACTTAGCAAGCGGAGCCCATCATGGAAAAACGTGAAGAACTCTACCGCGGCAAAGCCAAATCGGTTTTCAAGACCGACGACGCTGACCGCTTGATCCTGCTGTTTCGCAACGACACTTCGGCGTTCGACGGCAAGCGCATCGAGCAGCTCGACCGCAAAGGCATGGTGAACAACAAGTTCAACGCCTTCATCATGCAGAAACTCGAAGCAGCCGGCGTGCCGACCCAATTCGACAAACTGCTGGGCGACAATGAATGCCTGGTGAAGAAGCTCGACATGATCCCGGTCGAGTGCGTCGTGCGTAACTACGCCGCCGGCAGCCTGGTCAAGCGCCTGGGCGTTGAAGAGGGCATGAAGCTCAACCCTTACACCTTCGAACTGTTCCTGAAGGACGACGCCAAGGGCGACCCGTTCATCAACGAATCCCACGTCGTGGCTTTCGGTTGGGGCACCGCCGAGCAACTGGTTCGCATGAAAGAACTGTCGCTCAAGGTCAACGAAGTCCTGAGCAAACTGTTCGACGACGCCGGCCTGCTGCTGGTCGACTTCAAACTGGAATTCGGCGTGTTCTCCGACGGCTCCATCGTCCTGGGCGACGAATTCAGCCCGGACGGCTGCCGCCTGTGGGACAAGGCCACCGGCAAGAAAATGGACAAGGACCGCTTCCGTCAGGGCCTCGGTGACGTCATCGAAGCCTACGAAGAAGTCGCCAATCGTCTGGGCGTACCGCTTTAATCGACGCAAGCATCTGATAGCACGGAAAAATTTCGCTTAGGGGGTTCGCTTCCGGCGAAAGTGTTGTTATGATGCGCGCCGTTGGAGAGATGCCAGAGTGGCCGAATGGGACGGATTCGAAATCCGTTGTACCTTCACCGGTACCTAGGGTTCGAATCCCTATCTCTCCGCCATTATTGAACAAGACTAAGCCCCTGAAATTGTTAAAGATTTCAGGGGCTTTTTCGTTTCTGGCGTTTCGTTTAGGGCAAATTTGCAGCCTGCTCTTTCCTATCGAACCAGAACTCTCGTCTTGATCACCCACAATCCCAACAAAGTCAGAACAGCAAAGCCGCCACCCATCAGGAAAGTGGCTTGGAAGCCTATCGTGTCCCACAGCGCTCCAGCGATGACGCTGGCCAGCAGCAAGGCCAATCCGGTTAACAGATTGAACATGCCAAATGCCGTTCCGCGCAATTCAGCCGGTGCGCAATCGGCGATCAGGGCGGCGAATATCCCTTGGGTAAAACCCATGTGCAGGCCCCATAGAACGACGCCGACGACCAGGCCTTCGATACCCGGCGCGAACGCCAGGGTCAGGTCGGCAGCAATCAGCAAAATCAGACCTGCGCCGAGCACCGCCACGCGGCTGACACGATCAGACAAGGCCCCGGCGGGATAGGCTGACAGTGAGTAGGCCACTCCCATCAGAACAAGCACCGCTGGCGCCCACATCGGCGCGAGCCCGACGGACTGGCCGCGCAGTATCAGAAAGGCTTCGCTGAAACGCGCCAGGGTGAACACCGCAGCGACACCCACCACCCACCAATAGCCAGCGCCCAGTCGGGCTAATTCCCGCCGGCTCAAAGGCGCACGCACCCGACGCGTTCCTTCCGCTTGTTTGGGCTCGTGAACGAACACCAGCAGCACTGCGACGGCAAGGAAGGCCGGAATGACGGCGACCCAGAACACAGTCTGGAAGTGGTTCGCGGTCAGCCACATCAATCCGATCGCCAGCAACGGTCCCAGGAAAGCACCCACGGTATCCAGAGTTTGCCGCAGGCCGAAAGCTGCCCCCCGTATCGCGGGCGGTGTGATGTCGGCCACCAATGCATCGCGCGGGGCGCCGCGAATACCTTTGCCAATGCGGTCGATAAAGCGAGCCCCGATCAGCCAGTCCAGCGAGCCCGCCAAAGGAAAGATCGGTTTGGACAGTGCCCCCAGGCCATAGCCCAACGCCGCGAGCAGTTTGCGCTTGCCCAATCGATCGCTGAGTGCCCCGGAGAATACCTTGGTGATCGAGGCCGTAGCCTCGGCAATACCTTCGATGAGACCCACCGCCAAGACGGAGGTCCCGAGCACGGTGACCATATAGAGCGGCAACAAGGCATGGATCATCTCTGAGGAGATATCCATCAGCATCGAGACGAAGCCCAACGCCCAGATGCCGCCAGGCATGGTGCGCCAGGCATTGGCAGTTGACGTCTTCTCGGCTGGCGCAATAACCGAAGTGCCATCCGACTTGTCCGTGGTTTTCATCATGAGCCTCGTAAGTCTGTTTGGCATAAGCATCTGATAGCGCGTCGTACCCCCGCAGCCGCGTTGCCGCTAACTCCGCCAAGATACGCTGGATCGATGAGTGATTTCGATCAGACAGTTGCGCCGAGCTCACATCAGCATTTTCTGGTTTTCGGTGTAACTCTGGTCATTAGCTATCATGCAATACAGGGCAAATCACCGGATGTCGGGGGGATGCATGAACAGATGGCGACGGTTTTGGGTGTTTGTGAAGCTGGTGGCCGCATTCACGGCATGCCTGACCGTTGCCGTTCAGGCTTTTAGCTACATGTTGGAAAGCCCCGATGCAGCGCAGGTGCACCCGTTGAGCATTTTGGTGGTTGGACTGATCTTTGGTTTCATCACCTATGGAATCCTTTCACTGATTGAAAGGGCTGTGCGGGGTTTACTGCCCCATCCTGACCCGGCTCAGCCTCAAGCAGAATTTAAAGAAGTTGACGTGCTGATGGAAGAACAACCTTTGGCCTTGTCAGCTGACGATTCTTCCCAACAGAAAAATCAGTGAACAATCTGTAAGGCATGTATTACCGGGCGATCATCAAGGGTTCGAATCAGCGTTTTTACGTCGGACCAGGCAGTATCGCAGCGTAAGAAAAATATGCCTTTTCAAGGGAAAAGTTACTCAGCGCAGTCACCCAATTTACCGCCCCCCGAATCTATTGGTTGTCCCGTCAATCAAGGCTGTATCTGCGAAACATTCCCTGACATTGAAAGACCCTGCTGCAAAAAAACCTCATCTACTCTCGTTTCGCAGATCACTGATCTGCCGTCATCAGCAATCGCAAGGAGCGAGCAATGTATTTTGAGATTTACAGGCAAACCCGTGGCACCGCACAGACCGGCAAAGGTCAATGGCGATGGCGTTTGAGGGCGGGTAACCATGAAACGATTGCCAGCGGGGAGGCTTACGTCAACAAGTCTGATTGTGTGCATGCCATCAGCTTGATCAAAGGGACTCACGATCAGACGCCGGTCAAGGAAATCTAGTCTTCAGACGGTGAAGCTGCTCAGTCAGAGCAGCTTTGTTTTGATCGAGTGGCTTTCCTTATGGTTGTGAATGCCCCAGTTTTCGTTTGATCAGGTCGTAGACATCCTTGTGGGTGGAGTTGTGCAGGGAATTATCCTTGCAGGCCGACTTGAGGAACGTTTTAACCTCGTCCTTTGCGTGTGGGTAAAGGCCGGCGACGTAATCGGCTTCATGGTCCTGGGTGCAGTTGAAATGTTTGTCGTCTTTCGCTTTATCTCTAGCCATGATTAGGCTCCCTTGAGTTCAAATGGATGTCGATAGCCAGGGCCGATTTGCCCCAAACGTTGCTGAGCTTAGTGGCGCAAGCGAGTCCCGCCATACGAGCAACGAAATCAGGAACGGGATGTAGGATTGGTCGGGGGTCTGCATTTTCGTTAAACGAAATGTGCTTGAGTCGCATAGACGCCGATTGCGACAGCTACCTAAACTGCCTTCGGATTTGGGAGCGGGGTCAGTGGATGAATCGTAACGAACTACGCAAGGCCGACATCAACCTGATGGTGGTGTTTGAAACGCTGATGCTCGAGCGCAACGTCACCCGGGTGGCGGAAAAATTGTTTCTCGGCCAGCCAACCATCAGTTCGGCGCTCAATCGCTTGCGCACATTGTTCAACGACCCGCTGTTCATTCGCGTCGGCCATCGTATGGAACCGACGGCGCGGGCCGAGGAGATTATTCTGCACCTGTCGCCGGCGCTGGATTCGTTATCGGTGGCATTGAGCCTGACCCATGATTTCGACCCCACCAGCAGCACCATGACCTTTCGTATCGGGCTGTCGGACGATGTCGAGTTTGGCCTGCTGCCGCCATTGCTGCGTGCCTTGCGCCAGGAAGCACCCAAGGTGGTGTTCGTGGTGCAGCATGTCGATTACTGGCGGATTCCGGACTTGCTGGCGTCGGGCGATATCACCGTTGGTATCAGCCAGACTCGCGGGCTGCCTGCCAATGCCAAGCGCAAATTGTTACGGCACATCCTGCCCAACATTTTGCGCGCGGATGCATCGGACACACCGCTAACGCTGGATGAGTATTGCGCGCGACCGCACGTACTGGTTTCCCACACCGCCAATGTCAGTGGCTACGCCGATGAGTGGCTGGCGGAGATTGGTCGCACGCGCCACGTGGTCCTGTCCGTGCCGCAATACAGCTCGTTGCCGGCCTTGCTGGCCGGGACCGATCTGATTGCCAGTCTGCCGGACTACGCCGCCGAAGCGATGGCCGCGTCCGGCCAGCTGTTCAAGGAACCGTTCCCGTTCAAGACGCCTACTCTGGACCTCTCGATGGTCTGGCTCAGCCATGTCGATACCGACCCGGCCGAGCGCTGGTTGAGGTCACGGCTGGAGGCGTTCATGAGTGAGCGCGCGGTTTTACCGCCCGAGTGAGTAGGGCGATGCTGTGATATATGTACGATCTTTCTGCCCACTTTCAGGAGCTCAGTCATGCCTCACCTGCACATGGAATACACCGCCAACCTGCCCGAGCTCAATGCTGACGTGGCGTTGATCCGACTCAACAATGCGTTGGTGGCTTCCGGTCAGTTTGCTGCCGAATACGACATCAAGAGCCGAGCGGTGAAGGTTGAGACGTTCAAGGTCGGCACGTTGTCAGGTGAGCGAGCCTTTGTGCACGTGAAACTGGCGCTGTTGAGCGGTCGTTCGCCACAGATCAAGCAGCAGTTGTCCGAAAGTTTGCTGGCTGTGGTGCAGGAGCTATGTGAATGGCCGACGGGCATTGAAGTCCAGCTGGCCGTCGAAATCCTCGACATTGATCGAGAGTCTTACACCAAGATTGCCATCAGCCACTGAGTTTCAGGCCATTTCCTGCTCGGTGCAGGCCTTGACCACTTGCTCGCGCAGCCAGGTGTTGGCGCTGTCCTGATCGACATTCTGGCTCCACTGCATGTCGAGGCTGAATCCCGGCAAGCCGTTGGGCGCTTCGCAATGTTTGAAGATCGCGTCGTTGGCCAGCAATTGCTGGATACGCCGAGGCAGGGTCAGGATGAAGTCGGTGCCGGTGATCATCTTCAGTGCCGCGCTGTAGCTGTTGGAGCGCGCGACGATCTGGCGTTTTTGCGCCTGCTGCGCCAACCAGCCGTCAACCATGTTGGTGCTGGACGTCCAAGGTGTCGGGAACACGTGCCGGCGTTCAACAAAGGCTTGCAGGCTTAAACGCCGCTCCGGTGGTGAGGCACGTTTATCGAAGACACAGACCAGGTCGTCCTCCAGCAGCATCCGGGATTTGAAATCGCCGTGACTGCGATGAAAGTTCGGGCCGAAGCAAATCACCAGGTCCAGGCTGCCATCGCGCAGTTCTTCGGCCGGAATGTCGGTTTCGAACTTGTGCATGTTGACCATCACTGGAAGGTCGGCGAGATCGAAGCTTTTCAACAGGCGCGGCAGGATCAACTGCTCGAAGTATTCCGGTGCGCAGATATTGAAGGTGACGGGTTGCAGGGTTGGATCGAATGCTGGCGCACCGGCGTGACACAGGTTGATGCTTTCCAGGATCTTCAGCACGTGGGTGTACATGGTGCTGGCTTTGTAGGTGGGACGCATACCCGCTCGGGTATTGATGAACAGTTCGTCTTCGAAACTGGTGCGCAGCTTTTTCAGGCAGTAACTCACGGTGGACTGGCTGACGCAGAGCGCCTCGGATACACCGGTGACGCTGCTTTGCTCATACACGGCGATAAACACCATGAGGTCCTGCATATCGAGCTTTCTAAGCAAGTTACTGTTCAACATCCGTTTCGTCTCGCTGTGCTCCTTGCGCTGACTGTGCGCAAACTTGTGCGACAGATCCTAACGGAACGATGGTGCCAGGAGAATGCCTTGTAGGCTTTTTCATGGAAAGTTGTGGGGCAATTCCAGCGGTCTTCAGCCCTGAACGGCTGCAGGCGCCCCGCGGCGACTGGACATCAGCAAGGCCCACATACCGATTCCGACCAGCAGCGCGCCGATGATTTCCAGCGGCAGTGGCGGCTGACGGAACCAGAACCAGTGAAAAACGGTGAGGAGCAGCGTGCTCAGGTAAATGTAGGAAATGACCGAGGAAGGGGCGATAACGCCGATGGCCCGATGCAGCAGCCAGAAGGTCGCCAGCGTGGCGAACACCGCCAGGTAAACCAGCCACCAGAAATCGTTCACGGTCAGCAATGACGCAGATCGCCAGCCGCCGCTGAATCCGCAGAATGCCAGCAGAAACAACGCGCCGAACAGCATGTTCCAGAAAGTCATGCCCACCGGGCCGCGCCCCTTGAGACTGCGGGCCTTGAGTCGTTGACTCAGGGGCGAGTAAAGCGCCATCGCCACGCAACCGACGCCATACACCGACACTGCATACAGCGATGGCAGCTCACCAGGGTCTGCGCCTTTCAACACCAGCAACACGGCCCCGGCAGCGGCCATCAGCATCGGCAGCACCCGCTGTTTCAGGTGGCTGTCGGGCATCAAAACCGCTTCGAACAGCAATGTCAGCAGTGGCACCAAGGTGAACATCGTTCCGGTGTTGACGGCCGAGGTGTAGCGCAACGCCTCGAACAGCGAGCCGAAATACGCCGCCAGCAGCAAGCCGAGCACGGCATGGCCGAACAGTCCGCGGACGGTCATGGCGCTATCGCCCTTGAACAGCAACAGCGGCAAAAACACCAAGGCGCAGAACAGCAGGCGCAAACCGGTCAGCAGGATCGGGTCGATGGCCTGGCTGACCTGTGCTGCCGCCGAGAACGATGCAGCGATCAACAGTGCCCAGAGCAACATGCCGAGGTGAGCGGCGGCGAAGCCAGTGTGTTTCATGATGTGGGTTCCCGGGTCAGCGAATGTGTTGGGCGTAATGCCGCGGATCGAAGCGCAAGACCATCAGGACCATCACTGCCATGACGCCGGTCAGTGACCACCAGGCCCATTCGAAGCTGCCGAGCTGGTCGCGGATCATCCCGGCAATCAGCGGCGAGAGACCGGCGATCAGGTAGCCGATGCCTTGCACGAACGCAGTCAGGCCACCGGCACGCTGGGGATTGTCCAGATGATCCAGGGACACGATCAGGCTCATCGGGAACAGACCGCCGATGCCAAGCCCCAGCAGACAGGGCCACAACAGAGTCAGGTGTTGCGGGCTGAGAACAAGCCCGCAGAAACCGGCCATGATCAGCGCCAGCAACACCACCAGCACCACGCGCCGGTCACGGCTGCGGTTGGCGATGGCCGGTGTCAGCAGGCCGGACAACACTTCCATGGCGGTCAGGAAGCCCAGCAGCAACCCGGCGTTTTGTTCGCTCCAACCTTTTTCCACGTAGTACGGCGCCAGCCAGGCCAGCACACAGGTGTAGGACGCAGTACCCAGGCCGAAGAAGATTGCGAGCAGCCAGGCGCGGGAATTGCCGAAGAACGACCCATTGCGCTGCGCCTGAGCAGGCTGCGCCGGCAGCCTTTCACGTTGCACGCACCAAAACAGCAGCGCTACCAGCGCCAGCGCCGCCCAGATCGCCAGGCCCACACGCCAGCTGCCAGTGCGGATCATCACCAGCGGCGCAAACGACGCCGCAATCGCTGCGCCGCCCATGATCGATGTGACGTAGAGCCCCATGCACACGGAAACGTTGTCGCTGAAACGGGATTTGATCAGCGCCGGTATCAATGCCTGGATCAGCGCGATACCGATACCCGCCAGCACGGCGCTGAGGATCAGTTCGGCCGCGGAATCGAGGAATAACCGCGACACCGTGGCCACGCCGATGATCAGCAGCGAGAGCACCACGGTGCGTTGTTCGCCGATTCGTTGGCTGACGCCCAGCCCAAAGAACATCGCCAGCCCCATTGCCATCACTGGCAGCATGGTCAACAACGAGGCCAGGCTGAAACTGAGCGCAATGTCACCGCGAATCGCCGACAGCAAAGGACCGACGGCGGCCATGGAAGGCCGCAGGTTCAGGGCGACAAGAATGATGCTAAACATCAGCCAGACGGCGGGGCGGGAGATTGCGCGAACGTTTTCCATCTATCGGACCTTGAATGACAAGGCGCCGATTAGGCGCGCGAGGCGTGCGGGCGGCAAATCAGAAAGTCCCAAGCAGTATTTAGAAATTAAATAACACTGCCGCGAAACAGCATCCTTGTGAGAGCGGGCTTGCTCGCGAAGGCGGCGTGTCAGCCACATGAGTATCGACTGACACACCGCTTTCGCGAGCAAGCCCGCTCCCACATTGGATAAGTGGTGTCTGGAGATGATTGTTTAGTCAATCCGCAACCAAAGTTCTTCAAATCCTGATTTAACGACTTAACCTCTCGTGTGACGCTGCGGCTCATCTGTTTCCTGTGGTTCTTTCTATGGACGGTTGTCCCGTCGCACTTCCCTCCGAATTAGCCTTTTGGGCGCTGTGGCACTGCCGCCACGCGCGCCCACCGGATTCCTGCATTTCCCGTTGATTGTTCTGACAGGTCCCGCGCTAAGCGCCGGGATCAAAGCGGCGACGCCTGTGCGTTTGCCTGACGCGGAAATAAGAGAATTCCCATGAGTGTTACCACGACATCTTTCGCCTCCAAGCAAGAAGCCCTGACCTTTCTGGATCAGAACCCGGATATCGAGATGTTCGAGTTGTTCATCCTCGACAACAACGGTGTACCGCGGGGCAAGTTGCTGCACCGTGATGAGTTGCTTGCGGTGTACGAAAGCGGACGGCCATTGCCGAGCACCATTCTTGGCCTGACCATCAATGGCGATGACGTGGAAAACTCCGGCCTGGTCTGGGACGTTGGCGATATCGACTGCCGGGCGTACCCGATCAGCGGCAGTTTGACGCGCATGCCCTGGCGGTTGATTCCTACGGCGGCGGTGCAGGTCAGCATGCACCCGAAGGAGGGCATGCCCGCGACGGTTGCCGATCCACGGCATCTGCTGGCGAAAGTCATCGAAGGCTTGCAGGCCGACGGCTATTACCCGGTGATGGCGGCGGAGCTGGAGTTCTACCTGCTGGATCAGCAGCGCGACAGCAACGGTCGGCCGCAACCGGCGCGGGATGTCGATGGCGGTCGTCCGCGCGGGACGCAAGTCTACGGATTGCGTGAACTGGAGCAGATCGAACCGTTTCTGGCTGATCTCTACAGCGCCTGCAAACTCCAGGGCATTCCGGCGCGCACGGCGATTTCCGAATACGCACCGGGACAAGTGGAAATCACCCTCGAACACCGTACCGACGCCTTGCAGGCGATGGACGAAGCGGTGCGCTACAAACGACTGGTCAAGGGCGTGGCACACAAGCACGGGATGACCGCTTGCTTCATGGCCAAACCGTTCGATGACCTGGCGGGCACTGGCATGCACATGCACGTCAGCCTGGCGGACAAGGAGGGCAACAACCTGTTCGCCAGCGAAGCCCCGGAAGGCACGCCGCTGCTCAAACAGGCGGTTGGCGGGATGCTCAGCACCTTGCTCGATTCGTTGCTGCTGTTCTGTCCGAACGCCAACTCTTACCGTCGCTTCCAGACCAACAGCTATGCGCCGCTGGCACCCACGTGGGGCGTGGACAATCGCACCGTGAGTTTGCGCGTGCCCGGCGGGCCGGCGTTTTCCCGGCATATCGAACACCGCATCTGTGGCGCCGACGCCAACCCGTATCTGGCGGCTGCGGCGATTCTGGCCGGGATCCATCGCGGTATTCGCGAACAACTCGACCCTGGGGCGCCGGTAGAGGGCAATGGCTACGCCCAGGCCACGGAACTGTTGCCGACTGACTGGCTGACCACATTGCGGGCGCTGGAAGGTTCGAACTGGGCACGGGAAGCGTTCGGCGGGGAGTTCCTCGGCGTGTACCTGGCGGTAAAACGTGCCGAGTATCGACAGTTCATGGGCGAAGTCGGCGAGCAGGACTGGCGCTGGTATTTGCATCAAGCCTGAACAGAACCTGAACCATTCTCAAATCAGTCAAGAGTCTTGGTCTAATGCCACGAGCCAACTAATCGTTGGCTTCTTTTTCACAAAAAATTGAGGGTTGGCTACCTAAAATTAGTGCAATCGCGGTAAATGAAGTTTTCACATTTACCGATGGCACTTCTTTTCAGGAACAGCCGATCATCATGTTGAAGATTAAAGCCGTGCGCCCCGAGTGGGTGACACTGATTGCCAGTGCCTTTCTATTAATGGGGTTCAATCTTGTTCTCTGGCAGCATCTGTTTGAGATCACGGCATCTGACGGTCAAGGCATCGTCATGCGCGTGGCGTTCGGCTTGATGATCCTGGCGGCCTTCAACATTGTACTGACCCTGCTGGCGTTCCGGTTTGTGCTCAAGCCGGTGTTGACCCTGCTCTTCATGATCAGCGCCGGAGTGGCGTATTTCACGAGCCAATATGGTGTTTTGATTGACACCGGCATGTTGCGTAACTTTGCGCAAACCAATGCGACAGAAGTGCGGGACTTACTCTCGATCAAGTTACTTGCCTATATAGTTTTGCTCGGGGTTTTGCCGTCCTTTTTATTATGGCGAACGCCGGTTAGTTACCGTCACTGGCACCGTGAGCTACTCAGCAAAGTTCTCGTGAGTGTCGCGTCAGTTGCTGTGATCGGTGGGGTTGCGCTGGTTAACTATCAAGGCTTGTCCTCATTGTTTCGCAATCACCATGAGTTGCGCCTGATGGTGGTGCCGAGCAACTACATTGGCGCCTCGGCCGGCTATCTGCGTGAGCAGGTCGCCTCTGCGCGGCAACCCTTCGTCACGCTGGGCGAAGATGCCCAGCGAAATCCCGCCTGGCAAACCCACGGCCGCAAATCCCTGACCGTGCTGGTGGTGGGCGAAAGTGCCCGGGCCGAGAACTTCGGCATCCTGGGGTATGACCGTGACACCACACCCAAACTGGATAAAGAAGCCGGCCTGATCGCTTTTACCGATGTGCATTCCTGCGGTACGGAAACAGCGGTGTCGGTGCCGTGCATGTTCTCCGACATGGGCCGCAAGAATTACAACGCGAGCAAGGCAAAAAACGAGGAAGGCCTGCTGGACGTACTCAAGCACGCGGGGCTCGACGTGATCTGGCGCGATAACCAATCAGGCTGCAAAGGCACTTGCGATCGAGTCACCCTCGACGACGTCAGTAACCTCAAGGACCCGGTACTGTGCGCCAATAGCGAATGCCGCGATGAAATCCTGCTGCAGGGTTTGCAGCACTTCATCGATACGCTGGATAAAGACACGGTACTGGTGTTGCACCAGATGGGCAGCCACGGTCCGGAGTATTTCAAGCGCTACCCGAAAGAGTACGAACACTTCACCCCGGTTTGTGAAAGTAACGCCCTGAACAATTGCAGTCGCGAAAGTATCGTCAATGGCTACGACAACACCCTGGTGTATACCGACCACGTGCTGTCCACCCTGATCGATTTGTTGCGTAGCAATCAGGACAAAGTCGACACCGCGATGCTCTATCTGTCGGACCACGGCGAATCCCTGGGCGAGTACAACTTGTTCCTGCATGGCACGCCTTACATGCTGGCGCCGGAACAACAAAAACATGTCGCGATGCTGGCCTGGTTTTCCGACAGCTATCAAAAGTCGTTCTCGGTGGACACCCATTGCCTGCAACTGAGTCGCGAAAAGCCCTTGAGCCAGGACAACCTGTTCCATTCGATGCTTGGTTTGCTGGAGGTCAAGAGCAAGGTCTACAACCAGGACCTGGATATGTTTGCCGGATGTCGCGGTGCGGTGATCGACGGCGTTCTGGCCAAAGAGTAAGTGCTTCACCCTTTTTTGCATGCAGCTGTTTCAACACTTCGCCTGTCCCGAGTATCGTTTGGCAATGCTCAAGGAGTTCCATCGGGTCCGTCGCGATACGGTGATTGTGGCGGTACCGGTCGATGCACATTCCAAAGGCTACCGTACGAAGGCCGCTCGACCGTTGGCCAGCAAGGCCGACGTGGAAGCCGAGTTCAATCGCGCAGGTTTGCGCTTGCTCAGTCATCAGGACTTCCTGCCCGGCTGTGCGCGGATGCGTGTCTACGTACTGCGTAAGGCCCGCTAGTCTCCGCTTGTCAGACATTTCTTGCTGTTTGGCAGGCATTTTCGCTAAAGCTCTTGTTCAGTGAATGCGCGGAAATCGCCGGGGGCGATATATACTGCGCGCCATTCTTCAAGGGAGAGCCGTGTGGCCATCGATATTCACTGGATTCGCGACAACGATAGCCTCGGTCAGTTATGTGCCGAGTGGCAGCAGCTGCCATTCGTTGCCCTCGACACCGAATTCATGCGGGTCGACACCTTTTATCCGATTGCAGGCCTGCTGCAGATCGGCGATGGCGTACGCGCTTACCTGATTGACCCGCTGACCATCGACAACTGGCAGCCGCTGGCCGCGTTGCTGGAAAACCCGGCCGTGGTCAAAGTCGTCCATGCGTGCAGCGAAGACCTCGAAGTCCTGCTGCGCCTGACCGGCAGCCTGCCGGCGCCGCTGTTCGACACCCAACTGGCCGCCGCTTACCTGAACCTGGGTTTCTCCATGGGCTATTCGCGGCTGGTGCAGGAAGTGCTCGGCATCGACCTGCCCAAGGGCGAGACCCGTTCCGACTGGCTGCAACGTCCACTTTCCGATACCCAAATCAGCTACGCTGCCGAAGATGCTTTGCATTTGGCGGAAGTTTTCGTACAGCTTCGTCCGAAGCTTTCTGATGACAAGTACGCCTGGGTCCTGGAAGACGGCGCCGAGCTGGTGGCCAACCTGCGCCGCGAAGTTGATCCGTATGAGGTCTATCGCGAAGCCAAGCTGGCCTGGAAGCTTTCTCGCGCCCAGCTCGCCGTGTTGCGTGAACTGTGCGCCTGGCGCGAGCGCGAAGCCCGCGCCCGTGACCTGCCGCGCAACCGCATCGTGCGTGAGCATTCCCTGTGGCCGTTGGCACGGACTCAGCCGGACAACCTCGGCGCGTTGGCAAAAATCGAAGACATGCACCCGCGTACCGTGCGTCAGGACGGCGAGTTTCTGCTTGATCTGATCAAGCGCTCTGGCAGTGTGTCGCCTGATCAATGGCCGCCTGCGGTGCCGGAGCCTTTGCCGATGGACGCCGCCGCACTGGTCAAACAGCTGCGTGCGATCGGCCAGGCCGAAGCAGAACGCTTGAACATTGCGCCGGAACTGATGCTGCGCAAGAAAACCCTGGAAGCGCTGCTCAAGAGCGGCTATCCCAACGGTCCTTACCAATTGCCTGATTCGCTGCGTGGCTGGCGCCGCGAATTGATGGGCCAGGCGCTGCTCGACAGCCTGGCCACCGCCGGAGAACAGCCTTGAAACGTATTTGCTCCATCTATCGAAGCCTGAAGAAAAACGAGATGTACCTCTATGTGCTCAAAAGCGATGCACTGGAGCGCGTTCCGGAAAGTCTGATGGCCGCCTTCGGCAAACCGCATCACGCCTTCGACCTGGTGCTGACCCCCGAGCGCAAACTGTCGCGCGAGGACATCACCGTGGTGCTGGAAAACCTTGAGAAGCAGGGTTATCACTTGCAGATGCCACCGGCCGAAGACGAGTACATCGAACATTTGCCGGAAGAATTGCTGCGCCGCAACGACCCGATGTGACCGGCAGACAGGCTCTGTTCAGAGCCTTTATGAAACACTGGAATGATTTTGGCGATGGCCAGGGCGATGGAGCGTTACTCCGTCGGTGGCCGTCTGCTCTGTTTTTGAAAGGTTTGAACCATGCGCGTGCTGATTGCTGAACACGACCACCCGGTGTACGCCCAGCTGTTGCGTCAAGCAGCGCCCGACCTGGAAGTGCTGACCAGCGGCGACTCCGCCGAACTGGCCAGCCTGGCCGCTGATTGTCCGATCTGGCTCGGTCAGCCGGACCTGCTGGCGACCTTGCTGCGTCAGGGGCACGAGCCACAATGGCTGCAATCGACCTGGGCGGGCATTACGCCGCTGCTGGCCGATGGCTTGCCACGTCACTATCGCCTGACTCGGGCGGTAGGGATTTTTGGTCAAGTCATGGCCGAATACGTGCTGACCTACATGCTCGGCCACGAGCGCGAAGTGCTGCCGCGGCTGGTCAGCCAGGTCGAGCGCAAGTGGGACAGTCGCCAGGGCCAAAGCCTGGCCGGTCGCAAAGTGTTGATCGTTGGCACCGGTGATATCGGTCAGACCGTGGCGCAGTTTCTTCTGCCGTTCGGCGTCGAGTTGTACGGCATCGCCAGCGAAGCCCGCGAGCAGGCGCCGTTTGTCGAAGTCGGGGCACTGGCTGATCTGCCGCGTCTGGTGGGTGAAGTCGATTACGTGATCAATCTGCTGCCGAATACGCCAAACACCCACGACCTTTACGACGCGACGCTGTTCAAGCAGTTCAAGCCGACCGGGTTGTTCATCAACGTCGGGCGTGGCGTGGCGGTGGTCGATGCGGACCTGGTGGAGGCCTTGAAGGAAGGGCATCTGGCGGGTGCAGTGATCGACGTCTGCCGTCAGGAGCCGCTGCCGCAACGTCATCCGTTCTGGACCGCCTGGGGCCTGCTGCTGACCGGCCACAGTTCGGCACCGACCTCGCCATCGATGATGGTGAACCTGTTTGTCGAGAACCTGCGGGCGTATCAGGCGGGTGAGGCATTGCGCGGGGAAGTGGATTTCAATCGCGGGTATTGAATTACACCGACGATCGTTCCCACGCTCTGCGTGGGAATGCATCCCGTGACGCTCTGCGTCACATCTCAAAGCGGAACGCGGGGCGTCCCTGCCGGCATTCCCACGCAGAGCGTGGGAATGATCGGGTTCAGCGCGCTTAGAGGGTGAAGTCGCCTTCAGCCGCCAACTCGCTCAGCGGGCGACGCGGGCTTGGCTCTTCGCGTGCTTGCAGGTACTCCGCCAGCGTCGCTTTGTCGCCCAGTTTGCCCACCGCTACCGCAGCGTGCAGTGCATAACCCTCTGGAATGTTCAGCTCCTTGCGAGTCAGGTCCTGGTCGAAACCGGCCATGCCGTGGGTGTGCCAGCCGCTGATGCTCGCTTGCAACGCCAGGTGGCCCCAAGCGGAACCGGTGTCGAAGGTGTGCCACAAGGCCGGGGTTTCTTCGGTAGCGCCAGGCACCGCGAAGGTGGTTTTCGAGATCACGATCACCAGTGCCGAGGCGTGCTGCGCCCAGCCGCGGTTGAACTCATTCAACAGGCCCAGGAAACGCTCCCAGTTTGGCGTGTCGCGACGCGCGTAGAGAAACCGCCAAGGCTGCGAGTTGTACGCCGATGGCGCCCAGCGCGCGGCTTCGAAGAAGCTCAGCAGGGTTTCTTCCGGGATGCTTTCGCCGGTAAAGGCGCGAGGCGACCAACGGTCGGTGAACTGAGGGTGGATGGCATAGTCGGCAACGCGTGGGTTAGCGCTCATCGAGTGATTCCTTGCTACGTTTGAAAGAGTGGGGCGACGCAAAACCCTACTGGGCGGCGCAATAACTGACAAGCTCGTTCTTACCGGCAGTCGCCAACGCTTGGCCCACAAGGGCCTTGGCACTAGACTGGCGGCCTTTTCACCACCTGATGTTGATGCTTGAGCCATGGCCGCCAAAGTCGAACCGTTCTGGATACGCAAAACCCTCGATCAACTCGATAAAGAAGAGTGGGAATCGCTGTGCGACGGCTGTGGCCTGTGCTGCCTGCAAAAGCTCGAAGATGAAGACGACAACAGCGTCTATTACACGCGTATCGCCTGCAAACTGCTGGACCTGAAAACCTGTCAGTGCACCGATTACCCGAACCGCCGCGATTTCGTCCCCGACTGCATCCAGCTCACACCGGGCAAGGCCGATGAGTTCAAATGGCTGCCGCCGTCCTGCGGCTATCGACTGGTCAGCGAAGGCAAGGACCTGCCACTTTGGCATCATCTGGTGTGCGGTGATCGCGATGCTGTGCACCACGCGCAAATTTCCCAGTCCGGGCGCATGCTCGCCGAAGGCAGCGTGGCTGATGACGATTGGGAAGACCATCTGATTTTTCGGGCGGGTTGATTCCTCCACAAAATTTGTAGTGTTTGCTGGTATTCAGGGCTGCTACGCAGCCCAGCGCGAGCAAGCTCGCTCGCCACAAGGAGTGGGTATGGCTGTGGGATTTCGGCTGGCGTTGGCCTTTGGGCTTTTGGCCCTGGGTTCGCCCGCGTGGGCAGCGAAGAAGGTTGATCTGGATTACCACGTACGCCTGTTGCCGCAAAGCGATCAGGCCGAAGTGCGGCTGACCCTGGCTCAGGGCGCGGCGGTGCGCAGTCTGGATTTCGACCTGGGCGATGGCAGTCACTACAGCGATTTCAAGGCCGACGGCCAATGGCAGCTCACGCCGGGCAAGCAGGCCCGTGGTGTCTGGCGTCCGGCCGCCGACAAGGCCAGCCTGACCTACCGCGTACGCATCAGCCACGGGCGCAAGAGCGGCAGCTTCGATACGCGCATGACGCCAACCTGGGCATTGATGCGCGGCGACGATCTGGTGCCGGCGGCCAAACTCGATCAGCAGGACGGCATCGAGTTGGTTTCACGCCTTGAGTTCGAATTGCCCGCAGGCTGGAAAAGCGTTGAAACCGCCTGGCCGCGAATCGGCAAGAACAAATTCCGGGTCGATAACGTATCTCGCTTGTTCGACCGGCCCACGGGCTGGATGCTCGCCGGCCACCTCGGCAGCCGTCGCACGCGGCTTGGGGAAACCGAGGTCACCGTTGCCTCGCCTCAGGGCCAGGGCATGCGCCGCATGGATGTGCTGACGCTGCTGACCTTTGTCTGGCCGCAAGTGCAGGCGGTGTATCCCCGTCATCCCGCCAAATTGTTGATCGTCGGTGCCAATGACCCGATGTGGCGCGGCAGCCTGGGCGCGCGTGAATCGATCTACCTGAACACGCGTCTGCCGCTGGTCAGCGAAAGCGGCAGCAGTGCGCTGGTGCGGGAATTGGCGCAGGTGTTCGGACGGATCAACGATCAGCAGCGCAGTGACTGGATCAGCGAAGGATTGGCCGAGTATTACGCCATTGAACTGGTGCGCCGCGCCGGCGGCATGAGCGATGAGCGGTATGAGGGTCTGCAGAAGAAGTTGGCCAAGGATAGCCAGAAGGTCACGACCTTGCGTGCTGAGCAGGTCAGCCCGGCGCAGGTGTCGAAAGCGGTCGTGTTATTGCAGGAGCTGGATCGCGAGATTCGCCTGAAGACCCGCAACAAGCGTTCGCTGGATGATGTGTTACGCGGGGCGATTCGTTTGCAGAGCGTGGATACCAAGGAGTTTGTTCAGCTGGCCGAAAGCATCATTGGTGAATCTTCCCAAGTACTCGATAGCTCGCTCCTGAACTGATCGTTCCCACGCTCTGCGTGGGAATGCATCCCGTGACGCTCTGCGTCACCTCCAGAAGCGGAACGCGGAGCGTCCCTGGCGGCATTCCCACGCAGAGCGTGGGAACGATCAGTTCTAGGTCAAGCCCCGGGTTTAGGCGACTTCAACGAATCATCGCCGGTCACTGTGGCGGTATTGGTCGCCGCTTCGGCATTCGCCTTCAACCGGTTCAACTCTTCACCCGCCCGCTGAATCTTCGCCCGCACGTTGTTCATGTCCTGACGGCTTTTCTCCAGCAGGCTTTTCGCCGAACTGTGCCCGGTAATGCCCCGCGCCAGGGCCACGCCGCCGATCGCCACTTGAATCAAGCCGAATACACCGCCGCGACGCAGGCCCTTGCCGACCATGATCACACCGCCGGCCAGGGAACCGATGCGTTCCCAACCCTGCACGTTCTGCTCAGTGTGAGTCTGGAACGGGGTGGATTCGATGCGTTCTACGCGTTTGAGCTCGCTCATGATCTGTCTCCTGGCTGGAATGCTGCTTCAAGAATAGATATTTAAGCTGACTGCCAAGGCGGGCGGCTTGTTCCATCGAATGTGCGGTGAATCAGCGGAATTTTGCCCCGGAGCGGGTGTTGAGTCCCTTGGACATGCGGTCATAGAGCACGACGTTGACGGTGGCCGCCAGGTTCATGCAGCCAGTGGTCGGGATGTAGACCACGTCTTCGCACCAGTCGCGAATCTCTTTATCCAGCGAGCCGTCTTCCGGGCCGAAGATGTACAGCGCGCGGTCCGGATGGGTGTATTCCGGCAGCGAACGGGCACCGTCCACCAGTTCCACGGCGACCGGCACGCAGCCCAGCGGCAGGATTTTCTTCAGATCGTCGATGCCGATCAGCGGAATGTCGTAGTGGACGCGCTTGGTGTCGGTGACGAAATCGGCGGCGCGTTCATAACGCTTGCCGGTGTAAAACACGGACGCCACGCCATAACAGCCAGCGGCGCGCATCACCGAACCGACGTTCTCCGGTGATTTGGGGTTATACAAACCAATGCAGCTGTACCGTTTGTCTGCCACGAGCGGGGTGCCTTCGGGGAAAAAACGGCGATTATACGGGGATATTGGGGGAGGGGTGGTCAGTGATCGTTCCCACGCTCTGCGTGGGAACGCCTCAACGGACGCTCCGCGTTCGGCTGTGAAAGGGACGCGGAGCGTCCCGGGCTGCATTCCCACGCAGAGCGTGGGAACGATCAGTTAGCGGGTTACTCGTCTTTCTTCATCAGGCCGGCCAACGCGGCAAACGGGTTATGCGTTGCCTTGGCGATTGTCGGCGAGCTCAGCGAGCCTTCACCGAAATACTGTTGATCGGTGTACCGCGAGTGTTCGTTGTCGTGGCAATACAGGCACAGCAATTCCCAGTTCGAGCCGTCCTGAGGGTTGTTGTCGTGGTTATGGTCGCGGTGGTGCACGGTCAGTTCGCTCAGGCGCTTGCCGGAAAACTCACGGGCGCAGCGACCGCACACGTGCGGGTACATTTTCAGGGCCTTGTCGCGGTAACCCATTTCCTTGTCGCGCTGGTTGTCGGCAAGGATGCGGTCCAGTTTCGACGTGTTGGTCGGTGTTGACGAACTCATGGGTTCACCTTTGTAAAAGACTAATGACGGTATTAAACGCAGTTTAGCTCAGCCCTTGAGCTTCTCGGCAATCCAGATGGTGTGACGGGTGCCTTTGTTGCCGTGGGCGAAGACCTGGACTTCCTCGGCCTTGAAGCCGGCCTTCTTCAGTTTGTCGGAAAACTGTCGGTCAGCGCTCGCGGACCAGACGGCCAGCACGCCTTTGGGCCGCAGGGCCTTGGCGCAGGCGCTCAGGCCGCCAGCGGAGTAGAGCCAGCTGTTGGCCTTCTGGGTCAGGCCTTCGGGGCCGTTGTCGACGTCGAGCATGATTGCGTCGAAACCTTGCGGCTCGGCTTGCAGGACGTTGGCCACGTCTTCCATGCGAATGACCGTGCGCGGGTCCAGCAGCGGGTTCCCGGCTTTCTCACCGAGCGGTCCACGATTCCACTCCACCACGCCCGGGACCAGTTCGGCGACCACCACTTCAGCGGTCTTTCCCAGGTGCTTGAGGGCCGAGGCGAGGGTGAAACCCATGCCCAGGCCGCCGATCAGCACGCGCGAATTCGGCCGGCCGGCCACTTTACGGCACGGGATCTCCGCCAGAGCGTCTTCCGAGCCGTGCATGCGGGTGTTCATCAGTTGCCCGCCGTCGCCGCCCTGAATCTTGATGACGAAATCCTCACCGTATTCGAACAGGCACAAGGCACCGCCATTTTCAGGAATTGGAGTGGTGTCGAGCAGAACGAAACGTTTCATGGGACTCACTTGAGGAGAAATTGGCATAAGAGGGAGAAGGCAAACACGCGCAGTTGGGAGTAGCCTGCAAAAAGACAACAAGGCCAACGGAGCCATTGATGAAGCGCACCATTCTAACGGTCATTGCCTTGGCCGCGCTCTCGATAACTGCAGTGCAGGCCCAGCAGCTGCAAACCATTCCGACCAGCCCTGCGCCGCTGCCCGGTTCGCCCGGCACCGCGACCCCGACACCGTACCCGCAAATCACCCCGACCAGCGCACCCAAGGTCGGGCCCGGCAGTGGCGGTCCGCCGTTGGTGCCGATTGAAATGCCTGGCCCGCCCGCCAAGGACCAGCCACTGCCGGTGCCGGAGCAAAACCCGTCGAAAGCCAAACCGCCCGGCGGTTAAACCTGCTGCGAGAGCAGTTGCCCATCGGCCATGCGCAAGCGTTTGGAGAGGGAAACGGCAAGGGCGCGGATGATTTTGGCGGCGATTTTCGGCGCATCGTTGAGCATCTTTTCCAGCGAGTCCTTGCCCAGGTTGAGCAACTGGCAATTGCTGGCGGCCACGCAGCTGGCCGAGCGGCGTTCGCCGTCGAGTACGGCCATTTCGCCGAACGCCCGACCGCTGCGCAACGTTGCCATGGTCACCAGGTGCCCGTCGCTGTTGGTTTTCTGCACCGCCACCTGGCCGGTGTGGATGATGCACATGAAGCTGCCGGCATCGCCCTCATGGAAAATCTCTTCGCCCTGAGCAATGGTGCTGATGCTGAAATAGCCCGAAGCCGTGGCGAAGTCCGCCGGCAGCAGTTGATCGAACAGGCCACAGTCCATCAGCCAGTCGCGAATTTCGTTGTTCAGTAAGGTCGGTTCTGACATGTCGTCACGGTCTTTTTCTTGTGTCTGTTGCAGGCTCGAATTCGAAATCACCGCAATTCCCTTGTGGGAGCGGGCTTGCTCGCGAAGGCGGTGTGCCGGACAACATTAATGTTGAATGTGATGGCCTCTTCGCGAGCAAGCCCGCTCCCACAGGGGGATGTATGGTGTATCGGTGTTCGGTGTTAAGACCGACACGCCGGGCCAAGTTCCTCAGGCGATGCCCAAAACCTTGAAAACAAATGCGTATTCGAGTGCTACGTCACGTAATCCCTGATACCGACCGCTCATCCCGCCGTGCCCGGCACCCAATTCGGTCTTGAGCAGCAGGGGATTTGTGTCGGTTTTGGTCGCGCGTAATTTCGCCACCCACTTGGCCGCCTCCCAGTACTGCACGCGACTGTCGTTGTAGCCGGCGATCACCAGCATCGCCGGATAAGCTTGTGCGGTGACGTTTTCGTACGGCGCGTAGGCCTTGATCCGATCATAGACGTCCGGTTCTTCAGGATTGCCCCACTCGTCATATTCGGTAACGGTCAACGGCAGGTCCGGGTCGAGCATGGTGTTCAGCACGTCGACGAACGGCACTTCGGCAATCGCAGCAGCAAACAACTCCGGCCGCTGATTGAGCACCGCGCCGATCAGCAGGCCACCGGCGCTGCCGCCGCTGATCGCCAGTTGCTGTGAAGTCGTGAAGCTATTGGCGATCAGGTG
This sequence comes from Pseudomonas frederiksbergensis, assembly GCF_001952935.1. Classification (GTDB taxonomy): domain Bacteria; phylum Pseudomonadota; class Gammaproteobacteria; order Pseudomonadales; family Pseudomonadaceae; genus Aquipseudomonas; species Aquipseudomonas frederiksbergensis. The sequence continues at coordinate 4,002,663 of NZ_CP018319.1, forward strand.
TTCGGCGCAGGCGATGAAGTCGCTGAACGTGTTGTGTTTGTGTTCCTGCTTGCCGGCGCGATACCAGGCTTCGCCCAGTTCACCGCCGCCACGCACGTGAGCGATGGCGAACGCTACGCCACGGTCCAGCAGACTCAAGCGGGCGTGGGAGAACCACGGGTCGAGGCTTTCGCCATAAGCGCCATAGCCGTACAGATAAAGCGGCGTCGGCTTGCCGAGTGCTTCGCGTTTGACGACGAGGCTGATCGGCACTTTCGTACCGTCAGGTGCGGTCGCCCACAGGCGCTGACTGACGTAGGCATCGGCGTCGAACGGGCCAAGTACCGGGGTTTGCTTGAGGACTTTCTGCTCGCCGTTGCCCAATACCAACTGGCGGATTTGCGCCGGGCGGTTCAGCGCTTCATAGCGCAGGCGGATCCTGTCGCTGACGAACTCCAGACTGTTCTGTACATGAAGGCTGTAGGCCGCGTCCGGTAATTGCACGCGGTAGCTCGGCAGGTCTTGCGGATGAACTTCGATGATCGGCAAGCCACCCTCACGCAAGCTCAGGGTCATGGCACCGGCATTCAGGCTCATGCCTTCGATCATCACCGTGTCGCTGTGCGGGATCAGGTTTTGCCAGTCGGCCTCGGTCGGTGCCACGCCGGTGTCGGCGGCGTGGTACAGGGCAAAGTTGATGCCGTCGCGATTGGTGCGAATGAACCAGGTCCATTGACCGTCGAGCGCGCCGTGGTCGACGTCGTACTCATGGTCTTCAACCCTCGGAGCGATGCAGGTAAAGGCTTGCTGCGGCTGGAACGCGTCGAGCACCCAGACTTCGTTGGTGGTTTTGCTGCCCAGCGACAGCAGCAATTGCTGCTCGGAACTGGAGCGGTAGCAATGCATGAAGAATCGACCGTCCGGCTCATGGAACACTTCTTCGGCCGCCGTACCGTCCAGCCGATAGCGGAACAGTTTGTGCGGGCGATGGGTGTCGTCCAGCTCGCCGAAGAACAGCGTCAGGCTGTCATTGGCCCAGGTCATGCTGCCGTCGCAATCCTGGAATTCCAGTTCACTGACACGGCCGTTGGACAATTCCTTCACGAACAGCGTGTAAATCTCATCGCCGGTGGCGTCGATGCTGTAGGCCAGACGCTGGTGGTCCGGGCTGATGCTGAAGGCGCCGAGGGAAAAGAAGCCGCCGTTGGCCAGTTCATTCGGGTCCAGCAGCAGCTGTTCCTGGCTTTCGTCGAGCTGCAGGCTGTTATCGGCCGGGCGCGGGCAGCGGTAGTGACGGGCATATTCATCACCGGCCGTGGTGCGCGTGTAATACAGGTATGGGCCCCAAGGGGAGGGGAGGGACAGGTCGGTTTCGAGAATCCGGGCCTTGATCTCTTCGAACAGAGTTTCACGTAGCCCGGCCTGATCGGCGGTTTGCGCCTCTTGGTAGCGGTTTTCCGCTTTCAGGTAGTCGAGCACCGCGGGGGTGTCGCGCTCCTGCAGCCAGGCATACGGGTCGTCGCCTTCGGCCTTGTGGGCGATGGGAGCGTCGGAAACGTTGACGGATAGGGGCATGAAGGGCTCTCGAACAATGTACGGAATAAGGGCTTCGCAACGTGTGGGAGCGGGCTTGCTCGCGAAGGGGCCAGCACGTTCAACATCTCTGTTGACTGACACACCGCTTTCGCGAGCAAGCCCGCTCCCACAGGGGATGCGTTTTACAGACTGGTATTGGGGCAGCCTGACGTGCGAAAAGTCGTTACTATAAGCGCCTCTTTGCCTGCCTTGCCATGGACACCATGACCGAGAACGACTATCTGATCGCTTGGGGCCTCTACGCCTTCGCCGCTTTGGGCTGCCTGTTGGTGTGGATGCGCATTACCCGCTGGATGTGGCGCTGGCTGCGTGAGCCGCTACGGCTATTGGTTGCCGTGTTGCTGTTCTGCCCGACCATCATTGATCCGGTGAAGGAAAAAGTTGCCCCGGCCATCGCCATTACGGCCCTTGACCTGATGTTCAAGGTCGGCAACAACGCCTGGCGCGCGGTTTCCGACCTGTTCATGTACGGCATGATCGCCTTCGGCATTTACCTGGTATTCGTGGCGATCCGTTTCCCTATCGAACGTGCGGCCAACGCTCGCAAGGAACAGGCCGCCGCTGCCAAGGCTGCGGCCCGGGCCGATGAACCTGAAGAGGATCATCCATTCGGCGGTGCGGGCGACGATCGTTACGGTCGTCCACCGGTGCCGAGCAACCCTCAGCGAATGCGGGTCGAACCGCGACTGTAACCTGCCCCTGCCTTTCAGCGAGAATCCGAGCATGTGTGAGTTATTGGGCATGAGCGCCAATGTCCCGACCGATATCGTGTTCAGCTTCACCGGGCTGATGCAGCGCGGCGGCCGCACCGGTCCGCACCGTGACGGCTGGGGCATCGCTTTTTACGAGGGCCGTGGCCTGCGCCTGTTTCAGGACCCGGCGGCGAGCTGTGAGTCCGAAGTCGCGAACCTGGTGCAGCGCTATCCGATCAAGAGCGAAGTGGTGATCGGGCACATCCGCCAGGCCAATGTCGGCAAGGTCTGCCTGTCCAATACCCATCCGTTTGTACGTGAGTTGTGGGGCCGTAACTGGTGTTTTGCCCATAACGGCCAACTGGCGGACTTTCAACCGATCAAGAGTTTTTACCGCCCGGTCGGCGATACCGACAGCGAAGCGGCGTTCTGCGATTTGCTCAACCGCGTGCGCGCCGCGTTCCCGGAACCGGTAGAGGTCGAAGAACTGCTGCCAGACCTGGTAGCCGCCTGTGCCGAATACCGCAGCAAAGGCGTGTTTAACTGCCTGCTCAGCGATGGCGACTGGTTGTTCTGCTATTGCTCGACCAAACTGGCGCAAATCACCCGTCGCGCGCCCTTCGGCCCGGCGCGCTTGAAGGACGTCGATGTGATCGTCGATTTCCAGGCCGAAACCACGCCCAACGACGTGGTCACGGTGATCGCCACCGAACCCTTGACCGAAAACGAAACCTGGACCCGCTACGAACCGGGCCAATGGAGCCTTTGGCGACGCGGTGAATGCGTCAGCCAGGGCAAGACCGAATAAGGATTTCCCTTCATGTTGCTCAGTTATCTACGGCTGGTGTTGTTCGCGGCGGGCCTGTTGATCGGTGTCCAGGTGCCGGGGTTTATCAGCGACTATGCCAAGCGCGTCGAAGCGCATCTGATTGAGGCGCAAACTGGTCTGAGCGGTTTTCAGGGCACGGCGAATCAGTTCTTCAAGGGGGACATGCAGGCATTGGTGGCTCATTACCGCGCCAGTGAAGACCCGATCTTTCGCAGCGATGCCGACAGCCTGAGCACCTTGCTCACCCGTCAACTGGCCCTCGATAAACAGTTCCAGGCCATGCAAGGCCCGTGGTACATCCGCTTGCTGCAGGTCGCACTGGCGGCCGATCCGGATATTCGCAAGGAAACCTGGAACGGCTACAGCTATCAGATCCTGCTGACGCCGGAAGCGATGATCTGGGGCATGAGCGGGGCGTTGCTGTTGTCGTTCGGCATTGAATGCCTGTTCCGTCTGATCGACTGGGTGGTGCTGGGTGGCAAACGCCTGCGCCAGAGCCGGCCGATCGAAGACCGGGATGTGCGCGGGTTGTAATGAGCGCCACCGACCTGTCGAGTGATCGTTCCCACGCTCTGCGTGGGAATGCCTCAACGGACGCTCTGCGTTCGGCTCTGAATGGGACGCGGAGCGTCCCGGCTGCATTCCCACGCGGAGCGTGGGAGCGATCAATTTCAGCTCACCGAAGGTTTGCTGAGGACGATGTAGTTTTCACCCACCTTCTTCGCATACCCGTCCAGCACTTGCTGACATAACGAAACAATCTCCTCGACCCACTCCACGCCCACCCGCCACGACACCACCACCTGCAAATTCGGTGGCCGTTGGTAGATGGCCAGCAAGGTCAATTCCCCCGCGCCAGTTCCTCGGCGACCAGCACCGGTGGCAGCGCACCAATACCGAAACCGTCCCGCAGCAACCGGGTGATCGCCGATACCGAGTTCACGCAGTTCAATCGTGGCGTCAGGATGCCGTTGGCCTGCATCAGGGCGAGAATTTCCTGATGCGGATGGGAGTTTTTCGAATAGGTAATGATCCGTTCCCGCGCCAGGTCGGCAATGCCGGAATACTCGCGGTTGTAGATCGAGTTCGTAGCCACAATCCAGCCCATCGGGTGACTGGCCAGTTCAAGGCTGCGCACACTTTCCTGACGCAACAGGTCGGTTTGCAGGATCAGATCGAGAAAGCCTTTTTGCAGCTGATCGCAGAGGTTGAGCGCGGTATCGGCCACCAGCTCGATTTCCACCAGTGGATAGTGATCCATCATTTGCGCCACCAACGGGCTCAACCAGGTGTGGATGACGGTGTCCATGACACCGATCCGGACCCGTCCGACCTTGCTTGAGCGCGTTTCGATCGAGTGCTTGAGCGCCTGCATCGTATCCATCATCTGCTCGGCATATTCGAGCACTTTCAGGCCTTCGGGCGTCAGGCTCACGCCGCGAGAATCGCGCAGGAACAGCTTCACCCCGAGCTCGCCTTCGAGCACGGCAATGCGGCTGGAAATCGACGCCTGGGTAGTGAAGAGCTTGTCTGCCGTCAGGCGAAAACTCTTGAGTCGGGCGACCCAGACAAAGGTCTCGAGAAACTTCAGGTTCATGGGGGTCAGCTCTTGCGACCCGCCTGAGGGATAAGGTTTTCTTATGTCTAGGGCGGGGTTTTATTAGTTGGACGTAACAGGGCAAGGAGCCCAAAAATCAGGCCATCCGGTCCCCACGATAGGCGTCGTCGGGGTTCAGAACAATACCAATAAAAATTAGCGCGGAGATTTGCCATGAGTGCGCCCGACACGCTCGACATCCCCAAAGCCACGGTTCACCCGGGACCTTTCGACTGGTACCGCAACATCAATCAGCAGGAACGTCGCACGTTCTGGAGCTGCAAGATCGGCTATGGCCTGGACGGCATGGACACCCAGATGCTCAGCTTTGTGGTGCCGACCCTGATTGCGATGTGGGGCATCACCACCGGCGAGGCCGGGCTGATTCACACCAGCACCTTGATCGCCTCGGCCATCGGCGGTTGGGTGGCGGGGATTCTCTCCGACCGCATCGGTCGCGTCCGCACTTTGCAACTCACCGTACTGTGGTTCGCCTTCTTCACCTTCCTCTGCGGTTTCGCCCAGAACTACGAGCAACTGCTGATCAGCCGCACGCTGATGGGCTTCGGTTTCGGCGGCGAATGGACCGCCGGCGCGGTGCTGATGGGTGAAGTGATTCGTGCCAAGGACCGCGGCAAAGCGGTGGGCATGGTGCAATCCGGCTGGGCATTGGGTTGGGGACTGACGGCGATCCTGTATGCGCTGCTGTTCTCGGTACTGCCGCCGGAGGACGCCTGGCGCGCTCTGTTCCTGCTTGGCATCGTGCCGGCGATCTTCGTGATCTTCGTCCGCCGACTGGTCAAGGACCCGGAAATCTATCGCGAAGCCAAGGCCAAGCAAGAACCCAGCAACCCGGCAAAGTTCTACGAGATCTTCGCTCCCGGCATCCTGTTCACCACGATTCGCGCGTCGGTACTGACCACTGGTGCCCTCGGCGGTTACTACGCGATCACCTCCTGGTTGCCGACCTTTCTGAAGAACGAACGCGGTTTGAGCGTACTCGGTACGGGCGGTTATCTGGCGATGGTGATCGTCGGTTCCTACGTCGGTTACGTCATCAGTGCGTATTTGACTGACATCCTCGGGCGTAAGAAGAACTTCATTCTGTTCGCGGTCGGCTCGTTCACCATTGTTCTGCTCTACACCCAATTGCCGGTCAGCAATGGCGTGATGCTCTGGCTGGGCTTTCCTCTGGGCTTCTTCGCTTCGGGGATTTTCAGTGGCATGGGCGCGTTCTTGACCGAGCTGTTTCCAACGCGGATTCGCGGTTCCGGCCAGGGCTTTTGCTACAACATCGGCCGGGCGCTGGCGGCATTGTTCCCGCTGTTGATCGGTTTGATGAGCCAGAAGGTGCCATTGAGCGTGGGAATCGGTGCTTTTGCGGCGGTGTCCTACGGGGTGGTGATCCTTGCGGCGCTGAGCCTGCCGGAAACCCGTGGCAAGCAACTCGAAGCCGAGTAACTGATAATCTGCGGGCAAATGCCTACAGCTAAAAGAATAAAACCTACAGGAGTGTTCACCGTGAACCGCCTGCTATTGAACTGCGACATCGGCGAGAGTTTCGGCAACTGGACCATGGGTCTGGACGCCGAGGTCATGCCCTTCATCGATTGCGCCAACATCGCCTGCGGCTTCCATGCCGGCGACCCGAGCATCATGCGCAAGACGGTCAGCCTGGCCTTGAGCAACGGCGTGCAGATCGGCGCACATCCGGCGTATCAGGATCTGGTCGGCTTCGGCCGTCGTTCCATGGCCTACACCGCCCAGGAACTTCAGGACATTGTGCATTACCAGATCGGCGCTCTCGACGGCATTTGCCGGGCCCAGGGCGGGCGGGTGAGTTACGTCAAACCGCACGGCGCGATGTACAACGACATGATGGCCAACCCGGCGCAGTTGCGCGCAGTGCTTCAGGCTGTGGCGGCCTATGATCGCCAGTTGCCGCTGATGTTGATGGCCACTCGCGACAACAGCGCAGCCCAGCAATTGGGCGATGAATACGGCGTGACCCTGTGGTTCGAAGCTTTCGCCGATCGTGCTTACGACAGCGCTGGAATGCTGGTTTCGCGACAACTGCCAGGCGCAGTGCATCACGATCCCGAGACAATCATCGAACAGGCGCTGACCATTGCTCGCGGCGGCAACCTTACGGCCAGCGATGGCAGTGCCTTGCGCTTGCAAGCCAACACCCTTTGCGTACACGGCGACAATGCCAGTTCGGTAGCCGCCGTGCGGCGTATCCGCGAAGCACTTGATCAGCAGAGCGCGCCATGAACCTGCGGGTAGAAGTGGTGGCGCTGGATTGCTTGATGGTCCGTCTGTTCGATGAAATCAGCGAGGCCAACATGCCGTGGATGCTCGCCGCCAGCGAAAGTCTGCGTGCTGCGTTCGCCGGGCATCTGATCGATTTGGTGCCGTCCTATACGACGTTGATGGTGCATTACGACCTGACCGCGTTGAGTCCGGCCCAGGCTCGGGAGCTGATCGCCGAGGCCTTGATCGATTTGTCGCCCAACGCCTGCACCCCCGGCAAATGCCATGTGTTGCCGGTCTGGTATGACTTGAGCGTTGGCCCGGAGTTGAGCCTGTTGTCCCAGCGCAGCGGATTGGCCGTGGATGAAGTGATCCGCCGCCACAGCGAGCGCGAATATCAGGTGTTCGCCCTGGGTTTCGCGCCGGGTTTCGCCTTCATGGGGCTGGTGGAAGAAGCGCTGGCGGCGCCGCGTTTAAACACTCCGCGTAAAAAGGTGGCCGCGGGAAGCGTCGGCATCGCCGAACGGCAAACCGCCGCTTACCCGGTGGTGTCTCCCGGTGGCTGGAATCTGATCGGCCGCACCCCGGCCAAATTGTTCGACCGCGAACGCGACGGCTACAGCCTGATGCAACCGGGCGATACGGTGCGCTTCGAAGCCATCAGTCATGCCGAATTCATCAATCTGGGCGGTGATGACACGCCGTTGGAGGCGCAGGCATGAGCCGTCTATCAATAGAAGCGAGTACACCGCTGTGCCTGTTGCAGGACGCTGGCCGTTTTGGCGTGCGGCATCTGGGCGTGACCCAGGGCGGGGCGGCGGATTGGCGATCGATGTCTTGGGCCAATTGGTTGCTGGGCAATGCCCTGGATGCACCGGTGATTGAAATCACCCTCGGCGGGTTCACCGTCGTTGCCGAAGAAGATTGTGTGCTGGCGTTGGCCGGCGCGGATCTGGGGGCGCAGGTGGATGGCGAGGCGTTGGCGCCGTGGCGCAGTTTCAGGCTGAACAAAGGTCAGCAGTTGCAATTCATCCAGCCACTGCTTGGCGCCCGGGCTTATTTGGCGGCCCCGGGCGGATTTGATGCGCCAAAGGTGTTGGGCAGTAGCGCAACGGTGGTCCGTGAGGAACTCGGTGGGCTTGACGGTATGGGCCGGGCGTTGGCCAAAGATGCGCAGTTGAGCTACTCGGGCAGCTCGCTGCTTTTGCTGCGGGAATTGGCGCCGGAACAGGTGCCGGATTTCAAACTCAACGCGCCGCTGGACCTGGTCCTTGGTGCGCAGATCGGCGAGTTCAGTGGCCAGAGTTCGTTTGACGCGTTCAACAGTGTCTGGACCCTCGACAGCCGTGCCGACCGGATGGGCATCCGCTTGCTGGGAACGGCATTGCAGTATCAGGGTAAGCCGATGATTTCCGAAGCCATCCCGCTGGGGGCGGTTCAGGTGCCGCCGGACGGGCAGCCGATTGTGCTGCTCAATGATCGGCAGACCATTGGCGGCTATCCGCGATTGGGGGCGTTGACGCCGTTGGCATTGGCGCGGCTGGCGCAGTGTTTGCCGGGGGCGAAGGTGCGGTTGAAGCCGGTGGTGCAGGATGTCGCGCATCGCGAACACGTCGAATACCTGCGTCGGTTTGCCTCGCACTGATCGTTCCCACGCTCCGCGTGGGAATGCCGCCCGGGACGCTCCGCGTCCCTGTGACGCGGAGCGTCACTTGATGCATTCCCACACAGAGCGTGGGAACGATCAACGATCAGCAGTGTGGGAACGATCAGCGCTCTATTTGGAAAGAAACCGCATCCCTTCCTCCAACCCCCGCAACGTCAGCGGGTACATCTGGTCGTTAATCAAGTCCCGCACGATGTTGGTCGACGACGTATAGCCCCACGTATCTTTCGGATACGGGTTGATCCAGATGACCTTCTTGTACTTCTCCATGAACCGTTGCATCCACACATAACCCGCCTCTTCGTTCCAGTGCTCGACGCTGCCGCCGGCCTGGGTGATTTCGTACGGGGCCATGGCGGCGTCACCGATGAAGATCACTTTGTAGTCGGCGCCGTATTTGTGCAGCAGGTCCTGGGTCGAGGTGCGCTCGGAGGTGCGGCGCATGTTGTTCTTCCACACCGATTCATAAACGAAGTTGTGGAAGTAGAAGTACTCCAGGTGCTTGAACTCGGTCTTGCAGGCCGAGAACAGCTCTTCGCAGATCTTCACGTGGGCGTCCATCGAGCCGCCGATGTCGAACAGCAGCAACAGCTTGACGGTGTTGCGTCGCTCCGGACGCATCTGGATGTTCAGCAGCCCGGCATCGCGCGCGGTGTGGTCGATGGTGCCATCGATGTCCAGCTCTTCCGCCGCACCCTGACGGGCGAATTTGCGCAGCCGTCGCAGGGCGACCTTGATGTTGCGCGTGCCCAGTTCCACCGAGTCATCGAGGTTCTTGTACTCGCGCTGATCCCAGACCTTGACCGCTTTGCCCTGGCGTTTGCCGGCATCGCCGACCCGAATGCCTTCCGGGTTGAAGCCCCCGGAGCCAAACGGACTGGTGCCGCCCGTGCCGATCCACTTGTTACCGCCGGCATGGCGTTCTTTCTGTTCTTCGAGGCGTTTCTTGAACTCTTCGATCAGCTTGTCCAGGCCGCCGAGGGACTGGATCGCCGCCCGCTCTTCGTCGCTCAGCGAACGCTCGAATTCCTTGCGCAACCAGTCTTCCGGGATCAATGCCTGAAGATGATCGTCAAGTTTTTCCAGGCCGTTGAAATAGGCACCGAACGCCCGGTCGAACTTGTCGAAATGCTTTTCGTCCTTCACCAGAATGGCCCGGGACAGGTAATAAAACTCGTCCATGTCGGCGAAGGTCACGCGCTGCTTCAGCGCGTTGATCAGGTCCAGCAGCTCCCGTACCGAGACCGGCACCTTGGCTGCGCGCATTTCATTGAACAGGTTAAGCAGCATGGCTATCGCCCTCTATCTTGTTAAACAGAGGGATCAGCGAGTGCCGCGACGGCTCATGAACGCCAGACGTTCAAGCAACTGCACGTCCTGTTCGTTCTTCACCAAAGCGCCGGCCAGCGGTGGAATGGCCTTGGTCGGATCGCGCTCGCGCAGTACCGCTTCGCCGATGTTGTCGGCCATCAGCAGCTTCAGCCAGTCAACCAGTTCGGAGGTCGATGGCTTTTTCTTCAGACCCGGCACCTTGCGTACGTCGAAGAACACGTCCAGCGCTTCGCTGACCAGGTCTTTCTTGATGTTCGGGTAATGCACGTCGACGATCCGCTGCATCGTGACGCGGTCCGGGAAGGCGATGTAGTGGAAGAAGCAGCGGCGCAGGAAGGCGTCCGGCAGTTCTTTTTCATTGTTGGAGGTAATGATGATGATCGGGCGTTTCTTGGCCTTGATGGTTTCGTCGATCTCGTAGACGTAGAACTCCATCTTGTCGAGTTCTTGCAGCAGGTCGTTGGGGAATTCGATGTCGGCCTTGTCGATTTCGTCGATCAGCAAAATCACCCGCTCTTCGGATTCGAAGGCTTCCCAGAGCTTGCCCTTTTTCAGGTAATTGCGAACGTCGTGGACCTTTTCCGTGCCCAGTTGCGAGTCGCGCAGACGGCTGACCGCGTCGTACTCGTACAGGCCCTGATGCGCCTTGGTGGTGGATTTGATGTGCCAGGTGATCAGTCTGGCGCCGAAGGACTCGGCCAGTTGCTCGGCGAGCATGGTCTTGCCGGTGCCCGGTTCGCCCTTGACCAGCAGCGGACGCTCCAGCGTGATGGCGGCGTTGATCGCCAGCTTCAGGTCATCGGTGGCGACGTAGGCCGGGGTGCCTTCGAACTTCATCTGCTAATCCTCGAACGGTAAACGCCGACCTGAGCGAAGCAGGGCGGGGCGCAATAGTGGGTCAGGTCCGACTATAACGCGCAGCCCGGTCGACTGTGAACGCAGACGGCTTATTCAGTCTCTGAATGGGGCGTCACATCTTGACTCAGTCTCGGCCCCTAGCCAGTATTGAGCTATCGCCATTTTGGCGATAGCTTGCGGGGCATGTCTACTAAATACCGATTTCGCGATACGTACCGCATTCAGTTGCGCGAGAAGGACCACCCGCCGCCCCATGTTCACCTGACCGGCGGCGGGCTCGACGTGATGCTTAGCCTTGAAACCGTCGAAGTGATGGTAGGCAAGGCGCCGCCGCTGATTATCAAGGAAGCGCTGGCGTGGGTCAGGGCCCATCAGGTGCAATTGCTGGAGGATTGGAAACGATGTTACCCATGAAACGGCCACGGCTGTCGTCCGTGCAGGTGTTGCCGGATTACCGCCTTATGCTGACCTTTATCGATGGTCAGCAACTGAACCTCGATTTGAGTCGGGACCTGCGCGCCTATCCAGGGTTGCAACCCTTGTTGGAGATGAGCGCTTTCAATGGGGCAACCCTGGGCGACGATGGCTGGAGTGTCGATTGGCCTGAACTGGACATCCAGATCGGCGCAGACACCCTGTATCTGGATGCTCTCGCACAAAATGCAGTGGACGAAAACACCCGGATCTTCATCGACTGGCGTGCGCGCACCGGGTTGCCGCTCAATCAGGCGGCCGAAGCGCTGGGGGTCAGTGCCCGCAGCATCACGCGCTACAGCAGTGGTCGAGAAGCCGTCCCGCGATCGTTGGCGCTGGCCTGCCTGGGTTGGGACTTCTTGCAGCAGCAATCGAACCCGGCGCGGGCGGCTGAAGAAACCGGTCGTTACACCGTTATACGTAAGCCTTAACCGGCGTCCGGCTTGGGCCGTTCGTATTGGGCGTTGAACGCCTGGACGAAGCCGTTGCGCAAAATCTGCAAAAAAGCCTCGAATGCGCTGATATCCCGCTGATGCACGCTGCCCCTGAGTTGGACACGAGTGGCGAACTGGTTTTTCGGCTGGTTCTTCAGCACATTCTCGGTGCCCCCACGAGTGCTTCCCAGATGGAGCGAAAAATCCCTTTGTCTTTGTTTTCCACGTCCTGTTGCCAATTGAATACATCGACGTCCTTCAGCAGCGGTTTGATGTAACCCGTCAATTGAGCTTTTTTAGCCTCGGCTTCAATGACCACATCTCCGTGACCGGCATTGAAGTCGAACTTGCCATATGCCGAAGCGAAGTCGTTCATGCGTTTGAGTTCGATGTTTTTGACCCGCAGGCGAAACTCGAAATCTTCAAAGTTGCTTAAAGGGTCGAAGGTCGCGGTGGTTTCCAGCGGTGCGTGTCCCAGCAACAGGGCTTTGCCTTCGAAACGGGCGTCACGTTTGCCTTTGGTGTCGACCACGTTGGTCAGGTTGTAAATGCTGGCGTTGACCTGGGTGGCATTCATGTTCACGGGCGGTTTTGAATTGAAGTTTCGAAAGGTCACCCGCCCGTCGTTGATCCGCACTTCGTTCAGGGTTATCGGCAGCAGTTTTTCCAGTTGTGCCCGCCAATCGGTGCCTTGACCGGTCTGGGAGTTTTTCTTGTTGGCACCGCCGTCGACGAAGTTCACCTCGGGTTTGTCAAACTGCGCCTCGGCCACCACGGCGTGGTCATACCAGAGCGAGTGCCAGCTGACGGAGAGGTCAATCAATGGCGCGTTGACGAAAGGCACGGGGACCTTGCCATTGACCTTGACGATTTTCAGTCCGTTGATTTTGTAGGCGCCACGCCACAAAGCCAGGTCTACGTCGGTAATCTGGCCGCGATAGTCACCCATGTTCGCCAATCTCTCGTTGAGGTAATCGCGCACCAGATAGGGCAGGGCGACATGCAGGGCAATCAGCAGCACAACGAGGCCGGCGAGGGTCCATAGGGGCCAACTGTATCTGCGTTTCATGATGGCAAATCTCTGGCGTTGTAAAGCCATTGACTGCGGCGGTTACAGGACGTTCGACTGACTGGACGACCAAGGGCAACAGGCATACCTTGGAGAGCTTATTTAACGCTGTATAAGGACCCAGCCATGAGCCGTATCTACGCTGACAACGCCCATTCCATCGGCAATACACCGCTGGTGCAGATCAACCGTATCGCCCCGCGCGGCGTGACCATCCTGGCCAAGATCGAAGGGCGTAACCCTGGTTATTCGGTCAAGTGCCGGATCGGTGCGAGCATGATCTGGGACGCCGAAAGCACCGGCAAACTCAAGCCGGGCATGACCATCGTCGAACCGACCTCAGGCAACACCGGTATCGGCCTGGCGTTCGTTGCTGCGGCTCGCGGTTACAAGCTGATGCTGACCATGCCGGCATCCATGAGTATCGAGCGACGCAAAGTGCTCAAGGCTTTGGGCGCCGAACTGGTACTGACCGAACCGGCCAAGGGCATGAAAGGAGCGATCGAAAAGGCGGCTGAAATTGTCGCCAGCGCCCCGGCGACCTACTTCATGCCGTCGCAGTTTGAAAACCCGGCCAACCCGGCCATCCACGAAAAAACGACGGGACCGGAAATCTGGAACGACACCGACGGTGCAGTCGATGTACTGGTGGCAGGCGTCGGAACAGGTGGAACCATTACCGGGGTTTCGCGGTATATCAAGAATACCCAGGGCAAGCCGATTATTTCGGTGGCCGTGGAACCTGTGGTGTCGCCGGTCATCACCCAGGCAATAGCCGGTGAAGAAATCAAGCCGAGCCCTCACAAGATCCAGGGCATCGGCGCCGGTTTTGTGCCGAAGAATCTTGATCTGTCGATGGTCGATCGGGTTGAGTTGGTCAGCGATGAGGAATCCAAGGCCATGGCCCTGCGCCTGATGCAGGAAGAAGGGATTTTGAGCGGCATTTCCTGCGGCGCCGCCATGGCGGTGGCCGTCCGCCTGGCGGAAACCCCGGAAATGCAGGGCAAGACCATCGTGGTAATCCTGCCGGATTCTGGTGAGCGTTACCTGTCGAGCATGCTGTTCAGTGATCTGTTTACCGAGCAGGAGAATCAGCAGTAGGCGTTGCGATTTCAGATTCAGCGGGGAGGGGTTGATTCGGGTCAGCCCCCGTTCAGGAACCTTGTGTTAAGAAGTGCGTCATTGCGCATTTCTTGACACTGCATGTCGAGAAACACGGGATTCTTCCCGAGGCCGGTCATGTTGATCATGGCTGGCTGCCACGTCGGGTAAATGGCGTTGTGCGAAGTTGTCTACTATCAAGGAGTTGTTGATGACCGTTTCATTTGCCGCAAAGACGTCGCTTTTGTTGCTGTTCTTTGGCAGCACTCTCTACGTGCACTTGCGCGGCAAGTCGCGTTTGCCGGTCTTGCGTCAGTTCGTCAACCACTCGGCGTTGTTCGCGCCTTATAACGCCTTGATGTACCTGTTCTCCAGCGTGCCATCCAAACCGTATCTTGACCGCAGCAAGTTCCCGGAACTGGATGTGCTCAAGGACAACTGGGAAGTTATCCGCGACGAAGCGATGCATTTGTTCGACGAGGGTTACATCCGCGCCGCCGAAAGAAACAACGACGCCGGGTTCGGTTCGTTCTTCAAGAAAGGCTGGAAGCGCTTTTACCTCAAGTGGTACGACAAACCACTGCCATCAGCCGAAGCCCTGTGCCCGAAAACCGTGGCACTGCTCAGCCGCATTCCCAACGTCAAAGGCGCCATGTTCGCGTTGCTGCCAGGCGGCAGCCACCTCAACCCGCACCGTGATCCGTTCGGCGGTTCCCTGCGTTATCACTTGGGGCTATCGACGCCGAACTCTGATGATTGCAGGATCTTCGTCGACGGTCAGGTCTACGCCTGGCGTGATGGCGAAGACGTGATGTTCGACGAAACCTACGTACATTGGGTCAAGAATGAAACCGACAAGACTCGGGTTATCCTTTTTTGCGACATCGAACGACCGCTGAGCAACCGCCTGATGACTCGTCTCAACCGCAGGGTCAGTGGCTTTTTGGGTCGCGCCACTGCACCGCAGAATCTTGAAGATGAACATGTTGGCGGGATTAATCATGTTTACGCATGGAGCAAGCATTCCAGTGACAAGTTCAGTGGTGCGATCAAACAATGGAAGCGTCGCAATCCCAAGGCGTACCGCGTGCTGCGGCCGGTGCTCGCAGTGCTGGTGTTGACGTGGTTGGGGTATTGGTTATTTGGGTAATCTCGATTCCTGAATGAAAAAAACGCTCCTTAGGGAGCGTTTTTTATGCAGCCTGTTCGCCACGGGATTGGTGTAAGACGCTTGCTCATGGGTTCTTCAGCCAAGTCATTGCATCCATGTCAGTCGCTGGTTATAGTCGGCGCTCGGTGAGTTTCATGACTCACCTCCCGAGCCCTCAAAAAAGATCAGCCCAATGCCTGCTTCCCTCATCAACGCGGTAGTCGATTCAGCGGTCAACGCTGGCGTCGTGCCGTGCGGGAATCAGCAGCCTGCGCAGATCAGTCATTACCCCCCACCTGTCAGTAGCACGCCGGTGTGCGCAGTCGTATCACCGCCAGGCGTTGGCTTCTCGGGCTGATCAGCTTTTTTCTGCTGTTCCTGTGCCCCTCTGAAAAGCGCCTGAAAAACTACTGAATTTCAGCTTCGGCTGAGTTGGCTTTTTGCCTGACTACAGGTGGTATCCATGTTTGTCCTTTCGAAACAATCCGCGCTCGCGGCGGCGTCCACGAGCCTGTTCGTTCTGCTGTGGAGCAGCGGGGCGATCTTCTCCAAATGGGGCCTGGCCCACGCGTCACCCTTTGCTTTTCTGTTGATTCGCTTCGCTATTGCAATCTGCGGATTGGTGCTGTTGATGCCGTTGCTCAAGCTCAAGCTGCCCAAGGGCGGCAGGCCGATGGTGTATGCGATGGCCACGGGTGTGGTGTTGCTGGGGGCTTATCAGATTTTCTATCTGCTGGCGCTGGACCTGAAAGTCACACCCGGCGTCATGGCGACGCTCATGGGCGTGCAGCCGATTCTCACGGTGGTGATCATGGAGCGCCAGCGATCAGCCAGCAGGATGTTTGGTCTGGCGCTGGGGTTGGCCGGGTTGATCATGGTGGTTTACCAAGGCATCGGTCTGGCCGGTATGTCGCTGGCCGGGATGCTCTTCGGTTTGCTGGCGCTGGCGAGCATGACGTTCGGTTCGATCATGCAGAAGCGCATCACCGACAATCCCCTCGGCACACTGCCCGTGCAGTACCTGGCGGGGCTGTTGCTCTGCGGAGTCTTCGTGCCGTTCCAACCTTTTCATTTCGAACACAGCACCGGTTTTATCGTGCCGGTGTTGTGGATGGGATTGGTCGTGTCGGTACTGGCAACCTTGCTGCTGTATCGCTTGATCGCCCGGGGCAACCTGGTGAATGTCACTAGTCTGTTTTACCTGGTGCCGGCGGTCACGGCGGTGATGGACTACCTGATTTTCGGCAACCGGCTGGCGGCGTTGAGCATGCTGGGCATGTTGCTGATCATCGTTGGATTGGTGTTCGTATTCCGTAAAAACGCTTGAAGCAAAACAAGGCGCTGCAGAACGCCAATCCGCAGGGGATTCGGCGGCTGGTGGATGGCGAGGTGAGTCAGTCAGCTTTGTAGCGTCTGAACAATCGCCTTCGCGAGCAAGCCCGCTCCCACAGGTTCAGCGCAATCCCTGTGGGAGCGAGCCTGCTCGCGATGGCGTCATCAGCCGCACCACAACTCTACTTGGCCGCCACCCCGACAGCCTTCACCACCGAAGGCTTCAACACCAACCACAACGCCGCCGCAATCAACACCCCGCCATAGATGTGCGCCATCGACAACGGCTCATCCAGCAACAACGCCCCCCACAGCACCCCGAACGGCGGAATCAGAAAGGTCGTGGTCATCGACTTCACCGGCCCGACCGAGCTGAGCAGGCGGAAGTAAATAATGTACGCAAGCGCCGTACACACCAGCCCCAACCCCAGCAGCGACAACCAGACATTCCAGCCGCCCCAGCTCTCCGGTGGCTGGCTGATCACGCTGTAACCGAACAGCGGCAACAGAAACAACGTCGCACCCAGCATGCTGCCTACCGCCGATAGACGACTGTCGAGGCCACCGGCGTGATCGAGCCAGCGCCGCGCAAGGAAACCGGCGAAGCCGTAGCAGGTCGTGGCGAGCAGGCAGGCGAGGGCGCCCATCAACAGTTCCATGTCGAACGCCACCGGACCGGCTCGGGTCAGGATGCCCACGCCAAGCAGCCCGAGGAACACGCCGCCAAGCTTGGCGGCGGTGAGCCTTTCGTGGAAGAACAGACCGCCGATCAGCACGCCCATCAGTGGCGTGGTCGCGTTGAATATCGCCGAATAGCCGGCTGGCAGCACTTGCGCGGCTACTGAATAGAGGGTCGCCGGTATCCCGGAGTTGATCACTCCGAGCAGCATCACGGTTTTGAGTTTTCCTTTGAAATCCCAGCTGATACGCATCAGCCCGAGGATCACCAACAGGCCGACCGCGGCAATCGATACGCGGAAAAAAGCAGTGGGGATTGTGCCAATCACCGGGGCGATGATGCGCATGAACAGAAAGCTCGCGCCCCAAATGGCGGCAAGTGATAACAAACGCAGGGTATCGACGGGGTTCACAGCGCGTTCCTTCCTTGATTGGCGCGCAAGTGTCGCGCCAGTCCCGACGCAAGGCAATGGTTGCGTTGCGTAACGAAGGGCCACTAAGCTCAGGCCCCACGATAAGAATCAGCCGCCGAGGTTTTACCTATGCCGCAGCAATGGCCAGCCGCCGACATCGCCCGAATGGTCCTCGATGGCTTTGACGATTACCGCGAGCATTTCCGCCAGATCACTGACGGCGCCCGAGCCCGCTTTGAACAGGCCAAGTGGCAGGAGGCGCAGGTCGCATCGGCGGCGCGGATCAATCTGTACGAAGAAAAAGTCGGCGAAACGGTGGCACGACTGCGCATCGCGTTTGACGCTGAAACGCTGGACGTCAGCTGCTGGCCGTTGGTCAAAAGCGCTTACATCAAACTGATCGACCTGCGCTTCGACGATGAACTGTCCGAAACCTGGTACAACTCGATCTTTTGCGGGCTGTTCAGCCACGACCTGATCAGCGACGGCTGCATGTTCATCCACACCACCCGGCCAAGCCTGCGTCGGGCCCGCGCCGCACAAACCCGCACCTACAAACCCCAGGGCCAGTTGTCCGGCATGCTCGCGAGCATTTTTGCCGACTACCGCTTCAGCGAGGATTACGCCGACCTGGCCGGCGACGTGCGCCGCCTCGAGGCACAACTGCGCGAAAACCTGCCGGACTGGGTCTGCAAGGACCCGGAATTGAGCGTCGAACTGTTTTCCTCAGTGCTTTACCGCAACAAAGGCGCGTACCTGGTCGGGCGCATCTACACCCAGGACGAACAATGGCCGCTGGTAATTCCGCTGTTGCACCGCGAAGGCCGCGGGATTCAGATTGATGCGCTGATCACCGACGAAGCGGACGTGTCGATCATCTTCTCGTTCACTCGTTCGTATTTCATGGTCGACGTGCCGGTGCCAGCGGAGTTCATCGGTTTCCTCAAACGCATCCTGCCGGGCAAGCACATCGCCGAGCTGTACACCTCGATCGGCTTCTACAAACACGGCAAGTCCGAGTTCTACCGGGCGCTGATCAATCACCTGGCCAACACCGACGACCAGTTCATCATGGCTCCGGGCGTGCGTGGCATGGTGATGAGCGTGTTTACCCTGCCGGGCTTCAACACCGTGTTCAAAATCATCAAGGACCGCTTCTCGCCGTCGAAAAACGTCGACCGCGCCACGGTGATCGAGAAGTACCGCTTGGTGAAAAGTGTCGACCGGGTCGGGCGCATGGCCGACACCCAGGAATTCTCCGATTTCCGTTTTCCGTTGAGCAAGTTCGAGCCGGCCTGCCTGCAAGAATTGCTCGAAGTGGCCGCGTCCACTGTGTCGGTAGAGGACGACACCGTGCTGATCCGCCACTGCTGGACCGAACGTCGGATGACGCCGTTGAACCTGTATCTGGAGAACGCCAACGACGCTCAGGTCCGCGAGGCGCTGGAAGATTACGGGCTGGCGATCAAGCAACTGGCGGCGGCGAACATCTTTCCCGGCGACATGCTGCTGAAGAACTTCGGCGTCACGCGTCACGGGCGGGTGGTGTTTTATGACTATGACGAGATCTGCTTCCTGACCGAGGCCAACTTCCGACATATCCCGCAACCGCGGACGCCGGAAGACGAGATGGCGTCGGAGCCGTGGTATTCGATCGGGCCGCTGGATGTGTTTCCTGAAGAGTTTCCGCCGTTTTTGTTTGCTGATTCGGGGCAGCGCAAGTTGTTCGATCAGTTGCATGGTGAGCTTTACAACGCCGATTACTGGAAAAGCCTTCAGGAAGCCATTCGCGCCGGAAAGGTGATTGATGTGTTCCCGTATCGGCGCAAAGGCCTTGATAACGAATAACCCTCACCGCCACACCTGACACCGATCGTTCCCACGCTCCGCGTGGGAATGCCTCCCCGGACGCTCCGCGTCCGCTCTTGGGACGCAGAGCGTCCCTTGCTGCATTCCCACGCGGAGCGTGGGAACGATCACAGCAGAGCGCAAATCTGCGACAATCCGCCCCCCTGCGCCACTAGACGACTTATTGCGTACCTGATGACTGACGAATCGCCTTCCATCGACAAACTGCTGAAAAACCTCGATCACGCCATGCTCGCCGACCGCCACCGGCTGCGGCGGCAGTTGCTTGAGCTGCGTAAAAAACCTGACGAGGCCAAGCTGGCCCAATGGGTGACGCGCATGCAGGCGTCCTGTGATCAGGTGCTGGCACGGCGGGCCAGCCTGCCGGTGATTCGTTACGACGACAGTTTGCCGATCGCCGCCAAGCGCGACGAAATCAAGGCAGCGCTGCTCAAGCATCAGGTGCTGATCATTGCCGGTGAAACCGGTTCGGGTAAAACCACCCAGTTGCCGAAGATCTGCCTGGAAATCGGGCGCGGTCAGCATGGCCTGATCGGCCACACTCAGCCCCGTCGAATCGCCGCCCGCAGCGTGGCGAGCCGGGTCGCCGAAGAACTGGCGACGCCGTTGGGTGCGCTGGTCGGCTATCAGGTGCGGTTCGAGGACCAGAGCGATTCCAACACCCTGATCAAACTGATGACCGACGGCATCCTGCTGGCGGAAACCCAGAACGACCGCTACCTCGAACGCTACGACACGATCATCGTCGACGAAGCCCACGAACGCAGCCTGAACATCGACTTCCTGCTCGGTTACCTGAAAACCCTGTTGCCGCGTCGTCCAGACCTGAAAGTCATCATCACTTCGGCGACCATCGACCTGGAGCGCTTCTCCAAGCACTTCGATGACGCGCCGATTGTCGAAGTCTCCGGCCGCACCTTCCCCGTGGAAACCTGGTACCGCCCGCTGACCCTGGAGCAGGACGAAGAGGGCAACCGCGTCGAGGACGACTTGACCGTGGATCAGGCGATCCTCGCCACCCTCGACGAAATCGCCGCGTTCGAACGCAGCGAGCGCAAGAGCCCTGGCGACGTGCTGGTGTTCCTGCCCGGCGAGCGCGAGATTCGCGACGCGGCGGACATGCTGCGCAAGGCCCAGCTCAAGCACACCGAAATTCTGCCGCTCTACGCACGACTGTCGCCGGCTGAACAGCAGCGGATTTTCCAGTCGCACCCAGGACGCCGCGTGGTGTTGGCGACCAACGTCGCGGAAACCTCGCTGACGGTGCCGGGCATTCGTTACGTAATCGACAGCGGCACCGCGCGCATCAGCCGTTACAGCTACCGCGCCAAGGTCCAGCGCCTGCCCATCGAAGCGATTTCCCAGGCCAGCGCCAACCAGCGTAAAGGTCGCTGTGGGCGTGTCGAGCCGGGTATTTGCATTCGCCTGTACGGCGAAGAAGATTTCATTGGCCGGCCGGAATTTACCGATCCGGAAATCCTGCGCACCAACCTCGCGGCGGTGATTTTGCAGATGTTGCATCTGCGCCTCGGCGAGATCACCGATTTCCCGTTTATCGAGCCGCCGGATGGCAAAGCCATCAGTGACGGTTTCAACCTGCTGCAAGAACTCTCGGCGGTCGACCGCAATAGCCAGCTGACGCCGCTTGGCCGCCAATTGGCGCGCTTGCCAGTGGACCCGCGGATGGGCCGCATGTTGCTGGAAGCGGCGAAACTCGGCAGCTTGCAGGAAGTGCTGATCGTCGCCAGCGCCATGTCGATTCAGGACCCGCGCGAGCGTCCGCCGGAACGTCAGCAAGCGGCGGATCAGGCTCACGCGCAATGGAAAGACGTGGACTCGGACTTCGCCGGGCTGGTCAATCTGTGGCGCGGTTTCGAAGAACAGCGCCAGGCCCTGACCGCCAGCCCGCTGCGCAATTGGTGCCGCAAGAATTTCCTGAATTACCTGCGTCTGCGCGAATGGCGCGACTCCCATCGGCAGTTGAGCCTGATCTGCCGCGACATGCAGTTGAGCCTCAATAAAGAGCCGGCGGATTATCCGAAACTGCACAAAGCCGTGCTCTCGGGGCTGCTCAGCCAGATCGGCCAGAAAACCGATGAAGGCGATTACCTCGGTGCGCGTCAGCGGCGTTTCTGGATTCACCCGTCATCGGGCCTCGGTAAAAAGCGTCCGCAATGGCTGATGGCCGCCGAACTGGTGGAAACCACCAAGCTCTACGCGCGGATGGTTGCCAAAATCGACGCCGACTGGATCGAGCCGCTGGCCGGGCACCTGATCAAGAAAAACCACTTCGAACCCCATTGGGAGAAGAAGCGCGGTCAAGTCGTGGCCTTCGAGCAGATCACATTGTTTGGGCTGATCGTGGTCGGTCGCCGGCCGGTGCATTACGGGCCGATCGACCCTGTCACGTCCCGTGAGCTGTTCATTCGTGAAGGTCTGGTACGCGGCGAGATTCAGTCCAAGGCCAAGTGCCTGACCGCCAATGCGCAACTGCTGGAACAGCTCGACGAACTGGAAGCCAAGGCGCGCCGTCGCGACATTCTGGCCGACGAAGAAACCCTGTTCGCCTTCTACGATGCGCGACTGCCGGCGGAGATCCACCAGACGGCGACCTTCGATAGCTGGTATCGGGTCAACAGCCAGAAAGACCCGCAGTTGCTGATCATGCGCGAAGAAGACGTGCTGGCCCGCGAGGCGAGTGAAGTCACCGCTTTGCATTACCCGGACACCTTGCACATCGGTGATCTGGAGTTGGCGCTCAGTTACCACTTCGAACCGAACCACCCGCGCGACGGCGTGACCCTGCGCGTGCCGGCGCCGTTGTTGCCGATGCTGCCGCCGGAGCGCCTGGAATGGCTGGTGCCGGGCGTGATCGAGGCCAAGTGCATTGCGCTGGTGCGCAACCTGCCTAAAGCCCTGCGCAAGAATTTCGTACCGGTGCCGGACTTCGTCAAAGCCGCATTGCAGCGCATGACTTTCGCCGAGGGCTCGTTGCCTCAAGCGCTGGGCCGCGAACTGCTGCGCATGACCGGTGCGCGGGTCAGCGATGAAGCCTGGGCCGAAGCATCGCAGCAGGTCGACAGTCATTTGCGGATGAACCTGGAAATCGTCGACGGCCAAGGCAAGTTCCTCGGTGAAGGGCGTGATCTGGCGGAACTGACCGCACGCTTTGCCGAAGCCAGTCAGGCCGCACTGGCCGTGCCGCAAACCGCGAAAAACCAGCAACCGGTTGAGCCGAAAGTGTTTGCCGCCGTCGCCGAGAAAACCCAGCAGAAGATCGCGGGGCTATCGATGACGGTGTATCCGGCGTTGGTGGAGGAGAGCGGCACGGTCAAGGAAGGACGTTTCTCGACGCCGGCCGAAGCCGAGTTTCAACATCGCCGCGCCTTGCAGCGATTGCTGATGCAGCAACTGGCCGAACCGGCGAAGTTCCTGCGCAGCAAGTTGCCGGGGTTGACCGAACTGGGCCTGATGTACCGCGACATGGGGCGCATCGACAGTCTGGTCGAAGACATCCTGCTGGCCAGCCTCGACAGCTGCATTCTCGACGGCGAAGACCCGCTGCCACGGGATGGCGCCGGGTTGGCGTCATTGGCCGAACGCAAACGCGGTGGCTGGACCGAGCACGCCGAGCGCTTGGCCAAGCTGACGCTGGAGATTCTCAAGCTCTGGCACGGCCTGCAAAAACGCTTTAAGGGCAAGATCGACCTGGCGCAAGCCGTGGCGTTGAACGACATCAAGCAGCAGCTCAGTCATCTGGTGTATCCGGGCTTCGTCCGGGAAACCCCGATGCAGTGGCTCAAGGAGTTGCCGCGTTATCTGAAAGCGGTCGAGCAGCGCTTCGAGAAAATCGGCGCCCAGGTGCAGAGGGATCGGGTCTGGAGCGGCGAGTTGTCTGGCCTGTGGACGCAATATCAAACCCGCGCCAACAAACATGCCCAGGAAGGCAAACGCGACCCGCAATTGGAGCTCTATCGCTGGTGGCTGGAGGAATACCGGGTTTCCCTGTTCGCCCAACAACTGGGGACCAAGGTGCCGATCTCCGACAAGCGCCTGAACAAGCAGTGGACCCAGGTCGAACCCTGAACCCGAGACTTGTGCAATACCTGTGGGAGCGAGCCTGCTCGCGATGGGGCCATCACATTCAACATCTATGTCGACTGTGATGCCGCCATCGCGAGCAGGCTCGCTCCCACAGGTTTTTGTATTGCCTGGTAGGTGGGAGTCATCCAGCAAAAAGGCGCCAAAACCCATTGTTTATGGCAAACTTCGCGCCTATAAACGCCGGCCCCGCAGTTTTGAGCCTTCACAGGTCCGGGCGGATCGGAATAAAGCGATGCCAGGTTTGCTCCTCCTGACGGGAGCAGACTCTTTGTGTGTTGGTACGTCGGTGCCAACACTTTCTGCCTGAACAGATTAGAGAAACGACCATGCATAACGTCGTCATCAGCGGCACCGGCCTGTACACCCCGGCCAACAGCATCTCCAACGAAGAGCTGGTGCAGTCTTTCAACGCTTACGTCGCGCTATTCAACGCCGACAACGCCGATGCCATCGCGCGCGGTGAAATCGAAGCGTTGACCGAGTCCAGCGCGGCGTTTATCGAAAAGGCGTCTGGCATCAAAAGCCGCTTTGTCATGGACAAGGAAGGCATCCTCGACCCGCAACGCATGGCGCCACGCCTGCCGGAACGCTCGAATGACGAGTGGTCGGTGCTTTGCCAAATGGCCATCGGCGCCGCCGAGCAAGCCTTGCAGCGTGCTGGCAAGACCGCGGCGGACATCGACGGCGTGATCGTCGCCTGCTCCAACCTGCAACGGGCCTATCCGGCCATCGCCATCGAAGTCCAGGAAGCCTTGGGCATCCAGGGTTTCGGTTTCGACATGAACGTCGCCTGCTCCTCGGCGACCTTCGGCATTCAGGCTGCGGCCAACAGCGTGCAACTGGGCCAGGCCCGGGCGATCCTGATGGTCAACCCGGAAGTCTGCACCGGTCACCTGAACTTCCGTGACCGTGACAGCCACTTCATCTTCGGCGACGCCGCGACTGCGGTGATCATCGAACGTGCTGACCTGGCGACGTCCAAGTACCAGTTCGACATCGTTAGCACCAAGCTGCTGACCAAGTTCTCCAACAACATCCGCAACAACTTCGGCTTCCTCAACCGCGCGGCGGAAGAGGGCATCGGTACCAAGGACAAACTGTTCGTGCAGGAAGGCCGCAAGGTGTTCCGCGATGTCTGCCCGATGGTCGCCGAGCTGATCGCTACGCACCTGGAAGAGAACACGCTCAACATCGGCGACGTGAAACGCTTCTGGCTGCACCAGGCCAACCTCAGCATGAACCACCTGATCGTCAAGAAACTGCTGGGCCGCGAAGCCACTGAAGAAGAAGCACCGGTAATTCTCGACACCTACGCCAACACCAGCTCCGCCGGTTCCGTGATCGCGTTTCACAAGAACCAGGACGATCTGGCTGCCGGTTCGCTGGCCGTGCTCAGCTCGTTCGGCGCCGGTTACTCGATTGGCAGCGTGATTCTGCGCAAGCGCTGAGTTTGGCTTAAAAGATCGCAGCCTGATTTTTGGCGAGGACACTTTCCTGTGGCGAGGGAGCTTGCTCCCGCTCGGCTGCGAAGCAGTCGTAAAACCAGCGAGTGCGTTTTGTCTGGAGGAATACATGGGGCCGCTTCGCGCCCCAACGCGTGCAAGCTCGCTCGCCACAAAGGTCCGGCTGTGTTGCGGGAAAATGAAAACAGCCTCGCGTTGGTCTATCGGACGGATGATGGGGACCGATAGACCAACGCGAGGCTGTAAAAAAGAGCTCGGGCTTCCTTGCCCGAGTCGTGGAGCGGGGAATCAGAACTTCGCTTCGGCATCCAGTTGCAGGGTGTTGATGTCCGAATCTTTCAGGTTGGCGTTGGTGTAGTCAGAGTTAGCCATGAAGTACGTCGCACCCAGGGCGAAGTTCTTGTCCAGCTCGTAACTCACTTTCAACTTGCTGCCACGCGAACCGGTGAAACCGTTGGCGAAGTCGGAGTCGGTGAAGGCGCCGACCACCGCGTTACGCTGCACGTCGCGGTAGTTGTAGTCCACTGCGAAGCCGTAGAGCTTGGTCTTCACACCAGCCAGCCAGGCAGAGTCCTGATCGTTGCTGGCGTCTTGGTTGTTCACGTACTGACCGTACAGCGAGAGCGGCATAGGCAGGCCACTGATGTCGAGCTGACCAAAGCCTTCGTACAGTTTGAATTGCTCGTTCGGGCTGTTGCCGTTGATCGCCAGTGCGGCTGGAATGCTGGTGCCGCCTGAGCGGATATCGTCGTCGTTGTCGTAGCCGTAGACGCTGCCACCCAGGGTCAGTTTCAGGTTGTCGGTGATAGCGAAGCGCGCGCCCAACTGGCCGGCGTACAGGCGCAGGTCGTGTTTGAACTGCACACCGTCGCCATCGACGTTGTCCTTGAGGGTGTAGTGACCGGCGCTACCGAACAGCTCGGTGCTGGCGCCCAGCGGGTATTTGTAAGCCACCGACAGGCCTTCGGGGCTGATGTCGCTATCCCAGATGATGTCGCCCATGCTCACCCATTGCTGCGGCATCTTGCCGCCAACGATGTGCAGGTTCTTGATGGCGTCCGGGTGGTAGTCGACGTAACCCTGGTCCAGCCAGATCTGCTTCTTGTCGAAGTAATTGTCCAGACTCTGGTTGGTGGAGCGCGCGTCGTCATTGTTGCCGGTGGCGATACGGATGCCAGTGTCGACTTGCGGGTTGATCGTGCTGTAGGCACCCAGGCGGGCACGAATGCGCTGACGATCCTGGTCTTTGTTGTTTGAAACGCCATCGTTGTGGACGTTTTCCTGACGGAAACGCACGTCACCCTTGAATTGGGTCTTGGCGGCCCACGCCAGTTTCTGGTCGAAGGTACTCAGTTCATTGGTTTTCTTCGCAGTCGCTGCGATCTGCTCGTTGGTCTCTTGTTGAGCCTGGCGGGCGATTTGCTGGTCTTTCTGATCCTTGGCCAGCTCGGCTTGCAGTTCGGTGTACTGCGCAGGCGAAATCGAGCCGTTTGCCTTGAGCATGTCGAGCAGTTTGGCGTCGACTGCGGCGCTGGCCGGAACACTCATGGCCAGCAGCAACCCACCACACAAGGCCGCCGCAGTTTTCGTGGAAGCAAGACGCATATCAATCTCCGAAGATGTAATGGGATGACTGAGCCATCCAGGACACAACCGACCGTTGAGGACGGAAAACGGTGACCAGGTTTAGAACCCGGCGCTCTAAAAACAGGCGCCAGTATCGCGATGGTTTATGACAGGGCAGTGGCAAAGTGATGGCGTCTCGATGACGATGCAAAGTCGTCGAGAACTATTGAGCTAGAGCGCTGTCGTCGAATTGCTCGTGTGGATTTTTTGGCGATGGGCGATACTCGCCGGGCTTTCACGCAAAGAAGTAGGGAAGAACTGATGCCGCTGCAACGTCTGGAAAGTCTGTCCGAAATCGCGTCGCAGACGTGGGATGCCCTGGTGCCCGAGAATCAGCCCTTTCTGCGCCACGCCTTTCTCAGTGCGCTGGAAGACAGCGGTAGCGTCGGCCCGCATTCCGGCTGGCAACCCGAGCATTTGTTGCACATCGAAGGCGATCGCCTGATTGCCGCGTTGCCCAGTTATCGCAAATGGCATTCCTACGGCGAGTACGTGTTCGATCACGCCTGGGCCGATGCCTGTGAGCGTGCGGGGATCGATTACTACCCCAAGCTGCTGACGGCTGTGCCGTTCAGTCCGGTCAGCGGCCCGCGTTTGCTGGCGGCCACGCTCGAGGACGGTTTCGAACTGTTGAAAAGCCTGCCGGGCTACCTTGAAATCGAACAACTCTCCAGCGCCCACATCAACTTCACCGATCCGTTCACTGACGCCGCCTTGGCCGAGCAGCCAGGCTGGTTGCAGCGAATCGGCTGTCAGTACCACTGGCAGAATCGCGGCTATCGGGATTTTCAGGACTTCCTCGACGTCCTTAGTTCGCGCAAGCGCAAGCAGATGCGCAAGGAACGCGAACAAGTGGCGGGGCAGGGCATCGATTTCGAATGGCTTGAAGGTCGGCAACTCGATCAGGCGCAGTGGGATTTTGTCTATGCCTGCTACGCCAACACCTACGCAGTGCGTCGGCAAGCGCCGTATCTGACGCGGGAGTTTTTCAGTTTGCTGGCCGAGCGTATGCCAGAGTCGATTCGTGTGGTGTTGGCCAAGCAAGGCTCACGGCCGGTGGCCATGGCCTTCAGTCTGGTGGGTGGCGACAGTATTTACGGTCGTTACTGGGGCTGTCTGGCGGAATTCGATCGTCTGCACTTCGAGACCTGTTTCTACCAGGGCATGGACTACGCGATTGCCAATGGCTTCCAGCGTTTCGACGCCGGTGCTCAGGGCGAGCACAAGCTGATTCGCGGGTTCGAACCGGTGATCACGCATTCATGGCACTACTTGCGTCATCCCGGCCTGAAAGCTGCCGTCAAAGACTTCCTGCAGCAAGAGCGCGTGGGCGTGCTGGCGTATGCCGAGGAAGCGAGGACGGCCTTGCCTTACCGGCAAGACTGATCCTCGCCCTGGGCTTCAGCTGCTTTCCTTGCCCAGCCATCGATACGTCACACCGCCGATCACCGCACCGAGCAGCGGCGCCACCCAGAACATCCACAATTGCGCGATGGCCCAGCCTCCGACGATCAGCGCCGGGCCAGTGCTGCGTGCCGGGTTGACCGAGGTGTTGGTGACAGGAATCGAAATCAGGTGAATCAGCGTCAGGGCCAGGCCGATGGCGATCGGTGCCAGCCCGGCGGGGGCGCGCTTGTCGGTGGCACCGAGGATGATCAGCACGAACATCGCCGTCATCACCAGCTCACAGACAAAGCCTGCGGCCATCGAGTATTTGCCGGGAGAATGCTCGCCGTAGCCGTTGGAAGCCAGACCGTTGGCGAGGTCGAAGCCTTCCTTGCCGTTGGCGATGTAGTAGATCAAGCCCGCCGCGATAATCGCGCCAATCACCTGAGCGATGATGTAGGCGGGCAGCTCTTTGGCGGGGAATCGACCGCCGACGAACAAACCGACCGAGACGGCGGGGTTGAGATGGCAGCCGGAAATATGACCAATGGCGAATGCCATGGTCAGTACCGTCAGACCAAAGGCCAGGGCCACACCCAGCACCCCGATCCCCAGCGGAGAAGACGCAGCCAGGACCGCACTGCCGCAACCTCCCAACACCAGCCAGAACGTACCTAACAACTCAGTGACTGAACGTTTGAACAGAGACATGAGAGCGTCCTTGATAGGCTTCCTATCGAGACTGTATCGAGTGATGCATCCTGCACATTTACGACAGGCCCATCTCCAGAACCTTGGCTGATTACAGCAGGGTTTTGGTGGATTTCCAGCAGTCGGGAGGGGGGCAAGATCGTTCCCACGCTCTGCGTGGGAATGCAGCCCGTGACGCTCCGCGTCACTGGACGCGGAGCGTCCCTTGAGGCATTCCCACGCAGAGCGTGGGAACGATCATCATCTCGGCGACCGACAAATTTAATCTATGCCGACAAACCCACCCGTCTGGTGCTGCCACAACCGCGCATACAAACCGCCATGGGCCAGCAGTTCGGCGTGGCTGCCGGTTTCGGCGATCTTGCCTTTTTCCAGCACCACCAGCCGGTCCATGCGGGCGATGGTGGAGAGCCGGTGGGCGATGGCAATCACGGTTTTGCCCTGCATCAGGGTTTCCAGGCTTTCCTGGATCGCTGCTTCGACTTCCGAATCCAGCGCCGAGGTGGCCTCGTCCATGATCAGGATCGGCGCGTCCTTGAGCAGTACGCGAGCAATCGCAATCCGCTGACGCTGGCCGCCGGAGAGTTTCACCCCGCGCTCTCCGACGTGGGCATCAAAACCGGTGCGACCTTCGGAGTCCGACACAAATGGGATGAACTCGTCGGCGCGGGCCTTGTGCACCGCCGCCCAGAGTTCGGCGTCGGTGGCGTCGGGTTTGCCGTACAACAAATTGTCGCGGATCGAGCGATGCAGCAGGGACGTGTCCTGGGTGATCATGCCGATGCGCTCACGCAGGCTTTCCTGGCCGACTTCGGCGATGTTCTGGCCGTCGATGAGGATGCGTCCGCCCTGCACGTCATAGAGGCGCAGCAGCAGGTTGACCAGGGTTGACTTGCCGGCGCCGGAGGGACCGATCAGGCCGATTTTCTCACCGGGCTTGATGGTCAGGTTGAGGTCGCCGATGATCCCGCTCTTCTTGCCGTAGTGGAAATCCACGTGCTCGAAACGCACCTCGCCACGGGTGACCGCCAGCGGTTTGGCCTGCTCGCGGTCGGTGACGCTGACCGGTTGAGAAATGGTCTGCAAACCGTCCTGGACCATGCCGATATTTTCGAAAATGCCGGTGACCACCCACATGATCCAGCCGGACATGTTGACGATGCGGATCACCAGGCCGGTGGCCAGGGCAATCGCGCCGACGGTGATCAGCGACTGCGTCCACAGCCACAGGGCCAGGCCGGTGGTGCCGACGATCAGCAAGCCGTTCATGCTGGTGATGACCACGTCCATGCTGGTGACCACCCGGCCGGCCAGTTGGGCTTTTTCGGTTTGTTCCTTGATCGCTTCGCGAGCGTATTGCTGCTCGAAGTTGGTGTGGGCGAACAGCTTCAGGGTCGTGATGTTGGTGTAGCCGTCGACGATCCGCCCCATGAGTTTGGAGCGTGCATCGGAGGACACCACCGAACGTTCCTTGACCCGTGGCACGAAGTAGCAAAGGGCACTGATGAAGGCGACGATCCAGGTCAGCAGCGGGATCATCAGGCGCCAGTCGGCTTCGGCGAACAGCACCAGCGAGCTGATCGCGTAGATCAGCACGTGCCACAGCGCGTCCACCGCTTGCACAGCCGAATCGCGCAGCGAGTTGCCGGTTTGCATGATGCGTTGGGCGATGCGCCCGGCGAAGTCGTTCTGGAAAAAATTCAGGCTCTGTTTGAGCACATAACTGTGGTTCTGCCAGCGGATCAGGCTGGTCATGCTGGGGCTCAGGGTCTGGTGCACCAGCAGGTCATGCAGACCGACAAAAATCGGCCGGAAGACCAGGGCTACCACCGCCATCCAGGCCAGCTCGATGCCGTGTTCCTTGAAGAAATCGACGTTAGGCGTGCCTTGGGTCAGGTCGATGATGCGACTCAGGTAGCTGAACAGCGCCACTTCGATCAGCGCACCGATCAGGCCGACGAGCAGCAGGACGGCAAAACTCGGCCAGACCTGCTTCAAGTAATAGGTATAAAAAGGCAGAACCCGATCCGGCGGAGCGGCCGTCGGGGCCTCGCGGAAAATGTCGATCAGTTTCTCGAAACGGCGATAAAGCATCAGTTCTCCGCCCGCGCACGGGCTCTCCTTTGAACAGTGTGAGCGGCGCACTCCGGCAGCCGCTCAAGACTTCCTGTGTAGCTTAGTCGATGACTTTGGCCGACTTGATGAACACAGGGTCGGCTGGCACATCTTTCATGCCGCCACGGGTGGTGGTTTGCGAGTTGACGATGACGTCCACCACGTCCATGCCTTTTACGACTTTACCGAAGACCGCATAGCCGTCACCGCTGTCGAGGAAGTCATTGTCCTTGACGTTAACGAAGAACTGGCTAGTGGCCGAATC
The DNA here is from genome assembly GCF_001952935.1 of Pseudomonas frederiksbergensis. GTDB lineage: Bacteria > Pseudomonadota > Gammaproteobacteria > Pseudomonadales > Pseudomonadaceae > Aquipseudomonas > Aquipseudomonas frederiksbergensis. The sequence goes on from NZ_CP018319.1 coordinate 4,033,655, forward strand.
AGGATTGGAGGTGCGGGCCATGGACAGCGTGCCACGGACGTTGTGCAGACCGTTCTTGGACTCGTTCTTGATCGGTGCCTTGGTTTCTTTCTGCTGCATTTGTTGAGTGAAACCACCACCCTGGATCATGAACCCGGGAATTACCCGATGAAAAATCGTGTTGTTGTAGAAGCCGCTGTTGACGTAATCAAGGAAGTTCTTGGTACTGATCGGCGCCTTGACCGGGTCCAGTTCGATTTCGATCTGGCCATTGGTGGTCTCCAGCAGCACGTGCGGCGCCTTGGCGGGCGTTGCGGCCATCAGGTTGGCGGCAAACAGAACGGAGCCAGCGACGAGGGCGATTTTTTTCAGCATGGGTCAGTGATCCTGAGTGAGGTGGTGTCGACTGCGGTGAGAAACTCGAGCAGCGTTTGGTTGAATATTTCGGGTTGATCCAGCGGGGTGGCGTGGCGCGAATCGGCGATCACCACCAGCCGCGCATCGGGCAGCAGTTTTACATAGGTCTCTTTCAGCGAGACCGGTGTGTAGTCACGGTCGGCGCTGACGATGAGGGTTGGACAGGACACCTTCGAAAGTCGTTCCTGAACCCCCCAGCCAACGATTGCATCGAAGCTGGCGAGATAAGCATGTTTGTCGTTTTTTGCCCAGCGCTTGGCCATTTTTTGTCGTAAATCTGCCTGTTCCGGTTTGGGAAACAGCTTGCCTCCAAGCGCGGTGCCGATGGCGCCGAGACTGAGAACGCGCATCAGGCTCCAGCGCTTGAACCACTGCCAGTAATCGTCGCGGCTGCGCAGTTTGACCTCGGGCGCGCTGTTGACGATGCACAGGCTTTTGAGCAATTGCGGCTGGTCCACGGCCAGTTGAAAACCGATCATGCCACCCATGGACAGGCCCACGTAATGAGTGGGGCCCAGGTTCAGGTGTTCAATGAGGGCGACCAGATCGGCGCTGAACCCGGCGATGCTGTAGGGCTCGCGGGGTTTGTCGGAGCGACCGTGGCCGCGTACATCCGGGACGATCACCCGGTAGCGGGTCGACAACGCCGGGATCTGTTTTTCCCAGTCCAGGGTGCTGGAGCCGAGCCCGTGGACCAGCAGCAACGGCGTGCCGTGGCCATATTCCTCATAGTGCAGGTTGCAACCTTCGTGTTCGAAATAGGCCATGCATACACTCCTTGTCAGGCTTGTTCAGGGGCGGCGAAAGGGGCATCCAGCGGCGCGGTATCAAAGGTGCGCAGCAGTTCGATGAGAATCTGCGTGGCCGGACCCAAGGGTTTGTCCTTGTTCGAGTACAGGTAGAAGCTCGGGTTGCGGCTGCCTCCCTGGTCCAACGGTAGCAGCTTGAGCAGGCCTTCCTTGATTTCCCGTTCAATCATGTGCCGAGGCAACCAGGCGAAACCCAGGCCGCTGCTGACAAACGTTGCCGCGGTGGCCAGGCTGCCGACGGTCCAGCGCTGTTCCGCGCCGAGCCACCCGACGTCCCGTGGTTGCTGCCGGCCAGAGTCGCGGATTACTACTTGCAGCTGGCTTTCCAGGTCCTGGAAATTCAGTTCGCGGTTGAGGCGATGCAATGGATGCTCGGGATGGGCAACCGCCACGAATTCGACGTCGCTCAATTCCGCGCCCAGATAACCGGGAATGCTGAAGCCACTGATGGCCAGATCGGCCACGCCTTCGAGCAAGACTTCTTCCACACCCGACAATACTTCTTCGCGCAGACGCACCCGACAGCCACGGCTTTGCGGCATGAACGCGGTCAAGGCGCGAACGAGGCGGGCGCTCGGGTAGGCGGCGTCGACCACCAGCCGCACTTCTGCTTCCCAGCCTTGTTCCATGTGATGGGCCAGGTCTTCCAGCTGGCTGGCCTGTTTCACCAGTTGCCGCGAACGGCGCAGCAGCACGCCGCCGGCTTCGGTCAGCACCGCTTTGCGGCCGTCGATGCGCAACAGCGGCACGCCGAGTTGGTCCTGCATGCGCGCTACGGTGTAGCTCACCGATGATTGCGAGCGGTGCAGCGCTTCGGCGGCCTGGGCGAAACCGCCGTGGTCGACCACGGCCTGTAACGTTCGCCATTGATCAAGGGTCACGCGGGGCGCTTTCATGAATAGCTCCTCTTGTCCTAAGCTGGCAGTCCATATTGGAGACTGCTGAATGAAAAAGCTTTGTAGTGTGGTATCGGGTTGTGTGTTGCTGGCGGTGCTGCCGCTGACGGCGTTTGCCTATCCGATCGACGTTGAAAAACAGCTGAACGGCATGAGCATCGACTACAACGCGTATGACACGGATAGCGACATCGCCTCCATTCAGGTGAACAACTACGGCACCACCGATGCGGCCTGTAAGGTAGTTTTCAACAATGGCCCGGAAGCGCCACGCACCCGCAATATCGAAGTCGCCGCTGGTAAGCACAAAAATGCCACCGCCAAGTTCAACCGAAGCATCATCAAGATGCGTATCAAGCTGACCTGCACCCCCAAATGACATGTGGCGAGGGGATTTAGCGAAACGTCGCACCGCCCCGTTGGGCTGCGAAGCAGCCCCAAATTCTCTGATGTACCAAAGATCTTGTGAGTGCTACGCGCTCAAACGGGGGCAAGCCCCCTCACCACAGCCCGCTCCCACAGGGCATGCTCTGCTTATAAACGAATTTATTGATGGGTTATAGCAGTTATTTGCGCTTTTTCATCGATTTAACTCTGTTTAACCTTCACTCCATCGACTTACAACATTCTCAGATGGAGGCTACATCCCATGTCCCGCGTTCTGATCATCGAAAGCAGCGCTCGTCAGCAAGACTCGGTTTCGCGTCAACTGACCCAGACCTTCATCAGCCAGTGGCAAACCGCGCACCCGAACGACTCAATCACCGTTCGTGACCTGGCCGTCAACCCGGTGCCGCACCTGGATATCAACCTGCTGGGCGGCTGGATGAAACCTGCCGAACAGCGCAACGACATCGAACAGGTTTCCCTGGAACGCTCCAACCTGTTGACCGATGAATTGCTGGCCGCCGATGTACTGGTCATGGCCGCGCCGATGTACAACTTCGCCATCCCGAGCACCCTTAAAGCCTGGCTCGACCATGTGCTGCGTGCCGGTGTGACCTTCAAGTACACCGAAACTGGCCCGCAAGGCCTGCTCAGCGGCAAGCGTGCCTACGTGCTGACTGCCCGCGGCGGAATCTACGCCGGCAGCACCGCGGATCACCAGGAACCCTACCTGCGTCAGGTCATGGCGTTCATCGGGATTCACGACGTGACGTTCATTCACGCCGAAGGCATGAATCTGGGCGGTGACTTCCAGGAGAAAGGCCTGAGCCAGGCCAACGCCAAGCTTTCCCTCGTCGCCTGAGGCTTTAATCGCCAGATAATCCCTTGATGTTCAAGTGATCTGGCGCAACCCCTTCATGGCTTTACGCGCATCGACCTCCCTTTGCACTTGTTGCTCCTGAGTGCTGTAGCCCGATTGAACGCTTTAGCGAGATCGGGCTTTTTTTGCCTGCTATTTAGTGAATGAGCACACCCCCCCGTGGGAGCGGGCTTGCTCGCGAAGAGGCCGTGTCAGTCGACATCAATGTTGAATGACATATCGCTTTCGCGAGCAAGCCCGCTCCCACAGGGGGTTGTGTATGGGCGGGTGTTCGCGATAACGGGCAAAACCCGCTATCGTCGCCGCCATTCGAAATGAGGCGACCATGGGCTATCTACTTTTTGTCACGCTGATCCAGGCGTTTTCCTTCAGCTTGATCGGCGAATACCTGGCCGGTCATGTCGACAGTTACTTCGCGGTGCTGGTGCGAGTGGTACTGGCGGGGCTGGTGTTCATTCCGTTGACCCGCTGGCGTTCGGTTGAGCCGGCGTTCATGCGCGGCATGCTGCTGATCGGCGCGTTGCAATTCGGCGTGACTTACGTCTGCCTGTACCTGAGCTTTCGGGTGCTGACAGTGCCGGAGGTGTTGCTGTTTACCATCCTCACGCCGCTACACGTGACCTTGATCGAAGATGCGCTGAACCGGCGCTTCAACCCGTGGGCACTGGTCGCGGCACTGGTGGCGGTGATGGGCGCGGCGGTGATTCGCTACGACCGGATCAACCCGGATTTCTTCATGGGGTTCCTGCTGCTGCAACTGGCCAACTTCACCTACGCCGCCGGGCAAGTGCTCTATAAGCATCTGGTGGCCCGCCATCCGAGCGATTTGCCGCATTACCGGCGCTTTGGTTACTTCTACCTCGGGGCATTGGCGGTGGCGTTGCCGGCGTTTCTGTTGTTCGGCAAACAGAACTTCCTGCCCGAAGCACCGCTGCAATGGGGCGTGCTGATATTCCTCGGGCTGGTCTCGACGGCACTCGGGTTGTACTGGTGGAACAAAGGCGCGTGCCTGGTGAATGGCGGGACGCTCGCGGTGATGAACAACCTGCATGTGCCGGTGGGGTTGCTGATCAATCTGCTGATCTGGAATCAGCATGAAGAACTGGGGCGGTTGTTCCTCGGTGGATCGGTGATTTTGATGGCGGTGTGGATCAGTCGGTTGGGCGTCAGGCGAGAAGTGCTGCCGTTGCGGGAACGGGCATGACGGACCTGATCGCCGCCATCGAGCAGATCTATAAGCCCGCAGGCATGACGTTAACGGATGAAGCTTGGCGCGAGGAGGAGAGTGCCGAATACGGCGCCTGTCGCTTTAGCCTCAATGGCCAGGTGATTGTCTTCCGGGTGGCGAAAACCACGCCGACCAAGATCGGTCAGTTCGTTACGCTGTGGAAGCGGCCAACGCCGACCGGCGAAATTGCACCGCTCGACAGCGGCGATGGCGTCGCCTTTGTGGTGGTGAGCGTTGCTGATGAAACCCGTCACGGGCAGTTTGTGTTTGACCGGGAGATATTGGCGGCCAAAGGGGTCATGTCGATTGATGGTGAAGGCGGCAAGCGAGCGATTCGCGTGTATCCGCCGTGGTCCAGGCCCGTCGCTAAACAGGCAGTCAGGACGCAGCAATGGCAGCTGAAGTATTTCCTCGCGCTGGACCAAAGCGGTCATGCCGACCCCGTTCAGGTACGCCAACTCTTCAGAACATAGACACTAAACCCTGTGGGAGCGGGCTTGCTCGCGAAGGCGGCGGGTCAGTCAGCCTCATTGTCGAATGACACACCGCTTTCGCGAGCAAGCCCGCTCCCACAGAAGGCGGTATCACATGATGTGTTTTTCGGGTTCAGGAATATGGCTCGCGCCCAACATCGCCGGCAACAACCCCGCCCGCAAATCCCCGCCACTGGGCTGCTGATAAAGGCTCAAGCCAAACTCCGGCAACACCGCCAGCAAGTAATCGAAAATATCCCCCTGAATCCGCTCGTAATCCGCCCACACGGTGGTGCGGGTGAAGCAGTAGATTTCCAGCGGAATGCCCTGGGCGGTGGTTTGCATCTGGCGGACCATGCAGGTCATGTTCGGCTGAATCTCCGGGTGACTCTTCAGATACGCCAGCGCATAGGCGCGGAACGTCCCGATATTGGTCATCCGCCGACGGTTGGCCGACATCGCCGCCACATTACCCTGGGCCTCGTTCCAGGCCTTGAGTTCAGCCTGCTTGCGACTGATGTAGTCGGTCAGCAGATGCACCTGAGCCAGTTTTGCCTCTTCGTCGTCGCGCACAAACCGCACGCCGCTGGCGTCGATGAACAGGCTGCGCTTGATCCGTCGTCCACCGGATTGCTGCATGCCGCGCCAGTTCTTGAACGACTCGGACATCAGGCGCCAGGTTGGAATCGACACAATCGTCTTGTCGAAATTCTGCACTTTGACTGTGTGCAGCGTGATATCCACCACGTCACCGTCGGCACCGACTTGCGGCATCTCGATCCAGTCGCCGACCCGCAGCATGTCGTTGCTGGTCAGCTGCACGCTGGCGACGAACGACAGCAGAGTGTCTTTGTAGACCAACAGGATTACCGCCGACATGGCGCCCAGCCCTGACAGCAGCAATAGCGGCGAACGGTCGATCAGCGTGGCGACGATGATGATCGCGCCAAACACGTACAAGACCATTTTCGCCAGTTGCACGTAGCCTTTGATCGAGCGGGTGCGGGCATGTTCGGTGCGCGCGTAGATGTCGAGCAGGGCGCTGAGCAGCGCACTGATGGCCAGCACCAGGAATAGAATGGTGAACGCCAGCGCTACATTGCCAAGGAAGATCAGGCTGGTCTTGCCCAGCTCCGGCACCAGGTGCAAGCCGAACTGGATCACCAGCGAGGGGGTGATCTGCGCCAGGCGATGAAAGACCTTGTTATGCCGAAAGTCATTGATCCAGTGCAGCGCTGGCTGGCGACCGAGAATTTTGGTCGCATGCAGAATGAGGAAGCGCGCCACTCGTCCGAGGGCCAGCGCAACCACCAGCAATACCACCAAAGCCAGGCTGGAATGCAGGAGCGGGTGCTGATCAAGGGCACCCCAAAGGTCTTGGACGTTGAGCCAGAGCTGTTTGATATCCATGGGTAAAAACGGTTCTTCTGTAGGACGCGACGGGGCGATTAGAGCATTTAAGACGCTTTGGATGACGTTTGAGGACAAAAGAGGCAACAAAAAAACCACTGTTTAGCGCCGTTTGTATAAAGAAACTCGGCCTGAGCGCTCGAAACCGTTACCCTATGCAGCTGTTTTTTTGTATTTCTTCGAGGTAGCACCCGTGTTTTCCCAATTCGCCCTGCACGAACGCCTGCTCAAAGCCGTGGCCGAGCTTAAATTTGTCGAGCCAACGCCTGTGCAAGCAGCGGCTATTCCGCTGGCGCTCCAAGGGCGTGACCTGCGGGTGACAGCGCAAACCGGTAGCGGCAAAACCGCTGCATTCGTTTTGCCGATCCTCAACCGCTTGATCGGCCCGGCCAAAGTCCGCGTCAGCATCAAGACCCTGATCCTGCTGCCGACCCGCGAGCTGGCCCAGCAGACCATCAAGGAAGTCGAGCGCTTCGCTCAGTTCACCTTCATCAAGTCCGGCCTGATCACCGGCGGTGAAGACTTCAAGGTCCAGGCCGCCATGCTGCGCAAGGTGCCGGACATTCTGATCGGTACGCCGGGCCGGATGATCGAGCAACTGAACGCCGGCAACCTCGACCTCAAGGAAGTCGAAGTACTGGTCCTCGACGAAGCCGACCGCATGCTCGACATGGGCTTTGCCGAAGACGTCCAGCGTCTGGTGGAAGAGTGCACCAACCGCCAGCAGACCATGCTGTTCTCCGCCACCACCGGTGGTTCGGGCCTGCGCGAGATGGTCGCCAAGGTACTGAACAACCCTGAGCACCTGCAGCTCAACAACGTCAGCGATCTGAATGCGACCACCCGTCAGCAGATCATCACCGCTGACCACAACCAGCACAAAGAACAGATCGTCAACTGGCTGCTGGCCAACGAGACCTACCAGAAGGCCATCGTGTTCACCAACACCCGGGCCATGGCCGACCGTATCTACGGCCGCTTGGTGGCGCAGGAATACAAAGCGTTCGTCCTGCACGGTGACAAAGACCAGAAGGATCGCAAGCTGGCCATCGACCGTCTGAAGCAGGGCGGCGTGAAAATCCTCGTCGCCACCGACGTCGCCGCTCGCGGCCTCGACGTGGAAGGCCTGGACCTGGTGATCAACTTCGACATGCCGCGCAGCGGCGACGAATACGTTCACCGCATCGGTCGTACCGGCCGCGCCGGCAACGATGGCCTGGCCATCTCGCTGATCTGCCACGGCGACTGGAACCTGATGTCGAGCGTCGAGCGCTACCTCAAGCAGAGCTTCGAGCGCCGCACCATCAAGGAAGTCAAAGGCACCTACGGCGGACCGAAAAAGGTCAAGGCCTCGGGCAAAGCCGTTGGCGTGAAGAAGAAAAAAGTCGACGCCAAAGGCGACAAGAAGAAAACCGGCGCCAAGGCCCCGACCAAGCGCAAGATCGCCAACCGCCCGAAGACCGACGCCCTGTCGCTGGTCAGCAAGGACGGCATGGCGCCGCTGAAACGCCGCAAGCCGGAAGCGCCGGCTGCTGAATAAGCAGTTCTAGCGACCCATAAAAACCGGACCCAGGTCCGGTTTTTTTATGCCTGGGATTCCTGAGCCGGATCAACCCTCGGTTTTCTTCTCCGCGGAATCCAGCTCCTTCAATCGCTGATCGATCAACTGGCACTTGTCCGGCAGATCCTTGCTGGCCGTCCCCAGATCCATTTTCTGCAACTCGGCGTTGATCTCCTTGGCTTTGGCTGGGTTTTGTTCGGTGAGCTTGGCGACTTCCTTGGCCAATTGTTCGCGCTTGATGGTGGCTTCCTCGGGAGTGCAGGCCCAAGCGGGAAGGGCGCAGGCGAGGGTAGCGGCGAAGGTGAGTTTCAGCAGGGTTTTCATAGGTTGGGCCTCGGTTCCGGTTAAGGCGGGTTATCCGGTTGAGGGGTGGGATGTGGGAAAAGTTCAGTGGCAGAGGCGGGCATCCTGTAAGGCGCCTCAGGCAAACGGCAGTAACTACAGAACACCACGCAACGGGAGCGAGCCTGCTCGCGATAGCGGTGTATCAGTTGATATCAAAGTTGAATGTTAGTCAGTCATCGCGAGCAGGCTCGCTCCCACAAGGAATTTGTAGTGTTCATGGGGACTGTATCCAGCCGGGACCAAGCCCCCGATAGCTGTGCCTCGACCCCTTAAGGTCTACCCTCCATGGCAGCAACTGGCCGAAGCCTTGTCATCATACTGATCATGAAGCCGCACCCATTCCATGATTTCCTCTTCGTTGCGGCCCTTGGGCGTGAGGTCGAGGTAGTTGTAGGCGCCGACCAGTAGGTCCAGACCGCGGGCATAAGTGGAATAAGTGTGGAAAATCTCCCCCGCTTCATTGCGATAAAACACGCTAAGGCCGGGAAGTTCTTCTTCGGCGCCGTCGGAGTTTTCGTAGTTGTAGGTGGCTTTGCCGGCGGTGACGTCTTCGGCTCGGGCGGAGACGCCAAAGTCGTAGTTGAAATCGCAGCCTTCTGACGACACCCAATCGAATTTCCAGCCCATGCGTCGTTTGAAGGCTTGGAATTCGGCGAACGGTGCGTGGGAAACCGCCACCACGGCGACGTCATGATGGGCCAGGTGTTGGTTGGCGCCGTCAATGTGATCGGACAGGAATGAGCAGCCGGAGCAGCCTTCTTCCCAGCCTTTGCCAAACATGAAGTGGTAGATGATCAACTGGCTACGACCGCCGAACAGGTCCGCCAGTTTCAGTTCGCCGTTCGGGCCCTGGAAATGGTAGTCCTTGTCGATTTTCACCCAAGGCAGGGCGCGGCGTTTGGCGCTGAGTTTGTCTCGCTCTTTGGTGAAGGCTTTTTCGTGGGCCAGGTGTTGCTTGCGGGCGACGAGCCATTCTTCTCGGGAGACGACGGGATGATTCTGAATGTTCATTGGGATTCTCCTGCGGGATGCTGGGAGGGGACTTACACAGCCTAGTCGTTTGGCCTACGCCCAATTCGACATACCGCCGGTCGGTGCTGTTCAAAACCTCGGCTGAACGGCTACGAACCGCGCCGGTCACAACCTATGAAGGCCATCTCACTTGCGGGCACCGGAGGTTGAATCAGGATGACGACTTATAACTGGGATTTGATTGAACGCTTGCTGCATGAGGTGCAGAACGGCGCTGGCCACACTTTCACCCCTCGGCCTTACGCTGAGCAGTATGCGGCGGAGAAAGCGTCGAAAGGTGAGCCGTTTGAGAACCTGGATCACCTGAAAACGGTAGCGGGCGAGTACGAAAAATTACTGCTGCTGCGAGGTTATATCGAGCCACGGCCAGAAGATCAGGGTGGCAATGGCGAGAACTACATTTTGACGCCTCGGGGCTCGAGTTTGTTGAGCCTGATCGACAGCAGTATTCCGGGGAATGACCATCCGCGGCAGGTGTTGGATGAGCAGGAAGATGCACTGGATGAGGTGAGGTTTGATCAGATCGCGTCGAGGGCGCAGATTGCCTGACGATTACCCCAGAACTCCTGTGGGTGTGAGCCTGCTCGCGATTGCGGTACATCAGTAACATCATTGTTTACTGATACACCGCAATCGCGAGCAGGCTCACTCCCACAGGGGATTTGCGTTGCGCTTAGCTCTGTTGTGCTGCTTTCAGGCACTTCAAATCGTTGAAGTCCTTGCGCACACCTTCTATTTTCTTCAGCAGCCGCTGGCGCTGTTCCGGTGTGCTGTCGGCCATCAAGTCCACAAATAATGCCCGGGCCTGGGCTTCGGTGCTGGCGAAGGCCTGGCGATAAGCGGGCGTCCACAAACTCTCGCGATTGACCAGAAGCGTCTCGATTCGCTGTGGGAATTCTGGACTCTGGCGCTGCGCAACCGCCGCACTGAACTGCTTCTGCCAATGGCCGCGGTTGGCGATCCATTGCGTATTCTGGTCACCCAAGGCGTTTGACCACGCGACAACACGCCGCTGCTGGGTTGCGCTGAGCGGGCCGAGCCAGTCGTTCAGGCGTTTTTCCATGCGCTGGCTGCGGGCCTTGATCTGTTGGTCGAGAGACGGCTTGAGGTATTGCTCCTGGCGTTTACGCTGGTCCTTGGCGAAGGCCTCGTTCATTTCCGCGACTTGCTGGTCATTCAGCCCCTGCAACAGCTCAATGGCCGACGGGGTGATTTCCCGGGCGGTCTGGGCGATGGCGGCTTTGGCTTCCTGGGTGCGGGTTTGCAGTGCGGCTTCGGTGACCTGGTTGGTTTCTACCATCACTTGCAAGCGATCCAGCCAGTCGAGGTAGCCCGGCAATTGCGTGGTGCAGTGCCAGCTCAGGTGCTCTTTGAGGCGCTCATTAAACCAGTCTTTTTGCTCCCCGTTCATGTCCAGGTAGTCGCTGAGCGTCCACGGAATGATCACGTCGAGGTTGCGATAGGCCAGGCCCACGCGGCTGCACGCACCGAGGGCGAGACTGAGGGTGATAACGACGGCGAGACACTTCAACCAGCGCGACATGGGCGAATCCTTTGCGAAGTCCTGGCTTTTTTAATGGGCTTTTCTATGTGAACGCAGGATAAGCCTCGCAGTTCAGCTGATCAGTAAAAGGCGCGTTCGGCCTTGAGGGTGACCAACCCGTCGCATTGGCTGTTGTGCCCGGAATAGGCGGAGCAACTGCTGCCGCTCAAGTTGGAGTCACTGTAGATCAGGTCCAGATCGACGCCCATGAACGGGCGGGAAAGTTGCACTGACCAGTCGGTGAAACTGCCTACATACCCACCGTCGACGGACACCGGCGTGTTGAGCTGGTGGGTGGTGTATTTCATGCTGATCCCGATGCCAAATGGCTGATTGCCACCGAGGTCGGCGAATACGGTGCTGTTCTGTTTGTCCGGGTCGTTGCTGAAGGCTGCGCCGAAACGGCTGCCCAGAAAGGTCAGGCCACCGAAAAGCTCTTGGCTGTCGAGGGTGTCCACTTTCGGATAGCTGTAACGGATCAGGCCGACTTCGTACCCGAGGCTATTATCGAAAGGCTGTTTAAACCCCATGTAGGAGTCGACTTCAAGGTTGGCCCCTGGCGTTAAACCCATGCTGGGTGCCCATTGGCCCACGTAAAAACCGCTGTCATGACTCAGGTCGAGCCCTCCGTGGAACGAGCCGGTGCTGGAAGGTTTGACCAGCCCCTGGGCCATGCTTCGGCTGGGGGTGGTGCCAAGTTTGAGATCGAAGTCGCCCAGCTCACGCTGAAAGATTTGCGCATTGGCGACCGAACACGACAACAGGGTGCCGAGCAATAAATAGGAGGGTTTGAGCATGCGTCACTCCATGACAGCGAGGTGCAGGCACTAAAAACCTACTGAAACGCGTGATCTAGACGTGTGCAAGCATACCGGCGAATGCTCGGCATCGAAGGCCGTTCGTCGATTTTTGAAATATTGGTTTGTTTGCGGGGGTGTTGCGAGGAGGGTTCCAGTCCAAGCGCTTCGAAGCTCAAAGCGCTTAGGGACCAGGTGACGCGGCGGATCTTGGGGAAGTTACTTCTTGCCCAGGGTGATCTGCTTGGACGGGCCAAACGTCTGGCCGCTGACGCCTTTGGCAATTTGCTGGATCTCTCCGCCGGACTTGAGGAACGCAGCAATCTGGTTGTTGATCGATTCGCTGGTTTCAACGGCTGGAGCTGGCTTTGCTTTGCTGTTGGATGCTTTTACACGCATGGCGGCCATTAACCTATAGAAAATTAACTTGGCCAGGCATCGTACAGGAAATACTTGACAATTGCTTGGTAAATATCCTCCCGAAATGTACGGGGCAGATGAAGAATTAATCACAAGTTATTGTTCTGAATAGGCCTATAAGCTGCTGTTTTAACTAAGAACGATCGTCAAAAATTACAGTTCTCGGCCTGGCGGACAGGGGCGAAAATCTCCAGGATGGCCTGACGAGCGGCCTGGCGCTTGCGGTAAAACCCAGGAAAATTGAGCCCTTCAGAGGATTTTCTCGCGCCACCGGGCTGGCTAGCGAACGCGGCCCGCAAAACCGGGTAGAATGCCGCCCACGCAATGAGGGTATTGGAAATGGCTTTAGTCGGGCGCTACAACAGTTTGCAAGTGGTTAAACACACTAACTTCGGTTTATATCTGGACGGTGGCGCGGATGGCGAAATCCTCCTGCCTAATCGTTATATTCCCAAAGATATTCCCAGCGAAGATGAAGACTGGCTCAACGTTTTTGTTTATCTGGACAGCGATGACAAACTCATCGCAACTACCGAAAAGCCGAAAGTTCAAGTCGGTGAATTCGCCAGTTTAAAAGTCGTTGAAGTCAACAGCATCGGTGTTTTCCTGGATTGGGGTTTGCCGAAGGATCTGTTGCTGCCGTACTCCGAAGAAAAACGTCAGATGACCGCCGGCGAGTATGTCGTGGTACACGTCTACCTCGACAAGCACACCCGCCGCATCACCGCGACGGCGCGTCTGGACCGCTACCTCGACAAGACTCCGGCCAACTACACCCCTGGCCAGGAAGTTGATTTGCTGGTTGCCGAAGCCACCGATATGGGTTTCAAGGCGATCATCAACAACAAGCACTGGGGCCTGATCCACAAGAACGAAATCTTCAAGTTCATGCGCGCCGGTAAAGAAGAGAAGGGCTTTATCAAAGAAGTCCGTGCCGACGGCAAGATCAGCCTGAGCCTGCAACCGGTAGGCGAAGAAGCCGCCACCAGCCTGAACTCGAAGATTCTCGCCAAGTTGCGTGACAACAATGGCAGCCTGCCGGTCAGTGACAAGAGCGACCCGACGGTGATCAGCAGTATGTTTGGCGTGAGCAAGGGCAACTTCAAAAAGGCCATTGGTGCGTTGTACAAGAACGGCCAGATCGTCATTCACGCCGATCGCATTGAGCTGAGCTGACTGAGCCCTCGGCGTGCATTGAGCCACGCTCAACGCACAATGACGCCGGGAGAGATTTAAAGGTCTCTGGCAGACTCTTTTTTCTGTCCATCTGGTTAATAATCGACAGCCTGATTTTTCGCCCCGGCGCCGCTTGTTTCGCGAGCAAGCCGGGGCTTTGTTTTGACTGTCGAGTGACTGCCATGTCCTGTTTTGTCGAGAAAGTCCTGTGAGCGCCACCCGGCGCAGCGCCGATGGGTTCGCCCTGCAAGTGATGATTGGGTTGTGCCTGATCTGGGGTGTTCAGCAGGTGATGATCAAGTGGGCGGCGCCAGACATCGCACCGGTCATGCAGGCCGCCGGGCGCTCGGGTATTTCCGCGTTGCTCGTAGGATTGTTGATCTGCTGGAAGGGCGGTTGGGATCAAGTGGGCAACACCTGGCGCGGTGGACTACTGGCTGGCGCGCTTTTTGGCCTGGAGTTCTTCTTCATTTCCGAAGGCCTGCAACTGACCACGGCCGCGCATATGTCGGTGTTCCTTTACACCGCGCCGATCTTCACCGCATTGGGCGTTCATTGGCTGTTACCGAGTGAGCGTTTAAGGCCGGTCCAGTGGCTGGGGATTTTTCTCGCCTTCGTCGGGATCGCCATCGCCTTTGCCGGTGGGGTCTCGTGGGACAACCTCGATCACCGCATGTTGATGGGCGATGCGCTAGGCGTGCTGGCTGGCGCGTCATGGGGAGCAACCACGGTGGTGGTGCGCGCCTCTCGCCTGTCGGAAGCGCCGGTGACCCTGACACTGTTCTATCAATTGATTGTCGGTTTCGTTGGCCTGTTGCTGATCGCGATCCTCAGCGGCCAGGTCACTCACGTCAGCCTGACCACCGTGGCGGTGGCCAGTGTGTTGTTTCAGGGATTGGTGGTGTCGTTCTTCAGTTACCTGACTTGGTTCTGGTTGTTGCGCCGTTATCTGGCGGCGAATCTGGCGGTGTTTTCGTTCATGACGCCGCTGTTCGGCGTCACGTTCGGCGTGGTGCTGCTGGGCGAAGAGCTGAGCGTCAACTTTGTTGTCGGCGCGGTGCTGGTGTTATTGGGCATCACCTTTGTCAGTGCTGAGCAGTGGGTGCGCCGTCGCTTGCGCAAAGCCCTTGGGCAGAGCTGACCGGGCGCAGTAACAGACCGCCAGCGACAATCAATCCGCTACCGGCGAACACCAGCGCGGGCTGCAGTCCACCGCTGAAGTGGCTGCTCAATGCGGCCAGCAACGGCCCGGCGAGTTGGCCCACGGCAAAGCATGCCGTCAGCAACCCGGCGTTGCGCTGGGTGGCGTGGGGCGCCAGTTCCCGGGAACGTTGCATCACCAGCTGCATGCAGGCCAGGAACGGCGTGCCGCAAAGGATCACGCCCAACGCCAGGCCTGGGCCGCTGCCCAACAAGCAGGCGAAGACCCCGGCGGCTTGCAGCCACAATGTCGCCATCAGCCAATAACGAGTGCCATGTGGGCGTTGTCGACGCAGACTTACCAGCACCACCCCGATGGCCGAAGCAAGACCAAAGCAAGGCCAGAACAAATCGGCCAGCCATTGGCCATGGAACTGCGCGTTGGCCATTTGCGAGAGGAAAGTGGCCGGAATGATGTAGCCCAAACCGTAAAGCCCATAGACCACGCCTAAACGGCCGATGCCATGATTGCCCGAGCCAGCGACGCTGGGAGCGGCGGTCACGGTTGTGGCCGGTCGCGGCAGGAACGGCAGAATCCCCAGCAGCATTGCCAGCCCTACGCCGGCATATACCAGCCACAAGGCTGCAGACGTCTGCCCCAGAAGGTTCGATCCCAAGGCCAGCAAACCCGTCAGAAAAATCCCCAAACCCGGTCCGGCAAATACCAGGGCGCCAAGCCGTGGGCGTCCGGCCGCCGCGGCCAGTGGCTGGCTCAACGCAGTGATCATCACCAGCACCCAGGCACTGGCCACCCCGGTGCCGAACCGCAGCACCAGATGGGACCAAAAGCCGTTGGCCCAGAACGAAGCCAACGTCAGCAATACACAGAGCCATAAACCGCCCAGCAACCGTCGACGCACTTGCTCGGGACGGCGAGAGAACATCGCGTCCACTGCACCAATGAAATAGCCGAGGTAGTTGGCCGCGGCAATCAGACCGGCGGCGGTCAGGTCGATCTGACCTTCGCTGAGCAGGTGCGGCAACTGCGGCGTGAGGGCGAAACGCCCGATGCCCATGGCCATCATCAGGGCGATGAAACTGGCGAGCAAGCGAATCAGAGGAGGCATGGTCTGAATTTCAGCTGAGGATTAATGACCGTCAGGCTAGGACTGATTGACTTTCTTTTAAAATGAATAATAGTGAGTAACTTGTTCTGGTTTGGAGAAAGGTTTGGAATTCAGCCAATTGCGGATTTTCCAGGCAGTAGCGGAGGAAGGTTCCATCACCCGCGCTGCCGAACGCCTGCACCGGGTGCCATCAAATCTGTCGACCCGGCTTAAACAGCTCGAAGAACAACTCGGCGTAGAACTGTTCGTGCGTGAACGTCAGCGTTTGCAGTTGTCTCCTGCGGGAAAAGTCTTGCTGGACTACACCGCCAAGCTGTTCAATCTGCGCGACGAAGCTCAAGCGGCGGTGCAGGGTGGGCAGCCTGCCGGGGACTTCGTGCTCGGCACCATGTACAGCACGGCGGCGATTCATCTGCCAGGGTTGTTGGCGCGTTATCACCGCACTTACCCGGCGGTGAACCTGCAAGTGCAGTCCGGGCCAAGTGGCGAATTGCTTGAAGGTTTGCTCACCGGGCGTCTCGATGCGGCGCTGGTGGACGGTCCGCTGGAGCTGGCCGGGCTCGACGGCGTGCCGTTGTGCGACGAACGGCTGGTGCTGATCAGTGAGGCCGATCACCCACCGATCCTCAGCGCGCTGGATGTGGAAGGGCGGTCAGTGTTCACTTTTCGGCAGGGATGTTCCTACCGCATGCGCCTGGAAGCCTGGTTCTCCCATTACCACGCGGCCATGGGCCGGGCGATGGAAATCGAGTCTTATCCGGGGATGCTTGCCTGCGTGATCGCAGGCTCAGGCGTGGCGCTGATGTCGGTGTCGATGCTCGCCAGCCTGCCGGGCCGCGAAAGCGTGGCGGTGCATCCGTTGGTCGAGCCATTTGCCAGTGCCACCACGTGGCTGATGTGGCGCAAAGGCATGGTGGGGGCGAACTTGAATGCCTGGCTTGAACAGCAACAATTGGTCTATCCGTCTGCGCCGAGTCAGGCTCGGGAGATGGCTTGAACTATCGGTCAGGTATTTTGATCAATTCAGTAACAGATCATTGCGACTTTGGGCGAGCATTGCGTAGGACTTCGGACTATTATCAGTGCGAAGTGGCTACAGAATTTTGGTCACTCGGCACTACCCTGAAGGGGGCACCATGAAAGAGAAAATCCAAAACTGGCTGCACGATCTGGGTGTTGCACTCGGTTTGATCGAACCACCTCTGCAACCTGTGCCTATTCGCACCGACGACGAACAACGCCGACGCCAGCAGCGCCGCCGGTAACTATCGGCCTGGTTGTGGCGAGGGAATTTATCCCCGTCGGGCTGCGAAACAGCCCCCAGACCATCAACCGGGTTGAATCTAGTTTCCAGCGTCAGTCGATTTGCGACTGCTTCTCAGCCGGACGGGGATAAATCCCCTCGCCACAGGACGGCGTGTCCACTGGTTAATACTGATTAGCAACCGGCGACACACCCCGCATCAGGCGTGCAAGCGCTGCCACTCGTCAATCATCGTGCGCAAATACTCCCCGGAAAAGCTCCCGAAGTGCCCGCCGTGCACCGTGCGGATCGACAACTCGCGCAAACGTTGCAAGCTGCGGGCGTAGTCGTCGAGGTCGGAATGGTAGGCGTCTTCGATCAGCGGCCCGTCGTAGATGATGTCGCCGCTAAACAGGGTCTCGGTCGCCGCTTCGTAAAGGCTGATCCCACCCGGTGAATGCCCTGGTGTGTGCAGTACTTGCAACACGCGGTTGCCCAGATCCAGCACGTCACCTTCTTCGATCAAACCTGTGGCCGGTGCAGCTTTGACCCGATACTCGGCGTAGCACAACGGGCAATCCGGGTGCGCCTCGAACATTTCATCGCCGACAAACGCCGCGCTCAAGGTGTTTTCACCGTTCGGTGACGCGAGGATCTGCGCTTCAGCCGGATGCACCAGTCGTTCGGGGAATTCGTGATGCCCGGCGATGTGGTCGAAATGGCAATGACTGGCCACGGCGACCAGCGGCCGTTCGGTGATCCATGGCAGTTGCTCGCGCAGGCTGACCAGCCCGGAGCCGCTGTCGAGCAGCAGGTCCTTGTCGCGGCCCTGAATGTGCCAGAGGTTGCAGCGATAGAAGGGGCGGATGTAAGGCTCGTGAATCAATCGAATGTCGTCACTGAGCTGTTTCACCTCAAACCACTGATCGCGAGAAACAATCTTCATCAAAGGTTTTCTCCAGACGAAAAAAAACGGGTGTGGCAACCGACGCCACACCCGTCGAAGAAAGCATCAAGTCGTTATGGAAAGCTTAGGCGGCGCTGGCCACCCCTGCCGGGCGACGGGACAGCAAGCTGACCACCACGAAACTCACCAGGCCTACGCCGAGGCTGTAGTAGATCGGGGTGTTGGCGTCCATACCGTCCTTGAACATGAACACCAGTGCGGTGGCGAAGCCCAGCGCCATGCTGGTGATCGCACCGGACGTCGTGGCGCGTTTCCAGTAAATGGCACCCATCAACGGGATCAGCATGCCGCCCACCAACAGGTTGTAGGCCAGGGTCAGTGCGCTGATCACATCATTGACCACCAGAGCGATACCCAATACGGCGATGCCGGTCAGCAGGGTAAACAGGCGATTGACGCTTACGTTCGATTGTTTGCCGCCGCGCAGTTTCGGCAGCAGATCTTCGGTCAGGGTCGTGGATGCGGCGAGCAGGCCGGCGCTGGCGGTGGACATCATGGCCGCCAGTGCCGCAGCGATGACCAGCCCCCGGATGCCGTCCGGCAAGGACACTTTGACGATGGCGGCAAAGGCATTGTTGACGTTGTCCAGATCCGGAATGAGCACATGAGCAGCCATGCCGATCAGCGCACACACCAGGCCATAGACAATGCAGTAAATCCCGGCCGATGTACCGGCGTACCTGGCGACTTTTTCGCTTCGTGCGGTGAACACCCGTTGCCAGATGTCTTGACCGATCAGGATGCCGAAGAAGTAGATCAGGAAGTACGTAATGATGGTGTCCCAGCCGATGCTGGTGAAGTTGAAGCTGGCGGCCGGCAATTGGGCAACCAGTTGATCCCAGCCACCGACACGGTACAGGCAGATCGGCAGCAACAGGAACATCAGACCCACGGTCTGGATCCCGAACTGGACGATGTCGGTCAGGGTCAGGGACCACATGCCACCGATGGTCGAGTAAATCACCACCACACCGCCGCCGAGCAGCACCGAGAGCCAGAACGGCAGACCGAAAAGCACTTGCAGCAC
Organism: Pseudomonas frederiksbergensis; assembly: GCF_001952935.1. Lineage (GTDB taxonomy): Bacteria > Pseudomonadota > Gammaproteobacteria > Pseudomonadales > Pseudomonadaceae > Aquipseudomonas > Aquipseudomonas frederiksbergensis. Next base: position 4,052,512 of record NZ_CP018319.1, read on the forward strand.
GGTGCCGATCGCCAGGATCGAGGTCACACCGATCATCAGCGCATAGGCCAGCATGATGGTTGCGCTCGCGGTACGAGCCATCGGGTTGTAACGCTTTTCCAGCACCTGGGTAACGGTGAAAACCTTCAGCTTCAGCAGCGGTTTGGCGAGGAACAGGTTCAGCGCGACGATCCCGCAACCCAGGGCGGCGCACAGCCAGAAACCGGAGATGCCATGAACGTAGCCCAGACGCACGGTGCCGACGGTGGATGCACCGCCCAGAACGGTAGCGGCCATGGTGCCCATGTAGAGACCAGGGCCGAGGTTGCGACCGGCGACCAAATAGTCTTCGTGGGTCTTGGCCTTGCGCATGCCGTAGTAGCCGAGTACCAGCATCGCGGCGGCGTAGATGAGTACGACGAATAAATCCAAAGCCATGATGGCGTGTCTCCGATTGTCTTTTTTATGGTGAAACAAAGGTGGTTCTGTGGACCGGCCCCTGTGGGAGCGAGCCTGCTCGCGATAGCGATTTATCAGTCACATCAATGTCGGATGTGCCGCAGTCATCGCCGGCAAGCCGGTCTCGCTCCCACAGGGGTGTCGGTGTCAGGCGGGCTGACGTAGTTCAGGTTTTGCCATGGTGCTTGCACCCTTGCTGCGTGGATCGTTTGGGCCAAACACCGCGGCCGATTCCGGGAACAGGCTCAGCAGCGTCAGGTACACCACGGACGCCAGGCCAAGTGTGACCGGCAGGCTGATGTCGATGCCGCCGGCCAGTTCGCCGAGCGGACCCACGAACTGTCCAGGCAGGTTCACAAAGCACAAGCCCACCGCGGCACTCGGGATCCAGGCACCCAGACCACGCCAGTTCCAGCCGTGCGTGAACCAGTAGCGACCACCTTTCTCGCCGCGGGTGAACACTTGCAGGTCATCCGGGCAGTAGAAGCCGCGACGCACCAGCAGACCGATGATCATGATCACCATCCATGGGGTGGTGCAGGTGATGATCAGCACGGCGAAGGTCGACACGCTCTGCACCAGGTTCGCCGCAAAGCGCCCGATGAAGATGAAAGCAATCGACATCACACCGATCAGCAGCGTGGCCTTGACTCGTGACAGCACACGAGGGAACACGCTGGACATGTCCAGCCCGGTGCCATACAGCGAGGTGGTGCCGGTGGACATGCCGCCGATCACCGCGATCAGGCACACCGGCAGGAAGAACCAGCTCGGTGAAACCGCCAGCAGACCGCCGACGTAGTTGTTGGCGGCGATGTAGTCCGGCGCCTTGATCGCTACGATGGTGGCGGTGGCGAGGCCGAACAGAAACGGGATGAAGGTCGCGATCTGCGAGATCACCACGGCGGCCATGATCCGGCGCTTGGAGGTGTCACGCGGGATGTAGCGCGACCAGTCACCGAGGAACGCACCGAAGGAAATCGGGTTGCTCATCGCCACCAGCGCCGCGCCGATGAAGGCGGCCCAGAAACCCGGTTGGCCCATGCTGACGGAGCCGGCGTAATTCACATCGAACGGCCCTGCGAAGGCGAAGATGCCCAGCAGAAACAACAGGCTGGCGCTCCACACGGCGATCTTGTTGACCCACAGCAGGAAGCGGAAACCGTAGATGCACACCGTCAGCACCAGGATTGCGAACAGACCGTAGGCCAGGCCCAGGGTCAGGTCGGTTTCCGGCAGGCCGATCAGCCGTTTGGCGCCACCGATCAACGCGTCGCCCGAACTCCACACCGAGAGCGAGAAGAAGGCGATGGCGGTCAACAACGACAGAAACGAACCGATGATCCGCCCGTGCACGCCGAAGTGTGCACCGGAAGACACGGCATTGTTGGTGCCATTGATCGGGCCGAACAGGCCCATTGGCGCGAGGATCAGCGAACCCAGCAACACGCCTAGCACAATCGCCCAGACGCCCGCCTGGAAAGACAGGCCGAACAGGACCGGGAAACTGCCGAGCACGGCGGTGGCAAAAGTATTGGAACCACCGAAGATCATCCGGAACAAATCCGTCGGGCCTGCGGTGCGCTCACTGTCCGGGATCTGTTCGACCCCGTGGGTTTCGATTTGCGTAAGGCTTTGGTCTTTGTTGTTGTTATTCATGATCAGCTCCGATCATAAAGGCGCGCTCATCGTGTGTGAGCGTCACCTGTTTGGCTAAGGGGGTGGCAGCCCTTCCGGCATCGCGGACAAATGTTCGTGGCAGGCCAGCCATAGGCCTTGTTGTTGTCGGCGAAACACAATGGTCTCGCGCTCCTGGCTGAAGTGTTGCTCCCCTTGCATGCGCAGCTCGGTGGCCACGTCATGGATGAAAATCGCCACGTCACCCTGCAGGCTGACGAAGGCGTTGCTTGAAGTACACGAAAGCACTTCGAAGCCATCCTCCGAGCGCCAGGTGTCCCACAACGCCTGATAGGCATCGCGCGACAGCAGGGGCTGCTCGAGGGTGTAGAACACGAAGCTGGCGTCGGTGCTGAAGGCGCCGAAGTAAGCTTCGCGATCGTTACGGGCAAAGGCGGCTACCAGATTGGCAGCGGCCTGGAGTACCTGATCACGTTCGTTCATGACCGATCCTCAGCGGTGGACCACGCCAGGCAGTACGCAGAGCATTTCGTACAGCAGGTTGGCGGCCAGCAGCGAGGTGTTGCCGGTGGTGTCGTAAGCGGGCGAGACTTCTACCAGATCGCAGCCGACCAGGTCGAGGCCTTGGCAGCCGCGAACGATTTCAATTGCCTGAATGGTCGTCAGACCACCGATTTCCGGGGTGCCGGTACCTGGCGCCCAGGCGGGATCGATGCCATCGATGTCGAAACTCAGGTACACCGGACCGCCGCCGACTTTCTCGCGAACTTCGGCCATCAGCGGGGCCAGGGATTTGTGCCAGCACTCTTCGGCCTGAACCACACGGAAGCCCTGGTTGCGGCTCCAGTTGAAGTCGTCTGCGGTGTAGCCCTGAGCGCGCAGGCCAATCTGCACCACGCGGTCGCAATCCAGAAGACCTTCTTCGACAGCACGACGGAAGGTGGTGCCGTGGGCGATTTTCTCGCCGAACATGTGATCGTTCACATCGGCGTGAGCGTCGATGTGCACCAGGCCGACCTTGCCGTGTTTCTTATGAATCGCACGCAGGATGGGCAGGGTGATGGTGTGGTCGCCGCCGAGGGTCAGGGGGATCACATTGTGTTCGAGGATCTTGTGGTAGGACTCTTCGATGATCCGTACCGCGTCCAGCAGGTTGAACGTGTTGATCGCTACGTCACCGATGTCGGCAACCGACAGCGAGTCGAACGGTGCAGCGCCGGTGGCCATGTTGTACGGGCGAATCATCACCGATTCGGCGCGGATTTCGCGAGGCCCGAAACGGGTGCCTGGGCGCAGGGAAGTGCCGATGTCCAGCGGGACGCCAACGAAGGCAGCATCCAGACCGGCAGCGGTTGGCACATGGGGAAGTCGCATCATGGTGGCGATGCCGCCGAAGCGCGGCATTTCATTGCCGCCCAGTGGTTGGTGAAGAATCTTGTCCACGGGTAAGGCCTCATCGTCGTTGTTTTATTTATGTCGGTTGCGCAGGTCGGGGAGACGCAGGCACCGCTGTGGGGCGATTCTGCGAAATGTAGTGGCCGGGAAGAATCGCTACGGGCAAATACTTAGTTCAGATTTTTCTAAACTAATGAGGATGGCGACGATAGACTTCTGCGCATGATCGTTCCCACGCTCCGCGTGGGAATGCATCCACGGACGCTCCGCGTCCCGCTATTTCGTGTAAGTGACGCAGAGCGTCACGGGCTGCATTCCCACGCAGAGCGTGGGAACGATCAAATATTGCTGGAGATCCTCATGGCCAACGCATTACCCGACCTGAAACTGTTGCGCATCTTCGTCAGCGTGGTTCGCCATCAGGGGTTCGCCAACGCCCAGCAAGAGCTCAACCTCTCGACCTCGGCCATCAGCACTTACATGAGCCAGCTCGAAGCAGCCCTCGGCCTGGTCCTCTGCCATCGCGGCCGCGGTGGTTTCAGCCTGACCAGCAAAGGCGAACTGTTCCATCAGGAAACCCTGCGCCTGCTCGGCGAACTCGAAGGCTTCGAGCAATACGCCGCCGCCCTCAAAGGCGAACTGCGCGGCACCTTGAACCTCGGCGTCATCGACTCCACCGTCAGCGACAAGGCCTTGCCGTTTGCCGAAGCCATTGGCGCCTACAGCCAGGAACACCCGGCCGTGCATTTGCATTTGTCGGTCATGAGCCCTTACGAACTGCAACTCGGCGTGCAGGACAACCGCCTCGACCTGGCCATCGGCGCGTTCTCCACGCGCATGAGCGGTTTGGTCTATATGCCGCTGTATCGCGAACAACACTGGTTGTATTGCAGCAGCCGCCATCCGCTGTTCACCGAACGGCGCATCCCCGAGCAAGTCATTACGCAGCAACGCATGGTTGGCCGCGGCTACTGGAGCCAGGCAGAACTGGCACGTCACGGCTTCAAGCACAGCGCGGCGACGGTGGAAAGCATGGAGGCGCAGCTGATCCTGGTGCTGTCGGGCGCCTACATCGGTTACTTGCCGGAGCATTACGCGCAGGCCTGGGCCGACAAGGGCGATTTGCGGGTGCTGCTGCCGGCGACCTTCGGCTATCAGGCGCCGTTTTCGATGATCGTGCGTCGTGGTCGCAGCCGCGAGCCGTTGATCCAGACCTTTCGCGATTTGCTCAAAGCACAACTGAATCAGGCCGCTTAACGGAAACACAAGTCATGTCCAGAATCCAATGTCCGCGCTGCCTGCGTCCGCACACTCACTGTTTGTGCCCACTGATTCCGAGCCTCGACAGCCGCACCCGAGTACTTCTGTTGCAGCACCCAAGCGAAGTGAACCATGCGCTGAACACGGCGCGGTTGGCGGCGTTGGGGTTGAAGAATGCCGAGTTGATCGTTGGCGAGGTGTTCGAGGCTTTGCCAGCGCTGTTGAATCAACCGGGTTATCAGGCGCGGCTGCTGTTTCCTGCCGATGATGCGCAGCCATTGCAGGCCTACGCGGCAAATGATCTGCCGTTATTGCTGGTCGTCCCCGACGGCACCTGGCGCAAGGCGCGCAAGATGCTGCACCTCAACCCGCTGCTGGCGGCGCTGCCGAGGGTGACGTTGGCGCAGGGGGCGGTGTCGAGATATCGATTGCGCAAGGCACCAGGGCCGGGGGCGTTGTCGACGGTGGAGGCGATTGTTCAGGCGCTGCAGACCCTTGAAGCACCGACCTCGTTCGAACCGTTGTTAAAACCGTTCGAAGCGTTGATCGAGGGGCAGATTGCGGCGATGGGGGAGGAGACCTTTCGACGCAATCATGGGCCGAAATAGTCGTTGTGATTGAGGGCCTCATCGCGAGCAAGCCCGCTCCCACATTTGATCGCATTTCTCCTGGAGGAACTCGGTCGAATGTGGGAGCGGCGGTGCGACGATTCGACTTGCTCGCGAAGACGGTAGAACAATCACAGAAAATCCCGGCCAGAGACTAACGTTCGCGCATCGCCTCGGTCCGGGCTTTAAGCACCGGTTTCAGCAGATAATCCAGCACGCTCTTCTCCCCGGTGATGATGTCCACCGTCGCCACCATCCCGGGAATGATCAGCAACGGTTTCACATCCCCGCCCAAGTGATTCTTATCCGTCCTCACCTGAATCAGGTAGAAGCTGTTGCCCTTGTCATCGGTAATCGTGTCCGCGCCAATCAACTCCAGTTTCGCGGTCAATCCTCCATAAATCGTGTAGTCATAAGCACTGAACTTGACCATGGCTTTTTGGCCCGGGTGCAGAAACGCCACGTCCTGCGGCCGGACCTTGGCTTCGATCAGCAAGTTGTCTTCAATGGGCACGATTTCCACCATGTCGCTGCCCGGCTGGACCACGCCGCCGATGGTGTTGACCTTCAGCACTTTGATAATCCCATGCACCGGCGACACCACCGTGGTGCGGGTTACGCGGTCATCGATAGCAATGCTCGATGCGGTGATTTTCGACAGGTCGGTGCGTTTTTCATTCAGCTCTTTCGCCGCGTCGGAGCGGAAGGATTGTTCGGACTCGTCAATCTTGCTTTTGATCTCATTGATCGCCGATTCCGCACGGGGAATCGCCAGGGTCGTGGCGTTCAATGAACCGCGAATCTCCACCGCGCTACGTTTGAGTCGCAAGATTTCCACCGGCGAAACCGCCCCGCTGCCCACCAGCGGCGCGGACATGTTCATCTCTTGCTGCAGCAGCGCCAGGCTTGAACTGTATTGGCCCTGTTTCGAGCGGAACTCGGCAAGTTCCTGGGCTTTTTGCCGAAGTTGCTCACTCAGGGTGCGCTGTTCGCTGGCCAGTCGACGTTGCCGTTGTTCGTACAGCGAGCGTTCGTCCTCGGCCACTTGCGGTGCCTTGGCGATCACTTCGGGGGACAGCTTGAACGGCCGGCCTTCCGCTTCGGCCGACAGCCTTTCGACTTGAGCGGTCAGCGCATAACGGTCGGCCTCGCTTTCGCCCTTGTTCGACAGGAATCGAGTGTCATCGAGGCGCAGCAGGGTGTCGCCCTTGTTCACCATTTGCCCTTCACGAACGAAGATTTCAGTGACGATGCCGCCCTCCAGGTTCTGGATCACTTGAACCTTGCTCGACGGAATCGCCTTGCCTTCGCCCATGGTCACTTCCTGCAGCACCGCGAACCTGGCCCAGACCACCGCCGTGATAATCAGCGCAGCGGCCAGCCACACGGTGATCCGCGACCAGCGTGGTGAATCCTGCAATGAGGCGCCCGCAGTTTCCGGCATGAATTCGCTTTCGGCGCTTTTGCTGAAACTGCCGAAGTAGCCGCGCGGTTTCGAATTGGACGAGGTGTCGGACGATGAACGCGCCATGGCCAGCTCCTAAACCGTCGCAGAGCCGACACGGCCCTTGCGCAGTGCATCGATGACCACTTCTTTCGGGCCGTCGGCGACGATCCGCCCGTTGTCCAGCACCACCAGCCGATCCACCAGGCTGAGCATCGAGGTGCGGTGGGTCACCAGCAGCAGGGTTTTGCCCTGGACCCAGCGGTGGAGTTTTTGCCGCAGAACGTCTTCGCTGCTGTTGTCCATGGCGCTGGTGGGTTCGTCGAGCAACATGATCGGCGGATCCAGCAACAAGGCGCGGGCCAGCAACACTGCCTGGCGTTGCCCGCCGGACAGCAGTTGTCCGCGTTCACCCACTGGCCGGTCGAAACCTTGCGGATGCTGACGGGCCAGCTCGGTGACCCCGGTCAGTTCGGCGACTTCGAGCATCCGTGCATCGCTGATGTAGCGTGCGCCGAGGGTCAGGTTGTCGCGCAAGCTGCCGGCCAACAGCGGCAGGTCATGGGCGACGTAACCGATTTGCTGGCGCAGGTCGGCGACATCCAGTTGCCGCAGGTCCAGGCCATCGAGCAGCAGTTGGCCTTCTTCGGGGGCGTAGAACCCCATCACCAGCCGCGCCAAGGTACTTTTGCCCGAGCCGCTGCGGCCGATGATGCCGATCCGTTCACCGGGTTTCACGCTGAAGCTGATGTTGGCCAGGGCCGGCGCGTTCTGGCCGTTGTAGTGGAACGTCACATTGCTGACGTCTATCGCGCCTTGCAGTTGCGTGCGTTCCAGCGGCCGTTGCCTGGCGTCGCGCTCCTGTGGCAAGGACATCAGCGCATCGGTGCTTTTCATGGTCAGTTGCGCTTGCTGATAGCGCGTGATCAAACCGGCAATCTGCCCCAGCGGCGCGAGTACCCGGCTGCCGAGCATGTACGTCGCGACCAGCGCGCCGACGCTGAGGTTGCCGGCGATGATGCTGTAGACCCCGGCGACGATGGTCGCCATGCCGCAGAATTGCTGGATGAACAGCGTGCCGTTGGTGGCCAGCGCCGAGAGGTTGCGCGCATGGCTGTCGAGGCGGGTGAGGGCGCCGTGGGTGCTTTCCCATTTGTGCTGGCGTTCGCTTTCGGCACTGCAGGCCTTGAGGGTTTCCAGGCCGCCGAGGGTTTCGATCAGCAGCGCCTGGCGTTCGGCGCCCAGGGCCAGGCTTTTCTGAACGGTGTCGCGCAGGCGGACCTGGATCACCATCGCGAAGATGATCGTGAGCGGAAACGCCAGTAACGGAATCACCACCAGCCAGCCACCGAGCAGGCCGATCACTACCAGCATCAGCACGGCAAAGGGCAGGTCGATCAGGCTGGTGAGGGTCACGGCGGTGAGGAATTCCCGCAGACCCTGGAAGTCATGAATGCTTTGGGCGAAACCACCAATGGTCGCCGGCCGGGCTTTCATCGCCATGCCGGTGATGCGTTCGAACAACGTGGCGGAAAGGATCACGTCGGTTTTCTTCCCGGCGGTGTCCAGCAGGTGCGCGCGCACCACCCGCAATACCAGTTCGAAACCGGTGCCGATCAGCAAGCCGATCGACAGCACCCACAACGTCGACGTGGCCTGGTTCGGCACCACCCGGTCGTAGGTCTGCATCACGAACAGCGGCACCATCAGCCCCAGCAGGTTGATCAGGAAACTCGCCAGAATCGCGTCGCTGTACAGCCACTTCGACAACTTCAAGGTGTCGCGAAACCACGCCTCAACCCGTGGCACCAAGGGCGAGCGCAAGTCTTCCAGTTCATGCCGTGGCCGGGCGAACAAGGCCTGGCCGCTGTAATTCTCGGCCAGTTCATCCCTGCTGACCCATTGTTCACCGCCATCGGCTTCGCTCGGCAATATCAACAGCTGCCCGTCATCGCCGAAGCGTCGCAGAATGGCCGTTCGGCCGTTGTTGAGGATCAGCATTATCGGCAGGTTGAGGGCGCTAATGTCCGCCAGTTCACGACGCAGCAATCGCGCCTGCAAACCGGCCCGGGCCGCTGCGCGAGGCAGCAGGTCCAGGCTCAAGCGTTGTTTGTGCAGGGGCAGCCCGGCACTCAGGCTGGCGCGACTGACTGTCGCGCCGTGGAGTTTGCAGAGGATCAACAGACCATCCAGAAGCGGGTCATCGAAGCTCAGACGCGGATCGACACCCCTGTTGCCGGGTTCCATGCTGGTCACATTGATCTCTCCATAGACCTACTTCAGTTCAGGCAGACGGGCTTCGTTTTTTACTTCCGTGGAGGCGATCGCATCGGCGGGCAATACCACCCGTTGTTTACTCAGCAACTGACCCATGTTCGCCAGCACGCGGTACATCGAGAACTCCTCGGTGTAGCGCACTTCGGTATAGCGGCGGTTGGCGTTGTAGAGCTCGTTTTCACTGTCCAGCAGGTCGAGCAGGGTGCGTTGGCCTAGGCCGAACTGGTCCTGATACGCCACGCGCACGCGTTGGCTGGTATCGGCATATTCGCGGGCAGTCGGGGTTTGTTTCTTGGCGTTGACCATGGCGTTCCAGGCCAGGTGAATGTTCTCGTTGAGTTGGCGCAGGGCATTGTTGCGGATGTCCATCGCCTGGTTGATCTGGTGCGCATCGGAAGCCAGGCGAGCCTTGTCGCTGCCACCGCGGAACAGGTTGTAGTTCATCACGATGCCGACTCGCCATTCGTTGTCATGGCCTTCATCGCCCTGCACGTTGTTGTTGGCACCCACGGCGGCTTCGGCGTCGAACCGAGGGTAGAACGGCGACTTGGCGACTTCGTACTGGCTCTCGGCTGACTGCACATCGGCCTGGGCGGATTTCAGGTACGGGTTGTTTTCCACCATGCTTTGCTGGGCTTCCTGCAAGGTGGCGGGCAGTTCGCCGCGGGTCGAGGGCGGGGTTTCTAGCTCATCGGGCAGGCGCCCCACGACGGCGTAGAAGTTCGATTCGGCATCCGCCAGATCGACTTCAGCGGTATCGAGGTTGTTTTGTGCCAGTGCCCGGCGAGCGACGGACTGGTCGGAGTCGGCGGTGCTGCCGATACCACGCTCGGTGCGCAGGCCGATCTGATCGTTGACCCGCATGTGAGCTTGCAGATTGTTCTTGGCCAAGGTCACCAGCTCGCGGCGCTTGAGCACTTCGAGGTAGACCTCGATGGTACGCAGGGCCAGATCCTGAGCGGTGCCCTGAGCGTAATAGGCCCGGGAATTGACCACGCCTTTGGTGCGCTGGACTTCGTTGGCGGTATTGAAGCCATCGAAGAGCATCTGCCGCAGACGCAATTCCGATTGGGTGTAGGTGAGGATTTCGGTGTGGTGATTACCGAGTGCCCGGGTGCTGGTGTTATCGCTGTACCCGCGCCCGTACGCGGCATTCAGATCAACCGATGGATAAAATCCTCCCTTGGCGACTTTCACTTGTTCATCGGCCGAAAGGCGGCTGTCTACGCGCGAGGCCAGCTCCGGGTGGGTCGCGATGGTGCTCTGGATCGCCTCCGTCAATGACATGGCCTGAGCTTGAGAAGCGCAGGCCATGGCCAGCAGAATTGCGCTGCAGAGGGGGGTTAATACGCGCATGGGTGCCTCTCCCTGATTCCTAATGATGCTTATTAGTCGCCAAATATTTGACGACATTTATAGTGAAAACCGTTTCATGCTTGTAACAACAGAGCTAAGAACATTTTGGGGAAAACCATAGAAGAATTTCTCATAAGGCTTATGCCAAAAAAAACTTATGCGCTCCGAAAAATCCAGCACATTGTTCACTGCGAAAGCCCTTGATTTACGAGCGTTAGGGCGCTCATCGGGGCTTGAGGAAAGTTCCAGACCAACAATCGATAAAGGGCGGGGAAGTGCTGGAGGGGAGGGAAGCGGACAGTTTTTAGGTGACGGTTTTTTGTCACCTTGATGAATCAAAACTGTTACGCATCGCTCAAAAGGCGACTTGTTGTGCAAGAGGATCCCGATGCCATTGATTGCAGAGGGTTTTTATCCCGCAGCAGACACGTCGCCCGCGAGCGGCACGCTTGGCGAGAACGGCGCCAGGGCAGCGGCTTACTCGACGTAACCGCGCCCGCAGGTGATTTCGCCAGGCAACCCGTTGTAGCCAGGAGCACGTTCTTCGCAAAAACAGGATGCCGACAGTGGTTGGCAGCGGAGGAAGTGCACATGGCTACGCTCATCGGTACTGTCAGTAAGGTCATTGGTCAGGTGTTTGCGCAGGCGAGCGATGGCACCCGACGCGCGCTGATCGAAGGGGACCGGTTGTTCGCCGGCGATCAACTGGTCACCGGTGCCGAAGGCGCGGTGGCGGTTCATCTGCACAATGGCCAGGAACTGACACTTGGGCGCGGCAGCAGCATGGAGATGACGCCTCAGCTTCTCGCCAATCAGCCCTCCCCTGTAAAGCCCCCTGAACCGGTGACGCCGACCCACGCGCAATTGAGCGATGTCGAGCGCCTGCAAAAAGCAATCGCCGCTGGCGACGACCCGACCCAGACGGCTGAAGCCACGGCGGCCGGACCGGGTTCGACCGGCGCACCCGGTGCACTGGGCGGGGGCCACTCGTTCGTCATGCTTGAAGAGGTGGGCGGGCGGGTCGATCCGACGATTGGTTTTCCTACTGCGGGCTTCAACGGTATTCCCGAGTTTCCCCTGGCACGGCGGGAGGGAGATCCGGACAACGGAGATAACGGCGACGTCGGCGCTGGTGCTGGTGCTGGTGCTGGTGCTGGTGGTTCAGGTGGCTCCGGAGGGACAGGCGTTCTTCCCGTAACACCCGTTGTTCCAGATGTGCCGAACAATCCGGTGACCCTCACCGGCCTGTCGGTGGCAGGGGGCGAACTGACCCTCAATGAGGCCAATCTGGCCGACGGTTCGGCACCCAACCCTGGGGCACTGACCAAGTCCGGCACGTTCAGCGTGTCTGCGCCTGACGGGTTGACCAGCCTGAGCATCGGCGGGCTCAACGTGATCAGCGGTGGCGTTGCCGCAGGCTTGCCGCAATCGATCACCACCCCGTTGGGCAACACCCTGACCGTCACCGGCTACAACCCGGCCACGGGGGTTGTGAGTTACAGCTACACCCTCAACGACAATGAAGACCACCCGGCCGGTGACGGCACCAACACCCTCAGCGAACACTTCCCCGTGGTGGCCGGCGACAGCAATGGCGATACCACCACCGGTTCCCTGGACGTCAACATCACCGACGACGTGCCCAAGGCGGTCGATGACAACAATGCCAACAACGCGTCGGAAACCCTGGTGACCCTGGCCGGCAGTGTGCTGCCCAACGACGTTCAAGGCGCTGACCGCATTCCTGCCGGACCCGAGAGCGGGCCAGTGGTTGGCGGCACGTTCAATGGTAAATACGGCACCCTGGTGCTCAACGCCAACGGCACCTACACCTACACCCTGAACACCAGCGACGCCGACTTCAAAGCCTTGCACGCAGGTGGCAGCGGGACCGAAACCTTCACCTACACCCTGACCGATGCCGATGGCGACACCAGCACTGCCAAGCTTGTGCTGAACATCCATAACAACGATGACCCGGTCACGATTGGCGGACTGAACGTTGAGGGCGGCGAACTCACTGTCTACGAAAAAAACCTCAGTTACGGCACCGACCCTGATACCCAGGCCCTGACCCAGAGCGGCACCTTCACCGTCAACGCACCGGATGGCCTGCAATCCCTGACCGTGAGCGGCGTTGCGGTGGTCAGCGGTGGAGTGGCGGCAGGTTTCCCGCTATCGGCCACTACCTGGACGGGCGCCACCTTCACCATCACCGGTTACGACCCGGCCACGGGCGTGGTGAGCTACAGCTACACCCTGAATTACGACAGCGACCACCCCACTGCCAACGGCGCCAACAGCCTCTATGAGAACTTCGACGTCGTCGCCACCGATATCGACGGCAGCACGGCGACCGGGCAAATCAACATCAACATCGTCGATGACCTGCCGACCGCCAACCCCGATGCGGTCTCGGTCGCAGAGGGCGGCATCATCAGCGGCAGCGTGTTGGGGAATGACGTCACCGGCGCCGATGGTCCCGCAGCAGGGGGCGCGGTGGTTGGCGTGCGTGCCGGTTCCGACACCTCGACTCCGGTCATCGGCGGCCTCAACAGCCAGATCAACGGCACCTACGGTTACCTGACGCTGGAAGCCAATGGCAACGCCGTCTATCACAGCAACCCGAACGTCGTCAGTGGCCCCGGCGCGACCGACGTGTTCACCTACACCATCCGCGATGCCGACGGTGACCAAAGCACCACCACCATCACCATCGACGTACACAACAGCAGCATCAGAGCGGTCAGCGACAGCGACGTGACCGTCTACGAAAAAGCCCTCGACCTGAACAAGGATGGCCAGGACCTGGCGCCCGGCACCGTTACCGGCAGCCTGCCGGGTAATACCGGCGAAACCGCCAGTGGCACCCTGGTCGGTTCGGTCAGCGGCGCGGTCGGCGCGATCACCTACAGCCTGGTCGGCAGTGCCACCGGCACCTTCGGGCAAATCCTGCTCAATCCCGATGGCTCCTACACCTACACGCTGACGTCGGCGCCCAGCACCACGCCGAACGCCAACGACGGGCCGAACATCGTCAGTGAAAGTTTCACTTACAAAGCCACCGACGCCTTGGGCAACAGCACCACCAGCACCATCGTGGTCAAGATCGTCGATGACCTGCCGACGGCTCATGCCGACGAGGCTTCGGTCGCCGAAGGCGGTATCGTCAGTGGCAACGTGTTGTGGAACGACATCGGCGGCGCCGATGGCCTCGCCGTCGGTGGCGCGGTGGTCGGCGTGCGCGCCGGTTCCGACACCTCGTCCCCGGCCGTGGGCGGCCTCAACACTCAGATCAATGGCACCTACGGTTACCTGACCCTGGACGCCTACGGCAACGCCGTCTACCACAGCAACCCGAACGCCGTCAGCGGCCCCGGCGCGACCGACGTGTTCACTTACACCATCCGCGATGCCGACGGTGACCAAAGCACCACTACCATCACCATCGACGTGCTCAACAGCTGCATCACGGCGGTCAGCGACAACGACGTGACCGTCTACGAAAAAGCCCTCGACCTGAACAAGGACGGCCAGGACCTGGCGCCCGGTACCGCCACCGGCAGCCTGCCGGGCAACACCGGCGAAACCGCCAGTGGCACCCTGGCCGGTTCGGTCAGCGGCGCGGTCGGCGCGATCACCTACACCCTGGTCGGCAGCGCCACCGGCACCTTCGGGCAAATCCTGCTGAATCCCGATGGCTCCTACACCTACACGCTGACGTCGGCGCCCAGCACCACGCCGAACGCCAACGACGGGCCGAACATCGTCAGTGAAAGTTTCACTTACAAAGCCACCGACGCCTTGGGCAACAGCACCACCAGCACCATCGTGGTCAAGATTGTCGATGACCTGCCCACTGCTCATGCCGACGAGGCTTCGGTCGCCGAAGGCGGCGTCGTCAGCGGCAACGTGTTGTGGAACGACATCGGCGGCGCCGATGGCCTCGCCATCGGTGGCGCGGTGGTTGGCGTACGCGCCGGTTCCGACACCTCGACCCCGGCCGTGGGTGGTCTCAACACTCAGATCAACGGCACCTACGGTTACCTGACGCTGGACGCCAACGGCAACGCCGTCTACCACAGCAACCCGAACGCCGTCAGCGGCCCTGGCGCGACCGACGTGTTCACCTACACCATCCGCGATGCCGACGGTGACCAAAGCACCACCACCATCACCATCGACGTGCTCAACAGCTGCATTACGGCGGTAAGTGACAGCGACGTGACCGTCTACGAAAAAGCCCTCGACCTGAACAAGGACGGTCAGGATCTGGCGCCCGGTACCGTCACCGGCAGTCAGCCGGGCCTCACGGCTGAAACCGCCAGTGGCACCCTGGCCGGTTCGGTCAGTGGCGCGGTCGGCGCGATCACCTACACCCTGGTCGGCAGCGCCATCGGCACCTATGGGCAAATCCTGCTCAATCCCGATGGCTCCTACACCTACACGCTGACCTCGGCGCCCAGCACCACGCCGCACGCCGACGATGGCGAGAACACCGTCAGCGAGAGCTTCACCTACAAAGCCACCGATTCCTTGGGGCACTCCACCACCAGCACCATCGTGGTCAAGATCGTCGATGACCTGCCGACCGCCAACCCCGATGCGGCCTCGGTCGTGGAGGGCGGTATCGTCAGCGGCAACGTGCTGGCGAACGACTTCGGCGATGCCGATGGCATTGGGGTGGTCGGTGTGCGGGCCGGTTCCGACACTTCGACCTCAGCCATCGGCGGTCTGAACAGCCAGATCAACGGCACCTACGGTTACCTGATGCTGGATGCGGCGGGCAACGCGGTTTACCACAGCAACCCGGACGCCGTGAACGGTCCCGGTGCGACCGACGTGTTCACCTACACCTTGCGCGATGGCGATGGCGACGAGAGGACCACCACCATCACCATCGACGTGAACAATAGCTGCATCATCGACAACGGCGGCGACCAAAACCCAATCATTGCGAACGCGCCACCCGTGGCGGTCGATGACCACATCATCACCAACGTGCTGTCGGGCAACATCGTGGTACCGCAAGCGTTGCTGCTGGCCAATGACACCGATGCGGATAAGGATCCGCTCACCGCATCGCCAACCTCATTCAATACCGGTTGGATTGCCAAAGGCGCGGACTTCACCGGCACCAATCAAAACTTCAGCTTCACCGGCGGTAACGAGCAGGCGGTGACCCTCGCCCGCAGTGCATTCGTCGCCAACACGGCAGCCATGACGGCGGTGCTGGTGGTCAGCGGGGCGCTGGGAGCGGTCAACAACACTCACGATCAGGACCACATCAGCGTCGACCTCAAACAGGGTGAAACCCTCAACCTGAATCACAATCTGCCAGCCGCTCATGTCGCCATGGAGTACTCGATCAACGGCGGCGCATGGATCGCCCTCGCGGACGGGCAAACCCTCACCGCAACGTCGGACAGCACCTACCAGATCCACATCACCAACACCGACAACCCTGGCCCGGGCAACAGCGGGAAGGGCGCAGAAAACTACCAACTGACCATGACCGTCAACTACGCCGGCGCCCACGACATCGCGCCAGATGCCCACGGCACTTACACCGCCAACGACAGCCATGGCGGCAGCGACAACGCCGCGGTCACCATCACCTATCAGGACGGCCACACCCTCACCGGTACGGCGGGCGACGATGTACTGGTGGCGGGCGCCGGTAATAACGTGATCAATGCCGGCGACGGCGACGACGTACTCACCGCCGGTTCCGGCAACAACGAAATGCACGGCGACGCCGGCAATGACTTGCTGTACAGCGGTGCGGGCAACGACCTGCTCGACGGCGGCACCGGCGTCGACACCGCGAGCTATGCCCACGCCACCGCCGGGGTTACGGTCAATCTGGGCGTGCTCGGTGCGCAAAACACCGGGGGCGCCGGGACCGACACCCTGACCGCGATCGAAAACCTGACCGGTTCCAGCTTCAACGACAGCCTCACCGGCGACAACAACAGCAACATCATCAATGGCGGCCTGGGTGAGGACATGCTCAACGGTGGGGGCGGCGACGACTTCCTCATTGGCGGCCTGGGCAACAACACCCTCACCGGCGGCAGCGGTGCCGACACCTTCCAGTGGCTCCAAGGCAACAGCGGCCACGACGTGGTCACCGACTTCACGCCGGGCATCGACAAACTCGACCTGTCGCAACTGCTGCAAGGGGAAAACAGCACCGCGGCGTCGCTGGATGACTACCTGCACTTCAAAGTCACCGGCAGCGGCGACTCACTGGTCACCAGCATCGACGTCAGCGCCATGGCGGGCGCCGCGCCGAACCAGACCATCGACCTGGCGGGTGTGAACCTGGCCAGCCATTACGGCGTAACGCCGGGGGCGGGTGGGGTGATTGCAGGGGGGCAGGATACGGCGACGATTATCAACGGGATGTTGAATGATCATTCGTTGAAGGTGGATACGGTGTGATCTGACGGCTGAAACGACAAAACCCGCGATCCCGGTGATAGGGGATTGCGGGTTTGATCGTTCCCACGCTCTGCGTGGGAATGCCTCTCCGGACGCTCCGCGTCCGCTTTTGGGACGCAGAGCGTCCCTTGCTGCATTCCCACGCAGAGCGTGGGAACGATCATTTACGAGTGGTCGAGCCGCTCACATCGGCTCCGGCGGCCCAATCAACCGCCCCATCACCCCAAACAATCCCAATTCCCGGATCACCTCCAGTTCTCCTTTGGTCTCGACCATCTCCGCAATCAACGGCAAATCAATGCTGTTGGTCGCCCGGAAAATCGCCTCGATAAACAGCCGTTTATCACTCTGCTCATCAATGTGACGGATGTACGCGCCATCAATTTTCAAGTAAGCCAGACCCAGTTGAGCCAGGTTGCCGATCTGGCCGAAGCTGCCGCCGAAATGCTGCAGACCGATGCGGTAACCGGTGTTGAGCAGGCTGTGGCTCAGGCGTTGCAGTTCTTCCTGAGGTGGCAGTTGGCGTTCGTCGATTTCCAGAATCAGCAGGGGGGCAAGTTCGGGCAGCGATTCGAGCATGTCGAGGATGTGTTGCAACTGTGCGGGATCGCGCAGGGTGCTGCCGGACAGGCTTAACGCCAGGGGCCAACGATTGATGATGAGGTAGTCGAGGGTGGCTTCGAGCATGGCCAGGTCGAATCGGGCCGACCAGCCGAGTCGCTCGATCCACGGCAGGAAATGCCCGGCGGCAATGGCCTCGCCCTGCGGGTCGAGCAGGCGGGCGAGCACTTTGTGATGCAGCACCTGGCTGGTATCGGCGCATTGCACCACCGGCTGGAAATACAACTGCATTTTGCCTTGGTTCAGGGCGTCGTCGATCCAGGTTTGCCAGTCGTTTTGGGACGGGTTCGGCGCGGTGACGGAATCGGCCAAGTGGACCCACGGGCGCTCGGGATGTTGCCGGGCTTCGGTCAACGCCTGGTCCAGTCGCGTCAGTACGTCACTGGCGGGCTCGCCGGGGTGGTAAGGGGCGATCCCCAAGTGCGCCACCGGCATGGCGTCGCTGGCGCCAGTCAGGCGCAGGTTTTCCAGGGTGGCGCTGACTTCGCTGGCCAGGCGTGCAGCGTCGGTGCTGTCCAGCCCTGGCGTCAGCAAGCTGAATTCACCGCCGCGATTGCGCGCCGCAAGCCAGGTGCGACGTTCCGGTGGCTCAGTCAGGCGCTTGAGCAATTCGCCGACGGCGCTGATCAATGCATCGGTGCGCTGGCCGCCCAAGCGCTGATTGAGACCGGCCAGATCGTTGATCCGCAGCATCAGCAAATGACCATCGCTGCTCTGCTCGGACACCAGCAATTCGTCGGCCAGCTCTTCATCCAGCAAGCGCCGATTGGCCAGGCCCGTAAGGCTGTCCTGATAGGACTCGGCCCGCAGCTTTTCACTGCGTGCGACCTCTTCGGCGAACAGTGCCTTGAGCTTCTCGACCATCTGGTTCATGGCCAACACCACGCGTTTCAACTCCGGTGTGCGCGGCAGTTTCGGCAGACTGATGAACTCGCGTTTGCTGATGGCTTCGGCCTGCCTGACCATGGTGTCGAGTGGCCGAAATTGTCGGCGCAGCAACCAGCCACCAAACACGGCACTGAGCAGGCCGCACACCAGCAACCAGATCAGGCTGCCGAGGGTGCTGTCCCAGAGTTTGGCCAGGGCGAATTGCGGATTGCTCAGCACTTCGACCCGTGCCGCCTGGACCCAGCCACGCATGATCAGCGCTTCGCCACCGGGTGGGTGCAGGTCGACCAGGTTCACAAACCAGTTGGGAACGCCTTCGATTTGCCCCGGCACAGTGCGCTCTACCAGTACCTTAGAATTCTCGATGTTGATGATTCGAATACTGCTGAAATAACCGCTGTCGAAAATCGAGCTGACCATTAATTCGATCATCGCCGGGTCATCGATCTGCGCCGTCAACGACAAACCCAACGCGGTGGCGGCGTCCTGGGCATGGGAGCGCAACTGGCCGAGCATCTGCTCGCGAGAGCTTTCCAGGCTGACAAAAAAACTGCCGCTGAACGCCACCAGCAAGAACAGGCAGATAGCGAGAAACAACTGTTTACGCAGTGACATGAATCGCTCCTTGCTCAGGTGGCTAGCCGTCGCCCACGGCGAACCCTTCGGCCTGCATCTTTTTCAGTACGTCCTGCCAGCGCGACAGTTTTTTCGAGTCGCTGCTGCGTTTGCCGCCATTGGCTCCCGGCAAGTACAGGCCTTCTGCGTTGAAGGCGTACACCGGCAGCAAGTCTTTGCGTTGGGAGGCGGGGCGGACTTCGCCGATCAAGTTGTCCAGCACCAGCGGATCGGCCGTGGGGCTGTTGTAGAACGTCAGCACCATGTGTGCCTGGTTCTGGGACAGGGCTTTGACGTAGGTGATGCGCAGCTTTTCGCTGGGAATTCCCAGGTGGCGCAGGCTGAAATATTTCGCCAGTGCGTAGTCCTCGCAATCAGCGGCACCTTTGATCAGGGATTCGACGGGCGTAGCCCAGTAATCGGTCTGATGCCAGATGCGGGTGTCGTCCAGAAAGCTCAGTTGCTGATTGAAGAAGCGATTGACCGCGTTCAACTGCTCGCGCTCGGAGCCGTTGGCTTCGCTACTGAGCATTTGACTCCAGGCCTCGATCCTTCCGCGTCCCGGGCCGAGGGTGCCGTAGCGATCTTCGGCGGTTTGCAGAATCTGCGTAAAACTCCAGTTGGCCCCGACACTGACCAGGCTGGTCGACAGGAAAGTGATCAGCAACAGCCATCCGCCGAGCCGAAGTCGGAGCGTTGTCCATCCTGGGCTACGCGGACTGCGGGACATGTCTGGCCGCTCGGGTGCAGATGCCTGAAGTCTAGGCGGTGTTTTTTGAAAGGTAGGGTTGATCGTCGGGTCAGTTCGCGGACTGATCGTTCCCACGCTCCGCGTGGGAATGCATCCAGTGACGCTCTGCGTCCCAGCGTCGAAGGGACGCGGAGCGTCCCGGGCGGCATTCCCACGCGGAGCGTGGGAACGATCAGGGCTCAGGGTTTGCGCAGGGTTTTCTGTTTGAGGATGTAAAGGGTCACCAGCACGGCGCTGGTCAGCATGAACCCCCGCGCCCACGGCAGGGGCACCAGATAGCAGGAAAGCAGGATGCTCGCCCACATCAGGCCGATGGCGTAGACCTTGCCTTTGAGCGGGATGCCGTTGCCGCTCAGGTAATCGCGAACCCACGGCCCAAGCCGCGGATGTTCAATCAGCCAATGATAAAAGCGCGGCGAACTGCGGGCGAAGCAGGCGGCCGCCAGCAGCAGGAAGGGCGTGGTGGGCAATACCGGCAGGAAAATCCCGATCACCCCCAGCGCTACGCTTAGCCAGCCGATGGCCAGCAGCACGTAACGCAACATCAGGGAGCGGTTGCCTATGGGGTTGTCCATAGGCAAAACCTTAGTGGTGACGAGGCTTGAGGATCGCCGGTTTTTCGTCTGGCGCCTGGCACAGCAGGTACAGCGCGGTCAGGGCTTCCGGGATCTGTACGATCATGTCGTCCATCAGGTTGGCGTCTTTGGCGATATCTTCGAACTCCGGCTGTTCGTCGAACAGACCCGAGCCGACCATGATCGGCAGCAGCATTTCGCTGACTTCGTCTTCGGCGGTTTCGAACCAGGCGGCTTCGCGCAGGAACACGCCTTCCATGAAACCGATGCACCAGCCGCGCAGGTCGGAGTCATCCGGCTCTTCGCCCAGGTCCAGGTCGCAGGGCAGCTCGAACTCTTCATCGGACGCCAGTTGGCGAGCGATGTGAGCCTTGAGGGCCAACAGGGTGGATTCGATCGCTTCACGCTCGGTGTCGTCGGCGTAATGCGGCTCTTCGGCGAAGAGGGCGTCGATCCATTCACGGTCGGGAACGGGTTCGGAACAGATCGACAGCGCAGTGAGGTAGCCGTGGGCGGCCACGTAGTCCAGCGCCTCGTCATGCAGTTCGTCGGCGTCGAGGAAGACTTGCAGGCGGGTTAGTTGCTCAGCGAAGGACATTAAAGGGCTACCTTGGGAATTAAACAGATGCGGGAATTCTAGGCCTTCTTGAGCGCTTGGGCCAGCCGCGCGGCATTTTTGCACCCATGCAGGAGTATGGAGTGCCGCAATCCCTGTGGGAGCGAGCAGGCTCACTCCCACAGGTTGCACGCGGTGTTCGTCCTTGTGTGTCCTATCAGCGGCACCCTTTGCCGGACATCGCTCGGGTATACTCCCGCGTTTTGTGATGCCCTGCCGGCGTCGCGGCTGAAATGTGAAGCGTCATGCAATGCGCGCTTACGATTTGTCGGTGCAGCCTTCGTGGTTCTGAACCAGCCTTGCAGGGATGTTTTTGTGATTTTTGGAGTTTCTATGCTCGAACAGGCTCAACGCGTCCTCAAGGACATCTTCGGCTACGACAGTTTCCGTGGCCGTCAGGGTGCAATCATTGAGCGCGTGGCCAGTGGCGGCGACGCCCTGGTGCTGATGCCTACCGGTGGCGGCAAGTCCTTGTGCTTTCAGGTGCCGGCGCTGTTGCGCGAAGGCCTGGCGGTGGTGGTGTCGCCGCTGATCGCCCTGATGGACGACCAGGTCGCCACCCTCGAAGAGCTGGGCGTCGCGGCGGCGGCATTGAACTCCACGCTCAGCGCCGAGCAACAGCGCGACCTGGCGGCACGGATCAAGCGAGGTGAAGTGAAAATGCTTTATCTCGCGCCCGAGCGTCTGGTTCAGCCACGGATGCTGGCGTTCCTGCAAAGTCTTGAAATTTCCCTGTTCGCCATCGACGAAGCCCACTGCGTGTCCCAATGGGGTCACGACTTCCGCCGCGAATACCTGCAATTGGGCCAGTTGGCGGAATTGTTCCCCAACGTCCCGCGTATCGCCCTGACCGCGACTGCCGACAAGCGAACCCGGGAAGAAATCGTCGACCGCCTTCATCTTCAGGATGCCGAGCGTTTCCTGTCGAGTTTCGACCGCCCCAACATCTTCTATCGCATCGTGCCCAAGGAGCAGCCGCGCAAGCAGTTGCTGGCGTTCCTCGCCGAGCGGCGCAGCGATGCCGGTATCGTCTATTGCCTGTCGCGCAAAAAGGTTGATGAGGTAGCGGTGTTCCTCAGCGAGCAAGGTTTCCCGGCGCTGCCTTACCATGCCGGTCTGCCTAATGACACGCGGGCCCATCACCAGAAGCGCTTCCTCAATGAGGAAGGCCTGATCATGGTGGCCACCGTGGCGTTCGGCATGGGCATCGACAAGCCCAACGTGCGCTTCGTCGCTCACCTCGATTTGCCAAAATCCCTAGAGGCTTACTACCAGGAAACCGGTCGCGGCGGCCGTGACGGTCTGCCGGCGGATGCCTGGATGGCCTACGGCCTGCAAGACGTGGTGATGCTCAAGCAGATGTTGCAGAACTCCGAGGGTGACGAGCGCCACAAGCGTCTGGAGCAGCACAAGCTCGACGCCATGCTCTCGCTCTGCGAAGAAACCCGCTGCCGTCGCCAGACGTTGCTGGCCTATTTTGACGAAGACATGCCCGAACCCTGCGGCCATTGCGACAACTGCGTCGATGGCGTGCAGACCTGGGACGCCACCGAGCCAGCCCGTCAGGCACTGTCGGCGATCTACCGCACCGGCCAACGCTATGGCGTCGGCCATCTGGTTGACGTGTTGCTGGGCAAAGACAATGAAAAAATACGCAGCTTCGGTCATCAGCATTTGTCGGTATACGGTGTAGGCAAAGCGATGGGGGAGAGTGAATGGCGCTCCTTGTTCCGACAGCTGGTTGCCCGTGGTCTGGCGGACATCGACCTGGAAGGCTACGGCGGCCTGCGCCTGAGCGACACCTGTCGACCGCTGCTCAAGGGCGAAGTGACCCTGGAGCTGCGTCGCGACCTGAAGCCGCAAACCACGGCCAAAAGCAGCAAGAGCCAGGCGAGCCAACTGGTTCGCGGCGAAGAGCGCGAACAGTGGGAAGCCTTGCGCGCCCTGCGTCGAAAACTCGCCGAAGAGCATGGCGTGCCGCCGTACGTCATCTTCCCCGACTCGACACTGTTGGAAATGCTCCGCAGCCAACCGACCTCGCTGGCGGAAATGGCCACGGTCAGCGGCGTTGGCGCGCGCAAGCTGGAGCGCTACGGCGAGGCCTTCCTCGAAGTTCTCGGCGGGCAAGTCGAGGCACCGAAAGTGGTGGCCGACCTGCGCCACGAACTGATCACCCTGGCCCGAGCCGGCATGACCCCGTTGCAGATCGCCGGTCAGCTGCAATGCTCGGAAAAGAACGTCTACACCCTGCTCGCCGAAGCGATTGGCAAGCAGCAGTTGTCGCTGGAGCAAGCGCTGGATCTGCCTGAAGAGTTGATGGGCGAAATCCAGGATGCGTTCCTCGACGGCGAAGGCGAATTGCCGCCTGTGTCGGAGATTGCCGCACTGTTCGCCGGGAGAGTACCGGAAGGCGTTTTGTACTGTGTTCGGGCGGCGCTGCAATCCGAATTCGAGATTTAGGTGATCTGCCACATAGATGTAACGATTCAGTACAGGGCAAGCCTTGCCTATGGCCAAGGGTCATGCTTAGCTGACTAATAATTAGTTTTTCTTTATTTCAGTCTAATCATGAGTGTTTTATGCCGTTAACCGAACAACACCGCTTTGGCATGCAACTGGCCCAGATGTCGCGTGGCTGGCGTGCCGAACTGGACCGCCGCCTGGCTGGCCTGGGTCTGTCCCAGGCGCGCTGGCTGGTGCTGCTGCACCTGGCGCGTTTTGATGATGCGCCAACCCAACGTGAACTGGCGCAGAGCGTCGGGGTAGAAGGGCCGACCCTGGCTCGTCTGCTCGACAGCCTCGAAAGCCAGGGGCTGGTGCAACGTCAATCGGTGCTGGAAGACCGTCGGGCAAAGAAAATCGTCCTCTGTGCCCCGGCTCTTCCCTTGATCGAACAAATTGAAACCATTGCCACCCAACTGCGCCACGAATTGTTCGATGGCGTCGATGAGGCAGACTTGAAGGTCTGCATGCGGGTCCACGGGCACATTCTGGCCAACCTGGAAAAATCTTGAGGCATAAACGCCCCCAGGACTTTTGAGATACCCCGTTGGGCAGACTATAAAGAACTACTTGGCAATATCGTGTTCGTACCGGATGTGCGAACGCGTACAAGATGGTTCTGGTTATCTAAGGGATGCTCATGCTCGATAGTTGGCACGTGGCTTTACGGTGTTGCGCCAGGCTGTTTCTGGTCGGTGGCGCTGTCACTTACTCGGCATTGGCGCCCGCGTTGGGCTTGGGTGAAATCACCCTGCATTCGGCGTTGAATCAGCCGTTGCGCGCCGACATCGCACTGGAAGATGCCGCAGGTCTGGCGGAGGGGGAGTTCTCGGTCAGCCTGGCGACAGCGGATGAATTCAGTCGCGCCGGCATCGATCGGGTGTTCTTCCTCAATAATCTGAAATTCACGCCGGTCCTGCGCGGCAACCGCAGCCTGATCCGGGTGAGCTCCAGCAAGCCGGTCAATGAGCCTTTCCTGAATTTCCTGGTGCAGCTCAATCAACCCAATGGGCGGGTGCTGCGCGAATACACGGTGCTGATCGATCCGCCGGGTTCGCCGGGGATTGTTCCCGTGACTGACGAACCGGTTACCGACGTTCAATCCTCTGACTTCCCGACGGTTGCGCCGGCCGTCGAGAAACCACCTGCGACGAAAAGCAAAAAATCGCTACCCCCTCCTGCCGCCGCGCCGGTAAGTGATCCTGTCGCCGAACAATTGGCCGCCAGCGTGCTGCAAAACCAGCAGTTGCAAGCAAGCATCGATGAACTGACTGCGAAGCTTCAGGCCCAGGAAGAGCTGGTCGCCGGGCAGAAAAAGCAGGTGACGGAACTGCAAACCCAATTGGCGGAAATCACGACCGCAGCGGCGGAGCCGGTTGCCCCCGTCGTTGTGGCTCCCGCGCCGGCCATTGCTGAAGAGCCTGAGGCCACTAACTGGGGGCTGATTGTCGGGTTGCTGGCGGTGGCGGTTCTGGTGTTGCTGGGATTGTTCGTTCGGCGTCAACGACAACAGGTTCAGGCATTGCCTGACGCCCTGCCTGTTTTGCCGTCACGGCATGAACCGGTGCTCGATCGCACTGTAGAACCGGTTGCCCAATCATCAACGGTGCAACCGGCAACTGAATCGGGCGAAGAGTCGCCCGCAGGCGATGTGCTTGAAGGGGTCGAAATCTACCTGGCCTATGGCCGTTTTTCCGAAGCAGCCGGTTTGTTGCGTGAGGCGCTGAGCAAGGAGCCGCAACGCACGGACCTTGCCGTTCAGCTGTTGGAAGTCTTGGGTAAACAGGGTGACGCACCCGCCTATGAAGCACAGGAAAACAACCTGCGTGACGCCGGATACGACCTGCAAGAACTTCAGAATATTCGCGCCCGACACCCGAAACTGGGCAGTGCAGCACCGTTGGCCGCTGCAGCGTCAATGACTCCCCCCAAGGCTGCGATTGCCGAAGCGGCGCCCAACGATGAGTTCCAGTTGAACCTGGATGACCTGTCAATGGATTCGAGCTGGGACCTCATCAGCCCTTTTGAGCACTCGCCGTCCGCCGCGAAACCATCGAGCGAATCCGCCCCGGTCGAGCCGCCTTTTGTCTCGAACCTGCACGTCTTGCCCGAGGTGTTTGAAATGCCCGACGAGCCGATACTGGACGAGCCCGAACTTGAATGGGTCGCCGAGCCTGACTCGCAGTCTCTGGATGACGCCTTTCTCAACGAGTTCAACGATCCTGGCCAGTCGCTGGAACTGGAACCGCTGAATCTGGAGCCGGCCGAACCGAGCAGCGCCGACAAACTCGAAAAAGCCCAGACCTGCATTGACGACGGCGATGTGAACAGCGCCATCGAACTGCTCAACGAGTTGCTCGAGGAAGGCAACGAGCCGCTTAAGCAGACAGCCCGGAACCTGCTCGCCGGGCTATCATAGCGGCGCCCTCTGGCTCAGGAGTTTCGCCGATCATGACTGCACGCAAACCGGAAATCATTATCACCTATTGCACGCAATGCCAGTGGCTGTTGCGTGCTGCCTGGCTGGCCCAGGAACTGCTCAGCACGTTTGGCGACGACCTCGGCAAAGTGTCGCTGGTGCCCGGCACCGGTGGGGTGTTTCACATTTTCTGCGACGATGTGCAGATCTGGGAGCGCAAGGTTGACGGCGGTTTCCCGGAAGCCAAAGTGCTGAAGCAGCGGGTCCGCGATCAAATTGATCCGGACCGCGACCTGGGACACAACGACCGCACTCAGTGAGAAGCGACTTCTGCCGCAACAGTCTTCTTGCTTGACGCGCCCGAGAGGCGGCTGGAGACCACGATCGCCACGATGATCAATGCGCCACCGATCAACATGCGCAGCGTCGGATTTTCATCAAACAGCAGCCAGGCCATGGTGATGCCGTAAACCGGCTCCAGGGCGAAAACCACGGCAGCGGTCCGCGCCTTGATCACTGCCAGACTGGCGACGAAAAGACTGTGAGCGACGCCGGTGCAGAACACCCCGAGCAAACCGATCCACAACCAGTCGATGGTGCGCACTTCGCTTAACTGCGGTGCCGCCAACGGCAACAGGCACAACGCGACCACCACGTTCTGACACAACGCAGCCTGCACCGCCGGGATTCGCCCGGCGCTGGCGCGGTTGGTCAGCGATAGCAGTGAGAACAGCAAACCTGAGCCCACCGCCCACAGCAGACCCATTGTGGCGCCGCTGGCCAGATCGAAATCAGGGGTGACCAATACCAGCCCGATACTGACCAGCACCACCAGCAGGATTTCGTTGGCGCGAATTCGCTCGCGGAAGATCAGTCCTTCAAGGATTACGGTAAACGCCGGGAAGCTGGCGAACCCCAGGGTCGCGATCGCCACGCCTGCGACTTTTACCGCAATGAAAAAACTTACCCAATGCCCGGCCAGCAGTAAGCCGCTGAGCAACAGTCGGCGCCAGTCCACTGCCTCGAGTTTCTGCCAGCGAGTCGCACTGGCGAATCGTGCAAAAACGGCTAATGCCAGCACAGCGAACGCGGCACGCCCGAAAACGATGACGGCGGGAGAGGCGGCAGCCAGTTTGCCGAAGACACCGGTGAGGCCGAACATCAATGCGCCAATATGCAAAGCGCCGAGGGCGGTACGGGGAGTCATTGCAATCCTTGAAAAACGTATAAAACCAGGCCCTACATTGAACCGCGCAACGTCCCGTTGTGTCTGTCGCCAGACTCGCGTCCTTTGTCGCCAACCTCGCGCCGCATTTTTCCAGGCGATGCCCCAAACTCCCGCAACACCGCCGCCGCGAAGGCGCTCTGGGAACTGTAACCGACCCGACTGGCAATCTCGCCGATCGGCAGCGCCGAATCCCGCAACAAGCCCACGGCCATGTGCAAACGTCGACTGCGGATGTAATCCATCGGTGTCTGCCCGCATTCCGTAACGAACCGCGCATGCAGCCGAGCGCTGGACAGACCGGCGATACGCGCCAGGTCGGCGACTTGAAGTGGGTAGGCTGCGTACTGATCGATGTGCGCGTTCAGCGCCGCATAAGGCAGGCGCCGACCGCCGATGATCTCGGGTCTGGCGTTGTTGAGGCTGGCCAGCAACAACACCGCGCCTTGTTGCGCGATCAGTGGATCGTTGACCTGACTGCCCGCCAACCAACTGACCAATTGGCTTTGCCCTGCATCCAGCGGCAGACGGCCGGCGTGGTCGAGCAAACGACGGCTGGCCTCGGCGTGATCACCCAGGGACTGAACAACCCATTGGTCATTGGGCACATCCAGCACCAGGCAACGGCTGCCATTGGCACTACCGCAGGCGTGATGGAAACCGGACGGCACCACCACGAAACTCTGTTGAATCACCTGACTGCCACGCCCGTCGACCTCGAAATCCAGCGCACCCGACAGCCCGAACACCAGTTGCGCGTGGTCGTGACTGTGGACGATCAGGTCGTGGGTGTATTGGCGAAGCGTGAGGATCGGTCTCATCGCAGGTCTCCTGGTGAAGTGCGGCCAGTCTACACCGGCCGGGTGCTGTCACAGGACTGACTCGCCACTGTCATAGGCAGTTAACCCGTGCGGCGCAAGCTTGCAAAAACTATCCAGAGGGTTGCCCATGACCAGCGCCGAGCTCGCCAAACCCAGTCGTAAGCAACGTGTGCGGACCTTGTGGATTTCCGATGTGCATCTGGGCACCCGGGATTGCCAGGCCGAACACCTGTCGCAGTTCCTCAAGGGCTACCACGCGGACAAGATCTACCTGGTCGGCGACATCATCGATGGCTGGAAGCTGCGCGGCGGCATGTACTGGCCTCAGGCGCACACGAATGTGATCCGCCGCTTGCTGACCATGAGCAAGCGCGGCACCGAAGTAATCTACGTCACCGGCAACCACGACGAATTCCTGCGCCGCTATTCGAAGCTGATTCTGGGCAATATCCAACTGGTGGATGAAGCCGTGCACGTGACCGCCGATGGTCGACATCTTCTGGTCATTCATGGCGACCAGTTTGATGTGATCACGAGGTATCACCGCTGGCTGGCCTTTCTCGGCGACTCGGCCTACGAATTCACCCTGACTCTCAACCGCTGGCTCAACCATTGGCGCGCACGCTATGGCTACGGTTACTGGTCGCTGTCGGCGTATCTCAAGCACAAGGTCAAAACCGCGGTCAGCTTCATCAGCGATTTCGAAGAAGCCATCGCTCACGAGTGCGTCAAGCGCGAGTTGCATGGTGTGGTGTGCGGGCACATCCACCATGCCGAGATACGCAAAGTCGGCGCGGTCGATTACCTCAATTGCGGGGATTGGGTGGAGTCTTGCACCGCGCTGATCGAGCATTGGGATGGCTCGATCGAGTTGTATCGATTGGCGGATGCGCAGGCGCGGGAGGCCGAGTTCAAGGCCATCAAAATCGCGGAGCCAGCTTAAATCATTAGAGATGTGGTGTATGGATAGGCCTCTTCGCGAGCAAGCCCGCTCCCACAGGGGATGTGTGTACGACACAAATCCAATGTGGGAGCGGGCTTGCTCGCGAATGGACTGCGCAGCAGTCCCCAGGATTTATCAGGCTGGCGAATGTTCTTCCATCGCCGCCTTGTAAATCGAGTGCTTGGGCTGCGCAAACAACCGCTCCATCATCGGTTCAAAGAAGCTCAGCGGCAGCGTGTCATACGCTGGATCAAACGCCGCTGCGTCGTATTTGGCGCAAAACTCAATGGTCGCCTGATACTGCGGATGCCCGCTGAATTGCTCGCGCAGATGCCGATCCATCCCTAGATGATGGAAGAAGTAATACCCCTGGAAAATGCCGTGCTTCTCGACCATCCACAGGTTCTCGGCGCTGACGAACGGCTTGAGGATTGCCGCAGCGATGTCCGGGTGGTTGTAGGAACCCAAGGTGTCGCCGATGTCGTGAAGCAGCGCGCAGACCACGTATTCTTCATCGCGGCCATCACGCCAGGCACGGCTGGCGGTTTGCAGGGAATGGGTCAGACGATCCACCGGGAAGCCGCCGAAATCACCTGCCAGTAATTTCAGGTGCGCCACAATCCGTGTCGGCAATTGCCTCGCATAGGCACTGAAATCTGCGGCGATGATCGCCCAGTCTTCCTGCGTGCCGTCCTGCATGTGGGTGAAGCGGGCATTGGCATTCATCGGCTGTCCTCCTGTGGTTCGTTGGCCCTAGAACGGCACGCGACCCAGAATCATGTCCCGGTACATGACGAAATCACCGAGCAGGCTGTAAAACGGATGTTGAAAGGTCGCGGGACGGTTCTTCTCGAAAAAGAAATGCCCGGCCCAGGCGAAGCTGTAACCCGCCAGCGGAAGGGCCCATAACAGCAGCCAGGCGCCACTGCCGATGGCCAGGGCCAGGATGAAAATTACCAGCGTCGTGCCGATAAAGTGCATTCGTCGGCAAGTGCTGTTGCTGTGTTCGCTGAGGTAATACGGGTAGAACTCAGCGAAGCTATTGAAACGCTTGATGTTTTCCACGACTGCGATCTCTGTGGTGATCGAACTGACATGCAAGATGTTCTGCGGGTAGCTTATTTGAGTCTAGAGTGATCATTGGCATCAGCCAGTGACAATAGGCGCCACTTTAGTATCCTTCGGAAATTGGCCGTAGCATGCGGCTCATCATGTAAGTGGACGACATGAGCGAACGAACGACTTCTGCAAGCTGGGCGATGGGGATTGTCAAAGCACTGGAGATGGACGGTCTGGATTGCCGGGTGCTGTTCAAACAGCTGGGGCTCGACTACGCGGCGCTGGATGATCCGGACGCGCGCTTCCCGCAAGATTCCATGACACGACTGTGGCAACGCGCAGTTGAGCTGTCCGGCAACCCGGCGATTGGCCTGAACATGGGCAAGGTGGTGCGACCGGCCTCCTTCCATGTGGCGGGCTACGCCTTGATGTCCAGCCAGACCCTGGCCGAAGGCTTTCAACGGCTGGTGCGTTATCAGCGGATCATTGCGGAAAGTGCCGACCTGAGTTTCCGATTGCTGGAAGAAGGCTACGCGCTGATTCTGACGGTCCACGGCGACCATCTGCCGCCGACCCGGCAGAGTGCCGAAGCGTCACTGGCTTGTGCCCTGGCGCTGTGCGGCTGGTTGACCGGACGCACCCTGCAACCGCGCAAGGTGCTGCTGCAAGGTGATGAACCCGTCGATATCGAGCCCTATAAACAAGCCTTTCATGCGCCTTTGGTGTTCAACGCACCGTATGACGCCTTGATCTTCGAGCGCGCTGACATGGAGGCACCGCTGCCTACCGCCAATGAGGCGATGGCGCTGCTGCATGACCGGTTTGCCGGTGAATACCTGGCGCGGTTTTCCGAGAGTCGCGTGACCCATAAGGCGCGGCAGGTGCTGTGCCGTTTGCTGCCCCAGGGCGAGCCCAAGCGCGATACCGTGGCGCAGACGCTGCACCTGTCGCAACGCACCTTGCAGCGACGCTTGCAGGAAGAGGGCACGAGTTTTCAGACGTTGCTGGACGACACCCGGCGTGAACTGGCTGAGCAATACCTGGCGCAGCCGACCATGACCCTGCTGGAAATTGCCTACCTGTTGGGGTTCGCCGATCCGAGCAATTTCTTCCGCGCCTTCCGGCGCTGGTTCGACACCACACCCGGCGAGTACCGGACGCGGTTGATGGGCGCGCTTGCGCCTGTCAGTGACGCCAGAACGCCGGAATACACAGAACAAACACCGTAATGATCTCTAGTCGGCCCAGTAGCATGCCGAACGAGAGAATCCACTTGGCGGCGTCCGGCAGTGTGGCGAAGTTGCCCGCCGGGCCAATGGTCTCACCCAGTCCCGGACCGACGCCGGACACTGTGGCGGCCGCGCCGGTGAGGGCGGTCATCCAGTCCACGCCGAGCAGCGACAACAGCAGCGCGATCACGCAGATGGTGATGGCGAAGAAGAACGAAAAGGTCAGAATCGAGCGCACGATCTCTTCATCGAGACGGTGACCGTTGTACTTCTGCTTGATCACCGCGCGCGGGTGAATCAACTGGTTAAGGTTGGCCTTGAGCAGAATGTACGCAACCTGGAAGCGGAAAATCTTGATCCCGCCAGCGGTCGAGCCCGAGCATCCGCCGATAAAGCCCAGATAGAAGAACAGCATCAGCGAGAAATTGCCCCAGAGGCTGTAGTCCCCCAGCGCAAATCCTGTGGTCGTGACCACCGAGGTCACGTTCAGCGCCACATGCCGTAATGCCTCCAGCCAATGCAACTGGGTGGTCCACCAATACCAGGTGCCGAGCACCAGCCAGGTCACCAGCAACATGCCGAGCAAGCCTTGAACCTGCTCATCCTTGATCAGTGCTTTGCGGTTACCGCGCAAGGTCGCTACATACAGGGTGAACGGCAGGGCACCAAGAATCATGATGACGATCGCGACCCAATGCACTGCAGGCTCCGGCCACTTGGCCAAAGACTGGTCGGAGGTCGAGAAACCACCGGTGGAAATCGCTGACATCGCGTGGTTGATCGCATCGAACGGACTCATCCCGGCCCACCAGAACGCCAGGCTGCCGAAAATGGTGATGCCGACGTAGGCCGCAACGATCAAACGCGCCACCATGTGCGAACGGGGCATGACTTTTTCGGAACGGTCTGACGACTCGGTCTGAAACAGCCGCATGCCGCCGATGCGCAGCAATGGCAGAATCGCTACCGCCATGCCGATAAAGCCGATGCCGCCGATCCAGTGCAGCAACGAGCGCCACATCAGTATGCCGGGAGACATGTTGTCCAGGCCCGTGAGCACTGTCGCCCCGGTGGCGGTAATCCCGGACATGCTTTCGAAGAACGAGTCGGTATAGCTGATGTGCTGTGTCAGCAGGAACGGCAGCGCGGCGAAGATGCACACCACCAGCCAGCTGCTGACCGTCAGCAGGTACATGTCTCGCGGACGCAGGTGTACATGTTCCGGGCGACCGGGGATGACCAGCGTGAGGCCCGCGAGAAAGGTAATCATGCTCGCCCAGAGGAACGACGGCAGGTCGCCGGTGCGGTCGAACACCACCAGCGTGCCCATGGGCACGACCATGGCGATGGCCAGGGTGATCAGGAAGATGCCGATGATGAAACCAATGAGACGTAAGGTCGGCAACGACATGAAGTCCGCTCGGGCTGAAATAGGGAAGGGCGCCATTCTACCTGTGGCGCCTGCCATGTAAACCGGCGCCGCCTGCGCAGTTGCAGCTAGAATAGCCAAACATTTTTTTCAGGAGGTGGCCGATGCAGGCTCTCGACGCTTTGCTCAACCGTGTTTCCGTTCCACGACTGATAGAACCGGCGCCCACCGCAGAACAGCGGGAAGTGCTGTTTGGCGCCGCAATGCGAGCACCAGACCATGGCCACTTGCAGCCTTGGCGTTTCCTGACCGTCGAAGGCGCGGCGCGCGAGCAAATGGGCGAGTTGCTGGCCGAGGCGGCGAAGCTGCAGGACGGTGAAGTGTCCGAGGCGGTACTGGATAAGGCGCGTAATGGTCCACTGCGTGCGCCACTGGTGGTGGTGGTGATCGCGCGGTTGCAGGATCACGTCAAATATCCGAAGTCCGAACAACGGCTGGCGGCGGGTTGTGCCGCTCACGGGATTTTGCTGGCGGCTTATGCGCAAGGGATTGGCGCGGTATGGCGCACGGGCGAACTGGCGTATTCGGAACATGTGGCCAAGGGCTTGGGCCTGGCTGAAGGGGAAGAAGTGATCGCGTTCCTTTACCTCGGCACGCCGCAGAAGGAACCGCGCGTGGCGGAGAAAGTCGACCTGGCCGAATTCGTCAGCGCCTGGCCAGCCGCGTAAGGATCGTTCCCACGCTCTGCGTGGGAATGCCTCAAGGGATGCTCCGCGTTCCAATGGGACGCAGAGCGTCCCGGGCTGCATTCCCACGCGGAGCGTGGGAACGATCATCTAAGTGGCGACTCCCGGCACTAACGGTAATTCGAGGCTGGCGATGAACCCGCCATCGGGATGATTAGCCAGCACCAGACTCCCGCCATGCCGTTCCGCCGCACGGCGCGCAATCGCCAATCCCAAGCCATGGCCGGCCGCCGTCTGCCCCGGTGCCCGGTAGAACGGCTCGCCCAATTGGCTCAAATGCGCAGCCTCTACACCCGGGCCATGATCGCGCACACTGACCACAATCCGCTCACCCTGGCGCACCGCCTGCATTTCAATCGATTGCCCCACCGGGTTAAACCGTTGAGCATTACGCAGCAGGTTGTCGACGGCGCGCTCGATCATCGTCGGCCAGCCTTTAAGGTTCAGATTCGACTCGGCCTCAAGGTGCACGTTCTGCTCCGGCGAACCCAATTGAGCATCCTTTTGCAACGTGTTGATCAGCGCATTGAGATCAATCTCTTCAGCGCTGGCGTTGTCGGCATCGACCCGCGCCAGAACCAGGATTTCGCTGATCAGCGCTTCCAGTCGGTCGCACTCTCGAGTGAGGCGCGGCCAGAGTTTTTGCCGTTCTTCAGGGTTGGCTCGCTCGGCCAGTGCCAGCGCGATGCGCAGCCGGGCAAGCGGCGAACGCAGCTCGTGGGACACATCCCGCAGCAACTGCCGCTGGCTGCCGATCAGACTTTGCAGGCGCGCGCCCATGCGGTTGAAGTCGTTGGCCAGCACGCCGAATTCATCGCGCCGGTTGGCCAGTTTCACCAGGCTGTTTTGTTGGTAAGTGGTTTGCCCCAGGTCATGCACCGCGCCGCGCAAGCGATTGAGTGGGCGAGTAATGGACATTGTCACGAACAGGCTGAACAAGGTCAGGACCACCAGCGCGATACCCAGTGCACTCAGCGGCCAGAGCAGGCTTTCGCGGTGCCACGCGTCAAGTTCGGGGTGCGGAATACGGTAGATCAGCAGGTAAGTGTCGCCGGTTTTTGCGCTGGTGTACTCATCGGTCAGCCGGCGCCATGGCAGGCGGCGGTCGTCGTTGTTCTGGCGCGCTTCGAAGGCGGCCGCCCGGCGTGGAAAGGTACCGCGCACCAGCGGATCGCCGCTCTCATTGAGCACTTGAACGTCGATGTGATACTGGCGCTTGCGCTGTTCCAGAATGTCCTGGGCCGCGTCTTCACCCTGTGATTCGTAGGTTTGCGTCCACTGTTCGGCCAAAGTATTGAGGCCTGGATGGCGGCTGAGAATCCACGCGTCCTGGTTGAGCATGTGCCCCAGCAGAATGGATAGCCCTGCAACCAGAGCGATGGCCAACCAGAAGCTGGCCAGAATACGCCAGAACAATGAGCGCACAGAAACTCCTCAGCAAAGAAAGCCCAACGGCGATTAACCGTCGGGCTGTGATATGACGCTAGAACATTACTGCGCCTTTTGCGGCTGTTGCGCTTTCCAGGCCTTGAACTCGGCCCATTCGGCGCGACGTTCAGCCTGTTTTTTCTGGATCTCGTCGAATTGCTTCTGTTGATCCGGTTTCAGCAAGGCACGCACGTCGGCTTCGGCTTTCTTGTGGTTGGCCGCCATCTCGTCTTTCAGGGCTTTCTGATCGGCTGGCGAGAGTTTTTCCAGGTATTTGTCGACCACTTGCTTACGTTCACGCATCTGCTCGCCCATGATTTTGCGGATCTGCTCGCGCTGTTCGCGGCTCAGGTCCAGCTGGCTGTACGGGCCTTTGCCGTGCATGCCGTGCATCTGACCGCCATGGTGTGAGCCGTCCATCGGGCCGGCACCTTCAGGCATGGCCATGGCAACGGTCGGCAGGGCGGCAGCGAACATCAGAGCGATAAGAGTCTTGCGCATGGTGAATCTCCTTGTCTCGTTCCCGGTACGTTCCGGATGAGTACAGATTACGCAGATCAAGGTCAGCGGCGGTCAGCGGAGCGTAAAGCTTAGGTAAAGACGAATTCTCGCCGACCTGACAAAACTTACAGCCATCGTAGGAGCACGGCTTGCTGGCGATTGCGTCCTTGAGATAGTCATCGCCGGCAAGCCGTGCTCCTACTGGGGATATGTTCGGGATTAGAGGCTGTAGTAATAGCCGCGGCTGCGCAGGGCCACGATGCGTGGGCGGCCGTCGGGGTGCGGGCCGATCTTTTTGCGCAGGTTGCTGACGTGCATGTCCAGGCTGCGGTCGTACAACGTCAGTTTGCGGCCGAGGGCGATTTGCGCCAGTTCCTGTTTGTCCAGCGGCTCGCCGGGTTGCTTGAGCAGGGCTTCGAGCAAGCGGCTTTCGGAGACGGTGAGGGTGAACTCCTGTTCATCGATGCTGACCACGCCGCGCACCGGACTGAAACACAGGTCGCCCAGTTCGAGCTGACTGGACACCGCTGCCGGATGACTGCGGCGCAACACGGCGCGCAGTCGGGCGGTCAGTTCCCGTGGGTCGCATGGTTTGGCCAGGTAATCGTCGGCGCCGAGTTCCAGGCCGAGGATGCGGTCCAGCGGCTCGCCGCGAGCCGAAAGCATCAGCACCGGCAAGTCCGGGTGATCGCTGCGCAATTGCTTGAGCAGCTCCAGGCCGCTGCCATCCGGCAGCATCACATCCAGCACCACGGCTGCCGGCGATGTTTCGGCCAGTGCGCGACGGGCGCTCTGACCATCGTGGCAGGCGCGGACCTGAAAGCCTTCCTGGCTCAGCCAACTGCTCAGGAGCTCACACAGCTCCTGGTCATCATCAATTAATAACAGCTCGCTCATGACTCACTCAATTTAGCCATTGCCTACGTTTTCTGGTGGCACCACTGGCGAAGATACCGCAGAGCAGCGCCAATAGCGCTACCCCGGCGCCGATGACGAACCACTGTTGCTGATCGGTCAATAGACGCGGCAGCGAGCTGCTGGCCTGGGCTTCCTTGAGTTGCAGCTTGAGACGCTGATTCTCTTGGCGCAACCGGCTCAGCTGGGCGCTTTCGCGTTCGGCATCGGTATTTTGCAGCTGTTTGCTCAGTTCTTCTCGTTGCTGTTCGCTTACCTTCAAGCGCTGTTGCAACTCGGTGATCTGGCTGCCGGCGCTCAGGGACAGCGGTGTCGAGCTGCCGCCCTCGGCGCTTTCTTCACCGTGGGCAGGGGCCACAATCGACAACGTCACCAACATCAGACACAACGGACCTTTGCGCATCGCCACTCCTGATTCCAATACGAGTATTGGGCAGGTTGTCGGCCGGCAAACGAGAATAATGAGCGTTGAGAGCGCGATGAACCGATAAGGTTCATCGTGCGGGGAGAAATTACGGCAGGACTTGCTTGAACGGCTTGACCGAAACGTTGGCGTAGACACCTGCGGCGATATACGGATCAGCGTCGGCCCAGGCCTGTGCGGCGCTCAGGGAGTCGAACTCGGCGACGATCAGGCTGCCGGTGAAACCCGCGGCGCCCGGATCATTGCTGTCGACTGCCGGGTGTGGACCGGCCAAAACGATGCGACCTTCACCTTTGAGCGTTTGCAGGCGCTCAAGGTGTGCAGGCCGTGCGGCCAGGCGGGCTTCCAGGGAGTTGGCGACGTCTGTGGCAATGATTGCGTAAAGCATGTCAGTCCTCGGTTTTTGGCGTAGTGGTATCGGCGTCATGCAGGTGGCGGGACAGGTAGATACCCTGCGCGACCAGGAACAGCAACGTCATGCCCAGGCTGCCGAAGACTTTGAAGTCGACCCAGTATTCCTGGAACGTGAACGCGACGAACAGGTTGGCGGCACCGCAAAACAGGAAAAAGCCGATCCAGGCGATGTTCAGGCGAGTCCAGACCGGCTCCGGCAGGGTCAGCGCGTGGCCCATGATGCGTTTGATCAGCAATTGCTCGCCGATGAAGTGGCTGCCGATGAACGCCAGGGCGAACAGCCAGTTCACGACCGGCGCTTTCCATTTCAGGAAGGTTTCGCTGTGGAACGCCAGGGTCAGGCTACCGAAGACCAGGCAGGCGATGAGGGTCAGCCACTGGCTCTTCTCCAGCTTGCGCTGCTTGATGAACAGCGTGCCGTAAACCACCAGGGAGCTGAGGATCAGCATGGCAGTGGCGCTGTAGATACCGCCTACAGTGACCTCGTGACCAGCGATGTCGACGACCCGGGGATCGAGTTTAAAGACGATGAAGAACAGCAGAAGCGGGATGAAATCGACGAATTGTTTCACAGTGGCAGCCAGAAGCAGGATGTGGCGGCATAATAACAAACATATGGGCGCGCGATAGCGTCAGCTGATTTGAGGTAAAAAAGTCCTGTGAATGTTGATTTGCACTGCCATAGCACGGCCTCCGATGGCGCTCTCGCGCCTGCAGTACTGGTTGCGCGTGCGTTTGAGAAAGGCGTGCGAGTCCTGGCCTTGACCGATCACGACACCCTCGAGGGCCTCGACGAGGCTCGCAGTGCGGCGACCGCGCTGGGGATGCAACTGGTCAACGGCGTCGAGTTGTCCTGCACCTGGGGCGGCGCGACCATTCACGTGCTGGGCTATGGTTTCGACGTCAACGCTGTGCCGTTGGTCGAAGCCATCGCAAAATTGCACGATGGCCGCTGGCTACGGTCCGAAGAAATAAGCCGCAAGTTGGCGTTGAAAGGCATGCCGGGTGCGCTGGAAGGTGCCCGGGCCATCCAGCAGGAACTGGGCGACAGCGGCAACGCGCCGGCCCGCCCGCATTTCGCCGACTGGATGGTGCGTGAAGGTTTCGTCAAGGATCGCGCCGAAGCGTTCCGCAAATGGCTGGGCGCCGGCAAGCTGGGGGACGTCAAGCAACACTGGCCGACCCTGGAAGACACGGTCGAAACCCTGCGTGCCGCCAAGGCCTGGGTCAGCCTTGCGCATCCGTGGCACTACGATTTCACTCGCAGCAAGCGTCGCCGGCTGATTTCTGACTATATTCAAGCTGGGGGCCACGCTATCGAAGTGGTCAATGGCCATCAGCCCGCCGAGCAAGTGGGCAGCCTGGCGATTCTCGCCCGTGAGTTCGGTCTGCTGGTCAGCGCCGGCAGTGATTTTCATGGCCCTGGAGGCTGGTCCGAGATCGGTGAGTACCGCCCGCTTCCGGAAGATTTGCCACCACTGTGGTGTCGATTCAAACATGACCCAATTATTGCCGCCGTCTGAACAGGTAGAGAATGTGAGTCAATTTTTCCAGATTCATCCGGAAAACCCGCAAGCGCGCCTGATCAAACAGGCTGTCGAGATCATCCGCAAAGGCGGGGTGGTGATTTATCCCACAGACTCCTCCTACGCCATTGGTTGCCAGATCGGTGACAAGAATGCCGTGGAGCGCGTGCGTCGGTTGCGTGGTCTGGATGACAAGCACAACTTCGCCCTGATTTGCAGCGATCTGTCGCAACTGGGGCTGTTCGCCAAGATCGATACCGGTCTTTTTCGCTTGCTCAAGGCCCACTTGCCGGGTCCGTATACCTTCATTCTCAACGCCACCCGCGAAGTTCCGCGGCTGTTGTTGCACCCGAAAAAACGCACCATCGGCCTGCGCGTACCGAGCCATCCGATTGCCCTGGCGCTGCTGGAAGAACTCGGCGAACCGCTGATGAGCGTGACCCTGATCATGCCCGGCGACACCGACCCGATGACCGATCCTTACGAAATGCGCCAGTTGCTCGAGCATCAGGTCGACCTGATCATCGACGGCGGTTTCGGCGGGATCAAGGCGTCCACCGTGATCAACCTCGCCGACGGCGAGCCGGAAGTGATCCGTGTGGGTTGCGGCGACCCGACGCCGTTCATGGCCGAGGCGTAGATGTCTGCAGTAGAACCCGTGGTTGACAGTCAGGCCGGAGCCCAGCAAGAGCTGCCCTTCGCGATGGTCTATGGCCAGGCGGTCATGGAAATGCCGCTGGACCTGTACATTCCGCCGGATGCGCTTGAGGTCTTTCTCGAAGCCTTCGAAGGCCCCCTCGACCTGCTGCTGTACCTGATCCGCAAACAGAACATCAACATCCTCGACATTCCTGTGGCGGAAATTACCCGGCAGTACATGGGCTATGTCGAGTTGATGCAGTCGGTGCGCCTGGAACTGGCCGCCGAGTACCTGGTCATGGCCGCAATGCTGGCCGAGATCAAATCGCGGATGCTGCTGCCGCGTGCCG
Source organism: Pseudomonas frederiksbergensis (assembly GCF_001952935.1). GTDB lineage: Bacteria > Pseudomonadota > Gammaproteobacteria > Pseudomonadales > Pseudomonadaceae > Aquipseudomonas > Aquipseudomonas frederiksbergensis. Next base: position 4,091,951 of record NZ_CP018319.1, read on the forward strand.
AAACGATCGAAGCCGAAGAAGATGACCCGCGTGCCGAACTGATTCGCCGCTTGCAAGAGTACGAACGCTTCAAGGCCGCAGCCGAAGGCATCGATGGCCTGAGCCGTGTGGGTCGTGACGTGATCGTCCCCAAGCTCGACGCCCCGGAAGCCCGGGCACGCAAGCTGTTGCCGGACGTGCGTCTTTCAGAGCTGTTGTTGTCCATGGCAGAAGTGTTGCGCCGTGGCGACATGTTCGAAAGTCACCAGGTCAGCCGCGAGGCACTGTCCACCCGCGAACGCATGAGCGATGTGCTGGAGCGCCTCAAGGGCGGCGGTTTCGTGCCCTTTGCCGAGCTGTTCACCGCTGAGGAAGGACGTCTGGGGGTGGTGGTAACCTTTATGGCGATCCTCGAACTGGTCAAGGAATCCTTGGTCGAGCTGGTACAGAATGAGCCGTTCGCAGCGATCCACGTGCGGGCCCGAGCCGAATAACGAGTTGAATCATGAACCTGACTGACCCCCGCGAGCTGGCGCCATTGCTTGAAGCCTTTCTGTTGGCCTCGGGAAAACCGCAATCGCTTGAACGCCTGTTCGAACTCTTTGAAGAGGGCGAGCGGCCGGACCCGGCGGTCTTCAAGAAAGCCCTGACGATTCTCGCCAAGTCCTGCGACGGCCGCGCCTTCGAGCTGAAGGAAGTGGCCTCCGGGTATCGCTTGCAGATCCGCGAAAAGTTCTCGCCGTGGGTAGGACGTTTGTGGGAAGAGCGGCCGCAGCGCTATTCCCGCGCCATGCTCGAAACCATTGCGCTGATCGCCTATCGCCAGCCGATCACCCGGGGCGAGATCGAAGACGTGCGGGGTGTGGCGGTCAACAGTCACATCGTGAAAACCTTGCTGGAGCGCGAGTGGATTCGCATCGTCGGCTACCGCGACGTGCCAGGTAAACCAGCGATGTTTGCCACCACCAAGGCCTTTCTCGATCACTTCAACCTGAAAAACCTCGACGATTTGCCGCCGCTGGCCGAATTGCGCGAGCTTGAGCCTGATCCGGTGCTCGATTTCGACGACGCGCCGGTGCCTGCCGCACTGCAAGAGTTGGCCGACGCCAGCGCCGAGCCGGAAGAGCCGAAGGAGGAAACCAGTTTCCATACGCTGTTGCTGGAGCTCGACACCATGGAGGAAGGGCTCAAGACTGACTTCGACGATCTGTTGCGCGATGGCGAGGTGAGCGGGACCGAAGAGATTCTGGACCTGCCCGAGCCTGTGAGCGAAGTTGAACTTCAGGTCGAGCCCGAAGCCACAGTCGAAGAAGAGCGGGAAGAAGAGCAGGAAGATGATGTGCTTGGCGTTGCCGAAGCTCGTGAAAAACTCTTGGCCGCTGTCGCCGCCCTTGAACAACACAAGCCCGAGCCCGAATTGACCGACGAAGAAGCCGAAGCCCGGGCCCTTGCCGAAGCGATCGAGGCCGAACGCCGCGAATTCGACGACTGATCCCGATCCTGAGAACAGTGGAGATTCTCTGTGGGAGCGGGCTTGCTCGCGAAGGCGGTGGGTCAGGTAACAATTATGTCGACTGACACTCCCTCTTCGCGAGCAAGCCCGCTCCCACAATGGTTTTGTGGTGTTGCCTGGAGTTTTCGATGAGCTCAACCAAAGACCCGTGCATCAGCGTCTGTAAATTCACCGACGACATCTGCATCGGCTGTGGCCGCAGCAAGCGCGAGATCAAGGCGTGGAAGAAACTCGACAAAGTCGACAAGCGCACGGTGCTGGCCGAAGCGTCGCTGCGGCTAATCAAGCTCGGCGCCACCGGTCGGCGGAAAAACAGGTAAGTCGCCATTGATCAGCTAGTCTCTGATGCGCGAACGCTCCCATGAGCGTATGATTCGCGACCCTTCGGCGATCCCTTCGCCAAGTACCCCGTTTTACAGACCACACCGGGAGGTGCCCAGATGAGTATCAAAGACCAGAAAGACGACCAGGAAATCGGCCCAGCAGGCGAAAAACTGCAGAAAGTCCTCGCCCGTATCGGCGTCGGCTCGCGCCGTGACGTGGAAGCCTGGATCAGCCACGGCCGCATCAAGGTCAATGGCAAAGACGCCACCCTCGGGCAGCGCGTCGACATGCACGACGCCATCACCATTGATGGCAAGGTGATCAAGCGCGAAGAAGCCGCCGAGTCGGTACGCCGCGTGATCATGTACAACAAGCCGGACGGCGAAATCTGCACCCGCCTTGATCCGGAAGGTCGTCCGACCGTTTTCGACAAGATGCCGAAACCAAAAGAAGGTCGCTGGATCAACATCGGTCGTCTGGACATCAACACTACCGGCCTGCTGATGTTCACCACCGACGGTGAGCTGGCCAACCGCCTGATGCACCCTTCCTACGAAATGGACCGTGAATACGCGGTGCGTGTCCGTGGTGAAGTCGATGACGAGATGATTGAGCGTCTGAAAGCAGGCGTCGTCCTCGAAGACGGCCCGGCCAAGTTCACCGACATCAAGCAGGCGCCAGGTGGCGAAGGTTTCAACCACTGGTACCACTGCGTGGTGATGGAAGGTCGCAACCGCGAAGTCCGTCGTCTGTGGGAATCCCAGGGCCTGGTGGTCAGCCGTCTGAAGCGTGTGCGTTTCGGTCCGGTGTTCCTCAACTCCGACCTGCCGATGGGCCGCTGGCGCGAAATGAGCCAGTACGAAGTCGATATTCTGAGTGCTGAAGTCGGCTTGACCCCGGTGGCCATGCCGCAGATGAACGCCAAGAGCAAAGACAAGCTCGATCGCATGCAGCGTAAATCGTCGCGTCCGATGGGCAAGACCGAGCGCGTGCGTTCGTTGCGTCCAGCCATCGGTAACCAGACTGCTGCTACGCCGCGTGATACTCGCGAACCGCATATCGAAGGCGAGCGCCCAGCCCGCAAGCCAGCTGCACCTCGTGCTGACGGCGAGCGCGGTCCACGCACGCCACGTCCGGCCAATGGTCGCACCGAGCGCGGCGAAGGCCGCGGTGCGCCAAGCGGTGGTCGTAGCGATCGCGGTGCTCCGGCCGGTCGTGGCGAGTCTCGTGGTGAGTCGGGTCGCGGTACGCCTGTGGCAGACCGTCCTTCCGACACCAAGCGCCCGGCCAAGGCTCCGGCGAAGAAGCGTCCAGGCATCGTTCTGGTCGACAAGGACGCGCCATCGGGCAAGCGCCGTGGCGCGCCAGCCGGTTCGGGCCAGCGTCCGGGCTTCGGTCGTCGCAAGCCTGAGTAATCGTTAAGCGCCCCATGAAAAACGCCAACCTTCGGGTTGGCGTTTTTTTTGTCTGTTTTTCTGATCGTTCCCACGCTCCGCGTGGGAATGCAGCCCGTGACGCTCTGCGTCACATCTCAAGAGCGGACGCAGAGCGTCCATTGATGCATTCCCACGCGGAGCGTGGGAACGATCAGTCGATCAGTCAGAACACAAACCGCCCATCAAACACCGGCTCATCATCCAGCGCCAACACGCCGCTGGAGAAAATCAGGTCCAGATGATGGCTACCCTTCGCGCCACCGCCCAATCCCAGGTGCAGCCCGCAATGGCGCTCCTCGAATCCGGCATTGCGCGCATACAACGCCTTAACGCCTTCATTGGTGCCGATCCCCAACTCCTCAATTCGTCGATTGGATGGATTGGCCTCCAGGTACTTGTTGAAGTCATGTTCCAGCCCCGGCACCTCGGTGGCGATTTTGCTGATGGTCGAGTTCTCGATCCACAACTCCAGCGGTGACTCCAGCACCCCGTATTTGCGGGCAAACGGGATAGTGCTGAGAAAAGTCCCCATGAACTTGACCCTGCCATTAATGGCTTCGCTGTGCGTAGCAATCTCACCAGGTGCCAAATCGAAGTTGCCGACACCGTTGATGTCGGTCCACTTCTTGATGCTGCTCAACGGTGTTTCAAACCACGAACCGTGATCATCCTTGAAACTTAACGTGGTGGCATGGGACATGCGCTGGATCAAGTGGCTGTTCAACCCGGCAATGCGCTGCGGGGTGACACTGAACGTGTCGTAGAAGTAATCGCCGTAATCCTTGAACAGCAGCGACTTCTTCCAGTTCTCGGCCATGACGCCTTGCAGCGCGCGGACAAAATCCGGGCCGTCCGGGCGTGGATTGGGCAGTGTGGAAGAGTCGTAGAAGAAAATGTACAGATCACTGTCGGCAATCGTCTGGGCCAGCAATTCCGTGGGTTCCAGGTCCAGTCGCATTGCGCTGAAACTGAAGCGAGGGCTGGCACCGGCCTGTTCGGCGATGGCGCTCGTCAGTGCATGGTAATCAGCTGTGTGGCCGATCAATACCTTCGCCGGAGTGATGCCGACAAGGGCAGGGTGATGTTCGAGGTAGTAAAGGAAATGCGAAATGGCGCGTTGCTTATCCATGTAGTCCTCCCTGACAAACCGAGAAAAAGTGGCAGGCACAACCGGCCGGATCGTGCCTGCCGGGATGTCTTACAGAGGCCACATCGCCGTGCCGAACGGAACAACCGCATCGGCTTGCATCATTTCAACGGCGGCGTCATGGGTCGGTGCTTCAAACCAATCGTCCAGTTGCAGTTCAGTTTCCAAGTCTTTTTCAAGTGCTTGCATTGCGAATCTCCTAGATGACTTTTTCGGTAAGTGCAGCGGCGCGTTTTCAGTCATTGAACAACCCGCCAACTTGCTGATCGATGCGTCTCGGCAAGTCGCTGAAAACCTAGTTCACAGGTTTTTAAATTGCAAAAAAATAATCAAATAAGATTTGTTTGAACTTTTTATTCTGTTTTTTATCGGGCAATTTGTTAATAAAAAACAAAAAACTAACTCGACCTTTCCCTACGGAAACGTCCTACCGTCAATTTGCAGTCAACATACAGTCAGATCTGATTCGGCAAATTTACGTTACGGCTTGTAAAGAAATACTGACGAAATCAAGCCTCAAAGCCCTTGGTTTGACGCTTGCGCAAGGGATGTAAGGAAAACCTTCCGCCAAGCAGCCATTCAGGCCGTGCGCAGGGCTCTGGCCCGCTTGTTTCAGGCGCGGTTGAAGGGTGAGATGCGCCCCATGCCTGTCGTGCAGGTGCATAACAAGAAGGAGGCGCAATGTACGCCGTGACTTATCTCCATCTCCCCCGTGGAGCGGTTTTTCCATCGTTCCCATCGATGACCCGCAAAGGTCTGACTCAATTTTTGCAGCCGCCCGAGAACCTCGTGGCGGACACAGGCAATCCCGGCAAATGACACGCTGATCCAGCAGTGTCTGGTAGCAGGGGGTTACAGGTGTACAATGCGCCGCGTTTTAACTGTGACCTCCTGCGCATCTGCGCAAACCTCAAGGCTATCCGCCTTGTTCACTCCGTTGCGCCACAAGCGTGTCGGGTTCGATTTCGTCACAGATAAAAACAAACAGGTGACGCATGACCGTTGTAAAAACGCTGAACTCCTTTTGCCTTCGCTGGGGTTTGATCGGCGCTGCTTGAGATCGCACCCGAGCAGCAACGTCTAACGAACATCATCAAACCTTGCGTGAGACCCTTTTCATGAGTGGACAAAACTCGCATTCAGGCGAGCTGAAACGCGGCCTGAAAAATCGCCACATTCAACTGATCGCCCTCGGTGGCGCGATCGGTACCGGGCTGTTCCTTGGCTCGGCCGGTGTACTGAAATCCGCCGGCCCGTCGATGATCCTCGGCTACGCCATCTGCGGCTTCATTGCTTTCATGATCATGCGCCAGCTTGGCGAAATGATCGTCGAAGAGCCAGTCGCCGGTTCCTTCAGCCACTTCGCCCATAAATACTGGGGCGGTTTCGCCGGCTTCCTGTCGGGCTGGAACTGCTGGATTCTGTACATTCTGGTGGGCATGTCGGAGCTGACCGCGGTCGGCAAGTACATTCACTACTGGGCGCCACATATCCCGACCTGGGTCTCGGCAGCCGGTTTCTTCGTCTTGATCAACCTGATCAACCTGGCCAACGTCAAAGTCTTTGGTGAGGCGGAGTTCTGGTTCGCGATCATCAAGGTCGTGGCCATCGTCGGCATGATTGCACTCGGCAGCTATCTGCTGGTCAGCGGCGACGGCGGCCCCCAAGCCTCGGTGACCAACCTGTGGGTCCACGGCGGTTTCTTCCCGAATGGCGTCAGCGGTTTGGTGATGGCCATGGCGATCATCATGTTCTCCTTCGGCGGCCTGGAAATGCTCGGTTTCACTGCAGCGGAAGCTGACAAGCCGAAAACCGTGATCCCGAAAGCCATCAACCAGGTGATCTACCGGATCCTGATTTTCTACATCGGCGCGTTGGTTATCCTGCTTTCCTTGACGCCATGGGACAGCCTGTTGACGACCCTGAATGCGTCGGGCGATTCCTATAGCGGCAGCCCGTTCGTGCAGGTGTTCTCGATGCTCGGCAGCGACACCGCTGCGCACATCCTCAACTTCGTGGTCCTGACCGCGGCGCTGTCGGTGTACAACAGCGGCACTTACTGCAACAGCCGCATGCTGCTAGGCATGGCCGAGCAGGGCGACGCGCCGAAAGCCTTGTCGAAGATCGACAAGCGCGGCGTGCCAGTGCGTTCGATCCTTGCTTCGGCGGCGGTGACATTGATTGCCGTTTTGCTGAACTACCTGATCCCGCAAAATGCGCTGGAACTGTTGATGTCGCTGGTGGTTGCCACCCTGGTGATCAACTGGGCGATGATCAGCTTCTCGCACTTCAAGTTCCGCCAGCACATGAACAAGACCAAACAGACGCCGCTGTTCAAGGCCCTGTGGTACCCATACGGCAACTATGTTTGCCTGGCATTCGTGGTGTTCATCCTTGGTGTGATGCTGCTGATTCCCGGCATCCAGATCTCTGTGTATGCGATTCCGGTATGGGTTGCGTTCATGTGGATTTGCTACGGCATCAAGAACAAGCGCAGCGCCCGGCACGCACTCCAGGCTGCGGGTTCCGTAGCGAAATAATGTAAGCGCAGACACAACAAACCCGGCCATGTGCCGGGTTTGTTGTTTTCGGGTTTTACACAAATCCCTTGTAGGAGTGAGCCTGCTCGCGATAGCGGTGTGTCAGTCAACATCTTAGTTGCCTGACACACCGCTATCGCGAGCAGGCTCGCTCCTACAGGGACCGCATTCTTTCAGTTTATTCGCGGTATCCTGAGCGCCCTGAACCCGGACGCTTTTCCATGCTGGTGATATCCAACAACGTGCATCTGCCGGATGCCGAGATCGAATTGACCGCCATCCGCGCCCAGGGCGCCGGTGGGCAGAACGTCAACAAGGTTTCCAGTGCCGTGCACCTGCGCTTCGACATTCCGGCCTCGTCCTTGCCCGAGTTCTACAAGGAACGGCTGCTGGCGTTGCGTGACAGTCGCATCACCAGCGAAGGGGTGTTGATCATCAAGGCCCAGCAATATCGCACGCAAGAAGCCAATCGCGCGGACGCGCTGGAACGGCTGACCGAGTTGATTCTCAGTGCCACCAAGGTCGAGAAAAAACGTCGCCCGACCAAACCGACCCTCGGTTCGAAGAAGCGTCGGCTCGAATCCAAGACCAAGCGCGGAAGCATCAAGGCCGGGCGTGGCAAGGTCGATTTTTAGCGGGCTTGGCGTTCTTCCCGGTACTTTTCATCGAGATGCTTCGGCGCCTGCCGGTACAAGTAGACACTCAGTGCCAGACCGCTCAACGCAGCGAGTGCAGCGAACAGGAAGATCGAGGCGAAGCCAAAACCTGCCGCAATCGCACCCGCCACCGGCCCGGTGATCCCCAGCGATAAATCGATGAACAATGAATAAGCCCCGACTGCCGCGCCACGGCTCGAGGCCGGCACCAGGTTGACCGCTTCCACCCCCAGCGCGGGGAACACCAGCGAGAAACCGAACCCGCTCAGCGCTGCACCGGCCAGTGCCCAATGAGCGTCCGGCGCCAGCCATAGCAGCAGCAAGCCGAGGGTTTCCACCGACAGGCAGGCAATCGCCACGCGAAAGCCGCCGAGGCGGTTGATCAGGTTGCCGAACAACAGCCGTGCACCGATGAAACTGGCACCGAACAAACTCAGGCACAGCACCGCGTTGTCCCAGTGCTGCGTGGCGTAATACAACGTGATGAAAGTCGCGATAGTGCCGAAACCGATGGAACCCAGCGCCAGACCGCAACCATGTGGCAGCACGCGCCCCAGCACATGCATGAACGGCAGACGCTCACCGACCACAATTGGCGCAGCGGTCTTCGGCCAGGCCAGCACCAGGCCGAGGACGGCCAGCAACACGATGCTCACGCCCATGCTCCACAAACCCAATTGACTGACCAGCAGCACGCCCAGCGGTGCGCCGACCGCCAGTGCGCCGTAACTGGCGATGCCATTCCAGGAAATGACTTTGGCGGTGTTCGCCGCGCCAACCCGACCGATGCCCCAGCCAATCGAGCCAGAACCCACCAGGCTTTCCGCGCTGCCGAGTACCAGACGGCCGATCAGCAGGCTGATCAGGCTCAAGGTCGGCAGGCTTTGGGTCCAGGCCGAAATCAGCATGAACACGCCGCTCAAGCCGCAACCGGCGAGGCCGTACATCACGGCGAGTTTGCTGCCCTTGTTGTCGATGATTTTCCCGGCATACGGACGGCTGAGCAGGGTGGCCAGGTATTGCACGCTGATCACCAGGCCAGCGATCACGGCACCGAAGCCCAGATCGCTGTGGACGTAGCCTGGCAACACCGCCAGGGGAATGCCGATATTCAGATAGCCGATGAAGGTGAACAGGACGATGGAAACGACTTGCAGCGTGACCGCCAGGGGGCGCTGGTTTTCAGACATGGGTAAAGATCCACGGGAAAGCAGGATAGATAGGCTGCTTATGATAGCGGCGCGAGCGGCTGCGGGTCGTGGAAAAAGTAAAACTATTTGCCGGACGGGGATGAATCAGGGTTTGGCGGGTGCGACCAGATGCGTGGTGACCAGGGCGGCCAGGGCGTTTTCTTCGCTGCCGAAACGGGCGAGCAACGCGGCGCGTTTTTCGGGGGACAGACGATTCCAGATCTCGATCATCTTCTCGGTGGTGCCGATCAAGACGCTGGCTTGGGTATCGGAGAAGTCGTCGGTCATGATGGGGCTCAAGGGTTCAGGCGGTGTGGAAAGCGCATGTTAGCGCTTTCCACACGGTCTGGCATTGCAGGTGAATCAGTCTTCGCTGTCGGCCTTGCGGCGTTCAGTGGCTTCTTTCGGCTCGGGCTGTTGAGCCCCGGCTTGTTGCGTGGGCGTCTGCTCAGTTTCGTGCAGGCTTGGGAAGGGGAGATTAGGGATCTCGTGCATATCGCGCTCCTCGCAAAGTCTGTTGATAGATCTGGTAGATCCGCGCTTTTAAAAAGCTTGGGGAGGATACAGCAGAAGAAATGACAAATAGACTTTTATATCCAATTGTTGCGACGGATGGGATTGTCTAGACAGGTCTGCGGCAGTGGCGCAGACGATCGTTCCCACGCTCTGCGTGGGAATGCAGCCCGGGACGCTCTGCGTCGCTTTAAAGCCGAACGCGGAGCGTCCGTCGAGGCATTCCCACGCGGAGCGTGGGAACGATCAGTGGTGCGATAGGGATTACTTGCAGACTTCGGCGATGGCTTCGGCCAGCAGATCCAGGCGCGTCGCATCGATTCCGGCGACGTTGGCCCGGCCGGTACCGACCATGTAAACGCTGTGATGATCCCGCAGTTGTTTGACTTGGTCCGGCGTCAAACCGGTGTAGGAAAACATCCCGCGCTGCACGCCGATGTGCGCAAAGCGCTCGCGCAAACCATGAGGTTCAAGCGCTTCAACCAAACCGCTGCGCAATTGGGCGATACGCAAACGCATGGCTTCCACTTCGTCGGCCCAGAGGCTTTTCAGCTCTGGATCACCGAGGATGGTCGATACGACAGCAGCGCCATGATCCGGTGGTGTCGACCACAGGTTGCGGGCGATGTTGGCCAGTTGGCTGCGGATATCCACCAGCTTGTCAGCGGTTTTCGCGCAGACAATCAGCGCACCGGTGCGATCGCGGTACAGGCCGAAGTTCTTCGAGCAGGAGCTTGTGATCAGCACTTCCGGCAACGCGGCAGCGAACAACCGGGTCGACCAGGCGTCCTGTTCCAGGCCATCGCCGAAGCCCTGGTAGGCGAAGTCGATCAGTGGCACCAGATCGCGACTGCGCACCACGTCCAGCACTCGGCGCCAGTCGTCATGGGACAGATCGAAACCGGTCGGGTTATGGCAGCAGGCGTGCAGCAGCACCACATCGCCTTTCGGCGCCTCGTTGAGGGTGGCGAGCATCGCTTCGACATCGAGGCGGTTATCGCTGCCCACGTACGGGTAATGACTGACCTTGACCCCGGCTGCCGCGAAGATGGTTTCGTGGATCGGCCAGGTCGGGTTGCTCAGCCACACGCCACGGCCCGGCAGGCACTGGGCGATGAAGTCGGCACTCAAGCGCAGCGCGCCGGTGCCGCCCGGTGTTTGCGTCGCCCCGGTCCGTTGTTCGGCAATCAGCGGGGAATCGGCGCCCAGCACCAATTCAACGATGGCCTTGCCGAACGCCGATTCACCGTGGCCACCGATGTAGGTCTTGGTGGTCTGGCGATCCACCAGACGTTGCTCGGCGAGTTTCACGGACTGGGGAATCGGTGTCAGGCCTTGGGCATCTTTATAGACGCCCACGCCGAGGTCGAATTTGCGCGGATTGGGGTCCTGCGCATAGGCCTCCATCAGGCCGAGAATCGGGTCGCCGGGTACTCGGCCGATGGCGTCGAAATGCATTATTTGCGGCCCTCGGCGTCCTTCGCCACTTCGTCAGTGCGCGCGGCCATGATGAAGTCATTGCGATGCAGGCCCTTGATGGAGTGGCTCCACCAGGTCACGGTGACTTTGCCCCACTCGGTCAGCAGGCCTGGGTGGTGACCTTCCGCCTCGGAGATTTCACCGACGGCGTTGGTGAACGCCAGTGCGTGTTTGAAGTTCTTGAACAGGAAAACTTTTTCCAGCTGCATCACGCTGTCGCGCACTTCAATGTTCCAGTCAGGAATCTGTTTGATCAGTACCGGCAGTTCTTCGTCGCTGACCTGAGGGGCATCGGCGCGGCAGGCTTCGCAATGGGCTTGGTTCAATGTGGACATGATGGGTTCCTGAAATCGAATTATTGGAAATCGGCCGTCAGTGTCACCACGCTAAACCAAAGCGTCGGTTCCTGACAGGCTCACTTGATTCTAAAAGCTGCGGATCACGCAGCCTTTGGCGGAAATTTCGGTGTGTGCAAGCCCAACTGCATGCCTTGCTTGACCATGCCCATGATGTCTTCGTGGGCGAGGTCGAACAGACGCTTGAGGTTCGGCAGGACAAAGTACAGCGGTTGCAGGATGTCGATGCGATACGGCGTGCGCATGCATTCCAGCGGATCGAAGGCCTGATGCTCAGGTTCGTCTGACAGGCAGTAAACGGTTTCTTTCGGCGAGGAGAGAATGCCGCCGCCGTAGATGCGCAGGCCTTCAGCTGTATCGACCAGGCCGAACTCGATGGTCATCCAGTACAGGCGCGCCAGGTACACGCGTTCTTCCTTGGAAGCCTGTAGGCCGAGTTTGCCGTAGGTGTGGGTGAATTCGGCAAACCAAGGATTGGTCAGCAGCGGGCAGTGGCCAAAGATCTCGTGGAAAATGTCCGGCTCTTGCAGGTAATCCAGCTCTTCGCGGGTACGAATAAACGTCGCCACCGGAAACTGCTTGTTGGCGAGCAATTCGAAAAAGGTCTGGAAGGGGATCAGTGCGGGTACCCGGGCAACCTGCCACCCGGTGGTTTCACCGAGGACCTTGTTGATCTCGCCGAGTTGCGGAATGCGGTCGTGGGGCAGACCGAGTTTTTCGATACCGTCCAGGTATTCCTGGCACGCACGACCCTCGATCACTTTCAGTTGGCGAGTGATCAGCGTGTTCCACACCGCGTGTTCTTCGGCGGGGTAGTCGATAAAACCTTGCGCATCGGGCTCGCGAGCCACGTATTGCGTCTGCTTCATGCTGCTCTCCTGCTAGGGGATTCGTTCTTGTTGTGTGTACAGCTATGGACCTAGAAATACCTCAGAAATGCAGTGTTGCAGCGCCCGAGTCGCGCTGTGCGTAGGAAAAATCGTCGATTTTTGTAAAGTAATCGTTACGGATCGACTGAAATGGCGCAGGGATTGAGATTGGCGGGTTTGAAATGGCGTGCAGGTGTCACATAATCTTGACGACTAAGTTGGTGTCTGCGCAGAAAAATCCCTGCTCAGGCCCTCGATCACTCCTGTTTCGGGCCTTTTTATGCGTATCAAAGTCCACTGCCAGAACCGCATCGGTATCCTGCGCGACATTCTCAACCTGCTGGTCGAGTACGGGATCAACGTCGCTCGCGGCGAAGTCGGCGGTGAGCATGGCAACGCGATCTATCTGCACTGCCCGAACCTGATCAACATTCAGTTTCAGGCGTTGCGTCCGAAGTTTGAGGCGATCGGCGGGGTATTCGGCGTCAAGCGCGTAGGGCTAATGCCTAGCGAACGTCGGCACATGGAACTCAATGCGTTGCTCGGCGCCTTGGAATTTCCGGTGCTATCGATCGACATGGGCGGCTCGATCGTCGCGGCCAACCGCGCGGCGGCGCAGTTGCTCGGCGTGCGGGTTGATGAGGTGCCGGGGATTCCGTTGTCGCGTTACGCCGAGGATTTCGACTTGCCGGAACTGGTGCGCGCCAACAAGTCGCGGATCAACGGCTTGCGGGTGAAAGTGAAGGGCGACGTGTTTCTCGCCGACATCGCGCCACTGCAATCGGAGCATGACGACAGCGAAGCCATGGCCGGTGCCGTACTCACGTTGCATCGCGCCGACCGGGTCGGTGAGCGCATCTATAACGTGCGCAAGCAGGAACTGCGCGGTTTCGACAGCATTTTCCAAAGCTCAAAGGTGATGGCCGCGGTGGTGCGCGAAGCCCGACGCATGGCGCCGCTGGATGCGCCGCTATTGATAGAAGGCGAAACCGGTACCGGTAAAGAGTTGTTGGCGCGTGCCTGCCACCTGGCGAGTCCGCGGGGGCAGTCACCGTTGATGGCGCTCAACTGCGCCGGCCTGCCGGAATCCATGGCTGAGACGGAGCTGTTCGGCTACGGCCCCGGCGCTTTCGAGGGGGCGCGGGCCGAGGGTAAGCTCGGTCTGCTGGAGCTGACGGCAGGCGGTACGCTATTTCTCGATGGTGTCGGGGAAATGAGCCCGCGTTTGCAGGTGAAATTGCTGCGCTTCCTGCAGGACGGTTGCTTCCGTCGTGTGGGCAGTGATGAAGAGGTTTACCTGGATGTGCGGGTGATTTGCGCGACGCAGGTCGACCTGTCCGAGTTGTGCGCGCGGGGTGAGTTTCGCCAGGATTTGTATCACCGCTTGAATGTGCTTTCACTGCACATCCCGCCACTGCGCGAATGCCTCGATGGTTTGACGCCGCTGGTGGAACACTTCCTCGATCAGGCCAGTCGGCAGATCGGTTGCCCACTGCCGAAACTGGCGCCAGCGGCGATGGAACGGCTCAGTCACTACCATTGGCCGGGCAACGTCCGACAATTGGAAAACGTATTGTTCCAGGCGGTTTCCTTGTGCGAGGGCGGGACCGTCAAGGCCGAACATATTCGACTGCCGGACTACGGCGTGCGTCAGCCACTTGGCGATTTCTCGCTCGAGGGCGCGCTGGACGAGATTGTCGGGCGTTTCGAGAAAGCGGTGCTGGAGCGTTTGTATTCCGAGCATCCGAGCAGTCGGCAACTGGGTAAGCGGTTGGGGGTTTCGCATACCACTATTGCCAATAAGTTGCGTGAGTATGAAGTCGGCAAAGAGCCGGGCTAAACAGCTTCTTTGGCGAGGGGGCTTGTCGGAACGCCGCATCGCCCCGTTGGGTTGCGAAGCAGCCCCTTGCAATCTTTCAGATCCGTCGAGTTGTCCGTAATTACGACTGCTGCGCAGCCGAACGGGGGCAAGCCCCCTCGCTACAGGGAATTGAGTCGGTCATGAAGGCCGGCTCTTGCCACCTTCCGGCATAACACCGCCGGTTTTTCGTCTTCGACACAATCCTCCAATCCCTCCTGAACCCCTCAAGTCCTTTGTTTGCCGGGCCCTGCGCCGTCAGAAAAAAGTTGGTCTGCAAATTGCTTGTGGCTCAGCAGTACAGCGGTGGACGGCAAACGTCCGGCATGCAGAGGAAAGAGTGTGGACAAGTACCTTTATGTGGCAATGACCGGCGCCAGCCAGAATGCACTGGCGCAGAAGGCTCATGCGAACAACCTGGCGAACATCTCCACCAACGGCTTCCAGAAAGACCTGGAACAGGCGCGTTCGATGCCGGTGTTCGGTGACAGCTTTCCGGCGCGTGCGTTTGCCCTGTCCGAACGTCCGGCCACCGATTTCTCCCCTGGCGCATTGGTGCAAACCGGTCGCGACCTCGATGTCGCGGTGCAAGGCAATGGCTGGATCGCCGTTCAGAACCCTGATGGCGGCGAAAGCTACGTGCGCACCGGCAGCCTGAACGTCGACGCCCTGGGCGTGCTGCGGGCCGGCAACGGTATGCCGGTGATGGGCAATGGCGGGCCGATTGCCGTGCCACCCGAGCAGCAAATCGAAGTGGGCGAGGACGGCACCATCAGCATTCGTGCGATGGGCGAAGGTCCGCGCGTGATGGCGGAAGTCGACCGCATCAAACTGGTCAACCCGGATTTCAAGAACATGACCAAAGGCCTGGACGGTTCGATCCACACCAAGGACGGCAAGCCGGCGCAGGCCGATGCCGACGTCAAACTGGTGTCCGGTTTCCTTGAGTCGAGCAACGTCAACGCCGTGGAAGAGATGACTTCGGTGCTGGCCCTGGCCAAGCAGTTCGAGCTGCACATCAAGATGATGAACACCGCCAAAGAAGACGACCAAGCCATGGCTCGGGTCTTGCAGATCAGCTAATTATCAGAACGTCGCGCCGTAAAACAGGCGCACGAGGAGAATCGAATGCTTCCGGCTCTATGGGTTGCCAAAACAGGTCTGTCCGCCCAGGACACCAACCTGACGACCATTTCCAACAACCTGGCCAACGTGTCGACCACGGGTTTCAAACGTGACCGCGCCGAGTTCCAGGACTTGCTCTACCAGATCAAACGCCAGCCAGGCGCCCAGTCGACCCAGGACAGCGAACTGCCGTCGGGTCTGCAAGTGGGTACCGGTGTGCGCATCGTCGGCACCCAGAAAAACTTCACCGCCGGCAGCCTGCAAACCACCGAGCAGCCGTTGGACATGGCCATCGACGGTCGCGGTTTCTTCCAGATTCTGCAGCCGGACGGCACCACGTCCTACACCCGTGACGGTACGTTCCACCTCGATTCCAACGGCCAGATCGTCAATTCCAGTGGCTTCGCCCTGGAGCCGGCCATTGTCATCCCGAACGATGCCCAGACCTTCACGGTCGGTCGCGACGGCACCGTGTCCATCACCGTTACCGGCAACCCGGCCTCCCAGGTGATCGGCAACCTGCAAACCGCCGACTTCATCAACCCGGCCGGTCTGCAGGCGGTAGGCAACAACCTGTTCCTGGAAACCGCGGCCAGCGGCGCGCCGCAAGTCGGTACCCCGGGCCTGGCCGGTTTCGGCACCACGCTGCAGAACACCCTGGAAACCTCGAACGTCAGCACCGTTGAAGAGATGGTCAACATGATCACCACTCAGCGCGCTTACGAGATGAACTCCAAGGTGATCTCCACCGCCGACCAGATGCTCTCGTTCGTAACGCAGAATCTGTAATCAAGTCTATGAGGCGGCCATGAGGTCGCCTGCAACACCGTGAGGTAGGGTCATGAATCGCTTCGTATCTGTTCTGGCACTGAGTGGGGCCGTCGTGCTCGCGGGCTGCGTTGCCCCGCCGCCCAAGCCCAATGACCCTTACTACGCCCCGGTGTTGCCGCGCACGCCGCTGCCGGCTGCCGCCAATAACGGCTCGATCTACCAGGCCGGTTTCGAACAGAACCTGTACAGCGACCGCAAGGCGTTCCGGGTCGGTGACATCATCACCATCACCCTGAATGAACGCACCCAGGCCAGCAAGAACGCCAACTCGCAAATTGGCAAGAACAGCAAGACCGACATCGGCCTGAGCTCGTTTTTCGGTGGCGGCCTGAGCACCAGCGATCCAGTGGGCAGCGGTAGCCTGAGCCTGGATGTCGGTTACGAAGGTGACCGCGCGACCAAGGGCGACAGCAAGTCCGGGCAGAGCAACAGCCTGACCGGTTCGATCACCGTGACCGTCGCTGACGTGTTGCCCAACGGCATCATCGCCGTGCGCGGCGAGAAATGGCTGACCCTCAACACCGGCGATGAGCTGGTGCGGATTGCCGGTATGGTTCGATCCGATGACATCGCCACCGATAACACTGTGTCGTCGACCCGCGTCGCCGATGCGCGCATCACCTACTCGGGCACCGGTGCATTTGCCGATGCGAGTCAGCCAGGCTGGTTCGACCGTTTCTTCCTCAGTCCGCTGTTCCCTTTCTAGGTGGCCACGTTGAATTTCAAAAGCCTCATGGTGGCCGCTCTAATGCTGTCCGCAGCGTTCAACGCTCAAGCCGAACGGCTGAAGGATATCGCCAGTATTTCCGGCGTGCGTTCCAACCAATTGATCGGCTACGGCCTGGTGGTCGGGCTTAACGGCACCGGCGACCAGACGACGCAAACCCCGTTCACCCTGCAGACCTTCAACAACATGCTCTCGCAGTTCGGCATCAAGGTGCCGCCGGGTTCGGGCAACGTGCAGTTGAAGAACGTCGCGGCGGTATCGATCAGTGCCGATTTGCCGGCGTTCGCCAAGCCGGGGCAGCAGGTCGACATCACCGTATCGTCCATCGGTAACTCCAAGAGCCTGCGCGGCGGCACCTTGCTGCTGACGCCGCTCAAGGGGATCGACGGCAATGTCTATGCGATCGCCCAGGGCAACCTGGTGGTCGGCGGTTTCGACGCCGAAGGTCGAGACGGTTCGAAGATCACCGTTAACGTTCCGTCGGCCGGTCGTATCCCGGGTGGTGCGTCGGTCGAGCGTTCGGTGCCGAGCGGTTTCAACCAGGGCAACAGCCTGACGCTGAACCTCAACCGTTCGGACTTCACTACCGCCAAGCGCATCGTCGACAAGATCAATAACATGCTCGGCCCTGGCGTTGCCCAGGCCATCGACGGCGGCTCGATTCGCGTCAGTGCGCCGCTTGATCCGAGTCAGCGCGTCGACTATTTGTCGATCATCGAGAACCTTGAAGTCGACCCGGGTCAGGCGGTGGCGAAAGTCATCATCAACTCGCGGACCGGTACCATCGTGATCGGCCAGAATGTAAAAGTCTCCCCGGCCGCCGTGACCCACGGCAGCCTGACCGTGACCATCACCGAAGACCCGATCGTCAGCCAGCCCGGCCCTCTGTCCAATGGGCAGACGGCGGTCGTGCCGCGCTCGCGGGTCAACGCCCAGCAGGAAGCCAAGCCGATGTTCAAGTTCGGCCCGGGCACCACCCTCGACGAAATCGTGCGTGCGGTGAACCAGGTCGGCGCGGCGCCGGGTGACTTGATGGCCATCCTCGAAGCCCTGAAACAGGCCGGCGCGTTGCAAGCCGACCTGATCGTGATCTGAGGACGGCGACCATGGATATGCGCAAGGGCGGATTGGGGGTCAGCAGCAGCGATTCGGGTTCCTATTCGGACTTGAATCGCTTGAACCAACTCAAGGTCGGCGACAAGGACAGTGACGCGAACATGCGCAAGGTTGCGCAGGAATTCGAGTCGCTGTTCCTCGGTGAAATGCTCAAGTCCATGCGCTCGGCCACCGACGCGCTGGGCCAGGACAATCCGCTCAACACACCGGCAGCCAAGCAATACCAGGAAATGTACGACCAACAGTTGGCTGTTTCCATGTCCCGTGAGGGCGGCGGTATTGGTCTGGCTGACGTGCTGATGCGTCAGATGTCGAAGAACAAACCGCTGGCTCCGGGCGAGGCCGCTGCTGCGTCAGCCGCCAAGCAAGCTGCCGCGAAAGCCGCCGTGGAAACCCCGATTGCCGCCGGCACGGTCGCCACCCACGGTCCGCTGTCGCGCCTCAATGGCGAGCGTCCGTTGTGGGCTTCGCGCTCGGTGAAGTCGCCGGCAAGTGCGGGCGAAGGCACTCATCGCAATGATATGGCGCTGATCAATCAGCGACGTCTGGCGCTGCCGCCAAAACTGGCCGACCGCTTGCTCGCAGGGCTGGTGCCGTCGGCATCGATTCCTGCCGCGACCGCCACGACGGCACAGAACAACATCCAGATGCCGCAGAGCATCAAGACCGGCGCCGGTCCGCTGTACAACGGCGATTGGCTGGCTTCGCAAACGGATACGACATCCAGCGGGCGCCTGCAGGTTTACGGTCGTGCCATGGCGCAAATACCGCTGGCACCGGCGAAGAAAGCGTTCAGTTCCGCCGACGAATTCGTCAACACCATGCTGCCGATGGCCAAAGAGGCCGCCGAACGTATTGGCGTCGATCCGCGTTACCTGGTGGCGCAGGCCGCCCTGGAAACCGGTTGGGGCAAATCGGTCATGCGCGCCCAGGATGGCAGCAGCAGTCACAACCTGTTCGGCATCAAGGCCAGCAGCAGTTGGAAGGGCGAATCGGCACGGGCAATCACCAGCGAATTCAGGAATGGCGAGATGGTCAAGGAGACGGCGCAGTTCCGTTCCTATGACTCTTACAAGGACAGCTTCCATGACCTTGTGACGCTGCTGCAAACCAACAATCGCTATCAAGATGTTGTGAAGTCGGCCGATAACCCAGAACAGTTTGTGCGCGAGTTGCAAAAGGCCGGTTACGCAACCGACCCGGACTACGCAAGCAAGATTTCGCAGATAGCCAAGCAGATGACGAGTTACCAGAACTACGCTGCGGCGGGCGCTACCACCACGCCTCTATAGGCATAAGCTATAAGGTCTGAACCATGAGTTTGCTCAATATTGGGATGTCGGGGCTGGCTGCTGGCCATTCCTCATTGCTGACTACCGGCAATAACATCGCCAACGTCGACACCGCCGGATACTCGCGCCAGCAAACTGTGCAGAGCACCAAAGGCTCTGTTCAGAACGGCAATGTATTCATCGGCACCGGTACGACGCTGGCCGATGTGCGCCGGGTGTACAACAGTTACCTCGATGCCCAGTTGCAGACCACCACTTCGCTCAATAGCGATGCGCAAGCGTATCTGGGGCAAGCCACGCAAGTGGACAAGCTTTTGTCCGATAGCGGCACCGGTATTACCAAAACGCTGCAATCGTTCTTCTCGTCGTTGCAAACGCTGTCCGCCAACTCCAATGACAGCGCTGCACGTCAAGCGTTGTTGACCAATGCACAGGGGTTGAGCAGTCGCTTCAATGCCATCTCCCAGCAATTGAATCAGCAAGGCACGTACATCAACGATCAACTGGGTTCGATGGCTGATCAGGTCAATAAGTTGGCGGCGACTGTTGCGGCCTACAACAAGAAAATCAGCGAGGTCAGTGGTTCGGGCGGCATGCCCAACGACCTGCTGGACCAGCGCAACGAGACCGTTCGCCAGCTCTCCGAGCTGGTGGGCACGCAGGTCTCCGAAACCAACGGCAGAATAGATATTTATTTGGGCAGCGGTCAGCCGCTGGTCATCGGTGATACGGCCAATACGTTGCGCGTGGCGGCTGACAAGAATGACCCTACCCGGTCCTCGATCATCATGGATCGCGGCAGTTCGACGATTGATATCACTTCCCGGGTCAGCGGCGGCGAGATGGGCGGCCTGTTGCGTTACCGCGATGACGTGCTGACGCCCGCCGTCAACAACCTGGGTCGCATCGCCATGGTGGTGACCGATCAGGTCAACAAACAGTTGGGGCAGGGGCTGGATCAGAACGGCAATTTCGGCTCGGCGCTGTTTAACGACATCAATAGTCTAAAGGCCATCAGCCAGCGCAGTATCGCCAATGCCAGCAACAATCCGGCGTCCGGCAACCTCAACGTCACCATCAAAGACACCAGCAAGCTGGCGGCCAGCGATTACCAGGTGACCTTCACCAGCGCCACGGACTACAGCGTGCGTCGTCTGTCGGACAATACCGACATGGGCAGCTCCACCCTGGGCGCGACCCCTGCACTGGTCATTGATGGTTTCAGCCTGAGCCTCAACGCTGGCCCGGTGAGCGCAGGCGATACCTTCAAAATTACCCCGACACGCAGTTCCGCGGCGGACATGACCACCGTCATGACTGATACCAAGACCTTGGCCACAGCCGCTCCGCTGACGTCCGCCAAGGCCTCGGGCAATGACGGCACCGGTGCTGTCAGCCAGCCAGCGTTGAGTACTGCCCTGGATATCTACGATCCGGTACAGCGCCTGGAAGTACAGACGGCGGTCAAGGCGGCGATGCCTGTTCGCCTGCTCATGACCAGCAGCACCGCTTATGAGATGTTCGACGCCAAGGGCGCTAGCATCGGGACCGGCAGCATCGTGCCTGGTCAGAACAACGATCTGAGTATTTCGGTGCCTTACACGGACGCCGGGGGCGCTGCGAAAACCTTCAAGGTCGCGATGACCGTCAGCGGCAGCCCTGCCAAGGACGACAGTTTCAATATCTCGATGACTGCGCCGGACAGCACCGACAACCGCAATTCGCAAGCGCTGCTCGGTTTGCAAACCAAGGCCACGGTTGGCGCAAACGCCACCAGCCCCGGCGTAAGCTTCACTGAGGCCTACGGCGGTCTTGTCTCCTCGGTCGGCTCCATGACCAAGCAGGGTCAACTGGATGCCACGGCGACTGACACCATCCTGACCCAGGCCAGAAACTCACGTGATTCACTGTCAGGTGTCGACCTCGATGAAGAGACCGGCAACCTAGTCAAATACCAGCAGTACTACTCGGCCTCTTCGCAGATTATCAAGACTGCGCAGGAAATTTTCAGCACTCTGATCAATGCCCTTTAAGGAGCCGTAGAACATGCGTATTTCTACTGCACAGTATTATGCGACGACGGCAGCCAACTATCAGCGCAACTTCAACAACCTGCTGAAGTCGGCCGAGCAGGCCAGCAGTGGCGTGAAGCTCACGACGGCGGCGGATGATCCCGTAGGTGCAGCCCGTTTGCTTCAACTCGATCAGCAAAGCGCGATGCTGGGCCAGTACACCACCAACATCAGCGCGTTGAACACCGCTCAGGCGCAGGAAGAAAGCGTGCTGGACAGCATCAACAACGTGCTGCAAAAAGTCAGCGAGTTGGCGGTGCGTGCCGGTGGCGGTTCGTTGAACGACGATGACCGCAAATCCATTGCGGCCGAACTGGGCGCATCCGAAGATCAATTGCTGAGCCTGATGAACAGCAAGGACGCCAACGGCAAGTACATTTTTTCCGGCGCCAGCAACAACACTCAGCCCTTCGCGCGCAATAGCGACGGCACCTACAGCTATCAGGGCGACCAGACCCAGCTGCAATTGAAGATCGGTGACTCGATGTCGCTGGGGCTCAACGATACCGGTTGGGACGTGTTCCAGCAGGCCATCAACGCCAGTCGCAGTGCGAGCACCATGACTGTTCCGACCGTTGATGACGGGCGGGTGTCTCTTTCGCCAGGGTTAGTGACTTCCGGTCCCTCCTTCGATGCGAGCTTCCGCAGTGGCGAGCCTTACACACTGTCGTTTACCAGCAGTACTCAGTACGTGATTAAGGATGCCGGAGGCAATGACGTAACTGCCGAAGCGACTCAGGGTGGGGCTTTCGACCCTAAAACTGAGGGTGGTTCCGAGATCAATTTCCGCGGTGTGACGTTTGCTCTGGATATCACCTATCAAAGTGGCGACAACGACGGCAATGCGGACGCGGTAATTGCTGGCCACAGTTTCAAGTTGACGGCAAAGCCCGACAGCTTCGTCAGCACCCGTGCTCCGGGTAACACCTCGACTACGCTGGTTACCCAGACGTCGGTGACCAATGCGGCAGATTACAAGAGCTTTTTCCCCGAGGGTGGGGCGGTTCTGAAGTTCACCAGCCCGACTACTTTTGACCTGTACGCCCGACCGTTGACAGCTGGCAGCGTCCCGGTCACTTCCGGCACCGTAGCCGCTGGCGTGGCGACGGCTGCTGGTGTCAGCTTTACCCTCGGTGGTACGCCGGCGGCGAGTGACCTGTTCGACGTCTCGGTCAATACTCACCAGACCCAGAACGTACTCGACACCATCAGCCAGCTGCGTCAGGCGCTCGAAACGCCGACCTTGGGCAGCCCGACAGCGCAGCGCAACTTGGAAAATACGGTGGCTTCGGTCATCGCCAACTTGAGCAATGCCAAGAATCAGGTCGACCTGACCCGGGGCGCAATCGGTGCGCGGGGGAATGTGATGGATATGCAGAGTGCGCAGAATCAGAGCACGGGGTTGATCAACACATCGACGCAAAACTCGATCGTGAACACCGATCCGGCGGAAGTGCTGACGCGTCTGACCTTGCAGCAGACCATGCTGCAAGCGGCACAACTGGCATTCTCGAAGATTTCCCAGCTGGGCCTGTTCAACAAGCTTTGAGTCGGTCTTGACCGCTCGCGGCCAGTCCCTGTCATAGGGGGCTGGCTTTTTTTTGCATTTTTTTTAGTGAGGCAGGGTGGGGCGGAGCAGGGCTTGTGCCACAAAATCAAATAAAGCACCGATCTCTGAGTGACCCGCCAGTCAAAACGCGCATCTTCACTGTATCCTGTCTGCGGGCGGTGAAGGTGGTGGGCCTGCTCAATGTGATCCTTGAGTCCCAACGTTGCCTCCTTTGGGGGCTGAGCCCCGACTGTAGACGCCCTCGATTCAGCGAGCGGCGATATTCAGCTGTTTATTATTGGGAAGCCATAATGATTGGCATAAAAAATATAGCGAGTTACGTGCCGGCAGCCGGGGTTGACAACTACGCCCAGGGTGCAAAGTTCGACAAGGACGAAACCTTCATCCTTGGCAAGATCGGCTCGGCGTTTTTGCCGCGCAAGGGTGCCGATCAGGAAACTTCGGATCTGTGTGTCGAAGCAGTCAATGCCCTGTTCGCCGCCAGTCCCGAACTCAAGCGTGAATCCATCGATTGCTTGATCGTGGTCACCCAGAACGGTGACGAAGAAGGCCTGCCGCATACCGCTGCGATCGTTCAGGACAAACTGGGTCTGCCAACCCATGTCGCCGCGTTCGATATATCCCTGGGCTGTTCCGGTTACGTGTACGGCATCTATGCCCTCAAGGGGTTCATGGAAGCGACGGGGCTGAAAAATGGCCTGCTGGTGACGGCTGATCCGTACTCGAAGATTGTCGACCCGGAAGATCGCAATACCACCATGTTATTTGGCGATGCCGCTACGGCAACCTGGATGGGCGAGGGCGCGGTCTGGCAACTGGGCAAGGCGAAGTTCGGAACTGACGGTTCCGGCGCAGCGCACTTGAAGGTCAGCGACGGGGTGTTCTTCATGAACGGTCGACAGGTGTTCAACTTCGCACTGCTGAAAGTTCCAGCTCATTTGCATGAGTTGATCGATGAGTCCGGTCTGCAGGCTGGCGATATCGATGCCTTCTGTATACACCAGGGCAGCGCGGCCATCGTGGATGCAGTCGCCCGTCGCTTCGAAGAAGGCGAGCCAGAGAAGTTCATCAAGGACATGCTCGAAACCGGCAACACGGTGTCTTCGAGTATTCCGCTGCTGTTGCAGAACCACGTGTTCGATTCCAAGTGGACCCGTGTGGCCCTCAGTGGTTTCGGGGTAGGCCTGTCGTGGGGCTCGGCGATTATCTATCGCGGTTGATGGGTCATACGTAGCAGTCGACACAAAAAACGCCCGGTAACGAAAGTTACCGGGCGTTTTTGCGTTTTTCTGGCGCTGAGTTTCTGGCTCTAAAGCCTTGAAAGTAAAGGGCTGGCACCCTGCCATTAAAAATTTCGAAAAAACCCCTCAAGCAAAGTGTTTTCACGACGATAACTATTACGAAGGTTCTCTAGGCCACACCCGGCGGTTGCCAGGGCCGGAAGCCGCAGTACCCATCCAACGAGGATTTCGTCATGGCTTTATCTGTAAATACCAACATCACCTCCCTGGGCGTTCAGAAAAACCTGAACAAGGCTTCCGACGCTCTGAGCACCTCGATGAGCCGTCTGTCTTCTGGCCTGAAAATCAACAGCGCTAAAGACGACGCCGCTGGCCTGCAGATCGGCAACCGTCTGACCAGCCAAATCAACGGCCTGAACACCGCTGTAAAGAACGCCAACGACGGTATCTCCATCGCTCAGACCGCTGAAGGCGCGATGCAGGAATCGACCAACATTCTGCAAAAAATGCGTACCCTGGCTCTGCAATCCGCTAACGGTTCGAACAGCGCAGAAGACCGCGCCTCGCTGAATGCTGAATTCGCACAGATGAGCGCTGAGCTGACCCGTATCTCCGAAACCACTACTTTCGGCGGTCGTAAAATCCTTGACGGCTCCTTTGGCACCACCGCTTTCCAGGTTGGCGCGAATGCAAACGAAATCATCAACGTAACCCTGGGCGACGTTTCGGCTTCGAAACTGGGTTCCAATGCGGTGACCAGCACTCCAGTTGTTCCATCGGCTACCGCAACCACTGCTGGCGCTATCCGCGTTGTTGGTAACGGTCAGGACGTTGAAGTTGCTGTTGCTGCAAGTGCATCGGCGAAAGATATTGCCGCAGGCCTGAACGGCGCTGTATCTGGCATGAGCGCTACTGCTAAGACCACAGCTTCTTTCGGTCTTGCTGCTTCGCTCACCACGCCTATGAGTGTTGATATTACGGTTGGTACCGGTACTGCTGTGAGCTTGACCGGTATTACTTCCTTGGAAGGTATGGCTGATCAGCTGTCGTCAAACTCCTCCAAGTTGGGTTTGACCGTCAACTATGACGACGTCAAGAAAACCCTGAGCGTGACTTCGGCTAGCGGCGAAAACATCAGCTTCAGTAACTTCGGTGGTACTGCTGGTGAACTCGTGGTATCCAACAGCGATAAACTCGAAGCTGCTGGCACTGGCAACTCCGTTGCTGTTATCAACGCTCTTGTTGTGAGCGGCACTGTATCTGTTGATGCTTCCAAGTCGTTCTCCTTGCTGGATGATGCTGCTGCCTCGGGTTCTGTAACCGATTTCTTTGGCGCTACATCCGTTGCCTCCAAGCTGTCTAGCATTAACGACGCCGATATCACCACTGCTGACAATGCCCAGAAAGCTCTGGCTGCGATTGACAAGTCCATTGCCTCGATCGACTCCCAGCGTGCTGACCTCGGTGCGATCCAGAACCGTTTCGACAGCACCGTCGCCAACCTGCGCAGCATCGCGGAAAACTCCACTGCTGCCCGCAGCCGTGTACAGGACGCCGACTTCGCTGCTGAGACTGCTGAACTGACCAAGCAACAAACCCTGCAACAGGCTTCCACCGCGATCCTGTCCCAGGCTAACCAACTGCCATCCGCTGTACTGAAGCTGCTTCAGTAATCTAGGCGCCTGGTCAGTAACGGGGGGTGCGTTTACGTGCCCTTCCGTTTTTTACATTGTGAGAGGTGTTGGACATGGATATGAGCGTCAAGCTGAACTTGTCTTATCCTGCGCCTTCAGCGCAAAGCAGTATTGCAATAGCTCCCGCTCCGTCAACGTCAACGTCTGCGCCAACCGTGCCTGAGGCTGAAAAGGTAAAGAAACCTGAGCGAGCCGAATTGGAACAAGCGGTGAGTGATATCCAGGCTTTTGTTCAGTCCATTCATCGGCAGCTGGACTTCTCCATCGACGACACGACCGGTATTGTCGTAGTCAAAGTTATAGCCTCGCAAAGTGGCGAAGTGGTGCGCCAGCTCCCTTCTGAAGCCGCTTTAAAGCTGGCACAAAGCCTGAGTGATGCCAGCAGTCTGCTATTCGACGCACGGGCATGATTCTGGCATAAGACGGGCTTGGGTCCGTTATTGAAGGGTTGTTCGTCAAGAAATCGGCGGCCACCGGATAAGGAGAGAAAAGATGGCGAGTTCAATAATCAGTGGTATCGGGTCTGGGGTCGACACTGTTGGCATCGTGAAGGCTTTGGTGGATGCTGAGAAAGCGCCCAAACAAAAGCAGATCAACACCCTGACGGCGACCACGAGTACGACACTTTCCGCTGTTGGATCAATCCAATCCGCATTGGAAGCTTATCGCACGGCACTTGCTGCGATGAACAAGCCTGAAAACTATACCGGCCTCGTCGGTTCTTCTTCGAAAGACACTGTGGCAAAGATGACGGTTTCGGCTGGGGCATCCACCGGTAACTACGAGTTGCATGTCGATAATCTGGCGACAGCTTCGAAGATTTCCAGCAAGGTTTTCACGGGCGGCCCTACGGCCATCGTCAACAATAGTGCTAATCCGAGCAGTTTGATAATTGAACAGTCTGGTAAGGCTCACAACGTCAGTATCCCGGCTGGCGCAACATTGCAGGAAACCAGGGACGCGATCAACTCGCAATTGGCCTCCACAGGCATCAGTGCGAACGTCCTGACAGACTCCAACGGTTCCAGGCTGATTCTGAGTTCCTCTGTTACGGGCAAGGATACCGACCTGGTTGTCAAGGGAGATTCAGGGCTGGAGACTGGCACAACAGTCGTTACAGCGCCCCAGAACGCGTCGTACACCATTGATAAAATCGTCATGGAGTCCTCCACCAATACTATCGCTGCGGCTGTCAGTGGCGTGAGTGTTCAATTGGTAGGCACTGGTGATTCCACGATTTCTGTGGTGAGCAGCGATGATGCTCTGAAGACTTCGGTCAAAGGTTTTGTCGATGCCTATAACACGCTGATGACGGCGATCAATGCCACCACCAAAGTTTCGGTTGCTGCCGATGGTAGTACCTCGGGTGGCGGGCTAACAGGTGATGCTTCTGTTCGCAGCCTGGTGTCTTCTATCCGCAACGAATTAGTTACCCCGTCTGGCTCGGGCGTCAGTAAGACGCTCTCGGAATTCGGTATCAGTACCGCTCAGAAAACCGGGTTGCTCGAATTCGACGATAAAAAATGGACCAAGGCGCTGGCCAGTAATGGTTCTAGTCTTGCCGGCATCATGACTGGCAAGGATGGTCTTATCTCGCGTATGACCAAAGCTACCGAAAGTTTCGCACTCAGCAAGACTGGCGCTTTCGCGTCGCGTACGGCAGCACTCAGCCAAACGCTGGAGGATTTGACCTCGCAGCAGGCAGCCCTCGATTCCCGTATGGCGTCATTGAGCGACACGCTGACCAAAAAATATACCGCAATGGATACTCTAGTAGCCAAGCTTAAAGCGACCAGTTCAAGCATCATGACAACCCTGAATGCCTTGAACAAAGTCGGTTCCGATTAAATGCTGTCAGAGTCGCAAAGCCCAGACATGCCTGAGCGCATGGCCTGGGCTTTTTGTTGTGAGGGTCGACCTAAAGCTTTTCGAATTTGGGCCGACATAAAGTTTAAGCATTTATTCACTTTCAAGCCGCGAGTTGCGCGCCAGAGGTAGAAAGCATGAACCCCATGAGAGCCCTTCGCCAGTACCAGAAGGTCAATTCCCACGCACAGATTTCCGAAGCCAGCCCTCATCGTCTGGTTCAGATGCTCATGGAGGGGGGGTTGGACCGCATGGCTCAGGCAAAGGGAGCCTTGGCGCGGGGTGATATCGCTCAGAAGGGTTTGATGATCGGCAAGGCGGCAGAAATCATTGGCGGACTGCGTCAAGGTCTGGAAGCTGACAAAAGCACTAATCCGGAGAGCATTAAGGAATTGGATGGCCTTTATGCCTACATGATGGATCGTCTTACTGAAGCCAACCTTCGTAATGATGCCAATATCATCGACGAAGTGTCGGGCTTGCTTGTGACTATCAAAAGTGGCTGGGACGCGATCGCGGCAAGCGAATAGAGAGCGTGAGCTCCGAGGAGTTGAGATGAGTGCGGTGCATCGAATTCAACAAACCCGACACGCCTTGGTCGACGCGCTTGCAGCGCGCGACTGGCAAGCCATCAGCGAGCTGGACATTGAGTGTCGTCAGGTGGTCAGCGATGCCTTGGTGGATGGAGCGGAGGATGAGGCTGAGCTGAGGAGCAATCTTGAGCAGTTGTTAGATTTATATCAGCAGCTATTGACCGTGAGTACGGGCGAGCGCCAAGCGATCGTCGACGAGATGTCGCAGATCACCCAAGCGCAGAAGGCGGCAAAGGTTTACCATCTGTTCGGCTAATTAATCCCCGGTTAATCCAAACATAGTGCGCCATAAATTTGACTGTGCACGGTTTTTTGACTTAACTAGTGGCTGATTCCAGATTTCAGGCGTCTACAGGCATAACGTGTCTGCAAGCGTCTAGCTTGCCCCCTCATTTCGGGCATTGAGTTGACTAGGGAAGTTGCTATTGCATGTGGCGTGAAACCAAAATTCTGCTGATTGATGACGATAGCGTCCGCCGCCGCGACCTGGCGGTGATTTTAAATTTTCTTGGCGAAGAAAATTTACCCTGCGGTAGCCATGACTGGCAGCAGGCTGTCGGCTCATTGTCATCAAGTCGTGAAGTAATCTGTGTCCTCATCGGGACGGTCAATGCTCCTGGTGCACTTGTGGGCTTGCTAAAGACACTCTCAACCTGGGATGAGTTCCTTCCGGTTTTGTTAATGGGCGATAATTCTTCCGTTGACTTGCCTGAAGACCAGCGTCGCCGAGTGCTTTCGACCCTCGAAATGCCACCCAGCTACAGCAAATTGCTCGACTCCCTGCACCGTGCCCAGGTCTATCGCGAGATGTACGACCAGGCCCGCGAGCGCGGTCGTCACCGTGAACCCAATCTTTTCCGCAGTCTTGTCGGCACCAGCCGGGCGATTCAACACGTCCGTCAGATGATGCAGCAAGTCGCCGACACCGACGCCAGTGTGCTGATCCTCGGTGAGTCCGGGACCGGCAAGGAAGTGGTCGCGCGTAACCTGCACTATCACTCCAAGCGTCGTGACGCGCCGTTCGTGCCGGTCAACTGCGGGGCGATTCCGGCCGAGTTGCTGGAAAGCGAACTGTTTGGCCACGAGAAGGGTGCCTTCACCGGGGCAATCACCAGCCGCGCCGGGCGTTTTGAACTGGCCAATGGCGGCACGCTGTTCCTCGATGAAATCGGCGACATGCCGCTGCCGATGCAGGTCAAGTTGCTGCGCGTATTGCAGGAGCGCACCTTCGAACGCGTGGGCAGCAACAAGACCCAGAGCGTCGATGTGCGGATCATCGCGGCAACCCACAAGAACCTCGAAAGCATGATCGAGGTCGGTACCTTCCGCGAAGACTTGTACTACCGCCTGAATGTGTTTCCGATTGAAATGGCGCCTCTGCGCGAGCGTGTCGAAGACATTCCGCTGCTGATGAACGAGTTGATCTCGCGCATGGAGCACGAGAAGCGTGGTTCGATCCGTTTCAACTCGGCAGCGATCATGTCGTTGTGCCGTCACGGTTGGCCGGGCAACGTCCGCG
Organism: Pseudomonas frederiksbergensis; assembly: GCF_001952935.1. GTDB lineage: Bacteria > Pseudomonadota > Gammaproteobacteria > Pseudomonadales > Pseudomonadaceae > Aquipseudomonas > Aquipseudomonas frederiksbergensis. The sequence goes on from NZ_CP018319.1 coordinate 4,121,457, forward strand.
AACTCGCCAACCTGGTGGAGCGCATGGCGATCATGCATCCGTATGGGGTGATCGGCGTGGTCGAGTTGCCGAAGAAATTCCGCTATGTCGACGACGAAGATGAGCAACTGGTCGACAGCTTTCGCAGCGATCTTGAAGAGCGCGTGGCTATCAACGGCCATACTCCGGACTTCTCCGCCGGTGCCATGCTGCCGCCGGAAGGTCTGGACCTGAAGGACTACCTCGGTGGTCTGGAGCAAGGGCTGATTCAGCAGGCGCTGGATGATGCCAATGGCATCGTGGCGCGCGCGGCAGAGCGGCTGCGTATTCGTCGCACCACACTGGTGGAAAAGATGCGCAAGTACGGTATGAGCCGTCGTGACGGTGATGAACAGGCGGATGATTGACGCCTGTTTTTCAAGTCCTTCATTTATAGGCGGTTTTTTTTAGGCACGGGTATTGCTACATCCCTCGCAACGTTCCGTTTCACTGACGGTCAGCCAAGCGAGAGAGCACGATGCCCCAAGCCGCCCAGATGTCTCCTGTCCCTGACGCTTCGGGACAACCGTCGTCCGTAGAGCAGGCGAGCCGGCTTGGCCTTGAGCAGGCGTTTTCACTGTTCAGCCAGATGTCGAGCCAATTGACCGATTCCTACAGCATGCTCGAAGCCCGGGTCACCGAGCTCAAGGGTGAGCTGGCGGTGGTCAGTGCCCAGCGCATGCAGGAGCTGGCGGAAAAAGAACGCCTGGCCAACCGGCTGCAAAACCTCCTTGATCTGTTGCCCGGCGGCGTCATTGTCATTGACGCCCAGGGCATCGTGCGCGAAGCCAACCCCGCTGCCTGCGAGCTGCTCGGTCTGCCCCTTGAAGGCGAACTGTGGCGTCATGTCATTGCCCGCTGCTTTGCGCCCCGTGAAGACGACGGTCACGAAATCTCGCTCAAGGACGGTCGGCGTTTGTCGATCTCCACTCGCTCGCTGGATGCCGAGCCCGGGCAGTTGGTGTTGCTCAACGACCTGACTGAAACCCGTCATCTGCAAGATCAGCTGGCCCGCCACGAACGTCTGTCGTCGCTCGGTCGCATGGTCGCGTCCTTGGCTCATCAGATTCGTACTCCCTTGTCCGCCGCCTTGCTCTACGCCAGTCATCTGACTGAGCAAGCGTTGCCGGTCGAGACCCAGCAACGTTTTGCCGGGCGCCTGAAAGAGCGCTTGCATGAGCTGGAACATCAGGTTCGCGACATGCTGGTGTTTGCGCGCGGCGAGCTGCCGCTGACCGATCGCGTCACGCCAAAAACGCTGATGCAGTCGCTACAGGCGGCCGCATTGACCCATGTCCAGGACCTGCCGATTCGCTGGCAATGCGACAGTCATGCGGGCGAGTTGCTGTGCAATCGCGACACGCTGGTCGGGGCGATCCTGAACCTGATCGAGAACGCCATTCAGGCCAGCGCCGGCGATGTGCGTTTGAAAGTCCATTTCTATACCCGTGACAACAACCTGCGTGTTGCGGTCAGCGATAGCGGTAGTGGCATCGATACGAAGGTACTGGCGCGTCTGGGTGAACCCTTCTTTACCACTAAAACCACCGGAACCGGCCTCGGCCTGACCGTGGTCAAGGCAGTGACGCGTGCTCATCAAGGACAATTGCAGCTGCGCTCGCGGCTCGGTCGCGGCACGTGTGCGCAGGTGATCCTGCCGCTTTTTTCGGGTGAAAAGCCCAGCGCTCAGGGCGCGGAGTGAAGGACATGGCAATCAAGGTTTTACTGGTCGAGGATGACCGCGCGCTACGCGAAGCACTGGCCGATACGCTGTTGCTCGCCGGTCACGATTTCAAAGCTGTCGGCTCGGCGGAAGAGGCGCTGGCAGCGGTCGGTGCCGAGGCGTTCAACCTGGTGCTGAGCGACGTCAACATGCCGGGCATGGACGGCCATCAACTGCTCGGATTGCTGCGCACTCGTCAGCCGCAGCTGCCGGTGTTGCTGATGACCGCTCACGGTGCTGTCGAGCGGGCGGTCGATGCCATGCGTCAGGGCGCGGCGGATTATCTGGTCAAGCCATTCGAGCCCAAAGCCTTGCTCGATCTGGTGGCGCGGCATGCGCTGGGCAGCCTCGGCGCGACCGAAGGCGAGGGGCCTGTAGCGTTCGAGCCGGCCAGTGCGCAATTGCTGGAATTGGCCGCACGGGTGGCGCGCAGTGATTCCACGGTGTTGATCTCCGGCGAGTCCGGGACCGGCAAGGAAGTGCTGGCGCGTTACATTCATCAGCACTCTCACCGCGTCAGTCAGCCGTTCATTGCAATCAACTGTGCAGCGATCCCGGACAACATGCTCGAAGCCACCTTGTTCGGTCACGAGAAGGGTTCGTTCACTGGCGCCATCGCCGCGCAGGCCGGCAAGTTCGAGCAAGCGGATGGCGGCACGATCCTGCTCGATGAAATCTCCGAAATGCCCCTGGGTCTGCAGGCCAAGTTACTGCGGGTATTGCAGGAGCGGGAAGTCGAGCGAGTCGGCGCTCGCAAGCCGATCACGCTGGACATTCGCGTGGTCGCCACCACTAACCGAGACCTGGCCGGTGAAGTGGCTGCGGGGCGTTTTCGTGAAGACCTTTACTATCGCCTGTCGGTGTTTCCACTGGCCTGGCGTCCGTTGCGCGAACGTACCGCCGACATCCTGCCGTTGGCTGAGCGTCTTCTGGCCAAGTACGTCAATAAAATGAAGCATGCCGCGGCCACACTGTCGCCCGAGGCTCAGGCGTGCCTGATCGGTTATCCATGGCCGGGTAATGTGCGTGAGCTGGATAACGCGATTCAGCGGGCGCTTATCCTACAGCAGGGCGGATTGATTCAGCCTGAAGATTTCTGTCTGGCCGGGCCGGTCGCCTGTGCGCCGTTGCCAGCCTTGGCGCCAACGTCCCTGCGAATCGTGGAGGTCGAATCCGAGTCGGCCGGGGCGCTGGGGGATGACCTGCGTCGCCGTGAGTTCCAGATGATCATCGACACTTTGCGCTCCGAGCGCGGCCGCCGCAAAGAAGCCGCCGAGCGCTTGGGCATCAGCCCGCGCACCTTGCGATACAAGCTGGCGCAAATGCGCGACGCCGGAATGGATGTGGAAGCGTACCTGTTCGCCACCTGAAAGTTGACGCAAGCAACACTAACAAAATGTGGGAGCGAGCCTGCTCGCGAAGGCGGCGTGGCAGATACATAAGTGTCGACTGACACTCCCTCTTCGCGAGCAGGCTCGCTCCCACATTTGTTTTGCAGTGATTCATGGTTAAAGCAAAACCTTGATGGCTTTTGTTTGGAGCTGCCACGGAGCTGGCACCCTTGTTGCTAACACCTCACTACCCGCCGAGTGAGTGTCAAAAAATTGCGGGTCGCCAGAGAGAGTAGACCATGAGCCAAGGTATTGAATTTAATCGATTGATGTTGGACATGCGGTCCATGCAAATGGATGCCATGTCTGCGTCGAAATCGACTGCCGCTGTTCCTCAAATGAGTGGCAGCAGCTTTTCCGACATGCTCGGTCAGGCCGTCAATAAAGTGAACGAAACCCAACAGGCGTCCACTCAGTTGGCCAGTGCCTTCGAGATCGGCAGGAGCGGCGTAGACCTGACGGACGTGATGATTTCCTCGCAGAAGGCTAGCGTGTCTTTTCAAGCGTTGACCCAAGTACGCAACAAGCTGGTTCAGGCATACCAAGACATCATGCAGATGCCGGTTTAAGGACGATTTGAGTCATGGCAGAAGCAGCCGCCGATAATGTTCCGGCCAAGGCCACTCCAATAGACGGCAAGCCGCCGCTGTTCGGGTTGTCCTTCCTGGAAAACCTCTCCGAGATGACCATGTTGCGTCAGGTGGGCCTGTTGGTCGGCCTGGCTGCGAGCGTGGCGATTGGCTTTGCCGTGGTGTTGTGGTCCCAGCAGCCGGACTATCGGCCTCTGTACGGCAGCCTTGCCGGTATGGACGCCAAACAGGTCATGGATACCCTGGCCGCAGCCGACATTCCCTATACCGTTGAACCGAACTCCGGAGCCTTGCTGGTCAAGGCCGATGACCTGTCCCGTGCGCGAATCAAACTCGCGGGCGCTGGTGTCACTCCCAGCGATGGCAACATCGGTTTTGAGATTCTCGACAAGGATCAAGGCCTGGGCACCAGCCAGTTCATGGAAGCGACCCGTTATCGTCGCGGCCTCGAAGGTGAACTGGCTCGCACCATCTCCAGCCTGAACAACGTCAAGGGTGCCCGCGTGCACCTGGCGATTCCGAAAAGTTCGGTGTTCGTGCGCGATGAACGCAAGCCGAGCGCATCGATTCTGGTGGAACTGTACTCCGGTCGCTCGCTGGAGCCTGGCCAGGTACTGGCGATCATCAACCTGGTGGCCACCAGCGTTCCCGAACTCAGCAAATCCCAGATCACGGTTGTCGACCAGAAAGGCAACCTGCTGTCGGATCAGGCGGAGAATTCCGAACTGACCATGGCCGGCAAGCAATTCGATTACAGCCGTCGCATGGAAAGCATGCTGACTCAGCGCGTGCACAACATTCTGCAACCGGTGCTGGGCAACGATCGCTATAAAGCCGAAGTCTCGGCCGATGTGGATTTCAGCGCTGTCGAGTCGACCTCCGAGCAATTCAACCCGGACCAACCGGCGTTGCGCAGCGAGCAGTCGGTCAACGAACAGCGTACCGCCAGCAATGGCCCCCAAGGTGTGCCGGGTGCCCTGAGCAATCAGCCGCCCGCGCCGGCTTCCGCACCGCAAACCACCGGTGGCGCTGCCGCGTCGGCCGGCATGGTGCAGCCAGGCCAGCCACTGCTCGATGCCAACGGTCAGCAAATCATGGACCCGGCCACCGGCCAGCCAATGCTGGCTCCGTACCCGGCGGACAAGCGCCAGCAGTCCACCAAGAACTTCGAACTCGACCGTTCCATCAGCCATACCAAACAACAGCAGGGCCGTTTGAATCGCCTGTCGGTGTCGGTGGTGGTGGATGACCAGGTCAAGATCAACGCGGCCAACGGTGAAACCACCCGTGCACCATGGACCGCCGATGAATTGGCGCGCTTCACTCGCCTGGTACAGGACGCCGTCGGCTTCGACGCCAGCCGTGGCGACAGCGTCAGCGTGATCAACATGCCGTTCTCCGCCGAGCGCGGTGAAGTGATTGCCGAAATTCCGTTCTACTCCCAGCCGTGGTTCTGGGACATCGTCAAGCAAGTGCTGGGTGTCTTGTTCATCCTGGTGCTGGTGTTCGGTGTGCTGCGTCCGGTGTTCAACAACATCACCGGCGGCGGCAAAGACAAACAGCTGGGCATCGGCAGCGACGTCGAGTTGGGTGGCATGGGCGGCCTGGACGGCGAACTGGCCAACGACCGCGTCAGTCTCGGCGGCCCGACCAGCATTCTGCTGCCGAGCCCGAGCGAAGGCTATGACGCACAGTTGAACGCAATCAAGAGTCTGGTGGCAGAAGATCCGGGGCGCGTGGCCCAGGTCGTGAAAGAGTGGATTAACGCAGATGAGTGATAACCGAGCCGTTGCCGCCAAACTGACCAAGGTCGACAAAGCCGCGATTCTGCTGCTATCCCTGGGTTCCACCGATGCTGCCCAAGTGCTGCGCCACATGGGGCCCAAAGAGGTCCAGCGTGTGGGCGTGGCCATGGCCCAAATGGGTAACGTGCACCGCGAGCAGGTCGAGCAGGTGATGAGCGAGTTCGTCGACATCGTCGGCGACCAGACCAGCCTCGGCGTCGGCTCCGATGACTACGTGCGCAAAATGCTCACCCAGGCCCTGGGCGAAGACAAGGCCAACGGCCTGATCGACCGCATCCTGCTGGGCGGCAACACCAGTGGCCTCGACAGCCTGAAGTGGATGGAACCGCGCGCCGTCGCCGACGTGATCCGTTACGAGCACCCGCAGATCCAGGCGATCGTGGTGGCGTATCTCGATCCGGACCAGGCCGGCGAAGTGCTCGGCAACTTCGACCACAAGGTACGTCTGGACATCATTTTGCGGGTTTCCTCGCTGAACACCGTGCAACCTGCGGCCTTGAAAGAACTCAACCAGATTCTCGAGAAGCAGTTCTCCGGCAACTCGAATGCTTCGCGCACCACCCTGGGCGGCATCAAGCGTGCGGCCGACATCATGAACTTCCTCGACAGCTCGATCGAAGGTCAGCTGATGGACTCGATCCGCGAAGTCGACGAAGACCTGTCCGGTCAGATCGAAGACCTCATGTTCGTGTTCAACAACCTGTCCGATGTCGACGACCGCGGTATCCAGGCGTTGCTGCGCGAAGTGTCTTCCGACGTGCTGGTGCTGGCCCTCAAGGGGTCGGACGAAGGCGTCAAAGAGAAGATCTTCAAGAACATGTCCAAACGGGCGGCCGAACTGTTGCGCGACGACCTCGAGGCCAAAGGCCCGGTGCGCGTCAGCGACGTGGAAACCGCGCAGAAAGAAATCCTCACCATTGCCCGCCGTATGGCCGAAGCCGGAGAAATCGTTCTCGGCGGGAAGGGCGGCGAAGAGATGATCTAAGGTCACTATGTCGTCCAAACATGATGAGTCCAACACCGACCTGATCCGCGGCAAGGACGTCGGCGGTTTCGACGTCTGGTCGCTGCCCAGTTTCGATCCGTTCGTGCCGGAACCCGAGCCGGAACCTGAGCCCGAGCCGCCGGAAATGGAAGAAGTGCCGCTGGAGGAAGTCCAGCCACTGACCCTTGAAGAACTCGAAAGCATTCGCCAGGAGGCCTACAACGAAGGCTTCGCCACGGGCGAAAAAGAAGGTTTTCACAGCGCCACGCTCAAGGTCCGCCAGGAAGCCGAGGTGGCCCTGGCCGCCAAGATTGCCGCTCTGGAACAACTGATGGGGCATTTGTTCGAGCCTATCGCCGAGCAGGACACCTTGATCGAAAAGTCCCTGGTCGACCTGGTGCAGCACATCACCAAACAGGTGATTCAGCGCGAACTGGCCATCGACTCGACGCAGATCGAACACGTCATGCGCGAGGCCCTAAAGCTCTTGCCGCTGGGCGTGGGCAATGTGCGGCTGTACATCAATCCGCAAGATTTCGAACAGGTCAAAGCCCTGCGCGAACGCCATGAAGAAACCTGGCGCATCGTCGAGGACGAGGCACTGTTGCCCGGTGGTTGCCGGGTCGAGACTGAACACAGTCGCATCGATGCCACGGTCGAAACCCGCGTTGCGCGGGTCATGGACAAACTGTTCGATCAGTTGCACGAACAGGTCTTGCACCCGGCCGAGCCGGATCTGAGCCTGGAACTGCCGATCAGCGACAAGCCAGCGGTCGCGCCGGTCGAACCTGAACCGGACGTTCTCGATGCGCCTTGATCGCACCAGCTTCGCCAAGCGCCTCGGCAGCTACGCCGAGGCCACGGAGCTTGCAGGCGCGCCGATCCTGGAAGGCCGCTTGCTGCGCATGGTCGGCCTGACCCTCGAAGCCGAGGGTTTGCGCGCCGCCATGGGCAGCCGCTGCATGGTGATCAACGACGACAGTTATCACCCGGTGCAGGTCGAAGCCGAAGTCATGGGCTTCTCCGGCAGCAAGGTGTTTCTGATGCCGGTCGGCAGCGTTGCCGGCATCGCTCCCGGTGCCCGCGTGGTTCCTCTGGCCGATACCGGCCGTCTGCCAATGGGCATGAGCATGCTCGGGCGGGTGCTCGATGGCGCCGGTCGCGCGCTGGACGGCAAGGGCGGGATGAAGGCCGAAGACTGGGTGCCGATGGACGGCCCGACCATCAACCCGCTCAAGCGTGAACCGATCAGCGAGCCGCTGGACGTGGGTATTCGTAGCATCAACGGTTTGTTGACGGTCGGTCGCGGTCAGCGTTTGGGCCTGTTCGCCGGTACTGGCGTGGGCAAGAGTGTCCTGCTGGGCATGATGACCCGCTTCACCGAGGCCGACATCATCGTCGTCGGACTGATCGGTGAGCGAGGTCGTGAAGTTAAAGAATTCATCGAGCACATCCTCGGTGAAGAAGGGCTCAAGCGCTCTGTCGTCGTGGCCTCGCCGGCGGACGATGCGCCGCTGATGCGCCTGCGCGCTGCGATGTACTGCACGCGAATCGCCGAGTATTTCCGCGACAAGGGCAAGAACGTCCTGTTGCTCATGGACTCGCTGACCCGTTTCGCCCAGGCCCAGCGGGAAATCGCCCTGGCCATTGGCGAGCCGCCAGCGACCAAGGGCTATCCGCCATCGGTGTTCGCCAAGCTGCCGAAACTGGTGGAGCGGGCCGGTAATGCGGAGAAGGGTGGCGGTTCGATCACCGCGTTCTACACCGTTTTGTCCGAAGGCGATGATCAGCAGGACCCGATTGCCGACGCCGCACGAGGCGTGCTCGACGGGCACATCGTGCTGTCCCGGCGCCTGGCCGAGGAAGGCCATTACCCGGCCATCGATATCGAAGCGTCCATCAGCCGGGTCATGCCGTCGGTGGTTACGCCGGAACACATGATGCGCGCCCAGTATTTCAAGCAGCTGTGGTCGCGTTATCAGCAGAGTCGAGACCTGATCAGCGTCGGCGCCTACGTCGCGGGTGGCGATCGGGAAACCGACCTGGCGATCTCGCTGCAACCGCAGTTGGTGAAATACCTGCGCCAGGGCCTGAACGACAGCATCAGCCTGGGGGAAAGCGAAGCCTATCTCGGCACGATTTTCGCTCCCGCGGCTGGCGGCTAACCGGCCATGGCCCAGAGCCGCGCCTCGCGCCTGGCCCCCGTGGTCGAAATGGCCGAAAAGGCCGAGAAAACAGCGGTCCTGCGTCTGGGGCACTTTCAGGGGCAGGTCCGTCTGGCCGAAAGCAAACTCGCCGACCTCGAAGCCTTTCGTCTCGACTATCAAGAGCAGTGGATTGTGCGCGGCAGCAGTGGCGTGTCGGGCCAATGGTTGCTGGGTTATCAAGGCTTCCTGGCGCAACTGGGGACCGCCATCGACCAGCAGCGACAAAGCCTGGTATGGCATCAAAACAACCTGAACAAGGCGCGGGAATCCTGGCAGCAGGCGTTTGCCCGGGTCGAAGGCTTGCGCAAATTGGTGTTGCGCTACATGGATGAGGCGCGGCGGCTGGAAGACCGGCGTGAGCAGAAGCTGCTGGATGAGTTGTCCCAGCGGTTGCCGCGTCAGGATCCCTATTGAATCAGCTGGACCGCGTCATCGTTCTTCGCGGGCAAACCTCGCTCCTACGGGTTTTGCAGCGTGAACAACACCGATCCTGCGCTCGCCCGCGAAGACGTACTCCAGGATTGCGCCACTTACCAGCCTTGCCCCCATCCCTGCCAAGTGCTAAACCTTGTACACGTACGTTCACCAATGACAAGGAAGCCGTTAAATGTCAGTCGTTACAGAAGTCTCAAAAGATGGGCAAAAGCTGACGATATCGGTCAAGGGACGATTCGATTTCGCCAAGCATCAGGAATTTCGTGAGTCCTATGAGGACAAGAAACTCTCCGCAGTCGTCGTCGACTTGAAAGAAGCGACCTACCTCGACAGTTCGGCGCTGGGCATGTTGCTCTTGCTGCGTGATCACGCTGGTGGCGACAATTCCGATATTCGCGTCGTTAACAGTAGTACCGATGTGAAGAAGATCCTCGCCATCTCCAACTTCGACAAACTGTTCGACATCAGTTGAACGGCATGCAGTCTCCGTTCGAACCGCTGACGATCCTGATCGCCGAAGACAGTGCGGCCGATCGCATGCTGCTGTCGACCATCGTTCGTCGCCAGGGGCATGAGGTACTGACGGCTGCCGACGGTGCGGAAGCCGTTGAAGCGTTTCGCCAGCAACGACCACAACTGGTACTCATGGACGCGATGATGCCGGTGATGGACGGTTTTGAGGCGGCCCGGCAGATCAAGGAGTTGGCCGGGGAAACCCTGGTGCCGATCATCTTCCTCACCTCGCTGACCGAAAGCGAAGCGCTGGCCCGCTGTCTGGAGGCCGGGGGCGACGACTTTCTGGCAAAGCCCTACAACCAGGTGATCCTCGGCGCCAAGATCAAGGCGATGGATCGCTTGCGACGATTGCAGGCCACGGTGTTGCAACAGCGTGACCAGATCGCCAGGCACCACGAGTACCTGCTCAACGAACAGCGCGTGGCCAAGGCCGTGTTCGACAAGGTGGCCCACTCCGGCTGCCTGAGTGCGCCGAATATTCGCTACCTGCAATCGCCTTATGCGTTGTTCAACGGCGATCTGCTGCTGGCCGCGTTCACCCCCGCCGGCGACATGCACGTGCTGCTCGGCGATTTTACCGGTCACGGTTTGCCGGCCGCAGTCGGTGCCATGCCCTTGGCCGAAGTTTTCTATGGCATGACCGCCAAGGGATACGGCCTGTCCGAAACCCTGCGCGAGATGAATGCCAAGCTCAAGCGCATCCTGCCGGTGGACATGTTCTGTTGTGCAACGATGCTGTGCCTGAGTTTTCAGCGACGCTCGGTGGAGGTCTGGAACGGCGGAATGCCGGACGGTTACCTGCACAGCATCGCCAGCGGTGAGCGAACGCCGCTGGCGGCTCGGCATTTGCCGCTCGGCGTGCTGAGCCCGCAATCCTTCGATGACCGCACCGAGGTGTTTCCGATGGCGGTCGGGGATCGGGTCTTCCTGTTGTCCGACGGGGTGATCGATACCTGCGATGCCAACGAACAGCTGTTTGGTGTGGAGCGGTTGCAGCAGGTGTTTGCGGCCAATCGTCAACCTGATGAACTGTTCGAAGAGATCGAGCAGGCGTTGCGGGACTTTCGCGGCGAGGCCCGTGATGACGTGAGCATGGTCGAGGTCAGTCTGCTGGAGGCTGCACAACTGAGCCCGCCGGCGCTGGTGTATTCCGACAGTGGTCAGTCCTGCCCGCTGGACTGGTCGGTTAGTTTCGAATTTCGCGCCGCCACGCTCAAACGCTTCAATCCGCTGCCGTTTCTTCTGCAATTGCTGCTCGAGGTCCACGGTCTGCGGGCTCAGAGCGGGGCGCTCTACAGTGTTTTGGCCGAACTGTATTCCAACGCCCTGGAGCATGGGGTGCTGGGGCTGGATTCAAGTCTCAAGCGCGATGCCTCGGGTTTCACCCGCTATTATCAACAACGCAATACACGCCTGGACGCGTTGCAGGACGGCTATGTGCGGGTGCATTTGCAGGTAACACCCAAGGGCGAGGGCGGCTGCCTGATTGTTCGGGTTGAAGACAGTGGCAAGGGTTTCGATGTCGCACGAGTAATGGAACGCCCCGTCGACGGTGTCCGTCTGTCGGGACGTGGCGTCAGTCTTATCCGTCAACTGGGCCACAACGCGAGTTGGTCCGATGATGGCCGAAGTGCCCGCGTGGAGTTTTTCTGGGAGGCTCTGGCATAATCCACGCATTCTTGATCAAGGAGTGAGCAAGTGGCTGACACACATCTGGACCGCGACATACTGAACGCGCTGCAAGAGGTGATGGAGGATGAGTATCCGATGTTGCTGGATACCTTTCTCGCCGACTCCGAAGAGCGTTTACGCATCTTGCGCAAGGCTGAAGATGCCGCGCAACTCATGAATGCCGCCCACAGCTTCAAGGGCAGCAGCAGCAACATGGGCGCTATTCACCTGGCTGAGTTGTGCCATGAGCTGGAGCAGCGCGCCAAGCAAAAAAGCCTAGCCGGCATTGAAAAGCTGGTGGACGAAATTGATGACGAATTTGCGTTTGTCCGGCCGCTCTATGAAGCAGAGCGTCAGCGCTCGATCTCTGGCAATGAGACCGTTCGGCGCTTTTAGCGCCAGTCACTCAAACCTGGCGCGACCTTTGCAATAATCTCCGTCAACTGTACCTACGATCCCAGTGCAGCGGAGACCGTTCCATGCCCGTTACCCCCAATATGCTCCTTCAGGCCGCCGCGCAGGCCAAGACTCAAGCCGCCTCCGCCAATACACCGGCGCTGGCCGCTGAGCCTGGGGACAAGGCATCCAGCTTCGCTCAGGTCTACGCCAATCAAGCCCGGAACAAACCCTCTGCGGTGGGTGATGGATCGGCCAGGCCGATACACGATAAAGCGCCGGACAGCCCCGATAAAAAGGACGTCAGCAACGACAAGTCTGCCGCCCCGGAACCGGCGGTTGCCGATAGCGGCAAATCCTTGCCCGCCGATAAACCGGCGCAGGCTGACGACAAGGCCGCCAGCGATGACGGGGCGGAGGCTGTGCAAACGCCGGTCGCTGATGCCGCGCCCGTTGACCTGACGCTGGATCCTGCGTTGATGCAGGCCGTACAGCCTGCGGCGCCAACGCCGCTACCGGCCGCTCCGCCCGTTGTGGTCACCCCGCCACCGCAGGTCGAGGTGGCTGTGACGGCAGTAACGACTCCGGTCGTTGCAAGCACTGACACCGATTTTGATCCCGAAGCCGATCCCCTCGACGCACTGCCCGCCGTGCGCATGGCCATGGAGCAGGGCGGCCATATTTCGGCGGCGAGTCAGGCCCAGCCAAAAGCGGCACCGACCTCGGCCCAGGCTCAGGCCGATGGCGAGTCCACCTCGGCGCAGAACTTCGCCGCCGGCATGGCGAGCATGCTCGATGTGCAAGCCGACAAGGACAGCACCGGCCAGGGCGGCGACAAGGCCTTCAGTGGTCTTATCGATGACGGTCTCAAGGATCTGAAGTCCGCGAGTAGCGATACCCGGGTCGACGATTTCGCCAACCGTCTGGCGGCACTGACCCAGGCGGCCACGCCGAAAACCGCCAACGCTTTGCCGGTGAACCAGCCGATCGCCATGCATCAGAGCGGCTGGACCGAAGAAGTCGTGAACCGGGTCATGTACCTGTCCAGTGCCAATCTCAAGGCCGCCGACATTCAGTTGCAACCGGCGGAGCTGGGGCGGCTGGACATTCGGGTGAACATGGTTCCGGATCAGCAGACCCAAGTGACATTCATGAGTGCCCATCCAAGCGTTCGTGAAGCGCTGGACGGGCAGATGCATCGCTTGCGTGACATGTTTGCGCAACAGGGCATGGGCCAGGTCGACGTCAATGTGTCCGACCAGTCCCGCGGGTCGCAGCAAGGCCAGGATCAGGCTCAACAGAGTCAGGGTGGACGCACCAGTGCCAGTGGCGGTCGCCTTGATTCGATGGATGACGAGCTCACCCCAACCGTTGCCGAAGTGGCGCCTGCGGCTACCAGCGTGATCGGCTCCAGCGCCGTCGACTACTACGCCTGATCAAATCAGGCATCAAAACCTGTGGGAGCGAGCCTGCTCGCGATGAGGCCATAACATTCAACATCGTCGTTGACTGTTACATCGCCATCGCGAGCAGGCTCGCTCCCACAGTGGTTTGTAGTGTGCTTCAGATTGCCGTCACCCATCTCCCTACAGACGCTTCTGGCATAACACTTGCTCTTGCCTTGCCGTGCGACTGTGAAAACCCGAATAGTGACGGATTATTGGCATGGCGAAGAGCGAAGCAGCAGTAAAAGACCCCGCAACCAAAGGCAAACTCAAGCTGATCATTGTGATCGTGGTAGCCCTGCTGCTGGCGATCGGTTTGTCCGTGGGAGCAACCTGGTTCTTCATGCTCAGCGCCCAGAGCAAACCTGCCGCCGCGGCTGAAACCGCCCCGGTCGGCAAGCAGCCAGCGATTTTCGAGCCCATGGCTCCGGCCTTTGTGGCCAATTACAACCAGAACGGTCGTCAGCGCTACATGCAGGTGAGCATCACCATGCAGGGGCGCAATCAGGCCGATCTGGAAGCGCTCAAAGTCCACATGCCTGTCATCCGCAATAACCTGGTCATGCTGTTCTCGGGGCAGGACTTCGCCACGCTGGCATCGCCGGTCGGCCAGGAAATGTTGCGTCAGAAAGCCACGGCCAGCGTCCAGGAAGTGGCGCAGAAAGAACTCGGCAAAGTGGTCATCGAACAGTTGCTTTTCACTAATTTCGTACTGCAGTAGGAACACGACATGGCCGTGCAGGACCTGCTGTCCCAGGATGAGATCGATGCGCTGTTGCATGGCGTCGACGATGGTCTGGTACAGACCGATACCGCTGCTGAACCCGGCAGTGTCAAAAGCTACGACCTGACCAGTCAGGATCGCATCGTCCGTGGGCGCATGCCGACCCTGGAAATGATCAACGAACGTTTCGCCCGTTACACCCGCATCAGCATGTTCAACATGCTGCGCCGCTCGGCGGACGTTGCCGTCGGTGGCGTGCAGGTGATGAAGTTCGGCGAATACGTGCACTCGCTGTACGTGCCGACCAGCCTCAACCTGGTCAAGATCAAACCGTTGCGCGGCACTGCGTTGTTTATCCTCGACGCCAAACTGGTGTTCAAACTGGTGGACAACTTCTTCGGCGGCGACGGCCGACACGCGAAGATCGAAGGGCGTGAATTCACCCCCACCGAATTGCGTGTAGTGCGCATGGTGCTGGAACAGGCCTTCGTCGATTTGAAAGAAGCCTGGCAGGCGATCATGGAAGTGAACTTCGAGTACATCAACTCGGAAGTGAACCCGGCCATGGCCAACATCGTCGGCCCGAGCGAAGCGATCGTGGTGTCGACGTTCCACATCGAACTAGATGGCGATGGCGGCGACCTGCACGTGACCATGCCCTACTCGATGATCGAACCTGTGCGCGAAATGCTCGACGCCGGCTTCCAGTCGGATCTCGACGATCAGGACGAACGCTGGGTCAACGCCTTGCGCCAGGACGTGCTGGACGTTGACGTACCGATCGGTGCCACGGTTGCCCGTCGCCAGTTGCGCCTGCGGGACATTCTGCACATGCAGCCGGGCGACATTATCCCGGTCGAGATGCCGGACGAGATGATCATGCGCGCCAACGGCGTGCCTGCGTTCAAGGTCAAGATGGGGTCGCACAAAGGCAACCTCGCGTTGCAAGTGATCGAGCCGATCGAGCGCCGCTGACCGGCGCTCCCAACCCCCTGTGCTTTTAACTGACGGCTCCTGATTGAAGGGATGCCCGCCGAGGACAAATTGATGGCTAACGATATAAACACCCAGGACGACCAGGCGCTGGCTGATGAATGGGCTGCGGCCCTGGAAGAAACCGGCGACGTCGGGCAGGACGACATCGACGCCTTGCTGGCCGCCGACGCCGCCAGTTCGCCGTCCAACCGTCTGCCGATGGAAGAGTTCGGCAGCGTGCCGAAAAACCACGAACCGGTCACCCTCGACGGTCCGAACCTGGACGTGATTCTCGATATCCCGGTGTCGATTTCCATGGAAGTCGGCAGCACCGATATCAACATCCGCAACCTGCTGCAACTCAACCAGGGTTCGGTGATCGAGCTCGATCGCCTGGCCGGTGAGCCGCTGGACGTGCTGGTCAACGGCACGCTCATCGCCCACGGCGAAGTAGTGGTGGTCAACGAGAAGTTCGGCATCCGCCTGACCGACGTGATCAGTCCAAGCGAACGCATCAAGAAGTTGCGCTGAGTGAAAAAGGTTCTGGGGGTTTGCCAGGGTTGGTGCTGCTGGCCTTGCCGTTCAGCGTTATGGCTGCCGAGCCGGTGGCGACGGCTGCCAGCGCCGCTGCACCCGCGGTCAGCAGCGGTGTGGCCGGGCAATTGACGCAGCTGGTGTTCGGTTTGCTGCTGGTGCTGGGGTTGATCTTCTTCCTCGCCTGGTTGCTGCGCCGGGTCCAGCAGGCCGGGCCGGCCGGCAAAGGGCAGGTGATCGAGCTGATCGGTTCCCGCGCGCTCGGCCCGCGTGACCGTCTGATGCTGGTGCAGGTCGGCAACGAGCAGATTCTGCTTGGCTTGAGCCCCGGCACCATCACCGCGTTGCACGTGCTCAAGGAGCCGGTGCAAGTGCCCAGCGGTACTGAAAAAGCGACCCCGGAGTTTGCCCAGCGCCTGATGGAGCTGATGGGCAAGGATCATAAGGATAAGAAGTAATGGGTGCGCTACGCATCATCTTGACGCTGGCGCTGATGCTGGCCGCGCCACTGGCGTTCGCCGCCGATCCGTTGTCGATCCCGGCGATTACCCTGGGTACCAATGCCGAGGGTGCTCAGGAGTATTCGGTCAGCCTGCAAATCCTGCTGATCATGACGGCGCTGAGTTTTATCCCGGCGTTCGTCATGCTGATGACCAGTTTCACCCGGATCATCATCGTCTTCTCGATCCTGCGTCAGGCCCTGGGCCTGCAACAGACGCCGTCGAACCAGATCCTCACGGGCATGGCGCTGTTCCTGACCCTGTTCATCATGGCGCCGGTATTCGACCGGGTTAATCAGGATGCCTTGCAGCCGTATCTGGCGGAGAAACTCACCGCTCAAGATGCCGTGGCCAAGGCGCAGGTGCCGATCAAGGATTTCATGCTCGCCCAGACTCGCAGCAGCGATCTGGAGTTGTTCATGCGCTTGTCCAAACGCACTGATATCGCGTCGCCGGATCAGGCGCCGCTGACGATTCTGGTTCCGGCGTTTGTCACGTCCGAACTGAAAACCGCGTTCCAGATCGGTTTCATGATCTTCATTCCGTTCCTGATCATCGACCTGGTCGTGGCCAGTGTGCTGATGGCGATGGGTATGATGATGCTCTCGCCGCTGATCATTTCCCTGCCCTTCAAGATCATGCTGTTCGTGCTGGTGGATGGCTGGGCGTTGATCATCGGCACCCTGGCGAGCAGCTTCGGCGGTGTATCGCCATGACGCCGGAAGTTGCGGTAGACATCTTCCGGGAAGCGCTGTGGCTGACCACCATGATGGTTGCCGTGCTGGTGATTCCGAGTTTGCTCGTGGGCCTGTTGGTGGCGATGTTCCAGGCCGCGACCCAGATCAACGAACAGACCCTGAGCTTCCTGCCGCGTCTGCTGGTGATGCTGGTGACGTTGATCGTCGCCGGTCCGTGGCTGGTGCAGACCTTCATGGAATACATCCTGCAGTTGTACGGCAGTATTCCTCAGGTCATCGGTTAAACCATGTCGCTGCTCCAGCTGACCGATACCCAGATCAGTACCTGGGTGGCGACGTTCATGCTGCCGCTGTTTCGTATCGGTGCCTTGCTGATGGTCATGCCGGTTTTCGGTACGACCCTGGTGCCTACGCGAGTGCGCCTATATTTCGCCTTGGCGATTACATTGGTCATCGCCCCCGGCCTGCCGCCGATGCCGCCGGTCAATGCGCTGGACTTGAGCGGTTTGCTGCTGATTGCCGAGCAGATTCTTGTCGGTGCCGTGCTGGGTTTCTCCTTGCAACTGTTCTTCCAGGCCTTCGTGGTCGCCGGGCAGATCGTCTCCATTCAGATGGGCATGGGTTTCGCTTCGATGGTCGATCCCACCAACGGTGTGTCGGTGGCGGTGATCGGGCAGTTCTTCACCATGCTGGTGACGCTGTTGTTCCTGTCCATGAACGGCCACCTGGTGGTGTTCGAAGTCCTTACCGAAAGCTTCACTACGCTGCCGGTCGGTAGCGGGTTGATGGTCAATCACTTCTGGGAGTTGGCCGGCAAGCTCGGCTGGGTCCTCGGTGCTGCGCTGTTGCTGGTGTTGCCGGCAATCACCGCGTTGCTGGTGGTCAACATTGCCTTTGGCGTGATGACCCGGGCTGCGCCCCAGCTGAACATCTTTTCTATCGGCTTCCCGCTGACGCTGGTGCTCGGGCTGTTCATTGTCTGGGTCGGGCTGGCGGACATTATCAATCAGTATCAACCGCTGGCCTCCGAGGCCTTGCAGTTGTTACGCGAACTGGCACGGGCGCGCTGAGTCATGGCTGAGAGCGAAAGTGGTCAGGACAAAACAGAAGACCCCACCGAGAAACGCAAGAAGGATTCTCGCGAGAAGGGCGAGATCGCGCGTTCCAAGGAACTAAATACCTTGGCCGTCATGCTTGCCGGCGCCGGTGGATTGCTGATTTTTGGCGGAGCCCTGGCCCAGGATCTGATGGAGCTGATGCGTATGAATTTCTCGCTCTCGCGGGAGGTGATTCTGGATCAGCGTTCCATGGGTACTTACCTGCTGCATTCGGGGCAGATTGCCCTCTTCGCGATTCAGCCGGTAATGATTACCTTGCTGCTGGCGGCGTTGATCGGGCCGATTTCTCTCGGCGGCTGGCTGTTCGCAGCGGGTTCCATGGCGCCCAAGTTCAGCCGTATGAACCCCGGCGCGGGCCTGAAACGGATGTTCTCGACCAAAGCGTTAGTGGAGCTGCTCAAGGCGCTGGCCAAGTTTTTCATCGTGTTGTTCGTGGCATTGGCCGTGTTGTCCTCGGACATCGACGATTTGCTGCGCATCGCTCATGAGCCACTGGACATGGCGATCATCCATAGCCTGCAATTGGTGGGTTGGAGCACGTTGTGGATGGCCTGCGGGCTGATCATCATCGCCGCAGTGGACGTGCCGGTGCAGCTTTGGGAAAGCCACAAGAAACTGCTGATGACCAAGCAGGAAGTACGTGACGAGCATAAGGATCAGGAAGGGAAGCCAGAAGTTAAACAGCGCATTCGCCAGTTGCAGCGCGAAATGTCCCAGCGCCGGATGATGGCGGCGATCCCCGATGCCGATGTGGTCATCACCAACCCGACCCACTACGCCGTAGCGCTCAAGTACGACCCGGACAAGGGGGGGCGCCGATGCTGATCGCCAAGGGTAGCGACTTCCTGGCCTTGAAGATCCGTGAAATCGCGGTGGCCAACGAAGTGCTGCTGCTTGAGTCGCCGGCACTGGCGCGTTCGATCTACTACTCCACCGAACTTGATCAGGAAATCCCTGGCGGGCTCTACCTTGCCGTCGCCCAAGTGCTCGCTTACGTCTACCAGATCCGCCAGCACCGTGCCGGCAAGGGTAAGCGCCCGGATCCGCTGAAGGGCGACCTGCCGATTCCACCGGATCTGCGCCGCGATTCCTGATAACACCTCAATTCCTGTGGGAGTGAGCCTGCTCGCGATGGCGTCAGCCCTGGCAATGCAAATCTCCCGGATACACCTCTATTCCAAACCCCTGTGAAAGTTGGAAGGCTTCTTGCAGTAGCCGCTCTGCGCCCGCTTCAGGCGTCAAAAAAGTTTGCTTTAAGGAACGGGGAAAACCGGTGGATCGCTCTCAGTTATTCAACACTGCACGCACAAACGTTGCCGACCTGAGTCGAGGCAATCTGGGTGTGCCGTTGTTGCTGCTGGTCATGCTGGCGATGATGATGTTGCCGGTGCCGCCATTCCTGCTGGACGTGTTCTTCACCTTCAACATCGCGTTGTCGATTGTCGTGTTGCTGGTCTGCGTTTATGCGTTGCGGCCACTGGATTTCGCGGTGTTCCCGACCATCCTGCTGGTAGCGACCCTGTTGCGACTGGCGCTGAACGTGGCCTCCACGCGAGTGGTGATGCTCCACGGTCAGGACGGCCATGCCGCCGCCGGTAAGGTGATCCAGGCCTTCGGCGAGGTGGTGATCGGCGGTAACTACGTGGTCGGTATCGTCGTCTTCGCGATTTTGATGATCATCAACTTTGTCGTGGTGACCAAGGGTGCCGGACGGATTTCCGAGGTGAGCGCGCGTTTCACCCTCGATGCGATGCCCGGTAAACAAATGGCGATCGACGCCGACTTGAACGCCGGTCTGATCGACCAGAACCAGGCCAAGCTGCGCCGGATGGAAGTGGCTCAGGAAGCCGAGTTCTACGGTTCCATGGACGGTGCCAGCAAGTTCGTTCGCGGTGACGCCATTGCCGGCCTGCTGATTCTGTTCATCAACCTGATCGGCGGCATGGCGGTCGGTATCTTCCAGCACGGCATGACCTTCGGCGATGCCGGTCGGGTGTACGCCTTGTTGACCATCGGTGACGGTTTGGTGGCGCAATTGCCATCACTGCTTTTATCGACAGCTGCGGCAATCATGGTGACCCGTGCTTCCGGCTCGGAAGACATGGGCAAGCAGATCAATCGCCAGATGTTCGCCTCCCCCAAAGCGTTGGCGGTGGCGGCGGGTTTGATGGCGGTGATGGGCCTCGTGCCGGGCATGCCGCACTTTTCCTTTCTCAGCATGGCAGCCCTGGCGGCTGGCGGCGCGTACCTGTTCTGGAAGAAGCAGAACGTGGTCAAGGTACAGGCCCTGCAAGAGGTCAAGCGTCAGCAGGAATTGCTGCCATCGCCGGCTCGCGCTCAGGAAACCAAGGAGCTCGGCTGGGATGACGTCACGCCGATTGACATGATCGGCCTGGAAGTCGGCTACCGGCTGATTCCGCTGGTGGACCGTAATCAGGGTGGGCAGTTGCTGGCGCGGATCAAGGGCGTGCGCAAAAAGCTGTCCCAGGATCTGGGCTTCCTGATGCCGACCGTGCATATCCGTGACAACCTCGACCTGGCGCCAAGTGCCTACCGCCTGACCCTGATGGGGGTGATCCTGGCCGAAGCGGAGATTTACCCGGATCGCGAGCTGGCGATCAACCCTGGCCAGGTCTACGGCACGCTCAACGGCATTACCGCCAAAGATCCGGCTTTCGGCCTGGAGGCGGTCTGGATCGAAATCAGCCAGCGTGCCCAGGCCCAATCCCTCGGTTACACCGTGGTCGATGCCAGCACGGTAGTGGCAACCCACTTGAACCAGATTCTCTACAAGCATTCGAGTGAGTTGATCGGTCACGAAGAAGTGCAGCAACTCATGCAATTGCTGGCCAAAAGCTCGCCAAAACTGGCCGAAGAGCTGGTGCCGGGCGTTGTGTCGCTGTCGCAGCTGCTCAAGGTATTGCAGGCGTTGCTGGCCGAACAGGTGCCAGTGCGCGACATCCGCAGCATTGCCGAAGCCATCGCCAACAACGCCAGCAAGAGTCAAGATACTGCCGCGCTGGTGGCCGCGGTGCGCGTCGGCGTATCCCGCGCAATCGTCCAAAGCATTGTAGGCACTGACTCCGAGCTGCCAGTGATCACCCTGGAGCCAAGGTTGGAACAAATATTGCTCAATAGTCTTCAGAAGGCAGGACAAGGCTCGGAAGAGGGTGTTCTGCTGGAGCCAAGCATGGCTGAGAAACTGCAACGTTCGTTGATCGACGCGGCGCAGCGTCAGGAAATGCAAGGTCAACCGGTGATTCTGCTGGTCGCCGGTCCGGTTCGCGCGATGCTGTCGCGATTCGGCCGATTGGCAGTCCCGGGTTTGCATGTGTTGGCTTACCAGGAAATACCTGACAACAAGCAAGTGACCATCGTTGCGACAGTAGGGCCCAACGGCTGAGGTAGTGGTTTATGCAAGTTAAGCGTTTTTTCGCCGCCGATATGCGTCAGGCCATGAAACTGGTTCGTGATGAGCTGGGCGCTGATGCCGCCATCATTGGCAACCGCCGGATCGCCGGTGGCGTCGAGCTGACGGCTGCCCTGGATTACAAATTGTCGGCGCTGGCCCCGCGCGTTCCGAACATGGAACTCGAAGACGAGCTGCGCAAGACCCAGTCGCGGATCGTCACCGCCCAGGCCGAACTGAGCCTGCGCAGCGAGGGCGAGAGCGACAAATCCACCAATCGCCAATTGTTCGCCGGCCTGCCACTGACCGCCGCCGAGCCGCTGATCGAACCGACGTACACCGAACCCCATCGTCCTGCACCGGTTGCGGCACCAGCCTCTGGTGGCGTCGACCCACGGGCGTTCGACTCGATGCGTTTCGAGCTCAACAGCCTGCGCGAACTGATGGAAGTGCAACTCGGCTCCCTGGCCTGGAATCAGCTGCAAGGCAGCCGTCCGGCCCAGGCCAATCTTTGGCGTCGCCTGCAACGCATCGGCCTGTCCGGTCCGTTGTCGCGCGATTTGCTGGCGCTGATTACCGATATTGAAGAACCTCGTCAGGCCTGGCGCATGTTGCTGGCACACCTGGCGCGGATGATCGCCACACCGGAAGTCGAGCCTCTGGAGGAGGGCGGCGTGATTGCCATGGTCGGTCCTGCCGGCATGGGCAAGACCACTACCCTGGCCAAGCTCGCGGCCCGTTACGTGCTCAAGTACGGCGCGCAGAATATCGCGCTGGTCAGCATGGACAGTTTCCGTATTGGTGCTCAGGAACAACTCAAGACGTTGGGCCGGATCCTCAATGTGTCGGTGACTCACGTGGATCCGGGGCAGTCACTGGTACAGGCGCTGGAGCCCTTGCTGCGCAAACGCGTGGTGCTGATCGATACCGCGGGCCTTCAGGCCAGCGATCCGGCACTGCGCATGCAGCTCGAAAGCCTGGCCGGTCGTGGCATCAAATCGAAAAATTATCTGGTTTTGGCAACCACCAGCCAGAAACAGGTTCTAACGGCCGCTTATCACAGTTACAAGCGTTGTGGGCTCGCTGGCTGCATCCTGACTAAACTGGATGAAACGGCAAGTCTGGGCGAGGTGTTGAGCCTGGCCATCAGTCATGAACTGCCGGTGGCCTACCTGACCGATGGCCCGCGGATCCCGGATGATTTGCATCTGCCGCGTCGTCATCAGTTGGTCAGTCGCGCCGTAAGCGTGCAAATGCAAGAAGAACCCAGCGAAGAAGCCATGGCTGACATGTTCGCTGATATTTACCACAGCCCGACCAAGCAGGTCGGCTGAGGTATTAATGACAGTTTTTGTACCTACATCGATGGTCTGCCATGCATTGTTCAGTTAATGAACGCGCAGCCAGTAATGTGGCCTCCGTCTAAGTAAGACAAGGTAAAGAAATTCATGGGCAGCATGCATCCCGTACAGGTGATCGCGGTGACCGGCGGCAAAGGTGGCGTCGGGAAAACTAACGTGTCAGTGAACTTGTCCCTGGCTCTAGCTGAGCTCGGTCGGCGCGTCATGCTGTTGGACGCCGATCTGGGGCTGGCGAACGTCGACGTCCTGCTGGGACTGACACCCAAACGTACTTTGGCCGATGTGATCGAAGGCCGCTGCGAGCTGCGCGACGTACTGTTGCAGGGCCCTGGCGGCATCCGTATCGTCCCGGCCGCGTCCGGCACACAGAGCATGGTTCATTTGAGCCCGGCCCAGCACGCCGGCCTGATCCAGGCGTTCAGCGATATCGGCGACAACCTCGACGTGTTGGTGATCGACACCGCGGCGGGCATCGGTGACTCGGTCGTCAGTTTCGTCCGCGCAGCGCAAGAAGTCTTGCTGGTGGTCTGCGACGAACCGACCTCGATCACCGACGCCTACGCACTGATCAAACTGCTGAACCGCGATTACGGCATGAACCGCTTCCGCGTCCTGGCCAACATGGCCCAGAGCCCGCAGGAAGGGCGCAACCTGTTCGCCAAGTTGACCAAGGTCACGGATCGCTTCCTGGACGTCGCCTTACAATACGTCGGCGCGGTGCCTTACGACGAAAGCGTGCGCAAGGCCGTGCAGAAGCAGCGCGCCGTCTACGAAGCCTTCCCGCGGTCCAAGTGTTCACTGGCGTTCAAGGCCATTGCACAGAAGGTCGATACCTGGCCGCTGCCTGCCAACCCGCGTGGGCACCTGGAGTTTTTCGTCGAGCGCCTCGTGCAACAGACCGCAGGACCTGTGCTATGACAGCCGGTGGCTACAACCTTTACAAGAAGTCGGCACGTGACGCGCAGTACGAGCTGATCGAGCGTTACGCGCCACTGGTTAAACGCATTGCCTACCACTTGCTGGCGCGTCTGCCGGCCAGTGTCCAGGTCGAAGACCTCATTCAGGCCGGGATGATCGGCCTGCTTGAAGTGTCGACCAAATACGACGCCAGCAAAGGCGCGAGTTTCGAGACGTACGCGGGCATTCGAATCCGCGGCGCGATGCTCGACGAAGTACGCAAGGGGGACTGGGCGCCACGTTCGGTCCACCGCAATACCCGGATGGTCAGCGACGCCATTCGCTCGATTGAAGCTAAAACCGGCCGTGACGCTAAAGATCACGAAGTTGCGGCCGAACTCCAATTGAGTCTCGACGATTATTACGGGATTTTGAACGACACCCTGGGCAGCCGGTTATTCAGTTTCGACGATCTGTTGCAGGACGGCGAACACGAAGGGCTGCACGAGGATGGCGCCAGTGCTCATCTGGAGCCGTCACGCGATCTGGAAGATGAACGCTTCCAGGCGGCGCTGGCGGACGCGATTGCCAATTTGCCGGAGCGTGAGCGACTGGTGTTGGCGCTGTACTACGACGAAGAGTTGAATCTCAAGGAAATCGGTGAGGTCCTGGGGGTCAGCGAATCTCGGGTCAGCCAGTTACACAGCCAGTGCGCGGCCCGTTTGCGGGGGCGTTTGGGGGAGTGGCGAGCGCGCTGAAGGCAGTGTGGGGACACTGCGAACGCGGCTGGTGAGGTGTTGAACCCTGCCGGTCACGATCTGTTGTGCTCCAGACAGTCATTGAGTGCTTTGCCGGATTGATTGAAATGGCGCGTCCAGGTGCTGGGCGCGTTTAAGACTGCTTGGAGGTCGAATTGAACAAGAACATGAAAATCCTCATCGTTGATGACTTCTCAACGATGCGGCGGATCATTAAAAACCTGTTGCGTGACCTTGGGTTCACCAACACGGTCGAGGCCGACGATGGCACTACTGCCATTCCGGTTCTCAACAGCGGCAGCATCGACTTTCTGGTAACAGACTGGAACATGCCTGGCATGACCGGTATCGACCTGCTGCGCCACGTGCGTGCCGATGAAAAGCTCAAGCACCTGCCGGTGCTGATGGTGACCGCTGAAGCCAAGCGCGAGCAGATCATCGAGGCAGCCCAGGCCGGTGTTAACGGCTATGTGGTCAAGCCCTTCACGGCCCAGGCGTTAAAAGAAAAAATCGAAAAGATTTTCGAACGCATCGGTTGATGTGCGAAGCCACTGCGCCACGGGGGAGCTATGGAGCATAACGAGTCTTCACAGGGCGATTTCGAATCGACTCTGAAAAAACACGCGGTCGAACTGGTCGAAAGCCTTGAAAAAGGCAGGTTCGGCGACGCTGTGCAACTGATCCATGAGCTCAATCAGACCCGTGACCGTGGCCTGTATCAAGAGGTGGGCAAGCTCACTCGCGAGCTGCATAGTGCGATCGTCAATTTCCAGATTGACCCGAACATGCCGCAAGCCGAGGAAGTCTCGCAGATCACGGATGCCACCGAGCGTCTGGGTTATGTAGTCAAACTGACCGAAGCCGCGGCCAACCGCACCATGGACCTGGTGGAAAACGCCACGCCGCTGGTCAACGGCCTGAGCAACGAAGCCCAGGCCTTGAGCACCGACTGGGGACGGTTCATGCGTCGCGAAGTCGGGGCTGAAGAGTTCCGCGAGCTGGCTCGGCGAGTCGACGGTTTCCTGACACGCAGCAGCGAAGACAATCGCGTTGTGTCGAGCAACCTCAACGACATTCTGCTCGCTCAGGATTACCAGGACCTCACCGGTCAGGTGATCAAGCGCGTGACCCAACTGGTCACCGAAGTTGAAAGCAACCTGCTCAAGCTCGTGCTTATGGCCAGTCAGGTGGACCGCTTTGCGGGCATCGAACATGACCGTGAAGCGATGCTGGCAGAAAAAGATCCGCAAAAACATCTCTCTCAGGGTGAAGGTCCGCAGATTCATGCCGATAAAAGAGAAGACGTTGTGTCCGGTCAGGACGATGTAGACGATTTGCTTTCCAGCCTTGGATTCTAGGAGCACCCCTACACATGAGCTTCGGCGCCGATGAAGAGATCCTTCAGGATTTCCTGGTTGAGGCCGGCGAGATTCTAGAGCAACTGTCCGAACAGCTGGTCGAGCTTGAAAGCCGACCTGATGATGCGGACTTGCTCAATGCAATTTTTCGCGGTTTTCACACTGTAAAAGGAGGCGCCGGCTTCCTCCAGCTCAACGAGCTGGTGGAGTGCTGTCACATCGCCGAGAACGTGTTCGACATCCTGCGCAAGGGTGAACGTCGCGTCGACTCGGAACTGATGGACGTGGTTCTCGAAGCGCTGGATGCGGTGAACGGCATGTTCACCGAAGTCCGCGAGCGCAGCCCGATCACGGCTGCCACGCCAGAATTGCTGGCGGCACTGGCCCGTTTGGCCGAGCCGAAAACCGCCGATGAAACGG
Organism: Pseudomonas frederiksbergensis; assembly: GCF_001952935.1. Classification (GTDB taxonomy): domain Bacteria; phylum Pseudomonadota; class Gammaproteobacteria; order Pseudomonadales; family Pseudomonadaceae; genus Aquipseudomonas; species Aquipseudomonas frederiksbergensis. Next base: position 4,147,391 of record NZ_CP018319.1, read on the forward strand.
CACCGGTCGCCGACGTGGTGGAAGAACCTGCCGCCGAGAGCGAGTCGGGTGACATCACCGATAACGAATTCGAACAACTGCTGGACTCGCTGAACGCCGTCAAGGCTCAGGCAGAAGCCCCGGCAGTTGTGCCAGCGCCGAGCAGCAATGCAGCGGGCAGCGACGAAATCACCGATGCCGAGTTCGAGTCGTTGCTCGATCAACTGCATGGTAAAGGCCAGTTCGCCGTCGACGCCGTAGCCCCGGCGCCAGCCGCACCGGCTGCCCCGAAAGCGCCAGGCGACAGCTCCGATATCACCGACGACGAGTTCGAAGCACTGCTCGATCAGCTGCACGGCAAGGGCAACTTTGCCGTTGATGCGCTGGAGTCGGCCATTGCTGCGGTCCCGGCCCCGGCTGCGCCTACCGCAAAAGCGGCTGGCGGCGATCTGATCTCCGATCACGAGTTCGAATCGCTGCTCGACGAATTGCACGGCAAAGGCAAGTTCACTGAAGTAGGCACTGGCGCCGCTGTTTCGGCACCTGTCACCAAGGCTCCTGCCGCTGCAGCGAAACCTGTCGCCAAAGCGCCCGAGCCGAAAGCCGAAGCGCCGAAGCCTGCTGCTGCCCCGGCCCCGGCTCGTGCCGCGTCCGCGCCTCCAGCGGAAAAACCGGCCAGCGAAGCCGAGACCACCGTGCGCGTCGATACCGCGCGTCTCGACGAAATCATGAACATGGTCGGCGAATTGGTACTGGTGCGTAACCGTTTGGTCCGTCTGGGCCTCAACAGCGGCGACGAAGCCATGTCCAAGGCCGTGTCGAACCTCGATGTGGTCACGGCCGACCTGCAAACCGCGGTCATGAAGACCCGGATGCAACCGATCAAAAAGGTCTTCGGGCGCTTCCCGCGTCTGGTTCGCGACCTGGCTCGCCAGCTCAAGAAAGAGATCAACCTGGAACTGGTCGGCGAAGAAACCGACCTCGACAAGAACCTCGTCGAGGCCCTGGCCGACCCGCTGGTCCACTTGGTGCGCAACTCGGTCGACCACGGTATTGAAGAGCCGGCCGAGCGTGAAGCGATGGGCAAGCCGCGCAGCGGCAAGGTGATCCTGTCCGCTGAACAGGAAGGCGACCACATCCTGCTGTCGATCTCCGATGACGGCAAGGGCATGGACGCCGACGTTCTGCGCGGCATTGCCGTGAAGAAAGGCTTGATGGACAAGGATGCAGCCGATCGTCTCAGCGAGTCCGATTGCTTCAACCTGATCTTCGCGCCGGGTTTCTCGACCAAGACCGAAATTTCCGACGTCTCCGGTCGCGGTGTGGGCATGGACGTGGTGAAAACCAAAATCGCCCAGCTCAACGGCACCATCAATATCTACTCGACCAAGGGCAAGGGCTCGAAGATCGTCATCAAGGTCCCGCTGACCCTGGCGATCATGCCGACGCTGATGGTCATGCTGGGCAACCAGGCGTTTGCGTTCCCGCTGGTGAACGTCAACGAGATCTTCCACCTCGACCTGTCGCGCACCAACGTGGTGGACGGCCAGGAAGTGGTGATCGTGCGGGACAAGGCGCTGCCATTGTTCTACCTCAAACGCTGGCTGGTCAGCTCCGCCGCTCACGAAGAGCAGCGCGAAGGCCATGTGGTGATCCTTTCGGTGGGCACGCAGCGGATCGGCTTCGTCGTCGATCAACTGGTGGGCCAGGAAGAAGTGGTCATCAAGCCATTGGGCAAAATGCTCCAGGGAACCCCGGGCATGTCCGGCGCCACCATCACCGGTGACGGCCGCATTGCGCTGATTCTCGATGTTCCGAGCATGCTCAAGCGTTACGCCGCACGGCGTATTTGATTCTGGTGGGGCGGGGCGACTGAGCCTCGCTCCGCCTAACGGAGTGTTTATGGCAGTTAAAGTCCTGGTGGTGGACGATTCGGGGTTTTTCCGCCGCCGCGTCTCGGAAATTCTTTCAGCGGATCCGAATATCCAGGTCGTCGGCACGGCGACCAACGGAAAAGAGGCGATTGATCAGGCGCTGGCCCTCAAGCCAGACGTGATCACCATGGACTACGAGATGCCGATGATGGATGGCATCACGGCAGTGCGGCACATCATGCAGCGCTGCCCGACCCCGGTGTTGATGTTCTCCTCGCTGACCCACGAAGGCGCTCGGGTCACCCTTGACGCGCTGGACGCTGGCGCGGTGGATTTCCTGCCGAAGAATTTCGAAGACATCTCCCGCAACCCGGAGAAGGTCAAGCAACTGCTGTGCGAAAAGATTCTCAGCATCTCGCGCAGTAACCGTCGCGCCAACACCTACAGCGCTCCGGCACCTGTCGCCGCACCCGCCCCGACGCCTGCACCTTCGAGCGTCAGCAGCTACGGCAGCAGCGCGCCTGCGCGTCCGGCACCGGCGCCGATTCCGGCGCGTACACCTGCGCCAGCCTCGTTGTCGTCGTCGCCAGCGCCGAAACGCAAAGCCTACAAACTGGTCGCCATCGGTACGTCCACTGGCGGCCCGGTTGCCTTGCAGCGGGTGCTGACCCAGTTGCCGGCCAATTTTCCCGCACCGATCGTATTGATCCAGCACATGCCGGCGGCCTTTACCAAGGCCTTCGCCGAGCGTCTGGACAAGCTCTGCCGCATCAGCGTCAAGGAAGCCGAGGATGGCGACATCCTGCGTCCGGGCCTGGCGTTGCTGGCGCCGGGTGGCAAGCAAATGATGATCGACGGCCGTGGCGCGGTGAAAATCCTGCCGGGCGACGAACGCCTGAACTACAAGCCGTGCGTGGACATCACCTTCGGTTCCGCGGCCAAGTCTTACGGTGACAAAGTTCTGGCGGTCGTATTGACCGGTATGGGCGCCGATGGTCGTGAAGGCGCGCGTCTGCTCAAACAGGGCGGCAGTGCAATCTGGGCTCAGGATGAAGCCAGCTGCGTGATCTACGGCATGCCGATGGCCATCGTCAAAGCCGAACTCGCCGACGCGGTGTACAGCCTGGACGATATTGGCAAGCATTTGGTCGAGGCTTGTATCTGATGGATGTTTTAAGCCTCATCGGGATCATCATGGCGTTCGTCGCCATCATTGGCGGCAACTACCTTGAAGGCGGTCACCTCGGTGCCCTGGCCAACGGTCCGGCGGCGTTGATCGTTATCGGCGGAACCGTCGGTGCGGCGCTGCTGCAGTCACCGATGAGCGCCTTCAAACGCGCCATGCAGATTCTGGCCTGGATCCTGTTTCCACCTCGCGTAGACCTCGCCGGTGGCGTCGATCGCGTCGTCAACTGGAGCCTGACCGCACGCAAGGAAGGCCTGCTGGGTCTGGAAGGGGTGGCCGACGCCGAACCTGATAACTACTCGCGCAAAGGCCTGCAACTGCTGGTGGACGGCGCCGAGCCGGAAGCGATTCGCAGCATTCTGGAAGTGGATTTCTACACCCAGGAAAGCCGCGACATCGAAGCCGCCAAAGTCTTCGAAAGCATGGGCGGCTACGCGCCGACCATCGGCATCATCGGTGCGGTGATGGGTCTGATCCACGTCATGGGCAACCTGGCCGATCCCTCGCAACTGGGTAGCGGCATTGCCGTGGCCTTCGTCGCGACCATCTATGGCGTGGCCAGTGCCAACCTGGTGCTGCTGCCGATTGCCGCCAAACTCAAGGCTGTTGCTTTGCGGCAGTCGCGTTATCGCGAAATGTTGTTGGAAGGCATTCTGTCGATCGCCGAAGGTGAAAACCCTCGCTCTATTGAGTTGAAGCTTCAGGGCTTCATGGATTGATGGGAGACATGGACCATGGCACGTCGTCGGCAACCTGAAGAACACGTAAACCATGAACGCTGGCTGGTTTCGTACGCCGACTTCATTACGTTGCTGTTCGCTTTCTTCGTGGTGATGTACTCGATCTCTTCGATCAACGAAGGCAAGTACAAGGTTATTTCCGAAGCGTTGATCGGGGTCTTTACCGACTCCGACCGCGCCCTCAAGCCGATCCCGATCGGTGACGAGCGACCGCAGACCGTGACCCCGGCCAAGCCGCTGGTTAAAGACGCCGAGCAGGTCGACGCCGGTATCGCGGGTGCCAGCGATCCGCTCAAAAGCATCGCCGACGACATCAGCGCCGCGTTCGGCGACCTGATCAGCTCCAACCAGATGACCATTCGCGGCAACGAGTTGTGGGTCGAGATCGAACTCAATTCCAGCCTGTTGTTCGGCAGCGGCGACGCCATGCCCAGCGACATTGCGTTCAACATCATCGACAAGGTTGCCGCGATTCTGAAACCGTTCGACAACCCGATTCACGTCGAAGGGTTCACTGACGATCAACCGATCCGCACCGCGCAGTACCCAACCAACTGGGAGCTGTCCTCGGCCCGTTCGGCGAGCATCGTGCGCATGCTGGCGATGCAGGGTGTGAACCCCGGTCGCCTGGCGTCGGTGGGTTACGGCGAGTTCCAGCCAGTAGCCAACAACACCACTGCCGAGGGGCGGGCGCGTAACCGTCGCGTGGTGCTGGTGGTGTCACGAAATCTTGATGTACGCCGCAGCCTCACGGGTACCGGAACGGCCAATGCGAAACCGGATGCCGCGTTGAAGCGTGCTGGCACACAAACTGCACCGACCCCGGTCAAGTCGCCGGGACGAGAGAGCGCCGTCAATTCTCCGTCACCCGCATTAATACGTTGAGCTATTTCTCGGTCGGCATTTCGACCGGGAGGAACAATCCGAATGAGAGTCTGGGCCGTTGCCAATCAAAAGGGTGGTGTTGGTAAAACCACTTCCTCTATCGCTTTAGCCGGTTTACTGGCCGAGGCGGGCAAGCGCGTGGTCGTGGTCGATCTCGACCCCCACGGCTCCATGACCAGCTACTTCGGTTACGACCCCGACAGCCTGGAACACAGCAGCTACGACCTGTTCCTGCACAAGGGCAGTGTGCCGCAAGGTTTGCCCGGTCAATTGTTGTTGCCCACCAGCCACGAGAGTATTTCCCTGCTGCCATCAAGCACCGCACTCGCGACCCTCGAGCGCCAGTCGCCGGGGCAGAGTGGCTTGGGCCTGGTGATTGCCAAGAGCCTGGCGCAACTTTGGCAGGACTTCGATTACGCCGTGATCGACAGCCCGCCGTTGCTTGGCGTGCTGATGGTCAATGCCTTGGCGGCGAGCCAGCAATTGGTGATTCCGGTGCAGACTGAACACCTGGCGGTCAAAGGCCTGGAACGCATGGTCAATACCCTGGCGATGATCAATCGTTCGCGTAAACAGGCGCTGCCGTTCAGCATCGTGCCGACCCTGTTCGACCGCCGCACGCAGGCTTCTCTCAGCACGCTTCGGGTGTTGCGCGACAAGTACCCGGAAGAAATCTGGCAAGGCTACATCCCGGTCGATACCCGCTTGCGCGACGCCAGCCGTGCCGGCGTGACGCCTTCGCAGTTCGATGGCAAGAGCCGTGGCGTTCTTGCTTACCGTGCACTGCTCAAGCATTTGCTGGCGGCACAACTTGTCCCGGCGGTGGCCTGATGAACACAGCTCCTACGGTGGTGCGCGCATGAACCGGCCGGTGAAGGTCACCTCGCGCCCGCAGCTGGCGCTCCAGTCTTATCTGGACAGCTTGCTGATGGAGGCGACTGAAGAGTTGCCGCTGGAAGTCGAAGCACTGGTTGAAGTCATTGAGGTTGTCGAAGCGGTCGAGGTTGAAGCGGCGCTGGACGAGTTCCAGGCAGCGGTGCTCGAAGAGCAGGCTCGCGATGCGCAGAAACCCGCCGTGGTTGCCGCGCCGGTAGCAGCGCCGGTGGCGAAAGCACCGGTAGCCGTGATCGAAGCACCAGCGCCGGTTCTCGCGCCGGTCTCGACCATCGCACCGCTGCTGCAAGCCTTGGTGCCACCAGTGGTCGAAGTCCACCGGCCACCGAGCAACACGCCACCACCCGTGGAAACCGATGGTCGCCCGTCCTGGGCTGCCGAGCCGTTCGAATGCCTGTTGTTCGACGTCGCCGGGCTGACCCTGGCAGTGCCGCTGGTGTGTCTGGGTTCGATTTATTCGTTGGCCGGCCACGAGCTGACACCGCTGTTCGGTCAGCCGGAATGGTTCCTCGGGATCCTGCCGAGCCAGGCCGGCAACCTGAAAGTATTGGACACCGCGCGTTGGGTCATGCCCGATCGTTACCGCGACGATTTCCGTCAGGGCCTGCAATACGTTATTTCGGTTCAGGGCTACGAATGGGGGTTGGCGGTGCATCAGGTCAGCCGCTCGTTGCGCCTGGACCCGAACGAAATCAAATGGAGAAGTCACCGAGGTCAGCGGCCATGGCTCGCCGGCACGGTGATTGAGCACATGTGTGCGCTGCTGGACGTTTCCGCCCTGGCCGAGTTGATCGCCAGCGGCGGGGCAAAGCACATGAGCGGTAGCAAGCCGCTACACAAACCGACATAGCTGCCGACATAACAAGTACGCGACGGCATTGTTGAATGCCGCCAACAGAACACACACCGCCAGAAGCGGTTTTTCGAGGGGTCAGGGTATGAGTAATCAAGCGACGAATGCAAAAGGTTCCGAAGATCCGATCCTGCAATGGGTAACCTTCAAACTGGACAATGAAACCTACGGCATCAACGTGATGCGCGTTCAGGAAGTCCTGCGTTACACCGAGATCGCCCCGGTCCCGGGTGCCCCGAGCTACGTGCTGGGCATCATCAACCTGCGCGGTAACGTGGTCACCGTGATCGACACCCGCCAGCGCTTCGGCCTGATGAATGCCGAGATCAGCGACAACACCCGAATCGTCATCATCGAAGCCGACAAGCAAGTCGTCGGGATCATGGTCGACAGCGTGGCCGAAGTGGTTTACCTGCGTCAGTCGGAAATCGAGACCGCGCCGAACGTCGGTAACGAAGAATCCGCCAAGTTCATTCAAGGCGTGTGCAACAAGAACAACGAACTGCTGATCCTGGTCGAGCTGGACAAGATGATGAGCGAAGAAGAATGGTCGGACCTGGAGAACATCTGATTGATTCTTGAGGTTGCGGTCATTGTCCTGTTCCTCTTTTGGGCAGGCACGCTGGCGATGTTTCTGGCGTACATACGAGGCCAACGACTGATCGCTGCGCAACAGGCCCAGGGCGATGCGTTGCGCGATCAGCGCATCAAGGACCTGGCCAAACGCGTCGAGGACTACCAAAGCGGCAACGTGCGCATGGGTGAAGACCTGCACGAACTGCGCGCGGTGGTTGGCCCGTTGCCGGACAAACTGGCTCAGCTGGAACAGCGCGATCCGTCGAGCCTGTCGTTTGCCCAAGCGGCAAAACTGGTCGGTATGGGCGCAAGCGTCGATGAACTGACTCAGTCCTGCGGCTTGACCCAGGCTGAGGCGGAGTTGATGAGCAAGTTGCACAAGAACTGATGCCTACCCAAGATCGTTCCCACGCTCTGCGTGGGAATGCCTCTTGGGACGCTCCGCGTTCCGCTGTCGAATGTGACGCGGAGCGTCACGGGCTGCATTCCCACGCAGAGCGTGGGAACGATCAATAGTCGTCGCCGCGATCGGTTATGTCTTTCTCGACCATCGGCGCATTCGGATCCTGCCCTTCGGGGAACTTACCCTTCAAATTCCAAGCAAACGCAATAATCTCGGCAATCGTCCGATACAACTCTTCCGGAATACTCTCCCCCAATTCCATTCGCGCCAGCAGTTTTACCAACTCGGGGTTCTCGTAAATCGGTACTTCGCATTCGCGGGCAATCTTCAGGATGGCTTCGGCCAGTGCTTCGTCACCTTTGGCCGTGAGGGTAGGGGCGTGGCTGCCGTCATACTTGAGGGCGACGGCCTGGCGCGGGGTGTTGGGGTTTTTCATGCGGTTTCGTCGACCCAGCGTTGTTCGAGGCGGGTTTGAGGGCCTTGTGGCGGTGTGCCGAGGTGGCAATCGAGATCGCCGACATTCAGGCCGGACGCCAGCAGCCGTTGGCGCAGTTCGGCCAGATGACTTTCGATCAGGCTGGCGGTGTACGGGCGTTCGGCCCAGAGCTGGCTGGACAGGCTGCCTTTGATCAGTTGTGCCTGTATTTGCAACGGGCCCAAGGGCTCCATGTCGAACGCCAGGTCCACTCGCCACAATTGTTGTTTGGGTTCGCGCTCGTCGCGGCGTTCGTTTTGTTGTTCTTTCTCGGGTGCTTCTTCGCGCTGGAACTTGACCTGCAACGGCACGATGTCCTGCAGATTGCGCATCGGGATTTCCAGTTGCCACGTGCTCATCAACCGACCGTCGTCAGTGACGCCGGTCTGTTCCAGGCTCGACAGTTGATGGCTTTGCAGGCGTGAAACCGCCGCGGCTGCCAAACGCAGCAAGTGCTCGAGGTCGCCTTCGCCGTCCGTGCTTTTGAGCAGGCGCTCGGGCAGCGGGAAGCTGGTTGGCTGCGGTTTGGCGCTGACCTGACCGAGCATGCCGAGGGCGCTGCGCACGAAGTGCGGCATGGCCTGGGCCAATGTGTTGGCGGCAATGATCGCGTTGAGATTGGTGTTGGCCGGCAGGCTTGGGGTCAATTGTGCGATCAGCTTGAGCAGATCACCTTTCATGTCCGGGGCCAGTGACGGGTTCTGACCGCTGAGCAATTTGGCTTCAAGGAACAGCCCACTATTGGCCAGTGCCTGGGCCAGCCCCTTTGGCGTGCTGAGTTGTTGAACATCGGGCAGGCCGGCGAGCAACTTGTCGACGGCGGCACGCAGGTCACTGGACGTCTGGTTCGAGGACGGCAGGTTTTGCAGGAGTTTGAGCAGGCCATCCAGCGAGCCTTGGCGACTCTGTTGACTGACCAGTTGTTGGCTCACCGCCAATTGCTCCTGGCGGCTGCTCAACGGCACGAACTTCAATGTCTGGGTGTCCTGCACCAGCGCGCTCAGCAAGGTGCCGATGCGCAGGGGCGTGGGGCTGTCGATGTTCAGGGTGCTGCCGCTCAACGCGGTGTTGAGCAAACTCACCATCGAGCGAAACACCGTCGGCTGGCCCGGCACCTGTGGCAACACCTGAGAGGTCAGCACTTTGCCTTGCAGCAGGGTGCCGACGGGCAGTTGCGCCGTGTCGATACGTGTGAGAGTGGCGACGCTGGAGGCAATGGCCTGTTGCACGGTGACGGCCAAATTACCCGCCGACGGCTGAGTGATCGCCAGGCTGGTGCCCTGAGGCAGTGGTTGGCTGCTGGTGGCCTGGACCGTGGTCTGACGGCCGCTGTCGAGGGTGACCTTGAGCAACAGTTGAAAGGTTTGATCCGCCTGCTTGAGCGACAGCACTTCGGCCTTGGCGGTCTGACCGGCCGCGATCAGGCCCTCCATTGGCGTCAATAACTTAAGCAGGTCGCCACTCACCACCAGCGGTCGCGACGTCGCGGGCGCGGTTTGCGGTAGCGGAAGGATGTTCATTTCGCCTGTCATACGCGGTCACAACCTGAGGAAATTGCCCTCTTTAGAGTAGGGCATGGCATGTATAATGCCGCCCCGTTGTATCCGGGGCGCTGAAAACATTTCAAATACTTGATCCAGCTCCTTAGAACGGGCCGCCAATGCATTTATCCTGCATATCTTTAACGGCCGCTCCACTGCCGACTTGAACCCAAAAGGCCCGTGATCTCTTGACCAGTCCTGTCCTGCAAACCGTTGCCCTCGCCTGTGAGCGAGACCTTCGGCTGCTCTTCGAAAATCTCGAATTGAGACTGGCCAGTGGCGAAATGTTGCAAATCAGCGGCCCCAACGGCAGCGGCAAGACCAGCCTTTTACGTCTGCTTTGCGGGCTGATGCAGCCGACTGCCGGCCAGGTGCTGCTCAACGGCCAGCCCCTGAACGAGCAACGCTTTGAGTTGGCGCGCAACCTGCTGTGGATCGGCCATGCCGCCGGGATCAAGGATTTGCTGACGCCGGAAGAGAATCTGAGCTGGCTGTGCGCCTTGCATCAACCGGCCTCCCAGGAGGCGATCTGGCAGGCGCTGACGGCTGTGGGACTGCGCGGTTTCGAGGATGTTCCTTGCCATACGCTGTCTGCCGGACAGCAACGGCGGGTCGCGTTGGCGCGGTTGTACCTGGAAAGCCCGCCGTTATGGATCCTCGATGAGCCGTTCACCGCGCTCGACAAACAAGGCGTGGCGCAACTCGAAGAACACCTGGCCGCACACTGCGAGCGCGGTGGCATGGTGGTCTTGACCACTCACCACACGTTGACCCGGATGCCGACCGGCTATCGCGACATTGACCTGGGGAATTGGGCCGTATGAGTGTTTTCGGCCTGTTGGTCGCCCGTGAAGCCCGATTGTTGTTTCGCCGTCCCGCGGAGTTGGCCAATCCGCTCGTATTCTTTGCGATCGTCGTTTCCCTGTTCCCGCTGGCGGTCGGACCCGAGTCTCAATTGTTGCAAACCTTGTCTCCAGGACTGGTCTGGGTAGCGGCCCTTTTATCGGTTTTGCTCTCGCTGGACGGGCTTTTTCGCAGTGATTTCGAAGACGGATCGCTTGAGCAGTGGGTCCTTTCGTCGCACCCCCTGCCTCTTCTGGTTTTGGCCAAGGTACTGGCACACTGGTCCTTCTCTGGCCTGGCACTGGTTTTGCTCGCGCCATTACTGGCATTGATGCTCGGTTTGCCAACCGCCTGTCTGCCGGTGTTGCTGTTTTCCTTGTTGCTGGGTACACCGGTGCTGAGCCTGCTCGGTGCGGTGGGCGCGGCCCTGACGGTGGGATTGAAGCGCGGTGGCCTGTTGCTGGCGCTGCTGATTCTGCCGTTGTACATCCCGGTGTTGATTCTCGGCAGTGGCGCCTTGCAGGCGGCATTGCAGGGCATGCCGGCGACCGGTTATCTCTTGTGGCTTGGTAGCCTGACCGCCCTGGCGATAACCCTGACACCTTTTGCAATCGCTGCTGGCCTGAAGATCAGCGTCGGCGAATAATGAGGTCTGGTTATTTTTTAACCAGTAAAGACCCTTTTTGGCTGCTTCGTGATGGCGAGCAGCAACCGTGATGGAAACAGTAATGAACTGGACCTGGTTTCATAAGCTTGGCTCGCCCAAATGGTTTTACGGCATCAGCGGCAAACTGCTGCCGTGGCTGAGTGTCGCGGCGTTGCTGCTGATCAGTGTTGGTGTCGTGTGGGGCCTGGCTTTCGCGCCGCCGGATTACCAGCAAGGCAACAGCTTCCGCATCATTTATATCCACGTTCCGGCCGCCATACTGGCCCAGTCCATCTACGTGATGCTGGCGATCTGTGGCATCGTCGGGCTGGTGTGGAAGATGAAACTGGCCGACGTCGCCCTGCAATGCGCCGCGCCCATCGGCGCCTGGATGACCGCCGTGGCGCTGGTCACCGGCGCGATCTGGGGCAAACCGACCTGGGGTTCGTGGTGGGTCTGGGATGCACGACTTACGTCCATGCTTATTCTGCTGTTTCTGTACTTCGGTCTTATTGCGCTGGGCAACGCGATCAGCAATCGTGACAGTGCCGCCAAGGCCTGCGCGGTATTGGCGATTGTCGGCGTGATCAACATCCCGATCATCAAATACTCGGTGGAGTGGTGGAACACGCTGCACCAGGGTGCGACGTTCACCCTCACCGAAAAACCGGCAATGCCCGTCGAGATGTGGCTGCCACTGCTGCTGACGGCGCTGGGGTTCTACTGTTTCTTCGGCGCGGTGCTGCTGCTGCGCATGCGCCTTGAAGTGCTCAAGCGCGAAGCCCGGGCGAGCTGGGTGAAAGCCGAAGTGCAGAACAGTCTGGAGGTCGCTCGATGAGTTTCGCTTCATTCGGCGACTTTCTCGCCATGGGCCATCACGGCCTGTATGTCTGGTCCGCCTATGGCATCAGCCTGGCGGTGCTGGCCCTCAACGTGGCGGCGCCAATCCTGGCCCGCAAGCGGTATCTGCAACAAGAGGCGCGTCGTCTGCGCCGGGAGAACGGCAAGTGAATCCGCTGCGCAAAAAGCGTCTTATCATCATTCTCGCGATCCTGGTCGGTGTCGGCGCTGCCGTCGGCCTGGCCCTGAGCGCCCTCCAGCAAAACATCAATCTGTTTTACACCCCGACCCAGATCGCCAACGGCGAAGCCCCGCAAGACACGCGCATCCGCGCTGGCGGCATGGTCGAAAAAGGTTCGCTGCAACGTTCCGGCGATTCGCTGGACGTGAAATTCGTCGTCACTGACTTCAGTAAATCCGTGACCATCACTTATCGCGGCATCCTGCCGGACCTGTTCCGTGAAGGGCAGGGCATCGTTGCCCTGGGCAAGCTCAACGCCGACGGCGTGGTGGTGGCCGACGAAGTGCTGGCCAAGCACGATGAAAAGTACATGCCGCCGGAAGTGACCAAGGCTTTGAAAGACAGTGGTCAATCTGCTCCAACGCCCGCGAAGGAGGGTTGATCGATGATGTCCGGACTGTTTATTCCTGAACTCGGCCACCTGGCCATGATTCTGGCGCTGTGTTTCGCGCTGGTTCAGGCCGTGGTGCCGTTGTTCGGTGCCTGGCGTGGTGACCGCTTGTGGATGAGCCTGGCCCAGCCGGCCGCCTGGGGGCAATTCGCGTTTCTGTTGTTCGCCTTCGGTTGCCTGACCTACGCCTTCATGGCCGACGATTTCTCCGTCGCCTACGTTGCCAGCAACTCCAACAGCGCCTTGCCGTGGTACTACAAGTTCAGCGCTGTGTGGGGCGCGCACGAAGGATCGTTGCTGCTGTGGGCGTTGATCCTCGGCGGCTGGACCTTCGCGGTGTCGGTGTTCTCCCGGCAGTTGCCGCAAGTGATGCTGGCGCGCGTGCTGGCGGTGATGGGCATGATCAGCACCGGTTTCCTGCTGTTCCTGATCCTCACCTCGAACCCTTTCGCCCGCATCCTGCCGCAGATTCCCACGGACGGTCGCGATCTCAACCCACTGCTGCAAGACATCGGCCTGATCGTTCACCCGCCGATGCTGTACATGGGTTATGTCGGTTTCTCCGTGGCCTTCGCTTTCGCCATCGCTGCACTGCTGGGCGGTCGGCTTGATGCGGCATGGGCTCGCTGGTCCCGTCCGTGGACCATTGTCGCCTGGGCCTTCCTCGGTATCGGTATCACTCTCGGTTCATGGTGGGCGTACTACGAACTCGGCTGGGGCGGCTGGTGGTTCTGGGACCCGGTGGAAAACGCCTCCTTCATGCCATGGCTTGTGGGTACGGCGCTGATTCACTCGTTGGCGGTCACGGAAAAACGTGGCGTGTTCAAGAGCTGGACCGTGTTGCTGGCCATCGCTGCCTTCTCGTTGAGCCTGCTGGGGACCTTCCTGGTGCGTTCCGGCGTGCTGACCTCGGTTCACGCCTTTGCGTCCGACCCCGAGCGCGGCGTGTTCATCCTGATCTTCCTGCTGTTTGTGGTCGGTGGTTCGCTGACGTTGTTTGCCCTGCGCGCTCCCGTGGTGAAGAGCCACGTTGGCTTCAACCTCTGGTCCCGGGAAACCCTGCTGCTGGGTAACAACCTGGTGCTGGTGGTGGCGGCCTCGATGATCCTGCTGGGCACGTTGTATCCGCTGATCCTCGATGCAATGACGGGCGCCAAGCTGTCGGTCGGCCCGCCGTACTTCAACGCACTGTTCATTCCGTTGATGGCCTTGCTGATGATGGTGATGGCGGTGGGCATGTTGGTGCGCTGGAAAGACACCCCGGTCAAATGGCTGATGAGCATGCTGACCCCGGTGTTGCTCGGCAGCGCCGCGCTGGCCGTGGTAGCCGGTGTCGCTTATGGCGATTTCAACTGGGCGGTGATTGCGACCTTCATGCTCGCTGCCTGGGTATTGCTGGCCGGTGTGCGTGACATCTTCGACAAGACTCGCCACAAAGGCCTGATCAAAGGCTTGCCGACCTTGACCCGCAGTTATTGGGGCATGCAGGTCGCCCACATCGGCATCGCCGTGTGCGCCCTCGGCGTCGTGCTGTCGAGCCAGAACAGTGCCGAGCGCGACCTGCGTCTGGCGCCGGGTGAGTCCATGGACCTGGGCGGTTACCAGTTCGTATTCGAAGGCGCCAAGCATTTCGAAGGCCCGAACTTCACCTCCGACAAAGGCACCGTTCGGGTGATCCGCAACGGCAAGGAAATCAGCGTGCTACACCCGGAAAAACGCCTCTACACCGTGCAGAACTCGGTGATGACCGAAGCCGGGATCGACGCCGGTTTCACCCGCGACCTCTACGTTGCACTCGGCGAGCCGTTGGGCGATGGCGCCTGGGCTGTGCGCGTTCACGTTAAACCGTTCGTGCGCTGGATCTGGTTCGGTGGTCTGCTCACCGGTTTGGGCGGGTTGCTCGCGGCATTGGATCGCCGTTACCGGGTCAAGGTGAATAGCCGTGTGCGTGAAGCGCTGGGCATGACGGGAGCCACGGCATGAGACGTTGGTTGATGCTGTTGCCCCTGGCGATTTTCCTGCTGGTGGCTGTTTTCCTTTATCGCGGTCTGTTCCTGAACCCGGCCGAGTTGCCTTCGGCGATGATCAACAAACCGTTCCCGGAGTTTTCCCTGCCGGCGGTGCAGGGCGACAAAACCCTGACCAGGGACGATATTCTGGGTAAACCAGCGTTAGTTAACGTCTGGGGCACCTGGTGCATTTCCTGTCGGGTCGAGCATCCGGTGCTGAACAAACTGGCCGAGAAAGGCGTGGTGATCTACGGCATCAACTACAAGGACATCAACGCTGACGCCTTGAAGTGGCTGGCGGAATTCCACAATCCGTACCAGTTGGACATCCGTGACGATGAAGGCACTTTGGGTTTGAACCTCGGCGTTTACGGCGCTCCGGAAACTTTCTTCATCGACGCCAAGGGCATCATCCGCGACAAGTTCGTTGGCGTGATCGACGAACAGGTCTGGCGTGAAAAACTGGCGGCCAAGTATCAGGCGCTGGTTGATGAGGCCAAGCCATGAAGCGCTGGATAGCCGCCGCGGTATTGGGCTTGAGCATGGCCGGCGTGGCGCACGCGGCCATCGACACCTACGAGTTCGCCAAAGAAGGTGATCGCGAGCGTTTTCGCGAGCTGACCAAAGAGCTGCGTTGCCCCAAGTGCCAGAATCAGGACATTGCCGATTCCAACGCACCGATCGCCGCCGATCTGCGCAAAGAGATTTTTCGCATGCTCGGCGAGGGCAAGGACAACCAGCAGATCATCGATTTCATGGTTGACCGCTACGGTGATTTCGTCCGTTACAAGCCTGCTCTGAACGCCAAGACTGCTGTGCTCTGGTTCGGCCCTGCCGGCCTGCTGCTGGGCGGTTTTGTGATCATCGCCGTGATCGTCCGTCGTCGTCGCGTGCAACGCGTTGACACCAAGGATGAGCTCTCTGCCGAGGAGCGTGAGCGCCTCGACCACCTGTTGGATAAAACCAAGAATGATTGATTTCTGGCTCGCTGCAGGTCTGCTGCTTCTGGTTGCCCTGAGTTTTCTGCTGATTCCCGTTCTGCGTGGTCGTCGCGCCCAGCTTGAAGAGGATCGTACGGCGCTGAACGTCGCGCTGTATCAGGAGCGTGTGGCTGAGTTGCAGACTCAGCAGGAAGAGGGCGTTCTCGACGCCACGCAAATGGACACCGGTCGCGCCGAAGCTGCCCGTGAATTGCTCGCCGACACTGAAGGCGTCGAGGCGCCTCGGGTGTCCCGCCTGGGCAAACCATGGCCCTTGCTGGCGGCGATTCTGGTGCCGGTGCTGGGTCTTGGCCTGTATCTGCATTTTGGTGCGAGCGACAAGGTCGAACTGACCCGTGAATTCTCCCAGGCGCCGCAGTCGATGGAAGAGATGACCCGTCGCCTGGAGCGTGCGGTCGCGGCTCAGCCGGATTCGGCTGAAGGCCTGTATTTCCTCGGTCGCACGTACATGGCTCAGGATCGCCCTGGCGATGCTGCGAAGATCTTCGAACGCACGGTGAGCCTGGCCGGTCGTCAGCCGGAGCTGTTGGGTCAATGGGCGCAGGCCCAGTACTTCGCAGACGGCAAGAAGTGGTCGGACAAGGTCCAGGCCCTGACCGACGAAGCGCTCAAAGCCGATCCGAAAGAAGTCACCAGCCTTGGCTTGCTCGGTATCGCTGCCTTTGAAAGCCAGCGTTATCAGGACGCCATCGACTATTGGAATCGCCTGCTGGTGCAACTGCCGCCGGAGGACGGTTCCCGCGCCGCGCTGCAAGGCGGCATCACTCGGGCCACCGAGAAACTCGAAGCCAGCGGCGGCAAGGTAGCCCAGGCGCCGGCTGCCAAGGTGGCGGCAGTGCTCAAGGTGCGAGTGGACCTGGCCCCCGAGCTGAAAGCCAAGGTTCAGCCGGGCGACAGCGTCTTCATCTTCGCCCGCGCCACCGCAGGGCCTCCTGCGCCATTGGCCGTCAAGCGCTTGACCGTGGCCGACTTGCCGGCGACCGTCGAGCTGGGCGACGCCGATGCAATGATGCCGCAGTTGAAACTGTCGAACTTCCCTGAAGTCCAACTGGTTGCGCGCATCTCCCGCGCCGGCCAACCCACTGCCGGTGAATGGATCGGTCGCAGCCAGCCTCTGGCGAGCAGCACCACAGCGCAGCAAACACTGACCATCGACAGCCCGGACAAATGACAGGAATCGCCACTATGACCACCATCGCTCGTATCTCCCTGCTCAGTATGGTTTTGGGGTTAAGCGCTTGCGTGGTCCAGCCACAGCAGCCTGAACGGCTGCCACCGATCCCACCGTCGCAGCCACGCCCGACTCCGTCCCCGACTCCGAGCAAACCGAACATTCCGGCCAAGCCCGCCAAACCGCTGCCACGCACCTCCGCCAGCTTCGCGCCGCCACCGGGTGGCAACAGCCATTGGGACGCCAAGCTCGGCGTGTACGTTCTCGATGATCAGACCAACACCTTCTACCGCCAGCGCACGTATTACCGCTGGAATAACGGCTGGAGCCGGTCGATCAGCCCGAACGGGCCATGGGAAGAGACCGACATCCAGGGCGTGCCGGGCGGGTTGGGACGACAATTCGGGCAGTAAACAGAAACGGCGATCCTTGGATCGCCGTTTTGTTTTTTGGAATCTGTGATAGTCGTTTAGAGAATGGCGCGGTACTTGGTCAATGCCTTGCTCGACTGAACCAGGCCTTGGCGCAATAGAAGATCAAGATAGCTGCTGACATTCATCGGTGGCATTTTCAATTGCTTGCGTTGGCGTTGCGCCGCAGTGACCACTGCTGAAGGATCAAGGTTGAAGAGGTTGTCGACGAACTCGTCAGGATGCTGAGCCTCGATACCGAAAGGGCCCAATGCTTCGCTGGGGAAGTCTTTCTGATTGAACGTGACGATGACGCTGGCGTTACAGCGAATGGCGGCTGCCAGTACATGTCGATCATCGATGTCTGGCAGCTTCAACCCTTCGACCAGGTCTTCGTAACCCGTTACACAAGCGTCGGGTAAGGCCTGATCCATCAGCCCGGATGTGCGATCCAGTTGCTCAACGGTCAGATCCGGACGATTTCTCAGCAGATTGCGTTTCCATTCGTTGTGTATCTCCAGGACCATTTCGCTCTGAAACGCCCGGAGAGCGCGAGCCACATCAGAAAATCTCTCAAGGGCGCGGGGTACAACACACATGCATCATATACAGCGGTAAAAGAGGATTGCCTCACTCGTATCCTGTCCTTAACGCTTGTGCCTGCTCGGCGAGAAGCGTCATTGCTTGCTCGCTGGCATTGTCGCGCCGGTTTTTATAGTCCATCAAATCGGCAAAGCGCACACGTCGGTGCTTGCCGGTTTTGTGGTAGGACAAATCGCCAGATTCCAGCAGTTTGATCAGGTGCGGGCGTGAGACGTTTAGCAGGTCGGCGGCTTCCTGGGTGGTCAATTCGGCGTGAACCGGGACCACTTTGACGGCGTTGCCCGCTGCTAGCTCAGCCAGAATGTCGACCAGCAACCTGAGGGCTGAGGTGGGCAATTCGACAGTGTGAGCTTCATTCTGCTCGTCGAAAATCTGGATGTGCTGAGTTTCGAATTGAGTTGCAAGATAAGCCGCCAAGGCGCGTTGCCCCTCGATGGCAGCTTGTACTTCGTGCTCCATAGGCAAGGTGATCGACGGGTGTACGACAGGCGACATGGCAGTTTCCAATATTCTGAATAATCGAAGCTGGCAGGCTATTCGAATTAATCGAAAATCGCAATAAACGAAATAATCGAAACATCAGGTCTCTTTCGTCAGCAACCCCTGCACATACTCCACAAACGCCCGAGCCTTTGCGCTGGCCATTCTGCCCGTGGGAAACACCGCCGAAAGGTCCTGATTCGGCAACGTCCAATCCTTCATTACCTCCCTTACCGCGCCGTTGGCCAGTTCCGGGGCAAACATCCATTCGGATGCCATGGTCAGCCCTTGATGGGCGAGCACGGCTGCACGCAGACCTTCGGCGGCGTTGACGCTGATTCGGCCGTTGATGATCACTGCTTGTTCTTCCAACGCCTTGCGCAACTGCCAATGGGCACCACCGCCCAAGGTGTAGATGACTGCTTGGTGTTTACTCAGATCGGCAGGGCAGGTGGGCTCGCCGTGTTTTTCGAAATAGGCGGGCGTGCCCAGCACCACGCGCCGACACTCGGCGATCTTGCGGGCGGTGAGGCCGGAGTCGCTCAAATCGCCCATGCGCAAGGCGATGTCGACGCCTTCTTCCACCAGATTGACGTTGCGATCGTCCAGCATCAAATCTATGTTCAGGCCCGGGTTCTGATCGAGAAATGGCCCCAAGTGCGGAACGATGTGCAGCCGGCCGAAGGTCACGGCGGCGCAGATGCGCAGGCTGCCGGTCAGGCCGCTGGCGGCACCGCGAGCGGCATTGTCGGCCTCGTTTGCTTCTTCGATGGCGCGCTTGGACCGTTCGAAAAAGGCCAGGCCAGCTTCGGTGGGTGTCAGGCCACGGGTCGAGCGCAACAGCAGCCTGACCGCGAGGCGCGCCTCCAACTGCGCGATGGCTTTCGAGACGGCGGGCTGGCCGATATTCAAGCGCCGGGCGGCGGCGGAAAACGAGCCGGTTTCCACCACGTAGACGAAGGTTTCCATTGCGGCGAGACGGTCCATCCGAAGTCCTTCTACAATTCTGAACATTGTCGGAGATTCAGTGTGGGAGTGAGCCTGCTCGCGATGAAGGCGCTGCGGGTTATCAGTAAAACTGCGTCATCGTTCATCGCGAGCAGGCTCGCTCCCACAGGGGATTTGGGTGGAAGGTACGTCGGGTCATTACACACTCCTTGAAAGAACATGCCGCGGCTCAGGCGGCATTTGATCGGTTCAGCCGCGAATCGCATCCAGCATCGCGCCAGGCTCAGGACGCTGAGTGTAATCCGGGTTGACCTCGGCGTAACGGATCAGGTGAGATCCTGATTCCTCTGGGAGCGTGGCTTGCCCGTGATGCTTTTAATGATTACGCCGTCGCCAACGAACGCTTTTGCGAAACACTCAAAAACCGAATCAACGCCAACAACGGAAAAGCGCTACCCACAATCACGATCCACAACCAGCCGCCGTGTTCATACACCGCACTGGCCACCGAAGAACCAAATGCGCCACCGATGAAAATGCTGGTCATGTACAGCGCATTCAGGCGGCTGCGGCTTTTGGCGTCGAGGGCGTAGACCGCGCGTTGGCCGAGGACCATGTTCATCTGCACGCAGAAGTCGAGCACCACGCCGGTGACCGCGAGGCCAATGACGCTGTAGACCGGATGGATGAAGGCGGGCAGAAAACTCAGGCTGGCGAACAGCAGGGCCAGCAGTGAGGCGATGCGGGTGTGGCCGGCATCAGCCAATCGACCGGCAATGGGGGCGGCGATGGCGCCGATGGCCCCGACCAGGGCGAAGATCGCGATCTGGGTTTGCGACAAGCCATGATTGCGCGCCAGTTCCAGTGGCACAGCGGTCCAGAACAGGCTGAAGCTGGCGAACATGCAGCCCTGGTAAAACGCCCGCTGGCGCAACACCGGTTGTTGCCGCAACAGGGTCCACAAAGACCCCAGCAACTGACCATAAGAAGCGCTGTGATCAGGCTGACGCTTGGGAATCGTCAGCGCCAATACCAGGCTGATCGCCGCCATCAATACCGCTGCAATCACAAACATCGCACGCCAGCCAAAATGGTCGGCCACCACGCTCGACACCGGTCGCGCCAACAGAATCCCCAACAGCAAACCGCCCATGATCCCGCCGACCACACGGCCCCGAGATTCTTCCGGGGCTAAATGTGCAGCCAGTGGAATCAGGATCTGCACCGACACCGAACTGAACCCCACCAGCAGCGAGATCAGCAAAAACACGTTTGGCTGATCGGTGAACGCTGCACCCAACAGACTGGCAATTGCCACTACGGTGGTGATGATCATCAAGCGGCGGTTTTCCAGCAAATCACCCAGCGGCACCAGGAAGAACAGACCCAATGCGTAACCGATCTGAGTCAACGAAACGATCAGGCTGGCCATGGTGCTGGTCAGACCGATGTCCGGCGTGATCAGGCCAATGATCGGTTGGGCGTAGTAGATGTTGGCAACGATGGCGCCGCAGCAGAAGGCAAACAACAGCACCATGCCTCGGGTCATTGTCGCGGTGCCGTGGGGCACTGGGTTGGCTGGATTCATAACGGGTCTCGCTGAGCAAAAGGGAATGCGCGCAGGCTAAAGGGCTGACGGGTACGGCGGAAGAGGGTTTGGAGTGATAGCAATTATTCCGTTGCGGAATGAGCGACAGAGGAAGTGCTGCAAGTTCGTGACGTTTGCCGCCGATGTAACTGCTTGGCGCAAACCCTGTGGGAGTGAGCCTGCTCGCGATAGCGGCGTGTCAGGCAACACATTTATCGAATGGATTAATGTCATCGCGAGCAGGCTAACTCCCACAGTTCGCCCACAAAAAAGGCGCCCTTCCCAGGACGCCTTTTTCATTGGCTTCAGCAGTTACTGGCCGCTGTAGATCTGATCAAAAACCCCGCCATCATTGAAGTGAGTCTTCTGCACCGTTCGCCAGTCACCAAAGGTCTTCTCCACCGACAGGAAATCCACTTTCGGGAAACGATCGGTGTATTTGGCCAGCACCGCCGGATCACGCGGGCGCAGATAGTTCGCCGCAGCAATCTCCTGGCCTTGCGGCGACCACAGGTACTTCAAATATTCCTCGGCAGCTGCGCGAGTGCCTTTCTTGTCGACGGTTTTGTCGACCACCGACACGGGCGGCTCGGCTTCGGCGGAGACGCTTGGGTAGATGACTTCGAACTGATCACGACCAAATTCACGGGCAATCATTTCCGCTTCGTTTTCGAAGGTCACCAGCACGTCACCCAGCTGGTTGGTCATGAAGGTCGTCGTGGCGGCGCGGCCACCGGTGTCGAGCACTGGCGCTTGTTTGAACAGCTTGCCGACGAAGTCTTTGGCTTTGCTTTCGTCACCACCGTTTTTCAGCACATAACCCCAGGCCGAGAGGTAGGTGTAGCGGCCGTTACCCGAAGTTTTCGGGTTTGGCACGATCACCTGCACGCCGTCCTTGAGCAGGTCAGGCCAGTCTTTCAGGGCTTTCGGGTTGCCTTTGCGGACGATGAACACGGTAGCCGAGGTGAATGGCGCGCTGTTGTTCGGCAGGCGTGTGACCCAGTTATCCGGGACCAGTTTGCCGTTGTCCGCCAGGGCGTTGATGTCGGTGGCCATATTCATGGTGATGACGTCAGCCGGCAGACCATCGATCACTGAACGCGCCTGTTTGCTGGAGCCGCCGAAGGACATCTGCAGGGTGATGTTTTCGTTGTGCTCGGCTTGCCAGTGTTTCTGAAAGGCAGCGTTGTAGTCCTTGTAGAAGTCGCGCATTACGTCGTAGGAAACGTTAAGCAGGGTCGGTGCGGCCTGGGCCACGCTGGACAAAGCCAGGCCAGCAGCAAGAAGTGAGGCGCCAAAGAGTTTTTTCACTGCGCAGTCCTTGTTTTATAAAGAGTGTTCAAGGTTTTTATTTAAAAGAGGCAATTTGCCAGCGACTATAACGGGGCTCGCATAGTCCTTTAAAGATTAAAAAGTGCTTTGCTTATTCCGTTTTCTTAAACAACGCATTCCCGCATCGGGAGCAGAACGCCGCCCCATGTTCGTGGTTGTTTTTCTTGCACACCGGGCAGTCATGTTGCAGTTGTTCGCCGCGCATCGCGTTGGCCAGTTCGGCGGTGAAAATTCCCGTCGGCACGGCGATGATCGAGTAACCGGTGATCATCACCAGCGACGAAATCACCTGGCCCAGCGGCGTTTTCGGCACGATGTCGCCGAAGCCTACGGTGGTCAGCGTGACGATAGCCCAATAGATGCCTTTGGGAATGCTGGTGAAGCCGTGCTCCGGACCTTCGATCACGTACATCAGCGTACCGAACACCGTCACCAGGGTGCAGACGCTGAGCAGAAACACCACGATCTTCTGCTTGCTGCCGCGCAATGCGGACAACAGATAGTTGGCTTGCTTGAGGTACGGGCTGAGCTTGAGCACGCGGAAAATCCGCAGCATCCGAATGATCCGGATAATCAGCAGGTACTGGGCATCGGCGTAATACAGCGCAAGAATGCCGGGCACGATCGCCAGCAAATCCACCAGTCCATAGAAGCTGAATGCGTAGCGCAGTGGCTTGGGCGAACAATACAGTCGCAGGCCGTATTCGATGGCGAAGATGACCGTGAAGCCCCACTCGATGTACGCCAGCAGGTCGGCGTAGTTCTGGTGAACCGCGTCGATGCTGTCGAGCATCACGATCACAATGCTGGCGAGAATGATCAACAGCAGGATGCCGTCGAAGCGCCGCCCAGCCACTGTGTCGCTCTGGAAAATCATGACGTAAAGCTCTTCACGCCAGTTTCTGTTGCTGTCCATGGATACCGCCTGAACCGATGATCAGCGAAGCCTAGGTTGATTCTCCTCCAGAGTGCAAGGCGCACGGGTGACAGGGGGCTTGCCGAGCATTTGAACCACCGTGCGGATCAGCCAGCAGGAAAGGATGAACGGCGCGGTCAGCGTTGGCAGACCGATGGCGGCAAACACCGGCGTCAGCAACAGCGCTGAGGCTATACCGGCCAGCGGCAGCCAAGGCTTCTGGCACTGCGAGCTGAAAGCGAGGGCGGCGAGTACGGCGTTATAGCCACCGAGGCCGATCAATGCGGTGTAGAAGTCGTGAGTCAGCATGCTCCAGCCCATGCCGGCGACAGACGCCAAAAACGCCCAGCAGAATGCGCGGCGATCAGCGATCAGCAAACCGGTGGCAATCATCGCACCGGCCAGTGGATGACCGAGGAACATCACCTGGCCGAGGCCTTTCAGTGGTGCGGCGAGCATGTTCAGCGTATTGATTTCGATCACGTGCGCAGTTGTCGAGGGCGTGGCGAAGCACAGCAACAACCAGCCCAGGCCCACGAAAGGTGCCGTATAGGCAGGCAGGTATTGGCTGATCCGCACGCGTTTGAGCCACTGTTGAGTGACCATCGCGCTCAGGCCGCCCGCGGCGATGATCAGCGGCGGTAACACCGCGGACCAGGGAAAGTAGAGGCTCAGCAGCAAACCGAGCAAAACACCGTTGTAACTGAAGAGCCCGGCCTGTCGATCGGCCTTGGCATAGCCGCGTCGTTGCGCGGTGAGCAACCCGGCGACACCGCCCAGCAATGCACCGCCGAGCAGGGCGGGCGCGGTGAACAGAATGGCCAACAGGCACAGCAGACCGCACAGCGGATGGCGCTGGAGGAAGATCTGACTGAAACCGTTGAGCAGGGCAGTGGCCCAGTCGGGGCAGTGGGTGTTGAAGTGGTTGGCAGGCATGATGAAGTCTAGCGGCAGAGGAAAATCCAAGGTCTTGCACAAATTCTGTGGCGAGGGAGCTTGCTCCCGCTGGGTCGCGAAGCGGCCCCAAATTCAGCGAATGCGGTCTTTCTGTTGGAACCGTCATGCCAAAGCGACGACTGCTTCGCAGCCGAGCGGGAGCAAGCTCCCTCGCCACAGGGGGTCTTTAGATCAGAGTTTCTATTCGCAAGGAGTTAGTCGACCCCGGCTGCCCAAACGGCACACCCGCGGTGATCAATAAGGTGTCGCCACGCTTGGCCATACCCTGCGCCTGGGCAATCTCCAGTGCCGTCGAGCACACCTCATCCACCTGCCGCAGCCGATCATTGACCACCGAGTGCACGCCCCACGCGACGGTCAACCGGCGAGCGGTTTGCAGGTTCGGCGTCAGGTTGAGGATCGGCACCGTTGGCCGCTCCCGCGCCGCCCGCAAACTCGACGTGCCGGATTCGCTGTAATTCACCAGTACCGCCACTGGCAACACATTGCTGATGCGACGAATCGCGCAGCTGATCGCATCGGAAACCGTCGCCTCGGCCTTGGGCCGGCTGACGTCAAGTTGCGCCTGATAGTCCGGGCCATTTTCCACCTGGCGAATGATCTTGCTCATCATCTGCACGGCCTCCAGCGGGTACTCACCGGACGCGGTTTCCGCCGACAGCATCACCGCATCCGCACCTTCGGCCACGGCGTTGGCGACATCGGTCACCTCGGCACGGGTCGGGGCAGGGGAGAAGCGCATCGACTCGAGCATCTGCGTCGCCACCACCACCGGTTTGCCGAGCTGACGGCAGATGCTGATGATGTTTTTCTGAATCTGCGGCACGCTTTCGGCCGGCACTTCCACGCCCAGGTCACCGCGAGCAACCATGATCGCATCGCTCAATTCGGCGATCTCGCGCAGTTGCGTCACGGCCGAAGGCTTCTCGATCTTGGCCATCAAAAACGCTTTGTCGCCGATCAGCTCACGCGCCTCGCGGATGTCCTGCGGGCGCTGCACAAACGACAGCGCCACCCAGTCCACACCCAGCTCCAGACCGAAGCTCAAATCGCGACGGTCCTTGGCGGTCAGCGGGCTCAGTTCCAGCACCGCTTGCGGCACGTTCACGCCTTTGCGATCCGAGAGTTCACCGCCATTGAGCACCGTGGTGTCGATGGCGTCGGAGTACTTGGTCACCACGCGAAGACGCAGCTTGCCGTCATCCAGCAGCAGGTCCATGCCCGGTTCGAGTGCGGCGATGATTTCCGGGTGAGGCAAGTTGACCCGGCGCTCATCCCCCGGTGTCGGGTCCAGGTCCAGACGCAGCGCCTGACCGCGATGCAATTGCACCTTGCCCTCGGCGAACTTGCCGACCCGCAGTTTCGGGCCTTGCAGGTCCATCAGAATGCCCAGCGGATAATTCAGCTGGCGCTCGACTTCACGAATCCACTGATAGCGCTGAGCGTGGTCGGCGTGATCGCCGTGGCTGAAGTTCAGGCGAAAGATATTGACCCCGGCCTGCACCAGCTCACGGATGTCGTCGATCCCGTGAGTGGCAGGCCCGAGGGTAGCGAGGATTTTTACCTTCTTGTCAGGCGTCATTTTTAGGGCTCTCGAGAATCAGGATGGCACGGAAGTCGTTGACGTTGGTGCGGGTCGGTTCAGTGACGATCAGCGCGTCCAGCGCCTCGAAATAGCCGTAGCCATTGTTGTTGTCCAACTCGTCGCTGGCGTTCAGGCCGAGGGCGGCGGCGCGGGCGTAGCTGTCCGGGGTCATGATTGCGCCGGCGTTGTCTTCGGAGCCGTCGATGCCATCGGTGTCGCCGGCCAGCGCGTAGACTCCCGGCAGGCCTTTGAGGCTGTCGGTCAGGCTCAGCAGGAATTCGGCGTTGCGTCCGCCGCGACCATTGCCGCGTACGGTGACCGTGGTTTCACCGCCCGAGAGAATCACGCAGGGCGCCGCCAATGGTTGACCGTGCAGCACGACCTGACGGGCGATGCCGGCGTGAACCTTGGCCACTTCGCGGGATTCGCCTTCCAGGTCGCCGAGGATCAGCGGGCTGAAGCCGGCCTGACGCGCTTTCACCGCAGCGGCTTCAAGCGACTGTTGTGGACGGGCGATCAGCTGAAAGTGACTGCGCGCCAGGCTCGGGTCACCGGGTTTGACTGTCTCCGATTCCGGGCTCTGCAGCCAGTTGCGCACCGAGGCCGGGACTTCAATCGCGTAACGCTTGAGGATCGCCAGGGCTTCGCCGGAAGTGCTCGGGTCGGCCACGGTGGGGCCGGAGGCGATGACCGTGGCGAGGTCGCCCGGTACATCGGAAATCGCATAGGTATAAACAGTGGCAGGCCAGCAGGCTTTGCCGAGGCGGCCGCCCTTGATCGCCGAGAGGTGCTTGCGCACGCAATTCATCTCGCCGATGGTGGCGCCGGATTTGAGCAGGGCTTTGTTGATCGACTGCTTGTCGGCGAGGGTGATACCGGCTGCGGGCAACGCCAGCAGGGCAGAGCCGCCGCCCGAGAGCAGGAAGATCACACGGTCGTCTTCAGTCAGGTTGCTGACCAGTTCCAGCACGCGTTTGGCCACCGCCAGACCGGCAGCGTCAGGCACCGGATGAGCGGCTTCGACCACTTCGATTTTTTCACAGGGGGCGCCGTGACCGTAACGCGTCACTACTAAACCTGACACTTCACCCTGCCAGCAACGCTCCACCACTTGAGCCATGGCCGCGGCGGCTTTGCCGGCGCCGATGACGATCACCCGACCGCTGCGATCTTTGGGCAAATGGGCTTCGAGGACTTGCTGCGGATGGGCCGCGTCGATGGCTGTGGCAAACAGCTCGCGCAGGAATTGTTGCGGATTGACCGACATGGCGGGCTCCCAATCTTTTTGTTCTTGGTTTACGCAGATGATCGTTCCCACGCTCTGCGTGGGAATGCCTCAATGGACGCTCCGCGTCCGCTTCGGCAGGGACGCGGAGCGTCCCGGGCTGCATTCCCACGCGGAGCGTGGGAACGATCAGCACAGGCGGGTGTTACTTATCGCGAATCGAGAAATTCGCCATGTGTTCCAGGCCCTTGATCAGCGCCGAGTGGTCCCAATTGCTGCCACCGATGGCTGCGCAGGTGCTGAACACTTGCTGGGTGTTGGCGGTGTTGGGCAGGTTGATGCCCAGCTCTTTGGCGCCTTGCAGGGCCAGGTTCAGGTCCTTCTGGTGCAGGCTGATGCGGAAGCCTGGGTCGAAGGTGCCTTTGATCATGCGCTCGCCGTGCACTTCGAGGATCTTCGAGGACGCGAAACCGCCCATCAACGCTTCACGGACCTTGGCTGGATCGGCACCGTTTTTCGAAGCAAACAGCAGGGCTTCGGCCACGGCCTGGATGTTCAGCGCCACGATGATCTGGTTCGCCACTTTGGCGGTCTGACCGTCGCCGTTGCCGCCCACCAGGGTGATGTTCTTGCCCATCGCCTGGAACAGCGGCAGGGCGCGTTCGAAGGCATCGGCATCGCCGCCGACCATGATGCTCAGGGTCGCAGCCTTGGCGCCGACTTCACCGCCGGACACCGGCGCGTCGAGGTACTGAGCGCCTTTTTCATTGATTTTGACAGCGAAGGCTTTGGTGGCGGTTGGCGAGATCGAGCTCATGTCGATCACGACTTTGCCTTTGCCAACACCGGCCGCAACACCGTCGGCGCGGAACAGCACGTCATCGACCTGCGGGGTATCCGGCACCATGACGATGATGAATTCGGCTTCTTGCGCGACTTCTTTCGGGTTCGCCAGGGCGACGGCGCCACCGGCAATCAGGTCAGCCGGTGCAGTGTCGTGGTGCGCCGACAGGAACAGGCTGTGACCGGCCTTCTGCAGGTTCAACGCCATTGGGTGGCCCATGATGCCGGTGCCGATAAATCCGATTTTAGCCATGAGAAAGTCCTCTTGTTTTTGTGTGGCTCCCGGCGCTGGACCGATGAGCTCTTTGTGGCGAGGGGGCTTGCCCCCGTTGGGTCGCGAAGCGGCCCCAATTGTTTTTTCGCGGTCGGTCAGATAGAACGCATTTGCTGGTTTTACGACTGCTTCGCAGCCGAACGGGGCGGTGCGACGATTCGATGAATCCCCTCACCACAAAAGCCCGCTCCCACAGGGATCTGCGTCAGATTGCGTTGTGGGTTTTGAGCCAGCCCAGGCCCGCTTCAGTGGTGGTCAGCGGCTTGTATTCGCAGCCAACCCAACCCTCATAACCGATGCGGTCCAGGTGTTCGAACAGGAAGCGGTAGTTGATCTCACCGGTGCCCGGTTCGTTGCGCCCAGGGTTATCGGCCAACTGGATGTGGTTGATCTCGCCCAGGTGCGCAGCCATGGTGCGGGCCAGGTCGCCCTCCATGATTTGCATGTGGTAGATGTCGTATTGCAGGAACAGATTGGCGCTGCCGACCTGTTCGCGAATCGACAGGGCTTGCGCCGTGTTGTTCAGGTAGAAACCCGGGATGTCGCGGGTGTTGATCGCTTCCATCACCAGTTTGATGCCCGCCGCTTGCAGCTTGTCGGCCGCGTACTTGAGGTTGGCGACGAAGGTTTTTTCCACGGTGGCATCGTCGACGCCTTGTGGACGAATACCGGCCAGGCAGTTGACCTGGGTGTTGCCCAACACTTTCGCGTAGGCAATCGCCAGATCGACACCGGCGCGGAACTCTTCAACCCGGTCCGGCAGGCACGCGATACCGCGTTCGCCCTTGGCCCAGTCACCGGCCGGCAGGTTGAACAGCACCTGGGTCAAGCCATTGGCATCGAGCTTGGCTTTGATCTCGGCAGAGCTGAAGTCGTAAGGGAACAGGTATTCGACACCACTGAAGCCGGCCTTGGCGGCAGCTTCAAAACGGGCAAGAAAATCCTGCTCGGTGAACAGCATGGACAAGTTGGCTGCGAAACGCGGCATGGTGGTCTCCCGTTCTAAGTTCTCGTTCCCACGCTCTGCGTGGGAATGCATCTATGGACGCTCTGCGTCCGCTTTGGGACGCGGAGCGTCCCGGGCTGCATTCCCACGCGGAGCGTGGGAACGATCAGCGGTCGTACAGATCAATCAAGCAACGAAATCGCCGTTGGCGCATCGTTGCCGACCAGCGCCAGGTCTTCGAATTCGTTGACGGCGTTGATCTCGGTGCCCATGGAAATATTGGTCACACGCTCCAGAATAATCTCTACGATCACCGGTACCTTGAACTCTTCGATCAGCTCCTGAGCCCTGCGCAGGGCAGGCTGGATCTGGCTCGGTTCGAATACACGCAGCGCCTTGCAGCCCAGGCCTTCGGCGACCGCGACGTGGTCGACACCGTAACCGTTGAGTTCCGGAGCGTTCAAGTTGTCGAAGGACAGCTGCACGCAGTAGTCCATGTCGAAACCGCGCTGCGCCTGACGAATCAGCCCCAGGTACGAGTTGTTCACCACTACGTGGATGTACGGCAGCTTGAACTGCGCGCCCACCGCCAGTTCTTCGATCATGAACTGGAAGTCATAGTCGCCAGACAGTGCCACAACTTTACGGGTCGGATCAGCCTTGACCACACCCAGCGCTGCTGGAATGGTCCAGCCCAACGGACCGGCCTGTCCACAGTTGATCCAGTGACGCGGTTTGTAGACGTGCAGGAACTGCGCGCCGGCAATCTGCGACAGGCCGATGGTGCTGACGTAGCACGTCTCTTTGCCGAACACCTGGTTCATCTCTTCGTAAACGCGCTGCGGCTTGACCGGCACGTTGTCGAAGTGAGTCTTGCGCTGCAAGCTGGATTTGCGCTGCTGGCAGTCTTGCAGCCAGGCGCTGCGGTTTTTCAGTTTGCCGGCGGCTTGCCATTCGCGAGCGACTTCGATGAACACGGTCAGGGCGGCAGCGGCATCGGAAACGATGCCCAGGTCCGGGGTGAACACGCGGCCGATCTGGGTCGGTTCGATGTCAACGTGGATGAACTTGCGGCCTTCGGTGTAAACGTCGATCGAACCGGTGTGACGGTTGGCCCAACGGTTACCGACACCCAGCACCAGGTCGGATTTGAGCATCGTCGCGTTGCCGTAGCGGTGCGAGGTTTGCAGACCGACCATGCCGACCATCAACGGGTGATCATCCGGGATGGTGCCCCAGCCCATCAAAGTCGGAACCACCGGAATACCGGTCAGCTCGGCAAATTCCACCAGCAATTCGCTGGCGTCGGCGTTGATGATGCCGCCGCCGGCCACCAGCAACGGACGCTCGGCCTGATCGAGCATGGCCAGGGCCTTCTCGATTTGCACGCGGTTCGCGGTTGGCTTGGCCAGCGGCAGTGGTTCATAGGCGTCGATGTCGAATTCGATTTCAGCCATCTGCACGTCGAACGGCAGATCGATCAGCACC
The DNA here is from genome assembly GCF_001952935.1 of Pseudomonas frederiksbergensis. Taxonomy (GTDB): domain Bacteria; phylum Pseudomonadota; class Gammaproteobacteria; order Pseudomonadales; family Pseudomonadaceae; genus Aquipseudomonas; species Aquipseudomonas frederiksbergensis. The sequence goes on from NZ_CP018319.1 coordinate 4,177,534, forward strand.
GGGCCTGGACGGCCGGAGCGCATTTCGTAGAAGGCTTTCTGGAACGCGTAAGGCACCTGGCCCGGTTCCATGACGGTGGTTGCCCATTTGGTCACTGGCTTGACGATCGAGGTAATGTCGACGGCCTGGAAGTCTTCCTTGTGCATCCGAGCGCGGGGAGCCTGGCCGGTAATGCAAAGAATCGGGATCGAGTCGGCCGAGGCACTGTAGAGCCCGGTGACCATGTCGGTACCGGCAGGTCCCGAAGTGCCGATGCACACGCCGATGTTGCCGGCCTTGGTGCGGGTGTAGCCCTCGGCCATGTGCGAGGCGCCTTCAACGTGGCGAGCGAGGACGTGATCGATGCCACCGACCTTCTGCAAGGCGGAGTACAGCGGGTTGATCGCGGCGCCCGGGATGCCAAAAGCGGTATCAACCCCTTCACGGCGCATCACCAGAACGGCGGCTTCGATTGCTCTCATTTTGCTCATGGTTTTGGTGCCTCTTACGTTTTGTAATTGTATACAAGTGGCTTTGTGCAGAGTGTATTCACGGCGGACGGCACAGGTCAATCCATTTTCTCAAGCGGCCGTTTCATTCGTCGGAAGCCCAATCTACTGTGGCTTTTCGTCGCATTTGGCGTTTTTCGAGAATTATTGTATACAAAAAAATAACTCATTGTGTTCTATTTGTTGCATCGGACTGTCGAACAAAACGCAGTCCAGCAGCTTTCCCTATAACAAAATGAGGACGGCACCATGAGCGCTTTAACCTTGAAAGTCGCAGTCAACCTGGCCAATCAGGCTATTTCCGCAGGGCGTGCAATCTCGGCGGCTCCATTGACCATCGCGGTACTGGATGCGGGTGGACACTTGGTCACCCTGCAGCGTGAAGACGGCGCCAGCCTGCTGCGCCCGCAGATCGCCATCGGCAAAGCCTGGGGCGCCATTGCCCTGGGTAAAGGCTCACGCCTGCTGGCACTGGACGCACAACAACGACCGGCGTTTATCGCCGCTTTGAACAGTCTGGGGCAGGGCAGTGTGGTGCCGGCACCGGGTGGGGTGTTGATTCGGGATCAGGACGGGAACGTGCTGGGGGCTGTCGGTATCAGCGGGGATCTTTCGGATGTTGATGAGCAATGTGCGATCACTGCGATCGAGGCGGCGGGGTTGCGGGCGGATGCGGGGGTGACTGCTTGATTGTGTGTTGACTGATCTAACGCCTTCGCGAGCAAGCCCGCTCCCACACTGGTTCGTCGGTGGACACAAATTGTGTGAACACCACAAATCCCAATGTGGGAGCGGGCTTGCTCGCGAAGGCGATCCTTCAGACACATCCAGCTAAAAGTCCGCCCCTCAGTTCCCGGTTCGCTGATCTAGCCTTTTCTTGATTTCATCCATGAAAGAGGCAAAGGAATGCCTGAGCTATCAGCTTCACACCGCTTGCGCATCGGCCGCTATGCCGAGCAAAACCGCATTTATCTTCTGACTGCCAACACCCTCAAGCGAGAGCCTGTTTTCAGGGATTACACGTTGGGCAGGATGGTCGTCCACCAATTCAAACAAGCACAGGATCACGGGTTTGCCGACACCTTGGCCTTTGTGGTCATGCCCGATCACTTTCACTGGCTGATCCAGTTGCAAAAAGGGTCATTGGGCCAATTGATGTGTCAGGCCAAATCGTTGAGTGCCCGAACAATCAATGCTGAGACTGGAAGAATGGGCAGCCTTTGGCAGCAGAGTTTTCATGATCGTGCTTTGCGACGAGATGAGGATTTGGTGAAACTCGCCCGATATGTTGTCGCCAACCCATTGCGGGCGGGGGTGGTTGGGAAGCTTGGCGACTATCCGTTGTGGGATGCTATTTGGCTTTAGTCTTTGGATCGAGTTGCCCCCTTCGCGAGCCCGCTCCCACAGGGGATCTTCGGTGTTGCGGAGATCGAGTGTGGGAGCGGGCTTGCTCGCGAAGGGCGCGCTGCGGTGTATCAGTCCGGCTCACACCCCTTCAACACCAACCGGATAATCGTCTGCGCCGCCGCCTCGTAATCCGCCTCATCCAGCTTCGCTTTACCGGTTACCGCGGAAATCTGCCAATCAAAGTCGGCATAGGTCTGGGTCGCGGCCCAGATGCTGAACATCAGGTGGTTGGGGTCGATCGGGGCGATCTGGCCGCGGTCGATCCAGGTCTGGATGCAGTCGATGTTGTGCTTGGCCTGGCCGTTGAGTCGTTCAACCAGATCAGCGCTCAGGTGCGGGGCGCCGTGCATGATTTCGCTGGCGAACACCTTGGAGGCGAAGGGCAGGTCGCGGGAGATGCGGATTTTCGAGCGGATGTAGCCGCTCAGCACTTCACTGGGCACGCCGTCGGCATTGAACGGTGTCGAGGCCTGCAGAATCGGTTCGATGATGCTTTCCAGGACCTCGCGGTAGAGGTTTTCCTTGGATTTGAAGTAGTAGTAGACGTTGGGCTTGGGCAATCCCGCCTTGGCTGCGATGTCACTGGTTTTGGTCGCAGCGAAGCCCTTGTCGGCAAATTCTTCGCTGGCGGCACGCAGGATCAGTTCTTTGTTGCGCTCGCGGATAGTGCTCATAAACCAGGTGGTTCCTTGCCTGTGCTGGCGGTTGCGCATGGTAGCACCGGCCTCGCGCGGCGCTCAAGAATGCCCCGCAGCACGTTCGGCCGCGCTATGCTGCGCAGCATTCACTATTCGAAGGAAACCTGATTCATGGCAGGAAGCAGTTTGCTGTTGCTGATCGACGACATTGCCGCGGTACTCGACGACGTGGCATTGATGACCAAAATGGCCGCCAAGAAGACCGCCGGCGTGCTCGGCGACGATCTGGCGCTCAATGCCCAGCAGGTTTCCGGCGTGCGTGCCGAGCGGGAAATCCCGGTGGTATGGGCGGTGGCCAAGGGCTCGTTTCTGAACAAGCTGATCCTGGTGCCCTCGGCCCTGGCCATCAGTGCGTTCATTCCGTGGCTGGTCACGCCGCTATTGATGGTCGGTGGCGCCTACCTGTGTTTCGAAGGTTTCGAGAAGCTGGCGCACAAATTCCTGCACAGCAAGGCTGAAGATCAGGCCGAACATGCTGAGCTGGTCGAAGCCGTGGCTGATCCGGCGGTCGATCTGGTGGCGTTCGAGAAAGACAAGATCAAAGGTGCCATCCGCACTGACTTCATTCTGTCGGCGGAAATCATCGCCATCACTCTGGGTACCGTGGCGGATGCTTCGCTGACCCAGCAAGTCATCGTGCTGTCGGGCATTGCCATCGTCATGACCATCGGCGTGTATGGCCTGGTGGCGGGCATCGTCAAACTCGACGACCTCGGTTTGTGGCTGACCCAGAAGCCTGGCCAGATGGCCAAAAGCATCGGCGCCGGGATTCTGCGTGCGGCGCCGTACATGATGAAAAGCCTGTCGGTGATCGGCACGGCAGCGATGTTCCTGGTGGGTGGCGGGATTCTCACCCACGGCGTGCCGGTGGTTCATCACTGGATTGAGACCGTCAGCGCAGGGGCGGGCGGTGCCGGGTTTATCGTGCCGACGTTGCTGAACGCGGTGGCGGGGATTGTGGCGGGGGCGGTGGTGTTGGTAGGCGTCATGGCCGCGAGCAAAATCTGGAAAGCAGTGAAAGGCTAAACCTGTGGGTGTTTGATTGTTCCCACGCTCTGCGTGGGAATGCCTCAATTGGACGCTCTGCGTCCGCTTCCAGGTGTGACGCAGAGCGTCACGGGCTGCATTCCCACGCAGAGCGTGGGAACGATCAGGCCATTCGATTCGCATCGAATGGCCTTTTTTGTTGCCGATGAATTACTCGGCGATCTGCAACTTGCGCGACTCGGTGTACACGTAGCGCACTTTCTCGTACTCGAACGGCGAGTTCAGTTGGCCATAGCGGAAGCCGGTCTGATAGCGCTTGTCGATGGAACGCAGGAGCAAGACTTCAGGATGGTTGGAGCTGACCTCGGCGACGTTCAGGAAGTTGATTGCCGATTCTGCGCTGAAGTCCGCCACCAGGCCGCCAGTGTCGCGGATGTTCGATGGGCCGAGGATTGGCAACACGAAGTAGGCGCCGCCCGGTACACCGTAGAAGCCCAGCGTCTGGCCGAAGTCTTCGTTCTGGCGCGGCAGCCCCATGGCGGTGGCCGGGTCCCACAGGCCGGCGATGCCGACGGTGGTGTTGAGCAGCAGGCGCGCGGTGGTTTCCATCGAGCGCTGCCCCTTGAACTGCAGCAAGCTGTTCAACAGGTTCGGCACGTCACCAATGTTATTGAAGAAGTTGCTCACGCCAGTGCGCAGGAAACTCGGCGTGATGTAGCGATAGCCGTCGACCACTGGCAGGAACACCCATTGGTCGAAGCGGTAGTTGAAGTGGTAGACGCGGCGGTTCCACTCTTCCAACGGGTCGTAGACGTTCAGTGCGTTAAGCGTGGAGCGTTCGAACTCGCGTTGATCCAGTCCCGGGTTGAATTTGAGTTTGCTCAGCGGCTCCTTGAAGCCATCACTGTCAATCACAACCGGTGCGTTGGCTTTGCTGTTGTCGGCATTGGCGACGCCTGCGCAGAGTAGCGCTGCGATAAGCAGGAGGTATTTAGCCACGGAAAAACTCCAGCATGGCGTCGCTGTTGACGCGGTAATTAAGGTTGCCGCAATGGCCGCCCAGTGGGTAAACGGTCAAGCGATCACCAAAAGTCTTGCGCAGGAAACCCAGGTCGCCAGGGCCGAGAATCACGTCGTCGGCGTTGTGCATGACGGCGATTTTCGGACTGTCGCGCAGGTAATCCTTGAGTGCATACAAACTGACCTGGTCGATCAGTTGCAGCAGGCTCCCGCCGTCGGTACGGGCGCGCCACATAGGGATGACTTGCTCGGTGATGTAGCAATCGAAGTCGCACTGCAGCGCGCGCTTGAGGAACGGCGTGAGGGTGGTGCCTTCGGTGATCGGGAATTTCTGTGGAATGATCAGGCCGCGACGGTTGATCAGGTCCGAGGTGAAGGCAATGTCGGCTGCCGAGAAGCGGAACGAAGTGCCGATCAGCATGGCCATCTGTTCGTTGCTCAGGTGCTGCTTGGACTGCTGGAAGTCGTAGAGCAGCGCATCGTTGAGGTCGATGTAGCCTTTCTGCTGGAAGTAGCGGGTCAGTTTATCCAGCACCAGCTCATAGAACGTGGTGCTGTTGTTGATGCCCTTGACCTCGGTCTGGACCAGCTTGTCCAGGTTGGTAATCGAGGTGTAGAGGTTGACCGGCGGGTTGAGCAGCAAGACTTTCTTGAAGTTGAAGCTGCGACGGGTTTCATCCAGGTGCGCGACGAACGCTGCGTCCAGGGCACCCAGGCTGTAGCCGGTCAGGTAGTAATCGGTAACGTCCACATTCGGGTTTTGTGCCCGCACGGCCTGCATCACCCGATACATGTCTTCGGCATCTTCCTTGGTGATACCGGGTGTGGCAAAGCGTGAGGCGGCGCTCATGAAGTCGAAGCTGGTGGGCGACGACAGTTGCACCACGTGGTAGCCGGCCTTGTAGTAGAGCTTCTTCAGGTATTCGTTATGGGTGCTGTCATAGCGCGCGCCGGTGCCGGCGATCAGGAAAATCAGCGGAGCGGCTTTATCCTGGGTGGCGATGCGGTAGGTGAGTTTCTTCACCGGCCAGAAGTTGTCCGGCAAATCGAATTCACGCTCCGGGCGCAACCTGACGCTGCGGGTTTGCTGATCGATGTCATCGTCCAGCGGCAACTCCGGACGCAAGTCCGGCGGTGTCGTTGCGATGGTCGCCTCGAACGGGTTGGTCAAGGGGTAGCCATAACTGGCGGCGTCGATGTCCACCGCCAGTGCGGACGCACTCAAAATAAGGCCGCCAAACAAGGCGGCGAAGCGCAAGGAACGGAGCATGACTAGATCCCTTAGAGAAAGGTGCCGAATGAAGTTCGCAGGCTATGACCACGGGGGTTGCGCCAAAGTGCCATGAGTCGGCACCAATCAGGCCTAATTTCGGAGTAATAGTAGCTGGACGATACACTTTGCAGTGATTCCGTGACCAATTATCTGTCACATGCGCTTGCTTAGCGCTGGCGGGAGATTAAGCTGGCCGCCGATTTCGTTGATTGGAGTGCTTCATGTCCCGCCGTCTGCCTGTGATTCTGCTGCTCGTTCTCCTGCCGTTATGGCTGGCCGCCAGTTATGGCGCGCGGTATGGCTTCATGGAGGATGCTCAATGGGTCGGCATCTGCGTGGACGAAGCGAGCCGCTGGGAATGCCAGGTTCGTTCGAGCCTGGGCTTGATGATTCACTTCAAGGTATTGGGCTTCGCGGCATTGGCGGCAGCCGTTATCGGGTTTGTGCTGCCGGGCCGGGCAGGGTGGTGGTTGGCGGTGCTGGCGCTGGTGTTCGGGTTGCCGGCGTTGGCGTTGTACAACACGACGTTGGCTGTTTTTGCGGTGGTGCTTGCTGGATTGCGTCTGGTCCGGGCTTCCCGCAGCGTCTGATGGTCAGTCTTCGCGAGCAAGCCCGCTCCCACATTTGACCGAGTTCTTCAGGATAAACGCGGTCAAATGTGGGAGCGGGCTTGCTCGCGAAGAGGCCGGCAGATGCGCCGAAGACTAAGCCCTGCGAACCCGCAAACTGCGCCACAATGCTGCAACCATCAATACACTCACCAGCGCCCAACCCCAGGCCTGCTGGTTCTGCAAGCCTTCACGGTAAAGCTGCGGCGCAATGCCGGCACCGATGATGAAGGTCAACAGGGCAATCTCCCGACGCGGCACACTGACCGGGCGGCACAGATAAACCAGCGCCGGAAGGATGAACGCGACGCTCGGGAAGCTGCGATAGCGCGGATCGAACACCAGCTCCAGCATGGTCACTGCAGCGGCAAACCCGGCCACCGCGAGCAACCAGCCCGCCCGACGTTCCAGCGCATTGAACGTCCGTCCGCGCCAACCGGCCCGAGGGCTCAGGGTCAGTGCCGCATGGGCCAGCACCAACACATTCAACGCCGTCAGCAAAGCGACCCACAACCATTCACTGGTAAACCGCGTGGTGACACGGGCCAGATCACCCCAGGCGCCAATCGAGCAAGCGGCCAGCGCACCGAGCAACGGTAGAACCAGCGCGGCGCGAGTGCTGCGTACACGGCCGCCGAGGATCAACGTGCCAAGGAAAATCAAACCACCCACCGCCAGCCACTGCGTCCAGAAAGGTACGTTCGACACCGGACCGGCAAGCACGCCCTTGTCCTGACGATCGGCATCGAACAGCCCCCAGTAACCACCGACCGCACCTTCGCTGGCGCGTTTCCACGGCTGGTCGAAGGCTTCGATCAGGTTGTAATGCCAGCCTTGCTGCTCCGCCATGATGACAAAAGCACGAATGAACCTGGCTTCATTGACTCGGCTTGGCAGGGCTGTTTCACGCTGGCGGCCTTCGCTGGGCCAGCCGGTTTCACCAATCATCACGTCCTTGGGGGCGAACTTGTTGCCAAACACCTGACGTACTTCGGCCACATGCTGCAGGGCCGCGTCGATATTCGAAGGGTCATCTTCCCAGTACGGCAACAAATGGATAGTCAGGAAATCCACCGCCGGGGCGATTTCCGGGTGCTTGAGCCAGAACTCCCAGACGTCGGCGTAAGTGACGGGTTGCTTGACCTGGCTTTTGACTTTACTGATGAGCTTGACCAGTTGCGCGCCCGTGACTTCCTTGCGCAACAGGGTTTCATTGCCGACGATCACCGAGGTCACCACGTCCGCGTTGGCGTTGGCCGAGGCGATCAGCAAGTCGACTTCCTTGGCGGTGTCCACCGCGTTGCTGTTGACCCAGGCGCCGATCATCAGCTTCAGCCCGTGCTTGCGCGCCAGGTCGGGCAGCGCCTCGAGGCCGGTCATGGAGTAGGTGCGGATGCATTCGAAGCTTTTGGCCAGCAGTGCGAGGTCGGCGTCCATGCGCTCGGGGCGCAGCTTGAACGGCTGATCGAACGGCGATTGGTCCTTGTCGAACGGGGTGTAGGAGGCGCATTGCAGCTTGTGCGTCGCACTGGCCACGTCTGGCAGCACCACCGGTTTACCGAGGCCATACCAGAAACCACCCAGGGCAAAAAGCCCCAGCAGGCAGGCGAATAGATAAGCAAAAAAAGGAAAGCGGGATGTCGCGGGCATGGTCAGGCCGTCTGGGAGCAAAGCCGCGCATGTTACCTTCATTTGCCGCATGGCTGGTGGCCTGCATACTTTTGACATGCAAAGTTTGGGCGGATTGGCGGGCGGACTTTCGGTGGTCTAGATTAATGGCGTTCTGATGTCGTTTCTCGATGCCTTGAGGTCGCTGGCAGAGAAGGTCGTCATTGTCCTGAGGTTGATTATCGACGCGTCAGTGCTCTCATAGATAAATCGCGCTGATGTTCGGATGAGTTTGCGGTGGGCGTGATGGGCGCGCTGTGCACTATAACAATACGTTGACGCGACTCGGCATCCGTCGAGTGCAGCACTTTCGGGGAAGTAACGATGAAGATGCGACGACTCTTGGGCGCAGGTGCCGCTTTGGTGCTGGCGATCAGCTCTACTTTGGCCAGCGCCGAAGGCAAGGCAGTGACTATCGGTTATGTCGACGGCTGGTCGGACAGTGTTGCCACGACCAACGTGGCTGCTGAAGTGATCAGGCAGAAACTTGGTTATGACGTGAAACTGCAAGCAGTTGCCACCGGGATCATGTGGCAGGGTGTGGCCACTGGCAAACTCGATGCCATGATGTCTGCGTGGCTGCCTGTGACTCATGGTGAATACTGGACCAAGAACAAGGACCAGGTCGTCGATTACGGTCCGAACTTCAAGGACGCAAGAATTGGCCTGATCGTGCCGGAGTACGTCAAAGCCAAAAGTATTGCCGATCTGAAAACCGACGACAGCTTCAAAAATCGCATCGTCGGCATCGACGCCGGTTCGGGCGTAATGATCAAGTCCGAACAGGCCATCAAGGACTACGATCTCACCGGTTACCAACTCAAGGCCAGTTCCGGCGCCGGCATGATTGCCGAGCTGACCCGTGCCGAGAAGAAAAACGAATCCATTGCTGTTACCGGTTGGGTGCCGCACTGGATGTTCGCCAAGTGGAAACTGCGCTTCCTGGACGACCCGAAAGGCGTTTATGGCGCGGCTGAAACTGTAAACAACATCGGCAGCAAAGAACTGGCAACCAAGGCTCCGGAAGTTGCCAAGTTCCTGAAGAACTTCCAGTGGGCGTCGAAAGACGAAATCGGCGAAGTCATGTTGGCCATTCAGGATGGTGCCAAACCTGAAGCCGCCGCGAAGGATTGGGTCGCCAAGCACCCGGAACGCGTTGCAGATTGGACTAAATGATTTGAGCTGACGCGTCTGGTCAGCACTTCTCAAGGCCGCTTGGCATAACCGCCAAGCGGCCTTTTGCTTCACTTGTGGGAGCGAGCCTGCTCGCGATAGCAGTGTATCAGTCGAAATTGCTGTTGACTGACACACCGCTATCGCGAGCAGGCTCGCTCCCACATTGGTTTCAGCGTCTGCTGGAAAATGGCAATTCTGTCATGTCGTTCTAATACTAAGGTCGTCTGGAACCAGTTCCGTAGCCGCATAGAGTGGATAACGTTCCAACTTCATCTGTGCTGCGAGGATAAAAACAATGAACGACAGCATTTACCTCTCGATTCAAAACAGCCCGCGCTTCAAGGAGCTGGTTAGTAAGCGAGAAAGGTTCGCCTGGATTCTTTCGGCGATCATGCTTGGGCTTTACTCCGGATTCATCCTTTTGATTGCTTACGGGCCGCATATTCTGGGGGCAAAAATCAGCCCCGAGTCTTCGATTACCTGGGGAATACCGATTGGTGTCGGGCTGATTCTCTCGGCCTTTATCCTGACTGCAATCTACGTACGACGCGCCAATGGCGAATTCGACGACCTGAACAATGCGATTCTCAAGGAGGCTCAGCAATGATCCGGCGTCTAATGGCTCTATTGAGCATCGCAGCCTTTGCACCTGGCGCCTGGGCAGGTGAAGCCCTGACCGGCGAAGTGCACAAACAACCGCTCAACGTTTCCGCGATCCTGATGTTCGTCGCGTTCGTTGGCCTGACCCTGTGCATCACCTACTGGGCTTCCAAGCGCAACAATTCGGCGGCTGACTACTATGCGGCAGGTGGCAAGATCACCGGCTTCCAGAACGGTCTGGCGATTGCCGGTGACTACATGTCGGCGGCGTCCTTCCTGGGTATTTCCGCTCTGGTGTTCACTTCCGGTTACGACGGCCTGATCTACTCGATCGGCTTCCTGGTGGGCTGGCCGATCATTCTGTTCCTGATCGCCGAGCGCCTGCGCAACCTGGGTAAGTACACCTTTGCCGACGTGGCGTCCTACCGCCTTGGGCAGACCCAGATCCGCACGCTGTCTGCTTGCGGTTCGCTGGTGGTGGTGGCGTTCTACCTGATCGCGCAAATGGTTGGTGCCGGCAAGCTGATCCAGCTGCTGTTCGGTCTCGACTACTACGTTGCCGTGATCCTGGTCGGTATCCTGATGTGCATGTATGTGTTGTTCGGCGGCATGCTGGCGACCACCTGGGTGCAGATCATCAAGGCCGTGTTGCTGCTCTCCGGTGCTTCGTTCATGGCGCTGATGGTCATGAAACACGTCAACTTCGACTTCAGCTTGCTGTTTTCCGAGGCGATCAAGGTTCACCCTAAAGGTGAAGCCATCATGAGCCCGGGCGGGCTGGTGAAAGACCCGGTCTCGGCATTCTCCCTTGGTCTGGCGCTGATGTTCGGTACCGCTGGCCTGCCGCACATTCTGATGCGCTTCTTCACCGTGAGTGACGCGAAAGAAGCTCGCAAGAGCGTGCTGTATGCAACCGGCTTCATCGGCTACTTCTACATTCTGACGTTCATCATCGGCTTCGGCGCGATCTTGCTGGTCAGCACCAACCCTGCCTTTAAAGATGCTGCTGGCGCGCTGTTGGGCGGCAACAACATGGCGGCGGTGCACCTGGCTAACGCGGTGGGCGGCAGTATCTTCCTGGGCTTCATCTCGGCTGTAGCGTTCGCAACCATCCTGGCTGTAGTGGCTGGTTTGACGCTCGCCGGCGCTACGGCTGTGTCTCACGACCTTTATGCCAGCGTGATCAAGAAGGGCAAGGCCAACGACAAGGACGAGATTCGCGTTTCGAAAATCACCACCGTCTGCCTGGGTGTGTTGGCAATCGGCTTGGGCATTCTGTTCGAAAGCCAGAACATCGCGTTCATGGTGGGCCTGGCGTTCTCCATCGCGGCGAGCTGTAACTTCCCGGTGCTGCTGCTTTCGATGTACTGGAAGAAGCTGACCACACGTGGTGCGATGATCGGTGGCTGGTTGGGGCTGATCAGTGCCGTTGGTTTGATGGTCCTTGGGCCAACCATTTGGGTGCAGATCCTGCATCACGAGAAGGCTATCTTCCCGTATGAGTACCCGGCGCTGTTCTCCATGGCCATTGCGTTTGTCGGGATCTGGTTCTTCTCGATCACTGACAAGTCGACGGCCGGCGTTAATGAGCGGGCGCTGTTCTTCCCTCAGTTCGTTCGTTCGCAGACGGGCTTGGGCGCGAGTGGGGCGGTTTCGCACTAAGGCTTCAGGCTTGGATATATAAGCTGCGTTAAATAGAAATGCCCCGGTCGAGAGATCGGGGTATTTTTTTGGGCGGTTATCGGTCCTTGTGGGAGCGGGCTTGCTCGCGAAGGCTGTTTCGCGGGACGGGATCAACTTGATAGAGGCTCAGGGTGTGAAGGGGCGAAAGATCAAAAGCAGGATCAACATACAAAGCCAAAGCCAGATCAACAGCCTGCCGCTCACTGATCGTTCCCACGCTCTGCGTGGGAATGCCGCCGGGGACGCTCCGCGTTCCGCTCTCGACGCCAAACTAGTGTCCTGCGCAATGGTGACGCGGAAAGTCACGGAATGCATTCCCACGCAGAGCGTAGGAACGATCAGGTTCATCGCACAAACAAAAACGGCCTCTATATAAATAGAGGCCGTTCCCGGTGCAACTTTAAGACGTTATCGCAAGACAGGTCTTATTTGCGGTCTTCCAGCTTGGTGATGTCACGCGACTCGTAGCCGGTGTACAGCTGGCGCGGGCGGCCAATCTTGTACGGGCTGGAGAGCATTTCTTTCCAGTGGGAGATCCAGCCGACAGTCCGCGCCAAAGCGAAGATCACGGTGAACATGCTGGTTGGAATGCCGATCGCCTTGAGGATGATCCCCGAGTAGAAGTCGACGTTCGGGTACAGCGAGCGTTCGATGAAGTACGGGTCGGTCAGGGCGATCTCTTCCAGGCGCATGGCCAGTTCGAGTTGCGGATCGTTGGTGATGCCCAGTTCCTTCAGTACTTCGTCGCAGGTCTGCTTCATCACTGTTGCGCGTGGGTCGCGGTTTTTGTAAACCCGGTGACCGAAGCCCATCAGTTTGAACGGATCGTTCTTGTCCTTGGCCTTGGCGATGTACTTGTCGATGTTCGACACATCGCCAATTTCATCGAGCATGGTCAGAACGGCTTCGTTCGCGCCGCCGTGGGCAGGGCCCCACAGTGCAGCGATACCGGCGGCGATACAGGCGAACGGGTTGGCACCCGAAGAGCCGGCCAAGCGTACGGTGGAAGTCGATGCGTTCTGCTCGTGGTCGGCATGGAGGATGAAGATCTTGTCCATGGCGTTGGCGAGTACCGGGCTGATCGGTTTGATCTCGCACGGGGTGTTGAACATCATGTGCAGGAAGTTTTCCGCGTACGTCAGGTCGTTGCGCGGGTACATCATGGGTTGCCCCATCGAGTACTTGTAAACCATCGCTGCCAGGGTCGGCATCTTGGCAACCAGGCGGATCGCGGAGATCTCGCGATGCTGCGGGTTATTGATGTCCAGGGAGTCGTGGTAGAAGGCCGAGAGGGCGCCGACTACACCGCACATGACGGCCATTGGGTGGGCGTCGCGACGGAAACCGTTGAAGAACGTCTTCAGCTGCTCGTGAACCATGGTGTGGTTCTTTACGGTGCTGACGAACTGGGCCTTCTGTTCTGCAGTCGGCAATTCGCCGTTGAGCAGCAGATAGCAGGTTTCCAGGTAGTCCGACTTTTCAGCCAGCTGTTCGATCGGGTAGCCGCGGTGCAGCAGGATGCCGTTGTCGCCGTCGATATAGGTGATCTTCGACTCGCAGGAAGCTGTCGACATGAAACCAGGGTCAAAGGTGAAACGGCCCGTGGCCGTCAGGCCCCGAACATCGATAACATCGGGACCAACGGTGCCGGTTAAAATGGGCAGCTCGACGGGGGCTGCGCCCTCGATGATCAACTGCGCTTTTTTGTCAGCCATGTGGCCTCCTATTTATGCTTGAAATCATCAGACAGACCCCCCACGCAGGGCCCGCACCACTATAGTGAGATAAATTCGAATGTCAATTTGCCTAAAGTCTTGCTCCAGAAGGCTTTAACCGGACTTTTTCCTCGAAATTGCCTGCCATTTACGCCTTTTATCCGACTTGTGCAATGCGCTATTAGGGGAAGGTGAACGCGTTGTCATTAGTAGCCTAACTGTCTATACTCGGCCACCGACCGCCAGGGGCTTTTGGGCCTGCTTTATTGGGGGTCGCATCCCTGGGTGGTGGTTACCTGACCAGTGCACTCCCCAACAACTTTGCCCTGATTGTTAGGGGCTCTTCAGTGTGAAAAAAAAGCCGTGAAAAGCCAACGACCTGTAAACCTAGACCTAAGGACCATCAAACTCCCCATCACCGGCGTTACGTCGTTTCTTCACCGTGTTTCCGGCATCATTCTCTTTCTGGGCCTTGGCTTCATGCTTTATGCATTGGGCAAGTCTCTGGATTCCGAGGAAGGTTTTGCCGAGGTGAAGGCATGCTTGACCAGCCCGCTGGCCAAGTTCGTAGCATGGGGCCTCCTGTCCGCTCTTCTGTATCACCTGGTAGCCGGTGTGCGCCACTTGATCATGGACATGGGCATCGGTGAGACGCTGGAAGGCGGCCGCCTGGGCTCGAAAATTATCATCGCCGTTTCCGTGGTGCTGATCGTTCTGGCAGGAGTTTGGATATGGTAACCAGCGTTACGAACCTTTCGCGTTCCGGTCTTTATGACTGGATGGCGCAACGTGTGTCTGCGGTCGTTCTCGCGGCTTATTTCATCTTCCTGATCGGATACCTTGTAGCGAATCCGGGCATTGGCTATGACCAATGGCATGGCCTGTTCGCCCACAACGGGATGCGTATCTTCAGTCTGCTGGCCCTTGTGGCCCTGGGCGCTCACGCCTGGGTCGGCATGTGGACCATCGCGACCGACTACCTGACGCCAATGGCGCTGGGCAAGTCCGCGACTGCAGTACGTTTCCTTTTCCAGGCAGTATGCGGCGTTGCGATGTTCGCTTACTTCGTCTGGGGTGTGCAGATTCTCTGGGGTATCTGATTCATGGCTAACATTCCAACGATTTCTTTCGACGCCATCATTATTGGTGGTGGCGGTGCCGGCATGCGCGCAGCGCTGCAACTGGCACAGGGCGGTCACAAGACTGCCGTAATCACCAAGGTTTTCCCTACCCGTTCGCACACTGTGTCCGCTCAGGGTGGCATTACCTGCGCCATCGCTTCGGCTGATCCGAACGATGACTGGCGCTGGCACATGTACGATACCGTCAAGGGTTCCGACTATATCGGTGACCAGGACGCTATCGAATACATGTGTCAGGAAGGCCCGGCCGCGGTGTTCGAACTGGACCACATGGGTCTGCCGTTCTCGCGTACCGAACAAGGTCGTATCTACCAGCGTCCATTCGGCGGTCAGTCGAAGGATTACGGTAAGGGTGGCCAGGCTGCCCGTACCTGCGCCGCCTCCGACCGTACCGGTCACGCGCTGCTGCACACGCTTTATCAGGGCAACCTGAAAGCCGGCACCACGTTCCTGAACGAGTACTACGCTGTTGATCTGGTGAAAAACCAGGACGGCGCATTCGTCGGTGTGATCGCCATCTGCATCGAAACCGGTGAAACCAGCTACATTCGCGCCAAGGCCACCGTTCTGGCCACTGGCGGTGCCGGTCGTATCTACTCGTCCACCACCAACGCCTTGATCAACACCGGTGACGGCGTCGGCATGGCTCTGCGTGCTGGCGTGCCGGTGCAAGACATCGAAATGTGGCAGTTCCACCCGACCGGCATCGCCGGCGCTGGTGTACTGGTTACTGAAGGCTGCCGTGGTGAAGGTGGTTACCTCATCAACAAGCACGGCGAGCGTTTCATGGAGCGCTACGCTCCGAACGCCAAGGACCTTGCCGGTCGTGACGTTGTTGCCCGCTCGATGGTTAAAGAAATCATCGCCGGTAACGGTTGCGGTCCGGATGGCGACCACGTACTGCTCAAGCTCGATCACCTGGGCGAGGAAGTGCTGCACAGCCGTCTGCCAGGCATCTGCGAACTGTCCAAGACGTTTGCTCACGTTGACCCGGTGGTTGCTCCGGTTCCGGTCGTTCCGACTTGCCACTATATGATGGGCGGCGTTCCGACCAACATTCACGGCCAGGCGATCACTCAGGATGCCGACGGCGTCGACACCATCATCCCTGGCCTGTTCGCAGTGGGTGAAGTTGCGTGCGTATCGGTTCACGGTGCCAACCGTCTGGGCGGCAACTCGTTGCTCGACCTGGTTGTGTTCGGCCGTGCGGCTGGTCTGCACCTGGAAAAAGCGCTGACTGAAGGCATCGAATACGACGACGCCACCGACGCCAACATTGAAACGGCCCTGGCCCGTCTGTCCGCTCTGAACTCGCGTACCGAAGGCGAAGACGTCGCCACCCTGCGTAAAGAACTGCAAAGCTGCATGCAGAACTACTTCGGTGTGTTCCGTACCGGCGAATACATGCAGAAGGGTATTGCTCAACTGGCTGATCTTCGTGGCCGTATCGCCAACGTCAAGATCAACGACAAGAGCCAGGCGTTCAACACCGCTCGTATCGAAGCGCTGGAATTGCAGAACCTGCTGGAAGTGGCCGAAGCTACCGCCATCGCCGCTGAGATCCGCAAAGAGTCCCGCGGCGCTCACGCCCGTGAAGACTACGAAGATCGCGACGACGAAAACTGGCTGTGCCACACCCTGTACTTCCCGGGTGACAAGCGCGTAACCAAGCGTGCTGTGAACTTCTCGCCGAAGACTGTTCCGACTTTTGAACCTAAGATTCGGACTTATTAAGGGTGGCCGCCATGTTGAAAGTCAGTGTTTATCGCTACAACCCTGATCAGGACGCTGCGCCGTTCATGCAGGAATTTTCGGTCGATACCGGTGGTAAAGACCTGATGGTGCTGGATGTGCTGGCCCTGATCAAAGAGCAGGACGAAGGTTTCTCCTATCGTCGCTCTTGCCGTGAAGGTGTTTGCGGTTCCGACGGCATGAACATCAACGGCAAAAACGGTCTGGCCTGCGTCACGCCGCTGTCTGCTGTCGTAAAAGGTAACAAGCTGATCGTTCGTCCTCTGCCAGGTTTGCCGGTTATCCGTGACCTGGTCGTCGATATGAGCATCTTCTACAAGCAATACGAAAAGGTTAAGCCATACCTGCAGAACGACACGCCGGCTCCGGCCATCGAACGTCTGCAGACCCCTGAAGAGCGTGAAAAGCTCGACGGTCTGTACGAGTGCATCCTGTGCGCTTGCTGCTCGACCTCTTGCCCGTCCTTCTGGTGGAACCCGGACAAGTTCCTGGGTCCAGCTGCTCTGCTGCAAGCGTATCGCTTCCTGGCAGACAGCCGCGACACCAAGACTGCCGAGCGTCTGGCTTCGCTGGATGACCCGTTCAGCGTATTCCGCTGCCGCGGGATCATGAACTGCGTCAACGTTTGCCCGAAAGGCCTGAACCCGACTAAGGCCATCGGTCACATTCGTAACATGCTTCTGCAAAGCGGCGTGTGATTCAGCTGTAGTACCCGCAAGACCGCTGTACCCGTAGATGCTACGGCGCAGGCTTCAACCGGCGCCGTAGTCTTAACCTGAGCAGCAGCTTATAAGGCTGCGGCTCTTATTTTGAAGAAATGAGACAAGCAGGGGCATCCGGGCTGGTACCCGGACTATCAGCGTGATCCTAAGTGGCTTGTTTTAGTCGCTGCATTCGGACTTCTGCAAGCGTGCTCGGTGTCGACGCCGGTGGTGTTCCCCTAACCGAGGGTGACCAAGCATGCAAGAAAGCGTGATGCAGCGCATGTGGAACAGCGCCTACCTATCCGGTAGTAACGCTGCCTATGTGGAAGAGCTCTATGAGCTCTACCTGCACGACCCTAACGCTGTGCCAGAAGAGTGGCGCACCTACTTCCAGAAGTTGCCTGCTGACGGCAACCCTGCCACCGATGTTTCGCACTCCACAATTCGCGATCATTTCGTCTTGCTGGCAAAGAACCAGCGCCGCGCCCAACCGGTTTCCGCCGGTAGCGTGAGCAGTGAGCACGAGAAGAAGCAAGTTGAAGTGCTGCGATTGATCCAGGCCTACCGTATGCGTGGCCACCAGGCAGCCCAGCTTGACCCGCTGGGGCTGTGGCAGCGTCCTGCACCTGCAGACCTGTCGATCAATCATTACGGCTTGACCAATGCCGATCTTGATACGACCTTCCGTGCCGGCGACCTGTTCATCGGCAAAGAGGAGGCGAGCCTACGCGAAATTCACGAAGCGTTGCAGCAGACATATTGCCGCACCATCGGCGCTGAATTTACGCACATCACCGATTCCGAGCAGCGCCAGTGGTTTCAGCAGCGTCTGGAAAGCGTGCGTGGCCGTCCGACGTACTCCGCCGACATCAAGAGCCACCTGCTCGAGCGCGTCACCGCCGGCGAAGGTCTGGAAAAATACCTGGGTACCAAATACCCGGGTACCAAGCGTTTCGGTCTGGAAGGCGGCGAGAGCCTGATTCCGATGCTCGACGAGCTGATCCAGCGTTCCGGTTCCTACGGCACCAAGGAAATCGTGATCGGCATGGCCCACCGTGGTCGTCTGAACGTGCTGGTCAACACCTTCGGCAAGAACCCGCGCGAGCTGTTCGACGAGTTCGAAGGCAAGAAGAAGGTCGAGCTGGGTTCCGGTGACGTGAAGTATCACCAGGGCTTCTCGTCCAACGTGATGACCACCGGCGGTGAAGTTCACCTGGCGATGGCATTCAACCCGTCCCACCTGGAAATCGTTTCTCCAGTGGTTGAGGGTTCGGTTCGCGCCCGTCAGGATCGTCGTAACGACCCTACCGGCGAGAAGGTCCTGCCGATCTCCATCCACGGTGACGCGGCATTCGCCGGTCAAGGCGTGGTGATGGAAACCTTCCAGATGTCGCAGACCCGCGGTTTCAAGACCGGCGGCACCGTGCACATCGTGATCAACAACCAGGTCGGTTTCACCATCAGCAACCCGCTGGACTCGCGCTCCACCGAGTACGCGACCGACGTTGCGAAGATGATCCAGGCGCCGATCCTCCATGTGAATGGTGATGATCCGGAAGCCGTATTGTTCGTGACCCAGCTGGCCATCGACTACCGCATGCAGTTCAAGCGTGACGTGGTGATCGACCTGGTCTGCTACCGTCGTCGTGGCCACAACGAGGCCGACGAGCCAAGCGGCACACAGCCAATCATGTATCAGCAGATCACCAAGCAGCGCACCACCCGTGAGCTGTATGCCGATCGTCTGACCCAGGGCGGTGTGCTGGACGCAGAGCGTGTTCAGGCGAAAGTCGATGAATACCGCAACGCGCTGGACAACGGTCTGCATGTTGTAAAAAGCCTGGTCAAAGAGCCGAACAAAGAGTTGTTCGTGGACTGGCGTCCGTATCTGGGCCACGCCTGGACCGCACGTCACGACACTCGCTTCGATCTGAAAACCTTGCAGGAACTGTCCGCCAAGCTGCTGGAAATTCCGGAAGGCTTCGTGGTTCAGCGCCAGGTCTCGAAAATCTACGAAGACCGTCAGAAAATGCAAGCCGGCGGCCTGCCGATCAACTGGGGTTACGCCGAAACCATGGCGTACGCGACCCTGGCGTTCGAAGGTCACCCGATTCGCATGACGGGTCAGGACATCGGTCGCGGTACGTTCTCGCACCGTCACGCTGTCTTGCACAACCAGAAAGACGCGGGCACCTACATCCCGCTGCAAAACCTGTACAAAGGCCAGCCACGTTTCGACCTGTACGATTCGTTCCTGTCCGAAGAAGCCGTGCTGGCGTTCGAATACGGTTACTCGACCACCACGCCTGAGGCGCTGGTGATCTGGGAAGCCCAGTTCGGCGACTTCGCCAACGGTGCCCAGGTGGTAATCGACCAGTTCATCACCAGTGGCGAGCACAAGTGGGGCCGTCTCTGCGGTCTGACCATGCTGCTGCCGCACGGTTACGAAGGTCAGGGTCCGGAGCACTCTTCGGCTCGTCTGGAGCGTTACCTGCAGCTGTGCGCCGAGCACAACATTCAGGTGGCGGTACCGACTACGCCGGCCCAGATCTACCACTTGCTGCGTCGTCAGGTGATTCGCCCACTGCGCAAGCCATTGATAGTCCTGACGCCGAAGTCGCTGCTGCGTCATAAACTGGCGATCTCGACCCTGGAAGATCTGGCTGAAGGTTCGTTCCAGACCGTTATCCCGGAAATCGATACCCTGGACCCGAAAAAGGTCGAGCGCGTTGTTCTGTGTAGCGGCAAGGTCTATTACGACCTGCTGGAAAAACGTCGTGCCGAAGGTCGTGATGACATCGCCATCGTGCGTATCGAGCAGCTGTACCCATTCCCTGAGGACGACTTGAACGAAGTCCTGGCTCCGTACACCAACCTCAAACATATCGTTTGGTGTCAGGAAGAGCCGATGAACCAGGGTGCCTGGTACTGCAGCCAGCACCACATGCGCCGCATCGTTGGCAATCACAACAAAGCACTCTTCCTCGAGTACGCCGGTCGTGATGCTTCTGCTGCACCTGCTTGTGGTTATGCATCGATGCACGCTGAGCAGCAGGAAAAACTGCTGCAAGACGCCTTTACTGTTTAACGCCTTCGCGCACCTGAAACCGAATTTAAGGACCCACAGATAATGGCTATCGAAATCAAAGCCCCCACTTTCCCGGAATCGGTTGCCGATGGCACCGTTGCCACCTGGCACAAACAGCCGGGCGACGCTGTCAAGCGCGATGACCTGATCGTCGACATCGAAACTGACAAAGTCGTATTGGAAGTGTTGGCTACCGCTGATGGCGTGCTGGGCGCTATCGTCAAGAACGAAGGCGACACCGTTCTGTCCGACGAAGTCCTGGGCTCCATCGAAGCGGGCGGCGCTGCTTCCGCTCCAGCTGCTGCCGCTGCTCCTGCCGCTGCACAAGCTGCTGCTCCAGCCGCTGAAGGCGAAGATGATCCTGTTGCTGCACCGGCTGCTCGCAAGCTGGCTGAAGAAAACGCTATCAACATCGCTTCCGTTGCCGGCACTGGCAAAGGCGGTCGTGTGACCAAGGAAGACGTTGTTGCCGCTGTAGCTGCCAAGAAAGCCGCTCCGGCTGCCGCGCCTGCCAAGGCTGCTGCGCCTGCCGCTGCTGCTCCGGTGTTCGCTGCCGGCGATCGCATCGAGAAGCGCGTACCGATGACCCGCGTACGGGCCACTGTCGCCAAGCGTCTGGTTGAAGCTCAATCGAACATGGCGATGCTGACCACTTTCAACGAAGTCGACATGACCGAAGTCATGGCCCTGCGTTCGAAGTACAAGGATCTGTTCGAGAAATCCCACAACGGCGTGCGCCTGGGCTTCATGTCGTTCTTCGTCAAGGCGGCCACCGAAGCGCTGAAACGCTTCCCGGCTGTCAACGCGTCGATCGACGGTGCTGACATCGTTTACCACGGCTACGCTGACGTCGGTGTTGCTGTTTCCAGCGACCGCGGCCTGGTTGTTCCGGTTCTGCGTAACGCCGAACTGATGAGCCTGGCTGAAATCGAAGGCGGCATCGCCACCTTCGGCAAGAAGGCTCGCGACGGCAAACTGTCGATGGACGAGATGACCGGCGGTACGTTCACCATCACCAACGGTGGTACTTTCGGTTCGATGATGTCGACTCCGATCGTCAACCCGCCGCAAGCGGCCATCCTGGGCATGCACAACATTCTGCAGCGTCCTATGGCGATCAACGGTCAGGTTGTTATCCGTCCGATGATGTACCTGGCTCTGTCCTACGATCACCGTCTGATCGATGGCAAAGAAGCTGTGACCTTCCTGGTTACCATCAAGAACCTGCTGGAAGACCCGGCTCGTTTGCTGCTGGATATCTGATTTCGTTGCACGGGCCGTCCAGTGATGGACGGTCCTCCTGTAATGACCAGCTTCGTCCCACGACAGTCCCCAAAAGGGACTGTCCGGTTTGATTCGAGAAGGAATGACACATGACTCAGAAATTCGACCTGGTAGTGATTGGCGCGGGCCCTGGCGGTTACGTGGCTGCCATTAAAGCAGCGCAACTGGGCCTCTCCACTGCCTGCATCGAGAAATACACCGACAAGGAAGGCAAACTGGCCCTCGGCGGTACTTGCCTGAACGTCGGCTGCATTCCATCCAAGGCGCTGCTGGACAGCTCCTGGAAATTCCACGAAGCCCAGGACGGCTTCGCGATCCACGGTATCAACCACGCTGGCGTGACCATGGACGTGCCAGCAATGGTCGGCCGTAAAGCCAACATCGTCAAAGGCCTGACTTCGGGTGTTGCCACCCTGTTCAAAGCCAACGGTGTGACCTCGATCCAGGGCCACGGCAAACTGCTGGCCGGCAAGAAAGTCGAAGTCACCAAGCCAGACGGTTCGGTAGAAATCATTGAAGCCGAGAACGTGATTCTGGCTCCGGGCTCGCGTCCGATCGACATTCCGCCAGCTCCGGTTGACCAGAATGTGATCGTCGATTCGACTGGCGCGCTGGAATTCCAATCCGTACCTAAACGTCTGGGCGTGATCGGCGCTGGCGTGATCGGTCTGGAACTGGGTTCGGTCTGGTCCCGTCTGGGCGCAGAAGTAACCGTTCTTGAAGCGCTGGACACCTTCCTGATGGCCGCTGACGCTGCCGTTTCCAAGGAAGCGCTGAAAACCCTGACCAAACAAGGTCTGGACATCAAGCTGGGCGCTCGTGTTACCGGTTCCAAAGTGAACGGCAACGAAGTAGTCGTGAACTACACCGATGCCAACGGCGAACAGAACATCACTTTCGACAAGCTGATCGTAGCCGTTGGTCGCCGTCCGGTGACCACTGATCTGCTGTCCGCTGATTGCGGCGTGACCCTGGACGAGCGCGGTTTCGTGCACGTTGACGATCACTGCGCCACCACCGTACCGGGCGTTTACGCGATCGGCGACGTGGTTCGCGGCATGATGCTGGCACACAAGGCCTCGGAAGAGGGCATCATGGTCGTCGAGCGCATCAAGGGCCACAAAGCCCAGATGAACTATGACTTGATCCCGTCGGTTATTTATACTCACCCGGAAATCGCGTGGGTCGGCAAAACCGAGCAGGCCTTGAAGGCTGAAGGCGTTGAAGTTAACGTTGGCACCTTCCCGTTCGCAGCCAGTGGCCGTGCCATGGCAGCCAACGACACCGGCGGTTTCGTGAAAGTCATTGCCGATGCCAAGACTGACCGCGTATTGGGCGTCCACGTGATTGGCCCGAGCGCTGCAGAACTGGTTCAGCAGGGCGCGATCGGTATGGAATTCGGCACCAGCGCGGAAGACCTGGGCATGATGGTTTTCTCCCATCCGACCCTGTCCGAAGCCTTGCACGAAGCAGCTCTGGCTGTGAATGGCGGCGCCATCCACATCGCCAACCGCAAGAAGCGTTAAGACAAGACAATAAGAAACCACGGCGGAAGGCCCGTCGTGAGCCTTGCGTGCAAGACTCACCGCGGAATGTCCGCCGGACGCAGCCTTGCGTAGTCTCACCGGTTATCCGGAACACCTACGCAAGCAGCAGTCACAGGTGGTGCGGCACTTGAACAAGTGCAGCACCGAATGCGCAGTACCTAACGAAGACGGTAATAAGCATGAATCTTCACGAGTATCAGGGTAAGCAGCTGTTCGCTGAATACGGCCTGCCAGTATCCCAGGGTTTCGCCGTAGACACCCCGGAAGCAGCAGCAGAAGCGTGCGACAAGATCGGCGGGACCGAATGGGTTGTCAAAGCCCAGGTTCACGCAGGTGGTCGCGGTAAAGCGGGCGGCGTTAAGCTGGTTCGCAGCAAAGAAGACGCCAAAGCATTCGCTCAACAGTGGTTGGGCAAGCGTCTGGTGACTTACCAGACTGATGCCAATGGTCAGCCAGTCACCAAGATCCTGGTTGAATCGTGCACTGATATCGCTAAAGAGCTGTACCTGGGCGCTGTCGTTGACCGTTCGAGCCGTCGCATCGTGTTCATGGCTTCCACCGAAGGTGGCGTGGACATCGAGAAAATCGCTCACGACACCCCTGAGAAAATCCTCAAGGCCACTATCGATCCACTGGTTGGCGCTCAGCCATTCCAGGGTCGCGAGCTGGCATTCCAGCTGGGTCTGGAAGGCAAGCAAGTTGCTCAGTTCGCCAAGATCTTCGTAGGTCTGGCCAAGCTGTTCAAGGATCACGACCTGGCTCTGCTGGAAGTGAACCCGCTGGTGATCAAGGCTGACGGCGATCTGCATTGCCTCGACGCCAAGATCAACATCGACGCCAACGCCATGTACCGTCAGCCTAAGCTGAAGACTTTCCACGATCCGTCGCAAGACGATCCGCGCGAAGCGCACGCTGCCAAGTTCGAACTGAACTACGTAGCACTGGAAGGCAACATCGGTTGCATGGTCAACGGTGCTGGCCTGGCCATGGGTACCATGGACATCGTCAACCTGCATGGCGGCAAACCAGCCAACTTCCTCGACGTGGGCGGCGGTGCTACCAAAGAACGCGTTACCGAAGCGTTCAAGATCATCCTGTCCGACACTAACGTCGCTGCAGTATTGGTCAACATCTTCGGCGGCATCGTTCGTTGCGACATGATTGCCGAAGGCATCATCGGCGCTGTGAAAGAAGTCGGCGTGAAAATCCCGGTTGTTGTTCGCCTTGAAGGCAACAACGCTGAGCTGGGCGCTAAAGTACTGGCAGAAAGCGGTTTGAACATCATCGCTGCTACCAGCCTGACCGACGCTGCTCAACAAGTTGTCAAAGCTGCGGAGGGCAAATAATGAGCGTCCTGATCAATAAAGACACCAAAGTTATCTGCCAGGGTATTACCGGTTCGCAAGGTAGTTTCCACACCCAGCAAGCCATCGAATACGGCACCAAGATGGTAGGTGGCGTAACTCCTGGTAAAGGTGGCACCGAGCACCTGGGTCTGCCAGTGTTCAACACCGTGAAAGACGCTGTAGCTGCCACTGGCGCCACCGCCAGCGTGATCTACGTTCCAGCTCCTTTCTGCAAAGACTCCATCCTGGAAGCAGCATTCGGCGGCATCAAGCTGATCGTTTGCATCACTGAAGGCATTCCTACCCTGGACATGCTGGATGCCAAGGTCAAGTGCGACGAGCTGGGCGTAGTCCTGATCGGTCCTAACTGCCCAGGCGTGATCACTCCAGGCGAATGCAAGATCGGCATCATGCCAGGTCACATTCACTTGCCAGGCAAAGTCGGTATCGTTTCCCGTTCCGGCACCCTGACCTACGAAGCTGTGAAGCAAACTACTGACGCCGGTTTCGGTCAGTCGACTTGCGTCGGCATCGGCGGTGACCCGATCCCGGGCTCGAACTTCATCGACATCCTGAAGCTGTTCCAGGAAGACCCGAAGACCGAAGCGATCGTGATGATCGGTGAGATCGGCGGTTCGGCTGAAGAAGAAGCGGCTGCCTACATCAAGGCACACGTGACCAAGCCGGTTGTTTCCTACATCGCTGGTGTGACTGCCCCTGCGGGCAAGCGCATGGGCCATGCTGGCGCAATCATCTCTGGCGGCAAAGGCACTGCAGACGAGAAGTTTGCTGCCCTGGAAGACGCAGGCGTTAAAACCGTGCGTTCGCTGGCAGACATCGGCAAGGCATTGTCCGAGCTGACTGGTTGGGCAATCAAGTAAGCCTCGCGCTTATCTGACGCTTCACCAAACAAAGGCCACCTTCGGGTGGCCTTTGTCGTTTCCGGGATTTGTACCGGGCTTTTGTGGCGAGGGGATTTATCCCCGTTGGGTCGCGAAGCGATCCTAAAACCTGCATCCGAGGTGTATCAGATGCACCGCATGCGATGGTTTTACGACTGCTGCGCAGTCGAACGGGGATAAATCCCCTCGCCACAGGGTTCTTTGTAAGTAAATTAGATATGTAAACGCGACACGGAAATGTCGCGTATCGGATAGATCGCACCCTAACAGTGCGTTTGTTGGGCAAATTCGTTAGGCTAGCAGCCATTTTTGCGTCCGCGGCCCACAAGGTTGCTACGCGCTAAACGGGTCAGTCCTATACGGACCGACAGCATTTCCCTCACCCCTCAGGGAAATCCCTCTCTAAATTCCGATTCAGTAGTGTGGTATTTCCTTAATGAAAGTGTTGAAAGGCCAGGACATCCTGGCACTTGGTTTTATGACGTTTGCCCTGTTTGTCGGGGCTGGCAACATCATCTTCCCGCCTATCGTCGGTCTGCAATCCGGTCCACATGTCTGGCTGGCGGCGCTGGGCTTTCTGATCACTGCAGTCGGTCTGCCGGTGATCACCGTTGTTGCCCTGGCCAAGGTCGGTGGCGCCATGGATGCCTTGAGCAGCCCGATCGGGAAAGTCGCCGGTGGCCTGCTGGCGGCCGCGTGCTACCTCGCTGTCGGCCCGCTGTTCGCGACACCGCGCACCGCCACCGTGTCATTCGAAGTCGGCTTGGCGCCACTGACTGGCGAGAGCCCGTTGGCGCTGTTCCTCTACAGCTCGGTGTACTTCCTGCTGGTGTTTTTCATCTCGCTCTATCCGGGCCGGCTGCTGGATACCGTAGGACGTTTCCTCGCACCGCTGAAGATCATAGCCCTGGCCGCGCTCGGCATCGCCGCGTTTGCATTGCCGGCCGGTGATGTCGGCGTGGCCACCCCGGAATACGTGGCAGCGCCGTTCTCCCAAGGCTTCATCAACGGTTACCTGACCATGGATACCTTGGGTGCGCTGGTGTTTGGCATTGTCATTGTCAACGCAATCCGCTCCCGTGGCGTCGAGTCGCCGGTGTTGATTACCCGTTATGCGATCATCGCCGGGCTGATTGCCGGCGTGGGCCTGGCGCTGGTTTACGTCAGCCTGTTCCGTCTCGGTTCGGGCAGCCATGAAGTGGCCGCGGGTGCCACCAACGGCGCGGCGGTGTTGCACGCTTACGTACAACACACCTTCGGTTCTTTGGGCAGCGGTTTTCTGGCGGTGCTGATCTCCCTGGCTTGCCTGGTGACGGCGGTGGGTCTGACCTGCGCCTGCGCCGAATACTTCAGTCGTGTGCTGCCGCTGTCCTACAAGACGTTGGTCATCATCCTGGCGGTGTTCTCGCTGTTTGTGTCCAACCTGGGCCTGACCAAGCTGATTGCTTTCTCGATCCCGGTGCTGACCGCGATCTACCCGCCGTGCATCGCCTTGGTCGCCCTGAGCTTCTGCAAGGATTTCTGGCATGAGCAGGGCCGCATCGTCGGTCCGGTGATGCTGGTGTCGTTTATCTTCGGTTTGATCGACGCCCTCAAGGGCGCGGGTCTGGCGGACTGGATGCCGACTCAGTTGTCCCACCTGCCGCTGAGCGAGCAAGGCCTGGCCTGGCTGGTACCGTCGGTCATGACCCTGGTCGTCGCGGTGGTTTGCGATCGCCTGCTGGGCAAGCGCGAAGAAGCACTGGCTTAAGCCGCTTCATGGCCTGCCACAAGCGGGTCGTGAACACACAAGGAAATGCCCCGTATCAATCGATACGGGGCATTTTTTTTGGAGGGGGGCAGTGTCTTTTTCCTTGAGCTAACGTCGAAGCATTGCCAAATCTAATGTGGGAGCGAGCCCGCTCGCGATGGCGGCTTTACATTCAATAGATATGTTGGCTGATCTACCGCCATCGCGAGCAGGCTCGCTCCCACAGGTTTCAGTTCTCCGAATACACACCACAAGGACCTGCATGTCGTTCATCCACGCCAACATGATCCACATCCTCGCCGCGCTCTGGTTCGCCATCTGCTGGGGCGGCTACACCCGTTATGCGACGTGGAAGGGCCGCGACACTGCGTGCCTGGCCAGCGTGCTGCACCTTTATCGCGAAGACTGGATGCGCCGCATGCTGTTGCGCGACAACCGCATCGCTGACGCCAGCGTGATCGGTAATCTGGAGCGCAACGCCTCGTTCTTCGCCTCCAGCACACTGATTATCCTGGCCGGCATTCTCACGGTGCTCGGAGCTTCCGAACGGGCAGTGTCGTTGTTGGCGGATATCCCGATGGTGCAGCAGGCATCCCAGGGGATGTCGGAGATCAAGTTGCTGTGTCTGGCGCTGGTGTTTGTCTATGCGTTCTTTACGTTCAGCTGGTGCATGCGCCAGTACAACTTTGCGGCCATTCTGGTGGGCTCGGCGCCTATGGTCGGTGAGCGTCACGTATCCGAACAAGAACGCAAAGCCTTCGCTGCCCGGGCGGCCCGCGTCATTTCCATGGCCGCCAACCAGTTCAACTTCGGACTCCGCTCCTACTACTTCGGCATGACCATGCTGGCCTGGTTCGTCAGCCCGTGGTTGTTCATGTTGATGAGTACCGGTGTGGTGCTGGTGTTGTATCGCCGGGAGTTTCATTCCGACGTTCTTGACGTGATGGTCTATACACCTACAGAGGCGCCATTGCCCGAGGCGATTAAAGAGGCTGTTTGATGAGTATTCCGTTCTGGTGTGTGTTTATCAGTGCCTTGCTGATTTTTGTAGCAAAGATTCCCGTGGCCAAAGCGATGAATGACCTGGGTGGTTATGACAACCATCTGCCGCGTCAGCAACAGGCGCAACTGACTGGCTTTGGTGCCCGTGCGTTGGCCGCTCATCAAAACTGTTTTGAGGCGTTCATTCTGTTCGCGGTGGGGGTGCTGATGGCGTATACCACGCAGACAGCGGGGTGGCTGATCGACTTGCTGGCAATCATCTTCGTGATTACGCGAATCATTTATTTGCTGTGCTATTGGGTTGATCTGGCCTGGCAGCGCAGCCTGGTATGGGGTATTGGACTATTGTGTTCGTTGCTATTGATGATTAGTCCGACTTTTAGAACGATTTTGCTGTAACGCCTGCCAGGCAAACAAAAAACAGGCAAAAGAAAACCCGCACTTGGCGGGTTTTCTTTATCACGCTAAAAACTGTTTTAGTTTTTAGGTGCTTCTTTTGCTGCCGCTGCATCCGATTCAGCCTGAGCTTTGGCGGCTTCGGCGTTTTCTTTCGCTGCGTCGTTCACTTTATCCTGAGCTTTGCTCATGTCTTGCTGAGCTTGCTCGGCATGTTTTTCGGCATCTTGAGCTTTGTCCTCGGATTTTTTATCGCAAGCAGCGAGACCGAGGGAAGCGGTCAACATCAAGGCAATAGCTAAAGTCTTACGCATGGGGTGTTTCTCCTTATGGAAAATATCTACTGGCCTTTCGAGCACAGCGCATAGCGTTAAGTTCCTCAATTCATACAGATATATAAGTTTATTCCGACGGGAACTTTTACTAAAACACCTGCTGTGTCGCCCGGACACTAAGAAGAGTTTATCAAAATGGCCGAAAACCCCGTTTTTGAGCGTGCTACACGGTTTCTATCGGCGCTGCGACATTGTCAGGTACTGGGGCTGCGCGTTCACAGCGCCAGCAGCGAAGGATTGACGGTTATCCTGCCGTACAGTCCGCAAATTGTGGGCAACCCGCAAACCGGTGTGATTCATGGCGGGGCGCTGACCTCGCTGATGGACACGGCCTGCGGCATGGCCACCCTCTGCGTGCTGCCCGAGTTCGAAGTTTGTCCGACCCTCGACCTGCGCATCGACTACATGCACGCCGCCGAGCCGCATAAGGATGTCTACGGTTTTGCCCAGTGCTACCGGGTGACCACGGATGTGATCTTTGCTCGCGGTTTCGCCTATCAGGACGACCCCGAGCAGCCCATCGCCCATGTGGTAGGCACTTTCATGCGCATGGGTAAAGCCATCAAGGGCACCAAAGGCTTTGGCGGCGCTATCGCCGGAGGTGCGAAATGACCGATTCCTTCAAGGAACAACTTCAGCTGGCACATGAGCAGGGCGACTATGCCTCGCTGCTGCACTTGATCCCCTACGCCAAACTGATCGGCGTCGAATGTTCGCGGGTGGGGGATGATCTGCTGTTTCGCTTGCCGGCCAACAAGGACAACATTGGTAACCCTTTATTGCCGGCGATTCATGGTGGTGTGATCGCCGGGTTCATGGAGCTGTCCGCGGCGCTGCACCTGCTGATTTTCACCGGTTCGCCGGGAGTCCCGAAGATCATCGATTTCTCCCTCGACTACTTGCGTGCCGGGCAGTTTCGCGACACCTGGGCCAGATGCCAGGTTTGCCGGCAGGGCCGCCGAGTGGCCAACGTCGCGATTACGGCCTGGCAAAGCACTGAAGCCGAACCGATTGCCACCGCCCGCGCCCATTTCAAAATTGAATAGCCCTTGAAATCCTGAACTGAGCCCCCAACTTTGATGACAACCCGCCGCCGACCCTTCAGGTCGCGGCCACTGCCATCTGATTGGAGTTTGATGACCATGAGTGTGGAAACTCAAAAGGAAACCCTGGGCTTCCAGACCGAGGTGAAGCAACTGCTGCACCTCATGATCCATTCGCTGTATTCCAACAAGGAAATTTTCCTTCGCGAATTGATCTCTAACGCCTCTGACGCTGTCGACAAATTACGCTTCGAAGCCCTGTCCAAGCCCGAGTTGCTGGAAGGTGGCGCCGAACTGAAAATCCGTGTGAGCTTCGACAAGGACGCTAAAACCGTCACCCTCGAAGACAACGGCATTGGCATGAGTCGTGAAGATGCGATCACCCACCTGGGGACCATCGCCAAATCCGGCACTGCCGATTTCATGAAACATCTTTCCGGCGATCAGAAAAAAGACTCGCACCTGATCGGTCAATTCGGTGTGGGTTTCTACTCTGCATTCATCGTCGCCGATAAAGTCGACGTGTTCAGCCGTCGTGCCGGTGCTGCTGCCAGCGAAGGCGTGCACTGGTCGTCCAAGGGTGAAGGCGATTTTGAAGTTGCCACCGTCGATAAAGCCGAGCGCGGCACTCGTATCGTCCTGCACCTGAAAGCCGGTGAAGACGAATTCGCCGATGGCTGGCGTCTGCGCAACATCATCAAGAAGTACTCCGACCACATCGCTCTGCCGATCGAATTGCCGAAAGAAGTGGCGGCCGTTGAAGGCGAAGAACAACCGGCCGTTGAATGGGAAACTGTCAACCGCGCCAGCGCCCTGTGGACTCGTCCGCGTACCGAGATCAAGGACGAGGAATACCAGGAGTTCTACAAACACGTCGCTCATGACTTCGAGAACCCGCTGAGCTGGAGCCACAACAAGGTCGAAGGCAAGCTTGAATACAGCTCGCTGCTCTACGTGCCGGCCCGTGCTCCATTCGATCTGTACCAGCGTGAAGCGCCGAAAGGCCTGAAGCTGTACGTGCAGCGCGTGTTCGTGATGGATCAGGCGGAGTCGTTCCTGCCGCTGTACCTGCGCTTCATCAAAGGCGTGGTCGATTCCAACGACCTGTCGCTGAACGTGTCGCGGGAAATCCTGCAGAAAGACCCGATCATCGATTCGATGAAGTCGGCGCTGACCAAGCGCGTTCTCGACATGCTGGAAAAGCTGGCGAAGAACGAGCCTGAGCAATACAAGAGCTTCTGGAAAAACTTTGGCCAGGTCATGAAAGAAGGCCCGGCAGAAGACTTCGCCAACAAAGAGAAAATCGCTGGCCTGCTGCGTTTCGCATCGACCAACGGTGATGAAGGCGAACAAGTGGTGGGTCTGGCCGAATACCTGGCTCGCGCCAAGGAAGGTCAGGACAAGATTTACTACCTGACCGGCGAGACCTACGCGCAAGTCAAGAACAGCCCGCACCTGGAAGTCTTCCGCAAGAAAGGCATCGAAGTGCTGCTGCTGACCGACCGCATCGACGAATGGCTGATGAGCTACCTCAGCGACTTCGACGGCAAGAGCTTTGTCGACGTGGCGCGTGGTGACCTGGACCTCGGCAATCTGGATTCGGAAGAAGACAAGAAAGCTGCGGAAGAAGTCGCCAAGTCCAAGGAAGGTCTGGTTGAGCGTCTGAAAACTGCACTGGGCGATTCCGTCGCTGAAGTTCGGGTTTCCCACCGCCTGACCGATTCCCCGGCGATTCTGGCCATTGGCGAGCAGGACCTGGGCATGCAGATGCGTCAGATCCTCGAAGCCAGCGGTCAGAAGGTTCCGGATTCGAAGCCTATTTTCGAATTCAACCCGGCTCACCCGCTGATCGAGAAGCTCGACAACGAGCAGAGCGACGAACGCTTCGGCGACCTGTCGCACATCCTCTTCGATCAGGCGGCACTGGCCGCTGGCGACAGCTTGAAAGACCCGGCCGCGTACGTGCGCCGTCTCAACAAGCTGTTGGTTGAGCTGTCGGTTTAACCGCGTTGTAAAAAAACCCGCTTCGGCGGGTTTTTTTTTGATCGTTACAGCGGGGTTGGCTCGCTTCGTCCTTTTGGCAGTTCGATTCGCTCACTTTCCCCCGGCACCGTCGGCCAATCCCCGGCCGCCCAGCGTCGCCGTGCTTCATCGATCAACGCCGGATCGCTCGCCACGAAGTTCCAGTTGATCCGCCGCGGCCCATCCAGCGGTGCACCACCAAACAGCACGGCATGACAGTCGCTTTCCGCGAACAGTGTCATCTCTTCCCCGACCGGCAATACCACCAGCGAATGCGGTTCTATCAGCTCGCCATCCAGTTGCACCTCGCCGTCCAGCACATACAACGCCCGCTCTTCGTGCTCGGCAGGAATCAGCAAGGTGGTCGCCGTTTGCAGGTTCAATTCGGCATACAGCGTAGGAGAAAGCACCGGGACCGGTGATTCCAGGCAAAAGCCTGACCCGGCAATCATGCGGATTTTCACCCCCAGGTTATCGCTGACCGGCAGGGTGGCCGCGGGATGGTGGCTGTAGTGTCCGGGGCCGTGCTCTTTTTCTTTCGGTGAGGCCAGCCAGATCTGCAAACCATGCATCGTGAAGCCGCTGTCCTTCAACGCCTCGGGCGTGCGCTCGACGTGGGCGATCGCGCTGCCCGCCGTCATCCAGCTGACATCACCGGCCTCCACGACCTGGTCGGAGCCGAGGCTGTCCTTGTGCTGGATTTTTCCTTCGAACAAGTAGGTGAGGGTCGACAGGCCAATGTGCGGATGCTGACGGATGTTCATGCCTTTTCCCGCCTCATAACGGGTTTGAAGCATGTGGTCGAAAAACACGAAAGGCCCGACGCTGCGGCATTTGGCTGACGGCAGTGGGCGAAGAATGGGTTGGCCTTCGACATCTTCGGCGCGGGGGCGGATCACGAGCGGAGTGTTCATGCTGCATTCCAGGCTGAGCGGGTAATGCGTGGAGCATAACCCGCTTGCGCAGCCCTTGCCGCTATTGGCTGAAGGCACCTTCTGACAGGTGCGTTTCGATGCTGACGTCAGTGGTGGTCATCAACTTGTGGACTGGGCAACGGTCGGCGACGCGGTGCAGCTCGTCGCGCTGAGCGTCGGAGAGCACACCTTTGAGTGTCAGTTTGACGTGCAGGGCATATTTACCTTTCTGCTCTTCGCTGTTGTCACGTTTGACTTCGACAGTGACACCGGTCAGCGGGATGTCTTTCTTCTTCGCGTACATCTTCAGGGTCAGGGCCTTGCAGGCACCCAGGGCCGCGTCGAAGTAATCGTGTGGCTCGGGTGCCGAGCCTTCGCCGCCGGCGAGTGTCGGTACGTCGGCAAACAGTTCATGGTCATCGATTTGGACGCTGTGACGATAACCTTCGGTGGAAACGGTATTGACGGTGACAGTCATGGGAAACCTCGTGGGCAGCTGGAAAAGTCATTCGAGCAAAAAACACCTTGAAGGTATAGAGCACTCTTCCAGTGACGCGTTCCACTTTCTAGCTCGCCCATTCCCGAACGCTGAACCGTTACCGCCCGGTGATCGAAGCAGTTAAGGCGTTTTGATATCACGTTTTCGTCTTACGCAAAATTTCTCCGGGCCGATACCTTCTTAAGCAGCCCGCTGCAGGGTTGATGCAGCGCTTTTGGAAGGAACCAGAGCAATGAGTATCAGAAGTCTCAATATTGCGCCGCGCGCGGGCCTGGGTTTTGGCCTGCTGGCGTTAATGGTGTTTGGATTGGGGGCGTTCGCCCTGCTGCAAATGTCGAACATGCGCGCGCAGTCCGATCAGGTCGATGACAACTGGCTGCCCAGCGTGATGGCGGTCGGGGAGATGAATCAGGACATGCTGCGGCTGCGGGCATTGACCATGCGCCTGCTGATCAATCGGGACCCGCAGGCGCTGGCGCAAAACGTCAGCAAACTCAACGAGCTCAAAGGCATCCTGGATGAACCTCGGCAGCGCTATGACGCGCTGATCGTGCTGCCCGAAGAGCGTGTGCTGTTCGATCGCTTCAAAGCCTCGGAGCAACAATACCTGCAGTTCCAGACTCAGGTGATGACGCTGTCTGCTCAGGGACGGGTGGAGGAGGCGGCCGCTGTCCTCAATGGCGAGATGAGCCCGTTGGCCGATGAAATCGCCGCCACCCTCAAGGCATTGGTCGAACTGAACAAGCACAACGCTAACCTGGCGACGCAGGCCGCGCGCCAGGTGTTCAGCCATGCGCGTGTCTGGGTCGGGGTGATGATCGGCCTGACAGCGCTGATGACCATCGGGCTGGCGCTGCTGCTGACCCGCAGCATTGTCCTGCCGCTTTCCCAATCGTTGAGGGTGGCTGAAGGGGTGGCTGGCGGCGATCTCACCGGTGATATCAGCATCAGCGGCAAGGACGAGCCGGCGCGGCTGTTGCACGCCCTCAAGAGCATGCAGGGGAGTTTGCGCGAAACCCTGCGGCGTATTTCCGACTCATCCAGCCAATTGGCCTCGGCCTCGGAAGAGCTCAGTTGTGTGACCGAAGAGGCCACCCGGGGCCTGCATCAACAGAGCCTGGAAATCGACCAGGCCGCCACGGCGGTGAATCAGATGACCGCGGCGGTGGAGGAGGTCGCGAGCAATGCGGTGGCCACGTCCGAAGCGTCTCGGGAATCCGACCGGATCGCCCAGCACGGTCGCGAGCAGGTGCATCAGACCGTGTTGTCCATCGAATCCCTGGCCGACGATGTCACCGCCAACGCCACCCAGGTCGAGGACCTGGCGCAGAAAGTTTATGTCATCAGCAAAGTCCTGGATGTGATTCGCTCGATTGCCGAGCAGACGAACTTGCTGGCCCTGAACGCGGCCATCGAAGCGGCGCGGGCCGGGAGTGCCGGGCGCGGCTTTGCGGTTGTGGCCGATGAAGTGCGGGCGCTGGCGCACCGGACGCAGCAATCGACCCAGGAAATCGAGCAGATGATTTCCGGCATCCAGAAAGGCACCGATGCCGCGGTCAGCTCGATGCAGCAGAGCAACACGCGTGCGCGTTCGACTCTGGAAGTGGCGAAAGCGGCGGGCACGGCGCTGGAGGAAATCGCCACGGCGTTTACCCTGATCAATGAGCGCAACCTGGTGATCGCCAGCGCCTCGGAGGAACAAGCGGCTGTCGCGCGCGAGGTGGATCGCAACCTGATGAACATTCGCGATCTGGCGTTACAGACGTCGGCCGGGGCCAATCAAACCAGTGCCGCGAGCCAGGAGCTGTCTCGGTTGGCGGTCGATCTGAATACGATGGTGGCGCGGTTCTCGGTCTGAACGCGCAGCGGTTTTGTCGTTCCGGCGGCGCTACCGGCTGGCTGTGCAAGGTTGCGGGTGGCGCCATCCCGGCCTATGGTCCAAACGATACTTTACTTGCGACTGGCGCGTGATGACTCGCCGTCGGTTGCTGTCCATCCAGTGCTGATTTGCGTAGCGAGGTGACGACATGCCCACCGACTCCCGACCCGCCGTGCTCGAACTGATCGGCAACACGCCGCTGGTGCGCGTCAGCCGTTTCGATACCGGCCCGTGCACGCTGTTCCTCAAGCTCGAATCGCAGAACCCCGGCGGTTCGATCAAGGATCGCATCGGTCTGGCGATGATCGACACGGCCGAACGCGATGGCAGCCTGCGCCCTGGCGGCACCATCGTCGAGGCCACCGCTGGCAACACCGGCCTGGGCCTGGCCTTGGTCGGTCGTGCCAAGGGTTACCGAGTGGTGTTGGTGGTGCCGGACAAGATGTCCACCGAGAAGGTCTTGCACCTCAAGGCGATGGGCGCTGAGGTGCACATCACTCGCTCCGATGTCGGCAAGGGCCATCCCGATTACTACCAGGACGTTGCGGCGCGGCTGGCGCTGGAAATCCCCGACGCATTCTTCGCCGATCAATTCAACAACCCGGCCAACCCGCTGGCCCATGAATGCAGCACCGCGCCGGAAATCTGGGCGCAGACTCAGCATGACGTGGACGCGATCGTCGTCGGCGTCGGCTCGGCCGGTACCCTGACCGGGCTGACTCGTTTCTTTCGCCGCGTGCAACCGGACCTGGTCATGGTGCTGGCCGATCCGGTCGGCTCGGTGATGGCCGAATACAGCCGCAGCGGCACCATGAACACACCCGGCTCCTGGGCGGTGGAGGGCATCGGCGAGGACTTCATTCCGTCGATTGCCGACCTGTCCAGCGTGCGCCACGCCTATTCGATCAGCGACGAGGAAAGCTTCGATCATGCCCGCCAGCTGTTGCGCGCCGAAGGCATACTCGGCGGCTCTTCGACCGGCACCCTGCTGGCGGCGGCGTTGCGTTATTGCCGCGAGCAGACGGAGCCGAAGCGGGTCGTCAGCTTCGTCTGCGACACCGGCACACGCTATCTGTCGAAGGTCTACAACGACCAGTGGATGAACGACCAGGGCCTGTTGCAATACAAACATTATGGCGATCTGCGCGACCTGATCTCGCGGCGTTTCGAGGATGGCCGGGTGATCAGCGTAGGCCCGGACGACACACTGCTCACCGCGTTCCAGCGCATGCGTCTGGCGGATGTGTCGCAACTGCCGGTGCTGGAGGGCGGGAAGCGGCTGGTCGGCGTGATCGACGAGTCCGACATTCTGCTTGGCCTGCAGGAAGATGCTTCGCACTTTCGCATGAGTGTGGCCAGCGCGATGACCGACAAGCTGCAAACCCTGCCGCCCAGCGCCAGTCTGGCGGAACTGCGAGCGGAGCTCGACCGTGGGCTGGTGGCGATCATCGCCGACGCTTCGGGCTTCTACGGCTTGATTACTCGAGTCGACATGCTCATTCACCTACGGAGATCCCTTACATGAGTCAACACGACGAAAACGCAGTACCACGCGCCTTCGCCACCCGTGTGATCCATGCCGGGCAAACGCCCGACCCTTCCACCGGTGCGCTGATGCCGCCGATTTATGCCAACTCCACCTATTTGCAGCAGAGCCCCGGTGTGCACAAAGGCTTCGACTACGGGCGCTCGCACAACCCGACGCGCTTTGCGCTGGAGCGTTGCGTTGCAGACCTCGAGGGCGGCACCCGAGCCTTCGCGTTCGCGTCGGGGCTGGCTGCGATTTCCACCGTGCTCGAATTGCTCGACGCGGGCTCGCACATCGTCTCCGGCAATGATTTGTACGGCGGCACCTTTCGGCTGTTCGACAAGGTGCGCAAACGCAGCGCCGGGCATCGCTTCAGCTTCGTCGATCTGACTGACCCGGAGGGATTCGAAGCGGCACTGCAGCCCGACACGAAGATGGTTTGGGTCGAGACGCCAAGCAATCCCTTGCTGAGCCTGACGGACCTCGCCGCCGTCGGACGCATCTGTCGCTCGCGAGGCATCATTTGTGTGGCCGACAACACCTTTGCCAGCCCGTGGATACAGCGCCCGCTGGAGCAGGGCTTCGACATCGTGCTGCACTCGACCACCAAGTACCTGAACGGCCACTCCGACGTGATCGGCGGCATCGCGGTGGTTGGACAAAACGCGGACCTGGCGGAGCGTCTGGGCTTCCTGCAGAACTCGGTAGGCGCGATCGCCGGGCCGTTCGACGCTTTCCTCACCCTGCGCGGCGTGAAGACCCTGGCGCTGCGCATGGAGCGCCACTGCAACAACGCGCTGGACCTGGCGCAATGGCTGGAGCGTCAGCCGCAAGTGGCGCGCGTCTATTATCCGGGCCTGCCGTCGCACCCGCAGCACGTACTGGCGCAGCGGCAGATGCGTGGTTTCGGCGGGATGATCTCCCTCGACCTGAACAGCGACCTGGCCGGTGCCACGCGCTTCCTCGAGAGTGTGCGGATTTTCGCCTTGGCCGAGAGCCTGGGCGGGGTGGAAAGCCTGATCGAGCACCCGGCGATCATGACCCACGCCAGCATCCCTCAAGAGACCCGTGCGCAACTCGGCATCGGTGATGCGTTGGTGCGGTTGTCCGTGGGGGTCGAGGATGTCGAAGACCTGCGCGACGACCTGGCACAGGCGCTGGCGCGGATCTGAAAATCAGCAGGCAAAAAAAATCCGGAACCCTTATCGGATTCCGGATTTTGGAGTCGAGCCGGATCAGCTGCCTTTGACAGCCTTGCCGTTGACCGTACCGTCGAGGAGCATGATGTTGTACTCCTTGCCGTCGGTTTCAACCTGTTGCAGACGAACCAGCAGGTAATCCCAATCCTTGGCGAACCACAGGACGGTGATGCGCTTGC
The DNA here is from genome assembly GCF_001952935.1 of Pseudomonas frederiksbergensis. Lineage (GTDB taxonomy): Bacteria > Pseudomonadota > Gammaproteobacteria > Pseudomonadales > Pseudomonadaceae > Aquipseudomonas > Aquipseudomonas frederiksbergensis. Next base: position 4,215,368 of record NZ_CP018319.1, read on the forward strand.
TTTGTGTCGGGTCGCGCACGCGCTCGACCTTGATTGCTTCGATCTGGCCAGCCTTGGTGTCGACCTTTTCCGAACCCAGCACGCGGAAATCATAGGTATCGACTTCACCATCGTCGACGACCTGATAGCTCATGCTTTTCTTGCCAGCGGCCACGTCGTGCTGCAGGGCGAGCTGATAAGTGGACTTGTCGACCATACCGCGGTTGAGCGGGATCTTGACCGGGTCACCGCGATCAGTGCCGGTGACCATTTTGTTGGTCCAGTCGAAATCCAGGTCAGCCTTCTTGGCTTTACCCAGGCCGCCACGTTCGAAGTGGTAGGACTGCGGCAGCAAGGTGTCCTTGTCCAGCGTCAGGGTGCTTTCTTCGGTCAGGCTGGCGATCATCATCGAGGCCTTGAAGCTGAGCTTCCAGGCGCCGTTGGCTTGTTTGGTCAGGCTGCGTTCAGCGGTGCCGCTCATGGGCAACTGCTTCCAGTCAGCGGTGTAGCTGGCGGAGAAAGGTTGAAGTTCTGCAGCCTGCGCAAAGGGCAGTGCGAACAGAGCGCAAGCGAAGAGCAGGGCGCGACGCATAAAATCTCCTAGGTTCGAATCAAGTGACCGCTGGCCGCGAGCAACTTTCCATCCAGTAAAGCACCTTGCTCGCCGAGTGATAAACGACCTTCGGCAAACCAGCGTACAGCCAACGGGTAGATCAGGTGTTCCTGGGTATGGACTCGCTGCGCCAGACTCTGCGGCGAATCGTGCAACTCTACCGGTATTACTGCCTGTACGACCAGTGGTCCGCCATCGAGTTCCTCGGTGACGAAGTGCACGGAGCAGCCGTGCTCGGTGTCGCCGGCTTCCAGCGCGCGCTGATGAGTGTGTAACCCTTTGTATTTGGGCAGCAGCGAGGGATGGATGTTGAGCAGGCGACCCGCGTAGTGGCGCACGAAGTCAGCGCTGAGAATGCGCATGAACCCGGCCAGTACCACGAGTTTGGGATTGAACGCATCGATCAGTTCGATCAGCGCGGCATCGAAGGCCTCGCGGCCTTCGAAAGCCTTGTGATCCAGGGTGCGGGTGTCGATACCCGCGTCCCTGGCGCGTTGCAGGCCGTAGGCGTCGGCGCGGTTGGAAATCACCGCAGCGATGCGGGCCGGGCTGTCGCCGGTCCGCGTGCTGTCGATCAAGGCCTGCAAGTTACTGCCGGTGCCGGACAACAGCACCACCACATCACAGGTCTGGGACATCCGCTCTTGCATCAGTGTGCCTTGAGGTTCTTCAGTTCAACCGAAGCCGCGCCTTCGGCAGCGGTGGAGATCTGACCGATGACCCAAGGCTGCTCGCCGGCTTCACGCAATACGTTCAGCGCGGTTTCAACATGCTCTTGAGCAACGCAGATGACCATGCCAACGCCGCAGTTCAGCACGCGGTGCATTTCGTTTTCGTCGACGTTGCCTTTCTCTTGCAGCCAGTCGAACACCGCAGGACGGGTCCAGCTCGCGACGTCAACCACCGCTTGTGCGCCTTTTGGCAGAACGCGCGGGATGTTGTCCAGCAGGCCACCACCAGTGATGTGGGCCATGGCTTTGACCGCGCCGGTTTCCTTGATCAGCTTCAGCAGCGGCTTCACGTAGATGCGGGTCGGGGCCATCAGCAGGTCGGTCAGCGGTTTGCCGTCGAGCTGGATGTTTTCGATGTCGGCACCGGACACTTCGATGATCTTGCGGATCAGCGAGTAGCCGTTGGAGTGCGGGCCGGAAGACGGCAGGGCGAGCAGGGCATCGCCGGCAGCGACTTTGGAACCGTCGATGATTTCGGATTTTTCCACGACGCCGACGCAGAAGCCGGCCAGGTCGTAGTCTTCACCTTCGTACATGCCTGGCATTTCAGCGGTTTCGCCGCCAACCAGGGAGCAGCCGGACAATTCACAGCCAGCGCCAATGCCGGTCACGACCTGGGTCGCGGTTTCGACGTTGAGTTTGCCGGTGGCATAGTAGTCGAGGAAGAACAGCGGCTCGGCGCCGCAGACCACCAGGTCGTTCACGCACATGGCAACCAGGTCGATGCCGATGCTGTCGTGCTTGTTCAGGTTCAGTGCCAGACGCAGCTTGGTGCCGACGCCGTCAGTACCGGAAACCAGCACTGGCTGTTTGTAGCCGGCCGGGATTTCGCAGAGGGCGCCGAAACCGCCCAGGCCGCCCATGACTTCCGGGCGCGCAGTGCGCTTGGCGACGCTCTTGATGCGTTCGACCAATGCTTCACCGGCGTCGATGTCTACACCGGCGTCCTTGTAGCTCAGGGAGGGTTGCTTGCTCATGATCCAGGCCTTTAGGGGGGATTCAGGGGTAACGACCGAGTCCAGTGGGACCACCGAAACTGAAGAAGGCGATTGCCATCCGCGAATTTCAGGGTGCCCGGCTGTTGCCGGTCTGCGAAGGCGCGCGATTTTATCAGGCTTGAGGGGCAGCGGCCATCCTCAGGCCGACAGCAGGGGCATATCCGCTTAAAAAAACCTTCATTGCCCGTGTTGGTCGCCTCCTTCATGGCTGTATAAGGTATCGCTATTAACCGTCTATCGTTAGGACAGTGCAAAAACTTACCAGGGTCAGGTGAATGTTTTGCTGGGGGGCGTGGTCACAGCCTTGCTCAATCCGGTTCACGCGGCCTGTTCCAGCCGCTCTTGTCGTCAGGAATCCGCCATGCGTTTTTTTTCTAGATTTTTGTTTGCGGGCTGTATGTCATTGGTCAGCCTGGCGAGTCATGCCGAAACCGTAAAAAATCTGTATCAGGTGCGTCAGCCTGTCAGTGGTCAAACCCCGGAAGTGCGCGATCAAGCGACCCAGCAAGCGCTGGAGACGCTGGTGTTGCGGCTGACCGGCGATCCCAAGGCTGCGCAAAGTCCGGGGTTGGCGGCACTGCGCAAGGATCCGCAGCAAATTATCAGTCAGTACGGCTTTGACGCCGGCCCGCCGGAAGTGCTGAAGGTCGATTTCGACCCGGCCTCCACCGAGCAGGCATTGCGCCGTGCCGGGCTGTCGTTGTGGGGGGCGAACCGGCCTTCGATCCTCGGCTGGTGGTTGAACGATTCCACCGAGGGTTCGAGCCTGGTCGGCGATGGCCAGGCCAGTGCTGCGCCGTTGCGTCGAGCCGCGCAACACCGTGGCTTGCCGCTGCGTTTGCCGCTGGCCGATCTGAGCGAGCAGATCGTCGCCACCGCACCGAATCTGGAAGGTACGGACGCGACGCCACTGCGCGGGGCATCGGAGCGTTACAACGCGGATGCCTTGCTCGCGGTGCATGCGCGTGAAGAGGGCGGGCAGTGGCAGGCCAAGTGGAATTTGTGGCTCGGCGATAAAAAGGAGGCGGGCAGCGTGCAGGGCGCGGATCAGGCCGCGGTGGCCGATGCGGTGATGCTGGCGGTCAGTCAGCGGCTGGCACCGCGGTTTGTCGTCAAACCGGGGGCTTCGGGCGAACAATTGCTCGAAGTGCAGGGCATGAATCTGGAACATTACGCGGCGCTTGGGCGCTTGCTGGAACCGTTTGGTGCGCGCCTGCAAAGTGTCGACGGCGACCGGATTCTTTATCGGGTCAACGGCAGTGCCGAACAGTTGAAGGCGCAATTGTCGCTGGCCAGGTTGCAGGAAGTTCCAGCGGGTGAGGCACCAGCCCCCGCCACCCCCGTTCAACCGGCCGTCGGTTCGACACCGGCCGTAGCGCCAACGCCGGCACCGACGCCGCAGCTGCGTTTCCGTTGGTAAGTTTTCTTTCTTTATATAGATGCATATGGAGTGGTACATGGCCGATACGCGGCGTTGGTTCTGGTTGGGTGGGGTGGTTCTGCTCTGCGTGTTTGTCTGGTTGTTGCATCCGATCCTGACCCCGTTCCTGATCGCATTGCTGCTGGCCTATCTGTTCGACCCGCTGGTGGATCGGCTGGAGAAGGCCGGCCTGTCCCGGACCTGGGGCGTGGTGGCGGTGTTTACGCTGTTTACCTTGATCTTCACGGCATTGCTGTTGGTGTTGATACCCATGCTCGCCAAGCAGTTGTTTCGCTTGTATGAGCTGACGCCGCAGATGCTCGATTGGTTGCAGCACACTGCATTGCCATGGGCGCAATCGAAATTCGGACTGTCGGATAATTTCTGGAAGTTCGACAAGCTCAAGGCTGCGATCAGTGAGCACATGGGCCAGACCACTGACATCGTCGGAGTGGTGCTGAGTCAGGCAACGGCCTCCGGCCTTGCATTGATTGGCTTGCTGGCGAATCTGGTGCTGATCCCGGTAGTAGTCTTCTATCTGCTGCGGGACTGGGACCTGATGATGGCCAAGATCCGCAGCCTGCTGCCCCGTGACCGCGAAGAGCGGGTTATGACCCTGGCAGGTGAATGCCATGAAGTGCTCGGTGCGTTCGTGCGCGGGCAGTTGCTGGTGATGGTGGCGTTGGGCGTGATCTACGCGGCCGGCCTGATGTTGATCGGGCTGGAGCTGGGGCTGTTGATCGGGTTGATTGCCGGTCTGGCGGCGATCGTGCCGTACATGGGGTTCGTCATCGGGATCGGCGCGGCCTTGATTGCCGGTCTGTTCCAGTTCGGCGGCGATCTGTATCCCCTGTTCGGTATCGTCGCGGTGTTTATGGTGGGGCAGGCGCTGGAAGGCATGGTGCTCACGCCATTGTTGGTGGGGGACAAGATCGGTCTGCACCCGGTGGCGGTGATCTTCGCGATTCTGGCTGGGGGCGAGCTGTTCGGATTTACCGGCGTGCTGCTGGCGCTGCCGGTGGCGGCTGTGATCATGGTGCTGGTGCGCCATATGCATGATTTGTATAAAGATTCTGATATGTACAGCGGTGTTGATGAGTCCGGGATTTAAGAGCGGCTGATCAACCATCGCGGCCAGCCTGGTGCATTGCCGGGCTGGCCCGAATCCCTCGCGCGGCTGTCACCTGCGCCGCCAAAGAAACTGTCATAAAACCAGGGTGTTAACGCAAACCTTTGATTTTGCTTGTGGTCTGTCGCATTGTGCGACCCGCCTCACGGGTATAAACTTCGCAAACTTTACACAGAGGCCACTAACGGTTCCTTTGGAACTGTTCAGTCAGCATGAAACCGATTCAGCTGCCCCTAGGTGTGCGTCTGCGTGATGACGCTACCTTTATCAATTACTATCCAGGCGCCAATGCCGCTGCACTCGGCTATGTCGAGCGGCTATGCGAAGCCGACGCCGGCTGGACCGAAAGCCTGATTTATCTCTGGGGCAAGGACGGGGTAGGGCGTACGCACTTGTTGCAGGCGGCCTGCCTGCGCTTCGAGCAACTGGGAGAGCCGGCGGTGTATTTGCCGTTGGCCGAACTGCTCGATCGCGGTATCGCGATCCTTGACAACCTCGAACAGTACGAACTGGTCTGCCTGGATGATTTGCAGGCGGTGGCTGGTCGGGCGGATTGGGAAGAGGCGTTGTTTCATCTGTTCAATCGTCTGCGTGACAGCGGTCGGCGCCTGCTGATCGCCGCATCGACCTCCCCGCGTGAACTGCCAGTGAAGCTGGCGGACCTCAAATCCCGTCTGACCCTGGCGCTGATCTTTCAGATGCGTCCGCTCTCCGATGAAGACAAATTGCGTGCCTTGCAACTGCGCGCCTCGCGTCGTGGCCTGCACCTGACCGATGAAGTCGGGCATTTCATCTTGACCCGCGGTACGCGCAGCATGAGTGCGCTTTTCGAGCTGCTTGAACGTCTCGATCAGGCTTCCCTCCAGGCTCAACGCAAGCTGACCATCCCGTTCCTGAAAGAAACGCTAGGCTGGTGAAAACCAAGGCCTGTAGCGGGTTTCGGCAAATTTCAGGCGTCAAGAAATCCGCTTTCCTACAGGGTTGCAGGCTGCGCGAACGTCTAAAACGGGCTTAAGCGCTTAGATGTAAACGCGAAACCAAGAAGTCACATAAAGGTCGATTGAATTTGCAAATGAGTTTGATAGTAGGCATAGTCTCGGCTTCTTAGAACTATCAGCCACGGTCGTGCCCATGCTAAATCGCTTTGCACCCCTCGTGCCTCTCGCACTCGTCACCCTGTTGTTCGGTTGCGCTGCTCACTCTCCAGTGTCCCAGCAAGAGCAACAACAGCAGGTCAAAAACTCTGCTACCGCCCAATCTTCCGTTCTTTATCAACAAGCGCTTGAGCAGGAAGAAGCGGCCAGCGAAAAAGAACTGGCAGACTTCGCCGGCGGCAAGTCGTATCAGCTTCCGGTTCTGGCCGACAGCATCCTTGAACGCGGCATGTCCCTGATCGGTACCCGTTACCGTTTCGGCGGCACCTCCGAAGCAGGATTTGATTGCAGCGGCTTCATCGGTTACCTGTTTCGTGAAGAAGCCGGCCTGAACCTGCCACGTTCCACCCGCGAAATGATCAACGTCGACGCTCCGCTGGTTTCTCGCAGCAAACTGGAGCCGGGCGACTTGCTGTTTTTCGCCACCAATGGCCGTCGCGGCCGCGTCAGTCACGCCGGGATCTACCTGGGTGACAACCAGTTCATCCATTCCAGCAGCCGTCGTAGTGGTGGTGTGCGGATCGATAGCCTGGGCGACAGCTACTGGAGCAAGACTTTCATCGAAGCCAAACGCGCGCTCGCGATGGCACCGGCGACGGCCCCGATCGTCACGGCGCGCAAGTAAGCGGACAGTTTGTAAGGTGAACTTAAAGTCTTACTTGAAGTTTGCCCCGTAGCAGCTAGAATCCTGATCTATTATTGATGGCAAACCGCCTGCGTCCTGTGCAGGCGGTTTTCTTTTCTGCGCCCCTGCAGAAAAAGCCGCAGCCAGATCAGGATGTTCTGCCTATGTCGACGTCGGCCCGCCTCGCAATCATGTTCTTCGCAGCGCTGCTCAGTGCCTGCGCCAGCCGTACACCGCCACCTGCACCGGTGGTTCGCGCGCCGATTGTTTTCAGTTCCTCCCAAGCATTCTCCCCAGAGGCAGAAGACGTCTTGTTCCGCGCGCTCGGCCTGGTAGGCACGCCGTATCGCTGGGGTGGCAACACGCCGGATTCGGGTTTCGATTGCAGCGGGCTGATCGGTTATGTCTACCGTGATGTCACCGGCATTTCCCTGCCGCGGACCACGCGCGAGATGATCGGCATGCAGGCGGCCAGCGTGGGCAAGGAAGGCCTGCAAACCGGTGATCTGATCTTCTTCGCCACCAATGGCGGTTCTCAGGTCAGCCACGCCGGGATCTACGTCGGCGAAGGTCGCTTCGTCCATGCGCCAGCCACCGGCGGCACGGTGAAGCTCGACAGCTTGTCCAAAGCTTACTGGCAGAAAGCCTATCTGAGCGCCAAGCGCGTCTTGCAACCTGAGCACTTGGCACGCAATCCCTAAAGGGCAGAGGTTGTCATGACCGCTCGCACACTCAATCTCGACGATTCCCTGTATCAATACCTGCTCGACGTTTCCCTGCGCGAAACGCCGTTGCTCAAGCGTTTGCGTGACGAAACCCAGGCGCTGCCCATGGCTCGCTGGCAGGTGGCGCCGGAGCAGGGGCAATTCCTCGCGCTATTGGTGAAACTCATCGGTGCCAGGCGCCTGCTGGAAATCGGTACTTTCACCGGTTACAGCGCGTTGTGCATGGCGGCTGCGCTGCCGGATGACGGTTCGCTGATCTGCTGTGACATTCCCGGTGACTACAACGCCACCGCGCGCCGTTACTGGCAGGAAGCGGGACTTGCCGCGCGGATCGATCTGCGTTTGGCGCCCGCGCTGGAAACCCTGGCTCAGCTGGATCAGCCAGAGTCATTCGACCTGATCTTTATCGATGCCGACAAAGCCAACTACCCCCTTTACCTGGAGCATGCATTGCGTCTGCTGCGCGTCGGCGGGCTGGCGGTGTTTGATAACACGCTGTGGAGTGGTCGGGTGCTTGAGGACAATCCCGAGAGTGAAGACACCCGAGCCATCCAGGCGCTCAATTGCGCCTTGAAGGATGACTCGCGTGTGGATTTGTCGCTGTTGCCGTTGGGGGATGGGCTCACACTCTGCCGCAAGCGCTGAACGCGGTTCTTGTGGAAGCGGGCTTGCTCGCGAATAGCGGTGGGTCAGGCAAGTTCAATGTCGGGTGTACCGGCCTCATCGCGAGCAGGCTCGCTCCCACAGTTGATGTGTATTGCAGTTATTGAGCCGCCGACACGCGCCACACCTTGTTGCCCACGTCATCCGCCACCAACAAATCCCCCTGCTGATCAATCACTACACCCACCGGCCGGCCCATGGCTTTTTCCTCGTTATTGAGGAAGCCAGTGAGCACATCAATCGGCGGCCCGCTCGGTTTCCCTGCGCTGAACGGTACGAAAATCACTTTGTAGCCACTGTGCGGTTTACGGTTCCATGACCCATGCTGGCCGATGAATGCTCCTTCCTTGAATTGCGCCGGCAGTCTGTTGCCTTCAGCGAACGTCAGGCCCAACGAGGCGGTATGCGGGCCGACCGCGTAGTCCGGCGCAATGGCCTTGGCCACCAGGTCGGGGTTTTGCGGCTTGACGCGAACATCGACATGCTGACCGTAATAACTGTAAGGCCAGCCGTAAAACCCGCCGTCCTTCACTGAAGTGATGTAATCCGGCACCAAATCGCTGCCGATTTCGTCGCGCTCATTGACCGCTGTCCACAATGCGCCGCTGCGAGGTTCCCAGGCCAGGCCGTTTGGATTACGAATCCCCGAGGCGAAGATCCGATGATTACCGGTGGCGCGATCCACTTCCCAGATTGCCGCGCGACCTTCCTCCTGATCCATGCCGTTTTCACCGACGTTGCTGTTCGAGCCCACGGTGACGTACAGCTTGCTGCCGTCCTTGCTGGCGATAACGTTTTTGGTCCAGTGGTGATTCAGCGTCCCGCCCGGCAGGTCGATCACCTTCATCGGCTGTGACTTGATCGCCGTCTCGCCGTTTTCATAGTGGAAGCGCAGCAAGCGGTCCGTGTCGGCGACGTACAGGTCATTGCCGACCAGGGTCATGCCGAAGGGCGAGTTGAGGTTTTCCAGGAACACCGTACGGGTTTCGGCGATGCCGTCGTGGTCCTTGTCCCGCAGCAGCGTGATGCGGTTCGGGCTCGGTACGCCGGCGCCGGCACGGCCCATGACTTTGCCCATGATCCAGCCACGAATGCCGGCATCGGGTTTGGCGGGTGCGTTGGTTTCGGCGACCAGCACGTCGCCGTTGGGCAGCACGTAGAGCCAGCGCGGGTGATCGAGGCCTTCGGCAAAAGCCACCACCTGAGTTCCTGTCGCGGCGATAGGTTTTGCGCCGTCCGGCCAGCCGATCGCCGGGGCGATGTTCACCGTCGGGATCAGGGTCTTGTTCGGTTCTGGCAGCTTGGGCGATGGGCCGGTGCCGTCGGAGACTTGCAGCCTGGCGGTTTCACCACAGGCGGCAAGCCCTCCGGCGAGCACGATGACGAGAGCGAGCTGAGGCTTGCGCATGCTGATCTTCCCTATGAATGCAGTGAGCTAATCAATAGAGAAGTGCAGTGCGCGATGGTTCAACCGGTCAGCCGCGGGCTTCCTTGAACAGCACGGCGATGCCGGGGTGATAGTTGCCGGTTTCGTTGCGCAACTTGCGATAGGCATAGGGGAAGTACCAGGCCACTGCGCAGGTGTGTTCCTTTTGCAGGTCGTCGACCATGTCCTGGAGTTCTTCCGGGGTGGCGCTTTGTTGGGCTTTTTGCGGCGCAACGAACAGGCAGCCGAGTTTCAGGTCGCTGGCGTAACTGATGCGTTTGGCTTCGCTGGTGATGTCCTGCAACGCTTGAGTCAGGTTCAGGTTGTTGACCCGTGGCCAGCGCTGGGTCGCCTGAAGGTAAGTGCGTTCTTCGCTGCCCGAGATAAACAGATCGGCGCGGCTATTGCGTTCGCCTTCTTCGATCTGTTTACGAGTTGGTGTTTGCTGCAGCGTAACCATTTCCGCCATCCAGGCCGCGGCGGACAGCAAGCTCAGATTGGCTTTTTCGTCGAACCAGTAAGGCGTGTCGTTATCGCCGCGCACGGCGTTGTAGCGGTCGATACAGTCAAACCAGCGTTCCAGCACCGGTCGCAGGAATTCCAGCTTCGGATTGCTGATGATCATGCCTTGCATGTGGCTCACCCTTGTTATTGTGTTGTGAGATTGTGGCTCTTTGATATCACTGCTGGGAGTGTGGCACAAGATTGGCGTCAGATAATTGATCGACAGCAGTTATTCGCTCCCAGGCTGCCCGTCTTCAATTGACGCTCCATCCCCAACCCTCTAACCTTCGCGGCTTGTTTCAGGTGCTCTGTGACCTTGGTCGACAGAGTGAAACAGGGAAGCCGGTGAGTGACGCTCTTCAAGCGACGAAGAGCCATGATCCCGGCGCTGCCCCCGCAACGGTAAATGAGTAAAAACTGCGCCTTGAGCCACTGTGTCGTCGACATGGGAAGGCGCGCAGTCAGGCAAATCGCCGCTCATGAGCCCGGAGACCGGCCTGATCCATCCAGCGGCATCACGGTGGGCGATGCCAGGCTTGTTGCCGTCTATTCTTGTGCCTGCCCGCCGTTATCCAGCCTCAACGGAGAGCTCCCCCATGACTGATACCCCCGATCGTGACGAACGTCATCTGGCGCGCATGCTGCGCAAAAAAGCCGTGATCGACGAACGCATCGCCAATTCCCCGAATGAATGCGGCCTGCTGCTGGTGCTGACCGGCAACGGCAAAGGCAAAAGCAGTTCGGCCTTCGGCATGCTCGCCCGGTCCATGGGCCACGGCATGCAGTGTGGCGTGGTGCAGTTCATCAAGGGGCGCAACAGCACCGGCGAGGAGCTGTTCTTCCGGCGCTTCCCGGAGCAGGTGCGTTTTCATGTGATGGGTGAGGGCTTCACCTGGGAAACCCAGGATCGCCAGCGTGACATCGCCGCCGCTGAAGCTGCGTGGGCAGTGTCGCGCGAATTGCTGCGTGATCCGTCGATCGGCCTGGTGGTGCTGGACGAATTGAACATCGCGCTCAAGCACGGTTATCTGGATCTCGATCAGGTGCTCAGCGACTTGCAGGCCCGTCCGCCGATGCAGCATGTGGTGGTGACCGGTCGCGGCGCCAAGCCGGAGATGATCGAACTGGCCGACACCGTCACCGAAATGGGCGTGATCAAGCACGCGTTCCAGGCCGGGATCAAGGCGCAAAAAGGCGTCGAGTTGTGAGCTGCACTTTATGAATAGCCATCGTCAATGCCCGGCGGTATTGATTGCCGCGCCGGCCTCCGGTCAGGGCAAGACCACCGTCACCGCCGCGCTGGCCCGTTTGCATCGCAATCAGGGGCGCAAGGTGCGCGTGTTCAAATGCGGCCCGGACTTTCTCGACCCGATGATTCTCGAGCGCGCCAGCGGTGCGCCGGTGTATCAACTGGACATGTGGATGGTCGGCGAGCAGGAAAGTCGTCGACTGTTGTGGGAAGCGGCCGGCGAAGCCGATCTGATCCTCATCGAAGGCGTCATGGGGCTGTTCGACGGTACGCCGTCCAGCGCTGATCTGGCGCGACACTTCGGTGTGCCAGTGCTCGGCGTGATCGACGGCACTGCCATGGCCCAGACGTTTGGCGCCCTGGCGTTGGGGCTGGCGAAGTATCAACCGGACTTGCCGTTTGCCGGTGTGCTGGCCAATCGCGTCGGCACCGTGCGCCATGCGCAGTTGCTCGAAGGCAGCCTGACTGAAGGCTTGCGCTGGTATGGCGCGCTGTCCCGGGAAACCGGTATCGAATTGCCGAGTCGGCACCTCGGGCTGGTTCAGGCCAGTGAGTTGAACGATCTCGACCTGCGCCTCGATGCAGCCGCCGAGTCATTGGCCAGCAGTTGCGATGTCGCTCTTCCACCGGCTGTAGAATTCGCCGCGCCGGAAATCATCGCAGCAGAACCCTTGCTGGCCGGTGTGCGAATTGCCGTAGCCCGGGACGAAGCTTTCGCGTTTACCTACGGCGCGAGCCTGGATCTGCTGCGGGCCATGGGCGCCGAATTGTCGTTTTTCTCGCCGATCCGTGACACGCAATTGCCGGAGGCAGACAGTCTTTATCTGCCGGGCGGTTATCCCGAATTGCACCATGTGGCGCTGTCACAGAACACCTCGATGCTGGCCGCAATCCGCGCTCACCATGCGGCGGGTAAACCGTTGTTGGCCGAGTGCGGCGGCATGCTGTATCTGCTTGATTCGTTGACCGATGTCGAGGGCACTCGCGCTGAACTGGTCGGCTTGCTGACGGGGGATGCGGTGATGCAAAAGCGTCTGGCCGCGTTGGCGTTGCAGGCAGTCGAATTGCCGGAAGGTTTGTTGCGCGGGCACACGTATCACCACTCGTTGACCAGCACTGCACTTGAGCCGATTGCTCGTGGGCTGAGCCCGAATGGTGGGCGAGGGGCGGAGGCGGTTTATCGTGAGGGGCGGATGACGGCTTCTTATGTGCACTTTTATTTTCCGTCCAATCCTTCGGCGATTGCCGCGCTGTTTGTGCCTGACCATAAGGACGCCATCGCGAGCAGGCTCACTCCCACAGGGGACCGCGTTTCTTCAGATAGCACACCTTCCACTGTGGGAGCGGGCTTGCTCGCGAAGAGGCCATGACCGACAACGCATTTTCCGAAGCCGAACGCGCGGCGGTCTACCGAGCCATCGGCGAACGCCGCGACATGCGTCATTTCAGCGGCGGCACCGTCGAGCCCGAGTTACTGCAGCGCCTGCTCGAAGCCGCACACCAGGCGCCGAGCGTCGGCCTGATGCAGCCCTGGCGGTTCATCCGCATCAGCGATCGAGCCCTGCGCGGCAAGATCCAGTCACTGGTGGAAGAAGAACGCATCCGCACCGCCGAAGCCCTCGGCGAGCGCACCGACGAATTCATGAAGCTGAAAGTCGAAGGCATCAACGACTGCGCCGAGGTGCTGGTCGCCGCGCTGATGGACGATCGCGAGCGTCACATCTTCGGCCGGCGCACGATGCCGGAAATGGACATGGCGTCGCTCTCCTGCGCGATCCAGAACCTGTGGCTGGCCTCCCGCGCTGAAGGATTGGGCATGGGCTGGGTCTCGCTGTTCGAGCCGCAAGCCCTGGCGAACCTGTTGGGTTTTCCCGCGGGTGCCAAACCCTTGGCCGTTCTTTGCCTGGGGCCGGTCACGGAGTTCTATCCGGCGCCGATGCTGGTACTCGAAGGCTGGGCGCAGGCGCGTCCGCTCAGTGAACTGCTGTATGAAAATTATTGGGGAGTGAGTCAATGAGTGTGGCGTTGTTGAGTGTCGCCGCGGTTGCGCTGGATGCGCTGCTGGGTGAACCCAAACGCTGGCATCCGCTGGTGGCGTTCGGCCGTTTTGCCGACCGTATCGAGCAACGTTTCAATGGTGAAGGTCGCGGCTGGCGCAACCATGGCGTCACTGCCTGGGTGATCGCGGTGTTGCCGCTGACCCTGCTGGCCACTGCATTTTCCTGGGCACCCTACATCGGCTGGATCGTCGAGATTCTCCTGCTCTATTGCGCCCTCGGCATGCGCAGCCTCGGTGAACACGTCGAGCCGGTGGCCAAGGCGCTGCGCAGTGATGATCTGGACGAGGCGCGCACACGGGTCAGTTATCTGGTCAGCCGCCAGACCAGCGAACTGGACAAGACCGAAGTCGCCCGCGCCGCCACCGAATCGGTGCTGGAGAACGGCAGCGATGCGGTATTCGCTGCGCTGTTCTGGTTTGCCGTGGCCGGCGCGCCAGGCGTGGTGCTCTACCGTTTGAGCAACACGCTGGATGCGATGTGGGGTTACCGCAATGAACGCTTCGAGCGTTTTGGCTGGGCCGCGGCAAAGATCGACGATGTCCTCAACTATATTCCTGCACGCCTGGTGGCCCTGACCTACGCGCTGCTGGGCAAAACCCGCCTGGCGCTGAAATGCTGGCGCACCCAGGGCCGAACCTGGGACAGCCCGAATGCGGGTCCGGTGATGGCGGCCGGTGCCGGTGCGCTCGGCGTCGAGTTGGGCGGGGCGGCGATTTATCACGGCGAACTGCATCAGCGTCCGCCATTGGGCGAAGGCGAACCGGCAGACGCCGACTCCATCGACCGCGGCTGGCAATTGGTCCAGCGCGGGGTATGGTTATGGTTGCTGATCCTCTGCGTGGGGGCTGAATTTTATGCTTGAACACGGTGGTCGGTTACGCAAGGCGGCGCTCGAGTACGGCATCGCCGAAGCCGATTGGCTCGACCTGTCCAGCGGCCTTGCGCCCTGGCCGTTTCCGGTCCCGCCGATCCCGTTGCGGGCCTGGGCGCGGTTGCCGGAAACCGATGACGGTCTGGAGCAGGCGGCCTGTGAATATTACGGCGCTGCCCAGGTGCTGCCGGTGGCCGGCTCGCAAATGGCGATCCAGTTGCTGCCGCGTTTGCGCCGGGCCGGCAAGGTCGGCGTGCTCTCGCCGTGTTACGCCGAACATGCCGAAGCGTGGCGCCGCAATGGCTACATCGTGCGTGAAGTGCTGGAGCAGGAAGTCGACTTCTTTCTCGACAGCCTTGATGTGCTGGTGGTGGTCAATCCGAACAATCCTACCGGCCTGAGCCTGACACCCAGTCGCTTGCTCGACTGGCACTCGCGGCTGGCCCAGCGCGGTGGCTGGCTGGTGGTGGACGAGGCATTCATGGACAACACGCCGCAGCTGAGCCTGGCACCTTTTGCCAATCAGGTCGGGTTGATCGTGCTGCGTTCCTTCGGCAAGTTTTTCGGCCTGGCCGGTGTGCGCCTGGGTTTCGTTCTGGCTGAGCGCAAGGTGCTCAAGTTGCTGGCCGAGCAAGTGGGGCCTTGGGCGGTCAGCGGGCCAACGCGGGTACTGGGTCAGGCCTGCCTGCTGGATACCGAAGGGCATATCCGGCAACGGGTTCGCACAGAAGAGGCCAGCAAGCGTCTGGCGCTGTTGCTTGAACACCAAGGCTTCGAACCACAGGGCGGCTGCGCCTTGTTCCAATGGCTGATCACCGAACGCGCCGAAGAGCTGCATGCCTTCATGGCCCGGCGCGGCATTCTGCTGCGAATGTTCACGCACAACAGCAGCCTGCGTTTCGGCTTGCCCGCCGATGAAGCCGACTGGACACGTCTCGCGCAAGCGTTCGAAGCCTACGCTGAGGAAACCCAATGACTACCTTGATGGTTCAAGGCACCACTTCCGACGCCGGTAAAAGCACGCTGGTAACGGCGTTGTGCCGCTGGGTCACGCGTCAGGGTGTCAGCGTCGTACCGTTCAAGCCACAGAATATGGCGCTCAACAGTGCCGTGACCGCCGACGGTGGCGAAATCGGTCGTGCGCAAGCCGTGCAGGCCCAGGCCGCCAATCTTGAGCCGCACACCGACATGAACCCGGTGCTGCTCAAGCCCAACAGCGACACCGGCGCCCAAGTGATCATCCATGGCCGCGCGGTCACGACGATGAACGCTGTCGCGTATCACGACTACAAAGCCATCGCCATGCAAGCAGTGCTTGCCTCTCATGAACGACTGAGCGCGGCGTATCCAGTGGTCATGGTCGAAGGCGCGGGCTCGCCAGCCGAGATCAATCTGCGTGCTGGCGACATCGCCAACATGGGCTTTGCCGAAGCGGTGGATTGTCCGGTGGTGTTGATCGCTGACATCAATCGCGGCGGGGTTTTTGCGCATCTGGTGGGTACGCTGGAACTGCTGTCGCCCAGCGAGCAAGCGCGGATCAAAGGCTTCATCATCAATCGGTTTCGCGGCGATATCGCTTTGCTGCAACCGGGGCTGGACTGGCTGGAAGCGCGCACCGGCAAACCGGTGATCGGCGTTCTGCCTTACGTGATGGACTTGCACCTGGAAGCCGAGGACGGCATTGATCAGCGTCAGACCGACAAGGCCGACCACGTCCTGAAAGTAGTGGTGCCGGTGCTGCCGCGCATTAGCAACCACACCGATTTCGATCCGTTGCGCCTGCATCCGCAGGTGGATCTGCAATTTGTCGGCCCCGGTCAGGCGATTCCACCGGCCGACCTGATAATTCTTCCCGGCTCGAAAAGCGTGCGCAATGACCTCGCGTATCTGCGGGCCAACGGCTGGGACACTGCGATCAGTCGTCATCTGCGTTATGGCGGCAAAGTGCTGGGGATTTGCGGCGGTCTGCAAATGCTCGGCGAGCAGGTCCACGACCCGCTGGGCCTCGAAGGCGCCCCGGGTTCCAGCGCCGGTCTGGGCTTGTTGGCATTCGAAACCCGGCTCGAAGAAGAGAAGCAATTGCGCAATGTGCGCGGGCGTCTGGCGCTGGAAGATGCGCCGGTCAGCGGCTATGAAATTCATGCCGGGGTCACCACCGGACCGGCGCTGGAAAACGCCGCGGTGCTGCTGGACGACGGTCGCTGCGACGGTGCGCAAAGTGTGGACGGGCAGATTTTCGGTACCTATTTGCATGGCCTGTTTGAATCGCCTGCGGCGTGCAGTGCGCTGTTGCGCTGGGCCGGTTTGCAGGCGGTGCAGGACGTGGATTATCACGCCTTGCGTGAGCGCGATATCGAGCGGCTGGCGGATCTGGTGGAGAAGCATCTGGATACCCGACTGTTGCGTGAGCTCTGTGGGATTTGAGGGGATTTGATGGCCTCTTCGCGAGCAGGCTCGCTCCCACAGGTGATCGCATTCCAATGTGGGAGCGGCGGTGCGACGATTCGACTTGCTCGCGAAGAGGACAGTGGCCTCACCGATGATTTGAAGGAATGAACCATGCTGCAACTGATCCTCGGCGGCGCCCGCTCCGGCAAAAGCCGCCTGGCTGAAAAACTGGCGACAGACAGTCAGCTCCAAGTCACCTACATCGCCACCAGCCAACCCCTGGACGGTGAAATGAACGAGCGAGTGGCCCATCATCGCGCCCGTCGTCCAGCCGAATGGGCATTGATTGAAGAACCTCTGCAACTCGCCCGCATCCTGCGCGAAACCGCCAGCGCCGAACGTTGCCTGCTGGTGGATTGCCTGACCCTATGGCTGACCAACCTGCTGATGCTCGACGACACCGAGCGACTGTCGGCCGAGCGTGATGCGCTGCTGGACTGCCTGGCGTCGTTGCCGGGTGAAATCATTTTTGTCAGCAACGAGACCGGAATGGGTGTCGTGCCGCTGGGCGAATTGACTCGCCGCTATGTCGATGAAGCCGGTTGGTTGCATCAAGCCTTGGCCGAGCGCTGCCAGCGAGTCGTCCTGACCGTCGCCGGCCTGCCCCTGACTTTGAAAGGAACTGCGTTATGACTCAATCCTGGTGGCTGAACCCGTGCAAGCCGATCGATGCTCAAGCGGTCGAGCAGGCGCAGGCCCGTCAACAGCAGCTGACCAAACCGGCCGGCTCCCTCGGTCGGCTGGAGTCGGTGGCGGTGCAATTGGCCGGGCTGCAAGGGCAGGTCAAGCCGAGTCTGGATCAACTGTGGATTGCCATTTTTGCCGGTGACCATGGCGTGGTCGCTGAAGGGGTGTCGGCATTTCCCCAGGAAGTCACCGGGCAGATGCTGCTCAACTTCGTCAGCGGCGGGGCGGCGATCAGCGTGTTGGCGCGGCAACTCGGGGCCTCTCTGGAAGTCGTCGACCTCGGCACGGTGACGCCGTCGTTGAATTTGCCGGGCGTGCGACACGTGAACATCGGCTTGGGCACGGCGAATTTCGTCGAAGGTCCGGCGATGACGCCGGCTCAGGGCGAACTCGCTTTGCAGGCCGGTCGCGACAGCGTGCAGCGCGCCATCGCGGCGGGTGCGCAGTTGTTTATCGGTGGCGAGATGGGCATCGGCAACACCACCGCGGCCAGCGCATTGGCCTGTGCCTTGCTCGATTGCCCGGTGGTGCATCTGGCCGGGCCGGGCACGGGTTTGAATGCGGCGGGTGTCAGCCATAAAGCGCAGGTGATCGAACGCGCTTTGGCGTTGCACAGCGCTCAACGTGGCGATGCGCTGCAAACCCTGTTCAACCTCGGCGGTTTTGAAATCGCGGCACTGGTCGGCGCGTATCTGGCGTGTGCCCAGGAAGGCGTCGCGGTGCTGGTCGACGGTTTCATTTGCAGCGTCGCGGCGTTGGTCGCGGTGCGCTTGAATCCTGAATGCCGTCAGTGGCTGTTGTTCGGTCACCGCGGCGCCGAGCCGGGCCATCGTCATGTATTGGAAACCCTGAACGCTGAACCGCTGCTGGACCTTGGCCTGCGTCTGGGCGAGGGCAGTGGCGCGGCATTGGCCGTGCCGTTGCTGCGTCTGGCGTGCGAACTTCACGGGCAGATGGCGACGTTCGCCGAGGCCGCCGTGGCGGATCGCCCGGCATGACCTTGCGTCTGGACCTGTTGCGCCACGGTGAAACCGAACTCGGCGGCGGTTTGCGCGGCAGCCTTGACGATGCGCTTACCGACAAGGGCTGGGCGCAGATGCGCGCGGCGGTAATCGAGCAGGGGCCTTGGGATCGTTTGGTCAGTTCGCCACTGCAGCGGTGTGCGCGGTTCGCCGAAGAACTCGGCGCACAGTTGGGTTTGCCGGTGCAGTTGGATAAAGACCTGCAGGAGCTGCACTTCGGCGCCTGGGAAGGGCAGAGCGCCGCCGCGCTGATGGAAACCGATGCCGAGGCGTTGGGATTGTTCTGGGCCGATCCTTACTCATTTACGCCGCCTCAGGGTGAACCGGTGGTGGATTTTTCGACGCGAGTGTTGGCAGCCGTTGAGCGCTTGCAGGCTACCTGCGCAGGCGAGCGGGTGTTGCTGATCAGTCACGGCGGGGTCATGCGCTTGTTGCTGGCTCAGGCGCGGGGATTGCCTCGTGAACAGTTGCTTAACGTCGAAGTCGGGCATGGCGCAGTGTTTTCGCTGACGGTCGAATCCGGCCTGTTGTTAAAGGAAGCGATCTGACCATGTTGCCGTTCTGGATCGCCCTGCAATTTTTGAGCAGTCTGCCGATTCGTCTGCCGGGCATGCCGGAACCACAGGAGCTGGGGCGGTCGCTGCTGTTTTATCCGCTGGTCGGCCTGCTGTTCGGCGGTATTTTATGGGCGTTCAACTGGCTGCTGCTTGGCACCCCGTTGTTGCTTCACGCCGCGCTGCTGCTGACGGTTTGGGTATTGCTCAGCGGCGCCTTGCACCTGGATGGCCTGGCGGACAGCGCCGATGCATGGCTCGGTGGATTCGGCGACCGCGAGCGCACGTTGACGATCATGAAGGACCCGCGCAGCGGACCGATTGCGGTGGTGACGCTGGTATTGGTGTTGCTGCTCAAGTTCGCCGCGTTGCTGGCATTGATCGAGCAGCAACACGCCGTTGTCCTGATCATTGTCCCATTGATCGGGCGCAGCGCGATGTTGGGGTTGTTCCTGACCACGCCTTATGTGCGCGCCGGTGGCTTGGGGCAAGCGCTGGCCGATCATCTGCCACGTCTGTCGGGCAAACAGGTGTTGGCGGTGAGTGCGTTGGCTTGCGTTTTGATTGCCGGTCTCAGCGGCGTATTGGCAGTGGTGCTGGCGGCGCTGGTGTTTGTCTGGCTGCGGCAAGTGATGCTGCGCCGATTGGGCGGCACGACGGGCGATACCGCGGGGGCACTGCTGGAATTGCTGGAAATGATTTTGCTGGTCGGCCTCGCATTGTTCCCGTAGGAGCAAAGCTTGCTCGCGATGGCCGCGAGTGTTCTTTCAGGGAAACCGCGATAACGTTCATCGCGGGCAAGCCTTGCTCCTACGGTAATTTGTATCAAAAAATTTGCATTCATTTAACCGCGGGTATATACACGCACCATGCTCGAATCCCAATGTTTATGCATCAACCTGCGTCGCGCCGCCCGTGGCGTCAGCAGGCACTACGACGGCGCTCTCGATGGCTTCGGGATCAACGTCGCCCAGTATTCTCTGCTGTGTAATCTGCAGCGTCTGGATAAACCGAGTATTTCCACGTTGGCCGAGGCCATGGGGCTGGATCGCAGCACCTTGGGGCGCAATCTGCGGGTGCTGGAAGGCGAAGGCCTGCTGATGCTGGTCGAGGGCGAAGACATGCGTAACCGCATCGTCATGCTCACCGAGGCCGGTGTTGAGCGCCTGAAAGCGGCCTTGCCCGCGTGGGAAGCGGCGCAGCAGCGGTTGATCGACCGCTTGGGCGCCGAAAAACGAGAAACCTTGCTGCGACTGCTGGACGAACTGGCGTGATGCCGGTTTTTCCGATCTTAAGCGGGTATATACCCGCTACCGGAGAACAAGAATGACATCGATGTGGCGTACGTGCGGTTGGGTTTTGTTGGGGAGTGCGCTGATTCTCGCGTTGTCCTTGGGGGTAAGACACGGCTTCGGGCTGTTTCTGGCGCCAATGAGTGCCGAATTCGGCTGGGGGCGTGAAACATTTGCCTTCGCCATTGCCTTGCAAAACCTGATCTGGGGCCTGGCGCAGCCCTTCACCGGCGCGCTGGCCGACCGCTTTGGCGCCGCGAAAGTGGTGTTGGTCGGCGGCGTCCTGTATGCATTGGGCCTGGTGTTCATGGGCCTGTCGGATTCGGCCGTGACCTTGTCCCTGAGTGCCGGCCTGTTGATCGGCATCGGTCTGTCCGGCACTTCGTTCTCGGTGATCCTCGGCGTGGTCGGCCGCGCAGTGCCGCCGGAGAAACGCAGCATGGGCATGGGCATTGCCAGTGCTGCCGGCTCTTTCGGCCAGTTCGCCATGTTGCCCGGCACACTGGGGTTGATCGGCTGGCTTGGCTGGTCCGCGGCATTGCTGGTGCTGGGCCTGCTGGTGGCGCTGATTGTGCCGCTGGTGAGTATGCTCAAGGACAAACCGCTGCCGGTGTTCGGCCATGAACAAACACTGTCCGAAGCCTTGCACGAGGCCTGTTCCCATTCGGGCTTCTGGCTGCTGGCATTCGGCTTTTTTGTCTGCGGTTTTCAGGTGGTATTCATCGGTGTGCATTTGCCGGCGTATCTGGTGGATCAGCACCTCCCGGCGAGCGTCGGCACGACGGTGCTGGCGCTGATCGGGCTGTTCAATATATTCGGGACCTACACGGCGGGCTGGCTCGGCGGCCGGATGTCCAAGCCGCGTTTGCTCACCGGCCTGTATCTGCTGCGCGCAGTGGTGATCGGGTTGTTCCTGTGGGCGCCGGTCACGACGACCACCGCGTACCTGTTCGGCATGGCGATGGGCTTTCTGTGGCTGTCGACGGTGCCCTTGACCAACGGCACCGTGGCGACCTTGTTCGGCGTGCGAAATCTGTCCATGCTCGGTGGGATTGTTTTCCTGTTTCACCAGCTCGGATCGTTCCTCGGCGGCTGGTTGGGCGGGGTGGTGTACGACCGAACCGGGAGCTACGACTTGATCTGGCAAGTGGCGATTCTCTTGAGCCTGTTGGCCGCCGCCCTGAACTGGCCGGTGCGTGAACAGCCGGTGGCGCGCCTGCAAACACAGATGAGTGCGATATGAACAGTCTCTGGCCGCGGATTGCTGTCCTCGCTGTCTGCGCCTTGCTGCTGGCCCTGTCGTGGTGGGGCTGGCATCAGGGCGGGCTGGCGTTGATGCAACTGGGCATGGGTGCTTGCTAGCAGGATGTGAGGGCGAGTAACTTCGGTCTTGACGATTCTCAAGGATGCACCGACATGTTGAAACGTTGGCTGGCAGTTCCCGCGTTACTGGTAGCGTTTGGTGGATTGGCCCAAGCGGCCGAATGCCCGGAGCTTTTGCAAGGTTCGTTGCCCAAGCTGCGCGCCAAGGAATCCATCGACCTGTGCCAGCGCTTCGCTGGCAAACCGCTGGTGGTGGTCAATACCGCGAGCTTCTGTGGTTTCGCCCCGCAGTTCAAAAGCCTTGAGGCGCTGAATCAGCGCTACAAGGATCAGGGGCTGGAAGTAATCGGTGTTCCGTCCAACGACTTCAAGCAAGAGTCCAAGGATGGCGAAGAGACTGCCAAGGTCTGCTACGTGAACTACGGCGTGACGTTCACCATGACGGAACCGCAGAAAGTCCGCGGCAATGACGCGACGCACTTGTTCAAGGTCATCGCCAGGCAGAGCGTCGCGCCGAAGTGGAACTTCTACAAGTACGTGGTCGATCGCCAGGGCAAGGTGATCGCCAGTTTCTCCAGCCTGACCAAGCCCGATGATCCCGAACTCATCGCGGCGGTGGAGAAGGCATTGGCCTCGCAACCCTGATCGGCGCCCATTAAAAAGCCCCGCCTCTGCACAAGAGAGCGGGGCTTTTTCAATTCAGGCGGCCAGAGATTCAGGCTCGCCGTGAATCATCAGAAGCGGTAGGTTGCGCCAACACCGAAGCCGTTCGCATAGTTTTCATACTCTGCGCTGTAGTTCTGACGGCCGTTGCTGTTGTTGACCTTGACCGACTCTTCGCGCAGGTACGAATACGCTACGTCGATGGTCAGGTCGTCGGTCGGGCTCCAGCCAGCGCCCAGGCTGAAAATCTTGCGATCGCCAGTCGGAATGCGTGGTGAGCGGTTTTCGTTATTGGTCGGCGACTGGTCAACCGACAGGCCGGTACGCAGCACCCACTGTTTGTTCAGCTGGTACGAAGCACCGATGGCGTGAGCCCAGGTGTCGTGCCAGTTCTGTTCTTCGGTGATGGTGCCAAAACCGCGGGCAGCCAGGGCGGCAGGAACGCCTTCGTTATCGACGGAGATCTCTTTCAGGCGGCTCCAGCGAGTCCAGGTGCTGCCTGCGTAGAGGGTCCACTGGTCGTTCAACTGGTGAGTGACCGAGAAGTCCACCGACTCAGGCGTAGTGATGTCCAGCGAAGCGTCGAACTTCTGGTTCGGGTTCTGGCCCAGCGCCGCGAGCACGCCGTAGTTGACCTTGGTGTCACCTTCGAGCTTGTACTTCACTTTCGAGTGGTAGGTCAGGCCGAGGCGAGTGCTTTCGAGGGCTTGAACCATGATGCCGATGTTGTAACCCAGCGCGGTGTCGTCACCCTTGATCTTGACGGTGCCGTCTGCCGCGCGCGGGTTCAGCGACAGGTTCGATTCCAGTGTACCGTCGATGCGGTTGATGGTCGGACCGAAACCGATCGACACCTTGTCGTTGAAGGCGTAGCTGACAGTTGGCTGGAGAGTCACGATGGTGACTTCGCTCTTGCTGCCGAAGTATTTGCCGGCGAAGCCGTTCTCGTAGTCGGTCACCAGGCCGAACGGAGCGTAGACGCCGAAACCGACTGCCCACTGGTCATCGATTGGCTTGACGTAGTAACCCATGGGCACGCCCATGAAAGGGACCATGTCACCTTTGTTGGTACCACTATTCGGGCTGGAGCTCGCATCGCTGATATCAGCGTGCGCGTCGATGAATGCAACACCACCGGTTACTTGTTCGCGCTTGAGGCGAGACATGCCGGCAGGGTTGCCAAAAACTGTGGATGCGTCGTCGGCAGCTGAAGATCGCCCGGCAAAACCTGTCCCCATCCCGCTGATGCTTTGTTCGTTGAGGGCAAAACCACTGGCGAAGATTTGGGTGGATGCCATGGCAACGGCGAGGCTAATGGTGGTTTTGAGCATTACTTTTTTCATTATTAGAACTCCTGGTGATCACCGGGGCGAAAATTACCAACATTTTCGTCCCAGCGCCATAGGCTGTATCGCTTGATTTAGAGCGGTTTTGTAGGACAATCCGACCAAAATCGCAGCAGTTGAGCGATCTTGTGGAAACAGCCGATCAGCAGGCGACCTGATTCAGCGGTGAAACACAGGTTTGCCAGGCGCAGGTGAAGTCTCTCAGGCGTCCTTGAGGCTGGAAGGTCTGGCGCCAGATGCGCGCCATTCCCAGTAGGTCGTCTGCTTCGGGGAGGGGGGTGTTCTGTTCTTCTACCAGCAGCCAGGCGATGGCTGTGGCGTAACGCAGGTTGACGGTCAATTCGAGATGCGGACCACTCAGGAACGCATGTTGGCTGGCTAGGCCGCGAACCAGGCTGGCGCGTTCGGGGTCAAGTGCCAGGTAGTGGTCCCAAAGTGCCTGGTGGCGGGGTTCGGCGATTCGGTACAAGCCGTGTCCACGGCGGTCATGCAGGGCAGTTCCAAGGGCTGACTGGCTGGCGGCGACGCCCAGCAGCAGGGATTCGGCAGTTGCGCTATGGCGCCCGAGATAAATCAAGGTCGGGCGGATCACATAACGGCACAGTTCGCTGGCAGCGATACCCATAAAACCCTCGAAACATGAAATGGTCGGCGATACCTGAAGGCCTTGGCAGCGGTGAATCGACTCAGGCTCGCCGGAAGCGGTTCAAGCCGCTTGAGTTGAAGTGTAGTGTCATATTCGCGCCGTAAAGGCCTGTTTTTAAAATATTTCCGGCCGCGAGTTATAACCGTTATATCGGTTTGTACTTAGGCGGCAGCGGCGAAAAGAGAAATATCAGGCAATAAAAAGCCCCGCTTTTTAAGCGAGGCTTTTGAGGTTTTCAGTCTTTCTGGCGTATCAGGCAACCAGTGCCTGACGGGTACGCTCGATCACGGCCTGCAGCGGCTCGGCGCTGGAGTATTGATCGGGGTACAGGCGTTCGCTGTGACGAGCGATGCCGTGTTCGTTGACCAGAGTGAAGCTGAAGCAGCCTTTGCGAGCAGCCATGATCAGGCAGTTCATTGGTGCAAAAGCGTTGGTTAGGGTGCGAATGGCATCCTGGGTGTGGATTTGAGTAGACATAGTCATTGGGTGTTCCTACAAGCGACACGGATAAGAACCGTGCAAAGTTAAAACGTTCCAGTGACGACGACCACCATTGGTCGAACGAAGAACCCGACTGGAACAAAGCAGCCAGTTTGAAGCGCTGATAAATTGGCGCGCTTGGGCTGGCAGGTAGGTACTTAGGAGGGCAGGCAACACATCAAGGGCAAAGGTTCTGGGCCCGGGGTGAAGATCCTGATCAATTTGCAGGTTGGTTCGGTCAGAGTAAGTGAGCTTCGCAACACCCTTTGCTTTCGATTCAAAGGCAGTGTTGACGCAAGGTTTACCTGGAAACCATCGAGGTGGTCGATCCCGCTTTGTCGGTAGAGGCTTCCGTTGGGAAGGCTGACCGGGGGGATTTGTTCGACCAGAATTGACTTTCAGCTTGGTACTAACGCCGCGGATACTAACGGATTGAATGGCTCAAGGGAAGCGTGTTGGCAAAAAAGTTCTTTGAACGCCCCCATTCAACGTTCGGATTGGCGCTCGGACAAGGCTCTTGAATCGTTGACGCGCCCTGTAATAGCACAAATTCCGACCATTGGTAGTCACGGCTCATCGGCCCAGGACCAGTCTGGATCATGGGTTTGCCGAGGTTTATCCCCAGGCGCAGGCAAAAAATGCGCCGAAAAAGCGCATCGATATAACTGCCTCGAAGGGACTTGTGCACATAAGTTGCGAAGAGTGTCACGCCGCTGTCATCTTCCCTTCAAACGCAGTGGGTGCCTGTAACCAAAATTTAAGTCAATGAAAAACATCGCTTTTTTTTACTGGTGAAAAAATCGTCAGTTTGACTGCGAGCCCCATTCCACAGGGCTTTGCGAGAGTTCAAGGGCGGTTGTCCACTGAGTTATCCACAGCTTCTGTGGATTGTCCCGAGCGCTTGCTCTAGGACGGGCGTGCCGGGTTTTTTTGGGCTTTACCTGTAAGAAAAAAAGAGTAGAGTGGCGCGCCTTCCGATCTGCCCCACAGTGCTTTATGAAGTTTCGCTCAGTATCAGTCTCTGCAACCTCCACACCTCCCGGCATCACCCCGCCTAAACGCTTTTCGATGCGTGTGGCCGAGTGGCTGCTGGACAGCCCGCGCCTGGGCGAAAACCCCAACGTCAAACACCTCGCCGGACGTTTGCTCAAGCAGCCAGCCCGTGAGGGAGTGGTGGCTGCGCAAAGCCGTCTCGGTCTGCTGATGTGCCGTGAATGCGGGAATGCCCGGGATCGCCGTATCGGCCAGGATCTTCTACGTTCGGCCGCGCGGGCAGGGGATCGACGCGCCCAGCAGGAACTGGGGCTGATCGAAGACTGAGCTGTCCAAGACCTGACGCCTTGGTTAACCTTCAAGCTTTATTTCATTGGCAGGAGTGGCTATGGCTATGGACTTGACCAGCGCATTGCTCGGTCTGGCGGGCGCTGCGCTGCCGTTACTGGTACTGGCCTGGCAACTTCAGCGGCGAGCGAGTGCCACGCAGTCAGAGGCTGCGCTGCTGGAAGAGCGTCTGGCCATGGCCCTACTGGCTCAAGATGGATTGAACGCCCAACTCGAAGCCTGTCGCGATGAAATCGGTGATCTGGGCCAGGCCAACGCTGCCAAACAAGCAGATCTGGCCGCCGTACGCCGTGAAGTCGAACTGCTGCAGATCGAACGTGACGACGCACGCGACGCCGCCCATGCCTGGAATCTGGAACGCGCCGGCAAAGAGGCTGAGTTGCGCCGTCTGGCCGCCCAGGCCGCTTCGCTCAACGCTGAGCTGCGCGAGCAGCAGGAAAGCCATCAGCAACGCCTCAATGACCTGCAGGGCTCGCGAGACGAGCTGCGAGCGCAGTTCGCGGAGCTGGCTGGCAAGATCTTCGACGAACGCGAGCAGCGCTTTGCCGAAACCAGTCAACAACGCCTCGGTCAGTTGCTCGATCCGTTGAAGGAACGCATCCAGTCCTTCGAAAAACGTGTCGAAGAAAGTTATCAGGCAGAAGCCCGCGAACGTTTTTCCCTGGCCAAGGAACTGGAGCGGCTGCAACAGCTGAACCTGCGCCTGAGCGACGAAGCCACTAACCTGACCCGCGCCTTGAAAGGGCAGAAAACCCAAGGCAACTGGGGTGAGCTGATTCTTGAGCGAGTGCTTGAACACGCGGGGCTGGAGAAGGGGCGCGAGTATCAGACCCAGGTCAACCTCAAGGGGCCGGACGGTGAGCGTTTCCAGCCGGACGTGATCATTTATCTGCCGGGCGACAAGCAGGTGGTGGTCGACTCCAAGGTCAGCCTCACGGCCTATCAGCAATACGTCGCGGCCGAAGACGATGCCATTGGCCAGATCGCCATCAAGCAACACGTGCTGTCCTTGCGCACTCACGTCAAAGGGCTGGCCGGCAAGGATTACAAGCGTCTCGATGGATTGCACAGCCTGGATTTCGTCCTGCTCTTCGTACCGATCGAAGCGGCGTTTTCCGCCGCGTTGCAGGCTGAACCGACACTGTTTCAGGAGGCCTTCGATCGCAACATCGTGATCGTCAGCCCGACCACGTTGCTGGCGACCCTGCGCGTGATCGACAGCCTGTGGAAGCAGGAGCGCCAGAGCCAGAACGCTCGGGAAATCGCCGAGCGGGCCGGGTGGCTGTACGACAAGTTCGTGTTATTCATCCAGGATCTGGATGAAGTCGGCAATCGCTTACAGCAGCTGGATAAAGCCTACAGCTCGGCGCGCAATAAGCTGACAGAAGGCCGCGGCAATCTCGTCAGCCGCGCCGAGCAACTCAAGTTGCTTGGCGCGCGGGCGAGCAAGAGCCTGCCGGCAGACTTGCTGGAACGGGCGATGACCGATGTGGATGGGTTGGCCGAATTGCCGGAGTAAATGATCGTTCCCACGCTCTGCGTGGGAATGTATCCAGTGACGCTCTGCGTCACAGCTACCGAAGCGGACGCGGAGCGTCCGTGGCTGCATTCCCACGCAGAGCGTGGGAACGATCTGAAACCTGCCGCGCTACAACGGCAAATGCCGACTCAACAATGCCCGCAACGCCGCCGGTTTCACCGGTTTAGCCAGGTAATCCAGCCCCGCCGCATGCACCTGGGCCACCGTCTCCGGTCGCCCATCGGCGCTGATCACAACCCCCGGCACAGGCTCACCCAATCGGGTGCGCAGCCATGCCATCAGTTCGGTTCCGGTCTCGCCATCGTCCAGGTGGTAATCCACCAAGGCCAATTGCGGTCGCATCCCGTCGCTGAGCAGCGCCGCACATTCATCGCGGTTGCGCGCGGTCCAGACCTGACAACCCCAGCGCGTCAGCAAACTGTTCATCCCGATCAGGATGCTGTCTTCGTTGTCGATGCACAGCACTTGCGAGCCGCTCAGCAATTTGCCATTGAGCTCGGCGACCTTGGGTGGGATCGCGGTTTGCGCCCGAGCCAACGGCACGCTGACGCTGAACACGCTGCCGCGCCCCGGCCAGGAGCGTACGCGCAAGGTATGACCGAGCACGCGGCACAACCCGTCGGCGATCGCCAGGCCCAGCCCGAGGCCTTTTTCAGCGCGCGTCTGGTGGCTGTCGAGGCGTTTGAATTCTTCGAAAATGACCTGCTGTTTATCCAGCGGAATGCCCGGGCCACGGTCCCAGACTTCCAGGCACAGCTCGCCCTTGCGTCGGCGAACCCCCAGCAGCACTGGGCCTTTGGCATAGCGGAAGGCATTGGTCAGGAAGTTCTGCAGGATTCGTCGCAACAGTTTGATGTCGCTTTCGACGCGCAACGTACTGCCCCTGACCCGGAATTTCAGCCCTTGGTCGTGGGCCAGCGCCTTGAACTCGGCACCGAGTACGTCGAACATCTCATTGAGCACGAACGGCTTGGGATCGGGGTTGATCTTGCCGTTTTCCAGGCGGGAAATGTCCAGCAGGTCGCTGATCAAATCCTCCGCCGAGCGTAGTGACGTGTCCAGATGATGGACCAGTTTTTGCGCCTCGCCGGAGAGACCGTCCTCCTGGTGGGACAGGGCGGCCGAGAACAGTCGCGCAGCGTTCAACGGTTGCATCAAGTCGTGGCTGACCGCCGCCAGGAATCGGGTTTTCGACTGGTTGGCCAGCTCCGCGGTGCCTTTCGCTTCGGTCAGGGCGAGGTTGAGTTGCGACAGTTCGTGGGTCCGCTCGGTGACCCGTCGCTCCAGGCCCTCGTTGGCTTCGGTCAGCGCTTGTTCAGCCTCGCGGAACGCGGTGATGTCGGTGAAACTCATGACAAAACCACCGCCCGGCATCGGGTTGCCGATCAGCTCGATCACACGACCATTGGGGAAAAGTCTTTCAGAGGTGTGGGCGCGGCCCTGACGCATCCAGTGCAGGCGCCGGGCAACGTGCACTTCGGCTTCACCGGGACCGCATAGTCCGCGCTCGGCGTTGTAGCGAATGATGTCGGCAATTGGGCGGCCCAGCCTGATCAGTCCATCGGGGTAGTTGAACAGCTCCAGATAGCGCCGGTTCCAGGCCACCAGTTTCAGCGACTGGTCGACCACGCTGATGCCTTGGGTGATGTTCTCGATCGCGCCTTGCAGCAGCGCGCGGTTGAATTGCAGCACTTCCGAAGCTTCGTCGGCGATTCGCACGACGTCCTCGAGTTGCATTTCCCGGCCTTCGATGGCGGCTTTTACCACCGCTCGGGTCGAGGAAGCGCCGAGTACACCGGCCAGCAAGCGTTCAGTGTGGGCGATCCATTCCCCGTCGGCATTCTGGTTCGGGTTGAAGCCTTTGCCCTGACGGTAGGCGAAGCGGATAAAGCTCTGACGGGCGCGTTCTTCGCCGACGAAGCGTGCGGCCAGCTGCAACAAATCATCGATCTGCACCGACAGCATCGAACGGGCGTTGGGACGGGCGCTGATTTCCTGACCAATGAAGCGACCCGCCTGCCAATGTTCCGAAACCCTCGTACGCGATAGCACCGACACCCAGGCGAACAGCGTGAAGTTGCCCGCAAGCGACAGCACCACGCCTTGGGTCAGCGGGGTAATCGGCAGGTTCAACGGGTTGCTGTGCAGCCAGGCCAGCCCCGGGAAGCTGTTCAACGACAAACCGAGGCTGTTGGCGGCAATCGGCAGGACCAAGGTGTAGAACCACAGGAACGTCCCGGCGGCGAGACCGGCGAACACCCCGCGACGATTGGCCTGTTTCCAGTACAGGGCGCCGAGCATGGCGGGGGCCAGCTGGGTCACGGCGGCGAAGGCGATCTGGCCGATGGTCGCCAGGCTCGCCGTCGAGCCGAGCAGGCGATAACTGACATAGGCCAGCAGCAGAATCACCACAATGCTCACTCGGCGCACCGAGAGCATCCACTGGCGGAAAACTTCGAACGGCCGCTCGGCGTTGTTGCGCCGCAGCAGCCATGGCAACAGCATGTCGTTGGAAACCATGGTCGACAGCGCGACGCTGGCGACAATCACCATGCCGGTCGCCGCCGAGGCGCCGCCGATAAAAGCCAGCATCGCCAGGGCAGGATGGGCTTGAGCCAGCGGCAGGCTGATGACGAACGAGTCCGGCAGCACTGAACTCGGCAACATCATCTGGCCGGCGAGGGCGATGGGAACGACGAACAACGCCGCCAACGCCAGATAGGCTGGAAACACCCATTTGGCCAGGCGCAGATCCTGAGGGTCGATGTTTTCCACCACGGTCACATGGAACTGCCGGGGCAGGCAGATGATTGCCATCATCGCCACGCCGGTCTGTACCACCATCGATGGCCAGTTGATGGTTTCCTTCCAATACTCTTCAAGGCGCGGGGCGAGCATGGCCTGGTCGAACAGGTCCTCGAAACCGTCGTACAGGCCGTAGGTCACGAACGCGCCGACCGCGAGAAAGGCGAACAGCTTGACCAGCGATTCGAACGCAATCGCCAGCACCATGCCGCGGTGGTGTTCCGTAGCGTCGAGGTTGCGGGTACCGAAGACGATGGTGAACAGCGCCAGTACCAGCGACACGATCAACGCCGTGTCCTGGGCGCGCGTGCCCATGGCGTCGGCACCGGCGCCGATCAGCAGGTTCACCCCGAGCACAATGCCCTTGAGTTGCAGCGCGATGTAGGGCAACACGCCGACCAGGCAGATCAGCGCCACCACCACCGCCAGCGACTGGGATTTGCCATAACGCGCGGCGATGAAGTCGGCAATGGAGGTGATGTTCTCCTGTTTGCTGATCATCACCATTTTTTGCAGGACCCACGGTGCGCACACCAGCAGCAGGATCGGCCCGAGGTAGATCGGCAGGAAAGACCAGAGTTGTTCGGCGGCCTGGCCCACGGCGCCAAAGAAGGTCCAGCTGGTGCAATAGACGGCCAGCGACAGGCTGTACACCCAGGCGCGCACTCGCGGCGGCAACGGTGTGCTGCGACGGTCGCCGTAGAAGGCGATGGCGAACATGATGGCCATATAGGCCAGGGCGACGACGGCGATCAGCCCGCTGGACAGCGACATGGGAACTCCAGACAAAAGACACCCGGGACTCCCGCCCGGACAGACAGTCTCGCACGATGGCAGGGGTTAGTCAGTGTCGACCAAGGTCGCGGCGTGGCGGGGTGTCGCAGGCAGTGTGTCAGTGGGATCTTGGTTGTTTTTTCTGGCCCCTTCGCGGGCAAGCCCGCTCCCACATTGGATCTGTGTCGTCCACAAATCCCCTGTGGGAGCGGGCTTGCTCGCGAAGGCGGCCTCACTGATTCAAAGCAATTTCGATCAACCGATGCAATTCCTCAACCTCCAGCGGCGCCGCTGAAAACAGGATGCGAAACACCGTCGGCGCTGCCACCAGGTTGATCAGCCGATCGACGTTCGGCTTCGGCTGATCGGGGTAACGATCCAGGATCGTCTGCAACTGCCCGCCAATGATCGTCGCGCAAAGGGCCGGCGTGGTGCTGCATTGCACGTCGCGCAACATGTTGCGGCCGGGTTCGGAGCTCATTTCGTCCAGGTATTGCTCGGCCCAGGCGCGCACGTCGCCGCGCAGGCTGCCGGTATTGGCCGGCTCGTTCTCGGGGCGCATGCGGGCGAGGGCGACGTCCGCCAACAACACCGACAGGTCGCCCCAGCGCCGATAGATGGTCGACGGCGTGACGCCCGCGCGGGCGGCGATTTGCGGGACGGTCACGGTGGTGCGGTCCTGCTCTTCGAGGAGATCGCGCACTGCCGAGTGAACCGACTCTTGCACCCGGGCGCTTCTGCCGCCGGGGCGTAAACCTTCTTTTATAGCCATGCATCGGACCTTAACACAAAGAATTTGCTTTAAGCCCTAGCCAGTCGCACACTCCGCAAAAGCAAAAAGTTAGCTTTACGGAGCGTGCGCATGTCCAGTTCAACGTCTAATCGTTCAAGCCTGTGGTTCCTGGCGATCACCTTACTCAGTTTTCTGGCGGCGTCCACGGCGCCGACGCCGTTGTACCACCTGTACCAGGAACACCTGCAATTCTCGGCAGCGACCCTGACCCTGATTTTCGGCGTGTACGCCATCAGCTTGCTGGCGGCGTTGCTCACGGTTGGTTCGCTCTCGGATTACCTGGGGCGCAAACCGGTGATCTTTACCGCCGTGATGCTGAACATGCTGGCGATGCTGCTGTTTATCAATGCAGACAGTGTCGCCTGGTTGATCAGTGCGCGAGTGCTTCAAGGTTTTGCTACGGGGATGGCCACCGCCGTATTGAGTGCGGCGCTGTTGGACACCGATCGCCAGCAAGGGCCGTTGGTCAACAGTGTCGCGCCGTTGCTGGGCATGGCGGTGGGCGCCATGGGCTGTGGCTTGTTGGCCGAGTTTGCACCGCTGCCGTTGCAGTTGACCTATTGGGTGCTGTTCGCGCTGTTTGTGATGCAAGCGCTGTACGTCTGGCGATTGCCGGAAAGCGTCAGCCGCCAACCGGGAGCCTGGGCTTCGCTGCGCCCGACACTGCATGTGCCGATCCAGGCGCGACGTGCGTTGTGGCTGGTGCTGCCGATCAATATCGCGGTGTGGGCGCTCGGTGGTTTTTACGCTTCCTTGGCGCCGTCTCTGGTGCGCACAGCGACGGGATCGACCTCGAATCTGATTGGCGGTGCGACGGTGGCGGCGTTGACGGTGACCGGCGCGCTGATGATCTACACCTTGCGCGATCGGCCGGCCGACAAGGTTTTGCGCTTGGGCGGCAGCCTGCTGCCCATCGGCGTCGCGCTGATTCTGATGGCGGTGCACAGCGCCAGCCTTACGCTGTTTTTCATCGGGACGCTGGTGGCCGGATGCGGTTTCGGCGCCGGTTTCCTCGGTGCATTGCGCAGCGTCGTGCCGCTGGCCTTACCCCATGAGCGGGCAGGGTTGATGTCGGCTTACTACGTGCTCAGTTATCTGGCGTTCTGCTTGCCGTCGTTGCTGGCGGGGAACTTGACCCGGACCTTCGGGTTGGTGGCCACGACCGATGGTTACGGCGCGGTGCTGATTATTCTTTCGGCTGGCGCTCTATTCGCGTTGATGCGTCAGCAGTCGATGAAAGTCTGTGGCGTCGATGTTCGATGACCGTTAGCCTTGGCACCGCCCTGCCTTTCGACGGACCGACCCATGAAGATCATCCGCAGCAAATCCTTCACCGCTGACCGTGCCTGGGGCGCTTTGGATATCGCCAACATGAACGGCATCACCACGCGTTTGCACTGGACCGATCAGCCCTATAAATGGCACATCAATGATGGGCAGGAAGTGTTTGTGGTGCTGGATGGCGTTGTGCAGATGCGTTATCGCGAAGCAGGACAGGAGCAAGAAGTGATGTTGGGTGTAGGCGATATCTTCTATGCCGACGTCGGTACCGAACACGTTGCCCATCCGCAAGGTGCGGCAAGAATCCTGGTGATCGAGACTGAAGGCAGCGTCTGACGCTATATCTGCAAAACAGATAACAGTTAGAGATATTACCCGTTATATCGATATTCGATTTGGATCTACCATGGACTCCACCTCAACAGAGGACAGGAGTTCACCATGACATGCCCCAACACTGCCGCAGCCGGTTTCAAACCCTTCAGTCATTTGCAGCACCCGCGTGAAGTCATCCGCCAGTTCACGCCGAACTGGTTCGCCGCCACCATGGGCACCGGCGTGCTGGCGTTGGCGCTGGCGCAGCTGCCTGGCGCAAATGCCGGTTTGTACGCGATTGCCGAAACCCTATGGCTGTTCAATATCGCGCTGTTCGTTTTGTTCACTGCGCTATACGCGGCGCGTTGGGCATTGTTTTTCGATGAGGCGCGGCGGATTTTCGGTCACTCCACGGTCTCGATGTTTTTCGGCACCATCCCCATGGGCCTGGCGACCATCATTAATGGTTTCTTGCTGTTTGGTCTGCCGCGTTGGGGCGAGGGCGTGATTCACCTCGCCGAGGCGCTGTGGTGGCTGGATGTGGCGATGTCTGTGGCGTGCGGCGTGCTGATTCCCTACCTGATGTTCACCCGTCAGGAGCACAGCATCGACCAGATGACCGCCGTCTGGCTGTTGCCGGTGGTGGCGGCAGAAGTGGCGGCCGCCAGCGGTGGCCTGTTGGCGCCGCACCTGGCCGATGCCCATTCGCAACTGGTGGTGCTGGTGACCAGCTACGTGCTCTGGGCCTTTTCCCTACCGGTGGCGTTCAGCATTCTGACCATTCTGTTGCTGCGCATGGCGCTGCATAAATTACCCCACGAAAACATGGCCGCCTCCAGCTGGCTGGCGCTCGGTCCGATTGGCACCGGGGCGCTGGGCATGTTGCTGTTGGGCGCCGACGCGCCGGCGATCTTTGCGGCCAATGGTCTGCCGGGCATGGGTGAAATCGCCGCCGGGCTGGGTTTAGTGGCCGGGATTACCCTGTGGGGCTTGGGTCTGTGGTGGATGCTGATCGCGGTGCTCATTACCCTGCGTTACCTGCGCGAAGGCATCCCTTTCAATCTCGGCTGGTGGGGTTTTACCTTCCCGCTGGGCGTCTATTCCCTGGCGACATTGAAACTGGCCAGTACCTTGAACCTGACGTTTTTCAGCGTTTTTGGCTGCGTGCTGGTGGTGTTGCTGGCGGTGATGTGGCTGATCGTCGCCAAACGGACAGTGCAGGGCGCCTGGCGGGGGGAGTTATTTGTCTCGCCGTGCATTGCAGGATTAAACAAATAACCTGCAAAGTTTAGGTAATGTGTGGCCTGGATCGTCGTTGGATATTCCAATAACTGCATCCACGCCACTCTCTACCCAACATCAGGGACACATGGAAGATGAGTCACCCCTCACAGTTCACCTTGCTTCGCACCCGGCGCTTCCTGCCGTTCTTCGTCACGCAGTCGCTCGGGGCGTTCAACGACAACATCTTCAAGCAGTCGCTGATTCTCGCCATTCTCTACAAGTTGACGATCGACGGTGACCGCTCGATCTGGGTCAACCTGTGTGCGCTGCTGTTCATCCTGCCGTTCTTCCTGTTCTCGGCACTGGCCGGGCAGTTCGGGGAAAAGTTCGCCAAGGACGCGCTGATTCGTCTGATCAAGCTCGGGGAAATCGCCATCATGGCGGTCGGCGCGGTCGGTTTCATGTTCGATCACCTGTGGCTGATGCTGGTGGCGCTGTTTGCCATGGGCACTCACTCAGCGCTGTTCGGGCCGGTGAAATACTCGATCCTGCCCCAGGCCTTGCGTGACGAAGAGCTGGTAGGCGGCAATGGCCTGGTGGAAATGGGCACCTTCCTGGCGATCCTCGCCGGGACCATAGGCGCCGGGATCATGATGTCCTCCAGTCATTACGCGCCGATCGTCTCCACGGCGATCCTCGGTGTGGCGGTGCTCGGCTATCTGGCCAGTCGCAGCATTCCGCGGGCTGCGGCCGCCTCCCCGGAAATGCGCCTGAACTGGAACATTTTCAGCCAGTCCTGGGCCACCTTGAAGCTGGGCTTGGGGCAGACGCCTGCGGTGTCGCGTTCGATTGTCGGCAACTCGTGGTTCTGGTTTGTCGGGGCGATTTATCTGACGCAAATCCCGGCTTACGCCAAGGAGTGGATGCACGGCGACGAAACCGTGGTGACGCTGATTCTTACGGTGTTCTCGGTCGGTATCGCACTCGGTTCGATGCTTTGCGAGAAATTGTCCGGGCGCAAAGTCGAAATCGGTCTGGTGCCGTTCGGCTCTTTCGGTCTGACCGTGTTTGGTTTGCTGCTGTGGTGGCATTCCGGTGGAATTCCGGACAGCGTTGCCGGCCATGGCTGGATCGAAGTCCTGGGTTTTGGCCATGCCTGGCTGGTGTTGATCGACATTCTCGGGCTTGGGGTGTTCGGCGGTTTCTACATCGTGCCGCTGTATGCGCTGATTCAGTCGCGGACCCCGGAGAACGAGCGGGCGCGGGTGATTGCCGCCAACAATATTCTCAACGCGCTGTTCATGGTGGTCTCGGCGATTGTCTCGATCGTCTTGCTGAGCATGGTCGAGCTGTCGATTCCGCAGCTGTTCCTGGTGGTGTCGCTGCTGAACATCGGCGTCAATGCCTACATCTTCAGCATCGTCCCCGAATTCAGCATGCGCTTCCTGATCTGGCTGCTCAGCCACTCCATGTACCGCGTGGAGCATCGCAATCTGCAGCTGATTCCCGATGAAGGCGCGGCATTGCTGGTGTGCAATCACGTGTCCTTCGTCGACGCCTTGCTGATTGGCGGCGCGGTGCGTCGGCCGATTCGCTTTGTGATGTATTACAAGATCTACAACCTGCCGGTGCTGAACTTCATCTTTCGCACGGCCGGGACCATTCCTATCGCGGGACGTCAGGAAGACATTCAGATCTACGAAAAAGCCTTCACGCGCATTGCTCAATATCTGAAGGACGGCGAGTTGGTGTGCATCTTCCCGGAGGGAAAATTGACCGCCGATGGCGAGATCAACGAGTTCAAGGGCGGGCTGACGCGGATTCTCGAAGAGACGCCGGTGCCGGTGATTCCCTTGGCGTTGCAGGGTTTGTGGGGGAGCTTCTTCAGTCGCGATCCGCAAAAGGGCGTGTTTCGCCGGTTGTGGTCACGGGTGACCCTGGTGGCAGGGCCTGCGGTGTCGGTCGAAGTGGCAGAGCCAGCCCGGTTGCAAGGGTTGGTGGGGGAATTGCGCGGCGCTATGCGCTGACTCCTTTCGTTGCGGGCCGCTAACCCAGCGTGCCCGCGCCGCGCATTCAACCCGCCATCGCCAAGCGGTTACGTCCTTCGCGCTTGGCCACATACAACGCGCTGTCGGCCCGTCGCAACAGGCTTTCGGCCGACTCGCCGGGCAATAGCGTCGAGCAACCAAGGCTGACCGTCAGCTCGATCGCATGGCCGTCGGCCAGATACTTCTCGGCCTGCAACGCAAATCGCAGGCGTTCGCCGATCATGGCTGCCGCCTCACGGCTCGTGTTGGAAAGCAGGATCAAGAACTCTTCGCCACCAAAACGGAACACCATGTCCACATTGCGCAACTGGTTTTTGATCGAGGCTGCAACAGCCTTGAGCACGTCATCGCCAGCGCTGTGTCCGTGGTTGTCGTTGATGAGTTTGAAGTGATCGATGTCCAGCATCAGCAGCGACAAGGGTTGCAGATGCCGACGCGACATCTCGATTTCCCGTTTCAGGGTCTGATCCATGGCGATGCGGTTGCCGGTATTCGTGAGCGGATCGCGCAAGGCGCTTTGGGTGGCCGCGCGGTAGAGCAAGGCATTGCGCATCGGGTACAGCAATGCGGACAGCAGTGACTCGAGGTCGCCTTGTTCCTGCTCACTGAAACGCTGGTTGCGGCGGAAAACCAGTTCACCCAGATTCTCGCCTTCATGACTGAGGCTGTAGCTGATCGAGTGATGGCCGCGCAGGCCGAACTCCAGGCGCAAGTCGCTGGACAGGTGCTCGTACGTCATGGCGTCAAGCGGTACAAGTCGCTGAATCTCACGGAAGAAGAGCCCGAGAATGCGTTGCGGCTCAAGACTGGTTTGCAGCTGCAGGCCCAGTTGCTGTCGCCTTTGTGCAAGGCTGACCGGCCTCTCGATGAGGGTAGGCTGCTGACCAAAGCCCAGGCGTTGCAATTTGGCGCTATCGAAGTCAATTGCGTTGGTCTGGGAAGGTGATTTCATATGGCGTGCGCCCCTAAGCAGTAAGGCTGTCTTACAGGCTGGGTGAGAGCGGCTTTGGGCTGCGCGTCATACTGGTCCATCAGTCCCGTAGGACATCTGGCCCAAGTTTAGTCCGCTTTGCCGACGATAAGTAACCTGTCGGCTCAGGCGTCCGCCCGTTTGCTTTCACACTGCGTGTCTGAGCAAATTTAGAGCGAAAGTCGTGCCATTCAGTTCAGTCGGAAAAAAATCGTTAAAAATCAACGTATTGAAGCTGTTGGTGATGCGGGGTGGCGGGTTTTGTGACAGTTGCTTGACGTGTGTGGGGATGGTTACGACGTGCTTTGAGTGCCACGACGGGAAGCCGCCGCGGCACAAAAGCGACGCGCGGGCGTTATTGAGCGTTGAACGCCTGGCCGTTGATGCCGGTGCTGTCCGGACCCATCAGGTAGAGGTAGACCGGCATGATCTCCTCGGGCGTCGGGTTGTTCAGCGGGTTTTCACCCGGGTAAGCCTGGGCGCGCATGCTGGTGCGCGTGGCGCCCGGGTTGATGCTGTTGGAGCGCACCGGAGCCACGGTGTCGACTTCGTCGGCGAGGGTTTGCATCAAGCCTTCGGTGGCAAACTTGGACACGCCGTAAGCGCCCCAATATGCACGACCCTTGCGGCCGACGCTGCTGGAGGTGAACACCACCGAGGCGTCCTGGGACAGCTTGAGCAGCGGCAGCAGGGTGCTGGTGAGCATGAACATGGCGTTGACGTTGACTTGCATGACACGCATGAAGTTTTCGCCGGACAACTGCTCGATCGGTGTGCGCGGGCCAATGATCGACGCGTTGTGCAGCAAACCGTCGAGGTGGCCGAATTCGGTCTCGATCATCGCTGCCAACTCATCGTATTGATGGGGCAGGGCGGTTTCCAGGTTGAACGGGATAACGGCCGGTTGTGGATGGCCGGCGGCTTCGATTTCGTCGTAGACCTGAGTCAGGTTGGCTTCGGTCTTGCCCAGCAACAGCACGGTGGCGCCGTGTGCGGCAAAGGTTTTTGCGGCGGCAGCGCCGATGCCACGGCCAGCGCCGGTGACCAGGATGACCCGGTCCTTGAGCAATTCTGGGCGGGCGGAATAATCAAACATGAAAAACCTCACAACAATTCAATAGGCAGGCATCGCACTTGTGGCGAGTGAGCTTCTGTGGCGAGGGGGCTTGCCCCCGTTGGGGCGCGAAGCGGCCCCATCCCGTATCTTCAGCCAGATCCAGCTCTCAGGTTTTACGACTGCTTCGCAGCCGAACGGGGCGATGCGGCGTTCCGACAAGCCCCCTCGCCACAAAAGCATCCTGCAGCCAATCAGGTCAGCAACTGCACAGCGCGCTATCAAGCACTTTGCGCAACTCCAGCGGATGATCGACCACCACATCCGCCCCCCAATGCCGCGGGTTATCGTCTGGATGAATGTAGCCATAGGTCACGGCGGCCGTCCTGGTGCCGGCGTCGCGACCGGATTCGATATCGCGCAAGTCATCACCCACGAACAACACGCTGGCCGGATCGAGGTCGAGCATCTTGCACGCCAGGATCAACGGCTCCGGGTCCGGTTTGCTGTTCTTCACATGGTCCGGGCAGATCAACAACGCCGAGCGCTCGGCCAGGCCAAGCTGCTGCATGATCGGCTCGGCGAAGCGCAGCGGCTTGTTGGTGACCACGCCCCAGATCAGGTTGGCCTTTTCGATGTCGGCCAGCAGTTCGCCCATGCCGTCGAAGAGTTTGCTGTGAACCGCGCAACCGGCGAGGTAACGCTCCAGGAACTCCAGGCGCAATTCCTCGAAACCCGGTGATTCCGGGTCCATGGAGAAGGTCACGGCGACCATCGCCTTGGCGCCGCCGGAGATCTCGTCGCGAATGTGTTTGTTGTTCATCGGCGGCAAGCCGCGGTCGGCACGCATCGCCTGACAGATCGCAATGAAGTCCGGCGCGGTGTCGAGCAGGGTGCCGTCCATGTCGAAAAGAACTGCTCTGATACGCATGGGCTTACTCCTCGCGCAGGGTCTGGATCATGTAGTTGACGTCCACGTCGGAGGCCAGTTTGTAGTGCTTGGTCAGTGGGTTGTACGTCAGGCCGATGATGTCCTTGACGGTCAAGCCGGCCATGCGGCTCCAGGCACCCAACTCGGATGGGCGGATGAATTTCTTGAAATCGTGGGTGCCGCGCGGCAGCAGCTTCATGATGTATTCCGCGCCGACGATGGCGAACAGGTACGCCTTCGGATTGCGGTTGATGGTGGAGAAGAACACCTGGCCGCCGGGCTTGACCATGCGGAAGCAAGCGCGGATCACCGAGGACGGGTCCGGCACGTGCTCGAGCATTTCCAGGCAGGTGACCACGTCGAACTGCTCGGGCATTTCCTCAGCCAGGGCTTCGGCGGTGATCTGCCGGTATTCGACGCTCACGCCGGATTCCAGTTGATGCAGTTGCGCGACCGCCAGCGGCGCTTCGCCCATGTCGATGCCCATCACGGTAGCGCCGCGCTGGGCCATGGCTTCGCTGAGAATGCCGCCGCCGCAACCGATGTCGAGGACTTTCTTGCCGGCCAGTTTGACCCGCTCGTCAATCCAGTTGACCCGCAGCGGGTTGATGTCGTGCAGCGGTTTGAATTCGCTTTCGCGGTCCCACCAGCGATGGGCCAGGGCTTCGAATTTGGCGATTTCGGCGTAGTCGACGTTGCTCATGGTTAAGTCCTCTAAAACTTGAAAAATCCTGTTGCCCCGGTGATGAGCCCGGGGTGCTTACGATTCGGTTTGGCCGCTGATGCACTGGCCCCAGGCCTTGGCGGTGGCGCAGAGTTGTTCTTCATCCAGGCGAGTCAGGCGACGGTCGTCGAGCAATTGCTTGCCGGCGACCCAAAGGTGTCTCGCGCAGTCACGGCCGGTGGCATATATAAGCTGCGAAACCGGGTCGTAGACCGGTTGCTGCGCCAGGCCGGAGAGGTCGAACGCGACGATATCTGCCGCTTTGCCGACTTCCAGCGAGCCCGTTTCGGATTCAATGCCCAGCGCGCGGGCGCCATTGAGCGTGGCCATGCGCAGGGCGCGATGGGCATCCAGCGCAGTGGCCGAGCCAGCGACGGCTTTGGCCAGCAAGGCGGCGGAGCGGGTTTCTCCGAGCAAGTCCAGGTCATTGTTACTGGCCGCGCCATCGGTGCCGATCGCGACATTGACGCCAGCCTGCCACAAACGCTCCACCGGGCAGAACCCGCTGGCCAGCTTCAGGTTCGACTCCGGGCAATGAATCACGTTGGTGTTGCTTTCTACCAGCAACATCAGGTCTTCGTCGCTGATCTGAGTCATGTGGACGGTCTGGAAGCGCGGCCCCAACAAACCCAGGCGACCGAGGCGGGCCAACGGGCGCTCGCCGCGCTGCTCGACGGACTGTTGCACTTCAAAAGCCGTTTCATGCACGTGCATGTGGATCGAGGCGTCCAGTTCCTCGGTGATCACCCGGATTTTCTCCAGGTTCTCGTCGCCCACGGTGTAGGGTGCATGGGGGCCGAAGGTGACTTTGATACGCTCGTGGTGCTTGAGATCGTTGAACAGTTCGACGCCCTGACGAATGGCTTCGTCCGCCGTGCTGGCGCCCGGGATCGGGAAGTCGAGGATCGGAATGGCGATTTGCGCGCGAATGCCGCTGTTATGGACGCGCTCGCTGGCAACCTTCGGGAAGAAATACATATCGGAGAAGCAGGTGATGCCACCTTTGATCTGTTCGGCAATCGCCAAATCAGTGCCATCGCGCACGAATGCCTCGTCGACCCACTTGGCTTCGGCCGGCCAGATGTGGTTTTCCAGCCAGGTCATCAGGGGCAGATCATCCGCCAGGCCGCGGAACAGTGTCATCGCCGCATGCCCATGGGCATTGATCAAGCCAGGGCAGAGCAACATGTCCGGCAGTTCACGGACTTCAGTTGCGTTAAGCTTCAGCGCAGCCGAACGTGGGCCAATGAATACGATGCGTCCGTCGCGGATGCCCAGGGCGTGCTCTTTGAGGACAACGCCAGCGGGTTCGACGGGTACCAGCCAGGTCGGCAGCAATAGCAAGTCGAGCGCAGCGGCAGTGTTCGGCATCGAGAATCGGTTCCAGAGCTTTTGTAAAGATGGCGAAGTATACCCGAGCGTCTTCGCAGGGGGATCGCTATAATCGACGGCTTTTGTTCATGTGTGCGGGGTGAGGGATGCGCGATCGACTGTTGGCTGCGGAGAAAGTAAAGGCCATCGATTGGCGTGATGGCGCCCTTTACCTGCTGGATCAGCGTGTTTTGCCGTTCGAGGAAACCTGGATCGCCTACACCAGTGCTGCTGGCGTAGCCGAGGCCATTCGTTCGATGGTGGTGCGCGGTGCGCCGGCGATTGGCATCAGCACCGCCTATGGCGTTGTGCTGGCGGCCCGCGCGCGGTTTGCCGAGGGCGGTGACTGGCAGGCAGCGCTGGAAGAGGATTTTGCGCTGCTCGCCGATTCCCGTCCGACCGCGGTCAACCTGTTCTGGGCCCTGGGCCGCATGCGCGACCGGCTTGAGCGTCTGAAGGATCACGCCGACCCGCTGGCGGTGTTGGAGGCAGAGGCGATCGCCATTCATGAGAGTGATCGCGAAGCCAACCTGACCATGGCGCAACTGGGCGTGGACCTGATCCGCAAGCACCAGGGCAACGCCCAGGCGATCCTGACCCACTGCAACACCGGCGCACTGGCCACTGGCGGCTTTGGCACGGCGCTTGGCGTCATTCGTGGCGCGTTCATTGAGGGTATGGTCGAACGCGTCTACGCCAACGAAACCCGTCCGTGGCTGCAAGGTTCGCGGCTGACCGCATGGGAACTGGCCAACGAAGGCATTCCCGTGACCGTCAATGCCGACTCCGCCGCTGCTCACATCATGAAGACCAAGGGCATTACCTGGGTGATCGTCGGCGCTGACCGGATCACCGCCAATGGCGACGTGGCCAACAAGATCGGCACCTATCAGTTGGCAGTGAACGCCATGCACCACGGCGTGCGCTTCATGGTGGTGGCGCCGAGTTCGACCATCGACATGAACCTGGCCAGCGGCGATGACATTCCGATTGAAGAGCGCGATGGTCGCGAGTTGCTGGAAGTCGGCGGCAAGCGGGTCGGGGCGGATGTGGATGCGTTCAACCCGGTGTTCGACGTGACGCCTGCGGATTTGATCGACGCGATCATCACCGAAAAAGGCATCGTCGAGCGCCCGGACACCGCGAAAATGGCGCAGTTGATGTGCCGCAAGCGTCTGCATTAAAGATATTTGGCGCCTGATAGGCCGCTATCGCGAGCAGGCTCGCTCCCACAGGGGATTTGTGACCGTCCCAGATCCAGTGTGGGAGCGAGCCTGCTCGCGATGGGGCCCTGATAGTCAACAAATATGCTTCATTCACCCCTGATATTTTCCTCTGAGCCTCTCTCGTCCCCTTTCAGCCTGCCACCAGTCAACTAACTACACTCCATGCGCATCAGGGGGATAGGTGCGTGGCGGCTCTTGTGATAACATCCGGCGGTTTCCAAGGTAGCCCGATGTGGCTGCCTTTACTGCGCAGATCCATGGCATAACTCGTTGATTTGTCGTAAGTCGGTGCATGGCACTCAGCCTGCAGCGGCGAGCTTCGTTCGTCCCATATGGATGTGACGAAGTTTCACCAGAAAAAGGAATCAGGCTTCTCATGGGCGAACTGGCCAAAGAAATCCTCCCGGTCAATATCGAAGACGAGCTGAAGCAGTCCTACCTCGACTACGCGATGAGCGTAATTGTCGGGCGGGCACTGCCGGATGCGCGCGATGGCTTGAAGCCCGTGCACCGGCGTGTGCTGTTCGCGATGAGCGAGCTGGGCAACGACTTCAACAAGCCGTACAAGAAATCTGCCCGTGTTGTCGGTGACGTGATCGGTAAGTATCACCCTCACGGTGATACCGCGGTGTACGACACCATCGTTCGGATGGCGCAGCCATTCTCGCTGCGTTACCTGCTGGTAGACGGTCAGGGCAACTTCGGTTCCGTGGACGGCGACAACGCCGCCGCCATGCGATACACCGAAGTGCGTATGACCAAGCTGGCGCACGAGCTGCTGGCTGACCTGCACAAAGAAACCGTGGACTGGGTGCCGAACTACGACGGCACCGAAATGATCCCGGCGGTCATGCCGACCCGTATTCCCAACCTGTTGGTCAACGGCTCCAGCGGTATCGCCGTGGGCATGGCGACCAACATCCCGCCGCACAACCTCGGTGAAGTCATCGACGGTTGCCTGGCACTCATCGACAACCCAGAGTTGACCATCG
Organism: Pseudomonas frederiksbergensis; assembly: GCF_001952935.1. Taxonomy (GTDB): domain Bacteria; phylum Pseudomonadota; class Gammaproteobacteria; order Pseudomonadales; family Pseudomonadaceae; genus Aquipseudomonas; species Aquipseudomonas frederiksbergensis. Next base: position 4,259,365 of record NZ_CP018319.1, read on the forward strand.
ATGAGCTGATGCAATACATCCCTGGTCCGGACTTCCCGACCGCCGCGATCATCAACGGTCGCGCCGGCATCATCGAAGCCTACCGCACCGGTCGTGGCCGCATTTACATGCGCGCCCGCTCGATGATCGAAGACATCGACAAGGTCGGTGGTCGCCAGCAGATCGTCATCACCGAACTCCCTTACCAGCTGAACAAGGCCCGTCTGATCGAGAAGATCGCCGAGCTGGTAAAAGAGAAGAAGCTCGAAGGCATCACCGAACTGCGCGACGAGTCCGACAAGGACGGTATGCGCGTCGTGATCGAACTGCGTCGCGGCGAAGTGCCTGAGGTGATCCTCAACAACCTCTACGCCCAGACCCAGCTGCAAGCGGTGTTCGGTATCAACATCGTCGCGCTGATCGACGGCCGTCCGCGGATCCTGAACCTCAAGGACCTGCTGGAAGCCTTCGTTCGTCACCGTCGCGAAGTCGTTACCCGTCGCACCGTGTTCGAACTGCGCAAAGCCCGCGAACGTGGTCACATTCTGGAAGGTCAAGCGGTTGCCCTGTCGAACATCGACCCGGTCATCGCCCTGATCAAAGCCTCGCCAACACCGTCGGAAGCCAAGGAAGCGCTGATCAAGACGGCGTGGGAATCTTCCGCGGTGGTCGCGATGGTTGAGCGTGCCGGTGCCGACTCGTGCCGTCCAGAAACCCTGGACCCGCAATACGGTCTGCGTGAAGGCAAGTACTTCCTGTCGCCAGAACAGGCGCAAGCCATTCTGGAACTGCGTCTGCACCGCCTGACCGGTCTGGAACACGAGAAGCTGCTGGCCGAGTATCAAGAGATCCTCAACCAGATCGGCGAACTGATCCGCATCCTCAGCAGCGCCACGCGCCTGATGGAAGTGATCCGCGAAGAGCTGGAAGTGATCCGCGCCGAATACGGCGACGTGCGCCGCACCGAGATTCTCGATGCCCGTCTCGACCTGACCCTGGGTGACATGATCCCGGAAGAAGAGCGCGTCGTGACCATTTCCCACGGTGGCTACGCCAAGACCCAGCCATTGGCTGCGTACCAGGCTCAGCGCCGTGGCGGTAAAGGCAAATCGGCTACCGGCGTCAAGGATGAGGACTACATCGCTCACCTGCTGGTCGCCAACAGCCACACCACGCTGCTGCTGTTCTCCAGCAAAGGCAAAGTGTACTGGCTGAAAACCTACGAAATTCCGGAAGCCTCCCGCGCTGCCCGTGGTCGTCCGCTGGTCAACCTGCTGCCGCTGGACAGTGATGAATACATCACCACCATGCTGCCGGTCGACGAATACACCGAAGGTCACTTCATCTTCATGGCGACCGCCAAAGGCACCGTGAAGAAGACCCCGCTGGAATCCTTCAGCCGCCAACGCAGCGTCGGCCTGATCGCGCTGGAGCTGGATGAAGGCGATGTGCTGATTTCTGCTTCCATTACCGATGGCAGTCGCGAAGTCATGCTGTTCTCCGACGGTGGCAAGGTGACTCGCTTCAAGGAAACCGACGTTCGCGCCATGGGCCGTACCGCTCGCGGTGTTCGCGGCATGCGTCTGCCGGAAGGCCAGAAGCTGATTTCCATGCTGATCCCGGAAGAAGGCAGCCAGATCCTGACTGCTTCGGCCCGTGGTTTCGGCAAGCGCACGGCGATCACCGAGTTCCCTGAGTACAAGCGTGGCGGCCAAGGCGTTATCGCCATGGTCAGCAACGACCGTAACGGCCGTCTGGTCGGTGCAGTCCAGGTACTCGACGGCGAGGAAATCATGCTGATTTCCGACCAGGGCACCCTGGTGCGTACGCGTGTCGACGAAGTCTCCAGCCTGGGTCGTAACACCCAGGGCGTGACCCTCATCAAACTGGCCAGCGATGAAACGCTGGTAGGTCTGGAGCGGGTTCAGGAGCCGTCGGAAGTCGAGGGTGAAGAGCTCGAAGGTGAAGAGGGCGAAGAAGGTGCAGTGTTCGACGGCGAAGTCGTGATCGACGATGTTGTTGAAGACCAGCAACTCGACGCCGCAGCCGACGAAGAACCGCAGGAATAAGCGGACAATCAGGGGGCGGATGAGAATTCGCCCCCTTGTTGTTTGTCCGTAAAGAAATATCGACACCCATGGAGATCCGTGTGGGTGCCGGGCTTTTGTGGCGAGGGGGCTTGCCCCCGTTGGGGTGCGAAGCGCCCCTGAAACCAGTCGCCGTTATCTTGCATGAGAGCGTGGTGACCGGTTTGCGATTGCTTCGCAATCGAACGGGGGCAAGCCCCCTCGCCACAGGCAAGCCCGCTCCCACATTGGATCTGTGTCGACTGATGTGTTTGTACGATCCACCAAATCAGAGCGAGATTGGATGTGAGCAAGAGAGCCTATAACTTCTGTGCCGGTCCTGCGGCACTTCCCGAAGCTGTCCTGCAGCGCGCCCAGGGTGAACTCCTTGATTGGCACGGCAAGGGCCTGTCGGTCATGGAAATGAGCCATCGCAGCGATGAGTTCGTGTCCATCGCCACCAAGGCCGAGCAGGATCTGCGTGATCTGCTGAATATCCCCTCGAACTATAAAGTGCTGTTTCTGCAAGGTGGTGCCAGCCAGCAATTCGCTCAGATTCCTCTGAACCTGTTGCCGGAAAGCGGCACCGCCGACTATATCGACACCGGTATCTGGTCGCAGAAAGCCATCGAAGAAGCTTCGCGCTACGGAAACGTCAACGTTGCCGCTACCGCCAAGCCTTACGACTATTTCGCTATTCCCGGTCAGAACGAATGGAACCTGTCGAAAGACGCGGCCTACGTTCACTACGCACCGAACGAAACCATCGGCGGCCTGGAATTCAACTGGGTGCCGGAAACCGGTGACGTCCCGCTGGTCGCCGACATGTCTTCCGACATTCTCTCGCGTCCGATCGATGTTTCGCGCTTCGGCATGATCTACGCCGGCGCCCAGAAAAACATCGGCCCGAGCGGCATCGTCGTCAACATCGTTCGCGAAGACCTGCTGGGTCGCGCCCGTTCCATTTGCCCGACCATGCTCAACTACAAGGTCGCGGCCGACAACGGCTCGATGTACAACACCCCGCCGACCCTGGCCTGGTACTTGTCCGGCCTGGTGTTCGAGTGGCTGAAAGAGCAGGGTGGCGTTGAAGCCATCGGCAAGCTCAATGAAGTTAAACAGCGCACGCTGTACGACTTCATCGACGCCAGCGGCTTGTACAGCAACCCGATCAACAAGTCGGATCGCTCGTGGATGAACGTGCCGTTCCGCCTGGCTGACGACCGTCTCGACAAGCCATTCCTGGCTGGTGCCGAAGCACGTGGACTGTTGAACCTCAAGGGTCACCGTTCCGTGGGTGGCATGCGTGCCTCCATCTATAACGCCGTCGACATCGTTGCGGTCAACGCACTGATTTCGTACATGGCAGAGTTCGAGAAGGAACACGGTTAATGTCTGAGCAAGAACTCAAGGCACTGCGCCTGCGCATCGATGCCCTGGACGAGAAAGTCCTGGAGCTGATCAGTGAGCGCGCACGCTGCGCCCAGGAAGTTGCGCGAGTAAAGATGGCCTCGCTGGCCGAAGGCGAAGTGCCGGTGTTCTATCGTCCTGAGCGTGAAGCTCAGGTGCTCAAGCGCGTGATGGAGCGTAACCAGGGGCCGCTGGGCAACGAAGAGATGGCGCGGCTGTTCCGCGAAATCATGTCCTCGTGCCTGGCCCTCGAGCAGCCGCTGAAAGTGGCTTACCTCGGCCCTGAAGGTACCTTCACCCAAGCTGCAGCCATGAAGCACTTCGGCCACGCCGTGATCAGCAAGCCGATGGCGGCGATCGACGAAGTGTTCCGTGAAGTGGCCGCCGGTGCGGTGAACTTTGGCGTGGTCCCGGTGGAAAACTCCACCGAGGGCGCGGTCAACCACACCCTCGACAGCTTCCTCGAACACGACATGGTGATCTGTGGCGAAGTCGAGCTGCGGATTCACCACCACCTGTTGGTCGGTGAAAACACCAAGACCGACAGCATCAGCCGCATCTATTCCCACGCCCAGTCCCTGGCCCAGTGCCGCAAGTGGCTGGACGCCCATTACCCGAATGTCGAGCGCGTGGCGGTGTCCAGCAACGCCGAAGCGGCCAAGCGGGTCAAGGGTGAGTGGAATTCGGCGGCGATTGCCGGCGACATGGCCGCCGGTCTGTACGGGTTGACTCGTCTGGCCGAAAAAATCGAGGATCGTCCGGACAACTCCACGCGATTCCTGATCATTGGCAGCCAGGAAGTACCGCCGACCGGCGACGACAAGACCTCGGTCATCGTCTCCATGAGCAACAAGCCTGGCGCACTTCACGAGTTGCTGGTGCCGTTCCACGACAACGGCATCGACCTGACGCGCATCGAGACCCGTCCGTCGCGCAGCGGTAAATGGACCTACGTGTTCTTCATCGACTTCGTCGGCCACCACCGCGACCCACTGGTCAAAGGTGTGCTGGAAAAGATCAGTCAGGAAGCAGTGGCACTCAAAGTGCTGGGTTCCTACCCGAAAGCAGTTCTCTAAGGGCGGTAGCAAATGAGTGGTGACTTCCTCGCTCTGGCACAGCCGGGCGTGCAACAACTTTCGCCTTACGTTCCGGGCAAACCCGTGGACGAACTGGCGCGCGAGCTGGATATCGATCCGGCCAGCATCGTCAAGCTGGCCAGCAACGAAAACCCGTTGGGCGCCAGTCCCAAGGCGCTGGCGGCAATTCGCGAAGCATTGGCCGAGCTGACCCGTTATCCGGACGGCAACGGTTTTGCGCTCAAGACCCTGCTGGCCGATCAGTGCCGCGTCGAGCTCAATCAGGTGACGCTGGGCAACGGTTCCAACGACATTCTGGAACTGGTCGCCCGTGCCTATCTGGCGCCGGGCCTGAACGCCGTGTTCAGCGAGCACGCATTTGCGGTTTATCCCATCGTGACCCAGGCCGTTGGCGCCACGGCCAAAGTGATCCCGGCCAAAAACTGGGGTCACGATCTGCCGGCCATGCTGGCTGCAATCGATGCCGATACCCGCGTGGTGTTCATCGCCAACCCGAACAACCCGACCGGAACCTGGTTCGGCGCCGAGGCGCTGGACGAGTTCCTGCAGGACGTGCCGGAGCACGTGCTGGTGGTGCTGGACGAGGCCTACATCGAATACGCCGAAGGCAGCGACTTGCCGGATGGCCTGGATTTCCTGGCGGCGTACCCGAACCTGCTGGTGTCGCGCACCTTCTCCAAGGCCTATGGCCTGGCGGCATTGCGGGTCGGCTATGGCTTGTCCACCGCCGTGGTCGCCGATGTGCTGAACCGAGTGCGTCAGCCGTTCAACGTCAACAGCCTGGCCCTGGCCGCTGCGTGCGCTGCGCTGCAAGACGTCGAATACCTGGCCGAAAGCCGTCGCCTGAACGAATCCGGCATGCAGCAGCTGGAAGCGGGTTTCCGTGAGCTGGGGTTGAGCTGGATTCCGTCCAAGGGCAACTTCATCTGCGTCGATCTGGGCCGTGTTGCGGCGCCGGTCTTCCAGGGCTTGCTGCGCGAAGGCGTGATCGTGCGTCCGGTGGCCAATTACGGCATGCCGAACCACTTGCGCATCACCATCGGTCTGCCGGCGGAAAACAGCCGCTTCCTCGAAGCGCTGACCAAGGTTCTGGCTCGTGGTTGATGTCACTGCACTGCAATCTGCTGAACCTATGATCGGTCGCCTGGTGGTGGTCGGTCTGGGGCTGATCGGCGGTTCGTTTGCCAAGGGTTTGCGTGAAAGTGGCCTGTGCCGCGAAGTGGTCGGGGTCGACCTCGACCCGCAGTCGCGCAAGCTGGCGGTTGAGTTGGGTGTGGTGGATCGCTGCGAGGAAGACTTGGCCGCTGCCTGCCAGGGCGCCGACGTGATTCAACTGGCCGTGCCGATCCTCGCCATGGAAAAAATGCTCGGCCAATTGGCCGGCATGGACCTGGGGCAAGCGATTCTCACCGACGTCGGCAGCGCCAAAGGCAATGTGGTGCGCGCGGCAACCGAGGCGTTTGGCGGCATGCCGACGCGTTTCGTGCCGGGTCACCCGATTGCCGGTTCCGAGCAGAGCGGGGTGGAAGCCTCTAACTCAGAGCTGTTCCGTCGCCATAAAGTGATTCTGACGCCGCTGGATCAAACCGATCCGGCAGCGCTGGCAGTGGTCGACCGGTTGTGGCGCGAATTGGGCGCCGATGTCGAGCACATGCAGGTCGAGCGTCATGACGAAGTGTTGGCGGCGACCAGCCATTTGCCACACTTGCTGGCGTTCGGTTTGGTCGATTCGTTGGCCAAGCGCAATGAAAACCTTGAGATCTTCCGTTACGCTGCGGGCGGTTTCCGTGATTTCACAAGAATCGCGGGTAGCGACCCGGTCATGTGGCACGACATCTTCCTCGCCAACCGCGAAGCTGTCCTGCGCACACTCGATACATTTCGCAGCGACCTCGACGCCTTGCGCGACGCGGTCGATGCAGGGGATGGGCACCAATTGTTGGGCGTGTTCACTCGCGCCCGGGTTGCCCGCGAACATTTCAGTAAAATCCTTGCCCGCCGGGCTTATGTGGACGCTATGAATTCCAACGACCTGATTTTCCTGGCACAACCTGGTGGCCGCCTGACTGGGCGGATTCGAGTACCGGGCGACAAATCGATTTCCCACCGTTCGATCATGCTTGGCTCCCTGGCTGAAGGCGTCACCGAAGTGGAAGGTTTCCTCGAGGGCGAAGACGCCCTGGCAACCTTGCAAGCCTTCCGCGACATGGGCGTCGTGATCGAAGGTCCGCACCACGGTCGCGTGACCATTCACGGTGTTGGCCTGCATGGCTTGAAGCCTGCGCCGGGCCCGATCTATCTGGGCAACTCCGGCACGTCGATGCGTCTGCTGTCTGGCCTGCTGGCTGCGCAGAACTTCGACAGCACCCTCACCGGTGACGCTTCGCTGTCCAAGCGTCCGATGAATCGCGTGGCCAATCCGCTGCGTGAAATGGGCGCCGTGATCGAGACCGCTGCTGAAGGTCGTCCGCCGATGATCATTCGCGGCGGCAACAAACTCAAAGGCCTGACCTACACCATGCCGATGGCCAGCGCCCAGGTTAAATCCTGCCTGCTGCTGGCGGGTCTGTACGCCGAAGGCAAGACCACCGTCACCGAGCCGGCGCCAACCCGCGACCACACCGAGCGCATGTTGCGTGGCTTCGGCTACCCGGTCACCGTTAACGGTGCTACCGCTTCGGTCGAATCCGGCCACAAGCTGACCGCGACCCACATTGAAGTGCCGGGCGACATCTCGTCCTCCGCGTTCTTCCTGGTGGCCGCGTCGATCGCCGAGGGTTCGGAGCTGGTGCTTGAGCACGTAGGCATCAACCCGACCCGTACCGGTGTGATCGACATCCTGCGTCTGATGGGCGCTGATATCTCTCTGGAAAACCAGCGTGAAGTCGGCGGTGAGCCGGTTGCGGATCTTCGCGTGCGTGCAGCTAAACTCAAAGGTATCGAGATTCCCGAAGCGCTGGTTCCACTGGCCATCGACGAATTCCCGGTGCTGTTCGTGGCTGCCGCCTGTGCCGAAGGGCGCACCATCCTGCGTGGCGCCGAAGAGCTGCGGGTCAAGGAGTCGGACCGTATTCAGGTCATGGCGGACGGCTTGCTGGCGCTGGGCGTAAAATGTGAACCGACCCCGGACGGCATCATCATCGACGGCGGCCAGATCGGCGGCGGCGAAGTGCACGGGCACGGCGATCACCGGATTGCCATGGCCTTCAGCGTGGCTTCGCTGCGCGCCACTGCGCCGATCCGCATCCATGATTGCGCCAACGTCGCGACGTCGTTCCCGAACTTCCTAGCGCTGTGCGCGCAGGTCGGTATCCGTGTTGCACAAGAGGCTCAGTCGTGATTATCAAGCCACCGGTCATCACCATCGACGGGCCCAGCGGTTCGGGCAAAGGCACTATTGCCGGGATTCTGGCCAAGCGCCTGGGTTGGTGCCTGCTGGATTCCGGTGCGCTGTACCGTCTGCTGGCATTTGCCGCGCGTAATCATGGCGTCGATTTGACCAATGAAGAGTCTCTGAAGCTGCTGGCCGCTCATCTGGACGTGCAGTTCGTCGGTGCGACCGAAGGTCATCCGCAGCGGATCATTCTCGAAGGTGACGATGTCACTGATGATCTGCGCAACGAGCAAGTTGGCGCCTGGGCTTCCCAGGTCGCTGCGCTGCCGGCGGTGCGTGACGCGCTGCTCCAGCGCCAGCGGGCGTTCCAGGAGGCTCCGGGCCTGGTGGCCGATGGTCGCGACATGGGCACGGTGGTTTTTCCCGATGCGCCGCTGAAGATATTCCTCACTGCCAGTGCCGAGGAGCGTGCGCGCCGTCGATACTTGCAGTTGAAGGGCAAAGTCGATGGTGTTAGTCTGTCGAGTCTGCTAGATGAGATACGTGTCCGCGATGAGCGTGACACCCAGCGAGCGGTAGCCCCGCTCAAACCGGCGGCTGACGCCATACAGCTGGATTCCACGGAATTATCCATCGATCAGGTGCTGGAACGCATCATGAGCGAGATCGCCATTCGCGATATCGCCGGGTGACCAAGAAGCGACTCAGGGGACCAGTCATAGTCCTGCGCCGTTTCTTCAAATGAACATAACCCACGTCGTCTGGGATGTGGAGATGGGCGTATCCTTCGCCCTTATTCAACAGGAATTAAAATGAGCGAAAGCTTTGCGGAACTCTTTGAAGAAAGCCTAAAAACCCTGAACCTTCAGGCAGGCTCCATCATCACCGGTGTTATCGTTGATATCGATTACCAGGCTCGCTGGGTAACCGTTCACGCTGGCCTGAAGTCTGAAGCACTCATCCCGCTTGAGCAGTTCTACAACGATGCTGGCGAACTGACTATCAACGTCGGTGACGAAGTTCACGTTGCTCTGGACTCGGTTGAAGACGGCTTTGGTGAAACCAAGCTGTCCCGTGAAAAAGCCAAGCGCGCTGAATGCTGGATTGTTCTGGAAGCAGCCTTCGCAGCCGAAGAAGTGGTCAAGGGCGTTATCAACGGTAAGGTTAAAGGCGGCTTCACTGTCGACGTTAACGGCATCCGTGCGTTCCTGCCAGGTTCTCTGGTTGACGTCCGTCCTGTGCGCGACACCACGCACCTGGAAGGCAAAGAGCTGGAATTCAAGGTCATCAAGCTTGACCAGAAACGCAACAACGTTGTCGTTTCCCGTCGTAGCGTCCTCGAAGCCGAGAACTCCGCTGAGCGTGAAGCTCTGCTGGAATCCCTGCAGGAAGGCCAACAAGTCAAAGGTATCGTTAAAAACCTCACCGATTACGGTGCATTCGTCGATCTGGGTGGCGTCGATGGCCTGCTGCACATTACCGACATGGCTTGGAAGCGTATCAAGCATCCTTCCGAAATCGTCAACGTTGGCGACGAGATCGATGTCAAGGTTCTGAAGTACGATCGCGAACGCAATCGTGTTTCCCTGGGCCTCAAGCAACTGGGCGAAGATCCATGGGTTGCTATCAAAGCCCGTTACCCAGAAAGCACTCGCGTTACCGCTCGTGTAACCAACCTGACCGACTACGGCTGCTTCGCTGAGCTGGAAGAAGGCGTTGAAGGCCTGGTACACGTTTCCGAAATGGACTGGACCAACAAGAACATCCACCCTTCGAAAGTCGTACAAGTCGGCGACGAAGTGGAAGTTATGGTTCTGGACATCGACGAAGAGCGTCGTCGTATCTCCCTCGGCATCAAACAGTGCAAATCTAACCCATGGGAAGATTTCTCTGGCCAGTTCAACAAGGGCGATAAAATCTCCGGCACCATCAAGTCGATCACCGATTTCGGTATCTTCATTGGTCTGGACGGCGGCATCGACGGTCTGGTTCACCTGTCCGACATCTCCTGGAACGAAGTGGGCGAAGAAGCCGTTCGCCGCTTCAAGAAGGGCGACGAGCTGGACACCGTTATCCTGTCGGTTGACCCAGAGCGCGAGCGCATCTCCCTGGGTATCAAGCAGCTGGAAAGCGATCCGTTCTCCGAGTACGTTCAAGAGAACGACAAAGGCGCAATCGTTAAAGGCATCGTGAAAGAAGTTGACGCTAAAGGCGCCATCATCACTCTGGCCGACGATATCGAAGCGACTCTGAAAGCCTCCGAAATCAGCCGTGACCGCGTTGAAGACGCGCGTAACGTTCTGAAAGAAGGCCAGGAAGTAGAAGCCAAGATCATCAGCGTTGACCGCAAGAGCCGTGTAATCCAGCTCTCCATCAAGTCGAAAGACGATGCTGAAGAGAAAGAAGCAATCCAGAGCTTGAAAGACAAGCCTTCGGATAGCATCGCTGCTGGTCCTACCACTCTGGGCGACCTGTTGCGTGCACAAATGGAAAAACAGAACTAAGTTCTGTCAGACCATAGAAAAAGGGCGACTTCGGTCGCCCTTTTTTGTGCCTGGAATTTGGTGATTCTGATAGTTTCGCGGCGCTACGATTGTTTGCCGTGAAACCAATCGTCCCGGCAAGTTGTCTCTTTCTTTAATCGGATCAATCGTTTATTTACGGCTAGTCTTTAGCTTGAAGCGAACGACCGTCGGGCGACGTGTCCGGCCTAAGGAAGTGAATGAACAAGCTCATTGTCGTCATAGCAGTGCTGGCACTGGCGGGCTGTACCACTAATGCCAAGACTCACGCGGTGCGTGGGGTCAGTGGTATCGAGATCGATTGTTCCGGGTTGGGCTCGGGCTGGGAGAAGTGTCGCAAGCGAGCGAACAAAGAGTGCAAGGCGGCGGGCTACAAAATTGTGGCCAGGTCCGATGATGCCAAAGATGAGGATGAATACCTCTTTGGCTTCAATCCCGCGGGCTATCTGACGCGCACCATGCTGGTTATCTGCAGGTGAGCCCGCAAGGGCGTGACAGCGTTCCAGTGATCTGAAATCGTGCATCTCTTTATGGGTCAAGATATGTCAAAACTCGGGCTGTTCAAATTCACCGGGGCGTGCTAAAACCTTTGAAGCGCTGATCTAGCTGCTTGAAAAAGAAGGGAAAAATATGACGAAGTCGGAGTTGATCGAACGAATTGTCACCCATCAAGGGCTGCTCTCATCCAAGGATGTGGAGCTGGCCATCAAGACCATGCTTGAACAAATGTCCCAATGTCTGGCCACCGGTGATCGCATCGAGATCCGTGGGTTTGGCAGCTTCTCCTTGCACTACCGCGCACCGCGCGTAGGGCGCAATCCAAAAACCGGTCAGTCCGTCAGCCTCGACGGCAAGTTCGTGCCGCATTTCAAGCCAGGCAAAGAATTGCGTGACCGTGTGAACGAGGATGAGGAGGAAGGGCTTTGACGGCGTCTGTTATACAAGGAACCGCTCATGCGTAACCTCAAGCGCGTACTGCTCGCCGTATTCGTCCTGTTGCTGGTTTTGGCGATCCTGGCGTTCGTTCTCGAGAATCAGCAATCGGTTTCCTTGCTGTTCCTGGGTTGGGCGGGGCCGCAACTACCGGTATCGCTGGTCATGGTCATTGCGTTGCTGATCGGGATGGTGATCGGGCCGATTCTTGGCTGGTTTCTGGGGCGTACATCCAGAACTTCCCGCAAGCGCCTTGTCTGATTGTGACAATGGCGTAGCGCACGTCGAATTTACACCTATGCTCGTCCATACCCATTAGTGGAATCTTTATGAAGCTGTAATATGCTGCCCTGGTTGAAATGGTGGCGTATTGCCGATTCGGTTCACACTGACTCTCTGTCAGTAACTCCATAGGTATGGTTTGGCGTGAAAATTCTAGTAACCGGCGGCGCGGGATTTATCGGTTCGGCAGTCATTCGACACATCATCTCCAGCACTACTGACTCTGTCGTTAACCTCGATAAGCTTACTTACGCCGGTAACCTTGAGTCATTGGCCGAAGTAAGCCAGAACTCACGTTACGTATTCGAGCGTGTCGACATCTGCGATCGCGATCAGGTCGATCGCGTCCTGCGTGAGCATCAACCGGATGCGATCATGCACCTGGCCGCTGAGTCTCACGTCGATCGCTCGATCTCTGGCCCGTCTGAGTTCATCCAGACCAACATTATCGGCACTTACACCCTGCTGGAAGCTGCACGCCACTATTGGTCTGCGCTGGATGATGCGCGTAAAGCCAACTTCCGCTTTCACCATATTTCGACTGACGAAGTTTACGGAGACCTCGAAGGTCCGGAAGATCTCTTCACCGAAACCACACCGTATCAGCCAAGCTCGCCATACTCCGCCAGCAAGGCCAGTTCCGATCACCTGGTTCGCGCCTGGAGCCGTACTTATGGCTTGCCGACCCTGGTCACCAACTGCTCGAACAACTACGGCCCGTGCCACTTCCCTGAGAAGTTGATCCCGCTGATCATTCTCAATGCACTGGAAGGCAAGCCACTGCCGGTCTACGGAAAAGGCAATCAGGTCCGCGATTGGCTCTACGTCGAAGACCACGCCCGCGCTCTATACAAAGTCGTGACCGAAGGCGTTATCGGCGAGACGTACAACATCGGTGGCCATAACGAAAAGCAAAACATCGAAGTGGTGCATACCCTATGCGCACTGCTCGATGAGCTGCGCCCCGATTCCGCTCACCGTCCACATGCCAGCCTGATCACCTACGTTCAGGATCGCCCCGGTCATGATCTGCGCTACGCGATCGACGCCAGCAAGATCCAGCGTGAACTGGGTTGGACACCGGAAGAAACCTTTGAAACCGGTATCCGCAAAACAGTCGAGTGGTACCTCAAGAACACTGACTGGGTCGCTCACGTGAAGAGCGGTAGCTATCAGCAGTGGATCGACCAGAACTACGCAAACCGTTCGAACAAGGCATGAAAATCCTCCTGCTGGGAAAAAACGGCCAGGTAGGCTGGGAACTGCAGCGCTCCCTCGCACCACTGGGTGAGTTAATCGCCCTGGATCGCCATTCGGTCGGTGGATTGTGTGGTGATCTGTCTGATCTCGACACCTTGCGTGCAACGATCCGCCAGCTTAAACCCGACGTCATCGTCAATGCAGCGGCCTATACAGCTGTCGATAAAGCCGAGTCCGAGACTGAGTTAGCCAGCCGTGTAAACGGTCAGGCAAGCCAGGTCATGGCCGAAGAGGCCGCGATTCTGGGTGCCTGGCTGATCCACTACTCGACTGACTACGTCTTCAGCGGCCAAGGTTCTGCACCGTGGCAAGAGTCGGATGCAGTCGCCCCGGTGAATCACTACGGCGCCACTAAACTGGCCGGCGAACAGGCGATTACCGCCTCAGGCTGCAAGCATCTGATCTTCCGCACCAGTTGGGTCTATGGCGCTCGGGGCAACAACTTCGCCAAGACCATGCTGCGTCTGGCCAAGGATCGTGAAACCTTGAGCGTCATCGCCGACCAGATCGGAGCTCCGACGGGGGCAGACCTGATTGCCGACGTGACTGCGTTGGCCATTCAACAAGTTATGCACCGTCCCGAGTTGTCGGGCTTGTATCACTTGGCGGCCAGTGGCGAAGTGTCGTGGCACGGCTATGCTAGCCATGTGATCGGTTTCGCCCAAGACAACGGCGAGCAGCTCGCCGTAACGGCGATCAAACCGATTGAAACGACGGCTTATCCAACCCCGGCGCGCCGCCCTCTGAATTCGCGTTTGAATACTCAGAAGCTGCGTGACAATTTTTCTCTGCACTTGCCGGATTGGCAAAGTGGCGTAACCCGAATGCTTAGTGAGATTCTGAATAAATGACCACGGCAAATCGTAAAGGAATCATCCTCGCTGGTGGTTCGGGTACGCGTCTGCATTCGTTGGCCCTCGTGTGTCCAAAAAGATGCTTCCGATCTACGACATCATCGGCAGTGACCCTTGCTGTCTGATCTTGGGCGACAATATCTTCTATGGTCAGCGCTTCTCGGGCAACCTACGTTCTGCGAGCCATCAAAATGACATCAAATCCAAATATTGATGGCTCGCGCTAGAAGCGCACATTTGATTTCAAATGATTTTTTGAATCCGGCCTTCCGCATGAGTTATTAATTCCCCGGTACTACCTGTAGAATGGCGGGCAGAATTATCTGATCCCGTTCAGCATTGCAGCTCAATCTCAATTGACCCGCTTTACCTTTCAAAGAAAGGACTCCATTGTCGAGATTTCCGCCCATAAAAAGCGTTAGCAGGCAGTAAGATCCGATAAGTGGTAAAGGGCGTCAATTCGGGAGGTATCAGGCATAAACGCCGATGGGTTTGGATCGAAGTCGAGCCGTCACCCTTGCAATCGCTTCGAGCAAAGAATTTGCATCGATTACGATGCAGGAATGACCGGAAACATAACTGAGCCCCGCTTTCTGGACGTACCTGCCAGAAGGGGGATTAAGGATTTAGAGCATGGAACTGATTCCCGTAATTTTGTCTGGCGGAGTGGGCAGCCGGTTGTGGCCTGTTTCTCGAGAAGCCCATCCAAAGCCGTTCATGGAGCTGCCAGATGGCCAGAATCTGATCCAGAAAACCTTCCTCCGCGCCTCGCGCCTGGAAGGTGTTGTGGAAGTTCTGACGGTGACCAATCGCGAACTCCTGTTCAAGACCGAAGACGAGTACGGCGCAGTCAATACAGCCAAGCATGCTCAAGGTTTCATCCTGGAACCTTTTGGTCGTAACACCGCTGCTGCCGTCGCCGCTGCTGCGCTTCAGCTGGAAACGACCCATGGTCCTGATGCCCAGATGCTGGTGCTGGCTGCTGACCATTTGATACAAGATGAAAAAGCCTTTGCTGCGGCCGTAGCCAGCGCCATGACACTGGCCGCCGAAGGTTGGCTGGTTACCTTCGGGATCCAGCCGACGTACCCTGAAACAGGGTTTGGCTACATCGAAGCGCAAAAAGATGCACCGCTGAAGGGCGGCCTGAAAGTGGCGCGCTTTGTCGAGAAGCCTAATCTTGAAACCGCTCAAAATTATGTCAGTGCAGGCAACTACTACTGGAACTCCGGGATGTTCTGCTTCCGGGTGGGCACTGTCCTCGAAGAGCTTCGTCAACATGCTCCGGACGTAGTGGAAGCGGTCAGCAGGACAATTGAAGCATCGCGCCTTACTTCATCCGCCAAGTACCGTTGCCTGGCGCTTGATGCTGATGCGTTCGCAGAGGTTCCGGATATCTCCATCGACTACGCTTTGATGGAGCGTTCCTCTAAAGTTGCGACCGTTCCCTGCGACATCGGCTGGAGTGACATCGGCTCCTGGAACGCTGTCAGTGAGCTGACCGAGCCTGACGAGAACGGTAACCGCTTCGAAGGCGAAGTGCTGTCTCACAACTCGCGCAATAACTACGTTAACAGCGAAGGTCGGCTTACCGCACTGGTCGGTGTCGAAGACTTGCTGGTAATCGACACCCCGGATGCGGTGATGATTGCCCACAAGGACCACGCTCAAGACGTAAAACATATCGTCAATCAGCTCAAGGCCTGCAGTCATACAGTTCATTTGCTTCACCGTACGGTGCATCGCCCTTGGGGCACCTACACGACGCTGGAAAATGGCGAGCGCTTCAAGATCAAGCGCATTGTGGTGAAGCCCAAGGCTTCGTTGTCCTTGCAGATGCACCATCACAGAAGCGAGCACTGGATCGTTGTCAGCGGGATGGCAGTGGTGGTCAACGACCAGCAAGAGCTGATGTTGAACACTAATGAGTCCACCTTTATTCGTGCTGGTCATCAGCACCGTTTGATGAACCCGGGTGTAATCGATCTGGTGATGATTGAAGTGCAGAGCGGTGACTATCTGGGCGAAGATGACATCGTGCGTTTCGAAGACAACTACGGTCGCGTCGACAAGTAACAACACTGAACCCGAAGCCGAGCCCCGCGTCTTGCGGGGTCAGCGCGCCAGTGGCATCAGGCCCTGGCGGTCCATTCTTGCCGTTGCCGCCTCAGGGCGGCATCGGACATTTCAGTTAGTGAGTAGAATGTTTCCTCCTATCGTGACGCAATGCTTCAAAGCCTATGACATTCGTGGTCAGGTTCCCGCTCAACTCAACGAAGACATCGCCTACCGCATAGGTCGCGCGCTCGTGGCCGAGTTGCAGGGGAAAACCTTCGTGGTCGGCCAGGACATGAGGCTGGAAAGCCCACCTCTGGCGGCAGCGCTGATGCGCGGCATTGCCGAGGCGGGCGCCGATGTGATCGACATCGGGCTGTGTGGCACCGAGGAAGTCTACTTCGCCACCAGTCACTACAAGGTTGATGGCGGCGTAATGATCACTGCCAGTCACAACCCCAAAGGCTACAACGGCATGAAACTCGTCAAGGCCGAGTCTCGCCCTATCAGCGGCGACACTGGCCTCGACGCCATCCGCCAGCGTGTCGATCAGGGTGACCTGGGCACCGTCGCAGCAGAAAAGGGCGCGGTTCGCCAAGCGTTCGACAAGACTGCCTACATCGACCATTTGCTCACCTATGTCGATGTTAGCGCCTTGAAACCCCTCAAGGTTCTCGCAGACCCGGGCAACGGCGCTGCCGGTCCCGTGCTGCAGGCGCTGGCTGCGCGGCTGCCGCTGCAATGGGTATTCATCAACGAAGTGCCTGATGGCCACTTTCCGAACGGCGTACCCAATCCACTGCTGCCCGAGAACCGCGAACTGACTCGTCAGGCGCTGCTGGCCAACCAGTGCGACATGGGCCTGGCCTGGGACGGTGACTTCGATCGATGCTTCTTCTTCGATGCCGATGGTCGGTTCATCGAAGGCTATTACCTCGTCGGCCTGCTGGCGGAAGTGCTGCTCAAGCAACACCCCGGCAGCAAAATCATCCACGACCCGCGTCTGACCTGGAACACTATCGAACAGGTCGAGCGGGCGGGTGGCATCGCTGTTCAAAGCAAAACCGGACATGCGTTCATCAAGGAGCGTATGCGCGAGGAAGATGCAGTGTATGGCGGGGAGATGAGCGCTCACCACTACTTCCGCGATTTTGCGTATTGCGACAGTGGGATGATTCCGTGGTTGTTGGTGGCGGCGTTGATTTCTGAAACAGGAGAAACGCTTGCTCAGCTGGTCGCGAAGCGAATTGAAGCGTTTCCTTGTAGTGGCGAGATTAACTATCGTGTGACGGATGTGAATGAGACTTTAAAAAAGGTGCTCGAACACTTCCTGCCGAGCAACCCGCTTATCGATGAAACAGACGGGATCAGCTTGGAGTTTGGCGATTGGCGCTTCAGCCTGCGAGGATCCAATACGGAACCATTGCTACGGTTGAATGTGGAGAGCCGCGCGAATGAAGAAACTGTTGTGCGCTATGTGGCGGAAATTGCCGGTTTGATCCGGGGATAAGTACGTTCAGTAGGACGAAGGGATGTGGAGCGATGGAAGCCCTGAAAAAGACTTCTATCCCTGGTGAAATGTCCGCCTGCCTAAGCAGAAACTATATAGTGCACCTCAAAGAAATCCACCGAGGGTTTGGTCTGGATTCTCGTCTCTGGGAGCGCAAACATATCGTTTGCCGGAGACTTTGAGACTCAGCTGTAAATCGCACGATTCAGAATCGTCAAGAGTGAAGCAACTTGGCTTCACTTTTACCAGGAGTCAGGAATGTTGGAGCTGTTCAAAAGCCTTTGGGATTACCGGGGATTCGTTTTTTCATCCATCCATAATGAATTTTCTGCCCGTTTTGCTCGTAGCCGTTTAGGCGGTCTGTGGATGATCATCAATCCTCTGGCCCAAGTCGCCATTTATGCTCTGGTGCTCTCCAACGTGCTGGCAGCAAAGCTGCCCGGGATCGACAACAAGTACGCGTACGCGCTCTATTTGATGGCCGGTATATTGGCCTGGAGCCTTTTCTCGGAAATTATCGGCCGTTGCCTGACCCTGTTCATCGACCAAGGCAACCTGATGAAAAAAATGCGCTTTCCGCGCATCACCTTGCCGGTAATTGTCGTGGGATCGTGCCTGCTCAATTATGTGCTGCTGTTTTTCGCGCTGTTGGTGGTCTTTGCGTTGCTGGGTCAATGGCCGCATTTGCAGATGCTATGGCTCATTCCGTTGACGGTTGCCGTCACCGCTCTGGCTGTCGGCATAGGCTTGATTCTTGGCGTCCTCAACGTTTTTGTTCGGGATGTTGGCCAGGTTGTACCCATTCTGCTGCAGGTCTGGTTCTGGTTTACCCCTGTGGTGTACCCCGCCAATATCATTCCCGAGCGTTTCAGAAGCTACATGGACATGAACCCCGTATATCCGATCGTCACGGCCTACCATGACATTCTGGTATATGCCAAATCTCCGGATATCCAGCAAATTGCCGTGACTACGGTTATTGCCATGGGCTTGCTGTTGCTGGGCCTGTTTATGTTCCGCCGCGCGGCGCCGGAAATGGTGGACGTGCTATGAGCCTGCTGATTGCAAATAACCTGGGCAAGGCTTACCGAGTCTATGCCTCTGAATTCCAGCGCATCGGTCGTTGGTTCGGTTTGCCAACCAAGCCTAGCGAAGAGCACTGGGTACTCAAGCACATCAGTTTCTCTATAAATCCAGGGGAAGCCATCGGGATTGTCGGCCAGAACGGTGCTGGAAAATCCACGCTGCTGAAGATGATCACCGGGACCCTTCAGCCCACGGAAGGGAGTGTTCAGGTTAATGGTCGAATCGCTGCCATTCTTGAATTGGGCATGGGTTTTACCCCGGATTTGACTGGCCGTCAGAACGTCTTCCACGCCGCCGGCTTGATGGGATTCAGCGCTGAAAAAATCAGTGAAGTCATCGATGATATTGAGGCTTTTGCTGAAATCGGCGAGTATTTCGACGAGCCTGTGCGTACCTATTCCAGTGGCATGCAGATGCGTGTTGCTTTTGCCGTGGCCACGGCAATTCGTCCTGAGATTCTCATCGTGGACGAAGCGCTCTCAGTGGGTGACAGCTACTTTCAGCACAAAAGCTTCGACCGTATTCGTGAGTTCCAGCAGCAAGGCACCACACTGCTGATCGTCTCCCATGACCGTGGCGCGATCCAAGCGCTGTGCAATCGCGCAATCCTGCTGGAAAAAGGCACAGTCATAAAGGACGGAAAACCTGAAGAAGTCATGGACTTCTACAACGCCTTGATTGCCGAGAAAGAGAACGCAACGGTACAAGTCCGCGAGCTGCAGGACGGCTCCATCCAGACCCGATCTGGTAGCGGAGAGGCGAGTATCGAGTCCGTTACTTTGCACAACGCAGTCGGCGACCCGATTGAGTATGTATCGGTCGGGGAAAACGTCTCCTTGCGCATCAGTACGAAGGTCAACAGCGCCATTCCAGAATTGGTTGTTGGTTATCTGATCAAGGACAGACTGGGGCAACCAGTGTTTGGCACCAATACGCATCACTTGGGCTGCAAAACTGATGGCCTGGAAGCGGGTCAGGTATTGAATTATTCATTCAGCTTTGCTGCGA
Organism: Pseudomonas frederiksbergensis; assembly: GCF_001952935.1. Classification (GTDB taxonomy): domain Bacteria; phylum Pseudomonadota; class Gammaproteobacteria; order Pseudomonadales; family Pseudomonadaceae; genus Aquipseudomonas; species Aquipseudomonas frederiksbergensis. The sequence goes on from NZ_CP018319.1 coordinate 4,278,761, forward strand.
ATCTGGGTGTGGGATCGTATTCCGTGGCCGTCGCACTACATGCAGCCGACAGTCATTTATCACGTAATTATGAATGGGTGGATTTAACCCTGGTGTTCAACGTAGTCAATATTTCTCAAAGCGAGTTTGTCGGTCTGGCCTGGATACCTCCGACCGTGGAGTGCAACTGATGGCAGATGGTTTTTACAGAGCTTTCGAAGACCGGTATCGCGGTTCCAGGGAACTGATCACCCAACGGCTTGAAGCATATCTACCATTTCTTGCGCCATTGAAAGAACTGTATCAGGACTACCCCATGCTAGACCTGGGGTGTGGACGAGGCGAGTGGCTCGAGCTGCTTGGCCGCGAAGGCTATGCGCCTTCAGGGGTGGATCTCGACGACGGTATGCTTGAAGCGTGTCGCATGCTGGAACTGCCAGCGCACAAGGATGACGCGCTCAGCGCTCTGCAGAAGCTGCCGGATAACAGTCTTGTAGCCGTAACCGGCTTCCATATCGCTGAGCATGTTCCATTCCCTGTCCTGCAACAGCTGGTCGCTGAAGCATTGAGAGTGCTGCGCCCTGCCGGGTTGTTGATCCTTGAAACCCCCAACGCTGAAAGCGTCGTGGTTGGTACCAACAGTTTCTACTTGGACCCGACCCACGAGCGCCCGTTGCCGAACCTGCTGCTGTCGTTTCTAACTGAGTACAGCGGCTTTGCCAAATTCAAGATCGTGCGTCTTCAGGAAGTACCTGCGCTGCGGGACGAAAGCAGCAAGGTTGGTTTGTGGGAAGTGTTGTCAGGTACCAGCCCTGACTATTCCGTCGTGGCTCAAAAGCAAGCACCGCCCGAACTGCTCGCCGGGTTCGACCCTGTGTTTAACGCAGCTTATGGTGTATCGCTTGATCAGTTGGCCGTTCGCTACGACCGTGTTTTAGAAAGCCGACTTTCAGAAATAGAGGATGAAATGGCGAAAGGCCGTGCGGATTACCTAAAAGCATTGGAGAGCATTCAGAGTCTGCAAGCCGAACAACTATTGGTTATGCAGCGCTACAACAACAGAATGGATGTATTGCAAGCCGAGCTCAATATATCGCTTGGCAATGCACACAACTGGCATCAGCGCGCCACTGCGTACGAGCAGCAACTGGAAGCAATGCGCAGCAGCACATCGTGGCGCATCACCGCGCCACTTCGCCTCATCGTCCGAGCCATCTACTGGCCGTTTCGTTCCACCAGATCACCGCTGAGCCAGGTGTTTCGCCGTGGAGTTCCGCATGCACGGCTCTGGCTGGCTCGCAGGCCTCTGATCCAGCGTCCGCTCATGGCGATCTTGAACCGCTGCCCATGGCTGCTGGCCAAGCTGCGTAGTCTGCAACAGAGCACTCTTAACCCTGATGCGGCGGCGACTGCCAGCGATCCTCAGCACGGCGTGATTGATCACGCACCACTGACCCAACGAGGCCGCACTATCGAGAGTGCGCTCAGGGAAGCCATGATGAAGGGCCAGAAATAATGCGTATAGTAATTGACATGCAGGGCGCGCAAACCGAAAGCCGCTTTCGGGGGATTGGCCGCTACAGCCTGTCGCTGGCCCAGGGCATTGTTCGCAACTGCGCTGAGCATGAAGTCTACCTGGTGCTTAACGGCATGCTCAGCGACAGCATCGACAGCATTCGCAGCGCGTTCATCGATCTGCTGCCACAGAGCCATATTCGTGTCTGGTACGCAGAGGGGCCCGTTGCCGACCGCAATCCGGCCAACCTGTGCAGAAAGCAAGTAGCCGAACGCATTCGCCAGGCCTGCATCGATGAGCTCAAACCCGATGTGGTCCATGTCACCAGCGCGGTCGAGGGCTACATGGACGATGCGGTCATCGGCAGTCCACTGCTGGACACTCACGCACTGGTCAGCGCCACACTCTATGACTTGATTCCGCTGATCAGCCCCAAGCAGTACCTGGACAGCAATCCCGGCTACAAGAAGCACTACCTGGAAAAGGTCGAGGCTTTCAAGAACTATGGTCTGCTGCTATCCATATCCGAATTCGCCAGGCAAGAAGCCCTGTCGTTGTTGCCGCTGGACGATACCAGGCTGGTCAACGTCTCGACCGCGGCGGATGATGTCTTCCGCCCGGTGTCCTTGAGCCCGGATGAGCGTGATGCCCTGACGAACAAATTCGGCCTGCGCGAGACCTTCGTGCTGTATTCCGGCGGGGCAGACGACCGCAAGAACCTGCCACAACTGATCACGGCGTTTGCCGCCATCAAGCCGCAGCTGGGTGAGCTGCAGTTGGTCTTTGCCGGCAAGATGCCGCAATGGCACATCGACAAGTATCGCGAGCTCGCCTTGAGCAAGGGCCTGAGTCAGACAGACCTGGTATTCACTGGTTTCATCACCGACGCGGAACTGGTGGCGCTATACAACACCTGCCGGGTTTATGTATTCCCGTCGTGGCATGAAGGATTTGGCTTGCCACCGCTCGAGGCCATGAAGTGCGGGGCACCGGTGATTGGTGCCAATACGTCCAGCGTGCCCGAGGTGATCGGCTGGGAAGACGCGACCTTCGACCCGTTTGATATCCACGCGATGTCCGGAAAACTTCGCCAGGCACTGACGGACGATAATTTCCGCGCTGCACTGGCAACACATGGTCTGCAGCGCGCAAAACAGTTCTCTTGGGACCGTACCGGCAAGGCCTCTGTGGCGGCGTTCGAGCAAGCCTTGGCCAAATTCGAGCGACCAGCGAAGCGCACGGATACCCCTCACTCATCAGGAGACGGTACACAAACGCTGATCAACGCATTGGCTGGCACCGGACACCTGCACACAGGCGCTGTAGACATCCAGCGGCTGGCGAAGGCTATCGACTATTCGCTGCAAGGCCCGGCCGGCAAGCCGACCCTGTTTGTCGACATCTCAGAGTTGTGCAAGCACGACGGCAAAAGTGGGATTCAGCGGGTAGTGCGCAGCATTTTAGTGGAGTGGTTGAACCATCCGCCCGAAGGCTATGAAGTCAAGCCGGTGTACACCATAGTGGGCGAGCCCTTTTACCGCTATGCGGCGCAGTTCACCACAATGTTCCTGGGTAAGGAAGCTAGCGAAGCGGACCAGGACGAGGCCATCACCTACCGCGCTGGAGACGTTTACTTGTGTCTGGATCTGCTCATGGACGTGCTGCCACACAAGCAAACCTACCTCGATACAATGCGCGCCCACGGGGTCAGCATTTTCTTCGTGGTCTATGATCTTCTAATCCTGCAACTGCCTCATTGTTTTATTGAAAGCCTGCAAGCGCACTACGTGAAATGGATTCATGCCGTAGCCCAGTATGACGGCGCGATGTGTATCTCCCATGCAGTTGCTGACGAGTTACGCGAGTGGCTGGACAAAAATGTGCCGCCACGCAAGCGCCCATTCCGTATCGGGGCATTTCACCTTGGCGCCGATATTGATCAGTCAATGCCATCCACGGGTTTGCCGGAAAACCCGGCGTTGCGGATAGAGTCGCTGGAGGCGTTCCCGAACTTTCTGATGGTCGGCACATTGGAACCCCGCAAAGGGCATGCGCAGACCCTTGATGCTTTCGAGCGACTTTGGGCGGCTGGCGTTCAGGCAAACCTGATCATCGTAGGCAAGCACGGCTGGCTGGTGGATGAGCTTGCAGCCAGGCTTTTAAGTCATCCAGAACTGGGGAGACGGCTGCTCTGGCTCGAAGGGGTAAGCGATGAATACCTGGAGCATCTCTATAACCACTGCGACTGCCTGATAGCTGCCTCATATGGCGAAGGCTTCGGCCTGCCATTGATCGAAGCGGCACAGTACAAGCTGCCGATTATCGCGAGGGATCTGCCCGTATTCCGAGAAGTGGCGGGCGAGTTCGCCTGGTACTTCAACGGCGCCACTGCGCAGGACATTGCTGAGAGCCTGACCGAATGGCTGAAGCTGTATGAATACAAGCTGCATCCGCAATCCGGGGAAATGCCTTGGCTTACCTGGAAAGGCAGTGCACAGCAGCTCATTGGCGAGATTGATAAATGCGCGTTCTAACGCGCCAGCCATTATCTAATATGAATTTCAGGGTGTTTTGATTATGGGTTTCAAGCTTGACTCGACGGGGAGGGCCGGCTTTGCGGTGGCTTTGGCAATTGGATTGCTATTTGTCTGGCGATATTTCCCCGCCGGGTTCGTCGCAGGTACATCTTCTTATTGGTTGACTGAAGTTGACGACGTCACTCAATACTTTGCTGGTTTCAATGCGTTTTTCAGCTCACCGTTCAGCTACCCCCTACTGGCCTTCGATAGCATCAATTATCCCCAAGGCACTCGTGCAACGTTTGTCGACGCAATCCCCATGTATGCGTTGTTGCTCAAGCTCTTTGTGCCGTCCAGTTTTGCCCCATTCAACCCCTTCGGAGTCTGGGTAGCCCTGGCATTTGTCGGCCAAGCGGTATGCGGCTGGTGGATACTCCGGGAACTGCAGATAAAGTCATGGCTTGCCTTGCTGGCGCTGATCGTGTGCTTGTTGACGTTTCCAGCACTCACTACGCGGTTAGGCCATATATCACTGATGTCGCACTGGATCATATTGTGCTCCCTAGCACTGTACATCCGGTGTAGAAGGACCAGTCAACCGCAGCGTTGGGCTTGGTCACTGCTGCTGGTGGCTGCGTTTTACATCAACATCTATTTATGTGTAATGGCAAGCGCCGTTTATATGGTCAGCTGTCTGTACAACCGTGCGAAGTTTCAGCCCGCCGAACTAGGCCGGGCGCTTATACCATTCCTGATAATCGGCGCGAGTTTATTCCTGACCATATTCCCGATGGAGCAAGTGGCAGTCGCGGCAGAGACAGGGTTCGGCACGTACTCGATGAACCTGCTATCACCTTTTCATGGCGGCAATTACCTGATATTTCCTAACCCGGAAATGACGGGCCAGTATGAAGGCTTCAACTACCTGGGCCTTGGCGTACTCCTGGCATTTGCATTGAGTCTCGTACTGAACCGCAAGGCCGCAGTGGGCAGTTTTTCAAAGCATGGGGCACTGGCCGCGCTGATGTTACTGTTTACGGCCTATGCGTTATCTAACATCGTTTATTACGGTATCCACCAAATAGTTTCCATCAACTATCCGTCGTTCATGGACCGAATCACTTCGCAGTTCCGTGCTTCTGGCCGTTTCTTCTGGCCTGTCGGATACTGCGTCACCATTTTTGCCATCGCGACCCTGTACAAGAGACTCAGCACAGTTGTGTTTGCAGGGTGCATGGTTGCATTGGTGCTGTTGCAAGTGTCTGACCTGTCGAACCTGCGCCATCGACTTGTCGACACTGCCAAGCGTCCAGCTGCTGCAGTATTGACGCAGTCTGCATGGGATCAGCAAGCTACCAGCGACATTCAGTATCTGTATTTCTATCCGAAATTCCGCTGCGGACGTTCTGACCTGATTCTTAATACGTTGATGCCCACCATGCGCTATGCCGCTGTGCACAACCTCAAGATTAACACTGGCTATGTCGCGCGCGCGAACTCCAACTGTAGCGCCGAGAGCACCAAGGCTGAAATCGCTGCATCGGTGCTGGACCATTCCTTATATGTGTTTGTGAAGGGCGATCTTCCGCAAGTGGAGCAGGTGAAAGCCCTGTTTCCGGCCGATCAGCAACCTACATGTAAAGACGTCGACTTTGCCCATATCTGCCGTATCAATCAATCGGGGCGTGAAGCACAATGACCCTCTTAATAAAGCGCAAGATTTCCCTTGTTTCACCTTTCTATAACGAAGAAAAGGGTGTACAGGCGTTCTTCAATAGACTCAATGAAGTGTTCGCGCCCTTGGCCGACCGATACGACCTTGAAGTCATCGCCATTAACGACGGCAGCCGTGATCAGACCTACGTGGAGTTGGTCAAGGCCAAGGCAGATAACGATTACTTAGTCATTGTCGACCTGTCGCGCAACTTCGGCAAGGAGGCGGCCATTTCTGCGGGGCTTGATTTCGCAACTGGCGATGCGGTGATTCCAATTGACTCCGATCTTCAGCATCCACCCGAAGTGGTTATCGAGCTCATTGAAAAATGGGAAGAGGGTGCTGAGGTGGTGCTAGCCAAGCGAGTTGACCGTGAAACAGACCGACCTATTCAAAAGCTGACTGCCAACTACTTCTACAAGCTGCATAACCGTATTTCAGATATCGATATCCCTGCTGACGTCGGTGATTTTCGCCTGATGGATCGCAAGGTAGTCGAAGCACTGAAAACCTTGCCGGAGACTCGCCGTTTCATGAAGGGACTGTTTGCCTGGGTGGGTTTCCGCACCACCACGGTGGAATATAAAGTAGCGCCCCGTGAACATGGCACTACTAGCTTCAATACCTGGAAACTGTGGAACTTCGCGCTCGAAGGCATCACCAGTTTCAGCTCTGCACCTCTTAGAGTATGGACCTACCTCGGTGGTGCGATATCGACGCTGTCGTTCGTCTACGCCGCCTATCTGTTGATCAAGACCCTGTTCTTTGGCATCGACACTCCCGGCTACGCCTCGATCATGATCACCGTGTTGTTCGCCAGCGGTGTGCAACTGATCGGGATCGGCGTGCTGGGTGAATACGTGGGCAGGATCTTTGCTGAGTCCAAGAAGCGGCCGGTGTATATCGTCCGTGACGTGATCAGGTAGTCAGCATGATCATTCCCGCGAAATACCATGAATTCATACGCTTCGGTCTGGTAGGCGTAGCGAACACGATGGTACATGCTGGCATCGTCATTGCGCTGATGGAGGCCTTGGCACCTCCTGCCTTTCTGGCGAACGGCGTTGCGTTTGTGTTTGCCAACCTGATGTCTTACTCGCTCAACAGCCGGTTCACTTTCAAGACTCCCGTGAGCTTCTTGGGCTACAGGCGTTTCCTGCTGGTTTCCCTGGTGTCCTTGACCCTCACGTTATTGATCACCTTGGTAGTTGAATACCTGGGGTGGCATTACGGTGTTGGCTTGATCATGGTGATACTGGTGGTGCCGGTACTAAACTATATGGTCATGAAGGTCTGGGCATTTGCCCCCGTGCATTGACGGGGGCGGTTTGCTCGCGGGATTCGCAGAACCCAAGGGCGCGTGCCTACCTCGCTATTCGGGTTTTCAGCCAGCGTAGCGGCGCGGTAATACGCCAGCTGGTAGACCGATAGACTGCCTCAAGGGTTTGCTCATGATGGGACTGCATGCTTAGCAGTTCTGCCGTAGGTTGAGCCTGCGTGGCCGGGCTGCCGAAACGGGTATTAATCCATACCTGCGTCCCATCCAGATAGGTCAATGCCGTCAACTCAGCATCGCTGCCCGGTGTGAACTTACACGGCTTTTCATAAAGCAACTTCCAGCCGTTGTTATGCAGCAGGTCGATAATGCCGCCCTCCAACGCCCGGCTATGAGTGGCCACCAGCAGCACCCGCACCTTACGCTGCAATGCATCCAGGGACGCACGGATGGATTTCAACTCAAAACCCTGTATATCCATGTGCATGAAGTCCACGGCAGGCACGTCCTCCAGCACGGCTTCAATAGTGTAGGTGTCAATCTCCTCAGCCTTTACTGTGATGCCGCGATAATCCTCGCTGCCACAGCCCTCGATAGGCGACGCGCCCCAGTCCAGCACACTCTGCGAGCCGAATGAAACCTTGCCGATCTGGTCCGAAATCGCCCCATGTATGCAGCGCACCTGAACCCCGCTGCTGGTCTGTCCAGCACCAGGTTGCGTGTGGCTTTGTGGAAGGGGAAGCCCGTTATCGGCAAGGTTGGTATAAAAGAGTTGATGGCGTTGCAGGTCCGCTTCCACCGCGATGAGGTTGATGTTGGAAATCCCTCGGCGTAAGGCCGCTTTCGCTCCGAACACCAACCAAGGGCCATAACCAGCACCCAACTCAACCACCGTGAAGCTACCTTTTGCCTGTTCAAGGGCAACGATTGCGGCGAGATACTCGATAGCCTCGGCATGCAACGCGTCATCGGGAAAGGGGATGGCTCCTATTTGCTGCTCTGCGGGGTGGCTGTCGATACCAAAATAGGACAGCCTGGTTCTGACACCGGAAAAATCGGTATAGAACCCTGAGCAGGGCTGTACCTCGGGAGCGGAGTACTTATCGAACAGCTGCAGATCACTTAACTGAACGCCCAGATAAACCTGGTTCTCTGAGATTGCGTTGCGTAGGTTTTTTTCCATGTGAGGTCCGCCTGCAATGATAGTCCTATTCATCCACTCGCATCGAGGCGAGAAAGCTGGAGTGGGGAATTGTCTGTGCAGTTACGGTGAAAATCAATGAATCAATGACCGTACCGCAGATGGCCCAATCACGTTCAGTGGCTGTGTATAACCACCGATTGTTAAAGCGGTGACTATAGGCTCGCTACCTGAGAAAGGGCGTTGGCCTCGAAGTACCCAAGCCTTAGGTCGACTTTAGTTCCGTAGCCACTTGATTTCCCACGAGTGAAGCGACATTTCAGGGCGAGATAATACGAAATTGGATGACTTGCAACGCAAGTGCGAGGTAGCAGCCTACTTCAGCCACCCCGCCTTGCAAACTGATCAATCGAAGAGATCAGCCTCACTCAACGCCAAACCTTTCTTATCTTTGTCAGACAGCAAAGGCGTGCAATCCATAGGCCATTCAATGCCGATGGCGGGATCGTTCCAGGCAATGCAACGTTCGCTTTTTGTGGAGTAGAAGTCAGTCGTTTTGTACTGGAACTCGGCAGTTTCGCTCAGGGTGATGAAGCCATGAGCGAAGCCTGCAGGAATCCAGAGCTGGTTACGGTTTTCCGCTGACAGCACGGCCCCTACCCATTTGCCGAAGGTCGGCGATGAGCGGCGAATGTCGACCGCTACATCAAAGACTTCGCCCTGGGTAACCCGGACCAATTTGCCCTGTGTGTGGGGCGACAACTGGTAGTGCAGACCGCGTAGAACGCCTTTCACGGAGCGTGAATGGTTGTCCTGGCAAAAGTCCGGCTGCAAGCCGGTCACTTCCGAAAACACCCGAGCGTTGAAGCTTTCATAAAAGAAGCCACGGTCATCGCCGAAGAGCTTTGCTGTAAACAGCACGACTTCTGGAATTTCCAACTTCAGGGCTTGCATCAAAACACCTTTTCTTTGAGCACGTTTTTCAGGTACTGGCCATAACCGTTCTTGGACAACGGTTGCGCAAGGCGTTCGAGCTGGGCGGCGTCGATCCAGCCAGCGCGGTAGCAAATCTCTTCAGGACAGGCGACTTTCAAACCCTGACGCCTTTCCAGAGTCGCGATGTACTGCCCAGCTTCCAGAAGGCTGTCGTGAGTACCGGTATCCAGCCACGCATAGCCGCGGCCCATGATCTCGACATTCAATTGCTGTTGTTTCAGATACAGCATGTTCAGGTCGGTGATTTCCAGCTCCCCGCGCGGGGAGGGCTTGAGTTCCCGGGCCAGATCGACGACTTGACGGTCATAGAAATACAGACCTGTGACCGCGTAGTTGGATTTTGGAACCTTCGGCTTTTCTTCCAGCGACAATACTCGACCAGCATCGTCAAACTCGGCAACGCCATAACGCTCCGGGTCTTGTACGTGGTAAGCAAATACCGTCGCGCCAGACTCGCGATTATTTGCGTTGCTCAGCAGAGACTGGAAGTCATGACCGTAAAAGATGTTGTCGCCCAACACCAATGCCGATTGATCATTACCGATAAAGTCCGCACCAATGGTGAACGCTTGGGCCAAACCATCCGGGCTCGCCTGCACGGCGTAAGACAGGTTCAGACCCCACTGGCTGCCGTCACCCAGCAACTGGGAAAAGCGCGGCGTATCTTGCGGCGTCGAGATAATCAGAATGTCGCGAATCCCTGCCAACAGCAGCGTGCTCAACGGGTAGTAAATCATCGGTTTGTCATAAACCGGCAATAACTGTTTAGAGACTGAAAGCGTTGCCGGGTGCAAACGGGTACCGGAACCGCCAGCCAGGATTATTCCTTTGCGTGCCATAAAAACCTCAGTGCTGAACTTCATCCAACATGCGTTGTACGCCTTGTTCCCAAGACGGCATTTTTAATTGAAAAGCGTGTTCGAGTTTGCCAAGTGCCAGTCGCGAGTTACGCGGGCGTGGAGCCGGCAGCGGATAAGCTTCAGTGGCGATTGCACCGAGCTGATCCGAAGATACTTTGAGCGTGACCCCGTTCTGTTCGGCATGTTGCAGTACATAGCGGGCAAAGCCGTGCCAGGACGTTTCACCCGCCGCGGCCAAGTGATAAGTTCCGGCCAGATCCGCCGAGTCTTTCGTGCGCAACACCTGGCATAGCATCAACGCCGTCACGTCGGCAATCAGCTCTGCGCCGGTCGGTGCGCCAAACTGGTCGGCGACCACGTTTAGCGAGTCGCGCTCGGTCGCCAAACGCAACATGGTCTTGGCGAAGTTATGACCGCGAGCGGCATAAACCCAACTGGTGCGCAATATCAAAGCCTTGGCCCCGTTCGCACGGATCGCGTCTTCGCCAGCTAGCTTGCTGCGGCCGTATGAAGACAACGGGCCGGTGGGCGCGTCGGTTTCCCAGCGCTGCTCACCGCTGCCGTCGAACACATAGTCCGTGGAGTAATGCACCAGCCAGGCACCCAGCGCCGAAGCCTCGCGGGCCAGTACACCTGGGGCTTCGCTGTTGATCAGTGCTGCCAGCGCCTCCTCGGACTCCGCCTTGTCTACAGCAGTATAGGCAGCTGCGTTGACGATGACGTCAGGGGCCAGCTTGCGAACAGTCGCGGCCAACCCGTCAAGATCGGCGAGATCGCCACACAAGCCTTCGCCGCCCGAGCGATCCAGCGCAATCACTTCGCCCAAAGGCGCTAGCGATCGCTGCAACTCCCAACCCACCTGACCGTTTTTACCCAACAGCAAGATCTTCACGCAGGAGTAACCTCGTACTGTTGTTGAACCCAGTCGCGATAGCTGCCGTCCATGACGCCAGTCACCCATTCTTGATTGGCCAGGTACCACTGCACGGTTTTACGAATACCGGTATCGAAGGTTTCCGCAGGCTTCCAACCCAGTTCGCGCTCAATCTTGCGAGCATCGATTGCATAACGACGGTCATGGCCTGGGCGATCAGTGACGTAACTGATCAGCTCAGCGTACTGCTGAACAGGTACCCCCGTCACCGTATTGATTACACCGCGCGAATCGGCCGGGGCCAGCTCATCGAGCAAGGCACAAACTGTATGGACGATGTCGATGTTAGCCTTTTCGTTCCAGCCACCAATGTTGTAAGTCTCGCCCAGGGTGCCGGCTTCCAGTACACGACGAATCCCTGAGCAGTGATCCTCGACATACAGCCAGTCGCGGATCTGCTGGCCATCGCCATAGACAGGCAACGCCTTGCCGGCGAGCGCGTTGACGATCATCAGCGGAATCAGCTTTTCCGGAAAGTGAAACGGGCCGTAGTTGTTCGAGCAATTGGTGGTCAGCACCGGCATGCCGTAGGTGTGATGGTAAGAACGCACCAGGTGATCACTGGCTGCCTTGCTCGCGGAGTACGGACTGTTCGGCGCGTAAGGCGTCGTCTCGGTAAAGGCCGGGTCATTGGCGCTCAGCGTTCCGTAGACCTCGTCAGTGGACACATGCAGGAAGCGAAACGCTGCCTTGTCAGTATCATCCAGGCCATTCCAATACGCGCGGGCCGCTTCCAGCAAACGGAACGTGCCCATTACGTTGGTCTCAACGAACGCTTCCGGCCCTGTAATGGAACGGTCCACATGGGACTCCGCAGCAAAATGCAAAACGGCGCGCGGCTTGTACTCGGCAAACAGTTGCCCTAGCAACGCCGCATCGCCAATGTCTCCCTGCACAAAAAGATGCTGCTCATTGCCCTCCAGCGCCTGCAGATTCGCCAGATTCCCGGCGTACGTCAGCGCATCAAGGTTCAAAACAGGCTCGTCATTGCGAGCACACCATTGCAGAACGAAATTGGAGCCGATGAAACCGGCTCCGCCTGTTACTAGGATCATTGGGGGGTCTCTGAGGGAATAGGGTTCTGCACATCGGGGCTGCGACCAATTATGTAATGTCCAGTAGGCATTTATATTGATCCTGAATGCCCCGGATTATCGCTTCATACTCAGCGATTCGAAAGGGCTGAGGTCAAAAACTTGCCCACATTATTGAGTACACAGTGGTTAGGGAAGTCCCGGACGCAACCGCCGCGATTAGCGCCTAACGAATCGCGGCGCTCACTGATTTTTTTGACATCGCCTTGGGTTCAACAACATAGTCAGTACGCTAGGCACCTTATGCAAGCGAGGATCTCCGAAGTCGCATATGGCAACGTTTTTCTTAGCCTTATAGAGTTGTCTCCATGTCAAACGCTAAGAAAGGTGCTTGTCAGAGGAGCTTTTAGGAATATTTATAATTCGACTTACACATGAACAAATTATTGAAATAGGTTGGCGAAACTGTAGACTATATGATACATGCATTTTCTGGCTGATGATCAATAGCAGGTGTGGAATGAAAGAGTTATTTACCTTCGGCCCGCGCAGGGTCCATAAAATCAAAGGTAATTATATATATAACTACAGTAATATAGATTCAGCTTCAACGAAGCTAAAGTTTAGAGGGGAGAATAATGTAGTAGTCGTTGCTGACGGGGCGGAAATTAAAAATTCGATTTTTGACTTTCGAGCTAGTAATGCGGTTATATATATAGGGACATCCTTTCTAAGGGCCTATATATTACTCGGGCACGGTGTATCAATTAGCATTGGAAAAGGAAGCACCTTCACAAATACTTGTAATATTACTGCGGCGGAAGGTCATGATATCTGTATAGGTGAAGATTGCATGATCGCTGAAGAAGTCTATATTACAAATACAGATGGTCACCCCGTGTTTGATAAGTCTGGTCATCGAATCAACTCAGGGAAAAGCATATATATCGGAGACCATGTGTGGATTGGCCGGGGGGCTGAGATACTTAAAGGGGTAAAAGTCCACTCGGGGAGCATTGTTGGAGCAAAGACTGTAGTGACGAAAGATATTCCGTCAAACAGCGTGAGTGTTGGAAACCCTAATCGGATACTTCGAAACGATGTGAGCTTCGGAAGATACACCGTAGTGACCCTGCCGGAGGAACGGTACCAGGAAATAGAGCCGCCCAAAATGTATGCAGAAAACTGCCTAGGTGATGCGGCTCTCTTGCAACAGCTTGAGCAGCTTAAGATGAAAATTCTAGCCAGCTGATTCAGGTGTTAAAAGATTAAGGCGCTAGGCAACAGTATATAGAGTAATGTTGCCTGGCTTTTTGCAATGACTAGTCTCGTCCAAACAAATCTCTGGTGTAAACCTTTTCTATGCAGTCGCTTAGTTCTTCAGACATTCTATTAGCAACTACTATGTCGGATTTGGCCTTGAATTCCTCCAGGCAAGTGATAACTTTTGAGTTGAAGAAGAGACCTTCAGTCAGTACGGGTTCATACACAATTACTTCAATTCCCTTTGCCTTCAACCGTTTCATAATCCCTTGAATAGAAGACGTTCTAAAGTTGTCCGAGTTGTGTTTCATTATTAATCTATAGATGCCGACTATCTTCGGAGCCTTAGAAATTATGGATTCTGCAATAAAGTCCTTTCGAACTGTGTTGGAGTCCACGATAGCCTTGATAAGGATACTAGGGACTTCAGCATAATTTGCCAGTAATTGTTTGGTGTCTTTTGGAAGGCAGTAGCCACCATATCCAAATGAAGGATTGTGGTAGTGATTTCCTATGCGTGGGTCCAAGCCAACGCCATCAATTATTTGTCGGGAGTCAAGGTTGTGAACTTCCGCATAAGTGTCCAGTTCGTTGAAGTAAGCCACACGCATCGCTAGGAAGGTATTCGAGAATAGTTTGATAGCTTCCGCTTCAGTTGACTCCGTGAAAAGTAACGAGATCTCAGATTTTGCAGCGCCATTAGAAAGTAGGCCAGCGAAACGCTCAGCACGTTCAGAGCGTTCGCCTACGATTATTCTGGACGGATGTAAGTTATCGTGGAGCGCACGACCTTCTCTAAGGAATTCAGGTGAAAATATTATATTATCAACCTGAAACTTTGTACGCATTTTCGCAGTAAAGCCTACCGGGACGGTCGATTTAATTATTATCGTCGCATCGGGGTTGATTGAAATAATATCAGCGATTACCGACTCAACCGAGTCAGTATTGAAATAGTTTGTTATTGGGTCGTAATCTGTAGGGGTTGCAATTACGATGTAACTAGCTCCGTTATATGCATGATGTTTGTCTAATGTCGCGCAAAGATTAAGATTTTTATTTCTAAGATAATCTTCAAGCTCCGAATCGACGATAGGGGATATGCCGTTGTTGATTTTTTCAACTTTGTCGTCGCTAATATCAAGTGCTACGACTTCATTATGTTGAGATAATAATACCGCAATGGAAAGTCCAACATAGCCAGTACCAGCAACAGCAATTTTCATGCGACGGTTTCCTACGCATCTAAGTTATTTAGTTAAAATACCGTGAAATGCGTCTACTAATTTTTAGACGCTGATTCAAGCATGGTCAGCATTAACTCATAATAGAAATGATTTTCACAACGGGATCTAAGTGAGTCTTCAAATTTTCTAGTTAGCAATAGTCTTTTTTCATCACTGAAAAGTTTGAGCTTGGATATCATCGATTCCTTCAGATTACCCTCGATCTTGGGAGGGCTTATTATAAATCGGGAGTTGGTTTGAAATAAAACATGCGTTGGTTTCTCGAACTCAAGTAAGTCTAAGTCGAGCGCAGCCGCAGAATGTACATAGATCAGTCGGCCGAAATAGGGTACCAACCACGGGATCAGATTTACAGAAAAAGAATCCCCAAAGCAGATACATGTCGAGCTCGGATATTTTGGCGCGGTGTATTGATAAATCCGGATTCTTCCATGATTATGAATTTCATTGTCAAACACTAGGTGGCGATTTATCGCGGAAAAATCTGCTGTAGCGACAGCAAACTTTTTAGGTGGGCTTAACTTGCCGCCCAAGTCGCCAGCTCGTCTAAGCATTGCATATGGTGGAAGTTGTTCACAAGGGTCAGTGTTTAACTCAAGACCTTTTAAGGCGAGTAATGCTGTAACATACGCGCCATAATCGCTCCAGTGAGTGTCGCCTTTCCAGTATGTTTGCTCTTTGTCCTGTGCTAGTTCGTCGCGCGGCCACAAGATCTGATTTTGATTCTTGAACAAAGCTAGGAACTGGTCAACAGTGTTTTTCTCGCCCCGTTGAACGGGATAGTGCTCAGGAACGCAGAATTCCTTGGCCGGGGCCAAAACGAAGCTGTACTTAAACGCTCTAGCCTTACTGAGGTCTCTAACTGAATTAAAGTACTGATCCCAAAGCCCTAACTCCTCATCCGTTAATAAGCGCTTACCTGAAAATTGCTCCATGCTTCGATTGGTATCGTTCCCCAAGAAAAGCCAACCGTCTGAGCCTTCCTCAACCTTGAGTGTCACGACAACATCAATTGACGCGCCCCAAACTATCACGTCGTCGAATTTGAAACCTATTCTAAATTTTCCTCTTTCGATATTTAGTTTGAAGTTAAACCCGCATCTGGGTGAGGTTGCGTCGGGCATCCCGAGGCTTTCAAAGCGGCGGGCCACATCCATGCGTTTTTCTGTTAACTTGAACTCAAATGTATTATCGCCATGCTGTAGTACGACAGATGCTACGGTGCAGCCGGGCTGCGGAACAACCCAGCCGCGGACCTTAACGCTTTTTTCTGCCGACGAGTCTAAGGATCCAGGCTTGGGATCATCCAAATACCAATGTTTCAAGAGTGCACTATTGATAACGCCAGGGGCCTGCGAAACCACTATGGTTGTCATTGGCATGGATCAGCCCCCGCTTTGAAAGTAGTGCTCGCAGGGCTGACTAGGCGTGACTTATCTGCATAGCTTCGTTCAAGTTGTGATGAAACCACTAAGTCGAAAGCCGCAAGCCAAGGACGCGTGATGATGTTGATTTCTGCACGACGCATGCATTCTGCAAGAGCCTCTTCACGGATTGTCATCTGAAGGGCCTCATCTGACAACAATTTTTCTATAGCGTGTATCCAGTTTTCTATAGAGTTTTCGGCCAATAATCCAGTCCTATTATTTTCAATGGACAAGGCATAGGGGCCAACGTTGCTGTATACCGCGGGTACCCCTGCAAACCCGTAATCAAGGGCTTTGATATCGGATTTAGCAGAGTTAAATAAGGTGTCCTCCAGTGGAGCTAATGCGATAGTGACCTGGCAGCAGACAGATCTAAACCATAGTACGAATTCGGGGTAGGTCCGAATTTCGACTGGAACTACCAGTTCCCGAGCGTATGGTAGCGCAACCCCTCCACCGATCTGAATTATCTCCGTGTCAGGATTTCTGCGGACAATCTCCTCTATTGCCGGAATAATAATGGCAAGATCTGTCGCATGGGACTTAGTGCCCATATACAAAATGCGCTGACGCTTTCCTCCCAAGCCGTTTTCTTCGTGGACGCGATTTAAGTACGCGAGGGCTATGGGCTCTTGCCATAGCGATCGGTTATGCGAATTTGGAATCACGAGGATATTGGAGTTAAATTGTTTTAGATTTTCGGAGAGAGTCTCGGTAGAAGTTGTTACCAATGCAGCGTTTCCTGCCAGTTTTTTAATGGCCTTCTTTTGAGCTGTGTCAATTGAATGGTCGCCGTGGCTGACGGGCAGGTTCCAAAGCATGTCGTCAATTTCGTAGATGTAGGGAATATGGGCTTCTTTGAGTTTAGTTATCACACCATCAGCATGTTTGGCCGGGATTGCGTCGCGCTGGATTATCAAGGCATCCAGCTTTTCCGCACCACCAGCGAGTATCCATGCTGTATCGACCTGTCGGATGTCGACTTTATTGAGACAGTTCTCCAGTTCCCGGAGAGGCTGAAGTACCCTTATGTATGCTGTCGCAGGATGGGTTTGCTTGCCTTTGATAAGCAGACCTATCCGAGCACCCATTGTCGCCGTTTCATGCAACAGATTCTGATAAATGAGCCTGTACTCGGCCGCCATCGTTGAGGTGTTATTCCATACGCCTTCGGTGGCTTGCCATTTTCTCAATGCTATTGCCCGCTGAGTAAAACCGGATCTGTTGGTTACCTCTTTTATAATTTCGTCGTAGATTTCACGGGCAGTGCTGTTAGGGGAGATTAGCCAGCCAGCATTTGACTCGCGAATACGGTCACCGACAGCTCCCACATCGATACCGAAAACAGGAATACCACATGCCCACATCTCTGTAAGTGTATGGCAGTAAGTTTCCGGCCAGATGGATAATACCATACCGACTGTAGGAGCTATTTGCTTGACTTTATCTTTAAACTCGGCTCTTTCATATTGGCCGTGGTGCACGCCAACTTTACTCAAGATACCAGCCACGTTCCCAAGGAAATTAAATTCGAGTAGCCCTTCCTCATCCAGCTCTGAAATCTCCTTGATAAGGTGGGCACCCTTTGAACGAGATATATTTCCTGGTACCAACACCTTAATTTTGCCTGGTTGAACCAAATCACTGGGCTGCTCGAAGCCTTCAAAGTCACGCCCATGAGGGATAACCACGAACTTCTCAGTAGTTTCAGGGAATGAATTTAAGAATATTTCTCTCGCTGAAGGAGCCGTGCTAATGATTACGTCACAATAGCTAAAGAACTTAGAGAACATTTCCCGCCAGCGATGAATGAATGCGTCTTTTAGCGGAGGGAGCTGATGTGGCTCCCATAGGCCAATTTGACAGGTGCCGGATCCCTTTGTACAACTTCCACCGCAGTATTTAAGACTTTCATCCAGCAAATTCAATGAGGGGCAGACAGCGTAAAAATCGTGGGACGAGTAAATGACTGGAAGGTTGATAGATTTTGCGGCCTCTGCAAGTCCCATTCCGTGCCATGCGATATGCCTGATATGCACCATATCAATGGAGTAGCGATATAAAATGTCTAGCGCAACACGATCATATTCCTCTGATACATGTGTTGTTGGCTCGATGGGCTTTGTAAGAGTATGCGTCTCTTGTACAAATAGTACGTTACCGATCAGCTGGGACAGCGTGATCACCTTCGAGTCACAGCGAAGCAGAAAGCACTCATATCGACCGACCATAGAGCGCATTAAGTCTAGGTTCGTTTGGGGGGTGCCCCCGGTCTGAGTCGAGATAACATATAGGATCCGCGGCCTAGCATTATCTCTATTTTTAGTGGCGATTCCGGTTCGGGCTTTATGTCGAACATATGTGAACTCCACATCGCGGAACCTTTTGGTTAGGTGCTTATAATCAGGGTAGTCCAATCCTAACTGAGCGGCTCCGGATGCCATAAGCTTGACCTTCTCTCCCTGGAAACTTTGAGATCGCTTATGATATACGTATGCTTTGTTGCAAACGAGATTCTTCCACCCTTGCCTAAGTGCTCGCATGCAAAAATCATTTTCCTCACCGTATCCGCGTGGAAATTTTTTCTCATCAAATAAGCCAAGAGTCTCCATTGCTGCCCTGCGAATAAACATGCAGAAGCCATTACCGGTAGGCACTTGTAGCGATCTGCCGTCAGCTGAATTTGTGATGATTCTGGCATATGAAGAAGTATCTAAATGCGGTGGGATAGGATTGAATACGCCGATCTCAGGTGCAGAAAACGCCCCCGCGTTATCCGACATTGCTGTAACCGTAGCAACCAAGGCTTGGGAATATGCAGCGTAGCGCAGATTATCTAGCCAGCGGTTTGTAACGACAGTATCGCTGTTGAGTAGAACTACATCGTCGGCCTGACAGGCTTTAATCGCTTTATTGATGGTGCAGGTATAACCGAGATTGCTAGCGTTTCTGATAATTACGAATTGATCATTGTGCTCATATTTTGAAAGCAGTGCTCCAATCCTGGAGTCCGTGCTACAGTCGTCGATGAGCAATATCTTTACATCTATTGACGTGTGATCAATCAGTGATGAAATGCACTCACTTACAGCATCATATGCGTTGTATATTGGTACGATGACCGTGGTGTAGCGTATTAGCCCGCTTCTAAGCTCATCCAAATAGCGAGTGCTATTAGTCGCGGCTGAAGCTGCCTCGCCGGGGAAACTTTTTGGACTCTTTGACAGTGATTTTTCGTTATTTTTGAATCTTACATCGAAGTCAGTGCCATTGTTGAACAAACCGCTCGGCCAATTTATTTGAAAACCTGCTTTCGCACCTTGAATATTTTTTGAAATTAAATCTTTGCGAGGTTCGGAACTCTGAATATCTAGAAAATGAATGCCGTCAACAAATATACTTAGTTCAACCGGTGTGTTCGGCTCTTTTTCATTGATTGCCCAGCCAGAAAGTCCTGTTTCATCAAGGCGATCGAAATATCCTCTCATGACACGCTTTTGTCTTTTTTCTGGCTCCGTTTGAGTCTTTTGTTTCGGACTACTAGAAGTGAAAACGGCAGGTGGCGAGGTAGCTGAATGGGACTCTATACTATTAATTTCTAGTGCTTCACCCAGATACTGTTGGGTCAGCGAAATATTAAATTCGATTGCGGATGTCAGTTCGGGTAACTCAATCAAAGCCTGCTTGTATTTTTCAAGGGCGATAGAATATTTTTTCTCTCTCAGGGCAGCATTACCTTCCCTAAGTGCTGTACCGCTTGATTTGTTTTCCATGGTTCACGCCCCTCATCTTGAAACTGGCAAAAATTTATGGCTCGTCAATACACACTCGGACGCCCTACGAGTAACGTGTAGCTAACTGCCTGGTTAGGCGAGGATTTAGTTGCACGTTCATTTTTTAGATCATGCTTGGGTTGTCATTCGGCGTGGGGCCGTATTCTGTTTAAGAATCATCCGGATGTTGGCTGCTAGTGAATTCCATTTTGTCATATCGGTAGTACTAATGTTTTTTAGCGATGTTAATTGTCGAGGAAGGTTGCTGACTATGCCGCTAATCAAGAGGTGGTCCAGTTCGGTGAGTTTACTCCAAACGTGGATATCTAATAGGTCTGGTAGTGCGAATCGAAGTTCTAACCGGGCGCCCCGATCAATGTCATCGCTTTCAGCAAACCACCCTTGTATCGCTTGTCGTGTACTAGGCAGGAATTCTAAACGAGGGTTAACTCCAAACTCGCCATCAACTTCATCGACCGTCGACAACCGATAATCAATTGCAGACCATGTCGTCTGCCCGATGCTCAAGTTGGTCATCTTAAATTCCAGTGAGCTATAACTTTCACGTGTCCGGAGTCCAGAACATTCACTGGAATCGTAACGAAGCATCAACGGCCAGTTTTTCAGGGTTATTTCTAGGGCAAATAATGATTTAACAATCTTTTCTCTGTCGCTTGACTTGACAACTTCTGTTGTGTCATTTTCGATACGGTCTTTTACCACTTCTGCGATAGCTAATAAAAGTGTCCAGTCACTAGCGCCTAGTGAGCTAAGAATCTTGTTATCTCCTACTAGAGGAGACCCCTCCGCCGGCATGCACTTAAGTTCCAGCGCTTCGGACTGCTCAAAGGGCCAAACTTGTAGAGGGGTAGAGGTTTCAGTCCTTTCTCGAAGGAAAACTATCCCCGCCATGGTATCCGTGTACTGGATTTCAATGTTTAATTGAGGTGTCAATACTCCGTTGATGAACAGGTTTTTCAGGCTGCAACGAAGTTTGCTCAAGCGTTTTTTGCCGTACTTGGCGTGCTTAATAATATTGAAGCTTTCTAGAAGCCAAGGTTTGGACTGTTTATTAACTGTCGATACTGCCAGGTCCCTATAGTCCGACAACAACTCCTTTGTGACTCTGAGTTCCAAGACTTGGTTTTCGAGGAGCTCTTGTGTTTGATGAAGATTTGTCAATAAGTGATCGTTTACTTTGAGTTCTTTGTTGCCTGGCGTTTTTTGCTTGCTTGACGGTAATGTCGTATCAATCTGTTTGTTCTGTTTGTTCTGTTTGTTCTTAGTTACTAATTGGCTATACTTCAACGAAATATCTTCGAAGCTGTCCTGTAAGGATAGGAGCTGGTCAACGTATTTCTGTTGTGAGTTGGTGATAGATTTGGCTGGTACATTCAAGTTTTTTTTATAGCAAGCCACAGATGCGTTCAATCTGGTTTTCTGATTGGTTGCCGCTAGATCTACAATCTTTAGTTTCATAGACAAAACTTCGCATTTTAAGCGTAGCAGGTTGGGAAATGCGTTAGAAAGCTCTGAACATAGGTAGTAATATGAAGTCTCTACAGGTTTTTCGACTGTGCTACTTATTTTTGAAACGTCCAGCGATAATCTCCAAGCCCCCGAGAGCAAGTTAAGATATGCTTCAGGAATTAAACGGTAGTCGTTGACGTCTATGATCTCACACTTGTCAATGTTCTGTTTTTTGAACGAAAGAATTCGTTCAGTCTTAGTGATCCATTCCTTGGTTATCGCTTCAATGCTGTCGGCAGTTAATGGGGCGGATTCAAATGTCTGCTGAAGCAAAAGCTCCAGCGGGGTGTGCGCGATTAAAAAATAAATATTTGGATCAAAGTCCGCCCAAAAGCTCAGCAACTCAAAGCTTTTCTCTTCATCCCAGTACCAAAGATTTTCTTGATGATTGCTATAAAATATATCTCCCGCTAGTTGCTCCCATACACGTCCAATTTTGATACTGTTTTCATCATTTTCTTTGAGGTCACGGATTGTTGGCATCACTTTGGCGTGCCACTCACCCATTGTAATTTCTGGTTTGCGTTGAGCTGCCAAAGCAGGCTTTGCACCGGCGGCCTCGACATGGCGCGCGATTTCTCTAAGCGCTGATGCAGTACTTCCTGTGATGCACAAACTTTTCATGATGACTTGCCAGTTGTTATATGTCTGTGACTGTTTACGAGCAGTGGTTGTCTTGCGGAAGAGGCAAGGCTCGTAAGGCGTTTTGTTTGAGTTAGGCTATGCTGCGCGGTAATGTCCGTGCACTGAAGTGCGAGGCGGCTGGAGCGCAGCAAACTTCTAATTGTCCGGCCAACCCCCTTTTGTTTCATAGCGCAGACTTTTCCTTGCCCGCGCGGCTTGATGTTATCGGTCTTGATAGACCGTCGCGAGGCGGCATCGCCAATCCCCCATAAGGCCCACTCAAATAATCCAGACTCAGCGCCGGGTGATAGTGCGGATCGCTTTGGCCTGCCTTGGACCATCGGTCAATAAACCCCTGCTGTTCTCGCACAGCCCTGGCGCGTTTTTCCGGGGTTTGGTCTTTGCCGCGGCTCGCGGATTCGGCGTGGATCAATTTAGCGAACGGGGTCCAGATCAGGTTCAGGCCGCGTTGCTGGATACGCAGGCACAGGTCCACGTCGTTGAACGCCACCGGGAAGGCGTGTTCATCGAGGCCGTTGACGGTTTCGAACACTGACTTGCGTACCAGCAGGCAGGCGGCGGTGACGGAGCTTTGGCGGCGGGTGATCTGATTGAAGGCCAGGTAGCCAGCGTCGTGTTCTTCCCAGGTGTTGCCGGTGTGCGCAGCGAGTCCGTTGACACCCACGACGACGCCTGCGTGTTGCACCATGCGGTTGGGCCACAGCAGTTTGGCGCCGACGGCTCCCACGTAAGGGCGCAGCAGTTGGCTGAGCATTTCCTTGAGCCAGCCCGATTCGATGATTTCGATATCGTTATTGACCAGGCCGATCACTTCACCAGTGGCATGGGCAGCAGCACGGTTATTGATGGTCGAGTAATTGAATGGGTAAGGATGCGGCAGCACCTTCACGCCCCGACTTGGGAGTTCGGCGAGGTAGGCCAGGGTTTGCGGGTCGCTGGACTGGTTGTCGACGATGATGATTTCCAGCTCTGGATAGTCAGTGTTGTTCAGCAGCCCTTCGATGCAGGTGTGCAGCAATGCGTACTGATCGCGGGTCGGGACAATCAGACTGACCCGGGGCAGGATTTCTGGCAGCGGCCATTGGGCACGCAGCAGAGCCGGGAAGTCGGGCAGGGCGCTGACCGTCGCGCCCGGCGCCAGGCAATCGCACAGCCAGGCGATGGCTTGAAGGCGGTCGCTGGAAGGCGAGGCCTGTTCGGGGCTGGCCGGTGACTGCTGGTTCCGGTGATACAGCACCTGTGGCAAATGCGCGACAGTGGCCTGGTTTTTCTCGGTGGCTAACGCAATACCCGCGATCAGGTAATGCCAGCTCAGCGATTGCAGTTCGTCTGCAGGCGAGAGCAGGGCCAGCGCTTCGTTAATGATTGCTGTACTGAAAATTGCCCCGGCGCTAAACAGGTCCGCGCCAATGAACAGGTCAATGTCCCAGACCGTTTTGAGCCAGGGCAAACTGCGTTCACCTTGCGGGCCATCCCGGTCGCAGTCGGCGTAACCCCAGGCGGTGGCATCGCTCAACAACCCGCTCAGGTGATCCAGCGCGTGCGGCGCCAGGCGGTCGCCTGCCATCAGCGGCACAACGCAGTCACAGCTGGACTCGAGCAATTGCTTGAGCGCCGGCAGCAGGTTATCGGCAGAGGCCTTGGCCATCTGGGCCGGCGCTGAACGGTTTTCGGCAAGGCTGATCAGGCTGGATTCTTCCAGCGTCTTGTCGCCTTCGCCAATCAACAGCAGGCCGATTCGGGCCTGTGGCTGCTGATGGGCGTCCGGAGCTCCGCGCTGGAAACACTCGAACCACTGCGGGTAATGATGGAAACCGACGCTCTTAGGCAAGCGCATTGTCTGTTCCCGGGTGACTTCGGTCAGCAGCGCCAGTGTCTGCTCGTCGGGCGCGTGGTTGTGTTGTTTGAGCAAACCTTCCAGGCCTTCGGGCCAGCAACACAGTTGAATCGGGCTGCCGGACAGCGGTTGGCCGAGGTCATTTTCCACATGCAGCGTGTGCAGCTTGCCGTCGGCCAATTCCCATGGGAGGTCAACGCTGAAGCCGTGATCACTGGTTGCACGATAGACAAGGGCTTGATGATGCGTATCGCAGGTCGCTTGAGCCAATGTGCGACCGTCTTCCCGAACGGTGATCTGGACATGTCGCCGTGGGGCTTGCGCGTCCCAGGACCAGCCGCTGATGCGCAGCCCGCCGGTATGCCAGACTTGCGAGGCAATCGGGGCCGGCTCCTTGCTTGGCGCGGCAGGCAACTGTAAATCGCCTTCGAGCGAGTAATCCTGATTGGCGATCCGGGCGCTGATGTGGCGCGCTTCGTCCAGCCAGCTTTGGTGCAGTTGTACGCCAAAGCCATGGAACTGATCGCCCATTTTGGCGTTGGGCTGAAACTGGTCGGCCCGGGCCAGGGTTACGCAGGCACCGTCAATGCAGATTTCGACGACCAAGCGCTGGTCCGGTCGTGCAGTATCCAGCGCCCAGCCCTGGAGCACATCGCCGTAAAGACCGGTGATGGCGCCCTTCAGGGTTGACTCGACGACCAGTCGTTCATTCGCGATGAGCTTATCCAATACTTCTTCTGACATCAGGCCCGGCTCGGTGAAATAGGTAACAGGTTAATGGACAGCGCGCCTGCCTCGGTGGCGATCGCGCCTGGTATGGCGTACAGCGGCAGGCCCAGTTCAGCGGCCAGGTTTGGTGCATTCCAGCTGGCCCCTGGGTTCATTTCCAGGCTCAGGGCACCTTTACAACCTGCCAGCAAAACGCGGTCTGCGAGATCCAGACTTTGCACTTTGGGTAACGCATGAACTGCGCCAGTGGCGAGCAGGGATTTGAACCACGGGCCGCTACCATGAGAGAGCAACAGGACGGGTAGTTTTTCCCGAGTGATGCGCCTTCCCAGCTCCAGCCATTGTCCGGCGATTTTTGCGTCGCTCAGGCTGTCTGCGATTAGCAGGGTGCGAGGAGCGGTTTCGTTTGCCTGCAGGGATTCACGTTGCTGTTCGATGACGATTGTTGCGCTTGGCAGAGCGGCTGCATAACGCTCGTGCAGTGCGCACCAGGGCAATTGAACGCTGAGTGCCTGTGCGGCGAAAGCTGGCCAGTTGGCGGCACTGTTCTGCTGCAGCAAAGTGTCGTCACGGCAGACGATGCGATATGGTTTGGCAAGGCTGGCCGGCAGTTGATAAAGCTCGGCAGGGCAGGCGGCCAGTTGCTGGTAGATCAATTCATCCAGCGGCAGGCTTTGCAGGTCTTCGAGCAAGCGATGGCTGTCGGTCGGCAGCTCGTAGTCGAGACTGAATGCCAACGGTTGCAGCTGAGCGTGCAAGGTGACGTGGGTGCGTTGACCCAGGTTACGCCAGGTCAGGCTCAGCGGTACTTCACGCGCTGCCGAGGTCTGGATGTGCAGTTGTTTCATGTCTTGGGCGGGCCATAGGCGCGTCGGGCAGGCGGTCATTTGCTTGGCCAACTGCGCCAGGCGTGCGCGTTGCAGGGCTTCGCGCGCCGGCTTGATTGGATCGAGCTGGCAAAAGTCCTGAAAACGCGCCGATGCGTCCGGGTAGCGACGCCTGAGAATGGCATTGTTGTGGGCCACTCGCAGGGCCTTTTCATCACCGAAGGAAATTCCGCCTTGATGCGCGACGAAGACGCTTGGCGCTCCCATGTGTCGCCAGCCTAAAGCGCGTGCACGCAGGCACCAGTCGGTTTCTTCGCCGTAACCGCGCAGCAGATGAACGTCATCGAGGTAGCCAACACTGTCGATGGCGCTGCGCTTGATGTACAGGCAGAAGCCACAGCCGGTTTCGATTTCCATTGCAGGGCTGCCGGTGAGTTTCGCCAGTTCGTCCAGCTGCGCCTGATCTGTTGCGCTCGGCATCGGCTGGCTGACACGGCTGACCGGGAAGCTCATCAATTCGCCGTTATTGGTGAACGGCGTGACCGAGGCGATATCTTCGGCGCTGTAAGCCACCGTGCGCAGGCGATCAAGCCAGTCGCCATGCACCCGGGTGTCGGCGTTGAGCCAGACCACATCCTGCTTTGGGCTCAAGGCCATGCCGCGGTTCATGCTGCGGATGAAACCCAGATTGACCGGGTTTTGCACCAACGTGATCCTGCCTTTGCTGGCCAGTACCTTGAGGGCTTTGCGTAAAGCGGGAATCGGTGTCGCATCCTCAATCACTACCACGCGATGAGGCGTACGGTTGAGCTTGCGGGCACTTAGTGCGCTGTTGATGCACTCCAGTGTTTCTTCCAAACCGTTGAACACCGGAATCAGCACATCCACCGGTTGTTTCTCGCCGACGTGCGCGACGGGCGGCGGCGGCAGAAAACCCGGCGTGGCGACAACTGGACTGCCCAGCAGGGTGTGGCCCGTTACGAAACGCACATGCACCGCGGGCGTGGCGTTGGGAACCCTGATACGAATACCACCGTGCGTTGCCGGCAACCCGGCAGCCGTGAGCAGCGGGTTTGGCGCGCTGGCGGTCATGCTGATCACGTGCCCGTTGGCCTCCAGTTGCAACGCGGCCGGAGTCTGCAGATTGCGCAGGTCAATGGCCCAGCCATGAATTTCCTGAAGTTCTGGCAAATACCGCACAACGCCTACTGTGCCTGGCGTGTCCTGTTGTGCCGCCAGAAGTTTAAGCACGAACGCCAATTCATTGGCCGCCGTGATGTCGGGCAGTTGGGCGAGGATGATACGGCGCAGTTTTTCAGGTGTTTCGGACTGGCTGCGCGCCTGCCAGAGCATCATGCGCAGTGCGGGTTCGTCAGGCAGTTTCTCCCAGGCAGCTGTCAGATAGCGGCTGGCGAGTGCGGGTTGATTCTGGGCAAGAATGCTGCGCCCGATCAGGGCGTGAACATCCGCGCGTTGCGGGAATGCATGGATGGCGTTACTAAAAAAAACAAAGGCAAGCCTGGCGTCCTGAGACAGGGCGTCGATACCTTTCCAGAGCAGGGCTTCTGGTTGGTATTCAGACGTCTGCAAGGCACGCTCGAGTGCGGCATCCGCAAGACCACGCTCATCGGCGAGGCGATGGCCGTGGAAGAGGTCCATGAGCGTTTCCCGCCCACGGTCGAGGTGTCTGGACATAGCTGGCGTGTTCACTGAGGAAAATAAAAGAGGGGCGACCCGAAAGTCGCCCCTTTTCGCATACTACCCAGCCTTGCGGCCGGGCGTATTTATCGCTACGACAGGGCTAGTAGTTACACTGCGCCGTGAAGAACAACGACGTTGTCGTTGTGTACGATTGCTTCAGCCGAACCAACGATACCGATAGCGACGTCAGCGTGAGTGCCGCCGTTAGCCAGCAATTCAGTCCAGCCAGCTTTGCCAGCTGTATCAGCTGCGCGGCCGGTAGCAGATTGGTACAGACCGTCGATGAAGTCGCTGTCGATTTTGGCAGCGGCTTCAGCCGAACCAACAATACCTGCAGCCACTTCGCCACGGCTGGTGCCGTTGAACAGTTGGTTTACCCAGGCGTCCAGACCAGCGTCGTCTACAGGGCGACCCAGTGCGTTGGTGTACAGCTCACGGACGAAATCACCGTTCGACTGATCCAGCGCTTGTGCTTCAGCAGAACCGGCGATGCCAGCAGCTACATCGGCCAGCGAACCGCCGTTAGCGATGATCGCTTCCCAGCTGTCCGAGCCAGCGGTATCAGCACCACGACCCAACAGGGAGGTGTACAGACTGTCGATGGAGGCTTCAGTTGCTGCGCCGCCAAATTCGGCAGAGTTCAAGAACTCGTTGGCGATGTCGGTCAGCGAAGTGCCAGCCTCTACCAAACCGGTGAAAGCTTGAGCGCCGCCCAGATCAGCGTCGCGACCCAGGATGCCTTCGTACAGACGCAGAGCAGAAGCTTCAGCTTCGCTTTGTGCCAGGGCAACGGTGCTGCCGTCGGCGAAGGTCAGGAACTCAGCGCCAGTGATCGCGGCAGTTTGAGCGCCGGTCAGGGTGACGTTGTTGCTGTTGCCAGCGGTGAAAGTGTAGTCAGCAGCCGAACCGTCCAGCTGTACTACGTCGTAGCCAGCGCCAGTGTTGACGATATCGGTGTGAGCAGCACCGCTCAGGATGATAGTGTCGTTACCGGTACCGGTAGTGACGTTGTTGTTACCAGCGCCAGCCACAACGGTGTTGTTGCCGTTGCCGGTTACGATGGTGTCGTTGCCGTTGCCAGCGTCGATGTAGGAGTTCTGATCGCCATTAACAGTGATGACGTCATTGCCGGCACCAGTGGTAACCAGGAGCTCGATGCCAGTGGCAGCGTCAGCAGTAGCAAAAGCAGCGGCGACAGGAGCGTCGAAGGTCACAGCCAGGCTAGCGTTGCTATCGAAGATAAATGCCTTGGCCGAGTCCAGGGAATCAGGAATCTGCACGGAAACCAGGTCAGTGGCCACACCAGGAACGTTAACGATGACTACGTCAGCAGCGCCTTCCTGACCGGTTGGGATTTCTGGAGCATTTACGCCGTCCCAGCTGGCCAGGTTGACGGTTTCAGCAGTTTCCAGGTTCAGCAAGGTGCTGATCGCGGCGGCGGTGTCGTCGGAAATGCTGGAGGTGGTCAGAAAAGTTTGGAACTCGGTATTCGTAATCGGGCTGTCGTATTGCATGTGGGATTCCTGTTACTTCAAGCCATCTGGCCTGTGCTACTAATATTCTGCTTCATTGCAGAGTTTTCCCACGGAGACTTATAGCGGGCAGCGTTCATCTTCGTAACGGGTGTAATGGAGATGTGCAGGGCCACCAGAGGCTCGGTGCCGGTGGGGCCATGCATCATCTGGTTGGCGACAACGAGCTGCGGCGTGACGCCGCTGAACACGATGTGGCCAGACAATTCGTAAAAATGGCGGTTTGGTCCTACCAGGCTGAAACCTGCAGATACCAGAGGTAGAGATTTGCCGCGGGTGCCGGTAAAGGCACCGGTGGCTACATTCGGACTAGGGCCTGAGCCGGCTACTGTAGAGGTGTAAAGCAGGTCCACGCCTGCCGGCTTGTCATCCCATACGACAGCAAAGCCTTCAAGGCGCTTGGTGCTGTCATGCTCGCCAGCCCAGCCTTCTGCGGACTCCACATCGCCAGCGCCTTGCATATGCGCAGTGAGTTTCAACGCCACAGGCATTTCGCTTGGCGCGATGACCAGGGCTGGCTCAGGCGTGGTTATGACGTTGTAGTTGCGCATGATGGCCGGGGAGGTATCGATACGGTCGATGCGCAGGTCAATAGGGGCGATGACTTCATCGAACATATGGTATTCGGTAATCAGAACGGTCGTGATCCCGCCTTTTACGCGAGCTACGATGGTATCGCCGAGCTTGGCCAGCATATTCTTGCTGACGCCTTCGCCCGGGAAAAAATCAATGGCGCCTTTACCAAGCGGCGCTTGCTGCAACGCGATACAAACAGGTTTGTCTGCTGGGGGTTGCGATGCATAGCGGAAAATGTACATCCCTGGCTCAAGCAGAGTCACACGGGAGGTAATTTTCAAGCCATCTAGTTTTTGCGACTGCACTCAATAAGCTTCCTTCTTATCCTGAGTTGTACAGCGATCAGTCATTCAACGTGACTTATCCAACTATTCCCAGGTACTACCCAATAACTTGATGGCGCTATGGTGGCTACCGAAGGCGGAGATTAATCTATCTGTGGGAAAAGTCAATTGGGTCTATGGGGAATTTCCTTTTGAAGAGTAGGGGGGAAATTTCACCAAAAGTATGTTGCTTTTTATTGATGTCCGGGATAGCGCCGGTAAGCTCCAAGGTCTGGGCTGGAACGTTGAAAACCTTTTCGAAAGGACATGGTACATGGCGAGGCGATTCGCCCTTTGAAAGCGCGAAGTGGGCGGTAATTTCTGCAGTAATCTGCAGCGAGCGGCTGGCTGCAATCGGTTTGCGCGTGGCTAGGCAGCGGCTTTCAGGGGTGTCACACAAATCCCTTCTGTTTGGAAGCAGTGTTGTGGTCAGATACCGGCCACGCTAGGCGTCGGAAATTTTGGCCGCTATGTAGTGGCGTTACGGCATTTCTGGTAGGGGTGAATCTTCCCGGTTTCAGGGGCTGAAACTTTTCAGGAATGCGAAAGCATGCCGTGTTTTTCTGGCGTGACTCAGAACTTGGGTGATGCGGAAAAGTAACGCGAGCAGGGGGGGAATAGAATGCATGACGCTTGTTACAGTTCGTCGGCATAGATCAGTTCAAATTTAACTTATTGACCATAAGTACATGCAGTGTCGGAGATGTTGATTGCGCCCATAGCCTTTCTTAAAACATGTTCATGCGCGAACGGCGCCGCGATGTTTAAAATTGATGGCTCTTTAATGCTATCTGGCACAAACCGAGTGGTACACTGCCGCGCTTTCACGCCCCCTCTCATCAGTACGGATTCTATGAGTCGTTCACACGAAAATAATTTGCAAGCGGCCCTGAAGGCTTGCAAAGGCAGTTTTCTCTCGGTTGGTTTCTTCAGCTTGTTTGTAAACGCCTTGATGCTAGCCCCCACCTTTTACATGATCCAGGTTTCTGGGCGGGTGGTGCCCAGTAGCAGCACCTCGACCCTGATCATGTTGACCCTGATCCTGACGGTAATGATGCTGACCCTTGGCTCGCTAGAGTGGGTTCGCTCGAGAATCATGGTCCGCATCAGCAACCGGCTGGATGTTTTACTCAGTCGTGATGTGTACCGCGCCAGCTTCAAGAAAGCGCTCAGCAGTGGCGGCATGGACGCATCTGCACAGTCACTCAATGATTTGACGTCCTTGCGTCAGTTCTTGACCGGCAATGGCCTGTTTGCGTTTTTCGACGCGCCTTGGTTGCCTATCTATACCGCGGTGATGTTTCTGTTCCATCCCTGGTTTGGCTGGATGACCGTAGGTAGTGCAATCGTGCTGGTGGTGTTGGCATTTTTGAACCACCGCTACACCGGCAAGGCCTTGAGTGAAGCGAACCAGCAAAGCGTCACCGCCAACCTGCAAACCACCAAGAACCTGCGTAATGCCGAGGTGATTGAGTCCATGGGGATGCTGGACACCCTGATGGCGCGCTGGGCGGTGCGTCAACGTCGCGTTTTGGTCCTGCAATCGCAGGCCAGTGACAACGGCGGCATCATTACGTCCATTTCCAAGACGTTCAGGAATTGGGCGCAATCGATCATGCTCGCTTTGGGTGCTTATCTTGTCATCACTCACGAGGTCAATCCTGGCTTGATGATGGCCGGTTCCCTGCTGCTTGGCCGCGCATTATCGCCTATCGATCAAATGATCGGCAGCTGGAAGGGCTTTGTAGCCGCCCGTGTTCAATACGGCCGCCTGAACGACACCCTGGAAAAACTCAATGCCGAGCCACAGCGCATGGCGTTGCCTGATCCGGAAGGGCATATACAGGTCGAGAATCTGGTGGTCGCCCCACCGGGAGCCAAAGCCGCTGTTATTCGCAACATCAGTTTTGTAACGCCAGCTGGTTCTATCGTGGGTATCGTCGGTCCGAGCGCTGCAGGCAAGTCGACGCTGGCCCGTGCCTTGCTAGGTATCTGGCCGCCGCAGCACGGAACTGTGCGTCTGGACGGTGCCGATATCGCTGCTTGGGACAAGCAGAAGCTGGGCCCGCATCTGGGCTATCTGCCGCAGGATATCGAGTTGTTCGAAGGCACCATCAGTGACAACGTGGCCCGATTCGCCAAGGTTGATCCTGAGAAAGTCGTATTGGCAGCCCGGATTGCGGGTGTCCATGAAATGATCCTGCAATTGCCCGATGGTTACGACACCGTCATTGGCAGCGAGGGGATCAACCTGTCCGGAGGACAGCGCCAACGCATAGGCCTGGCCCGCGCCATTTATGGCAGCCCGCGTTTGATCGTGCTGGATGAACCCAACTCCAACCTGGATGACGCCGGTGAGAAAGCGTTGGCCGTGGCCTTGCAGAAGATCAAG
Source organism: Pseudomonas frederiksbergensis (assembly GCF_001952935.1). GTDB lineage: Bacteria > Pseudomonadota > Gammaproteobacteria > Pseudomonadales > Pseudomonadaceae > Aquipseudomonas > Aquipseudomonas frederiksbergensis. The sequence goes on from NZ_CP018319.1 coordinate 4,310,532, forward strand.
GAAACCGGGGCAACGGTATTTATCATTTCCCACCGTCCAAGCATCCTCTCGCGGCTTGACCGAGTGATGGTCATGGCTGGCGGCACCATTAGTATGTATGGCGCGAGGGACCAGGTCATCGCCGAACTGGCCCAGCAGCAGGCCAAAGCCCAGAAAAGGGTTACTCCAGCTTCCACTGACGTTGCGCTCGCGCAACCTAGCGCGTGAAAAGGAATTCGTAAATGAGCAGTAATGCGCTGACTGTGCTCGACGAGCCATCTGATGACATGCCCACTTCCGACCGCGGCATACGCCGGATCGGCATGACAATTGTTTTTGTGACATTCGGTCTGTTTGGAACATGGGCGGCCTTCGCACCGCTGGGTAACGCGGTGTATGGCACGGGTGTGGTGACGGTGCAGACTTACCGCAAGACTGTACAGCACCTGGAGGGCGGTATCGTCAAAGAGCTGCTGGCCCGCGACGGCGACACGGTTCACAAGGGGGATCCGTTGATCGTGCTGGATGAAGCCCAGCTTAGCGCCGAATACGAATCGACTCGCAACCAGTTAATTTCCGCCAAGGCCAAGGAAGCGCGTCTTCGAGCCGAGCGCGACGAGCTGCCGACTATCCCTGCGTTGACTATCAGCGGTACGGACAGTCAGCGTGCCCAGGAAGCGATTGATGGCGAGTCCCAGGTTTTCAAAGCCCGGCATGACTCCCGACTGGGCGAAATCTCCGTCCAGCAGGAGCGTGTAGGTCAGTTGAAGCAACAGATTCAGGGCCTCAAGGACATGATCCACTCCAAGCAGAGCCTGGGGAAATCCTATAGCGGTGAAATCACCGACCTTAAGGATCTTCTGGCCCAAGGCTTTGTTGATAAGCAACGTCTGCTTGAGCAAGAGCGCAAGCTGGGCATGCTCAAATCCGAAGTGGCCGACCATGAGTCCAACATCACCAAGACGCGCTTGCAGATTAATGAAACCGAATTGCAGATTGTTCAACTGAACAAGAACTTCAGTTCGGACGTGGTGAAAGAGTTGAGTGATGTGCAGGCCAACGTCTTTGACCTTCAGGAGAAGGCTGCGGCCCTTGAAGATCGTCTGTCGCGCGTGGTGATTCGTGCTCCGGAAGACGGCATGGTGCTGGATATGAAAGTCCACACCATTGGGGGGGTGGTCAGTGCCGGAACGCCGTTGCTGGATATCGTGCCGGAATCTTCGGAGCTGGTAGTTGAAGCCCACGTATCGACCAATGACATCGACCGGATTGCTTTGGGCAAGCTCACGGATATCCGTTTTAGTGCGTTCAACAGCGCGACGACGCCGGTTATTCAGGGTCAGGTCACTCGGGTTTCCGCCGACCGCCTTACCGATGACAAGTCAGGCGAGCCGTACTATCTGGTCCGTGTCAAGGTTACTGACGAAGGTTTGAAGCGTCTTGGCGCTAACAAGCTCCAGCCCGGCATGCCCGCCGAAGTCTTGATCAACGCCGGCGATCGCACCATGTTGCAGTACCTGATGAAGCCTGCACGTAACGTCCTCGCCAAGTCGATGATCGAGGAATGATTGTGCTGCGTTTCTTATCCGTAGTGGTTGTTCTGGGGCTGGTTACACTGCATGTCGACGCCGCTCAGCCGGTGGCGCCGCAAGTCACGAGCGCCTCGGCTTACACCGCCGACCTTATGGCGTTGTTTCGCGAGTCCCGTCTTGAAGATCCGAGGATATTGGCGTCTTACTTGCGAGCCCGGTCTGCTCGTGAGCAAGAACGCGAGGCGTTTGGCACCTTGCTGCCTCAGGTTTCGGTGGACACCAGTTCCAACCGGATCTTGCGCAAGGACGAAAACACGCGGGAAATCTATGACAACTCCAGTTATTCCCTGAACGTTACCCAGTACCTGTACAACAAGTCGGCCTGGGAAAGGTATCAGAAGGCCAAGAGCGCCACGCTTCAAAAAGCCTCACAGGCCGAAGACACTCAGGCAGAGGCGACGGTTGATCTGGCCAAGCGTTATTTCCAGGCTTTGTCCGCTGATGATGAACTCGAACTACTGATGGCTGAACGTCGCGCCACGCAAAACAGTCTTGATCGTGTGACTGTTATGTACGACAAGCAGATGGCTATGGTCACCGACCTGCTGGATCTCAAAGCGCGGGTTGATTTACTGGCTGCGCAAGAAGTCGAAGCACGTAATCAGGTGCGTGTGACTCGGGCGGCGCTTTCGGAAATCGTTGGTCGGCCGATCACTGAGCCTCTGAGTCGGATCCGCAATGATATCGCTTTGCAGGCCCCGGATAAGCCTTTGGAGACCTGGATTGTCGAGGCCATGGACAGCAATCCGCGGCTCAAGGCCCGCGAAAACCAGTTGGAAGTAGCCAATGCGGCGGTGCGTGAGGGCAAGGGCGGTCACTATCCCTCGTTGACCTTTACTTTGGGTACACAGCGCAGCGACGTGGGTTACGATAATACCGTGTCACCCCGTAGCGACAGTTACGTTGCCACGATTGGCCTGAAAGTGCCGATCTACAGCGGTGGTTCGACGTCTGCGCGGGTGCGCGGACTGTATGACGAACAGCTGGCCGTCGAGCAGGAAGTGGAAGAGGTTCGCCGACAGGTGGTCAAGGAAACAACCAACTCGTACCTGACCTCCGTATCCAGCGTGGAAAAGATTCGCGCCAACAAAACCGCCTTGTCCTCGGCAGAGCAATCGAGCATTGCCTCGCAGAAGGCTTTCACTTATGGCGTCAAGAACTCTGTCGATGTATTAACCGCCGTGCAGGCCGAGTTCAAGGCGCGTCGTGACCTGCTAAAGGCCCAGTATGACTTCATCACCAATCTGTTCATCTTGAACCGATGGGCAGGCAAGCTGCCTGAGGAAAGTGTCGACAGCGTCAACGTATGGTTGGGTGGTGTGGATGCAGTAGCGCAACAGTCAGCCAGTATCGACTCAAGCAAAAAACGCTGACCGCCCCCGTCTCGGCTCCCGCGGTTGCATTGCATTGCATTGCATTGCAATTGCGGGAGCGAATGTGATTCCTGTGGGATGGAGCTTGCTCACGAAGGTTTTCTCAAAGCTGGCTGATTCTGTGTAGCAGCTGACCCTCCAGAAATATTCAGCGTAACCGCTCCGCGAACCCTACATCCAAAGCTGCTATTTAATCCCCCGATGCTGTGCTCCTGATTTTCATCAGGAGCCAGCAATCAGGCTTCAACCGGCGGCTTTGAATGTGTGCACGGTGGATCGCTTACTCTCAATGGCTAAAGACGTACAGCGGTGGGTTTGATACGCCTCCCTTGTGGGCTCGTCACATTGCGCTGTGCCCTGTATCATCGGCGATGATCGGAGCTGCGTGGGCTTTCTTTGTAGCACCGCGAAATTTTTTCGATCGTTAATCTTAGAGCGCGTTACAAATGGAGTTTAGAGGATTCGCATGAAAGCAATCGTTACCGGCATCACTGGTCAAGACGGCGCCTACCTGGCGGAACTGCTGCTGGAGAAGGGGTACACCGTTTACGGGACCTACCGTCGTACCAGTTCTGTCAATTTCTGGCGTATCGAGGAGCTGGGCATCCAGTCCAACCCTAATCTGCATTTGGTCGAATACGATCTGACCGATCTGTCTGCCAGCATTCGTTTGCTGCAGAACACCGAAGCCACCGAGGTCTACAACCTTGCGGCGCAGAGCTTCGTGGGTGTTTCGTTCGAGCAGCCGATCACGACTGCGGAGATTACCGGCCTTGGTGCGGTAAACCTTCTCGAAGCGATTCGGATCGTTAATCCGAAGGTTCGTTTCTACCAGGCATCGACCTCCGAGATGTTCGGTAAGGTACAAGCTATCCCGCAGATCGAAAGCACGCCTTTCTATCCGCGCAGCCCATACGGTGTCGCCAAGCTCTACGCTCACTGGATGACCATCAATTACCGTGAGTCGTACGGCATTTTTGCCACCAGCGGTATCTTGTTCAACCACGAATCGCCACTGCGTGGCCGTGAGTTTGTGACCCGCAAAATCACCGACTCCGTTGCCAAGATCAAACTGGGTCTGTTGGACAAGATGGAACTGGGCAACCTCGACGCCAAGCGCGACTGGGGTTTTGCCAAGGAATACGTGGAAGGTATGTGGCGCATGCTGCAGGCCGATGAACCGGATACTTTCGTGTTGGCGACTAACCGCACCGAGACCGTTCGCGACTTTGTCTCCATGGCGTTCAAGGCTGTTGGTATCACTATTTCGTGGGCGGGTACTGCCGAGGCCGAGCAAGGTACTGATACTGCCACCGGTAAAGTGCTGATCACCATCAATCCGAAATTCTACCGCCCAACCGAGGTTGAGTTGTTGATCGGAAACCCGGCCAAAGCCAAGGAAGTTCTGGGTTGGGAGCCGAAGACTTCGCTGGAAGAGCTGTGCCGCATGATGGTAGAAGCTGACTTGCGTCGTAATGAACAAGGATTTTCGTTCTGATGACCATTGCCGGCAAACGCGCGCTGATTACAGGTATTCAAGGTTTCACCGGTCGTTACATGGCGGATGAACTTCGGGCTCATGGCTACGAGGTTATCGGGTTGGGCAGTCAGCCTTCCGATGATCGCAATTACCACCAGGTGGACTTGGCCGATGGCCCTGGTCTGCGTACGTTGCTGGCAAAGATTCAGCCGGATGTTGTGGTTCATCTCGCGGCACTGGCGTTTGTCGGGCATGGCGCAGCGGACGCGTTCTATCAGGTCAACTTGATAGGCACGCGTAATCTGCTGGAAGCCGTCGCGGCCAGTGGTAAATCCCTGGATTGTGTACTGATCGCCAGTAGCGCCAATGTCTATGGCAATGCATCGGGTGGCCTGTTGTCGGAGACCACAACGCCGGCACCGGCCAATGACTATGCCGTTAGCAAGTTGGCCATGGAGTACATGGCCAACCTTTGGCATGAACGTCTGCCTATCGTCATCACTCGTCCTTTCAACTACACCGGCGTGGGCCAAGCCGAGAACTTCCTGTTGCCGAAAATTGTTTCTCATTTTCGTCGCAGGGCGCCAAAGATCGAATTGGGTAATCTCGATGTTTGGCGTGATTTCAGCGATGTTCGCGCTTTGGTAAAGGCATATCGAGGGCTTATCGAGGCGAAGCCACTGGGGCAGACTATCAATGTCAGCTCTGGCAATACCCATTCGCTTCGCGAAGTCATCGAAATGTGCAAAGGCATCACCGGGCATGATATCGAGGTCGAAGTGAATCCCGCCTTTGTGCGAGCCAATGAGGTGAAAACCTTGTGCGGGGACAACTCGAGATTGCGGGCGCTGGTACCAGGCTGGACAACACCGACCTTGGGCGAAACCCTTGGCTGGATGCTGACGGCTGAATAAATGAAGTTAATTCTTTCTGTTGAACCGGTCCGCTTCCCGTTGACCGGTATTGGTCGCTACACCTACGAATTGGCGCTGCGACTGCAGCAGAATCCGGAAATCACCGACCTGCAATTTTTTGCCGGTCGGCGGTTTCTTCCGGCCTTGCCCACGGCTGCCGAGGAGTCGGGTAATGGATACGGCCTGAAACGAGCCGTACAAAAAAACTTCCTGGCGGTTGAAGCGTATCGACTTCTTATGCCGTTGCTCAGGAAGCGCGCACTAAAAGGCCATGGTGATTTTCTTTACCACAGCCCGAATTATTATCTGCCGCCCTTTGCTGGCCGCAGTGTTGCTACCTTCCACGATCTGTCTCCGTTCACTTGGTCTCACTGCCATGCGCCGCAACTTGTGCGTTATTTACAGAAAGAGCTTAAAGCCACACTGGTAAGAGCTGATGCGCTGATTACGGACTCGGAGTACACGCGCAAAGAGTTGGCGGAGTACTTCTCCTGGCCTATTGAGCGAATCCATACGGTGCCGCTGGCCAGTTCTGCCGAGTTTCATCCTCGTAGCGCGGATGAACTCAGAAGCACGCTTTCACGCCACGGTCTTACGGTTGATGGTTACAGCCTGTTTGTCGGGACGATCGAGCCTCGCAAGAATATCGAGACGTTGCTTGACGCCTATTCCCGACTGCCTATCGAAGTCCGCAAGCGCTGGCCTTTGGTGTTGACTGGCTATCATGGCTGGCGCAACGAAAGCATTCACCAGCGGCTCGAAAGTGCCCGGCGTGAGGGCTGGGCTTTTTATCTGGGTTTTGTACCCAGTGAAGACCTACCCCTGCTGTTTGCCGGGGCTCGTCTTTTTACCTTCCCTTCGCTGTATGAAGGATTTGGTTTACCTGTTCTGGAGGCCATGAGTTCTGGTATCCCGGCCGTTTGTTCAAACAGCTCATCACTCCCAGAGGTTGCCGGTGATGCGGCCCTGATGTGCGAGGCCAAAGACACCGAGACATTGACTGGACTCATCCAGCGAGGTCTGGAAGATGAGGCGTGGCGCTCCAGCGCCGTTGAGCAAGGCTTGCTACATGCCGCGAGATTTTCGTGGGAGCGCTGCGCAATGGAAACGCTTGAGGTTTATCAGAAGGTGGTCAAAGGACAATGATCAAGGTTCTGCACTTCTTCAAGACCTACTACCCAGAGACGATGGGCGGTATTGAGCAGGTCATTTTTCAAATTGCTGAAGGTGGCACAAAGCACGGCTTTGAATCCGAAGTGCTTTATCTCAGTAAGCGAGGTGCGGCGCGCAATGAACAGGTAGGACACCACCTGACTCATCGCTCCAAACTCGACCTGCACATAGCATCCACCGGTTTCTCGCTATCGGCGTTCAAGGATTTTGCTGAGCTGGCGAAGAAAGCGGACATTGTTCACTATCACTTTCCGTGGCCCTACATGGATCTTTTGCACTTCGCCAGTCGAATCCACAAGCCCGCCGTGGTCAGTTATCACTCTGATATCGTCAAGCAAAAGACACTTCTCAAGCTTTATCAGCCATTGATGAACCGCTTCCTGTCTAGCGTCGACTGTATCGTTGCTTCATCACCCAACTACGCTGAAAGCAGTCCGGTTTTGACGCGCTTTAAAGACAAAGTCCGCGTTGTTCCCTATGGGCTGGACCGGCAAACCTACCCGACGCCTTCTGCTGAAAAACTGGATTTCTGGCGAGCGCGTCTGGGGGAGCGTTTTTTCCTGTTTGTGGGGGCTCTGCGCTACTACAAGGGACTGGACTATCTGCTTGAAGCTGCAAAAACCACTCAGCTGCCCGTCGTCATTCTTGGGGGCGGACACCTTGAGATGGAGCTCAAGGCTCAGGCAAATCAATTGGGGCTGTCGAATGTACATTTTCTCGGTGGCTTACCTGATGAAGATAAAGCCGCTCTGCTAACGCTGTGCTATGCGTTCGTTTTCCCGTCGCACCTGAGGTCCGAGTCTTTCGGTATTTCGCTGCTTGAGGGGGCGATGTACGGAAAGCCGATGATTTCTTGTGAGATTGGCTCCGGCACTACTTACATCAACATCGCAGGTGAGACAGGGCTTGTCGTTCCTCCCCGCGATTCTGTTGCGCTGGCAGGCGCTATGAACCAGCTCTGGAATCAGCCAGCAGTTGCTGCTTCGATGGGAGAGGCGGCTGCACGGCGTTTCGAAGAGGTGTTTTCAGCTGATTCGATGGCGAAATCCTATGCTGAGATTTATCGATCTCTGCTTTGAAGTGTTGCGACACAGTGCCCGAGCATTGATGTTCTTATGTATTTCCAAGGGCCACCCATGAGTTCGAAAACATTCCTGGTTACCGGTGGCAGTGGTTTTCTAGGGCGCGCGCTGATTGAACGATTGGTGCAGTTGCCTGACTGTTCTGTTGTGGCGCCGGTCCGAGCCACGTCGGCTGTGCTCCCAGCGGGTGTGCGCCTGTTACCTCTGACGAGTCTCAACGGTACAAACGATTGGAGTGAAGCACTCACCGACGTCGACGTTGTTGTCCATGCGGCTGCTCGCGTTCACGTGATGAAAGAAGTCTCTTCCGATCCGCTGGCGGCGTTTCGTGAAGTCAATGTCGAGGCTACGTTGAACCTCGCTCGCGCGGCCGCGGCGTCCGGAGTGAAACGTTTTATCTACATCAGCTCGATCAAGGTAAATGGTGAGAGGACTCCACCTGACACTGCGTACCGTGCAGATGATGTACCTGCTCCAATTGACCCTTATGGGATCTCGAAGCTTGAGGCAGAGCAAGGCTTGAAGGTGCTTGCCGCAGACACGGGCATGGAAGTGGTCATCATCCGTCCTGTGCTGGTCTACGGTCCCGGGGTCAAAGCCAACTTTCTCAGCATGATGCGCTGGTTATACCGTGGCGTTCCCTTGCCGTTTGGCGCTGTCCACAATCACCGCAGTCTCGTCGCCATAGACAATCTGGTGGACCTTATCGTGACCTGTTCCGACCACCCAGCGGCCGCCAATCAAGTGTTCCTGGCCAGCGATGGCGAGGACGTGTCGACCACGCAGTTACTACGCAAGCTGGCGGGCGCCTTGGGCAAACCTGCCATATTGTTGCCAATACCTGCCCGGCTCTTGAGCGGTGCGGCAACATTACTGGGCCAGCGAGCGTTGTCGGATCGTATTCTCGGGTCCTTGCAGGTTGATATCAGTAAAAACCGACAACTATTAGGCTGGACTCCTCCGGTCACCCTCGATAAAGCGTTGAGCCTGACGGCGCAACATTTTCTGGATTCCCGTAAATCATGAGTTATGGCTGGTTTATCCCTGTCATCGTTGCTGTGTCTTTTTTCCTCACCTGGGCGCTGCGTCGTTACGCTCTGTCTCGAAGCCTGATGGATATTCCCAATGCCCGAAGCTCTCATTCGGTCCCCACTCCTCGAGGAGGCGGGGTTGCAATTGTCCTGGCGTTTACATTGGCGCTGGGAATGCTGTTATTCGCAGGGTTGATGTCTTCCTCGGCGTTTTTTGCGATTGCCGGTGGGGGAGCACTGATCGCCGTTATCGGATTTATGGATGACCACGGACACATCGCGGCCCGTTGGCGTTTGTTGGGGCATTTCGCTGCATCGACGTGGTTGCTGTTCTGGATCGGTGGGTTACCCGTTGTTGAAATCGGCGGGGGGACTTTCGACCTCGGTTGGTTTGGCCATGTGTTAGCAGCGTTTTATCTGGTGTGGCTACTTAATCTTTACAACTTCATGGACGGTATCGACGGCATTGCCAGCGTCGAGGCGATTTGCGTTTGCCTTGGGGCTTGTCTTCTGTACTGGGTGAGTGGTGCGACGGACTTAGTCTGGGCACCATTATTGTTGGCCGTGTCCGTAGCCGGATTTCTCTTTTGGAATTTCCCTCCTGCTAGAATTTTCATGGGGGACGCCGGGAGTGGATTTCTGGGTATTGTCCTTGGCGGGCTTTCACTTCAAGCGGCCTGGGTCTCCGCTGACTTGCTATGGGGTTGGCTGATTCTGCTTGGCGTATTTATTGTCGATGCGACTTTTACCCTGTTTCGCCGTTTGCTCAGGGGGGACAAGGTCTATGAAGCGCACCGCAGCCATGCCTATCAGTTTGCCTCCCGTCGGTTTGGCAACCATTTACCGGTTACTGTGGCGGTGGGCGCGATCAATTTGCTTTGGTTGTTGCCTATCGCACTAGGCGTTACGCAATTTGGCCTGAACTCAAGCCTCGGTTTGATTCTGGCCTATGCTCCACTGGTCGTGCTGGCGATCAAGTTTCACGCTGGAGAGCTTGAAAGGCCATCTATGAAGGACTAAGTAACAGTTCTGTCATTTAGGTTTCAAAATAAATGAGATGCGCCTATAAGGTTTCACTACGGTGATGCGGCAGTTGAAGGGAGAAGGCTGAGGTGTTTGAAGAGTTTTTGGATAGGCTTAGAGCGCGCCTTGTAGGACTTCCCAGGCGCCAGAAGCGACTGATTCAGGTCGGCACAGACATTTTTCTGGTCTGGGGCGCTCTGTGGTTGGCGTTCATCGTGCGTTTGGGTATCGATGATATGTACAACCCCTTTCGAGTCCATTTTTGGCTTTTCGCGTGCGCTCCCGTTATTGCAATTCCGCTTTTTATCCGATTCGGCATGTACCGCGCTGTCATGCGTTATTTCGGAAATGATGCGCTCATTGCCATCATCAAAGCTGTCACCCTCTCATCGCTGATACTGGCGCTCGTCGTTTACTGGTACAGCAACCATGAGGCCGTGGTACCGCGCTCCATTGTCTTCAACTACTGGTGGTTAAGTCTCGTCATCATTGGCGGTCTGCGCCTTTGCATGCGTCAATACTTCATGGGCGACTGGTTCCATGCCTCCCAACACGTACCGTTCACCAATCGCGACGATGGCCTCACCAAAGTTGCCATTTATGGTGCAGGCGTAGCGGGTAATCAGCTTGTCGCAGCACTGCGTATGGGGCGGGTCATGCGTCCTGTGGCATTTATCGACGATGATTCGAGCATCGCTGATCGCTCTATTTCAGGCCTCCACGTCTACAAACCCAAACACATCCAACAGATGATCGACGAAACCGGCGCTCAGGAAATCCTTCTGGCGCTGCCGTCATCTACTCGCGCACGACGTCGGGAAATTCTCACTATTCTGGAGCGTTTCCCCCTCCACATCCGAAGCGTACCCAACTTCACCGATCTGGCCAGCGGCCGGGTAAAGGTCGAAGACATCCAGGAAGTGGATATCGCCGACCTTCTGGGACGCGACTCGGTACCCGCACAGTCAGACCTGCTCGAACGCTGTATCAAAGGCAAGACAGTCATGGTCACTGGCGCCGGTGGATCGATCGGTGCGGAGCTTTGTCGGCAGATTTTCTTGCTTGGCCCGACGACGCTTCTGTTGTTCGAACACAGCGAATTCAACCTCTACAGCATTCTGTCGGAGCTGGAGCAGCGCGCCTGCAGGGAGTCGGTTCCTGTCCGCCTGCTCCCGATCCTGGGTTCCATCCGCCACCAGGACAAACTTCTGGATGTGATGAAGACCTGGAGCGTGGACACCGTCTACCACGCTGCCGCTTATAAACACGTCCCGATGGTCGAGCACAACATTGCCGAAGGCGTGCTTAACAACGTCATCGGCACGCTCAACACTGCTCAGGCTGCGTTGCAGTCGGGTGTGTCCAACTTTGTGTTGATCTCCACCGACAAGGCCGTACGCCCCACGAATGTCATGGGCAGTACCAAGCGTCTCGCCGAAATGACGCTTCAAGCGTTGAGTCGTGAAATTGCCCCGGTGATGTTCGGCGACAAGGCCAACGTATCCCAGGTCAACAAGACCCGGTTCACCATGGTGCGCTTTGGCAATGTGCTGGGTTCCTCCGGTTCAGTGATCCCGTTGTTCCACAGCCAGATCAAATCCGGTGGCCCGTTGACGGTCACCCACCCGAAAATCACTCGCTATTTCATGACCATCCCTGAGGCCGCGCAACTGGTGATCCAGGCGGGTTCCATGGGGCAGGGCGGTGATGTGTTTGTTCTGGACATGGGCGAGCCGGTGAAGATTGTCGAGCTGGCGGAGAAGATGATTCACCTGTCCGGTTTGAGCGTTCGTTCGGACAAGAATTTGCAAGGCGACATCTCCATCGAATTCACCGGGCTGCGTCCCGGTGAGAAGCTTTACGAGGAGTTGCTGATTGGCGACAACGTGGCAGCGACACAACATCCGATGATCATGAGCGCCAACGAAGAACATCAGCCCTGGGATGTACTCAAGGGCCGTTTGAGGGAGTTGCTGATTGCTGTCGATCATGACGATTACAGTCGTGTCCGTCAGCTCCTGCGCGAAACCGTCAGCGGCTACACCCCTGATGGCGATATCGTCGACTGGATCTACCAGCAACGTCGCCTCGAACCCTGATTGTTTCACATCCTGTAACGGACACATTTTTGACAGGCTCCAGACATCGCCTAAGTTTGGAAGGCGGCTTCGGAAAAGCTGCTTTCTCAATCGATGTCATGGAGCTTCATTTATGCGTACTGGCTATTTCTACTCTCTGGTTTTTGCCCTGCTCACCAGCGCCTCTATTGCGGCCATTGCTGCGCCGACGGTTAAACCCGAGGCTGGCAATGCACCCTTGGTGCTGGAAGTTGCTCCCAAAGCACAGTCCGGCAAGGTCGATCTGAATCAGGCTGATGCGCCAACCCTTCAGCGCGAGTTGTCTGGTGTGGGCGAGGCCAAGGCCAAGGCGATTGTTGCCTATCGTGAGGGTAATGGGCCGTTTGCGTCCGTGGACGAATTGCTCGAAGTGAAGGGAATCGGTAAAGCGATTCTGGATAAGAATCGCGAGAAGCTTGAGGTGAACTAAGCTTATACGTCAGCGCCAGGGGCCGGTCATTGATCGGCCTTTTTTTTCATTTCTGACGAGATGAATTCATCAGAAGATCAAGAGATCGCAGCCTCCGGCAGCTCCTACAAGGGCAGACCTTTCGTCGAAGCGGGAAAAATTACGTCTATCATATACGGTTTGGATTATGCCTATAATAAAAGACTTTCCGCCAAAGCGTTCTGAGCCTCAGGCGCTTGTCTTTCCCTTAGGCATCTCTCAGGAGCACAGTCATGAATTCTGTCCAGTCCCAAGGTACGGCCCTCGTCACCGGTGCTTCTTCCGGTATCGGTGCGATTTACGCCGAGCGGTTGGCGGCGCGTGGTTTTGATTTGTTATTGGTCGCCCGTGATCAAGAGCGGCTGGAAGCTGCTGCGAGCAAGTTGCGCGCCGAGCATGGCGTTCAGGTCGAGGTGCTCAAGGCGGATCTGACGCAAAAGGATGATGTGCTGAAGCTTGAACAGCGTCTTCGCAGCGATTCGAGTATCAGCCTGCTGCTGAACAACGCCGGGGTTGCAACGGATGGTTTGTTGGCCAATGCCGACATGGATCAGCTGGAACGATTGATTCAATTAAACGTTACGACGGTCACGCGGTTGGCATCGGCCGCGGCCGCCAGTTTTTCCAAAGCGGGTCGGGGGACGATCATCAATATCGGGTCAGTGGTCGCCTTGTTTCCTGAGCGCTTCAATGCGACTTACAGTGCCAGCAAGGCTTATGTGTTAAGTCTGACGCAGTCGTTGAACGCCGAACTGGAGGGCTCCGGGGTCAAGGTGCAGGCCGTGCTGCCAGGCGTCACACGCACTGAAATCTGGGAACGCTCCGGTGTCGATGCGACCCAGATTCCGGCGGATATGGTCATGGAAGCCGATGATATGGTCGATGCCGCGTTGTCGGGTCTGGACCAGGGTGAGTTGATCACCATTCCTTCGTTGCCGGATGCGGCCGACTGGGATGCCTTCGTTGCGGCGCGTCATGTACTGGCGCCGAATCTTTCCAAAAGTAAGGCTGCCGCGCGTTACACGTGAGGCGTCATGAATCGGATCGAGGTATTTGCGGTATGAGTGATCGTCGAGTAGTTGTCACGGGCATGGGTTTGGTATCGCCATTGGGTTCTGGCGTCGAAGCCGTCTGGGCGCGTCTGTTGGTCGGGCGTTCCGGGTTGCGCAATTTGCCGGACGAGGTGGTGGCCGATTTGCCGGCCAAGGTCGGAGGCGCAGTGCCGACGCTGGCTGACGATCCCGAGGCGGGTTTTGACCCAGATCGGGCGACGGCGCCTAAAGAGCAGAAGAAGATGGACCGCTTCATTATGTTCGCCATGGAAGCGGCGCGTCAGGCGCTGGAGCAGGCTGGTTGGCAAGCGGCGGACGCCAATGCCCAGGAGCGTACGGCAACCATTATCGGTTCCGGCGTGGGTGGTTTCGGTGCGATAGCCGATGCGGTGCGCACCACCGACAGCCGTGGGCCGCGACGCCTGTCGCCGTTCACCATTCCTTCATTTCTGGTCAACCTCGCTGCGGGTCATGTGTCGATCCAGCACGGTTTCAAGGGGCCGTTGGGTGCGCCGGTGACAGCTTGTGCGGCCGGGGTCCAGGCGATCGGTGATGCGGCGCGGTTGATTCGTTGTGGCGAGGCAGACATCGCGGTATGTGGCGGCGCGGAAGCGGCGATCGATCGCGTCAGCCTCGCCGGGTTTGCCGCCGCTCGCGCCTTGTCCAGCGGTTACAACGACACCCCGGAACGCGCCTCGCGGCCGTTCGACAGTGGCCGCGATGGCTTCGTCATGGGGGAGGGCGCAGGCCTTCTGGTGATTGAATCCCTGGAACATGCTTTGGCTCGTGGTGCTCAACCGCTGGCGGAATTGGTTGGTTATGGCACCAGCGCTGACGCCTATCACCTGACGGCAGGTCCCGAGGATGGCAGCGGTGCGCAACGAGCGATGTCGCTGGCATTGTCCCAGGCAGGCATTTCGCCGGGGCAGGTTCAGCATCTCAATGCTCACGCTACCTCGACTCCGGTCGGGGACTTGGGAGAGTTAGCCGCCATCAAGGCGTTGTTCGGCGCGGATAACAAAATCGCCGTGACATCGACCAAATCGGCCACCGGGCATTTGCTCGGCGCAGCGGGCGGTATCGAGGCGATTTTCACGCTGTTGGCCATTCGCGACCAGGTTGTGCCGGCCACTCTCAACTTCGATTCCCCGGACCCCGCCGCCCAAGGCGTGGATATCGTCCACGGTCAGGCGCGGCCGATGGCTATCGAATACGCGCTGTCCAACGGCTTCGGGTTTGGTGGGGTGAATGCCAGCGTGCTGTTCAAGCGTTGGGAGGGTTAGTCCCGGGGTTGTTTGAGATAGGCGCGAGTCACGTCGAGAATCCGCTGCGCCAGCTCGGGGTTCTCGACACTGCGTGACAGCAGTAAAGCCCCGACCAGTGTCGACATGATGACGATGCTTTGGTCGGCGGCGTCCTCGTCTTCAAGGGTGCCCTGCACTTGTTCGAGCCGTGCGTTGAGCACCACGTCAGTGGTCGGGCTTTGCTGCCCGCGCAGGCCGAGTTCCGATGACATGGTTGGCAGCGGGCAACCTTCATCGGGTGAAGTCTGGTGCCATTCGGACAAATAGGCGTCGATGAACGCTTCCAGCGGACGATCCTGGGCGAAGAGCTCGGCGCAAATCCCATCGACCTGCTCACCCGCGGCTTGCAAAGCCTTTTCTACCAGTTCGTCCTTGGATTTGAAGTGCGAGTAGAAACCACCGTGAGTCAGGCCCAGTGCTTTCATCAGCGGTTGCAGACCTGTCGCGCCAATGCCATCGCGGCGAAAGCGCGCTGACGCTTCCTTGATGATGCGTTGGTGGGTCTGGGCTTTATGGTCCTGCGAATAGCGCATCGGGTATCTCCGCAACAATGCGCCATATTAACCAATGAAAATGGGATGGTGATTGTACTTCTACTTCTAAAAAGCATGCAGATGCGTCGATCTTGGTAGAACGGCGTTTAAACACATGGCACGAATAGTGACTACTCATTAACTGACGATTGTTGAACAATCATGAGGCAATGAGCATGAACAGCGGACTGTCCCTGGCCGACCACATCACCCTTGAATTGCGCGCCGACATCATTGGCGGCCGGTTGCTGCCCGGCATGGCGTTGGTGGAAAACGATCTGGTGTCGGCCTACAACGCCTCCCGCAATACCATCCGCGAAGCGCTGCATCGACTGGGGCAGGAAGGGCTGACCCGTTATGTGCGCAACAAGGGAGTTATGGTGCGCAGGCTCGGCGTCGAGGACGTGCGGGATCTGTTCAAGGTCAGGCGCACGTTGGAGTTGCAGGCGATCAGCGCGAGTCAGCCGCTGCGTGACTATCAATCTGACCGGATGCTCGAAGCCCTGGAAGCCACCGAGCTTGCCCGGGAGCGCGAAGACTGGCGCGCCGTCGGCACCCACAGCCTGGCCTTTCATCAACACATCGTCGGATTGCTGCGCAGTCCGTTGTTCGACGAGTTCTTCACCAACGTTGTCGCACAGTTGCGCCTGGTGTTCTGCACCGCTCCCGATGAATCACGTTTTCAAGCGCCCTGGCTGGCGCGTGACCGGCAGATTCATGAGTTGTTGGCCGAGGGCGATAAACCCGCGGCCGAGGACGCCATGAGCCGGTATCTCGACGATTCCGAACACCTCTTGTTGCAGATGCTTACCCGTTCTTCCCATCACTGATCGAGGATTCGTGTCATGTACAAAGACTATCCGGCGGCCTATCAAGTCAGCAAAGGTTCGGCCTTGCAGGTGGACAAAGCCTTCTACGAACGGATCCGCGACAAGAAGGACGGGCGCACGCTGATCGAGGCATTCGAGGTGCCGATCCGCACCGGTCGCGCCTGGAAAGTGCCGGCCGGGCATGTGTTCCGGGTGACCACGCCTGTTGGCCCGCAAGTCGGGGATTTCAACGTCTGGAATGCCAACGATCCACGGGAGCGTTTGTGGGCGGCGCGGACCCGGCAGTTACAGGGTGCTCACGTCAGCACCCATGACCGGCTCTGGTCGAACCTGCCTTTTCTGCGGCCGCTGGTCACCATTACCGATGACAGCCTGGCCGGTTACGGCATCGACGAACATGGCGGTCGCTTGCACGATTTGCTCGGCACTCGCTGCGATCCTTATGTGAACAAAATGCTCACTGGTGAAGACTTCCACCATCACTGCCATTCGAACCTGACCCGCGCAGTGCTACCTCATGGGCTGACCGAGTTCGACGTGCATGACGTGCTGAACATTTTCCAGTGCACGGGCCTGAACCATGACGACATGTACTTCATGAAAGCCTGTCCGGCGCAGAAGGGCGATTACCTGGAGTTTTTTGCTGAAATCGATCTGCTGTGTGCGCTCTCGACCTGCCCGGGTGGCGATCTGTCGCTGGCCATGTGGGGGCCGGATGCGCAGGACCCGCTCAGCGTGTGCCGCCCGCTCGGGGTGGAGATTTATCGGTTGGAGGATTCGCTGCTCGAGGGCTGGAGCCAGCCGGAACGGGCGGCATACAAAGGGCTGCATGACCTGCACATCGCCAAGGCCGATTGGGAGAAGTAGAAACGCAAAACCCCGTCATTTGATGAGAATGACGGGGTTTGTTTAGTTAGCGGTCCTGCGCATCCTTGGCGTCCGCTTCCGCGTTGCGTTCAGCGACGCGTTTGCGTTGCTCCTCGGTCAGTTCGACCTTGTTGGCGGTGTCACGCAACATCATCAAACCACCAACGATCGAGCCAATTGCAACGATCAGAATCAACCAGGCATACCAGGGCATAGGGCTCTCCTTGAGGGCAGGCCGATTGGCGGGTTTCGCCAACCGATCGTGCATACCACTTTGAGCGATTAGTTTTCGCAGTGGTTCCATTCTATGCCTGTTCTGACAGCCGCACGTGGCCTGTTTAGAGCCCGGTCAGCATCGCGTCCGCCGGCGCATCGGCACGCAGTTGCGCCGTCAGCATGAAGTACACGAACCCCACCGCCATGAAGCCCAGGAAAATCAACCCGATCAACGTGTTGAACCAGGCCATCGCCACCAGGCAGACCACCGCTAGCACCAGTGCAATGAACGGCACCAATGGATAGCACGGCGCGCGAAAGGTGCGTTCCAGATTCGGTTCGGTTTTGCGCAGTTTGAACAGGCTGAGCATGCTCATGATGTACATCACGATCGCCCCGAAGACCGCCATCGTGATCATCGCCGCCGTCAGCGTCATGCCACCCAGGTTGATCAAACCATCGCTATAAATTGCGGCAATGCCGATCACGCCACCGGCGATGATTGCCCGGTGCGGAGTCTGGAAACGTGACAATTTCGCCAGCGACGCCGGCAGGTAACCGGCCCGGGCGAGTGCGAAGAACTGCCGCGAGTAGCCGAGGATTATCCCGTGGAAACTCGCCACCAGGCCGAACAGGCCGATCCACACCAGCATGTGCAACCACCCCGAACTTTCGCCCACCACGGTTTTCATCGCTTGCGGCAGCGGGTCGTTGATGTTCGACAAGGTGCGCCAGTCACCGACGCCGCCGGCAAAGAACATTACGCCCATCGCCAGCAAAACCAGGGTCAGAATGCCGCTGATGTAGGCCTTCGGAATCGTGCGTTTCGGATCCTTGGCTTCTTCGGCGGCCATGGCGGCGCCTTCGATGGCCAGGAAAAACCAGATAGCGAACGGAATCGCCGCGAACATCCCGGCAATCGCCGGCGCGCCAAACACATCGGAACCGGCCCAGCCATTGAGTGCGAAATTGCTGAAGCTGAACGCCGGGGCGACCACGCCCATGAACACCAGCAGTTCGGCCACAGCGAGAACGCAGACCACCAGTTCGAAAGTTGCGGCCAGTTTCACCCCGAGGATGTTCAGGCCCATGAACACGATGTAGGCACCGACCGCTGCGTGTTTCGGATCGAGTGCGGGGAATTGCACGTTGAGGTAGGCACCGATTGCCAAGGCAATGGCCGGTGGGGCGAAGACAAATTCAATCAGTGTCGCCAGCCCGGCGATCAATCCGCCTTTCTCGCCAAAGGCGCGGCGGCTGTAGGCAAAGGGACCACCCGCGTGAGGAATCGCGGTGGTCAGCTCGGTGAAACTGAAGATGAAGCAGGTGTACATCGTGGCGACCATAAAGGACGTCACCAGAAAACCGAGTGTGCCGGCCACGCCCCAGCCGTAACTCCAGCCGAAGTATTCACCGGAAATCACCAGCCCGACCGCAATGCCCCACAGATGCAGCGTGCCCAGCGTGGGTTTGAGTTGTGTGTTCATGCGTTGCTCCCTGAATGGTTTGGAAAGCTCGGGGGAGGGCGTCTGCAGTGGGCGTGCCAGTGTTGTCAGAGCGGTCGTAAAGTGCAGAAAGGCGTCGTATCGGGGATGTTCGCTATTGGATGCAGGCATTTTGGTGCGCCAGTTGAGGGCAGCGGTGTTTGTTATGCCGCCATCGCGAGCAGGCTCGCTCCCACATTGGAATGCCGTCGTCCATACAACGCCGAACTCCTGTGGGAGCGAGCCTGCTCGCGATGAGGCCGGCCGGAACACCGCTGTAACAAAGCTATAAACCCACTCTTTACGCATTCTTTATTCTCCGCCACACCCCTCGCTCTCGTTCCTTTACAGCCTCCCTGCCGACAATGGATCCACACGCGGCAATACGCCGTAACACGGAGAATTTCCATGAGCGTTCTGGACGGAGTGTCGCTGCTATTGGCAGTGGGGCTGTTCATTTATCTGTTGGTTGCGCTGTTGCGCGCGGACCGGAACTAGGAGCGGCTATGCACAGTTATGACTATTGGCTGATCCTCGCCTTCTTCGCCCTGGTGCTGATTCCGGCACCGTTTCTGGGGCGCTTCTACTACAAGGTCATGGAAGGTCAGCGCACCTGGCTTTCGCCGATTCTCGGACCGGTGGAGCGTGGATGTTACCGGGTGGCCGGCGTTGATCCGCAGGCCGAACAGAGCTGGCAGAAATACACCCTGGCCTTGCTCGCCTTCAACCTCGCGGGCTTTTTGCTGTTGTTCACGATCCTGTTGTTTCAGGATCATTTGCCACTGAATCCGCAAAACCTGCCGGGCCAGGAGTGGACGCAAGCGTTCAACACCGCCGTCAGCTTCATGACCAACACCAACTGGCAGTCTTACAGCGGCGAAGCGACTCTCAGCTACCTGAGTCAAATGGTCGGCCTCACCGTGCAGAACTTCGTCAGCGCCGCCACCGGCCTCGCCGTGCTGGTCGCCCTGTGTCGCGGGATCGGTCGCAAGTCGAGCAAAACCCTCGGCAACTTCTGGGTCGACATGACCCGCGCCACCCTCTACGGCTTGTTGCCGCTGTGCTTGCTGCTGGCGCTGTTTCTGGTCTGGCAGGGCGTGCCGCAAGCCTTCGCTCAGTACGTGAATGCCGTGACGATGCAAGGCATCGATCAGGTGATCCCGCTCGGCCCGGCCGCCAGCCAGATTGCGATCAAGCAACTGGGCACCAACGGCGGTGGCTTCTTCGGCGTCAACTCGGCGCACCCGTTCGAGAACCCGACGGCGTGGAGCAACCTGTTTGAAGTCGGCTCGATCATTCTGATCCCGGTGGCGTTGGTGTTCACCTTCGGCCACTACGTGAAAGACCTGCGTCAGAGCCGCGCGATCATCGCCTGCATGCTGGCGCTGTTCCTGATCGGCGGCGCGACGTCGCTGTGGGCTGAATACCAGCCGAACCCGACCCTGAACAATGTCTCCGTCGAACAGGCCGCGCCACTGGAAGGCAAGGAAGCGCGTTTTGGCACCACCGCCACGGTGTTGTGGTCGGTGACTACCACGGCGGCATCCAATGGTTCGGTCAACGGCATGCACGACAGCCTCAACCCGCTGAGCGGCATGGTCGCGATGGTCAACATGATGGTCGGCGAAGTGATCTTCGGCGGCGTCGGTGCCGGGCTCTACGGCATGTTGCTGAACGTGTTGATCGCGGTGTTCCTCGCCGGCCTGATGATCGGCCGCACGCCGGAATACCTCGGCAAGAAACTGCAGGCGAAGGAAGTCCAGTTGCTGGTCGTGACCTTGCTGGTGATGCCGGTCGGCGTGCTGGTGCTCGGCGCGATTGCCGCGAGCTTGCCCGGCCCGGTCGCGGCGGTGAGCAACCCTGGCCCGCACGGTTTCAGTCAGCTGCTTTATGCCTACACCTCGGCCAGTGCCAACAACGGTTCGGCGTTTGCCGGATTTGGCGCGAACACCGCGTTCCACAACCTGATGCTGGGCCTGGGCATGTTGATCGGTCGCTTCGGTTACATCCTCCCGGTACTGGCATTGGCCGGCAGCCTGGCGATGAAGAAAAGCGCACCGATCGGCCAGAACAGCTTCCCGACCCATGGCCCGCTGTTCGTGACTCTGCTGACCGTGACCATTTTGCTGGTGGGTGGTTTGACCTTCTTGCCGTCATTGGCGCTGGGTCCAATCGCTGAACATTTGAGCCTGGGCTTCTAAGGGGAATCAATGATGAATATGCCCGCAACTAAAGCCGCCACCGTCAAGGCGCCGGAACAACCGAAAACCGCGATCTCGGCCCTCTGGCGTCCGGCGCTGGTGCAAGCCTTCGTCAAGCTCGACCCTCGGCAATTGCAACGTGCGCCGGTGATGCTGGTGGTCGAACTGACCGCGATCCTGACCACCGTGCTGTGCTTCATTCCCGACAGCACCGTGCCGACTTTTGTCGCTGCCCAAATCGCGTTGTGGCTGTGGTTCACCGTGCTGTTCGCCAACTTTGCCGAAGCACTGGCCGAAGGTCGCGGCAAGGCTCGCGCCGACAGCCTCAAGGCCGGTAGCGAGGGCCTGAGTGCCCGACGCAAAACCAGCAACGGCGTCTTTCAAGTCGTGCCGGCGACCAGCCTGCGCAAGGGCGATGTGGTCCGCGTTGAAGCGGGGGAAATGATCCCCGGTGACGGCGAGGTGATCGAAGGTATCGCCGCGGTCAACGAAGCGGCGATTACCGGTGAATCGGCGCCGGTGATTCGCGAGTCCGGCGGCGACCGTTCGGCCGTTACCGGCAACACTCGACTGGTGTCCGACTGGCTGTTGGTGCGCATCACCGCCAACCCGGGCGAGTCGACACTGGACCGCATGATCGCTTTGGTCGAAGGCGCCAAACGCCAGAAAACCCCGAACGAAGTGGCGCTCGACATCCTGCTGATCGGCCTGACCCTGATCTTCCTGCTGGTGGTCGTCACCCTGCAACCGTTCGCCCACTTTGCCAACGGCAGCCTGCCGCTGGTGTTCCTGGTGGCGTTGTTGGTCACGTTGATTCCGACCACCATTGGCGGCCTGTTGTCGGCCATCGGTATCGCCGGGATGGACCGTCTGGTGCGCCTGAATGTGATCGCCAAATCCGGTCGTGCGGTGGAAGCGGCGGGGGACGTACACGTCCTGCTGCTGGACAAGACCGGCACCATTACCTTCGGTAACCGTCGTTGCACCGCGGTGTACGCCGCGCCGGGTGTCACTGCCAAGGAACTGGCCGAGGGCGCGTTGTTTGCCTCCTTGGCCGATGACACGGCTGAAGGCAAATCCATCGTCGAGTACCTGCGCGGTCTTCACCCGCAACCTGAGCCGGCTCCCGAGGTGCTGACTGCCGTGCCGTTCAGCGCTGAAACCCGCTTGTCTGGCGTTGACTATCAGGGCCGGGTCTATCGCAAAGGCGCGGTGGATTCGCTGCTGGCCTTCGTCGACCTGAAACGCGCCGATCTGGCCGCGCCGCTGTCCCGGGAAATCGACAAGATCGCCCAGAGCGGCGGCACCCCGTTGCTGGTTTGCGCCGACGGTAAATTGCTCGGTGTTATCCACCTGAAAGACGTGGTCAAACCCGGCATCCGCGAGCGTTTCGCCGAACTGCGCAAACTGGGGATCCGCACCGTCATGGTGACCGGCGACAACCCGCTGACCGCAGCAGCGATTGCGGCCGAAGCGGGCGTCGATGATGTGCTGGCTGAAGCCACGCCGGAGAAAAAACTGGCGCGCATTCGCCACGAGCAGAACGACGGGCGCCTGGTCGCCATGTGCGGCGACGGCGCCAACGACGCCCCGGCCCTGGCCCAAGCGGACGTGGGCATGGCGATGAACGACGGCACGCAAGCGGCACGCGAGGCGGCGAACATGGTCGACCTCGACAGCGATCCGACCAAGCTGCTGGACGTGGTGCAGATCGGCAAGGAATTGCTGGTGACCCGCGGTGCGCTGACGACGTTTTCCATCGCCAACGACGTGGCCAAATACTTCGCGATCTTGCCGGCGCTGTTCGCCTCGATCTACCCGCAACTGGGCGTGCTGAACGTCATGCACCTGAACAGTCCGCAAAGCGCGATTCTCTCGGCGATCGTGTTTAACGCCTTGATCATCGTGGTGCTGATTCCTTTGGCATTGCGCGGCGTGCGCGTGCAGGCGGCGAGTGCGGCGGCGTTGCTGCGACGCAATCTGTTGATCTATGGATTGGGCGGGATTGTGGTGCCGTTTGTGGGGATCAAGGCGATCGACATGCTGTTGACGGCGTTGCATCTGGTTTAGCGGTTGGTGCTTGAGGCTGGGGCTTTTGTGGCGAGGGAGCTTGCTCCCGCTGGGCTGCGAAGCGGCCCCCCCTCAGGCCAAAGTGTTTATTCAGGCACACTGCATTCACCGGGTTTACGACTGCTGCGCAGCCGAGCGGGAGCGAGCTCCCTCGCCACAGGTGATGTGTGTGCCTTCCTAGTCGAATCGAGGATTTTGAAATGTCCACAATGATCCGCCCGGCCCTGAGCCTGCTTGTCCTGATGACCCTGATCACCGGCGTCGCCTATCCACTGGTGGTCACCGGTGTCGCCCAGGTCGCATTCCCCGATCAAGCCAACGGCAGCCTGGTCCACGACGCCGATGGCAAGGTCCGCGGCTCGTCGCTGATCGCGCAGGATTTCGTCGGCGATACCTGGTTCCATCCACGGCCATCGGCCGGTGCCTTTGCCACGGTGTCGAGCAGTGCCAGCAACTTTTCACCGAGTAACCCGGCCCTGGCCACTCGGGTGATCGACGATGCCAACAAACTTCTGGTGCCGGGCCAGGGGCCGGTGCCATTGGCGATGGTCACCACCTCCGGCAGCGGTCTCGATCCACACTTGCCACCGGCCGCGATTGCCTATCAACTGGCGCGTGTTGCAGCGGCGCGCCATCTGCCGGTATCTACGCTTCAACAGTTGATGGATGCGCACATCGAGCAGCCCTTGGTGGGGCCGCCGGTGGTGAATGTGCTGGCGCTGAATATCGCGCTGGAAAATTTGTAGTAGACGATCGTTCCCACGCTCTGCGTGGGAATGCTTCAACGGACGCTCCGCGTTCGGCTCTGAAAGGGACGCGGAGCGTCCCGGGCTGCATTCCCACGCGGAGCGTGGGAACGATCAATGAGAGAGAACTTCAAGCATGAGTGACTCCGGCCGCGCCGACGCGCTGTTAGCAGACCTGCCCCGCGACGGCCGTGGCCGGCTCAAGGTTTTTCTCGGTGCCGCGCCCGGTGTCGGCAAGACCTACGCCATGTTGCAAGCGGCCCACACCCAACTGCGTCAGGGCGTGAAAGTCATTGCCGGCGTGGTTGAAACCCACGGTCGCGCCGAGACCGAAGCGCTGCTCGGCGGCTTGCCGCAGCAGCCGTTGGTGCGCTCGGAATACCGTGGCGTGATGCTCGAAGAAATGGACCTCGACGGCTTGCTCGCTGCCAAACCGAAACTGGTGCTGGTGGACGAACTGGCGCACAGCAACGCCCCCGGCAGTCGCCACACCAAACGTTGGCAAGACATCCAGGAACTGCTCGCGGCAGGCATCGACGTGTACACCACGGTCAACGTCCAGCACCTGGAAAGTCTTAATGACAAAGTGCGTGGCATCACCGGTGTGCAGGTTCGCGAAACCCTGCCGGACTGGGTGCTGCAAGAAGCCTACGAACTGCTGCTGATTGACCTGCCACCGCGCGAACTGCTCGAGCGTTTGCGCGATGGCAAGGTCTACGTGCCGGAGCAGGCGAGGGCGGCCATCGACGCGTTCTTCACCCAGACCAACCTCACGGCCCTGCGCGAACTGGCGATGCAAACTGCTGCCGCTCAGGTCGATGATGATTTGACTCAGGGCTATCGCCAGCTCGGCCAAGCGGCGCCCGCGGTGCGCGGTCGCCTGTTGGTCGGCGTCGATGGCGATGCACAGGCCGAGCGTCTGGTGCGTCATGCCAGTCGCGTCGCCCAGCGTCGGCATTTGCCGTGGAGCCTGGTGCATGTGGACAACGGCAGCGTGCGTGACGAGCAGTCACGGCTGCGTCTGCAAAGTGCCCAGCAATTGGCTGAACGCCTCGGCGGTGACGTGGTGCTGCTGCGTGCCGGCGAAGTGGCGAAAACCCTGATCCAGCACGCCTCCGAACGCCGCGCGAGCCTCGTGCTGGTCGGTCAGTCCCGACAACGTTTGCGCCGCCGGTTGTTCGGCGGCGGCCTGGCGTCACGGCTGCTGCGCGATGCGCGCGGACTGGAAATCAACGTCCTCGACAGCGATCACGAACGGCATCAGCCGCGTCAGCGTTCGGCGCAGGCGCTGGTGTGGTTCGACTACGCACTGGCGCTGGTGGCGACGGTGCTCGCCACCGCATTGGCCTGGGCGGTGGCGAGTGTCTTGCCGCTGCCCAATATTTCGCTGGTGTTCCTCGCCGCGGTGTTGCTGGTGGCGGTGCGCAGCAGCCTCGGCCCGGCGCTGGCCTGTGCGGCGCTATCGTTTCTTACCTATGACTTTCTGTTCATCCCGCCGAATTTCTCGTTCGCCATCCAACGCGAAGAAGACGTGCTGACCTTGCTGTTCTTCCTGCTGATGGCGGCGCTCACCGGTAACCTCGCGGCCCGCCAACGGCGGCAATTGCAGGCGCTGCGCGACACCCAGGAAGAGACCACCGAACTGCTCGACCTGTCGCGCAAACTCACCGCTGCCACCGACCGCCAGGCAGTGGTCAGCGCAGCGGCCCAGCACCTCGATGGCTGGAGTGATCTGCAACTGTGCCTGCTCAATCGAGACGGCCAGGGCGGCTGGAAAGTCGAAACCGGTGGCCCGCTGGAGTTTTCCGAAGCCGAGCGTGCTGCTGCCGATTGGGCCTGGCAACACGATCAACCGGCCGGCGCGGGCACCGGCACGTTGCCGTTCGGGCGTTGGTGGTGGTGGCCGTTGTCGGTGGAAGACGGGCCGCTGGCATTGCTCGGTGTGTGCGCCAAAGAGGGCCAGACCTTGAGCGGCCAGCGTCGGCGTTTGTTGACCGCGCTGAGCCAGCCACTGGCCCAGGCGCTGGCCCGCGCGCAATTGGCCGAAGACCTGGAAGCCGCCCGGCTGCACGGCGAAACCGAGCAACTGCGCAGTGCCTTGCTGGCCTCGGTGTCCCACGATTTGCGCACGCCGCTGACCTCCATGCGCGGCAGCATCGACAGCCTGTTGGCCCTCGGTGAGGCGATCCCGCTGGAGGATCGCCGCGAACTGCTTGAAGGCACTCGCGATGAAGCCGAGCGCCTCGATCGCTACATCCAGAACCTGCTGGACATGACCCGCCTCGGGCACGGCGCCCTGAAGCTGGCGCGGGACTGGGTGTCGCCGGCCGACATCGTCGGCAGTTCGCTCAATCGTCTGCGCGCCGTGCTGGCGCCGTTGCAGGTGACCACCGAAGTGCCGCCGCAGTTGCCGCTGCTGTACGTCCACGCCGCGCTGATCGAACAGGCACTGGTCAACGTGCTGGAAAACGCCGCGCGGTTTTCACCGCCTCACGGTCGCCTGCAATTGCGCGCCGGGGCCGACGACAGTGAGCTGTTTTTTTCGGTGAGCGATGAAGGGCCGGGGATTCCTCCGGAGGATCGGGAGAAGATTTTCGACATGTTCTACACCGCCGCGCGCGGTGATCGTGGCGGGCAGGGGACCGGGCTGGGGCTGGCGATCTGTCAGGGCATGGTCGGTGCCCATGGCGGGCGGATCAGCGTCGCCGATGGCATCGAAGGGCGGGGCACCTGCATCACTTTGCACCTGCCGTTGCAGGCTCAGCCGAACTTTGAAAATTAAGAACCGAAAGTGAAGCCTGATCGCGCTTGCGTTACTCTCTTGCCACTTCTTTGTGTTGATGTGAACTCATGAGCCAGACCGCGACCATTTTGGTCATCGACGACGAACCGCAGATCCGTAAATTCCTGCGCATCAGCCTTGTTTCCCAAGGCTACAAAGTGCTGGAAGCCGGCACCGGCACCGAAGGCCTGGCCCAGGCGGCGCTGAATAAACCGGACTTGCTGGTGCTCGACCTCGGTTTGCCGGACATGGACGGCCAACAGGTGCTGCGCGAGTTTCGCGAGTGGTCGACGGTGCCGGTGTTGGTGCTCTCGGTGCGCGCCAGTGAAAGGCAGAAAGTCGAAGCGCTCGACAACGGCGCCAACGACTACGTGACCAAGCCGTTTGGCATTCAGGAGTTCCTGGCCCGGGTTCGTGCGTTGTTGCGTCAGGCTCCGGCGGGAGAAGCGCAGCAAGCGGCGCTGGCGTTCGGCCCGTTGACCGTGGATCTGGCGTATCGCCGGGTGTTGCTCGACGGCACCGAAGTCGCGCTGACCCGCAAGGAATACGCGGTGCTGGCGCAACTGGCGCGGCATCCAGGGCGGGTCATCACCCAGCAGCAATTGCTCAAGGATATCTGGGGGCCGACCCATACCGAAGACAGTCACTACCTGCGGATTGTGGTTGGGCACCTGCGCCAGAAACTGGCGGATGACCCGACTCAGCCGCGATTCATCGTCACCGAGGCTGGGGTCGGGTATCGGTTGT
Organism: Pseudomonas frederiksbergensis; assembly: GCF_001952935.1. GTDB lineage: Bacteria > Pseudomonadota > Gammaproteobacteria > Pseudomonadales > Pseudomonadaceae > Aquipseudomonas > Aquipseudomonas frederiksbergensis. The sequence continues at coordinate 4,337,576 of NZ_CP018319.1, forward strand.
TGAGTGAGGACAGCCTTTAGATTTTGTGTTGAATGATCCGGCCCCATCGCGATCAATTCCGGTGTCTTGTAAAACTCGAAAAACCGGCCTTACCTGATCGTTCCCACGCTCTGCGTGGGAATGCCGCCATGGACGCTCTGCGTCCGCTTTGGAAGTCGTGACGCAGAGCGTCACAGGATGCATTCCCACGCAGAGCGTGGGAACGATCATCGGATCGCGCGAACGACTCAGATTTTGTAGGAGCAAGGCTTGCCCGCGATGAGGCCAGATGCTTCACCCGAGAACCTCAGGAATCCCGCTCATTCTCATACCGATCCAACGTATCCCGCGCAATCTCCCGCCCCAGCGCGATCAATTCCGGCGCCTCGTGAAACTCGAAAAACCGGCTTTACCTGATCGTTCCCACGCTCTGCGTGGGAATGCCGCCATGGACGCTCTGCGTCCGCTTTGGAAGTCGTGACGCGGAGCGTCACAGGATGCATTCCCACGCAGAGCGTGGGAACGATCATCGGATCGCGCGATCGATTCAGATTCTGTAGGAGCAAGGCTTGCCCGCGATGAGGCCAGATGTTTCACCCGAGAACCTCAGGAATCCCGCTCATTCTCATACCGGTCCAGCGTATCCCGCGCAATCTCCCGCCCCAGCGCGATTAGTTCCGGCGCCTTGTAAAACTCGAAAAACCGACACACTCGCTTTGGCACGTTGATCAAAATGTCCGGCGGATAACCGGCGATCTTGTACTGCGCCAATGAGGTCTGCATCACCTCGAAACTCTGGTTGATCAGGTCCAGCAAAGACGCCGGGCCGACGTTGTCGATGATGAACGAACCGGTAGCGGACTTCGGTGCGCCGTCGCGTTCGGGGGCGGCGGCCGGTTGCTGGGCTTCGGGTTCGGCGGACTCGATCCACGGGTTGATATCGGCTGCTTCTGCCATCAACGCTTCCTTTTCCAGCAGCAGCAATTGTTCCGCCTGTTTGCGGCGGAAAGGCAATTTTGAACCGAGCGAGTTGATCAGGCTGTCGAAACGGGTCTTGAATGCCGCCGGACGCTGGATCACCGGCAGTTGATAGTGGCGCTGGTTGGTGGAGTTGAGGTTGACCGCGATGATCAGGTCGCAATGACTCGACACCACCGGCACGATCGGTAAAGGGTTGAGGATGCCGCCGTCCACCAGCATGCGGTTGCCCTGCATCACCGGGGTGAACAGGCTGGGAATCGCCGCCGAGGCGCGCATGGCCTGGTGCAGGCAGCCCTCCTGAAACCAGATTTCCTGCTGGTTGGTCAGGTCGGTGGCCACCGCCGTGTAGGGGATGCGCAAGTCTTCGATATTGATCTCGCCGACGATCTTGCGGATCTGCCCGAAAACCTTCTCCCCGCGAATCGCACCCAGACGAAAACTGACGTCCACCAGACGCAAGACGTCGAGATAATCCAGGCTTTCGATCCAGTTACGGTAATCGTCGAGTTTGCCGGCGGCATAGATCCCGCCGACCACTGCGCCCATGGAACATCCAGCGATACAGGCAATGTCGTAGCCACGCCGTTCGATTTCTTCAATGACCCCGATATGGGCGTAGCCCCGGGCTCCACCTGAGCCCAGCACCAGCGCGACACGCTTTTTCATGAATCGCCCTCGTCTGACAAGGTTCAACAATGCACCCATCGAGGCCCGCGCTTCAATCGCTAAGGTCGTTCGGCGAGGCGAGGGCGTCGTTTTTTCGACACTCTTTGGCGGCAGATGGGTATTCTCGCGAGCGCTAGAGTTTCCGAGGCGGGGCCAAGGCACTTTTCACGTGCCAGACCGTCTTAACTGCACGACTGTTTACCTATCTTTGAGGTGTGAAAAATGAAAGTCTGGATCTGTGTGCCGTTGATTGCCCTGGCACTCGCCGGTTGTGCCGGTAAAACCGCTTACCGTGACAGCTGCGGTAGCCAGCTCGACGCCGCCTGGCATGAACTGGACCTGGCCAAAGTCGAAGGCTTTGCCGGGACCGTCAGCTACTCCAAGGCGCTGTCGTTGTTGACCGGTGCCAAGACCCAGCAGCAATTCGAAGCCTATGAGGGCTGTACCAAGAAGGCCGAGAAAGCACGTTTTTACATTCGTGAGTCGCGCGCGGGACGCTGAAAACCGCTCTAAGCTCTAAGCTGCTTGCGATAAGTCAGTCGCCCCGGATTTCGGCTGGCGGCTGGCAGCTGTTTACGGAGTAACTCCCATGATTAACCGGTTGGTGGCTCATGTCCTGGGCCTGGAAGTCCGTTTGCTGGCCTGTCAGGCACGCTTGAGTGCGCGCACCGACCCTGAAGCGCTGCACGATCTGCGCACCACGGTTCGCCGTTTGCGCAGTCTGCTGCGACCATTGCGTGGTTTGCCCGGGGTCGAACAGCTGGAAGCGGCGGCGTCCCGGGTCGGCGACCTGACCACGCCATTGCGTGATCGCGAAGTGCTGGCGGCCTACCTGCTCGAGCATGATCAACCCGAGGCTGCCCATCGGCGTATGGCGCAAATGGCCGAGGCTTATCCGGCGGTCGCGACGAGTCCTGAAGTGGCGCAGGTGCTGATGATCCTCGATGCCTTTCCGCGTTTTTTGCGGGCCGCCCAACGTCAGGGCCTGGTCAAGGGCTTGCGTCAGCGCATCGAAAAACGCTTGGCCAAGCAGTGGAAAAAACTCGACGAAGCCCTGCACGATCCGGCACATGATCGCCACCGATTGCGCCTGCTGATCAAGCGCGTGCGCTATGGCATCGACGCCTATCCTGAACTGGATCGACTGCCGAAAGCGGCGATGCCGCGCTTGAAGTCCGCGCAAGGTGCCTTGGGCGATTGGCACGATTGCTTGCAATGGCTGGCCATGGCCGAGCAGGAAACCGATTTGCAGCCCTGCGTCGCAGCCTGGAAAACGGCCATGGCCAAGGCCGAAGACCGCGCCGACCGCGTCCTCGACAAACTCAGCGCTGCCTGTTTCAAATCCTGAAACCACCACATACCCCTGTGGGAGCGGGCTTGCTCGCGAAGACGCCAGCACATTCAAAACAGATGTGACTGACAGACCGCTTTCGCGAGCAAGCCCGCTCCCACAGTTGATCACTGTTGAATGTTGAATCGATGTCCGGCATGCGGCCTATCTGTCAGTCTCTTTGGCCGGAATAAGCGCTGTGCCATCCCCGCTGGCTGGTTAAGATCCCTTCGTCCTTTTCCCATACCGAGGTTTCCATGCGCTTTTCCGATCTGCTCGACGCTGTCCGCAGCCAGCCGCTGGAGCTGTCTATTCCGGCCAAATGGGCTCAGGGGCGTGCCAGTTTCGGTGGCCTGGTGGCCGCCTTGCAGTACGAAGCCATGCGCGCGAAGGTCCCGGCGGATCGTCCGGTGCGCTCGCTGTCGATCACCTTTGTCGGTCCGGTCGAGCCTGAGGTGCCGGTCAGCTTTGAAGTCGATGTGTTGCGCGAAGGGAAGGCTGTCAGCCAGGTGCTGGGTCGGGCGATGCAGAACGGCCAAGTGGTGACGTTGGTCCAGGGCAGCTTCGGCGCCTCGCGACTGTCGGAAGTGGCGGTGATCGCCGAACCGGCACCCGAGATGAAGCACTGGGACGATTGTCAGGAACTGCCGTTCATCAAAGGGGTACTCCCGGAGTTCATGCAGCATCTGGCGATGCGCTGGAGTGTCGGCGGTCTGCCGTTCACGGGCAACAAATCCCGCGAGATGGGCGGCTGGGTGCGCTTGCGCGGGGACGTGAAGGAAGAAGCGGTCAGCGAAGCGCATATTTTAGCGCTGGTTGACGCCTGGCCACCGGCCCTGATGCCGCACCTGAGTAAACCGGCGATGGGCAGCACGCAGACCTGGACCATCGAATTCGTTCAGCCGTTGCTGGAACTGAGCACGCTGGACTGGTGCAAATACCTGGTTGAAACCGAACATGCCGCTGACGGCTACGGTCATGCGGCCGCGAAATTGTGGAACGCGGATGGTCAGTTGATTGCCATGAGCCGGCAGACGGTGACGATTTTTGCCTGATCAGTGACGACGGTGGCGCTCACGCCAGGCGCGCCACCAGCCGCCGCTCAGGAAGAACCGCGGAAAGGTCAGAAATTGCTCGACCAGCAAGCGCGACACGGCATCCTTGCGATCACTGAACGGCTCGGAGGCTTGCGCCTCCAGGCGGTGACCGTGGCGTTGCAGGCCGATAAAGCCAATCGCGACATTGGTAAAACTCAGACTGAACACGCCCGAGACAATCAGCAGAAACGCCACGATGAACAGCGGCACGGCAATCAGGTGCAGCACCAGATTGGTCGGGTGCTGGTGATTGTTCGGGTACGCGCGCCATTGCCAGGCGGGAAGGTTGGGATGACGTTTGCCCATGATGCTAATCCTTGGTTCGTTGAGGCTCTTGAACAAAGAATAGGCCGGGGCAAACCAGTCGGCGAATCAAGGCTGGCTATCGAAGTGATAGGTGTCATGTTCGCAATTGATGTTGACCGGGCTGGCGCCTTCGCGAGCAAGCCCGCTTCCACAGTAAATCTCTTTTGTACCAAAAATTAATGGCCACTGAAGATCACCTGTGGGAGCCTGCTCGCGATGGGGCTCTTACAGTTTCAGCTGCCCGATAGCCTTGCTCAGTTCCCCCGCCAACGCCGCCAGCTCATTGCTGGTAGTCGCCGAATCCACGGTCTGCTGCACGGTGTTCTCGGTCACATCCCGAATGCTCACCACTGCGCGATTCATTTCTTCGGCCACGTGGCTCTGCTGCTCGGCCGCCACCGCGATCTGCGTGTTGCTTTCACGCATCTGCGCCACGGCGCTGGTGATTTCTGCCAGCGCTGCACCGGCCTCCTGAGCCTGTTGCACGCAATCGTCGGCCTTGAACGAGCTTTCCTGCATGAAATCCACCGCGTCCCGAGTCCCGGCCTGCAACGCCGAAACCATGATCGTGATCTCGTCAGTGGAGGTCTGGACACGTTTGGCCAAGTTGCGCACTTCATCGGCGACCACCGCAAAACCGCGACCCATTTCACCGGCTCGGGCCGCTTCAATCGCGGCGTTCAGCGCCAGCAGATTGGTCTGTTCGGCAATGCTGTGAATCACACTGACCACGCCGTTGATCTTCTGACTGTCCTCGGCCAGGCGCTGGATCATCTCGGCAGTTTGTTGCACTCCGCTGGACAGGCCGGCAATCGATTTCTGCACCCGACTGACCACTTCCTGCCCGCTGCCGGCCAGGGTGTCAGCGGTTTGCGAGAGGTCGCGGGTGGCGCCGGCGTGCTGGGCAATGTGATAGACCGTGGCGGTCATTTCGTTGATCGCCGTGGCGGCCTGATCGGTTTCGCTTTGCTGGCCGAGCATGCCGTGACGTACCTCGTTCATGCTCGACGCCAGCCGCGCCGCGCCGACATCCAGTTGCCGGGCGGTGCTGGCGACGGTGTTGACCACCCGCTGGTAACCGGCCTGCATGGCGTTGAAGGCATTGGCCATCTGCCCGACTTCGTCAGTGCAGGCCAGCGGCACACGGGCCGACAAGTCGCCGGTTTTCTCGACGTGGAGCATCACGTCCTTCAGCGTATTGAGTTGGCTGAGCAGGAAGCGGATCAACAATTGCGAAGCGCCGAGCATAGCCAGCATCAGGACCGCCACCGCCACGGCGTAGTTGGGAAAACGCTCGCCAAATACCTGGGCCAGGCTCGGGCCTTGGGCAATCACCGCGACCTGGTTACCCTCCGTGCGCGTAAATACTTCAGCGCCCATCAACGGGTTGTCGCCGAACAGCGGCATGGCATTGATGGCGACCCAGCCGTTGGTATCGGCCAGTTCCAGGACCGGTTGCCCGTTCAGCAACGGCGCCTGCCCGCGACTGAACGTCAGCACGTTATCGGCTTTGGGGAGCGGCTGCCCCGCGGGCCAGGCGTTGAGCAGTCGCGCCTGGGCTTGTGCCGATGCCTGAAGAGCATGGCTGCGAGCCTGTTGTTCGAGCTGTACGGCGTACAACACCAGCAGCAAGGTCGTGACGAAGGCGACGGCGTTGACCGCCCAGAATTTGTATTTCAGCGAGATATTGCTAAGCCAGGCACCCATGGAGGTCTTCTCTGATAGCGGAAACAGTTTTGGCAAGGTGCCAGTATTGTGCCGCTACTGAGGGGGCTGGATCTTGATGTGTGTCAACAATCCCGGCCCTGCTCGCGCGCAGGAATTGCCTGGCGTAATGCGCTATCCTTCGCGCCTTCAAAATTCCCTCGCTACAGGATTCCGCCCCATGAAAGCCGCACTCGTCGAACTCATCAGCAAAATAAGCTCCGGCTGCATGAGCGATGACGAAATCCTCAAAGTCGCTGACGAAGCGGCCCAGGCCTACGCCGATCCCGAGGCTTTTCTGACGGCCAATCCGGATATCAATTACGACGAAACCTTCCCGATTCCGCTGGGCGAGTGGGTCATCGTCGGCAGTCTTCCAGAGACCGTGCTGTTCCAGGCCGACACCTATGTGGACCTGTTCGCCCAGATCGTTTCCTCGTTCGGGCCCGGGGTCGATTTCAATATCAAGCCCAAGCAACTGGCCAAGACCGAAGCGCTGACCGCGCTCAATCGTATTCAGGTGCAGATGGGCAGCATGAACAAGGAAAACGGCGGTTACACGCTGATGAACTTCAGTCAGTTGCTCGACGACGAACTGCAAGTGGTGCTGGTCTACGGCAACGACGTGCCCCGCGTACTCGAGTTGTGCGCCCAAGTCGGCATCGCTGCCGCACCCTCGCTCGAAGCCCTGAAAATCGCCGTCCACGTTTAAAACACGGAACCCTCGCAAGGCCCGGCTATCCTAAGAGTGCAAACCACTCTTAGGGAGCGACACCATGGGTTCCACGTTCAACGGTCTGATTGGCCTGATTATTCTTGCCCTGGATATCTGGGCAATCATCAACGTGCTCAAAAGTGGTGCCGACACAGGGATGAAAATCATCTGGGTGCTGCTGATCCTGCTGCTGCCAGTGCTGGGCCTGATCATCTGGGCCATCGCCGGGCCACGAGGCAACGTCCGGATCTGACGGCGTCTTCAGGCGCCAAGCCAGAAAGGGCTCTCTCAGGTTGTGTGAAAACACACCGCGGACGGCCCTTTTTTCATGCTTCACTTATAGAAGGTCCCGGTTGAACGATTGGCCGGGGAAGGATGTCGAGATACATGTAAGCCCATCCATGGGTTTTATCGAGGAGGCACTGATGCAAAAGTGGAAAGTCACTTTCGTTGATGATCACGGTGAACAAGTTGACGAGGTGTTCGAGAGCGATGAATGCCCGAACAACGAACAAGCCGCGAAGCTCATTCGCGCCCGCTGTCTGCCTGTGGCTGCCGAACTGGACCTCAACGATCTGGAAGGGCGCGCCGATGATCCGACTGTCAAAAGTCTGAAAACCCAGAACAGCATTGAAATCCTCAGCATCACGCCAATCTGAACATCTCCTGTCACATTTCTAACCAGGCCTTGGCAGTGGCTCTATCTTGAGGCTACTCTGCAACCGAGATCAGCGAACGGATCGCTAAGGTCTGGTCTTGTCAGCTACATGCTTGCTTCCCACCGGCAACGTTGTTGCCGCATCGCTCGCCCCATTCGGTTGCGAGTGCCGGGATTACGGAAAGTCTATCCATCAGTCTGAGGGGGACGTTTCATGAGCACAGCCTATCAAGAAGACATCAGCACCAGCGTGTTGCGCCGCATGAAAGAAGGCGGCTTCGACTTTTCAAGATTCCATCCCATCGAGTTCTACGCCATTTTTCCGGACGAGGAGCGGGCGCGCAGGGCGGCAGGGCATTACTGTGGTGAATCCTTGAATGCACAAATCAGCGTGCGCGATGACGGCGCGTGGTACCTGGAACTGAGCAAAGTGATGTACGCCACTTATGACGGCATCGGCGATTTCGAGCAGGATTTCGAGGCGGTGGTTGAGCCTTTGGGCGGCATCATCGAAGGATGGGGCGTCAAGCAGGAGGTACGAGGGCGACTCGCATAACTTATGAACAGTGACAACACTCAGCAACGGCTGACCTTCGGGTTGGCCGTTTTCGTTTTCGCGGTTTGAAAGACAAAAGATCGTGTTTTTGATTCATAACGTTTCAACGACGCAAAAAAAAGCCGCCTAAACAGGCGGCCAAAGGGAAGTTCGTCAAGATTTCCAGCGAATGCGCGGATTATCCGCATCGCCTCCCGGGCAGTGAAATCAACTCTGGCTATGCTGGTGATAGGCAACAACATTGCTTCGCAATGAAGCGGGGGCGATCAGGTGGGGGCATTTACCGCACAGGATTGGTGCGGTGCGTGCGATGCGATTATTCAACTGATTGATATCAAAGCGTTTATGCCGATGGCACGGGCCTTGCGAAGGCCTGCATGTCCGGGTGACAAGGAGTACGGCATGATCCGCACCTATTTTGATGAGATGTACGATGCCGGCGGCCAGGTCCGCCCGCATTATCGGGAGTTTGCCCGTTGGCTGGCCGAAACGCCTGACGAGCTTTTGGCACAACGGCGACGCGAGGCCGATCTGTTGTTTCATCGCGCCGGGATTACATTCACGCTCTATGGTGATGAGCAAGGGACAGAGCGCCTGATTCCCTTCGACACCATTCCCCGCAGCATCCCCGCCAGTGAATGGCGAGTCGTCGAGCGCGGCTGCATTCAGCGGGTCAAGGCGTTGAACATGTTCCTCGCCGACCTCTATCACGAGCAGCGCATCATCAAGGCCGGCATCATTCCGGCCGAGCAAGTGCTGGCCAACGAGCAATATCAGTTGGCGATGCAAGGGCTGGATTTGCACCGCGATATCTATTCCCACATCTCCGGTGTCGATCTGGTGCGCGATGGCGACGGCACGTACTACGTGCTCGAAGACAATCTTCGTACACCGAGCGGCGTGAGCTACATGCTCGAAGACCGCAAGATGATGATGCGATTGTTCCCCGAATTGTTCGCGGCCCAGCGCATCGCACCGATCGACCACTATCCCAACCTGTTGCTCGATACCTTGAAAAGCTCCAGCCCGATCGACAACCCGAGCGTGGTGGTGCTGACGCCGGGGCGCTTCAACAGCGCGTTTTTCGAGCATGCGTTTCTGGCCCGGGAAATGGGCGTTGAGCTGGTGGAAGGCGCGGACCTGTTCGTGCGCGATGACAAGGTGTTCATGCGCACCACGGACGGGCCGAAAGCCGTCGACGTGATCTACCGTCGCCTCGACGATGCGTTCCTTGATCCGCTGGCGTTCAACCCGGACTCGATGCTTGGCGTTCCAGGGCTGCTGTCGTCATACCGCTCCGGCAATGTCGTGCTGGCAAATGCCATCGGCACCGGGGTCGCGGACGACAAGTCGGTGTATCCCTTCGTCACGGACATGATCCGTTTCTACCTGGATGAAGAGCCGATTCTGAAGAATGTGCCGACGTGGCAGTGTCGTAATCCCTCCGAACTGTCCCACGTACTGGCCAATCTTCCGGAACTGGTGGTCAAGGAAACCCAGGGCTCCGGCGGTTACGGAATGCTGGTGGGGCCGGCGGCGACGGCGGCGGAAATCGAGTCTTTCCGCGAGCGGATCAAAGCCAAGCCCCACGCGTACATCGCGCAACCGACGTTGTCCCTGTCGACCTGTCCGACCTTTGTCGAAAACGGCATTGCTCCACGCCACATCGACCTGCGTCCGTTTGTATTGTCTGGCCGCGAAACCCGGGTTGTGCCCGGCGGTTTGACCCGTGTCGCCCTGCGCGAAGGCTCCCTGGTGGTGAATTCATCCCAGGGCGGCGGAACCAAGGACACCTGGGTGGTCGAGGATTGAAGGAAGCCTGCCATGTTAAGTAGAACTGCCTCGGATTTGTATTGGATGTCGCGTTACCTGGAGCGGGCGGAAAACCTCGCACGGATGCTCGACATCAGTTATTCGCTGTCGCTGATGCCGCAAGATGGCCGTGGTGACGGTCTGCACGAACTCGCCATGCCGTTGTTGATCACCGGCACCCTGGACGATTACCTGGAGCGCCACGGCGATCTGCATGCTGAACGGCTGCTGCATTTTTTCGCCCTGGACGCTGCCAACCCGGCGAGCATCTACAGCTGCCTCGGCGCTGCGCGAGCCAGTGCCCATGCGGTGCGTGGGCGAATCACCGCCGACATGTGGGAAAACATCAACGCCACCTGGCTGGAAATTCGCGGGATTGCCGATCAAGGCTTGAGTCGCTACGGCATGAGCCGTTTCTGCGAGTGGATCAAGGAGCGTTCCCACCTGTTCCGCGGCGCGTCCTACGGCACGATCATGCGTAACGATGCGTTCCGCTTTATTCGCCTGGGGACGTTTATCGAAAGGGCCGACAACACGTTGCGCCTGCTCGACGCCCGTTACGAAATGGCTGGCGATCAGGCTGAGGCGGTCAGTGACGGCACCGCTCACGCCTATTACCAGTGGAGCGCCTTGCTGCGGGCATTGTCCTCGTTCGAGGCCTACACCGAGATCTACCGCGACGCACCCGGCGCCCGGCATGTGGCCGAGTTGCTGTTGCTGCGTGCCGACGTGCCGCGTTCATTGCGCGCCTGCACCGAAGAAATCGACCAGATCCTCGCCCAGCTGCCGGGGGCCAACGGCCGTCCCGCGCAACGCCTGGCGGCGGAAATGGACGCACGCCTGCGCTACACCGGCATCACCGAAATTCTCGACGAAGGCCTGCACGCCTGGCTGACCGAGTTCATCCCGCTGGTGCGCCAGTTGGGTAACGCCATACACAGTTCCTACCTGGAGGCTGCATGAGACTTTCCATTAGCCACGAGACCACCTATCACTATGAAGATCAGGTGCGGGCGAGCATCCAGTATCTGCGACTGACCCCCCACGACAGCGAGCGCCAGCACGTGCTCAGTTGGCAGCTCGACTTGCCGCGCCCGGTGCGCGCGCAACTCGATCCGTTCGGCAACATCCTGCACGTGCTGACCATGGACGAGCCCCACGAGGCGATCATCATCGGCGCCCGGGGCCAGGTGGACATCGACGAATTGCGCGAGGCGGAGCATGAGAGCCAGTCGGCGCTGCCGTTCCTGCGTTTCACGCGCCTGACCGAAGCCGACGAAGCCCTGCGTGCGTTCGCCGAGAAGGCGTGCAAGCAACGCCGGGATCGCACGGCGCTGATCGACTTGATGCATGGCCTCAACCAGCACATGACCTACACGCCGGGCTCCACCGAAGTGGATACCAGTGCCGCGCAGGCCTTCGCCGGGCGTTCGGGCGTCTGTCAGGACCATACCCACGCGTTTCTCGCCTGCGCTCGCAGCCTGGGCATTCCTTCGCGTTATGTGTCGGGCTATTTGTACAGCGAGAATAGCGAACACCTGGCCAGTCACGCCTGGGCGGAAGCCTGGCTGGATGACGCCTGGTACAGCTTCGACGTGACCAATGAACTGGCGCGGCCCGAGCGTCATCTGAAACTGGCGGTGGGCCTGGATTACCTGGATGCCTGCCCGGTGCGTGGCATGCGGCGTGGCGGTGGTTGCGAGCAGATGCATGCGAAGGTGTTTGTCTCGCCGACGCCAGCGCCGGTGATCTCCGTCCAACAGCAGTAACCTACCACCGATCGTTCCCACGCTCTGCGTGGGAATGCCTCCACGGACGCTCCGCGTTCGGCTTTGAATGTGACGCAGAGCGTCACGGGCTGCATTCCCACGCGGAGCGTGGGAACGATCACTGACAGGGAGGGATGTCTTCAGGGCTTCGTCTTGCGCCCAGCCATGTGCTTCAAATACCCCACCAACCTCTCCAGATCCTCGTCCGGCAACACCGACGCCGAGAACCCGGGCATCTTCGCCTGAGGCCACTGGCGCAAGCTCTGCGGATCACGAATGTAGCGCTTGAGGAAATCCGCGCCGAAGTACTCGGTCGGGTTAAACGGAATGTTCAGGTCAGGCCCAAACTGCGCATCCCCAGCGCCGTTCAATCGGTGACACGCCAGGCAATTCTTCTGAAACAGCGCAAAGCCCTTGTTCACCGGATCGTCAGCCTTCAACGCCGGATCGGGCCGCAGGGCAGGGAAGCGCTCGGCCACCGGCGCCATGCGCTTGATGCTCGTGACTTGAAAGGGCCATTGTTCGGGGCTGATGTCGCCCGCCTGCGGATCGGTCCAGACCAGATAGAACGGCCCGGCGCCGGGTTTGGCTTCCGACAGCGGTGGCCACGGCTTGGCGGGATCTTCAATCGCCAACCAGGCGCGCGCACCCTGGGAATTGAGCAACGGTGCGGCTGACAGTTCTGCGGCAAAACCATCCAGGGCTACCGCCTGTAAATGGTCTTCAGGCTTGATGCCCGTCAACAACGCAGCCACCGGAACAGCGCGATAGCTCATGTCCCGTTTGTAGGAAACGTCGTTGTTGATGGTGATGGTCTGAGCCTGAGGATGCTTGAGCAACTCCTCGGTTTGCCAGGTGCGACTGCTCGCGCCCAGCTCAAGGTTCAGCTGTGCGGCAGACAGGGGCGTGCTGAGCAGCAAGGCCCCGAACACAATGAGCGTTTTCAAATGATCGCCGTCCATGTCGTGGAAGTGCCGCAAAGGTTGGCACACTCACGCTGACCCGGGTAGCGAGCCAGTCACATTTTTAGAGGGCGATACAAAAACCTGGCGCCGTATTTTTTATTGACCGACTAACCGATCACCTTGGTCAGGTTCGGCAAAATCAATAACAGCGTAGTGGCGAAAAGAATGAGCCCGGCTTGACGTACTTTTGATTGTTTGAACATGGCTTGACCGCCTTTATTGTTATTTCCTGATGCCTGCCTGCATTTCTCCATGACGGCAGAGCGTTGCACTTCCTGTTTGACGAGCGCCTCGGCAAAACCCGACGACAACTTCGTACAAGTTCACCTTAGAGGCCGCGTCACGCTTGCTTTAGATCCATTTCGTATGGGCTTGGCATAAATTGCTCTTAAAAAGGCATGAGGCCTATTGCCAGCTTCTTGGGCGCCCGTTTGCTAGACAGCTTGCTGTCCTGAATCGGTTAATCCGCTGATTGCCTACCGTCCGTCTGAGCGTGACCGTCAACGTCTGTGAGCACTGCGGTCATTGAATCCCGGGCTGCTCGGGCTAAGAGTGGGGACTCTGAATTTACTCCCCTGCCCAGGTTCGAGAACGTCATGACCCAAGCTTTGATTTTCGACGCGTTACGCACGCCCCGCGGCAAAGGCAAGGCCAATGGCGCCTTGCACAGCGTCAAACCGGTGAACCTGGTAGCCGGGCTGCTCACCGCGCTGCAACGGCGCACCTCTCTCGATACCAGTCAGGTCGACGATGTGGTGCTTGGTTGCGTGACGCCCGTCGGCGATCAAGGCTCCGACATTGCCAAAGCCGCGACCCAGGTGGCGGATTGGGACGTCAGCGTGGCGGGTTTGCAGATCAACCGCTTCTGCGCTTCGGGGTTGGAGGCGGTGAACCTCGGCGCAATGAAAGTGCGTTCCGGCTTCGAAGACCTGGTGGTGGTCGGCGGCGTCGAGTCCATGTCCCGCGTGCCGATGGGCAGCGATGGTGGCGCTTGGGCACACGACCCGGAAACCAGTTTTCACAGCCATTTCGCCCCTCAAGGCGTGGGCGCTGACCTGATCGCCACGCTGGAAGGCTTCAGCCGTCAGGACGTCGATGCCTATGCGCTGCACTCCCAGCAAAAGGCTGCGCGGGCGAGGGCCGACGGTTCGTTCAACAAATCGTTGGTGCCAGTGCAGGACCAGAACGGCATCATCCTGCTCGATCACGATGAATTCATTCGCGCCGGATCGACCCTGGAAGGCTTGGGCCAGCTCAAGCCTAGCTTCGAGATGATCGGGCAAATGGGCTTCGATGCCACGGCACTTCGGGTCTACAGCCATGTCGAGCGGATCGACCACGTTCACACGGCGGGTAACAGTTCCGGGATCGTCGATGGCGCCGCGCTGATGCTGATCGGCTCCGAGGCCAAGGGCCGCGCGCTGGGTTTGCAGCCGCGGGCGCGAATCGTCGCCACCGCCGTCACCAGCACCGACCCGACCATCATGCTCACCGGCCCCGCGCCGGCCACCCGCAAGGCTCTGGCCAAGGCCGGGTTGCGGGTCGAAGACATCGACCTGTTCGAGGTCAACGAAGCGTTTGCCTCGGTGGTGCTGAAATTCATCAAGGACATGGCAATCGATCCGGACAAGGTCAACGTCAACGGCGGCTCCATCGCCATGGGCCACCCGCTGGGCGCCACCGGCTGCGCGATCCTCGGCACGCTGCTCGATGAACTGGAAACCCGGCGCCTGCGCTATGGCCTCGCGACGCTGTGTGTCGGCGGCGGCATGGGCATCGCCACCATCATCGAACGCCTCTGAGCCCGACCGACTTCAAGGAAACCCTTTCATGACCGAAGCCATCCGTTACGAAAAAGGTCAGGACCAGATCGTCGTCCTGACCATCGACATGCCGGGCCAGAGCGCCAACACCATGAACGCGGACTACCGCGAAGCCATGGCCGCGTGTGTCGCCAGACTGGTTGCCGAAAAAGACACTATCGCCGGCGTGATCATCACCTCGGCCAAGAAAACCTTCTTCGCCGGCGGCGATCTCAACGAACTGATCAAGGTCGGCAAGCCCGAAGCCAAAGCCTTTTACGACATGGTGCTGACAATCAAAGGGCAACTGCGCACCCTTGAGACCCTCGGTAAACCGGTGGTCGCCGCGATCAACGGCGCCGCGTTGGGTGGCGGTTGGGAAATCTGCCTGGCGTGCCATCACCGGGTTGCGCTGGACGATTCTTCGGTGCAACTCGGTCTGCCGGAAGTCACCCTCGGCCTGTTGCCGGGCGGCGGCGGGGTGGTGCGCATGGTGCGAATGCTCGGTATTGAAAAAGCCTTGCCCTATCTGCTCGAAGGCAAGAAGGTCCGGCCGCAGCAGGCGCTACGGGCAGGTTTGATTGATGAGTTGGCGGCGGATCGTGACGAACTGCTGGCCAAGGCGCGCGCCTGGATTATTGCCCATCCTGCGGCTGTGCAGCGTTGGGACGTGAAGGGTTACCAGATTCCCGGTGGCACGCCGTCGAACCCGAAAGTCGCGCAAATGCTGGCCATCGCGCCGTCGATCCTGCGCAGCAAAACCCAGGGCTGCCTGCCTGCGCCAGAGAAAATCCTCTGCGCGGCGGTAGAGGGTGCTCAGGTGGATTTCGACACCGCGCACTTGATCGAAACCCGTTACTTCACCGAATTGACCACCGGCCAGGTGTCGAAAAACCTGATTGGCACGTTCTGGTTCCAGCTCAACGAAATCAATGCCGGTGGCTCACGGCCCCAAGGCTTTGCACCCTACGTGACGCGTCGCGTGGGTGTGCTGGGCGCCGGCATGATGGGCGCCGGAATCGCCTTTGTCAGCGCATCGGCCGGCATCGAGGTGGTGCTCAAGGACATCAATCTTGCGGCGGCACAGAAGGGCAAGGCTCATTCGGCAGCGCTGCTGGACAAGAAGGTTGCGCGTGGCCAATTGAATGCCGATCAACGCGATGCCACGCTGGCGCGAATTCACCCCACTGAAAGCGATGCCGACCTGGCCGGCTGTGATCTGATCATTGAAGCGGTGTTTGAAGATCGCGATTTGAAAGCCAGCGTCTCTTCGGCGGCGCAAAAGATCGTTGGCCCGGAGGCGGTGATTGCATCCAACACGTCGACCTTGCCCATCAGCGGCCTCGCGACTGCGGTGCCGGATCAGAGCAAGTTCATCGGCCTGCATTTCTTCAGCCCCGTGGAGAAAATGCCCTTGGTGGAAATCATCAAAGGCACCCACACCAGCGACGAAACCCTGGCGCGCGGGTTCGATTTCGTACAGCAAATCAAGAAAACGCCGATTGTGGTCAACGACAGCCGTGGTTTCTTTACCTCGCGGGTGTTCGGCACCTTCACCAACGAAGGCATCGCCATGCTGGGCGAAGGCGTCAGCGCGCCGATGATCGAGACCGAAGCGCGCAAGGCCGGCATGCCGATCGGACCTCTGGCGATCTCCGACGAAGTTTCCCTCAGCCTGATGAGCCATATCCGCCAGCAAACCGCGAAAGACCTGCGAGCAGAAGGGAAACCGCTGATTGAGCACCCGGCATTCGCCGTGATTGACTTGCTGCTCAAGGAATACAAGCGTCCGGGCAAGGCTGCTGGCAGAGGGTTCTACGATTATCCGGCCCGTGGGCAGAAACATCTGTGGCCAGAGCTGAAAAGCCTTTTCGAGAAGGCTGACGGGCAGATTTCGCCGAAGGACGTGCGTGATCGGCTGCTGTTCGTGCAAGCCATCGAAACCGTGCGCTGTGTGGAGGAGGGGGTATTGACCTCGACGGCGGACGCCAACGTCGGCTCGATCTTCGGCATCGGCTTCGCCGCCTGGACTGGCGGTGCGCTGCAGTTCATCAACCAGTACGGCGTGAAAGATTTCGTCGCCCGTGCCCAGTACCTGGCAGAGCAGTATGGCGAGCGATTCGCGCCCCCTGCGCTATTGCTGGAGAAAGCGGCCAAAGGGGAGGCGTTCTAGGGGACGGATGACGCATTCCGGGGCTTGCCTTGCCACTGTGTTTCAAGGCAGGCTCTGGGGTGTGCATTATTCCCATCACGTGTCAGGTATTTTTTATGTCGTTACGCATCTGCATTCTGGAAACCGACATCCTGCGTCCGGAACTGGTCGATCAATATCAGGGTTACGGGCAGATGTTCCAGCGTCTGTTTTCGCAGCAACCCATCGCTGCCGAGTTCACTGTGTACAACGTGATGCAGGGCGAGTATCCCGGCGATGATCTGACCTTCGATGCCTACCTGGTCACCGGCAGCAAGGCCGATTCCTTCGGCACCGACCCGTGGATTGAAACTCTCAAGGCTTACCTGCTGACCCGCTACGAGCGTGGCGACAAACTGCTGGGCGTGTGCTTCGGCCATCAACTGCTGGCGCTGCTGCTGGGCGGCAAAAGCGAGCGCGCGACCCAAGGCTGGGGCGTCGGCACCCACAAGTACAAACTCGCCGCCAAGGCGCCGTGGATGAACCCGGTGAGGGAAGAGCTGACCTTGTTGATCAGCCATCAGGACCAGGTCACTGCACTACCGGAAAACGCTACGGTCATCGCTTCCAGCGATTTCTGCCCGTTCGCCGCGTACCACATCAACGATCAAGTGCTGTGCTTCCAGGGACATCCGGAGTTCATTCACGATTACTCGCGTGCCTTGTTGGATATTCGTCAGGAAGCGCTGGGCGAGCAGATTTACTCGAAAGGTATGGCGAGCCTAGAACACGACCATCACGGCACTACCGTTGCGGAGTGGATGATGCGGTTTGTTGCGCACAAGCCTGAATCCGGGTCGATTTAAAGGGCTGACAAAGAACCTGTGGCGAGGGAGCTTGCTCCCGTTGGACTGCGCAGCAGTCCCCTCTTTTTTGGGCCGCTACGCGACCCAGCGGGAGCAAGCTCCCTCGCCACAACGCTTGTCACAACCACCCGGATTTTTTGAAGCTCGCCCATAAACCCACACAACCGACCGCAATAAACCCCAACACCCCGAAATACCCGTAATGCCAACTCAACTCCGGCATGTTCTGGAAGTTCATCCCGTAAATCCCCGCCACTGCCGTCGGGAACGCCAGAATCGCCGCCCACGCCGCAAACTTGCGCTGCACTACGCTTTGGCGTGATGCCTCCAGCAATACCCCGACTTCGATGGTCTGGCTGGCAATGTCCGCCAGGGTCGTCAGGTCTTCCATCTGCCGCGTCACGTGGATCTGCACATCGCGAAAGTACGGGCGCATGTTCTTGTCGATGAACGGGAAGTTGAGCTTTTGCAGTTCCTCGCCAATCTCTACCATCGGCGCCGCATAACGACGCAAACGCAAAACATCCCGGCGCAGACTATGGAGTTTTTGAATGTCGCGCTCGTTCAGGGAACCACACATGACGTTGCGTTCCAGCTCATCGATCTCTGCGTGGATCGCCTCGCCCATTGGCTGGTAGTTTTCGATCACGAAGTCGAGGATGGCATAGAGTACGAAATCTTCCCCGTGCTCCAGCAACAGCGGACGCGCCTCACAGCGCTGTCGGACATAGGCGTAGGAAGCGGAGTGGCCGTTGCGTGCGGTAATGATGTAACCGTTGCCGGCAAAGATATGCGTTTCGATGAACTGCAGTTTGCCTTCATGGCGGATCGGCGAATACGTGACGATGAACAGCGCGTCGCCGAAGGTTTCCAGTTTCGGTCGACTGTGTTTTTCCAAGGCGTCTTCGATGGCCAGTTCGTGCAGGTTGAACTGGCGTTGCAGATTGAAAAGTTCCTGGGCGTTTGGCTCTTCAAGGCCGATCCAGACAAAGTGGCCAGGCTTTGCAGCCCAGGCAGCGCCTTCGTCGAGGGTGATATTGGTGACTTTCTTACCGGCGCTATAAACCGCAGCAGCAACAACTCTACCCATGATAGTGATTCACTTCTTATTGGCAGCTTTCAATTAGCAATGATGGCAGTGGCAGGCAGTCTCCAGCTTAGCCCTGTCTGCTGCTTGAGAGTCAGTGAAATCTGTTGAGTTCGCAGGCAAAAACTCGCAGGCAAAAGAAAACCCGCACCAGGCGGGTTTCCTTTAAGCGGCTTGCAGTTGCCGATCCATCGAAGCGATGCACTCGCGCATCTGCTCGCGGCACTGAGCAATCAGCAGCGGCATATCGTCCAGGCTCAATCCAGCCGTAGGAATCGCCGGTAACGAGCGGATCAGAATCTTCCCACTGCGCCAACGGTTCAATCTCATGTGTTTTACGTAACTGCTGACACATACCGGAACTATCGGTACCCCGGCGGCAATGGCCATTTGAAAGGCGCCTTTCTTGAACGGCAGCAACTCTTCACCCAGGTTGCGCGTGCCTTCCGGAAAAACCCAGATCGAAGTGTCTTCATTCTGCAGCGTGTGAGTCGTGGTCAGCATCGACTGGCGCGCTTTCTGCGCATTGCCGCGATCGATCAGCACATTGCCCGCCAGCCAGAACAACTGACCGAACAGCGGCACCCACTTCAGACTCTTCTTGCCGATACATACGGTGCGGCGGGGCACCACGTTACCGAACACAAACAGATCGTAGTTGGACTGGTGGTTGGCGATGATCACGCAGCTGTCGGGCTTATCCAGCAGCGGTCCGACCTCGGCCTTCACCCGCAAACGCAAAATGCACATCGCCGGCCATGCATAAAGGCGCGCGCACAATCGGCTGTTGTCCGGGTTGAACGGTCGGCACAGGCCGAGAATTACCCCAAGCACACCGGCCAGAATAAAGTGCAGGCCCATCAATAACATACGAAACACAAACAACATTTACAGGCCCCACCGGGACAAAAGGTGGCGCAGTGTACGGATGTGCACTGTTTTCGGCAATTGCCACTATAGAGGCGGGAGATAGACGATGTTTGAGCGCATGTTTCCGACTTATGGGTCAGATGCGATCTAGAGCGGTTGTCGGCTTTTCAACGGAGCACGTAAGAAAAAGCCCGACACGACGGTCGGGCTTTTTCGTGCAGCACGTTTGGGTTTAAACCGAAAAATCCTGATCCAGGATAATCGCGTTGTCCAGCCTCTCCAGCAGCGCCTTGCGCACTTTGAGCTTGGTGTTCTTGTGAGCAATCATGTTGATCTTCTTCAACTGACGAGCCGCCGCCAGCGCCGCGCCTTGCAGCTCTTCGGCCGATACCACCAGATCGAAGAACCCTGCATCCACGGCACTTTGCGGATTAAACATCTCAGCGTTGATCACCGCGCGGTGGAACGCCGACTTGCGCAGACGATCACGCGCCAGCTCGATACCGGCGTGGTGCATGGTCATGCCGATCTGCACTTCGTTCAAACCAATGGTGAACGGGCCGTCGACACCAATGCGGTAATCCACCGACAACAGCAGGAACGCGCCCTTGGCCACCGCATGCCCAGGGCACGCGACGATCACCGGGAACGGGTGCGACAACAGACGACGAGCCAGGGTCGAACCGGCAGTCACCAGCGCCACGGCTTCTTTAGGGCCGGAGGTCATCACCTTCAAGTCATAACCGCCCGACAGCATCCCCGGCGTACCGGTAATGATCACCACCGCACGATCAGTCACCGCCTGATCCAGCGCAGCGTTAAACGCAGCAATCACGTCCGGAGAGATGGCATTGACCTTGCCATTGCTCAAGGTCAGGGTCGCGATACCGTCTTCGAGATGGTAGGAAATCAACTCACTCATGACGCTATTCCTTTCAATAAAGTAGCGCAGACGTTACCCACCGCCGCAGGCCAGGTAAAGCGCCATGACTGACCGCCCAGTCACCCTTTCCCCGCCCGGCAAGCGTGGCCCGCCACGCCAACCGCGCATTCCCCTCTATATAGAGGAAGTCGCGAAGCCGGAGATTGGCGGGTTTGCCATGGACTGGAACCTGCTCGAACGACTGAAACGCTAAGCGCATGAAAATTCTGCAAAAAAAGTTTGCCATCGGAAAAGCTTTCGACTACATTAGCGCGCCTCGACAGACAGAACTTGTTTGACGAGATACGGTGAAGTGTCCGAGTGGCTTAAGGAGCACGCCTGGAAAGTGTGTATACAAGAAATTGTATCGAGAGTTCGAATCTCTCCTTCACCGCCATACTTATACGTTAGAGCCCTGATTATTCAGGGCTTTTTCGTTTCTGTGTTTCTGAAAAAAATCCCAGCCCATACTTTGGCCCATACCCTGAATGGCTCAGTGCTTTGCGACCAAAGGCTATTTTTCCCGACAGTTTCTAAGCGGTGTAGTCCAGCAGCGTCCGTCAATCGATCTGACTCGCATCGTTGTAACCGGGACCGTCCTCTGACCGACACCAATGCACGAACTCTTGCCAGCGATCGCTATGAGCTTTGACCGTGGCGAAGTGGCCGCCGGCAAATAGATCCTTTAGCGCTTGTGGGCCGGCGTAGCTCAGCTGGTGGCCATAGCCAAAGTTACGACCATCACTCCGACCGACCAAGGCCATCATCATCGCTTTCGTTTTCTTGCAGAAAGAGAAGCAGGGCGTTCCAGTGGGGGCTGATCCTGTCCACCTACCTGCTGCCGGTGCTTCGACCGGGTAGGGCAGTGACGCATGCCGGTATTCCAGCAACGGTTGTGGTGGCTCGAACGCTTCGTACAGTTGCATCGCTATGCTGCAGTTATTGACTTCGCCCTCACTCATCCCGCCACGGCTGTTGAGTGTTATCAGGGATCAAGGCTCCTGCGACCTGTGAGGTTTGTCCACTAACGCGGGACTGACGGCTCTTTACGACCGGGAGCTTGGGCATCTCATGATCTGGCCTCCTGAACACCGATAGCGGTGGGCGGGTGGAGGCTGCACTGGCTGATGAGACCGGCGCCGCGAGATCCTGAGTCGGGTGAAGGCAGTGATGCGATGACCGGGGCATGCCCGACTGTCAGTCAGGTGCAGTCCATTCCCCGGGCTGCGGCACCATCATCGGCATCGCTGTTGCTGGTGACTTTTCGGTGTTTGTCACGCCGATTGAACGACCTGGACTCGAATAGAAAATAAGCACCTGTTTTACAATGAAATTATGCTGATTTTTTAAAATTTATGTCCCTACGATTATCCTAATCAAGCCCGTATTTTATGCGAATTCTTTCGATACCCCATGAGCACGGCAGCAGCAAGCTGCCGAAGGTGGCGTATGCAGGCCATACTGTGCTGCGGAAGTGGTCATCCCGTTTGCAAATGCGTGGTTATATTGAATGCAATTGACTGGTCAATGAAAACGCAAAAACTGATGGTCAAGTACGGCGCAGTTTCTCACGATGCACGTCTGGCGCATGGTTAAGATGTGGACCGGCCTTTTGTGTCGCTTAGCCGAGCGACCAGAGCTTAGTCTTGTAGCAGTTCTTGAGTCCGTACAGCTTGTCGGCCGGGGCTCTCGAGTTAACCAGCCACTGATCAAGTTTTTTAACCGACAGCCCGCGTGTTTCGGCATCCAGCTTTTTCCAGGCTTTCTACGCCGCGCTATTGAAGTTCAGTTGATACTTACTTGGCATCGTCAAACCCCGACTCGCCCTTAACGAGCAGATCGCCGTTGACTATCTTGGCGGGAATCCGGGGCTCGTTGGCTTCTAGCTGCGCCTTCACTTCCTTCGCCAGCTTGAGATCATCAATCAAGTCGAGCATGGCTTCATACCGATCAGCTGGGACGCAATAGAAGGCCGGCTCATTGCGGTTGAGGATCGCCACGACATCGCCGCCACCCGCTTGGGCGGTCCGCGGCAAAGGCGTTTCCAAGCGGATGGTATGCCTGTTCAGATCCGTCACTTCCTCAAAGGGTAAGGGATCACAGCAGTTTGAAGTTGTACTCAACGACAAAGTAAATGCGGTCGATGTCCGGCCCGCCTTGTGCTTCATTCGCCCGATGAGAGACGTGGGTGAAATGCAGTAAAAGATCTTTCGCCGGCCCGAACTGGACGGTGTAGCTCAGATCAATGTCACGCTCCCAGTGCTTTCCGCCTTTGCCTTGCTGAGGGACAAAGTCCTGTTCGCTCGTATCAAAAGGGAAGTAGGCCCCTCCTTGCGGCGCATGAGTGCCGTCGATATCACGTCCAGTCACATACCGTGACATGAACTTGAGTCCAGGAAAGCCCATGGATGCAAAATCTAGGTCGTAGCGGGCTTGGTAGGAGCTCTCATGGGCGCCATTGAAATCGGCGAACTTGATGGAGTTGGCCAGGTATATGGAGTCGCCCCCTACGAAATCGAAAGGTGTGTCACCATGAATTTTTTGGGCCGCCAGGGTAAAGGCTTGGCTGCCAATGTTGTGTTTGGCAGAAAGGCTATAAGCTGTTGTGCTGATGGCTCCTGCGGCAGAGCGCCCGTAGTCAACCGTACGGTAGATGTTGAAATCTACAAACGTATCCCCGCGACGGGCGTACACGTTGGCGTAATACTGCCTCCAAGTGTCTGTTAGCTGGGAGGCATAGAGCCTGGCACCTAGGTTCTTGTTGGACGTGAAGTCAGCTCCAACGAAGCTGATTGAGCCCACATCGGTGTTAACGCCATACCCAGCAAAATCCCCTTTGGAAGAGGAGGAGTCCTGGTTTTTGAATGCTGTGAATTTGCCACCGACCAAGTGTATGCCGGCAAGCTCGTCACTTTGTAAGAGCCACCCGGTTGCGTATTCAGGTTGCAGGCGTTTGTCGGAGGTGTCGAAGACTGGGCTTTCTACTTCCATCTCACCGAACTTAATAACGGTCTGTGAGAGACGAGCCTTGATCACGCCGCCGCCGTCGCTGAAGTTTCGAGCGGACTCTCCATCACTGTCGACGGGTAAAAGCCCGGTTCCTGAGTGCCCCTTACCGCCATCAAGTTTTTGCCCGACAAAAGCATGCACATCCACACCAAAACCAAATGTTCCGGGCGTGAAGCCTGACTCAAACGTCGTGATGAAGCCTTGCGCCCATTCCCGCTGGTAATTTTTCGCAGCGTTCTGGGAGTGGTTATCATTGTTTAAGAAGAAATTTCGACTGAGAACGTTGAGCGTTGCGTCCTTTAGAAAGTCTGACGTTTCGGGCTCTGTCGAGTCTGCTGCCATAACCTTTCCTACACACAACAGGCAGAAGCAAAGCATCGGGCTCTTCATGGTGTACCTCCGAACGTAGGTACCTAGAGTTGCTTATACGGCGGTAACACGCCTGTATGTTTGTGCCTTTTTTTGCTAACGCACGATCTCAAGATTGCACTCGGTTTTCGCGGCCGCCCTACTTGTCGAAGCGTTTCCTCACACCCATTAGTGATGCCCGGAGGCGTTGAGGCCCCCAGGCTATTCACGGTCACGGCATTTCCGGTAATTCTTGAGGCCGCAGGTCGAACACCAGCACTTCGGCATCTACACCATTGGTCAGGGTCAGCGCCTGTTCATCCCTGACCCGCACGCCGTCGCCTTCCTGCAACTGCACGCCGTTGAGTTCGACGCTACCGCTAGCCACGTGGACGTAGGCGTAGCGGTTGGCGTCCAGCGCCAAAGTAGCGGTTTCCTTGCCATCGATCAGGCCGGCATAGACCCGGGCATCCTGACGCACCCGCAACGAACCGTTGGCCCCATCGGGGGATATGATCAGTTGCAGACGACCGCGTTTCTTCTGCGTGCTGAAGTGCTCTTGCTGATAACGCGGTTTGGCGCCGCTGACGTCCGGCACGATCCAGATTTGCAGGAAGTGCACCGGCCGGGTCGCCGAGTGATTGTATTCACTGTGGGCCACGCCGCTGCCGGCGCTCATCAACTGCACATCGCCGGGGCGGATCACCGAACCGGTGCCCAGGGTGTCCTTGTGTTCCAGGGCACCTTCGAGCACATAGGAGAAAATCTCCATGTCCCGGTGCGGGTGTTGGCCGAAGCCTTTACCGGCTGCCACGCGGTCATCGTTGATCACCAGCAGGTCGGAAAAACCCTGCTCCCGCGGATTGCGGTAGTTGGCAAAGGAAAAGGTATGGAACGACTTCAACCAGCCGTGATTGGCCGCGCCGCGATCAGAGGCTTTGCGAAGGGTCAGCATGATGAAACTCCTGTCAGGACGTGAATTCGTCCGAGTGAGGAGAAGGTTAATGTTTGCCGGCAAGTGCAATAAGTAGATGAAAATTGAAATACTGTCTCGTTTAGGTTGACAGTTATGGGAGCAGGTTCATGTATCCTTATTGTTACACTTGGCCATAATGCCGGGCGCCAGACCACAAGGGTTTGATGTTCGGCGCAATGAAATTAAGCCGTTCTCTTTTAGTGACCTCAGTGATTTTGAACCCATGAAAACCGTGGCAATGGTGCTGTTCCCAGACTTTCTCCTGCTCGACATGGCCGGCCCCATGGAGGTGTTCTCCATTGCCAATCGTTATCTGGAACAGGGCGAGGGCTATGAGCTGTCGACTATCGGCACCGAACACGGCGCGCTGCGCGCCTCCAATGGCGTCAGAGTCCAGGCCGATCTGCATATTGATCAGGCATGCGAGGGCTATGACCTGTTGCTGGTGCCGGGCGGGCCGGGGGCCTACAACGAAAAGCATCCACCGCTGCTCGGCTGGCTTCAGGGCGCCGTCAACCGGGCGAACCGTTATGGTTCGATCTGCACCGGCGCGTTCGTGCTAGGGCACGCCGGGTTGCTGGACGGCTATCGCGTGACCACCCACTGGCACTACACCGAACGGCTGATCAAAGGCTTCCCCAAGGCCACCGTCGAGACCGATCAGATTTTTGTGCAGGACCGCAATCTCATTACCTCCGGGGGTGTCACCGCCGGCATCGACCTAGCGCTGGCGGTGGTTGCCGAGGACCACGGCAAAAAAATCGCCCAGGACGTGGCCAAGGTGTTGCTGGTGGTGATGAAGCGCCAGGGCGGGCAGGCGCAGTTCAGTCCGTTGATGGTGGCGGTGGCACCCCAGGAAACGCCGATCACCCGGGTGCAGAACCATATGCTCGAACACCTCGACGAAGCCTTCAGCATCGAACGCATGGCCAGTCTGGCCAACATGAGTGCGCGTCATTTTGCCAGGGTGTTTGCCCGGGAAGTGAACATGACGCCGATGGAGTTTCTTCAAAGCGCGCGCATCGACTGCGCCAGAAACCTGCTGGAAACCAGCGACTTGCCGCTCAAGACCGTGGCCTATAAAAGTGGCTTCGGCAGCGTGCGGCACATGCGTTTTCTGTTCAGTGAAAAGCTTGGCTTGACCCCGACCCAGTACCGCGAGCAGTTTAGCTGACGGTTGATTGTCCGTTCCGCGCACCGCGATGGCCGTAATGCTCCTTGCGTGGCAGTTGTGCCATCATCCATGCCTGCCAAGATACCCGTGAACTCTTGACGATGGAGGTGCGGGAGCCTGGGCGAGCTCGCGCAATGGACGCCGGCCCAGGTTTTCAGCACGTGAACGTGTATGAACAGCCTCAGAGATTTAAACAGCGATGCGGTGCTGCGGTTCGGCCCCTACGCGTTCCACCCGCGTCAACGGCTGATTCTGGAAGGTGATCGGCCGCTGCGCATGGGTGGGCGGGCACTGGATATCCTCCAGGTGCTGGTCGAGCGCGCCGGCAACGTGGTCAGCAAGGACGAACTGATCGCCCACGTCTGGCCGACTTCGGTGGTCGAGGAAATCAACCTGCGCGTGCACATTGCTGCCCTGCGTCGGGCCCTCGGCGATGGCCAGAACGGACAGTGCTACATCGTTAATATTCCTCAGCGCGGTTATAGCTTCATCGCCCCAGTGCAGCGCGAGTTGGAAGGGACGCTGGTTTCGATTGAGACCGTTCAGAAGCACCAGCACAACTTGCCTGCGCGGCTCACGCCAGTGACCGGCCGAGATTCGGTCGTTGGCAGTGTGGTTCGGCAGTTACCGGTTCGCCGTTTCATGACCCTGATCGGCCCCGCCGGCATTGGCAAGACCACGGTGGCCTTGCGCGTGGCCGAGCTGCTGTTGCAGCACTATCGCGATGGCGTCTGGATCGTTGATCTGGCGGCAATCGATGACCCGGCGAGGCTCGTCGATCATCTGAGTCACACCCTTGAGCTGGACGTTGGCCTGGATGCACTGGCGCAACGGCATGCATTGCTGGTGCTCGACAATTGCGAGCACCTGCTCGAACGTTGCCGATCGGTGGTGGAGGGCCTATTGGTTTCGGCGCCACGGCTATCGATCCTGGCCACCAGCCGCGAACCGCTGCAGGTGGCGGGGGAAACGGTCCAGCGTTTGCCAGCCCTGGCGGTGCCGCCGATGTCGGCGCTGCATTGTGTTACCGAGGCCATGGGCTATTCGGCGGTGCAGTTGTTTGTCAGCCGTGCCCGTGCCCGTCAACAAGGGTTTGCTCTGCGCGAACAGGACCTCAAGGCCGTGCGTGAAATCTGTCGGCGCCTCGACGGTTTGCCCCTGGCCATCGAACTGGCAGCGGCGCAGATCGATGCGCTGGCGCTGGTGGGGCTGCAAGCGCAACTGGACAACTGTTTTCAGCTGCTGACCCAAGGCCGGCGCACAGCCGTGCCACGGCATCAGACGCTCAAGGCCGCGCTGGACTGGAGCTATGAGCGGCTGAGCCCGCTGGAGCAAACTGTATTGCAGCGTTTGGCGGTGTTCAAAATGGCTTTCACCCTGGACGCGGCCATTAGCGTGATCAGTTGTGCCGTGCTGCGGCCGACCAGCCTGGTGGAAGTGGTGGAGCGACTGGCGGTGAAATCACTGCTGTCGGTGGAGCAGGGCAGTGGCGTGGCGCGTTACCGCTTTCTCAACACCACCCGCGCTTACGCGCTGGAGAAGCTCGAACACAGTGGTGACTTGCGGGCCTTCGAAATGCGTTACGCCCGCTACATTAGCCGGGCACGCTGGGTTTCAGGCGGACCGCTGTCGTTGCAGCTCATCGAGCAGCTGATGGACGTTGGTTAAGTCTGGCGTGGCAAAGCCTTCGGTAAACCGGTTGTAGATCGGCGCCAGCAGGTCATGGGCTTGTTGGAAGTAGCCTTGACGCTGCCAAAGCCGGGCCAGTGACGTGGCAGTGCGCAGTTCCCAGGCCAGAGCACCCTGGGCTTTTGCCACCGCCAGCGCTTTGAGCAGAACGGTCTCGGCTACGCTCTGGCAGTTTTCTGCAAGCAGAGCATCCGCTCTGGCCCGAAGGATTTCCGCCGTGCTCCAGCCCGCCGCACCGTTTTCGGCCCGTGCCAGCAAGGCGTCATCGACGAAGCCGGTATCCAGGGTGACCATGATTTCCTTGATCAGCCCGGCGCCGGGTTGCAGGTTCGAATGTGCATCATTGCCATCGATCACCTGCGCATAGTGCCGGGCCCAGTTGTAGAACAGCAGCACCGAATGTTTTTGTGCTTGTTCGAGCAGCAGGCGCAAGAGTTCGCGGGCAGTTTGAGTGTCGCCGTTGTAGTGGGCGATCAGGCAACCGGACAGTGCCAGGGTGTAGCAGATGGACGTACCGTGATTGATCTGGATCGCGATGTCCAGCGCCTGACGGGCGGTGCGCCAGGCTTTTTCGGGATGGCCCTGCAACCAGAGGATCCGCGCCAGAATGGTCAGGGCGGCGACGCTCTGGTCGTACTGGACGCCAAAGCCGTGGGTGAAGCGATTGATGTGTCCGCTCTGGGCCATGTGCTGAATGACCCGTTCAGCATTCTCCCGTGCCAGTTGCTGATCCCCGGCAAAGTGCAGGGCCAGCACCTGCAAACGGTGAGTACTCAGGGACACAATGGCATCGTCTTGCAAACCCAGCCGATCGAATTGCAGACTCTGTTCCAGGGCCGCTTGGTAGTTGCCGCAACTGAGATTGACCGCCATGTGCCCGGACACGGCTCTAAGCTGACCGGCCACGTCGTTGCAGCGTTCGGCCAGGGTTCTGGCGGTCACAAAGGCTTCGACGGTTTCGGCGGTGCCACCTTGGGTGTGGTAGCAGGAGCTGCCGAGGGCAAGCTTGAGGGCCATTTTCAGACGAGGGCAGGGCTCGGGCGTCGATTCGAGCAGTGCCAGGGCCTTGCGCACGTATACGCCGTGTTCCTTGAGCAGCGATAGTTCCTGCCAGAGTGGCGTCGAAGCCGCAGCCAGTCGGATCGCCAGTGACTGCGGCCCTTGAGCGTTCAAGCCCCAATCGAGGACCGAGCGAATGTCTTCCAGACTGCGGGCATAACGCTCGATCCAAATACCGCTCTGGATGTGCTCCCAGTCGTTCTGGGCCTGCTGCATCAAGGCCAGGCAGCGTTCGGCGTGGCGTGCCCGGGTGTCTGGTAGATCAGCTGCCTGGTCGAGTTTTTCCAGGGCATAGCTGCGGGTGGTGTCGAGCAGACGGTAGAACACCTCTTCGTCGCCCACCTCCACGTTCAGCAGTGACTTGGCCACCAGTTGCATGATCGAGCCAAACACCTCTCGGGGTTCGATGTGTTCGCCGACAATCACGGCGGCCGCCGATTCCAGCGTGAAACCTCCCCTGAACACACCCAGTCGCTGCAGGCAGGTCTGTTCGCAGGCACTCAGCAGCTCGAAGCTCCAGTCGAGTGTTGCGCGCAGGGTCTGATGCCGGCCCAGCGTCGTCTGACAGCCCTGGGTGAGCAGACGAAAACTGCCTTGCAGTTGCGTCAGCAATCCACTCAGGCCAAGGCTGCTCACTTGCGCCGAGGCCAGTTCGATCGCTAAAGGAATGCCGTCCAGACGGCGGCAAATCTCGATCGCCAGAGGCAGCTCGTCATCCGTCAGTTCGAAACTGTCATGGCTGGCCATCGCCCGTTCGACGAACAATTGCAGAGCCGAAAAGGTCAAGGCTTGGGTGCGGTCCAGCACGGCGATCGGCGGTGGGCAGTCCAGAGACTCAAGGCGTTGAACGAATTCGCCTTCGGCCCGCAGGCTCTCGCGGCTGGTGGCCAGAATGTGCACATCGGGCGCGCCGCGAAGGATGCTTTCGCTGAGCAACGCAATGGCGTCGATCAGGTGTTCGCAGTTATCGATGACCAGCAGCATCTGCCGCTCGCGCAGGAAGGTCGCGAGACAGCTCATCGGTTCGGCGTCATGCAAGGACTGGTCGAGCAGCGTCGCCAGGTGGGTGGTGATCATCAAAGGGTCGTTGATCGGGGCCAGGTCCAGCAGGCGAATGCCGTCCCGGTAGCGACCGATCAGTTGTTCGGCGACGCGCAGCGCCACGGTGGTCTTGCCGATACCGCCAGGGCCTACGAGGGTGATGAAACGCTGGCGTGACAGCTGTGCCACAAGGCTATCGACCAAAGCCTGGCGACCAATCATGCGAGTCCGACGAATGGGCAGGTTATGGTCGCTCGGCCCGTGCCCCCCGCTCGCGGGACATTGCTCGACGTGTTCCAGGGAGTACGGCGCGACAAAGCTGTAACCACGCTGGGCCACGGTGACGATGTAGCGCTGGCCGACCTGACCGTCGCCGAGGGCTTTGCGCAGCGCCGCCATGTGCACTCGCAGGTTGATGTCTTCCACCACGCTTTTGGGCCACACCCGAGCGATCAGTTGCTGCTTGCTGACCACATTCCCGGGGTGCTCCAGCAGGATCAACAGAATGTCCATGGCGCGCCGACCCAGGCGCAGGGGCTGGTCGGCCTCCAGCACCAGACGTTGTCCGGGGTAGATCCGGTAAGGGCCGAAATGCACAGCCTGTTCGGGGGAAAGGGTCAACGGGTCACTCCTGCTTGCATCCGTCTATCACGCGGTATCCGAGCATGTTCCGCAGATTTTTTCGTCAGCGCAACGCGGTGGCCGAGCGACTATCCGGTGTGCGCATCGGCAGCAGCATTTCCGGCACCGTTCGCAGCTCCGTATTTGCTGGGCGCGGCGGTGGCAAAGGGGTGAGTCGGGTCTTTTGGCGCTCCGTTGAAAATTAACAACGTTTAACTCGTCCTGCGTCCGGTCTACGCCCAAAAATCCAATACTTCAAGTCTATCAACCGAAGGCGCCGGTCATTGTGCTTCGTACAGCAAAAAGGATGAACACTTCTGGAGGATGCCGGAATGAGTAACGTGGTGGTGGTCTATCACAGCGGCTACGGGCACACCCGCGTCATGGCCGAAGCTGTGGCCCAGGGCGTGGAACGGCACCTGGGCAGTACCTGCCGGCTGATTCCGGTCGGGGAAGTGGACGAGCACTGGGACTGCTTGCACCGCGCTGACGCGATCATCTTCGGCGCCCCGACCTATATGGGCAGCGCCTCGGCGCCGTTCAAAGGCTTCATGGAGGCTACTGCGTCGTTCTACCTGGCCCAGCCCTGGCGCGACAAATTGGCCGCCGGGTTCACCAACTCCGGCTGCCTGTGTGGCGACAAGCTCAACACCTTGCTGCAGATGGCGGTGTTCGCCGCTCAGCACTCGATGATCTGGGTCGGCCTCGACCTGCTGCCGGCGCGCTCCAGCGCTGGCGTGTTCGATGGGCAATTGAATCGCCTGGGCAGTTCCCTGGGGGCCATGGCCCAGTCGAATGTCGAACAGTCCCCGGACCATGCGCCACCTCCCGAAGATCGCTACACCGCTGCGCACCTGGGCGAGCGGGTAGCGCGCCTGGCCGAACGAATGAGCCATCCATCGGTTTGATTCACCCAAACACCCCGACCCCTTAATTAAGGAGCAATCGCCATGAGCACATTCACCACCCGCGACGGTACCGAGATTTACTACAAGGACTGGGGCACCGGTCAGCCCATCGTCTTCAGCCACGGTTGGCCGTTGAATGCCGACAGCTGGGAATCGCAGATGATCTTCCTGGCATCCAAGGGCTACCGGGTCATCGCCCATGACCGCCGTGGTCACGGCCGCTCCAGTCAGCCCTGGTTCGGCAATGAAATGGACACCTACGCCGACGACCTCGCGCAGTTGATCGAGCTGCTGGATCTGCAAAACGCGGTGCTGTTCGGTTTCTCCACCGGCGGCGGCGAAGTGGCGCGCTACATCGGCCGACACGGCACCGGACGGGTCGCCAAGGCCGGACTGATTTCCGCGGTGCCGCCACTGATGCTCAAGACCGAAGCCAATCCAGGCGGCCTGCCAATGGAAGTGTTTGACGGTCTGCGTCAGGCGTCCCTGGCGGACCGTTCGCAGCTGTACAAAGACGTCGCCAGCGGGCCGTTCTTTGGTTTCAACAAGCCTGACGCCAAGCCTTCTCAGGGCATGATCGATTGGTTCTGGATGCAAGGCATGACCGCCGGTCACAAGAGTGCTTATGACTGCATCAAGGCGTTCTCCGAAACCGACTTCACACAAGACCTGAAAAAGTTCGACGTGCCAACCCTGGTGGTGCATGGCGACGCTGACCAGATCGTACCGATCGAAGCCTCCGGCATCGCCTCGGCCAAACTGGTCAAGGGCTCGAAACTGCTCATCTACCCCGGCGCGCCCCATGGGCTGACTGATACTCACAAGGATCAGCTCAACGCCGACCTGCTGGCGTTCATCAAGGCCTGATTGGCGTCATCCCTGAAAGCCGAGCGGTCATGCCGCTCGGCGTTTTCATTGGGCGTGAATTTGAGTGGTATATGAGGGGGCGGCGAGTGCTGCGGTGGGCGGGGCAGATCGCACTGCCTGACAGCGCCAGGCGAAAGGCGTGATGCCTTCGCTGCGGGTGAAAATGTGGCAGAAGTGCGCCTGATCGCAGAAGCCGCATTCCAGACTGATTTGCGTCAGGGTCAGGTCGGTGTTCTGGATCAGTTGCTTGGCCCGGGCGATGCGCTGGCGACGAATCCAGTCCTGGGGTGACAGGCCAGTGCTGCACTTGAAGGTACGGGAGAAATGACTGCGGGACAGCGCGCAGGCCCGGGCCAGTTCGGTGACTTCCAGGGTTTCGCTGAGGTGGTCGAGGATCAATTGTTTGACCAGGCTTTCCCGCCAGGGAGTGAGGCCGCCAGTGGTGGTTTTTCGCGTTTGCGTGGCTGACGCGCGGGCGGCGTTGTGCTGAACGTGGACCATGACAAATATCCGTGTCGGTGGGAATGCGCTGGCGCACTGCACGGTGGGTCAGCACCATCCCTTTTGGAAAAAACAGGTATGCGCAGAGGGCTTCATTCTTGGTCGCAGGGCTTTGGCTTGCGAGTTAAACGTTGTTAATTCCTCCTGTTAACGGCGAGCGAAAATCTGCGCCTACTCAGCACATTGCTACAATTACGAGCGGGCAGGGCAGGGCAACATCGGGGGCCAAAGTGCCGAAGGTCGAGTAAAGTCTGGCAGACGTGTCTGGCTGAAAACACAATGAGACTGTGCCTATGAACCGTAACGATCTGCGCCGCGTCGACATGAACCTGCTGGTGATTTTCGAGGCTCTGATGTTCGAAAAGAACCTGACCCGGGTCGCCGAAAAACTCTTCATGGGTCAGCCGGCCGTGAGCGCTGCGTTGGGGCGGTTGCGTGATCTGTTCGACGATCCATTGCTGCTGCGCAACGGTCGCAGCATGGAGCCGACGGCGCGGGCGCTGGCGATTCTCAAGGAGCTGCAACCGGCGATGGACACTATCTCCGGGGCGGTCAGCCGGGCCAAGGAGTTTGATCCGGCTACCAGTTGTGATGTGTTTCGCATTGGTCTGTCGGACGACGCCGAGTTTGGCCTGTTTCCGCCGCTGTTGAGCCAACTGCAAAAGGAGGCGCCGGGGGTCATTGTGGTGGTGCGCCGGGCCAATTACCTGCTGATGCCGGCGTTGCTGGCGTCCGGGGAGATTTCAGTAGGGGTCAGTTACACCACCGAACTGCCGGCCAATGCCAAACGCAAAAAACTGCGGGATATCCCCTGCAAAGTGCTGCGCGGTGACAACCGGCCTGGTGAGCTGACGCTGGATGAATACTGCCGGCGACCCCACGCTATGGTGTCGTTCTCCGGCGATCTGAGCGGCAATATCGACCTCGACCTGGCCAAGGTCGGTCGTACCCGGCGCGTGGTGTTGGGGGTTCCGCAATTCAGTGGTTTGCGGGCGTTGCTCGCCGGCACCGAAATGATCGCCACGGTTCCCGACTACGCCGCCTGCGCGCTGGTCGAAGGCTGTGCCTTGAGAGCCGAAGATCCGCCGTTTCCCATCGATGAGGCGCAGTTGTCGATGGCCTGGAGCGGGGTACATGATAATGATCCAGCGGAGCGATGGTTGCGGTCGCGGATTAGTCAGTTCATGTCTGAGCCTCTGAATATTCCGGCTTCGTAGGGGAAAAAAATCCTGGCCGCACCTTGAGAGTACGCTCGTAAAGAGAGCACATACGTTCAATTTTTCCCTCCCTCACACCGGCACTATCGAATCAAGTCCCGGCGCATCAACGCCGGTGGTTTTTCATTCGTGCTGGTTCGCCGGAGCCTTCCGTTATGCCTGATTCCAATCGCCCCGACCCTGCAACCACCCGCCCGGTTCGGGGCTTCGAAGAAGTCGTGACCCTGGTCGTCAAACACCGGGTCAAAGCCGGTTTTGAAGTGCCCTATGAAGCCTGGCTGCGGCGGATAGTCAGTATTGCCGGGCAGAGCGAGGGGCATTTGGGGGTGGATGTGATTCGCGGCAAGAACGCCGGCCTGGACATGTTCACCTGCGTGCTGCGTTTCTGCTCAACCGAGGCGATGCAGCGCTGGCTCGATTCGCCGCAACGGCTGGAGCTGATCAACGAAGCCGCGCCGATGCTGGCGGATGGGGACCAGACCGAGGTTAATCCGGTCAAGGAATTCTGGTTCGCACCGCAGGCTGATGCCGGTTCGCCACCGCCGCGCTGGAAGCAGGCCGTGGTGACGTTGCTGGTGATCCTGCCGCATACCTTGCTGGTGCCGCTGATCTGGGGCCCGCTGCTCAAGCTCAATACCTTTCTGTCCAATTACGTGGTCGCCACTTTTCTGATCACCGTGACCATCGTGGTTTCGGTGGTGTACCTGTTCATGCCCTGGGCGACGCGCCTGTTCGCGCCGTGGCTAGAAGCCGGACAGCCTCATTCCACTCCACCTGAGGAAACGCGATGAACGCCGATCTGATTCTGTTCAATGGCCAATTTCATACCGTTGACCGTGAAAAACCCCTCGCCAGTGCGGTGGCGATCACCGACGGTCGCTTCGTCGCGGTTGGCACCGATGCCGAAGCCATGGCCCTGCGTGGTTCGGGCACCCAGGTCATTGACCTCAAGGGCCGCTGCGTCATCCCCGGGCTCAACGACTCGCACTTGCACCTGATTCGTGGCGGCTTGAACTACAACCTCGAACTGCGCTGGGAAGGCGTGCCGTCCCTGGCCGATGCCTTGCGCATGCTCAAGGACCAGGCCGATCGCACGCCAACGCCGCAATGGGTGCGGGTGGTCGGTGGCTGGAACGAATTCCAGTTCGCCGAAAAGCGCATGCCGACGATTGAAGAACTCAACCAGGCCGCGCCGGATACGCCGGTGTTCGTTCTGCACTTGTACGACCGTGCCTTGCTCAACCGCGCCGCGTTGAAGGTGGTCGGTTACACGCGCAACACGCCGAACCCGCCGGGTGGCGAGATTGTGCGCGACGCCAACGGCGATCCGACCGGCATGCTGGTGGCGCGTCCCAACGCGATGATTCTCTACTCGACCCTGGCCAAAGGGCCGAAGCTGCCGCTGGAGTATCAGATCAACTCGACCCGTCAGTTCATGCGCGAGCTCAACCGTCTCGGCCTGACCAGCGCTATCGACGCCGGCGGTGGTTTCCAGAATTATCCGGATGATTACCAAGTCATCGAGCAGTTGGCCAAGGACCAGCAACTGACGATTCGCATTGCTTATAACCTGTTCACCCAGAAGCCGAAGGAAGAGCTGACTGACTTCAAGAACTGGACCAGCAGCGTCACCCTGCACCAGGGCGACGATTACCTGCGACATAACGGGGCCGGTGAAATGCTGGTGTTCTCGGCGGCGGATTTCGAAGACTTCCTCGAACCGCGCCCGGACCTGCCGCAAACCATGGAAGACGAGCTGGAACCGGTGGTCCGCCACCTCGTCGAGCAGCGCTGGCCGTTTCGTTTGCACGCGACGTACAACGAATCCATCAGCCGCATGCTCGACGTGTTCGAGAAGGTCAATCGAGATATCCCGTTCAATGGCTTGCCGTGGTTTTTCGACCACGCCGAAACCATCACCCCGCAGAACATCGAGCGGGTGAGGGCGTTGGGCGGTGGCATTGCGATTCAGGATCGCATGGCGTTCCAGGGCGAGTATTTCGTCGAGCGTTACGGCGCCAAGGCGGCCGAAGCGACGCCGCCGATCAAGCGCATGTTGGCCGAAGGTGTACCGGTCGGCGCCGGCACCGACGCGACGCGGGTGTCCAGCTACAATCCATGGACCTCGCTGTACTGGATGGTCAGCGGCCGTACCGTTGGCGGTCTGGAGCTGCACGCCGAAGGCCTGTCCCGGCAGACCGCGCTGGAACTGTTCACCCACGGCAGCGCCTGGTTCTCGTCCGAACAGGGCAAGAAAGGCCAGATCAAGATCGGCCAACTGGCGGACGTTGTGGCCCTGACCGCAGACTTTTTCAGCGTCGAGGAAGAGGCCATCAAGTGGATCGAATCGGTGCTGACCGTGGTCGGCGGCAAGGTGGTGTACGCCGCCGGTGACTTCGAGAAACTCGGGCCGGCCAGTGTGCCGGTGCTGCCGGACTGGTCGCCGGTGATCAAGGTACCGGGTCATTGGCGTCCGACTTCGCCGATGCAGGCTCAGGTTCACCATTGCAGCGGGCCGTGCGCGGTGCATTCCCATAGCCATGAGCGGGCGCGCCTGTCGAATGCGCCGGTCAGCGATTTCGCTGGTTTCTGGGGCGCCTTTGGCTGCTCGTGTTTTGCCTTCTGACGATCAAAAAAAGCGCCGGCCAAGCGTACCGGCGTCATAAGCACCATCCAACTACCGAGGAGTTTCACATGAGCAACGTTCCGTACAAACGTCTGAACAAAGATGACGCCGTTGTATTGCTGGTTGACCACCAGACCGGCCTGATCTCGCTGGTCCAGGATTTCTCGCCCAACGAATTCAAGAACAACGTGCTAGCCCTCGCGGACCTGGCCAAGTTCTTCAAACTGCCGACCATCCTCACCACAAGCTTCGAAAACGGTCCGAACGGCCCGATGGTACCTGAGTTGAAAGAGCTGTTCCCGGATGCGCCGTACATTCCGCGTCCAGGCCAGATCAACGCCTGGGACAACGAAGATTTCGTCAAAGCCGTGAAGGCCACCGGCCGCAAGCAGTTGATCATCGCCGGTGTGGTGACCGACGTTTGCGTGACGTTCCCGACCTTGTCGGCGCTGGCTGAAGGCTTTGAAGTGTTTGTAGTTACCGACGCCTCGGGCACCTTCAACGAAACCGTGCAACAGGCTGCCTGGGCGCGCATGGCCACGGCCGGTGCGCAACTGGTGAACTGGTTCTCGGTGGCGTGCGAGCTGCAAGGCGACTGGCGCAACGACATGGAAGGCCTGGCGAACCTGCTGTCGCCGCGCATTCCGAACTATCGCAACCTGATGAACAGCTACTCGGCGCTGACGGCCAAGTAAGTCCCGTCGCAACGCTGATTCGAATGAATGCCCGCCATTGTGCGGGCATTTTTATGGGTCATTGCTCAACGCTTCTGCAACCACCCAAGCAAACCTCCTTTTTTGATCGGCACCGGTTTGGCCATCAACGCCAGTCGGCTGTTCTGTTGCCGAACCGCTTGCAGCTTGTTCAATGCCTGGCTGACTTCGCTGCGTTGTTCCATGCAGCTGCGTATCAGGGACTTGTCGATGCGGTAAATGATGCAGGAAGTCAGTGTGGTGAAAGTGGCCTGGGACGGTGTGTCGGTGAGGATGCTCTGTTCGCCCATGACTTCGCTCGGTCCCATGCGACCTGCTTCAGTTTGCCCGGTGTCGTCGGGCACTGTGGCGCTGATCACCCCAGTGGCGATCACGAACAGACTGTCAGGCACTTCACCCAATGCCAGCACCACTTGGCCCGCCGCGTATTGTTGCGGGGTCATAGCCTGAGCCAGCCGATCGCGCTCGTCCTCGCCCAGGGAACGGAAGATTTTCACCTCGTCCAGCAACGCTCGCGCTCGAGTCGTGGGTTCAATCACACCATCCAGTTGCCGGGAAATACCCGCTGCTTCCAGGTGCCGATGGGCCAGGTCGAACAGTTGATTGCGCACTTCACTTTTTTTGCCCAGCTCGGCGATAAAACCGCTGGCCACGTATTCGGACATGGTTTCGCCGGCCTCCTTGAGCAGCGCTTTAGGCGCCGGGGAAAGCAGCAGGCTGCTGCTGCCTTGCAAGGTGCGATCCAGTGCGTCCAGCACCCGACGCGGGCGGATGTGGTTGGGCACCTGAATGCTGATGGATACTCCGTGCATGTTGCTCGGCCGGCTCAGGTTGACGATCTTCGCCTTGGCCGCCACCGAGTTCGGTACCACCGCGGTACTGCCGGCGCTGGTGAGCAGGTGGGTGGCGCGCCAGTCGATGTCCAGCACCTTGCCTTCGGTGCCGTCGATCACGATCCAGTCATCCACCTGATAGGGTTTGGTGGTGTTGAGCACGATGCCGGAAAACACGTCGCTCAACGTGCTCTGCAACGCCAGACCGACGACGATCGCCACGATCCCGGAGGTCGCCAGCAGGCCTTTGACTGGCAGCTCCAGCACATAGCCGGCCGCGGCGACGATCGCGATCAAAAACACCAGCGCGCCGATGACATCCTGCAGCAACCGCCCACTGTGACCAATGCGTCGCATCAGCACCAGACCGATGACTTCGGTGAGCACCCGCGCGGCGTACAGCCACCAGAGAATCCCCAGGGCCGTTGCGCCCAGTTGCGCAACGCGGTCGTCGGCAAACACCGGAGCCTGCAACGGGCTGACGCCGGCATTGATGATGATCGCACTGAAGATCAGGAACAGACCCAGACGCAACCCGACCCGGGTGACACGATGCTTGAACGGCGCAAGATGCCAGATCAGCGCATCGATCACCAGCAGCAGGGCACTCCACGACAAGGGATGACCGTAGACAATGGACATGGGGAACTCCGGGCGAAAAAAGGGACGGCAGACAGGAAAAAGCCTGCCAGAGGGCAGGCTTCTTGGCGGGACTCAGTTCAAATGAGTCTTGAGTTCCGCGGCGGCCTGACGAACCGCAGCCTTCACTTCGGGGATCTGGCTCAGAGGGTTGAGCAGGCCGAAATCGTGAATCATGCCGTTGTAGCGCACGGCGGTGACTGGCACACCGGCGGCATCCAGGTGGCGGGCATAGGCTTCGCCTTCGTCACGCAGCACGTCGAACTCGGCGGTCTGCACCAGGGCGGCGGGCAAGCCGCGAAGTTGTTCGGTGCTGGCCTGCAACGGCGAGGCATGGATCTGCGCTCGCTGGCCGGCGTCGGTTGTGTAGCTGTCCCAGAACCAGTTCATCATGCCCTTGGTCAGGAAGTGGCCTTCGGCAAATTGCTGGTACGACCCAGTGTCGAACTGTGCGTTGGTCACCGGCCACATCAACAGCTGGAAGCGCAGCGCCGGGGTTTTCTGTTCCTTGGCCATCAAGGCCACCACCGCCGCCATATTGCCGCCGACGCTATTGCCGGCCACTGCCAGGCGTTTGCCATCGACGCCAATGTCCTTGCCATGCTCGGCCACCCAACGGGTCGCGGTGTAGGCCTGGTTGATCGCCATCGGGTAGTGCGCTTCCGGCGACGGCGTGTAATCGACATACACCGCGACAGCACCGGAGCCGACCACCAGGTCGTGGATCAGACGCTGGTGAGTCGGGTAATCGCCCAACACCCAGCCGCCACCGTGGAAGAACATGAACACCGGCAATTCACCTCTGACCTTGGCCGGCCGCACGATTTTCAGGTTGATGGTTTGCCCGTCGACGTTGATCGCACGGTCGCTGACGTCCACACCCGACAGATCAACCTTCACCGAATTTTGCGCGCCGGTCAGTACTGCACGGGCCTCTTTCGGGCTCAGTTGCTCAAGCGGCTTGCCACCGCCGGCAGCGAGGGCTTCGAGGAAGGCTTGCGTGTTGTGTTCGACACCCGGGCTGTCAGCGGCAAAGGCGTTGCCTACGGCGAGGGCGAGGAGGGAAGCGGTCAGGGATTTTTTGACGATGTTCATGGGGTAAATCCTTTTTAGTTAGACGTTGATTACCTAAGGTTCAGGTTGCTGCTGGCGCTGTGGTTCAGGCCTCAGCAACACCGTGGACACAGATTAATAAGGTGTCTAATAAGGAAAAAGCGGCTATAAAATGTTTGACTGTCAACCAAGGCGTGACAATGAACCCTTTCGAAGATATGCGTATTTTTTGCCAGGTCATGGATTCCGGCAGCTTCACCGCGGCGGCCGATCAATTGGGCCTGTCCAAGCAGTTCGTCAGCCGGCGCTTGATGCAACTGGAAGAGCGTCTGGGTGTGCGGCTGCTCAATCGCTCGACCCGGCGGCTGGACGTCACGCCCTTGGGGCAGAGTTATTACGAGTCGGCCTTGCGCCTGCTCAGCGATGTCGAGCAAGTGGAGCAGGGCATCGCCGGCCAGACCAGCGAGCCTCGCGGCACCATTCGCTTGAGCGCGCCGCTGTCGTTCGCGGTGGCGCACTTGGGTTGCCTGCTGCCGGTGTTTTTGCAGCGCTATCGCGACGTCACGGTGGAAGTGGACTTGAGTGATCGTCCGGTGGACTTGCTCAATGAGGGCTACGACCTGGCATTGCGCATCGGCATGCTGGAAGACTCGACGCTGATCGCCCGACGCCTCGCCTCCATCCAGCGGGTGTACTGTGCCAGCCCGGCCTACCTGGCCGAGCGCGGTACGCCGGTCAAGCCCGAAGACCTGCACAGTCATGACTGCCTGCCTTACGGCCACGGTCGTCAGGTGCAATGGCGTTTCGAAGGGCAGGGCAAACCATTGGCCGTGAACGTCTCCGGAAGGATGCGGGTCAACAACGGTGAATTGCTCAAGGATGCGGCCATCGCCGACATGGGCATTACTTATTTGCCGACCTTCATTGTCGGTTCGGCTTTGAAGGACGGGCGGCTGGTGCAGGTGCTGGACAACTTCCGCCCTGAGCCATTGACGTTATCGGCGGTCTATCCGCAGCATCGTCAGGGCTCGCGACCGGTGCAGGCGCTGATCGAATTCTTGCGTGAACGGCTGGATCGGACCGAGGACGGACTTTAAATACAGCAGCGCCATCAGTACAAATTTTCCAGATTCGCACATCCATACAATCGCTCTGCTCCAACGAAGCCGAAAATAGCGCCTCTCAAACGTATCTGGAGAAGTGTTATGGCAACCGCAAAAGCAGCACCGGGTAAAGGCCTGATTGATCCGGGCAACCACGCTCTGATCCTGATCGACTTTCAGTCACAGATGGCATTTGCGACTAAATCCATAGACGCCGTCTCACTCCGTAATAACGCTGCACTGATCTCGAAAGCAGCGAAGGAGTTTGGCGTTCCTTCCATTCTTACCACCGTCGCCGAAAAAAGTTTTTCGGGCCCCATGTTTGAAGAGATTACCTCGGTCTTCGCCGGCCAGGAGCTGATTGATCGGACCAGCATGAATACCTGGGAGGACGAGCGTATAGCCGTCGCCGTGAATAAGATCGGTCGCAGCAGAATCGTTCTTGCCGGTCTCTGGACCTCGGTCTGCATTGTTGGACCCGCGATCTCGGCTCTTGACCAAGGGTTTGAGGTATACGTCATTTGTGATGCGTGTGGCGACGTTTCAGATGAGGCTCATGAGCGCGCTATCGAGCGTATGATTCAAGCAGGTGCGCGTCCAATGACCTCGCTTCAATACCTCCTGGAACTGCAGCGTGACTGGGCTCGCGGCGACACCTATAACGAAACGGTGAAAACCTCTATCGCTCACGGTGGCGCTTATGGTCTTGGTTTGATTTATGCCAAAACCATGTTTAACGCATCGGAAGGTCACTGATCTGTATTGCGCCTCTTCCCTGATGGGGGATGAGGCGCACTCCTTGAGAGGAAGCAATGGAGCATGTCTACATCTGATGTGAATACGACGACTGCACCGGATGTGGCGCTGTGTTGGCTACGAATCACAGGTGTACTGATGCTGTTGCTGGTGCACGGATTGCCTAAGCTTTTCAATTTTGAGCACGAACTGGGGTTGATCGAAGACCCGTTTGGCATGGGGGCTCGGTTGACCTTGTC
The DNA here is from genome assembly GCF_001952935.1 of Pseudomonas frederiksbergensis. GTDB lineage: Bacteria > Pseudomonadota > Gammaproteobacteria > Pseudomonadales > Pseudomonadaceae > Aquipseudomonas > Aquipseudomonas frederiksbergensis. The sequence continues at coordinate 4,379,164 of NZ_CP018319.1, forward strand.
TCTGGCAATTTTCGCGGAAGTGTTTTGTCCGATATTCATCGCATTGGGACTTCTGACGCGCCTTGCGACACTGCCTGTACTATTTTTACTGGTTGTATCGGTTATCTGGGTTCATCCCGATTGGAGCCTGGCCGAGGGCCAGTTCGCCTGGCTGCTGCTGATCATATTCTCGACGATTCTTGTCGGAGGATCTGGAAAATTGGCATTGGGTACGAGTCTGTCGCATCGCTGGCCACTCCTGAGCAAACTGTAGGGAGAAGAAGGTGACTAATGTGCTGGCACCGACAACTTCGGCTTGGCAACCGCTTCGCCATGGACTGTTTCGCAGTCTGTGGCTCGCCAGCATTGCATCCAGCATAGGGACGTGGATGCATGAAGTCGGTGCTGGCTGGCTGATGACCTCCTTGTCGGCCAGTCCTTTTATGGTGTCTCTGGTACAAGTAGCTGGTGCCGCTCCTATGTTCCTTCTAGCGCTACCCGCTGGCGCGCTGGCCGATATCATCGACAAACGACGTTACCTGTTGGCTGTCCAGGCAGGGATGGCCGTCATTGCACTTGCGCTCGCCGTGATCACCTTTGCGGACCTGATGAGCGCTACGCTTTTACTCCTGTTTACGCTGGCCATGGGAGTTGGAACAGCGCTGACCATGCCAGCATGGTCAGCGTTGACACCTGAGTTGGTTCCAGCCAGTGATCTGCCCGCCGCGATATCGCTTAGCAGCGTGGGGGTCAACGTTGCCCGGGCACTCGGACCGGCCATCGCTGGCATCATCATCAGCCTGGTAGGGCCATGGGCGACATTTGCCGTCAACGCCCTGTCTTTCTTTGGCGTTATCGCGGTGCTCGCCTTGTGGCATCGTACGCCACAACAGACCGTATTGCCGGCAGAACGCCTGTTTGGCGCTATACGTGTGGGTTGGCGCTATGCCCGTAGTTCACGAGACCTGCAGCGAGTTCTGGTGCGCGCCCTCGCTTTCTTTCTGGGCGCAAGCGCCGGAATGTCCTTGCTTCCACTGATTGTGCGAAGTGAGCTGAAGGGCAGCGCTGAGCAATTTGGGATCTTGCTCGGTTGCGTCGGGATCGGGGCGGTCGCGGGAGCAATGTTTCTGCCCGGAATTCGTCGTCATGTTGCTGTCAATCTGCTGGTGGCATCGGCCAGTCTTATCTATGCGGCAGTATTGCTGGCTTTGGCATGGATTCAAGATTTCTATCTGCTTATCCCAGTGATGCTCCTCAGTGGTGCTGCCTGGATCGCAGTATTGTCCAGCCTTCAGGTGTCTGCGCAAACATCGGTACCTGCGTGGGTAAGGGCCAGGGCGTTGGCGGTCTACATTCTGACTTTCTTTGGCAGCATGGCCATGGGCGGTGTGATATGGGGGCTGATCGCCAGCTGGCTTTCGATCTCGATATCGCTGAGTTTTGCCGCCGTAATCATGGTGGTGGGAGTTGCGGTGGGCTGGTGGGTCAAACTGCCCGCGCTGAGCGCAGAAGACCTGGCCCCTTCTCTGCATTGGCCTCAACCATTGATGAGTGTCGACGTTGATGGTGAACGTGGGCCAGTCATGATTACGGTCGAGTATGAGATTGACACGGCGGATGCCGATGCCTTCAAAGAGGCCATGGAAGAAGTGCGCAGAATGCGGCACCGCAATGGTTCTTTTTCCTGGCAATTGATGCAGGACACCGAAAATCCGCAACTGTGGATAGAGCTGTTTTTTGACGAGTCCTGGCACGATCATCTACGTCATCACAATAGAGTCACTCGCGCAGAGTTGAAAATCGAATCAGCCGCTCGGCACTTTCATATCGCTGGAAAGCCTGTACGTATTCGGCACCTGCTCAAAGGCTGACGGGTTAGTCTCACTCAGTTGCAATAGATTCTTGAGTGCCACTCATGCATTTTTGAATAGTCTCGAAGCAACGAAATCCAGTGAATGCGGGCGTTTCACCTCCGTTGCCGTTAATACCCCAGCACAATTGTCGTATGGATCAAGGCGCAGGCTCCAGGCATAGTGTTCTGTCGGAGTGGTCCGATTCCTTCGTCGAGGGGAAGCGACCTAGATAGCTACTGAAACGGGGGGCAGGGAATTCACGAACGCATATGCCGCTGTTCGTTTCCCCGATTCGACCCTTCTCATGCGCGAAAGGTTTAGGGCAAAAATAGGGCAAAATCGGGGCCGCAATAAACCGCCCGACCTGCGCCATTATCTCGCCGATTTCTATAGCCCAATTGGGCGTCCGTCGATTGATCCTGAACTGATGATTCGCATGCTGATCGTGGGCTATTGCTATGGCATTCGCTCAGAGCGGCGGTTGTGCGAAGAGGCCCATTTGAACCTGGCATATCGTTGGTTTTGCCGGTTGAGCCTTGAAGATGAAGTACCCAATCACTCGACGTTTTCCAAAAATCGACACGGCCGTTTTCGGGACAGTGATCTGTTTCGCTGGTTGTTCAATGAAGTGCTGCGTTGTTGCATGGACGCAGGCCTGGTCAAAGGCGAAGGATTTGCCGTGGACGCCAGCATCATCAACGCGGATGCAAGTCGGCAGCGCGGCGTATCGGGTGATGAACAGGTCAACTGGAGCGATCCGTCCCTGAACACCCGCGCCGTGCGTGAGTGCCTGTTGTTGACCTTCGCCTGGCGGTTGAACTGCCAGGACTTTCCTAGGCGATGAGCAAGCAAGTGCACGGTCAGCAGATAGTAATAGCGCGTCGATTCAGCGTGCTGGCTCACATGGTGATTTAGGAACCATGCGAGCTGCTTTTGCTGCCAAGTCCATGGATTGTCGCGTTGCCAGCGATCAGCTATTGCTGTTTGGATAGCCTTCGCCTGACGCAGGTGGCGTTGGCGTGTGGTATGAGATCCAGTCAGGACGCCCGTCAGGAACAGCTCCATATCGAATGCTTTACTCATGCTCTGCCCCCGATGTAAGCCGAAACTACGTCGATACGACCGTGCCCCAGCTCATAGCTGATTTGTGCTCGGGCCTCCTGATCGAGGTGTCGGTCGAGCTGGTAGCAACTGCCACCGTTGATGGGCGCAGGATGCTGGGTGATTTGCTCATAGCGTTCGCATGCAAAGGCCGCCCGTAGTTCATGAAAGCCTTTGAGGTTGTGCGTATGGAGAATCTCCCGTGTGGGGCGAACGAGTACCTGTTGGAAATCGCGGTAGCGTTCATTCGCTGCAAGCAGGTTGCGGCTACCGTCAGGCGAGACTTGAAAGGCGAATGCCAGTGCGTCGCGGATGTGCTCATCCACCGTTATCCACCGAGGGGCCACCTTTGGTGCCGTCCTGGATGTTGATCTTGCCGTAGTGTTCGGCTTCACGTTTGAGACGCGGCAGGTCGGCCAGTATGGCCTCGCGCAAGCGCATACAGGTGACGCGTGCCAAGTGCGCGATGGCAGCGGCGCGGGGATGCTGTTCGCGGAGCGCTTCGACTATGTGCATGACCTGATCACGATCCTGACCTTGCGGAGTCATTGTGCGAATGGTGGTGCGCTGCAATCCTAACGCCTTGCTGGGGGGCGGCACTTTCACATACTGATCACCGCGAAGCGCAGCCATAGTACTGTTCACACTGGACAGCCGGTTTTGCGCGGTGGCGATGGCAAGCTAACCATGTTCAACTTGCTGCCGAAGATGTCCGGCATAGTCCAGCAAGGTCTGCCGATCTATCTGCCGCGCATCGTTAAACCCCGGCCCATCCTCCGACCGACACCAGCGCACAAACGCCTGCCACCGATCACTGTGTGCTTTGACGGTCCCGTAATGCCCACCGCCAAACAGATCTTTGAGAGCCTGCGGCCCGGCATAACTCAGTTGCCGTCCATACCCAAAATTCCGCCCGTCCCGTCTACCGACCAATGCCATGATCAAACTCCTCTCGAAGCCAAACCTTTGAAGCCTTCCCCACGTCATCCCGCCATGGATGTTGAGTGTTATCAGGGATCAAGGCCCCTGCGACCTGTGAGGGTTGTCCACTAACGTGGGACTGACGGCTCTTTACGACCGGGAGCTTGGGCATCTCATGATCTGACCTCCTGAGCACTTCCGAGGAAGTGGGCGGGTGGAGACTGCGCTGGCTGACGAGACCAGCGCCGCGAGATCCTGAGTCGGGTGAAGGCAGTGAAGCGATGACCGGGGCGTACCTGACTGTCAGTCAGGTACAGTCCATTCCCTGGGCTGCGGCACCATCATCTGCCTCGCTGTAGTTGGTGACTTGTCGGTGTTTGTCACACCGATTGTCACGAGGGGGAATGCCGCAAAGCCTTGTACGGGGTGGGCTGCAGCAGCGGTAGGAGCGCCCGTCTCTTTCCGGAAGAAAGAGACGGGCGCAGGTTGGCGCAAGAAATGGCCAAGTGGATAAGTTGCTGCAGAACAGCTAGGACGGGGTGTGAATTGCCGCAGTGGGCACTCTGGTAGAAGTGGGCATCCATCACATCGTTGTGACCGTGCGAGCCGCCGGATGCTAATCGCACTTGGGGGAGAACCGCCACGATGTGGCGTAGCCTTAAAGGTTCTGGCTACCGGTGCTGTCGAGGACAGCGCCTGTACGGTTCTGGTTTAGCGCTCGTTCTGCTCGCGGTCAACAGCATTTTTTGGGCAACTATTGCGCCAATTGGTAGTGCTGGAGGATCTTGGAAGTCGGTGGTATTACATGGCCGGGTGGTCGTTCGTCGGTTTTTAATGTGAGCCCACGAGGACGGGAATGCGGAGCCTTCCCGCCCGCGTGGGCTTGGCCGAAAAAGCCCCAAGAGCGAAGCTTGCAAAGGCGACAGTCGCCACGTCGCAGGCTAAGTACCGCGCGGGTTGTCGCCAGTGTCGCCGCTGTCGCCATCCTCCACTCGATAAACGAGGTGAGATGATGGCTTGAACATCTCGCTCCTCATTCAACAGCATTTGCTACCGCATGCCCTGTGGCATATCGCGCCCAATCCTCCATCAATATTCGCCGCTTTTCAAAAAGATCGCCACGGCGATAAGCCGCCTCTACCGCATTCTCCACTGTGTGCGCGAGCGCCTGCTCACAGACCTCTCGAGGATAGTGAGTAACTTCACTAGCCCAATCCCTGAAAGTCGAGCGGAATCCATGCGTCGTGAGATTGTCCCGCTTCATCCGACGCAATGCCATCAACATCGCCATATTGCTCAGAGGCCGCTTTTTGCGAACCCCCGCAAATAGGTGATTGTTTCCTTCAACACGAGGAAGCCCTGTGAGTAAATCCAATGCCGCTTTTGATAGAGGCACCCGGTGTTCCTTCCCTGCTTTCATCCTCGGCGCAGGAATGGTCCATACTCTTGCTGCCACATCAATCTCTGCCCACGTCGATTCAAGCACCTCACTGGTTCGGCAGGCAGTCAGGATGGTAAAGCGCAATGCTTTAGAGCTCAGATCATCTGCTTTCTCAAGGGGCACCATGAAGGCGGGAAGCTCTGTCCACGACATTGCTGCGTGATGCTTCACAGCACGCACTTTTGAGCGAGGTGGTAGCAGTTTGTCCAGGTGTCCACGCCATCGAGCGGGGTTTTCTCCATCACGCAGCCCTCTGGCCTTTGCTGCATCGAGTACCAGTTCGATACGGTTTCGCAAACGGCTGGCGGTTTCGGGTATTACTGTCCAAATCGGCTTGAGGATTTTCAGCACATGCTCAATGCCTATTTCCTGCGTGGGAAGATCGCCTATGACCTTGAATGCATAAGTAGTCAGAGTATTCTCCCACTGCTGAGCATGCTTGGCATTTCTCCACCCCGCTCTGTGGGCAGCGATGTAGTCGAGAGCAACTTCTTTGAAAGTGGTTGCTTTGACCATAGCTGCATCCTGAGCTAAACGTTCAGTTTCTTTTTCCAGCCGTTGCCGTTCCATCTCCTCATCCCGACTGGTAAGCGGATCGACGCCTGACTTACTCAGCTTTCTGGCTTCTGCTGCTTTCTCACGAGCTGCCGCAAGACTTACTTCGGGGTGCCTGCCCAGTCCCATGTCTCGGCTCTTGCCAGCAAGCTTGTAGCGGAAGATCCAACTTGCGCCACCTGTACGGCCGAGTTTCAAGTAGAGGCCGTCACCATCGTTGGTCATTCCTGGTAACCCAGATCTGACTATTTTTTCTACCGCTTTCGTCGTCAGAGATGCCATCAGTCACTTCCTATTTGAAAGGATGATGACTCAATCTAAATGAATTCCAGCCCATACTCCAGCCCATACCTTGGACCTTGGCTTCCCATAGTTACGCTTGGACCACAAAAGAAAAAATATACCCCAACTATATGTTTTTATAGAGTTTTTATAGAAAGGATTAAACGTCTATGGGCTTCTAAAAACACTAAAATGGCGGACTCCTTCACCGCCAAATTCGATGTAACCAGAACCCCTGATTTCGAAAGAAGTCAGGGGTTTTGTGGTTTCTGGCGTCTGGATTTTGTGGATGGCAATGTTATTGATCCACGCTCATCTCCCTCGTGCCGCCGCCACCGTATCTAGACTAAGCGCCAGGTGCCTTGAGTAATCATCCCCAGGCCATGAAAAAGGAAATTTAATGATCACCACCACAACCCACTCCATCGAAGGCCGACAAATCACCGCCTATCTGGACATCGTCAGTGCTGAGTCGGTGCAGGGGGTAAACGTTATCCGCGATTTGTTCGCCGGGATGCGGGATTTTTTCGGTGGGCGCTCTCAGACACTGGAGCGGGCGTTGAAGGAGGCACGGATTCAGGCAACCGACGAGTTGAAGGAGCGGGCCCGGGCACTTCAGGCTGATGCGGTGGTGGGGCTTGATTATGAGATCAGCATGCCGGCCGGGAAGGGCGGGATGGTGGTGGTGTTCGTGACCGGGACGGCGGTCAAGTTGAGGTGAATGTGTCACGAGGCCGTTCGTCGGGCACGCAACAAACCGAACTACAAGTCCGGTAATGACTGGCTAGTCTCAAAAGCGTTGAAGGTCGATATTTTTCAGGCAAATAGGGCTTGCCGGTGTCGACCCTTTTTTGAGAGGGGAAAGGTATGGCTGATTCGTATATCGAAGACGACGGATCTGAGTTTCCAATCAACAATTGCGTGCAGTGTGGTCAAGCGGAGTATATGGCGGGCTTTGGTGAAAACCGGGTCCGGGTCGCCAAATTGAAATCCAAGGTGCCCCGATCCGAAAAGGCGAATTTCTTGCCCAAGAGGATGCCGTCTTCCAGGAAGTAACCGTCAACCGGATAGCCCCCGCCATTGAGCGGGGTTTTTATTTTCACAAAATCGGCTGTTGCGATTTTGACTACAGCTACAAAACCCGCTGTTGGTATTTTTTTTCACAAACTTTTCACACCTACCTACGTAGTCTCAACTCATCCGTTAGAAAGCAGTACCTGGCCCGTTCCCCAGCGGGCTTTTTTTTGCCTGTCATAAAACCTTTTCTGAAAACGCTGTCCAACCGTCGCCTATTGCGAGGTTGTACCCGTGCGTGTCTGGACTTTGTCTCCTCTAAAGCATTCAATCTCGCCCCTTTTCGGTTACCCCCTTTTTTGAGGTTTTTGTCATGCGTTTAACACTGCCTGCTTTGGTTCTGGGGCTTTTGGTTGCTCAAGGTGCGATGGCTGCGGGTGATGGCACTGCCGCCATCGGTGGTGGTTTGGGCGGCGCGCTGGGTAATGTGGTCGGTCAGAGCATGGGCGGCAGCACCGGTGCAGCGATTGGTGCAGGTGTCGCGGGCGCAGCCGGCAGTGCTGTTGCAGCACGCAAAGGCAGCCGCACTAAAGCCGCCATCGGTGGTGGTGTCGGCGCGGCCGGCGGTTCGGTGATCGGCAACAGCCTGGGCGGCAAGACCGGTTCCACCATCGGCGCAGGCTTGGGCGGCGCATTGGGCGGCGGCGTGGGCAGCAACCTGGCCAAAGGTCACAAGCGTCACTGATCCTCGTCGATCTGTTCAAAAGCCCGGCTTGATGCCGGGCTTTCTGTATCTGGATATTTCTTCTTCGCGCTCTTTGAATTAATAGCTGTCCAACGATCAGCGCTGGTGTGATGAAAAAGCTAGACTCACGCCATCCGTAACGCGTTCTCTTACCCCCGATACGGAATTTAGAGGTTCATATCATGCGTTTGACATTGTCCACGTTGGTTCTGGGACTTTTGGTCGCTCAAGGTGCAATGGCCGCCGGTGACGGCACCGCTGCAGTTGGCGGTGGTATTGGCGGTGCGCTAGGTAACGTGGTCGGCCAGCAAATGGGCGGCAGCACGGGTGCCGCGATTGGCGCCGGTGTAGGCGGTGCGGCAGGTAGCGCGGTCGGCGCCAACAAAGGCAGTCGCACAGAAGCGGCTATTGGTGGTGGTCTGGGATCGGCTGGTGGCTCGGTGATCGGCAATAGCCTGGGCGGCAAGACCGGTTCGACCATTGGCGCAGGCCTGGGTGGCGCGGCGGGTGGTGCGGTAGGCAACAACTTGGGTAACGATAGCGGCAGTTCGCATTCCGGTAGCGGCCACAACCATAAGCATAAAAACAAGCACAAGAACAAACATCACTGATTCGACATCGAGCTACAGTAGAAACCCGGCCCCGCGCCGGGTTTTTCACGTCTGGGAGTAGGACTCTGGAACGTTTGATCGTGGGCCGCCTCGAACTTCATACACCCCCAATTGTTGTGAGGCATGCCATGACTCCTGAAACCGAAGGCAAGGAAGAAAAAGGCCCGAGCGGGCTTCCGTTCATTAACGATCCAGGAAACGAAGACCCAGGCTCACTGATAGATGACGCAACAGTGCCGCTCAATGATTCCGATGATGCGGGCGACGTCGGAAATATTGAGTTCGAAGACGAGGAAGAGGACGAAGACGAAGACGAAGATTGAGCCGGCTGTGCGACGGACGCGACCGATCGTCTCCTTGATCGAACGCAATGCGCGGCACCATCCTCGAAATTTAAGGGCCTGCTTTTCAGGCCCACGCGAGGTGCTTTATGAACGCTGATCCGAAAGACTCCGACATTGACGATACCCCCGAATATCCGCTGCCTTCACCAACCGATTCCCTGAGTCGTGATCAACGTCCGCCTGATGACGACACCGCTGTCGAGCAGTTGCCGTCGGATGAAGTGAAACGCGGGGACGTTGAAGGTCACCCTCACGACCCTGACATTGCCGATGAAGATGGCTCAAACGAACCGAGCTGAACATACCCTGTTGCACAGCGCCACTCATCGATCGTGCGGCACCTTTAAAAAGCGATGACGGCCAGAAATCAGGTACGCACCTTTTAAAGGAGAGACACCATGATCAGGTCAAAATTGACCGCCCTGACGGTGATCGGCGTGTTGTCGGCCGGCTCAATGTCGGCGTTTGCCCAGTCTTCCGGCAACGATGCACCTGTGGATAAGGGCGGGATGCCGCCGTACTCTGAAATGAACGCGGGCTCAGCGGACGGGAATGCGTTGCCGCCTGGCGCCATTGAAGGTGGGAACGCTGGTGATGCAAATGGAAGTAGCACCAGCCCGAAGACTGGAAGTGGGGCGATGAATGGTGGCGGTTCGATGGGGAGCGGTTCTGGGGGTGGGTCTGGAGGATCCGGTAGTTCTGGGATGAGTGGCAGTGGGAGTGGTGGGAGTTCTGGGGCTGCGGGAGGAGGTACGGGTGGTGCTGGTGGTGGTACGAGTGGTTCGGGTGGTTAAGTAACTCAATGTTGCAATTGAATGCCCAGTAAACTGCTGGGCATTTTTGGCTCACCCTAATCCGTTGAAGCTTGAGATTTCGCTAATAGCGATTTGAGCTCAGGTTCAACATCCTCGTATGGGGTCGAGTTTATAATTTCAATTATCGCAGGCGTATATTTGCTTTCTATTGCGACCTCCGCCCAATCAAGCTCGTAAATTGCGATTGTGCGGGCATCAAAATATGAAGACTGCATGAGGATAAGCTTAATTATTTCAATCGCTTCTGGCGAGCGGTTTTCTCCTAAGGAAACGATACAACGCTGCTGCCAGTATTCAGCTTTGCTTAACACTGTTGCTGCAAGTTTTATCCAATCATCGGCTGAAAAATCACACAACACCACTTTGGCCACAAGCTCGCTGGAATAGGCAGTCCAGTTGGAGTTTTCTGAATCACCCATCCAAGCCTCAAACTTTTGGAAAATGTCGTTCTTATCTTCTGGCCTCACGGCTTACCTCCCGTTGGATAGGATGAGGTGATCTGATCGTTCTCTTTAATCACTTGCCATCCGACGCCATCAATGACTTTTGTGTGTTGGGTGATTTTCATTCCAGCCTCATCGCGAATGATTACACCCGGAGCAAGTGCTACCTCATCTGTAGCTCTTAGGATCTTTTCGTCACTCCAGTTCTCAGGCGCAAACGTATGTCGATTCGGTGATTTAGCGGCCGACCATCCTACTGTTCCATCTTTACGTTCCAGAATCATCTTGAAGTTTTTTGCGCTGATGGTGCCATCTCTGTTCGTCTGAAGTACATCCACTTGATACTTCGGGGAGTTAAGTAATTTTGCGGAGTGCCCACCAATAGGGCTGTTATGCCTAGGGCTCCGAATCCCGTACAGAATCTTGTTCTGCATTGCGGCCGAGATAGTTCCTGAATAGGGAAGGTCAGGCTCTCCATCATTTACTTGAGTGTTGCCTATCTTATCCGGAGGTAGGCAATTTCCTGTTCCCGCCTGCGGGCAATTCTCACTCAACCCCAGCGGATCAACCCACCCCGTCGGATTGCGCGTGTACTGATACCCGTTTAACCCCCCCGCCAACTTGCTCGGATCCGGCGTCAAATACCGTCCAACATCCGGATTGTAGTAGCGATGCCGGTTGTAATGCAGGCCAGTCTCCGCATCGAAGTACTGCCCCTGAAACCTCAACGGCTGATCCAGCACCTGATGGGTGTCGCGGTTGAGGCGAGTCAGGCGGCCATAGGCTGTGTATCGGGCGGCCCAGACGATATCGCCGCTGTAATCGGTAAGCTCTTGCGGGGTGCCGAGGTGGTCGAGCTGGTAGTAGAACGGGCAAGCCTGGTCCGGGCCTTTGCCGTCGAGCATGGCCAGTGGGCGGAAAGTGCCGGGTTCGTAGACGTAGCTGCGGTAGTGCTCGCGGCTGCTTTCGGCGATGAGGTGGTCGCCTTGCCAGAAGAATTCGGTGGTCTTGCCGTCGACGGTTTTGCTGATGCGGCGGCCGAAGGCGTCGTAGCGGTAGCTGGCGCTGCGGCCGTCCGCGGTGGTGACGCCGACCAAGCGGTGCTGGCCGTCGTAGCGGTATTCGGTGACGCGTTTTTGCCCGGTGCCGCGGCGTTCGCGGATCAGGTTGCCGAAGGCGTCGTAGTCGTAGTGGCGGTCGCCTTGGATCAGCAGGCGGTTGCCTTTGACGGTGGACGGGCCGGGACGATCGTGCATCAGCAGGTTGCCGGCCGGGTCGTGGGCGAAGCTTTCCGGGGGTTGATCGCGGGTGTGGCGGACGCCGATCAGGCGGTTGAGCGGGTCGTAGTGGTAACTGCGTTGACCGTGTCGCGTGTCGGCAATGTAGTCAAGGTTGCCGTTGGCGCTGTAGGCATAGTCACGGCGATACAGCTGACTGACCGCGTGGGCCTTCAACCGGCCCTGATCGTCGTAGGCATATTCGCTGAGCAGCTGCCCCTGCTGGCGTTGCTGTTCGCGGCCGAAGGCGAACTGGTGATCGCTGAGCCGCGCGCCGTTGAGGTCGATCGCGGTCAGCGCGCCGCCCCGGGCGTGGTGGTAATCGAGTTTGCTGCCGTCCGGCAGGCGCAGGCGATTCAGTTGGCCGCAGGCGTCGTAGCCATAACGCAGCGTGCCCCAGCCCTGATGCTCGGTGATCAGCCGGTCCTGCGAGTCGTATTCGAACTCCAGCGGATGGTCGTGGCCGTCGTCGACGCTGACCAGTCGGCCAAGGCGGTCGTAGCGGTATTCAACCTGGCTGCCGTCGGGCAGGGTTTTGACCCGCAGGCGGCCGGCCGAATCCCGCTGGTAAGCGGTCACCCGCTGCGAGCCGTCCTCGCCGAACTCGGTTTTCTCCAGCAACTGGCCATTGAGGTCGTAGGCGTACGCCGTGCGTTGGCCATCGAAGCCGGTTTCCTGTCGGATCAAGCCGTTGGGCGTGTAGTCCAGGCGATAGGTTTCGCCGGATTCGTTTTCGATTGCCGTGAGCAACAGCTGGGCGTTGTCGTAGCGGTAGCGCAGCTGGGTGCCGTCGGGATTGAGGCGGCGGCTGACCAGGTGCAGGTCGTCGACGTATTCGTAGCGGGTGACGCGGCCCAGTTCATCGCGCTCGGCGGTGATCTTGCCGTAGGCGTTGTAGCTGAAGGCGCGGCTGGCGCCGGTAGGCAGTGTGGTCTGGATCAGTCGGCCGACGGCATCCCAGTGGTACTGGGTAACGGCACCGTGTTCATCCTGACGGGTAATCTGCCGCCCCAACGCATCGTAGGAAAAGCGCCGCTGGCCGCCGTCCGGCAAGGTCTCTTCGAGCAGTTGCCCCAAGGCGTTCCAGACGAACACATGCCGGCTGGTGTCCGGGTAGCGGATCGACAGCAGTTGCCCTTTGTCGTCGTAGTAATAGTGGCTGACCTGGCCGTCGGGGTCGGTCGCTTCGGTGATGTCGCCTTGCGCATTGCGCTGATATTTCCACACCGCTTGGCCGCGATACCGCGCGTGCAGGAAACCGTTGCGATACTCGTAGGCTGTCGGCTCGTCTTCCGGCGGAATCAGCGCGATCAGCCGTCCGACTTCGTCGTAACGGTATTCGGTGACGGCGCCAAGCGGGTCCTGCTCCGCCAGCAGCCGACCGTGGTGGTCGTAGGCCTTGAGGTGTTCGCCACCGTCCAGCCCGACCTTGCGCACCAGCCGCGCGCGCTCGTCGTGCTCGTAAACCTCTTCGCTGCCGTCGGCGTTTTTAACCCGCACACGGCCGTTGTCATCCCAGACATACCGCGCGTCCATTTGTGCAAACGACGCCCAATGCCGGACACATCGGGCCGCCTTACCGGACCTTTCCCACTCCCAGAAGAAACTCGCCCCACCGGCCAACTGCCGCTGCAGGATGACGTGCTGATCGTCGTAGTCGTAGCGCTCGCTTTCGCCGGCGGCATTGGTGGCGGCGATCAAGCGATGACGAGCGTCGTAGCGGTAGGCAACCAGTGTTTGTTCGGTACGCCAGGCGTCTTCCAGGGTGTCGGCGGGCTGAAAACGCTGATAGTCGACGGCGAGCAAATGGCGGCGGTCATAGCGCAACAAAAGGGAGCGCCCGGCGCCGTTGTCGAGGCGTTTGATCCTGTCAGAAATGTCCCGTTGCACCGTCAGCCGATTGCCGTAGGCATCGCTGATCGCCGTCAGACGCCCGGCACGGAAATGGAAAAACCGCGATTTTTCCCCCGCCTGGGCGAGAATCAGTTCTTCCGGCTCGTCACCCAGATAAATCGCCGCCCGCGACAGACTGTTGTGAATCGCCGGGCGTTCACTGGTTGGCAGCGGGAAGGTGGTGCGGCGGTTTTCGTGGTCGATCCAGATAACGCTGTCGCCGTCGATTTCCAGTCGATGCGACAGCGAATGACTCCAGCCAAACCCCAGCCCGCAATCGATCTCCACTGCACTGGTGCGATAGAGCCGGGTGAACTCGAACGGCAAAATCCCGTCCAGCGCACCGTCGGTCAGGGTCAGCAGTTCTTCGCCGGTGACCATCGACACCGGGCATTTGTTGGTGGCGGTTTTATCAACGGAATCGGCGCTGTCGCCGTTGGGGTTTTTCGCTTGATCGGGCGCATCGTCGCGATGTTCCTGCCGACCAATCCTGGTCAGGGCTTGAGACTTGTCGCGCGCGATGGCCACTGGATTCTTCACCGACAGAACTGGCGCAACACCTGGGGTGATTTGCAACGGCACGGCGGGCGCAGGTTTGATCGGTGCATGCCGGCTGTGGACCATCAGCGGTTTTAGCGTGCCCGCGTGGGCTGTCAGGTCAGACCTGGCGGTGAGCTCAGCCAGTCGCAAACTGGCGCCCGCCAGCCATTTCCGGGTTCGCGGGGACTTGATTCTGGACAGCACCTTCTCACTCAGGTGCAATTTCAGTCCCGCAGGACTGGTAAGGCACATGAGCAGGAAACTGATCAAAATCTCCGTACGAATTTCCGCCACGACCTCGGCGATGTACTGCGGCGGCAGCATCCTCAGCCAACTGGTGAACGCCGCGAGATGAATGAACATCAACGGCTCGTCGCTCAGCATCAGCAACACCTTGGCGATGGATTCCGCCGAAGCGTTCAGCAGCGTTTCAAGCTCGGATCGGGTCAGGTATTCAAGGAGTTTTTCGCTGTTGGCCTGCAGGTCGGCGATCAGGGCGTAAACCTGTTTTACGTCATCCCACAAACCGTTCAGCGAGTTCTCGAAGCCGCGCCAATCGGCCTGTTGCAGCATGCCGTAGCGCTCGATGAAAGCGGCCTGGGAGAACCCGGCCCACGCCGGTTCGAACTCGCTCGTCCACTCGTTGCGCAACCAGCCTTCCAGCTCGTCGATGACGCCCTGATAGGAGGCGTAAAGTGCTTTGACGTGATCGGCGGATACATCGGGAAAGAAAGTGATGCGATAACGCTGGCCGCGCTGGCAATCGGGGATTTCCAGAATGCCGCTGGGGCCGATCTCGTCGTAGATCGGCTTGCCGAATGTCTGCTTACCCACCACGTCGGAAAGCAAAGGTTCAAGCATCACCGGCGTATTGCCGATCGGCACGAAGCGCGCCGCCTCAAACATATGCACCAGGGTCAACGGGCCGCTGGCCGGGCACGCGGCGACTGTCGCGCTGACAGGCGTAGTGGAATTCTTCGGCGCGCTAAGCCGGACTTCGTTGCCGACCTTGAATACTTGCTCGACATCCAGGGCCTTGCCGGTCCAGAAACTTTCAGCCCAGGCGTCGTAGTCGTTCAGGCACAGTCGAAAATCACCCAATACCGCTTCGACATTCGGCTGCTCAGGGTCCATGGCGGCGACCACCAGCAGCCCGATGGTGTTGTTCAAGGCCAGGAGGTTGTCAGGTATGAACATTCGCTGTCCCTCGCGCGGATCAATTCAGAGCGCGAGACTTTGCGTGGGATCGGCGAGGAAAGAAGTCAGGAAAGTAAGTGTTTGGTGTAGGGGAAATCGTTAAATGACCAACAGCACTTCGGCGCAGGTTTCAATACCGATCAGGTATTGCCCGTTGCTCTATGCCCGCTGCGCTCGCTATGCTGCTGAATCCTTTAATCGATCGCGGACCCGGCCGTACCTGAGCCGCCTCTGGGATGTCATTAGAAAACGGATCAGATGCGATGAATGCACCGCTAAATGAATTCGGCCCGATCAAGGCCGTGATTTTCGATATGGATGGCTTGTTGCTGGACACCGAGGGCATTTACACCGAAGTCACGTCGATAATTGCCGCGCGTTACGGGCGGGTCTTCGACTGGAGCATCAAGCAGAACATCATCGGCCGTGGCGCGGGCGATCTGGCGCGTTATGTGGTCGAGGCGCTGGACCTGCCGATTACCGCCGAAGAGTTTCTGGTGATCCGCGAACCGCTGATGCGCGAGCGTTTTCCTACAGCACTGGCGATGCCTGGCGCACAGGAGCTGGTTCGGCATCTGAAGGCCAATAACATTCCGATTGCGGTGGGCACCAGCTCTTCGCGTCAGTCGTTCGGCCAGAAAACCACCTTGCACCGCGACTGGTTCGCGCTGTTCGATTTCATCGTGACGGCCGATGATCCGGAGGTCGGCGCGGCCAAACCGGCGCCGGACATCTTCCTCACGGCGGCGCGGCGCCTGGGTGTCGCGCCTGAGGATTGCCTGGTGTTCGAGGATTCGCCGTTCGGTGTCACGGCGGCGAAAGCGGCGGGAATGACCGCGATTGCGATCCCGGATGCGGCGATGGCTGACGAAAAATACGCACACGCCGACGGCATTCTTCGTACGCTGAAAGCGTTCAAGCCGAGTGCTTGCGGATTGCCGGCGCTCGAATGGGCTTAAGGCCGGGTACATGAAAAAACGCCGGCAACCTGATCAGGGTTACCGGCGTTTTTTTATGCGTGATTCAGAACATCAGGCGCCGAAACCACCATCGATGGTCAGGCTGGCACCGGTGATGTAGCCAGCTTCGGGACCGACGAGGTAGGCGACGAAGCTGGCGATTTCTTCCGCTTTGCCGTAACGACCCACCGCCATCAACGGGATCAGGCTTTCGGCGAAGTCACCGGTGGCCGGGTTCATGTCAGTGTCGACCGGGCCCGGTTGCACGTTGTTGATGGTGATGCCGCGCGGGCCGAGGTCGCGCGCCAGGCCTTTGGTCAGGCCGACCAGCGCCGACTTGCTCATGGCGTACGGGCCTCCACCGGCGAAGGGCATGCGGTCGGCGTTGGTGCTGCCGATGTTGATGATGCGACCGCCTTCGGTCATGTGTTTGGCGGCGGCCTGGGTGGCGATGAATACACTGCGCACGTTGATCGCGAGGGTCTGGTCGAAGTCTTCGAGTTTGAAATCTTCCAAGGGGGCAACGGCCAGTACGCCTGCGTTGTTGACCAGAATGTCCAGGCGGCCAAAGGCGTTTACGGTGGCGGTCACGGCGTCGCGAATGGCCTCGGCGTCGGCGCTGTCAGCCTTGATGGCGAGGGCTTTGCCGCCGTTACCGGTGATGCTGTGTTGCAATTCTTCGGCCTTGGCCGTGGAGCTGACGTAGGTGAAGGCCACTGTCGCGCCTTCAGCGGCCAGGCGTTTGACAATGGCGGCACCGATACCGCGGGATCCGCCTTGAATCAAAGCCACTTTGCCGCTGAGGTTCTGAGTAGTCATATCGATCTCCAAAGTCCCGAGGCGAGATGTCTCGGTTGATGGAGCCTAGTATCGATTCAGTGTTACCAGCTGTGTAGACGGTAATTGCGATAGTCTGTGTAAACCAAAAGTTTATAGTGGCGCTTATGGAAACCTTCAGCAGTATCGAATGCTTCGTGCGCAGTGCCGAGGTCGGCAGCTTCGCCGAGGCCGCACGTCGCTTGAGCCTGACCCCGGCGGCGGTGGGCAAGAGCGTCGCCAAGCTTGAAGCGCGGCTGGGTGTGCGGCTGTTTCAGCGCAGCACTCGCAGCCTGACGCTCACTGAAGCGGGTCATCGGTTTCTCGGCGAAGTGAGTTCCAGTCTTCACACGATCCAGAATGCCGTGGCCAATCTGGCCAGCGCCGAGGGGCTACCCGCGGGGACGTTGAAGGTCAGCATGGGCACGGTGTTCGGGCGTTTGTACATCGTGCCGTTGCTCGGGGAGTTTCTGCGGCGCTTTCCGGCGATCAACCCGGACTGGCATTTCGATAACCGTCAGGTCGATTTGATCGCTCAGGGTTTCGATGCGGCGATTGGTGGGGGATTCGAGCTGCCGCAGGGGGTAGTGGCGCGCAAGCTGACACCGGCCCATCGGGTGTTGGTCGCGTCAGCCGACTATCTTGCAGGGCGTGAGGTGATTGCCGAGCCCGATAATCTCAAACATCACGATGGCATCCTGATTCGATCGCCACAGACGGGTCGTGTGCGTTCCTGGCAATTGACCAGTCGCACCCAGCAACACAGCCCGCTGACGCTCAAGGCGCGGATGACCATGAGCGATTCGGAGGCAGCCTGCGCCACCGCCGTCCAAGGGTTGGGCATTGCGCTGGTGAGCATGCCGTTTGCCGTGGGCTATCTGGAGGCCGGGACCTTGCAGCGGGTGCTGCCGGAATGGTTTGTCGATGATGGCAACATTTCCATTTATTACGCTGAACACAAACTGCTGCCGGGCAAGACCCGGGCGTTTGTGGATTTCATCATTGAGCAGTTTGCGGAGCAGGGGCTGGGGCAGCGTTTTAGTGCGCTCTGAGTCAGGCTCAAAACCGAGGCGCGGCCATCGCGGGCAAGCCACGCTCCCACAAGATCTGCGTCGTTTACATTATTGAGATACGACACAGAACCTGTGGGAGCGTGGCTTGCCCGCGAAGAACGATAACGCGGTCTACTGCCCGAAACGCCCGGGCCAGCCAATAATTTTCTTCGGTCGCGGCGTCGCATAGGTCCGCACCTTGGACGTCGACAATCCCAACCGCACCAACGACTCGGCAATCGTCACCGCCGCCGTCACACCATCCACCACCGGTACGCCAGTGCGCCGGCGAATCTGTTCATCCAGCCCGGCCATGCCGCCGCAGCCCAGGCAAATCACCTCGGCCTTGTCTTCAAGCACGGCCAGTTCCGCCTGACGAATAATCGCCTCCAGCGCACGCTCAGGATCGGATTCCAGTTCCAGCACCGCCAAACCGCTGGCCCGCACCGACGCGCAACGGTCCCAGAGTCCGGACAGTTTGAGGCGGTCCTCGATCAGCGGCACAGTGCGGTCCAGCGTGGTGACCACCGAGTAGGCATGGCCGAGGAACATGGCAGTGCTGGCCGCCGCATCGGTGATGTCCACCACCGGCACGTTGAGCAACTCCTGCAAACCCTCGCGGCCGTGCTCGCCGTAACCGGCCTGGATTACGGCGTCGAAGGGTTGGTCGTAGGACATTACCCGGTCCATCACCGCGATGGCGGCCAGATAACTTTCGAAATTGCCTTCGATGGAGTCAGCACCGAAGTAGGGCGTCAGGCCGATGATTTCCGTGCCCGGCGCGGCCACGGACTGAGCCGAACGCGCGATGGCCTGGGTGATGGATTCGGTGGTGTTGACGTTGACCACGAGAATTCGCATGGGAAGTCCTTATAGCGGGTGGTTCTGCGGCCCGACGGTGCCGGGCCGCCAAGGGATTAATGGCTGACGTTATCGACGGCGATGGCTTCGCCGCTGACGTCGGCGTAATGGGGCTGCCGTTTGGCGATGATCAGGTAGAGCATTCCGGCAATCCCGGCACCGATCAGCCAGGAGAAAGGCGATACGCTGTCGAAGCCGGGTACCAGCGCCAGGACAATGGCGATCAGCGCGGCAGGAATGAACGCCGCGACGGCGCGTAAATTGACTCCCCGGCTGTAGTAATAAGGACCGTTGGGGTCTTCGCTGTACAACTGCGGCACGTTGACCTGACCTTTTCGTACGAGCCAGTAGTCAACCATGATCACCCCGTACAACGGGCCGAGCAGGGCGCCAAGGCCGGACAGGAAATACACGATCACCAGCGGACTGTTGTAGAGATTCCACGGCAGGATCAGCACCGCGATGGTTGCGCTGATCAGCCCGGCGCGGCGGAACGTCAGGTATTTGGGCGCCAGGTTGCTCAGCACGAAGGCCGGGGCGACGAAGTTGGCCATGATGTTCACCGCCACGGTGACGATCAGGAACGCCAGGCAACCGAGCACCAGAAAGAAGGTGTCGGGAATCGAGGCGATGATCTCGGTCGGGCTTTCAATGATCCGGCCATTGATCTGAAATTGCGCACCGCAGAGCAGGACGGTGATGCTGGCGAACACCAGGATATTCACCGGCAGGCCCCAGAAATTACCGACCTTGATGGTCTTGCGGCACGGCGAAGAACGGGCGAAGTCGCAGAAATTGAGGATCAGCGTGCCGTAGATCGACAGCCACAACGCGCCACCGGCAAAGATGTTGCGCCACATCTCGCCGCCGGTCAGTGGTTCGCGGATCGACCAGGCGATGGTCGCGTTGGCCTGAAAGTACATCCACGCGGCGAGGGCGGCGACGGTCAGCAGAATCACTGGCCCGGCGAATGCTTCGTAGCGCCGCACCATTTCCATGCCATAGGCAAGAATCACCAGTTGCACGAACCAGATCGCCACGAAACACACCCAGCCCAGGCTCGATAGGCCGAGGATCGAGTTGTGGTCGTAGTCGGCGAAGCCTGGATGAATGGCGGTCAGCAGTACCCGAAAGACCACCGAGGCCAGGTACGTCTGAATCCCGAACCAGGCGATGGCGATAACGGCACGGATCAATGCAGGAATCTGTGCCCCGTGAATGCCGAAACTGATCCGGCTGATGACAGGAAACGGCACGCCGGTCTTCTGTCCCATGTAGCCGGAGAGGTTCATGAAGCAATACACCAGCGCCGCGCCGATCCCCAGGGACAGCAGGATTTGCCAGCCGCCCAGTCCGAGGGCGTACAGCCCGATGGCGAATGAGTAATTGGCGATGTTGTGAACGTCGTTGGTCCACAGGGCGAAGATGCTGTAGCGGCCCCAGCGTCGACCTTCGGCCTTGGTCGGCGCCAGGTCCTGGTTGTGCAGGCGAGGGCTGAGTACGACGGGTTCTTGAATCGTTTGGTCGTGAGGGGGTGAAGCGGGTGGGAAAGAGGGAAGATCCAGCGCGATGTTGTTGTTGGAGAGGCTAGTACGCATTCCGGCAGGCTCCGAGCTTGGCGTCGCGATGACTGTGCATGAGCGTTGGCTCGACAAATCTTCGTCGCGGGCAGTCAGCATCATTGGTTACGGGGCATCTGCAGCCTGTACGGGATAGGGCGCTTCAGGCTTGCGGATCTAAAGTGTGTGTATGTTTTGAAATGATTGTATACAAAACATGTATGCACTTAAGCCAGATCCATGCCAGTCAGCGATCTATGAATTTCGGCGCTAATTTCGTTTTGTTATCAGTAGGCGATAAGTGACTGAAATAAAGGCGATATAAATTGACTGTTTGAACAGGTATTTATTTTTCAGTGGGATTTGCAGGAAATGTCGACTGAGGAAGTCAGGGCAGGGGCGTGTAACTTTTTGGGGCGCTGAAATGAAAAGTGCACACACAAATGGCACCTATGGTGACATTCCTGTGTACACATTTTTGGAGTCGATCATAGAACCTGTGGGAGCGGGCTTGCTCGCGAAAGCGGACTGACATTCAACATAGATGTCGAATGTGGAGGCCTCTTCGCGAGCAAGCCCGCTCCCACATTTGGATCTGACAAGACCGAGAGGTTATTCCTTGGATTTGCTGATGATATTGCCCGCATGCAACCCGCATTCTTTCTGCGTCGCTTCTTCCCACCACCAACGACCTTCGCGCTCGTGCTGGTTCGGTAACACCGGGCGGGTGCAGGGCTCGCAGCCGATGCTGATGAACCCGCGTTCATGCAGGCTGTTGTACGGCAGCTCCAGCATGCGGATGTAGCCCCAGATCTCTTCACTGGTCATTTGTGCCAGCGGGTTGAATTTGTACAAGGTGCGTTCCGGGGTGGAGAACGCTGTGTCGATTTCCAGCACCGCGACGGCGCTGCGAGTTCCAGGACTCTGATCCCGACGCTGCCCGGTGGCCCAGGCCGTCACTCCCGAGAGCTTGCGACGTAGCGGCTCGATCTTGCGGATGCCGCAGCATTCGCCATGGCCGTCCTTGTAGAAACTGAACAGGCCTTTTTCCTTCACGAAGGGTTCGAGCTTGGTGTAGTCCGGCGACACCAGTTCGATGTCGATCTTGTAGTGCTCGCGCACCTGATCGATGAAGCGATAGGTCTCGGGGTGCAGACGGCCAGTGTCGAGGCTGAACACTTTGACGTTCTTGTTCAGCTTCCAGGCCATGTCTACCAGCACCACGTCTTCGGCGCCGCTGAAAGATATCCACAGGTCATCGCCAAACTCGGCGAACGCGAGTTTCAGGATGTCCTGGGCGGATTTGTTGGCATAGGTCGTGGCGAGTTCCACGACGTCGAACGTTGGGCTCATCAGGGCGGCTTCCTACAGGTCGGTGGCGCTGGGCGCTCTATATGGGGCTGATGGTAACAAAATCCTGCGGCCGCTGGCGCGCCCTCTGCGTTGCGCAGGCTTGCTTGAATCGCTAGAGTTCGGCAGTCCTTTTGCTCGCTCGACTCAATAATCAATACAAATGGGAGTGTCTTGTGGAAATTGCCTGTCTGGATCTTGAAGGTGTATTGGTCCCGGAAATCTGGATCGCCTTCGCCGAAAAAACCGGGATCGAGTCCCTCAGGGCCACCACCCGGGACATCCCCGACTACGACGTGCTGATGAAGCAGCGTCTGCGGATTCTCGACGAGCACGGCTTGAAACTCTCCGACATCCAGGAAGTGATTGCCACGCTCCAGCCGCTGGACGGCGCCATCGAGTTCGTCAACTGGCTGCGTGAGCGCTTTCAGGTGGTGATTCTGTCGGACACGTTCTACGAGTTCTCCCAGCCGCTGATGCGTCAACTGGGCTTCCCGACCTTGCTCTGCCATCGTCTGATTACGGACGATTCCGGTCGGGTGACGAGCTATCAATTGCGTCAGAAAGATCCCAAGCGCCAGTCGGTTTTGGCCTTCAAGAGCCTTTACTACCGGGTGATCGCGGCGGGGGATTCCTACAACGACACCACGATGCTGGGCGAGGCGGATGCGGGAATTCTGTTCCATGCGCCGGACAATGTGATTCGCGAGTTTCCGCAGTTCCCGGCGGTGCACAGTTTTGAGGAGCTGAAGCAGGAATTCATCAAGGCTTCCAACCGGGCTTTGAGTTTGTAACTACCGTAGTTGACGGTGATCGTTCCCACGCTCCGCGTGGGAATGCAGCCCGGGACGCTCCGCGTCCCAAAGCGGACGCGGAGCGTCCATTGAGGCATTCCCACGCAGAGCGTGGGAACGATTAAGTGTGGTGTCAGAGGTTTTGCAGGGTATCGAGCAGGACTTTCACCTTGGTAATCGATTCCTGATATTCGGCCTGCCACTCCGAGTCCGCGACGATCCCGCCACCGCCCCAGCAACACACCTGCCCATCTTTCACCAACAAGCTGCGAATCGCGATCGAACTGTCCATCTCGCCGCGCACGTCCAGATAGAGCAATGACCCGCAGTACAGCCCACGACGCGTGGGCTCCAGTTCGTCGATGATTTGCATCGCGCGAATTTTCGGTGCGCCGGTAATCGAGCCGCCCGGGAAGCTGCCAGCGATCAGGTCCAAGGCGTCCCGGTCATCCGCCAGCTCACCGGTTACGCTGCTCACCAAGTGATGCACGTTCGGGTAGCTTTCCAGGCTGAACAACTCCGGCACCCGCACCGACCCGATACGGCAAGTCCGGCCGAGGTCATTGCGCAGCAGGTCGACGATCATCAGGTTTTCCGCGCGGTCCTTGGGGCTGGCCAGCAGTTCGGCGGCGTTCGCCGCATCTTCGGCAGCGGTCAGTCCGCGAGGGCGGGTGCCTTTGATCGGGCGGGTTTCCACATGGCGTTCGCTGACTTTGACGAAGCGTTCTGGCGACAGGCTCAGTACCGCACCGCCGTCGGGCAAACTTTGGAAACCGGAAAACGGCGTCGGGCACGCCGCCCGCAGCGCGCAATACGCCGCCCATGGATCGCCCTGGCACTGCGCGCGGAAACGCTGGGCGAAGTTGACCTGGTAACAGTCGCCGGCCTGGATGTACTGCTGAATGCGTTCTAGCGCGTGGCGATATTCGTCAGCGCTCAGGTCGGCCTTCATCGGCGCTTTCAACGTGAAAGGCTCGACCGCTTCAACCGACAGCTCACTGAATAGCGTGATCAGACGCTGACGTTCGCTGTCGATCAGCGACGGGTGGAAAACCAACTGACTTGTATTCAGTTGGTGATCGGTGATCAGTGCCCAGTCATACAGCCCGAAACGTGCGTCGGGTAGTTGCAGATCGTCCTGCGCCTGACTCGGCAGGTTTTCCAAACGCCGGCCGAAGTCGTAGCTCAGGTAACCGATCAGGCCGCCAGCGAAGGGCAAATCGTAAGGAACAGCCGCTTCACCGAGTCGTGTCAGATTGTCGCGAAGGCGTTGCAGGAAATCGCTGCCACTTTCGTCAGGCAATACCGCTATTTGCTCCAGCGGCCAGGCACTGAGCAAGTCATAACGTCCACGCTCGGCACTCGGCCGGCCACTGTCGAGCAGCACGGCACCGGGGGCGTGACGAATCGCCGCGAAGTACTCGGCGGGGTTGGCGCAATAGGGCAGCGGGTGTACGGAACAGGTCAACATGGGCGGGGCAGATCAGCCATCGAGGCGGGGTGGCGATTGTAGTCTCCTCGGGGAATTGCTCCTAGAGGGGATGTCGGGGATTGCTAGATAGAAGGCTGTTTGATCGTTCCCACGCTCTGCGTGGGAATGCATCCCGTGACGCTCCGCGTCACAGGCGGACGCAGAGCGTCCGTGGCGGCATTTCCACGCGGAGCGTGGGAACGATCGATGTAAGGGTTTCAGCCCTCAACCGCAGGAATATGCCCAAACATTTCCTGAACGAACTCAACCCGTTCCTCCACCGTCTCAACAACCCCGCGAGCCTTCAACTCTTCCAGCCGCGCTTCAACCGCATGGGTGCGCAACGTCAGCCCGCAATCATTGGCAATCTGAATGTTCAACCCTGGCCGGGCGTTGAGTTCGAGAATCAGCGGCCCCTTTTCCTGGTCCAGCACCATGTCGACACCGATATAACCCAGCCCGCACAGCTCATAGCAGCCCGCGGCAAGTTTCATGAAACCGTCCCAGTAGGGCAGTTGCACGCCGTCCACTGCGTTGGTGGTGTCAGGGTGTTTGGTGATGATGTTGTTTAGCCAGGTGCCGCGCAGGGTCAGGCCGGTGGCGAGGTCTACACCGACGCCGATGGCGCCCTGGTGCAGGTTGGCCTTGCCGCCGGACTGGCGGGTGGGCAGCCGCAGCATGGCCATCACCGGGTAACCCATCAGCACGATAATCCGAATGTCCGGCACGCCTTCATAGCTGATGCTCTTGAAGATCTGGTCCGGGGTCACGCGGTACTCGATCAGCGCCCGATCCCGATGACCGCCCAGGGAGTAGAGGCCGGTCAGGATGCTGGAGATATGGTGCTCGATTTCCTCATGGCTGATGATCTTGCCGGACACCGTGCGATAGCGGCCCTCGAAACGGTCGGCAATCACAATGATGCCGTCACCGCCCGCGCCCTGGGCCGGTTTGATCACGAAGTCGTTGCGCCCGCCGATGATGGCGTCGAGGTTGTCGATTTCTTTCTCGGTGGAAATCACGCCATACAGCTCCGGCACATGAATGCCGGCGGCGATGGCGCGTTCCTTGGTGATGATCTTGTCGTCGACAATCGGGTACAGACTGCGCTTGTTGTACTTGAGCACGTAGTCTGCGTTACGCCGATTGATCCCCATGATGCCCCGGGCTTCCAGGGCCTTCCAGGTCTTCCAGAAGCCGAACATCAGGCGTCAGCCTTCTTCAGGAAGGCCTTGAAACGCACCAGTTCGGTCAGGCGGTAGCCGCGATAACGCCCCATGGCCAGCATGAAGCCCACCAGGATCAACAGGATCGCCGGGAAGGTGAACACGAAGTAAACCAGTTCCGGAACGCTCATGATCAGGTGCGCCAGCGACGCGGCGAACAGCGTACCGATCGCCACTTTCATGGCGTGGCCGGAACCGCGTTCTTCCCAGGTAATCGACAGGCGTTCGATGGTCATGGTCAGAATCACCATCGGGAACAGTGCCACCGACAAACCGCGCTCCAGGCCGAGTTTGTGGCTGAACAGGCTGATCGCCGCGATCAGCACCACCACGAAAGTCAGCACCACCGACAGCCTCGGCAGCATTTGCAGCTTCAAGTGTTCAAGGTAGGAGCGTAGCGACAGGCCCAGCGCCGTGATGACCGTAAACAGCATGATGCCGAAGCCGAGCTGGGTTTCCCGGAATGCCAGGGCGATCAGCACCGGCGTAAAGGTGCCGAGGGTCTGAATGCCGATCAGGTTGCGCAGGATCAGGATCACCAGCACGCCGATCGGGATCATCACCATGATCATGAAGGTCTGCTGGGTTTGCAGCGGCAGGCCGTACAGCGAGTATTCGAGAAAGTTGGCGTCGGTGTTTTCGTCGGTCAGCTTGGCCAGGCGAATCGCGTTCATTTCGCTGTTGTTCAGGCTGAAGGTCACGTTGGCCTTCTTGCCGCCATCGACGGTGATCAGGTTTTCGTCACCGGTCCACCATAGCAGGCGATCGGTCGGCAGGCCCTGTTCACCGGTTTCCGGGTTGAAGTACAGCCAGTCGGTGCCGTTGAAACTGCGCAACCAGAGTTCCGGCATTTGCGGCTGGTCGGCCACCAGACGAATGGTGTGGACCTTTTCCACCGGCACGTGCGCGATGGACAGCACCAATTCGACGATTTTCGCCTTGTGCCCGGGGGACGGATCGCCGGCCAGCAACAGCTTCACATTGTCGTCGTTGAGATTGTTGACACGCTTGATGGCTTCGCCGATGAAGGTTTCGACGTCGGCCGAGTGCTGGCGGATCGGCGCGAGCAGGGCTTCGGCGGCGACTTTTTCCGCGCCTTCGACGGCGATGCTGTCACGGAAGGTCGGCCCTTTGACCTTGGATTTTTCACCGGTGTAGCGCTTGGTCAATACCAGGCGGTAATAAAGCGTTTGATTGCCCTTGGCCCGACGTGCCGACCAGGTGACTTTGCGGTTGCCGTCGACACGGTTCACGGCCACGCCGTAGTTATTGGAAATGAAACTCTCGTTGAGGCTGACGTAATCGCGGCTCAATGGCGGCACGAACATCTGGATCTTGACCGGGTCCTTGGTACTGGCGACGAACTCGACTTTGGCGTCGATGTTCCACAAGTCGTCGGTAGCGTCTTCGGTCACGGGGATGCCGAGCACGAAGATCTGATAGGCCGTGACTGAAATACCCAGCACCACCAGGATGGCGATCAGGAATTTCAGATGAAGGGTAAGAGAGCGCATTGGAATTACTCTGCGGTATGAGCGTCGGTGGCGCAGGCGGGTTTGCCAGCAGCGTATTTAAGACTGGGGTCGACCAGCGCATCGAAGCGTTTCAGCGCTTCGGAGCCGATCAGGAGCGGGTATTGGAAGGCGCTGCGGTCGGTCAAGTTCACTTCGATACTGCGTAAAGCCGAACCCATGCAGATATTCAGCTCGATCACCGGACGGGCGGTGTACTTCTTGCCTTCCTCCGGGTCGTAGTCGCCGGCCCGGCGCTTGATCTTGCTGACGCGGGCCAGTGGCCGTTCGATCGGGTGTGAGTGCGCAGCGTCAATGGCCAGATAGAAGCGCACCCAGGACTCGCCATTGCGTTTGAAGCGTTTGATGTCTCGGGCGCTCAGGGACGCGGTTTTCGCCCCGGTGTCGAGTTTGGCGGCGACTTCCAGGTTGATGCCGTCCAGGGAGGCGTACTCGTTGAGGCCGTAGACAGTCTTTTCCCCTGCCGCGGCAAAACCGGGCAGGCAAAGAAGATAAAGGAAGGTGGGGAAGGGCTTGAGTCTCATAAATCCTGGTGCGCAGCGGTCCGTATTTCGATTCAAGGCCCTGGCATCGCTGCGCAAGCTCCCTCGTATGCCTATCAACTGTTTATGACAAGCAGTGCAGATGTCACAAACAAATGCGGCCGGCATTCTAGCACGGTGGTTTTATGGCGCCAGCGCTGGCGGGTGGCTATAAACCACAGTACTGCTTTGTTATGGTGCGGCCGGTTATTAGACGATTGTCGACAATACCGATTTTCTCTTTGACTAGTCGGCCTGTATTCGCTAGTTTTTGCGGCATCCGCTTTCAAGGTGTCGACAATATGCTGGATCAACTCGATCCCCCGGTCATTGCCCAAGACGATTCAGAGACGCTTTCCGAGAACGTCTTCCGGCGCATTCAGGCGGCCATCGTCAAGGGCGAGATCGCCCCGGGCAGCAAGATCTCCGAGCCGGAACTGGCGCGCACTTATGGCATCAGCCGCGGGCCGCTGCGTGAGGCGATCCACCGTCTGGAAGGCCAGCGCCTGCTGGTTCGCGTACCGCACGTCGGGGCGCGGGTGGTTTCGTTGAGCCATGCCGAGCTGCTGGAACTCTACGAAATCCGCGAATCCCTCGAAGGCATGGCCTGCCGTCTGGCGGCCGAACGCATGACGCTCGAAGAAATCGACGAACTGCGCCGGGTCCTCGAAACCCATGAGCGCGATGCGGCGTTTCAGGCCGGTGTCGGCTACTACCAGCAGGAAGGCGATTTCGACTTCCATTACCGAATCATCCAGGGCAGCGGCAACCGCACCCTGACGCAGATGCTCTGCGGCGAGCTCTATCAACTGGTGCGCATGTACCGCATCCAGTTTTCCACCACGCCCAATCGTCCGCGTCAGGCCTTTGCCGAGCACCACCGAATTCTCGACGCCATCGCCGACCGTGACGGTGAGCTCGCCGAGTTGTTGATGCGCCGCCACATCGGCGCCTCCAAACGCAATATCGCTCGTCACTACCAGGACGGCGCCAACCAGACAGCCACTCAACGAGGTGAGTCATGAGTTCCAACAAGAGCACTCCAGGCCAGCGATTCCGCGATGCGGTCGCCAGCGAACATCCGCTGCAAGTGGTCGGCGCGATCAACGCCAATCACGCGCTGCTGGCCAAGCGCGCCGGTTTCAAGGCTATTTATCTGTCGGGTGGCGGGGTGGCTGCCGGTTCTCTCGGCGTGCCGGACCTGGGCATCACCGGCCTGGACGACGTGCTGACCGACGTGCGTCGCATCACCGACGTTTGCGATTTGCCGCTGCTGGTGGACGTGGACACCGGTTTCGGTTCGTCGGCGTTCAACGTGGCGCGTACCGTGAAGTCGATGATCAAGTTCGGCGCGGCGGCGATTCACATCGAAGACCAGGTCGGCGCCAAGCGCTGCGGTCACCGTCCTAATAAAGAGATCGTCTCGCTGCAGGAAATGGTTGACCGGATCAAGGCTGCTGTTGATGCGCGCACCGACGACAGCTTCGTGATCATGGCCCGTACCGACGCCCTCGCAGTGGAAGGTCTGGAATCCGCTTTGGATCGCGCCGCCGCATGCATCGAGGCCGGCGCCGACATGATTTTCCCGGAAGCCATCACCGAACTGGACATGTACAAGCTGTTCGCCAGTCGCGTGAAAGCGCCGATCCTGGCCAACATCACCGAGTTCGGCGCGACGCCGCTGTACACCACCGAGCAACTCGCCGCTGCCGATGTGTCGCTGGTGCTGTACCCGCTGTCGGCGTTCCGCGCGATGAACAAGGCTGCGGAAAACGTCTACACCGCGATCCGCCGTGACGGCACGCAACAGAACGTGATCGACACCATGCAGACCCGCATGGAGCTTTACGATCGCATCGACTACCACACCTTCGAGCAGAAGCTCGATGCGTTGTTTGCTGCGAAGAAGTAATTGTAGGAGCGAGCCTGCTCGCGATGGACGCCAACGATAACGCGGTGTCCGTGATGCACCGAGGTGTTCCGTCCACCTTCGCGAGCAGGCTCGCTGCTACAGGTTTCCCCTAACAAATTCAAAAACTGGAGACAGCAATGGCCGAAGCAAAAGTACTCAGTGGCGCCGGGCTCCGTGGCCAGGTTGCCGGGCAAACCGCACTGTCCACCGTGGGCCAGTCGGGCGCAGGCCTGACCTATCGTGGCTACGACGTTCGCGAACTGGCGGCTGACGCACAGTTCGAAGAAGTGGCCTACCTGCTGCTTTACGGCGAACTGCCGACCAAAACCCAACTCGCCGCTTACATCAGCAAACTGGGCAAGCTGCGCGACCTGCCGCAAGCGCTGAAAGAAGTGCTGGAGCGCATCCCCGCCGACGCCCACCCGATGGACGTGATGCGCACCGGTTGCTCGTTCCTGGGCAACATCGAACCGGAGAAAGACTTCTCTGAACAACACGATGTGACTGACCGTTTGCTCGCCGCGTTCCCGGCGATCATGTGCTACTGGTATCGCTTCAGCCATGACGGCAAGCGCATCAGTTGCGTGAGTGACGAACAATCCATTGGCGGCCACTTCCTGCACCTGCTGCACGACAAGAAGCCGAGCGAGTTGCACGTCAAAGTGATGAACGTTTCGCTGATCCTCTACGCGGAGCACGAGTTCAACGCCTCGACGTTCACCGCGCGGGTTTGCGCCTCGACGCTGTCGGACATGTATTCGTGCATCACGGCGGCCATCGGCTCGCTGCGCGGTCCGCTGCATGGCGGCGCCAACGAAGCGGCGATGGAAATGATCGAGCGCTTCAGCTCGCCGCAAGAGGCCGTCGAAGGCACCCTCGGCATGCTTGCGCGCAAGGACAAGATCATGGGCTTCGGTCACGCGATCTATAAGGACAACGATCCGCGCAACGAGGTGATCAAGGGCTGGTCGAAAAAACTCGCCGAGGAAGTGGGCGACACCGTGTTGTTCCCGGTGTCCGAAGCCATCGACGCAACCATGTGGGAGCAGAAGAAACTGTTCCCGAACGCCGACTTCTACCATGCGTCGACGTACCACTTCATGGGCATCCCGACCAAGTTGTTCACCCCGATTTTCGTCTGCTCGCGCCTGACCGGCTGGGCGGCGCACGTGTTCGAACAACGTGCCAACAACCGCATCATCCGCCCGAGCGCCGAATACGTCGGCGTCGAACAGCGCAAGTTCGTGCCAATCGAACAACGCTGAATGGTGAAGGCCTGAGCATCGGCAACTGAAGGAACCGAGAACCCCCTGTGGGAGCGGGCTTGCTCGCGAAGACGGACTGACATTCAACATCTATGTCGACTGATACACCGCATTCGCGAGCAAGCCCGCTCCCACAAGGGGCCGGTGTGAGCTTCCAGACCTGTGCCAGGCCCCACCTTTTGAAACTACCGTGACCGAGTCTTGACGATGAACACAAAATTCCGCAAACCGCTACCCGGCAGCCATCTGGATTACTTCGACGTCCGCGCGGCTGTCGAGGCCATCCAGCCCGGCGCCTACGACACTCTGCCGTACACCTCCCGCGTGCTGGCGGAAAACCTGGTGCGTCGCTGCGACCCGGCCACGCTCACTGAATCCCTGAAGCAATTCATCGAGCGCAAACGCGACCTCGACTTCCCATGGTTCCCGGCCCGCGTGGTGTGCCACGACATTCTCGGCCAGACCGCGCTGGTCGATCTCGCCGGCCTGCGTGACGCCATTGCCCTGCAAGGTGGCGACCCGGCGCAAGTGAACCCGGTGGTGCCGACGCAATTGATCGTCGATCACTCCCTGGCCGTCGAACGCGGTGGTTTCGATCCGGAGGCGTTCGAGAAGAACCGCGCCATCGAAGACCGTCGCAACGAAGACCGTTTCCACTTCATCAACTGGACCAAAAAGGCCTTCAAGAACGTTGATGTGATCCCGCCGGGCAACGGCATCATGCACCAGATCAACCTGGAGAAAATGTCTCCGGTAATCCAGGTGCGCGACGGCGTGGCGTTCCCCGATACCTGCGTCGGCACCGACAGCCACACTCCACACGTCGATGCACTGGGCGTGATCGCCATCGGTGTCGGCGGCCTGGAAGCTGAAAGCGTGATGCTCGGTCGCGCGTCGTGGATGCGTCTGCCGGAAAGCGTCGGCGTCGAATTGACGGGCAAGCTGCAACCGGGCATCACCGCCACCGACATGGTGCTGGCGCTGACGGAGTTCCTGCGTCAGCAAAAAGTCGTTGGCGCATGGCTGGAATTTTTCGGCGAAGGCGCCTCCGCGCTGACCCTCGGCGACCGTGCGACCATCTCCAACATGGCCCCGGAATACGGCGCCACCGCCGCGATGTTCTACATCGACCAGCAGACCATCGACTACCTGAAACTCACCGGCCGTGAAGACGAGCAAGTGCAGTTGGTCGAGAACTACGCCAAGACCACAGGCCTGTGGGCTGACAGCTTGAAGAATGCGCAATACGAGCGTGGGTTGACCTTCAACCTGTCCTCGGTAGTGCGCAACATGGCCGGCCCGAGCAACCCGCACGCCCGCGTCGCCACCTCGGACCTCGCCGCCCAAGGCATCTCCGGTCAGTGGACCGAAGTGCCCGGCCAGATGCCGGATGGCGCGGTGATCATCGCCGCCATCACCAGTTGCACCAACACCAGCAACCCGCGCAACGTGATCGCCGCCGGCCTGCTGGCGCGCAATGCCAACAAGCTCGGCCTGACCCGCAAGCCGTGGGTCAAATCGTCCCTGGCGCCGGGTTCGAAAACCGTGGCGCTGTACCTGGACGAAGCCGGCCTGACCACCGAACTGGAGCAACTCGGCTTCGGCATCGTGGCCTTCGCTTGCACCACCTGCAACGGCATGTCCGGCGCGCTGGACCCGGTGATCCAGCAAGAGATCATCGACCGCGACCTGTACGCCACCGCTGTGCTGTCCGGCAACCGCAACTTCGATGGCCGGATCCACCCATACGCCAAGAACGCCTTCCTGGCTTCGCCGCCATTGGTCGTGGCTTACGCCATCGCCGGGACCATCCGTTTCGACATCGAAAAAGATGTGCTGGGTGTGGTCGACGGCAAGGAAATCCGCCTGAAAGACATCTGGCCGAGCGACGAAGAAATCGACGCGGTGGTCAAGGCTTCGGTCAAGCCGGAGCAGTTCCGTCAGGTCTACATCCCGATGTTCGCCATCCATGAAGACACCGGTCCGAAAGTGACGCCGCTGTACGACTGGCGCGAGATGAGCACCTACATCCGCCGTCCGCCGTACTGGGAAGGCGCGCTGGCCGGGGCTCGTCCGCTCAAGGGCATGCGCCCGCTGGCGGTGCTGCCGGACAACATCACCACTGATCACCTGTCGCCTTCGAACGCGATCATGTTGGACAGTGCCGCCGGCGAATACCTGGCGAAAATGGGTTTGCCGGAAGAGGATTTCAACTCTTACGCAACGCACCGCGGTGACCACTTGACCGCGCAACGCGCCACCTTCGCCAACCCGAAACTGTTCAATGAAATGGTTCTGGAAAACGGCAAGGTCAAACAGGGCTCGCTGGCTCGTGTCGAGCCGGAAGGCAAAGTGATGCGCATGTGGGAAGCCATCGAAACCTACATGGAACGCAAGCAGCCGCTGATCATCATCGCCGGCGCCGACTACGGTCAGGGTTCGTCCCGCGACTGGGCGGCCAAAGGCGTGCGTCTGGCGGGTGTGGAAGCGATTGCCGCCGAAGGCTTCGAGCGCATTCACCGCACCAACCTGGTGGGCATGGGCGTGTTGCCGCTGGAGTTCAAACCGGGCACCGACCGCAAGACCTTGGGCATCGATGGCAGCGAAACCTACGACGTGATTGGTGAGCGCACCCCGCGTGCCGAGCTGACGCTGGTGATCAACCGCAAGAACGGCGAACGCGTCGAAGTGCCGGTGACCTGCCGTCTCGACACCGCCGAAGAAGTGTCGATCTATGAGGCCGGCGGCGTGCTGCAACGCTTCGCTCAGGACTTCCTCGAAGAATCGGCGGTTGCCGTTTAACACGATGAGTTCGGGCGGGGCCATGCGGCCTCGCCCGATCCTAAAAGGAACATCATGGCTCACGCACCTCAAATCAGAATCCCTGCCACCTACATGCGCGGCGGCACCAGCAAAGGCGTGTTCTTCAGCCTGAAAGACCTGCCTGAAGCGGCACAGGTTCCAGGCCCGGCGCGCGATGCCTTGTTGCTGCGCGTGATCGGCAGCCCCGACCCGTACGACAAGCAAATCGACGGCATGGGCGGCGCGACCTCCAGTACCAGCAAAACCGTGATCCTGTCGAAAAGCACCAAGGCCGATCACGACGTCGATTACCTGTTCGGTCAGGTGTCCATCGACAAGCCTTTCGTCGACTGGAGCGGCAATTGCGGCAACCTGTCGGCGGCGGTCGGTTCGTTTGCCATCAGCAATGGTCTGGTGGACGCCAGCCGCATCCCGCACAACGGCGTTGCCGTGGTTCGCGTGTGGCAGGCCAACATCGGCAAGACCATCATCGCCCACGTGCCGATCACCAACGGTGAAGTGCAGGAGACCGGTGATTTCGAACTCGACGGCGTGACCTTTCCAGCCGCTGAAGTGCAGGTCGAATTCATGGACCCGGCAGCGGAAGAAGAGGGCGGCGGCGGTTCGATGTTTCCTACCGGCAACCTGGTCGATGACCTCGAAGTGCCTGGCGTCGGGACCTTCAAGGCGACCATGATCAATGCCGGTATTCCGACGATTTTCGTCAATGCCGAAGACATCGGTTACACCGGCACCGAGCTGCAAGGTGCGATCAACAGCGATCCGAAAGCGTTGCTGATGTTTGAAACCATTCGGGCTTACGGCGCATTGCGCATGGGCCTGATCAAGGATCTGGACGAAGCGGCCAAGCGTCAGCACACACCCAAGGTTGCCTTTGTGGCCAAGCCTGCGGACTACGTTGCTTCGAGTGGCAAAGCGATAGCGGCGGCTGATGTCGATCTGCTGGTGCGGGCGCTGTCCATGGGCAAATTGCACCACGCGATGATGGGCACGGCGGCTGTGGCGATTGGTACGGCGGCAGCGATTTCCGGCACGCTGGTGAACCTCGCCGCGGGCGGTATCGAACGTAATGCCGTGCGCTTTGGGCATCCGTCCGGCACCTTGCGTGTGGGCGCTGAAGCCAGCCTGGTGAACGGCGAGTGGACCGTGAACAAAGCCATCATGAGCCGCAGTGCGCGGGTGTTGATGGAAGGTTACGTCCGCGTGCCGGGTGATTCCTTCTAATCCCGACACCGAACCCATGTGGGAGCGGGCTTGCTCGCGAAGGCGGTCTGACATTCAGGATTGATGTCGAATGATCCACCGCTTTCGCGAGCAAGCCCGCTCCCACACTAGATCGCATTCCAGAATAAGAAAGTAGTAACTGACTGAGATTTACCCTGAACCGAGGTCCCATCAACGAACCACTTCAAGAGTGAATCGAACATGAGCACCAACGTCGACCAGAACAACCGCCCCGACTACGACACGGTCCTGCAGGACATTGCCGACTACGTCCTCAACTTCAAGATTCAGTCCGCCGAAGCCCTCGACACCGCCCGCAACTGCCTGATGGACACGTTGGGTTGCGGCCTGCTGGCCTTGCGCTTCCCTGAGTGCACCAAACACCTCGGCCCCATGGTGGAAGACACCGTTGTCCCGTTTGGCGCGCGCGTCCCCGGCACCCGTTATCGCCTCGACCCGGTCAAGGCCGCCTGGGACATCGGCTGCATCGTCCGCTGGCTCGACTACAACGACACCTGGCTCGCGGCCGAATGGGGCCATCCGTCCGATAACCTCGGCGGCATTCTCGCGGTGGCGGACCACTTGTCGCAAAAACGCCTGGCCAATGGCGAAGCGCCGCTGACCGTTCGCGCGGTGCTCGAAGCCATGATCATGGCTCACGAAATCCAGGGCGTGATCGCGCTGGAAAACTCCTTCAATCGTGTAGGCCTGGATCACGTCATTCTGGTGAAAGTCGCCTCGACCGCGGTCACCGCCAAGCTGATGGGCGCCAATCGTGAGCAGTTGTTGTCGGCGCTGTCCCATGCGTTCGCCGACGGCCAGGCGTTGCGCACTTACCGTCATGCGCCGAATGCCGGATCGCGTAAATCCTGGGCGGCCGGCGATGCATCCAGCCGTGGCGTGCGTCTGGCAGACATCGCGATGCGTGGCGAAATGGGCATCCCCGGCGTACTCACCGCGAAACAATGGGGCTTCTACGACGTGCTGTTCAGCCACACCAACAGCGACCTGGCGCTCAAGCCTGAAGACAAACGCGCGTTTAGCTTCTCCCGGAAGTACGGCAGCTACGTGATGGAAAACGTGCTGTTCAAGATCAGCTTCCCGGCCGAGTTCCACGCGCAAACGGCCTGCGAAGCGGCTGTGACGTTGCATCCGCAAGTCAGAAATCGCCTGCACGAAATCGACAAAATCGTCATCACCACTCACGAATCGGCGATCCGCATCATCTCCAAGGTCGGCCCGCTGGCCAATGCGGCGGACCGTGACCATTGCATCCAGTACATGACAGCCGTACCGCTGGCGTTCGGCAATCTGGTGGCCGAGCAGTACGAGGACGTCTTTCACGCGGCGCATCCGATCATCGATGTGCTGCGCGACAAGATGGTCATCGTCGAAGACCCGCGCTACACCCGCGAATACCTGGAGGCCGATAAGCGCTCCATCGCCAATGCGATACAGGTGTTTTTCAAGGACGGCACCAGCACCGAAAACGTGTTGGTGGAGTACCCGATCGGCCATCGCCGTCGCCGCACCGACGGCATCCCGCTGCTAGAGGACAAGTTCAAGGCGAACCTGGCGACGCGCTTCACCGCCCAGCGCAGCGCCGAGATCTTTGCGTTGTGCAAGGATCAGGCGAAGCTTGAAGCGACACCGGTGAATCGGTTTGTGGACCTCTTCGTAATCTAAGCCACTTCTCCACAGGCAATTTGGTGATCGCAAACCCTGTCAGCAAAATCGCCGAGTAGATCATCAGTTCCTGGGACAAGGTTTGCCCTTCGTACCAGGCTCCGATGATCACCGCGAACACCGGAAAAATGATGAACACAAACGACAGAATGATCGGGCTCAGCCGCTTGAGCAGCAGGAAGTAAACGATAAACCCGCCCACCGACGCCACCAGCCCCAGGTAGAGCAGGGCGCTCCACGAACGCGCGGTGATGGCATCGAACACCGGTGCTTCGACACTCAACCCGGCGACAAACAGCATCAGCCCGGCGATGCCGATTGGCAGCGTGTTGTAGGTAATCACGCTGATCGCCGTGCCGTGTTTTTTCGTCACCACGTAACACAGCGCATGCATCACCGCCGCGCAGAGGATCGCCAACACCCCGAGCATTTCGGCATGGTCAAGATGCAGCCCCTGGCTGCGGATGATCATGAACAGGCTGCTGAAGCCGATGGCGATGCCCAGCACTTGCGAGGGGTAGATTTTCTCCCGCAGAAACAGCGAGGAAAACAGCAGGATGAACACCGGCATGCAGCTGAACAGCAGCGCCGTCAGGCCGGACGAAACGTGCATCTCGCCGTAGTTGAGCAAGTAGTACGGCAGGCTGAAATACGACAGCGTGACAAAGATAAAAAACCAGCGACTTTCCTTGGGAAACAGCAGCGGCTCACGACGTATCAGGGCGAAGCCGAGAAAGAGCGGGAAGGCAATGAGGAACCGCAGGCCGGCGGCGGTCAGCGGCGGCACGCTTTCAACGGCAATCTTGATCCCGAGCCACGTGGTGCCCCAACTCAGGCACACGATCAAAAACAACACGCTGGTGACCAAGGCGGCCAGCCAGGGTTTCGCTGTACGTGGAGGGGCGCTGAGGGCGATGGACATGATCGAACTCCTTTTATCGTCGGAATTGACCTCCTTCTGCAAAAGGTCTATCCCTGATTGAGCCTGTTTCAAGCACGCTATTCGGGGCTGCAATGACTGTCAAAACAAGTATTGCCATGGTGTCAATCCTGCGCGACGGCCTGGCGAACGGTCGGGGTGTGAAATACAAGCGCCTCGCCGACGCCGTTGAGAAAGGCATTGCTGAAGGGGTTATAGAGTCCGGCTGCAAATTGCCGCCGCATCGCCTGTTGGCGGATAGCCTTGGTGTGACCATCGGTACCATCAGCCGCGCTTACGGTGAACTCGAACGGGTGGGATTGGTGGTCGCTCGCGTAGGAGACGGCACCTATGTGCGTCAGCGCGGAATGGAGCGACCGCGGGACGGTGGCTTTCGCAATGTCAGCAATGAGCCTCGTGCGTTTTTTGACATGAGCCGCAATCAACCGATTCCGGGGCAGGAAGCGCTTTTTCTGAGTCGGAGCCTGCAAGCGTTGTCCCTTGATGCTGAGGCGTTGCAACACATCAGCGGCTACACCGTCGACGTCGGTTTGCCACGCTATCGTGCGGCGGGCGCGCATTGGCTCAGGCATAAAGAATTTGTCCCGAATGCCGAGCAGATCGTTTGCGTGAACGGCGGCCAGCACGGCCTGTTGTGTGCCTTGATGGGGCTGCTCAAGGCGGGCGATACGTTGGTGACGGAACACCTGACCTATCCGGGGTTGATCAGAGTCGCGCGCCAGCTCGGGATAAAACTCATCGGCGTCGGGATCAATGATGAAGGCCTGGTGCCCGATGCCCTGGATGAGGTTTGCCGCAATCATCGTGTGTCGGCGTTGTATTGCACACCGACAATCCAGAATCCTACGGCTGCGGTGATGTCCGTCGCACGGCGGGAGGCGATTGCAGAGGTCTGTCGGCAGCACAATCTGTTGATCTTTGAAGACGAAGCCCACGCGGTATTGGCTCAACAGCGACCGTTACCCTTGAGCCATTTCGCCCCGGAGCGTTCGGTGCTGATCGGCAGTCTGAGCAAGGCGGTTTCGGCGGGTTTGCGGGTCGGTTACCTGCATGCGCCGCAACCGTTGATCGGACGCTTGAGCGCAGCCGTACGCGGGACGTGCTGGATGGCCAGCCCGTTGTCATTGGAGGTGGCGAGTCTGTGGATAGAAAACGGCATGGCCGAGCAGTTGCTGGGCCAGCAGATTGCCGAGATCGGTCGGCGCAAGGCGTTGGTCAGTGGTTTGCTGGAAGGTTTGCCGTACAAAACCCATCCGCATAGCCCGCACTTCTGGATCGAAGTGCCCGAGCCTTGGCGGGCCTCGCAGATTGCTGAGGAGCTCAAGGCGAATAATTATCTGGTGGCGACGGCTGAATCGTTTGCGGTCGGGCAGGGGGCGGTGCCGCAGTTTATCAGGGCGAGTGTGTGTAATTCGACGGGGGATGATCGGTTGTTGCTGCAAGGGTTTGAAGCGTTGGCGGGGGCTCTGGCAGAGACCGTGTAATCGTTCTTCGCGAGCAAGCCCGCTCCCACATTTGACCGCGTACGTTTGCCGCGACTCGGTCAAATGTGGGAGCGGGCTTGCTCGCGAAGGCGGCCTGACAGGCGCTAAAGAACTACTTGAACCGCCGCTCCACACCTTTCTCCACCAGAATCTTCGCCGAAATCTCTTCCACCGAAAAATGCGTGGAATTGATGTGCGGAATGTTCTCCCGACGGAACAGATTCTCCACCTCGCGCACTTCGAATTCGCACTGGGCGTAGCTCGAATAGCGACTGTTGGGCTTGCGCTCGTTTCGGATCGCGGTGAGGCGGTCCGGGTCGATGGTCAGGCCGAACAGTTTGTGCTGGTGGGCACGCAGGGTTGCTGGCAGTTGCAGGCGTTCCATGTCGTCTTCGGTCAGCGGATAGTTGGCCGCGCGAATGCCGAATTGCATGGCCATGTACAGGCACGTCGGCGTCTTACCACAACGCGACACGCCCACTAGAATCAGGTCCGCCTTGTCGTAATAATGCGTGCGCGCACCGTCATCGTTGTCGAGGGCGAAGTTGACCGCCTCGATGCGCTCCATGTAATTGGAGTTGCTGCCGATCGAGTGGGACTTGCCGACGGTGTAGGAAGAATGCTCGGTCAATTCCTGTTCAAGAGGCGCCAGGAAGGTCGAGAAAATGTCGATCATGAAACCATTGGACGTTGCGAGGATCTCACGGATGTCCTGGTTGACAATGGTGTCGAAGATGATCGGCCGAAAGCCGTCGGTTTCGGCGGCTTTGTTGATTTGTTGTACCATGGCCCGCGCTTTATCCGCGTTGTCGATGTATGGCCGCGTGAATTTGCTGAAGGTAATGTTTTCGAACTGCGCCAGGAGGCTTTGGCCGAGGGTCTCGGCTGTGATGCCGGTGCCGTCGGAAATAAAGAAAGCAGATCGTTTCATTTGCACCTTGGGCCTTAAGCTAGTGACGAATCTTGGATATGATAGGCGCGATTTGCCGGCCGCCAGTGGCCCGCATTCTCACTTATTTTCCAGGTCCAGGCCATACAGCTGGCAAACGCTCCTTAGAGCAG
Organism: Pseudomonas frederiksbergensis; assembly: GCF_001952935.1. Taxonomy (GTDB): domain Bacteria; phylum Pseudomonadota; class Gammaproteobacteria; order Pseudomonadales; family Pseudomonadaceae; genus Aquipseudomonas; species Aquipseudomonas frederiksbergensis. The sequence continues at coordinate 4,418,712 of NZ_CP018319.1, forward strand.
CCGGCTTCTGAGCTTTTCCAACACAGTTAGTGGAGAGATCACCTTGGTAGAGTACGTAGTTTCCCTCGATAAGCTCGGCGTCCATGATGTAGAGCACGTAGGGGGCAAGAACGCATCCCTGGGCGAGATGATCAGTAACCTTGCAGGTGCCGGTGTATCGGTGCCCGGTGGCTTCGCCACGACAGCTCAGGCTTATCGTGATTTTCTCGAGCTGAGCGGCCTGAACGATCAGATCCATGCCGCCCTCGACGCCCTGGACGTCGATGATGTCAATGCCCTGGCCAAGACCGGCGCCCAGATCCGTCAATGGATCATGGAAGCCGAATTCCCCGAAAAGCTCAACGCCGAGATCCGCACCGCGTTCGCCACGCTGTCGGCCGGCAACCCTGACATGGCCGTAGCCGTGCGCTCTTCCGCTACCGCCGAAGACCTGCCGGACGCTTCCTTCGCCGGTCAGCAGGAAACCTTCCTGAACATCCGTGGTGTCGAAAACGTCATTCGCGCCGCCAAAGAGGTGTTCGCTTCGCTGTTCAACGATCGCGCGATCTCCTACCGCGTCCACCAGGGCTTCGACCACAAGCTGGTTGCCCTGTCGGCTGGCGTGCAGCGCATGGTCCGCTCCGAAACCGGCACCGCCGGCGTGATGTTCACCCTCGATACCGAATCGGGCTTCCGTGACGTGGTGTTCATCACCGGCGCCTACGGCCTGGGTGAAACCGTCGTACAAGGCGCGGTGAACCCGGATGAGTTCTACGTCCACAAAGGCACGCTGGAAGCCGGTCGTCCGGCCATCCTGCGTCGCAACCTGGGCAGCAAAGCCATCAAGATGATCTACGGCGAAGTCGCCACGGCCGGTAAATCGGTCAAGACCATCGACGTCGACAAGGCCGATCGCGCACGCTTCTGCCTGACTGACGCCGAAGTCAGCGAACTGGCCAAGCAAGCGATGATCATCGAGAAGCACTACAAGTGCCCGATGGACATCGAATGGGCCAAAGACGGCGACGACGGCAAGCTCTACATCGTTCAGGCCCGTCCTGAAACCGTGAAGAGCCGCACTTCGGCCAATGTCATGGAACGCTACCTGTTGAAAGAAACCGGCACCGTGCTGGTTGAAGGTCGCGCCATCGGCCAGCGCATCGGCGCCGGCAAGGTCCGCATCATCAAGGACGTGTCCGAGATGGACAAAGTCCAGCCCGGCGACGTACTGGTCTCCGACATGACCGACCCGGACTGGGAACCGGTCATGAAGCGCGCCAGCGCCATCGTCACCAACCGTGGCGGCCGTACCTGCCATGCGGCGATCATCGCTCGCGAGCTGGGCATCCCGGCCGTGGTCGGTTGCGGCAACGCCACCCAGCTGTTGCAAGACGGCCAGGGCGTGACCGTTTCCTGTGCCGAAGGCGACACCGGCTACATCTTCGAAGGCGAACTGGGCTTCGACATCAAGAAAAACTCCGTGGACGCCATGCCTGATCTGCCGTTCAAGATCATGATGAACGTCGGCAACCCGGACCGCGCCTTCGATTTCGCTCAGTTGCCGAACGCCGGTGTGGGCCTGGCCCGTCTGGAGTTCATCATCAACCGCATGATCGGTGTTCACCCAAAAGCGCTGCTGAACTACGACGGTCTGCCGCAGGACATCAAGGACAGTGTCGACAAGCGCATCGCCGGCTACGACGATCCGGTCGGTTTCTATGTCGAGAAGCTGGTTGAAGGCATCAGCACCCTGGCCGCTGCGTTCACCCCGAAAAAGGTCATCGTGCGTCTGTCGGACTTCAAGTCCAACGAATACGCCAACCTGATCGGCGGCAAGCTCTATGAGCCGGAAGAAGAAAACCCGATGCTGGGCTTCCGCGGCGCTTCGCGTTACATCAGCGAATCGTTCCGTGACTGCTTCGAACTCGAATGCCGTGCCCTCAAGCGCGTGCGCAACGAGATGGGCCTGACCAACGTTGAAATCATGGTGCCGTTCGTCCGTACACTGGGCGAAGCCAGCCAGGTCATCGACCTGTTGGCGGAGAACGGTCTGAAGCGCGGCGAAAACGGTCTGCGCATCATCATGATGTGCGAGCTGCCGTCCAACGCGATCCTTGCTGAAGAGTTCCTCGAGTTCTTCGACGGCTTCTCCATCGGTTCCAACGACCTGACCCAGCTGACCCTGGGCCTGGATCGTGACTCCGGGATCATCGCGCACCTGTTTGACGAGCGTAATCCGGCGGTCAAGAAGCTGCTGGCCAACGCGATTCAGGCCTGCAACAAGGCTGGCAAGTACATCGGTATTTGCGGTCAGGGCCCTTCGGACCACCCTGATCTGGCCAAATGGCTGATGGAACAGGGCATCGAAAGCGTTTCGCTGAACCCCGATTCCGTACTGGAAACCTGGTTCTTCCTGGCTGAAGGTCAAGCTTCGGCTTGATGGTGTGTGAACGGACCGCTCACTGTAGTAGCAAGGCTTGCCCGCGATGGCGTCTTCAAAATCGCCATCGCCAGCAAGCTGTGCTCCTACAGGGAGTAGTCGTTTTCTGAGATTGAAGTAGGGCGGGCTCCTCTGGATGCCGCCCTTTTTTGTGCAAGAGCATTATGCAAAGCAGCAGCAACCTATTTCCTGTCGCCCTGATCAGCGCCGAGCGGCGCGGCGATCTGAGCGAAGACGTCTATCGTCTGAAACCCGGCAACAGCCCTGACGGCACCGTCGAACTGGCTGTGACGCGCCTGGGCATGGCGGATGGCTCCGACGCGCGCGGCGTTCCGGTTATTCTGCTTCACGGCAGCTTTTCCAATCGTCGGTTCTGGTTTTCCCCGAAGGGGCTTGGACTGGGCGCCTATCTGACGCGTCTGGGATTCGATGTTTGGATTCCCGAAATGCGTGGCCACGGCTTGTCCCAGCGTAACCAGAACTACCGCAAGAACCGTGTTGCCGACTACGCCCGTTACGATTTGCCGGCCATTGGCGCGTTCGTGCGCGAGCAGAGCGGCCAGATCCCGCACTGGATCGGTCACTCGCTGGGTGGGATTACCCTGGCGGCGGCATTGGGTGGTGAGTACATCGGCGAGCCGGTGGTGGCTTCCGCCGCTTTTTTCGGTACTCAAATCAGCCGCACCTACTGGCCGTTGAAAATTCCGCCGGTGGAGTGGAGCGGGCGCTTCATTCTCAAGCGTTTCGCCCAGTTGTCCGGCTCACGGCTCAAGCGCGGCCCGGAGGACGAGCCCATTGGCCTGGCCCTGGAAAGCATGCGCTGGCATGGCTTGTTTGGGCGCTTCGGCGATGCCGACAAGGATTGGTGGGCCGGATTGGCCGGCGTTCAGTTGCCGGTATTGGCCGTGAGTGCCGCCGGTGACCATCAGGACCCGACCTGGGCTTGTCGCAAGCTGTTTGATCAGGTGGGTTCCGAGCATAAGCAATTCATCAGCCTGGGTCGCGAGCAGGGCTTTGGCGATAATTTCGGTCACGTAGAGATGCTTGTCAGCAAAGCCGCGCAGACTGAAGTCTGGCCGCTGGTGGCGCGCTGGTTGGCGGATCAACAGACTCCCTTGCTGGGTGAAAAGCCGGATCTTGCTACGGCAAGCTGAGTCAGATGCTCTAACAAGGGCATTTCGCTCCGTTCGGCTTGCGGCTAAGATATGACGCATTGAGCTTTTCTGGTCACTTTGCGACATCCTCGATTGTCTTCCTCTCTACAGGAGTTTCTCGATGAACCATTACATCACGCCTGACCTTTGCGACGCCTATCCAGAACTGGTGCAGGTGCTGGAACCGATGTTCAGCAATTTCGGTGGCCGTGATTCTTTCGGCGGCGAAATCGTGACCATCAAATGTTTCGAAGACAATTCGCGGGTCAAGGAGCAGGTCGAGCTCAAGGGGGATGGCAAGGTGCTGGTGGTCGACGGTGGCGGTTCCCTGCGTCATGCATTGCTGGGTGACATGCTGGCCGAGAAAGCCGCGAAAAACGGGTGGGAAGGGCTGGTGATCTACGGTTGCATCCGCGACGTGGATATCCTCGCGCAGACCGATCTGGGCGTTCAGGCCCTGGCCAGTCACCCGCGCAAATCCGACCGGCGCGGGCTCGGCGATCTCAACGTTGCGGTCACTTTTGCCGGTGTGACGTTCCACCCGGGGCATTACATCTATGCGGACAACAACGGCGTGATCATTTCGCCAAGCCCGCTGAAAATGCCTGAATAAAGAACTGCTGACTTTTTGTTTCAAGAATAGGGATGAGGATGTTCGAGGAAGAAAACGCGCAGTGGGGGCTGGTGCATGCCCTGGTGCTGGACGGTAAAGGCAGTGCGCGTTCGATAGCCCGGACTGAACTCGATGACTTGCAGCTGCAAGCCCATGAAAGCCTGTGGCTGCACTGGGATCGCAGTCATCCGCAAACCCGGACCTGGTTACGAAAATCCAGCGGTCTGAGCGAATTCAGCTGTGATCTCTTACTTGAAGAAAACACCCGTCCGCGTCTTTTACAGCTTCCGGACAGCGAACTGCTGCTATTTTTGCGTGGGGTCAACCTGAACCCAGGGGCCGAGCCGGAAGACATGGTCTCGGTGCGGATTTTTGGCTCGGCCCAGCGGGTTATTTCCCTGCGTTTGCGTCCGTTGCGTGCCACCGATGAGTTGCTGGTGCAGCTCGCCGAAGGCAAAGGACCGAAAACCGCGTCGGAACTCATCCTTTATATGGCGCAGTACCTCACCAACAAGGTGCAGGATCTGGTCAGTTGCCTCTCGGAAGTGGTCGATGAGGAAGAAGAAAAGCTGGATACCGACGAACGGTATACACCCGAGCACGGAGCCGTTTTGCAGATCCGGCGCAGGGCCGCTGCCTTGAAACGTTTTCTTGCGCCGCAGCGGGAAATATTCGGACAGCTGACACGGATAAAACTGCCTTGGTTCGTCGAAGACGACGGTGATTACTGGAACGAATTGAACAACAGCCTGACCCGCTATCTCGAGGAGCTGGAATTGACCCGGGAGCGGGTGGGGTTGGTCCTCGAGGCCGAAGATAGACGTTTGAGCGTGCGAATGAACCGCACGATGTACCGCTTCGGGATCATCACCGGGATCTTTTTGCCGATGAGTTTTCTGGCGGGTCTTCTGGGCATCAATGTTGGCGGAGTTCCGTTCTCTGCAAGCCCTTATGGCTTCCTGATTGCGTGTCTGATGATGGTCTCGGTGGCGCTGGGGCAGTGGTGGTTATTCCGCCGTTTGCGCTGGTTCTGACGGTGAGCCATGTGACCCGGGCAAATTTGATCGCGTCTTTCACAGACATCACGAGAGGTGCGTATGCACGATCCGTTTGAACAGTCTTTGCGTGACATGCTCAAGGCATCACCGTCCACCCGGGACGACGATGCGTGCCTTGGGCGTGTACTGAAAACCGCCAACCGCCAGGTCGGCGCCGGTGATCTGTTCAGCTTGCTGGGCCGCTGGCTGCCCGCGCTGATGATTGCCTTGAATAACGGATCGGCCCATGTCGCTCCGGTTTCCCGTCACCGTAAACCTACCGTTCGCACTGCTGATAAGGCTGATTGAATATGGAACTTGATCTCTGGACTCAGAGCCTCGTCACTGCAATGACTGCGTTATGGACCAAGATTGCAAATTTCATCCCGAACCTGTTCGGCGCACTGGTTGTGCTGCTGTTGGGTTTCGTCGTTGCGAAACTTTTGGACACTTTGCTGTCGAAGTTGCTCGCCAAGCTGGGGCTCGATCGCCTGATGGGCGGCACCGGGCTGACCAAATTGCTGTCCCGGGCCGGCCTTCAAGTGCCGATCTCGACCTTGATCGGCAAGATTGTCTATTGGTTCGTTCTGCTGATTTTTCTGGTTTCTGCCGCAGAATCCCTTGGACTTGAGCGAGTTTCGGCTACGCTTGACATGCTTGCGCTGTATTTGCCGAAAGTATTTGGCGCCGCGCTGGTGTTGCTGGTGGGTGTTTTGCTCGCGCAATTGGCCAATGGGCTGGTGCGTGGTGCGGCAGAGGGCGTAGGGCTGGACTACGCTGCGGGCTTGGGGAGAATTGCCCAGGGCCTGGTGATTATCATCAGTATTTCGGTCGCAATCAGCCAGTTGGAGGTCAAGACTGACCTGCTCAACCACGTGATTGTGATTGTATTGATTACCGTTGGTCTGGCGGTTGCGCTGGCCATGGGGTTGGGAAGCCGGGAAATTGCCGGTCAGATTCTTGCGGGAATCTATGTGCGTGAGTTGTATCAGGTTGGGCAACAAGTGCGTGTTGGCGAGGTCGAAGGTCAGATCGAAGAGATCGGCACGGTTAAAACCACATTGCTGACCGATGAGGGTGAGCTAGTCTCTCTCTCCAATCGGATCCTCCTGGAACAGCATGTGAGTAGCCGCTAACCCGGCAAACCCTGCTAATGTATGCCGCCGCAAAAATGCCCTGAAAAGGGTTGCGGCGGACATTGACCTGACTGTCGGCCCGACTTGTTTTGAATAAAGCTCAATCGCTGTCTACGCGCTACGACCCCCGCGAGCTCTCTGATGAGGAGTTGGTCGCGCGCTCGCATACCGAGCTGTTTCACGTAACGCGCGCCTATGAAGAACTGATGCGGCGTTACCAGCGAACATTATTTAACGTCTGCGCACGGTATCTTGGGAACGATCGCGACGCAGACGATGTCTGTCAGGAAGTGATGTTGAAGGTGTTGTATGGCCTGAAGAACTTCGAGGGTAAATCGAAGTTCAAGACGTGGCTGTACAGCATCACGTATAACGAGTGCATCACGCAGTATCGGAAAGAACGGCGAAAGCGTCGCTTGATGGATGCTTTGAGTCTGGACCCCCTTGAGGAAGCGTCTGAAGAAAAGGCGCCGAAACCCGAGGATAAGGGTGGACTCGATCGCTGGTTAGTGTATGTGAACCCGATTGACCGTGAAATTCTGGTGCTACGATTTGTCGCAGAGCTGGAATTTCAAGAGATCGCGGATATCATGCACATGGGTTTGAGTGCAACAAAAATGCGTTACAAACGTGCTCTAGATAAATTGCGTGAGAAATTTGCAGGCATTGCTGAAACTTAGTTCGGCGCAAATATCTCTTACGTGTAGGCAAGTTCTGATAGACTTGCCGCCGAGTTGTCCCCCGGTTTGCGGGACTGCTTCACAATCACCAGATGGGGATTTAACGGATGAAACTGAAAAACACCTTGGGCTTGGCCATTGGTTCTCTTATTGCTGCCACTTCGTTCGGCGCTCTGGCACAAGGCCAAGGCGCAGTTGAAATCGAAGGCTTCGCTAAGAAAGAAATGTTCGATAGCGCTCGTGACTTCAAGAACAACGGCAACCTGTTCGGCGGTTCGATCGGTTACTTCCTGACCGACGACGTTGAACTGCGTCTGGCCTACGACGAAGTGCACAACGCACGTGCCGAAGATGGCCGTAACATCAAGGGCTCCAACACCGCTCTGGATGCTCTGTACCACTTCAACAACCCGGGCGACATGCTGCGTCCGTACGTATCGGCTGGCTTCTCCGACCAGAGCATCGGTCAGAACGGTTCCGGTGGTCGTAACGGTTCCACCTTCGCCAACGTTGGCGGCGGTGCCAAGCTGTACTTCACCGACAACTTCTACGCCCGTGCTGGCGTTGAAGCTCAGTACAACATCGACCAGGGCGACACCGAGTGGGCTCCAAGCGTCGGTATCGGTGTGAACTTCGGTGGCGGCTCCAAGCCTGCTGCTGCTCCAGTTCCAGCACCAGCTGAAGTCTGCGCCGACAGCGACAACGATGGCGTTTGCGACAACGTTGACAAGTGCCCGGACACCCCAGCCAACGTAACTGTTGACGCTGATGGCTGCCCAGCAGTTGCTGAAGTTGTTCGTGTTGAGCTGGACGTGAAGTTCGACTTCGACAAGTCGGTAGTCAAGCCTAACAGCTACGGCGACATCAAAAACCTCGCTGACTTCATGAAGCAGTACCCATCGACCAGCACTACTGTTGAAGGTCACACTGACTCCGTCGGTCCTGACGCTTACAACCAGAAACTGTCCGAGCGTCGTGCAAACGCCGTTAAGAACGTTCTGACCAACCAGTATGGTGTTGAATCGTCCCGCGTTCAGTCTGTTGGCTACGGCGAATCCCGCCCAGTTGCTGACAACGCTACTAAAGCTGGCCAAGCTGTAAACCGTCGCGTAGAAGCGCAGGTTGAAGCTCAAGCTAAGTAATTAGCTCGCAGCTCTGAAAAGCCCGGCTTAGGCCGGGCTTTTCTTTGTCTGCGATTTGATGAGGGGAGGGGTGAAGCGGGGGGAAGTCAGGTTGACTGATTGACTGCAATCGAAGAGAAATCAGATACCGACAGGGATACTTCTGCACTGGCCGCGACCGCTCCGATCACCAGGATGGCCGGGCTTTTCAACTCAAAAGCGTAGGCATCTTCTTCCATCGCAGTCAGGTCGCTCCGACATTCCCGTTGGTGTGGCAGGGAAGCGTTTTCAATCATCGCCACCGGGGTATCCGCCGCCATTCCTCCGGCGAGCAACTGCTCACGGATCTCGCTCAGTTTTGCGACACCCATATACACCACCAGCGTCGTGCCACCTTGGGCCAGGGCTTGCCAGTTCAGGCTGCTGCCATCCTGAGTGTGGGCGGTGACCAGTGTTACGCCACGCGCAACACCCCGCAGCGTCAACGGAATATCGCATTGCGTTGCACCGGCAAGCCCGGCAGTGATGCCGTTGACCAGTTCCACTTCGACTCCACGTTCACGCAGCCACTGCGCCTCTTCGCCGCCCCGGCCGAAAATGCACGGATCACCGCCCTTGAGGCGCACCACGCATTTTCCGTGGCGGGCATAACGCAGCATCAGGCGATGAATGAATGCCTGAGGTGTGGAGCGACAGCCGCCGCGCTTGCCCACGGGAATGATCCGCGCCTGCGGGCAATGTTCCAGCACCGCATCGTTGACCAGGTCATCGATCAGCACCACATCCGCTTCGCTCAACGCCCGCACGGCCTTGAGGGTCAACAATTCCGGATCGCCAGGGCCCGCGCCCACCAGCCAGACTTTTGCGCTCATAGTGTTTTCCTCACGAGGTGACGGCGACCGGCTGCGCAGTGGCGGCCAGCAAACGCTTGATTTCCGGGACGCACGAGCCACATTGCGTGCCACAGCCCAATTCTTGTTTCAAACCCTGCAAGTCCAGGCCACGGCTAATGCCGGCGCAGACGGCGCTTTGGCTGACGTTTTTGCAGTTGCACAGGGTTTTGTTCCCAGCGGCCGGTGCATTGGCGTTGCCCGGCGGTGCGCTCAGCGGTGCCAGCAGCCAGCGCCGCAGCTGTTCGTCGGCGCGACCTTCCAGCCACAGGTTTTGCAGCCAGTGTTGGGCAAGGGTTTCACCCGCCAGGCGAATGGCAGTGATCCGGCCGTTCTCGATCCGCACCCGTTTACCGATAGAGCGCCGTGGGTCGTCATAGGCCAAAACCGGGCCATCGTTGAGTCTCAGGCATTGATCGATGTCACGCAGCAGTTGCGGGTCGGGCGCGACGGCGCTGGCAGCGCGTATCAGCAGCGCGGGGCGTTCACGCCCAGCGAGGCTGAGGCTGACGTAGGAAAACGCCTCACAGAGTGGTCGTAGCGTCTCAAAATTCTGTTGAACATCGCCCTCGATCAGGGCGAATAGTTGCCATGGGAGATTTACAGGTTCGAGACGCACGCCGCTGTGTTTGAGTTCGGGCTGTTTCGATAGCGGGTCGAAGGCGGGAAGAGTGAGGGTATTTACGCCGCCCTTGAGGAAGCGATCACCCCAATGCATAGGCAGAAAGGCCTGGCCGGGGCGCACGCTGTCGTCGCCTCCAACGGCGACAATCACCGCACCACGGCGACTTTTCAGGCTGACCAGGTCGCCCGGTTGCAACCGATGCCGACGCAGTTCATCCGGGTGCAAGCTCAACACCGCTTCGCTGACGTGGCCAAATAGCTGGGCGGCGGTGCCGGTGCGGCTCATGCCGTGCCATTGATCGCGCAGGCGACCGGTGATCAGGGTCAGCGGGAAGCGCGCGTCGCGTTGTTCCTTGGCGGCGCGGTACGGGTCGGCCACGAATTGTGCGCGCCCAGTGGCCGTCGGGAAAATCCCGTCCAGGTACAGACGGGCTGTGCCTTCGCTGGCTCCCGCGGGGAAAGGCCATTGCTGCGGGCCTAGGCGGTCGATCAACGCATGACTGATGCCGGACAAGTCCAGATCACGCCCGCGGGTCAATTGCTTGTACTCGTCGAAGATCTGCGCCGGGTTTTCAAAGGCAAACAGACTGGTTTGTCCGGGATGCAGATATTTCTCCAGGCGCTGTGCGAAATCCACGGTGATCGCCCAGTCAGAGCGGGCTTCGCCAGGTGCGACGATGGCTCGACGAACATGGGAAATGCGCCGTTCGGAGTTGGTTACCGTGCCGTCCTTTTCACCCCAACTGGCCGCAGGCAGCAGCAGGTCCGCGAACGCTGCGGTTTCGGTGGTGCGGAAGGCCTCCTGCAACACCACGAACGGACAGGCTTGCAGCGCCTCGCGCACGGCGGTTTGATCCGGCATTGATTGCGCGGGGTTGGTGCAAGCGATCCACAGTGCCTTGATTTTCCCGCTGCGCACCTGCTCAAACAACTCGATAGCGGTGAGCCCGGTGTTTGCAGGCAGTTGATCCACGCCCCAATACGCTGCCACTTCCGCGCGATGTTCAGCATTGGCGGCTTCACGATGGCCGGGCAGCAGGTTCGACAGGCTACCGGTTTCGCGGCCGCCCATGGCGTTTGGCTGACCGGTCAGGGAGAAAGGTCCTGCGCCGGGGCGGCCGATTTGCCCGGTGGCCAGGTGCAGGTTGATCAGTGCGCTGTTTTTCGCGCTGCCGGCGGTGGACTGGTTCAGTCCCATGCACCACAGCGACAGAAAACTGGGGGAAGTGCCAACCCATTCTGCGCATTGATGCAGTTGATCAATGCTGATCCCACAGAGCTGCGAAACCATCTGCGGCGTGTAATCGCGCACCAGGTTCTTCAGTTCGGCCAGGCCTTCGGTGTGGGCCTTGATGAAGTCGCGGTCGACCCAGTCTTCCCACAGCAGCAGGTGCAAAATCCCATGGAACAAGGCGACATCGGTGCCTGGCAGAATCGCCAGGTGCAGGTCAGCCAGATCGCAGGTGTCGGTACGACGCGGGTCGATGACGATGACTTTCATCTGCGGCCGGCGGGATTTCGCTTCTTCCAGGCGACGGAAAAGTACCGGGTGGGCGTAGGCCATGTTGCTGCCGACGATCATCACGCAGTCGCTCAGTTCCAGGTCTTCGTAGCTGCACGGCGGTGCGTCGGCGCCCAGGCTGCGCTTGTAACCAACTACTGCCGAAGACATGCACAGGCGCGAATTGCTGTCGATGTTGTTGGTGCCCACCAGCGCGCGCGCCAGTTTGTTGAAGGCGTAGTAATCCTCGGTCAGCAATTGCCCGGAAATGTAGAACGCCACGCTGTCCGGGCCGTGTTCGGCGATAGTCTCGGCAAAAACGCTGGCGGCATGGTCAAGGGCGGTGTCCCAGTCGGTGCGGCTGCGGGCCAGGCCTTTGCCCAGGCGCAGTTCGGGATACAAGGCCCGGGCCGCAAGGTCGCCGGTCAGATGCAGGGTAGAGCCTTTGCTGCACAATTTGCCGAAGTTGGCCGGGTGGGCCGGATCGCCGCTGACGCCGAGAATGCGCTCGCCGTCATGCTCGATCAGCACGCCGCAGCCGACCCCGCAGTAGCAGCAGGTGGAAGCGGTGATCTGGTTCATCAGTTTGCTTCCCGCAGAGCCAGCAACACCCGGCCGTTCTCGACCCGTGCTGAGTGGTGGTGAGCGCAACCGATGTCCGGGGCCTGGGCTTCGCCAGTCTCAAGATCGATCTGCCAGTTGTGCAGCGGGCAGGCGACTCGTTTGCCGTAGATCAGACCTTGGGACAGTGGCCCGCCCTTGTGTGGGCAGCGGTCATCGAGTGCGAAAACCTCATCGTCGCTGGTACGAAAAATCGCGATGTCGCCTTTCGGGCCGGCAATGATCCGCGAGCCCAGGGCATTGATTTCTTCCAGTGCGCAGATATCCAGCCAGTTCATGCCGGCACCTCCAGATTCTTCACTGTGATGACGTCGAATTCTTTCTTCAGCAGCGGTTGTTCCAGGCGTTCCTTCCACGGGTCCTGTTCGAACGACAAGGAGAATTGCAAGCGCTCGTTGAGCGCCTTGCGCCGCTCCGGGTCTTCCAGCACGGCTTTCTTGATGTGTTCCATGCCGACCCGTTGCAGGTAGTGCACGGTGCGTTCGAGGTAGAAAGCTTCTTCGCGATAAAGCTGCAGGAACGCGCCGTTGTATTCACGCACTTCTTCGGCGGTTTTCAATTTGACGAAGAATTCCGCGACCTCGGTTTTGATCCCGCCGTTGCCGCCGATGTACATTTCCCAGCCCGAATCCACGCCGATAATTCCGACATCCTTGATCCCCGCTTCCGAACAGTTGCGTGGGCAACCGGAGACGGCGAGTTTCACTTTATGTGGCGACCACATGTTGAACAGGTCGTGCTCCAGCTCGATGCCCAGTTGCGTGGAATTCTGCGTACCAAAGCGGCAGAACTCGCTGCCGACGCAGGTCTTCACCGTGCGGATGGATTTGCCGTAGGCGTGGCCGGACGGCATGTCGAGATCTTTCCAGACGCCGGGCAGGTCCTGCTTCTTGATCCCCAGCAAATCGATACGCTGGCCGCCGGTCACCTTGACCATCGGCACGTTGTATTTGTCGGCCACGTCGGCAATGCGCCGCAGTTCCGAAGGATTGGTCACACCGCCCCACATCCGCGGGACTACAGAGTAAGTGCCGTCTTTCTGAATGTTGGCGTGGGCCCGTTCGTTGATCAGGCGCGATTGCGGGTCGTCCTTGGCTTCGCCCGGCCAGGTGGAAATCAGGTAGTAGTTGAGCGCCGGGCGGCATGTGGCGCAGCCGTTCGGCGTGCGCCAGTTCAGGTAGCTCATGGTGCCAGCGATGGTCAGCAGGTGCTGGTCGCGGATGGCCTGGCGGATTTGCCCGTGGTTCAGGTCGCTGCAACCGCAAATGGCTTTTTCGCTTTTCGGTTTGACGTCTGCTGCGCCGCCCACGGTGTTAATCAGGATCTGTTCCACCAACCCTGCGCAGGAGCCGCAGGAGCTGGCAGCCTTGGTGTGTTTTTTCACGTCATCGACGCTGAACAGCCCGTGCTCCTGAATTGCCTTGACGATGGTGCCTTTGCACACACCGTTGCAGCCGCAGACTTCGGCGGTGTCGGCCATGCTCATGGCTTTGTCCTGGCCTTGATGTCCTACATCGCCCAGGGCGTTTTCGCCGAACATCAGGTGATCGCGGATCTCATCGATGGCGTGGTTCTCACGGATCTGCCGGAAATACCAGCCGCCGTCTGCCGTATCGCCGTACAGACAGGCCCCGACCAGCACGTCATCCTTGATCACCAGTTTTTTGTAGACCCCGCCGATAGGGTCGGAGAGGGTGATGGTTTCAGTGCCTTCGCCGCCCATGAAGTCGCCAGCGGAGAACAGGTCGATGCCGGTGACTTTCAATTTGGTCGACGTCACCGAACCCTTGTAGGTGGCGAAGCCCAGTTGGGCGAGATGGTTGGCGCAGACCTTGGCCTGTTCGAACAGCGGCGCCACCAGGCCGTAGGCGATGCCACGGTGGCTGGCGCATTCGCCTATTGCGTAGACCCGAGGGTCGTAGGTTTGCATCGTGTCATTGACCAGAATCCCGCGGTTGCAGGGGATGCCGGATTTTTCCGCGAGTTCGGTGTTGGGGCGAATACCGGCGGCCATCACCACCAGGTCGGCGGGGATGATGTCGCCATTCTTGAACTCGACCGAGCCGACCCGGCCATTGCCGGCATCGTGCAGGGCCTGGGTCTGCTCGCACAGGCGAAAGTGCAGGCCACGGGCTTCCAGGGCGGTTTGCAGGAGTTGGCCGCTGGTTTTGTCCAGTTGCCGTTCCAGCAGCCATTCACCGATGTGCACCACGGTGACGTGCATGCCGCGCAGCATCAGGCCGTTGGCCGCTTCCAGGCCGAGCAGGCCGCCACCGATTACAACGGCGTGCTTGTGGGTTTTCGCCGTGTCGATCATGGCCTGGGTGTCGGCGATGTCGCGGTAGCCGATTACGCCGTCCAAAGTGTTGCCGGGAATCGGCAGGATGAAGGGGGTCGAACCGGTGGCGATCAGCAGGCGATCGTATTCCGCCTCGCTGCCGTCTTCAGCGATCACGCGGCGTTTGACCCGGTCGATCTCCACCACTTTGCGGTTGAGCAGCAGCTTGATGTTGTTGTCCAGGTACCAGTCCAGATCGTTGAGCACGATCTCTTCGAAGGTCTGTTCGCCGGCCAGCACGGGCGAGAGCAGGATGCGGTTGTAGTTGGTATGAGGTTCGGCACCGAAGACCGTGATGTCGTACAGCTCATTGCTCAACTTGAGCAGTTCTTCCAGGGTGCGAACCCCGGCCATGCCGTTGCCGATCATCACCAGTTTTAGTTTTTTCATCAGGATCTCCGGGAGCTCAGACTCGCCTCAACAGGGCTTTCAGGTCTTGCTCGACAAATGTGCGCAAACAAAAAAAGGCGTCCCGCTAGTTGCCTAGCGAGGACGCCTTTGTCCTGGTCCCGTTCTCTCGGGCAGCGCACCCTTCATCGTTGAAGGTTGGGCTTTATGTATGGTGAGAGAGGTAATGCAGTGGTTGTGCCAACTCTCGTAAAAGCAGGATTTATGGGCTTTCGTCACGGGTGGCGGGTGTTTTCGTGCACCGGTTCAATGCGCTATGCCCGGTTTTGAAGCAGAAAAGTCAAAAGATCGCAGCCTGCGTCAACGCCTACAGGAGATCGTGGGCACCGATGGGAGCTGCCGCAGGCTGCGATCTTTTGATCTTTTGGGTGCAGTGAAAAACTCAGCCATGAAACAGCAAAACCAGCAGCACCAGGTTCACCAGCAACGACACCAGCGCCAAGGTCCGCCAGACCTTCAACGGTTCGCGCTCCAGCAGCGGCCTGGGGCGCACGCTCAAACTGCGCCGCTCGCCCTGTTCCAGCAGCAGTAACCATTCTTCCGCCGTTTCAAAGCGTTGATCCGGATCCACCGCTACTGCGTGCTCCAGACTTTTCGCAATCCATTCCGGCAGGTCGGGTCGATAGCGACTGGCGCTGACAGGAACCCCGAACCGTGGGCGCTGGAAAGCTTCGATTTCACCGTAGGGATAATGCCCGGTGAGCAGGAAATACAAGGTCACGCCGACGGCATACAGGTCCTGTTGCGGTGTCGGTGCGTCCCCGCGAAAGGCTTCCGGCGCGATATAGCTGGGGGTTCCGGGCAGGGCAGAAGGCTGGTCTTCGGACAGGCCCGGGCAATAGGCGAGGCCGAAATCCAGCAGGCGCAATTCGCCGTCGTCCCCCAGCAGCAGGTTCTCCGGTTTGATATCGCGATGGAGAATCTGCCGTCGGTGCAGCATGCCAACCGCTCGCAGCAGGCGTTCGGCCAGATCCTGCCATTGGGGCAGCGGCAGCGGTCCGACATCGGCGTGCAACTGCGCCAAGGTAGATCCGGAATATTCCCGCATCACGTAGTACAAATGCTGACGCTGACTGGCGGCATGGACTTCAGGGAAGTGCCGCCCGGCCACGCGCTTGAGAAACCATTCTTCCGACAGCAACGCCTGCCCTGCGAGGTGATCGTCACGCAGCGCGCCCGGCAAGGTTTTCAGTAGCCAGGGCTGTTGTTGCCCATCGCGCACCCGATAAAGCAGCGACTGCTGGCTCTGGCCGAGTATCCCTTCGACCTGCCAGCCTTCGAAAGTCTGGCCCGGTTTCAGCGCTGGCGGCAGCGGCCACTGCTGCAAATGAATCAACGCATCGCCGATGCTGGTTTCACCGAGGGCATCGACCCGCACCAACAGGGCGCTGGCGTTGTCCTGGCTGCCGGCCAGATGCGCCGCACTGACCAAGGTCTGCGCCGCGCTGTTCAAATCCGGTTGATCGCGCAGAATTGCCGCGATCGCAGTGTCGCCCAGCACCGCCCAAATGCCGTCGCTGAGCAGTACGAAACTTTCGTTCAAGCGCAGTTCGCCATCGAGAAAATCCAGCACCAAATGCTGATCGAGCCCAAGTGCCCGTTTGAGCACATGCTGCATGCCCGGCTGGTCCCAGACGTGATCCTCGCTGACCCGTTGCAAGGTGTCGGCGTGCCAGCGATAAACCCGGCAATCGCCGACATGGGCCAAGGTAAATCGCCTGCCGCGCATGACCAAGGCACTGACAGTGGTGAGCAACGGTTGCCCACCGCCATTGGCCTGCAACCAGCGATTTTGTGCCAGTAGCAGGCGGTCCAAGGCCTGTGCGACGCCCCAGGTTTCCGGCGTGGCGTAGTAATCCAGCGCCAGGGCCTGCAACGTCGAACGGGCGGCGAGGCCACCATCGGCGCACTGGCTGACGCCATCGGCGATGGCGAACAGGTAACCCTTGCTCGCCGCCAGCGCCGGGGCCGGAGTCACCAGGCGCAGGGCGTCCTGATTCTCCTCGCGAGGGCCGATGGCGCTCGCTTCGGCAAAACTCAGTTGCAGGCTCATTGAAGCCTCAGACCCGTGCAGCGGTCACGGCCGCCGAACCCCACGTGGTTCTCCAGCGACGTTTCACACCGTGCAGACCGAACCAGGCCAGAACGCCAAGGCTGGCGAACAACCACAAGGCCAGTTGATAACTGCCGGTGCTTTGCTTGATCGCGCCCATGCCCGCTGCCAGCGCAAATCCACCAATACCGCCGGCCATGCCGATCAAACCGGTCATTACACCGATCTCGCGACGAAAACGCTGCGGCACCAATTGGAAAACGGCGCCGTTACCGGCACCCAAACCGAGCATGGTGCAGACGAAAAGTGCCAGCGCTGCGTAGGAACTCGGCAGGTTGAAACCCACCGCTGCGATGCAGAGCGCCGCCACCGTGTACATCCCCAGAAGGGTGCGAATGCCACCGAAACGATCCGCCAGAGCGCCACCCAACGGACGCATCAAGCTGCCACCGAACACGCAGGCGGCGGTGTAGTAGCCGGCGGTCACCGGGCTGAGGCCATATTGGTCGTTGAAATAACCGGGCAGGGCGCTGGCCAGGCCGATGAAGCCGCCGAAGGTCACGCTATAGAAAAACATGAACCACCAGCTGTCGCGGTCGCCCAAGGCCTTGAAATAGTCGGACACGGACTTGGCTTTTGGCCGCTCAGGCGCGTTTTTGGCCAGCCAGGCGAAGACGATGATGGTCAGGATCAGCGGGATCAGCGCGAAGCCGAACACGTTGCTCCAGCCAAACGCAGCTGCCAGCACCGGGGCGATCAGTGCGGCGAGCACAGTGCCCGAGTTACCGGCACCGGCGATGCCCATGGCTTTGCCTTGGTGCTGAGGGGGATACCATTGCGAGGCCAGCGGCAGGGCGACGGCAAAGGACGCGCCAGCCATGCCGAGGAACAGGCCTAGCACCAGCGCTTGTTCGTAGCTGTGGATGCCGTGTTTCCAGGCAACGAACAGGGCGCAGATGACGATCACCTGGCCAATCAGCCCGGCGGTTTTCGGCGACAGGCGATCAGCCAGCAGGCCCATTACAAAGCGCAGTACCGCCCCGGCCAGAATCGGCGTGGCCACCACCAGCCCGCGCTGCTGGGTGGTCAGGTGCAGGTCGGCGGCGATCTGCACCGCCAGTGGGCCGAGCAGGTACCAGACCATAAAACTCAGGTCGAAATAGAGGAAGGCCGCGAACAATGTCGGGGTATGGCCAGATTTCCAGAAGCTTGAATTCATCGCGCACCTCAGCTGTTAGGAGTCTCGAGAAGGAGTCATGAGCTTGCAGGTGGGGCGCCGCATCGGCCGCACCACCGGCCCCGGTCTGTGGGGCCAAAACAAAAAAACGCCGCCACCGGATTCGCCAAAGGGCAAATGAGGTGAGCGACGTCTTTGTCGTAGGTGGGGCAACCGCCGTTGGTTGCCTGTAGTGATTACTTTGCGAGATCTGTGCCACATTCACGCTGATCGTTCCCACGCTCTGCGTGGGAACGCATCCCGTGACGCTCTGCGTCACAGCTCGAAGCGGACGCAGAGCGTCCATGGCGGCATTCCCACGCGGAGCGTGGGAACGATCGTTTGGGGGAGTCAGCCGAGCAACTCACTCATGGCAATGATCTGCTCCGCCACCTGAATCAGCTTCTGCTGGCGGCTCATGGCCTGGCGGCGCATCAGGGTGTAGGCCTCTTCCTCGTTGCAGTCCTTCATTTTCATCAGCAACCCCTTGGCCAGCTCGATGCGCTTGCGCTCGGCCAGTTGCTGGTCGCGGGCATTGAGTTGGGCGCGCAGGGCCTGGTCGCTTTCAAAACGCGCCATGGCGACGTCGAGAATCGGCTGCAAGCGCTGTGCGTGGATGCCTTCGACGATGTAGGCACTGACCCCGGACTTGATCGCCTGACGCATCACATTGGGGTCATGTTCATCGGTAAACATCACGATCGGCCGCGGTTGGTCGCGGCTCACCAGCACCACTTGTTCCATGACATCGCGGCTCGGTGACTCGGTATCGATCAAAATCACGTCCGGACGCACCGTTTCGACGCGCGCAGGCAGGTCGATGGTCAAGCCTGACTCGTCAATCACCTCGAACCCGGCTTCGGTCAGGGCCGCCTTCAGGCGTCCGACTTTCTTTGCAGTGTCGTTGATCAGCAGGATACGCAACATATTCGCAGTCTCCTGTCAGCGGCTGGCGAGAAGGGGCGAGCTGTCGCTCATGGCGTGCAGCTTGAAACTGCGGGCATAACCGGCAGGGTCCAGGCCATCCCAGACCTTGCCGTCGATCAACTGGCTGCTGCGCATTGGCTGATCACTCGCGGCCACACCGACAGCGGTGGCGGCCTCTCGATACAAGTCTAGTTGCTGGACCTGACGGGCCACGCCCAGGTAGTCCGGGTCGTCGCGCAACAAACCCCAGCGGCGGAACTGAGTCATGAACCACATGCCATCGGACAAATACGGCAGATTGACCTCGCCATTGTCGTGGAAGCGCAGGGCGTGCGGGTCTTGCCAGCGATTACCCAGGCCATCGGCATAGTCACCGAGCAATCGCGGTTCGATGCAATCGAGTGGCGCATCAAGGTATTGCGGGGCGCTCAACAGCTTTGCGGTGCTGCGGCGATTCTCGGTGCTTTCTTCGATGAAACGGCTGGCCTCCAGAATCGCCATCACCAGCGCCCGTGCGGTGTTGGGGTATTGCTCGACAAAGGCGCGGGTGCAGCCGAGGACTTTTTCCGGGTGATCGGGCCAGATGGTCTGGGTGGTGGCCATCGTGAACCCCAGATTTTGCTGCACCGCACTGGCGGACCATGGTTCGCCGACGCAGAAGCCGTCGATGCGCCCGGCTTGCAGGTGCGCGACCATCTGCGGCGGCGGTACGACCACACTGTCGACGTCCTGCAACGGATGGATGCCCTGGCTCGCGAGCCAGTAATACAGCCACATGGCGTGGCTGCCCGTAGGAAATGTCTGAGCGAAGGTGAGTTTTGGGCGACTTTGGTGCACGTGCCGCTCCAGTGCTTCAGGACTGGTCACGTCCAGCGCCTGCAAGCCATGGGAGAGGTTGATGCTCTGGCCATTCTGATTCAGGCCCATGAGCACCGCCATGTCGGTCGACGCGACACCGCCGATGCCCAAATGCACGGCGTAGATCAGACCGTACAAACTGTGGGCGGCGTCGAGTTCGCCGCTGACCAGTTTGTCCCGTAGGTTGGCCCAGGACGACTGGCGCTTGAGGTTCAGGGTCAGGCCATACGGTTGGGCAAAGCCCTGCGTGGCCGCGACCACTACCGAGGCGCAGTCGCTCAGGGCCATGAAGCCGAGGTTGATTTCGGTCTTTTCCGGGGCGTCGCTGCCGTTGACCCAGGCCAGAGGGTTGGCTGGAACTTCAATCATCTGTAAACACCTTTCATAAAAAAGCGCCGGACCGGGCTGCTTGCCAGGGCAAGGCCAAGTGACGACGCCTTTGTCTTTCGACTCATCCCGCCGTTGGCATGAGTGCTGATGTGAGTGGCGGTGCAAGGCATATGCCATCGCTCGCTGATTTTCTCGCGCGCCTCGCCTGCAACCCCGATGCCCGGCTATAATCGCCGCCACTTTTCGTAGCCCAGAGTCAAACCTGCCCATGTACACCCTGGCCCGTCAGCTGTTGTTCAAACTTTCCCCGGAAACCTCCCACGATCTGTCCCTGGACCTGATCGGCGCGGGCGGGCGTTTGGGCCTCAACGGCTTGCTGTGCAAGGCGCCGGCGAAATTGCCGGTGACCGTCATGGGCCTGGACTTCCCGAACCCGGTGGGTCTGGCGGCCGGTCTGGACAAGAACGGCGCGGCCATCGACGGTTTTGCGCAACTGGGTTTCGGGTTTGTCGAAATCGGCACCATCACTCCGCGTCCGCAGCCGGGCAACCCCAAGCCACGGATTTTCCGTCTGCCGGATGCCGAGGCGATCATTAACCGCATGGGGTTCAACAACCTCGGCGTCGATCACCTGCTGGCTCGAGTGGCGGCGGCAAAGTTCAAGGGTGTGCTGGGCATCAATATCGGCAAAAACTTCGATACCCCGGTTGAGCGGGCGGTCGATGACTACCTGATCTGCCTGGACAAGGTCTACGCCCACGCCAGCTACGTGACAGTCAACGTCAGCTCGCCGAACACCCCGGGCCTGCGCAGCCTGCAATTCGGTGATTCGCTGAAGCAATTGTTGGCCGACCTGGCGACGCGCCGTGCAGAACTGGCGCTGCGCCACGGCAAACATGTACCGCTGGCGATCAAGATTGCGCCGGACATGACCGACGAAGAAACCGTTCAGGTCGCGCAAGCGCTGATCGAAACCGGTATGGACGCGGTGATCGCCACCAACACCACCTTGAGCCGCGTTGGTGTAGAAGGCATGGAACATGGTGACGAGGCGGGCGGCCTGTCCGGCGCACCGGTTCGCGACAAGAGCACCCACACCGTGAAGGTGCTGGCGGCCGAGTTGGCCGGTCGCTTGCCGATCATCGCCGTGGGCGGCATCACCGAAGGCAAGCACGCGGCTGAGAAAATCGCTGCAGGGGCGAGCCTGGTGCAGCTCTATTCCGGCTTCATCTATAAAGGCCCGGCGCTGATCCGGGAATCCGTCGACGCCATCGCCGCGCTGCGCTGAAGAATCATCTGCGGCGATGGGGATTAACTGTGGCGAGGGAGCTTGCTCCCGCTGGGCTGCGAAGCGGCCCAAAAACCAGTCAATCAGGTGTGTCAGGTAAAACACAGTTGCAGGGTTTACGACTGCTTCGCAGCCGAGCGGGAGCAAGCTCCCTCGCCACAAAAGCGACATCACCAACGCAATATTTACAGGCATAAAAAAGGGCTCCTCGAAGGAGCCCCTGGGCCGAAGCCCGCCGCCCGGATGGGGCGTGCGTGGTAAGTCGTTACGTAATCAGATTGTCGTGTCGGAGTGTGTGCCCTGTATTAGCCGACGGCGTGAAGTTCGTTGAGTCTATGGATTCCCGCAGTGCCGGTCATACCGTCCCAGTTGTCGCCGCGTCCTTCTCGCCAGCCGTTAATCCAGGCTTGGCGTACCGACGGTAGAGTAAATGGGCAAAGCTCGCGGGATTTGCCACCAACGCCATATTGATATCCGCGCAAAAATGCTCTTTCCAACGGATCACGCTTAAGTCTTCTCATAGGGTGTTGCCCTCACTTGTTGACTGTATTTATCGCGTTGACCTCAATCGAGGTCTGGCAGAAAAAACTCCTGCCGTTGGGGCTCGCTGCCGGCGTCGCGAGCCAAGGTGTTGACGTCATTGCGGCGTCAACCTGTGTTGAGTTCTAACCAATGCGTCACATCGAGGGAATGATCGTTTTGTCATAAGGACGTAACGATAAAGATGGTATGGCGATAAGTAACACCATGTTGTCCCGTGTTTATTGGCAAAACCCCGGTATGATCAGCCCCACGCTGGATGATGGGGTTAATCCTTTGCTGAGAATGGCTCGCGTTGCAGTGAGGCATTATTCGACGAAGGGTCGACTTATGACATTTTATTGCATCAACTTTTTTATCTGTCTTTGCATCTAAGCTCTTTTAACCCGAGCTTGCAGGGATGGGACGGCACACCTTCGTGCCACGCGGGCGCTCTTTTAGAAAAGCGCCTGATTGAAAACCGGGCCGGCAATGCGTTGCCGGTTCACTTAGCGAAAGGCTCTGAAATTCCAATGTCCGATCAATTCGAAATCTTCCTCACTTGCCCTAAAGGCCTTGAAGGCCTGCTCATCGAGGAAGCCGTCGGGCTTGGCCTTGAAGAAGCGCGTGAGCACACCTCTGCCGTGCGCGGCATGGCCACCATGGAAACCGCTTATCGCCTGTGCCTGTGGTCGCGTCTGGCGAACCGGGTGCTGCTGGTACTCAAGCGGTTCCCGATGAAGGACGCCGAAGACCTGTACCACGGCGTGCTGGATATCGAGTGGCAAGACCACATGCTCAATGACGGCACTCTGGCCGTTGAGTTCAGCGGTCAC
Organism: Pseudomonas frederiksbergensis; assembly: GCF_001952935.1. Lineage (GTDB taxonomy): Bacteria > Pseudomonadota > Gammaproteobacteria > Pseudomonadales > Pseudomonadaceae > Aquipseudomonas > Aquipseudomonas frederiksbergensis. The sequence goes on from NZ_CP018319.1 coordinate 4,441,281, forward strand.
GGCTCGGGCATCGACAACACTCACTTCGGCGCCTTGAAGGTCAAGGACGCCATCGTCGACAAACTGCGCACGCCACAGGGCGATCGTCCGTCCATCGACAAGCTCAACCCGGACCTGCGCATTCACCTGCGTCTGGACCGCGGCGAAGCGATCCTGTCCCTCGACCTCTCCGGCCACAGCCTGCACCAGCGTGGCTATCGCTTGCAGCAGGGCGCAGCGCCGCTGAAGGAAAACCTCGCGGCAGCAATTCTTATCCGTTCCGGCTGGCCACGTATTGCGGCCGAGGGCGGCGCGCTGGCTGACCCGATGTGCGGTGTCGGTACGTTCCTCGTCGAAGCCGCGATGATCGCCGCCGACATGGCGCCGAACCTGCGTCGCGAGCAGTGGGGCTTCACCGCCTGGCTCGGTCACGTCCCGGCGCTGTGGAAAAAGCTTCACGAAGAAGCCACTGAGCGTTGCGCGGCCGGTCTGGCCAAGCCACCGCTGTGGATTCGCGGTTACGAAGCCGATCCGCGCCTGATTCAACCGGGCCGCAACAACGTTGAACGTGCCGGCCTGAGCGAGTGGATCAAGATCTACCAGGGCGAAGTCGGGACGTTCGAGCCACGTCCGGACCAGAACCAGAAAGGCCTGGTGATCTGCAACCCGCCGTACGGCGAACGTCTGGGTGATGAAGCGAGCTTGCTCTATCTCTACCAGAACCTCGGCGAACGTCTACGACAGGCCTGCTTGAACTGGGAAGCCGCGGTATTCACCGGCGCCCCGGACCTGGGCAAGCGCATGGGCATCCGCAGCCACAAACAGTATTCGTTCTGGAACGGTGCGTTGCCGTGCAAGTTGTTGCTGATCAAAGTCACGCCGGACCAGTTCGTCACTGGCGAACGTCGCACTCCGGAACAGCGTCAGGTCGAGCGCGAGCAAGCCGAAGTCGAAGTCGCAGACAACGACGTGGCACCGGGCAAGTACGAGAAGTACAACAAGAACGGCAACCCGATCAAACCGGCCCCGGTGGTGATCGAGCAGCCGCGCTTGAGTGAAGGCGGGCAGATGTTTGCCAACCGCCTGCAAAAGAACCTCAAGGCCCTGGGCAAATGGGTCAAGCGTGAAGGCATCGACTGCTACCGCGTCTACGATGCCGACATGCCGGAATACTCGATGGCCATCGACCTGTATCAGGATTGGGTCCACGTCCAGGAATACGCCGCGCCGAAATCCATCGATCCGGAAAAAGCCTCGGCGCGCATGTTCGATGCCCTGGCCGCCATTCCGCAGGCCCTGAACATCGACAAGAGCCGTGTGGTGGTCAAGCGTCGCGAGCGTCAGAGCGGCACCAAGCAGTACGAACGCCAAGCGGCACAGGGCAAGTTCGTCGAGGTCAATGAAGGCGGCGTGAAGCTGCTGGTCAACCTCACCGATTACCTCGACACCGGGCTGTTCCTCGATCACCGGCCAATGCGCATGCGGATTCAGAAAGAGGCCGCCGGCAAGCGCTTCCTCAACCTGTACAGCTACACCGCAACCGCCAGTGTTCATGCAGCCAAGGGCGGCGCGCGCAGCACCACCAGCGTCGACCTGTCGAAAACCTATCTGGACTGGGCGCGTCGCAACCTGTCGCTGAACGGTTTCTCCGAGAAGAACCGTCTGGAGCAGGGCGACGTGATGGCCTGGCTCGATGCCTGCCGTGACGAATTCGACCTGATCTTCATCGATCCGCCGACGTTCTCCAACTCCAAGCGCATGGAAGGGATCTTTGATGTGCAGCGTGACCAGGTGCAATTGATCGACCTGGCCATGGCGCGCCTGGCCCCGGGCGGGGTGTTGTATTTCTCCAACAACTTCCGCAAGTTCCAGCTCGAGGAAAACCTCACCGAGCGTTATGCGGTCGAGGAAATCACCGCCCAGACCATCGATCCGGATTTCGCCCGTAATGGCAAAATCCACCGTGCCTGGAAAATCACGGCTCGTTGACACTTGAAGGAATTGGATCCACAGAGCCTTGATTTTTAAAGGCTCTTGGCTTCTTTCTGGGCTGGTCAAATTGATGGCTAATAGCTATAACTCAATCCATGGCCAATGGGCTTTCCCGCACCTGGCGTTTTGAGTTGCGTCTATGTCGTTACACGCCGTGCGCCCGAAAATCCTGGGTTTTATCAGTGAAGATGCCTCGGCCTGGCTGGTCGCACTGCTGGTATTGGTTGTCGGCGGGATTCTCACCGGATTGCTGGCGTGGTCGACGCTGAATCTGTTCCACCATCAATTGCGGCAACGTTTCCAACTGCTGGCCAGTGAACGTTACAGCCGTATCGAAGAACGCTTCGAAGATCAGGAGCAGCGCCTCGATGGCCTGCGCCGGTTCTTTGCCAATTCCGATTCGGTCTCCCGCGCGGAGTTCGACGGCTACACCCAACCGCTGCTGCACCGGACCCAGGCATATTCCTTCGCCAAGCGGATAACCGGTGCCGAACGGGCGGAATTTGAACGCCAGGTGCGGGCCGAGGGTTTACCCGACTTCACTCTGCGCGAACTCAATGCCGACGGCCAACTGCAACTGGCGGCCGAACGGGATGAGTACGTGGCGGTGCTGTATAGCCAGACCCAAAGTAAACTCGGCTCGCCGCTGGGCTACGACTTGTGGGCTCAACCCTTGCGCCGTGCCACCCTTGAACGGGCCGGTCAGCACGGCGGCATGGCGGTATCGCAACCAATGCATCTGGTCAGTATCGAACCGGCCTATGCCCGCGGCGTATTGCTGGTCGCACCGGTGTTGATGCGCAATAGTCCGGCGGGGTCGAAACCTTACGGCTATGTCATGGCCGTGATCAGCATGCATCAGTTGTTGGCGGACGGGCTGCCGGAGGCTGGCCGTGACTATCTTTCGGTGCGCATTCTCGACTTATCCACAGACGATCAGCACGAAGTGCTTTATGAGTCCCCCAACACGTCGCCCCCCAGTGAGTTGGCCGCGACCCGGCTGCTGCGGCTTGCCGACCATGACTATCAAGTCGACATTCAGCCCAGCGATGCCTTCCTGAAAGCCAATCACTCTTCGGTGTCCTCTCTGGTGGTGCTGGGTGGTTTACTCAGTCTGTTGCTCAGTGCCTTGCTCTATGTGCTGGTCAGTCAGCGTCAACGGGCGCTGAAAATGGTCGAGCAACGGACCCAGGAACTGCACGCCCGCGAGCAGGAGCTACGCGGCACCCATGGGCAGTTGCGTGGCGTGCTGAATGCCGCGACCCAAGTGGCGATCATCGCCACTGACCTGCGCGGGGTTATCAGTACTTTTAATGCCGGGGCCGAACAAATGCTTGGCTACACCAGCACCGAGGTGGTCGGCCACATGACCCTGGAAAACCTGCACCTGCCCCGAGAGCTCGTGGCACGTTCGGCGGAGTTGAGCGCGCGCTATGGCAAGCCGATTCCGACCTGTCAGGCGATGTTGGTAGAGGGCGGCGAGGAGGGCGGACATGAAGCACGAGAATGGACGCTGCTGCGTAGCGATGGCAGCCATTTGACGGTGAACATGCTGGCGACCCCGGTCCTCGACGAGCAAGGCTTGTGGGTCGGGCACCTGGCGATCTGTATTGACATCACCGAGCGCAAGCGGGTCCACGAGGCCCTGGCGGCACGGGACCTGTTGTTGAAGAAACTCAGCGCTCATGTGCCTGGCGGGATCTACCAATTCAAGATGGAGTTCGATGGGCGTTTCAGCGTGATCTACGCCAGCGACGGTATTCGCGAGATCTACGAACTCGAGCCCGACGTGCTGTTGCTCAACGCCGAAGCGATTTTCACGCGGATTCATCCGCAGGACAGCACCCGGGTCCGCGCTTCGATCCGGGCGTCGGCGGATACCCTCAGCCCCTGGCGCGAGGAATACCGCGTGCAATTACCCCTGCGCGGCCTGCGTTGGGTTCGTGGCGAGGCGACACCGGAGGAATTGCCCGGTGGCGGCGTGCTCTGGCACGGCTACATCTCGGACATCTCCGACTTGAAACGGGTGGAAGAAGAACTGCGGGCGCTATCGATCACCGACTCTCTGACCGGCATCCACAACCGTCGCTATTTCCAGGAGCGCCTGACCACGGAAATGGTCCGGGTCGAACGCGGTGGCGGCGAATTGTCGGTGATCATGCTCGATATCGACCACTTCAAACGCATCAATGACCAGCATGGCCATGCGGTCGGCGATCGGGTGTTGCAGATTGTGTGCGAACGCATCAGCCATCGGCTGCGACGCACCGACGTGTTCTGTCGCCTGGGTGGCGAGGAATTCATGGTGCTGTGCCCGGACATCAGCGGCGAGCATGCCCATGTCCTGGCCTTGCAGCTGTGGCAAGGTTTGCGCGGTTCGCCGATCGAAGGCGTCGGGACAGTGACCGCCAGTTTCGGGATTGCCAGTTGGCGAGTCGGGGAGGGCGCGGATGCCCTGCTGCTGCGGGCGGATTCGGGGGTTTATGCGGCGAAACAGGCCGGACGGGATCGGGTAGAAGGAGAGATGAACTAACGGGCTGGATGCACACGATCAATGTGGGAGCGGGCTTGCTCGCGAAGGCGATGTGTCAGTCAACATAGATGTTGAATCTGATGGCCCCTTCGCGAGCAAGCCCGCTCCCACAATTGGTTCTGTGGTGTTTTGTAGATCGGGTTAGAGCACCGAAGCCGTTTGCGGCAGTTTCGGTTGGCGATACAGGTCCAGCAGCACCTGATCCAGTACCGACGACGCGCCAAACGGTGCCTTGTCGTTGAGGATCGCCACGACCGCCCAGGTATTGCCGTTGATGTCGCGGCTGAAACCGGCAATCGCCCGCACGGTATTGAGGGTGCCGGTCTTGATGTGCGCTTCACCACGCATCGCCGTGGTCTTCAGGCGTTTGCGCATGGTGCCGTCGGTGCCGGCAATCGGCATCGAACTGATGAACTCGGCCGAATACGGGCTTTTCCAGGCCGCTTGCAGCATGCCGGCCAACTCACGCGCACTCACGCGTTCGGCACGGGACAGGCCGGAACCGTTCTCCATCACCAGGTGCGGCGCGGTGATGCCTTTCTTCGCCAGCCACTGACGCACGACACGCTGTGCAGCCTTGGCATCGTCACCGTCGGCCTCGGTGCGGTACTGCGCACCCAGGCTCAGGAACAGTTGCTGGGCCATGGTGTTGTTACTGTATTTGTTGATGTCGCGGATGATTTCCGCCAGGTCCGGCGAGAAAGCCCGAGCCAGGACCTTGGCGCCTTTGGGTGTTGGCGCCATACGGTCCACGCCCTGAATGCTGCCGCCCAGTTCCTTCCAGATCGCTCGTACGGCGCCTGCGGTGTAAGTCGCGTGGTCGAGCAGCGACAGGTAAGTCTGGGAGCTGCAACCCTCGCCCAACTGGCCGCCAACCGTCACGGTCACGCTGCCATCGGGCTGGGTCACCGGGTTGTAACGCACGCCACCGGTGCATTGCTTGGAATTGACGGCTTTGACCTGGTTTTCGATGCGAATGCTGGCAATCGGCGGTTCCACCGACACCAGCACCCGGCCGTTGTCGTTGCGCGCCACAAAGCGCAGGGCCTTGAGATTGACCATCAGCGCGTCAGGTTTGACCAGGAACGGCTTGTTATCGTCATTGCCGTCGTCGTTGAACTGCGGCAATTGCGGTTGTGCGAAGAAATTGCGGTCCAGCACCAGATCGCCGGTGATTTGCGTCACCCCGTTGGCGCGCAGGTCACGCATCAGCAACCAGAGTTTTTCCATGTTCAGCTTCGGATCGCCGCCACCCTTGAGGTAGAGGTTGCCGTTGAGGATGCCGCCGCTGAGCGTACCGTCGGTGTAGAACTCGGTTTTCCACTGGTGGTTCGGGCCAAGCATTTCCAGTGCCGCGTACGTGGTGACCAGTTTCATGGTCGAGGCCGGATTGACGGAGACGTCAGCGTTGAAAATCGTCGGGGTGCCAGGGCCGTTGAGCGGGATCATCACCAGCGACAGGGCGTTGTCCTGCATTTTGCTGGCCTTGAGGGCTTTTTCAACGTTGGGCGACAGCGCGGTATTGATCTGGGCGGCGGAAACAGAGAAGGCCAGTGGGAGCAGAAAACCGGCCAGTAACAGTGGACGCAAAGATTTGATCATCTGAAATAAAACCCTACAGCCGAGGGGAAAAAGACGAGGGCATGAAGATAAATTCCCTCAGTGGTCATGAAAGTGTCGGCATTATGCCCCAAGGTGTAGCGGCTTGTGCCGTGCGCTGGCCTTCCAATCCGCTATTTTTTACCGACGGTAGGGCTTGCAGCCCAGAGAAACGGGCAATCGGCGCCTTAAACTGCTAAAGTGCCGCCCGTTATTACTTATGAGGATTGTTCCAATGGCGACTAACCGTTCCCAGCGTCTGCGCAAAAAACTGTGCGTCGATGAATTTCAAGAGCTGGGTTTCGAACTGAACCTGGATTTCAAAGAAGATTTGGCTGATGAAGCCATTGATGCTTTCCTCGACGCGTTCCTCAAAGAAGCCATGGAAGCCAACGGTCTGGGCTATGTTGGCGGCGACGACTTCGGTCTGGTTTGCCTGCAGAAGCGTGGCTCTGTGTCCGAAGAGCAGCGTGCCGCTGTTGAAGCCTGGCTCAAAGGCCGCAGCGAATTGACCGAAGCGACTGTCAGCCCGCTGATCGACGTCTGGTACCCGGAAAAGCCGATCAATCCGGTAGCTTGATGTTGTAAGAAAACGGCGACCCAAGGGTCGCCGTTTTTTTATGCCTTGCGCCAATTCAGAATCACCATCGTTAGAACCCCCGCCACAATCCCCCAGAACGCCGAACCGATGGAAAACAGCGTCAGCCCCGACGCCGTGACCATAAAGGTAATCAGCGCCGCTTCACGTTCCTTCACTTCGCTCATGGCGATGCTCAAGCCATTGATGATCGAGCCAAACAACGCCAGTGCCGCTATCGACAGCACCAGTTCTTTCGGCAGCGCGGCAAACAGTGCCGCCAGTGTCGCGCCGAACACCCCGGCAATCCCGTAGAAAATCCCGCACCACACGGCCGCCGTATAGCGTTTGTTGCGATCCTCATGGGCATGCGGCCCGGTGCAAATTGCCGCGCTGATGGCTGCCAGGTTGATCCCGTGGGAACCGAACGGTGCCAGCAGCAATGAAGCGATGCCTGTGGTGGTGATCAGCGGTGAAGCCGGTACGGTATAACCGTCGGCGCGCAATACGGCGATGCCGGGCATGTTCTGCGAGGTCATTGCTACGACAAACAGCGGAATACCGATGCTGATGGTCGCGGCGAAGGAGAAGTGTGGCGTGGTCCAGACCGGCGTCGCCACTTCCAGATGAAAACCGCTGAAATCCAGCAGGCCCATGAGCCCGGAAAGTGCCGTCCCGATCAATAGCGCGGCGAGAACGGCATAACGCGGCGACAGGCGTTTGACCACCAGATAAGTGAAGAACATGCCCAGCACCAGTGCGGTGCGGTGCTGCGCGGCGACGAAGATTTCGCTGCCGATCTTGAACAGAATTCCCGCCAGCAGGGCCGCGGCCAATGACGCTGGAATCTTTTTCATCAGCCGTTCGAAGCTGCCGGTCAGGCCACAAATCGTTACCAGCACTGCGCAGGTAATGTAGGCGCCGATGGCTTCGCCGTAGCTCACGCCGCCCAGACTGGTGATCAGCAACGCCGCGCCGGGTGTCGACCAGGCGATGGTGATCGGTGTGCGATAACGCAGAGACAGGCCGATCGAACACACCGCCATGCCAATCGAGATCGCCCAGATCCACGAGGAAATCTGCCCGCTGGTCAGCCCCGCCGCTTGCCCGGCCTGGAACATCAGGACCAGCGAGCTGGTGTAACCGGTCATCATCGCAATGAAGCCGGCGACGATCGCAGAAGGCGACGTATCGGCAAAAGGGCGGATCTGCGTGTGCGTGGCGTCGTTCATGACAGCGGTGTTCCTTATACAGATGAAGATAGCCGCCACAACACAGAACCATGGTGGGAGCGGGCTTGCTCGCGAAAGCGGTGGGTCTGTAGAAGCAGATGTCGACTGACACACCGCTTTCGCGAGCAAGCCCGCTCCCACAGGGCGGCGGATTCTGCGTTCAAGCCTAAACTCAAACGTAAGGAATCGTTGCAATACAGCGGAAGTGACAAACAGCCGTACAGTCGTGTTGCCACTGTCCATTGTGTACAATCGCGGTGTTTTTTACGCGATACTTGCCAGCGACCCACTGTGCCGTATTACAGTCACGGTCAATTCGCCGCAGTTCTTCCGACTCGAGTGCCCATGAACGAACAGTTGCAACCCCTCAAGAAACAACCGCGAGCAGGCAAAGCCGGCCGCAGCGGTACCCAGGACGATATCGTCTACGCGCATATTTTCGAGGCCATCCTCGAACAGCGTCTGGCGCCCGGTACCAAGTTGAGCGAAGAAGCGCTGGGGGAAATTTTCGGGGTCAGTCGCACCATCATTCGCCGCGCGCTGTCGCGCCTGGCCCATGAAGGCGTCGTGCTGTTGCGGCCGAACCGTGGCGCTGTCGTGGCCAGCCCGAGTGTCGAAGAGGCTCGCCAGGTGTTCATGGCCCGGCGTCTGGTGGAGCGTGCGATCACTGAATTGGCGGTGCAGCACGCCACTGCCGAGCAGATTGCCGAGTTGCGCCAGATGGTCAACGACGAACGCGACAGCTTCTCACGTGGCGATCGCGGCGCCGGTATTCGTCTATCGGGCGAGTTTCACTTGAAGTTGGCCGAAGCGGCGAAAAACGCGCCGTTGATCAGCTTCCAGCGCAGCCTGGTGTCCCAGACGTCGTTGATCATCGCCCAGTATGAAAGCGGCAATCGCTCCCACTGTTCCTACGACGAGCACACCCAGCTGATCGACGCCATCGAAGCGCGCAACGCTGAGCTGGCGGTGGACCTGATGATGCATCACATGGATCACATCGACAGCAAACTCAACCTCGACGAAGAGAGCGCGTCGGATGATTTGCATGCGGTGTTCTCGCATTTGTTGCAGACCAAGAAGCCAGGGCGGCCTGCTGCGAAACTCTGACTTCCTGACACTGATCGTTCCCACGCTCTGCGTGGGAATGCCTCAACGGACGCTCTGCGTTCGGTTCTGGATTGGGACGCGGAGCGTCCCGGGCTGCATTCCCACGCGGAGCGTGGGAACGATCAATCCCCCGGACTGAAGAGAACGGGGGATTTTTTATGCCCGAAGAAAACTAGCGCTGATGCACCTGATTCCCCGCCGCATAGGTCTGCAACACCGTCCGGTCATCCCCCAGCGTCATCAACACAAACAACGTCTCGGCAATGTTATTGGCCTGCTTCAAGCGATAGCTCAGCAGTGGTGTGGCGTTGTAGTCCAACACCAGGAAGTCCGCATCAGTGCCCGGTTGCAGGGTGCCGATCTTGTCTTCCAGACGCAGCGCACGAGCACCGCCGAGGGTTGCCAGGTACAGCGATTTGAACGGGCTCAGTCGCGCACCTTGCAGCTGCATCACCTTGTACGCTTCGTTCAGCGTTTGCAGCAGCGAGAAACTGGTGCCGCCACCGACGTCCGTACCGATGCCGACATTCAACTTGTGCTTCTCTGCCATCGGCAGGTTGAACAGACCGCTGCCGAGGAAGAAGTTCGACGTCGGGCAGAAAGCGATCGCCGAGCCGGTTTCCGCCAGTCGCGCGCATTCGTCATCGCACAGGTGCACGCCGTGGGCGAATACCGAACGTTCGCCGAGCAGTTTGTAGTGGTCATAGACGTCCAGGTAGCCCTTGCGCTCCGGGAACAGTTCCTTGACCCACTCGATTTCCTTGAGGTTTTCGCTGATGTGGGTCTGCATGTACAGGTCTGGGAATTCGCTGAGCAACTGGCCGGCGAGGGTCAGCTGTTCCGGGGTGCTGGTCGGGGCGAAGCGCGGGGTGACTGCGTAGTGCAGGCGACCCTTGCCGTGCCAGCGTTCGATCAGCGCCTTGCTTTCGAAGTAGCTGGATTCGGCGGTGTCGGTCAGGTAGTCCGGCGCGTTGCGGTCCATCATCACCTTGCCGGCAATCATCCGCAGGTCCAGCTGTTCGGCGGCTTCAAAGAACGAGTTCACCGATTGCGGATGCACGCTGCCGAACACCAGGGCCGTAGTGGTGCCGTTGCGCAGCAGTTCCTTGATGAAAATGTCCGCGACTTCGTCAGCGTGATCCTTGTCGGCAAACTGGCTTTCGCACGGGAAGGTGTAGGTGTTGAGCCAGTCCAGCAGCTGTTCGCCGTAGGCGCCGACCATGCCGGTTTGCGGTAAGTGAATGTGGGTGTCGATGAAACCCGGGGTGATCAGCGCGTCCTGATAATGCGTGATCTGGATATCGGCCGGCAGGGTCGGCAGCAAGTCGCTGGCGTGACCGAGGGCGCTGATCTGGCCGTTATCGACCACCAGCAAGCCATCTTCGAAATACTCATACGAGGCTTCGATGCCCACTTCGGCGGGGTCGGCGATGCTGTGCAAAATGGCGGCGCGGTAGGCTTTGCGAGTCAAAGGCATTGTCGTTCTCAATTCGTGGCTTGGTTCGAAGCCTGGTTGCGGCGTGAGGCAGGCAGCAGTTTGGCGATCGATGATCCGGCGCGGGCGGTGTGCTGGCCGAAATTGGCGTTATAGGTGGCGATGATTTCGCCGGCGATAGAGATGGCGATTTCCACAGGCAACTTGCCTTTGACTTCGCCGATGCCCATCGGGCAGCGCATGCGTTGCAGCACGGCGCTGTCGAAACCACGGTCACGCAAGCGGTGTTCGAATTTCACCCGTTTGGTCTTCGAACCGATCAGGCCGAAGTAGGCGAAGTCGTTGCGCTTGAGGATCGCGGCGGTGAGTTCAAGGTCGAGCTGGTGATTGTGGGTCATGACGATGCAGTAGCTGCCAGCGGGCAGGTCATCGACTTCGTCCACCGGTTCTTCGGTGACGATTTTGCGTACGCCGTGGGGGATCTGTTCCGGGAATTCGGCTTCCCGCGAATCGATCCAGCGCACCCGGCAGGGCAGGCTGGCGAGCAGCGGCACCAGCGCCCGGCCGACGTGGCCGGCACCGAATACGGCAACCTGCGCCTGAACCTGGCCCATCGGTTCGAACAGCAATACGGTCACGCCGCCGCAGCATTGTCCCAGGCTGGCGCCGAGGCTGAAGCGTTCAAGGTGCGTGTCCTGCTTGCCGCTGGCAAGCATCTCGCGGCCGATTTGCATGGCCTTGTATTCCAGATGCCCGCCACCGATGGTGTCGAAGGTCTGGTTGGCGCTGATGACCATCTTCGAGCCGGCGTTACGCGGCGTCGAGCCGAGCTCTTCGATGATGGTGACCAACACGCAGGGTTCACCCCGGGATTGCAGGTCGGCGAGGGCGTCGATCCAGTTGTACATATTCACCTCAACATTTCTGTTGTCTGTTCCGGCCTCTTCGCGAGCAAGCCCGCTCCCACAGGTACGATGCAATCCTTGTGGGAGCGGGCTTGCTCGCGAAGGCCGCGACTCGGTCTTAAAGCGAAGCCAACTCCGGCTCAGCCTCGACAGCCTTCGCCGCCTTCAACTGGCGCATCTGCTCACAGCCCCACAACACCCGCTCCGGTGTCGCCGGCGCATCGATTTTTGGTTGATGCTTGTAGTCGCCCAGACTGGCCACGGCGTCCTTGATCGCACACCACGCCGCGATGCCGAGCATGAACGGCGGCTCGCCCACGGCCTTGGAGTGGAACACCGTGTCTTCCGGATTTTTACGGTTTTCCACCAGCTTCACCCGCAGGTCCAGCGGCATGTCCGCCACCGCCGGGATCTTGTAGCTGGCCGGGCCGTTGGTCATCAGTTTGCCCTTGTTGTTCCACACCAGTTCTTCCATGGTCAGCCACCCCATGCCCTGGATGAAACCACCCTCGACCTGACCGATGTCGATCGCCGGGTTCAGTGAGTCGCCGACGTCGTGGAGGATGTCGGTGCGCAGCATTTTGTACTCGCCGGTGAGGGTGTCGATGATCACCTCGCAGCACGCTGCGCCGAAGGCGTAGTAATAGAACGGCCGGCCCCGCGCCTGGCTACGGTCGTAGAAGATTTTCGGGGTCTTGTAGAACCCGGTGCTCGACAGCGAAACCTGGGCGAAATACGCCTGCTGGATCAGCGCTTCAAAGGTCAGGATATGATCGCGAACCCGCACGTGGCCGTTGTGGAACTCCACATCTTCTTCGCTGACTTTGTACTGCCGCGCGGCAAATTCAACCAAGCGTTTCTTGATGATTTCCGCCGCGTTTTGCGCGGCCTTACCGTTAAGGTCAGCGCCACTGGAAGCGGCGGTCGGCGAGGTGTTCGGCACCTTGTCGGTGTTGGTCGCGGTGATCTGCACGCGGTCCATTTCCACCTGGAACACTTCAGCCACGACCTGCGCGACTTTGGTGTTCAGGCCTTGGCCCATTTCGGTGCCGCCATGGTTCAGGTGGATGCTGCCGTCGGTGTAGACGTGGATCAGCGCACCGGCCTGGTTGAGGAAGCTGGCGGTGAAGGAAATACCGAATTTCACCGGGGTCAGCGCCAGGCCTTTTTTCAGGATCGGGCTGTTGGCGTTGTAGCGACGAATCGCTTCGCGGCGTTCGGCGTACTGGCTGCTTTCTTCCAGTTCGGCGGTCATTTCCTCGAGCATGTTGTGCTCGACGGTCTGGTAGTAATGGGTGACGTTGCGCTCGGTCTTGCCGTAGTAGTTGGCCTTGCGCACCGCCAGCGGATCAAGGCCCAGATGGCGGGCGATGGCGTCCATCACTTCTTCGATGGCGACCATGCCTTGCGGGCCGCCGAAACCACGGTAAGCGGTATTCGACGCGGTGTTGGTCTTGCAGCGATGACCGTTGATGGTCGCGTCGCCCAGGTAATAAGAGTTGTCGGCATGGAACATCGCGCGGTCGACAATCGATGCCGAGAGGTCCGGCGAGCAACCGCAGTTGCCGGCCAATTCCAGGGCAATGCCATGCAGCCGACCAGTGTTGTCGAAACCGACGTCGTACTCGATGTAGAACGGGTGACGCTTGCCGGTCATCAGCATGTCTTCGACCCGCGGCAGGCGCATCTTGGTCGGCTGGCCGGTGAGGTGCGCGATCACTGCGCACAGGCACGCGGGGCTCGCGGCCTGGGTTTCCTTGCCGCCGAAACCACCGCCCATGCGGCGCATGTCGACGACGATTTTGTTCATTGACACATCGAGCACTTCGGCGACGAGCTTCTGCACTTCGGTGGGGTTCTGCGTCGAGCAGTAGACAATCATGCCGCCGTCTTCCGTCGGCATCACCGAAGAGATCTGGGTTTCCAGATAGAAGTGTTCCTGGCCACCGATGTGCAGCGTGCCCTGGATGCGATGTTCGGCAGTAGAAAGCGCAGTGGCCGAATCGCCACGCTGATGTGTGTGGCTGTCGAGCACAAAATGGCGTTTGCGCAGGGCTTCAACCACGTCCAGAACGGGTTCGAGGTCTTCGTATTCGATGATCGCGGCCATGGCCGCTTTGCGTGCGGTTTCCAGGTCTTTCGCCGCAACGGCCAGTACCGGTTGACCGACGAATTGCACGTCATCGATGGCCAGCAATGGGTCGCCCGGCAGCAGTGGGCCGATGTCTTTCAGGCCTGGCACATCTTCGTGAGTAATGGCGATGCGCACACCTTCGAAGGCGTAGCAAGGCTGGGTGTCGATGCTGATGATTTTTGCGTGGGCGCGGTCCGACAGGCGTGCGTAAACATGCAACTGGTTCGGAAATTCCAGCCGGTCGTCGATGTACTGCGCTTCACCGGACACGTGCTTGGCAGCGCTGTCGTGCTTGACGCTGCGGCCGACACCGGTGGTCAGGTCCTTGGCGAACAGTTCAGCCAATTCGGCTTGGGTCTTCTCTACAGCGTGATGATTAGACATAAGCGGTCACCCGAGTCTCGATGTGCGGTGTTTGCAGTTCGATGAAGTATTTACGCAACAGGTTCTGCGCGCTGAGCAGGCGGTATTCCTTGCTGGCGCGGAAATCCGAGAGTGGTGTGAAATCTTCGGCCAGTGCAGCACAGGCGCGTTCAACGGTGTCGTGATTGAATGGCGCGCCGAGCAACACCGTTTCGCAGTTATTCGCACGTTTCGGAATCGCGGCCATGCCGCCGAACGCTACGCGAGCGTCGGCGATCACGCCGTTGTCGATGCGCAGGTTGAACGCGGCGCAAACGGCGGAAATGTCATCGTCCAGACGCTTGGAGACTTTGTAGGCGCGGAACAGTTGTTCGGCGCTGGCGCGAGGCACGATGATCTTTTCGATGAACTCGCTTTCCTGACGCGCGGTGACCCGGTAATCGATGAAGTAATCTTCCAGCGCCATCGTGCGGCGGACTTCGCCTTTGCACAAAACGATCTGCGCACCGAGGGCAATCAGCAGGGGCGGGGAGTCACCGATCGGCGAGGCATTGCCGATGTTGCCGCCGAGGGTGCCTTGGTTGCGGATCTGCAGGGAAGCAAAGCGTTGCAGCAGTTCGCCGAAGTCCGGGTACTCGGCTTTCAAGGCCTCATAGCAATCGGAGAGGGTGGTGGCGGCGCCGATTTCCAGGCGATCGTCAAAGCGTTCGATGCGCTTCATCTCGGCGACATTGCCGACGTAGATCATCACCGGCAGGGTGCGGTGGAACTGTGTGACTTCCAGCGCCAGATCCGTGCCGCCGGCCAGCAGGCGGGCTTGTGGATAGGCGTCATAGAGGTCAGCCAGATCGGCCACGGTTAGCGGCACCAGGCAGCGTTTGTCACCACTGTTGAGTTCGCCGATATCGGTGGGGGCGATGGCCTTCAGGCGAGCGATGGTGTCGGCTTCACGGGCGTCGAACTGGTCCGTTTGCTTGCCGCAGCAGGATTGTTCGGCGGCCGCCAGAATCGGCCGGTAGCCTGTGCAGCGACAGAGGTTGCCGGCCAGTGCTTCGTGAGCTTTATGAGCATCCGGTTGATCGCTGTTCTTTTGCAGCGCGAACAGCGACATGACGAAACCGGGTGTGCAAAAACCGCATTGCGAACCGTGGCACTCGACCATGGCTTTCTGCACGCTGTGCAGCTCGCCTTGGTGCTTGAGGTCTTCGACGCTGATCAATTGTTTTCCGTGCAATGACGAAACGAACGTCAGGCACGAGTTGAGGCTGCGATAGCGAATGTGTTCGCGGCCATCGTCATCCGTTTGCAGCTCGCCAACCACCACGGTGCAGGCGCCGCAGTCACCGCTGGCGCAGCCTTCTTTGGTGCCGGGTTTGCCCACATGGTCGCGCAGGTAATTGAGCACGGTCAGGTTTGGGTCCAGGGCGTGCTCGCTACGGAGTTCCTGGTTAAGTAAAAACTGGATCACGGAAGGCCTCGCAGACTCATTATTGTTGTTAACCGACTTGAACCGAATTTATCAGGTCTGACTTTTTGGTCAATGATTTTCTGACTTAAAGGTCAGGAAATGGCATTTTGTCGATCAACGACTCGTTCCTTCATTATTGACCCTCTCGGGATAGCCTGCTTTTTGCTGGATTCGTGCCAAAAACCGCTGAGTGGGCACTCCGCCATGTCGTATCAATTGCGCTACACTGCGCCGCTTGTGCAAATCGAAGAGTTTGAAGGACAACCATGACGTTCAAGGCGCCGGACAGCCTCGCCGAGCAAATCGCTCACCACCTCGCCGAACGTATCATTCGCGGCGAAATGAAGCCCGGGGAGCGCATCCAGGAACAGAAGGTCACGCTGGCCCTCAATGTCAGCCGCGGTTCGGTCCGTGAAGCCTTGCTGATCCTCGAGCGCCGCCACTTGATCGCGATCCTGCCGCGACGTGGCGCCCATGTGACCGAGCTGACGGCCCACAAGGTCCAGAGCCTGTGCACGCTGATGAGCGAGCTTTACATCCTGCTGGGCAATGCAGTGGCTAGCGGCTGGCAAGTCCAGGCCGACATGGCGCCGTTCGTGCAAATCCAGCAGCGTCTGACGGCCAGCTATGAGCGCCAGGACATTCGCACCTTTGTCGATGACAGCTTCAGTGTGATGCGCGCCGCGTACCCGTTCGCCAACAACCCGTACTTGCAGGAAACCGTCGAGAATCTGCAGCCGGCGATGAGCCGCGCGTATTTCCTCGCCCTGGATCAGCGCAAGGCCTCGATGAGCGAGTTCCTTGAACTGTTCGAACGTTTGCTCGCCGCCGTGCTGGCCCGTGATTTTCCGCAGATCCGCATTGTGCTGACGGCGTATGCCCAGCGCAGCAGTGATCTGGTGGTTTCTGCCCTGACGGACGCCTGAGCGTGCGGCTAAAGTGCATCAAGCTGGCGGGGTTCAAGTCCTTCGTCGACCCGACCACGGTGAACTTCCCCAGTAACATGGCGGCGGTGGTCGGGCCCAATGGTTGCGGCAAGTCGAACATCATCGACGCCGTCCGCTGGGTGATGGGCGAGAGTTCGGCCAAGAACCTGCGCGGCGAGTCGATGACCGACGTCATCTTCAACGGCTCGACCAGCCGTAAACCGGTGAGCCAGGCGAGCATCGAGCTGGTGTTCGATAACTCCGACGGCACCCTGCTCGGCGAATACGCGGCCTACGCGGAAATTTCCATTCGCCGCAAAGTGACCCGCGACAGCCAGACCACTTACTACCTCAACGGCACCAAATGCCGCCGTCGCGATATCACTGACATCTTTCTCGGTACCGGCCTGGGCCCGCGCAGCTACTCGATTATCGAGCAGGGGATGATCTCCAAGCTGATCGAGTCAAAACCCGAAGACCTGCGCAACTTCATTGAAGAAGCGGCGGGCATCTCCAAGTACAAGGAGCGCCGGCGCGAGACCGAAAACCGCATTCGCCGCACCCACGAAAACCTGGCCCGCCTGACCGACCTGCGCGAAGAGCTCGAGCGTCAGCTTGAACGCTTGTACCGCCAGGCCGAGGCCGCCAAGAAGTATCAGGAATACAAGGGCGAGGAGCGTCAGCTCAAGGCCCAATTGTCGGCCCTGCGCTGGCAGGCGTTGAATGAACAGGTCGGTCAGCGCGAAGCGATCATCGGCAATCAGGAAGTCACCTTCGAAGCGTTGGTGGCCGAACAGCGTAATGCCGATGCGGCTATCGAACGCTTGCGGGACGGGCATCACGACCTGTCCGAACGCTTCAATCTGGTGCAGGGGCGCTTCTATTCGGTCGGCGGCGACATTGCCCGGGTTGAACAAAGCATCCAGCACGGTCAACAACGCCTGCGCCAACTGCAGGACGATCTGAAAGAAGCCGAGCGTGCGCGCCTGGAAACCGAGTCGCACCTGGGTCACGACCGCACCTTGCTGCTGACCTTGGGCGAAGAGCTGGACATGCTCACCCCCGAACAGGAAATCACCAGCGCCGCCGCCGAAGAGGCTGCCGCCGCGCTGGAAGAATCCGAAACCACCATGCACGCCTGGCAAGAGCAATGGGACACCTTCAACCTGACGGCCGCCGAACCGCGTCGCCAATCCGAAGTTCAGCAGTCGCGCATCCAGCAGCTGGAAACCAGCATGGAGCGCCTGGCTGATCGTCAGAAACGCCTCGGCGAAGAGCGGGCCTTGCTCTCGGCAGACCCGGAAGATGCGGCGATCATGGAGCTCAGCGAGCAGCTCGCTGAATCCGAAGCGACGCTTGAGGATTTGCAGACCAGTGAACAAGCTCAGGTCGAAAAGCTTGAACAACTGCGTCAGGAATTGCAGCACGCGCTGACGGCGCAGCAACAGGCTCAGGGCGATTTACAGCGTCTGAACGGTCGCCTCGCCTCCCTTGAAGCCTTACAACAAGCCGCACTCGATCCGGGCACCGGCACCGCCGAATGGTTGCGTGAACAGAATCTGGCCGACCGACCGCGTCTGGCCGAAGGCCTGAAAGTCGACGCCGGTTGGGAGTTGGCGGTAGAAACCGTGCTCGGCGCCGACCTGCAAGCGGTGCTGGTGGATGACTTCGGCGATTTCGATCTGGCCGGTTTTGCCCAGGGCGATTTACGCTTGCTCAGTCCCGGCAGCGATGGCGTGCGAGTGGCGAGCAGCTTGCTCGATAAGGTCGAGGCGCAGATTGATTTGTCGCCATGGCTGGGGCAGGTCAAACCGGTCGACAGTCTTGAACAGGCTTTGGCCTTGCGTGGTCAATTGGCACCTGGCGAAAGCCTGATCAGTCGCGATGGTTATTGGGTCGGTCGGCACTTTTTACGTGTCCGCCGTGCCAGCGAAGCGGAAAGCGGCGTGCTGGCTCGTGGTCAGGAAATCCAGCGTCTGGGCCTTGAGCGCGAAGAGCGCGAAGCCACGGTCGAAACCCTGGAAACCCAACTTCAGAACCTCAGGGCGCAACAGCGTCAGCAGGAAAACGGTCGCGAGCATCTGCGCCGTCTGCTGCAAGACGAAGCCCGTCAGCAAGGTGAGTTGAAAGCCCAGTTGTCCGCCGGCAAAGCCAAGGCCGAACAACTGACCTTGCGCCGTACACGCCTGGACGAAGAGCTCACGGAGTTGGCTGAGCAACGCGCTCTGGAGCACGAAAATATCGGCGAGGCGCGTCTGCAATTGCAGGAAGCCCTCGACAGCATGGCGCTGGACACCGAGCAGCGCGAGTTACTGCTGGCCCAGCGCGACAGCTTGCGCGAGCGACTCGATCGGGTGCGCCAGGAAGCCCGGCAGCACAAGGATCACGCCCATCAACTGGCGGTGCGTCTGGGTTCGCTCAAGGCGCAGCACGACTCGACGCGTCAGGCGCTGGAGCGGCTGGAAATGCAATCCGAGCGCCTGACCGAGAAGCGCGAACAGCTCAGTCTGAACCTGGAAGAGGGCGAGGCGCCGCTGGAAGAACTGCGGTTGAAACTTGAAGAACTGCTCGACAAGCGCATGACCGTCGACGAAGAACTCAAGACGGCGCAGATCGCTCTGGAAGACGCTGACCGCGAATTGCGCGATGCGGAAAAACGTCGCAACCAGGCCGAGCAGCAATCGCAGTTGATTCGGGGGCAGATGGAAACCCAGCGCATGGAATGGCAGGCCCTGACCGTGCGCCGCAAGACCTTGGAAGATCAGTTGCTGGAAGACGGTTACGACCTCCACGGCGTGCTCGCCACCCTGGTGGCCGACGCCAACGAGAAAGACGCCGAAGAAGAACTCGAACGCATCGCCGCGCGGATTCAGCGTCTCGGTGCGATCAACCTGGCGGCCATTGACGAATATCAGCAACAATCCGAGCGTAAACGTTATCTGGATGCGCAGAACGACGATCTGGTGGAAGCGCTGGACACGCTCGAGAACGTGATTCGCAAGATCGACAAGGAAACCCGAAACCGCTTCAAAGATACCTTTGATCAGATCAATGGCGGTTTACAGGCCCTTTTCCCAAAAGTTTTCGGTGGAGGACGCGCGTATTTGGAACTGACGGGCGAAGATCTACTCGATACAGGGGTAACGATCATGGCGCAGCCGCCAGGAAAGAAGAACAGCACCATCCATTTGCTCTCCGGTGGCGAAAAAGCCCTGACAGCCCTGGCTCTGGTTTTTGCCATCTTCAAGTTGAATCCGGCGCCGTTTTGCATGCTCGATGAGGTTGACGCGCCATTGGATGACGCTAACGTTGGACGCTACGCACGGCTGGTCAAGGAGATGTCGCAGACGGTGCAGTTCATCTATATCACCCACAACAAGATCGCCATGGAAATGGCCGAGCAACTGATGGGGGTGACGATGCACGAGCCGGGTTGCTCGCGTCTGGTGGCAGTGGATGTCGAGGAGGCGATGGCGATGGTGGATGCCTGAGTCGGCGTTTGTAGGAGAGGTATTTGTGAGTTGTAGGACTTATTTACCTGTCCTGACTTGCTGGCCAATCGACATATTCGCGCAAGCCATTGTGACAGACGGTGTAAAGTTGCCTTTGGTCGTGCTAGTTTAATGTCAATTTTTCGTATACGTGGGCAAAACGCCTGTCAGAACATAGAGTTGGCGCCACGTTTTAAAGCGGTTTACACAATGTAAACCCCTTATTTTTCAGCATTTTTTATAGAGGCACGGGATTACATGGAAATCGGTCTGCGCGAGTGGCTGATCGTCATCGGCATTATTGTCATTGCCGGTATTCTTTTCGATGGCTGGCGTCGCATGCGCGGCGGCAAGGGGAAACTGAAATTCCGTCTCGACCGAAGTTTGTCCAACTTGCCGGACGAGGACACCAGCGCCGAGCTGTTGGGCCCGCCCCGTGTGCTGGACACACATAAAGAGCCGCAACTGGACGAGCACGATCTGCCGTCGGTGAGCATGCCTGCCCGTGAGCCGCGTGAGTCGGGTTCCAAGCGCGGCAAGCGTGGCCATGGCGAGCCTTCGCAAGGCGACATGAACCTCAGTCTGGATCTGGACGGCGGCCCGAGCTTCAGCAGTCGGGACGACGATTTCCCGGATGACACCAAGGCGTCGAGTTCGACCAGCGAGAAGGAACAACCGCAAGCCGAAGAAGTGCTGGTGATCAGCGTGATCTGCCGCGACGCCGCCGGCTTCAAAGGTCCGGCGCTGTTGCAGAACATTCTGGAAAGCGGTCTGCGTTTCGGCGAGATGGACATCTTCCACCGCCACGAAAGCATGGCTGGCAATGGCGAAGTCCTGTTCTCGATGGCCAATGCGGTCAAGCCGGGCGTTTTCGATCTGGACGACATCGACCACTTCAGCACACCGGCAGTGAGCTTCTTCCTCGGTCTGCCAGGCCCGCGTCATCCCAAGCAAGCCTTCGACGTGATGGTGGCCGCGGCGCGCAAACTGTCCCAGGAGCTGAACGGCGAACTGAAAGACGACCAGCGCAGCGTGCTGACCGCCCAGACGATTGAGCATTACCGTCAGCGCATCGTTGAATTCGAACGCCGCGCCCTGACCCAGAAGCGTTGATTCAAAGGGCTGTTGTGGCGAGGGGGTTTACCCCCGTTGGGCTGCGAAGCGGCCCCATTCAGTGACACCGCATTCGCTGGGTCTACGACTGCTTCTCAGCCGAACGGGGGCAAGCCCCCTCGCCACAAAGTGCAAGCCATCAGGCTATCGTGATTAGAAAATTGAGCAGCCTCGGCTGCTCTTTTGCTTTATGAGAGAACACCCATGACCGCCGCCAAAAACCGCATTTTAGAGCTGCGCGCTGAACTCGATCAGCACAACTATCGCTACCACGTGCTGGACGAGCCGAGCATTCCGGACGCCGAATACGACCGGTTGTTCCACGAGCTCAAGGCCCTCGAAGCGGCCCATCCCGAACTGATCACCAGCGACTCGCCAACCCAGCGCGTCGGCAGTGCGGCGCTGTCGGCGTTCACTCAGGTGCGTCACGAAGTGCCGATGCTCAGCCTCGGCAACGCCTTCGAAGAAACCGACATGCGCGAGTTCGATCGGCGGGTAACCGAAGGTCTCGACCTGCCGGTGGGCGACTTGTTCGGCGGCGGCGCGGCGGTGGAATACAGCTGTGAACCCAAACTCGATGGCCTGGCGGTCAGTTTGTTGTATCAGGATGGCGTATTGGTGCGCGGCGCGACTCGTGGCGACGGCACCACCGGCGAAGACATCAGCGTCAATGTCCGTACCGTGCGCAACATTCCGCTCAAGCTGCACGGTACGGGCTGGCCAGCGACCCTGGAAGTGCGCGGCGAAGTGTTCATGTCCAAGGCCGGTTTCGAGCGCCTCAACGCCACGCAGCTGGAAGTCGGCGGCAAGACTTTCGCCAATCCGCGCAACGCGGCGGCGGGTAGCTTGCGCCAGCTCGATTCGAAGATCACCGCCAACCGTCCGCTGGAGTTCTGCTGCTATGGCCTCGGTCAGATTTCGGCCGACATTGCGGATACGCACATTGGCAATCTCAAGCAGCTCAAGGTTTGGGGCATGCCGATCAGCCATGAGTTGAAACTGGCTCACGGCATCGCTGAATGCCTGGATTATTACCGCGACATCGGTGAGCGCCGAAATTCGCTGCCCTACGAAATCGACGGCGTCGTGTTCAAGGTCAACAGCATTGCCTCTCAGCGTGAGCTGGGCTTCCGTGCTCGCGAACCGCGCTGGGCGATCGCGCACAAATTCCCGGCGATGGAAGAACTCACTGAGTTGCTTGATGTGGAATTCCAGGTCGGTCGTACCGGTGCAGTGACGCCTGTGGCGCGCTTGAAGCCGGTCAAGGTCGCGGGTGTGACCGTGGCTAATGCGACGTTGCACAACATGGACGAAGTGGCGCGCCTGGGCCTGATGATTGGCGACACCGTGATCATCCGTCGCGCGGGCGATGTGATTCCGCAAGTGGTGCAAGTGGTCATCGAGCGCCGTCCGGACAACGCACGGCCAGTACAGATTCCCGAGAAATGCCCGGTCTGCGGCTCGCATGTCGAGCGCACGCAACTGGTCAAGCGCAGCAAAGGTCGCGAGACCGTCAGCGAGGGCGCGGTGTACCGCTGCGTCGGTCGTCTGGCCTGCGGTGCGCAACTCAAGCAGGCCATCATTCACTTCGTCTCTCGCCGCGCCATGGACATCGAAGGCCTGGGGGAGAAGAGCGTCGAGCAACTGGTGGACGAAGGGCTGGTGAGTTCGCCGGCTGATTTGTACGCGCTGACGTTCGAACAGATTGTCGATCTGGAAGGCTTTGCCGAGTTGTCGAGCAAGAACTTGCTCAGCGCCATCGAAGACAGCAAGAAGCCAAGCCTGGCGCGCTTCATCTACGCCCTCGGAATCCCGGATGTCGGCGAAGAGACGGCGAAGGTACTGGCGCGTTCTCTCGGCTCGCTGGAGCGGGTTCAGCAAGCCTTGCCGCAAGTGCTTACGTATTTGCCGGATGTGGGCCTGGAAGTCGCTCATGAGATTCACAGCTTCTTTGAAGATGCGCATAACCAGCAGGTGATCAAGAATCTGCTCAAGCACGGCCTGCAAATTCAGGATCAGGGAGAACTTGGTGCCGAGTTTTCCGCCAGCACTACGTTGGGTGGCTTCCTCGACAAGCTGCACATCCCTTCGGTCGGGCCGGGCGGGGCGCAGAAGCTGGCGGACAAGTTTGGTTCGCTTGAAGGTGTTTTCAGCGCCGACTGGCTGGATATGCGCCAGGCACTGCCGGAAAAACAGGCCACTTCGGTCCGGGAGTTTTTTGCGGTTGCGCAAAATCGCCAGATTGCCGAAGCCGCCGAGAAACAGCTGCGCGATTTCGGCATGCATTGGCAGAGCGAGAAGAAAGTCGTCGAAGGCTTGCCGCTGGCCGGGCAGACCTGGGTGCTGACCGGTTCGCTGGAGTTGATGAGCCGCGACATCGCCAAGGACAAACTTGAAAGCCTCGGTGCCAAGGTGGCGGGCTCTGTGTCGGCCAAGACCCATTGTGTGGTGGCAGGGCCGGGTGCAGGTTCCAAGTTGACGAAGGCTAATGAGCTGGGATTGAAAGTGCTCGATGAAGAAGCGTTTGTCGACTTCCTGAAAAAACACGGTATTTCTGTTTAGTCGATCGTTCCCACGCTCCGCGTGGTAACGCATCCCGTGACGCTCTGCGTCACAGCGGACGCGGAGCGTCCGGGGGCGGCATTCCCACGCAGAGCGTGGGAACGATCATCCGCGAGTAATGATCTAGTCTTGGCAAGCCTCAGGGAGAGATCGTCATGTACCGCTTCTTCGAACAGCTCAGTTCACGCATCGCCGCGCCTTTCATCGGCGAAAGCTCGCGCAACAGCAAGGTCTGGCAGTGCCGTTGCGGGCAGTCGCTGTTTTTTCGTAACAGCCAGTGCCTGGCGTGTTCCGCGGCGTTGGGTTATCAACCGGAGCAAAGTCGCCTGTCGTCGCTGCAGCCCGGCTTGCAGGCTGATACCTGGTTGCTCGACGCCGATCCCGACGCTGGGGTCTTTCGCCGCTGCGCCAACCTCGATTCCCCGGCCGCGTGCAATTGGCTATTGCCCGCCAATGACCACGATGCGTTATGCATCGCCTGTAGCCTGAACCACACCATTCCCGACCTGTCGATTGCCGAAAACCACGAACGCTGGCGCAAGGTTGAAACGGCCAAGCGGCGACTGGTCGCACAGTTGGTCAGCCTGGGTTTACAGGTGATTCCCAAAACCGTAGACGAAGAGACGGGGCTGGCGTTCGATTTCATTGGTGTCGACCTCGAAGGCAAGCCGCCAACCACCGGTCACGCCAACGGTCTGATCACCCTCGATATCAAGGAAGCCGACGACGCTCATCGCGAGCAGGTTCGGGTGCAGATGCACGAACCTTATCGCACGCTGCTCGGGCATTTTCGGCATGAAGTCGGGCATTACTACTGGGATCGGTTGATCGCCAACAGTCATTGGCTGGAACCGTTTCGCAGCCTGTTCGGCGACGAGCGCGCCAGCTACTCCGACGCTCTCGAACGGCATTACCAGCAAGGCGCACCGCTTGACTGGCAGCAACATTACGTCAGTGCCTACGCGACCATGCATCCGTGGGAGGATTGGGCCGAAACCTGGGCTCACTACCTGCACATGATGGATGCAGTGGATACGGCGTTGGGGTTCGGAATGAGTGCCCGGGAGATGGATTTCGACTATCAGCCGTTTCCTCCAAGTACCCTCTACGACCCACAGCATCCCGGCGGCGCGGCGTTCCTGTCGTTCGTCAATGCGTGGATCGAACTGGCGGGCATGCTCAATGAATTGTCGCGCAGCATGGGGCAGCCGGATTTCTATCCGTTTGTCCTGCCGCCGGCAGTGATCGCCAAGCTGCACTTCATCCACCTGGTGATCCAGCAGGAGGGCGGCCGGGCGGATGAGGTGTTGCAGGACTTGTAGAGCCTGCCGAGCACTGCATTCACTTTGCAGCAGCTGTCGAGCCAGCGAGGCTGCCATGGACAGTGGAGTTTCGCGCCTTGTGCATGTCCTTGACCTGATTCATATTTTTAATCTGGATCGAACGGTTGTAACTTCGTCTCAGATAGGTACAATGGCGCGGCTCGCCGTCAGGTGAGCGTCGTTATGGTGACCCCATCGGTCCCCCCGCAACGATTACCCGTGAACCTGGTCAGATCCGGAAGGAAGCAGCCACAGCGGGAACATTGTGTGCCGGGGTGTGGCTGGTGGGGTTGCCTCCATAACGCACCGCGAATCCTCTTTCGCGTTATCTGTCTCAAAAACACATACCTGTTGCTCTGCCATGGATCTCGTCCAGGGCGGTGTTTTCTCGTTTCCGCTTTTCAGGGCGTACATATAAAAGGAGGCCGAGCTGTCGAGTGCGACAGCTCGGCCTCCTTTTTTATTTTTTGGTGCTAAGGCTTGGACAAGGCCTGGTCAACCGCTGCAATCAGCTTTCCCAGATCCTTCGGGGTGGCTTTATGTATGACACCGAACAGATACGCCCGCTGTTCATCTTCATCGCCTAAATCTGCGAAAAAGACTTTCAGCTTCACACCCAACACATCGGCAAACAGGAACAAGGTTTCTACGCTGGGGGTGTAGGTGCCGGTTTCGAAGCGGCTGATGGTTTTGGGGTCAAAACCGGTTTTTTCACCGAGTTCAGCCTGAGTAAGCCCAGCGACCTTGCGGTAGCGCCGAATGGCCGCACCCAAACTTGAAATTTGCATCGCTTAATTCCCATTTAGAATCAAGAACTTAACGATAGATTTTTGCATTAGACAACTGCATGATCCATCACCTTGCTTTGCAAAATGTGATGCGTTTCGTAGAATCGCCGCGCGAAATGGAGATTTGGGGCCTTTAAGGTTAGTTGATCTCTGCTGTCAGGAGGCCATCAAACGCTGTTCATGGAGTGATATCGTGTTGCTGCGCATTATCTATTCAAACATCTCTTCCGGGCATCCTGCACTGGTCGAGCGGTATCACCGCTAGCCACAGCGAGCCTGACTCATGGATGAGAAATACCGCAGGGCCGTGGATGCCGCCGCGATTTTTTCCGAGACCGATCTGAGCGGCCGGATCACCCACGTCAATGATCAGTTCTGTGCCGTATCCGGCTACAGCCGCGAAGAACTTCTCGGGCAGAACCATCGTCTCCTCAACTCGGGTCTGCACTCCGCCGATTTCTTCGCGGCTATGTGGCGCACCATCGCCTTGGGCAAGGTCTGGAAAGGCGAGATTTGTAATCGCGCCAAGGACGGCAGCCTGTATTGGGTCGACAGCACCATGGTGCCGGTGCTCGATGACGCCACCGGGCGGGTTGACCGTTATCTTTCGATTCGTTTCGACATCAGCGAAAAACGCCAGTTGCTGCATTCACTGCAATGGCGGGTGGGGCATGACGTGCTGACCGGGCTGCCGAATCGCGCGTTTCTCTCGGATTTGCTGGATCAGGCGTTGGAGTTTTCCCGTCACGAAAACATCCCGCTGGCAGTTTGCATGCTCGATCTCGACGGTTTCAAAGCGGTCAACGATGGCTACGGGCATGCCAGCGGCGATCTGCTGTTGGTCGAAGTGGCCAAGCGTTTGCGAACCATCGTTCGCGGCGAGGATGTGGTGGCACGGTTGGCCGGTGACGAGTTTGTGCTGGTGCTGCGCTACGTGCGAGACCTGCCGGAACTGCGTGCGGCGTTGAACCGGGTGCTCGGCGCCATTTCGGCCCCGTACTTGTTGCATGGCAAAGACGTCAATGTGTTTGCCAGTATCGGCGTCACCTTGTTCCCCGACGACAATGAAGATGCTGAAACCCTGTTGCGTCATGCCGATCAGGCCATGTACGTGGCGAAACAACGCGGTCGAAATCGCTTTCATTTGTTCGATGTGTCGCGGGATCAGGAGGTCAAGGCCACTCATCAAACGGTCGGGCGAGTGCGCCAGGCGCTGGCTGGCGGTGAGTTGCGTGTGCATTTCCAGCCCAAGGTGAACATGCGTCTCGGCGAGGTTGTCGGCTTCGAGGCGTTGTTGCGGTGGGAGCATCCGCAACGCGGCATGGTGCCGGTCCGTGAGTTTTTGCCGCTGGTGGCAGAAACGGACCTGATCATCGAAATTGGTGAGTGGATGATGGATCAGGTCTTGTCGCAGTTGCACCATTGGCAGCAAGCGGGGCAGGGCTGGCCAGTCAGCATTAATATTGCGGCACGACATTTCCAGCGCGCGGATTTTGTCGACCGGCTCAAACATGTGCTCGCCCGGCATGCCCAGGTGGCTCCGCAGATGCTCGATCTGGAAATCATCGAGTCGGTGGCGATTGAGAATATTCAGCATGTCAGCGCTTGTTTACAGGCCTGTCAGGCGCTGGGGGTGCAGTTTTCACTGGGGGACTTTGGCACCGGTTATTCGTCCCTGAGCTACCTCAAGCGTTTGCGGACCCAAACCATCAAGATCGACAAGTCGTTTGTGCGCGACATCGTTAACGATCGTGATGATCTGGCCCTGACCATGGCGGTCATTGGCCTGGCTCGGGCCTTTGGCCGCCAGGTGATCGCCGAAGGGCTGGAAAGTATCGAACAAGGTGAATTGCTGCTGCGCCTGGGGTGTGAAGTGGCTCAAGGCTGTTTCATCGCCCGGCCCATGCCGCCCGCCGAAGTACCGGGCTGGGTCGAGGGTTTTGTAGCGCCGCCGCAATGGCAGGTGCTGGATCAAGCAGGCTGAAGTTTTATGATCAACACCGAACCTTGTGGGAGCGGGCTTGCTCGCGAAGGCGGTGTATCAATCAACATCAATGCTGAATGACACACCGCCTTCGCGAGCAAGCCCGCTCCCACAGGGGCCGGTATCTATCAGAAAGATCGCTTAGGGTGTGCTCGGCTCGGAACCTATATAGAGCCGAATGATGTCGTCGATTTCCCCGGACATTTTCATTCGCACCAAGGTGCGCAAAATTCGCTGCACCGGCACTTTGGGATCGTTGCGCACATAACAACCGACACTCTGTTCCTGCAAGACCGCCACGCCTTGCAGTTGCCGGCCAGACAGCAGGCGCTGGTTGAACCAGTCCAGCGTCCATTGATTGCTCACGGCGTAGCGATAGCGTCCGGCCAGGAGTTTTTCCAGCACCTGCTCCTGGTTGCGCGCGTCTTCACGATGCAGTCGGCTGGCGTCAAACAGCGGTTGCAGGGTCGGATAGCTGTAGCCGAGTACCGTGCCGATGGGTTGTTGCGACAAGTCCGCAGGTATCACTGAGGTCAGCGGATCGGACCGGCTGATCAGCATGTCGCGCTGAAACCACAGTGGGATGCTCCAGATGTAGTCCCCGGACTGATTCGGCAGCCAGGACTGCGCCGCATAGCAGCGGATATCGACCTCGCCGTGTTCCATGGCGTGTTGCACCCGCGCCCGCGGCAGCACGTGAAATTCGGCCGGCATGCCGACCTGGGTCGCGAGGCTGACCATCACGTCGTGCAGGATGCCTTGGGTCGGATGCCCGCGTTCCAGTTGCGTCATCGGCATCGCCCAACTGTCGGGCACCACGAAGCGCAATGGCGGTTCGGCGCCAGCGATATTCAGGCTGATCAATAGCAGTGCCCCAAAGGCCAGCCGCATAAACGCTCCGGTACTGATAAAACCCGAGCCGATAAAAGCCCCCAAAAGACCATCTTAGCCAGATTAGACGAGCGCACCGGATGCAATTTTGGCCTTGCTCCGCTAGCATTAGCCGCTTGTGTTCCTTCGTTGCGACGGTTTTCGATGAGTTATCAGGTTCTTGCACGTAAATGGCGTCCGCGCTCGTTCCGCGAAATGGTCGGCCAGACCCATGTGCTCAAGGCTCTGATCAATGCCTTGGACAGCCAGCGGCTGCACCACGCCTATCTGTTTACCGGCACCCGCGGGGTCGGCAAGACCACTATCGCGCGGATCATCGCCAAATGCCTGAACTGTGAAACAGGCATCACTTCAACGCCTTGCGGCGAGTGCTCGGTGTGTCGCGAGATCGATGAAGGCCGCTTCGTCGACCTGATCGAGATCGACGCCGCGAGCCGGACCAAGGTCGAGGATACCCGCGAACTGCTGGACAACGTTCAGTACGCGCCGAGCCGCGGGCGCTTCAAGGTCTACCTGATCGACGAAGTGCACATGCTCTCCAGCCATTCCTTCAATGCGCTGTTGAAAACCCTTGAAGAGCCGCCGCCCTACGTCAAGTTCATCCTGGCGACCACCGATCCGCAGAAACTTCCGGCAACGATTCTTTCGCGGTGCCTGCAGTTCTCTTTGAAAAACATGACTCCCGAGCGCGTGGTCGAGCATTTGACCCACGTGCTGAGTGTCGAGAACGTGCCGTTCGAAGAGGATGCACTGTGGTTGCTGGGCCGTGCTGCCGACGGTTCGATGCGCGACGCCATGAGCCTGACCGACCAGGCCATTGCCTTCGGTGAAGGCAAAGTCATGGCTGCCGACGTACGGGCGATGCTTGGCACGCTCGATCACGGTCAGGTCTACGATGTCCTGCATGCGCTGATCGAAGGCGACGCCAAGGCCTTGCTCGAAGCCGTCCGTCACCTGGCCGAACAAGGCCCGGACTGGAACGGCGTGCTTTCGGAAATTCTCAACGTGCTGCACCGTGTCGCCATCGCCCAGGCCCTGCCTGAAGGCGTCGACAACGGTCATGGCGACCGTGACCGGGTGCTGGCATTGGCCCAGGCATTGCCGGCCGAAGACGTGCAGTTCTATTACCAGATGGGCCTGATCGGTCGCCGCGACTTGCCGCTGGCGCCGGACCCTCGCGGCGGCTTCGAAATGGTTCTGTTGCGGATGCTGGCGTTCCGCCCGGCAGACACCGCGGACGCCCCGAGGCAACCGCTAAAGACAGTGGGGATCAGCCAGGCCACAGTTGATTCCGCAAATTCAGTGGCTGCCGCGCAGGTTGTTGCGCCGGTAGTCGCTGTGGCAGTTGCACCCGTTGCGCCTGAGCCGGTTGCGCCCGTCGTTGCGCCTGAGCCTGTCGTTGACGCAGCACCGGTCGAAGCCGTTGTCGATTTGCCCTGGAACGACCCGATAGAACCCGAAGTCGTTCAGCAGCCTGCCGTCGAGCCGGTGCTGGAAACCGCGAGCGAACAGCCCGAATTGCCGCCGATGCCTTTGCCGACGCCGGACAGCGCGGTGCCTGACGCGCCGGAGTGGGCCGCTGCGCCGATTCCAGAGCCGTCGGTGGCCGACGTCGATGCCGCGACGCCGGGTATGGACCTGGACGACGAGCCGCCGCTGGACGAGGACTATATCGAGCCGGACATGGAGTCGGCTTACAGCTACCTCGATGAACTGGCCAGCGAACACACCGCCGAGCCTGCGCCGGAAGCCGAACCTGAACCGGCCGCCATGCCGGCCACCGGTCTGGCGGCGCAATGGCTGGAGCTGTTCCCGAAACTGCCGATCTCCGGCATGACCGGCAGCATCGCCGCCAACTGCACGCTGATCGCCGTCGAGGGTGACAATTGGCTGATGCACCTCGACCCGGCCCACAGCGCGCTGTTCAACGCGACTCAACAGCGCCGCTTGAACGATGCCTTGAACCAGTTTCACGGGCGTACGCTGACCTTGCGCATGGAGCTGATCAAGCCCGAGCAGGAAACCCCGGCCCAGGCCGCGTCCCGTCGCCGTGCGAACCGTCAGCGCGAAGCCGAAGAGTCGATTCACGGTGATCCGTTCATCCAGCAAATGATGCAGCAGTTCGGTGCGGTGGTCCGTAACGATACTATTGAACCTGTCGAGACCCTGGTCACTCAGGGCTAATAACTGAAGGTGTTCGGCCGAAAAGACCGGGCGCTGTATTTATCCAAGTACTTTTGAGGTGATTCCCATGATGAAAGGTGGCATGGCCGGCCTGATGAAGCAGGCACAGCAGATGCAGGAAAAAATGGCCAAGATGCAGGAAGAACTGGCCAACGCCGAAGTCACCGGCAAAGCCGGTGGCGATATGGTCACCGTGGTGATGACCGGTCGTCACGACGTCAAGCGCGTGACCATCGATCCAAGCCTGGTCGAAGGCTTGAGCGAAGACGACAAAGAGATGCTGGAGGCTGTGTTCGCCGCCGCCGTCAACGATGCCGTGCGCAAGATCGAAGCCAACAGCCAGGACAAAATGTCCGGCATGACCGCTGGCATGCAACTGCCACCGGGTATGAAGCTGCCATTCTGATGCGCTGAAGCGTTTCGGACAGGCTACAAAAAAATGCCAGGCATCGCGCCTGGCATTTTTGTTTCTGCCGCACCGATCGTTCCCACGCTCTGCGTGGGAATGCCTCAATGGACGCTCTGCGTCCGCTTCGCTAGGGACGCCGAGCGTCCCGGGCTGCATTCCCACGCAGAGCGTGGGAACGATCAGTGCTGATGAGTCAGAAACATCGAACGCGCCAGCGTCAAAAAGGTCTGCTCCCTATACCGCCGAATTCATCGATCAAAAGGAGAAGCTCACATGCCACAAGCATTGACCCTCAACCAACGTATCGTCCTGGCATCCCGCCCGGCAGGCGCGCCGACGCCGGAGAATTTCCGTCTGGAGCGCGTTGCGCTGCCGGAACTGGCTGACGGTCAGGTGCTGCTCAAGACCCTCTACCTGTCACTTGATCCCTACATGCGCGGACGCATGAGCGACGCGCCGTCCTACGCCGCACCGGTTGAAATTGGCGAGGTGATGACCGGTGGCGCTGTCAGCCGGGTCGAGCGCTCGCTGAATCCGAAATTCCACGAAGGTGACCTGGTGGTCGGCTCCACCGGGTGGCAGAGCCACAGCATCAGTGACGGACGCGACATCATTCCGCTGCCGTCCGGGATGCCTAGCCCATCCATGGCGTTGGGCGTGTTGGGCATGCCCGGCATGACCGCGTACATGGGCCTGATGGACATCGGCCAGCCCAAGGAAGGCGAAACCCTGGTGGTGGCGGCTGCATCCGGCGCCGTGGGTTCGGTGGTCGGCCAAGTGGCGAAGATCAAGGGCTTGCGCGTCGTCGGTGTGGCCGGTGGCGCGGACAAGTGCCGTTATGTGGTCGATGAGCTGGGTTTTGATGCCTGCATTGATCACAAGAGCCCGAACTTCGCCGATGAATTGGCCAAGGCGTGCTCCGAAGGCATCGACATCTATTACGAAAACGTTGGCGGCAAGGTGTTCGATGCTGTGCTGCCGTTGCTCAATCCCAAGGCGCGGATTCCACTCTGCGGACTGATCGCGTCCTACAACGCTCACGAAGCACCGACCGGCCCGGATCGGCTGCCGCAATTGCAGCGCACGCTGCTGACCAAGCGCGTGCGAATCCAGGGCTTCATCGTGTTCGACGACTACGGTGATCGTCAGCCGGAATTCGTCAGCGCCATGGCGCCGTGGGTGCGCGACGGCAAGGTGAAGTTCCGCGAAGACGTGGTCGATGGCCTGGAGCAGGCACCCGAAGCGTTCATCGGTCTGCTGGAAGGACGCAACTTCGGCAAACTGGTTGTACGGGTCACCCAGGACTGAATAATTGACGCTAAACAGAGGCGCGGGTATAAACCGCGTCTCGTTGTTTTGTCGGACTTTTCCCCATGAGCTTCAGCCCTTTGATTCGCCAACTGATCGATGCCCTGCGAATTTTGCCAGGTGTGGGTCAGAAAACTGCCCAACGCATGGCGTTGCAGCTGCTCGAGCGTGATCGCAGCGGCGGCTCGCGATTGGCCTCGGCACTGAGCCAGGCCATGGAAGGGGTGGGCCATTGCCGGTTGTGCCGCACGCTCACCGAAGACGACCTCTGCCCGCAATGCGCCGATACCCGTCGCGACGACACCTTGCTCTGCGTGGTGGAAGGGCCGATGGACGTCTACGCGGTGGAGCAGACCGGCTTCCGGGGTCGCTATTTCGTGCTCAAGGGGCATTTGTCGCCACTCGATGGACTCGGGCCTGAGGCCATTGGTATTCCGCAACTGCTGGCGCGGATCGAAGAGGCGGGCACGTTCACTGAAGTGATTCTGGCGACCAACCCGACCGTGGAAGGTGAGGCGACAGCGCATTACATTGCCCAATTGCTCAGCAACAAAGGCCTGATCGCCTCGCGCATCGCCCATGGCGTGCCTTTGGGTGGCGAGCTGGAGTTGGTGGATGGCGGGACGTTGGCGCATTCATTTGCCGGGCGTAAGCCGATCGTTTTGTAGTGGCTGGACTGACGCCATCGCGAGCAGGCTCGCTCCCACATTGGATTTGTGATGTTCACAAAACCCCTGTGGGAGCGAGCCTGCTCGCGATGGGCGCACCTCGGTCGACCTGCTTCACATAATCCTGTTGAAAACCAAGCAAGCGCTCGGTTAACTTCGCTGAACCTTCAGTGGAGCTCGCCGATGCCTGCCTTTCAGGAATACTTCGACCCCAGCCATCAATTGGTCCGCGACAGCGTCAGACGCTTCGTCGAGCGCGAAATCTTGCCGGACATCGACCAGTGGGAAGAAGCCGAAAGCTTTCCCCGCGAGCTCTACCTCAAGGCCGGCGCGGCGGGGATTCTGGGGATCGGTTACCCCGAAGCCCTGGGTGGCAGCCACGAAGGTGATCTGTTCGCCAAGGTCGCCGCCAGCGAAGAGCTGATGCGTTGTGGCTCCGGCGGCTTGGTGGCGGGGCTCGGCTCGCTGGACATCGGCCTCCCGCCGATCCTCAAGTGGGCCAGGCCCGAAGTCCGCGCTCGCGTTGTGCCTCAGGTGCTCGCCGGCGAGAAGATCAGCGCCCTGGCCGTGACCGAGCCCAGTGGTGGCTCCGACGTCGCCAACCTGCAAACCCGCGCCGTGCGTGAGGGCGAGTTCTACCGGGTCAGCGGCAGTAAAACCTTTATCACCAGTGGCGTCCGCGCGGATTTCTACACCGTTGCGGTGCGTACCGGTGCGCCGGGTTTCGCTGGCATCAGCCTGCTGTTGATCGAGAAGGGCACGCCGGGTTTCACCGTCGGACGCCAGTTGAAGAAAATGGGGTGGTGGGCGTCGGACACTGCCGAACTGTTCTTCGACGATTGCCGGGTGCCTGTAGGAAATCTGATCGGTGCCGAAAACATGGGCTTCGCCTGCATCATGGGCAACTTCCAGAGCGAGCGCCTGGCGCTGGCGCTAATGGCCAACATGACCGCGCAACTGGCGCTGGAAGAAAGCCTGAAATGGGCTCGCCAGCGTGAAGCCTTCGGTAAACCCATCGGCAAGTTTCAGGTGCTCAAGCATCGTCTCGCCGAAATGGCCACGGCACTGGAGGTGTCACGGGAATTCACCTACCGCCAGGCGGCGAAAATGGCGGCGGGGCAGAGTGTGATCAAGGAGATTTCCATGGCCAAGAATTTTGCCACCGACACGGCTGATCGGATTACCTCGGATGCGGTGCAGATTTTGGGTGGCCTCGGGTACATGCGCGAGAGCCTGGTGGAGCGGCTGTACCGCGATAACCGGATTTTGTCGATCGGCGGCGGGACGCGGGAAGTGATGAACGAGATCATCAGCAAGCAGATGGGGCTGTGACGAGCTGATCGTTCCCACGCTCTGCGTGGGAATGCCTCAATGGACGCTCTGCGTCCGCTGTTGGGACGCGGAGCGTCCCGGGCTGCATTCCCACGCGGAGCGTGGGAACGATCTATCAGGGGGTTACTTATCGCTCAGCGCAAACTGCGTCAGGCAAAACGTCGGAATCCCCATGTCTTCCAGGCGCTGCGACCCGCCCAGCTCCGGCAAATCAATGATCGCCGCCGCTTCATGAACCCGCGCTCCCATGCGTCGAATCAGGTTCGCCGCTGCAATCAGTGTCCCGCCCGTGGCGATCAGGTCATCGAACATCACCACCGAATCGCCCTCGCACAGGCTGTCGGCGTGGACTTCGAGGAAGGCTTCGCCGTATTCGGTCGCATAACCCTCGGCCAGTACGTCGGCCGGCAACTTGCCTTGCTTGCGGAACAGGACCAGCGGCTTGTTCAGCTGATAGGCCAGGATCGAACCGATCAGAAAACCACGGGCGTCCATCGCGCCGATGTGGGTGAAGTCGGCCTCGACGTAACGATGGGCGAAACTGTCCATCACCAGGCGCAGGGCCGTGGGCGACTGGAACAGCGGGGTAATGTCGCGAAAGATCACGCCCGGCTTGGGAAAGTCGATCACAGGGCGGATGAGGGATTTGATGTCGAAGGAGTCGAAGACCATCGTCGAGGTGTCCTGGCAGGCTGCAAACGACGCAGTATAACGGCGGCTGAACCGTTTCGCTCAGCC
Source organism: Pseudomonas frederiksbergensis (assembly GCF_001952935.1). Classification (GTDB taxonomy): domain Bacteria; phylum Pseudomonadota; class Gammaproteobacteria; order Pseudomonadales; family Pseudomonadaceae; genus Aquipseudomonas; species Aquipseudomonas frederiksbergensis. Next base: position 4,476,324 of record NZ_CP018319.1, read on the forward strand.
GCCGTCGCCGAGATCAGCCGTCCAGCGAGCCGCCGGCCAGGGCGCAGAGCTGGATCGGGTCGAGGATGTGGATTTCCTTGCCTTCAGCCGCAATCAGTTCGTTTTGCTGGAAGCGCGTGAACACCCGGGACACGGTTTCCACCGCCAGGCCCAGGTAATTGCCGATTTCGTTGCGCGACATGCTCAGGCGGAACTGGTTGGCCGAGAAACCGCGGGCGCGGAAACGGGCCGACAGGTTGACCAGGAACGTGGCGATACGCTCGTCGGCGGTTTTTTTCGACAGCAGCAACATCATTTGCTGATCGTCGCGAATCTCGCGACTCATCACACGCATCAACTGACGGCGCAGTTGCGGCAGTTGCAGCGCCAGTTCGTCGAGGCGTTCAAAAGGGATTTCACACACCGATGTGGTTTCCATGGCTTGCGCCGAGACCGGGTGTTTTTCGGTGTCCATGCCCGACAGGCCGACCAGTTCGCTGGGCAGGTGGAAACCGGTGAGTTGTTCTTCACCGCCATCGCTCAGGCTGAAGGTCTTCAGGGCGCCAGAGCGTACTGCATAAACAGAATCGAAGGTGTCGCCCTGGCGGAACAGGAATTCGCCCTTTTTCAGCGGGCGGCCACGTTTAACGATTTCGTCCAGCGCTTCCATGTCTTCCAGATTCAAGGAAAGTGGCAAACAGAGAGGGGCCAGGCTGCAATCCTTGCAATGGGCCTGACTATGAGCGCGCAGCTTTACTGGCTCGGACATTTCTTCAATCCTTGTGGGAAAAAACACACATAAGCCGTAAGGGTAACTCACGGGAGGACATTCAGGCACGCGGCGATTTTGTCGCAGGGTCGTAAAGTCAGTGTTTCATAGGCTGGCCGGTGAGATGGCGGCTAGATCACCCGCGAAAACCGCTGGCGATTGTGCTGTTCCAGGTACGCGTCGAACACCATGCACACCGAGCGCACCAACAATCGTCCGGCGGGCAATACGTTGATCCGTTCGTTATCCAGTTCGATCAGGCCGTCTGCAGCCATTGCCTGCAACTGGGGCCAGAGTTCGCCGAAGTAACCCTGAAAGTCGATGTTGAAGGCGTGTTCGATCTCGGCGAACTCCAGGCTGAAACTGCAGATCAGTTGCTGGATGACCGCACGTCGCAGGCGGTCATCGGCGTTGCACAGCAAGCCACGGTTGGTGGCCAGTTGCGCGCTGGCCAGCGTGTTCTGGTACTGATTCAGGTCGCTGCTGTTCTGGCAATACAGGTCGCCGATCTGGCTGATGGCCGATACGCCCAGGCCAATCAGGTCGCAATGACCGTGGGTGGTGTAGCCCTGGAAGTTGCGTTGCAGGGTCGACTCTTCCTGAGCAATCGCCAGTTCATCGTCAGGCAGCGCGAAGTGGTCCATGCCGATGTAGCGATAACCGGCCTTGGTCAGCTGCTCGATGGTGCCCTGGAGCATTTCCAGTTTTTGCGCGGGTGTCGGCAGTTCGTCGCTGTTGATTCGCCGTTGCGGCATGAAGCGCTCCGGCAGGTGCGCGTAGTTGAATACCGAGAGACGGTCCGGTTGCAGGTTGATCACCTCATCAACCGTGCGGGCAAAATTCTCGGGTGTCTGCCTTGGCAAACCGTAGATCAGGTCAATGTTGATCGAGCGAAACTGCAGCGTGCGGGCAGCGTCGATCACCGCCCGGGTTTCCTCCAGGCTTTGCAGGCGATTGACGGCTCGTTGCACTGCCGGGTCGAGGTCTTGCACGCCGATACTGACCCGGTTGAAACCCAGTTCACGAAGCAGGCCCATGGTCGACCAGTCGGCTTCGCGGGGGTCGATTTCGATGCCGTAGTCGCCGGAATCGTCGTCCAGCAAGTTGAAGTTCTTGCGTAACTGGGCCATCAACTGGCGCAGTTCATCGTGACTGAGAAAAGTCGGAGTGCCGCCGCCAAAGTGCAGTTGCTCGACTTTCTGTGCAGGATCGAGGTGGCAGGCGATCAGCTGGATTTCCTGCTCAAGGCGCTGCAAATAGGGCTGGGCCCGGCCGCGGTCCTTGGTGATGACTTTATTGCAGGCGCAGTAGTAGCAAATGTTCGCGCAGAACGGCACGTGCACATACAGCGATAACGGGCGCAGGGCTTTACGGCTGTCGCGCAGGGCGTGGAACAGGTCGAACGTGCCTACCTGGCCGTCGAATTGCACCGCGGTCGGGTAGGAGGTGTAGCGCGGTCCCGCCAGGTCGTAACGGCGGATCAAATCGGTATCCCAACGAATGGCGTCGAGCATCATGCGGGCATTCCCCCGGATAGGCTGGCAATGTCGGCGAGTCTAGGGGGCGCGGCGGTGGGGCATCTTGATTTGCATCAACGGTCAGGATTTGTGTTGTTGGTGCCGGCCTCATCGCGAGCAGGCTCGCTCCCACAGGGGAATGCATTTCAATGTGGGAGCGAGCCTGCTCGCGATGGGGGCGCCGCCGACCTAGTGGCCCATGAGCCAATGCTGATGCGGCCCTGGCAAGGTCCAGATGCCGAACAGGATCACCAGTAATCCGCCCGTCATCCGCACGCTACGTTTGCGCAACAGCGCCGTGACCCGCTCAGCCGCCAATCCCGTGGCAAGCAACACCGGCCAGGTGCCGAGCCCGAATGCGAGCATCAACAGCGCACTGTCCACTGCATTGCCCTGACTCGCCGACCACAGCAACGTGCTGTAAACCAACCCGCACGGCAGCCAGCCCCAGAGCGCGCCCAGCAGCAACGCGCGGGGGACGTTCGACACCGGCAGCAGTTTGTTGGCAACGGGCTGGATGTGCCGCCACAGGCCGCGACCGAGGCTTTCGATGCGAGTCAGGCCGCTCCACCAACCGGCGAGGTACAGGCCCATGGCGACCAACAGCAATCCGGCGATGACGCGCATGAACATCGCCGCCGGGCTGTTGGCCACCGCCCAGCCGGCCAGACCTATCAGCAGGCCCGCCGTTGTGTAGCTCAGGATTCGCCCCAAGTTGTAGGCCAGCAGCAGTCGAAAACGCCGGCTGCGTTGTTCCTTGGGAATCGCCAGGGTCAACGCGCCCATCAAGCCGCCGCACATGCCCAGGCAATGCCCGCCGCCGAGCAGGCCGAGGATCACCGCAGACACCAGCAGCGGCGCCAATTCAAGCATGAGGCGGCGCCTTGTCTTTCGGTTTGGCTGGCTGACCGCTGGCTTCGTCTACCGCGGCTTTGTGGTTCGGGTCCTGGTCGTCGAACAGAATGCTGTGGGCCGGGCCATCGAGGTCGTCGTACTGACCGCTGTCGACTGCCCAGAAGAAGATGTAAATGGCGATGGCCACGATCAGCAGCGCGGCCGGGATCATCACGTAGAGAGCTGGCATCTTGACTCCATGCCCGCGCGGCTCAGGCCGGCAGCGGACGGGTTTCTGGCGTGGCGCTGAGCGCAGGCGTGTTTGGCATGCGTGTCAGGCGCAGGGCGTTCAGCACCACGGTCAACGAACTGATGGACATGCCGATCGCAGCCCATACCGGGGTGATCCAGCCGAGGGCGGCGAACGGCAACATGAGGCCATTGTACAGCCCGGCCCACAGCAGGTTCTCGATGATTACCCGGCGGGTGCGTCGAGCCAGGCTGAAGGCTTGGACCAAGGCGTCGAGGCGGTTCGACAGCAGTACGGCATCGGCACTGGTTTTCGCCAGATCGGTGGCCGAACCCATGGCCACGCTGATGTCGGCGGCGGCCAGCACGGGCACGTCGTTGACGCCGTCACCGAGCATCAACACCTTGCGGCCTTCCTTGTGCAACTGTTGCAGGACCTGCAATTTATCGTCTGGACGCAAGCCGCCTCGGGCTTCATCGATGCCCAGTTCCGCAGCGACACTGGCGACCATCGGCGAGCTGTCGCCGGACAGCAGCAATGTGCGCCAGCCGCGAGCCTTGCAGGCGGCGAGCAGCGCGGGAGCGTCGGCACGCAGGCGATCGTCGAGAACAAACCATGCCAACGGTCCCTGGCTGTCGCCGAGCAGTAGCCATTGGCCGGCTTCATCTGGCATCAATGGCACGGTCGCGCCACTGAGTTCACAGACAAAACCCGGTTGACCGATGCGCAGGCGTTGCTCACCGACCAACCCTTCGAGGCCTAGCCCCGGCGTACTGTGGACTTCTTCGGCGGCCAGCGGCGCCCGGCCAAACGCGCGGGCGATCGGGTGTTCGGAGCGGTTTTCCAGGGCGGCGGCGAGGCTCAGGCACTGATCGCTGTTGAGCGCGCCGAGCGGGCGAATCGAGCGCAAGGCCAGGCGACCTTCCGTCAGCGTGCCGGTCTTGTCGAAAATCACCGTGTCGATCTGATTGAGGCCTTCCAGCACATGACCGCGAGTCAGCAGCAAACCGAGTTTGTGCAGCGTGCCGGTGGCGGCAGTGAGGGCGGTTGGCGTGGCCAGGGACAAGGCGCACGGGCAGGTCGCAACGAGCATCGCCAAAACAATCCAGAAGGCTCGTGCCGAATCCAGTTCCCACCAGATCAGGCCGATGACGGCCGCGGCAATCAGCGACAGCAGCAAAAACCATTGCGCGGCGCGGTCGGCAATTTCCGCCAGTCGCGGCTTCTCGGCCTGGGCGCGGTCCAGCAGGCGGACGATGGCGGACAGTCGGGTGTCTTGACCCAGCGCCAGGATTTCCACGGTCAGCGCGCCTTCGACGTTCAGGGTGCCGGCAGTAACCGCATCGCCTGGTATGCGCGGTTGCGGCAGGTATTCGCCAGTGAGCAGGGATTCATCGATGCTCGATTGGCCCTCGAGGATCTTGCCGTCAGCCGGGAGGATCGCGCCGGGATGCACCAGCACCTGATCGCCCACGCGCAGTTCGCTGAGCAGGATCCGCTCACTTTGGCCGTCGGCACTCAGGCGCAGGCACGAGGCAGGTAACAGATTGACCAGTTGTGCGGTGGCGGCGGCGGTGCGTTCGCGGGCGCGACGTTCGAGATAACGTCCGGCCAGCAGGAATAGGGCAAACATGCCGACCGCGTCGAAGTACAGCTCACCGACGCCGGTGATCGAGGTCCAGATCCCGGCGATGTAGGCGCTGCCAATCGCCAGCGACACCGAGACGTCCATGGTCAGGTGGCGGGTGCGCAAGTCACGCATGGCGCCTTTGAAGAAGGGCGCACAGCTGTAGAACACGATCGGGGTGGTGAGAAACAGCGCGACCCAACGCAGGATGGTGTGCAACTCGGGGCTGAGGTCGATGTTGAATTCCGGCCAGGTCGCCATGGTCGCCATCATCGCCTGGAACCACAGTAGCCCAGCCACACCGAGCTGGCGCAGGGCCAAACGGTTTTCGCTGGCCAGTTGTTCGCTGGCGCGGTCGGCTTGATACGGGTGCGCGGCGTAACCGATGTGGCGCAATTCGCTGAGTACCTGGCTCAGTGGCAGTTGCGCATCGGCCCAGCGCACATGCAGACGATGGTTGGACAGGTTCAGGCGCGCTTCGGCCACTGCGGGCAGGCTGCGCAGGTGTTTCTCGATCAGCCAGCCGCACGCGGCGCAACTGATGCCTTCCATCAGCAGGGTGGTTTCGGCCAGTTCGCCTTCGTGGCGAACGAAAGGGGCTTGCACGTCGGCGTGGTCGTACAGCGCCAGTTCGTCAACCAGTTGCACCGGCAGCGCTTCGGGGTTGGCCGATGACTCGCTGCGATGCTGGTAATAGGTTTCCAGTCCGCCGGCCACAATGGCTTCGGCCACGGCCTGGCAACCCGGGCAGCAGAACTCGCGGGTTTCGCCGAGGACGGCAGCGGTGAAGCGGCTGCCGGCCGGGACGGGCAGGGCGCAGTGGTAGCAGGGGAGTTGGGTGGTCATGAGGCGTTGTCCGATGATCGTTCCCACGCTCTGCGTGGGAATGCCTCCCCGGACGCTCCGCGTCCGCTTCGGCTGGGACGCGGAGCGTCCCTGGCTGCGTTCCCACGCAGAGCGTGGGAACGATCAGTGTAAGGCTTACTTCTTCAGGTCTTCGGCACCCTGCAGCGGTTCATCACCCAGCAGCAGGTCCTTGTCATGGCTGACCTGTTCTTCTTCGAACATGCGCCAGGTCTTGTCATCCTGTACGCCCAGCAGCTCTACGAAACGGCGTCCGTCGACTTTGTCGTTCACTTGGCCAATGTAGCGGCCCTGTTCGGTTTCGCTGCGTGCCAGGGTGATCTTGCGATCTTTCTCCGGCTGGGTCGGCGAAATCAGGTTCAGTTCCAGGGTTTTCGGTTGGCTGTTGCCGCTCAGGCGCAGGTCGACTTCGCCGGTCACGTCGTCCAGATGGATGCTGGCGCGCAGCAGCAGGGTCTGCGCCAGCAACTCACGGTCCAGGGAGCGGTTGATGCCTTTGCCGGCCTCGTAATAGTTATCGTTGACCAGGTTGTCCGGGTTGTTCACCGCGATCGTCACCATGGACAAGGTCAGGGTCACGGAACACGCCAGGATGGCGATGATGATCCACGGCCAAAGGTGCTTGTACCAGGGGCTTGCGGCAGTTGCTGTGGGCATGATCACTTCTCTCAACGAACTTGTGGGCCGATGAACCGGCTCTTGGCTTCAATGTGGACGCTGTCGTCATCGGCATCCTTGAGGATGAATTTCACCTCGTTGGTGCTCGATGGCAGTTTCTCCGGTGCGCTGGACAGTTCGACCGGCTGGCTGAAAATCTCCCCGGCGGCGACCTTGATCTCGCGCTTGCCTTGCAGCTTGAGGTCCGGCAGGCCAGTGGCTTCGAGCAGGTAGGTGTGGTCGCGCTGGTCCTTGTTCATGATCTTCAGGCTGTAGACGTTTTCGATCCGGCCTTCGGCGTTCTCGCGGTACAGCACGCGGTCCTTGCTGACGTCGAAACCGACCAGCGAACGCATGAAGAACGCGGTCATCAGCAATCCCATCATTGCCAGCAGCACCATGGCATAGCCGATCAGTCGCGGGCGCAGTTTATTGGTTTTTTGCCCGGACAGGTTGTGCTCGGTGGTGTAGCTGATCAGACCGCGCGGGTAATCCATCTTGTCCATGATGCTGTCACAGGCATCGATGCAGGCCGCACAACCGATGCACTCGATTTGCAGGCCGTCGCGGATGTCGATCCCGGTCGGGCAGACCTGGACGCACATGGTGCAGTCGATGCAGTCGCCCAGGCCCATGGCCTTGTAGTCGGCGCCTTTCTTGCGCGGGCCGCGGCTTTCACCACGACGCGGGTCGTAGGAAACGATCAGGGTGTCTTTGTCGAACATCACGCTCTGGAAGCGCGCGTACGGGCACATGTAAATGCACACCTGCTCGCGCAACCAACCGGCATTGCCGTAGGTGGCGAGGGTGAAGAAGCCGACCCAGAAATACGACCAGCCGTCGGCTTCGCCGGTGAAGAAGTCGATGGTCAGCTCGCGGATTGGCGAGAAGTAACCGACGAAGGTCATGCCGGTCACGAAGCCGATCAACAGCCACATCGAGTGTTTGCTGAGTTTGCGCAAGAATTTGTTGGCGCTCATCGGCGCTTTGTCGAGCTTGATGCGCTGGTTGCGGTCGCCTTCGGTGACCTTTTCGCACCACATGAAAATCCACGTCCAGACGCTCTGGGGGCAGGTATAACCGCACCAGACCCGGCCGGCGTAAACGGTAATGAAGAACAGGCCGAAGGCGCTGACGATCAGGATCCCCGAAAGCAGGATGAAGTCCTGAGGCCAGAAGGTGGCGCCAAAGATGAAGAATTTGCGTTCCGGCAGGTTCCACCAGACGGCCTGATGGCCACCCCAGTTCAGCCAGACCGTACCGAAATACAGCAGAAACAGCCCGGCACCGCCCATCATCCGCAAGTTGCGGAACAGACCGGTGAAGGCGCGGGTGTAGATTTTTTCTCGAGAGGCGTAAAGATCGACGCTGGTGTTCGCGTTCTTGGCAGGGGTGACGTCGTGTACCGGAATCTGATTGCTCATCATTGCATCCCACGGCAGTGGAAAAATGCCCCGGTCAGTACATGCCGACCGCGGTCAAAAAGAGGTGCTGCAGTGGCGCAATGATACGCCTGTAGCTCTAGCGTAAGGGTGCGACCTTTGGTCGCGTTGGGTAAAAATCGCGGATGGTGTAGCAAATGTAACAAATCATGATGCAGGTCAATTGACTTGTTGAGTATAGCTGCCCGCGCAGCAGGGGTTGCGTCAGTGCGCCCGCAAGGGGCGTAACGAATCCGGTTTGCTTGCTGCATACCTTATCCGGCCTTTGCATTTATATGAGTTGTAATGCATAGGGCATATTTTTTATGTATTTAACTTGTAAGTGTTGGGAAGTGTTGGACATATCTTCTGTTGATCTAAAAGGGCTAATCATTTGTTAATTGTCAGTGGTCGATATATTTTGCAGTTGCTGCCATTGGGTGGCTGATAAATATTAAACGAAATGGATTTCTATGAAGCTTTATAAAAAGAGTAAGTTGTTGGTGTGTTTTGCGTTGGCGATCGTTGTTCCCGTGGCCTATGGAGCCTCCTCTACAGAAACACCGCACCACCTGGTGTTTGCTTCAGACTCGCAATACCCCTGGAGTGATCTTACCGATCAAGACATCACCGACCCAAATAAGGAAGCGCGCTCAAAGGAACTAATAGAATTGCAATACTCCGATATTTCAAGCTTCAGGAAGCTGAATGGCGGTGCGTCCCGTATACCGGTGATGATCAATGGTGACATCACTGCATTTGGTCATGGAGGCGAGCGCTCATACATAAAGTCGGTTTTCGATAACAAGCTGGAGGGCCTCTATGACTATGGTTTGGGTAATCATGACTATGCCAATAATGTGAATGAATGCTTCTGGAATAACTGTGCGGCGGGAAGTGTCAACGACCTCAAGGATCGTTACTGGGGGAAGGTCGAATCCATGGATCTGGCGGCAAGAAGTTCAGGCCTGGGAAAGATCTATTACGGCAGTCTCGCCTACTCGAAAAGTGTCGGGGATGTGCACTTCGTTCAATTGAATAACGAGCCGACCTATACCGTCAGTTTTAGCTCTGGCAATCCGCTTTTTCCAACAGACTTTGAAATTACGCCTGCGCTTGACTGGCTGGAGAACGATTTAAAAAAGGCTCGGGAGCAGGGCAAGATCATCATTCTGAATATGCACAAGGTTTACCGGTGGAACGGTAACGATGAGCAAATTTCGAGATTCAAGCAGATGATCGAGCAATACAAGGTGACGGCGGTCTTCGGTGGGCATGACCACTGGGGCGCGGGGACTTATTATTCTTGGGATCGAACCAAGCATTTTGGTGATGTGCCGGTATTCCTCAGCGGCTCCGCTTCGCAGCAAACGTATTTGATTGCCGATCTTTCCATTGAGAAGCAGTCGCTCACTGTCAGCGTCGTTCGAAACAGCAATTGGCCAAGTCGCAAAGTCGACAGGGTCATCCCGCTGCTCAAGTAAGCATGAAATGAAAACGGCCCCGTCAATTCTCATTGGCGGGGCCGTTTAGTGTTGCAGTCAGGCGTTTGCCTTACTGGGCGTCCGCCACTGGCGCTTTCTCACCGTGAGAGAGGCTGTAGACGTAAGCGGCCAGCAAGTGAACCTTGTCGTTGCCTTGCAGGTGTTCTTGCGCAGGCATTTGGCCCTGACGGCCGTAACGGATGGTCTGCTGCAGTTGCGCGAAGCTCGAACCGTAGATGAACGAGCCCGGGTGGGTCAGGTCGGGTGCGCCCATGGCTGGCGTACCTTTGCCGGCCGGACCGTGGCACGCCACGCAGTTGGCAGCGAACAGTTTCTGCCCGGCAACCGGATCGGCCTTGGTGTTTTCCGGCAGTTTGCGACCATCGAGATTGGTCAGTACGAACGCGGCAACGTTTGCAACGCCTTGTTCGCCGATCACTTCAGCCCACGCCGGCATGACCGCGTGACGACCGCCCATGATGGTGGTCTTGATGGTTTCCGCTTCGCCGCCCCAGCGCCAGTCGGCGTCGGTCAGGTTGGGGAAGCCATAAGCGCCCTTGGCGTCGGAACCGTGGCAGACCGAGCAGTTGGAGGCGAACAGGCGGCCACCCATCTTCAGGGCTTGCGGGTCCTTGGCGACTTCTTCAATCGGCATGGAAGCGAACTTGGCGAAGATCGGGCCGAACTTGGCGTCCGACTTGGCCATTTCCTTTTCCCACTCGTGAACGCCGGTCCAGCCGCTCTGGCCGTTGGCGAACGCGGTCTGCTTTTCGTTATCGAGGTAGTTGTACCCCGGCAGCAGGCCTTTCCAGTTACCCAGGCCCGGGTATAGCACCAGGTAGCCGAGGGCGAAGATGATGGTGCCCACGAACAGCATGAACCACCATTTTGGCAGTGGGTTGTCGTACTCCTCGATCCCGTCGAAGGAGTGGCCAACCGTTTCTTCGGTGGCTTCGCTGCGCTGGCCCTTGCGGGTGGACAGCAGCAGCCAGGTCAGGGCGAAGATCGTGCCGAGACTGAGGACTGTGACGTACAGACTCCAGAACGTAGTCATTCTTTGTTACTCCTAGAAGCTTGCTCGACGTGCTTGATGGCTTCGGGATCATCCGCGAAAGGCAGCAAGGTCGCGTCTTCAAACTCCGACTTGCGCTTGGGGCTGAATACCCACAACGCCAGACCGATGAAGGCCACCATCACAACAACGGTGCCCAGGCCACGAATCATCCCGATATCCATCTAAATCACCGTTTGCTTTTGATGATGGTGCCCAGGCCTTGCAGATAGGCCACCAGCGCGTCCATTTCGGTTTTGCCCTTCACAGCATCCTGGGCACCGGCGATGTCTTCGTCGGTGTAAGGGACGCCGAGCGTGCGCAAGACTTCCATTTTCTTGGCGGTGTCTTTGCCGTCGAGCTTGTTTTCCACGAGGAACGGGTAGGCCGGCATTTTCGACTCAGGCACCACGTTGCGCGGGTTGTACAAATGCGCACGCTGCCAGTCATCGGAATAACGACCGCCGACACGGGCCAGGTCCGGGCCGGTACGCTTGGAACCCCACAGGAACGGGTGGTCCCAGACGCTTTCACCGGCGACCGAGTAGTGGCCGTAACGTTCGGTTTCAGCACGGAACGGGCGGATCATCTGCGAGTGGCAGCCGACACAACCGTTGGCGATGTAGATGTCGCGGCCTTCCAGTTCAAGGGCGGTGCGAGGCTTCATGCCTTCGACCGGCTTGTTGGTGACGTCCTGGAAAAACAGCGGAACGATCTGGGTCAAGCCGCCGATGCTGACGGCGATAACCATGAAGAAGGCCAGCAGGCCAATGTTCTTCTCGACTGCTTCATGCTTCATCAGTGAGCTCCAACTACAGCAATCTGTTCAGCAGCTTTGGCTTCAGCCGGGTTCGAGGCACGTACGGTACGCCATACGTTGTAGGCCATGAACAGCATGCCGCTGGCGAAGAACGCACCGCCCAGGGCGCGAACGATGAAACCAGGATGACTGGCTTGCAGCGCTTCGACGAACGAATAGGTGAGGGTGCCGTCGTCGTTGATTGCACGCCACATCAGACCCTGGGTGATGCCGTTGACCCACATCGAAGCGATGTACAGAACAGTACCGATGGTTGCGAGCCAGAAGTGCGTGTTGATCAGGCCGATGCTGTGCATCTGCACACGACCGAACAGTTTCGGGATCATGTGGTAGATCGCGCCGATCGAGATCATCGCTACCCAGCCCAAGGCACCGGCGTGTACGTGGCCGATGGTCCAGTCGGTGTAGTGGGACAGCGAGTTGACGGTCTTGATGGCCATCATCGGGCCTTCGAAGGTCGACATGCCGTAGAACGCCAGCGATACCACGAGGAAGCGCAGGATCGGGTCGGTGCGCAGCTTATGCCAGGCGCCTGACAGGGTCATCATGCCGTTGATCATGCCGCCCCAGCTCGGTGCCAGCAGGATGATCGACATCGCCATGCCCAGGGACTGAGCCCAGTCCGGCAGCGCGGTGTAGTGCAAGTGGTGCGGACCGGCCCAGATATACAGGGTGATCAGCGCCCAGAAGTGCACGATCGACAGGCGATAGGAGTAGATCGGACGCTCGGCCTGCTTCGGAACGAAGTAGTACATCATCCCCAGGAAGCCCGTGGTCAGGAAGAAACCCACCGCGTTGTGGCCGTACCACCACTGGATCATCGCATCAGTCGCACCGGCGTAGGCCGAGTAGGACTTGAAGAAACTGACCGGCAGGGAGGCGTGGTTGACGATGTGCAGCATCGCCGTCACAACGATGAAGGCACCGTAGAACCAGTTACCCACATAGATGTGCTTGGTCTTGCGCTTGGTGATGGTGCCGAAGAACACCAGACCGTAGGTAACCCAGACGATGGCCAGCAGGATAGCCAGGGGCCATTCCAGTTCCGCGTATTCCTTGGTGGTGGTGTAACCCAGCGGCAAGGTAACGATCGCGCCGACGATCACCGCTTGCCAACCCCAGAAGGTGAAGGCGGCGAGGCTGTCGGAAATCAGTCGCGTTTGGCAGGTTCGCTGCACGACGTAATAAGAAGTGGCAAACAGAGCACAACCACCGAAGGCGAAAATCACCAGGTTGGTGTGCAACGGGCGTAAGCGTCCAAAAGTCGTCCACGGCAGACCGAAGTTCAATTCCGGCCATACAAGCTGTGAGGCGATGAAGACACCAAGCCCCATGCCAAGGATCCCCCAGACCACCGTCATGATGGCGAACTGGCGGACTACCTTATAGTTATAAGCAGTCGGACTGATTGCTGTGCTCATTCTAAGGTTCCACGGTTTGGGTGTTTTATTAGGAGTAAAAATCGGCCGCAAGTATGGAGAAAGCGGGGGGTCATTGCAACGCGCCATGACCTGGGTCAATGCTTTCAAAAGCTGATTCTGCGGCCTTTCCATGCGCCGCGTAAGGACAAAATTGGCCAAGGGCAAAATGTCGCAGCAGACGAAATGGGTGAGGGGGTCAGGTCGGATGTAACGGGGTGTGTTCAAACCCGACGATCGGGTGACAGATGGCAATTGGCATGACAGCCGGTATCTACCAGCCTTTGCGGCCTGTCATCGAGTAGATTCGTCGAACACATCGGGTCGGGTCGACCTGGAACCGGCTCATGCCAGTCCGCATCGGGGGAAGCTTAGACCTGAATCCGGGGAACTGAAAGGAGGACCAGCGCAGGGGTGCGACACTTGGTCGCAAAGGGGCAGGGAACTGCCGCATCCGGGAGAATGCGGCAGCAGAGCAGTCGAGATTTATTCGTGTTTGCCTTCAGCCTGCAAACGTTCGGTGCTCAAACCGTGGGACAAGCTGTAAACGTAAGCCGCCAGCAGTTGCACTTTGTCGTTGCCGAGCAGTTCGTTCTGCGCCGGCATATGACCTTGGCGGCCATGACGAATGGTCTGTTGCAACTGCGCCAGGCTTGTACCGTAGATAAAGCCGGCCGGTTGCGTCAGGTTCGGCGCACCCATGGCTTCAGTGCCCTTGCCGTTTGCCCCATGACAGGCTACGCACATGGTGCTGAACGCTTGCTGTCCGGCGTGCAGATCGGCGCCGTTGTCGGCAGGCAACGGCAGTCCGGCCAGGTCATGGCGCACATAAGCCGCAACGTTTTTCACCCCGGCATCACCCAGGATTTCACCCCAGGCCGGCATCGCGGCCATGCGACCACCCATGATCGTGGTTTTGATCGTTTCGGCGTTGCCGCCCCAGCGCCAGGTGGTGTCCGCCAGGTTCGGGAAGCCGAAAGCGCCCTTGGCATCCGAGCCGTGGCAAACCGCGCAATTGGAGGCAAACAGGCGACCGCCCATTTTCAACGCCAGCGGGTCCGTGGCCACTTCTTCCACGGGCATCGCCGCGAATTTGGCGAAGATCGGCCCGAACTTCGCGTCAGCCTTGTTCATCTCCTTTTCCCACTCGTTGACGCCGGTCCAACCGTTCTCGTAACCCGGCAGAATGCCTTTCCAGTTGCCCAGGCCCGGATAAAGCACCAGATAACCGACGGCAAACACCAGCGTGCCGGCGAACAGCAGGAACCACCATTGCGGCAGCGGGTTGTCGTACTCCTCGATGCCGTCGAAGCTGTGGCCCATGGTCTGATCGACGCTGCCCTTGGTTTCGCCCTTGCGGGTGCCGATCAGCAGCCAGGTCAAGCCGATCAGGCTGCCAATGGTCAGTACGCAGATCCACGTACTCCAGAAAGTGGTCATGGCCGGGTACTCCTTGTTTCAGGTTCTTGGGTGGCGTCATCGGGCAGGGGTTCATCGGCGAACGGCAGCAAGCGCGCTTCGGCGAATTCCGGATTGCGCTTTCTGCTGAACACCCACAGCGTCAGGCCGACGAAGGCCAGGAACACCACGACCGTGCCCAGGCCGCGGATTATTCCACTGCTCATTACGCTTACGATTTCAAAGGGCATGGCCATGGCTCACCTCTTGCTCTTGATGGATGTGCCGAGCACTTGCAGGTAAGCGACCAGCGCGTCCATTTCGGTCTTGCCCTGGAGCGAGGCGACTGAACCTGTGATGTCTTCATCGGTGTACGGCACGCCGAGGGTGCGCATGGCGCGGATCTTGGTTTCGGTGTGGCTGCTATCGACCTTGTTGTCCACCAGCCACGGGTAGGCCGGCATCTTCGATTCCGGTACCACGTTGCGCGGGTTGTACAAGTGCGCGCGATGCCAGTCTTCGGAGTAGCGACCGCCGACGCGGGCCAGGTCCGGACCGGTGCGCTTGGAGCCCCAGAGGAACGGGTGATCCCAGACGCTTTCACCCGCCACCGAGTAGTGACCATAACGTTCGGTTTCAGCACGGAACGGGCGGATCATCTGCGAATGGCAACCAACGCAGCCTTCTCGGATGTAGATGTCGCGACCTTCCAGTTGCAGCGCGGTGTAGGGCTTCATGCCTTCCACTGGTTTATTGGTCACGTCCTGAAAGAACAGCGGGACGATCTGGGTCAGACCGCCGATGCTCACAGCCAACACCATCAGCAGCATCAGCAGGCCGACGTTTTTCTCGATTGTTTCGTGTTTCATGACGGACTCCTCAGGCGATCTGCGCGGCAGCGGCGGCTTCGGCAGGCTGCGAGGCCCGCACGGTGCGCCAAGTGTTGTAGGCCATCAGGAACATGCCGCTGAGGAAGATCGCACCGCCTACCAGGCGCACGACGAAGCCTGGGTGGCTGGCCACCAGGGTTTCGACGAAGGAGTAGGTCAGCGTGCCGTCTTCGTTGACCGCGCGCCACATGAGGCCCTGGGCAATGCCGTTGACCCACATCGAAGCGATGTACAGCACGGTGCCGATGGTCGCGAGCCAGAAGTGCGCGTTGATCAGGCCGATGCTGTGCATCTGCGTGCGACCGAAGATTTTCGGAATCATGTGGTACAGCGCGCCGATGGAGATCATCGCGACCCAACCGAGGGCGCCAGCGTGAACGTGGCCGATGGTCCAGTCGGTGTAGTGGGAGAGGGCGTTGACCGTCTTGATGGCCATCATCGGCCCTTCGAAGGTCGACATGCCGTAGAACGCCAGCGAGACCACGAGGAAGCGCAGGATCGGGTCGCTGCGCAACTTATGCCAGGCGCCCGAGAGCGTCATCATCCCGTTGATCATCCCGCCCCAGCTCGGCGCCAGCAGGATCAGCGACATCACCATGCCCAGCGACTGAGCCCAGTCCGGCAGCGCGGTGTAGTGCAAGTGGTGCGGACCGGCCCAGATGTACAGGGTGATCAGCGCCCAGAAGTGCACGATCGACAAGCGATAGGAATACACCGGACGCTCGGCCTGTTTCGGCACGAAGTAGTACATCATCCCGAGGAAACCGGCGGTGAGGAAAAAGCCTACGGCGTTGTGGCCGTACCACCACTGAACCATCGCATCGGTCGCACCGGCGTACACCGAGTAGGACTTGGTGAAACTCACCGGCAGCTCAAGGTTGTTGACGATGTGCAGAATCGCCACGGTGATGATGAAAGCACCGAAGAACCAGTTGCCGACGTAGATGTGCTTGGTTTTGCGCTTGGCCAGCGTGCCGAAGAACACCACGGCGTAGGCGACCCAGACGATGGTGATCAGAATGTCGATCGGCCATTCCAGTTCAGCGTATTCCTTGGAGCTGGTGTAACCCAGCGGCAGGCTGATAGCGGCCAGCAGAATCACGACTTGCCAGCCCCAGAAGCAGAACGCGGCGATTTTCGGCGCAAACAGTTGAGTCTGGCAGGTGCGTTGCACCGAATAGAACGAACTGGCGAACAGGGCGCAACCGCCAAAGGCGAAGATCACTGCGTTGGTGTGCAGCGGGCGCAGGCGCCCGAAGCTGGTCCATGGCAGATTGAAGTTGAGTTCAGGCCAGACCAATTGAGCCGCGAGAAAAACCCCGAGCCCCATTCCGACGATGCCCCACACCACCGTCATAATGGCGAATTGGCGGACCACCTTGTAGTTGTAGGCGGTACTGATAGAAGTGTTCATGGTTCCCCATCCACGGTTCAGCCGAAGTGAGGGCGATTGCGCAAGGCAACGCTCCCTTCGCCTGGAGTTATAGGCAGACTAAAAGCGAGGCAAGCATGGACAAAGAGCACAAGGCCAGTATTGACGAGGATCAATGGGCGCGGTGTGTACGGGATCATGGATGGTTATGGAATGCCGCCACCACTCCAGCATCGGCGACGCTGATTCTCGCTCACGGTGCCGGCGCACCCATGGACAGCGCCTGGATGAACGACATGGCTGCGCGCCTTGCTGCATCTGGGATCAACGTGCTGCGCTTCGAGTTTCCGTACATGGCGCAACGGCGTGTTGATGGGGGTAAACGTCCACCGAACCCAGCGCCGAAACTGCTCGAGTGCTGGCGTGAGGTCTATGCCGTGGTGCGACGCCATGTCGCTGGGCGTCTGGCCATTGGCGGCAAGTCCATGGGCGGGCGGATGGCGAGTTTGTTGGCGGATGAACTGGAGGCCGATGCGTTGGTGTGCCTCGGATATCCGTTTTATGCGGTAGGGAAACCTGAGAAACCACGGGTCGAGCATTTGGCCGGGCTGAAGACGCGGACGTTAATCGTGCAGGGCGAGCGCGATGCGTTAGGCAATCGTGAGGCCGTCGAGGCTTACACGTTGGCACCGAGTATCGAGGTGTTCTGGCTGGTCGCGGGGGATCATGATTTGAAGCCGTTGAAGGCTTCCGGGTTTACCCATGAGCAGCATTTGACGGCTGCGGCGGGCAAGGTAGCGGCATTTCTTCTGTGATATTTGGGGGGCCGGTCAGGGCCTCTTCGCGAGCAAGCCCGCTCCCACAGTGATTGGTGGTGTTGTTCGATAATTGTGTTCAACACTAAACCCTGTGGGAGCGGGCTTGCTCGCGAAGAGGCCCTGACCGGCACCATCATTGTCGGGTTGGCAATAAAAAAACCGGAAGTATCGCCTCCCGGTTTTTATTTTTTACAGCAGCGATCAGCGGTTAAACCGCTCCACCAACGAATACTGGGTATTCGCCGTCTTCGTCAGCTCTTCACTCAACAATGCCGAGTGTTGTGCCTGTTCCGAGGTCTGATCCGCCAGGTGCGAGATGTTGCTGATGTTACGGCTGATCTCTTCGGCGACAGCGCTTTGCTCTTCGGTCGCCGCCGCGATCTGGGTGGTCATGTCGGTGATGTTGGCCACCGCTTCGCTGATCCCAACCAGTGCCTGATCCGCTTCCAGTACCCGCGCCACACCTTCTTCCGCCTGGCGATGGCCAGCCTCCATGGTTTGCACCGCGGTGCTGGCGGTTTGCTGGAGCTTGGCGATCAGGGCGTGGATCTGCCCGGTGGATTCGCTGGTGCGTTGCGCCAGTTGGCGAACTTCGTCAGCCACTACCGCAAAGCCGCGACCCATCTCACCGGCACGAGCCGCTTCGATGGCGGCGTTCAAGGCCAGCAGGTTGGTCTGGTCGGCGATGCCTTTGATCACATCGACCACGCCACCGATTTCGTCGCTGTCCTTGGCCAGTTGGGTCACGGTCAGCCCGGTTTCACCCACCACCACCGACAGGCGCTGGATGGCTTCGCGGGTTTCCCCGGCGATGTCGCGACCGCGACCGGTCAGGCGATTGGCTTCCTGAGTCGCATCGGCCGTGCGCTGCACGTGGCTGGCGACTTCCTGCGTGGTGGCGGCCATCTGATTGACGGCAGTGGCCACTTGCTCGGTTTCGACACGCTGACGTTCCAGGCCAGTGGAGCTGCTGTGAGCCAGGGTGTCGGACTGTTTCGCTTGTTCGCTCAGGTGCTCGGCGGTGTCCTGCAGACGGGTCAGGCAGGTTTTCAGGCGGGCTTCCTGGCTGAGGATCGACATCTCCAAGCGTGCTTGAGCGCCGCGGCTGTCGGTGTACATCTGCGCGATCAGCGGGTCGGAGGTGGTCTGCCCAGCCAGATGCAGCAGACGCTTGAGGCCGCGCTGTTGCCAGCTCAAGCCCAACAGACCCAATGGCACCGACAGACCGGCGGCCAACGCAAAACCCCATTGGGAATTGAGCGACGCACCGATCATGAAGCTCAGTTGGCTGACCAGAATGAACGGCAACCAGTCCTGCAGCACCGGCAGCCATTTGTCCGTTGAAGGAATCGCCGACTTGCCCTGGTTGATGCGTTGGTAGAGCGCTTCGGCACGGCGGATCTGCTCGGCGGTGGGCTTGACCCGCACCGATTCGTAACCGACCACCTGATTGCCTTCGAAAACCGGCGTGACATAGGCGTTAACCCAGTAGTGATCACCGGTCTTGCAGCGATTCTTGACAATGCCCATCCATGGCAAGCCTTGTTTCAGTGTGCCCCACATGTGCGCGAATACCGCGGCCGGGACGTCAGGGTGACGGACCAGGTTATGCGGCGCACGGACCAGCTCCTCACGAGAAAACCCGCTGATCTCGACGAAGGCGTCGTTGCAGTAGGTGATCACGCCCTTGGCATCGGTGGTGGAAATCAACCGTTGCTGAGCCGGGAAGGTCCGTTCGCGTTGTGTAATTGGCTGGTTGTTACGCATGGCTTTTTCAATCCGCAAGGCTTTGACGGGTTGTCGGCATCGTCAGCCATTTATTGAGATTATTTTTCAGTAATCAGTGGCGCGTCGCAAAACGACCCTTGCGTCAGCTGGCGAGCATCGGATAGGTGAACAGTCCGAAATGCAGCAGGTTCAGGCCGAAATGGGTGGCGATGGCCGCACCCAAGCCACCAAAACGGTAGGCCAGACCATAGCTGACACCTGCCAGGCTCGCCAGCAACACCCATTGCCAGCCGGCCCCCACATGCGCCAGGCCGAACAGCAGCGAGGCGAGGAGCAGGGCGAGGTTTTCACCGTAGGGCAGGTTTTTGAAGCACCGGGTCAGACCGCCCTGAATATAGCCGCGAAAGAGCGCTTCCTCGACCAGCGTCACCAGCAGCAGGTTGTTCAGTAGCCACAGCCAGGCTTGATCCGGCCACTTTGGTGCCCAGATGATCACGCCCAGCAACAGCGCGCCACCCAAGGCCAGCACGGCACCCAGGGACAGCGACAGCGCAGTGGCATAAACGCCAAGGCGCAGCGAACGCCGGCCGACAATCCACGGGCAGACCAGCAGTAGCCAGAAACCGATCAGGGGCTTGTCCAGATTCAGGTACAAGGCGAACGTCACGGCATCATCGGTAAAACGTTGAGGGTTGATCCCGCGACCGTTGTAGAACCCAGGGAGCCAGTGCAGCGCCAACGCCAATGCCATGAAAATGAACAAGCCATGACCGAGGTAGTGGCCGATCCGCACCTGTTGTTGGCGCACCGCAAAACCGGCAGTCAGCAGCAGCGCGACGGAAATCCCGGCGAGCCAGCCGAGATGGCCGTAGGTCAGGGCCAGGCCATAGCCAATAGTAAGAAGGGACAGGTAGATCCATGGCAGGCCAATCATTGAAAATCCTTGTGTCCAGAAGTGTGCAAAGCGCCTCGGTCAATGTGGGAGCAGCGGTGCGGCGATCCCACATTGGCAGGTGTTGTCCGCATTTTGCGGCGCGCGATTATAGAGACGTACACCCTGCAAACAAAAACACCGCCCGAAGGCGGTGTCTGTGTCAGTTGGCTATTAGGAGGCAATCAACTGCCGCAACACGTAATGCAAAATCCCCCCGGCCTTGAAGTACTCCACCTCATTGAGGGTATCGATCCGGCACAACACCTCGACTTTCTCGCGGCTGCCGTTTTCACGGGTGATCACCAGCGTCAGGTTCATCCGCGGCGTCAGCTCCACGCCGGTCAAACCTAGAATATCCAGCGTCTCCTTGCCGGTCAGGTTCAGGCTCTTGCGGTTTTGATCCAGCTTGAACTGCAACGGCAACACGCCCATGCCCACCAGGTTGGAACGGTGAATTCGTTCGAAACTTTCCGCAATGACCGCTTTGACCCCCAACAGATTGGTGCCCTTCGCCGCCCAATCGCGACTCGAACCGGTGCCGTATTCTTGCCCGGCAATCACCACCAGCGGCGTGCCCGAGGCTTGATAACGCATGGCCGCGTCGTAGATCGGCATCCTCTCCCTGGTGGGAATGTAAATCGTATTGCCGCCTTCTTCGCCGCCGAGCATCTCGTTACGAATGCGGATGTTGGCAAAGGTGCCGCGCATCATCACTTCGTGGTTGCCCCGTCGCGAGCCGTAGGAGTTGAAGTCCCGTGGTTCCACACCTTTGTCGCGCAGGTAGTGGCCTGCGGGGCTGTCGGCCTTGATGTTGCCGGCCGGGGAGATGTGGTCGGTGGTCACCGAATCACCCAGCAGCGCGAGGACTCTGGCACCGGCGACGTCCTTGACCACCGGCGGCGGCCCGCCGATGTCGTCGAAGAATGGTGGATGCTGGATGTACGTCGAATCGTCCTGCCAGACATAGGTCGCCGCTTGCGGCACTTCGATTGCCTGCCATTGCTCATCGCCGGCAAACACTTCGGCGTATTCCTTGTGGAACATCGCGGTATTGACCTGGTTCACCGCGTCGGCGATTTCCTTGGTGCTTGGCCAGATGTCCCGCAGATACACCAGATTGCCCTCCTTGTCGGTACCCAACGGCTCGCTGCTGATGTCGATGCGAACCGTACCGGCCAGGGCATAAGCGACGACCAGCGGTGGGGAGGCCAGCCAATTGGTTTTCACCAACGGATGCACGCGGCCTTCGAAGTTGCGGTTGCCCGATAGCACCGAGGCGACGGTCAGGTCGGCGGCTTGAATGGCTTTTTCGATCGGCTCCGACAATGGCCCGGAGTTGCCAATGCAGGTGGTGCAGCCGTAACCGACCAAGGCAAAACCCAGTTCATCTAGGTATTGAGTCAGGCCGGCAGCCTTGTAGTAGTCAGTGACCACTTTCGAGCCTGGGGCCAGCGAACTCTTGACCCACGGTTTGCGCTTGAGGCCTTTTTCCACGGCTTTCTTCGCCACCAGGCCGGCGGCCATCATCACGCTCGGGTTGGAAGTGTTGGTGCAGGAGGTAATCGCCGCGATCACCACCGCACCGTTTTTCAATCGATAGGTCTGACCTTCGTACTCGTAGTCGGCTTCACCAGCCAGGTCGGCATTGCCCACCGCGACACCACCGCCGCCTTCACTTTCGAGACGACCGATTTCCTTGCTGGTGGGTTTGAATTGCAGGTCGACGAAGTCACTGAACGCTTGCGCGACATGCGGCAGCGATACCCGGTCTTGTGGGCGTTTCGGCCCGGCAAGGCTGGCTTCGACGCTGCCCATGTCCAGCGCCAGGCTGTCGGTGAACACCGGTTCCTGGCCCGGCAGGCGCCACAGGCCCTGGATTTTGCTGTAGGCCTCGACCAGTTTCACGGTTTCGCTGCTGCGACCGGATAAACGCAGGTAGTCCAGGGTGATGTCATCCACCGGGAAAAAGCCGCAGGTGGCACCGTATTCCGGGGCCATGTTGGCGATGGTCGCGCGGTCGGCCAGCGGCAGGTCGGCGAGGCCGTCACCGTAGAACTCGACGAATTTGCCGACCACGCCTTTCTTGCGCAGCATCTGGGTGACGGTCAGCACCAGGTCGGTGGCGGTGATGCCTTCCTTGAGCTTGCCGGTGAGTTTGAAGCCGATCACTTCCGGGATTAGCATCGACACCGGTTGACCCAGCATCGCCGCTTCCGCTTCGATCCCGCCGACACCCCAGCCGAGTACGCCGAGGCCGTTGATCATGGTGGTGTGGGAGTCGGTGCCGACCAGGGTGTCGGGGAAGGCGTAGGTGCGACCGTCCTCGTCCTTGGTCCAGACCGTGCGCCCCAGGTATTCCAGATTCACCTGGTGGCAGATCCCCGTGCCCGGCGGCACCACGCTGAAGTTGTTGAAGGCGCTTTGGCCCCAGCGCAGGAACGCATAACGTTCGCCATTACGCTGCATTTCGATGTCGACGTTCTGTTCGAAGGCGCTGGCGCTGGCGAATTTGTCGACCATCACCGAATGGTCGATCACCAGGTCCACGGGGGAGAGCGGATTGATACGCTGCGGGTCGCCGCCGGCCTTGGCCATCGCGGCGCGCATGGCGGCCAGATCGACCACCGCGGGAACGCCGGTAAAGTCCTGCATCAACACCCGCGCGGGACGGTACTGGATTTCGCGGTCGGAGCGACGCTCCTTGAGCCAGGCGGCAATCGCCTTGAGGTCGGCGCCGGTGACGGTTTTTGCATCTTCCCAGCGCAGCAGGTTTTCCAGCAGCACTTTCAACGACATGGGCAGCTTGTCCAGGTCGCCCAGGCTTTTGGCGGCATCCGGCAAGCTGAAATAGTGATAGGTCTTGTCGTCGACTTGTAAGGTTTTAAGGGTTTTCAGGCTATCGAGGGACGGCATTGAAATGACTCCTTTGAGTCCGCACGGCTACGGACTGACGGGACAGACAGAGCCTTTAACCTAGCCCTGTTCATTCGTTAACGCTAATAACTGGACTCTATGGCCAAGCCCAGGGTTCCGAACTCGGCTATCATGCGCCGGTTTTCGTGACAGGCTTTGCTTCAACGCAAGTCTGGGCATCGCGCAGTGGTTGAATTTCTCGCCATCTGCCCAGGAGTAAGAATGAACACCCTCTTTATGCATTGCCGGCCGGGCTTCGAAGGCGAAGTCTGTTCCGAGATTTCCGAACACGCCGCGCGGCTGAACGTGGTCGGTTATGCCAAGGCCAAGACCGCCAGCGCCTGCGCCGAATTCATCTGCACCGAAGAAGACGGTGCCGAGCGCCTGATGCGTGGCCAGCGTTTCGCCGATCTGATCTTCCCGCGCCAGTGGGCTCGCGGGATCTTCATCGATCTGCCGGAAACCGACCGCATCAGCGTGATCCTCGCGCACATGGCCGACTTCCCGCTGTGCGGCAGTCTGTGGCTGGAAATGGTCGACACCAATGATGGCAAGGAGCTGTCGAACTTCTGCAAAAAGTTCGAAGGTCACTTGCGCAAGGCGCTGATGGCCGCTGGCAAACTGGTGGAAGACGCCCACAAGCCGCGCCTGCTGCTGACCTTCAAAAGTGGCCGCGAAGTGTTCATGGGGCTGGCCGAGTCGAACAACTCGGCGATGTGGCCGATGGGCATTCCACGTCTGAAGTTCCCCCGTGAAGCGCCGAGTCGTTCGACGCTGAAGCTGGAAGAGGCCTGGCACCATTTCATCCCACGCGATCAATGGGATGAGCGCCTGCACAGCGACATGACCGGCGTTGACCTTGGCGCCGCTCCCGGCGGCTGGACCTGGCAACTGGTCAATCGCGGCATGCTGGTGACTGCGATCGACAACGGCCCGATGGCCGAAAGCCTGATGGACACTGGTCTGGTGCAACACTTGATGGCCGACGGTTTCACCTTCAAGCCCAAGCAACCGGTGGACTGGATGGTCTGCGACATCGTCGAGAAACCGGCGCGCAACGCCGCGATGCTGGAAGAGTGGATTGGCGAGGGGCATTGCCGCGAAGCGGTGGTCAACCTCAAACTGCCGATGAAACAGCGTTATGCCGAAGTGAAGCGCTTGCTGGAACGCATTGCCGACGGGTTCAAGGAACGCGGTATTCGGGTCGAAATCGGCTGCAAGCAGCTGTATCACGACCGTGAAGAAGTAACCTGCCACCTGCGCCGGCTCGACGTGAAGAAACCCAAGTCCCGCTGATCTTGCACACTGATCGTTCCCACGCTCTGCGTGGGAATGCCGCCGGGGACGCTCCGCGTTCCGCCTTTGAATGTGACGCGGAGCGTCACGGGATGCATTCCCACGCAGAGCGTGGGAACGATCAGCGGTGTAACGCCACAGATGACCGAACACCCGGCAATGCGCGACAATGCCGGCAAGTTTCAGGAGTGAATCATGAGTGAAATGATTGATACGCCGGTTGACGGCACCCTCGACGCCACCGGCCTCAACTGCCCGGAACCGGTGATGATGCTGCACCAGCACATCCGTGACCTGGTGCCCGGCGGCTTGCTCAAGGTGATCGCCACCGACCCGTCGACCCGTCGCGACATTCCCAAGTTCTGCGTCTTTCTCGACCACGAACTGGTGGCGCAGCACGAAGAGGCAGGCACCTACCTCTACTGGATCCGCAAGAAACTCGCTTAACCCGCCGAATGGCTGATGCGGATCCGCTTGCGTGCACTGCGCGTCAGGCGGATCGACAGCATCAACGCCGCGCAACTCAAGCCCACGATCAATCCCTGCCACAGCCCGCTCGGGCCGCTCGGCGCGCCGAACCAATCGGTCAAGCCCAGCGCGTAACCCACCGGCAGACCAATGCCCCAGTAAGCGAACAGCGTCAGGATCATCGTCACCCGCGTGTCTTGATAGCCGCGCAACGCGCCGGCAGCCGTCACCTGGATCGCGTCGGAAAACTGGAACAGCGCCGAATACACAATCAGCATCGCCGCGACATGAATCACCGTCGGGTCGGCGGTGTAAATCGCAGCAATGGGTTCACGCAGCAATAGCATCAGGCTCGCCGACAAGCACGCATAAGCCAGGGCGGTGCCCATGCCGACACCGGCGGCGAAGCGGGCTTCACGTGGCTCCTCGCGGCCCAGCGCCTGACCGACTCGCACGGTCACGGCCATGCCCAAGGAGTAGGGGATCATGAACACCAACGAGCTGAAGTTCAGCGCGATCTGGTGCCCGGCGACCACGGTGGCGCCGAGGCTGCCGATCAGCAGCGCAATCACCGCGAAGATGCTCGATTCGGCAAATACCGCGATGCCGATCGGCAGGCCGATGCCCAGCAGGCGTTTGATCACCGACCACTGCGGCCAGTCGAAACGGCTGAACAACTCACTCGACTGATACGCTGGCGCCCAGCGCTCCCACCCGGCCATGCCCAGCGCCATTACCCACATCACGATCGCCGTGGCCCAACCGCAACCGACACCGCCCATGGCCGGCACACCGAAGTGGCCATAGATGAAGATGTAATTCAGCGGAATGTTCAACGCCAGTCCGCACAGCCCCAGCACCATGGCCGGGCGCGTACGTCCCAGTCCATCACTGAAGCAGCGCAGCACATGGTAGAAGGCAACGGCGGGCAAACCACTGGCGATGCCGTGCAGGTATTGCATGCACGGGCCGATCAATTCGGGATCGACCTTCATGATGTGCAGAATCGGTTCGGCGCTGAACAACATGCCGGTCGCCATCAAGCCCACCACCAATGCCAGCCACAGAGCCTGGCGCACGATCGGGCCGATTTCGCTGTGGGTGCCGGCACCGAAACGCTGGGCGACTTTCGGGGTGGTTGCCAGCAGCGTGCCGGTCATCAACAGAAACACCGGCACCCAGATCGAGTTGCCCAGCGCCACTGCCGCCAGATCCCGTGGCCCGACCCTGCCCGCCATTACCGCATCGACGAAGCCCATGGCGGTGGTCGCCAGCTGCGCGATCATGATCGGCAAGGCCAGGCCGAGCAGGTTTTTCAGCTCCAGGCGAACCCGGGCCGGGCGGGTGAGGGAAGTAGCGGCGGGGCGGTCAGTCACGGAATTCAAGGGCGAAACGTCCAGAGGTATTGATGCGCAAGGCGGCGCATTCTACGCCCTGACGCAGTGGTCAGGAAAAGAGCTGTGTTAGGGATTTGTAATCGAAGACTAATGGTGTCCGAGATCCCCTGTGGCGAGGGGATTTATCCCCGTTGGGCTGCGAAGCAGCCCCTATTCCTGAATCCACGTTATTACAGACACACCGCGTGCACAGGTTCTGGGACTGCTTCGCAGCCCAACGGGGATAAATCCCCTCGCCACAGGGGGTGTGATGACCCCTAATGCGCGCTGGCCCACTACGGCCATCTCCGCCTACACTGCCGATCCGCCAAAGGAGCCTGCCATGCTGATTGTTGCCGACGAAAATATCCCGCTGCTCGATGCCTTCTTCGAAGGTTTCGGTGAAATCCGCCGGGTGCCGGGACGTTCCATCGACCGCGCCACCGTCGAACAGGCCGATGTGCTGCTGGTGCGCTCGGTGACCAACGTTAACCGCGCGTTGCTCGAAGGCAGCAAGGTCCGCTTTGTCGGCACCTGCACCATCGGCACCGATCACCTGGATCTGGATTACTTTCAGCGGGCCGGCATCACCTGGTCCAGCGCTCCCGGCTGCAACGCTCGCGGCGTGGTCGACTACGTGCTTGGCAGTCTGCTGACCCTGGCCGAAATCGAAGGCGCCGACCTGGCACAACGCACCTACGGCATCGTCGGTGCCGGTGAAGTGGGTGGCCGACTGGTCAAGGTCCTGCAAGGTCTGGGCTGGAACGTGCTGGTCTGCGATCCGCCAAGGCAAGCGGCAGAAGGTGGCGATTACGTCAGCCTCGAACAGATCATCGAGCAGTGCGATGTCATCAGTCTGCACACGCCGTTGAAGAAACACGGTGCCCAGTCGACCTGGCATCTGTTGGATAAAAACCGCTTGAACCAGCTCAAGCCCGGCACTTGGCTGATCAACGCCAGTCGCGGCCCGGTGGTGGACAACGCCGCGCTGCGCGAGGTGCTGCTGCAGCGTGAAGACCTGCAAGCAGTGCTGGACGTCTGGGAAGGCGAGCCGGAGGTCGATGTGGCCTTGGCCGAACTCTGCGTGCTGGCGACGCCGCACATTGCCGGTTACAGCCTCGATGGCAGACAACGTGGGACTGCGCAGATCTATCAGGCCTATTGCGCTTTTCTCGGGCAAGCGGCCCCGATCAACTTGAACGATTTGCTGCCCGCGCCCTGGTTGTCGCAAGTGACCTTGAACGCCAACAGCGATCCGGCCTGGTCGCTGGCCATGTTGTGCCGTGGCGTGTACGACCCGCGCCGCGACGATGCGGATTTCCGTCGCAGCCTTGTAGGCAATGTGAGCGAACAGCGTGCGGCGTTCGATTCACTGCGCAAACATTACCTATTGCGGCGTGAGATTGATGGGTTGCGGGTGCGGATCGAGGGGGATTCGCCGGCATTGCAGAAGATTGTGGCGGCGTTGGGTGCTTCGGCTGTCTGAGCATCGAGTTGGCCCCTTCGCGAGCAGGCTCGCTCCCACATTAATCTCAGTCGTATTGTGGGAGCGAGCCTGCTCGCGAATGGCTGCACCTCCATTTTGGATCAGCAGCCATAAAAAACCCGGCCATCAGAGGCCGGGTCAAGAAGACGATGGCTATATCACTCTTGTTCGGCAGGCTTGACCAATCGCTTTTCCAGTTCGCGGCAAGCGTCTTGGATCATGTTTTCAGTGATCGGTACTTCGTGCCCATCCTCATCGATAATCGAGCAACCCAAAGACTGGTCTGGCTGCGTGCGGATCACTGGAATCTTGTCTTCGCTGCTGTTTTGCAAGGACATGGCCTGTCTCCTCATCAGGTTGTGTACTAACTGTAGAACCGCCACGTGACCGGGCTGTGACAGCTTCTTGCGATCTTTCCAGGGCGGCAACATCAGTCCACCAGAAATGCCGCGGCGTTGCCACCCGGACTTTAGACCAATACCGTCTAGGGCCTAGTCTTTGCGGTCATATTTAACCTGACTCATTTTGATTTACAGCGTTCAATCCTATCGACCGGTGTAGGCTTGAGCGCGTCAAACCCTATTGGTTGCGCCATCGAATGATCTCCATCCTCTCTTCCCGTCACCGTCGCGCCATGCGCCTGGCCCTGCGTTTCATCGCGCCTTATCGCTGGCCGGCCGTCGGTGCCTTGCTCGCATTGATCGTGACGGCGGGTATTACCTTGTCCATGGGGCAGGGGATTCGCCTGCTGGTGGATCAGGGTTTCATGACCCAGTCGCCGCATTTGCTCAACCAGTCCATCGGCTTGTTTATGTTGCTGGTGGTGGGGCTGGCGATTGGCACCTTCGCGCGTTTTTACCTGGTCTCATGGATCGGCGAGCGCGTTGTCGCGGACATCCGTCGTCAGGTGTTCAACCATCTGATTTACCTGCATCCAGGGTTCTACGAAGACAACCGCAGCTCCGAGATCCAGTCGCGGTTGACCGCTGACACCACGCTGCTGCAATCGGTGATCGGCTCTTCGCTGTCGCTGTTTTTGCGCAACCTGTTGATGGTGATCGGCGGGATTGTCCTGCTGTTTATCACCAACCCCAAACTCACCAGCATCGTGGTGGTCGCGTTGCCGTTGGTGATCGCGCCGATCCTGATCTTCGGCCGTCGGGTGCGTAGTCTGTCGCGCCTGAGCCAGGACCGGATTGCCGATATCGGCAGCTATGTTTCCGAAACCCTGGGCCAGATCAAAACCGTGCAGGCTTACAACCATCAAGTTCAGGATGAGCAGCGCTTTGCCGTCACGGTGGAGGAGGCCTTCAACACCGCTCGCAAGCGGATCTTCCAGCGGGCCTGGCTGATTACCCTGGTGATTGTGCTGGTGCTGGGCGCCGTCGGGGTAATGCTCTGGGTCGGCGGAATGGATGTGATCGCCGGGCGGATTTCCGCGGGCGAGCTGGCGGCGTTTGTGTTTTACAGCCTGATTGTCGGCAGTGCATTCGGCACGTTGAGCGAAGTGATTGGCGAACTGCAACGTGCCGCCGGCGCCGCCGAGCGGATTGCCGAGTTGCTGCGCTCGGAAAACATCATCCGGCCACCGACCACTGGCGTGGTGACTTTGCCTGAACGGGTGAAGGGTGACCTGGTGCTGCAAGACGTGCGCTTTTCCTACCCGTCGCGTCCCGAAAGCTATGCGGTCGATGGTTTGAATCTGACGATCAATGCCGGCGAAACCCTCGCGTTGGTCGGGCCGTCCGGTGCCGGCAAGTCGACGGTGTATGACTTGCTGCTGCGCTTTTACGACCCGTCCGAAGGACGCATCCTGCTTGACGGCGTGCCGTTGACTCAACTCGATCCGTTGGACTTGCGCCGCTGCTTCGCCCTGGTCTCGCAATCCCCGGCGCTGTTCTTTGGCAGCATCGAAGAGAACCTTCGCTACGGCAACCCGACGGCCACCCTGGCCCAGGTTCAGGAAGCGGCGAAAATCGCCTACGCCCACGACTTCATCGAACAGATGCCCAACGGCTACCAGACCCACCTTGGCGACGGTGGCCTCGGTTTGTCCGGCGGCCAACGCCAGCGCCTGGCCATCGCCCGGGCATTGCTGGTGGACGCACCGATCCTGCTGCTGGACGAAGCCACCAGCGCTCTCGACGCCCAGAGCGAACACCTGATCCAGCAAGCCCTGCCGAGCCTGATGAAAAACCGCACCACGTTGGTCATCGCCCACCGGCTGGCGACGGTAAAGAATGCTGACCGGATCGCGGTGATGGACCAAGGGAAACTGGTGGCGGTGGGGACGCATCAGGAATTGATTGCGAGCAACGCGCTGTATGCGCGGTTGGCGGCGTTGCAGTTTAACGATGGACATGAGGCCGCGTGATGAGAGCTGCTGAATGTTGCCGGAGTCGGGCATTATGTCGACCCCAGTTGCGAGCCTGGAAAGAGATATGAGTCGTTATCAACCCCCGTTGACCCTGACCACCAGAATGTTGGCGTTGGTCGCGGGGATGCTCGGCGACTGATTGGCATCCGCTAATCATCAGATGCGTCTTCCATTACGAATTCGAGTTCATCCATCCCTTCACTGACGGTAACGGACGCATGGGCCGTCTTTGGCAGACTTTGATACTCAGTCAATGGCGCCCGGTGTTGGCATATTTGCCTGTCGAAGCGGTCATTCGAGATCAGCAGGATGCTTATTACGCGGCATTGTCGGCGGCTGATCAGTTGGCTGAGGCGACGCCTTTTGTCGAGTTCATGCTGCAAGCATTGAGTCTCGCGCTTGAGGAAGCAGCCCTTGGTGAATCAGTAACCGACCCAGTAACCGACCTGGTAAGCGACTCAGTAGGGAAATTGCTTTCAGCGCTCCATATTAACGGCCCGCTTAAAATCAGCGACTTAATGACAGAGGTCGGTTTGGCTCACAAGGCGACCTTTCGGGCTAACTATCTCAGGCCCGCATTGGCTGCCAACTTGATTGAAATGACCAATCCCGGGTCGCCAAGCAGCCCTGCTCAAAAATATCGACTGACCCAGCATGGCAAGCGGATTGCCGCACGGCTCAAGTCGGCGTAGTCGTTCTGGACGCGAATAAAAAATGCCCGCATCAATTGGTGCGGGCATTTTTGTCAGTGCTTCGAAGGTTCATTGATCGTCAAAATAGCGCTCATGCCAATCCACCAACGGCTGCGGTGAGTTGAGCTTCTGGCCGTAGATCACCGAGTACGACAGCACGTTCTGCACGTACTGACGGGTTTCGTCGAACGGGATGCTTTCCACCCACACGTCGAAGCTCAGGTGGTCCGCACCACGCAGCCACTGGCGCACGCGGCTGGGGCCGGCGTTGTAGGCGGCGGAGGCGAGGACGCGGTTGCCGTTGAACTGGCTGTGGACCTGGCTCAGGTAGGCGGCGCCGAGCTGGATGTTCTTGTCCGGATCGAACACTTGCTGCGGCGAGGCCAGTGGAATGCTGAACTTGCGCGCGGTTTCCTTGGCGGTGCCGGGCATCAGTTGCATCAGGCCGCTGGCGCCGACGCCGGAGCGGGCGTCGGCCATGAAGGCACTTTCCTGGCGGGTGATGGCGAATACCCAGCTCGAGTGCAGTCCACGGACCTTGGCTTCACGGACCAGGGTTTCGCGGTGGGCCATCGGGAAGCGGATATCCAGGTCGTCCCAGTATTTCGCCTGACTGATGGTGCGAATTGCCGGGAAATACCATTTCAGGTCGTAGGCCAGTTTCGCCTGGGCGACCATCTCGTCGCGGTTGAAGTGGCGGCTGACGTGGTACCACTCGCGACGACCATCGACGATCTGCCCGCGAGCATGGAATTCCAGGGCGCGTCGTATGCCGGGGGTATTGCGCACCTTGTTGATCAGCGCCTGGCTGAGCACCAGCGGTTTGTTGTTCAGCGAATAGGGGGATTGCGAGCGGTCGGCGGCCAGGAAGCCGTAGAAGTCGCGCTCATGAGCCAGGTTCTTGTACAGCGTCTGTGCTTCCGGATTCTGTGGCTGGGCCAGTTCCAGGCTGCGAGCCTGCCAGTAACGCCAGCGGTTGGTGGTGGCCAGATCCTGAGGCAGGCGACGCGTCAATTGATAGGCATCATCCCAACGGGCCAGACGCAATAGCAGGCGCAGGCGCCATTCAGAAACGGTGTTGTCCCGCAACTCCGGGTCGTACTTGGTCATCACGTCCAGCGCGCGGCTGTCGTAACGTCGTGCAAGGGTCAGCCCGATTTCCCGGGCGATGGCCACTTTTTCGTCTCGCGAGAAGTGCATGCTGCTGGCATAGCCGTCGAGCAAGGCCATCGCCTTGTCCGGATCCTGTTTGGCCAGGCGGCGCAGGCCGAGGCTGACGATGTCGGACATTGGCTCGTCGGCCGGGGTAAACCGCGACGGTTGATTGAGCAGCTCGGGTTTCTGCGCCACATCAATCAGCAAGCGACCGCGAGGGGCGAGGGTGGACAGGCTGTTGACCAGGCTGTTAGCCAGCGGATAGTTGCGTGCCTGGGCGGCAAGTTTGGTGCGTTCCCAACGTTTCTGCTCGGTCAACTGGCCTTCGGCAGCCCATTGTCCAAATAACGCATCGCACGCGGCAGGTTGGGATTTGCCGGTCAGCCAGAGTTTATTGGCGTTGGCGTAACCTTCGGCTTTCTGGTTATGCCCGATCTGATACTGCGCGTTCAGGCAGTCCAGTTCGGTGAAATTGAGCTTGGGGTCGTAGTACTTGACGAAGGTCGCCCAGTCGCCGCGTTCGGCCAGCCAGCGCAACCAGCGCAATTTCATCCAGTTGGCCTGGGGCAGGTCGCCGTGCTCGGCGAGGAATTTCTCGATTTCGGCATTGCTCGCGGTTTTCAGGCGTGCGGTCAGTTCGTCATACGCCAGGTACGGCTCCAGCGGGTAATCGCTGAGGGCCTGGCTGTAACGGAAATAAGGACCGCTATCCCCCTTGGCGAGAGCGCGCTTGGCTTCATCGTAATATTGGCGCTGAGTGGACAGGTCCACCGCCTGGGCGGTTTGAACGGCAGTGGCAGAAAGAAGAAAACAGGATAAAAAACTTAAAAGGCGACTGCGCATGAGACGTCCGGGCAGAGAAATCATGACAAGCGCCGGCAATGCCCGCGCTGAATTATCTGTAGCTTAGCCTTTTGCCAGCAGCGGGCGAAAGCTTTGCCGGCCTGTCAGCATCAGTTCGCAACATTTGTCATGCAGAGTGTCGCGAAGGTGAAATTGCCGGCCTTCTGAAGCCTCAATTCAGGTAGAATGCGCGCCCGGTTTTTGGAGAAGCTCATGACCCTGCTCAAATTCAGCGATGTGTCCCTTGCTTTCGGCTCTACGCCGTTGTTGGACAAGGTGTCCTGGCAGATCGCCCGTGGTGAGCGGGTGTGCATCATCGGCCGCAATGGCACTGGCAAGTCCAGCATGATGAAGCTCGTCAAGGGCGACCAGAAGCCCGATGACGGCTCCGTTTGGCGCGCACCCGGCCTCAAGATTGGCGAATTGCCGCAAGAATTGCCGGTAGCCGACGAGCGGACCGTGTTCGACGTGGTGGCCGAAGGCCTGGACGGCGTCGGCGAACTGCTCGCGCAGTATCACCACCTCAGCCAGAACATCGTCACCGACGCCGATCTGGACAAACTGATGCACGTCCAGCACGACCTCGAAGCCCGTGACGGCTGGCGTTTGCAGCAATTGGTCGACAGCACGTTGAGCCGTCTGCAGTTGCCGGCCGACAAGACCCTCGCCGAATTGTCCGGCGGCTGGCGTCGTCGCGTCCTGCTGGCTCAGGCTCTGGTTTCCGAACCCGATCTGCTGCTGCTCGACGAACCGACCAACCACCTGGATATCGGTGCAATTGCCTGGCTCGAAGAAGCGCTGAAGGATTTCCAGGGCGCCGTGCTGTTCATCACGCACGACCGTTCATTCCTGCAGAACCTCGCTACCCGCATTCTCGAACTGGATCGCGGTGGCCTGATCGACTGGAACGGCGACTACGCCAGCTTCCTCGTGCACAAGGAAGCCTCGCTGGCCGCTGAAGACACCGCCAACGCGCTGTTCGACAAAAAACTGGCCCAGGAAGAGGTCTGGATCCGCCAGGGCATCAAGGCTCGCCGCACCCGCAACGAAGGCCGCGTACGCGCCCTCAAAGCCCTGCGCAACGAGCGTAGCGAGCGTCGTGAGCGCACCGGCAAGGCCAACATCCAGCTGGATACCGCCGACAAGTCCGGCAAGCAGGTGATGGTCCTCGAGAACGTCAGCTTCGCTCACCCGGGCGGCCCGTTCCTGATCAAGGATTTCTCGATGGTCCTGCAGCGCGGCGACCGTATCGGTCTGCTGGGCGCCAACGGTACCGGCAAAACCACGCTGCTGAAGCTGATGCTCAGCGGTCTGCAACCCACCAGCGGCACCGTGGAAGAGGGGACGCGCATCGACGTGGCCTACTTCGACCAGTTGCGTCATCAGCTGGACCTGGAAAAGACCGTAATTGACAACGTTGCGGAAGGTCGCGACTTTATCGATATCGATGGTCAGAGCCGCCACGTGCTGAGCTACCTCGGCGATTTCCTGTTCAGCCCGCAGCGTGCCCGCACGCCGGTGAAGGCGCTGTCCGGTGGTGAGCGTGCCCGTCTGCTGCTGGCGAAACTGTTCAGCAAACCGGCGAACCTGCTGGTCCTCGATGAACCGACCAACGACCTCGACGTCGAAACCCTCGAGTTGCTGGAAGAAGTTTTGCTGACCTTCAACGGCACCGTGCTGATGGTCAGTCACGACCGGGCATTCCTCGACAACGTGGTCACCAGCACCCTGGTCTTCGAAGGTGAAGGCAAGGTTCGCGAATACGTCGGTGGTTATCAGGACTGGCTGCGTCAGGGCGGCTCGCCGCGCCTGCTGGGCGTGACCGAGAGCAAGTCCGGCAAAGCCGACCTGACCTCCGCTGTCGTGACGGCCGAAGCTGCGCCAGTTGCTGCTGCAGTCGAAGCGCCGGTGGCGAAGAAGAAGCTCAGCTACAAGTTGCAGCGTGAGCTGGAAATGTTGCCGGGCCAGATCGAAGCCATGGAGCAGCAGATCGCTACCGTCGAGGCGCAAATGGCCGATGCCGGTTTTTATCAGCGTCCTGCGGCCGAGACCGCTGCCGTGATTGCTCAGTTGGAGCAGTTGCAGGCTGAGCACGACATAATGGTCGAGCGTTGGGCCGAGCTGGATGCCTGATTGATCCTGCTATAAAAAAGCCCGGCGTTCAGTGATGAGCGCCGGGCTTTTCGTAAGCGCTGTGGTTTAGCTTTTGATCAGGCGCACCGCGAGCACATCACAGGGCGCACCGTGCAGCACGTCATTGGCAGTCGAGCCCAGCAGCAATGCCAGGCCGTGTCGGCCATGACTGCCCACCACGATCAGGTCGCAGGTCTGTTCCTTGGCCAGGTGATGGATCTCCTGGCGTGGCTGGCCGTAGGTCAGGTGGCTGTATTCCTTGGAGAGTTCCGGATACTTCACGATGAGTCGGTCAAGGCGTTCCTTGGCCTGATCGAACTGCTGTTGTTGCAGTTGTGACAGGTCCATGGGCACGTCGCCGCCAAAGGCCATGGCCATTGGTTCGACAATGTGCACGAGGGACAATTTCGCCCCGTTGCTCACTGACAGTTCGCGAGCTCGGTGGATTACAGGATCGCACTCTTCGGTTAGATCTACAGCGACCAGAATGTGGTTGTAGGGCATGAGGTGCTCCTCCTGAGGGTTGCAATATTGGTAAGTATGGCTGGTTTCAAGCGCATTGTTTCCACAGTGACCCAATGCGCTCATCAAGAATCGGGAGTACAGATATGACGGTCTGGATAGTGGTGTCAATCTTGTTGGTGGTTCTGAGTCCGCTGGCATGGTTGCGTCCGTCGCGTCACCAGAGCGGGCGCATGGCCCTGCGCATGGAGGCGCGACGCATCGGATTGGCGATGCAGCTGGCGCCTCAGGACTGGCCGCACTGGCTGAGCAAGGAGCCGCCGAGCCCTTGCGCCCAATACCATCGACCGCGGCGTGGCAATCGGCCGGCGTGCTGGAGTTACTGGCAAAAAGCGCCGGGTGTCTGGGTCAATCAGTGGCAGGAGGTCTGCGAGGAGCCTGCGTTGCTGATTCATTTCGAAAAATTGCCAGATAACGTTTACAAGGTCGAAGCAGACAAGCAGATGATCACGTTGTATTGGGGTGAGAAGGGCGAAGCGACGGTTTTGCAGGATATTGATGCGGTGCTGAAGGCGCTGGCATAAATCACGGAAATTTCGCGCCGCAATGGCGCGAAACGTCCGGCAGACAGGCAATAAAAAGCCCGACATCATCATCGGGCTGGAGTTGGCCAGGCAGGCCGGTAATTCTGTGTGGCACTGATCTTACGCTGGGCATTCGCCAAAAGCGTTCATGTTTTTTCCACAAGGTCCCGCCAGCGTAGCCTGTTAAACAAAGGCTGCTGCGAATTAGGGCGACTTTTCTAACTATTGATCCTATGAATGGCTTCACATGCAGACGCGTGTTGCAGGGCTTCGCGGTACGGAAATGACCGGAAAGTCGCGTTTCAACCCATATTTTGGGCGATTGACAATTGTCGGAAATTCCGTGAAGGTGACGTACCCAAATCAAACGGGCGTATGAATTGAGCGTTTGTATTACAGACCGCTCCTACAGAATCCCGACTATCGCGTTGGCGGGTGTGCCGGGTGAATGGGCGTAGCATGGACGTTAAACGTCCCTGCCGAACCATTCACTTGCGTCCGACGTGTACTGTTCAGCTTCCATATCGTGGAGATCAGTTGATGATTTACGAAGGTAAAGCCATCACGGTTAAGGCTCTTGAAAGTGGCATCGTCGAATTGAAATTCGACCTCAAGGGTGAGTCCGTCAACAAGTTCAACCGTCTAACCCTGAACGAACTGCGTCAGGCCGTAGACACCATCAAGGCAGATGCTTCGATCAAGGGTGTGATCGTCAGCAGTGGCAAGGACGTGTTCATCGTCGGCGCCGACATCACCGAATTTGTCGAGAACTTCAAGCTGCCTGATGCAGAGCTTGTTGCTGGCAATCTGGAAGCCAACAAGATTTTCAGCGATTTCGAAGACCTCAACGTCCCGACTGTCGCCGCGATCAACGGCATCGCCCTGGGCGGCGGTCTGGAAATGTGCCTGGCGGCGGATTACCGCGTCATGTCCACCAAGGCCAAGATCGGCCTGCCGGAAGTCAAGCTGGGCATCTACCCGGGCTTCGGCGGTACCGTGCGCCTGCCGCGCATCATCGGTGCCGATAACGCCATCGAATGGATTGCCGCCGGCAAGGAAAACCGCCCTGAAGACGCGCTGAAAGTCGGCGCAGTCGACGCAGTGGTTGCCCCTGAGAAACTGCAGGAAGCTGCTCTGGAGCTGATCAAACGCGCCATTTCCGGCGAGTTCGACTACAAGGCCAAGCGTCAGCCGAAGCTCGAAAAGCTCAAGCTCAACGCCATTGAACAGATGATGTCGTTCGAAACCGCCAAGGGTTTCGTGGCCGGTCAGGCGGGCCCGAACTACCCGGCACCGGTCGAAGCGATCAAGACTATCCAGAAAGCCGCTAACTTCGGTCGCGACAAGGCTCTGGAAGTCGAAGCCAATGGTTTCGTCAAACTGGCCAAGACCTCTGCCGCGCAGAGCTTGATCGGGCTGTTCCTGAACGATCAGGAACTGAAGAAAAAGGCCAAGGCCTACGACGAAATCGCCAAGGAAGTGAAGCAGGCTGCCGTATTGGGCGCAGGCATCATGGGCGGCGGTATCGCTTATCAGTCGGCCTCCAAAGGTACGCCGATCCTGATGAAAGACATCAACGAGCACGGCATCGAGCAAGGTCTGGCAGAAGCTGCCAAATTGCTGGTGGGCCGCGTTGATAAAGGTCGCATGACCCCGGCGAAAATGGCCGAAGTGCTCAATGGCATTCGTCCAACCCTGTCCTACGGTGATTTCGGTCACGTCGACCTGGTCGTCGAAGCCGTTGTCGAGAATCCGAAGGTCAAGCAAGCCGTTCTGGCTGAAGTCGAAAGCAAGGTCAAAGAGGACACTATCCTCGCGTCCAACACCTCGACCATTTCCATCAGCTTGCTGGCCAAAGCCCTCAAGCGTCCGGAAAACTTCGTCGGCATGCACTTCTTCAACCCGGTGCACATGATGCCGCTGGTTGAAGTGATCCGTGGCGAGAAGTCCAGCGAAGTGGCCGTTGCCACCACCGTTGCCTACGCCAAGAAAATGGGCAAGAACCCGATCGTCGTCAACGACTGCCCGGGCTTCCTGGTCAACCGTGTGCTGTTCCCGTACTTCGGCGGTTTCGCCAAGCTGGTCAGCGCCGGCGTAGATTTCGTGCGCATCGACAAGGTCATGGAAAAATTCGGCTGGCCAATGGGCCCGGCGTACCTGATGGACGTGGTCGGCATCGACACCGGTCACCACGGTCGCGACGTGATGGCTGAAGGCTTCCCGGACCGCATGAAAGACGACCGTCGTTCGGCCATCGACGTGCTCTACGAAGCCAAGCGGCTGGGTCAGAAAAACGGCAAGGGCTTCTACGCCTACGAGACTGACAAACGCGGCAAGCAGAAGAAAGTCGCCGATCCGTCGGTACTGGAAGTGCTTAAGCCAATCGTGTTCGAACAGCGTGAAGTCACCGACGAAGACATCATCAACTGGATGATGATCCCGCTGTGCCTGGAAACCGTGCGTTGCCTGGAAGACGGCATTGTCGAAACCGCTGCCGAAGCCGACATGGGCCTGGTCTACGGTATCGGTTTCCCTCCATTCCGTGGCGGTGCGCTGCGCTACATCGATTCGATGGGTGTTGCAGAGTTCGTTGCCCTGGCTGACCAGTACGCTGATTTGGGCGCGCTGTACCACCCGACCGCAAAACTGCGCGAAATGGCCAAAACCGGCCAGCGGTTCTTCGGTTAAGCGCCCCCAACTAGAGTGAGAGTGAATATATGAGCTTGAATCCTAGAGACGTCGTGATTGTCGACTTCGGTCGTACTCCGATGGGCCGCTCCAAGGGCGGCATGCACCGCAATACCCGCGCCGAAGACATGTCGGCGCACCTGATCAGCAAGTTGCTGGAACGCAACGTCAAGGTTGATCCGAGCGAAGTCGAAGACGTGATCTGGGGCTGTGTGAACCAGACCCTGGAGCAGGGCTGGAACATCGCCCGCATGGCGTCCCTGATGACTCAGATCCCGCACACCGCTGCCGGCCAGACCGTCAGCCGCCTGTGTGGTTCGTCGATGAGCGCTCTGCACACTGCTGCGCAAGCGATCATGACCGGCAACGGTGACGTGTTCGTGGTTGGCGGCGTCGAGCATATGGGTCACGTGAGCATGATGCACGGTGTCGATCCGAACCCGCACATGTCCCTGTACGCGGCGAAAGCCTCGGGCATGATGGGTTTGACCGCAGAAATGCTCGGCAAAATGCACGGCATCAGTCGCGAACAACAGGACGCTTTCGGCGTGCGCTCCCACCAGCTCGCTCACAAGGCGACACTGGAAGGCAAGTTCAAAGACGAAATCATCCCGATGCAGGGCTACGACGAGAACGGTTTCCTGAAACTGTTCGACTACGACGAAACCATTCGTCCGGAAACCACCCTGGAAAGCCTGGCGGCTCTCAAGCCTGCTTTCAACCCTAAGGGCGGCACCGTGACAGCCGGTACTTCGTCGCAAATCACCGACGGTGCTTCGTGCATGATCGTGATGTCGGCGCAGCGTGCACAGGACCTGGGCATTCAGCCTATGGCGGTGATTCGTTCGATGGCAGTGGCAGGTGTGGACCCGGCGATCATGGGCTATGGTCCAGTACCGGCCACACAAAAAGCACTGAAGCGCGCGGGTCTTGGCATTAACGATATCGACTTCTTCGAGCTCAACGAAGCTTTCGCCGCACAGGCCCTGCCAGTGCTGAAAGATTTGAAAGTACTCGACAAGATGAACGAGAAGGTTAACCTGCACGGCGGTGCGATTGCCCTGGGTCACCCATTCGGTTGCTCCGGTGCGCGTATCTCCGGCACTCTGCTGAACGTGATGAAGCAAAATGGCGGCACCTTCGGGGTAGCTACCATGTGCATTGGTCTCGGCCAAGGCATCTCCACCGTCTTCGAACGCGTTTAAGCGTTTCGTCGAAGGAAGCCGGGGCCAAGTGCCCCGGTTTTTGTTTTTCTGAATTTATTTTTGTTTTTATTTTGAAAAGATTTGAGCGAGGGCCAAACCATGCCGATACAACCTGGGCTCTACCAACATTACAAAGGTCCGCAGTACCGCGTATTCAGTGTTGCGCGGCACTCGGAAACCGAAGAAGAAGTGGTGTTCTACCAAGCCCTGTATGGCGATTACGGCTTTTGGGTGCGCCCCTTGAGCATGTTCCTGGAGTCGGTCGAGGTTGACGGCGAACAGGTGCCACGCTTTGCTTTGGTGCAAGCCGAACCGAGCATATTTCCGCAGCCATAAGGGGAGTGCGCGCAGAACCCTGCGCTTGACCTCACCTTGTAGCCACTATATATAGCGGTGCCGCGTCAGGCGCCAACCGCCTTTCACTTCTAGAATTCAGGAATTTTCTGATCCATGGGCAAATCGCTGGTCATTGTGGAATCCCCGGCTAAGGCCAAGACCATCAACAAGTATCTGGGTAACCAATACGTGGTGAAGTCGAGTATCGGCCATATCCGAGACCTGCCCACCAGCGGTTCGGCTAGCGCCAGCAAAGAGCCAGCCGCCAAGCGCGGCAAGGCCGCCGCGGGTGAAGGTCCGGTGCTCACGCCGAAAGAGAAGGCGCGCAAGCAGCTGGTCTCGCGCATGGGTGTCGATCCCGATCATGGCTGGAAAGCCAAGTACGAGATCCTCCCGGGCAAGGAAAAGGTCATCGAAGAGCTACGCCGGCTCGCCAAGGATGCTGACACCATCTATCTCGCAACCGACTTGGATCGCGAGGGGGAAGCCATTGCTTGGCACCTGCGCGAAGCCATCGGTGGTGATGACAGCCGCTACAAGCGCGTGGTGTTCAACGAAATCACCAAGAAGGCGATTCAGGAAGCCTTCTCCAAGCCGGGCGAGCTGGACATCGACCGTGTAAACGCCCAGCAGGCGCGTCGTTTCCTCGACCGCGTGGTGGGTTACATGGTTTCGCCGCTGCTGTGGGCCAAAGTCGCCCGTGGCCTGTCCGCCGGTCGCGTGCAATCGGTTGCCGTGAAGCTGGTGGTTGAGCGTGAGCGTGAAATTCGCGCGTTCAACCCGGAAGAGTACTGGGAAGTTCATGCCGACCTCGGCACCGCCAAGGGCGCGACCGTGCGTTTTGATGTGGCGCGCGAGAAAGGCGAAGCCTTCAAGCCGCTGAACGAAACCCAGGCCATGGCCGCACTGGAAAAGCTCAAGGCTTCCAGCTACAGCATCGTCAAGCGCGAAGACAAACCGACCAGCAGCAAGCCGTCGGCACCGTTCATCACTTCCACCCTGCAACAGGCCGCGAGTAACCGCCTGGGCTTCGGCGTGAAGAAAACCATGATGATGGCTCAGCGTTTGTACGAAGCCGGCTACATCACTTACATGCGTACCGACTCTACCAACCTCTCGGTTGATGCCGTGACGATGGCGCGTACTTATATTGAAGGTGAGTTCGGCAAGAAATATCTGCCGGAAAACCCGAACGTCTACAGCAGCAAGGAAGGCGCACAAGAGGCTCACGAAGCGATTCGTCCCTCCGATGCCAATACCGAGCCAAGCAAGCTGTCGGGCATGGAACGCGATGCTGAGCGGCTCTATGAGCTGATCTGGCGCCAGTTCCTCGCTTGCCAGATGCTGCCGGCCCAATACCTGTCGACCACTGTCACCGTCGGTGCCGGCGATTTCGAGCTGCGCGCCAAGGGCCGCATCCTGAAGTTCGACGGTTATACCCG
The DNA here is from genome assembly GCF_001952935.1 of Pseudomonas frederiksbergensis. GTDB lineage: Bacteria > Pseudomonadota > Gammaproteobacteria > Pseudomonadales > Pseudomonadaceae > Aquipseudomonas > Aquipseudomonas frederiksbergensis. The sequence continues at coordinate 4,517,611 of NZ_CP018319.1, forward strand.
CGTCATGCCGCAAATCGCCAAGCCGGGCGATGACGACGTGCTGCCGGACATGGCTCAGGGCGACGCGATGAAGCTGATCAAGCTTGATCCGACCCAGCACTTCACCAAGCCGCCGGCGCGTTACTCGGAAGCGAGCCTGGTTAAAGAAATGGAAAAACGCGGCATCGGTCGTCCTTCGACCTACGCGGCGATCATTTCGACGATCCAGGATCGTGGCTACGTTGCGCTGCACAACCGTCGTTTCTACTCGGAAAAGATGGGCGACATCGTTACCGAACGTCTGGCCGAAAGCTTCTCCAATCTCATGGACTACGGCTTTACTGCCGGCATGGAAGAGAATCTCGATGACGTGGCCCAGGGTGAGCGCGACTGGAAGAACGTACTCGATGAGTTCTATGGCGACTTCAAGAAGAAGCTCGAGGTAGCCGAAAGCGCCGAAGGCGGAATGCGCGCCAATCAGCCGGTAATGACTGATATTCCGTGTGTGTTGTGCGGTCGTCCGATGCAGATTCGTACCGCATCGACCGGCGTGTTCCTCGGCTGCTCGGGCTACAGCCTGCCGCCGAAAGAGCGCTGCAAGGCTACGGTCAACCTGGTGCCGGGCGACGAAATCGCGGCGGACGACGAAGGTGAATCGGAATCGCTGGTGTTGCGTGGCAAGCATCGCTGCCCGATCTGCAGCACGGCGATGGACGCTTACCTGCTGGATGAGAAACGCAAGCTGCACATCTGCGGTAACAACCCGGATTGCTCTGGCTACGAAATCGAAGAGGGCACCTATCGCATCAAGGGCTACGAAGGTCCGAGCCTGGAGTGCGACAAATGCGGCAGCGAGATGCAGCTCAAGACCGGCCGTTTCGGCAAGTTCTTCGGTTGCACCAATGCGACGTGCAAGAACACCCGCAAACTGCTGAAAAGCGGTGATGCAGCGCCGCCGAAGATGGATCCGGTGAAGATGCCTGAGCTGAAATGCGAAAAGGTCAACGACACCTACATCCTGCGCGACGGTGCTTCCGGCCTGTTCCTGGCGGCCAGTCAATTCCCGAAAAACCGCGAGACCCGTGCTCCGCTGGTCATGGAAATTGTGCCGCACAAGGATGAGATCGATCCGAAGTACCACTTCCTCTGCGAAGCGCCGAAGAAAGATCCGGACGGCCTGCCTGCGGTGATCCGTTATAGCCGTAAAACCAAAGAGCAGTACGTGCAGACTGAAGTCGAGGGTAAGCCGACTGGCTGGAAAGCCTACTACGACGGCGGCAAGTGGACAGTTGAAGACAAGCGCCCGGCGAAGACTGCCAAGGCTTAAAAGGCGCTGAACACAAAAGGCCGCATGACAACCCTCGGGTTTTCATGCGGCCTTTTTGTTTTGTGCTTGCGGGAAGCGGAGCTGATCCACGACACTGTCTGACCTGCGTGAAGCAATTATTCGTTGTGGAGGCTGCCGTCATGGCCCACGAACTCTATACCCGTACCAACCAGAAGATTTACTTCGCCGGCCTGTCGCTGGAAGCGCTCGCCAGAGCCGAAGAGGGGCGGGCGATGAACTCCCTGGCGCTGATCCAGGCCGGACGTGAATCGGCGTTGTTTCACCTTTACGGTGCATTGCTTGGGCTCTGCCATGAAATCGCCGGTTTCTATCGTTTGCCTCAAGCCAACGCGCCTCGGGCCGAGTTGCTGCTGACGCGCGAAGTGCTTGAAGCCATTGCGATTCCGGAAATGGCCGAGATGGTCGAGTTGGCCAATAATCCGGAAACCTGGCTGGCCAAACTGCTGGCAGCTCATGCTGCGCTGTTTCAGCCGCCTCGGGCGCCGCACAAGCCTAAGGGGGACGTGACGCAGCCGCTGATCCTGGCCGTTAACCTGGATGAAGAAGAGGCTCCGCAAGAGCTGAGCCGTGAGGAGCTGGAGAGCTGGCGTCAGAATCTCAAGGGACTGGCGATTCGGTTTCGTGAAGGCCTGAACGAGTGCTGAAGGATAGAGCGGAATAATGGATGACCCGGTGGGTTGTCCGTTCAGGTCTGAGAGCTGTCGGACCTTTCTCTTTATGATGGCATCTGGTCAAGATCCCGAGCGAAGCCTGGCCGATGCCTATATAATCCCCGCCTTTCGTGGAGAACAGACCTTTATGCCAACGTCCTTTCTAGAAATTGTCGAGTTACCAGACGGCCGTATTGAGCTGCGCAGGGCTGAGGACGAGGGTTCTCTGGTTACTTTGGATTTCTCCGAGGATGCCAAAGCGTTTCTGCAGGGCCAGCACGTGGAAGTCGCCAAGGCGATGTTGAGCGTCGGCGTTCAGATGGCCGGACGCTTGGTTGAAGGCGATTTCAATACAGACGAGGCGTCTCGGGTTCTTCATTGATCCCGCCCGTCGGTTTTTTGCTGATCTCGCTACAGCTTGGCTTCTCTATCCTTGGAGAAGCCCCGCGTTGTTCAACGCGCGCATTGTTTGTCAGTTAACCCAATCGAATATTCAGGCTTTGTGCGTCCCCGATCCGGGCGGCGCTGATCAGCTGTTGCCGTGAAGTTGTGCTCAAAGGGTTGAGCCAGCTGACCACCGTGTGGCTGCGGCCCAGGCGCAAGGCCTCGCAGGTCAGTTGCTGTGCGCTCTGAGTGCCGCGCGGTTGCAGCAGCAGGATGCGTTCGCGGTTAAGGCCGGCGTCCCGCAACCAGGCCTGGGTCAGGCTGGCGGGTGGCGCGATCAGCGTTAGCCAGCGCGCGTCCTGGTCCTGACTCAGCTCCCTGAGAATCGGCGCCAGAAGGTTCAGGCAGTTCCCGGCGGCACCACGCAGCGACAGCTCACTGAAGACTTCGGGCTCGGTGCTCCAGGGTGATTCGACCACGTCTTTCAGGATCGGCGCCAATGGCTGCACCATGAAAGCCTCGAACAACGGCAGTTGGGCTTGCTGTGATGTATGTGGGAACTGCATAAAGCCTCCTTTAGCGGCGAATGACGCCGACACTCAAGCCTTCGATCACCAGTTCCTGATCTTTCAGGTTCACTTCGATAGGGGCGAATTCAGGGTTTTCGGCGATCAACCAGACCTTGCTGCCATCGCGCTTGAAACGCTTGACGGTCACTTCGTCGCCGATCCGCGCTACTACGATCTGGCCGTTGCGTGCTTCGCGGGTGGTGTGCACTGCCAGCAGGTCACCGTCGAAAATCCCCACATCCTTCATGCTCATACCATGAACCCGAAGTAGATAGTCGGCACGAGGATGGAAGAATGACGGGTTGATGTTGCAAGACTCTTCGATGTGCTGCTGGGCGAGGATCGGAGCACCGGCAGCCACTCGGCCAATGATCGGCAAGGTGGACTCGTCGGCCTTGGCTTCAAAGCCGGGAATGCGAATGCCACGGGAAGCACCGGGCGTCATCTCGATCGCTCCCTTGCGGGCCAGCGCCTTGAGATGTTCTTCTGCCGCATTGGGTGACTTGAAGCCCAGTTCCTGAGCGATTTCCGCGCGGGTGGGAGGGTAGCCATTGTCTTCGAGGCAGCGTTTGATGAAGGCCAGAATCTCTGCTTGGCGTGGCGTCAGCTTTAGCATATTGATCGCTCTGTCTTTTTATACAGTGACTGGGATTATATACAGTGAAACGGTCTTGGCAATGCTCCTTTTTTTGCCGGCCGCCAGACGGTCGATGAGCACGCTGATTCACGCTTGCGAGTTGTATGGTTAAATAGCTGACCGGCCATTCCCAAAACGAACCGTCAGGCTTGACAAGGCCTGGGCTGAAACGTATGTTTCAAACAAGTGTTTGTCAGGCGGAGTAGCCATGGCCCAGTCGGAAACCGTTGAACGCATTCTTGATGCTGCCGAGCAATTGTTCGCGGAAAAAGGTTTTGCAGAAACCTCATTGCGCCTGATCACCAGCAAGGCCGGTGTCAATCTGGCGGCGGTGAACTATCACTTCGGTTCGAAGAAGGCGTTGATCCAGGCAGTTTTCTCGCGCTTTCTCGGGCCGTTCTGCTTAAGCCTCGATAAAGAGCTGGAGCGGCGTCAAGCCAAGCCGGAGAACAAGCCGACGCTTGAGGAGCTGCTGGAAATCCTCGTCGAGCAAGCCCTGGTGGTGCAACCACGCAGCGGCAATGATCTGTCGATATTCATGCGTTTGCTGGGCCTGGCTTTCAGTCAGAGCCAAGGGCACTTGCGGCGTTACCTGGAGGACATGTACGGCAAGGTGTTCCGCCGCTACATGATGTTGGTCAATGAAGCTGCGCCGCGTATTCCGCCTATCGAGCTGTTCTGGCGTGTGCACTTCATGCTCGGCGCCGCCGCGTTCAGCATGTCCGGTATCAAGGCCCTGCGCGCAATTGCCGAGACCGACTTCGGCGTCAACACCTCCATTGAGCAAGTAATGCGTCTGATGGTGCCGTTCCTGGCTGCTGGCATGCGCGCCGAAACCGGGGTCACCGACACAGCCATGGCCACCGCGCAGCTGCGTCCGCGCAGCAAATCAACCCCGGTTGCCGCCAAGGTTTAACCGCACACGGGTGGGCGCGGCAGCTGACATCCGCTAAGCTAGCCGCCCATGCCGACTCTCGTTCTGAACCCGCTCCCCATTTGTATAGCCGACCTGCCGGGCATTGCCCATGGCGGCGATTTCGTGCGATCCGGGTTTATCGTTATCAAGGAATCTCTATGACTGCTGGCCTGCAAGGCTCGTTGATGGTGGACGTCGCCGGTACCTGGCTGACGGCTGAAGATCGCCAATTGTTGCGCCAACCCGAAGTGGGTGGCCTGATCATTTTCGCCCGCAATATCGAACACCCGCGTCAGGTGCGCGAGTTGAGCGCCTCAATCCGCGCCATTCGTCCCGATCTGCTGTTGGCAGTCGACCAGGAGGGCGGCCGGGTTCAGCGTTTGCGTCAGGGCTTCGTGCGACTGCCGGCCATGCGCGCCATCGCTGACAACCCGAATGCCGAGTACCTCGCCGAGCAGTGCGGCTGGATCATGGCGACTGAAGTGCTGGCTGTCGGCCTCGATCTGAGTTTCGCACCAGTGCTGGACCTCGACTTCCAGCGCAGCGCCGTGGTTGGCACCCGTTCATTCGAAGGTGATCCCGAGCGTGCAGCGTTGCTGGCGGGAGCCTTCATTCGAGGCATGAACAGCGCTGGGATGGCCGCCACCGGCAAGCACTTTCCCGGTCACGGCTGGGCCGAGGCCGATTCCCACGTTGCAATCCCTGTTGATGAACGCAGTCTCGACGAAATCCGCGCCAATGACCTGGTGCCGTTCGCCCGACTGAGCAAGCAATTGGCTGCAGTCATGCCGGCCCACGTGATCTATCCGCAAGTCGATTCGCAGCCTGCCGGCTTCTCCCGCCGCTGGTTGCAGGACATCCTGCGTGGCGAACTGCAATTTGACGGCGTGATCTTCAGCGATGACCTGTCCATGGCCGGTGCCCACGTAGTCGGCGATGCTGCCAGCCGTATCGAAGCGGCGCTGACGGCCGGTTGCGACATGGGCCTGGTGTGCAACGATCGCGCGGCCGCTGAATTGGCCCTGAGCGCCGCCCAGCGCCTGAAGGTAAAGCCGTCCGAGCGCATTGCGCGGATGCGCGGCCAGTCGTACGCCAGCACTGAATACCGTCAGGATCCTCGCTGGCTGACAGCCGTGGGCGCGCTCAAAGATGCTCAACTGATCGATTGAGACCTTTCGGCTTACATGCTGAGTTTTGATACCTGCGAACTGCGATCACTTTCAGAAGTGTAAATATGATGCTGGCAATTATTGAGCAACTTCATGAACTGTCATGGGCGGAGGAGTTCAGTCATCGTGCTCTGGATAAGGCTCGCAGATACGCTGTAGAAAGCCGGGTGCAAATCTGCGAAATCGAGGACGCTCTCGTTCTCGCCATCTGCAAAGGTTCCCAAGGGAAAATTTACGAACAAGCCATTGAACTCATCGAAGACCCTAATGGTGATTTTGAGCTGGTTTGTTCTTGTTCGTGTCCGGTGGTGATCAATTGCAAGCACTGCGCAACCGTGCTTTACAACTTGCAAGAACTGCCGATGGACTCGTTCAAAAGCACTGCCTCGGTTCAACTGAATCGTGAGTTGGAGCGTTGGCTCAATGATATTCCCCACGACGTTCCAGATCGCGAGGGGGCTGCGCAGAGCGCTGGCACTTGCTGGGTATACAAACTCAAAGCAACGTCCACCACAGGCAAGTGGTTGCTGGAAATCTACAAGGCTCGTCAGCTCAAGGATGGCCGCTTGCAGGACATCAAATCGGTGTACTCGCCGTCAGATGCACTGATGCGCGAGCCCGGCTATCTGTCGGAGCTTGACTTGCGAATCGCAAGATTGCTGGTCGCCGTCCACTCCCAACATTCGTTTTACAGCGGCTATCCCCTGCAGGGCAGCAGTGGCGCCGAAGTTCTTCAATTGGCATTAAAAACCTCACGCCTGTATCTCGATTTCGAACAATTGCAGCCGCTGGTAGCTGGAAAGAGCAGGTCTGGGCAGTTTGCCTGGACCGAGCAACTCAGCGGCAGCTTCCGTCCTCAGTGGCGTAGTGAGGAAGCGTCTGAAGAAACGGTTCTGGCGCTGGAACCTTTGTACTACCTGGATCGCGAACGGCTGGAAGTTGGGCCGCTGCTTAGCGAGCTAGACGGAAAGCTGGCCTGCCATCTGTCATTGGTCCCTGACATTCCCGCACCTCAGGCCATGCAGTTCAGCCATCGGATGAGTGCTGTAACTCGAGTCGTGCCTCCACCGCATGCATTGACCGAGCGGATCGTCGATGACGTCGAACCCCAAGCCTTCCTGACGCTTGCAAGCACTAACCGTTACAGGAACTGGAAGCATGAAGTTGAACATCGCGCGGCTTTGGCGTTTACCTATAACGGGCACGTGGCGGCGGACAAAAAATCCTCAGAAGTACTGATACTGTCCGGCACCGAAACCCAGCGCATCCAACGCAAAACCGTGGCTGAAAAAGCCTTGCGCCAAGCTTTGCAAAAACAGGGCTTCAAAAAGGCCACCCGTAAAAGTGATGCGCTACCCGACAGTGCGGGCGAAATGTTCGATTTGCCGGACGACTCGGCTTGGCTGACTTTTGTGCAGTCCGTAGTCCCGGCGCTCAGAGAGGCAAATTGGCAGATCCGTATCGATGAGAGCTTTCATTTCAATGTGCAGCCCGTAGATGAATGGTATGCCGATGTCGAGGAATCTCCGGGGCGCGAGTGGTTCGATCTGCAGTTGGGTGTCGTAGTCAATGGCGAGCGCCACAGTTTGCTGCCCATCCTGCTGCAATTGTTGCGCAGACAGCCGCAGCTGCTGAACCCGACAGAGCTGGCCATGCGTGACGATGACGATCAAGTGCTGATCGATCTCAACAGTGGGCAGTTGGGTGCCAAGCCAGGTATAAAAATTGCGCTGTCCCTGGGACGAATCAAGCCATTGATGGCAACGCTCGGTGAGTTGTATTTGGGGGGAGCAGCAGCGCCTCGTTACGCTTGAGCGCTCCTGATGCGGCGCGACTGAGCGAGCTGGAGGGGTTGCCGCTGGTCTGGCAGGGCGGTGAGCGCTTGCGCAGTTTCGCCAAACGCTTGCGTGAATCGACTCAGGCGAACGTTGCTGTTCCGGAAGGCCTCAACGCCACATTGCGGCCTTATCAGCTTGAAGGTCTGAACTGGATGCAGACTCTTCGTGAGCTTGAGGTTGGCGGTATTCTTGGCGACGACATGGGCCTGGGCAAGACCCTGCAAACACTGGCTCATTTACTCGTCGAGAAGCAGGCAGGGCGACTCGATGTTCCGGCACTTGCGGTGATGCCGACCAGCCTCATTCCCAACTGGCTCGACGAAGCGGCACGCTTCACCCCGCAGCTGAAAGTCCTGGCGCTGCATGGCGCTACTCGGCAAAAGGATTTCATCAACCTTGCCGAATACGATCTGGTGCTGACCACGTATGCGTTATTGCCGCGCGATCTTGAGGTTTTGCAACCACAGGTCTGGAGCGTACTGATTCTCGATGAAGCACAGAACATCAAAAATCCGCTCAGCAAAGCTGCCCAGGCTGCCCGTGATCTGGAGGCCCGGCAGCGTTTGTGCCTGTCCGGCACGCCATTGGAAAATCACCTCGGCGAGCTATGGTCACTGTTTCACTTCCTGTTGCCCGGGTGGCTGGGCGACAGTAAAACCTTCAATCGTGACTACCGCACCCCGATCGAGAAGCACGGCAATAGCGAACGGATGCAGCACCTGACTGCCCGTATAAAGCCCTTTCTGTTGCGCCGCAAGAAAGAACAGGTCGCCACCGAGTTGCCGCCAAAAACCGAAATCGTGCATTGGATCGAACTCAGCGATGGGCAGCGGGATGTTTATGAAACCGTGCGCGTGGCGATGGACAAAAAGGTGCGTGATGAAATTGCCCGCAGCGGCGTTGCGCGTAGCCAGATCATCATCCTCGACGCTTTGCTGAAGTTGCGTCAGGTGTGCTGCGATCTGCGGCTGGTCAAAATGTCCCTGACGGCGAAAGCACTTCGTGCGGGCAGCGGCAAGTTGATCGGTTTGATGGAGATGCTGGAGGAGTTACTCAGTGAAGGACGCAAGATTTTGCTGTTTTCGCAGTTCACTTCGATGCTTGCATTGATTGAGGAGGAATTGCTGCAGCGTGGCGTCGGCTATGCGTTGTTGACTGGCGAAACGACTGATCGGCGCACGCCAGTCAAAGACTTCCAGAGCGGCAAGGTGCCGTTGTTCCTGATCAGTCTGAAAGCGGGTGGTACGGGACTTAATCTGACAGCGGCCGACACGGTGATTCACTTCGATCCGTGGTGGAACCCTGCTGTTGAAAACCAGGCCACCGATCGTGCTTACAGGATCGGTCAGGACAAACCGGTGTTCGTCTACAAGATGATTGCCAAGGGCACGGTGGAAGAGAAAATACAGGCACTGCAACAGGAGAAGGCGGCGCTGGCCGGGGCTGTGCTTGAAGGCGGCACGACCGGAGGGTGGAAGCTTGAGCAGAGTGACATTGAAGCGCTGTTTGCGCCGTTGCCTGACCCCAGGTCCTGATAGCTGATTTCTTCAGTCAATACGAGGTGACCCCATCGCGGGCAAGCCACGCTCCCACAGGGTTGAGGTTAACCCTGTGGGAGAGGCGGTGAGGCGATCGACTTGCTCGCGAAAGCGACCTACCAGGCGGCGACTATCTCAGCGCTTTTCCAGCTTGTCCGGCAGTGGCGCAAACAACGCTTCAATATCATCACTCTGCAACTTCCAGTCCCCGGTCTGGCGTCCGTCCAGCACGCCAGCTGCCAGGTCGGATTTTTCCTTCTGCAGATGCTGAATCTTCTCTTCGACCGTACCCCTGGCAATCATCTTGTAGACGAACACCGGTTTCTCCTGGCCAATGCGATACGCTCGGTCAGTGGCCTGGTTTTCCGTCGCCGGGTTCCACCATGGATCGTAGTGAATCACCGTGTCGGCTTCGGTCAGGTTCAGACCGACGCCACCCGCCTTCAGGCTGATCAGAAAAATCTGACGCTTGCCGCTCTGGAAGTCTTTGACCTGTGCGCGCCGGTCGCGGGTCTGGCCGGTCAGCAGCGCATAATCGACTCCGCGTTTTTTCAGCTCATCTTCAATCAACGACAGCATTGAAGTGAACTGCGAGAACAGCAGGATCCGCCGACCTTCATCGAACAATTCCTCAAGCATTTCCATCAGGCTGTCGAGCTTGCCCGACGTGCTCCCGCGAGTGGGCAGGGTGGCATCGTTGACCAGACGCAAATCGCAGCAAACCTGACGCAGCTTCAGCAGCGCCTCAAGAATGATGATCTGGCTGCGCGCCACGCCCTTGCGGGTGATCTCGTCGCGGACTTTCTTGTCCATCGCCAGGCGCATGGTTTCGTACACGTCGCGCTGGGCTTCGTTGAGTTCGACCCAATGGATGATTTCGGTTTTCGGCGGCAACTCGGTTGCCACTTGCTCTTTGGTTCGACGCAGCAGGAACGGTTTTATCCGACCGTTGAGGTGCTGAAGTCGTACTTCGCTGGCGCGCTTTTCGATGGGCACGCGGTAATCGCGGTTGAAGCTTTTCACGTCACCCAGCCAGCCGGGCAGCAGGAAGTGAAACAGCGACCACAGCTCACCCAGGTGGTTTTCCAGTGGTGTGCCGCTCAGACACAGACGCTGGCGGGCATTCAATTCGCGGGCAGCATGGGCGGCCTTGCTGTTGGGGTTCTTGATGTATTGCGCCTCGTCCAGAACCAGTACGTGCAAAGGTTGCGCGGCGAGACGTTCGACGTCCTTGGGCAGCAGCGCATAGGTGGTCAGGATCAGGTCGTAATCGGCCAGCGTGTCGAAATGCTTTTTGCGACTGGCACCGTACAGCGCCAGCACTTTGAGTTGCGGCGTGAAGTGCGCCGCCTCATCCAGCCAGTTGGGGATCAGGCTGGTCGGCATCACCACCATGCACGGCCGATCAAGGCGTCCGGCGTTCTTCTCACTGAGAATGTGCGCCAAGGTCTGTAGGGTTTTGCCCAGCCCCATGTCGTCCGCGAGAATCCCGCCGACTTCCAGTTGGCGCAACGACTGCATCCAGCTCAAGCCTTCCAGCTGATAGGGGCGCAAGGTCGCGTTCAGGCCTTCCGGTGCAGTCGAGGTAAAGTCCTTGATGTCCCGCAGCCGCTGGGCAAAGGTGCGAATTTGCTCGCCGCCCTCCCAAAGCAGCGGCAGGTCTTCCAGCGGATTCAGGCGCGTGGCATCGGCCTTGCTCAGGCGCAGCGTCGTTTCGCCAGGCCCTTGCAGGTAGAACTCGCCGAGGGTCGCCAGCACCGGTTTCAATCGGCCGAAGGGCAGGGCGACTTGCAATGGTCCGTGCTCGGAGTTCGGGCGATTGGGGATGTTCACCAGGATCAACTCGTCGTCGCGCCGCCGTGCAAGGCGTTCCGGGTTGAGGATCTCGGTGTGAGAACGCATCAGGTTCAGCAGTATCGGCAGCAGGCTCAGCCGTTCGCCGTTGACGATGATTCCCAGCTCCAGATCGAACCAGTCACGCTCCGGTGCCTGTTCGACGGTGGCGTACCAATCGTCCACGGCGGTCAGGTCGAAGCCGAAGTCTTCGTCGATCTGCAACTCCCAACCCTGGGTACGCAGCTTCGGCAGTTCATTGAGGGTGAAGGTCAGCCAGGCGCTGTCGTTGACCATCTCGAAAAGTTCGCCGGCACTTTCCGGCAAGGCTTTGCTTTGCCGGGTGGCGACCTTGAAGCCAAGAATTCGTAGCTGTTCCCTGTAGGTCTGTTCGACTTCCGGGTGGCGTTTAACCCGCAGCGTTTGCGTCTCCTGGCGAATCAGGATGTCGGCGTTCTTCTGTCCGGAAACGTATTCATCCAGATAGCCGAATGACAACGCCGCGCGATGCTGAATGTAACGTTGCATCTTGCCGTTACGCGGTTCGAAGGCGCTGAACTCGATGCTCGCCAGCCACAAGCGCGGCACCGGCTGCACGTTATCCACCAGTACTTGCGGGGGCTTCGGGCTACGGTTTTCCAGTACTGCTTGAAGTTTCTCGAGTAGCTCGGCGTCTTGCGCGGCGGCGGGGTAGGCCAGGGTTTCCTGCACTTTCAGTAGCACCGCTGCGCAGTGTTTGCAGTTGTTGTGGACCGGGCAGGTGCAGGTGGCGTCGATCATCAGCAACGTGGCTTTGGCTGACTCGCGCAGGCGAATGGTCTGACGGTAAACATTGCCGCCAGAGCCCTCGCAGACGGCAATGATGGTGGCGTCACCGGCCTCGATGATCCTGACGCGGTTCTCCAAAGCGTAGCGACGGCCACGCTCCAGGCTCTGTTCCTTGAATCGGCTGACCCAGGAAGGTGCCAGGGGTTTGCTCAGGGTCGCTGACATAAGGACTCAATCAGTCCGGAATTTCTTCGGGGGCTGGCCGAGGCGCAGGGGAGGTGAGCGAGGTGATCTTGATCAACAGGCCCAAGTGGCCATTGTCGAGGAAGTTCAACTGGCCGTTCTTGGTGTGGCTTTCCTGTTTCATGCGTTCGCTGGCGGTGACCATGCCGTTGGCGTCGATCTGGTTAACCCAGAAGTCGGCGTCGACGTCGGTGAAACGCCCCAGTTTCATGCTCAGCGTGCCCTCGATCGGGTACTGGCCGAACTGTTCCTTGCCCTCGCTGATCGCAACTTTGCTGGCCTCTTCGCCAAGGTTCTGTTGCCAGGCCTTGTGCAGCAACACCGTGTATTCATTACTGGCGGTGAGTTTTTCCACTTCAGCATTGAGGCTTGGTGTGCGCAGGCTGTCGGGGCTGATGGGCTGAGCTCCAGCCGCCCAGTCTTCCGGCGCGGCGCGGCTGACGATAGCGGGCACGGCGTTTTGGCGGACCAGAATCATTTCAATCTGATACAAGTCATCGGCAAATGCCGTAGGGGTGACCAGCGCTGTTAATAACATGGTCAACGAGGTCAGTGAGCGGAACAGGCGCATGCGGCGTCCTTCAAGCAGTTTTCGGAATGAGGTGCTCAAACAGCGCCTCTACAGTATTAAAGCGCTCTTCCGGGCGCTCCATCGGCACCTGGAATTTAAACATCGTGGCGCCTTCGAATTTGTAGCGTTTTGGCTGGCTCTGGATCAACTTGATCAGCGTCAGCGGGTCGACCGGTGTTTGCGCCGCGAACTCGATTCGGCCACCTTGCGGGCCGCCGTCGACTTTCTTGATGCCCAGTAGCTCGGCCTGCAATTTCAGCGCGGTAATGCGCATCAGGTTCTTGGTCGGCTCCGGCAGCAGACCGAAACGATCGATCATCTCCACCTGCAAGTCCTTGAGGCCTTCCTCGTCGGTGGCCGAGGCGATGCGTTTGTAGAGAATCAGTCGGGCGTGTACGTCTGGCAGATAGTCCTCGGGAATCAACGCCGGTACCCGCAGATTGACTTCCGGACCACCGCCGAGCGGCTGGTCGAGGTTCGGTTGTTCGCCCTTGCGGATCGACTTCACCGCGCGCTCGAGCATTTCCATGTACAGGGTGAAACCGACAGCCTGGATCTGTCCGCTCTGCCCATCGCCGAGCAATTCGCCGGCACCACGGATTTCCAGGTCGTTGGTGGCGAGCACGAAGCCCGCGCCGAGGTCCTGGGTATTGGCGATCGCTTCCAGACGTTTTTCGGCGTCAGGCGTGATTTGCTGGCGCGGCGGCGTCAGCAAATAAGCGTAAGCCTGGTGGTGACTGCGACCGACCCGGCCGCGCAACTGGTGCAGCTGCGCCAGGCCGAACTTGTCGGCGCGCTCGATGATGATGGTGTTGGCGCTCGGCACGTCAATGCCGGTCTCGATGATGGTCGAGGCGATCAGCACGTTGAAGCGCTTGTGGTAGAAGTCGCTCATTACTTGTTCGAGATCGCGTTCGCGCATCTGCCCGTGGCCGATGCCGATCCGTGCTTCCGGCACCAGTTCGGCGAGGTCGGCGGCGCATTTCTCAATGGTTTTCACATCATTGTGCAGGTAGTAGACCTGACCGCCACGCAACAGCTCACGGAGCAAGGCCTCTTTGACCGTGCTCTTGTTCTGCTCCATGACGAACGTGCGTACCGACAGGCGACGGGCCGGCGGCGTGGCGATGATCGACAGATCGCGCATGCCCGACACGGCCATGTTCAGCGTGCGCGGAATCGGCGTGGCAGTCAGGGTCAGGATATCGACTTCACTGCGCAGGGCCTTGAGCTGTTCCTTCTGGCGGACCCCAAATCGGTGCTCTTCGTCGATGATCACCAGCCCCAGGTTTTTGATTTTCACGTCATCCTGCAGCAGCTTGTGTGTGCCGATGACGATGTCGATCTTGCCTTCGGCCAGGTCCGCGACCGCCGCATTCACTTCTTTGGTCGATTTGAAGCGGCTCATCACTTCCACGCTCACCGGCCAATCGGCGAAGCGGTCGCGGAAGCTGTTGTAGTGTTGCTGGGCGAGCAGGGTGGTCGGTACCAGAATCGCCACCTGACGACCGCCGTGTACCGCGATGAACGCGGCGCGCATCGCCACTTCGGTCTTGCCGAAGCCAACGTCGCCGCAGACCAGGCGGTCCATCGGTTTCGGCGCGAGCATGTCGGCGCGCACGGCGTCGATGGTGGTTTGCTGGTCCGGGGTTTCTTCGAACGGGAAGCCGGCGCTGAAGGTCGCGTAATCGGCTTTCGGGTCGGCGAAGGCATAACCTTCGCGAGCGGCGCGGCGGGCATAGATGTCGAGCAACTCGGCGGCCACGTCGCGCACCTGTTCGGCGGCTTTGCGTTTGGCTTTCTGCCAGGTCTCGGAGCCGAGGCGGTGCAGCGGGGCCAGGGCATCGTCGCTGCCGGTGTATCGGGCGATCAGATGCAGATTGGCCACCGGCACGTACAGCTTGGCGTTTTCGGCGTATTCGAGGGTCAGGAACTCAGCGGCCTGACTGTCGATTTCCAGGATTGTCAGCCCGAGATAGCGACCGACGCCGTGATCGATATGCACCACCGGCGCGCCTTCGCGCAGCTCGGTGAGGTTTTTGATTACGGCATCATTGTTGGCGTCGGCGCGTTTCTCGCGGCGACGGCGTTGCATCACGCGCTGACCGAACAACGGGCTTTCGGCGACCAGGGCCAGCGCCGGGTCATCGAGCACCAGACCTTCGTCGAGCGGCGCGATGGTGATCGCCAGGCGTTCTTTGCTCGCGACGAAATCCGGCCAGCTGTCGACGGTTTTCGGCCGCAGCTTCAGGCGTTCGAGCAATTCCAGCAGCACTTCACGACGGCCCGCGGATTCGGCGGTAAACAGCACGCGACCGGGAAATTCGTCGAGGAAACCCGCCAGCGCCGCCAACGGTTGGGTGGCCTTGGCTTCGATGGCCAGGTTCGGCAGCTCTCGAGCGGGGAACCGCTCGCGGCCGACGCCGGTTTCCACGTCCTGTTGACTGGCAACCACGCGCGGCCAGTTTTTCAGGCGCGCGAAGCAATCTTCCACCGGCAGGAACAACTCGGCGGGCGGCAATAAAGGACGGGCCGGATCGACGCGACGCTCTTCATAGCGATTGCGCACGTCGTTCCAGAAGTTTTCCGCCGCCTGCTCGATACCCGGCAAGGAAAACACTTGCGTGTCTTGGGGCAGGTAATCGAACAGCGTGGAAGTGTCGTCGAAGAACAGCGGCAGGTAGTACTCGATACCGGCCGGTGTAATCCCGCTGCTCAAGTCCTGGAAGATCGGGCAGCGGCGGAAATCGACATCGAAACGCTCACGGAAGCGCGCCTTGAAGCGGGTGACCGCATCCTTTTGCAGCGGAAATTCTCTCGCTGGCAGGAGGCGAACCGTTTCAACCTTGTCGATGGAGCGCTGGTTTTCCGGATCGAAGGTTCGAAGGGTCTCGATTTCGTCGTCGAACAGGTCGATGCGGAAAGGCAGTTTGCTGCCCATCGGGAACAGATCGATCAACGAGCCGCGCACGGTAAATTCGCCATGCTCGTAGACGGTATCGACGTATCGATAGCCGCTGGCCTCAAGCCGGGTGCGCATCTGCTCGACATCGAGTTTCTGACCGATGTCGAGCACCAGGCTGCTGCCGAGCAGGAATTTGGTCGGCGCCAGGCGATGCAGGGCCGTGGTGATCGGTACGACCAGAACGCCATGACTCAGCTCCGGCAACCGATACAACGCGGAGATGCGCTGGGAAATAATGTCCTGGTGCGGCGAAAACAGATCGTAGGGCAGGGTTTCCCAGTCCGGGAAATGCAGCACCGGCAAATCCGGGGCGAAGAAACTCAGCTCCTGTTCCAGCCGTTCGGCACTTTGGCTGTCGGCGGTCAGCAGCAGGGTGAAGCGCTTGGCAGCGCTGGCGGCCTCGGCAATGGCGAGGCTCAGGGCGGCACCGGGCAGGTTGCCCCAGTGCTGTTTACCTGCCGCGGCAGGGAGAAGCGGTAGACGCAGAACGGGCACGGAAGGTTGAGCTCCAAGCGTTGCGACAAAGTCGGTAATTGTAGCGGTCCCGGGTGCCGCCTGTCAGTTGCAGATGTGTCTATTACGCAGGTTGGGCGAAATGTAGTGGTAAAGACAAAATCGGCCCGTTTTTTAGTAAAAAAGACCGAATATGTAGTGGCAAAACGATTGGGTGTTACGGAGGGTTACAGACAAGACAGCGATGTCTCCGAAAAAATGACTGCGTTGCAGGCCCCGGTTTTATTGGGCTTGAGCCGTGCGTCATTTTTTTGAAGTGGATTTTGTTACTGGTCGCGCGACAAGCGCGCATTGCTACGGGAGGCACTCGGCGGCATAATGTAGCCCCTTTTTTCTGCCCCTACATAGTGGAAGGTTCCCGTGACTCAGAAGCCCGACCAGTGTCTTGGTGAATGGATCGACCGTGAAGCACTCGCAGAAGCGATGATTCCGCTTATCGGTCAGCTCTACCGCAATAACAACGTGGTGAGCTCGATCTATGGCCGCAGTCTGATCAACCAGTCTGTCATCGCGATTCTCAAAGCTCACCGCTTTGCTCGCCATCGCCAGTCCGATGACAGCGAATTGTCCGTCCACGAAACATTCCCGCTGCTCAAGGCAATGAGCGAGCTCAAGCTCGGCGCTGCCTCGGTAGACCTGGGCAAGCTTGCAGTCAAATTCAAGGCTGAAGGCAATGGCCGTACTGCCGAGCAGTTCGTCCGTGAAGAACTGGCTGACGTCGTTGGTCAGCAAAATGTTTCCGCGCGCAAAGGCACCGACGTTGTTCTGTACGGCTTCGGTCGTATCGGCCGTCTGCTGGCGCGCATCCTGATCGAGAAAACCGGTGGTGGCGACGGCCTGCGTCTGCGCGCCATCGTTGTCCGCAAGGGCGCCGAAAACGATCTGATCAAACGCGCCAGCCTGCTGCGCCGCGACTCGGTACACGGTTCGTTCAATGGCACCATCACCATTGATGAAGCCAACAACACCATCACCGCCAACGGCAACCTGATCCAGGTTATCTACGCGAAAAACCCTACTGAAGTGGACTACACCCAGTACGGCATCAAAGACGCGCTGCTGGTGGACAACACCGGTGTATGGCGTGACGCCGACGGTCTGGGCCAGCACCTGGCTTGCCCGGGTATCGATCGCGTTGTTCTGACCGCGCCGGGCAAAGGCAAGCTGAAGAACATCGTTCACGGTATCAACCACGGTGAAATCACCGCTGATGACAAGATCGTTTCCGCGGCTTCCTGCACCACCAACGCCATCGTGCCGGTGCTCAAGGCTGTCAACGACAAGTTCGGCATCATCAACGGTCACGTTGAAACGGTTCACTCGTACACCAACGACCAGAACCTGATCGACAACTTCCACAAAGGCGATCGTCGTGGCCGTAGCGCCGCGTTGAACATGGTAATCACCGAGACCGGTGCTGCCACCGCTGCTGCCAAGGCACTGCCTGAGCTGGCCGGCAAGCTGACCGGTAACGCGATCCGCGTTCCGACGCCTAACGTGTCGATGGCCATTCTCAACCTGAACCTTGAGAAAGCCGCCACCCGTGAAGAAATGAACGAGTACCTGCGCTACATGGCGCTGCACTCCGACCTGCATAAGCAAATCGACTACGTCAATTCGCAGGAAGTGGTTTCCACCGACTTCGTTGGCTCGCGCCACGCAGGCGTGGTGGACGCTGAAGCAACCATCAGTCAAGACAACCGCGTTGTTCTGTACGTTTGGTACGACAACGAATTCGGTTACAGCTGCCAGGTGGTTCGCGTGATGGAAGACATGGCTGGTGTAAACCCGCCAGCATTCCCGCGCTAAGCGTTAGCTGCACATGAAAACGCCCCGACTTTGGTCGGGGCGTTTTTGTTTGTGCGGTGATCGTTCCCACGCTCCGCGTGGGAATGCAGCCCGGGACGCTCCGCGTCCCTGCCGAAGCGGACGCGGAGCGTCCATTGAGGCATTCCCACGCAGAGCGTGGGAACGATCTTGTCGACGAGAGTGATCGATCAGGCGCCGCCAACCACAGCGGCCTACGCTGTCCGCAACTCAGCTCCCACAGGTTTTGCGTTTGACTGATGGGCGCTGGCAGACCTCGCTCTCGTGTGCTCTGAAGCTCATAATGGCGGGCGCGGTTTTGAGGGGGGATGAAGATTTGTTAACTGGACGGTGGACTGGGGTTGTGATGCTGGCCGGTGTTTTGTCCGGTTGTGGCAACGGCGACAGCCTGGAACGCTTCGACGGCCCGACCATGGGCAGTCGTTATTCCATTCAATACGTAAGGCATTCCTCCACGCCCGGGCTGAAAGCGGTGCAGGCTGAAGTAGAAAATATCCTCGCTGAAGTGGATCGACAATTCTCGACCTATCGCAGCGACTCGGTTATCGAACGCTTCAACGCACTGCCGGCCGGCCGCTGTCAGGTCATGCCTGGCCCGGTGCTCGAATTGATCCGTGTGGGCGAGCAACTGTCTTCGCAAAGCGAAGGCTCCTACGACCTGACCGTGGAACCGCTGCTCAATCTCTGGGGCTTTGGCCCGCAGGGCCGTGAAGAAAAAGTCCCGACTGCCGAAGCGCTCGCCGAAGTCAGGCAGCGAGTCGGTTACCAGCACCTGCGTATCGACGGCGATCGGTTGTGCAAAGACGCCGCGGTAGAGGTCGACTTCAACAGCGTCGCCGCCGGTTACGCGGTCGATACAATTGCCGCAAAACTCGAAGCAATGGGCATCCACAACTACCTCGCCGAAGCCACTGGTGAGCTCAAGGCAGCGGGCAAAAAATTCGACGGCTCGCCGTGGCGCGTCGCCCTGGAAGAACCCCGCGACGACCAGCGAGTGGCCGAGCGCATCATCGCCGTAGACGGCTACGGCGTTTCCACTTCCGGCGATTACCGCAACTATTTCGAGCGGGACGGTCGGCGTTACTCCCACACCTTCGATGCCCGCACCGGGGCGCCGGTCCTACACACCCTGGCGTCAGTCACGGTGATTCATCCTTCAGCGTTGATGGCCGATGGCTTATCGACGCTGTTGCTGATTCTGGGGCCCGAAAGGGGTTGGGACTATGCCCAAGCGCATGACATCGGTGCATTCTTTGTGATTCGTGCCGATACAGGATTCGTCACACGAACCACGCAGGCTTTTGAACGCCTGAGTGGCGCAAAAGCCAAGTGATCAGGGCGATTCAAGCAGCAAAGACTGGCGGTGTAGTGCAGGCAAAACTAGCCTACGACGCGACCAAGGGTTAATGTGCGCGGCGTTGACGCTTATATAGACTGTGTCCGGGTTCTGCACTGGCCCCAAATTGTTCCTTCACGCCGCAGATCGGCGTGATTTAGCCGCAGGTGCCGAGGGCGCCGCGGCCTGTTCTGAGGAGTATGCATGGCTGTCTACAACTACGACGTGGTGGTGCTGGGTTCCGGCCCGGCGGGAGAAGGCGCGGCAATGAACGCCGCCAAAGCAGGGCGCAAGGTGGCGATGGTCGATAGCCGTCGCCAGGTCGGCGGCAACTGCACCCACCTGGGCACCATCCCGTCCAAGGCACTGCGTCACTCGGTCCGGCAGATCATGCAGTTCAACACCAACCCGATGTTCCGGGCCATTGGTGAGCCACGCTGGTTCTCGTTCCCGGACGTGTTGAAAAGCGCTGAAAAAGTCATCTCCAAACAAGTCGCATCGCGCACCGGCTACTACGCCCGTAACCGTGTCGACGTGTTCTTCGGCACCGGCAGCTTCGCCGACGAGCAAACCATCGAAGTGGTCTGCGCCAACGGCGTGGTCGAAAAACTGGTGGCCAAGCACATCATCATCGCCACCGGCTCGCGCCCTTATCGTCCGGCGGACATCGATTTCCATCACCCGCGTATCTACGATAGCGACACCATCCTCAGCCTCGGCCACACCCCGCGCAAACTCATTGTTTACGGCGCCGGCGTGATCGGTTGCGAGTACGCGTCGATCTTCAGCGGTCTGGGTGTATTGGTTGAACTGGTGGACAACCGCGGTCAGTTGCTGAGCTTCCTCGACTCGGAAATTTCCCAGGCCCTGAGCTATCACTTCAGCAACAACAACATCACGGTTCGCCACAACGAAGACTACGACCGCGTCGAGGGCGTGGACAACGGCGTGATCCTGCACCTCAAGTCCGGCAAGAAAATCAAGGCCGACGCCTTGCTCTGGTGCAACGGCCGTACCGGCAACACTGATCAGTTGGGTCTGGAAAACATCGGCGTGAAGGTCAATAGCCGTGGCCAGATCGAAGTAGACGAGGCCTACCGTACCTGCAAGCCGAACATCTACGGCGCCGGCGACGTGATTGGTTGGCCGAGCCTGGCCAGTGCTGCTCACGACCAGGGTCGTTCGGCCGCTGGCAGCATCGTTGACAACCAAAGCTGGCGCTTCGTCAACGACGTGCCGACCGGCATCTACACCATTCCGGAGATCAGCTCGATCGGCAAGAACGAGCAGGAGCTGACTCAGGCCAAGGTGCCATATGAAGTGGGCAAGGCGTTCTTCAAGGGCATGGCGCGTGCGCAAATTGCCGGCGAACCGCAAGGCATGCTGAAGATCCTGTTCCACCGCGATACCCTGGAAGTGCTGGGCGTTCACTGCTTCGGTTATCAGGCGTCGGAGATCGTTCACATCGGTCAGGCGATCATGAACCAGCCGGGCGAACAGAACACGCTGAAGTACTTCGTCAACACGACGTTCAACTACCCGACCATGGCCGAAGCCTATCGGGTAGCGGCGTACGATGGCCTCAACCGGCTTTTTTGAGCGGCTCCGGCCGGTGGCCTGAGCCGGCCGGGGAGACCGATTTCAGCAATTCTCGAGCGTGGCGATGGCCAAACCGGGAAAGTCTGTAATCAGGCTGTCAACGCCGAAGTCGGCGAGTCTGCGCATTAGCGCGGGCTCGTTGACTGTCCATACCGACACATGCAGCCCCTGGCGCTGCGCCTTCTGCAGGCGTTCCGGCGTACACAGGGTCCAGTTCAGCGCCAGAATCTCGCAGCCATAGCTTTGCGCGACCTTCAACGGATCGAGCCAGGCGTACTCGGCAACCAATCCGCGGGACACGTCCGGCACGAAGTCCAGCGCAGCTTTCAATACTTCCCGCGAACTCGAGGTGATCGTGACCTTGTCGAGCAAGCCGAAACGCTGAGCCATTTCGCGAATCGCCAGTACGGTTGTCGCAGCGCGGGTGCGTGAAGCGCTTTTGACTTCCAGTTGCCAGTGCTCGAAATCGCATTTCTCGAACAGTTCTTCCAGTGTTGGAATCGGGCACGGTTTGATCCAGCCCGGGCCGCCAGTGCGCGCGTCGTAGGTCACCAACTCGGCCGCTGTGTGTTCGACGACTTTGCCGCGACGGTCGGTGGTGCGCTTGAGTGTCGGGTCGTGGATGACCATCAACTCGCCGTCCATGGACAGGTGCAGGTCCAGTTCGCAACGGCGCACGCCGTGCTTGAGGCATTGCTGAAAACTGGTCAGCGTATTTTCCGGTGCTTCGCCCTTGGCGCCGCGATGGCCGTAGATGAGGGTCACGGTTCTTCCTTAAATTAAATGCCTGATTCGTTTTGTTCGCGGGCCAGGCGTCGTTCCTGGGCCTGCTTCTGCAAAATGTAGCGGGCCAGCAATTGGCGCTGGGCATCGGTCGGGTATTCGAACTCGGTGCCGACGTCGTAGCTGTCGCCTTTGCGATCGCAATGGGTGACGCGAGCCCGCAACAAGAGCCCGAGGGCTTGCGGCATCAGCACCAGTTTGATCGACAGGTGCGCGCCCTCGGCAATGGGGGTCGGATGTTGAAAGTCGATCCCGCCTTCGGAAATGATCACCGGCTGCGGTTCGCCGATCTGCCCGAGCACGGTGATGGCGATCACCTGGCTCAGCAAATCGATGCGTTTATTCTGGGATTTCAGGAACGCCGCGAGATTCCGGTCGCGCTCACTGATCTGACGCAACAGGTGCTGTGACTCGAATTCGCTCAGGTGCAGTTCGCTGAGCAAGTTGAACAGAGGGGAAGCATCCTGCAACACTTCCTGGCCTGCGGCTTCGGGAGCGGACAGGGGCCGAATTTCCAGTGCGATCGTGTCCTCGATACGGTAGTATTCGCGGCGATCTTCTTCATCTAATGTCGACATGGCGAACCCATGGTAGCGGCGGTGGTCTGAGTGTAAAGCTGGTTATCGACCCCCGCCACAAGGACGTTCCTTTTCCCTCCGAACAAGCCCCGACATGTTCAGACCTCTCTTCGTATTTATTGGCACGCGTTATACCCGTGCAAAGCGTCGCAATCATTTTGTGTCATTCATTTCCCTGACCTCGATGATCGGACTCGCCCTCGGCGTGGTCGTGATGATCGTGGTGCTGTCGGTCATGAACGGCTTCGATCATGAGATGCGCACCCGCGTGCTGGGCATGGTGCCCCACGCGACCATCGAGTCCGGTGAGCCGATCAGTGACTGGCAAAGCCTGGCCGCCAAGGTCAAGCAGAACCCGCAGGTGACGGCCGTGGCGCCGTTTACCCAGATGCAGGGGTTGCTGACCAATAACGGCAAGGTGTCCAAAGTCCTGCTCAATGCCATCGACCCTGCGCTGGAGCGACAGGTCTCGATCATTGATAACTTCATGCAGCAGGGCAAGCTCGATGACCTGGCGCCGGGCAGTTTCGGCATCGTTATCGGTGACAAGGCCGCGGCCAAGCTGGGTGCGGCGATCGGCGACAAGCTGACGTTCGTGGCGCCGGAAGTCACCGTGACCCCGGCCGGGATGTTCCCGCGCATGAAACGCTTTACCGTGGTCGGCATCTTCCATGTCGGCGCCGGTGAACTGGACGGTTACCTGGGCATCACCAATCTGCAGGATCTGGCCAAATTGCATCGCTGGAAACCGGATCAGGTCCAGGGCATCCGCCTGAAATTCGACGACCTGTTCCAGGCGCCACGCGTGGCGTGGACCATCGCCCAGCAACTTGGCGAAGACCATTTCTATGCCCGCGACTGGACGCGCACCCACGGCAATCTGTATCAGGCGATCCGCATGGAAAAAGCCATGATCGGTTTGCTGTTGCTGCTGATCGTTGCGGTCGCGGCCTTCAATATCATTTCCACGCTGGTGATGGTGGTGAACGACAAGAAGGGCGACATCGCGATTCTGCGCACCCTGGGTTCCACGCCGGGGCAGATCATGGCGATCTTCATGGTCCAGGGCACGGTCATTGGCGTGATCGGTACGCTGATCGGCGCTGTGGTCGGGATCTTCGCCGCGCTGAACGTCAGCGCCGCCATCTCGGCCCTCGAAGGGCTGATCGGGCACAAATTCCTCAACGCCGACGTGTACTTCATCGATTACCTGCCGTCGCAAGTGCAGAGCCAGGATGTGTTGATGGTCTGCGCCGCCGCGTTGGTCCTGAGTTTCCTCGCCACCCTGTATCCAGCCTGGCGTGCCGCGCGCACCCAGCCTGCGGAGGCGCTACGTTATGAGTGAGTCGGGCATGAGTGATAAAGCAATCTTGAGCTGCCGCAACCTGGGCAAATCCTACGAGGAAGGCCCTGAGTCGGTAGAGGTTCTGGCCGGTCTGCAACTGGAGCTGCATCCGGGTGAGCGCGTGGCGATTGTCGGTACGTCGGGGTCGGGCAAAAGTACCTTGCTCAACTTGCTCGGCGGCCTCGATACTCCGACCAAGGGCAGCGTCTGGCTGGCCGGTGAAGAGCTGTCGGCGCTGAACGAAAAGTCTCGTGGTTTGCTGCGCAATCGGTCACTGGGTTTCGTTTACCAGTTCCACCACTTGCTGCCTGAGTTCACCGCGCTGGAAAACGTCTGCATGCCGCTGCTGATCGGCAAGACGGCTATTCCTGAAGCGCGTCAGCGTGCGACGGCATTGCTGGAGCGGGTAGGGCTGGGCCATCGCCTGGAACACAAACCGGCCGAATTGTCCGGTGGTGAACGTCAGCGTGTGGCCATCGCCCGCGCCCTGGTGAACAAGCCAGGCCTGGTGATGCTCGACGAGCCGACCGGCAACCTCGATTCCCACACCGCCCAGGGCATTCAGGATTTGATGCTGGAACTCAGCACCTCGATGCGCACGGCGTTCCTGGTGGTGACTCACGACATGAACCTGGCTCGCCAGATGGATCGCGTCCTGCATCTGCAGGAAGGTTACCTGACGCCCATCTGATTGGCCGAAACCCGGCGTGACTGAAAAGTACGCCGGGTCTCTTATTTTTATACGGTGCCCCAGCGAATGTTCAGACCGTTATCGATCTTTATCGGCGCGCGCTATACCCGCGCCAAGCGCCGCAATCGCTTTGTTTCCTTCATCTCGATGACCTCGATGATCGGTCTCGCCCTGGGCGTGCTGGCGATGATCGTGGTGCTGTCGGTGATGAACGGCTTCCAGCGCGAAATGAGCTCGCGCATCCTCGGCATGGTGCCTCATGCGACGATCGTTGGCGTCAATCCGATCGACGATTGGCAACCCGTCGCTGCGGCGGCCATGAAGAACCCGGAAGTGACGGCCGCCGTGCCGTTCACTGAGATGGAAGGCATGCTGTCCTATAAGGGGACGATGCAGCCGATCCAGGTCAGCGGCGTTGATCCGGCGCTCGAAGGCAAGGTGTCGATCGTTGCCCAGCACATTGTCCAGGGGCGTCTCGATGCCTTGAAGCCGGGTGAGTTCGGCGTGGTGATCGGCGAGATCACGGCGCGCCGCTTCCGCTTGAACGTTGGCGACAAGATCACCCTGATCGTGCCGGAAATCAGCACTGCACCAGGTGGCATCACCCCGCGCATGCAGCGGTTGAACGTGGTCGGCGTGTTCAAGGTGGGCGCCGAGCTGGACGGTTCCATGGCGCTGATCCACGTGGCCGATGCCGCGCAGATGCAGCACTGGGCGCCGAATCAGGTACAGAGCGTGCGCCTGGCGGTAAAGGATTTGTACGCTGCGCCGAAGGTTTCCAGCGATATTGCTGGCGGGCTGGGCAGCGCTTACAAGGCTGATGACTGGACTCACACCCAGGGCAGTCTGTTCAGTGCGATGAAGATGGAAAAAACCATGATCGGTTTGCTATTGCTGATGATCGTCGCCGTGGCGGCGTTCAACATCATCGCAACCCTGATCATGGTGGTGAACGACAAGGGCGCGGACATCGCGATCCTGCGGACCATCGGCGCCACGCCCCGACAGATCATGGCGATCTTCATGGTGCAGGGCACCGTGATCGGGGTTGTCGGTACGTTGATTGGTGGCGTGCTTGGCGTGATTGCGGCGCTGAACGTCAGTGAACTGGTGGGCTGGATGGAGCGGGTCAGCGGTCAGCACATCTTCAGTTCAGACGTGTACTTCGTCAGTAACCTGCCTTCCGAACTGCAGGGTGCGGATGTGCTGTTGATCTGCTCCGCGGGGTTCATTCTGAGCTTCCTCGCCACCGTTTACCCGGCATGGCGTGCGGCGAAAGTCGAGCCGGCTACTGCGTTGCGGTATTCGTAAGCCACCCATGATCGTTCCCACGCTCTGTGTGGGAATGCCTCAGCGGACGCTCTGCGTTCGGCTTTGGATGGGACGCAGAGCGTCCCGGGCTGCATTCCCACGCAGAGCGTGGGAACGATCAGGTCCGCGGCAACTCAATCACAAACCTGGTCCACCCGTTATCCGATTCGCAATGAATCTGCCCGCCATGGGCGCGGATGATCGACTGAGTGATCGCCAGCCCCAATCCCGCATGCTCACTACTGCCTTCCTGGCGCGCCGGATCAGCCCGGTAGAACCGATCAAACACTCGCGGCAGCAACGCCCGATCAATTCCGTCGCCGCTGTTCTCGACCGTCAGTCGCAATCCCTTTGGCTGATCAACAATCCGCACCCGAACCTCGCCTTCGACCGGCGTAAACCGCAACGCATTGTCCAGCAAATTGGAGAGCGCCCGCCGCAACATGCTGCGATCACCTTCCATGCGCGCATTGCCTTCACGACTCAACCTGACTTGAGCGTCCTCCGCCAACGGTGCAAAAAACTCCAGCAACAGATCCGCTTCTTCCGCCAGCTCCAGCGGTTCACGCTTGGGCATCAACAACCCGTGGTCAGCCTTGGCCAGGTACAACATGTCGTTGACCAGTTGCGCCATCCATTGCAGTTCTTCGAGATTGCTGTGCAGTGCTTCGCGGTAATCTTCAATGGGGCGTGGGCGGGTGAGGGTGACCTGGGTGTGGGTCAACAGATTCGACAACGGTGTGCGCAATTCATGGGCGATATCGGCGGAGAAAGCCGAGAGCCGCTGAAAAGAGTCGTCGAGGCGTCCGAACATGGCGTTGAAGTTGTGGGCCATTTCCGCGAGTTCTGGCGGCATGTTTTCTTCAGGCAGGCGTGCATTGAGCGACTGCGCTGAAACGCCGCTGGCAACCGCACTCATGCGCCGCAACGGCCGCAACCCACTGCGCGCAGCCCAGGCCCCGAGCAGGGCGGTGGCCAGTGCCGACAAGCCGACTGTCAACCAGATCAGGTGTTGCATGCGCTGCAGAAAGTGCTGGTGATGAGTGATGTCCAGCAGCAAGGTCAACTGCGGTGAGTCAGGTTTATCGAGGTACAACGGCGCGTTGAGGACGCGGTAGTCGGTGCCTTCGCTGCTCACCGTGGACAAGCCCGCCTGGGTCGGTAGTTCCTGGGGTAGGTGCGTCGAACTGTCATACCAGCGCTTGCCGTCGCTGCCGGTGATCCGCAGCGACAGATCAGCCTGTCGGCTCAATTCATCGGCCAGTTTGACTTCGCTTTCACTCGACTGAATGTCATGAAGTGCCCGACGCAGACCAATCAACTTGCCGTCCAGCAACTGCTGATCGAGTTCAACGAAATGCGCTTCGCTGGCCTGGCTGAACAACACCCCGGCGAACAGCGACACCACGGCGGTGCACGCCGCAAATAGCAGCGCCAGGCGACTGCTTAACGAAAGTCGACGCATCAGGCGGGGCGCTCTTCAAGGACGTAACCCATGCCGCGTACGGTGTGAATCAACTTGTTGGGGAATTCATCGTCGATCTTCAGGCGCAAGCGACGGATCGCCACTTCGATGACGTTGGTGTCACTGTCGAAGTTCATGTCCCAGACCTGGGAAGCGATCAACGACTTGGGCAGGACTTCGCCTTGCCTGCGCAGGAGCATTTCCAGCAGGGCGAACTCCTTGGCCGTCAGGTCGATGCGCTGACCGTTGCGTTCGACCCGACGGCGGATCAGGTCAAGGCGCAAGTCCGCCAGTTGCAGGGTGGTTTCCTGAGGTGTGGCGTTGCCACGCCGCAACAGGCTGCGGACCCGGGCCAGCAGTTCGGAGAAGGCGAACGGTTTGACCAGGTAGTCGTCGGCGCCCAATTCGAGGCCATGGACCCTGTCCTCCACCGCGTCACGCGCTGTCAGAAACAGTACCGGCGTGTCGAGGCCGGCACCGCGCACCGCTTGCAGGATCTGCCAGCCATCGCGACCGGGCAGCATCACATCGAGAATCAGCAGCGCGTAATCGCCGGTCAGCGCCAGTTGCTGGCCGGTGCTGCCGTCCGCCACCAGTTCAGTGTTGAAACCGGCCTCGGTCAGGCCTTGGCGCAAGTAGTGGCCAGTTTTCGGTTGGTCTTCGACGATCAGCAGTTTCATGGGCGACTCGAGGCAAATGGAACGAACGCTTTATACCGTGGACGGCGTTAATGCAGGTCAACCTGACAAAGTTGTAATTTGCCTGTCAGGTTGCGGGCAGTCGCAGCAGTTTAGAGTTTTCCACAGGCTGAACCTTATCTTGTTGGAGTACGACTATGTTTTTGCGCAAATCACTGCTGTGCGTCGCGTGTCTGCTGGCGCTGAGCTCGCCGGCGTGGGCTGCCCCGGCGCATACCTACGACTTCGGCCATCCGGCCTCGGCGGCCAAGGCGACTCGTAGCGTTGAGTTCATCATGGGCGACATGTCGTTCACACCCAAGGCGATTGATATCAAGGCCGGTGAGACGGTTCGTTTTGTGTTGGTTAATAAAGGTCAGTTGTTGCACGAATTCAACCTCGGTGACGCGGCAATGCACGCCAAGCATCAGCAGGAAATGATGAAGATGCAGCAGAGCGGCATGCTGATGCCTACAGGTATGAAGGAAATGGACCACGGCGCCATGGCCGGTATGGGGCATGGAATGAAGCACGACGACCCCAACAGTGTGCTCGTCGAACCCGGCAAAACCGCCGAGCTGACCTGGACCTTCACCAAGGCCACCAACCTGGAATTCGCCTGCAACATCCCCGGTCATTACCAGGCCGGCATGGTCGGCAAGTTGACTGTCAGTCAGTAAGCACTCAAAGGCGGAAGCAAAGGCTGGTAGAATCCGCTGATTCTTCAGTCAGGTTTCCGCCATGCATCCCGCAGCCGAACATTCGCCGCTGGGCAAATCCAGCGAATACATCGCCACCTACACGCCGTCCTTGCTGTTCCCGATCCCGCGCACCGCGAAATGGGCCGAGTTGGGCCTGACGGCTGAAACCCTGCCGTACAAGGGCGTGGATTTCTGGAACTGCTTCGAACTGTCGTGGCTGTTGCCGTCCGGCAAGCCAGTGGTGGCGATAGGCGAATTCAGTATCCCGGCGGATTCGCCGAATATCATCGAATCGAAGTCGTTCAAGCTGTACCTCAACTCCTTGAACCAGACACCGTTTGCCGACACCGCGAGCCTTGAAGCGACATTGATCAAAGACCTGTCGGCTGCTGCCGGTAAACCGGTGGGCGTGCGGATTCGCAGCCTGAAGGACGTCGAGGCCGAAGGCGTCGTGGCGTTGCCGGGCGTGTGCATTGATGATCTGGATATCAGCGTCAGCAACTATGAGCATCCGCGTCCGGAACTGCTGCGTTGCGATGAATCGCGTATCGTGGAGGAGAGCGTGCACAGCCATTTGCTCAAATCCAACTGCCCGGTCACCAGCCAGCCGGACTGGGGCAGCGTGGCGGTGGAATACCGTGGCGCGGCGCTGGATCACGCAAGTTTGCTGGAGTACATCGTGAGCTTCCGTCAGCACTCGGACTTTCATGAGCAGTGCGTGGAGCGGATCTTTCTCGACCTGCAGCGGTTGTTGAAACCAGAGAAATTGACGGTGTATGCGCGGTATGTACGACGCGGAGGGTTGGACATCAACCCGTATCGCAGCACTGAAACCGTTCAACTGCCGAACCACCGGCTGGTCCGCCAATAAAGATCTACGGTGGGAGCGGGCTTGCTCGCGAAGGGGCCGTCACATTCAACATCAATGGTGACTGACACTCCGCTTTCGCGAGCAAGCCCGCTCCCACAAGGGATTGCATTACAAATTCCGGATATGAAAAAGCCCCGTTATCACTAGCGGGGCTTTTTGTATTCGGAGGGTTCAGATCCCCATGTTAGCCAGGGCTTGCACGATATTGCGCAAGGTGCCAGCAAGGGTCGGGTGTTCGATTTCAAAGCGCTCGACGGCCAGGTTCACATTGTCGGCAAGGCTGGAGTCCTGGGTTTTGGTTTCAAGCTCCAGTTCCAGTTCGATCTGTTGCATCAGCGCGTGCAGGTCGTCGCGCTCGGCTTCGGTCAACGGTGGATTCTGTTCCAATTGCTCGCGCAGAGTATTGAGCTGTTGTTGCAGTTCGCGGGCAGGCATGGCGTTCTTCCTTTTATCGATAGGCACTGGCATAGACCGCAGCAGCGCGCCAAAGGTCTATGGCTTGACCTTTAGATTAATCCACTCGCGCGCAACCTGCATGATCTCGATCAGGGCTTTTCGCCCTTGAGCCGGCGCAGGCTGATATCGGCCAGGCAAGTGTCGAGTTCACCAAGGTGATCGATCACCGAATGCACGCCCAGACCGAACAGTTGCACTGTTGCCTTGCCGCGTTTGAATTCACGTTCCTGCTGCGTCAGCGCCTGCCATTCGTTGGGCGCCAGGCCGCAGAGTGAGCCGCAGGACGCCAGCCCAATCGTCCACAATCCGGCATTGAGCCCCGCTTGCAGCAATCGTGGTTCGCCGCTGACCAGCACGCAACCTTCCAGTCGTTCAACATTCAACGTCATCAGGGCTTGCCAGCAGGCGTGCGGTGCCGGCCATGGATTGTTTGTTTCGGGGTGTTGCGAGGGTTTGATCCATGAAGGCAAGGCAGAGGCCAGGGAGTGGCTGAGGGCAGGGGGGAGTTCATCGAGCCAGGCACAGGGAATCTGCTGATGCTGCAAGCTGCGCAAGCTATCCAGGGCACCGGGCGTGGCCTCGGCGTGTATGGAAGAGGGGATGCCCTGTGCGCGTGTGCGAGCACCGAAATCCACCAGGCAACCACTGAGACCGAACAGGACGGCGGTCAGGCTGGGCGCGATGTGGGGCAAGGTTTCGGCATGCGGCATATCAACGTCCCTGAAATAGCCTCAAGGCTAGGGGGCGACGGTGACAGTTGAGTGACACTGATGTGAATCGCTCACAATCATCACGAATGATCCGCAGGCGGACTCGCACTGTGCTGCCTTAAGCGGCTTTTCCGTCTTATACTAGCCAGCTTTACGCTTGGGCCAAGCCCACGCGTCAGTACAATCCAAGGAGTTTTTCTATGCGCTGGAGCAATCATCTAGCTCAGCTTTGTGTGTTTGCCAGCGTATTGCTGGTTCCGTTCGTTGCCCAGGCAGCCTCGGAAGACGACCCTTGGGAAAGCGTCAACCGCCCGATCTACAAGTTCAACGATGTGCTCGACACTTATGCGCTGAAGCCTTTGGCCCAAGGCTATCAGTTCGTGACGCCGCAGTTCCTTGAGGACGGCATCCACAACATGTTCCGCAACGTCGGCGATGTCACCAACCTTGCCAACGATATCTTGCAGGCCAAACCGGCCGCCGCTGGCGTCGATACCGCGCGCTTGATCTTCAACACTACGTTTGGCCTGTTGGGCTTTATCGACGTCGGCACCAAGATGGGCCTTCAACGCAATGACGAAGACTTCGGTCAGACCCTCGGCTACTGGGGCGTAGGCAGCGGCCCGTACGTGATGCTGCCGTTTCTGGGCCCTAGCACCTTGCGTGACGCGCCATCCAAGTATGTCGACGGCTACACCGGCCCGTACCGTTACATCCACGACGTGCCTGTGCGTAACTCGATCTTCGGCCTGAACATCGTCGACACCCGCGCCAGCCTGCTGTCGAGCGAGAAGCTGATCAGCGGCGACAAGTACATATTCATCCGTAATGCGTACTTGCAGAACCGCGAATTCAAAGTCAAGGACGGCCAGGTTGAAGACGATTTTTGATCTCGACCGGTAAAACGTGAAGAAGGCGGCCAGTAGGCCGCCTTCTTTCGTTTGGCTTTTTGGCCGGTTTTAGCGATGGTTTGAACCTTCCATTACGTTACGGTTTTGCCGGTTCTTATAACTCCCGGTGATTTGAAATTGAAAGACGTCAAGCGACCATCGGCGTGAGCTTGAAACGACCCGCGGATGGGAGTACCGTCTGCGCCTTAGAAGGGCACCTCTGGTGTACCTGTGTGTAGGGCAAATGCTCGAAAACAGTGCGCTAGAGAGGCTAGAAAGCGAATCCAGTAGTATGAGCCGGGACAAAGCCCCTGCCTGCTACGCCAACCTAATTCTGGCGCCGTTTGCCCACATGCCAAAAACCAGTGCCACGCTGCTGATAATCGATGATGACGAAGTAGTGCGCGCGAGCCTCGCCGCCTATTTGGAAGACAGTGGTTTCAGCGTCTTGCAGGCCAGCAATGGCCAGCAGGGTCTTCAGGTATTCGAGCAAGACAAGCCCGACTTGGTCATCTGCGATTTGCGCATGCCACAGATGGGCGGGCTCGAACTCATTCGCCAGGTCACCGAGCTGTCACCACAAACCCCGGTGATCGTGGTTTCGGGCGCCGGCGTGATGAACGACGCGGTCGAGGCCCTGCGCCTGGGCGCGGCGGATTACCTGATCAAGCCTCTCGAAGATCTGGCTGTGCTCGAGCACTCTGTGCGCCGGGCCCTGGATCGTGCGCGCCTGCTGCTGGAAAACCAGCGCTACCGCGAGAAGCTGGAAAAGGCCAACCGCGAACTTGCCGCCAGCCTGAACCTGCTCCAGGAAGACCAGAACGCCGGTCGCCAGGTGCAGATGAACATGCTGCCGGTCAGTCCCTGGACCATCGACGAGTTCCAGTTTGCTCACCAGATCATCCCGTCGCTGTACCTGTCGGGTGATTTCGTCGACTACTTTCGGGTCGACGAGCGTCGGGTAGCGTTCTACCTGGCGGACGTTTCCGGTCATGGCGCCTCTTCAGCCTTTGTCACCGTGCTGCTGAAGTTCATGACCACGCGCTTGCTGTTCGAATCCAAGCGCAGCGGTACATTGCCGGAATTCAAGCCTTCAGAGGTCCTTGGTCATATCAACCGAGGCCTGATCAGTTGTAAGCTGGGTAAACACGTCACAATGGTCGGTGGAGTCATCGACGAGGAGACAGGTTTGTTGACCTATAGCATCGGTGGTCATTTGCCGTTGCCTGTGTTGTACACGCCAGACAGTGTTCGTTACCTGGAAGGGCGTGGTCTGCCGGTGGGCCTCTTCAATGAAGCCACCTACGAAGATCACGTACTGGAACTGCCACCGACGTTCAGCCTGACGCTGATGTCCGATGGCATTCTGGACCTTTTGCCAGAACCTACACTCAAAGAAAAAGAAGCGGCTTTGCCTCAACGGGTCAAGGCAGCGGGCGGCAGCCTGGATGGTCTGCGGCAGGTTTTTGGATTGGCCACGCTAGGGGAGATGCCGGATGATATCGCCCTGTTGGTGTTGAGCAGGAATCTTTAATGAGTACCGGTAGAATCCAGTTCGCCGAGCAGGATGGCACCTTCGTCCTGAAGTTCGTCGGTGAAGTTCGCCTGACCCTGTGTTCGGCGTTGGATGCGACTATCGAGCGGATCTTCACGGCGTTGAACTTCAACACAATCGTGATCGACCTGACCGAAACCCGCAGCATCGACAGCACCACCCTTGGTCTTTTGGCCAAACTGTCGATCCTGTCGCGGCAAAAGGTCGGCTTGCTGCCGACCGTCGTCACCACCCACGAAGACATCACCCGTCTGCTGCAGTCCATGGGCTTCGAGCAAGTGTTCAACATCGTTGACCGCCCGATCCCGTGCCCTGAGTGCCTGACCGACCTGCCAGACCAGGATCAGTCCGAAGAAGTGGTGCGGATCAAAGTGCTCGAAGCACACAAGATCCTCATGGGCCTGAACGACTCCAATCGTGAAGCGTTCCATGATCTGGTGAATGCCCTCGAGCGTCATTGATTCCCCGCATACTTGTGGCGAGGGAGCTTGCTCCCGCTGGGTTGCGAAGCAGCCGCAAAATCGACATATAAAAAAGGGCGAACCCGTAAAGGTTCGCCCTTTTGCGTTTTCTTACTGGATCACAGCTTGGCTTGCAGCAACGCCTCAAGCTTTTCCTGATCCCGAGCGAACTGACGAATACCTTCCGCCAGTTTCTCGGTCGCCATCGCGTCCTCGTTGGACAACCAACGGAACTGCGCTTCATTCAAGCTCAAACGCGCTTCACCAGCATGACCCGGCGCCAATTTGCGTTCCAGCTTGCCAGTGTCCGCCGCCAGCTTATCAATCAGATCCGGGCTGATAGTCAGTCGGTCGCAACCGGCCAACTGCTCGATCTGATTCAGGTTACGGAAGCTGGCACCCATGACCACAGTCTTGTAGTCATTGGCCTTGTAGTAGTTGTAGATGCGCGTCACCGACTGCACGCCCGGATCGTCCGCGCCGGTGTAGTCGTTGCCGTTGGCCTTCTTGTACCAGTCGTAGATGCGACCCACGAAAGGCGAAATCAGGAAAACCCCTGCATCAGCACACGCCGCAGCCTGAGCAAACGAAAACAGCAACGTCAGGTTGGTCTGGATGCCTTCCTTTTCCAGAATTTCGGCAGCGCGGATGCCTTCCCAGGTGGAAGCGATCTTGATCAGCACGCGGTCACGGCCAATGCCGGCCTTGTCGTACAGGTCGATCAGACGGTGCGCACGCTTCAATACGGCGTCAGTGTCGAACGACAGACGTGCATCCACTTCGGTGGAAATACGGCCAGGGATCACTTTCAGAATCTCTTGCCCTACCGCGACGCCAAAACGGTCGCTGGCCAGGCCCACATCGCCCTTGCAGTCGTGAATGCAGGCATTCAGCAACTCGGCATAACCGGGAATGGCAGCCGCCTTGAGCAGCAGGGAAGGGTTGGTGGTAGCGTCCACGGGTTTAACGCGAGCGATAGCTTCGAAGTCGCCGGTGTCGGCAACCACGGTGGTCATTTGTTTGAGTTGTTCCAGCTTGGAAGTCATGGGCGTGCTCTGTCCTATGGGTCTAATGACATTACCCGAGCGCTGACAGCCACTCAAGGGTGCATGTACGTATCGAAGGCCCCAGCGGCAACAACCTGAAAACGGCTGTTTGAATGGCGGGGCGCGGTATCGGTAAATACGATGCCAAATCTGACCACAGGTTCAACCCAAGCGACCGTTAACGCCCCTCAAGCAACTCCGCCGCCTGATCCAGCAACGCCAAAGGCTCTTTAGCCTTATGAATATCCACCGACAACAACTGCCGAAACTTCCGCGCCCCGGGAAACCCGGTGCCCAGCCCCAGCACATGCCGAGTGATGTGGTGCATCGAGCCGCCCGCATCAATATGCGCCGCTATATAAGGCCGCAACTGCGCCAGCGCCTCAGCCCGGCTGATCACCGGCGCCGTGCTGCCGAACAGTTGCTGATCCACCTCAGCCATCACGTAAGGGTTGTGATAGGCCTCACGGCCCAACATCACACCGTCAAACGTCTGCAAATGCTCGTGACAGGCTTCGAGCGTCTTGATCCCGCCGTTGAGAATAATCTCCAGCTCCGGAAAATCCGTCTTCAACCGCGCCGCCACGTCATAACGCAGAGGCGGAATGTCGCGGTTCTCCTTCGGCGACAACCCCTCCAGAATCGCAATCCGCGCATGCACCGTAAAACTCGTGCACCCGGCATCCCGAACCGTACCGACGAAATCACACAACTCCTCGTAACTGTCCCGCCCATTAATCCCGATGCGATGCTTCACCGTCACAGGAATCGACACCGCATCACGCATTGCCTTCACACAATCCGCCACCAACTGCGGATGCCCCATCAGGCACGCACCAATCATATTGTTCTGCACCCGATCACTCGGGCAGCCGACATTCAGATTCACCTCGTCGTAACCGTGCTCCTGCGCCATGCGCGCGCACATCGCCAGGTCCAGCGGGACACTGCCGCCGAGCTGCAGGGCGAGCGGGTGTTCGGCTTCGTTGTGACGCAGGAAGCGGTCGTGATCGCCGTTTAGGAGCGCGCCGGTGGTGACCATTTCGGTGTAGAGGAGGGCGTGCTTGGAGAGGAGGCGCAGGAAAAAACGGCAATGCCTATCAGTCCAATCCATCATGGGCGCAACGCTGAAGCGGCGGGAGAGCGGGGCGGGTGTTGCGTTGGTTATGGACATTAGGAATCTGGATCGGTGAGGCTGGAAGGTGGGGAGTTTATCAGGATTGGGCTGGCGGAGCGTTGGTGAGTCTTGCTACTGCTGATCTGCGGCCGTCATCCTTGGCACCGCCAATGGCTGACCTGACAGCGAACAGCACAGCGCCTGCTGTAGGAGGCCACAGTCCATACCTGTGCGTTATAGCGCTGTTCGTAATGGGTATATCCGCGCTTCAACATTCGGCTACCGTCATCGTATATGACTTGATTGCGCAGGCTCTGCTCCTGTGCGTTGAAGCCATATTTATTTGCCTCTGCTGCGATACACCCACAGCTCCCAAACACGAGGAAACCATGATGAACTCCCACAAAGCTGTCGCTGTTTCGCTGGCCTTGCTCAGCGCAGCCTTCTTCACATCTGCCGCTCTGGCCGAGGGAGCGGGTTTGATTACCTCCACCCCATCCGAACTCAAGTGGACAGCCGCGCCGTCGGTGGGGCCCGGTGCGATGATTGCAGTGATTGAAGGTGACTTGAAAGCCGCCGAGCCCTTCACCCTGCGCTTGAAGCTGCCGGCAAATACGAAAATCGGCGTGCATACCCATCCCGTGACCGAACGCGTAACCGTTATCTCAGGCATTTTCTACTTCGCCACCGGAGACACATTCGATTCGGCACGGGCCAAGGCCTATCAACCGGGTGATACCCTGATCATTCCCGTCGGCATGCCGATGTACGGCGCCAGTAGAGAGCAGGAAACCGTGCTCCAACTCCACGGCACGGGGCCTTGGGGGATCACCTACCTCAACCCGGCGGACGACCCTAGAAACAGCAAAATGTAGCGAGCGACAATCAGGTAAAAAGAATCAATCGTACCTGACTCCCGTTGGCTCTGTTTTCACCTACAGAATTTCCTTAGGGGTCAGGCCGCACCTCATAAATGCAGCGGCCTTGCACCTATTTGTTCTCAACCTCAGTTGGGCGGTGAGTTGCTGGGGACTTAGATCTTTCTTCTAGAGTTCTATTTCGCGGATCGCTGCAGCCGCTTCCAGATCATCTCCTGAAACATCCGTACGGCCGGCCCTTCCTTCTCTTCGTGATCTGCACCTGCAATCACTGCCTCGACCCCAACATGTTGAACTTAGGCGGGAGCGTGATCGGTAGCAGCTTCATTGAGTACAGTGGGGGTGCTGCACGACTAAGGGCCGACGCAACGGCCGAAGTGTTTTTGCCGTTGTGTGGTTTGCCTGAGACATGGTGAGTGCTGAGTTGGCGACTGCTGCGCAGTCGGACGCAGGCTTCGCCAGCTGCTACATGCATCGGGTAGGTGGCGGCTATTTGGGCTCGGGCGTGGCTATCCACTGACCCAAAACCTTTTGGTAGTTGCCCGTGACTTTGGCCAGGTGTAGCCACTGATCGACGTACAACTTCCAGGTCATGTCATCACGCGGTAGCAAGTAAGCCTTTTCGCCGTACTGCATGAATTGCTTCGGGTTCACCGCGCACAAACCAGGTTTGAGTTTCTGCTGATACAGCGCTTCCGAAGCATCGGTGATCATCACGTCAGCCTTCTTGTCCAGCAGCTCCTGGAAGATGGTCACGTTGTCGTGAAGGCGCAATTGCGCCTTGGGCAGGAAGGCGTGAACAAAGGCTTCGTTGGTGCCGCCGGCCGGTTCGACCAGGCGAACCGAAGGCTGGTTGATTTGCTCGACGGTCTGATACAGCGCCTGATCTTCGCAACGCACCAGCGGGATTTTGCCGTCGACGTCCAGCGTGGTGCTGAAGAAGGCTTTTTTCTGGCGTTCCAGCGTGACCGAGATGCCACCGACGCCGATGTCGCATTTGCCCGCGAGCATGTCGGGCATCAGGGTTTTCCAGGTGGTCTGCACCCACTCGACCTTGACGCCCAGGCTGTCGGCCAGCGAGCGGGCCATGGCGATGTCGATGCCCGAGTATTCGCCGTCTTCGGTTTTGACGGTATAGGGTTTGTAGTCGCCTGTTGTGCACACGCGCAGTTGGCCCTGTTGGATGACGCTGTCCAGATGCGATGGCTCTGCCTGGGCGGTAAACGATAGAGCGAGCAGGCCACCGAGCATCATTGTGCTTTTCAGGTTGTTCATTGTTATCCGGCTTCCATGATGGAGTGGGTGCTGAGAGTACTGACTTTCTGCTGCACTGCTCAACATCATCCTCGCCGGGCCGGATTTAGTGACAGCAGCAACTTGAACCGCCGCAGCCAGATTTTTTCTTTAGGCCTTCATGTTTGTCTTCTGCCAGTACGCTTGCTGGATACCCGGCCTCTTTCAGTGCCGATAACAGAACATCGCTCTGGGTATCTCCAGTCACCTTGACCCGACCGGACGTCAGATCGACTGTTACTTCACCCACCCCTGCGAGCGGTTGCAATGCGGCGTTGATGTGTTTGACGCAACTCCCGCAACTCATGCCTTCGACTTGCAGTTCAGTGCTGTTCATTACGTAAACCTCTTTTACCGTGTGTGGCGGGGGGGATGGATGAGATCGATGGTTGACCTTGCCGCGATGGCAAGGTCAAGCGCTACTTAAAGGGCGTTAGTTGCTCATCGGCTTTTTCATCATGTTCGACTGCTGATCCATCATTTTCATCATCATGTCCATCATCTGGTCTGAATGAGCCATGCCGCCGGACATGCCTTTGCCCATGCCCATGCCTTGGCAATGGTTGTGCATCATGCCCATGCTGTCCTTCATCGTGGCCATGCCTTCTTGCATGGCGGCCTGGCGTTCGGCCGGGGTTTTGGCGGCGATCATTTTTTCGTGAGCGGCCTGCATTTTTTCCATCTGCTCGCTCATGGCTTTGTCTTGCGCGGTAGCGGGGGCGGTAGCTGCGGTGGTCGGTGCGGTTGGCGCTGTGTCGGGGTGATGTTCCTCGACAGCCAGGGCAACCAATGGGCTACTGATGAGCAGTGCGGCGACGAGTGCTTTGAAGTGCATTTGCATGGCAATCTCCAGTGAGTCAGGGACGTACAGGAATGGAGCAGCGCTAAAGAGGTGAAGCCAAAGGGCGTCCGGAGTTCCAGACGCTCGGAGGACTGTTTTAATTGTTGAAGCGAACGAAGCGCAGGCGTGCTGGCAGCCACAGTGCGAGCACTTGGCGGATCAGCAGCGGTAGGTGCGTGCGGAACCAGAGCATAGTGTGTACCCGATCCGAGGGGTTACCTTGAGCTTAGTCCCGGGCAAGAGGCCGTGATTGATCCATATCAAGTGGTGCCTCTTTGCGTTACTCCGCGCCCATTTCCATCCCTGGACTCAACGTCCCCAACCACGCCACCAGCCCCACAATCAGCACCGCCGCCGCCAATTCAACCACCACGCTGCGGCGCAACGCATTCGCTGCCACCCGATACTGACCGTCACGCAACGACCGCTCCAAAAACGGCCCCAGGTGAAACCGGTTCAACGCGGCGAGCACCAGCATTCCGGCAAACAGCGCGATTTTGATCGACAGTAAAATCCCGTAGGTGCTGAGCAATAGATCGTCGAGCGTCGGGCCCACGATGAACAGGTAATTCACGACGCCTGTGACCGTGATAACGGCCACGATCACCGCGCCCACCCATTCAAATCGGCGGACAGCCCGAGCCAGCAATCTGATGCGTTCCTCGGTTTGCAGCGCGTTGATCTTTGCCATCAAGGCAAGCGCGACCAGCGCACCGAACCAGGCCCCCGAAGCCAGCAGATGCCAGATGTCAGTGATGAAATGCCAAAAACGAAGGTCACCTTCATCCATCGCCCCATGACCGTTCCAGGCCAGGCTGGCGAGGGCGATAGCGCCGGCAATAGACGCGATCAGCAGGCTGAGCCCTGGCGCTCGCTGGTTGAATATGACCACCAGACCGCCGACTACCAGCGCGATGAGGCGCACGACCCAGGCCAATCCCACATCCGTCTCAAGCACCATCATTTCGATATGCGGGCGCAACTCGGCAAAGTCAGTCTCACCGCTCATGGCGCTCGCCATCATCACCATGCTGGCGATGGAAAACAGCACACCCAGCACCGCTGTTCCCATCAACATCGACCGAAACGGCAATACCGCGCCCGAAATCCGTTCCTGTCCTTTAAGGCTATAGAGCCCAAACAGCGCCAGGCCAAACAGCAGCATCAAATCCACATACAACCCAAAGCGCAATGCAATGCTGACCGAGTCGCTCATCAATCACTTCACTTTGAACGTGACGTTGCCGGTGATCGGGTGGGTGTCCGATGACACCGCGCGCCATTCGACTTTGTAGGTGCCGACGGGTAATGGCGAAAGCG
This sequence comes from Pseudomonas frederiksbergensis, assembly GCF_001952935.1. GTDB lineage: Bacteria > Pseudomonadota > Gammaproteobacteria > Pseudomonadales > Pseudomonadaceae > Aquipseudomonas > Aquipseudomonas frederiksbergensis. The sequence continues at coordinate 4,557,283 of NZ_CP018319.1, forward strand.
GGGTGATGACCATGGTTTTCGGATCGCTGCCGCCGGAGACCTTGGCTTTCATCGGCATGGGGGAGTGCGCCATGCCGGGCATTTCGGTCATGACCAGTTTTGCGCCGGAGAACTGGGTCATGAGATTTTCCGAGAAGTGCAGTTCGATCTTGCTCGGTGTCGCACCGTCTGCACCTTCGGCCGGGGTGGAGGACAGCAGTTTCGGGTGCGCTTGAGCGAGCGCGCTCATGAGCAGTCCAATGGCAACAGCGGTCGTTTTAATCATGCGCATGCAAGGCCTCTTACCGCTTTAAGCGGTTGTTTTTTTGGTTGTTGAGTTAATGCGTTTAGAACCACAGGCGAACACCGAGGACCAGGCGCGCTTCGCTGCGATCCTCACCTTCATCGTTGGCGTAGTCGGCGGTTTTGCCGTAGGTGCGGTTCCAGGTCACGCCGATATAGGGCGCGATTTCCCGGCGGATTTCATAGCGCAGGCGTAGGCCGGCTTCGGTGTTGGATAGCCCGGAACCGATCCCCCGTTGCGGGTCGTTTTTGCCGTAGAAATTGAGTTCGGCGGTCGGCTGCAGGATCAATCGGTTGGTCAGCAGGATGTCGTAGTCGCCTTCCAGTCGTGCAGCGGTTTGGCCGCCTTCGCCGATGAAGGCGGTGGCCTCGGCTTCGAAGTTGTACAGCGCCATGCCTTGCACGCCGAACGCGGCCCAGGTTTGCGGGTCGCCGGGTTTGAAGTCTTGGCGAACGCCGGTCACCACGTCCCACCACGGGGAGATTGCGTGGCCCCACAGGGCCTGGATTTCGGCGTCTTCGGTTTTGCCGTTGGTGCGTTCGCCTTCGGAGCGCAGCCACAGGCGATCGATGTCGCCGCCGATCCAGCCGGACATGTCCCAGGCCAGGGTGCTGCCGTCGTCAGCGTCCTGCCATTCGAGTTTGTCGGCGAGGAAGTAATAGTTGAGCGCGGTGTCATGCACCATGTGGCCGGACTGACTGGCATACACGGCGGCGCGGTCGGCATCGGTCAGCGCCGGGATCGGCGTGCGGCTTTCGGTCGGTGCGGCGGGCTGCATCTGGCCGTCGTCCATGCTTTGCATTTGGCTGTGGTCCATGCCCGGCATCTGGCTGTGATCCATGTTCTGCATGTCGTCGGTGGCGGCCATCGCCGAAGAGAGGGTCAGGCTCGCGGTCACGAGTGCCAAAGAGAGGGAAGTGAGTCTGGTCATCGATAGGCGCCTCATTCTTCCACCCGAACTTCACGGAACATGCCCATTTCCATGTGGTACAGGAGATGGCAGTGATAGGCCCAGCGGCCGAGCGCATCGGCGGTGACCCGATAACTGCGTCGGGAACCGGGTGGCATGTCGATGGTGTGTTTGCGCACCATGAATTCGCCGTTCTCGTCTTCGAGGTCGCTCCACATGCCATGCAGGTGAATGGGGTGGGTCATCATCGTGTCGTTGACCAGTACCACCCGAACCCGCTCGCCGTATTTGAGGCGTACAGGTTCGGCGTCGGAGAACTTCACGCCGTTGAACGACCAGGCGAATTTTTCCATGTGGCCGGTGAGGTGCAGTTCAATGGTACGGCTCGGGTCGCGACCGTCCGGGTCTTCGAAGGTGCTGCGCAGGTCGGAATAGGTCAGGACGCGGCGGCCGTTGTTGCGCAGGCCGAGGCCGGGATCGTCGAGTTTGGGGGCGGTGGTCATGGCTTGCATGTCCACCAGCGGGTTGTCTTTTTCCGTCTCGGGATGGGACTGCATGCCGGGCATGGCCATGGCGCTGTGATCCATGCCCGCCATGCTGCCGTGATCCATGCCGCCCATGCCCATGTCATCCATGGTCACCAGCGGCCGAGGGTCCAGCGGCGGTACCGGCGCGGATAAACCCGCCTTCGCTGCGAGCGTGCCGCGTGCAAATCCCGTCCGATCCATCGACTGGGCGAACAAGGTGTAAGCCGCTTCGGTCGGCTCGACAATCACATCGAAGGTCTCCGCCACCGCAATGCGAAACTCATCGACACTCACCGGTTTGACGTGCAGGCCATCCGCAGCGACCACCGTCATCTTCAGCCCGGGAATGCGCACGTCGAAGTAGGTCATGGCGGAGCCATTGATGAAGCGCAAGCGCAGTTTCTCGCCCGGCCGGAACACGCCCGTCCAGTTCGAGTTCGGCGCCTGGCCGTTCATCAAGTAGGTGTAAGTTGCGCCGCTGACGTCGGCCAGGTCGGTGGGGTTCATCTTCATTTCGGCCCACATCTTTCGGTCGGCGACCGTGGAACCCCAACCTTTCTCGCTGACGTCGTGGATGAAATCACCCACGGTGGGCTTGTTGTAGTTGTAGTAATCGGACTGCTTTTTCAGCGTCTTCATCAGGCCGACCGGATCTTCATCGGTCCAGTCGGTCAGCATCACCACGTAATCGCGGTCGTACTGGAACGGCTCCGGCTCCTTGGCGTCAATCACCAATGGCCCGTAAACGCCGGACTGTTCCTGAAAACCCGAATGGCTGTGGTACCAGTAAGTGCCGTTCTGCCGGACCTTGAACTGGTAGACGTACATGCCATCCGGCTCGATGCCGTGAAAGCTCAGCCCCGGCACGCCGTCCATGTTGGCCGGCAGCAAGATGCCGTGCCAGTGAATGGAGGTGTTGGTGTTGAGTTTGTTCTTCACCCGCAGCGTCACCGTGTCACCTTCGCGCCAGCGCAGCAGGGGGCCGGGAATACCGCCGTTGATGGTCATCGCGGTGCGCGGGTTGCCGGTGATGTTGACCGGGGTTTCGCCGATGAACAGGTCGAAATCGGTGCCTGCCAGCACTTGAGGCTCGCCAGGACTGGTGACCGCCCAGACAGGTGTGCGCCATAACCCGAGGCCGCCAAGGAGCCCGCCCGCGGCGAGCCCCTTCACGAAGGTGCGTCTTGTTGTGTTGGAATGCATGCCGTTTTCCTGGTCCGTCAGCGTGGAGAGTGCTTGGTGACAAGGCTAATGGGCGGCGCCTTTCAGCAGGCTGAGGCGCAGATTACATTTTTGACAGTTTCATGCCGTGTTTATTGGCGTGTACCGGGCGTTGATGTTGTGGCCACGGTGCCGCCCCCGCAATTGATATACGAAGACGACTTCAACCAGCGCTGATCCGGATAGTAAGAAAACAACAACTGCCCATCTTTCATTGAATCAATCAACTTATGCGCAATTGCTGGCCGCACCGCCGGACACCCCAGGCTTCTACCAATCCGGCCATTGGTTCGGGCAAGAACCGGACTGACATAGGGCGCCCCGTGAATAACGATCGCCCGCTCGAACGCTTTGTCATTGAACCCCGGCTCCAGGCCTTCCATGCGCAAGGAATAACCGTTCTGGCCGACGTAGCTCGATTGGGTGCGATATAAACCCAGACTGGTGGCAAAGCTTTCATTCTGGTTGGAAAACTTGACCGCCATGTTCTCGCCACTGTTGCGACCGTGGGCGACCCATTCGTGGAACAGTAATTTACGTTTCTTCAGGTCGAACACCCATAACCGTTGTTCGGTCGAAGGCAGTGAATAGTCGATGACAGCAAGTCTTTGGACAGGCGCTTTACCTTGGGCCAAGCTGCATTGAGTCGCGCGTACGGCCAGCCCGATGACTTTGGCGTTGGCGCCAGGTGCTGCTTTGAGCAGCGCGGCTTCAAGCGAATCGGCGTAGGCTGCCGGTACTGAAACTGACGTCAGCAGCAGGGCCGAGAACAGGAAACAAAAGCGGTCTAGCGCCATATGTAAATCTCACATTAATGTTTCGAGTCTAGCAGTGTGCAGGATGCTAGCCGTTGAATACGGGGCGATTAAGGATTATCCATGGGGCAGTTAACAAGGTTATTCGTCATAAGCCGCATGTTTTTTATGGGCTTTCTGATCAGCGGCGCAGCGATTGCAGAAACCTCGCCGATTGAGGGGGTATCTGCTGCCATCAGCAGAAACGGCGCAGCACCTGACGATTACGTCGCTCAAACGATTCAGGCGGCACTTGAGCCATTGAGCTCATCGTTTCCTCCCTTGCTCACTTCCCGTGGTCATCAACGGATGGACCCGAGTCGTGTGGTCATGGATTTTTACATGCATCGGGGTTATCGCTCGGCCTGGGCCAACGACAGCGATGTCACCCAGTTATTGAAAAGCCTGAGCGAGACCCAGGCCGATGGGTTGGACCCTGCCGACTTTCATATTGATGAGTTGGCGAATGCCCGGGCGTCGATGCAGGCAGCAGCGCCAACAGTGGCGCAACGGGCGGCGTTCGATATCGCGGCCACCCGGACCTTTGTCACGGCGCTGCTGCAATTGCGGCGCGGCAAGGTTGACCCTTCGCGTCTGGACATTCATTGGAATTTCGACCCTGTGGGCGCCGATCCCCGTGGAGACATGCATAAATTGTTCGCCGCGCTCGATGCGCATGACGTGGCGCGCGCTTTCGCCGAAGCACCGCCACAAGAGGCGGTTTACCGCAGCCTGCGCGTCGGACTGGCGCAACTGCGCAAGGTTCGGGACGCGGGTGGCTGGCCGAAGATTGCCGAAGGCCAATCGCTCAAGCCAGGCATGGATGACGTCGCTGTCGCGCAGTTGCGCGCACGCTTGGTGGCGGGTGGTTATCTGGCCCCATCGAAGAGCCCACGCACTGACTACGACGACAGCGTCATCGCAGCAGTGAAAAAGTATCAGGCCGAGCAATACCTGGGGGCGGACGGCGTGGCGGGCGCCGCGACACTGGCGGCGTTGAATGTGCCCGTAGAAGCACGGATAGACCAGGTCCGGGTGAACATGGAGCGTGCGCGCTGGTTGCTGTACAAACTTCAGGGCACTTTTGTCATCGTTGATATTGCGGGTTACAAGGTGGCGCTTTATCGCGACGGGAAGGCGATATGGCGTTCCCGGGTTCAGGTCGGTAAGCCGTTTCGCAGTACGCCGGTGTTTCAATCCGAGATCACTTACGTAACGTTCAACCCCACCTGGACCGTACCACCGACCATCCTCGTCAAAGACATGCTGCCGAAGATTCAAAGAGATCCCGGCTACCTGGCCGCCAACCGAATAAGAGCCCTTGATCGAGAGGGGAATGTGCTCGATCCGTCGACCGTCGACTGGGATAACGCACGCGGTATCACGCTGCGACAGGATGCGGGGCCGGATAACTCACTGGGGCAAGTGGTCATTCGGTTTCCCAATGAATATTCGATTTATCTCCACGACACGCCGCATCGCGAGTTGTTTGCGCAATCGCGCCGAGCCACCAGTTCAGGCTGCATACGAGTGGAGAACCCACTGCAGTTGGTAGAACTACTGTTCAATGACCCGGTTCGTTGGAACAGCGCCGCAATACGGGCCCAGTTGGCTAACGGCAAGACCGAAAATATCAGGCTTCCCGTCAAAGTGCCGGTGCTGTTGGCTTACTGGACGGTGGATCTGAGTAGTGATGGTCGAGTGATGTTTAAACCTGATGTATACGGCTATGACTCCGCGGTACTGCGGGGGCTCAATCAGCCTTCGGAACTGCCCGTCCTGGATGTGCGACGAGCAGGAACTTCCGCGGTCGCGACGGGGCAAAACCGGTAATGATCCTGAAACAGGCGAGGTGTGCTATCCGTAGGTAACCGGCAGGTCATCGATGCACTGACGTTGCAAGCGCTCTGCATCAACCTTTGCGCTCCGTCGCAGATTCAGGGAATGGGGAAGCCAAAAGGTTGGCTCGCCCGTTGAAAACTATCACAATGCAAAAAAAGTCCGCCGAACATTGATGTGAAGGGATAGGGAATTGAAGATGGATGTTGCGCAAAACAAACCGTCACTCAATACAGGCATGCTTAATGGGCATGACCTCGATGAGTGCCGCAACATCCAGAAAGGTGCCGTGTTTATCATTGCTTCGGGGGCGTCCGCCAAGGATTTTCCGCTGGAAAAGTTTGCGAACGTTCCAATGATCACAATGAACGGCGCCATTTCCATGTTCTCCGGGACAGGTATCAAGCCTTTCTTTTATGCCTGTACGGATCAAGGCTTTTCCAGGCAACAACCCGAACTGTTTTCAGAGGCCATGCGCATCAGCCAGCGGGTGGCGCTGTGGCAAGAGCACATCTGGCATACGACGGTCCCGCCTGAAGGCGAACTGTATTTACTCGGCCGAGCCCCCAAGCTTTCCTGGACGGACCTGGTTTTCAGGGCCGATAAAGAACTGGTCAGAAGTCGCAAACTCGGAAATGGCCGTAACAGAACCCTTGGTTTCAGCAAGAACCTTAAACGCGGTTTTTTTGATGCTCGTACGGTGGCTTATCTGGCGTTACAGATTGCCTATCACGTGGGGTTTACCAAGGTGTTTCTGGTAGGCGTCGATTTGAATCAGTCTGTAAGCCGGTTTTATGAAGGGGCCGACACGGTCGCCTCGCCATGCCTGCTCGATCAGCATTTTTATACGCGGATCCTGCCGTCGTTCGAGATCTTGTCGAAGTACGTCGTGAGTGAAGATTTTCGGGTCTACAACCTGTCCAGTTCCTCGCGGATTCCCGGCGAACTCATTCCCCGAGTGACGCTGGATGAGATCGACAAGTTGATCTGAAGGTTATTCGTACTTTAATGGGCGCCCGCGAGGCGCCTGTTTTTTTGTTGGGTGATTATGTCTGGGAGGTGGCCCCGCGGGCATACCGGCAAATGCGCCAGCTCGGGCGCATTTGCACAGTGCGATGCGACGGCTAGCCAAACGGCATTTGCCCGCCACCCCCTCGTAGACTAAGCTCACAAAAAATAAGGGTTTTGGGGTGATACCCATGCCTTACCCTTACAGGACGAGCTTTTGTCTATCCCTCTTCACGATCCGCACAACGCCACCGGCGTCACGTTGAAACGGTTACCTTTGCGCAAAGCAGCGGTACTGTTCATCGCAGTCGTGTGCCTGAGCCTGTGCGGTTTGCTGTACCTGCAACTGGAGCAGTCGCGCCGGCATGACCTGGCCTTGGCGCAAGTGGCGTCTACAAACCTGACGCGGGCCATGGCGCAACAAGCTGAAGACACCTTCATGCAAGCCGACCTGGTGCTGACCAGTCTGTCCGACTGGATTCAGGTTGACGGTTTCGGTGCACCGCAAAAGGCACGCTTGCAGAAAACATTCGCCCGGCGAGTGCAGGCACTGCATCAATTGCACGGGATATTTCTGTTCGACCAAAAGGGACAGTGGATCGTTACCTCTTTCGACGAACTGCCACGCGGAGCCGGTGTAGGGGATCGCGATTATTTCAAGTTCCACCAGCAGAACGTCTCCTCCCTGGCGCACATCGGGCCGGCGATTCGCAGTCGAGGAAACGGCGAATGGATCATTCCGGTATCCAAACGGGTGAACGACAGGAATGGCAATTTCCAGGGCGTCTTGTTGGCTGGCATCAAGATGGCGTACTTCGATCAGTCCTTCAAAAGCTTCAGCATTGATGACAACGGTTCCATGTTTTTGGCATTGACCGACGGAACACTGCTGGCGCGCCGCCCGTTTGTGGAGTCGCTGATTGGCACATCGCTGGCCAAGGGCGAGATCTTCGAGAAATTGCTGCCCAACGCGCCTGCCGGGAACGCGATGTTCAGCTCGCTGCTCGATGGTGTTGTGCGGTTGCATGGCTACCGTCAGCTCGACGCTTATCCGTTGGTCGTGTCTGCCGCCTCGTCCAGGGAGGCGATTCTCAAGGATTGGTACGACACGGCATTTCGCTCCACAGTCATCGTTGCCCTGGTGGTGGTGGGCGTAGGGCTGTTCGGTTGGATGTTCCTTTATCAGGTGCGTGTCGGCGAACAGGTCGAGGCGGATTTGCGCAAGGCAAAGGAAGCCCTGAAGCTGATCGCGACCCACGACAGCCTGACCGGCCTGGGCAATCGACGGCTGTTCGAGGGCGCGCTGGACATCGAATTCAGCCGAGGCGCCCGGCAGTCGAGTTCGCTAAGCCTGATCATGCTCGATATCGATTACTTCAAGCGCTACAACGACACTTATGGCCACGTGGCGGGGGACCATTGCCTGGCTGAAGTGGCGCGGGCGGTGAAAAGCTGCTGCCATCGAAAGGCCGATTTGGCCGTGCGCTATGGCGGTGAAGAGTTTGCGGTATTGCTGCCCGACACCGACATTCACGGCGCGATGGTGATTGCCGAGCAGATCCGCCGCAGCGTCATGGACAAGAACATCCTCCACAGCGGTTCGCCCTCGGGCTTCGTGACGGTCAGCCTGGGTTGTTACTCGTTTGTGCCGACGGGGCGGGACAGCATGGAAGTGTTTATCGAACGCGCGGACGCAGCGCTGTATCAAGCCAAGCATTCGGGGCGAAACCGCTCGGCGGTGCTGTCGATGGAGGGCGGTGTCGAGGCACTGCTGCGTTCGGATCGTTGAGCTGTCTATCGAGGGTGTTTCACCCGCGCAACACCGCGGCCAGCCGGCTGTCTGCCTGTCAGATCCCCTTCGATTGATCGTCTAGAGTTGCGGTAACCCTGTCGATCCCGGCAGGTCTTCCCACCGCACGGATGATCTCAGAATGTTGATTACTCAAGCATTGACAGCCGTTGCTCTAACCGTAGCAGCCAGCGTCATCTTTCCGCTCGCCAGCCAGGCTCAATCGAAAGTCACAGCCGAAGAAGCACACGCCATCGGCGTGGATGCCTACCTTTATTTGTACCCGCTGTTGACCATGGACATTACCCGCAAGCAATTCACCAACATCGAACCTGGCAAGGAATTCGGTAAAGGTCCGATGAATATGTTTGTCAGCGTTCCGCAGTATCCACCTGCCGATTTCAAAGGGGTGGTGCGTTCGAACTTCGACACCTTGTATTCCATTGCCTGGCTGGATTTGACCGAAGAACCGCTGGTGATCGCAGCGCCCGATACGGCCGGGCGTTTTTACTTGCTGCCGATGCTCGACATGTGGACCGATGTGTTCGCCTCACCGGGCTGGCGCACCACGGGCACCCAGGCGGGGCAGTTTCTGGTGACACCGCCGGGCTGGACCGGGACGGTGCCAGCCGGTCTGAACCATCTGCCGGCGCCCACGCCCTTTGTCTGGGTCATTGGCCGCACCAAGACCGACGGCGCCGCGGACTACGCGGCGGTACACAAAATTCAGGCTGGCTATACGGTGACACCGTTGTCCCGACTGGGTAAAAGCGCCGAGCCGGTCAGCGTGAACATTGACCCGGCCGTGGATATGAAGACCCCGCCCAAGATCCAGGTCGACTCAATGTCGGCGGCCGATTACTTCGCCTACGCCGCCGAATTGCTCAAGGTGCATCCTGCGCACATCAGCGATCAACCGATCCTGGCGCAGATGAAGCGTATCGGTATCGAGCCCGGAAAATCCTTCGACATGAAGGCGCTGGACCCTGAAATCCAAGCAGCGTTGCAGACCGTGCCCAAGGACGCGCAGGCGCTGATGACGTGGAAGGTTCCAACCCTCGCTCGTGTGGTCAACGGCTGGTCGATGAACACCGACACCATGGGCGTCTATGGCAACTACTACCTCAAGCGCGCGATCGTTGCGCAGATCGGGCTCGGTGCCAACTTGCCCGAGGATGCGATTTATCCGCTGAACATCGGCGATGTCGAAGGCAAGCCACTCGATGGCTCGAACAAGTACGTGCTGCATTTCGACAAGGGTGAAACGCCACCGGTAAACGCTTTCTGGTCGATCACCTTGTACGACCCCGAGGGTTTCCAGGTCGGCAATGCGCTCAACCGCTTTGCAGTCAGTAGCTGGATGCCGTTCAAGACTAATGCCGACGGTTCGCTGGACATCTACCTCCAGCACGAAAACCCCGGCAAGGACCTTGAAGCCAATTGGCTGCCGGCACCGAAGGGCGGTTTCAACCTGACCATGCGTTTGTATGGGCCCAAGCCCGAGGTTTTGAACGGCAAGTGGAATCCGCCACCGGTCAAGCCAACCTAGTTCCGCGTTTCAGGCCTAAAAGCAGCCGACGATCATCGGCTGTTTTTACGCGTCCAGCTTCCCGTCCCGCCGCCGGCACCGCCCGTTCCACCGCCCGCCGCGCCCGTGCCACCTCCCGCGCCAGAGCCGCTGTTCCCGGCATTGCCACCATTTCCGCCATCCGAGGAGCCCGATCCGCTATTGCCGCGGTTAGTGTTTTGATCGCTCGAGGGTTGGCCAGGGTTATTGTTGGGCACCATGGTCGAGCCGCCGAATGAGCCCGACCGGGTACCTTTCGCATCAGCGCCATCTCCTGGGGCAGCAAAAATACCGACGCACAGGGCGCACAGCACTCCCGCGAGTAACAGCGAAGTCATTTTGATGGTCATCAGGATGCGCCTCCAAAGATGAGTCGTTACCTGATGATGGTATGAAGGGCAGGGCGGTGGGTGCCGGCTGGTTGACGAGTGGCTGGTGTGCAATTACAGGGCAGCAGCCGTCGATTGGCGATGGTTGTGTCAACGGTTCTTCAATTGCTGCAATGGCTTGCGTTATCCAGGCGCCAGGGCCCAGCATGGCTGCTATGGTCAGTGAACGTTCGGCGAGTGCGTTGGTAAAAAAGCATTGCGAGCGTCGCATCCCGATCAGGCAATCGATTTGACAGGATCAAGTGCATGGATATGACTGCCGTTACCCTCGTCACCGCTCCCCGTCATACGCCGATAACCCGTAACCTGGTGTTTGTCGTCGGCCTGCTGTTTGTTCTGGGGGTGCTGATCGCGTTGTTGGCCTTGTTCAACATTGCCGGACGGCTGGATGCGCAGGACCTGGCCAAGACCACTTTCTACACCCAGCGTGCGCTGGAAAATCGCATCACCGCCTCGAAAAACTACATCGCCAGTTATGCAAACTGGACGAGCGCCTACGACCATTTGGACGGCAAGGTTGATGTGCAATGGGCTTACGTCGAGCAGAACCTGGGCAAAACCCTGTTCAGCATCGATCACTACGATGGTGTCTTCGTGGTCGATCGTCAGCAAACCAAATACGCCTTGGTGCGCGGGCTTCAAGTCCAGGAGGCGGCGACCACCTATCTTTCGGCATCCATGGCGACACTGATAGAAGCAGTCCAGCGTCAGGAAAGCCTCATTGACCCGATCAGCCAGTTCACGCTGTTCGAGGGCAAGCCGGCATTGCTGACGGCTGCTGCAATCGTTCCCAATGACGAAAGGCCGGCGGTCGATCCCCAAAGCACCTCGGTGCTGGTGTTCGTCGACCAATTAAGCCCTGACAAGCTCAGCACCCTGAGCACCGATTACGGTTTGCATGATTTAAACCTGACGCCTGATAACGCCATCGCGCCCGGCAGCCCGGCCGTGGCACTGGCGGACACCGGCTACAGTCTGGTTTCCCGACTTGAGCAACCGGGTCATCAGTTGCTCTGGTCGTTGCTGCCGCCATTGGGCGGCGCGCTGTTGGTGCTGGCGTTGTTAACGGCTTATTTCTTCCGGTATGTCTTGCGCACGTCCGGGCACGTGGATGCCAGCTACACCAGCCTCGATTTATCGAACCAGGCGCTGGAGGCCAGTGAAGAACGTTTTCGTGCAGTGGCTGAGGCTGCTTCCGACTGGATCTGGGAAATCGATGACAAACATTGCATCTCTTATCTGTCAGGACGTTTCGCCACCGTCACCGGTTTTTCCGATCAGCAATGGATAGGGCAGGACATCGGGCAACTGCTCAATTGCGACACGCTGCCCTTGTCGCTGTGGCTGCATAAGCTCAATGAAGAACAGCCCGTCAGCCATTTGCGCTGCTCCTATCGCGATCAGTCGGGGCAACAGCGTATCTGCCGGGTTTCGGCACGACCGATCCATCGCAAGGGCGCGGTAGTGGGCTATCGCGGAACGGCCAGCGACATCACCGATGAAGTCGCCGCCCATGCCCAGATCCAGCATCTGTCGTTGCACGATGCCCTGACGGGGCTGCCGAATCGCAACAAACTGGCGCGTTTCCTCGACGAGGCCCTGGCGCTTAAAGAGCATTCGGCAGCGCTGGTGCTGCTGATGATCGATCTGGATAACTTCAAGCCGATCAACGATTCCCTCGGTCACCCGGCCGGCGACGCGGTATTGCTGGAAGTGGCCACCCGATTGCGCGAGTGCACGCGGGACATCGATCTGGTCGCGCGGCTCGGTGGTGATGAGTTTGTGCTGGTGCTCAACGGCATGGACAGCCACGCCGAAATCGACCGGTTCTGCGAACGTTTGCTCGAAAGCCTGCAGCAGCCGATTCATTACGAGCATCACACGCTGCACATCGGCGCGAGCATCGGTGTGGCCTTGAGTCGGCGTCAGGGGCACATTCCCAATGAGCTGATCCGGTGTGCCGACATTGCGCTGTATCAGGCTAAATCCGACGGCAAGAGGACCTGGTGCTACTTTGCGCCGCACATGAACGATCAGATCCAGCACCGTCGGCAACTGGAAAACGACCTGCGCCGGGCGATCAAGAACAACGAGTTCCTGATGCACTACCAGCCGCGCTACAACATGGACGGCAAGCAGGTGGTCTCGGTGGAAGCGTTGCTGCGCTGGCAGCATCCGGAGCAGGGGCTGCTGAGCCCCGACGAGTTTATTCCTTTGGCCGAGCAGACTGACCTGATCGTGCCTTTGGGGCGCTGGGTGTTGCGCGAAGCCTGTGAAACGGCCCTGACCTGGCCCGGTGCGTTGATGGTGTCGGTCAATTTGTCGCCTGTTCAATTTGCCCGCAGCGATGTGGTGGAGGACGTCAGGGAGGCATTGATCCAGAGCCGTTTGCCGGCCAGTCGCCTGGAGCTGGAGATCACCGAAAACGTGATGCTCATCGATGTGGAGGGCGCGTTGACGACCATGAATGCGCTCAAGGAGCTGGGCGTGCGGTTGAACATGGACGACTTCGGTACCGGCTATTCGTCCCTGGGTTACCTGCGCACGTACCCGTTCGACGGGATCAAGATCGACAAGCGTTTCATCTCGTCCATGAGCGGCGGCGGCAATGACCGCGCCGTGGTGCAGGCGATCATCAACCTTGGCAAAGCCATGGGCCTGACCGTGACCGCAGAGGGCGTCGAGACCCTCGAGCAACTGGACTTCCTGGTCTCGGACCAGTGCAACGAGGTGCAGGGTTTCTACTTGAGTCGGCCTATGGAAAAGCAGGCGTTACTGCCATTGCTCAAGGCGTCGCATGACGAGTTTCCCGTGTAGCGCCGCGCCTTTAGTCGCCTGACTCGCTCGGAGAGGCAACTGCCAGCACGCCCCCCGGTCACAACTGGATATCGACCCTGCGTTGCGAGCGTTGGCCCATGAAGAACCTGAAAATCGCGACATTCAACGTCAACGGCATGCGCGCCCGACTGCCGAACTTGCTGGCCTGGCTTGAGCGAGAGCAACCAGACATCGCCTGTTTGCAGGAGCTCAAGTCAGTCGACAGTGCATTTCCCGTCGCCGAGCTTGAGGCCGCGGGTTATGGCGCGCTCTGGCAAGGACAGTCGTCGTGGAACGGCGTGGCAATTCTGGCGCGGGACGCGCAGCCGCTGGAGAGACGTCGAGGCCTGCCAGGCGATGACAGCGACACCCATAGCCGGTATCTGGAGGCCGCCGTGCACGGGATTCTGGTGGGCTGTCTGTACCTGCCCAACGGCAATCCGCAGCCGGGGCCGAAGTTCGATTACAAGCTGGCGTGGTTCGAACGGCTGATCCACTACGCGCAGACGCTTCAGGCCAGCGAGCATCCTGTGGTCCTGGCCGGTGACTACAACGTGGTGCCCACCGACCTCGACATTTACAACCCGCGATCCTGGCTGAAGGATGCGTTGCTGCAACCTGAAAGCCGCGAGTGTTATCAGCGCCTGCTGGCCCAGGGCTGGACCGATTCCTTGCGCCATCTGTATCCGCAGGATCGGCTCTATACCTTCTGGGATTATTTTCGCCAGCACTGGCAAAAAAACTCGGGGCTGCGCATCGATCATCTGTTGCTTAATCCGGTGCTGAGCCCTTATTTGCAGGAGGGCGGAGTGGATGCCTGGGTTCGCAACGAGCCCCACGCGAGTGATCACGCGCCGGCGTGGATTCGATTGAGTCCGCGTAAGCGGCGTTGAGTTTGAAGTGTGTGGCGATTGGCTAAATCAATTGTCGGTCGAACCGCTTTTTCCCTTATACATGGCGCCCATCGGTGGAGAAATCCGGCCCCTGCATAAGGACTGAGCAATGAGCGAGCCACAGCTGACGAATCTTGCGTTGTACCTGCAGCGCCTGGGCTTCGACGCGCCTCCGGCGCCGACCCTGGAAACCCTGCACCAACTTCAACTGCGCCACACTGGCGCCTTTCCGTTCGAAAACCTCAGCACGTTGTCGGGCCAGCCGGTGCTCATTGACCTGCCGTCTATCGAGCAAAAGGTCCTGCACGACGGTCGCGGCGGTTACTGCTACGAACTCAACAATCTGTTCCTGGCCTTGCTCCAGGCACTGGGCTTCGATGCTCGCGGTTTCTCCGGCCGAGTGGTCATGGGCCAACCCGAAGGCGCATGGACCGCCCGCACACACCGCTTGAGCCTGGTCACCCTGGACGGCGTGCGCTACATCACCGACGTTGGCTTCGGCGGCATGGTGCCCACCGCACCGCTGATGCTCGATACCGTGGTTGAACAGTTCACACCTCACGAACCGTATCGCATCGAGCAGCACGAGGATGGCTACACCCTGCGCGCCAACGTCGCCGGAGAATGGCGGGCGATGTACATTTTCGATTTGCAGCGCCAGGAAGACATCGATTACGCCGTTGGCAACTGGTATGTCTCGACCCATCCGGAATCGCCGTTCGCCAGGCAACTGATGGTGGCGCGCACCGGCGAAGGGTGGCGCCGCACCCTGAACAACGGCAGTTTTGCGATTCATCGGATCGGCCGTGAGACTGAACGACGGCAAGTGGCTGATGTGGACGAATTGATGGATTTGTTGCGCAACGAATTCGACATTCGGGTGCCGCGGGAAGTGGCGTTGCGTCGGGTTATTGAAGGGCTGATTCAACAGCCCTGAACCTCACAGCTCAAGCCCCTCCTGCACCACCGACAGCAGGGTGTCTTCGGTCATGGCGATCGCATCCGGTTGTTGCCCGGATTGATCGATCGCCTGCAGCCACCACTGTGTCTCGCCGTGTTCGCTCACGGTTCGCAGCATCGAGAGTGCTTTTCCTTGAGTGTGGATTTCGATCCGCCCGGCACCATCCTCGGTGAAACGAGCGACAGGGTCGAAAGTGATGCAGTGGTGATTGCCTTCAATCAGTAACTGGTCGATCGCGTAGTCATAGGTCTCACCGTCGGGATGACGCTCGAAGACGTGCGTGGGCACTCGCCGAATGTTCAGGCCCGCTTCGCTGAGCGGCGCCAGCCAGGCTTCGACGAGGTGGTACAGCTCGTAAACCTGTGCAGGCCAACTGTCGATCTGCTGGTCGGCGCAGTGTGTCGCGTCGGCACTGGACTGCTGGGTTTGCTTCAGTTTCGCAGCGAGTTGGTCAGCCTTACTCATATCGATTTCCTATCGTGGTCTCAAAAAGAGCGTACCCCTATCAAGGTAGTGCACGTCTTGCCTTGCGTCATGTTGTCGGGAGGTTTTGGCTTCAAGGGGCTTGCCGACAATGAGTCTCGCGGGCTTGGAATGGCCATCTGTCCATAATCTGACTGATTAGTTGTATACAACTCTATAGACATTTGTCCTGAGTCTTGCATACAGTGTGCGCATAACAAAAACCAGGGAACCCCCCAACCATGAAAACGCCCCATGTTTCACACCAACGGCCCGAGGACGAAAATCTCGGGATCGGCGCGAATATGGCTTACGGCCTGCAACACGTTCTGACCATGTACGGCGGCATCGTCGCGGTGCCTTTGATCATCGGCCAGGCAGCCGGGCTCTCGCCGGCGGACATCGGTTTGTTGATTGCTGCTTCACTGTTTGCGGGGGGCTTGGCGACATTACTGCAAACGCTGGGTTTACCGTTTTTCGGTTGCCAATTGCCGCTGGTACAGGGCGTGTCGTTCTCTGGCGTCGCGACGATGGTGGCAATTGTCAGCAGTGGCGGGGAAGGCGGGTTTCAATCGATTCTCGGGGCGGTGATTGCCGCGTCGTTGATCGGCTTGCTGATCACGCCGGTGTTCTCGCGAATCACCAAGTTTTTCCCGCCGCTGGTCACCGGCATTGTGATCACCACCATCGGCCTGACGCTGATGCCGGTGGCCGCACGCTGGGCCATGGGTGGCAACAGCCATGCCCCGGACTTCGGCAGCATGGCGAACATCGGTCTGGCGGCGGTGACGCTGGTGTTGGTGCTGCTGTTGAGCAAGATCGGCAGCGCGACCATCTCCCGCTTGTCGATCCTGCTGGCGATGGTCATCGGTACGGTGATTGCGGTGTTCCTTGGCATGGCTGACTTCTCGTCCGTCACTCAAGGCCCGATGTTTGGCTTCCCGACGCCGTTCCACTTTGGCATGCCGACCTTCCACTTCGCCGCGATCCTGTCGATGTGCATCGTGGTGATGGTGACGCTGGTGGAGACCTCGGCCGACATTCTGGCGGTGGGTGAAATCATCGGCACCAAAGTCGACTCCAAACGCCTGGGCAACGGTCTGCGTGCCGACATGCTGTCGAGCATGTTCGCGCCGATCTTCGGTTCCTTCACTCAAAGTGCCTTCGCCCAGAACGTCGGACTGGTGGCAGTGACCGGGATCAAGAGCCGCTTCGTGGTGGCTACCGGCGGTTTGTTTCTGGTGATCCTCGGCTTGCTGCCGTTTATGGGCCGCGTCATCGCCGCCGTACCGACTTCTGTCCTTGGCGGCGCCGGTATCGTGCTGTTCGGCACCGTGGCCGCCAGCGGTATTCGTACGCTGTCCAAGGTCGACTACCGCAACAACGTCAACCTGATCATCGTTGCCACCTCCATCGGCTTTGGCATGATCCCCATCGCCGCACCGACTTTCTACGACCACTTCCCAAGCTGGTTCGCCACGATCTTCCACTCGGGCATCAGCTCGTCGGCGATCATGGCCATCGTGCTGAACCTGACCTTCAACCACCTCACTGCCGGTAACTCCGATCAGCAGTCGGTGTTCGCGGCGGGCACTGAGCGCGTCCTGCGTTATCAGGATCTGGCAGCGTTGCGCGAAGGGGATTATTTCAGCGAAGGAAAACTGCGTGATTGCGACGGGAATGAGATTCCGGTGGTGGAGACGGACCATGAGCATGCAGAGCCGCGGGCGATGCATGCAAAAAGCAGTGAGCATGTTTGACGCCGGCACTCGCTGAAAAAGGCCGATCTGTTGAAGAGACAGATCGGTTTTTTTTGCTTTTCCGTCAGCCACAAAAAAGCCCCCGAACCTTTCGATTCAGGGGCTTTTCGATTTTTCTGTCTGGCTCCACGACCTGGACTCGAACCAGGGACCCAGTGATTAACAGTCACTTGCTCTACCAACTGAGCTATCGCGGAATGGCGTGTATGTTACTGATTCAAAAAGAGAAGTCAAGCACCTGTTGGCAATTTGACGGGTTCATGGGGACGGGCGGTGGTTTATCGACCGCGGGCGGTTACCAGAACCGCCTCAGAGGTCTACCATGGCGACCCGGAAGTGGTTACACGCGCTGCCGGCCATTCGCCGAAAAGGTACGCGCCATGAATTACCCAGCCACCACACCTCGCCACAACGGGGTGTTCGCATGAGCATCGCTCAGATCAGCCTGCCCAAAGGCGTCGGCCCGCACGCCGAAAAACTGTTCGACGCAATCACTCAGGCCAGCACCGCTGATGAATTGAACCGTGCCGGTGGCAAGGCCGAAGGGTTTGTCCTGGGCCTGGAAAGCACCAAGGCCATCAAAAGCCAGGTCGCTGAATCGCTCTACGTCGCCTATGACGACGCTGCCAGCCAGCGGGCAACCGAACTGGCTTAACCGCCGAAGGTGACGGTGGCGAGCATCAGTTTGGCGTACAGCATGGTTGCGGCCAGTTGCACCAGCCACAAGGCCAGGCCGCCGAGAAACACGCCGGCAGCGACTTGCATCACCAGGTTGTTACCGCGTTTGGCTGGGGTGCGAGGCACGAAGTGGTCCAGCTCATCGCGGTCGGCGCGTAGGTCATCGTTTTTCATGTGGGTTCTCAAGAATTCTCGGGTGTACATAAAACCTGTGGGGGCGAGCCTGCTCGCGATGGCGGCGGCACATCTTGTATCTATATGACAGAAAGACCGCTATCGCGAGCAGGCTCACTCCCACATTTAATTTGTGTGGAGTTTAAAGGGCGCAGCTGCTGCTTTGAGATTTATCTGCGGCCAATAAAAACGGGAAGCCATGTGGCTTCCCGTTTTTCGTATCACTGGGCGATTCAGATCACCGCAACGATGGCCTTGGTCACGACGTCGATGTTGCTCTGGTTCAGCGCGGCCACGCAGATGCGGCCGGTGTCCAGGGCGTAGATGCCGAACTCGCTGCGCAGGCGGGTCACTTGCTCAACCGTCAGACCGGAGTAGGAGAACATGCCGCGCTGACGGCCGACGAAGCTGAAGTCGCGTTGTGGCGCGTTTTTCGCCAGCAGGTCGACCATCTGGATGCGCATGCCGCGAATCCGCAGACGCATTTCAGCCAGTTCTTCTTCCCACTGGGCACGCAGTTCCGGGCTGTTCAGTACAGCGGCGACGATGCTTGCACCGTGGGTCGGCGGGTTGGAGTAGTTGGTGCGGATCACGCGTTTGACTTGCGACAGCACGCGCGCGCTTTCTTCTTTCGATTCGCTGACGATCGACAGGGCGCCCACGCGCTCGCCGTACAGCGAGAACGATTTGGAGAAGGAGCTGGAGACGAAGAAGGTCAGGCCCGATTCAGCGAACAGGCGCACGGCAGCGGCGTCTTCGTCGATGCCATCGCCAAAGCCCTGGTAGGCCATGTCGAGGAACGGTACGTGACCTTTCGCTTTGACGACTTCCAGCACGTTGTTCCAGTCCGCCGGGCTCAGGTCCACACCGGTCGGGTTATGGCAGCAAGCGTGCAGGACGACGATGGAACCGGACGGCAGGGCGTTCAAGTCTTCCAGCAAGCCAGCACGGTTCACGTCGTGGGTCGCGGCGTCGTAGTAGCGATAGTTCTGCACCGGGAAACCGGCCGTTTCGAACAGCGCGCGATGGTTTTCCCAGCTCGGGTCGCTGATCGCCACGACGGCGTTCGGCAGCAGTTGCTTGAGGAAGTCGGCACCGATTTTCAGGGCGCCAGTACCGCCAACGGCCTGGGTGGTGATGACGCGGCCAGCGGCGATCAGCGGCGAGTCATTGCCGAACAGCAGTTTTTGCACGGCCTGGTCATAGGCGGCAATACCGTCGATTGGCAGGTAGCCACGGGATGCGTGTTGAGCGACGCGAATCGTCTCGGCTTCGACAACGGCGCACAGGAGTGGAATTCGCCCCTCCTCGTTGCAGTAAACACCGACCCCCAGGTTGACCTTGTTGGTACGGGTATCGGCGTTGAATGCTTCGTTGAGGCCCAGGATTGGATCGCGTGGTGCCATTTCGACAGCGGAGAACAGGCTCATTTTGCGGCGGCTCTGAATGGAAAATGGAGGGACGTGTCGCGCTCCAGCCGAATGCACTAGAGCGGTGCACAAACGGGGAGCTAGTATAGAGGCCATCTGCGATTAATGGCGACAGACGATTCGGCTTTTGCGGTAAGTTTTTCCGATTATTTCTCGACCGTTAGTCGATTGGCACCGTCAAAGGTTTTACCTGATGTAGGACGATTGCCTTGAAAGCGAGGGCAATCGGCTCCACATTGAGCACAATCCAGTTTTTTCCTCGGGCGACATCGGTCGTTTGCGGTCTTTCCGTTGCTGCCCGGCTCACCCGGACAGGCGCGAACCCAGAGGTTTTTCATGTCTGAATTCCAGCTAGTCACCCGTTTCGAGCCCGCCGGCGATCAGCCGGAAGCCATCCGCCTTATGGTCGAGGGCATCGAAGCCGGGCTGGCGCACCAGACGTTGCTCGGTGTGACCGGCTCGGGCAAGACCTTCAGCATCGCCAATGTAATCGCCCAGATTCAGCGTCCGACCCTGGTGCTGGCGCCGAACAAGACCCTGGCTGCGCAGTTGTACGGTGAGTTCAAGGCATTCTTCCCGAACAATGCCGTCGAATACTTCGTTTCGTATTACGACTACTACCAGCCCGAAGCCTACGTGCCGTCATCGGACACGTTCATCGAGAAAGACGCCTCGATCAACGATCACATCGAGCAGATGCGATTGTCCGCGACCAAGGCGCTGCTGGAGCGCAAGGACGCGATCATCGTCACCACGGTGTCGTGCATCTACGGTCTGGGCAGTCCGGAAACCTATTTGAAGATGGTTCTGCACGTGGATCGCGGCGACAAGCTCGATCAGCGTGCATTGCTGCGTCGCCTGGCAGACCTGCAATACACCCGCAACGACATGGAGTTTGCCCGTGCGACCTTCCGGGTCCGCGGCGATGTGATCGATATCCACCCGGCGGAATCCGATTTCGAAGCGATCCGCATCGAGCTGTTCGATGACGAAGTCGAGAGCCTGTCCGCCTTCGATCCGCTGACCGGTGAAGTGATCCGCAAGCTGCCGCGGTTCACGTTTTATCCGAAAAGCCACTACGTCACCCCGCGAGAAACCCTGCTGGATGCCGTCGAAGGGATCAAGGTCGAGTTGCAGGAACGCCTGGAATACTTGCGCTCCAACAATAAACTGGTGGAAGCCCAGCGCCTGGAGCAGCGCACCCGTTTCGACCTCGAGATGATCCTTGAGCTGGGTTACTGCAACGGCATCGAAAACTACTCGCGCTACTTGTCCGGTCGCGAATCGGGCCAAGCGCCGCCCACCTTGTTTGATTACCTGCCGGCCGATGCCCTGCTGGTGATCGACGAATCCCATGTCAGCGTGCCGCAGGTTGGCGCCATGTATAAGGGCGACCGTTCGCGTAAAGAGACGCTGGTGGAATACGGTTTCCGCCTGCCGTCCGCACTGGATAACCGGCCGATGCGCTTCGACGAGTTCGAAAGCATCAGCCCGCAGACGATCTTTGTCTCGGCCACGCCGGGCAATTACGAGGCAGAGCACGCCGGTCGCGTGGTCGAGCAACTGGTCCGCCCGACTGGCCTGGTGGACCCGCAAATCGAAATCCGTCCGGCGTTGACCCAGGTCGACGATTTGCTTTCGGAAATCGGCAAGCGCGTCGCGCTGGAAGAGCGGGTGCTGGTCACCACGTTGACCAAGCGCATGTCTGAAGACTTGACCGATTACCTGGCCGACCACGGTGTGCGGGTGCGTTATTTGCACTCCGACATCGACACGGTGGAGCGGGTCGAGATCATCCGTGACTTGCGTCTGGGCACCTTCGATGTGCTGGTGGGGATCAACCTGCTGCGTGAAGGCCTGGACATGCCGGAAGTGTCGCTGGTGGCGATCCTCGATGCGGACAAGGAAGGCTTCCTGCGTTCCGAGCGCTCGCTGATCCAGACCATTGGCCGGGCGGCGCGCAACCTCAATGGTCGGGCGATTCTTTATGCGGATCGCATCACCGGTTCCATGGAGCGGGCGATCGGCGAGACCGAGCGTCGTCGCGACAAGCAGATTGCCTTCAACCTGGCCAATGGCATCACGCCCAAGGGCGTGTTCAAGGACGTTGCCGACATCATGGAAGGCGCCACCGTGCCGGGTTCGCGCAGCAAGAAGCGCAAAGGCATGGCCAAGGCCGCCGAGGAAAGCGCCAAGTACGAAGCGGAATTGCGTTCGCCGGGGGAAGTCGCCAAACGCATCAAAGCCTTGGAAGAGAAGATGTACGCGTTGGCGCGGGATCTTGAATTCGAAGCGGCGGCGCAGATGCGCGATGAAATTGGCAAGTTGCGTGAGCGGTTGATCACCGTCTGATTTGCTGCGCTCGTACTGGCCTCTTCGCGGGCAAGCTCCACAAAGTCTATGGTGCACCTTGGCTTAAATGCCCTGCTCACTGGAGCCGGGCGGGCAACGCCTGTTACCATTCGCCCCTTGTTTTATCTTCATTTCGAGACTTGCCATGACCACCGTCCGCACTCGCATCGCGCCATCGCCTACCGGGGATCCCCACGTAGGTACCGCTTACATCGCTTTGTTCAACTACTGCTTTGCCAAGCAGCACGGCGGTGAGTTCATCCTGCGGATAGAAGACACCGACCAATTGCGTTCGACTCGCGAGTCCGAACAACAGATTTTCGACGCCTTGCGCTGGTTGGGTATCGACTGGAGCGAAGGCCCGGATGTTGGCGGTCCGCACGGTCCTTACCGTCAGAGCGAGCGCGGCGACATTTATCAGAAGTACTGCCAGCAGTTGGTCGAAATGGGCCATGCATTCCCGTGCTTCTGCACCGCTGAAGAACTCGACCAGATGCGCGCCGAGCAAATGGCCCGCGGCGAAACCCCGCGTTACGACGGCCGTGCGCTGTTGCTGTCCAAAGAAGAAGTCGCGCGTCGCCTGGCCGCTGGTGAGCCGCACGTGATCCGCATGAAAGTGCCGAGCGAAGGCGTTTGCGTGGTGCCGGACATGCTGCGTGGCGACGTCGAGATCCCGTGGGATCGCATGGACATGCAAGTGCTGATGAAGACCGACGGTCTGCCGACGTACTTCCTGGCCAACGTCGTCGATGACCACCTGATGGGCATCACCCACGTCCTGCGTGGCGAAGAGTGGCTGCCGTCGGCGCCGAAACTGATTCTGTTGTACGAGTACTTCGGCTGGGAGCAACCCGAGTTGTGCTACATGCCGCTGCTGCGTAACCCGGACAAGAGCAAGCTGTCCAAACGCAAGAACCCGACCTCGGTGACGTTCTACGAGCGCATGGGCTTCATGCCGGAAGCGATGCTCAATTACCTCGGTCGCATGGGCTGGTCGATGCCGGACGAGCGGGAGAAGTTCTCGCTGCAGGAAATGGTCGACAACTTCGACCTGAGCCGCGTCTCCCTCGGCGGGCCGATTTTCGACATCGAGAAACTGTCGTGGCTCAACGGCCAATGGCTGCGCGACCTGCCGGTGGAAGAGTTCGCTTCACGCCTGCAAAAATGGGCGCTGAACCCGGAATACATGATGAAGATCGCGCCCCACGTGCAGGGCCGCGTCGAAACCTTCAGCCAGGTTGCACCGCTGGCCGGTTTCTTCTTCGCCGGTGGCGTGAACCCGGACGCCAAGCTGTTTGAATCCAAAAAACTGTCGGGCGATCAGGTGCGTCAGTTGATGCAGTTGATTTTGTGGAAGCTGGAAAGCCTGCGTCAGTGGGAGAAGGACAGCATCACCGCAACGATCCAGGCGGTGGTCGAATCCCTGGAACTGAAATTGCGTGACGCCATGCCGCTGATGTTTGCCTCGATCACTGGCCAGGCCAGTTCGGTGTCGGTGCTCGATGCGATGGAAATCCTGGGGCCGGACCTGACCCGTTTCCGTCTGCGCCAGGCGATCGACTTGCTGGGCGGCGTGTCGAAGAAGGAAAACAAGGAGTGGGAAAAACTCTTGGGCAACATCGCCTAAGGTTGTTTGATCCTGCGTAGGAGCTGCCGAAGGCTGCGATCTTTTGATCCTGCTCTTCGGCGCCACCCCGGTTTTGCAGGGGGAGGGCGGTAAGTGATTGTTATGTCGGCAAAAAACTTTGAAATATTTTAAAAATAAGTTTGACAGCCTTCCGATGCGCCATTAAGATTCGCCCCGTCCTCAGCGATGAGGGGCTATAGCTCAGCTGGGAGAGCGCTTGCATGGCATGCAAGAGGTCGACGGTTCGATCCCGTCTAGCTCCACCAATTTACACTTCAAGGTCTGGCCACACCGGCCTTGAAGCGATCACCACTCAGCGGTGATCTGTTGTATAGAAGGGTTTGCGTCCCCTTCGTCTAGTGGCCTAGGACACCGCCCTTTCACGGCGGTAACAGGGGTTCGAGTCCCCTAGGGGACGCCAGTTTTACAGAAGCGATGTTGCAAGATGTCGCTCCGCCGCGAGGCGAAAAATCCGGGGCTATAGCTCAGCTGGGAGAGCGCCTGCATGGCATGCAGGAGGTCAGCGGTTCGATCCCGCTTAGCTCCACCAATTTTACAGTTCAAGGTCTGGCCACACCGGCCTTGAATCGATCAGCTCTCAGCACTGATCAGTTGTATAGAAGGTTTTGCGTCCCCTTCGTCTAGTGGCCTAGGACACCGCCCTTTCACGGCGGTAACAGGGGTTCGAGTCCCCTAGGGGACGCCACGATTACCCGCTCTGCGGGATTTTATAAGGGTCATTCAATTATTGAATGGCCCTTTTGTTTGTCTGGCGTTTGGCCAAATCCCCCTATTTCTTTCAAACTGTTCTTCAGACCAGCGGTCACAATCACGACTTGCGTAAAATTATTATGAGAATAATATTCTAGTCGTAATATTCGGAGGCAACGATGAACGATAAAAAAGCTCAAACCCGCGAACGCATCCTCAAGGCTGCCAGCGCAGCGCTGATTCAGCGCGGCCCGGCCGAACCGAGCGTGGGCGAAGTGATGGGCGCGGCCGGCCTGACCGTCGGCGGCTTCTACGCGCACTTCGAAAGCAAGGACGCGATGATGCTGGAAGCGTTCAAGCAACTGCTCGGTCATCGCCGTGGCTTGATCGCCGACATGGATGCCGAATTGACCGGCGAAGAACGTCGCGCGTTGGTTGCTGCGTTTTATCTGTCGCGCAAACACCGCGATTCCTCTGAGTCAGCCTGCCCGATTCCGGCTTCTGTCGGTGAGCTTGGCCGCCTGCCGGACGCGTTTCGCGTGGCGTTGAACGAGCATGTGGAAATGATGGTCGCGCAGTTGGCGGCCAGCCCGGAAGACACCGACAAGGCCCTGGCCGATATGGCTCTGATGGTCGGTGGTTTGGCTTTGGCTCGCGCGTTGGGGCCAGGAGAATTGTCCGATCGATTGCTGCGCGCCGCCAAGTCTGCGGTGCTGTGACCTAAAGGCATTGGCCTGAGGAGTGAGAGCGATGAGCACGTTGAAGTGGGTTCGCGGCGTTAATGGCACCTTGGGCTGGTTTGCACCGAAACTGGTTGCGAGCAAAATGCGATTGGCATTCATGACGCCGCGGGAACTGCCGCCGCGTGATTGGGAATTGCCGCTGCTGGCGAAGTCCGAGCGAATCACCCTGCGCTTCGGCCTCTCGGCGCTGCGTTGGGGGCAAGGTCCCGCGGTATTGCTGATGCACGGTTGGGAAGGCCGGCCGACTCAATTCGCCAGCCTCATCACCGCTCTGGTCGATGCCGGTTACACGGTGGTTGCGCTGGACGGTCCGGCCCACGGTCGCTCGCCGGGTCGCGAGGCCAATGTGGTGCTGTTCGCCCGGGCCATGCTTGAGGCTGCTTCCGAGTTGCCACCGCTGCAAGCCGTCATCGGCCACTCCATGGGCGGCGCCAGTGCCATGCTCGCCGTGCAGTTGGGCTTGCGTACCGAAACCCTGGTCACTATCGCGGCCCCGGCGCGGATACTCGGCGTATTGCGCGGTTTCGCCCGCTATGTACGGCTGCCACCGAAAGCCCGCTCGGCATTCATTCGTCAGGTCGAAAGAGACGTCGGCATGCGCGCTTCGGCACTGGATGTCGCGCACTATCAGCTCGACATGCCCGGCCTGATCGTTCACGCCGAGGATGACTGCTTTGTTCCGGTCAAGGAATCGCAGCTGATCAACGAGGCCTGGTTTGACAGCCGTCTGTTGCGCCTGGAAGAGGGTGGTCATCAGCGGGTGCTGGCTGACCCTCGGGTGATCGAAGGCGTTCTTTCGTTGCTCGCCGGACGCAGTCTGCAATCGCGCCAATCGGCCTGAGCATCCGTTACACTCCCCGGTGAAAATTTTCTGACCGGGAGTGGGGCATGGGCTGGGATCGGGCAACGCCATTTATCATTGACCTGGAAGTCGGCGCAGAGGACATCGATGGGTTGGGTCACGCGAACAACGCGGTGTACGTGACCTGGCTCGAACGCTGTGCCTGGCGCCACTCCCAGCGGCTTGGCCTGGACCTGGTCGAGTATCGTCGGCTGGATCGGGCGATGGCGGTGGTGCGGCACGAGATCGATTACCTGGCGGCTGCCTATGAAGGCGATGAGTTGCAATTGGCGACCTGGATCGTCGATTGGGACCAACGCCTGAAAATGACCCGGCACTTCCAGTTGAAGCGCCCCAGCGACAACACCACGTTGCTACGGGCGCAGACCACCTTCGTCTGCATCGAACTGTCGACCGGCAAGCCCAAGCGCATGCCGGCGGAGTTCATCGAGGGCTACGGCCCCGCGTTGTTATCGCAAAATCCCGAAGCATCCAAAATCTAATGTAGGAGTGAGCCTGCTCGCGATAGCGTTGTGTCAGCCAACAGTGATGCTGCTGATGCACCGCTATCGCGAGCAGGCTCACTCCTACAGGGGAATCTGCGATGTTCTGCAGATTCCTCGCGCAATCCAGTAAACTGCCGCACGTTTTTCGTTGAGTGTGTTTTTCATGCAAATTGCTTTGGCGCCCATGGAGGGGTTGGTTGACAACATCCTGCGGGACGTGCTGACTCGTGTGGGCGGTATCGATTGGTGCGTGACCGAGTTCATTCGGATCAACGATCAACTGCTCACGCCTGCCTATTACCATAAATTCGGCCCGGAACTGCTGACCGGCGCCCGCACCGCATCCGGTGTGCCGCTGCGGGTGCAACTGCTCGGTTCCGATCCGGTATGCCTGGCGGAAAACGCCGCGCTGGCCTGCGAACTGGGATCAGAGGTCATCGACCTGAACTTCGGCTGTCCGGCCAAGACCGTGAACAAGTCCCGCGGCGGCGCCGTGCTGCTCAAAGAGCCTGAGCTGCTGAACCAGATCGTGGAACATGTACGTCGCGCCGTTCCGGCGCACATTCCGGTGACAGCCAAGATGCGCCTCGGTTTTGACAGCCCCGACGGTGCGCTGGTGTGTGCCACGGCCCTGGCCGAAGGTGGCGCGGCGCACATCGTGGTTCACGCGCGGACCAAAACAGACGGCTACAAGCCCCCGGCCCATTGGGAGTGGATCCCCCGGGTGCAGGATGTGGTCAAGGTGCCGGTGTTCGCCAATGGCGACATCTGGAGCGTCGAGGATTGGCGTCGTTGCCGTGAAATCAGCGGCGTTGAGGACATCATGCTCGGTCGCGGCCTGGTTTCGCGCCCGGACCTGGCACGGCAAATCGCAATGGCGCGGGCCGGTGAGGACGTCGTCGAGATGACCTGGGCCCAATTGCTGCCGCTGATTCAGGACTTCTGGCTGCAAGCCAAGGCGCAGATGACAGCCCGCCAATCGCCGGGTCGCTTGAAGCAGTGGCTGGCAATGCTGACCCGCAATTATCCCGAAGCGGTCGAGCTGTTTACCGTGCTGCGTCGTGAGACCGAACTGGATCAGGTCTCGCGTTTACTGGGCTTGCAGGTGTCCGAAGCCGCCTGAAAAAAATCTGAAAATAATCTCTTGAAAAGCAATCAGCGGTCCTTATGTAAGGATTACGCGATGCCGAATCCGGGTCGCGGAGACAAAAAAACTTGCTGATATGTTTCAGGAGATTTGAATCATGAGTACTGCATTTTCCATGGCACCACTGTTCCGTTCCTCGGTAGGTTTCGATCGTTTCAATGACCTGTTCGAAACCGCCCTGCGCAACGAGCCAGGCAGCACCTACCCACCCTACAACGTGGAAAAACACGGCGACGACCAATACCGCATCGTCGTAGCGGCCGCCGGCTTCCAGGAAGAAGACCTGGAGCTGCAAGTGGAAAAAGGTGTGCTGACCATCAGTGGCGGCAAACGTGACGCGACCGAAGACGTCACCTATCTGTACCAGGGCATCGCACAGCGTGCCTTCAAACTGTCCTTCCGTCTGGCGGACCATATCGAAATCAAGGCCGCCGGTCTGAGCAACGGTTTGTTGAGCATCGACCTGTTGCGGGTAATTCCGGAAGAGGCGAAAGCCAAACGCATCCCGATCAACGGGGCGCAAAAACCTGCGCTGCAGCACTGAGGCAGGGCAATGAAAAGGGCGCCATCGGCGCCCTTTTTTGTGCCCGTCACTTGAGCAGTTTCTGGAAGTCCTCCACAGGCAGCGGAGGGCTGTGCAAATACCCCTGATAGAAATGGCAGCCCAGCCCCTGCAAGAATTCCAGCTGCTCCGGCGTCTCGACCCCTTCGGCAATCACTTTCAATTCCAGGCTGCGGGCCATGGCAACGATGGCGCGGATGATCTCGGCGTCATTGGGGTCGGTGGTGGCGTCGCGGATGAACGATTGGTCGATTTTCAGGGTGTCGACCGGCAGACGCTTGAGGTAGGTCAGCGAGGAATAACCGGTGCCGAAATCGTCCATGGCGAAACTCACGCCGAGCTTTTTCAGGCTGCGCATTTTGTTGATGGTGTCTTCCAGGTTCTGGATCACGATGCCTTCGGTAATTTCCAGTTTCAGCAGCGAGCAGGGCAGGCCGTGGCTGACGAGGCTGTGTTCGATGCGTTCGACAAAGTCATTCTGGCGAAATTGCCGTGGGCTGATGTTGACGCACAGGCTGAAGTCCAGCGGATCGACCAGGCCGCTGGCAATCAGCTGTTTGAAGGCGCTGCAGGCCTCGTCGACGATCCAGGTACCCACTTCCAGAATCAGTCCGCTGTCTTCCAGCACCTTGATGAACTCGGTGGGCGATTGCTCGCCGAGTTCCGGATGGTTCCAGCGCACCAGGGCCTCGGCGCCGACGATGCGCTCGTTTCGGGCGTCGACCTGGGGTTGGTAATGCACGCGGAACTCGCCCCGGGAAAGGGCCAGGCGCAGGTCGGTTTCCATGCGCAAGCGTTCGCTCGCCGCCTTCTGCATGGTGTTGTGGTACATCTGCGCGGTGTTGCGGCCCGAATCCTTGGCCCGGTAGAGGGCAATGTCGGCGCGTTTGAGCAGGTCGGTCGGGGTTGAGCCGTGATCGGGAATCAGCGCGATGCCGATGCTTGGGGTTACTTGCAGGCGTTGTCCGTCGAGGAACATCGGCTCTGACAGCAGTTCACGCAAGGTGTCCGCCAGTTGCAGGACTTGTTCGCTGACCTCGTTGCGAGAGCCTTCGAGTCCGCTGAGCAGCACCACGAATTCGTCACCGCCCAAACGCGCGACGGTGTCTTCCATGCGCACGCTGGCTTCGAGGCGCGCGGTGATGATTTTCAGCACGGTATCGCCCACCGGATGACCGAGCGAATCATTGATGTGCTTGAAGTGATCAAGGTCGAGAAACATCAGGGCGCCGCGCAGGTTGTGGCGCTTGAGCAAGGCAATCTGCTGGCTCAGGCGATCCATCAGCAGGGCGCGGTTGGGCAGGTTGGTCAGCGGGTCGTGGTAGGCCAGGTGACGGATCTGCGCTTCGGCGTTTTTCAGCAGGCTGACGTCCCGCGCGGTCAGCAGCAGGCACGCGGTTTCGTTGAGGGTAATTGGTTCTATCGAGACTTCGACGGTCAGCAACTCGCCGCGTTTATTGCGCCCGAGCATTTCCTGATGAAGTACCCGGCCCTTGATCTGGAGTTCGGCGAGCAGCGCTGAACGTTGTTTTTCCTCGGCCCAGATGCCGACCTGGTACACCGTGCGGCCGACCACTTCATCGGCGCGGTAGCCGGTCAGGCGGCAAAAGCCATCGTTAACCTCCAGATAACGCCCGGTGTCGCGCTCGGTGATGGTGATGGCGTCGGGGCTGGAGTGGAAGGCCTTGGCGAACTTCTCTTCGCTGGCCTTGAGCGCGGCTTCCGAGCGTTGCTGCTGAGTGATATCGCGCAGGGTGGTAACAATGCACGGCTGGTCGCCGACGCTGATCTGGCGGCTGGAAATCACGCAGGTCAGGGCTTGCCCGTCTTTGTGCTGAACGAGGATCGCCACGTTGTTCAGGCCCTGTTCGCGGATGACCTGCTCGATGCGTCGCAGGCTTTGTGCCGAAGCGTCCCATAGACCGATTTCGTCGGCGCCGCGGCCAATCACGTCGGCGGCGCTCCAGCCGAAGGTCTGGGTGAAACTGGAATTGATCTCGATAAATTGGCCGGTGTCCTGACGGGTCACGCAAATCGGGTCCGGGCTGACCTGGAACAGGGTGGCGAACTTCTCTTCGGACGCCACCAGCAGTTGCTCCCGCTCCACCTGATCGGTGATGTCGAGCAGGGTGCCGGCCATGCGCAGCGGGGCCCCGTTTTCGTCGCGATAGAGCCGGGCGCGGCTTTCCAGGTAGCGTGAGCTGCCGTCCTGCAGTTGTACGCGGTAGGTCAGTTGATAATTGCCGGCCGGGCCTTCTCGCAGGCTGCGATAGGCATCGCGCATGGAGCCGCGCTCTTCGTCGGGTACGCCTTCGAAAAACTCGTCGAAGGATTCATGGAAAGGTATGGCTTCCAGCCCATGTAGCTGGGCGGCGCGCGCCGAGCCGTACAGCATGCCGCTGGGGATGTGCCAGTCCCAGGTACCCAGTTGCGCCGAATCCAGCGCCAGGTCGAGGCGCTCCTGGCTGTCTTTCAGGGCAAGCTCGGCGGCTTTGCGTTCGGTGGTGTCCAGAAACGTGCTCAGCAGATACGGCTGGCCTTCTAGCTCGACTTTTTGTGCGCTGAGGATGCCGTCGTGGATCTGGCCGTTGCTGGCACGAAATTGCACCTCCATGTTGATCAGTTCGCCCTTGGCCTTGGTGGCTTTGACCAGTTGCGTCCGTTGTTCCGGATGCACCCAGAGACCCAGTTCCAGGGTGGTACGACCAATAGCGTTCTGAACTGGCCAGCCAAACAGGCTTTCGAAATACTGGTTGGCTTCGCTGATCAGGCCGTCTTCCTGGCGAGTCAGCAGGACCATGTTCGGACACAGGTGGAACAGCGTGGCAAAGCGTTTTTCTGAGCTGGTCAACGCCTGTTCGCGCTGACGCTGGTGGGTGATTTCGCGGATGACGCCGATCATGCGTGGCCGGCCGTGTTTGTCCGGCAGCAGGCTGCCGTTGATCTCCAGCCAGTGCAGGCTGCCGTCGGGCCAGCGAATGCGGTGATGCATCGCCTGTTCCAGCGGGGCGCCGGCGATCACCGCGTCGAAGGCGCGAATGGTTTTCGCCCGATCCTCTGGCGGCAGCAAGTCGAGGTATTCCAGATCCGCCGGCAGCGGTTGCCGGGGATCGAAGCCGAACAGCGCCTGGGTCCCCCGCGACCAACTGATCTGCCCACGCTCGATGTCCCAATACCAGGCGCCCAGTCGTGCACCGTTGAGGGCGGCCAGCAATTGTGGGGCGCTCTCCCAACTCTGCTCGGACCGTTTTGGGTCAAGCGCCTGTATACGCGGCATCGGCGGAATACGGTCAACAGATTTCGGCATTGGCAAGCCTTGGCTGAGTGGGGGTCAGGTCAGTGACTCGAAGCTCTATAGACGTAGCACAGCTTAGCCGAGAGTCCCTGGCAGATCGATTTGTGCATCCAGCAAGGCCATGAAGGCTCGCGCCGCATTCGATAGTGTCCTTTCTGTGTGCAGGATATAGCCTAGCTGGCGAGTGAGTTGTATGCCTGGTAAAGGTATTCGCGCCACTTGATCGTCAAGCATAGTGCGAGGCAACACGCTCCAGGCCAGGCCGATCGAGACCATCATCTTGATGGTTTCCAGATAATTCGTGCTCATGGCAATGTTCGGCGTCAGGCCTTGAGCTTCGAACAGGCGCCGGACGATGTGGTGAGTAAAGGTGTTGCCGCCGGGGAAAACCGCCGGGTGCAGGGCAATGTCCGCCAGGCTGACCGGGCCGTGGCTGATCAGCGAGTGCTCCGGGGCGACCACGAAGTCCAGCGGGTCGTCCCACACCGGCGTGGCCTTGACCAGTGCGTGGGGCTCCGGCGCCAGGGTGATGACCGCCAGTTCGGCGCGGCCATGGAGGATTTCTTCGTAGGCCACTTCCGAATCAAGGAACTGAATATCCAGCGCCACTTGCGGGTAACGTCGGGTGAACTCCCTTAGCAAGGGGGGCAAACGGTGCAGGCCGATGTGGTGGCTGGTGGCCAGGGTCAGGCGGCCAGTCACTTCGCCGGTCAAGTTGGTCAGCGCGCGGCGGGTGTCGTCCAGCACATTCAGGATCTGATAGGCCCGCGGCAGCAAGGCGCGTCCGGCCTCAGTCAGGCTGACTTCACGGCCCAGGCGATCGAACAGGCGCACCTTCAATTGCTGCTCCAGCCCGGCAATGCGCTTGCTGATGGCCGGTTGCGTCAGGTGCAGCCGTTCACCAGCGCCGGAGAAACTACCGGTCTCGGCAATCGCGATAAAAGCATTGAGGTTGGCGAGGTCCATTGCAGTATTCCAATTGGTTATCCAAAGCATGAAAAATATGAATTTGAGTTATTTAATGTAACCCCCTAGGATCGACCTCACAAGCCAAGGGGTTATTGAACTGTTCAAAACCCAAGGCATAGAAATACGCTGATGAGGACCGTCTGATGGCCGGCAAAACGCTTTACGACAAGCTTTGGGATTCCCATGAAGTGAAACGGCGCGACGATGGGTCGTCGCTGATCTATATCGACCGCCACATCATCCATGAAGTGACTTCGCCCCAAGCTTTCGAAGGCCTGCGTCTGGCCGGGCGCAAGCCTTGGCGCGTCGACTCGATCATCGCGACCCCGGACCACAACGTACCGACCACCCCGGATCGCAAGGGCGGCATCGAAGCGATTACCGACCAGGTCTCGCGTTTGCAGGTTCAGACCCTCGATGACTACTGCGACGAATATGGCATCACCGAATTCAAGATGAATGACGTGCGTCAGGGCATCGTTCACGTGATCGGTCCGGAGCAGGGCGCCACCTTGCCGGGCATGACCGTGGTCTGCGGCGACTCGCACACCTCGACCCACGGCGCGTTTGGCGCATTGGCCCACGGCATTGGCACTTCCGAAGTCGAGCACGTGTTCGCCACGCAATGCCTGGTGGCCAAGAAGATGAAAAACATGCTGGTGTCGGTCGAAGGCAAATTGCCGTTCGGCGTGACCGCCAAGGACATCGTCCTCGCCGTCATCGGCAAGATCGGCACTGCCGGCGGTAACGGCCACGCCATCGAGTTCGCCGGCAGCGCTATTCGCGATTTGTCCGTCGAAGGCCGCATGACCATCTGCAACATGTCCATCGAAGCCGGCGCTCGTGTTGGCCTGGTGGCTGCCGACGAAAAAACCGTGGCTTACGTCAAGGGTCGTCCATTTGCCCCGAAAGGCGCGGAATGGGACATGGCGGTCGAAGCCTGGAAAGACCTGGTGTCCGACGCCGATGCCGTGTTCGACACCGTCGTCGAGCTCGACGCTACTCAGATCAAGCCGCAAGTCAGCTGGGGTACTTCGCCCGAGATGGTCCTGGCGGTTGATCAGAACGTGCCGGACCCGGCGAAGGAAATGGACCTGGTCAAGCGCGGCTCCATCGAGCGCGCCTTGAAATACATGGGTTTGAGCGCCAATCAGGCGATCACCGACATTCAACTGGACCGCGTGTTCATTGGTTCCTGCACCAACTCGCGGATCGAAGACTTGCGCGCTGCGGCGGTGATCGCCAAGGGCCGTAAAGTCGCTTCGACCATCAAGCAAGCCATCGTGGTGCCGGGCTCGGGCCTGGTGAAGGCGCAAGCCGAGGCCGAAGGCCTGGACAAGATTTTCCTCGAAGCCGGTTTCGAGTGGCGTGAACCGGGTTGCTCGATGTGCCTGGCGATGAACCCGGACCGCTTGGAGTCGGGCGAGCATTGCGCCTCGACCTCCAACCGCAACTTCGAAGGGCGTCAGGGCGCCGGTGGCCGTACGCACCTGGTCAGCCCGGCCATGGCCGCGGCGGCTGCCGTCCACGGTCGTTTCATCGACGTTCGCGAACTGATCTGAGGAACCGCACATGAGAGCTTTTACCCAACACACCGGTTTGGTCGCGCCATTGGACCGTGCCAACGTCGACACCGACCAGATCATTCCGAAGCAGTTCTTGAAGTCGATCAAGCGCACCGGTTTTGGTCCGAACCTGTTCGACGAATGGCGCTACCTGGACGTGGGCTATGCCTACCAGGACAACTCCAAGCGTCCGCTGAACAAGGACTTCGTGCTCAACGCCGAGCGTTATCAAGGCGCCAGCGTGCTGCTGGCCCGCGAAAACTTCGGTTGCGGCTCCAGCCGTGAACACGCGCCGTGGGCGCTGGAAGAGTACGGTTTTCGCAGCATCATTGCGCCAAGCTACGCCGACATCTTCTACAACAACAGCTTCAAGAACGGCTTGTTGCCGATCATTTTGACCGACGCTGAAGTGGATGAGTTGTTCCAGCAAGTCGAGGCCAATCCGGGTTACGAGTTGACGGTCGACCTGCAAGCCCAGACCGTGACCCGTCCGGATGGCAAGGTCTACAAATTCGAATTGGACGAATTCCGTAAACACTGCCTGGTGAATGGCCTCGACGATATCGGTCTGACATTGATGGATCACGAAGCGATTGCGGCGTTTGAAGCCAAACACCGTGCGAGCCAGCCGTGGTTGTTTCGCGACGTTTGATTCTCGGTAGGTAGTGCCGGCCTCATCGTCGGAACGCCGCCCGGAGCAGGCTCGCTCCCACAGTGGATTTGCGGCGTACACAAAACCCCTGTGGGAGCGAGCCTGCTCGCGATAACGGCAGCCCAGACAACACAAATATCAGGACATTACGATGACCAGCACCGCCCACAGCCAAGTCGTACAAAAGCAATTCGGCGAACAAGCCTCGGCCTACCTGAGCAGCGCCGTACATGCTCAAGGCACCGAATTTGCGTTGCTACAGGCTGAACTGGCAGGGCAGGGCGATGCCCGAGTGCTGGACCTGGGCTGCGGCGCCGGTCACGTGAGTTTTCACGTGGCGTCGCTGGTCAAGGAAGTGGTGGCCTACGATTTGTCGCAGCAGATGCTCGACGTGGTGGCCGGTGCTGCCGTCGATCGCGGCCTGACCAACGTGTCCACCGTGCTGGGCGCCGCCGAGCACTTGCCATTCGCCGATGGCGAATTCGATTTCGTCTTCAGCCGTTATTCGGCGCACCATTGGAGCGATCTCGGCCTGGCCCTGCGAGAGGTTCGCCGGGTGCTGAAGCCGGGCGGCGTGGCGGCGTTCATCGACGTGTTGTCACCGGGCAGTCCGCTGTTCGACACTTACCTGCAAAGCGTCGAAGTGCTGCGCGACACCAGCCATGTGCGCGATTATTCCGCCGGCGAGTGGTTGCGGCAGGTCAGTGAAGCGGGGTTGCATACCCGCAGCACCACCCGTCAACGGTTGCGTCTGGAGTACACCTCCTGGGTCGAGCGCATGCGCACCCCAGAAGTGATGCGCGCGGCAATCCTCGAGCTGCAGCAATCGATGGGCAATGAAGTACGCGAATATTTCGAGATCGAGGCCGATGGCTCGTTCAGTACCGATGTGTTGGTACTGATGGCTGAAAGATAAGCGTCAAACCAATTTTTCCGGGTGTGCCCCAGGGCGCACCGACTGATGACATGAGGAAAGCATGAGCAAGCAGATTCTGATTCTCCCAGGTGACGGTATTGGCCCGGAAATCATGGCCGAAGCGGTCAAGGTGCTGGAGCTGGCGAACGACAAGTACAGCCTGGGCTTCGAGCTGAGCCATGACGTGATCGGTGGCGCTGCCATCGACAAACACGGCGTGCCGCTGGCTGACGAAACCCTGGACCGTGCACGCGCAGCTGACGCTGTACTGCTGGGCGCCGTGGGCGGCCCGAAATGGGACACCATCGAGCGTGACATTCGCCCTGAGCGCGGCCTGCTGAAAATTCGTGCGCAACTGGGCCTGTTCGGCAACCTGCGTCCGGCGATCCTGTACCCGCAACTGGCCGAGGCTTCGAGCCTGAAGCCTGAAATCGTGGCTGGCCTGGATATCCTGATCGTCCGTGAACTGACCGGCGGCATCTACTTCGGCGCGCCACGTGGCGTTCGCACCCTGGAAAACGGCGAGCGTCAGGCTTACGACACCCTGCCGTACAGCGAAAGCGAAATCCGCCGTATCGCCCGTGTCGGTTTCGACATGGCCATGGTTCGTAACAAGAAACTGTGTTCGGTAGACAAGGCCAACGTGTTAGCGTCCAGTCAACTGTGGCGTGAAATCGTCGAGCAAGTGGCCAAGGATTACCCGGAAGTCGAACTCAGCCACATGTACGTCGACAACGCCGCCATGCAGCTGGTGCGCGCACCAAAGCAGTTCGACGTGATCGTCACCGACAACCTGTTCGGCGACATTCTTTCCGACCAGGCGTCGATGCTCACCGGTTCCATCGGCATGCTGCCCTCGGCGTCCCTGGATACCAACAACAAAGGCATGTATGAGCCGTGCCACGGTTCGGCACCGGACATCGCTGGCAAAGGCATCGCCAACCCGCTGGCGACCATTTTGTCGGTGTCGATGATGCTGCGTTACAGCTTCAATCTGCAGGATGCGGCCGATGCCATCGAGCAGGCCGTCAGTCTGGTATTGGACCAGGGCCTGCGTACGGGCGACATCTGGTCGGCCGGTTGCACTAAAGTCGGTACGCAGGAAATGGGCGACGCAGTAGTCGCCGCGCTGCGGAATCTGTAATCTCTTTGGCCCGCTGCAACTTTCAACCATGAAGGCAGCGGCCCACTTTTGAAGAAGGTGTAGTTGCGATGAAACGTGTAGGTCTGATCGGTTGGCGCGGTATGGTCGGTTCCGTGCTCATGCAGCGGATGCTGGAAGAGCAGGATTTCGATCTTATCGAGCCGGTGTTTTTCACCACTTCCAATGTCGGTGGCCAAGGCCCGTCCGTGGGTAAGGATATTGCTCCGCTCAAGGACGCTTACAGCATTGAAGAGCTGAAAACCCTCGACGTGATTCTGACCTGCCAGGGTGGCGACTACACCAGTGAAGTGTTCCCGAAGCTGCGCGAAGCCGGCTGGCAGGGTTACTGGATCGACGCCGCTTCCAGCCTGCGCATGCAGGATGACGCGGTAATCGTGCTGGACCCGGTTAACCGCAAGGTCATCGACCAGCAGCTCGACGCGGGCACCAAGAACTACATCGGCGGCAACTGCACCGTCAGCCTGATGCTGATGGGCCTGGGTGGCCTGTTCGAGGCGGGTCTGGTCGAGTGGATGAGCGCCATGACTTATCAGGCCGCCTCCGGTGGCGGCGCGCAGCACATGCGTGAACTGATCAAGCAAATGGGTGTGACCCACGCCGCTGTCGCCGATCAACTGGCCGACCCGGCCAGCGCGATCCTCGACATCGACCGCCGTGTTGCCGAAGCCATGCGCAGCGACGCGTACCCGACCGAGAACTTCGGCGTACCGCTGGCCGGCAGCCTGATCCCGTGGATCGACAAGGAACTGCCGAACGGTCAGAGCCGCGAAGAGTGGAAGGCCCAGGCCGAGACCAACAAGATCCTCGGTCGCTTCAAGAGCCCGATCCCGGTGGACGGCATCTGCGTGCGTATCGGCGCCATGCGCTGCCACAGCCAGGCGCTGACCATCAAGCTGAACAAAGATGTGCCGATCGCTGACATCGAAGGGTTGATCAGCCAGCACAACCCTTGGGTCAAACTGGTGCCGAACAACCGCGAAATCAGCATGCAGGAGCTGAGCCCTACAAAGGTCACCGGTACCCTGAACGTGCCGGTTGGCCGTCTGCGCAAGCTGAACATGGGCACGCAGTACGTCGGCGCGTTCACCGTCGGCGACCAACTGCTGTGGGGCGCGGCCGAACCGCTGCGTCGCATGCTGCGGATCCTGCTTGAGCGTTGATCGGTTGAAGTCATAAAAGAACCCGTGCCTTGAAAGAGGCGCGGGTTTTTTGTTCCTGCCGATCGTTCCCACGCAGAGCGTGGGAACGATCGGGGTGGGTGTGAATTGCCTGCATGCCAACCACCCGGTAAAGTGCCGCTCCCCCCGTTTCGCCAGAGGTAGAACCATGAGCCAGTCCTTTGATATTGCCGTGATCGGCGCCACCGGTACTGTCGGCGAAACGCTCGTGCAGATTCTCGAAGAGCGCGACTTCCCGGTCGGCAATCTGCACCTGCTCGCCAGCAGCGAATCCGCCGGGCATTCGGTGCCGTTTCGCGGCAAGAACGTGCGGGTGCGGGAGGTCGATGAGTTCGACTTCAGCAAAGTCCAGCTGGTGTTCTTCGCTGCCGGCCCGGCGGTAACCCTGAGTTTCGCCTCGCGTGCCACCGCCGCCGGTTGTTCGTTGATCGACTTGTCCGGCGCCTTGCCGGCTGATCAGGCGCCACAAGTCGTGCCTGAAGCCAACGCGCAGGTGCTGGCCGGTTTGAAAAAGCCGTTCCAGGTCAGCAGTCCAAGCCCTTCGGCCACCACATTGGCGGTCGTGTTGGCGCCGTTGCTCGGTTTGCTCGATCTGCAACGGATCAATTTGACCGCCAGCCTGGCCGTCTCCGCCCAGGGCCGCGAAGCCGTCACCGAGCTGGCGCGGCAAACAGCCGAGCTGCTGAATGTGCGTCCGCTGGAGCCGACCTTCTTTGATCGGCAGATGGCCTTCAACCTGCTGGCGCAAGTGGGCAAGCCTGATGAACAGGGTCACACGCTGCTGGAAAAACGCCTGGTACGCGAGCTGCGTCAGGTCATGGCGCTGCCTTTATTAAAGATTTCCGTGACTTGCATTCAAGCCCCGGTGTTTTTTGGCGATAGCTTTAACGTGACCTTGCAGTCATCGAGCGACATCGACCTGGCAAAAGTCAACGCTGCCCTGGAAGACGCGCCCGGTATCGAGCTGGTGGAAGCCGGTGATTACCCGACGCCGGTAGGCGATGCGGTAGGGCAGGACGTGGTTTACGTTGGTCGGGTTCGCCACGGGATCGACGACCTGTCGGAACTTAATTTGTGGCTGACGTCAGATAACGTACGCAAAGGCGCAGCGCTCAATGCTGTGCAGGTGGCTGAATTGTTGATAAAAGGCCTGCTGTAAAAGATACTTGGCAACAATTTGTCGAATGAATCCAGTCGGGCGCTATGCTTGGCTGGACTGCTGAAGGCGGGCTCCCTGCGGGGTTTTGCGTGGCATGAATGAAATGATCGCGCGCGATGACTCTTCGCCGCCGCGCGCAATGCCTTACGGCAGCGACTATAAACACCTTCTCGCTGGCCGAGGAATGTTCAAACAAAGGATGAGGCTATGGTTCAAGTTCGCAAACTGGTGTTAGCAATAGCGGCCGCCTCGGCGCTGTCCTCCGGTATGGCGCATGCCCTCGGGCTCGGGGAATTGACCCTGAAGTCGACGCTGAACCAACCCCTGGTGGCAGAAATCGAGTTGCTCGACGTCAAGGAACTCACCGCTGCCGAAGTGGTGCCGAGCCTGGCTTCGCCCGAAGATTTCGCCAAGGCCGGCGTTGATCGCCAGGCCTTTCTCAATGACCTGACCTTTACCCCGGTGCTCAATGCCAGCGGTAAAAGCATCTTGCGTGTGACATCCAGCAAGCCACTCTCCGAACCCATGGTGAAATTCCTGGTTCAGGTGATGTGGCCCAACGGTCGCCTGCTGCGCGATTACAGCGTGCTGCTCGATCCGTCCAAGTTCTCGCCGCAAACCGCTGATGCGGCTGCGCAACCTGCTCCGACGCAAACCGTCACCGCTCCGGTGACCGGTGGCACCAAACCCTCCCAATACACCACCGCGCCGCGCGATACCCTGTGGGAAATCGCCGAGAAGACGGGCAATGGCGGCTCGGTCCAGCAAACCATGCTGGCCATCCAGGCGTTGAATCCGGATGCCTTTATCGACGGCAACATCAACCGGTTGAAAGCCGGTCAGGTGCTGCGTCTGCCGGATCAGGCACAGAGCACCAGCCTGCCGCAACCGAAAGCCATTGCCGAAGTCTCCGCGCAGAACACTGCGTGGCGACAGGGGCGTCGCTACGTGGCGAAGCCCGGGACCGGACAGCAGCAGCTCGATGCCACCAAACGCGCTCGCGGTGAAGGCCCTTCGTCGCAAACAGCGACAGACAAGCTGAGCCTGGTCTCTGCCGAGTCCGGCAAGGCCGGTGGCAAAGGCGCTGCGGGTGATGCCAAGAATTTGAGCAACAAGCTGGCCGTGACCCAGGAAAGCCTCGACACGACCCGTCGTGACAACGCCGAGCTGAAAAGCCGCATGACCGATCTGCAAAGTCAGCTGGACAAGCTGCAACGCCTGATCGAGCTGAAAAACAATCAACTGGCCAAGTTGCAGGCTGAAGGCGCGGCGGGTGCGCCGGCACCCGATGCGACCGCTCCGGCAATGTCAGCCGAACTCGCAGCCAATCCTGATGCAGCGCCTGCACCTGCGCCAGAAGCGGCTGCTCCCCAGGACGCTGCGCCTCCAGCCGAGAAGCCTGTCGAGCCAACGCCGGCAGCCTCTGACGATCAGCAATTCAAGGAGCTGCTGACCAATCCGTGGCTGCTGGGTCTGGCAGGGGGCGCCGCCGTGGTGGCGCTGTTCCTGCTGCTGTTGCTGGCGCGTCGCCGCAAAGCCCAGCAAGAAGCCGAAAAGCATTTGCGCATGGCCCGTGATTTGGCCGAGGAGCAGGCGTTCTCCGCTGAACTCGACCTGCCAAAAGGCATCTTTGATGACCTGGAAGTGCCGCCGCCGAGCGTGAAGCTCGCTACCGCGCCAACCCCAACGCCACCGCCTGCACCAGCCCCTGCGCCCGCGCCGGTGTTTGCTCCGGTTGTGGTGACGCCGCCGATCGCTGCGCCATTGGTTTCGCCTGCTGGCGAGCGCAATGACGATGTATTGAGCAAGGCGCAGTCGCACATCACTGCCGGTCGTCTGAATCAGGCGGCCGCCTTGCTGGAAGACGGAATCAAGCAAGAGCCTCAACGCAGCGACTTGCGCCTCAAGCTGATGGAAGTCTACGGTCAGCAAGGTGACCGCGATGCATTCGTTGCCCAGGAACGCCAACTGGTGGCCAATGGCGACAACTTTGCTCAGGTCGAAAAACTCAAGAGCCGCTTCCCGGCCATGGCCGTTGCGGCAGCCGGTGGTATCGCAGCCGCTGCGATCGCTGCCGAACTGGACGCGCAATACGTCAAGGATCTACTGCTGGACGAGCCAGAAGCGCCGGCGCCGGCAGTGCCCGATGACTTCGACAATGCCTTCGATTTGAGTCTGGATGATCTGGAAACTGCCTCGGCGGCAGGGGTTGCATCAGAGCCAGAACCAGAACCGGAACTCGATGATCTCGACAGTGCTTTCGATTTGAGCCTGGATGATCTGGAAACTGCCTCGCCGGCAGTGGTTGCACCCGAGCCAGCACCCGAACCAGCACCAGAAAAACCTGAACCTGAGCTCGATGATCTCGACAGTGCCTTCGATTTGAGCCTGGATGATCTGGAAACTGCCTCGCCGGCAGTGGTTGTACCAGCACCAGTGGCTGCAGCAGATCTGGACGAATTCCCGCTGGACGACGACCTGAGCTTCGAGTCGGTGTTGCAGCAGCAGACCGACATCAAGGAAAACCTCGATGACCTGTCGGACTTCGACCTGGATATGGATCTTGGTGGGGATGCCTCGCCGGCGACCCTGGCCGAAGACGACTTCCTGTTGAGCCTGGATGACGGCGTCAAGGACCTGGACTTGCCTGTCGCTGAAGCGCCGGCTGTTCCTGCGGCTGCGCTGGACGATCTGGAGCTGCCAGCCGATTTCGACCTGTCGCTGGCTGACGAAATGGATGCGCCAGACGCTCCGGACGCGTTTGCAGCCGAACTGGAAGACGTCAACGCCGAGCTCGATCGCCTGTCCCAGAGTCTTGGCGAGCCGAGTTTCACCGCGGAAGACGCCATGGCCTCCGCCGCTGACGAGCCGGAATTCGATTTCCTTTCCGGCACCGACGAAGTGGCGACCAAGCTCGATCTGGCCCAGGCCTACATCGACATGGGCGACGCCGACGGCGCCCGGGACATCCTCAATGAAGTGGTGACTGAGGGGGATGCAGGTCAGAAGAGCGAAGCCAACGAAATGCTTTCGCGTCTGGCTTGATTGATCGGTAAGGCGTAAACAAAACGGCAGCCCATTGAGGCTGCCGTTTTTGTTTCAGTCCACGACAGCTCGTTCCCACGCTCTGCGTGGGAGCGATCAACCCCGACACGTCAGGCCACAAAAAACATACGCCTCTGGCGTCCCTGCCTGACAGCCTTATAATGCCCGCCTTTGCGTATATCAGCAGGCTGTCACTCCTTGGCAAATATAGATAATCCGGCCGCCGAACTGGCGGCCGAGGGCTTTTTCCGGATCGCGTTGGGCGTTGAATACAAAGGCTCGCGCTATCGCGGCTGGCAGCGCCAGGCCTCCGGCGTACTCACCGTGCAGGAGACGCTCGAAAAGGCCTTGTCCAAAGTCGCCGACTCACCGGTGTCACTGCTCTGCGCCGGGCGTACGGATGCCGGCGTGCATGCGTGCGGTCAGGTGGTGCATTTCGATACTCAGGTCGAGCGTTCGATGAAAGCCTGGGTCATGGGCGCCAATATCAATTTGCCTCACGACGTCAGTGTCAGCTGGGCCAAGGTCATGCCGGCGCATTTCCATGCGCGGTTCAAGGCCATTGCCCGACGCTATCGCTACGTGATCTACAACGATCAGATCCGTCCTGCGCACCTGAACGAAGAAATTACCTGGAATCACCGTCCGCTGGACGTCGAGCGCATGGCCGAGGCGGCGCAGTACCTGGTTGGCACCCACGATTTCAGCGCTTTCCGTGCCGGCCAGTGTCAGGCCAAGTCGCCGATCAAGGAGCTGCATCACCTGCGCGTCACGCGCCACGGCAAGATGATCGTGCTGGACATCCGCGCCAGCGCCTTCCTGCACCACATGGTGCGCAACATTGCTGGCGTGCTGATGACGATCGGTGCCGGCGAGCGCCCGGTAGAGTGGATGAAAGAAGTGCTGGAGAGTCGTATTCGTCGTTCCGGTGGGGTGACGGCGCACCCGTACGGCCTGTACCTGGTGCAGGTCGAGTACCGCGACGAGTTCCAATTGCCCGAGCGTTACATCGGGCCGCACTTCCTGACCGGTTTCTCGGAACTTGACGGCTGACGCCCTCGAACGCTTTTGTTACCATCCGGGACTTTCTCGGATTTACCTTGGGGTTCTATCGACATGTCGGCCGTTCGCAGCAAGATTTGTGGGATTACCCGCATGGAAGATGCGTTGGCGGCGGTTGAGGCCGGGGCAGATGCGATCGGTTTCGTGTTCTACGCCAAAAGCCCTCGGGCCGTGACGTTTCAGCAGGCGCGCTCGATCATCGGGGCGTTGCCGCCGTTCGTGACCACCGTAGGGTTGTTCGTCAAC
Source organism: Pseudomonas frederiksbergensis (assembly GCF_001952935.1). GTDB lineage: Bacteria > Pseudomonadota > Gammaproteobacteria > Pseudomonadales > Pseudomonadaceae > Aquipseudomonas > Aquipseudomonas frederiksbergensis. Next base: position 4,600,526 of record NZ_CP018319.1, read on the forward strand.
GCCAGCCGCTGCGAGTTGGGGGAAATCCTCGACGCCGTGCCGCTGGACCTGTTGCAGTTCCATGGCGATGAAACCGCGGCGGAGTGCGAAGGCTGGCACCGTCCGTACATCAAGGCGCTGCGGGTCAAGGCCGGTGACGACATCGCGGCCGCCTGCGATGCGTTTCCAGGCGCCAGCGGTATCCTGCTCGACGCCTACGTTGAAGGTATACCCGGCGGAACCGGTGAAGCGTTTGACTGGTCTCTGATACCGCAAGGCTTGAGCAAACCGATCATCCTGGCCGGTGGCTTGACGCCGGACAATGTCGCTGAGGCGATTGCCCGGGTTCGGCCTTATGCCGTGGACGTCAGCGGCGGGGTGGAGGCGAGCAAGGGCATCAAGGATCACGCAAAGATTCAAGCATTCATTAAAGCGGTACGCAGTAGCACGTAGCTGATGTGACGGCTGGCACACTGCCGCCGTCCCAAAATGCACTGCGCTGCACAAAGCAGGTACGGCTGAGGATTGATGGGTTGTACGCAGGTCACGCTTCACTGACCCGGCCATTCATCGATCATCGCCACACACACATGAATTTAGCTCAAGGGCATACGCGGGGCTGCGAACCAGAGCGTTCGGGCCGCCGGTACTGGAGAAAGAAAGCATGAGCAACTGGTTAGTAGACAAACTGATCCCTTCGATCATGCGTTCCGAGGTCAAGAAGAGCTCGGTGCCTGAAGGTCTGTGGCACAAATGCCCGTCTTGCGAGGCTGTGCTGTATCGTCCGGAGCTGGAAAAGACCCTGGACGTTTGCCCCAAGTGCAACCACCACATGCGTATCGGCGCACGCGCCCGCATCGATATCTTCCTCGACGCTGAAGGCCGTGCCGAACTGGGCGCGGACCTGGAGCCGGTTGACCGTCTGAAGTTTCGCGACGGCAAGAAGTACAAGGATCGCCTGACCGCTGCACAGAAGCAGACCGGCGAAAAAGACGCCCTGATCTCCATGAGCGGCACCTTGCTGGGTATGCCGGTCGTGGTGGCGGCCTTCGAATTTTCCTTCATGGGTGGTTCGATGGGCGCCATCGTTGGCGAGCGTTTTGTTCGCGCCGCCAACTACGCACTGGAAAACCGCTGCCCGATGATCTGCTTCTCCGCTTCCGGCGGTGCGCGGATGCAGGAAGCCCTGATCTCCCTGATGCAAATGGCCAAGACCTCTGCGGTGCTGGCGCGTCTGCGTGAAGAAGGCATTCCGTTCATCTCCGTACTGACCGACCCGGTCTACGGCGGTGTTTCCGCCAGTCTGGCGATGCTCGGCGACGTGATTGTCGGTGAGCCCAAAGCCCTGATCGGCTTCGCCGGTCCGCGCGTTATCGAGCAGACCGTTCGCGAAAAACTGCCGGAAGGTTTCCAGCGCAGTGAGTTCCTGCTGGAGCACGGTGCGATCGACATGATTATTCACCGCCAGGAACTGCGTCCGCGTCTGGGCAATCTGCTGGCACAAATGATGGGCCTGCCGACACCGCAATTCGTCGCCGCGCCAATCGAGCCAATCGTGGTCCCACCGGTGCCCGCCAACCTATGATCGAACGTACCCTTGGCGAGTGGCTCGCCTACCTTGAGCAGTTGCACCCTTCGGCCATCGACATGGGCCTGGAGCGCTCGCAGCAGGTAGCGTCCCGCATGGGACTGGGCAAGCCGGCGCCTCGGGTGATCACGGTCACCGGCACCAACGGCAAAGGTTCTACCTGCGCATTCGTGGCTTCGTTGCTGCGGGCGCAGGGCCTGAACGTAGGTGTCTACAATTCTCCGCACCTGCTGCGTTATAACGAGCGGGTGCAGGTCAATGGCGTCGAAGCCACTGACGCCGAGCTGTGCGAAGCCTTTGCTGCGGTCGAGGCGGGTCGTGGCGATACTTCGCTGACGTACTTCGAAATGGGCACCTTGGCGGCGTTCTGGCTGTTTCAACACGCCAGTCTCGATGCGGTGGTGCTGGAAGTCGGGTTGGGCGGGCGTCTGGACACGGTCAATGTGGTCGACGCCGATATGGCGCTGGTCACCAGCATTGGTGTCGATCACGCGGACTATCTGGGCGATACCCGAGAATCCGTCGCGTTCGAAAAGGCCGGCATCTTCCGCCAGAGCGCGCCTGCGCTGTGTGGCGACCTGAATCCTCCACAACCCCTGCTGGATAAAGCGCGCGAGCTCAATTGCCCGTTTTTCCTGCGTGGGCGCGATTTCGACCTCGGTATCACCGATCACAACTGGCAATGGCGCGGTCTTGACGCTCAAGGGCGTGCTGTCGAGCTGCATGATCTGCCGTTGCTCGATCTGCCGATGGAAAACGCCGCGCTGGCGTTGCAGGCTTACCTGTTGCTCGGGTTGCCGTGGGTGGATGCGCAAATTATTGCTGCGCTGAAAGCCACTCGGGTGGTCGGTCGCCTCGATCGCCGTCAATTCGACTGGCAGGGCAAGCGTCTGAATTTGTTGCTGGACGTGGGGCATAACCCCCATGCGGCAGAGTATCTGGCTCGTCGCCTGGCCAGCCGTCCACCGGCCGGCAAGCGTTTGGCAGTGTTCGGACTGTTGGCAGACAAGGATCTGGATGGTGTCGTCGGTGAATTGAGTGCTAGTGTCCAGCACTGGGCCGTCGCGCCGCTGGATTCGCCACGAGCACGCCCGGTTGCCGATTTGCACGCAGCGTTGCATAACCTTGGCGCCTCGGTAACATCTTATGACAGCGTGGCCGCCGCCCTGGAAGGGCAGTGCGCGCTGGCGACGAGCGACGACGAGATTCTGTTGTTCGGATCATTTTATTGTGTCGCCGAGGCCCTAGAATGGCTGTCCCGGCGCTCCACGGAGGAAGCGGCAAATGGCATTGCTGGATAAGGCATACAAACAGCGCATGGTCGGCGCCCTGGTTCTGGTGGCGCTGGCGGTGATTTTCCTGCCGATGCTGTTTTCCCGCCAGGATGAACAGCGTCAAGTGACGGTTGAAGCCCCGGCTGCGCCGCAAGCGCCTGCGGTGCCGCAAGTTCAGGTCGAGCCGGTGGTGGTGCCTGAACCGCAAGCGCTGCCTCAGGAACCTGTGCCGAGTGATGATGAAATCGCTCAGCAAGAAGCACCGTCGACAGCGATTGCCCCGAGCGTACCGGTGACGCCTGCGCCTGCCGCCAAACCGGTCGCGCCACCTCCGGCCAACAAACCAACGGTTGCACCTAGCCAGCCCATCACGGCTGCACCGGGCAAGCCGGACACGACTCAAAGCCGCGTCGATGCCAATGGCCTGTCGGTCAGTTGGTCGGTGCAACTGGCCAGCCTGTCGAGCCGTGCCAGTGCAGAAAGCCTGCAGAAATCCCTGCGCAGCCAGGGTTACAACGCCTACATTCGAACTGCCGACGGCAAGAATCGGGTGTTTGTCGGGCCGCTGATCGAGCGGGCAGAAGCCGATCGTCTGCGTGACTTGTTGAGCCGCCAGCAGAACCTCAAGGGTTTTGTGGTGCGTTTCCAGCCTGAGCGTGGTTAAAACTATCGCCTCGATTTGAAATGCACTGACAATCGCAGCTTACCGATAGCCATGCGCTCTGCTAAAATGCGCCGCCTTATCCGTCTGTAGGCTGCACTGTGCCATTTACCTGGGTTGACTGGGCGATCGTTGCAATCGTCGCCATCTCCGCATTGATCAGTCTGAGCCGCGGCTTCGTCAAAGAAGCACTGTCGCTGGTGACCTGGATCATCGCAGGAGTCGTCGCCTGGATGTTCGGTGGTTCATTGTCCGAGTACCTCGCCGGATACATCCAAACGCCGTCGGCCCGTGTGATCACGGGCTGTGCCATCATGTTTGTCGCCACGTTAATCGTAGGCGCGATGATCAATTATCTTATCGGCGAATTGGTTCGCGTCACCGGGCTATCCGGGACCGATCGATTCCTCGGCATGGCCTTCGGTGCTGCGCGTGGCGTGTTGCTGGTGGTCGTGGCGGTCGGGCTGTTGAGCCTGGGGCCGGTACAGCAGGACGGGTGGTGGCAAGAGTCACAGCTCGTGCCAAAATTTCTATTGGTTGCAGACTGGTCCAAAAACCTGATTCTCGGGTGGAGCAGTCAGTGGCTTGCCAGTGGTATCAGCGTACCCGCTGAGATACCGTTCAAGGAGCACCTCTTGCCGATGGCCAAAACGCCTCAGTGAGTTGTGTTCAGTTCAGATCCATTAAGTAGGGGTTGCGTCGCATGTGTGGCATCGTCGGTATCGTCGGTAAGTCGAACGTCAATCAGGCGCTGTATGACGCGCTAACCGTCCTCCAGCACCGCGGCCAGGACGCTGCCGGTATCGTGACCAGCCATGATGGCCGGTTATTCCTGCGCAAGGACAATGGCCTGGTGCGTGACGTGTTCCATCAGCGTCACATGCAGCGCCTGGTCGGCCACATGGGCATTGGCCATGTGCGTTACCCGACCGCGGGCAGTTCGACTTCGGCCGAAGCCCAACCGTTTTACGTCAACTCGCCTTACGGCATCACTCTGGCGCACAACGGTAACCTGACCAACGTTGAACAGCTGGCCAAGGAGATTTACGAATCTGACCTGCGCCACGTCAACACCAATTCCGATTCGGAAGTGCTGCTCAACGTGTTCGCGCACGAACTGGCCCAGCGCGGCAAGTTGCAGCCAACCGAAGAAGACGTGTTCGCCGCTGTAACTGACGTGCACAACCGTTGCGTCGGTGGTTACGCGGTTGTAGCGATGGTGACCGGTTACGGCATCGTCGGTTTCCGCGACCCGCACGGCATCCGTCCGATCGTCTTCGGTCAGCGTCACACCGACGAAGGCGTCGAGTACATGATCGCCTCCGAAAGCGTTTCGCTGGACGTGCTCGGTTTCACCCTGATTCGCGACCTGGCACCGGGCGAAGCGGTCTACATCACTGAAGACGGCAAGCTGCACACCCGTCAGTGCGCGACCAACCCGTCCCTGACCCCGTGCATCTTTGAACACGTTTATCTGGCGCGTCCGGACTCGATCATCGACGGCGTGTCGGTCTATAAGGCACGTCTGCGCATGGGTGAGAAACTCGCCGAGAAGATTCTGCGCGAGCGTCCGGATCACGACATCGACGTGGTCATCCCGATTCCGGACACCAGCCGCACCGCGGCCCTGGAGTTGGCGAACCACTTGGGCGTCAAGTTCCGCGAAGGCTTCGTGAAGAACCGCTACATCGGCCGGACCTTCATCATGCCGGGCCAGGCTGCACGGAAAAAATCCGTACGCCAGAAGCTCAACGCCATCGAGCTGGAATTCCGCGGCAAGAACGTGATGCTGGTGGACGACTCCATCGTTCGTGGCACCACCTGCAAGCAGATCATCCAGATGGCCCGCGAAGCCGGCGCCAAGAACGTCTATTTCTGCTCCGCGGCACCGGCCGTTCGTTATCCGAACGTCTACGGCATCGACATGCCGAGCGCTCACGAGTTGATCGCGCACAACCGTTCGACCCAGGACGTGGCTGATCTGATCGGCGCTGACTGGTTGATCTATCAGGACTTGCCTGACTTGATCGAAGCGGTCGGTGGCGGCAAGATCAAGATCGAGAAGTTCGATTGCGCGGTGTTCGACGGCCAGTACGTCACCGGCGACGTCGACGAGGCTTACCTGAACAAGATCGAGCAGGCACGTAATGATGCCTCCAAGGTCAAGACGCAGGCAGTCAGTGCGATCATTGATCTGTATAACAACTGAGTAACTACCGGCCCTGAGGGGCCGGTTTTGTATCTACTAAAAAGAGCAAGGCAAGGAGTGACAGCATGAGTCAGGATTGGGATGCCGGTCGGCTGGACAGCGACCTCGAAGGCGTAGCGTTCGATACCCTGGCCGTACGCGCCGGTCAGCACCGCACGCCGGAAGGCGAACACGGTGATCCGATGTTCTTCACTTCCAGCTACGTATTCCGTACTGCAGCCGACGCGGCCGCACGTTTTGCCGGTGAAGTGCCGGGCAACGTTTACTCGCGCTACACCAACCCGACCGTGCGTGCGTTCGAAGAGCGCATTGCCGCGCTGGAAAGCGCCGAGCAAGCCGTGGCCACGGCGACCGGCATGGCCGCGATCATGGCGGTGGTGATGAGCCTGTGCAGTGCCGGCGATCACGTGCTGGTATCGCGCAGCGTGTTCGGTTCGACCATCAGCCTGTTCGAGAAGTACTTCAAGCGCTTTGGCATTGAAGTCGATTACGTGCCTCTGGCGGATTTGTCCGGCTGGGATGCGGCGATCAAGGCCAACACTAAATTGCTGTTCGTCGAATCGCCCTCCAACCCGCTGGCGGAGTTGGTGGACATCGCCGAGCTGTCGAAAATCGCTCATGCCAAAGGCACGATGCTGGTGGTCGACAACTGCTTCTGCACCCCGGCATTGCAGCAGCCGCTGAAGTTGGGCGCGGACATCGTCGTGCACTCGGCGACCAAGTTCATCGACGGCCAGGGCCGTTGCATGGGCGGTGTTGTGGCCGGTCGCAGCGAACAGATGAAAGAAGTCGTCGGTTTCCTGCGCACTGCCGGGCCGACCCTGAGCCCGTTCAACGCCTGGATCTTCCTCAAGGGCCTGGAAACACTGAGCCTGCGCATGAAGGCTCACTGTGCCAATGCCCAGCAACTGGCCGAATGGCTGGAGCAGCAGGAGGGCATCGAAAAAGTCCATTACGCCGGTCTCAAAAGCCATCCGCAGCACGAGTTGGCCCTGCGTCAGCAGAAAGGCTTCGGTGCGGTCGTGAGTTTCGAGGTCAAGGGCGGCAAAGAGGGCGCCTGGCGCTTTATCGATGCGACCCGCTTGATTTCCATCACCGCCAACCTCGGTGACAGCAAAACCACCATTACCCACCCAAGCACCACCTCTCACGGCCGTCTGGCGCCGCAAGAGCGTGAAGCCGCGGGCATTCGTGACAGCCTGATCCGCATCGCGGTCGGTCTGGAAGACGTGGCCGACCTGCAAGCCGATCTGGCGCGCGGGTTGGCTGCCTTGTGATCGAGTTGTCCGCGCCGGGTACTGGCACCAATGGCCGCGTTGCACTGGTCACGGGTGCTGCGCGGGGCATAGGTCTGGGGATCTCGGCCTGGCTGATCAGCGAAGGCTGGCAGGTGGTGCTGACTGATCTTGATCGAGTGCGCGGTTCGAAAGTGGCGAAGGTGCTCGGCGACAATGCCTGGTTCATCGCCATGGACGTCTCGAACGAAGGGCAGGTGGCATTGGGCGTCGCGGAGGTGCTGGGGCAGTTTGGGCGTCTGGATGCGCTGGTGTGCAACGCGGCGGTTGCCGATCCGCACAACATCACCCTTGAAAGCCTCGATCTGGCGTACTGGAATCGGGTGCTGGCGGTGAATCTCAGTGGGCCGATGCTGTTGGCCAAGCACTGTGCGCCGTATCTGCGCGCTCACAGCGGCGCGATCGTCAACCTGGCCTCGACCCGCGCCGGGCAGTCGGAACCCGACACCGAGGCTTACGCGGCGAGCAAGGGCGGCCTGTTGGCCTTGACTCATGCCTTGGCCATCAGCCTCGGGCCGGAAATTCGCGTCAATGCGGTCAGCCCCGGCTGGATCGATGCGCGAGATCCCTCTGCGCGCCGTGCCGAACCTCTGACCGATGCTGATCATGCCCAGCATCCGGCGGGCAGGGTAGGGACGGTCGAGGACGTGGCGGCGATGGTCGCCTGGCTGTTGTCGAAGAACGCCGGTTTCGTCACGGGCCAGGAGTTCGTGGTCGATGGCGGCATGACCAAGAAGATGATTTACAGCGAGTAATTCGGGCAGGGGCCGCGACAGCGGCGTCTTGAGGTTGCAGACCGCCATTGGCAGCGCTGCGGGAAATGACATGATTTTGTCTTTTTCAGAAAAACTTCAAGCGGGGTATTGACTTAGCTTCGGTACCTGCGTAAATTTCGCGGCCTCGGAGATGCAAACGGGTGATTAGCTCAGCTGGGAGAGCGTCTGCCTTACAAGCAGAATGTCGGCGGTTCGATCCCGTCATCACCCACCACTTCCGAGAGTCTTGCGAAAGCAAGATGGAAGCTTTTAAAAGCCTCCACCGACGCGCAGCGGTAGTTCAGTCGGTTAGAATACCGGCCTGTCACGCCGGGGGTCGCGGGTTCGAGTCCCGTCCGCTGCGCCATATTTTCCGAGTCAGGGTTTATTCTGGTTCGAGATTGAAAGCCTCGAAGCTTTCAGTCAGACGAGTTACTTGGACGCAAGTCCAAAGCGATACGCAGCGGTAGTTCAGTCGGTTAGAATACCGGCCTGTCACGCCGGGGGTCGCGGGTTCGAGTCCCGTCCGCTGCGCCATATCTGCCTCAAGGCCCACTGAACGCCTTGGAGCTACGAAGAAAGCTGCTGGTAAAGCCAGTGCCTACTTCGAGTCGATAGCAAAGACCCTGGTCGAAAGACCGGGGTTTTTTGTGCCTGCGATTTGGCTTTTCTCCTTGTCTTCGCAACCAAGGGCATTTGAATCTGCCAGCCAAATGCCGCCGCGTGTCTGATTCTTCCTCCTCTCGACGATATCCCGCCATAACGCCCAGCCCTGACTAACCGGTGGCTGCGTGGCAGAAACCCCTGTCTTTCATTCGCGGAGTCAAATTTTTCCTGAGGGCAAAACGCATAAAGCGCTTGGTTTGAAGTATCAACACTAATTAGAATGAGTCGCATTTAAAATATTTCTTCGCGCAGGGTTCCTTTAGATGAGTGATGCAGCGATGCCGGCGGCGCAAACCTTTCACGACCTGTACCGCGACCATCGTGGCTGGCTCGAAAGCTGGTTGAGTCGACGCATGAGCAATGGCCATGATGCGGCGGATTTGAGCCAGGACACGTTCGTGCGTTTACTCGCCAGCTCCCAACACATCGCTGATCTGAAAGAACCTCGCGCCTATCTGGCGACCGTCGGCAAGCGACTGCTCACCAACTTCTATAAGCGTCGCAGCCTGGAACAGGCCTACCTCAGTGCGCTGGCGCTGCTGCCTGAGGACTGCGTGCCGTCTCCCGAGCAACGCTGGTTGCTGCTGGAAACCCTGCAAGCCCTGGATGAGTTGCTCGATGGATTGCCGACCGCGGTGCGACGAGCGTTTCTCTGGAGCCAGTTGGAGGGTTTGGGTTATCACGAGATTGCTGAACGCCTGCAAGTCTCGGAGCGCACAATCAAGCGCTACATGGCGCAAGCCTATGAGCATTGCCTGCTGGTGGAATTGTGATCGGTTCGCCACCTTCGGCTGAAGCCCGGCAAGTCGTGCGGGCTGCCGCTCAATGGCTGGCACTCATGGAATCAGGCGCCGCCAACGAGCGCGATCGCGCCAATCTCCAGCACTGGCGTGACAGCCACCCTAGTCACGAACAAGCCTGGCAGAAAGCCCAACTCTTGCGTCAACGCTTTGCCGACCTGCCGTCGGCACTGGCCATGGCCAGCCTGGATCGGCCGCAGACGAGTCGGCGCACGGTGCTCAAGCGCGCCGTGGGGGCGGTGGCGCTGGTGCCAACTGCCTGGCTGATCAGCCGGCAGCTACCTCTGGATGTCTGGCGCGCTGACCTGCGGACCGCGACCGGGGAGGGCAAAAAAGTCCAGTTGGCCGATGGCAGCTCGCTGCAATTGAATACCGCGAGTGCCGTCGATATCGACCTGAAGAATCGGCGACTGACACTTGTGGAAGGCGAAATAGCGCTGAAGGTGCCCGGCACATCGCCACTGACGATCCAGACGCACTTCGGGCAAGTAGTCGTCAGTCAGAGCGAAGTGTGCGTTCGCCAGGGACAGACAGGGTGCAAGGTGTCGGTGCTTAAAGGCGCGGTGCAATTGCAGCCGTTGCGCGGACCAGTCTTTTCGTTGCGTGCAGGTCAGCAAGTCAGCCTTCAGGCGATGGGGGCAGGGCGCGTCGAACCTTTCGATGTGCTTGCTCCAGGCTGGCGCGACGGCGTGTTGATGGCGCAGAACCAGCCCCTGGGCGATTTTCTGCGCGAACTCAGCACCCATCGGCCGGGATTGTTGCGCTGGGAACCGGAGCTCGAATCCCTGCGCGTCACCGGCAGTTTCCGTCTGGAAGACACCGATCGCATCCTGACGTTGCTGGCCGCCAGCTTGCCGCTGGAAGTGCAGAGACGAACCCGTTACTGGGTCACGTTACTGCCGCGTAAAAATAATGTCTGAAGCTTGTCCCCTTTTTTCGCGTCGCTTGTCATTCAAGGCAAGTGAAACGAAATCAGAGAGATTCTCAATGCCCGTAGTGATGCCCTGCAATTCGCGTCTGGGTTCTTCCAGGTTGCGCCCGTTGTTGCACTTGAGTCTGATGCTGAGTCTGAGTGCCTGTCCGTTGTTCATCACTGCCGGTTGGGCCGAAGACGCGCCTCGACGCAGTTACCAGGTGCCGGCAGGAAGCCTCAGTGCAGCGCTGACCCGTTTCGCCGGGCTGGCCGGGGTCAATCTGTCAGTGGACCCGGCGCTGGTAGGCAGTCGCACCAGTCCTGGTCTTTCCGGCGAATATGCGGTCGAGGAGGGCTTTGCCCGACTGTTGCAGGGTTCCGGTCTGCAACTGCAGCCAGTGGGTGAAGAGGCGTACATCCTGACCCCGGCGCCAGAAGGCGGCAGCCTGCAACTGGGCGCCACCTCGATTGTCGGTGCCACTGACTCGGAGCACGGCGATCCGTATGCCGGCGGCCAGGTCGCGCGTCGCGGGTCGCAAGGCTTGCTGGGCTCGAAAGACTTTATGGAAACGCCGTTCAGCATGACCACCTACACCAGCGAGGTGGTCAAAAACCAGCAGGCGCGTACCTTGGGCGACCTGATCGCCAGCGATCCTTCGGTTCGTGTCACCAACCCGGCGGGTGGGCGCTATGAGCAGTTCACCATTCGAGGGTTGAGCCTGTTCAACAGTGATGTTTCCTACAACGGCCTCTACGGCGTCCTGCCGACCTATACGATCGACATGGAGATGGCCGACCGCGTCGACGTCATCAAAGGCCCGACCCAGCTCATCAACGGCATTTCGCCGCGGGGCAGCGTGGGCGGCGGGATCAACGTGGTGCCCAAGCGCGCGACCGACAAGCCCATCACTTCGTTTACCGGTATGTACGCTTCCGACAGCCAGGTCGGCGGTGCCGTGGATGTCGGCCGGCGCTTTGGTGAAGACAACAAGTTCGGTCTTCGTTTCAACGGGGTGAAGCAGTCCGGCGACACCGAATGGGATCACCAGAATGTCGACCGCGAGATGGCCGTACTGGGCCTGGATTTTCGCGGTGAACGCCTGCGACTCTCGACGGACATCGGGCGCACCGAGCGGGATACCGACGCACCGCAGGAGCGCGTACAGATTGGCCCGAACGCGCAGGTGCCGCATGCCAGCGATGTGCGCCGCAACTATGCGCAGCCCTGGAGCAAGGCGAGCACCAACGACACGTTCGGCACGGTGAACGCTGAATTCGATGTCAATGACTCCGTCATGTTGTACGGCGGCGTGGGCGCGCGCAAAAGTAACCATGAATTCCTCCGACATGCCGTTTCGGTCATCAACAACGCCGGCAATTTCAGCGTTCTACCCCGTGACTTCACCCGTGACGAAAATGTCCGCACGGCCACGGCGGGTGTGCGCAACTGGTTCCATACCGGCCCGGTAAGCCATGAAATAAACCTGGCCGCCAGCTATTACTACATGGACTTCGAAAATGGCGGCGCCCGTTATGCCGCGGGCAACAGCAACATTTATAACCCCGTTGAAACACCAACGCCTGGCAGGCCCACGCGACAGGATTCGGAGGTCTATACCGAGAACCGGTCCACCGGCGTGGCGTTGTCCGACACCCTGGGTTTCTTCGATGACCGCTTGCTGCTGACCCTCGGCGCCCGCTGGCAGCGCGTGAAGGTTGACGACTGGACCGATAACGTCAGAGGCGATACCGCCTACGACGAGGAAAAGGTTTCGCCGTCGGGCGGCATCCTGTTCAAGGCAACCGACAAGCTGTCGCTGTATGCCAACTACATGGAAGGCCTGAGCCAAGGCAAGATCGCGCCGTCGACTTCGATTAACGAGGACCAGATTTTCCCGCCGTTCATCAGCCGCCAGGTCGAAGTCGGTGCCAAGTACGACGCTGGTGCGTTCGCCGTCACCGCCGCCGTGTTCCGCATCAAGCAGCCGGCCTACGAGACCAATGCCACGACGCGCGTTTTCGGCCCCAACGGCAAGCGTGAGAACACCGGTGTGGAACTGAGTATGTTCGGTGAGCCGCTCGATGGTTTCCGCCTGCTCGGCGGCGTCATGTACATCGACAGCGAGTTGAATGACACCACCAATGGCACCTTCGACGGCAACCGGGCCCCGGCCACACCGAAATACAACGTCAACCTGGGCGCCGAGTGGGACGTGCCGACTGTACAGGGCCTGACCCTGACCAGCCGCGGCATCTATTCCAGCTCGCAGTACCTGGACCAGTCTAACAACAAGGAAATCGACTCCTGGGAGCGTTTCGACGTGGGCGCACGCTATGCGTTCAAGGTCGAGGAAAAGAACATCACCCTGCGTGCCAATGTCGAGAACGTGGCGGACAAGCGCTACTGGAGTTCGGCCGGAGCCTCGGATGACAGCGAGCCTGGCTTGACGCTGTCGACCCCGCGCACCTATCTCCTTTCGGCGACCGTCGACTTCTGATTAACCCGTGTCATACGCCCCAGGGATCGGGGCGTCTTCGTTGGACCATGACCTGATTCGTATTGAGAAAGGACATATGCACACCCTCTGTTAATGAATAATCAAGACACTTGCGTATAAGTCGCTATTTGTCGATAGCCTATATATAAGTTGTCAGTAGCATTACAAGATCATGGCCAGATAATGGCACTTTCGGAATTCATACCAGGTTTATTAACTTGGTTTTTTGCGTGCCTGATTATTTTTAATGTAGTTCAAATCGCTATATGTAAATGTCCAAATAGGTTGTAAGAATTAGTTGCAACAACTTCTAAATGAGAATAAGTTGCATATCGAATTTAACGAGGGTGAAACGATGTTGAATGATGGCGTATTGCACTCTAATCCTTTGCAAAAAACCAATGCCGACTATTTGGTACGACAAAATAAGTTCGAATCTAATGTGCGCAGTTATCCACGCAAGTTGCCGCTGGCCATCGCCAAGGCGAACGGGCTCTGGGTGACTGATGTCGAGGGCAATACTTACCTCGATTGCCTGGCCGGCGCCGGTACTTTGGCCTTGGGGCACAATCATCCGGCCGTCATGGCCAGCCTCGACAGCTTCCTCGCCTCAGGCCTGCCGATGCACACGCTGGACCTGACCACCGTGGTCAAGGACGCCTTCAGCGAAACCCTGCTCAGCCTGTTGCCGAACCAGGGGCGCGATTACTGCCTTCAGTTTTGTGGGCCGTCCGGGGCGGATGCGGTGGAGGCTGCGCTGAAACTGGCCAAGACCTATACCGGGCGCAACAACATCATCAGTTTCTCCGGGGCCTACCATGGCATGACCCACGGCGCCCTGGCCCTGACCGGCAACACGGCGCCGAAAAATGCCATTGCCAGCCTGATGCCCGGGGTGCAGTTCATGCCGTACCCCCACGAATACCGTTGCCCACTGGGCATTGGCGGTGAGGCCGGGGTCGAGGCCTTGACCCACTATTTCACCCAGTTCATCGAAGACGTTGAAAGCGGCGTGTCACTGCCCGCGGCGGTGATCCTTGAAGCGGTGCAGGGTGAGGGCGGGGTCAACTGTGCCCCGGCGGGCTGGCTGCGGGCGATCCGTGAGGTGACGCGCAAGCACGGCATCCTGCTGATCCTCGACGAAGTGCAGACCGGTTTCGGTCGCACCGGCAAGATGTTTGCCTTCGAACACGCCGGCATCGAGCCGGACCTGATCGTCATGTCCAAAGCGGTCGGTGGCGGTTTGCCCATGGCGGTGCTGGGCATCCGTCGTGAATTCGACGCCTGGGAGCCAGGCAATCACGCCGGGACGTTCCGTGGCAACCAGATGGCCATGGCCGCCGGGCTGGCCACATTGCTGGTGCTGCAACAGCAAAACCTCGCCGCCCAGGCCGAGCGCCAGGGCCAGTGGCTCAAGGATCGACTGGTCGAATTGCAGGCGCATTATCCGGCCCTCGGACAAGTGCGCGGTCGTGGCCTGATGCTGGGCATCGAGATCGTCGATGAGCGCCAGCCGGCTGATCGCCACGGGCATTTCCCGACGGACCCGGCGCTGGCCGTGGCCATCCAGCAACAGTGCTTCAAACAAGGCCTGTTGCTGGAACGCGGCGGTCGCAAGGGCAATGTCATCCGCTTGTTGCCGCCCTTGATTATCGACGATGAACAATGCCAGCAAGTCATCCAGCGTTTTGATAATGCAATGGCGGCAGCGTTATTGCAGTTGCGCCCTTGAATGAATCAATCGAAGTTCCGTTGGCAGTCCGCTGAGTTGCAGTTTGATGGCGTTGCTGCAAATAACTTGATGTTCATCTGATTGTTTAAAAAGGTTCAATGAAGTGATGTCGTTACGTGGGGTTTCGTCGGCTGTTAAACAGGCCGGTCAGCAACTAATTTTTTCGCCATATAACGTGTCCAGTAGCCTCGCGGGTTACTGTGGAGCACCCATGAATCATCCAGATCGCAGTGTTTTATCGAATATGGTCAGTGAGTTGGCGACGACGCGCGCGTTGCTTAATTGTTTGATCAAAGAGTTCGCCTTACCGGAAAACTGCCTCAGTTACAGTTGGCCGACACAGATGCAAGGTATCCCCCCGGGCAGTTACCTCGAGGGCCTGGAATGGAAAGGCATTCCCCTGACCGTCAGCCTGCCCAACCAGCAGCAGTTCTTTGTGATGGTGGACCGCCGTGATGGTCTGGGCAGTCACCGTTACCTGTCGGACGTTTATGCCCGGCGTGGCGAGGGCGACTGGTCGTGCCTGAGATTCACCGAATTCGTCGAGCAGTTGCTCGCGGCCTGCGAACACATGACCCGCGCCAGCAACGACGAGTTGCTGGATCAGGTGTTGCAAAGCCAGTTGCTGACCGCGGCCATCGTCGGCCACAACATGGACGGTCAGCACCCGGCACCGCTCAGTGGTTACCTCGCCAGCGAACAGGGCTTGTGGTTCGGTCATCCGAACCACCCGGCACCCAAGGCGCGCCTGTGGCCAGCGCATCTGGCCCAGGAAACCTACGCCCCGGAATTCCAGGCTCGCACGCCGTTGCACCTGTTCGAGGTGCCGCTGGAAGGATTGAACGTCGGGGCCAACGGCCTGAGCAAGGCCCAAGTGCTGGCCGGTTTTGCCGATCAAGCGCAGGCACGGCCAGGGCACGCGGTTATCTGCATGCACCCGGTGCAGGCGCAGTTGTTCATGCAGGATGGTCGGGTTCAGCGTTTGTTGAAATCCGCTGCCATCGTCGATCTTGGCGCCACAGGGCTGATGGCCAACCCCACGGCGTCGATCCGGACCTGGTACATCGAGGGCCATGAGTTTTTCATCAAGGGCTCGCTGAACGTGCGCATCACCAATTGCGTCAGGAAAAACGCCTGGTACGAACTGGAAAGCGCACTGATGATCGACCGGGTCTTTCGTAACCTCCAATTGACCCAACCCGAAACCCTGGGCGGGCTGTCGGTGGTGGCTGAGCCGGGCAACCTGAGCTGGGCGCCGCAACAGGCCAGCGAAGCCGATAACCACTGGTTCCGCGAACAGACCGGGGCAATCCTGCGGGAAAACTTCTGCCTCGACACCGGCACCGACTGCAGCATCATGGCCGGTACGTTGTTCGCTCGAGGCCTGCATTTGCCGCCGTTGGTGCATGAGTTCCTGAGCCGGTTCAACGGCAATGACATCGACGATCAAACGCTGTTGAGCTGGTTCGACGACTATCAGGCGCTGCTGCTACGGCCGGTGCTGGCACTGTTCTTCAACCACGGCATCGTCATGGAGCCGCATTTGCAGAACAGCGTGCTGGTGCATGACAACGGCCGTCCACAACGCTTGCTGCTGCGGGATTTCGAAGGGGTCAAACTGACCGACGAGCTGGGTGCTTCCCGGATCGACGCAGACGTTCATCCACGGGTGCGCGAGTCACTGCTGTATTCGCGCCAGCAAGGCTGGAATCGCATCGTCTATTGTCTGTTCGTCAACAACTTGTCCGAGGCTGTACTGGCCTTGAGTTGGGAACGTCCGCACCTGGCGCCGCTGATGTGGCAACGGGTGGAGCAGCAATTGGTCAGCATCCGCGCCGAATTGACCCGCGCTGCGCCGGAGTTGGATGCCTTGATCGCCGGTCAGCCGATTGCCTGCAAAACCAACCTGAAAGTCCGCCTCGCAGCCAAGGCCGATCGCCAGGCCAGCTACGTCAGTCTGGTGTCCCCGTGGGGCAAGGAAGCCAAGCATGGATAAGTTGCCCGAAACGGTATTGGCCGCCATCGACGAAGCCCGCGTGCAACACGAAGATCCGCTGGCGCTGTTCATCTATGACCTGGACGCGCTGAAACAGCACGTGACGCAGGTGATGGCGGCGCTGCCCGACGGCGTGGAGCTTTATTACGCGATCAAGGCCAACAGCGAACCGCAAATCCTCGCCGCCGTCGCGCCGTTGGTCCACGGCTTCGAGATCTCTTCCGGCGGCGAGATCGATCGCCTCCAGGCCTGCCCGACGCGCAAGCCATTCATCTTCTCCGGCCCCGGCAAACTGGACTCCGATCTGCGTTCGGCGCTGCAACATCAGGTCGAAGCGATTCACATCGAAAGCCTGAATGAGATCGTCCGCCTGCAACGGTTGGCACTGGAAGCGGGACGCGTGCAAGACGTCTTGCTGCGGATCAATCCTGAACTGCCGTCGCCGCTCTCCAGCAAACTGGCGATGGCCGGCACGGCGACACCGTTCGGGATCGATGAGTCGCAACTGGCTCAAGCGGTCAGTTGGGTCGATAACGCCAGCCACCTGCGGCTCAAGGGTTTCCATGTGCATGCCATGTCCCATCAGTCGCTGGTGGAACGCCATGAACAATTGCTCGATCTGTACTTGCAGCGCTGGTCGCAATGGAAGGCGTTGTCGGCCGATCCCGCAGCGGTCACTCACCTCAACGTGGGCGGTGGCATCGGCGTCAATTACCTCGGGCCGCAGCAATTCGACTGGCAGCGCTTGTGTACGCATTTGGCGCAGAGCCTTGCCGCCTGTGTCGATGCGCCCATCGTGCGCTTTGAGCCCGGTCGTTTCATCAGCGCCTTCTGCGGCTATTACGCCATTGAAGTGCTGGACAGGAAAACCAGTCACGGCAAGCACTTCCTGGTCTGTCGGGGCGGCACTCATCAGTTCCGTTTGCCGGTTGCCCAGGGCCATGATCACCCGGTCATTCATCTGCCCCGGCATCGCGTCACTTCAACGGCGCCACAACAGGAGTGGACCGTCGTTGGGCAACTCTGTACGCCCAAGGATGTGCTGAGCCGCGATTGCCCGCTCACGGACGTGGAGATCGGCGACATGCTGGTACTGCCCCTGGCCGGTGCCTATGGCTACAACATCTCCCACGCCGATTTCCTCTGTCATCCGCGACCACCGCAGGTGTTTGTGCAAGAAGCCGGAGTCGCAACGTGGGATTGACGTTTGCCGTGCCGCGCTGGTTGGTGGTGGTCAACGTGCTGTTGGGCACGTTGACGGTCAGCCTGAACAACAGCTCGCTGAATCCGGCGTTGCCAGCGTTCATGGAGGCCTTTGATATCGGTCCGCTGTTGGCCACCTGGATCGTGGCCGCGTTCATGGTGAGCATGGGCATGACCATGCCGCTCACCAGTTTTCTCAGCCAGCGGGTGGGGCGAAAATCCCTTTATTTGTGGGGCGTGGCGTTGTTTGTCTGCGGTTCGCTGCTGGGGGCGTTGGCCAACTCCATCGCGCTGGTGATTGCCGCACGCGTGGTGCAAGGCATCGCCAGCGGGCTGATGATTCCGCTGTCGCTGGCGATCATTTTTTCGGTGTACGCCAAGGGCGAGCGGGGCAGGGTCACCGGCCTGTGGGGCGCGGCGGTCATGTTGGCGCCGGCGTTGGGGCCCTTGTGCGGGAGCCTGATGCTGGAGTGGTTCAGTTGGCGTTCGCTGTTCCTGATGAATGTGCCGATTGGCCTGTTGGCGCTGATCCTTGGCGTCGGCGTGCTGCCGGCTTGCGAAGCATCGGAACGCAAACCTTTCGACCTGGCGGGTTACCTGTTGATCGCGACGGGCATCGGCCTGCTGATGATTGCCGTTGGCCGCCTGCGCCATGCCGAGGCCCTCACTGATCCGATCAACCTCGGCATGCTACTGACAGCCATTGTGTGTCTGGTCGCGTTTGTTCGACTGGAACTGAACCGGACTTCGCCGCTGCTCAACCTGCGCATCTTTGCCCTGCGCGGTTATCGCTTGAGCGTGATCATCGCCGTGGTGCAGTCGGTCGGCATGTTCGAATGCCTGGTGCTGCTGCCGCTGCTGGTGCAAGTGGTGATGGGCTACAGCGCTATCTGGACCGGCCTGTCGCTGCTGTGCACGGCGTTGTTCGCCAGCCTGTTCGGGCATCTGGGCGGCAAGTGGCTGGACCGTCACGGCCCGCGCGGCGTGGTGCTCTGGGGGCTGCTGCTGACCGGGGGCGCCACGCTGGGGTTGGGCATGCTGGGGGCTGGCGCTTCAATCGGTGTGGTGTTTTTCCTGATGATGGTCCGCGGCGCCGGGCTGGGCCTGTCCTACATCCCCATCACCACCGCCGGGCTCGATGCGCTGCCGGAACCGATGGTCACTCAAGGCGCGGCGATGAACAACATTTCCCGTCGTCTCGTCTCGTCGCTGGCCATCGTGATTGCTTCCCTGTGGCTGGAACTCCGGCTGACTGCCGAGACCGGGGGCGGGGTAGCTTCGATGGCCAGCTCGGGGGCAATCAGCGAGGTCTTCTTGGCCACCGGCATCCTCATCCTGTTGGCATTGCCCTGTGCCTGGCGTTTTCCCGTTCACGCATCCGACGAGCCGGCCGAGGCATTGCCCTCCGCCCTCGAACACCGTTAATTCTTTCATGGACAAGGTTATGACTATGGCGACTTCTTCACAGGCAACACAACAGGCTGCGGATTCTGCGCCAGGCGTCTGGCTGGCGACGGCCGATCCGCGCCACTATCAGCAAGTGGAACAGCGCGTGGTGGGTCAACTGCTGCAAACGCTGTTGTATGAAAACGTCTTGCCGTATCGCCATTCGCCCCTCGATGGCGGCCAGTACCGTTTTGTTGTCAGCGGTATCGACGCGCAGCAACAACCGGTGGAGTACCACTGCAATGGATTGCTCAGCGAAAGCTTCGAGCTGATCCGCGTCGACTATGCCAGCCTCGAACGCGTTGATGCGTTGGGCGCACGCCGCCGGCCGCACCTCCATCAAGCATTGGCGGAGCTGCTGAGCGAACTCCAGGACAGCCCGCACCTGCCACGCTTCACCCATGAACTGGAGCAGACCCTGCTCAAGGATCTGCAATCGCGCAGTCAGGGTTATCAAGCGGCCAAGCCATCCCATCAACTGGACGTCGATGCGCTGGAACAGCACTTCATGGACGCCCACAGCTATCACCCTTGCTACAAATCGCGCATCGGCTTCTCGCTGAAAGACAACGCGAGCTACGGACCGGAATTTGCCGCGCCTGTTGCCATCGTCTGGCTGGCGGTGGCGAAAACCTGCGGGGCGATGAACATCTCGCGGCACCTGAATTACGACGATTTTATCCAGCAGGAATTCGGTCTTCAGCGCTGGCAGCAACTGGCTGAAAGCCTCGCCGATCAAGGCAAGGCGATGGGCGATTACTGGCTGATGCCGGTGCACCCGTGGCAGTGGGAAAACATCATCGTTCCGGTGTTCTACCCGGAGCTGGTCAGCGGTGAAGTGATCCATCTGGGCACCACCAATGACCGCTATCAGGCGCAACAGTCGATCCGCACCCTGGCCAACGTCACGGAGAAAAAGCGGCCTTACGTCAAGCTCGCGCTGAGCATGACCAACACCTCCAGCACGCGAATTCTGGCCCGGCATACGGTGATGAACGGCCCGATCATCACCGACTGGTTGCAGCAGTTGATCGGCAGCGACAGCACCGCCCGCGACCTTGGCTTTGTGATTCTCGGCGAAGTGGTCGGCGTCAGCTTTGATTACGATCACCTGCCCGCCACGCGGATGTCCCAGGCCTACGGCACGATGGGCTCCCTGTGGCGCGAGAGCATTCACCAATACCTGCAAGACGACGAGCAAGCGGTGCCGTTCAATGGTTTGAGCTCCGTGGACAACCGCTACGGCAGCGGTGAACAGAAGCCGTTTATCGATGCCTGGATCAAGCAATACGGCCTGCACGCCTGGACCCGCCAACTGCTGCAAGTCGCGGTGTCGCCGATCATCCACATGCTCTACGCCGAAGGCATCGGCATGGAGTCCCATGGGCAGAACATCGTCCTGATCGTGAAGCAGGGCTGGCCGCAACGTATCGCCCTGAAAGACTTCCATGACGGCGTGCGCTATTCGCCGCAACACCTCGGTCGCCCCGAGCTGTGCCCGACTCTGGTGCCGCTGCCCGCCAGCCACGCCAAGCTCAATCGCAACTCGTTCATCCTCACCGACGACCTGGATGCGGTCCGGGATTTTTCCTGTGATTCATTCTTTTTCATCGCCCTGGCCGAGATGGCGATCTTCCTGCATCAGCACTATCAGCTCGAAGAGGCCCTGTTCTGGCAGATGACTGCCGAGGTCATCACTGCTTACCAGGCTGAACATCCGCAACACCGTCCGCGTTATGCAGCGTTTGATGTGTTCGCGCCGTTCTATGAAGTGGAAGAGCTGACCAAACGCCGACTGCTGGGCGACGGCGAACGTCGTTTCAAATCGGTGCCGAATCCGCTGCACGCGTTCCGGCCGCAATCATGCTGAGGACCAATCTGCTCAAGCAGAAGCTCGGAACAGGCGAGCCGGTCTACGGCCTGATCAGCTCGATTCCGTCGCCAGCGGCCATCGAACTGATTGCCGAGGCGGGTTTTGATTTTGTGATCATCGATATGGAACACGTGCTGATCAATCCCGAGACCGTGGAGAACATGATCCGCACCGCCGAAAGTTACGCGCTGACCCCGCTGGTGCGGGTGGCGGACCTCAACCCGAAAACCCTGCTGCGCCTGCTCGATGGCGGCGCCCAGGGCATTGTCTTGCCGATGATCGAAGGCCCCGAGCCTTTGGCCGACAGCATTCGAGCCTGCAAATACCATCCGCAGGGCACCCGCAGCCTGAATGCCGGTCGCCCCGGTGCCTTTGGCAAACACAGCCTGGCGGAGTACGTCGCGCTGGCCAACGAGCAAACCATGGTCGTAGCGATGATCGAAAGTGCCGAAGGTGTGCTGCGGGCGGCAGAGATTGCCGCCGTGCCCGGCCTCGACATGATCCTCGAAGGGGCCGCCGACTTGTCGCAATCGATGGGCATGCCCTGGCAGATCGACCGACCCGAGGTGCAGCAAGCGCTGCTCAGCAGTTGGCAGGCAGCCAGTGCCGCGGGCGTGCCGTATTGCGCGATTCCACGTCAGCCGGGCGACCACGAACGGTGGTTGAGCCGGGGCGTTAAAAGTTTTGTTTTGGGTGACGAGCGTGGCATCGCTTTTCGTGCCCTCCAGGCCAAATTGGCCGCCACTTCAGCAGAAGGAAAATAATCGGATGAACTTCACCACAATGGCCGCCGACAAGGTGATGCAGGATCTGGTCGATTGTTTGCTGGCCGAACATTTTTTCGGGACTGAGCCGCTGAACCTGGTGGCGCCCTCGTCATCGGTCGATCAGCCGTTTACCGGGTTGAGCGCCGAACAACGGATCTGGGAATGGCCCAGCGATCCCCAAGGTTGCATCGTCATTGCCCTGCGTCCCGGCATTACCCAGCAATGGGAAAAGGTACCGGGCACGCCGGTTTGGGCTCGACAGAATGATCAGCTGACTGCGTTGTCACCCGAGGCTTTCACGACCCAGGTGTTGGCCGGCATGACTGATCGCTACCCGGACAATGAAAAAGGCTTCGCCCTGTTTCTGGATGTGCTGCGCACCAGCGTTCGGCAAACCGAGTTGTCCCTGGCCCATCGGGTCGACAGCGAACGCTTGCTAGAAAAGAGCAACGCGGACTTCTTCCTGGCGATGGAACAGTGGGCTTCGCTGCGTGATCGTCCTTACCACCCACTGGCCAAAGCCAAGCAGGGTTTGAGCGAAACCGAATATCAACAGTATCAGGCGGAATTCGCCCGTCCGGTGGCGCTCAATTGGGTCGCGGTCGACCGCACGTTGCTGCAATGCGGCGACGGTGTGACTGACCTGGCGCAGAGCTATCCCGCCCAGTACCTGTTGCCGCCGCCGTTGCAGGCCAACTTGCAACAAGAGTTGCAGCAGCGGGGCATTGCCCACAGCCACATCGCGCTGCCGGTACACCCGTGGCAGTTCGAACATGTGCTGGAGGCGCAACTTGGCGACGCGTTCGCCAAGGGTGACTGCCATCGCCTGGACTTCAGCGACGCTGATTTCTTCGCCACTTCGTCGTTGCGCTCGATGACGCCGTGCTTCAACAGTGCCGATTACCTCAAGTTGCCGATGGCGATCTATTCGCTGGGCGCTTCGCGTTATCTGCCTGCGGTGAAAATGATCAACGGCGGCCTGAGTGAGGCGCTGCTGCGTCAGGCGCTGAACAAGGATCAAACCCTGCAACAGTCCCTGCACCTGTGCGACGAAACCAAATGGTGGGCATTCATGCCGCCAGACGCGACGCTGTTTGACGAAGCGCCGCGTCACCTGTCGGCCATGGTGCGCGGCTATCCGCCCGCGTTGCTCGAAGACCCGGACACCCGACTGGTGCCCATGGCTGCATTGGGCACACCGCTGCCGGGCAGCAACCAGCACTTCTTCGATGACTGGATGGCCTACCGTCAACTGCCGGCCAACGCCGCGTCGGTGATGACCCTGTTCCGCGAGCTGTGCCACAGCTTCTTCGATATCAATCTGCGGATGTTCCGCATCGGCATGCTGGGTGAAATTCACGGGCAGAACGCGGTGCTGGTGTGGAAGGCCGGTTACGCCCAGGGCTTGCTGTTGCGCGATCACGATTCGTTGCGCATCTTCGTGCCGTGGCTGGAACGCAACGGCCTGGCCGACCCGGCTTACCGGTTGAAGAAGGGGCACGCCAACACGCTGTACCACGATCGCCCCGAAGACTTGTTGTTCTGGTTGCAGACACTGGGTATTCAGGTCAACCTCCGCGCCATCATCGATACGCTGGCTGAGGTCTACGCATTGCCGGCCACCCAATTGTGGAAGGCGATGGGCGAAGTGCTCAACGAGTTGATCGATACCATCGAATTTGATGCCGAGGCGCGGATCATGATCAAGCACCAGTTATTCGAATCGCCGCACTGGCCGCAGAAATTGCTGCTCACCCCGATGATCGAACGCGCGGGCGGCCCCGGCAGCATGCCGTTTGGCAAAGGCCATGTGGTCAACCCGTTTCACAGGCTCGATCGTAATGCCTGAACCGCGACATGAACCCTCCAGGCGCACGCTGTTGCGCCTGTCCCTGGGGGCGCTCGCCCTCAGGTTTTCTGCGCCGGCGTGGGCCGCGGCCGACACCGCGCCGCTGCGGGTGGTCACCCTGTTCCAGGGCGCCACCGACTGCGCCGTGGTGTTGGGCGTGACCCCGTGTGGCGTGGTCGATTCCTGGAGCGAAAAACCGACCTATCGCTATTTGCGCACGGCACTGGAGCAGGTACCCCATGTTGGACTGGAAACTCAGCCCAGCCTTGAAGACATCGCGTTGCTCAAGCCGGACTTGATCGTTGCCTCGCGCTTTCGCCATGAGCGCATTGCGCCGTTACTCAAGCAGATCGCCCCGGTGCTGATGCTGGAGGAAGTGTTTGAATTCAAGAAGACCCTGGCGCTGATGGGCGCTGCATTACACCAGCAACAGAGGGCCGACGAGATTTTGAACCGATGGCAGCAACGCGTGGCACAACTGTGCGGGCAACTGCGGCAGACATTTGCCGGACGCTGGCCACCCACGGTGTCGATTCTGGACATCCGCGAAGACCACATCCGCAGTTATCTGCCGACGAGTTTTCCGGGCTCTGTGCTCACCGAGCTGGGGTTCAACTGGAGTGACAGCAGCCGGGAGGCGAGCGGGGTATCGATCAAACTCACCAGCAAGGAAAGCCTTGCCGTGGTGAATGCCGATATCTTTTTTGTCTTCCTGCGCGCGCAAAACGCGGCGGTGCAGCGCAACTACGAGAGCCTGGTGCAACACCCGCTGTGGAAGCAGATGCGTGCCCCGCAGCAAGGACAGGTGTGGCAGGTCGATGGCGTCGCGTGGAGTCTGTCGGGCGGGATGTTGGGGGCGAACCTGATGCTCGACGACGTGGCCCGTGTGGCCGCCGCGCAGGTGGCTTCATGAGTCCGGGAGTAAAGCTGTGCAGCGCGGGTGTCGTGTTGCTGCTGTGCTGCGTGTTGAGCCTGGCGGTCGGTGCCACCTGGATTCCACTGCCACAGATAGCCGCGGCGTTTGTCGATCCCGACCCGTTGAGCATCAATCATTTGCTGGTGACTACCACGCGTCTGTCGCGCACCCTGATGGCAATTTCTGTAGGCTCCAGCCTGGCGGTCGCGGGCGCACTGATGCAGGCACTGACCCGCAATCCGCTGGCATCACCCGGACTGTTCGGGATCAATGCCGGTGCGACTTTTTTTATCATCCTGTTTTCCTCGATCTTCTCGCTGTCATCCCCGGATGCCTGGCTATGGTCGGCGTTCATTGGCGCTGGCGTGGCGGGTTGCCTGGTGTGGCTGATCGGTAACATGGGGCAAGGCAGTCTCAGTCCGCTGCGCATCGTGCTGGCAGGCGCGGCGATCGCCGCGTTGTTCTCCGCTTTCAGCCAGGCGTTGCTGGTGGTGAATCAGGATGGCCTGGACACGGTGCTGTTCTGGATGGCCGGTTCGTTGACCGAACGCAGCCTGTCGACCGCTGCGCCATTGTTGCTGTGCGCCGTGCTCGGGTTGGCGGGGGCGCTGCTGCTGGCCGGGCAGCTCAATGTGCTCAACGCCGGGGAAGAGATTGCCACGGGGCTGGGGCAGCGAACCGGCCTGATCCGGCTGCTGATGAGCGTGCTGGTGATTTGTCTCGCGGGCAGCGCAGTGGCATTGGCCGGCAGCATTGGTTTTATCGGTCTTCTGGTTCCGCACATGGTGCGCAAGGGGTTGTCCATCGACCATCGCTGGTTGCTGCCCGGTTGCGCTCTGCTCGGCGCGATTCTGCTGCTGTTGGCAGATACGCTGTCGCGGGTATTGATCCTGCCTCAGGAGGTGCCGGTAGGCGTGATGACGGCGCTGTTCGGCGCACCGTTTTTTATCATGTTGGCCCGGCGTGGAGGTCGTTATGGATAAGGTGGTGACCTGGCGCCGGGGCGGGTATTCCCGGCGGGTCAACCTCTCCACGTGGCTGCGGTTGGCGGCAGCGCTGCTGCTGACGGTGCTGGTGATGCTCGGCTCGTTGTCGCTGGGGAAAGTCATCCTCTCACCCCTCGAGGTGATACGAATCCTGTTTTCCACTCAGGACGCCAGCCTGACGTTGATCGTCGAGCAACTGCGCTTTCCCCGCATTGTCCTGGCGGCGCTGGTGGGCGCTGCGTTGTCGGTGTCCGGGCTGATCCTGCAAAGCATCATCCGCAACCCGCTGGCATCGCCGGACCTGCTGGGCATCACCAGCGGTGCCAGCGCCGCTGCCGTGCTTTATCTGTCGTTTTTGTCCGCGACGCTGGGCCAACAGTTTCTGCCCTTGGCCGCGATGCTCGGTGCGGCTCTGGCAACACTGGCCATTTATCTGCTGGCCTGGAAGCAGGGGACCTCACCGCTGCGACTGGTGCTGATCGGTGTGGGCGTCTCGGCGATGTTGACGGCCGCGACCACCTTCATCCTGGTGTTCAGTCCGCTGACCACCACTCTGTCGGCCTACGTCTGGCTGACCGGCAGCGTGTACGGCGCCAGTTGGCCTGAACCGCTGGCGCTTGCGAGCTGGTTGTTGGGCATTTGTCCGCTGCTGGTGCTGTTGGCCCGTCAAGTGATGGTGCAACAGTTGGATGACCATCTGGCCCAAGGCATCGGCGTGCGCGTGCAATGGCTGCGGGCCGGTTTGTTGCTGGTGAGTGTGGCCTTGGCCGGTGCGGCCATTGCCTGGGGTGGGGCGATCGCGTTTGTCGGGCTGATCGCGCCGCATATTGCCAAACGCCTGGTATCACCCGGTTTCGCTGGGCAGGCCGTGATGGCAGCCCTGATTGGCGCAAACCTGGTGATGCTGGCGGACCTGGTCGGGCGCACGCTGTTCCTGCCCCTGGATCTACCGGCCGGGATCTTTGTCGCGGTGCTGGGCACGCCCTTTTTTCTCTATTTATTGATTAAACAGCGTCATTAAGGAATTCAACGTATGACGTCGATTGCAAGTCGCGGCCTGACCCTGAGTTATCAGCGCCAGGTGATTATTGACGCGCTGGACATGCAACTGCCCAAGGGCAAGATCTCGGTACTTATTGGCAGTAACGGCTGCGGCAAAAGTACCTTGCTCAAATCCTTCGCACGACTGCTGAAACCGCAGCAAGGCTCGGTGATTCTCAACGGTGTGGATATCCAGCAAAAATCCACGGCGGCGGTGGCGCGCGAGTTGGCTATCCTGCCTCAGACACCAATGGCGCCCGAGGGCATCACCGTTCGCCAGCTCGTGGCTCTGGGTCGATACCCTTATCAGAGCTGGATGCAACAGTGGTCGGCCGAGGATGAAACCATGGTCAATCGCGCGCTGACGCAGACCAGTCTGCAAGCGCTGGCGGATCGGCCGGTGGATGCCTTGTCCGGCGGGCAGCGCCAGCGTGCGTGGATCGCCATGACCCTGGCCCAGGACACCGGCATCGTGCTGCTGGACGAGCCGACGACCTTCCTCGACCTGGCTCATCAGATTGAAGTGCTGGACCTGCTGCGCGACCTCAACCGGCTCGAGAACAAAACCATCATCATGGTGCTTCACGACCTCAATCTGGCCTGTCGTTATGCCGATCATATGGTCGCGGTGCATGAGCGTACGGCATTTGCCCAGGGCCGGCCTGAGGACGTCTTGACCCAAGCGCTGGTCAAAACCGTGTTCGACCTCAACTGCAGGATTATTCCTGACCCGTTCTTTGGTACGCCGATGTGCATTCCGTTTGGTCGGGAATTGCCGCAATGAATCTGGCTCACCACTTCACCGCACACGAATGGAACGTGCTGGGCGGTGGCTTGCGGTTGAAGGACTGCGCCGAACGTGACCCATTACGATCGCTGATGGCTCGTGACCTGTTGCAGGAAGAGGTGTGCGAGCGTTTGCTGGACGCATTGAGCCCGGTCATTGGCTCACCGTCGCGGAAAATCACCGCCTCGCTGCTGGGCAAACGCCTGTCGTTCCTGGCCACCGGCGCCTGTTTGTACGCCATGTCGGTGTACGACAAAGGGCTGCTGCTGACGCTGGACAACACGGTGGTCGAATACGGCCACGATGACGGGCTGTGGACGTCTTCTATGCCGCTGGCTCATTCCCTTCCGTTGACGTACGGGGCAGGGGAGCGCGAAGCCTGGCGGGAAACCGTGGTGCAGTCACTGTTTGCCGGGCTGCTGAAGCCGCTGTGGCAAACCTTCAACCGGGTGAGTGGTGTTTCACGGCGCATCTTGTGGGAAAACACCGCCGTACGCGTGTATTCGTTGTATGAAAAACGCATGGCGAAAATCGACGAGCCGTCGGTGCGCGAGCGCTATGAAGCCGACTTCAGGTGGTTGCTGACCCAGGCAGAGCCTGCGTTATTCGGCCTCGATTACAACCCGCTGAGCCATTTCCGCCGACCGCCGACACTCGTCGACGAGGGGCAGCGCAGCATTCGCTTTCGACGAACCTGCTGCTTCTACTACCTGGCTACTGAGCCCGCTGAATATTGTTCGACCTGCCCACTGCTGCGTCCGGGGAAATGCCGATGAGTTATCAGATCAACCCTCGCCAGCAGCTCGTTACCCCGGAGTTGCTCAACGCCTACCAGTCGATCCCTTCGTCGACCATCGGCCACTTTTCCGATCGGGGCTTCCTGCGCGGGATCAAGCCGCTGTTCAACGACATCCGTATGGTCGGCACTGTCGTCACCGTCAAAGTCTTCCCGCCGGATGGCAGCATTTTGCGTGAAGTGCTGTTGCTGAGTGAGCCGGGCGACGTGCTGGTGATCGAGTGTGTGGGCGACGAGGAGTGTGGCTGTTGGGGCGAACTGCGCACCCTGGCCGGATTGATCAAAGGGTTGGCCGGGGTGGTGGTGTCGGGTGCGGTCACGGATGTCAGTGCATTGCGCCGCCATGGGTTGCCGATCTTTTGCCGGGACGTCAGTTCGTACACGACTCGCGGCATTGGCGCTCATGGGGAAGTCAATCAGTCGATCAATGTGGGCGGGGTTCAGGTACAGCCTGGGGATCTGGCCGTTGGTGATGATGACGGTGTCTACATCCTTGAGGCCCGGCGTGCGGTCGAGCTGCTTCCCGAGCTCCTGGCCAAAGAGCAAATGGACCAGCAGCGCAGGGCCGAATTCTTGCAGAGGCTCAATCAGCGAAGGGCTGACTTCCCGAGCTGAAATGAAAAGGGGCAACTGTGCAGTTGCCCCTTTTTTGCGCCGGTCAGTCAGAAGCCGAGTTTGTCGCGCAATCCGTAATACCAGGCGCCTAACGCAGCGAATGGTGTGCGCAGCAGTTGTCCACCGGGGAACGGGTAGTGGGGCAGGTCGGCAAACGCGTCGAAACGCTCGGCCTGACCACGCAACGCTTCGGCCAGGACCTTGCCTGCCAGGTGCGTATACGTCACGCCATGGCCGCTGCAACCCTGGGAATAGTAGATGTTGTCGCCCAGGCGTCCGACTTGAGGAAGTCGCGACAAAGTCAGCAGGAAATTGCCGGTCCAGGCGTAATCAATCTTCACGTCCTTGAGCTGAGGGAAGGCCTTGAGCATCTTCGGTCGAATGATCGCCTCGATATTCGCCGGATCCCGCGCGCCATATACCACGCCGCCGCCGAAGACCAAGCGCTTGTCTGCGGTCAAACGGTAATAGTCGAGCAGGTAGTTGCAGTCCTCGACGCAGTAATCCTGCGGCAACAGGCTCTTGGCCAACGCTTCGCCCAAGGGCTCAGTGGTGATCACCTGAGTCCCGCAGGGCATCGATTTGGCGGCCAGTTCCGGCACCAGATTACCGAGATACGCGTTGCCCGCAACGATGATGAACTTGGCCCTGACCTTGCCCTGAGGTGTATGCACTACCGGATTCGCGCCGCGCTCGATACGCACCGCCGGCGATTGCTCATAAATGGTGCCGCCCAGCGACTCCACAGCTGCCGCTTCGCCCAACACCAGGTTCAGCGGATGAATATGCCCGCCGCTCATGTCGAGCATGCCGCCGATGTATTGATCGCACGCGACCACTTCACGGATGCGACGCTGATCCATCAGTTCAAGCTGCGTATGACCGAAGCGCTCCCAAAGGCGCTTCTGGGATTCCAGATGGCCCATCTGCTTGGCGGTAATGGCGGCGAATAAGCCACCGTCCTTCAAGTCGCACTGGATATTATATTTGGCAACCCGCTCACGAATGATCCGCCCACCTTCGAACGCCATCTGCCCCAGCAACTGAGCCTGCTTGGGACCGACACTGCGCTCGATGACATCGATGTCGCGGCTATAACTGTTAACGATCTGACCACCGTTACGCCCAGACGCACCAAAACCTACCTTCGCCGCTTCAAGCACCGTGACCCGAAAACCGTTTTCCAGCAGAAACAGGGCGGAGGACAGACCGGTGTAACCGGCACCGATCACACAGACGTCAGTCTCTACGTCATCCTGCAACGCCGGGCGCGGCGGAACCGCATTGGCCGATGCGGCGTAATAGGATTCCGGGTAGGGGGTGTTCGCCATCCTGCAGCCTCTGTTTAATATATTTTACGAGTTGTATGATCCTACCCGAGATAAAAATCGGCCGCCAGCCACCGCAAAATCTTCTTTGCAGCCGCAAAATTAAATATTTTGCATATTCATAGGGTTAGCTCGAAAAAAGGTGTTGACACCCCTTCGAAATTCCGTAGAATGCCGCCTCACAGCAGGCACGTAGCTCAGTTGGTTAGAGCACCACCTTGACATGGTGGGGGTCGTTGGTTCGAGTCCAATCGCGCCTACCAAACAAAATCCGCTCTGCTGGGCGGTCTAGAAGGGCTCACCGAAAGGTGGGCCCTTTTTTGTTGTCTGCGATTTGCAAAACTTTTGCAAAACTCCCACCTCAAAACGCCAACTCAACGCCCACCGCCAGGCAGGCTTTGGATTTGGCTTGTTGTATCTACCCTGTGAATCATTCAGCGGTCTCACGGTCATATCGCTGACTTTGCATTCAGGGCGTTCAAATGAAGCGTGCAGTAATAATGTTCATGGTTATTTCAGGTTCTCTCCTGCTGGGAGGCTGTGGGCCTCACTGGGACGACGGAGAAAGGTACGGTCGAGATCGTGATCGAGATCATGATTACCGTCGTGGATACGACCGCGGATATGACGATGATCGCGGGTATGACCGCCGATATGATCGTCGTGACCATGATCATGGGTATGACCGCAATCGTGATCGTGATCGTGACGATAGAGACGACTGAAGGCGCTGGCCATCGGCCCTCGGACCGGTCAATGACCGCCCGGTTTGCCGATCAGCTTCAGCGGCACGGATTGCCAGTGATTCAGGCGTAAGATAGCGGTGCTACCTCATCAAAAGGAGCCGCATATGATCGCCGACCAAATGAACAAGCAGGTATCTGAGGACAGAGCTGTTTGGGATCAATACTTCTGCGCTGCGTTGATTGCGGAAAGCAATTTGACGGCACCGGTTGTAGGAGGCGCTACGCATGAAGACAGGCAGAACCTGTTGATTGAAAGGGCCAAAGCTCTCGCCGACAAGATGATGGAAAACAGAAAATAACCAGAGCCCAGCCATCGCGCTGGGCTCTTCACATCAGGATCTCGTGCAAGACGATGCTGGAGTGCTGAAACAGGTAATCATGAGGGGTGAGTTGGCGGTCAATCGCGTACTGGATAACCACAAGCCTGGGCAGTCGCCCGGCACTGTAACGAGGGGATAGCCCCCTCGTTACAAATGTTGCATGAAGAGCATGAATCACTACTGGCGTGGTTCATCTCAACACCGTCGGACCTGCTTGGTAGGCCCTACCAACTAAAACCAATCTTACTTGGCGTTCAACTTCTTCAGCTCTTCATAAGTCGCCGACTGTACAAACCAGAAGCCGGAGATGATGCACCACGTCAGGGTGCCGGTAATGAAGACGCCTGCCCCGGACCAGAAGCCCTGAACGAAGATCATGACCACTGCGACGATCCAGATAACGGCCAGTGCGACGTACAGAACAACGTTGTTTACGCCAATTACGAACTCTTTCACGTCTATTCCCTTTTGAATGTTTATCCTCTGGCTCCTTACGCAAGGGCCAGTGGGCGGCATGATAGGGAGATAGCTGGCTCTTCGCCAGTCATGTCACGGCCTGCGGGCAGATTTCCAGATTCTGGACTACTACTGACAAGCCCGTTTCCTTGTCCCTGTCTGGAGCATACCTATGCTGTTTCACTGGTTTCTTGCGGCGATCCACCTCTTGGCTGTTGCCTTGGGCCTTTGGGCGGTGCTCACCCGAGGGACGGCGTTAAGCCGCCTGGCCGTCGGTACGGCGCCGGTTCGCAACGTGCTGGTTGCCGATAACGTATGGGGCATCTGTGCGGGTATTTTGCTGATCACAGGTTTGATGCGTGTCTTCGGCGGGTACGAAAAAGGCACCGACTATTACCTTCATCAGCCATTGTTCCATTTGAAGATGACGCTGTTCGTGATCATTCTGCTGCTTGAAGTGGTACCCATGATCACCTTGATCAAGTGGCGGATCGCCTTGGGCAAGGGCGCTTCGATTGACCAGGGCCGAGCCAGGCTGTTTGCACGCATCAGTCATGTCGAAGGGCTGTTGTTGATGTTGATGGTGATTGCAGCCACCGGCATGGCGCGCGGTGTGACCTTCGGCTAAGAACGGCGGGATTCGTCGGGGTTAAAGCGAATAATATGACAGTCACGGCGTGGCCGAAGCCGGTAGCATCGGCTTCACGTAATGGGGGGAGGAGGCGAGTGCCCAGCAAAATGCCGAGCATGAATCTTTAGCCAGCCATTGCGCTGTAACGAACGGGCTGGCTACTGACTGCAACAGGATTCAGGGAGTCTGCGGTTTGTCTGGAGCAGTGAGGCCAGCCTGAATGCGCTGATAGATTTCTTCGCGATGAACCGCAACGTCTTTCGGGGCATTGATGCCAATTCTGACTTGCTGGCCGCTAACGCCCAGAATGGTGATCGTAATGTCATCACCAATATTTATGCTTTCACCGACTTTGCGGGTGAGTATCAGCATGGTCTTCTCCTTGATTGCTTTGTAGGGCACCTGATTCGGACAGTGCAGAGGTCGGTGGTATCTATAGATTAGTGCGAAGTCTCATGGTTTGGGTGCCTCTTTCTGACGCGCAGATGCTGCATTAATTCCCAAGGCGTAACTATACAGAGGCCGCAACCATCATTCTCGTTGTTTTAAGCCCATTTTGCGGCACTCGGGAAGTATTCATGGATGCTAAAATCGCCGCTTTAAGCATTCTGAGGGACGCGTTGTGCGCAAAATGGTCTTGGTAATTGCGGTATTGGCGCTGGCGGGATGCGGTGAGGGCAAGAGTGTTGACGCGCAAAAGCCGCAACCGGCAGCCGCGACTGCACCTTCGGTGGTGTCCGGGCCGCAATGGGATCTGGAAGTTCGAGGCGAAACACCTCAGGCGGTCAGCGATTTGAGCGGCTGGCTGATTGAGCACAGTTTCGTTTCCAATATCGTCAAGGAAAATGGAAAGACCCGGATTCTGCTCGGGCCATTCAGTTCGAGAGCCGAGGCCGAGGCCAAACAGACAGAAGTGCGCGCGGCGCTCACCCGGGCGAAGAAACAGAACATCGAATTGCTGGTCGTCGACCATCCCGTAGCCCAGTAGCAATCCTTTTCCAGGCGCAGTCCTCATTTGATGCGTGACGCTCTGGGAAACGGCCGAATCTGCCCGTGATGGCTTCTACGGCTGGATCGCCGTGGAGATGGTTTCAGTGATGAGCCTGCGCAAATCTGATCAAGGAATACGGCATTGCCAGGAAGTCACTCAGCCTGATGGGCTACTGGCGCTACCACAAAGCGGGCGGTTAGAAACGAACAAAGGCCTCGGATATCAAACCCGAGGCCTTTTGTGTTTTCAGCGAGCGCTTAACCGCAGGCTTTCATATCGACGGGGCCGACAAACTCGTTGCCGCGTCCCATGACGCACCCCACGCTTTGGTTACGCTGTCGTTCCCAGGCCTCTACTGGATAGGTTTTATTCCAGGCTTCGTAGAGCTGTCGATCCTGTTTCGACAGGCGCAAACCATATTGCTTGCTCATGTAGAAATACGTCCGGGCGATCATGCCGCGTATGGACGGGCGGGGCATGACCTTCTTCGCCTTGAAGTCGACCTGGGTCAGGCACGAGCCATATTGGCCCGACTGCACCGGCAACCAGCCGAAACTGAAGTTGCTGCGATCGCCATTCACTTCACCAATGCTCGGCACCAGGTTGTGCAGGTCGGCTTCGGCTTTCTGATAGGCCGGATCGTAACGCGTGCAGTTCTTGCGTCCGCCTTCTTGCCAGCACTGACGCTGATGGCCAATCTGCCAGGCCGGAACAATGTGCTCCCATTCGATGCGGGAAGCGCGCTTGGCGTTTTTACGCGGTACATAACCGCAGGCTGCGAGGTTGACCTTGTTGCCGGTGTATTTGCATCCGCAATAGAACTCTGTGGATTGCGGTGCGTAGAGCTTCCAGGCCACTTTCTTGGCTTCGTTGAAAGTGCGCGGGGCGCCAGCCTGGGCGCCGACGGTGATGAACAGAAACAGCAAAGCAAACCAGCGGACACTCATTGACTCAATCTTCCTTCGGCACAACCCAAAAAATCTGCACACCGCCATCGTCGCGATAGGCAAGGGTGACGTTGTCGTTCTCGTCGATTTCTTCGAGCAATTGTTCCCACTCATCCACGGGTTCGTCCGGCAGACGGAAGATCAAGGCTGCTTTGGCTTTTTGGGCGGTGGGGGAGTTGATGATTTTTTGAACGCGCATACCCATGCGTTCATAGGCGTCAGGAGAGGCAGAGGTGGTGGCCACGGAATTATCCTTATTAAGCTGTACGTGCATACAGTATTTAACTGTAAGCATTTTCGCAACTGCTTAAAATTCAAGAAAATCCTCTGACAGCAATTTTTTCCGTTTGGTGTAGGACGAAGGGAAAATCTTTATCGAAATATCGGGAGGGCTTGTAAGCCACTCGCCTGGGTTGACGAGTGGTGAAAGCGGTGCCCGACCGGAGCCGGTCGGGCGATGGCCAATCAGTATTCCCAGAACATCCGCTGCAGCTCTTTGCTGTCGTTGGTCTTGGTCAGTGCGACCATGGCCAGGATGCGAGCCTTTTGCGGGTTCAGGTCGTGCGCTACAACCCAGTCGTACTTGTCGTCTGGCTGTTCAGCGTTACGCAGTACGAAACCGCCGGCGTTGACGTGGGACGAGCGAATGATTTGCACACCGTCCTTGCGCAGGGCTTGCAGCGACGGGACTACACGGGACGAGACAGAACCATTGCCGGTGCCGGCGTGAATGATGGCTTTGGCGCCAGACTGAGCCAACGCTTTGTAAGCGGTATCGCTGACGTTGCCGTAGGAATAGGCGATTTCGACATCAGGCAGGCTCTTGATGGTTTTGATGTCGAACTCCGAGTCCATGGTGTGACGCTTGGCCGGCAAACGGAACCAGTAGGATTTGCCTTCGACCACCATGCCCAGTGGGCCCCAGGCACTTTTGAACGCCTCGGTCTTGATGTTGATCATTTTGCTGACGTCGCGACCCGACTGGATTTCATCGTTCATGGTCACCAGTACGCCTTTGCCGCGAGCCTCTTTGCTGCTGGCCACGGCCACTGCGTTGTACAGGTTCAGCATGCCATCGGCCGACATGGCGGTGCCCGGGCGCATGGAGCCGACAACGATGATTGGCTTGTCGGTTTTTTCCACCAGGTTCAGGAAGTAGGCGGTTTCTTCCAGGGTGTCGGTGCCGTGGGTGATGACGATGCCGTCGACGTCCTTGCTGTCTGCCAGTTCGGCCACGCGACGACCCAGTTGCAGCAGGTTATCGTTGGTGATGCTTTCGGACGCGATCTGCATGACCTGTTCGCCACGAACGTTAGCCAGTTGGCTGAGTTCTGGAACCCCGGCGATCAATTGTTCGATGCCGACTTTTGCCGCTTGATAGGTCGCGCTATTGGCGGCGCTGGCGCCCGCGCCGGCAATGGTGCCGCCGGTGGCCAGGATCACCACGTTTGCCAGTTTCTGTTGGGTTTCGACTTCTTTTGCCTGAAGGGCAGTAGGCAGGAGCAGCAAGAGGGCCAAAGCGCCCGGAACGAAGGTCTTGAAAGCAGATGTCATTATTTTTCTCTCTAGTAGTGAGACGGTGCTGATGCAGGTTCATCTAGATGCGCCCCCAGCGGATCTGAACGCTTGGGGTGAATGAGATGAGCAGGATCTGTACCAGTCGTACTTTGAATGAGAAAAACTTTTAACTTGCTGATTTTTATCAGTATTTATTTGAGTCGCCAGAATGATTACGTCACCTGTTGTCCGGGTTTCCGAACGCGTCGAGCGTTTGCGTTCGGCTCTCCGAAAAGGACTACGACCTCTGTAGAGGAAATCACCTTGCAAGATTGCGAATCAGTGCTAAAGAAACCCGCGCTTCGGTCGATGCTCCTTTAAAGGATCTTTCTACTCAGGAGTTCACATGTCGTTATCCATTGGTATCTCAAACGCTGCAGGCGTCACCATTGGTGGTAAGTCCGCCGCTACGATCCGAGCGTTGAACGACGCCACCGCAGAGGCTGCCGATAATACGCTGGGCACAAAAGAAGGCGACGGCAATCAAGTCAAGACTGGCCCTTTGGGGTTGGATAAAAGCGCGGACGCGAAGGCCGACACCCCGGACGAGAGCAACCAGAGTGTGGCTGTGAAAGTCCTGCTCAAACGTATGCAAGAGCTACAGCAGCAGCTGCGCGAACAACAGCAACAATTAGCCGCAGCGCAGGCGGCGTCTTATCCGACACCGGAAGCCAAGGCCACTGTGGTCATGGCATTTCAAGGACAGATTGCCGACACCAATGGTGCGTTGCTGGAAGTGTCCGCGGCCCTGGTCAAGGAGCTGGCCAAGGGTTCCAGCACCGGAACGGTGGTCAACACCACGGCATGACTTGAATGCCCGGCTTTTGCCAGCCAGTTCAAATAAATGGTCCTTTCTGCTCGTTGACAAATGTCGGCAGGGTTCGCATAGTTCGGTCTCGCAAACGTTTGCGCGGTGCTCGCGGTGGTTATCCATCTGTTGGCGCAATGAAGCCTACGCCAGCGCAAGCGTTGCTCACAATAATCATAAGATCGGAGTGAACCCATGAAGCTGCCATTCGCTGGACGTCTTCTCGCTGTCGCTATGCTGGCTGCCGCATCTGTCGCGTTACCCGTCTCTTCGGCCTTCGCCGAGACGCCTGAAAAACCCAAAGTCGCGCTGGTCATGAAATCCCTGGCCAATGAATTCTTCCTGACCATGGAAGACGGCGCCAAGGCCTATCAGAAAGAACACTCCGGCGAATTCGAGCTGATCTCCAACGGCATCAAAGACGAAACCGACACGGCAGGCCAGACACGCATCGTCGAGCAAATGATTCTGGCCAAGGTCAATGCGCTGGTCATCGCGCCGGCTGACTCCAAGGCCATGGTTCCGGTGATCAAGAAAGCCATCGATGCCGGTATCACCGTGATCAACATCGACAACCAGCTGGACCCGGATGTAGTCAAAAGCAAAAAACTCACCGTACCGTTCGTAGGCCCGGATAACCGCAAAGGCGCGCGCCTGGTGGGCGAGTACCTGGCCAAGCAACTGAAGGCCGGAGACGAAGTCGGCATCATCGAAGGGGTTTCAACCACCACCAACGCACAGCAAAGAACCGCAGGCTTCAAGGATGCGATGGAAGCGGCGCAGATCAAGGTCGTCTCTTTGCAGTCTGGTGACTGGGAAATCGACAAAGGCAACAAGGTGGCTGCCTCAATCCTCAGCGAATACCCGCAAGTCAAAGCCCTGTTGGCCGGCAACGACAGCATGGCTGTCGGCGCAGTATCCGCCGTGCGCGCAGCGGGCAAGGCCGGCAAGGTGCAAGTGGTTGGTTACGACAACATCAATGCCATCAAGCCAATGCTCAAGGATGGCCGCGTCCTGGCCACCGCTGACCAGTTCGCAGCCAGGCAAGCCGTGTTCGGCATCGAGACTGCGCTGAAGATCATCAAAGGTGAAAAAGTCGACAGCGGCACCAATGGCGTGATCGAAACTCCGGTAGAGCTGGTTACCAAGTAGTCCTTCTGGCGACACAACGGTGCTCGCCCGTCGGGGCGAGCGCATGGAGAGTTTTTATGTCAGTTTCCGCCCCGAACGCTGTCCTCTCGGTCAGCGGTATCGGTAAGACCTACGCCCAACCGGTCCTGACCGGCATTGACCTGACGCTGATGCGCGGTGAAGTGCTGGCGCTGACCGGCGAAAACGGCGCCGGGAAAAGCACGCTGTCGAAGATCATCGGCGGGCTGGTCATACCGACCACCGGCCACATGCAATTCCAGGGGCAGGATTACCGCCCCGCAAGCCGCACTCAGGCCGAAGACCTCGGCATCCGCATGGTGATGCAAGAGCTCAATCTGTTGCCGACCCTGTCGGTGGCGGAAAACCTGTTTCTCGACAACCTTCCGAGCAATGGCGGCTGGATCAGTCGCAAGCAATTGCGCAAGGCAGCGATCGAAGCCATGGCCCAGGTCGGCCTCGACGCGATTGACCCGGACACGCTGGTGGGCGAATTGGGCATCGGTCACCAGCAAATGGTGGAGATCGCCCGCAATCTGATCGGCGATTGCCACGTGCTGATCCTCGACGAACCGACCGCGATGTTGACCAACCGTGAAGTCGAGATGCTGTTCGAGCAGATCACCCGCCTGCAAGCTCGCGGCGTGTCGATCATCTATATCTCGCACCGTCTCGAAGAACTGGCGCGGGTCGCCCAGCGTATTGCGGTACTGCGCGATGGCAACCTGGTTTGCGTCGAGCCGATGGCCAATTACAACAGCGAGCAACTGGTAACGCTGATGGTCGGTCGTGAACTCGGCGAACACATCGATATGGGCCCGCGCAAGATCGGCGCTCCAGCCTTGACGGTCAAAGGGCTGACCCGTTCCGACAAGGTTCGCGATGTGTCCTTCGAGGTGCGCGCCGGCGAGATCTACGGGATTTCCGGCTTGATCGGGGCAGGACGCACTGAGTTGCTGCGCTTGATCTTCGGTGCCGATAAAGCGGACAGCGGCACGGTTGCACTCGGTTCGCCAGCACAGGTTGTCAGTATCCGGTCGCCGGCTGACGCGGTCGCTCATGGCATCGCCTTGATCACCGAAGACCGCAAGGGCGAAGGCCTGCTGCTGACCCAGTCGATCAGCTCGAATATTGCCTTGGGCAATATGCCGGTGATTTCCAGCGCTGGCATCGTCAACAAGGGTGACGAGATGGCGCTGGCCCAGCGTCAGATCGACGCCATGCGCATCCGCAGTTCCAGCCCGACGCAACTGGTGTCGGAACTGTCCGGCGGCAACCAGCAGAAAGTCGTAATCGGCCGGTGGCTTGAGCGTGATTGCTCGGTGATGCTGTTCGACGAGCCCACGCGTGGCATCGACGTCGGCGCCAAGTTTGACATTTACGCCTTGCTCGGTGAGCTGACCCGTCAAGGCAAAGCGCTGGTGGTGGTGTCCAGCGACCTGCGTGAGCTGATGTTGATCTGCGACCGCATCGGCGTGCTCTCGGCGGGACGTCTGATCGACACCTTCGAGCGTGACAGCTGGACCCAGGATGATTTGCTTGCCGCCGCGTTCGCCGGCTACCAAAAACGTGATGCGTTGCTCAACGAAGCAGCGCCTAGGGATCTCACATGAATACTGCAGTGACTGCCGGCAAACGTAGTGGCAACTTTTATGGCCTCGGTACCTATCTGGGACTGGCCGGTGCCTTGCTGGCAATGGTTGCGCTGTTCTCGGTTCTGAGCAGCCATTTCCTGTCCTACGACACGTTCAGCACCCTGGCCAACCAGATTCCGGACTTGATGGTGCTGGCGGTCGGCATGACGTTCGTGTTGATCATCGGCGGCATCGACCTGTCGGTGGGTTCGGTGCTTGCGCTCGCGGCGTCAACGGTCAGCGTGGCGATTCTCGGTTGGGGTTGGAGCGTGCTGCCTGCGGCGCTGCTCGGAATGGCGGCTGCAGCGCTGGCCGGGACCATCACCGGTTCGATCACTGTGGCGTGGCGGATTCCGTCGTTCATCGTGTCACTCGGCGTGCTGGAAATGGCCCGCGGTGTGGCGTATCAGATGACCGGGTCGCGCACGGCCTACATCGGCGACGCCTTCGCCTGGTTGTCCAACCCGATCGCCTTCGGCATCTCGCCGTCGTTCATCATTGCCTTGCTGATCATCTTCATTGCCCAGGCAGTGCTGACGCGTACCGTGTTCGGCCGCTACCTGATCGGCATCGGCACCAACGAAGAGGCGGTGCGTCTGGCAGGGATCAATCCGAAGCCCTACAAGATTCTGGTATTCAGTCTGATGGGGCTGCTGGCCGGTATTGCCGCGCTGTTTCAGATTTCCCGTCTGGAAGCTGCGGATCCGAATGCCGGCTCCGGGCTGGAGCTGCAAGTGATCGCCGCAGTCGTAATCGGCGGTACCAGCCTGATGGGCGGTCGCGGTTCGGTCATCAGTACGTTCTTCGGGGTTCTGATCATCTCCGTATTAGCGGCCGGTCTTGCGCAGATCGGCGCGACTGAACCCACCAAACGCATCATCACCGGCGCAGTGATCGTGGTGGCGGTGGTGCTTGATACTTATCGCAGTCAGCGCGCAAGCCGGCGGACCTGAGTCATGGCAACAATCAAGGATGTGGCAGCGCTCGCGGGGATTTCCTACACCACGGTTTCCCACGTGGTGAACAAGACCCGGCCGGTGAGCGAAGAGGTGCGGGTCAAGGTTGAGGCCGCGATCAAAACCCTCGACTACGTGCCCAGCGCCGTGGCCCGGTCCCTCAAGGCCAAAACCACGGCGACCATCGGACTGCTGGTGCCCAACAGCCTCAACCCGTACTTCGCCGAACTGGCGCGCGGCATCGAGGATTACTGCGAGCGTAATGGCTACTGCGTAATTCTCTGTAACTCCGATGACAACCCGGACAAGCAACGCAGCTACCTGCGCGTGCTGCTGGAAAAGCGCATCGACGGGCTGATTGTCGCTTCGGCTGGCGGTGACGCGGGGCTGGCGGAGGGCCTGGCAGGCGTGCGCACGCCGATGGTGATCGTCGACCGTGGACTGGAAGGTGTGAATGCCGACATGGTGCGGATCGATCACGAATATGGCGCCTATCTGGCAACCCGCCACCTTCTGGAATTGGGGCACCGGGACATCGCAACCATTGGTGGCCCGGCGAGTACCAGTGTGGCGCAGATGCGTCTGGCCGGTTATTGCCGTGCCCTGAAAGAGGCAGGTGTCGAAGTAGCCCGCGAGCGCATGCTGGAAAGCGACTTCACCAGTACTGGCGGTTACAACGCCGCCGCGATCCTGCTGGAAAACAACCCGCCCAGTGCAATCTTTGCCGGTAACGACATGATCGGTATTGGTGTGCTGCGAGCGGCTGCCGAGCGCAATATTCGCGTTCCGACGGAACTGTCGGTGATCGGCTTCGACGATATTCAGATGAGCCGTTATGTGTACCCGGCGCTGACCACCGTGGGGCAGTCGATCCTGCAACTCGGCGAGATGGCGGCCGAAGTGCTTTTAAGAAGAATCGCCACGCCGGACATGGCCACCGATCAACGGATCGTGACGCCCAGTATTGTCCTGCGGGAGTCGACAGCACCGCTGGCCGGCGTGTTCGCCCAGTTCCGTTGAAATAGAAAGCCGCTAAATCAAAAGCACCGCTGAAACAGAATTGATGAGTAGTGACGTATGCCAGCAAAAGTAGTGGTTATAGGCAGCCTGAACATGGACCTGGTCACCCGGGCGCCGCGGCTGCCCCGTGGCGGTGAAACGCTGATCGGCGAGTCGTTTGCCACGGTTTCCGGTGGCAAGGGCGCGAATCAAGCAGTTGCCGCGGCGAGGCTGGGGGCGCAGGTGTCGATGGTTGGTTGCGTGGGCAGCGATGCCTACGGCGAACAATTGCGCGGGGCGCTGTTGGCTGAGCAGATCGATTGCCAAGCGGTCAGCACCGTCGACGATTCCAGTGGCGTAGCGTTGATCGTGGTCGATGACAACAGCCAGAACGCAATCGTGATCGTTGCCGGTGCCAACGGTGCGTTGACTGCAGAGGTAATTGATCGTTTCGACGCCGTGTTGCAGGCGGCGGACGTGATCATCTGCCAGCTGGAAGTCCCGGATGCCACGGTCGGTCATGCGCTCAAGCGCGGCCGTGAGTTGGGCAAGACCGTGATCCTCAATCCGGCACCGGCCAGCCGTCCGCTGCCGGCGGACTGGTACGCGTCCATCGATTACCTGATTCCCAACGAAAGCGAGGCCGCGGCACTGAGTGGTGTGCCAGTGGATTCCCTGGCATCTGCCGAAACCGCTGCATCCCGGCTGATCTCGTTGGGCGCCGGTAAGGTCATCATCACCCTCGGTGCTCAAGGTTCGCTGTTTGCCAACGGCAAAGGCTTCGAGCACTTCCCTGCGCCGAAGGTGAAAGCTGTCGATACCACGGCGGCTGGCGACACCTTCGTCGGTGGTTTCGCCGCCGCGCTGGCGGCCGGCAAAAGCGAAGCCGACGCGATCCGTTTCGGCCAGGTCGCCGCGGCGCTGTCGGTGACCCGTGCTGGCGCGCAACCCTCGATTCCCACTTTGTCCGACGTACAGGCCTTTAACGCACCATGAAAAAGACACCTTTGCTCAACGTCGCGTTATCGCGGCTGATCGCCTCCCTGGGCCATGGCGACATAGTAGTGATTGGCGACGCGGGTCTACCGGTGCCGCCAGGCGTTGAGCTGATCGACCTGGCCCTGACCCACGGTATCCCGGACTTCGTCAGTACGTTGAAGGTTGTGCTCAGCGAAATGCAGGTCGAGAGCCATGTATTGGCCCAGGAGATTCTGGACAAAAAGCCTTCGGCATTGGCGACGCTCGATGAGCTGAATGCCGAAGGTGCGCTGGGTCGGCGTGAGTTGCTCAGTCATGACCAGTTCAAAGTCCTCAGCCGACAGGCACGGGCGATTGTTCGTACGGGCGAATGTCAGCCGTACTGCAACATCGTGCTGGTGGCAGGGGTTACGTTCTAACTCGCTGTTGTCTTTCTGTTGTCCCACGCACAAGGAGTGCGCCATGTACCGCTATGCTCAGAAACTGCACCACCTGCTCCGGAGTTTGCTGCTTTTGTCACTGATTACCGCAACAAGCGCCCAAGCGGCGGAAAAGATCGATTTGATCATCGACACCGACCCGGGTGCCGATGACGTGGTTGCCTTGCTGTTTGCGCTGGCATCGCCGCAAGAGCTGAACATTCGTGCGCTGACCACCGTCGCCGGCAATGTGCGTCTGGACAAGACTTCGCGTAATGCGCGACTGGCCCGCGAGTGGGCGGGGCGCGAGGAGGTGCCGGTCTACGCGGGCGCTCCGAAGCCGCTGATGCGCACGCCGATCTATGCCGAAAATATCCATGGCAAGGAAGGACTTTCGGGGATCACCGTACATGAGCCGAAAAAAGGCCTGGCCCAAGGCAATGCGGTCAACTACCTGATCGACACCTTGAAAGCCGCCAAGCCCCACAGCATCACTATCGCCATGCTCGGTCCGCAGACCAACCTGGCTCTGGCGCTGATCCAGGAGCCTGAGATTGTTCAGGGCATCAAGGAAGTGGTGATCATGGGCGGGGCGCACTTCAATGGTGGCAACATTACTCCGGTGGCTGAGTTCAACCTGTTCGCCGACCCGCAGGCTGCGGAAGTGGTGCTGAAAAGCGGAGTGAAGCTGACCTACCTGCCGCTGGATGTGACCCACAAGATCCTCACCAGTGACGCGCGTCTTAAGCAGATCGCGGCCATCAACAACAATGCCAGCAAGCTGGTGGGCGATATTCTCAATGAATACGTCAAAGGCGACATGGAGCACTACGGCATTCCGGGTGGCCCGGTGCATGACGCGACGGTCATCGCTTACTTGCTCAAGCCTGAGTTGTTCACCGGTCGCTCGGTCAATGTGGTGGTAGATAGTCGCGAAGGCCCGACGTTCGGCCAAACCATCGTTGACTGGTATGACGGCCTGAAATCCCCGAAAAACGCTTTCTGGGTAGAAAGTGGCGACGCCCAGGGCTTCTTTGACCTGCTGACCGAGCGTCTGGCTCGTCTGAAGTAAGCCATAGACCCGCAGGTGCCAGCCTGCGGGTTTTACCGTCACTCGCTATCTATCAGGCCAATAAAGTCGGCAGGGTACTTCTCGAATACCTGTGCGATGAATATCTGGGCGGCTTGGGTTCCCAGTTCCTTGACCAATAGATCGATACCAATGATCGCCAACTCTTCCGGGCTGCCCGGGCTGTAAGAGCTGTGGCCCTGGGGCCACTTGGCTTTGATGTTGGCGTCGATGCTTACGGTGGTCATGATGGCGCTCGTGAAGTCGGGAAAGTCTGAGTGTCGAGTAAACCATTTTGGACGGCTTTTGACACTCCGACTTAGGCATGAGGGAAGGGCTATGCGACACTTGGTCTTTGACGATTTTTCAAGGACTGTGCTGTGCAGATCGATTTGAACACTCCTGACGGCTTGACCCTTGAGGCGGTGCGTCAGCTGCTGGCCTCTGCCAGCGACGATGAGCACACTCAATTACGAGTCAC
Organism: Pseudomonas frederiksbergensis; assembly: GCF_001952935.1. Classification (GTDB taxonomy): domain Bacteria; phylum Pseudomonadota; class Gammaproteobacteria; order Pseudomonadales; family Pseudomonadaceae; genus Aquipseudomonas; species Aquipseudomonas frederiksbergensis. The sequence continues at coordinate 4,644,640 of NZ_CP018319.1, forward strand.
CAAGGGCGGCATCGCCTACATTTCGTCAGGCGTTGTGGGCGGTGCTGATATCGGCGGGCTGTTGTTTCGTCTGGAGACGTGGGCAAAGGGTTCCGGTTATGTAGGATTGGTCGCGGCCAGTGACGAGGTATGGGTCATGCAGATTTTCAACGCGCTGAAAGAGAACTGGCCGATTCCGCCGTTTGACTACATTGACGTCTATTGAGCGCTGTTCATATTCAGTCACGATTGAGTGGTAAACGGCAGGGCAATGCTCAGGCAAACTCGCCGCGTGTCCCAATAGAGGGCAGGGTGCTAGTACTCTCCGTGAAACAAAACGCCAGATTGGCGGTCGCACGATCTCAGCTTAACTATTGAAAAAGGAGGCTTCATGCCTTGGAAGCTCGCGTCATTGGGTACTTTGTTCGCCGTTGCCATGCTGGCCGGTTGCAGCACTACCTCCACCGAGTCGACAACAGACCCTGTCACCACGACTGACACGGGCCACAGCCGTTGTGAGGCAAAGGCTGCCGAATTCACCATTGGCAAAAAGGCTTCGCCTGAACTGCTGGAGCAGGCACGCACTCGCGCAGGTGCGCAAAATGCACGGTTCCTCTTGCCCACCGACATGGTGACCCTGGAGTACCGCTCCGATCGTCTTAACCTGAACACCGATGCCAGCCGGGTTGTGACCCGAGTCAACTGTGGCTGATCATTTCGGGCTTTTGTTTCGCCCATAAAAAACCCCGTCACATGGACGGGGTTTTTTTAGTGCGCCAGAAACTTACTCTGGGCGAACTTGTGCAGCTTGCATACCCTTTTGGCCTTTCTCAGCCACGAAGGAAACGGTTTGGCCTTCTTTCAGGCTTTTGAAACCGTCGCTTTCGATAGCTTTGAAGTGTACGAACAGGTCGTCACCGCCACCTTGAGGAGTGATGAAGCCGAAGCCTTTTTCATCGTTGAACCATTTAACGGTGCCGGTTTGGCGATTAGACATGGTGTATCTCCAAGAAACATATATTTTCAGTAGTGCTGTGCTGCTCAGGCCAACTGGGCACACCGGGGTATCATAGTCGAAATGTTCGCTTTGGGAGCCCCCGGACGTGCTGTTTGCCCAGCAGTCGCGTTCCGTTTGCTGCTTGATGTAGCTGAAAGCCCCGTTTTACAAGGCTTTCAGCCGAAAGTAAAGACGATAAAAAAACCTGTAAAACCTGCATAAATTGTACGAAAAATCGGTTTTCAGAGGCTTTTTACAGTCGTTGCAGGCGAAAAAAGCGCTCTGTCGGGCTTATTTTTTCGCTTTGTTTTCGGCTTTACACGACGAGATTTGGGTCAATGCTTTTTGTTTCAGGGCATCACTGGCGGTGTTGTCCATCAGGGATTGGATGTCTTTGGCAGGGTACGATTTGATGGCGTCGGCGCCGCAAGCGCAGTGAGACTTCGCTGCTGCAGCTCCGATCTGTGGCGTAGCTGCTTCTGTGCACTGAGCCATGTATTTCTCGCGTTCGCCCTTCGGCCAATCGGCATGGGCGGCCAGTGGCAGCAGCAAAACGATAGGGGCGACTACTGCGAATAAACGTTTCAGATGCATGCTGGGATGCTCCTTGTGGGTCAATGTCTTGTTATCTGAGGGGTAAAACAGGGTTCTAGTTCAGCACTCTGGCATAAAATTACCCGATTTGCCCCTAGACAAAGCCTCGGTGCATCGACGACCGTTCATCTGTGCTAGCATGCCTGGCTCGGGCGTTTGCAGGCTCCGGATGGCCTTCATTCCCGGTAGCGGCAAATGTGCGAATAACCCTGATTTGAATCCCAGTCACTCTGGTTCGGTTTTCCGGTTGGCCGCAAGGCTCCTGCCGCTGTAAGGCAGGCGTTCGTCATTGAATGGCCTGGATCGGATCTTGTACTGGCTCATCCCAACCCACGTGACCTTTGGTAGGGGTCACCACTAGGAGAGGAGGCGCCATGCCAACTATTACTCTTCCCGACGGCAGTCAACGTTCATTCGATCACCCGGTATCCGTAGCCGAGGTCGCCGCATCCATTGGTGCAGGCCTAGCCAAAGCCACCGTGGCCGGCAAGGTCGATGGCAAGCTGGTCGACGCCAGCGACATCATCGGCAGCGACGCTACGCTGCAAATCATTACGCCAAAGGATGAAGAGGGGCTGGAGATCATTCGCCACTCTTGCGCCCACCTGGTTGGCCATGCGGTCAAGCAGTTGTACCCGACGGCCAAGATGGTCATCGGTCCGGTCATTGACGAAGGCTTCTATTACGACATCGCCTTCGAACGTCCTTTCACTCCGGACGACCTGGCCGCCATCGAACAGCGCATGCAGCAGCTGATCGAAAAAGATTACGACGTGATCAAGAAAGTCACTCCGCGTGCCGAAGTGATCGAAGTATTCAAGGCCCGTGGCGAAGACTACAAACTGCGCCTGGTCGAAGACATGCCGAACGAACAGGCCATGGGCCTGTACTATCACGAAGAATACGTCGACATGTGCCGCGGCCCGCACGTGCCGAACACGCGCTTCCTGAAATCCTTCAAGCTGACCAAGTTGTCCGGCGCTTACTGGCGTGGCGATGCCAAGAACGAGCAATTGCAGCGCGTTTACGGCACGGCGTGGGCAGACAAAAAGCAGCTGGCGGCTTACATCCAGCGCATCGAAGAAGCCGAGAAGCGCGATCACCGCAAGATCGGCAAGCGTCTGGGCCTGTTTCACACCCAGGAAGAGTCGCCGGGCATGGTGTTCTGGCACCCGAACGGCTGGACTCTGTACCAGGTGCTCGAGCAATACATGCGCAAGGTTCAGCGCGACAACGGTTACCTGGAGATCAAAACTCCGCAGGTCGTTGATCGCAGCCTGTGGGAGAAGTCCGGGCACTGGGCCAACTACGCCGACAACATGTTCACCACGCAGTCGGAAAACCGCGACTACGCCATCAAGCCGATGAACTGCCCTTGCCACGTGCAAGTGTTCAACCAGGGCCTGAAAAGCTACCGTGAGTTGCCAATGCGCTTGGCGGAATTCGGTGCTTGCCATCGTAATGAGCCATCGGGTGCACTGCACGGCATCATGCGTGTGCGCGCGTTCACTCAGGACGACGCCCACATCTTCTGCACTGAAGAGCAGATGCAGGCTGAATCCGCTGCGTTCATCAAACTGACCATGGACGTCTATGCCGACTTCGGCTTCAAAGACGTCGAGATGAAGCTGTCCACTCGTCCGGAAAAACGCGTCGGTTCCGACGAATTGTGGGATCGCGCCGAAGCGGCCCTGGCTGCAGCCCTTGATAGTGCTGGCCTGCCGTACGATCTGCAGCCGGGCGAGGGTGCGTTCTACGGTCCGAAGATCGAATTTTCGCTGAAAGATTGCCTCGGTCGCGTCTGGCAGTGTGGTACCCTTCAGCTCGATTTTAACCTGCCTGTCCGTCTGGGAGCCGAATACGTCTCTGAAGACAACAGTCGCAAGCACCCGGTTATGTTGCACCGGGCGATCCTTGGCTCCTTCGAACGTTTCGTCGGAATCCTGATCGAGCACTACGAGGGTGCATTCCCTGCGTGGCTGGCTCCGACCCAGGCAGTGATCATGAATATCACTGATAAACAGGCTGATTTCGCCGCTGAGGTTGAAAAAACTCTCAACGAAAGCGGATTTCGTGCCAAGTCTGACTTGAGAAATGAAAAGATCGGCTTTAAAATCCGCGAGCATACTTTGCTCAAGGTTCCTTATCTCTTGGTTATCGGAGATCGGGAAGTCGAGATGCAGACTGTCGCTGTGCGTACTCGTGAAGGTGCTGACCTGGGCTCGATGCCCGTCGCCCAGTTCGCCGAGTTCCTCGCTCAAGCGGTTTCCCGGCGTGGTCGCCCAGATTCGGAGTAATTACTATTAAGCGTGAAATGAGACAAGATAAACGAGCTGCACCGAAGGCCCCGATCAACGAGAATATCTCGGCACGCGAGGTTCGGTTAATTGGGGCTGAAGGTGAACAGCTTGGGATTGTGTCAATTGAAGACGCGCTTCTTAAGGCTGAAGAGGCCAAACTGGATCTGGTGGAAATTTCCGCCGATGCAGTACCCCCTGTTTGCAAACTGATGGACTACGGCAAATCGATCTTCGAAAAGAAGAAGCAGATTGCCGCGGCCAAGAAAAACCAGAAGCAGATTCAGGTTAAAGAAATCAAGTTTCGTCCAGGGACGGAGGAAGGGGATTACCAGGTAAAACTGCGCAACCTGGTACGTTTCCTGAGTGATGGGGACAGGGCCAAGGTATCCTTGCGATTCCGCGGCCGTGAGATGGCCCACCAGGAGCTGGGGATGGAACTCCTCAAGCGAGTTGAAGGTGACTTGCTCGAGTACGGTTCGGTCGAACAGCATCCTAAGATGGAAGGACGCCAACTGATCATGGTCATCGCCCCGAAAAAGAAGAAGTAATCAATAGGGCACGGCAGGCCTTCTGATTATGTTTATCAACTGAATGCGGAGTATCCGAACATGCCAAAAATGAAAACTAAAAGTGGTGCTGCTAAGCGGTTTCTGAAAACTGCTAACGGTATCAAGCACAAGCACGCTTTCAAGAGCCACATCCTGACTAAAATGTCGACCAAGCGTAAGCGTCAACTGCGCGGTAGCAGCTTGCTGGCACCGTGTGACGTGGCAAAAGTCGAGCGCATGCTGCGCCTTCGTTAATTTAGTCAAGAATAGAGGAAGTAACTCATGGCTCGTGTAAAGCGTGGCGTCATTGCCCGTAAACGTCACAAAAAAATTCTGAAACTTGCTAAAGGCTACTACGGTGCTCGCTCGCGCGTATTCCGTGTTGCCAAGCAAGCGGTAATCAAGGCAGGCCAATACGCCTACCGTGACCGTCGTCAGAAAAAACGTCAGTTCCGCGCTCTGTGGATCGCTCGTATCAACGCTGGTGCACGTATCAACGGTCTGTCCTACAGCCGTTTCATTGCCGGCCTGAAAAAAGCGTCCATCGAGATCGACCGTAAGGTTCTGGCTGATCTGGCAGTGAACGAAAAAGCGGCGTTTGCTGCGATTGTCGAGAAAGCTAAAGCCACCTTGGCTTAAGTACCCCCGACAGTCACCCGGCCTCATCTCTGTGGGGTCAGGTGTTAAACGTCATAAATAGGGGAAGAGCCTTCAAGCTCTTCCCCTATTTTGTATCTGGAGTCTGTACATGGAAAACCTGGATGCGCTCGTCTCTCAAGCACTAGAGGCTGTGCAAAGCGCTGAAGATATCAATGCCCTGGAGCAAATCCGGGTTCACTACCTTGGCAAAAAGGGTGAATTGACTCAGGTGATGAAGACCCTGGGGAATTTGCCGGCAGAAGAGCGTCCGCAAGTCGGTGCGCTGATCAACGTCGCCAAGGAGCGTGTCACAGAGGTTCTCAATGCGCGCAAGGCACTGTTTGAAGAGGCCGACCTGGCCGCCAAACTGTCCGCCGAGTCCATTGACGTGACCCTGCCTGGTCGTGGCCAGACCTCGGGTGGTCTGCATCCGGTCACACGCACTCTGGAACGAATCGAGCAGTTCTTCACCCATATCGGCTACGGCATTGCCGAAGGCCCTGAGGTCGAAGACGACTATCACAACTTCGAAGCACTCAACATCCCAGGCCATCACCCGGCCCGGTCGATGCATGACACCTTCTATTTCAATGCCAACATGTTGCTGCGCACCCACACCTCGCCGGTACAGGTCCGCACCATGGAATCGAAACAGCCGCCGATCCGCATCGTCTGTCCAGGCCGTGTGTACCGCAGCGACTCCGATATCACCCACTCCCCGATGTTCCACCAGGTCGAAGGCCTGCTGGTCGACCGTGATATCAACTTCGCTGACTTGAAAGGCACCATCGAAGAGTTCCTGCGCGTGTTCTTTGAAAAAGAACTGGCCGTGCGTTTCCGCCCTTCGTACTTCCCGTTCACAGAGCCATCCGCCGAAGTCGACATGGAATGCGTGATGTGCAGCGGTAAAGGCTGCCGTGTCTGCAAGCAGACTGGCTGGCTGGAAGTCATGGGCTGCGGCATGGTTCACCCAAATGTGCTGCGCATGTCCGGAATCGACCCGGAAGAGTTCTCGGGCTTTGCCTTCGGCATGGGTGTTGAGCGTCTGGCCATGCTGCGTTACGGCGTGAACGACTTGCGTCTGTTCTTCGACAACGACTTGCGGTTCCTCGCGCAATTTCGCTAGTCGTAACGAATTCTTAGGAGAGCAGGATGAAATTCAGTGAACAATGGCTGCGTGGCTGGGTAAGCCCGCAGGTAAGTCGTGACGAGCTGGTTGCTCGTCTGTCGATGGCCGGTCTTGAGGTCGATAGCGTTACGCCGGCCGCTGGCGAATTTACCGGTGTGGTGGTGGGCGAGGTGCTGAGCACTGAGCAACACCCGGACGCCGACAAGCTGCGTGTTTGCCAGGTCAGCAATGGCTCGGAGACCTTCCAGGTCGTTTGCGGAGCGCCGAACGTGCGTCCGGGCCTGAAGATTCCGTTCGCCATGATCGGTGCCGAGCTGCCAGGCGATTTCAAGATCAAGAAAGCCAAGCTGCGGGGCGTTGAGTCCAATGGCATGCTGTGCTCGCAAGCCGAGCTGCAAGTCGGCGAAGGCAACGATGGCCTGATGGAATTGCCAGCCGATGCGCCAGTCGGTCAGGACATTCGTGAATACCTGGGCCTGGACGACGCCAGCATTGAGGTCGACCTGACCCCGAACCGCGGCGACTGTCTGTCCTTGGCCGGTCTGGCCCGTGAAGTCGGCGCGCTGTACGCCGCTGAAGTCACCCGCCCGGTGGTTGCTGTAGTGCCGGCCGTGCACGACGAAGTGCGTTCGATCGAAGTGCTGGCGCCAGCCGCTTGCCCGCGTTACCTGGGTCGTGTGATCCGTAACGTTGACTTGTCCAAACCAACGCCGCTATGGATGGTCGAGCGTCTGCGTCGTGGTGACGTGCGCAGCATTGATGCTGCCGTCGACATTACCAACTACGTGATGCTGGAACTGGGTCAACCACTGCATGCCTTTGATCTCGCCGAAATCAATGGCGGCATCCGCGTGCGCATGGCTGAAGAAGGCGAGAAGCTGGTACTGCTCGACGGCCAGGAAGTCAGTCTGCGTAGCGATACGCTGGTGATTGCCGACCATACCCGCGCCTTGGCCATCGCCGGCGTCATGGGTGGCGAGCACAGCGGCGTCAACACCGCGAGCACTCGCGATGTGTTCTTGGAAAGCGCGTTTTTCGATCAGATCGCTGTCGCTGGCAAGGCCCGTTCCTACGGGTTGCACACCGATGCCTCGCACCGCTACGAGCGTGGCGTGGATTGGCAACTGGCCCGTGAAGCCATGGAGCGTGCCACTGGCTTGCTTCTGGAAATCACTGGCGGCGAAGCTGGCCCGATCATCGAAACCGTCAGCGAGCAGCACCTGCCGTCGATTGCGCCAGTTATCCTGCGTGCGCAACGCATTACTCAGATGCTGGGTATGGAAATGGATTCGGCTGAAGTCGAGCGACTGCTCAGCGGCTTGGGTCTGAAGATTTCTGCCGATGGAGCAGGGCAGTGGCGCGTAGAAGTGCCAAGCCATCGCTTCGACATCAGCCTGGAAGTCGATTTGATCGAGGAACTCGCCCGTCTGTACGGTTACAACCGTCTGCCGGTTCGCTACCCGCAAGCTCGTCTGGCGCCGCAGGCCAAGGCTGAGGCGCGGAGCGATCTGCCTGAGCTGCGTCGTCTGCTGGTAGCCCGAGGCTACCAGGAAGCGATTACCTACAGCTTCATCGATCCAAAACAGTTTGATCTGTTTAATCCAGGTGTCGAACCGCTGTTGTTGGCCAACCCTATTTCGAACGACATGGCCGCCATGCGCTCGTCCTTGTGGCCAGGCCTGGTCAAGGCGCTTCAGCACAACCTGAACCGTCAACAGGATCGCGTGCGTCTGTTCGAAAGCGGCCTGCGTTTCGTCGGTCAGCTGGAAGGCCTGAAGCAAGAGCCAATGCTGGCAGGTGTTGTTTGCGGTAGTCGTTTGCCGGAAGGTTGGGCACAAGGTCGCGATGTAGTGGACTTCTTCGACGTCAAAGCCGATGTGGAAGCGGTGCTGGGCTTTGCCGGGGCGCTGGATTCATTCACTTTCGTACCGGGTAAACACCCTGCGTTGCACCCGGGTCAAACCGCTCGCATTGAGCGAGAAGGTCGCTTGGTCGGTTTTGTCGGCGCTATCCATCCCGAATTGTCGAAAACACTCGGCCTCGACCGTCCAGTCTTCGTCTTCGAGCTCGTTCTGGCGGAAGTGGCATTGGGTAAAATGCCTAAATTCCAGGAGTTATCGCGCTTTCCTGAAGTGCGTCGTGATCTTGCACTGATTGCCGAAAAAGACGTCGCAGCCAATGCAGTACTGGACGTAATCCGTGAAAATGCAGGGGAATGGCTGACGGACCTCAGGCTATTTGACGTATATCAGGGTAAAGGCATTGATCCTGATAGAAAAAGCCTTGCAGTCGGCTTGACCTGGCAGCATCCATCGCGCACTCTTAATGACGATGAGGTGAATACCACGACGCAAAACATCCTCACCTCGCTCGAACAAAGGTTGAACGCCACGTTAAGGAAGTGACGTATGGGGGCTCTGACGAAAGCTGAGATGGCGGAACGTCTGTATGAAGAGCTGGGCCTGAATAAACGGGAGGCCAAGGAATTGGTCGAACTGTTTTTTGAAGAAATCAGGCACGCTCTTGAAGACAACGAACAAGTCAAATTGTCCGGTTTCGGCAATTTCGACCTTCGGGACAAACGCCAGCGGCCTGGCCGCAATCCGAAAACGGGTGAAGAAATCCCGATCACGGCTCGCCGTGTGGTCACCTTTCGTCCAGGGCAGAAGTTGAAGGCCCGAGTTGAGGCTTATGCTGGAACCAAGTCATAACGACGAACTACCCGTCATCCCAGGCAAGCGCTACTTCACCATTGGTGAAGTCAGCGAGCTGTGTGCGGTAAAACCACACGTGCTGCGCTACTGGGAGCAGGAGTTTCCTCAACTCAACCCCGTCAAACGCCGCGGAAACCGCCGGTATTATCAGCGACAAGACGTGCTGATGATCCGGCAGATCCGCGCGCTTCTTTACGATCAGGGGTTCACCATCGGCGGCGCACGTTTGCGTTTGTCCGGCGATGAAGCCAAAGATGACACGACCCAATACAAGCAAATGATCCGCCAGATGATCGCCGAGCTGGAAGATGTTCTGGTGGTACTCAAGAAATAAATTCCTGCTTTTAAATACTTCCAGTTTTCAAAAGCTTGCGATATATTCTTGAGCGTTCTTCGAGAAGAGGAACGGGTTTAACGCCTAGTCGGGGCGTAGCGCAGTCCGGTAGCGCACTAGCATGGGGTGCTAGGGGTCGAGTGTTCGAATCACTCCGTCCCGACCATATAATTCAAGGGGTTGCGAGATTTTTCTCGCGACCCCTTTTTATTTCTAGGCGTTTTTACCCCTACAAAATGGCTGGCTCTCAGTAGAATCCTCACCAGTTCCGTGTGAGTTGACGCTCTGTTTTGGATTTTCTCGCGCGATGCCTGGCACCGCTTCGCGATGCCCAAAATTTTATGATTTTTGCGGTTTAATACGTAGATGGATCGTCCACAGCCCCGCATTCCCGGCGGTTTAGGACGTTGCAGCGACGCGATAGGTCTGAGTCTTTTTGATGGCGGATGACTGGCCCGATATCAGCCTGTGGATGTCGAACCAGCCAGCCATGCCATTGTTACTTCAGCGTCTTGATAGACACGATGGTGGCTGCCATTCCCTCGGCGCGAAACTCAAACGCAACTCGGTCCCCAGCCTTCAGGCCTGCCAATTGGTGTAAGCAGGCAGGAAGTCGCTGAAGATTGTTAGCATCTGCGGACTGGACAAACGGGTGGCAGGTTTCCCAAACGACACTTGTAGCAGACTGGCGCTCCTGCATTCCTGGCCAGGCTTGCAGGGTTTGCCCTGGTCGGCGGAGCTGCTCATGTCGTGGCAGCAGTCCGGGTTCATATCGTCCATCATCGCCATGCCCATGGTTCTCATCGGGCAAGGTTGGGGCTATGAATAGGGCGTTTCAGGCTCAACCCTTCGCGGGCGTTTCGCCAGGAGCTTGCGGGCGGTTTCGACAAAGGGCGTGACGATCAGGCCGTAGACCGTCAGGTAATGCTGGTGGTCCTGTTCTCCGGTGCCGAAGCGCAGGTTCTCGGGCTGCGAGCGGGTGACATATAGCGTGCCGAACATCCAGTCCCAAAGAGACAGGTTGGTGCCGAAGTTCCGGTTGAAGTGACGGGGGGCGTCGCTGTGGTGGATCTGGTGCTGGGCTGGGCTGTTAAGCAGATGTTCGAGCACCGGCCCGAATGACAGCCATACATGAGTGTGACGCAGATTGGCCGCTAGGCCATTGAAGATGAACACCAGATAGGTCACGCCGAACAGGGTGTAGCGGCTGATCTCGCCACCACAGGCGTACCAGAAGCCACCGACATAGAGGCCGAGGCAGGCGGTGGTGCTGAGTTTCTCGACGATCTTTTCCACGAAGTGCACCCTGCTCGCCGTCGCTGGTACCAGCACTGGCGCCGAGTGATGGACCTTATGAAATGCCCAGAGCCAGCGCGAGTGAAAGGCCCGGTGCGCCCAGTAATGGACGAAATCCTTTATCAAGAACACCCCCAGCCCGTAGAGCAGGGCGAGCGAGAGGTTCTCCTCCAGGCGCGGGCGCGCGCCCCAAAGATTGCTAAAAAAATCCAGGTAATCCCCGGAGCGCAGGATGTACGGATCGACCAGATGGACCATGGGCAGCACCAGGGCGACCTTGAGAATGGCCCGCACGAAGTAGTAGCGGTAATCCAGCAGCGCCGAGCGATGCAAGTACACCTGGCGACCGCCGATGAATTTCCAGAACGAACGGGCGTCGGTCAGGCCCCGATATTTTCTGAAGCGGAACAGGCCATAGGCGACGCTGTAGGAGACGCAAAGAAACAAGACCCCGAGGCGGCCGTTCAGATTAAAAATGCTGAGAAACTGCTCGGTGACAGGCGCGATCACCCACTCGATCAGGTGCTTATAGACAAGCGAGAATGCATCCACGAAACGCCAGCCTCAGCCAAAGGAAACGCATTGTAAATCATTCTGATTTGGCTGAGTGTGTTTCTGCTTGGCTTCCGAGCCTTGTGGGCAAGGTGTTCTCTGATTGGGGCGTCTCAGGCCCGCCGTGCTTCAATCTTGCCGCAGGGCTCTTTCTCAGCGTCGAGAATAACGAACGAAAGTTAAGTTCGGCGCGTCCACAGGCAGCAGCTTAGTCACGGATTACTGATGCCAGTGGACGCAAATCACTGCGTACACTGAGGTTTCCGAATCTTCGGGCCATGGTACGTTCGGCCTATGAAGATGGCCGTGCCTCTGTCAATGCGTACGCTGGCAAAGACATCATCGACTCGGAGGGTGGATGCTCGTAGGTTGAGGACAACACCGCACTGAGCCGATCGCCCAACAGGTTCCAGGCACGCTTCTTCTCTTCGGCATAATCGTGGTGCAGGTAGTGGCGTCTCCCCCGGGAGCCGGCCAACACATGATTTTGGCAGCGATCGATGACCTCCAGACTGACCCCCAAGGCCTGCATCATGGTCGCGCCGGTGCGGCGCAGGTCATGCGGCGTCCAATCGCCGGCCGTCGGCGAGGGGCAGGGTATCGTCATGACGCAGCCTGGAGAGAGCCTTACGGCTTTTGAAGCGGGCCTGGCGGTCACCCACTTGTTTGCTCACCACTTTCACGTCTACATGCCCATCATTCTGCTTGTGGGGAAAGCACCACTGGGAGTCTCCCGTCAGGGTCTTGAGTTCCTGAAAGAAATGCAGGGCGAAGGGGGAGAGGAAGACATGGTGGTCCTGTTTCTTGCCCCGGGTGCCTTTGACGTTTTCACTGGGGAGGAACCAGGTCTGCCGGTCCAGATCGACATTTTTCCATTCGGCCTGGAGCAGTTCGCCAATCCGGCACAAGGTGCCCAGGCTGATCCAGAGCGCGAGTTGAGTTTCTTTCTTTAACGGCCGTATGCCATCGTATTTTTGCCCGGCGGGGAGGGCGCTGTAATCGGCGGTCATTTGCTGGAAGCGGTTGTGCAATTCCAACAGCTCAGCCGGCGAAAGGATCCGGCTTCTTTCCGCTTCGTAGTCGGCAGGGATCAAGGGGGAGATATCGACCAGCTCAGTCGGATCACCCTCAACCAGTAGCGCCCGCCAGGGTTGACGCTTTCTGGCACAGCTGAACATCTGGGTGAGGTCGGCGAAGAAGCTGATGGCTTGCCGGTGAGCGCCGCGGTTGACCACGGCCCGGATCAGCGCCCGAATAGCGTGCTCGGACACACTGCTGACTGACGTCTTGCCGAGTGCCGGGTAAAGGTCCTTGTTAAAACGCCGTTTCAACTCTGCATTACCGTCTTTTCGTGCCACACCATCCAACAGTCAGGCCCTGTTATGCGATCCATTGCTTAGACTTTTCGCCATCACCATTCGTCAAATGGCGGCAGGTTCGGGTGCCAGAACATGCCGTTCTCATCGCGGACGACAGGGACTGGCTGGATCAAAACAGTTTCTTCAGGCATTACTGTTCCTTTGCCGCTATAGCGGCTGACTTTGAAGGGGGAGGGGGAGGTTAGTGCTGTGCTTTACTGGTATCTGACAACGCGAGCGCTTTGCGAGCGGTGAAAGGACACTCTGCTTTGGGTCGATACATTCTTTTTGTGCTGTTGCTTCCGCTGGGCACTGCGTTTGCGTATGAGCCAGAGCAAGCAACAAACAATTATGCTCATGAGCTCGCGGAATGCAGCGCGTTCTACATGCTCAGCTCATTAATTGTAAAAGCGCAAAAACCAGACGTATCTAAAAACGCTAGAAAACTAGGAGGGCTAGCCATTAAATCTTCCGCAACGCTAACCAGCGAGAAGCTGGCGCATTCACGTGCTGAAATGGCCACCAAAACAATGCTTAAAGAGATCGATAATGACGCGGTAAACTTTTCGATTCTGTTGAATAAGTATGCCGATCCATGTCGCGAAGCACTGAGCGATTCTAAGGTCCGAATGGATTACTGGCTCAACAAACGCGATTGATCATCCTGCAATCTCCATCGATACCAGATCATGGGCATTCACAACCGTCATGCCGTCACCTGCTGTTGTTTCTGGCGCAAGGCCTGATGTACCGCAGCGATAACACGGCACAGGTAATGCCAATCCGGATTGGGTTCGACTGCCTTGTCGTCCACCAGGTGCCACCATTCCTCGCCGAAGAGTTCAGTCAGCAGCGCGCCACGGTGATTGGCTTCCGAGATCGACTCGATTTCACGCAGGTCGTCGATCTGGTCGAAGAGATCGCGAGCCTCTTCTTCGTCCAAGCGTTCGCCGAACTCCCAGTAGCCTTTGCTCATCCGGCGCCGGGCGATCACTGACTTCTTGGCCAAGGCCATCATTGCCTCATTGGAAAAACGCATTGAGCTCAGCATGGGCTGGAAGTAGCCGATGATGTAGTGCTCATCCAAGCGGCAGAAGAACTGAGCAATGGTGTGAGCGCCCCACATGCCGCCCCAGTAGGCGTGCCAGCTCTTGTCCCAGCAGCTGACAGTGATCTTGCCCTTGCATGGCGCCAAGTCCTCAAGGAAGACATTGATCGGATCGAGGTTTGGCGCGTCGGTTATCACCAGCTTCGTTCACTGTCGAGCGATCAACCTTCAAAGGCTCAGCGATTTTGTTTTCTTTAGCCATGACTGTTCCTTTGCCGCTCATAGAGGCTCACTGTGGAGGGGTAGATACTAGCTTTCTGCCAATGGAGAGTTTCAATGCAAAACCGAGAAGAGTTTTTGGCGAAAGTCCTGGAAACTCATCGTGAGTACGAAGAGGCTACTGTTGTAATTCGAAAACTGATGCGAGGAGGCTTAGCGGCCGGCCCCGAGTGGTTAGCCGCGGTTGCCCGGCAGGTTCATGCACTAAATGTCTGGTCAACGCTTCCAGGGGAATATTCCAACTTTCATTCCGATGGGGGGCGCTAGCGGCTGACTTTGAAAGTGGAGGGAATAAAAACAGTTGAGCAAAGGTTGAAACGGAATTTCGTTTCAATGAAGTGATAGGGCCATACTTGGTTTTTCATTTTTTGGATCGGAAGCCGATGAGCAGGCGTGGCGAAAAGTACTGGAGCTGGTATGGCCCCGACCTGCATTGCCGTATTCATGAAGAGCGTCTAGAAAATGGATTGCTCATCGACATCCAGGTACGCCTCACCAACGATGGCGATACTCAGCTGTTCGTAGGTGTGTACGAAGAAGGCGCCATGCTTTTCGAGGATGCCTATCTATCTCGCCCCGGGGAAACGATGACCCAGGCTATGAATTGGGGAGTTCAAAGGGCCATGGAGTTTGTCGAGACGCTCAATGCTCCGGCTAAACCTTCGCAGCCCGAGGGGCTTCCGCGCAAGGGATAGCGTCAATTGGAATACTTCGCTCATCCTGCAATCTCCATCGATACAAGATCATGGGAATTCACTACCGTCATGTTGAGCTCGCAGGCGACTGGCTGACGGAAGACGGGAAGGGCGCCGGCCTGCTCGCGCACAGCCTTCATGCCCGCCTCGTCGTAACCCCAGATGTTGCTGTCGTTGAACCGTTCAGGCCCGAGATAGCCAGGGTGCAGTGGTTCACCAGTGCAGATGTAATCCCGGAATGCTTTGACCAGATCCTTCAACGTGCCGCCATGGGAGAAGCCGCGCCACTTGCCACCCCAAACTGTTTCATGGGTGAAGACCCGCTTCCCGGTGTAGTCGTCGATCAGCCTAGTGAGGGATCAGCTACAGTTGAGCGATTAACTAAAATAAGGAGAGTCGTATGGAGTGCCTGGTCTGCGGGGTCGATGCTTTAAAAGTTGAGTCAGATCTTGATGGAAAAGAACTGAGCTGCCCGGATTGTGGGCACTTCGGCGTTTCGGGGAGTCTGCTTTCAGTTCAGTACGACCGTCGATTCGATGTTACGCAAACGAGGTGGTGGTTTGAGCGCCAGCGGCGTGCTCATCCCCACCGAATCCCGGTCATCACAAGTGCTTTTGTTTTCTGGGCTGTCTGATCAGGCTGCAAGGCGCTGCTAAAGCTCAATGATGTCCGCGGCGTTAGCCGCGACCAGGGCTTCGGCTTCGTCCGGACAGACGCTATTGCCTATCAGCCTGACCTGATCCGTTTTATTGATGCCGCGCCATTCTTCTGCACCGGTGACCGGATCAACGAAAAGGCCGCAGTCGATGATGTAGTTCTTGTCGAAGCCTTGAGCGGCCTTCAGCTCAGGCGGCTGCAGCATGCGCAAGGTAATGTCCACCAGCACGTAGCTACCGACCATGACCATCTCGGGCGGGTCTTTGAAATGCTTCGGCAGATACTCGTGCATGAAGGCTGCACAGCGACGAGCGCCTTCCAGTTGCTCCGGCGTCACTGTGTTTGGCACCTGCACGACACTCGACCAGTGTTACCCGGTCTTTTGTTGGCAGCGTATGCATCGGCTCGGCCAGCGATATCCCATCCTTCTCGTTACCGTAGTACTTCACCAGGTAGGCGTTGGCCAGCCACTGGTTGGCCCCGGACTGGCAAATAGTTGATAGCGGCGAGTCGGCGGCGCGGTCATCACCGTCGTAGAAACCGCCGTTCGCTTGCTCGAAGAACGCCGCCGATATGACATGGTGTCCGGTACTGGTGGCAACGACGCCTAGCGGGTTGGCCACGTCGGCACCGACTGAACCCTTGTGCAAAGTGACGATGTTCGCGGCGGCCAGTGCGAAGTGTTCGCCCTTTACCTGGGCGACTTGCGTCCGCAGCGGTTCCTGCACATCAAAGTTGTGTTGCGCCGATCCGTTCGCGCACTCGGTGAGGAATGACGCTGCTACAGGCTGAACCAGCGCGTGGTGCGTGCCCCCGGCGCTGATGGTCGATAGCGCTTCGTCCACACCATGGGTGCTGGTGTGTGATTCCGAAGTGCCCCGCATTGGGACAATGAACGGCTTTGCGCTGGTCAGCACATGTCGCCAGCAGCCCTTGGCCACGCGGCGCATCGTGTTCGTCGCCATCGGCTTGTCGCGGAAGATGGTGCGGCCGAGATTGCTCCAGTCAATGCCCTCTGCGGCGGTGCGCCAAGGGTGCTGATTCGACGTCGGCTTCTTGTGGCGCTTCGGCTCTGGCCAGACGATAGGCTTACCGTCGCTGCGCGCTACCAGGTTCAGGCGCTTACGAATTATCGGGGTGCCGACGTTGGCCGCGATGCGTTCGCGCCACTCGACGTTGTAGCCGAGGCCGCGCACCAATGTTTCAACGGGCACGAACTCGCCGATTGATTGGAGAATCTCCGGCATGTCCGGGTGATCGGCCGGCAGTCCGGTGCTTAGCGCGGCAATGAATGACTTAAAGGTGCGCCCGCGCTCTGCTTTGATCGGCTGGCCTTCTTCGTCAATTGGCCCCCAGTCGCAGAACTCCTCGACGTTCTCGAGGAACATCAGGCGGGGCCGGGTTGCGTGCGCCCAGCGGACGACCACCCAAGCCAGACCGCGTACGCCTCGATCACGCGGCGCACGGCCCTTGGCTTTGCTGTGATGGCGACAGTCCGGGGAGACCCAGAGGATACCCACCGGCTGGCCGCCAGTAGCATGAACAGGATCAACCTCGAACACGTCGGCTACGTAATGCGCTGTCTGCGGGTGGTTGGCCCGGTGCACAGCCAGAGCGATTGGGTTGTGGTTTACCGCGCCATCTGGCTCCCTGTAAGCCCGGGCAATTCCGGTACTGGCACTGCCTCCGCCGGCGTACAGATCCACCACCAGTTCTTTCTGGAAGGGCAGGCCCATGCTTGGCTGGCCATGGATGAACTGGGGGTTCTTCTGTTGTGCGGACATAGGAGATTCTCGCCGGCTGGCGTGAAGTGTGTTTGTGGGCTATTGGTTGATGGTCTGGCATAAGGCCGGATCAAGGAGGGCGGTGATGAGCAACCATTTAGCAGAGAAATTTCAGCGTCTGATCAAAGAGCGAAGCGACGCGTTCCGAGCGGTAGAAGTTTTTGCGGCTTCGAATTACCCATTTTCTGAAGAACAGAAAACAGAGTTCTTGGAGCTTGAAGCAAAAGCTTCAGACGCTGCGCTTGCGTTCGATGAACTAAGCACCTTTCGAGAGCTTCTATAGTCGCGAACCGCACAATAGGTGAGGGTGGGTCAGGCGGCTTGGCTTTCCTGTTTGGGCGACCATTCCGCAAAGCCGACCTTTGGCGCCTTCGTTTTTGGGTTGGTGATCGGTTTGCTCTTGGCGTCGGTCAGTACTGCCTTTGACCTGATGCGCATGTCTCGACACTGGAGCGTCTTGCGGGCCAGTTCGATGAACTGCTCGGCGTACTGAGGCGCATCAAACAGCTGGGATAGCTGGCGAACCGTACCACCCCCATTATTTGCTCGGTCTTCTTCTCGACCAAGACCAGCCATTCAGCCAGCGGGATTTGCTCAACACCTCCTGGCGCCTGAAGATTCTTGCGAGTGCCTTTGATGCGCTTCTTGGCTTCGGCGAAGGCGACAGGGCGGGTCATGCCAAACACTGCGAATGTGCTCATGAGTTTCTCCAGGCAAGCGCCTGCCTCGCCGGCTGGCGTGAAGTAAGTTTGTGTTCTATGAATTTATTTCGAGCTCAGTCTGGCCGGAGACCGACATGAGACTGCAAAGCGATATCGATGCTCTCGCGGCAATCGAGGAAGACGCTCATACGATGCTGAAGCGAATAGGGATCCCCAGCGACAAGCAGAAACTGGAGGTCGTCATTTGCTTGCGGCAGATAATTGAGCTTGCAACCTACAGAAAGGCAATTGACCGATATTCTGAATCTTCAGCGCGGTAGGTAAGAGTGGGTTTGGACTACGCTTATCGCCTAATTTGGGGGAGTGCCTATGAGTCAATGCGAAAAGAAAGAACTGGGAATGTCTGACTGTGCGTACTGCGGTGTAACGATGGACTTCGTTCCTGATAACGATAGGCAGCGGTTCGAGGTCCAGTGCGAGCACTGCCACAAGATCAACTCCGTGACCTGGGAAATTTGGGCAACTGGTCGTTGGCACACTGGGATTAAGCAAGATTGAGCGCAACAGATGAGGCGGGGCGGCGCCTGCCTCGCCGGCTAGCGTGATTCGTTGAAGTGGGGAATTGGTGTTTGGCCCGGCATGGGGCCGGATCAAGGAGGTTTCTGATGAGCGACGAACCCACAGACAAGGAATTGGCTGATGCTCTTGGCATCTCCGAGATCCAAGTCCAAATTTACTTATCACAACGTGGAGCACTGTTGACGCCTGGATGCTGGATGCTCACGTTCTCACCGGACACGCCAGCTGACCTCCGCAAGAAATTGAAACTCAATAAAGCCCTGGTCCGTACCGTGATGCTCCCGCCGCGGCGATCAGCGCAATAGTTGAGGGTGGGTCAGGGGCAGTTGTTGGTGCCGCAGTTTCGGTAGTCTTCTTGGAAGCGCTGGCGGTCTGATATGAATCGACCGCAACACACACAGTTGAACACCTGCTCTCGCGGTTTCTTCGGCTTGACCAGCTTTATGCCGGTGCCGCGCAGAGCTTCCTTGATCGAGACTTTTTCGGCGTGTACCAGTCGTCGCGCCTTAGCGTTGATGAAGGCTGCGGGCAGCGTTTGGTAGCCGCGAGCGACCAGGCCGGGCACATGATCGGCACTGCAGGTCTTGGCCTGCAGCAGATTTGAAGTCCGCCCGCCTTCCCGAGATAGGAACACCAAGTCGTTGCCATTCCACTCCCGTTGATATGCAGCATAAAAGCGAGTCTCGCCTTCGGTGGCGGTCGCAGCGTCGTCCGGGATCCCGCATTGGCTGTCGACGCCGGTATGCGTCCGGGCGTCTATGTAGGCCTTGGGCCAGGGCACGTCGGTCTCGCGGCTCTGGTGCTGGCTGACAGTGTGATGTCGTGTGCGGACCTCGGCACTATCAAGGTTCGTTGTGTAGCCGTCGCCCTGGGCCCAGAACATCAAACCGTCGCCCGTATTACCTCGACTGTCTTGCAGGTAGAACTGGTCCTCCAAGGAACTGAAGCCTCTGGGTGACTTGCTTGCGGGTGCCGATGCCGCGATGTACTCGTATGCGTCCGGCCAAGTCATCTACCCAGCCCCTCGAAGCCAGGACATGGTGTGCACTTAAATTTAAGTGGGCACCAGTTCCAGCCTTTTAAGCGGGTATTTCATGCAGCCACAACGCCGTTCCTACTCCAAGTCCTTCAAGACCCAGGTCATTCAAGAGTGTGCCCAGCCTGGCGCTTCAATTGCCAATGTCGCACTGAGCCATAGCCTCAACGCGAATCTCGTCCATAAGTGGATTCGGCTGCAATCGCAAAATAGTGTTGTCGTGCAACCTGCCTTTATTCCGATGACATTGCCGTCGTCGGCGTCACGACTGGATGTCACCTCAGCCATGATCTGTCTCGAAATTCCACACCCGCGCGGCGCCGTCAAAGTGAATTGGCCGACCGAAAGTGCTGCTGCCTGCGCAAACTTTCTTCGAGACCTGCTGCGATGATCCGCATTGACTCCATTTGGCTTGCCACCGAGCCGATGGACATGCGCGCAGGCACCGAGACTGCGCTGGCCAGAGTGATCGCGGTGTTCGGTGCGGCGAAACCGCACTGTGCTTATCTGTTCGCCAACCGCCGCGCCACTCGTATGAAAGTTCTGGTGCATGACGGCTTCGGTATCTGGCTGGCTGCTCGCCGGTTGAACCAAGGTAAGTTCCACTGGCCAGGCATTCGCCATGGCTCTGAAATGGAGTTGGATACCGAGCAACTACATGCCCTGGTATTGGGCCTGCCATGGCAGCGCGCGGGTTCCGGCAGCGCGATCACACTGCTTTAACGGCTGCCATTAGCCTATCGCTCTATCGCCGCGAATTGTCTGCTCTGGCAAAATCGGCACCATGATTTTCCCCTATCTCGACCACCTGAATCCTGAACAACTGCGCGCGTTGGCGGCGCAGTTGATGCAGCGTGTCGAGACTCTCGATCATCAAGTCGACACGCTGGGTAAGACGGTTGATACGATGGGCCAGAAGATCAACCGTGACCAAACGGTGATCGAGAAGCTGACCCACGAGATCGCACAACTCAAGCGTTTGAAGTTTGCCAAGCGCAGCGAGCAGCTGAATCCGCAGCAGGCCAGCTTGCTCGATGACCTGATCGATACCGATATCGCGGCGATTGAAGCAGAGCTTCAAGCCTTGCAAGCCGCTCCGTCGCCGACCGAGCAAAAGCGGAAGCCTAAGCGCACTGCGTTGCCGGCAGAGTTTCCACGCACATTGATCCATCACGAACCGGGCAATACTCACTGCCCATGTGGCTGCGCACTCAAGCGCATCGGTGAGGACGTCAGCGAGAAACTCGACTACACGCCCGGCGTATTCATCGTCGAGCGTCATGTTCGTGGCAAGTGGGTCTGCGATGACTGCGAAACGCTGATCCAGGCGCCGGTTCCGGCGCAGGTCATCGACAAGGGCATCCCGACTGCTGGGCTACTTGCTCACGTCATGATCGCGAAGTTTGCTGACCATCTGCCGCTTTACCGGCAGGAGTCGATCTTTGGTCGAGCTGGCTTGGCGATTCCACGTTCAACGTTGGCTCAATGGGTTGGCGTTACTGGCGTGCAGTTGCAGCCTCTGTTCGATGCGCTGCGCGACGTAGTGCTCGGCCAGGAGGTCGTCCACGCGGATGAAACACCGGTGCAGATGCTCGCGCCAGGCTCGAAGAAAACCCACCGTTCTTATGTCTGGGCCTACGCCACCAGCCAATTCTGCGAAACAGCAGCTGTCGTCTACGACTTCAGCCCCAGCCGCGCCGGTGAGCATGCTCGCAACTTCCTGCAAGACTGGAAGGGCAAGCTGGTGTGTGATGATTTTGGCGGTTACAAGGCCAGCTTTGAACTCGGCGTGACCGAGATCGGCTGCATGGCCCATGCACGGCGCAAGTTCTTCGAATTGCATGCCACCAACAAGAGCATGCTCGCCGAACAGGCGCTGCGCTACATCCAGTTGCTTTACGAAATCGAAAGTGAAGTCCGATACCAGAAACCGGATTTACGCCGTCGAATACGGCAAGAAAAGGCGGTGCCGGTGATGGATATGCTGCATGCCTGGATGATCGCCCAGCGTGATCTTGTGCCCGAAGGTTCGGCTATCAGCAAAGCACTGGATTACAGCCTGAAACGCTGGGCAGCGCTATCGCGCTACCTCGATGACGGGGCCGTACCCATTGACAACAATTGGGCCGAGAATCAGATTCGGCCATGGGCTCTTGGACGCAAGAACTGGCTCTTCGCAGGGTCGCTACGAAGCGGCAAACGGGCGGCGGCCATCATGAGCCTGATCCAGTCGGCACGCATGAATGGGCATGATCCGTATGCCTATCTCAAAGATGTGCTGATGCGACTGCCGACGCATCGGGCGAGTGAAATTACAGAGTTGCTGCCACACCGGTGGACGCCTGCTCGACAGCATGCATAGGTTTATAGGCGCCAATATTGACAGTCGAGATAAATCCCCCGACTATAAATCAATGACTATTACCTACCGACTGAACATGATGCACACCTTGATGACCGCCTTTGGCGGGCCATAAGGTGATGCGCGCGTAGGTACTAGGTGCATTGACTAAAGCCCCGCCAGGAATGGACGGGGCTTTTTCATTCTCCGTTCAGAATGGCCTATCTCAGGAGAGTGAAGATGTTGCAGATTCGTCGAGCCGAGCGTTGTGATGCTGAGGCAGCATTCGATATCCGCTTTCAGGCAATTCAGAACCAATGCAGCACCGTTTACACGAATGCTCAAGTGGTGGCTTGGACTTGCGTTCCACTCACGGATAAATACAGATCCTGGGTGGAAGAAGATTATCACTTGGCGTGCGTCAATGGACTTCCTGTGGCTACAGGGCTGATAAATCTCCAGAGCGGGGAACTGGAGGCAATCTTCGTGTTACCCAAGTTCATGGGCCAAGGCATAGGTAAAAAGATGGTCACTCATCTTGAGCATTTAGCACGAAAGGCGGGACTTGCTGAGATCCACCTTGAAGCCACGCTGAATGCTGAAAATTTTTATCAGCGCTGTGGCTTCACCGGAAGCGCCCAAGCTGTTTACAACTCCCCCTCCGGGCTCCAATTGGCATGCGTGCCTATGCGCAAGCAGTTGGTAGATCTGACCGACCTCAAGGATCTTGAGTGTCGTGCGCTTCGCTAGCTGCATCTGCGAAAAATCGACCCTTGGCGATTGGTAGTCCAGTCGCCTTCGGTCGACAGATGACGCATTTATGTAGCTAGGCACTCATGCCCGCTGCGCAGGCGTTAGGAAGGTGACTTCGCTGGACGCTTACATGTACTCCAATAAACAGCGTCGTCGTCAGCAAGCCCTTCATCGTGATGGGTGTGCAGTAGGTGTTTTGCCCAAGCACGCAGGCGGGCAACTTGAATCGTCCCTAGTCTCGTAGAAGCTTTCGAGTGGCTGCTCTCAGCTGATAGCAGTCCTTAGGAAGTGCGAGCGCTGGACAAGAATGCAGGTACCGTTACGGCCAAGCCACTTCGGAATGATCAGATCCGGTCCGTTGTTCCGAGTGTCAACGGAAGCGTCGACCTGAACCACCCGAGCACCTCTGACTGCTCACTTTGGTCAAGCATCATCTGCTCGGTACGCTCTTTTGGCGTGGCCAGGTCAAGCCATTCCCTTGTTCCAAGGCTGATGGCTGTATGTAGCAATAATGTTCATGGCTTACCCTCCACGTTGAGTGAGAGCAAGGGTAGATAAGTGCGAAGCAGGTTTGCGCTGGTTCCGCGCTTTCATTGCCCGATGGGTTGATTGTATCGATCCTGGATGCGCTCCAGCTCGCCCGAGTGGCGCAGCTGCTCCAGGGCGTTGGCCCAGGAGGCTACCAGTTCGTCGTCACAGTCGCGGCTGAAGGCGATGTACAGCGATGAGCGATAGAGCTCGATGGGAATCTGTCGCAGGGTGCCGGGGGTGATGTTCAACCTGCGGCTGTAGTAAGCCACCCCCGCATCGGTGTCGCCTATGATGATGTCGGTGCGTCCGGCTAGCAGCATGCGATAGAGCTGCAGGCTCTCGGTTGCACTTTTTTCGAGGTTGTTGAAGCCCCGCGATTGCAGAATCTCGGGTATTAGTCCCGCATGTCTCGTCGTGATCTGTGGGGCGTGCAGTAGTTGCTCTAAGGAATTCACCGGCTGCTGCGCATTGGCTAACTGATAGGGGTGAATGGACTCTTCCACGATCGGTCCGACCCACTTGTATAACGGTTCGCGCTCCGTCGTGCGGAATAGGGAATACATTATGGTCTTGGACCGGGTCTTCAATGCGCGGGTGCTTCGCATACTGGGCAGCAGCACCACCTCAAAGTCATCCCCGGTCAGCGCCATTATGCCCCGAACGATCTCCGTGGCCATGCCGGTGAGCTGATTGTTCTCCTGGTAGTTGTACGGCGCCCACTCTTCAGTAACGACCTGATACTGCTCGGCCCTGACTGGAGTGCCAAGTAATAGACAGAGCAGCGCGGCAGTAAGTGTCGAATGTTTCACGTGTTCTGCCTAGTGGGCTGTGCGGTGATCAAGGGTGGATCTGATTAAAAGGGCGATCCAGTATAGACCCTGACACACGTCAAACGCCTGATGCAGTCCCGTAAACCGTCAACATGGCGATTGATACATACGAACCAGCACGCATGGCGCAGGATTTACAAGAGCGTTTGGCGGATTGCCTCTTATCGGTATCGGTATCGGTATCGGTTTGGACAAGTAGTGACCGTCCGTTTATGGCCCGACAACTGCCCGCTACGATAGGCAGCAGATGGCCAGACGCTGACGCTCGCCGGTATCTGCTGGCCCTCTACCGCTTCAGGTCTGACTCTGCGACGCTTTACTACAGAGTCCGGCCTTGCTGATAGAATCGGTCATGTTATAGATAACGCCCTTCTGAGAAATGGTATGAATAGAGACTTGATGGAAGAAGAGATGCGCCGGGCGCTATTCGGTGATTCTGAGTCCCCTGCGCCGGCAATTAACTCACACGTGCAAGACTCCGTCCCGGATGTCGTGATCGTGCAACCGGTAAAGGCAGCGAAGAAAAAGAAAGTCTCAAAAGGCTTCACGCCCAGGCTGAGAGTCACGCTGCGGGTGGGAAATGAATTTGAAGGCAAGATGCACGAGTTGGTACATGAGGCCAATACGCTGAGCTCTCTAGTTGCAGAGCAAGAAGCTACTAAGATGGCCAGAAAAAAATTCAGGTTTGTGGAAGTGGTGTCGGTCAAGTCGATGTAATGAGCACTCTCACTTGGCTCGCTCGCCTAGCATTGAACCGCATTCGGTTACCGCGGATCAACCTATCGGAGTCAGCCTCGCCGAACAGGCACAGCTACGGGTGGTCAATAGCGGCCCGGCGGTGCCGCAGTCGGTATTGCAGCACCTGACAGAGCGTTTTGTGCGCGGTCACAGTGAAATCAGTGGTTCAGGGCTGGGGTTGGCGATTACTAAAACCATCGTGCAGAGGGTCAACGCGAGAATGAAATTGGTTTCCCCTGCAACAGGTCGACAGGAGGGATTCGAAGTGTGCGTCTGGTTACCGCTTGCCTAGTTCCAGCCAGGTCGCCGGGCTCCACTTGGCTCTTTCTCAGCGTCGAGAATAACGAACGAAAGTTAAGTCGCTGTGTACTCTGGAAATGACATCATCGACTCGGTCGAGGACAGCACCGCACTGAGTCGATCGCCCAACAGGTTCCAAGCACATCTCTTTTCTTCAGCATAGTCGTGATGCAGGTAATGGCGCCTCACCCGCGAGCCGGCCAGCACATGGTTTTGGCAGCGGTCGATGACGTCCAGGCTGACCCCCAAGGCTTGCATCATGGTTGCGCCCGTACGGCGTAAGTCACGCGGCGTCCAGTCACCGTTCTGGCCGTCGGCAAGGACCAGCGTGTCGTCGTGACACCGTCGTGAGAGGGCCTTACGGTTTTTGAACCGGGCCTGGCGATCGCCCACCTGCTTGCTCACCACTTTCACGTCCACATGCCCATCATCCTGCTTGTTCGGAAAGCACCACTGGGAATCTCCCGTCAGGGTCTTGAGTTCCTGAAAGAAATGCAGCGCGAAAGGGGAGAGGAAGACATGGTGGTCCTGTTTCTTGCCCCGGGTGCCTTTGACGTTTTCACTGGGGAGGAACCAGGTCTGCCGGTCCAGGTCGACATTTTTCCATTCAGCCTGCAGCAACTCGCCAATGCGGCACAAAGTACCCAGGCTGATCCAGAGCGCGAGTTGAGTTTCTTTCTTTAACGGCCGTATGCCGTCGTATTTTTGCCCGGCGGGGAGGGCGCTGTAATCGGCGGTCATTTGCTGGAAGCGGTTGTGCAATTCCAACAGCTCCGCCGGCGAAAGGATCCTGCTTCTTTCGGCCTCGTAGTCGGCCGGGATCAGGGGGGAGATGTCGACCAGTTCCGTCGGGTCGCCCTCGACCAATAAGGCCCGCCAGGGCTGGCGCTTTCTGGCCCAGCCAAACATCTGGGTGAGGTCGGCGAAGAAGCTGATGGCTTGCCGGTGAGCGCCGCGGTTGAGCACGGTGCGGATCAGCGCTCGAACATCGTGTTCGGAAACATTGTTCACCGCTGTCTTGCCGAGTGCCGGGTATAGGTCCTTGTTAAAGCGTCGTTGCAACTCGGCGTTACCGTCTTTGCGTGCAACACCATCCAACAGCCACGCCTTGGCCAGATCCTGGACGGTCAGTGTTTGCACCTTGCGCGTCTTTTCCTGTTCGGCCTCTACGTTAGCCACGGCGTGCGCCTGTGCCTTAGCGGTTTTCTTGTGTTCGTTGGGATTGATCTGCTCATCGATGAGCGCACGGGCCTGGTTACGTGCTTTACGGATGTCCGTCAGGGATTTGCGCGGCCAGGACCCGCAGGCGTACTCTTTGTTCTGGTCGCCCCACCGATAGCGATAGAAAAAACTGACCGACACGCCGTCTTTACGCAGGGAAATTCGACCGGCCAGATTGCCGTCCTCCCTGAGGATTCGGCCGGCATCATTGGCGGTCAGCGACTCGAGTTCTTTGATGGTGATTTTGGCCATAAAATGGGTTCCCCCTACTTTTACCCCCACAAAAACGTCGGCTCTTGGTGGACGTTACTGGACTCTCGTAGAGCAGAACACCGCTGGAGCTCAAGTAAATACTAGCTTAGAAAAATCCAGAGTAAAATTTTGGAAGCTTTCAAAAAGTATGAGAAAGGAGATGGGGTGCTAGGGGTAGAGTGTTCGAATCACTCCGTCCCGACCATATAAATCAAGGGGGTGCGAGACTTTATTTCGCGACCCCTTTTTATTTTCAAGCGTTTTTACCCCTACAAAACGACTGGCTCTCGGTGGAATCTTTACCAACACCACCTGGGGTTACACCCTAAATTGTTGGCTTTCTCGGGGAGTTGGTTACCTGCACGGCACAGCTTTTAGCCTTAGGAGAGGTGCAATTGCAGAGTGTTGACGTGTGCATAGATATGCACATATAGTCGGTTGCATGACTAATCGAATCCTTAACCGAACCCGCGCAATTGACGCCGCAATCGAGTCTCTCGATGGCGCTTTCTTCAAGGCGCTTTGCGAGCCTTCGCGTGTAGCTGTGCTCAAGCGCGTGATGCAACTGGGGCGCGCCGACATCGGAGAGATTGCGGAAGCACTGCCCCAGGAACGCTCAGTTGTTTCCCGGCATCTGCAAGTACTGTTAGAGGCAGGTATCGTCCGCGGTACCAAGGTCAGCAGGCAGATGTTCTACGAGGTGGATGGTCCGGCAGTGGTGACACGCCTCGAAGCCATTCTTCAGCATATGAAAAGCCTTGCCCCATTCTGCTGCCCAGGTACGTCCGGGTAGTTTTTTTGCCCTGTAGCGTGCATGAGTGTGCATATATGAATGTAATGAATGAAATCATGGATGTCATTGTGATCGGCGCAGGCCAGGCAGGATTAGCGTGCGGTTGGCACTTACAGCAGCAAAACCTTCGGTTCCTGATTTTGGATGCTGAGCGGTCTCCGGGAGGGAATTGGCGCAATTACTACGACAGTCTGAAGCTTTTTTCTCCAGCTGCTTACTCGTCATTGCCGGGCATGCGCTTCCCGGCAGAACCTGATCGTTACCCGCTTCGTGATGATGTCGTGCGCTATCTAGACGACTACGCAATGGCATTCAAATTGCCAATTCGTCAGAACACCCGCGTGCAGCATGTACGAAGAGTGCGCGGACTGTTTCAGCTTCAAACGGACGATGGAGAAATTTTCCGCTCCAAGGCGTTAGTCGTGTGCACGGGTGGATTCAATCAGCCTTTCATTCCGGATATTCAAGGGCTTCAGAGCTTTCTTGGGCGCAGTTTGCACAGCGCGGAATATCGAAATGCCGACAGCTTTGGTGATCAGCGCGTGGTTGTGGTCGGTGCTGCAAACTCGGCTGTTCAAATTGCTTATGAGCTGTCCCGTGTGAGCAAAGTCGTGATGGCAACCAGGGAGTCGATTCGGTTTTTTCCGCAAAAGATCCTCGGTGTGGATTTTCATGTGTGGCTGAAGTGGACTGGGCTGGAGAAGACCCGTTGGTTGAACGACCAAAGTACGCCGGTGCTTGATGACGGCACCTATCGTCGAGCCCTTAAGCAAAGGTTGTTCGAGCGTAAGCCGATGTTCGAGGCGATAACACCAACTGGCGTGATCTGGGCTGATGGGCAGCACACTGAAGTCGATAGCTTGGTGTTTGCTACCGGATTTCGTCCGAACCTGGAATTTTTGAGTGGGCTGGAATGCCCGGGCACTGAGTATTGGGCTCAGCGTAACGGGCAGGCCGAGCACCTGCCTGGGCTATATTTTGTCGGTCTACCGAAGCAACGGAACTTTGCTTCGGCGACACTCAGAGGCGTCGGCCAGGATGCGTCTTACATCATGCCCCGCTTGATGCGATTTGTTCGCGATGTGCCTGTTTAGAAGACAACTTGGCGGTTGACGTATCTCAACGGCAGCAGCGTTTACTCAGTGAGTCGAGTCGTTGGAAGGCGCCAGCTGGCGATGAAGCACAGCAAAACCAAACCGCACATAACGACAAGCAGCGCCGAGGCTCCAAAGTTTTGCAAAACAAATGCAGCAGCTATCGGGCCGCAGGCCTGAGCCACGAGTACCGGCCTGGCGAGGAGCCCCATTCTCGCTCCGTAGCCTTGCGGGCCAAACAGCGCCAAGGGGAGGGTGCCGCGAGCGATCGTTAGGATGCCGTTGCCTGCGCCGTAGAGTGCGATCGCCACGAAGGCCATCCAGGGCATCCCTGAGATCAATAATCCCAACCCGACCAGGCATAGAAACACACCGACTCGTGCTGACCAGGTCGGGTGGAGATTTCTGCCTATGGAAAATTCTGCTACCCGTGCCACGACTTGCGAGGGACCAATCACCATGCCGATGGCCAAGGCCACAACGGTCGCGATTCCCAGTTGGTTGAGGACATTAAGCAGGTGGACTGAGATACCTGATACGACCAGCGCCAGAACCGTCAGCATGGTGCCAATCAACAAGAATAGATAATTGGTGGTCTTGGGGTGAAGCGCGGACGCACTGGTTAATTCTGTTCTGACGGGGTGGGGTGGTTGTTTTGTGCTTCCAGGAATCAACAGCGAGTGGATGGGTAGCCCAATCAAGAGATGAGCAGCTGCGAGAACAAAGCAGGCGTTTCTCCAGCCGATCCAACTTTCCAGTCCTGCGATCACCGGCCAACCTATGGTACTGGCGAATCCACCTAACAAGGTCAGCCCGGTAATTGATGTGCGAGCCCCTTCGCCGAAAAGACGTCCCAGGGTTGAGAAGGCTGCGTCGTATAAACCCGCCGCCATGGCAACACCGATCAACGTCCAGGCGACATAGTAAGTGGCAATGTTGCCCGCCAGTCCCATCAGTAGCATGCCGAGAGCCAGCAGCAGTGAACTGGCCGCTAGGACAGAGCGTCCGCCGTGGCGGTCAATCTGACGACCAACGGCCGGCGAGGAAGCTCCCGCTACCAAAAGTCCCCAGGACAGACCGCCCACCACATTGGTGATGGACCATCCCGTCTCTTTGGCTATCGGAGACGCAAGCACTGCGGGCAAGTAGTAGGTCGAACCCCAGGCGAGAATTTGAGTGAAACCCATCGCCCATACGAGTCTAGAGCGATTGATCGGGGGATGGATCTGTTCTGGAAGTGTCATGACCGACGTGCTCATATTTTTTGTTGTCAGTAACAACAAGCTAGCGCCTTCCTTTGGTCATCGTCAACCGAGAGATCGGTGTTGACGATTCCGAGATACCAGGATTATTGTTGCAACTAACAACTAATTTGTGACGGTTATGACGAAGCGTAAAAACGATCAGCTGACTCAGGATTCCGAGGACCTATACGAAGCGTTGAATCATTTGGTTCGCGTCCATCAGTTCCGTGATCGTGATCGGATCTGCTGTTACGACGTATCGGTGACCCAATGCTATGCCGTCGAGACGCTGGTCAAAAGGGGCGCACTGCGCCTTCAGGTATTGGCGGAAGAAATGTTTTTGGACAAGAGCACGGCGAGTCGAGTGATCGATACCCTGGAACGCAAGGGGTATGTGTCACGTGTTGAGGATGATGGAGATCGGCGTGCGGTGCGAATCCAGGCAACGGATGCTGGGCGTGAGCTATACGAGAAAATCAGAGCTGACCTGATTGCAGAGGAGCGAGCGATGATCGAGAACCTGTCAGCTGAAGCCAGGCAGGGAGCGCTGAGTTTGCTCAGGCAGATCACGCGGGCCACGGAGATTCGCTGCGGGCTCGTGAGTGAGTGCTGTCCAGTAGTGAAGAGCAAAGAATGAAAGGGAAGAGTTGCCATTTTTTTGCCAATAATGTTGTTACTACCAACGTAATGGGGCTCCAACAATGCGAGTTCGTTTAGCTGAACCTAAAGACACTGTTTCAATAGCAGCCATCTACAACCAGGGGATCGAGGAACGTATCTCTACGTTTGAAACGGCCCCTCGAAGCCCGGCAGACATGCTTGATCGCATCCACTCAATGGAGCGTTATCCAGTGTTGGTCATGGTTGATGCGGCGGAACAGGTTGTTGGATGGGCTGGACTCAGCAGTTATCGCGCCCGTGCCTGTTACGACGGCATTGCGGATTTTTCCATTTACCTGGATCGCAGTGTTCGCGGTCAGGGGCTAGGCAAGCAGTTACTTCAGTCACTGCTGGTAGAAGCCGAAGCTTACGGATTCTGGAAAGTCCTTTCACGCATTTTCACCTTCAATCACGCCAGTCTCGCTTTATGCGAAGCCTGTGGTTTCCGCCAAGTGGGGGTGTATGAAAAACACGCCTGCCTGGAGGGACGCTGGCTCGACTGCGCGATTGTCGAGCGCCTGTTTCTGAACAATCAGCCAGCCTGAAAAAGGAGTCGATCATGGAAAACACTCGCCTTCCCGTTGCCATCATTGGAGCAGGCCCAGTGGGCCTCGTCGCAGCCGCTCACCTCCTGGTCAGAGGTATCACTCCGCTGATTCTGGAAGCTGGTCCGGAAGCTGGGGCGAGCATTGAAGAATGGGCGCATGTGAAAATGTTCTCTCCGTGGCAGTTCAATGTGGACAAGGAGGCGGCCAAACTTCTGCTGGCCGATGGTTGGACTCCACCACCGGAGATCGAGTATCCAACGGGGCGTGAACTGCTGGAGCGGTTTATTCGTCCTCTCGCGGACCTCGAACAGATCAAACGTCACTTGCAGCTCAATACCCGTGTTCTGGCCGTCACCCGCGTCGGTCAGGATGTGATGAAGACCCAGGGCAGATCAGCAGCTCCTTTCTTGCTGCGTGTTGCAGGGCCAACGGGTGAACGAGATGTGCTGGCCAGCGCGGTCATTGATGCCTCGGGCACCTACCTGACACCGAACTGGATGGGGGCCCATGGCATCCCTGCATTGGGCGAAATCGAGCATGCAGCGCACATTGCATACGGCATCCCGGAGGTACTGGGCCGTGCCCGGAATCGCTATGCCAACAAAAGAGTGTTGGTGGTGGGTGGTGGTCATTCCGCCTTTAACGCCCTCCAAGATCTGGTGCGCCTGATTCAGGAGGCACCACAAACCAAAGTGCTATGGGCGATCCGAGGTAATTCTCTTGAGCGTATTCTGGGTGGTGGGGCGAATGATCAGTTGGAAGAACGAGGAAAGCTCGGCCTGAAGATTCGCCAGCTGCTGAATGACGGCGTAATTGAACTGTTCAAAAACGTCGCTATCGATCAGGTTGCAAGCAATGGTCAAGGGCTGGTCGTGAAGGCGGGAGAGCAGATACTTCCACCAGTGGACGAAATCATTGTGGCGACTGGATTTCGCCCTGACATGAGCCTGCTCGCCGAGCTATGTATCTCACTTGACCCCGCGACCCAAAGCGCAGTGTTACTCGCTCCTATGATTGATCCCAACGAGCACAGTTGCGGCACGGTCAGGCCCCATGGTGCGGTAGAGCTGGCCCATCCTGAGGAAAGCTTGTTCATTGTGGGAATGAAGAGCTATGGCCGAGCGCCAACGTTCTTGTTGATGACGGGATATGAGCAGGTCCGGTCTGTCGTCGCTGCATTGGCAGGCGATTGGGATGCGGCCAAAAGGGTTGAGCTGGTTCTTCCGGAAACTGGCATCTGCAACTCGGATTTCGATGAGGCCGATGATCGCATGAAAGCTTCGGCAAATCAGACGTCTTGTTGCGGCACTGGAGGGGCGACTTCTGATGAAGCCTCCCACCCCTCATCAGGTTGCTGCATAGGCTAGTGCACTTCCAAGGGAACCCATCCTGACGACTGACCATGATAGGCAAAAGAGTTTTCGATAGCCGCCGTGACAGTCAACAATCGGCCTTGGGTTCAATCGGTAGATGCAACAGATTGGCTAAATCGTTCAGCGTACTTTTAGTCCTCACGTAGCGATAGTCGCGGGTAAGCCCGTCCCCATGACTTGAGCGAATGTGTGGAGTTTGGAACACGATGGACTTAGGCTCAATGGCGCTTTTACTACAAAATGGAGGTGGGCAAAGCCGCGAAGGTTGGCGTATCGACCACTAGGACCGACCACCCTTGCGGGTGCCGACGCGACCCCGCCCAAAACGCATACGTCGCGATGATGCGGTTACAAAATTCCCCAAGCAGTAATTGTCCACCTAGGATTTCTTGTACGCTCAGGTTTAACCTACGCGATATGAAGTCTTTGTCGAGAACATATTCAATACAAAATTTATCAACCGAACTCCCTGTCAGCAGGATGCTCTATGCAGCTTGGGTCGTGCCAGCGACGAGCAATTCACGATCTATTATTTGACTAAGGTTATTGGTATATCCGAGAGTTGAATCACCTTCGCCGCGACAGAACCGAGAAAGATCCCCGCCAGAAAACCGTTACCATGTGAGCCTAAAATGATGCTGTCACATCCGAGGGATTGGGAGCACGCCACGATTCGGCTGGCTGCATCGCCTTGTAACGTATGGAGTGTAAATGCAATCCCTTCCTGCTTCAGAAGCTCGACAGCCTTTTGTGAGTCTTCAGCACTCTTATCACCGTAGTAACGGTCAATCTCATCCTGGCTCATGTCATGTGCGATTCGAGTTGGTAAAAGTGGCTGCACATTCACCAGATATACCTCAGCACTCCCTCCCAGTAATCCGCCATCTTGGATCAGCCCAATAAGGTAACGCACCGCCCGTTCCGAATGCTCGGAGCCATCGACAGCTACAAGTATTTTATGCATTTTCTAAATCCTCTTTCAGTGGCATGAAGATGCTTGTCGTTAGGGTATGGCCAGCTTGCAACCCGTTCTACTCGGACAAACGGATTCGAATCTGTTTTTCAATCTCGATGATGGCAAAGAGCGCAACGCCTACCCCGATGATCAGTAGGCCATCAACGAAGGGGATCGCTTCAGTAGCAAACACCTTTTGCAGCGGTGGCGCGTAGGTGATGGCGAACTGAGCTAAGGTCACCACTACGACGGTCATCCACACGACCTTGGTGCCACGAATGCCCTTCCAGGTAAGCGATGTGCTGTAGAGATTGCGAATGAAGAACAAATGGAATATTTCCATCACGACTAACGTGTTCACCGCGATGGTTCGGGCCAATTCCACTGAGTAACCACGGTCGAGCGCATACGAAAAAATACCGTAAACGCCGCAGAGAAACAGAATGGAAACAAGCACCATATGCCAAACTAACGCACCGCTTATGAGTGACTGTTCGCGCGAGCGTGGCAGTCTGCGCATTGTGTTTTCTTCGGTGGGCTCGAACGCTAGCGCGATGCCGAGCGTCACTGCGGTTATCAGATTGATCCACAGAATCTGTATCGGCGTCACCGGCAGCGTAATACCGAGTAGCAGCGCGACGATGATGGTCATGGTCTCGCCCGCGTTGGTAGGCAGCGTCCAGCTCAGCACTTTCTTGATATTGTCGTAGACCGTCCGGCCTTCGCGCACCGCCGCCACGATGGACGCGAAGTTGTCATCTGCCAGCACCAAGTCTGCGGCTTCCTTGGCGGCTTCACTGCCTTTTCCACCCATGGCGATACCGGCATCGGCACGCTTTAGCGCTGGTGCGTCGTTAACGCCATCGCCGGTCATGGCCACTGTCATGCCGTTCGATTGCAGCAGCATTACCAGCCTGAGCTTATGTTCAGGGCTGGTGCGAGCAAAGATATTGACGTCCTTTACCGCTTCCTTGAGGGCTGCATCGTTCATTGCGTCCAGGTCAACGCCAGTCAGTACCTTGTCGGGATTTTGCAGGCCAATCTGGCGGCCGATAGCGGCGGCGGTGCCTCCATGATCGCCAGTGATCATTTTTACAACAATGCCCGCCTCTTGGCATTGCTGAACTGCCTTTATCGTCTCGGGTCTAGGCGGATCAATCAGTCCGACCATGCCCAGAAAGGTTAACTTCCCTTGCACGTCCCCAAACTCCAACACGGTGTGCTCAGGCCGAACCGATCTTACTGCAAACGCCAATACGCGCTGCCCTTTGGCCGCAATGGTGTTTGCCTGTTCGTGCCAGTAGTCCGCGTTTAGCGGCTCAGTCCCGCCAGCGCTTACAAGCTGCTGCGTGCTCATGGCCAGTATTTGCTCTGGCGCGCCCTTCACATAGATAGAGGCATGTCGATTATGGTTGTGATGCAGAGTCGCCATAAAGCGATGTTTGGCGTCAAACGGAATGGCATCGGTGCGGGGCCAGGCTCGGTGATCTTCATCGCGATCGATTCCGGTTTTCCCGGAAAATGCCAGCAAGGCACCCTCCATCGGGTCTCCCTCCACCTTCCATAAGTCCTCATGCCGGCACAGCACGGCATCGTTGCACAGGCCGGCTGCTCGCCCCAGTTCTGCCAACGCGGGGTGAGTCGATACATCGACTGGCAGATCGGCAAGGTTAATGCTTCCCACTGGCTGATAACCTGCGCCATCGACCGTGAAGATGAGATCGTTCGTTACTACCGATGCCACCATCATCTCATTGCGGGTAAGTGTGCCGGTCTTATCAGTGCAGATAACGGATACCGAACCCAGCGTTTCGATGGCCGGCAGGCGACGCACAATGGCATTGCGGCGTGCCATCGCCCTGACGCCGACAGCCAGCGTGATGGTCAGGACGGCGGGCAACCCTTCAGGTATCGCCGCTACTGACATCCCGACCACGACCATAAATATCTCGGTGAACTCGTAGTGCCCGACATAATGGCCGAACACGAGCAACAGCCCGCCAATTAACAAGATTAAGATCGTCAGCCAGCGCGCCAATACGTTCATTTGCTGGACCAGCGGAGTGGTCAGCGTTTCTACTTCTGCAAGCAGCGTGCTGATGCGTCCGATTTCAGCTGCTGCGGCGGTAGCCACTACAACTCCTGTTGCTTGTCCGCAAGCCACGAGCGTGCCGCTGAACGCCATGCAAGTCCGATCACCCAAGGCTGATTCGAGACCCACTGGATCGGTATGTTTTTCTACGGGTACGGATTCACCGGTAAGTATGGCTTCTTGAATCTGTAGTCTGTTCGCGTGTAACAGGCGTAAATCAGCAGGTACTTTATCTCCGGCCTCCAGCAACACGATATCGCCCGGTACTAGCTTCTCGCCTGCAACGTTCAAGCGTTCGCCTGCGCGAATCACCGCTGCGTGCGGTGCCAGCATCTGCCGGATAGCGTCCATGGCTTTTTCCGCTTTGCCTTCCTGGACGTAGCCAATGATTGCGTTTGCAATAACCACTGCAAGAATCACCACTGTATCCCACAGGTGTTGCAGCATCGCGGTAATTGCAGCGGAACCTAGAAGCACGTAAATCAGAATGTTGTGAAATTGCAGCAAAAACTTCAGCCACGCAGGTCGCCGTGCTGCTTCTGGCAGACGGTTGAAACCCGTGCAGGCAAGCCGGGCTTGAACTTCGGTAGCCTCCAGTCCGACGTGTTCATTGACCTTAAGCAGGCTCGTTACCTGATCTGCAGGAAGGGTGTGCCAGGCCACGGAATGCGTGGAAGTGGGTGATTGCTCAGTTGTTGCGTCGGCCACCGCCTTCATCAATGAGTATCTCCTGTGCGCACAGCTCGACTGAAAGGGGCTGAGATGGTCGTGGGCGGGCATGGGTATAGCAGAATGCTTAAAATAGTCGTTGGATGTTCTTACATGCTCTCTAGTATCCAGTTGATACGAACTAAAAGATCCATGCAAACAACAGCTTGATGATTATTGACCCAAATCAGATTTTTAACGGTCGGTAGTGTGACAAAATGTTTTAATGGGTAATCTGTGCTCTAGGTTTTTTGTCATCAATGGTGCGGCTTCCTAATATTGCTCGGAGTAGGGGGGTATATAAAATATTGAATTCTGCAGTTTTGCGTCAGTCTCATCCATTAAACATGTGACGTGCAGCTGCAATACTTTGATATTTCATTACTTTACAGTCCGCATATGGGTTGCACTCAAAGTAAGAGGCCGACGATACGGAACTCCCCCATCTTGACTGTACTGCTATCGACCGAG
Organism: Pseudomonas frederiksbergensis; assembly: GCF_001952935.1. Classification (GTDB taxonomy): domain Bacteria; phylum Pseudomonadota; class Gammaproteobacteria; order Pseudomonadales; family Pseudomonadaceae; genus Aquipseudomonas; species Aquipseudomonas frederiksbergensis. The sequence continues at coordinate 4,680,724 of NZ_CP018319.1, forward strand.
GTCTCTTCCAGCTCCTCTGGTGCTTCTGGTAACCGGAAATCAAACTGAGCCCCGTACCGGGCAGATGGAGCCAGAACGCCTTGCGCGACTGTAGATTGTCGAAACTGAGTCCATCTCAAGTGGCTGGTCTGCTGTGACAACCATTTCTGCCGGCCCGTCCCATCGCACATCCAGCTCCTTTGCTTTGAAGGAGGGTGGGTGGTATGGATATTGTTACTCGTGCTGCGCTGGCTAGTCCCCAATCCAGAGCGTCGAGAGTGGTACGTGAATATTTGGTTGCAGCGGTGAGCGTTAACTGTTTCAGGCTGTTTAATGCAGCCATGTTTATCTAGGCCAGCTGTTAATATATTACCTTTTAAGTGATCCCAAGGACGTTGATGACCAAGCAGCAAGCTACAGTCGAAACCCCTAGAGCTGCCGCAATTCTGGCCCGCTTCCTATCGTCGGAATCCGCGGGAGGTCTTGTGCTGATTGGGGCAGCGCTGGCAGCTTTGATTGTTGCTAACTCCCCTCTATCCCAGGGGTATTTTGCAGTCCTGCACACGGCCTGGTTGGGCATGTCTGTTGCGCACTGGGTGAATGATGGACTGATGGCGATCTTCTTCCTGATGGTCGGCCTCGAGATCAAACGAGAAGTGCTGGCGGGCGGGCTTTCCACCTGGGGCCAGCGCGCTTTACCGGGATTTGGTGCCTTAGGCGGCATGGTTGTCCCTGCGCTGATCTACATCGCAATCAACTGGGGTCATCCTGAGACCTTGGGTGGGTGGGCCATACCCGCCGCTACCGACATCGCATTTGCCTTGGGTGTCTTATCGCTGCTGGGCAAGCGAGTTCCGATTTCACTGAAGGTATTCCTCGCCGCTTTAGCGATAATTGACGATCTCGGCGCGGTCGTGATCATTGCCTTTTTCTATACATCGGGCCTTTCCATGCCGATGTTGCTGGCATCACTTGCGACTCTAGTCATTCTTATCGCAATGAATCGATTGGGCGTAAGACGGCTGCTCCCGTATCTCCTGGTCGGGGGCGTGCTGTGGTTCTTCGTGCTGCAATCGGGTGTGCATGCCACCTTGGCGGGCGTCGCACTGGCAATGTGCATTCCCATGGGCAAGCCGGAAGAAGAAGCACGTTCCCCATTGATGTTCCTCGAAGAGAAGCTGCACTCATGGGTAGCATTTGCTGTAGTGCCTATATTTGGCTTAGCCAACGCAGGTGTTTCATTGGCCGGTATTTCCATGGAAAACCTGGTCGACCCCGTTCCGCTGGGTGTCGCGCTGGGTCTGTTGGTCGGCAAACAGGTCGGTATTTTTCTGTCGGCTGCGCTGGCTATTCGTTTTGGCCTGGCCAAATTGCCGGAAGGGAGTAGTTGGATACAACTTTATGGCGTAGCGCTCTTGTGTGGCATTGGCTTCACCATGAGCTTGTTCATTGGCAATCTGGCGTTCCCTGGATCGCCTCATTTGGTCGATGAAGTCAAAGTCGGGGTATTGATCGGTTCGATTCTGGCTGCGATTGGTGGCGTCACCGTTCTGCGCCGCTGCAGCGCCCAAGCGAGTGCCGTAGCCAAGTAATCTCGCCTGAGAGGACCGCAGTATTTCTCGAAGCAAAGAAATACTTCGGTTTAGTAACCTGCGTCAGTGAGCAAGATTCCTGTCAAAATTTTACGCAAAAATTACGGGGGAGATGAGGGGGTGTATCTGATACTGCGCGGCGTTGATTTGGCAGGCTACTTTTATGTCCCTCGCAGCAATGCGGCTCATCGGCTTCATCCTAGGCATTTTTCTGATCACGCTGGCCGTAAGCATGGCTATTCCCATGATTACGCTGGTGGCCTTCGAGCGCAGCGACGATCTGTCGGCCTTTCTCTGGTCGAGTTTGATTACCTTCATCAGCGGCCTTCTTTTGATCGTGCGTGGACGCCCTGATACTGGCCAGCTCCGTCCGAGAGATATGTACCTGTTGACGACTGGCAGTTGGGTGGTGGTGTGTACCTTCGCCGCGTTGCCAATGGTGTTCATCAGTCACATCAGTTACACCGACGCTTTCTTCGAAACGATGTCCGGCATCACAACCACGGGCTCAACTGTCCTGAGTGGTTTGGATACCGCTTCACCAGGATTGTTGATCTGGCGCTCGATGCTGCACTGGCTGGGTGGTATCGGCTTCATCGGCATGGCTGTGGCGATCCTTCCACTGTTGCGAGTGGGTGGCATGCGTCTTTTCCAGACAGAGTCCTCAGACTGGTCGGAGAAAGTGACTCCGCGTTCCCATGTGGCGGCTAAATACATCCTTTTGCTTTATGTGGGGCTGACCGGTTTCGGCGCGCTGGCGCTCTGGATCGTGGGGATGACGCCGTTTGAAGCGGTCAACCACGCAATGTCGTTGATCTCTACTGGGGGATTCTCGACGTCGGACGCTTCACTTGGGCACTGGGCGCAGCCCGCGATTCACTGGGTAGCCGTGGTTATCATGATTCTGGGTAGCCTGCCTTTTACCTTGTACGTCGCGACATTGCGGGGCAATCGGCGTGCGTTACTGAAGGATCACCAGGTACGCGGATTTCTTGGATTCTTGATGGTCACCTGGCTGGCTGTGGGTACATGGCTATGCTTTCACAGCGACTACGTTTGGTGGGATGCATTTCGTATTGTGGCGGTCAACGTGACCTCCGTCGTCACGACCACAGGAGTTGCAGTTGGCGATTACACACTATGGGGTAGTTTTGCCGTTCTGTTGTTCTTCTATCTGACGTTTGTCGGCGGATGCTCAGGCTCGACGGCTGGCGGACTGAAAATTTTCCGCTTCCAAGTTGCTGCAGCCCTACTCGTGAGTAGTTTGAAGCAGTTGATCCATCCTCGAGCCGTGATTCAGAAGAAGTACAACGGCCACCCCATTGACGAGGAGATCTTGCGCTCACTTTTAACCTTCTCATTTTTCTTCACCATCACCATTGCCATAATCGCCTTAGGGCTGGCTCTGATCGGGCTGGACTGGACGACTGCTTTAAGTGGCGCCGCTACTGCAGTATGCAACGTTGGACCGGGCCTGGGCTCGATCATCGGGCCTGCCGGTAACTTCTCATCACTACCTGATGCAGCAAAATGGTTACTGACCATTGGCATGTTACTGGGGCGGTTGGAAATCCTAACCGTGCTGGTACTTGTTACGCCGGTCTTTTGGAAGTATTAGCCCACCTATTGTGAGTTTGAGACTGGGGAAGTCTCCAATGTGGTGTGGCCCCTGTGAGGAAAATGCCAGTCAGCTTAGCTGACTGGCATTTTTTGGGGGGGTGAGAATCCCGATTAGGCGTCATCGCAGCGACCGATTGAGAAGCCCAAAATTGTTAGGCACCCTCAGCTTCCCACTCAAGGCGCTGGTTTCGACTACAGTAGAAAGACTCTGCATAAAGCCATAACAAGACGGAGAATTTTCCATGCGAGTAAACAAACGCTTTAACCTCTTTGCAGCCACCGCTGCGTTGACAGTCTCGTGCGCAGCTAACGCCGCCCCTGTGTTCATAAACATCCTTACAGGTGGTACTAGCGGGGTCTATTACCCCATTGGGGTTGGGCTGTCACAGATATACAGCGATGGAATACCGGGGGCGAAGACTTCTGTCCAAGCGACCAAAGCCTCAGTGGAAAATCTCAACCTTTTACAAGCTGGTCGTGGGGAGCTCGCTCTGGCGCTTGGGGACTCTGTGGCTGATGCAAAAAACGGCGTGGAAGATGCCGGATTTAAGGCCCCGCTGACAAAGTTGCGAGCAATTGCAGGAGCCTATCCGAACTACATTCAAATTGTTGCGAACAAAGAGTCCGGCATCAAAACCTTAGCGGATCTGAAAGGGAAAACCATCTCCGTCGGCGCCCCCAAGTCCGGTACCGAGCTGAACGCGCGTGCGATCTTCAGAGCTGCGGGATTGACGTACGAAGACATGAGCAAAGTCCAATACCTACCCTTTGCGGAGTCGGTCGAGCTGATCAAAAACCGTCAGTTAGATGCGACGCTTCAGTCCTCGGGGTTAGGAATGGCGGCCATCCGCGACCTTTCCTCAACCATGCCATTGAACTACGTCTCCATCCCTCCTGATGTGGTTTCGAAAATCGGCAATGCTGCGTATCAGCCTGCACAAATTCCAGCCAATACCTATGACGGACAGCCCGAATCAGTGCCTACGGTGGCGATCACTAATATTTTGGTGACGCGCGAGGACGTCTCGGATGACGTTGCCTACCAGATGACTAAGCTGATGTTCGAAAACCTCACTCGCTTAGGTAATTCTCACTCAGCCGCCAAGGACATCAAGTTGCAAAACGCTGCCAAGAATCTGCCCATCCCACTTCACCCTGGCGCCGAGCGCTACTACAAGGAAGCTGGAGCGCTGTAATCCAAAAGTGCGCCACGGGGATGGTCGCTAGAGCGATAGAGCGGTTCGTACCCTTCTATGTAGTTTTGAGGCAGATACCCAATGAGCGAAGATCATCATGGCATAGCCGCCAACCCACGCGACTGGCCTAAGACGCTGTTCTACGTGGCGTTGTTGTTTTCAGTTTTCCAGATTGTCACCGCTGCGTTTGCGCCTGTTTCCAGCCAGGTGCTGCGCGCGGTGCACGTTGGTTTCCTGCTGTGGGTGGTGTTTCTGAGTTACCCGGCGTATGGCAGAGCACGTCCTTGGCAGCCGTTGGCCTGGATATTGAGCCTCGCCGGGATTACCACTGCCTTGTATCAATGGTTCTTCGAGGCGGATTTGATCCAGCGTTCAGGTGACCTGACATCTGCAGACATGGTGGTTGGGCTGGTATTGATCGCATTGGTGTTTGAGGCGGCTCGTCGGGTGATGGGGATCGCGTTGCCTGTCATCTGTGGACTGTTTTTGGCATACGGTCTATTGGGTGAATACCTGCCAGGCGACCTGGCACATCGAGGCTACGGATTCGATCAAATCGTCAACCAGTTGTCATTCGGCACCGAGGGGCTCTACGGCACACCAACCTACGTTTCCGCTACCTATATTTTCCTGTTCATTTTGTTCGGTTCCTTTCTCGAACAGGCGGGCATGATCAAATTGTTCACTGACTTCGCGATGGGACTGTTTGGCCACAAACTCGGGGGGCCGGCAAAAGTATCGGTCGCGTCATCGGCTTTGATGGGGACGATTACAGGTTCCGGCATTGCCAACGTTGTCACGACCGGACAGTTCACGATTCCATTGATGAAGCGCTTCGGCTACAAGGCAGCATTTGCTGGCGGCGTAGAGGCGACTTCGAGCATGGGCAGCCAGCTGATGCCACCTGTGATGGGAGCTGTGGCCTTCATTATGGCGGAAACAATTAATGTCCCGTTTGTAGAGATCGCCAAAGCTGCGTTAATTCCAGCCATCCTGTATTTCGGTTCGGTGTTCTGGATGGTTCACCTTGAGGCAAAACGCTCCGACCTTAAGGGGTTACCCAAAGACCAATGCCCCAGCGCATGGGGTGCGGTAAAGGAAAGCTGGTATTTGCTGATTCCGCTTTTTGTCCTGGTCTACCTGCTGTTTTCGGGACGTACCCCCCTATTCTCCGGAATGGTGGGTCTGGCGCTAACAGCCATCGTTATTCTCGGTTCGGCAATCATTCTTCGGGTGTCCAGTTTCGCGTTGCGATGTGCTTTTTGGATCGCTCTTGGTGTCCTCTGCGTCGGTTTTTTCCAGCTGGGTATCGGCGTGATCTTTGCGGTGATCGCCACGTTAGTGGTCATCTGCTGGTTCATCCAGGGAGGACGAGAAACCCTGAGTATTTGCCTGCACGCTTTGGTCGAAGGTGCTCATCATGCTGTGCCGGTCGGGATTGCTTGCGCTCTAGTGGGAATCATCATCGGAGTAGTGTCATTGACGGGCATAGCCTCGACCTTCGCCGGTTACATACTGGCCATTGGCAGGGATAACTTGTTGTTGTCACTCATACTGACGATGGTTACCTGCCTGGTGTTGGGTATGGGTATCCCGACGATTCCCAACTACATCATCACCAGTTCGATTGCAGCACCCGCTTTGCTTGAGTTGGGTGTGCCGCTGATCGTGTCGCACATGTTCGTTTTCTATTTCGGAATTCTTGCAGACCTTACCCCACCGGTTGCCTTGGCATGCTTTGCCGCAGCGCCCATTGCCAAGGAAACAGGATTCAAGATCAGTCTGTGGGCGGTTCGTATTGCACTGGCTGGCTTTGTCATTCCTTTCATGGCGGTCTATAACCCTGCGCTCATGATGCAAGGCGACAATTTGTGGATGACGGCCTATATGTTGGTGAAGACGGTGTTGGCCGTAGGCCTTTGGGGAATGGCGTCCACAGGCTATCTGCAACAGAAGATGCCGATTTGGGAGCGTCTATTGAGTTTCGCCGCAGGTGCCTTGTTGGTCGTTGCGCTGCCGTTGACCGACGAAATCGGTTTCGTGCTGGGTGTGTTGATAATACTTCAGCATGTCTGGCGGTCTCGTCATGTCGGACCGGCCATAGCATGATTGGCTTGTGCCTGGGTTTGGCCGGCGTCGCCTGGGCCGAACTCCCTGTTTCAAGCTTTACACTGGCTTGGAATCACACAATTGAAAAAATTCGTTGGGAAGAAGACTACCGCGTCTCGGAACAGGGACTTGTGCTCACCGAAGCCAGGGTCAAAGGGAATGGCGCAGGCATGGAAATTCCCCCTGGGGCCAGTTTGGAAAAAGGCAGTTGGCACTATCAACGCCACCTGCCGCCCATGCAACCGTTGAACCTGGGACGTACCCCGCAAGCAGGTGACTACCAGCTATGCTTCGATCAGCAATGTCATGAGATGAGCGAGTGGCTGGGACCACCTGTCAGCAATCCGTCCTCAGTGGAGCTATGGAGTTGCGTGACGGACTCAGAACAACAATAAGTGGCCAGAAGCACAAACGTGAAAGCCCTGTCCGGATACGAACGTCCAGTACCCGGACAGGCAGGCATCAACTCATGCCCAGCCAGTTTGGCAAAGCCAGGGAGATCCAAGGCACGTAGGTAATCAGAATCAGGAACAGGAGCAGAATCATCAGCCACGGCATGGCGGCTCTGATGGTTGCCGGCAGTGTCATACCCGTCACAGCAGAGGTCACGAACAGGTTCAGGCCCACAGGTGGAGTGATCAAGCCGATTTCCAGATTCACCACCATAATGATGCCCAGGTGAATGGGATCGATACCCAGCTTCATGGCGATGGGAAAGAGGATCGGTGCCAGGATCAGGATGATGGCAGAGGGTTCCATAAAGGCCCCTGCAATCAACAGCACAATGTTCACCACCAGCAGGAACATCACCGGTGTCAGCCCCGCTTCAATCACCCACGCGGTGATCTGTTGCGGTAGCTGCTCAGTGGTCAAAACGTGCGCGAAGAGCATGGCGTTGGCAATAATGAACATCAGCATGATGCTCAGCTTGGCCGAGTCCAGCAGGACTTTTGGTGTATCGCGAAACGTCAGGTCTTTGTAGACGAACAAGGCGATGAAGGCCGAGTACACGGCCGCCACCGCCGCAGCTTCGGTCGGGGTAAACATCCCGGAGTAGATACCTCCCAAGATGATGAACATCAGCAGTAGACCCCAGATCGCCTTGCGTGCCGTGCTAAGCCATTCACGGAACGTCGCGCGCGGCATGGCGGGCAGCTTTTTCTTCACGGCGACGATGTAGATCGCAACCATCAACGCCAGCCCCAGCAGCAGGCCTGGTAACACGCCAGCCATAAACAGTTTGCCGACAGACGTTTCGGTCGCGGCTGCGTAGACCACCATGACGATCGAGGGTGGAATCAGGATACCCAAGGTCCCGGCGTTACAGACGATCCCCGCACCGAAGGCCTGCGGATAACCGGAGCGGACCATGCCGGCAATGGCAATTGAACCCACCGCGGCGACAGTGGCCGGGCTCGATCCGGAAAGGGCAGCGAACAACATGCACGCCAACACGGCAGCGATAGCCAGACCACCACGGATATGGCCGACACAGGCATTGGCAAAGTCAATCAGCCGCCGAGCTACGCCACCGGTGGTCATGAAGGCCCCCGCGAGCAGAAAGAACGGGATGGCCAGCAGCGTGTAGTGCTCGGACGTCTCGAACAGTTTGATCGCCAGAGAGCGCACAGAGTCAGGACTGAAGAAAACGATGGTCAGTGAGCCCGCCAACCCCAGGGAGATAGCAATGGGAACGCCGATCAACATCAGCACGAACAGCGATGCAAACAGGAAGGCAATGGTCATGACTTGTCATCCTCGTGTTCGGTCAGTTTCATCGCATCTGCGGCTTCATCGGCCAGGCCCAGGCCGGTCTGCCTGTTCTGAAGGATGCGCACGAGAATTTCCGCGAAACGGATGAAGACCAAGGCGAACCCTACGGGGACGATCAACCCGATGTGCCATTGCATGATCCCGTACTGGCCCAGGTCTTCGGCACCTATGCGCGCAATCATCAGGGTCTGGATCCACCCGAAACTGGCAATGCTGAGCAGTCCGGCATAAGTCAGGCAGAAAAGACAGGCGATGATGCCAATGAACCGTTGCATCGGTTTGCTGGCCAGCCTGACCAGCGCGTCGACGCCGATATGGCCTGCCGTGCGCACGCCGTACGACAATCCGAAAAATATCAGCCAGCCAAACAAGGCCTTGGTCAGTGAGGTGCTCCAGGTCATCGCCTGGGCCATTCCCATGACCCCGTCGCCGATGGCGAACAGCGATTCGCTGGCGCCTTCCCAGCTCTCGGCGAGGCTGTAGAACAGGGTGTAGAGATTGTTGAGGACAACGTAGACGAATGTTACCAACGTCATGGCGGCCAGCAGGAAGACGATGAAGCCTTCCTCGAAGTGTTCCCAGATGCGCCGAAGAGCATTCATGGATGGCATCTCCTGTAGCGGATGACAGGCAGGTGCTGCCAGGACGGCAACACCTGTCGTCCACCGATCATTGGGCCTGGTTGGCAGCTTCAGCAGCAGTGATCAGCTCGGCGCCGATATCGCCTTCGAACTTCTTCCACACGGGCTTCATCGCGACACGCCACTGGTCGCGCTGCTCAGGCGTCAGGGAGATGATCTCGGTGGTTTTGGCCGCAATGATGCTCTGCTTGGCGTTCTGATTCAGCTGCTCGGCCTCTTTGTTCACATGGGCGGTGACTTCGACGAGGATCTTGTCCAGCTCGCCACGAAGTTCCGGCGATAAACCGCTCCAGAACTTGGTGTTGGTGATTAGCATGTAGTCCAGTACACCGTGGTTGGATTCGGTGATGTACTTCTGCACTTCATGCATTTTCTGGCTGTAGATGTTCGAGTAAGGATTCTCCGCGCCGTTGACGACACCAGTCTGCAAGCCTTGATAAACCTCGGCGAAGCTCATCTTGCGCGGATTGGCGCGTATGACCTTGAACTGCTCCTCGAGCACTGCAGAGGCCTGCACCCGGAACTTCAGGCCACGGGCATCACCCGGCACTCGTAGCGCTTTGTTCGCGGACAGTTGTTTCATCCCGTTGTGCCAATAGGCCAGTCCTGTGATGTTTTTGTCTTCCATGGACTTGAGCAGCCCCTGGCCCTGCGGGCTCAGTTGGAAGCGGTCAACAGCGGTGATGTCATCAAACAGGAAAGGCAGGTCGAACAGTTGAACGGTCTTGGTGTAGTGCTCGAACTTGGCCAGCGACGGTGCAATCATCTGTACGTCCCCGAGCAGTAAGGCCTCCATCTCTTTGCCATCGCCAAACAACGAGGAGTTGGGGTAGACCTCGACTTTGACCTTGCCGGGCAAGCGTTCTTCCACCAGTTTCTTGAACAACAGGGCGCCCTGACCTTTGGGAGTCTGCTCTGCAACGACGTGGGAGAATTTTATAATTACCGGGTCTGCAGCCATGGCCGTGCTCATGGTGCCAAGGGCAAGGGCGCAGGCGACTGCTTTCCACATAGGTTTGAACATTGGGGGGATTCCTCTTGTTTTCGTTTTTCGTACAGTTCCATGCTCTGAAAAACATGTGCACGGCGGACAAGAGCAAGTCTAGGCAGAAAATTACCATTTGGAGGGTGATGACTGAATGTAGTTAGAAGCTTGTAGGTAAGAGGGTATTACCTCCGGCAACACCCTCTTACAATATTAATGCTTAGGACGATTGCGCTAAGGGTAAGCGGTGTGTGGTGTTTAAGAGTCATCTATACCGATGACACACTCATTATCGATCGCGCCACCAGCAGGGCATCTACGCTCATGTTCATCGCTTCAGATTTAAGAGGGAATATAGATCAGTTGGCCTTTTTGCCGACGACGCCCATTTCGATTGGGGTCTTAATAAAAAACACGGAAATTTCCTCGGCCTCCAATCGCTTGAGCAATGTTCCCGGACTCGTCCTCGGTGATGGCAATGCGAATTTCCGTAGATCCGTCAGTTCAAAGAAATGGGAGGAGTGCTAGTGACCGGTGTGCCCAAAACCCTCGATACCTGTAGATAGGGTCGCGCCACGGAGCCCCATATCTTTGGCCAAATCAACGATCCAGTCGCCAAGGATTTTTCCCTGATAACGACGGTTGTTGGCGTTAATGCGGTTTTGATCCAGGCTACCGGAAATCGTTGACCTACCTGAATACTCGGTAAATCGATGGTCTTATGCGTGTCTTCACAGACCGCCTAAGGGTCAGCTGAAGTCAGCAGCTTGAGTCAAAACCACATCAGCACCAACAGCCGGCTGCGATAGTGGCGGTTTTTTTCTTCAGTCATCCGCTTCTCCCTTGATGGCCAAAACGCTGCAAGGCACCTGATACAGAACATGCTCCGTGGTACTGCCAACCAGCTTGTCCACCCCTTTGTGATGGGTATTTCCCATTACGAAGACATCGGCTCGAGTATGAGTGGCAAAGTCGGCCATTGCTTTGGTTGGGGGTCCTGCAATGAAGTGTTGTCGCTCAGGTGGCACGCCGTGGCGTCCAGCCAAGGCAATAAAGCACTTTTCGAGTGACCGGCGCACGTCGTTGCTGAAGCCTGGCATCGTCACGGCGCCAGCACCAGCATCAGAGAAATGTGTGTGTGTCAGTTCATAGGCATACAGCATGTGCAATTCAGCATCACATTGCGTCGCCAGTTCGTTCGCCGCCTGAATGACGCTGTCGTTGATTCCGCTGATCTGACCCTGTGGATGCGATGGATCAACCGCCGCCACTATCACCCGAGGCAGCGGACACCTGACTTCGCTGACCAGATGTATGGGGGTCGGACATTCACGTAACAACTGCCAATCCAAAGGCGTGACGAATACGCGTTTGAGCGCTGATTCATGATGTACGTCCTTGATGATCAGGTCCGGCTGCATTTCAGCCACATGCCCAAGGATTGCTTGCAGCGGGTCACGGGTCAATGCAACTTCGGTGGTCACATTGATGCCCTTCCTGCGCATGAGTTCGGCCTCATCCGTCAACCACTGCAGGTTCTCCTGCCGGCAACTCTCACGAAGTTGTTCACTGTTGCTCATTAACCGCATAAGGTCGAAGTCTTCGATGAACACCGCGATATGCAGCGCTGCGCCTGTGGCATCGGCCAGTGCGATTGCCCGCTCCATCGCCGGCGAGTGACGCATGGTCGGACCTGCGATCAGAAAGAGTCGTTGATACTGCCTCATGTGACACCTCCAAACGTTCTGGGTTATTCGCTAGCGCCCCCAGCACTTTCGCGTGTCCCACCATTGGCGATCTTTTATCGCCTCAACTACCTGGATCGACACTATCAATATACGCCAGCATTACCGGCTTCTCAGATTCCAGACCTTTCGAAGGGTGTAGCAGATCGTTCATCGAGATCGAGTAAGAGGCGGGATTGTTGGCGCGCGCCATGCTCCTCGCCTGGGCCTCGCACCCTGAATCAATACTTCGTAAAAAACGAACTATTCGCAACGAATAAACGATTTTTGTTGTGGTAACAGGCTCGCTAGCATGACTCCTCCAGCCTATTGCTGCTTCATGCGGAGACAGTAAATGACCGCCATCAGCGTCGGCCAATCCTGGATGTGGGCCGCCTTCATCGTGTTCGTCCTTGCCATGCTGGCGCTTGATCTGTTCGTCTTCGGCGGACGCAAGGCGCATCGTGTTTCAGTGCGCGAAGCGCTGGCCTGGGTCATCGCCTGGGCCAGTTTGGCGTTGGTCTTCGCCGTCCTGCTCTGGTGGTATTTGCGCAGCATGTTCGGCGCCGAAGTGGCCCAGCGTACAACGCTCGAATTCCTGACGGGCTACCTGATCGAGCAGTCGCTGTCGATCGACAACATGTTCGTTTTCGTCATGATCTTCGGCTACTTCGCCGTGCCGCCAGAGTTGCAGCGCCGCGTCCTGCTCTATGGCGTGCTTGGCGCCATCGTCATGCGTGCCGGTATGATTTTCGCCGGTGTCTGGCTGGTGCAGGAGTTTGCCTGGCTACTCTATGTCTTTGGTGCTTTCCTCGTCATCACCGGCATCAAGATGCTGATCTTCGCCAACCAGCAGCCAGACCTCGAAAAGAACCCTTTGCTGCGCTGGCTGCGTAGCCATCTTCGCATCACCGATGGCTTTCATGGCGAGCGCTTCTTCGTGCGCCAGAACGGCCTGCGCTGGGCGACGCCGATGTTCCTGGTGCTGGTACTGATTGAGGCCAGCGACCTGGTCTTCGCGGTGGATAGCATCCCGGCTATCTTCGCCGTCACCACCGACCCCTTCATCGTGTTCACCTCCAACATCTTCGCCATCATGGGCTTGCGCGCACTGTATTTTCTGCTTGCCGACATGGCCGACCGCTTCCACTTGCTCAAATATGGCCTGGCCATCGTCCTGGTGTTCATCGGCGGCAAGATGCTGGTCGCGCCGTGGTGGCACGTGCCGATCCAATGGTCGTTGACCACAGTCGGCGGCATCATATTGATTTCGGTGCTGTTGAGCCTGGCTTTGACGAAGAGCAAAACACGGGTTACGGGAGAACAATGATGAATCAGAGATGTTGGCGCTGATGCGGTTTTGACCCAGGCTACCGGAAATCGTTGACCTACCTGAATACTCGGTAATCGATGGTCTTATGCGTGTTTTCACAGACCGCCTAAGGGTCAGCTGAAGTCAGCAGCTTGGGTCAAAACCGCACCAACATATATAGATCCGACATCTAGCTAATATCCTATCGGTCGATGCTCGACTCAACATCGTCAGGAGTAGCTGTATCGCCGCCGCGCCTGCATCGCCCATGACTGACTCAACTACGCTTTAAGTGAAGGTTGCAGGCTGCCGAACCCGCAATCAGGAGGGTCCCATGAACAGTCGCTGGTGGTGCCGCCTATTTCTACTGATGATACTGGTCGGGTTGCCGATGGGGTCAGTGACGGCTGCGGGCAGCATCGTGGTCCTGACGGTCAACGATGCCATTGGCCCGGCCAATGCCGACTACGTCGTGCGCGGCCTGACGCGTGCGGAGACCGAGGGCGCACAGTTGGTGGTCATCAAGCTCGACACACCGGGCGGGCTGGACACTTCGATGCGCTTGATCATCAAGGCGATTCTGGCCAGCCCTCTGCCGGTGGCCAGTTTCGTCGCCCCCAGTGGCGCACGTGCGGCCAGCGCCGGCACCTATATCCTATATGCCAGCCACATTGCCGCCATGACCCCGGGCACCAATCTAGGCGCCGCTACGCCGGTGCAGATCGGCGGCCTGCCCGGGACCGCGCCAGATCCACCGCGCCCACCAGCCGCACCTACCACCGACAAAAACTCACCGCCCGAGCCGCTGGATACCCTGACTCGCAAACAGATCAACGATGCGGCGGCTTACATCCGCGGCCTAGCGCAACTGCGCGGACGTAACGCCGACTGGGCCGAACAAGCGGTACGTGAATCGCTCAGCCTGTCGGCCGACGAAGCGCTCAAACTCAAGGTGGTCGATTATGTAGCCAATGACGTGGCAGACCTGCTCAAGCAACTGGACGGCAAGAGCCTGAATGTCGCCGGTCAGACGTTGAAGCTGAGTACCGCCGGGGCTGCGCTCAGCGATCATGCGCCTGACTGGCGCACACAACTGCTGGCGGTGATCACCAACCCCAGCGTGGCATTGCTGCTGATCATGTTCGGGGTCTATGGATTGATATTCGAATTCATGAACCCAGGGTCAGGCGTCGGTGGAGTGCTCGGTGGTATCTGCCTGTTGCTGGGGCTGTATGCCCTGCAACTGTTGCCCGTGAATTACGCCGGGGTCGGACTGATTCTGCTAGGGATCGCCTTCATGATCGCCGAGGCGTTTCTACCGAGTTTCGGTGTAATCGGCTTCGGTGGGGTGGTTGCTTTTGTAGTCGGCGCAGTGATTTTGATGGACACCGATGTGCCGGGTTTTGGCATTCCGTTGACGCTGATCATCGGGCTGGCACTGATCAGCGCCCTGTTGCTGATGACTCTGGTCGGCATGGCGCTCAAGGCCCGACGCCGCGCCCTGGTCAGCGGTGATGCGGGCCTAGTCGGCAGTCTGGTCACGGTGACGGGGCTGCTTCCGGGCCTACCGATGAGCGGCTGGGTGCAACTGCAGGGCGAAAAATGGCAAGTTCAGAGCCGCTCGCCCCTGCACCTGGGCGAACAGGTCCGGGTGGTGGCGCGCACAGGCGTGATGCTAGAAGTCATTGCGCCGGATGAAACGCCACCGCGAGGAGGTTGATCCATGTTCGTCGAATTGGGTTTTGGCGCGCTGCTAGCCCTGCTCCTTGTGTTGGTGTTCTCGGCCGTCCGGATTCTGCGCGAATACGAGCGCGGGGTGGTTTTCCAACTCGGGCGCTTCTGGCGGGTCAAGGGGCCGGGATTGATTCTGTTGATTCCGATGGTGCAACAGATGGTTCGCGTGGATTTGCGCACCGTGGTGCTCGATGTGCCAACACAGGATGTGATCACCCGCGACAACGTCTCGGTCAAGGTTAATGCAGTGCTCTACTTCCGGGTTCTCGACCCGCAAAAGGCGATCATTCAGATCGAAGACTTCCTTATGGGCACCAGCCAGTTGGCGCAGACCACCCTGCGGGCCGTGCTCGGCAAGCACGAACTTGACGAGCTACTCTCCGGGCGCGAGCGGCTCAACACCGACATCCAGCAAGTGCTCGATGCCCAGACTGATGCCTGGGGAATCAAGGTGGCGAACGTCGAGATAAAACACGTCGACCTCAATGAGTCGATGATCCGCGCCATCGCCAAGCAAGCCGAGGCTGAGCGTGAACGGCGGGCCAAGGTGATACACGCCGAAGGTGAATTGCAGGCTTCGGAGAAACTTATGCAGGCCGCCGAGATGCTTGGGCGCCAGCCTGGTGCCATGCAGCTGCGCTATATGCAAACACTGGGAGCGATCGCCGGGGACAAAAGCTCGAGCATTGTATTTCCGTTGCCAATTGAGTTTTTGAAAGGAATGGCCGATTTGTCGCAAAAAAAATGACCGACACCGGTGTAGCATCAGTCGATGCGGCAGCTCGATCGTCGTGTCGTTTATCATGATGTCACGCTCTCGGCAGATCGCCCCGAAGCCTGAGTGCGGTTCTTTTTGAAAGCCTAAGCGTCAGGTGGTTGCTCGAAATGAGCTATCGCTGGGACACAACGTAATTAGCGTGTTGTGCACCGACCGGTTGAATCCACAGTTGAAAGCAGTCTTTGTGAACGACCGTCATGGGCGTTCTCTGCTGGTGATTATCAGGAAGTGTGCAGTCAAGTCCGATGCAAGTTGCTGGTCAGGTCGAATGCAGGCGAGTGCGCAAGTCTGTGCAATTACCAAGGGGGACTTGAGCGCCGTCTCGTCGTCTGACTTGACTCTGCCATCCCGTCTGGGCCGTACCAATTTCCTTGAATCGCTTGGCCGGATCCCGTGTGCTTTGGAATCACTCCGTTGCTCTGATCTTTCAAAAAAGCCTCCCAAGTCGACCGTCGTCCATTTGGTAGCAAGCGCAGGTTTTTCGTACTGACTCGCGAAGCTCGCAAATAACCTAGTCAGTAAAGCGGCAGGAATCGTCAGTTTTTTCATTCGTATGCCTCCTGGTGGGTGGAACAGGAGTGAAGCTATCTTTGTGTGAATGACATGAATATTACAAAAAACGTATATATATTCTCCTAAATATTTCTGAAAACGTCCTGCCAACTGAATCCCTATTCAGCTTGAAATTCAGGGTTTTTAAAGGATACTTTTCGGCAGGAATTAGGACCCTGCCGAATTATTCCGAAGTGGGAGCTTTATCTTGTATACGGAAAAACATATATTCTATAAGCCGTATATGAATTGAGGTTTCACCATGACCAGCAAAGCCCGTGTCCTGTTCGTCTGTACTGCCAACGCTGCACGCTCCCAGTTGGCCCAAGCGTTGCTGAGGCATACCGATTCGGAGCATTTCGAGGCGTTCAGCGCCGGCACAACTCCGACTCAGGTCGATCCACGCACCTTCGAGGCGCTTTCACACATCGGTGTGAGCGCCGAAGGATTACGTAGCAAGTCGATTGACGAGTTCCGTGGTGAGCGTTTCGATTACGTCATCACCTTGTGTGATAAAGCCGCAGCGGAATGCCTGTCTTTACCTGGAGCGGGCGAGGCATTGGCCTGGAGTTTTGAGGACCCGGTCACCAGCACCAAACCCGATGCCTTCCGTCACACCCTTCACGAAATTCATGAGCGCATCAAGATGTTCGTCTTGGTCAAAAACAAACACTGAGAAAACGATATGGCTGACCATCTGACACCGACCACTGTTTTCAAATGCCTGGCTGACGACACTCGGGTCCGCACGATGATGCTCATCACCCGTGAAGGAGAGCTTTGTGTTTGCGAACTGACCTGCGCGTTGAACGAGAGTCAGCCAAAAATCTCCAGGCACTTGGCGCAACTGCGTACTTGCGGCCTGCTGTCGGACCGTCGGCAAGGCCAATGGGTGTATTACCGACTGCACCCGAATCTCCCGGATTGGGTTCATCAAGTACTGACTACCGTGCTGGAAAGCAACAAGCACTGGTTGAGCCCTGATGCCAAACGCCTTGATGAAATGGGTGACCGTCCTGAACGGGCAGCCGTGTGCTGTGAAAGCAAAATCGCCTGATTCCGCCTTCGACTACGAGATCGCTCGATGAAAATCCTGTTCCTCTGCACGGCCAATAGCTGCCGCAGCATCCTTTGTGAAGCGGTCTTCAATCACTTGGCACCGCAAGGCATGAAAGCTTACAGCGCGGGCAGTCAGCCCAAAGGTGAAGTGCATCCGCTGAGTCTCAAGTCGTTGGAAAACGCTGGTATGTCGACGCTCGGGCTGTTCAGTAAGTCCAGCGATGTCCATGTGAGCTTGGCACCTGATTTCGTCATCACGGTGTGCGACAAGGCTGCCGGTGAGGCCTGTCCGGTATTTTTCGGGCCGGCCACCAAGGCGCACTGGGGCCTGGCTGACCCTTCGGAATACCAAGGAACTGAAGAAGAGATCGAGGCAGCTTTTGAAGCCACTTTGGAGCAGATCAAAACCCGTATTGAAGCCTTCCTGGCAATACCGCTTTCCCAACTGAGTGCCGAACAGCTCAAGGCTGAGCTGGCCCTGATTGGCACGCTGTAACCACAGGAGCAATGATCATGAGTAACAGCCGCCTTTCCTTCCTGGACCGATACCTGACGCTGTGGATTTTCCTCGCCATGGCGTTGGGTATCGGCTTGGGAAGCCTGTTCGAAGGCTGGCCGCAGTGGCTGAACAGTCTTTCCGTGGGCACAACCAACATACCCATCGCGATTGGCTTGATCGTGATGATGTATCCGCCTCTGGCCAAGGTTCGTTATGAGGAACTGCCTGAAGTCTTCAAGGACAAGCGCATTCTCGTTTTGTCTTTGGTCCAGAATTGGGTCATCGGCCCGGTGTTGATGTTCGCACTGGCGATCATCTTCTTGCGGGACCAGCCGGAATACATGACGGGCCTGATCTTGATCGGCTTGGCTCGTTGCATCGCGATGGTGCTGGTCTGGAATCAGATCGCAGGTGGCAACAATCAGTACGTCGCCGGATTGGTGGCGTTCAACAGCATCTTCCAGATCCTGTTTTTCAGCGTGTATGCCTGGATCTTTCTGGGGCTGTTGCCGCCGCTGTTCGGGCTGGAAGGCAGTGTGATTGAGACCAGCTTTGTCAGCATTGCCGAGTCGGTCCTGATCTACCTGGGTGTGCCGTTCCTGGCAGGCTTCCTGACCCGCAAGATCCTCATTGCCCGTAAAGGTGAAGCTTGGTTTCAGGAGCGCTTCATTCCAAAGATCAGCCCGCTGACACTGGTGGCACTGTTGTTGACCATCGTGGCCATGTTCAGCCTCAAGGGTGATGTGGTGCTGCAATTGCCGCTGGATGTATTGCGTATCGCGATCCCTCTGACGATCTACTTCGTGGTGATGTTTTTCATCAGCTTCTGGATGGGCAAATTGCTCAAGGCTGACTATCCGCGCACCACCGCACTGGCTTTCACAGCCGCGAGCAACAACTTCGAACTGGCGATTGCCGTGGCCATTGCCACCTTCGGCCTGGCTTCCCCGGTCGCTTTCGCCACGGTGATTGGTCCGCTGGTGGAAGTACCGGTTCTGATTTCCCTGGTCGGTGTGGCCCTTTGGCTGAAACGCCGCTGGTTCGATGAATCCAAGAGCGCCATTGCGCAGGACAAAGACTATGTTTGATGACCACATCCCCCAACTCGATACCGAACTGGTCGATCTCCCATCGACTGACAAGCTGGGCATCGAGAAGACCTCTATCCATAAGCCACGCATTTTGCTGCTGTACGGATCGACCCGTGAGCGCTCCTTCAGTCGCCTGATGGTTGAGGAGGCCGCTCGACTGCTGGAACACTTCGGCGCCGAGGCGCGGATTTTCAATCCGTCAGGTTTGCCGCTGCCAGATGACGCACCCGACGATCATCCCTGTGTGAAGGAACTGCGCGAGTTGATGCTGTGGTCCGAGGGGCAAGTCTGGTGCTCTCCAGAACGTCACGGTTCCATGAGCGCAGTGTTCAAGGCTCAGATCGACTGGGTGCCACTGGCCATGGGCGCGGTACGCCCGACCCAGGGCAAAACCCTCGCCGTCATGCAGGTGTGCGGTGGCTCGCAGTCGTTCAACGTGGTCAATCAGCTGCGCGTGCTGGGACGTTGGATGCGCATGTTCACCATCCCCAACCAATCATCTGTGCCGAAGGCCTATATGGAATTCGACGACAACGGTCGGATGAAGCCTTCTCCGTTCTACGACCGCGTCGTTGATGTGATGGAAGAGTTGGTGAAATTCACACTGCTGCTTCGTGACCGCCAGGACTATCTGGTCGATCGTTACTCCGAGCGCAAGGAGTCGGCGGAAGAACTCATGAAACGTGTCAATCAGCGCTCCATTTGAGGATTTTTCACCGTGCAACAACACCCTTATTCCGTACTGCCGCTGGCTCAGTTCAATGGCCAATTGATCTTCACCCCGTGCCCAGGCACGAAGGGCACCAGGCCTTTCGAGGCGTTGCAAACACTTAAGGATGCGGGCGCATCGGCGTTGCTGACGCTGATGCCGACCGAGGAGTTGCTTCAAAACGAGATCGACCTGCTGCCCGAAGAGTGCCAAATGCTCGGCATCGAGTGGTTTCACCTGCCCGTAGAAGACGATCAAGCGCCTGGCGAAGCATTCAAAGCCGCATGGGAACAGCATCATCCGCGACTCCAGCAGCTGCTGACCGAAGGGAAAACTATTGCTATCCATTGCAAGGGCGGCTCGGGTCGTACGGGCTTGGTCGCCGCTCAATTATTGATCGAGAGCGGTATGCCATTCAGCGATGCCATCCGCGATGTTCAGTCGTTGCGTCCACGCGCCATTCAGCATCCTGCCCACATTGAATACATCGGCCAGTTCGACACCCAGTCGAACTCCCACTGACAACAGATACAGAGCACAACAACATGACTATCAAAGTTGGCATCAATGGTTTCGGTCGGATCGGTCGCCTCGCGCTGCGAGCAGCTTGGGGCTGGCCAGAATTCGAATTCGTGCAGATCAACGATCCAGCGGGTGACGCGGCGACCCATGCGCACCTGCTGAACTTCGACTCGGTGCATGGCCGTTGGAATTACCAGGCCGACTCCGAGGGCGACAGCATCGTCATCGACGGCAAACGAATCAAGGTGACGGCCAACAAGGCGATTGCCGACACTGATTGGTCGGGTTGCGATCTGGTGATTGAAGCCAGCGGCAAGATGAAGACGGTCGCGGTGCTTCAGGCTTACCTCGACCAAGGTGTGAAGCGGGTTGTGGTCAGTGCGCCAGTGAAAGAGAAGGGCGCGTTGAACGTCGTCATGGGCGTCAACCATCAGCTGTTCAAACCGGCTGAACATCGCATCGTTACCGCCGCTTCGTGCACCACTAACTGTCTAGCGCCCGTGGTGAAAGTCATCCACGAAAAACTGGGCATTCGTCATGGCTCGATCACCACCATCCACGACCTGACCAACACCCAAAGCATTCTCGATCAGCCACACAAGGATTTGCGGCGTGCACGTGCATCCGGGATGAGTTTGATTCCGACCAGCACCGGCTCGGCCACAGCCATTGCCGAAATCTTCCCAGAGCTGCGTGGGCGCCTGAATGGTCACGCCGTACGCGTGCCGCTGGCCAACGCTTCGTTGACTGACTGCGTCTTTGAAGTCGAGCGTGCCACCACTGTCGAGGAGGTGAATCAACTCCTCAAGAGCGCCTCCGAGAACGAGCTGAAAGACATCCTCGGTTTTGAGGAGCGTCCGTTGGTGTCCATCGACTACCGCACCGACCCGCGCTCATCGATCATCGATGCACTGTCGACGATGGTGATCAATGGCACTCAAGTGAAGATCTATGCCTGGTACGACAACGAATGGGGCTATGCCAACCGCACTGTCGAACTGGCCAAAATGGTTGGTCTGGCAATCTAAGGAGCGGTCATGAAAGCGTTGTCAGCCCTCGCTCCGGAAGTGCGGCAGTACTTGCTCGTCACGGGCAACTATTGGGCCTTCACCCTCACCGACGGCGCCTTGCGTATGTTGGTGGTGCTGCATTTTCACGCGCTGGGCTACAGCCCTCTTCAAATCGCGGCGTTGTTCCTGTTCTACGAACTTTTTGGCGTGATCACCAATCTTGTGGGTGGCTACCTCGGCGCTCGGCTGGGGCTGAACCGAACCATGAACATCGGGCTGGGCATCCAGGTCGCGGCGCTTCTGATGCTGACGGTTCCTGTCGCCTGGCTAACCATCCCATGGGTGATGGGTGCTCAGGCGCTGTCGGGGATTGCCAAAGACCTGAACAAGATGAGCGCCAAAAGCTCCATCAAGCTTCTGGTTCCGGATGGGCAACAGGGAAAGCTCTACCAGTGGGTGGCGATCCTCACTGGCTCGAAGAATGCACTCAAGGGAGTCGGCTTCTTTCTTGGCGGAGCCTTGCTGGCACTCATCGGCTTCAAAGGCGCCTTACTGGCCATGGCGGGTGTCCTGGCGCTGATCTGGATCAGCAGCGTGATCCTGTTGAAAAAGGACCTGGGCAAAGCCAAAGCCAAGCCCAAGTTTCGCGACATCCTGTCCAAGAGCCGGGCGATCAATATCCTCTCAGCGGCGCGGATGTTCCTGTTCGGCGCCCGCGATGTCTGGTTTGTGGTGGCCTTGCCGGTGTACCTGAGCAGCGTGTTCGGCTGGGACTTCTGGAAGGTGGGTGGCTTCCTTGCGGCGTGGGTGATCGGCTACGGCATCGTGCAGTCGTTTGCGCCCAACATCACTGGCAAGAAACGCGGCCACGTACCGGATGGTCGGGCGGCGTTTCTGTGGGCCATTGCACTGGCGGGGCAGCCTGCGGCAATCGCTCTCGGGCTGAACACCGGGCTGTCGCAACAGGCGGTGCTGTTGGGTGGATTAATGGTCTTTGGCGCGTTGTTCGCGGTGAATTCGTCGCTGCACAGCTACCTGATCGTGTCCTACGCCAAGGAAGATGGCGTGTCACTGGATGTGGGTTTTTATTACATGTCCAACGCCATGGGACGCCTGATAGGCACGGTGCTGTCCGGGTGGGTTTATCAGGTGTATGGGCTGGAAGCGTGCTTGTGGATATCGAGCGCATTCGTTCTGCTCGCAGCACTGATTTCTATCGGGCTGCCAAGGCATGCCGAGGCGATATGAACCCATCAGGCAGGATGCGGTGAGCGTCATCGCGCCACTCGAGTGTGGGAAGGGCTGGCAATGCCTGAACCAGCAAAAATCGAAGGCGCGTCATGAGCAAGTATAGCGACCTGCCTACACTGTCTTTCGGGGTGATTGCCGGCAGAGTTTGGCAGCCTGATTAGCCGCGAAGATAAGCGAGCATCCTTGGTGGTGAAAGAGGGCAGCGACTGTCCAGCCAACAGCCAAGGACTGCTGAAGGACATCCTCCTTCAGCGCATAAACGACTGTATGGCCAGTGTTCAGCTTTACGCTTCTGCGGAAGATGTCAGGCAAGGCTCCCCTCAACAGTCAGCGGTATACACAAAGGTTGACTGCCGTCTGCCTCAGGCGGACTGATCGGCGAGGAAGGCCACGATCCCAGAGACTGCGCTCCGTGCTGTTCGTGTGACCCTGATCAGCGCGGCAGATGCCGGGCCAGTCAACACTACATAGTGGAAGTGTTGAGATCGTTCAGCTGTTTCGGCTTTGACAATATCATTGCGTAGTCGAAATCCAGGCCTGGATATCCGCAACAGTCGGAATCTTCCCGCTGCTTACAACCTTCTCGTTGATCACCAGAGCCGGCGTGGCGAGGATGTCATAAGTCATCATCTTGCCCATATCGGTGATCTTTTCGAATTCGGCTTCGATATTTAGATTCTGCGTGGCTTGACGGGCTACGGCCTCCAGCTTCTTGCAGTTGGCGCACCCTGAACCCAGGATTTTGATGTTCAGCATTGGAAGCTCCTTGGTGTGTAAGTCAGCTTGCTGTTTGTTTACGTTGATAACGGATCAGTTGGTAAATTGCGCCAGTTATGGCGAGCGAAGCGGCCATTCCTGCACCAAGGATCAGCCAGTTGGTGCCATCGACCCAGGCACCATAGAGAAGGCCTGCCACGATGCTGAACGAAGCGACAAACCCAACGTAGGCTGCGGTCTTCTTGCGACCAATCACCGCCGCCACCATGAGCATGCTCTGCAAGCTAAGTTCAGGATCCGCCATCAGGTAGGCCAGGAGCGGACCAGGATGCATACCGAGATCAAGGAACATGCGGGCGACGGGCACTTCTACCAAGGTTGGGAAGTACATGAACACGCCGAACCCTACCGCTATGGCATTGGCGAGCACTGTGTTGCTGCCTGCAAGGCTTTCAATCCACTCGGGTTGAATAACCTGGCGAACCATGCCGACAATGAATACTCCCACCACCAGCACGACAAATATCTGCTTGACGAAGCGCCAGGCTTCCCACAGCCAGCCTTGCCAGTCTTCGGCTGGCAGTTTTCGGGCAAAGTACCAAACAGACAATAGGGTCAATGCGACACCGAACACACGACCCGTGAAGGTAAAGGTTAATGTGCCAGGTTCTGGCGTCAGTCGCATTGACGCGATCAGCAAGGTACTAGCGGTCAGACCCAGCGCAACCCATGTCCAGTTGTTGGCACCTTCAGTGATGTTATCCAGACCACGCTTGGCCGTGGCGGCAATCATCAGGAGTAGGGCGATGAGAACAGACCCTTGGAAGCTCACGCCTTCTTCTCCTTTACTGGCGTCGTATGGAACCCAGTCAAACAAGGTGTCCTGCCACGCCTGGGGCCAGAAAAGCGGGACTTTGAAACTGATCAAATCTGCGGTCAGGGGCCACAGTTTCAAGGTGCCCGCAATCAGCAATGCCACCAAAGATAGCAGTACGCCCAGTGCAGGCCGGGAAACGTGGGCCTTCTCTGCGAACAGGGCATCCGCCTGTGCGTCGTGGGTCAGGTCGTCTTTCCAGAATAGGGTAGCCATCAGCAAGCCAATACCGATGCCGAAGATCAGGCAGAGGATCAGACGGGCGATTGCAAACTCCGCTCCCAGAATGCTGCCGGTATAGGCCAGGGCCATGATGTTTCCTGCGGGAGCAAAAAACAGAAAGGTGATCGCCGGGCCGATACCTGCTCCTTTGCGGTAAACGCCCGCGAACAAAGGAACAATCGTGCATGAACAGACGGCTATCAGCGATCCAGCAAGTGCCGCCGCCGGGTAGGAAACGTAGACAGGTGCATGTCGACCTAGCCAGTGAGTGATACTGGCTTTCGGAATAAGTGCTGTCATGGCCCCGGCAATAAAAAACGCCGGCAACAGGCAAAGAAGGACGTGGGCCGCCAAGTAGGAAGCTAGACTGCCGGCTCCGCCATTGAATAGCTTGAGTACGAGGTCCATGGAGAGCCCTCAATCCTTAGCGTTAAGGCCAGCTTTTATGGTATCCGCTGGGCGTTGACCGGGTTTGACTTCGATCAGTTGCACGCAGAAAAACTTTACGTAATTCGCTGGACCACAGCACGGCGCTGCCCATTGCAAAGCAGATCACCCACTGAGCTGGAGTCAAGGGTGTGGTGATGAAAGCCCGATTCAGGGGCGCCTCCAAGGTGGCTATCACGATCAACCGGAATCGCTGCGACCATCGCCGCCGAAATGGCAATCAGGGCCTCATACACACCAAACCAGTGCGGCTACTGCTAAGAGGCGGGGATTGCGCTCAGGCCCGCGCACGATCATTTCGCTCATGTCCACTACTCGTATGATGTAGGTGCATTAGTCCACGGACGGATCGCCAAGAAAGGTTGCGATCTCATTGACTGTGCTGCGTGCTGTGCGTGTTACACCGATCAGCGTGGCGGAAGCCGAACCTGTCCACTCGCCATAGCCCACCAGCCATAGTCTTGGCTCTTGGATCGAGTGAGTGCCGTTGACCTCAACACGGCCTTCGGAGTTGATCACCCCCAGCGTATCCAGATGCTGTAGGGCTGGTCTGAATCCGGTGCACCAAATCACCACGTCCACCGCAGATTCGGAACCGTCGACCCAAATCACGCCGTTGCGAGTGAAACGTTCAAAAGGGCGTGCAGACTTGAGGACGTCGCGCTCACGGGCTTCGACAACTGGCGGCACCATGACAATGTCCCCCAATCCGCCGACGGGCTGGTCGATGACGCGGCCCTCCTGCTGAGCTTTCAAGCGCTGAGTGGCACGCTCGAATAGTACCCGTCCATCCACTTCATCAGGCAAAAACACCGGCTCGGTAGGGGTTACCCAAGTGGTCTCAGCGACCTTGGATACTTCTGCTAAAATCTGTGCTCCTGAATTACCGCCACCTACCACCAAAACCTTCTTGCCAGCAAACGCTTGTGCTTCGACATAATGCGCGGAGTGCAGTTGCCGACCAGCGAATAGCTCGGCATTAGGGTAGTGAGGGATGTACGGATTACTCCAGGTGCCGGTAGCGCTGATTACAACCTTGGCATCCCAATACTTGTCGTCAGAACTTACTCGTAAGCCAGATTCTGTACGTTCCACAGTAGCGACCCGAACTGGGCGCTTAACCGGAAATTGGTAGCGCTGCTCATATTGGTTGAGGTAGTCGACCACATGATTTCGTGTTGGGTAACCCTCTTGCGGGGGGGCATCATCCAGCCAGGGATCGAACTCCAAGTGGCCGGGGAGAATAGACGTAGCGAATTCCAGCCGTGTCGCCAGGCACCACCGGGTTCTTCCTCCGCATCGAGGATAACGAATGAAAGTTGAGTTCGGCGTAGGAAATATGCGACCGCCAAGGCTGACTGGCCCCCACCGATAATGACTACGTCTAGCTGGTCACTGAGCGAATGAGTCATCGGAATGAACCCTGGATCGATGCAAGAGGGTCATCATTGTAGCGATTCAATTATGACTCCAACTGATCTAGCTCAGATTAAGAGGGGATGGCTGTCACCGTCTATTGCCTCGCTCTCCATGTCCTCAATTGGTCACCGCAGGTCAAGGTTTGATAGTCAAATGATTGCCTTCGACTTTAAGACGACCTTCGTTCTGCATGCGTCTCAACGCCCTGTATAGAGCCTCGTGAGTCAAGCCCAGATCTTTTGCCCAAGACTTGCGCGACTGACTGAGCGTCACGACGCCGTCGGAACCCTCGGTTTCAATGTAATGGGTGATACGGTCAGTCGCGCTATGCAGGCACAGCCTTTCGCATTGAGCGCGTAGCTTTTGGATTTCCTTGGTTAGTTCTGACTGCCAGGCTTTGCGAAATGCAGGCACATCTTCCAAGGCCGCGCGAAACGCTACGAGCGGAAACAGCAGCAAAGTGGTGGACTCGGTGGCTATACCGTCACAGTGGTAAGCGCGGCTGTCGAGACTGGCCTCCGCAATGAAGCCTCCGCATGAGCGTTGCAAGACCACTTCGAGGCCATTGCGGCCTAGCCGAACCAGGCGCGCTTCGCCAGAGATCACAAGATAAACATGACGAATCGGGTCTCCAATCAGAAAGAGCGTCTCGCGAGTATCGGTAACCACCCGCTTGGCCGACACACGCAGTGTCTCTGGGATGAGAGCCGCTGATGGTTGGGCGGCGATCAAAGCCGGCCAGTCCAATGCGTCAATTACGTTCTTCATATGATTAGGATCATACCCATGGAAGATCGTCACATCATAGGATCGATGTAACGTCAATTCGGAGAAAAATCATGCGCAAAATCGCTATTACTTTGGGCGTCATCGTTGCTTTCGCCGGAAGCGCTTTTGCCCAAACTATGGATCACTCTAAAATGAACCATGCCGCTCATATGACGACGATGGCCGACGCGCAGCGCGAAGCAGAAGTATCCCAACGCGGCGAAAAGGTAATGCCATTTAGCCTTGCAGCAACGACCCACATCTTTACGAAAAACGCCGAAGGCGGGATGCAGCGAGTTGTGGCCAAGAAGTCCACCGACGCCGACCAAGTGAAGTTAGTTCGCGAACACCTGCTAGAGATCCGCAAGCAGTTTCTGAATGGCGACTTCTCAGGCCCTTCCCGCATCCATGGCGACGACATGCCTGGTCTAGCCGATCTGAAAACCGCTAGACCAGGACAAATCTCCATCGTTTACCAGGATGTTGAGGGCGGCGCAGAGTTGATCTACAAAACGTCGGATGCCAGCTTGGTGACGGCCTTGCACCAGTGGTTTGACGCCCAACTTTCCGACCATGGTAAGGATGCTATGGAAGGGCATTCCAAGTAGACGAGAAAGCCCTACGGAATTTAAAAGACTGTCAAAGCATGACACTCAGCAACCATCCGGCTGCACCACCACCGATCACCACCAACCATGGCGGTTGCTTCCAAAACATCAGAGCGACTAGGCACACCAACGCCAAACCGAAGTCCTGTGGCTTAAGGATCGTGCTCGTCCATACAGGCTGATAAAGCGCCGCCAGAAGCAAACCAACCACCGCCGCATTGATCCCAAGCAACGCCGCTTGGATATGTACGCTGCGCCGCAGTTGCTCCCAAAACGGTAGCGTACCAACGATCAATAGAAACGACGGCAGAAAAATGGCTAGCAAACAAATCAACCCGCCGACCCAGCCAGAGGGCTCGACGCTCATCGAAGCACCAAGAAATGCAGAGAACGTCAAAAGCGGCCCAGGAACAGCCTGTGTTGCACCATACCCGGCAAGAAAGGTTTCATTGCTGACCCAGCCTGAAGGCACTACTTCTGCCTGCAACAATGGCAACACCACATGACCTCCACCAAATACCAGAGACCCGGCGCGATAAAATGCATCTACCATGGAGAGCGTCTGATTGAGTAGCATCTGGCTCATTATCGGTAAGCCGACCAGCAAAGCGAAGAACAGTGATAACCAGAACAAACCTGCTCGGTAACCGACCTTTATGGGCAGTGGATCATGTTCGGCGGCGCGAGCTGGTTTGAATAAAAGCAAGCCGGCAAAAGCAGCTACAACAATTGAGCCGATCTGCCCCCATGCAGACGGAACCAACAGCACCACACACGTCGTAATCGCCATGATCGTGATACGCAACGCATCTGGGCATAGATTCCGTGCCATTCCCCATACGGCTTGAGCGACCACCGCAACGGCAACGACTTTCAGGCCGTGCAGTACGCCAGGCGTGATGATATCGCTGTAGTTGGAAATACCTAACGCAAACAGGATGAGGAGGATGGCCGAGGGCAACGTGAAACCCGCCCAGGCGGCCAGCGCCCCAGAGTAGCCCGAACGAGAGAGTCCCAGCGCCATACCAACCTGACTACTCGCGGGGCCTGGCAAGAACTGGCAAAGTGCGACCAAGTCAGCATAGCTACGCTCAGTGAGCCATTGCCGGCGCGTGACGAACTCATCGCGGAAATACCCCAAGTGTGCGATGGGGCCGCCAAATGAGGTCAGTCCCAGGCGCAAAAAGATGAGGAATATAAAAAACGGTCGACGGTCACCCTTGCTGTTTATGTTCATGCACATGCGTTCCGCATTTAATTAGACATTTATGACGATGAGGAAAAGAAGACTGCAAACGGATCTGCGTCTACGAAAGCCGAGGGTGGTAAAAAGTCGTGAACCTTCATGTTGTGGTTTTCTCTCGCGATTTGCGCCGCGTAGACTAGGGCTCGGTAGAGATACACCTCGAATCTGGGCGCCATCATAGCGCTCGATAGAGGTGTCAAAACTCATTAAGCCAGTTCATACGAACTCGTTGTACCTTGAAAGTCTTACAGTTGCTGCTATAGGATGAAAACAGGAGATGGCATTCCTCCTTTAACCGCCTTTGTGCTGATGATGCCTACGTGAACCCTGGACAGGGTGCGTAGGTGTGTCTCCCTGTCCTCCAATTTAGGACAGGATCGTGACTCAAAACCTCATATCAGCTCCCTCTCTTAGTGCGCGGTTATCCGCACCTCCTCGGCTACATCAGCCCAGAGGAGACATGCAACCATGCTGAAATCACTTCTAGTCATTGCTGTAGGCGCATCAGTGGGTGCTTGGTTGCGTTGGCTTTTGGGCATGAAGTTAAACGCCCTGTTTCCCACGATTCCGCCAGGCACTGTGGTCGCGAACATGGTCGGTGGCTACATCATTGGCCTAGCCATCGCGTTTTTGGCCACATCCCCCTCCCTAAGCCCTGAATGGCGCCTGCTGATCATCACGGGTTTCTGTGGCGGACTGACCACCTTTTCCACGTTTTCCGCCGAGACAGTTGCCCTGATTCAGGAGGGCAGATTGCTGTGGGCACTCGGCTCGGTTTCATTGCACGTCGTGGGCTCGTTGGCGATGACCGCCGCCGGGCTTCTGTCCTATCAAATGATCGGCACGCGCTGAGGAAATGAAAATGAAAGGTTTTCTGGTGATTTTCTTTACCCAACAGAACCGTCGTTATCAGGGAAAGATGCTTGGCGACTGGATTGTTGATGTGGCTAAAGAGATGGGGCTGCGTGGCGCGACCTTGTCTACGGGCATTGAGGGTTTTGGGCACACTGGTCGGCTGCACTCCTCGCACTTTTTTGAGCTGGCGGATCAGCCTACGGAGATTCGCATGGCTATTACCGAGGATGAATCTGAAAGGTTGTTCAACAGGTTGGAGGTTGAGGATATTTCTGTGTTTTACATAAAAACTCCAATCGAGATGGGCACTGTCGGAAAAAAGACCAGCTAGCCTGAAACGTTCCTATACCCTTGGAGGTGCGAAATTGAGCTATGCGGGTATGTCAGCTGGTAACTCGATCCCCGATGACTTTTTCACCGTTATCAAGATCCCTGCAAACCACTCTCCGACCACGAGCAAGGTGGATAGGCGCTCAGCCCGGCGCGGTTTGTAAAGACAACTCGGAGAGATGACCGTGCAATCCAAGGATCACTGGGAAAATGTCTACACAACCAAAGCCGCCGATGAGGTGAGTTGGTTTCAAGAGCATGCCGCGCTCTCGCTGAAGTTGATTCAAGAGGCGGGCCTACCGCTTACGGCGTCGATCATTGATGTTGGCGGTGGCGCATCAACGCTGGTTGATGATCTTTTAGCTAGCGGCTATGAAAATGTGACGGTTCTCGATCTTTCTGGTGCCGCGCTGGCTACGGCAAAGGCCAGGCTCGGCGCTCGCGCAGCTGATGTGCAGTGGTTAGACGCTAATATCCTCGACGCCGAGTTAGGTTTGAACACCTACGACCTGTGGCACGACAGGGCAGTATTCCATTTTCTAACCAGCGAACAAGAGCGCTGCGCTTACGTCCGGGCGGTACTAAGGGCAGTCAAGCCTGGAGGTCTGGTTATAGTGGCAACCTTCGCGGAGGACGGGCCCAGCAAATGCAGCGGGTTACCGGTTATGCGTTACGACGCAAAGGAGCTTCACGCGGAGTTTGGTGAGCCGTTTGTACTGCTTGGACATGAAAAGGAGTCGCACCATACACCTGGTGGCAATGAACAGAAGTTCGTTTACTGCTTTTGCCGCAAGCTAGCCTGATGACCATTCGTTTTAGATGATCGTTTTTATGATGAGGAAGACGGTCTCATAGCCAACGGCGAACCTTTGCTTGAAAGGCCAAGAAGTCAACGCCAAACAAGTCCGCCAATGCACGCTCCTCGGGGGTGATCTGGAACCGGTACGCAATGGGTTCTCCACCACAGAACTCGATTGTAGGTTCGCGAGCAGGGCGCACGATCAATGAATAGGAGAAAGTAGTGCTGACTACGCCGTTCACGCGCCGCCTGAGCAACCGATCAATCATCGCCATCGCACTTGACCTCTTTCTTGTACTCATCTCGCTTGGCTTCGATCTTGACCTTGCAACCGCGCTCCCAGAATTCGTCTTTCCACTCACCGCGCCGCCAACTGGCGCCACGGCCATTCGGGCATTTGATCTCTTCCTTGTATTCATCGTCTTTGGATTCGATCTTTACCTTGCATGGCCCGTCTCTGTACTCGTCCTTCCACTCGCCACCCTCGCGTCCGCCTCGCCAGTGGTCCGCTGACGCTGGCGTCAACATGACTGAGCCCATTGCAGCCACCACCCACATACCAAGCATGGGTCTCACGCTCATCTCACCACCTCTGCAATAAAAGACACTACGTGGCCAAGCTTTCCCGTCGCCCACCGTATCAGCGTCTTGATCGTAACGGTGTGCCTGCAGGTGATACGACAACGATCTCCGGCGAATTCTCCTATAGCGAGAAAAAACAGTGTGCTAATCGTCGGAATGGAAAAATTGCAGGTATAGGGCTGCGGTTATGCGGCCCTCCTATGATTTTCGACTTCGGCGTCGGCGCCAACACACAGGCATCACTTAGATGCGCTGGTACAAATTCAGCCTCTGTACTTATTAAAACGCAGATAAAGCCTGGCTCTATATTCGAGAGATGCACTACTTATCTAGACCATTCTTCATCTATTCGATTGAGCACCTCCTGCTATCCAGTCAACGTGGTGGGCTATTTTTCGCAGCGCTGCGAAAAAACAGCAATTTTCTGCATAGAGCCGAACCACTGGCGATTCGATTTTTTGTCAGGATTAACGCGCGACTTTCTCTTGCCTTGAATAGCACCATTAGCACTGAATCTACTTGAACATAAGATGTTAATCGAAGGTTGGCAGGTGCGGGACTGCAATTGGCTTTTCTGCACTAATCCAGGCATCAAATCCGCCGGTGATCGACTTAACATGCAGGTAGCCCATATTGTTCATTGACGCGGCCGTAAGTGCGGCACGGCCACTTGTCTTGCAGTAGAGCATAACTTTAAGTTCTCGAGAACTGAGGATGCTGTCGTTAGTAAGTTCAAACTCCAGCATGCCGCGCGACGCGTGTATCGCACCTGAAATATGTCCAGCAGCATACTCATCCGCTTCACGCACATCGATAAGCACATCTGCATCCTGGATAGCCTGGTCTGCGTCTTTGATGGTGACTTCTTCGATCAGTGCTTTTGCCTCAGTTACTAGGTCATGGGCAGTTTTCATCATGATACTTTTAAAAATCCAATTAAGTGAGGTGATTACTTCTGCTTGGTGAGACAGCATTGGAAAACCATCTGGACATAGATACGCACCAGACGATTATTCCGTCTATTACAAGAAAGCTCCGAAGAAGTTACAGCGACTTGGTCGAGTAGTACCAATCAATCGTATCGTAACCTTCGGCGGCACGATTTTCGGCGGCCTCGGCAGTCTTCGGTGGCGGTACGATGACCGGTAAGCCAGGGCACCAGTTTTCGGGCGTAGCAATACCATTCGCATCCGATGTTTGCATGGCCGTTAACAGCCGTACGAACTCTTCAATGCTGCGGCCATTGCTCATTGGGTAGTAGACCATCGCACGCAAAATGCCTTTTGGATCGATGAAGAAAGTTGCACGCACTGCTTGGGTGTCGGCTGCTCCAGGATGGATCATGCCGTACGCTCTAGCGACATCCATCTTGATATCTTCGATAATCGGAAACGGGATGCTGACGCCAAATTTTTCTTTAATATTGCGCACCCAAGCCAGATGCGAGAATAGGCTGTCGATCGAAAGGCCAAGCAATTCGCAATCCATCTTGGCAAATCGCGGGGCTGCGTTGGCAAAACCAATGAACTCTGTAGTACAGACCGGCGTAAAATCGGCTGGATGGGAGAACAAGATAAGCCACTTGCCCTTATAGTGATCCAATGTCCGATCACCATGAGTAGTTCTGACGTTGAAGGCGGGTGCTGGCTCATTGAGACGCGGAAAACTCGACTGTTGGACAATATCCATTGCGAAAACCTCTTGGGCTTAGTATTGCAATAATGATGACTATCAGAAAGTTCAGACTGAAGAACATCACTTAAACTGCTCTCATAAGGAGCAGGTAAAAACCAATTAAAAATATTGCGATTGTGCGGATGCTGAAAATAGACGCGACGTTCAGACGGGTGTCGCAATACCTGCACTTTGCCCATCAGTATTAATCATATGATCGGCCATTTCGGAAAACATACGTTGCAGCTTGCTATTTAGCGCTATGTCATTCACCTGCTCATCAATTGCCTGACGCATGCACAGCATCCATTCGTTGCGTTCAACAATACTGACTGCAAAGGGCGCATGTCGCATGCGCAGACGCGGGTGGCCGCGCTCCAGTTGGAACAATGGCGGGCCGCCAAACCAGCCGCTGAGGAACTTAAATAGACTGTCAGCGCTGTCGGCGAGACTCGATGGATGCATCAGGCGCACCACTCGCGCTTCAGATAGCGTATCCATCAACTCGTAAAAGCGGTTGACGAGTTTACGGATGCCTGATTCACCCCCTAACTGGAGATAAGTACTGGTGCTGTCCTTATATCGGACACTCAAGAGTTCAGTCATGTCGTCGGTCCTCAATGTAGAAACTTTACCCAGCCAGCAAGTGCAAGTGCCGCAAAGCAGGTCCAGCCTGAGAAAAGCCAACGCCAGACGAGCATCCGCGGGACAAAACCCACACCTCTCACGAAGGCCACACTCATGGCCGCAAACAATGCAGTAGCCAGCACATGGTCAGCTTTCCCATCGGGGGCTGCCATCATGGGGGATAGAGCGTACATGCGAGCATGATCGCTACAGCGATAAGCAAACTCAGCAAATTAATTTGTGAGGATGGTGGGGCGTTAGCGACACGCGGCATCATGTCCGCGTCTCGTCATTGTCGCTTAAGGCTCGGCCGCCTTCGTTCTCGCCCCACATCGCATTCAATATAGCCAGTAGCAATGCAAAACCGACTCCCAGCATCCAGGCGAAATACCACATAGTCTTTACTCCTTTGCTGGCACTAGTAGGCTGAATGTTCGTTGGCTTTGATGTGTGCGACGGTGACCTTGCCCCGCATAACGCGATACGCCCACGAGGTGTAAATCACGATCAGTGGCATGAAGATCAACGTGGCCCAGAACATAATGGCCAGGCTTAAATGACTGGAGATGCTGTCCCACACGGTAAGACTTGCCGCAGGCACTGTTGATGACGGCATGATGAATGGAAACATCGATACACCCGCCGTGCTGATGACTGCGATTACCGCAAGCGATGAGGCAACAAACGCCGAAAGTGTGCGACACATCATCAGCAACATGGCGGCACCTGCTGCGCTAACCAATCCCAGTACGGGCAACAGCCACAACAAAGGATAATGACCATAGTTGGCCATCCAGGCGCCCGCTTCGCGCACCACAGACTTGTTGAGAATATCGGGCAGTCCGGCGGTATCAACGACTGACGTGATGCGATAACCGTCTATGGATTGCAACCAGATACCGGCAACGATGAATGAGCACACCAGCACAATCGCCGCGCCAACAGCGCCTTTGATTGCCCTCGCCTGGATAACACCTTCAGTGCGATGTGCCAGATAAGCGCCGCCCTGCAGGGTGATCATTGCACTACTGACAACGCCGGTCAGAAGCGCAAAGGGATTCAGCAGTTGCCAGAAACTGCCGGTATAAGTCGACACCAGAAGATCGTTGAAGTGGAACGGTACACCTTGCAACAGGTTGCCGAACGCGATCCCGAACACCAGGGGCGGCACGGCCCCACCCACAAAAAGTCCCCAATCCCAAGTGCTGCGCCAAGTGGAGTTGTGAATCTTGCTGCGATAGTCAAAACCTACCGGGCGGAAGAACAGCGCCCATAGGACCAGAATCATCGCCCAATAGAATCCGCTGAATGCGGTGGCATATACCACAGGCCACGCCGCGAATAATGCGCCGCCCGCAGTGATGAACCAAACCTGATTCCCATCCCAGTGCGGACCAACGGTGTTGATAACAACGCGCCGTTCCAGGTCATTGCGGCCAACAAAGGGCAGCAGCGTGCCAACCCCCATATCGTGACCGTCCATGATGGCGAAGCCGATCAGCAGCACGCCGACCAGCGCCCACCAGATAATTTTCAGGGTGAAGTAATCAAGCATGGTGGAGTTCCTTCAAATGGGCGTCGT
The DNA here is from genome assembly GCF_001952935.1 of Pseudomonas frederiksbergensis. Classification (GTDB taxonomy): domain Bacteria; phylum Pseudomonadota; class Gammaproteobacteria; order Pseudomonadales; family Pseudomonadaceae; genus Aquipseudomonas; species Aquipseudomonas frederiksbergensis. The sequence continues at coordinate 4,715,610 of NZ_CP018319.1, forward strand.
GAACATAACGGCCTGTACCGAGGCTGCCAGGACCTTGACGGGCAAACTTGACCATCAGGAACATTTCAACCACCAGCAGCACGGTGTAGAAAACGATGAATCCCGCCAGCGAGCCATAGAGGTTGTTGACGCTGAGGGTGGAAACACTCATGTGGGTCGGCAGGACGCCGTAGATGGTCCATGGCTGACGGCCGTATTCAGCGACGAACCAGCCCAGCTCGCAGGCAATCCATGGTGCAGGCAGCATGCAAAGTGCCCAACGCAGTAACCAGCGGCTTCGCGTGCAGGTCGACTTCAAGGTGCTCCAGAAGGCAAGCCCGAAGAGCATAAGCATGGCAAAGCCAAGGCCGACCATGATCCGGAACGCCCAGAACATAGGTGTCACGCGCGGTACGGTATCGTTTACGGCCTTTTCGATAATGGCCGGCGTAGCCTGGTTAACGTCTTCGACATACTTTTTAAGCAGCAGGCCAAAGCCCAGATCGGCTTTGTATTCTTCGAATGTCTGGAAAGCCACCGAATCGCTGCGATTGGCCCTGAGGGCCTCAAGCGCATTGACGGCGGTTACGCCGCGGAGAATTCGAGCGCGGTTTTTTTCTTTAATGTCATGTATGCCTGGAATTTGCATGCTGACTGACCGGGTGCCAATCAAGCCCATCACCCAGGGCACTTCAACTTCCCAGTTATTTTTGGACTCGGCTTCGTTGATGCTGGCCACCAATGTCAGGCCCGCTGGCGCAGGCTTTGTTTCCCACATCGCCTCCATGGCTGCCAGCTTGGTTTGCTGCGCTTCACCCACCGTGTAACCCGACTCATCACCCAGCACGATCACGCTTAGCACTGATGCCAGACCGAAGGCGGCCGCCACCCGGAAGCTGCGCTTGGCAAACTCGACATCACGATTCTTGAGCAAATACCAACTGGAAATCGACAGCACAAACATCGAGCCGGTGACGTAACCTGCGGAGACGGTGTGCACAAACTTGGCCTGCGCAACCGGGTTGAAAACGACCGCCCAAAAATCAACCATCTCCATGCGCATGGTGATGTAACTGAACTCTGACCCCACCGGATTCTGCATCCATCCATTGGCGATCAAAATCCACAATGCTGAAAGGTTTGTACCAATCGCCATCAGTAGCGTGACCAGCAAATGGTGCTCTTTCTTCAGACGATCCCAACCAAAGAAAAACAGGCCGATCATGGTCGATTCAAGAAAGAACGCCATCAAGCCTTCAATGGCCAGCGGAGCACCGAAGATGTCGCCGACGTAGTGCGAGTAATACGCCCAGTTGGTGCCGAACTGAAATTCCAGGGTGATACCCGTAGTCACCCCGAGGGCGAAATTGATGCCGAACAGCTTGCCCCAGAAGCGCGTCATGTCTTTCCAGATGACATTACCGGTCATCACATAGACGCTTTCCATGATGACCAGCAGCCACACCATGCCAACCGTGAGCGGTACAAAAAGAAAGTGGTAAAGCGCAGTGGCTGCAAACTGCAGCCGAGACAAATCCACCAGTTGTTCTGAAATCACTTGCTTGCCCCTTGAGTCGAGGTGGGTACACCGAACCTGTCGCCGATGGTGTTCGAGTCGACGCTGACGTGCGAATCCCGGATGAACAGCCACCACAGCACTGTCAGCACCAGTAGCTTGATCAGTACTGCTGTGAGCAGATGGCGTCGCAGTCGTTTGTCGGAAATGGTCATGACTATGCAGTTAGCACACGGCATGCCAAGGGGGATTTGTTATTTTTATCGTTTAATATCAGCTGCTTAAGTATTAACCTGCCAAGGCAGTGGATGCCTTGGCAGATTAATACGCTGCCAATCTGCCAGAGTGGCAGTCATTGGCAGTCGTGCGGCGTGAGCGCTAGCGACTAGGCCAAACCTTGTTCTTTCAGTCGTCTGTACAAAGTACGCTCGCTAATCCCCATGTGCTTGGCCAGCTCACTGCGGGTACCTTTAAAAGTAGCGAGTGCCTGTACCAGCGTGCTGCCGTCGAAAGGGGTGGAAGTCGAGGACTGAGGAGGCATCACGACGCAAGCCTGGGGTAAATGTATGGAGCGGATCACTCCATCGTCAGCGAACAGACTGGCTCTTTCTAGAACATTGCGTAATTCACGGATATTGCCGGGCCAGGAAAACCGCTGCAATTGTGTCAGAGCATCCGCATCTATCGTCAGCCGGCGCTTGCCTGTACCGGCACGTTGTAGAAATGAATTCACAAGCAAACCAATGTCTTCAACTCGGTTACGCAAGGGGGGTAACTGAATTGGAAAGGCGCTGATGCGGTAGTACAGGTCCTGCCTGAACTCACCTCTCTCCATCATTTTTTCCAGTGGTTTGTGGGTCGCAGCAATTAACCTGAAGTTGGCGTGAAGGGTCTCGACACTGCCGACACGGCGATAGGTGCCCGATTCGATCAGGCGCAACAGTTTCACCTGCATTGCCAGCGGAACATCGCCAATCTCATCAAGGAACAACGTGCCACCCTGGGCCGTTTCGACCAAACCAGGCTTGCGCGTGGTGGCACCGGTGAATGCTCCTTTTTCATGGCCGAACAGCTCGCTCTCAAACAACGTTTCGGTCAATCCTGAGCAATCTACGACTACAAAGGGTCCAGTGGCCCGCTCGCTGGTTTCATGTACCGCGCGAGCGAACAACTCTTTGCCCGTACCGGACTCGCCTAACAGCAGAACTGGCAGCATTGAAGGTGCGACCCGCTGCAGCTCAGACAGGGCGAGGTTGAAGGCTGGTGAACAGCCCACCATCCCCTCGTTGCTGGGTCGCGCTGAGGCGCTTCGGACCAGAGTGAGACGCTCCACATAGGCAGTAATAACTCCGTGCTCGTCTAGAATCGGGCGCAATTCGACGTCGACATGCTCAGGACCGCGAGGCGTGTGGTGAATGTGCAAAACACGATCCGGCCCGCGCATTTCCTGCGCCTTTTTCATCGGACAATTCTCACCCGCCTGATCACAAGGGACATCGTAATGGTGTGAGATTTGATAACACTTATGACCGATAAAGGGTTTGTCAGCGCTGCCAAACTGCCGCTGATAGGCAGTGTTGGCAGCCAGGATGTTGTACTCCGGATCGAGCACGATCATCGGCTGTGGTTCGTGTTCAAGAAACGAAACAAGTGACTGCACTTGATCCGGGTGTGGGAGTGAGTTGTCTGAGGTGAGCAGGATGGTCTTCATGGTGGCTCCTGAGAATCCAACCATCCTGTTGTGGCACTGCCACCTCTGTCAACAGGCACTGCCATTGGCAGTGGATTTGGGTAGGCGTAGAAAAAAGCCAACCTCAATTGAATAATTAAACTTAATAAAATCAAATAGATAAGATTATATTTCTGTATGAATTTGGCTTGGCAGACTTATTGCTATGTCAGTCCTTAGTGTGAGCGGCTCGATAGAAGCCCCCTAAGGAGACAGGTCATGAGCATAAAACTTCACGTCGAAGGATTCTTCGATTCTGCTACCAATACCGTCAGCTACCTTGTGCTGGATGAAGCGACCAACCACTGTGCTTTAGTAGACAGCGTACTTGACTACGACCCTAAATCCGGCCACACCGCCACAACGTCTGCCGACAAGTTGATTGCGAGGGTGAACGAACTCAATGCGAGGGTCGACTGGATTCTTGAGACCCACGTCCACGCAGACCACCTGACGGCCGCGCCATACCTGAAGGAAAAGCTCGGTGGAAAAATAGGGATCGGCAGCCAGATTTCGACGGTGCAAGAGGTGTTCGGCACTCTGTTCAATACAGGTCGTGATATGGCCCGCGATGGAAGCCAGTTCGATCACCTGTTCGTTAATGACGAACTGTTCGCCATTGGCACGCTGCAATGCCATGCGCTCCATACACCGGGCCATACACCATCCTGTATGACTTATGTGATCAGCGATGGGACCGAAACGGCTGCATTCGTCGGCGATACATTGTTTATGCCGGACTACGGTACTGCACGCTGTGATTTTCCAGGTGGCGATGCGCGTACGTTGTTCCAGTCAATCAACAAGGTGCTGAGTCTGCCGGCCAATACCTTGCTGTACATGTGCCACGACTACCAGCCTGGTGGCCGCGAGGTGCAGTTCGTCAGTACCGTTGCAGACCAACGCGCGCACAACGTTCATGTGCGTAATGGGATCAGTGAGGAGGAGTTTGTGGCGATGCGCACAAAGCGTGATGCATCGATGGACATGCCAACGCTGATCCTGCCATCGGTTCAGGTCAACATGCGAGCCGGGCACTTGCCTGAGCCTGAAGCGAACGGGACGCGCTACCTGAAAATCCCGCTCAACGTCGCCTGACGTTGCCTCCCCCAAAAAACCTATAAGAAAAATACCAATAACGGAGACCTTTATGGACATTCGCTGCCTTGCGCCTGGACTGTCGGTATCAGAACAGATTTTTCCCAACCAATTGGCTGAACTAAAAGAAGCCGGTTTTCGCGCCATTGTGTGTAACCGTCCCGATGGCGAAGGCGGCGATCAACCCTTGTTTGCCGAAATCAAACGTACGGCCCAAGCGAACGGTATTGAGGCGCACTACCTTCCCGCTGAATCAGGCAAAGTCACAGACGAGCAAGGTATTGCCTTCGGCAAGCTACTTGAAACGCTTCCAAAACCGGTATTGGCCTATTGCCGTTCCGGCATGCGCTCGACAACGATGTGGGCACTGTCACAAGCCGGCCAACAGCCCCTGCCACACATCGTCGAGACCGCCAAAAAAGCCGGGTTCGATATGAAAGGTGTCATTCGCCGGATTGCGAATCAGGGGCGCACGCCTGTCGAAGTTGCTGAGGCGCTGCATACCGTGGTCATCATCGGTGGCGGTGCGGCGGGTATCGCGACTGCATCCAGTTTGCTGACACGAGAACCCGGACTCGACATTGCCATCATCGACCCGGCAGATGTGCACTACTACCAGCCAGGCTGGACACTTGTCGGCGGCGGTGTCTTCGACGCCTCCCAAACTGCCCATACGATGGGCACGACCATCCCCCGCGGCGTGCACTGGATCAAGTCGGCGGTTGCCGCTTTCGAACCCGAGAGAAATGCCGTCATTCTTGATGGATGCAGAGTCGTCAAGTACGAGCAACTGATCGTGTGCCCTGGCCTGAAGCTCAATTGGCATGCCATCGAGGGCTTGTCGGACACCCTGGGCCGTAACGGCGTGACTTCAAACTACCTGTATCACCTTGCCCCTTATACGTGGGAAATGGTGCAGCAACTGCGTGGTGGCCGAGCCATTTTCACGCAACCGCCCATGCCGATCAAATGTGCCGGGGCGCCGCAAAAAGCAATGTACCTGTCAGCCGATCATTGGAAACGCACCGGTGTATTGGACAACGTCGAGATCGAGTTTTGCAGCGCCGGCGCGGTGCTGTTCGGAGTTCCCGATTATGTGCCAGCACTGATGGAATACATCACTGCCTATGGTATCGACCTGAATTTCGGCAACACCCTCACCAGCGTGAATGGACCCGCGCGGACTGCAACGTTCAACCGCGTCAATCCGGATGGCAGCGCCCATCTTGTTACGCGCGACTTCGATCTACTTCATGTGGTGCCACCGCAGATTGCGCCGGATTTCGTTCGGGTCAGCCCTCTCGCTGACGCGGCTGGCTGGATTGATGTCGACCCCGCCACGTTGCGCCATAAAACCTGGGTCAATATTCACGCGCTGGGAGACGCCGCCAACTCCAGCAACGCCAAAACCGCGGCAGCAGCACGCAAGCAGGCGCCAGTCGTTGCCCATAATGTGTTGGCTGCAATGGGTAAAGCGAAAGGCAGCGCCCATTACGACGGTTACGGCTCCTGCCCGCTGACGGTTGAACGCGGCAAGATCGTATTGGCTGAATTCACCTATGGTGGCAAGGTCGCCCCCAGCTTCCCGTCCTGGCTGATTGACGGTACCCGGCCATCGAGGCTGGCATGGCTTCTCAAGGAGCGAATTCTTCCACCGCTGTACTGGAAGGGAATGCTCAAGGGCCGTGAGTGGATGGCGAAACCTGAGCTGGCCGACCTATGAAATCAGACTTGAAGGCAAGGAGACTGGGATGATAGTGGTCTTGCTGCTCGGCCTTACTGTAGGAGTCATTCTGGCGCTGACCGGCGCCGGCGGAGGAATACTGGCTGTTCCCTTGCTGGTGTTTGGAGTGGGCCTGAGCATGGCTGAAGCAGGGCCAATTGGCTTACTGGCTGTCGGTTTAGCCGCGACCCTGGGTGCCGTAATGGGACTTAAAAACGGCACCGTCCGCTATAAAGCGGCGCTTTTGATCGCAGGAGCGGGGATCGTCTGCTCTCCGCTTGGCCTTTGGTTGGCGCAGCGCACACCTAACCGTCCGCTGACGATCATCTTTGCCTTTGTCCTGATGTACGTAGCGTTCCGGGTGTTTCAACGTTCATTGCCTTCTTTCGCTGAGTCAAAGACCCCAGTCATGAACAAACCACCACCTTGTCTATTGGACGCAAATCGCGGAAAGCTAAACTGGACTGCACCCTGTGCATGGGCGCTCACCGTTTCCGGCATTGTCGCGGGAGGGCTTTCTGGTTTGCTCGGCGTGGGCGGTGGCTTTGTGATGGTGCCGGCGCTCCAGCGTTACACCAATCTGACAGCGCAGTCGGTGCTTGCAACGTCTCTGGCCGTTATTGCACTGGTTTCAATTTCAGGCGTTGCTGCAAGTTCGGCAGCTGGGCACTTACAGTGGGCAGTTGCCATTCCGTTTTCCATTGGAGCATTAGCCGGCATGATCTGCGGGCGCTTGGTCGCTGCCAAGCTGTCGGGGCCAAACTTACAAAAAGGGTTTGCCATTGTATCTGCGGTGGTTGCGGTGGCCTTGCTGGTAAAAGCTATTCAGTAGATCAAGTGGGCGGAGGACTTACCCGCCTGTTGACAGCTGTCCTGGAAGCCTGACTACCAGATCCGGCCGCAATGGTTCTTCTGCTGGTATTTATCTCGGCCGCCCCACTGATCCACTTCCTGGCCCGCTCCTGCGGAGCTGGATTGAACCTACCGTCAAATGAACGAAGGATTGAATTGATGAATGACAACACTCGTGTGAGTTTGCGTTTGGAGCAACAACATGACTATCGCTGCACGCTGCATTTCGAAGAAGGTGCGCCGACCCTGACGGTGGATGAGCCACCACCACTGGGTGAGGCTGTTGGTCCCAGCCCGGTGGAGCTGCTGCTCGGTGCGGTTGCTAACTGTCTGACTAACAGTCTGCTGTTCGCCCTGCGTAAGTACAAGCAGGATGCCGAGCCGCTTTCGTGCAAGGCCAGTGCCGAGGTCGGACGCAATGCCGAAAATCGCCTAAGGGTGCTCCATATAGGCATTGAGCTGCAGTTAGGTAAATCAGCTGCCAAGCTGGAGCACTTACCACGCATTCTTGGCCAATTCGAAAGCTTTTGCACCGTTACACAGAGCGTAGCGCAAGGCATCCCAGTCCAAATACGAGTCATAGACTCCGAAGGGCTGGTACTAAAAGGCGATCTGCATGCTTCCACTGAACCCGCTGCGACAGGGGCGTGAAAACTTGCTCCCGCAGCATTGGCAGTCATCCAAACCCTGTACCAACAATTTTGCGCCGGAGAAGCTTCATGAATGTCGACTGGCTCAACTTCACGCCCTGGTCATCCCTTGCAGGCGGCGCATTGATTGGCTTGGCGGCCAGTCTATTCGTCGTCGTTAACGGGCGTATCGCAGGCATCAGCGGTCTGATCGGCAGTTTTTTACAGCGTGGGAGCGAGGGGGTGAGTGAGAAAGCACTTTTTCTCCTGGGCCTGCTCATCGCGCCGCTTCTATGGGGCTTGTTCGCCACGCTGCCGCAGATTGAGTTCCAAAGTGGCTGGTTCGGATTGATCGTCGCCGGTGTATTGGTGGGCATCGGCACACGATACGGTTCAGGTTGCACCAGTGGCCATGGGGTGTGCGGCATATCGCGCCTTTCGCCGCGATCAATGGTCGCCACTGTGTGTTTCATGTTCAGTGGTTTCGTCACAGTGTTTGTCTTGCGTCATCTTCTGGGGGGGTGGACATGATCAAACTGAGTGCATTCATTGCTGGTCTGCTGTTCGGCTTAGGTCTGCTTCTGGCAGGCATGGCCAACCCGAGCAAAGTACTCGCGTTCCTGGATTTAACTGGTGCTTGGGACCCTTCCTTGGCGTTGGTCATGGTCGGGGCAATTGGCATAGCCGTTGGCCCGCTAACCTGGGCGCGACAACAATCCAGTTCGCTGCTGGGAAGGCCAATGCAGCTACCGATCAAACGTGAGTTGGACCCGCGCTTGATTGGCGGGAGCTTGTTGTTCGGCATCGGCTGGGGAATAGCGGGCATCTGTCCTGGCCCCGCAGTGGCAATTCTGCTGACAGGACGCTGGCAAGTGATCGTATTCATGTTGGCCATGCTGGCCGGCATGTTGTTGTTTACTGCGCTGGAGACCCGGCGCAGCCATTGATCGGGAGATCGCCATGAAAGCGAACATTGGAACCATTGACCGTAGCCTGCGCATTGTCGCCGGTCTGCTTCTCATTGGCCTCAGTCTGTCCGGTGTGATCGGCGTGTGGGGTTGGATAGGTTTAGTGCCGCTGGCCACTGGCATTTTCCGTTTCTGCCCTGTCTATACGTTGCTAGGCATCAAAACCTGTAACCGTTGCTGAGCGACAACCGTTGCACACTAGCGGGTGCCTGAAGGTGCCCGTGGTGGTTTAGGTACGCAGCGCTGATCACGGTTCCTTACCAAAGCCCGTTGATAGATCAGCACTCCACTTCGTATATCGAAAAGAGAATTCCATCATGAAACCACATGTAGAAGCTTTTTTTGACTCCGCTACGTATACCTACAGCTATGTTGTCAGTGACCCGACTACAGGGCACTGCGCCATTATCGACTCTGTGCTCGATTACGATCCCGCATCAGGTCACACCTCTTGCAAAAGCACGGAACTTTTAATTACCTACGTGCGTGAGCAAACCCTTACGGTGGAGTGGTTATTAGAAACCCATGTACATGCCGACCATCTTTCCGCAGCGCAGTATCTAAAGCGCCAGTTGGGTGGCCAACTGGCCATCGGCGATCAGATCACGGTGGTTCAGAATACTTTTAGTAAGTTGTTCAACGTTGGCAGCGAGTTTGCCACTGATGCTCGTCAATTCGACCGGCTGCTTAAAGACGGTGAGCGCTTTTTGGTCGGAGGAATTGAAGCGCGCGCCATCCACACACCAAGACAAACGCCTGCATGACCTATCTAATCGGTGATGCTGGTTTTGTCGGCGATACGCTGTTCATGCCTGATTACGGCACTGCCCGATGCGACTTTCCCGGTGGCGATGCGAGAAAGCTTTTCCAGTCCATTCAAAAGTTGTTCGAGTTGCCCGACGATACCCGTTTGTTATGTGCCATGACTACAAGGCCCCGGGTCGAGATAACTACCGCAATGAAACAACCATTGCTGAGCAACGGGCTCATAACGTCCATGTGCATAAGGGCTCCAGCGAAGCAGATTTCGTTGCTATGCGCCAAGCGCGGGATGCCACCTTGGGCATGCCGACACTTATCCTGCCATCCGTGCAAGTGAACATGCGGGCCGGTCAGTTGCCTCCAGCTGAAGGAAATGGCACTTGCTACCTGAAAAATCCTCTTAACGTGTTCTGAGTTGCCGACGTTCATTGACTCACTTAAACAATTGGCATGCACTAATGCCGTCGCCACCTGACAAGGGAAGTTGCACGTTTTAGATCGTGGTTCAACACCCCGCCAAGGCCATATTTGTTAACCCCAACAGTTTGATCGATGAAAGTACAAGGAGATTGATATGTGGATGGTAACGATTTTTCTGAGCGGAGCATTGAGTGTTGGAGCGTATGCTGACGGCCTCGAAAAGATGACTGCTGAAGGGGCAACTCTTATTCCCCCCTTCCAGCAGCATCTTATGGACACCGTGAAGTCAGCTATGCAAACAGGTGGACCAGTTAACGCCGTTGAGGCTTGCCAGTTGCTCGCACCGCAAATTGCTGATCAGCACAGTCAAACACCGTGGGTTGTGGGTCGGACAGCATTAAAGGTTCGAAATCCGGATAACGTACCAGATGCTTGGGAAAAGCAGGTTCTTGAGCAATTTGTTAAGCGCGCTGCGGCAGGTGAAGCATTATCTGGTTTAGCGTATTCGGAAATCGTAAAGGGTGAATTCCGAATGATGAAGGCTATCTCCACAGGTGAAGCGTGTTTAGGATGCCATGGTAAGGAGATAAAACCGGAACTGGCTGCGGTAATAGATCAACGCTACCCGCAGGATAACGCCCGCGGCTTTGCTCTAGGAGAGCTGCGCGGTGCGTTTACTCTACGCCGAATCATAGAGACAGCAAATGATTAACTCAGGAACGCAAAAAAATCAGAATATACCAATTCTGTGTGAGCGGTATTTCTGTTAAACCGACAACATCCGATCCTTAAGCCGGGTACTAGAGCAGTTCAATTTTTATTAGACCCCTACATCATGCAGTCTGTCACCTTTGTTCATCGCGACTTTAAGGTCACAACATCGGTTGTTGCGGATGTTAAATTCCGAGGAGCGCTGGGTGCAACCGCCCTATGAGGGTGTCCGCGTGTCTGCCGTCGCGTAAGTTGGGAAAGACAACATCGACTCGTTTGGCGCGTGCTCATAGGTTGAGGACAGCACGGCACTGAGCCGATCGCCCAACAGGTTCCAGGCGCGTTTCTTCTCTTCGGCATAGTCGTGATGCAGGTAATGGCGCCTCACTCGCGAGCCTGCCAGCACATGGTTTTGGCAGCGGTCGATGACGTCCAGGTTGACCCCCAAGGCCTGCATCATGGTCGCGCCGGTGCGGCGCAGGTCATGTGGCGTCCAGTCGCCGTTCTGGCCATCGGCAAGGACCAGGGTGTCGTCGTGACACCGTCTTGAGAGGGCTTTGCGGTTTTTGAACCGGGCTTGGCGATCGCCGACCTGTTTACTCACCACCTTTACGTCCACATGCCCATCATCCTGCTTGTTCGGAAAGCACCACTGGGAATCTCCCGTCAGGGTCTTGAGTTCCTGAAAGAAATGCAGGGAAAAGGGGGAGAGGAAGATATGGTCCTGTTTCTTGCCCCGGGTGCCTTTGACGTTTTCACTGGGGAGGAACCACGTTTGCCGGTCCAGGTCGACATTTTTCCATTCGGCCTGCAGCAACTCGCCAATGCGGCACAAAGTACCCAAGCTGATCCAGAGCGCGAGCTGGGTTTCCTTTTTTAACGGCCGAATGCCCTCGTATTTTTGCCCGGCGGGGAGGGCATTGTAATCGGCCGTCATTTGCTGGAAGCGGTTGTGCAGTTCTAACAGCTCCGCCGGGGAAAGGATGCGGCTTCTTTCGGCCTCGTAGTCGGCCGGGATCAGGGGGGAGATGTCGACCAGTTCCGTCGGGTCGCCCTCGACCAATAAGGCCCGCCAGGGCTGGCGCTTTCTGGCCCAGCTGAACATCTGGGTGAGGTCGGCGAAGAAACTGATGGCTTGTCGGTGAGCGCCGCGGCTAAGGACTGCCCGGATCAATGCCCGAACATCGTGCTCGGAAACACTGCTTACTGACGTCTTGCCGAGTGCAGGGTAAAGGTCCTTAGTAAAACGTCGACGCAACTCAGCATTGCCGTCTTTGCGCGCGACGCCATCCACCAGCCAAGCCTTGGCCAGATCCTGGACGGTAAGCGTTTGCACCTTCGTCGTTTTTACTTGTTCGGCCTCTAGGTTAGCTGCGGCGTATGCCTGTGCCTTGGCGGTTTTCTTTTGCTCGTTGGGATTGATCTGCTCATCAATGAGTGCCCGGGCCTGGTTACGGGCCTTACGGATGTCCGTCAGGGATTTGCGCGGCCAGGTTCCGCAGGCGTACTCTTTGTTCTGGTCACCCCAGCGATACCGATAGAAAAAGCTGATCGACACGCCGTCCTTGCGGACTGAGATTCGACCAGCCAGATTGCCATCCTCCCTGAGGATCCGGCCGGCGTCATTGGCGGTCAGCGACTCGAGTTCTTTGATGGTGATTTTGGCCATGAAACGGACTCCCCCCACTTTTACCCCCACAAAAACGTCGGCTCTTGATGGACGTTCCTGGACTCTCGTAGAGCCGAACACCGCTGGAGCTCAAGTAAATACTAGCTTAGAAAAATCCAGAGTAAAATTTTGGAGTCTTTCAAGAAGTATGAAAAAGGAGATGGGGTGCTAGGGGTCGAGTGTTCGAATCACTCCGTCCCGACCATATAATTCAAAGGGTTGCGAGATTTTATCTCGCGACCCTTTTTTATTTTTGGACGTTTTTACCCCCACAAAACGACTGGCTCTAGGTAGAAACTTCACGATATCCATACAGCTTTACACCCCCGCATCTGATGGCTTTCTCGGCCCCAGTGCGCTGGCCGAGGCGATGGCGGCGGCTGAGCAATGGATCGACAGTCAGCTCCATTAGAGCGAAACCGATCGTCATTCCCAAACCACATGATGATGCTCGTATCAGCCCTGCAGGTTTCCGGTTATCCATGGGGGAAGCTGCCAGGCGCCAAAGCTGGCGTGTGAGATATGGGCAGCTTTTCTTTATGCACAGAAACTGACCCGATGCCGCTCCTCGACGGCCGGCCGGAGGGCAGCTTCTTCCCGCTTCGCGCAGATTATGAGCGCTCCATGGGAGTTCCATTGTTGGTGATCAATGGCCGTGGGCTTGATTGGAGAGAATATTTAAAGTACTCCCCTGCAAGTAATCGGCGTTAAGCGTCTTGAAGCAGTTAATACCCTACGCTAATAGTTATTTTTAGCATTATGTAGGAAACCCTCTATTCGGTTTTTAGTGTTGATACAAATGTAGCCAGCAAAGGATCTTTTTCAGCATTTTGCTTGTGCCTGCCGATGAAAATCCACTCGTCCTCTGTCCAAAGAATTCGTGTTGTTTTAGGTGCTTTGCAGTCAAAAACAACCTGATAGATTTTTGTTTCTCGCTGCTGGACGACGACGCATTGCTCAAGGCAAACCAACAATCGCTGCCCGGGCTCTAGTGTCGGCACATTGAGCGGGACACACATATTAATTTCTGTTTTTCGCATGATGACTTTCGTCCTTAAAATTCAGAAACCGTACGCGGTAAATCAAAAGCAAAGGCGATCCGTTGCGGTGAGGGACTCGTCTCATGTCTTTGAACATGACGTCCTATGTGCACTTCAAGGTGCAATCATTACGGTGAAGTAGTCACTTTGAACCCGTACAGGCAATTACCTCCAGGGTGTGGAGCTGATAGCTCATTGCTGATCGTGAGAGCTTTTTGGGTTCGGTTTTGTTCTCGATCTGGCCGTCAGAGCTTTATCACTTGACGCTTACCCGCAAGGTTGTGGGCTTTCAAAGACAAAACATTGGGTGGGAGCGCTCAGGCCGGCGTACCTCATAGAGTTCAGTGGTTCTGTTCATGACTAGCCTCCGAGGGTTCATATGTGCATAATATTATCATGCAGTGATAATAGAAAGGCAATCTGCTCGACCTTGCCTCAGGCAGGAGCGACGTTTTTTGCTCAACTGCCGGGAGGCAAAATCACGCATGAGAACAGAAAGATGTGAGCGCTTGGAGAGCTGCATGAAACGTGAGGACGTAAAAATCAAACACGCTGAAGGCATTCAGTTTGACACCCATTTAATTGCCAATCCGGCCAACACCCAGGAGTGGATCGCCTTCTTTAAAAAGGAAGCAGGAAGAAGCTTTTTCCTGGTCAATGACAATGAAGAAATTGAACCCTTCCGACACCTTGATGATTTGATTAATGAGCTGCGTGAAATCGGTATCAAGGTGGCTGAAATTCATTTTTGAATTCTTTTTTCTTGGAGTGTCGTCATGTCTGTCAGGGTCGAACATCTGTCTAGTCAGAGTGAAGATCTATGGTCCGTGTGTGTAGGTGCCCGGCGAATTCAGTTCCGCAATGAGCAGGGTGCAAAGGACTTTGCGGCAAAGCTGAAAGAGCGTATAGAAGCTCCACATATATACCCGTATGCAGTGCCGGCAACCGGCGACAGAAACTGCAGTAAGTAATTAAATGTGTTGCCCTTGTTTTATTATAAAGATTGAAACATAACAAAAAATAACAAGATTCCCTGCTTGAGGGTGATGCAAGACTCGACGAGTTATAAGTCCCAATCAGAGGAACACCAGGAGATTTTTTAATCGGTTGGCCTGTCTTCCTGTTGCGAAGGGGCGCCAGTGATTCCTGGGCTTTTTTGCCTGGGGTCGGTGCTGATGGGTAAAGATCTACCCCTCTTGGGCATTTTGATTTCTCTTCAATCAAAGAGGGGCGGTAGGCGTGGCGCAGGATATAAAAACGCCAGCTCTGACTGAGCTGGCGATTACGTTTATCTAGTCACGCAAGTAGGCCACCAAGGCGTCAGCGAAGGACTCAGTCTTTCCGGTTCCCCCCATATCCGGTGTCACCTGATCGCAGGCGGTTTTCAAAACAACGCGGATAGCGGTACGAATGCGTGTCCCCTTGTCCACCATGCCCAGATAATCAAGCATGTCCGCGGCAGCCAACAACAATGCACAAGGGTTCGCGATGTTCTTGCCAGCGATGTCCGGTGCCGAGCCGTGGACCGCTTCGAAGATGGCCGCATCGGCGCCGATATTAGACCCGGGCGCCAAGCCCAATCCACCCACCAGGCCTGCGCACAAGTCTGAAAGGATGTCACCAAACAAGTTGGTGGTGACAATGACATCGAATTGATGGGGATTCATTACCAGCTGCATACAGGCGTTATCGACGATCATTTCGTGGAATTCGATTTCCGGATAATCCGCAGCGACCTCACGCGCAACCTCAAGAAACAAACCGGAGCAAGACTTTATGATGTTGGCCTTGTGCACCGCGGTAACTTTCTTGCGGCCTTTGCTACGAGCCAGCTCGAACGCGTATCGCACGATGCGTTCGGAGGCTGTGCGTGTTACGCGAATACTCGCCAAAGCGACTTCGCCGTCTTCTGAAATACTCTGTCCTTCGGGTAAGTAAGCCCCCTCGGTATTTTCGCGCACTGTGATGATGTCGATATCTTCGAAGCGCGAACGGGTCCCCGGGAAACTGATCGCTGGTCGGACATTGGCGTAGAGGTCGAAATGGCGGCGAAGGTGAACGTTGATCGATGAGAACCCACGGCCAATCGGTGTCGTCAGAGGGCCTTTAAGTGCGATGCCATGTTTGGCGATCGTATCGATAGAGGCGGGTGGCATCAGCTGTCCATGTTGCTGCAACGCCTCCAGGCCGGCCTCAACGAAGTCGTAGCGAAGATTGCAGTCAAGGGCGTCGAGTACGCGTAGCGTCGCTTGCATGATCTCGGGGCCGATGCCGTCGCCCTTGATGATTGCGATTGTTCTGCTCATGGTCTCTTCCTTAACAGAGCTTTGTCAGCCTGCTGTATTGATTGGGTCATTGAGACTGGTGTCACGAGTCTGCTGATAGGCATTGACTGTTGGACGGCTTTCACCGCGCCAGTGTGCTGTGTTTCATCCTCCGCGCCGTGACTGCGCAGGTCATCGCGGATCAAATGACGGGCGTCCTGAGACGGGTGTCAGATCTCGCGCCGCACAGAACTACTCGAGGATGCTGCTGCTACGGGGCGAGCTACCGGATCAAGCGTGCTGTCACTGCTCCACCGAATATGCGCATAACATTAACATACAATGTTAATATTTGCGGTAGGCGCGCTCAGCAAAAGTCATTGGCTCACTTTCGCATGACGCGGCGGACAAAAAGCTTGGCGTCATCAAAGGCAGGCACGATTGCCAGCGTCACCAGAACCATCGCGAGCGGTACCGTTGAGATGTAACCAATGTGCTTGAACCCAAATGCCCCCATCACGCCGCCGAAGAAAAAATTCAGCGCCAGCAGTATCAGTATTTTGAGCCGGGTCCGATTGGCGAGAACTTTTGGGTGTGTTGATGTGCTGGCGGCATTCCAGTAAAAGAGTTTTCCCAACTCAATTCCGATGTCCGTGATGATGCCGGTGATGTGTGTCGTTCGGATTTCGGCTTTTGAAATTTTGGTGATCACCGCGTTTTGTAGCCCCATGATGAAGCACAGGAGCATCACGGTGACTGACACGAACAAACCATCCACGGTGGATAGTTGGGCGCCCAGAAAGCCAAAGCAGATAAGCAGAAAGGCCTCGACCAAAAGTGGCACTGCAAACTCACTGTGCATCCGTCTGCGTCGGGAGTAATTGACCATGACCGCAGAGCACGCAGCCCCAACCAGAAAAGACAACAATGCGCCGGCGCCACTAAGTACCAGGTCGTAGGCTCCCAGCACACTGTTGTCTGCCATCGAAGAGACGATGCCCGTCATGTGTGAGGTGTACTGATGCACTGCCAGGAAACCGCCAGCGTTGATTGCTCCCGCGACGAAGGCCAAGGCAAAGCCAAGATGTCGGTTTGCGGCGGTGGTACGCCTTCGCCCGGTGAGACTCCTGACATATTTGATCGGCATTTATTCACCCTTGTCTCAAGGGTATGAGGCGCAAAAAAGCCAACCGATTATGTATGTCTGATATCACCAGGTCCTCGCAATTTAGACGGGGCTGCTCGTTGAGTGTTGAAGCCGTTGGCTGTTGTTTCTACTGGTCGGTGAACAGGATCGCCTGCTGGAGCAGCAGACGGTGCAACGACTGGATAGTCCCAAGTGCGGCAGCTGCCAACCGTGCAATAGGTTGTGCAGCTGCGGCACTTCTGCATGATTGACGTCAGCTTAAAGCGGGTAGTGCGCCGGGTAATGCAGCTTCGCAGCGCCGGTGTCGATAGCGGCCTTGGCCACCGCGCCGGCTATTGCACCGAGCAGGCGAGCATCGAGCGCTTTGGGGAGGATGTAATCGCGGCCAAACTCAAGTTTATCGACGTTGAATGCTTGCAGCACTTGCACCGGTGTCGGCTCTTTGGCCAATTGGCGCAGTGCTTCCACCGCCGCAATTTTCATCGCTTCGTTGATCCGGGTTGCGCGAACATCCAGCGTCCCGCGGAAAATGAACGGAAAGCCCAGAACGTTATTGACCTGGTTAGGGTAATCAGAGCGACCGGTCGCCATGATCAGGTCATCACGTGTGGCCATGGCCAGCTCGTAGCTGATTTCAGGGTCCGGGTTCGAGCAGGCAAACACGATCGGGTTAGGTGCCATCGCTGCCAATGCTTCTGCCGGGAGGAGATTGGCTCCAGACAGGCCGACAAACACGTCAGCACCGGTCATGGCTTCCATCAGCGTACGAGGGCCACCGTCGTTAACGAACTGTGCTTTGTATTGATTGAGGCCTTCCCGAGCGGAGTGGATAACACCGACACGATCGACCATGTATAGGTTGCTTTTTTGAGCGCCGAGACTAAGCAGCAGGCGCATGCAAGCAGTGGCAGCTGCACCGGCGCCGAGGCAGACAATTCTCGCATTACCCAGGGTTTTGCCCTGAATCTCAAGTGCATTGAGCATGCCGGCGGCAGTGACGATGGCCGTACCGTGTTGGTCGTCATGGAAGACTGGGATGCTGCACTGTTCGATCAGTGCTTCTTCGATTTCAAAACACTCAGGCGCTTTGATGTCTTCCAGGTTGATGCCACCAAAGGTGTCGGCAATGCGCACGACGGTCTCAATAAAGGCCTGGGAGCTCTCGGCATTGACTTCGATATCGATCGAATCGATTCCGGCGAAACGCTTGAACAGCAATGCTTTGCCTTCCATGACCGGCTTGCTGGCCAAGGGGCCTAGATTGCCGAGGCCCAGAATGGCCGTGCCGTTGGTGATCACGGCCACCAGATTGCCTTTACCGGTGAAGCGGTAAACATTCTCTGGATTCTTCGCAATTTCGCGTACAGGCTCCGCTACGCCTGGGCTGTAGGCCAGTGCGAGTTGGGCGGCTGTGTCGGCAGGCTTGGTCAGCGCGATGCTGATTTTTCCTGGGGTTGGGAATTCGTGGTAATCCAGTGCAGCCTTCTTGAAGTCGGTAGTCATGCGATCACCTAATTAGATGTTGATTACAATCACATGCTAACACTATTATAATGATAGGCAACGAGGTCCTGACCCACAGACCAGGATCCAATTGCCAGTTGCGCGCTGCTGATGAAGGGGTTTATCAGCCAGCGGACCCACTCTATTGGCCCTAAGACTTCAGGGCGGGCCTGTATCTGTTGGTCAATAGAGATCCTCCTATGCTTGAACCCGTATTAGGCCACCTCGTGTGGCCATTTTTTTGCGCGCTCGAATGTCCCCAGCGTCAAGACGCTGAGGTGATGGACGTGGCTCAAATGAACGCGGTGATCAAAATAGCGGGGGGCGAAAGGGGAGCAGGCCATGACAAAGGCGCTGAGAGAGGTTTAGCCGGCCATCAACTAACAGGCAACAGTTCAGGTGTTGTGCTGAGCTGTCTTTCGATGCGGTCCATCTTCAAGGTGTTTGGTGTTCTGTTCCTGTTAGCCAAACGTCGAGCCTGTCCAATGGAAGGAAATGACCTGGGTCTGCGTTGATCAGTGGTCTTGACTGTGAGAGGCGTGGTGGGTTCGCGGGAAGGCATGGGGTGCGTCGATTCTTTCTTTGAGTGTGGCGGCATAGTCCTTTGCTCCCTGCTCAGTCCGAAATTGGCAGCGGCTACCGAAACAAACAGACCAAAGCGCTTCGCTCTGACCGGACAGATACTCGACTATTACTGACAGGGTCAAACTCTCTAAGTGGAACAATCAGAAATGAACTTCGGCGGACTTGATACCCAGCTCTCGAAGCTCGCGGATCAGTTCATCGAGGTGTCCAAATGACTCAATTTCCTCATTGTCATTGACCAGGAAATAGCTTCTCCCGGCTTCCTTTTTGAAAAGAATGATCCACTCGTGCGTATTGGCCGGGTTGGCTATCACGTGCGTGTCGAAGTGCATGCCTTCACCGTGTTTGGTTTTGACGTCTTCGCGTTTCATTCGGGGTCTCCGGGCATATGTTTCTGCGCTCTCGCCACTGTATCTACAGGGTCGCTGGTGTCGTACGAGGCTAGGCCAATTGCTTTACTATTATCACTACGTGTGAATAGTATGCACATGCCACCAGCGCGAGGCTAGTCATGATTGCCATACGAGAAGCTTGGAAAGCGGGCTTGTTAGGGCGCAAGCACTGGCTTCGAAATATCGTCTCGGGGGTCATCGTCGGTGTCGTGGCGTTACCCTTGGCCATGGCGTTTGCCATCGCCTCGGGCGTCAAGCCGGAGCAAGGAATCTACACGGCAATTGTTGGTGGCTTATTGGTTTCGCTTTTCGGCGGGAGTCGACTACAGATTGCCGGCCCTACTGGGGCGTTCATCGTCATTTTGGCCAGCGTGACAGCCAAGTACGGCGTTGATGGCTTGCAGATCGCGACAATGATGGCGGGTGCAATATTGTTACTGCTTGGCATCACCAAGCTTGGCGCACTTATCAAGTTCATTCCCGATCCCGTGATCGTTGGGTTCACCGCCGGCATCGGTGTGATCATTTGGGTCGGGCAGTGGAAAGACTTTTTGGGCTTGCCGAACATCAGTGGCGACCATTTTCATGAGCGGCTTTGGCACCTCATCCAGGCTCTGCCCGGACTCCATCTGCCCACGACCCTATTAGCCCTTTTGAGCCTGCTGTTGGTGATACTCGCGCCTAAAGTACCAGGCGTAAGGCGTGTTCCTGGTCCTCTGATTGCCATGGTCGTTGTGACGGCGTTGCATTCCTGTTTTAAGTTCGATGGCGTGGCAACGATCGGGAGTGCATTCGGGGGATTCCTCAAGGACTGCCCAAAATTGGCCCTCCTGAAATAACGCTGCCGCAGGTCATTGAATTGATTGGTCCTGCGTTCGCGATCGCGATGCTGGGGGCGATCGAGTCGCTGTTGTCTGCTGTTGTCGCCGACGGGATGGCCGGCACCAAACATGACTCCAATCAGGAGTTAATCGGACAAGGCATTGCCAACCTGGTCACTCCTCTGTTTGGTGGTTTTGCTGCGACAGGCGCGATCGCTCGAACAGCGACCAACATCCGCAACGGTGGCAACAGCCCCATTGCGGGTTTTGCGCACGCCGTCACGTTGATTCTATTGATCTTCTTCCTGGCACCTCTGGCTTCGGATATCCCGCTGTGCGCGTTGGCTGCGATCTTATTCGTGGTCGCTTACAACATGAGCGAACTGAAGCACTTCACACGCATGGTCAAACGAGCCCCAAAAGCGGATGTTGCGATCCTTTTAATCACTTTCAGCCTGACCGTTTTCAGCGATCTGGCGATTGCAGTGAATATCGGGGTCATTCTCGCCATGCTGCAGTTTATGCGTCGGATGGCTGCATCTGTAGAGGTGCAGTTAATGGTCGAAAAAGAGCTGGAGGCAGAGTTGCGCTTGAATGGGCATGTACATCTTCCACCCGGTGTTTTGGTTTACACCATTGAGGGGCCTCTCTTCTTTGGCGCAGCAGAAACCTTTGAGCGCGTTTTGGCTCAGACGCACACCGATCCCGGGACGTTGATTATTCGTCTGAAACGGGTGCCGTTCATGGATATCACGGGCTTACAAACGCTGCTCGAAGTTATTGAGCAGTTGCGTAAACGCAGCATCGTCGTGAAGTTGTGTGAAGCCAACGAAAAAGTCCTTGGCAAGCTCGATAAGGCAGGGGTTCTTCAGGCACTCGGCTCACAGCATTATCATGCTGACTTCAGTGGTGCACTGGGCAGCTACGCCGAGATCGACAAGCCCCAAGGCTAGAGATGAGGTGCAAGAGAGTAGAAGGAGCGATGAGCAGGCATTCGTCGTGCCCGCTCATGCGCAGATGAATCACTTACCATTGGGCGCAGTTTTGCTTTTGGTGGCGTAGGACACGCCATGCGTCTCCAGATAGTCCCGAATAAGCTGACGAACGACCTGAGAGGGCGTCAGATCCTGAGATGCGCACAGTTCTTCAAGTGCTTTTTTCTTGACGGGATCAATGAGCACAGTTAGTCGTGCAGTCTTATTTTCCATGGAATTGCCAGTACCTTAAAACGGTCGATGTTAATCAAATTGTAATGGTCGGGGATTTATTTGTCACCGATTAGGTTCGTTACAGTTAACTGGATTGACCATGATCAGAAAATGGCGACGGTACGTCTACCAGAAACGGGTAAAAGAAGGGATAGATGGCCTCGCCCGAATCAATTGCCGCTCTAGCCACTGCTCCAGCTACCCCCGAATGCAGGCGCCCATCCAACGGCTTGGGAATAATGTAATCCCTCCCCAGCACCGCTGCAGGCGAGTACTGCGTGGGTCCATACGAGATGAGTGCGCACCCACGTTCAGCAGCAGCCTCACACACTCGGTCGCCGCACGCTCGTTGCGGCTGATTACCTGTAAAGCGGTAAACGTCGTCCGGATTTTTGGCTATCGCCAAGCAGGGCTGCGCGACCCCTGGGCTGTACGCCATTGCCAGGTCACCTACCGTTTCGACCCGCACCCTTGATTCGACATTGGTTTTTCCAAGTGGATAACCCTGGTGACGATACGCGGCTGTGTTTTTTGCCCTGTATTCATTGCACGCCTCAATTGTACTTTTATTATCATATTATGATAATGTAATTAGACCTTGATGTGTGTCTTTGAGAGCGCTTCATTTCAAGAACTTCTCCCATTTGCAGTACAGGCTGGTTCCGTAGATGAAGGCTTACCACGCTGGTTGGGTGATTTATTACTGTGAGTTGTCAGGCGTTGCAGCCTTCGCAGTGACAGGCACCCTGATGGCAGGGCGAAAATCGTTGGACTGGTTCGGTGTAATCACCATCAGTTTAGTCACCGCTTTAGGCGGCGGTGCCTTGCGTGACGTACTGATGGCACATTATCCGATCGAGAGGGTTTCCAATGAGAATGGCTTTTTGGTAGGGGTTAGTGCTTCGCTAGGAACCATGATTTGGGCGAGGACCTTGAAAACCTTCAACGAGAAGGTGTTGTTGGTAGCCGATGCATTTGGATTGGCTGTATTTACGGTCAGAGGAACAGATATGGCTCTTCAGCAAAACCTCCCTCCCACCATCGCAGTGATCATGGGTGTAGCTACCGCAGTCGCTGGGGGTGTGATGCGTGATGTGTTGTGTAACGAAATACCGTTGGTGTTTAAGCGTGAGGTTTATGCATCCATCAGTATTTTGGGTGCCGTCGCCTACATCACGCTGTTGGATTTGCAGATTTCTCTTGAAGTGGCGTCTGCAATCGCCATTGCGTTCGTTTTTGTCAGCCGTATTGCCGCCATTCGTTGGAAATGGATGCTACCCAGGTTCCATGTAGTCGATTGATCTTGTTGCCTGGCCGACAAAGCTACGCTCTATAAGAAAACATGAGTGATGCTTAGTCATCTCTGCCCCCCCATCCTTGAGGCTGCACCTGCAGCCTTTTTTTTCCTTCGCCATTAGATGATTACGCGTCAAGGGAAGGGCTGAAAAGCTGCCGGCACGTTTACTCGACATTATCTGGTAGGCCCCAGATCACCGCCTTCGAATTCGAGTGCGCACGCCGTCATATACAAGCGCCACGTGCGGTAGGTGGCCTTGCTGACGAACCCCAGCAGCTGATCTTGATTCGCCAAATTACGGGTGTTGGTGTGCTGGCAGGTATGGCAGCAACCGCTCAGTTTCATTTTTCACGACGGCATAGCACTCGCAGCTCAGTTGCTCGAGTTGCGCTCGGTCTATGACTTTGACGTGACCGCGGCTGTACTCGATTACCCCCTGTCTTTGTAGTTTGCCGGCGGCCTCGTTCACACTTTCGCGGCGCACACCAAGCATGTTGGCAATAATTTCCTGGGTCACGGACAAGTCGTTGCCCGGTAAACGGTCGAGGTATAACAGAAGCCAACGACACAACTGCTGATCGATCGAGTGATGGCGGTTGCAAACGGCGGTCTGCGCCATTTGGGTAATAAGTGCCTGGGTGTAACGCAACATCAGCAGGAGCATGTCGCCATGCCGATTGAACTCATCCTTCAGCCGACGCCGGGGTAGCCGGTATGCATGCCCAGCACTTTGAACAATCGCACTACTCGGTGTGCTTTCACCGCCCATAAACACGGCGACGCCGATCATGCCTTCGTTACCCACTACCGATATCTCTGCCGTGGCCCCGCTCCCCATCACGCAAAGCAATGAGACGATGGCATCAGTTGGGAAGTACACGTGGCGCAAGGTGTCACCTGACTCGTACAACACATTACCTAGCGGCAATGTGACGAGTTCAAGATGGCGCAGGAGACGGCTCTGAACTTGCGCCGGCAATGCGGCAAGCAAATGATTCTGTTTTGGATTGGGGGAGTCGGACATTTACGTTCCTGTTCAAGGAAGAAATTTCTAGCCGCATAGAGAGTGGCTGCGGTGATGAGCTACTTTGCAGAGCGGTCTTGCACCGCTTCGTTATCAGTCAAATGTGCCAGGCAGCCTGTTTTTGACTTTGCGTGTGCTCAAATTTGCGATCTGATCCGCAACACCGTTGATCGTGAGCGTTTGGCAGAGATCCGAACCGAAAAGCACGCAGGACCAATGACCACCCTGTTTCCTCACGCAAGACATGCCCTCGACCAAGGCAACGATGAGGTGACTCAGTGCGCCTGGCAGGGAGGGCGAAATTTTAACCACGCTGTCAGGGTTCGACGGAGATATGCACGCTTGATTATCACTAAGTGTGCGTGATTTGTCTGTGCGATGCCGAACATAGTCTCAGTGGGGTCAAGGACAAAATGGGGCGTCTATGGTGAGGAAGGACGATTTTGAGCACTCGACAGCCGCAGGAGTACGAGTCGGGCAATTTTGGCCATAAAATGGGTTCCCCCTACTTTTACCCCCACAAAAACGTCGGCTCTTGATGGACGTTCCTGGACTCTCGTAGAGCCGAACACCGCTGGAGCTCAAGTAAATACTAGCTTAGAAAAATCCAGAGTAAAATTTTGGAGTCTTTCAAGAAGTATGAAAAAGGAGATGGGGTGCTAGGGGTCGAGTGTTCGAATCACTCCGTCCCGACCATATAATTCAGTGTCTTAGGCCAGTGTTAACAGCACTGGCCTTTTTCATGTGCGTGACTTTTGCGTGACTTCTCTAATTTTCACGCCTGCTTCCTCTTCAGAATTGTCAGTACCGGTCCACGCGAATCGGTTGCTGATACCATGTTCGCAGCTTCAATCAGATGCCCGAGCTCAGCGCCCGAATAGTGACTGGTGATGCTGCCGTTCTTGTGGCCAAGAAGAGTCTTGCGGTCTTCCGCGGTTACGCCTGGTGCGCGCAGCCGACGACCAAATGTGTGTTTGAGGTCATGGATCCTTATGGATGCATAACCTGGGTGAGCGGGGCGAAGGTTTTCCTCCTGCCAGAGTTTCGCCGCTCTCACCCGCGCCTTCTTCCAAACAGAGTCATTCATTCGATGCATCGCGGTGCCGTTGTAGGGAAAAACCCACTCCTTACTTACGCCGCGTTGTTTCTCGATGATGGACTTAGCCACGTTGTTGAGCACGACCAGCCGCTCGTCACCGTTCTTCACTCCAGACCGTTCGTGTCTGCCGCCAAAATCAGCCGGAATCAGAAACACGCTGATGCCGAGCTCCGGCACCGAAATCTCCCAATCCCATCGCAGTTTGCAAACCTCCTGCTCCCGGGTGCCGGTGTTCACCTTGAACAACGCCATCGTTTGCAGGTGGGCCGGCAACTCTCCAAATAGAATCGACTGTTCCGGCCACGACATCGGGTACGGCTTGCGACTCGACTTCTTCTCTTCAAGCTTTGTGAGCATCGGTACGCTATCCAGGCCACGGCCTGCGCTCATCATCTCGCCACTTCCTGGCACACAACGACAAAACCCGAACCACACGCTCGATCGAGATATTCACCGTCCTGTTGCTGACACCTTTCTTTACCTTGCCGCCCTCAAGCTTCTTTGTCGCCAGCCTGTCCTTGATGAACGGCACCAGGGCCTGATCATCGATGTGGGTCAGCGGTATGTCGCCTATGAACGGGTCCAATTGAGAAAGGTGGTGCGCCGAAAGCTTGATTGAAGGTTGATCCTTGAACTCCAGCGGGAAGCGAGTTGCCGCCTCCCGCCAGATCCTGACCCTCTTTACGCCGTACACCTTCTGTTGCCGGATCTGCTCCAGCCGGTAGATCAGGTAGCGCTCCGCTTCTTCCCGGTCACCAGTTCCAGTGCTTTCGTAAAGTCGTTCTCCATTGATTTTCTTGTCGATATGCCAGATGCCTTCCCTCTCGGAGAGGCCCTGTGATCGATTTTCGCGCCATGATTTATCTCCTTTCTGGCGCTCGCTGCGGGGCGATTGTTGCTCCGAAGCGCCGTTTTTATCAATTGCCTTTGCTGCGACGTAGGCCGTAGCCCAATCGTCGAGCTCTTCCCGGTCGAAGCCAACACCGCGCTCACCGATCGGGAACTCGCTGACATAAGGGCGGACGGTTTTGTCGAACTCGGCTCGGCACATGCCCAAGTAGATGGGCGCGGCACCGGCACGGATGAAGCGGGGAAGGATGCTTTCGCGTCGGGGCCGGGAGGGCGCCTGCGCCAGTTCTGCAGACATAAGTGCTCCATGCCGCGCGTGGCGGCAGAAGGTGGGGAGGGGTTAGCGCTTGGAGCCGCCAATGATGTCGCCGGACATCGTCTTGACACTGCCGCTGATCGCGCTGCAAGTCACATCGCCCGACATGGTCTCGACGTCGCCGTGTACATCGCCGCATCGGACGTCACCACTCATGGTCTTGACGCGCTCGGCGGTTCCGGTGATTTCGACCTTGCCTGACCCGGTCTCGACGGATTCGGCGTTTCCATTGACCGTCACGCTGATGGGGCCGACCAGAGTGCCAGCCTGCTCTACACCGTCGATCATGTCGCCTTTGATGCTGATGCTGCGACGGGTGAATGTGCGGCCATCGATGGTGACGCTGGAGCCGCCAGTGTTGATTTTCATGTGCAGAATTCCTCGCCCGCCGTTCACCGGCAGGCTGTATGTGGATTAATGGGATACGCTGGAAAGCGGGCGGCGTGAGAATGCAAACGATCTCTCATCACGGATGAAATCAAATGAAACTGATTTGGTTAGTGCTTGTTGTTGGTCTGTTGGCTTGGAAGTTTTCCCCTGACGTACAGTCATGGACTGAGGCGAGGCTATCGAATCAACAGGTAACCTCCAAAGTCATGACTGCGCAGAAGCCCGTTGCGGCTCGATTCAATTGCGATGGCCGCAAGCGCTGTTCGCAGATGACCTCATGCGCAGAGGCCAAAAACTTTCTGCAGAATTGCCCGGGAATGGAAATGGACGGAGACGACGACGGGATACCGTGTGAGTCGCAGTGGTGTCGCTGACCGTTCTCCGGCAGGCTGTTATGGTTTAATGAAAGCAATTATCAAGGAGGATTTGCTATGGAAAAGGCGTTTCGAAATCCGTTGTTTCTGACAGGGCTATCGCTGGCAATCTGTGGTTTTGTGGTTATAGCGCCTGGATTGTGGATTCCTGGGTTAGTGTTGATGGTGTGCGGATTGGCGGCCGGAAAGAAACAAGCCTGAGGTTATCGCCCTGGCCCCGAGTAAATGAGCCAGGCCATGTAGGCGAGGGCGGCTACAGGGACGATCATGGCGTCACCTCACGGCGTGCCCACCAGCAAACGGGGCCATCGTCGGTGTCATGGATGGCCAGGCAGAACCAGCCTTCGCCATCTGGGCGATCTGGCTCCCAGTAGCTGCAGTCAGGGTCATGGGATTCGAAGTAGCGGTTGGCAATCGCTTCGCCTGCATACTCAAGGCTAACCATTGCCACGGCCAGGCCCTGCTCAGCGATCCAAGCCTTGCACTTGTCGCCATCACCCTCTTCGAAATCCGGCATGTCAGGGTGTTGGAACATTCCGTTTTCATCCCGCCTGACCGGCCACGAACGTATCAGGCCGACACGATCCAGACGCTCTATCTCTGCCAACAGCAGCGCTGAATATTGCAGTGCCACGATATACAGGCGAACATCCGCTTGAGGGTGTTACCGAAAAAAGCACCTAGCGCATTCACAAAGGGTGTGAAAGCTGGCTTGATTCGTTGAAGTGGGGTATTTGTGTTCGGCCCGGCACGGAGCCGGATCAAGGAGATCGTAATGGTGTTAGTGGATAGGCCGTACCCAGTTGTTTATGAGCATCGAGGCGTTAAAGCGAAGATTGATTTCGAATGGGATAGCGACAGTGATTCTGTGCCAACAGGACTTAGAATCGCTGTAGAGAACAAAGAAAGCCGGGTTGAAGCAATTCGTGAAAATGCCAAGTACAACAGCTTCAATGAGGCGTTAGCCCGCGGAAAAGCATTGGCGAGGCTAGACATCGATTTGACTCTTGGGCCTGATCTTCAGCTTGAAAACAGCGCTCAGCGCAATAGGTAAGGGTGGGTCAGGCAGCTGCGCGCTTCAGTTGCTCGATGAGCTGAGTCGGCAAACCGCGCAACGTCAGCGTGCCGCCGGCTTCGTCGAACTCAACCTTCGAACCGAGCAAATGTTCTTCGAAGCTGATCGACAGATCATCGATCCGGCCGGTGAAGCGCCGAAATTTGTTCAGGGTCTTTTTGTCCGGCGGGAGCGAAGCCGAAAGGCCGTAATCCTTGTCGCGGATGAAGTCGGCAAACGCCTTTGGCTGTTCGTCGTCGAGTACTTCGGACAATTCGTCGAGTGTGAGCGGCTCGCCCAGCCTGGCCTGAGCCATCGCATAGCTGACCAAAGTGTTGGTCTTCTCGCGGGCTGATTCCTCGCCAAGGTCTTCGCTTTCAACGAAGTCGCTGAACGCATTGAGCAGGGTGCGGGTTTCGCCCGGGCCGTCAACGCGCCAATGCAATGAAATCGCGGAAGTACTCGTTGAGTCTGCGGCCCTGCAGGTTTTCTCGTAGTCAGTTTTTCTTGGCTTTCGCCGTAACCACCTCAATCAACTATTGGCTGGCCTACAACGTCTCCGGATACCAGTCCATCTATCTAGCCATGGTCGGAGGCTGGTTTTTCGGCATGATGTTCGTGAAATTCGAGCCCAATAAGTAATCGTCGAACGACGCGCTTCGTGCCAAAGCTCCTGCTCGCCGAGTTCCTGTCGTTTCTCGGTCAACTTGGCTGTTCGATCTTCTTGGGTCACAGCCATGGCCAACCTGTTCTAAGCCACTGGCCGGCAGTGCCAGCCAGGATTGTCGTTTGCGTTGCTGATCATGATCAGGCTCCTAAACGATGGGCTTTGCGCCCTGGCTTTGTCCGCGACTTCATCAACCATGCGATTCAGTTCCAGGTTGAACTGGACCAGCTCTTTGTGCAGGTTGGCGATGTAGTCTTCGTTGCGTTGAATCGTCTCGATGTAGAGCTGACACTCTTCATCTTGGCGAGAATCGAACGACAGGAAGTCCCACCATTTCCGTCCCGTAACGAACATGCAGCCCTGAACCTGAGGCATGTGTTCCTCGGGCATGCCTTCGAGCCAAGTCCTGACGTGTATCGCCTCGTTGAAAGGGCACTTCGACTCGGTGCCACCGTCATCGTTGATCCGTCTGGCGAGCAATCGAGCCAGTCGTACTTCGGGTGGACGATGAACTCTGATGGTATGGCGATGTTGCCGGTCAACATCTCGTAGGCGTCCTGAGCCTTCTGTTCTTCGGTGTGGCCCCACTTCATGGAAGCGCTGCTAACGTTGTGCTTGGACTTCTTTGCCAGTCGCTCGAAGCACAGTTCGCGCATGTATGAGGTGCGCGCGCCCATAGGCTCGCGCTTCCCATTTTTGTCAGGCTTTCCCCAGGCCATCACATCTTTAAACCGGCTGGCTGTCACTCGGCCAGATCGGTCTGCATGCCACTTTTCAGTGCCCTGAAGTTCCGTTCTCACTACGCCGCTTCTTCGACCTGAGACAGGCCGTCGTTGTTGCCAGTCATATCGGTAAAGTCGCCATCAACGGTTGCTGCCATGTTCTTTAAGCACTTGTGGGCACTCGTTGCAGCGAGCACCAGTAAAAACGGCCATTTCACAAGGTCTTACAGGGGTACTGCGTGCATAGGGTGCTAGGGGGCGAGTGTTCGAATCACTCCGTCCCGACCATATTTTTCAAGGGGTTGCGAAATTTTATCTCGCGATCCCTTTTTATTATTCGGCGTTTTTACCCCCATAAAACCACTGGCTCTGGGTGGGGCTTATGGTTAGATCGGTGACGACGAATTCAGCTTGCCGTGTTGAAGCTCCGATTAAATTCAACTACGTCGTGATGAGAGGGATTTTTGGCGAACAGGGCAGGGAGTTGCGCATTGAACGCCTCTCGCTTCTGCGCTGCGACTCCCTTGACTGCGGCATTCAACACGGGACGCATCTCATCAGCGGTGTAATCGCAGCAGTACGCTGGCGTACAGGGTTGTTGGCGCCATGAGTCCTCCAGGCTGCCACTGTCGACTGGCTCGAATCCAACTTCATTGACAAGTTGCATCACGAGACGCTTATGATTTGTATCGTCACCAGCAACGGCGACTCCCAGACGGTTTTCCGCACCTTTTGGCTTACCAAGATTCTCTAGCGAATAAGCCAGAATATTATTGAATGCCTTGATCACCGGTCGGCCAAGCTGCTCGCTAACCCAGACGCTCTCCGTTTGACCATTTTCCAAAGCAGCGATGCGCTCGTCTCTCAGGCCTGGGTAGTAATTGCTCGTGTCGATCACTGGAACTGAAGATGGCAATGCCGCCAGCAGGTTCTTGGGAAGAGCTGCCATGGCCGGTTGGGGAATGGAAACAATCACAGTATCGGCGCCGTCGAAGACATCGTTCAAATCGCAAGCAATAGCACCCGCTTCCTTGGCAAAAGTGCTTACCGAGTCTTTTCCGCGAGAGTTGGCGACGCTGACCTCATGGCCAGCAGTGACGAGCTTTCGGGCAAGGGTTCCGCCGATAGACCCAATACCAACGATCGCGATTTTCATAATGCCTCCAGAGATTCAAAGTCCGGATACGTTAGTATTCGCACTGCAGTTTCCGCAAGAACCGACGATTTAGTCTGTAACCCACCAAAAGGTAAGTATCGATGGCGCGTGAGTGGGAATGTGAGAACCCTTTACGACGGCAGGCCTGGTCTGCCGCTATAAACGCTACGCTTCGCGTTTTGGAAGGAAAATGGAAAATTGTGATTATCAATGAGTTGATGGCCGCTAAAGGCCGGCCGCTTCGGTTCTCCGAACTGGAGAAGCTCATTCCCGATGTCACGCAGAAGATGCTCATTCAGCAATTGAAAGGGCTTCAGCAGGACGACATCGTTCAGCGTACCGTATACCCAGAGGTGCCGCCGCGGGTGGAGTACGCGCTAACGGCGCTGGGGCATGCACTCGGCCCGGCTATGACTGCCCTTATAGACTGGGCTGAGCTTCGTCATCAGCACGAGGCAAAGGGCATAAACCTGTCTAGCGTTAGCGACAATGAGCTGTTGGAACGCTAATGCGCCATGTTGGGCTACCCAAAACGCCAGCTCGTTTCAAATCTGATCAGCTGTGGTTTCAAAACGTAGATTTGTGACTATATATTTATTTGGTCACATTGTAAGTCCTCGATAGGGTGAGTAAGCTATTTCCATGAATCAGCCATCAATATCTTCGCCTAGCCCCCGTGGCCCAATCGATCACGAGATTCGCGATCAAATTGTCGCGGCGGCCAACGAACACTTCAGTCAATACGGCTATGGCAAAACCACGGTTTCCGACCTGGCCAAGGCCATCGGGTTTTCAAAGGCCTACATCTACAAATTTTTTGATTCCAAGCAGGCGATCGGTGAAGCCATCTGCGCAAATTGTCTGGCAGAAATCGTCGTGGCTGTTGAGCAGGCTATCAATGTAGAAGACCTGTCGCCGACGGAGCGTTTTCGACGTTTGGTCAAAACGGTGATCGCTACAGGTGTGAATTTGTTCTTTAACGACCGAAAACTCTATGACATTGCAGCGTTCGCAGCGTCGGAGAGCTGGCCTAGTACGCAGGCTTATGAGGCACAGATCAAACGCTTCGTGTTGCAAATCGTGCGAGAGGGGCGAGAGATTGGCGAATTTGAACGCAAGACTCCGCTGGACGAGACAGTAGAAGCGATACATCTCGCGCTGCGGCCATTCGTTAACCCCTTGCTGCTGCAGTACAACCTCGATTTCGTCGAGGAGGCGCCCACGCTCACCTCCAACCTCATCTTGCGTAGCCTCATGCCTTAACCTTTGGCTAAGGTTTATCGCATATCGCGGGTACCCGTCAGAATCTTCAATGGCTTTTCACTTTGCCCTTCTTCCATCCGTCGAAGGGCATTTTATTTATCTGCGATGTGACCATTTGTCGATTTCGTCACATGAATAAACAGGGCGGTTCCTCTCTTCTAATGCTTCATCTCGTCAGTCAGTGAGCGAAGCCCGCTCTCGGGTTGGGTAGTAGCTGAAGAGGAGGGGGCGTGCATTAAGTGCCGCGTCATCCGGTTAAGTCATCGGGTCGCTACAGGCTGGGCGTCAGGCGGTTGCCAGCCGCCACCAAGCGCTTTGAATGCCGCGACCGCCGCCCGTGCCGATTCCGTTCGTGCTTGCGCCCTTGCATCGGAAGCCTGCAGCATCGTCTCGTCGGCATGAAGGACATCGATCAGGCTGGCCGTACCTTTCTGATAGGCAATGAATGACGATTGGCGAGCTTGCGTCAGAGACGCCTCTCCCCCGGTGAGGGTGGTTGCTTGAGCTTCCCGATTTACCAGTGCGGAGAACGCGTTCTCGACATCCTCGGTGGCGCGCAGCACAGACTGACGGTAAGCGGCCAGGGTTTCGGCTTCCTGTCCCTTGGCTTGGTCGATCTGGGCGTTTATGCGACCGAAGTCGAAGAGTCTCCAGCGTAGCCCCAATACGCCCGCCGACTGGCTGGCTCCGCCGGTAAAAAGGTTGCCTGCGGATACAGCCGTGGCACTGCCCAGCAATGCGCTCAGGGAGAATTTCGGGTAGTACTCGGCAATCGCCTCCCCGATGCGTGCGTTTGAAGCTGCGAGATGGCGCTCAGCAAGGATGAGATCTGGCCTGCGGCGCAGCAGATCGGCCGGCGTTCCCGTGGCCTTTATCTGCGGCGCTACAGGAATGTTCCCCATATTTGCCAATTGCGTGCGGTGAGTGCCTGGCGGCGTGCCGAGCATGACATCCAGTGCATTCATGGCAGCATCCAGGCCGGTCTGCAGGGCCGGCACTGTCGCTTGGACCTGCGATAGTGCCCCCTCAGTCTGACAAACCTGATAGTTGGCGGCGAGGCCCTTGCTGTAGAGCAATTGGACTTTCTCTAGTAGCTCCTGCTGCGTTTTGACTTGTCGGTTCGCAATGTCCAACCGGGTCTGCAATCCGCGGATAGTGATGTAGATATCGGCGGTCTGCGCGGCGATGGTCAGTCGTGTGGCAGCGACACCCGCTTCGGAAGCCTGGTACTCGGCCAGTGCAGCCTCGCGTCCGCGTCGCAATCCGCCAAAGACGTCCACCTCCCAACTGGCATCGAGGTTGACCTCGTAGGAACTTCCGTACCGATCATAGCCAGGCGTTGAGTTCAACACCTGGCCGAGTGGGGTCTCGATTGACTGGTAGGAACGCGCGGCTTGGCCGCTGATGTTTCCCGAGGGTAGTAAAGCGGCATTTGCGGCGCCTAGTCCTGCCCGTGCCTGCGTTACTCGCGCCGACGCCTGCGCCAGATCCAGGTTCTGCTCAAGTGCCTTGGAGACGAAGTCGGCGAGCAGTGGATCACCGAAGCCTTCCCACCAGGCGACAAGACTGGCAGGCGTCGCCCCAGACCTCTGTTCGACAGAAGGCTGACCCAAGTAACGGTCCGAAAGCGGGGCGTCCGGACGGTGATAGTCCGGACCGACCGCGCAACCTGTCATCAAGCTGGCACTCACCAAGAGAGCAACGGGACGGAGGGGAGGCATTGAGGTTCCTTCAATTGAGCATGTTTGTGACCATATTACGTTATGGTCACTTCCTGTCAATCGACGCTTGTTCAGCCACGTTTGAGATTTGCTCAGTGTATTCGGCGATTCAACCGCTGGGGATGAGGGGGCTTAGAGCTTTGTAATGTGTGACCATTGACATAAATAGTCACTAGGCTGAGAATATTACGCCTGTCCTATTTGTTTAAGTAAGGGAACCTATGCGCCGGCTTCGACCTTTCCCCATTGCCGCTTGCTTGTTGCCTCTCGTCCTGACGGCATGTGGCGACTCATCCACCGTTGACGATCCACGCACGCATGCCCCTTTGGTGAGGTCCACTGCTGTTCAGGCTTCATCCGACGTCTCGCGTTCTTTCAGTGGTGTCGTGGTTGCCCGCGTCCAGGGCGACCTGGGCTTTCGGGTATCAGGCAAGGTGCTTGAGCGTCTGGTCGACACCGGTCAGACCGTTAAGCGTGGTCAGCCACTCATGCGCCTCGACCCAATCGACCTGGGGTTGCAGGCGCGAGCACAGCAAGAGTCGGTCATAGCCGCCCGAGCCCGAGCCAAGCAGACAGCAGATGACGAGGCGCGATACCGCAGTCTGGTTGCCGCAGGGGCTATTTCTGCGTCGGCCTACGACCAGATCAAAGCCGCAGCGGATACTGCAAAGGCGCAGCTCGGCGCTGCAGAAGCGCAGGCTGACGTTGCCCGTAATGCTTCTGGTTATGCGGTGCTGCTTGCCGATTCCGACGGCGTGGTGGTGGAGACGCTCGCCGAGCCCGGACAAGTTGTCAGCCCGGGACAGCCCGTGGTTCGACTGGCGCGGGCAGGACAGCGCGAAGCCATCGTGCACCTGCCCGAGACGTTGCGCCCCGCAGCAGGATCCACTGCGCAGGCAACGCTTTATGGCAATACCACGGATGCTGTTACAGCGAAGCTGAGGCTGCTGTCTGACTCGGCCGACCGAATGACACGCACGTTCGAGGCGCGGTACGTGCTTGAGGGCTCGCTGGCCAATGCACCGATAGGCTCGACCGTCACACTTCGGATCGCTGAAGCCATCACGCAAGGGCAGGGGCTGCAAGTACCGATCGCTGCCGTTTATGACCCAGGCCAAGGCACGGGCGTGTGGGTGATCGCCGGTACGCCGGCGAAGGTGACCTGGCGACCAGTACAAGTCCTGGGCTTGAGCGACGACACAGTGCGAGTCGCGGGCGACCTCAAAATCGGCGAGCAGATCGTAGCGTTAGGCGCACATCTGTTGCGCGAAGGTGAAGAGGTGAGATTGCCGCAACAGGATGACGAAAAAGTTGCCGGGGGGCGTCCATGAGCGAGGGTCGCTTCAATCTTTCCGCGATCGCCGTTCGTGAGCGATCTATTACGGTGTTTCTGATCTTCCTGATTGCCGTTGCAGGCACCCTGGCGTTCTTCCAGCTGGGGCGTGCGGAAGATCCTCCGTTTACGGTCAAGCAGTTGACGATCATTACCGCGTGGCCGGGCGCCACGGCGCAAGAGATGCAGGATCAGGTAGCAGAGCCACTTGAAAAACGCCTGCAAGAACTGAAATGGTACGACCGCACGGAAACCTATACGCGGCCCGGTCTCGCTTTCACCATGGTGTCGTTGTTGGATCGCACGCCACCCTCACAGGTGCAGGAAGAGTTTTATCAGGCGCGCAAAAAGCTCGACGACGAAGCCACCAAGCTACCGGCGGGTGTGATCGGGCCATTGGTCAACGACGAGTATTCGGACGTGACGTTTGCGCTGTTCGCCCTCAAAGCCAAAGGCGAGCCGCAGCGACTGTTGGTGCGTGATGCTGAGGCGTTGCGCCAACAACTGTTGCATGTGCCGGGTGTGAAGAAAGTCAACATCATCGGTGAGCAAGCCGAGCGCATCTTTGTGTCCTTCTCCCATGACCGACTGGCCACCTTGGGCGTTTCTCCCCAGGACCTCTTTGCCGCACTGAATAATCAAAACGTGCTCACACCCGCCGGTTCGATCGAAACCAATGGGCCACAGGTCTTCCTCCGGCTGGATGGCGCCTTCGATAAGGTGCAGAAGATTCGTGACACACCCATTGCGGTTCAGGGGCGCACGCTCAAACTCGCAGACGTGGCGACAATCGAGCGTGGTTATGAAGATCCCGCAACGTTCCTGGTGCGCAATAAGGGCGAAGAGGCCTTGTTGCTGGGGGTCATAATGCGCGAGGGCTGGAATGGCCTGGACCTGGGCAAGGCGCTGGATGCCGAGACGACGAAGATAAATGAAGGCATGCCGCTGGGTATGACGCTGACCAAGGTCACCGATCAAGCCGTGAACATTGACTCGGCTGTCGGCGAGTTCATGGTCAAATTTTTTGTCGCGCTGCTGGTGGTGATGCTTGTCTGCTTTCTCAGCATGGGCTGGCGGGTAGGCGTCGTGGTCGCAGCGGCGGTTCCGTTGACGCTGGCGATCGTGTTTGTGGTGATGGCGGCCACCGGAAAGAATTTTGACCGTATTACCCTTGGTTCGTTGATTCTGGCGCTGGGACTGCTGGTGGACGACGCGATCATTGCTATCGAAATGATGGTAGTGAAAATGGAGGAGGGCTACGACCGAATCAAAGCTTCCGCGTATGCCTGGAGTCATACGGCCGCGCCGATGCTTTCCGGTACGCTGGTAACGGCGATTGGCTTCATGCCCAACGGTTTCGCCCAGTCCACTGCCGGCGAGTACACCAGCAACATGTTCTGGATCGTCGGCATTGCTCTGATCGCTTCCTGGGTCGTCGCGGTGGCTTTCACCCCTTACCTGGGAGTGAAGTTGTTGCCGGACATCAAGAAGGTCGAGGGTGGGCATGCGGCTATCTACAACACTCCCCATTACAACCGCTTCCGCCGGGTTCTGACACGCGTCATCGCCCGTAAATGGCTGGTGGCCGGCACGGTTATCACGCTGTTTTTCGTGGCAGTTCTGGGCATGAGCCTGGTGAAGAAGCAGTTCTTCCCGACCTCGGACCGTCCCGAGGTGATGGTCGAGGTGCAAATGCCCTACGGAACCTCCATCGAGCAGACCAGTGCCACTGCGGCAAAGGTCGAGGCCTGGCTGCAACAGCAGGAAGAGGCAAAAATCGTCACGGCTTATATCGGGCAGGGCGCGCCGCGTTTCTTCCTGGCGATGGCGCCAGAACTGCCCGATCCATCGTTCGCCAAGATCGTGGTGCTGACGGACAGTCAGGAGGCGCGTGAAACCCTCAAGTTCCGTCTTCGCGAAGCGGTCGCTGCAGGCCTCGCCCCAGAGGCCCGAGTCAGGGCATCTCAAATTGTATTTGGTCCGTATTCGCCATTCCCGGTGGCCTACCGGGTGATGGGGCCGGACCCGACGAAGCTGCGCGAGATTGCGGGTCGTGTACAAGATGTCATGCAGGCCAGCCCGATGATGAGGACGGTCAACAGCGACTGGGGCCCTCTGACGCCGACGCTGCATTTCAGCTTGGATCAGGATCGCTTGCAGGCGGTTGGACTGACATCCAGTGCAGTCGCCCAGCAGTTGCAATTCCTGCTGACCGGAGTGCCGATCACGGCGGTTCGTGAAGGCATTCGTTCAGTGCAGGTGGTGGGGCGCGCCGCCGGGGACATCCGGCTCGATCCCGCCCGGATTGAAGGCTTCACCTTGGTGGGCGCGGCGGGTCAGCGTATCCCTCTGTCCCAGGTCGGAGAGGTGGATGTGCGTATGGAGGATCCGATTCTTAGGCGCCGTGACCGCACGCCGACTATCACCGTGCGCGGCGATATTGCCGAAGGCCTTCAGCCACCCGATGTATCGGGTGTGATCGTCAAGCAACTGCAGCCGATCATAGACAAGCTGCCTGCCGGGTACCGGATCGAGCAAGCAGGTGCGATCGAGGAATCGGGCAAGGCCGGTCAGGCGATAGTGCCGCTGGTTCCCATCATGATTGCCTTGACGCTGCTGATTATCATTGTCCAGGTGCGTTCTATCTCGGCAATGATCATGGTGTTCTTCACCTCGCCGCTGGGATTGATTGGCGTGGTGCCAACGCTGCTGATCTTCCAGCAGCCGTTTGGTATCAACGCCCTGGTCGGCCTTATCGCGCTGTCGGGCATTTTGATGCGCAATACGCTCATTCTGATTGGGCAAATTCATCACAACGCGCAAGAAGGGCTGGACCCGTTTCACGCAGTGGTCGAAGCCACGGTACAGCGTGCCCGCCCGGTACTGCTGACAGCACTCGCGGCAATCCTGGCGTTTATTCCGCTGACCCATTCCGTCTTCTGGGGGACGCTGGCCTACACCCTGATCGGCGGTACTTTGGTCGGAACCATCATGACATTGGTGTTCCTGCCAGCGATGTACGCCATCTGGTTCAAGATCCGTCCTGACAATACGGGTCAAACCGAAACAGCGAATAAGCAAGCACGCCTGGTGGATAGGACGCCATCCCGTCCTCTCGCCGCTCACCTCACCACAAAGCTTTAGCCATAGGCCATAGCGTGGGCGTCGACTGAAAAATGAAGAGGGTTCAATGATTAATCTCGAAGGTCAAAAGCGAATCGTGGTCACGGGCGTCGGAATTGTCGGGCCTCTGGGGTGCGGAGTAGAGGAAGTCTGGAAGAGACTGCTGGCTGGGCGTTCTGGCATCCGTAACCTGCCCGACGATATTACTGAGGGTACGGGCGTTGCAGTAGGCGGCCAGGTGCCGTCTCTGGAAGAGGATGCCATCGCGGGTTACGACCCGGAGCGCATCATCTCGGCCAAGGATCGCAAGAAGATGGATCGCTTCATCGAGTTTGCTCTTGTGGCGGCGCACGAAGCTTTGGAGCAGGCAGACTGGCATCCGATGGAAGTCACAGACCAGGAGCGGACCGCCACGATCATTTCATCGGGCGTGGGTGGCTTTGGCGCGATAGCCGATGCAGTGCGCACCACCGATGCGCGTGGTCCTCGCCGATTGTCGCCATTCACTGCGCCGTCTTTTCTCGCCAACATGGCGGCCGGGCACGTATCCATTCGGAACGGATTCAAAGGGCCGCTCGGCGCTCCGGTAACAGCCTGTGCTGCTGGAGTACAAGCCATCGGCGATGCGGCCAGAATCATCAGAAGTGGTGAGGCGGATATCGCCATATGCGGCGGTACCGAAGCCGCGATAGACCGTGTAACCCTGGGTTGTTTTGCGGCGGCCCGCGCGCTATCTACTGGCTTTGCCGAGTACCCACAGCAGGCTTCACGTCCCTTTGATCGCGACCGTGACGGCTTCGTCATGTCCGAAGGAGCCGGGTTACTGGTGATCGAGTCATTGGAGCATGCGTTGGCTCGTGGAGCCAAACCACTGGCGGAACTGGTCGGTTACGGCACCAGCGCCGATGCCTATCACTTGACGGCGGGTCCGGAGGACGGCAGCGGCGCACGCCGCGCCATGGAACAGGCACTGCGCCAGGCGGCTGTGAGTCCTGCCGATGTTCAGCATATCAATGCACATGCGACCTCCACGCAGGTCGGTGACAAAGGCGAACTGGCAGCGATTCGTTCGATATTCGGGAGCGACTCAAGCGTCGCGATCAGCTCGACCAAGTCCGCCACCGGGCATCTGCTTGGAGCGGCTGGAGGCATTGAAGCTGTGTTCACCGTACTAGCGCTTCGCGACCAGGTGGTGCCGCCCACACTGAATCTCGATCATCCCGATGAGGCGGCCGGCGGCCTTGATCTGGTCGCACTCAACGCTCGGCAGTTGTCGATCACGCATGCGCTCTCAAATGGATTCGGTTTCGGTGGTGTTAACGCCAGCGTGCTGTTTCGCCGTTGGGATCCGGAGTCAGAAGTGTGACGCTCAAATGACGACAACCGGAGCTGAGCAGTGGGTGCAGGGGATCCAGACAGCTTATGTTCGTATTACGGCGATCTGGTTTGGCTACATTCTGTCGCACACACACACACACACACACACAAATCCGACCTCAATGGGTATTGAACATCTCGCGAATCAGGTTGGGCGTGCTGCCGGTCCAGCGTTTGAAGGAGCGCCGGAAGTTAGCTGCATCGTTGAATCTCAGATAGTCCGCCACTTGTTCATTACTGAATCCCTTTATCTGATACAGGTAAAGCGCCACGTGCTTGCGCACCAAATCCACCTGCTGTTGAAATCCTGTGTCGTGTTTTTGCAGTTTGCGCTTGAGCGTGGCGGGACTCATGGCGAAGGCCTGGGCGGCTTGTTCGAGGTTGGGAGCTTGGCGCACGTGGCTTTGCAGGTAGCGGTTAACACAGTCGATGAAGCTTGAGGCAAAGCCCAATTGTTCGATTTGTCGGTGGGCTTCCTGGCGGGCGACCTGGCCCGCGGTGGCCGAGGCGTCGGGCCAGGATTGGGCGAGAAATTCCCGGGGGATGCGCATGAGGTCCAGCGGGCGTTTGAACTGTGTGTGCTCGCCCAGGTGCACCCAGTACTGCTCGACATAACGCGGTTCGGCATGGCTGAAGCTGCATTCCCACGGCAGGCGCTGGCCGCTCTGTGACCGGCTCATGGCAACGATTGAGGTCATGCTCGCCTCCAGCAAAAAACGCCATTGCTCGCCCGCGCCGCAGCTGTCCAGCCAGTAGAAATAGGCGTGCTTTTCATCCAGCACCAGCCGCGGCGTGGCCAGCGGGCAGAGCACCGCCTGCTGTTGCACCAGAGTGTCGAGGGCCTGGTGCAGGTTTTGCGCGTGGCGCAGGGCGTGGCTGGCAGGGCCGTAATGCCCCGGCAGCAACCGCTGGCCGAACAAAAAACTGCTGTCATCGGCATCCAGCAAGCGCCGGCTATTGCCGATCAACCCTAGAAATTGTTGCGGGCTGAGACGAGTCTGGCCGGCCAGGATGTCCTCATGAAACAGTCCAGTCCCGCGCAGCAGGCGATGGCTGTCAATGTCCCGGGACAGCGCCAGATCAATCAGGGTTGCGGGTTGGTAATGCCCGGGAATGAAACGGCTGTCGGTTTCGAACCAGGTATTTTTCAGGGTCATGAGCGGGCCTCAGGCAATTTTTGCCAAGGGCTGTTTGGCCCGGGCCAGTGCCAGGTTGAGGCGTTTGAGCAGGGCGTCCGGCGCTTCTTCCACGGCCATGACCACTGCCGTGCTGGCCGACAGGTGTATGCGTTCGCCGTGTTGTCGGGTTTTGTGGGCCAACCCTTGTACTGCCTGTTGCAGTTCCAGCGCCAGCAGGCGTGCCTGGCTCTCACCGGTGTTGGGCAACAACACCACGAAACGATCGCCGGCCAGTCGGCAGAGCAGGTCCTGGCGGCGCAGGTTGAGCAGCAGCAAATGACTGAGCGCCTGCAATACGGCATCGCCTTCGGCATGCCCGAACGCCTGATTGATCGCCGCGAAGTTATCGATGTCCAGCGCCAGCAATGACAAGGGTTGCGCTTGACCCTGGCTGTCCTCAAGGCTGCTGATCAACTGGCGCTTGAGGTAATCGGCACCGCCCAAAGGGGTGAGTTTGTCGAACAGCCGGTGTTCGCGAAAGAGCCTTTCGCGCTTTTCCATTTGCGCGCTGATCGCCAGTTGTTCGCGGTGCCAGTGATAGATGCCGAGTGTCAGCAGAATCATGCCCACCGGCATCGGCCCGGACTCCAGCCAGTGGTCCCAGGTAATGCTGTCGGGCAGGCGGATGAACTCGTCAAGGCTATCGATCCACCAGGAAAAAAAGATGCAACTCAAGCCCAGTGCCAGGTAATTGGTGACGCGCCCGGCCGGACGACTCTTGAGCACCAGGCCCAGCCAGACCAGCGCGAGCAGCGCGGATCCCCCTTCGCCGATGATGTCCAGCCAGACCCATTCGCTGACACTTTTCAGCTCACCGCAGGCCAGGTGCAGCAGCAATCCCATGTTCGCCGCCAACAGCAGCAGCGCGAGTTTCCAACGATGGGGTTTGAGCACTGAAAACATGGCCGTGATCCTTTGGCGAAGAGGTAATGCGCGTCAGCACAGCAGATGTTTGTGACAGCGATGTGACCGGGGTTTGAGGTCGAATCAGCTCATGGCCCTGCGCAGTTTTCTGTCTGCCGATGCCCTGAATACCCTCACGCAGCCTTCGGCAGGTGCGGGGAGTTGAGTGGTGGCTGGCGGTGACAGGTCAAATCAGCTCAATGTGTGCCGCAATACCGGTAAAAACCCCGGTTTAAAGCGCTTCCCGCCAACCTGTGTCACAGGACTGTCATCCGTCGACCCTAGCGTGCCCTCCCAGTTGCCGGGCCACTTGCCTGGCGTTTACAGGACTCTGGGGAGGACCACCATGTACCAGCGCAGCAGCACCGCCGGGATCGTCAGCTTTACGCTCACCGCCTTGGCCATGGCAATGGCCAGCGAACGCCTGAGCGCCGCTGAAACCGCACCCATCACTGAACACGTCGAAGTGGTCGGGCAGGCTGCGAGCATCGATCAGGCACTGAAGGAACAGCGCAACTCCGACAGCATCAAGAGCGTGGTGCATGCTGACGGCGTGGCTCAATTGCCGGACGAAAACGTCGCCGAAGCGGTGCAGCGGTTGCCGGGGGTCAGCGTCGAGCGTGATCAGGGCGAAGGACGGTTTGTCAGCGTGCGCGGTCTGGGGCCGGACCTCAACAGCGTGACCATCAACGGCACGCTGGTGCCGTCGCCGGAAAGCGAACGTCGCGCCGTGGCCCTCGATGTGTTGCCCTCGGAACTGGTGCAGTCCTTGTCGGTGATCAAGACCCTGACCCCGGACATGGATGCCAACTCGCTGGGCGGCACCGTTGATGTGAAAAGCCTCTCGGCCTTCGATCACACGGGCCTGTTCTACACCGGCAGCAGCGAAGCCAGTTATGACAAGAACACCCACCAGACCAGCCCGAAGTTTTCCGGCGCCGTCAGTGACCGTTTCAGTCTCGGCGATGGCATCGACAACTTCGGTGTCGCCGCCGCGCTGAGCTGGCAGAAGCGCGACTTCGGCTCGGACAACGTCGAAACCGGCGGTGCCTGGGATTTCGAGCAGGGCGCCAAACTTGAGGAGTTCGAGCAACGTGACTACGACATCAGCCGCGAACGTGCTGGCGGTGGCCTGAACTTCGATTACAAGCCTGATGACCTCAGCAGCTATTACCTGCGCACGCTTTACAGCCGCTACAAGGACAGCGAAACGCGTAACTCCACCAGCTTCGAATTCGCCGATCCACAGGCCGCAGGCGAATTGGGTGACGCCGAAGGTTCGCGCAAACTCAAGCAGCGCGAAGAGACCCAGGAAATCCAGTCCTACGTTTTCGGTGGCGAGCGCATGTTCGGCCTCTGGACTGTCAGCAGCCAGGCCGGTTACAGCCGCTCCAGCGAAGACAGCCCGGGCCACATCGCCAATGCCAAATTCGCCGGTATTGATAACTTCACCGACAGCGGTTTCTACGACAACGACAAGCCACGGCCGATCATTGGCCAGGCCTTCTACGACCCGAGCAATTTCAGCCTCGACAAAGTCGACTGGGAAAAACAGAAAACCACCGACACCGAGAAAAACCTGCGCCTGGATCTCGCTCGCGACTACGACTTCAAAGGCTACGCGTCCCAGGTCAAATTCGGTGGCAAGGTCAGCCGGCGCAACAAGGACAACAACCTCGACGCCTGGGTCTATGAAGACTTCGACGATCTCGGTTTCAGTGATGACCAACTCAATCTGACGCAATTCAAGAAGGGCAATGTCGACTACCGTCTCGGCCAGTTCGGGCCGGGTATCAGTGGCAGTGCGGTCAAGCAGTTGATCGGCGGCCTCAATCAAGCGGATTTCTATGACGAGACCGAATCGCGGGTCAACGACTTCAAGATCAGCGAGGACATCAACTCCGGCTACCTGATGAACACCCTCGATATCGACGACTGGCGCTTTATCGCCGGCCTGCGTTACGAGGGCACCGAGTTCAAAGCAAAGGGCACCGGCGTGACCGACGGCGAGTTCCAGTCCACCGAGACCAAGCGCCGTTATCACCACTGGTTGCCGGGGCTGCACGCACGCTATCAACTGGACAAGAACACTCAGGTCCGTGCGGCCTGGACCAAATCCGTGGTGCGCCCGACTTTCGGCCAGCTCGCGCCCGGGTTTGTCATCGACGATGACGAGGCCACGTTTGGCAACCCGGAACTCAAACCGCTGGAGTCGAGCAATCTCGACCTCGGTATCGAGCACTACATGGGCCGCGCCGGCACCGTCTCGGCGTTCGTGTTCTACAAGGACATCAAGAACTTCGTCTACAACACCGACCTGGCAGGCTCGGGTGCCTGGGTCGATTTCTCCGAAGCCCACACGTTCGCCAACGGCGACAGCGCCAAACTCTATGGCCTGGAACTGGCGTACTCACAGAAATTCGACTGGTTGCCGGCGCCCTGGAACGGCCTGCTGATTGGCGCCAACACCACCTTCAGCCGATCGGATGCCGAGATCAAAGGCTTCGACGCTGCCAGCGGTATCAATCGCAAGCGCAGCATCGATTTGCCCAATCAGGCCGATACGGTCGGCAACCTGATGCTCGGTTGGGAGGACGACAAGCTGAGCCTGCGCCTGTCGGCCAACTACAAGTCGGATTACCTCTTTGAGCTCGCCTCGATCAATGACAAGGCCCACGACCTGCACGTCGATGCCCAGACCTTTGTCGACTTCAGCGCTCGTTACTCGCTGACCAAAAACCTCCAGGTCAGCTTCGAGGCGCAGAACCTCACCGACGAGCCCTATTTCGTTTACACCGGCAACCGCTCCTACAACGGCCAGTACGAAGAATATGGCCCGACCTACAAGCTCGGCCTGACCTTCACCCACTTCTAAGCCCCGTTGCAGCTCTCTTACGACAAGGACTTTGCCTGTTCATGAGTATTTCGTTTCTACCCAAGCGCCACGTGTTGGCTGCATTGATTTGCCTGACCACCGGCCAGGTGCTGGCGGCTGCGCCGACCCTGTCTCTGAAACCCTGGGCACCGAACCTGTCGGTCGACGCCGTGGCGTTTCTGCCCGCCAGCCCCGACGGCGAACGCCTCGCCGCCAGCGAGCGTGACGGCTTGCTCTTGCTGGATGCGCAAGGCAAGGAACAGCTGCGTTTGCAGGGTTCATTCAATGGCGTGGACAGCCGCGCCGCCGGCCAACAAGTGTTGGTCGCGAGCCTCGACAACAATCGTCAGCAAGCGATGTTGGTCAGCCTTGATCCGCGCAAGCGCACATGGGGTCAACCGGTTTATCTGCCGCCGCGCGATTACCCGGTCAATGGTCTGTGCCTG
The DNA here is from genome assembly GCF_001952935.1 of Pseudomonas frederiksbergensis. Lineage (GTDB taxonomy): Bacteria > Pseudomonadota > Gammaproteobacteria > Pseudomonadales > Pseudomonadaceae > Aquipseudomonas > Aquipseudomonas frederiksbergensis. The sequence goes on from NZ_CP018319.1 coordinate 4,759,793, forward strand.
TACCGCGACGATGCGAGCAACTTGTTCCTGTTTCTTGTGGGCGAGGAGGGCAAGGGTGAGCAATGGCTGGTGGGCAAAGGCGCGACGCTCAACTCGCAGCCACAACGAGTGCGCGGTTTGCCCCTGCCGCCTTCGGCAACGGATTGCCAGGTCGACGATGGCGCCAATCAGTTGGTGGTCAACGAGGAAAACGTCGGATGGTGGGCCTACCCGGCGCATCCCGAAGCTGATGTCACGCGCAGCCCGGTGGCCATGCGTGAACCGTTCGGCGAGATCAAAAAAACCGCAGGCGCCATGGCGTTGGTGCCGGGTGGCATCGTCGCGCTCGACCCGAAAGCGGCGCAATTGCACCTCTATCAGCAGCAGGATGAACGCTGGTCAGCTCAGGCAATCCTGGCGCTGCCAGGCTTGAACGAACCGGAAAACCTCGCCCTGCGCCCGACCGATAAAGGCCTGCAAATACTGCTGCGTGACGATGACGACGGCCGACTGTATCAAGGCGTGCTCGACTGGCAACCTACGCCGATGCCGTTGACGCCAGTGCTGCCAAGCGTAAAAGCGCTGAGTCAAAGTGATCCGGTCGGGCGCCAGGGCGATGCGGCGGACGATCCGGCGATCTGGATTCACCCGCAGCAACCCTCCCTGAGCCGCGTACTGGGCACCAATAAAAAGCAGGGGCTGCTGGCGTACGACCTGCAAGGCAAGTTGCTGCAGGACCTGCCGGTCGGACGCCTGAACAATGTCGACGTGCGACCGAATTTCAAACTCGGCCAGCAGACGGTCGACCTCGCCGTGGCCAGCAATCGCGATCGCAACAGCCTCAGCCTGTTCAGCATCGACCGTCATAACGGCGAGTTGCGCGAAGCCGGCGAGATCCCCACGCCGCTCAAGGACATCTACGGCATCTGCCTGTTTCAGCCACCGAGTGGCGAGCTTTACGCCATTGCCAATGACAAGGACGGCACCTTCCTGCAATACGGCCTGAGCGCGCCGAACGGCACGGTGCTCGGTGAGTTGGTGCGTCAGTTCAAGGTCGATAGCCAACCCGAAGGGTGCGTGGCCGACGACCAGCGCCAACGACTGTTTCTCGGTGAAGAAGATGTCGGCGTCTGGGCGGTGGATGCCCGCGCCGATCAACCGGCGACATTGAGCAGCGTAATCAAGGTCGGGCCGCAACTGCAGGCCGATGTGGAAGGACTGGCGCTCTATCAAAGTGCGGCTCACGACTACTTGGTGATCTCCAGCCAAGGCAACGATAGCTACCTGGTGCTGGATGCCGAGCCACCGTTTGCTTCGCGCGGCGCCTTTCGCGTCGGTTTGAACGCCGAGCTCGGCATCGACGGCGCGGCGGAAACCGACGGCCTGGAGGTCACTTCGGTGAACCTCGGCGGACCTTGGAGTCAAGGCCTGTTGGTGGTGCAGGACGGCCGCAAACGCATGCCCGAGCAGACGCAGAACTTCAAATTTGTGCCGTGGGCCGAAGTCACCCAGGCCCTGAAGTTGCCTTGACCCGAGCTGTCATCAACGCGTCATCCGTTTTTCATCGAATAGCTCAACGGCCGTCGCGCATCGGCGGCCCGCGAGCATCAGACAAGGAGTTTCACCATGCAGGCCACACTCGAACACATGACGATCTGGGGGTTGATCAGCGACGCCAGTCTGTTGGTCAAAGCGGTCATGCTTACCCTGTTGCTGGCCTCGTTGCTCAGTTGGTACTTGATCATCCAGCGCAGTCGCGTGCTGCAGCAGCGCGAACGGCAGATGAACGCTTTTGTGCAGCGCTTTCGCGACACGACGGATCTGCTGCCGCTGTACCGGGAGACGGCTGACAGCGAGAACGGCGTCGAGGCGATATTTCACGCCGGGCTTCACGAGTTCAATCATCTTCATCAGCACACGGGCAATGCCGCCGACGTGGTGCTCGAAGGAGTGGAGCGCGCGTTGTACGTTGCCATCAGCGAGCAGGAAGTGCAGTTGGAGAAAAGCTTGCAGTTCCTCGCGACTGTCGGTTCGGTCAGCCCTTACATCGGCCTGTTCGGTACCGTTTGGGGAATCATGAACTCGTTTCTCGGCTTGTCTCAGGTGCAGCAAGCAACGCTGTCGACCGTGGCACCGGGCATCGCCGAAGCGCTGATCGCCACGGCCATCGGCCTGTTTGCGGCAATTCCGGCGGTGATTGCCTACAACCGTTTTTCCTCCCGCAGCCAGACCTTGCTCACCCGTTACTACGCCTTCGGCAATGAGCTTCAAGTGCGCTTGCATCGCACGTTGCACGGCAAGTCGTTGAACCTGGCCGCCGCAGCCTGAGAGGAGAATGAAGATGTTGGTCAGACCGCAACGCAAGCACGGGCCGAAGGCCGAAATGAACGTCGTGCCGTACATCGATGTGATGTTGGTGCTGTTGGTGATTTTCATGGTCACCGCACCGATGCTGACTCAGGGAGTGAAGATCGACCTGCCCAAGGTGGCCAGTGAAGCCCTCGCCACTGACACGCGTCAGCAAATCCTGACCCTGTCGGTGAAGGCCGAGGGCGGTTACTACTGGAACCTCGGCGGTGAACTCGATACCCAGCACCAGACCGACAGCGCCGTGACACTCGACGACATGCGGGCAAAGGTCGCGCAGATTGTCAGTGAGCGGCATGACACACAGGTCTTTATCCGCGCCGACAAGGACGCCGGTTATGGCAGTGTGGTCTCGGCGATGGCGGCGTTGCAGCAGGGCGGGGTCAGCAACCTCGGGCTGGTGACCGAGGCCCCGCAATGACGGCGATGATCATGCACACTTCGACCATTTCGCTGCAGCGCAGTGTTCGCAGCGGCTTCTGGCAAAACAGTTTGGCGGCGGGGCTGGCCGGGGCGCTGCACGTCATTGTCCTGGCCTTATTGGTACACGGCTGGTCGCTGGAAAAAACGCCAGCCACGCAGCCGACTGTGTTGAGAACCCAATTGGTGATGTTGCCGCCGCAGCCACAGACACCCGAACCGGTTCCAGCTTCAGCGGAGCCAGCTCCACCCGAGCCCGTTGCTGCCGCCCCCGTCGAGTCGATCAAACCTGCTGTCGATCCGCAGCTCCAGATACAAAAAAAACTCGAACAGGCAGCCTTGGCGCGCAAACGGGTCGACGATAAAAAACGCGAGCAGCAAGCCGAGCAACAGCGCGAGCGTCAGGAGACGCAACGACGTAACCGTGAGGCCGAACAACAGCAACGCGAACTCGCCCAGCAGCAAGAACAGCAAGCACAGCGCGCCGAGCAGGCCCGACTGGCTGCCGAACGCTCGCGCCAACTGGCCGCACAGAAGGCTGCCGACAGTCGTCAGTATTTGCCTTTGAGCAAGGAAGCGCCGGACTATCCGCAGCGGGCTCTGGACAAGAACATAGAGGGTGATTGCTCTGTGGAATACACCGTCAACCCGCAGGGCAAAGTCGAGAGTCCCAGAGTGCTTGAGGGTTGCCATCCGCTGTTTATTCGTCCATCGCTGGCCGCCGCCAACACCTTCCGTTACCAACCGCGAATCGTCGACGGTCAAGCAGTTCCGGTGCCGGCCGTGCGCAATACGTTTCATTATCGGATCAAATAAGAAGGGCGCCGCATCAACGCCATGTCATGCGCCATGGCTGGACCCTGTTTCTGGCTTTTATTAGTCCGCTCGGCAGGGTCAGGTCCCTTTAACGGATCAATCTGCCGCTGAGTCTTTACCTGATATACGATAAATCATATATTCGGAAAGCCGTATATGAGCTGAGACTTCATCATGTCCAACAAAGCCCCGTGTCCTGTTCAGGTAGATCCGCCTTCCGTCACACCCTTCACGAAATTCATGAGCGCATCAAGATGTTCGTCCAGGTCAAAAATAAACACTGAGAAACGATATGGCTGACCATCTGACACCGACCACTGTTTTCAAATGCCTGGCTGACGACACTCGGGTGCGCACCATGATGCTCATCACTCGTGAAGGAGAGCTTTGTGTTTGTGAGCTGACCTGTGCGTTGAATGAGAGTCAGCCAAAAGTCTCCAGACACCTGGCACAGCTGCGTAATTGCGGTTTGCTGTCGGACCGTCGGCAAGGCCAATGGGTGTATTACCGACTGCACCCGAATCTTCCTGATTGGGTCCATCAAGTGCTGACCACTGTGCTCGAAAGCAATAACCATTGGTTGAGCCCTGACGCCAAACGCCTTGATGAAATGGGCGATCGTCCTGAGCGGGCACTCGCCTGCTGTAAAAGCTAGATCGTCGAAGTGGTTTCACCTACCGATAGAAGACGATCAATCTCCCGGCGAAGCATTCAAAACCGCATGGACGCAGCACCATCCGCTTCTCAGCCAATTCATCGGCCAGTTCGACACTCAGTCGAACTCTCACTGACTACAGATACGGAGCACAACCACATGACCATCAAAGTTGGAATCAATGGCTTTGGTCGGATCGGTCGCCTAGCGCTGAGAGCAGCCTGGAACTGGCCGGAATTCGAGTTCGTACAGATCAACGATCCGGCAGGCGATGCGGTAACCCATGCGCACCTGATCAACTTCGACTCGGTGCATGGTCGTTGGCACAGCGAAGCCAGCGCCGAAGGCGATAGCGTCGTCATCGACAGTAAGCGGATCAAAGTAACGACGAACAAAGCGATTGTCGACACCGACTGGTCGGGTTGCGATCTGGTGATCGAGGCCAGCGGCAAGATGAAAACCGTGGCGGTGTTGCAGGCCTACCTGGATCAGGGCGTCAAGCGTGTGGTGGTCTGCGCTCCAGTAAAGGAAAAAGGCGCGTTGAACGTCGTCATGGGCGTCAACCATCAGCTGTTCAAACCGGATGAACATCGCATCGTCACGGCCGCTTCGTGCACCACCAACTGCCTGGCGCCAGTGGTGAAAGTGATCCACGAAAAGCTGGGCATTCGCCACGGCTCGATCACCACCATCCATGACCTGACCAACACCCAGAGCATCCTCGATCAGCCGCACAAGGATCTGCGTCGTGCGCGTGCCTCCGGCATGAGCCTGATCCCAACCAGTACGGGTTCGGCCACCGCCATTGCCGAAATCTTTCCGGAGCTGCGTGGGCGCCTCAATGGTCACGCCGTACGCGTACCGCTGGCTAACGCTTCGCTGACGGACTGTGTCTTTGAAGTCGAGCGAGCCACCACTGTCGAAGAGGTAAATCAGTTCCTCAAGGACGCTTCCGAGAACGAGCTGAAAGACATTCTCGGTTTCGAGGAGCGTCCATTGGTGTCCATCGACTACCGTACTGACCCGCGTTCATCGATCATCGATGCGTTGTCGACCATGGTCATCAATGGCACCCAGGTCAAACTCTATGCCTGGTATGACAACGAATGGGGTTATGCCAACCGCACCGTCGAACTGGCCAAAATGGTCGGTCTGGCAGTCTAAGGAGCGGTCATGAAAGCGTTGTCAGCCCTCGCTCCGGAAGTGCGGCAGTACCTGCTCGTCACGGGCAATTACTGGGCCTTCACCCTCACCGACGGCGCATTGCGCATGTTGGTGGTGCTGCACTTTCACGCGTTGGGCTATAGCCCACTGCAAATCGCGGCGTTGTTTCTGTTCTACGAACTCTTTGGCGTTATCACCAACCTCGTGGGTGGCTACCTCGGCGCCCGTATGGGGTTGAACCGAACCATGAACATCGGGCTGGGCATTCAGGTCGCGGCGCTGCTGATGCTGACCGTTCCGGTAGCTTGGCTGACCATCCCTTGGGTGATGGGCGCTCAGGCACTGTCGGGAATTGCCAAAGACCTGAACAAGATGAGTGCCAAAAGCTCTATCAAACTCCTGGTCCCCAATGGGCAGCAGGGCAAGCTCTACCAGTGGGTGGCGATACTCACCGGCTCGAAGAACGCACTCAAGGGCGTCGGTTTCTTTCTCGGCGGAGCCTTGCTGGCGTTGATTGGTTTTAAAGGTGCGCTGCTGGCTATGGCCAGCGTCCTGACGCTGATTTGGATCAGCAGCCTGATCCTGTTGAAGAAAGACTTGGGCAAGGCCAAAGTCAAGCCCAGGTTTCGCGACATCCTGTCCAAGAGCCGGGCGATCAATATCCTCTCAGCAGCGCGGATGTTCCTGTTCGGTGCCCGCGACGTCTGGTTTGTGGTGGCCTTGCCGGTTTACCTGAGCAGTGTTTTCGGCTGGGACTTCTGGAAGGTTGGCGGTTTCCTCGCAGCTTGGGTGATCGGTTACGGCATTGTGCAGTCCTTCGCTCCGAACATTACCGGCAAGAAACGTGGGCACGTACCGGATGGTCGTGCGGCATTTCTATGGGCACTTGCCTTGGCAGGACTACCTGCGGCCATTGCGCTGGGGTTGAATGCTGGGCCGTCGCAACAGGTGGTGCTGTTGGGTGGATTGATGGTTTTTGGAGCGCTGTTCGCGGTGAATTCGTCGCTGCACAGCTACCTAATCGTGTCCTATGCCAAGGAAGAAGGGGTATCGCTGGACGTGGGCTTTTACTACATGTCCAACGCCATGGGCCGTCTTATTGGCACGGTGCTCTCAGGCTGGGTGTACCAGGTGTATGGATTGGAGGCCTGCTTATGGATATCGAGCGCTTTCGTGCTGCTCGCGGCCTTGATTTCTATCGGGCTGCCCAAGCATTCGGTGTAGAGCGACCTTTTCGTGTAATAAATGTCGCTCGGTGTCCTGAGAGGGGCGACAGCAGCCATTGCGCCTTTTTTTGTTTGTCCGTTCGTCCAATGCTTGGCACTTGCCAATACGTTGTCATCTCTCAAATACAAGCACGGACTTCCCGTGTATCAGAACGGAGAGCCAGCATGGACATTGATGAGAATGCTCCTGGAAATAAATCTCAGCAGGGCGTAACGGGCGGCACTGATAACGAAACAGGACATGATTCCAACGAGAAAGAACCTGAGGTTCCGCTGCCTCCAGACGACGAAGCGCCTGTCGATGAAGAAATGGCCGATGTGGATGCCACCAACTCAGTGTCGAGCGAGCATCCAGAGCCTTGACGCTTGCGTGTCGTTCATGAACCTGGCCCAAGCGCCGGTTTTTCAAGCCCGTTCATCAACTGGACTGCACCCCGCGCTAACGCAGAATTCAAATGTGTACGGCCCAGAAAAGCTGGACCTCAATTGCGAGGTGGGTATGTCCATTGATTCGAGTTTTGAAGATCAAACACAAGGTTCTGTTCCGTCCAAGCCTGAGCCAGGTTCCGAGGAGCCGCAGCGTCCTGATGATCCAGGCCAGCCCGATCCTTTAAAAAGGCCAAAGGACGAACGTCCTGAAGATTGGAGAGATCCGGCCGAGAGAAAACATGCCAGAGGCGGATGAAGAGACGTCGTCAGCTGACAATATGCAGTAACTGAGATAGCCCGACCGCTCCGGTGCACTTTCCCGTAATAGTGGTGTTGAGTGGCACCCAGGCAAGTGATTAATAGAAACGCGTAATTAAAGATTGACGGCAGATTCTGGAAGTCTATAATTCGCCCCACTTCCGGCGCAGTCGAAACGGAAAACTCCTTGGTAAACAATGAGTTATGCAGTTTTCGGCAGCGAGTTGCTTCAGTTCATCGAAGCCCAGAAGGAGTTGAGAGAGCAAGGTGGTTTGGCTCTTTTAACGATTCGATCTTCTCGGTCGAAAGCGGTGTAAAAGAGGTGTTGACAGCAGCGAGTAACGCTGTAGAATTCGCCTCCCGCTAACGAGAGATCGCAAGCGCAAGTGGTTGAAGTTGCAAAGGAAACTTTGAAAACTTCGAAAAATAACCGCTTGACAGCAACAGAGGCTGCTGTAGAATGCGCGCCTCGGTTGAGACGAAAGATCTTAACCAACCGCTCTTTAACAACTGAATCAAGCAATTCGTGTGGGTGCTTGTGGAGTCAGACTGATAGTCAACAAGATTATCAGCATCACAAGTTACTCCGCGAGAAATCAAAGATGTAACCAACGATTGCTGAGCCAAGTTTAGGGTTTCTTAAAAACCCAAAGATGTTTGAACTGAAGAGTTTGATCATGGCTCAGATTGAACGCTGGCGGCAGGCCTAACACATGCAAGTCGAGCGGCAGCACGGGTACTTGTACCTGGTGGCGAGCGGCGGACGGGTGAGTAATGCCTAGGAATCTGCCTGGTAGTGGGGGATAACGCTCGGAAACGGACGCTAATACCGCATACGTCCTACGGGAGAAAGCAGGGGACCTTCGGGCCTTGCGCTATCAGATGAGCCTAGGTCGGATTAGCTAGTTGGTGAGGTAATGGCTCACCAAGGCGACGATCCGTAACTGGTCTGAGAGGATGATCAGTCACACTGGAACTGAGACACGGTCCAGACTCCTACGGGAGGCAGCAGTGGGGAATATTGGACAATGGGCGAAAGCCTGATCCAGCCATGCCGCGTGTGTGAAGAAGGTCTTCGGATTGTAAAGCACTTTAAGTTGGGAGGAAGGGCATTTACCTAATACGTAAGTGTTTTGACGTTACCGACAGAATAAGCACCGGCTAACTCTGTGCCAGCAGCCGCGGTAATACAGAGGGTGCAAGCGTTAATCGGAATTACTGGGCGTAAAGCGCGCGTAGGTGGTTCGTTAAGTTGGATGTGAAATCCCCGGGCTCAACCTGGGAACTGCATTCAAAACTGTCGAGCTAGAGTATGGTAGAGGGTGGTGGAATTTCCTGTGTAGCGGTGAAATGCGTAGATATAGGAAGGAACACCAGTGGCGAAGGCGACCACCTGGACTGATACTGACACTGAGGTGCGAAAGCGTGGGGAGCAAACAGGATTAGATACCCTGGTAGTCCACGCCGTAAACGATGTCAACTAGCCGTTGGGAGCCTTGAGCTCTTAGTGGCGCAGCTAACGCATTAAGTTGACCGCCTGGGGAGTACGGCCGCAAGGTTAAAACTCAAATGAATTGACGGGGGCCCGCACAAGCGGTGGAGCATGTGGTTTAATTCGAAGCAACGCGAAGAACCTTACCAGGCCTTGACATCCAATGAACTTTCCAGAGATGGATTGGTGCCTTCGGGAACATTGAGACAGGTGCTGCATGGCTGTCGTCAGCTCGTGTCGTGAGATGTTGGGTTAAGTCCCGTAACGAGCGCAACCCTTGTCCTTAGTTACCAGCACGTTAAGGTGGGCACTCTAAGGAGACTGCCGGTGACAAACCGGAGGAAGGTGGGGATGACGTCAAGTCATCATGGCCCTTACGGCCTGGGCTACACACGTGCTACAATGGTCGGTACAGAGGGTTGCCAAGCCGCGAGGTGGAGCTAATCCCAGAAAACCGATCGTAGTCCGGATCGCAGTCTGCAACTCGACTGCGTGAAGTCGGAATCGCTAGTAATCGCGAATCAGAATGTCGCGGTGAATACGTTCCCGGGCCTTGTACACACCGCCCGTCACACCATGGGAGTGGGTTGCACCAGAAGTAGCTAGTCTAACCTTCGGGAGGACGGTTACCACGGTGTGATTCATGACTGGGGTGAAGTCGTAACAAGGTAGCCGTAGGGGAACCTGCGGCTGGATCACCTCCTTAATCGACGACATCAGCTGCTCCATAAGTTCCCACACGAATTGCTTGATTCATTGAAGAAGACGATAAGAAGCAGCCCGAAATTGGGTCTGTAGCTCAGTTGGTTAGAGCGCACCCCTGATAAGGGTGAGGTCGGCAGTTCGAATCTGCCCAGACCCACCAATTTTGTGTGGGAAACACCTGTAGAAATACGGGGCCATAGCTCAGCTGGGAGAGCGCCTGCCTTGCACGCAGGAGGTCAACGGTTCGATCCCGTTTGGCTCCACCACTACTGCTTCTGTTTGTTGAAAGCTTAGAAATGAGCATTCCATCGTGATGATGGTGAATGTTGATTTCTAGTCTTTGATTAGATCGTTCTTTAAAAATTTGGGTATGTGATAGAAAGATAGACTGGACGTTACTTTCACTGGTAACGGATCAGGCTAAGGTAAAATTTGTGAGTTGCTCTTTGGAGCAAGAATCGAATTTTCGGCGAATGTCGTCTTCACAGTATAACCAGATTGCTTGGGGTTATATGGTCAAGTGAAGAAGCGCATACGGTGGATGCCTTGGCAGTCAGAGGCGATGAAAGACGTGGTAGCCTGCGAAAAGCTTCGGGGAGTCGGCAAACAGACTTTGATCCGGAGATATCTGAATGGGGGAACCCAGCCATCATAAGATGGTTATCTTAAGCTGAATACATAGGCTTAAGAGGCGAACCAGGGGAACTGAAACATCTAAGTACCCTGAGGAAAAGAAATCAACCGAGATTCCCTTAGTAGTGGCGAGCGAACGGGGACTAGCCCTTAAGTGGCTTTGAGATTAGCGGAACGTTCTGGAAAGTACGGCCATAGTGGGTGATAGCCCTGTACGCGAAAATCTCTTAGTCATGAAATCGAGTAGGACGGAGCACGAGAAACTTTGTCTGAATATGGGGGGACCATCCTCCAAGGCTAAATACTACTGACTGACCGATAGTGAACTAGTACCGTGAGGGAAAGGCGAAAAGAACCCCGGAGAGGGGAGTGAAATAGATCCTGAAACCGTATGCGTACAAGCAGTGGGAGCCCACTTTGTTGGGTGACTGCGTACCTTTTGTATAATGGGTCAGCGACTTATTTTCAGTGGCGAGCTTAACCGAATAGGGGAGGCGTAGCGAAAGCGAGTCTTAATAGGGCGTCTAGTCGCTGGGAATAGACCCGAAACCGGGCGATCTATCCATGGGCAGGTTGAAGGTTGGGTAACACTAACTGGAGGACCGAACCGACTACCGTTGAAAAGTTAGCGGATGACCTGTGGATCGGAGTGAAAGGCTAATCAAGCTCGGAGATAGCTGGTTCTCCTCGAAAGCTATTTAGGTAGCGCCTCATGTATCACTGTAGGGGGTAGAGCACTGTTTCGGCTAGGGGGTCATCCCGACTTACCAAACCGATGCAAACTCCGAATACCTACAAGTGCCGAGCATGGGAGACACACGGCGGGTGCTAACGTCCGTCGTGAAAAGGGAAACAACCCAGACCGTCAGCTAAGGTCCCAAAGTTATGGTTAAGTGGGAAACGATGTGGGAAGGCTTAGACAGCTAGGAGGTTGGCTTAGAAGCAGCCACCCTTTAAAGAAAGCGTAATAGCTCACTAGTCGAGTCGGCCTGCGCGGAAGATGTAACGGGGCTCAAACCATACACCGAAGCTACGGGTATCACTTAGGTGATGCGGTAGAGGAGCGTTCTGTAAGCCTGTGAAGGTGAGTTGAGAAGCTTGCTGGAGGTATCAGAAGTGCGAATGCTGACATGAGTAACGACAATGGGTGTGAAAAACACCCACGCCGAAAGACCAAGGTTTCCTGCGCAACGTTAATCGACGCAGGGTTAGTCGGTCCCTAAGGCGAGGCTGAAAAGCGTAGTCGATGGAAAACAGGTTAATATTCCTGTACTTCTGGTTATTGCGATGGAGGGACGGAGAAGGCTAGGCCAGCTTGGCGTTGGTTGTCCAAGTTTAAGGTGGTAGGCTGGAATCTTAGGTAAATCCGGGATTTCAAGGCCGAGAGCTGATGACGAGTTACCCTTTGGGTGACGAAGTGGTTGATGCCATGCTTCCAAGAAAAGCTTCTAAGCTTCAGGTAACCAGGAACCGTACCCCAAACCGACACAGGTGGTTGGGTAGAGAATACCAAGGCGCTTGAGAGAACTCGGGTGAAGGAACTAGGCAAAATGGCACCGTAACTTCGGGAGAAGGTGCGCCGGTGAGGGTGAAGCATTTACTGCGTAAGCCCATGCCGGTCGAAGATACCAGGCCGCTGCGACTGTTTATTAAAAACACAGCACTCTGCAAACACGAAAGTGGACGTATAGGGTGTGACGCCTGCCCGGTGCCGGAAGGTTAATTGATGGGGTTAGCTAACGCGAAGCTCTTGATCGAAGCCCCGGTAAACGGCGGCCGTAACTATAACGGTCCTAAGGTAGCGAAATTCCTTGTCGGGTAAGTTCCGACCTGCACGAATGGCGTAACGATGGCGGCGCTGTCTCCACCCGAGACTCAGTGAAATTGAAATCGCTGTGAAGATGCAGTGTATCCGCGGCTAGACGGAAAGACCCCGTGAACCTTTACTATAGCTTTGCACTGGACTTTGAATTTGCTTGTGTAGGATAGGTGGGAGGCTTTGAAGCGTGGACGCCAGTTCGCGTGGAGCCAACCTTGAAATACCACCCTGGCAACTTTGAGGTTCTAACTCAGGTCCGTTATCCGGATCGAGGACAGTGTATGGTGGGTAGTTTGACTGGGGCGGTCTCCTCCTAAAGAGTAACGGAGGAGTACGAAGGTGCGCTCAGACCGGTCGGAAATCGGTCGTAGAGTATAAAGGCAAAAGCGCGCTTGACTGCGAGACAGACACGTCGAGCAGGTACGAAAGTAGGTCTTAGTGATCCGGTGGTTCTGTATGGAAGGGCCATCGCTCAACGGATAAAAGGTACTCCGGGGATAACAGGCTGATACCGCCCAAGAGTTCATATCGACGGCGGTGTTTGGCACCTCGATGTCGGCTCATCACATCCTGGGGCTGAAGCCGGTCCCAAGGGTATGGCTGTTCGCCATTTAAAGTGGTACGCGAGCTGGGTTTAGAACGTCGTGAGACAGTTCGGTCCCTATCTGCCGTGGACGTTTGAGATTTGAGAGGGGCTGCTCCTAGTACGAGAGGACCGGAGTGGACGAACCTCTGGTGTTCCGGTTGTCACGCCAGTGGCATTGCCGGGTAGCTATGTTCGGAATAGATAACCGCTGAAAGCATCTAAGCGGGAAACTAGCCTCAAGATGAGATCTCACTGGGACCTTGAGTCCCCTGAAGGGCCGTCGAAGACTACGACGTTGATAGGTTGGGTGTGTAAGCGCTGTGAGGCGTTGAGCTAACCAATACTAATTGCCCGTGAGGCTTGACCATATAACACCCAAGCAATTTGCTGACCCTTCTTTATAAATGAAAAGGGGCACCAGATTGCGGTGTGTGAAGACGATACAAAGTCGAAAATTCGAAACGAAACACACAAATCTATTACATACCCATTCGCTGGAGCGTGAACCGTAAGGTAAACGACCTGGCTACCGAATTTCTTGACGACCATAGAGCATTGGAACCACCTGATCCCATCCCGAACTCAGCAGTGAAACGATGCATCGCCGATGGTAGTGTGGGGTTTCCCCATGTGAGAGTAGGTCATCGTCAAGATTAAATTCCGAAACCCCTATCTGCGTATGCAGGTAGGGGTTTTGTTTTTGTCCGCGGGAAAGTGCGAACGGACATAGCCGGTACTTGATCGCATGCCGGCAGTTGCCAAGAAGCCCAACCTTTTCAGGTTGGGCTTTTTTTCAGGTCTGAAAAAGTGAATTCACTGATCCTTTTCGCAGTTCACCATCCACGACACACCAAATCGATCAACCAACATGCCGAAGCGAGCCGCCCAAAAGGTGGTTTCCAGTGGCATTTCAACCTTGCCACCATCTGACAATGCAGAGAACACCCGTTCAGCCTCCGCAATGCTGTCGACATTCAGTGAAACCGAACAGCCGCTCATTTCGTCAGTAGGGCGATCAGGTGTTGTGTCTGAGCCCATGATCGCCTGATCGCCCACTAGCAGGCGGGTATGGATGATCAGGTTGTGGTAGTCCGCCGGAAAGTGTTCGCGCGCGGGGCTTTCACCGAAGGTCATCATGACTTCGATCTGGCCTGGCAGGTTTTGGGCATAGAAGGTGAAGGCGGCTTTGCAGTCGCCGTTGAAGATCAGGTAGGGATTGATTTTCATGCTTTGCTCCCGTTAACGAGAAAGCGGAGGGAGGCTGAATTCACCTCAGGCTCCGCAGTGATTGGGCTCCCATTAGCAAAGCGTTAGAGGTGGTGACTGGCAGGAATTGTTTAGATGTTTTTTCTATTGAAGCAGCGTGGCTTATGGCTTTCGGTGCCAGTGTCGATTCGCGGTCACTGGGGAAATCGTCCTGGACCTCAAGCTGCTGCGCGTGGAGCCGAGGGACGCAGCAAACGTTCGATGGCTCCACTCACAAGACTCTCCAACAGCTCAACGTGCTCTCGCTCATCTAGAGAATGTTGCGCCAACCATCCGGGCGCACCGTTGAGTAAATTTGCGATTGCATGTCCGGCGGCCAGCAGACCCTGTTCACTGAAGCGGGACCGGGCGCCGAGCATCAGCAACAATTTGCGCTCGTATTGTTCGCGCAGTTGCCGAACCCGTTCCTGTTGCTCTTCATTCAGGCAGCCGCTGTCACGCTCTGCCAGACGAAAATGCCAGGGCATTTCCTGATGCAGGTTCAAATGCGCTCGGATAAGCGCTTGGAGTTTGTCACGTTTTGCCGGCGCCTTTTGCTCGATCCTCCCCAAGGTTGCCAACAGCTCTTCGTAGAACTCTTCGATCAGGTCGAGCAGCAAGTGCTGTTTGCTGGGGTAATGGTGATACAACGAGCCGGGAGCGAGTCCCAGGCAGGTCGCGAGCTCACGCATGCCGACCTGCCCGAAACCTTTGCAGGCGAACAGCTCCAGCACCTTGTCCCGGTACTCGGCAAAGCGCGAGCAACGCTCAGGCATAGGCATGGAAGCCACGCCCCGTTTTGCGCCCCAGATAACCGGCAGCGACCATTTCCTTGAGCAGTGGAGCAGGACGGTACTTGCTATCGTTGAAGCCGTCGTAGAAGGCTTCGAGGATCGCCAGCACGGTGTCGAGGCCGATCAGGTCCGCCAACGCCAGTGGCCCGATCGGCTGATTGCAGCCCAGGCGCATGCCGGCGTCGATATCTTCGGCGCTGGCCAGGCCTTCCTGAAACACCAGGATCGCTTCGTTGATCATCGGCACCAGAATCCGGTTAACCACGAAACCCGGACGGTTGCCCGCGGTGATCGCGGTTTTGCCGAGCGTGGTCGCCATGTCCAGCGCCAGGGCGTGGGTGGCGTCGCTGGTTTGCAAACCGCGAATCACCTCGATCAGGCCCATCACCGGCACCGGGTTGAAGAAGTGCAGACCGATGAAGCGCTCAGGCTGGCTAACGCTGGCAGCGAGTTGGGTGATGGACAGCGAAGACGTGTTGGAGGCAATCACGCAATCGTCGCTGACCTGCGCGGCGATCTGTTGCAGCACACGCAGTTTCAGCTCGAGATTTTCGGTCGCGGCTTCGATCACCAGTTGCACGTTCTGCAGGTTGCTGTAGTCGGTGCTGGTGCGGATCTTGTCGAGGGCGGCGAGTTTTTGCTCTTGCGTCAGCGTTTCCTTGGCGACCTGTCGATCAAGGTTTTTACCGACGGTTGCGACGGCCTTTTGCAGGGCGCTCTCGGAAATGTCGAGCAAGGTCACGTTAAAACCGGCCAAGGCGCAGACTTGCGCAATGCCATTGCCCATGGTGCCTGCGCCGATCACGCCGATGTTTTGCAGATTCATGTCCTGTCCTTCCGATCAAATCCCGCGATACCTTGGCCGCCGTAGTGGCCGAAGGCGTACTATTGGCCGCGAGTCTAGAGCCGGCAGGGCGGTTGTCCTATGCCGAAACTGTTCAACGGCACTGGTGTTTTTTGCCATTCGGGTGATGGGGAGAGAAGCGTTCACATGCGGGAAAAGGACTCGGTTTCTGCCTACTTCGTGCAGGCAATGATCCATGGGCTGGGAAACAATCCGCAACGTCAGAGGGCTGCGCTTGAACAGGCCGGCATCGATCCGGCGTTGATTACGCAGCCTACCGCTCGTATACCGGCGAGTGCGTTTGCCGCGTTGTGGCTGATTCAGATCCGCGAACTCAACGATGAATTCTTCGGGCTCGACTCCCATGGCATGCCGCCGGGCGGTTTCGCCCTGATCTGCCGGGCATTGATTCAGGAACCTGACCTGCACAAAGCCATGCGCCAGTGCCTGGCCAATTTCGCGCTGTTCCTTCACGATTTCCGCGGCACGCTGACAGTGCGCGGAAAACGTGCGGTGATCAGCTTGCAAAACCATTCGCCCAACAGCGACGTCAGTCGTTTGGGCGAGGAGACGTTTCTGGTGTTGATGATCAGTCTGCTCTGCTGGCTGGGGGGGCGGCGCATCCCCATCGACCGCGCAGATTTTCGCCATGAGCGTGTGTCGCTCAGCGATGACCGTTTACTCTGGGGACCGAACTTGACCTTTGGTGCCGAGCGCACCGAAATCGAATTCGCCAGTCATTATCTGCGTCTGCCGGTGGTTCAGGATCTGGCCTCACTGAAAGTGTTTTTGCGCACCGCGCCACAATGGCTGGTGATCCGTTTTCGTAATCAGCACGGACTGGCGTCGCAGGTCCATCAGCGCCTGCGTAACAGCCATTACAGCCAATGGCCAACCTTGCAGGCCTTCGCCCTGGAGCAACACCTGAGCCCTAGCACCTTTCGCCGAAAACTGGAGCGAGAAGGGTGTTCGTATCAGGAGATCAAGGACGAGGTTCGGCGTGGCGTTGCGTTTGAGCAACTGCGTCAGAGCAAGGCGAGTATCAGCGATATTGCCGAACAGCTTGGCTTTCAGGAGCCAAGCGCGTTTCACCGCGCGTTCAAGAAGTGGACGGGGGAAAGTCCGGGACGGTATCGGGCCCGGTATCAGGGGGAGCTCACTGAGTGAACCCCGTTCTTGATCGTTTCACTTCCTTACTCGACCAGGCGAGACGCGCGTTGCTACTGGTCTGGGCAACATCTCGCGGACTGTTTCTGGGATTGGTGCTGGCGACGCTGATCGCCGGTGTGCTCCCGGCACTGGCGGCCTGGTTAGGCCAGCGTATTGTCGATGCGGTCGTCACCGCCATGCAGTTACACGCACAACAGGGCAGTGCGCCGTTGTGGCCGGTCGTGCGTTATGTGCTGTTTGAAGCGGGCGTGCTCGCGTTGCTGTCCGGGACTCAACGGGCGCTGTCGGTTCAGCAATCGCTGTTGCGGGTGCAGTTGGGGCAGAAGGTCAATACGATGATTCTGGAGAAGGCCCAGACGTTATCGCTGGTGCAGTTCGAAAACTCCGAGTTCTACGACAAGCTGGTTCGAGTGCGCCGCGAAGCCTCGACCCGGCCGTTGGCGTTGGTGATGAAGTCGCTGGGGCTGATCCAGAATCTGATCGTGTTGCTCAGCTTCGGTGTGTTGCTGGTGCATTTTTCGCCTTGGGCTCTGGTGCTGCTGGTTATTGGCGCATTGCCGGTGTTCTTCGCCGAAGCGCATTTTTCCGGCGATGCTTTCAGACTGTTCACTCGTCGTGCGCCGGAGAGTCGACAACAGAATTACATCGAGACGCTGCTTTCCCATGAGGGCTACATCAAAGAGGTCAAACTGTTCGGTTTCGCGCCGCTGCTATTGCAACGTTATCGCGACACGTTCGCTCGGCTCTATGCCGAAGACCGGCGCCTGACGCTACGGCGGGATGGCTGGGGGTTTGTCCTCGGTCTACTGGGCACCGGCGCATTTTATCTGGCCTATGCCTGGGTCGTGGTCGATACCGTCCACGGCAACATCAGCCTCGGCCAGATGACCATGTACCTGGTGTTGTTCAAGCAGGGACAGACGGCAGTAAGCAGCAGCTTGAGCGCCATCAGCGGTCTCTATGAGGATGGCCTTTACCTCTCCAGTCTTTATGAATACCTGGCTGAACCAGTTGTGGCGGATACCGGCAACCTCACCATGGGCGCCGTGCCCGGTGATGGCCTGCGTTTCGAAAACGTCGGTTTCCGTTATCCGGGCGCCAGTCGCGCCGCGCTGGAAGGCATCGATCTACACCTTGTGCCCGGCCACAGTGTCGCGTTGGTGGGGGAGAACGGTTCGGGAAAGACTACGCTGATCAAATTGCTGACGCGGCTGTACCGTCCTGATCAGGGCCGCATTCTGCTGGACGGCAGCGATCTGCAAGCGTGGGAAGAAGACGCGCTGCGGCGGCGTATCGGGGTGATTTTTCAGGACTACATCCGCTACCAATTTTCAGTCGGCGAGAACATCGGCGTCGGTGACACCCTGGCGTTCAGCGATGAACAGCGCTGGCAGGAGGCCGCCGTCGCGGGCATGGCCGCACCCTTTATCGAGGGGCTGGATCGAGGGTATGCCACGCAACTGGGACGGTGGTTCGCCGGGGGCCAGGAGCTGTCCGGCGGGCAATGGCAGAAGATCGCGTTGTCGCGCGCCTACATGCGGCGCAACGCCGATATCCTGATTCTGGATGAGCCCACCTCTGCCCTTGACCCGGCAGCGGAAGCCGCGGTGTTCGAGCATTTCAGTGAGCACACCGAAGGCCGGATGACGTTGTTGATCTCTCACCGGTTTTCCAGTGTGCGCAATGCGGACCACATCATCGTGCTGGACCAGGGAGCGATCCTTGAACGGGGCGATCACGACAGTCTGGTGGCTGCGGGCGGACGCTATGCGCAGTTGTTTGATTTGCAGGCGCGCGGTTACCGATAGAACTCAAGATTCCTGAGAAACCCGATCCACGCCCGGCCCGGCCACCTGGGATGGTTTTGTTTTGATCAAGCCGTCGAGCGCCTGGCGATACTGGGTACCGCCCCGGCTCATGCTGTTGTTGTGCGTACCACCGGGCACCAATAACAGGTGTTTGGGTTCGTTGGCGGCATTGAACAACTGCTGGCTGAATCGCGATGGCATGAACGGGTCGGCCAGGCCATGGACCACCAGCAACGGCACGTTGATGTCGACGATCTTGTCGATGGAATCGAATTTCTGCGACAGCAGCCAGCGCACCGGCAACCATTTCACTGGCAGGTTGCTGTCGGCCACTTGCGCCACGGCATCGCCCAGCGAGGTGAAAGTGGACTCGATCACCAGGCCGCGTACCGGCACCACGCCATGCTCCTTTTTCGCCTGTGCGGCCAGGTTCGCCGCCAGGTCGATAGCCACCGCACCGCCCAGGGAATGGCCGTAGATCAGGCGCTTGTTGGCATCCGGTTGCATCTTGGTGAAACGCTCCCAGGCAGCTCGGGCGTCTTCGTAAACACTGGCTTCAGACGGCAGATCCCCCTTGCTCTGGCCAAACCCTCGGTAGTCGATGGCCAGCACCGAGTAGCCCATGGCGCGCAATTGCTCAATGCGCGACGCATGGCCCGTCAGGTTCCAACGCACGCCATGCAGGTAGAGGATCGACGGGGCGTCGCGACGCGCGGCCGGCCACCACCAGGCATGCAGACTTTGCCCCGACTTGAAGCTGGCGGGCTTGATGTCGAATTCCTGAACATCTTGCGGCAGGCCGCGATACCAACCCGCGTTGCCCGGCTCGATACGAAACAGCAGCTCGCGCTCGGTGTACTTGAGCACGCCGCAGCTCACCGGCAAGCCGACGATCAGCACGGCCATGCACAGCAGCGGCAGCCAGCGTCGGCGCAGACGAGTGAGAAGGGAAGAGGGCATGGATAGGACCATCAGCTCAGACATGAAGCTCGCTTTTTAACAGAAAGCGATCCAGGCGCAGTGAGTTTTTCGACAGTCGTACGGGCGCATTTGATGCAAATTGCTGCAACGCGCCGCTGTACCCAAAAGGACTAACCAGTGGCGAGGGGTTTACCCCCGTTGGGTTGCGGCGCGAACCCAGAGCCTGCAACCGCAGCCATTCAGGCAAATCAGAACCGCTGAGGCCATTAACTATAGTTGCCGAACAGCAACGCGTTCGCGACGCCCGGATTACAAGTTTTCAACAAAGACTGAATGGGGTTTTTCGAAACCCTGATCTAGACTCGTGCCGGTCAACGAAGACCCCAGCCTGGAGCGCGCAATGGAAATGCCGACAAAAGAAAAAGCCATCGCCAGCAACCGCGATGCCTGGAATGACTCTGCCCGACACCACAAGGACACCCCCGAATGGCAGGCCCGTTTGACGGCGGTCAGCCACCGGGATTTTTGCTGCATGGACGACACCCTCCGAGGTTTGCTGGAAGAGGTCGGTGTCGCCGGCAAAGACGTGGTGCAACTGGGCTGCAACAATGGCCGCGAAAGCCTTTCGTTGTTTGCGCTGGGTGCCGGCAGCGTCACCGGCGTCGATCAGTCCGAGGCGTTCCTCGATCAGGCGCGGGAACTGGCGTCACGCTCGCCCCATGCGCCTGAGTTCATCGAGGCAGACATCCATCACTTGCCGACAGAACTTCATGGCCGTTTCGACGTGGCCCTGATCACCATCGGCGTATTGAACTGGATGCCGGACATCGCTGAATTTTTCCGCCATGTCGCCCAAACCCTCAAGCCTGGCGGCAGTCTGGTGGTATATGAAACCCACCCTTTCCTCGAAATGTTCGACCCCGAGTCCATCGATCCGTATCGGCCCGACAGCTCGTACTTTCGCAGCGAACCTTTTGTGCAGGACCAGCCGATCGTCTACGAAGGCAAAGTCGATCAACAGGCCGCGACGTCCTACTGGTTCGTCCACACCTTGGGCGCGATCTTCACCGGCGCCATTGGGGCGGGATTGCAGATCAGTCACTTCAAGGAGTACCCGCATTCCAACCGCGAGGAACTCTATGATCGGTATGAGCAGCAGACGGCGCAGCTGCCGTTGTGTTTTACGTGGGTGGCCGTGAAGCGATAGGTTTCAGGCATTTCGCGGTGCCGCTACCGTCCGCTATCCTTGCTCCACGCACATCGAACGGTTTCCCCCATGCTTTCGGTCCAAGGCGTCTTCAAAAGCTACGCCACTCCCCAGGGCCCGCTGCCGGTTCTGCAAGGTGTCGACCTCATCTTGAAACCCGGCAGCAGCCTGGCGTTGATGGGGGAGTCGGGCAGTGGCAAGAGCACCTTGCTGCACCTGATTGCCGGGCTGGACAAGGTCGATCGCGGCAGCATCCGCAGCGGCGAGCATCGGCTGGAGCAGATGAGCGAAGGGCAACTGGCGAACTGGCGGCGGACCGAAATCGGCCTGGTGTTTCAGCAGTTCAACCTGATTGGCAGTTTGCGCGTGGAGGACAATCTGGCCTTCCAGGCGCGATTGGCGGGACGCCATGATCCGCGCTGGCAGGCGCATCTGGTGCAACGCCTGGGCTTGGCTGATTTGCTGCGGCGTTATCCGGAACAGCTGTCCGGCGGCCAACAGCAACGGGTCGCGCTGGGCCGGGCCCTGGCGTCGCAGCCAAAACTGCTGCTGGCCGACGAACCCACCGGCAGCCTTGATGAAACCACCAGCGATGAGGTCTTGAAGTTGTTGCTGGAGTTGCTCGACGATAGCCCCACCACTTTGTTGATGGTCACCCACAGCCCGCGGGTCGCCGCGCGGCTGGCGGAAAAAGTGGTGCTCCACGGTGGTCGTCTGGCCGGCGCGGACGAGCGCTGAAGTGCCGGTCTTTCGCGAGACGCTGCGGGCGCTGCTCAGTCATTGGCGGCAGCACCCGGTGCAATTTTTCAGTGTGCTGACCGGGCTCTGGCTCGCCACCAGCCTGCTGACCGGCGTGCAGGCGCTGAACAGTCAGGCGCGGGAAAGCTATGCCCGGGCCAGTCAGCTGATCGGCGGTGAACCCCAGGCCAGCCTCAGTGCGCCCAGTGGCGCGACTTTCTCTCAGCAAGTGTTTGTCGACCTGCGTCGTTTGGGCTGGCCGGTGTCGCCGGTCCTGCAGGGGCGGGTGACGCTCAAGGGGCATGACGACCAGCGCTTGCAGTTGATGGGCATCGAGCCAGTGTCGCTGCCCGCCGGTTCCTCGGTGGCGGGGCAGGCGTTGCCGATCGAGCAGGTTGTCGTGTTTTTCAGCCCGCCGGGCAGCACTTGGATTGCGCCGCAGACGTTGCAGGCACTGGGTCTTAACGAGGGCGAACGCCCGCTGACTTTGAGTGGTCAGGCATTGCCGCCGCTGCATGCTCAACCCGATATGGCCCCCGGTGTGTTGCTGGTGGACATCGGCTTCGCCCAGCAGATTCTCGGTCTGCCGGATCAGCTGTCACGCCTGCTGCTGCCGAAGGATTTCACCGCGCCGCTGCCTGAGCAATTCAAGGGTCAATTGCAGCTCAAGACCAGCGGCGAAGAGAACAATTTGGCGCGCCTGACCGAAAGCTTTCACCTGAACCTCGATGCACTGGGTTTTCTGTCATTCGTGGTCGGCCTGTTCATCGTCCACGCCGCGATCGGTCTGGCGCTGGAACAACGCCGTGGCTTGCTCAGAACCCTGCGTGCCTGCGGCGTCAGTGCACGGATGTTGATTGCCTGTCTGGCGGTTGAACTGGGTGGGCTGGCGTTGATCGGCGGACTGGTCGGCGTCGCCAGCGGCTACCTGCTGGCCAGTGTGCTGTTGCCGGATGTCGCCGCGAGTCTGCGCGGTTTGTACGGCGCCGAAGTGGCGGGGCAACTGAGCCTCAGTCCGTGGTGGTGGCTCAGCGGCGTCGGCCTGAGTCTGTTGGGTGCGTTGTTGGCGGGGGCCAACAGTTTGTTGCGGGCCGCACGCCTGCCGTTGCTGGCCCTGGCCGACCCGCAAGCCTGGCATCAGGCTCACGCGCGCTGGTTGCGACGTCAGGGATGGGTTGCCGTGATTGCTGCGATGGTCGCAGTGCTGGCGTTGATCTTTGGCGACAGCCTGAGCAGTGGCTTCGTGCTGATGGCGGCACTGTTGATCGGCGCTGCGCTGGCGTTGCCGGTGGTGCTCAACTGGGTGTTGAACCGGGTGCTGCACCGCAGTCGATCGGTGCTCGGCCAATGGTTTCTCGCCGACTGCCGCCAGCAACTGCCGGCCCTGAGCCTGGCACTGATGGCGCTGTTGTTGGCACTGGCGGCGAACATTGGAGCGGGCAGCATGACGGCCGGTTTTCGTGAGACTTTCAGCGATTGGCTCGAACAACGCCTGACCGCCGAACTGTACGTCAATCCGCGCAATCCGGCCCAGGCCACAGAGTTGCAAACCTGGCTCAAGCAGCAACCAGGACTCACCGCCGTGCTGCCCAACTGGCAAGTGTCGATCCAGTTGCAAGGCTGGCCGGCGGACGTCTTCGGCGTGATCGATCACCCGACCTATCGCCAGCATTGGCCGCTGCTGGAAGCCTTGGGCGACAACCCTTGGGACCGACTGGCCAAGGACGACGCACTGATGCTCAGCGAGCAACTGGCCCGCCGGCTGAAGGTGCGCCTTGGCGATCATTTGACGATTCCCACACCAAACGGCACCTGGTCGCCACGGATCGTCGGCATCTACGCCGATTACGGCAATCCCAAAGGCCATATTCTGGTCAACGTCGACCATCTGCTGCGCGGCTGGCCGCAGTTGACCCCGAACCGCTTCAATTTGCGCATCGACCCGACGTTGATCCCTGATTTCCTGACCGCGCTGCAAACCCGCTTCACGCTGGAGGACAGCCGCATCGTCGACCAGGCCCGGCTCAAGGGCTGGTCCACGCAAGTGTTCGAGCGCACCTTTGCCGCGACCGCCGCACTCAACAGCCTGACCCTCTGTGTGGCGGGCGTGGCGCTGTTCATCAGCCTGTTGACGCAAAGCCAGAGCCGCCTCGGGCAACTCGCCCCCTTGTGGGCGCTTGGCGTGACTCGCCGGCAATTGATGTTGCTCAATCTCGGCCAGACCTGGTTGTTGGCGGTGCTGACCCTGGTATTGGCGTTGCCGTTGGGGATCGCATTGGCGTGGTGCCTGGATACGGTGATCAACGTCCAGGCCTTTGGCTGGCGCTTGCCGTTGCGGGTGTTTCCGCTGCAGCTGTTGCAGTTGATGGGGTTGGCGCTGTTGGCGACGTTGTTGGCGTCGGCGTGGCCGCTGTACTCGTTGTACCGCACGCAACCGGCGGATCTGCTGAGGACGTTCGCTCGTGAAGATTAAGGTCGGTGTGTTGCTATTGGCGTTGTTGAGCGGCTGCGATGACTCGGCGCCTGTCGAGAAAGGTTTCGCCGGTCTCGGCAAGCAAGCGGCAGCATTCACCCCGGTGGTACCCGGTCGGGAGTTCAGCTTTCCGGAGGATCACGGTCCTCATGACGGTTTTCGCATCGAATGGTGGTACGTCACCGCCAACCTCAAGGACGATCAGGGGCGCGAGTTCGGCGCGCAATGGACGCTGTTTCGCAGCGCCTTGAAAGCAACGCCCGAGGTCGCTGGCTGGGGCAATCAAATTATCTGGCTTGGCCATGCGGCCGTGACGTCGGCGACGGTGCATCACGCCGCCGAACGTTACGCCCGTGGTGGCGTTGGTCAGGCGGGCGTGAGTCTCGCGCCGTTCAACGCGTGGATCGATGATTGGCGTTTCAGCAGTCAGGCTTCCGACCCTATGGCGGATCTTCAACTCAGCGCCCGGGACAAGCATTTTGGCTATCAATTGCGGCTGAGCTCCACGGGTCCCTTGGTGCTTCAGGGCGACAAAGGCTTCAGTCAGAAGTCCGAACAAGGGCAAGCGTCGTACTACTACAGTCAGCCGTTTTTCCAGGCCAGCGGCACGCTGCAAATCGACGGCAAAACCTATCGAGTCAGTGGCCCGGCCTGGCTCGACCGGGAATGGAGCAGCCAGCCCCTGACCGCCAACCAGACAGGCTGGGACTGGTTTTCCCTGCACCTGGACAGCGGCGAACAAGTCATGCTCTACCGCATGCGGCACAAGGACGGCGCGCCTTACCTCACCGGCACATGGATCGACGCTCAGGGCCAGACGCAGCTACTGCATGCCGCCGATATCAGCCTCACACCGCAAGACACCGCCAACGTCGCCGGACGTTCGATGCCGGTGCGCTGGTCGATCAAAATCCCCGACAAACATCTCGACATCACGATCAGCGCACTCAATCCCAATGCGTGGATGGCTTTGCGCATTCCCTATTGGGAAGGTCCGGTGCAATTGAGCGGCAGCCATGGTGGGCAGGGTTATCTGGAAATGACCGGGTATTGAGTCGGAACTCTCGGTAGAGCGATAGCCTCCTAATTCTAGAAGCCCGTTCACAGGAGACCGCCATGAGCGAAGACCTGAAACCGCCAGACCTTGATTCGTGGCAGCGTCTGTTCGAGGACAAGGCCTACTGGCAACAGTCCCCTGACGCCCATTACGTCGAACTGCTGCGGGTAGCAGACGACTTGCTGGGGCAGGGCGCCATTGACCTGGAACAATGGCAAGACTTGAAGGCCAAGGCGGATCAATCCCATAAAGATTCGCCTGCCGTGAATGTTGCCCATGAGGTTGACGATCCCGAAGCCTGAGGAGAACCCCCGATGAAACCAACTCCCACTGAGCACCCTGACGAACCGCGGCCACCGGGTGAAGTCGAGCGCGATAACGACGCCCTGCGCCCGACCGATCCGACCTGGCGCGAGGAAAGCGGCAAGGGTACAGAGAGCGGCGAATCCACTGCACAAGAAACTGCGAACACTCCCTGATCAGCGTCTATGCTCATCTGCACAAAGGGCGCTGGACGGTGGTCCAGCGCTCTTTGCTGCCTCCAATTCACAGGGAATGCATCGCTTATGAAACTTCATGCACTGACTAAAGCCATCACCCTCGCGACCTTGTTGTCTGCCGCCAGCCTTGGCGCCATGGCTGCGGACATTCCGCTGTCTGCCGTCGTGGTTGCCGATCAGGTCGTCACCAAAGTCGTCTCGGTCGATGCTGCCAAACATCAGGTGGTTCTGGAGGGGCCGGAAGGTCGTCAGGTCCATGTGCAATTGACCGACAAGGCCAAAAACCTCGGCAACCTGAAAGTCGGCGACCAAGTTGATGTCAAGGTGACTAGCGCTGTCGCCGCCTACCTCGACACCGATATCGACAAAGGCCTGCCAGGCACCGTCGAACGCGCGGGTGAAGTCCGTGCAGCCCCCGGCAGCGACAACCCGGGTGGCGAAGCCTACCGTCAGGTGCAGGTCCAACTGAAAATTTCCAAAATCGATGTGAAGAAAAACCAGGTGACCTTCGAAACCCCCGCTGGCGAATCCAAGACTGTCGACGTTGTAAGACCCGAAGTTCAAGCGAAATTGAAAGATCTGAAAGTTGGGCAGAGTGTCGTTGTGACCTATACCGACATATTGACAGTGACCAGCAAGCACGAAAGTTGAGTATTAACTCTATATATCGATTGTTCTTGTGCAACTTTTTTGTATAAGAACAATCAATTTTGATGGTCTAACTGGTGAGTTCTGATGATCGGTAAAAATAATATTTGGACCGACATTTAATCGAAAGTTGTTTCGATAAATTTCATGTTTATATACGCGGACATATTCGAAAACTTCCATTAAAATACTTCCCGTTCGCCCAGTGTCAGGGCTCTTTACCGGTGCATGGATTGCCAGGCCATTACACTGGGCGAACACCTTATCGAGGTTCGATACACTTCTCCCGCAAGCAATACGCTGTTTCGCTGAACTCCCCCCGATTGCCATGTCGCTTTCTCAAGCACACCACCAAACTTATCCGCAAGCGCGGTTATGCAGGCGTCTGTGGGGGTTAAGTACGAGGTTGAGGAAAGTTTGCTGACTTGAAATACATGAAACGGGCAATCATTAGATCGCCCGTTTTTTTGAGGGCGCCGGGTGGAAAATTTTTCATGGTGAAGCGCTTGAATCAACGGAACCGCAATGCGGCATTTGCATGCCGTGATGATATTCGGTCTGTCAAAACTGCTCGCTGAGACTGCTGCGCCAGTATTGCAACACTATTGACGGTTCAGTTCCGTCACTGGACCAGCAAGGTGAAAACTCTGGAAGGACAGAAACAACATCGACCAGCAGAGCTGGCCGATGCTTGAGACGGTCAGCCTGAGTCAGACGACCGGTTGACGCCAGTCATCGGAACCCGAAGTACCGGATACTTCGTGGGTCCAGGTGATTTTGCGGTAGGTGAATTGCACTTCTTCCAGGTGCGTGAAGTGCGAGTTCGACGGATCCTGGCAGTTGTGCATTTTGTTGTTGATGGCGACGATGATCGCGTCTTCCAGTTTGGTGGTGTAGTAGTGCTCTTGGGTACCTTGAGCCGAAGTACGGTACCACTGGATAACGATTTCGCTCATGCGCTCGCCGGAGGTCAGAGCGGCTTGCAGCAGTGGCGAAGCCTTGTCGTAGACCTTGGTGATCACGACTGGCTTGTGAACGCGCTGACCGGTCGGTTGGCCGGACTGTGGGTCACGCGGGATGATCACGTCGTGGCTGAAAGCCTGAACCATGACCTGGTCTTCGTGACCTTCCTGGTAGGTGTTGCCAACCGAGTCGGCAGTAAATGCGCCGGCAGTGATCAGACCTTGTTTCTCGCCAGTGACGGACATGTACGCGGGTGTAGCCATGGATGTGCTCCTTGCTAAAGTTAAGGGTGCCCGGGAGGCGGTATCGCCCCGGTGGGTGCCTGACTGTTATCAAGGTCCGTGCCATAAACGGTTAACGCTATATAAATCAGGTGGTTG
The DNA here is from genome assembly GCF_001952935.1 of Pseudomonas frederiksbergensis. Lineage (GTDB taxonomy): Bacteria > Pseudomonadota > Gammaproteobacteria > Pseudomonadales > Pseudomonadaceae > Aquipseudomonas > Aquipseudomonas frederiksbergensis. The sequence continues at coordinate 4,787,090 of NZ_CP018319.1, forward strand.
AGAGTTTTTTTCGACCGAGTGAAGCATGTTCGGCAGCGATCGCCTGTGAATGTGCGCAAGAAGTTGCGCAGTACTGCGCAACTTCTTGCGCACTTGGCTGGAGCGCCTGCCAGGCCGGGCGATCAGCGGCCCCGAATGGGTTTTCTCAGCGTTGAGTGCGCAACTTCTTGCGCATCAAAGCGGTTGACCATCACTCGCTGCCCCGTCGTCTGATTGGCCAAAAACCGGTGGTAGAACCGCTAGGGTGACAGGTGCAACGAATGTGGCGGCCTGGAGGTCAAACTCAGCGCCGAGATCAATGAACATCTGCGAACTCAAGGAGCACGACATGAAAATCCTGATGGTTCTAACGTCACACGATCAATTGGGTGAAACGGGTAAGAAAACCGGCTTTTGGCTGGAGGAATTCGCCGCACCGTATTTCGCCTTCAAGGACGCTGGCGCTCAGTTGACCCTGGCCTCGCCCAAAGGGGGGCAACCACCGCTGGACCCAAAAAGCAACGAGCCGGGCGCGCAAACTGCAGCCACCGAGCGCTTTCGCAAAGACCCCGCCGCCCAGTCCGCATTGGCGTCTACCGCTCTGCTGAGCAGCGTGAGAGCTGAAGATTACGACGCGATTTTCTATCCGGGCGGCCATGGCCCGCTGTGGGATTTGGCCGAGGACAAAATTTCGATCGCTCTGATCGAGGCGTTTTACCAGGCGGGCAAACCAGTTGCGGCCGTCTGCCACGCCCCCGGTGTGTTTCGTCACGTCAAGGGCGCGGATGGCCAGCCGCTGGTCAAAGGCAAGCGTGTGACGGGCTTTACCAATTCAGAAGAGGAGGCTGTGCAACTGACGAAGGTTGTGCCGTTTTTGGTGGAGGACATGCTTAAGGAGAAGGGTGGTGTCTATTCCAAAGGTGCTGACTGGGCCAGTTATGTGCTCACCGATGGTTTGTTGATTACCGGTCAGAATCCGGCGTCGTCCGAGGCTGCCGCCGAGGCGTTGTTGGCGAAGCTGGCTTAAACCCCGGACGGCTAAATATTGGCCGGACACTTTCATGCGGCGAGGGAGCTTGCTCCCGCTGGGCTGCGCAGCGGCCCCGCTTTCTGCGAACGATTGCAGATTTTTGTGAGTGCTGCGCACTCAAGCGGGAGCAAGCTCCCTCGCCACAAGGTCAAGCCAGACTCGCCAATCCCATTGCCTCGCGGCATTCCTCGATCGAGCGTCGTTGCGTCTCGGCATACAACGCCAATTCATCAATTGTCGATCGCCCCAGCGCCATCTCGAACACCTGCCGGTTCGATTGCACGCCATAGTGGGTTTGCGCGGCATCTCCCAGGTTCGACTGAAAAATCCCCGCAGCGCTGACAGGCAGGAAATCTTCGTACACCAACGGCTCAACCCGCAAATAGCCGCCGCTGAGCAGATCCTCCAGCGACCAGGATTTCAATTCGTCCGCCCCCAACCCTTTTTCCGTGACGAAGTAGCGGAAGTACGCCAGTTCCTCTCGGCGCATGCCCTCAAGGGTGTCAGGGAATTGCGCAAAGTGCTGCGCCATCAGCGCGTTGTAACGTGCAGCATTGGCCTCACTGGGGAAGTCTTTCAGTTCATCACGGGCAGCGTTGAGCAATCGGTCGTAAAGCGCCCGGCCTTTGGGGGTGAGCGCCGCGCCGCGTTGTTCGATCTCGCCGAAACGGGCGCTGTGGCTGCCGTGAGTCCGGGTCTGATCGGTGAAGGCGACAGGCTCGTCCAGGGCTTTGAAACTGGTCTGGCGCAGCAGGATCGGGCACTGACGGCGGGGCGGGCCTTCGATCACCGCTTTGGGGGTGATGCCGTGAACAGGCATTTGCGCCTGGACGATGTCGATGTCCAGGGTGCGCGGCGTCAGGTGGTTAATATGCGGGCCGGTGAACGCTACCACGTCGGCGACCAGGCGATGCTGGGCGCAGAGCTTGCGGTACTGCTCGGCGGTCACGGTGGCGGTGTGGTGCCAGCGGAACGTTTCCAGTGCCTGTTCGACGAAGTCCCGGGCTTCCTGTTCCGTAAGACCGCCCTGGGTTTCGGCGCGGTCGATGAGGCTTAGCGCGGTGGGTGTGAAGATCGAACGCTTGTCCAGCACCGACTGGGCGAACGCTCGCAGTTCCAGGTCTTCGATCAGTTCCAGACGCAGCAGGGAGGTGAATACCCGGAACGGGCTGACCTGTAGCGCCGCCTCATGCACCGCGCGAAAAGCCGTGGAGTGGACCGGTACGCCGGCCGGGGTCAGGTCGTAATAACCCACCGGTTGCATGCCCATCACCGCAAACAGTCGGGCGAGGGTCGCCAGTTCATCGGCGGTGCCGACACGGATCGCGCCATGCCGCTCCAGGTCCAGGCGCTGGATTTCACCGGTGCTGTGCAACTGTCGGGCGATGTGCGGATCGCTGTCCAGCACGTGACGGTTGGTCTGTTCCACCAGTTCCATCAGCGCGCCATACAGCGGCACTTCTTCGCGGTACATGTCGGACATCGCTTTGGAAAAGCGTTGGCGGATCAGGTCAGGGCTGATGAAGTTCGGATGACTCATGAAAGAATTCCTGGCGCGGTGACGTAAAGGATGCGAGAAAAGATCGCAGCCTTGTGCGGCGCCGACAAACGAAGAATCTTACGAACTTCATTCTGCAAAGGACTGCATGTTCAGTGCAGCCGCTGATCCTGAGGGCTTTCAGAACGCAGTGATGCCAAAAATTCCCGGTACAGCCGTGCCGTGTTCGTCGGTTGTTCCACCATCGGCATATGGCCGGTGTGGTCCCAGACTTCCACTCGCAGATCGGCGATGCCTTTGCTCCAGATCGCCACGCTGCTGACATCGATCAAGCGGTCTTTGTGCCCCCACAGCAACAGTGCCGGGCACTTGATGTCGGGCAGTTTCGGCTCCATCGGCGGACTGGCACGGAAGCCGTTGAAGATTTCCTCCAGCTCATCGCGGCTCTGTTCATAGCGTTGCGCGATGGCGTCCAGCACCACTTTGGGTACCCACGGCGGTTCGGCCATGGTCATGGCGTAGAAACGCTGGAATTCTTCCCGCGAGTGAATCAGGAACGGGTTGTGGCCCTTGGCCAAATGCCGCTCCAGGTCGCTGGCTTCGGGGGCGGTGACACCTGCCGGGTCGATCAGGGCCACCGAAACAATGCGATCCGGGTACGTGGCCGCCAGCCACGCTGCCATGTAACCGCCCATTGAGTTTCCGATTACATGGACTTTCTCGACGCCGCAGACATCGAGCAACTGGATCATCCGCTTGGCCTGCAAGGGAATGTCGTAGCCGCCGCCCGTCTTGAAGCCGGTTTCGCCATGCCCGGCGATATCGGGGATGATCACCCGATAGTTGCCGACAAAGTGCCGGGCAAAACGCAGCCAGACATTCTTGTCGGCGCTGTAGCCGTGGAGCATCAGCACACTGCTGGACGCTTCGTACGGCCCGCCTTGCCAGGTCGAGACGGTCATTTCGGCGATCGGCACGACAATTTTGTGCAGTCCATACAGCTTCGCCTCTACCGACATGTTCAAGTCATAGAGCCAATGACCGATGGCCGGGTAACTCAACCAGCTCCAGGCCACGAAAACCGCGATTGCGACAACCAACAAAAGCATCAGGCATCTTCCTTTTACGTGATCAGGACAGCATGTGATCGGCGGGTTTCAGCGCTCTGGTCAACTGGTGATAGCTGAAACTGAACCCCGGAAACATCGCAATCACATGACCGCTCTTGCTTTGATACCAACTGTGGCAGCCCCCGGACTTCCATACCGTGCGTTCCATTTCCCGGTGGATCATTTCAGTGTAGGTACGTTCTGCTTCGGGGCGTACTTCGATGCTGCGCAAACCCTGTTCTTTTAACGTACGGATGCAATCAAGAATGTAGTTCATCTGAGACTTGATGATGAACAGCACCGAGGTGTGGCCGATGCCTGTGTTGGGGCCGATGACGATAAACAGGTTGGGGAAGTCGGGCAGGCTGGTGCCAAACATTGGGCGCCCGCCTCATGGCTATGCCTTGGTATTCAGGCCGCCCGCCGGTGATGGCTATTTGCCGCTTCCCTGATAGACTCTCACCACACTTGAACCCCTTGTGTTTTCAGGTTCCGTCTCAGTGGCGCAGAGGCCTCTATGGGAAAAACGGGAGGAAAAGGACTTTCACTGGCCAGGAGGCTCTATACATCGCGAATCCTGGGTTTAGCCTTGGGGCTGTTGCTCGTGAGCGCGGCGATGTATCCGCTCAACCCTGCACCGTGGGTCTGGGTGGCGATGCTGCTCAACGCCGCACTCTGGCCGCATCTGGCTTATCAATGGGCGCGTCGCGCGTCAGTGCCTTATCACGCCGAACACCGCAACCTGCTGGTGGATGCTTTTCTCGGCGGCTTTTGGGTCGCAGCCATGCACTTCAATCCGCTGCCCGCCGCGACCACCCTGGCCATGATGGCAATGAACAATGTGGCCATTGGCGGTTTGCGTTTCCTGTTGGCGGGAACCGTGGCGCAAGTTCTCGGGATGGGCGTCGGACTACTGATTTTCTCCCCCGCCTTCGTTCCGCAGACCAACCAACTGCAGATGTATGCCTGTTTGCCCTTGATGTGTTTGTATCCGCTGGCATTGGGCTGGATCTGCTTCCGCCAGGCCCACACCCTCGGGCGACAAAAGCGTGAATTGCTGGCCCTGAGCCGCACCGACAGCCTCACCGGCCTGTTGAATCACGGCGCCTGGAAGGATCAACTGGAAATCGAATTCCAGCGTTGCAAACGTCAGCAGAAGGGCGGGGCGATTGCGCTGATCGACATCGACCATTTCAAAACCATCAACGACACCTACGGCCACGTTGCCGGAGACGTTGTGCTGCGCCAGTTGAGCAAAATGCTCAAGCAGAACCTGCGCGCGGCGGATGTTGCCGGGCGTTACGGTGGCGACGAGTTCTGCGTGATCCTCCCGGACCTTCCGCTCACGAGCGCTGCAGCCGCCATGGATGCGCTGCGTGATCGCTTCGCCACCTTGGGCTATGAGCAGAGCCCGGCGCTGAGAGTCAGCCTGAGCATCGGCCTGGCCGCTTTCAACCCGGCCCACACCGACGCGACCCTGTGGCTCAACGACGCCGACCAGGCGCTCTACGAAGCCAAGGCCACCGGACGCAACCGCGTCATCTGTTGCAGCGACGGCGCACCGCATCACCCATTACTTGATTCGGTGTGAAACGTAATCGCTCCCACGCTCCCGCGTGGGAATGCCTCAACGGACGCTCTGCGTTCGGCTTTGGATGGGACGCGGAGCGTCCCGGGCTGCATTCCCACGCAGAGCGCGGGAACGATCAGTCCGTCGGAGGAATACGCGGAGGTCGAGAGCGTGGCGCCGCGGATTTACTTGTTGTCGCGGATGATTATGGAGTTGGACACATACTTATCTCACCGCTGATCGCTCCCACGCTCCCGCGTGGGAATGCCTCAACGGACGCTCTGCGTTCGGCTTTGGATGGGACGCGGAGCGTCCCGGGCTGCATTCCCACGCAGAGCGTGGGAACGATCAACTGACGCTGACCTGTAGGAGCAAGGCTTGCCCGCGATGGTTTCAACTCGGTCCAAAGCCGAACGCTCAGTGTCGCATTCGGTCTAGAGCCTTGCGCCGTAGTCAGGTAGGGTGTTTTTTATCCCCCGACACGAAACAAGGATCGATTCATGACGTTCAAACGCTCTCGCTCCCTGCTGGCCACCAGCCTTGGCCTGACCCTCGCTCTCGGCGCTTTTGCTCCCGCCGCCTTCGCCGAACCGCACAAACAAGTCCTCACCGATTCCGAACACTACAAGGGCGAAGCCCTGAAGTTACTCGAACGTTTGGTGAACATCGACTCCGGTTCCGGCCATGAACCGGGCCTGACGAAAGTCAGCGACATCGCCATCGACGAACTGAAAAAACTCGGCGCGACCATCGAGCTTGTGCCCAATACCCCGGACAAAAGCAGCCATGTGATCGCGACCCTGAAAGGCACCGGCAAGGCAAAAATCCTGCTGATGGCGCACATGGACACCGTCTTCAAGGAAGGTTCGGCCGCCGAGCGTCCGTTCCACATCAAGGACGGCCGCGCCTACGGGCCGGGCGTGATGGACGACAAGGGCGGCATCGTTGCCGGGATCTATGCGCTGAAAGTCCTGAAAAACCTCGACTTCAAGGACTACGCGCAAATCACCTTCCTGCTCGACGCCAGCGAAGAAACCGGCTCGGACATCGCCACCGACCTGATCAAGAAAACCGCCAAGGCCCATGACGTCACCCTCAACCTCGAACCGGGTCGTCCGGCAGATGGCCTGGTGGTGTGGCGCAAAGGCAGTGCCACCGCCGTGGTCGAGGTCAAGGGCAAGGCAGCTCATGCCGGTGTCGCGCCAGAGCTGGGACGCAACGCCGCCATGGAAGCGGCGCACCAGATTTTACAGCTCGGCAAATTGGGCGACGCGGAGAAGAAAACTACCATCAACTTCACCGTTCTCAAGGCCGGCGACCGCACCAACGTCATTCCGGATCAAGCCACCGCCAAGGCAGACGTGCGGGCGGCGGTGCCGGAAGAGTTTGACCGGATCGAGAAGGACCTGGCGCGGGTTTCGAAAGACAAGCTGATTGCTGACACAGAAGTCACCACCACACTTCAGCGCGGATTGCCGCCGATGCCGCAAACGCCGGAATCGGATCGGTTGATGGCGATGGCTCAGGGGATTTACGGGGAGATTGGTCGCAAGTTGACGGAAGAAGGTAGCGGTGGGGCTGCGGATGCCAGCCTGTCAGCGGGTGTGGGTACGCCGACGCTGGATGGGTTCGGGATTGTTGGCGGCAATATTCATACACCGGAGGAATACGCGGAGGTTGAGAGCGTGGCGCCGCGGATTTATCTGTTGTCGCGGATGATCATGGAGTTGGCCAAACGCTAATCCCACCACTGATCGTTCCCACGCTCCCGCGTGGGAATGCCTCAACGGACGCTCTGCGTTCGGCTTTGGAGGGGACGCGGAGCGTCCCGGGCTGCATTCCCACGCAGAGCGTGGGAACGATCAGTCCGTCGGAGGAATACGCGGAGGTCGAGAGCGTGGCGCCGCGGATTTATCTGTTGTCGCGGATGATCATGGAGTTGGCCAAACGCTAATCCCACCACTGATCATTCCCACGCTCCCGCGTGGGAATGCCTCAACGGACGCTCTGCGTTCGGCTTTGGAGGGGATGCGGAGCGTCCCGGGCTGCATTCCCACGCAGAGCGTGGGAACGATCAAAGTGGTGTGGCATCTGACGCTATCGCGAGCAGGTCAGTTCACCCGTCAAACGCACTGAACGGTTATTCCTTAACGCTCATAAACTCTTCCGCCCAACGGATGTATTCCTCAGGCTGCGTATAGGTATGAGTCAACTCGGTCGCACTCAGGTCCGATGCCTGCGTAAAGTACTGCCGTTGTTCCCGCAGGCTGTCATACGTGGCCTTGATCGCGGCGAAGTAGGCGCCGTGACCATCGATCGTGACCCGCACGCCGAGTTCGGCCAGGCGTTTGTCGTCGCGCAGCAACGGGTTGCCGTAGGTGACCAGCATCAGCGGAACGCTCAGGTGCTCGGCGATTTGTTCGAGGTGGTCGAAGTCCCGCACGCCCACCATGCAAATGCCGTCCGCACCGGCCTGCTGGTAATGACAGGTACGGCTGATGACTTCCTGCACCGGCAGGATTCCAGCGTTGGTGCGGGCGATGATTGCCATTTCCGAGTCGACCCGGGCTTCCAGTGCCGCACGAATTTTGCCGACGCCTTCCGCCACCCCGATCAGGTCGGTGGACTTGCGGCCGAACTGGGCGGGCAGGAGCGTGTCTTCGATGGTCAGGGCGGCGACACCGGCGCGCTCGAGTTCGACGATGGTGCGCATGACATTGAGCGCATTGCCGTAGCCGTGGTCGGCGTCGGCGATCACCGGCAATTGAGCAACGCGGCCAATGCGAGTGGCCTGCTCGGCGAACTCGCTGAGGGTGATCAAGGCAAAGTCGGGGGCGCCCAGTACCTGTAACGATGCGACCGAACCGCCCAGGATCCCTACCTCAAAACCCAAGTCAGCGGCAATGCGGGCCGACATCGGGTCGAAGACCGAGGCGGTGTGATAGCAGGCGCTGGAAGCGAAAAGCTCGCGAAAGTTACGGCGTAAATCTTGATGAGAAAGCCTGGACATATGAGTTCCACCACTGCAAAGGGCATGGAAGGGCTTGAGCAAAAGTGTCAACGCCGAAGGAACAAAAGGCTATCACGCGGGCGGGGAAAGGATGATGACGATTTTCAGAGGCGGATGGACCTGCGTCGGTCACGCCGCCACTGACTGCTGCTGTTGTTGATTAAGCAGTGGCACGGCGCGCACCGAATTGCCGGGTTGCAGTTGCAGGCGTTTGGCGGTGAGGCGGTCGACGATCAGGCTGTTGCCCACCAGTCTGGCCTGGGCGGCGGTGATGCGGCAGTTTTCCAGGCGACGGTTATGGATCAGCCACACCGGGGCCTGCTCGTCGGGCGTGCCGATGGCCAGCAGCAGCGGTTGGCTGTCGCGCACGGTGCGGATATTCGAGACCGGGGCTTCGATCACCGGGCCGGCGTCAAAGATGTCGATGTAACCCTTATGGGCAAAACCTTCGGCGGTGAGGATTTTCAGGGCCGGTTCGGTGTTCGGGTGCGCCTTGCCGATCACGGCCTGGGCCTGTTCGGTGAGCAGGCAAGTGTAAAGCGGTTGGCGTGGCATCAGTTCAGCGATGAACGACTTGCTGCCCAGCCCCGACAAGTGATCGGCGTGGCTGAAATCCATCTTGAAGAAGTGCCGGCCCAGGCTGTCCCAGAATGGCGAACAACCTTGTTCGTCGGCGCTGCCACGCAGTTCGGCGATGAGTTTGTCGCCGAACAGGTGCGGAAACTCGGCCACAAACAACAACCGCCCCAACGACAGCAATCGACCGTTACTGCCCTGGCGTTGATCGGGTCGCAGAAACAGCGAGCAAATCTCCGATTGGCCGGTCATTTCATTGTTCAGGAACAACGTCGGAATCTGTCGCCGGATACCCAGGTCCGGTGACGAACTGACCGTGAGCCCGACCCGGTAGTTGTACCAGGGCTCGCGCAGGCCTACGGCGCCGACCAGAGCGCTGACACCCACCAATTGCTGATCGTCATCCTCGAGTACGAAGAGGTAATCGGCATCGGCGCGTTCGACCTGTTCGGCGAAGGTTCGTTGGGCCCAGCGTACCCGGTGGGACAGGCGTTCCTCGTTGGCCGGCAGGGTAGTGAAGCCGGGGCCGGCCTGGTGCACCAGGTCCAGCAAGGCGGGCAGGTCGGTGACGCGAACCGGGCGGACAATCATGATGCAACTCCTTCTGCACGCCCGCTCGGGCGCTGTCGTTGGGCGCGGGGCCGGGTGATGCTCACAGGGCGATCAGCCGGATAGGGCTGCCTTCGGTCACGTTCAGGGCGGCGCACATCTCGGCGCTCAACCCCACAGGTTGCCCGGCCTGGTAATCCAGATCGGCAACGATGGCGCGGTAGTCCTTCAGCGAATCGTTGCTCACCAGATAGCTGCCAAGGGCATCGATGGTCGCACCCGGTTTCGCCGTGCCGGTCTGGCTCTGGGCGATGGAGCGGATGCCGGGAGTGCGCGCATACAACGTCGGACCGCCGTCGAACAGGTCGATGTAGCTGTTGGTTTCGAAGCCTTCGCGCTCGAGGATATCGAAAGCCTCCTGGCCATCGGGGTGGATGCGGCCGATGCAGTCCTGCGCCGCCTGGGGCAGCATTGGCACGTAGATCGGGTATTGCGGCATCAGTTCGGCGAGGAAGGTTCGGCTTTCCAGGCCGCAAAGTCGCTCGGCCTCGACGTAGGGTAGGTCGAAAAAGTGCTTGCCCACGGCATCCCAGAACGGCGAGTGCCCTTCATCGCTGCTGAAGCCGACAATCTCGGTGATGACGGCTTCGGAAAAGCGTCGCGAGTGGGCGGCGATGAACAATAGCCGCGCCCGGGATAGCAGTTCAGAGAACCGTGTGCGCACCAGCGCTGCGTCAATATGAAAACCGCGCAGCAAGGTATGGCCGCTGAGGTCGTGGCACAACGACAACGCGGGCACGCCGTGCTCGATGTTCAGCTCCCGCGAGGCGCTGGTGAAATGCCGGTTGCGCAAGCTGTAGAACGGCTCGCTGAAACCGGCGGTGGCCAGGATCTCCGAGCAGCCCACCAAGCGCTCTCGGGTCAGATCTTCCAGCACGAAGAAATAGTTCTCCGGGCCGTGACTCTCAACGTCTTTTTCGAACGAGGCGCAGGAGTCGAGAATCTTCTCGCGCAGGCATTCGGTATCGTCCGGCAAGGACGTGACGCCTACCAGACTGTCGCGCGCCAGTTGCTGCAACTGGGGCAGGTCGGTTAACTCGACTGGACGTAAGACCAGCATGGATGCACTCCTGTATCAAAGGGTTCAGCGGTTGGCACCGAACCTGACTATCACTGTCGGTTTCCACGCGTTCAATCGGCGGTCGCCTGAATTTTTGTCAGACGCCGCTCTTTTTCTTGTCAGCCGTTGCTTGGGTCGGGCAGTGCTGCACGGCTGCCCAGTTTGTTGAGTACAAACAGGTAGACCAGGCCCAGGGCAATCCAGATCAGGCCGAGTTTCTGCGCATCGACGCCCATGTTGTACATGATCGCCGCGACGATGATGAAGCCGATCACCGGGCAGATCAGGTGACGGATGACCTGGCCGGATTTCTGCCGGCGCCAGTAGTAGTTGATGACCGTCAGGTGCAGCAACATGAAACCGCTCAGTGCGCCGAAATTCACCAGCGAGGTAAGGGTGTCCACCGAGTTGATGAACAGGTAGCAGATCAGCAGCGACAGCACGGCCACCAGGTAGATGCTCACGTACGGCGTATTGTGTTTGGGATGAATCTTGGCCAGAACCTTTGGCAACTTGCCGTCCCGGGCCATGCCGAACAGCAGACGAGACACTGCCGCTTGGGAGGTGATTGCCACCGCCACACCCCAGGCCAGTGCGGTCGCCACGGCGGTCAGGGTGGCCAGCCAGCTGCCGGCCGCGAGTTCAGCGATTTCATAAAAAGCCGTGTCAGCCGTTTTGAAACCCATGCCGGCCGCCAGGTCTGTCGCAATCCAGGTCTGCACGACGAAGATCACGCCCATGACCACCAGCGTGATCAGCGCGGCCTTGCCGACGCTGCGGCCCGGGTCACCCTTGATCTCTTCGGCGAGGGTGGAAATCGCATCGAAACCGAGGAACGACAGCACCGCAATCGACACCGCTTGCATCAGCAGGGCGAAGTTGAATGTCTCGGGGTTGTACAACGGCGCCAGTGTCAGCTGACCGTTACCGCCGCCGCTGTGCAGTGCGTTCCAGGCGTAGAACAGGAAGATCCCCAGCACCACCAGTTGCGCCAGCAGAAAGATGATGTTCATTCGCGCGGTGAAGGTGATGCCGCGCAAGTTAACGAAGGTCGCGCTGACCAGGAAGGCCAGGATGAAACCGACCTTCGGAATGTCCGGGTACAAATGGTTCAGGGCCATGGCCGCGTACACATACAGCAGCGGCGGAATCAGCAGGTAATCGAGGAGCATCAGCCAGCCGGCGATAAACCCTGCGTGCGGGTTCAGGCCCCGTTGCGCGTAGGAATAAACCGAACCGGCAATCGGAAAGGCCCGGGCCATGCTGCCGTAACTCAGGGCAGTGAAGAGCATCGCCACCATGCCGATGATGTAGGCCAGCGGTACCAGCCCTGGCGCCTCGGCGTTGACGTAGCCATACACACCGAACGGTGCGATGGGGATCATGAAGATCATGCCGTACACCACCAGGTCGGTCAGCGACAGGCTGCGTTTTAACTCTTGCTTGTAGCCGAATTCTTCTATTTCCATGAAGCCTTTCTCCTTGGGATGAAAGCAGCTGCAAGCTGCGAGTTTGAAGCGATTGCTTTACAACAGTGGCGCCAGGTATTCGGTAAAACGACGGACATTTTCAGGCGTGCGCAGCAGGTCGTTGCGCACCTCGATCAACACCGATTCCAGCCCTCGTGCATCGCCATGGACCGGCACGGTCATGTCGCCCAGCGGGTTGATTTTGTACGGTTCATTACCGGCAACCTTCAATGGATGCCGGCGCAGGCCATCGATCAAACGCTGGGCATATTCCACGCCCTTGCCAAACAACACGCCGACTTCCAGCGCACGAGGCTGGTCGTGATAGACCGGTGTGAAACTGTGAACTCCCACCACCCGCACCGTTCGTCCTTGAGCGACACGCTCGTCGATCAAGTCAGTCAGACGCGAATGAAACGGCTCGAACAAAGATTGCCGACGATACTCGCGGGTGGCTTCATCCAGGTCCCGGTTGCCCGGCACCTGATAGATTTCGCTCTGTGCCGGAATGCTGTCCGGGGCTTGCAGCGGTCGGTTGAGGTCCACCAGCAGCCGTGAATAATTGGCCGCCAACAAGGTTGCGCCCAACGCTCGGGCCAAACCCTCGGCCAGCGCCAGGGCGCCGATGTCCCAGGCGATGTGCTCGCGGGCCGCCTCGTGACTCAAGCCCAGGTCATTCAACCCGGCCGGAATAAAACGGCTGGCGTGCTCGCACACCAGAATCAACGGGTGATCGGAGTCTTCCCGACTCAGGGTGTACGCGGGCCCGGTGTAAAGACCGAACTCAGCAGATTCAGTACAGGCGCGCATAGTGCTCACAGCGTTCGGCGGGCGACAGCTGTTCCGTCAGGGTCAGTTCCTCGGTTTTCAGGGCGAAGTAGGTGTCCAGCAACGCGCTCGGCAAGGCCTCGATCAGCGCCTCGCTATTGCGCAGGCAATCCAGGGCCTGGGCAAGGGACGCGGGCAGGGCGACGATGCCGCGTGCCTGGCGTTGTTCTTCGTTCAGGGAGTCGGGGACTTCATCGGTGATTGCGTTCAAGGCCAGGCGTTGCTCGATGCCCAGCCGGCCGGCAATCAGCAGCGCAGCCATGGCCAGGTGCGGTGAGGACGTGGCGTCCATGGCGCGAAATTCCAGGTTGTATTGTGACGCCACCGATTTGCCGCCCAGGCTTGTCGTCGGGCAGATTCGCAGCGCTGCTTCGCGGTTGCGTTGCCCGAGGCACGCGTAGGATGCGCTCCAGTGATGGGGCTGCAAACGTTCGTAAGATACCGGCGTTGGCGCGGTAAACGCACAGAGTGCGGGCAGGTAATGCAGGATGCCGGCGGCCCAGTGCTGGCCGAGAGTCGACAAGCCATTGGTGGTGCCGGCGTCGTACATCACTGGTTGGCCCGCCAGGTCCAACAGGCTGATGTGCAGGTGCACACCGTTGCACACCGCATGCTCCGAGGTCTTGGGCGCGAAGCTCAACGCCAGGCCCATTTGCCGGGCGATCTCGCGAGTGATTTCACGCACGTTCACCGCGCGATCGGCAGCGGCCACCCCAAGGGTCGGGCGGCAAGTGATTTCGTATTGATGCTTGCCGTACTCAGGCAGGAACATTTCCGGCTCGACGCCACCGGCCCGCAGGGCGCCGAGCAGCCAACCGCCAAACTCGGCCCCCTGACGCTGGGCTTGCAGGGAAAACGCCAGGTGTTCAACGTCGCCGGTGTTCAAGTTGAATTCATGCTCGAACGCCGCATTGATTTGCAAGCCCAACTCGACGCGATAACGCTCCACCTCGTTGCGCAACAACGTACGCGGGCAGGCCCCCCACGGGCGACCATCGGTTTCGCAAATGTCACTGTGCATGAAATCCAGTGCCGGGGCATTGGCATCCGGGCCGTTGTCGACCGTCACTCGACTGAGCAGGTCGGGCGTCAGCCGCAAATCACCATAAGCGCCCCACGGGTTGGTGTAGGCGATGATGTCTTGCGGGGTCAGCGCACTGTTGGCCGGCACCCAGCCACACCCCATCTTTAGATAGCGCTCGAGTTCGTCCGTGGGAAAGGAGCGTCCACGCGTCACGCCGATCAGGTCGGTGGTGACGAGAGTGGTCATGGGCAGTGGCAGCAGACGCTCGCTCATGCCTGCATCTCCTGCAACCGGCCAAGCACGGTCTGGGTGTCGGTGATCCAGCAGTAACCCCTGATTGCATTCAGGCAGGCCTGATGCCGCGCGGGCGTATAAGTCGCGCAGGCATCTTCCACCAGCGTCACCAGATAACCGCGGTCGGCGGCATCGCGCACGGCCATGTCCACGCACTGGTCGGTGACGATGCCGGCGATGATCAGGTGCCGCGTCCCGAGGTTGCGCAGCACGTAGTCGATATTGGTGGAATTGAAGACCCCGGACGAGGTCTTGGGCAGTACGATTTCGTTTTCTGCCGGGGTCAGGTCGTCGATGATCCGTGCTGGCGGGCTGCCCTTGGGCAAGTGCATGTCCGAGAACTTGTGGTCCAGCGAGCGGTCGCGGCCATCGGCGGTGAGGCTTTCGATGATCGTGTGCAGCACGTTTTGCCGGGCGCTGCGAAAAGCGCTGAGCAGCCGGCGTTGATTGGGCACCACTTGCATGTGGGTGCGGGTCAGGAAGTATTCGGCATCCGGCCCGTTGAGGTGCGGGTCGAACTGCGGCTCAAGCCAGGCGCGTTGCATGTCCACCAGTAACAGCGCGGTGTGATCGGTGACGAATGGCAAATCCCGAGGTGAGTGGTGGGGGAGCTTGAACATCCTTATTTTTCCTCCAGCAGGTGGGTGTCGAAGTCGGTCCGCAGGGCGTCGATGCCTTCCAGGCGATCGGCCAAGTCCGGACTGCGCAGGGTCAGGCAGGCGATCAGCGCTTCGACCTGGGCCAGCGCCGGAACCAGAGTGTCGAAGGCCGACACCGATTCCACTGGCGCACTGATGATCAGGTCGGCCATTTCCCGCAACGGTGAAGCATAGATGTCAGTGAACAACACCACGCGTGCATAGCGACTTTTCGCCGCATTGGCCACGCGCAGGGCCTGTGACTGATAGCGGCGATAGTCGAACACCAGCACCACGTCCTGGCGCTGCACGTCGAACAAACGGTCGGGCAGTTGCGCGTTGTCTTCCAGGGCGAAACAACCTGGGCGCAGCAAGCGCAAGTGATTGAGTAAATAACTGGCGAGGAAACTGCTGAAGCGCCCGCCGAAGCAATGCACCTGATGGCGGGCGTCGAGCAGCCATTCCAGTAGAATCCGCACATCTTCGGGTTGGGTCAGCGCATGGGTGTCCACCAGCGCTCGATGGCTGTGCGCCAGATATTGGCTCCAGGCGTCGCCTTTCTGAAGATGAGCACGGGGTTGCAACAGCGTGCTGGGAGAACGGAGGCGGTGGTCCATGTCGCTGAGCAGGGCATCCTGGAAATCGGCATAACCGCTGAAACCCAGTTTTTTGACCAGTCGCACGATGGTGGGATCGCTGACACCGGCATGTTCGGCCAAACGTGACATCGGGCCCAGTCCGTTACGCGGGTACTGGTCCAGCAACGCACGGATCACTTTGCGTTCCGACGGCGTAAGGTCCAGGCCGGGATCGGTGATCAGGTCTCTGAGAGAAGGCATCCGGGCTCCTGCTGGATGGATATGTCGGTTTCATTTCATAAATTGCTAAAACAGTATTTATGTAGCGGACTCAACATGTCTAGTGAATTTTTCAATGGATTTTTAACGCCAAAAAAAAGGGCAAAAACCCCGTGGGCCCTGGGCTACATGGAAGTCGACAGAGCTTGTAGGCCATCGCCCATAGTGGTGTCGGATATCGCTGATTTTTTCAGGCGGGTGTGGGTTGGAACCTGTGTTTGCCCGATCAAACGAAACGCCCTGGATCGCGCTTCTTGCGGCACAATTGGCCAATTGTTTGCGGCGTTTTGCCGTTTTCCATTCCATCGACAGAGTAATCCTTCGTGCAGGCAACCCGTTTGACTTTGATGTGCCACGCTCGAACCGTCGCACAAAAATTGGCGCGTTTTCCTACGAACGAGCCGATAGAAATGGATTGGCAATCGGCAAGGGGATCGCGTCGTGCTCAGTTCAAGGGGACGCCGCGACTGGTGTGTGGACCTGAACTGCGAACCCGGCAAACCGCCGAGCTGTTCGGCAGCGCCGTGGAAATTGTCGAGGCATTGAGGGATTGCGATTTCGGGCGCTGGCAGGGCGTGCGGATCGACGATCTGCAAAAAAACGCCGCCGAAGCGCTGCAGATCTGGCTCGATGATCCGCATGCCGCGCCCCACGGTGGCGAGTCGGTGATGCAACTCGCAGAGCGAGTAGCCGCGTGGCTGAAAACACTGGAGGCTACACCGGGACACATCGTTGCCATCACCCATCCATTTGTGATTCGCGCCGCGCTGACGCAAGTGCTGCAAAGCGCAGCGTTCAACCTGATCGATGTTGAACCGCTGTCGGCCATCGAGTTGCGGTTCAACGGCCGTTGGCGTTTACGCTTGTTGGGCACTGAGCCTGAAGGAGCCTATTGATGAAAAAACTTCTGGTCATCGGCATCGGCGCCGGCAACCCCGACTACATCACGATGCAAGCCGTGAAAGCGCTGAACCTCGTCGACGTGTTTTTCCTTATGGACAAGGGGCAGAGCAAGGACAAGCTGATCGACCTGCGCCGCGAGATCTGCGAGCGCTACATCACCGATCGCGACTACCGCTTCGTCGAAGCCCACAGCCCGGAGCGCGAACGCGGTGATGTGGACTACAAGGCCAGCGTGGAAGATCTCAATCTGGCTAAACAGCGGACGTTCGAACGGTTGATCAGCGAGGAAATGACTGACGAGCAGTGCGCCGGTTTTCTGGTGTGGGGCGATCCGGCGTTGTACGACAGCACCATCCGGATCTTGCAGGCGATTCTGGCCTCGGGCCGGTGTGTCTTCGAATTTGAAGTGATCCCCGGTATCACCAGTGTCCAGGCGCTGGCGGCGCAGCATAAGGTGCCGCTGAACCGCATTGGCCGCTCGATTGAAATCACCACTGGCCGGCGTCTGGCGGCGGGGCAGGTGAGCGATGCCGACAGCCTGGTGGTGATGCTCGATGCAGAAGATTCCTACCATCGGGTGGCGGATCAGGAGACAGAGATTTATTGGGGGGCTTACTTGGGCACGCCGGATGAGATTTTGATCAGCGGCAAGCTCAAGGATGTGGCGGATGAGATAGAGCGAGTGCGCAAGGCGGCACGGTTGGAGAATGGGTGGATTATGGATACCTATCTGTTGCGCAAGCCTTGAGAAAATTGGTGTCTGGGCTGGCCTCATCGCGAGCAGGCTCACTCCCACATTAGACCGCGTCCGTCCAGACAACTCGGTCAACTGTGGGAGCGAGCCTGCTCGCGATGAGGCCCTAAAAAACACCTCAAAAAATCGCCTTTGACTCCCGCCCAAACCGCTCCCGATACACCGACGGCGGCACGCCTACCACGCTGCGAAACGCCACCCGAAAACTCTCCACCGAGCGATAACCGCAGCGCTGGGCAATCTGGTCGGTGTTCTGGCTCGTGCTTTCAAGCAGCTCGCGAGCCCGGCCCAGGCGCTCATGCTGCAACCAGGCCTTGGGCGGCATGCCGGTGGCTTCAGTGAAGCGGCGCAGAAACGTCCGTTCACTCATCGCCGCTTCACTCGCCAGCTCGCGCACCTCCAGCGGTTCATGCAAACGCTCGCGTGCCCACTGCATGACGCGCGACAAATCGCTACGCGGCGTAGGACTGACCGGTGTCGGAATGAACTGCGCCTGGCCGCCGGTGCGTTGCGGCGACATCACCAGCCGCCGCGCCACCGAGTTGGCCACTTGCGTACCGAAGTCCCGCGCCACCAAATGCAGGCAGGCATCGATGCCGGCAGCGCTGCCGGCCGAGGTGATCAGTTGACCTGAATCGACATAGAGCACGTCCGGGTCCACCAGAATGTTCGGAAACCGCTCGGCCAATTCAGCGGTGTAGCGCCAGTGCGTAGTGGCGCCGTGACCGTCGAGCAAACCGGTGGCCGCCAGCACGAACACACCCGAGCAGATCGACAGCAGCCGCGCACCCCGCGCATGGGCTTGGCGCAGGGCCGCGATCAATGCCTCAGGCACCGGGGCGCTGCGGTCACGCCAGCCGGGAATGATGATGG
Source organism: Pseudomonas frederiksbergensis (assembly GCF_001952935.1). Classification (GTDB taxonomy): domain Bacteria; phylum Pseudomonadota; class Gammaproteobacteria; order Pseudomonadales; family Pseudomonadaceae; genus Aquipseudomonas; species Aquipseudomonas frederiksbergensis. The sequence goes on from NZ_CP018319.1 coordinate 4,805,171, forward strand.
TCCGGGCATCTTCGAGCAGCTCCATGCCGCCATCGGCCAGCACTTGTATTCCGCCCATGGCGCGCATCGGCCCCTGATCGACGGCGGCGATCCGGTGCTCGTACCAAGGGAAGTCGAACTCCGGACGGGCCAGGCCGAAGATCTCCACGGCGATGCCGAACTCGAATGTGCAGAGGCCGTCGTAGGCCAGAATCGCGACCAATCCAGGGGTGGGCTGCATTTGGCGGAAAGTTCCCGGTGGGTGTCTTGTGCGCCACTGTAGCCGCAAGCGTCGGGCGGATAAAGTCTTCTCACACCCACCGAGACTTTGGAGTACAGCCCATGACCAGCCTGGTCCGCGAGATTCCCGCCGCCCCATCAGCCGTCGCCCTGATGCATTTCAGCAATCGCCTGACATTCGAAACCGATTGTTCCGACGTCCACGGCAGCCAACAGGCCGGCGAAGTGGATTTTGTCCTGATAGACGTGCGCGGCCCGCTCGCGTTCGAGCGTGGCCATGTGCCGGGAGCGATCAATATTCCGGGGCGACTGCTGAACGCTGCAAGCCTGGCGGCCTACCCGAAAACCAGCCTGTTCGTGGTGTATTGCGCCGGGCCCCACTGCAACGGTGCCAACAAGGCTGCGGTGAAACTGGCGGCGCTGGGTTACCCGGTCAAGGAAATGATTGGTGGGGTGACCGGGTGGCTGGATGAAGGATTTAAGTTGAGTGTGAAGGCGCAACAGTCAGTGAATGCCGTGATCGGTTGTGAATGCTGACTGCCAGACCCCGCTGATCAACTGTGGTGAGGGGGCTTACTCATCCTCTGCTTTAGTGTGTGCCTGAAGAAGCAGCCCACCAGGCATCAAGCGTCACCTGCAACCATTCGAACACGGTTGCATAGGCGGCGCTGTCCTGTTGATCCCGGGGCAGCGGCGACTCGTCGGCAAAGTGTGCATTGAGCGTCGCTACCGATTCAGCCGTCCACTCCGGATGAAACTGCAAACCCAATCGCGTCGGCCCGACGCGATACATCTGCTGCTCGCACTGGTCACTGCTGGCCAGCAACTGCGCGTTTGGCGGCAGGTCGATGGCGTCTTCGTGCCATTCCAGCACTTGTAACGTCTGGCCATCGACAAAGGTCACGGGCGTCCAACCGGTCTCCCATCGATTCATCCGCCGCACATTCCCGCCCAGACTCAGCGCCAGTAACTGCGCCCCCAGACAAATCGCAAACACCGCCGCGCCTTGATCCAGGCTGCCCGCCAACCACTGGCGTTCAGCTTCCAGCCAGGCCGGCCCGGCTTTGGACTCATAAGGCCCGCCCAACAGAATCACCGGCGCTGCTCTGACTGGCGGCAACTGGCCGAGGTCGGCGCGAAACACGTTCAAGGTCAAACCTCGGGACGTGGCCCACGTGGCAATGGCGCCGGGTCCTTCGGCGGGGTGGTGCTGGATCAGGTTCAACGTGGGCATAAGGGCTCTCTTGTAGTTTCTGCTTGTAGGTTTTGTCTGAAAAAAGGACTTGTCCTACAGTCTTTGCACCGGCTTGGCGCACGCTTCAAGGGACTCGTATCCGCCGGCTGCTTTTCTATAAGTATTTGTCGCTTTAACACAATTGAACCTCCTTGAGCCGCTCTAGACTGCCGGCCACTTCGGTGCTCTCCAATCGGAAGCAGCCACCGAATGCCTATCGAAAGCTGCCAATAAAAGCCTCCGCACACAGGAGTTATAAATGAAGAAGCTAGTGATGTTCGGTGCCCTGGCACTGTCGATGTTGTCCCTGACGGCTGTGGCCGAAGACGCCAAGCCGATCCGCCTCGGTATCGAAGCCGGTTACCCGCCATTCTCGATGAAAACCGCTGACGGCAAACTCACCGGCTTCGACGTAGATATCGGCGACGCACTGTGCGAGCAGATGAAAGTGAAGTGCACCTGGGTCGAGCAAGAGTTCGACGGTCTGATCCCGGCGCTGAAGGTCAAGAAAATCGACGCAATCCTGTCCTCCATGACCATCACCGACGATCGCAAAAAGAACGTCGACTTCACCATCAAGTACTACCACACCCCGGCGCGCTTCGTGATGAAGGAAGGCACCGACATCAAGGATCCGCTGACCGAACTCAAAGGCAAGAAAGTCGGTGTGCTGCGCGCCAGTACCCACGACCGCTTCGCCACTGAAGTGCTGGTGCCGGCCGGGATCAACCTGGTTCGCTACGGCTCCCAGCAGGAAGCCAACCTGGACATGGTCGCCGGTCGTCTCGATGCGATGCTGGCCGACTCGGTCAACCTGGACGACGGTTTCCTGAAAACCGACGCCGGCAAAGGCTTCGCTTTCGTCGGCCCGACCTACGAAGACGCCAAGTACTTCGGCGGCGGCGCCGGTATTGCTGTGCGCAAGGGCGATACCGCTTTGGCTGAGAAATTCAACACCGCCATCAACGAAATCCGCGCCAACGGCAAGTACAAGCAAGTGCAAGACAAGTACTTCGACTTTGACGTTTACGGCCATTAATCACGCCGTTCAAAAAAGTGGCAACCGTTGACGCGGTTGCCACTTTTTTTATGCTCTTTCTCTGTTGAAATGAGATCCCTGTGGGAGTGAGCCTGCTCGCGAAAGCGGTTTTCCAGTGGTAAGTCTTTTGCCTGACACACTGCTTTCGCGAGCAGACTCGCTCCTACAGGTGATTTTCGCCGTTCAGATATTCAGGAGTTTCCATGCAACGCATCGACCATTCACTGCCCTGGAGTCACTTGGGCACCGAACGCACCCTCAGCGTGTTTCGTTATGGCACGGGCACTCGCAAGGTCTACATCCAGGCCAGCCTGCACGCGGATGAACTGCCGGGCATGCGCACGGCGTGGGAACTGAAAAAACGTCTGGCCGAACTCGAAACCCAGGGCCAGTTGCAGGGCGTGATCGAACTGGTTCCGGTGGCCAATCCCATCGGCCTCGATCAACACCTGCAAGGCAGCCACATGGGCCGCTTCGAGCTGGGCAGCGGCAAGAATTTCAACCGCTCCTTCGTCGAACTCAGCGCACCGGTGGCCGAGTTAATCGGTGATCGCTTGGGCAGTGACGCGGCGGCCAACATTGCGCTGATTCGCCAAACCATGGGCCAGGTACTCGACGATTTGCCGGCACCGGCCTCGCAGCTTGAAGCCATGCACCGTTTGCTGTTGCGCCACGCCTGTGAGGCCGACATCACTCTCGATCTGCATTGTGATTTCGACGCGGCGATTCATCTGTACGCCTTGCCGCAACACTGGCCGCAGTGGCAATCCCTGGCGGCGCGTTTGAAGGCCGGGGTGGCGTTGCTCTGCGAAGACTCCGGCGGCAGTTCATTCGATGAGTCGTGTTCAACCCCGTGGTTGCGCCTGGCCAGGGCTTTCCCAGAGGCCGCGATTCCGCCGGCCAACCTGGCGACGACGCTGGAACTGGGCAGCATGGGTGATACCCGCGTCGATCAGGCCCAAGCCAATTGCGAGGCGATTCTCGGCTTCCTCGCCGAGCAGGGTTTCATCAAAGGCGCTTGGCCTGCGGCCCCGAACGAATGCTGTGAAGGCATGCCGTTCGAAGGCACCCAATACCTGTTCGCGCCGCATCATGGGGTCGTCAGTTTTCTGCGCGATTCGGGCGAGTGGGTGGAGAACGGGGATGCGCTGTTCGAAGTGGTTGATCCATTGAACGATCGGGTCACCACTGTTTGCGCCGGGACCAGTGGGGTGTTGTTTGCGATTGACCGTGGGCGCTATACACAGCCGGGCACCTGGCAGGCAAAGGTGGCGGGGCGCGAGCCGATTCGGGTCGGAAAACTCATCAACGATTGAAGATCCTCACTGATCGTTCCCACGCTCTGCGTGGGAATGCCTCAACGGACGCTCCGCGTTCGGCTTCTGGGACGCAGAGCGTCCCGGGCTGCATTCCCACGCAGAGCGTGGGAACGATCAAAGGCCAAAAGAGGTGTTAGGCTCTGCCCCGAATCCTGCACTTGTGAAGGAAGGTTTATGTTGAAGTTTCTCGCTCTGCTGACACTCCTGGCGTCCACCGCCGTCCACCGCCGTCCACGCTCAAACCCCGCTGCAAACCGATCTGCCGCTCAAGTACCTGGAGCAGGCCAGCCCCGAATCGCGCCATCAGCCCCTGGTGATTTTCCTCCACGGTTTTGGCAGTAACGAAGAAGACCTGTTCGACATCAAGGATGAACTGCCCGCGTCATACAACTACCTGTCGGTACGCGCACCGATGGTGATAGAGGAGGGCCGTTATCAGTGGTTCCGCCAGAAAGGTGATGGCGCCTATGACGGTGAGACAGATGATTTGAAGGCCAGCGGCGCAGTGTTGCTGGATTTTGTCGCACAGGCGGCGAAGAAGTATCACACCGAACCTAATAAGGTATTCCTGGTGGGTTTCAGCCAAGGCGCGATGATGTCCTACGAGGTGGCCCTGCGTCATCCCGAGGCGGTGGGCGGGATCGCGGCGTTGAGCGGGCGGATTCTGCCAGTGCTCAAGTCCGGGTTGAAACCCAATGAAAAACGCCAGCAGCTGGCGATTTTCATTGGTCATGGCACCGCCGACACACTCCTTCCCTACAAGGACGGCACGGACGCTGACAGCCTGTTGCAAAGCCTGTCACTCAAGCCTGTATTTCATGCCTACCCTGGTGTCGGTCATAGCATCAGTGCCACCGAAATGCAGGACTTGAGCGCCTGGTTGCAGCGTCTCAATCCCTGACGCTTACTTGCCGCTGACGATCTGTTTGACCAGCGTCTCGTGGCCAGCGTTGTCACTGAGGCGGGAAATCACCTGAATGATCGCCATGCGCGTGTTGGACGCGGCCATCAGCGTGGTGTCGAGGGTTTTACCGCCGCCCTGGGTGGCGGTGCTGTCGATCTGCCGCAGCCCCAGGCCCGTGCCTTTCTGGGTCAGGCTTTTTTCGCTGAGCTTGGTGAAGTCCGGCAGCGCCGTGGCTTGTTGGGTGGCGAAGTCAGACGCCACGGAGTCGAGGAACTGACCGTCGTTGTCTTTGACGTTGAGGCCGCCGGGGATGGTGTTTTCAGCGGCGATCACGACAGTTTTAGTCGCCTGGTTGGTGTACATGGTGCCCGTTGCCCCGCCGGTACCGGTGGCCGCGTCGCCGGCAGGCAACGGGTTAGCGACGAAGCCTTTGGGCAGGGTGAACTTGAACTTGCCGCCGAGCATCGAGACTTTCTGTGCTGGCGCGGTATCGCTGGCAGTGGCCTTGGCGGCCTGCGCATTCAGCGCTCCCAGACTGGCAACCGCCGTCAACAACAGGACAACGGCTTTTTTACTCAACAATGACATTCAGAAACTCCAGGGATGGTCGCGCGTTCGGCGCAATCATCCCATGGAATCCACTTTCTGGCAGCCCTCAGCCCTGTAGCAGGGGGACAGCGGTGTTACGCCTGATTCTGCGGCAAGAGAGTTCTCTATTAAGACCATGGTGTTACGTGTCAGCGTTCTGCAAGTTCTTCGATACGGTCGAACTGTCTTTTGAACCCATGAGCAGTCTCTTCGTCACCAGCAACATCCCCAATGAAACCACCACTCCCATCGCGAATCCCCACCAGCCAAACTTCGGCAACGTCAGCGCCAACACCAGGCAAAACGCGGCGAACGAATACATCCCGGTTGCGGTGGCCCGCAACAATGCAGCAGTAAACGCCGGGCCGCGGGTTTGCTGGGAGAACACCGCCATCACGCTGCCCAGCACCGGGAACACCGCGAGCAGACCGCTCCAGCGTTCACCGACGGTGCTGGCCAGCAACGTGACGGCGAGGGTGAGCAGGGCACCGGCAATCATGCGCAACAGCAATTTGTCGGACTTCGGCGCCGGGCCCGAAACGATCGGCTGTACCGAGGGAAACAGATACGGCGCCGCCAGCAGAGCGGTCGCGGCGGCGATCACCGAGAACACCAGCGACGGCGGAATCAACGACAGCACAACGGCCGCCGTGGCCCAGACCAACAGCGAAATCACCAGCGCCCACGGCCACTTCGCGCGTTGTGCAACCTGAGCGTAGGTCACGCAAAAGGCAATCATCGCGAACATCGCCGACAGCGCTGCCGTCGCCGATTGAGCGGCGAACACCTGGCCCTGCTCGATGGCGAGAAAGAACAGAATCGGCCCGACCACCACCGGCAACCCCGACAACCAACCGGCGACACTCGGTCCCCAGCGTTTACCGGCCAGGGAAATCAGCAAGAGAAACCCTGGGATGACCAGCAGTTTGAGTAGCAGCACGCACGTACCTCCGACCTGAGTGAGGCGGCAACGTTAGCATTGCATGGGAGCGATTGCTCTATGGATGCCTTGATTTTGTATACAAAAAAAAGGTTTCGGGTTCCGGCGGGGTTGTGTTGATCGTTCCCACGCTCCGCGTGGGAATGCCTCAATGGACGCTCCGCGTCCGCTTCGGCAGGGACGCGGAGCGTCCCGGGCTGCATTCCCACGCGGAGCGTGGGAACGATCAGTCGTGCTTAAGCGCCTCAACCACAAAATCAATGAACACCCGGGTCTTGGCCGGCATCAACGTCCGGCTCGGGTAATACAGCGAAATCGGCCCCGCGTCGGCGTGCCAGTCGGGCAGCAGGCGCACCAGTTCGCCACGCTGGATATTCGCCAGCACATCCGGCAATACCAGCAGTGTCACGCCCAGGCCAAGTATTGCCGCTTGGCGCATGGCGGCCGGGTCGTTGAGCACAATGTGTTCGTTGAGATTGGCCGGTGCTTCGTTGCCCGCGCCATCGTGCATCAGCCATTGGCGAATCCGTCCGGTGCGGGTGCCGCGCATCACTATGCCGGTGTGTCCGCACAGGTCTGCCGGATTCTCGGGCAGGCTGCGTCCTGCGAGGTAGGCGGGAGAGGCGACTGCCACTACATGCGCCGCCGCCAACGTCCGAGAAACCACCCCTGGCATTAACTCGAAACCGCCGCCAATGGCCGCGTCATACCCTTCGGCAATCAGATCCACAGGGCGGTTTTCGAAGTGCCATTCCGGGCGAATCAATGGGTAACGCGCCAGGAACGCTGGCAGCAGCGGCAACACATGATCGATGCCAAAGGTCGGCGCCAGACTGACCTTGAGCACGCCCGCCGGCTCGCCTTGGTCGCTGCTCACCGCGCTGATGGCGGTCTGTAACGCTTGCAGATTGCCGCCGATGCTCGTCAGAAAGCGTTCCCCGGCTTCGGTCAGGGACAGCTTGCGGGTCGAGCGCTGGAACAGCCGCACGCCGATGTTGCGTTCGAGCATCGCCACGTTGCGGCTGACAGCGGCTGGGGTCAGCGCGAGCACTCGTGCGGCGGCGGAAAAACTGCCGGTTTCGGCACTGCGGACGAAGGATTCGAGGTTGGCGAGGGTTTCCATGGAAATCACCTGATAGTCATGCTTGAAGATCATTCAAGGCATTACCAGCTAATCAAGCGTTAATGGCAAGTGCAGTATTCACTCCAACGACAACCCACGGAGTGAACAACCATGAGCACCATCGGAATCATCGGCGCCGGCGCAATCGGCGCAGCCTTTGCCAGAGCACTGTCGCGTCAAGGCATTGAAGTGGTAATCGCCAACAGCCGTGGGCCGCAAAGCCTGGCCTCGCTGGTGGCAGAACTCGGGCCAACGGCGCGTGCCGGAACCCGCGAGGAAGCCGCCGCGCAAGCCATCGTGCTGGTCGCGGTGAACTGGTCGAAGCTGCCGACCGCGCTCGCCGGCCTGCCGGATTTTGGCGGACGGATTGTCATCGACGCCAACAACTCAATCGAGGCGCCATCGTTCAAAGCGGTGGATTTGCAGGGGCGCACGTCCAGCGAGGTGTTTGCCGAATGGGTGCCCGGTGCGCGGGTGGTGAAGGCGTTCAATCACCTTCAGGCGCATTTTCTGGAGAGTGATCCGACAGCGGAGGGCGGGCGACGGGTGCTGTTTCTTTCGGGTGATGATGCCGATGCGAAAGCACAAGTGGCAGCGCTGATCGAACAGTTGGGCTTCTTCGGGATTGATCTTGGGGAATTGAGCGTCGGGGCGCGGCTGGTGCAGTTTCCGGGCGGTCCTTTGCCGGTGCTGAACCTGGTGAAATTCGCCTGACGATAGACAAAAAGAACCCGGTGCGACGTGAGTCGCGCCGGGTGTTTTGCCAGACGGCGAACGGATATTCGTGGGTCCCCGCGCCATCTGTTGAACGCTGTTTGATCGTTCCCACGCTCTGCGTGGGAATGCAGCCCGTGACGCTCTGCGTCACTTCCAAAGCCGAACGCAGAGCGTCCGATGAGGCATTCCCACGCAGAGCGTGGGAACGATCCTTGTGACCGAAAAAACGTTTACGCCCGTTCGATCGCCAGTGCCACGCCCTGACCACCACCGATGCACAGGGTGGCGAGGCCTTTCTTGGCGTCACGCTTGATCATTTCATGCAGCAGAGTCACCAATACTCGGCAACCCGACGCACCGATCGGGTGGCCCAGGGCGATAGCGCCGCCGTTGACGTTGACCTTGTTGAGGTCCCATTCCAGGTCCTTGGCCACTGCCAGAGATTGTGCTGCGAAGGCTTCGTTGGCTTCGATCAGGTCCAGTTGGTCGATGGACCAGCCGGCCTTATCCAGGCAGCGACGAGTCGCGCTGACCGGGCCGATGCCCATGATCGCCGGGTCTACACCCGCGTTGGCGTAAGCGGCGATTTTCGCCAGCACGGGCAGGCCGAGGGCTTTGGCCTTTTCCGCGCTCATCAGGATCACGGCGGCGGCACCGTCGTTCAGGGACGAGGCGTTACCGGCAGTCACCGAACCGTCCTTCTTGAAGGCCGGTTTCAGTTTGCCCAGGGAGTCGGCGGTGGTGCCGGCCCGTGGTTGTTCGTCAACCTGGAAGGCGACCGGATCGCCCTTGCGCTGAGGAATCAGGATCGGCGTGATCTCGTCGGCAAACCGCCCGGCTTCGATGGCGGCCGTGGCTTTCTGCTGCGAGGCCGCAGCGAAGGCATCTTGCTGTTCGCGGGTCAGGCTGTACTTGTCAGCCAGGTTCTCGGCGGTGATGCCCATGTGGTAATCGTTGAACGCATCCCACAGGCCGTCGCTGATCATGGTGTCGACGATTTTCGCGTTACCCATGCGCAGACCAGTGCGCGCACCGGGCATGACGTAGTTGGACAGGCTCATGTTTTCCTGGCCGCCGGCAATGATCACGTCGGCATCGCCGCAGCGAATTGCCTGAGTAGCCAGGTGCAATGCTTTGAGGCCCGAGCCGCAGACCTTGTTCAGGGTCATCGCCGGCACGGTAAACGGCAGGCCGGCCTTGATCGCGGACTGGCGCGCAGGGTTTTGTCCGGCGCCGGCGGTCAATACCTGGCCCATGATCACTTCATCAACTTCAGCAACGTCCAGGTCGGTTTGCGCCAGCAGCTGACGGATTACCGCAGCACCGAGATCAACCGCGGACACGTTGGCCAGGGCACCCTGGAAACTGCCGATGGCAGTGCGGGTGGCGGCGACAATGACGACTTCTTGCATGGAATGATTCCTCACTGGGCAGCGAACTGCATTTCCGGAACGTGATCCGGCACGATCAGTTTACCGGCGGTCTTGGCGACAATCTCCTCGACGCTGACGCCCGGTGCACGTTCCTTGAGAATGAACGCGCCGTTTTCGATTTCCAGGTAAGCCAGGTCGGTCAGCACACGCTTGATGCACCCGGCACCGGTCAGCGGCAGGCTGCATTTGGACAGCAGCTTGGACTCACCGTCCTTGGAGGCGTGGGTCATGATGACGATGATGTTGTCTGCGCCGGCCACCAGGTCCATGGCGCCGCCCATGCCCTTGACCAGTTTGCCGGGGATCATCCAGGAGGCGATGTTGCCTTCCACGTCCACTTCGAACGCACCGAGTACTGTCAGGTCGACATGACCACCGCGGATCATCGCGAAGGACTCGGCCGAGGAAAAGATCGACGCGCCGATACGCGCGGTCACCGTTTGTTTGCCGGCATTGATCATGTCGGCATCGATGGTGTCTTCGGTTGGAAAGGGACCCATGCCCAGCAAGCCGTTTTCCGACTGCAGCATGACTTCCATGCCTTCGGGGATGTAGTTGGCGACCAGGGTCGGAATGCCGATGCCCAGGTTCACGTAGAAGCCGTCCTGCATTTCGCGGGCGACGCGTTGAGCCATTTGTTCGCGGGAAAGTGCCATTGTTGTTATTCCTTCATTCGGTCCGGGGGCAGGGGATCACTTACGCACGGTGCGCTGTTCGATGCGCTTCTCGAACGTGCCGCAAATGACCCGGTCGACGTAGATGCCAGGGGTGTGGATCTGCGCCGGGTCCAGCTCGCCGGGTTCGACGATTTCTTCGACTTCGACCACGGTGATCTTGCCCGCGGTGGCGGCCAGCGGGTTGAAGTTCTGGGCGGTGTGGCGGTAGATGACGTTGCCGAAATGGTCGGCTTTCCAGCCTTTGACGATGGCGAAGTCACCGGTGATGGATTCTTCCATCAGGTACTTGCGGCCATGGAATTCGCGAACTTCCTTGCCGTCGGCTACCGGCGTGCCGACGCCGGTGGCGGTGAAGAACGCCGGGATGCCGGCACCGCCTGCGCGCATTTTTTCGGCGAGGGTGCCTTGGGGAGTCAGGACCACTTCGATAGCACCGCTGAGCAGTTGCTCCTCGAACATTTTGTTCTCGCCGACGTAGGACGCCACCACCTTGCGGATCTGCCGGTCTTCCAGCAGCACGCCGAGGCCGAAACCGTCGACGCCGCAGTTGTTGGAAACCACGGTGAGGTCGCGTGTGCCTTTGCGCTTGATCTCGGCGATGAGGTTTTCCGGAATCCCGCACAGACCGAAGCCGCCAGCGATCACGGTCATGCCGTCTTCAAGACCTGCCAGAGCTTCCTCATAGGAACTCACGCGCTTGTCGAAACCTGCCATATGCACCTCTTTTATTCTTTGTGGGCGGCTGGCTAGCCGTATTGGGGTAGGAGTGTCGCGCTGCAGAATTCATCTGTTAAGTTGATTTTTAAGGTTGATTGATAGATAAAACTCACCAATAACCCCTGTAGGAGCGAGCCTGCTCGCGATGGCGATTTCAAGGAAGCCATTGCGGGTAGGCCGTGCTCCTGATTACTGGAGCAATTCGCACATGACAGTCAAGCAGATCCGCGCATTCCTGGCCGTAGCTCAGAGTCTGAGTTTTGCCGTGGCCTGCGAGCGATTGCACCTGTCGCAATCGGCATTAAGCCTGACCATCAAGGCGCTGGAGGAGGGGTTGGGCGGGCGACTGTTCACCCGCACCACGCGCAATGTCGCGCTGACAGCAGAGGGGGAATCACTGGTGCCGCTGGCACGTCGGCTGATCGCTGACTGGGATAACGCCGAGGATGAGCTGCGGCAACGCTTCACTCTCCAGCGCGGACGCGTGACGCTGGCGGCGATGCCCTCGTTTGCCGGCAACCTGCTGCCGCCGATCCTGAAAACCTTTCGGGCGCGCTACCCCAAGGTCAACGTCACAGTGAATGACGTGATCAACGAGCAGGTGCTGGAGATGGTGCGTGACCGGCAGGTTGAACTGGGAGTGGCGTTTGAACCGAATCAGAGTTCATCGCTGGCATTCACGCCGTTATACATGGACCGTTTCGTGGCTGTGGTGCCGAAAGATTCTCCTTTTGCCGAACGGCAAGACATCGATTGGCAGACCCTGCTCGAGGAACCGTTCATCACCTTGCAGCGACCATCGACGGTGCGGGTGATGCTCGAAGAGCACTTGCAGGCACGCGGGATGAAATTGCCGGTGGAGTTTGAAAGTCATCAGTTGGCGACGGTGGGGCGGATGGTCGCCAGCGGGTTGGGGGTGAGTGCGGTGCCGGCGTTGTGTGTCGGGCAGATGCTGGAACTCGGAGCGCGGTGCATCACTTTGCGCGACCCGGTGGTGGAGCGGGCGATCGGGGTGCTGACCAAGCCAGGGGTGGAACTGTCGGCGGCGGCGCAGGCGTTGTTCGATATCCTTAAAGCCGAAAACCTCGGCCAACGCCTCCATTGATCGTTCCCACGCGGAGCGTGGGAACGATCATTGGGACAGGTGTTGTGTCAGTAGGGGGAGTAGCTGCTCGCACGACGCCTCTATTTTCAAATCAAGAAGGTCATCCGCCCGTGTCTTTCCCAAATTGATCGCCATTAACGGCTTGCCCTGATCCGCCACCGCCCGGCATAACCGAAACGCTGAATACGCCATCAACGAAGATCCGACCACCAGCAACCCCGCCGCCTTTTCGACCGCCGCCATCGCTTTGGCCGCTGTCACCTGCGCCACGTTCTCGCCAAAAAAAACCACGTCCGGCTTCATCCGCTCACCTGCGCAGTACGGGCACTGCGGCACCTGAAACCGCGCCTCAAACGCCGCATCCAGCAGCGTGTCGCCATCCGGGGCTTGCACCGCATCCACGCCGGCCAGATACGGATTCTGCGTTTCCATCAATTGCTGGATCGAATCCCGTTCGCTGCGTTTTCCGCAGTCCAGGCACAACACTCGATGCAGGCTGCCGTGGAGTTCGATGACGTCATGGCTGCCGGCCTGGTCGTGCAGGGTGTCGACGTTTTGCGTGATCAGCCCGCTGATCTGCTGCGAACTTTGCAAACTGGCCAAGGCCTCGTGGGCCACGTTCGGCTGGGCCTGGCGCACTCGCGGCCAACCGAGCATCGCCCGCGCCCAATAGCGTCGCCGGGATTCGGGGGCGGATAGGAATTCCTGATACATCATCGGTTGCCGGCCACGCCGCACGCCCTGATTGTCGCGGTAGTCCGGAATGCCCGACGGAGTGCTGATGCCGGCGCCGGTCAGGACCACAAATGGCTGGTCGGCCATTAACTGTTGAAGGCGATCGAGTTGTTCGCGGATGAGGCTGTCGAGCATGTTCAACACTCCGGTGGACCATGAGTGTTTGCAGGGTAGCATTTGCCGACCACCCGGACAGGTTGCCCGTCCGGGTGATGTCAGGCACCTATTTACGCGCCTCCAGAATCAGGTTGAACGGCGTTTCCGTGGCCCGCCGGAACGTCTTGAACCCGGCCTCGGTGAAAACCTTGCGCAGCCGCGCCTCGCCAGCCTGGGCGCCGAGCCCGAGGCCGACTTCCTGGGACAGTGAGTTCGGGGTGCAGATGAAGGTCGAGGCGGCGTAGAACAAGCGGCCAACCGGGGTGGTATTGTCGTCGAGCGAGTCGTTGGCGAACGGTTCTACCAGCAGCACCGTGCCGTCCGGTTTCAGTGCGTCATAAGCATGCCGCGCCGCGCCCACCGGGTCGCCCATGTCGTGCAGACAGTCGAAATAGCAAACCAGGTCATAGTCATCGCCGGGGAAGCTTTTTGCCGTGCCCTGGAAGAACCGCGCACGCCCGGCCACGCCACCTTCTTCGGCGCGCTGGGTGGCGACGGTGACGGAGGGCGCGTGGTAGTCGAAACCGACGAATCGCGAATTCGGAAACGATTGGGCCATGATCACGGTGGATGCGCCGTGGCCGCAGCCGATGTCCGCCACTTTGGCGCCAGCCTCCAGTTTGCCGACCACGCCTTCGAGCGCCGGTAGCCATTCGGCGACCAAGTGCGCTTTATAACCTGGCCGGAAGAACCGCTCCGTGCCACTGAACATGCACGGATGGTGATCGCCCCAGGCGAGGGCACCGTCGCCGCGCATGGCGTTGACCAGTTTGTCCTTGTCATGGAAAAACGATGCGACCACCCCGATGCCACCCGCGATATAGACCGGTGAGTCTTCGATTGCCAATGCCAGGGCTTGCTCTTCGGGCAGGCGGAACTGGCCGTCGCGGTGTTCCATATAACCGGAAGCGGCGTGGGCGCTGAGCCATTCGCGCAGCAGGCGGGTGTTGCAGCCGGTTTTGTCGGCGAGGGTTTCAGGGGTGACTGGCTGGCTGTCGGCCATGGCCCGGTACAGTCCGAGCTCTTCGCCGAGGATGACGTTGGCGAGCATCGCTGCGCCGCCCATGTCGTTCACCAGTTTGCCCATGAAATCATTGAGTCTGGCCTCGTCCATCACATGTGCTCCTTCAGCAGGATCACAGTCCAGAGGCCTTGTTTTTCGAGGCGTTCACCTCTGAACGGTGGTCGTGGGAATGAACAGGACGATAAGCACGTCCTGCGTGCAGTAAGTTTAGTCCGGGGACCGTGGGCCGCTGTCTGGAGCGACGAAAGTGCCTGACTCACACGGGTCTCCTGTGGGATTTGTGTTGTGTATTGCACTGTATCTGACAGGCTTCCCGATACAGTTCCCCGCACTACCAGGGTATTGCCGAACACAGACCCGATACATCCTTTCGGTTAACTGTGATTCCGTCCTGGCAAACATTGAGATCGACACCCATGCAAACCCCCATCTCATCAGCAAAGGCGAGCGTCGGGCTCGGTTTGCGTCGCGGTTTAATGAAGGACCTTCAGGCAGCCCGTGCGGGCGATTTCGATTTTCTGGAAGTTGCGCCGGAGAACTGGATCGGTATCGGTGGCGCTCATGGCCATGCGCTGCGAGCCCTGGCCGAGCGCTATCCGTTGTCCTGTCACGGCTTGTCCCTGTCATTGGGCGGCCCGGCACCGCTGGACGTCGGCTTTGTGCAGGAAGTCCGGGTTTTCCTCGATCACTACAAGGTGCCGCTGTACAGCGAGCACTTGAGCTACTGCAGCGATGACGGTCACCTTTACGACCTGCTGCCGCTACCCTTTACCGAAGAAGCGGTGCATCACGTCGCCGCGCGAATTCGCCAGGCCCAGGACATTCTTGGTCGGCGCCTGGCGGTGGAGAACGTTTCCTACTACGCCGCGCCACAGCAAGACATGGACGAGCTGACCTTCACCAACGCGGTATTGCGCGAGGCCGATTGCGACCTGCTGCTGGACGTCAACAACGTCTACGTCAACTCGATCAATCACGGTTTCGATCCGCAGGCCTTTCTGGCCGGCATCGATTCGGCCCGGGTGGTGGCCATGCACGTGGCCGGGCACTTCGATGAGTCCGACACCTTGAAAATCGACACCCATGGCGCCTCGGTGAAACCGGTGGTCTGGTCGTTGCTGACCGAGGCTTACGCTCGCTTCGGCGCGCAGCCGACGCTGCTGGAACGGGATTTCAACTTTCCGGCATTTTCCGAACTGCTGGCCGAATTGCAGACCATTCGCCGCCTGCAAACCGAGGGGGTGAAGCGTGGATAAGCCGAGTCTGTTTCAGCAGCAAAACACCCTGGGCCTTTACCTGCGCGATCCCGATCATTGCGCGCCACCGGCCGGGATGGACGTGACGCGGGCGCAGGTTTACCGCGACCTGATTTTCGCGAACCTGTCGTCATTGCTCAGCGGGACCTTTCCGGTGCTGATCAAGATTGTCGGTGATGAACACTGGCGTTCACTGGTACGGATTTTCCTGCGCGACTACCGCGCGCGCACGCCGAAATTCGGCGAGATCGCCAAGGAGTTCGTCGAATTCCTGGCCTCGGAACCCCAAGCGTTGAGCGAAGGGGCGTGGCCGCCGTTCATGGTCGAGCTGGCGCATTACGAGTGGGTCGAGATGGCGCTGCAACAATCCGAGGCCGAACCGTTGCCGCTGAGCGATGCCGGGATGTTGCTGGACCAACCGTTGCAGGTTTCGCCGCTGGCCTGGCCGTTGGCGTACGCCTGGCCGGTGCAATTGGTGGGGCCGGATTATCAACCGCAGACATCGCCGGCTCAGCCGACATTGCTGTTGGTGCGTAGGGCGGAAGACTGGAGTGTGAAGTTTTCTGCATTGAGCCCGTTGGCCTGGCGGTTGTTGCAGCGCATTGAGGAATTTCCTCAACTGGACGGACGTGAACAGCTGCAAGGATTGGCGCTGGAGGCGGGGATGGCTGGAGCGCCGGAATTTATGGACAGTGGGACAGCGTTGTTGCAGCAGATGCATGAAGAAGGTGTGGTGGGCTTGGCATGATCGTTCCCGCGCAGAGTGTTTGATCGCTGACCGCTGACCGCTGACCGCTGATCGTTCCCACGCTCCGCGTGGGAATGCCTCAAGGGACGCTCCGCGTTCCAGCTCTCGAAAGGGACGCAGAGCGTCCCGGGCTGCATTCCCACGCGGAGCGTGGGAACGATCAGCGCCGCGGTGTGGGCCCGATCAGCGTCTCGACGAGAGCGATCAAGCGGGGGAAATCAAGTGTTGCTGGCAGTCCAGCACCAACCGTGCACCGCCGAGTTCACTGGTGCCGACTTCAAGCGTAAACCCATGCAAGCTGACAATCGCCGCAACGATCGACAGCCCCAACCCAAACCCGCTTTTCTGGTTGCCGCCCTCGGCACGATAGAAGCGCTGGAACACCGCCTCTCGTTCGGCCATCGGAATGCCAGGGCCCGAATCGAGCACTTCGATCCGCGTAAATCCCCCCTCATTGACCCCCCGCAAAATCACCTCGCCACCCGGAGGCGTGAACTTGATTGAGTTGCTCAGCAGGTTCGCTATCGCCTCAAACAACAATGCTCGATCACCGTTCAGCGAAGGTAACGACGTCGGCAGTTGCAGCTTGAAAACCAGCTCGCCTTCTTCCGCCAACGGCAGATAAAAGTCGTGCAGCTCTTGCAGCAACGGCAGCGGATCCAGCTGCACAAAACCCGAGCGGCGCTGACGATCTTCCAGCTCGGATATCCGCAGCAACCCTCGAAAGCGCGCCATCAAGGTGTCCGCTTCACCGAGCACCGAGTCCAGTTGCACCGCCAGCGTCGAACCCTCATCAGCCTGTTGCTGAATCCGGTACAGCTGTGCCCGCAGGCGCGTTAGCGGTGTGCGCAGGTCGTGGGCGATGTTGTCGCAGACGCCCTTGACCTCGTTCATCAAGCGTTCGATACGTTCGAGCATGGCGTTGACGATGGCGGCGAGCATGTCCAGCTCATCGCGGCGATCGGACAATGGCAGGCGGCGGGTGAGGTCGCCGGCGACGATGGCTTCGGCACTGGCCTGGATCGCACGAATCCGCCGCAACGGACGCCGCCGCAACAGGTGCCAACCGGCGATGCCGGGCAGGATGGTCAGCGTCACACCCCAGAGCAGCGCGTGCAGAATGATCCGGGTCACGGCAAACAACGAACCGTTATCCCGCACCAGCACCAGCCAGCGACCGTCCTTTGTCTGGGTCGCTACTGCGTCGCAGCTGTCGGCGGGCAGGCTTGGGTCGTCAGAATCGGCGCAGTCGCCGAGCATGTGAATCTTGCCATCCAGCGGCAGGCCTTTGGGCATGTGACGCAGCGCACCGCCGAGGTAGCGGTGCTGAGCATCGAACAGGCCATAAGCGTCGATGCCGCGAATGTCGAAGGTCATGCTGACGGCGAGGGCGTCGGCCAATTGCTCGCCCTGAAAGTGCGAAAACAAATGCTGGCGTTGCATCAGGGAGTGTTTGGCCAGGTTGTCCAGGTAGGTGGAAACCTCGTAGTACATGACCCCCATGAGAATCCCGCTCCAGAGCACGAACAGCGAACTGTAGAGCGCCAGCAAACGGCTGCTGGACGAACGCCAGCCGTTAGAGGGGTTCAGCAATGACATAACCCGAGCCTCGCACGGTCCGAATCAGTGGGACATTGCCTGGCGGGTCGATCTTCTTGCGCAACCGGCCGATGTGCACGTCGATC
Source organism: Pseudomonas frederiksbergensis (assembly GCF_001952935.1). Taxonomy (GTDB): domain Bacteria; phylum Pseudomonadota; class Gammaproteobacteria; order Pseudomonadales; family Pseudomonadaceae; genus Aquipseudomonas; species Aquipseudomonas frederiksbergensis. The sequence continues at coordinate 4,822,790 of NZ_CP018319.1, forward strand.
AGGTTGGTGCCGGGGTCGAAGTGGTAACCCCAGACCTCTTCGAAAATCATCATCCGCGACAGGATCTGCCCGGTGTTGCGCATCAGGAACTCCAGCAACTTGTACTCGGTGGGCAACAGCGTCAGCAACTGACCGTCGCGGCTGGCTTCATGGCTGATCAGGTTCAGCTCCAGATCCGCCACCCGCAACGTGGTGGCCTTGGCGGTCACGGTGTTCTGCCGGCGCAGCAGGACTTCGACCCGGGCAGCCATTTCATCGGTGGCGAACGGTTTGGTCAGGTAATCGTCACCGCCCGCCCGCAAGCCGCGCACACGCTCATCGACGTCGGAGAGGGCGCTGATCATCAGGATCGGCGTGACCACACCCATGGTCCGCAACGTGGTGACTATCGCCAGGCCATCGAGCTCCGGGAGCATGCGATCAAGGGTGATCAAGTCATAGTTGCCGCTGACCGCGCGTGCCAGGCCTTCGCGGCCGTTGTCGACCCAATCCACGTCGAGGCCGTGGCTGCTCAATTCGGCGACGATTTCCCGGGCGGTCACGGCGTCGTCTTCGATGGTCAAGATGCGGGTCATAGGGCGGGCCTGATTAGGAGTGCTCAACATTGAACGGCATTTTGCCAAGAAATGACCGCAGGCTTTCTAAATAAAACTTCATGTGAAACGAAAGGGATTTTTCCATTGAAAACACCGATCCCGGTCAGTGCATAAAACCCGCCGATACAGAGAGTTCCTTGCAAAATGCAAGGCCATTGAAAGTTCAAACTTTATAACTTATTGAAAACCAAAGATTTATTAAACGTCGGCGACTGGCACGGTGACTGCACTTGCTCCCTTGAAGAGTTGTAACACCATCTTTCCTGCCTGGAGCGATATCACAATGAATAGATCCTCTGATGGTTTCTATCCGGCCCTCGAAGAAACGAGCACGGTCTCTGGCGTGTCCTGGGGCGCGATCTTCGCGGGGGCCGCTGCGGCGGCGGCGTTGTCGCTGATCCTCGTGTTGCTCGGCTTTGGCCTGGGTTTTTCGGCGGTATCGCCGTGGGCCAATGAAGGGGTGAGCGCCAAGGGCCTGGGCATTTCAACGATTGTCTGGCTGGCCGCTACGCAAATCGTGGCGTCCGGGCTGGGCGGTTACATCGCCGGTCGTCTGCGGGTGAAGTGGGCGTACATGCACGGTGATGAGGTTTACTTCCGTGACACTGCCCATGGCTTCCTGGCCTGGTGCGTGGCGACGCTGGTGACGGCGATGCTGTTGGTCGGTTCGGTCAGCAACATCATCGGCGGTGGCGTGCAGGCCGGGGCGAGTGTGGTTGGCGGGGCTGCGAGTGCCGCGACTCAAGCAGCCGGTACGGCTGTCGGCAACGCAGACAATGATCAGTATGGATACTTCGTCGACAGTCTGTTCCGCGATGATCGTCCGGCAGCAGTCAGTGATGACGCTGTTCGAGGCACCGTGACACGCATCTTCGTGCGCAGCCTGAGGAACAACGGTCAACTGGCTGCCGAAGACCGCATCTACCTGGCGCAACTGGTGGCCCAGCGGACCAACCTTACCCAAGCGGACGCAGAACGTCGCGTTGATGAAGTGTATGCCCGCACGCAAAAAGCCGTGGCCGACGCCAAACTCGCCGCCCAGGAAGCTGCCGACACTGCCGCCAAAGTCGCGGCCTGGACGTCGCTGTGGATGTTCATTGCGCTGCTGATCGGTGCGTTTTTCGCCAGCCTAGCTGCCACCTTTGGCGGCCGTCGTCGGGATGCGGTCGAGTACATCGAAACCGACACTTACGTGACCAACACTTCCACCCCAGTTCGCTAAACCAGGAGAACTACCATGCGCTCATTACTGCTGTTCTTTCTCGGCGTACCGATCCCGATCATCATCCTGATCGCCCTGTTCATGTGACTTGGGTTGGGGCACAGGTCTTTGCCGCTTCTGCCTTGGGTGGAAGCGGCGTTTTTGTGTAATCGGGACTGACCTTGACTTTGATGTCGACTGTCATTGCGCTATCGCGAGCAGGCTCGCTCCCACAGTAGATCTGAGCGACACAGATCAAATGTGGGAGTGAGCCTGCTCGCGATGAGGGCATATCGGACACAACAAATCCATCTACTCAATTGGCGTACTGACAAAACCCTCAAGCCCTTCGGCATACGCGGTAAACGCACTGATCTGTGGAAAGCGATTTTCATCCACCTGATCCGGCACCACCAGATGCGTGAAACTCCAGGCCACCGCCAACGTAATCCCGTCTTGAGCAATCGTCCCGTCAGTCTTCAGCGGCTGCATTTCCAGCTCGCGCTCCAGCGCCGAATAGGCGGCCGCCAATTGTCCTTCGACCCGCTCCACCCACGGTTCAAACTGAATCTCCGCTGGCCGCAGATTGCGTTCGTAGTAGAGCTGTACGGACTTTTCACACGCCGCCAACGCCAGGCCGATCAGGCGCAACGAGCGCAAGCGTTGATCGAGATCGTCGGGCATCAGGCTCTTGCCGGGTCCGGCCAAGGCTTCCAGGTATTCGATGATCAGCGTCGAGTCGATCAACACCTCACCGTCGTCCAGCACCAGGGTAGGCGCCTTGACCACCGGGTTGATCTGTTGGAATTGCTCGAAATGCCGAAACACCGAGACCGGCTGGTGTTCCAGGTCTATCCCCAAGCATTTGGCAGAAATGGCGACGCGCCGCACATAGGGCGAATCCAGCATGCCGATCAGCTTCATTTAACCGCTCCTCCTTCAGATGTCCGTTTCAGGACGGACTACCTTAGCTGAGGTTCAGCGACCTGCAACTGGCGCCGGGCTAATCCTCGAAGCCGACCTGTTCGTGAATCTCATCGACCTTCAATTCAAGGCGATAGGCCACGGCAATAAACAGCGCCTGGCATAAACACAGTGTGGCACTCAGGGAACGGAAGGCAAACGAGCTGCCTTCGTTGACCAGCAGCACCGTGTTGGCGCGCTTGGCCAAGGGCGAGAGGTTGCTGTCGGTGATGATCAGGGTTTTAGCCTGGTTGTGTTGGGCAATACGCAGGCAGTGCTGGGTTTCCTTGCCATAGGGCGTGAAACTGATGGCGATCACCAGGTCATTGGCGCGCACGCTGCGCATCTGCTCGCGGTAGCTGCCGCCGAGCCCCGAGACCAGATGAATGCGCTTGTTGGTGTGTTGCAGGTTGTAGACCAGGTAATCGGCCACCGCGAACGAACGGCGCACCCCGACCACGTAGATGTTGTCGGCATTTACCACCAGGTCGACAGCCTTGTCGAAGGCCTGGTCATCGAGTTCCAGCCCCAGCCGTTCAATGCCTGACAGGGTCGCATTGATGCACTCGCGCGCCAGGTCGCCGCCGCTGGCCTTCTGCGACTTGTTGGCAATCATGCTGCGAATGCGCTGCTGGTAGTTCTGCACCGGCGTGGTCTTGTGGGTATAGGCCTCGCGGAACAGTGCCTGCATTTCGCTGAAGCCGCTGAAGCCGAAACGCTGGGAAAACCGCACGATCGCCGACGGGTGCACTTCGCACTCGCGGGCGATGTCGCTGATGCGGTCGACCATGATCCGGTCGCTCTGCTGGCTCATGTAGCTGGCGATGCGCTTGAGCTGGCGCGGCAGGCTTTCGTATTCGTTGGTGATCAGTTGCAGCAGACGCTCGGCGTTGATCGGAGGGCTGGCGAGATCGCTGTCGGGCGTGCTCTCGGTCGTCGCCGGCTGATCGGTGCGGGTCATAAGAAATCCTTCTGGCTTGTTCTTATGGGGACGACAGAGAGCGTCATCCCCTGACAATAGGTTGGCTGTGCGCAGTCTACAGGGTAGGCCGGAAAAAAATCTTGAGCTTGCGGTCAGTACGAGTTGTGCTGAAACGATGCACTGCCCCTGGAGCACCTGTGGCCAAGTTTATTGGAAAAAATATTCCACGTAAAAATTATTTGGAATAATTATTGATTGTTCGACCCCGGACGTTTTAGTCTGCATCCCACCAAGAGAGTGTTCGGCGCGGCCATCGCCCCGAACGCAGGCTGATAAAAATAACAGGAGCCAGCATGGGCCAGACTCGTTTTGCCAGTGGGCGTCAATTGGATCTGATTTGCCTGGGGCGCCTAGGCGTCGACCTCTATGCACAGCAAGTCGGGGCGCGGCTGGAGGATGTGAGCAGCTTCGCCAAATACCTCGGCGGATCGTCTGCCAACATCGCTTTCGGCACCGCTCGGCTGGGCCTTAAATCGGCGATGCTCAGCCGGGTAGGGGACGACCACATGGGCCGCTTCCTCGTTGAATCCCTGACCCGCGAAGGTTGCGACGTCCGCGGCATCAAGGTCGATCCGGAGCGCCTGACTGCCATGGTCTTGCTGGGTCTCAAGGATCGCGAAACCTTTCCCTTGGTCTTCTACCGCGAAAACTGCGCCGACATGGCGCTGCGGGCCGAAGACATCAGCGAAGCCTTCATCGCTTCCAGCAAAGCCTTGCTGATCACCGGCACCCATTTCTCCACCGACGGCGTCTACAAGGCGAGCATCCAGGCGCTGGATTACGCCGAGAAGCACAACGTCAAACGGGTGCTGGACATTGACTATCGCCCGGTGCTGTGGGGCCTGGCCGGCAAGGCCGACGGCGAAACCCGTTTCGTTGCCGACCAGAACGTCAGCTTGCATGTGCAGAAAATCCTCCCGCGTTTCGACCTGATCGTCGGCACGGAAGAAGAGTTCCTGATTGCCGGCGGCTCCGAGGATTTGCTCACTGCGCTGCGTAATGTGCGGCGCCTGAGCGTGGCGACCCTGGTGGTCAAGCTCGGCCCGCAAGGCTGCACGGTGATTCACGGAGTCATTCCGGAACGTCTTGAAGACGGCGCCATTTACCCCGGTGTCCGGGTGGAAGTGTTGAATGTGCTGGGCGCCGGTGATGCCTTCATGTCGGGCTTCCTTGCCGGTTGGCTGGAGGACGCGAGCGATGAGCGCTGCTGCCAGTTGGCCAATGCCTGTGGCGGCCTGGTGGTGTCGCGCCATGCCTGCGCGCCGGCGATGCCGACCCGCGCCGAACTCGACTATCTATTCAACAGCCCGGTGCCGATAACCCGGCCGGATCAGGACGCGGTGTTGCAGCGTCTGCATCAGGTCAGCGTGCCGCGCAAACAGTGGAAGCAACTGTTCATCTTTGCGTTCGACCATCGCGGGCAACTGGTGGAGCTGGCGCACAAGGGCGGTCGCGACTTGAGCGCCATCGGCGAACTCAAGCAACTGTTTATCAAGGCTGTGGAACGGGTCGAAGCCGATTTGCTTAAGCAGGGCATCGAGGCCGATGTCGGGCTGCTGGCCGATCAACGCTTCGGCCAGGACTCGCTGAACGCCGCCACCGGTCGCGGCTGGTGGGTGGCGCGTCCGGTGGAAGTGCAGGGGTCGCGGCCATTGGCCTTCGAACATGGGCGCTCCATCGGCAGCAACCTGATTGCCTGGCCGCAGGAACAAATCATCAAGTGCCTGGTGCAATTTCACCCCGACGACGAGCCGTTGCTGCGCCTGGAACAAGAAGCGCAGATCAAGGGTTTGTACCAAGCCTCTCAGGTCAGCGGTCATGAACTGCTGCTGGAAATCATCCCGCCCAAGGATCATCCGTCGACCCATCCGGACGTGCTGTATCGCGCCCTCAAACGGCTCTACAACCTGGGCATCTACCCGGCGTGGTGGAAGATCGAAGCGCAGAGCGCCGAGGAGTGGAAGCAACTCGACGAGCTGATCCAGGAACGTGATCCGTACTGCCGAGGCGTGGTGTTGCTGGGGCTGAATGCACCGGCAGCGGCACTGGCCGAAGGGTTTCAACAGGCCAGCCAGAGCCAGACGTGCCGCGGGTTTGCAGTCGGCCGGACGATTTTCCAGGAGCCGAGCCGCGCGTGGATGGCCGGTGAAATCGACGACGAAATGCTGATCCGTCAGGTGCAGGGCACGTTTGTTGAACTGATCGATGCCTGGCGCACAGCCCGCGCATGACGCAACACCGCAAAACCAATGTGGGAGCGGGCTTGCTCGCGAAGACGACGGCACATTCAACATCAATGTCGCCTGACACACCGCCTTCGCGAGCAAGCCCGCTCCCACAGGGGTTCAGCGTCGGTCTTACAGATTTGTAAAAACAATAAAAGGTGCAGCCATGCCCGCTATTCGAATTGGCATCAACCCGATCTCCTGGAGCAACGACGACCTGCCGTCCCTCGGTGGCGAGACGCCGCTGAGCACCGCCCTGAGCGAAGGCAAGGAAATCGGCTACGAAGGTTTCGAACTCAACGGCAAATTCCCCAAGGACGCCAAGGGGGTCGGCGATGTACTGCGCCCTTACGACCTGGCGCTGGTGTCCGGCTGGTATTCCAGCCGTCTGGCCCGCCGCTCGGTGGCCGAAGAAATTGATGCCATTGGCAGCCATGTCGAGCTGCTGGCCAAAAACGGCGCCAAGGTGCTGGTGTACGGCGAAGTCGCCGACTCCATTCAAGGCCAGCGCATTCCGCTGGTTGAACGCCCGCGATTCCACACCGAACACACCTGGCAGGAGTACGCCGACAAGCTCACCGAACTGGCGCGCTTCACCTTGTCCCAAGGTGTGCGCCTGGCCTACCACCATCACATGGGCGCCTACGTCGAATCCCCGGCCGACATCGACAAACTGATGGCGCTGACTGGCAGCGAAGTCGGTCTGCTGTTCGATTCGGGCCATTGCTACATGGGCGGCGGCGAGCCGTTGCAGGTGCTGCGCAAACACATCGAACGCATCTGCCACGTGCATTTCAAGGACGTGCGCAAACCGGTGGTGCAACTGGCGCGCAACAACCTGTGGAGCTTCCCGGACTGCATCATCAACGGCACCTTCACTGTGCCCGGCGACGGTGACATCGACTTCGGCGCCTTGCTCGACGTGCTGCTGGCAGCCGGTTACCACGGCTGGCTGGTGGTCGAAGCGGAACAGGACCCGGCGGTGGCGCCCAGTTATGTCTACGCCAAAAAAGGCTACGACACCTTGCGTGCGCTGCTCGACGAGAGGGTTGCGATATGAGCCTGCTGGTCAAAAGCAACGCCCGTGGCCGGACCATGGTCGAGCTGGGGAAAGGTGAATTGGAATACGTCGGCTTCGCCGCTTATCGCTTGAGTCTGGGCGAGACCTTGCCGGTGTCGGCCGGTGATAAGGAACTGTGCCTGGTGCTGCTCAGTGGTCGGGTCAGCATCAAGGGTGAAGCGCCGGGGCAGGGTGCGTTCGACTGGGACAACATCGGCGATCGTCAGTCGGTATTCGAAGACAAATCACCCTTCGCGGCGTACTTGCCACCCGGCAGTCAGGCGCAAGTGGTCGCGCTCAGCGATGTGCAAATTGCCGTCTGTGCCGCGCCCGGTTCAACGAGCAACGGCCTCGGCCCACGGCTGATCAAACCCGACACCATGAAGCGCAGCGTACGCGGCAAAGGCGCCAACACCCGTTACGTCTGCGACATTCTGCCGGACACCGAACCGGCCCATTCGCTGCTGGTGGTGGAAGTGCGCACGCCGTCGGGTCACTCGTCGAGCTACCCGCCGCACAAGCACGACACCGACGATTTACCGCACCAGAGTTTTCTCGAAGAAACCTATTACCACCAGATCAACCCGCCTCAGGGCTTCGTGTTCCAGCGGGTGTACACCGACGATCGCAGCATCGACCAGGCCATGGCCGTGGAAAACAGTGACCTCGTGGTTGTACCCAAAGGCTATCACCCGGTCAGCGTGCCGTACGGCTACGAGTCGTACTACCTGAACGTGATGGCCGGACCCAAACGCGTCTGGCAGTTCCATAACGATCCGCAGCACAGCTGGCTGTTGGATCTCTGAATTCCTACTTTTGCACGGAGAACACGATCAATGAGCAACGCCCCGATCATCGGCCATTACATCCACGGTCAAGTGCAAGACATCAATAGCGAACGGTTCAGCAACGTCTTCAACCCGGCCACCGGCAGCATTCAGGCACGCGTCGGGCTGGCCAGCCAGAAGACCGTCGACGAAGCGGTCGCCTCGGCCCTCAAAGCTTTTCCGGCCTGGTCCGAACAATCGTCCCTGCGCCGTTCGCGGGTGATGTTCAAGTTCAAGGAATTGCTCGACCAACATCACGATGAGCTGGCAGAAATCATCAGCCGCGAACACGGCAAAGTGTTTTCCGACGCCAAGGGCGAAGTCACCCGGGGCATCGAAATCGTCGAGTACGCCTGCGGTGCGCCGAACCTGCTGAAAACCGAGTTCAGCGACAACATCGGTGGCGGCATCGACAACTGGAACTTGCGTCAGCCGCTGGGCGTGTGCGCTGGCGTGACGCCGTTCAACTTCCCGGTGATGGTGCCGCTGTGGATGATCCCGCTGGCGCTGATCACCGGTAACTGTTTCATCCTCAAACCGTCCGAGCGCGACCCGTCCGCCAGTTTGCTGATGGCCCGTCTGTTGAGCGAAGCCGGGTTGCCGGACGGTGTGTTCAACGTGGTCCAGGGCGACAAGACTGCCGTCGACGCGTTGTTGCAACACCCGGACATCGAGGCGATTTCCTTTGTCGGCTCGACGCCGATTGCCGAGTACATCCACCAGCAAGCCACCTCCCACGGCAAGCGTGTGCAGGCGCTGGGCGGGGCGAAGAATCACATGATCGTCATGCCGGACGCCGATCTGGATCAAGCGGCGGATGCCCTGATCGGCGCGGCTTACGGCTCGGCCGGTGAGCGCTGCATGGCAATTTCGATTGCCGTGGCGGTGGGCGATGTCGGCGATCAACTGATTGCCAAACTGCTGCCGCGTATCGATCAACTGAAAGTCGGCAATGGCTTGAAGGCTGACAGTGACATGGGGCCGTTGGTGACGGCCGAGCACAAGGCCAAAGTCGAAGGTTTCATCGACGAAGGCGTGGCCCAGGGCGCGCAGCTGATTGTCGATGGCCGTCACTTCAAGGTGCCGGGCGCCGAGAACGGTTTCTTCGTCGGCGCGACACTGTTCGATAACGTCACGACCGAGATGAGCATCTACCAACAGGAAATTTTCGGCCCGGTGCTGGGCATCGTTCGGGTGCCGGACTTCGCCAGTGCCGTCGCGTTGATCAACGCCCATGAGTTCGGCAACGGCGTGTCCTGTTTCACCCGCGACGGTGGCATCGCCCGGGCCTTCGCCCGCACGATCAAGGTCGGCATGGTCGGCATCAACGTGCCGATTCCGGTGCCGATGGCCTGGCACTCTTTCGGCGGCTGGAAGCGCTCGCTGTTCGGCGATCACCACGCTTACGGCGAGGAAGGCATTCGCTTCTACAGCCGCTACAAAAGCGTGATGCAGCGCTGGCCCGACAGCATCGCCAAGGGCCCTGAATTCAGCATGCCGACGGCCAACTGATTCACCTGTGCGGAGAACAACAATAATGAGCAAGCCCCTGCGTTTCGCCCTGAACCGTATGGTCGCCCCACGTTTGTCCCTGCCCGCGTTCATCGAGTTGGCGGTGACCCTCAAGGCCGACGCCATCGAAATTCGCAACGACCTTAAAGGCGTCGAGATCGAAGACGGCACCGCACCCGAGCGCGTCCGTGAGTTGTGTGCTGCCAAAGGCATAAGCGTGCTGTCGATCAACGCGCTGTATCCGTTTGATGTGTGGAATGACGAGCGTCGTGCACAGGCCTTGAAGCTGGCCGCTTATGCCCGTGATTGCGGTGCTCAAGGGTTGGTCATGTGCCCGCTCAACGACCGTGCCGACCCGCGCACCGAGGCCGCACGTGCTTCAGGTTTGCGCACGGCGTTGACTGAGCTGGCGCCGATCCTGCGCGAACACGGCATTCTCGGTTTCATCGAACCGCTGGGTTTCGAAGAGTGCTCGCTGCGCCGCAAGCGCACGGCGGTGGACGCGATCAAGGCCATCGGCGGGCTGGATGTGTTCCGTCTGGTTCACGACACCTTTCACCATCACCTGGCCAGCGAGCATGAGTTTTTCCCCGAACTGACTGGGCTGGTGCACATCTCCGGTGTCGAGGATGCCGAGGCGCCGTTGGCGAGCATTCGCGACGGCCATCGGGTGCTGGTGGGCGAGGGCGACATCCTCGGCAACGCGGCGCAGATCGACAGCTTGCTCAGTAGTGGTTACAGCGGCTACCTGTCGTTCGAACCGTTTGCCGACAGCGTCCATGGCCTGGCGGATATCCGGCAGGCGATCGGCGCGAGCATGGATCACCTGCAAAAATCCCTGGCCTGACACTGTTATCAGGCTGATGGAGATCCAATGTGGGAGCGGGCTTGCTCGCGAAGACGGTGGCACATCCAACATTGATGTCGCCTGACACACAGCCTTCGCGAGCAAGCCCGCTCCCACAAGGTTTCTTCGTTTATTGAAGGATCGGTTATGACTACAACACGACTGACCATGGCCCAGGCCCTGGTGAAATTCCTCGATAACCAGTACATCGAGGTCGATGGGGTTCAAAGCAAATTCGTCGCCGGGATCTTTACCATTTTCGGCCACGGTAATGTGCTGGGCCTGGGGCAAGCCCTGGAGCAGGACAGCGGCGACCTGATCGTCCATCAGGGCCGCAACGAGCAAGGCATGGCCCACGCCGCCATCGGTTTCGCCAAGCAACACCTGCGGCGCAAGATCTACGCCTGCTCCTCATCGGTAGGCCCGGGCGCGGCGAACATGCTGACCGCCGCTGCGACGGCGACCGCCAACCGCATTCCCTTGCTGCTGTTGCCCGGCGACGTTTACGCCTGCCGCCAGCCAGACCCGGTGCTGCAACAGATCGAACAGTTCCACGACCTGAGCATCAGCACCAACGACGCGTTCAAAGCCGTGAGCAAATACTGGGACCGTATCAACCGTCCCGAGCAACTCATGACGGCGGCGATCCACGCTATGCGCGTGCTCACCGACCCTGCCGAAACCGGCGCGGTGACCCTGGCCTTGCCACAAGATGTGCAAGCCGAGGCCTACGACTACCCCGATTATTTCCTGCAAAAACGCGTGCACCGCATCGAGCGTCGTCCGGCGACAGAAGCGATGCTCGGTGATGCGCTGGCGCTGTTCAAAGGCAAGCGCAAGCCGCTGATCATTTGCGGTGGCGGGGTCAGATATTCCGGTGCCAATGCGGCGTTGCAGGCGTTTGCCGAGCGCTTCGATATTCCCTTCGCCGAAACCCAGGCCGGCAAGAGTGCGGTGGTGTCCAGTCACCCGCTGAACGTCGGCGGCATTGGCGAAACCGGTTGCCTGGCGGCGAATCTGTTGGCCAAAGACGCGGATTTGATCATCGGTGTCGGCACCCGCTACAGCGATTTCACCACCGCGTCGAAATCCCTGTTCCAGCATCCGGACGTGCAATTCCTCAACCTCAATATCAGTCCCTGCGATGCTCTGAAACTCGACGGCGTGCAGCTGCTGGCGGATGCCAGAGTCGGCTTGCAAGCCTTGGCTGAAGCTTTGGGCGATTACCGTTCTGCGTGGGGCGATCAACCGCGTCAGGCCAAGGCGCAACTGGACGAGGAAGTCGACCGCCTCTATCAGGTCGAATACCAGGGCAAAGACTTCATCCCGGAAATCAACGACCACATGGACCCGGCGGTGCTGCGCGAATTCATCGAGCTGACCGGTTCCTGCCTGACCCAGAGCCGCGTGCTCGGCGTGCTCAATGAGACCCTCGCCGATGACGCCGTGATCGTCGCCGCCGCTGGCAGTTTGCCTGGTGACTTGCAGCGCAGCTGGCGCAGCAAGGGCGTGAACACCTATCACGTCGAGTACGGCTATTCCTGCATGGGTTACGAGGTCAACGCCGCACTGGGCGTGAAACTCGCCGAGCCGGATCGCGAGGTCTATGCGCTGGTCGGCGATGGCTCTTACATGATGCTGCATTCGGAACTGGCGACCTCGATTCAGGAGCGACGCAAGATCAACGTGGTCCTGCTGGACAACATGACCTTCGGTTGCATCAACAACCTGCAGATGGGCAACGGCATGGACAGCTTCGGCACCGAGTTCCGGTTCCGCAACCCGGAAACCGGCAAGCTCGACGGCGGGTTCGTGCCGGTGGATTTCGCCATGAGCGCGGCGGCTTATGGCTGCAAGACCTACAAGGTGCACACCGTTGAAGAGTTGCAAGCCGCATTGGCCGATGCGCGCTTGCAGACGGTGTCGACGCTGATCGACATCAAGGTCCTGCCCAAAACCATGATTCATGGCTACCTGTCGTGGTGGCGAGTCGGCGTGGCGCAAGTCTCCACCAGCGCCCGCACCGATGCGGTGGCCAAGACCCTGAATGAACGACTGGCAAAGGCCCGTCAGTACTGATTGCCCTGAACGAACAACAACAAATCTAGGAGTCATTAAATGTCTTTGAAGCTTGGCGTCATCGGCACCGGGGCCATCGGCCAGGACCATATCCGTCGTTGCAGCCAGACCTTGCTTAATAGCCAGGTCGTTGCGGTGACCGACATCAACTTGCAGCAAGCCGCGAAGGTCGTGTCCGACCTGAAACTGACCGCCGAGGTCTATCCCGACGGCCACGCGCTGATCCAGGCGCCGGAGGTCGAAGCGATCCTCGTCACCTCCTGGGGCCCGAGCCACGAAGCGTTCGTGCTGGCGGCGATTGCGGCAGGTAAGCCGGTGTTCTGCGAGAAGCCGCTGGCGGTCACCGCTGATGGCTGCCGCAAAATCGTCGAGGCCGAAGTGGCCCACGGCAAACGCCTGGTGCAGGTCGGATTCATGCGCCCTTATGACGAGGGCTATCGGGCACTCAAAGCGGTGATCGACAGCGGGCAGATTGGTGAGCCGTTGATGTTGCACTGCGCGCACCGCAACCCGACCGTGGGGGAAAACTACAAGACCGACATGGCGATCACCGACACGCTGATCCATGAGCTGGACGTGTTGCGCTGGTTGCTCGATGACGATTACGTCTCGGTGCAAGTGGTGTTCCCGCGCAAGAGCAGCAAGGCGCTCGCGCATTTGAAAGACCCACAGATCGTGCTGCTGGAAACCGCCAAGGGCACGCGCATCGATGTGGAGGTGTTCGTTAATTGCCAGTACGGCTACGACATCCAGTGCGAAGTGGTGGGGGAGACCGGCATCGCCAAACTGCCGGAACCGTCGCAGGTTCAGTTGCGCAGCGGGGCGAAGTTGTCCAATGCGATTTTGATGGACTGGAAGGATCGGTTTATTGCCGCGTACGACGTTGAGTTGCAGGCGTTCATCGATGGTGTGCGGGCCGGGCAGGTCGGTGGCCCGTCGGCGTGGGATGGCTTTGCCGCCGCCGTCGCAGCAGACGCGTGCATCGAAGCCCAGAACAGCGGGGCCATCGTCAAAGTTGCCCTCCCTGACCGCCCACACTTCTACGGCTAACCCGATCCAATGTGGGAGCGGGCTTGCTCGCGAAGGCGTCAGTACAGTCAACATTGATGTCGCCTGACACACCGCCTTCGCGAGCAAGCCCGCTCCCACAAGGACGGTGTGTATCCAGTGAGCGGTTACATAACAATAAGAAGAAGGAATGCACACATGCGTATCGGACTTGTCGGTTACGGCCATGGCGGCCGGTTTTTCCATGCTCCGCTGATCAGCAGTTTGCCGGCGGCGACGTTCGTCGGTGTGGTCACCCGTTCAGCGGAACGCCGACAGTTGCTGGCGGTCGAGCACCCTGGGGTGCCAGCGTTCGACAGCATCGGCCAACTGGTGGAGGCCGGGATCGATTTGCTGGTGGTGTCCACGCCACTCAAGGGCCGTCCGGCACTGGTGCTTGATGGCATTGAACACGGTTTAGCGGTGGTCAGCGACAAACCGTTTGCGGCCGATGCGCAACAGGCGCAAACCCTGATCACCATGGCCGAGCGCCAGGGCGTGCAGCTCAGCGTCTACCAGAACCGGCGCTGGGATTCGGACTTCCTCACCGTACGCAAACTCATCGAATCCGGTGCGCTGGGCCAGGTCACCCGTTTCGAATCGCGGATCGAGCGTTACTCGCCGCAGGCGGTGAACAACGGCAGTGGCGGTGGTTTCCTGCGTGATCTCGGTAGCCATCTGGTGGATCAGGCATTGCTGTTGTTCGGCCCGGTGACACGAGTCTACGCCGAACTGGATTACCTGGAAAAAGGCCAGGTCTTCGATAACGGCTTCTTTATGTCATTGACTCACGCCAGTGGCGTCACCTCCCACCTGGGTGGCAGTTGCCTGCAAAACACCCCCGGCCCGCGCTTTCGGGTGACCGGCAGCCAAGGCTGTTACAGCGTCGATGGCCTGGACGGGCAAGAAGCATCGACGCTCGCCGGGCTCTCGCCGAAAACCGAAGGTGAACGCTGGGGCGTTGAAGAGCATCGCCGCTGGGGCTGGTTCGAACAGGGCGAAGTGCGCGAGCGGGTTCCCTCCGAGCGCGGTTGCTGGAATCAGTTCTATTTACAGCTACAAACCGCGTTGCAGAGCGGTGGCCCACTGCCCGTGGATGCCCGTGATGCACTGGCGACCACCCGCGTGCTAGACGCTGCGCGACTGAGTGCCGAGCGGCATCAGGCGGTGGAATTGAGCCCGTTCAAGAGTCATGGAATAAAATTAGAATAAAATTCTAAAATGAGTTGATATAGAAATTATATTCTAATAGAGTCATTTCCAGCGACCTGCCTCGCCACCTGTTTCAACCCTTTTCCCGCTTGCCTGCTTACTGAAATCGTCACGCCTCATCCATAAAACCAACAAGAATGTGGAGAAAGACTTTTCATGAAGACCAAGATCCGCTTCGCCTCACTTGCCTTGTCCCTGATGTTCGCCAGTGGCGCGGCGCTTGCCGATATGAAGATCGGCGTCAGCATGTCCCAATTCGATGACACCTGGCTGACCTACCTGCGCGAATCCATGGACAAGAAAGCCAAGTCCTACCCCGAGGGCGTGCAGCTGCAATTCGAAGACGCCCGCAGCGACGTGGTCAAGCAGTTGAGCCAGGTCGAAAGCTTCATCAGTCAGAAGGTTGATGCCATCGTGGTCAACCCGGTGGATACCGCCGCCACCAAAAAAATCACAGAAGCCGCGGTCAAGGCCGGCATCCCGCTGGTCTACGTCAACCGCCGCCCCGATGACCTGAAGCTGCCCAAAGGCGTGGTCACTGTCGCCTCCAACGATCTGGAGGCCGGTGAAATGCAGATGCAGTACCTGGCCGACAAAATGGGCGGCAAGGGCGACATCGTGATTCTGCTGGGCGACCTCGCGAACAACTCCACCACCAACCGTACGAAGGGCGTCAAAGACGTTCTGGCCAAATACCCGAACATCAAGATCGAGCAAGAGCAGACCGGCATCTGGTTGCGGGACAAGGGCATGACCCTGGTCAACGACTGGCTGACCCAGGGCCGCAAGTTCGACGCGGTCATCGCCAACAACGACGAAATGGCCATTGGTGCTGCGATGGCCCTGCAACAGGCGGGTGTCGAAAAAGGCAGTGTGCTGATCGCCGGTGTCGACGGAACGCCGGACGGTCTGAACGCGATCAAGAAAGGCAACATGGCCGTCTCGGTGTTCCAGGACGCCAAGGGTCAGGCCGACGGTTCGATCGACACCGCTGTGAAAATGGCCAAAAACGAACCGGTCGAACAGGCCGTGTGGGTGCCATACCGCTTGATCACCCCGCAAAACGTCGACACGTTCAAATAGCCCCGTCCGTTCAATAACAACAATAAACACGCAAGGTTGCGACCGCGACCTTGCTGATGGAGTACCTGATCATGTTCGCTTCAGCGACTGCTTCGAGCACCCCGTTGGTGGGTATCCAGCCAGCTGCAACACCTGTCGATGAGCCGTACCTGCTGGAGATCATCAACGTCAGCAAGGGTTTTCCCGGTGTGGTGGCCTTGTCCGATGTGCAGCTTCGGGTACGCCCCGGTTCCGTGCTGGCGCTGATGGGCGAAAACGGCGCGGGCAAATCCACCCTGATGAAAATCATTGCCGGCATCTATCAACCGGATGCCGGTGAATTGCGCCTGCACGGCAAACCGGTGGTGTTCGAAACGCCACTGGCGGCGCTCCAGGCCGGGATCGCGATGATCCACCAGGAACTCAACCTGATGCCGCACATGAGCATCGCCGAGAACATCTGGATTGGCCGTGAGCAGCTCAACGGTTTCCATATGATCGACCACCGTGAAATGCACCGCTGCACGGCGA
This sequence comes from Pseudomonas frederiksbergensis, assembly GCF_001952935.1. GTDB lineage: Bacteria > Pseudomonadota > Gammaproteobacteria > Pseudomonadales > Pseudomonadaceae > Aquipseudomonas > Aquipseudomonas frederiksbergensis. Next base: position 4,838,934 of record NZ_CP018319.1, read on the forward strand.
AACTGCTGGAACGCCTGCGGATCAACCTCGATCCAGAAGAACTGGTCGGCAACCTGAGCATCGCCGAACGGCAGATGGTCGAGATCGCCAAGGCCGTGTCCTACGATTCCGACATCCTGATCATGGATGAACCGACCTCGGCCATCACCGACAAGGAAGTCGCGCATCTGTTCTCGATCATTGCCGACCTCAAGAGTCAGGGCAAAGGCATCATCTACATCACCCACAAAATGAACGAAGTGTTCAGCATCGCCGATGAAGTGGCGGTGTTCCGCGACGGCGCCTACATCGGCCTGCAACGGGCCGACAGCATGGACGGCGACAGCCTGATTTCGATGATGGTCGGCCGCGAGCTGAGCCAGTTGTTCCCGGTGCGTGAAAAACCGATCGGCGATCTGTTGCTGTCGGTGCGCGACCTGAAACTGGACGGCATTTTCAAGGATGTTTCCTTCGACCTGCACGCCGGCGAGATCCTCGGCATTGCCGGGTTGATGGGCTCGGGGCGGACCAACGTCGCCGAAGCGATTTTCGGTATCACCCCGAGCGACGGTGGCGAGATTCGCCTCGACGGCCAAGTGGTGCGCATCAGCGATCCGCACATGGCGATCGAAAAGGGCTTCGCGTTACTGACCGAGGATCGCAAGCTCAGCGGCCTGTTCCCTTGCCTGTCGGTGCTGGAGAACATGGAAATGGCGGTGTTGCCGCATTACGCCGGCCACGGTTTCATTCAGCAAAAAGCCTTGCGCGCCTTGTGCGAAGACATGTGCAAGAAGCTGCGGGTCAAAACCCCGTCGCTGGAGCAGTGCATCGACACGCTCTCCGGCGGTAATCAGCAGAAAGCCTTGCTGGCGCGCTGGCTGATGACCAACCCACGAATCCTGATTCTCGACGAGCCGACTCGCGGTATCGACGTCGGCGCCAAGGCCGAGATCTACCGGCTCATTTCTTATCTCGCCAGCGAAGGCATGGCAGTGATCATGATTTCCTCGGAATTGCCGGAAGTGCTTGGCATGAGCGACCGGGTGATGGTCATGCACGAGGGCGACCTGATGGGCACCCTCGACCGCAGCGAAGCGAGCCAGGAACGAGTGATGCAATTGGCCTCGGGTATGTCCCAGTGCCATTAATCAATGGTGAACACAGTCTCTGTGGCGAGGGAGCTTGCTCCCGTTCGAGTGCGCAGCACTCGCCAGATCTACGGTAAATCCGAGAGCTTGGGGCCGCTTCGCAGCCCAGCGGGAGCAAGCTCCCTCGCCACAGGGTATGTATTCGATGCCGGATTTTTTAGAAGGGTGAGTGTTTATGAACGCGATACTGGAAAACAAGCCAGCAACCGCACCGGTCAACAGTCGCCGGCGCTTTCCAACCGAGTTGAGTATTTTCCTGGTGCTGATTGGCATCGGCCTGGTCTTTGAAGTGTTTGGCTGGATCGTGCGCGACCAGAGCTTCCTGATGAACTCCCAGCGTCTGGTGCTGATGATCCTGCAGGTGTCGATCATCGGTCTGCTGGCGATCGGCGTGACCCAGGTGATCATCACCACCGGCATTGACCTGTCTTCCGGCTCGGTGCTGGCACTGTCGGCGATGATCGCTGCCAGCCTGGCGCAGACGTCGGACTTCACCCGGGCAGTGTTCCCGTCGCTGACTGACTTGCCAGTGTGGATCCCGGTGATTGTCGGGCTTGGGGTGGGACTGCTGGCGGGGGCGATCAACGGCAGCATCATTGCCATTACCGGTATCCCGCCGTTCATTGCCACTCTCGGCATGATGGTCTCGGCCCGTGGCCTGGCGCGTTACTACACCGAAGGCCAACCGGTGAGCATGCTCTCGGATTCCTACACGGCGATCGGACATGGTGCGATGCCGGTGATCATTTTCCTGGTGGTCGCGGTGATCTTTCACATCGCCCTGCGTTACACCAAGTACGGCAAGTACACCTACGCCATCGGCGGCAACATGCAGGCGGCGCGCACCTCGGGGATCAACGTCAAGCGGCATCTGGTGATCGTCTACAGCATCGCCGGTTTGCTGGCAGGCCTGGCGGGTGTGGTGGCATCGGCACGGGCCGCGACCGGGCAGGCCGGGATGGGCATGTCCTATGAACTGGACGCGATTGCCGCGGCAGTGATCGGCGGCACCAGCCTGGCCGGCGGAGTAGGGCGCATCACCGGCACGGTCATCGGCGCACTGATCCTTGGGGTCATGGCCAGCGGTTTCACCTTCGTCGGCGTCGATGCCTACATTCAGGACATCATCAAAGGCCTGATCATCGTGGTGGCAGTGGTCATCGATCAGTACCGCAACAAGCGCAAACTCAAGCGCTGAGCCTCAGATAAAACAGCTAATGCGCCACGCCTGACCCGCGTGGCGCAACCATTTGTCTTCTATATACAGCCGCTCGATTGAATTTCTTGCTATAAACGCACTCCGATTACCACCGCAAAGACTGCCATAGAGCACTTTCAGGGCTTTGTCGGACAAATTCGCTGTCTTTTCAGTTGCTGAGGCCTCAAGTCGGCCTTAGACTGCCGCCCCTCGTAAATTGAGTGCCGGGTGGCGCTTGGAATTAAACGGCGCCGTTCCGATGGCAGACCCAGGTCCGCCGGAACGCTCCCTAATTCGCCTTAATGCACGTTTTTTTATAGAGATATCAATGACAAAGGACAAGTTGCTGGCCATGCCGGCGGATGACTACATGAATGCCGAGCAACATGCTTTTTTCTCTGAGCTGTTGCAGAACATGAAAGTCGAAACCCATGAGCGCATCGAACAGAACCGCATCGCCATCGAAAGCCTGGACACCCCGGCCGATCCGGCCGACGCTGCTTCTGTTGAAGAAGAGCGCACCTGGCTGGTGAACGCGATCGATCGCGACCAGCGCATGCTGCCTCAGTTGGAACAGGCTCTGGAACGCATCAAGGAAGACAGTTTCGGCTGGTGCGACGACAGCGGCGAGGCCATTGGCCTGAAGCGCCTGCTGATCAGCCCGACCACCAAGTACTGCATCGAAGCTCAAGAGCGTCACGAACAGATCGACAAGCACCAGCGTCAGGCCTGATTTCGTAACGCCCCGCATCGCGGGCAAGCCTCACTCCTGTCAGGAGCAAGGCTGGCCCGCGATGCTTTTTTTCGTCTGCGAGAAACCCCCGCACTTCTATTGATCTGCTGCAATGCCCACTACTAAGGGACCATAGATAATGGCCTTGTAGTGGCGTTTAATGCCGATACAACAATCAGAATAATGGGTGACGAAGATGACGCGTGACGGATCTCTGGTTGCAGCATCGTCTGCACCCGTGCTTTTGCCGAAAAACCTTTGGTTGACGCCGACCCTGCAAAGCATCGCCTTGATGCTGTTGTTGTGCGGCATGACGCTGGGCGGCTGGTCGCTTTACCTTGGCCTGCCATTGGCCGTGCTGATTATCTGGCTACCTCGCTTGCGCTCGCGCGCCCTCCCTGAGGCAACCCCCGTCGACAGCGCCAGCGCGATTGCCGAGTTGACTCGCGATCTTTCCTACACCACCAGTCATAACGCGTTGTCTGCCGCCGGTGTGGCCTTCTCGGTCAAGCAACTGGCCGACAAACTGCAGTCGCAGCTCGGTGCTGCAGCGCAAATTGTCAGCAACGCCGAAGTGATGATCGCGACCGAACAAGCCACCTCGACACTCAGCCGGGAAGCCCTTAGTGCGGCCAGTGAGGCTCATCGGAGTAGCGCGGCAGGGCGTACGGAGCTGATCGAGTCGATCGCCCGTATGCATCAGCTCAGTCAGCGCGCCAGTAACAGCCGCGAACTGATCGAAGCCCTGAGCCTGCGCAGTGATGATATCCAGCGGGTCACCCTGGTGATCCAGTCCATCGCCAGCCAGACCAATCTGCTGGCATTGAACGCGGCTATCGAGGCGGCCCGGGCCGGCGAGCACGGTCGCGGATTTGCGGTGGTGGCCGATGAGGTTCGCGGTCTGGCCGCGCGCACGGCAACGGCTACTGGCGAAGTCGGGGACATGGTCGCTGATATTCAGCAACGCACCGCGCAAGTGGTGGAGCAGATCCGTCAACTGTCCAGCGACCTCGACACCGGGGTCGAGCAGGTCGAGCACACCGGTCAGCACCTCGAGAACATTGCGCGTCTGGCTGCCGGCGTCGAAAGCCAGGTCGGGGAAATCGCCAAAGGCGCCGACACCAACCGCGAACAACTCGATAGCCTGTTCCACGCCATCGAACAGATGCGCAGCGACCTGGCAATCAGCGATCAACAGACCCAGCGCCTGGCCCAGGCCGCCGTGCAAATGGAAGGTCAGGCCGAAACCATCAGCGAACGCCTCGCCGAAGTCGGGCTGGATGACTATCACCAGCGGGTTTATGACCTGGCCCGCGAAGGCGCGAGTCAGATTGCGGCACGCTTTGAAGCGGATATCGATGAGGGTCGCGTGAGTCTCGATGACCTGTTCGACCGCAATTACCAAACCATTCCCGGCACCAGCCCGGCCAAATACCAGACCCGCTTCGATCGCTACGCCGATCAGGTCTTGCCGGCGATCCAGGAACCTTTGTTGCCGCGTCATGAAGGCCTGGTGTTCGCCATCGCCTGTACGCAGCAGGGCTATGTGCCGACCCACAACAAGGTATTCAGTCAACCACTGACCGGTGATGCGCAGGTCGATACCTTGCAGAACCGCACCAAACGCAAATTCGCCGACCGTACCGGGATTCGCTGTGGCAGCCATCAACAGGCTGTACTGCTGCAAACCTACACCCGCGACACCGGTGAACTGATGCACGACCTTTCGGTGCCGATCATACTCAAGGGCCGGCATTGGGGTGGTTTGCGGTTGGGTTACAAGCCGGAAAGCCCTCGTTGATAGCCACCCACTGATCGTTCCCACGCTCAGCGTGGGAATGCATCCCGTGACGCTCCGCGTCACCAATGCGCAGGACTCAAGCCTTGTGTCGACAGCGGAACGCGGAGCGTCCCCGGCGGCATTCCCACGCGGAGCGTGGGAACGATCATGTGTACGAGCATGTTGGGAGATCAGGCCGGCCGGTAGGCCGCCTCGCTTTTGTTTTTGCGATGCGCGCCCCCTCAGGCCCTGAGCCTGTCCGTCAACCTGTGGCTACCTCCATCGGCGCCTCTATCAACGTTGCTCCGCGCCGCGAAACGGCATGCTCAAGTCGCGAAGAGGCGCAGGCGTGCAGGGCTGCCTGGTTGGCGCAACTGAACGCCAAAACACCCGACAGCCTGCATGGAATCAGTGGTTAGTGGATCTGATGCATACGCAGGTTCAAATCGTCGACCACCCGCGCCCAATCCGCGTCTTCACGCAATTGTTCTTTCAGGAAGCCTGCTTGCTGCGGGGTCCAGAACTCGGCATCGATGAGTTTCTTGTCGTCGGCCAGGGGTGAATGGTTGGCAATGAAATCGTCGATTGCCTTTTCGCTGGAGTCCAGACCGAGTTGGTCGAACAAACCTTTCAAGTCGTGTGTAGGTGAATCCATCTTCATCTCCTTGAGAGTATTCAGTCGCATCGAGTGCGCAATCGGCAGTGCAGCGTCATTGCATCTGAGGGAACCGCGCGCCAAGAGTTCGATAGGGGTTTAGCAGCTTTCTGTGGATTCGCCACCGTGATAGCACTGGGCTATTGCCTGTCGGGGTTCCACCGATTACGATGCCGTCGCGTTTTTGGCGTCACTGAGCCGCCATTCAAAGAGTTCGAACAAGGATGTAGGCGACACTCGGTCCCTCAGGTTTACCGCCGTTCAGTACTGAATTGCCCATCCCTTGCACGATTTTCTTTCGAGCCGACGCATCCCCGATCCCGCATGAAAAGGATGTATGCAGTGAAGCGTCTTGTTTATCTGATGGCCGTCGCGCTAGGCCTGTCGTTGACGGGTTGTGTGTCTTTCACCCCGCTGGGTCCCATCGGCGAACCCTTGAGCCCCGCGCCATCCACTCTTGATCGCAGTGCCGAGATCAGTGACGTGGTGATTTCCGCCCCCGAGCTGGACGATAAGGTGCGTGTCGCCGGTAGCCGGCAGTTGACCGAGCAGATCAGCACCTATGTCGACAAAAGCGATTACTTCAAGCGAATCGTGGTATTCCCGGCCAAGGCCGGTCAGGACGACGTAGTGCTCAAGTTCAACCTGACCTCGCTGGCAGGCAAACGCACCATGCATCCGGCTTACATTCCCGGTGCGCTGGTGACCTTGACCCTCTGGATCTGGGTTGACGGTCCGATCTACGTCGACAAATACGACCTCGCGGGCGAACTGGTCATCGAAGACCGTCAGGGCAAGCAACTGGCCAGGTCGGTCGAGCAGGTCAAGCTCGACAAGAATGTCGGCCTGTGGAACGCCGATTACCTCAATCCCCGCCTGGGCGGTACCCAGTTGCGTGAGTTGATCGCTCACTTGCTGGCGAGTGCTACCCCTCAATTGCGTACACCGTCAAAGGAATTGGCTGCACATGAATAAATACTTTTTGGTTTTACTGTTGATGGTCAGCAGCGCCCTGACGGGCTGCATTTCCTACTCCCAGCATGACTTGCCACCGGTGGATCAATGGCCACCGACCCAGGCCAGGCAAGACAAGCCCAGTGCTTATCTGCACGTGACCACTCAGCAGCAGTTCAACGGTGAACTGTCGGGGGGCGTGGGCAATGCGGCGCTGGTGGAAAAGAACATGCTGGAAACCTTTAAGGAATCCGGACAGTTCAAAAACGTGACCACCGACAAAGTCGACTCGAACCTGTACGTCACGAGTACCTTGACCAACAACGAGCAGGGCAATATCGCCAGTGCCTGGCTGACGGGGCTCACGTTGTTCGTGATCCCGACGACGTTCAGCAATACCTTCACGCTGGAAACAGTGTTCAAGGATCAGGAAGGCAAGGTGCTGGGTAAAATCGTCAAACAGGAGAGCACTCGCACCTGGATGCAGATCCTGCTGATTGTCGGGTTGCCGTTCAATGAACGAGGGGACGTGTTGCTCAAGCATCTGACCCAAAGCACGCTGGATGAAGCGGTCAAGCGCAAGCTGATCTGATCATTTGTCGACATGAAGGCGTGCAATCTGTGCAAGGTTTGCACGCCGCAGACACCTCATCGGCCGGGGTGTCGATCCTGCCGGCGAGACAGGCTCTGGTCTGTTACAGCACGCTGACGGTCATGAAAATCGCGCTGTTCCAGCGCAGCTCCCGGACTTGTCCACCCCATCTCAGGCCTTCAAGGCCCCTTCATCGACGGCAACCTTCAGCGCCTTGGCGGCATCCTGGGCAGCAACGGCAGCGACGTCCGAGGTCTTGAACCAGCGATCCTTCTCGACCTGGTGATACGTCACGGTAGTCAGCGGTGGTTTGGCGCGCATGATAATGACTGCCTGGAATTCGCCTTCGACTTCTCTGGCTTCGCCCCGGATAAAAAATTCACCGATATCAAATTCCGTCACGTAGCAGCCTTCCCTTGAAAATATTCTGTTGTTTTGAGCGCCGCCCACCCTGGGGACGGGTTTCATTGGTCGGGCAGTATGGCAGTAGTTGCATGCCGGCGGCTGAGATAAGTCGCCGGCATGACGAAGCGTCTATGGAAATGAACGTGGCGGAACCGTCAAGCGCGTAACTCGAGCGAGCGGGCAAGGGCGCAGGCGTCGTTATGATTGCCGCGGAAACCTCTGACGCGGCCGGTGGAAATTTCCTTGATATGAAAAAAGGCATTTCCGGCCAGAATGACCTGAAAGCGTGGCCGGGCAGCCTGTTCAGGGTAGTATTCATACGGTTGAAACATCCCCGGAGGCAGGGTCGTCGAGCTGTTCGTGTCAGGCGTCTGGGGGTGAGCAAAATGTGTCAGCGTGCACATATGAAGTCCTTTTCGTTGTTTTACCGACGTGCGTACGTGGTTTTGGGTAGTCTCGATGAGCATCGCTGCTCTAGAATCACCATCAGTGTCTGGCGATCGATGTTCATCTAAAGCAATTTTTTGCTGGCGATATGTCGGAAAAGTGCTTTTGTTAAAGAGATTTTTCCCTAAAGTTGGTAGTCCCGTTTTTCTGGCCGTCGGAAGGGATTTTTCCTTCAACCTCTGACGAACGCCAGGCAAGACGACGTGAGTGTTGTTCCAGTAGTCTTCTCAAGCCTCGCGATGGATGAGCCCTCTGCTCGTTTCAGGATTTCAACCCGGGTCTTTTTGCGACACCTTCGGCATTGCCGCTTTTTTCTGCTGTGCGCTGTTTTCCTGCGTGCAGCATCATTTTCAAATGTGGGGATGTTTCCTTGGCAGTAAGTAATCTCGATATGCATGCTTTGTTCGTGCTGGGTGATTTGCGCGCAAAGCTGGTTAAACAGTTCCAGTCACGTTTTGTTTACATCACCGAACAGAACGCTGAAGGCATTTATATTGCCGAGATCGACACCGAAGAGGCGTTGGTGGTCGATGACAAACCAGGGCTTAAGCTCAAGGTCGGCGATCATTTCAGCGCCTCCGTATTGCCCAGTCGCGAAGGCGGCAAGCTGGACATCAAGTTCCGTGAAATCAAACTGACGGTGTACGGCCTGGGTGATTACGCGTTCGTCACCACCGCTGATGGCCACGGGATCGTATTCAAGGAAGGTCATGGCGTGGTGATGGTGTTCGCCGCTCACCAGCAGTTGCAGGAAGGCCTGACCAAAACCCTGAAAGCCGTGACCGCCAAGGCTGCCAAGTGGCGCAAAGGGGAACTGGTGACCTTCAAGGCCAGCGAATAGTGACCCTGGCCCGCGCCGACTTCCACGAACTGCACCAGGCCCGTGCGCAAGCCGAAGCCCAGCGACTGTTCGACCAGAAGGCTGTTTTGCAAGGTGCATGGCTAGGTTGGGTGGCGTCACAGATCTATACGTTGCGTCCGGCGGAGTACGCCAGCATGGTACGAAGAGCGTTGGCGCACTTGCAGGAACTTTCCGAAAATTGATTGACCTCCCTCGAAAGCAGGAACCTCTACTACAGTCAGTTGACTGAGTATTCAGAGGCTTTGCGGTCTTCTGCCAGGCCATCCCGCTATTGCTGTGAACAGCACGAGGTGCAAAAGCATGAACGGATTTCGACGGTTGCTGGCCGCTACCCTGGCCGCTTTCGGATTGTTGGTGTCACCCGTTCCGGTGTCGGCTGCCCAGGCGCCAATCCACTTCGCCGACCTGAACTGGGAAAGCGGCAGCCTGATCACCGATATCTTGCGGATCATCGTCGAGACGGGCTACGGGCTGCCGACCGATACCTTGCCGGGGACGACGATTACCCTGGAGACCGCACTGGCCAACAATGACATTCAGGTGATTGGCGAAGAGTGGGCCGGTCGCAGTCCGGTCTGGGTCAAGGCTGAGGCCGAAGGCAAAGTCGCGAGTCTGGGCGATACGGTCAAGGGCGCCACCGAGGGTTGGTGGGTGCCCGAATACGTGATCAAAGGCGACCCGGCGAAAGGCATCAAGCCGCTGGCGCCGGACCTGCGCAGTGTCAGCGACCTGCCGAAATACAAGCACGTGTTCAGTGATCCGGAAACCCCGGGCAAGGGGCGCTTCCTCAACAGCCCGATCGGCTGGACGTCGGAAGTGGTCAACAAACAGAAACTCAAGGCGTATGGGCTGGACGACAGCTATGTGAATTTCCGCAGCGGTTCAGGGGCAGCGCTGGATGCGGAGATCAGTTCTTCGATTCGGCGCGGCAAACCGGTGCTGTTCTATTACTGGTCGCCAACCCCTTTGCTCGGCCGCTTCAAACTGATTCAGCTTGAAGAGCCGCCGTTCGACGCTGATGCCTGGAAAACCCTGACCGACGCCGACAACCCGAATCCGAAACCGACACGCTCGCTGCCCTCGAAATTGTCCATCGGTGTGTCGACGCCATTCCAGAAGCAGTATCCGCAGATCGCCGAGTTCTTCAGCAAGGTCGACTTGCCAATCGATTCATTGAACAAGGCGCTGGCCGAGATGAGCGAAAAGCACACTCCGCCACGGCAGGCGGCGCAGGCGTACATGAAGGCGCACCCGGACGTGTGGCAGGCCTGGGTGCCCAAGGATGTGGCCGACAAGGTGTCTGCAAAATTGAAGTAAAGGGTGGGCCATGGCGGCGCAAAGTCATCGATCAGCGCTGGTGGCCGTGCGCCATTGCTGACGAATACCCTTACAAAATTGTTCAAGGAAGTTCATTGTGCTGCGACATTTCACGCTGGAAGTCCGAACATGAGCCTATTGATCGCGCAATGGATGGCTGCCATCTTCCTGTTGATCAGTCTGATCCACCTGTATTGGGCGGCGGGTGGCAAGTTGGGTAGCGAGGCGGCGGTCCCGCGAATATCCGCAGAGGGCAGCGCGCAAGCCCGGCCGGCCTTCAAGCCTTCAGGCTTTGCCACGTTACTGGTGGCGGTCGGGTTGCTGCTGATTGCGATGCTGGTGTGCATGCGAGTCGGCCTGTATCTGCCGGCGGTGCATCACTGGTCGTTGCAATGGGTGATCAGCGCGATTGCAATGCTGATGTTTGCCAGAGCGATCGGCGACTCGCATCTGATGGGGTTCTTCAAGCAGGTGAAGGACTCGAAGTTTGCCCGGCTCGATACCTGGGCGTATTCGCCGTTGTGCGTGGTGTTGGGGGCGGGGTTGTTGGCCGTTGCCTGGATCTGAGTCGACCGGATTATCGCTATCGCGAGCAGGCTCGCTCCCACAGTTGATCTCTGTCAGATACAAAATCTGTGTTCACTGAGATCCAATGTGGGAGCGGGCTTGCTCGCGAAGAGGCCCTCACAATCAATACAAATCTGCGAACTTAACTCCCGCTCTCCGTGCGCCGACTGCTCACCTCTGCCGGCACATCATCCCCCGCCATGCGCTTGCGAAACAGCGCCGCCCGCGCCAGCAGCAGCGTGGTCACCGGCACCGTAATCGACAACAAAATCGGAATCAGCCAGGCATGCAGCACCGGCCCGGACTTGAGTGCCGAAAAATAAATGATCGAAGCCAGCGCCACGCACCAGGCGCCCAAGGTCGAGGCCAGTGCCGGCGGGTGCATGCGCTGGAAATAGTCCTTCATCCGCACCAGGCCAATCGCGCCGATCAGCGCAAACAGACTGCTGAGCACCAGCAGGATCGCCACTGGAATTTCAACCCACAGAGACAGTTCAGCGCTCATTCGATCACCTCGCCACGCAGCAGGAATTTCGCCAGGGCAAACGAGCCGACGAAGCCGAACAGCGCAATCAGCAGCGCCGCCTCGAAGTAAGTGTCACTGGCATAACGAATGCCCAGCGTAAGCATCATCAGCATCGCGATGATGTACAGATAATCCAGCGCCAGAACCCGGTCCTGGGCCGATGGCCCCTTGAACAGCCGGATCAGGGTCAGAATCATCGCCAGGGAAAAGAAGAACAGGCTCAGCAGGATTGCGTTCGACAGCAAGGCGCTCATTCGAAGATCTCCATCAAGGGGCGCTCGTAGGTCGCCTTGAAGTGCTGGATGAACAGCGCTTCGTCCTCCAGGTCGAAGACGTGCAGCAACAAAATGCTGCGATCCAGCGCCAGTTCCGACCAGACCGTGCCGGGGACCACGGTGCAGATCATCGACAACGCGGCCAGGCCGTTGGCATCGCGCAGGTCCAGCGGCACCTTGATGAAGCGTGAGCGCGGTGGTCGGCGGCCGGCGTTGAGCACGCCCCAGGCCACGGCGACGTTGGACACCACCACATCGCGCCCGACCAGAAAGAACAAACGCACAATCACCCCCGGCCGACGAATGCGGATCGGCAGTGGTCGCAGTTTGCGCATCATCAACGGCGCGCAGAACCCCAGCACCGCGCCCAGCAGCAGATTGCCGGGGCTCATCGACAGATTCAGCACCAGCCACAACAACCACAGGGCCAGCGACAACCAGGGAGCAGGAAACAGACGCTTCATGGTGTCAGCTCCGCTACCGCGGCTTTGGCTTCCGGACTTGGAATCGCACGGGTTCCGAGCACCGCCATCACGTATTGCTGCGGGTTGTTCAAGGCTTGGGCGGCCGCCTGGGTGTAGCGCAGCAGCGGTTCAGCCTTGAAGGTCAGCGCAATGCTCAACCCCAGCAACGCAATGATTGGCACGCATTCGAAACGTCGCAGCAACGGTGAAGGCCGCTCCTCGGGCGTCCAGAACCGCTGGATGCCCAAGCGCGAGAAGGCAATCAACGACGCCAGCCCGGACAGGATCAGCAACGCGAGCAAGCCCCACGCCGCGTTCGAGATCGGCTCATCGCTGCCATTGCCCAGGCCCAGCGGATTGAGCAGGGCGCTGAGCAAGCCGAGTTTGCCAATGAATCCCGAGAGTGGCGGCATGCCGATGATCAGCAGCGAGCAGGCAATGAAGCTCAACCCGAGGAAAGCCATGGTCCAGGGAATCACCTGGCCGACCACGGCTTTCTGCTCGTCATCGAGGTTGATGCCTTTGGGCGGCTGCAAGGATTCCATCGGTCGCGGCAGATCGCCGTCATCGAACAACGGCATTTCATTGGCCGAACGCGAACGCTCGATCAACTCGGCCAACAGGAACAACGCGCTCAACGCCAGGGTCGAGCTGACCAGGTAGAACAGTGCCGCGCCGATCAGGTTCGGCTGGGCGAAACCGATGGCCGACAGCAGAATCCCGGCGGACACCAGAATGCTCAGGCTGGCCAGGCGCTCAAGCCGTTGTGCGGCGAGAATCGCCACGGCGGCGCAGACGATGGTCGCCATGCCGCCGTAGATCAGCCAGTCGCCGCCAAAGTACGCCGACGCGCCAGCCTGACCGGAGAACAGCAGGGTCCACAGACGCAGCAAGGTGTAGACGCCGACCTTGGTCATGATCGCGAACATCGCCGCTACCGGTGCGCTCGCTGCGGAATAGGCCGGCACCAGCCAGAAGTTCAGCGGCCACATCCCGGCCTTGGCCAGGAACGCCACGGCCAGAATCCCCGCGCCGGCATGCAACAGGCCGCGATCGGCTTCCGGCACCAGCGGAATTTTCAACGCCAGGTCGGCCATGTTCAGGGTGCCGGTGACGCCGTAGATCAGCGCCGCGCCGATCAAAAACAGCGACGAGGCCAGCAGGTTGATCGAGATGTAATGCAGTCCCGACGACACCCGCGACCGACCCGAACCGTGGAGCATCAGGCCGTAAGAGGCCGCCAGCAGTACTTCAAAAAACACAAACAGGTTGAACAGGTCCCCCGTCAGGAACGCGCCGTACAGGCCCATCATCTGAATCTGGAACAGTGCGTGGAAACTCGAGCCGGCGCCGTCCCAACGGGCCATGGCGAACAGCAGGGCGCTGACGCCGATGATTCCGGTCAGCACCAGCATCAGCGCCGACAGTCGATCAACCACCAGCACGATGCCGAACGGTACTTGCCAGTTGCCCGGCAGGTACACGCCGATGGAGCCGGGGACGCCCGTTTCCTGAGTCCATTGCAGCAACATCACGGCAATGCCCAACCCCACCAGGCTGGAAAACAGGTTGATCCTGGCCTTCAGCGGACGGTGCTTCTCGCCCAGCATCAGCATCAGGGCGGCGGTCAGCAGCGGCAGCAGAATCGGTGCAGCGATCAGGTGCGGCATCAGATTCATTCTTTAGGCTCCCGGCCATCCACATGGTCGGTACCGGTCAGGCCCCGGGAAGCGAGCAGCACCACCAGAAACAACGCGGTCATGGCGAAGCTGATCACGATGGCGGTCAGCACCAGCGCTTGCGGCAGCGGATCGGTGTAATGCAACAGATCCTGCGGCACGCCGTCCTTGATGTTCGGTTCCTTGCCGATGAACAGACTGCCCATGCTGAAGATGAACAGATTGACGCCGTAGGACAGCAGGCACAGGCCCATCACCACCTGAAACGTCCGTGGCCGCAGGATCAGCCAGACCCCGGACGCGGCCAGCACGCCGATGGCGATTGCGATGACTTCTTCCATCAGACGGTTCCTTGCATGGCGACGGATCGAGGCAGGGCAGCGGTCTTGTGACCCCGTACCGATTGGTGAGCGAGCGCGGTAAGGATCAACAGGGTCGAACCGACCACCACGGCGTACACGCCAATATCGAAGAACAGTGCACTGGCGATGTGAATGTTACCGAACACCGGCAGTTCGAAATGCCAGGTGTGGGTGGTCAGGAACGGATACCCGACGGCCATCGCCCCGAGCCCGGTGACCGTGGCAAACAGCAAGCCGGTGCCCATCCAGCGCAGCGGTCGCAGGCTCATTTGCGCTTCGACCCACTGGGTGCCGGCGACCATGTATTGCAGGATGAACGCCACCGACATCACCAGGCCTGCGACAAAACCGCCGCCCGGTTGATTGTGGCCGCGCATGAACAGGTAGACCGACACCACGAACGCGATCGGCAGCAGCAGACGCACCAGCACCGCCGGCACCATCATGAACCCGAGCGCGGTATCGCTGGCGTGACGCGGGTTGACCAGATCGGTGACCACGTCCGGTGCCAGCAACCGCTGCTGGGCCGGTAACTGCAGGCTTTCTTTCGGAGGTCGGAAGCGTCGGAGCAGGGCGAATACGGTCAGGGCCACGGCCACCAGCACGGTAATTTCACCGAGGGTGTCGAAGCCGCGGAAGTCCACCAGCATCACGTTGACCACGTTGCTGCCGCCACCTTCGGGCAGGGCGCGACTGAGGTAGAACGAGGAAATATCGTTCGGCGTCTGGCGCGTCAGCATCGCATAGGCCAGCAGCGCCATGCCGCCACCGACCACGGTCGACAGCAGCAAGTCGCGGATACGGCGGATGCGCGCCTTGCGCAGGGTGCTCGGCAGCGGCGAGACCTCTTCGATCCGTCGCGGTAGCCAGCGCAGCCCGAGGAGGATCAACACCGTGGTCACGACTTCCACGGCCAATTGCGTCAGCGCCAGGTCCGGCGCCGAGAACCAAACGAAAGTGATGCAGGTCATCAGGCCGCAGACGCTGACCATGGTCAGGGCCGCGAGCCGGTGATACTTGGCCTGCCACGCCGCGCCGAGGGCGCAGGCAATCGCCAGCAGCCAGAGGGTCACGAACACGATCGAACCCGGAATCTTCGGCCGGTCGCCCCAGCTCAGGCTGCTGTGGAGCATCGGGATCAAGCCGGCTAACACGGCCGCGAACACCACCAGGAACAATTGGGTTTGCAGGCGCTTGGTGCTGATCCGCCGCTCGAGACGACGGGCCAGGCGCATCATGATTACCAGGCTGTGTTCGAACAGGCGCTTGCCGTTGAACCGGCCAATGACCGGCGGGTACTTGAAACGCCCGAGTTTGAGCTGATTGCGCAACAGCAGATAAAGCACAATGCCGCAGGACATGGCGATCAGGCTCATGATCATCGGCGCGTTCCAGCCGTGCCAGATCGCCAGGCTGTATTCAGGCAAGGTACCGCCTACCACCGGCAGGGCCGCCGCGGCCAGCAACGGGCCGACCACCTGCGCCGGGAAAATTCCCACGACCAGGCAGGCGAACACCAACAACTCCACCGGCGCGCGCATCCAGCGTGGCGGCTCGTGTGGGGTGTGCGGCAAGTCGGTGGCGGTCGGGCCGAAGAACACGTCGACGGTAAAGCGCAACGAGTAGGCAATGCTGAAAGTGCCGGCGATGGTCGCGACGATAGGCAACGTCATCTCGATCCAGGCCGTGGCATTGATGAACACGGTTTCGGCGAAGAACATCTCTTTGGAGAGGAAGCCGTTGAGCAGCGGCACACCGGCCATCGAAGCGCTGGCGACCATGGCCAGGGTGGCGGTGAACGGGATCAGCTTGATCAGGCCGCTGAGCTTGCGAATGTCCCGAGTGCCACTTTCGTGGTCGATGATCCCGGCAGCCATGAACAGCGAGGCCTTGAACGTGGCGTGGTTGAGAATGTGAAACACCGCGGCCACGGCGGCCAACGGACTGTTCAGGCCCAGCAGCAGAGTGATCAGGCCCAGGTGACTGATCGTCGAGTAGGCCAGCAGCCCTTTGAGATCGTTCTGGAACATCGCGCAGTAGGCGCCGAGCAACAGGGTGCAGGCACCGGCGCCGCTGACGATGTAGAACCATTGTTCACTGCCCGACAGCGACGGCCAAAGCCGTGCAAGGAGAAACACCCCGGCCTTGACCATGGTCGCCGAGTGCAGATAGGCCGATACCGGTGTCGGTGCCGACATGGCGTGGGGCAGCCAGAAATGGAAGGGGAATTGTGCGCTTTTGCTCAGTGCGCCGATCAGGATCAGGGGCAGCAGAATAGGGTAGAGGGCATGTGCGCGAATCAGATCGCCGGCGGCCAGGACCTTGTCCAGGTCATAGCTGCCGACCACATGGCCGAGCAGCATGACCCCCGCCAGCAAACACAAACCGCCTGCGCCGGTGACCATCAGCGCCATATAAGCACCGCGTCGCGCATCGGCGCGGTGGTGCCAGTAGCCGATCAACAGGAATGAAAAGAGGCTGGTCAGCTCCCAGAAAAACACGATCTGGATCAGGTTCCCGGAGATCACCAGCCCGAGCATGGCGCCCATGAACGCCAGGAAAAACGCGAAGAACCGCGGCACCGGATCGTCCGGCGACATGTAGTAGCGGGCGTACAACGAAACCAGAGTGCCGATGCCCAGCACCAGCATCGAGAACAGCCAGGCGAAACCGTCCATGCGCAAGACGAAGTTCAGGCCCAGGCTGGGCAGCCAGAAGAATTCTTCGCGGATCACGCCGCCATCGGCGATTTGCGGGTACAGCAGGGCGACCTGAACGGTGCCTATCAAGGCAACCAGGCCAGCCAACAAAGATTCGGTGTTACGCGCGTTGTGCGGCAGCAAGGCTGCCAGACAGCTGCCGATAAAAGGCAGAAGCAGTAGAACTATCAGGGACATAGGCTTCTAATCTGCGGAAGTTTGTGAAGCATCATACGTGCCAGTTCCCGGATCACCAAACGCCAAGCTGTCGCAGAATCCTACAAGGTAGGCGGAAAAAGCCTGATTCCCGTTGTTTCCAAGAGCCGGTTTCAACCGCTACGACCCCTTCGCGAGCAAGCCCGCTCCCACAGGGATTGCGCTAACCCTGTGGGAGCGGGCTTGCTCGCGAAGGCTATCTATCAGGCGTCACACATATTGCGGTTTAACCCTGTGTTTCCCGCTCCAACTCTTCCTCAGCCGCCGCATTTTTCCCCTTGGTCTTCAACTCACTGACAATCACCGCCGCCACAATCAATCCCGCACCCACCAGCGCAATCGCCGGCAACCGCTCTCCCGCTATTCTTCCGACAATCCCGGCCCACACCGGCTCACCGGCATAAATCAACGTCGCCCGGGTCGGCGAAACGCTCTTCTGCGCCCAGTTCATCGCCACTTGAATCGCCGCACTGGCTGCGCCCAGGCCCAATGCGCTGCACAACAGCAACCATGAGAAACCCGGAATCGCTTCCTGAGTCGGCACCACCATCAAAAACGCCAGCACCGAGGTGACCGCCAATTGCACCACCGTCACCCGTCGCACATCGACCTGGCCGGCATAGGTGCTGATCAGAATGATCTCCGCTGCAATCGCCACGGCGCTGATCAACGTGGCGATTTCACCCGGGCTGAAATTGAACGAAGCGCCGGCCGGTCCTGACAGCAACATCAATCCGGTAAACGCCAGCATGATCCCGATGCTCGGTATCAACCCCGGACGCCGCCCCAGCACCAGCCATTGCAGCAACGGCACGAAGGGTACGTACAACGCGGTAATAAACGCTGACTGGCTGCTGGGAATGCTCTGCAATCCGACGGTCTGCAAACCATAACCGAGCATGATCGCCACACCGATAAAGGCCCCTGCCTTCAATTCGAACAGCGTCAGGTCCCGCAGGTGTCGCCAGGAAAACAGCGCAACAATGATTGCCGCTGCGGCAAAGCGCAGGCCGACGAAGAACATCGGCCCGCTGACAGTCATCGCATGCTGCACCAGCAGAAAGGTGCCTCCCCAGACCATGGTGATCAGCACCAGCACGCACTCGGCCTTGCTGAACCGCGAGAAACGGGAGGAAGTGTGAGAGGGATTCACCGACGTCATGACCTTGCGCGCTACCTGAGGGGGACGCACAATGCGCCGAATGTTGCGCAGTATACTGCTCAACCCCTTCAAGTGAGCAATATAGTGCACAAAGATTCTACCCAGCGGGCTTCGGTCCTCCAGCACGTCAGCCAGAACGTTCGACGCTTGCGCCACGCCGCCGACATGAGCCAGGCGACGCTGGCGGAAAAGTCCGGGGTCAGCCGCCGGATGTTGGTGGCCATCGAGGCCGGCGAAAAGAACGTCAGCCTGACCACCCTCGACCGCGTGGCCGAAGCGCTGGATGTCGCATTCAGCGACCTGATTCAGGCCCCGGACGCACGCGATCCGAGTCGCATCAATGAAGTGGCCTGGGCCGGGAAGATTCCTGGCAGCAAAGCCGTTTTATTATCCAAAGCCACGGCTGTCCGCGAAGTGGAACAGTGGGAATGGTGCCTGCAACCGGGGGAAATTTACCCGTCGCAACCGGACGCCGAGGGTTGGAGTGAGCAGATCTACGTGTTCGAAGGCTGCCTGACTCTGATGCTGGGTGATACACCCCATGAGATCGCTGCCGGCGAGTTCTACATGTTCGCCAGCAACCAGCCACACGCCTATCGCAACGATGGGGCGGTGGCGGCGCGGTTTGTGCGAAATGTGGTGATTTGATCGGCGCTGATTTCGCACGTCTAACACATATATACCTGTTACTTCTTACAGTAGACGATTGGCCTCGGGTCCAGATATTGATGAGTGCACCGGTGGATGACGGTCCACTCCTCAACATTGGGTTCATAAATGTCTATTCATCACAGAAAGCCGTCAGCGCTTTTACCTGCACCCGTACTGCCGGTGGCCTGCGGCGACATTGTCTTTCTCGAAGATGTCGTAGCCGGCGCTCAGGTCAAAATTGTATTGAGCCGGGGTGTCTATCCGGGTATCCAGGTGACCCTCGAATACAACAATGACGGCACCTCCAAAACATTAACGACCCCACTTACTGGAGGTGGGGCATTATTTGTGATTCCTGCTTGCGCGTTTATTAACAGTGTGGGAATGCGGATTCGGTATTGGGTCGACGATCCATTCCAACAAAGCGAAGTGCTCGATTTAGGCGTGTCGACGCGCTTGTGAGGCAGACTTGGCTATTGGCAGGGCAACAGCGATTGAATATCTTGCGTTTTTTAGTGAGTCATTTTTCGTTGAATAAGTCATGCTGATTAATGACCCTATTAATAACTGGCACGACTTCTGTAACTGATCTGGGTATTCACCCGGACCCACGGAGTCGGCCCATGACAACTTCACCTATCACCGCCCATGTAATCCACTCAGATGCCGAGGCGATTATCGTCGCCCATAAGCTAGCCGCACGTTTTGCCATGGAGGCCAACGATGGGCCGGTGGCTACGCGGGTTTGTGCGTAATGTGGTGATTTAGCTGCTAATACCGCTCATCGGAAATGACGAGCTACCTGTTATTTCTGCCAGTAGACGGTTATTGGTCCAATCCTTAGTGTTGCCTTTGCAATAAGACGTACTGAAAAACTGGAGGCGTCCGCTTGGTCATCTCTCGCAGTGTCTTACTCTCGATCAACAGAAAAAGGAAGAATGTCATGACGACGGAAGAAGCAGTTACTTTCCATAAACTGGGCCGGAACTTACTCGCTCCTACCATTGTGCAAGCTGAGAATGAGTTCGTTAAACGGGAATTTTTGAAACACTGCACAGTTCATATTGCTATTTCATCAGACATCGGCCTTGGGGACTCAGTGCGTCCGGAATTGTATGTTGAACGGATGGGGACCTTTTCCAGAACGCCCTTTGTGGTGACGGAAGAGCAATTGGTTAAAGGTATTACCTGGCAACTTACCTCTAATCTAGTCGCTTTGCCAGGCGTCGCCGTCGAGGTTGTGTACTCAGTGAAGAAGAATGACGGCAGTTCCTTGGAGTCGCCAGTCAATAAATACAAAGTCAAGTAGTTGAATTGCTAAATTGAGCATTCAAGGCTTGATGTGGTGTTGGACCCTCCTGCTGTTGCCTGAGCAACAGTAGGAGGACAGTTTGTTTCGATTTTCCTAATCGACTGATGTTCTTTCTGAATGTAACTGACTGAAAAACAATAGAAAAGTGTGTTGGCACGACTTGTGTAACGGGTGTTTGGTACTTACCTGAAACCCCGGAGTCGGCCCATGACAGCCTCTGCCCAACCCCCTAGCACCGCCCATGTAATCCGCTCTGACGCCGAAGCCATCGCCGTCGCCCATAAGCTCGCTGCACGCTTTGCCATCGAGGCCAGCGTGCGGGATCGCGAGCGACGCCTGCCAATCGCCGAGCTCGATGAGTTTTCCGCCAGCGGCCTCTGGGGCATCACCGTTCCCAAGGAGTACGGCGGCGCTGGCGTTTCCTATGTGACCGTCGCTGAGGTGATCAAGATCATTTCCTCTGCCGATTCGTCCCTGGGTCAGATCCCGCAAAACCACCTCGGCGTGCTCGACATCCTGCTGCAAACCGCCACCGAAGAGCAGAAGCGTTACTACTTTGGCAAAGTCCTGAAGGGCTACCGTTTCGGCAACGCCTTCTCCGAATCCAAAAGCAAAAACGCCGGGGCCTTCGAAACCCGAATCCGTTTCGATAAAGACACCGCGCAAATCGACGGCGAAAAGTTCTACTGCACCGGCGCTCTGTTCGCGCACATCGTGCCAGCGGTGGCGGTCAATGAAGAGAACAAGGCCTTCATTGCCTTCATCGAGCGCGACACTCCCGGCTTGACCGTTATCGACAGCTGGGACGGTTTCGGCCAGCGCACCACGGCCAGCGGTGGTGTCACCCTGAACGAGGTGAAGGTCCCGCTCCGTGCTGTGATCCCAGCCCACAAGGCTTTTGATGAACCCACCGCCGACGGCCCGATTTCACAAATCATTCAGGCGGCCGTGGACACCGGCATTGCCGTCGGCGCCCTGGAAGAAACCAAACGCTACGCCCGCGAAGCCCGGCCATGGATCGACAGCGGACAGGATCACGGCTGGCAGGACCCGTTCAGTATCGCTGCGATCGGCGACCTCGAATGGCGGGTCCACGGCACCGAAGCGATCCTCAAAAAGGCCGGCCGCGCAATCGACCACGCCTTGCTCGACCCCAACGAAGACACGGTGGCCCGCGCTTCGGTGGTGGTTGCCCAGGCCAAAGTGTTGTCTGCCGAGATCGCCTTGCTTGCCAGCAGCAAACTCTTCGAACTGGCCGGTACTCGCTCGGTGCTCGGCAAGTACAACCTCGACCGCCACTGGCGCAACGCCCGGACGCACACCCTGCACGACCCGGCACGCTGGAAATACCACCTGATCGGCAACTACCTGCTCAACGGCGTGAAGCCTGCGCGCCACGCCTGGAACTGAGGAGCCCACCATGAATGCTTTGACCCAACCGATTGTTGCCGGGCAGCCCCTGGCCAAAAGTCAGCACGACCTGCACAACGCTCGCAGCGTGCTTGATACGACGTTGCGTTTCGTCCGCCAGCAGGCTCAAGCCACGGATGATCCTTTCGTCATCAGCCGCTTCGGCGACTTGCACATCCGCATCGAAGTCGCCGCTGCGCTGCTCGAACGCGCCGAAGACTTTCGGAGCAGCGTTGATGACGACACGGAAATCAGCGTCGCCATCGCCGAATCGCACCTGGCCAGCGCCGACGCGTTAAATGCCGTCAGCAACGCTGAATTCGAACTCACCGGCCAACGCACCGCATTGCCCGGATCACTGGATGATCCGCTGCGCTGGAAGCGCCACCTCATCGGCAACTTCCGCCTCAACGGCATCCATCCCCCTAGCGTTCGGAGTGTCGTTTGATGGCCCGTGAAATTCGTCTCAACGCCTTTGACATGAACTGCGTCGGTCACCAGTCGCCGGGTTTGTGGGCGCATCCGCGGGATCGCTCCTGGCAGTACAAGGATCTGGAGTACTGGACCGATCTGGCGAAAATCCTCGAGCGCGGCAAGTTCGACGGCTTGTTCATTGCCGATGTTCTGGGCATCTACGACGTCTACAACGGCAATGGTGATGCGGCGATCCGTCAGGCGACGCAGGTGCCGGTCAACGATCCGCTGCAATTGATTCCGCCGATGGCGCTGGTCACCGAGCATTTGGGTTTCGGCCTGACCGCATCGCTGTCGTTCGAACACCCGTATCCATTCGCCCGACGCCTGTCGACGCTCGACCATCTGACCAAGGGCCGCGCTGGCTGGAACATCGTCACCTCTTATCTGGAAAGCGGTGCGAAAAACCTCGGCCTGAAAAACCAGACCGAACACGACGCCCGTTACGACTTCGCCGAAGAGTACCTGGAGGTTTGCTACAAACTCTGGGAAGGCAGTTGGGAAGAGGGGGCGATTCTGCGGGATCGCGAGCGACGGATCTTCAGCGACCCGAGCAAAATCCTCGAAATCCAGCATGTCGGTAAGCACTTCCAGGTGCCGGGTATTCACCTCTGCGAACCCTCGCCGCAACGCACGCCGGTTCTCTATCAGGCTGGGGCATCGAGTCGCGGCAAGCAGTTTGCTGCTGAGCATGCCGAGTGCGTGTTTGTTGCTGCGCCGTCGAAAGTGCTGCTGAAGAAAACCGTTGCCGACATCCGCCGTCGGGCTGCCGAAGCCGGACGCGATCCGTCGAAGATCCTGATCTTCAACCTGCAAACCGTGATCCTTGGCGAGACCGACGCCAAGGCCAAGGCCAAGTTTGAGGAATACAAAACCTGGGTCAGTTACGAAGGCGCGATGGCGTTGATCTCTGGCTGGACCGGGATTGATTTCAGCCAGTTCAAGCCTGATGAGCCGCTCAAGCATGTGCACACCAATGCTATTCAATCGGCGGTGGAAGCGTTCTCCACGGCGGACCCGAACAAGGTCTGGACCCCCAACGAATTGGCTGACTGGGTGGGCATCGGCGGTTTTGGTCCGTTGTTTGTCGGCAGCCCCGAGACCGTCGCCGACTTGTTGCAGGAGTGGGTTGAGGAGACCGACGTGGACGGCTTTAACCTGGCCTATGCATTGACTCACGAAACTTTCATCGACGCTGTGGAATTGCTGGTGCCGGAGCTGCAGAAGCGTGGGGTCTACAAAACCGAATACGCGCCGGGGACCTTGCGCGAGAAGTTGTTTGGGGAAGGGCCGCGATTGCCGGAGATTCATCCGGGGGCGGGTTATCGAGACCTGGCGGCGTTGCGGCAGCAAGAGAAGAAAGTGGCGTCCGCATAGAAGACTCAAACACCACACAAATCCCCTGTGGGAGCGGGCTTGCTCGCGAAGAGGCCAGAACATCCAACATCAATGTCACCTGTAAGACCGCTTTCGCGAGCAAGCCCGCTCCCACAGAGGGCGGTACCAACCCTTCAGCCCAGCGGACCACCGCACGCTTTTGCCCATGAACAGGAGGTCAATCCAATGAGCGTGCACGAACTCAAACGTCCGCCAATCGCGGACACCACAGAGTGGCGGGTCGATCTGCCCAAGGCTTTGGAGCAATTGCGCCACTGGGCTCAGGTCAGCCCCTTGCAACCGGCCTTGCGGCACAAGCGCCATGGCCAGTGGTTCGTCTGGCGCTGGATCGATGCCTTGCGCGATGTCGAGCGTTTGGCCGACGGCTTGCGACAGCAAGGATTCACCGAAGCATCGCGTCTGGCGTTGAGCGGCGCCTTCGAGCCGAATCTATTGCTGCTGGCACTGGCTGCGCAGCACATCGGCGGTGAACTGCTGACGCTACCGGACAACCTCGATGCAGAAGCTCTGCACAAAACCCTATGGCGCAGTCGCCCCACTCACGCGTTTGTCCAGGCACGACAGACGCAACAGCTCTGGCTCAGCCAAGGCCAATCGCTGCTGGATTTCCCCGAACTGCTCGGCCCGGTCGAACCTCTGCAACGTCTCAGCCGTTGGTGGCAACGCCCGCAACTGTGGAGCGAAGAAGGCACCCAATGGCAGGCCGGTCTCAGCGTTTTGCTCGAACAATGGCTGACCAGCGGCCACGCCCTGGCGTTCCCGGAAAGCCCTGGCAGCGCCAGCCGCGACCGTCGTGAAGTGGCACCCTCGGGATTGCTGTTATCCGGTGAGCGCCTGCATCTACTGGCCGCAGAAATCGAAAGTCGTCTCGCGCCGCTTGGCACCTGGCGCCGACGCCTATGCGACTGAGTCATCGCCCACCCGGAAAAAGGCCTGCAACGCCTGATCAAAAACCGCGTTCGTCGACTGCTGGGCTTTCACAACCTGCATTTCATCTGGCAAGCCACGCGCGCCCCCGACGCTCAACCAACGCCTGCCTGGTTATCCGAATTCAAACGGGACATCGCATGAGCTCGACCGATTCCATCCTGCAAGTCAGCGGTATTTCCCTGTCCTTCAAAGGCGTAAAGGCGATCAACGAACTCTCGTTCGACGTACGTCGTGGCGAGATCTGCGCACTGATCGGCCCCAACGGCGCGGGCAAGAGTTCGCTGCTCAATGTGCTGAACGGCGTGTACCGCTTCGATGCCGGCTCGATTGTCTTTGAGCAGCAACCGTTTAAACGTATCGATCCGCTGACCGCCGCACAACGCGGCATCGGCCGCACCTTCCAGAACAACGCGCTGTTCAAGAAGATGAGTGGGATCGACAACATCCTCACGGGCTTGTCCCGGCACCTGCGCAGCAGTTTCATCGAACAGGCGCTGGGCTTGCCAAGAGCCCGCCGTGAGGCTGAAGACTTTCGCCAACAGGCTCAGGGCATTCTCGAATTCCTCGAACTTCAGGCTCACCGCGATGTGCCGGTGGGCAATCTGTCTTACGGCCTGCAAAAGCGCGTAGAGCTCGGTCGTGCCTTGATCGCGGGGCCGCGCCTGTTGCTGCTGGACGAGCCGATGGCCGGGATGAACGCCGAAGAGAAGCAGGAAATGGCGCGCTTCATTGCCGACGTCAACCGCGACCTCGGCACCACGGTGGTGTTGATCGAGCACGACATGAGCGTGGTGATGGGCCTGTCCGACCACGTGGTCGTGCTCGATTACGGACGCAAAGTCGGCGACGGCACACCGGCCGAAGTGCAGGCCAATCCCGACGTGATCGCGGCGTATCTGGGAGTGGTTCACTGATGACGTTCTTCTTGGAAACCCTGCTCGGCGGCCTCCTCGCCGGGACCATGTATTCGCTGGTCGCGATTGGCTTCGTGCTGATCTACAAGGCCAGCGGTGTGTTCAATTTCGCCCAGGGCGCGATGTTGCTGTTCGCCGCGCTGACCTTCGTCAGCCTGCACGATCAGGGCGTGCCGTTTGCTCTGGCGTTGTTGCTGACGGTGGCGGTGATGATCATCGGCGCGTTGCTGATCGAACGGCTGGTGCTGCGGCCCTTGGTCAATCGCTCGCAGATCACCTTGTTCATGGCCACCCTCGGGCTGTCGTTCATCATCGAAGGCCTGGCTCAGGGTTTGATGGGCTCGCAGGTGCGGGCGCTGGACCTGGGCATCGACGACGTGCCGCTGTTTATCGGCGGGCTGATGGTCAGCCAGTTCGACCTGATCGCCGCCGCCACGGCCATCTTGTTGGTGACGGTATTGGCGCTGCTGTTCAACAAAACCCGCATCGGTGTGTCCCTGCGCGCCGTGGCCGATGACACCACGGCTGCGTTGTCGATCGGTATCAACCTCAACCGCATCTGGCAGATCGTCTGGACGGTGGCCGGTGTAGTCGGGTTGGTGGCGGGATTGCTCTGGGGTGCGCGGCAAGGTGTGCAGTTTTCCTTGTCGCTGGTGGTGCTCAAGGCCTTGCCGGTGTTGATCATTGGCGGTTTCACCTCGATTGGCGGGGCGATTGTCGGCGGCCTGATTGTCGGTGCGGCGGAGAACCTCGCCGAGGTTTACATCGGCCCGCTGATCGGCGGCGGCATCACCCCGTGGTTCGCTTACGTCCTGGCTTTGGCCTTCTTGTACATCCGTCCCGCCGGCCTGTTCGGCGAACGCGCCATCGAGCGAGTCTGAAACCATGTCAATTTCCCTTACCCGCGAAACCGCACCGTCGGTGTTGATCCAGCGCCGTGTGCCACTTGGTCTGCTCGGCCTGTTGTTGATCGCTTTCGTCGTCGTGCCGCTGACCGGTAACGACTACTGGCTGAACGCGATTCTGATTCCGTTTCTGGTGCTGTCCCTGGCCGGGCTCGGCCTGAATTTGCTCACGGGTTACACCGGCCAGACCTCGGTCGGTGCGGCCGGGTTCATGGCGGTCGGGGCGTTTGCCACCTATGGATTTTTGCTCCGGTTGCCTGAACTTGGCCTGCCAGTCGCCTTGCTCGGTGGCGGGCTGATCAGCGCCGTGGTGGGCTTTGTCTTCGGCCTGCCGAGTTCGCGGATCAAAGGCTTCTACTTGATGGTCACCACGCTGGCCGCACAGTTCTTTCTGGAGTGGTTGTTCGTCAAATTCCCCTGGTTTTACAACTACGGATCGTCCGGGACCATTTCCGCACCCAAACTGGCGCTGTTCGGCCATGACCTGAACACGCCGTTGGGGCGTTATCTGCTGACCCTGACCACTGTTCTGCTATTGACCTGGGTCGCGGT
The DNA here is from genome assembly GCF_001952935.1 of Pseudomonas frederiksbergensis. Lineage (GTDB taxonomy): Bacteria > Pseudomonadota > Gammaproteobacteria > Pseudomonadales > Pseudomonadaceae > Aquipseudomonas > Aquipseudomonas frederiksbergensis. Next base: position 4,865,500 of record NZ_CP018319.1, read on the forward strand.
GAACCTGGTGAAAAGCCAGATTGGTCGCAACTGGATGGCGATCCGCGACATGGACACCGCCGCCGCTGTGATCGGCATTCCGGTGGTGCGCTACAAGCACCTGGCGTTCGCCGTCAGCTCGTTTTACCTCGGCATCGCCGGGGCACTGTGGGCCTTCGCCTATCTGGGCACCGCCAGCGCCAGCAGCTTCGATATCAATCGATCGTTCCAGATCCTCTTCATCATCATTATTGGTGGCATGGGCAGCATCGCCGGCAACTTCGTGGGCGCTGCGTTTATCAGCCTGCTGCCGATCCTGCTCAGCCACGCCGGGCAAGCGTTGTTCGGCGGTTCGGTGGACGCCGGCCAATTGCAGAACCTGCAAAAAATCATTTTCGGCGTGCTGATCATCCTGTTCCTGATCAAGGAACCGGAAGGCCTGATCCGCCTGTTGAGCAACCTTCGTGAGCGGCTGAGCCACTGGCCGCTGCGCTTCTGAATTCCCCAACGATTAGAGAGACAACATGCGTGCATCCTTGAAACGTTCCCTGGTCGGCGCCGCCCTGACGCTGTCGGTTTTCGGCAGTGCGGTGCCGATGGTTCAGGCTTCGCCGGACCAGCAATTCTTCCCGTTGGCCACTTACCGTGTCGGCGCTTACGCTTCCAGCGGTGTGCAAGTGTGGGCCGGCATGCTCGATTACCTGAACTACATCAACGATGTGGAAGGCGGGATCAACGGCGTGAAACTGGTCTGGCAGGAATGCGAAACCGAGTGGACGGCGGAGAAGGGCATCGAATGCTACGAGCGCTTCAAAAAAGGTTTGGATGGCGCCCCGGTGGCGATCTATTCACCCAACGGCGCGCCGGCAGCCTATGCGCTGAGCGAGCGGGCGGAAGTCGACAAAATCCCGCTGATTACCCTCGGTTACGGTCGCACCGAAGCTACTGACGGCACGGTGTTCCCGTACAACTTCCCGGTGATGCTGACCTTCTACAGCGAGGCCTCCAGCCTGATCAACTACATCGCCCAGCGCGAGGGCGGCTTCGACAAACTCAAGGGCAAGAAGATCGCCACGGTCTATCACGACTCGGCGTATGGGCGTGAAACCCTCGGCCCGCTGAAGCTGCTGGCCGAGAAGTACGGCTTCGAAAACATCCAGATTCCGGTGGCCGATCCGGGCAACGAACAATCGGCGCAATGGCGACAGATTCGCCAGGTCAACCCGGACTGGGTGTTCCTGCGCACCTGGGGCGTGTCGACGCCGGTGGCGGTCAAGACGGCCGCGCGTTTCGGCTTCCCGGTGGACCATATCGTCGGCGACATCTGGGCCAGTTCCAGCGAAGACGTATTGCCCGCAGGCGCCGCTGCCAAAGGTTATCTGGCGCTGACGCCGTACCCGGCCGGCACTGATTTCGAGATCCACAAACGCCTCAAGCAGTCCATCCTCGACAAGGGCAAAAGCGACCTCAAGGACCTGAAGAATTTTGGCAGCGTCTACTACAACTCCGGGCTGGTGAACGCGGCAGTGATGGTGGAAGCGATTCGCACGGCCCAAGGCAAATTCGGCAAGCGTCCTTTGAATGGCGAAGAGGGACGCTGGGGTCTGGAACATCTGAATATCGACGACGCGCGCCTCAAGAACATGGGCTACCTCGGCCTGATGCAGAACCTCAAGCTGTCCTGCCGTGACCACGAAGGTGGCGGTTCAGCGCGGGTGCAGCAATGGGACGGCGCCAACTGGACGTTGATCAGCGACTGGATTGCGGCGGATCGCGCGTTGCTGCGTCCCTTGATCGATGAAAAATCCGCGGCCTTCGCCAAGGAAAAAGGCCTGAAGCCACGCACCTGCAACGGGGACGAATAACCCATGAGCCAAGCCGCCAGTGACATTGCTGCCAATGACCTGTTGCAAGTCAGCGACATTGAAGTGATCTACGACGGCGCGATCCTGGCCGTCGCTGGAGTGTCGCTGTCGGTGCCCAAGGGCGGCATCGTCGCGTTGCTCGGCGCCAACGGCGCGGGCAAAAGCACCACGCTCAAGGCGATTTCCGGGTTGGTTCGGGCCGAGCGGGCGGAGGTCAGTCGCGGGACGATCAAGTTTCTCGGGCATGACACGGCTGGCGTCGATCCGAGCCTGCGAGTGCGCCAAGGGATGGTGCATGTGCTGGAAGGTCGGCATGTGTTCCCGCAACTGACGGTCGAGGACAACCTGCGCAGCGGCGGGTTTGTCCGGCGCTTGAGTCGTCAGGACATGGCCCGTGATCTGGAGCGAATCTATGCCTGGTTCCCACGCCTGAAAACCAAGCGTAAAACCCAGGCCGGGCTGACGTCCGGGGGCGAGCAGCAGATGGTCGCCATAGGCCGGGCCTTAATGACGCGTCCTACTTTGGTACTGCTTGATGAGCCTTCCATGGGTTTGGCGCCTATTATCGTCCAGGAGATTTTCGAGATCGTCGCCCAGCTCAATCGCGAGGAGCAGGTGAGCTTCCTGATTGCCGAGCAAAACATTAATGTGGCGCTCAAGTACGCAACGACGGCCTACGTTCTCGACACCGGCCGAGTGGTGCTGTCCGGGGGGAGCGAGGCGCTGTTGGCGCGGGGCGATCTGCATGACTTCTATTTAGGTAAACACTGAGCAGTGAGAACGCCATGACTGAAACCCAAAGCGGACAGGCAACCGACGCCATCCGCCACGCGGACATCCTGATCGTCGGCGGCGGCCTCAGCGGCGCAATGCTGGCGGCGCAGTTGCTGCGCTTGCCGGGCAAATGCCAGGTGCTGGTGATCGAACCCCGCGCCGAACTGGGACGGGGCGAGGCGTACAGCGCGGTCGAACTGGGCCATACGCTCAACGGCAATGCGGCGCGGATGAGCGTCGATCCGGACAACGCCGACGACCTGACCCAATGGCTCACCGAATACATCGCGGCGGGTGGCTGGCCGGAGTCTGACGAGCAACATGTGCCGGTCAGCGAATTGTTCCCGCCCCGGGGGATTTTCGGCCTGTACGTGCAGCAGCGCCTGGCCGAAGCGCAAGCGGTGGGGGTGTTGAACGGGTCAACGGTCGAGCATGTGCGGGCCGAGGTGGTTGACCTGCAGACCCGCGACGATTCTGTGTTGCTGACGTTGAGCGACGGGCAACACTTGCAGGGCGCTTATGCGGTGTTGGCCACGGGGATGTTTCCCGCGGCGCGTACGCCACAGACCGAGTCCAGCGGCTTGAACGCGGCGGCGCTAGATCCGTGGGACGTCGCGGCCATGCAGCAACTCGATCCGCAGTCGACCGTGCTGATCATCGGTTCGGGTCTGACCATGGTCGATGCCGTGGTGTCGCTGGAACAGGCCGGGCATCGCGGGTCGATCGAAATATTTTCCCGGCATGGCTTGCTGCCTCATGTGCGTCGGCAGCCACCGGCCTGGGTGGATTTTCTCGCTGAGGATCAGAGCATTCGCACACCGCCACAGTTAATGCGCGAGCTGCGTCGGCATTGCCGGGACGCCATCGCCCAAGGCATCGACTGGCAGGCGCCGCTCGACACCGTAAGGGCGCACATCGGCCGTTTGTGGAATCAGGCAACGGATGTGCAGCGTCGACAGTTCGTGCGGCATGTGCGGCCGTGGTGGGAAAGTCATCACCATCGCTCTCCGCCGTTGAGTGCCGAACTGGTGGAGCGGTTGCACAAAGAGGGGCGGTTGCGGATTCAGGCGGCGTCGTTCAAAGGGCTGGAGCCCTCAGCGGACGGAGCAGTGAGCATCCGCATTCGGCGTCGCGGTGAAGCAGAAACCAGCGTTGTCAGCGGCGCGGCATTGATCAATTCCAGCGGCATCGAATACGACTGGCGACGCGTCGCCCGACCGCTGCCACAGCAACTGCTCGCCCGCGGACTTGTCCGGCCGGGGCCGTTGGCGCTGGGGATTGCGGCGGCAGTCGATGGCGCGGTGTTGGGCGCCGATGAACACATCGCCAACCGTCTGTTCGCCATGGGCCCACCGCTACGTGGCATGTGGTGGGAAAGCACGGCAGTGACCGACGTCGCGAGCCAGGCCAAGGCGCTCGCCACTCGCCTGACAGAAACGCCGCCCCTGTAGCAGCTGCTACGAATATCTCGAGCCTGTATTTCAACACTAAAGACAACAAACCCCGGGGAGATCCGATCTCCCCGGGGTTTGTTGTTTCAAGCGCAACGCCATTGCTCAATAACGCTGATACTTCGAGCCGAATTCAGGGCGGTTTTCAGCGACATAGAGAGTGCTCGCCTGGCTGTCTTTGTGATCAACACCAACGGCGTTCACGTTCAACGTGGCCGGTTGGCTGACTTTGGCCGCTGCAACGACCTGCGAGGTGGCGTGTGGGGCGGCGATGGCGGAGGTGGCGCCAAGAACCGAAAGAGCGAAACCAAGACCGATGATGCTTTTCATGAAGTTGCTCCAGAGTGTGGGGAGAAGATGGGGGCCACTGTAGTGCTGGAGCTGCGCGATGAAAAAACACTCTGACGCATAGTTGTTATCGAGAGCGATGATTCATTGTCTGCCCCACGCAAAGCGCGGGAATGATCATGGGGATCGCCAGGCTCAGCCAAAAGCCCTGGCAATCAATATCGTTGATATTTCGAGCCGAACTCGGCGCGGTTTTCCGCGACGACCACACCGCTGCGTACGGCGTTGTTCGGGCTGATTAGCGCCACACGTTCGCGCAGTTCTCGCAGGCGGTCGGCACCGCCTTCGGCCACACGATTCTCGATCATACGATCAGAGCCGCCCTCAACCAGCAGTTGTTTTACCTGGCCAGGAGACGCGTTTCATGATTCTGCGCCGAGCAATTCCACCGGGTAGGAGAACACGTAGCCTTCGTTGCGCACGGTTTTGATGTAGGTCGAGTCCCGTGAGTCATCCATCAATCGCTGGCGCAGACGGCTCACCAGCAAATCGATCGAGCGGTCGAACAGGTCGGCGTCGCGACCCTGGGTCAGGTTGAGCAACTGGTCACGGCTGAGTACCCGTTGCGGGTGATCGAGGAACACCCGCAGCAAACGGTATTCGGCGCCACTGAGGGCTACCATCGTGTCGTCTTCGTCGAGCAAGTGCCGGGCGGTGGTGTCCAGGCGCCAGCGACCGAAACCCAGCAATCGGCCCGTTTCGGTGATCAGCAGGTTGGGCGGTAGCATCCGGGTGCGGCGCAACACGGCGTTAATCCGCGCCAGCAGTTCGCGGGCGGCGAAGGGTTTGGTCAGGTAGTCGTCGGCGCCCATTTCCAGGCCGAGGATGCGATCGGTTTCGTCGTTGCGTGCGGTGAGCATCAGGATCGGCGTGGCTTTGTGTTTGCCCGAGCGCAATTCGCGGCACAGCAACAGGCCGTCATCGCCGGGCATCATGATGTCCAGCACGATCAGGTCCACCTGATTGGTTTCCAGAAAGCTGCGCATCTGCCGGCCATCGGCAACCACCGTGGTGCGCAGCCCGTTCTTTTTCAGGTAATTGCCGACCAGTTCGCGAATCTCCCGGTCGTCGTCGACGATCAGGATGTGGTCCACGTGTTCCATCGCTCAAGCCTCTTGTTGTTGGTTTTGTATCGCACTGTATCTGATGCCCCCGGAGACACCTTGCGCCTTATTAATTCCGGTACTACGACACATGGCAGATACCTCGGGCCGATTAAATGGGTTCCATCGAGACAAGATGACTTGCCTCACCACCACCGCCCATTGCCACCTAGAGGAAATCACCATGAACTGGAACGCACTGATTGCCGCCAGCTTCTTTGCAGTCCTGAACGTTGCAGCGTTTTCGGCCCAGGCCGATGTTCAAACGCCGTCGCAAGAAACTTCTCACGGCACTCACCTGGATATCAAGAAAGTGATTTCCGTCGTCGATAACGGCGATGGCAATTGCGGCATTGTCGATGCCCGCCTGACCTATCTCGATTCCAGCGGTATGCAGAAAGTCCTCGATTACAGCAAATTCGCAGAGTGCGGCAATCAGGGCGGCTGATCTTTCCTCTACGCTGATCGCTGTCAAAGACGATGACCGCGCAGTCTGCTCATCAGCCCGTATTGGCTGACTCACATCGTCCAGAACAGCAGGTCAATGACTTCCAGGGAAACCACCATGAAGATGAATGTGTTGAGCAAAAAAAACGACTCACGTCGTCGTTTCCTTGCCCCATCGGTCCTCGCTTTCGCGCTGATGCAGGCAGGTGCCTTTGGTGCTGCCCATGCGCAGGCCGCAACGCCAGAGCCAGTGTTGGCCAGCGCTGGCACCCTCAAGGCGGATTCGTTTGGCCCGCTGAAGCATGTCAACGCCGGATTGCTGAATGTGGCTTACGCCGAAGTCGGCCCCGCCGATGGTCCGGTGGTGATTCTTCTGCACGGTTGGCCTTACGACATTCACAGCTACAGCGAAGTGGCGCCCTTGTTGGCGGCCAAAGGCTACCGGGTGTTGATCCCGTATGCACGGGGCTACGGCGACACGCATTTCCTGTCCGACAAGACTGTTCGCAACGGCCAGCCCGCCGCGCTGGCCAGTGACGTCATCGACTTTATGGATGCGCTCAAGATCAACAAGGCGGTGCTCGGTGGCTACGACTGGGGCGCGCGCTCGGCGAACATCGTTTCGGCGCTCTGGCCGGAGCGGGTGGATGCGTTGGTCTCGGTGAGCGGCTACCTCATCGGCAATCAGGCGGCCGGCAAGAATCCGTTGCCGCCCAAGGCCGAGCTGCAATGGTGGTACCAGTTCTACTTCGCGACCGAACGCGGCCAGGCCGGTTACGAAAAAAATCGCCACGACTTCGCCAGGTTGATCTGGGAGCTGGCCTCGCCGAAATGGACGTTCGACGACGCGACTTTCGACCGCAGCGCGGTGGCCCTGGACAACCCCGATCATGTGGCTATTACGATCTTCAACTATCGCTGGCGGTTGGGCATGATTCAGGGCGAACCTCAATATGAAGCGCTGGAGCAGAGGCTGGCCAAGGCGCCGGTGATTACAGTGCCGACCATCACGATGGAAGGTGATGCCAACGGGGCGCCACATCCGGCAGCCGAGGATTACGCCAAGCGTTTCACCGGCAAATATGAGTACCGACTCATCAACGGCGGTATCGGCCACAACTTGCCGCAGGAAGATCCGCAGGCCTTTGCCAAGGCAGTGATCGACGCGGATCAACTCTGAGATCGCGGTATATAACACCAATCTACTGTGGGAGCGGGCTTGCTCGCGAAGGCGGAGTTTCAGTCACTATTAATGTCGACTGACACACCGCCTTCGCGAGCAAGCCCGCTCCCACAAGGGGTATGGCTGTTACGCAACCACTTGATAACACGGCACATACGCCGCGCCACCTGGCAGCTTCATCCGGTGCTGGGCGACGAAGGCCTTTAGCAGCTGATCCAGCGGTTGCATGACAGCCACATCGCCACGGATCTGGTACGGCCCGTGTTCTTCGATCAGGCGGATACCCTTGTCCTTGACGTTGCCGGCGACGATGCCGGAGAACGCGCGGCGCAGGTTGGCGGCCAGTTCGTGGGCCGGCAGGTTGCGGCTCAGTTTCAGGTTGGCCATGTTTTCGTGGGTTGGATCGAACGGGCGCTGGAAGCCTTCGTCGATCTTCAGCAGCCAGTTGAAATGGAACGCGTCATTGCGCTCGCGACGGAACTGTTTGACCGCCTTCAGGCCTTGAGTCATTTGACGCGCGACTTCAGCCGGGTCGTCGATGATGATCTCGTAGTGTTGCTTGGCGGCTTCACCCAGGGTGGCACCGACAAACGCATCCAGTTGCTCCAGATACGGCGCGGCATGTTTAGGTCCGGTGAGGACCACGGGGAAGGGCAGGCCGGCGTTGTCCGGGTGCATCAGGATGCCGAGCAAGTACAGGAACTCTTCGGCCGTGCCGGCGCCGCCCGGGAAAATGATGATGCCGTGGCCGACGCGGACGAAGGCCTCCAGGCGTTTTTCGATGTCCGGCAGGATCACCAGTTCGTTGACGATCGGGTTGGGCGCTTCGGCGGCGATGATGCCCGGCTCGGTCAGGCCGAGGTAGCGGCCGCCGTGGATACGCTGTTTGGCGTGGGCGATGGTCGCGCCTTTCATCGGGCCTTTCATCACGCCAGGACCGCAACCGGTGCAGATATCGAGGCTGCGCAGGCCCAGTTCGTGGCCGACTTTCTTGGTGTATTTGTATTCTTCGGTGTTGATCGAGTGGCCGCCCCAGCACACCACGATCTTCGGCTCGACACCCGGCCGCAGCGTGCGGGCGTTGCGCAGCAGGTGGAAGACGTAGTCGCTGATGCCCTGGGAGGTGCTCAGGTCGATGCGTTGGGCGTCGAGTTCGTTTTCGGTGTAGACAATGTCGCGCAGGGCGCTGAAGAGCATTTCCCGGGTGCTGGCAATCATTTCGCCATCGACGAAGGCGTCGGCCGGGGCGTTCAGCAGTTCCAGGCGTACGCCGCGGTCCTGCTGATGAATGCGGATTTCGAAGTCCTTGTAGGCTTCGAGGATGGTTTTTGCGTTATCGACATGGGCGCCGGTATTGAGGATTGCCAGGGCGCACTGGCGGAACAAGGTGTAGGTGCTGCCGGATCCGGCTTCGCTCAGTTGCTGTACTTCACGTTGAGAAAGGGTTTCCAGGCTGCCTTTTGGGCTGACCGAGGCGTTGATTACTTGTCGTTGGGTCATTCAATGATCCTTAAAACGATGCCATTCATACAGATAACTGGCATCCGAATAGTATGTATCCATGAAAGAAGATGGCACGAACTGCGCTGTATCGCCATTTCCCCGTTTGACGATGAAAAGATGAAAAGGAGCCCCAGCATAGCTAAATCCCCTGCAGAGGCGATAATGCCCCGCAGCCTTTTTACCCATGCCCTCAAGGAACCCCGTCGCGATGTTCGAAATCCAGCCGCAGAACCCCGAACGCTATCGAAGCCAGACGCGACGCAGCACGATAATCATAGCCTTGATTTTCCTGGCCCTGGCGATGGTGTTGTCCACCACGGCGGTGGCGCTGTTCGGCGAACCCGGCGGCGACAATCTGCGCTTTAACGTCGGCGGCGTGTTTGTGTCGGTGCTGCTGATGGCAGCGCTGATGCGCGGCACGTTCTGGACTCAACCGTGGATGGCCCCGGCGGTTTACGGCTGGCAGCTCAAGCGCAGCCTGATGAGCATCACCAACGTCATGCATCAGGTGACGGCGGCGGTAGAGAAGGAAGATCCGACGGCCATGAAGCTGCTGCGTTTCTACCATCTGGGGCTGAGTCAGATGCACGAGCTGGACGGCAACTCCAGTGATCACAGCCAATTGACCCGCGAGATGGATCAGCACAAGGCACGGATGGAAGCGCTGGGCATCGAGACTGATCAAACGCGATTGAATCCGGCCTGGATCGAGGCCGTGAAGCAGACGCCTCGGGATAAACCCTGATTCGTCGACAACCGCTGAACTGCAGCCTTGGCGAGCCGGAGGTGAGATTAGTTCTCGCGCAAATCAGTTTTCAGGTGTTTGATGAAGCATAGTTGCCTGTCACCAGGCGGCTCATACCCATCAGGGGTCGTAAAAAGGGCGAACGGGAAGATTCGCCCTGTGATCAATATTTCAGGGAACGTCATGGGTCATCCGTCCGTCAACAATCGAATTGAACAATCCCGCCATGGTGTGCCTCGGGTCGCCGAGCAAGCCGGGGCCACACTCAAGGTTCGCTCTGCGGTGATTCTGCTGGTCGCGGTGTGCCTGTCCATGGCGGCTATCGTGATTTGGGAAGCCTGGAACTCGCGCCAGTACCATCTGCACGACAAAGAAGTGGCGATGTCCAACCTTGCCCAGACTTTGGCCTCGCAAGCGCAAGCGTCGATCAAGCAAGCCGATATGTTGCTGTTGACTCTGGTGGATCGCCTTGAAAACGATGGCATCGACCAGGCTCGGGTACCCCGACTGGAGCGTTTGCTCAAGGCCCAGCGCAGTGAGTTGAGCCAGCTCCATGGCTTGTTTGTCTACGGCGAAGACGGGCGCTGGATTGCCAACTCCAACGGTGCCGTCATGCCCGGTGCCAACAACGCCGATCGTGAGTATTTCAACTTCCACCGCAATCATCCCGACCGTGGCCCCCACATCGGTCCCTCGATCAAGAGCCGTTCGAGCGGTGAATGGATCATGACAGTGTCCCGTCGTATCAATCATCCGGATGGCCGGTTTGCCGGCGTGGCGCTGGCAACGATTTATCTCAGTCATTTCCTCGGGCTCTACGACAGTATCGACATGGGGCAAAACGGCGTGATCAATCTGATCGCCGATGACGCCAGTATCGTCGTTCGCCGGCCGTTCAACGAAACTGAAATCGGCATCAGCGTCGCCAAGGGACCGCTGTTTACGCAACTGTTGCCCAAGGGCAATTCGGGCACGGCGATGGTCCCGTCCTATGTGGATGGCGTCGAGCGGGTGGTCGGTTTTCGCAGGGTCGACGGTTATCCGCTGATCATCTATGCGGCGCTGAATAAAGATGAAGTCCTGGCCGCCTGGCGTAATGAGGTACTGCTCAGTTCCGGGATCGTCTCGTTGTTCCTGGGGTTTCTCGGCGTCCTCGGTTATCGCCTGATTCGCCTCATGAAGCAGCAGAATCACGTGCAGGGCGTATTGCTGGACGCGCAGGAAAAACTCATCGAGGTCAACCGCAGTCTTGAGTTGCTGGCGCTGGAGGACGCACTGACCGGGCTGTCCAACCGGCGTCAGTTCGATCTGTTCATCCTCGCCGAAATGGGCCGCGCCAGACGCAACCAGACCCACCTCGCGCTGCTGATGATCGATGTCGATCACTTCAAGAGCTTCAATGATCTTTACGGCCATGTGGCCGGCGATGAGTGTTTACGCAACATCAGCACGATCATCAGGGACAACATCAAGCGCCCCGGCGATCTGCCTGCTCGCTATGGCGGTGAAGAATTTGCGGTGGTACTGCCCGGGACCGACTATGTGGGAGCGTTTCTGGTGGCGGAAAAAATCCGCCGCGCGGTCCAGCTGGCCGGCATCCGGCACAGTGAAGGGGTTGAAGGCACGGTGACGGTCAGCCTGGGGGTCGCCGCTTACAATCCGGCGTCACAAGCCCAGCCCAGCGACCTGGTGGGGGCCGCCGACAAGGCGCTGTACGTGGCCAAGGCCAGCGGTCGGAACATGAGCGTCATTGCCAATTGAATTCAAACAAGGCTGCCAACTGCCCGGATGGCTTCCAGCCAGGTGAGACCTTCAATCGATAACATGATCCGAACCGGCTTCAGGCTGCGCGACGCAACTTCCACCGTTTGATCAACCGAAGATAGACCAGCACGTTGATCACCAGCACGACGCTGCCCAATCCGATCTGGATCGCCGGCGTCAGGCCCGCCGGGTAAATGACCGGCCACACGTAATGTTCGATGAAACCGCCGCCATAACCGGTTTGCCCGGCTGCGTCGCGCATGAGGTTTTCCCATTGCGTCAGCGGGCAGGGCAAGTGGAAGACTTCCACCGACACGCCCCACACAGCCGCGGGCAGGTGCCACCAGGCCAGGGGATGCCATTTGAGCACCAGCAGCCCGCCGAACAGCACGAACAGAATGAACAACAGGTGGAACAGGACCAGCCCGTCGGCGGCGATTCGGTAAAGCATGTCGACTCCCTGACGCGTTATGCGAATGGCTCCATGGTACTCGGGCGGGTCGCTGATGCTCTATCGATTGCTGCTGTTCGGCGCTGCGAGCACGACGAGGGAACAGGCCGTGCCGTCCTGTTTGCCATGACTGTGGTGAATCAAGGGTGCAGCGGATCAAAGGCACAAGTGCGCAAGATCGTTCAAGCCAGCGGCCAGCGACTGCTGGCACAGTCTGGGGTCTTTCCCTGGTTGTAGAGCGTTATGTCCAATTCAATCATGCCGCGCAGCGCCTTTCTTCGCGGCGCCGCGGCGATCATGCCGTTGTCCCTGGCTACCGCGCCCTGGGGCTTGCTGGCCGGCTCCATGGCCATCGAGGCCAACCTCACGCCCCTGCAGGGCCAGGGGCTGTCGAGCATCGTGTTTGCCGGGGCGGCACAACTGGTGGCGATCGGCATGCTCAAGGGCGGTGCCGGGATCTTTTCGATTCTGCTGACCACGCTGCTGCTGACCTCCCAGCATTTGCTCTACGGGATGAGCATGCGTTCGGTGATTTCGCCGTTACCTGGACGCTGGCGTGTGGGGCTGGGTTTTTTGCTCACTGATGAGCTGTTCGCCCTGACCAGTGCGCATGACAAACAACAGTTCAACCGCTGGTACGCGTTGGGTGTCGGCCTGACGTTCTACATCGCCTGGAATCTCTTCACCCTGGCCGGCATCGTGCTGGGCAGCAGCATTCCGGGGCTGGAACATCTGGGACTGGATTTCTCCATTGCCGCGACTTTTATCGCCCTGATCACCCCGGTGGTGCGAAACGTGCCGACCGTGGTGTGCGTGGCGGTGTCGTTGTTTTGCTCGGTGCTGTTCAGTTATTGGCAATGGGGCTCGGCGCTGGTGCTGTCGGGGTTGGCGGGCATGACCGCGGGCTTTATCTGCAACAAATTCTACGGTGGACGCACATGATGGTCTGGGCGGTGATTTTCGGCATGGGGCTATTGGTGTTCCTCAATCGCTATGTGTTTCTGGAACCGCGGCTGCCCGTGCGCCTGAGCAGCAATGCGCGGCAATTCCTGGGTTTTGCGGTGCCGGGCATGCTGACGGCGATCTGTGGGCCGATCGTGTTCATGCCGGACAAGCAGCTGAATCTGCAATGGGATAACCCGTACCTGCTCAGTTCGCTGGTGGCGGTGGGGTTGGTGCTTTACACCCGCAATACCTTGCTCAGCATGTTGTTGAGCATGGGGTTCTTCTTTTTGCTGCGTTGGTGGTTCTAAGTCGTCCCTGTCGAAACTGTTCTACGCTTAAAAGGGACCCCTACAGGAAGAGAGGTGAGCATGGCTAATGATCCCAAGCGTCCGGACCCGGATGAAGAGGTGGATGACGAACCCTCGGAAGAGGAGATTGAGCGGCAGCGGCGTTCGACGCCGGACTGGAAGCATCCCGACGATGGGAAAGAACTGTCGGATCGCGATCAGGAATGGCCGTTGAAGCCTTGACTGCGCAATACCTGCGTTCGGCCTCTGGGAATGGGGCAAGCAGATCAAGTTCAAGATCAAGATCAAAAGCCGAAGCCTGACGCGGTACCTGTGGGAGCTAGCCTGCTCGCGAAAAACGTCCGGACACCGCGTTCATTCAGACAGCACACGTTATCGTTCACGTCTTTCGCGAGCAGGCTCGCTTCCACAGGATGCGCACTGGAACCAAACACTGTGTACCCTTATCCAACCTCGGCCCGCAGCAACCTGCGGGCCGACGAAGGATAAATGGGCAAAACATGAAACAGCTGTTCAAGGTTCTATCTGCACTCATCATCGCCACTGGGCTGGCGGGGTGCATCGCTTCTCCCATCGAAATGACGCCGCAGACCGAACAGCGTCTGAGTGAGCAACCGCCGATCCGTTTTCTGCTGACCTTCGACGACGGCCCCAGCGCCTCGAGTTTGTGGAATCCGACGATGACGGTGCTCGACAGTCTGGCCACTAACCCGGTGCAACCGAACCTCAAAGCGGTGTTCTTCGTGCAGACCGGTGCGCCACGTGCCGGCAACAGCGAAATCGGTCGCGAGGTCATGCGCCGTGAACACGCAGACGGGCAGATTCTGGGCTTCCACACGGCGACCCACTCGCACACCAATCACCGCTCCCTGAGCCCGGAAGAACTGGAGCAATCGCTGAGCAAAGGCAGCGCCGACATCGCCGCGATCAGCGGCGCGCCGCCGACCCTGGTGCGCCCACCATTCTGGAGCTATGACAAACGGGTTTTCGCCGCCTATCAGCAGCACGGCATGCACCTGTTGCTGACCGATCTGAGCGCCAATGACGGCAAGATCTGGGGCTTCAACGCCAGCCCTCAGCGGCGGGCCCACTTCTTGCGCGCAATGTCCGAAGTGCGCGAACGCATCGCCCTTGGTGAGTTACCGGTGGTGGACGGAGTGATTCCGGTGGTCGTGACGTTCCACGATCTGAATCGCTACACCGCCCGGCATACTCGCGAGTACCTGCAAATCCTCCTCGACAGCGCACGGGCTACCGGTGTGAAAACCGCAGAAAAGCCGTTTTACGACGACACGGCTGCGCTGCAACGGGCCGCGATGGCGCGGACCGTTCGCGACAGTTCAGAGCCGGTCAAATTACCGGGGCTCTGGAATTGGATCTGGGGTGCGGATTCTCACTGAAAGGTCGCCAAAATGAGAAACAGCTAACACTTATTCTGAGCATTAGCGGGCGCAGGATGGGGAAAGCCCATCTATGCTGAGCAAGTTGGATCCGATTAACTTGCCACGGAGGCGCCACTCATGGTTTCAGTTCCTGAGCTTTGCCGCATTGTCGAGTCGGGTTTTCAACCGCTTTCCTGTGCCTGCACGGTGAATCCCGACGGAACGTTACGGATTAAAGTCTACGAACCCGCCACCGGGCGCATTGCTCTGTTGATTACCGGTGTATCGCCTGAACGACTGACCAGCGTTCGCGATATCGCCAATCTGATAGGCGAGTTGCGCATCGAGATGCGCGCCGGTCGCCGGGCTTTTGCTGGCTGAAGCAGGTCGCATTGCGGATCAGGCCCGCGGTTGCAGTTCATCGATCATCTGCAAGCAATGATTCAACCCCGGCGATACGTCGCCCACGCGCCTGCTGAGAATGATCGGCGAGGTTGCGTTGTCTTCCAGCAGCGGCGTGAAACCGATGTCATCGCGGTGTAGCAGTTGCACCGAGGCCGGCACCAGCGTGACGCCGATTCCCGCTCCCACCAGACCGATGGCGGTTTGCAATTCGTTGGTCCATTGCGCCACATGAATGCTCACGCCATAGGATTCGAATAACGCAATGACGTGATCGGCATAGCTGGGCCGCGGGTTGCCGGGGTACAGCACAAAAGGTTCTTTCGCCAGTTCGCGAAGGCTGATCGGCCCGGCCAGTAATGGGTGCCCGGCGGGCAGGGCGGCGACCAGCCGATCTTCGGTCAAAACAGTCTGGATGATCGCCGGGTCATCGATGCGGATTCGGCCGAAACCAATGTCGATGCGCCCGGCCTTGAGCGCCTGCACTTGCTGCAGCGTGGTCATTTCCGAGAGCCCCAGCTCAAGCTCCAGGGGCTCGCCGCTGCGCAAACGGCGAATCAGTTCCGGGAGCACGCCGTAGAGCGTCGACGGTGCAAAACCGATGCCCAGCCAGGTCTTTTCGCCCAGACCGATCCGCCGCGTGTTGTCGCATACCTTGCTCAGTTGCTCGAGCAGGGCGGTGGAGTGCTCATGGAAAAACCGCCCGGCATCGGTCAGCTTCAGCGGCCGCCCGCGTTCCAGCAACAACACGCCCAGTTCATCCTCCAATTGCTGCATCTGCCGGCTCAGTGGCGGCTGGGCGATGTGCAGCAGTTCGGCGGCACGGGTGAAATTGAGGGTTTGAGCCAACACCTGAAAATACCGCAGGTGACGCAGTTCCATGGGGCCTCCAGTCGCAAGTCGGTTGCATACCTTAAAGGTATCAAGTCAGACCAATTCTATATTGGCTTCCCGAAAAAAGCCGTACCAGAATCGGTTCCAGAACTTTAAGAACCTGACAGGTATCGACATGCTTGCAACAGCCATTGAATCGATCGAGACGATCATCGTCGATCTGCCGACCATCCGCCCGCACAAGCTGGCGATGCACACCATGCAGAACCAGACCCTGGTGATCATTCGCGTGCGCTGCGCCGACGGCATTGAAGGCATTGGCGAATCCACCACCATCGGTGGCCTGGCCTACGGCAACGAAAGCCCTGACAGCATCAAGACCAACATCGACAAACACTTCGCGCCGCTGCTACTGGGCCAGGACAGCGCGAACGTGAATGCCGCGATGTTGCGCCTGGAGCGCAGCATCCGTGGCAATACTTTTGCTAAATCAGGTATCGAAACCGCCTTGCTCGACGCTCAGGGCAAGCGCCTTGGACTGCCGGTCAGCGAGTTGCTGGGCGGCCGCGTTCGCGATGCCCTGCCAGTGGCGTGGACCCTGGCCAGTGGCGACACCGGCAAGGACATCGCCGAAGCGGAGAAAATGCTCGACCTGCGCCGCCATCGGATTTTCAAACTGAAAATCGGTGCCGGCGAAGTCAACCGCGACCTGGCTCACGTCATTGCAATCAAGAAAGCCTTGGGCGACCGCGCCAGCGTGCGGGTCGATGTCAATCAGGCCTGGGATGAAGCGGTCGCGCTGCGCGCCTGCCGGATCCTGGGAACCAACGGCATCGACCTGATCGAACAGCCGATCTCGCGCAATAACCGCTCCGGCATGGCGCGCCTGAATGCCATGAGCCCGGCGCCGATCATGGCCGACGAATCCATCGAGTGCGTGGAAGACGCCTTCAACCTGGCCCGTGAAGGCGCGGCCTCGGTGTTCGCCCTGAAAATCGCCAAGAACGGCGGCCCGCGCGCCGTGCTGCGAACTGCGGCCATCGCCGAAGCGGCGGGTATCGGCCTGTATGGCGGCACCATGCTCGAAGGCGGCGTCGGCACCCTGGCCTCGGCCCATGCTTTTGTCACGCTGAACAAACTGGCGTGGGACACCGAGCTGTTCGGTCCGCTGCTGCTGACTGAAGACATTCTCAGCGAGCCGCTGGTTTATCGCGATTTTGAGCTGCACGTGCCGAAAACGCCGGGGCTGGGCCTGAATCTCGATGAAGAACGTCTGGCGTTCTTCCGCCGAGACAAAACGTCTACTGCCATTCATCAAGCCTGAGGAGAGCATCATGCTGTTCCACGTAAAAATGACCGTGAACCTGCCGGTCGATATGAATCCCGAAGCAGCCGCGAAGCTGAAGGCTGACGAAAAGGCCCTGGCCCTGCGCCTGCAAGAGCAAGGCAAGTGGCGTCACCTGTGGCGCATCGCCGGACACTATGCCAATTACAGCGTTTTCGACGTCGACAGCGTGCAGGAACTGCACGACCTGCTCATGCAATTGCCGCTGTTTCCGTATATGGCGATCGAGGTCGAGGCGCTGTGCCGACATCCTTCTTCCATTCGCGAGGATGACCGCTGAACCCAGCCTGTTCAGTTCGCTACGCTAATAATTACAAGATGAGGAACCCACCAAAATGAACGTCAAGATTTCCCACACTGCCAGTGTCCAGAAGTTTCTCGAAGAGGCCAGCGGCCTGCATAACGAGGCCGGCGATCCGCGGGTCAAGGCGCTGGTCTACCGCATCCTGCGCGATTCGGTGAACATCATCGAAGACCTGGCGGTGACCCCGGAAGAATTCTGGAAAGCCGTCAACTACCTCAACGTGCTGGGCGCGCGTCAAGAGGCCGGGTTGGTGGTGGCCGGGCTCGGTCTCGAACACTACCTCGACCTGCTGATGGACGCCGAAGACGAGCAGGCCGGCAAGGCCGGCGGCACGCCGCGGACCATCGAAGGCCCTCTGTACGTGGCGGGTGCGCCGCTGTCGGAAGGCGAAGCGCGACTGGATGACGGCGTTGATCCGGGGGTGGTGCTGTTCATGCAGGGCCAGGTCAAGAACACCGCCGGCGAACCGTTGGCCGGTGCGGTTGTGGACGTCTGGCACGCCAACACCGGCGGCACTTACTCCTACTTCGATACCACTCAATCGGCGTTCAACCTGCGTCGTCGTATCGTCACCGATGCCGAGGGTCGTTATCGCTTTCGCAGCATCGTGCCGTCGGGCTATGGCTGCCCGCCGGACGGTCCGACCCAGCAACTGCTCGATCAACTGGGCCGTCATGGGCAGCGGCCGGCGCACATTCACTTCTTCATTTCCGCGCCGGATCATCGTCACCTGACCACCCAGATCAACCTCGATGGCGATCAATACCTGCACGACGATTTCGCCTATGCCACCCGTGACGAGCTGATTGCCAAAATCACCTTCAGCGACGATCCACAGCGCGCAGCGGCACACGGTGTCAGCGGTCGTTTTGCCGAAATCGACTTCGATTTCACCTTGCAGACCTCCGCGCAACCCGACGAGCAGCAACGCCACGAACGGGTCCGCGCACTCGAGGACTGATATCCTCGAACAACAACCGGGCCACGAGATAACCGACTGTTTATCTCGTGGTCTTCGGCGTTTCGACCCTGGAATGGCCCGACGCAACCTATAACAACAATGAGAGTGACCCGATGATGCAAGCGCAACTGTTGAGTCAGCGCAGCACCGTATTCGACCACGCCGACCCTTACGCGGTGTCGGGGTACGTCAATCAGCATGTCGGTAACCATTGCATTCTGATGCCCCGGGCCGGGCGACCGCTGGCCAGCCTCAATCACCGCAAGTTTGCCAGCCTCGACCTGTGCCGCATCAGTTACGGTGGCATCGTGCGCGTCACATCGGGCGCGCTGGAAAGCATCTATCACCTGCAAGTGCTGCTGCGCGGCAACTGCCTGTGGCGCGGCCACGGCCAGGAACACTACTTCGCCCCCGGCGAGTTGCTGCTGATCAATCCCGACGATCCGGTGGACCTGACGTATTCCGACGATTGCGAAAAATTCATTCTGAAAGTCCCCACCCCGTTGCTGGAATCCGTATGCGATGAACAGCGCTGGCGCTATCCGGGGCAGGGCGTACGGTTTCTGGAGAACCGTTATCAGCTCAATGAGCTGGAAGGCTTTGTCGGTCTGCTGGCGATGATTTGTCAGGAAGCCGAGGCCACCGAGCAGATTCCCAAGGTGCAGGAGCACTACGCACAGATCATCGTCAGCAAGATGCTCAGCCTGATGAAGACCAACGTCAGCCGGATCAGTCTCGGCTCACAGACGGCCACGTTCGAGGTGATTGCCGACTACATCGCAGGCCACCTCAAACAGGACATCGACAGCGAAGAACTGGCACGCCAGGCGCGGATGAGTCTGCGCTCGCTGTACGGATTGTTCGAACGCAACGCCGGCACCACGCCGAAAAACTACATCCGGCAAAAACGCCTTGAGCGCATCAACGCCTGCCTGAGCGACCCGACCTGCAACGTGCGCAATGTCACGGAAGTGGCGATGGATTACGGCTTCCTGCACCTGGGGCGGTTTTCCGACAGCTATCGCAAGCAGTTCGGCGAATTACCGTCGGACACCCTCAAGCGCCGCCACTGACCTGGCAAACACCGCCCATCCCTGTGGGAGCATGGCTGCTGATCGTTCCCACGCTCCCGCGTGGGAATGCAGCCCGGGACGCTCTGCGTCCCAAAAGCGGACGCGGAGCGTCCGTTGAGGCATTCCCACGCAGAGCGTGGGAACGATCAAAAATCCTGCTGCACAAAACGGATACAGGTCTGCACCCAGCGGATAGTCCGCCCCATCCCCCCGTCCTAGCATGGCCCTGCCTGAATAAAAACAATGGAGGCGGCGGCCATGTCCCTGCGACCCGAATACCTTCACTCCCTGCTCGAAGATGACAAAGAACAGGGTATCTATCGCTGTAAGCGCGAAATGTTCACTGACCCGCGGCTGTTCGATCTCGAGATGCAGCACATCTTCGAAGGCAACTGGCTGTACCTGGCCCACGAAAGCCAGATCCCCAACAAAAACGATTTCTACACCACCACCATGGGGCGCCAGTCGATCTTCATCGCGCGCAACAAGGACGGTGAGCTCAATGCGTTCCTCAACGCCTGCAGCCATCGCGGCGCGACGCTGTGCCGGCACAAATCCGGCAACAAGAGCTCGTACACCTGCCCATTCCACGGCTGGACCTTCAACAACTCCGGCAAGCTGCTCAAGGTCAAGGATCCGGCCGAAGCGGGCTACCCGGCGAGCTTCAACTGCGAAGGCTCCCACGACCTGACCAAAGTCGCGCGTTTCGAGTCATATCGCGGCTTCTTGTTCGGCAGCCTCAAGGCCGACGTAGTCTCGCTGGTTGAGCATCTGGGCGAGTCGGCAAAGATCATCGACATGATCGTCGATCAGTCCGCCGATGGCCTGGAAGTACTGCGCGGTTCTTCCAGCTACATCTACGAAGGCAACTGGAAGCTCACCGCCGAAAACGGTGCCGACGGCTATCACGTCAGCTCCGTGCACTGGAACTACGCCGCTACCCAGAATCAGCGCAAGCAACGCGAGGCCGGCGATTGCAACCCGACCATGAGCGCCGGCAGTTGGGCCAAGCAGGGCGGTGGTTTCTACTCCTTCGACAAGGGCCACATGCTGCTCTGGACCCGTTGGGCCAACCCTGAAGATCGCCCGTTGTACGAGCGTCGCGATGAACTGGCCCAGGACTTCGGCAAGGCCCGCGCCGACTGGATGATCGAGAACTCGCGCAACCTGTGCCTGTACCCGAACGTGTACCTGATGGACCAGTTCAGTTCGCAGATCCGCATCGCCCGGCCGATCTCGGTCAATCGCACGGAAATCACCATTTACTGCATCGCCCCCAAAGGCGAAAGCGACCACGCCCGTTCGAGCCGGATTCGTCAGTACGAAGACTTCTTCAACGTCAGCGGCATGGCGACCCCGGACGACCTGGAAGAGTTTCGTTCCTGCCAGACCAGTTATCAGGGCAGCGTGACCGCCTGGAACGACATGTCCCGTGGCGCCGAACACTGGATCGAAGGCGCCGATGAGGCGGCCAGGGAAATCGACCTGCATCCGCTGCTCAGCGGTGTGCGCACCGAAGACGAAGGCCTGTTCGTGCTGCAACACAAGTATTGGCAGCAGACCATGCTCAAGGCCTTGGCCGCCGAGCAGTCCGAACTGATTCCTGTGGAGGCCGTGCAATGACCATCACCTATGACGCCGTGCGTGATTTTCTCTACCGCGAAGCGCGCTACCTCGACGACCGGCAGTGGGACGAATGGCTGGAGTTGTACGCCCCGGACGCGACGTTCTGGATGCCATCCTGGGACGACAACGACGAGTTGACTGAAGACCCACAACGGGAAATCTCGCTGATCTGGTACGGCAACCGCACCGGCCTGGAAGACCGCGTCTTCCGCATCAAGACCGAGCGTTCCAGCGCCACCATGCCGGACACCCGCACCTCGCACAACATCAGCAACATCGAGCTGCTCGAACAGGCCGACGGCTTCTGCAACGTGCGCTTCAACTGGCACACCCTGAGCTTTCGCTACAAGACCGTCGACAGCTATTTCGGCAGCAGTTTCTACACCCTCGATGTGCGCGGTGAAAACCCGCTGATCAAGGCCAAGAAAGTGATCCTGAAGAACGATTACGTTCGCCAGGTCATCGATGTCTACCACCTGTGAGGCAGCGGTCATGACTCATTCCATCGCATTCAATTTCGAAGACGGCGTCACCCGATTCATCGACGCCAATGTCGGCGAAACCGTGGCCGATGCCGCGTATCGCCAGGGCATCAATATTCCACTGGATTGCCGCGACGGCGCTTGCGGCACCTGCAAATGCTTCGCCGAGGCCGGCCGTTATGATTTGGGCGAGGAGTACATCGAAGATGCACTCAGCGCGGAAGAGGCCGAGCAAGGTTTTGTCCTGACCTGCCAGATGCGCGCCCAGAGCGATTGCGTGGTGCGCGTGCCGACCTCATCCGAGGTATGCCGCACCCGCCAGGCCAGTTACGACGCGACCATCAGTGCCGTGCGCCAGTTGTCCGACAGCACCATCGCGCTGTCGATCAAGGGCGAAGCCCTGAGCAAACTGGCGTTCCTGCCGGGGCAATACGTGAACCTGGGGATTCCCGGCAGCGAGCAGACCCGCGCCTATTCGTTCAGCTCGTTGCAGCGCGACGGCGAGGTCAGTTTCCTGATCCGCAACGTGCCCGGCGGCTTGATGAGCAGCTTCCTCACCGGCATGGCCAAAGCCGGCGACAGCATGAGCCTGGCGGGGCCGTTGGGCAGTTTCTATCTGCGCGACATTCGCCGTCCGTTGTTGCTGCTGGCCGGCGGTACGGGGCTGGCACCGTTTACCGCGATGCTGGAAAAAATCGCCGAGCAGGGCAGTGAACATCCGTTGCATTTGATCTACGGCGTGACCAACGATTTCGATCTGGTGGAAATGGATCGACTGGAAGCCTTTGCCGCGCGAATCCCGAACTTCAGCTTCAGTGCCTGCGTGGCCAACCCGGACAGTCAGCACCCGCTCAAGGGCTACGTGACCCAGCACATCGAGCCGCAGCATTTGAACGAAGGCGACGTCGATGTCTACCTGTGCGGCCCGCCGCCGATGGTCGAGGCGGTCAGCCAGTTCATCCGCGAAAAGGGCATCGCGCCGACAAACTTTTACTACGAGAAATTTGCCGCCAGCGCGGCCTGAGCCGCGTTGTTGTGGGAGAGAGAAATGAACAGATTCACAGAGAAAGTCGCGCTGATCACTGGAGCAGCCCAAGGCATTGGTCGGCGCGTTGCCGAGCGCATGGCGGCGGAAGGTGCGCGGTTGATTCTGGTCGATCGCTCCGAACTGGTGTTCGATGTCCAGCAGCAATTGGGGCAGGGCAGCCAGGTGCTCGCGCTGACTGCCGATCTTGAGCAATACAGCGAATGCAGCCGAGTCATGCAAACTGCCGTCGAGCGTTTCGGGCGTCTGGATGTGCTGGTCAATAATGTGGGGGGGACGATCTGGGCCAAGCCTTTTGAGCATTACGAAGCGTCGCAGATTGAGGCTGAGGTGCGCCGTTCACTGTTTCCGACGCTGTGGTGCTGTCATGCCGCGCTGCCGTTCATGCTCGAGCAGGGCAGCGGCGCCATCGTCAACGTTTCGTCCATCGCCACGCGCAGTGTCAATCGCGTGCCGTACGGTGCGGCGAAGGGTGGGGTCAACGCGCTGACCGCTTGCCTGGCGTTCGAAACCGCCGGTCGCGGGATTCGGGTCAATGCCACCGCGCCCGGTGGCACTGAAGCGCCGCCGCGGGTCATTCCGCGCAACAGCGCTGATCAGAGCGAACAAGAGAAGGTCTGGTATCAGCAGATAGTCGACCAGACGCTCGACAGCAGTTTGATGAAGCGCTATGGCACGCTGGATGAACAGGCAAGCGCAATTCTGTTTCTGGCCAGCGACGAAGCGTCTTACATTACCGGCATGATCATGCCGGTCGGTGGCGGCGACCTCGGTTGATTCACTTACAAGCGACGCTGAAACGCTTTGATGATTCTGAGCGTGGCGTTGCTGGTGTTCAGGTCCTGGACCGCGTCCAGCGGATACCAGATGCAATCGAAGATTTCGTTTTGTGGGCGGGCCTCATCCGCGTTCTCCACGGAGGCCTCGTAAACATGGTGTTGGGTGCTGGCCGTTTGCAATTCCATCAGGTACAGCATCCCAGCGACCCCAAGCCCGGTCTCTTCCTGGAGCTCTCGTGTGGCGGCGTCGGCAATGGCTTCACCACGTTCAACCTTTCCGCCGGGCAGCATCCACCGACTCCTTGGCTTGCGCACCAGGAGAATGTGTCGGTGTTGCTCGCAAATGACGGTCGCGCGTACTTTCATGTGTTACCCGATTGCTGTTTGTCATAAAACAGTCATAAAAATGCAATATTCGAGCCGAGGTGTCTGCCTCAATGGTTGGAGTGATGGACGAGGCTGGAAGTGCGATCGCGTTTCGAAATACTGGCGCGACGTCTGGTCGGCACTTCTTGAAGGGGCGGGTGTAAGGTATTCAAGTGAATCCAGGATCATCACTGCCGAAATGGAGGTGACTATGAGCGTTCCGATGCTGACCAAAATGCACATGAACGGTTATGACGTACTCAGCGTGAACAACGGCCCGTGGCGGGTGTGCACCAAAGGTGACCGGCTTGGAGCCTTTGGCAGTAGAGAGGAAGCACTGGCCTTTGCGGCCGCTCTTCCAGGCTACAAGGCCAGAGCAAGTCGGCCTGCACGCAGCCAGCAATCAGACAAATAGCACGCTTGAAGCCCTGGTTCGCCGGGGCTTTTCTTTGTGCACTTGATCCTTGCTCATGCCGGTCTCGCCCTTTGCAACCAGCGTTCGATCCCGATAAACACGCGATTCGGAGCTGCAGCCACCCAACGCCGCCAGTACAACGACCAGCGCGCCTGGAGGTTTGTGCATGGCAATGCTCTGCTATTGAGCTTTTGTTCGAGTGATGATCTTGGCCTTCACTTCCTCGGCATACCCCTTCAGTCGTTCTTCATCTCCCTGAAACAACTCGCACAGCTTCAGGATTGCTTGTGCATCCACGTCATTGCCAGTCAGGCGTAGCTGCTCTGCGATGCGTAAAAGCTCTACGGCTGACCATCTCAAATCCGACGCAAGCCCTTGCAGGTCACGCCGAAGTTCATTTTCAGATTCGTTAAGCCACATGATGACCTCCTGCCATTCTCCGCTACAAAATTTTAGTCCCATTTCCCGGGCCAGGGCGTTTTGTTCGTCTGGACCGTTGGTGCAACCTTCTGTCGGGAAGATGAACGCGAACCCGCAGATTTGATGTCGTAGTGAGGTAGTCAATTTTTGCTAGGGCGAGGCAACATCAAATGACGGCGACTGATGAGTTTAGATTTCATGCCCATGAGCTGATCGTTGATCTGGACGCGGCCACCACGGAAATGATGAAGCTGATTTCTGCACATCAGCTGAGCGGCCCGGAATGGGAGCGGGTCACTCAATGGCAGCACGAAGCGTATGAAAGATGGATGACTTATCTGAACGAGAGGTCATACCCGGAAACCGGCGATCACAACGCCCCTTGCTGAGTTCAGTGCAACGGATGGATGTCTGGACAGCGACACGCTACATTCCCCTTTTTTCGGGATAAGGAAGCGTCATGCGCAAATTGATTGGGGGAGTAGGGTTGGCGTTGCTGGCAGGCTGTTCATTGCCCGCGTCCCTGGTGCCGGGTGAACCCAACGTCAGCAAGTACAGCGACAAGGTGCCGAAAGACTATGCCGCATGCGTTCTGCCGGCGTGGCAGCGGGAGATACCCAATACGACCCAATCGGCGATTTCCAATGGCTACAGAGTCACGGCGCCGAGCATCATCACGGCCGACGAAATTGTCGATATCGTGAAATCCAAGGATGGCAGTCACGTATCGCTTTATCAGGGGCCGCCCTGGGCGAAATCCGGGGCGTTGCGTCAGGCAGTGCGTGATTGTCTTTAAGGTTTAGTCGGTGATTTCGGTGACCTGGATGATCGGGTCGGCGCTTGCCTGAGTGCTCGCATTGATTTTCTTTTCCCGACGATCGTTTATCCAGTTGTCCACCTGAGCATTGAATTGCGCCGGCGCTTTTCGTCCGACCTTTCTGGCGAGATCAAGAATGGTCTGCTGGGCGAGGGCGTCTTCCATGCGTTTTTGCGCGGTCATCATGACGGCATGCACCGAACATGGACCCGCCAGCGCCCACGCTGGCGCGGAACCTTCGAACAAAGCGCAACGCCCCCGAATCTCTCGGCAATCGAAGATGAGTTTCTGGCCGTCGATGGCATTGACGATATCCAGAATGCTGATTTCGTCAGAAGGCCGGGCCAGC
Source organism: Pseudomonas frederiksbergensis (assembly GCF_001952935.1). Taxonomy (GTDB): domain Bacteria; phylum Pseudomonadota; class Gammaproteobacteria; order Pseudomonadales; family Pseudomonadaceae; genus Aquipseudomonas; species Aquipseudomonas frederiksbergensis. The sequence goes on from NZ_CP018319.1 coordinate 4,890,966, forward strand.
TTGAAGCCGCCGCGTACGCCTTCAGTGGCGACCACCAGTTTTGCCTTGGCCAGTTTGGTGAAGATTTTTGCCAGATAGTCCTGTGGTACGCCTTGCAGCTCGGCAAGGTCTCGCACGCTCGCCTCACGGGTGTCGCCGCTGCTGCCGACCAGAAAAACCAGGCAGTGAATGCCGTACTCAACGCCTGCGCTGTAAAGAGACATATCAATCTCCGACCAAAGTAGTCGCAAATGCTAACAGCGGCACGCGAGCAGGGCAACGCGTCCTGTCGCTTCTTCATTATGCGTCGCGCGGCAGTTTTGGCTCTCGATAGGCCTTTTTCGGACAAATCAAACTTTTCGATACCAACCATCGGTAAATTCGCTTTGTGCCATGCAACTAGGATCAATATAGTCGCCGTTGTCAGGTCCGCATTGGAAAGCAGCCCAACCGAAGCGCGTGACCTTTAACGAATTCATCACTTGGTCTTTTCCCCGGAGTTAACAATGAAACAACACATCCTGGTTATTGGCGCAGGTTTCGGTGGCATGTGGACGGCTTTGAGCGCCACGCGTCTGTTCGACATTCATGGCCACAGCGACGTTGAAGTGACCGTTCTGGCTCCTCAGGCCGAGCTGCGAGTGCGTCCGCGTTTCTACGAGCCGAATGCGCACCAGTTGGCCGCACCGATCGGCGAACTGTTCGATGCGGTTGGCGTCCAGTTCATCAAGGGCTCTGCCGAAACCATCGACGTTGAGCAAAAACGGGTCGGCTACGTTGATGCGTCCGGCAACCAGCGGGTGTGCAACTACGACAAACTCGTTCTGGCGACCGGCAGCCGCCTGGCCTTGCCGAACACGCCAGGTGTGGCGGAACACGCCTTCGACGTGGATCAGATCGAACAGGCCATACGCCTGGAAAATCACCTCAAGTCCCTGGTCAACCTGCCAGAAAGCAAAGCCCGCAACACCGTAGTGGTGGCTGGCGGTGGCTTTACCGGGATTGAAACCGCGACCGAAATGCCTGCGCGGCTGCGCGCCATCCTGGGTGATCGCGCCGACATCGACGTGATCATCGTTGATCGTGGCGAGAAAGTTGGCGGGTCCATGGGCGCCGAGATCGCCAAGTCGATCGTTGAAGCCAGTATTGAAACGGGCGTGAAATGGCGCTTGAAATCGTCGGTCGTCGCCGTCGATGAAAATGGCGTGACCCTGACCGATGGCCAGCGCATCGATGCCAAAACCGTGGTCTGGACCACCGGTGTGCGCGCCAGCTCGTTGACCGAGCAGATTCCGGCCGAGCGCGACCACCTCGGTCGTCTTCACGTCGATGCGCACCTGAAAGTCATTGGTCAGGAAGACATCTTTGCCACCGGCGACGTCGCCTATGCCGCCAGCGATGACATCGGCAACTTCGCATTGATGACCTGTCAGCACGCGATCTCGCTGGGTCGTCATGCCGGCAACAACGTTGCTGCGCAGATTCTGGGCGTGGACCCGACCCCGTACAGCCAGCCGAAATACGTGACCTGCCTCGATCTGGGTGCCTGGGGCGCGGTCTACACCGAGGGTTGGGACCGCCAGGTGAAGTTGGTCAGGGAGGAAGGCAAGGCGCTGAAGACTCAGATCAACACGATGTGGATCTACCCGCCCGCGGCTGATCGTGTCACTGCACTGGCTTCGGCGGATCCGATGATTCCTGTCGCCTGAAACCTTGGCAGCGTTGCTTCGATAACGCTGTCTGTTTAGAAAAAATCCCGCCCGGGTTTTCTTGGGCGGGATTTTTTTTGCGCCTTGAGCGGTTGCGGGCGTGAAATTTAACGTGTAGTTTTTCATGAAATTATAAGTATAAAATTTCATGAGGGCCGTATGTTCCAGCAATCTACCCAGCACGTCTCCAGCTATTACGCCCACACCTGCGCGGATCGCTTGGTGGATCGAGCTGTACTTGAGGGCGAGCAGGACACCGAAGTGTTGATCATCGGGGCCGGCTTCAGTGGGTTGCATACGGCGTTGCGTCTGGCCCTGGCCGGTAAGCGCGTGACGTTGCTGGAAGCCAGTCGGGTGGCCTGGGCCGCCTCGGGGCGCAATGGCGGTCAGGCCATTCTCGGTTGGTCGTGTGACATGCCGCCGTTGGAGGAAGCGCTAGGTTATGAGCGTGCGCGCCGGTTATGGGACAGCATGCGTTGGGCTGCCCGGGAGTTGCGAGACTTGCCTGGCCGCCATGGTTTCGATTGTGACTATCGGCCTGGTCACCTGTGGACGTCGGTGATGCCGCGTCGGGTGAGTCTGCTGACAGAATGGCAACACGAGGCCAGCCACAAGTGGGGCCACGATGGTTTGCAGTTCATCTCGCGCGAGGCGTTGCCTGATTGGGTCGCCAGTGAGCGCTATCAGGCGGGCCTGTTCGATCCTGAAGGCGGGCATTTGAATCCGCTGAAACTGGCGCTCGGCCTCGCCGCTGCGATTGAACAGGCCGGTGGATGCATTCATGAACAGAGCAAGGCGTTGAGTTATCACGAAGAAGGCGATCGTTACGTGGTCACCACTGAACGCGGTCGCATTCGCGCCGACGTGCTGGTGCTGGCGTGCAACGCCTACCTTGATCGGCTTGATCCGCAACTGTCGAGTTGCGTGTTACCGGTCGGCACTTATCAGGTGGCCACCGCGCCACTTTCAAAGCAACAGGCGACCGCGTTGCTACCGAGCAATGTGTGCGTCACCGACAACCAGTTTGTCCTCGATTATTTCCGCCGTACACCAGACAACCGCCTGCTGTTCGGCGGTGGATGCACTTACCTGGGCGGCATGCCGAAGGACATCGCCGCTGCGACACGGCCCTATCTGGAGCGCGTGTTTCCCCAACTGAAAGGCGTCGAACTGGACTTTGCCTGGGGAGGGCACATCGATCTGACCCTCAAGCGCACGCCTGACATCGGTCGACGTGGCGATCTCTACTGGCTACAGGGTTACTCCGGACATGGCGTGCTGCCGACGTTGGCCGGGGCGCGTGCCGTGTCCGACGCGATCCTTGGCCAGCCCGATGAGCTGGCGTTGTACCAGGGTTTGATCAACGGCAGCTTTCCCGGTGGAAAGTATTTGGCAGCACCGCTGGAAGCCATCGGCAAAGCCTGGTATCGCCTGCGCGACAGCCTTTGAAACATCAATTTCTGGAAAACTTCTGATGGACATGCAAGAAGAAATCTCGGCGCTGGCGATCCTGATCCAGGACCTGCGCAAACACAAAAAATACACCCTGAAAGACTTGGCGGACAAAATCGGTCGTTCGGTGGGCTTTCTTTCGCAAGTAGAACGGGGTTTATCACGTCCCACGGTGGCGGACTTGACCGCCATCAGCGAAACCCTCGGCGTGCCGACCACCTATTTCTACAGTTTGCCCAAGCCCATGGCGTTGCCTTGGGTGACCCGTCCGGATGAGCGACGCACGCTGTATTACGCCGACGGGATCACCGACATCCTCGTCTCACCGAAGATGAGGGCGTCCTTCTCAATGCTTGAAAGCCAACTGGAGCCCGGCGCCAGCAGCGGTGACCGGCACATGAACGACAGCTCGGAGCAGGGTGGCTATGTCCTCGAGGGGGAGCTGACGCTATGGCTGGATGACGACAAACCGGTGACGTTGCGCACCGGCGACAGTTTCCAGCTGGCCAGTCACACACATTGCCGCTACGGCAACCTCTCGGATCGGCTCGCCCGGGTGCTTTGGGTTTACACCTGATAAAAACAACAAGGAACACTAATGATGGATGCTGTCTGCTCTGATCTGGTTGCTGAGGTTCGCGCGTTTCGCCAGCGCTTCCCGCAGGTGCGTTACGTTGACCTGATTTCCCTGGATATTCCCGGGCATTTTTATGGCAAGCGCTACCCGATAGAAATGCTCGAGAAGGTCGCCGCTGGCAGCGCGCTCAAGCTGCCGCAAAACTGTGTGTTGCTGGGTACGCAGGGCGGTCTGTTCAAAATCGGCGACTACTGTTTCAACGACGGCGACCCGGATGCTCCCCGCCGCCTGGTGCCCGGTACGCTCAAGCCCGTGAGCTGGGAAAAACAACTGCTGGGGCAGATGCTGATTACCTCGAGCGGTACTGAAAAGCCTATCGTCTTCGAGCCGCGCGAAGTGTTGGCGCAGGTGCTCGAGCGCCTTGGCCGAAAAGGGATTTTCCCCGTCGTCGCGTTCGAGCTGGAGTTCTATCTGTTCGATCGCCAGCTGCGTGACGGCTTGCCACAGTTCCCTCGCGATCAGCTGACCGACGATGCCGATGATCAGCCGAATATGCACATCGAACGGCTGTCGAGATTTTCACCGGTACTCGATGACATGGTCGAGACGGCGAGGGCGCAAGGCATTGATGCCACAGTGATCACTGCGGAGCTGGGCCCGGGCCAGTTCGAAATCAATTTCGGTCACCTTGACGATGGCCTGCGTGCGGCCGACTGGGCAGCCCTGTTCTGCCGCAGCACACGGGGCGTGGCCCTCAAGCACAATCACCGCGCCAGCTTCATGGCAAAACCCTATTTGCAGCATCCCGGTAGCGGCATGCATGTGCATGTGAGCCTTTACGACGAGGCGGGAACCAACCTGTTGGCAGCAAACGATCAGCAGGCGCTGCGCCATGCCGTGGCCGGTTGCCTTGAAGTGTTGCCGCATTGCATGCCGATCTTTGCACCGAATCACAACGCCATGCGGCGCTTGAGCGGCACGGTGAATGTGGCGACGCGCGCCAGTTGGGGTTTTGAAGATCGTGACGCCTGCCTGCGGGTGCCTGAGTCGGACGCGAAGAATCTGCGCATCGAACATCGCCTGGCGGGCGCGGATGCCAATCCATATCTGGTGTTGGCGGCGATTCTGGTCGGGCTGGAGCACGGGTTGGAAGTGGGTCGTGAACCGATTGCATCCCTCAATGAAGATCGTGGCAGCGGAATCGACTTCCCGCTGGAGATGCTGGAGGCCGTGCGTGCAATGCAAAACAACGTTCAGCTGCGCGAGGGATTGGGGGCTGAGTTTGTGGATGTCTATTGCGAAAACAAGCGCCAGGACCATTTGGCATTCCTGCACGACATCAGCGCGCGGGAGTATCGCTGGTACCTCTAAGTCAGCCCTTGTTAAGGTGCGTCCATAAAAAATGTGTGGATATTTAATGAGTTAGAAGGTTTAGTAACTGGTTGGTGAGTCAAAATATCTTGTTACAGACAGAAATATTAAGTAATATTCGCCCGCGTTCACCACCACGGTTTATGCATTTTGAGTCCCAGGCGTCCATCAGCTGCCTGGGATTTTTTTTGCCTGAAATTCGCGACAAATGTATATCCGCTAGCGTGAAATGATCCCGTGATCGATCGCGTATTTGACCAGGGCCGCGGGTTTGTCGATGTTGAGTTTGCGCCGGATGCTCAGGCGATGGGTTTCGACCGTGCGAACGCTGATGTCCAGTTCGCGGGCCATCTCCTTGTTGTTCAGCCCTTGAGCCATCTTGTACAACACCTGGCTCTCGCGCGGTGTCAGCTCGTTGTCGGTATTTTTATCGGCGATGAGCCGCTGGGCGATCTCGGCGCTGTAGAACGTGCCGCCACTGGCGATGGCTTCGATCGCCGCGATGATTTCCCGCGACGGTGAGTTCTTCAGGACATAGCCGCTGGCCCCCGCGCGAACGGATTCACTCACGTATTCGTTATTGTCGTACATGCTTAGCACCAGCACCTTGAGCGACGGGTACTGGCTGCGTAATACCCGGGTCAACTCGAGTCCGTTCATGTCCCGCAGGCTGATGTCGACCAGCAACAGGTCCGGCTGGCAGCGCCCGACCATTTCAATGGCATCCGCGCCACTCTCGGCTTCGCCCACGACTTCCAGGGGAGGCATGACCGCCAGCAGCGCTTTGATCCCGTCGCGGACCAGGGCGTGATCGTCGACCAGGGCGACGCGGATCGGGTAGGGCAGGTTCATCGCGGGTATTCACTCTTGTTGTGGGGGCGAGTCAGTGTGTTGTACCGGGCGTTTTCATTGGCAGCCAAACGTCCAGCTCGCTTCTTCCCGGCATTGAGATCAGATCGAATCGTCCACCAAAATGCTCGACACGCTCACGAATATTACGCAGGCCAATGCCCGCGTGACGACGTTCAACCTGGGCGACGTTGAAACCGATACCGTCATCGACCACCGTCAAACGAATGGAATCTTCGGACCCGTGCAGGGTAATGGAGACGTTTTTAGCCTGGGCGTGTCGTTCAATATTGGTCAGGCCTTCTTGCACGATGCGAAACAGCGAGACCGCTGCCCCATCGACCAGGTGGCAGTCGAATTCGTTGTCGTTAAAAGTCACCACCAGGCCGCTGCGTTGCTCGAATTCTGCGGCGAGTTGACCGATCGCCGCCGGCAGGCCCAGGGTGTCGAGCAGCGAGGAACGCAGGTCGTGGGAGAGGCTGCGAACCTCGCCAATCGCTTCGCCCAGGCGCTGCGTGGCGTCTCTTAGCGTACTCAAGCCCTTGTCATGTGCTTGGCCATTCTCGAGCAGGTGGCTGGCCAGTTCGAACTGAAACTTGATCGAGACCAGTAACTGGCTGATGCCGTCGTGCAGTTCACGGGAAACCCGTGAGCGCTCTTCCTCTTGCAAGCTGACGATACGCTGGGTCAGGCGCTGCAGTTTTTTGTCGGCCAGACGATGCTCGCTGACGTTCAGCGTCATGCCGCTGGCGAAGACAAACAGCACCGCCACGAGGGCCACCGCGGCAATCGCCAGCATGGTCTTGCGAATGCCCTGGGCCACTTCGTCACGCGCCTGTTGGGTCGCGCGTTCAACGTCTTCAAGGTAAATGCCGGTGCCGAGCATCCAGCCCCAACGATCCAGCATCACCACATAGGCGAGCTTGTCGGTCACCTGGCCGGAGGAGGGTTTGTTCCAGGCGTAGCGCTGAAAGCCTTCGCCCGATTGCGCACTTTTGAGCAATGCCTGGATCACCGGCAAACCGTGAGGGTCTTTCATGTCCCACAGGTATTTGCCCACCAGCTCCGACTGGCGAGCGTGCATCAGGCTGCGGCCTTCGTGGTCGTAGACGAAGAAGTAGCCATTGATGCCAAAGCTGAGCTTGCGCAGTTCTTCCAATACTTTTTGCTGGGCGTGTTCGTCGCCGTGGCCGTCGTCGTACAGCGGTTCGATCAGGCTTTGCGCCATTTCGACGTAGTTCTTAAGTTCTGCGCGCTTGCTCGCCAGAATGCTGTCTTCGATCAGTTGCGCCTGTTGTTCACCCAGTTGCCGGTTCATGGAAATCACCAGCGCACAGATGACGGCGATGGCCAGCATCAGCGGCAGAATCCCGAGCGCGACGATTTTGTGTTTGAGCTGCATCTGTGCTCCTGTCCGGACCGAGGGAAGGCGAAGGCCCGGCATCATATGCCAAAGATACGCGGGGCCAGTAGCGGTGCTGGACGGAATGACTTGTAGTAGCTGAGCTTGCTCGCGATGGCGGCCTGACAGCCGACCAATCTCTTTCAGGTGTACATATCCATTGCTGCGGTAACGGCGGCTAATGGTTTCGCCCTTACGGCGAGTCCCTTTTGTCAAACGCCACAAAAGGAACCAAAAAGTCTCGCCCCAGCGTCCGGCCCCTCGCTTGGGCTCGGCGTTCCTTCGTTCCGGTATTCATCTGGGGGCATCGCCTCCGGTCGGCTTCGCTTCGACCTCCTCTCGATGTGTTCGACTGCGTCGAACGGCGCTGCGCGCCTGCCCCCCAGATGAACACCTCCACTCAGCCTCCCGAAGGGGCGGGTGGATCAAGATCAAGAGCTGCAGGCGAGCTAACGCTCGGCCTGTTGAGTGGTGAGAAGCGAAAGGTGTACGCCGATCCCTTGTGGGAGCGAGCCCGCTCGCGATGGCGGCCTGACAGCCGACCAATCACTTCCTGCCAAACATCCAATCCCTGTGGGAGCGGGCTTGCTCGCGAAGGCGGCCTGACAGCCGACCAAATAGTCGCAGATGTACACCATTCCCCTGTGGGAGCGACCTCGCTCGCGATGGAGGTATATCAGACGACATCAATCTTGAATGACAACTCGCATTCGCGACCAAGTCGAATCGCTGCGCCGTCGCTCAAACAAGAAGCTCACCGTCATCTACGTAGAACTACGTAGGCGCCACGTACGTAGTAACGCGGATTTATTTGTAGACGGCATGCGGGGATATTGGGCCAGCTCCGCACAGCGGACACAATTATAAAAATTACCGCCGCAGTCCATTGGCTGTCGGCAGGAGACACGCTATGCCCCGTCTGGCTAAACACCTCGCCTGGTTTGCCGTGGCTGTCCTGGGAGCGTTTGCGCTAAGTGTCGTGGCCCTGCGCCGCGGCGAAGCGATCAATGCCCTCTGGATCGTAGTCGCAGCAGTCGCTATCTATCTCGTTGCATACCGCTACTACAGCCTGTTCATCGCTACCAAAGTGATGCAACTCGACCCCAATCGTGCCACGCCCGCTGTCGTTAACAATGACGGTCTGGACTACGTGCCGACCAACAAACACGTGCTCTTCGGTCACCACTTCGCAGCCATTGCTGGTGCGGGGCCGCTGGTCGGTCCGGTGCTGGCGGCGCAGATGGGTTACCTGCCCGGTACGCTGTGGCTGATTGCCGGCGTAGTGCTGGCCGGTGCCGTTCAGGATTTCATGGTCCTGTTCATGTCCACCCGCCGCAACGGCCGTTCCCTGGGCGACATGGTCCGTGAAGAAATGGGCCGCATCCCCGGGACCATCGCGCTGTTTGGCTGCTTCCTGATCATGATCATCATCCTCGCGGTGCTGGCGCTGATCGTTGTGAAAGCCCTGGCCGAGAGCCCGTGGGGTATTTTCACGGTGATGGCGACCATCCCGATCGCGATGTTCATGGGCATTTACATGCGCTACATCCGCCCGGGCCGCATCGGTGAAATCTCCATCGTCGGCGTGCTGTTGCTGCTCGGTTCGATCTGGCTCGGCGGGCAGATTGCTGCTGATCCGGTCTGGGCCAAGGCCTTTACCTTCACCGGGATCCAGATCACCTGGATGCTGATCGGCTACGGTTTCGTCGCCGCGGTATTGCCGGTGTGGCTGATTCTGGCGCCGCGGGACTACCTGTCGACTTTCCTGAAAATCGGCACCATCGTGGCTTTGGCGATCGGCATCCTGATCACCATGCCCGACCTGAAAATGCCGGCACTCACCCAGTTCGTCGACGGCACCGGACCGGTGTGGAAGGGCGGTCTGTTCCCGTTCCTGTTCATCACCATCGCCTGTGGTGCGGTTTCCGGTTTCCACGCGCTGATCGCTTCCGGTACCACACCGAAGTTGTTGGCCAGCGAAGGCCATGCCCGTTACATCGGTTACGGCGGCATGCTGATGGAATCCTTCGTCGCCATCATGGCCATGGTTGCCGCGTCGGTGATTGAACCGGGCGTGTACTTCGCCATGAACAGCCCGGCGGCGCTTGTCGGCTCTGACGCTGTTACGGTTGCTCAGACCGTCAGCAGCTGGGGCTTTGCGATTACCCCGGAAGCGCTGCAAGCGGTGGCCAGGGACATCGGTGAAACCACCATCCTGGCCCGTGCCGGCGGTGCGCCGACCCTGGCGGTGGGTATCGCGCAGATCCTGCACCAGCTTCTGCCGGGTGAGAACACCATGGCGTTCTGGTACCACTTCGCGATCCTGTTTGAGGCGTTGTTCATCCTGACGGCTGTGGATGCCGGTACCCGTGCCGGACGCTTCATGCTGCAGGATTTGCTCGGTTCCTTCGTGCCGGCGCTGAAACGCACCGAATCCTGGACCGCCAACCTGATCGCAACCGCCGGTTGTGTGGCGATGTGGGGTTACTTGTTGTACCAGGGCGTGATCGATCCGCTGGGTGGCATCAACACCTTGTGGCCGCTGTTCGGTATCTCCAACCAGATGCTGGCCGGTATCGCGCTGATGTTGGCGACCGTTGTGCTGATCAAAATGAAACGCCAGCGCTACGTCTGGGTCACCATGTTGCCTGCTGTGTGGCTGCTGATCTGCACCACCACCGCCGGTTTCATCAAGCTGTTCGATGCCAACCCGGCGATCGGTTTCCTGGCCCTGGCCAAGAAGTACAGCGATGCCTTGGCCAACGGTCAGATCCTCGCCCCGGCGAAGAGCATCGACCAGATGCAACACGTGATCTACAACGCCTACACCAACGCAACGCTGACGGCGCTGTTCTTGCTGGTGGTCTTCAGCATCCTGTTCTTTGCACTCAAGGTCGGTATCGCCGCCTGGGGCAGCAAGGAACGTACGGACAAAGAAGCGCCATTCCAGGCTCTGCCGGACGCTTGATCGAGGAGTGCAGCATGTTCAATGACTTGAGTCGCCTCGGTAAATACCTCGGTCAGGCCGCGCGCCTGATGGTCGGGATGCCCGACTACGACAATTACGTCGAGCACATGCAAACCAAGCACCCGGACAAACCGGTTATGAGTTATGAGGTGTTCTTTCGGGAGCGCCAGGAAGCTCGTTACGGAAGCAAGGCTGGGCCGAAGTGCTGTTGATGGACGGTGGCAGTGATGCCACCTGAATAGCTAATAAAAAACCCGGCTGATGAGGCCGGGTTTTTTTTTGAGTAGCTGATCCGTGTTGAGTCAGCTTGCGGGGATGGTTTCGAGCGTTTCGAGATCCAGCAGGGTGAAGTAACCACGGTCTGGTCTCCAGCCACCCGTATCGATGTGAATCACATTGCCAAGGCTGAGGGGCATATACAGCGGTGTATGCCCTACGACCAGTGCGCGCAGGCCTTCAACGCCATGCGCCTCCTGCTGATCGATCCGCCTTCGTGACCACATGCAGTAGTGTTGCACCTCCTGCAGACGCCTGTTGCTTTCCGGCGACTCCAGTTCCTTTCGCAGTTGCTGCCATGATGGAAATGGACAATCGGCGTGCACGATGCCGATCAGGCCGTAGGCTGTTTCGATTTCAATCGCGATAGGGAGCCTGGCGAACTGCGCCGCGAATGCCTGCTTCTCGAACAGCGGCAGCTCCATGAACCATGAACCGCCGTTGTCGATCCAGCTGTCGACGTCGCAGGTATCGAAGTACACCACGTAGTCGTCATGGTTGCCTCGCACCGGGTGGAACCATGCCTTGTCCAGCCACTCGAGTGCATCATGGCATTCGGGCCCACGGTCAATCAGATCGCCAACACTGAACAGGCGATCTACCGAGTGGTTGAACCCGGCTGCATCCAGCGCATCCTGCAACCGAGTGAAATGGCCATGAATATCCCCGACCGCGAAATCCCGGCCGGCAACGTTTGCAGCGAAGCGCTTGACGCGTGACATCTCTAAATTTTCGAGCATGGGAATGCCACTCCGGCAGCTCCCCAACGGGCTAGTCAGGTGAGTTTAGGCCAATAAGTGGTACCCGACCTTACCGCGCCGGCAAGCGGACCTTTTCCGCTTGCCCGACAAGCTGGCCGGATCAAACATTGTCAGAGCAAATAAGCCGTTGCTTGCCCGAAAGGGTTGTCCTGCACGCTGGCGATAAGGTGCAGAGGCATGTGTTGCGCATCCAGGGTTGGAACTTCGAAAGTCTCCACAATCTGGGTGTGGCGCTCACTCGGCCCGGTCGACGCTTCGACAAGAGCCTTGGCCATTCTCGCGTGGTTCGCTGCGATTTCGTTGAGAGTTGACACGTTACATCTCCCGGTGACTGACCAAGCGCATCGCTGGCGTCCTAAGCGTTAAGTAAGTGCTGTCGCGTCAGAATTACGTCGTTCTGGGGCAGCTAGGTGCGTCTTGTGCAAACCTTGAGCCAGTCATTGTCAAAAAAATCGCACCAGGTTTCTGATGCGACGAATGGTGGTGGCGGGGCCTTAACGGGATATTTCCTGAGCCTATAAGGCGGGGGAAAAAGGTGATTAGACGTGCAGAAGTAGTTTTGCTAAAAAAATAGTGCATGGTCGCTGTTGACGCGCCAATGCATCTCCATTCTGTTAGATGGAAATCGCCCAACATTGAGCTGGGCAACGATCAATGAGTCTGATGCCGATACAGGGATAAGTAACTGCGACTTTGGCCAACTGCTCGCGCACAGGCATTGGGCTCATTGATCCCCTTTTTTTCCACAGAAAGTCACCCCTTTCAGGACAAGGAAGTTAATCATGTGGATTTTGAAAGTAGCGGTGATTCGATCCATTTTCCGCCAATGGCTGATCGCTGTTTCTATCGGCCTTTTTGTGGCGGGCGGTGTACAGGCTCAAACCTCGCCACAGGCGAGCCAGGAGATAAAGGGCTTGCTGGATTTTGTAGAGCGCAGCGAGTGCAAGTTCGTGCGCAACGGCAGTGAGTACCCTGGACCTGAGGCTCGGGCACATCTTGAAAAGAAGCTGGATTATCTCGAAGGCAAGAACCTGGTGCGTAGCGCAGAAGACTTCATCGATCTTGCTGCCACTAAAAGCAGCATGTCTGGCAAAGCCTATCAAGTGCGGTGCGCAACTGGCGTTCAGCCGGCGAGCACCTGGCTGAAGACGGAGCTACAGAGACAACGTCAGCGTCATTGAGCGGGGTACATATCCGTTTCTGCGGTGATGGCGGCTGGCGGTTTCGCTCTTACAGCGAGTCCCTTTTTCAAACGCCAAAAAGGAACCAAAAGGCTTTGCCCCTCCATTCGGTGCCTCGCCTAGGCTCGGCATGCCCTCACTCCGGCATTGCTCCGGGGGGCCCGCCGCCATCGGCCATCCATGGCCGGGGGCGGCTACCGCGGCATCCTTGCCGCGGTGCCCCCTGCGCAACGCCTGCGTTCGGCCTCTGGGAAAGGGGCAGGCAGATCAAGATCAAAGCCAAAGCAACGGCAACGGCAACGGCAAGATCAACAGCTTCGCGAGCAAGCCCGCTCCCACATAAAGCAGATCGGCGTACAGCTTTTGTTCTTCACCACTCAACAGGCCGAGCGTTAGCTCGCCTGCAGCTTTTGATCTTGATGCACCGCCCCCTCGAGAGGCCGAGTGGAGGTTCTGCGCAGTGGGCAACCCGGCATGGATGCCGGGTTAGCCGCCCCCGGCCATGGATGGCCGATGGCGGCGGGCCCACGGAGCAGGACCGGAGCGAGGGCATGCCGAGCCTAAGCGAGGTACCGAACGAAAGGGGCAAGAGCCCTTGGTTACTTGGGGCTTTTCCAAGTGACTCGCTGTAAAAGCGAAACCAATAGTCGCCGTGACCGCAGAAACGGATATGTACCCCGGCATCAGCCCACACTTGCCGTACTTTTACGTTTCCGGGATTCATACACACACCCAGTTGTCATGAAATGAAAAGCCATTGTCGTCTGATGAGAAGCGACCCTGCAGACGGCGTCCTACAGTCCAATCAGCGCAATTCGACGCAGCACGCCCATCTTGCAGATTGGAGAATAAGAAAAATGGCCAAAGCCGTACGCTTCTACGAAACCGGTGGTCCCGAAGTCCTCCGCTATGAGGAGGTCGAAGTTGGCGACCCCGGTCCAGGCCAGGTTCGTCTTCGTCATGTGGCGGTCGGCCTGAACTATGCCGACACCTACTTTCGCAACGGCACTTACCCGATCCCGATGCCCAACGGCATGGGGGTTGAAGCTTCCGGTGTGGTCCAGGCTATCGGCGAGGGGGTTACCAATGTCCGTGTAGGCGATCGCGTCACCTACACCGGGTTTCTCAATACCTTGGGGGCCTACAGCACCGAACGCCTGATTCCGGCCGCGCCGTTGATCAAGCTGCCGGAAACCATCAGTTTCGAGACCGCCGCCGCCATGACCATGCGCGGCCTGACCTCTTCGTACCTGATGCGGCGCATCTACGATTTCAAGGCCGGCGACAGCATTCTGCTGCACGCCGCTGCCGGTGGCGTGGGCCTGATCGTTTCGCAGTGGGCCAAGCTGCTCGGCCTGACCGTCATCGGCACCGTGTCCACCGCGGTCAAGGGTGAAATTGCCCTGGCCCATGGCTGCGACCATGTCATCAATTACAGCCACGAAGATGTCGCCCAGCGCGTGCGCGAGTTGACTGATGGCGTGGGGGTCAACGTGGTGTTCGACAGCGTCGGCAAGAACACCTTCATGGGTTCGCTGGACTCGCTGAAGCGTCGTGGCCTGATGGTGTGCGTCGGCACGGCATCCGGTCCTATCCCGGCCCTGGATCCGGTACTGCTGGCGATGAAAGGCTCGCTGTTCATGACGCGTCCGGCCCTGGCCGATTACATTTCCGACCCCGCGGAAAAAGCGGCCCTGGCTGGCGAATTGTTCGACCACGTTGGCAGCGGTCGGATCAAGATCGAGATCAACCAGCACTATGCTTTGCAGGATGCCGTGCAGGCCCATCGCGACCTGGAATCACGCAAAACCACGGGCTCTTCGATTTTCGTCATTTAAGGGGGTTGTCCGCCATGAAAGTCGAACAATTGACCTGCAGCATTGGCGCCGAACTGATCGGCGTCAACCTCGCCGACGCGGTGCATGACGATGGTCTTTTTGCCGAGATTCGTGCTCAGTTGCTCAAGCATCGGGTGGTGTTCCTGCGCGATCAGGACATCACTCGCGCCGAGCACGTGGCCTTCGCCCGCCGCTTCGGTGAGTTGGAAGACCATCCGGTGGCTGGCAGTGATCCGGATCATCCCGGGCTGGTGCGCATCTACAAAAATCCCGACCAGCCGATGGACCGCTACGAAAACGCCTGGCACACCGACGCGACCTGGCGCGAGGCGCCGCCGATGGGCTGCGTGCTGCGCTGCGTGGAATGCCCACCGGTGGGCGGCGACACCATGTGGGCCAACATGGTCGAGGCCTATGCGCGCTTGCCGGAGGACGTGAAGGTGAAGATCGCCGACCTGCGCGCCCGCCACAGCATCGAAGCGAGTTTCGGTGCCGCCATGCCAATCGAAAAGCGTCTGGCGCTCAAGGCGATGTACCCGGATGCCGAGCACCCGGTGGTGCGTACCCACCCGGAAACCGGGGAGAAGGTGCTGTTCGTCAACGCCTTCACCACGCACTTGAGCAACTACCACACCCCGAGCGGGTGCGCTTCGGCCAGGACGCCAACCCTGGCGCAAGCGAGTTGCTGCGCTACCTGATCAGCCAGGCCTACATCCCCGAGTATCAGGTGCGCTGGCGCTGGAAACCCAACAGCATCGCCATCTGGGACAACCGCAGCACCCAGCACTACGCCGTCATGGATTACCCGCCGTGCCATCGCAAGATGGAGCGTGCCGGGATCATCGGCGACAAGACCTACTGATCGACCCCTACTGCATTCGCACTCGTAAACACGCCTGCCCGGCACGATCCCGGGTGGGCGCGACAATCATAAGAACAGGAGTAACTCATGCAATTCTTCGACGATTCCCTGCACCCGGAAAACATGGAAAAGGTGGTGATCACCGTGGCCCCCTACGGCCCGGAATGGATGCCTGAAGATTTCCCCGAAGACATCCCGCTGACCATGGATGAGCAGGTGCAGAAGGCGGTTGAGTGTTATGAGGCGGGTGCAACGGTATTGCACCTGCACGTGCGTGAATTGGACGGCAAGGGTTCCAAGCGTCTGTCCAAGTTCAACGAATTGATCGCCGGCGTGCGTGAAGCCGTGCCGGACATGATCATCCAGGTCGGTGGCTCGATTTCCTTTGCGCCGGAAAGCGATGGCGAAGCCGCCAAGTGGCTGTCTGACGATACCCGGCACATGCTGGCTGAACTGACGCCAAAACCGGATCAGGTCACGGTGGCCATCAACACCACCCAGATGAACATCATGGAGCTGCTGTATCCGCAATACCTGGAAGGCACGTCCCTGGCCAATCCCCTGTATCAGGCCGCCTACAGCGAAATGACCGTTCCGGCAGGCCCGGCCTGGGTCGCCGAGCACCTCAAGCGTCTGATGGACAACGGCATCCAGCCGCACTTCCAGCTGACCGGCATGCACGCCATGGAAACCCTCGAGCGTCTGGTGCGCAAGGGTGTCTACAAGGGCCCGTTGAACCTGACCTGGATCGGCATTGGCGGCGGTTTCGATGGCCCCAATCCGTTCAACTTTTTCAACTTCATCCACCGCGCGCCAGACGGATGCACCCTGACCTCCGAGTCGCTGCTGAAAAACGTCATGCCGTTCAACACCATGTCGATGGCCATGGGTATGCACCCGCGTGTGGGCAATGAAGACACTATCATTGATCACAAGGGCGATCGTTTCGGCTCGGTTGCGCAAATCAAGCAAACCGTACGCATCGCCCATGAACTGGGCCGCGAAATCGCCACCGGCAAAGAAGCCCGTGAGATCTACCGCATCGGCGTGCAGTACCAGAGCATCGAAGAAACGCTGCTGGCCAACGGCATGGCCCCCAACCGCAAGGCTGGGCAGAAAGGTGTGCCGCAACGCGGCTGATCGGCAGACGAAGCGGGGGGCAAAGGCCTCCCGCTCGCTGCACTGCAACACGCTTGATAACAACAATAAAACAAAGCTTTGAGGAGGCTGCATGGCCTTTCACCCAATCGCCGCAGACGATGACGACTGTAGTGGCGTCGGCGTTGCGCGCAAGTACGCCTGGATCGTCTTTGCACTGACGTTCGGGCTGTTGATTTCCGATTACATGTCGCGTCAGGTGCTGAACGCGGTGTTCCCGATGCTCAAGGGCGAATGGGCCCTGAGCGACGGCCAGCTCGGCCTGCTCAGTGGCATTGTCGCCCTGATGGTGGGGCTGCTGACCATTCCCCTGTCATTGCTGGCGGATCGTTTCGGCCGGGTAAAAAGCCTGGCGCTGATGGCTTTGCTGTGGAGCCTGGCGACGCTGGGCTGCGCATTGGCGCAGGACTATCAGCAGATGTTCATTGCACGGTTCATGGTCGGCGTCGGCGAAGCGGCGTACGGCAGCGTCGGCATCGCCGTGGTGATCTCGGTATTTCCCAAACACATGCGGGCAACCCTGGCCAGTGCGTTCATGGCGGGTGGCATGTTCGGTTCGGTATTAGGGATGGCGCTGGGCGGTGCAATCGCCGCCAAGCTTGGCTGGCGATGGTCGTTTGCCGGCATGGCGCTGTTCGGCCTGCTGCTGGCGGTGCTTTATCCGATCATCGTCAAGGAAGCACGCATTGCGCCGCAACGTGCCGCTCAGGTGGCGAACAAGGCAGCTGCCGCGGTCAAGCGTCCATTGCGTACGCTGTTTTCCAGCCGCTCGGTGATCGCGGCCTACATCGGCAGCGGCTTGCAACTGTTCGTCGGCGGCACCGTCATTGTGTGGATGCCCAGTTACCTCAATCGTTATTACGACATGGCCACCGACAAGGCAGGTGGCCTCGCGGCGATCATCGTGCTGTGCAGCGGGGCGGGGATGATCCTGTGCGGCATGCTCAGTGATCGACTGTGCCGTCATTCGCCGGAGCGCAAAGTGGCGTTGGCCATCGCTTATTGCCTGGGCAGTTGCCTGCTGTTGTCGGCGGCGTTCGCTCTGCCGGCGGGGCCTGGGCAATTGCTGCTGATCTGCCTGGGCATGTTGATTGCCGCCGGCACGACCGGCCCTTGCGGAGCGATGGTTGCCAACCTGACCCATTACTCGGTCCACGGCACGGCCTTCGCCACGTTGACCCTGGCCAACAACATGCTGGGACTCGCGCCTGGGCCGTTCATCACCGGCAGGGTGTCCGACCTGATTGGCTTGCAGGCTGCTTTTCAGCTGGTGCCACTGGTCAGCATCGCGGCGGCGGCCGTGTTCTTTTATGCCAAGTGTCATTACCACAAGGACATTGCCCGGCTTAAGGGCGAGCAAGTCCGAGATTCGATTAGCAAAGCGGTGTTAGAGGTGAAGTTGTGAGTGGTCGTCGTTTACGTATTGATGTGTTCTTCGATTTCATCTGCCCATGGTGCCTGATCGGCAAGCGTCAACTGGAGCATGCGCAGGTACAGTTTCGCAGTCGCCACCCGGACGTGCAGATCACCACGGTGTGGCATGGCGTGCAGTTGCTGCCTCAGTTGCCGGTAGAAGGCGAGCCCTTCGCCGATTTCTATCGCAAACGCCTGGGCAATGCCGACGCCATGACCATGCGCCAGGCCCAGGTACAGCAGGCTGCGGCGGCGGTTGGACTGACCATCGACCTCAGCCACATCGAGACGATGCCCAACACTGCAGACGCCCACCGTTTGTTCGAACGCGTCAGCGTACTGGGCAATGCTGCTCAGCGTGAAATGTTGCTCGAACGGCTGTTCGCCGCTTATTTCCGCAAACGCGAAAACCTGGGGTGCCGCGAGACTTTGCTCGCCATTGCCCGCGCCTGCGGCGTCGATACGGACGTGGTGCTCGATTGCCTGACGGGAGACGCCACGCCATTCGAAGGCTTGCCCGGCGCGACCAGTGGGGTGCCGAGCTTTCAGTTCGACCGCCGCATGACGGTGATCGGTGCACAACCTGCCCAGGCGCTGCTTGGGGCCATGAGCCAGGCACTGAAAGAAAGTGATAACGAGCGGCAACCGGCATGAACCGGCGTATCCCCGTGCCTGCCGGAAAACTCCCGCAGGCGGGCGGTCGTGCACTGTTCGAATTCGATGACAAAAGCCTGGCGTTATTCAACGTCGAAGGTGACGTGTTCGCCATCGACGACAGTTGCCCGCACCAGGGCGCCTCGCTGTGTGGCGGGCGCCTTGATGGACGGGTGATTCAATGCTGCGCCCATGGCCTGCGCTTCGATTTGCGCAGCGGTTACTTGCTCAATTCCACCGCAATCAAAGTCGCCAATTATCCGGTCGAGATCATCGACGGCCAGGCATTCATCGTTATCGTTGCCGAGGAGTCCGCGCCATGAGCGCCATCGCTCTCACCCGTATCCACAGCCGAACGCGCGAGCTGGCGCCAGGCTTTGTCGTTAGCCTGATCGTCGCAGCCGCAGCGTCCTTTTTGTCCGAGCACTATGGCGCGCCGGTAATGCTGTTCGCTTTGTTGCTGGGCATGGCGCTGAACTTCCTGGCCGGTGACGGTGCCTGCAAGGCTGGCATCGAGTTCACCGCACGCACCGTGTTGCGCATTGGCGTGGCGCTGCTGGGCATGCGCATCACGCTCGAACAGATTGCCGCGCTGGGCTGGAAGCCTGTGGCGCTGGTGGTGATTGTGGTGGTGGTGACCATCGGCGTCTCGGTGATCGCGGCCAAGGCGCTGGGCTTTCAGCGTTTGTTCGGCATGCTCACCGGTGGCGCCACCGCGATTTGTGGTGCATCGGCCGCATTGGCGCTGGCGGCGGCATTGCCCAATCATCCGCAGAAAGAACGCGCGACATTGTTCACGGTGATCGGGGTGTCGGCGTTGTCCACCCTGGCGATGATCGTGTACCCGATGATTGCCAACTGGCTGTCGTTGTCGCCACAAGTGGCGGGCGTGTTCCTGGGGGCGACCATTCACGATGTCGCCCAGGTGGTCGGTGCCGGTTACAGCATGTCGACCGAGACCGGCGATACGGCCACGGTGGTCAAGTTGATGCGGGTTGCCATGCTGCTGCCGGTGATCGTCTGTGCCGCCATGATCACCCGCATGCAAGGTGCCGATCCGGCCGGAAAACGGCCGCCGCTGCTGCCTTGGTTCGCCGTCGGGTTTCTGATCCTGGCCTGTATCAACAGCACCGGCTGGGTGGCCCCGGTGGTGCAAGGGTCGGTCAATGAACTGTCGCGCTGGTGCCTGGTGGTTTCCATCAGCGCCCTGGGCATGAAAACCCAGCTCAAGGAGCTGGCGGCGGTGGGCATCAAGCCGATCCTGCTGATGGTGGGGGAAACGGTGTTCCTCGTCGTGCTGGTGCTGCTGTTGCTGCGCTGGGGTATGTAGGCACACAACACTGTGGCGAGGGAGCTTGCTCCCGTTGGGGTGCGGAGCGCCCCCACCAAGAACACCGCGTTTTCTCAGAAACCACTCGGCGTCCTTTTTGGGGCCGCTGCGCAGCCCAGCGGGAGCAAGCTCCCTCGCCACAGAACTCCTCGGCCGGTGTCACGAACGCCGGTTTTTTTACGGCGACTGTGCCAGCAGTCGCCGTTTTTTTTGCGTCCCTTTCAGTCGTCCCGGGGTTCCGTGGTGCCGGGCAGGGTGCTCGGCTCGCTGGGTGCCTTGGGTTGTTTTTGCGCACTGCGCCATGCGGCGGGCGGCATGCCGAACTGGGTGATGAACCAGCGGGTGAAGGAACTCGCCATCGAATAGCCGAGCATGTCGGCGATCCGGCCCAACGAATAATTCGGGTTTTCCAGGTAGCGCAACACCAGGTCACGGCGCACGTCGTTGATCAGGTCGTTGAAGGCGCAGCCGTCGTCTTTCAGGCGACGTTGCAGGGTGCGTACGTTCATGCCCTGGGTCTGGGCGATCTGCTCGATGGTGGCGCGCCCCATCGGCAACAACAGGTAAATGGCTTTGCGCACCTCGAACAGCATCGACGGGCCTTCGTGGTGCAGCAGTGAGTCGAGGTAGCTCTGGGCGTAGCGCGCCATGGCCGGGTCGGCATGGGGGTTGGTCATGTCGAGGCTGGCATTGGGACAGACGATGCCATTGAACTCGCTGCCGAATTCCAGTTTGCAGCCGAACAGGCGGCGATGCAGTTGCAGGTTGTCGGGAGGCTGGTGCGTGAAGTTGACGCTGTAGGGTTGCCAGTGCGCGCCGAGCAGGGCGGCGCACAGGCGGAACATCACCCCGATCGCCAGTTCATTGGCTTGTCGGCAGGGCATCGGCGATTCGGTGACCACCTCTTCGCGAATGATCACCATCTTGCCCGCCTCCTCGATGAAGAGGGCCAGCGAATCGTTCATCAGATGACGGTAGTGCACCAACACTTGCAACGTGTCGCGCAGCGTACGCTGGTGGCTGAGCAACAGGCTGACCACGCCGAAGTCCGAGAGCTGGCGCGACTCGGCCATGCTCAGGCCGAAACTCTGGCAGCCACTGGCAACAGCCGAATCCTCCAGCAGACGCACGGCGGCATCGATGGGAATGCGATGTTCAGGGGCTAGCAGCTTGGCTTTGCTCAAGCCGACGCCGGCCAACACATCGCGTGGGTTGAACCCCAGGTATTGAGTAACCTCCAGGTAGTTGGTCAAGACGGCGGCGCGAACAAGCTTGGGCATGCGAAGGTCTTTCCTGGGCCAGTTGCGATTCAAATTTGCGTGGCGACTATATCCAGCACATCAACGATTGAACAGTTGTGACGTTGTCGGAGACGCTCGCCCAATGCTGTCCAAAATCACACCGTCGTTGTCCAGCAATTGACGCTCACCCATTGATTACAGTGAGCTGTAGAGAACCTGCGGGGATATTCGACCAATGGTCGCTGTGTGCCCGACACCTGGAAATCTGTCATGAAAAGAAAAGTGCCTGACGTCTAATGAAAAGCGCTTCGGGCGGGCGCTCTTTAATGTCAGTCCTACAAAAAGCCCCTGGCGAACAGAGCTAGTCGAGTCATCGAGAAAGCGAAGGTGTTGAAGTGAACAAACTGCAAACTGCAGCAACCGTTCTGATCGTACCGGGCCTGCGCGAGCACGTTGCCGAGCATTGGCAAACGCTGCTGGAAGCCAGGCTGTGCAAAGTACGCAGTGTGCCACCGCTGGACACCGACAAGCTCGATTGCGCCAAGCGGGTCGACGCGATCCAGCACGCGCTGGAGCAGATCGACGGGCCGGTGATTCTGGTCGCTCACAGCGCAGGTGTGCTGATGGTCGCGCACTGGGCGGCGCTGCACAGTCGGCCGATCAAGGGTGCGCTGCTGGCCGCTCCGCCGGACCTCGATGCCGAGTGGCCGCAAGGCTACCCCTCCGCTGAAACCCTGCGTAGCCAGGGTTGGGACCCTCTGCCCAAAGGCCGGTTGCCGTTCCGCAGCCTGGTGGCCGCCAGTACCAACGACCACCTCGCCAGCCTGGATGCCGCCACGCGCATGGCCGACGGCTGGGGCAGCGAACTGCTCAACCTCGGCGAAGTCGGTCACCTCAATCCTGCTGCCGGGTATGGGCACTGGCCACACGCCGAAGCCCTCATCCTCGAGCTGGATCGCTAGTTCAGGCGCCGGTTGGCCCGCGCCATCCGGCATTTGCCCTCATTCCTGAAACCGTAAACCCCTGGAACAAGGGGTTACGCGAGGGCGGCTGCGCTTAAAACAAATACAAAAAGGCGGAGACAACGCAATGCACAACAATAAGAGTCACGGGTTCGCACCCTCGCGTTACACCTTGTTGGCCTCGGCCATCTTGGCCGCAGCCGTGCCGGTCGCGCAGGCGGTCGAGCTCGACACAGGTAACCCGGACTGGACCGTACGTCTTGATAACACCGTGAAGTACAACTACGGCGTACGCACCGAAAGC
Organism: Pseudomonas frederiksbergensis; assembly: GCF_001952935.1. Classification (GTDB taxonomy): domain Bacteria; phylum Pseudomonadota; class Gammaproteobacteria; order Pseudomonadales; family Pseudomonadaceae; genus Aquipseudomonas; species Aquipseudomonas frederiksbergensis. The sequence goes on from NZ_CP018319.1 coordinate 4,913,253, forward strand.
GCTGACAAACGCATGCTGGCAACGCCGAACAACAACGACGGCGACTACAACTTCCGCAAGGCCGGGACCAACATCACCAACCGTGTCGACCTGTTGACCGAGATGGATGTGGTCTACCAGAACCACATGGGTTTTCGTGTCAGCGCCGCCAGTTGGTACGACAAGGCCTATGAGAACACCGGTTCCAATTCCAACCCGTTCGTCAACGGCAACGACGCAAGGTCGGGGCTGGTCGCCAACGACCCACGTCTGGCCGGGGTCACCGGTGACAACGTCGGCAACGGCAGCCCGCACCTGAGCAACTATGCCCAGCGTTACTACACCGGTCCGTCCGGAGAAATCCTCGATGCCTTCGTGTTCTACAGCACCGAAGTGGGCGAGGAGTCGCTGCTGAGCGTCAAGGCCGGTCAGCACAACGTGTTCTGGGGCGAGACCATTCTCAACCCGGTGCACTCGAACAGTTACGGTCAATCGGGCCTGGACCTGGCCAAACTGGCTGCCTCGCCCGGTACCGAAGCCAAGGAGCTGTTCGTTCCGCGTAACCAGTTGTCGATGTCGTTCACCGTCAATCCCGAGTTGACCGTGGGTGCCCAGTATTTCCTCGATTGGGACGCCGCGCGCCTGCCTGAAGCCGGTACTTACTATGGTGGTTCCGATCTGGTCGGTTTCGGTGCGCAGTCGTTCCTGCTGGGCAACACCAATGGCGTGGTGCCGGGCAGTCCGCTGGGGTGTGGCCTGGCGCCCTGCAATGGCTTGACCAATGTGCGTCGCGGTCATGACCTGACACCGGACAAGCGCGGTGACTGGGGTGTTATGGCCAAGTGGTCGCCGGCCTGGCTGGATGGCACCCTCGGCGCTTACTACCGCGAAACCTCGGAAATCCTGCCGCAAGCGTGGCTGGATGCCAGAGGCCTGAGTTCGGCCAACCCCAACGGCACCCGGCCGGCCGGGCAAGTGCCTGCGGTGGTCAATACGCTCAACTCGCTGAGCACCGCCACCTATCAAATGGCCTATGCCGACAACATCAAGATCGTTGGCTTGAGCCTGTCCAAGGATGTGGGCGGGGTGAGCGTCGGTTCTGACCTGAACATCCGTCACAACATGCCGCTGGCCAGTATTCCGGCGGTTGTCAGCACGAACAGTCCGCTGGGCCTGGGCGCGGGTCTTGGCCTGTTGCCGGCGCGTACGGCGGCCACCGGTGTGGTGTATGACACCCCGCAGGGAGGCGACAGCATGGCCGCCACCGGCGACACCTTGCACTGGACGCTCAACGGTCTGATGACCATTGCCAAAACGCCGGTATTCGATTCGGCAACCCTGCTGGGCGAGCTGTATTACAGCAACCTGCTCAAGCTCGATAGCAAGAACGAGGCGCTCTACAAGGGCAAGGACACCTATCGCGGCATCGACCAGCCGACCCGGGACAACTGGGGCATTGCGGTCAACTTCACGCCGACCTGGTACCAGGTGTTTCCCGGCGTCGACCTCAACGCACCGATGTCCATCAACGTCGGTCTCGACGGCGTGTCACCGGTCTCCGGTGGCGGTGCCAAAGACACCGGCAACTACGCCATCGGCCTCGGGGCGGTTGTGTACAACAAATACTTCATTGACCTGAAGTACGTGGACTCCTTCGGCAAGACCGACAAGTGCGACACCAGCGGTCTGAGCACCGGCGCGGCCAATGCCGGCAGCGGCGACGGTTCCACACCCAATGCCTTTAGCGGCAATGAAAACTACGCCTGTTACGGCGGTGGCTACTCAGCCTTCTCCGGTGGAGGGGCCACGACTGAGGACCGTGGCGCCGTTTACCTGACGATGAAAACCACTTTTTGATGCACCACTGATTTGCTCAATGCAAGCAGGAGAATAACAAGATGAAATTCGCAAAAACCGTGTTGGCCGCTTCGCTGGCCATGGTCCTTGCCGCCCAGGCACAGGCCGCTGTTTCACCTCAGGAGGCTGCCAAATTGGGCAGCAGCCTGACCCTGGTGGGCGCCGAAAAGGCCGGGAACGCTGATGGTTCCATCCCCGCCTATGAGGGTGGCTTGACCACGCCGCCGGCCAGTTTCAAAGCTGGTGATAGCATGCGCCCGGACCCCTTCGCCAACGAAAAACCATTGCTGGTGATCGATGGCAAAAACGTCGATCAGTACAAGGGCTTGCTCAGTGCAACCACGGCGGAACTGGCCAAACGTTTCCCGAGCTTCCACGTCAATGTCTACCCGACCCACCGCACCGTTTCGCTGCCCAAAGCCATCCTCGATAACGGCGTGAAAAATGCCAGCGGCGCCAAGTCCCTCGAAGGCGGTCTGGCCATCGATAACGTGCTGCCGGGCGTGCCGTTCCCGATCCCGCAGTCGGGCAACGAAGCAATGTGGAACTTCCTGCTGCGCTATCAAGGCGTGAGCATCAACTCCAAGTACGACTCCTGGAACGTCGACTCCGCCGGTGTGCCAAGCCTGGCGACCACCGGCCAGGCGTTCATTTCCTACCCGATCTACGAAAACCTCGCGCAGCCGATCAGCAGCGCCGACGTGTACTACCAGATGAAGCTGTCCTACACCGGCCCTGCGCGCCGGGCCGGTGAAGCGGTGATGCTCAAGGACGCCGCCAACCCACTGCAACAGCCGCGTCGCGCCTGGCAATACCTGCCTGGCCAGCGTCGGGTCAAGCTGGCACCGAACCTGGCTTACGACACGCCTAACCCCGGTACCGCTGGCGCGGGCACCTACGACGATGTTTTCGTGTTCAACGGTGCACTGGACCGCTACGACTGGAAGCTGGTGGGCAAGCAGGAAATGATCGTGCCCTACAACACCTACAAGCTGACCTACGCCCAGGATCCCAAGTCGCTGACCACCGCCAATCACCTGGCTCCCGATTATGTGCGTTGGGAAAAACACCGCGTCTGGGTAGTGGAAGGCAACCTCAAGGCCGGCGCCCGACACATCTATCAGAAGCGCCGCTTCTACCTTGATGAAGACAGCTGGACCGCTCTGGCTTCTGACCAATACGACGCCCGTGGTCAGCTGTACCGTGGCTCCTTCGCCTTCCTCAGCCAGAGCTACGACAAGCAGATCCCGGATTCCACGCCCTTCATGATCTACGACTTGGTAGGAGGCTCGTACAACATCAACGGCGTGGTCGGGCCTTACGGCGGCATCAAGTACATCGATCCGCTCTCCAAGGCGCAATGGTCGTCGGAATCCCTGGCCGGCAGCGGCATTCGCTAAGCCAACCGCAAAAAGCGCCCGCAAGGTCCACGGCTCACCAAGCGTGGATCGTGCGGCGGTCGGTGCACGCCGACCGTCGCGGGCGCCAGGTGTGAACGTCAGACACACGGATGTGTGTCCCGGCGCGGTTTTCCGAAGAGGACGCGGTATGTGTTCGTATAAGAATTATTTGCAGGTGGCGTTTGGTGTTGTGCTCGGCCTGTTGCAGGGCGTCACCCACGCGGCCGATTACGTCGATGTGCTGGACCTGCCCGCCAGGGTCAGTGCCTTGGCCATCAACAGTCCGTTGTCCGGCATGGCCCGCGCCGGTGAGCGGGTGATCGCCGTCGGTCAGCGTGGCCATATTCTGTTTTCCGATGATTCCGGTAAGCACTGGCAGCAGGCCGTGGTGCCGGTCAGTGCTGACCTCAATGCCGTGAGTTTTCCTTCCGCGACCCAAGGCTGGGCGGTGGGCGGCGACGGTGTGGTGTTGCACAGCAACGATGCGGGCGCGACCTGGCGCAAGCAACTGGACGGTCGCGAGATCGGGGCCTTGCTGGTCAAGCATTACGGTGCGTTGGCCAGTGCAGAACCGGGCAACGAACAATGGCCACTGCTGGTCGCCGAAGGTGAGCGCCTGGTGGCGCAAGGCGCCGACAAACCGTTGCTCGATGTCTGGTTCGCCAACGAGCGCCTCGGCTATGTGGTCGGGGTGTTCAACCTGATCCTGCGCACCGAGGATGGCGGCCAGAGCTGGACACCGTTCCAGGACCGCACCGACAACCCGCAGGGTTTTCACCTCAACGCCATCGCCTCCACCGGGGATGCGCTGTACATCGCCGGCGAGCAGGGCTTGTTGCTGAAATGGGATGACGCCCAACAGCGTTTCGCCGCCGTGCAGACACCTTATCAGGGCAGTTTTTTCGGGGTGCTCGGCAAACCCGGGGAAGTCCTCGTCTACGGCTTGCGCGGCAATGTGCTGCGCAGCACCGATGGCGGTCTCAGCTGGACCCCGCAGGACAGTGGCCTGCGCGTCAGCATCACCGCCGCAATCGTCGATGCCCAGGGTGATTACCGCCTGTTCACTCAGGGCGGGCAGATGCTGGTGAGCCAGGGGGCCGGTGCGCAAATGCACTGGTTGCAGCAAGCCGAGCCGGTCCCGGTGACGGGCGTCACGCGTGCCGCCAACGGTGCGCTGGTAGTGGTTGGCAGCCGTGGTGCACGGACGCTGTCCGTTGACAAGCCCTCGAACCCTTAGAGCGAGTACCCAGACATGGGCAATATCAAACAAGAAACCATGCCGGTAATCCGCGATCTGCGGGATTTCGACCGCCATTCCGGCAACCTGCTGGAGCGGTTGGTGTTCAACTACCGTCCGTTGTTCATGCTGCTGATGGCGCTGGCCACCGTGGTGTTGGGCTACATGGCTGCAACGCGCCTGGAGCTTCGCCCCAGCTTCGAAAAGATGATTCCGCAGAGTCAGCCGTACATCCAGAACTTCCTGGAAAACCGCCAGTCGCTGCGCGGTTTGGGCAACTCGGTGCGGGTGGTGGTGGAGAACACCCAGGGCGATATTTTCGACCCCGGTTACCTGGACGTGCTCAAGCAGGTCAATGACAAATTGTTCCTCACCGAAGGCGTCGACCGCGCCTGGATGAAGTCGTTGTGGAGCCCGGCGGTGCGCTGGACCGAAGTCACCGAGGAAGGGTTCCAGGGTGGCCCGGTAATGCCCGATACCTATGAGGGCAAGCCTGAGCAAATAGAACAGCTGCGCCAGAACATTTCCCGCGCCGGTATCGTCGGCAGCCTGGTGGCCAGCGACTACAAATCGAGCATGTTGATCGTGCCGCTGCTGGACAAGGCCACGGCCAGCGGTCAGCGCATCGACTACCACGCCTTTTCGCAGATGCTCGAAGAGCAGTTGCGCGACAAGATCGAGTTCGCCGGCGACAGCGCTGCACGCAAGGCCGGGGAGGAGGGCAAGGGCCAGTACAAAGTCCGGGTGATCGGTTTTGCCAAACTGATGGGCGACCTGATCGACGGCCTGATCCAGGTGATGATGTTCTTCGGCCTGGCCGTGGTCACTTCGCTGATCATCATTTATGCCTACACTCGATGCGTTCGCAGCACCTTGCTGGTGGTCGGCTGCTCGCTGATCGCGGTGGTCTGGCAACTCGGCATCGTCGCCTGGCTCGGCTATGCCATCGACCCGTACTCGGTGCTGGTGCCGTTCCTGATCTTCGCCATCGGTGTGTCCCATGCGGCGCAGAAGATGAACGGGATCATGCAAGACATCGCCCGCGGCACCCACAGGCTGATCGCCGCACGCTACACCTTTCGCCGCCTGTTCATTGCCGGTGTCACCGCGCTGCTGGCCGATGCCGTCGGGTTCGCGGTGCTGATGCTGATCGATATTCCAGTGATCCGCGACCTGGCGATCACCGCCAGCATCGGTGTGGCGGTGCTGATCTTCACCTCGCTGTTGCTGATGCCGGTGGCGCTGTCTTATGTCGGCGTCGGCGCCAAGGCTGCCGAGCGTGCGCTGAAAATCGACACCCGCGCAGAGGGGCACAAAGGCTTCGGCAAACTGTGGGACTTGCTCGACCGTTTCACCACGCGCAAGTGGGCCACGGGGGCGGTATTGGTCGCGCTGCTGATGGGTATCGGCGGCTTCATGGTCAGTTTGCAGCTGAAGATCGGCGACCTGGAAAGTGGCGCACCGGAGTTGCGTGCCGACTCGCGCTATAACCGTGACAACGCCTACATCACCAGCCACTACGCGCTGTCCAGCGACCTGTTCGCGGTGATGATCAAGACTGCGCCAGAAGGCTGCTTGAACTACAAGACGCTGGTCCTCGCCGACCGCCTGGCCTGGGAGCTGCAGCAGTATCCGGGCGTACAGGCCACGGCATCATTGGTCAACGCGGTGCGCCAAATCACCGCCGGCACCTATGAAGGCAACCCCAAGCTCAACAGCATCCAGCGCAATCAGGACGTGCTGAACTACGCCGCGCAGCAAGCCTCGGTCAACTCCCCGGAGTTGTTCAACACCGATTGTTCACTGATGCCGGTGATCACCTTCCTCAAGGACCACAAGGCCGAGACCCTGGATGCCGTGGTGGGCATCGCCGAAAAATTCGCTCGCGAGAACAACAGCGAAGATCGGCAGTTCCTGCTGGCGGCCGGGTCGGCCGGGATTGAGGCGGCGACCAACATCGTGGTGCGCGAGGCCAATCGCACCATGCTGCTTTACGTCTATGCGGCGGTCACGCTGTTCTGCCTGATTACCTTCCGCAGTTGGCGCGCCACGTTGGTTGCGTTGTTGCCGCTGGTGCTGACCTCGATCCTCTGCGAAGCGTTGATGGTCGCCATGGGCATTGGCGTGAAAGTCGCCACCCTGCCGGTGATCGCATTGGGCGTCGGCATCGGCGTGGATTACGCGTTGTACCTGCTCAGCGTGCAGTTGCATTACCAGCGTCAGGGCCTGCCGCTGAGTCAGGCGTACCGCAACGCCGTGTCGTTTACCGGCCGGGTCGTGGGCCTGGTGGGCATCACCCTGGCGGCCGGCGTGGTGTGTTGGGTCTGGTCGCCGATCAAGTTCCAGGCCGACATGGGCATCCTGCTGACCTTCATGTTCCTGTGGAACATGCTCGGCGCGCTGGTGCTGATCCCTGCCCTGTCGTACTTCCTGCTGCGTCACCCCGTTTTGCAAGCTCACGTGGCGCAAGCCACTGAAACTGACACCTCTCAACGCCAGGGTATGCCGCATGCCCTGACCATTTCCGAGTAAGCCAACCATGTCTGATTACAAAGCTCCTTTGCGCGATATGCGCTTCGTACTCAACGAAGTCTTCCAGGTGTCCCGGCTATGGGCCCGGTTGCCTGGCCTGGCCGAGGTGATCGATGAAGAAACAGCCGCTGCAATCCTTGAAGAGGCCGGCAAAATCAGTGGCGAAGTCATCGCGCCACTGAACCGCAGCAGCGACGAGCAGGGTTGCACCTGGAGCAATGGCGCAGTCACGGCGCCGGACGGTTTTGTTGCGGCCTACCAGGCATTCGCCGAAGCCGGTTGGGTGGGTGTGGGCGGCGATCCACAGTTCGGTGGCATGGGCATGCCCAAGGCGATTTCGGCTCAGGTCGAAGAGATGGTCAACTCGGCAAGCCTGTCGTTCGGCCTCTACCCGATGCTGACCGCCGGTGCGTGCCTGTCGATCAATGCCCATGCCAGTGAAGAGCTCAAGGAACGCTATCTGCCGAACATGTACGCCGGCACGTGGACCGGTTCCATGTGCCTGACCGAGGCGCATGCCGGCACGGACCTGGGCCTGATTCGCACCCGCGCCGAACCTCAAGCCGACGGCAGTTTCAAGATCAGCGGCAGCAAGATTTTCATCACCGGCGGCGAGCACGACCTGACTGAAAACATCATTCATCTGGTACTGGCGCGGTTGCCTGATGCACCCGCCGGCCCCAAAGGCATTTCCCTGTTTCTGGTGCCCAAGGTGCTGGTCAATGACGATGGCTCGCTGGGCGAGCGCAACTCGCTGTCCTGCGGTTCCATCGAACACAAGATGGGCATCAAGGCTTCGGCCACCTGCGTGATGAACTTTGACGGGGCGACTGGCTGGATCATCGATGCGCCGAACAAGGGCTTGGCGGCGATGTTCACCATGATGAATTACGAACGTCTGGGCGTGGGTATCCAGGGTCTGGCGTTGGGTGAACGTTCGTACCAGAACGCCGTCGAATACGCCCGTGACCGCCTGCAAAGCCGTTCGCCGACCGGTGCGCAGAACAAGGACAAAGGCGCCGATCCGATCATCGTGCACCCGGACGTACGGCGCATGTTGTTGACCATGAAAGCCTTGAACGAAGGCGGGCGGGCGTTCTCCAGCTACGTGGCGCTGCAACTGGACACCGCCAAGTACAGCGATGACGCCACCACCCGCAAGCGCGCGGAAGATTTGGTGTCGCTGCTGACTCCGGTGGCCAAGGCGTTCCTCACCGACATGGGGCTGGAAACCACGGTGCACGGCCAGCAGGTCTTCGGCGGCCATGGTTACATCCGCGAATGGGGCCAGGAACAACTGGTTCGCGATGTGCGCATCACCCAGATCTACGAAGGCACCAACGGCATCCAGTCACTGGACCTGGCCGGGCGCAAAATCGTCGGCAGTGGCGGGGCGCTGTACCGGCTGTTCGCTTCGGAAATCCGCACCTATACCGCCAACGCCTGCGCTGACCTCAGAGAGTTCACCCAACCGTTGAACGCCGCCGTCGACACCCTCGACGAACTGACCGCATGGCTGCTGGACCGGGCCCAGGGCAACCCGAATGAAATCGGCGCGGCTTCGGTCGAGTACCTGCACGTGTTCGGCTACACCGCGTACGCCTACATGTGGACGCGAATGGCCAAGGCGGCCATGAGCACGCATTCAAAAGACGATTTCTACGCCAGCAAACTGGCCACCGCGCGCTTCTACTTCGCCCGTCTGCTGCCACGCATCCACTCGTTGAGTGCATCGGCCAAGGCGGGCAGCGAATGCCTCTATCAATTGGACGCAGCGCAGTTCTGAGCCCACGTAAAAAAGGATCGGGAACCATAAATGATGGCGACAAAAATAATTCCGCCCGCCGACGGCGCCTATGCCTACCCCTTGCTGATCAAGCAATTGCTGCTGTCCGGCGTGCGCTACGAGCCGGGTCGGGAAATCGTGTATGCCGACAAATTGCGCTACAGCTACCAGACCCTCAACCAGCGGATCCGCCGGCTGGCCAATGCCTTGACCGCTGCTGGCGTCAAGGCCGGGGACACGGTGGCCCTGCTCGACTGGGACAGCCACCGTTACCTGGAATGCTTCTTTGCCGTACCGATGATCGGTGCGGTGCTGCATACCGTGAATATCCGTCTTTCGCCGGATCAGGTGCTCTTCACCATGAACCATGCCGAGGACGACCTAGTGCTGGTGCATGACGATTTTCTGCCGCTGGTTGAACAGATTCACGGGCAGCTCAAAACCGTCAAAGGCTACCTGCAGTTGACGGACGACACCGCCATCCAGACGTCGCTACCGGTGCTGGGGGAATATGAAAACCTGTTGGCCGGGTCGGCCGACCAGTACGACTTTCCTGATTTCGATGAAAACTCCGTGGCGACCCTGTTCTACACCACAGGCACCACTGGCGACCCTAAAGGCGTCTATTTCACCCACCGCCAACTGGTGTTGCACACCTTGAATGCCGTGGGCACTTTGGGCGTCTATCAGGGGTTGCCGCTGCTGCGCTCCGATGACGTCTACATGCCGATCACGCCGATGTTTCACGTGCATGCGTGGGGTGTGCCGTATGTCGCCACCCTGATGGGGATCAAGCAGGTCTACCCCGGTCGCTACGAGCCGAACAGCCTGGTCAGGCTGTATCGAGAGGAAAAGGTCACGTTCTCCCACTGTGTACCGACCATTTTGCAAATGATCCTGAACTGCGAGGAAGCTCAACGGACTCGATTCGATGGCTGGAAAATGCTCCTGGGCGGCAGCGCGCTGACATTAGGGATTGCCAGCGAAGCGAGCGCCAAAGGCATTCAGGTGCACAGCGGCTACGGCATGTCGGAAACCTGTCCGTTGCTGTGCCTGACTTACCTGCGCGACGAAGACCTCGAACAATCCCCGCAAGCCCAACTGGCTACCCGCATCAAGACGGGCACGCCTGTGCCGATGGTCGACCTGAAAATCATCGACGCCAGTGGCAATGAGGTTGCCCATGACGGCGAGTCTCAGGGCGAGATCGTGGTACGCGCACCCTGGCTGACCCAAGGCTATTTCAAGGAGCCGGAAAAGGGCGCCGAGTTGTGGCACAACGGCTGGCTGCACACCGGCGACCTGGCCTCAATCGACCCGTTGGGTGGAGTGGAAATCAAGGACCGCATCAAGGATGTGATCAAGACAGGCGGGGAGTGGATCAGCTCCCTGGAGCTGGAGAGCCTGATCAGCGAACACGTGGCCGTCATGTCGGTCGCGGTGGTGGGCATTGCGGACGAGCAATGGGGCGAACGGCCGATGGCGCTGGTGGTGTGCGAGCCCGGGCAGTACCTGGACCGCAAGATCCTGGAGGTGCACCTGCAAGGGTTTGTCGAGCGTGGCCGGATCAACAAATGGGCGATTCCCAAGCAGTTCAAGTTCGTCGCCGAGATCCCTAAAACCAGCGTCGGGAAGATTAACAAGAAGCTCATCCGGGAAAGTGAATTGGGCTGAAGCCCTGCGGATGTCCGTCAAGGACTTGCGCGGCCAGGACCCGCAGCAGCACGCGTGGTTCTGGCCGCCTCACTGATAGCGATAGAAAAAGCGCGCCCGGATTACTCCAGATGTTCTGGCTTGACCGGGTCGCCTGATTTCATATCCAGTTGCTCCCTCATGTCTTCGAACATCAAGTCGTAGAATTTGTGATTGGACCCAATGCTGCTGTGCACTTTGGGGATACCGTACTTTTCAAGGATTTTCGTGACATTCCTGGCGAAGTTGTAGGCTTGATCCTTGGGAAGGAAGAACGTTTCCTTCATCTCCTTGCCCTCGATCGAACCGTGCAATGTGAACTGCATCCCTTTGCCTTCCTTGGGATCCTTGAACACTTCATAGTCCAAGTGCAGGTTGTAGCTGACATCGTCCTTGGTCAGCGCGTGGCGCTCGATGTGCAGATGTCCGGGGTCGAACGTTGCCATTGTCGTCTCTCCTCACAAATAGGTAATGCCAGATGCCTTGGTGCTGATACGGGTGCCCGCCGTGCCCTGAACGATAGCCTCGATGTCCGCGAGTGAGCCGATTACCGCGACCTTGCCGGTATGGCGGGCGAACTCGCAGGCGGCCTGGACTTTAGGCCCCATGGACCCAGCCGCAAAGCCGAGTTTTTCCATCTCGTCGGGGTGAGCCTGAGCGATGGCTTTCTGGGTGGGTTTGCCGAAATCGATGTAGGCGGCATTGACGTCGGTGGCGATCACCAGCAGATCGCTTTCCAGCTGTTCAGCCAGCAGCGCCGAGCACAGGTCTTTATCGATCACCGCTTCCACGCCCTGCAGTTTGCCGCTGGCGCCGTACATCGTCGGGATGCCGCCACCCCCCGCGCAAATCACAATACTGTCTTTTTCCAGCAGCCACTTGATCGGGCGAATTTCAAAAATACGTTTGGGTCTTGGGCTGGCGACTACGCGACGGAACTTGTCACCATCCGGGGCAATCGCCCAGCCTTTTTCGGCCGCGAGTTGTTCCGCCTCAGCCTTGGTGTAGACCGGGCCGATGGGTTTGGTGGGATTCTGGAACGCCGGGTCATTGGCATCGACTTCGACTTGAGTGAGCAGGGTGGCGAAGGGCACTTCGAAGTCCAGCAGGTTGCCCAGTTCCTGTTCGATGATGTAGCCGATCATCCCTTCGGTTTCGGCACCCAGCACGTCCAGCGGATACGGCGAAACCGAGGTGTAGGCCGCGGCTTGCAGCGACAACAGGCCGACCTGCGGACCATTGCCATGGGCGATGACCAGTTGATTGCCAGGATGAATCTTGGCGATCTGTTCGGTGGCGATCCGGATGTTGGCGCGCTGATTGTCCGAGGTCATGGGTTCACCACGGCGGAGCAGGGCGTTACCACCCAGAGCAACGACGATACGCATAATGCAGTCCTTTCAGAAAGGGTGTGAACAACACGATGATCGTTCCCACGGTCCCCCGTGGGAATGCCGCCCGGGGCGCTCCGCGTCCCATGTGACGCAGAGTATGGGAACGATCACCGCATCAGCCGTTACAGGTCAGCCAGGGTCGACACCAGAATCGCCTTGATGGTGTGCATGCGGTTTTCCGCTTGCTCGAAGGCAATGCAGGCTGGCGACTCGAACACGTCGTCGGTGACTTCAATACCGTTGCTAAGGTGCGGGTATTGTTCGGCGATCTGTTTGCCGATCTTGGTGTCGCAGTTATGGAACGCCGGCAGACAGTGCATGAACTTGGTGCGCGGATTGCCGGTGGCTTTCATCAGTTCCGCGTTGACCTGGTAGGGCAACAGTTGCTTGATGCGTTCGGCCCAGGCTTCAACCGGTTCACCCATCGATACCCAGACATCGGTGTGAATGAAGTCCACGCCTTTGACGGCTGCTTTAGGGTCTTCGGTCAGGGTGATGCGAGCGCCGCTTTCCTCTGCGTATTTTTTGCAGCGAGCGACCAGATCGTCCGCCGGCCACAGGGCTTTCGGCGCGCAAATGCGCACGTCCATGCCGAGCTTGGCGCCGATCAGCAGCAGCGAGTTGCCCATGTTGTTACGGGCGTCGCCCAAATAGGCGTAACTGATCTCATGAATCGGCTTGTCGGCGTTTTCACGCATCGTCAGCACGTCGGCAATCATTTGCGTCGGGTGGTACTCATCGGTCAGACCGTTGAACACTGGCACACCGGCGAACTTAGCCAGTTCTTCGACGATTTCCTGCTTGAAGCCACGGTATTCGATGGCGTCGTACATGCGACCCAATACGCGGGCGGTGTCCTTCATGCTTTCCTTGTGGCCGATTTGCGAAGAGTTCGGGTCGATGTAGGTGACATTGGCGCCTTGGTCATAGGCTGCCACTTCGAAGGCGCAACGGGTCCGGGTCGAGGTTTTTTCGAAAATCAGCGCGATATTGTTGCCTTTGAGGTGTTGCTGCTCAGTGCCGGTGTACTTGGCGCGCTTGAGGTCGCGAGACAAGTCCAGCAGATAGCGTAATTCGCGAGGCGTGTGGTGCTCCAGGCTCAGCAAATTACGGTTGTGAATATTAAAGGCCATTTTGGATCTCCTTGGATGTCGGTTATCCCAACGCCTGTGCTTTATAAGCACAGGCGCAGGTGGGCAAATTAATAGTCGATAGGGTCGCGAATGATCGGGCACGTCATGCAGTGGCCGCCGCCTCTGCCGCGACCCAGTTCGCCGGCGCTGATGGTGATGACTTCCACACCGGCCTTGCGCAGCAGCGTATTGGTGTAGGTGTTGCGGTCGTAACCGATCACCACACCCGGCTCCACAGCGACTACGTTGTTGCCGTCATCCCACTGCTCGCGTTCGGCGGCGAAGCTGTTGCCGCCGGTTTCGACGACGCGCAGCGCTTTGAGATTGAGGGCCTTGGCCACGGTGTCGAGGAAAGTGGTCTCTTCGCGGCGGATGTCGATGCCCCCCGGTTTGCTTTCGTCAGGGCGAAGGGTGAAGGCCACAATCTGGTTCACCACTTCCGGGAAGATGGTCACCACATCGCGATCGCAGAAACTGAACACGGTGTCCAGGTGCATCGCTGCACGGGATTTCGGCAGGCCGGCGACAATCACTTTCTCCACCGCTTTGTTCTTGAACAAATTGACTGCCAGTTGGCCGATAGCCTGACGAGACGAGCGTTCGCCCATACCGATCAAGACCACGCCGTTACCGATCGGCATGACGTCACCCCCTTCCAGGGTGGAATTGCCGTGCTCCTTATCCGGATCGCCATACCAGATCTGGAAGTCGGCGTTGGTGAACTGCGGATGGAACTTGTAGATGGCCGTCGCCAGCAGGGTCTCCTGACGGCGCGCCGGCCAGTACATCGGGTTCAGCGTCACACCGCCGTAGATCCAGCAAGTGGTGTCGCGGGTGAACTGGGTATTGGGCAGTGGCGGCAGAATAAAACTGGAGTGGCCGAGGAAATCGCGGAACATTTCGATGGTCTTGCCACCGAAACTGGTCGGCAGGTCATCGGCAGACACCCCGCCAATCAGAAACTCGGCGATCTTGCGCGGCTCCAGGCTGCGCAGCCAGGAACCGGTTTCGTTGATCAACCCCAACCCAACCGAGTCGGCGGTGATCTTGCGTTCCAGGATCCAGTCCAACGCTTCGGGGATGGCGACGATATCGGTCAGCAGGTTGTGCATTTCCAGCACATCGACGTTGCGCTCGCGCATTTTGGTGACAAAGTCGAAATGGTCACGCTTGGCCTGGGCGACCCACAGCACATCGTCGAACAGCAGTTCGTCACAGTTGTTCGGGGTCAGCCGCTGGTGAGCCAGGCCTGGAGAGCAAACCATGACTTTACGCAGTTTGCCGGCTTCGGAATGGACGCCGTACTTAACTTTTTCGGTGGTCATTGCAGTGATCCTCCAGATGACAAAACACGTGGGCGTTACAGGGTCAGGAAGCCGTCATACAGCCCGTAGGCTGCGACCAGGGCGCCGACGACGACTGCTGCGAAAATCAACTTCTCGACGTTGGTGAAAACCGGTTTACTGACTTCAAGTTTAGCCTTGGCGAACAGAATGACGCCGGGGGCGTAGAGCAGGGCGGAGAGCAGCAGGTATTTGACGCCGCCGGCATAAATCAGCCAGATGGCATAAATCACCGCAATGGCGCCGATGAACAGGTCTTTCCTGCGTTCGGCCAGAGCGTTTTCATAGCTCTCGCCGCGGATCGCCAGCAGCAGGGCATAGGCCGCAGACCACAAGTACGGCACCAGAATCATCGAAGTGGCGAGGTAGATCAGCGACAGGTAGGTACTGGCCGAGAACAGCGTGATGATCAGGAACAGTTGCACCATCGCGTTGGTCAGCCACAAGGCGTTGACCGGCACCTGGTTGGCATTTTCCTTGCGCAGGAAGGCCGGCATGGTGTGGTCCTTGGCGGCGGCGAACATGATTTCCGCACACAACAACACCCACGACAGCAGCGCACCGAGCAACGAAATGATCAGGCCGACGCTGATCAGTACCGCGCCCCACTCACCGACCACGTGTTCCAGCACCGCGGCCATGGACGGGTTCTGCAGCTTGGCCAATTCCGGTTGGGTCATGATGCCCAGCGACAGGACGTTCACCAGCACCAGGAACAGCAGCACAGTGATGAACCCGATGACGGTGGCTTTACCCACATCGCTGCGTTTTTCCGCACGGGCCGAGAAGATGCTCGCGCCTTCAATACCGATGAATACCCAGACGGTGACCAGCATCATCTTGCGCACCTGGTTCATCACGCTGCCCAGGTCCGGGTTTTTGAGGCCCCAGATATCGGCGGTGAAGATATCCAGCTTGAAGGCGAAAATCGCGATCAGGACAAACAGCAGCAGCGGCACGATTTTGGCGACCGTGGTCACCAGGTTGATGAACGCGGCTTCCTTGATCCCGCGCAGCACGAGAAAGTGCACGGCCCAGAGCAACACCGATGCACCGATGATCGCAGCCACCGTGTTGCCTTCACCGAAGATCGGAAAGAAGTAACCGAGAGTGCTGAACAGTAAAACAAAGTAGCCGACGTTCCCCAGCCAGGCACTGATCCAGTAGCCCCAGGCAGACGAGAAACCCATATAGTCGCCGAAACCCGCCTTGGCGTAGGCGTAGACACCGCCGTCCAGATCGGGCTTGCGGTTGGCCAGCGTCTGGAAAACGAAGGCCAGGGTCAGCATGCCGACGGCCGTAATTGCCCAACCGATCAGAACGGCACCGACGTCAGCACTGGCGGCCATGTTCTGCGGCAGGGAAAAGATCCCGCCCCCGATCATTGAGCCGACGACCAATGCAACCAGAGCGCCGAGTTTCAGTTTTCCGGGGGATTCAGACATTGCATGACACCATTGCAGGGAGGAGAAACAGCATTTGGTTTCGTTATGTTCTTTCGATTAATGCATATCTATATTTCATTGTTATTTAAAGACTTACGAAAATAAGGCTGTTCGCAATAATCTTGTTGTTGTGAATATTTTTATGCTGAAAGACAGAAAATAATTGCTGACTTCACGCTAGTTGGTTTCCAGTGTTTGGC
This sequence comes from Pseudomonas frederiksbergensis, assembly GCF_001952935.1. Lineage (GTDB taxonomy): Bacteria > Pseudomonadota > Gammaproteobacteria > Pseudomonadales > Pseudomonadaceae > Aquipseudomonas > Aquipseudomonas frederiksbergensis. The sequence continues at coordinate 4,929,251 of NZ_CP018319.1, forward strand.
AAATTTTAATTGCTGTTTCATGGGTGCCCAATGAGGTGCTGATAATTACATTGCTGTTTTTATTGCGAAAAGTTATAAAAAATCTACTGCCTGGCGTTAATCGGTAACCCCTATTACGCTTTGTCAATTGGTTAATACCGACTATGAAAGTCCCCGCGGGTAAACGGAGGCGCAAAAAAATGACACAGCCGACGCAAAAGCTCCGCTTGAATGCGCTGATTGCCTTAGTAGTGGGATCGATGATTGGCGGCGGGATCTTTTCCCTGCCGCAAAATATGGCGGAGAAAGCCGACGTAGGCGCGATATTGATCGGATGGGCAATCACTGCCGTTGGCATGCTGACCCTGGCCTTCGTCTTTCAGACGCTGGCCAATCGCAAACCCGAGCTGGATTCCGGGGTGTATGCCTATGCCAAGGCCGGGTTTGGCGATTACATGGGATTTTCTTCCGCCTGGGGTTACTGGATCAGCGCCTGGCTAGGCAACGTCGGTTACTTCGTGCTGCTGTTCAGTACCCTGGGTTATTTTTTTCCGGTTTTTGGCCAAGGCAACACGCCGATCGCCATCGGCTGCGCCTCGATCCTTCTGTGGTCGGTGCATTTTTTGGTGATGCGCGGAATCAAAGAGGCCGCATTCATCAATCAACTGACAACCGTCGCCAAGATCGTCCCGTTGATCATGTTTATCGTCATTGCTGCCGTGGCCTTCAAGGCTGACATCTTTACCCGGGATATCTGGGGCCGCAGCAATCCGGATTTTGGCGGCGTGATGGATCAGGTGCGCAACATGATGCTGGTGACCGTCTTCGTCTTTATCGGCATCGAAGGCGCCAGTGTTTATTCGGCCCGGGCGGAAAAGCGTTCGGACGTTGGCCGAGCGACGGTCATCGGTTTCCTCGGGGTGTTGGCGCTGCTGGTATTGGTTAACGTGTTGTCGCTCGGCGTCATGAGCCAGCCCGAATTGGCCAAACTGCAGAACCCGTCACTGGCGACGGTGATGGAACATATCGTCGGTCATTGGGGGGCGCTGTTGATCAGCGTCGGTTTGGCGATTTCGCTGTTGGGTGCGTTGCTGTCATGGGCGCTGCTCTGTGCTGAAATCCTCTTTGCCACGGCCAAGGACAAGACCATGCCGGCCTTCCTGAAAAAGGAAAACGCCAACCATGTACCGGTCAACGCGTTGTGGCTGACCAATGCGATGATCCAGATTTTCCTGCTGATAACACTGTTCTCTGCCGGCACTTACACCAGTCTGATCTACCTCGCGTCGTCGATGATTCTGGTGCCCTACCTGTGGTCGGCGGCCTATGCGGTGCTGTTGAGCGGGCGCGGCGAAACCTACGAACACGCATCGGCCGAGCGCACCAAAGACCTGATGATTGGCGGGATCGCACTGTGTTACGCGGTATGGCTGTTGTATGCCGGCGGGGTGAAGTATTTGCTGCTCTCGGCGTTGTTGTATGCGCCCGGAGTGATTTTATTTGCCAAGGCAAAACATGAGCAGGGCGAGCCTTTGTTTTCGCCTGTCGAGAAAGGGATTTTTGCCTGCGTTATCGCCGGGGCCGGGGTGGCAGCGTATGGGTTGTACAGTGGATTGCTATCGTTGTGAGGTGCTCGATAACGAAAAAGCCCGGCGCCAGGCCGGGCTCTTTATACACGTGGCCAAATCCCTTTGGCTGCCTGCAGTGTGATTGGTCGGTGTGACGAAGGCATGACAGGTGGAAAGCCCGGCGTGGGGCAGACTATTGAACGATCGGCAAGCAGCTAGCCTGCCATTGCAATTCTCAGCGCCACCGCAGCCTCAAGCAGCTTATTCGCCTGATTCGAGACAGCCGTCGCCAGGGCATCGTTTCCATCCTCTTTCAGCATTGCTGCCAAATCGAGCAGTTTTCCAATCTCGATCTCAACTACCCGAACGGATTCGGTTATCTGGTATTGAAATGAGTGCGCCATGCCATCAACCCTCGTTCCAGATCCAAGACGGTATTCAATGAAGAACCCGGCGACTTTCACCAATCCTGATCCGGTCCAGCGCCCGGTTTAACGCATCCAAGGCATCGAGGAGGGCTTTAGCCTCGCTCTCTCGACCATCTCCCCACAGGCGTTCAGCCATTTTGTTCAGGGCTTGGATGGATTTCTCGATATCTGCAGCACTTGCTGCAGTGTCAACTGGCCGTTTCTTTGGCATTGTCAGAACTTTTGCAGGGCTCGCACGATGACGCCCACCCTCTGGCAGCATTCGTCAAACGGGTATCCACGGTTCAGCGGTTTTAAGAACAGCCTCCCGCCGTCGCTGACCTGCCGGGTCAATGAACTGCCGAAGACCTGGGAACCGGGACGTGATCAAATCTGGAAATCTCTTTGATCCAGAAGCGACGATATTTGGTTTGGTCTGGTGACAACGGTTTGTGATTTGACCAGGGATGCTCAGCTTTCAAGCTGGCGCGGTAAACCTCCCACTCTTTCTCCTCGGCCACTTCCTTGGCCCTTTTCTCGTCATCGAACCAACCCAGTACGTAAACTTCGCCCTGATCCATACCATGCTCGATCAGTAGATAGATATCTTTCATTAGCCTGAACTCACTACTACACGTTCTAAAATCCCATGATGCTGGGGCATTGTTTTGACTATCGGCAGGCACTTTCGATTATTTAGTTTTATCGATGAGTGTGCGAAATCGAGCCTGAGTCCGATCGCTTGACCGATTGCTCGATCAGCCTTCGTCTCGGTCAAGGGGGGTGATGAGCTCCCGCCCCTGATTTCGTACGTTGCCGACAGCATTGTCAACCTTGAACCACTCGAAGGCCTCGGCAGGTTCTCCCTCAAGAAGCACCATTTGCTCGGCGCGCTCTTTCGGCATGGCCGGGTCCAGCCATTCTCGTGCCAGCTCCGGGCTCAATGTCACCGGACGTCGGTCGTGAATGTCCACCATGCCTCCGGCGCTGTCGGCGGTGATGATCACGAAGCCGTCGTGCTCGTCCGGCTCACGCTCAGCAATGGGGTACTGACCGATCGCGGCACAGAGGATCGGCGTCCGGTCTCGGTGGCGAATGAGGTAAGGCTGTTTCTTCGGCCCGCCTTCATAAACCCACTCGAACCAGTTGTCGATCGCAATGATCGCCCGATGAGGCCAGATCGCTTTGAAGAACGGTCCGTGGGCAACTTTCTCAACCCGGGCATTGATCGGCGCGACGCGGTCTTTGGCCCAATTCGGGCGCCAGCCCCAGCGAACCATGTCAGCGCGAAGAAACTGACCTTCTTGGTGAATGAGGGCAAGCTGAGTGGTCGGAGCGGCGTTATAGCGCTCGAAAGGCTGGTCGCCAGCATAGTTGATCAGTGCATGGGGGATACTGAGCGCCGCGACGAAGTCGTGAATTCCCCGGTACTGTGAAAGGCGTCCGCACATGATTGAACCCTCCGGCTGTTCATTCAGGGTAGACCAGCGGGTGAAGGCTTCATTACAAAACCTCTTCCAGCGCATGTCTGGCAATCTTCATGGCGGCGGGGCAGGCGCAGAGCCGGCCAAATCGAGACGCAGCTATCGTGGCGCGGACGAGCTGTCGCTCCAGTTCACTCCGGGGTCATCAGGACGGCCAGTGTCAGCTTGATGAACTCCTCGTTCTTGTCGATGGTGTCCAATTCGGCGCGCACGTTGTCTGCAACGTCAGCCGAGCCGCGCACCTCGACCCAGTTGGAAATCTCCAGGATGGCGGCCTCCAGGGCGAGTTGGTTTTCGTTGATCTTGTACAGCAAGGAGGGGAGCAGGTCTGAATGTGGCATCGCGATTCCTCGGTTTTAAGGACAGCGTAGCACCGCGTTACATGATGGATGTTTAACGATCGGCAGGATGCCGGAGGAGGGTAAAAGCGGGTTGGTTCTGGAACACTGGCGCAATAGTTATGGAACCCATGCCGAGCGGCGCTGGGTTCAAATTCTGGGCCGATAGCGGGCACTCGGTCGCCATTAATACCGCAAGGGTCAGCTTGATGAATTCTTCGTTTCTGTCGATGGTTTCCAGCGCGCCGTCGGCTGCGCCGCAGGCCTCGATCCAGCTCGATAGGTCAATGACGGCCTCAATGGCGTACTGGCGAGATAGCCAGCAATCTATGGCGATAACTTCAATCGGAAAGTTGCTTCGTTCTCCAGCGCATCAAATCGACTTTGCAGGAACTAAAAATATCTCCAGAACCTGAGCCCCCCAACATGGAGTCACCTTCCCACTGACACTGTGCTTCCTTGAACTTCTCGAAAGCCTTCTGAGAGGCGAGCAGCGAGGTAAGGGCTTTGGCCGTCGCACTCGAATCGATTTCCTTTGTCTGAGCTTCCAATTTTTTGTAGGCGATTTTCATTTGTGACGTCGCTTCGCGAGCCTTGCGCTCAAGGCAAGGTTGCAACGCTGTCCGGGGCTGATCGCCAATGGCGTTGTAGCATTCGTTCAATGCTCCTGCTTGAGTGTCGCTGGTCACTGCGGTTTTTGCTGCGGTGTTAGTAGGTGTAGCGGTCATATTGACCGCGCCATTTGTGATTGCATTCATCTCATCTCTCGCGGGTATTTGAGCAAATGCCGTACCAATGCCAACTGAAGTAGCTACAACCACACCAATAATGATTTTTCTCATTTATCTATCCTTTTTAAAGCATTTATCGAGAGGGAAAAGATCACCTCTCAAGCGATAAGTTCATCAACCAGTTGCTTGCTCGGATTGCCAGTTCAGCCCTGTATTGCTGGCAGAGTTTGACTTTGGTCACGAGGTACATTTCTGATGCGAAGAACGTCTTCGAGTACTTCCTTGAAAATCGGTGCTGCAATCGCTCCACCGAAGTAACCTTTGGCGGTAGGCTCATCTACTAAAACAGCCATGATGAATTCCGGCGCATTGGCCGGTGCGATGCCCACGAACATGGCCCTGTATGTATTGCTTTGATAGCCACCACTGGATGCCTTGCGTGAGGTCCCGCTTTTACCCGCTATGACATACCCTTCGATTGCTGCACGCTTTCCGCCGGCTCCAGGTCCATCCACTGCGTGTACCAGCATGTCCAGAATGCTGTTGGCGACTTCAGGGTTCATGACCTTACGGGGCGGATGAGCTCGACCTTTAATTAACGATAATGGAACCAGGTGCCCGTCATTTGCAAAAACGGTATAGGCCTGAACCAATTGAGCTAAATTGACCGACAAACTGTATCCGTATGAAAGGCTTGCGGTGGCGATATCCGACCATACTCTCCGGGTTGGAACAGACCCGACACTTTCCCCTGGAAAGAACACCGAGGTGTTATTTCCAAATCCCAGATCCAGCAGTAGTTGCGAAATGGCTGCGCCGCCTGTCGATATGGCAATTTTACTCATGCCAACATTTGAAGAGCGACGAATGATACCCGGCAGGTCTAGCTGGTTATCCCTTCCCACATCACGAATGGTATAGCCATTGATCTTGATGAAACCTGGCGCTATCTGAATCATGGCATTTTTATCAACGATACCTGCCGTCAAAACGGCTGCCATGCTGAAGGGTTTTATCACTGAGCCTGGTTCATACACATCGGTAAATACGCGATTACGAATGACGTTTGTGCTAAAGCTGTTACGCGCATTGGGATTGAATGAAGGTACCGTGGATAATGCCAGTACCTCTCCTGTTTTGGCGTGTATCAGAATGGCGCTTATTGACCGGGCTGCATTATCTTTAAGTGCTTTCCATAATGCCTTTTCAACGTAGTACTGAAGGGTAGAATCAATGGTTAAATGAAGATCATCGCCGGGAGTGACAGCCGTGTGCACGAGGATTTCTCGTGTGACGCGCTTGTGTAGGTTTAAAGTTCGCTCCTCAAGACCAGAGGTTCCGGAAAGTTGAGTGTCAAACATTAACTCGATGCCTTCAATGCCTTTCTGATCAATGTTGGTAAAGCCTAATGTCTGAGCCATCATCGAAGATTGCGGATAGAATCGCTTATACTCCTGGCGTTCATGCAAGCCAGGAATAGACAGGTTTAGTATTTTGCTTGCCGTCTCTGGATCCACCCTCCTGGCTAAATAAGCGAACGACTTGTCTTCGTCATTTAATGTCAAATATCTAATCAGTGAAGCATCAATATCAAGACGCTCACTCAATACTGCTGCCTGCTGTTTAGTTGGGGCAAATTGTTTAGGATTCACCCACAAGGTGCTGACCGGGGTGGAAACCGCCAAGGGTTGATTGAATCGATCAAAAATAGTGCCACGCACGGGCATGGTTTCAATCAGTCGCGTTGAGCGTTTACGGCCTTCATTGTTCAAGAAATCATGGGAAAAAACCGCAAGGTAAGTAATTCTCGCCATAAGTACTATTACAAGGGCACAAAAAATAGTTAAAACTATTGTAAATCTTGGGTTTCGTGTTAGGAAGCTCATACAGCTTTTCTGGCTCTATACGTACGGCGGCATATAAGTCTAACTAACTTGTTGCTATTTTGCTTTGTAATATTAAGAAATAACATCGGGTATTAAAATTCGCCTAAAGGTTGCTTGTGTTGATATTGGATTTTTGAATTAGGCCCCAGAGGGCTCCTGATTCTGATTTCAGAGAACGTATTGACTGCCTGAATTAAAAAAAGCCGCTTTATGTTAGATGACAATAGGATTTGTATCCACAGCAACTTTTAGTCCATGCTGTTGCTTTTTGAGCAACGAAATCACTACGGAGCATCTTCGTAGAACTGGTAAGGCTTTGACGAGTAAGCCCGGTTCGCAAGTTATGACAGCCAAGGTGACGGCTCATTGCGCGGTGTCACCAGTTTGGCCTGATGAGCCGATCTCCGTATAGGATACGTAAGTAGATTCGCTCGCTGGATAGCAATATCCATAATGTGACTTCAGATATTTGTCATTATAAAAAAACTATAATTTCTGGAGTCTTATGTTGATTTAATATTATTGACCATTGCTTTGTTAAATATAAATATTCGCTCTTCGATCCATTTGAGAAGTTCTTCGGCGCCAACGGATTGCGGCTTCCTGAGTTTGACCAAGAGTCGAGCATGGATATTCTGGAACAGTGGATGATCGATTGACCGAGTCACCAGATCTCCGCTGGCCATATCGTTAAAGGCGGAGAATTCGCTCATCATTGTGACTGCATCTCCGTTCATCACATAGCGTCGCAGGGCGGTGAGGGAGTTCGTGACCAAGGCCGGCCGAATGGACAGGTTTTCTGCATGTGAAACGAGCTGGATAATTTGCCCCAACCCGTATTCAAGCGGCATCACTGCCAATGGGTAGCGCATTATCTCTTTGAAGTTCAATGGCTCACTGAGGCGCGTCAATGGATGACCTGCGCGCATGAGTAATCGAACAGGTTGCAGCGATGAGGCGCGATAGGTGACTTCAGGATGTGCCGGTGGATTGTATGCCAGGCCAATATGGGCGGCGCTCTGGGCAACTTCCTCGAGAACGCTGTTGACGGGAAGCACATCCAGACTGATACGTATGCCAGGATAGGTGCCCGTGAAATCGCGCAAGACATTATCGATCAGCAAGTCGATGAAGCCCTCGCTGGTGACTATGCGGATGTCACCCTCCCTTAACCCTTTCAGTCCTCGCAAGCGGTCTTCAAGATGCTCTTGTTGGGCCTGGCATCCACGCCAGAACTCCAGCAGAAGGTGGGCTGTCTCGGTAGGCGATACGCCACGTGCCTGCCGTTCAAACAACAGGGATCCTACTTCCTCTTCCAGCAGTTGAATTTGCCGGGTGATGACCGAAGGTGCGGTGTTCAGATTCTCGGCGGCCCCGCGAATAGAGCCGCTGGTAAGCACCTCATAAAAATAGCGCATTCGGCGTTGATTCAGATCTCTCACAAAAAATCCTGCCCTTGCGTGGCTCTGTTGCTTTCAGAGCAACGATACCATCAAAAAGTTGCTCTTGCTCGCCTGGCCATGGCACCTGAATATCGGTCAAACAATAAAACGCCTATAGCGGAGGGCAATATGCACAGGACCATCAATCCATCGAGCGAGCTTGCGGCCATCTATCGAAAGATAGACTGGCGGTTACTACCCTTTTTGCTCCTGTGTTACGTGGTGGCGTACCTGGACCGGGTAAATGTGGGATTTGCCAAACTTCAGATGCAAAGCGATCTGAACTTGTCCGATGCTGCTTATGGGCTTGGAGCGGGAATCTTTTTTATCGGCTACGCCCTATTTGAAACGCCTAGCAATTTGCTTTTGCCCAAGGTCGGAGCGCGCAAAACGCTCAGTCGGGTGATGATTTTGTGGGGTATTACCTCCGCGTGCATGCTGTTCGTCGAAAGCGAGCGATCATTTTATCTATTGCGCTTGCTCCTCGGAATTTTTGAAGCGGGTTTCGCTCCAGGGATGATTTTTTACCTTACCTATTGGTACGGACGCGAACGATTGGGCCGAGTGATGGCAATCGTGATGCTGGCAGGGCCGCTGGGAGGAATGTTCGGAGCACCTTTGTCCGCGTGGCTGATGACAACCTTCGCAGGCGTCCACGGCCTCGCCGGATGGCAGTGGATGTTTTTCCTGGAGGCCCTCCCGGCTGTGGTGCTAGGTGTCATCGCGCTAAAAGTGCTGAGTGATAAACCCGCTGTCGCGCCGTGGCTGAGTGCCCGGGAAAAACAGGTACTGCAAGCGCATATCGGTGAGGGTCAGGGGAAGCACCATTCGTTTGCACAGGTATTGAAAGATCCCCGTGTGTATTTGATGGCTGCCGGCTACTTCTGCTTGATTTGCGGCATCTATACGATGAGCTTTTGGCTGCCATCGATTCTCAAGGATGCGGGAGTCCAGGGCGTCATGCAGATCGGCTTGTATTCAGCGGTTCCCTACATCGGTGCGATGGCCGGGATGCTGATCTTCAGTCGTACGTCGGATCGGTTCTACGAGCGGCGTTGGCACACAGCGGTACCTGCCCTGATAGGGGCGATTGGCTTGGCTGGATCAGTGGTTTACAAGGATCACCTGGGGTTGGCACTCGCGTTTCTGACCCTTGCCACGAGCATGATGTGGGTTGCGTATACGGTGTTCTGGGCAATCCCTTCGCAACATCTCAAAGGTGACGCGGCTGCAGGTGGAATCGCAGTTATCAATACCATCGGACTGACGGGCGGGTTCATCAGCCCCGCGTTGATCGGTTATGCCAAAACCGCTACTGGCAATTCTGATTCAGGTCTTCTGATCATGGCCGCCGTTCTTGTGATGGGTGCTTTGCTCCTTGCCGCCAACAGACCGCAACCTGCTCAGCAAAGTACCCAAACTCCGCAGCCCATCTAAAACCTCTACGAGACGTCTTACTGCCATGACCTACCGAATTCTGATCGCTGGTTTTCAACATGAGACGAATACGTTCGCGCCCTCCAAGGCTGAATACGAAAACTTCGTCAGAGGCGAGGGTTTTCCTCAGATGGTAAGAGGCTCTGATATGTTGGAGTTGCGCAATGTCAATATTCCGGCAGGTGGGTTTCTAATCGAAGCCGACCGGCTGGGTTATGAAGTCGTCCCGGTGATCTGGGCCGGGGCCAGTCCCTCTGCGCATGTCACTGAAGAAACGTACGAGCGCATTACTCAAGAAATAATAAATGCCGCTGCCAGTGAAGCCATCGACGGTATTTATCTAGACTTGCATGGCGCGATGGTTGCAGAGCATACGGACGACGGCGAGGGCACACTTCTGGCTCGGTTACGAGCGGTCGTGGGCCAGGATATTCCGATAGTCGTGTCGCTGGATTTACACGCCAATGTTACAGAGTCGATGCTCAAACACGCTGATGCGATGGTTGCATTTCGCACGTATCCCCACGTGGACATGGCAGATACTGGTGCACGAGCGGCGAGATTGCTTGATTTGCGGCTCCGCTCCGGAAAGCTGCATTGCGAAAGCTTGCGCCTGCCTTTCCTGATTCCGATAAATGGGATGTGCACGCTCCTGGATCCAGCACGAAGCTTATACGAGCAGTTGGAGCGCCTAGAGTCCGACGGCGCTTCATTGTCATTTACCCCCGGCTTTCCAGCCGCTGATTTCGAAGAATGTGGGCCGGTCATCTGGGGCTATGGCATAGACAGGCAAGTGCTGAAGGAGGCCGTCTCAATCCTTTATGAAAAAGTAGTGGGCGAAGAAGATCAGTGGGAGGTGCCTTTCCTGCTCCCGGACGAAGCAGTGCTGCGGGCCATGGAATTGGCAGAAAACGCGCAACGCCCGATCGTCATTGCAGATACCCAGGACAACCCGGGAGCGGGTGGGGACTCGAACACCACGGGAATGCTCAAGGCCCTGATAAAGCACGGTGCTACCAACGCCGCCGTCGGATTGATTTGCGATCCAGCCGCCGTTCAGTCCGCCATTGCCGCCGGGATCGGTGGCTTCGTCGAAATATCGCTAGGGGGACAGTCGGGTGCACCAGGCGATAGCCCCTTGCAGGGTCGCTTTGAAGTGCTGCATCTATCCGACGGCCGTTGTCATTTTGCAGGCCCCATGATGAATGGAATGGAGGTTGATGTGGGGCCAGTTGCATGCTTGAAAATCGGCGGCGTGAAAGTGGCCGTCAGTTCTGGTAAATGCCAGATGCTGGACAGGAACTTGTATCGGCTAGCCGGTATACAACCTGAACAAATGAGTGTCCTGGTTAACAAAAGCTCTGTTCATTTTCGTGCTGATTTCGCACCGATTGCTGAGCAGATACTCGTTGCCAAGGCGCCAGGACCCATGACGGCGGATCCCGCGGACATTCCATGGAAAAGGCTTCGCGAGGGAATCAGGCTAAAGCCCAACGGGCCTTCATTCCGTAGCTGAATTGACGGTATATGCCACCTGCTGGGCGCCGGTATCGGTTGTTTCCGCACGTTCAATCGCAAAAAACAGTGCATCGACATTGACGTCAATACTCCGCATCCGCGCTCAACGACCGTAACGTCCCACATCAGGTTTTGAACACCATCGAATTTCGTTCCTGACAACAACAATAAGATAGGCACAAATATGACTTTATTGACCACCCAGCGGGCATCGCTGATGCTCGCGACGCTTTGCTGCGCTTCTCATTCGGCGGTTTATGCAGGTTTTCTCGACGATGGAAAAGGCAGTCTGGAGCTGCGTAATTTCTATTTTGATCGTGATTTCCACGGTGACTCCGCAACCCAGTCCAGACGCAACGAGTGGGCCCAAGGTTTTATGTTGAAGTTGCAATCCGGTTTTACACCAGGCCCGGTTGGTTTTGGTCTCGACGCCGTGGGCATGTTGGGCATTAAACTCGACTCTGCTCCGGATCGTTCCGGTACCGGGCTGTTGCCACGCGGAGCGGACAAACGGGCTGTCGATGACTATTCAAAGGCCGTTGGCACGTTCAAGGCCAAACTCTCGGAAACGGAGGTTCGAGTGGGTGGTCTCAGCCCTCAGCTGCCGTTGCTGGCTTCCAACTACAGCCGGCTATTCCCGCAGTGGTTCAACGGCGCCCAAGTGGTGAGCAAGGATCTGGACAAGTTTACCTTCACGTTCCTGGAGGTCGACTCCACCAAGTTACGTGACTCCACTGATTTCGAAGACCTGACGGCGATGGCACAGCAGGGTGCTTATTCCGCAACCGTCACCAGCGATCGGTTGTACTACGCGGGGGTTGACTATCAGCCGCTGAAAAATCTGACGCTGAGCTTGCATACAAGCCAGCTTGAGGATCTGTTTCAGCGTAATTTCGCCGGGCTCAAATTCAAGACGGGGATAGGGCCGGGTGATGCGTTCACCGAGTGGCGTTATTTTTCCGCCAAGGAGCAAGGCCGTGACTTGCTTGGCAAAGTCGACAACCGAACCTTGAGCACCAACTTCGGTTATTCGATCGAGGGACACACCTTCAGTGGAGGCTACCAGAAAGTAAGCGGAGGTACGGCTTACGCCTACGTGGGCGGCACCGACTCTTATCTGTTCAGCGAACAGCAGATCAGCACCTTCGCGTTGGCAAATGAACGCGCCTGGATGGCGCGTTATGACTACGATTTCGCCGCACTTGGAATTCCCGGGCTGACCTTCAACATGCGCTATGTGAAGGGCGACCAGGTAGATCCGACGAATGTCAGCAGCGTCAAGGCCCGCGCCTTGCGGGCCTCGGGTGGGAAGGGTGAAGAATGGGAGCGAACGACCGACCTTACCTACGTCGTCCAGTCAGGCGCTTTCAAGAACGTATCGCTGCGTTGGCGTAACGCAACCATGCGCTCGAACTTCGCTGATTCGACAGATGAAAACCGGGTCATCATGGGTTACACCTTTTTGTTTTAGCCAAGCCCGATAGCTGCCTTTTAGCCAGCGAGAGCATGAACTCTAGCTGTAAAAAAGCCCCGCACGATGCAGTCGGAGCGGGTTTTTTTTATGTGTTGTGTGGGGAGGGAGTCCCGTATCAATTTTTGTACCCATGACTGCGTTTTGGTAGGAGATTCTGAGTTTTGCCTGGGCATTAAGTCCTTGATTTCATTGCCCCTGATACCTTAGTAAACCCGGTTCCTATCTGTTGTGACGGGTAGGAACCGACCTGCAATGGACATCCGGCTAATAGAGAACAGTTTCCGATCCAGAGCATCGTCTGAACAGTAATATGCGGATGACTTTCTAACGGCTCCCATTCGTCCATGAAAGCAAAACCTTGTTTGAGATAGAAGTTCGTGGCTCTTGCATTGTCGGGTGATACGTCGAGAAAAACGCAATCAAAGCCTTGCGCGATAGCGCGAGCTTTTCCACTGTTCATCAGTGTATGCGGCAGCAGTTTGATAACTGACGCCAAATGCCTCTGGCCCAGAATGCGTAAAAACGCTTCGCCAAAATTGAAGTGTACGCGTCTACGTTAAATCTGAAATTTATCGGCACATGTCAGCAGATGTGGATTTCGCATAGAAGCGCGATTTCCAGTCCGGTTTTGAGTGCCTGTCGCGCTGAAAGACGTTTTCACAGCCTCAACCCATTGCAGCCGGTCAGATTGGCCATTCCGCCCCGTAAACCAGGCATGGCTGAAGTATGGGCTGTCGGACTTTTTCAAAAGACAGAAACGACAAAGCCCTGAAAAATCAGGGCTTTGTCGTATAAAGATGGCGGAGGCGATGGGATTCGAACTCATGGACCTGTTACAGTCGACGGTTTTCAAGACCGCTATTCAAAGCCGCTGAATTCGCGGCTTGTGGCTCTTTTTCGTTACATTACTTTTGTTTTACAGCCCCTCTGTAGACCGCGTTCTACAAGGGGCTCAGTTTGAGTTTTGTAACGCTTTTTTCGGCTATTTTGACGGCTTCGCAATGGCACCAATCCGACGGTAAACACGCTCCGTGATGTCGCCTTTGGTGTGACCCAGAAGCAGGCTCGCATCGCCGACGTCGAGGATTTCCGACGCAGCTTTTGGCCGGATATCGCGGAACTGGAATCCACTTATCTTTGTCGCTAGCAGCTCGTCGCCGATCTCGATCGCGGCCAACTTTGCTTTCTCGCGCGCAATGTCCCAACGCTTTCTCAGCATCGTCGCGGTCATCCGCTTTCCGTGCCTACTTACGATCAGATAGTTCGAGACGTGTTGAGCGTTGCGTTCGGATATCTCTGCGATCAGCCGGCCAAGACTGTTTGCTTCACCGCCGGCGGTCACCTGTATTCGAAGCTTCTTGTGCGTTTTGTTCTGCTGCACGCCCAAATATTTCCCCTCGACATCATCCTTTCGCATGACCAGGACATCTGCTGGCCGTTGCCCCGTCAGGTAGGCCAGGTCCATCGCGTCTTTCAGCTCTTGAGCTGCCTTCTTGTAAACCGCATCCCAAACCACATCATTTGCGTAGTAGTCCCGCGGCGTTTCCTTGTTCTTGCGCACACCCTGGCACGGATTCTCCTTGGTCGTGAGCCCCCATTCTCGGGCGATATTGAACACATGGGAGAGAGTGGCAATCTCGCGATTCGCCCGAACCTTTGCCGTCCGTGCATCCCGGTACCCGGCAATCGTGGCCGGGGTGATCGAGTCAATGGGAGCGCTGTCGAACATGGGCCGCAGCTGCTTGATCTCCGACAGATTGTCCTTCTGGGTGCGCGGCGCTTTCTTGGAGACGATGTCGCGGATGTACCTATCAAAGATCCCCTTCATGGTGCGCAGGTCAATTGGCTTTTCCTTGGCTTCGAGTTCTGCCCATTTGATCCTGGCCAGGTCCAGGTCTTTGCCCAATGGGATCGCCTTGCCGGTCATGTCCAGGTAGTAATAGGCAATCCAGTCCTTTCCGCTTTTGCGTGGCCGCGTCCATTGATACATTCGGGGCGGCAATTTGCGTGTTTCGGCCTTGCGGGGTCGCATATCAATTTACTCGCGAGAAGTCGGGCGTCCATGCCGGCGCGGCCGGCGGTGGGTTGGGATCAGCGATGGTCGGTGAGACCATGCCCAGCTTCATGCGGGCATACATCCGGCCAACCAGAGGACGCTTGCCGCGACTTTCGATAAAAACCCATTGGCGATCAACCAGCCAACGTCGCTGGTAGGCCCGGGCCTTGTAACCGGTGAGGTCCGCCAGCTCTTCGTCCGAGAGAATTTCATTTTCCATAGCAATGCTCCATGCCGCACGTGGCGGCAGAAGGTGGGAAGGGGTTAGGCGGTGGCTTTGGTGGCCAGCTCGCAGTCAGCGGCCAGTTTCAGAAGGTTGCGGGTGGTCGGTCTGAAGCTTCCGGTGTCGGGATAGCATTCAAACTCATGACCTTCCGGGAAGGATTCGAACGGTCCATGCCAAGGCCAATTGCTTTTCCAATCCGCCCATACGGTGTATGCGTCCTGACCTTCACCCCAGTAGTCGGTGCCGCCGCCGACACTCCATACGTGGCTAACGCGGGTGCGCTGCTTGTACGCAAGCTCGCTCGGCTCGTCTTTGTCGATCCAGACGCCAACGAATACCGATGGGGCAATTTCTACCAGGCGCTTGCTGAGCTTTTTCTCGATGCGGGCTTTCATCGCCGTGGCCCCGTGTAGATGAGCCAGGCCATGTAGGCGAGGGCGGGGAGGATCATGGCGTCACCTGTGATTTCAGATGAGCCAGCGCGAAAACAATCCCTCGGCAGTAGCCATCTTCCCCTTCCCAAACATCGAACGTGGCATGCGGGATATCGGTTTCGTATGTCCAACTGAACCCGTTCTGATCCCAAATAGCCTGGATGGACTCGGCACTCGCTCTGCGTTTTACGAAATCAGCGATCGCTTCATCGTCGTCATCATCAATCTGCGATCTATCCAGCAGGCCTTTGGCATCTATCCAAGCAGTGCCGCCGTTGTAGCAGCCGAACTCATCACGTATGGCGCCTTCGAATTCCATCAGATCATCGCTGGCGCCGAAGACGATCACGAGGCCGGCAGCTTTGGCCGCGATCTGGTCTTTGGCGATGGCGCGGTGCGCTGGGTACTGAATTCCGTTCAGTTGTGCTGCGAGCTGATCTCTAGGCATGACTGTTCCTTTGCCGCTATAGCGGCTGACTTTGAAGGGGTGTTTGTGGGGTAAAACGCGTTTGTATCAGAACATTTGAATCATTTGCTTTGGCCGTGCTCTACCGCCTGAGAGACAGCTGTTTCTCGATGGCGGTGAACTCCGCCCAGGTATTTGCAATGACATCGTTTGAAGAGTTTCGAATCAAATCCCATGGGCTGCTCATCGAGCTGGATGCAGCTACTACGGTAATGATGGCTCTTGTCTCATCGAGGCGTAATTCCGGACCTGAGTGGGATGTAGCGACAAAACGGCATCAAGAGGCCTATCAGCATTGGAATGTATTTCTCAATCTTCCAACCGGTCCTAAAAAACCTCCGGCCGATGGTTGACCGGCTATTTGAAAGTTACTATTTGCCTATCAATGGAGAGCTCATATGAGTCAGCGAGCAAACCTTTTGGCAAAAGCGTTAGCTGTGCACCAATCTTATGGGGAAGCCACAGACACGCTCGCTAGATTGCAGCGTCAAAACATGGCAGATGGGCCTGAATGGGTTGATGCATTTGACCGTCAGCAACAGGCATTAGAGACGTGGTCTAAGTTGTCACGAGCATTTGAATACTTCCGTGCTAGTGACTGATCCTTCATTCATTCCGGGCGCTTGTGATTTTGCCATGGGCGATCTCAAATCGACCCAGTGATAAGGCCAGATGAATTATTCGCTGTGCCCGCAGTCATTAACTTGAGGCGCAATTGTTCCTCAATGACGGTGAGCTCCGCTCAAGGATAAAGACCATGGCATCTATCGACGACTTCAGGGTCAAATCAAACGAGCTCCTGTTAGAGCTCGACGCGGCTACCATGGCAATGATGACGCTGGTGTCATCCAAATGCGTTTCAGGTCCCGACTGGGATGTGGCTACCAAAAGACAATGCGACGCTAATGCACGTTGGGACGCCTTTATAAATGTCCCCAGCGGGGTGGGTTCCGGTGACTCCCCGCTTGCCCTGTGACCGTTTAAAAGCCGTTCAATGTTGCTCTGTAGGCTCGCTTTAAAGCGGCGAGAATCAATGCGGGGAGCAGATATTTTTGGCCAGCATTGACGCTGGTTTTTGCTATTTGACGCAGTCACTTGAGAGTGATGTCAGAATAGCCTGATAGGCACATAGGCTCTATTCAGTGCCAGACCTATGACAGGCGCGCGCCCCAATGAGCAACTCAGATGATTTCCGCTTCCAGTCCCACCACCTTTTGCTTGAACTCGATGCTGCTACCAACCACATGATGATGTTGATATCAGCACGACAAGCTGCAGGTTATGCGTGGGATGAAGCTGCCAAGCGTCAAAAGCTGGCTTACGAAGCGTGGGCAGTTTTTTTATACGCCCCTCAAACTGATCCGATGCCATCCCTCGACGGTCGAGCAGCAGGTAGCTTCGGTCCGCTTGCAGACTGACGAATCTCCATCCATATCAGATCATGGGCATTCACAACCGTCATGCCGAGGCGTTCAGCGATCAGCACTTCGAGGCGGGCGCCCTTTGAGGTGGGCCAACCTGGCAGCCTGGCCACGGTGTCGCAGTCCATCAGGGCGGCGATGTCGCGGCGCATGCAGTCGTTCCAGGACCCGCCGTCAGGGTTGACCTCGGCGGGGTTGGTGACGGCGTGGCCAGCATCGCGCAGCTTGGCGGTCATTGCTGCGAAGGCGGGGAAGTTGAGGCCGGGCAGTCCGGTCATTGGCCCGCTGAGGTAGATGCGCTTCATGCGGCCACCTGCTGCTCATGACGCAGGGCTTCCTGCACCGCCTCGACGACACGGTGTAGGTACGTGAACTCGTGGTTGGGTTCGTTGGCTTTGTCCTGCAACGTGTAGTGCCATTCGTCACCGAACAGCTCGGCCAGGATCTTGTTGTGGTGCCAGCACTCGTTGGGTGTCTCGATACTGCTCAACGACTCGCAGTCGTTCCACAGTTCCCGGGCCTCTGACTTTGACAGCTCGCCGAGTTCCCAATCACGTCGCCCGGTCTGTTGCCGGCGGCGCTGGAGAATGCACAGACGAGCCAGTTGCTCTAGGGCATCGCCACTGAACTTGGTCGAACTGATACCGCGGTCCAGGCAATTGAGCACGTACTCGGCGTGGCAGTTGATAACGAACTGAGCCAAGGTGCGCTGACCCATGCCGCCCCAATAGGCGTTCCAACTCTTGTCCCAGCAGTTGATGGTGATCTTGCCTTGGCCGGACCAGTACAGCGGGTCCTGCTCGGTAGGGCAGTCGCGCCGCCCGAAGTCCTCGAGGAACACGGTGATCGGGTCGAGCCTTGGCGCGCCGGTGATGACCAGCTTCGTCACGGTCGAGCGCTCAACCTTCAGCGGCTCAGCGATTTTGTTTTCTGTGGGCATGGGGCGTCCTATGCCGGGTCATGCCCGGGCGGCTGGCGTGAAGTGACTTTGTGGGCTATTGGTTGATGATCCGGCATGAGGTCGGACCAAGGAGTAGCGCATGAGTGAAGGTTGGCCTCCCTATATCCACGTCTATCGAGAAGAAAACCTACTGATCTCATTTTCGGTGAGGGGGAATTACCAGAGGATTTTCATCTCTCCTGACCAGCAGCCCGATAGGCCCGCTGATAGTCAGCTGGTCGTGTACGATGTGATTTTTGGAAGCTGGCCGACGTATGAGGAGGCGCTTAACTCCGGTATTAAGGCAGCCGAGAAGTTCGTCGACGATCACTGGGCGACTTAGGCTGCCTGGCTTTCCTGCTTCGGCGGCCATTCCGCAAAGCCAACTTTTGGCGCCTTCGTTTTCGGGTTGATGATCGGCTTGCCCTTGGCGTCAGTCAGTACTGCCTTTGACCTGATCCGCATATCGCGGCATTGAAGCGTCTTGCGGGCCAGCTCGATGAACTGCTCGGCGTACTGAGGCGCATCAAACAGAGGGGAGAGCTGGCGCACCGTACCCCCCCATTATTTGCTCGGTCTTCTTCTCGACCAGAGCCAGCCATTCAACCAGAGGAATTTGCTCGACGCCGCCTGGTGCCTGAAGATTCTTGCGGGTCCCTTTTATGCGCTTCTTGGCTTCGGCGAAGGCGACTGGGCGGGTCATGCCAAACACTGCAAATGTGCTCATGGGTTATCTCCAGGCAGACGCCTGCCTCGCCGGCTGGCGTGATTCGTTAAGTAAATTGAGTAGAACTGACGGAAGGTGTCAGTGGCCAAAGCTGTGAAATTGGTGTTTGATAGCGATGGCGTTTTGATGCCTAACCAGCGGGAGTAACAATATGAGTGAGACTATTGATCACAATACTGGGCGCCCAATTGATGCCGGCGTAGTGGCCATCGGTGTCGGTGCATTGGGTGCAGCTGCTCATTTACTGAATCAAGTAGCACAGCACAAAGAGATGCTAGGTTCAGCCGGGTCGGTAGTGGTTGGAGCAGTCACGTCCAATCCGAAGGTTGTCTTGGGAGTCGCCGCCGCTGTAGGTGCCGGCTACTGTATTTATCGCCTCACTCAAAGTGGAACCAATTTTGAGTTTGGCAAACTCAAATACTCAAGGAAGTAACGCCACTTATACGGATGAACGACGTTCAAGAAGAATGTCCATCTGCGACGCGCCGTCGAGCCATGCTGCCGCGACTCGTCGTTCGGCCATTGCGGCATAGTCCGGGTTTAGCTCGCAGAGGATCGACTTGCGACCTTCCTGCATCGCGACCACCGCTGTGGTACCAGCTCCTCCGAATGGGTCGAGCACGATTCCTCCGCGTGGTGCGCCGGCCAAGATGCATGGCCGAATCAGGTCGGGCGGGAAGGTGGCGAAGTGGGCACCTTTGAAGCTGTGCGTCGGTACCGACCAGACGCTGCGTTTGTTTCGCTCGCTCGGCATCACCGCAAGGGCTGAGTTCATCGACTCGTTGTCTTTGATTCGCCCCCGATCGCGCTCTTCGCCGTCGGTGCCATGACCCCAGCCAACCCCATTCGATTTCCTGGCCACTGCTTTCATGTTGCCGTTGCTCTTCGCCCCGCCGTTGGCCCGCTCACTGCCGATCTGCGCAAGAACATCCTGCGAGAGCCGGTTGTGTGTGTTCGGTGAGCAGGGTTCGAGGATCGCGCACTGGTCGAAGTAGTACTTCTGTGACTTGCTCAACAGGAAGATGTATTCGTGGGACTTGGTGCACCTGTCCCGGACGCTCTCCGGCATTGGATTGGTTTGTGCCAGATGATGTCTTGGCGCAGATACCAGCCATCATCCTGGAGCGCGAAGGCCAGACGCCACGGCATGCCCATCATGTCCTTTACCTTGATCCCATCCGTCAGCGGCGCGCGATCTGGTGAGACGGCAGCTCGATCGCGGCGAAACGACAGATTGCCGGTGGAGCGCGCTGCGTAGCTGTCGCCCATGTTCACCCAGGCCGTGCCGTCGTCGCGGAGAACTCGACGCACTTCGCGGAACACTTCAACAAGGCGGGCAATGAACTCAGCTGGTGTTTGCTCCAGGCCTATTTGCCCGTCGACGCCGTAATCCCGCAACCCAAAGTAGGGCGGGCTGGTCACGCAGCACTGCACTGACTGGTCGGGCAGGGTCCGCATCATGTCGATGCAGTCGCCGACCAGTATCTGGTGGGAAGGGGTCATAAGTAATTTCCAGTCAGGCGCCGCCCTCCGTGACCGGATGCGCAGCGTGGGTAGTGTTTATTTCGGAATGTCGATCTCGTCGTCAGGCTCTGGTGGATCGTCGACGAGCGACTTCAATCCGGCCTCTATCAAAATGCGCGACACCTTTTCGCTAACGACAAAAGGTGTCGTGACACACTTGAGCATATGCGCCGCCGTTTCGAAGTCGGCGGCGATCACATTGCGCAGCAGGTTCTGATACACCTCCTGCTGGTTGTTGAAGCCATGCTCCTTCATCAGCCGCTTGAGGTCGGGCATGAACACGCCAGCTACCTCAACAGTGAATCGGCCGATTCCCTTCTTGGCATCTTCGGCGGCCTTCTTCTCGCGCTTCTTGCGCTGCTTGATGGCTTCCGCTGTTGGCTGCGGTTCTTCCGTCGGCAGCTGTAGTTCTTCGGCCATGGCCTACCTCTTCAATTCCGTGGGCCGGTAGATCCAGCCAGGTTTGTCGTTTGCGTTGCTGGACGCGGAACCGTCTCATGCCGCTGCCTTGACCTGACTCCAAGCCCCGACCGCTTCAAAAATCCGCGCTGCGTGAGCCTCGTCGAGCGATAGCGATTCAGGAATAGCTATCCAGCCAGAAGCCACCATCTGGCTTTGATTGGCTGAGTCGCGCAGCTTCTTGTAGCAATGCTCGATCACGTCTTCCAGGTGGTCGGAGAGATAGACTCCGTCCGGCGCCACCTCGATCGACTTGCTGTAGCGGTCGCCGCGAGCATCAATGCAGAGAGCGCTGAGGTAGATCGTCCAGCGGTGAGGGATCCCGCACACTGTTTGGCCAATCTTCCCTGGTGCGATGTTCTTCAGCGACTTGTAATTGATCATGCCCTGGTGCCCGCTGGGATCGATGTTCACCACCGCGACATGGTTGGTGGCCAGCAGCGAACGACACGATCGGTCGATGCGGGCCTTGAGGTTGTGCGGCTTGCGTTTGCTCATAATGCCTCCGCGAGTTTCCGCAGTGCCTTGCGCTCAGCTGCACTGATGGCGGGCCGGCGGCGCTTGAGGATGGTTCCGGGGTCGATATTTTTGGAACGCTCAGCCGGCGGTGGGTTGATTTGAGCAGCCTCCGATCGTGAGAAACGCCCGCCCGCGGCCATGTGCTGTTCGACCTGGCTGAAAAGCTCCAGCGCTTTCTCGCGCCGGAACGCGATGTCGTATTTCAGGTTGCTGATCATGCCGCCACCTTTACCAGCCTCACGCCGGCCATGCTGAACTTGGAACCCTGGTCCGCGACAAGCGCGTCGAGCGCTTCCCAGTTGACGGACAGAACCGAAAGAGGGGCTTGGCCGTAAGCCACGGCCTTGACCAGCGCCTCAAGATCGAAGACTTCAGCCTGCAAATTCGCAGGCTGGGTGACTGGCGCTGTCACCGGTTTGGATGCAGTCTGATGAGCTGCGGCAGCAACTCTTATTGGTGCTGGTGTCACAGCAGGTGCGGCTGTCACTACCGGCGCAGGTTCCACAACAACCGCGGCGGCCTGCTTCGCCTTGTCCTCGTCGGCGATCCGCTGCAGCTCTTCCTGACGAATCCGCTTGCGAGTGGCTTCGGCTTTCTCTTCCTCGGCCTTCTCATGTTCCGAGATCCGAAATTTGATCAACGTCACCAGGTCGTCATTGGCTTTTGTCACCAACTGCTGGATGTCGCTGAACAGGAATGCGTGATCGGCGGCCAGTTCGGCAAGGCTGGTCAGGTTCAAGCGAATGCAGTCGGCAGCTTGGCTGGCATCGATCTTCGCCCGGGCCAGTTCGGTATCAACAGCATCTTGCAAGCTGGCAATGGTGCGTTTGTTCTTCATGGCGCCAACGAAATCTGCGGCCACCGCTGGCAGCACGACCTTGCCCAGCGTCTTGTTGATTGCAGCCACGTGATCAGTCAGAGACTGTTCGGCCTTCTGCTTGATGTTGGTTTTGACCAGCAATTCCTGCGCCTTCACCAGCTTGTCGACTTTCAGGCGAGTTTCGCGGGCATGTGCTGATACCCGATCCAGAGACGAGAACAGTTCGTCAATGGTTGCGGTTTGCGACAGTGCTTGCTTCTTCGCGGCTGCGACAGCCTCTTCGACATCGCCGCACCACTTCAGGGCCTTCTTGGCGTCCGCGAAGTCCTGGTCCGTTTGCAGCGTGGTTTTCACCGAGTCGATGACCGCCAGTGCTGATTGCTCGAACAGCTTGAGGTTGCTCGCGGTAACCATGCCGGTGAGTTCGATACGCAGCGCTGGCAGTTCGTCGGGCGCCTTGCCGACGACGATCGAAGGGGCATCAGCCACTACATGGACGCCGAGGTCCGCTTCGAACTGCTTCCAGCCTTCGATCAACTGTTCGGCGCGGCCAGCGACCGGACGGTATTCCATGCTGACGAAGTTCTCGGCGGTGCCGTCTGAGCAAACGAAGATCACTCGCTCGGCGCCGCTGACCAGCAGCTGTTGCTCAAGTTGCCAGTAATAGTGCGGGGCCAGGTCTTCAGCCTTCACCTGGGCTACCAGCGATTCGTTCCAGAGCTTGTGCTCGAACAGTGTCTCGCCGAGCATCGTCGCGCCGTCCATCGAGGCCAGCAGGTTGCCCAGCGTGCCAACAACCGGATACAGCTCTTCGCCAATCATCACTTCGACCAGCGGGCGGGCCGCCGCTTCAGTGGCGTGGCCTTTGTCGAAGATGAACTGCTGCGACGGAGTCACGTCAGGGGAGATGCCGGTCTTCTTCAGGGTCAGCAGCTCGGTACGGGTCTGGTACTTCGAGGCGCCCTTCATGGCGGGGGCTTCGGAGGCGGTGAAGTGCTGGGCGCGCAGTGCGTGCCACTCGGCGGAGCCTTGAGCTACGTTATGGATTTTCATGCTGCTTCACCTTCGAGTGGCTTCAGTTTGTTGATGGAGTCGATTTGTTCGGCGGTCAGCGTGTATTTGCTGCTGACAGTGGCGATCACTTGTTCGGGCGACTTGCCGCCCTCGATCGCCTTCCGCCATTTCGGCAGGTTTTCTGCCAGCTTCTCGTCGGGATACGTCTCAAGCGCCGCCGGCGCCTCGATCTTGGCTACGCTCGCCAGTGGCTGGCCGGCCTCGCGCTCTTTCGGCATGTCCTGCAGCTCTTCGGCGACCGGCATGCCGCGCAACACATCAGGGAAGACGTCACGCAAGGCGAAGGCCCGGGCGCGCATCTGGCGCATGCGTTTCGGGTGCTGTGTCCAAGGGCCTTGTTTGCCCATCAGACCTGCCGTTTTTGCATCTTCCATGTCGAAGGTGCGCGCCTGCTCGTCTTCGCCGCGGCGCTTCACCCGGCAAGTGGCCGTGTGGCCGTCGTCGCTTTCGTAGACGTACTCGCACAGAGGTGAGCCGCGCACCAAGGCGATCACTGCGTCGCCCCAAAGCGCTGGCCGTCCGTTGATGACCGCGATGTTCTGCATCGCTTGCAGTGGTTGCAGGCCCAGCTCAAGCCCCCACTGGATGGCGACCAAGATGTTGCCCGGGTTGCCGAGAAACTCTTTCGGCACGATGGTCGACTTGGCCAGGATGTCGGCGAAAGCCATTGCCTCGGTAAGCGACGACGGCGTCAGGCTGAAGCTTTGCTTTGTGGTTAATTCGGACACGAGCGAATCCTTGCCGCGATGCACGCAGCGTTTGAAGGTGTGGGTTATTGAGTGAGCTGCGAGCAGTAAGCGCTTGCCAGCATCCAGGCAGCGAAGAAGAGCAGGGCGATGGCTGAGCCGCGCCAGAAGCAGTAGCGCTTGGCGCGCTGGTAGGAGGTCATGGCCGGACCCTCACCGCGATCCGGCCACCTTTCATGGTTGTAGCCAGGCGCTGCGGCAGGCTGGCGACCAGAACTTCCCGAGGTTTGCCAATCACCTCGTTGAAGGGAAGACCGAAGCCGAGCAGGATCAGCTTCGATTCGATCTCATCGAGCTGCTCATCGATGAGCGATTTAACCGGGGCAGTACTCATGACAACTCCTTGCGCTGCCGACAGACTTTCAGCAGGCGCTTGCAGTAGTGACTGAATTCTTCAAGGCTGATCAGGTGATCGGTCATCAGGTTGGTGATGATCTGCTGCACCAGAATGCTGTTGCCGGGAGGACTGTCAGGATGCTCCAGGCTATCCAGCGCCTCATCGATCAAGATGTACGGGCTCACGACTCGTCATCCTCGGCATCGGCGATCAGCCCGTCACTGGCGTAAGGCTCAAGTAGCGCCTCGGCGATCTCGAAAATCTTGCCGCTGACGTGGCCGCTCGGTCCGAGCAAGTTCGTGGCGAAGATTTTGACGTTGCCACCTACGTATGCCGCCGCCACCAGTTGCGCAAACCAATCCCCATCGTCGGCGCCGTCGATCTGCCGTTGCACCAGGTGTTCCTGAATTTTCGCGATGAACTGCTCTTGCGTGACCCCTTGCCAATGCCCGTGGCGGCGCAGGAACAGAACGTCACAACCCAACACCAACTGCTCGGCGTTGTTCTCGATCCAGCGGGTCACAGCTTCCTGATAACTCGAATCGTCTTCGGGCTCCGCGTTGTCGTGGCGAAGCTGGCATTTGAGTAGTGCGTTCATGGTCGCCTCCAGAGTGGCGGGTGTTGATTCAACAAAACTCGGCTGCACTCATCCGTTCCGCTGGTTGCCGTTGGGCGCGGAGGGGAGTGCATGCGGGTGGTGTCGGTGGAGAAAGTTACCCAAGCCCGCTGCTGGCGACGGCCTGGGTTTGCAGCATCAAGTTGTCTTCGTGTGCTGGGGTGGCCTACCGCAATTCCGGCCGATGCGCGGTGACATCGACGACCTACTGTCCGCTGCCTGAATGAGTGTTGGGCGCAGCCTTCAGACTTGCTGCGCCACGCGGGTGGATCGTTCAGCTACTTCATGGCGCATCCTCCACGACGTGGGCAACTCCCGAGCATTCCTCGGTAGTTGGTTGTGATGCAGGTGGGCGGTTATAGGCCGCAGTTTCGTCCGCATCGGTCTGCACTCAACCCAAGCTTCTTATGGGCGGCCTGCCAGCCACGTTATGGCAGTAACGCTGAGTGCAGACCGATGCGCTCTCAAGGAGAGGATCGGGCAGTTTTCGTCAGGCTGACGTGGCGCTGGTTTTCTAGTCGTCCACGTTGTAGCTGAAGTCGTCTTCGTCGCAGTCCACAACGATGGTCGCGGCACCGTAGTACAGGGCTGCTATGAGACGCTCCCAGCCGTTCCGGATACTGAGTTGCTTGCCGATTACATCGCCGTCGAGTTTGGCCGAGTAGACTTTGCCAACCTTGTCGCCGTCGTCGTTCTTGGCTTTGTCGTGGAAGTGAATGTGTACTGCGTTTTTCAGCGAATACACGCTGCGCTCTGATCGATGGGAATACCCGCCAGACCTGTGGGAGCTTTCTGGTTCGGGATCGAAATAGACATGAAGGAACGGCCCGTCGCTTTCGAAGCGAACCTCTGGGCGATCCCATCCGCTGCTATGCGCATCCTCTTTGTTGTCGTCGACGAACTGGTCGATCAGGGCCCTCAGGGAAACCTGAGCTGGAACTGCGCCTTCTGCGAGAACTTCGTCCATCGCCTCGTTGGCGCGTCGGAGCATGTCGCCTTCGATGCCGCTCGACAGCCAGCGCTCTCGAAGGGCGTTCCCGATCAGGTGGTTGTAGCGAGTTAGCTCGAACATGTCGCCAACGTTCGCGGGCATAGCTGCTTTGAAGGCCTCCTTAACTGCTTTGCCCATGTCGCCATAACTGCGAAAGGCGTCTTCGGCCAGATCCTTGAACATCTTCTCGACGTTTGCGTCGATGATTTCGCGTGGACGGTCGCTGGCGGCGAAGGTTTGAATTCGATCAGCGAGCATCTGTTGAAGTGTTTGTTCGCTCATTTGGTGCTCCGTGCTTGTTCGGTTGATTTCCCGTCTGGCCCTGTCGCCAAGGCCAGCCAGTGAAATCAAATAACCGCCGTCATGGTCTTGGAGCCGTCGCCATGCTCAGTGGTGAACATCATCGGGGCGGGGCGGCCAGCACGACGGATGAGGGCATTAGCTTGCGCAAATACTGGGTTTGGCTCGTCGTTGCCATCGGGCAGTAAAGTGCTGCATACCAAGCTGGAGCAGTCCTCTCCGTTCGGGCCTTCGCCGTCGTGGGCAATGTCGAAGCTCGCCATCATTGCGATGCCCTGGTCCTTGCAGATGCCGATGATTTGCTGCATGAGCGGGCTGATTTGGTCGTCGTAAACCTGTTCTTTATTCATCGTCATGCTCCGGTTGTTTTCCCAATGCCCCCGTCACCAGGTGCATCAGTGAAAATGTCCGTCAGTGCATGCGTTCCAGGTTCTCAGTAACTTGCTGCTCAACCAGATCTCCAATCTTGAATGTGTCGTCTATCGAGTAGTGCGGGTTGCATTCAGAGCAGTGGCCGGCCACTTCAATCTCGACGGCGTGCTGGACCAGCTCTTGGTCGCGGAAGCAGGAGGGGCAGCGAACAGCTTCAACGCCGCGCGCTTTAACCTTCCCGATGCAGCATTTCTCAGCGTCTTCCTTGTCGTCATGCGAATCCTCGCAAACGTCGCACAGCCAAACCTCGTTGATCTCAGGCTGGCAGCAGCTTTCCGCCTGATGGTGAAAGTCGTGCACCTCTTGGCAACTGCCACACTCATAAGCCTTTTTCGGCATCTCAATGCCCTCCGTTGATTTCCAATGCCGCCTCATCGAAGCGGCATCAGTAAATCTGTGGGTGCTTCATCTCCACCACGCGCATCGCCGGATTCATATCTCTGGCCGTCGTCGCACATTTCGTGTTCGGTGCTGGTACGGCTGGCTTGCGTGGTTTCGCGTACTCACATCTGGTAAGCACGGCCAGTTCCAGAGCTGGCGTGGCATCGACTATTTGTTGCTCGCACTTACCGGCTGAAACCCGGGGTAGTCGATGGCGAGGATCCTGAGTTGTTAAAGAGCGGCGGGTTTCTCGACCCTCCGCAGCTGGCCCCTGATTGGGTGCCGGTTGCGATGGAGTAAAAGTAGCACCGCTACTAAAACAAGTAAATAGCACTGCTAATATATTTTCAAGCGGACGTAAAAAAGCCCGCACGCAGCGGGCTGTCTGGGTAGGGAGTACCTTAATCGGTGATTGGGGAATATTTGCCGCTTACGGCATCCCTGAAGATAATTTCGCAGAAAAGCCTAGGGCCATCCCGTAGCGCCACCAGCGCTTCTTTCGCTTCATCCTTGGTTTCAAATGGGCCTGCGCCGACCGCCTGCCCTATCATCGAAACCACAGGGAATCCGGCTGTTGCAATGGCTTCCGCGGTGCGATCACGCTCCTCCTTATCTCTGCACGCGGTAGAGGCGACCCAGCCAGCCTTCAGCTGTGGAGTCTTGACCGCCTCAACATCAGCACCGCAATGCTTGCACTTGATGGCTGCGCTCTTGATCGATTCGGCACAAAGAGGGCAGAGGCGCGTATTTGCCTCAGCAGTCACCGACGTGCTGACAGCCTTTCCACCGAGCAATACCATGAGAAGGCCAGCCAGGGTGATCATCCCGCCGACAATCGTATGCACCTGGCGGTCAGCCATTAGTCCCAAGTTATTTACTCTGCCGCCTGCACCAGTTGCAACCGACACATCCATGCTCAGCGCGAATACCAGCCAGCAGATGCCGACGATCAACGCAAAAGTCCCAAATCCTTTCATTGGATCCCTCCCGTAATTGAGTACTGACTCTACCATTCGTGGCGCACTGCCACCATTGATCGGAATAGATCGTCGCCGCACTGAACATTTCGCCGATCCCGCCGATGAATACAGCATTGAATACTAAGGAAGGTCGCTATGCAGGCGGAAAAGAGAAAGGAAGCGCTGGAGACCTGGCGGGAAATACTCGACCAGTCAACGTCCTGGGAGGGTGCTGAAGAGCGGTACCACGAATTGGTGAGATCGGCGGATAAGATGGAAAAAGACGGTCTAATCAATAGTGACGAATGGCGTAAATTGGCGCGCAAGGCAGCAGTAGTTTTTGCAAATGTCTTAAATAACTGAGGTGATTGGTGCGGCTGGCCGCAGTCAATCCTCTGGATTTTCCTCTTCTTACGGCCTCCACCTGGCCATTAGATCTGCCATCAGCTCAGCTATGGCGTCAGTGCTGCCTTCCAGTACCTCTAGATGCGCGTTTATTCGTTTGGAAGCATCAGTTGAACCACGCTGGTCGATCCAGATGCCGATCTCCTCGATAGCAGACCCAAGAGCCATTACATTCTGATTGATGCGGTAGAGCAGGGCGGGGGTAGGATCGTCAGGCATGGGCTGTTCCTCCAGTTGTAGGGGGAAGCGTAGCAGGTGGGTGGTGGCGGAACGAAAAAAAACCGGCACTTGGCCGGACTCTCTGTAGACGGGGCCAAATCCCTTTGGCTGAATGCAGTGTGCTTGGTAGGTGTGACGAAGGCGTGACAGGGCAGATACGAAAAGCCGGTTGCTGGGTCAGGCTTAAATCTCGTAGTCGAGAATTACGAGAACACTCTTTGCCATGTCGTAAAGATTCATAAGCGAGTAGGCAAAAACTGAAATTACAAGTGTGGCAATTATTGGTTTTATACTTTCGTTGCCGGAAATGTAACTTGAAGAATTTGCCGTTAGCAAAACGATTGCGGACACTATTAGTGCAATTTGTTCACGTATTGATAACAGCATGTGCTCTTTGGTTTCAGTGAAGCTCTCAGGGCTCCCGTGCTTATCTGTAAGCTCTCGGATTTTTGTCAAAACAATCCCCATTGTTGCCGAGTTCACGGCAAGCAAAGCTACCAGTAAGTTTATTAAGTTATCTTTCAAAAAGCCATTAAGGTAGTGACTCTGAGCAAGGTTCTGAGCTTGATAGCAAATGCACCCTATCCCTAGGGCAATTAGAAAAGTAGTCAGAACCTGCTTTATCATTTTAATATATCCAAAATTGCCTGCACTACGAGTTTAGCATTTCCTTCAATGTTTACCTCATCTATTTCCAGCTCTCTACTCGCTCCTTTTGTTTTTACCTTTTTCTTTATCCCTCTAATCGTAAGTGCGATTGCGCCACCGCCATCGCCCGCATATGAAGCCAAGCCTCCAATGACAGGGTCATCCTTATCCAGAGTAAGGCTAGCATCGTGTGCAGCTTCTATTGCCAGAACGCCCTTTGTAGCGTTGGATTTCTTGGCTAGATTCTTCAGTCCGTCAGGTAGAACTCTAGATATGCCAGCCATGTTCGGCGTAATAAACTCAAACTCAACCTTTTTAACTCTGCCTTCGTAGGTCTTTACGAGATCCCAGAATGCTTTTTTCTCGAACAGGGGCTCCCACTCTACAACGAGTTGATAATTGTGCAAAAACGACTCTACGGACTTCATTGCCATGCGCATTACCGCATCGGTGCTTTGAAAGGCATTGCTGCGATGCTGAATTGCAATAATTTGTTGGTCGGGTTCGTTAAGTATCGCAAAAAGTATTTTTGGCCAGTTTTCAGTAGACTTTGTGCTAAAGTCTTTCGCTTCCAGTGTGATTGATCTGTTTGCTGCTAATCTAAATAAAAGAAAATTCCCTTCTTGGTGGATTGGCCTGACTGCTACATCCGTTCTTCCTGACTGAAAGGCTCCTTCGCTTAATAGAGCGCTTTTGAATATGTCGTTTTTTTGGCTTATCAAGTCTTCTATCGAGCTTGCGCCATATAGGTCGCCTTGAAAAAAACGGTCCCTTGGAAGTATTTGGTATCTATAAAGATGGAATCTAACTTTCGACACGGCCCGTCCCTGCGTTGTGCATCATATTGTTTTGCAAAGCCTTTCAGGGCGCGCAATAAGACCAGCTATTCACTCAACCTTCTCCCGCACAATCCTTCCCGCCTTCACCTCGTCAGCGCAAGCAGTCAGCCTGCCATTGCGATTCTCAGCGCCACCGCCGCCTCAAGCAGCTTATTTGCCTGGTTCGAGACGGCAGTCGCCAAGACATCATTTCCAGCGTCCTTCAGCATTGCTGCCAAATCGAGCAGTTTCCCCACCTCAATCTCAACGACGCGAACGGATTCGGTTATCTGGTATTGAAGTGAGTGCGCCATGCCGTCAGCCCTCGTTCCAGATCGGCTGGGATTCCCGTGGACCAGACGGTCCGCTGCACCTTTAATGATTGTCGCGACAACAGTTAACCGGATTAACACCTACGCCGGGGGCGTGTGACCCAAATCCCCACTGCGCAGCTACCCAGCCTCTGCCCGTACGATCCGACCACCCCGCACCTCGTCAGCAAACCCCAAAAGGCGCGACTCAGATTCTTGGTAGTTGCCGACGATCTTCAGCAGTGCGTCTGCTTCGGCCTGCTTTCCTGCCTCAGACTGCCCATGTGCCTTGCTGAGAATATCGGCGCTGGACCACTTGAGGAGGAATGCCGCTGATATGAGTGTGTCGTGTAGCTGCTGACTTTCCATCGAAATGCTCATGTAAATCCCTTTTAAATTTGGCTGCTAAATTTGACTGCTAAATTTGAGTGAGTTGCCCCACCGACTCCGACTTCCCCCGCACAATCCTCTCGCCCGCGACTTCCGCCGCATAAGCAGTCAGACGATCCTCGTCGTTATGGAAAATCGTGATCATGCGCATGATGGCCTGGGCATCAGCTTCATTCCCGGCCAGGCGAAGGCGTTCGGCGATGCGCAACAGCTCCACCGCTGACCACTTCAGATCGGAGGCGACACCCTGAAGGTCGCGCTTTAGTTCTTGGTTGGGCTTGTTGAGTCCCATCATCACTCCTTGGAAATCCACATGGCGCCCAGTCATCCCCGACGAGGCGCTCGGCGGACGGTTGACCACCAGAAAACACGACCAAGAATTCTGATCTCAGCCATCAGCTCCGGCGTGAAGATCTCGTCAGGATATTCCTCGTAGTTCTCGCTGCGAGCTCTGACATTGCCGCCTGGCATTTTGTAGAGATACTTGGTCCGAAGCATGCCTTCATGGTCAAAGGCATAGATCTCACCATCAATAATGTCTGTTTGGCCGCGATCGACGCCGACAGCTGCGCCATCCAGAATCATTCGCTCCATGCTCCTGCCGTGAACTCTCGCGCACATCGCGTCATTGATGCTTACACCAGCTTCGCGAAGGGTGGCCTTGGAGAAGCGCAGCTTCCTTCCTGGAACCTCAACTACGTGCGTCATGCCGCTTCCGGCAGACAACTGGACTTCTGCAAAATACGGAACCTCAACTTCATCATCATCGAGCGGGGTGTCCTCATCCCAAATACTCATGGGGACGAGGTCTGCGCTTCTACCAGGCTCCGCATCGCTCGGAGTCGAATTAAGGCTAACCATAGAAAGAAGGCGAGTACTCACTTGCTCGGGACTGAAGTCGAGCACCTTGGCCAGCCTGAGAAGCGCCTCAAGGTTCAGCGGAACCTTCCCGGTAGCGAACTGGCTGAAAGCGCTTTGCCCCGACCATCCGCACGCCTCGGCAACGTCTGCCTGTGTGAGGCTCTTCCCGGATGCTTTGGAAGCTGCTTTCTTTTCTTCATAAATAGCTTTGAGCCTGACGCTCTCGGCGAATTCTTCGGGTGTTAAAGGGCGTCTATTTTTCATACGCATAAGGGTATTAGCAGCGCTGTTTAAATCACAAATAGCGGTGCTAGTATTTTGTTGCTCGTAAAAAGCAGCACTGCTACTATCCATGGCGGATACCGAACCGTGGAAATTCCATGAAAACGATTCCTTTGAATGAATATCTCGAAAAGCACGGCACTCAGTCCGTGCTGGCTGCGGCTCTCGGGGTAAATCAGAGCGCGATTTCCCAGATGGTTAGATCTGGAAGAAACATTGAGATCTCGCTTCTTGATGATGGTCGCGTCGAGGCGAATGAAATCCGCCCGATTCCCGCTCGACCACGAAACACAAGTCACGCCGCCTAACTCAATCCCGTCCCATCCAGCGGAAGTGAACCAATGGCCTACAAAAACAAGACGCACCGCAACACCCACCAGCTGAAGTCGCGCCTCAATGACGCCGCTTACGCCGCTCTTGAGGTGGAAGCGTTAGCGCGTGAGATTCAGCCGGGCGCCTTGGTTCGTGAACTCACCTTGGCGGCTCTGCGGTTCAAGGAGGATTACGGGTACTTCCCATTGGTAGATGACGGCGAGTCGGACGAACTGGACGGCTTTCCAGCGCTGGGCGAGCTGGCCCGAGAGCTGAAAATTCAGCCTGGCGCATTAGTTCGCGACCTCATCCGCGCAGCCCTGAAAGCCAGGCGAGAGCAGGACACGATTTCCCAGGTTAACGACAAGAAACTTAGCGCCTGAGTAGGCCATGGAGGAGGCACCAATGTCTGCAATACCCGAAGTAGGGCAGTACACGCAGGACGAGAAGGATGAGCTTGAGCGCTGGGCAGATGAGGTTGGTATCGGCATGGATCAACTCGCTGACCGGATTTTGCAAATGACAGAGCTGGCGGTCGAGCGGCGCAGCGCTGCTCGCCTCGCAACGGGTAAAACAACCTTGCGAAGACGCCTCGCTGATCACTGCGCACAAGAAGCGCGGACAGGAAACGTGGTTTCAATTTTCCCCGTGAGGTAACGGTCTGGCCCCTTATTAGGGGCCAGCTTGGCAACGATTGGGCCGAGCGGGGCTGGCACCTAATAAGGGGCCAAGTAGAAAAAAGGGTCATGGGTTCATCCCTGATCAGTTGATGAATGATCGCGGAAGTAGTGGCTCGGTGCCACGCGAGAAGAAGAGGGGATTTCGCAATGGAAGAATTTGAAAGAACGCTGCACCGGGAAGTGAAGGCTGACGGCGGCACTGCGCTGGCCAAGCGGATGGGTGTGAACGAAACCACGCTGCTGGATTGCGCGAACCCAAACCGGGCGAATCACAAGATGAACATCCAGATGCTGGGGATGGTTCTGACTCACCTGCCACTGGAAGGGCGCCTGAGCGTGTTGAGCGCACTCACCAACCAGTTCGAATGTGACGTTGTGCTGCGCAAGCGTCCAGAGCCGAAGCCGCTCATGGCTGCGCTGTGCCATCTGACCGCCGAATGCGGCGACGTGGGCCGACTGATCTTCGACGCCACTTCTGACAACCACATCAGCCAACACGAAAAAGCCCAAGGCGATAAAGCCATCCAGGAAGCCATCGACGCGCTGCATGTGCTGCGCGAGTCGCTGAAGGCTGCCTGAATTTCAGACACAAAAAAGCCGACGGAGAAGGTCGGCTGATTCGCAAAACTAGAGAGCGCCGATTATGCAGAGCCAACCCAATTCAAGCAATACCCCGAACAATGTCGCGACACGTTTTCCTAATTCGCAAAACGTGTCGCGCCTTAAATCTCGTTCTCAGGGAGTCAAGCAATGACCCCCGACAACATCATCCAGCTGAACAGCAGCAGGGGATTCACCCGTATGGACAACAGCCTGATGGAGGCTTTGGCTACGGTTGACCTGCCAGCGCGCGAACTGCGCGTTCTCATGGCCATTGCACGGCAGACCATCGGCTATCAACTCGAAACCAAGCGCCTGACCGCCGACGATATCGGCAAGCAGACCAACATGCGCCGAGACGTCACGTCGAAAGCGATCAGTCATCTCCTTGAGCGTCGAATCATCTTCCGGGTAGGGGGAAGCCGAGGTGATATCGGGATTTCCCCTATTCGCGAGTGGTGCTTCTATGAGGAAAAACCTGACCGTCTCACTGAGACCAAAACGTCTCACTCAGCCCAAATCGTCTCACTGAGACCTGATGCGAGTGAGACCAAAACGGCAACTTGCCTTCTTTATACAAAGAAAGAACCCCTATTAACTCTTCCTTCGGAAGAGATTAATCCGCCCCAAGAGCAACCCCAACCGCCGAAGCCTGATCGCAAGGCTCCGTTCGGCATGACTCAGTTGCTGGCCGACAATCCGCACAACGTCCCTGAGCAACTGCTGGCCGACTGGCTGACGCAGCGCAAGGCTAAGCGCGCCGCCGTCACCGCCACCGTCTGGTCAACCGTCAACGCTGAGCTGGCCAAGTGCGTAGAAGCTGGAATCACGGCGCCCGACGCAATCACCGAAGCGCTGACTTCTGGGTGGCAAGGGTTCAAGGCGTCCTGGGTGATCAAGCGTATGGCCGAGTCGGCCCCGGCCCCGGTCGTTAAGTCCCGTCACACCGGCTTCGCTGATCGCAACTACACCGACGGACTGATCCAGCGGGAGGACGGTAGTTATGCGTTCTGAACCGGTACAAACGACTCCTGAGTTTCCACCAGGAACTCGCATCCAGCCCGCCGACTGTGACACCCACGGTGAGTTCGAGCAGAAGATCTTCTCGGTCATCGGCCGCGAGCTGAAGACCGGTTGCCCCGAGTGTTCCCGCAAAGCCCAGGAAGCGACGGATGAGTCCGAGCGCCAGAGTAAGGCGCTGATGCTCCGCATGGCCATGGAGCGCAAGCTTGGCTCGGCGCTGATCCCGAAGCGCTTCGCTGGCAAAACCTTCGAGGGCTACGTGGCCACCACCGCCGAGCAGCACAAGGCCCTGAACACTTGCCGCCGGTACGCTGGTGAGTTCTCGCAGATCGCCGAGTCGGGCCGCTGCCTGTTGCTGCTGGGCAAGCCTGGCACTGGCAAAACGCACCTCTCCGTGGCGATCGCAAACGAGATCATGGCCCGATCGAGCGCCACCGCCGTGTACCGCACTGTCGGTTCGGTCCTGCAATCCATTCGCGCCAGCTACGACCGGACCTGCGAACAGAGTGAAAGCCAGATCCTGTCGAGCCTCATCAGCCCATCACTGCTGATTCTCGATGAGATCGGCGTCAGCAAGGAAAAGCCCAGCGACTTCGAGCTGACCACGCTGTTCGCAATCATCAACGGCCGATACGAGGAACAGCGCCCGACGGTGATCGTTTCGAACTTGGACGCCAAGGCTCTGCCGGCCGCGATCGGCGAGCGGTGTGCGGATCGTCTGAGGGAGGGCGGGGTGATCGTCATTCCGTTCGAGTGGGAATCTCAGCGCGGCAAGGAGGGTTTCTGATGATCCCTAAATCCGCAAACACACTGGCCTGCACCATTGCTGGCTTTTCCATCGGCGTGTTCTGCGTCCTGATCACAATGGCGGTGACGGCATGAGCGATGTGATCAGCAAGCCGCGGCACTTTTGGTCGGCAGGATCCAACCGAATTCGCGAAGTGTTCAAGGTTGCCTACCTCTTCGCTACCGAACTGTCCGCCGCCGGCGCCGTCGAGATCATCGTTCGCCCGGTGAAGTCCCGTCGCACCTTGGAGCAGAACGCCAAGTTGTGGGCAATGCTCGGCGACATTTCCCGCCAAGTGGATTGGCCGGTCAATGGCGTCATGCAGAAGCTCGGCAGCGAGGATTGGAAGGCGCTGATGACCGCAGCAGCCCGTCAAGAGATCCGCATGGCCCAAGGCATCAACGGCGGCGTGGTGATGCTCGGTGAGAGCACCAAGCGCATGACCGTCGGCGAGCTGGGCGACGTGATCGAGTGCATGTACGTCTTCGGTGCAGAGAAGGGAATCACCTGGAGCGAGCCGAAAGGGCAGATGCCAGAGCAATGGGAGGCGGCAGCGTGAACACGAAAATAGAGGTTTGGAAGGACGCACCGGGTCTGTCCGGTCGCTACATGGTTTCTTCATGGGGGCGCGTGAAACGAATTGCCCATAGCTACATAACCCTCACGGGCATCCAGAAAAACCACTCGGAGCGAATCCTTCAGCGGAAGAAAACCGAAGACTACCCTAGGTTTAACTTACAGGAAGATGGGAAGGCGAAGGCTTACCTGGTTCACAGGTTGATCGCGCAAGCATTTGTCCCAAATCCGCACGAATACAGCTGCGTAAATCACATCGACGGCGACAAATCCAATCCGCACCCAGAAAACCTTGAGTGGTGCACGCATCAGCAAAACATGCAGCACGCGATAGAGACGGGCCTGTCGAAATTTTCAGTGCCTGTGATGTGCGCTGATGGCGGGTCAGGCTTTTGGTTTCCGTCCCTCAAGAGCGCGGTAGAGCATACCGGTGTGAGCAAGCCATGCATCTGTGCCGCCGCGAAGAAGAAGCAGAAAACGGCCGGCGGCATGGTTTGGGATTACACCGATTTGCTTAGCAAGGAAGCCGCATGATCGCCAAACAACCCAAGCCGAAGAAGTGCAAGAACCCGGCGTGCGGCATTAGCTTCCCGCCGCAGCGATTGGGTCAGGCCGTGTGCAGTCCCAAGTGTGGTCTGGCCATCAAGGACGTGAATCGAGAGAAGGCGCGTAAGTCGCTGGCCCAGATCGAGCGCAAAGAGATCAAGGTCCGCAAGGAGAAGCTGAAGAGCCGGGCGGAACACCTCAAAGACACGCAGACAGCGTTCAACGCCTGGGTGCGTGAGCGGGATGCCGAGCTGCCGTGCGTCAGCTGCGGCCGCCACCACCAGGGAAAGTACGACGCAGGGCATTACCGGACGGTAGGGAGCAACCCTGCGCTGCGATTCGAGCCGCTGAACTGCCACCGTCAGTGCTCGCCATGCAACACCCAGCTGTCCGGAAACATCGTGAATTACCGCATCGCGCTGGTTAAGCGGATTGGCGCCGAGCAGGTCGACTGGCTGGAAGGCCCGCATGAGCCGAAGAAGTACACCGTCGAAGAGCTGAAGGCGATGACCGCCGACTACCGGGCAAAAACAAGAGAGCTGAAGGGGAGAGCGGCATGACATATCGCAACGTGGTATCCGCAGTAGTCCGGGCGCTCGCCGCCGAAACCATCAACTCCGCCGGCGGCTGCGACTTTGAGCCTAAGGTGCAGTGCGCCAAGCAGAAGGGGGAAATCGTCGGCAAGGAGGCAGCGTTCCTCACCGACTGCTGGGTGTTCGGTCGGCTGCACAAGTCGCTGTCGGCCGCGCACTGGCGTGCCTTGGTCGCGAAGTTCTCGACGCACACAGAGCGTAAGCACGCCGCCATTGCCGAGCTGACGAAGGTCATGCGGTCGCCGGCGCCTGAGCGGTTCCTACATTGCGCCATTGTTACCTGGGCGCTGCCAAAGCTGCCGGGGTCGGACGGGAAGCGCTCGACCAACGTGCTGCCTGCTGGGTGGTACGAGATGGACAACTGGTCCAATGAGCCGCACCCGATCAAGACTCAAGAGCGGTGGCGGAGGGAGATTCGTAAGGCTCTGGAGAGCGGTGTCGACATGGCTCTGGTCGAGGCTCAGCACATACTTGAGCATGAAGGCCTTGTGATGTCAGAAGTTGCTTGACTGGCATTGAGCCAATGAGCCATTATCTACCCATCCTGTCATTCCTGCGCGTAACGAGGCTTGACTAGAAAAGCCCGGCCACTGAGTCGGGCTTTTTTGTGGGCGCTCGGTATATGCTTGCCCTTCATTAATGAATTTCAGGTCGGGCTTCATGAAGAGAAATATTCAAACGGCAAGGAGTGTCCTCTATGCCGTTCAAACGTATTCAAAGCCTGATGGGATTGAAAAATTCCACTTGGAATCCCTTCACAGCAACAATGGCTGCTCGCAGGAAGACTGGGACTACGCCGTTAGGCTGCTGGCTGACAGTCGTTACCTCGTGTTTGACACGGGGTATTTTCGAATGACTTGGGCGGGCCATGACCTGCTTGACTCGCTGAGCTGATAATTCGACAAGTTTTCACGAGCCCCGCCAAGTGCGGGGTTTCTTTTAAGCCCGCCAAGTGCGGGTTTTTTGTTGACCAAATCAGGGCCTCGACATTGATCGAGGCTTTTTCGTTTTCGGCTCCACCACACCCATCGTTCTGAGCTGGGAGTGCTGCTGAGGCTGATTCAATTCACGTCATGCCAACGGAGTCGAGCGCATGGAGTATTTACAGCGCCTGCTCGACAAGATCGACAGGTTTGAATTGCTGATCGCGGGATTGGTCGGCGCCGTCGTTGCCAGTTGGTGGCACAAGGACGATCTGTCGGACTGGCGTGCCTGGATGGTGTTCTTGGTTACCGGTGTCGCATGCTCGTTGTACCTGACGAGTATGGTGAGCACCTACCTGAATGTCACCGAGCCCAAGATCGTGGCTGGCATTGGTTTCTTGCTGGGCACGTTCGGCGGCTCCCTTCTTGCGGCGGTCAATCGCGCTATCAAAGCCGCTGACCTCTGGGCGCTTATCCGCCAGCGGTTCGGCGGAGGTAATCCACCATGAATTACGAACTGATCAACTCCATCGCCTGCGGCCTGATTGCCTTGTGGGCCACCTGGTGTGTGCTGAGCGGGAAGGTGAGGGACGGCATTCTCGGCAAGCTCGTCTACTCGGCGATCGCCATCAGCGGGTTTGTCGTCATGGCTCGCAACCAAACTCTGTTCTTCGGGCCGACCAGCGCCGGATTGACGCTGCATGTGTCTCTGGCCCTGGCTGGCGTTCGCCACATCTTCATGGTCACGTACTGGCAGCCAGTGAAGGCATGGCTCTGCCGCACGTTGAACTGTGAGCACTGCATGTCCTGCGACAAGGTTGGCAAGGCATCAGAGAGAAAGACTCCGTGACTCTTCTTCGGATAGTCCCGATGTGGATGTGGGTCGTCCTGGCTGCGCTGGCATCCATCGGCTACCTCTCGTGGCGGCTCGATAGCGTGAAGGCTGATCGGGAGTTCGTAGCAACTGAGCGGGACACGGCCAATGCCAGGGTGACTTCCCTCGGCAACACGCTGCGCCTGCAACGACAAATCACTGATGACATCAACCGAGTCTCCGACGATGCGAAAGCCAAAGCTGAACACGTTACGGCTGCCGTTGTTATTGCTGATGGCCGCGCTCGCAGCTTGCAGCAGCAAATCACCGACCTCATTGCCGCCCGAAAGTCCTGTACTGCCGAGGTTGCCAGTGGAAGCAAGGCAAGAGCCGACCTTACCGTTCTGCTTGCCGACCTGCGTAGAAGCGCTGACGAAAGAGCGGGAAGCCTGGCAGCAGCGCTTGATCGAAGCCGAATAGCAGGCTTTGCGTGTGAGGCGGCTTACTTGGCCGCACAGAACATCAAGTAGTCCGCGACACGTTTCGCGAATCAGCAAATTGTGTCGCGACATTGGAGTGAGCATGACCAACATCACCCGCCTGCACCACGCATTGCCGCTGAGCCCCGCCATTAACTTGGCTATTACTGAGCTTGATAGCACCATCGCCAAAGCGATTGACGCTGCCAAGGCAGCCGGCCTTCCTCAGGGCTTGGTCGTATCACTCTTGCACGGGCACGCCCAGTTGCAGACGCAGATCATGGTTAGCTGACACAGAATGTTCAGCACGCACGCTTTGAAGGTCTACAGCATTGAGCCGTTCACATTCTGCAGCAGCCTCTAATTGGGTTGGATAGCAGGCTTGCAGTCTGCACTTATCTTGATTGTCATAGAGGTTGAAGCCGATAGCGGCGGTCGTGCAGTAGAAGCGTGACCCGCTGCGCGTTGATCCGGTTTCCTTTGGTACTGCGGGGACAACAACGAATCTTGGAATCATGGCCTTTCCCTGTAGTGCCCATGTGTCAGTGAACTTAAGGAATAGCGGCTACTTGCCACTGTATCAAGTGAGCACCTCGGGAATCCGATGAGCAGCTCGCTGCCACCATTCAGATTCACCAATGTGACTACTGCTCAATCATGCGGTTTAGGAGTGTCGGATGACCGCCAAGGTGCTGGAGTTCAAACGTGAGGGATGGCGTGACACAGTCCGCTCGCTACGCAAGATCGCCGATGACCTGGAATCGGGTGAGCGGGAAGCCTGCTCGGTCGGTGTGATCGGCATGCGCACGGAGAGCGGCCGCATCGATGTGTTCGGGTTTGGCCCAATGGCCGACGATATGCAGTCGCTTGCCCTGTTCCGACTGGGTGAGCAGAAGCTGATTGAAATCATTCTGGAAGACGCAGAGCCGTAAGGATTCCCATGACAACCAAGCAACCCGACTGGGAGCGCATTGAACAGCTCTTCCGGGCTGGCCTGCTCTCGGTGCGTGAGATCGCCTCAGCTTGTAGCGTATCTCACACAGCAATCAACAAGCGGTCGAAGGCTGAAGGCTGGGACCGTGACCTCAACGCCAAGATCAAGGCTAAAGCTGATTCGCTGGTTTCCAAACGGGAGGTTTCCACAAAGGTTTCCACGGAAACGCTGGCAACCGAGCGTGGAATCGTAGAGGCGAATGCAGAGGTCATTGCTGACATCAGGATGGCCCACCGAACGGACATTGGTCGGTCTCGCCGACTGGCCAACAAGCTGCTGGATGAGCTGGAATCGCTCACCGATGAGCAGGGGACGATCAAGTCTCTGATCAAGCAGTTCAAGGAAGGCGATCACGAAGACGGCGAGGCGATGGCGGACATGCTGGCACTGGCCAACAAGATCGGCGCGCTCCCATCCCGGACCAAGACCATGAAGGAGCTGGCCGAGACACTAAAAACGCTG
The DNA here is from genome assembly GCF_001952935.1 of Pseudomonas frederiksbergensis. GTDB lineage: Bacteria > Pseudomonadota > Gammaproteobacteria > Pseudomonadales > Pseudomonadaceae > Aquipseudomonas > Aquipseudomonas frederiksbergensis. Next base: position 4,969,666 of record NZ_CP018319.1, read on the forward strand.
GTTGCCCTGGAGCGCCAAGCCTACGACCTGGACACGAAAGCCGGCAGCAATGATGCCGACGAGCTATCGAACATGATGGACGAACTATCGAAGGAAGCCTGACATGAAGCCCGAGCACTTGAAGCTGCTCCGGGATAAGCGATGGCGCCTGAACAACCTCTACTTCATCACGGATAAGAAGGGCAAGAAGGTCCGCTTCCGGATGACGGACGAGCAGATCGAGTACTTCGATGGGATGCACACTCGGAACATCATCCTGAAGGCTCGGCAGCTCGGCTTCACCACCGAGTGCTGCATCATTCAGCTGGATGCGGCTCTGTTCGAGTCGGCCAAGTGCGCGTTGATCGCTCACACCCTGAACGATGCCAAGCGCCTGTTCCGCGAGAAAGTGAAGTACGCCTATGACAACCTGCCTGCTGAGATACGCGCTGCCAACCCTGCTTCTAACGATGCTGCTGGTGAGCTTGTGTTCAGCAAGGGCGGATCGCTCTACGTGTCCACGTCCTTCCGGGGCGGGACTCTACGGTATCTGCACGTATCCGAGTTCGGGAAGATCTGCGCCAAGTTTCCCCACAAGGCCAGAGAGATCGTCACCGGCGCCTTCGAGGCCGTGGCCACTGACTGCTTCGTCACGATTGAATCGACGGCGGAGGGCCGGGCGGGCTACTTCTTCGATTACTCGCAGAGCGCGGAGCGCCAGCAACTGGCCGGCGTGCCCCTGGGTCTGCTGGATTGGAAGTTCTTCTTTTTCAGTTGGTGGAAGAACAAAGCCTACTGGCTTGACCCTACCGACGTGGTCATCCCGCAGCGCCTGACCGATTACTTCAATGAACTGCAAGCCAAGCACGGGATCGTCACGAACGACGGTCAGCGCGCCTGGTACGCGGCCAAGGAGAAGACACTCGGCGATGACATGAAGCGGGAATACCCATCGATCCCGGTCGAGGCCTTCCAGCAGTCGGTTGAGGGTGCCTATTACGCGCAACAACTGACCAAGCTTTACGCCCAGCAACGCATTGGCGCGATACCGAACAACAGCCACCTGCCGGTGATGACCTTCTGGGACATCGGCGTCGGCGACTCCACGGCCATTTGGTTCGTGCGTCAGGTCGGCACCGAATACCACGTCATTGATTACTACGAGAACTCAGGCGAAGGCCTGCGACATTACATGAAGGTGCTCAAGGACAAGGGCTACATCTATTCCGAACACTGGGGGCCGCACGACATCGACAACCGCGAGTTCGGCAGCGACGCCAAGACTCGCCGCGAACTGGCGCGAGAGGGTTACGACATCGACGGTCAGAAATACAGCATGACGTTCCAGGTGGTCCCGAAGATTGGCATCAACGACGGCATCGAGCAGGTCCGGGAAATCCTCCCGCTTTGCGTGTTCGATGAGTCGAAATGTGAGCAGGGCATCAACTGCATCGAGAACTATCGCAAGGAATGGGACGACAAGCGCGGGTGCTGGAAAGACAAACCTCTGCACGACTGGACGTCTCACGGCTCAGACGGATTCCGGTACTTCGCTGTCGCCAAGAGCGCAAGGAAGCCGGTCAAATCAATCAAAATGGGATACGCCCGATGAGCAACGACGTTTCTTTCAAGCGGCCCGAGTACATCGAAGTACTGGATCGCTGGGCGTCAGTGCGCGACGTGTGCGCCGGTCAGCATCGAGTTGTATGCCGATTGCCCGAGCTGAATGCTCATGACAAGTCGGAAGAGAACAAAGGCCGCAATAAGTCGTACCGCGAACGCGCCGTGTTCAAGAACGCAACCGGTCACACGCGCAACGGCTTGCTCGGCCTGGCCTTCCACAAAGACCCGACGCTCACGGTGCCGAAGAAGCTGGAATATCTGCAGGACAACGCCAACGGATCCGGGGTGAGCATCTACCAGCATTCGCAAGGTACGCTGGAAAAGGTGCTTGAGGCCGGTCGTCACGGCCTGTACGTCGATTACCACCAGGACAAAGGTGTTGGTGGCCATTCGGTGATTCTGTCGTACTGCGCCGAGGACATCATCAATTGGCGCGCCGGAATGGTGAACGGCCACAACGTGCTGACGCTGGTCGTGTTGCGGGAGATGATGGAGGTTGAGGACGGCTTCGGATTCAAGGCTGTTGAGCAGTTCCGCGAACTCGTGCTTGAGGCTGAAGGTTTCGTCTGCCGAGTCTGGCGTCGATCTGGCCCGAGAGGTGGCGGTCCGCTTGAGGTCACCGAGATGTTCACGCCGGAAGGCATTACCGGGCGCCTCAAGGAAATCCCGTTCACCTTCATCGGCGCACAGAACAACGATCCATCTATCGACGAATCGCCGCTGTACGACATCGCAATGATCAACCTTGGGCATTACCGCAACAGCGCTGACTACGAAGACAGCGTCTTCTGGTGCGGGCAGGCTCAGCCATGGATCTCTGGCCTGGATGAGCAGTGGCGCGACCATATGGAGAAAAACGGCGTTTACGTCGGCTCCCGGGCGCCAATGCTGCTTCCCGCAGGCGGTGCCTTTGGTTACGCACAGCCATCGCCGAACACCCTGGTCAAGGAGGCCATGGCCGACAAGAACCAGATGATGATCGAGCTAGGCGCCCGCATGGTTGTCGCATCGCTGGCTGCCAAAACGGCTACCGAGTCCCGCGGTGATCAGTCTGCATCAACATCGGTGCTGGCTGGGTGCGTGGCTAATGTCAGCGAGGCTTACACCCGGGCGATCATGTGGTGCGGTCTTTACATGGGCATCACCGACAAGGTTGCGTACCAGATCAATCAGGAGTTCGTCGAGCTGACGGCTGATCCGCAAATGATCACCGCGCTGGTTGGTCTCTGGCAGAACGGTGGTTTTGCGAAAGCCGATCTGCGCATGTACTTGCGCAAGCTTGGGCTGATAGCTCCTGAGCGGACTGACCTGCAGATCGATGAAGAGATCGACGGCGATGGCGCGGGCTTGAATCTCGACAAGGTGGACAACAATGGCAACGGCACCGGTACTGATTGAAGCGACGATTCGCCACCAAGTCCTGCTCGAGCAATTGAAGTCGGGCGAAGTAGAAAAAATCGCGAAGTACCTGCGCGAAATCGACAAGGTGGTGCGCGACCGGTTGAGTCGTGATGATCTGACAGGTTGGGGTCGGGATCGACTGGAGAAGATGCTTGCAGAGGTCGATGGGCAGATCCTTGCCATCTACGCGCGGTATTCGCGACAGCTCAATAGCGACCTAGTGGATATTGCGGAGTACGAGGCAGCATTCGAGGCGCGAAGCCTGGATCAGGTGCTCGTCAATTACTCTGCTGTTGCCCCGACGCTGCCAGCATTGCGGGCAGCGATCAAGGCCAGGCCGCTGCAGGTGCAAGGCGCTGGTGGCGGCAAGCTACTTGAGCCATTCCTTGAGGATTGGACCGGTACCGAGCGCAGCCGAGTAATTAACTCAATACGCCTCGGCTTCAGTCAGGGCCTAACCAACTTCCAGATCATCCAATCGATTCGCGGAACGAAAGCGGCGAACTACACCGACGGCATCCTGGGGATCAACTCCAGAAACGCGGACGCCATCGTTCGAACCGCTGTTCAGCACGTATCGAACGTGGCGCGCTTCGAGACCTGGAGCGCAAATCGTGACGTTGTGACCGGCTACCGCTGGGTTTCGACTCTCGACAGCCGGACGACTCAGGCTTGCCGGTCGCTTGATGGTCGCGTGTTCAGTATGGGCAATGGTCCGATGCCGCCGGCGCATATCCGCTGCCGGTCCACGACTGTAGCTGAGCTGGATAGCCGTTTCGACTTCCTCAAGGAGGGCGCTACGCGATCCAGCAAGGACGGCTATGTCGATGCCGGGGAAACCTATTACGACTGGCTCGCCAAGCAGCCTGTAACGTTTCAGGACCAGGCCATCGGCAAAGCACGGGGCAAGCTGTTCCGTGATGGCGGGCTTTCCACTGAGCGCTTCTCGGCGCTGCAGCTAGACCGACGATTTAAACCTCTGACACTACAACAGCTGAAGGCGCTGGAGCCTCTGGCGTTCGAGCGAGCAGGGATCTGACGAAAAGCATTCATACCGCCGCCTAAGGGCGGTTTTTTATTGCCTGCAAAGCAGGCAGAACAAACCCAAGGGGTGCATCAAGTGGCAGATGAAAACGAAATCGACCTGGAAAACCCGGCAATCAAGGCCGCTATCGCGACTGCCGCCGAAGCATCCGTTACCGGGCTGAGCAACAAAAACAAGGAGCTGCTGGGAAAACTGAAAGATGCCACCGGCCGCATTACTCAGTTCGAAAGCCAGTTCGAAGGCCTGAACATCGATGCGGTGAAGAGCCTGTTGGCCAAGGCCGGACAGGACGAAGAAACCAAACTGCTGACCGAGGGCAAGATCGACGAGGTCTTCGGCAAGCGCACAGAGCGCCTACGAGGTGACTTCGAAAAACAACTGGCGGGCGAGAAAGCCCGTGCGGACAAGTCCGATGCCTTCGCCAGCAAGTTCCGAGACAAGGTGCTCGGTGACTCCATTCGCGCTGCCGCCATCAAGGCTGGCGCGCTGCCCGAGGCGGCGGACGATCTGATCCTTCGCGCCAAAGGCCAGTTTTCGCTGAATGAAGAAGGCGAAGCAGTCGCTGTCGACAAAGATGGCCAGGCCATCCTCGGCAAAGACGGCAAAACCCCACTGTCTCCTCTGGAGTGGGCTGAATCCTTGCGCGAAAGCGCACCTCATCTGTGGCCAAGGGCTTCAGGGACCAATGCCCCGGGCGGGGGTGGCGGTAATGCCGCATTGAAGCGCTCCGAAATGTCCTCCGTTCAGAAACGTGAATTCCTCACGAAGAACGGCCAGGACGCATACCTGAAACTGCCCAAATAACGGAGTAACACATGGCGACTACCATCAACTCGGACATGATCGTTTATAACGACCTTGCCCAAACCGCCTACCTGGAGCGCATCCAGGATGTCATCGATGTGTTCAACGGCTCGTCCGGCGGCGCAATCGTGCTGGATAACGAACTGATCGAAGGCGACCTGCGCAAGCGTGCTTTCTACAAGCTCGGCGGCGCGATCGCTCACCGTGATGTGAACTCGGTCGCGGCCGTTGTCGGCCAGAAGATCGGCGCCGGCGAAGTGGTCGGCGTTAAGGTGCCGTTCAAATATGGCCCTTACGAAACCACCGAAGAAGCGTTCAAGCGCCGCGCTCGCTCCCCGGAAGAGTTTTCCGAGCTGGTAGGTATGGATTACGCCGACGCAGTGCTGGAAGGCTACATCCAGTACGCCATGGCCGCCTTGAAGGCAGCTATCGGTGCGAACGCCAACATGGTCGCGGCTGCCAGCTTTGCTACTGACGGCAAGAAGGCGCTGACCAAGGGCATGCGTAAGTTCGGCGATCGCTTTGGCCGCATCGCGATGTGGACCATGGACTCGGCGACCTATTTCGACATGGTCGATCAGGCCATCACCGACAAGATCTACGAAGAAGCAGGCGTCGTGATTTACGGTGGCCAGCCAGGCACCATGGGCAAGCCGGTGCTGGTGTCCGACACCATTCCAGCCGACACCATCTTCGGCTTGCAGGCGGGCGCGATCAAAATCACCGAGTCCCAAGCTCCGGGGTTCCGGTCTTACCCGATCAACAACCAGGAAAACTTGGCGATGGGCTTCCGCGCCGAGGGTACATTCAACCTGGACCTGCTCGGCTACAGCTGGGCTGACGCGGTTGGCGGCATCAACCCAAGCCTGGCCGCCATCGGCACCGGTGCCAACTGGACCAAGTACGCGACCAGCGACAAGGTCACTGCCGGCGTTCTGATCAATCTGACCTAACAGTCAGCCCCAAACACGGTGGTTCAGCGATGGGCCGCCTTGGAGGATTTCATGGAACTGACTTACTCTGCGCAGAGAACGGACTTTGATCCGGATACGCGCTACCGTAATCCCGAATACTTCGAGCGACCAGAGTCGGGTGTGACCAAGGTCACCGTGGTAGGCGAGTGGCCCTCAGTGGTTGATGCTTACAAGGCCGCCGAAGTCGAAGTGGTCGTGACCAGGGCATCAAAGGAAAAGAAATCAGCCAAGCCTGATACTAAGGAACTGGCAGGTGCCGGGCCTGAACGTTTGAGTGAAACGGAGTAACACATGCTCATCATTGAAGACGGCACCGGCAAGCCAGATGCTGAATCGTTCGCGACGGCCGAAAGCCTGGCGATGTACGCGGTCAAGTTCGGCCGCACCATCCCGGCAACCGAGCCAGAGCAGGAAGCACTGCTGCGCCGCGCTGCCGTCCAGATGATGGCTTTGACCTGGAAGGGCAATAAGTCGAGCTCGGCCCAGGCATTGCCCTGGCCTCGCCGCGGCGCTCAGGTAGACGGCGAGATCCTTTCGCCGACCTACATTCCGGCACGCATCGAATACGGACAGATGGCGTTGGCAGTTGAGATCTACGCCGACGACATCGACCCTCCATCAAAACGAACCGGCGCAGTGATCCGAGAGCGCGTAGAAGGCGCGGTGGATGTGCAGTATGCAGAGGTCAGTAATAACAGCGGCTATCTGCTGCCCGCCGCACCGGATCGCCCCAGCGCGACCCAGTTCGCCGACTACCTTGCCCGACGAGGGCTGTTCGCCATAAGGGCCTGAGCATGAGCGCTTTCTACGACCGCATGGCCGCCACCGCTTTGCGGTTGATTGAGCGATTTGGCCAGGCCGCAACGCTTTCCGATACGCCCGAACCAGACCCTGATGACTACGACCCAGTGACCGGCACGGGCCCCGTCATTGTGCCTGTCACTCAGTCTGGCCAAGTGATCCTGCTGGACTACACAGTGCAGGAGGCCGGCATCATTAACGCTGCCGGCTCGCTGGTTCAGCAGGGCGACAAGAAGATCATGCTCGCTGCCAAAGGGCTTGCCTGGCCGCCAACGATGACGACCACCATCCTTGTCGACGGCCTGACCTGGACGATCGTCAATATCAAATCCACCAATCCAGCCAGCACGCCGCTGGTCTATGAGCTTCACGGGAGGCGCTGATGAGCTTTGCAGACGACATCAAGCGATTCGCCGCCAAGACCTCGAAGGCGCATGACGAAATCACTCGCGGCACGACCATTGCTCTATTCAATGCGGTGATCAATGACACCCCGGTCGACACCGGGCGCGCTCGCGGCAACTGGCAAACCACAGTAGGGCAGCCGGCCACCAATCAAATTGAAAGGGATGGCGCTTCAGCCTCGATCGCGGAAGCGATAACCAATACTCCCATGGGGGCGGGCCAGGAGACGATGCTGGCAAACAACCTCCCATACATCGTAGACCTTGAAAACGGGACGTCGAAGCAGGCGCCTCAAGGCATGGTCCATCGCAACGTTGACCGTTTCCAGAGGCTGATTGACGAGCAGGCCAGGAAGAACCGCGTATGAGCGAGACCAAAATCAACGGCGCGCTGGTTGCTGCCTATCTGGCGAGCAATCTTTACCCAGCAACTAAGACAGCCTGGGAAGGGAAAGCCTTCACGCCGGTAACCGGCCAAGCCTGGGCTCGACTCACGGATATGCCAACCGGTCGCGAGCCGGCGGCGTTCGGTGGTGTCAACCCAGTTGAGCGCAGTGGTTACCTGCAGATCGATATCTACCACCCGAACAACATCGGTACCGGTCCAATCCTCGCCGACGCCGACAAGGCGCTGAGCTTCTACGCACCCGGGCTCGGCCTCGAATACCAAGGTCAGCGTGTGCACATCCGCAAGGCGGAGCGCTCGAAGATCACGCCCGAGGCTGTCTGGACTGGCGTGAGCATCCTCGTTTATTACACGGCCTGGATCTTCCCGACCGCCTGAGCCAACCCGAGCAATACCCGAACCCCGCCCATTGAGCGGGTTTTTTCGTTTCAGGAGATCCCTAAATGGGCAAGTTAGCCAACGGCTCGGCCGTTCAAGCGTATTACGTCGAAGAGGTTGCGGGAGAGATCCCGGCCACTCCGGCATGGAAACCGATCCGCTTCGTCAGCGAAGGACTGACGCCGAACATCAACCAGATCGATACGGCCGAGATGAACCAAACCCGCCAGCGACCACCAAGCCGTGGCGGCACCTACAGCGTGGCCGGCGACATCGCCGTCGAGCTGTCGTTCTCCAGCTTCGACGACCTGATCCAGGCGGCGATGCAGGGCACCTGGACGGCCAACGTCCTGAAGATCGGCAAGGTTGAGCGCTCGTTCGCCATTATGGAGCGCCACACTGACATCGATGTCGATTACGTGTACCGCGGCTGCCGCGTCAGCACCATGGCGATCAGTTCGCCGCTGAATGCTCCGGTTGGCGTCACGTTCAGCATGATGGGTACTAAGGCGCAGAAGTTCACCGTGCCGGTTGGGTCGACCTACCTGCCTGCTACTGCAACCGACATCATGATCACCACCAACTTGGTGTTGAAAGAAGGCGGAGTCGATGTGGCCTACGCCACCGAATGGAGCGTTAACCTCGATAACGGCATGGAAGCGTTGTTCGCTCTGGGCAGTCGGGAGGCTTTCGACATCTCCAACGGTGTCGCGGTGGTCACCGGCTCCATGAGCGCCTACCTCGTCGATGAGGTGTTGTGGGACAAGGTTCTCGATGAGACCTCGACCTCGCACTCCATCGAACTCAAGGAAGGCGCCGACAGCTACACGATCGATCTGCCGAAGGTCCGATATACCCAGGGCCAGAAGCAAGTCAGCGGCCCTGGTGCAGTGATCCCGCAATACACCGTTAGCGCCGGCTACGACGCAACGCTGGCCACCACCATGATGATCACGCGCACCGGCGTGTAATCCAATCCTCACTCCAAGCCCGCCACTGAGCGGGCTTTCTGTTTTCTGGAGCTAATACCGAATGACCACTAAAGCCGAAAAAGTCGCCGCACCTGTCAAGGCATTCGCTCTGTCCGACTTCTTTACCTTGGGCGCGCTGGAGAAGGGCAAGAAGCTGCCGCTGACCCTGCCGGACGGTACCGAAACCGAATATCACCTGATGGTGCTGGGTGCCGATGCGCCGGCGGCGCGCAAGGCTCTGCTGGAAGCGACCCGCATCCTGCGCGATGAGGGCAAGGAAGGCATGTCGGTCGAAGAAGAAACCGAGATCGCTCAGCGTGCCAATCTGCACTATCGCTCCGCGTTGGCGTTTGACTGGTCGCTGCCCGTGCCGTACTCGAAAGAAGCCATCGCCGAGCTGCTGCTCAACAACCCTGGCCTGTCGAATGATGTTGAGCGCCTGGCGAGCGACCGCGCCCGTTTTTTCGCTCCAGAGTTGAAAGCCTCCTAAGCCACTGGGAAGGGGAGGCCAGGCTCAACAGACCGGTCAAAGGATCGGCTGCCACCACCCGCGATCACCTGACGCGGGTATGGGAGATGACCAAGCACAAGCCTCGGGAGCTGGATATTCCGGCAATGCCCGAGGGTATGGGCTATCTGGCCGGCCTCTTCTGGGAGCTCAAGCGCACCAGCGATCCGTTGACCTGGCAGGAAATGGACGCCTGGACGCGGATGATGGATCGGCAGATCGAGCCGGAAGAGGCCCGGGTGCTGATGAGGATGGACGGCATTCATTGTCGGGTGATGAATGAGGCATGAGCCCCGCGCGCTGGGCTTTTTGCATTAGGGGTAAAGCACCCAGCGCCGCTCGGGCGGACACTGGATGCTAGATTGCAAACTTTTGGGCGTAGTCAAAAACGTGCTGGAGAGTAGCTTCATCGTATTCGTCAGGGCTGACGGATATGAAGTTTTCCACCGACTCGCCTAGCCCTGCGAGTGTATTTCTATTTTCTGGAGAAATGTCTTTGTCCCACGGGAGGTGCTTGAGTAGGGCCTTATGGACAGCATCGAGCGGCCATAAAGCTAAAACGCTAACTACTGCAACTCGCACACGTATATACGCATTGGGGTCATCCGCTGAACACTCCAGCGCTCTGTTCAGTTCCATGGTCAGGTCATTCTGGCTGGGCGCCATATCAAGTCCTTATGATTTAGTGGTGGGGGGTTAGCGAGCACTGGTGACGCTTTAAAAAAGCCCAGGCTGATGCTGGGCTACACTTGGATCGCGGCAGACTGCGGATCAAGAATCTCGAGCAGCATCTGGTCGTGCTCCGCGCGCGTTGCTCTGTAGAACATGCACCGATCCAGAAGGATCCTTTTCATGCTCCGGGCCGAGGCGAGATGCCTGGGCTCGACTGAGATCGTGGCGGTCTTGCCACTTCGTGTCTCGGTCACTTCTAAATGGTATCGCCCAATCAAGCCGTCATCCCGCTTGGTGACTCCAAGGCATTTGAAGGTGTGTGAGAGTTCTGGCACGGCGCTCTCCATTGGCTATAGCTTGTTCAGAAGGTCGGCGAAGGCCCAAAGCAAGGTGCCTACTGAGGCAACGAAAAATTCATGCCTTTGAACTTTCCTGGAGATGCTGCTGCGTATCACGTCGGCTGCATGGGTCAGGCGGCGTCTATGTTCCTTTTCAGATATTTCCTGAATCTGCTGAGCTTTGGTTTCTGAGCAAATTCCGTATAAGTGAGGCAGTCTTTTTACCTGCATTAATACGACTTCGGCAGTGACACCATCTACAAGACCTATGACCTTGTTGATGTACCTATCAAGCGCTCCAGTGACCTGGAACATCATCGCTAGACAAACCAAAAAGGCGCCGAACCTAGCGAGCCACGTCCAATCGTCAAGCCGGATGCTGAGCCAAGTCCCGATTGCCAGCACGACTACCATCAGTAGGTAGCCGGCCACCACATAGTGGGTAGGAATGTGAAATGACTTGTTCGCTACTTCATCGACGGGATTCATGCGTTTACTATCAACCTTTGCATCCGAGCTAGTGGGGCTTGGGTGTTATCGCTCGTAACTCTTAACGATGTTTCCATGTTCGTCGGCAGTTATTGCGTGCTCGCCAGTTTTTTCGTCGTACAAGCGTTCCACCCTTCTGATCCCTTCTTCAGCGGTGGATAGCAGATATCTGAGTTGGCTCAAGGCGAGCACGATGCTCTGGTCTGCCGACTCAATCGAGTTCTCTTTCGCCCATGCTTCGTACGCCTCCTGGTCAAGAATGGCTTGGTCGTGTGAATACGACTCCTCAAGCCGAGCGATGATTTCCGCATTGAGGCTCCGCTTTGCGTGTTTGGCGGATGACTCAAGCATTTCACGAAGCTCTACCGGCATTCTCAGTGAGTAGGGGGGCAGAACGTGACGATCAGACATGGGCAGCTCAATGTATAGGGATGGTTTTGATTGTGGATGTGGATTCACAAAGATTCAAGAATCCACTTGACGTCAAAATAGAGTGACTGCATTATGAATCCACATCAGCGCAGGAGCGAAATCATGCAAGACAAGCTAAGGGCTTCACCATTCCCTCTGCGGTTGGCAGATAGAGTGAAAGAAGAGGTCAAGGGCGAGGCGAGCAAAAATCGCCGCAGTCTGAACGCTGAGATCGGTCTTCTTATCGAGGAGGGACTGAAATGGCGGGAAATGCGGAGCAGCAGACAGGTTCAGGCCTAAAACGAAGAAGCCCCGGCGTGCAGGCCAGGGCTTCAGATGTGAACACTTTGGAGAAGGATCACGAAATGAATAGTACCACAGTGGTTGATATGCGCCAGTTTGTTGCGGTCCGGGATGGCCTGCTTTTCACCACCTCGCAGAATGTCGCCGATGCCTTCGGAAAGTTACATAAAGACGTTCTTCGCAAGATTGACAGCCTGGAGTGCTCGTCCGAATTCACTGAGCGCAATTTTACGCTCAGTGGCTACATCGATGGATCTGGGCGCCGCCTCCCTCAGTGGGACATGACCAAGGACGGCTTCATGTTCCTAGTCATGGGCTTCACTGGAAAAAAGGCTGCAGCTATCAAGGAAGGCTATATCGCCGCCTTCAACGATATGGCAATGCTGCTGGGTAAAAGCGCTCAAGGCATCGTGGGTGAAGTGGTCGCGAACGCGCTCGGCAAAGAAGGAGCGCTCATCTTGAGCAATGTAATGCGCTGCCGGGTCGCCAAGCTAGGTTCGGATCATCAGCGTAGCGCTACAGCCAAGTTGGCATCGGCGCTCCACGCACGATTCAATGTTCCGCGCATCGAACTGATCCCCGCCGACCAAATGGACTCGGCTTGCAACTTCATCGCTGCCTACGCGATTGAAGGCGAGTACCTGGGCAAAGAAACAAAACATCAGCCGAACCTGAGCTTTCCCATTGAAGCGCTGACCGCTCGCCGCGAAAGCATGATGACGATCCGCAACGGCGAGCAGGCCTGGCTTGATGTGACGCTACACGATCTGCGTGACATTCGCGGCGATGAAACCCCTTGTGAAAAGCTTCTGGGTGAGCTGACAAAGGCGGGCCATGACATTGAAGGTTGCTGGTGGGAGCTTCGCACCTATCGCAACAAAGTTCGTGAGCTTGTCAGTTTTGCTACGGGTATGAATCGGGTCATTGAAGATCCTCACCGGTACGCCGTTAAGCCGAGGAATGCAGCATGAATGCGCTGATGACCGTTCCATTTCATGGAGTACAGCTCTATCTGGTTGAGCATGACGGGCAGCCGTTCGTTCCGATGCGCCCATTGGTTGAAGGTATTGGGCTCGACTGGAAAAGCCAGCATGCGAAGCTATCAGCGAATCAGCGCCGCTGGGGGATGGTGAACATCACCACGCCTTCGGCGGGTGGCGCGCAAGAGTCGTCTTGTATCCCGCTTCGAAAGCTACCCGGTTGGCTGTCCAAGCTTGAGCCTAACAAGGTCAAAAAGCCGGAAGTGCGGCAGAAAGTCGAAGAGTTCCAAGACGAATGCGATGACGCCCTCTGGCAGTACTGGAACGACGGTCACGCTGTAAACCCACGATCTCAACAGCCAGCGGCAAACGATTCCGCCGTCGAGTTCGGCAAGCTTGCGCTGGCGCATCTGCCAAACCTCGGTGATACCAGCAAGCAGGCTCTGCTGAGTCATATCAGCGAGCTGGCATTTGGTCAGCGCTTGATTCCACTACCCAAAGTGGAGGAAAGCCTCAAGTTGGCTGGCGAGGTCGGCGAGCTGTTGGGCGTAAGCGCCCAGAAGATCGGACGCCTGGCGAATCATCATGGAATGAAAACGGATCAGTACGGAGAGATCCGGCTTGATAAGTCGAAGTACAGCGACCGACAGTGCGAGACTTTCTTTTATAACTCTGCCGCAGTTGAGCGTTTCAGGGAAATCCTGAAGCCCGAGTAACGGCCGGCCCAAGAGCGTCACCTAATTGCAAAACCATTACCTCGCCTTGGCGGGGTTTTGGTCGTTCCTCCTGATGGTGGTAGATTGCCGCTGTCTAAAGGGAGGATGTGAAATGGAATACCTGATTATTTGGCTCGCAATTGCCGGCGCGTGTGCATATTTCGCAAATCAGAAGGGTAGAAGCGCTTTAGGGTGGTTTGTGATCGGCTTCCTCCTTTCCTTCATCGCCCTGATTATCCTATGGGTGCTCCCACCTGTTGGATTTGATGACGCCAAGAGCCAAGAGATCGCTCGCAAGTTTGGCGTATCGTCGCTATACAGAAAATGCCCGGAGTGCGCAGAGCTCGTTCAGCGAGAGGCAATTAAATGCAAGCACTGCCAGGCCGTTCTGCCAGCAATTAGCGCGTGACCACATAGAACAAATAGAACCCGCCTCGGCGGGTTTTTTATTACCCGTAGGCCGGCCAAGCGCCGGCTTTTTTACGCCTGGAGAAAGGCATGACTGAGACAGCACGCCTTGTTATCGCCGTAGACAGCACGCAGGCAAGGTCGGCAACGGCTGAGCTGAGCAATCTTGAGCGTTCATCGAAAAATACAGAGTCCGCGGTGTTGCGGCTTGCCTCTAGCGGCGGACTGGCAGTAACCCAGCTCAGCAAGGTCCAAGAAGTAGGGCGAAGCGCAGCCAATAGCGTCTCAGGTTTGGGTGAAGCACTGAAGGCAACTGCGGGCTTACTAGGTGCAGCGTTCAGCGTGAGGGAAGTGGCTGCTGCCGCTGATGAGTACGCGAACCTGACTAACCGACTGCGATTAGTGACCGAAGGGGCGGTACAGCTAGCTGCTGCTCAGGATGCCGTGTTCAGCGCTGCTCAAGCGTCGCGTCAATCTCTGGAAACCACGGCATCCGTTTTTCAACGTGTTGCCCAGAACGGCAAGCAGTTGGGATTGAGCTTTGCTGACGTAGCAAGCATTACCGAAACCATTGCGAAGTCTGTTGCTCTCAGTGGCGCAAGTGCTCAGGCGGCAGAGGCAGCTCTGACGCAATTCGGTCAGGCGCTCGCATCAGGCGCGCTTCGCGGCGATGAACTGAACTCCATCATGGAGCAGACGCCAGCTCTCGCTCAAACCATTGCTCGCGGACTGGGAGTATCTGTCGGCCAGTTGCGCGCCATGGGTGCCGAAGGGGAGCTTACTTCAGAGAAGCTCATCAAAGCTCTGACCGGTCAAAAAGCAGCGGTAGATGAGCTGGCTACGACAATGCAGGTGACTGGTAGCCAAGCGCTGACGGCGTTCGGCAACTCGCTTACTCAAGCCATTGGAAAGCTGGATGAGGCCGCAGGGGCTAGCAACAAGTTTGCTGGCGCCATTCTTTCAATGTCGCGCGCCCTGGATGGATTCAGCTCCGGCGAGTTCTCAGATTTCTTTCGCGACAACAAGGAAACGGTAGCAGGACTAAATAGCGAAATCGGTACCACGCTATCCCGTATGCGTGATCTGAACACTGCTCGTGCCAAGCTGAACCCAAACGACGCCGGCGATACTGTTCTCTTCAACTTCAAGTTCTACAATCGCGACGAGCTAGACCGTGAGATCGCAGGGCTCAGTAAACGGGCCGATGAAGCCCGCTCCACCATTGAAAAGATGAAGAAGGATGCCGCCGGTGTCAGCGGGCAATCCCCGAAAGGCGACGCTGCTGGGGCTAGCGCTGTAAACGAGGCGTACGAAAAACAGCTTAAAAGCCTTCAAAAAATGGCTGCCCTTCAGGGCGATAACACTGAAGTGGCCAAGACTCGCTATGCAATCGAGCATGGCGAACTCGGTAAGCTGCTTCCGGCGCAGGAAGAATTACTGCTCAAGTACGCTAGAGAGAAGGATGCCAAGGCAGCCTCCGAGGCAGCAGTAAAAAAATACGGATCGGCAGCAGAGAAGGCGGCCAATCAGGAGAAGAAAGCTCTCGATTCCCTACTCGCGCAATCCGCCATATCGACAAACTCTACCAACGCCATGGCTGACGCCTACCTGGCCGGCGCCGACAACGTCCGCGAATTGACGATCCAGCAGAAGATCGAAGAGGAGCTGCTCAAGACTGGTGCCGGTGCGCGGGATGCAGTAACTGCCGCAGTCAATCGCGAAGCCGACGCCAAAGATCGCCTGGACATCGATCAGTCCATTGCCAGCATGCGCATCGAAACCACGCAGACCCTGGCTCAAGCTACAGCCACGCTGCAGGGCAAGACCGCGCTCGAAGCTTTCAACATTCAGAAGTCGATGACTGTTGCACTGGCCGGCAAAAACATCGAGTACGGCAGCGAGGAATATCAGCTTCTGCTCGACCAGACCAAGGCCCAGCTTGACGCCAATAAGGCGCTAGAGCAGGCCGGTCAGGTTGAGGGCATCGTTGATCGCCTGAACCCTCAGATCAAGCTGTTGAAGGATTACACGGCGGAGCAGGATGCACTCAACGCGGCTATTGCTCGCTACCCTGAGAATGCAGCGCTCTATCAAGACGCCCTGGCCAAGCTCGGCCGGGAATACGAAGTCAACCAAAGCAAGGCCACGATCTGGGGGCAGCTCACCGAAGGCGCGATTGATCGCATCGACGGCGTGTTTGCTGATGCCTGGGCGAACATCGGCAGCGGCGCAAACAATCTGTGGGACAGCTTGGTCAAGGGTGCGAAACAGGCCTTTGGCGAGATCGCTCACATGCTCACCACCAAGCCGTTGCTGGCCTCGATCAGCAACTGGCTGACCGGTACCGATAACGGCCAGGGTTTGTCGTCGGTGTGGGGCAAGTTGCTGGGCGGCGCGACCGGCCAGCAGGGCGGAAGCGGCGGCATGTCCGGTATGGGCAGCAACCTGGTCTCGATGGGTAAGAGCATCTACCAGGCGTACAGCGCGATCACTGGTGTCGGCGCCGAGGTCGTGTCGGGTTATGCCTCGGGTGGCGTCTCCGGAGCTATTCAGGGTGGTGCCAGCTACTACGGCAACATGCTCTCCAATATCAGCAGCACGCTGTCGAATGGCTTCACCAGTCTGGTTTCGACGTTTACTGGTGCGACCGCCGTTCAGACCGCTGCAATCATCGGCGCTGAGGGCGTCACTAGCGCGGCGCTGACTGGCGCGGTAACAGAAGGTGCCGCCGCCGTTGGCGCGCAGTTCACTACTGGCGTGGCCACGACCTCGGCGGCGACCTATGCCGCGGCTGAGGCGGGCGCAGCGGCCACTGCCGCCTCCCTTGGTGGGCAGATCAGTGCTGCCGTGTCTTCAATGGCAGCCATGTGGCCACTCGCGGTCGTTATGGGCATGTACCAATCCGGCAAGCTGTATGACTCAGGCGTGCGCCCTGACGCAGGAGAGATCATGGACAGCGGCGGCAAGACAGCCCTCGGCAAGGTCGCCATGGCACCAGGTGCGGCGATGTCGGGTTTCTTCGAGGCGCAAGACAAGGCGCTGAGCAAGGTGGTTGGCGGCAAATGGGCGGCCATTCTCAGCGGCTCGACCCTGCACCAGGCCGTCACAAAGTATGTGGGGGAAAAGCTGTTCGGCGGTTCATGGCAGACCAAGAATTCGGGTATCACCCTGGGTGTAGAGAACGGCCAGCTTGAGGGTCAGCAGTTCATCGACCAGAAGAAAAAAGGCGGACTGTTCTCCAGCAGCAAGAAGCGCACCCGGTATAGCGCACTGGACGCGCAGACTGCTGAGTCCCTGTCTGCTGTCTACGATGCCACCGAGCAAGGCGTTATCGCTTTGGTGTCAAGGATCGGCATTTCTGCAAACGAAGGTACGTTTGACGGTCTGAACATCGCCCAAAGCAAGCTGTCGACCAAAGGCAAGACCGGCGAGGAAGTTCAAAAACTCGTCAGCGATTGGTTCAGTTCCGCATCGGATCAGATGGTCGGCTTCCTCGACGGCGGTACCGGCGGGTTCGGCTACTCCTTCGCGGAGCTGGCGCAGCGCATTGCCAGCTTCGAGACCTTCAACGGCACGCTGGACACGCTGAACATTGCGGTCCTGGGTCTCAGTCCGCACAGCATGGAGCTGGCGAACTCGCTGATTGCGGCGGCTGGCGGGATGGAGGCATTCCAGACTGCGACCAACACTTACTACGACAACTTCTTCAGTGAGGCGGAGAAGGCTGACGACACCCTGTCGGCGATCACCAAGCAGTTTGCCGGGATGGGGGTGACCCTTCCTGGCACGCGCGATGCGTACCGGGGTATGGTCGAAGCCTTGGACATGACGACCGCCTCTGGTCAATCAATGTTCATGACGCTTACCGGCCTGGCCGGCAATGCAGCGCAGGCGTATTCGATCCTCGAGCAGCGGGCAGGTGCCGCGGCCGAGGCTACCGCTGCTGCAGCCGCTGCGGCAAAGGAACTCGCTGACGCGCTGAAAGAAGCGCTGATGGGCTCCGTCTCCAGCGCCATGAGCGCCGTCCAACGAGCCGTCTCCGCCGAAAAGGATGCGTCGACCAAGGCGTACAACGCACGGATCACGTCGCTCAACGACATGGTCAGCACGGCAACCGAAAACGTCAGCGGCTTGACGGCAGTGGGCAACGATCTGAGCGCGGCACTCAAGGCACTCCGCGGCGACTCGGATGACGCCGTGAAGATGCTGCGCGCTCAGGCTCAGGCCACGTTGCAATCAGCATTGGCTACGGCGAAGGCGGGTGGCTCGCTGTCGGGTGTCACCGGTCTGGAGGATGCGCTCGACACCGTCAGCAATAACAACACTGACCTGTACGGCTCCCTGGAGGACTTCGCGCGGGATCAGGGTCGCACAGCCAATGTCGTGGCGGAGCTGAACGGTATCAATGGCAAGCAGCTCACCACGGCCGAGAAGTCGCTGGAAGGGCTTGAGACACAAATCGAGCTGGCCAAGGCGGCTTATGACGCTCAGATGGCGCAGTTCGATCAGCAACTGGCTTTCGCCCAGGCGCAGATGGATGCGCTCAACGGCATCGACTCATCAGTCATTAGTGTATCGGCAGCTATCTCGGCGATGAATGCCTCGGTTGTGGCAGCGCTGTCGGCTATCTCTGGCCCGGCAACGGGCGCCACCTCGACCAACAATGAAACCCTAGTCGAGTCGCTTTACAACTCGGTACTGGGTCGAAAATCAGAGGCGGAAGGAAAAGCTAACTGGGTCGCTTGGCTAAAATCTGGCGCGGTGACCTATGACCAGCTTTTTGCGGGCTTTACTGGCTCGGACGAGTACAAGCAGAAAAAGGCGGCCGGTGTGCCGGGCTTCGCTGCCGGTGGCAACTTCGGCGGCGGCCTGCGGCTGGTCGGTGAGCGCGGCCCGGAACTGGAAGTCACAGGCCCGAGCCGGATCTACAACGCCAACCAGACGGCGGCGATGCTCAGCGGTGGTAGCAACAACGCCAGCGTAGTGGCTGAGCTGCGCGCAGTCCGGGCCGAACTGGAAAGCATCAAGGCCAACACTCAGGCCAGCGCACAAAGCGGAGGAAAACTGGTGCGGACCATTGACCGAGTAACCGACGGCGGCAACGCCATGCTCACCCAGGAGCTTGCATGAAGATTATCAAGCCGCACCTCATCACGGATTCGATGCTGGTGAGTTCGTCGGTGGCGGAAAATGACTACCCGGCCTGGGTGTCTGGAACGACCTATGCGCTCGGCGCGAGAGTAATTCGCACCAGTGTGCACAAGGTGTTTGAAAGGCTGGTGGCAGGGGCGGGAACAGTCGCTCCAGAGCTTGATACGACCAGCCCGGCCGTCTGGCTGGATGTAGGGCCGACGAAGAAGTGGGCGCCGTTCGATAACGTGGTAGGGACGCTCGCAACAGGCGCCTCACCGCTGAATTACACCCTGCGCACCGGATTTACCGACAGCCTGGCCTTGTTCGAGCTGTCGGGCCGCTATGTCGATCTGGTGATGAAGGACGGGGCAGGCGGCATGGTCGTCTACCAAAAGAGGGTCGACCTCGAAGTTACTGACATCGAGACGATCTTCGACTGGTTCTTCACGGAGCTGGATCTGCGTACCGACATTGTCATCACCGATCTCCCGGGGCAGTACGCCAGCGCAGAGCTGTCGATCACGCTGACGACCACCAGCGGCACCGCCTCTGTTGGTGTGATCAAACCCGGGCTGATCAGTGACCTGGGTGAAACGCAGTACGGGGCCAAGGTCGGCATCGACGACTACAGCCGCAAGGAGCGGGACGCCTTTGGTAATACGGTCATTACCGAGCGCGCTTACAGCAAGCGCGGCAGCTTCACGATGATGACCACGCTAGGTACCTTTAATCGCATCTACCGAACTCTGGCCGCACTCAGGGCCACGCCCTGCGTGTACATCGGGACGGAAGAGGCCGGGTACGAGCCACTGCTGATCTACGGCTTCTTCACCAGTTTCAACATCGACATCACCTACCCGAATTACCACCTCTGCTCGCTTGATATCGAGGGCCTTATCTAATGGCAGTCACACCACTCCCGTTTCTTGATCGAACGGCGACGACCTTCAAGACCGACACGGACACCTTCTTTGGCTCGCTATTGCCGACGTTTTCCGTCCAGGTCAATCAGGTTGCAGTGGCAGCAGATACCAGCGCGACCAATGCGGCCAGCAGTGCCACGGCGGCAGCGGGTTCTGCCACTGCGGCGAACTCTTCAAAGAACGCAGCAGCCACCAGCGCGACCAATGCTGCGACAAGCGCGTCAGGTGCCGCTACCAGCGCGACCAATTCGGCCAACAGTGCCACGGCGTCAGCGGGTTCTGCCACAGCCGCGAACACGTCAAAGAACGCAGCAGCTACCAGCGCGACCAATGCGGCCACTTCCGCTACTCAGGCCGCGGCGGCAGCGGCCGGTATTGCCGATGGGCCGGTTACCAGCGTCAACGGAAAAACCGGAGTTGTGGCGCTGGTCAAGGCGGATATTAGCCTTAGCCTCGTGGACAACGTGTCCGTGATGGCGGCGGGGATTGGCAAAGCGCCCTTAATCTCTGATAACCCCAACATGGATAATGTCCTGTTAACTAACGGCTGGTATTCTTGGGGCCCTAGTTCACTTGGGACTAAGCCGCCAGGGCAAGTTCGGGGGATTGTCCTGATCTCTGGCCGCGCCTTTCAAACAGATTCTCGTTGCACTCAACTGTGGTTTACGGAAGACGAAACCCGCGCTTTCATTCGCAGAAGCAACGCCGGTACCTGGAGCGACTGGATTGAGATTACCCTACCGGCACTGACCGGAAATGCTCGCAAGCCTCTGACTCCCGGCGATGCCGCTACCGCAGCAAGTTGGAGCGACACGCTCAGTATTTCCAAATACATCGACAAGCTGCTCTTTTACGGAACTAGCGCTGCATCTTTTGCGCTGGATATTTCGAGAGCAACTGTATTCGATATAACGCTTTCCGTTAACACGACATTTACCCTATCAAACATGCCTTCCCTGTCCGGGGAGAGTTTGACCTTGGTTATCAGGGTTCGGCAGGCCGCCGCCCCGAAAACAATTGCATGGTTTGCAGGCATCACCTGGCTAACGTATGGCGGCGTGGTTCCGCCGACGCCGGGTGCCAACCAAATAATCGAATACGTGCTGAGTACCACAGGCACCGGCGCAACTTGGGTGGGCCGCGTGGGGGCTTCGACATGATGATGGGTAAAGCGCTCTTAGGGGCCAGTCCGCAAATCCCGATTGTCCCCGGCACGCCATATGGTGGGGGCTTCTACGTTGGGCGGATGCTGGTGGACGCTCAGAAATATGCCTTGATTGTTGCCCCCAAGGCCAGCGGGCAAACCACCTTGCAGTGGAAAGCGACTAACACCACGACCGTGAACTCTGCCAGTGCTTGGGATGGTTTCAGTAATACGGCCGCCATGGTTGCCGATGCCGTTAATCATGCCGCCGCTCAATGGTGCACAGCGCTTTCGATTGGTGGATTTGCTGATTGGTTTTTGCCAGCAACAGAACAACTTGAACTCTGTTATCGCAATTTAAAGCCTCGCACAAACAGCAACGACACGGCGACGCTTTCAGGCTTCAACGGTAACTCTGATCCACAGGGCACTACATATACAGCCTCGGACCCAGCGCAAACGCCTTCAGATGCGTTTCGATACGTGACGGAAACTAACGTGCATGGGCCTGAAGAGTTTGATGTTACTGCGGCGTATTGGACTTCGACTAATTCAAGTGCTGCGAGTTCTTATACCAAAGAGTTTTTAGCCGGTGCGCGAGCCGATGCTACTAAGGTCAGCAGTCTTTTAGTCCGTGCCTGTCGAATGATTAAAATAGGATAACTTCATGAAATTGGTACTGACAGAAACTCGGAAAGTCATTAGTCCTAACGAACTGCGCGCGACTTATCCTGAAGTGTCGTTTCCACCCGACAGCGACATGAACAATGAGATGTTGCAGGATTATGGTGCGGCGGTGCTCAAAGAAGATCCGCGCCCGGAACTGCAACTACTCGAAGGCCTGGAATACGGTGATATCCGCGAACAGGATGGCCGCTGGTTCCGCGCATGGGTGGTGATCCCGGCGGATCCCGCCCAAGTGGCCGAGGCGGTTAGGTCGACTTTCGAGCAAGCGATTCAGAGCCATCTGAATGCTGGCGCTGTGGCCGCAGGCTACGACGATGTCAGCACGGTCGTGAGTTACGCGGAAGAGCCGGCAGTGCCGAAATTCCAGAATGATGGCATCGCTTTTCGCAAATGGCGCTCACTGGTCTGGGCCTATGCCTACGAGCAACTGGATGCGGTGAAGTCGGGCGAGCGCGAACAGCCTACGGTGGATGAATTTCTGCTTGAGCTGCCGGCGCTGGAATTACCAACATGAGCCGCTTCGTCACCACCCTGAAAACTGAGCAGACCGACCGGCGCACCTACACGCTTCTCGATGATCTGGTGCTGGCTGATGATGACGAGCGCACGATCATTGTGCCGACCGGTTTCATCACCGACTTTGCCAGCATCAAGGTACTGCACAACGTCTTCCTGTTCGTGCTGTTTGCTCTGGTGTCCGGTTATGGCAACTACGCCGCGACCGTGCATGACTGGCTGTACTTCGGCGGGCAGGTGAGCCGCAAGTAGGCGGACGCGGTGCTGTACCGGGCGCTGAGGGCGGAAGGTGTAGCGCGATGGCGGGCCTGGTTGTTCTGGGCTGGCGTCAGGATAGGCGGCGCCAAGCAGTACACGACAACCCCGACCCGTTCGGGGTTTTCTTCGTCTGGAGATTGAAAAGACGAAGCCCCGGTGAGCTGTAATCACCAGGGCTTCTGTTTTTCAGATGGGGAACATCGAAAACTTGCTGCAATGCTATCAGCGGGAATAGAAAAGCAAAACCCCGGAGCTTCTCGGCCACCGGGGTTTCTATTTTCCCTCGCACCCTTTAATACGGGGGGAACGTGGCGCGAATCCTAGCTCAGATAATTGAGCTGGGACAAGGAGTGACTTGGCGATATCACATCGCCATACTACTCACTGGAAAAGCTGTCAAAACTCAAGGAGTGAGGATGCATCGATCTATTGTCATCGTACTTTCTGTGCTGCTGTTGGCCGGGTTTGTGTTTGTCTGGTACGTTGCGCCCCCAGGTTTATTGCCCGTACCCGGATGGGCGCCCTATATATGACCTTTTAAAATTATCTCGAACGGAACCCGCCTTGAGCGGGCTTTTTTTTGCGTCTGCGCTGAACCTGGCTATGGAGCGGTTCCAGATCTGCTTCCTGGTATTCACAGGTAGTGGCTGAAGTATCGCGACCAGGTCAGCAACCGGAAGGAAGATGCCGAGCGCTCCCCAGATTTGGCGCCGCGCCCGATTCGTCCCGCTTAAACGATCCGCCACTGTATGCCCGCCATCGAACCGAATGAGAAGCTGATTTCAGTTCGCACCCAACTTAAATTTTATGTTGTTTGAAGGCCACTAAGACCATGACGGCGGAGGTGTGTAGCAGCCTGGCTGATTGGCCGGGGTCGCATCACAGCGGACGGTATAGCCCTTGTTGTTGAATTCCCTTCCGCCTTCACCGGTACCGCGCTCACTGTATGAGGAGCAGCCGTCGAGCAAAGCGGCAATCAAAAGAATTGTTGTGTACTTCATAAATGCCTCCATGCGTGGAGTGCACAGCTTAACCATTGATCCCGCCGAGTGCGGGCTTTTCGTCTGGAGAAAAGTATGCCGATCACCGCGCAGCAAATGCTGCAGATTCTTCCGAACGCCGGCGCCAAAGCCGGCGTTTTTGCGTCAATGGATGCCAGAGGCTCACAACGAGGGCGTCACTCGAAGCGCGCCTTCGGAATATCTCCGCGTTTGTTCTGCAGATAGATCGTGTATGGCAGCACGACCGTGTCGGCCACACCAGAAAGGGCAAAATCGAAAAGTATTAATGGCGCCGCAGGGTGGCCATCAAAGCCGACAGAATGACGGGGCTCTGCATCCAACGTGCAGTAATTCAGCGCGGCGCCGCTATAAATTCGTGGAATTGAGTCGCAATGTGAGTGCCATCGGGCGAGCTTGTTGCTCGCTACCATGTCATCTCTGAAGACAGTGTTGATCGTCCCGCAACCTGTCAACAAGGTCGAAATTAATAAAATGCTTGCGAATTTCATGTTTGGGCGTCCGTGCTTGAGTTGAAACGTGATGTTTAGGAAACATTGAAACATTTTGTCCGATCCCAAACGGATTGACCACATCTTCACCGAGCAGGGGAATGGCTGATACATGCCCTCACTGGCTCGATCTCTAAAAATCTACGCGCCGGCCAGTTGCCGGTTTTTTTTCGCCAGGAGAAAAGTGATGACTGCAACCGATAACGACCGAGACATCCTCGCGCGTACGCTATGGGGTGAGGCCCGCGGCGAAAGTTTGGCCGGCCAGATTGCCGTGGCTTGGACAATCCGCAACCGAGTGAACGATGGCAAGGCCAAATCATGGTGGGGCGAGGGTTACGTCGGCGTTTGCCAGAAACCGTACCAGTTCAGCTGCTGGAACAGGAACGACCCGAACTACGTTTACCTGAGTGGCGCGAAGCCGATCCCATTCCGCGAGTTCGCCCAAGCGCAGATCGCCGCTGACCAGGTTTTGGCCGGTAAGGTGTTAGATCCAACTGGTGGCGCTACCCACTATTTCGCGACCACCATGCCGAAGCCACCGGTCTGGGCGAAGGGTGCCAAGCAGACGCTAAAGCTTGGCCGTCACATCTTCTTCAAGGACGTACCATGAACCCCGCAGCGCTGAAGCTGGCGGTGGCCGGCGTGCTGGCGCTGTTGTTGCTGGCGGTGGGCGGGACGTGGAAGGTGCAGGACTGGCGCTACAGCGCCCTGTACAAAAAAGGCCCCGCTCTGGATTTCTCAGAGCAGGGCTTTCTACGTTTTGCGGATTAGTTAAGGTGAACGAGCTGGCAGCTTATTATTGCAGGCTAACGATTACTCATAACGCATCTTGCTCACCTTCCTGCTCATCCTCCCCGGCGCCATTCTCAGCAAACCATTCCAACGCATCTGCTCGCTCCAAGGTCATGCTCAGTTCGCACCCCGCCCCTTCAAGGAGGTCCATAGTGCCACCAGTGAGGGAATAGTACATGCTGCAATCAGCATCTCGAAATTTCACCCATAAAGCTTGGCCTTCTTGCAGTTTTCTCATCTTCCCGACAGGTAGGACAGTTATCGCCGACTTATAAGCCTTATTCAGCCGGGCATTCTGCTTGACTAACTCTTCATGACTGCAATCACTGAGCGAGGATGTGTTGCCTCCTGAGTTCTGAGTGCAAGTACTGTATTCAGGAGAATACTCACTTTTTGCAAAAGCGCAGGAGGAGGAGAGAATTGCAAGGAGAACTGGTGCGATAATGTAGTTGCGCATAAGAGATGGCTCCATCTTTGATATTGCGGCGGTCTTTAGAAGCAAAGGTTTAGATTGTTAGAGTACTTTGAATATCAGTTTATGGCTTAGGTCAAAAAATCTTGGGTCGATGGCTATGACTTTGGAATTGCGCTCGCCCATCTGCTGCCCTTTAGCCATGAAATAAGTACCCTCCATTTTCACTCTTTTACCATTCAGAGCTTTCAAAACCTCCAGTTCATTCCCGTCAACGCTAGAGATTTGTACTAGTCCGACTCCGTATTGTTCACCCCTAAGACTTTCCGATTCAAAGTACAGCCAGTCTTTCCAAGGTCCGACACCCGGCTTGATGTGTCCTATGAACCGTCCGTTCTCTCGCTTGTATTTCTCAAGACCCTGAATCGTATACCCAGGGGTTGCACCAATTACATAATCAATATTGGTAATTGGAACGTCTATCGCAACATCCTTTGCATACGCTATTGTTCTTTCAGAAACCGCATCGGCCTTAATAAATGCATTAGCAGTGCCGGCATTCTTGAGGGAGATGGCATATTGTGTAAGGTTCAATTTTTGCATAAACAATACATTCGGCTTGCCAGCAGTGCCGCCGGATATGCCACCGGTTTTGAAAAAATCATACAGCGTTTCGTCCAGACTATAACCAGCCTTTGCAAATGCTTTATTCATGTACTTGGCATAAACATAGGATTGCTCCGGGGTGGGGATTGCAAATTTTGGTACCCGGGCCATTTCACTCTTGAAATCGTCTTCGTAGTAGTCCTTGAAGGCGTTCACGATCCTTTGCGATGCGGCCATGTCCAAAGGGGCGGCGGGTTGAGCTGCCTGAGCGACGGCACACAGTGACAGCAGGCAGGACGATAAAAGCAATCGAAACATGAGGCATCCTTGAGAGAGTGCGGCTGGCAATTCTCCATGCGGCCAGTCCATGATTTCAGGACGCTTTCAATCAACCAAATTGGTGCTTGAATGCGTTAGGAGTCACCAGAGGATCGGCTAGGTGTCATAGATCTTTAGGTTTCAACCGCTCTGCGACTGCGCCGAGGCTGCTCGGGGGGATTCATTTTTGATTTGTAGCGGGGCCGCATTTCAAAAGTCGGAGCTGAAAAAGGTTAACGACTTCATAGGGGCTGAATCTTGCGGTCGCGCTCGAAAGCCGTTGGCGGCCGCGAACCTTTTTACAGGAAAGTGATAGTGTTCGGTCGGCAGAACGCCGGAGGAGGTGGGGGGACTACTGTACGAATATACAACGCTAAGTTATTGATTCTTATAGGGGCATGTAGCGGTTTTTCACCTATCTAAAAACACCTGTTTATCGTTGTGGATCAACAGCTTGCATAGGTTTCGGGGTCGCCTTGACATGGTGGGCGCCTAAACGCCCAACCAAAGGACTATGTTACTTCGAGGTATTGGCAACGTAGTACGAAATGTCTTCGCCGAGCTGAGCGAAGCTATCTACGTCATTTTCGAAATTCTTGACGTCACTCGCCCGATACTCAGCCAACCCCAGGATGATGGCGTCACGGAAATGATCCACGGCAATTGGAGTGCCGAGCTTTTTGAATGCTGACTTAAGAGCCTTGTGAAAACGCTGCTCGTCCAGTGCGTGACCTGTATGCCAGGTCTCCAGGGCGAGCCAAGGTTGCAGTGAGAGTTTCAGCTGCTCAATATCCATATCACTTCTCCAGAATAATCAGCCGAATACGGTCGGAAGCTCGTACCAATTTTTGTACCACTGACCGTGTAAAGCAGGTTAAAACCGGGTATTCCAAAGTAAGGAGGTGCCCGGTTTCATTGGCCCTGAGTACGTTGTCTTACCCCTTTAGAATCGCGGTGTAATTCTGTTCACAGTGCAAGGTCACTCCGGCGTCATCAACACCGCCAGCGTCAGCTTGATGAATTCTTCGTTCTTGTCGATGGTATCCAGGGCACCGCGGACGTTGTCGGCGACGTCAGCCGAACCGCGGACCTCGACCCAATTGGAAAGCTCCAGGATGGCGGCCTCAAGGGCGAGCTGGTTTTCGTTGATCTTGTACAGCAGGGAAGGGAGAAGGTCTGAATGTGGCATCGCAAATCCTCGGTTTTGAGGACAGCGTAGCATCGCGTTACATGAAGGATGTTTAACGATCGGCAGGACGCCGGAGGAGGGAGAAAACCGGAAAGTTTTGTAACGGTTACCAAATAGTTTTGTAACGCCCCCAATAAAGAAGAGCCGCCCCCCAAACCCTAGAAACGACAAAGCCCTGAAAAATCAGGGCTTTGTCGGTACAAATATGGCGGAGGCGATGGGATTCGAACTCATGGACCTGTTACAGTCGACGGTTTTCAAGACCGTTGCCTTAAACCACTCGGCCACACCTCCGTTTGCGTTGCGGGCGCCATAATACCTGAATGAAACACACTGTCAAACTCTCCGCATAGCTTGTTACAGAGCGTCTGTTATGATCTTTGCGACTGAACGTTTCAAACCAACAGGAGTGTCGCCATGCGCGAACAGGATTACGCAGTTAATAACAGCGTGCAGGCTGAGCAGCTAGAGGTTAGCCGCGTCCTGCGCAACACTTACGGCTTACTCGCTCTCACCCTCGCATTCAGCGGCGTGATGGCGTATGTCGCTCAGCAGATGCGCGTCGGCTACCCGAACATTTTCGTGGTGCTGATCGGGTTCTACGGCCTTTTCTTCCTCACCAACAAACTCCGTGATTCGGCTTGGGGCCTGGTGTCGGCATTTGCCCTGACCGGTTTCATGGGTTTCCTGCTCGGCCCGATCCTCAACCGTTACCTGGGTATGCAGGGCGGCGCCGAGGTGGTCAGTTCCGCATTTGCGATGACTGCGCTGGTGTTCGGCGGCCTGTCGGCCTATGTGCTGATCTCCCGCAAGGACATGAGTTTCCTAAGTGGTTTCATCACTGCGGGTTTCTTCGTGTTGCTGGGTGCGGTCGTTGCCAGCTTCTTCTTCCAGATCAGCGGTCTGCAACTGGCGATCAGCGCAGGTTTCGTGCTGTTCTCCTCGGTCTGCATTCTGTTCCAGACCAGCGCCATCATTCACGGCGGCGAGCGCAACTACATCATGGCGACCATCAGCCTGTATGTATCGATCTACAACCTGTTCGTCAGCTTGTTGCAGCTGTTCGGCATCATGAGCCGCGATGATTAATCGTCACCCTTGAGGAAAAAACCCGCTTCGGCGGGTTTTTTCTTGCCTGCGATTTGAGTGGGAACTCACGCCATCGGTGGCAAGCGGCGCTTGACCGGGGTTTTCTTGACGATTGCAGTGTTGGTTTCGGCGTGGGTGTTGAGGCGGTCGAGCAGGATGTCCAGTTGTTCCATCGAGCGCACATGCAGGCGGGCGATGAAACAATCGTCGCCGGTGACTTTATCGCACTCGGTAAATTCGGGAATGGCCTGGATCTGCCGTTCCACTTCCTGCAACTGGCCTGGCAGCGGTCGAATACGGACGATGGCCTGGAGTTGATAACCAAAGCATTTGGGGTCGATCTCGACGGTGTAACCCTTGAGCACGCCACGCTCTTCGAGACGACGCAAACGCTCGGCGACGCTGGGCGAAGACAGGCCGCTGATCTGCGCCAGAGCCTTGAGCGAGCGGCGTGAGTCTTCCATCAATGCCGTGATCAGCACTTGGTCGATATCGTCGGTCATGACGAACCCCTATTAGGCAATTAATTAAAACCGCCTTGATAAAAAAGGCAGATTTCGAGTTTAGCCTGCTTTTTGCGCTGGAGAAGCCCCTCGGCGGATTGGCATACTTTGGGCTCAAACACAGGAGTCTGATGATGGACAAAACCATACGTCACGGGTCATTTGAAATGACCGCCGCCATGCTGATTTCCGGGACCATCGGCTGGTTCGTGCTGGTGTCCGGGCAACCGGTGCTGGACGTAGTGTTCTGGCGTTGCGTGTTCGGCGCCGGCACCTTGTTGCTGATCTGCGCGGCATTCGGCTTCCTCCGTCCCGGCATTCTCACCCGCACCACGTTCTTGCTGGCTGTGCTCAGTGGCGTGGCGATTGTCGGCAACTGGGTGCTGTTGTTTGCTTCTTACTCCCGCGCCTCGATTGCCATCGGTACCGCGGTTTACAACGTTCAGCCGTTCATGTTGGTGGGGTTGGCAGCGTTGTTCCTCAACGAGAAAATCACTCTACAGAAACTGTTCTGGCTGGGTATTTCGTTTCTCGGGATGCTGGCGATTGTCAGCGCACATGGCGGGCAGGGCGAGAGCGGTAATGATTACCTGATGGGCATCGCTCTGGCGTTGGGGGCGGCATTTCTTTACGCGATTGCCGCGTTGATCATCAAGCGCCTGACCGGTACACCGCCGCATCTGATTGCGCTGATTCAGGTCACCACCGGCGTGCTGTTACTCGCGCCATTCGCGCACTTTTCGGCACTGCCGCAAGCGCCGAGTGCCTGGGCCAGTCTGGTAACCCTGGGCATTGTCCACACCGGCGTGATGTATGTGCTGCTCTACGGCGCGATTCAAAAACTGCCGACGGCACTGACCGGTGCGTTGTCCTTCATCTACCCGATTGCGGCGATTTTCGTTGACTGGTTTGCCTTTGGCCATCGCCTGGAACCGCTGCAATGGATCGGCGTAGCCGCGATTCTGTTGGCCGCTGCCGGCATGCAACAGGGTTGGACCCTGAAATTTCGTCGGACGGTAACAACGCAGTAAGCCGTAAAGAAACGTCAGATGTTCCAGCGCGGTGCCGTCTTGGCCAAGCGCTGGCGCATCTCGCCGATGTTGGCGGCTAGCTGTCGGACCAATAACTGATATCCGTCCAGCGGGTTGTAAACCGTTGCGGTCAGGCTTGAATCCGACGGCAGTTCGACGGGCCGGTTCAACCGCTGGGAGGCACCGGATTTCAGCGCCCTGGCCATACCGATCAGTTGCACCCGAATCAGCCGATGCTCGGCTTTCAACGCCAATTGAAGACGGGCCATCGCATCGGGGTCACTGGCGTCAGGTCGGGTGTTGCCGAGGATTTCCAGAGTGCTGACACACATCCGCAAGTGGCGCTGAATGGCATCGAGTTCGGTCATGGAAATCCGCACTTCCTTGGACACCGACGGCATCAACGAGCGCAGTTGCACCATCACTGTGTTCAGGCGGCCCACCAGTTTATGGTGTTCGTCATCGGTAACCGATTGGCCATTGATGATGCGGCCGTAGATCGTCGCGCAGTCGCGCAAGGCATCGGCCAGGTTGTAGCGCCAGGAATAAACCGCGTAGAGCGGCAAGGCGAAAGAAAACGCCAGGGCCAGGGCGATGCCGATCAGGATGTCCACCCCACGCCACAGCCCGTCGGTGATCGGGTTGTCGCCATGCCCCGCGACAATAAACACGGTAATCGCCGAGAGCAGCGCGGTGTAACCGCCCTTGCCGATGGCGTGGTAGGAGAAGAATCCGCAGACCACGGCCATCGCGAAATAGGTCAGCCACGGCATCCCGAGCCACGCCTGTTGCGCCACCAGCAGCAAGCCGACGCCGGCTCCGATCAAGGTGCCGATGGCGCGTTCGGCGGCTTTTTTGCCGATGTTGCCGTGATGCTGCAGGCCGCCGATCACCACCAGCATCGTCACCGACGCCCACTCACCGTGGGGCAGGTTGATGCCGGTGGTCAGCAGGATAGTTGCCAGCAACCCCAGCGACACACGCACCGCGTGGATCACCCGGGCGTGGCGATAGCGCCGATACGGGTCGAGTAACGGACGCAGCAGTCGGCGCAACAGAGGTGGCAGTCGATGGGCTCTGAATGTGCTCAGGCTCGGTTTCCTCAGAAAATGTAATCGGTGGTCAGGAAGCTCGAACTGCGTCCGCTGATGATCTCGCTGATGAGTTCTTTGTTGGTTTCCTGGAACTTGGTCGCCACAAGCGTGCGAATCGAAAATACCCGCAACGCATCATGCACCGACAGCGTGCCTTCGGCAGAGTTCTTGCGACCGTTGAACGGGAAAGTGTCCGGGCCGCGCTGGCACTGGGCATTGAGATTGATCCGGCCAACCTGGTTGGCAAAGGTATCGACCAGCCGGCCGACCGCCACTGGGTTGGTGCCGAAGATACTCAGTTGCTGGCCGAAGTCCGATTCCAGAACGTAATCGATCACCGTGTCCAGATGCCGGTAAGGCACGATTGGCACGACCGGGCCGAACTGTTCTTCCTGATAGACGCGCATCTGCGGCGTCACCGGGTACAGCACGGCGGGGTAGAAGAACGAGGCGCGGGCCTCACCGCCGTTGGGGTTGACCACGGCGGCGCCTTTGCTCACGGCATCCGCCACCAGCGAGTGCAGGTAATCGACCTTACTCGCTTCCGGCAATGGCGTCAGCGCCACGCCGTTGTCCCACGGCATGCCGGGTTTGAGGTTGGCAAGTCTGGCGTTGAATTTGTCGATGAACGCTTCGACCACGTCTTCATGGACGAAGAGGATTTTCAACGCGGTGCAGCGCTGACCGTTGAAAGACAAGGAACCGGTGAGCGCTTCGCTGACCGCGTTGTCCAGATCGACTTCGGGCAGCACGATGCCGGGGTTTTTCGCGTCCAGGCCCAATGCCGCACGCAAGCGGTGCGGTTTTGGATGGAGTTTTTTCAGGTCACTGGCGGCTTTGTTGGTGCCGATAAACGCGAAGATGTCGATTTTACCGCTGGCCATCAGCGCGCTGACGGTCTCGCGGCCGCTGCCGTAGATCACGTTGATCACCCCGGCCGGGAAGCTGTCGCGGAACGCTTCCAGCAGCGGACGAATCAGCAGTACACCGAGCTTGGCCGGTTTGAACACCACGGTGTTGCCCATGATCAGCGCCGGAATCAGCGTGGTAAAGGTTTCGTTCAACGGGTAGTTGTAAGGTCCCATGCACAACGCCACGCCCAGCGGTACGCGGCGGATCTGGCCTAGGGTGTCCTGTTCCAGTTCGAAACGGCTGGAGCGGCGGTCGAGCTCCTTGAGCGCATTGATGGTGTCGACGATGTAATCGCAGGTGCGGTCGAACTCTTTCTCCGAGTCCTTGAGGTTTTTGCCGATTTCCCACATCAGCAGCTTGACCACGGCTTCGCGCTGTTCACGCATGCGTGCTAGGAAAGCTTCGACGTGCTGGATGCGTTCGGCTACGCGCATCGTCGGCCACAGACCCTGGCCCCGGTCATAGGCGCGGACGGCGGCGTCGAGCGCGGTCAATGCGGTGTCGGCATCGAGCAGCGGCGTGCTGCCGAGGATTACTTGTTCGTCGCCATTTTCGCCGGTCAGGTACACCGGGCTGCGGACTTGGGCGAGGGGCCCGGACCAGGTTTTCAGCTCACCGTCGACCAGGTATTCACGCTGCTCGGTCTGGCCGTCGAGGCGGTATTTTTCCGGGATGTCGCTGGCGTCGGGAAACAGGTTGCCAAGGATGTGTGCTGTGGTCATGTCGCTACCCCGTCTGGATTGGGTGATGCAATTGATGAATCGTTTTAGCAGACCTCGGACTCGCTTGTCATGACTCATCTTAGGATTCTTTTGGTACGACGTTGCGGATCGTCGTAGCGGCTACAGGGTTACGGGGCTGCGACCTTTTGCCCTGAAAACACACAAGTAACCATCCTGCGGTTAAACTTCGCGCTCTTTCTGAAGGAGTTCATATGAGTTACTACCAGCCGGGCATTCTCGCCACCCCAGTTCCGCCTCAAGCTCGTCATATGTTCTTCGCACTCGAATCCGCCGCTGCCTTGCCGGCCGCGCTGGAGAATCTCAAGGGACTGGTGGACGGGAAGTCGGCCGTGGTCGGGTTCGGTGAGTCCCTGGTCAAGGCCCTCAAGGGGCAAATCGACGGCCTGCGCACCTTTCCAGCGTTGACCGGTGTCGGCGTCGACAACCCGTCCACCCAGCACGCGCTCTGGTGCTGGCTGCATGGTGTCGACCGTGGCGAATTGCTCAACCGCAGCAACGCCATCGAAGCCGCGCTGGCCCCGGCCCTGCGCCTGGTGCAGATGAACGAAACTTTCCGTCACCTTACCGGCCATGACCTGACCGGTTACGAAGACGGCACCGAAAACCCTCACGACGAAGCCGCCGTCGCCGCCGCGCTGGTGAGTAACGGCGCTGACGGAACGGTCGGCGGCAGTTTCGCCGCGATCCAGCAATGGCAGCACGACCTGAAGGGTTTCCACGCGATGCCGTCCGATGAGAAGGACAACATCATGGGCCGTCGTTTGAGCGACAACGAAGAAATCGACGACGCGCCGATCTCCGCTCACGTCAAACGTACCGCCCAGGAAAGCTTCGCCCCCGAGGCCTTCGTGGTGCGCCGTTCCATGCCGTGGATCGAAGGCGATCGCGCCGGCCTGATGTTCCTGGCCTTCGGTTTCTCCCTCGACGCCTTCGAAGCCCAACTGCGCCGCATGAGCGGTCTGGAAGACGGCATCACCGACGGCTTGTATCGCATCAGCCGGCCGATCACCGGCGGCTACTACTGGTGCCCGCCGCTCAAGGACGGGCATCTGGACCTGCGCGCACTGCGCGTCGGCTAAACATCAGGGAGTGAGTATGAACGCGGTGCGCTGGGGCATGATCGGGTGTGGCAGCGTCGCTGAACGCAAGAGCGGACCGGCCTTCTACAAGGCGCCCGGCTCGGCGCTGGTGGCGGTGATGGGCCGGCGTCTGGACGCGGTGTCGGATTACGCCGCGCGTCACGGCATCGCTCGGGTCTACACCGATGTCGACGCGCTGATCAATGATCCCGAAGTCGACGCGGTGTACATCGCAACGCCACCTGACAGCCATCACGCTTACGCCTTGAGAGTGGCCGCCGCCGGCAAACATTGCTGCGTCGAGAAACCCATGTCGTTGAATGCCGGGCAAAGCCGCGAGATGCAAAAGGCCTTTGCCGATGCCGGGCTGCACCTGTTTGTTTCCTACTACCGGCGTTCACTTCCGCGCTTCCAGCAAGTGCGGCAATGGCTGGAGGAAGGGCGGATCGGCGAGGTCCGGCACCTGACCTGGTCCCTGACCAAAGCGCCATCTCCGACCGATCTTGGCGGTACCGATAACTGGCGCACCGACCCGGCGATTGCGGGTGGTGGTTATTTCGCCGACCTGGCCAGTCATGGCTTCGATCTGTTCCAGTACCTGCTTGGCGACATCGTCGAAGTCGCCGGGTTTACCGCGCACCAGGCCGGTTTGTATGCCGCCGAGGATGCCGTCAGCGCCAGTTGGCGGTTTGCTTCCGGCGCCCTGGGTATGGGCTGCTGGAATTTCGTCGCAGACCGCCGCGAAGATCGGGTCGAGCTGATCGGCAGCACAGGCCGGATCAGCTTTTCCGTATTCGATGAGCATCCGGTTCAGCTTGAAGCCGATGAAAGCCTCAGCCTGCACATCGAGAACCATGAGCACATTCAGTGGCATCACGTGCTGGGCATGAACGCGCATATTCGGGGAGAAGCGCGGCATCCAGCCGTGGCCGAACAAGCGCTGAAAACCGATTGGGTGATGGACCAGATCCTCAAGCGCGGCTAACGCTCACCGAATGCCCCACCGATGTAGCAGCTGCCGAGCAGCGTGAGGCGGCGGTTCGGCGCATCTGAAAGTCGAAATCCCTTGCTCCGTTGAAACTCAATCCAAATGGAGAGCGAAGAGGCCGGCATAGCTTCCATCTGCATTGACTGAACGGTCGCCATCGCGAGCAGGCTCGCTCCCACAGGTTTCGTGGTGTAGGCAGGATTTGCGGCTGGCTTCGATCCACTGTGGGAGTGAGCCTGCTCGCGATGAGGCCGGCCCTGAGTAGTACGGAGCCTCATTCACCCTGTCGGCCTCCGCCGACACCGTAATTTGTGTTTACCTCGGGTTGTGTGGTCGACCAGCCAGCTGACTGGCGGTCCTTGCCAGGAAAAAACCAAAAGAGTACAAATGTACTCCATGACGACTTTAACTCCCCGCCGTACCGCCATCCTGACCTTTATCCGCGATCGAATCGCCGAGCAGGGTCAGTCCCCGAGCCTCGCTGAAATCAGCGAGGCGTTCGGTTTCGCCTCCCGTAGCGTGGCGCGCAAGCATGTGCTGGCGCTGACCGAGGCCGGTTTTATCGAGGTCAATGCGCATCAGGCCCGGGGCATTCGTTTGCTCGGACAACCGGCGCGGCCCGAGTTGCTGGACATTCCGGTACTCGGCCGAGTGGCAGCGGGTGCGCCGATCGGTGCCGATGCCGAGGTTCACAGCCGCTTGCTGCTCGACCCGTCGATCTTCTCGCGGGTGCCGGATTACATGCTGCGGGTCCAGGGTGACTCGATGATCGAGGACGGCATTCTCGACGGCGACCTGGTGGGCGTGCACCGCAATCCCGAGGCGGTCAACGGCCAGATCGTCGTCGCGCGACTCGACGGCGAAGTCACCATCAAACGTTTCGAGCGGGTCGGCGAGGTTGTCCGATTGCTGCCACGCAATCCGGCCTACAAGCCGATCACCGTCGAAGCCAGTCAGGACCTGGCCATCGAAGGGGTGTTCTGCGGCCTGGTGAGGCAAGGGTGATGGGCGCCGTCGTTGCGCTGGATACGCTGTTCAATGGCGGCCAGGTCTGGAAGGGCCGGCCTGCGCCACCGGCCGTCAGCCCGCAACCCACCGGGCATGCTGCGCTGGATGCGGCGTTGCCCACCGGTGGCTGGCCGGAAGCGGCGCTGACCGAAATCCTTTTGGCCGGGCAGGGTGTTGGCGAGTTGCAACTGGTGTGGCCGGCGCTGGCGCGGTTGTCCGCCGCGGGCGAGCGCATCGTGCTGGTGGCGCCGCCTTACGTGCCATATCCCCAGGCCTGGCAGAACGCCGGGGTCGATCTGCGTCAGTTGTCGATCATCCAGGCCAGCGAGCGCGATGCCTTGTGGGCAGCGGAACAATGCCTGCGTTCAGGCAGTTGCGGCGCAGTGCTGTGCTGGCCGCACAAGGCCGATGACCGGGCGTTGCGGCGCTTGCAGGTGGCGGCGGAAACCGGCTCGACCCTGGCGTTTGCCTACCGCTCGATCAATGAGGCGATCAACCCTTCGCCCGCGGCACTGCGCATCGCCATCGATGCCAGGCCTGCACAATTGCGCGTGCTCAAGTGTCGGGGCGGGTTGGCGCGTTCGGCGCCGATTGCCTTCCCCGTGGGACATTGAGGTTGCCATGCGCTGGGTGTGCATTCTCTTCCCGCAATTGGCGCTGGACGCGGTACTGCGTCAGCGTTCCGATCCCGATGAACCGCTGGCGCTGCTGACCGGCCCGGCCCAGCGTCGGGTGTTGCAAGCGGTCAACGCTTCGGCCCGGGCGCTGGGCTTGCGTCCGGGCCAGTCGATGACCGCCGCCCAGGCCTTGAGCAAAGGCTTTGTCACGGCTGAATACGACGCGGCCGAGATCGAGCACTGGCAGCAGTTTCTGGCCGCCTGGGCTTATCGATTCAGTTCACAAGTCAGCGTGCATTACCCGCGTGCGGTGGTGTTTGAAATCGAGTCCAGCCTGGGACTGTTCGGCGCCTGGCCGCAATTCGAGGCGCGGTTGCGCGCCGAACTCGGCGAGTTGGGGTTTCGCCATCGGATTGTTGCCGCGCCCAACCCGGTGGCGGCACGGGTGCTGGCCAATGCTTATGACGGTCTGGTGGTGCCCGACGATCAAGCCTTGCAGCATCATCTAGGGCAGTTGCCTATCGACCGGATCGGGCTGGAAACCAGCGTGGCCACCGCGTTGTCGCGCATGGGGCTGCGCACCTTGAGCCAGGTTCAGGCGTTGCCTCGCCATAGTCTGGCCCGGCGTTTCGAGGCCCGGGTGCTCAAGCATCTGGACGCCTTGCTCGGCTTACGGCGGCTGGCGCTGGCGTTCTACCTGCCGCCGGACCGGTTCGATGTGCGCATCGAGCTCAACTTCGACGTGCAGTCCCATCAGGCGCTGCTGTTTCCGTTACGCCGGCTGACCGGCGACCTGTCGGCGTTTCTTTGCGGTCGGGACAGCGGCGTGCAGCGTTTTGACCTGCACCTGGAGCACGCCGGGCTGCCGGACACCGTCATCAAGGTCGGCCTGCTCAGCGCCGAACGTGATCCGGCGATGCTCTTTGAACTGGCCCGGGGCCGGTTGGAGCACATCCAGGTCGCGGCCCCGGTGCGCGGTTTTCGCCTGCGCGCCGAAGACTTGCCGGCCTTCGTTCCCCAGTATCAGGAGCTGTTCGACGACCGCCCGCAGCAGTCCTTGCCCTGGGAGCAACTGCGCGAACGCTTGCGCGCGCGGTTGGGGGATGACGCGGTGCAGGGCTTGCGGTTCCAGGCCGATCACCGGCCGGAATGCGCGTGGCAGGCCAGTGTCGACAGTCAGCGCTGTGCAGGGCTGCCCGGCGTGCAACGTCCGGGTTGGCTGCTGACCGAACCGCTGGCGGTGCACGAAGGTTCGGCGCGCATCCTGATGGGGCCGGAGCGCATCGAGTCCGGTTGGTGGGACGGCGCCGATGTGCGCCGCGATTACTTCCTGATCGAAACCCGTTCCGGCCAGCAGGGCTGGGCCTACCGTGCGGTCGGTGAGGACGGTCCGTTGTGGCTGCAAGGCTGGTTCGCATGAGCATCGACTATGCCGAGCTGCACTGCCTGTCGAACTTCAGTTTCCAGCGCGGTGCTTCCAGTGCCCTCGAACTCTTTCAGCGGGCGAAAAAGCAGGGCTATCAGGCCTTGGCGATCACCGATGAATGCACCCTGGCCGGTATCGTCCGCGCCTGGCAAGCGGCCAAAGCCGTGGAGCTGCCGCTGATCATCGGCAGCGAAGTGCGCATCGAGAACGGTCCGAAACTGGTGTTGCTGGTGGAAAACCTCGAGGGTTATCAAGCGCTGTGCCGATTGATTACCCGAGCCCGACGCCGCACGCAGAAAGGCCAGTATCAAGTGCTGCGCGAGGACTTCAGCGAACCCTTGCCGGGCCTGTTGGCATTGTGGGTGCCGGACGCGGTCGATGACTTCGAACAGGGCCGCTGGCTGAAACAGACCTTCGCCGATTGCCTGTGGCTGGCCGTCCAGCTGCATCGCGGCCAGGACGATACCCGACGGCTGAACGAGCTGTTGATGCTGGCAAGGGAGCTGCGAATCCCGGCAGTGGCCAGCGGTGATGTGCACATGCACGCTCGTGGACGGCGCGCCTTGCAGGACACCATGACTGCGATCCGTCATCACGTGCCGGTGGCGGAGGCCGGGTTGCGTCTTCATCCCAATGGCGAGCGGCATGTGCGCAGTCTTGAGGCTCTGCAATCGATCTACCCGCAAACCCTGCTCGACGAAACGCTGAACATCGCCCGGCGCTGCGCCTTCGACCTCGGTCAGTTGCGTTATCAATATCCCCGGGAATTGGTCCCTGAAGGCCAGACAGCCACCTCCTGGCTGCGGCATCTGACCGAGGAGGGCATCGCGTGGCGCTGGCCAAAAGGACCGCAGGCCAAGGTGCTGACGCAGATCGACAAGGAACTGGAGCTGATCGCCGAACTGGGCTACGAAAGCTATTTCCTGACGGTTCACGACATTGTGCGATTCGCCCGTGAGCAAAAAATCCTGTGTCAGGGCCGTGGTTCGGCGGCCAACTCGGCGGTGTGCTTTGCCTTGGGCATCACGGAAATCGATCCGGATCGCACCACGCTGTTGTTCGAGCGCTTTCTCTCCAAAGAGCGCAACGAACCGCCGGACATCGACGTCGATTTCGAACACGAACGCCGCGAAGAAGTCTTGCAGTACGTGTTCCAGCGTTATGGCCGCAGTCGTGCGGCGCTGACGGCGGTGGTCAGCACGTATCACGCGGCCGGCGCAGTGCGTGATGTGGCCAAGGCCCTGGGTTTGCCGCCGGATCAGATCAACGCCCTGGCCGATTGCTGTGGCCACTGGAGTGATGAAACACCGCCCGTGGAGCGCCTGCTTGAAGGCGGGTTCGATCCCGAGAGTCCGGTGCTGCGCCGGGTGCTGAGCCTGACGGGGCAGTTGATCGGGTTCCCCCGACACCTGTCCCAGCACCCCGGCGGTTTCGTGATTTCCGAGCAGCCTCTGGACAGCCTGGTCCCGGTGGAAAACGCCGCCATGGCCGAGCGCACCATCATCCAGTGGGACAAGGACGACCTCGATGCCGTCGGGCTGCTCAAGGTGGATATCCTGGCGCTGGGCATGCTCAGTGCGATCCGCCGCTGTTTCGATCTGTTGCGCCGTCATCGTCATCGGGACCTCAGCCTGGCGACGATCCCGGCCGAAGACTCGCCGACCTACGACATGATCGGCCGTGCCGACACCATTGGCGTATTCCAGATCGAGTCCCGGGCGCAGATGTCGATGCTGCCGAGGCTCAAGCCACGGACCTTCTATGATCTGGTGATCGAGGTGGCAATTGTCCGTCCGGGGCCGATTCAGGGCGGGATGGTGCATCCGTACCTGCGCCGCCGAAACAAGGAAGAACCGGAGGTCTATCCGTCCCCGGCACTGGAAGTGGTGCTCAAGCGCACGCTGGGCGTGCCGTTGTTCCAGGAACAGGTGATGCAGATTGCGATCGTCGCCGCCGACTACAGCCCCGGCGAGGCCGATCAGCTGCGCCGCTCCATGGCGGCCTGGAAACGCCACGGCGGGCTGGAACCGCACAAGGATCGCCTGGCCGCCGGGATGAAGAAAAACGGCTACACGGCCGAGTTTGCCGCGCAGATCTTCGAGCAGATCAAAGGCTTCGGCAGTTATGGTTTTCCTGAGTCCCACGCCGCCAGTTTCGCCTTGCTGACCTACGCCAGTTGCTGGTTGAAATGCCATGAGCCGGCGGCCTTCGCCTGTGCGCTGATCAACAGCTGGCCCATGGGTTTCTACAGCCCGGACCAGATTCTGCAGGACGCGCGCCGGCATCATTTGCAGATTCGCCCGGTGGACGTGCGCGCCAGCGATTGGGATTGCAACCTTGAGCCGATCACTGGGGCTCAACCGGCGATTCGCATGGGATTGCGGATGGTCAAGGGCTTTCGCGAGGACGATGCCCGGCGCATCGAAGCCGCACGGTCGAAGGGGGCGTTTATCGACATTGCCGACCTCGGCGAACGGGCGCGACTCGACGCCCGCGCCCAGGAACAACTGGCCGATGCGGGTGCGCTGCGTGGCCTGGCGGGTGACCGTCATCGGGCGCGCTGGGAAGTGGCGGGTGTGCAGAAACAGCTTGGCTTGTTCGCCGGTCTGCCGAGTCAGGAGGAGGGCGCGGTGTCGTTGCCCAAACCCACTGTCGGCGAGGACCTGCTGGCCGATTACAACAGTGTCGGCACCACGCTCGGCCCGCATCCGCTGGCTCTATTGCGGGGTGAATTGAAAGCCCGGCGCTGCCGCAGTTCGAAGGAACTGCTGGAGGTCGAGCATGGACGACCGGTCAGTGTCGCCGGGCTGGTGACCGGCCGACAACGCCCGGGCACCGCCAGTGGCGTGACCTTTGTCACCCTTGAAGATGAGTTCGGCAACGTCAACGTCATCGTCTGGCGCGACCTGGCCGACCGGCAGCGCCAGGTGTTGGTCGGCTCGCAATTGCTCAAGGTCGACGGGCGTTGGGAAAAGGAAGGCGAGGTGCGGCATTTGATTGCCGGACGGTTGAGCGACCTGAGCCCATTGCTCGACGGCATCAGCGTACGCAGCCGGGATTTCCGCTGAACCCAACTTGATCGTTCCCACGCTCTGCGTGGTAACGCCTCCCGTGACGCTCTGCGTCACAGCGGACGCAGAGCGTCCCTGGCTGCGTTCCCACGCAGAGCGTGGGAACGATCATTTACCTGACGGCCAAAACCTTTCGCCGCCCCCCGGCGCATCCGTCCACGCCTGCAACGAGCGTGTCGGCAAATCGAAATAATCCCTCGTGCGCGCATACCCATGCCCACCCATCCGGCCAATCGCATCGAGCCCGAGTTGATCGATGTACAAGGTTTTCGGGTCGATCAATTCATCCCGCACGTGCGCCATCAACACTTCGCCAAAGATAATCTCCCGTGACTGCCCGATGGACAGCGCCATCATCCGTCGACATTCCAAGGCCACCGGGGCTTCGCCGATTCGTGGGCATTTGACCGTGGTGCCGGGAATGGCGGTGAGGCCGGCGGCCGTCAGTTCGTCGAAACCGGGGGCGAACGGCACGGCGCAGACGTTCATGGCTTCCACCAGGGCATCGCTGACGATGTTCACGGTGAATTCCTGGTTGAGCTGGATATTGCGCGTGGTGTCCTTGGGGCTTTGGTCGCCGTAGTTTTCCACGCCCAACGCGAGGATCGGCGGGTCGGCCGAGAGGGCGTTGAAGAAGCTGAAGGGCGCGGCGTTGATTCGGCCTTCGCCGTCGATGGTGGTGACCAGGGCAATTGGCCGGGGCACCACGCTGCCGATCAGAATCTTGTACTTGTCTCGCGGGCTCAGTTGGCTGAAGTCAAAGCTTTGCATGGGCAGAATTCTCTAAAGAAGGGGATCAATCGCGCTCAGCGGCGCGTCTGCGCTGTAGTCGTCAGCGAACGGGATCGCCGGTTTGAACAGGCCTTTCCAGTCCGCTTGGCCGAAGGCCCGGTCGCTGTGGCTGCGCATCAGTTTTTCGAATTGTTGTTGCGCCTGGCGTTGCAGGGCGGGGTAGTCGACGCCTTGAACCTGACCGTCCCGCATCACGCAGCGGCCGTTGATGTAGCTGGCGATGCAGTCGTCACCGCGCCCGGCCAGCACCAGGTTTTTCAGTGGATCGAACAAGGGGCCCAAATGCAGGCCGCGAAGGCTGAACACCGTGATGTCGGCCTTGGCGCCCGGTGCCAGGCGACCCAGATCATCGCGGCCCAGGGCCTTGGCGCCGCCGAGGGTGGCGGCGTTGTACAAATCCAGGGTGCTGGTGAGCGAGTTCCCGCCCTCCATCAATCGCGCGATGTTCAAACCCTGGCGCATGTTTTCCAGCAAATCCGCCGGCCAGGTGTCGGTGCCCAAGGCGAAGTTGATGCCCTTGGCCCGATAGCGACCGAAAGAGTTCAACGCCTCGCCGTCACGGGCAAACACCACCGGGCAATGCACCAGACTCGCGCCGCCATCCACCACGCGTTGCAGATCATCATCGCCGCAGGTGTAGAGGCCGTGGGGCAGCAGGCTGCGCGGGGTCAGCAAATCCAATTGTTGCAACCAACCCAGCGGCGAAGTACCGCGCAGTTGCTCGACCATCGCCACCTCACCGAGCCCCTGGCAGCAATGCAAACGCATCGGCGCGTTCAGTTCCCGACTCAGCGCGGCAGTGCGTTGCAGCAGGGCCGGGGTGCAGGTCTGGATCCGGTCCGGCAGCAGCGCGCCACGAATCAAGCCCTCGTGCGCACCGTCGAAATCACGGAAAAACCGCGCAGCCGCCTCGAGCCCCGCCATGCCCCGCGTTTCATCCCAGTGATGCCCGAGGCTTCCATCGGCGCGCCAGTAACTCATGCCGCTCATGTAGCAGGGGCCGAGGTAAGTGCGCAGCCCCAACTCGCCCGCCACACCGGCTACCGCAGCAAACTCGTCGTAGGTCTCGGCCCATTCGCGGTAGTACATCGAGGTGATCGGCATGGCGGTGGTGATGCCGTTGCGGATCAGCTGGGTGAAGGCGTAGCGGTATTTGAAGACTTCTTCATCGGGGCTGTAACTCTCCCGCGGACCTGCCGTCAGGTAATCCTCGGACCACATCCGGCCCATGTCGCGTTCATCGCCGTTGTCCAGCGTCAGCACCGTCGAATCAAGATCGCCGAGTGCATCCAGGTCGATGAAACCCGGACCGATCAATGCGTTGCCGTAATCGACCCACTGATCTACCGGCCCTGGATAGCCACGCCCGACAAACACAATGCGCGAACCTTCGAACACCACTTCGCCGTCGCGCCACAGCACATGCCGGGTGCCGTCGAACCCGACCACGCAACTGGCTTTCAATCCAATCCTTTTCACAGACGGCTTACCAGCAGTCGGCCACCGGCGGCGATCAACTCACCGGCGCGATAAACCTGCCGCACCGGCCGCGACACCACCGCTTCACCCAGCGTGTGCACCGGCATCAGCAAAAAGTCCGCCGGCTGACCGATCTCCAGCCCATAACCCTCACAGCCCAACGCCCGAGCGCCATTCACTGTGGCGGCTTCAAACGCCGCCATCAGTTCATCGTCTTTGTTCAAATCGAAACGAAACGCCAGCAGCATCGCCCGTTCGAGCATGTCGCCGTTGCCCATGGGCGACCAGGCATCACGAATGCCGTCCGAACCCAGGCACACGTTCACCCCGGTCTCGCGCAATGCGAGAAACGGCGGCACCGCGCAATCGGCCGGCGCCGAACTCATCAGGGAAATGCCCAGGGCCGCCAAACGCTCGGCCACCGGTTTGACCTGACTCCACGGCAACATCCCAAGGCAGTACGCGTGGCTGATCATCACCCGACCCTGACGCCCGAAGCGTTCGGTGTAGTCGGCGATCAGTGCGATCTGCCACAGGCCCAGTTCGCCCTTGTCGTGCAGATGAATGTCGACGCCACGTTCGAATTCGCTGGCCAGCTTAAACACGAAGTCGAGCTGGGCGATGGGGTCGTTGTCGATGCCGCACGGGTCGAGCCCGCCGACATTTTCCACGCCCAGGGCCATGGCTTCGCGCATCAGTTCGGCGGTGCCGGGGCGGCTGATCAGGCCGGTTTGCGGGAACACCACCAGTTGCAGGTCGATCAGGTCGCGGTAGCGTTCGCGCAGCTGTTGCATGGCCTCGACGTGGCGCAGGCCGAATTCCGGGTCGATGTCGACGTGACAACGCATCGTCAGCGAGCCACGGGCGATGCAGTTTTCCAGCAGGGCGCCGGCACGCTGGGCAATCGGTGCCTGGACGTCACGCAGCACGCGGCGCTCGTTGGCGATGTAGTCCTTGAGCGTCGGGCCGGCGCTGTTCGGGTGCCAGGGTTGGCCCCAGAGGGTTTTGTCGAGGTGGATGTGGCTTTCAACCAGGGCCGGGGTGAGGAGCTGGTTTTGGCCGTCGATGTCGGTGGTGGCCAACGGCGCGTTGGACGCTGGGCATCGATCTTTGAACAGGCCGTTTTCAAGAAGCAGGTCTTCGGCGGGGGAGCCGTAAGGGCGGACGTTGCGTAGCCAGGTCATTTCAAACCTCAAATTTTGTGGTGTTTGGGAGGGCCTCTTCGCGAGCAAGCCCGCTCCCACATTGGATTAGCGGTGTTTACACAATCCCTGTGGGAGCGGGCTTGCTCGCGAAGGCGGCGCCTCGGTCTCGGATCAACCCTTGAGCTTTGACCAGATCCGGTCCTGCAGCTCGCGCGCCTTGTTGCTGCACTCTTTTTCCGGGCGCAGGCGCGAGGCGAACTCGTCGGGCATGTTGATCGCGTCCATCACCCGCCATTTGGCGTCGATCAGTTTGTCGCTCTGGATAGCGTTGGCGTAGGCGATGGCGTTGGACACGGCGGCGGCGTTTTCCGGTTTCATCATCCAGTCGATGAAGAGCTTCGCGTTGCCAGGGTGCGGGGCGCTTTTCGGTACGGCGAAGTTGTCCTGGAACATCGCCAGGCCTTCGCGCGGGTACACGTACTTGATGGTGCTTTTTTGCAACGTGGCCCGGGCGGTGGAGCCGTTCCAGTTCTGCATCATGATCACTTCACCGGAGGCCATG
The DNA here is from genome assembly GCF_001952935.1 of Pseudomonas frederiksbergensis. GTDB lineage: Bacteria > Pseudomonadota > Gammaproteobacteria > Pseudomonadales > Pseudomonadaceae > Aquipseudomonas > Aquipseudomonas frederiksbergensis. The sequence goes on from NZ_CP018319.1 coordinate 5,014,307, forward strand.
CGGTCGACGGTGTTGTCCGAGCTGTACATCTTCAAGTGCGGTTTCTGTTTTTGCAGCAGCTCCAGAATGCGCTTGGCGTCCTGCGGGTTTTCGCTGCATTCGTCGACGTTCAGGTAATGGCTGGCGGCGTTGATCACACTGCTGGACGTGTCGAGGGCGGCGAGTTGGCCTTCAAGTTCCTTGCGCGGTTCGAAGAACTCTTTCCAAGAGTCATCGAGCTTGCCGCCGGGCACCCGCGCGCTGTCATAGGAAAACCCGGTGGTGCCCCACAGGTACGGAGCGGAGAACTTGCGGCCCGGGTCGAAACTCGGGTCGCGGAACGCCGGTTTGACGTACTGGAAGTTGGGCAGGGTCGACGCGTCGATTTGCAGCAGCAGGTTCTGGTTGATCAACGTGCGCATGATCGACTGCGACGGCACGATCACGTCATACGCCGCGCCACCGGCCTGCAACTTGGCCAGCAGGGTTTCGTTGCTGTCGTAGCCGTCCATGGTGACCTTGATCCCAGTCTCCTTCTCGAACTTGGCCAGCAGTTCCACCGGGTAGTAGTCGGTCCAGTTATAGAAGAACAATTCCTTGGGTTCGGCGGCCTGCGCGGTGAAAACGCTGAAGCAACCGAGGGCCAGACCGGCGACGCCGTAACGCATGCTTTTGAAGATCGTGTTTTTCAACATCATGGTTTTACGCTCCGAAAGTACCGCGAAGGAAAGGGCTCATTGGTTTTTGCCGCGCTGTCCCAGCCAGAAGGCCAGCACCACCAGCACGATGGAGATCACCAGCATCAGGGTCGAGATCGCGTTGATCTCCGGCGTCACGCCGGACTTGATCGCCGAGAAGATGTACACCGGCAACGTCGTCGAACCGGGGCCGGCCACGAAGAAGGTCATGATGAAATCGTCGAGGCTGACCACGAACGCCAGCACCGAACCGGACAACACTGCGGGCCACAGCAGCGGTAGCGTCACTCGACGAAACACCTGCCACGGGTTGGCGTACAAATCGTTCGCCGCCTCCAGCAAGCTCTTGTCCAGGTCATTGAGCCGCGCACGGATCGGCAGGTACGCGAAAGGAATGCAGAAGCCAATGTGCGCGACGATCACCGTCAGCAAACCGAGCTTGATCCCCAGCGCCATGAACAGCAGCAGCGTGGCCACGGCGGTGACGATCTCCGGCAGGATCAGCGGCAGATTGATCCCGCCTTCGACCATCTTCTGTCCATAGAACGGCCGGTACGTCGCCAACGCCGCGAGCAACGCAATCGCCGTGGCACACACCGTGGCGATGCTGGCGACGATGATCGAGTTCAGCGCTGCGGTCTGGATCGACGGGTTGGCCAAAATCCTTCCGTACCAGGCAAAGGAGAACTCAGTCCATACCGTGGCCGAACGGTTGGCGTTGAAGCTGTAGGCGATCAGCACGAAGATCGGCACGTACAGATACGCCAGGATCAACAGGCTGACTTCGCGGGTCAGCGGTAGTTTTTTCAGGTGCAGGGCGATCATGCGGTGGCTCCCCGACGTAGAGTTTTGGCGGCGCTACGGCTGTAGAGGGCATAAAGCACCAGGGACAGCAGCAGAATCCCCAGCAACAGGAATGACAGCGAACTGCCCAGCGGCCAGTTGCGCGCGGTGCCGAACTGTTGCTGGATCAGGTTGCCGATCATCAGTGTCTTGCCGCCGCCGAGAATCGCCGGGGTAATGAACGCACCGAGACTGGGCACAAACACCAACAACGCGCCGGCAATCACGCCGGGCATCGACAGCGGCAGAATGATCCGCTTCAGCGCGTGCCAGCGATTGGCGCCGAGGTCGTAAGCCGCTTCCACCAGACGCCAGTCGAGTTTTTCCAGGGTCGAATAGATCGGCAAAATCATGAACGGCAGGAAGCTGTAGACCAGCCCGACGCTGACGGCGAAGTCGTTGTAGAGCAGGGTGATGCCACCCGCCTGGGGGAACAGCGCGTTGAGGCTCTGGGCGACCCAGCCGTGCTCACGCAGGATGATCAGCCAGGCGTAGTTGCGAATCAGCAGGTTGGTCCAGAACGGAATGGTGATCAGCAACACCATGAGGTTGCGCCGCTGCGGTGTCAGGCTCGACATCCACAAGGCCACCGGGAAGCCGAACAGGAAACACAGCAACGTGGTGCCGCCGGCCTGGAACACCGAGCGCAACAACGCCTGGGCGTAGACCCAGTTCAGCTCCAGTTCACCGTCGAAACCTTCCTGGAAAAACAGCTGCACGTAGCTTTGCAATTGCCAGTCGGCCTGCCAGTCGACGCCGCCATACACATTGCGCGGCAACAGGCTGATGTAGCCCATGATGCCAAGCGGAATGGCGATCAACGCCAGCAAAGTCAGAACCACCGGGCTGAGCAACAGCGCACGGTTGAGGGCGGGAGAAGTGCTGCTGACGGTCATCTCAGGCCTCCATCAACAGGCAGGCGTGGGGCGGCAGGTTGACCGCGACGCGATCGCCGACCACCCGGCCACGGTTCAGGCCTTCGTTGTTTTCGCGCAGCATGACCTTGATGTCGTTGTTCAACCGGCACTGGTAAAGGGTCGCGGTGCCGACATACAACACCGCTTCGATCACGCCGCGCAGGTGATGCGGTTGCGCCGGATCGACCAATTGCGAGCGTTCCGGGCGAAACGCCAGTTGCACACTGGTGCCGTCGAAGCCTTGGGCCGGGCAGGGGATTTCTACCGGCATGCCGTTCGGCACGAACAGTTTTTCGTTTTGCTGGCCGCGTTTGATGTGGCCGGGGAGGAAATTGATGTCGCCGATAAACTGGGCGACAAACTGATGTTTGGGTCTTTCGTAGATATCGTTCGGGGTGCCGATTTGCAGGATCTTGCCGGCGGACATCACGGCGATTCGATCGGACAGGGTCAGGGCTTCTTCCTGATCGTGGGTGACGAAAATGAAGGTGATTCCGGCTTCCTTCTGCACGCGCTTGAGTTCGACCTGCATTTCCTTGCGCAGCTTCAGGTCCAGCGCCGACAGCGGTTCGTCGAGCAACAGCACTTTGGGTTTCGGCGCCAGAGCCCGGGCCAGCGCCACGCGCTGTTGCTGGCCGCCGGACAATTCGGCCGGTTTGCGCTGGGCCAGGTGTTGCATTTGTACCAGCGCGAGCATCTCATCGACCCGTTGCGGGATGAGCTTGCGATCAAGACCCTGCATCTCAAGGCCGAAGGCGATATTCTGCGCGACGCTCATGTGCGGAAACAGCGCGTAGCTCTGGAATACGGTGTTGACCCGGCGCTTGAACGGTGGCAAATCATTGACCGGTTCGCCCGCCAGACGAATCTCGCCTTCGCTGACCTGTTCGAAGCCGGCGATGGTGCGCAGCAGGGTGGTCTTGCCGCAGCCGGAAGGGCCGAGCAAGGTGAAGAATTCATTGTCGGCAATGTCGACTGAAACGTTGTCGAGGGCTGGAGCCAGCCCCGGATCGTCGGAATACCGCTTGGAGACGTTACGCACTTCAATCGCAGTTGGATGACCCATATTGGTGCATTCCTCTAATTATTGTATGCAATATCTGGATGCAATCTACAAATAACCGGATTAATCTGCTCGTGCAACCCCCTTTTTCAAAGGCTGTTCATCGCCTGGGGCCGGTTGTTTAGCGCTAAAGGAGTGTTCAGATGACCGAGAAAAAACTCGAGACCACGGTCGACCGCGTCTACCAAGGGGTTTACGAGGCGATCAGCAAACGTTCATTGCGTCCCGGGATGAAGCTCGGCGAAGCGTCATTGGCCGAACTTTTCAATGTCAGCCGGACATCGGTTCGTGCCGCGCTCAAACAGTTGGAGGCCGATGGCCTGGTCACCACCGAGCCCAACAAAGGGGCGTCGGTGTCGTTGCCCAGTGATGAGGAAATTCGCTCGCTGTTTGAAACGAGGCGCCTGATCGAGATCGGCATCGTCACCGAGCTGTGTCGTCGTCGTGATACTGCCGTGACCCAGGACCTGCGTGATCACCTGTTGTTGGAGGATGAAGCGCACCGCAGTGGCGACCATGAACGGTTGATTCATTTGCTGGGTGAGTTCCACATCAAACTCGCGCAAAGCCTGAACAACCCGGTGTTGCTGGACTGGTTCCGCAAGCTGATTTCCCGCGCCTCGCTGTACGCCGCCGCCCTGGATGACGACAGTCACGAAGCGTGCCGCGATGACGAACACCTGCGGCTGATCGAGTACATCGAAGCCGGTAACCAGAGCGCGGCGATCGAACTGACCTGCATGCATTTGAATGGCATCGAGAAGGCCATTCTCGACGTCGCCGCCACGTTGAAAACCGACTACCACCCGCTCAAGCACCTGATCGAGGTTTAGTGGACTGCGCGATCACTGTGGCGAGGGAGCTTGCTCCCGCTCGGCTGCGAAGCAGTCGTAAAAACCATTCGCCGCGGTGTGTCAAATAATCCGTGAGGGCCTGTTTCGGGAGCGCTTCGCACTCCAGCGGGAGCAAGCTCCCTCGCCACAAAAGCCTGGATGATGTGAATCAGCTAACCTCTATGAAACCATTGGCGACGACGGTGCTCGAAACAAACGGGCACGCACCGTCCTCATGCCGTTGCGATCCCTTAAGCCGGTCATCTACAGGGATACAGAGTCAGTCGATGCAGTTTCTAGACGATAGCCATGGGTGTGCAGGCTGGAACGGTGAAATGGCCGAGCGCATCCGCGCGTTCGACTGGAGCGTGACTGAGCTCGGGCCCATGCACGCCTGGCCCAGAAGCTTGTGCAGCGCGGTGCAGTTGATGCTCGCGTCGCCACTGCCGATGGTGATGCTGTGGGGCCGGCCGGGTTACATGATCTATAACGATGCGTACTCGAAATTTGCCGGTGGCCGCCATCCTTACCTGTTGGGTTCCCCGGTGGAACTGGGCTGGCCGGAAGTCGCCGAATTCAATCGGCATGTGGTCGACACTTGCCTGGCCGGTGGCACGCTGTCCTATCGCAACAAAGAGCTTGTGCTTTTGAGGGACGGCATACCCGAAGACGTCTGGCTGGACCTCTATTACAGTCCGGTGGCGGATGACGACGGGAAACCGGCCGGGGTCATGGCGATGGTTGTCGAGACCACTGAACATGTGATTTCCGAACGCCGTCGTCAGGCCGCCGAGGACGCCTATCACGCCGACAACGAGCGGGTGCGCCTGGCGCTCAATGCCGGGGCTCTGCTTGGTTCGTTCGTCTGGGACATCAAGGACAATGTGCTCTCCGGCGATGAGCGTTTTGCCCGCACTTTTTCCTACCCGCCCGACCAGAACCTGGCCGACCTGCCAATGGACATCGCGCAGGCACGGATCCATCCCGATGACCGCATCTGGATGCAGGAGCAGATCAATCAAGCAATGAAAACCGGCGACCCCTTCAATGCCGAGTGTCGGGTCCTGCGTCCAGAGGGCAGTTATCTGTGGGTTCTGGCGAGTGGAGGCTGCGAGTTCAATGAGCAGGGCGAACCGTTCCGTTTTCCCGGGGTGTTGATCGATATCCACGAACGCAAGATCGCCGAAGAATCCCTGCTGAAGTTCACCCGTAATCTGGAGCAACGTGTTGCCGACGAAGTCGAAGCGCGACTGGCTGCAGAAGAACAACTGCGTCAATCGCAGAAACTCGAAGCCATCGGCGGCCTCACCGGCGGCGTAGCCCATGACTTCAACAACCTGTTGCAGGTGATCTCCGGTAATCTGCACTTGCTGGCGCGGCATGAACCGGACAATGCCAATGTGCAGCGCCGGGTCAGCGCTTCGATTGCCGCGGTCGAACGTGGCGCCAAACTGTCTTCGCAATTGCTCGCATTCGCCCGTCGTCAGCCCTTGTCACCAGCGGTCTGTGATCTGCGCCAGGTCTTCGATGGGCTCGGGGAATTGTTGCAGCGGGCGCTGGGGGAAACCATCCAGATCAATGTCAGCGCGGCCGAAGCCCTTTGGCACATCTACGTGGACCGCAATCAACTGGAAAACGCCGTCCTCAATCTGGCGATCAATGCCCGTGACGCCATGAAAGGCGAGGGGACCATTGACCTGAGTGCCGAGAACATTGTCCTTGATCGCAAGTTTTGTGCAGGCAAGGGCATCGTCGCTGGCGACTATGTCTGCGTGGCGGTGGCTGACAAAGGTATCGGCATGTCGCCGCAAGTACTCGCACAAGCTTTCGAGCCGTTTTTTACTACCAAGGCCGATGGCCAGGGCACGGGGCTGGGCCTGAGCATGGTGTTCGGTTTCGTCAAGCAGAGTGGCGGGCATATCGAGATTTCCAGCGTGATCGGGCAGGGCACGCGGGTGCAGCTGTATTTCCCTCGCAGCTTGCGCCCGATGCTCAACGAAACGGTACGGCATGACCCGCAACAGCGAGGCGGACACGAAACCATTCTGGTGGTCGAGGACAACGAGGCGGTGCGCAGCTCAGCGGTGGAGTTGCTGAGTGAAGAAGGTTATCGGGTGCTGACGGCGGCCAACGGCGACGCCGCGATGCAGATGTTGCTGGATGGCGTCGTGGTCGACCTGATTTTCACCGACGTGGTCATGCCCGGCCTGATCAAAAGCGCGGACCTGGCCGCCTGGGCCAAGGTGCAGACGCCGCCGGTGGCCGTGTTGTTCACCTCGGGCCACACACGTGACATTATTTCGCGCAATCACCAGCTCAGTCCTGATACTTATTTGCTGAGCAAACCCTATGGTCCCCAGGCGCTGACCCAAATGGTGCGCACCGTCCTCAATGGCTAACTCGATTGATCGTTCCCACGCTCCGCGTGGGAATGCCTCTAGGGACGCTCCGCGTTCCAGCTCTCGAAAGGGACGCGGAGCGTCCCGGGCTGCATTCCCACGCGGAGCGTGGGAATGATCAGGTACAGGTGAACCGCATTTTTTTGAACCTTCCAATCAAGGCCGCTCATGACATCCAAGCGCACTTCCAATCCCCCCTCCGGCATGGTCAGGGTGCGCGGCGCCCGGGAACACAATCTGAAAAACGTCGATGTCGACATCCCCCGGGATGCCTTGGTGGTGTTCACTGGCGTGTCCGGTTCGGGGAAATCGTCGTTGGCGTTCTCGACCCTCTACGCCGAAGCGCAACGCCGCTATTTCGAATCCGTGGCGCCTTATGCGCGGCGCCTGATCGATCAGGTCGGCGTGCCGGATGTCGACTCCATCGAAGGCTTGCCGCCGGCGGTGGCGCTCCAGCAACAACGGGGAACGCCGAGCACGCGCTCTTCGGTGGGCAGCGTGACGACGTTGTCGAGCCTGATCCGCATGCTGTACTCCCGGGCCGGCAGTTACCCGCCGGGGCAACCGATGCTGTATGCGGAAGATTTTTCGCCCAATACGCCTCAGGGCGCGTGCCCCGAATGTCATGGGTTGGGGCGGGTGTATGAAGTCACCGAAGCGTTGATGGTGCCGGACCCGAGTCTGACCATTCGCCAGCGCGCGGTCGCCTCCTGGCCCACCGCCTGGCAGGGACAGAACCTGCGCGACATTCTGGTGACGATGGGTTACGACGTCGATAAACCGTGGCGCGATCTGCCGAAAAAACTGCGCGACTGGATTCTCTTCACCGAAGAAACACCCACGGTGCCGGTGTATGCCGGGCTCACCCCCGAAGAAACCAGAGTCGCGCTCAAACGCAACATGGAACCGAGTTACCAGGGCACGTTCACCGGCGCCCGGCGCTACATCCTGCACACCTTCAGCCATTCCCAAAGCGCACTGATGAAGAAGCGTGTCGCGCAATTCATGCTCGGCAGCCCGTGCCCGTTGTGCGACGGCAAACGGCTCAAGCGCGAGGCGCTGTCGGTGACCTTTGCCGGTTACGACATCGGCGAACTGTCGCAGATGCCATTGCTGCAAGTGGCCGAAGTCTTGAAACCAGTCGCCGCTCATAGCTATCTCGAACAGGCCGAGGCAGTGGGCGAAGTGCTGACGCACGACCAGACCCGCGAAGCCCGCGAGCAACGAGTGGCCCACGGCGCCAGTGGTCACGCTAACGCGCCGGATGTACGCCACACACCGAACCTGTCGGTGGAGAAACGCCTGGCCGCGCAGCGGATCGCTCAGGACTTGCTGGAACGGGTCAGCACGTTGACCGATCTGGGGCTTGGTTACCTGGCGCTGGACCGCAGCACGCCGACGCTGTCGTCCGGTGAATTGCAGCGCCTGCGCCTGGCGACGCAATTGGGTTCGCAGTTATTCGGCGTGATCTACGTGCTGGATGAACCGTCAGCCGGATTGCATCCGGCGGATGGCGAAGCCTTGTTCGAAGCACTGCAACGCTTGAAAGCTGCCAGTAACACCTTGTTTGTGGTCGAGCATGACCTGGAAACCATGCGCCGCGCCGATTGGTTGATCGATGTCGGCCCGGCGGCCGGCGAGCATGGCGGCCAAGTCCTGTACAGCGGGCCACCGCCAGGGTTGGCCGGGATAACGAACTCCCAGACCCGCGCCTACCTGTTCGCCGAGCAAGTCACCCAATCACGTGTCAGCCGAAAGGCGACCGATTGGTTGCGACTCGAAGGCATCACCCGCAACAACCTGAACAACCTCAGCGCCGAGTTTCCACTGGGCTGTTTCACCTCGGTGACCGGTGTCTCCGGTTCCGGCAAATCGAGCCTGGTCAGTCAGGCGTTGCTGGAACTGGTGGGTGCGCATCTTGGGCGTGCGGCAAGTGACAGCGAGCCGCAAGAGTTGAGCCTTGAGGACGACGCACCGCAAGTCAGCGGCGGACAGGTCACGGCGGGGCTGGAATCGATCAAGCGCCTGGTGCAAGTCGATCAGAAACCCATCGGCCGCACGCCGCGCTCGAACCTGGCGACCTACACCGGGCTCTTCGACAACGTGCGCAAACTGTACGCCGCCACGCCTGAAGCCCAGGCCGAGGGTTACGACGCGGGCCAGTTTTCCTTTAACGTCGCCAAGGGGCGATGCCCGACGTGCGAAGGTGAAGGCTTTGTCAGCGTCGAGTTGCTGTTCATGCCCAGCGTCTATGCCCCGTGTTCGACCTGCCACGGCGCGCGCTACAACCCCGAGACGCTGGCAATCATCTGGCAAGGGTTGAACATCGCCCAGGTGTTGCAACTGACGGTGGACGAGGCGGTCACGGTGTTTGCCGAGCAACCGGGTATCCGCCGCTCGCTCGAGGTATTGCGCGATATCGGCCTGGGTTACCTGCGCCTCGGTCAGCCGGCGACCGAGTTGTCGGGCGGTGAAGCCCAGCGGATCAAACTGGCCACCGAACTGCAACGCAACCAGCGCGGGGCAACCTTGTATGTGCTCGACGAGCCCACCACCGGTTTGCACCCACGGGATGTCGATCGCTTGCTCGAACAGTTGAATACGCTGGTGACGGCGGGGCATACGGTGATCGTCGTCGAACATGAAATGCGCGTGGTGGCGCAGAGTGACTGGGTGATCGACATCGGCCCCGGTGCGGGGGATCAGGGCGGAAAGATTGTTGTGGCAGGCACACCGCAGAAGGTTGCCAAGAGTAAAAAGAGCCGGACGGCGCCTTTTTTGGCCAGAATCCTTTGATCGTTACCGCGCGGGACGATCGGTTCACGTACCGTCCGGCGTGCGCCGGATTTTGTCCAGCCGTTCACTCGAGCATAGGCGACTCATTCGATGGAACGTTGTTTGCGCAGCGGCTTCGAATCTTCAAGGCCCGACTGTTTCAGCCGCGCATGTGCAGTGATGAACGAGGTACTTATGAACGATGACAGTGATCTTGAGGAAAACGCAAAAACCCCCGAACCGGAAAGCGCAGACAAAGCGGTCGACCAGAAGCAACGCCACACCGATAACGACAACGAGTTCAGCCCGGGCTTCAAGCCGAATCCCGACCGGCCCAAACCCGGGGATGACACCGATGCCGATATCGATACTGATGGTGGTTAGTCAGGAACTGAAAAGGCCGCATCAAACGATGCGGCCTTTTCGTGGGAGGGTTATTTGTCTGGATGAGCAGCCTGGAGCTTTTTCGCCATTTGCAGATGTTTCTCCAGCGCCGGCAGCATTTTCTGCGCGAACCCTTTCAGATCAGTGGCGCCTTTGGTTTTGTCGTCCGTTACGGTGTTGGCTTCTTTCTTGAACAGCTCAATGGTGTCTTCATGGGCTTTCACCTGATTGTTGGCGTAGGCCGCGTCGAAAGATTCATCGCGCAAGTCGAGGATTTTCTCTTTCGCCTGTTTGACTATCGTCGTGCTGTCCGGTACCTCGATGTCGTGCTTTTTCGCCAGCGCCGCCAGTTCATCGTTGGCCTTGGAATGGTCGGTGATCATCATGTTGGCGAATGCCTTGATGTCCGCCGATGAGCTTTTTTCCAGGGCCAATCGGCTCGTTTCGACTTCCGCGATACCACCCGCGGCCGCCTTGTCGACGAAGTCATTGGAAGTGGCAGCGAAAGCCGTGCCCATGCTGGTGCTCAAGGCAACGGCCAACGTGAGGTGGCGCAGGGTAAATCCGTCCATTGGTTATTCTCCACACAGGTTTTCATGGGCGATCGATTGATCGTTAACCTGTGGATGCCGACGAGCGGGCAAAGGTTTTATTGCGTTTACGGCAGGGCGACGAACGGGCACCGCTGGTCTGATAGGCGGTCGACAGAACGGGCTAACCGAGGCCATTCTGATAGTTGGTGAACGCCATTGATCGCGTTTGCCTCCGATCAACAAACGGAGGTGTTCCATGCCGGTGCCACACGACCTTTATCAGGATCTCAAACTTTCAAAGGAAGATATCCAGCAAAAACGCACCAAGGATCCATTACTGGATTCACTGATCAACAAGTATTCACAGGCGGATGCTGAGGTCGTAAAGGCCGAAACCGCCAAATCGGATGCGCCCAGCGATGACGCATTGAAGAAACTCAAGGAGAAGCGCGTGCAGGTTAAGCAAAAGATCGTTGATCGGCTCCAGACGCCGTCCTGACGCGCCCTGTCTGGTCACCGACGATCGGTGACTGAAAAATTGGAACGGCGATAAATACCGGCACCTCGAATGTTCAGGGTCCGAATCTACGGCTCCATGCGAGGTGCCCCATGAATCCAGGATTCGCCAGCTGCTACATTATTGAGCTTACTTTTGTAACGCCGTACTGAGTGGTAAACGCGCCATGTGTCTGGCCTTCAACGACCCGAAATACAACCAGTCTCCATACTCGCGAACGGTGGTGATCGGCGAATAGTTGTCGCGGCTACCGTCCTGCAAGTTGGCGATCACTTTGCCGTCCAGATCCAGGCCCAGGGCGAAGGCGCGTTTCTCCACCGGCTTAGGCAGGAAAGTCATGGCCCGCACAATCATCTTGCGCACGAATGGATGCGGCGCGGTGGCATCGAGCAAGGCATTGCGCGGCGCATAGAGCGCCACCCAGAAGCGGTCGCGACCATTGAACGCGAGGTTGTCCGGCAACCCTGGCAGGTTGTCGATGAATAGATCACGGGTGCCGGCTTTCGGCCCGCTCAACCAGTAGCGACTGATGCGATAGGCGCCCGTTTCGTTGACCAACACGAAGGCATCGTCCGGTCCCAACGTCACGCCGTTGGCGAATTCCAGCTTGTCCAGCAAGACCGCGGTCTTGCCAGTCTGGAAGTCATAACGCAGCAAGCGGCCATCGCCGCCGTGCTCGATGATCGCGTCGCCGTCACTGCCGTAGCCAAAGCGGCTGGAGGCATCGCTGAAATAGGCGTAATGCCCGGACTTGTCGATTACCACGTCGTCGGTGAAACCGAAGGGCACGCCGTTGGCGGCTGTGGTCAATGGAATCAACCGGCCCTGGACATCCAGTGACAGCAAGCCCTTGACTCCGTCGGCAATCACCAGCATCCCGTTGGGATGACGGGCCAGCCCCAAGGGTCTGCCGCCCGTATCGGCCAGGACCTTGGTGACCTTGCCGTCGAGGCTGGTACGGATCAATCGGCCGTCATGCAAACCCGTGATGAGCGCGTCTTCCTCCAGCAGCAACGCTTCCGGGCCGTCGATATCAGCGGCGCCAACGCGCTCCACACCTTTGAGGCGCTGATTGTCGGCATAGATGCCGCTGGTGAGGGAGGGCGCCGGTGACGGTGTCCAGGCCACCGGTTGTACCTTGGTCGGCATCAGTAGCAGAAAGGCGCCGATGGCAATGATCAGCAGCAATACCATATGGCGAAACCTGGCGGTTCGACTCACGCGCTGACTCCTGCCGGGGCCCACTGTTTTTGCGCCAGCTCGCGCAATGTCAGCATCGAAGCTGCCGATTCACGATCGATGCGGCGCTTGAGCAGCAGTCGATTGGCAATGCGCATCGCCAGGCTGCTGAACTGATACTCCAGGGTGCGGACAAAGCGTGTGCTATCGCCTCGGGCCTCGCATTCGTAAGTCACCACCAAAGACAACCCGTGATCGTCATGGGCCCAGGCACTCCAGCGGCGTCCTGGCAGGTATTCGTTAACCTCCCAGTGCAGGTGTCCCTCACGCCCGCCGGCCTTGATGTCTTCCTCGAACCGCCCACCGGCCTGCAGCGGACCGCTCTGGCCATTGACCTTCAGAGACGAGGGATGCCACTCCGGCCAACGGGTCACGGTGCAGGCATAGGCGAGCACGTCAATCGGGTCTCCAGCAATGTCGATGTGATGCTGCATGCAGGTCATGGGCGTTCTCGTCGAGTGCAGGTCAGTCGGCTCCGGTTCCCAATAGAGGGTGCCGAACAGGTAGTCCATCAGCGGCAAAACGATGTTGAAATTGCGCTCCTGCATCAGCTCACGACGGTGATGCAGTTCATGCAGGCGGCGCATCTGGCAGATCCACGGCAACCGTGTGAGGAGGTTTTCCGGCGGCAGGTGCTCGCAGGCATGGAACACTTCGTAGGCCAGGTAGCCGAGGACCAGGCAGCCGCCGATCAACCCGGCGACGTTGGCATCGAACTGCTTGAACAGCCACCAGACGGGCAGGGTGATGACGAGCGTGTGCAACACGATCAGCCAGGCTGGAAACAGAATCACCCGCCAGTCTCGCGCCGTTTCGTAGGTCATGTGTCCAGGGGCGAAAAAGCTGTGATGGTCGCCGGCATGGCGGGCATAGAACATTCGCGCGAAGTTCTTTTTGTGATGTCCCAAGTGCCGATGGGCCATGTACACGCCGAAGTTGAAAAACAACAACGTCAACGGCACCGCCAGCCATTGCAGTGGCTGAACCTGGTGCACCGTGCTCCAGAATCCGCCGATGGCCAGCAAGCCGAACAGCAGCACAAAAGTGCCGTGCAGCCATGGGTTGTAGAGCGGATGAATTGCAGCGCGGTAGCGGGCGCGGAATGCTTCGGTGGTCTGCCTCACTGCAATCACCTGTCGTTATTGTTATCTCCAGCAGATTAGACGATCCCGGCGTTTTGGCTGGCCCAACCTTGAGGACACAACCGCCATGCTTCGGTGTAAACCGGATTCAGGTCAGCGGGTTCCAGCGTTGCGACCAGTCATCGTCGGATTTGATCACTTCGCGCAGCAGGTCGAAGGCTTGTTGCAGGGTCGCCGAGTCGCGGTCGCGGGAGTAAACCAGATAGGTCGGGTAGCTGAATTCGGGGGCTTTGGGCACTTGCTCCAGCACACCGCTTTGCAGATAACTCTGGACCACCCGAGTGCGAAAGTAGCCGCTGCCGCCGTTTTCCAGAATGTACTGCAAGCCCAGTGGGCCAAGGTTGAAGCTCAGCGCGGCTTTGGCTTTTTCCGGCAGGGCTGCATCGTGTTGACGGCGAAAGTCCGGGCCCCAGTCGATGTACACGTAGGGATCAGGTCGTGCGGCCAGGCGGATGAGGACCAGTTTTTCTTCCAGCACCTGTTCGACTTGCAAGCGTGGCCAATACTCGGGCTGGTAAACCAGCGCCGCATCCAGCACCCCCAGTTCCAGCTGGCGCAGCAGGTTTTCACCGTCACGGATTTCCATGCGCAGGGCGTGGCTGGGGATCTTCTCGCGTAGCGCGCCGGCCCAACTGAGCATCAGCGGATTGCACAGGCTGACCTCGCCACCGATGTGCAACACGTCGCGATAACCCTCGGGCAACGGCAAGTCCCGGCGCGCCGCTTCCCAGGTTTCGACCAGTTGATTGGCGTAGACCACGAAGGCTTCACCGTTCGGCGTCAGACGCGCACCGGCGCGGTTGCGCACGAACAGGGTGCTCCCGAGTTGGCTTTCCAGTTTTTGCACGCGCGCGGTGATCGCGGTCTGGGTGACGTGGAGTTTTTCGGCGGCTGCGGCAAGGCTGCCGTGGCGGACGATTTCCAGAAAGGTGCGGGCGAGATCGATATCCATGGGGCGGCCGGTGCGGGAGGTGCGCCATTGTAAGAGCACCGCTCACCTGTGGCGAGGGAGCTTGCTCCCGCTGGGGCGCGAAGCGGCCCCAAAACCTGTCGCCACGATTTTCCAGATACGCTCCCGTCGGATGGTTTACGGCTGCTGCGCATCCGAACGGGAGCAAGCTCCCTCGCCACAGTTTCCCCTTTCACTTGGCTATTCGTTCAAAACGCAAAACACGAACAACCAAACGCTCCCCAGAAACCGGCGAAATCGCTGACCGGCGCCGACGACAGCCGCGCCCGTTCATGACGATGCGCATGCACCGCGCAAGCCCCGACACATTGATGAACCTGCGCCGTCAGCGGCGCCACGGGTTTCCAATGGCCCGGCACTTTGGCAACGGGCGACCACTCCGGTACCACCGGGACGGGAGGCGGCCCGAGTTTTTCAAACTCGACGCTGCCGTAGACAATCTTGCCGTCAACGATGGTCAGGACCGATTCGATCCATTTGACCGCTTCATCCTCGATGTGGAAATAGTCCGCCGACAGCGCAATCAGGTCCGCGAGTTGCCCGACCTTGATCTGGCCTTTTTTACCCTGCTCGGAGGAAAACCAGGCGCTGCCGTGGGTGAAGAGTTCCAGCGCGGTATCGCGGCTCAAGCCTTGCGGGTACAGCGCCAGACCACCGACGGTGCGACCGCTGATCAGCCAGTACAGCGAAGTCCAGGGGTTGTAGCTGGAAACGCGTGTGGCATCGGTGCCGGCACCGACCGGTATGCCTTCGGCGAGCATACGAGCGATGGGCGGGGTGGCTTCGGCAGCCTTGGCGCCGTAACGGTCGACGAAGTACTCGCCCTGGAAGGCCATGCGGTCCTGGATCGCGATGCCGCCACCCAAGGCTTTGACTCGTTCGATGTTCTGCGGGGTGATGGTTTCGGCGTGATCGAAGAACCACGGCAAACCGTCGAACGGAATGTCGCGATTAACCTTCTCGAACACGTCGAGCATGCGGCTGATGGACTCGTTGTACGTGGCGTGCAAACGGAACGGCCAGCGCTGCTCCACCAGATGGCGGACCACCGGTTCCAGTTCCTGTTCCATGGTTTGCGGCAGATCGGGGCGGGGTTCGAGAAAGTCCTCGAAGTCGGCCGCCGAGAACACCAGCATTTCCCCGGCACCGTTGTGCCGTAGAAAATCATCGCCCTGACCGTAGTGGGAGCTGCTGGTCCAGTTCTTGAAATCGGTCAGTTCTTCCTTGGGTTTCTGGGTGAACAGGTTGTAGGCGATCCGCACTGTGAGCTGTTGGTCTTTGGCCAGTTGCTGGATGACTTGATAGTCGTCCGGATAATTCTGATAACCGCCGCCAGCATCGATGGCGCTGGTGACACCCAGGCGGTTGAGTTCACGCATGAACTGACGGGTCGAATTGACCTGGTATTCCAGCGGCAGTTTCGGTCCCTTGGCCAGGGTCGAGTAGAGAATCATCGCGTTGGGGCGGGCGATCAGCATGCCCGTCGGGTCGCCATTGGCATCACGCTGGATTTCGCCACCCGGCGGATTTGGCGTATCGCGGGTATAGCCGACCACCTTCAACGCGGCGCGGTTGAGCAGGGCACGGTCGTAGAGATGCAGGACGAACACCGGGGTATCCGGCGCGGCCTTGTTCAGTTCGTCAATCGTCGGCAGGCGTTTTTCGGCGAACTGGAACTCGTTCCAGCCACCGACCACCCGCACCCATTGCGGCGTGGGCGTGCGGTCGGCCTGATCCTTGAGCATGCGCAGCGCGTCGACCAGTGAGGGCACGCCTTCCCAGCGCAGTTCAAGGTTGTAGTTGAGGCCACCACGGATCAGGTGCAGGTGCGAGTCGTTAAGGCCGGGAATCACCGTGCGACCGTGCAGGTCGACAATTTGTGTGCCGGGGCCTTGCAGGGCCATGGCCTGGGCGTCGCTGCCAACCACCACGAAGCGTCCGTCCTTGATCGCGACGGCACTGGCCTGAGGTTTCTTGCGATCGACGGTGTGCAGGCGGCCGTTGTACAGGATGAGGTCGGCGGGGGCGTCGGGCATGGTTTTACTCCCTGCGATTAGCGGGCTGATCCAGGCACCGACGGCGCCTGCCGTAAGGCCTTGCAGTACACGTCGGCGGTTAAATCCGTCGTGGTCGTCAGGTGGGCTCATGGGCAGTGCTCCGCGCAAAGGTTCTTGATAAAAAAGCGAGGCAAGCAGCCGATGTCTGACGCATGCGGCCAGAAGGAATATAGACGGCAAATCCACAGGTAGCCGTTTTCCAATGGCGAAAAACGACGAATCCCGCCACGAGGGGCGGGATTCGTTTGCAGCCAGGCGTGCCCCCGAAGGTCGGGGGCGGCACGCTTAGGCCGGGAACAGCTCGGACAGTTTCATGGCCAGCATCATGTCGCCTTCGGCGCGCAGCTTGCCACCCATGAAGGCTTGCATGCCGTCGGTTTCGCCGCTGACGATGCCTTCCAGGGTTTCGCCGTCCATCACCAGAGTCACCTGGGCATCCGGGTTTTCGCCTTCCTGGAGCTCGCAGGTGCTGTCCTTGACGATCAGCGAGAAATTCTTGGTGTCGTCGATGCGGAAACCGAATACCAGGTCCAGACCGGCAGCAGCGGCTGGGTTGAACTTGGCTTTCATTGCTTGTACGGCGTCAGCTACGGAGGTCATGGTTCGATCCTTTCTTGGGTAATTAGAGCTGGGTGAATACAGCCAGGGTCACAATAGTCCGGACTCAGCGAAACGTGATGAGATCCGGGGTCTTCAACAGTTGCAGGTGCGCATGACTATTGAAAGAAGACAGAGCCACTTCGCGACCGCGAAACTTCAGCAGGTTGAGCGAGGTGTTGACGATTTGCCAGTTCAGTTCAAACGCCTGCTTGGCGGGCATTTGCGTAATGAGATGGAGCAGGGCCGTGATAGTGCCGCCGGAGGTGAACACGGCGATTTTCTGGGTGTTGTCGGCGCTTTCGAGGATCCGCTGCAGACCGGCCTGCACCCGTTCGACAAATCCCAGCCAGCTTTCCAGGCCCGGTGTGTCATAGGTGCCGGCGAGCCAGCGTTCGATGATCAGGGCGAAGATGCGCTGGAACTCGCCGCGATTTTGCGCGGCATTGCGCAGGATGTGCAGCGCTTCGGGTTCGTCCGGTAACATCCCTGGCAGCAGCGCGCGGATCACCGCGTCGGCGTCGAACTCATTGAACGCGGAATCGATTTCCAGGACGGGAACCGACAGGCCTGCCGCAGCGAACTGTTCCAGCGCGCTGTTGGCCGTGTGCTGCTGGCGGCGCAGGTCGCCCGAGAGGCAGCGATCGAAGCTGATGCCCAGCTCGGCGAGGTGCTGGCCGAGGACTTCTGCCTGGCGAACACCGGTCGGCGACAGGACGTCATAGTCGTCTGCACCAAAGGAGGCCTGGCCATGTCGAATCAAGTAGATACTGCCCACGTCCGCGTCATCCCGGTACGTTGAAGGTTCGGCGAGGTTATGAGGATGACGGTAAGCTGTCAATGAAAAAACATACGCTTGTTTGAAATGCCCGATACAGGGCTGTTGCCAGAGGTTTCACGGCTGGCCGCCAGGGCGGCGCATGGGTATGCTGGAGGCATCCCGCGCGCGTTCATGCAGCGCATCGTATTAAAGGAGTCCCTGTGGAGTTTTTTGCCGAGTACGCAGTTTTTCTGGCTAAGACCGTGACACTGGTGATCGCCATTCTGGTGGTCCTGGCCAGTTTCGCGGCGTTGCGCAGCAAAGGTCGACGCAAGTCGGTCGGCCAGTTGCAAGTCAGCAAACTCAATGATTTCTACAAAGGACTGCGTGAACGCCTGGAGCAAACCTTGCTCGACAAGGAACAGCTCAAGGCCTTGCGCAAGGTCGAAGCCAAATCCGAGAAAAAGCAAAAGAAGAAAACCGAAGCCAAGCCACGGGTGTTTGTGCTGGATTTCGACGGCGACATCAAGGCCTCGGCCACTGAAAGCCTGCGCCATGAAATCACCGCGCTGCTGACCCTCGCCACGCCCAAGGATGAAGTGGTGCTGCGCCTGGAAAGCGGCGGCGGCATGGTTCACAGCTACGGCCTGGCGTCCTCGCAACTGGCGCGTATCCGGGATGCCGGCGTGCCGTTGACCGTGTGCATCGACAAGGTCGCGGCCAGCGGCGGCTACATGATGGCGTGCATCGGCGAGAAGATTATCAGCGCGCCGTTCGCGATTCTCGGCTCGATTGGTGTTGTGGCGCAGTTGCCTAACGTCAACCGTCTGCTGAAAAAGCACGACATCGACTTCGAAGTGCTGACCGCCGGCGAGTACAAGCGCACGCTGACGGTGTTTGGCGAAAACACCGAGAAGGGCCGCGAGAAGTTCCAGGAAGACCTGGACATCACTCACCAGTTGTTCAAGAACTTCGTTTCGCGCTATCGCCCGCAACTGGCCATCGACGAAGTGGCCACCGGCGAAATCTGGCTCGGTATCGCCGCGCTGGACAAGCAACTGGTGGACGAACTCAAGACCAGCGATGAATACCTCGCCGAACGAGCGAAGAAGTCCGAGCTGTACCACTTGCACTACGCCGAACGCAAAAGCCTGCAAGAGCGCATCGGCATGGCGGCCAGTGGCTCGGTCGATCGTGTGCTGCTGAGCTGGTGGAGCCGGTTGACCCAGCAACGCTTCTGGTAATACTCGACAAGCATCACCGTAAAAAAAATGAAACCGTGGATTCTTCCCCGGTTTCATTTTTTTTGGGCGGGTTTCAAGTCCATCCACTTTCCTTACGGTGTTTGAGAATTTTCCTGGGATCTGTGTCGATCGCTCCCGCTTCCGGTTGATCCGTGGTCAGTTAGGCTGGTGTTCCTGAAATGCTTGCAATGGAATGCGCCATGATCGACCACCCTCAAAAAGCCGACGATGTACCGACCTCTCCCGGCATGCGCCAAGTGCTGAAGTCCGCCATGGATGCTGCGCTGCCGCTCACTCCCAGCCAGTTTTGCGAACACCTGATCAAAGAAAAGTGGGGTCATGATATTGATCCCGCCACCGCACAGCTGGTGACCCTCGATTACGACTACAAGGGGCATCCCGCGCAAAACGGCATCCACCAGGGACGGGTGGCGAGTGCCATGTCGCTGGTGCAGGTGCTGATTTCCAACTATCAAACCGTGGGTGACGGGGGCTTCGGTGAAACAGCGTTTGGGTTGTATACGCCGCCTGACATCGGGCCATCCATACAGATCGTGGAGCACGTCGACGAGTTTGCCGATAGTGGCGATGGCAACCACGACAGTTATGAAGGCCTCTATCGCCGAAACGTCGGGCAAATCTTCGGGCCAGCCAACCAGATCGCCGTGCGACCGGCGGACTTCAAAAAGTGGGTCTGGGAGCTGGCTCTCAAGGATCTGTATCAGGCCTATCTTGATCAAGCCTGGCCATCGGACGAAGTGATCGTCGCACCTGCCCCCCATGCACTGAAAACCTCGGCCAAAGCCGCCTTCGTCATGGCCGCTTTACTGCAGCGGGGTGAGAGCAGTCTGGACACGGAAGGGCTCGCACTGGCCTTGCAGGCGGCAGGGCTGCCGTCGGATCAGGCATGGGCAACGCTCACATTCGAACAATTACAGGCACCCACCAGGGTGCCTGCGATGCTTGTTACGGGACGCTTGAAGCTTTATCGCTACACCTCGAAAGACATCTGGGGCTTCCGTGAACCTGGCGGCAGGATTCTGTTGTACATCCCCGGTAACTCGTCGCCCCTGCATGCGTTTGAAGACTCCGGGCAATTGCACCAGTGGGTTGTAGAGCAGGGCAGGCGTGACGATACGAAACAGGCCTTGGCCGCTCACTTCGCCGAGGATGATCGCAAGGACGGCACTTTCCATGCCGGTGTGTTGACGGCGCTGGACGGCATGGCGGTCTACCCGAGGGAGCACCGGCTGACCAAAGAGGCGGGGTTTTTCAACGATGACGGCTTTTGGGAGCCTGCCCGATACATCGGCTTCGATGATTCGCCATCAGGCACCGATCCGTTTGCCCAGTTGGTCCTGACCATGAAGGAGGCCTCCCTGGCCGGGGTCAACACCATTCGTGACGATGCGCAGGTCAACCGGGATAACTTGAGTGCCGTCACCGAACCGGTTGTGCAATGGATCAACCGTTTCGGTCCTTTGGCGTTGTTCGTGCCCGGCGGAGAAGGGTTGTTGGTGCTGGCCGGTATCATCGATGCCGGGTATGGCCTTGATCAGGTCGTCAACGGTGCGACATCGAGCGATAGAGCGGCGGGCGTGACGCGCACGGTATTTGGCTTGCTTAATGCGCTGCCGCTGGCCGGCGCAGGTGCGGCGCTCAAGGGTGAAGCGGCCGAGGCCGGTGCCATTGCCGAGAGCGCTCGCGAACCTGGCGCAGCGCCGGGGGAGGAGGTTGCCAGACCGACGCCGGACCAGGCCGTTGCTCCGGCTGCCGAATTACCCAACCGGGTGCCGTCGACCCGCTTGGAGCTTCTGCGCGGACTCGGCCCGTCGGTGGCGTCTTTCAGCGATGAAATGCTGGCGCAGATCGCCAAGGTCAGTGCTGTCGATGATGACATGCTGCGACTGATGCAGGTCGGGCGTCCGCCGACGCCTTTGCTGGCCGATACCATCAGCCGTTTCAGGATCGATCAGGAACTCGAGCAAGCCGCTGTGGCCCAGGGCGAGCGAGTCGAACAGTTCAACAGCCGTTACGAAGCGCTTCAGCACTCGGAACATGCACCGGTCCGGTTGTTTCAACGCCAATACCCCGGCCTGCCCAAAAGCGCCATTGAGCAAATGCTCGACCGTTATGGCGTGGATATCCAGAGCCCTTCCGACGCGGTCCAGGTTCGGCAGATGTTCAACCGTCTCGACAGCAAGGCCCAGCAATACCAACAGCATGTACGGCTCAATCGTGCGTATGAGGGGGTGTACCTTCCCTCGGTGGTCAACCCGGCGTCCGACACGCTGGCCCTGCATTCCCTCAAAAATCTGCCCGGATGGCCAAAGAACCTTCGTATCGAAATCCAGGACGGTTCCCTCGCAAGCCGCGTTCTGGACCGTAGCGGTGCGTTTGACGCCACCGATGTTCGACGGTTGATCAAGGTGGAGAGCCGTTACCTGAGTCGCGGTGTGCAAACGGACTTTTATGCGGCACTCCTTGACGTTCTGTCCGTGGACGAACGCGAGGCGCTGCAACTTTCATCGCTTGATCCAGCCCACGAACTGCGGCTGAAACTCGGTGATCGGGCAATGCAGCGTTCGGAATTCATGCTCGGTCTGGGCAGGATGGATTCCGGCCTGCCCTTCGAGGCGCAAGGGCTGCGTGGTGGCGGCTTCCCTGGTACGCCTCAGGCCGAAGAGCTGACGCACGAGATGATGAGGTTGCAGCTCAAGGAGCTTTATCCGGATTTCTCGGATGCCGAGGCCGATGAAGTCCTACTGCGTAGCGGTGGCAGGGCCCAGGCTCATATCGACGCGCTGAAGCAGGCGTTTCAACAATTGCACATCGACCTGAGCGGCTGGATCGATCAGGTGGCGCAAGACATTGTGGAAATGGACATTCCCTTCCTGAACGAAGCTGACAACGAGGCACAGGGGCTGACTGAAGAGCAGATTGAAGTACATAACGAGAACATGGTTCAGAGCGCCATGGACTACGAACGTGAAACCAGGATCGAGCTGGCTGACGAGCTGATCACCCTCTGGCGAAAGCGGGCATCGCAAGATCAGCGCATCTATTCAGGCGAACAGCTTGTCGGGTTCAAGCTCGACATGGCGGGCGAGGACTATCATCGATTGCCGGTGATGAACATCCGGTTCAACGATGTCGTCGAGTTGTCGATGCCGCACTTCCATGTGACCGAGCGTGAAACCTTGAATGGGTTCCTCGAGTGTTTCCCCAATCTGCAGACCTTGAATCTTGAGGGTGTCGAGTTGACCCAATTCGACCCCGAGGGTGAGGTGCAGGCTGTTCTGCCGACGGCCATGTTCAGCCTGACTCATCTCACGTCGCTGAATCTCCGGGCCACCGGCCTGGTCTTCACCGAAGAGACGGCATCACAGCTGAGCGGGTTGGCCAGGCTTCAAACGCTGGACCTGAGTGAAAACCCCTTGGGCATACCCCCCATGTTGCTCGGGATGAATGACTTGCGTCGGCTGAACCTGAGCGACACCCGGATTACCCGGTGCCCGATCGGCATCAGGGATGAGCCCTATATGACCTCTCTGGACTTGCGTGACAACCGGATCACCCGCGTTCCCCCCGCAGTGATAAATCAGGCCGTCTCGGTGGATCGTGTGCTGCTGGGGGGCAATCCACTGACAGACGAGGACACACTCCGCCGACTGATCAGCCATCGTGAACAAACGGGAATCAATTTATGGCTGAGCGCGCCAGGTGCTGACTATGGACAGCCGATTGTGTGGCTACGAGACTGCGATGAACCGCTGCAACAGTCCCGAAAAGCCCTTTGGCAGCGGCTGGTAGACAAACCCTCCGGTACGCGGTTCTTAAGCGCAATCGACAGGCTGAGCCTGACCGCCGACTTTCAGGTCAGCTATTTGTCGCTTCAGGCGCGAGTCTGGCGACTTTTGGAGGCGGCAGATGCTTCGGACGAAGTATTGAGTCGATTGAGCGCAGTGCTAGGCCGGCTTGAAAACCCATGGGTGGCGTTCAGGGCATTGGAACAGCGCGCAGGTTTTTGAACGGATTTGTTCGTGGCGTGACTGTACTAGGAGGGAGCCTTGAACCCCGCGAAGGGGTTCAAGGTTTGACGATCAGCGGCGACGGAACAGCGGCAGCGGTTCGTCGGTGGCGGCCTGATAGGTCACCGAGAAGTCCCTGAGACCTTCCAGGGCTTCGTACGGGTCTTTATCGGCGCGAATCGCAAAAGCGTCGAAACCGCAGCGGTGCAGGTAGAACAGCTGGTCGCGCAGCACATCGCCAATCGCTCGCAGTTCACCTTTGAAACCATAACGGTCACGCAGCAGGCGGGCGTTGGAGTAATTGCGACCATCAGTGAAAGCTGGGAAATTCAGGGCGATCACCTGGAAATTTTCCACGTCGTCCCCGATTTCTTCCGCTTCTTCATCGGCATCCAGCCACACGCCCAAACCGCCATCGCGGGCCTTGAGCATACGGCTGTGTTCGCGCCACAGCTGCAAAGGGACGATGTAGTCGTCGCAGTTGCTGATCTCGTCGATGTTGAAGTCCTTGGGCAGCAAGTGCCAGGTCTCGTCGACGACTTCGTTGTTCTTAATTATTCGCTGCATAGACGCGCTCCTTGAAGAGGTCGATGCCAATACGCTGATAGGTGTCGATGAAACGCTCGTCTTCGGTACGTTGTTCGATGTACACGTCGATCAGCTTTTCGATCACGTCAGGCATGGCGTCCTGGGCGAAGGACGGGCCGAGAATTTTACCCAGGCTGGCGTCGCGACTTCCGCTGCCACCCAGGGAAACCTGGTAGAACTCTTCGCCTTTCTTGTCCACCCCGAGGATGCCGATGTGGCCGACGTGGTGGTGACCACAGGCGTTCATGCAGCCGGAGATGTTCAAATCCAGTTCACCGATATCGAACAGGTAATCCAGGTCTTCGAAGCGACGCTGGATCGACTCGGCGATCGGGATCGACTTGGCGTTGGCCAGGGAGCAGAAGTCACCGCCCGGGCAGCAGATGATGTCGGTCAGCAAGCCGATGTTTGGCGTGGCGAAGCCCTGCTCACGCAACTCTCCCCACATCGCGAACAGTTGGGTCTGCTCAACGTCGGCCAGAATGATGTTCTGCTCGTGGGAGGTGCGCAGCTGACCGAAGCTGTAACGATCGGCCAGGTCGGCAACGGCATCGAGCTGCTTGTCGGTGATGTCGCCCGGTGCAACACCGGTCGGCTTCAGGGACAGGGTCACGGCCACATAACCCGGCTTCTTGTGAGCCATGGTATTGCGGGTGCGCCAGCGCGCGAAGCCCGGGTGCTCTTTATCGAGTTCGGCCAACGCCTGGGTCTGGTCGTCCAGAGCCTTGTACTCGGGGTCGACGAAGTGTTTGGCCACACGATGCACTTCGGCTTCGGTCAACGTGGTCTGGCCACCGCGAAGGTGCTCCATTTCCGCATCGACTTTTTGCGCGAAGACTTCAGGGGTCAAGGCCTTGACCAGAATCTTGATCCGCGCCTTGTACTTGTTGTCACGACGGCCGTAGCGGTTGTAGACCCGCAGGATGGCGTCGAGGTAGCTCAACAGGTCTTGCCACGGCAGGAATTCATTAATGAACGCGCCCACCACCGGGGTACGGCCCAGACCACCACCCACCAGCACACGGAAGCCCAGCTCGCCAGCGGCGTTGTGCACCGGCTCAAGGCCGATGTCATGGACTTCGATGGCCGCACGGTCGGAAGTCGAACCGTTGATGGCGATCTTGAACTTGCGCGGCAAGTAAGCGAATTCAGGGTGGAAGGTGGTCCATTGGCGGACGATCTCGCACCACGGGCGCGGATCGATCAGCTCGTCGGCAGCGACACCGGCGAACTGGTCGGTGGTGACGTTGCGCAAGCAGTTGCCGCTGGTCTGGATCGCGTGCATCTGCACGGTCGCCAGTTCGGCAAGGATGTCCGGGATGTCTTCCAGCGCCGGCCAGTTGAACTGCACGTTCTGCCGGGTGCTGATGTGGGCGTAGCCCTTGTCATAGTCGCGGGCAATTTTGGCCATCATTCGCGTCTGGCGCGAAGTCAGTTGGCCGTAAGGCACCGCCACCCGCAACATCGGCGCGAAGCGCTGGATGTAAAGGCCATTTTGCAGGCGCAGGGGGCGGAATTCTTCTTCGCTCAGCTCGCCTGCCAGATAGCGTCGGGTCTGATCACGGAACTGCTTGACGCGGTCCTCGATGATCCGCTGATCGTACTCGTCATATACGTACATATAAGTCCTGTTCTCAGGCTTGGGCCGGTCGGATCCAGTTGCGTTTTTCGCCTAGAAGTTTCCGATACTGCCTCGGCAATTCTGCGCGCACGGCCGCGCACTCCCAACGGAGCCGGGGCAAGATACCAGTTTGCAGTTATGCGCAAAAGTGATGTTTGAGTATATGTAAAGAACCAAAACGACTAATGAATACCAATTAGCCAGAACCCACATTTGTGGTGCGGGCAATCATCGTCTTAACTGTGCTCGAGTCTTTATGCAATCACCGATAAAACCGACAAGAGGCGATGCAATGAGCAACCCTACCAAAACGTCAAAACCCGATAGCACGGTCGATGCTTGGGCCATTCTGTTCCTGATCATCCTGGTCGTGGGCACAGCGGTATTTTGGGTCAGTCATCAATAACCGACCCCGTCCGGGCCCCATTCCGACGAATGTCGGGCAATAACCGGGGCAAGCGCCGTTTCCCGGGGCTTCGCTGGCGATAATGCGCGGCGAATTGCCGGGGGCTCGAACGATTAATGTGGAAGGTTTTTTACTCGTTCCTGCTGATATTCGGCGCGGTTTACGGACCCCGGCGCACGAGCGGAATCGCGTTAAACCCCGGCCAGATGCAACACCAGTTGCACGATGCCGTACAGCGTCAACGCAAACACCGCGGTGAACAAAATCCCCAGAATCACGAAATGACTGGGCTTGCCGTGAGTGAAATCCCGGGCCCGGTTCTTCCCGCTCTGCACCCCGAACGCCGCCGCCATGACGCTGTGCAGCATTTGCCAGAAAGTAGGCGGCTTGTTGTCGGCTGGATCGTCCATAAACCCCTCGTCACCAATGTGTGAGAAGTAAGCATAGACAATGTTGCAGTGATTGATCGTTCCCACGCTCTGCGTGGGAATGCAGCCCGGGACGCTCCGCGTCCCTAAAGCGGACGCAGAGCGTCCATTGAGGCATTCCCACGCAGAGCGTGGGAACGATCGGGCACTCGACCGAGTTGCCTCTATTAGTTGTCGTAACCCAGGTTCGGCGCCAGCCAGCGCTCGGTCACGCTCAGTTCCTGACCTTTGCGCGAGGTGTAGCTCTGCACCTGGTCCTTGTCGATCTTGCCCACGGCAAAATATTGCGCCTGCGGGTGAGCGAAGTACCAACCGCTGACCGCTGCCGCCGGGAACATGGCGTAGTGCTCGGTAAGGAACACGCCACTGCGGCCAGCTTTCATTTCCGAGGCCTCAGGGTCCAGCAACTTGAACAGTGTGGATTTCTCGGTGTGATCCGGGCAGGCCGGGTAGCCCGGGGCAGGGCGGATACCGGTGTATTGCTCTTTGATCAGGGCCTCGTTGTCGAGCGTCTCGTCCTTGGCGTAACCCCAGTAGTCTTTACGGACCTGCTGGTGCAGCCACTCGGCGCACGCCTCGGCCAGACGGTCGGCCAGTGCCTTGACCATGATCGAGTTGTAGTCGTCGCCGGCACCCTGATAAGCCTTGGCCACTTCTTCGGCGCCGATCCCGGCGGTGGTGATGAAACCACCCACGTAGTCGGTCACTTCGCTGTCTTTGGGTGCAACGAAATCCGCCAGGGAGAAGTTCGGTTTGCCGTCAGTCTTGATGATCTGCTGACGCAGGTGATGCAGCTTGGCAATCGGCTTGCCGTCATCGCCGTAGACTTCAATGTCATCCTCGCGCACCTGATTGGCCGGCCAGAAGCCAAACACCGCACGGGCGCTGATGAGTTTCTCGTCGATCAGCTTGGCGAGCATTTCCCGGGCGTCAGCGTACAACGCCGTGGCGGCTTCACCGACCACTTCATCCGTGAGGATGCGCGGGAATTTGCCGGCCAGGTCCCAGGAGATAAAAAACGGCGTCCAGTCGATGTATTCGGCCAACACCTTCAGGTCGATGTTCTCCAGCACCCTGGCACCGGTAAACGTCGGTTTGACCGGCTCGTAAGTGCTCCAGTCGAACTGCGGCTTCTTGGCGATGGCCGCCGGGTAGCTCAGGCGCTCGGTACGGGCGCTGCGGTTGGCGGTGCGCTCGCGGACTTCGATGTATTCCAGGCGAGTCTTCTCGATGAACGCCGGCTTCAATTCCTTGGACAGCAACTGCGTCGCCACGCCCACGGCGCGGGAAGCGTCGGTGACGTAGATCACTGCGTCGTTGCTGTATTTCGGCTCGATCTTCACGGCCGTGTGTGCTTTGGAGGTGGTCGCGCCACCGATCATCAGCGGCAGATGGAAGTCCTGGCGCTGCATCTCGCGGGCTACGTGGACCATTTCATCCAGCGAAGGGGTGATCAGGCCGGACAGGCCGATGATGTCGCACTTCTGCTCCTTGGCTACCTGCAGGATTTTCTCCGCCGGCACCATCACGCCGAGGTCGACGATGTCGTAGCCGTTACAGCCCAGCACGACGCCAACGATGTTCTTGCCGATGTCGTGCACGTCGCCTTTTACCGTGGCCATGAGGATCTTGCCCTTGGCTTCCGGTTTGTCGCCTTTTTCCAGTTCGATGAACGGGATCAAGTGGGCCACGGCCTGCTTCATCACGCGGGCGGATTTCACCACCTGCGGCAGGAACATTTTGCCGGCGCCGAACAGGTCGCCGACGATGTTCATGCCGGACATCAGCGGGCCTTCGATCACTTCGATCGGGCGGGCGAACGACTGACGGGATTCTTCGGTGTCTTCAACAATGTGCGTGGTGATGCCTTTGACCAGCGCATGCTCCAGACGCTTGTTGACGTCCCAGCCGCGCCATTCCTCGGTCTCGGCTTCCTTGACGCTGCCGTCGCCCTTGTACTTGTCGGCAATGGCGAGGAGGGCGTCAGTGCCTTCCGGGGTGCGGTTGAGCACGACGTCTTCAACGGCGTCACGCAGTTCGGCCGGGATCTGGTCGTAGATCTCCAGCTGGCCGGCGTTGACGATACCCATGGTCAGGCCGTTGCGGATCGCATACAGCAGGAACACCGAGTGAATCGCCTCGCGCACCGGGTTGTTGCCGCGGAACGAGAACGACACGTTGGACACACCACCGGAGGTCAGCGCGTACGGCAGTTCGTCACGGATGTAGGCACAGGCGTTGATGAAGTCCACAGCGTAGTTGTTGTGTTCTTCTATGCCGGTGGCGATGGCGAAGATGTTCGGGTCGAAGATGATGTCTTCCGGCGGGAAGCCGACTTCGTTGACCAGAATGTCGTAGGAGCGTTTGCAGATTTCTTTCTTGCGCGCTTCGGTGTCGGCCTGGCCGGCTTCGTCGAAGGCCATCACGACGACGGCGGCACCGTAGCGTTTGCACAGTTTGGCGTGATGAATGAACTGCTCGACGCCTTCCTTCATGCTGATGGAGTTGACGATGCCCTTGCCCTGGATGCACTTGAGGCCGGCTTCGATCACTTCCCACTTGGAGGAGTCGATCATGATCGGTACGCGGGAGATGTCCGGCTCACCGGCAATCAGATTGAGGAAGGTCACCATGGCCTTCTTCGAATCGAGCATCCCTTCGTCCATGTTGATGTCGATCACCTGGGCGCCGGCTTCGACCTGTTGCAGGGCGACTTCCAGGGCTTCGGTGTAGTTGTCTTCACGGATCAGGCGGGCGAACTTGGCGGAACCGGTGATGTTGGTCCGCTCGCCGACGTTGATGAACAACGAGTTGCGATCGATGGTGAACGGTTCCAGGCCCGACAGGCGGCAGGCCTTTGGGATGTCCGGAATTGCACGCGGCGCGTAACCGGCCACGGCGTTGGCGATGGCTTCGATGTGGCCCGGCGTGGTGCCGCAGCAGCCACCGACAATGTTGAGGAAGCCGCTTTGGGCGAATTCTTCGATGACTTTTGCGGTTTGCGCCGGCAGTTCGTCGTACTCGCCGAATTCGTTCGGCAGGCCGGCGTTCGGGTGCGCGGAAACGTGGGTGCTGGCCTTGTTCGACAGCTCTTCCAGGTAGGGGCGCAACTCGCTGGCGCCGAGAGCGCAGTTCAGGCCGACCGAGATCGGCTTGGCGTGGGCCACGGAGTTCCAGAACGCTTCGGTGGTCTGGCCGGAGAGCGTGCGGCCGGAGGCGTCGGTGATGGTGCCGGAGATCATGATCGGCAATTCGACGCCGAGTTCTTCGTACACACCTTGCACCGCGAAGATCGCCGCTTTGGCGTTCAGGGTGTCGAAAATGGTCTCGATCAGGATCAGGTCGGCGCCGCCTTCGATCAGGCCTTTGGTGGCCTCGGTGTAGTTTTCCACCAGTTCATCGAAGGTCACGTTGCGGTAGCCGGGGTTGTTCACGTCAGGCGACAGCGAGCAGGTGCGGCTGGTAGGGCCGAGCACGCCAGCCACGAAGCGTGGTTTGTCCGGGGTTTCCAGGGTTTTGGCGTCTGCGACCTTGCGCGCCAGACGCGCGCCTTCTACGTTTAGCTCGTACGCCAGGCCCTGCATGCCGTAGTCGGCCTGGGATACTTGGGTGGCGTTGAAGGTGTTGGTTTCCAGAATGTCGGCGCCGGCATCCAGGTAGGCTTTCTCGATGGCGCCAATCACGTCCGGGCGCGTCAGGATCAACAGGTCGTTGTTGCCCTTGACGTCGCTCGGCCAGTCGGCGAAGCGTTTGCCGCGGTAATCCTGCTCTTCGAGCTTGTAGCTCTGGATCATCGTGCCCATGCCGCCATCGAGAATCAGGATGCGCTCTTTGAGGGCGTGCTTGAGAGCTTGAAGGCGAACGCTGCGATCGGACATTTGGACTACTCGGTAAGGCCATGACGAAGGGGCGGAATAATAGCAAACCTGTGCGGTTTTAGAGCATGTCCCGGTTTTGCATGAATATCGCTCATGTTGGGGCGGGGTGCAGACCGGTAGAATCGCGGCGTTTTTTCATGATCGGGACCAGGGATATGTCTTATCGCGTCATCAGCATGGTTTTGCTGTTTTTAAGCTGGGGCGCTGCCGCGCAGGATCCGGCCATTTCCTCTGCTATTTCCTATAGCCGCGACATACAACCGATCTTCACCGAAAAGTGTGTGGCCTGCCATGCCTGCTACGACTCCGCCTGTCAGCTCAATCTGGGCAGTGGCGAAGGGGTGGCTCGCGGTGCGACCAAGACCCTGGTCTACGACGGCGAACGCCGCCAGGCTGCCGCGCCGACCCGGCTGTTTTATGACGCCTTCGGTAAGCGCGCCTGGCAGCAAAAGGACTTCTATTCGGTGCTCGACGCTCAAGGCAGTCAGGCCGCGTTGATGGCGCGGATGCTTGAATTGGGCCACAAGACCCCGTTGCAACCCAATGCCAAGCTGCCGGAGGACATCGTCCTTGGCCTGAACCGGGAAAACATGTGCGCCTTGCCGGCCGAGTTCGATAGCTATGCCAAATCACATCCCCAGGAAGGCATGCCACTGGCGGTGACGGGGCTGACCGATCAGCAATACCAGACACTGCAACGCTGGCTGGCCTCCGGCGTGCCGATTGACGAGCAAGGTCTGGTGCCGAGCGCCAAGGAGGCGTTGCAGGTGGTGCTGTGGGAAAACCTGCTCAACGCTCCGGGTGCACGGCAAAGCCTGGTGGGGCGGTGGTTGTTCGAGCATTGGTTTCTCGCTCACCTCTATTTCAAGGACGGCGAGCCAGGGCATTTCTTTCAGTGGGTACGTTCGCGCACGCCGACCGGCCAGCCCATTGATTTGATCAACACCCGTCGTCCCAATGACGATCCGGGCACTCAGGTCTATTACCGTTTATGGCCGGTGCAAGGCGTGATCGTGCACAAGACTCACATCACCTATCCGCTCAGCGCCGCGAAGATGGCGCGGATCAAAAGTCTGTTCTACAGCGGCAACTGGCAGGTCAATGCGCTGCCGGGTTATGGGCCGGAACGACGGGCCAACCCGTTCACGACCTTTGAAGCGATCCCGGCTCAGGCGCGTTACCAGTTCATGCTCGATAACGCCGAATACTTTGTGCGCACCTTTATTCGTGGCCCGGTCTGCCGCGGCCAGATCGCCACCGACGTGATTCGCGACAACTTCTGGGCGCTGTTCCAGGCTCCGGAGCATGACCTCTATATCACTGACCCGAACTATCGCGGCCAAGCCACGCCGCTGCTGGCGATGCCGGGGCAGAACGATGACGTCGGCAGTGTCCTGAGCCTGTGGCGCGACTACCGTGACAAACGCAACGAATACGAGGCCCTGCGCCGAGACAGCTACGCCGACCTGCCAGCCCCGAGCTGGTCGACCCTGTGGGCCGGCAATGACAACGCGCTGCTGAGCATCTTCCGGCATTTCGATAGCGCCTCAGTGAACAAAGGCCTGATCGGCAACGTTCCGCAAACCATCTGGCTGTTCGATTACCCATTGCTGGAACGCACGTATTACCAGTTGGCAGTCAACTTCGATGTATTTGGCAACGTATCCCATCAGGCCCAGACCCGGCTTTACTTCGACTTGATTCGCAATGGTGCCGAGCAGAACTTTTTGCGTCTGATGCCGGCCGACTCACGGGACGGTTATCTCGACGATTGGTACCAGAACGGCGGAAAGCTCAAGTTGTGGCTGGATTACGAGTACATCGACAACGACAAACCCACGGCACTGACGCTGGACGAAAAGGATCCGAAACGCGATTTCGCCCTGAAATTGCTGGCCCGGTACGGCGAACTCAATGCCAACCCTGACCCGATTAACCGCTGCGATGGCGCTTACTGCTCGCGGCCAAACATCGATCTGGCATTGCAGAACGCCGAACAGGCCTTGAGCCGTCTGACTTCACGTCCGTCTGCGGGGCTGAAGGTCATCGATCAATTGCCAGAAGCCACGATGCTGCGCATCGAGACTCAAAGCGGCAAACGCGGGGTCTATAGCCTGCTGCGCAACCGGGCCCACAGCAACGTGGCGTTCCTGCTGGGGGAGTCGCGGCGCTATCAGCCGGGGCTCGATACGTTGACGATTTATCCAGGTGTACTCAGCAGCTACCCGAACTTCATGTTCAATATTCCGGCCGGCCAAGTGCCGGCTTTCGTTGATGCGATGGAAGCCGCGAAGGACGCTGCCAGTTTCGAGAAAATCGTCGAACGTTGGGGCATTCGCCGCAGCCATCCGCAGTTCTGGCGATATTTCCATGATCTGAGCCGCTATATCCACGAGACCGACCCTGTGGAAGAGGGCGTGCTGGACATGAACCGGTACGAGAATCTCTGATGCACGGGGTGCTTGCTCCCACATTTGATCATCTGTGCTTTCCCGACAAAAATACTAGGACTTTGTACGGCGCGTTGATTGGCGTAAACTGCGCCCAAGCCTGCGAGGAGTTTCCATGACCGCTATTACCATTACCGACGCCGCCCACGATTATCTGGCTGATCTGCTCTCCAAGCAGAACACCCCAGGCATCGGCATCCGCGTCTTTATCACCCAGCCTGGCACCCAATACGCCGAAACCTGCATTGCATATTGCAAGCCGGGCGAAGAAAAACCCGAAGACACGGCGCTGGGGCTCAAAAGCTTCACCGCTTACATCGACTCGTTCAGCGAAGCGTTCCTGGACGATGCGGTTGTCGACTACGCCACCGATCGTATGGGCGGCCAGCTCACCATCAAGGCGCCAAACGCCAAAGTACCGATGGTCAACGCTGACAGCCCGATCAACGAGCGTATCAACTATTACCTGCAAACCGAGATCAACCCGGGGCTGGCCAGCCACGGCGGTCAGGTCAGCCTGATCGATGTGGTCGAAGACGGCATTGCCGTGCTCAAGTTCGGCGGCGGTTGCCAGGGCTGTGGCCAGGCAGACGTCACCCTTCGCGAAGGCATCGAGCGCACCTTGCTCGAGCGCATTCCCGAGCTCAAGGGCGTTCGTGACGTCACCGACCACACGCAGAAAGAAAACGCCTACTACTAAGTAAGGTGTTCGCTGCAGACATAAAAAAACAGCGCTGTGGCGAGGGAGCTTGCTCCCGCTCGATTGCGAAGCAATCGCAAAGCAGCTAATGCATTTTCCCGTGATGAATGCGTTGGCTGATGTTGGGACCGCTCTGCGGTCCAGCGGGAGCAAGCTCCCTCGCCACAAGTACTTCAGGGTCTGTAGAGATGCGCATGCCCCGCGCGATACAGCGACGATTCACTGAAGTGATCGCTACCCAACACCCGACCCACCAGAATCAACGCCGTGCGCCGAAACCCCTTGGCTTCAACCTTCGCGGCAATGTCCGCCAACGTCCCCACCACCCAATCCTGATCCGGCCAGGTCGCCCGGTGAATCACCGCGATCGGGCAATCCGCGCCGTAATGCGGCAGCAATTCGGCCAGGATCTTCTCCAGATGATTGACCCCCAGATGAATCGCCATCGTCGCCCCGTGCTGCGCCAGGCTGCCAAGCTCTTCGCCAGCGGGCATCACGGTTTTGTCGGCATAACGGGTCAGGATCACGCTTTGCGATACGTCGGGTAACGTCAGTTCCGCACCCAACAGTGCCGCGCAGGCCGCCGTGGCCGTGACGCCGGGAATGATTTCAAACGGGATGTCGAGTTCGCGCAGGTAGCGGATCTGCTCGCCAATTGCACCATAAAGACTCGGATCGCCGGAGTGCACCCTGGCCACGTCCTGGCCCTTGGCGTGGGCGGATTTGATCAGCTCGATGATCTGTTCCAGGTGCAGTTCGGCGCTGTTGACCACCTGTTCGGCGCAATGGCCTTCCAGCACGGCGGCGGGCACCAGGGAGCCGGCATAGATGATCACCGGGCAGCTGCGAATCAGCCGTTGGCCTTTGACGGTGATCAGTTCCGGGTCGCCGGGACCTGCGCCAATGAAGTAGACGGTCATCGTCGGTTCCTGTGAAAAAAGGGGCTGGGCAAGGCTTCAGATGAAGATTGCTCATGATCGAAGGCGGGGATTATCGAAGATTTCAGGCGGCGCCGGCCAATGCCAAGGTGGCCTGGGCGTATTTTTGTCGTGAAATCAGCAATTTTGCCGGGGCCTGGGCCAGGTGTTCAGCCAGAGCCAGGGCGGCACTTTCCGCTACGCCGTAGCAGCCGGTGCGTTCGAACGCGATGTCGGAGCGGTGGCTGAGTTGCGGTTGATAGACAGCCAATTGTTCGCAGCTGAAATACTGCAACGGCAACGCAAGCTGTTCGGCCAATTCGATCAAGCCAGGTTCTTCGCGCTTCAGGTCGATGCTGGCCAGGGCCTTGATCTGGTGAAGTTCGATCTTATGAGCCTGCAATGCCTGATCGAGCAGCGCCCGCAGCGTGCTGACGGGGCAGCCGCGCTGGCAGCCCAGGCCGACCACTAAAGTCGGCGCTGTGCTGATCTCACTCATGCGTGGTACTGACCATCGCTTTTGCGGCGGAACAACCAGGCACTGATCAGGCCCAGGGCCAGCCAGAATGCCACGTTGGTCAGCTGCGAAGCGATTTTGAACTGAGCTTCCAGGGCTTGCGGAGCCAGCATCGAGTGAACTTCCGGTTGTGGTGCGCCGATCACGTGAGGCACGGCCAGGATTGCCACGCCGAGCACTTTCATCAGCCAGTGACGGCTGAACACGATCAATGCGATGCCGACTGCGGTGGAGGCAGCCGTGCTGATCCACCAGATTTGCCGTTGCGCCAAATCAGCGGCGGCAGTGCCAGGCAGCTCAGGCGGCAGACCGAGGGTCGGTGCCAGTACGAACGTCGCATAACCGGCCAGGCCCCAAAGCAGGCCCTGGGAGGTTTTGGTCGGTGCGCGCAAGGTGTAGAGACCGGCCAGCATCAGGGCGAAACCGACCGCTATCACCAGGTTGCCGCCGGTGGTGGACAGCACGCGCTGCCAGCCGTCTGCCGGTTCCCAGGCCTCGGCATCGTGGGTGTGAGCGGCGACAGCACCTGCGGCGTGTTCGTGAACTTCAACCGCGGCGGGCTCGGATTTTTCGTAAGTCTCGGCCTGCAAAATCAACGGTGCCACCCAGAAGCTTTGCAGCAGGGTCAGCAACAGGGCGGCCAGCAGCCCGGTGAACCCTGCGGTTTGCGCAATACGCTTGATCATGTCAGCTGGTCTCAATGGCACGGAAATGCAGAGCTGTGGCGGGTATCGTGCGCGGCATTGTGCACCGCTTCGATGTGCGAGAAACCGGCGAAATACACAAGGCTGGCACCCAGGATCGACGCGCATACGGCGGCGGTCAGGCGTTGGGTCAGGGTATGGGTGGTGCTGGCGGTGCTCTTATCGGTGTTGCTGCCGGTGCTGCTGATGATCGACATGGCGCTTCCCTCTGGTCTGTCAGCGGGTGATATAGAGCGCATGGAAGACCCCTGCGAGACGGGCACGCAGAGGTTCAAACAGCGCCCGCCCACCGCGGGTTTGTTATTCAGTGATCGTAATGGTCACTTTGTGTTGCGGGCCGGTCTCCGGGCTCACGAGGGGCACTGGCTTTCGCCTTGACCTGCAAGCATCACCTTCCCATGCCGAACTGCTGGCACAGTGGATCTGACGCTTCGCTCGCTTACCGTTGCGGGGGCAGCACCGGACTGACATGACTTTAGAGTAAAGCACATGATTCACCGGTTTCCCGTTTCACCCTGTGAAGGGCACCCGTAACAAGGCGTGTAGGAGAGCATGGGCGGGGGTTGGGCGTCAATTGGCAAGGGTTCTCGTTTGAGTTGATCGTTCCCACGCTCTGCGTGGGAATGCAGCCCGGGACGCTCCGCGTCCCTTTCACAGCCGAACGCGGAGCGTCCGTTGAGGCATTCCCACGCAGAGCGTGGGAACGATCATCAAAGGGGGCACCACAGAATTCAGGTCAACATTGACCCGCCCCCACACGATGCGTAGCCTTGCGCTTTCGAGGTTCTTCGGCGTCTGCCGAAGCTAAGAAGGGAACGCGGTCGATGCCGCGGCTGCCCCCGCAACTGTGAACGGTGCTGTTCGCTGCCACGCCACTGCAAACCCTGTGCAACGGGTTCGCGGGAAGGCGCAGCGAATGCCAGGCCCACAAGCCGGCACACCGTCAGCCAGGAGACCTGCCTCGACACAGATTCTCACTACAACCGGGCGGGGTGATCCGGTGGCGAACTCTTCCGCGCGCGCATCCGCCGCTGCGATTGTCGTCCCGTATGCCCGCCACCTTGCCAAAGGGCATCCGATGAAAACACTGGCCAAACTCCCCGTCACCATCGTTACCGGTTTCCTCGGCTCGGGCAAAACCACGTTGCTGCGGCACATGCTCGACAACGCTCAGGGCCGTCGCATTGCGGTGATCGTCAACGAGTTCGGCGAGCTGGGTATCGACGGCGAAATCCTCAAGCAGTGCTCCATCGGTTGCACTGAAGAAGAAGCCAACGGCCGCGTCTACGAACTGGCCAACGGCTGCCTGTGCTGCACCGTTCAGGAAGAATTCTTCCCCGTGATGCGCGAATTGGTCGCCCGTCGCGGCGACCTCGACCACATCCTCATCGAAACCTCGGGCCTGGCCCTGCCAAAACCGCTGGTGCAAGCCTT
Source organism: Pseudomonas frederiksbergensis (assembly GCF_001952935.1). Lineage (GTDB taxonomy): Bacteria > Pseudomonadota > Gammaproteobacteria > Pseudomonadales > Pseudomonadaceae > Aquipseudomonas > Aquipseudomonas frederiksbergensis. Next base: position 5,050,931 of record NZ_CP018319.1, read on the forward strand.
CCAGTGGCCGGAAATCCGCAGCGCCTGCACCGTTGACGCGGTCATCACCGTGGTCGACAGCCCTGCGGTCGCCGCCGGCACTTTCGCGGCGTTCCCGGACCAGGTCGATGCCCAGCGCAAACTCGACCCGAACCTGGACCACGAATCGCCGCTGCACGAACTGTTCGCCGACCAACTGGCCAGCGCCGACCTGGTGATCCTCAACAAGGCCGACCTGATCAGCCCTGAAGACCTGGCCCGTGTACGCCTGGAAGTCGCTGAAGAACTGCCGCCTGCGGTGAAAGTCATCGAAGCCAGCAGCGGTCGTGTGCCACTGGACGTGCTGATCGGCCTCGGCGCCGGCTCTGAAGAACACATCGACAGCCGTCACAGCCATCACGATCACCACCATGAAGGTGAAGACGGCCATCACGATGAGCATGACCACGATGCCTTCGACTCCATCTCCATCGAACTGCCGCAAGCCGACGAAAGCCTGCTGCTGGACGCGTTGACTCAACTGGTGGTCCAGCACGGCATCCTGCGCGTCAAAGGTTTCGCGGCGATTCCGAACAAGCCGATGCGCTTGCTGATCCAGGGCGTGGGCACACGATTCGACAAGCACTTCGACCGTCAGTGGGGGGCCGACGAAGCGCGTACCACGCGCCTGGTGTTGATCGGTCAGGCGCTGGACGCCACGCTGCTTGAAGCGCAATTGCGCGCTGCGCTCAGCGTTTAAGCCATGCACCTGCTCAGGACCCAGCCCGGCGGTTTCGTGTCGGATGACAACATTGCCGACCTTGGACAAACCCCCGCCGAGCTGGTGATCCTGTGCAGCGGCGACTCCAGCCTGGCGCTGCTCGCCGAAGCGGCGCAGCAGTTGCCCGACGATTATCCCAGCGTGCGTCTGGCCAATCCGATGCAGGTGCAGAATCACGCCTCGGTCGACCTGTATGTCGACGAAGTGCTGCGCCATGCCAAGGTGATTCTGATTTCGCTGCACGGAGGCATCGCCTATTGGCGTTACGGCGTCGAGCGCCTGGTGCAGCTGTCGGAACGCGGCGTGCAGCTGATTCTGGTGCCCGGCGATGACCGCCCGGACCCGGAACTCAGCGACCTAAGCACGGTGGGCGCGCAAGACCGCGATCGACTCTGGCAGTTTCTGCGTCAGGGCGGCATGGGCAATGCCCTGGACTTTTTCCGCTGCCTTGCCAATCGCTGGCTGGATCGCGACTACGCCTGGGCCGAGCCGCAAACCCTGCCGCGCACGGCGGTTTACCATCCGCACAAAAGCCCCGCTGAACTGAAGGATTGGCAAGCCGACTGGCAGGCCGGTCAACCGGTGGCGGCGGTGCTGTTTTACCGCTCGCATTTGCAGGCGGCCAACACCGGTTTCATCGATGTTTTCTGCCAGCGTTTGCAGGCGGCGGGGTTGAACCCGTTGCCGATTGCTGTGGCCAGTCTGAAAGAGCCCGGCTGCCTGGCGGTGGTCGAGGACTGGCTGGATGAAGTCGAGGCCGGCGTGATTCTCAATACCACCGGTTTCGCCCAATCCAGCCCCGAAGCGCCGCATTTGCGACCGTTTCGCCGCAATATCCCGGTGATCCAGGCGATCTGCGCCCAGGACAACGAGCCCGGATGGCGCGCCAGCGAACAAGGCCTCGGGCCGCGCGATCTGGCGATGCACATCGCGCTGCCGGAACTGGATGGGCGGATCATTAGCCGGCCGATCAGCTTCAAGGACCTGGCTTGGCGCAGCGAGCGTAGTCAATCCGATGTGGTCTGCTATCGACCTGCACCTGCGCGCATGGATTTTGTCGCTGAGCTGGCGCGACGCTGGATTGATCTGGCGCGAGTGCCCAACGCTGAAAAACGCATCGCCCTGATCCTCGCCAACTACCCGACCCGCGACGGGCGCATCGGCAACGGTGTCGGCCTCGACACTCCGGCCGCGGCGCTGAACATCCTGCGTGCGCTGCATAAAGAAGGTTATCCGCTGCCGGCCGAGTTGCCTGACAGCGGCACCGCGTTGATCCAGCAATTACTCGGCGGCGTCAGCAATGACCTCGACACCCTCGACCAGCGCCCGTGTATGCAAAGCCTCGCGCTGGACGACTACAACCTGATGTTCGACGCCTTGCCCGAATCCAATCGCCAAGCGGTGCTGGAACGTTGGGGCTTGCCGCAAAGCGACCCGATGTTCCGTGGCGGGCGAATGATGATCGCTGGGCTGCGCTTTGGCCTGACCTTCGTCGGGATTCAACCGGCGCGGGGGTATCAGGTCGATCCGAGCGCGGTGTATCACGACCCGGACCTGGTGCCGCCGCACGGTTACCTCGCGTTCTATTTCTGGTTGCGCAACACCTACGGCGCCCACGGGGTGATCCACGTCGGCAAGCACGGCAACCTCGAATGGTTGCCGGGCAAAGGCGTCGGGCTGTCGGAGCATTGCTGGCCGGATGCGCTGCTCGGTCCGCTGCCGAACATTTATCCATTTATCGTCAACGACCCGGGCGAGGGCGCACAGGCCAAGCGCCGTACGCAAGCGGTGATCATCGATCACCTGATGCCGCCGCTGACCCGTGCCGAAACGTACGGCCCGTTGCGCAACCTCGAATTACTCGCCGACGAGTATTACGAAGCGCAAATGCTCGATCCGCGCCGTGCCCGGGAATTGCAGCGCGACATCCTGCAACTGGTGCGCGAGACGCACATCGACCGCGAACTGCAACTGGACGAAAAACTCGACAGTGAGGCCGATGCAGCGATCTGGTTGCCGCGTCTGGACACCTATTTGTGCGACTTGAAAGAGTCGCAGATCCGCGACGGTCTGCATGTGTTTGGCGAGTCGCCGACCGGGCGCCTGCGCATCGACACCTTGCTGGCGTTATTGCGCATTCCGCGAGGCGATGGGCGCGGTGCGCAATCGAGTCTGCTGCGGGCCTTGGCCAAGGCGTTCACGCTGGGCTTCGATCCGCTGGATTGTGTGCTCGCCGAACCTTGGACCGGGCCACGTCCGATTGAACTGCAAACCCTCACCGATGAAGTCTGGCGCACAGCCGGTGATACCCGAGAACGCCTGGAACTGTTCGCCGCTCAACTGATCTCGCAAACGCTAAACCAACCTCAAGCCAACCCCGGCCCCTGTGGGAGCGGGCTTGCTCGCGAAAGCGGAGTGCCAGTCGACATTGATTTACCTGACCCACCGCTTTCGCGAGCAAGCCCGCTCCCACAGGAGGTAGGTTGGTCTGACGTGAGCGCCATCATCGACAACCTGCGCGAAGTCGTCGCGCCACGACTGGACGCCTGCGGTCCGGCAGAAATGCGCGGTCTGCTCGACGCCCTCAGCGGCCGCTTCGTGCCGGCCGGTCCCAGCGGTGCGCCGAGTCGCGGACGGCTCGACGTGCTGCCGACCGGGCGCAACTTCTATTCGGTGGACGTGCGTAATCTGCCGACCACCACCGCGTGGCGTATCGGTTTCCAGTCAGCCAACCTGATTCTTGAGCGACACCTGCAAGACCACGGCGATCACCTGCGCCAGCTCGGCCTGTCGGTGTGGGGCACCGCGACCATGCGCACCGGTGGCGACGACATCGCCCAGGCCATGGCGCTGATGGGCGTGCGCCCGGTCTGGGCCACCGGCAGTCAGCGGGTCGACGACTTCGAGATTCTGCCGCTGAGCCTGCTGGACCGTCCGCGCGTGGACGTGACCTTGCGCGTCTCCGGATTCTTCCGCGATGCCTTTGCCAACCTGATCCGCCTGTTCGACGCTGCCGTGCAAGCGGTCGCCGCCCTCGACGAGCCGGACGACCTCAACCCCTTGGCCGCCAAGGTGCGTGCCGAGCGCGAAGCGTTAATGCAATCGGGGCTGGATGAAGAGGCAGCCAAGCGTCAGGCCGGTTGGCGCATCTTTGGTGCCAAACCCGGTGCTTACGGCGCGGGCGTGCAGGGCGCCATCGATGGTCGTCTGTGGCAAAGCCGCGACGACCTGGCCGAGGTATATCTGAACTGGGGCGGCTACGCTTACGGCGGTTCCGACGAAGGCACCTCGGCGCGAGAACAGTTCGCTCAGCGCTTGAGCCAGGTTCAGGCGGTGCTGCAAAACCAGGACAACCGCGAACACGACTTGCTCGATTCCAACGACTATTACCAGTTCCAGGGCGGCATGCTCGCGGCGGTGGAAAGCCTCAGTGGTGAAGCGGCGGCCAGTTACCATGGCGATCACAGTCAGCCGGACCTGCCGAAGATCCGCACGTTGAAGGAAGAGCTGAACCGGGTGATTCGCTCGCGGGCAGCCAATCCGAAGTGGATCGACGGCGTGAAGCGCCACGGCTATAAAGGCGCGTTTGAACTGGCGGCGACGGTCGATAACCTGTTTGCCTTCGACGCTACCACGCAGCTGATCGACGATCACCAGTACGCGTTGCTGGCGGATGCGTATTTGCTGGACCCGGCGACCCGGGATTTTGTTCGTGAGCACAATCCGCATGCGTTGCGCGACATGACTGAACGAATGCTGGAGGCGCAGCAGCGGGGGATGTGGAAGGCGCCTGGCGAGTATCGCGAGGCGCTGGAGAATTTGTTGCTGGACATCGAAGAAGACAGTTAGCCGGATCGTTCCCACGCTCCGCGTGGGAATGCCTCAACGGACGCTCCGCGTTCGGCTCTTGGGACGCAGAGCGTCCCGGGCTGCATTCCCACGCAGAGCGTGGGAACGATCACATTACCGACCACAAACGAGACCCGACATGACCGACACCCCCCATTTCCCGCTTTCCGCCGTGGTCGGCGCCGACGATCTGAAACTCGCCCTCTACCTGACCGCCATCGACCCGAAAATCGGCGGCGTGCTCATCGAAGGCCCCCGCGGCATGGCCAAGTCAACGCTGGCCCGTGGCCTGGCGGACTTGCTCGCCAGTGGCCAATTCGTCACCTTGCCGCTCGGCGCCACCGAAGAACGACTGGTCGGCACCCTCGATCTGGACGCCGCCCTGAGCGAGGGTCGCGCACAGTTTTCTCCCGGTGTACTGGCCAAGGCTGACGGCGGCGTGCTCTACGTTGATGAGGTCAACTTATTGCCCGATCACCTGGTGGACCTGCTGCTGGATGTGGCTGCCAGCGGCACCAACCTGATCGAGCGCGACGGCATTTCCCATCGGCATTCGGCGAAGTTCGTGCTGATCGGCACCATGAACCCGGAAGAGGGTGAGCTGCGTCCGCAACTGCTCGACCGTTTTGGCCTGAACGTCGCTCTCAGCGGTCACACAGCACCGACCGAGCGCGGCCAGATCATCCGGCGCCGGCTGGATTTCGACAGCGATCCCCACAGCTTCTGCGCCGAATGGGAACGCCAACAGCAGTCGCTGCGCGAACGTTGCCAGAAAGCACGCAGCACGCTGGCCAGCATCCCGCTCGACGATCATGCGCTGGCGCAGATTACCGAGCGTTGCTTTGCCGCCGGGGTCGACGGCTTGCGCGCCGACCTGGTCTGGTTGCGTGCCGCCCGTGCCCACGCCGCTTGGCGCGGGTCGAGTGCGATCGCCGAGGAAGACATCGACGCCGTTGCCGAGTTTGCCTTGCGCCATCGCCGTCGCGAGTCATCGCCACCGGCGCCGCAACAAAATCAGCCGCCCTCTACGCAACATTCCAACCCGAGCGAAGGCCAGGGCCAATGGGGTGAATTGCCCGCTCAGGCGCTCCCGGTCGGCGCCCGCCGTGACGTGCCGAGCTGGCCAAAAAAGCCCTAGGCATTCGCCCTCGATCTGACGCGGGGGCGAATGCCAGACCCCGCGCCGGACGACTGGAAAACGGCAAACAGGGTAAACGTCATGCGGCACGCAGCGGCTCGATCAATTGGCCCGGCACCTTGCTGAACGGCCGCCCGCGTCAACGCGACGATGTCTTGTTTCACCTGCGCACCCGTTCGCCCCACGAACTGTGGCTGGTGATCGTCGACGCCTCGGCTTCGACTCGTCGCCATCAGGCGTTAAGCGATGCCAAAGGCTTGCTGGCGCAACTGTTCGACGATGCCTATCGCCAGCGTGCGCGCCTGGCGTTGCTCACGGCCAGTGGTCATGTGCCGAAATGGCAAGTGCAAGGGTTGAAAGCCTCCGCGGGTTTGCGTAATTGGTTAGATGGGCTGGGAGCGGGCGGGGGTACGCCGTTGCTGGCGGCGCTGGATGAGGCGGGGCGCTGGCTGGCGGTCAGGCAGAAACGTTTTCCGGCGGAGCGGCAGCGCTTGTTGCTGGTGACCGATGGCCGATTGAAGGACTGGTCGATGTTGCCGGCGCTTGATTGTCCGGGTCTGCTGATCGACATCGAACGCGGGCCGATCCGGCTTGGGCGGGCTAAGGTGATGGCTGCCGAGTTACAGGCCGAATATCGACATATCGATGATATGGAGTGAACCGAAAAGATCTTCACAGGAGTGAGTCATGCGCGTTCTAGCCGCCAACCTTCAGGACGATTTCCGCGTCAAAGCCTACGCCGGCACCAATGGCGTGCTGTTGGCCATGGACCTGGCCGAACATCGGCGCAAAGGCCTCTTGGGTTTCGCCATCGAAAAGCAGCAAGGCCCCAAGCCCTGGCTGTTCCTGTTCAACAGCCTGACCTTCCCCGGCAAGGCGCATACCTTTCCCCAATTTCACGCCACCCCCAGCGATATCGCGCCATTACAGAAATTTCGTTGGGCCGATTACGCGGTCAATCCGGGGATGACGATTCATTACCGAATCCACCTGGCCTATGGCAGCGTTGATGCGCCGCAACTGGGTGAATTTCTGGAAGTGACGGTCACCTCCGACAATGGTCAGCCGAATAACCAAAGCGTGATCTTCAATCGCGCAGTGGCCGCCAGCCAGGCGTTCCAGCGCAAGTTTCCCGAGCTCGATGCGCTGATCAGCGCCAACAAGAACCTGCCCATCGAAGCCTGGCCGGATGTCCCGCGGCAATGGCTGGAAAACGGTTTGCTCGGACGTTTGCTGGGGTTTATCGGGCGTGCGGTGGATGGCCAGTGGGCGCTGGACATTGCCATCTACGAGTATGAATTGCAGGCCATTGTCGATGCGGTCAATGCCGCGTTCGAGCGTGGGGTGAACGTTCGAGTCCTGTATCACGCCCAACCGGGCGATGAGGACACCATCATGAACGAGGCCAGCCTGGAAAAAATCCCGGCAGAGAACAAGCGCGGACGGGTCACCCATAACATCTTCCACAACAAGTTCATGGTGCTGAGCCGGCTCGACGTAGCGGGACAGCGTCAGCCCGAAGCGGTGCTTTGCGGCAGCACCAATTTCACGCCCAACGGCGTTTACCGCCAGGCCAACGTGGTGCATGTGCTGGACGACACACGCGTCAGCACCAGCTATCTGGACACCTTCGAGCAGGTCTGGGCTAACCCTGCGGATGTCGGTGCCACCCGAAACTGGCTTACGCAAAACAACCCGATAGATTCGCTGCAGCCGATGTTCACCGGTTTCTCACCCCGCTCGGGCAAAGGGGACCTGCAAGCGTTTGTCGAGATCATCAACGCTGCAAAAAAAGACGTACTGTTCGTCACCGCGTTCGCTTTGCCCGACGACATCCTGAACGCTTTGCTCGGCTTGCCCCACGACGACATTTTGCGTTACGGCCTGCAAAACACCGCCAGCCGCATCACCGGTTTCCACGCCGACCGCAGCGCCGAATTCGCCGCCACCGCGCTGCTCAACACCGGGCTGGAAGGCTGGCTTCGAGAAAACATGAAAGGCCAGAAGGGCAACCTGCTGGTGCACACCAAAGCCGTGGTCACGGATTTCACCAGCGATGCGCCAACGATCATCAGCGGCAGCCATAACCTCAGTGCCGCGGCCAGCAATGGCAATGACGAGAACTACCTGATCATTCGCGGCGATACCGACCTGGCAGACCGTTATGGCCTGGAACTGCTGCGGTTCTACGAGCATTACCGCTTTCGCTACTTCGCCAGGAAACTCGCGCTCAAGCAGGTCCATCCGTTGGCGGCGGATGACAGCTGGACCGATGACTATTACCTCGACGGGGATTTGCGTCAGCTCTCCCGATTGCGTTTTTCCGGACGGTAAACACATTCGCAGCGCAAACGCACCCCTTGTGGGAGTGAGCTTGCTCGCGATAGCGGTGTGTCAGGCGACTTCAATATCGACTGGTCGGGCGCTATCGCGAGCAAGCTCGCTCCCACATTCGATCTTCGTTGGCAGCGGATGACAGCTATCCAGATTGCGTTTTTCCGGACGGTAAATATGCTCGCGGGACAAACGCACCCCTTGTGGGAGTGAGCCTGCTCGCGATAGCGGTATGTCAGGCGACATCAATATTGACTGGTCGGGCGCTATCGCGAGCAGGCTCACTCCCACATTCGATCTTCATCAATTTGATCACTTGGTTCCCATCGCCTGCCGATACTGGCGGGTCCGCCGGGCGATGTACACGCGGTCGAGAATCAACGCCCATAGCGCCGAAACATCGGGGCGGGTCTTGCGCCCACGGCTCAGGCGATTGAGCTGGAATTTCACGACGGCCATGCTCGCCAGTGCCGCCAGGGGTTTGCGCTTCCAGCGAATCGGCGGCAGCTGCGGGTGACTGTTCTGACCTTCGCGCCAGCGTTTGACCAGTTGAGGTTCAATCGCGAGCGCTGTACCGATTCCGGCCATGGCGATGCCGCTGTCGAGCACTTGTTCGACGATCGCCAGGCGTCGAATCCCGCCCGTTACCATCACCGGCATGTTCGCCACACGGGCCAGCTCACCGGCCATTTCCAGAAAGTACGCTTCACGCGCCAGGGTCCGACCATCCCGGGCCTCGCCTTGCATGGCCGGGGCTTCGTAGCTGCCGCCGGAGAGTTCCAACAGATCGATCGATTGATCGTTCAGCCACTGGATGACTTGCCGGGCATCGTCGGCATCGAAACCGCCGCGCTGGAAATCCGCGGAGTTGAGCTTCACCGCCACGCAAAATGTCGGCGATACAGATTTGCGCACGGCGCTGACCACCGCCAACAACAAGCGCGCGCGATTTTCCAGGGAACCACCCCAGCGGTCGGTTCGGCGGTTGGTCAGGGGCGAGAGGAACTGGCTGATCAGATAACCGTGTGCGGCATGAACCTGCACCCCGGTGAACCCGGCCTTTTCCGCCAGGGCAGCGCTGGTGGCGAAGCGTTGGATGACCTCTTCGATGTCACGCTCGCTCATGGGCTTGGGCTCGGCAAACATCTTCGAGAACGCGCCCAGATCCAGTGCCACCGCCGAAGGCGCCCACGCTTGCTGACCGAGGTTGGCCATGGTCTGACGGCCAGGATGATTGAGCTGCATCCAGAACTGCGCGCCTCCGGCCCGACCAATAGTGGCCCATTGGCGAAAGCGTTCCAGGTGCCGCTCATCTTCGAGCACCACACCACCGGGGCCGGTCATGGCGCGGCGGTCGATCATCACGTTGCCGGTCAGCAACAGGCCGGCTTCGCCTTCGGCCCACGCCTGATACAGCCGGAACAAGGCCTCCGCCGGTGCCTGCCCGCTGTCGGCAAGGTTCTCTTCCATCGCGGCTTTGGCGATGCGGTTGCCGATGGTCTGGCCGTTGGGCAAATTCAACGCTTGGAAGGGCGACATACTTGACTCCTCATCAGTGATGAGCAGAGGCTAAGCTTAAAGTTAACTTTAATGTCAAGCGCGCAAATGGGGCCGTGATGAAGATTGGTGAATTGGCGCAGTTGAGTGGGTGGGAATGGGATTGCGCATCAGCGTGCCCACCACCAGCGCACCCAGCAATGCCAAGAACCCCGCGACCCACAGCAGCAGACTGAAGCCGCCGACGAAGGCTTGCCGGGCCAAAGGTTCGACCACCGTACGCGCGGTTTCCGGCAACAGGCCCATCGCCGCCGTCATGTCACCGGCCACCACCCGCGAGGCAATGTCCTGGGTTTGGCCGAGCCATTGCGCACCTTGTGCTGTCAGGCTCGTACGCAGCAATAGTTCGGTTTGACTGGACAACAACGCACCAAACACGCCAATGGCCAGCACGATTGCGCTGAAACGCATGGTGGTGCTCATGCCTGAAGCCATGCCGGTACGCTCCCGTGGCACGCAGGCCATGATGTTCTTCTGCGTATCGCCATTGAGCAGCCCGGCACCGGCACCCGTCACGGCAATCGCCAGGGCGAAGGGCAGGTAGCCGCCACTACTGACCGCCCAGGCACTGAGCAGATTGCCGCTGCCGACCAGGGTCAAACCGGCGGCCATCAACGTGGCGGGGGCAAATCGATTCGCCAGACGTATACCGATGCGCGGGCAAATCAGCATGGTCAGGGCAAACGGCAACATCCCAAGCCCTGAAGCAATGGCCGAAAAACCCAGGCCGTTTTGCAGGTAGAACGGCAGCAGGGTCATCATCACTTGGGCGCAACCGGCGTAGGCAAACATGCCCAATAGCGCGCCGATGAAACGCGGATGCTTGAACAGTTGCAGGTCGACCATCGGCCGCCGCTGCATCCGTTCAATCACCACGAACAGCCCCAGCAACAAGGCGCCGCCGATCAGCCGAGCGTAGGTCAGCGGATTGCTCCAGCCAATCCGGTTTGCCTCGATCAGCCCCCAGATCAGGCACAGCAAACTGGCACTGAACGCCAGGCTGCCCCAGGGATCGAGGCGTGCGGACTGAGTGTCGCGGGACTCCGGTACGGCGCGGCAGACCATCACCATCAGGAACAATCCGACGGGCAGATTAAGGTAGAAAATCCAGCGCCAGCCCATGTATTCGGTGATCAGCCCGCCGACTGTCGGCGCAGCGGTCATCGCCACCCCCATGCACGCGCCCCAGAACGCCCAGGCCTTGGCCCGTTCCACTTCGTCGTGAAAGGTGTGGCCGATGGAGGCGAGGGCCGAGGTCAACAGCAAGGCCGCGCCGACACCCTTGATCGCCCGGGCGATGTCGAGGAGCAGCGCAGTGGGCGCGGCACCGCAACCGATGGACGCGAGAATGAAAATGACCAGGCCGCAGAGCAAGGTTTTCTGCCGGCCGAAGCGGTCGGCGATGCTGCCAGCCGGCAACAACAGAGCGGCAAAGGCCAGCATGTAAGCGCTGACCACCCATTCGATGTCGGCGAAGTTTGCGCCCAGGTCGCGGGCGATCGTAGGCAGCGTCACGGCGACGATGTTGGTGTCGAGAACGATCAGCGAGCAAACGCCTGAGGCTGTGAGTAATGTCAGGCGCGGGCTCACCTTGGGTTTGACGGGCATGGCAGCGTTTCTCTACTGTGGAAGTCTGTGCAGCTTATCGTCTGTTGGCGTTCCCCTTGTTAGGCGTGCCTTGTCACTTCATTACCTTTGAGCTAACGCACCCATGGACATACGGCATTTCCGCTATTTTCTGGCCGTTGCCCGGCAAGGCAACTTCACCCGCGCCGCCGAACAACTCGGCATCGCACCGCCGACCTTGACTCGACAGATCCAGGACATGGAGAACGAACTCGGCACGCGATTGTTCGTGCGCCAGACACGTGAAGTCAGCCTGACCGAGGCTGGCGCCGCGCTGCTGATCGAGGCCGAGGCGACGGTGCGGCAATTCGAATACGCTCAGTACAACGCCCAGCGCGCCGGGCGCGGGGATATTGGCCATATCGAACTGGGTTACGTGGCGTCGGCGGTGTATTCGGGCGTGCTGCAGAAACAGGTGCAAGCTTTCGGCCGCGAGTGTCCTGACGTCAGCCTGAACGTACGGGAAAGTCCCATGGCGTCATTGCCGATGATGGTGCTCGAGGGGCGTTTCGATATTGGCTATGTCCGCTCACCCATGACCTTGCCAGAGGGCCTGGAAGCCATTCGCCTGGACGCAGAAGGCTTTGTGCTGGCGCTTCCGGCCGAGTCCTGGCTGTGCCGACTGCCAGAAATTGGCCCGGAACATTTGCAGAACGAGACATTCATCCTGCCGGAGCAAATCAGCGGCACTTTGCAAGTCGCCGCCGAGGGCGGTTTTGCACCGAAACTGGGGGCGCAGCCGGGCGGGCTGGTGGCGGTTATTGCGTTGGTGTCGTTGGGGCAGGGCGTTGCGGTCGTGCCCGAATCAGTGGTGGGGCATGTGGGTTTGCCCGGGGTGTTGTACCGGGCAATCAAGGGTTGCGAGGCGAGCTCGTGGTTGTCGTTGATTTATCGGCGGTTCGAAAAATCACCGGCAGTGGCGAGGTATATCGAACAGGTCAAAAATCGCTGATTACAGATTTTGTAATGATTTCTAGCTGTAGGAAATGTCGCGTTCGCCTGTACGCTCCAAGGCCTTTTTCCTTTCAGGACCTGCATGAACACCCTCTTGGAGCCTCCCGGTTATCCTTTCTCCTCGCGCGACTGCGCGGTCTTGATGCACGCGAAACACCCAGTCTTTCGACTTCTGAAGACCTATGACATTGCTGTTCCACGGCCTTCGCGCCGCGCCTTGCCGTGCCCGGCATTCTGAATTCACTGAAGAGATCGAGACGTTTTTATGGAATGGATAGCTGACCCCACCGCGTGGCTGGGCCTGTTGACGTTGATTGTGCTGGAGCTGGTGTTGGGCATCGACAACCTGGTGTTTATCGCCATCCTCGCCGACAAACTGCCGCCCGAGCAGCGCGACCGTGCGCGGATCATCGGTCTGTCCCTGGCGTTGCCGATGCGCCTGGGCCTGCTGGCGAGTATTTCTTGGCTGGTGACGCTGACTCAGCCGCTGTTCGAGGTGTTCGACAAGAGCTTCTCCGGCCGCGACCTGATCATGCTGTTCGGTGGTGTGTTCCTGTTGTTCAAAGCCACCATGGAATTGCACGAGCGGCTCGAAGGCCATATCGGCCAGCGCTCGTCCAACGCGGGTTATGCGCTGTTCTGGCCGATCGTGGCGCAGATCGTGGTGCTCGATGCGGTGTTCTCTCTGGACGCGGTGATTACCGCTGTGGGCATGGTCGATGAACTGGCGGTGATGATGATCGCCGTGATTATTTCCATCGGCCTGATGATCGTCGCCAGCAAGCCGCTGACCCGTTTCGTCAACGAACACCCGACGGTGATCATGCTGTGTCTGGGCTTCCTGATGATGATCGGCTTCGCGCTGACTGCTGAAGGCCTGGGTTTCCACATTCCAAAGGGCTACCTGTACGCGGCCATCGGCTTCTCGATCCTGATCGAGATCTTCAACCAGATCGCCCGGGCTCGCCGCAAAAAGTCCATGCAAGGCTTGCGACCGATGCGTGAGCGCACGGCCCACGCCGTGCTGCGTTTGCTTGGTGGCCGCAAGCTGGCGGCGGAGGAGGTCGGCGAGGAAATTGCCGACATGCTGGACAACGGTGAAGCACCGAGCGCAGAACTGTTCGATCGGCGTGAGCGAGTGATGATCAGCGGTGTGCTGCAACTCGCCGAACGGCCGATCCGCACCTTGATGACCGTGCGCGCTGACGTCGACTACATCGACCTGTCCGACAATGCCGAGGCCATTCGCACACGCCTGATGCATTCGTCCTATTCGCGCCTGCCACTGATTCGCGATGGCGCCGTGGATGAGCCGCTGGGCTTCGTGCACAAGAAGGAATTGCTCAAGGAATACCTGGCCGGCAACTCGCCCGGTCTTGAGCATCTGGCGCGCAAAACCATCAACTTGCTGGACAGTTACTCGATCCTCAATGCCCTGGAGCAGATGCGCAAAGCCTCGACGCACATTGCGTTTGTGGTCAATGAGTTCGGTGACTTCGTCGGTGTGTTGACCATGACTGACATTCTCGAATCGATTGCCGGCGAGTTGCCTGACGCCAGCGAAATCGAGGGCCCGGATGTGTTCGAGGAGAAGGGTGGATTCATGGTCAGCGGTGCGTTGAACCTCGCGCGCGTGCGACAGCGGACCGGGTTTGCGGCAGAGCCCACAGACGACTATCAGACCCTGGCCGGGCTGGTGGTGAGCTTGCTGGATCGCCTGCCGATGATCGGTGACAGCCATGAGTGGGAAGGCTGGCGGATGACCGTGGTGGCGATTGAAGAGCGGCGGGTCACACGTGTGTTGCTGGCGCGTATCGACGGGTAATTTTCGCCGGATTTGAGGGGCTTTCGCGGGCTTGCTCGCGAAAGCGCTCTATCCGGCGCCAGACAACTCAAGCCCTGCCCACCTGACGTGCCCGAGGCACGGTGCACAAGGTCCGCAGGGTTTGGTGCAACCAGGCCAGGTCGTGGCTTGGTTTGCGAGCCGCGTATCTGGGTTTGACCTTGCCAATGTGCTTGGCGAAGTCCTCCTGCAAGGTTTGCTCAGTACCGATTCCCTTGAGCTTCTTCAGTAATTTCCCCTCCTTGTAAAACAGCACCGTGGGTGTGCCGGTGACGTCCGGGTGCCGGGGGACTCTCTGGTGTTCAGCATGTAGATCTGCGCGTGATGCCGATACGGTTCGGCAATCTGGCGAAACACCGGTCCGGCCATTTCGCAGGCGGGACAGTGTTCACTGCCGAAGTACAGGATCACTGGGCGCCAGGTTTTCAAGGCCTTGCGATAGACCGGGGCCAGCGTTTTGCGAGCGATTTTCGAGCTCATTGAAATCTCCTTTTCACAACGGCCATTGACGGTCCATCGACGGTAAAGGAAGGCGCAGGGATGGGTCTACTGTCAGAAATAACAGGTAGGTAGGTTTTCCTACGTAGTCTTGGACACTCCTTACCGTGTTACAGGATCAACCCGACCGACTCAGCGGGCTTGGAACTGGATGCAGCCGATCGCTAATCGACCTTATCAAGCTTATTTTCCGCCTCCCTTGTCCAACGCAGTACCGCACCGAATTAGCCCATAAAACCTCCAACTGTGAACCAGGTACCCGCACTTTGTAGCCAACGGTAGCGGTCATTCACCTGTGCGTTTCGTAACGTTGGTTTTGTATTTTTCTCCATCCATCTGATTCAAAACACTTTTCAATCTCCCCAACATTCCCCTCACATCCTGTGGCACACTTTCTGCTGTCTATTCCGTTGTTACATACCATCTTCCGGTATAGCGGAATAAACATCACCCTGGAGTGCTTGCCATGCATCGCCGACCTTCCTTGTTTAAAGCGTGTGTTTTTGTTTTCGCGGCTTCGGCTGCTGTCATGGGCGTGGCCCAGGCGGCGGACAGCAAGCTCGATAGCGTGCTGGCCCGCGGGAAACTGATTGTGGGCACGGGCAGTACCAATGCGCCGTGGCACTTCCAGGGAGCGGATGGCAAGTTGCAGGGTTTTGATATCGATATCGCGCGGATGGTGGCCAAGGGGTTGTTCAACGATCCGAGCAAAGTCGAGTTCGTGGTGCAGTCGTCCGATGCGCGGATTCCTAACCTGCTGACCGACAAGGTCGACATGAGCTGTCAGTTCATTACCGTCACCGCCAGCCGCGCCCAGCAAGTGGCGTTCACGCTGCCGTACTACCGCGAAGGCGTCGGCCTGCTGTTGCCGGCCAACAGCAAGTACAAGGAAATCGAAGACCTGAAAGCCGCCGGCGACAGTGTGACCGTGGCGGTGTTGCAGAACGTGTACGCCGAAGAACTGGTGCATCAGGCCTTGCCCAAGGCCAAGGTCGATCAGTACGACAGCGTGGACCTGATGTATCAGGCCGTGAACTCCGGCCGTGCCGACGCCGCTGCGACCGATCAGTCGTCGGTGAAATACCTGATGGTGCAGAACCAGGGGCGCTATCGCAGCCCGGCGTATGCCTGGAGCCCGCAAACCTACGCCTGCGCGGTCAAGCGCGGCGACCAGGACTGGCTGAACTTCGTCAATACTGTCCTGCATGAAGGCATGACAGGCGTTGAGTTCCCGACGTATGCCGCGTCGTTCAAGCAGTGGTTCGGTGTAGACCTTCCAACACCTACGATCGGTTTCCCCGTCGAATTCAAATGATCCCGTGAGAGCGGGGCGGTGATGTATCGCCCCGCTCAAGGTACTGCTGACCATGAACTATCAGTTGAATTTTGCCGCCGTGTGGCGCGATTTCGACACCTTGCTGGCGGGGCTCGGTCTAGGCCTTGAGCTGGCGTTGGTGTCGATCGCCATCGGTTGCGTGATCGGCCTGATGATGGCGTTTGCTTTGCTGTCAAAGCACCGCTCATTGCGGGTGCTGGCGTCGGTGTATGTGACGGTGATCCGGAACACGCCGATTCTGGTGTTGATTCTGTTGATCTACTTCGCCTTGCCCAGCCTGGGCATTCGTCTGGACAAGATCCCGTCGTTCATCATCACCCTGTCGCTGTATGCCGGGGCCTACCTGACCGAAGTGTTCCGCGCTGGGCTGTTGAGCATTCCCAAAGGCCTGCGCGAAGCCGGGTTGGCGATCGGTCTGGGCGAGTGGCAGGTCAAGGCGTACATCACCGTGCCGGTGATGCTGCGCAATGTGCTGCCGGCCTTGTCGAACAACTTCATTTCGCTGTTCAAGGACACTTCGCTGGCTGCGGCGATTGCCGTGCCGGAACTGACCTATTACGCACGCAAGATCAATGTCGAGAGCTACCGGGTGATTGAAACCTGGCTGGTGACCACCGCGCTCTATGTGGCGGCCTGTTACCTCATTGC
Source organism: Pseudomonas frederiksbergensis (assembly GCF_001952935.1). Classification (GTDB taxonomy): domain Bacteria; phylum Pseudomonadota; class Gammaproteobacteria; order Pseudomonadales; family Pseudomonadaceae; genus Aquipseudomonas; species Aquipseudomonas frederiksbergensis. The sequence continues at coordinate 5,067,453 of NZ_CP018319.1, forward strand.
CATGATGCTGCGCTACCTCGAACAGCGTCTGGCGATTCGCCGATAGGAGGCCCACATGTACGAATCCCCCAGTTGGTTGCATGAGTTATGGGTTGCCCGGGAAGTGTTGTGGCAAGGCTTTTTGACCAGTGTGCAGGTCTCGGCCCTGGCGATTCTGCTGGGCACGATGGTCGGCATCGTCGCCGGCCTGGTGCTGACCTACGGCAAATTCTGGATGCGCGCGCCGTTTCGGTTTTACGTCGACATCATTCGCGGCACGCCGGTGTTTGTATTGGTGCTCGCCTGCTTTTACATGGCGCCGGCGCTGGGCTGGCAGATCGGTGCCTTTCAGGCGGGTGCGTTGGGGCTGACGCTGTTCTGCGGCTCCCACGTCGCCGAAATTGTACGCGGCGCGTTGCAAGCGCTGCCCAGTGGTCAGATGGAAGCGAGCAAGGCCATCGGCCTGACGTTCTTTCAGTCTTTGGGCTACGTGTTGCTGCCTCAGGCGTTGCGGCAGATCTTGCCGACATGGGTCAACTCGTCGACCGAGATCGTCAAGGCTTCGACGCTGCTGTCGGTGATCGGGGTTGCTGAATTGCTACTCAGCACGCAACAGATCATCGCCCGGACCTTCATGACCCTCGAGTTTTACCTGTTCGCCGGATTGCTGTTTTTCGTCATCAACTACGCCATCGAATTACTCGGCCGGCACATTGAAAAGCGGGTGGCCTTGCCATGACTCCATCTAATAACGCTCAAAACGATCAGCCCCTGCTGGACATTCGCGGGTTGCACAAAAAGTACGGCCAGCTCGAGGTGCTCAAGGGCGTTGACCTGACCATGCAGCGCGGCAACGTCGTCACGCTGATCGGTTCCAGCGGCTCGGGCAAGACCACGCTGCTGCGTTGCGTGAACATGCTCGAAGAGTTCCAGGGCGGGCAGATCATGCTTGATGGCGAGTCCATCGGTTATGACGAGGTCAACGGCAAGCGCGTGCGTCACGCGGAAAAAGTCATCGCGCGGCATCGGGCCATGACCGGCATGGCATTCCAGCAGTTCAACCTGTTTCCGCACCTCACGGCGTTGCAGAACGTCACCCTCGGTTTGCTCAAGGTCAAAAAGCTGCCCAAGGATGAAGCGGTGGCCCTGGCGGAAAAATGGCTGGAGCGGGTCGGCTTGCTGGAACGCCGCGATCACTTCCCCGGTCAGTTGTCCGGTGGTCAGCAGCAGCGTGTGGCGATTGCCCGGGCGATTGCGATGAACCCGAGCCTGATGCTGTTCGACGAAGTCACTTCGGCCCTCGACCCGGAACTGGTGGGCGAAGTGCTGAGCGTGATCAAAGGCCTGGCCGAGGATGGCATGACCATGCTGCTGGTGACCCACGAAATGCGTTTCGCCTTCGAGGTCTCGGACAAGATCGTTTTCATGAATCAGGGGCGGATCGAAGAGCAGGGGCCACCCAAGGAACTGTTCGAACGCCCGCAATCACCGCGTCTGGCGGAGTTTCTCAAGAACACGCGGTTCTGATTTTTTTCAAAAGCATTTTTACTTCAACCAGGAGAAACACTCATGAGTATTACTCGTTACGGCACCGGCAGCACCGCCGGTGGCGGCCAGCCCCGTCCTTTCGCCCGCGCCGTTGAAGCCGATGGCTGGCTGCATGTGTCCGGGCAAGTACCGGCGCTGGATGGCGAAATCATTGTGGGTGGCATCGTCGAACAGACTCACCAGACCATGAAGAACCTGATCGCGATTCTCGAAGAGGCAGGTTACGGCCTCGAAGATGTGGTGCGCACCGGTGTGTGGCTGGAAGACCCGCGGGATTTCTGGAGTTTCAACAAGGTGTTCTCCGAGTACTTCAAAAGCGAACACGCACCGGCCCGGGCCTGTGTGCAGGCGAACATGATGGTCGATTGCAAGGTCGAGATCGATTGCATCGCGTATAAGAAAAAGGCCTGACCCTAATGATCGTTCCCCACGCTCCGCGTGGGAATGCAGCCCGGGACGCTCCGCGTCCCAATGCGATTGCTGCGCGTCCATTGAGGCATTCCCACGCAGAGCGTGGGAACGATCATTAGCGGTAAACTCCCGGCGACTTTGAATGGGAACCACTGACATGACCGAAGACACCATCAAGCGCCGGGCTCGCGGTCTGGACCGGGCGTTCGATATCCTCGATTTTCTCAAGGAAGTCGGCAAGCCGCTGCGCCCGAACGAAATCGCCAGCGGCATCGGCAGCCCGAAATCCACGGTCTACGAATTGGTTGCCTCCCTGCTGGAGCGGCGGATTCTGGAGGCCGTGGGCAAGGACGGTCACGTCTACCTCGGCCGTCAGCTGTACTTCCTCGGGCAGGCGCATCTGCGCCATTTCGACCTGACCCGCGAGGCCGATCACGCCTTGCAGGAGATCGTCAGCCAGACCCGCGAAACCGCGCAGATGTGCCTGCTCAACGGGCGCAAATACACCGTGGCCTTGATGAAAGAGGGCGAGCGGCATTTCCGCATTTCCTCGGACATCGGCGAGAACGCGCCGATCCCCTGGACCGCTTCCGGGCGCTTGCTGCTGGCGCACTTGAACGACCAGGAAATCGTCGACCTGATTGATCACGACGACTTCATCCTGCCCAACGGCGAGCGTCTGCCGCTGGAGCAGTTTCTCGGTGAAATCCGTCAAGCCGCTATCGATGGCTTCTTCTCTTTCGATAGCGTTGCCGACACCTTTACCCATTGCTTCGCCGCCCCGGTCAAAGACCCGAACGGCGTGGCCATTGCGACCCTGTGCATCGTCGCCCCACGGGCCGATGCCAAGAACAACTACAACGACTACCGCCGGGTGCTGATCGACAGCGCCAACAGCCTGGCCCGTCGCATCAACGAATAACAGCGGCTGCCTGCGGCCGCGAATGTGAGGAGTTCGAGCATGTTTTCTGTGAAAAATACTGCCACCGTGGAAAAGGGCTTTGCCCACACAGGCGCCAATCTGGTGCGCGATGTCAGCCTGCCTGCGCTGGTGCTGCACCGCGACGCGCTGGAACACAACATTCGCTGGATGCAGGACTTTGTCAGCAACAGCGGCGCCGAACTCGCCCCCCACGGTAAAACCAGCATGACCCCGGCGCTGTTTCGCCGCCAACTGGATGCCGGTGCCTGGGGCATCACCCTGGCCAGTGCCACCCAGACTCGTGCGGCTTACGCCCACGGCGTGCATCGGGTGCTGATGGCCAACCAACTGGTCGGTACGCCGAACATGGCGCTGATCGCTGATCTGCTGACAGACCCTGCCTTCGATTTCTATTGCATGGTCGATCACCCGGACAACGTCGCTGACCTAGGCGCGTATTTCGCCTCCCGCGGTGTGCGCTTGAACGTGATGATCGAGTACGGCGTGGTCGGCGGTCGTTGTGGTTGCCGCACGGAAGACGAAGTGGTCGCGCTGGCCAAAGCCATTGCTGCACAACCTGCCCTGGCGCTGACCGGGATCGAAGGTTACGAAGGGGTGATTCACGGCGATCACGCGGTGAGCGGTATTCGTGCATTCGCTGATTCTTTGGTGCGTCTGGCTGTGCAGTTGCAGGACAGCGGCGCGTTCGCCATTCCCAAGCCGATCATCACGGCATCGGGTTCGGCCTGGTATGACCTGATCGCTGAATCCTTCGAAGCGCAGAACGCTGGCGGGCGTTTCCTCAGTGTGCTGCGTCCCGGCAGCTACGTAGCTCACGACCATGGCATCTACAAAGAAGCGCAATGCTGCGTGCTCGACCGCCGCAGCGACCTGCATGAAGGCCTGCGCCCGGCGATGGAAGTCTGGGCGCATGTGCAGTCGTTGCCGGAACCGGGCTTTGCGGTGATCGCCCTGGGTAAACGCGACGTGGCCTACGACGCCGGGTTACCGGTGCCGCTGTTGCGTTACAAGGCGGGCGTGGTGCCGGCGACGGGCGACGACGTCAGCGCCTGCAAGGTGACAGCGGTGATGGACCAGCATGCGTTCATGACCGTGGCGCCGGGGGTTGAGCTGCGGGTGGGGGACATTATTTCCTTTGGTACTTCCCACCCGTGCCTGACGTTCGACAAGTGGCGTATCGGGTGTCTGGTGGATGAGCAGCTGAATGTCATCGAAACCATGGAAACCTGTTTCTAAGGTTTAGACCGGGTCGCGGCCTTCGCGAGCAAGCCCGCTCCCACATTGGATCTCCGGTGTTCACATAACCCATGTGGGAGCGGGCTTGCTCGCGAAGGCGGCCGACCAGATGCCACAAAAACACCGGACAGACTGAGAACGAACAATGAACACCATCAGCACCCTCGACCCCAACACCCCGCGTATCGCCCTGATCGGCGAGTGCATGATCGAGTTGCAGCAACGCGCCGACGGCAGTCTGCAACAGAGTTTCGGTGGCGATACCTTGAACACGGCGGTTTACCTGTCCCGGGAGTTGGGCGAGGGCGGCATGGTGGATTACGTCACCGCCCTGGGCGACGACAGTTTCAGCGATGCCATGTGCCAGAGCTGGGCCGACGAAAACATCGGGCTTGATATGGTCCAGCGCTTGCCCGGCCGCTTGCCCGGTTTGTATTGCATCCAGACTGACGCTGCCGGCGAGCGGCGTTTTCTTTACTGGCGCAACGAGGCGGCCGTCCGCGACTGTTTCACCACCCCGGCTGCCGCGCCGATCCTGGCGGCACTGCCGGATTACGATGTGCTGTATTTCAGCGGCATCACCCTGGCGGTGCTCGGTGCGCAAGGTCGGGAGAAGCTGCTCGAAACCCTGGTCGAAGCCCGGCAGCGGGATGCGCGGATCGTGTTCGACAACAACTACCGACCACGTTTGTGGGCATCGATCGAGGAGGCACGGGCGGCCTATCGCAGCGTTCTGCCGTATGTTGACCTGGCGTTGCTGACCGTTGATGACGAGCAGGCGCTGTTTGATTTTTCCGATTGCGAGGCGGTGTTTGCCGCATACGAGCAGATTGGCACGCCTGAAGTGGTACTCAAGCGTGGTGCCGAAGCGTGTTTGATTCGTTGTGATGGCGAGTCGTTTGAAGTGCCGGCGCAGGTGGTCGAACAGGTTGTGGACACCACGGCGGCGGGGGATTCGTTCAGCGCGGCGTATTTGGCCAGTCGCCTGAAAGGAGGCAGCCCGGTTGAGGCGGCTGAAGCGGGGCATCGATTGGCGAGTCGGGTGATTCAGGTGCCGGGAGCACTTATTCCGAAAAACTGAAATGCAATCCCTGTGGCGAGGGGATTCTGTGGCGAGGGGGCAAGCCCCCTCGCCACAGGGCCCTCAGCCAACCGATCAATCCCGGTAAAACACCTGCACCAGGTGATAGCCGAACTTGCTCTTGATCGGGCCATGCACAACCCGCAATGGTTTTTTGAAAATCACCGCATCGATAACCCCGACCATCTGTCCGGGCCGCACTTCACCCAGGTCGCCGCCGCGCTTGCCGGACGGGCAGGTGGAATACTTCTTGGCCAGCACATCGAAGGCTTCGCCCTTGGCGATGCGTTGTTTGAGCTGTTCGGCTTCTTCCGAGGTTTTCACCAGAATATGGCGGGCTTGAGCTTTCATTGGCAGTACCTTGCAACGGTGGTGGCTATGTTGGTGCCAGCGTGAGGCGCGCGATTATGCCTGATCTCAGTCCGGTTGGCCGATCATCGCGCGAATCTTGTTGGCCATCAGGTCAATGGAAAACGGCTTGGCCACCATGTCCATGCCTTCCTCCAGGAAGCCCTGGCGCTCGGCGGCTTTTTCCGCATAACCGGTCATAAACAGCACTTTGAGCGCGGGCCGATGCTGGCGGGCAATCTCCGCCAGTTGCCGACCGTTCATCCCCGGCAGCCCGACATCGGTGACCAGCAAATCGATCCGCAGGTCGGATTCGAGCAGGGGCAGGGCGGTCTTCGCGTCTTCGGCTTCATGGGCGTGATAACCCAACTCCTTGAGCAGATCGAGCACCAGCATGCGCACCGCCGGGTCGTCCTCCACCAACACCACGGTTTCCCCGGCAATCGCGGCCGGCGCTTCGCTGGTGACCGGCATCAAGACGTTTTCGGGCTCTGCGTTATGCAGCCGCGGCAGGTACAGACGGACGCTGGTGCCCTGGCCCGGCAAGCTGAACAGGCTGACATGCCCACCCGACTGCTGGGCAAAACCATAGATCATCGACAACCCAAGACCGGTGCCTTGGCCGATGGGTTTGGTGGTGAAGAATGGGTCGAAGGCCTTGGCCAGCACCGACGGGGTCATCCCGGTGCCGTTGTCGCTGACGGCAATCATCAGATAATCCCCGGCCTTGACCGGTTCCAGGGTGTTGATGTCACTGCTGTCGAGGTACACGTTGGCGGTTTCGATCCGCAACTCGCCGCCGTCGGGCATGGCGTCCCGGGCGTTGATCACCAGATTGAGCAGGCCGTTTTCCAGCTGGCTGACGTCGGTGCTGACCGGCCAGACGTCATCGGCCAGTTGCAGTTTGAGCTCGATGTGATCGCCCGTGGTCCGACTGAGCAGGTCTTCCAGGGAATGGATCAGATCATTGGCGTTCAGCGGCCTGCGGTCCAGTGACTGACGCCGGGAAAACGCCAGCAGGCGATGGGTCAGGGCGGCGGCGCGGTTGGCCGAGGACACTGCCGCCTCGCTGAAACGCCCTACCTCGGCGGCGCGCCCGTCGGCGATGTAGCGCTGCATCAAGTCGAGGCTGCCGATAATTCCGGTGAGCATATTGTTGAAGTCATGGGCGATGCCGCCGGTAAGCTGGCCGAGGGCTTCCATCTTCTGGGCATGGCGCAACGCCTCTTCGGCCCGTTCGCGTTCGAACATCTCGTTCTGCAGTCGCTGGTTGGCTTGCGCCAATTGTTGAGTGCGGGCGGCGACTCGTTCCTCAAGGGTTTCGTTGAGATTGCGCAGGGCTTCTTCGGTCTGTTTGCGCTCGGTTTCGTCAATCACAAAGATATAGAAGCCATTGACCGCACCATCCGCGCCGTGGCGCGGCAAGTAGTTCATCAGGGCATGGCGGATGCTGCCGTCACGGTGCGAGGTGCTGAGGCTGAAACAACAAGGTTTGCCGGACAGCGCCTGTGCGATGTGTTCGGCGCGCAAGGCATAGGCTTCTTCACCCAGTACTTCGCGGATGGTCTTGCCAAAGAGCTCCTGAGGCGTCAGCCCGTACCAGTCGAGGTAGGCCGCATTGTTCAGGCGAAAGCGTTCCTCGCTGTCCACGTAGCTGATCAGGATCGGCATGGCGTTGATGATCAGTTGCAGCTCGGTCTGACTTTGCCGCAAGGCTTGTTCTGTATGTTTACGTTCGGTCAGGTCCAGGGCTGCGCCGAGGAAGCGGATTGGCCGGCCATGGTGGTCCTTGTAGCAACGACCCCGGGCAAACACCCAGCGCAACTGACCGTCGGCTTGCAGCAGGCGATATTCCTCGGCGTACTCGGTGCCGTGGGTGATGGAGTGCTTGATGCTGCGGGCGACCATGGCGCGGTCTTGCGGGTGCACGCCTTGAAGGTAGGCGCTGATGGGCAACTGATTGGCGAGTAGCGGGTCGATACCGTGTAACTGGGCGAAGTGGGCGTCGGTGATGAAACGGTCTTCGTTGATGTCCCAGTCCCAGGTGCCCACGGCGTCGGTGGCCGCGAGGGCCAGTTGCAGGCGTTCCTCGGTTTCGTGCTGGGCCTTGAGGCTGGCAGCCGAACGCTGCTCGAGTTCGAGGGCGATGCGTCGGCGTTCGTTGGTTTCGATGGCGGTAACCAGAATCCCGGCGACCTGGGCGCTTTCATCGCGGATGGGGCTGTAGGTCAGGTCCAGCCAGAAGTCGGAATCCTGGCCATTACGCTGCAAGGTGAAGCGCTGTTCGCTGTAGGTCCGTACCTGTCCTTGTAGGACGGCGCTGTAAATGGGGTCGGTGAAGTCTTTTAACTCTGGCCAGACCAGGTGTGTCGGTTGTCCGAAAGCATGTGGATGTTTGCTGCCGGACAGCAGGGCGAAGCCGTCGTTGTAGATCTGGGTGAGCTGCGGCCCCCACAGCAACAGCATGGGCATCGGCGAATGAATCACGATATCCACGGCGGTGCGCAGGCTTTGCGGCCAGGTACTGGCAGCGCCCAGTGGGCTGAGTCTCCAGTCCAGTCGGGCAATCAAGGCCTGGGCATCGCTGCCGGTCGGTGTTGCGTTCATCAAGATGTCCTGCACTTAAGTCGGTGTGGCGGTGTCGACTATCCTTGTACCGCAGTAGATGCTGGCTGACCCGTTTGGGTCATTTTTATTCATTGAATGCTTCGCGGGTGCTTTTTGCCATGGAAATCGATGCACTGTTAGGGCTCCTGGCCAGCCAGAATGGCTCCGATCTTTATCTGTCCACCGGTGCGCCACCCAGCGCACGCTTCGAGGGTGTGCTTAAACCCTTGGCTGATCAGCCGTTCAAGCCGGGAGAAGTCGCGGCCATTGCCGCGTCCATCATGGACGCCGAACAGCGTCTTGAGTTCGATCGTGAACTGGAGATGAACCTGGCGATTTCCTTGGCCGGTATCGGGCGCTTTCGGGTCAATATCTTCAAACAACGCAACGATGTGTCAATCGTGGCGCGCAACATCAAGCTCGACATTCCGCGTTTCGAAAACTTAAAACTGCCGCCGGTACTGCTCGAGACGGTGATGCTCAAACAAGGACTGATGCTGTTCGTCGGCGCTACCGGCTCGGGCAAGTCTACCTCGCTGGCGGCATTGATCGACTACCGCAATCGCCACAGCAGTGGCCACATCATCACCATCGAAGACCCGGTCGAATACATCCATCGGCACAAGAAATCAATCATCAACCAGCGCGAGGTCGGCGTCGATACCCGCAGTTTTCACGCCGCATTGAAGAACACCCTGCGCCAGGCACCGGACGTGGTGCTGATCGGCGAAATCCGTGACCGCGAAACGATGGAGCATGCACTGGCGTTTGCCGATACCGGTCATCTGGTGATTTCCACCCTGCATGCCCACAACGCCCATCAGGCGCTGGACCGCATCATCAACTTCTTCCCCGAGGAACGGCGGACACAGCTGCTTCACGACCTGGGCAACAACCTCAAGGCGTTCGTGTCCCAACGGTTGGTGCACACCCGGGATGGTCAGCGACGGGCGGCGGTGGAAGTGATGATTGGGACGCCGACCATTGGCGATTTGATCCGGCGCAATGAGTTATCCGAACTCAAGGGGATCATGGAGAAGTCTGTGGAGCTGGGGATGCAGACGTTCGACGGAGCGCTTTACGCATTGGTCGTCGAGGGGGCGATCAATGAGGAGGAAGCGTTGAAGTATGCGGATTCAGTGAACAATTTGCGTCTGCGGCTAAAGCTGCACGCCGAAGCGTCACCGCAATCCCACGCACCACCGGGTGAATGGGGACTCATGGACTGATGTATCACTCCTGTGGGAGCGGGCTTGCTCGCGAAAGCGGTGTGTCAGTCGACATCTACGTTGATTGTTAAACCGTTTTCGCGAGCAAGCCCGCTCCCACACTTGGGTCAATCAAGGAGTTCGGGGCGGTTGCGGAACTGCTCAAGCGCCTCGGGATTGGCCAAGGCATCAGTGTTTTTGACCTTCTGCCCATGCACCACATTCCTCACCGCCAGTTCAACGACCTTGCCGCTGATAGTGCGCGGTATATCGGTCACCGCAACAATCTTCGCCGGCACATGCCGCGGTGTGGTGTTGGCGCGGATGACCTGGCGAATCTGTTGTTGCAGCGCTTCGTCCAGTTCGACGCCCTCGCGCAATCGCACGAACAGCACCACCCGCACGTCATCCTGCCATTGCTGACCAATGGCCACGCTGTCCAGGACCTGTGGCACTTTCTCCACCTGACGGTAGATTTCCGCGGTTCCGATGCGCACGCCGCCGGGGTTGAGCACAGCGTCGGAGCGTCCGTGGATCATCATCCCGCCGTGGGGCAATTGTTCTGCGTAATCGCCTTGGGCCCAGACACCGGGGAACTGACTGAAATACGAAGCGCGGAGCTTTTCCTGTCGAGGGTCATTCCAGAACCCGATGGGGATGGCCGGGAAGTGCCGGGTGCACACCAGCTCACCTTTTTCGCCGACTACCGGCTGGCCATTGTCGTTCCATACTTCCACCGCCATGCCCAGGCTTTTGCCTTGTATCTCGCCACGGCGTACCGGTTGCAGCGGATTCCCGTTCACAAAACACGACACGATGTCGGTGCCGCCGGACATCGAGGCCAGGCACAGGTCAGGCTTGAGGTCGCGGTAGACGTAGTCGTAACTTTGCGGCGACAACGCGGAACCGGTGCACAGCAGGGTTTTCAGGCTGCTCAGGTCATGGCTTTCGCGAGGTTTGATGCCGCTGCTTTCCAGGGTCGCCAGGTATTTGGGGCTGGTGCCGAAGACACTGATGCGTTCGTCGTCGATCAGGTCGATCAGGCGCTCGGGACCTGGATGAAATGGTGAGCCGTCGTACAGCACCACCGTGCTGTCCACGGCCAGCGCCGAGACCAGCCAGTTCCACATCATCCAGCCGCAGGTGGTGTAGTAGAACAACCGGTCGCCGGGGCCGAGGTCGCAATGCAATCCGTGTTCCTTGACGTGTTGCAGCAACACGCCACCGGTGCTGTGAATGATGCATTTCGGCACGCCGGTGGTGCCGCTGGAATAGAGGATGTACAGCGGATGCGCGAATGGCACGGGGACGAATTCCGGCTCGCCGCCCACGTCGTAGAAGTCATCCCAGAGTGTCACGTTGGCCGTGGTGTGGAAGTGTTCGATGCGCGCTTGCGGCCGGGCGTAAGGCACGACAATCAACTGCTGCAAGGACGGCAAGCGCTCGAGGATTTCATTGACCTTGGCGGTCTGGTCGATGTCCTTGCCGGCATAGCGGTACCCGGCGCAGGTGAGCAGCACTTTCGGTTCGATCTGGCCGAAGCGATCGATCACCCCTTGGGTGCCGAAATCCGGCGAAGAGCAAGACCAGATTGCCCCCAGGCTGGTGGTGGCGAGCATGGCCACCAGAGTTTGCCAGGTGTTCGGCATGCACGCGGCCACTCGATCGCCAATGACGACGCCAGCGGCGATCAAGCTGTTTTGGAAACCGGCGACATGCTCGGCCAATTCTGCCCAGGTCAGGTGTTCGCGTTGGCCGTTTTCGCCGATGGCAATGACCGCCACGCCATCGTCGCGACGGCGCATCAGGTGTTCGGCGAAGTTCAGGGTGGCGCCAGGAAACCATTGGGCGCTGGGCATTTGCGTGCCCTCGACCAGTACTGCGTCCGGTTGATCGTGGAAACGGATGTCGAAGAAATCGACGATGGCCTGCCAGAACGCTTCACGCTGATCGATGGACCATTGATGCAGGGCAGGGTAGTCGTCGATGTGGAGGTTGTGTCGCTGATTGATGAAGCGCCGAAAGGCCTCCATGCGGGTCTTGCCGATGCGCTTGGCGCTGGGTTGCCAGAGGATGTCGGACATGGTTTGCCTCTTCTTGTTGCTCTCTCGTTCAGATCGTTCCCACGCTCTGCGTGGGAATGCCTCAGCGGACGCTCCGCGTTCGGCTCTTGGGACGCAGAGCGTCCCGGGCTGCATTCCCACGCAGAGCGTGGGAACGATCAGGGTCCGGTTGGTTATTGCGCCAACCACCCACCATCAATATTCCACGCCGCGCCACGCACCTGGCTACCGGCCTCGCTGCACAAGAACAGCACCAGTTCGCCCAATTGTGGCGGCGTTACAAACTCCAGGGAAGGCTGCTTCTCGGCCAGCAAATCATGCTGCGCCTGTTGCGGGTCGATGCCTTTGGCGATGCGGTCATCAATCTGTTTTTGCACCAGTGGCGTCAGCACCCAACCCGGGCAGATGGCGTTGCAGGTGACATTGGTGGTGGCCGTTTCCAGCCCGACCACTTTGGTCAAACCGATCACCCCATGCTTGGCTGCCACGTAGGCTGCCTTGCCCACCGACCCGACCTGGCCGTGCACCGAAGCGATATTGATGATCCGTCCCCAGCCCTTGGCGCGCATGCCTGGCAGGCTCAAACGGGAGCTGTGGAATACCGACGACAGGTTGATCGCAATGATCGAATCCCAGCGCTCCACCGGGAAGTCTTCCACCGGCGCCACATGCTGGATGCCGGCATTGTTGACCAGGATGTCCACGCCGCCGAACTCACGCTCGGCGTAGGCGATCATGTCGGCGATCTGCTCAGGGTTGCTCACGTCGGCCGGGTGATGACCGACCTTGCCGCCGAATTGTTCAACCTCGGCAATCACCTTGGATGCATCACCGAAACCGTTGAGGATCAGATTGGCGCCAGCCTTGGCCAGGCTGAGGGCTATCCCTAAGCCGATGCCGCTGGTGGACCCGGTAACCAGTGCAGTCTTGCCCGAAAGAGTTGTCATGAATACCTCACACAATGCCAGTGGCGTAGAAAACACCGATCACCACAAAAACCGCCAGGGTCTTGATCAGCGTAATACAGAAAATGTCTTTGTAGGCTTCGCGATGGGTCAGGCCGGTGACCGCCAGCAAGGTAATCACCGCGCCGTTATGCGGCAGGGTGTCCATGCCGCCACTGGCCATCGCAGCCACCCGGTGCAGCACTTCCAGGGGGATGTTGGCGGCGTGGGCCGCTGCGATGAAGTCATTGGCCATGGCTGCGAGCGCAATGCTCATACCGCCCGACGCAGAACCGGTGATGCCGGCCAGCAGGGTCACGGTGATCGCTTCGTTGACCAGCGGATTGGGAATACTCTTGAGCCAGTCGGCCAGTACCAGGAAGCCTGGCAACGAGGCGATCACTGCGCCGAATCCATATTCCGACGCGGTGTTCATCGCCGCCAGCAACGAACCGCTGACCGCACTTCGACTGCCTTCGGCCAACTTGCCGCGAATCGCCTGGAAGCCGAACACCAGCACCATAAGGATGCCGACCAGCAAGGCTGCCTGAACGGCCCAGATCGCCGTCAGTTTGGCGATTTCAGTGGTCACCGGCGCGGCCATGCCCGGCAGCGCGAGGCTGTGGGTCTTGCCGTACCACTGTGGAATCCACTGGGTAAACAGCAGGTTCATGATGCCCACCGCCAGCAGCGGCGACACTGCAATCCATGGGTTTGGCAGTTTGATGTCGGCAGCGGTTTCCGGCTCGTTGCGCAGTTCGGTGCCATAACCTTCACCGGTGCGCTGGGCCTTGTTGCGCTGGCGTTGCAGAAACAGCATGCCGGCGCAGACCACAAAAATCGAGCCGATCAGGCCCAGCCAGGGCGCGGCCCAGGCGGTGGTGTTGAAGAAAGTGCTGGGGATGATGTTCTGGATCTGCGGGGTGCCGGGCAGGGCGTCCATGGTGAAAGAGAACGCGCCGAGGGCGATGGTCGCCGGGATCAGGCGCTTGGGAATATTGCTCTGGCGGAACATTTCGGCAGCAAACGGGTAGACCGCGAACACCACCACGAACAGCGACACGCCGCCGTAAGTCAGCAGGGCGCAGACCAGCACGATCACCAGCATCGCCTGACGGGTGCCGAGCAGGCGAATCGCCGCAGCGACGATGGAGCGGGAGAAGCCCGACAACTCGATCAGCTTGCCGAACACTGCACCGAGCAGGAACACCGGGAAATACAGTTTGATGAAACCGACCATTTTCTCCATGAACACCCCGGTGAAGGCGGGGGCGACGGCGGAAGGGTCGGTGAGCAGCACGGCGCCGAGGGCGGCAATCGGGGCAAAGAGGATAACGCTGTAGCCACGGTAGGCCGCGAGCATTAGCAGCGTGAGGGCTGCCAAGGCAATGATCACACTCATGGTGTGTCTCCTGGATTGTTATTTTTGTAGGGTGGAACTGTTGTGGGAGAGGGCTTTAGCGAGTTTCGTGCCATGCATGCAACACATTGAAATATAAAGATATTTTTTGAGCGGGGTATCGATTCTGGATTGCCTGTCTCTATTTTGAGACTTTTTCTGACTGGGCAGGCCCTTTCGCGAGCAAGCCCGCTCCCACATTTCTATCGAGTCGTTCAAAAGAATGCAGTCAAATGTGGGAGCGGGCTTGCTCGCGAAGAGCGCGCAGCGCTCCCGAGGCCATATCTACCAATAGAGATCTATGTCTCTTTATAGAGATTCCGCAATCCCCAACGCCACCATCTTCTTGTACAACGTCGACCGCCCCAACCCCAACCGCGCCGCCGCTTCAACCACCTTCCCGCCGCATTGCGCGAGGGCCGTTTCAATCAACTGCCGATCAAACCGCTCCCGAGCCGCACTGAACGTCTCCTGCGCAACCGGCTCAATCGTGACAGGCGCCACGCGCGCGACCGGTGTGAACGTACCAATCGCCGCGCGGATATCCGCGGCATTCAGCATCAAGTCATCACTGAGCAATGCAGCGCGTTCGAGTACGTTACGCAGCTCGCGAATGTTCCCCGGCCAGGCGTGCTGACCCAATAGTTCCAGAGCTTCGCGGTTCAATTCGTGCTGACTGCGCAGCTCCTCCAGAATCGCTTCACTGAGGGCCGGCAGGTCATCGAGTCGATCACGCAGCGGCGGGACCTGGATTGGCAGCACGTTGAGGCGGTAATACAGATCGGCGCGAAACTCGCCGCGTTTGATCGCCGCTTCCAGATCCGTGGAAGTCGCGGCAATCACTCGCACATCACTCTGGATCACTTCGTTGGAACCCACCGGCTCGAATTCTTTCTCCTGCAACACCCGCAGCAGTTTGCTTTGCAGGGGCAGCGGCATGTCGCCGATTTCATCGAGAAACAAGGTGCCGCCCTGGGCGATCTGTAACTTGCCGGCACGGCCTTTGCGATCGGCACCGGTAAACGCGCCGGGCGCGGTGCCGAAGAATTCCGCTTCCAGCAACGATTCGGGAATCGCCGCGCTGTTGATGCTGACAAAGGCTTTGTGCGCACGCGGCGAAGCCCCATGGATCGCCTGAGCCAGCAGCTCTTTACCGGTGCCGGTTTCACCCAGCAGCAACACTGGGGATTCCGCGCTGGCGCTGCGTCGGGCACGGCGCTTGACTTCGAGGCTGGCGGCGCTGGTGCCGATAAAGTGCGCGAAGTTGTACTTGGTTTGCCGCGCCCGCAGCAGCGAGCGGGTGGAGGCCAGTTCTTCCTGCATGCTCATGTAGCGCTTGAGCATCGGCGAGAGGCTGCGCAATTCATCGAACAGCGCAAACCCGATGGCGCCGATCACCACACCGGCGTCGTCATGAATCGGCAGGCGCATCACCACCAGCGGTTCTTTGGGGGTGTCCTGCATATCGAGCAGGATCGGCCGACCGGTGCGCACCACCTCGCGCAACAGACTGCCGGGGATCACGCTTTCGCAGGCCTTGCCGATCGCCACTTCCGCCGATTCCAGGCCGAAGCGCCGGGCATAGCGCTCGTTCATCCAGACAATGTTCGCATCGCGGTCGACAATCACCGTGCCTTCACTGGACTGCTCGATGATCTCGAACAACGAACGGATGGCCAGAAGGCGAACGCGCTGGTAGTCCTTGAGGCTTTCGGTGGTGTTCATGGGCGTCATGTCCAAAATGTGTAGTGTTTGTGCGGGCCTAATCGCGAGCAGGTCGGATCGCGATGGCCGCGCCGCGGTTTCAAGTCTTAACCCGGATGCGCCGCCGCCAACAGCTCCTTGGTATACGGATGCTGCGGCGATTCAAACACGTCGTGGCTGGCACCGCTTTCCACCACTTTGCCGTCCCTGATCACGATCATGTCGTGAGCCAGGGCACGCACCACCGCCAGGTCGTGACTGATAAACAGATACGTCAGTCCATGTTTTTCCTGAAGCTGGCGGAGCAGGGCGACCACTTGTTTTTGCACCGTACGATCCAGCGCCGAGGTCGGCTCGTCCAGCAGGATCAGCGCCGGTTTCAGCACCAGCGCCCGGGCGATGGCTATGCGTTGGCGTTGGCCGCCGGAAAACTCATGCGGGTAGCGATGACGGCTTTGCGGGTCGAGGCCGACTTCCTCCAATGCCCGAATCACTTCGGCCTTGCATTCGTCAGCCGTCAACTGGCTGTGCACCTCAAGGCCTTCACTGATGATCTGCGCCACGGACATCCGCGGGCTGAGGCTGCCGAACGGGTCCTGGAACACCACCTGCATTTTCTTGCGCCACGGCCGCAGCTGTTTTTGCGTCAGGCCATCCAGCGCTTCACCTTGAAAGCGGATGCTGCCTTCGGAGTCGAGCAAGCGCAGGATCG
Organism: Pseudomonas frederiksbergensis; assembly: GCF_001952935.1. GTDB lineage: Bacteria > Pseudomonadota > Gammaproteobacteria > Pseudomonadales > Pseudomonadaceae > Aquipseudomonas > Aquipseudomonas frederiksbergensis. The sequence continues at coordinate 5,083,636 of NZ_CP018319.1, forward strand.
CCTGACCCAACGTCGACTTGCCGGAACCGGATTCGCCGACAATGCCCAGCGTCTTGCCGCGCTGAATGTTCAGGCTGATGCCGTCCACGGCTTTCAGGTAGGTCTTGCGCTGAAACAGCCCGCCCCCGAGGGCGAACCGCACCCGCAAGTCGTCGACCTCAAGCACGTTCTCGCGCTCGTCCCGGGGCAACGCTTCACCTTCCGGTTCGGCGTTCAGCAGGACGCAGCTGTAAGGATGTTTGGGTTCGGTAAACAGCGTTTCGCAAGGTGCCTGCTCGACGATTTCCCCGGCCTTCATCACGCAGACCCGTTGGGCAATGCTGCGCACCAGATTGAGGTCGTGGCTGATCAGCAGCAGCGACATGCCGAGACGCTGTTGCAGGGATTTGAGCAGCAGCAGGATCTTGCGCTGCACTGTCACGTCCAACGCTGTGGTCGGCTCGTCGGCGATCAGCAGCTCCGGTTCGCAGGCCAGGGCCATGGCGATCATCACCCGTTGCCGTTGGCCGCCGGACAGTTGATGGGGATAGGCCTTGAGCCGCTCTTGGGGCTTCTGAATGCCGACCAGATGCAGCAATTCGAGAATCCGCGCTTGCGCCGCTTTACCGGCCAGGCCCTTGTGCAGCAGCAGGGTTTCGCCGATCTGCTTTTCGATGCTGTGCAGCGGATTGAGCGAAGTCATGGGCTCCTGGAAGATCATCGCGATGCGGTCACCCCGCAGTTCTCGCAACACCTTGGCCGAAGCGCCGACCAGCTCCTGGCCACGGTAGCGAATACTGCCAGTGGTTTCGGTGCCGGTCTCGGGCAGCAGTTGCAGGATCGAGTGAGCGGTCACCGACTTGCCGCAGCCCGACTCGCCCACCAGTGCCAGGCATTCGCCGGGGCGGATGTCCAGGCACAGATTGCGCACCACGGTCTGGCCGCTAAAGGCCACGTTGAGGTCACGGATTTCGATCAGGTTGTTACTCATATCAGCCGTCCGCTTCATGATCGTGGATCGAAAGCGTCACGTAACGCCTCCCCGATAAACACCAGTAAAGAAAGAATCAGCGCCAGGGTAAAAAACGCCGTCAATCCCAGCCACGGCGCTTGCAGGTTCTGTTTGCCCTGACCGATCAACTCGCCCAGCGATGCACTGCCGGCAGGCATGCCGAAACCGAGGAAGTCCAGCGCTGTGAGGGTCGAGATCGCCCCGGTCAGAATGAACGGCAGGTAACTCAGGGTCGCGTTCATTGCGTTGGGCAGGATGTGCCGGATGATGACTTTGCGGTCGGTCAGGCCCAACGCCCGGGCGGCTTTGACGTATTCCAGATTGCGTCCGCGGAGAAACTCGGCGCGCACCACATCCACCAGGGCCAGCCAGGAAAACAGCGCCATGATCCCCAGCAGCCACCAGAAATTGGGCTCGACAAAACCCGACAGGATGATCAGCAGGTACAGCACCGGCAGTCCCGACCACACCTCCAGCAACCGTTGACCGATCAGGTCGACCCAGCCGCCGTAATAGCCTTGCAGGGCGCCGGCAGCGATGCCGATGAGTGCGCTGACAAAGGTCAACATCAAGGCAAACAGGATTGACACCCGCGCACCGAAAATCACTCGGGCCAACACGTCCCGCGCCTGGTCGTCGGTGCCCAGCCAGTTGACCTTCGTCGGAGGGCTGGGCGCGGGTTGATTGAGGTCATAGTTCGGCGTGTCGTCGCTGAAAGGGATTGGCGGGAACAGCATCCAGCCACCGCCCTGGTGAATCAGCTTCTGTACATAGTCACTGCGGTAGTCGGCCTGGAAGGGCAGCTGTCCGCCAAACTCCTGCTCGGTATGACGCTTCAGAACCGGGAAGTAGAGTGAGCCCTGGTAGCTGACGATCAGCGGTTTGTCGTTGGCGATCAGCTCGCCACCGAGGGTCAACAGGAACAGGCCGATAAACAGCCACAGCGACCACCAGCCGCGCCGGTTTTTCTTGAAGCGTTCGAAACGACGACGTCCTAACGGCGAGAGCTTGAACATCAGGCGTTCCTCGCGGCGAAGTCGATACGCGGGTCGACGAGGGTGTAGCACAGGTCGCCGACCAGTTTTATCAAGAGACCGAACAGCGTGAAGATGAACAGCGAACCGAATACCACCGGATAGTCCCGGGAAACCGCGGCTTCGTAACTCATGCGGCCCAGGCCGTCGAGGGAGAAAATCACTTCGATCAGCAGGGAACCGGCGAAAAACACGCTGATGAACGCCTGGGGAATACCCGAGACCACCAGCAGCATGGCGTTGCGAAACACGTGACCGTAAAGCACTTGGCGTTCACTCAGACCTTTGGCCCGGGCGGTGACCACGTACTGGCGCGTGATTTCATTGAGAAAGGAGTTCTTGGTCAAAATGGTCAGCGTGGCGAACCCGCCGACCACCAGCGCTGTCACCGGCAATACCAGGTGCCAGAAGTAATCGGCGATTTTGCCCACGGTCGACAGCGATTCGAAGTTGTCCGAGACCAGCCCGCGCACCGGGAACCAGTTCAGCGAAGTGCCGCCGGCGAAGACCACGATCAGGAACATGGCGAACAGGAACGCCGGCATGGCGTAGCCGATGACGATCGCGGTGCTGCTCCAGATATCGAAGTGGCTGCCGTGGTGCACGGCCTTGCGGATACCCAGAGGGATCGACACCAGGTAGGTGATCAGCGTTGCCCAGAGCCCGAGGGAAATGGTCACCGGCATTTTTTCCAGGATCAGGTCGGTGACGGTCACCCCACGGAAAAAGCTCTTGCCGAAGTCCAGGCGCGCGTAACTGGTGAGCATCAGCCACAGGCGCTCGTGCGCGGGCTTGTCGAAGCCGTATTGCTTTTCGATGTCCTTGATCAGTTGCGGGTCGAGGCCGCGACTGGATCGGGAGGTGCCGGACATGCGTTCGCCGGAACCGCCGCCGACACCCGCGCCGCCGATGCCTTGCAACTGCGCGATGGCCTGTTCCACCGGGCCGCCCGGCGCGGCCTGGACGATGATGAAGTTGACCAGAAGAATGATCACCAGCGTCGGAATGATCAGCAGCAGACGCCGCAGTATGTAAGCCCACATCAGTGCGGCCCTCCGGGTCTGCCGCGGCTGATTTGCTCAGCGGTCATCTGTTGATTGGTCAGCGGCGTGGTGCTGATTTCCCACCAGCTCTCGATGGCTTCGTCATTGCTGGCTTGCTCGTTGGGCCTACCGAAACGATTCCACCACACGGTAGAACTGCCCGGCGGGTAATAGTTGGGAATCCAGTAGTAGTTCCATTGCAGCACCCGGTCCAGCGCGTGGGCGTAGCGCAGCATTTCGGGTTGGGTGGTGGCGCGAATCAGTCCGGCGATCAATGTGTCGACCGCCGGGTTTTTCAACACCATGTAGTTATTGGCGCCAGGGTCGTTGGCCGAGACCGAGCCGAAGTAATTGAGCAGTTCACCCCCGGGCGACGTCGTGACCGGGTAGCCGGTGACAATCATGTCGTAGTCGCGGCTCATCAGGCGATTCACGTACTGGGAGGAGTCGATGCGGCGAATGTTCATGTCGATGCCGATCTGTTTCAGGGTGCGTTTATACGGCAACAGCAATCGGTCCATGCCGTTCTGGCTGACCAGGAAAGTGAAACTCAAAGACTGGCCTTCGGCGTTGACCAGTCGATCGCCATCGGGTTTCCAGCCGGCCTGTCCGAGCAAATCGAGTGCCTGCAATTGTTTGTCGCGTATCACGCCACTGCCATCGGTTTTCGGAGCCTGGAAAACCTGGCTGAACACCTCGTCGGGGACCTGCCCGCGCAGCGGTTCGAGAATCGCCAGTTCGCCGGCGTCCGGCAGGTGTCGGGCGGCGAGGTCGGTGTTGGAAAAGTAACTCTGCTGGCGGATGTACAGGTCGCGCATCATCTGCCGGTTGCTCCACTCGAAATCCCAGAGCATGGCCAGCGCCTGACGCACTCGACGGTCCTGGAACAGCGGGTTTTGCAAGTTGAACACAAAGCCCTGAGCCGGTTGCGGGGCTTGGGTTGCCAGGTGCGCCTTTTGCAGACGCCCGTCACTGAGGGCCGGGCCTTCGTAGCCGATGGAGTAAGCGGTGGCGGAGAATTCCCGGTTGTAGTCGTAGGCACCGCCGCGCAGCACCTGGCGGGCGACGTCGGTATCGCCGAAGTACTCGATACTGAAATGATCGAAATTGTAGAGGCCGCGGCTGACCGGTAGATCCTTGCCCCACCAATCGGCATTGCGCTTGAAGGTGATGCTGCGACCGGAGTCGACCTTGCCTACCCTGTAGGGGCCGCTGCCCAACGGTGGCTCGTAACCGCCGCCATTGGCGAAGTCACGAGTCTTCCACCAATGCTCGGGAAACACCGGCAAGGTCGCGATATCAAGGGGGAGGGTACGGTTTTCATTGCTTTTAAAGTCGAACCGAACCGTTAGCGGTGATTCCACTTCGACGCCTTTGACGTCGGCAAATTGGGTGCGATAACGCAGGCTGCCCTGGGTCATCAACAGGTCAAAGGTGTAGCGCACATCTTCGGCCGTGATCGGTTTGCCGTCGGCGAAACGGGCCTTGGGATTGAGGTAGAAGCGCAGGGACAAACCGTCATCCGAGCGCTCCATCTTCTGAGCCACCAGGCCGTACACGGTGTAAGGCTCGTCCAGCGAACGCTGGGCAAGGGGCGAGTAAAGCAGGCCGTCGACCTGTGTGACGCCAATGCCTTTATCGATGTAGGGCAACATATGATCGAAGTGACCGATTTCGACGGCCGAGCGGCGCATTGTGCCGCCCTTGGGGGCTTGCGGGTTTGTGTAGGCAAAATGACTAAAGCCGGCAGGATACTTTGCCGGTTCACCGTACACGGTCAACGCATGTTGCGGTGCTGCGGTCACGCCGGTGACGCTCAACAACAGAGCCACGGCCGTGAACAATAAAGTAGGGAACGCCAGTCGCATTGTCAGCCTTAGAGCCGGGTGGTCAGTAACCGCAATTTGTACGCTAGCGGCGCGTCCCTCGCCACCCGTATCACGTATCCCAAACACAACGGCCCACCAGAAGGCGGGCCGTTGTGCAGAAAACTTAAAGGCTGATCAGTCCTGACGGCTGGTCACTTCCAGCAAGTGATAACCGAACTGGGTCTTGACCGGGCCTTGCACCACGTTGATCGGTGCGCTGAATACCACGGCGTCGAATTCCTTGACCATCTGGCCTGGACCGAACGAACCCAGATCACCGCCCTGGCGGCTGGATGGGCAAGTGGAGTTGGCTTTGGCGACTTCGGCGAAATCAGCGCCGCCTTCGATTTGAGCTTTCAATTCGTTGCACTTGGCTTCGCTGGCAACGAGGATGTGACGGGCAGTGGCTTTAGCCATGGTGAAATACTCCTTTCAATGTTCAGTAAAGTGCGGAGCCTACCGGATTCAGTGGTCTATTTCTTCTCAAAGTTCCGTCCAGATTATGCAGACCGACACGGTGTTCCTTTATAAGCCGGCATTTCTCAGGCGCTCTGCATGCTGCACATACAGCGCTAGCGGGTCGACGCCTTTGCGTAGCGGACCGGCGGTCTGGCTGAGGCTGTCCAGATGATCCAGCGGGTAGTCGGACCGGATGACTTTGCCCAAATGGGAGCTGTAGCGGCCAACCAGGCCATCGTTCTGCTCGGCTTCGGTGGTGAAGTAGTGGGAAAAGGCGCGGAGGAACCCGTGCAGCGGACTCAGTGCATCAAGTCCTTTGTCGAGGAGGTCGCCTTGCAAGGTGCCGCTCCAGGAGTAATAACGCACACCGTTGACCAGTTCGCGACCCTTGCCACCCCAGGTTTTCGGCAACCCCTGGGGATATTTGTCGTTGAACGCGCCCACGCCTTCGGTGGTCAGGGCATTCAGCGCGGCGATGGCGTTCTGCGGCAGGTGACTGTGGCCGCTGAGCAACGATAGAAAGTCTGCAAACAACGTTGCGACTGTCGAGGCGACGTGTTCCGGAAGGCGCCCGGGCGTCAGCGCCTTGCGCAAGAAGTCGGCCAGTTCCGAGCCGTGATTCGGTCCGCTGACGGAGGTTACCGAAGCAATTATTTGCGGCGCTGCCGCCGCCGCATAACGTGCAGCGAGTGCGCCCTGGCTGTGGCCGATCAGGTTGACTTTGTTCGCACCGGTTCCCTCCAGTACGCGTTCGATCTGCGCCAGAAGTTGGTCGCCGCGGACTTCGTTGCTATGGGTAGCCGACAAGTGCGGGATAAACACTCTTGCGCCTGCACTCCGAAGTGCCTGCTTGACGTCATGAAAGAGTTCGATTTTGCCGATGCGGTCGAAGCCGAACAGCCCGTGGACCAACAGAATCGGATACTGAGTAGTTGCATTCCGTAGCATGTTCTTTCCTTTTTCCCAGTCGTTCAGAGGTGTGTTGATGGGCTCACTCTAAAGCACACCCGCTGTTCGACGTTGTATGAAAAAGCCGCTGTAACCTGATGAAAACGGAATAGAAAATGTACGAAAGTTCGAAAGTGGATGAGGTCTCGTTCGGAATATTTGGACATCTTTTGATCTGTAACAGAGGATTTTTCAGCAATGGCCTACTTCGGCAACACCCTTTGCCTGTGAGTCGTGTCTCGATTCCGACGTCCGGCCCTCAATGTGAGGACTGGACGTTGGGTGTGTGGCTCACGCCGATTGTTGATCCCTGTTCCGAGCCCTGAGCCGATCGGCTGCCTGGCGCAACAACAGTTCTGTTGCGCTCCAGCCAAGGCAGCCGTCCGTGACTGACACTCCGTAATGCATGGACGGGCTCAGCGGTTGGCAGCCTTCGAACAGGTGACTCTCGATCATCATGCCGATCAGTGATCGATCGCCTTGCAGGCGCTGTTCAAGCACATCGTTAAATACCGCTGGCTGACGCAACGGGTCTTTGCCGCTGTTGGCATGGCTGCAGTCGACCATGATCCGGGCCGGGATCTTCAGTTTGATCAAGTCGCTGTTCACCCGGGCGACGCTGTCGCGGTCGTAGTTCGGCCCGCGGTGTCCGCCACGCAGTACCAGGTGGGTGTCGGGGTTGCCCGGCGTTTGAATGATTGCCGGGTGACCCTGGCTGTCGACGCCGAAATGGCGATGCGGATGGGCGGCAGAACGCATGGCGTCGCTGGCCACACCGACACCACCATCGGTGCCGTTCTTGAAGCCGACCGGCATGCTCAGGCCACTGGCCATTTCACGGTGGATCTGCGATTCGGTGGTGCGAGCGCCAATGGCGACCCAGCTCAGCAGATCGTCGAAGTAGCCGGCAGCCATCGGTTGCAGCAGTTCGGTGGCAATCGGCAATCCCAGGCGGAGCATTTCGCGCATCAACTCGCGGGACAGCGTCAAACCTCCCGCCATGTCATCGCTGCCATCCAGATGAGGATCGTAGGCCAGGCCTTTCCAGCCAACGGTGGTGCGGGGTTTTTCGACGTAGGCGCGCATCACCAGCAGCATTTCATCGCTGACGTCGGCGGCGAGGCGGGCGAGGTTGCCGGCGTATTCGAGGGCGGACTGAGGATCGTGAATCGAGCAGGGACCGACGATGACCAGCAGACGGGAATCTTCACCGTTGAGGATCGCGCGAACCGCTTGGCGGTGGGCGGCGACTTGCTGGGTCAGGGCATTGCTGAGAGGCAGTTGCTGTTTGAGTTGCAATGAACTGGGTAGACGCAGGGTCAGCGCTTCATTGGCAGGGCTCAAGGTGGACAGCGGCAGAGCAGAGACGGACGAGTTCATGTTCGGGCTTCCTGGGCTGGCGGCGGGTTCGTTCCCGCGCGCTCGGCCCTACTGGGGTGTTCGACAATTGGCCGGATTGGCTGCGTGTGTGTGCTTGCCACCTGTGGGTGACCGATCGGAGGCGGCAGGCTGTCCCGAGCGGAGGCTGCTAAATCGCCAGGCGGAAAAACTGTCGTAACGGTAATAAGTGGCGTAGTTCATTGTTGAATCCTCTGGTTGTCTGGTGTGTCGCTAAAAATGTGCGGGGCTGAAAAAACAAAACCCCCGGTCGGGAAGCCGACCGGGGGTTGAGAAATCTCTGGTGGCGACCCGTTTAAAGTGGGCGCCGTGTGGGTATCAGGCGCGCCAGTGGCTAAACCAATACCCAAAATAAAAGCTGACCGGAGCACAAACGTCAGTCACCCGGGCAGCCGCCACCGAGCGCAGGGCGCTGACGGTACGAAGCTGTGAGAGGGTGTTGAACATGGTTTGTCTCCGATGAGTGCGCCGAGCTTACTAGAGGCCGGTACGTGGATTCAATCAGAAAATGCTATCGATTACCGGCGGCATTTTCTATCGCTTGAGTGCGTCGCCGGTTGTGACACACTTTGTGCTTCGCTTATGTACAACCTCGCAAGGACGAATCATGACGCCACTGATCATCGCCGCTGCTCAATCGGTCTCCATCGCCGGTGACCTTGACGCAAACATTGTGTGGCATCAGCGCTTCATGCAAGTTGCTGCTGAGCAGGGCGTGCAATTGCTGGTGTTCCCGGAGTTGTCACTGACCGGGTACGAGCGTGGACTTGCGGCTGAATTGGCCATTGCGCCAGACGCCAGGGTTCTGCAACCGCTACGGGATCTCGCTCGGGAAATCGGTGTGACGACTGTCGTCGGGATGCCGATTCGCCTGTCGGAGGATTCGCCCGTATTGATTGGGGCGCTGGTGTTGGGCGCTGATGGATCGCTCGGGATCTACAGCAAGCAACATCTGCATCCAGGCGAGGAGGTGGCATTTGCACCGGGAACCGGCGGTCCGACCCTGACCGTAGGTGCCGATACGGTCGCGTTGGCGGTGTGCGCGGATTTCTCCCATCCCAGTCATGCCGCCGCGGCGGCGCAGCAAGGCTCCGGTCTGTATGCGGCGGGCGTGCTGATCACGGAAAACGGCTACGCCCCGGATACCGCGTTGTTACAAGGCTACGCCAGCGTTCATTCGATGGCGGTCCTGATGGCCAACCATGGCGGTGCAACGGGGGGCTGGGAATCGGCAGGACGCAGCGCGATCTGGGCTTCGGGCGGTTCGCTGATTGCGGCCGCGCCGGGTACAGGCAACCTGATGGTGGTGGCTCGCCGCGATGCTGATGGTTGGCAGGGGCAAATAGTGACTGTCGAGGAGGCTTGATGGCATTCGAATTACGCCCGGCGACGCACCGGGACCTCGCCTTCGCTCGTGAACTGACCCGAAAAAACATGCTGCGCTATTACATTCAGCACGATCTGCTGTGGCAGGACGAAGGTTTTGATGTTGGCTGGGCAGGGCGCGAAAATTGGTTGATTGTGCGCAATGAGACCTTGCTAGGCTTCGTCAGCCTGAGTCGTGACGCCAAAGCCCTGTACATCCGCGAGTTGCATGTCATTGAAGCGTTTCGAGGGCAGGGCGCCGGTTCCTGGACGATTGATCAGGTATTCGCCATGGCGTGCAAGGAGCGGCGTCCGGCATTGCGCTTGACGGTTTTTGAAAATAATCCTGCGCAAGCGTTGTATGCGAGAAAGGGCCTCAAGGTGGTCGGCACGGACGAGTGTTTCCTGAGAATGCAGCGTGATATCAACGCCTCGCCTGGCTGAAGCACGCATACGGCAAGCCTTTCAAGATGTATTGAAACTTTTTATATGACGCTTGCCGCTAGGTCTGCCAGTTGCTTTTTGCTAAGGTGTTGGCAACCCAATAAGACCATATCGCGAGGTGTCTGCTTGATTAGGGTGCTAGTAGTCGATGACCATGATCTCGTTCGTACAGGCATTACACGAATGCTGGCTGACATCGATGGCCTGCAAGTAGTCGGCCAGGCTGAGTCAGGCGAAGAATCCCTGCTCAAGGCGCGTGAGTTGAAACCCGATGTGGTCCTGATGGACGTCAAGATGCCCGGTATCGGCGGTCTTGAAGCCACGCGCAAATTATTGCGCAGTCACCCGGATATCAAAGTCGTCGCGGTCACCGTGTGCGAAGAAGATCCGTTTCCGACCCGGTTGTTGCAGGCCGGTGCCGCGGGCTATCTGACCAAGGGCGCCGGGTTGCCGGAAATGGTCCAGGCCATCCGCCTGGTGTTTGCCGGGCAGCGCTACATCAGCCCGCAGATCGCGCAACAACTGGCGATCAAATCCTTCCAGCCGACCAATGATTCACCTTTCGACGCCTTGTCGGAGCGGGAAATCCAGATCGCGCTGATGATTGTCGGCTGTCAGAAGGTCCAGATCATTTCCGACAAGCTGTGTCTGTCGCCAAAAACCGTCAACACTTACCGTTACCGCATTTTCGAGAAGCTTTCGATCAGCAGCGATGTCGAGTTGACGCTGTTGGCGGTTCGTCACGGCATGGTCGATGCCAGCCTCTGAAAATGACTGAAGTCTTCGATCCAAGCGCCTTTCTGTCGACGGTCAGTGGGCGTCCCGGTGTGTATCGCATGTTCGACAGCGAGGCACGCCTGCTCTATGTCGGCAAGGCCAAGAACCTCAAGAATCGCCTGTCGAGTTACTTCCGCAAATCCGGTCTTGCGCCCAAGACTGCGGCGCTGGTCGCGCGTATCGCTCAGGTCGAAACGACGATTACGGCCAATGAAACCGAAGCCTTGTTGCTTGAGCAGACGCTGATCAAGGAATGGCGTCCGCCCTACAACATCCTGCTGCGCGACGATAAATCCTACCCCTATGTCTTTCTCTCGGATGGCCAGTTCCCACGCTTGAGCATCCATCGCGGTGCAAAAAAGGCCAAGGGCAAGTATTTCGGCCCTTATCCCAGTGCTGGTGCGATTCGTGAAAGCCTGAGCCTCCTGCAGAAGACGTTTTTCGTTCGCCAGTGCGAAGACAGCTATTACAAGAACCGTACGCGCCCTTGTCTGCAATACCAGATCAAACGTTGCAAGGCGCCCTGTGTCGGGTTGGTGGAGCCCGAGGTGTATGCCGAAGACGTCCGGCACTCGGTGATGTTCCTTGAGGGGCGCAGCAATGCGCTGACGGACGAGTTGTCCGCAGCCATGGAAGAGGCGGCGATCAACCTCGAGTTCGAGCGTGCTGCTGAGCTGCGGGATCAGATTTCATTGCTGCGCCGGGTCCAGGACCAGCAAAGCATGGAAGGCGGGACGGGCGATGTCGACGTGATCGCAGCGTTCGTCAATCCAGGTGGTGCCTGCGTTCATTTGATCAGTGTGCGGGGCGGGCGGGTGTTGGGGAGCAAGAACTTCTTTCCGCAGGTGGGTATTGAAGAGGACGTTTCTGAAGTCATGGCGGCGTTTCTCGGCCAGTACTTCATCAGCAGTCCCGAGCGCGACCTGCCGAGCGAACTGATCGTCAACGTGGTTCACGAAGACTTCCCGACCCTGATCGCAGCCATCGATGAGCTGCGTGGTCGCGAATTGACCATCAGTCACAGGGTTCGTGGTACACGAGCACGCTGGCAACAGCTGGCGGTCACCAATGCCGAGCAGGCACTGGGAGCGCGACTAGCCAATCGTCAACACGTTGCTGCACGTTTCGATGCCCTGGCGGAAGTGCTGAACCTGGACGAACCGCCACAGCGCCTGGAGTGTTACGACATCAGTCACTCCAGTGGTGAAGCGACCGTGGCATCCTGCGTGGTGTTCGGCCCCGAAGGTCCGATCAAGTCCGACTACCGTCGCTACAACATTGAAGGCGTCACCCCGGGCGATGATTACGCCGCTATGCATCAGGCCCTGACCCGGCGCTTCAGCAAACTGAAGGACGGGGAGGGCAAGCTTCCGGACATTTTGCTGGTGGACGGTGGCAAGGGGCAGCTGTCCATGGCCCGCGACGTGCTCAATGAATTGGCCGTGCCTGATCTGATTTTGCTGGGTGTAGCCAAGGGCGCCACGCGCAAGGCCGGTTTCGAAACCCTGTACCTGAACGATGCTGCCCACGAATTCACCTTGCGCGGTGACTCCCCCGCGCTGCATTTGATCCAGCAGATACGCGACGAAGCTCACCGTTTCGCGATTACCGGGCACCGCGCCCGTCGTGGCAAAACCCGCCGCACGTCTACGCTTGAGGGCGTTGCCGGTGTCGGGCCGACACGCCGCCGCGATTTGTTGAAACATTTTGGTGGATTGCAGGAGCTGTCTCGTGCCAGCATCGAAGAGATCGCCAAAGCACCCGGGATCAGTAAAAAGCTCGCAGAGTTGATTTATGCCAATCTGCACAGCGAGTAGAATGCCCCCTCACCTCGTAGCCAGTTGTGCCGATGAATATCCCTAATCTGATTACCGTACTACGCGTCCTGCTCATTCCGATCTTCATTTTGCTGTTCTACCTGCCGTATCAATGGAGCTACCTGGCGTCCGCCTCGGTGTTCGCATTTGCCGCTGCCACAGACTGGCTGGACGGGTATCTGGCCCGCCGACTGGAACAAAGCACGCCGTTCGGGGCTTTCCTCGATCCCGTGGCCGACAAGCTGATGGTCGCTGTTGCGCTGGTATTGCTGGTGCAAGAACACGGCAACCTGTGGCTCACACTGCCGGCCGCCGTGATCATCGGTCGCGAGATTGTCGTCTCGGCACTTCGCGAATGGATGGCCGAACTCGGCGCCCGCGCTCACGTCGCGGTGTCGAACCTGGGCAAATGGAAAACCGCCGCGCAAATGCTGGCGCTGGTGATCCTGCTGGCCAATCCGTCGGATTTCACGTTCTGGGTACTGCTGGGTTACGCCTTGCTGCTGATATCCGCGGGCCTGACGTTGTGGTCCATGGTCCAGTATTTGCGGGCTGCCTGGCCGCATCTGAAGACCGACGTGGAAAAGAAATAAACTTTTTTGAATCAAGGGGTTGACGGGGCTTCTGGAATCTATAGAATGCGCCACACCAAGACGCGGGAATAGCTCAGTTGGTAGAGCACGACCTTGCCAAGGTCGGGGTCGCGAGTTCGAGTCTCGTTTCCCGCTCCAAGCATTAAAAAATGGATCTCTGAAAAGAGGTCCATTTTTTTTCGTCCAAAGAAAAGTCTTTCTTTGCCGAGTTCCTCCTGAAAGCACGCTCGTGGCTGCCAATACGATAGCGTGGGGCTGCTGTTTGTCCCCTCTCTGGTCGGGCATCTACTGCTTGGCATCGAACTGACCGGTGTCATCGTCCGCATGGCCGGCATCGCTCTCATCGCCTTGGCGGTCGCCTGCTGGCCCGGCCCACCCATGCTCGGCATGTTGATCTATAACGCAGCCGTTGCGCTGTATCTCACCTACGTTGGCTTCTGCGGCGACGCGAGAGGGGTTCTCTTGTGGCCAGTGGTCATCTTGCACGCAGTGATGACGGTACTTTTGATACGTGCAATGACGAGGAAGGTCACGCATTGAGCTCCGTCATTATCGGCGCCATCGTTTTTGCCTGCCTGTTCGCTACCGCGGTGATAAGAATGCTGCTGCACATGCGATTACCGATTCATCACCTGGATGTCGAGTCCAAAGAGGGCGCGCCAGGTCGGGCGTTTTTTCGCACAACAGTACGGTTTCGTATTGGGTCAAGTACTCGGCCACCCTGTCTCGGAAATCGGGCAAGACGGCTATGAGACCGATGCGCCCTTTGTTCGTGACCGCCATGGTGTTTGCCGCTTTGCTGCTCGCCGGTTGTGCCTCCACGCCGAACGATCCGACCCTGACCTTGCAGACCAGCAAGACCCCGGCCCAATACGCCGACTGTGTCGTGCCGAAATTGCAGGGCAGTGCGTTGAACCCGACTGTCTCGCAGACCCAGCGCAGCTACCGGATCGTCGTGCCGAGCAAAGTCTCGGCGGATAACGTGCTGGAAGCCTACAAGACCGGGAGCGGCGGCAAGGTGTTCATCTACGAACGGCATTTGCTGGCCTCGAACTTCCTGCCTTCAAGTTTTGAACGCGCTGCGCAGGATTGCATCTGATCCTGGCCCGTAAACGCTTCTCACCGTGCTCCTTTGGTTGGCCGCAACCAACCAGTTTTTTGCCCCGCACCGGATTCGGTGGCGGGGCTTTTTTTCGTCTGCTGTGTCGTATTGATGATGGTTTACATCTGCTGGCTTCTAGCAGGAGGCTGCAATGTCCCACGTCAACATTATCTGAGTGATGGCCGCATCAATGACCTCATGCGGCGTGTTATCACGAGCGAGGATGGAAATGCCCTGCAAGAAACTGTCGAACACCGCAGCCATCGCGGGCGCGTGAGTATTGCCCGGCAACTGACCGGCACTGACTCCCCGTTCGACACACGCCAAAATCCCCGCGCGCGTCCGGGCGCGAGATTGGGTCAGGGCATCGACCACCCGAGCATTCTCCGGGCTGGGTGCGCTCATCACACCGAGGGTCACCATGCAGCCCTTGGGATGACTGTCCTCACACTGCATGCGCGCCGACTGGCGTAGCGCAGTCTCGATGGCCTGGCGTGGCGGCAGGCTCTCGTCCCACAGACATTCGGTGACCTGAGCGAAGGTCGCCAGGTAACGCTGCACACACTCATCAAACAACGCTTCCTTGGAACCGAACGCTGCGTAAAAACTTGGTGCGGAAATCCCTCTGCCCAGTCCGGCTTTCAACTTTGCGAGCGAGGTCGTGTCGTAGCCGTGTTGCCAAAACAAATGCATGGCCTGTTCCACAGCGTGGTCGCGGTCGAAGGTGCGGGGGCGGCCCATTTGCGCCATTTCAAGGCTCCTCTGGATGACGAGATAAATACTAGTCGATACATAAGTCATTGACAACGAACACGGGCATCCTTCAACATTTGTATCGATCAGTATTTAAGTCTGAATCCTCACTCAAGGAATCTCCCGTGACACCCTCAATTACCTTATCGACAGCGCCCGACCGCCTGCCCATCGGCGCGTTGCTCGCGCTGGCCATGACCGGCTTCATCTGCATTGTCACCGAAACATTGCCCGCCGGCCTGTTGCCGCTGATCAGCGAAGGCCTGGCAATTTCCCCTTCCATGGCTGGCCAGATGGTCACCGCTTATGCGCTGGGCTCGGTGCTGGCGGTCATCCCCATGACCATCGCCACCCGCGGCTGGCGCCGCCGTAATGTGCTGTTGCTGACTATCGTCGGTTTCTTGCTGTTCAACTCCATCACCGCGTTGTCATCGCACTACGGCGTGATCCTGGTGGCGCGCTTTTTTGCCGGCGTCGCGGCTGGCCTGGCCTGGAGCCTGCTGGCCGGCTACGCCAGGCGTATGGTCGCGCCCCATCAACAAGGCAAGGCGCTAGCGCTGGCCATGGTCGGCACACCGATTGCCCTTTCACTGGGTGTACCACTCGGCACCTGGCTGGGCGCTCTCGTAGGTTGGCGCACCACTTTCGGCATCATGTCCGTCCTCACACTGGTGCTGATCGCCTGGGTACTGGTGAAAGTCCCGGACTACCCACCTCAAGCCGCCAGCCAGCGCATGTCATTGCGTACCGTGATGACCACGCCAGGCGTGCGACCCGTGCTGGCAGTGGTCATCAGCTGGATGCTGGCGCACAACATTCTCTATACCTACATCGCACCCTTCGTGGCACCAGCGGGATTGGCGGATCGGGTGGATGTGGTGTTGTTGGTGTTTGGCATTGCGGCGTTGGTGGGGATTTGGCTGACTGCCAAAAGGGTTGAGGTATCTTTGCGCAAAACGGTGTTGGTGAGCCTGGCAGCGTTTGCGGCGGTGTGTGTAATGTTTGGCCTTTTGGGCCGCGTGCCGGAGATGATCTATGTCGGCGCAGCGGTTTGGGGGGTGAGCTTCGGCGGAGCGGCGACGTTGCTGCAAACGGCGCTGGCGGATGCCGCGGGGGATGGGGCAGATGTGGCGTTGTCGCTGAATGTGGTGGCCTGGAATAGTGCGATTGCCGCGAGTGGTGTCGTGGGCGGAGTGTTGTTGGACAGGTGGGGCGCCGCCTCTTTTCCATGGGCCATGGTGGTGTTGGTCGGGGTGGGGTTGGTGATTGTCTGGGGGGCTCGGGTTCATGGCTTCAAATCGGGCGCGCGTGCGACTGGAAGGCCCGTTGTTGCGGGGCACTGAACCATAAAAAAGGGTTGAAAAGAAGGCTTTGGAAATCGCCAGAAGAAAGTACAAAAAACGTTAGTTAATCGTTCTTTCTGCTGGCTTTCAGGCTCATTCAACCTGGCTTCTACCCGGCATCTCTATGCCGTGCTGATGCACCCGCCGATACAGCGTTGCCCGAGAGATGCCCAAAGCCTTGGCGGCGGCGGTGGGTTTCCAGCGATGACGCACCAGGGCATCGAGCAGTGCTTGGCGTTCGGGGCTCGCGCCGCAATCGTTGGTGTCGCTGAAACTTGGGCCGTTAAGCCTGTGGCCTTGCAGTTGCTCGGGCAAATGGCTGACCTGAATCAGGTTTGTATCGCACACCGCGCAGGCATAACGCAGCACGTGGCGTAACTGGCGAACGTTACCTGGCCAGCGGTAGCCAAGCAGGCATTCCAGCGCCGCGCTTCCCAGTTGCATGGGTTCTGCGCAAATCGTCGATTCTTCATCGAGAATCCTGTTGATCAGCGCCAGGCGGTCACTGCGTTCGCGCAGCGGCGGTAACTGGAAGCGGGCTCCACTCAAACGAAAGTACAGGTCTTCGCGAAATTCGCCCGCGGCGACCAGTGCTTCCAGATCGCGGTGACTGGCGCAGATGACCTGAAGGTCGATCGCTTTGCGCCGTGAAGCTCCCAGTGGTGCCACTTCACCTTCGGCCAGAACCCGCAGCAGACGGGTTTGCAAGAGCAGGGGCATGTCGCCGATTTCATCGAGAAACAGCGTGCCGCCGTCGGCTTGCTCCAGCAGACCTTGCATGCCCTTGCTCGAGGCGCCCGTGAAAGCACCGGCGACATAGCCAAATAATTCGCTTTCGATCAGGTTCTCCGGGATCGCCGCGCAGTTCACTGCAACGAACGGACGCTCACGGCGCTGGCTGGCCTGGTGCAACTGACGGGCGAAGACTTCCTTGCCGGAGCCGGTCTCACCCTGGATCAGCACCGGCAGGTTGCGGTCTTTGACCCGCACTGCAAGGCGCAGGCTTTCTTCCAGTCGCGGATCGAGCTCGGCGGGTGTCAATACAGGACGCGATGGGGTGCGTTTCACCCGACGTGGACCGCGGAGTCGTCCATGCAGCGCAGGGTGGCCACCTTGGCCGTGAAGCACGCAGAGCGATTCGTCGCTGGCCCGATGCAACAACTGCTGATCGAACACCTGGCCGATGTGTTCCGGCAGTTGGCCAAAGCTTTGCAGCAGCAACTGCCGAGCCGCCGGGTTCAGTGCCTGCAAACGGCCGTCATCATCCCAGGCGAGCAAGTAATCGGGTTGGCTGTCGACGTAGCCGGGGCTGTTGTGGGCTCGCAGCACCCAGTAACCCTGGGCACTGTTCATGAAAAACGCCTGTTCGATTTCCCGTGCGCTTTGCACCACCATCTGCCGGATCAAATGTTGGGAGCGGCGGTCGTCCGGGGAACTCACTGCGGACACGTCGAGCACTCCGAGCAATTCGCCTCGCGGGTCGAAGACCGGCGCGGCCGAGCAGGTAAGGCCGATGAACGCGGCGCGAAAGTGATCGCGTTTGTGCACCGTGATCGGTGTTCTCGCTGTCAGCACCGCAGCCACGCCACAGGTGCCTTCTTCGCCTTCTGACCAGCAAGTGCCCAAGTACAGGCCGGCTTTACGGCAGTCATTGCGGATGGAGGTTTCCACGCGATAGTCGATGGTCTGACCCTGGGCATCGGTCAGCAGCACGCAGTAGTTAGCGTCACGCACGCGACCGTGGAGGCGGGCGACTTCTTCGCTGGCAATGCGCAAGAACAACTCGGAACGCTCGCGGCATTCCTGCAGCACGTTCTGCGAAAGGATCCGTGGCCCTTGCAATGAGCCAGGGTCCAGATGGTGTTGCTCCATGGAGCGGCGCCAGGAGTCGAGTATCAAGCCCGGCACAGGCAACTGCGGCAGGTGTTCGGCATTTTTCAAAACACGGCTGACGCAATCCACATGCGCCTTCGAGTGTGCGGAAAGCATTAAGGCCTCCGGTTCCATCTTCTTTTAGTTGTGCGGCTATTAAGCGCCGTTCATTGGTCGCAGACAAGGGCCGGGTCTCCCAGGGTTGGCGGTGAGACGCAACGTCTCACGGTCTCGCCGCCACCTCGTGCAGCCTGACATGACGCGTCTCATTCGGGCTTGATTCGACCACCCTCGGGTTCTCGCGGGACCGCTCTACGACGGGCTTGTGCAGGTATTTTGGCGGATCTGGCATCGGCTTTGCTCTAGCTCTGGCAACCAGCCCGACTGGCAACCCAAAAATAAAAAGAGGTGCCCGATGTCCTGCCCAGCCCTTTTCCCTGTTCTGCCCGCGGTGGCGTCATGAGTCGTGAGCCGCTGACCGTAGGCATCATCGCCAACCCGGCATCCGGTCGGGACGTGCGGCGCCTGACCGCCAACGCCGGGCTGTTTTCCAGCACCGACAAGGTCTCGGTGATCCAGCGCTTGCTGGCTGCGTTTGGCGCCACGGGCATCGAGCGGGTGCTGATGCCCACCGACATGACCGGCATCGCCGCCGCTGTGCTGAAAAACAGCCACGGTCGCCAGGCTCGCAGCAGTCACTGGCCGGCCCTTGAGTTCCTCGACCTGACCCTGCGCCAAAGTGTCGAGGACACCCGTCACGCGGCGCGCTGGATGGCCGAACGCGGCGTTGCCCTGATCGCCGTGCTGGGCGGCGACGGCACTCACAAGGCGGTAGCCGCCGAAGTCGGCGATGTTCCGCTGCTGACCCTGTCCACTGGCACCAACAACGCCTTTCCGGAACTGCGTGAAGCCACCAGCGCCGGGTTGGCCGGCGGGCTGTTTGCCAGTGGGCGGATCCCGCCCGAGATCGCTTTGCGCCGCAATAAACGCTTGCTGGTGCGCGAGCTGAGTCGTGGCCTGTGCGAGATGGCCCTGGTGGACGTGGCGGTGTCCTCGTTGCCCTTCGTCGGCGCCCGGGCCATCAGTCGCGGAGCCGATCTGGCCGAGGTGTTTGTGACTTTCGCTGAACCGCAGTCCATTGGCATCTCGGCCCTTTGCGGCTTGTGGTTTCCCGTGTCACGTCAGGCTCCGGGCGGGGCCTGGATGCGCCTCGATGCGCAATCTCCAGAAGCACTGCTGGTGCCTTTGGCTCCCGGCCTGCTGCAAGGCTGCGGTGTACTCGCTGCCGCAAGCCTTGAACCCGGCGTCGCTCATGGTCTGTGCCTGGCCAGCGGCACCCTGGCTCTGGATGGCGAGCGCGAGATCGAATTCAACGCCCATGACCGGCCCACGGTCACCCTCGATGCCGGTGGTCCGCTGAGCATCGACGTCAACGCGGCCCTGGCCTATGCCGCGCAACAGCGACTTCTGGCCATCGGCCGTGAACACCCGCAACACCCTTTGAACCTTGCACCTTGAAACTTGAGCCTCAAGACACCCTGGAGAATAAAAATGTCGACACAGCTGACCGCTGATCAATTGCTGCATGCCTACCAGGTGATGCGCACCATCCGCGTTTTCGAAGAACGCTTGCACGTGGAATTCGCTACCGGCGAGATTCCCGGTTTCGTCCATCTGTATGCCGGCGAAGAAGCTTCAGCCGCCGGGGTCATGGCCCACTTGGGTGATGACGATTGCATTGCCTCCAACCACCGTGGTCACGGCCACTGCATTGCCAAAGGCGTCGATGTGTACGGGATGATGGCCGAGATTTACGGCAAGAAAACCGGGGTCTGCCAAGGCAAGGGTGGCTCCATGCACATCGCCGATTTCGAGAAGGGCATGCTCGGTGCCAACGGCATAGTGGGGGCCGGTGCGCCGCTGATCGTAGGCGCGGCCCTGGCCGCCAAACTCAAGGGGACTGACAGCGTTGCGGTGGTGTTTTTCGGTGACGGCGGCTCCAACGAAGGGGCGGTCTTCGAAGCGATGAACATGGCCTCGGTGTGGAATCTGCCGTGCCTGTTCATTGCCGAGAACAACGGTTATGCCGAAGCCACGGCCTCCAACTGGTCGGTGGCCTGCGATCACATCGCCGACCGCGCTGCCGGTTTCGGCATGCCCGGGGTCACGGTGGACGGCTTCGACTTTTTCGCCGTTCACGAAGCCGCCGGTGCCGCCGTGGAGCGAGCCCGGGCCGGGGAGGGGCCGTCACTGATCGAGGTCAAGCTGACTCGCTATTACGGTCACTTTGAGGGCGACGCCCAGACCTATCGGGCGCCGGACGAGGTCAAGCATTTCCGCGAGCACAACGACTGCCTGATGCAGTTTCGCGAGCGCACTCTCCGTGCCGGGCGGGTGCAGGCCAGTCAGTTGGACCAGATCGACAGCGATGTCGACCTGCTGATCGAGAACGCCGTGCGCAAGGCCAAGTCCGATCCCAAACCGAGCGCGGCCGATCTGCTCTCCGACGTCTACGTTTCCTATCCCTGAACACGCCCCCTATAACAAGAATCGAGACCTTCATCATGGCGAGAAAAATCAGTTATCAGCAGGCAATCAACGAAGCGCTGGCCCAGGAAATGCGCCGCGACCCCAGCGTGTTCATCATGGGTGAGGACGTCGCCGGCGGTGCCGGTGCCCCCGGTGAAAACGACGCCTGGGGCGGGGTGCTGGGCGTGACCAAGGGCCTTTATCACCAATTCCCTGGGCGAGTGCTGGACACGCCATTGTCGGAGTTGGGTTATGTCGGTGCTGCAGTGGGCGCCGCGACCTGTGGTGTGCGCCCGGTGTGCGAATTGATGTTTGTCGACTTCGCCGGTTGCTGCCTGGACCAGATCCTCAATCAGGCGGCCAAGTTTCGCTACATGTTCGGTGGCAAGGCCTCCACGCCCCTGGTGATCCGCACGATGGTCGGTGCCGGGTTGCGGGCCGCCGCCCAGCACTCGCAGATGCTGACCTCGTTGTGGACCCACATTCCAGGGCTGAAAGTGGTTTGCCCGTCGTCGCCTTATGACGCCAAAGGCTTGTTGATCCAGGCCATCCGCGACAATGACCCGGTGATCTTTTGTGAACACAAAATGCTCTACAGCATGCAGGGTGAAGTACCGGAAGAGCTCTATACCATTCCCTTCGGCGAAGCCAACTTCCTGCGTGATGGCAAGGACGTGACGCTGGTCTCCTATGGCCGCACCGTCAACACGGCGATGGACGCCGCGCGCAATCTGGCCGCACGCGGCATCGACTGCGAGGTGATCGACCTGCGCACCACCAGCCCATTGGACGAAGACAGCATTCTCGAAAGCGTGGAAAAGACCGGGCGCCTGGTGGTGATCGACGAAGCCAACCCGCGCTGTTCCATGGCCACGGACATCTCGGCCCTGGTGGCGCAAAAAGCTTTCGCCTCGCTCAAGGCGCCGATCGAGATGGTGACTGCGCCGCACACGCCGGTGCCGTTCTCTGATGCTTTGGAGGACCTCTATATTCCCGACGCGGCGAAGATCGAAAGCGCCGTGCTCAAGCTGATTGAGTGGAGCAAGCGTTCATGAGCCAGATCCATACCCTGACCATGCCCAAGTGGGGCCTGTCCATGACCGAGGGACGGGTCGATGTCTGGCTCAAGGAGGAGGGCCAGGCTATCGCCAAGGGCGACGAAGTGCTGGATGTCGAAACCGACAAAATTTCCAGCAGTGTCGAGGCGCCGTTTTCCGGGGTGCTTCGTCGGCAGATCGCCCGCCAGGATGAAACCCTGGCGGTGGGTGCGTTGCTCGGCATCGTGGTCGACGGCGAAGCCAGCGAGGCGGAGATCGAAGCGGTGGTCGAGCAGTTTCAAGCCGCGTTCGTGCCCGGTGACGGTGCCGAAGAAGACAGCGGGCCGAAACCGCAAAAGGTCGAGCTGGACGGGCGGTTGATCCGTTACTTCGAGCGCGGCGATGGAGGTGTGCCGTTGGTGCTGGTCCATGGCTTTGGCGGTGACCTGAACAACTGGATGTTCAATCACGAAGCATTAGCCGCCGGCCGCCGGGTGATTGCGCTGGATCTGCCGGGCCATGGCGAGTCGACCAAACAGCTGGAGCGTGGAGACCTGGATGAGCTGAGCGGCGTAGTGCTGGCATTGCTCGATCACCTAGACATTCCCGCAGCGCATCTGGTGGGGCACTCCATGGGCGGCGCGGTGTCGCTGAACACTGCGCGTCTGGCTCCGCAGCGGGTACGGTCCCTGACTTTGATCGGCAGCGCCGGTCTGGGCGAGGACATCAACGGCGATTACCTGCAAGGCTTTGTCGAGGCTACCAACCGCAATGCCCTCAAGCCACAGTTGGTGCAACTGTTCTCCAACCCCGAGCTGGTCAACCGGCAGATGCTCGAAGACATGCTCAAGTACAAGCGCCTGGAAGGGGTGGACGCGGCATTGAGAATGCTGGTTTCGGGCCTGTTTACCGAGGGCCGGCAACAACTGGATCTGCGCCACGTGGTGCAGGAAGGTCAGCTGCCAGTGTTGCTGGTCTGGGGCAGTGACGATGCAATTATTCCGGTGAACCACAGCGCCGGGCTGAAGGCCCAGGTCGAGGTCTTGCCAGGTCAAGCGCACATGGTGCAGATGGAAGCGGCCGAGCAGGTCAACCGATTGATCCTGGACTTTGTGCAACAGCACTGACGACTTCTCCTGGCAGCCTCACGCGGGGCGCCAGGACCAACGATTTCAAGGAGATTTTGCTATGAGCCTTTCAATCAATCCGGTACGCAGCATGCGCGCAGCGGTCTGGCATGGCCGCAACGATATCCGTGTCGAAGACGTTCCGCTGCCAATAGCACCGCCCGCCGGCTGGGTGCAAATCCGTGTGCAATGGTGCGGAATTTGTGGCTCCGATTTGCATGAGTACGTGGCCGGGCCGGTGTTCATACCGGTCGACGCGCCGCACCCGCTGACCGGGATCAAGGGCCAGTGCATTCTCGGTCATGAGTTTTGCGGTGAGATCGTCGAACTCGGTGCCGGTGTCCAGGGGTTTAGCGTCGGCGAACCGGTGGCGGCCGACGCCTGCCAACATTGCGGCACCTGCTACTACTGCACCCATGGGCTGTACAACATCTGCGAGAACCTGGCCTTCACCGGGTTGATGAACAATGGTGCCTTCGCCGAACTGGTCAACGTGCCGGCCAACCTGCTGTACAAATTGCCGGCGAACTTCCCTGCTGAAGCCGGGGCACTAATCGAGCCGCTGGCGGTGGGCATGCACGCGGTGAAAAAAGCCGGGAGCCTGCTCGGGCAGAATGTGGTGGTGGTCGGTGCAGGCACCATTGGCTTATGCACCATCATGTGCGCCAAGGCTGCCGGTGCGGCTCAGGTGATCGCTCTGGAAATGTCTGGAGCGCGCAAGGCCAAGGCTCTGGAAGTGGGGGCGACCCATGTGCTCGATCCCAATGAGTGCGATGCCTTGGCCGAGGTACGGCGCCTGACGGGTGGGCTCGGGGCGGATGTCAGCTTCGAATGCATCGGCAACAAACACACGGCCAAGCTCGCGATCGATCTGATCCGCAAGGCCGGCAAGTGCGTATTGGTGGGGATCTTTGAGGAGCCCAGCGAGTTCAACTTCTTCGAGTTGGTGGCTACCGAAAAACAGGTACTCGGTGCGCTGGCCTATAACGGTGAATTCGCTGACGTGATCGCTTTTATTGCTGATGGCCGGCTGAACATCACACCACTGGTGACCGGGCGCATTCAGTTGGAACAGATCGTGGGTCAGGGCTTCGAGGAGCTGGTCAACAACAAGGAGCACAACGTCAAAATCATCGTGTCACCCGCTCGAGTCTGAAGCGGCTGAATCGCGCGATGACCCAGGCTATGTGAAAACGAAGTGAGCATACCCGGGATGGAAGTAGTTTCATGCCTGCTCTCAGGCCCGTTTGTGTGTCCCGGGCCGAGCGGCCAATTGCGAGCGGGGCGTCAAGATGGCCAAGGCAACCGTCACGATGAAGAGCGCCGGCACGTCACCTGCCAAGTGCCCCATTTGCCCCGGTTGGGTGACCGTCTGGACGGCCATGATTGCTCCGTGTACGGCGCTAGACCACACGGTGAACCAGATCAGGCTCAGATTGGCTAATGGATCACGTGCGGCCAGGATCAAGAACACGCCAAGTGTGGCGTAGATGCCAACGATCATCATCGGGTAGTCCGAGTGACCGACGTGCCAGGCCCAGCCGGACGGCCAGAACAACATAAGTGGGTAGAGAGCAAGGCAGGCGAGGCCAGCCAAAATTAGAACGACACGTAAATACCTGAGGCGATCGACTAAGGTCATGGCGGACTCCTCTTTGGGCCTGACTCTAATTTGACCCCAAGTGGGGGAATAACGCCTTCACGGGCTTGGTGGATAACAATCGGCTCAATCAGTTTCGGCAGTAGACCAAGCATAGCTACTCATTTGCTATCGCTCCGTCCACCGTCCGCTTCTGGCCGATTTCTGTCGGTGCTCACCGGCAGCTATGGGTCGATTTTTTCCTTTCGCCACCCTCAGATATGTGGTTTGGGGTTGGCGACAAGTTAAACATTGATAGTGGGATGGGGTGATGGTTTTAAATCCAATCCGGGATACGACTAACGCCCCTAATATTTGAGGCTTCAATCGACACAAATCTGTTGGGTGACCCGCGGTAAAGTGAATGCGGCTTGATGCCCAGCGGGCGAAAAGTGAGAGTACCCACTTACATCGATTTGACCGAGACTACTTCCACAAACCTGAATTTTTTTCTGGCCGTCTTTGTAGCTTCTTGTTCTGCAACTAGGGAGCTCAGCGTATCGGCCTCATGC
This sequence comes from Pseudomonas frederiksbergensis, assembly GCF_001952935.1. GTDB lineage: Bacteria > Pseudomonadota > Gammaproteobacteria > Pseudomonadales > Pseudomonadaceae > Aquipseudomonas > Aquipseudomonas frederiksbergensis. The sequence continues at coordinate 5,108,287 of NZ_CP018319.1, forward strand.
ACCATCTCGTGCATCTCGCCTTCAAATTCGTTTCCCACACGGAGCGTAACTCTCAACCTAGGAGTGAAGCCTTTTGAGACTGCCTTTTTCTTCGCGGCCTTCACCGGTTGTACGATCACAACATCCGGGACTGTGTCCTGCACGTCTGAGTTAATTGCCGGCGCAGAGGACTCAGAATCACCGAATAGCGCCCGGCGCATCTCATCTTCCATCAATTCCGTATTCATACCATTTCTCAGAAGGGTGTTATTTATAACCTGATCGATTCTATCAGGATGGCCGGACTCTGTAGTAAAGCGTCGTAGGGTCTGAGCTGAGGTGACAAAGGCCAACAGAACAGATACCGGCGAGCGTCAGCATCTGTCCATCTGCCGCCTATCATGGCGGGCAGCTGTCGGCCAGTCTCAGCCAAAGACGAGAAGAGCTAGGCTTCCGGCATCATTCCTCAAGGACGACCGCCATGCCTTCTCGAAATTCCCGGTCAATGCCACTCCACTGGACGAGCGTTTTGAGTTCCTAGATGCGTACTGGCAGCGCTGGACAAAACGTCCAAGCTTCCAAGCTGCGTACGCTGATCACAACAGCGGCATTCCTGAGCTGGATTCGCCAGTCCAGTAACAGTTTCTCAATGGAAACTCCGGCGCGCCGAGATTGCCACACCCTTGGCTTTCTCGGTGACCGTAGGGATCTCGTCACGTCGCTGGTATCGACTGGCGATGCTGCTTGCTGAACCATGATGGCTCGGCTTTTGACTGAGCACCCAACACTGCTCTCACTGACAATCTACCTGTCAAAAGGTAGGTCTTTGCTGTAAATTAGCTTTCTATATTTAAGAGATCGTCCCAAGACGAAAGGCACCGAGATGAGCGTCAACTCCAAGGAAGCCATTTTGTTGGCGGCCAAGAAAATTGCCCAATCGCAGGGCTACAATGGTTTGAATTTCCGCGACCTTGCGCAAGATGTTGGTATCAAAGCGGCGAGTATTTATTACCATTTTCCAAGCAAAGCCGATCTGGGTATTGCCGTTGCCAAACGATATTGGGAGGACGGTGCGCTCGCGCTCGAGACGATCGAATCAGAAAGCCCGTCTCCGATTGACGCTCTGCGTCGCTTTCCTGAAATATTCCGAAGATCGCTTGAGGCCGACAATCGTCTCTGCCTGGGCAGTTTCATGGGCGCTGAAACCGATACTTTGCCCATTGAGATGACAAAAGAAATTCAGACCTTTGCTGATGTCAACATTGCATGGCTAAGCAAGCTTCTATTGGCTGCGAAGGTGTGCGAATCAAGTGAGAGTGAATCTAGAGCACGTGCAATTTTCGCAGCTATTGTCGGTGCCCAGCTCTTTGCTAGAAGTCGCTCGGATATCTCGCTTTTCGATGCCCTGGTCGATTCATACCGCGCGTCCGGGCCGATGCCGGCGTAGCAACTGACAGCGACTCGGTTCAGCGAAACGGCGGCTTTGCCGCATGCGCGTCCAATGCGAAGCGGCGCGCATGTGCATTTCGCTATGCGACGGCGCAGGCGGGAAGGGGGCTGCGTAAACAGTGTGATATATGTCGACGTATCCCAGAATGCATTTCTTTTTCCAAAATCTCATAACGGTGAGTCCAATATCTAGGCCATCTATGCTGGGACTCAGTGTGGGCCTTTAAAGGCAACGCTTGTGTATCACTTGGCCTCGAGCTTTTTAAGCCAAATTGGAAAATGATCCACCTGGCACCTTGGTTCAGGCATGTGTACCGTTTGAGGTCACCTGGACGCCGATGCGTTGTGAATGTCCGTCATATCCATTCCCCTTTCCTCCCATAATCACTTCTAACGCCTGTTGTTAACGTCTCAGACGTTGAGGACGTGCCACAGACAGTTGCACCCTTGATCAGCCCCGCTTTTCGAAGCTTTCGCTGCCCCTTGCTCACAGGCTTTAGCGCTCGACGCGTGCGAAGTAGCACAGACATAGGTGTTCAGCATCATTCAGGGGAGTTTCCAGCCCGCATTAGCTGGGATAAAGCGAGTGAGCCTCGCGACTGATGTTAGGTTGCGCGCCCTTTTCCGACTGGAGTGAGCGACTCACCTCAATCGAACCAAAACAGCCAGAAAAACCCAGTAAGAAACTTTCACCTAACAAGTGTTAGATAGGTGTTGACGTGCATCGAGCCTTCCGCCAAGGTTTGTCTACCTAACGATAGTTAGGTGGCCCGACCACCAACCTGTAGGATCGACCATGACTACTAAACTTCAGCTTTTCACTTCGCCTTCGGCCTTTCCGAACCCACAGCGTCTGCGTCTGTTCATGCACGAAAAGGGCATCGCTGACCAATTTGCCGAGACCATCTATGACATGTCCCCTGTAGGCGAACAGCGTGGCTGGCGTCATTTGAATATGAACCCGTGGGGCGAAACTCCCACCCTCCAACTGGCTGACGGTAGCTACATTTCCGAAACGGCTGCCATCGTTCGTTATCTCGACCAAGAATATCCCGGTCGCAAGATCATGGGAGAGACCGCACTGGAACAGGGTCTGGATAACATGTGGGATAACCGGGTGTGGGTGCACATCCTGTACCGCATCGTTACAGCGTTTCACGTGTTGCACACCGGACTCGGCTTCAAGCTAGAACTGACCAAGAATGAGGCTTGGGGCGAACACTGCCGCAAGGAAGCTTTGGCTCACGCCGCACTGGTCAATCGTCATTTGTCAGACGGCCGCGAATGGCTGCTCGGCGGCGATGCCCCGACCTTCTCGGACATTACCCTGGCAACCGCTATCGCCTTCTCGAAATTCCCGGTCAATGCCACTCCACTGGACGAGCGTTTTGAGTTCCTAGATGCGTACTGGCAGCGCTGGACAAAACGTCCAAGCTTCCAAGCTGCCTACGCTGATCACAACAGCGGTATTCCTGAGCTGGATTCGCCAGCCCAGTAACAGCTTCTCAATGGAAACTCCGGCGCGCCGAGATCGCCACACCCCTGGCTTTCTCGGTGACCGTAGGGAGCTTTGACATCTCTGAGCATGAGCTCCACTGCGTTGTAAATGGTGCACTGCATTAACCACCGACCGATGTGTACAACGGTTTTCGCAGCCGTCGCAGGCGCGCAATTCCTTGCAAGAAGCCCGTCTGATCTTTCGCTGTTCGACTCATTAATCGAAAGCTATCGCGCGCTCGAATGGTTCCCAATGTCGGCAGTTAACGACAAGTATCCCGCATCGTCGCGCGACAACCATTCGCCGCACGACTGAGTGGGTCGGCAAGATCAGATTGAGAAGTAAGCACCTCAGCTTCTTGAGCCAAGCCTAGGAAGAGTTTTGCTTCTTGCTAAGGAAAACTTAGTGCTTAGAAAGTTAACCGCATTTTAGTTATTCAGGTCGCTTAGACCGGAGGGGCTAGGAGCTTCTAGCTCTCACCATCGAGTAGTAGAACGTAAACGGAGGCTGTTAAAAATGTTAACAAAGAACCTACTCACGTCTGGGGCCTACCTGGATAACTTCAAAGAGTTGCCTGAAAACGTTCTGTGGCCGCTCGACCGCATCGAAAAATCGATGCGCGAAACAATGAAGGAGCGCCCCGACCGAGGTGATTTCTGGGTTTTTGGTTATGGATCGCTGATCTGGAATCCCTTGCTGAACTTCGCAGAACAGCAGGCAGCCAAGCTACTTGGTTGGCATCGCAGCTTTTGTTTACGATTGCTCGCGAACCGCGCAACTCTGGATAAACCTGGTCGAATGCTAGCTTTGAAATCCGGCGGCCGAACTGAAGGAATCGCCTTCCGGCTGACCGAACAGGTAGCAGAAGAGGAACTAATTCAATTGTGGGTTCGCGAGATGGCCACTGGAGTCTATCGGCCGATCTGGACCACGATCTCCCTAAAGGATGGTTCTGAAGCCACGGCTCTGGTCTTTATAGCGGAGCCCACCCACCCGTTTTTTGAGGCAGACGCGACAGTAGCAGCCATCGCCGGCTGCATTGCCAGTGCAGAGGGACCATTGGGAAGCAATGCCGATTATGTCCAAAGGCTCCATCACGCGCTGAGTGAGTACGGAATTGTGGATGAATACGTCGATGTATTATTTACTGAACTTGGGAGGCAACCATATGAACTGGTAATGTAAGTGACAGTGGCAGATACCTGCCAGCGAAATAATCTTACGTCACGACTAAGAGGTTCTTGCTCGTTGGTCCAGGCGATAGCTAGTCGCAAAACTGTGACGCCTTTTCCACCCGCTGAACGATTTGCCTGCTCTTCATACCGGTGACGCATGCCGGCTTGCTCATCGCCGTTCTAGGGGCTCTATTTTTTCTCGCCACCGGCGTCACCATGGTTCAAGTGGTCGCTACCCCATTGATATCGCCTTTGGGCGCCGCAAAAACGGCTCACAGCCGGGTAACATTTGCTCATGCCTTCAACCCCTTGGTACAACTGTGGTTCCATATCGGGGGGGCAATAACTATCCAAGGGGCGTTAAACGCCGTTGACGCCATCACTCTTTCGCCATCAGCGCTCAAGGCATTCCTTGCTCAGAAGTCACAAGTCAGACGTCCGCTTTCGGTCGTTTTCTGCCCGTGGTGAGAGGCAGAAAACGGCCAGAAGCGGACGCTCCCGAGTGTCTACTTAAGCAGGGGCGATTCAGTAATTGGAAGCTTGACTAGAAAAGTGGTGCCTCCACTTGAGTCAGAACTGACATCGATTGAACCGTTATGTGATGCCACGATCTCTGACGCGATGAACAGGCCCAAGCCCAGCCCCTCTGTCGGCCCGTGATCAATTGCAGATCGCTGAGAGAAACGACCCATAGGGTTAAATATAAACGGGAGAACGTCCTCTGGTATGGGCTCTCCACTGTTATGGACGGTAAAAATAGCGCAGTCTTCTGAGGTCTCTAACTCCACCTTGATAGGGAGTTGATTATCTCCATGCTGTACAGCGTTGCTGATTACATTCGAGAAGACTTGTTCCATTCTGGCGCCATCGAATTGCCCTTGAACTGGAGTCTTCGCGTCGAACAAGACAATCGCCTCTGGATGAGACGCTCGGATTTCTTCGACAACACGTTCGCAAACGTGCGAGAGATCTAGATCCGTCGTTTTGACAGGAATGCCTGGGCCCATTTGGCAGCGTGTTAAATCAAGTAGGTCTCCAACAATTTGGCTCGCTCGCCGCACGCTTGTATATATCTGATTGGCAACCTTGGTAGCCCGGGCTCCGGCCCCTTCTGAGCGCCTCAACATATCGGCACCCAGCAAGATTGCTCCAAGCGGGGTGCGCAGGTCGTGGCCGAGAATGCCTAAAAATACGTTGCGTGACGCCTCCACCGCGCGTGAGTAACTGGCAATGGATTCGGCGAGAGCCTGATCGATGGCCTCATGGAATCGGGTCATGTCCTCGACATTAATCGGCGTGCCATCCTTCACTTGCCTCATCCACTGACTGACGACACTCGTTCTTAGTGCTCGATATTCCGACACCATTTGATCGATCGTGAAACCTGCCATTAGCCGCGTCATTGCATGCGTTTCAGCTGCGGTTTCTTCATCATCTGAAGGGGCTTGGCCTTGAGACTTGGCCGCTTGCTCTCGCTTCGTCTGCTTTGTTCGCAGGTCACTTACAATTGCCCGCAACATCTGTTCGGCATGATCTCGCAGAGCTTCACTATCGAGGTCCGCACCCGGCGTCTCAATGGTTCTGGCGAAATCTTCCCAGGCCTGCAGAATCGGCTCAAGGTTCTCAAGAATGAAATCGGACAGGCGCATGTCGGTGATCCTAATGGGAGGGCGATGCAGAGGCCGGCAGGAAAGCGAGGCTGCGCAGATACGGTGTGAGCGGGTGTTCAGCAGTGTAGGAGGTTGTTTATAGCTTTTAAAGCTCAGTGCGTATGAGGCCCGCTTTGTCGATACGCATGATCAAGGCGTCGCCAGCTTTGACACTGACCCTGACTCTTGCGTCCATTGCCTAGAGCACCCCTCCGAAGTTCGCGCCGAGAGGGTGTGTGATCCGAACGTGAGCCCGAAATGGGCGTTTCCGCTCTGAGCGATTCGGTGGCTCACCGGGAAACCTGGATCTGGTGCCGAAAGCGCCGTATGGCCGCGTCCCCTCAATTGCTGTCGGCCAGGCGCAACAGAGCATTGAATGGTTGGCTCAGCACCTTGATGGCTATCTTGCCGGCGTTCAAAGCCCAGAACGGTTGGCATCGTTGGGCGAGAGTTGGCACGCCACCGTGCATGAGGCAGAGAAGCGCAACGCCTTCAAACCGTTGGACCTGGGTGGTTATTTCGATCTCAGCGACAACCCGGATCAGCCATTCCAGCGCATCCAAGGTGGCTTCCGGGCGGGGCGCAACGGCCTGCGCAACTACCTGGAGCTAGCGCAATCTGCCGGTGTTTCGCATATCGCGCTCAACCCCAAGGTCAGCCGTCAACCCTATGGCGAAATCCTCGACGAACTCGGCGAGTACGTTCTGCCGTACTTCCCGTCACATTCCTGAAGTCACGCGGAGGAATCACTAAATGTCATCACTTTTTGAGTCTCGAAATTCATGCCGGTAACGGGTATCTATTTGAACAGTTCATCAACGGCGGCTTCAACACACGTGAAGACCGTTACGGTGGTGCACCGATTGCGAGTCGCTGCTTGAGACGGTCGATGGGGTGAGTGCGCAGATCGGTAGTTCGAAGGTGGGTGTCCGCGTGTCGCCTTTTGCCCACCTGGCTGATCTGCAGCCGTTCGATGGCGAAGAGGCCACTTGGCTCGCCCTGGCCGGAGCGCTGTCCCAACGCCAGATTGCCTACCTGCATGCCAGTCATCTTGGCACGCCAGTCTTTCAAAAAGCCTTCCGTACAGCTTACGCCGGCACCTTGATGGTGTCGGGCGGGTTCACCCGTGAAACAGCGCAGCAGGCCATTGATGGAGGACTAAGCTACTTGGTGGTTTTTGGCCGGCCGTTTATAGCCAATCCCGATCTGGTCAATCGCTTGCGCCATGGCTGGCCACTGGCCGAAGCGGGAAGGGAGGCTTACTACGGCGGGGGAGCACATGGCTACATCGATTATCCCGCGTACTCGTCGCAAGTCGCAGAGAGCGCATAGTGGACCCACCGTGCAGGTTCCTTATTTTGACGAATTACGAGGGTCGTCATGACTATCAATATACTCAAGACCTAACGGACCTGTTCCATACACTTGAGAGATGTACTCTCCTGACTTGGCCCAATGAAAATGCGGTGTATTGGCCGGGAGTACTACAACACTGCCAGGGCCGTAAGCCACTAACTTGTCTGGATCAAATACAGACCCGAAACCAATATAAAACACACCGGACATTACGGTGTAGATACGGTCTTCAGGGTGTGTATGGGGCATTAATTTAATGCCGTTAGGCACTTTGACTCGCACAACGTATGGGCCAGGCTTACTAGGGGCACCGACAAGAACTGCCAGCTTCACTTCTTTCGGGAACGCTGGAAAGTTGCGCCACTCCACGTCTTCATTATGCAAAGCCCCGGGTTCGCCGAGCGGCAAGGGTTGCGCTTGAACGAGCGACACTGTTGCACATGCGACAAGAAGGGTGGTCAGGCTAGCAGTTTTCATAATGCTCTGAATCATGAGAGACACCTTGGTTACGTCATAAATAAATCGGCGTCGTCACCTGGTTCTCCGATAAACAAGTCAAGTCGAGTCGCCGCTGAAGACACAAAATTCCTGCCAAAATCTAAAGGTAGAGCACGCTTGTGATAATGCCGCTGACGCGCATTTCAGTTGATACGTAATGTAATCAATGGGTTGCGAACCCGATGTCGGACATACCGATTGCCACCCCGAGACCTCGAATTCGCCACATCTCCCTGTGGGAGCGGGCTTGCCCCCGATGGCGTCAGACACGACGCCATCGATTTCAGCCAAGATATATTCGCCCGACGTTTGATGTCTTAAACACGTTTCAAGGCCCCCGTTTAAAGACACTCGGTGTTACGTCCTAACGGCTCCAACGCCTTGCGTCGTTACCTACGCGTGCGCCACGCCCAACCCACCCGACACCGATCCAGTGTCCCCTACGAACCCGATTCAAAAAAACTCAACGAAGCCGCCGATCGCGCCCTCGACTTCCACTTCCCATCAAACGCCGATATCAAAGCCACCCCGCGTACCTCCAGCAGGCTGTTTTCCGTGGACCCAGAAGCTACGGCCGAAACCCTGGCGGTTTTTTTGGTCGAGACGCTGGCGTCGGTCGCTGACCTGTGGTGAGGGGGATTGTTTCCACTGAGCGGCGAAACGGGTTCAACAGATGGGCCTGCTGCGCAGGCCAGCGAGAGCGAGCTCCCTCGCCACAGGTTGCTTGTTGTTTGTGCTATCTGTTTTCGCAAAAACGGGACGCTTGGCGTCCCGTTTTTTATGGTGGTGGTATCAGCCTCCAGCGCGTTTATTCGACGCCTCTGCCGCCGCAGCGATTTCCGCCTGGCGCCTGCGCGAGCCCGCAGTCAAGCAGCGGCAAGCCCGCCATCAATCAGGTAGATCGCAAAGGAGAACGTCACGATCGACAGCACGGTGCTGACCAGAATGGAGGTCGCGGCTTCGCTTTGCGCATAGCCGGCACTGGCGGCGGTTGATAAGGGGGGCTGGTTGCGCAAGCGGCCGGGTCCAGGCGCCGAACGGGCGGGGCTCAGGTCAGGCACTCGACACTCCTGTACCAGACGCAAACATCGGCAAGCGCTGCAACATCCAGTTCTAAACTCACTTTTCCTCACACCACTTATGTTCTTTCAACTGTTCGGTAATTTTCCGTGAACACCACGGCACGTGGGTCTGTAAGCTATTCAGGAGGCCCGTTGCAAACTCTCTCAGGATCGTCCGCGATTCGTCATCAATCCTGACAGAGAACCCTATGACTACACCCATCCGCCGCGCAGCATCCCTTCGTCCAGGGCAATTCAAACACTTGATCCGCGTTGCATCTGTTACTGGCCGTCTGCCAGAGCGCGACGTGATGCTTTTATGGCTCACACACACACACACCACTGGGATTCGCGTCACCGAACTGGCCTTGCTGAAGGTCGCAGACGTGCTGTACCCCAGCGGAGCTATTAAGTCCGAGGTGTATCGACGAGCAGACATCACCAAGGGCTGCCCAACGATGGCTAGGCTCACACTGACCGATTTTGACGAATGGCTCGATGGCGCTGTGCAGACGGACGTAGAGGACGTGTACGCCCTCCATGAAGCCGGACTCAAAGAATGCAGTGTCTCCGCGACGATCCCAACCGGTTCGGCTAAGAATTCGGAATCACTTGCAGAAGCCCATGAGTCAGACCTATTAAAGTTGATCCACGGAAGCCCGACAGTTCCCGAAGATGCACAGCTAAAACGACTGCTTAAAGACGTTGAACGGCTGAATTTCTGGCAAGCGCATGACTGGTATGTGGGGGAGCGGACTCTCAACGGCGAATGGAGATTTTTTGATGCTGATGGAAACTCCTGCAAGGGCGCTAGCCTGCGCGAAGCGCTGGACCAGCTCAAGGTCATCCAGCCAGATTTGCGCGGTCAGATGAGTGACGATGATGCCTGGGAAGATTGAGCATTCAGATCGAGGAAAAGTAGGCCCCAATCCTCGACCGGAAGCCTTGAAAAGAGACGCTTCGGCTTCTTTTTTGCTCCAGCGAGTTTTGCTGAAAACAACTACCAACCACGTTTTTCTTGTGCGTTAAAACGTACATCGAAATCCTGCCTAAAACGTCAGTACTGCGTTGCTCTTAACGTCCTGTCCTGGGGCGAGACGTTTCTGCTTCCTGATTGAGGAGGCTGCCCGAAATCAGTGATCTCTAGATCCGCCGCATCCTCTATCTCATGCCGAATATCCCTACATTTTTTCTTCTGCGCATTTGCTATGCGTCCATAACGAGCGCGGTGATTTGTTGCAGTTGAGCGCCATTGGGCGTTCAAGGTCATAGGCGAACCGTCAGCCGCGCGTCGGGTCTGGCCACGGCCGCGGAACCAACGGTATTCACCGCTCTTATGTCTGAGTCAGCGCCTCTCAGTCCGTGAAATTGAAGTCAAAGGTTATAACGAGGCTTGCCGGGCTTCGCTAAAGTGGTGCATTGCCAGGCAGACTGCCGAGCGGTCAGGGCGACAATGCCTTGAGGTCGAAGGATGTTGCGCCTGGCAAGGTTGGCCACGTCTGAGGACCGTCCATGATCTCTTCCGGGGTCAGCAGGCAGGCGTCCAGTTGCCGCTTCAACATATCCAGGTCGAGACCCTGACCGATGAAGACGATTTCCTGCCGGCAATCCCCGGTGATCTCGTCCCATTTGGCCATTATCCCTCCGCGGCGATAGTCATCCTGAGGCCATTGCGATTGCGCGATGAATGTCCACCAGCGCCCGACATAGTCCCAACGAAATTGCCCGCCACTTTGCACCAGCATGCCGATGTCCAGATGCCGATTGGCAACCCAGAAGTAGCCTTTGCAACGCAGTAGTCGCCCGTTTTGCCAGGGCAACTGCAGGAACTCCAGCAGCCGTTGCGGATGGAATGGCGCACGCTCCTGATACACCCAGGAAGCAATTCCATAGGTGTCCGACTCGGGTGGATGCTCGTCACTGGCTTCCAGGCTTTTCATCCAGCCGGGTGACTGCACCAGGCTCGGCAAGTCAAAGCGGCCAGTGTCGAGGATCTTCGACAGATCGACGGCACCGTGGGTCATGGGCAGGATTTCCGCCTTCGGATTGAGGCCCGCGAGGAGGGCGCTCAGTTCCAGAAAGCCTTTCTCGCCTATCAGGTCCAGCCGACTGACGAGGATGACGTTGGCGTACTCCACCTGTTCGATCAGCAGATCGGACAAGTGGCGTAATGACGTGCCCGTTTCGTCCTCGCCGCCAACAGTGTCCCGCGAGGCCAGCAGCGCCTGGAAGTTGCTGCCATCGACGACGGTGACCAAGGTGTCGAGCCGCGCCAGTTCGCTCAGACTGAAACCTTGCGAGTCGAGGAAGGCGAAGGTCTCGGCGACCGGCATCGGTTCGGAGATTCCGGTGGACTCGATCAGCAGGTAATCGAAGCGCTGCTGACGCGCCAGCAGGCTGATCTGCTCAAGCAGGTCAGCGCGCAGCGTGCAGCAAATGCAACCGTTGCTCATCTCGACCAGTTCATCGCTGCCGCGGTGCAGCGACACATTGCGCGCTACGTCCTCGGCGTCGATGTTGACTTCGCTCATGTCGTTGACGATGACCGCCACCCGCATGCCTGCGCGATTGCGCAGGATGTGGTTGAGCAGGGTCGTCTTGCCGGAGCCGAGGAAGCCTGAAAGGACCGTCACCGGCAGCCGGCCCGACAGGGCCCCGTCAATCATGCGGCCACCGTTTTCGCATCGACGGCCTTGTCCAGGTAGCTTTCGAACAGGTCGACCACCACCAGACCATCATCCGCAGCATCGCCCCACAGATCCTTCACCTGGAATTCAACGTGGTAGGTGGGCTGATGCGCTGCGCTCAAATCGCCGTGTCCGATGGCATCCGGGAACGGCCATTTTTCCGAGGTGCGGTGTCGGACGATGCCTTCCTTGCCGCGCACATAGGCCGGCATGCGCACGTGGCCGGCCACGTATTCGTCGCGAACCACTACCCGGTCGCCCACTTCAAATGGCGGGCGGCCAGTGATGGCGGGGCGGCCCTTGTCATGGGGAGGATTGGCCAATTTGAAGGTTGAACCCAATGCCAAATCGAGTTCTTCCTGGGTAATGACGCCGGTTTCGACCAGCAACGTGGCCGTGGCGATGACGTAGCGTTCGTAATATTGCGTGCCAACGTGCTGGCGGACATCGAGTCGTTCGACGGCGTGACGTATTTCATCGACGCTGAATTTTTTCAACTGGTCGGCACCGATAAACATCAGGCTGTAAGCCAGGTGTTCCCATTCCTGTTTGAAGACTTGTTTGTAATCCTGACTATTGATGACATGGGGAACCTTGCCAAAGCCTTGAAAACCACCGAGATCGTGAAAGCCATCCATAATAAAAACCTCCGAAAGTTAGAAGATGAAGAGTCTTTGGGTCAACGTACGCGGGGCAGGGCAACCCCGATCAGCACATCCTTGGTCACCAGTTTCTGAAGCTCTTCTTCACTCATGTGCTCGGAGCCTTCGGGCCTTAAGGGCAGGACCAGGTAGCGGCTTTCTGCGCTGGTGTCCCAGACTTTGACGACCACATCGCTTGGCAACTCTGTGCCCATCTCACGCAGCACGGTGCGTCCTTCACGAACCAGGCGTGCACGGAACTCAAAACCCTTGTACCACTCCGGCGGTAACCCCAGGACCGGCCAGTTGGTGCAGGAGCACAGGCTGCAGACGATGACATTTTTCAGCTGGGGTAAATCCTCAAGAGCCACGATGTATTCGCCTTGCGGGCCGGTGAAACCGAACTGCGCACACGCTGCAGTACCGTCTCTGAGCAACAGCTCCCGGAACTGTGGATCGACCCAGGCCTTGGCCACTACACGAGCGCCGTTTTCCGGGCTCCATTGGTGCTCCATCAAATCGGTCAGTTGCTCGATATAGCCCTCTGGAATCAGTTCCTTGTCTTTCAGAACCTTGAACAAGGCCCAGGCCCGCTCGCTGGGCGTCGAAGTGGATGCTGGGGATGCAGTGGCGCTCATGGTGTAACTCCTCATCGATTTAATACGGTCAAAAAAGTGAAGAACAGTCCCCGGTTTTTTATTGATGTCCGGGAGGTTTGGGGGGAGGCAGCCTTACAACGTCTTCCAGTCGACATCGGCCTCGAACGCTGCGGCCGCCTGGTAAATCGTACCTTCGGCATAGTGCTTGCCAACGAACATCAGCCCGACGGGCAGGCCGTCCACCAGACCGCACGGGATCGACATGGCCGGATGGCCGGTAATGTCCTGCGGCGCGGTGTTACCGATCATTTCCAGTGCCCGGGCCACGTACTCAGTGATCGAACAATCGGGTTCGGGGTGGGGCTGAGCGGTGATCGGCACGGTCGGCATGACCAGTAGGTCGTAGGTCTCCAGTGCCTTGTCATAACCGGCCCGAGCGAAGCGTGCGATGTTCTGAGCCTTGGCGTAGAAACGACCGTTGTAGCGTTCCAGACCGTACTGGCCGACGAACATGCACAGCTTGAGCGATGCGGATAATGCGTCCGCTTGTTCGCGCCAACCGACCTGTTTATCCAGCAGGCCGACGTCGTAGAGCCCCTTCCAGTTAAAGCCTGCGCCATTGCCATGCATCATTTGCATGGTCAGGCCTTCGCAGCCGATGGGGTGCCACAGCGAACCTGCCAGGTTGTGCTCGGGAACGGAGACCTCTTCGACGCGAGCTCCCAAGGCTTCGAGTCGGGCGATGGCGCCGCGTACCTTGTCGGCAACGCGTGGATCCTGGTTGGCCAGCTGGAAGCCTTCCTGCAGGATGCCGATCCGCAGTCCGCTCACACCTCGCACCAGATAGTCGCAATAGGCGTCGACTTGAGGGGCGGCCTGACGAGGATCGAGCCCGTCGGCACCGGCCATGACTTCCAGCATCAGCGCGTTGTCACGCACGTTGCGGGTGATGGGACCGGCATGGTCGATGGTGGCCTCGATCGCCATGATCCCGGTGTAGGGCACCAGACCGTGGGTCGGCTTCATGCCATAGGTGCCGCAGAACGCTGAAGGGATACGGATCGAGCCGCCTTGATCGCCGCCAACGGCCAGGTCCACCTCGCCGGCTGCCACCAATGCAGCGCTTCCGGAGGAGGATCCGCCGGCAGCGAAACCGTGCCGGTATGGGTTGTGTACGGGCGCCGGATCAGAGGTGTGGCTGCCACCGGAGAGACAGTAGTGCTCACAAGTCGCCTTGCCCAGGATGGTCGTCCCGGCGTCTAGCAAACGGGTCACCACGGTTGCGTCAAACGACGGTACAAACCCTTCCAGGATTGAGGCTCCGTTCATCATCGGGACGCCAGCCAAGGAGATGTTGTCCTTGAGCGCAACAGTCTTGCCTACAAGCTTGCCCTCACGGGCACCATTTACTTCAGTCCTGTAATACCAGGCGTTGAGCAGGTTTTGCGGGTTAGACGGGCGGTAGCCGGAACTGCGGTCGTAGCGCACCGGTGGGGTGAAATCCGGCAACTCGTCGACCAGGTCATAGGCGTCGAAACTTGGCTGCATAAGTGCCAGGTATTCCGCTGCCTGCTCATGGGTCAGCTGCATATTCAGCCGGCCAGCGATGTCTTGCAGTTGGTCGAGGGTAGGGCGAACAATGGCCATGATTTTCCTATTCTTTTGTCTGTGATCGACAACGGCTCGGTCAGTACGGGAGCGTTCGAAGGTGTTCGCAAAACACCTCGCGCCGGGCACCTGGGGCGACATCAATCAAGTGGGTAACTGGGTTCAAGTTAGGCATCCTTCTCAGCCTTTGCTTGGCTGAGAAGGACAGCCATTTGGTTGAAAAGGACAACCTGCCAAGCGTGGCGCGCTCAGAACACTTTCAAGACGCGCAGGTTCAGGCGTGCGCCTTCCTTGAAGCCTTGTTCGACCTCGATGTCGGTGCCGATCTGGGCTTGAATCTGCAGCGTGGGCTCGATGAAGTGCGTGACGGTAAAACGCCCGTAGGAGGTGGAGACCCCGTCGTGCTGATCGACACCGTTGACGGTGGTCGCCGAGCCGGTGATGTAGCCGCCGCCCACGGCGAAGGTGGTGCTCGGGGTCCAGTTGTAGCGCACGGCGGTCTGGTACTCGTAGCGGGTGTTTTCTTCCAGCTTCGCCCCGGACGGGCCGAAGTCATTGTTGGCCGACACCCAAGAGGCTTCGGCCACCGTGTCCAGCGCCCATTTCGGGGAGAAATGGTGGATGTACGCCGCCTGTAGCGTGGCGCGCCAGCGGTTCTCGCCGAGGTTCAAGGCATCGTTCTTGTCGTAGCTCCCTACCGGAACGTACAGGTAGGGTGCCAAGGCGAAGATGTCCTTGTTCGCGGTGGGCAGCGTCCACTTCAGCGGCGCGGTGATGATCGGGTCGCCGATGCCGCGGGTATCGCCCAAGGCACCGATATCTCCCGAGGCGTTCATCTGGCCGAAAGGCAACAGAATCTGCGGTTCCCATGAGAGGTTTTCTGACAGGCCGATGGCGTGCACATACCGCAGGATGCCGATGTCCGAACTGAGCCTGGCGTCGTCGGATACCTTGTGGCCGTTCTGGTACAGATCCGAGCGGTCGGCGTGCTGGTAGTAGAGCAGCAAGGCGTTGGCGCCGGCCGGCAATGGCTCGAAATCACCGGGAGCTATCTCGATGGCCTGGCTTTTGACAAAGGGCAGCATGCACAGCACGAGTAAAGAGTGACTCAACTTCATGATCGATTTCCTGACAAAAGGGCGCCCAACCCCATGCGCTGGGGGCCAAAAGATGTTTGGAAGCGAGATCTGTGTCAGGGCGGAATCCGGATCAAGACCGCCCGTAGACGCCGGGTAGCGTCAGACGTCAGGTTTTAGGGATTACCGCGTCACGCAACATGCCCGTCTGCGGGTGGCAGTTGATGTACTCGAACACTTGATCCTTGGCGTCGGATACCGAGACTTCGTGATAGAGGCGTAGCTTCGACAGGCTGGTAGCGACCCGAAAGAAGGTCACGAAGATCCGCAGATGGGTTGGATGGGATTCGGCCCAGCGCTCGAGTTTCTCCAGGGAGCGCCAGTGGCCGATGTTGTAACTCAGGTTCAGAAGATTGCCGTCCAGGTCGATGTAATTCACGAAGCGATTGCTGTAGCAACCCAGGTCCTTGCCACTGTCGCGAAGGAAATCCATACCCGCCTGCAGCGTCGGCAGAATTTCGTTGAGATAGAGCGATCTTTCTTCTTCGCCGGCATCCGCCCAGTCCTGGCCGGAGCGGATCAGCGCGATATTGTCGTGGCCTTGCACGACCACGCGCCCACCTTTGGCCGGGTCACCTGCGATGACCGTCAGTTCGCCGGAAGGAGCCATCCAGTCGGTCTGGGAAATCGGGAAGCGGTCCCGCATCGATCCCCAGTAACCGTGTTCTTCGATGTCGTCACTGATGGTGTCCATGACGGCACCAACGCCGGGCAACTCATCGCGAAAGCCATACAGCGTCTCGAACTGCTCGGCCCGCGGCGCGACGATCTCCCGAAAGTAACCGAGACCGTCGTTCAGGCGATCCTCTGACGACCACCATTGGTTTACCTCGGGTGTGCGCAGCCAACGGCAATACGCGGCGGGGTCTTTCCAGTACCCGACGATCATCAGGTTGTCGTAACCGCTGTTGTCGGTGTGGTGGGTCAGGTCATGGCTCAGGGGGCCGTCGGGCAGACTCAGGCTTGCGGCGATGTGGCGCATGGCGTGCAGGGCCGCTGCACGCTGGTCCTCACCGCGGTATTGCACACCCCAATATCCCATCACCACCTGTTCCAGTTGCTCATCGGCGCGCCCAACCCACATGGGGAAGGGGGGCTGGTATTCATCGGGGACGCGACGAGACAACGTCCGCGGGCATTTGAGGTGCTTATCGATCGCAGATTCCATGGTGGGCTCCTTTGTTTTTTTTGGTATGCGGTTATCTGTTCAACGTTTCGAAGGACGAGGCTGTCTGACGGTTGGCGCAACCAGTCGACGCCGCAGCGCCAGTGTCCCCAGCTCTAACAGGTAGGTGGCGAACTCTTCAGGTGCCAAGTCGCGCCTCTGCAAAAGCCAGGATGAATCGGACTGTCGCTGCTGCTTTGGTAGTTGCATGGGACACCTCATCAGTTGTGGTTGGAGGGGCACGCTGTGGGGTAGAAGTTAGGCGGGGACGGCACGGTACGCTTGGCTCGTACGGACAACCGTTTGGCTAGAAAGGACAGGCCCTGAATACAGGATCACGATGAGCTGAGTTGGTGCGCGCACTCCGAATGCATGTATCGATATTGGGCAGGAGTCGTTCGTGTGACAGCCCCTTCCCGAGCGCAAGGGTCTGATATTTCAGGCGCACATAACCTTGGCAGTACAAAAGTGGAGTGGCCTGCTATTTGCTAAACAAGGAACCAACGTTTCCGCCATCCTTATTGTTCAGCCGCCGCCGTGAGGTGAATGCCATGAGTCATAGCAATCAGTATTCGACCCTCGCCGTTGCGGCGCCACGTCGCTTTGATTACTGGAAAGAAGTGGTGTGCCGTCACTGCCTGGCGGCTGACAGCAAACCGTTGGCGCAGAGCGATTTCGACGGGGCGCTGGAGGTGCACGGCATGGGGCCGCTGGAGATCTGTACGCTGTCCTCGCCACTGCATTTTTGGGAGCGTTCGCCCCAGCATTTGCGTAGTGGTCCTGATGAAGATCTATGGCTGGGTTTCACCCGGCGAGGCTATGGTGAATTGGAGCAGGGAGGGCGCAGGGCAACGCTGGCGGCGGACAATTTGTTTCTTTATGACGCATCCCAGACGTTCCGATTCAGCCTGGGTGGTACCGAAAACCACTTGGTCCGCATTCCGAGACAGTTGCTCAGCCAGCGGTTGCCAGGTATTGCAGGCTGCACAGCCGTGGTACTGGACGATCGCCGTCCAGGGGTGATTCCATTGCGCGAGATGTTGCACCAAGCGGCGAGCATTCCTGCAAGCTTTCAAGACGGGGGGCTTTCCAGCCGCTTCTCCAACACCTTGCTGGATCTTCTGGCGATCAGCCTGGAACTCCAGGACTTGAAGACGACCCATGAGGAGCTGGATCTTTATGGTCGGATCATGAACTACATCCAGCAGAATCTGACCGATCCGGACCTGTCGATCGAGCGCATCGCTCAAGTGCATTATGTGTCCACGCGAACCGTCACGCGCGCTTTCGCCCGTTACCAGAAAACGCCGGTTGCGGAGATCTGGAAAGAGCGCCTGATCGCCAGTCGTGAGGCTATAGAGCGCGGCCAGGTACGCAGCATTTCCCAAGCTGCACTGGATTTCGGATTCTCCGATTTTTCCCATTACAGTCATGCTTTTCGCAAGGCCTTTGGTGTGGCACCTCATACACTCCTGCGCCGAACTTGAGAAAGGCCCCAGGATTCACAAAAAACGCCACTCAATGAGTGGCGTTTTTTGTGCATGAGATTAATGTTCAGCGTCCGGCCATTAGCCCGGCTTTGACGAGAGTTCAGAGCCTGAGGTATGAGTCGCCTGCAACGCACCCTGGAGGGTACTCATCACCATGTCATGCAGCAACTTGCGGCGTACTCCCTTGCTTGCGTGCGGCTCCCCAACCCAGGCTGGCAGTTGGTTGAGGAGGGACACGATGCCGCTCAAGGTGGCGCGCCGGGTGGCATTGGTCGGTTTACCGGTGAGCTGCTCTATAGTTTCCACCAGGTGCTCCTCGTAGCGTCGGCGCAGGGTCAGGATCAAGGCATGCTGTTCGCTGCTCAGGCAATGGAGGTCGTACTCTGCCAGGCGGAAATGCGCCCCCATGCGCTCGTGTAGCAGGAGGTGCGCCTCAAGCAGGCCATGCAGTCGTACCGCCGGTGCGGATTTGCGACGATTCACCAGGCTGGCGCCGTGAAGCAACTGTTCGTAGAGTTCCTCGATCAGCTCGAACAACAGTGCTTCCTTGCTATCGATGTGGTTGTAAATGGAGCCGACATTGATCCCCAGATAAGTGGCGAGGTCGCGCATGCTTACCCGGCTGAAGCCACACCTGGCGAACAGCTCGAGAGCCTTGTGGCGGGTTTCCAGGTAGCGCGAGTGGTGCCCTAGTTCGACAGGTAGCGCCATCCCCTTCATACGCGAAACTGCCCCAACAGCCGATTCAGCTGACCCGCCAGTTGGCCCAGTTCCTGGCTGGCCTCGTTGGACCGGCCTGCTGCCTGGGCATTTTCGTGGGCCAGCGAAGCTGCACGGGTGACATTCTGGTTGATGTCCTCGACCACATGGGACTGCTCCAGGGTGGCGCTGGCGATCGAGGCGTTCAGTTCGGTGAGATTGCGCAGCGCGCTGAGAATCTGGTGCAGGCTTTCACCGGTTCGGCGGGCCTGTTCCACGGTTTGTTGAGCGGCTTGGCTGCTGGTATTGATGACCTTCACCGCCGCTTCCGAGTTGCCCTGTAGGCGCTCGATCATGCCTTGGATCTGTGCGATGGACTGCTGAGTGCGCTGGGCCAGCAGGCGCACTTCGTCTGCTACCACGGCGAAGCCGCGGCCCTGTTCGCCAGCGCGCGCCGCCTCAATGGCGGCATTCAGCGCCAACAGGTTGGTCTGCTCGGCGATGGCGCGAATGACTTCCAGCACACTGCCGATCTGGGTGCTTTCCTGGGCCAGGCTCTGGATCACCTCGACAGCCTGGCCGATGGTCTCGGACAACTGGTCGATCTGGCTCAGGCTGTTGTCAATATTGTTCTGGCCCTGGCGTGCCTGCTCATCGGCCTGGCGTACTTCGTTGGCGGCGTGTTCGGCGTTCTTCGCCACTTCCTGCACGGCGTAAGAAACCTCGTGAATGGCGGTGGCCACCAGCTCCATCTGCTGGGACTGTTGTTGGCTGTGGCGCTGGCTATCGCTGGCAATCTCAGCGAGTGATTGCGAGGCCTGGTCCAGGCTGCCTGCGGTCTGCATAGACTGGCCGATCACAGTGCGTAGCTTGTTGGTGAACACGTTGAAGTGGACGTTGAGGGCAGTGAGCTCGTCGCGCCACTGGCTGTCCAGGTTGCGGGTCAGGTCGGCATCGCCGCTGGCGATGTTCTGCATGGCATCGACCGCTTGCGCCAGTGGCGAGGCTATGCTGCGGGCAATCAGCAGGATCAGCGCGCTGAGCAGCAGCGTGATCATTATCAGGATGACGAAGGTATGTACCAGCTGGCGGCGGAACTCGACTTGCACGTCGTCAATGTAGATACCTGAGCCGACGATCCAGCCCCAGGGCTTGAACAGTTCGACGTAGGAAACCTTTTCGACCGGAGTGTCGGCACCCGGCTTGGGCCAGCGGTAACTCACCAGGCCTGAGCCGTCGCGTTTTGCCACGGCAACCATTTCGTCGAAGAGCGCCTTGCCATCAGGGTCGAGGGTGCCAGCCATGCGCTTGCCTTCAAGCTTGGCATTGGGATGCAGGATCATGCGCGTGTCGAGGTCTTCGAGCCAGAAGTAGTCCCCGTGGTCATAGCGCAGATCGCGTATGACCGCGATAGCCTGCTGCTGCGCCTGTTCACGACTGAGCCCGTGTTCTTCCAGGTTTTGGAAGTGGCGCAGGATCCCGCTGGCCGTCTCGACCACGTGACGGGTTTTCAGCGCCTTGGCTGCATACAGGTTGTCATAGCTCTGCTTGAGCATCATGCCGGCAAGAATCAGCAGCATCAGGATGGACGTGAGCAGGATCAACCACAGTCGGCGGTTGATGGGAATATTGCGCAAGCGGGGCATGGGCAACTCCACAAGGAGGGGCAGAAAAGAGGGCGTCCGGACGCGGCAGGCGCGTCCGGACGGGGGACTCAGAGCGCGTAGTGGGCCAGCTCGCGGGCGATCAACAGGCGTTGGACCTCGCTGGTGCCTTCGTAGATCTGGGTGATGCGTGCATCGCGGTAGTAACGCTCAACCGGATAATCCTCCAGGTAGCCGTAGCCGCCATGGATCTGCATGGCGCTGGAACACACGCGCTCGGCCATTTCCGAGGCGAACAGCTTGGCCTGCGAGGCTTCTGATAGACACGGTTGCCCGGCGCTTTTCAGGCGTGCGGCATGCAGCACCAGCAGTCGGGTGGCATTGAGCCGGGTGTGCATATCGGCGAGCAAGTTGGATACGCTTTGGTGTTCGATGATCGGCTTGCCGAATTGGACGCGTTCGCGGGCGTACCCCAGCGCGGCTTCGAAAGCGGCGCGGGCGATGCCCAAGGCCTGGGCGGCGATACCAATGCGACCACCTTCCAGGTTGGACAGGGCAATGGCCAGGCCCTTGCCGCGTTCGCCCAGCAGGTTAGCCTCGGGGATCGTGCAATTGTCCAGGGTCACCGCGCAGGTATCCGAGGCCTTGATCCCCATTTTGTGCTCACGGCGGTCGACCACGAAACCAGGGTTGTCGGTCGGTACCAGGAAGGCCGACAGCCCCTTCTTGCCCTGTTCCGGATCGGTGACGGCGAAAACGATGGCCAGCTTGGCGCGCTCGCCGTTACTGACGAACTGCTTGGCACCGTTGAGCACCCACTGCCCATCATGCAGCTCGGCTCGGGTGCGCAGGTTGTGTGCTTCGGTGCCGGCCTGCGGCTCGGTCAAGCAGAAGCAGCCTATGGCCTGGCCGCTGGCCAGAAGCGGCAACCAGTCGTCTTGCTGAGTCGGGCTGCCATATTTCAGCAGGGGGCCGCAGCCCACTGAATTGTGGATACTCATCAATGCGCCGAGGGCACCGTCGCCGGCCGAGATTTCCTCCACGGCCAGGGCGTAGGCCACATAGTCGGTGTAACTGCCACCCCAAGTGTCCGGCACTACCATGCCCAGCAGGCCCAGTTCACCCATCTGCGCCACCACGGCGTCATCGATCCAGCCGGCCTTCTCCCAGGCTTGGGCATGCGGGCCGACTTCGCTGCGGGCAAAGTCGCGCGCCATGTCGCGGATCATGCGTTGTTCTTCGGTCAATTCGATATCGTGCATTGCGGTGTCTCCTGCCGATCAGGCGGTGCGAAGAGGGTTTGCAGAGGCCGGGTGGAAGTCGCCGAAAAAGGATTGCACCCGCGGTGGTGCCAGTTCCGCCAGGGTTGGAGGGTTCCAGCGCGGGGTTTTGTCCTTGTCGATGATCAACGCGCGCACGCCCTCGATCAGGTCACCTTTGTCAAACCACTGATAGTCCAGGTGCAACTCCAGGGCAAAGCAATCGGCCAGGCTCAGGTAACGGCCGCGACGCAGCAATTCCAGGGTCACGGCCATCGCCAGTGGCGAACGGCTGTCGAGCAGTTTGGCCGTCTGCTCGGCCCAGTCGCGCAGCTCGGGACGTTGCTCGCGCTGCAGGGCGGTGAGAATGGCCGGCACATCGGGCAGGGAAAAATATTCATCGATCACCTGGCGATAGGCCTTGAGTTCCGATCCCGCAATACGTTCGGTGGACATGCGGGCGAGCAGGTTTTGCAGGTCTTCGTCGGGCGCACCGGTCCAGTTCAATTGATCCAGGGCGGCATCCAGTTCGGCCAGTTGCTCACTGGGCAGGCAGTAGTCAGCCAAGTTGGCATAGAGGGCATCGGCGGCACGTACCTGGCAACCTGTGACCCCCAGATAGATACCCAGCTCACCCGGAAGGCGCGGCAGGAAATAGCTGCCGCCGACATCGGGGAAAAAGCCGATGCCGACTTCCGGCATGCCCATCCGCGTGCGCTCGGTGATCACCCGTAACGAGGCGGCCTGGGCCAGGCCCATGCCGCCGCCGAGGACGAAACCATCGAGCAGCGCCAGCACCGGTTTGGAATAGCCGTGCAGGTACTCATCCAGGGCGTACTCTTCCTCGAGAAACAGCTCGTGCAGGTTGTCGCCGGCCTTGTGACTGTCGTACAGCATGCGGATGTCGCCACCGGCACAGAAGGCTTTTTCCCCGGCGCCACGAAGGGTCACGGCGACGATCTCCGGGTCCTGTTCCCAGACCCACAGGTACCGGCACAACAGTGTCACCATGGGCAGGTCCAGGGTGTTCAACGCACTTGGTCGATTCAGCGTCAGGTGCCCGATGCGGTTGCGCACACTGGCCAGCACCGGGGCTTGCTGCTCGCTCATGCTTTTGCTTCCCCACGGAACAGTTTGATGATGGCGGAGAAGTCCAGGCCGCCATTACCTTGCAGGCTGAAGGTCTGGTACAGCTGCTGGGCGGCAGCACCGAGCACCACCGGCTGACGCACATGTTTCGCTGCTTCGGTGGCGAGGCCGAGGTCCTTGAGCATCAGGTCGGTACCAAAGCCGCCACTGTAACCACGCGAGGCCGGAGCGTTTTCCAGCACGCCCGGGAACGGATTGTTGATCTCCGAGCTCCAGCACCGACCGGTGGAGGTGCCGATGACACCGGCCAGCACCTTGGCGTCCATGCCCAGGGCCACACCCAGGGCCATGGCCTCGGCGACGCCGACCATGGAGATGCCGAGCAGCATGTTGTTGGCGATCTTGGCCACTTGGCCGTTTCCTGCTGCGCCGCAGTGCACGATGTTCCTGCCCATGGCCGAGAGGATTGGCAGGGCCTGGTCGAATACGCTGACCGGGCCGCCGACCATAAAGGTCAGGGTGCCTGCCGTCGCGCCACCGGTGCCGCCGGATACCGGCGCGTCGAGCATTGGGTTGCCCTGGGCAAGGGCGAATTTGGCCACCTCGCGGGCACTGAGCGGGTCAATGGTTGAACTGTCGATCAACAGCACGCCCTGGCCAATATTGGCCAACAGGCCGTCCTTGCCGCGATAGACCTGCTTCACATGGTCGGCGGTCGGCAACATGGTGATGATCACCTCAACCTTGGCTTTGGCCACGGCGGCGGGTGAGTCAGCGGCGCTGGCACCGGCCTCCACCAGGGTCGCGACCGCCTGCGGGAAAGGATCGAAGACGGTCAGGCTGTGTCCAGCCTTGAGCAGGTTGCGGGCCATTGGGCCGCCCATGTTGCCGAGGCCGAGAAATCCGATATGCATGATGACTACCTTTTGCGAGTGGGGGATCAGCGGTGCAGGAAATTCGGCACGCGCTTGTCGACGAAGGCTTGCATGCCTTCCTTTTGGTCGTGGCTGGCAAACAGCGAATGGAACAGCCGCCGCTCGAAACGTACGCCCTGACTGGCCGGCGCTGGGCGCCGGCCAGCAAAGGTCATTTCAGGGTGATGGTGGTGTTGACCGCACCGCTGGTGTCGTCTTCGTCGAACCAGCGCTGGGTGACCGTCTTGGTCTGGGTGTAGAAGGTCACCACTTGTTTGCCGTAGGGGCCCAGGTCACCGAGTTTGGAGGCGCGAGAACCGGAGAACGAAAACAGCGGGACCGGTACCGGGATCGGCACATTGATGCCCACCTGGCCGACGTCGATCTCTTCCTGGAAGTGACGGGCCGCAGCGCCGGAGCGGGTGAACAGGGCGGTACCGTTGCCATTCGGGTTGGCGTTGATGATCTCGATCGCCTCGCTCAGGTTGGCGGCATGCATGACGCACAGCACCGGGCCGAAGATTTCTTCGCGGTACACGGACATTTGTGCCGTGACGCCGGAGAAGATGGTCGGGCCGACGAAGTTGCCGTCCTGGTAGCCAGGCACACTCGGGTTGCGCCCATCCAATTCGAGCCTGGCGCCTTCTTCGATGCCGCTGGCGATCAGGCTGTTGACGCGATCCAGAGCCGCGCAGGAGATCACCGGGCCGATGTCGGTGCCAGGTTCGGTGCCGCCATTGATCTTGAGGGTTTTGGTCCGCTCGATCAGGTCCGGCAACCAGGTCTGCGCTTCACCCACCAGAATGACCACCGGCAGGGCCATGCAGCGCTGACCGGCGGCGCCGAAGGAGGCGCCCAGCAGGTTGTTCAACGTCTGCTGTTTGTTGGCATCGGGCAGGACGATGGCGTGGTTCTTCGCGCCCATCATGCACTGTGCACGCTTGCCATTCTGGGTAGCGCGGTTATAGACATGGGTGCCGACCTTGGTCGAACCAACGAAGGACACGGCTTTGATGTCCGGGTGGTCACAGATCAGGTTCACCGCGTCGACGCCGCCGTGGATGACGTTGAGCACGCCCTTGGGTACACCGGCTTCCAGGGCCAGTTCGACCAGGCGCATGGTCACCAGCGGGTCTTGCTCGGATGGCTTGAGGATGAAGGTGTTGCCGGTGGCGATGGCCATCGGGAACATCCACAGCGGGATCATCGCCGGGAAGTTGAACGGGGTGATGCCGGCACACACGCCCAGCGGCTGCATCAAGGTGTAGGTGTCGACGCCATTGGCCACGTTGTTGGCCAACTCACCCATCTGCAGATTGCCGATGGAGGCGGCGTGCTCGACCACCTCCAGGCCGCGGAACACATCACCTTCGGCATCCGGCAGGGTTTTGCCCTGTTCAGCGGTGAGCAGAGCGGCCAGTTCCTTGATGTTCTCGCGGATCAGTTGCTGGTATTTGAAGAAGATCCGGGAGCGGGCGCCGATCGGAGTCTTGCGCCAGGTCTTGAAGGCTTCCTTGGCGCTGGCCACGGCGGCGTCCATTTCCTCGGCGGTGGCGAAGGGCACGCGGGCCAGGACTTCCTGGGTAGCCGGGTTGATCACGTCGCGCCATTGGGTGCTGCGCGATTCGACGAATTCGCCGTTGATGAGAAGCTTGACGCTAGGAATGCTGGAGGAGGTCATTTTCGGGTCCTGTCTACTTTCTTTGAGTCGAGTGAGGCCCCTCGGCCTGATTGGCCGAGCGGTCGCGTTTGAATTCAGGAGGGCCGGCGTACCGGCCCGGGTTCAGCCCTTGAGGTGAGGGAAGTCTTCTTCGAAGTACTCTTGCGCGCCGCGTGCATCGCTCTGGCGGCGCTGCACTTCCATTTGCCGCAATTCCACCCGACGAATCTTCCCTGAGATGGTCTTGGGCAGTTCGCTGACGAATTCGATACGCCGCACCCGCTTGTAGGGCGCCAGGTGCTCGCGAGCGAAGGCGAGGATGTTGCCGGCCAGTTCAGCACTGCCGGGTTCGTCATGGGCCAGGATCAGGAACGCCTTGGGCACGGCCAGGCGTAGCGGGTCCGGGCTTGGCACCACGGCCACTTCCATCACCGCCGGGTGCTCGATCAGTGCGCTTTCCAGCTCGAAGGGACTGATGCGGTAGTCGGAGGCTTTGAACACATCGTCGGCACGGCCGACGAAGGTGATGTAGCCCTCTTCATCGATCTGTGCGGTATCGCCGGTGCGGTAGTAACCGTCGCGCATTACTTCTGCGGTTTTTTCCGGGCTGTCCTCGTAGCACAACATTAGGCCAAGCGGACGCACATCCAATGGCAGGGCTACTTCTCCCTCGTTGCCGGGTACGCCGTCGGGGTCAAGCATGGTCACCCTGTAGCCCGGCAGAGGACGGCCCATGGAGCCGGGTTTGAGCAGTTGGCCGGGTGTGTTACCGACCAGAGCGGTGGTTTCCGACTGACCGAAACCATCACGCAGCGGCAAGTCCCAGGCATGCAGGATCTGCTCGATGATCTCCGGGTTCAGTGGCTCACCGGCACCCACCAGTTCGCGAAGGTTCAGGCGCTCCTTGTAACTGGCCAGATCCTCCTGAATCAGCATGCGCCACACGGTGGGCGGGGCGCACAGGCTAGTGACGCCATAGCGCTCCAGCGCGCCAAGCAGGGCCGGGGCGCTGAAGCGCGCGACGTTGTGGATGAAGATGCAGGCGCCGGCGTTCCATGGTGCGAAGAGGCAGCTCCAGGCATGTTTGGCCCAGCCCGGTGACGAGATGTTCAAGTGCAGGTCACCCGGCTGCAGGCCAATCCAGTACATGGTTGACAGGTGGCCGACCGGGTAGCTCTGGTGACTGTGCAGCACCATCTTTGGCTTGGAGGTAGTGCCAGAGGTGAAGTACAGCAGCATCGGGTCGGTGGCTAGCGTGCGGTCCTCGACGTCGAACTGCTCGGAATACTCGCTGGCGGCACTGTGCGGGGTCCAGCCGGCGGGGGCCGGGCCGACGCAGATGCGGCTGCAGCCTTCTCCCAGGCCGACGAACTTGTCGACATGGGCGCTGCCGACCACCAGGTGACGAACCTGGCCGCGCTCGATGCGGTCGCCCAGGTCATCGGGGGTCAGCAGGGCGGTGGCGGGAATGACCACGGCGCCGATTTTGAAGGCGGCCAGCATGGTTTCCCACAAGGCGACATCATTGCCGAGCATCAGCAGGATGCGCTCGCCGCGGCGCACGCCGAGGGCACGCAAGTGGTTGGCCACCTGGTTGGAGCGCGAGGCCAGTTGCTGGAAGCTGTAGCGCTGTTCGCTGCCGTCTTCTTCGACGATCCACAAGGCGTTGGCGTGATTGTCCTCGGCCATGGCATCGAAGTAATCCAGTGCCCAGTTGAACTCGTTCAGTTGCGGCCAGCGGAAGTCACGCACGGCAGTGGCGTAGTCGGTACGGTGGGCCAGCAGGAAGTCTCGAGCGGCGAGGAACGGTTGGCAGTTGCTGTTCATTGGAGTCTCCATCGATCGTGGTGACGATCGGCGCGGGTACAGGTACGGGATGGTCAGGCGGCGAGGGGGGCTTCGCTGCGGGCAGCAATGCGTACTAGACGCATGCAGGTACCTGAGAGCGGGGAGACGGCGGCAAGCATGGATGTCTTCACGGTGTATGCCCTTGTTTGTTTTTGTTGGGTCTGGCGCGGTTCATGACCAGGCGCTTGAGCCCAGTATATGCATGCAAAAATCAATTAAAAATGCTCATAAAAACCGGTGCGTTGTGCAAAAAAATCATAGAGGTGGCGCGTTGGATGGAGGGCCGCTCGCACTCTCAGGCGATGCGAGCGGCCCCCGTCTCGCGGGGGGATTTACCAGAGCGCCAGGGTATAACTGACGATCAACCGGTTTTCATCCAGGTCGCTACCGAAGTGGGTCGATCGCACCGTCGCATTGCGCCACTTCACGCCGACATTCTTCAATGGCCCGCTCTGCACCACATAACCAATGTCGGTATCACGTTCCCATTC
This sequence comes from Pseudomonas frederiksbergensis, assembly GCF_001952935.1. Taxonomy (GTDB): domain Bacteria; phylum Pseudomonadota; class Gammaproteobacteria; order Pseudomonadales; family Pseudomonadaceae; genus Aquipseudomonas; species Aquipseudomonas frederiksbergensis. The sequence goes on from NZ_CP018319.1 coordinate 5,135,842, forward strand.
CTTGCCTTCCGGGCTATTGCCGCCCAGATCGATGTTGTCACCGGTGAGGTAGCGGGTCATGAAGGTCAGGCCCGGAATGCCGATGGCCGCAAAGTTGTAGTCGTAGCGCGCCTGCCAGGACTGTTCGTCCTTGCTGGCGAAGTCGCCGATCTGCACGAAGTTCACCAGGAACGCATCGGTGCCGTTGACGTAGGCGTAGCCGGTGTCGCCGCTCATGCCTTGATAACCCAGGCCCACCGCATGCCCGCCGAGGTTGTAGGTGAACATCGCGCCGATGGCGTTGTTATCGACATTGCTGCCGCCATCATCCGTGGAGCGGGCGAAGCGCAGATCGGTCTTCAGCGACTGGCCGGTGGTGACTGGCAAGACGTAGGTCAGGTTGACCAGGTGCTGGCTGTAGAAGTTGTCGAGGTGGCCGTAGCTGTAGCCGGTGGCGAGGTTGCTGGTCCATTTGTAGTTCAGGCTGGCGAAATCGAAGCTGTCGCTGTCGAGATGACGCGTGGTGATGCCCTTGGCGCCGGTGCGGGTGATCCCCATGTCCTCGTAGTCCGAGGAGTCGCGCTGATTGACTTGCGTCAGGCGCCCGGCATCCACGGTCAGGCCTTCGAGTTCCAGCGACGTCAGCTGACCGCCCTTGAAGGTTTGTGGCAACAGCCGTGAATCGTTGGCCAGTACCGTCGGCAGTTTCGGCAGCAGCGTGCCGAGTTTCAGTGTGCTTTTTGAGGCGCGCACTTTGGCGGTCAGGCCCAGTTCGCCGTACTCGTCCTGCGCCCCTTTGCTCGTGTCACGGTGGCGTTTAAGCAGGCCGGAGCCTGCGCGATCAGGGCTGGAATCGAGCTTGACGCCGAGCAGGCCGATGGCATCGAAGCCGACACCGATCAACCCGTCGGTGTATCCCGATTCGTAGCGCAGCAGGAACCCCTGCGCCCATTCCTCTTGTTTGGATTGGGCGGCGTTGTCCTGGCGATAGTCACGGTTGAAATAGAAGTTGCGCAGTTCCAGGCTGGCTTTACTGTCTGCGAGGAAGTCCGCGTGGACCTGGGTGGCAACGCTGCTGCTTGCCAGGAGCAGGGTAAAAAGGGTGGGTTTCATTGCATGCCTCTTGTTGTTATAAGCAAGCCTTTCCCGCACTGGCCGGGGCCGGTGGAGGGAAGACTCGATGGAGGTGCCCTGCGCCGGGAGGCGCAGGACGGGAGTAAAAAAGCGCGACGCTAAGGGGCGAACTCGCGCTCGGGGCATAGACCCCGGGAAGCTGCAGCGTTAGTGACTGCTGGCCATAGCAGCGCCCAGGCCAGTCTGGGCGCGGACGAACTGATCGGCATAGGCAGCGCGCTCGCGGTCGGCACGCTCGCTACGGTCCAGTTTGGATGCCACCACGATGACCAGGAAGGCCAAAGGCATGGAGAACAGCGCCGGCTGGTCGTAGGGGAAGATTGCCTGGGCATGGCCCAATACGCCGACCCATACCGACGGAGAGCCGATGACCAGGGCCAGGGCGCTGATCAGGCCAGTCATACCGCCATAGAGGGCGCCACGGGTGGTCAGGCCACCCCAGTACATGGCCATGATCAATACCGGGAAATTCGCCGAGGCCGCTATGCCAAACGTCAGGCCGACCAGGAAGGCGATATTCTGGCCCTCGAACAGAATGCCGAGGGAAATCGCGACGATACCGAGACCGACAGTGGCGATGCGCGACACACGCATTTCCTGCTTCTCGTCGGCCTGGCCCTTCTTCAGTACCGAGGCATAAAGGTCGTGAGAGATGGCCGAGGCGCCGGCCAGGGCCAGGCCGGCCACCACTGCAAGAATGGTGGCGAAGGCCACGGCGGAGAGGAATCCGAGAAACAGGTTGCCGCCCACCGCTTTAGCCAGATGCATGGCAACCATGTTGCCGCCGCCGATCATGGTGCCGCCGAGCTTGCCGTCGACATAGTACTGCGGGTCTGTGCCGACGATGACGATGGCGGTGTAGCCCAGGATGCAGACCACCAGAAAGAAGAAGCCGATGAACACCGTGGCGAATAGCACCGATTTGCGCGCCTCCTTGGCGTTGGGCACGGTGAAGAAGCGCATCAGAATGTGCGGCAGGCCGGCGATGCCGAAGACCAGTCCGAGGGACAGGGACACCGCGTTGATCGGGTCGGCCAGCAACGTGCCCGGGCCCATAATCTGCACGCCGCTGGCATGCACCGCCACGGCTTGGGCAGCCAGCGTCTCGAAGCTGAAGCCGAAACGACTCAGGGCCATCAGCATCAGGGTCGTGCCGCCGGCCAGCAGCAGGACTGCCTTGGTGATCTGCACCCATGTGGTGGCGAGCATGCCGCCGAAGATCACGTAGACCAGCATCAGCAGGCCGACCACCACCACCGCCGTGCGATAGTCGAGGCCGAACAGCAGCTTGATCAACTGGCCAGCACCGACCATCTGCACCACCAGGTAGCAACACACCACCGTCAGCGAACCGAGGGCGGCGAAGCTGCGCACGCGAGTTTGATCCAGGCGGAAGGAGACGATGTCGGCGAATGTATAGCGGCCCAGGTTACGCAGGCGCTCGGCCATCAGGAAGGTGACGATGGGCCAGCCGACGAAGAAGCCAATGATATAGATGAAGCCGTCATAGCCCTTGGCGAACACCAGGCTCGAGAGGCCCAGCAAAGTGGCCGCCGACATGTAGTCACCGGCGATCGCCAGGCCATTCTGAAAGCCCGTGATACCGCCGCCGGCACTGTAGAAGTCAGCAGCGGAGCGCGTGCGACGGGACGCCCACCAAGTGATCAGCAAAGTGGCGAGGACGAAGATGAAGAACATGCCGATGGCATGCACATTGAGCGGTTGCTTCTCTGCGGTGATGGGTGCGGCGTTGGCCAGCAGGGGACTGAGGGCGAGAAGGGCGAGTAGGCGTTTCATGCGCGGGTCTCCTGGAGGATCTGCGCGCTGAGCGCGTCGAAACGTGTGTTGGCGGTGTTCACGTACCAGGCGGTAAGCAGCCAGGACAGCAGGATAATTGCCACGCCGATTGGCATGCCGAGGCTGAGATGACTGCCGTCGTACAGCGGCAGGTGCAGCCAGGCAGGTGCGAAGGCCACTACCATGATGAAGCTGTAATAGACAGCGAGGACCGCGGCGCTCAGTGACCAGGCCAGCAGTGCGCGCTGGCGGGTGAGTCGCTGGAACTTGGGATTGGCCCTGACCTGGGCGCAGGTCTGGGCGTGGTTCGGATGGTCAGTCGTCATGATGAGGCTCCGCTTTTAATTGTTGTTGTATGTCGCCTTTTGAGAGGCGTACGGGTACCCGGGCGACGTCCCGAAGCGGAGCGTCACCTGAATGCTGCTGGAGTCGTATCTGCCCTGGCGATCTTCCGGAGGCGAGGGGTGCTGAAATGACGTCGGTCAGGTGCCGACAGGGAACCCGCCTATGAGCTCTCGACGGGTCCGAATGTGGCAGTGATTGCGCTGTCGCACAGCTGCCTGTTTTCGGCTTGAAAACAGTGTTTTTACCCTGCATTCATGCCGTCAGCCTTGATTGAAAATTGGGCCTTTTCGGTTGAAAAACGATGCTGGTCAAACCAGGCTGAATGCGAGTATATGTTGGCTAATTTCCAATATGTATTGGCAGAAAAGCCTGATGAATATGCAAAAACGCACAACCCAAAGTCATGTGAATTGGGACGATATGCGCTTCTTTCTCGAAGTCGCCCGTGCTCACACCGCGAGTGGCGCAGCACGCCGTTTGGGAGTGGACTACACCACGGTGTCGCGGCGCATCCGCGCCCTTGAGCAAAGCCTTGGTGCGCTGCTTTTCGAGAAGTCCCGAGCGTCGGGCTTCGTCATGACCATCGAGGGGCAGCGCTTGGTCAGTCACGCCGAAACTCTGGAAAGTACGCTGCTGGCAGCCTGCGAGCAGGTTTCCGGAACCACCGGGGGGCTCGCCGGGCACCTGCGTATTGGCTGTACCGAAGCTTTCGGCTCCTGTTTCGTCACCACGCAGATGAGCCACTTCATCATCCACTATCCGCATATATCCGTGGACATCCTGCCGGTCCCGCACTTCGTCAACCTGTCACGGCGCGAGGCAGACATCGCCATCACCCTGGAGCGGCCTGAGCGCGGTCCGTACGTGTGCTCGCGGCTGTGCGACTACCGTCTGCGTCTGTATGCGACACCGGAGTACCTGGCCAATCATTCGCCGATTGCCAGTCGCGAGGACCTGGCCGGTCACCCATTCGTGACCTATGTCGAGGATCTGGCCTTCAGCTTCAAGTTGCTCTACCTGAACGACCTGCTGCCCGGCGCGCACAGCCGCCTGCGCAGCACCAGCGTAGTTTCCCAGTACCATGCGGCGTTGGAAGGGCGCGCGCTGGCCATCCTGCCCTGCTTCCTCGCCGGTCCCGACCCGCGCCTGTGCGAAGTGCTACCGGATCAGGTGGAGGTCACTCGACAGTTCTGGATGTACTACAGCGAGGACCTGCGCAAGCTCAAGCGGATCACCTTGGTAGCCGACTATTTGCGCGCCTGTGCTGAACTCAATCATCCGCTGCTGATGGGCGAGTCCCGCGCGATGGCCTACCTGCCGTCGCCCTGAATTGCAAGTTTGGCCGCGGCTGCCGGCGCGGTGTCTACAGCCGCCGGCGAGGGCTCATTGACCTGGCCACGGTGAGCCTGGATTCATGCATTCAGCGGACCTTGGCGATCAGCCGCGAGTTACGTTCATTGCGAAAGGCCAGTTGTTCAATGGTCTGGGTCGCGTGCTCGGCTTCTTCGCGAGCCTTGAGGATTACGCCGTGATGGTCCGATTTGCTGCACACCGGGTCGGCATTGCTCACGTCCCCCGTGAGCATGAAGGCCTGGCAGCGACAGCCGCTGAAGTCTTTTTCTTTCTCGTCGCAGGAACGGCACGGCTCAGGAGCAACGCCTGTGCCAGCCTGACCGAAAGCGCCGTGGGCACTGGGCTCCAGGCCTTACCCAGGAGGCAACCCAGGCAGGAACGGCAAAGCAAGGGCTGTATCGAACTCGTACAACTGTCTCGGAATGGGACAACGACGCCCGCACTGATTCGACCAGACCAGCAAAAAGTGAAGCCGCCGCCAACGGTCCGTCGCGCGATCAAAAAGCCCTTTACGAAGGCGCAAAGGCGCTGGATGATCTCGAACCTGCAACCTGACCCTAAAAAAATAAAAACAGGTGTCTCTATGCTTCTTGAGCATGCGTTGTTAACCGATGTCAGCGGCAAGCCGATACGCCAGCAACACAAAATCTTTTCAACCGAGTGGGATGAAATCAGCGACTGGTCGGATCGCGTTTACATGCCCTATCGTGTGGCCCCCATCGGGCATGCCATCAAGCCGCACGCAACCATGCATTCGTCCAGGATTGGCGAGTTGACGCTGACTCGTTTTGCCTATGGAGTCGCCGTGAGCGTCGATGAATTTTCGCCCGAGTCGGGGAATGCGTTACTGCTGACGACCATTCGCGGCAATGCCCGGCACTGGGCTCAACGTTCGGTCACTGAGGATACGGCAGTAGGTCAATCCTTCATTGCCAATTGCAGTCGTGTCGATTACCGGATCGACCTCGACCCGGATCACCTGCAACTGAATCTGACTATTCCTCATGCAGTTCTGGAACGGATGGCGCAGCAGTGGTTTGGGTTCGTGCCCGATGATCGGTTCTGGAGACATAAATGCATTATCGGCGGAATCGGTTCTAGCTGGCTAAGCCTGCTGGAGTACACGGTTCGTTGTGTTGCCGAGGCTTCCGAGCACATGGCTGAAGGACGTATGGGGGCTCACCTGGAGCAAAGTCTTTGCGTTCATTTATTGCGAGAGTGGGCTGGCCGCGCCGAGCAAGCAGGGCTTGATTTCAATAGTCCAATGAACCGGATTGCACCGCGTTATGTCAGGGCCGCTGAAGAGTTTATGAGTGCCAACGCATTGAGCCTGCCGACGATGGCAGAGGTTGCCAGTGCCGTCGGGACCAGTGTGCGGGCATTGAGTGGAGCCTTCTCGCGTTTTCGCGGCATGACGCCCGGTGCGTTCTTGCGCGAGCAGCGGTTGCAGGGTGTGCGCCGCGATTTATTGGCAACGGATCCGGAGTCGGGTACGACTGTTTCCACCATCGCCTTTCGGTGGGGTTATCTAAACCTGGGTGAATTTGCGGGAATCTATCGCAAGCGTTTCAGTGAATTACCCTCCCAAACCTTGCAGCGCCGACTGCGTTAGCGATGCGAGGCAGAAAAGGGCACCGAGAGTGACGTCCAAGACGCTCTCGGTACCCAGGAAGCCAACCACTTGCTGTGGGTCAGAACACCCACAACAGCCGTAGGTTAACCCGCTGCTTTTCCTTGAAGCCGTTGTCGACCGATACGTCCTGGCCGTAATTGAGCAGGGCCTGGAACGTAGGGGTCAACCAGTACGATCCCCCGACACGGTACTTGCTGGTGTTGGGTTCATCGTTCAGATCCTGACCGTCAACGCGCGTCTCACCACCCCAGAGTTGAGACGCGCCGACATGCACCGAGAGCTTGGGTGTCACGGCGTATCTCAGGTAGGACTGGGCTTGCCATAGAGGCTTCTGTCGCAACGTCAGGCCTTGACTCGTGAGGTCATCATTTTTGCCAAACAGGGTTACATCGGCGGTGAGGTCCAGAGACAACTTTTCAGTGAGGCCGGTCACATAGCCTGTCTGCAACGTCATCTTCCAACGATTTTCGCCAAGGTTGAGTGCATCGTTTCGGTCATAGTTACCGGTCGGCACGAACAGGTAGGGCGCAATGCCCCAATATCGGTTCTTCGCCGGATCATTCACGAGCCACAGAGTGGACGCCAGGACCAAGTCGCCCACGCCATTGGTTTGTCCCAACGAGTCGTTATCGCGTGTTCCTTCCAGGCGCCCGAATGGCAACAGGAACTGCGTATTAATCGTGTAGTCACCCAACTGCTGGTAATTCGCGACGCGCAATATGCCGATATCCGAGTCGAGTCCCGCTTTGATCGCAACCTTGTGACCATTACCGTAAAGTGACCGCCGTTCGGCATGCTGGAGGTAAAGCAAGCCGATATTGCTGCCGGCTGGAAGCGCAGCGGCGTATTCGCCGGCGTCCACATCGACGGCTCCGGCGTTGCCCGCCAGAGTCGCCAGCAGGAGGCCGGCACTGATTGTTGACGTGCCAAATGCGCATTCTGTGGATCGAGCGCGCGCAGGGGTACGTGTGGAGATCTCCATGAGTCACCTGTTTTGTTTTTGTTGTTTTCGGAGAAGGGGATAGTTTTCTTGCGCCATCGCCTGGAGCCCTTGGGGGGCTCTCATGCGAATCGAATCAGGTACGGGTTCAGGTGGTCAGATTGCGGTAGGCCGCCGTTTCGAAATCCAGATATCCATTGGTCGAAACAGGGTCTACGAATGGCAATATCTGAGTGGCCCAAAAACCACCGATGCCATTCTTGCGATCGATCCAATAGAAAAGATTGGCCAACCCAGCCCACGCCAAAGAGCCCGCAGGACGACCGGTGGGTGCGTCTTGTTCGTTGATCATGAAACTCAACGCCCATGACTTTGGCATGCCAGGGAAGAATTCCGCAGTGTGGGAGATACTCGGAATCACGCAGGGAAGGGCTTTTATTTTCAGGTTGTCGAGCCCGTTTTTTTCAGCGAAACGAATCGTCTCAGGCTTCAGAATTCGTCCGTGATCACCCTGTCCATCGTTTAGCCAGGCCCGGATGAACAGGCAATAATCCTTCACTGTCGAGAACAGGCCATGGCCTCCCATGTGCACTTCTGGTTCCTCTGGAAGGAGGGAGCCCTCGACCGCGGTCAGCGATCCATCTTCTTCACGCTGATGCATTCCAGCCCGTCGCTGGATCATCGATGCGCTCATGCTAAAGGCGGTATCGGTCATGCCCAGCGGCTCAAAAATACGCTGTTGCATGACTTCACCCAGACGTTTGCCGGTAATGGCCTCGACCACCAGACCGGCCCAATCCATGTTGGAACCGTATTCCCACTGTTCACCAGGCTCAAACAGCAAGGGCGTCATAAGTGCCGCCAACGATCCACTGATGATGCTGGGTTGGCGTCCTTCCTGGACTAGCCTGTTGTAGTTTTCGTTAAAGAATTCATAACCCAGGCCTGCTGTATGAAGCAGAAGCATCCGCGTGGTGATGTGTTTTTTGGGCGCGCGAAGCCGCGGGGTGCCGTCGGTATCAAACCCTTCAAGCACCTTAAGTTCGCCGATCATCGGCACATAGTTCCTGGCAGGCGCATCGAGATCCAGTCGGCCGTCCTCGACCAACTGAAGCACCGCCGTGGCGGTTATCGCTTTAGTCGTGGAAAACATGGCGAAAACACTGTCGGTCGTCATTGCATCAGTTTGACCGAGCGTTCGTTGTCCTGAAGCACCCTCGTAGAGCAAACCATCTCGCCCGGTTATTGCTGCAACTACGCCTGGCACGCGCTGTTGTCCCGCGGTGACGGTATCGAGCAGGTTATTGATTGATGAAGTGAAAGCCGGATTCATTATTCTTATTCTCCTTGAACCCATCCCTGGTGCGCTCGGCTAGAGCCTATGGCGGGATGTGCAGTGGCAAGACTGGTTAAGCCGACGTGAAGCGTTGAACGTCGGTCCAGGGGAGACTAAGAAAACAAGTTCGGAGCGTCTGTCGTCTGCCGGCAAGGGGTGTCGGAATCAGGCACTTATTTAAGTACTGCGCAGGAGGGCGACGAGCAAACAGAGATAACGAGCGCCTACTGAGTGAGGCTCGCCAGCAGAGCAAAGCGGTCGCAGATCCGCCTGGAGGGAAGTTTGCGCGTATCCGTACTGCGTTGCTCATTGAAGTCCTTAAGCGCCAGTACAGACCAATCGGTTAGCTCATCGATATGTGGCGTCGTCATTTGAGCGTAACAATGACCTTGCCCTTGGCTCGTCCCTGCTCGACGTACTTCAACGCCTCTGCCGTTGATTCAAAGGTGAAGGCGCGATCAACCACAGGTTTGATGATGCCGTCCTCAACGAGCGCGGTGATTTGTTGCAGTTGAGCACCATTGGCCCGCATGAACACGAATGCATAGCTGACATCCTGCTTGCGCGCTTTGCGACGAATGCCAAGGCTCAACAGGCGCATGACTTGCTGCAATGGCCAGGACAACCTTTGCTCCTGCGCGAACTGTGCAGTGGGTGGACCTGAGATGGAAATGAGCTGGCCGCCGGGCTTGAGGACCTTGAGTGACTTCTCCAGTACATCGGCGCCAAGGCTGTTCAACACCACGTCATAGTCGTGCAAGACACTTTCGAAGTTCTGCTGTGTGTAATCGATTACTGCATCGGCCCCGAGTGCCTTCACCCATTCGACATTCGCGGTGCTGGTGGTGGTCGCGACAAAGGCGCCGAGGTGTTTGGCGAGCTGGATGGCGAGAGTGCCGACGCCGCCGGAGCCGGCGTGGATCAGTATTTTCTGGCCCTTTTTCAGTTGGGCGGTTTCGACCAGCACTTGCCAGGCGGTCAGTGCAACCAAGGGGAGGGACGCGGCTTGTGCCATGGTGGTATTGGCGGGTTTGCGTGCGACCGCGTTTTCGTCCACTGCGATCAATTCGGCGAACGTTCCGATCTGCGCTTCAGGCGGGCGAGCGTAGACCTCATCTCCCGGCTTGAACCCCGTCACCTGTGCTCCAATCTGAACCACTACGCCCGCCAGGTCATTGCCCAGCACCAGCGGAAATGCATAGGGCAGGATCAGTTTGAATTCGCCTTTCCTGATCTTCGAATCCAGAACGTTGATGCTGCTGGCGTGTACCTCAATCAATACGTCGTGGGCGCCCACTTCAGGGACGGCCACTTCTCCAATGCTCCCAGTGTTCTTGCCATAGCGATCAATTAGAAATGCCTTCATCGTGGTGCGGCTCTTGTCGGTTGGAGGGAGGGTGGGCGGTACGTATTCGGCGTTGATGTGCCGCGTTGTCAGGCATCGAGGAACGCCAGTGCCTTGGCCACGAAGTCAGCGTAGTTCTGGAAAATTCCGCCGTGCCCGGCATCTTCATAAATAACCAACTGTGCGTTCGGGACGCGGTTGGCCAGTGTCAGCGAGTTTTCACTGGGCACCATGATGTCGTTGTCGCCGTTGACGATCAGCGTCGGCGTCCGCAAGCGCTCGAGGTCTTGCGGTGCCTGATTGCCCCACGCGGTGATGGCTTTCAACTGTCGCAGGAAAGCGTAGGGCGTCGGGCCTTTGTCGCGATTATTTTTGCGCGCTTTCAAGCGTTGCAAATACTGCGAGGCGGATCGACGGCCGTTGGGCGTCGAAGTAAAGAACAGGTAGAACTTGGGATCGCGCAAGGTCAGTAAGCCTTTGAGCATCAATGGCCACGTGACCGAACCGACCTTGTCGATACCAGTGCCGCCGGCTGGCCCGGTGCCGGTCAGAATCAAGCGGCGCACCAATTCTGGCGCTTTCAGGGCGATGTCTTGAGCAACGAAACCGCCGAGCGAAAAACCGAGCATATCAACGGTGTCGAACCCCAGCGCATGCAGCAGTTGGATGGCATCGTCAGCCATTTCGCCGACCGTCAGTGGTGCGGTTCCACCTGAGCCGCCGATACCGCGATAGTCGGTGGTAATGACGCGCCTGGTTTGTGCCAGGCCATCGATGATCGCGGGATCGAAGTTGTCCAGCACCGCGCCCCAATGGTTGAACAGTACGAGAGGCACACCGGTTGTGGGGCCGGTGTCGCGGTAGGCGAAGGGAATGCCGTTGACCGTGATCGACAGGTTCGCCGCGTTGATGAACGACGTCTGCGAACCCGAGGGGGTATTTGTCTTCGTTGGATTCATTTCTACTCCGGACAGCGAGCCTGACGCGCCTGCATCGAATCCGGCGCGTATGCTCGCTACCAAAAGATCATTGTTGGGTTAGGTAGCGCTGGGCAACCGCAGCCTGGCGGATTTGCCCCAGCAAGCCCTGACGTGCGCTCTGCAGGTCATCCCAGCGTTCAGCTTCGTGCAGCGGCGGGATCGTTACCGGTTCGCGACGATCGAATCCGACCAGTGCGGCATCCACCAGATCGCCCACTTCCATGATTTCGCTCAAGGTATTTATGTCGACCCCGGAGCGATCCCAGATTTCCGTGCGGGTGGCCGCCGGCAGCACGGCCTGCACGTAGACGCCCTGAGGAGAAAGTTCCAGGCTCAGGCCTTGGGAAAGAAACAGCACAAACGCCTTGGTTGCACCATAGACCGACATGCCGAACTCCGGAGCAAGACCCACCACCGAACCGATGTTGATGATCGCGCCTTCGCCTGCTTTGGCCAGGCGTGGGGCGATGGCGCTGGCCAAGCGCACCAGCGCTGTGGTGTTGAGGGCGACCAGTTGCGCAACGCTGTCGGTGCTTTGGTCGATAAAGTTACCGGACAGCGCGGCACCGGCGTTATTGACAAGGATGCCGATACGGGCGTCGTCGCGCAGGCGGGTTTCAACAGTTGTCAGATCGCCGAGTTGGGTCAGGTCCGCCGGAATGATATCGACGGCGACGCCGTGTTCGCTGCGCAATCGGGCTGCAAGTGCGTCCAGACGTGCCTGGTCTCGGGCGACCAGTACCAGATCGTGTCCGCGTTGCGCGAAGCGCTCGGCGTAGACGGCGCCAATGCCGGTGGAGGCGCCAGTGATGAGAACAGCAGGGCGAGTGCTCATGGGTTATCTCTCTTTGAGGATGTGTGAAACAGAAAGCGCGATCACTGATTGCTCAGCTTGCGGTAGCGTTCGATTCAGCCAACGTCGGGTAGTCGATGTAGCCTGCTGCACCGCCGCCATAGAGCGTGGCGGGATTGAAGGCGGACAACGGCGCGCCACTTTTGAGGCGCTCTACCAGATCCGGATTGCTAATGAACGGGCGACCGAATGCGATCAGATCGGCTTGGTCTTCGGCGAGCCTTGATGTCGCCAGATTCAGGTCATAGCCGTTGTTGGCGATGTAGGTATTTTTGAAGCGCTGGCGCAGGGCGCCGAAATCGAATGGCGCCACGTCACGCGGGCCACCGGTCGCGCCTTCGACCACGTGTAGATAAACCACACCGAGCGCGTCGAGTTGGTCGACGACGTAATCGAATTGCGCCTGCGGATCACTGCTGGAAACGCCATTGGCCGGCGACACCGGCGATAAGCGCACACCGGTGCGATCCGCGCCGATTTCATTGACGACGGCCGCCGTCACTTCGAGCAACAGACGCGCTCGATTTTCAATCGAACCGCCGTAAGCATCGGTACGCAAATTGGCGCTGTCCTTGAGGAATTGATCCAGCAAATAGCCATTTGCACCGTGAATCTCTACACCATCGAACCCAGCAGCGACAGCGTTTGCCGCGGCCTGGCAGAAATCGGAGACGATCCCTGGTAGTTCGCTGATGTCCAGTGCGCGCGGCTCGGAGACGTCTTCAAAGTGGTTGTTGACGAATACCTTGGTGGCGGCGCGCAGCGCAGAAGGGGCCACGGGTGCGGCGCCGTTTTCTTGCAGATCAACGTGCGACACGCGGCCGACATGCCACAGTTGCAGAAAGATTTTTCCGCCCTTGGCATGGACGGCATCGGTCACTGTGCGCCAGCCGTCTATCTGCGCCTGCGTGTAGATCCCGGGGGTGTCCTGATAGCCCTGGCCCTGTTGGGAAATCTGCGTGGCTTCGCTGATCAGCAAGCCTGCGCTGGCACGTTGGCTGTAATAACTGGCCGCGAACTCGCTGGGGACAAAGCCTTCGCCTGCGCGGTTACGTGTCAGCGGCGCCAGGACGATGCGGTTCGATAGCGTGAGGGCGCCAAGCGTGTAAGGGGTGAACAGATTCTGATCGGTCATCTGGTATTTCTTCCGTGCCCGTTGATGGAGTTCGGTGGTGTGTGCAATTAGGATGATGATCTTAATCTAAGCTGTCAACAGCTTTGATTATGACCAGCATCTATGTATGCTTGGCCGCATGATTTCCCAGTGAACATGAGGTATTGCACGTGAGAGTGACCAAGGCCCAGGCGCAGGCCAATCGAGAGCACATTGTCGAGACAGCCTCTGAGCTGTTCCGTGAGCGTGGCTTTGACGGCGTCGGTGTGTCGGATCTCATGGCGGCTGCCGGTTTCACCCATGGAGGTTTCTACAAGCATTTCGGTTCGAAGGCCGACCTGATGGCCGAAGCCTCTGCTTGCAGTCTTGCCAAGTCGCTGACAGGTGCCCAAGCGCTCGACGTTCCCGGCTTCATCGGCGTCTATGTGACGAGGGAACATCGGGACGGACGTGGCAGCGGTTGCACCATGGCCGCGTTGTGCGGCGACGCGGCGCGTCAATCGGATGATTTGAAAGCGACGTTTGCCGAAGGGATCGAACACACTCTCCAAACGCTGGGGGAAAAATATCCGACGGGGCCGGACTCCGCGGCGGGTGAGGGAAGAAAGAAAATGATTGACCTGCTGTCACGTGCTGTCGGCGCGATTATTTTGTCGCGTGCCTGCCCGGATGATTCCGCGCTGGCGGATGAGATCCTTGAGGTGTGCCGCGCTGAAATGTTTGCTTCGTTGCCGAACGATGATGTGGAAGCGGTTTAGAAGGGCGGCTCATTCAAAGCGTAGTTTTCGGATGAAGTTCAATTTTATGCTTGGACCAGAAAGTCAATTTTGGGTCGAAAGCTGCGGCTCACGAGTGACGGCTTTTGGACGACAGTTGCCGGTCGAGAAGGACTGCAATCGACCCAGGCTGTGTGAAAACATTGCCGATGAATCAATAGCATTAGACAAACAACCTCAGGTCTTTCACATTCCATCTAAAGCGGGTCAGGAAAAAGACATGCCTTCACGTTTGGCATCCAGCTACCCAGATATTCAACATGCATTGGACGCGATCATTCCAAGCAAAAAATTGGACGTGGCTACTCGTATTGTCCTATGGGCGGCGAGTGACGCTGGGCTAGACCCAGCCGAAATTATGGTCACGCTGTCAAAACTAGATCCAGTGCTGTTCGACAACCTTTGTTCTGAAATGGAGGCGCAGTATTTCAGACTGTTCGAGCGCGGAGATGAGATGCATCTATCGTTTTTCTGCAAGGCTCGAGCCTACAGCGCCAGCGCTTGGTTGGCTCGTGAGGCACCCTACGAAGCAATTTACGAGTCAATCTTTGCCACAGAGAAACCCCTTGTGATTGCTGATTTTTTGTAGGTAAAAGAACCTCCCGAACAACATTACTTAGCTCTGAGACCGCAACTTTCGGGGCTTTGAAGCCTACTATTGGGTGGGGCCGCTGAGTTTCAGCTGTAGCCTGATGACTCGCCCATCGACCTTGGCTGTGTGAAGCGCTAATGATTGTCTAACCTTCTGATCGTTGAGATCGTATCGGGGGCGATCATGAAGCGATTTATTGAAGGTGAGGCTCGCACGCAAGTGACGCTGCTGCCAGAGTGTCTGGACGATTACGTAGCCGAAGAAAATCCAGTGCGCGTTGTCGATGTTTTCGTCGATGAACTCGACCTGGGCGCACTTGGTTTTGAGGGCGTCGATCCTGCCGCAACTGGTCGTCCGGCCTATCACCCAGCGGTGTTGCTGAAGATCTATATCTACGGCTATCTCAATCGGATTCAATCCAGCCGCCGACTTGAGCGAGAGACCGAGCGCAACGTCGAGTTGATGTGGCTAACGGGGCGTTTGGCTCCGGACTTCAAAACCATTGCCGACTTTCGCAAAGACAACGGCAAAGCCATTCGCAGCGTATGCCGCCAGTTCGTAGTTCTTTGTCGCAACCTCAATCTCTTCTCCCAATCGATCATCGCCATCGACGGCAGCAAATTCAAAGCCGTCAATAATCGCGACCGCAACTTCACTCAGGGCAAGGTGAAGGCACGCATGCAGCAGATCGAGCAGAGCATTGATCGATATCTGGCGGCGATGGATTCGGCGGATCGGGCAACGCCCGAAGTGGCCGAGGCCAAAGCAGAGCGGCTTAAAGAAAAGATAGAAACACTGAAAAAGCAGATGCAGAAACTCAAGGACATCGAGGCGCAGCTCCACGAAAGTCCAGACCAGCAGATCTCCCTCACAGACCCAGATGCACGCTCAATGGCTACGAGCGGCCGAGGCACCGGAACGGTTGGCTACAACGTACAAACAGCTGTCGACGACAAACACCATCTGATCGTTGCCCATGAGGTGACCAACGTTGGTAATGATCGTGGGCAACTGAGCAATATGGCGAACCAAGCGCGTGAAGAAATCGAGGCTGAATCGCTAACGGTGGTGGCCGACCGAGGCTATTACAAAGGTCTGGAAATCCTTGCTTGCGAGCAAGCCGGCATCATTACCTTCGTACCGAAACCCCTCACATCTGGCAGCAAAGCCGAAGGCCGATTTGGTAAGCAGGACTTCATCTATCTTACGGCGTCGGACGAGTATCGATGCCCTGCGGGGCAGTTACTAACCAGGCGGCATTCGTCGATGGAAGACGGCATGTTATTGCATTGTTACTACTTCTCGGGCTGCCAGTCCTGCTCAATGCAAAAGCAATGTACGACGGGTAAGGAGCGCCGTGTGAAGCGTTGGGAACATGAGGCTGTAGTCGACGCGATACAGGTTCGGCTAGAACATGATCCAGCGATGATGAGGGTTCGTCGACAGACTGTTGAACATCCTTTCGGAACGCTCAAGTACTGGATGGGAAGTACCCACTTCCTGACCAAAACCCTGCCGAGGGTGAGCACTGAGATGAGCCTTCATGTGCTCGCCTACAACCTCAAACGAATGATGAGCATCTTCGGCATCGCAGGACTGATTGAGGCGATCAGGGCGTGAACCCAGCCGTTTGGGCCGCTGACGCGGCCCAAACGGCATTACGAACGTCTATGTCACTGACTAAGCTAATTCGCGCTTCCGCCCGCTGATTCCATAGGCAACCCTCGCGACTCTCAGTTTTCGAGGTATTTAGCGCGTTTTCACACAGCCTGGACCCATTGCAGACATTCAGAAATGTCTACAAAAGCGGTAAATCCCCTGAGTGGGTAGGCAATGCCTCCTTCATTCACTGACGTTTCATTTAAAAAAACCGTCCACTCCCGGTCCTGATAACTGCCGGTGGTCGATTCCATTTGCCGTGCCAGTGCCTGCAAATGATGCAGCACGTTATTGGTGAGGTCCACGGGGGTACGCCGTGAACGGTTGGAGGCGAAGCTGATCGCAGCCACCACTTTTCCGCTGCGTTCGCGTAGCGGCACGGCGACAGAAATGGTCCCGGGTTCCATCTCGTCTATGGCCAATGCGTAATTGACGTCGCGTATGTGGTCGTCTTATTGATTTTTAATGAGATTAAATATTTATGGCGTGATTTTTCACAATGAGTAATCAGGTTAACCGAATCGACCGACAGGTTGCGTTCGGAAAACCAAATGGTGTTCAGGGCCGCTAACGCCAGACCGGCAACAGGCCCAAGGAAAACAGTACATGTGAAGCCGCACTGATCACGCCGAAAAACAGCACCAGGGCAATCATGGGGTGGCCGCCCCACACGCGATACCGCGGGCTGCCAAAGCGTTTGCGTGATGCGCTGGCCAGCAATGCCGGGGTAATCACGGCCCAGAGGGTCGCCGCCAGACCGGCGAAACCGATTGCATGGATAAACCCTTCGGGCCACAACAGCCCGCAGAGCATGGGCGGCAGGAAGGTGGTACCTGCGGTTTTCAGGCGACCTCGCGGGCTGTCGTCAAACTCCAGCACGTCGGCCAGATAATCGAACAGCCCCAGAGTCACGCCAAGAAAGGAGCAGGCGACGGCGAAGTTGGAAAAAAGGCTGAGGAATACGTCGATTTTCGCGCTGTTGAGCATGGCCCCCAACGCGCTGATCAGTACGTCGATATTACCGCCACGCTGAGCGATGTCCTTGAACCCGTCCCGGGGAATGTTCCCCATGCTGCACACCATCCAGACGACATAGAGACCCAGCGCGATGAGGGTGCCGCTGACCAGGCAGGCCCGGATACGCTGCGGATCTTTGCCGAAGTGTTTCATCAGGCTGGGCACGTTGCCGTGAAAGCCGAAGGACGTCAGGCAGAAGGGCAGGGTCATCAGCAGGTAAGGGAGGTAGTGGCTGTCCGTGGCGCTGCGATTGAGCAGCGTCGCCGGTTGCACATGATCGAGCAACCCGCCGAAGGTCAGGAAAAACGCGATGATCTTTGCACCGAAAATCACCGTGGTCACCCGGCTCACCGCTGCCGTGCTCAGCCACACGATGACCGATACCGTCAGGGTGAAATACAGGCCCCCGGCCCGCGCCGACAGATTCACGCCCAATGACTGGGCGCTGTGATGAATCACTGAACCACTGGCCGAGATGTAGGCGTAGGTCAGCGTGTACAGGACAAAGACGATGCTCAAGCCGTTCAACACATTCCAGCGATGACCCAACAGGTCTTTGGTGATCGTTGAAAAACTGGCACCCGGACGATAGTTGAGGTTGGCCTCAAGAATCATCAACCCGGAATGCAAGGTGCAGAACCAGGCAAACAATAGGACCGCGACGGAGCCATAAAACCACAGGCCGGACATGACGACCGGCAGCGAAAACATGCCGGCGCCGACAATGGTGCCACCGATCATCATGGCGCCGCCGAGCACCGAGGGCGACCGTTCGAGTGCAACGGGGGGAGCGGAAGAGGACGTAGAAGTGCTGCGCATGGCAAGGCCTGCATTTGAATTATTAGAGAACTGTTCTTTCAGTGGGCGAAGAGGTCGGCGTCAGAAAGGATCGGCGCCATTCAGCGTTGCCGATGATGGCGCCGACAGCGCGTCAGCGCATGGCCAGCAAGCGTGACAACTGACGGGCTCTCTCCAGCAGCAGGCTGTCCTGCCCGGGCAACGCGTCGAACGAAAGGCCGACCGGTAGCGAGAGTTTTTCCGCTACCGGAACGGTGACGCTGGGTGCCGCCAGGTTGCTTGCCGGGTCGGTGTTGCGCACGAACGTCTCGAAGTTGCTTTCTGCCTCGCACTCCGTGAGTAACGGTGCTGTGCAGCTGACGGTGGGGTACGCAATGACATCCAGTTGATGAGCATTGAACAGACGACTGTATTCACGACCCAGCTGCAGTTTGCTCATCAAGGCCTGTACATAGTCCGTGTAGGAAATCGCCGGACTTTCGAGTTGTGCCGTCAGTATTTTCTTGATGCCCGGGTCCTGGATCTGCGCCAGGATGCTCAGGAATTGGTCGCCCCAGCCTTCTTTCATCAGGAAGCGCGGGAAGTCGATGAAGAACTCATAAATCGGCAATGGGAACTGAATGCTCTCATTGATTTCCCCGATCAACAGGTCATCGACCGGAACCAGCTCCACGCCCCGATCTGCCAGTACTTCGATCGCCGCGAAGCAATCGTGTCGGACTTTTTCGTCGAGGTTGGCCCAGAAGAATTTTTCCGGTATGCCCACCCGTAGCGGTCTGTTGTCGTCCAGCGCAGCGGGGAGGGCCCCGGTCAAGTGACGGTGGATGAACTGACAGTCTTGCAGTGTGCGGGTCAGTAGCCCCGGCGTGTCCTTGGTCTGGGAAACGGGCACGATGCCGTCGACCGGGTAGCAACCCGTGGTGGGGCGAAACCCGACGATCCCGCAGAACGCAGCGGGGATGCGCACCGAACCGCCGGTGTCGGTGCCCACGGCGCAGGGCACCAGGCCGGCGGCGACGGCTGCCGCGCAACCGCCGCTGCTGCCGCCGGCGCTGTAGCGTTCGTCGACCGGGTTGACCA
Organism: Pseudomonas frederiksbergensis; assembly: GCF_001952935.1. Lineage (GTDB taxonomy): Bacteria > Pseudomonadota > Gammaproteobacteria > Pseudomonadales > Pseudomonadaceae > Aquipseudomonas > Aquipseudomonas frederiksbergensis. Next base: position 5,154,573 of record NZ_CP018319.1, read on the forward strand.
CGGCGCCATGGGTTCGGTTGGCTGACGTCACCCCGAACGAAAGTTCATGCATATTGTTTTTACCAACGGCCCTCGCCCCCAGCACCTTGAAGCGCTCGACAATCCCGGCATTGGACAACGGGTAATAAGCGGCCAGCCCCGGCGTTCCTGCGGTGGTCGGCATGCCGCTGACATTGATGTTGTCCTTGAAGGAAACGGGAATGCCATACAGGCCCGCCTCCCGATCCGCGCCGGGGGCGCCCTCGAACGCCGCCGGATCGAACGTGATGAAGCTGTTCAGGTGTTGATGATCAAACTGTTTGTCGCGCAGGGATTGGTGCCAGGTGTCCAGGCAGTGACTGCCACTGCGAAATCCGCTGACGAGTTCTTCAATTGAATGCTGGCTGTACATAAAACGGGTCTCGGCTATGGGGATGGAGGCTTGCGATGAAGGCGTCAGCAATAGCGGTATTGAGCGTGCAGCCCGTCCAGCGGATTGTCGGCAATCAAGTCGCCACCTAGACTACTGATCACCGCACAGGCACCGTTGAGCGCTGTTTGAATGGCGCCTTCCGCCCAGCCACCGGTGAAAGAGCAGCCGCACCCGGCGAGGTACAACCCCGTGTCCTGTTGTGGGTCGAGGGCTGTTTTGAATTGGTAGAACAAGCGCTCCGAGTAAATATCGTCACCCGGAAAGTTGAGTTTGAAGGCACCCAGCGAATGCTTGTCGGTCAGCCAGTCATACTCCAGGACGTAGCGCTGGTAGTTACCATCGAGCGGTAGCAGGTGGCTGGCAAACTCTGGAGCGCTCATGGCCAGTTCATCGACAAGACGCAGGCAGCGCTGAACTTTGTCGGTCATTGAAACCATCTTGTGGGAGTCGTCTTCCCAGGTGTAGCTGATCAAAACCACGCCCCAGGACTCAGGATCCTGAGGCGCGTAATCGAGGCAGTACACGCCCTTCACCAGGGTGTCTGTCTGGATGTTCTGTGGCAGGCCGTGTTTCAACCAGAACTTGTCTTTGGTCAGGATGAACAGCTTGGACGAACCGACCATATGGGTCTCGTTGATCGCCCGCGCCACATCACGATTCACGAAGGCCTGGTTCTGCGTGAGCTTCATGTTCACCTGCAGCGCCCGGGTGGTGGTCGTGGTAATTACCCGGTCGCAGGCATAGGTTTCGCCATTGCTGCCGGCCAGCAGGATTTCACCGTTATCGCCCTTGTTGATGGACTCGATGCGGGTGCGACAGATTCGGTCGCGCAGGGGCATGCCGTTGAATGACGTATCGGCAATCAACTCCGACAGCGACGAGATGCCCATCGGCACCAGCCGTTGATTGACTTCGAGGCCATTGACCACCAGCCGCAGAATTTCGGTAAAGGAGGCGCGGTAGACCGATTGGAAACCGCCCGAGCCAATCCCCAGCGACCCGAATAGATGGAAGTCTTCGGGTTTGCGCCACTGTTGTCCGCCGGGCGGGTTACTGCCGGTGAAAATCCGCACCATGGCCGAATAGAACGAGCTGTCGCCGAAGCAATCCAGATAGCGCTGCCATTCCGGCTGCACTTCCGCGTAATTGTGTTGTTTGAGTAACTCGGTCAGTAACAACGGTGGCGCCAGGCAGGTGCCGTCATCGAAGGTTACGCCTTCTTTCAAAAACGCATTCCAGCCCCGATGGACCGTGCTGAAAATCGCTGGTGGCGGCTGCATGGCCGCCCAGTGATGAGTCTCGCCGCGGTAGTGAATTTCAGTGTCCACGACACCGGGGTCGGGAAATGCTTCAGTGGTTTCGATACCGAAGCGGTTCAGGTAGTGAAACAACCCGACCTCGCTGGGAGGAAAGCGCATTGCGCCCATTTCGGCGATGAATTGCGGGTGGTCGTCGTCAAAGCGCTGGGTCAGCAAGCGCCCGCCCAAGTGTTCCTCGGCGGCCTCGAACAGCGTGACCCGACGGGCGCCTGCACGTAGCAGTTCGTAGGCGGCGACCAGCCCGGTCAGCCCGGCACCGACAATGCCGATGTGTCTGTTGGCCGTTTCGGGTGGCAAGTAACCGATCGCATCGACGGCATTGCGCAAAAACTGGCCGTAGTCGTACAACAAGTCAACATACGGAAAGGAACAGGGAAATGTGGCTTCGTCGAAGCCGGTACTCATAACGTTCACGTGTGATTCTCGATAAATCAGATGATTAACTGCAGGCTTTCAATCGCTCGGGAGGGATTGAGCAGAAGTACTTTTTTGCCTTTGATTTTCCAGATGCCTTCGACGTTAATCAGTTGATGCTCGACGGTGACCGGGAAATGCCATTCGCTGTCACCGCGGGCTTCGCAATAGAGCATGTTGGTGCTACTCGATGCGCTGAGATCATCGTCTTCCAGGTGGATCAACGAACACTGGGCGATATGCAAACCGCGACTCTTGGGCTGTTGCGAGTAGTTGCGCGCGTTGGTCAAGCGGTTGATGCGCAACGTGGTCAGAAACCGGTCTTCATACAGCAGCGAGGACTCATGGAGGGGGCTGGTCTGTTCTCGCCTCACCGGTATCCAGTAGGTGTATTCGGGAGTCAGCAGTTGTTGCCAGGCACTGAAGTCTTGCTGGTCCAGCAGCTGGATTTCGCTGGCAATCAACTGTTCGATCGCGTGTTTATTGTTCTGGTGGAGTTGCATGGTTTTCCCGCATCAAGTGCTGCCAGCTGTTGTAAAAGTTGCGCATCGCCATTTCGCTGGTGCCCGAAACCACCTGGGTCCGCTCATAGGATTCGTTCGATTCAAAGAGTCGTGCCACGTTGACCCACTCGTTGGCGTGACTGCGCAATCCCTCCGTCGCCCGCTCGTACATTTCCACATCGTCGTGGGCCACCATCGAGCAGGGGGAATTGATCAGGTTGTTGTACTGGACGGTTCTTTCCAGCAACTGGATGGGGGCACCCAGCAACTCGAAGATCCATGACTCGACCACCGTCTCCTGGGCGCTGATCGGCTTGATCACCCGCAACGTCTGGATCGGTCCCTTGACCATCAGGTTCGGGAAATAGACGGTGTTGTGTCGGGTGTCTTCGAGAATCTCGGTGGCCTGGCGTTCGCCATAGCTATGGACCATCAAGTCCCAATACCCCGGAATGTCGGCATAGGCTTTATGGATCGAGTTGCTGACACCGGTATGCCCATGGCCGTTGGGCCAGGTGCGAATGCCCATGTTGGCGAAAAACTCGTAGGACGCCATGAACGGCGAGAACAGCTCGACCACCATGGGCGAAGGGCTGGTCTGGTCGCTGGTTTCCTTCCACAAGCGAATCGCTTCGCCCGCCGAGGACTCGTGGGCAATCATCGGGTGACAGGTGTCGGTCTGGTTATCGACGACCATTTTCCAGTTGCAGCGATGTCGGTGCAGGAGCGGCTGGCCAACGATGCGAAGCTGACCCAGGGGTGAGCGCAGCACCATGTTGTCCAGTGTCGATAATGACTCGCCGAAAAACGTGTTGAAGTCGATGCCTTCCGCCTGGAGGCGGACAAACACAAAACCGCGATAATTCTCCACCGCCGCGACGGCTTGCATGCCTCTGTGGGCAGAGCACGTGCTGAGGTCGCAATCGTCGTATTCCTTCTTCACCGGAATACTCAACAGTTCGCCATCGGTCTTGAATGTCCACGCATGGTAAGGGCAGCGGATGAACCGGCCGACGTTACCGCGAGGCTCGGCCAACACTTTTACGCCTTTGTGCGGGCAGCGGTTATGCAGGACAACAATCTCGCCATTTTTTTGCCGGACCATTGCCAAGGGTTGTTGGGCAATGTCGGTGGTGAAAAAGTCACCAGGCTGCGGGATCAGACTGTCGTGCCCCACATAGCACCAACTGGCGGCGAAGACGCTGTGTTGTTCTTGTTCAAAGAGCTGTTGATGAAGGAAGAGCGATTTGTGCACTTCTCTGCCGTTGAAGTAATTGTCCAAACGGTTGTCCTCGTTAGATCGCCAGCTTCAGGCGTTGGCTTTTGGCCCGCGAGACGCAGGGATAAATCGTTGTGCTACAGGCGGCTTCTTGTTCGCTCATGATGAAATCGCGATGATCGACTTCGCCCTCAACGACCTCTATTGCGCAGACGCCGCACTCACCGCGCCGGCAGTCATAGAGCGGGTCCAGGCCGGCCGCCTCGAGCGCCTCGAGCAAGGATTGATCGGGATTAACGTTGACGCTGATCCCCGACTCGACGGCGTCAATCACAAAGGCCGACGCATCGTCTTCACGGACCACATTGAAGATTTCAAAATGGATGCGCTCGCGCCCCAGGCCATTGGCCTCTGCATGGCAAAATACCTCGTTGAGCATCGATTGCGGGCCGCAGACGTAGAGCCGGTCGTGTGGTGCCAGATCGGCCAGCACCTGGCTGACAGAGCGACGGCCCTCGGGCTGATTGGAGAAGTGCAAGTGCAAGCGTTCCTGCAGCAGTGCCTGCATTGGCAAGGCATAGGCCGCGTCATCGTCGCTCCTGGCGAAATAGTGTAGGTGGGCGCTTCGATTCAATGACGTCAGGTGTTGAAGGATCCCGGTCAGCGGCGTAATGCCGATGCCGCCGGCAATCGCAATGTCCCTGCCGACGTCTTCAGTGAGCGGGTAGGTGAACGTATTGAACGGGCCATTGAGCTGCACCGTGTCGTTGACGGCCAGCGAACGAATGTAGCGACTGCTGACCGAGTCGGCAGTGAGCCGGATGGCAAAGACGACGCTGCCTTGCTGCGTAGTGCGGTCTGCCAGCTGTACCGCCGAGTAGTGCCGCCATTCATTCAGTTCGGGGATGAACCATTTGAAATGTGCGCCCGCTGCCGGCACCGCACACCCCGTTGCTAGCGGGCTGACGGTGATTTCTTTTATAGAGGCCGAGAGCATTCGGCAATCAGTGATTGTGCAGTTCATACGAGAATCAGCTTTCATGGCTTAGCGGCGTTTCATGCAGGTAGATCCATTGGGCGTTGTGGTGATGCATGCCAATGATCGCCACCGAAACCCGTGAGCTTTCGCGCTGGCCGAGGCGATGGGTTTCCTTGTAGCGAATCGCCACGCTGTTGCCTTCCTGCCAGACCGTCTGCAGATCGCTGATGACGATCTCCAGGCCTGGCTTGGCGCCGACTGCACCTTTAAACATCTGTTCGACTGTCGCCCGGCTGACAATGGCGGCCGAGGTGGTGACCATGGTGAACTGCTCGGCAAAGGCCGATATCAGTGGTTCAAGCGTGGCCTGCCCCTTACCGTTTGCGTCGGTGAACAGGGTGTGGATCAGCTCGTGCACGTGATGAATGCTGTGGTGCGCCTGTTCAACTATTTTGTTGTGCATGACAGTCCTTTTGAGTGTTCAACTGACTCAGTTGAAAGAGTGGGAACAGGCCCACCAGCGCGGCGATGGCAAAGGTCACGTGGTAGGCCTGGGTGGTATCGAAATGCTTCAAGAGCAGATTGAAAACCATCAGGAAGAGGGCAGCGCCGATGCTGAATGACATCTGTCGGTTGATGTTCCAGATGACACTGGCCTTGTGGGTGTCATTGCCCTCGAAGTCCATCAGCGACGTGGTTTGTGCTGTGTTGGCACCGATGCCGCCGCCGATCCCCATCAAGCTGTAGGCGATGACGATCACCAGAAAGTCTGAGGGATCGTTCACCAGTAACAGGGTGGCGATGCCGGCGCTGTGCAAGAGCATGCCGAGGGCAAACAGCCGCTTGGCGCCCATCCGGTTATAGACCCGGCCACAGATCAGCATCGCGATGAATGCGCCGATGGCGTAGAGGATCATGAACATCCCTGTCAGTCGGGCGCTGAAGTGCAGGGTGTTTTGCAGGAAGAAGATGCTCATCAAGTTGACCCCCGTGAACACACCGGGAATCGCGTAATAGATAAAGATGGAGGTGCTGAGTTTTTTGCTTTTGAGCAGGCTCAGTTCAATGATCGGATTTTTGCAGGTGCGGTAGTGCAGCCCGTACAGCACGACGAACGTAACGCCGGCCATGACGAAGAGGGCGGCCACCCATGCCGGAGCGTCGCCGCCATACAACGACATGCCCATCAGCAGGCTGCCGAGTGCAGCGCTGACCAGCAGCAAGCCCTTGATGTCGGGTCTGGGCAAAGTCGTCGGTCGCGCTTCGTTGATCCAGAACCATGACAGCAATGCCGCGATCAGTGAGAACGGGATGTTGCTGTAGAACACCCAGCGCCAGGAGCTGCTGTCGACGATGCCGCCGCCGATGGTCGGTGAAATGGCGGGCGCAATCAGGGCGACGGCCATGACCAACGTGGATATTTTCGCCCGCTGCTCGCCCTTGAACAGGTTGAACGTCAGTGCCTGTCCGACAGGAATCAACAGGCCGCCGCCAATCCCCTGGACGAAGCGCCAGATCACCAGCTCGTTGAAACTGTTGGCCAGCCCACACATCCACACGGAGGCTGTAAACACGATCATCGAGGTGGTGAGGATTTCCCGACTGCCAAAACGACCGGCCAACCAGGTGCTGACCGGAATGATCAGTGTCAGCCCCAGAATATAAGCGTTAGCCACCCAGGCAACGTCTGAAGTACTAACGTGCAGCGCCGCCGAGATACTCGGTAATGCGACCGCCGACATAAAGATGTTAATGCAGTCTATAAAAAAGCCGATCAGAAATATCAGTGCAACTTTGTAGCGATAGGTCATGTTGTTTCCCCTTTGCCACAAAGCATAGGGGCGGTGGACTTGAACTGTCGATACGACTATCCTTGAAACAATGTTTGACGGGATTTAACAGTGAGCCTTATTGCTATGCACACTCATCTTAATCGGGTCCAGACATTCCTGGCCGTGGTCGATTTTGGTTCTTACACCAAGGCTGCCAATTATCTGAGCATCAGCAAAGCCATGGCCAGCCTGCATGTCAAGGCGCTGGAGGACGTGCTGTCAGCGACGTTGTTGATTCGAAATACCCGAAATATATCCCTCACCGAAATCGGTCAGGACTTTTATGAAGAGTTCAAAGGTATTGTCGCGGACATCGATAACGCCTTCGATAATGTATTAAAAGGGCATAATCGGGTGTCCGGAAAGTTGCGCTTCAGTTCCACCAGTGAATACGGCGAGGCCTATATTCTTCCGTTGATACCGCAATTTATAGAGCGTTATCCGGAAATAAAACTCTGTTATAACTTCAACTCGTCACTCAATGATCTGGTGGCGGAAAAGTTAGACCTGGTTATCCGTTTAGGTAACTTGGCGGACTCGGCTTTCAAGAGCCGTAAACTGGCGGATTATGAAATTGTCCTGGTGGCTACCGAGACGTTTCTTGCACGTCACCCGGTGCAGAATCCTCAGGACCTGAATTCGGTGCCGTGGATCGCCAACAGCAACCTGCAGGCACCGACCCAGTGGACGTTGAGCCATCCGCACTTGGGGACTGTCGAGATCAACGGGATCAATCAGTTTGAATCCAATTCTTCCACGGCCATCCGCTCCATGACGTTGTCGTCGCTAGGCGTCTCGGTGCTGCCCGCCTGGGTGATCAAGGACGATATCGCCAGCGAGCGGCTGATCCGGTTGTTGCCCGACTATTCGCTGCCCTCGCAGTCCGTCAACGTGGTGTTTCCCAACAGCCCGCATTTGCCCCACAAATCGAGGGCATTCATCGATTTCCTGTTGCTACATCTGGCGCAGTAAGCACCAAATAAAAGCCCCTGAATCGAGAGATTCAGGGGCTTTCGTTTAACCGGATACTCGTCTTGACTGAGCAAGCCCAATGTCTGCTATTGGCCGATTTCTGCCTGTCGAGACCGGCTAAAAAACTACCCAATAAAGACGATCATCAAAGAAGCCTCTAGCGCATAAAGTTGGAGACCTCCAGTGGGATGCCGGCGGGACCTGCGTTCTCAACCGCTGCCCTTGGGGGTAAAAAAGTTGTACGCGTTCTGTTCTGATGGCGTAAAAACTATACATTGAGCTAATCTTGTATAGAATTTTAAAAAAGGCCGAGACGTTGATGAACGTGGCTGAGTCCAGACGCTTTCTCGTACATCGCCTGTCGATAGGCTGGCTATTCGCGATGTTACTCGCCGTACCTGCCTGGGCGGATTGGCATCCCGCGCTGCCCGATAGGCGTTTGGTGGGCAGCGGCGACTTTACCTGGTTCGGCGTGAGTCTATACACCGCGCGGTTGTGGAGCTCTGGGTTGCCGCTGACCTGGGATCAGCCCTTTGCGCTCGAACTGACTTATCACCGTGTCTTTTCCCGGGACACACTGGTGGAGGCCAGCCTCACTGAAATGGCGCGCATGGCAGAGGCTCGTCTAGAGGAGTCCACCCTCCAGCGCTGGTCCAATGAAATGCGTGAAGCCTTCGTCGATGTTCGGCCCGGAATGCGCATCACCGGCGTCTACCATCCCGGCAAAGGCTGCACGTTCTTCGTCGACGGCCAGTTGCACCATCGGGTCGACGACCCTGCATTCGCCCGCGCCTTCTTCAATATCTGGCTTGATCCGCGCACTCGGGACAAGCAACTGCGTCAACGACTGCTGGGGATGGCCGGGCCGGCGGAGTGAGGAGGTTGGGATGCGTCAAATACTGGTAGTGCTCGTTAGCCTGTTGCTGGTCAGCTGTAACAACGTTGGCGTGGAGCACTACGCAAAGGAGCGACCGACGTTGGATCTCGTGGCGTTCTTCTCTCGGCCAGTACTCGCTTGGGGCCTGTTCCAGAATCGCTCGGGCGAGGTGGTCAAGCGTTTCCATGTCCAGATCGAAAGCCGCGTCGAGGGCCAGCAATTGATCCTCGATGAGCGATTTCTCTACAGCGATGGCACGCGTCAGCGGCGCGTCTGGACGCTGGAACCGGTCGGCGCCGGGCGTTGGCGTGGTCGTGCGGACGATGTAGTCGGTGAGGCTAGCGGCGAGGTCGCTGGCAACGCGCTGCGCTGGCGCTATCGCCTTGACCTGCCGGTTGACGGCAGGCATTGGGAAGTGGATCTGGACGACTGGATGTACCTGATGGACGAAGACACGATGATAAATCGCTCGAGTATGAGCAAGCTTGGAGTCGAGTTGGGAGAAGTGATCCTGTTCTTCCGCCGTCAGCCGGAGTCGCTTCCGTAAACCCACAATAACCGGCAAAGCAGGCGATATTCACGCAGGCCGTTGCTTATCAGCGGGACGCAGCCAGTCGCAGGATGATTGGCATCCATACAGCCCACAGCGCTGCAAGTAGCAGGGCCGTGCAAAGGGTGCCCAAGGGCAGGCCTACACCGGCCTGCGTTGCGCCGGCGATGTAAGCCAGAGGTCCACCGCACAGACCCAGTAGCGCCCCGTACCAGATGGGACGTCGAGCCCACGCCAGGCTGTGGCGAAGCCCACTCGCCAGTACCAGCCACAGCATGGCAAGCCACAGGGGAAGGGGTTGCTGGGCAAAATCGAAGACTCCCAGCGCACCCAGGCTGGCATCCAGTAAACAGCCTGCCATCCCCACACAGGCCAGAGTGATTGCTTCGTCGCCTGGTCGTGGGCAAGCAGCCACATGCACCAACAGGCCTGCCGCCACGGGGAGTAGCAGCCAAGGATGCCGCTCGCTCAGTACGCAAGCCCACCAGGCGGCCTGCATCCATAGCGCGTTGCCGATCAACCAGGCCCGGCTCAAATCAGGCGCCCGGCAGCGCTGCGCGGCGTGCGGCCGGAGCTGCCCAGAGCAGTTGCGCGACGCCGATAGTACGCTCCTCGAAACCACCCTGGCAGTAACAAAGGTAGAACTCCCAGAGGCGTTGAAAGGTGTCGTCATAGCCCAGCTCGGTCAAGGCGGTGCGCGACTGACGCAAGTTGTCCCGCCAGTGCTGCAGAGTCCGCGCATAGTCCAGGCCGAAGTCCTCCATGTGCACCAGGTTCAACGCGGTATGGCTACTGGCGGTCTGCAGCATGACGCTCAGGGAGGGCAGGGCACCACCGGGAAAGATATAGCGCTGAATGAAATCTACCGACCGCCGGGCCTGTTCATAACGCTGGTCACGGATGGTGATGGCCTGCAGCAGCATCAAGCCGTCATCCTTGAGCAGCGACGCGCAGCGCTGAAAGTAAACAGGCAGATAGCGGTGCCCGACCGCCTCGATCATCTCGATAGAGACCAGCTTGTCAAAGCGTCCGCCAAGGTCACGGTAGTCCTCGCGCAGGACGGTAATGCGGTGTTGCAGACCAAGATCCTGGACGCGCTGCAGGGTATGGGCGTACTGCGCCTCGGACAACGTGGTGGTGGTCACCCGGCACCCGTGGTGGGTCGCGGCATGGATCGCCAGGCTACCCCATCCGCTACCGATCTCGAGCAGATGGTCATCGGGGCGTAGCGCAAGTTTGGCGCAGATACGCTCGAGCTTGTTCAGTTGGGCCTGCTCCAGAGTCTGCTCCAGACTGTCGAACATGGCTGCCGAGTACATCATGGTCGGATCCAGCAGCCGCTCGAACAAGGCATTGCCCAGATCGTAATGGGCGAGAATGTTGCGTCGCGCGCCGCGCCGGCTGTTGCGGTTTACCCAGTGCAGCAGGCGTAGGATCGGACGGCCCAGGCGCGCCAACCCGCCTTCAAGGGCGTCGAGCACTTCCAGATTGGCGACAAAGAGGCGAGTGACCGCAGCCAGGTCCGGACTGCGCCAGTAGCCATGGATATAAGCTTCGCCGGCACCGATAGAGCCGTTGGCAGCCACCATCCCCCAAGCTGCCTCGTCGAAGATCTCGACCTCAGCGTGCAGCGCGCTGCCGACGTCGCCAAACAGCCACTGCCGGTCTTGGTAGATCAGGCGCAGCCGGCCTTGGCGCAAGTTGCGAAGCTGAGTGAGCACGGCGCTCCTGGCCAGGCCGCCGAATAACGGCGCCAGGCCCCACGATTTGCTAACGCTCAGAGTTGGATCGGACATGCTTGGGCTCCTCGTGGATGTGATGGCGAAGGTTTTGGCTGCTCTGACTGGTCTTGTGGGCATAGAGCGGGGTGCGTTTGAGTAACAGGCGCATGGCTTGCCAATAAATCGCACCGAGGGTGCGCAGGCTCATCCAGGGGAAGGCCAGTACGTGACGTTGTAGTGCGGCGGCATCCAGCGGCTGTCGGCGCAGGGACAGGTCGGCCTCGAACACTTTTTGTCCTTCGCGGCGGTTTTCCATGTGGATGCGCATGTGCGCCTCATCAATGGAGAAGCGCATGTGGTACTGCATATCCATTGGCAGAAATGGCGAGACATGGAATGCCTTCGTGACCGAGAACTGCCGGGGCTGCCCGGGCAGAACAGGCAACACGTAATGAAAACGTTCTCGCCAAGGGGTGTTGCGTACCTCCAGCACAATCGCCGCCAGGAGACCGTCACTGTCGTGGCAAAAATAGAAACTGACCGGATTGAATGAAATCCCCCAACTGCGCGGCTGGGTCAGCAAAAGAATGGTGCCGCAGGGCGCCTGGCCCAAGGCCTTGGCCACCACTTCGCGCACCGCTTCCTTCAAGGGGATACCGCGACGAGTCCAGGCTGGCAGGTAATCGGTTTCTCGCCAACACAACGTCGCCAGGCGAGAAGCACCGAGTAACGGAGACAGGCCCAGCAGCAGATCCTGTTCGTCCAGATCCAGATAAAGCATGCCAATGCGATAACGGAACCCATGGAATCGCGGCGCCAGACGCCGGTGGATGACCCAACCGTAGCAAAGGCTGCTGTTCACAGGCGCTCCCCGAATCTTTGGGCGACGTCCAGTGCGCTGACCACGCCATCCTCATGGAAGCCGTTTGCCCAATAAGCGCCGCAGAAGTAGCTGTGCTGGTTTCCCTGTAGCTCGCCCTGGCGCGCTTGGGCCGCCATGGCGGCAAGGCTGTATTGAGGATGTGCATATTCGAAGCGAGCCAGCACCTGCGACGGGTCCACGCAATCGCCCTGATTGAGGCTTATGCAGAAGGTTACCGGGGCGTCGAGGCCTTGCAGTATGTTCATGTTGTAGGTCACGGCCGCCGGGGCGTGCGCGGGTCCACCGAGGCGATAGTTCCAGCTGGCCCAAGCCTTGCGCCGGCTGGGCAGCAGGCGGGTGTCGGTGTGAAGCAATACTTCGTTGGCGGCATAGTCGAGGGCGCCTAGCACCTCGTGCTCGGTGGCCGTCGGTTTCTCCAGCAGCGCCAAAGCCTGGTCGCTATGGCAGGCGAACACGACCTTGTCGAAACGCTCCTGGCCTGCCGCACTTGTGATCACCACGCCGTTGTCGTCCCGGCGGACGCTCATCACCGGGCAGCTGAGCCGAATGCGTTCGCTGAAGGTCTTGCACAATGGCTCCACATAGCTGCGCGAGCCACCCTCGATCACTCGCCATTGTGGTCGCTGGCTGATCGAGAGCAGTCCATGGTTACGGAAAAAGCGGACGAAGAAGTGCAACGGGAAGCGCAGCATATCGGCCCGTGATACCGACCAGATGGCCGAGCCCATGGGGACGATGTAGTGATGGATGAAACGCTGCCCGTAGCGTCGCGTGTGCAGGTAATCGCCAAGACTCATGCCCGGCTCAATGCGGTGGCCGTCAAGGTCGGCCACCGCCTGGCGGTTGAAGCGCACGATATCGCGCAACATACCCCAGAAGCCCGGCGACAGCAGATTGCCGCGCTGGGCGAAGAGGGTGTCCAGGTTGTTGCCGTTGTATTCCAGGCCACTCTCCGGATCGTTCACGGAAAAGCTCATCTCGGTGGGGCGTGAGACGACTCCAAGGCGATCCATCAAGCGGATGAAGTTGGGATAGGTCCAGTCGTTGAATACGATGAAACCGGTGTCTACTGCATAACGCTGGCCCTGCCATTCTATGTCGACAGTATGGGTATGACCGCCGATCCAGTCAGCCGCTTCGAACACGGTCACCTCATTGCGACGTGACAACAGATAGGCACAGGTCAGCCCAGAGATCCCGCTGCCGATAATGGCGATACGCATATGACGCTATTCCTGTTCGGTTCGCGCCAGTCGACGGCCCAGGGCCAGGCGCCAACGCGCTGGCAGGGCGCCAAGCAAGCGCAGGATGAGAATGAAGAAGCGTGGAAAGTTGATCTCCAACGGTCGTCGCGTCAGGCGCGCGACGACATGCCGCGCGGCGCGGTCGGCCGTCCAGAGTTGGGGCATGGCAAAGGTGTTGCGCTGAGTCAGGGGGGTGTCGATGAAGCCGGGGCTGACCAGCGTTACATCGATGCCTTCGGTATGTAGATCCAGGCGCAGGGACTCGACCAGATAACGCAGAGCCGCCTTGGACGCGCCATAGGCTCCAGCCCGGGGTAGCGCCAGCCAGGTTACCGAGCTGCCGATCACTACCAGATGTGGTCTATGCCCCCGGCGCAGCAGTGGAAGGGCCGCCTGCAGGCAGTAGCTGACCCCCAGCAGGTTGGTGCGCATCATCCGCTCGACGGTCTCGGCTTCGAACCTGCCCGGCACAAGGTATTCGCAGGTACCGGCGTTCAGGATCACCAGGTCGAGTGCGCCCCAGGCATGCTCGATGTTTTCGCAGATAGCCGAGACGTGTCGTGGGTCAGTCACGTCGCCGGTAGTGAGCAGGGCCCCAGGGTAGCGCAGCACCAGCGGCATCAGTGCCTCCGCCCGCCGGCCACCCAAGGCCACCTCATGGCCTTGTTCCAGCAGCCGCTCAGCCAGGGCAGCACCGAGGCCGCTGCTGGCGCCTGTCAGCCAGCAGCGGCTCATGCGAGCCTGCCCTTGATCCAGCCAATCACTCCGCCAAGTACGGGAACGTGCTCGTAGAGGAGGGCGCCGGCATCGAAGTAGTCGTGGTGCAGGTAGACATGTGTCGTCCAGCGCAGGTGGCTGCAGCCATGCAGACTGATCGGCTGACCGCGGGACAGGCGCGGATGACGGAAATGCAGGATCCAGCGCAGATAACCCTGCCCGGGGGCGGTTTCATCCGCGTCAAGGAGGTCGTAGCGGATATCCTGGACGTTGGTGTACAGCTTTTCAAAGTACGTGCGCAGTGCGGGCAAGCCATCCAGCTGATGCAACGGGTCACGAAACTGAACGTCGTTGCTGTATAGCTCGCCCAGGCGGTCCAGACAATCAGCGTTCAGCGTTGCGAACGTATCAGCGAAATGGTGGAGATATGCAGACATGGCAGGCTCCAGGTAAAGTTGTACAATTCGAGAAAACTGTACAGATTTATCTGAAGCCTACGGGGAAAATTGTACAAGTCAATATTCTTGTACACTTTTTGTGTAAGTTTTAGCGCTACTCGTCGTTAGGCACCAAGCCTTGCCAGTTTACTGCGAAGCTCGGCCACTTCGGTCTCAAGTGACTGTATCCTTTCCAGAGCGGCAATCTTGTCGCTGACGTCGTGCTGTATGCCAATGTAGTAGGTCAACTGGTCGGCATCATTGTGCACGGGAGTGATAGACAGCTCGTTCCAGAACGGGCTGCCATCCTTGCGATAGTTGCGCAGTACCTGACGGCAGGGCTGACCGAGGCGGATGGCGTCACGGATTGCCTCCAGCCCGGCCTGGGCATGATCGTCTGCCTGCAGGAAGCGGCAATCCTGGTAGAGAATTTCGTCTGAACTGTAGCCGGTCAGGCGCTCGAAGGCAGGGTTGGCATAGATGAGGATGCTGTCATTGCCTTCCTGCTCGGCCACGACGATGCCGTCATTGGAGGCTTCGACCATAAGTTGCAGGAGTTTGGCGTCAATCATGATCTGGGCTCATTGTGATTCATGGGGTTGCCCCACAGCGTAGTCGCCAGCGACAGCCATGCCTAGATGGCAGGACGCAGGACCGTCGGACATCGATTGGTGCTGGTTAAAAAGCGTCATGCCTGGTTTAGAATGCCGACACACTCAGGATGCAACGACTTTCAATGACCGAGCCCATCGAATCCACCTCCGACGACGCATTGCTCCCCATGCGGGAAGTCGCCAGCCTGACTGGCGTCAACCCGATCACCTTGCGGGCATGGGAGCGCCGCCACGGGCTGATCCGACCCGTACGCACTGTGGGAGGGCATCGCCTGTATTCGCAACAGGACATCGAACATATTCGTAGCATCATGCTCTGGACCAGCCGGGGCCTGCCCATCAGCAAGATAGGCGCTTTGCTCGTCCGGCAGCAGGACACACCCGATGCCACTGTATCTGGCTCGGCCGAAGCTCCCCTGGTCCAGTGGCAAGAGGCAGTTCATCGTGCCACTCAGGCTTTTGACGGCGCTGAGCTGGAGCGCCTGCACGGGCAACTATTTACGATCTATCCGAAAGCAACTGCACTGGAGGCTATTCTGCTGCCGGTTTGGCGCAGCCTGGCATCCGGTAATAATTTCGGTCGACGCAGTCAGTGGTTGTTCCTTGACGCCTTCTTGCGTGCGCGGATGTTATTGCGACTGCAGATGAACCAGAGCAACGGTGCTTGCGTGCTGCTGGCAGACGGCTCGGGCCATGCGCGCGAATTGGAGCTGTTGTGTGCTGGTTTGTTGATGAGCAGCGACCAGCTTCGCATCGAGGTGTTGGGCACGGGCCAGCCTCTGGAAGAACTGCCGTTGCTGTGTGAAGCAATTCAGCCCGCCGCGCTGGTGCTATTGGTCCAGGCGCCACTGCAGGAAGATGCGCTCAAGCGACTGCGCGCCCTTCAAATGGGCGTTACGTGCCCAGTGGCCTTGGCCGGCGACGCGGCTGCCGCTTCGTCGGCAGGGTTGCGGGGTTCTTCGATTGCCATTTTGGGCAATGACGAAGCGAGTATTTTGCCCAGGCTGGAAGCCTTGGTAAGGGGAACACTGCAAATTTGAATTCAGTCATTCCAGCTAAGGAGGGTTATCTCAAACTGCATTGCAAACTTCATCCAGATCCTGCCAAGAGTTGATACAGAGCCTGACCAGGAACACTGGGATATGGGCTGAGAGAGTCGCCTTCCTGCCAGTTAATCCCACATCAGCTTTTTCTGGCTTTCGGTGTAATTAGATCCGAGGTCTGCTTAGTTCAGCCCTTTCATACGTACATTCGCCCTTTGCACCGCGGCCATTTTTTCAGGCCGCTTCATGCGTTTCCACTTTCTAATGTCTTCCTTGCTCCGCCCACAACTCACACACAGATCCCCCCTAAGTTGGCACACCGAGACGCAGGGATTTTCGATTTCTTTAGCCATCGTCAATAACCTTTAGCCAGGCGCTTCTGCCAATCACCACCCTGGATACGCTGGCATTCTTCTTCAGAGTCAAGGCAGACATTGCGATCTGAAAGGTTCAGATCGATGCCGACCTCATTCAACGCGATGGCCGTCAGCTCAAAGATGTGAGCCTTCGCGTCAACTTGGGCGAGCTTTCTGTCAGCCAGGGTTTCGAACACCCAGATTACCTTCAGGGTTTCAGCCAACGCGTTCAGGTCAGCAATGTGGGTGAGCCAGATAAAGCCTTTGATTTTACCTTTTGCTGTTTCGCACGCTTCGGTCAGCGCGGTTATCAACCGGCGTTCAATTCGCGCCAGTTCACGTTTCCCTGGAGGCATCGCAATTTCCTTTGGAGTTAATGGGGGAGGTCCTGATCAGGCAGGTCGAAATTCGACCGTCAGATGGCTGACCTCGTGAACCGGCTTGAGACGTTCACGAATGCTGTCGGCGTTCGCAGTGGCTTCACCAAGGACGCTGACGATGGCGGCATGGGCTTGCGGTCCAACCCGCCAGACGTGCAAGTCCGTGATGGTGGCATCCCCCGGTTTTTCAACCAGTTCGCGGATTTCATCGGCAACGTGGGCGTCTGTTTGATCCAGCAATACACCTGCGGTGGCCCCCATCAAGGTCCATGCCCACCGCGCGATAACGATGGCGCCGACGATGCCCATGACCGGGTCCAGCCATACCCAACCCAGATACCGACCGGCGAGCAGTGCAGCGATGGCCAGAACCGAAGTCAGCGCGTCTGCGATGACGTGGACATAGGCCGATTTCAGGTTGTTGTCGTTTCCATGATGGGTATGGCCATGATCATCATGATCGTGCCCATGACGGTGCCCGTGGCCCAGCAGCAGGGCACTGACGATGTTGACAATCAAACCGGCAATTGCGATGAGCGTAGCGGTGCCGAACTGAACCTCCGTTGGCTGCAAGAGGCGCATGACGGACTCAACGCCAATGCCCAGGGAAACCATACCGAGAATCAACGCCGAAGCGAACCCGCCCAAATCTCCAACCTTTCCGGTACCGAAACTGTAACGCTGGCTGGAGGCGTGGCGTTTAGCGTATCCGTACGCGGCCGCCGCGATGCCCAATGCGCCGGCATGAGTTGCCATGTGAAACCCATCGGCCAATAACGCCATCGAGCCTGTGATATACCCGGTGGTGATTTCACCAACCATCATCACAACAGTTAGAGCCACTACCCAAAGCGTACGCTTTGCGTTTTCGTCATGCGCTGAGCCAAGGAACACGTGGTCATGCGTGTAGTTGATGTTCTTGCTGTTCATGAGTGTGTGCCGGGATGTGTTCACTTGGAGTAACGGCGAATGGCTTCAAGAAGCTCTTCGACGCCCGTATTGCGCTCCTCTTCACTGAGTCCAGGGTTCGCAACATGCTCACGCGCGTGATCCTCGATGATTTCCTCCATCAAGCCGTTGATGGCTCCGCGAGTGGCAGCAACAAGGTGCAGTGTCTTTGCGCAATCGAGGTCCGACTCCAGTGCCCGTTCAACGGCCTGTATTTGTCCGGCGATGCGTTTAACACGCTTGAGAAGATCGTCTTTGTTTGCAGCGATATGGCCCATTGGATACCCCCCCTACCTATGTTGCGCACATGATAGGTATACCCCCTATACCTATGCAAGGGACGACGGACAAAGGGATCATCTACGGCCGTTTAGGGGAAAGAGAGGACTTCATTGGGAACTCAGGTAGAGAGGTGAGGGAAGGGGAATGCCGCTTCTGCGGCCTTTTCCTTCAAGGCGCTCAGGGTCAGATCACTTTAATGGCCCGGCCAATGAACTGCACCGGACCCGTGGGTTTGCCGGTCTGCGATCCATTTGGATTTTCCAGAGTCAATTCGAAGAGCTGGTTGGGTTCCAGCGGGGGTAATTTATCCAGAGGGACTGAAAGCGTTTGCCCTGGTTTGACCAATCCAAGAGATACCGGTCCTTGCCAGCCGTCCGCTTTGGTCCAGAACTCAAGTGCTTTATCGGTTGGAACTTGCGCTACCACCAAGGGTATCAGTTGGATTTCCCTTGGGTTGCTCGCCTGAATGACCCAGCCGGGCGCCTGGCTTTGTGGAGCCACCAGAACGACCAGGTAGGTGGTCGGATTTACCGGAGCTGTTCGTGTCAGTAGTACTGATCCGAGCAAGAGCGTTGCGACAAGACCTGATCCCGCGAGCCCACGCCATAGGGGAAGAAGGTTCCACCATGAAGTTGGCTTCGCGGCGGCTGCCACTGCTGATGCTCGCCGGTCATTGCTATTCAAGCTACGCTCGATTCGCCTCCAGAGCAGCGGAGTAGGATTCTGCGGTTCAGCCAATTCGGTCAACGTAAGCAAGCGCTGTTCCCACGCATCTACAGCAGATCGCAAATCGAATTCCTGAGCGAGACGCTTTTGTATCTCGATGCGTTGCTCAGCCGGCAACGTGCCTAATACATACTCACTCGCCAGTTCGTCAATGTTCTCGGGATGGTCATCCTCCGGGCTTATGGTCATCCCATGCACTCCCGCAATACAACCAGACTGCGTTTGATCCAGGCTTTGACGGTCCCCAGCGGTGCGTCCAGTTTCTGCGATATTTCAGAATGCGAATAGCCGTCTACATATGCATGAAGGATGCAGTTGCGACGTACCGGCTCCAGTTGTTCAAGGCATAAATAAATACGTCCTGAACGGGTTCGAAAATCGAAGGCCTCCACACTCTCTGACGATGTCTCCATGGATGACAAAGCTTGCAGTGCCATTTCACTTTGCTCGCTGACTTGTACCTCTCTGGCGTTATCTCGCATGAAATTGAGCGCCAGATGTCGCGTCACGCTGAAGATCCAGCCACGGGCAGAGCCTCGTGCCGGATCAAAACTGGCGGCACGGGTCCATATTTTGATGAAGGCATCGTGCACAATGTCTTCTGCCAAGGAGTTATTGCGAGCGATTCGCTTGGCAACCCCCAAAAGTCGAGCACTTTCCTGCTCATACAAGTCTCGCAGTGCCTGCTGCTCGCCCCGGGAGCAAGCAGCCAGGCAGGCTTCATAGTCAAAACAGGGCTCGGGTAGGGACAAAGTTTTCAGCCGCCAGCTGGTAGAAATTTCCCAGCCATTGGGCTGGAGTTCCATCGGAGCAGAGTAGACGACTTTGTGCGATAACAACCTGTTCCAGGTAGTTGGCTTAATTGGCTGCCCAAAAAATATAGTCAGCCTGATATTTCACTACCTCACGTTTGCCTTTGTCAGCGGTGGAGCATTCAGTCGTGGGCGCTACGCCGCCTTTTACGGCCACCCGCTGGATAAAACTGACACCGCTCATCGCGCCATTGCCTTCCGCAGGGGTAGCCTTGACCAACTGATAAGGGAGGTCGCCAGTACCTGAGGGTGCAACCGCCAGTTGGGTCCCGGTAATTTTAGACCCGTCATTAGCTTGCCAGGTGGCAGGCGGTCCGAAGTAGGTGCCGACCTGTTTGCCGCTGCGATCATTTAGTACTGCTTTGGGCCCGACGAAAGCCCATTCAGTCTGACCGATGGCGTTTGTTTTGGAGCGACACTCATACGTGATTTCGCCTACGCCCACGGTTTCCAGCGCGACCTTATGACCGTCAGGAACCTTGATGCTGTCGGGCAGATCTGACTGGGCGTAGGCAGCTGGCAAT
Organism: Pseudomonas frederiksbergensis; assembly: GCF_001952935.1. Classification (GTDB taxonomy): domain Bacteria; phylum Pseudomonadota; class Gammaproteobacteria; order Pseudomonadales; family Pseudomonadaceae; genus Aquipseudomonas; species Aquipseudomonas frederiksbergensis. The sequence continues at coordinate 5,174,337 of NZ_CP018319.1, forward strand.
GTGACTAACAAGCAGGAGGCAGCAAGCGTAGTACTGACAATGCCCAGAAATCGTTTAGCGTTCATACAAGTCTCTCCAGAAAGGTGATCAGTTCAGCAGCGTTGGCTACTACCTGTACTACCCATTGGAGGACAAACTGGATGCAGTTCTTGAAAAATATCAGTAATGGAAGGTTTGTAGCGTTATTGCTTAATCGCTGTATGAGTGTCTGTTTATGGCCGAATCTGGGGAAAAGTCGATTTTCAGAATGACGTTGGATGGATCGGTGAAAGCGCCCACTACTGGCTTTCATCGCAGTCTGGTCGAGGAACTCATCACGGAAGGGCTGCCGATTCTTCCGGTGTATCTCGGTAGCTCGGTGAAGATGCGTGAATCAGATGAGCGCTGCCATCCTTTTAGCGCTGGCGCGCTATCTCGATGGTGCTGTGCACATCGATAATAACTGGTGCGAGAATCAAATCCAGCCGTGGGCTCTTGGGCGCTCGAACTGGCTGTTCGCGGGCTCGTTACGCAGCGGCAAACGTGTGGCGGCGATCATGAGCTTGATCCAGTCTGCGCGCATGAATGGACATGATCCATATGCATATTTGAAAGACGTTCTCACGCGCCTGCCTATGCCGCGAGTGAGCGAGATCGATCAGTTGCTGCCGCATAAGTGGCAACCTGTTTAATCAAGCATTTTCGGTTGGCTCCACTCCTGCTAGTCAAGCCTTGAAGCGTGTTGAAAACCCTCGCCAGTGATTGCCCGACGTATTTCGCGCGCGTCGCGGGCTGGAGATGCGCCGAATTGCCTTACATATTCGCGGCTAAACTGGGATGCGCTTTCATAGCCGACAGCGAACGCCACGTCAGACGCGCGATGCTCGCCAGCAAGCAAAAGCTGGCGAGCCTCCTGCAACCTGAGCTGTTTCTGATACTGGATGGGACTAAGGCCTGTTATCGACAGAAAATGGCGATGCAGGCTTGCCCGGCTCATCCCGCTTGCATCGCACAACGCCTCGATGCGAAGTCTGGTGTCGTAGTAGTCCCTGATCCAGGCAACGGCTCGCCGGATGCGACTTACTGCGCCATCGGGTTGGGCAATCTGACGCAGCAGTCGTCCTTGTGGGCCCTGAAGAAGACGATAGAGCAATTCCCGTTCGACCAAGGGGCCGAGAACCGGGATATCGGCAGGTGTGTCGAGCAAAGATAATAAGCGCAGCAACGTGTCGCGAAGCGAAGCGGTCATCGGGTTTATCAGGATGCCAATCCCTTTTTGTTCGCTCTCGCGAACCGACGGCATGGTCGCCGCCAGTTCCGCCAATATGGCCGGATCCAGCACGAGCGATACCGCAACGTAAGGCTGCCCCCCTTCAGCATCAAGAATCTGCCCGATCAATGGCAGGTCCAGGGCGCTGATGAGATATTGCTCACTGTCGTAGCTCAGAAGATTGTCGTTAATCGCGACGCGCTTCGAGCCTTGCAGGATGAAGCAGATCATCGAGCGATACAGGCAGGGCGCCTTGTCTGTAGAGCCTTGCCCGACGCAGATGTCCACACGCGGGATCGGTGTGATAGTCAAACCGGGTGGCGCATGGCGCAGGGCTATATCAAGATGCGGTGCAAGATCGTTGTGCATGAACCGATTATGCCTACGCGCCGCCACCACGCAACATGATTGATACAATCAGGCAATAAATTGAGCTTATTGGGCGTGGGTTACAAACCGGTCATTGCCTATCTTGGGCAGGTCAAGAAAGCGCCAAAAAGCGCACCTAACCTAGCAGAGACAGCCCATGACCAACCAGATCGCACTCATCACTGGCGCCAGCCGTGGCCTTGGCCGCAACATGGCCCTTCACCTCGCCAAGCGCGGCGTCCACATCATCGGCACCTATCGCAGCGGCGCGGCAGAAGCTGAAACGCTGAAGCAGGAAATCGAGGCGCAGGGCGGCAAGGCCGCGATGCTGCCGCTCGACATCACCGATACCGCCAGCTATCAGGCTTTTTCGAACGCATTGGCTGAAACGCTGAATACCAAATTCGGTTGCGAGCGCTTCGACTTCCTCGTCAACAATGCCGGCAATGGCCTCTTTTCAAACTTTACTGACGCGACCGAAGACCAGTTTGCCTCACTGGTCGCCACGCACCTTCGCGGCCCGATTTTCCTGACTCAGAAGCTGTTACCGCTAGTGGAAGACGGCGGTCGCATCCTGAACGTTTCCTCCGGCTTCGTGCGCTTTACTCTGCCGGGGTACAGCGTTTATGCGGCGGTGAAAGCCGCCGTTGAAGTGCTCACCCGTTACATGGCCGTAGAACTGGGGCCGCGCCAAATTCGGGTGAATGCGATTGCCCCAGGCGCCATTGCAACCGATTTTGGCGGTGGTGCAATGCGCGATAACAAGGATGTGAACGCTTATGTAGCACAGGGCATCGCGCTGGGCCGTGTCGGTCTACCGGACGATATAGGCGGTGCGGTTGCCGCGATCCTGTCTGATGACATGGCCTGGGCTAACGGGACGACTTTTGATGTCTCTGGCGGGCAGTTGCTGTAGCCACAGCCGCATTCATTCCATCCCGTCGTTGCCCTATCGAGAAGGGGGCTGGACCTGGCCGAACATTATGAGCGTGTCTACAACCATTAAGATCTGGTGCGGACAACAAAACGCCGGCATGAGCCGGCGTTTTGCTTACTGGGTTTTATCGCAAAGCCTGACGGGCGAGCTTAGCGAAACGCCGGCACCACCTGCTTGATGAACAGCTCCAGGGATTTTTTCTTCTCGGCGTGAGGCAAGCTGTTATCGCACCAGAAGCTGAACTCATCGACGCCCAGTTCCTGGTAGTACTTGATGCGCGGGATGATTTCCTCTGCCGTGCCGATCATGGCGGTTTTGTGCAGGCTTTCGAGTTCGAACTCCGGGCGAGCGGCGAATTTCTCTTCCGGGCTCGGCGCCAGGAAGCCGTTGACCGGCACTTCCTTGTTGCCGAACCAGGCATCGAAGGTGCGGTAGAACTTCGAGATCGCCTTGGCCCCGACTTTCCAGCCTTCCGGGTCATCGGCCGCATGCACGTGAGTATGGCGCAGCACCATCAATTGTGGGCGCGGTACGTCCGGGTTGTTGTCGAGGGCGGCCTGGAACTTGTTCTTCAGGTCGAGGACTTCTTCGTCGCCCTTCATCAGTGGCGTGACCATCACGTTGCAGCCGTTGGCCACGGCGAAGTTGTGCGAGTCCGGGTCGCGGGCGGCGATCCACATCGGCGGGTTGGGCTTCTGGATCGGTTTTGGCACGCTGGTGGAGGTAGGGAATTTCCAGATATCACCGTCGTGGGCATAGTCGCCTTGCCACAGGGCGCGCACCACCGGAACCATTTCCCGCAGGGCTTGACCGCCTGAGGAGGCAGGCATGCCGCCGGCCATGCGGTCGAATTCCACTTGGTAGGCGCCACGGGCCAGGCCGACTTCCATGCGACCGTTACTGATCACGTCCAGCAACGCGCATTCGCCAGCGACCCGCAACGGATGCCAGAACGGCGCGATGATGGTGCCGGCGCCAAGGTGAATGGTAGTGGTCTTGGCGGCCAGATAGGCCAGCAATGGCATCGGGCTTGGCGAGATGGTGTATTCCATGGCGTGGTGTTCGCCGATCCAGACGGTGCTGAAACCACCGGCCTCGGCCATCAGGGTCAGTTCGGTCAGGTCTTCGAACAACTGGCGGTGGCTGACACTTTCGTCCCAACGTTCCATGTGCACGAACAGGGAAAACTTCATGACGCTTACCTCGGATCTTTGTTATTGACTGTCGGTTCAGGCGAGGACGGGCAGGGCGCCCATTTTGCCGTGGCAGTACACCAGCGGACCGGCGGTGTGCTGCGGCACTATCAGGTTCTTCACGGCGCCAACCATGATCGCGTGGTCGCCACCTTCGTATTCACGCCATAGCTCACATTCGATGACGGCCGTGGCGTTGGCCAGAATCGGATTGCCCAACTCGCTCAACGTCCATTCGATTCCTTGAGCTTTGTCTTTGCCTTTACGGGCGAAGGCATAGGCTTCGCTTTGCTGGCCGCCAGAAAGCACGTGAATGGCAAAGCGTTTGTTCTTGATCAGTACCGGATAGGAATCGGAGCTGTAGTTGGGGCAGAACAGCACCAGGGCCGGGTCCATGGACAGCGAGCTGAACGCGCTGGCGGTGAGGCCGACGATTTGACCCTCATCATCCAGCGTGGTGATTACCGTCACACCGGACGGGAACGAGCCCATGACTTGTTTGTAGATGGCGGCATCGATCATTGGAGGGTCCTCGGGCGCTGCGGCATGGTTTTTATGAATTTATAGGTCTGATGGTATACCGTAATACATAGTTTGCAAGGGCTTTTTATCTTTGCCGATAAACGCGTCCTGCGGCGATAAGGCTTAATGTTTACGGGGCTTTTAACGCAAGGTTGAGAGCCGGAGGCCCTTGGAAAAGCGGATCAGTTTGCCTTTCAAGCAACGGATCAGTCTTGTGAAAATGTTGGAATACCATAATATGGTGCGCTTCTGAGGGGTTGCCAAAGAGCGCCCCCGGTTTGGCTTCATACAAATATAAGATCAGACAAACTCGAGTTCATGCACATGTCCCAGATGTCCCGGCAAGACCCGTTGATCGAGAATCACACGGTCGATTACGTCCCACTCGCGGAACGCCATGGGAAGGCCCGCGATCTGTTCACTCTATGGTTCAGCACCAATATTGCGCCGTTGCCGATCGTGACCGGCGCGATGGTGGTTCAGGTATTTCACCTTGACCTGTTCTGGGGGCTGCTGGCGATTGTCCTCGGGCATATGGTCGGCGGTTTGGTGATTGCCCTCGCATCGGCCCAGGGTCCGCGCATGGGAATTCCGCAAATGGTGCAGAGCCGTGGTCAGTTCGGCCGTTATGGTGCGCTGCTGATCGTGTTCTTCGCTGCGCTGATCTACATCGGTTTTTTCATCTCCAACATCGTGCTGGCCGGCAAATCGATTGTCGGCATCGTGCCTTCGGTTCCGGTGCCGGCGAGCATCATCATCGGCGCCCTCAGTGCTACCGCGATCGGAGTGATCGGTTACCGCTTCATTCATACCCTCAATCGCATCGGCACCTGGGTCATGGGCAGCGCCTTGCTCGCCGGTTTTCTTTACATCTTCGCCCATGAATTGCCGGCGGACTTTTACAGTCGCGGCGGTTTTAACCTGTCGGGCTGGCTGGCCACGGTGTCGCTGGGGGTCATCTGGCAGATCAGTTTCTCGCCTTATGTCTCGGATTACTCCCGTTACCTGCCGGCGGATATCGGCATTGCCAAGCCGTTCTGGGCCACTTATCTGGGCGCGACCCTGGGCACCATTCTGTCGTTCACCTTCGGTGCGGTGGCGGTACTGGCGACGCCGGAAGGCACTGAAGCGATGGATGCAGTGAAACAGTCCACCGGTTGGCTGGGGCCGATTCTGATGGTGCTGTTTTTGCTCAATATCATCAGCCACAACGCCTTGAATCTGTATGGCGCGGTGCTGTCGATTATTACCTCGATCCAAACCTTCGCCAGCCAATGGACGCCGAGCATCAAGCTGCGGGTGGTGTTGTCCAGCGTGGTGTTGGTGGGCTGCTGCCTGGTGGCGTTGGGGGCTTCGGCAGATTTCATCACGCAGTTCATCGGCTTGATCCTGGCGCTGTTGCTGGTACTGGTGCCATGGGCTTCGATCAACCTGATCGACTTTTATGTGATCAAGCGCGGCAGCTACGACATCGCATCGATCTTTCGGGCGGATGGCGGGATTTATGGGCGTTTCAATCCGCATGCAATCGTTGCGTACTTCATCGGCATCCTTGTGCAGTTGCCGTTTGCCAATACTTCGTTCTATGTCGGGCCATACGCCAACCTGGTCGAGGGTGCGGATCTTTCGTGGCTGGTGGGGCTGGTGGTGACGTGTCCGTTGTATTACTGCCTGGCTACCCGCGGGCAAACCCGGCAGAGCAGAGCTGCGCGGTGGGGATACACGGACTGACCCTACAGGGATCGCATTCGATCTTCCTTGGGGGGCAAGATAAGGCTCAACAGCACCGAAGTCAGAATGATCCCGCCGACAATCGCCAGCGACCATTCAACTGGCAGGTGAAACCACGGCATCAGCGTCATCTTGGTGCCGATGAACACCAGTACGATCGCCAAACCATATTTGAGCAAGTGAAAGCGGTCAGCCATGTCGGCCAGCAGGAAGTACAGCGCCCGCAAGCCCATGATTGCGAAGATGTTCGATGTGAACACAATGAACGGATCGGTGGTGATAGCGAAGATCGCCGGGATGCTGTCGATCGCGAACATCAGGTCGCTGGCTTCGATCAGCACCAGTACCAGAAACAATGGCGTCGCCCAGAGTCGACCGTCTTGCACCACAAAAAAACGTTCGCCATGAAACTCACCAGTGACACGCAGATGACCGCGTATCCAGCGCAATATAGGGTTTTTTTCGAGATCAGGCCGCTGTTGCGCGAATGCCAGCATCTTGATCCCGGTGATGATCAGTAACACACCGAACACATACAGCAACCACGCGAACTGCGACACCAGCCACACGCCGGCGAAAATCATCGCCCCCCGCATCACGATTGCCCCGAGCACACCGTACAGCAACATCCGGCGCTGCAACTCCGGCGGCGCGGCGAAGTAGCCGAAAATCATCACGAAGACGAACATGTTGTCGATCGACAGCGACTGTTCGATCAGGTAACCGGTGAGGAACTCCAGCATTTTGCGCTGGGCGATTTCGGGACCGAGCTCGTCATTCAAGTACCAGCGCAGCAATCCTGCAAAGACCAACGCCAGCGCGCACCAGGCAATTACCCAGCATGTCGCCTCGCGCGACGATACCCGATGCGCCTTGCGCCCGCCGAAGACAAACAGATCCAAAGCCAGCATGGCGACGACGAAGATGATGAAGGCGACCCACATCCAGGGTTCGCCGATGCTTATGGGCTGCATGTCGTTATCCTTGGCTGGTCGTATTCTGGAGCCGACAGGGCCATGCTAGCGAGAGGATGAGGGTTTAGAAAAATCGATTATTCCTTATCAATGATTCGTTATTTACGAAGTGTCGCCGGGGAAATTGAGGTGGGTTTCGTTTGATCACAAATGCTCGGCAAAAAAATGGTCACCACAGCCCGACGCTGTGGTGACCCGAGGGTGATACGCAAATCCGGACCCACCGTGGTGGGCTTTTGCATCAATGCGCGCCAGCGGCCTTGTTCAGATCGCTTTCCGCCCATTCGGTGTACACGCACGCATCCGCCGTCGCCCAGCGCACTCGCACCGGGTCGCCAGCCTTGAGCGGCATACCGGCGGCAGAGAGGGCCTTGACGGTCATCGATGTGCCGCCCGAGGTCACCACACTGCAAGTCTGGCTTTCGCCAAGAAACAGCACTTCAACGACCGTGGCCGACACTTCATTCCAGCCCGCCGCCAAGGGTTCCCGGGCGGCTTGCTCGACGCTCAAGGCCAACGCTTTCTCCGGCCGCACCATCAGCAAAACATCCTGATCGGTCTGCAACCCTGCGGTCAGGCGAATCGACAGAGGCTGACCTTCAAACGAAGCCACCGCATTACCCTGAGCTTTGAGTTTGAGGAAGTTGGAGTTGCCCAGAAACGAAGCAACGAAAGCATTCGGCGGATTCTGATAAAGGTCAAAACCACTGCCCAATCCAACGATCTTGCCGTGGCTGAAAATCGCGATGCGCTGAGACAGACGCATGGCTTCTTCCTGGTCGTGGGTCACGTAGATGATGGTGATGCCCAGACGCCGATGCAGCTGACGCAGTTCATCCTGCAAGTCTTCACGCAGCTTTTTGTCCAAAGCGCCGAGAGGTTCGTCCATCAACAGAATGCGTGGTTCATAAACCAGCGCCCGAGCGATCGCCACCCGTTGCTGCTGACCTCCGGAAAGTTGTGAAGGGCGGCGATGCGCAAATTGCTCAAGCTGTACCAGTTTGAGCATGGCGTCGACCCGGCGCTCGCGCTCGCTGGCGGCCAGTTTGCGGATGGCCAGGGGGAACGCGATGTTCTCGCGCACCGACAAATGTGGGAACAGCGAATAACGCTGGAACACCATGCCGATGTCACGCTTGTGCGGCGGTACGTTGACCAGTGATTGGCCATTGACCTGGATCTCGCCGCTGCTCGGGGTTTCGAACCCGGCGAGCATCGACAGGGTGGTGCTTTTGCCAGAACCGCTGGAGCCGAGGAAGGTCAGGAATTCACCGTCCTTGATGTCCAGCGAGATGTCGTCCACGGCAGCGAAGTCGCCGTAGTACTTGTTCAGGTTGCGCAGGCTGACCAGCGGTTTGTCGTTCTGCTGCGCGGAATCTTTGATAACGGCACTCATGTCGTACTCCTGTGCGCTCAGGCGCTGATTTGATTGCGCCGGCGAACGGCGGCGGCGATGACCATGACCAATACCGAGAGGCCGATCAGCAACGTCGAGGCGACGGCGATCACGGGCGTCAGGTCCTGGCGCAAGGTGGTCCACATTTTCACGGGAAGGGTTTGCAGGGTCGGGCTGGCCATCATCACGCTCAGTACCACTTCATCCCACGACACCAGGAACGCGAACAGCGCACCGGCGACCATGCCCGGACGAATCGCCGGGAAGGTCACCTTGAACACCGCTTGCAGTCGCGAAGCGCCGCAGATCACCGCGGCATCCTCGATCGACTGATCGAACAGCTTCAGCGAGTTGATGATCGAGATGATGGTGAACGGCAGCGCCACGATGACGTGGCTGACCACGAAAGCGAACATCGTCCCGGTGTAGCCGAGTTTGAGAAACAGCGCGTACACCGCCACCGCGATAATCACCAGCGGCACGATCATCGGCAGGGTGAACAGACCGTAGAGCATTTCCCTGCCTGGAAAGCGCCCGCGCACCAAGGCAAAAGCAGTTGGCAAACCCAGGGCGACAGCGCAGATCGTGGTCAGCATCGCCACCTTGAGGCTGGCCATGGCGGCGTTCATCCAATCGGGATTGGAGAAGAACTGGCCGTACCATTTCAGCGTCCAGCCCGGCGGTGGAAACACCAGCCACTGGGAGGAGCCGAAGGACAGCAGCACGATGAACACGATCGGCAACAGCAGGAACAGTGCGATCAAACCAGTCGTGAAATACAGGCCGAAACGCATGCGCCGGCTCATGGCATTGGGGGTCAGGAGCATGACGGTTTACCTCGCGTTGCTTGCACCAACCGGGGATTCCGGCTGGAGCTTCAGGTAGAAGTAGAACAACACCAGCGTGATCACGATCAGCAAGGCTGCGCCGGCGCTGGCCAGTCCCCAATTGAGGAACGACTGCACCTGTTGAATGATGAATTCGGGCAGCATCATGTTCTGCGCGCCGCCCAGCAGCGCCGGGGTCACGTAGTAACCGAGGGACATCACGAACACCATCAAGCCACCGGAGAACAGCCCCGGCCGGCACAGCGGCAGGAACACCCGGAAGAAGTTGGTCCAGGGGCTGGCGCCGCAAATCGAACCGGCCTGCAGAATCATCGGGTCGATGGCCTGCATGGTTGCCTGCAACGGCAGCACGATGAACGGGATCATGATGTAACTCATGCCGATCACCACGCCGGTCAGGTTGTGCACCATTTCCAGTGGTTGATCGATGATGCCCATGGCCATCAGCGCTTTGTTGATTACACCGGACGCCTGCAACAGCACCAGCCAGGAGTAGGTCCGCGCCAGCAGGCTGGTCCACATCGACAGCAGCACAATATTGAGGACCCACCGGCCCCAGCCACGAGGCACCAGAGTGATTGCCCACGCCAGCGGAAAGCCCAGCAGCAGACTGAACAGCGTCACCAGCCCGGCCACCGAGAACGTGTTGAGCAAGACCCGCGCGTAAGCCGAGTTGGCGAACAGTTGTTCGTAGTTACCCAGGCCCGGAACCGGCTCCAGTACGCCCCGCAGCAGCAGACCAATCAGCGGCGCCAGAAAGAACAGGCCGAGAAACAGCAGGGCGGGGATCAGGTTGCTTGAACCGCGCCAGCGCTGTGCCAGGGAAGGGGATTGGTTCATCACAGCCGCCTTGCCGGTAACCGTCCCGGTAGCGCCAGCGGCGCTCCCGGTCGGAGCAGGTTGACGGGACGCTGTTGCCGTCATTTTCATTTGACCAGCCATTCGTTCCACCGTGTCGCGATGGCCGGACCGTTTTTGGCCCAGTACGCGAAATCAAGAGTGATTTGATCCTTTGCGTAGGCAGTCGGCAGGTTGGGGGCGAGCACCTTATCCAGGCGCGCTACGCTGTCGACGTTGACCGGCGCATAGGCGGTCAGGTTGGAGAAGTCAGCTTGTCCTTTGGCGCTGCTGGCATGGGCCAAAAACTTCATGGCAGCGGCCTTGTTTTTCGAGCCTTTTGGGATGACCAGAATGTCGGCCATGACCAGGTTCTGTTTCCAGCTCACGCCCACCGGCGCGCCATCCTGTTGCAGGGCGTAGATGCGGCCGTTCCAGAACTGCCCCAGGCTCGCTTCACCCGAGGCCAGCAACTGCTGGGACTGCGCGCCGCCGCCCCACCAGACGATGTCTTTCTTGATGGTGTCGAGTTTCTTGAAGGCGCGATCCAGATCCAGCGGATACAGCTTGTCCACGGCAACGCCGTCGGCCAGCAAAGCCAGTTCGAGTACGCCGGGGCTTGGCCATTTGTAGAGGGCGCGTTTGCCGGGATAGGTCTTGGTGTCGAACAGCGCGGACCAATCCTGAGGTTTGCCGGCACCGAGCTTGCCTTCGTTGTAACCGAGGACGAAGGAGAAGTAGAACGAGCCTACGCCATGGTCAGAGACGAAACGCGGGTCGATTTTGTCGCGCTGGATCACCGAAAAATCGAGGTGTTCGAGCAAGCCTTCAGCCGCCGCGCGCAGGGCGAAATCAGCTTCGACGTCGACCACGTCCCATTGCACGTTGCCGCTTTCGACCATGGCTTTGAGTTTGCCGTAGTCGGTAGGACCATCCTGGACCACGGTGATGCCGCTGGCCTTGCTGAACGGATCGGCCCAGGCCTGCTTCTGTGCATCCTGGGTGCTGCCGCCCCAGCTGACGAAGTTGACGCTTTCAGCCGCCATCAGCGCCTGACTGGTCATGCTCAACAAACCCGCAAAAAGCATTGCGGTTACACCTTTGTTCAACACCATTTTTACGCCCTCATTTGTTGTGTTTGTGAGCGGGCTGTTGATGCCCGCCTATCGGGAGCAGTAGGTCCATCTGGTCGATTATGATCGTCCGGTCTATGGAATATCATATTATGGTATTCCAAACTTTGTGCAAGCACTTTGCCTTACCGGCTATCAGCCAAAAGCGGTTTTTTGTGGTGGAGGGGTTTGGCCTGTGGCGAGGGAGCTTGCTCCCGCTGGGCTGCGAAGCGGCCCCAAAAAATAGGACTGCTGCGCAGCTCCAACGGGAGCAAGCTCCCTCGCCACAAAAGCCCTCCGAAAGCTCCAGATTCATCCGGTGAACGGGATGCTCTCGACCACTTCCAGGTCGTAACCGGTCAAGCCTGCGTATTTCAGCGGTGGGCCGAGATGACGCAACTTGCCCACGCCCAGATCCTGCAGAATCTGCGCACCGGTCCCTACTTCAGAATAGATGCGCGATTGCGATCGGTTGAATTGCCGTGGCGGCTGTGTGAGTTGGGGTACGCGTTCCAGTAGCGCTTGTGACGACTCATGATTGGCCAGTACGACCACCACGCCGCGACCCTCTTCAGCCACCCGTTGCAGCGCGGCCCATAACGTCCAGTTAGACGGGCCGCTGTACTGCGCACCGACCAGATCGCGCAGCGGATCGATCACGTGCACCCGCACCAGAGTGGGTTCTTCCCGACGAATGTCACCCATGACCATCGCCATGTGCACGCCACCTTCAATGCGATCTTCGAAGGTGAACAACCGGAAGGTGCCATGCACCGTCGGCAATTCGCGTTCACCGATGCGCACCACGGTGTGCTCGGTGCTCAGGCGATAGTGGATCAGGTCGGCGATGGTGCCGATCTTGATCCCGTGCTTGCGCGCGAACACCTCCAGGTCTGGGCGGCGGGCCATGGTGCCGTCATCGTTCATCACCTCGACGATCACCGATGCCGGCGTGAAGTCTGCCAGGCGCGCCAGGTCGCAACCGGCTTCGGTGTGGCCGGCGCGGGTCAGCACGCCGCCTTCCTTGGCGCGAAGCGGGAAGATATGCCCCGGCTGCACAATGTCCGTGGGACCTGCATCGGCAGCGACGGCGGCGGCCACCGTACGCGCCCGATCGGCGGCGGAAATACCGGTGGTCACGCCCACGGCGGCCTCGATGGACACGGTGAACGCGGTGCTGAACACACTGCCATTGCTCGGCACCATCTGCTCCAGACCGAGGCGCTGGCAGTGCGCGTCGGTCAGGGTCAGGCAGATCAGGCCCCGGGCTTCGCGGGCCATGAAGCTGATGGCCTCGGCGGTGCAGCGGTCGGCGGCGAGCAGCAGATCGCCTTCGTTTTCCCGGTCCTCGTCATCGACTAGAAGCACCATCTTGCCCTGTCGGTAATCTTCGATGATTTCTTCGATGCTGTTGAAGGCCATGCTGGAACTCTCAGTGTTGGGTAGGTATATTTATTGGTATACCATAATACAAAACAAACCAAGAGGTCACTATGAAGGCGTACTGGATTGCTCACGTGAATGTCACCGACCCCGATCAATACAGCCAATACACCCAACGCGCCCCGGCGGCGTTCGCTTTATATGGCGGGAAGCTGTTGGCACGCGGCGGGCGCAGCGAAGCGATGGAAGGTCGGCCGACCCCACAACGCAGCGTGGTCATCGAGTTCGATTCTTACGAGCAGGCGCTGGCCTGTTATCACAGTGAGCAATATCAAGAGGCGAAACGGCACCGCGAGGGCGTGGCCCGGGCCGAGGTGATCATTGTCGAGGGCGTGGCGCCCTAGGAGATGTCAGCGGATGAAGTGGATCTTGCCGGTATCGTCATTGCCGATGTAGATGCCGTAAACCCCGGCCTGGCGTTCCTCGATATAGCGTTCGAGGATCTGCCGGATTGCCGGGTAATAGATGCTGTCCCAAGGAATGTCCTCGGGCGCGAAGAATTTGTAGTCCAGGGTTTCCGGGCCGTATTGGCCGGTGATCTCCAGCGCGATGGCGCGGAAGATGATGTACACCTCGCTGATCTTCGGCACGCTGAAGATCGAGTAGGGCGAGAGAATTTCCGCGCGCACGCCGCTCTCTTCCCAGACTTCGCGCAGCGCCGCCTGCTCAGTGGTCTCGCCGCCTTCCATGAAACCCGCCGGCAGCGTCCAGGTACCGGGACGCGGCGGGATCGCGCGTTGGCACAGCAGGTACTTGCCGTTTTGCTCGATGATGCAGCCGGCGATGATTTTCGGATTGACGTAATGGATATAGCCGCAGCCACGGCACATCAGGCGCTCGTGCGTATCGCCCGGTGGCAGCTGGTGACCGAGGTCACCGCCACCGCACTTTGGACAAAAGCTCGGGCTGAACATGGTTAGCGACCTATGCGAGGTTCTTTGAGCGCGATGGGCAGGGTGATCTCGGGGATTTTTCCGGTCTCTTCCTGTTTGCGCTTGAGGTAATCGAGTGCAACGGTTGCGGCGGCGCGGACGTGGTCGACGCAAGCCTGGTGGGCGGCCAGAGGGTCGCCGCTCTTGATCGCCTCGACCATGCGTTCCATTTCCTGATTGCTCGCGCCACGGCGATTTTCCTGGGACACCGACGTCGCCCGCAGGTAGCTGATCCGTGCCTGCAACTGACGCAGCTGAGTGGCCGCCACATGATTGCCGGAGCCTTCGAGCAGGACGTCGTAGAAACCCTGAACCGAATCGATTACCTGTTGCAGTTCACCTTCCTTGAGGGCCTTGCGGTTTTCCTCGAGGGCTTTTTCCAGGGCCTTGATGTCCTTGGCCTTGGCACGCAGGGTGAACAACTGGACGATCAGGCCTTCGAGCACACAACGCAGCTCATAGATATCCACGGCATCGGCCAGGGTAATGATCGCGACACTGGGCCCTTTGGCGTCGGCGAATTCCACCAGGCCTTCGGATTCCAGGTGACGCAAGGCTTCGCGTACGGACGTGCGGCTGACGCCCAGGCGATCGCACAGATCACGTTCGACCAGACGATCTCCCGGCAAGAGCTGGAAATTCATGATGGCGCTTCGCAGTTTATCCAGCACGATTTCGCGCAGGGTAACGGGGTTGCGATTGACCTTGAAGCTGTCGTCGAGTGGCAGGCGTTTCATGGGGTCCGCTCTGAGTGTGGCTGTCCATGCAAAAAGAGCACTTCGATCCAGGATCATCGTGCTCAGGTCATCAAAAACAGCCAAGGGTTAACTGGAGGCCTCGGCATCGGCTTCGGCGAAGGCTTCACGGGCGAGCCGGAAACTGTCTACGGCAGCGGGGACACCGCAATAAATACCGACTTGAAGCAAAATTTCGCGTATTTGTTCACGACTCAGCCCGTTACGCAAGGCACCGCGTACATGCAGCTTGAGTTCGTGAGGCCGGTTGAGGGCCGAAATCATTGCCAAGTTTATCATGCTGCGTTCTTTAAGCGACAAGCCCTCACGGCCCCAGACGTGGCCCCAGCAGTACTCGGTGACCATCTCCTGAAGAGGCCGGGTGAAGTCGTCGGCGTTTTCGATGGAGCGGTTCACGTAGGCTTCGCCCAGCACCTGGGTGCGGATTTTCAGGCCTTTTTCGTACTTTTCATTGCTCATCGCGGTGTGCTCCCAAAATCGTCAAGCCCGCCCATCAAGGTGTACTTGAGCTCCAGATAATCTTCGATGCCGTACTTGGATCCTTCACGACCGAGACCCGAGGATTTGATCCCGCCAAAGGGCGCGACTTCAGTGGAAATCAGTCCTTCGTTGATCCCGACCATGCCGTATTCCAGCGCTTCACTCATGCGCCAGGCGCGCCCCAGATCGCGGGTGTAGCAGTAAGCCGCAAGGCCGAACTCGGTGTCGTTGGCCAACTGCACAGCCTCGGCTTCGCTCTCGAAGCGGAACACCGCGGCCAGCGGGCCAAAGGTTTCCTCTTGAGCGACTTTCATGTCACCGGTCACGCCGGCCAGCACGGTTGGCTGGAAGAAGCCGTGCCCCAGCGCATGGCGTTCGCCGCCGCAAAGCAGTCGGGCGCCTTGGAAGAGGGCGTCCTGAACGTGGTCTTCGACTTTGGCCACCGCGCGTTCGTTAATCAGCGGACCTTGAGTGACACCTGCCTCGAAGCCACTGCCGACGTTCAGTTGCGCCACGCGCTCGGCCAGTCGCGTGGCAAAAGCATCATGAATGCCGCTCTGCACCAGGAAGCGATTGGCACAGACACAGGTTTGCCCGGCATTGCGAAACTTGGCGATCAGCGCACCTTCTACGGCACGCTCCAGATCAGCATCGTCGAACACGATGAAGGGCGCGTTGCCTCCCAGTTCCAGTGAGACTTTTTTCAGGGTTGGCGCGCACTGCGCCATCAGCAACTTGCCTATGGCGGTGGAACCGGTGAACGACAGTTTGCGCACCAGCGGGCTGGCGGTCAGCTCGCCACCGATGGCCACGGCGTCGCCGGTGATCACATTGAAAATGCCGGGTGGGATCCCGGCCTGTTCCGCCAACGCGGCCATGGCCAGCGCCGAAAACGGGGTTTCCGGTGCCGGTTTCACGATGCACGGGCAACCGGCTGCCAGCGCCGGGCCGGCCTTGCGGGTGATCATCGCCGCCGGAAAATTCCACGGGGTGATGGCCGCAACCACGCCGATCGGTTCCTTGCTGACCACAATGCGTGCATCGCCTTTGTGGCTGGGAATGGTGTCGCCGTAGATGCGCTTGGCTTCTTCGGCGAACCACTCGATGAAACTCGCGGCGTAGAGGATTTCGCCCTTGGCTTCGGCCAGTGGCTTGCCTTGTTCGAGGGTGAGGATTTCTGCCAGCGCATCGGCATTTTCAATCATCAGCGCGTGCCAGCGTTTCAGCGTCTGGCTACGTTCCTTGGCGGTCAGAGCACGCCAGGTCGGCCAGGCTTTGTTGGCGGCGGCGATGGCTTGACGAGCTTCTGCGGCGCCAAGGTTCGGCACCTGGCCGATCTTTTCGCCGGTGGCCGGGTTGAAAATGTCCTGACAGGCGCCATCGGGCGCATCCAGCCATTGGCCGTCGATGTAGGCTTGCTGGCGGAACAGTTGCGAGGTTGCTGGGTTCATGCCGGCTCCCAAGAAAGTGGAGGCGCTCTATGTGGGAGTGAGCCTGCTCGCGATAGCGGTGTGTCACTCACATTGATGTTGAATGTGCTGCCGTCATCGCGAGCAGGCTCGCTCCCACATGGACCTGCGCCCTGAAGATAAACATCAGGCCAGGGTGGGCAGCGGCCCCAGCTTGCCTTTGTGATAGATCATCGGCGTGACCGGTTGCTCGGGCAGAATCAGGTTCTTCACCGCGCCGACAATGATCGCGTGATCGCCGCCGTCGTATTCACGCCACAGTTCGCACTCGATGATCGCCGTGGCTTTGCGCAACAGCGGGTTGCCCAGCTCGCTGAGGTGCCAGTCGATGCCTTTGGCCTTGTCCTTGCCTTTGCCCGCAAACGCATACGCTTCGGCAGTCTGGTCGGCCGATAGCAGGTGAATCGCGAACTGCTTGCTGTCACGCAGGATCGGGTACGTGTCCGAGGCATAGTTGGGGCAGAACAGCACCAGTGCCGGATCAATCGACAGGGCACTGAAGGCGCTGGCGGTGATGCCGACGATGCCACCGTCCAGGTCCAGGGTGGTGACCACCGTGACCCCGGATGGGAACGAGCTCATGACGTCTTTGTAAATGCCGGGTTCGATCATGTCGGCGGTCTCCTAGCGCATCACGAAGGGGTCAGGCATGGGTGCCTGAGAGAGGTTGATCCACACCGTTTTCAGTTCGGTATAGGCCAGCACCGAATCGATGCCGCTCTCGCGTCCATAGCCGCTGTTCTTGAAGCCGCCGATCGGCGCCATGGCCGAGACGGCTCGGTAGGTATTGACCCAGATAATCCCCGAGCGCACGTCCCGGGCCAGGCGATGGGCGCGGCCCAAATCACGAGTCCAGATACCGGCGGCGAGGCCGAACTGCGAGTCGTTGGCAATCGCCAGGGCTTCGGCTTCATCTTTGAAACGGATGACCGAGGCCACCGGACCGAAGACTTCTTCCTGCATGATCTTCATGGAGTTGCGCTCGCATTCGAACAGGGTCGGCTCGTAGAACCAGCCATCGCCCAGATTTTGCGGACGCTTGCCACCCAGGCGCAGGCGCGCACCTTCGGCGATGGCATCGGCGACCAGGCCTTCGACCACAGCCAGTTGCTGTGCGGTGGCCATCGGGCCCATTTCGCTGCTGTCTTCCTGCGGGTTGCCGATACGGATGCGCTTGGCACGTTCGACCAGACGATCGACGAACTCATCGTAGATTTCGTCCTGCACCAACAACCGCGAGCCGGAAACGCAGCTCTGGCCTGATGCCGCATAGATCCCGGCAATCGCACCGTTGATCGCGCTGTCGAGGTCGGCATCGGCAAAGATAATGTTTGGTGATTTGCCGCCCAGTTCCAGAGACAACTTGGCGAAGTTTTCAGCGCTGCTACGCACCACATGCCGGGCCGTGGCAGCGCCGCCGGTGAAGGCGATTTTGCGCACCAGCGGATGGCGGGTGAGGGCGGCGCCGGTGCTTGGGCCGTAACCGGTAACGACGTTGACCACGCCCGGCGGGATGCCGGCTTCCAGCGCCAGACGGGCCAGTTCGAGAATGGTGGCGGAGGCGTGCTCCGACGGTTTGATCACGATGGTGTTGCCCGCCGCCAGGGCCGGGGCGAGTTTGATCGCGGTCAGGTACAGCGGACTGTTCCAGGGAATGATCGCGGCGACCACGCCCATGGCTTCGTGCACGGTGTAGGCAAACAGGTCCGGCTTGTCGAGGGGCAGGGTGCCGCCTTCGAGCTTGTCGGCCAGGCCCGCGGTGTAGTGGAAGAACTCCGGCAGGTAGCCGACCTGACCGCGAGTTTCGCGAATCAGCTTGCCGTTATCGCGACTTTCCAGCTGCGCCAGTTGTTCTTTGTTTTCGGCGATCAAGTCGCCGAGACGGCGCAGCAGTTTGCCCCGAGCGGTGGCGGTCAGGCCGCGCCAGGCCGGGCTGTCGAAAGCCGTCTGCGCAGCCTGCACGGCGCGCTCGACATCGGCTTCGTCGGCATCGGGTAATTCAGCCCAGGCTTGAGCCAGGGCGGGGTTCAAACTTTCAAAAGTCTTGCCGGAGAGGGCATCGACCCATTCACCGCCGATGCACATCTGGAAGCGTGCGAGTGTCATGCAACGATCCCCTTTATTTGATTTTGTCGGGAGTGCACCGTGTCGAGAAACTCCAGCAGCAGCTGGTTGACCAGGCGCGGTGATTCTACGGGCATCATATGCCGCTGCTCGGCGAGCACGGCAACTGTCGCGCCGGGAATGCGTGCGGCCAATTGCTCGGCCATTTCCGGTGTGGAGCCCGGGTCCAGTTCACCGGTGGCGATCAGCGTCGGCACTTGGATGCAGCCCAGATCGTCAGCGCGGTACATGTCCTGGGTCGCAAACAGCTCATAGGTGGTCAGGTATCCCTGCGGGTCATTGTCTGCCAGAGTTTGGCGCAAGGCCGCAATCTGCGCCGGGTTGGCCGCCCGATATTCACGGCTGAACCAGCGCGACAGAGCGGCTTCGGCGTTGGCGTCTGGTCCGTGCTCGGCCGCTTGAGCGGTGCGGGCGATAACGCCGGCACGCTGTTCGGGGCTGCGATTGAACACGCTGTTGAGGACCACCAGGCCTTGCAGGCGTTGCGGGTAATGCAATGCAAAAGCCCGCGCCACCAGCCCGCCCATGGAAAAGCCGATCACCGTCGCCTGAGGCAGTTGCAGGTGGTCGAGCAGTTCAAGTAACTGGTCGGCATAGCCGAGCAGGGGCGTGCCGCTTTCCGGGCGCGGGCTGGCGCCATGACCCAGCATGTCGTAGGCAATCACACGGTACTTCGTGGCCAGGCCAACGACCTGGCCGCCCCACATTTCTTTGTTCAGGCCCACGCCGTGGATCAAAACCACGGGCTGGCCTTGGCCGGTCGCCAGGTAACTGGTGCCAGCCGGGGTGCGTTCAGCGGTGAGCCGAATCATGGAGCGCTCCTGCATGCCTTTTTGTTGTTCTTACCGACCTTGATTACTGGGCGTTTTCAGCGGCCAGCTCTTCGAGATCGATGTAACGGTTGCCGATACGTGGGTGCAGGCGGCCGCCATCGGCGCAACCCAGAACAACCACGATTTCGTCGGCACGCGGTGCATCTTCGATCTGCATTTCCAGGGTGATGTAGTGCGAACGCAGGCCTTCGTCGTCCTTGTGCATCATCGGGATCTGGATCGAGGTGCCCGGGCCGCCGCGCTTGTTGGTGAAGCTCAGGTAGCTCTTGGCTTTCACCGCTTCGCGGTAATGGTTGCCGAAGCGCAGGGTATGGATCACGGCGGAGGCGTGCTCGATTTCACCGTCGGCGCCCACTACGGCGGCCTTGCCATATGCCTCGATCTTCTCGGCGCCGCCGATGATGCCCACCAGGCGCTCGACCATCAGCGCGCCGAGGTCAGAGCAGTTGGCGCGAATTTCCGGCTTCAGGTCTTCGACAAAGCCGCGACCCAGCCAAGGGTTTTTCATCACCACGGCCAGCCCGAGCATGGTCACAGGCTTGTCCGTAGCCTTGCCGCCTTCGATAAAGGTTTCTTCGACATAGCTGACGATCTTGCGAATTTCGAAACTCATGGGCTGCTCCGTTGGGGGTAAGAGTGTCTGTGCGTATGATGGTATACCATAATACCGGAAGCACAAGTCCTTGAAATGAGTTTCTGGTTCAAAGGCGATAAAAGGGAGGGAGGTATTGCCCGTTGCTCGGAGTACTGCCGGTCACACTGCCTGAAATTAACCTGCGAGATGCTCGCGCTTTGCGTGATGTTGCTTGGGCGCCATACCCGGTGGCCTTTCGGGTTATGGGCGCGGAGCGGACAGGGTTGCGCGATATTGCCGCACAGATGCGCGAGGTCTTGGCGGCTAGTCCCATGATGAGAACCCCGCCAGCGATGTACTCCCTCTGGTTCAAGATCAGAGCTGAGTCTGCAAGTGATGTGGATGCGCGTACTCAATCCGCATGAGCAATGCCAGCCTGGGCCATTGGAGTGTCGCGTGAAGGCCGTCGATAACAATCACATCCCGCCATCCCTGCGCAAAGGCCCATTCAACTCAAGCTGAACGCTGAGCGATTGTCAGTAATATTGCGAAGCTCACGAGTAGGCCGCCAAAAATCCGGTCAATCCATTGTCGTGCGGCCATCAATTTCTCGCGCACCCTCCCGGCTGAGAAGCACAGCGCGATGAGGCTGAACCACACCGCGTGCGCCCCAGCGATGAACAGTCCATATGCAATTTGCACTGTCAAGGCGGTGTCCGGCCGTACTACACCAATGAACACACTAACGATGAAGATCGATGTTTTAGGGTTCAACGCGTTCGTGAGAAATCCCGTACGCAGAGCTGCCAGATCTGACATGGCGGGTGGCGGTGCGTCTAGCTGTTCAATAGCCGGCTTGGAACGAAGCATTTTGATGCCTAGGTAGACGAGATACGCCGCTCCAGCCAGCTTCAGCGCATTGAACAACCAAGGCGTTTGTTGAAGCACTAACCCTAGTCCGAGCAGCGTATAGCACACGTGGACAAGCACCCCCATACCAATTCCCACCGCTGTGAGGACGCCTGCTCGTCGAGACAATAGCAATCCGTTGCGGCAAACCATGGCGAAATCCGGTCCTGGACTGATGCATGCGAGTATTGTAATGGTGATTACGGCTATCCATTCGCTCATGCTGTACCCTTCGAATTGTGGTGATAGAGAGCGATATTTACAGATGATTTACCTTGGTACTAACGATGATTTCTGAAGGAAATAGTGACTACGACTCACTAATTTCTAAGGCTCGCATGCCTTCTCTACTTGCGTTGCGTTGCTTCGAATCAGCCGCACGGTTCGAAAACTTCGCCCGAGCGGCAGACGAACTGCATCTGACCCCGGGTGCCATTAGCCGCGCAGTGCGCTTGCTTGAAGAGGATTTGGGCGTTGACCTGTTCGAGCGGCGTAGCCGAAGGGTTTTTTTGACGGATGCCGGAAGACACCTGGCGAAAGCGGTTAGTGAAGGGCTTGGGTTGATGAACCAGGCAGTTGGCGAGATACGCACCGATGCCCGTCGTGCTCGTCAGCTTGTCCTGTCCTGTGAGCCAACGCTTTTAATGCGATGGTTGATCCCTCGTTGGAGCGACTTCCAAACACATCATCGAGGGTTAGAAATCCATTTAGTGGCTGGCGGCGGCATCTTTTCATTCGACCATGGCATAGATTTGGCCATTCGACGGGACGATTTTCCTCGCCCCCCCGGATATCATGCCGAGACTCTATTCACAGAGAAGGTCGGCCCTGTATGCAGGCCAGAAAAGGCAGATCAGTGGTTCGGCAAAAGCAGGAAAGGTCTGCGCTCCTCGGCCCCATTGCTTCAGACAACTAGCCGGCCTACCGCTTGGCAGGAGTGGGCTGGCGCAAAAGGACTGCCCATTTCTGAGATGGACATGCAATCTTTTGAGCACTTTTATTTCAGCATCCAGGCGGCTGTCGCAGGCCTCGGAGTAGCCATTGGCCCGTGGCACTTGGTGCGCGACGATATCCAGAGCGGTGTGTTGGCCGCGCCATTAGGATTTGTTGAAGACGGCTCCCGCTACTGCCTGTTATCTCCCACAGCTCCTAAGCCAGGCAGCCTGGAAATGGATTTACTTAAATGGCTGCAGGCAATGGGCTGAGGCTTGTCGATCTTCAGTTGCATCCACTGCGGACCAGTAGTTCCTGTGGGCAACAACTGCTATTGCTCGTCAATCGGCCAGCATCGATGAATGCAGCGCATCGATGCTGGCCTCGACACTACTTGACCACCTCGACCTCATAATTCGCATAGCCAAACTCGTTGCTGCGAGCCGCCACGTATTTGCCGTTTTGCTCGAACACCGTGGCCTCGAAGGGCGTGCCGCCGAGTGTTGTCAGCAGATGGCCGTCCTTGATTTCATACTTGGCCGGAACGCCAAACTGGCCGGCATGCAGCATGTTCAGGTATTCCCCTTGTGCAGGCGGCTTGCCGTCGACGCTGGTGACCAGACGTTGGCCGTCGGTGCCATAGACGATCTCAAACGTCTGGCCGGTGACGGTATTGCGCACCTTGATGGTTTTGCCCACCACATAGGTTTGCAGTTGCTCGTTGGTGAGTGCTTTGGCCCCTTCGGTTTTCAGTTGATCGATGGTTTTACCGCCGGCGATGGACTTGCTGTCCTCAGCATTCGGCGTGTACCAGATCGGTGAGGTCCAGGCGCGTTCCTGGACGGTGGCCGAGACATCCGCCGGCGGCGGTACTTGCAGCTTGGCCGCGTCATAGGTGCTCCAGCGCGGTGTCGGGATCTGTAGCACGCGGGCGTAGTAGAACGCGTGCTGCGCCGGATCGAAATCCGGATCGACCCAGACTTTTTTCAGCTCGGTGGCACCAATGGTGTTGGTGTAAGTCGCCTTGGAAACGTCAACTGTCGAGCCCACCGACGGTACGTTGCCGGTCGCCTGGTCCGGTTGGCGATCACCGGACCAGACGACGTCATAGATCTTCTCGAAGGTCTGGCCGTTTTTGGTCCAGCCCTTGATGATCTGGATGCGGTCGAGGTTGCCGTCGTCTGCATCCTTGACCGCCCACACTACAAAGGACGGCGCCGCTTTACCCGGTTTTGCCGGCAAGTCGCCGCCCATGGGCACGCCCTTGGCGTAAGCAGTTTGAACCCAGTCTTTTTCGTTCCAGACACTGCTGTCGAAACCCCAGCCACCAAACAGGCGCACGGGGATGCGCACGCCGCTGGTGCCATAGACTTCCTTGCGTTTCATGGCATCGAAGATCGATTCACGGGTGTTTTCTTCCGCCCAGACACCGGCCAATCCCGACGTGCTGGTTTGCAAGGCCACCATGCCGGAGTTTTCCTTGCCGGAAATACGCGCCGCCGGGGTGCTGTCGGTAAACCCGTGGGAGCCGAAGTTGTTGCTCTGCGAATAGGGAATCACCCCGTTGTGCGAGTCGCTGGCACCGACCACGCCCATTTTGTAGGGGTTGTATCCGCGGGCTTCCTGCAAGGCCATGCCGTTCTGCCAGGCTTGCCTGATGTAACTGCCATTGAGTTTCGACGTGCTGTTGTCGATACCAAGCAGGAAACTCATGATTTCATAATTGGCAAATTCGTCGGTCGGCGACAGTTCGGGGTGGGTTTCGGAGGTGCCTTTGACCTGATGAATTTCGGTGAGGGATTCATTGCGCATCCGCGTTTCGGCCCAGGCGGCATCGATGGGGCGACCACGATCATCAACATCCACCGGGAACATCAGGCCGTTGCTGAGGTTGCCGTTGTGGGAGATCGCCAGCACCTCATTGCCCTTTTTGCGTTGATCGTCCATCCAGCCCCACAAATCCTCCGGTTTGTCCGAGTCGAGGGCCGTGAAGGGCAGGTCCGGCACCTTCTTCGAATCGCGGAAAAATATATTGCGGTGCATGTTTTGATTGTTCGGTGCCGAGGTCCATTCATAGGCGACGAACGTGGTGAACTTGCCGGGCTTGTAGTACTTGTCGGCGATGGCGATGTTCTGCTGCCAGATGTTGCCGGCCACCTTCGGATCAATCAGCTCCTTGATCGGGTGGCTCAAGCTGCCGGCGATCCATTTGAACACCCGGTTGAAATCTTCCGGGGTCTTGGCAATCAGCTTTTGCGCGATGGGCTGCTTGCTGAAGTCCGACTTCGGATCATTGGCCAGGGCGATCACGCCCACGTATTCCGAGTGGTCGGTCACGCCATGGAAATCCAGCGGTCGGCCTTTGAGCTGCACTTCAACCCCCATCGGATGCTTGACCGGCATCCCAAGTGAGTATTGGTATGTCTGCTCGGGATCGACCTGATGGTTGCCGATCAGGTAGGCATCAATCGACCAGGAGGTATGCGAGTGCGTCTGGCCAAAGTAAACCTCGCGATCAGGGATTCCCTCTGCCAAGGCCAGTGTGCTGAAAGCAAGCACGGCGCTACTTAACAGTGACGGCACGATGATGGGTGTATGGGGTTTCATATTCCACCTCTTGGGAATACGGCAGTGATAGGGGGCAACTCAGGTCCAGAAACTCCAAACTCTCTCGAAAAACCAGAAGGCAGCCAGCGTGCCCAACCCGTAGGACGCAACCGGTTGGGCATACAGAAGCGCGGACCGTGGCAATCGACAATGCAGCAACAGTGCGCGAAGGCTCAGCGCGGCGGCGACAAACATCAGTTGGCCGATCTCGACGCCGACGTTGAAGGTGAACAGCGCCAAAGGCAGGTCGTGCCGGGGCAAGCCGATTTGCGCCAGCGCCCCCGCAAAACCAAAGCCGTGCAACAGACCAAAACAGAACGCCACGACCCAGGGCCATTGAATGGTGAAGCTGGTTTCACCACGATTCTTGCGGGCGATTTCCACCGCTAGCAACAGAATGCTCAGTGCAATCGTCGCTTCCACAGGCGGGCCGGGAAGCCGCACTGCGCCCAGTGCAGCAAGCACCAGCGTGATGGAGTGGGCGAGGGTAAACGCGGTGATGGTCTTCACCAGCATCCACCCGTTACTCACCAGCAGCAGAAGGCCGAAGACGAACAACAGGTGATCGACCCCCCCGAGGATGTGCTGGATGCCATGGACCAGAAACGCACCGGCCACCGAGAGCATTCCCGGCGTGCCAGCGATGTCTATCCAGGGTTGTGCGGGGTGGACGAGAGTGGTCGTCAGGCTGCCGTCCAGGCGCGAGACACGCACCAGCACATCGGTGATGCTCGCTTGCAGGCCGATAAATTCAATGCGTTGCCCAACCAGTCCCGTGGGACCCGCATCAATGATCCGGCGCTCGATCAGTGAATCGTTCAGTTCGCTTTCAACCGGCTCAACGACAGAGCGCACACCGTCGGCAAACTTCAGCACAATCGGCAAGCGCATGCCTGAAAGCACCGGGGTGCGCCACATGACGTCATAGCGCCCGGTGGTCGTTTCGTTGATTTCCAGGTAAGCAGGGCGGGACTCATGGGCCATGGCCGTCAGCCCCATGAACCAGAGCAACAACAGCCAGACCATGTGTTTCATCACGGCCGCTCCGTTTGAGCAGCGACAATCCCGCTGGTAGACGTCGGCATCATCACCACGACGTCATAGCGTGCTTTCAGTGCCTCGAAACTCGCGCGTTTCGATGCGCTGCGTTGCTCGGACAACCAATCGGACTTGAGCTGCCGGGCCACGGTTTCGAAGGGCGGTGGTGGTGGTTTGGCCAGCGAATCAATCCACACCAGGTGCCAGCCAAAACCGGACTCCACAGGGCCTACCCAACTTCCGGGCGTTTGCTTGAACAATGAAATGGCAAACTTTGAACCAAAGACCCGCGCCACCTGATCCTGGGATTGTTCGAAGTAGGTGTTTTTAAACATGAAGGCATCGCCTTCTCCACTGTTCTGATCAGTCAGGCCACTTAACGCGGCTTGGGCCTGCGTTTGTGTATCAGCACCGCGTTTGTCCGGGGCGAAAAATAAATGACGGAAAGTCGCCAATGGTGGCAGGGCATACGCGTCCTGACGCTGGTTATACCAAGCCTCAAGTTCACCGGGTGCAGGCTCGCGAAGTGACGCGACATCCTCGGCGAGGAAATCCATTTTTTGCGCCAGTCGGCGGCGAATGATGGTGTCGTCTTTATCCAGGCCAAGTTTCAGCGCTTCGCGATAGAGGATTTCCTCTTTCACATAGTCATCGATCAGGCCCTGCAACTGTTGCTCCGATGCCGGTCTTTGCCATCGCGCCAGCCACGAGATCGCGATCCGTTGGACAACTTCAGGCGTGATTTCGATGCGTTGAGGATTTTGATCGACGGGGGAACGGTGCAAACCTCCGTACAACACAAAGAGTGCAAAACCGGCGATTAAAAAATGCAGTAATGGCTGGTGAAGGCATCGTTTTAATGACGAAAGTCGAGATGCTTTAAGTTCGGAGACGGTTAAGTTCATGACTTATTGCCCCACGCTATACTCGGATAGTTTCTAAGCAGAGTGGAGTATTGCTGCTGGATTGGAACTTTCCACCAAGGTTAATCACGATAGGCACTAAGCGTTAGTCGCAATCGGATTAACCCGTTCACCGGGTAGTGCAGTTACGTGGCTGCGCAGCCCGGACTGGAGCGTCCGTATGATGAAAGGACTGCTGGTTTTCGCCGCGATTATCGAGGCCGCCACTGGCGTGGGGCTGCTGTTTGTCCCGTCTCTGGTCGGGCATCTGCTGCTTGGCATCGAACTGACCGGTGTCATCGTTCGCGTGGCCGGCATTGCCCTCATTGCCCTGGCAGTCACCTGCTGGCCAGGCCCTCCCGTGCTCGGCATGTTGATCTATAACGCAGCCGTTGCGCTGTATCTCACCTACGTTGGCTTCTCCGGTGACGCGAGCGGGATTCTCTTGTGGCCAGTGGTTATCTTGCACGCAGTGATGACGGTACTTTTGATACGAGCAATGACGAGGCAGGTCACGCATTGAGCGCCGTCATTATCGACGCCATCGTTTTCGCCTGCCTGTTCGCTGCCGCGCTGATAAGAATGCTGCTGCACATGCGATTGCCGATTCATCCCCTGGATCTCGAGTCCAAAGAGCGCGCGCAGAGGCTAAAGCCACGTATTCACCACTCGTCTATCCAGCTCCTCCCAATCCGCCATGCCCAATACACGTGTGGTGTTCAACCCGCGCAAATAGCCGCGTAACTGATTGGCGGTGGCCTGTACAAGCTCCCGGTCGGGCGCTTTTTCGCACAACAGTACGGTTTCGTATTGGGTCAGGTACTCGGCCACCCGGTCTCGGAAGTCGGGCAAAACGGCGTCGCGTATCAGGTCAAATGTTCTCAAGGAGAGATCCTCATCAATCTTTCTGGTTGTGATTGAGTCTGCATCCGTCGGCACGGCGCGCAACTATTGCTAGAAGTAATAGTGAACATTACGAAACGCAAGTTCTGCTTTCTCGGCAGCAGGCGGAAAATCGCCTCCATGACGACGTTCGTGACGAAGTCCCGTTGCTTGTTGTACCGATCCTTTTACTTTCAGGATGAGACCGATGCGCCCTTTATTCGTGCCCGCCATGGTGTTTGCCGCTTTGCTGCTCGCCGGTTGTGCCTCCACGCCGAACGATCCGACCCTGACCTTGCAGACCAGCAAGACCCCGGCCCAATACGCTGACTGCGTCGTGCCGAAATTGCAGGGCAGTGCGTTGAACCCGACTGTCTCGCAGACTCAGCGCAGCTACCGGATCGTCGTGCCGAGCAAAGTCTCGGCGGATAACGTGCTGGAAGCCTACAAGACCGGGAACGGCGGCAAGGTGTTCATCTACGAACGGCATTTGCTGGCCTCGAACTTCCTGCCTTCAAGTTTTGAACGCGCGGCGCAGGATTGCATCTGACCTGGACCGTAAACGCTTCTCACCGTGCTCCTTTGGTTGGCCGCAACCAACCCGTTTTTTGCCCGCGCTCTTTAGTTTAAATACATGAGGACACTGAATAATTCACCACCCGCCGTTTTTTTGTTAAATCACCGCTGTACTGGGGTAGCTGAAATGATCGCTACCCAGCGAATCGCGTTGCATTGAGTGCAGGTTTTTCTCGATGGTTTCGCAGAGGGCTTCCATCTGGATCTGGTGTTCGCTGTCGCGGAATGGGCTTTGCAGATCAGTGCCGATGCGTTCGATGGCCAGCAGCATGAAGCCCACCACTGTCGAGGCCAGCGGGGTATACCAGCCCAGGGACTCGACCAGCCCCACCGGCACAATCAGGCAAAACAGCGAAATAAACAGCCGCGGAAAATAGACATAAGGGTAGGGCAGCGGCGTATTGGCAATCCGCTCCATGCCGCCCTGGCTGTTGGGCAGATCAACCAGAGTCGACTCCAGCCGCGCCAGGCGAATGCTGTCAAGGTGCCCGGCCTTGTATTCCTGGGCCAGCAGCGCCGCGGAACCGTTGAGGATATCGTTGGCAAAGTTATTGGTGGTGCCGCTGCGTGCGAACTCCCCGGCGGGAATAAACGCCTGTACTTCGAGCGGGCACGGCTGGCCCCGGAGATGCGCCGCCAGGCAATTCACGTACGCCACGTGGCGGCGTAGCAGGGTTGACTTCATCGGATTGACTTCATTACCCGGGTCATCCAGCAACGTCAGTACTTGCCGCGCAAAGCTACGGGAGTTATTGACCATCGCCCCCCACAACGTGCGCGCTTCCCACCAGCGATTGTAGGCACTGCTGTTGCGAAAACTGATCAGCACCACCAGCGCCGAGCCGAGCAAGGTCAGCGGCATCAGCGGCAGATTGATCTTGCTGTTGAGAAACAGCATGAAGTCCACGGTGACGGCTATATCCCAGAGCAGCAGCCAGAACAGGGCCCAGCCCACGTAGCCCATGGTCTTGATGATCAGGCGGTATTTTTTGATGATGACGGCTTTCAAACAGCGACCTCGCGGTGAATAGTTAACATTGATGCCCTAACTCGGACGGTGGTTGCCGGGTAAAGGTTCGGTGGGAGCTGCGATCAATGATCCGAGCGGTGTAACCTTGCTCGCTCGCATACCAAGATAAGAAAAATAATCAGGAGTCTTTGATGCAACCGATCCGTCTCGGTCTGGTGGGCTACGGCAAGATTGCTCAGGATCAACACGTCCCCGCTATTAACGCCAACCCCTCGTTCCAGTTGGTGGCTGTCGCCACGCAAGGGCAGCCCTGCGCCGGGGTCGAGAACTTTCAGTCCCTGAGCGAGCTGCTCGAAAACGGCCCGTACGTCGACGCGATTGCGTTTTGCACACCACCGCAAGGACGATTCGCTCTGGTGCAACAAGCCCTGGCCGCTGGCAAACACGTACTGGTAGAAAAACCGCCGTGCGCCACGTTGGGTGAAGCGATGGCGTTGGTGAATCAGGTTGGGGAGCAAGGCGTCAGCGGTTTGTTCGCCTGGCATTCACGCTACGCGCCCGGCATCGAAGCGGCCCGTAACTGGCTGGTCAGCCGCACCTTGCACAGCGTACAGATCGACTGGAAGGAAGACGTGCGCAAGTGGCACCCCGGCCAGGCATGGATCTGGCAGCCCGGAGGCCTGGGCGTCTTCGATCCCGGCATCAATGCCTTGTCGATAGTCACTCATCTGCTGCCGCTGCCGCTGTTTGTCGAGTCTGCCGAACTGCGGGTCCCCAGCAACTGCCAGTCGCCGATTGCCGCGTCCATCAAGCTGTCTGACGCGCACCACCTCGATGTCCGCGCGGAGTTCGATTTCGATCACGGTCATGAGGAACTCTGGAGCGTCGAGATTCGTTGCACTGAAGGCATCCTGCGACTGGACAACGGTGGCGCACTGTTGAGTATCGACGGCGTGCGCCAAGTCGTATCGGAGGAGGGCGAATACACGGCGGTGTATCGGCATTTTCAACAGCTGATTGGCGACAAGTCCAGTGACCTGGACCTTCAGCCGCTGCGACTGGTCGCCGACAGCTTTTTTGTCGGCAGTCGGGCGTCGGTTGCGCCGTTCTACGATTAGCGGCTACGGCTCGAGCCCATTTCGCTCTAATGACGACAGACGCTGGAAAAACCCCGCTCGGCAAATAACCGGGCGGGGGTTTCTGTTGGTGCGCATGAAAATACTGCATAGGACCGAGGCGTTATCCCTTGTCCGCCTTGCCGGCGGCCGCCGCAAATTTCGCCAGACGCACATCCAGTCGACGAGGAGGGCGGTTGTGGTCTTCGGCCTGCTCCTTGCGCCGAATGGCATTACGCACCATCAATGAACCCAGGTAGCGGACCGGCTCCGGTGGGAAATGGCCAAGCGGACCTTGCAGCAGCGGCGAGCGTGTCCAAGGGTTATCCAGGCCCAGCACCAGCGACGACAGGATCTGTCCACCCATATGGCACGGACCGACGCCGCTGCCGGAATACCCGAAACCATAGAAGATATTGCCGCTTGCGCCCATGCGGCCGAAGAAAGGCACCCCGGTGACTGAGCGATCGGAAGGGCCATTCCAGGTGGCGGCGATACCGACATCGGCAAAGTCCGGAAAGAACTCCGTCAACGTGTTGCGCAGCAGCCCTGCGTAAGGTGATGGCTGGTCGAATACCGGCAGGATGCGCCCGCCATAGGCGAAGGTGTTGCCCCCTTTGCCGAGCATGATTCGGCCGTCCGGAGTGTTGTGGTAGTAGTGCACGAATATCCGCGAGTCGAGTACGGTGACTCCGCTGGTCAAACCGATCTGTTTGAGCAGATCAGGTCGCGGCTCGGTGATGATCATGTCGCTGGAGACGATGGCCACTGAACGCGAGAACTGTGGAAAGGCACGGGCCATCCAGGCGTTCATCGCCAGCACGACCCGGTTGCAGGTCACTTTCCCTTTGGGCGTATTGACGATGGCCGGCATTCCCTCTTCCAGACCGGTCATCGGCGTGCCCTCGAAAATACGCACGCCCAGTTCCAGTGCGACTCGGCGCAGCCCACGGACCAGCTTGCCCGGTTGCACACTGGCCGCCGCTGGCGAGAACCAACCCTCGATGTGCCGGGTTGAGCCGGCCATGCGTTGCACGTCAGGCAGCGCACATTTGGAGAAAGAGTTAATGCCATGGCGCTCCAGTGCCGCGATCACCCCGTCGGTCGAGCCGACCTGGGCGCGGTTGGTCGCCGTGTAGAGCGTGCCGTCGAGACGGTAGTCGGCATCCACCGCGTACTTTTCGCAAAAGGTGCCGATGGCGTAGATGCTCTTCTCCGATTCCTTGACCAGGCGTATCGCCTCTTTGACGCCGAACAAGCGCTCAAGGGTGAAGTACTTGGCCGACCAGGACAGCGCGCAGCCACCGTTGCGTCCACTGGCACCGGCACCGCAGATGTCGGATTCGACGATGACCACATCCAGCTCGGGATTCTGTTGCTTGAGCATGATGGCGGTCCATAAACCGGTATAGCCACCGCCGACGATGCAGACGTCGGCGCGGGTGTCCTGTTGCAGCGCAGGGCAGGGCGTAGCGGGTTGATTTTTCAGGGCCTGGTCCAGCCAGTAGGGGCGCATGGGGTCATCTCCGATGGATCGGTTAAAGGCAGGGTTCAGGACACAATCAGCCGCACGCGGCGACCACGATCATTTCCACACGCCAACCGGGGTCGATCAGCTGAGCCAGCGTGCAAGCGCGTGTGGGCGCATGGCCTTCAGGAAAAAACTCATCCCAGACCCTGTTCAGCCCTTCATAGTCCTCGCGATGGGCGAGCAGGATGCGCACCGACAGCACCCGCTCGCGGCTGCTGCCGGCACTGAGCAAAAGCTGCTCGATACCGGCGAGCACTTCGCGGGTCTGCGCCCCGATATCACCACTGAGGTCCGAGGCGACCTGGCCACCGATATAGAGATGGTTGTCGTACCGGACCATGTCCGAACGGCGTTTTGCTACAGCGAAACGTTCAATTTCCATAAAGCATTCCTGATGGGTACGAGGGGCGGCACTTGTGGAAATCATGCTTGCAGTTCATCGTCCATAAATAAAATCGATTTATCGTATGGCAAGATAAGTTGAACCTATAGCGAGGTGCGCCGATGACGATTTCCCATACCCAACTCAAGGCGTTTCACGCCGTTGCAATGAATGGCAGCTTCACCCGGGCGGCCGAGCAACTCTGCCTGTCACAACCCGCGGTATCCGACCAGGTGCGCAAGCTCGAGGATTATTACGGGGTGATGGTGTTCTACCGCGACAAGCGCCTGGTGCGCCTGACGGAAGTGGGCGAGCGGTTGTTCGGCCTGACCCAGCGCCTGTTCGATATCAGTATCGATGCCCACGACATGCTGACGGACTACCGCACCCTGTCGACGGGAACCCTGAACCTTGCCGTGGATGCGCCGGTGCACGTCTTGCCCTATGTCTCACGCTTCTGCAGCCGTTACCCCGGCGTTGAAGTGAAGATCGAAACCGCCAATACCGACGAGGTCCTGCAGCGGTTGTTCAGCCACCAGGCCGACATCGCCCTGCTGGGGCGCAACATCGAAGACGATCGCCTGATGACGCTGCACCTGCGCAGCGATCCCATGCTCGCCTTCGTCGCCCATGACCATCCCTGGGCGCAACGGGATTCCATCTGCCTTGCCGACCTGGACAACACACCCATGGTCTTGCGCGAGCAAGGTTCGGTCACACGGTTATCGCTGGAGGAGGAGATGGCTGGGGCGGGTTTGCACATTCGCAAGGCCATCGAAGTGGAAGGGCGTGAAGCGGCACGCGAGGCCGTGGCGATTGGCATGGGCGTCGGGGTCGTCTCGGCAGCCGAGCTGGGCTCGGACTCCCGGGTTCGCGGCTTGCCGATTGTTGACTCTCAGCGACACTTCACCGAGACATTGGTCTGTCTGCGGGCACAGAGTTCGCGACGTATCCTGACGACCTTTTTTGACATGGTTCGAGAAGGGTTGGGCGAGTGAGATTCATTGTTCGATCGTGGCCGATAGCTGCCTGTCAGGAAGGGCAGATAGCGGCCGATTCTGTTGAAAAATTGGCTCAGGCCTGGTCAAAGGCAATAATTATTGGCCGTTGTTGATGTGGTGTCTGACAGATCGCCATCGCGAGCAAGCCCGCTCCCACAGGTAATCTGCGCCCAGCACAAATCTTATTCTCACTGGAGATCAACTGTGGGAGCGGGCTTGCTCGCGAAGAGGCCCGAACTGCCACTGCAAAAACATCAGGCAACAAAAAAGCCCCGCCAGGCGCAATGCCGGGCAGGGCTTCGATGACTCAAGAACCGCGCTTACGCGACGTTCATGATCTTGTGCTCATCAATCAAATGCTGCACCACACCCGGATCCGCCAGGGTGGAGATATCCCCCAACCCATCGTATTCGGCCGTGGCAATCTTGCGCAGAATGCGGCGCATGATCTTGCCCGAACGGGTTTTCGGCAGGCCCGGCGCCCACTGGATGACATCCGGCGAGGCAATCGGACTGATCTCCTTGCGCACCCAGTTTTTCAGCTCCAGGCGCAGTTGCTCGCTTGGCTCTTCGCCACCGATCAACGTGACATAGACATAGATGCCTTGCCCCTTGATGTCGTGCGGCACACCGACCACGGCCGCTTCGGCGACTTTCGGGTGGGCGACCATCGCGCTCTCGATCTCGGCGGTGCCCATGCGGTGGCCGGACACGTTGAGCACGTCATCCACGCGACCGGTAATCCAGTAGTAACCGTCTTCATCACGACGCGCACCGTCACCGGTGAAGTACATGCCGCTGAACGTCTTGAAGTAGGTGTCGACGAAGCGGTCATGGTCGCCATACAGCGTGCGAGCCTGGCCTGGCCACGAATCCAGAATCACCAGGTTGCCCTCGGCAACGCCTTCGAGGATGTTGCCCAGGTTGTCCACCAACGCCGGCACCACGCCGAAGAACGGACGTGCCGCCGAACCCGGCTTGAGCGCGTGCGCACCCGGCAGCGGGCTCATCATGTTGCCGCCGGTTTCGGTCTGCCACCAGGTATCGACGATCGGGCAACGGGACTGGCCGACGTTCTTGTAGTACCAATCCCACGCTTCCGGGTTGATCGGCTCGCCGACCGAACCCAACAGGCGCAGGCTGCTGCCATCGGCGCCTTCAACGGCGGCCTTACCCGACGCCATCATCGCGCGGATGGCGGTGGGGGCGGTGTAGAGAATGTTGACCTTGTGCTTGTCGACGATTTTCGCCACCCGGGTGATGTCCGGGTAGTTAGGCACACCTTCGAACAGCAGCGTGGTCGCGCCATTGGCCAGCGGGCCGTAGACGATGTAACTGTGGCCGGTGACCCAACCGACGTCGGCGGTGCACCAGTAGACTTCGCCCGGACGGTAGTCGAACACGCGTTCGTGAGTCATCGCCGCGTACAACAGGTAGCCGGCGGTGGTGTGCTGCACGCCCTTCGGCTTGCCGGTCGAACCGGAGGTATAAAGGATGAACAGCGCTTCTTCCGCGCCCATTTCTTTCGGTGCGCAGACACTGCCCGCCACTTTCATCAAGTCTTCGTACCAGATGTCGCGATGCTGGTTCCACTTGATGTCGCCACCGGTGCGCTTGCACACGATGACTTTCTGGATGCTGCTGGTTTCCGGGTTGGTCAGCGCATCGTCGACGTTGGTCTTGAGCGAAATCTTCTTACCGGCACGAATGCCTTCGTCGGCGGTGATCACCACTTTGGATTTGCAGTCGATGATCCGACCCGCCAGGGCTTCCGGTGAGAAACCACCGAACACCACCGAGTGAATCGCGCCGATCCGGGCACACGCCAGCATGGCGACTACGGCTTCGGGGATCATCGGCATATAGATAGTCACCACGTCACCGCGGTGCACATCCTGGCCGCGCAAGGCGTTGGCGAACTTGCAGACTTGTTCGTGCAGCTCGCGATAGGTGATGTTGCGGCTTTCGGCAGGGTCATCCCCTTCCCAAATAATCGCCACTTGATCGCCGCGCTCGGCCAGATGACGGTCGAGGCAGTTGTAGGAAACGTTCAGGGTGCCGTCGGCGAACCATTTGATGTCAACATGGTGATCGTCGAAGGAGGTCTGTTTCACCGTGGTGAAAGGCTTGATCCAGTCGAGGCGCTTGGCTTGCTCGCGCCAGAAGCCGTCCGGGTTAACGACGGACTGCTGGTACATGGCCTTGTAGGTCGCCTCGTCAGTCAGCGTGTTGGCCAGAACCTCGGGACGAACGGGATACAGAGAAGCCGCACTCATCTTTTTTACCTCGGTGGAATAGTTGTTCTTGTGGTCTGTAACGGGTTTGGAGCCCAAGTATTCGGGCCATTGCAAAACTCAAATCCTGAAGCGATTGAGCAGTTTGTCCTGCTGGCCGACGTGGTCCACCATCACTGAACATTGGCGAACCTGTTTATCCGCACTGCCGGAAACTTCAAGACTGATATCGCGGATGTTGGTCGTGTTGCGATTGATTTCTTCGGTCGTGGCGCTTTGTTCTTCAGCCGCTGCGGCAATCTGCAGGTTCATGTCATTGATGCGATAAATCGCCTCACGGATGCGCTCGAGGGTGTCATTGGCTGCATTGGCATCCCCGGCCGTCTTGCTGGCCGTGTCACGGCTCTGCTGCATTTGCACTTGGGCGTGTTTCACGCCCGTCTGCAACTGGTCGATCATCTCGCGTATTTCCTGCGTGGATTGCTGGGTTCGTGAGGCCAGTGAGCGCACCTCATCAGCCACCACGGCAAAACCGCGACCTGATTCGCCGGCACGTGCCGCCTCGATGGCTGCATTGAGCGCGAGCAAATTGGTTTGGTCGGCGATGCTGGTGATGACCGCCACGATGGATTCGATGCTTTGACTGAGCGTGGACAACTCATTGATCGCATGACCGGTGGCGTCCATCTCCTCAGCCAAACGCTTGATCGCCCCCGTCGACCTGGAGACCAGGGCAACCCCGTCTGCTGTTTCCTCGTTGGCAGCGATCGCCGCTTCGGCCGCGGCTTGAGCGTTGCGCGCCACATCCTCGGCGGTCGAGGCCATCTCGGTCATGGCGGTGGCCAGTTGATCCAGTTCTTGTAATTGGACCTGTACGCGGTTGGCTGCCTGATCCGCTTCACACGACGTCGCTGTGGTGCTCTCGCGGACGTGTTGCGAGCTGTTCTTCACCGCGCCAATGAGCGTTTTCAGGTTCTGCAGGAACTGGTTGAACTCCCCGGCGACCAGCGCAATTTCATCGTTGCCGACCACGGGCAGTTGGCGGGTCAGGTCGCCTTCTCCGCGATTGATGTCGGCCAACGAGTCCTTGAGTTGATCCAGGGGTCGCAGCAGCCGCCTTACCAGCAGACCCAGCACCAACAGGCTAATCAGCACGCCCAGGCCGGTCCCGATGACGGCCCGCCAACTCAGGATGTGGGCTGCGGCCATCACGATGTCCTGATCCAGTACCACACCGATGTACCAATCCATGCCCTTGAGATTGGAGAGCGGAATGAAGGACACCAGGAGGGACTTTCCACCGCTGCTGACCTCCTGAAGCTGACTGTCGAGAGGCAGAGCGCTGCCTGCGAAAAGCTGGTTGTAGGGCTTGCCGTTCAGTTCAGCGTCCGGGTGGGAAATAATGTTGCCATTTTTGCTCAGCAAGAATGCATAACCGGCCCCACCGAAATCCAGTGTATTGATGGCGTCGGCAACCGTATTCAGGCGGATGTCACCACCCAGT
The DNA here is from genome assembly GCF_001952935.1 of Pseudomonas frederiksbergensis. Classification (GTDB taxonomy): domain Bacteria; phylum Pseudomonadota; class Gammaproteobacteria; order Pseudomonadales; family Pseudomonadaceae; genus Aquipseudomonas; species Aquipseudomonas frederiksbergensis. The sequence continues at coordinate 5,210,699 of NZ_CP018319.1, forward strand.
ACGCCAAGAAACTGACCAGCATCGCTGATCCTGGTGACGACCGAGATCAGGATTTCGTTGGAGGTCGAGGCCTTGTAGGGCTCGGTTAAAACGGCCTGGTTGCCCGCCTTGCCGGTCGCGTACCAAGGTCGCGAGCGACCATCATAATCAGGCTTTGGGTTCCAGGATGCGTTGTTCTTGATGGGTTTGCCATCGGACTGAAGGGCACCGAATACCACTTCGAATTGGTCCTGCAATATTGGGGATTCGATAATGCGTTGGGTGGCTTCCGGGCTGTACTGGCTGTCGATGGCCTGGGCCGTCAAGTCAATCAGGCGAAGTTTGCCGTTCAGCCAATTTTCAATCTGCCGTGCCACCGCATTGCTCGACTCGGAGATACTTGCCTCGACCTGGTGACGCAAAATCGTACGTATCTGCTCTACCTGAACCAGCGATAGAAGACTGGTTGTCACGAACAGCACACAAGCAGCCACAAGGCTCACCTTGTAACGGATTTTCATCGAGGACTCCAAAGGATCGATCAAGGGGAGCAGGGCATCCAGTCCTTGAATGTCAGGTGTGTCATTGAGGACGCCTTCGCGAGCAAGCCCACTCCCACATTGGTTTTGTGAACGCCACAGATCAAATGTGGGAGTGAGCCTGCTCGCGATGGCCATCTGAAGGGCGACGCAGAAACAACTGCATCGCCCACGCTTTTTAGAAGAAGCCCAACGGATTGATGTCGTAGCTCACCAGCAGGTTTTTGGTCTGCTGATAGTGATCGAGCATCATCTTGTGGGTTTCACGACCGACGCCGGATTTCTTGTATCCGCCGAACGCGGCATGCGCCGGGTACAGGTGGTAGCAGTTGGTCCACACACGACCGGCCTTGATCGCGCGGCCCATGCGATAGGCGCGGTTGATGTCGCGGGTCCAGAGACCGGCGCCGAGGCCGAACTCGGTGTCGTTGGCGATGGCCAGGGCTTCGGCTTCGTCCTTGAAGGTGGTGATGCTCACCACCGGGCCAAAGATTTCTTCCTGGAACACGCGCATTTTATTGGTGCCCTTGAGCAGGGTCGGCTGGATGTAATACCCGGTCGCCAGGTTGCCCTCGAGTTTTTCCACCTTGCCGCCGGTCAGCAGCTCGGCGCCTTCGCCCTTGGCGATTTCCAGGTACGACAGGATTTTGTCGAATTGCTGCTCGGACGCCTGGGCGCCGACCATGGTGTCGGTGTCCAGCGGGTCGCCACGTTTGATCGACAGGACTTTCTTCATCACGACTTTCATGAAGTCGTCGTAGATCGACTCTTGCACCAAGGCGCGGGAAGGGCAGGTGCAGACTTCGCCCTGATTGAAGAACGCCAGCACCAGGCCTTCGGCGGCTTTTTCGATGAAGGTTTCTTCGGCTTGCATGATGTCTTCGAAGAAGATGTTCGGCGACTTGCCACCCAGCTCCACGGTGGACGGAATGATGTTTTCGGCGGCGCATTTCATGATGTGCGAGCCGACCGGGGTCGAGCCGGTGAAGGCGATCTTGGCGATGCGTTTGCTGGTGGCCAGCGCTTCGCCGGCCTCTTTACCGAAGCCTTGCACCACGTTCAGCACGCCCGGCGGCAGCAGGTCGCCGATCAGCTCCATCAGCACGGTAATGCCCAGCGGCGTTTGCTCAGCAGGCTTGAGCACCACGCAGTTACCGGCCGCGAGCGCCGGGGCGAGTTTCCAGGCGGCCATCAGGATCGGGAAGTTCCACGGAATGATCTGCCCGACCACGCCCAGCGGTTCATGGAAGTGATAGGCCGCGGTGTGTTCGTTGATTTCGGCCGAGCTGCCTTCCTGCGCACGGATGCAACCGGCGTAGTAGCGGAAGTGGTCCACGGCCAAGGGGATGTCGGCGTTGAGGGTTTCACGTACGGCTTTGCCGTTGTCCCAGGTTTCGGTGACGGCCAGCAGTTCCAGGTTCTGTTCGATGCGGTCGGCGATTTTCAACAGCGCTAAAGAGCGGTCCTGTACCGAGGTTTTACCCCAAGCATCGGCGGCCGCATGGGCAGCGTCCAGGGCCTTTTCGATGTCTTCGGCCGTGGAACGCGGGAATTCGGCAATCGGTTGGCCATTCACTGGCGAGGTAGTGGTGAAGTACTGACCGTTGACCGGTGCGACAAACTCACCGCCGATGTAGTTACCGTAACGGGACTTGAAGGAAACGATGGCACCGGGAGTGCCTGGGTGGGCGTAGTTCATGGTGAGGTTCTCTTGTTGTTTTTTGGTTGTGACCGCCTGTGAGACGGCCACTGTCAGTTACACAAGCCGTGCGGAATCAGGAACCCTGGGGCGTTTCTCCGCGTGCCAGGCGGGCATTGATGTCTTCGATGACGGCAGGTAGATCGACGATGGTGTCGATCAGGTAGTGCGGACGAGAGCCTTCGAACATTTTGACGATGCGCGCGCGTTCCTCGGCCAATTCCTCCAGGGACAAATCCTTGAATTCTTCATAGGTCAGCCCCAGTGCGTTGCCGGAACAGGTCAGCGCGACCGTCCACATTCCGGCGCTACGACCTTCGAGAATGCCGGGCCAGGTGTCATCGACTTTCACGCAGGCGGCGACATCGCTGATCCCCAAAGCAATCACGTTGGCCAGCGCCTGAGCCGGGTGCGGACGGCCATTGGGCACTTCGTCAGTCGCCACGACGTAGTCGGCGACGTAGCCGTTTTTGCGCGCCAGCTCGACGACTTTTTCCATGACCACCGCTGGGTAACCGGAGCACGAACCGATTTTCAGACCCTTGTCGCGCAAGGCATCAATCGTATCCAGCGCACCAGGAATCAGCGCCGAGTGCAGGGCGATCTTTTCGATTTGCAAGGGCATGAAGCGCTCGTAAAGCGCGGTGACATCGTCATCGGTCGGCAGGCGATCGAAGGCCGCACGGTAGCGTTCGGCGATCTGTGGCTGGTTGCAAAGCGTGCGGATGTGATCCCACTTGCCCATGCCCATCGGTCCACGGGCTTCGGCCAGGGAAACTGCAACGCCAAACTCGGCGAAGGCTTCGACGAAAATTTGCGTAGGGGCAAAGGAACCGAAATCAACGACGGTGCCTGCCCAGTCCAGGACCACGGCTTGCAGTTGGGAAGGTTGTTTGTAGTTCATGATGATCGCTCCAGCGAAGGGTAAGTGGGTACTGCGAGTTCAGGAGTTGGTGCCGACGATGACCGGTTGTACCGGGATCGAGACAGACAGTTGGCTTTCCACAGTTTTCGGCCGGCTGTTCCAAAACGGCAGCAACATCAAGATGGCCAGGAGTGCAGCGCCGGTGAACACCATGAACACGGTGATGGTGTCGAAGTAACCCGGCAGCAGGCCGCCGAGGACCGCACCGACCGAACCACAACCGTTGACGAAACCTGCGGCGGACGCCGCTCCGTCCTTGCTGCCGAAGTCGATGGCCGCCGAGCCACTGATCATCGAGTCCGGCCCGTAGAGCGTCAGGCCCATCATGAACAGCAGGCCGACCACCAGGTACAGACTTCCGCTTTGCATGGCGGGAACGAACAGAGCCAGGCAAACGGTGAGGACCACCAGGCTGAGGACACACGCCGGTATACGACGGGCGCCGAAGTATTTATCTGATGCGATACCGATGAGGATGGGACCGATCAGTCCCGCCAGTTCAAAGGAGGTCGGGACGATGGCGGAGGCGACCTTGCCAATCTCGGGCATGCGTTCGTAGATGATTACCGGGCCCCACAAGAGGATGGCGTAGCGCGCGGGTTTGAGCATGAAATAGGCAAGGCCGAGAACCAGCACGGTTCGATTTTTCATCACGGTGCGCAAGCCAGCCCACATGCTTTCACGCGGAACTACGACATTGCTGACGGGTTCGATCTCGATCTCGACAGGAGGCAGACCTACGTCTTCCGGTTGGTTGCGTTGCAGGAAAAAGAACAACACCGCCACCACCAGCACCACGACGGCGCTGCTGATGAACGCTATGCGCCAGTCGTGGTAGGCGTTGTAGGCCCACCAACCAGCAAACGGAGTAGCCACCATCCCGCCAAAGGCATAAGAGGTGCTCCAGTACCCCAGTACGCGGCCACGCACGCCTGTACTGAAGAAACTGCCGACGTTCTTGCATAGACCTGACCAGCCGGTGGACTGAGCCAGACCTTGTACCAGCATGCAGGAGACGAAAATCGGCAAGGTGGCGTAGGTACCCATGAGTAGCGCCGCCAGGGCCGAGATGACGAGGCCGCTCAGCACCACGACTCTTGGCCCAAAGCGGTCAGAGAAGTTGCCCCAAAGAAACTGGCCCACGGCATAGGCCGTCAGGTAGAGGGCGTCGAGATTGGCCATCATGGCTTTTTCGAGCATGAAGTTCGGGTCTTCGCCAATACCAAGCTTGGCGACGGAGAACGCTTTGCGGGTGAAATAGAAACCGGCGTATGCCACCCAAGTGATGAGGAAAATCTGCACGCGCCAACGCTGGAGTGATTTCCAGCCGGTTGCGAGAGGACTTGTGGTGTTCTTGTTCATGGTGTTCTGATCCCGTATGTGGTGCCAGACAGCGCAAATTAATTGGTTTTTGTTTTTGTTTTTGTTTTTGTTTTCGGTGCAGAAGGCCTGTCCACGCACACGGCATCGATTCGATGGCGGTGAGGATGGCATCAGGCTTCACGTATTAAATTGCCGCGGTCGCTGACTCCTGCCCGGCGCTGCCGAGCGATACGTCACCGAATCCATGGTTCAAAAAAAGATCCCCGCCCAGCGGCGCTACCCATTGCACCTATGCTCGAATCGGCAGGGATCTTGAAAGGGGTCGTCAGGCTGCCGGTTTTGGCATGTCCACGCCCATCGCCACGAGGCTGTCAGCAATGGCACGCAGCAGTTGGTGAACGATGTATTCGTCGATCTGACCGATGCATCCGATGCGGAAGCTTTCGGCCTGGGTCAGCTTGCCCGGGTAGATGATGAATTGGCGGGTCTTGAGCTCATCGTAGAAACGCATGAACTCAAAGTTCGGATGCTCGGGGCAAAAGAACGTGGTGATGATCGGCGACAGCCAGCAGTCTTCCAGCAGGGTCCGGAATCCCAGTTCACGCATGCCGCTCACCAGCACGTCGCGGTTGCGTGTATAGCGCGCCTGACGACCTAGCACTCCGCCTTCGATCGCGTGCTGTTCGAGCGCTTTGTGAAACGCCACCACACTGTGGGTCGGTGGAGTGAAGCGCCACTGACCGGTGCGCTCCATGTAGACCCATTGCTCGTAGAGGTCGAGGGACAGCGAGTTGGCGCGACCCTTGGCGGACTCCAGTACGCTGCGACGGATGATCACGAATCCGAAGCCCGGGATGCCCTCGATGCACTTGTTGGCCGAAGACACCAGCACATCGAAAGGGATTTCTTTGACGGTCACCGGCACAGCGCCGAAGGTGCTCATGGCGTCGATGATCAAGCTCTTGCCGTGGGCCTTCACCACGTCGGCGATCTCGCGCAGCGGGTTGAGGATGCCGGAGCTGGTTTCGCAATGAACCAAAAACACATGGGTCACGTCCGGATTGGCCGTGAGCAGGGCATCAACTTCATCGGGCTGCGGTGGCAGGTAGTCGCCCTTGTCCAGAGAGATGAAGGCGCGGCCGAGATATTCCAGGGTTTTGGTGGCGCGCTGGCCGTAGGCGCCATTCATCAGCACCAGGGCTTTGCCATCTCGCGGGATGGCGGTGGCCAGGGCGGCTTCAACCGAATAACTGCCGCTACCTTGCAGAGGCACGCAGGCGAAGCTGTCGTCCTCTACGCCGGCCATGCTCAGCAATTTCTGGCGAACCTCAGCGGTGACCTGATTGAAGGCACCGTCCCATGATCCCCAGTCGCGAAGCATGGCTTCCTTGGTGGCTTTGGAGGTGGTGAGCGGGCCAGGGGTCAGCAGGTAGGGTTCACCCAGCGCTGGGGTTGCCAGCGGTTGAGTGGTCGGGAATTCGGCTTTGGTCATGATCTTCTCCGGCAGTATTGTTTTTGTGGTGAGGAGTGATGCATGGGTGGATATAAACAATGATTTAGAAATAAGAAAAATCGTTTTATTGTATTTCATAAATAAGCTGAGCTTATTAGTGGCACCTATCGATTTGGCCGATACAGATCTCGAATCAACCGATTTGAACAATGCTTCCAGAGCGGTAACTCTTCGTACATTTCAGACATCTACGGTTGAGGGAACGAAGAGGGTGGACGATCATCAACGCCGCCGAACGCGGCGTGGTACAGGGGGTAGCAGTGGGTCCACACACATGACCCATGCGATACGCGCGATTGAGTCAGTTGTGGCCATCCATGGACGGCCACTGTCAGTTTCAGCAGGTGGCGTCAGGAACCTTGAGGGGTTTCACCGCGCGCCAGGCGGGCATTGATGTCTTCGATGACGGCCGGCAACTCGACGATGGTGTCGATCAGATAGTGCGGGCGAGAACCTTCGAACATCTTGGTGATGCGGGCACGTTCTGCGGCCAGCTTGTCGGAGGGCAGGGCCTTGAACTGATCGTAGGTCAAGCCCAGTGCGTTGCCGGAACAGGTCAATGCGACGGTCCACATGCCGGCGCTACGACCTTCGAGAATGCCGGGCCAGGTGTCGTCGACCTTCACGCATGCGGCGACATCGCTGATCCCCAAAGCAATCACATTAGCCAATGCCTGCGCCGGGTGCGGACGACCATTGGGCACTTCGTCGGTTGCTACTACGTGGTCGGTGACGTAGCCGTTTTTCCGCGCCAGCTCTACTACTTTCTCCATCACGACTGCGGGATAACCGGAACACGAACCGATTTTCAGGCCCTTGTCGCGCAACGCATCGATGGCGTCCAGAGCCCCGGGAATCAGCGCCGAGTGCAGGGCGATTTTCTCGATCTGCAGCGGCATGAATCGCTCGTAAAGTGCCGTGACATCGTCATCGGTCGGCAGGCGATCGAAGACCGCACGGTAGCGTTCGGCGATCTGTAGCTGGTTGCAAAGCGTGCGGATGTGATCCCACTTGCCCATGCCCATCGGACCGCGAGCCTCTTCCAGTGAGACAGCAACGCCAAACTCGCCGAACGCCTCGACGAAGATCTGAGTCGGTGCGAAGGAACCGAAATCAACGACGGTGCCTGCCCAGTCCAGGACCACGGCTTGCAGTTGGGAAGGTTGTTTGTAGTGCATGGTGAATCTCCAATTTCGGGTAGGGGAAGGCCGTCCCTCTTGTCACCAGGAGGTAAGCCAATTGATTGTTGAAACGCGTTACGGAATCAGGTGGTCGGTATGGGACTGGAGTCGAACAACTCCGCGATCATCGGCCGGTTTCTGCGAATACCCAGGCAGCACAGGTGGTAGTCGATTGAAAACGGGTGATCGACAAAGGTGATCGGCTTGGTGCCTGGCGTTTCGGCGTACTCGACGGCAGACACGAAACCGATACCGATGCCCTTGGCGATGGCGTGGACGATCGCCTCGCGACTGTTCAATTGCATGACACAGTTCAGATCGACGCCAAGACGCTTGCAGCTTTCTTCCACCAGTTGCCGGGTGCGTGAGCTTTTTTCCCTCAAGACCCACTTTTCGTCGCTGATCTGCTCGACGTACACCTCTTTCTGCCGGGCCCAGGGATGGTCGTCGCGAACCACCGCAATAATCGGATAGCGTCGATAAAGCTGCGTATCAAAGCGCTGGTCGAATTCGGAGAGCGCAAGAATCGCCACATCGATATCGAAGTTGAACAGGCGATCCAGCGTTTCTTTTTCGGGAGAAAACGACGTTTCCAGTTCAATGTCCGGATGCCGCTGCATCAATTCGTAAGTCAGGTTCATCGCAATGGGCGGGGAGACCGCGCCCAAGCGCAGCATCCCGGTTTTGCGTTGCTTGAAACTTTGCAGAAGTTGCACGGCTTCATCCTCTTGGCCGAATAGCCCTTGGGTGATCGCATAGAGCTTGTGCCCCGCCGAACTCATTTCGATAAAACGGCCTCGACGATGAAAGAGTTCCACGGAGAACTTCTTCTCCAGCGCGTTGACCTGTTCACTGACAGTCGGCTGACCAACGCTCAGGTACTCGGCGGCGAGGGTGAAACTGCCAGTCTTCGCCACCGCATGAAAGGAACGTAGCCACTTGTGGTACTGGTACATAGAAGATCCTGTTCCCGAGCCGCCGCTGTTGATACAAGCCTCTGTGCCGGGCCATCAACGTCTGATGAACAGCGCGACCACCGCGCTGCACAGGCATGCAGCCGTAACCACGATGAAGATCAAAGACGTGTTGCCGGTACTGTCGAGCATACTGCCGATCAGCGGTTCCGCCAGGCCGGCGAACAGATAGGACGAGAAGTTCATCACGCCGGTTGCCGTGCCCGCGCGCTTTGCGCCGACCAGGTCCGGGCAGAGTGCCCAGAAACTCGACGCCGGGCCGTAGACGAAGAAACCGCAAAGGAACAACGCTACAAGACCGGTCGCGCTATGAGGTGCAAGGGTCCACATCCACAGGCTCGTACCTGCCCCCAGGAACATGTAGAGCATGATCGCCAGGTAGCGTTTGGAGCCGAACAGCTTGTCCGATATCCAGCCATTACTGAGCGCACCGATGGCCATGCCCACTGGCAGGGCAACCGTGATCCACTTCGGATCGATCATGCTGTCGCCGGTTTTCCAGTTGGCCCCCAGAAAGTGCACCGGTACCCAGACGATCAAGCCATAGCGAGCGGCGTTCTGAAAACCCAGGGACACTGCAGCGATGATCAGACGAAAGTTCTTCAGCACGGCTTTGTAGCGTTGCACGGAGGTTTCGACTTCGCCGTGTGCCACTTCATGATTTTTGTCATCGGCATTGGCGACGCCGGTGTCGGAGAGCGGTTCGAAACCCATGTCCTGCGGACGTTCACGCGCCACCAGGTAGAAAATGATGCCACCCGCCAGCATCAGCAGCACGGGCAACCGGAAGATCCAGCGCCACTCCAGTTGCAGCACCTCGAGCACCACGATGGAGGTCACATAAGAAAGGACCGAGGCGCAACCGGCGGCGAACACGTAAAGGCCATAGACCTTGCCGCGCTCACCGGTGCTCCACCAATTGGAGATCAATCGACTGCCTGGCGCCCAGCCCAATGCCTGGAAGTATCCATTGATGCCCCAGGGCAGGATCAACGCGGAAAAACTACTGGCGAAGCTGGTCACCCAGTTGGCGCCGCAGGACAGTACGGCGCCAAGGGTCATGATGCGTCGGCCGCCGAACTTGTCGGCGAGGTTGCCGTTGATGGCCTGGCCAATGGCATAGGCCCAGAGCATTGCAGCCGATGCCCACCCAAGGTGTTCCTTGGTAAAGCCGAACTCGGCCTGAATGCCTGGAATGGCAAAACCGAAGGTTTGTCGGCCGGTGTAGAAAAACAGATAACAGAACATGGCAGCCAGCAGCATGCGCCACTGAGCGACTCGAAACGACGAGGTGGATGCTGCGATACCTGGCATGGTTTGGGCACGATACATGATCTTTTCCTTATTATTGTTCGGTCCCTCCGAATGTCGTCGGAGGGTGCACTCTTTTGTGGGTGCAGCAGGAAATCGTCGCGGTTCGTTACGCCGCTGGCGGTGCTTGGTTGGGCTGGCAGATGCTAGGCGGCTTGTGAACCGATGAAGTTCTTGCCGCGTGCGCCTTGCATGGCGAAATTGATCATCTCTTCAGCCTCCTTTGCCGTTACGCCGTAGTCGGCAAATTCGGTTTTCACGTCAAGACTGTGCAAGAACTCGCGCAACTGGCTTTGAGCCTTGTGCAAGTCATTGCCGAAAATTCGTTGAAGGGTTCGGTCGCGTGCTTCGTCATGGCCCCAGGCAAGGCCCAGAACCAGCGGGAGGGTGAAGGAGCAGGCGATGCCATGGGGCAACCCGTGATGCAAGGTCATCTCGTAGGAAATGGAGTGAGCCAGTGCAGTTTTGGTATTGGAAAATGCCAGCCCGGCCTTGAGTGCCGCGAGCGCCATCCTGGAGCGCAGATCCTTGTTGGACAAATCACGGCGCAGCAATGGCAAGCAGTGCAGGATGTCCTCAATGGCAGAGATAGCGTAGGTGTCCGAAATCGGATTGGCATTGATGTTCCAGATCGACTCCAGCGCATGCGACAGGGCATCGAGGCCCGTAGAAACGGTGACGCCAGCCGGAACCGTCAGCATCAACTGCGGATCGACAATGGCCACTTTCGGCCAGGTGCATTCCAGGTGCAGGGAGTATTTCTTGTGGCTGGCCGAGTCCCAGATAGTGGCCCATGGGGTGACTTCGCTTCCGGTACCCGCCGTAGTCGGGGCTGCAATCAGTAACTTGCTGCGCGCCGGGACGAAGGGTTTACCGGTTGCCAGCAACGCGAGCAACTCATCGAAGCAACCCGATTCGGTACCCACGATCAATGCCTTGGCGGTATCGATGGCGCTGCCACCGCCTACGGCAACGACCATATGGCAGTCGCCGGCTTCTTGCCAAAAACGCTCATAGGTATCGCGTAACTGAGCCACATCCGGATTGGGCTGGACATCCTCGATGATGTACACCAGCCGGTCGCCCAGCAGGTCCTGAATGCGATCCACTAATCCCAGCCCACGAGCTTCGGGAAAGGTCACAAGAGCGACTTTCTGGTTTTCGGTGATTTCGGCAAGTTCGAGAAGGCTGCTCCAGCCGAAGCGGGTATCAACTGGATTGTGGAAGCGGGCAATCATGGCGGGGCCTTTATTTTTGTTGTTGAAGGTGGCCCATGATCGAGGACCCTCAACAACAGCTCAAATCGATAAATCGCAGGCTTTCATCGGCTGAGCCGATACCAGATGCAGGGGGGCGTTGATTGCAGGTGACGTATTGAGTAGGTGGGTCTTGTTCCGGGGCACACGGAATCGTGACGCTTGTGGCGTTACGATCCGCGCACTAATGGAGTCAGCGCTTAATCAATAATGACAGTACGGCGCTCGCCGCACAGAGCCCCGCAGAGCGCACCAACCAGTTCTACCCGGACCCACGTATCCCCAAGAGTGGACGGGCAGAGTTGAGCGACTACCGTAGCCAGCATCCGGCGGTGGACCGCGGCCATCAATTCCCGGCAGCCGATGCACCGAACCCCAATGCAATGGCCCAATCCTTTGCGCTGTCGAACATGGTGCCGCAATACCCCACCAACAACCGGAAGATCTGGAGCAAGGTCGAGGCGGATGTCAGGAAATTTGCCAAGCGCGCCGATGGCAATGTTTTTGTCTTTACCGGCCCGCTCTTTGACTCAGGCCACACCACCGTCGGCAACAACAAGGTCTGGGTGCCGACCCGCCTGTTCAAGCTGGTTTACGACGCATCGTCCAAGCGTGCCTGGGCCTACGTTCTGCCCAACACTGAAACCCGTATCGAGAGACCGATGGACTATGGCGCTTTCGTGAAGAGTACCGGGCTCAATTTGCTGGGGAATCTACCGGTCACAGGTTCCGTAGGGCGCTCTTGATGGTTTGATGAATTGCACCCCAAAGGCTGGATGCAACCGATGGGGTGTTTCATTCACGGATAAATAGCGGCTCACTCAGATGCGAGCGCGGCGTTCCCCCGGACCTGTTGGGTGTCAGCGGCCGTCTGGCGACCCACCTTGAACCATGCAGCGTACAATGCCGGGACGAAGAAAATCGTCAGCAGTGTTGCCACGGTAAGGCCGCCCATGATCGCGATTGCCATGGGGCCCCAGAACACACTGCGCGTTAACGGGATCATTGCAAGCACGGTGGCCAGCGCCGTCAGCATCACTGGCCGGGCTCGGTGGACGGCGGCATCCAGCACAGCATTCCACGGGTCGCGCCCTTCAGTGATCTCGATTTGCACTTGATCGATCAGGATCACAGCGTTGCGCATGATCATGCCACCCAGTGCGATGATCCCCAGTATCGCAACAAAGCCCAGCGGCGACTGGAATACCAGCAGCGCTGGCACCACTCCGATCAAGCCCAGCGGTGCGGTCAGCACCACCATCCACATGCGGGAGAAGTTCTGCAGTTGCAGCATGAGTAATAGCAGGATGGTGATCAGCATCAGTGGGGCCACCGCGATCAGCGCCTTGTTGGCCTTGTCACTTTCCTCAACGGCTCCACCCGTGTCGATGCGGTAGCCCGACGGCAGCTTCGCTTCGATTTCCTTGAGTAACGGCTGGATCTCCTGAGTCACCGAAACACCTTGTTCGCCATCCTTCACGTCGGCCCGCACCGTGATTGCCATATCGCGGTTGCGGCGCCAAAGCACTGGCTCTTCCAGTTCAGCGCGCACCTGTGCGACTTGCGACAGCGGTACCACCGTGCCCTGGCGCGTGTAGAGGTTGATGTCTTTCAGTGTGTCGAGGCTCAGGCGCTCAGCGGGCACGGCACGGGCGACGATGTCGATCAGGTTCTCGTGCTCACGCAGCTGCGACAAGGTAGCGCCGTTCATCACGGTCTGGGTCGCCAGCGACACGTCGGCCGGCGTGAGGCCAAGCGCGCTCGCCTTGTCCTGATCAAGCTCGACCTTCAGCGTGCGCACCGGGTCGTTCCAGTCGAGCTGGAGGTCGCGCACCTTCGGGTTGGACGCAATCACGTTCTCCACCTCACGGGCGATCTGACGCACCTTCTGGGTATCAGGCCCTACGACGCGGAACTGCACCGGGTAGCCGACAGGTGGCCCCAACTCGAGCCGGGTCACGCGCACCCACGCCTGGGGGAATTGTTGGTCAGCCGAGGCCACCAGCCGCGCACGTACCCGCTCGCGTGCATCCAGGTCCTTGGTCATCACAACGAACTGTGCAAATCCAGGATTGGGCAGCTCGGGGTTGAGCGAGAGATAGAAACGCGGTGCGCCGGCGCCGGTGTAGGCGGTATAGAAACGCACGTCCTCGTCCTTCGCCAGGATCTCCTCCATGTGCTTGACCTGCTCGGTCGTCGCGGCGAACGAGGACCCTTCCTTGACGCGCAGGTCAATGACCAGTTCAGGGCGCGAACTGTTGGGGAAGAATTGCTGCGGCACCAGCTTGATACAGGCCAGAGCAAGCACCAGAGCGGCAACCGTCGCACCGATGACCACCCAGCGACGCTCGATGGCGGCGTCGATCAGGCGGCGCAGGCTGCGGTAGAACTTCGTGTCGTGCGGATCACCGTGCTGGTGCTTGCCCAAGTCGTTGGGCAGCATCTTGCCCGCCAGATACGGCGTGAAAATACCGGAACAGATCCACGAGAACAGCACTGCGGCGCCGACGATCCAGAAAATGCCACCCGCGTACTCGCCAGTGGTGGACTTCGAGAGGCCGATCGGCAGGAAGCCCACGACCGTTATGAGTGCGCCGGTCAGGCGCGGCATGGCGGTGGACTGATAGGAGAAGGCGGCCGCCTTCACGCGGTCCATGCCGGTTTCCATTTTCGCCACCATCATCTCGATGGCGATGATGGCGTCATCCACCAAAAGTCCCAAGGCGATAATCAGTGAGCCGAGCGAGATGCGCTCGAGGTTCCAGCCCATCGCCAGCATCACCAGCGCCACGCCGCCCAGCACCAGCGGCACCGTGGCCGCGACCACGAGGCCTGCCCGCCAGCCCAGGCTGGCCAGGCTCACCGCGATCACGATGATCAACGCCTCGGCCAGTGCGCGACCGAAGTCCAGGATTGCATCCCTCACCGTGGTGGGCTGGTCGGCCACGAGTTCAAGTTCCACGCCATGCGGGAGCTCCAACTGGATCTTGGCGACGGCCGTGTCCATCGCCTTGCCAAGGTCCACGATGTTGCCGTCGCTGGACATCGTGATGCCAAGCATCAGCACGGGCTCGCCGTTGTGGCGGACCGTGTAGGTGGGCGGATCCTCGAAACCACGTGTAACGGTCGCAATGTCACCGAGCTTGATCTGCCGGCCGCCCGCGGCGATGGGCACGTTGCGGATAGCCGCTTCGCTGGCGAACTGGCCGCTCACGCGCACCATGACGCGGTCGCCGCGGGTGTCGATCTGGCCTGCGGGCACCATGGCGTTCTGGCTCTTGAGGCTTTCGGCAATGGCCAGTGGTGTGATGCCCAGCGCGGCCAGGCGCTCGTGCGAGAACTCGACGTAGACACGCTCGGCCTGCTTGCCGATGAGATCGATCTTCTTGACCATCGGCACCTTCAGCATCTGGCGCTTGATGTCCTCGGCCGCGTGCGACAGGTCGGCGTGACCGACGCCGTCGCCCTTGATGGCGTACATCAGGCCATATACGTCACCGTACTCGTCGTTCAGGATGGGGCCGATCACGCCGTCAGGCATCTCGAGGCTCAGGTCGTTGAGTTTCTTGCGCGCCTGATACCAGGCTTCGCGCTGGTCAGCCTTGGAAGTGCCGCCGCGCACGGTGAGCGTCATACCTGCATAGCCTTGCCGTGCGTAGGTGACCACCTTCTCGAAGTTGTCGATCTGCTCGAATTTCTTCTCCATGCGGTTGAGGACCTGGTCCTGCAACTGCTGGGCAGTGGCGCCCGGCCAGATGACCATGGCGGTCATGGAAGGCACGGAAAAGTTCGGATCCTCGAGCTGGCCGAGCCGGGTGAAGCTGAAGGCGCCAGCCACCGCGACAATGAGGAGCATGAACAGAACGATGGCGCGATGGCGCAGCGCCCAGTCGGTGAGGTTGAAGTTGTTCATCGGGCGGCCTGCTGCGTGGTATTGGCGTCAACGATCGCCGCACCTGGCAGCGCGACCTTCAGTCCGGACGTCATCTTCTGGACGCCGGCGGTGACGACCAATTTGCCAGCCTGCAGCCCGGAGACGAGTACCTCGTCGTTGCGGTAACCCCAAACTGCCACACGCTCCAGATCGACGATGCCTACCGGATCCTTGCCCGTGGGCGTGACCACCCACAGCGCCGGCTGACCGCCGATCTGCGTCAATGCCGTGGCTGGCACTGCCGCCACAGAGACACTTGTCATGACTCGCTCGGCCATCACCGTGGCGGTGGCGCCCAGCGGCAGCGCCTGCAACGGTTTGAGCCGCGCGCGATAGGTGCGCGTCTGCGCTGCAGCCTGTGGTGACAGCTCGCGCAGCGTGACATCGAAGATCTCGTTCGGCGCACTGGCCAGCGAGGCCTTGAAGCGCGCGTCCTTGAAGACGGCCAGTTGATCCTCGGGCACGTCGATGAGGATCTCGGATTCGCCCGGATTCGCGATCGAGACAACCGGTTGCCCCTCCGGTACGACCTGTCCGGCCTCAAAGCGGACAGCCGTGACGACGCCGCTATGCGAGGCGCGCAGCACGGTGTACTTGAGCCGGTTGCGTGCGAGTTCGAGTTTTCGCGCCTCGGCCTCGGCGGTCGCATGCGCGGTTTGGGCATTGGTCTGCGCGCGCTCGGCGTCGGCCGCACTGACCGAGCCGTCAGCCTTCAACGCAGTCAGACGTTGGCGGTCCGAGTCGGCCTGGCGCGTCTGCTCGACGGCAACCGTCCACTGTTGTCGCGACGCTTCTTCGGCGAGGCGGTAGTCGGCATCATCCAGTACAGCCAGTATGTCGCCTTCGCGCACAAACTGGCCTACCTCTACCTTGCGCTGGGCGACCTTCCCGCCCACGCGGAAGGCCTGGTCGACTTCATGCCGTGATTGCACGGTGCCCACGTAGCGACTGATGTCGCGGGCATTGTCGTAGCTGATTTCAACAGTGCGAACCGGTCGTGGCGTTTGCACGGTCGGCTTGTCCGGGCTGCACGCGCAAAGCATGACGGCGACGGCCAGGGCGCCGGCCGCAGTAAGGGAGGTTTTCAAGGCGGTTCCTCTAGTAAAACGGCAGATTCTTAAGAAAGGGGTGGCAGGTCGGCTTTGGTGGCTGCGGTGGGAGTAGCGGGTTGTTCGAACACCTGCCAGCCCCCGCCCAGTGCCTTATAGAGCTGCACGCTATCGATCAGCAGGCGGGTGTTGCTTTCGTTGGAATTCAAGCGTGCCGCCAGGCGCGCGCGCTGCGAATCCAGAAGTGGCAACAGGTCGATCTGCCCGCGGTTGTAGAGCGACTGGGCGCGGTTCTGTGCAGCCTCGGCGGACGCGGCGGCCAATTGCAGCGACCCGGCGCGGCGCCGCTCTTGCGCCAGCGTGACGAGGGCGTTCTCTACATCTTCGAGCGCCCGCACGATGCCGTCTTCGGCGCGCAGCAGCGCCTCTTTTTGAGCACTTTCGGCCGCATCGTTGATTGCTTGCGTGCGCCCGGCGTTAAAGAGCGGCATCGCCAGCAAACCCGCCACGTTAGTGAAGCGTGCAACGCCGAGATCGGCGCCGTTCAGGCTCAAGCCCTGGCGGCCGAAGGAGGCGTCGAGGAACAGCCGCGGAAACCACTCGGCCGCGGCCTGCTTGCGGCGCGCATTGGCTGCATCGAGCTGCGCCATCAACGCCAGCACGTCAGGTCGACGTTGCAGCAGCTCTGCGGGCTGGCCTGGCTTGGCCTCGGGCACCACTGCCACATCGCTGATCGAAGACTGGATGTTCGCGGTATTGAAGGACTGGTCGGCAATCAGCACCGCAATACGATGGCGCGACACAGCCACCTGTGTTTCCAGCGGCGGAATCTGCGCCCGCGCCGACAAGGCGTCGGTCTGCGCGCGTTCGACGTCGAAGGCCGAGGCCAGCCCCGCCTGCTGGCGAGCGACAACCAGACGCAGCGTCTCGTCCTGCATCGCTGAGATGGCGCGCAGTGTCGCGACCTGGCGTTGCGCGCCGAGCAGTGTGAAGTAATTGCTGACGACGTCGCTCATCACCAGCAGGCGTACGCCGCGCATGCTGTGCTCCGCGGCCATCGCATCGGCGTCAGCCGCCGCTGCGCCGGCGCGCAAGCGGCCGCTCAGGTCGAGCTCCCACGAGACGTCCAGCCCCGCACTGGTGGTCTTGGTATCCGGATAACCCTGTTTCGTGGCCGAGCTGTAGCCGCTGCTGCGATCGCTGCCGGAGGCGGATGCGCCGACACTCGGGAACAGCCATGAGCGGCTGACCGTTTCGCCAGCACGCGCGGCGTGCAGGCGCTCGGCGGCAATCTTGACGTCGCGACTCTCGCGCGCGGCTCGGCGCACCAGATCCGTCAGCACCGGGTCGTGGTAAACCTCCCACCATGCCGCCTCGGGTTCCATTTCGGAGGCCGTGCTCGCGGCGAAGTTGCTCGGTAGGTCTACCGACGGCGTCAGCACCTCCGTGGAGCAACCGGTCAGGATCAGGGCGATGGACGCGGCAAGCGCCGCACTCTTTACGACACCGATTACGCGTTCGGCATGTTGCAGGGGCGTCTGCCCGGTGTTGCGGGTCAACAGGTGGAAGTTTGGAAGTCGCGGCATCGGATTGGGCTCGTGCAAATTCGAGGTGGCATCAGCGTAGGGCCCGGTGTGCGCGAAGTCGTCAGCGAAGGGTCGCCGTTCGGTCGCCATATCGAGCACTCGTTCGTGGTGGAGGCGTCACTCGCCGCCGGTATCTGCCGTGTGCTCGCCGGCTGTCACCGCGAGGTCCGAGGCAATCGACTCCAACAGCTCTTCGGCGGAGGAAAATTCGCGCTGTCGTCCGGTGACCAGGTTTTCGAGGCGGCCCACCAGGGCCCCCGGCGCGGCGTCGCTACGCAGCTTCACTACGTACGAGCGGCGGCTCGGGTATTTGGATTCAGGGTTCAGGATCATCGCGGACCAGGGGGCAAGAAAGTTCGACGACAGCGTAAGCGTCCCCCTGGGGCGAGTCGTAAGCGAAAGGTCAGACTTCGGTCGGGACAGTAATCCTTACCGCAGAGAAATCGCGCCGCTTCACGCCGGCTTGGCAGCGTGAATCAGCGAGCGCGCACGTTTCGCCAGCTCGGTTCCGTCAGTTTCCGGCGACTGGTCAACCAGCGTGGCCAATACCTGTTGGTCCTCGGCCGTAGCGTCAGGGTGCTCGCACAGTTCGACCAGCGCTTGCAGCTCCAGCCACGGTGCTTCCTGGGCGCGAGCCTCTTCAACTGCGCGCCGCACCGCAGCGATGCCGGCGTCGGGCTGACCCTGCGCTCGCGAGATCGCTGCCTCCAGCAGCAATAGTTGCGGCAGGTAGACGCGCTCGCCCAGTTCTTCGCCCACCCGAAATGCTTCCTGCAGCTCGACTTGCGCTGCGTTGCAATCACCTGCGAGCAGCAGCGCCTCGGTGGCGTAGCCGAGCACCTCGCTGGCACCGGAGCGCATTCCAAGCCCGGTGTGTTCTTCATAGGCCTCGCGGATGCGACGGTAGCCGTCGCGCGGTGCACCGTTGCGCGCGTCGGCCCAGCCGCGCCACCAGCGGCAAGCCGTACGCCCGAGTGCGAGTGAATATTCATCGACCAGCGCCTGCATGTCGTCGGCCAGCGCAGCCACACGCACGTGGTTTCCCATCCGCACCTCGATCAACACCTCCTGCCAGGCGGCGACCAGCCAGGTCATGGGCTGGCGCAACGCCTGCGCGCGTGCCCGCGCTTGCTGCATGTGGATTCGGGCTTGCTCGATCAGACCAGAACGCACGAGTTCTATAGCCAGCATGCCATGCAGCATGACCTGAGGATCAGCCGCAAAAATCTCGTTCGTCCCGATGTCCAGCGGTTCGGCGATCGCGAGGGCGCGTTCCAGCCAACGGCGAGTCGTTTTTGTGCGTCCCTGGAGGTGATGCACCTCGCCCCGAACGATGCACGCCGCCAGCAGGAGCTCTTGATCATTTGCGTCGCAGGAGAGGGTTTCAGCACGCTCCGCCACCTCGAGCGCCAACGCATAGTCGCCGCGCAGACCAAGCAGATAGCCGAACCCGTGCAGCAGACGACCGCGCATGGGGTGTTCGGGGACATCCGCCAACAGCCTGTATGCACGTTCGAAGGCGCTTTTGGCTTCACTGCCGACACCGAACATGTGGAAAGCCGAAACCCCTTGCAGCGTGGCCAGGGTAATTTCGAGCACATTGCGCTCCGTCCCTTCGGGAGCCTGCATCAACAGGACCAAGGCGCGCTCAGTGAGGCCAATGCACAAGTCCGGGCTGAAGTGCAGCAGCGCGGCTTCTGCGGCCTCGGCGTAGTAACGCAGCGCAATCATCGGCTGCCGAGCCCGGTCGAAGTGCATTGCCAGCTCCGAGGCAGCAACCGGCACGCCGGTCGTGCGCTCGCGTTCGAGGGCAGCGCCGACCTGGCGATGGAGTTGGGTGCGCAATGAGCGCGGCGTGCGGTCGTACAGCACCTGGCGGAAGAGCGCGTGTCGGAAAGAGTGGGGTGGCTCTAGCGTCTCCTCAACTTCTGTGGCCCGCGATCGTATGAGCCATACCTGTTCGCGTATCAGCTCTTCACAGGCGTGGACCACCGACGCGAGGTCTCGCTCGAGGGCCAGTGAAACCGTCTCGATGCGGAATTCGACCCCACACACCGCTGCGGCGGAGAGGAGGGTGCGTTGCTCGGGACCCAGCCTGGCGATGTAGTGATCAATGATGGTTGCGAGGTTTTCGGGAACCGCCAGATCCGCAAGCCGAGCCTCGATGGTGGCTTTGTCGTCCTTTGGGTCCATCACTTCACTGGTGATTGACGAAACGAACAACGGCACACCGTCGGTCCGCTCGTGCAGGGCGCGCACGAAGGTTTCATCGCGTGCCAGCGAGGTCGAACGCAACGCAATATAGGCAGCGACCTCGGTTTCCGAGAACGGGTCGAGCACCACTTCCTCGCACAGACGTTGCAGGCGCAGTTCGTGGCGCAAGGAGCTGAGGGGATGATCGAGCGCAACCACCTCGGCGAGGCGGAAGCTCGACAGCCACATCAGCCGCGTACGGCCACGTCGCCGTGCCACATAGTTGATGAGCTGGACCGTCGCCCGATCGCTCCAGTGCAGGTCTTCGGTCACCAGCATCAGCGGGCGCTGCTCCGTGTAGCGGTCCAGCAATTCACCCATTTCCCGGAGCATGCGGTCCGGGCCGACACCGGCAAGCTCGCGCCTCAATGCGTCTTTCTCCTGCGTGGTACTCAGCCACGGGAGTTGCAGCAGCCAGGTCGGTGCCACGGCGCGCATCAGCGCCGGCAGGGTGGGGTCGGTGCGGCACAGATCGGCTAACGCCTCTAGCACCGGCAGATACGGCTCGCCGACGCCGTAGTGCTCCACGCAATGGCCGCGTGCGCAGGCGATGTCGCCAAGGCCAGTGAGGAAATGTTCGATCAACGTGGTCTTGCCGATCCCCGGCTCTCCGGCGAGCCAAACCACGGCGCGCTGGCCGCCATTCGCCCGCTCCCAGGCCCTTTGCAGCCTCGCGACCTCGTCAGTGCGACCGATGAATGACGGTGACGAAGGTGTGCCGGTGGCTGTAACTGTCGCGGATGCAGGCGGTATCGAAAGTGCGGAGGAGGGCGGGGCGATGAAGCGATAGCCGCGCCGTGACACCGTCTCGATGAAACGAGGATGCCTGGGATCGTCGCCCAGTACCTTGCGCAGATCGCTAATGGCCGTCTTCAGGACCGAATCGCTGACGAACCGATGCCCCCACACGGCATCAAGCAAGGCATCCTTGGTCACCAGCGATCCTGGCTGGCGTGCCAGCGCGCATAACAACGTGAAGGGCGTCGGCGCCAATGCCACCGCTTGCCCATTGCGCGACAAACAGGCGTTGGACTCATCGAGCTCGAACTCGACGAAGCAGAGCAAGACTGGGTTGGGATGGGGCTGCGGACGTGCCACGGTTGATTCCTAAAGACTAGACAGAGTGTGCGCCGCGATCTTCACGAGGCCGTCTTCAGCTATGCCTCCAATGACAACGCTGATCAGCGCTGAAGCCAAGCGTCGCCGGTCGGAAACTGGCACACGCGCAAACCCGGTTCACGCCGCGCACTTCGGCTCGCCCCTTGGCTCCATCGCGGGTTGAGCATGATTCCAGAAAATAATGGCAAAAACATCAATATTGAAATATCTCTCAATATTGAATACCTTCACCTTGCCTGACGATGAGACCTCGCGTCTCACGACTTCAATCACAACAAGGGCTCGAGATGAACAACAACAAGAAAGTTTGCGAATTGCCTCCTGCCGCCGTCGACGTGCTGGTGATCGGTTATGGTCCGGTAGGTGCGACGATCGCGGCGCTGCTGGGCCGCTATGGGGTCACGACCCTGGTGCTGGACAAGGTCCATGACGTCGTACTGATGCCGCGTGCCATTGCCCTGGACAACGAGGCGCTCCGCATCCTGCAACAAGCCGGTTTGTCGGAAGATGCTTTCGAGAAGATCGTTATCCCTGAAGTGAGGATGCACTCCCCGGTACTCGGGCAGTTCGGTCGAGCCAATACCGAGGGGTGCGTCGACGGCCATCCGAAACTCGTGACGTTCTATCAACCCGACCTTGAATACGCGGTGCGCAGCCAGGTCTCCCGCCTGAAGTCAGTGACCAGTCTAGGTGGCTTCGAGCTTGAAAGCCTGGTCGAAGAGTCGGATGGCGTCGTCGCCTCCGTACGGGATGAGAATGGGCAGTCGCATTCCGTTCGCGCCCAGTATCTGATCGGAGCGGATGGTGCTAGCTCCAGGGTCAGAGCGCTGATTGGCCAGGAGTTCGAAGGGCGGAGCTATGCGGAGGATTGGCTGATTGTCGATGTCAAGAACCGGCATAAGTCAGCGATTGATCACATCGAGTTTCTCTGTAATCCGCGCCGTCCGACGCCGCACATGCCGGCACCCGGCGGCAGGGAGCGTTGGGAGTTCATGCTGCAACCCGGCGAGTCCCGGGAAGAGCTGGAAAGCCCGGAAAGCATAGCCCGGCTGATCGCGCCTTGGATCAACCCGCAGGAGCTGGAAATCGAGCGCAAGGCGGTGTATCGATTCCACGCGCGGTGCTGCAACAGATTCAGTAAGGGACGCGTCTTTCTCGCCGGCGACGCGGCGCACATCACCCCCCCTTTTGTCGGGCAGGGCCTCGTAGCGGGACTTCGAGATGGCGCCAACCTTGCCTGGAAACTGGTTTGGGTCCTTCGCGGCCATGCCGCGCCTGCAATACTCGATACCTATGACGTAGAGCGCCGCCCCCATGCCCAGGCGATGATCAATCTAGCGAAACTCATGGGCCGCCTGGTGATGCCCAAAAACAAGATTGCAGCTTTCTTTATCCACGGCTTGATGCGCACGCTGGCGTTGACTCCCGCTACCAGGAGGTACTTCGAACAGTTGGACATCAAGCCTAAGAACACCTTCAAGCACGGCCTGTTCGTGCAGCATCGTCGGGGCGACAAGCTGGTACGTGGCAGCCTGTTCCCCCAAGCCTGGGTGCGCACTATGCAAAAGCAGATCAAACTGAGCGACGATGCTCTTGGAGACAACCTGACCCTGGTTGGGTTGGGTGTTGACCCGTTGTCACTGCTAACCACTGAGCAGATCGTTTCCTGGGAAAAAATGGGAGGCCATTTCTTAGAGGTCAGAACGCGCGGCCAACGCTCCGGCGGCAGCTGTGACTTCATCGAAGACATGAACCATGACATCCTGCCGTTGGCCCCTAAAGGAGTGCTGGTCGCGGTTCGTCCTGACCGTATCATCATGCACCACGCCCCTGGTGCAGAGGCAGACAGTCTCCTTCGTGACTGCCGGAGCCTGCTGGTTGGCAAACACGCCACTCCTGATAGCGTTTCCGTTACCATCAACGAGCCCACTAGATTACGAGCTTGATAATGCATTCCCCCATTCTTCCTTTAGAAGCTGCGCCAGAACCTCTCACGAGAGGCCACAAGAAGCGTGAGCGCACCCGTCGCGGCCTGGTGGACGCGGCATTGCGTCTTGTCGCACGTAAGGAGGTGGGGGAGATCGCGCTGTTCGAGGTCGCCGCGGAAGCAGAGGTATCCAACGGTACCATCTACAACTATTTTCGAACTCGCGACGAAGTACTGGAGGCGGTGGGCATCGCCATGGCCACCGAGTTCTCCGATGCCATTTCCGCCCTGAGCACGGACGTGCACTGCGGCGCACAGCGACTTTCGATTGGCGTGCGCATGTTTGTATGCCGGGCCGCCGACGATCACGAATGGGCCAATGCACTGCTGCGCATCATCCATTTCGATCAGGCCATGCGCTCGCGTTTGGCTGCCCATGTACTTGGTGACCTGCGTGAAGGTCTGCGCGAGGGCACTTTCGCTTACGAGGACGAAGGCATTGCCCTGGACATGGTTGTATCGTGCACAACCGGAGCAATGCGCTCGGTTGTCGAGGGGCGTGCAGTGGCAGAGCACGATCGGCGGGTCGCCGAAATGATTCTCCGGGCTCTGGGCGTAACACCTGCCAGAGCCAAGAGAATTGCCGGCAAGCCGCTACCTGCCTGATCTGATGTCAGCATTGATCGGCCAGGCTTGATCAATCCATCGCCGATAGCTCTTTGCCTGGCGACGAGACTTCAGCTGATTGCCGATCAATGCCATGAGGGGCGATGTCCCAGGTTGTGTCCGTTTGCCTTGGCTCAGCAAGCCAAGCTGCTTCTTGATCACCGACGCCACTGCGAGCGATGCCAGCGCCTTGTTCTTCCAGTGAACGACGATGGGCTCCACTTTGATGTCCCGACCTGCCATCCACTGTCTCGGCAGGGCTGGCTCGATTGCCAGCGCAGTGGCAAGTCCGACCATCGACACTGAGCCGCTCACCACTCGCTCCGCGACCTCCTTTCTACGCACGCCGCCAGTGACCATCAGCGGCATGCGCGCTATTTCTCCTATTCTCTCCGCGAACTCGAGAAAGTAGGCTTCTCGAGCCAAGCGGCTGCCATCGCGGGTCTGCCCCTGCATCGCCGGGCTTTCGTAGCTACCACCCGATAACTCGACCAAGTCGACCGCCTTGGCGTTGAGCATTTCCACCACGCGAGCCGCATCCTCGGCATTGAAACCGCCTCGCTGAAAATCCGCGGAATTGAGCTTCACCGCGACGCAAAAGATCGGTGCTACTCGCTGACGTATCGCGTCGATGGTTTGCAGCAGAATTTGCGCACGATTTTCCAGGCTACCGCCCCAGCGGTCATTACGCTGGTTGGTCAAGGGAGACAGGAATTGGCTAAACAGATAGCCATGCGCTGCATGAATTTCCACGCCAGTAAATCCGGCGCGTTCTGCCAGCACCGCCGCTTGGGTATAGCGCTCAATCAGCTCTTCGATCTCCTGCTCATTCAAGGCCCTGGGCGGCACAAAAGCTTTTGACAGTCCGGGGATATCGACCGCAACTGCGGAGGGACCCCTTGCCGGTTGCCCCATGGAAGCCAATAGCTGTCGTCCGGGATGATTGATTTGCATCCAGGCCTGGGCCCCACGACTGCGGCAGGCATCTGCCCATAGCCGGAAATTCACCAGGTTCCGATCGTCCTCAAGCACGACGCCAGCCGGTCCGGTCAAGGCGTGGCGATCAACCATGACGTTGCCAGTGATGATCAGACCGGCCCCACCTTCCGCCCAACGCTGATAGAGCTTGACCAGCGCTTCCCCAGGAGCGTGATCATCATTGGCAAGGTTCTCCTCCATGGCAGCCTTGGCAATTCGGTTTGGAATCACCGTGCCGTTAGGCAATCGAAGCGGTTTGAAGAGCTTTGAGCCGGTCATGTTCTGTCCTTCAGCTAATAAAAATTCGGCCAATACAAATGAACATGCGTGTTCAAATATGTCAATGCGAAGGACTTTTATTGGCCAGACGACATCGATCATAGCGTCTAGATTATTAGGTTTTAGGTCTTTTTTCGGACGAAAAAACCTACATTCTTAAAAATAGGGTTGACGTAAAATGAACACGAGTGTTCAATTGATCCATGAGGTAATCCTGGAGAGAGAACCGTGGAATCCCTGAATCCAACACAGCGCCGTATCCATCAAGCTGCCTTTCGCCTGTTCGCCGAGAGAGGCACCTCGCAAGTGAACATCCTTGACCTCGCGCAAGAGGCAGGCGTGGCGCGCGGAACGGTTTATAGCAACATCGACAGCATGGAAAACCTGTTTGAGGCGGTCGCCAGCCATCTCGCGAGGGAGATGCATGAGCGCGTCAACAAGAGCTTCAATTCCCTCTCGGATCCAGCTCATCGCCTTGCCAATGGCATTCGATTCTTCATTCGCCGAGCACACGAAGACTCCCAGTGGGGGGCGTTCATCCATAAATTCGCCATGAGCAATTCGGCGTTGCGCGAAATGTTCAGCAGCCAGGCGACCAAGGATCTTCTGAGCGGGCTTGCCACCGGGCGCTACAGGTTTCAGCAGGAACAATTGCTCTCGATACTGACGCTGATATCGAGCTGTGTGCTTGGCGCGATTTTCCTGGTGCTGGAAGGTCACAAAACGTGGCGAGAGTCGGGCTCTGATACCGCCGAGCTGGTATTGCGCGCATTGGGCGTGCCGCCAGAAGAGGCGCGTGCGTTGGCGACCCAAGAGTTGCCGGCACTTCCATCTCTCGACTGAGCTCGTAATTGATCTGACTGAATAAACCCCTGAGTTTTCAGGGGTTCGGGACAGCTTTGCTCTAAAAACCCGGAAAACAAGAACAATGAACAACAAAAACGAATTGCACCGGTTGGCGACATCACACCCTGCGCGGCATCCGCAGCCGACGGTAAAGGCCCAGGATCTGACTCACCTGATCTTCCAGCGACCGGACTTGAATGAGGCTGCGCGTTTCCTGACTGACTTCGGCCTGACGGTAAGTCGGCAGGAGGCCGATACGCTCTATCTGCGGGCCACCAAAGCCACTGCCTATTGTTACCGTGTCCAACGTGCCGAACATGCACGTTTTATCGGGTTCGGACTTGCAGTGCAGTCCCTGGAAGATCTGAAAAAGCTCACTCGAATCCCGGGTGCGTCATCGGTCGAGAAATCGGAACATCCGGGTAAAGGGTATTACGTCAGGCTGACGGATCCGTCCGGCTTCATTGTGGAAGCCGTTTGCGACCAGACGCCAGGCAAGACGCTGGCACATAGAGCTCCTCTGCACTGGAACCTGGTGCACGAGCAACCGCGGATCAACGCTACGCAACGCCCGCCGATTGCTCCCCCCGAAGTACTCAAACTGGGTCACATCGTCCTTGAAGTGGCCGACTACCAAGCGACCTGTGCCTGGTATACGCAGCATTTCGGGTTTATTCCCAGCGATGTGCAGGTACTCCCCGACGGCACGCCTATCGTCACTTTCATGCGCCTCGATCTCGGTGACATTCCTGCGGATCACCATACGCTCGCGATTGCGCAAGGGTTCATGGCCACCTACAGCCATAGCGCCTATGAAGTCGTCGATGCAGACGCCGTGGGTATGGGGCAGCGCGTCCTGCGCGAGCGCGGTTGGGCGCACTCATGGGGGATCGGCCGGCACATTCTGGGCAGTCAGATCTTCGATTACTGGCAAGACCCTTGGGGCGATAAGCACGAGCATTACTGCGACGGGGATATTTTCACGGCCACTCGGCCTACGGGCATTCATCCGGTGAGTCCCGAGGCAATGGCGCAGTGGGGGCAACGCATGCCCAAGAGTTTCACCAAACCCAAGTTGACCCTGGCCAATGTGCTGCTGCTGATCCGCAACCTGCGACGCAGCCCGGACCTGACCATTCGCAAGCTGATAACACTCATGCGGATGTTTGGGTAGAGCTGCCGCCATGTTTGACAACTCAACCCGGTTTGGCCGGCGGGATGTGCTTAAAGCCGGCGCTTTGATTGCCGGCGGTGCGTGGGTCTACACCGTTGTCAGCCCGCCTTCAGAACGACACCACAGTTCTCGCGCCACCGAACGCGAGACAAACGCCGCTCCAGGAGTACCTTCAATGTCTGCTGTACACGTAGTCCGCTTTGAATATCAGAACGGTATCCACTGGGGCGTGCTTCGCCAGGGCCGAATCACGATTGTCCCTGGCGCTTTTGAAACCACCGGTGACTTCATTGGCCACAACAGTATCGATGACCTCGCTCAACTGAAAGGCCCGGAGCTGGAGGAGGGCGAAGTAAAACTGCTGTCGCCGGTGACCCGTAACCAGCAATTCGTCTGCCAGGGCGCCAATTACCGTCAGCACATGATCGAGTCGGGCATGGACCCGGATGCGAAAAAATTCAACATGATCTTCACCAAGGCGACGAGTTGCCTGGTAGGGGCTGACAGTGACCTGATCAAGCCGCGCCACGTGCGCTTCCTTGACTACGAAATTGAACTGGGGCTGGTGATGAAACGCGCGATCACTGGTTCCGTTTCTGTTACCGACGCCAATATGCATGAGTTCATTGCAGGCGTCGTCATCGTCAATGACTACTCGGCGCGTGACATTCAGATTCCCCAGATGCAGTTTTACAAAGGCAAGAGTTACCGCACTTTCGGTCCGGTCGGCCCGTACCTCTGCCTTCTGGATGCCTCGAGCATTCGTTACCTGAAAGACCTGCAGTTGCGCCTGACGGTCAACGACCAGGTGCGACAGAACGACAGCACGGCCAACCTGGTTTACGGCCCCGCTGAAACCCTGACCGAACTCTCCGCCTTGCAAGATCTCGCCGTTGGAGACCTGATCGCCACCGGTACTCCTGCGGGCTGTGCGCTAACGATTCCTTCACCTGCGAAACAGCGCATTGCGGCCCTGATGCCGGAAGCCACCAAGTGGAAGCTTTTCCTCAAGGCACAGGAAGGCCGGACGCAGTATCTCAAGGCAGGTGACGTGGTCGAGGCGCGCATTCGCAGCGCCGATGGCGTGATCGACCTCGGTGTGCAACGCAACCGAGTCGTGGAGGAAGCCTGATGGTGGTGCAGAACCTGAACGATATCGAAAGTCTCGAACGAGTCCCCTTGGCGGAGCGTGGCCTGGCTTGCAGCACTTATGAAGCGCTACGTCAGGCGGCGGAGCGCACCCCCCAGGCACCGGCGCTGAGCTTCTTCGCCGATGCCGCCAATTTCAAACATACCTGCGAGTGGAACTACTCCCAGCTCTTCGCGGATATCACCCGCGCGGCCAATGCTTTCCATGACCTGGGTATAAAACCGGGTGAGGTGCTGGCCTTCATCTTGCCCAATCTGCCGGAAACCCATTTCACGATATGGGGCGGGGAGGCGGCGGGGATCGTCATGGCGATCAATCCTCTGCTCGAGGCCAAGCAAATGGCTGGCTTGCTGAATGCCGCGAAGGCATCGGTAGTGGTGACACTCGCGCCGACACCAGGCAGCGATCTGTGGCCCAAACTGGTTTCGCAGCTGGATCAGTTACCCACGGTCAGGTCTGTCGTTTGGGTCAGCATGGAACCCTATGTCGCCGAACCTGTGCGTGAGGCTCTGAAAGTCTCGGCACTGAAGGAGCGAGACTTACACAGCGGTATCGCGATTCATGATCTGCAATCGCTGATGAACACTCAGCCGCACACACACCTGAAGAGCGGTCGGCAAATCCGCCAGGAGGAGTGCTCCTCCTACATCTGTACGGGCGGCACCACCGGGCTGCCCAAGATCGCGGTGCGTACTCATGGCTCGGAAGTCTTCAACGCATGGGCCGTGGCTGCTCACTTACAGCCACGCAGTGGTGGCGAGGTTATCTTTTGTGGCCTGCCGCTGTTTCATGTCAATGGCCAGCTGGTGACTGGACTGATGCCTTGGACTCAAGGCGACCATGTGATCCTCGGGACGCCTCAAGGGTATCGTGGCGAGGGGGTGATCCCACGATTCTGGGAGATGGTCGAGCACTTCGGTATCAACCTCTTTTCCGGCGTGCCTACTGTTTATGCTGCACTTCTGCAAAATGAATGGCAGGGCCGCGATCTATCCAGTCTTCGCTTTGCCATGTGTGGCGCCGCTCCCATGCCGGCTGAACTTTTCCGAGAGTTCGAGCGCCGGACCGGGGTGAAAATCCTTGAAGGTTACGGCCTCACTGAGGGGGCCTGCGTCTCATCAATCAATCCGCCCCATGGCGAGCGCCACATCGGCTCCATCGGGATACGGATCGCCTACCAGAATATGCGCGCGGTCTTGCTCAACGATTCGGGAGAGTACCTGCGCGACGCCAACGTGGATGAGATCGGCCTCATCACGATCAGTGGACCGAACCTTTTCGAGGGCTATCTGGATGAGCGTCATAACCAGGGCCTCTGGATCGATATCGATGGTCAGCACTGGCTGAATACAGGTGACTTGGGGCGCCAGGATGCGCAGGGGTATTTCTGGCTGACCGGACGCAAGAAGGAGTTGATCATCCGTGGCGGTCACAACATCGATCCCAAGCAAATCGAGGAGGCGCTTCAGGCGCATCCTGCTGTCGCCTTGGCCGCTGCAATCGGCAGCCCCGATGCTTACTCGGGCGAGGTACCGGTCGCCTACGTTCAACTGCGCCCCGGGCAAGCCTGCAACGCCGAAGAACTTGAGGCATTCGCTCATCTCAACATCAGCGAGCGGGCGGCCGTTCCCAAGCGCATTGAAATCCTCGAAGCGTTGCCACTGACTGCCGTGGGCAAGATATTCAAGCCTGCCTTGCAGCAGCGGGAAATTGCCAGAGTAGTCCGGCAGGAAGTGGAGCGCATGTGTCTGCAGGAAGTTGAGGTAGAGGTGGTACAGGATGGACGACGCGGGCTAGTCGCATGCATCCGGGCGGGAAGCAATCAGGAGTCCCTGGCCCTTCTTCTAGGGCGCTATAGCTTTCAAGTGGAGTGGCTTGAATGAGTGTGAGTTCGCCTTCGTAAGTTAAACAAACATGTCCTGGTACTCATCTGTCAGGACCTTTTTCACAACTTCGATCAACTCCAACCGGCACTGACATGTGCACGGGAAGGCCAAGCCTTGCCTGCGTGCAACCAACAAAAAGAATAAGAGGTGAACAATGAAAGTGAATAACCGTGCGATCCCGTGTTTCTCTGTTCAGCAAGCATTTGCTTCCTGGATCAAGTTAACCGGCGCCGTAGCCATACTCAGCGCTTCAACAACTGCGGGCGCCAATGGCATTGCCCTGAACGAACAAAGTGCAAGCAGTGCGGGAACTGCTTATGCGGGAAGGTCGTCATCCGCGCTGGACGCCAGCACCATCTTTGGCAACCCTGCGGGCTTAACCAAATTGAAGCGTAGTGAGATTTCCGGCGGAGCCGCGGTCGTCTCGGTGAGCGACGACATTAGTGATGCGCAGAGCAGTGCCCCAGGAACAAATGAGGGGGACTCGGTGCCTTTGGGCGTCGTCCCTTTCGCCTATATGTCGACGCCGCTTGATGATCGCTTTTCGATTGGTCTGGGCCTCTATGCTCCGAGTGGTTTGATCAATGATTACGAGAGCAGTTTTCAGGGCCGTTTTCATGGTTCCTATAGCACGACCAAGGAAATAACCCTGCAGCCCACCATTGCCTTTCGGATCAATGATTACGTGTCCATTGGTGGTGGACCGACCATAAACCGTTTCAATGCAAAGCTTAAGAATTACCTGGCCACCGGTGCCCTGAACAATGGAGAGGACACGCTGGTCACCATCAAAGGCGATGACACTGCACTTGGCTACAACGTAGGCATCCTGGTCGACTTTACCGAGGCAACCCGTTGGGGGATTAACTATCACTCGAAGGTGGACTATGAGCTCGAAGGGCATACTGAGGTTTCTGGCTCCCCGAGCGTTATCCCGCTGGACGGAACGTATGACAACAAGATAGACCTCACGATGCCTGAGTCCGTGGACACGTCTATCACCCATCATTTCAATAGTCGCTGGACGGGCTACTTGGGGACCACCTGGAAACGTTGGAGCCGAATCCAGAAGGTCGAGGCCGTCAACAGCGGTCTTTCGCCCATGGGCCAGGCGGCTGGCTTGGGACATGTGATAGAAGAAATGAACTGGCGCGACACTTGGAGCACCGCCGTTGGCGCCTCCTATCAATTGAACCAACAATGGCTGCTGCGCGCTGGCTACGCTTATGATCCTTCGCCTATCAGAAATGCTGATCGTAGCGTGCGTATTCCTGTTGGCAATCGCCAAGCCGTGACCTTGGGCGGTGCTTACTCGCCGAATTCCGATCTGACGATAGACTTTGCTTATGGTTATCTCTGGGATTCCAACGTCTCCGTAAAGCAATCGAACAATTCCGGTGTGCAACCGCAATACAGCGCTAATTACGACAACAGTGCGAATGGAGTTTCAGTGCAGGCAACCTATCGGTACTAATCAACGCGACTCCATTTTTAATAAAGTCAATTTTTGCAAGCCTTCCTGAAAGTTTATCTTTAATCGTTCATCAACTATCCCAACGGGGAGTGATGCAGTTCTGCCTGTCAATCAGCACCCACTGCCGCGAATACTTTCGCGGTAGTGGGTGGGTTTTCATTTTACTACCTCTAATCCATCGTGTTTGCCGCGTGAACCTTCTGAATCAGATTCTCGTGGGGCTGTGGCAGGTCGTCATGTATCCATGACAATTATTTGAGCGAATTGATTATCGAATTTACGATGATGCCAACAATGTCTCCAAGAGTACGAGGCTTCTGATGCACATCGCCATCCTGACTTTCGACGGTTTCAACGAACTCGACTCGCTGATTGCGCTCGGCATCCTCAACCGGGTCCAGCGGCCCGGCTGGCGGGTATCTATCGCCAGCCCCTCGGACAACGTGCTGTCGATGAACGGCCTGCAGATTAAGGCGCAGACATCGCTTGAGGACGCCTGCAGCGCGGACGCTGTTCTGGTGGGGAGTGGGAGAAAGACCCGGGACGTCGTCGCTGACGCCACGCTGATGTCTCGCCTGAAACTCGACCCGACGCGTCAGCTGCTGGGTGCTCAGTGCTCGGGCACGCTGATCCTTGCCAAGCTGGGTCTGCTGAACGACGTTCCGGCCTGCACGGACTTGACCACCAAGCCGTGGGTCGAGGAGGCCGGCGTGGCAGTGCTCAATCAGCCGTTCGTGGCCAAGGGCAATGTCGCGACGGCCGGCGGGTGCCTGTCATCGCAGTATCTGGCCGCCTGGTTCATCGCCCGCCTGGAAGGCGTCGAAGCTGCACGCAGTGCGATTGATTATGTGGCACCGGTGGGAGAGAAGGAGGCCTATGTGACGCGCGCAATGGCGAACATTTCGCCGTTTCTTTAAGGTTCACTATGACCGCTATTGGCCGATTGTCGGGCGCTAGGATCGAGTCTCGTTTCCCGCTCCAGGATTCACAAAAACCGCCACTCAATGAGTGGCGTTTTTTGTGCGTGACATTTACGTTCAGCCTTGAACAGAGGGGCTTCGGCCTACCGAAAGTCTGCAGTTAGAAACTCAACGGCTGGCCGACACGATCAGCATCATGGGTCGCTCGACTTCATCGGAAAGTGCAGGGCGATCCGCAAGATCGGCTTCGGTCGGACCCCATTCGTTTACGTGATCGAGGGTGAATCCGGTGTGGATCAGCAGGTTCAGTAACGTGCCCAGTGTTCGATGCTGTTTGACGACGCCATCGCTGAGCCAATTCGTCAACCGGGGACCTTCCACCTGATAACTGTCTACCGGCCATGACTTGCGTCCTTGTGCATCGATGATCCAGTCCGGTCGGCGTGACGCCATATAGATGGGATGCTCGATGGAAAACACCAGCCTTCCACCGGGTATCAATGCGTCATGTACGGTGCGCAATAGCCCTGCCAAGTCACTGATGTAATGAAACGCGAGTGAGCTGTAGGCCAGGGTGAAACCGGATCTGGCAAATTCAAGCCGCTCCAGGTCGGCCCGCTGATAACTTACCCGTGAGTCGTGTG
Source organism: Pseudomonas frederiksbergensis (assembly GCF_001952935.1). Lineage (GTDB taxonomy): Bacteria > Pseudomonadota > Gammaproteobacteria > Pseudomonadales > Pseudomonadaceae > Aquipseudomonas > Aquipseudomonas frederiksbergensis. The sequence continues at coordinate 5,243,284 of NZ_CP018319.1, forward strand.
TGCTGGCGACAGCGCGCTCCAGCATCTTCTCCGAGACATCCAGCCCCAGCACGCGCTCGGCACCCTGTTCAGTGGCCCATCGACAAAACCAGCCATAACCGCAACCCAGGTCCACGACCTTCTGGCCGGACATTGGCGGCAGTAACGCTCTCAACGCCGGCCACTCGGGGGCACCGGCCAGCCCTTGGCGCGAGCGGGGCAGTTGGCTGTAGCCGTCGAAGAACTCGGGGTTGTCGTAGATATTCTGGGTCACTGATGGTCTCGCTGGGTATGTGCACTTCGGCATGCTACTGAGGCGTTGATGTTCCGCTTCGGATTGGCAGGACGACCCATAGCTGACAGGGGCGACAAGTATAAATCGGCCAAAACCAGCCCGGTCCGGATTACGGTTGCCGCCATTCCAGTGCTGGTTGCCAGCTCTAAATATCAGGTTTTTTCCTCTTCCACATAGAGAACCATACCGGCGTGATAGAGAACCCCATCACGGAACTCACCGTCGGCGGTGAACCCTGTGTCGTCTACATACTCGATGTGGTTGCCTTCGAGCCAGTAACGACCTTGGTAGGCACTTTTGTTATCGCCACGGGCCTCGTCATAGCGGCCACCGGCAAGCAGTTCATGACGTATGCGGCCATCCACAGTAACCCACATACCGACATACTTGTTTTGATCGCTTGAGGAATTAGTCATATCGCGGCTCCTTGATTGGCTTAATACGCTGATCGCCTCGCATGGCGTTCGGTATGGCATCTAGTCGAATTGGAAAGCCGGGGCGCCAGGCAGGACGGCCAGCGTCGCAATTGCGCACTCCGTCAGAATGGGCTCGCCGTGGGCCGAACGATCAGCTCGCTTACATCCACATCTGCAGGTTGTGCAATGGCATAGGTAATTGCTCTTGCTATGGCGTCGGCCGAAATCGCGATCTTGCGAAACTCTTTCATCTCGGCGCGACCGCCCTCATCAGAGATGCTCTCGGCCAGCTCGGACTCAGTAACACCAGGAGCGATGACGGTAACCCGAATATCGCCTCCAACCTCTTGACGAAGGCCTTCGGAAATGGCCCGGACAGCGTACTTGGTGGCGCAGTAAACGGCCGCAGTCGGACTCACTGCATAGGCACCAATAGAGGCAATATTGATGATCTGTCCAGCCCGTTGGCGCTGCATCAGCGGCAACGTGGCAGCGATACCGTGCAGAACTCCGCGAATGTTCACGTCAATCATACGGTCCCACTCATCCACCTTGAGTGCCTCAAGTTTGGAAAGAGGCATCACGCCAGCGTTATTCACCAGCACATCAACACGACCGAACCGGGTAACGGCGAAGTCGATAAAGTCTTGGACATCCTTTCGGTCCGTGACGTCCAGAGCACGGAATTCAGCGCTGCCGGAGGAGGCGTTGATATCGCCAGCAATCCTTTCAAGTCGGTCAGTACGACGGGCGCCGAGCACTACTTTCGCGCCTTGGCTAGCCAGCAGTCGCGCGGTAGCCTCACCGATACCGCTGCTTGCGCCGGTGATTGCGATGACTTTGTCTTTGATGTTCAACATGATTGGTTTCCTCTTCTGTTTGCCCAGGAAGCGGGTCTGGAAACAAGGTTAAGGACGGGCAACAACTTTCCGTTAGTCGAATACTCCGTAACCTTTGCCTATTTCTGCGGCACGCCTTTGCACTGAGCCTTAGCTCACCCGTTCATAGGGCATCTGTTGTCGCGCAGCTTTCAGGGCTCTCGCCCACCAGTTCAGCTGTACCAGCATTCGAGCCATTGGAAGCCTGGCTTGATCAGGCTGACGTATAACCCCGGCCTCATCGATTAGCGCCCAAGGATTAGGGAAGGACACGAAATTGCAGATGGGTACCGCGTGTTGCTCGGCCAGTGCCTGGCGAAGCTGATCAATCGCGTAACGTCCACCCGACGCCCCGCCGTAGCCGACGAATGCCACCGGTTTTGCGTGCCAGCGAATCGAAACCTGGTCAATGAATGCCTTCAGCTCGGAGTGATAAACATTGGTCAGTTCCGATGTAATGATCAGGAATGCCTCAGCCTCGGCCAAATGGCGAAGACTTTCCTGTCGCTGCATCAATGCCTTATTGCCTGACTGGACTATGAGGTTGGCAGGTTCCATATACCAAGGCGCGAACTCAGCACGTTGCGCTAAAACATCAGAAACCCATTTCAGCAGTGCAGTGTTCAGTCCTTCTTCATCCTGAGCACCGTGAATCAGGACCAGTTTTATCTCGCTATTCATCTCACCCTCCAAACTTGGTATCCAAGTGGTGGCATGTCATTTGCTGAATTTCACGTCCGCCTTTCAGGCTCTGGATTAGAGTATGAGTGGCAACGCGGCAGATATAGCCGGTCCTGGGGCATACAACTTGTGACTTGAATTCATATGAGACGGTTGGACATAAACTGCTTCGCCGAAATGAACGTGTTCGTCAGGGTCGTTGAAGATGGCGGCTACACGGCTGCCGCCAAGAACTGTGCGATGACTCCATCAGCGGTCAGCAAGCTCGTCTCAAGGCTGGAAAACCGCTTGGGAACGCGTTTGCTCAATCGCTCAACAAGGCGGCAGTTGCTAACGCCCGAAGGGGCCGCGTTCTATGAGCGCAGCCTGACTATCCTGGCGGCGGTCGATGAGGCTGAGCAGGAGGCAGCAGCCAGCTCCGCACCTCAGGGAACAGTGCGGGTCAATTGCAATGTCGATATCGGGCGTCTGTTTCTGCTGCCTCTATTGAAGACGTTCTTGCAGCACCACCCTGGAGTATCGGTGGAGGTTTTCCTCAGCGACGAAGTCGTCGACCTGATCAGCACACGGGCTGACGTGGCCATCCGCAGCGGACCGCTCAAAAGCTCCAATCTCGTGGCCAGGCGTTTGGGCGAGACGAGAGGTCTTATCGTGGCATCGCCGGCCTACCTTGCAGCACGCGGCATACCCAAAACTCCAGCCGAGCTTGTAGACCACAACTGTCTTGGGTTCACCTTCAGCCCACCGATGATGGAGTGGAGCTTCGCAAGCGCAGACGGCCAGTTAACACCGGTGTCCGTTACCGGCAATGCACGGACCAGTGACGGCAATGGAGTACGAGAACTTGCAATCCTCGGGCTCGGCCTCGCGCGTGTAGGGTTTTGCCAGGTCGAGCACGATCTGGCGGACGGGCGCCTTGTCCCGGTTTTAGAGGACTTCATGCCCATCGCGAAGACTGAAGTGCATGCGGTTTACGTAGGGCAGGGAGGAAAGTTGCCCACACGTGTCAGAGCCTTCATGGACTTTCTGGCGGCAAACCTCAAGATCCACTAATCGCACAGGGCTGAGCAGTCGGGGCGGCTTACGTGCGCAGGCGGGATACTCGATTCGAGCGAGCGCCTCAAGGCGCAGAAATTGTAGGGCATGTCACGCTTGACGGTAGGCGCTGGGCGTGACCCCCACCTCGCGACGAAAAACCTGGGAGAAATGGCCGGGGCTGGAATAACCGACTTCCAATCCGACATCAATAATGCTGCGATTGGTCTCAAGCAGTAGATGCCGGGCGCGACTCATGCGCAGGCGGATGAAGTACTGCGATGGTGACAGCCCCGTGGCACGTTTAAACATCCTGCTGAAGTGATACTCGCTCAAATCGGCGATATGAGCCAAATGGGCAAGGCGGAAGTCATCGGCCAGGCGCTCGTTCATGGCATCGATGACGCGGCGCAGTTTGTAGGCTTGTAGTGCGTTGCTGCGTCGGGTAGTGCTGTGCGGATCGAGATAACGGCGTAACAGATGAACGGTCAGCGCCTGAGCCAGGCTGTGTACGAACAACAGGCTGGGCTTACGCTCCTCGATCAACTCGAAGCGCAACTGATCAAGCATGAAATTTACCCGCTCATCCTGGGCACCGGAGATCTCGAGGAAGGTCACCGGATTGGTGTGCTCGCCCAGAAGATCACGGACAGCCCGATCGATCAGTGGAAGGCCGAGATACAGATGCATCACTTCGAAGGTGTCGCACCCCATAGTCTGCCAACGCATCTCGTAAGGCTCGCTTGTGTTGGTGAGAAAGAAGTCGCCAGCCTGCACATTGACCGCTTTCCATTCCCCACCGAGGGAGCGTTCCTCGATCAGGGCCGTTCCTGCCAGGACCAATACCAGCAGCGGCTCGACCACCGCGGGCACCAGTATCGGCTCGACGGTGCTGTGATGGCTGAACAACTGCACCATCACATCCTGCATCTGCGGGAGCCGCGGATATACCTGCGGTGTTCCCGGCAGATGATGCGGCATCGATTCGGCCGTGATGCGCTGAGCATCCTTCGGTTTCAGGACTTCATTTTCGGGCTGGTGCACAGGAGGCTCCATCGAAACACCCTCAGATGGGGGGCTGGCGTCGATAGAATACCGTAGCCTCCGCTTCCATCAGAGGCTTTAACGTTGGCGCAAAACTCCGACAGCTTCGGCAAGCCTGCGAAAGCCCAACCCTGCCCATTGCGAGACAGTGAAGCCGTCGATAACGACAGCGCCTCACGGGCGCTGAGCCGCCGAATATCTCGTCGGCTTGCAAGGCAGGAGAGCACCATGACTGAGATCAATCACAGCATTCCCAACGAAGTCGAAGGCAAGGTTGCGCTGGTCACCGGCGCCGCCAGTGGCATCGGCAAGGCTATCGCACTGTTGCTGCACGCGCGTGGCGCCAAGGTCATTGCTGAAGACCGCAATCCCTGCGTCGAAGAACTCGCCCGCCCCGGGTTAGTGCCGCTGGTAGCCGACATCACCGAAGACGGCGTCGCCGAGCGCGCAGTCGGTATGGCCGTCGAGAAGTTCGGCCGGCTGGACATTCTGGTCAACAACGCCGGGATCATCATCAATAAGTTAGTCATCGACATGACCCGCGCAGACTGGGAGCGCATCCAGGCGGTCAACGCAACCGCGGCCTTCCTGCATTGCCGCGAAGCGGTCAAGGCGATGATGCCCAACAAATCGGGAGCTATCGTCAACATCGCCTCTTACGCATCCTATTTCGCATTCCCAACCATTGCCGCTTACACCGCTTCCAAAGGCGCATTGGCCCAGTTGACCCGAACGCTGGCGCTCGAGGTGATTGAGCATGGCATTCGAGTCAATGCCATCGGTGTCGGCGACGTTGTGACCAATATCCTCAACGACGTGGTTGACGACGGCCCTGGCTTCTTGGCCCGGCACGGTGAAGCCGCCCCCATCGGTCGTGCTGCACAGCCAGAGGAAATCGCCGAAGTTGTGGCATTTCTCGCCTCGGACCGCGCAAGCTTCATCGTCGGCTCCGTGGTCATGGCCGACGGCGGCATGACCGTCACCGCCGGTTGATCAACTGACCCGGCATTTAGCCTTTTGAGCGCCATCCCAGGCGCCTGGAATGTAAAGCCCGCAGGAGCGGGCTTTTTTTTACGAAAGTTGATGGGTTATCGGTTAAACCGCTCGACCAAGGAATACTGGGTTTTAGCGGTCTGGGTTAACTCCTTGCTCAGCTCTGCCGAATGCCTGGCTTGTTCAGATGTTTGGTCCGCCAGATTGGCAATGGTCGTGATATTGCGGCTGATTTCCTCGGCGACGGCGGTCTGCTCTTCAGTCGCAGCGGCAATCTGAGTAGTCATGTCCGTGATGTTCGCGACGGCCTCACTGATGCCGACTAATGCCTTGTCTGCCTCGAGCACCCACGTCACGCCTTCTTCGGCCTGTCGATGTCCGCTTTCCATGGTTTTAACCGCGTTGCTGGATGAGACCTGCAACTTGGAAATCAGGTTATGGATTTGGATCGTGGACTGAGTCGTGCGCTGGGCCAGCTGACGCACTTCATCCGCGACTACCGCGAAGCCTCGACCCATGTCGCCCGCGCGGGCAGCTTCGATGGCTGCGTTGAGCGCGAGCAGGTTAGTCTGATCGGCAATGCCTTTGATGACATCCACCACCGCCCCGATTTCATGGCTGTCCTTGGCTAACTGCGCCACCGTCAGCCCTGTCTCGCCCACCACGACGGAGAGGCGCTGAATGGCTTCTCGAGTGTCTCGGGCCACTTCGCGTCCACGTCCGGTCAGCACATTGGCTTCTTGAGTGGCGTCAGCAGTACGCTGGACGTGGCTGGCGACCTCCTGCGTGGTGGCCGCCATTTGATTGACTGCGGCCGACACCTGCTCGGTCTCGACCCGTTGACGGTCCAGTCCACGAGAGCTATCGGCGGCGAGGCCATCGGATCTCCCCGCCAGACTGGTCAGTTGTTCTGCCGTGTCTTGTAGCCGCGTGAGGCAGGTCTTGAGCCGAGACGCCTGACTGACAAATGCCGTTTCAAGGCGTGCCTGAGCACCGCGTTCATCGCTGTACATTTTGGCCAGTAATGAGTCGGAGGTAGAGGCCTCAGCCATTTCCAGCAGATGCAGCGCCCCTCGGTTTTGCCTGCGGGACACAAGCAACCCGATCGGAATCGATACCCCGACGGCCAAAATGAAAGCCTCAGGTGCGCCGAGGAACATGCCACCCAGCGTCCCCACCAACCCGATCGTGACAACAGGCAACCAGGCGAGCAGGGCGGGTTGCCATTGATCGCTAGCAGGGATGGCTGATTTTCCAAGGCTGATGCGTTTATAGAGGGCTTCGGCGCGACGGATCTGCTCGGCCGTCGGCTTGACCCTGACCGATTCATAGCCAACGACCTCACGACCTTCGAAAATCGGCGTGACGTAGGCGTTGACCCAGTAGTGGTCGCCGTTCCTGGAGCGATTCTTGACGATGCCCATCCACGGCTTGCCTTGCTTCAGCGCGCCCCACATATGGGCAAAGATGGCGGAGGGTACATCGGGGTGACGAACGATGTTTTGAGGCGCGCCGATCAGGTCGGACTTGTTGAAACCACTGATATCAACGAAGGCGTCGTTGCAGTATGTGATGACGCCCCGTGCATCCGTTGTCGAGATGAGTTTTTGTTGAGGTCCAAGGGCAACCTCGCGCTGCGTAACCGGTTGGTTGTTTCTCATTTGTATTGCTCCTATGCCCTATGCTAGAGGCATCGGCAGCAAGGAGTGAAAGATTAAGAAGTAATTCCACAAGGACAGGTCAGGCGTCGGAAAAGAAGGTGTTGAGTCAATTTGGCGGTTAAGTCTGGAATGCCGGAAGACAAGTTCCCCGCTGCTATCAGGCTACGTTCATCGCGAGTGCGCTGCCGTGCTCGCGACCACGAGCGTAATTGGGTTGTTCGCGTTGGTGGCAGGGTGCCACAATAGTTTCTTTTGGCTGAGTCATGATCAGGTGGATCACATGGATGGCCCAGGCTCTGGGATTGACCAAGAGTTTTTCATCGCCGAGCAGGTGCGAACTGACCGATTGCATCAACTGTTTCGCCAATCATTTTCTGCGGTTTTTGGTAGTTACCTCGCTGCCATCATGTTGTGCTGGCTGTGTTGGGACCGTTTTGAACACAGCGTTATTTTTTGGTGGCTGGCCTTACTGAGCGGGTCGACGCTATTACGCATCTCGATGTTTGTTGCCTATTTTCGCAGCGACGAAAGTGAACGTACGCCTCAACGCTGGGAAGGCAAATACTGGAGCACGCTCGTGCTGTCCGCCAGTATCTGGGGAGGCGGCGCATTCGTTGTCATGCCAGCAGACGATCTTTTGTCGCAGGCGCTGGTCATGCTCTTTACTGTCGGGATGTCTGTCAGCGCGGTCTCCTGCTACTCGGCCTACCTTTCTATGACACTAGTGTCCATGGGACTGGTTCTGTTGCCGTGCACCGCCTGGCTGCTGTTTCAATCGTCCACGATTCAAGTCGGCATGGCACTTTCGGTGCTGGTGTTCGCGTCATTTGTTGCCCGTGCGACACGAAAAATGTCCGAAGCACTGGAAACCGCCTTTCGACTAACCCGAGAAATGGAACAGGCGAACAGCATTTCCACCCGAGCAGCACAAACCGATGAGTTGACTGGCCTGAAGAGTCGACGAGCTTTTTTCGAGCATGCCCAGCAGCTGTACAACGAATGTGAAACCAACCGGTCAGGGTTGTGCGCCGTGATGTTGGACATGGATCACTTCAAACATATCAACGACACCTACGGCCATCAGGTCGGGGATCAGGTTTTGCGCCAAATGGGTGTGGTCATCAGTTCATCCTTTCGTGCCACGGATATCCACGGCCGGCTAGGTGGGGAAGAATTCGCCATTCTGCTCCCGGACACCTCCATTGAGGTCGCCGTCAAGATTGCAGAAGAGCTCATCCAGACTGTTGCTGGATTGATGATCGAGCCTGTTCACTGCATAACGGCCAGCCTCGGCGTAGCGTCGACGGATGCCGGTATTCACGATCTGCACAGCTTGATGAACAATGCCGATAAAGCACTGTATCGAGCCAAGGCTCTGGGACGTAATCAGGTCGCTGTTGCCCAACCATCGCGATGACCTTCGCGCAGGATGATCTGCCCGCTTGCATCACCGCGGATGCGCGCTTGGGCATGTCGAAATCAGACTCGCAAGTGGCGCACTCAGGCTATTTTCGCTGGAGGCAAGACGCGTAAGGTGGCGCGTCACTTCATGGCCGTGTGCAGCCGTGATGCCTGATCTAGAAACTCAGGAGCGTTTGAGGTGCGCCGCGTTCGTGAAGCGGCAACAGGAAGCAATGATGATCGCCTGACCCTCAGTCAGTACGCCCTAACGTCGATCACCAGAGAACAAAAAATAACGATGAATAACCCGAACTCCACAGTTTCGAACGGTCAGTTGGCGCAGGGTTTCAAACCGCGTCACGTCACAATGCTTTCTATCGCGGGGATTATCGGCGCAGGTTTGTTTGTTGGTTCCGGACATGCCATTGCGGCCTCTGGTCCGGCGGTATTGCTGGCTTATCTGTTTTCCGGCCTTTTGGTCGTTCTGGTCATGCGCATGCTGGGCGAAATGGCGGTTGCCAACCCGGACACCGGGTCGTTTTCCACCTACGCCGACCAGGCTATCGGGCGTTGGGCAGGCTTCACCATCGGCTGGCTCTATTGGTGGTTCTGGGTGCTGGTGATACCCATCGAGGCGCTCGCGGCCGGGCATGTATTGAACCAATGGTTCCCGCAGATCGATACCTGGTTGTTTGCCTTGCTGTCGATCATCCTGTTGGTCGTGACGAATCTGTTCAGCGTGTCCAAATACGGCGAGTTCGAATTCTGGTTTGCGATGGCCAAGGTCGTGGCGATCATCGGCTTTATCGGCCTTGGTTTTGCGGTGTTGATGGGTTGGATTCCCGAGCGCGAAGCCAGCGGGTTGAGCCGAATCATGGAGGAGCATGGTGGATTTGCGCCCAATGGCTTGTCAGCGGTCGTAGGCGCGTTCATCACCATCATGTTCAGCTTCATCGGTACAGAAGCGGTGACCATCGCCGCCGCCGAATCCAGCAATCCTGCGCAGAACATCGCCAAAGCCACACGTTCGGTGATCTGGCGCATTGGGGTGTTCTACCTGCTGTCCATTTTCGTGGTCATTTCCGTGGTGCCCTGGAACGATCCGTTGCTGGCGTCGGTGGGCTCGTACCAGCGAGCGCTGGAACTGATGAACATTCCCCACGCCAAGTTACTGGTGGATGTGGTGGTCTTGATTGCCGTGGCCAGCTGCATGAACTCCTCGATCTATATTTCCTCGCGCATGCTGTTCTCGCTGGGCAAACGCGGTGATGCACCGAAGCCGCTGAAGGTGACGTCATCGGCGGGCGTGCCGAGAGCTGCGGTGATCGCCAGCACCATACTGGGTGCCGGCGTGACCTTGTTCAGCTATTTCATGCCTGCCGGACTGTTCCAGTTCCTGCTCGCCAGCTCCGGCGCCATCGCCTTGCTGGTGTACCTGGTTATCGCCGTGTCGCAATTGCGCATGCGCAAGATTCTGCGTCGGCAGAACGTCACGCTGACCTTCAAGATGTGGCTGTTTCCCTGGCTCACCTGGTTGGTCATCGTGTTCATCTGCGCCGCGTTGGCGGTGATGATGGTGACGCCTGAGCACCGTATGGAGGTTTCTTCGACCATCGGTCTTGCGTTGGCCATTTCCTTTATCGGCCTCGTGACCACGCGTCACCATGGGCAGCCGCAGAGGGCGGTGTCGGCGGAAAGTGCATAGCAGCGTTCTCCAGCGTAATCAGTGCTCGAGCAGTGGCGAGGCGGCCAAAGCCGCCTGCGCCATGGGCCATTACCGTCACTGCGGGAATAATCTTCGATGGCATACGACACCTTCAAGGCCGCTCCTCCCCAAACTGTCGGTTTCTTGCTGCTGGACCAATTCACGTTGATCTCCCTGGCGTCAGCAGTAGAGCCTCTACGCATGGCTAATCAGTTGACCGGTCAAGAGCTCTATCGTTGGCATACCTTGAGTTCGGGGGAGAGCAGGTCTGGGCAAGCGACGGCATGCCGATCACTCCGGACACCTCGATCATTAACGCACCGATGCTTGATACCGTGATCGTCTGCGGCGGCATTGGCATTCAAGGCGCTGTGACCCGGGAGCACGTAACCTGGTTGCGAGCCCTGGCGCGACGTTCGAAGCGGATCGGAGGCGTGTGCACTGGCAGTTGGGCCTTGGCCAAGGCGGGCCTGCTCGATGGCTTCGATTGCAGTGTGCACTGGGAATTTCTGGCCGCCATGCAGGAAGCTTTTCCGCTAGTGAACCTCAGCTCCAGTTTATTCACCCTCGACCGAGATCGCTTCACCAGCTCTGGTGGAACCGCGCCAATGGACATGATGCTGCACCTGATCAGTCGTGATCATGGTCATGAGCTATCGGCGGCCATCTCCGAAATGTTCGTCTACGAGCGAATCCGCAACGAGCAGGATCACCAACGTGTGCCCCTCAAGCACATGCTCGGTACCCATCAACCAAAGTTGCAGGAAGTCGTCGCCTTGATGGAGGCCAATCTGGAAGAGCCGATTGATCTGGACGAACTGGCGAATTACGTCGGCTTGTCCCGTCGACAGCTTGAGCGGTTGTTTCAGAAATACCTGCATTCCTCACCTTCGCGGTATTACCTCAAACTGCGCCTGATTCGCGCACGTCAGTTGCTCAAGCAAACGCCGATCTCCATCGTAGAGTTGTCGGTGGTCTGTGGCTTCGTGTCCACACCCCATTTTTCCAAGTGCTATCGCGAGTGTTTCGGCATTCCACCCAGCGACGAGCGCTTGGTGGCGGAATCGCAACCACTCGTGACAGCAAGATCGATTGCGCAGGCATTGCCCTTGGCAAGGCCGATGAGCTTGCTGGATCAGGCACGTGATGAATCAACCTTCGCAAGTATCAAGATTTTGAAATCCTGAACAATACGGGTGATCTTTTCGGGATGGCTCGGCGTGGCGACATCAACGAAATGGAATGAACTATCAGGGGGATTGCTCGCCACTTCGATCAAGAAGACGAACAATCCTCCTGTTCTTTCAATCGAATCCTCAATCGCTCACCTCATTTGTCATCATGCGTTTCAGGCGCACCCAGTCTTGGAATGCAGCGGCTCGCTTCGCGTCAGCCTTGGCCTTTGCCTCAGTGAATCGCGCCCATGCTTCGGGGCTTCGATCGTCTTGAATCAGTTTGTACGCTTCCATATCGAGCCGATCGGCTTCGTGGAATTGTTCGGCATTGGTGGCGATTTTATCGTCCCAATAACGCTCATCGGTGAAGCTCGAAATTCGCTCACTCATTTTCGCGATCCTCTCCTGTCACTCATGAACGAATGATTATGTGCGGTTTAAAAAATTCCCTCGGCAAGACGGTAGGAATGTACGCCTGTACGGGTTGAGACAGACCGCAAGGGCATCGACACAAAAAGCACAACGCCTCCACAGTGGGAGGCGTTGCAGTTTCAGCGATATCGCTTGTGTTACCTGAGGTCGAAGCGATCCAGGTCCATCACTTTGGCCCACGCGGCGACGAAGTCTTTCACGAACTTCTCCTGCGCATCAGCGGTTGCATAGACTTCAGCCAACGCTCGCAACTGCGCATTCGAGCCGAAGACAAGATCGACGCGGGTGCCGGTCCATTTCAATTCGCCGGTTTTGCGATCGCGCCCTTCAAACTCCTCATTAGCCTCCGACACCGGTTTCCATTCCACGCCCATGTCCAGCAGGTTTTTGAAGAAGTCGTTGGTCAACGCTTCCGGCTGCTGGGTGAAGACACCGTGCCTGGTTTGTCCGACGTTGGTGTTCAGCACACGCATGCCGCCAATGAGCGCGGTCATTTCTGGCGCGGTGAGTGTCAGGAGTTGCGCCTTGTCGATCAACAAATGCTCGGCCGGGACGCTGTATTTGCCTTTGAGGTAGTTGCGGAAGCCATCGGCGATGGGTTCGAGGAAGCCGAAAGATTCCACGTCCGTCTGCTCTTGGGAGGCATCCATCCGGCCCGGTGAGAAAGGCACCGTCACGGTTTGACCGGCATTTTTCGCCGCCTGTTCGACGCCGGCGTTACCGGCCAGCACGATCAGGTCAGCCAGCGAGATTTTCTTGCCGCTGTTGTTGAACTCGCTCTGGATACTTTCGAGTTTCGCCAGCACGCTCGCCAGTTGCTCAGGCTGGTTGGCCTGCCAGAACTTCTGCGGAGCCAGGCGCAGGCGCCCACCGTTGGCGCCGCCGCGTTTGTCGGAGCCACGGAAGGTCGAAGCCGCCGCCCAAGCCGTTGATACAAGCTGCGAGACGCTCAGGCCAGAATCGAGGATTTTGCTCTTGAGCGCGGCGACGTCACTGTCGTTGACCAAGGCATGGTCGACCGCTGGAATCGGGTCTTGCCACAGCAATTCTTCACTCGGCATTTCCGGGCCGAGGTAGCGGGAGAGGGGACCCATGTCGCGGTGGATCAACTTGAACCAGGCGCGGGCGAACGCGTCGGACAACTGGTCTGGATTGGCCAGGAAACGCCGCGAAATCGGTTCATAGATCGGGTCGAATCGCAGCGACAGATCGGTGGTCAGCATGGTCGGATTGCGACGCTTGGACGGATCGTGAGCATCCGGAATGATGCCGGCGCCGGCGTTGTTTTTCGGTATCCACTGGTGCGCACCGGCCGGGCTTTTACTCAATTCCCACTCGAAGCCGAACAGGTTTTCCAGATAGTTGTTGCTCCATTTCGTGGGCGTGGTGGTCCAGGTCACTTCCAGGCCGCTGGTGATTGTGTCCGGGCCTTTACCGGTGCCGAAGCTGTTCTTCCAGCCAAAGCCTTGTTGTTCGAGGCCAGCGGCTTCGGGCTCGGCGCCGACATTGTCGGCAGGTCCGGCGCCGTGGGTCTTGCCGAAGGCGTGGCCGCCGGCGATCAGTGCCACGGTTTCTTCGTCATTCATCGCCATGCGCGCGAAGGTTTCGCGGATGTCTATCCCGGCCGCGACCGGGTCCGGGTTGCCTTCCGGGCCTTCCGGGTTGACGTAGATCAGGCCCATTTGCACGGCGGCGAGCGGGTTCTCCAGATTGCGTCCCTGCTCGGTGCGGCTCTCCTCATTTTCCCCTGGCTCAGCGACGAGTGGGCCTTCGCCGGGCTCTTGCATGGGTTCGTTTTTTTTGCCGTAGCGGGTGTCGCCGCCCAGCCATTTGTTTTCCGAGCCCCAATAGACGGCTTCATCCGGTTCCCAAACGTCTGGACGACCGCCGGAAAAGCCGAAGGTCTTGAAGCCCATGGACTCCAGTGCAACGTTGCCGGTGAGGACGATCAGATCGGCCCAGGAAATTTTGTTGCCATATTTTTGCTTGATCGGCCAGAGCAGCCGACGTGCCTTGTCGAGGCTGACGTTGTCCGGCCAACTGTTGAGCGGCGCGAAGCGTGGCTGGCCGGAACCGGCGCCGCCACGGCCGTCACCGGTGCGGTACGTACCGGCGGAGTGCCAGGCCATGCGAATGAACAGTGGCCCGTAGTGACCGAAGTCCGCCGGCCACCAGTCCTGGGAATCGGTCATCAACGCTGTCAGGTCTCTTTTGACCGCTTCAAAGTCCAGGCTCTTGAATGCTTCGGCGTAATTGAAGTCCTTGTCCATGGGGTCGGACAGGGAGGAATGCTGATGGAGGATCTTCAGATTCAGTTGGTTCGGCCACCAGTCGCGGTTTGTCGTGCCACCGCCAGCGGCGCTAATGAACGGGCATTTCGATTCGTTTGCCATGTGTGAGCTACCTTTGGTCGTATTCATCCGGCTATCCGGCCCGGCGTGGGCGTTAAACAGCAACGGGCGAAACCAATGACACAGGCTGCAGGGCCAGCAGTTTGATCAACTGATTGTTTTTGATCGCACGGGAATTCTGAACAGCGGCAATCGAGTTGCCTGCACGGTGGCCTACGGCAGGTTTAGTCAGGCTTCTGACCCATTCCTATCTCCTTATCAGTTCTTGACCGGCCGGCTTATGGTGCCGACGCTCGGATAAGGTTAGACCCCAGTTGGGAAGTCAGCTAATAGGGGGAGTATTAGGGCGTAATAGGCAGAGTCTTTTACGGGGGGGCGGGGGAAGTCCCCGCGTCTATTTGCAGCATAGACGCGGGAAAGCCGTTACTTGCGCACGTTCTGGTACAGCATCAACCTTGAGGTTTCGTGCATGGCGCGGGTCAGTTGTGACAGGCGCTTGAACTCTTCCGGGTTTTGTTCGGCGACGTTGTCCAGCGGCGTCGGTGAGGCCAGGTCATGGAGGCTTGGCGAGCTACCGTCATGCTCCATCTGCACCATGTAGTGTTGAGTCACGCCGGCAATCAGCGGGAATGTTCCCTCACGCAGTACCAGCGGTACCACGCGCTCACCCTCGGGGGCAGGCTGCTGAATGTCACGGCCCATGCCGCTGTTGCGAAACTCAAGACCGGCCATGCCCGCCACGGTGGGCAGCAAGTCCACCAGGCCGACCGCTTCCTCGACCTTGCGCGTGCCGAGCAAACCCGGTGCGTGGATGATCATCGGCACCGCGTTGCTTTCCAGGCCCAATTGTTCATAAGCCGGTGCCAGGAACGGAATCTGCGCGATGCGGGTGTTGTGGTCGCCAAACAGCACGAAAATGGTGTTGTCGTACCAGCCGCCGGCCTTGGCGATTTCCATCAAGCGACCGATATTGAAGTCCAGCAAGCGCACGGCGTTGTATTGCTCGACACTGCGCGACCCGGCGGCCTGAACTTCAGCCAGGGTAGGGTACTTGACCTCGAATCCATCGTTGGTCTTGGGAATCGTGAAGGGACGATGGTTGCCAGCCGTCTGCACATAGGCGAAGAACGGTTTGTCCTTGGGCAGTGCTTGCAGGATCTGGTCGGTTTCCTTGAACAGGTCCAGGTCGGAAATCCCCCAGACATCCACCACCGGGGACTTCCAGTCCCGCTCTTCGAACAAGCGAACGCCGTCGATGCTTTGGCGGATCAAGGCATTCATGTTGGCCCAGCCGGAGTTGCCGCCGATGGTGTAGATCTTCTCGTAACCGGTGAAGGCGTTGATCAGTGTGTTTTGCTTGGTGATCAACGGATTACGCGTCGCGGTTTCCTGGCGGGTGACGTCAGGCACACCGCTGATGCTGGCCCAGACGGTTTTTGCGGTCCCCGTCACCGGCACATAGAAGTGCTCGAAGAACCAGCTCTGCGTGGCCAGGCGATCGATATTGGGCGTCGGATTGATCGGGTTACCGTAGGCCCCGACGGCGCTGGTGCCCAGCGATTCGAGCATGACGAACATCACGTTCGGCGGCCGGGAGCCCGGTATTTTGTAAGGTTGTGGCGCCTGGTGACGGACGAAATCAAGGGTTTGCGGGTCGGGTTTGTCCACGCCCAGGTAGTTGGCCATCACCGCGTAGTGTTCGCGCACTTGCGCTTCGTCATAGCGCGACTGGCCGACTTTGACCGTGTCGTAGAGGAACAACACCGGGTTCAGGCCCAACGCAGCGATCTGGTTATTGCCCGAGAAGAACGCATCGCTCCAGCGCAACGGGACCGGGTTTTCAAGGTTCATGTTTTCGACACGACCTAAGATGCCCAGCAGCACCACCACGACCATCACCGCGCCACCCAACGCCGCAGAGAGTCGGCGTATGACTTTGCGGGGGCGGTCCAGCGTTACGCGTTCCAGACGCACCAAGGCCAGTGTCACCAACGCGACCGTTGCCAGCCAACCCAGTGAAATCCAGATCACCGGGTAGGTCTGCCAGACCATGTCGCGGGATATTTGCGCATCCTCGATGAAGCGCAGCACGGTGGCGTTGATCCTCACACCCAGGTAGGCGTAATGGCCAAAGTCGATGATGTAAATCAGCAGCAGGACGCTCAGTGCTGCGACCAGATACACGCGGGCGATGCGGCGAAGCAGGCGGCTGTTGATCAGGTTCCAGCGCGGAATCCAGGCCAGCAACGCCAACGGTAACATCGACAGGATGGCCAGGCGCAAATCGAAACGAAAGCCGATCCCCAAGGTTTCCAGGACGTCATTTTTGTCGATCAGGGCGTTGGCGTCGAAACCGGAATAGCCGAAAAAGAACATGACACGAAGCACAGCGAACAGCGCGAAGGTAATCGCTGTCGCGCCCAGCCAGTAATGTAAACGTCTCGAGTGCAGCCAACCCATCCCTGTTCCCCTGTTAATAAAGTCGTTAAATCTCAAACGGAACCGGACGCTGCACCGCGGCGCTTGGTAGCCCGGCCATACGTCCAGCGTACGGCAAGCATCAGCAGTGCCACGCAGCAATACAGGCCCAGCAGCGGATCAACCAGGTAATCCCAATAGTTTTGCGAAGGTTTGATCCCGGCAATGAAGGCCAGGGTCGCGCTGGCCAGCATCACGACGGCCAGGCCGTTGCGCAGGTAAAACAGGCCCAGGGTCAGCACGCCGAGGAAGATCAACATGACGCGCGGGCTGTAGCCAAACCGATAGGGGTCCAGATCACTCATGCCCAGGGTTGCCGGGTACAGCACCACGGCCATCGCGGCAAAGAGGATCAATACCCCGGTTTTACCCCGCGCAGGGGGCAGGACATCCAGCCGACGCAAGCAGCCCCACGCCATGAACACCATGGAGGTGATCGCCAGGTCATCAATGTAGCTGCGCAAATAGGCGGCCAACGATAACCCGTCCAACGCTATGAAGCTGACGGCCAGCAATGCGGCCAACAGGGCGATCCGCCAGCTCCTGTGCAAGCCGAAAGAAGGCAGCATCAGGAAGATGATCATTGCGAAGCTGACATGGGCTTGCCACAGACTGATCATTTGCGACGCTCGTTGAGCCAGGCATCGTTGAAGGTGACGTGCTTGATGAAGGTGTTGTTCCAGGAATAAACCAAGTGATACATCCCGTCGGGGCTGCGGATGAAGTACGGGTATTCATATTCAAATTCACACCCCTGGCTTTTACAGACACGGTTGTCGAGGTTGTCCAGGAACTGTGCCTCCAGCGGTTGGCGAAGCGCGCCACTGGAACCTCGGAATTCTTTACCGATGATTTCCTTGTAGGCCTCGGGTGAAAACGGAGCACCTTCGGGGTCAGGGGACTTGTCCAGGTCCCGCAATGAACGCCAATCGTCCATTTTTGCGTCGGTGCCATACAGGCTCAGCTTGAAGCGCCCCTCCTGCAGGTCGTTGAGCGCCACCAGCAACCCGTGTTCGGGCGTCGCGACGGCGGCCAACGAAGAGTTCGGGTTCGAGGGGTCGAGCGGATAAGGCTCGCTCCAGGTTTGACCGGCGTCCTCGGTGCGGGACGCCAGCACACGGTGGTGGGTGTCGCCGGCATAGCGCAGCAAGGCGATGCCGCGCTGGCCGTCCAGTGGAACCACCACGGGTTGCAATGAGTTTTTGCCGTAGCTGATGCGGAATTTGTCGATCACATCGCCGTTTGCGCTCAAGTAGAGGTACTCGGCAAACTTGCCCAGGAACTCGTGATAGACCGGCAAGCCGATGGAACCGTCGGCATGAAATACCGGCGCCGACCGGACCAGGGTGCTGATGTTCAGAAAGGGTGAAGTGATCAGCTGACGCGGGGCGGACCAGCTTTCACCGAAGTCATCTGACACCATCACATTGACCGCGCTGCCGGCCCAGCCACCCATGGACACCGACACGTAGAACAGCCACAGGCGATTATCCGGCGCGAGGGCAACCACCGGATTGCCCAGCTTGCGAATGTATTTTCGCGTGCCCTGTTGGGTCGAATCCCGCGTTGCCAATACCTTTTCTGCCCCCCACTCACCGGCTTTCGAGTCGAACCGGGCAGAGCGCACCTGCACATCGGCTGCGCCTTCGCGGGAGCCGGCGAACCAGACCGTCATCAGGCTGCCGTCGGGCAAGGCGGTCACCGCCGAGGAATGCACGAAATCCACCAGCCCGGACGAGGCGAAGCGGCTGGTATAAATGGGCTTGGCGACTTGGCCAGCCACTGCCATCACTGGACTTATCAGGGCAAAGGAGGAATGCGTATTGGCAGGATTGACGAACCATGCAGCCGCAAACAGGCAAGAGAGTGAAAGGTATGCACCGAGGGCACGAACGCTAGGAAGTTTGATGCGCATCATTAAGGCTTTGGCATCTCATGGCCCGATAAAGCGCACAAACTAACACTCGGTAGTACAAGATCGGATTTAATGAATTTCTTATTTGTAAGCAATTGTTTGTAGCGTGCTGCGTTGTCGAGGATCCACATCTGGTCGAGTGGCGAAGACTGGCGGAATAGACGGTTTTCACTCTGGAAAACGGGACTTGCCGAGCCTTTGCACCATTGGTCGCAAAAGCCGGACCTAAGCTGTGGTGAAGCTGAAAAGGAAACTTTTATCCATCCTCTGCAAAAAGTAATCTGTCATCCCGACATTTGGACGGATCCAGACCATGCACCTCACCTACCGCCCCGTAAGCGCTGAAGATGTCCTGACGATTTGCGACTTTCCGCAGAATCCCCAAGAGCTGTTTTTCATGTTCCCGAAGGCGCAGTACCCACTGACGGAAGATCAACTGCAGGCATCGATTGCTCAACGTTCCGACTCAACAGTGATTGAGGCGGACGGTTCTGTGTTGGGCTTTGCTAACTTTTACAGGTTTGAGCGCGATGGCGTTTGCGCGATCGGCAATGTGATTGTGTCACCCACGGGTCGAGGGAAAGGGGTCGCGAAGTTTTTGGTGCAGACGATGGTAGAGTTGGCGTTCGAACGTCATCGGGCATGTGAGGTGCAGCTTTCGTGCTTCAACGAGAATACGGCGGGGTTGCTGCTGTATCCGCAGCTCGGGTTTGTGCCGTACGGGGTCGAGGAGCGATTGGCGCCGGACGGGCGTCGTGTGGCCCTTATACATTTGAGAAAGACCGGGAGCCACGCGGGGCTCTGAGTATTTTCAGGTCTGGTTTGGTCAGGCTGAGCAACCGTTTTAAATCACCGATAAGAACAACCGATCCCCGCTTGAGGATTTGCCGGAGGCGGCTTCCTTCGTACTTGTGCGTCGTGAGATAGACTCAACAGCGAACATCCGACGGTGGGAGTGACAACGGTGGCGGGATTGCGATGGACTCGCTGATCACGGCCGCAGCGCAGGCGCTGGCGGCGGGTGATCCGCTCGGTGCGCTGAACCGGGTCGCGTTGCGCGACGATGCGCCGGCGCTGGCGTTGCGCGGGATTGCGATGGCGCAACTTGGCGATCTGGTGCGAGCCAAGGCGCTGGTGCAGAGGGCGGCGCGGGCCTTTGGACCGAAGGAGGCCTTGGCGCGGGCTCGGTGTGTGGTCGCCGAGGCCGAGATCGCGCTGGCCTCCCGGGAACTGGGCTGGCCGGTGAAGGCACTCGAGGCGGCGCGGGTGACGCTTGAGGCACATGGCGATCGGGTGAACGCCGCTCACGCGCGGTATCTGCAGATTCGGCGTTTGCTGCTGATCGGGCATCTTGAAGAGGCCGACATGCTGCTCGCCGAGCTTGATCCCGCGCCTTTGCCGCCGGCCTTGCGCACTGCTCACGAACTGGTCGTGGCAGGGATCGCGATGCGACGACTCGAGACGAACAAGGCGCGCTCTGCACTCACGAGGGCCGAGCATGCCGCGCGCGACGCCGATATTCCTGCGCTGACGGCCGAGGTGGAAAACGCAGTCCTTGTCCTGAACACGCCCGTCGCGCGTTTGCTTGCCCATGGTGAAGAGCGGCCACTGTTGCTGGAGGAGGTTGAAGCGTTGCTGGCGTCCACATCGCTGGTCGTCGATGCCTGTCGCTACGTCGTGCGTGGTGCCGGCATGTCGGTTTCCCTCGCCTCACGCCCGGTCTTGTTCACCCTTGCGCGGGCACTGGCCGAAGCATGGCCGGCCGACGTGTCGAGGGAAGCGCTGGTTGCCCGGGCCTTTCGTTTGAAGCACACCGACGAGTCCCTTCGCGCACGGTTGCGAGTCGAAATCGGGCGACTGCGTGCGGCGTTGAAACCCTTGGCCGGCGTGATTGCGACCAAACGCGGGTTTGCCCTGGTGGCGCTGGTTGCCTCTGACGTTGTGGTGCTGGCGCAACACGTCGAAGAGAAACACGCGCAGGTGTTCGCGTTCCTCGTTGACGGTGAGTCATGGTCCAGCTCGGCCCTGGCACTGGCCCTCGGTGCCAGCCAGCGCACGGTGCAACGGGCACTCGACGAACTGGCCCGGGAGGGCAAGGTGCAGTCGTTCGGTCGCGGTCGGGCACGGCGCTGGATGACTC
Organism: Pseudomonas frederiksbergensis; assembly: GCF_001952935.1. Taxonomy (GTDB): domain Bacteria; phylum Pseudomonadota; class Gammaproteobacteria; order Pseudomonadales; family Pseudomonadaceae; genus Aquipseudomonas; species Aquipseudomonas frederiksbergensis. The sequence continues at coordinate 5,263,863 of NZ_CP018319.1, forward strand.
CGCCGCTGCCGGGTTTCGCGACGACCTTGTTACTCCCGGGGCCACTGCCGGGTGACTAGGATGAACGCCACACACCCGTAACGAGGAATGCCAACATGAAACAGTCAGCAGCTCAAATCCTCCGTGAATATGGACCCTTTGCCGGTGTCGACAAGGTGCATGGCGTCACCTGGGACGGTCAGCATGTGTGGTTCGCCAGCGGCGATAAACTCAATGCCCTGGACCCGGCGAGTGGCAAGACACTGCGTTCAATCGATGTCGCCGCCCATGCCGGCACCGCCTTCGACGGCCAGCACCTGTTCCAGATCGCCGAGAACCGCATCCAGAAAATTGACCCGCAGACCGGCCGTGTACTCGCGACCATTCCAGCACCTGGCGGCAGTGACTCAGGGCTGACGTGGGCGGAGGGAACGCTGTGGGTCGGCGAATATCGGGATCGCAAGATCCATCAGATCGATCCCGAGACCGGCGCGATTTTGCGCACCCTTGAATCCAACCGCTTTGTCACCGGGGTGACCTGGGTGGAGGGCCAGCTGTGGCATGGCACCTGGGAAGAAGACGAGAGTGAGTTACGCCATATCGATTCGACCACTGGCGAGGTGCTGGAGAGTGTGAAGTTGCCGGCCGGCGTCGGGGTGTCGGGACTTGAATCGGATGGCGGCGATCAGTTTTTCTGCGGCGGTGGTGGCAGTGCAAAGGTGAGGGCGGTGCGGCGCCCGAAATGAGGCGCCGCGCAATCACTCAAGGCGCGCCAAACAACATTGTCCAATAAACGCCTCGATCACTGCGTGCGTCAGAGGCATAGGCTGCACCCATCTGAGTAAACATCGGGTTCATCAGGTTGGCGCAATGCCCCGGGCTGGCCAGCCAGCTCGACATGGCCTTGCTCGGTGAGCCCTGGCCGGCAGCGATGTTCTCGCCGATCTGCCGGCCACGGAAACCTGCGGCTCTGGCCCGGTCCGCGGGCATGTCACCGTCAGGGTCCTTGTGGGCGAAGTAGTTGCCGTAGGCCATCGCTTTGCTGTGCCCTTGCGCCGCCGCGCCCAGGGCTGCGTTCCAGGCCAATGGCCGTGCGGCGGCGAAGCGCTGACGACCGCAGACGCGCGGTTTTGAACGTGCCGCATTGACCTGGGCCAGCAACGCTTTGCTGACGGCTCGCGTATCACCCGCGCGACTGTCCAGCACGGGCTGCGCCAGCACCACCTGCCACTCACTCCGGGCGCGGCTGACGCCAATGTCGGCATATTGAGTATCGAGCAATGCCCCGCAGTAATCGCTCTGGAGCATGTCGAAGGCCTCATCGGCATCCTGCGCACCGACCACGCGAATCGTGCGCACGGTCACCGCCTGATACCCGGACGCCTTCAATCGATCGCGCAAACCGCCGCCATAGCCGATCGGCAAGGCCAGATTCGACTTCAATGCCAGCGGCGATAACGCTCGCCCCGCGCGCCCCAAGCAGCGATCGGGATGAGCGCGGTAGTCGTTGATGGCTTCCACCAACTGCCTTTCGGCACCGGCGTGGGCGGGGTTGGCGAACAGGGAAAGCAAAGGAATGAAACAGAGCGAGGCAACGCGAAAAGACAGGCGGGGTTGGCGCATGGATGAATAGCTCTGAGCGGGCAAGTGGAATTCACGGCTCGGCTATGACTGGCACTTCAATACAAGGTTCACGGACGAAAGAGACATATTTGCGCTGGGATCAGCGCGTCCGCCAATGAGCAGCCGCTGGCCAGCGGGCTAAAGAAGAATGCCAGCGCGCCAGTGGCGGAAACTGGCAGCAACGCTTGTCGCGCCCACTCACTTCGAAAACTTTCGTGCCCCGGCCACGCAAAGGATCACCGCGACGGTAACCCCCAGCATGCCGATGCTGACGTGCTCGTGAAGCAGCGTGGCCGCCAGCGCCAAACCAAAAAACGGCTGCAGCAGTTGCAGCTGGCCGACGGCGGCAATCCCCCCTTGGGCCAGCCCGCGGTACCAGAACACAAAACCGATCAGCATGCTGAAGATCGATACGTACGCCAGGCTGAACCACGCCGACGTAGAAATTCCCGAGAACGAAGCCGGGGCCATGAACCAGGTCAACGGGACCATGACGGGCAGCGACAGCAGCAACGCCCAGGAAATCACCTGCCAGCCGCCCAGGGTTCTTGAAAGCTTCGCCCCTTCGGCATAACCCAGCCCGCAGGCGAGGATGGCCAGCAGCATGAGGATGTCGCCGGTCGGCGAAGCGGTCAGGCCCTGCGAGAGCGCAAACCCGACCACCAACGCGCTGCCCAGCACCGAGAAGAACCAAAACACCGGGCGTGGACGTTCCCCGCCGCGTAACACACCAAACACCGCAGTGGCGAGCGGCAATAAGCCAACGAAGACGATGGAATGCGCCGACGTCACGTACTGCAACGCCAACGCCGTCAGCAGCGGAAACCCCACCACAACGCCCATTGCCACGATCGCCAAAGGCATAAGCTGATGCTTGGCGGGGCGTTTTTCTTTAAACAGCACCAGCATGCAAAGCGCCAGGAGCCCGGCAATCGCCGCTCGGGCAACGGTCAGGAACACCGGGTCGAATTCCAGCACGGCCAACCGGGTGGCCGGCAGCGAGCCGCTGAAAATCAGCACGCCGATGAACCCGTTGAGCCATCCGCTCGCGGTCTTTTCCGTCATTGGGTTTTGCAGGGTCCGTTCCATTTCAAGGCACTCTGAATTTGCAGAGATCCATCGTATGAGCGACGATCACTACAATCAAAAAATTGTCATGGATACATCTCGACATGCCTCGCTCACGATACAAGTCATTAGTGGATGCTTTGGCGGCTGACATCCGCTCAGGCCGATTGTTGCCGGGCACGCGTTTGCCGACGCATCGGCAATTGGCGGCGAAAGAAGGGCTGGCGCTGGTAACCGCCAGTCGCGTCTATGCAGAGCTCGAAGCCATGGGGCTGGTCAGCGGCGAGACAGGGCGAGGCACGTTCGTGCGGGAGACGTCGTTGCCGCCGGGCTTGGGCATCGATCAGAAAAGCGTGGCCGTGGGCATGACCGACCTCAACTTCAACTATCCCTCCCTGCCAGGGCAGGCAGAACTCTTGCGAAATGCGCTGCGCCAACTCGCCTCGGGCGGTGATCTGGAATCCCTGTTGCGCTACCAGCCACACGCCGGGCGCCTGCATGAGCGCGCCTCGGTGGCGCGCCATTTGCTCGCCCGAGGCCTGACGGTGGAGGCCGAGCAAGTGTTGATGGTCAGTGGCGCCCAGCATGGGCTGGCCGTGACGATGATGGCGCTGCTGCAACCCGGTGATGTGATTGCAGCGGATGCACTGACCTATTCAGGCTTCATCGTGCTGGCCGAAGCCTTGCACCTTGAAATCGTGCCTATTCCCGTGACCGAACAAGGACCTGATCTGGAGGCGCTGGACAGCCTGTGCCGGAATCGCCGCGTGCGGGCGGTGTACTCGATGCCGACGCTGCACAATCCACTGGGGTGGGTCATGAGTGCCGATCAGCGCGATTTGCTGGTGACCATCGCGCGCAAGCATGACTTGCTCATCATCGAGGACGCCGCCTATGCCTTCCTTGCCGAGAACCCGCCGGCACCGATAGCGCAACTCGCCCCCGAGCGGACCGTTTACGTTTCAGGGCTCTCCAAGAGTGTGGCCACTGGGCTGCGTGTAGGTTTCGTCGCCGCCCCGATCGAAAAAGTGCCCGCGCTAGAGCGCACGATCAGGGCGACCACCTGGAATACCCCAGGCGTGCTGACGGCCATCGCGAGCACGTGGCTCGACGATGGCACCGTCATGCAACTGGAAGCGGAAAAACGCCAGGATGCGCAGGCCAGGCAAATCATGGCCGCAGAAGTGCTGGCGGGCCTTCCATGTATTCGCCACCCGTCGTCGTATTTTCTTTGGCTGCCTTTGTCTGAAGATGCGAGGGCCGACCAGATCGCCGCGGCCTTGCTGCGGGAAAAAGTCGCGATTTCAACCGCTGAGCCGTTTGCCACTTCTGCCCATGTACCGCATGCGATTCGCCTGGCGCTGGGGTCGGCTGAGATGGGCGCACTGCGGGAGGCGCTGGAAAAAGTGAAGTGGGTGATTGGGGCTTATTCTTAGCCCGAAGTCGCCCGTCGCCACCTGTTTTGAAAAGTACAGTCCGCTACTGGCCACTCACAACCCGTCGCCCAGCACCTTGAGGTACTCGGGGCTGTCGGATATCGAGTTGTGCCCGGTACCCGGTATGACTTTCAGCGTTGCCACCCCTTTGGCGAAATGTGTGAAGAGCCGCTCGGTGCTGGAACGCGGTATCACTTCGTCGTGCTCCGCCGCGATCAACAGCGTCGGCACCGTGATGTGGGTGGCGTACTTCCAGGATGCAAAGGTGTCCTTGAGCAACCACTTCACCGGGAAAATGGGGAATTGTCGCGCAGCGAGTTCTTCAACACTGTTGTAGGGCGTGATCAGCAACAGACGCGCCGCCGGGCGTTGGCTGGCGAGGCGTACAGCGACCCCCGAGCCCAGGCTGCGACCGACCACCGTAATGTGCGGATGGGTGGCGTAGACCAAGTCAAACAAGGTCAGGGCGTCGCGCGAAATCATCTCCTCGGAAGGCGATCCGGAACTGCCGCCGTAGCCTCTGTAGTGCAGCAAGTAGACGGCGTGATCGGCAAAGGCTTGGGAAAACGAAGGCAGGCTTCGGGAGACGTCCTCGGCATTTCCACCAAAATAGATCAACGCTTTGGGCCCCTCGTGCGGCCTGACGGACACCAGCACCTGCGCGTCGTCGACGGACAACGTGAGCAGCGTTGCCGAGGTGCCGATGGCGCGGGGTTGCGGGAAGTAGATGAGGGCGCGCTGGAACACGAACAGCGCAGCGCAGAGCGCCAGATACACGACGGCGATGATGACGACGATTGACACCAGGATTCGTGGCATTCGGCTAACTTTAGTGGGCGGCATTGACGGCTCTGGCCGAAAGACGGCGATCGCTTGATTGCTGTCAGAGTGTAGTAGACCGCTTGCGCGACGCACCGGGAGGGCTCCAATGCCCATCGCTGTGAAATGGCTCAACGTCCTGCCGTCGGAAAGAGCGGCGCTGAGGCTGGGTTTCGCCTTCCATTTCTGCGTGCTGGCCAGCTATTACCTGGTGCGACCTCTGCGCGATGCCTTGGGCCTGGAAGGCGGCGCCGACAAGTTGCAGTGGCTGTTCACGGCGACCTTCGTGGTGATGCTATTGATGGTGCCGTTGTTTGGCGCATTGGTTTCGCGGTTGCCGGCCACTCGTTTCGTGCCGTTGATCTATCGGTTGATCGCTTTGTCTATGCTGGTGTTTGGCGTGTTGATTGCCAACCACGTTGCGCCGGTGGCGGTCGGTCGGGTGTTTTTCGTCTGGATCAGCATCTACAACCTGTTCATCGTCTCCATCTTCTGGAGCGTGTTGGTGGATCGGTTTTCCAGCGAACAAGGGCGGCGGCTGTTCGGCTTCGTCGCGGCCGGAGGAACGCTGGGCACTTTCATCGGGCCTTTGTTGGCGGCGACCATGGCCACCCGGTTCGGCCCGGTGGCATTGACCCTCGCCGCCGCAGTGCTGCTGGAAGTTGCGGTGCGCTGCTACCGGGCGCTGCTGTCCCGTACCGAAGCGCAATCCGGCCGTCGGTCGCTGGCGGACCGGCGCATGGGCGGCGGCATGCTCGCCGGCATCACCCTGATTCTGCGCTCGCCGTATCTGCTGGGGCTGGTGCTGTTCATGCTGTTGCATACCAGCGCAGCGACCTTGTTGTATTTCGAACAGGGACGAATTGTCGCTGGTAGCTATGCTGATGTGGCCAGCCGGACGCAATTCTTCGCCGTTGTGGATTTGATCGTGTCAGCGCTGACCCTGGTCTTTCAGTTGGTGTTGACGGCGCCGTTGATCCGTTTGATTGGTATCGGCGGTGCGCTGGCAGCCTTGCCATTGGCGACGATCGTGGCGTTCGCTGCCATGGCCCTGGCGCCCGTGCCGGCAACCGTGGCGCTGGCGCAGGGGCTGCGCCGTGCGGTCGAGTTCGCCATCGTGCGGCCAGCGCGGGAAGTGCTGTGGACCGTGGTCAGCCGGGAAGAAAAGTACAAGGCCAAGAATGTGATCGAGACCTTGGTGTATCGCGGTGGAGATGCCGCCAGTGGCTGGTTGTCCGCCGGGTTGACGGCGCTGGGAGCGGGTTTCGGTCTGGTGGCGCTGGTGATCGTGCCGTTTGCCGGGTTGTGGGGCGGGTTATGCGTGTGGCTGGCCAGGCAGCAGGCGCAAAGGGCTGACAGCAAAAATGTGGAAGGACAATTCCATGAGCCACACTGATGGGTACTCGCGTCGGAAAATACTCACACTGGCTGCCGGTGCTTCGGCGGTTTTCACCTTCGATCCAGCGTTTGCAGCATCCACGCCGTCGACCGAAACAGGAGGCAAGAACATGCTGACCCGGGCCATTCCATCCAGCGCCGAACTCCTACCGATTGTCGGGTTGGGCACGTATCGCGGTTTTGATGTCGAGCCTTCAAGTCCGGACTACAAGCAACTGCCTGCGGTGCTGCGTGCGTTGTTCGAGAAGGGCGGGAAGGTGATCGACAGTTCGCCCATGTACGGGCGCGCCGAGCAGACGACCGGTGAACTGTTGTCGGTTCATGAGCCGCGCTCGCCGGCCTTCCTGGCCACCAAGGTATGGACCCGTGGCCGCGAAGAAGGCATCGCGCAGATGGAACAGTCCTTCAAACTGTTGCAGACCGACCGGATCGACCTGATGCAGATTCACAACCTGCTGGACTGGAAAGCCCATTTGCCCACGCTGCGAAAATGGAAGGAAGAAGGGCGCATTCGTTACATCGGCATCACTCATTACACGGCGTCGGCGTATGACGAGGTGGAAGCGGTGCTCAAGGCCGAGCCGTTGGACTTTTTGCAGATCAACTATGCCCTGGACGATCGCGGCGTCGAGAAACGTATCCTGCCGCTGTGTCGCGAGCGGGGCGTGGCGGTGATCTGCAATCGGCCCTTCGGCGGCGGTGATTTGCTCGCCCGTTTGAAGGGTAAGCCACTACCGGGTTGGGCCGCGCAAGTGGGGGTCAACAGCTGGGCACAACTGGCGCTCAAGTTCCTGCTGACGCATTCGGCGGTGACCTGCGTGATCCCCGGCACCGGCAACCCGCGTTACATGGCGGAAAATGCCGGTGCCGGTTTCGGTCCGATGCTGACGGGGGCGCAGCGCGAGCAGTTGATTGATGTGGTGGGGTAGGCAAATTGTCGAAGCTTGTCAGGTATTGTCCGAAGGCTATCTGCCATGGCCCCCCAACATCATAGTCGCCGTCCGGGAGGGTTAAGCGCGCGGTGCTAGACTTTCAGGGTGGAATAGACGATCGAACAACCTGATCCGGCGGTGCGAGGACGAGAACGCTGGAGGTATGACATGACGACTCAATCGCTGGCTAAAGAACACATCAACGTGGTGGTCCGCAATTATGTGGAAGGCATGGTGTTCGCCGATGAAGCCTTGCTGCGACAAGCCTTTCATCCTTCTTGCCGCATCATCGGCCATTACGAAGACAAGCTTGAATGGTTAACCCTGGAGGAATTTATCGGCGCGATCAAGGCCGAAGGGCCGGCACCCAAAGAGGTCAAACCGTTTTGGGAAGTGCAAAGCATCGATATCACGGGCGATGCCGCCGCGGTAAAAGTCATTGATGAATATCTCGGCATGCGATTTACCGATTACCTGTCGCTACTGAACATCAACTATCGCTGGATGATTGTGAACAAGCTGTATTACCTGAACGAATAGCGCGCGAGCCCGGGAGCCCAAAGGCTCCCGGGTATCGTTATGCAATCAGCGCCGATCCAGCCACACCGTCTGGGCATTGCAGAATTCGCGGACGCCGAAATGCGAGAGCTCACGGCCAAACCCGCTTTTCTTCACGCCGCCAAAGGTAACGCGCGGATCGGAGGCGCAATAGCCATTGATGAACACACCACCGGTTTCCAGTTCATCGGCCATCTGCTCGGCAAGCTCGACGTTGCGTGTGTAAATGGTTGAAGCGAGGCCGAACTCACTGTCATTCGCCAGTGCCAGAGCATGGGCCGCATCGCGGGCCGTGATGATCGAGGCCACCGGGCCAAACAGCTCCTGTTTGAACGAGGTCATCTGGTCGGTGACATCACCGAAGACCGTGGGCTCGTAAAAGTTGCCAGGGCCTTTAGCCTTCTTGCCGCCCATCAACAGCGTCGCGCCTTCTTCCAGGGTGTCGCGCACCTGTTGATCCAGTTCATCACGCAGATCAAAGCGAGCCATCGGGCCGATGTAAGTGTCGGCGGCCAGTGGATCGCCGACCACCAGTTTTTGCGTGGCTTCGACGAACTTGCGCGTGAATTCCTCGACGATGCCTTGCTCGACGATCAAGCGTTTGGCCGCCGCGCAAACTTGCCCGGTGTTCTGGTAGCGGCCAATCACGGCGGCTTTGACCGCTTCGTCGAGGTCGGCATCATTAAGGACGATGAACGGATCGGAACCGCCCAGTTCCAGTACGCACTTCTTCAATGCAGCGCCGGCCTGCGCGCCGATGGCCATGCCGGCTCGCACACTGCCGGTGAGGGTGACTGCCGCGATGCGTGGATCGGCGATCGCGGTGGAGACGCCGTCCGGCGTGACATTGATGACCTCGAAGACACCTTCAGGGAAGTCGGCCTGCTTGAAGGCCTCGTGCAACAGATAGGCGCTGCCCATCACGTTGGGCGCATGTTTGAGCACGTAGGTGTTGCCGGCGATCAACGCTGGAACGGCGCCGCGCAGGACCTGCCAGATCGGGAAGTTCCACGGCATCACGGCGAGAATCGGGCCGAGCGGGCGGTATTCAATGCGCGCCTTGCCGCCTTCCACCAACGTCGGTTCCGCGCTCAGCATCGCCGGGCCGTGTTCGGCGTACCACTCGCAGAGTTGCGCGCATTTTTCGATTTCGCCGCGCGCCTGAGTGATCGGCTTGCCCATTTCCAGGGTGATCATGTTGGCCATCGCGGCGGCGTTGCCGCGCAATGCTCCAGCCAGGGCGATCAACAACTGCGAGCGTTGATCAACCGGTTTGCTGCGCCAGGCGCGGAACCCGGCAGCGGCGCGGGACAGGGCGGCATCCAGTGCCGATGCGGATTCGAAAGGGTAGTGGCCGATCTGCTCGCCGTTGGCGGGGTTGATCGAAATGGCATGGGTGAGGCTGGAAACTTGGGTCATGGCACCGTCCTGCGAGGTGGGGATGCGCTCAGGTTACGGTGGCGATTGTTTTCTGGAAACTGAATAATACTGAGCATAACGTTCACGTTTGGAGAATGATTTGGATCTGGTACAGCTGGAAATTTTCAAAGCCGTCGCCGAGCACGGCAGCATCAGCGCGGCGGCTCAGCACATCCACCGGGTGCCGTCGAACCTGACGACGCGGATCAAGCAACTGGAGCTGGATCTGGGCGTGGACCTGTTTATCCGCGAGAAGAGCCGTCTGCGCCTGTCGCCGGCCGGCTGGAGTTTCCTCGACTATGCCCGGCGCATTCTCGATTTGGTCCAGGAGGCTCGCGCGACCGTGGCGGGCGAAGAACCGCAGGGATCGTTTCCGCTGGGGTCACTGGAGAGCACCGCTGCGGTGCGTATCCCTGAGCTGTTGGCTGCGTATAACCAGAAGCACGCCAAGGTCGAGCTGGACCTGTCCACCGGACCTTCGGGGACCATGATCGACGGCGTGTTGTCGGGACGACTGGCGGCCGCGTTTGTCGACGGGCCGGTGCTGCACCCGGCATTGGAGGGCGTGCCGGCGTTCGAGGAAGAAATGGTGGTGATCGCACCGCTCAACCATTCCCCGATCCATCGTGCGCGGGACGTCAATGGCGAAAACATCTATGCCTTTCGCTCCAATTGCTCCTATCGACACCACTTCGAAAGCTGGTTCGCCAAGGACGCGGCGGTGCCCGGCAAGATTTTCGAAATGGAGTCCTATCACGGCATGCTCGCGTGCGTCAGCGCTGGAGCTGGCCTGGCGCTGATGCCCCGCAGCATGCTCAACAGCATGCCCGGATGCACCACGGTGAGCGTCTGGCCGCTATCGGAAGCGTTTCGCTATTTGCGCACCTGGCTGGTGTGGCGCCGGGGGACGGTGTCGCAAAGCCTGACCATGTTTGTGCGCTTGCTGGAGGAGCGCGGGGTGGTGCGGGATGAGGCGGTGCGCTAGTGCGCACGTCGGCTCATTCCCCGGCTTTCGTCGACTTGATCAGATTGCCGCGCAACTTCACGATCGCCTTCTGCAGGAGCGCGAACTCGTCGAGCGTCAGGCCCGTCGCGTCGGCGAGGCCCATTTCCGGTTGGCTTTCGCGCAGCTGTCGACCGTTCTTCGTCAGGCTGATGCGCACCTGGCGCTCGTCCTCGGGATCGCGCTGCCTTTGCAAAAAGCCCATCGCTTCCAGCTTCTTCAGGATCGGGGTCAGCGTGTTCGATTCCAGAAACAGCTTCTCGCCCAGGCTGCCGACGGTCTGATGGTCTTCCTCCCATAGCGCGACGATGGTGATGTATTGCGTATAGGTCAGCCCAAGCTGCTCGAGTATTGGCTTGTACGCCTTGCCGAAGGCCAGGTTGGTGGAATAGACCGCAAAACACAGGAATTCGGAAAGCTTCAGGTTGTCGGGGACGACGTTGTCGGTGGGTTTCATGTACATCCTCGTTGGCCAAAGACGAATGGCTCGCAAAAAAGTGAAATATACCTCGTGTGCGATTGTATCGGCATGACTCTAACTGAGGTAGCAACCGGTTCGACGGCGAAAGTCGAACCGGTCGTACGTTGCATCACGCGGTCAGGGCGTTAATGACCACGTTGATATTGCCGCGCGTTGCCTTCGAGTACGGGCAGATTTGGTCGGCGGCGTGCGCCAGCTCCGTCGCGACGTCTTGCGTCAAACCTGGCACGCGAAGGGTCAGCCGGGCCTGGAGGAAGTAGGCCGGACCGGTCTGGCCCAGATCGACCTCAATATCGATGGCCAGATTGGGCGGCAGCGTCACCGGCATATTTTTCGCCGCCAGCTCGACGGCAGCGGTGTAGCAGGCCGACCATGCGCCGGCGAAAAACTGCTCTGCTGTCGGGTGCGGCACAATGGCGGCGAACTCGTGTGCCAGCCGAGGGTTTCCAGGCGACGAGAGCTGCATGGCGAGGCCGCGGGAAGAGTTGTTACCGTCGCTGAAGGTGGTGTGGGTTTTGCCTGTAGCCAGGACTTTTTCAATCTTGTTCATGGTTGTGTCCTCAATATTTGGTAGGGGTTGTGATTCGTATGCGCTTAAAGCGTATGCGATATATATGGCGCACTTGAATGCCGATCGAAGCGGTGCGTCAAGCCGTGAGGACGTTCAGGGCCACGTCAATGTTACCCCGCGTCGCTTTTGAGTACGGGCAGATTTGATCGGCGGTGTGCGCCAGCGTTGTCGCGATGTCCTGGGACAAACCCGGCACCCGCAGGGTCAATCGAGCCTGTAGGAAATAGGCTGGACCGGTCTGACCCAGATCGACTTCGATGTCGACGGACAGATCAGACGGCAGCACCACGTTCATCTCACCGGCCACCAGCCCGACGGCGGCGGTGTAGCAGGCCGACCAGGCGCCGGCGAACAGTTGCTCGGCAGTCGGGTGCGGCTGGGTGGCTGCAAACACGTGGGCGGGCTTGGCGATGCCGGGTGTCGACAAGGTGATGTCGAGGCTGCCGTCATGGCCGCGCGAGGTAGTGCCAGCGTGGCTGACGGTGGTGTGGGTTTTGCCGGTGGCCAGTACTTTTTCGATCTTGCTCATGGAATGAATCCTCAATGTTTCAATAGGTGCGGCTTGTGTGTCGTATACGTTTGTATCGTATGCGATTGAAATAATACTCGCGCAGAGCTCAATCAGTGTCAAGGGGCGGTGGCAGGTCCAGCCGACGAATGGCTTGTTGGCGGGATATGCCGAATTCGTCGTCGACCGGGCCTAAAGCGATCAAGCCGTGGCGTCTGGAATGGGTCAGTCTGAACGGTCTGTCCAAGGAGTTGACGATGAAACGACTGTCCCTGGCCGAAGCTCACGAGCTGGCCGAATCGATCTTGCTGCACAACGGTTTCAACCTTGCCCACGCTCAGGCGGTGGCCGCCACGGTGATGGCCGGCGAGCGCGATGGCTGCGCCTCCCATGGTTTGTATCGGGTATTGGGGTGCGTGAATTCGCTCAGGGCCGGCAAGGTGGCGGCCGATGCCGAGCCACGGGTGATCGATCAGGCCCCGTCGATCGTGCGGGTCGATGCGGCGGGCGGTTTCTCCCAGTTGGCGTTTCAGGCGGGTCTGCCATTGCTGCAGGAGAAAACCCGGGCAAACGGGATTGCAGCGCTGGCGATCAATCGCTGTGTGCATTTTTCTGCCTTGTGGGTCGAGATCGAACAGCTCACTGCTGCCGGCCTGGTGGCGCTGGCGTGTAATCCCAGCCATGCCTGGGTCGCGCCGGCAGGGGGCAGTCAGCCGGTGTTCGGCACTAATCCCATTGCGTTTGGCTGGCCGCGTTCGGGCAAGGATCCGTTTGTGTTCGACTTCGCCACCAGTGCGATTGCCCGTGGCGAAATCGAGTTGCATCGGCGTGCCGGAAAAGCGATTCCTGAAGGCTGGGGTGTCGATGCAGACGGACAGCCGAGTACTGATGCGAACGTAGTACTCGATGCCGGGGCGATGCTGACGTTCGGCGGGCACAAGGGCTCGGCGTTGGCTGCCATGGTGGAGTTGATCGCCGGGCCGTTGATTGGTGACCTGACCAGTGCCGAATCGTTGGCGTACGACGCGGGCAGCAAGTCGTCGCCGTACCACGGCGAGCTGATCATCGCCCTCGATCCGCGACGCTTTCTCGGCGAGGCCACCGAGCAGCATCTGGCCCGCGCCGAAGTGATGTTCCAGAGCATACAAGGGCAGGGCGCGCGCTTGCCGTCGCAACGGCGTTACGAGGCGAGAGCGCGCAGCCTGGTGGAGGGCGTGCAGATTCCCCAAGCCTTGTACAACGACCTGACGGCACTGCTGGATTGAAGAAACGGAGGGCAACTAATCCCCCTGTGGGAGTTGTAGTGCCACAACAATCAAGGACCGCCGCAGGTCAAACTGTGGGTGCGAGCCTGCTCGCGATGACGGCGGCACATTCAGCGCAGCGGCCAGCGGACCCACCGCTATCGCGAGCAGGCTCACTCCCACAGGGGATTGGCAGTGCCACAAAAATCCAAGACACCGCAGATCAAAATGTGGGAGCGGGCTTGCTCGCGAAGGCGTCGGCACATTCAGCACAGCGGCCAGCGGACCCACCGCTATCGCGAGCAGGCCCGCTCCCACAGGAGGTCGCTGTTCGATTGAGTGGTTTTACAGCGGTTCGCGGTGGCTGTTGCCATCGACCAGACGGGCAATGCCCAGCGGATTGGCGTTTTTCAGCGCGTCGGGCAAGAGCGCATCCGGGCAATTCTGGTAGCACACCGGACGCAGGAAACGCTCGATGGCCAGGCTGCCGACCGAGGTGCCACGAGTATCAGAGGTGGCCGGGTAGGGCCCGCCGTGCACCATCGCATCGCAGACTTCGACGCCGGTCGGGTAGCCGTTGAACAGTACCCGGCCGACTTTCTGTTCAAGCAAGGGCAGCAGGTCGCCATGGGTTTGCAAGTCACCGGCTTCGGCAATCAGAGTGGCCGTGAGTTGGCCGTGAAAACTTTGCAATGCCCGTTGCAGTTCGGTCTTGTCGGCCACTTCCACCAACACGGTAGTCGGCCCGAAAACTTCTTCCTGCAACAGCGGGTCGCCATTGAGCAACAGGCTGACGTCGGCCTTGAACAGCTGCGGCTGGGCCTGCTTGCCCTGTTGTTCGCGGCCGGCGAGGTGGCTGATGTGCGGATGCGCGTGCAGCGCCTGCACACCCTTGGCATAGCTGGATAACGTGCCGGCATTGAGCATGGTTTGCCCCGGCTGGTCGGCCATTACCGCACTGAGTGATTGAATAAATGCGCTGAATTCAGGGGAGCGAATGCCGATTACCAATCCGGGGTTGGTGCAGAACTGCCCGCAACCGAGCACCACTGACGCGGCGAGTTCACTGGCGATTTTTTCGCCCCTCAGTCGCACGGCTTCGGGCAGCACCAGCACCGGATTGATGCTGCTCATTTCGGCGAACACCGGAATCGGCTGAGGCCGTGCGGCGGCCATGTCGCAGAGGGCGCGTCCACCCTTGAGTGAACCGGTAAAACCCACTGCCTGGATCGCCGGATGCTTGACCAACGCTTCGCCGACACCCGCGCCGTAGATCATGTTGAACACCCCCTTGGGCATGCCGGTTTGCTCGGCGGCGCGCAGGATCGCATTGGCCACCAGTTCGGCAGTCGCCATATGCCCACTGTGAGCCTTGAACACCACCGGGCAACCGGCAGCCAGGGCGGCAGCGGTGTCGCCACCGGCGGTGGAGAACGCCAACGGGAAATTGCTCGCACCGAACACCGCGACCGGGCCAACGCCGATCCGGTACTGCCGCAAATCCACACGTGGCAGCGGCTGACGATCGGGCAAGGCGCGGTCGATGCGCGCGCCATAGAAATCGCCACGGCGCAGGACCTGAGCGAACAAGCGCATCTGACCGCTGGTGCGGCCGCGCTCACCCTGAATGCGCCCGGTCGGCAGCGCCGTCTCGCGGGTGACGAGGGCAACGAACTCATCGTCCAGCGCATCCAGTTGCGCGGCGATAGCCTCGAGGAATTCTGCGCGGCGGCTCGCCGGCAAATTGCGAAAGGCCGGGTAGGCTGCCGCCGCGGCCTGGGCAGCGGCGTCCACTTCCTCAACGGTGGCTTGCGTGAACGAGTAGGGCAGCGCTTCACCGGTGCAGGCGTCATGGCTTTGCACGGTGATGTTGCCGACGGCACTGCGTGCGCCGCCGATGTAGTTGTGGCCGATGATATGGGGCATGGAAAACTCCTGTCGAAAAGGGGCAGGCTTAATGATTGCCAGTTAACAGAGATCGATAGTCGGACGGTTATTTGTGGCGAGGGAGCTTGCTCCCGCTCGAGTGCGCAGCAGTCGTAAACCTACACATAGGTGTGCCTGGAAAACCGGGTCGCAGGTTTTAGGGACGCTTCGCGCCCCAGCGGGAGCAAGCTCCCTCGCCACAGGTACGGTGCCCGCCTCATCGTTCTTAACTGACAGGTATGAAACTCAAGCCAGAGAATCACCCCGACGAGCGGTGGCCGGTTCGGCGGTGCCCAAGGCCGCGATCCGCGCCGCGGATTCGCTATCCACCAGGTGCAGCGACTTGCCCCGGGTTTCCCGGGTCAGGCCGACGGCGACAATAGAGATCAGCGCGGCGCCGACCAGGTACCAGGCGATCGGTGTCGAGCTGTGGTACTTGTTGAGCAGGGTGAGGGCAATCAGCGGCGCCAACGAGCCGGCGAAGATCGGTGCCACCTGGTAGCACAGGGACAACGCGGTGTAGCGCACGTGGGTCGGGAACATTTCAGCCATCAGCGCCGAGTAGGGCGCGTAGGTCATCGACTCGATCGCCAGGCCCAGGGTGATTGCCCCGATGATCATCCAGTTGTTGCCGGTGTCCATCATCGGGAAGCCGATGAAGCCCCAGAACGCGGTGAGGATTGCACCCGTCAGGTACACCGGTTTGCGTCCGACCAGGTCGGACAGATAACCCATCAGCGGGATCATGAAGAAATGCAGCAGGTGCGCGCCGAACATCAGAAACAGAATCTCTGAAGTGTCCTTATGCACCACCAGTTTCAGGTAGGTAATCGAGAAGGTCACGACGGTGTAGTAAAGGATGTTCTCGGCAAACCGCGCGCCGATGCCGACCAGCACCGCCCGCCAGTGATGACGCAGGACTTCGACCACGCCCAATTGCTGTTGCTTGTTTTGCGCCTGACGGGCCTGGGCCTCCTTGAAGATCGGCGCGTCATCGACGCTGGTGCGAATCCAGTAGCCGATCAGCACCACCACCGCCGAAAACCAGAACGCTATACGCCAGCCCCATGAGAGGAATTGCTCCTCCGACAGGTTCGACGACAACAGCAGCAACGCAACGGTCGCCACCAGGTTACCGGCCGGAACTCCGGCTTGCGGCCAACTGGCCCAGAAGCCACGGCGATTGTCCGGGCAGTGTTCGGACACCAGCAGAATCGCACCGCCCCATTCGCCACCGAAGGCGAAACCCTGGATCAGTCGCAGCAGCACCAGTAACACGGGCGCGGCGTAGCCGATCTGGTCGAAACCGGGCAGGCAACCCATCAGGAACGTGGTGATGCCGACCACTACAAGGCTCAGTTGCAACAGGCGCTTTCGGCCGAATTTGTCACCGTAATGACCGAACACCAAACCACCCAATGGCCGGGCGAGGAAGCCGACCGCGTACAGGGCGAAGGCAGCGAGGATGCCATCGATCGGGCTGTCGGTCTGACGGAAGAACAACTGGCCGAAGACCAGTGCCGAGGCGGTGCCGTAGAGAAAAAATTCATACCATTCGGCGACGGTACCGGCCATGGCGGCGGCCACGACACGCTTGAGTCCCGAAGGTGTGGTTGCGCGGGCGGTGCTGTGAGGAGTGGGCATTCGGACGTTTCCTGTAGAGGCGCAAAAAACAGGCAGCCGGGTCGGCTCCGAAAGGGACCCGCCCGGCAATCACTCAGAGACCGACGTCCGGCAGTTCCGGACGGTTGGCCAGGGCCTTGGCCATGATCTGCTCGACGAAAACCCGATCGGCTTCCGGCAGGGCCAGGCGTGGTGGGCGAGTCAGGGCGCTGCCGCGACCGGCGATGGCTTCGCACAGCTTGATGCACTGCACCAGGTCGGCACGGGCGTCGAGGTGCAGGATCGGCATCAGCCATTCGTAGATCGGCATGGCTTCGGCGAAGCGACCGGCTTTGGCCAGGCGGAAAATGGTTTCGCCTTCTTTCGGGAACACGTTGGACATGCCCGAGACCCAGCCTTCGGCCCCCACGGCGATGCTTTCCAGCACCACGTCATCAAGGCCGGCGAACAGCACAAAACGGTCGCCCACTTCATTGCGCACGTCGATGAAACGACGGGTGTCGCCGGAGGAATCCTTGAAGCACACCACGTTGTCGCAGTCGGCCAGGGAAATCAGGATGTCCGGGGTGACGTCGTTTTTGTAGATCGGCGGGTTGTTGTAAACCATCAGCGGTACGTCGGCATTTTTTGCCACGTAGCGGTAGTGCTCGGCAGTCTCGAACGGCTTGGAACCGTAGACCAGTGCCGGCATCAGCATGACCCCGTCGACGCCGACCCGGCGCACCGCATTGGCCACCTTGGCCGCTTGAATGCTGGTGAATTCGGCCACACCGCAAATCACCGGCACGCGACCACGGGAAGCGTCGACCGCGACTTCGGTCACGGCGATTTTCTCTTCGGCGGTCAGCGAGGTGTTTTCCCCCACCGAACCGCACACCACCAGGCCCGACACACCGTCACGGATCACGTTGGAAATCACCTGATGGGTTTTTTCCAGGTTGATGGAGAAGTCGTCGTTGAATTGAGTGGTCACCGCGGGGAAGACGCCACTCCAGTTAATGCGCTTGCTCATTGTTGCCTCCGGTTTGTTAATTGTATTTCGTATACGATATTTCAAGTGAAAATATTCGGCTACTGCTTTTTTCAATCAATCAGGTTTTTTTGCTGGTGGGTAAATTCCACTGTGGAGCGAGAGCTTCTGTGGCGAGGGAGCTTGCTCCCGCTGGGTTGCGCAGCAGCCCCAATGCTGTAATCGCGGTTTGTCTGAAACAATCGGTACTCTGGTTTCACGACTGCTCCGCAGCCGAACGGGAGCAAGCTCCCTCGCCACAGAAGCTGCCTCACCACAGAAGCTCCGTTTCTGCCTCAGGCCCCAGGCCAAGTGTCAGAGAGTCGATAGCCTTGTGGCCACGGATCACTCGGATCGAGCAGCAATTGGTGAGTGCCAGTGATCCAGGCCCGGCCGGAAATGCACGGGTAGATCGCCGGGCGCCCGGCCACTTCGGTCAGCGAATCGATGCGGCAGTGAAACTCGGAACCGATGATCGAACGGCCGATAAAACGCTCGCCGACCTGCATCAAGCCCTTCGCCTGCAGCACCGCCATGCGCGCCGAGCAGCCGGTGCCGGTCGGCGAACGGTCGATCTTGCCGGGTTGAATCACCACCGCGTTGGCGCCGGTGGCGATGCCATTTTCATAGACGAGGGGCGCCGCGATCTGGCAGAAGGAAATGTGCGACCACTCGGGGTTCAGCGGATGGACGAAGCCCAATTGTTCGTTGGCCGCGCGGGTGATTTTCAGCCCGACCTCGACCAGTTCGGCCGCCTCATCAGGACGAATGGAAAAGCCCAGGCGCTTGGCATCGGCGATCACAAAACTGTCGCCGCCGTACGCGGTGTCGACCTGCAATGAGCCGACGCCTTCAACTTCGATCCAGGCGTCGAGACGGTCAGCGAAGGAGGGCACGTTCTTGATTTCCACCCGTTCGACCTTGCCGTCACGGCAGTCGGCCACCGCTTCGATCAGCCCGCCCGGCGCTTCGAGCACCAGCCGGGTTTGCGGTTCGGTCATCGGCAGGATGCCGCTGTCGAGCAACACGGTGGCCACGCACAGTGAGTTGGAACCGGACATCGGCGGCGTGTCGGCCGGTTCCATGATGATCCAGGCCATCTGTGCCCGAGGATCCTTGGCCGGCACCAGCAAGTTGACGTGGCGGAACACGCCACCGCGCGGCTCGTTGAGGACGAAGTTGCGCAGGGTCTGATCCTTGGCAATCCAGCGCGACTGTTCCCACACGGTGGCCCCGGGTGGCGGCGCGACGCCGCCGACGATCACATCGCCGACTTCGCCTTCGGCGTGGCAGCTAACTACATGGATGACTTTCGATGAGCGCATGGTTTGCTCCTTGTTTTGTCTGTTAGGGCCTCATCGCGAGCAGGCTCACTCCCACAGGGTTTGGGGCTGTACATAGCCCAATGTGGGAGCGGGCTTGCTCGCGAAGGGGCCATCGGTTATTTCACTGATTTCAAGAACGCCGCAGTTTCCGCATGCACCGGATTCCCAATCACCTGATCCGGCGAACCGATCTCATGCACCAGCCCATTGCGAAAGAACGCCACACGATCAGACACATCCCGGGCAAAGCGAATCTCATGCGTCACCAACACCATGGTCATACCGTCTTCGGCGAGCATGCGCATGGTGTCCAGCACCTCGCCCACCAGTTGCGGGTCGAGGGCCGAAGTGGCTTCGTCGAACAGCATGTAGTCCGGCGACATCGCCAGGGCGCGGGCAATCGCCATGCGCTGTTGCTGACCACCGGAGAGCTTGCCGGGAAAGGCCTTGAGCTTGTCGCCCAGACCGACGTGTGTCAGTTGCTTGACCGCCAGTTCCTCGGCTTCGGCCTTGCTCTTGCCCAGCACTTTGCGCGGCGCCAGCATCACGTTTTCCAGCACGGTCAGGTGCGGGAAGGCGTTCCATTGCTGAAAGACAATGCCGATCTTCTGCCGCAGTCGGTTGAGGTCGGTGGCGCTGTGATGAACCTCGACACCGTCGACGCGGATGTTGCCTTTCTGGATCGGCTCCAGGCCGTTGATGCACATCAGCAAGGTCGACTTGCCCGACCCGGAGCCGCCGATGATCGACACCACCTCGCCCTTGTTCACCGTCAGGTTGACGCCCTTGACCACTTCGAGGTTGCCGAAGGATTTGTGTACGTTGTCGATCTCAATCATTTTCTTGCCACCTTCTTTCCAGACGAGCGCCGAGGCGAGCGACCACCAGGCTCATGACGTAGTAGATGAGGCCCGCGATGCACAGCACCAGCAGCGGCTCCTGAATGCGGGTCACGATGGTTTGCGAGGCGCGCAGCAGTTCGACGATGCCGATCCACATCACCAACGCGGTGTCTTTCATCACGCTGAGCACCAGGTTCAGCCAGCCGGGAAACGCCACCCGCGTGGCCATCGGCAGGACGATCCAGCGCAGGTCCTGGAGGAAACTCAGGCCCAGGGAGCGACTGGCCCGGCGCACGGTGAACGGCACTGAAAGCACGCCGCTGCGCACGATCTCGGTGAAGTACGCGGCGGCATAGACCCCGAGCACAATGCAGCCGACGCTGAAGGCGCTGATGTTCAAGCCGACAATACTTTTCAGCGAGTTGAACAACACAAACTGGATCAGCAACGGCACGCTGCGAAACACGTCCAGCACCCACGCCAGCGGCAGGCTGGCGCGTGGCAACAGCGCCCGCAGCAAGCCGAACAGCAACCCGGCGAAGGAGCCGAGGATGATCGACCAGAACGTGAGTTTCAGAGTGACCCAGGCACCATCCAGCAAGAACAACAGGTCATTCCAGGAAAAACTGGTGGTCAACATGCTCACCTCCTCAGTAGCGGAACAGTCGCCAGGCCATCAGCCGGGCGACGGCGACGATCGCCTTGGCAATCAGGTAATACAGCGCCGCGGCGATGGCGAAATATTCAAAGGTGCGGAACGTCTTGACGTTGTAATCCTGGGTCACGCCGGTGAGGTCATTGTTCAGCCCGACGATCACCCCCAGCGACGTCATCAACACCGCCCAGACCATCTGGTTACTCAACGGGTAGAACACGATCCGCAGCAGCTGCGGGACGATGATCATCCGGTAAGCCTGGAAGGCACTCATGCCCAGCGAACGCGCGGCGCGCACCTGCGTGCCGGGCACCGCCTTGAGGCCACCGCGAAAGTTTTCCGCCAGGTAACCGGCGTTGTTGAAGGTGATCCCGGCCAGCAGCGCGAACCATGAGCTGACATGCAAACCCAGTGAGCCGAGGCCGAAGTAGAGGACATAGATCTGGAACAGCGACGGCGTGTTGCGGGCGATCGACACCCAGCCGTTGCCGATGCCGCGCAACAACGGCTGTTTGGCTTCGCGCATCACCGTCAGGGCCAGGGCGATCAGCACGCCGAAAATCATCGACAGCGCGGCGGTCTCGAAGGTGACCCAGGCGCCGGCCAGCATGTCCGGCAGGGCGCGCAGGGTCGCGCGCCATTGGAAGGTGTAATCAAACATGCGCGTGGCTCTCCAGTGAGGCGGCCGATTGCAGCCAGGTCGGCAAACGACCACTGGCCGTGGCGCTGCAGGCGGCGTCGACACATTCGGCGAGGTTGGCGAAGTGCACCTTGCGGCCCACCAGGCCGGGTGCGTAATGGGCGTATTTGCCCGAGTTGGTCATCAAGGTTTTGGCGGCCAACGGGATCACCGGCTCGCCGAGCATGCACCAGCAGGTGTCGGTGACCAGTGTCGCGCCGAAGGCTTCGATCACCGCGACATGTCCCGCCTCGCGGGCCTGCTCCAGCACCGCACGACCGCAGGTGATGGCGAGCACCACCTCGGGGTGTTTGTGCCGCCCCCGACACAGCCGCGCCAGATGCGCGAATTCGCTGAGGGAGAAATGCGGATTGCCTAGAGAGACCACATCCACCCGGTTGTCGTGGGCACTGTTGAGTTCGTGCCAGCTGAGCAGCAAATCCTTCAGACGGATTTTTTCCACCGGCACGGGGACATTCGCTTCCAGCACCTGCGCCGGGTCGAGTGCCTCCGGGGTCACCCCGGCGATATGGAACAGCGGCGCGGCAGAGGTGGTGGCGAAAGCCGCGCCGAAGGCTTTCAAATCGTCCAGGCTCGGCTTGCTATGTTCCAGCCCCAGCACCAGCGGAATTCGACTGCCGGCCAGGGCACCGATGTGGTAACCAAGCAGCGGATAGAAGGCATCGTCCAGTTCAGCTAAAACCGGCAATTCGATTTGCAGACTCGCTTTACGTTGCGCGTCCAGATGGCAGCCGATCAGGGGCGCGCGACCGGTCAGGGCGATGCAGATATCCAGGTAATCCGGGTATTTCAGGGTGCGTGCGCCGAGCACGCTATTGGCATACACCACGGCGTTGGATTCGGCCCAGACGATTTGCTCGCCGGCCTTCGGCGCGCTGTCGAGCAGGTAAGGTGCGCAAGTGAAACTCAGCTGCGCGCCCATCGCCATGTATGCATCGCCCAAGGCGCTGGCCGGTACGCCGAGTGCCGAATCGATGCCCAACTCGCGCCAACGGCGCTGGTCGACGGAAATCGAATTGAGGGTGGTCGGCACCCGCACTTTGGCTCCCCACTGCACCAGTTGTTCGGCGAAGCGCAGGCTCGCAGGTCCGGTATAAATGCAGCCGTCGATGTGCGCCTGGGTGACGTCTACCAGACTGCGCGCACCTTGCAGTTCAGCCATGCGCAAGACGATCTGCATCGCCACTTGCGCGGCTTTGCCATGCTCGCCGTAGAGCAGCGCCTGATCGTGTTCGGTGAGTTCGATGGCGGTGGTTTTTTCTGCTGTCTGCAACGGACTGTCGAATGCCTGCCAGGCATCGCCCGGCAGGTGTTCGAACAAGGTCACCGTTGACGCTTCGACCCGAGCAAAGGCCTTGCCGCGCAAGGTGGCGAAGGCCTCCCGGCCGATGCACAGCACCGGCAGGGAACGCTCGAAAATGGTCTGTGCCACAAGCACGCCCAGGGTCAGGATCTCATCGGGTTCGGCCAGCACCAGTGCGGCCGGCGCATGGCCGTTGCTGATCAGTTCCATCAGCACACTGCTGCCGGTGCACGAACCGCGACCACTGGGAATCGCCAGCACCCGGCCGGCCAGATGTTCGCCGCTGAGTGGGTGGTGACGGTCGATGATCTCTCCACTAAATGGATCGACCCCGCCCCAGAAGCTCAGCCCGACATCGGCAAACAGCAGGGCGCCTTGGGCGGCGCCGGCGACCAGGCTGCGACCGGTCAGAGAGGTTGGCCTAGGCATGCCGGACACCTCAGTAATAGACCTTGGGCACGGTCAGGTCGGTGGGTGAAATCTCGGTGCCGACCCATTTGGTGAACAACTCGTTGTAGCGGCCGCTGCGCACCTGCTGATTGACGAACAGGTTGAGGTAGTTGAGCAGGCCATACTCGTTGCGCTTGGCGCCCAGGGACACGTAGTCGATGGTGTATGGCGCGTTACCGGCAATTTTCAGGTTCTTGTATTTGCCCGACTTGATGGTGGCGGCGGCCACGGTGTTGGTGACCACGGTGGCGTCGATGTGGCCCTGGGCGACCGCCAGCAGCGTGTCGTTCTGCGACTGATAAGCGCGGAAGGTGCCAGTGCCCCAGTTCTTCACGTCTTTTTCCAGGGCGATGGCTTCATAGGTGCCGCTGGTGTTGCCCAAGGCTTTGCCTTTGATATCGGCGAAGCTGTTGATGCCGGTGTTGTCGCGGGTCAGCACCACCATCTGGAAGGCAAAGTACGGCACGGTGAGGCCGACGGTTTTGGCCCGTTCGAGGGTGTCGGAGGTGGACGCGACAATCACGTCGGCGCGCCCGGAGACCAGCGCCGGAATTCGATCGGGGAAGGGCGTTTCAACCACTTCGGCGTCGACCCCGAGGATTTTCGCCAGGTCGCGGCAGTAATCCACGTCGAAACCGGCCGGGTTGTTACCTTCATCGCGAAAACCCATCGGCGGGAAGTCCAGGGTCACGGCACAGCGCAGCTTGCCCGAACCAATAATGTCGTCGAGCTTGTCGGCCTGGGCTGTGGCGATAAAGGACGTACTGAGAACAGCGCTGAGGGCTACGGCAAATGCGGGGTTTTTCATAGAGGCCTCGTTGTCGGAAAGTGCTGTTGGATATCGTATTGGGGATTTCGTATACGATATGTGATTAGCAATGAGCGTGCCTGTTTCCGAGCTGCGGCGAGAATTATTCGCCAAGCCTTGAGCTAAAGGTCTTACAAGATTGTGGGAGCAGGATGTAGGAGAAGAACGACTCGGCGGGCCGTATCAGGCGGTGTTACAGAAGGGAGCAATGGGAACGCCGGACGCCCCTTAAAGGAACACTCGCCCGGGCTCAGCGACGGCTTTCGCGATACTGACTTGGCGCCAGACTGGTCAAGGCGCGGAACTGCCGGCTGAAAGCGCTGTGGTCGGTGTAACCGCAGCGCAGGGCAATCTCGGTGATGGGCAGGTCGGTGTGCAGCAACAGTCGGGAGCCTTCTTCCAGGCGCGCCTTGTGAATCATCTGTCGTGGGGTGAGCTGGAAAACCCGTTTGCAGTGGCGCTCCAGTTGCGCCACGGAAAACCCGGCGATCGCTGTCAGTTCGGCGAGGCTGATCGGACGGGCGAAATGGCTGCGGATATGCGCGTCCACCGCTGCGAGTTTCTGGAAGGCCGGATGGCTGGACTGTGGCGCTTGCAGGTCGCGAGAGATGCCGGCCAGACCGACAATCTGACCTTGCAGGTCACGCAGCGCGAGTTTGTGGGTCAGGCACCAGACCGGTTGGTTGCCGTAATACAGGTGCAGTTCGAGTTGGTCGGCCAGTTCTCGGCCAGTGGACAGCACCCGCCGATCCTGCTCGGTGTACAGCGGGCCGAAGCGCTCGGGAAAGACCATGTCGGCGGTGCGCCCGAGCAGCTCGTCACTGTGTTTGAAGCCGCAGCGCCGGGCCAGGGTCTGGTTGACGAAGGCGTAGCGGGCCTCGCTGTCCTTGATGAAAAACACCACGTCCGACAGGGTATCGAGCAGCGCCGCGATCGGCTGCAGACTGCTCAGCAGGGTGGGCAGGTCGCAGGGTTTGAAGGTAGTGAGCGAGGCATACATGGCGCAGGGCGTCTGAAGGCAATGCCCCGGATCATAAAGACTCGGCGACGGAGCCGAAAGCCCCGGGCCGGCATTCAGGCCGGTGGGGTGTCGTCCAGGCACAGCAAGGTCTCGATCCGCGCCGGACTGAACGGTGGCCGTGGCGCCGAAGGTTGCCAGCCGAACAGGTGCTGCAACGCGCCGCCACACACCCGGCCCTGGCAAGCGCCCATGCCGCAGCGACTGGCCAGTTTGGCCTCGCGCCAGCCAGTGTGCCCGGCGAGCGCTGCGTAAGGCACGTCTTCGCAGCGGCACACCAAGGTGTCGGGTTGTGCCAGCGACTTGAGTTGCGGGTCGAGGGTGAATGCTTTGTTGAGGGCGTTGGCGAAACCCTGCCAACGTGTACGACGCGGCCACAATGCTCGGGCCGAATCAAGGTCGCCGACGGCGGCGTGGCCAGCGATGGCGCCTTCGACCAATGCCAGTTCACTGCCACCGAAACCGGTGCATTCACCCGCCGCGTAATGATCAGCGCGGCGAGTGTTCTGCCAGGCATCGACGGCAATCGCCTGATTTTCAAGTTCGCAGCCGAGGGCTTGGCCGAGTTGGGTGTTGGGTATCAGGCCGAAGCCACAGGCCAGGCGATCACATTCCAGTTCGACGATTTTTCCTTGCTGTTGCAGGCGCACAGCTTCCAGCCGCTCATTGCCCAGGGCGGCCAGTACATGGGTCCCGGGACGGTAATGGCGGTCGAACAACGTGACCGATTGCATCAGCTTGTATGGCCAGCGTGGCAACTGCGCGGCGAAACCGGCGACGGCGACCGCGCTGGCCTGCTCGGCGATGCGCAGCACCCGGGCGCCGTTGTGTTTTGCGGTGGCGGCGCTGGCCAGCAATAACGGTCCGCTGCCGGCAATCACAATGCGTTCGTCCTGCACCGGCAGCCCGCCCTTGATCAATGCCTGGAGGCCACCCACGCCAGTCACGCCGGGCAGCGTCCAGCCGGGGAAGGGCAGCAGCAATTCGCGGGCGCCGGTACACAGAATCAGTTTGTCGTAACCGATCAGCCAGCCACGATCAGCGTCTTCGACCAGCAGTTGTTTCGGCCCGGCGCTGGAAATCACCCGCGTGCCGGAGTGGCGGTAGATGTTGCTGCACGCCTCGAGTTGCTCGCGCATCTGACGCGCTGTATTCGGCAGGTTGGCCTGAGGGCCATCACGCCAGATTTGCCCGCCCGGCAGCGGGTTGTCATCGAGCAGGACGATGCGCGCACCGCTTGGCGCTGCGGCGAGCGCAGCGGCCATGCCGGCGGGACCACCGCCGATGATCAGCAGGTCGGCGTATTCGCTCATGCTTGAGTCTCCACGTGCATGCCGTCACGGCACAGCGTCTGACAGGCCAGGCGCCGGCGACCGTCGATGGTCACCCGGCATTCCTGGCAAATGCCCATGCCGCACAGCGGTGCGCGGCGTTGGCCACTGACCGAGGTGCGCGCGCAGCCGTCGCCGCTCAGGGCCAGTGCAGCAGCGACGCTGGTGCCTTCGGCGACCCGCAGGGTACGTCCGTCGAGCATCAATTCAGGCATAAACGGGCTCCCCGAGAAAACGTTGCGGCAGATACGGTTGCGCGGCCAACGGCGGCGTTTCGTCGAACAGCTGCGCGACCAACAGGTCGGCAGTGCCGGGTGCGGTCGTCACGCCAAGGCCCTCGTGACCGACCGCCAGCCATAAGCCTTTGCGTTGCGGGTGCTGGCCCACCAGCGGCAAGCCGTCGGGGCTGGCAGCGCGAAAACCGGTCCAGGCGCGGATACCGTTGAGCTGAGCCAGACCCGGCATGTAATCGGTGGCACGCCGGAGCATTTTCGCCAGCATCCAGCCCTCGACTTGCGGGTCGGTGGTGCCGAATTGGCGTGAGGCGCCGATGAACAGTTGCCCGGTTGGCCGCGGCTGAATGTTGCAAGCCGTCGAAGGGCCGCTGGCGTTGTGGGCACTGGTGACGTAACCGAGTTCCACCAGGGTGTGAGTGACCTTGCCGGGGTAGCGGTCGGTGATCAGCAAGTGGCCTTTCTTCGGCTCGATCGGCAACTCCGGGCACAGCGCGTTGGCCTGGACGCCGTTGGCCAGAATCACCGCTTCGGCGCTTAGCCAGTGACCGTCGTCGAGGCGCACACGGTTGCCATCGACTTCGCTGACCCGCGCCCGACGTTGGCTGATGTTCGGTGTGTCGAGCATCCAATTGGCGGTTGCCGGCGCATACAGAATGCCGTCGCCATTGATCAGCAGGCCGCCTTCCAGACCCTCGCGCAGTTCCGGTTCGCGCTGGTGCAAGGCACTGCTGGAGATCAATTCGCAGGCCACGCCTTGGGCCTGCAAATTCAGGTATTTACTGTGGGCGACGGCCATTTCTTCGGCATTGGCCGCCAGCCAGAGGGTGCCGTTGCAACGGTAAGCGCAGCCGTCGGGCAGGGCCGGCGCCAGTTCGCGCCAGCGTTGCAGGGAGTATTGACTGAGGGCCAGTTCGGCCGGGTTGTCGTCCAGGACCAGCAAGTGGCCCATGCCCGCCGCCGTAGCGCCGGGCAGGCCGGCGTCCAGTACCAGCACGCGCAAGCCGCGTCCCGCCAGCGCCTGGGCACACGCGGCGCCGATGATGCCGGCGCCGATCACGATCACATCGGCCACCCGGCCCTCGTTCACGGACGAATGCCCCAGGCGAACGGGTCGTCCTGTTCGATGATCAGGCTGGCTTCGGCGCTGATAAAGGCGCGGCCGCGAATGGTCGGCACAATGCGTTCGCCCTGAAGTTCGTAGGAACCCTCGAATTCGCTGCCGATGACGCTGGCCTGACGCCAGATCTGTCCCGGCTGCAATTTGTCGTCGGCCGCCAGGCACGCCAGTTTGGCGCTGGTGCCGGTGCCGCAGGGCGAGCGGTCGTAGGCCTTGCCGGGGCAAAGGACGAAGTTGCGGCTGTCGGCCTGCTCGTCATCGGCGAACAGCTCGACATGGTCGATCAAGCCGCCGTCTTCGCCGCGAATACCCTGAGTTTCCAGTGCTTGCTGCACGGCGAAGGTGTAGGCGGTCAGCGCATCGAGGTTATCGCCGGCAATATGCAGACCGTGCTCGGCGATCAAGAAGAACCAGTTGCCACCCCAGGCAACATCGCCGGTCACTTGACCGATCCCCGGCACGTGCAGCGATAGCGCTTTGCGGTAACGGTAGGCCGGCACGTTGCGCACGCTGACCGAATGGTCTTCATGCAGCGTCGCTTGCACCGTGCCCACCGGGGTTTCGATGCTGTGCACCCCGGGGCCGATCTTGCCCAGATGCGCCAGCGAGGCCACCAGGCCGATGGTGCCGTGGCCGCACATGCCGAGGTAACCGCTGTTGTTGAAGAAAATCACGCCGGCACAGGCGCTAGGGTCCACCGGCTCACAGAGCAGGGCGCCGACCAGCACATCGCTGCCTCGGGGTTCCAGCACGCAAGCGGCGCGCCATTGATCATGCTGTTCGGCCAGCCGCTGTCGACGCTCGGCCATGCTGCCGTTGCCCAGGTCAGGAAAGCCGGCGGTCACCAGGCGGGTCGGTTCGCCGCCGGTGTGGGAGTCGATCACGGTGATGCGTTTCATGGGATGGCCACGTCCGTTCAGATGAGTGAACGAAAGAGTGGCCTGTAGAGAGGGGTGTCGGCTTGATGGTTTTATCCAGTGCCGATGACGAAATCGGCACAGTGCGGCGAGCGGTCAGTGGTGGTGAGGCAGGTGTTCGAACAGGGTTTTGCAGACGCCGGCGATGTGCTCGTCGAGCAACTTCACCGCCAGGTCCACGTCACCGGCGCGGCAGGCCGCAAGGATTTCCCGGTGTTCGTGATCGGCGCGTTCCTTGCCGGCCGACAGGCTCATCTGCATGCGCAGGTAGCGCTCCAGCTTGTCGTTGACCGAGCGGATCAGGCCGACCAGAAACGGTCGTTGCGCCGGCTCGTAAAGGCAAGCGTGCAGTTCCCAGTTGAGCTCGGCCCAGCGGCCCACATCATCTTCGCCGATGAACTCCTGGCAGATGCGTTCGGCACGGGCGAAGGTTTCTTCGGTCATGTTCGGAATGGCCAGGCGCAGCACCTTGTCTTCGAGCAGCATGCGCACTTCGAACATTTGCGCCAGTTCTGCATCGGAAACCCGGGTGACCATCGCCCCGCGATTGCGCTGGAACATCACCAGGCCTTCGGCCTCCAGGCGCTTGAGGGCTTCGCGCACCGGAATCTTGCTGACGTTGAACTGGCGGGCAATGTCATCCTGGCGGATCGGCTCGTCCTCGGCGAAATGCCCGGCGACGATGGCGTCACGCAGATGACGGGTGATGATTTCCGACGTCGAAGGCGAATTGCCAAGGTCGGGAGCGTTGAGTTTGGTCAGGGCCACGGTCGTGATCGTCAGGATTGAATTGCAGATAGGGTATACGAATTTGAACTGGCTGGTCTTCGGCGATGGCCAGAACCTCCAGCCACCGTCTACCCGCCATCAACGTTCGGGAAGGTTCCAGCTCTCGCGGACTTGCTCATAGTCTGCTTCGGGCATTTGAACCAGCAGAGGGGACTGGCGAGGATCCAGCCAATCGAACAAGCGAGAAACATCCGCTGGGTCCATGGCGGTGCAGCCCAGCGTCGGCGAGGTGGGGCCGCGCCAGATGTGGAAGAAAATGCACGAGCCCGAGGTGGGGGACGCTGGCGTATTGTGCTCGATGAAAATGCCTTTTCGATAGGTGTCGTCATCGCGACGCATCTGTTCGGAGCTGTCCCAGTCTTTCGAAACAGCCGCTCCGTCGACCAGCTCGTTATAGCGCGTGGAGTGGCTGTCATCCACGCATTCGATGGTCGGGGTGAGTGCCAGGTAAGGCAGTCTGGTGTCGGCCGTGCTGTCGTAGCCAAACGCGGTTCCCAGTTTGAACACCCCGGCAGGTGCTTTGCCGTCACCTTCACGTTTGACCGGACCTACGCGTTGCTCAACGCTGCTCAGGCCCTTGCCCCACGCCAGACCGCTCTTGCCGACCACCACCGGAAACGCCCCTTCGTATTTTCGAAAGCCGTTGTCTTGTCGCTCATAGCGCTGGGCAGTGCCCTGAATGTCAGTCCAGTTTTTTGTGGTGACCACAATCAGCTGATTGGCGGTGTCGAGAACATCGCGTGCACCCAGCGGCGTGATGGGGAAGTCCATGACATTCTTCGGCGAACCGTCACCGCTGTAGGTGAAGTGCCACCATTCCTTGGAATACCCGATAAATCCTTCTTTCTCCATGGCCCTGCTGAGCTTCTGGCGATTGTCCCTGGCGGCAGCGCTGATCGTCGGGTTGTCGGTATGTGCGCGCTCATCGAAGCAATCGAACCCCGTGCCCATGTCGAGCGCGCCGTCGCGCCAACGCTGGCCATAAGGGGCGGTGCAATCGACTTGTCCGGCTGAAGGGGTCCAGGTATCGGCGGGCAGGGCATCCGGGCCGGTCAGTGTCAGGTCCACGGTTGAGCCTTTGGAGTGGTTCGACACCCGGGCCACGTAGCCCAGGCGCCAGAAATCCTGCTTGTCCACGCGCGGATAGAACTCGGCCTTGCGCGGGTCACCCAGCTCCGACGCAAAGCGCCCCATATCGGCAACGGCACGGCTCGGTCGATAACAGTCAAACACCTTCAAACCGTAGCCCTGCGCCCGCAGGGCCGTTTGTACCCGAGCGAGGGCCTTGGCGGCGTCCAGCGATAACAGGCACTGTGGCGCGGCGTAACCGTCGAGTGGGTGCCCGGTGAAGTTGTGAGCGCTGGCATAGCGAATGTCTTGCTCGATGCCCGGCTCAATCGTGCGCAGATACACCATGTTCTCGGGTCGTGTCTCTGCACCGGCGATGCCGGGCACGACAATGCTCAGGCACAGGATCCATCGCCGCCAGGTCCGCGTGAGCCTGTTTGGCTGATCCATTGCGCAACGAGGGTGGTTTGATCTGCCAAACAGGGTTTTGGACGATCGAATGTCCAAGGCTCGCCTCTCATATGATTTTTTACGCTTTCTTTACGGTGGTCATTTTCGTCCCACACGATACTGGCCGCGTTTTTTAACGTCTTCGTTACGTATAGCACTTCACCTCTTGGCTAAGCGAGGTGTCAACCAAGGTCATCAATAACCGTTTGAATCAATGCCTCTTTACGGCCGCCTGTCTCAAACGGCCTCGGGGAGCCGTCTCGCTCAAGGATGGCATGCACTTTCTCCCCCTTCATTCAGAGAGTCTACCGTGAGCGAAACAACGTCCGTTGCACATGAAAATTCTCAAGCCAAAACGTCAGGTGCAGGCTTGCTCGTCGCCGCTGTCGGGGTGGTTTACGGGGACATTGGCACCAGCCCCCTCTACACGTTGAAAGAAGTATTTTCCGGTCACTACGGCGTTCAGGTAAATCACGACGGCGTGCTAGGCATTCTGTCGTTGATTTTCTGGTCGCTGATCTGGGTGGTCTCGATCAAATACGTGCTGTTCATCCTTCGCGCCAACAACCAGGGCGAAGGCGGGATTATGGCGTTGACGGCTTTAGCCCGCCGCGCGGCAACACCTTATCCGCACTTGAGCAAGGTACTGGTTCTGCTGGGCCTGTTCGGTGCGGCGCTTTTTTACGGGGACAGCATGATCACCCCGGCTATTTCAGTGCTCTCTGCGGTTGAAGGACTTCAACTGGCGTTTGACGGAATAGAACACTGGGTTGTGCCCTTGTCAGTGATCGTGCTGGTGGCGCTGTTCTTGATCCAGAAACACGGCACGGCTCGCATCGGGATCCTGTTCGGGCCAGTGATGGTGCTGTGGTTTGTAGTGTTAGGTGCTTTGGGGATCCATGGCATTTTGCAGCGCCCGGAAGTCTTGCAAGCGCTCAACCCATACTGGGGCGCTCATTTTTTCATCGCGCATCCGGGGATCGGCGTGGCCATCCTGGGTGCCGTCGTGTTGTCATTGACCGGTGCTGAAGCGCTGTATGCGGACATGGGGCACTTTGGTCGAAAACCGATTTCTCGTGCCTGGTTCATTCTCGTGTTGCCCGGTTTGGTGCTCAACTACTTTGGCCAAGGCGCCTTGATCCTGGGAAACCCGGAGGCTGTGCGCAATCCGTTCTATTTGCTGGCGCCTGAGTGGGCACTGTTGCCGATGGTCGCGCTCTCCACACTGGCTACCATCATCGCGTCTCAAGCCGTGATTTCCGGTGCTTTCTCCCTGACTCGCCAGGCCATCCAGCTGGGTTACGTCCCTCGCATGTTTATCCAGCACACCTCCAGCCAGGAGCAGGGGCAGATCTACATCGGCACGGTTAACTGGGCGTTGATGGTCGGTGTCGTGTTGTTGGTGATCGGTTTCGAGTCGTCCAGTGCTTTGGCCGCAGCGTATGGTGTCGCTGTGACGGGGACCATGCTGATCACAACCCTCTTGTCTTCGGCTGTCGTGCTGCTCTTGTGGAAAACCCCGCGCTGGTTGGCCATCCCGATGCTGCTCGGATTTTTGCTGGTAGACGGTCTGTATTTCGCCGCCAACGCGCCGAAGATTTTTCAGGGCGGTGCGTTCCCGGTGATTGCCGGCATCGGTCTGTTCATTTTGATGACGACCTGGAAGCGGGGCAGGAAAATTGTGGTTGAGCGGCTGGATGAAACCGCGCTGCCTCTGCCGCTCTTCATCAGCAGCATCCGTACGCAGCCTCCTCATCGCGTACAAGGCACGGCGGTGTTTCTGACGGCCAGGGCCGATGCCGTTCCTCATGCGCTGCTGCACAACCTGTTGCATAACCAGGTTTTGCATGAACAAGTCGTGTTGCTCACGGTAGTGTCTGAAGACAGCCCTCGCGTCAGTGCTGACAGAAGGTTTGAGGTCGAAGCCTATGGTGAAGGCTTCTTCCGGGTCAGTCTGCACTTCGGGTTTATCGAGGAGCCGGATGTTCCCCTGGCCTTGAGTCTCTGTCACTTGGCCGATCTGGATTTCAGTCCGATGCGCACGACCTATTTCCTCAGCCGAGAAACAGTCATTGCGACCAAGCGCATGGGTATGGCTCGTTGGCGAGAGAGCCTGTTTGCCTTTTTACTCAAGAATGCCAACAGCAATCTGAAGTACTTCAAATTGCCGCTCAACAGGGTGATAGAGCTGGGCACACAGGTCGAGATGTAGCGATAAACGAGGCTGTTGACTCCAGCATCTGGACGGCGACCCGCGCTGTTGAATAGATCAGCTGTCAGGGGAAATGATCGAGTCCGGGCCAGGCTCAGCAGCCAGTTTCAACCGGTCAGCTTTACTAATGTATTTAGACTTACTGGCCGGTGCCAATTTGGCACTGGCCTTTTTTGCGTGAGCCTTTAACAACTGCTGTATTTTTTTACGACGATTCATGTTTTCTGCTCGGTTTGTAAACTCTTCAATGATGGCAGAGGTTGGTGCACGAAGCCTAGGGCGTGAAACAGGGCTTCACTGCGTCTTCCATGACTAAGATGACATCGGCCAGCGAATATCCGCTGGCCCGATGGGGCTACGTACGTTCGAGCTTGTGTCTCTCAGGCAAACGCAGCCTCGACAAATGCCTCCAACGCCTTGTCTTCCAGGATCTCTATAGAGAAGTGCCCGAAGCGCTTGGGCAACCAGATGATGCGTGTCCCGGACGGGGATAGCAGGTTCTCGCGGGCCAACGGCGCTCCGTTTTCATCTTCTGGCTGAACGCCGGCGACCATCAATTCGTCATAGGCCTTCTCGATGTCCGGTGTCGAGTAGCAGTGGCGATAAATCATCCCCTCGCCCGAGGCGTCCAACAGTTCCTTCAGGTTCCCCGCCAACGGCTGAACCAACATGAAACGCTCTTGGCCGATCAGCGCAATCGCGTAGCGCACATGCAGACCACCTCGCTCCCAGACGAGCGTTTTGGAGATTCTGGCTTTCAGTATCTGTGCGTAGTAAGCACAGGCTTCCTCCAGATTCTTGACCAATATATCGACGTGACTGAACTTCAATTCCATTGCATGCCTCCTGCCGGCCCTGCGCCCTGTTGATCCATGGGTACTGATCCTGGGATTGCCCAGTCACAGACTGAGGTGAGCATGCCATTAACGCCCTCTCTTGCGTTGCAATGATCCTTTAAAAAATCGCAGCCTGGCGAGAGCAAGCGCCCTCGCCACAGAGTCAACGTCACGCGTAACTAGCAATCAGCTTCCAGCCTGTCTATTCAACGCCGCTTCCGCCGCCGCGATTTCAGCCTGACGCTTGATGATCATGTCGCCTATCGGCGGCCCCTGGAAGCGTCGCGTTTCAAACCCGAACCAGACAATCGCCGTCAGCACCAGAAAACCGAGGGTGATGTACAGCGCCCAATCGTTTGGTGGCTGGATACCGATGACGAAAATAATCACCATCGAGAGGATCGAGAGGAGGGCGAACACTGTGTACCAGAAGCGTCCCATGTTCCACGGCCCCATGGTCGGCCATTTCGAAGTCCCGTAGGTAAACAGGCCC
Source organism: Pseudomonas frederiksbergensis (assembly GCF_001952935.1). GTDB lineage: Bacteria > Pseudomonadota > Gammaproteobacteria > Pseudomonadales > Pseudomonadaceae > Aquipseudomonas > Aquipseudomonas frederiksbergensis. The sequence continues at coordinate 5,298,010 of NZ_CP018319.1, forward strand.
AGCACGATGGGAATGATGAAAGAGAAGAACAGGAAGATCACTGTGCAAGACACCACGATGGTATAGACCGGCGTTTCACCGATGGATATCACTGACGATCCCCAGACAAACAACACCGCAAGCGTGGCACCGGTCCAGATTGCTGCCACCGGGCTGCGAAGGGTCGGCGAGACCGAGGACAGCGCTTTGGAGAAGGGCAGGCCGCCGTCCCGGGAGAACGCGAAGATCATGCGCGAGACCGAGGTCACGGTCGCCAACCCGCAAAGGAATTGCGAGATGAAAATCGCCACGTACAGCGCCACTTTTACCGTCGGATTGACCTGGGTGTCCATGGCCCAGAAGAACACGCTCCAGCCTTGCTTCGCCGCCTCGTCCATGCTCGGCAGCATCAGCACGAACGAACTGAGCATGACCCAGCCGAACAGCAACGACCAGACCACCGACATGACCATGCCGCGGGGCACCGACATGGCGGCATTTCGGGTCTCTTCCGAGGTATGCGCGGAGGCGTCATAGCCAGTGATGGTATAGATCGGCAAGAGCAGGCCGAGCATGAAAACCCAGCCGTTCGACACCTGTGGCCAAACGCTGCCGCCAGCCTCGCCGGAATAGTTGCTGAAGGTCCATAACCGGGCGAACTCATAGCTGGGCGCCGAGATCAGGCAGACGACAGTCAGCGCGAGCGCCGTGGCGAAGATCAGATAGCCCGAGAAATCGGTGAGCTTCGCCGTCAGGCCGATACCCAGGTGATTACACAAGGCCTGGATGCCGGTCAGGATCGCCAGGAAAATCACCCGGGTCGTGGTGGTGTCTTCCATTCCCAGGGCGGGTCCGAAGGCACCGAAAAAGAAGTAATAGGTGCCGACGTTGATTGCACCGAGCACGGTAATCAACCCGAGTAAGTTGAACCATGCGGTCAGCCAGCCGGTGAAGCGGTTACCGAGAATCGAACCCCAGTGATAGAGGCCGCCAGCGGTGGGGTAGGCCGAGGAAATCTGCGCCATGGCCATGGCGAAAAATCCGGAGATCAGGCAACCGATCGGCCAACCGATGCCGATTGACGCACCGCCTGCACCTGAGGTCCCCTGAGCGAGTGAGTTGATACCACCCGAGAGGATGCAGATGATCGAAAAGGAAATGGCAAAGTTGGAGAAAACGCCCATGCGTCGCGAGAGCTCCTGGGCATAACCCATGCTGTGCAGCAGCTTGACGTCATCGTCTTGCGGCGCGCTCGTGCCAGGCTGGCTTGTTGGCTTCATGTTGTGTGCCCCTTCAGGTTTTGATACGCATCCACCCAGGTTTTCGGTGCCGGATGGGCTGGCCTTCAACCCCTTGTCGTACTGCTCCTTTTTCTAACGGATAAACCCCGTCCATGCTGCGCGTTCGCACTTTGGCCATGGACGGACAACTGCTCCTACAAACGGCCGTGGTATGCCGCTTCGAAAATTTCTGCCGCGCCATTTCGGGTCAGGGGCAGCGGGTTGCCACTGGCGCAGGGGTCGACAATTGCCATGTCCGCGATCAGGTCGGCCTGCCGGTCATCCACTCCCAGCTCAATCAGCGTATGGGGCACACCGATGTCCTTGCGCAACTTGAGGACGAAGGCCAGAAAACTGTCGAAGCCGGGCGAGGGCAGACGCAAATAAGCCGCCAGGCGGGTGATGCGTTCCTCGATGGCCGGGCGATTGAATTTCAGGACATAAGGCATGAAGGTGGCGTTGGTCATGCCGTGATGGGTGTCGTACAGGGCGCCCACCGGATGTGAGAGGGCGTGCATCCCGCCCAGGCCTTTCTGGAAAGCGGTAGCACCCATCGCAGCAGCTGCGAGCATTTCCGCTCGCGCCTCCAGGTCCGAGGGTGTGTGTACGGCTCGCACCAAGGCGTTGGCGACCAGGCGCATGCCTTCCACCGCAATCCCTTCGGCCATGGGATGGAAGCCGGGGGCGCAGTACGATTCCAGGCAATGCGCAAACGCATCCATGCCGGTACCCGCGGTGACCTTGGCCGGCATGCCGACGGTCAGGGCCGGGTCGCTGATGACCACACGCGGCATCATCTTCGGGTGGAAGATGATGCGTTTGGTGTGCGTACGCTCATCGATGATCACCGCGGCACGGCCCACCTCGGAGCCGGTACCCGCCGTGGTCGGCACCGCGATGATCGGGGCGATGCTGCCTTCGTCGGCGCGGGTCCAGTAGTCGCCGATGTCTTCGAAATCCCACACGGGTCGGGTCTGGCCGCTCATGAAGGCAATGAGTTTGCCCATGTCCAGGCCGCTGCCGCCGCCGAAGGCGACCACGCCATCGTGTTTGCCGGCGCGCCAGGCGTCGAGTCCGCCCGCCAGGTTGGCTTCGACCGGATTGGGTTTAAGGTCGCAAAACAGCGCGACGCCCAGGCCGGCGGCGCGCAAGGCGTCCACTGCCGAGAGGGTGATCGGGGCACGCGCCAGGCCACTGTCGGTGACCAGCAACGGTCGCTGGATCCCTTGGCTGCGGCAGATCTCGGCAAGTTCGGCGATGCGGCCGACACCGAAGCGGATGCTTGTGGGGTAATTCCAGTTCGCGGTCAGGCTCATGGCTTAGATCTCATGGCGCAAATGGAAGGATTTCGCGCGGGTCAGATGTTCATAACCCAAGCGCGACAGCGTGACGCCGCGCCCGCTGTTCTTCACTCCGGTCCAGGCCAGGGCCGGGTCCAGGTAATCGCAGCGGTTCATGAACACGGTGCCGGTGTCGATCTCGTTGCCCAGGCGTTCGGCGGCGCCAAGGTCTTGCGTCCAGATGGAAGCACTGAGCCCGAATTCACTGTCGTTCATCAAGGCAATGGCTTCATCGTCGCTGGCCACCGGCATGATGCCGACCACGGGACCAAAGCTCTCCTCGCGCATCACCGACATTTGATGGGTGACGTCGACTAACACTTGCGGCGCGAGGTAGGCGCTGCCCGGTGCGTCGGCGGGAAAGGTCTTTGTGTCGATCAGGGCCGTTGCGCCTTTTGACAGCGCATCGGCGATCTGCCCGCGGACGAAATCAGCCGCGCCCGGATTCACCAGCGGGCCAAGGGTGGTGGCTTCGTCGAGGGGGTTGCCCAGCACGTATTGGCGAGTCAGCGCGACGAAGCGTTCGACAAACGCCGGGTATATTTTTTCATCGACATAGATGCGTTCAACTGCGCAGCAGCTTTGCCCGGAGTTGAAATAGCTGCCATCCACCAAGTTTTCCACTGCGTGTTCGAGGTTGGCGTCTGCCCGTACGTAGGCCGGGTCTTTGCCGCCGAGTTCCAGGCCCACGCCGAGGAACCCCCCGACGGCAGCATGTTCCATGGATTTACCGCCCTCGACCGAGCCGGTGAAGTTGACTTGCTGCACGCGTCCAGAGGCAATGATCGCTCCGGTATAGAGATGACTCAGCAGCAGGTTCTGGAACAACCCTTCGGGCAGATGGGCGCGGCGAAAGGCCTCGGCGAACCGTTCACCCACCAGCAGCGTTTGCGACGCGTGTTTGAGGATCACGCTGTTGCCGGCCATCAGCGCCGGGATAATCGTATTCACCGCCGTCAGATAGGGGTAATTCCAGGGGGCGACGACCAGCACCGTACCCAACGGTTCGCGTTTGATATGGCGTCGAAAACCGGCAATAGGCGTGGGTTCAATCGCTGCCAACGCTTCAGGCGCAATGGCGATCATATGCCGGGCACGCTCTTCGAAACCGCGCAGTTCGCCAGCACCAAAGCGCACCGGACGGCCCATCTGCCAGGCCAGTTCCGGCACGATGTCAGCCTTCATGGCCAACATCGCGTCCACCGCGGCGTTGCAAAAAGCCGCGCGTTCGCTCAGTGGCCGGCGTTTCCATTGCGCCTGGGCGGCTTCGGCCGCCGCCAGCGCCTGGTCGATTTGCGCTGCATCGGCGCAGCGGCGTTCGGCATAGACCCGGCCATCGACCGGTGAGATGAGTTGAATCGTTGAAGTCATGATGGCGGTCTCAGTAACGTTCAAACCCGCGCTGCAATTCCCAGTCGGTGATCCGCCGGTCGTACTCTTTCTGTTCCCATTCGGCGGTGTGCACGTAGTGGTCGATCACTTCATCGCCGAACGCTTCGCGCAACATGGTCGAGCCCTGAAGTGCGGCGCAGGCTTCGCGCAGGGTCTTCGATACTTCAGGCAAGTGTTCGTCGACGTAGGCATCGCCTTCGAAGGGCGGCGCAAGGCTGAGTTTTTCGTCAATACCGGCCAGCCCCGCAGCGATCAACGCGGCGAAGGCCAGGTAAGGGTTGAGGTCGGCGCCACCAATGCGACATTCGATGCGGATGGATTTGCTGCCTTCTGCGCACAAACGAAAGCCCGCGGTGCGATTGTCCCGACTCCACACGGCCCGGGTCGGGGCAAAGGTGCCAGCCTGGAAGCGCTTGTACGAATTGATATAAGGCGCGAGAAAGCAGGTGATGTCGTTGGCGTACTTGAGCTGCCCGGCCACCCAGGAGCGCATCAAATTCGACATGCCGAACTCGGCCTTGGTGTCGAAGAACAGCGGCTTTTTACCGTTCTTGTCCCACAGCGAATTGTGGATGTGGCTGCTGGAACCGGCAGCGTCATAGCGCCACTTGGCCATGAACGTGATCGCCTTGCCCTGCAATTGCGCGATCTCTTTGCAGGCGTGCTTGATGATGACGTGGTGGTCTGCCATGGTCAGCGCATCGGCGTAACGGATGTTGATCTCTTCCTGGCCCGGCCCCCATTCACCCTTGGAGTTTTCCACGGGAATGCCGCTGGCCTGCAGATGTTTGCGAATCGCCCGCAGCACTGGCTCTTCGCGGGTGGTCTGCAGGATGTTGTAGTCCTCGATGTAGTGACCGGCTGTTTTCGGCTTGTGGTAGTTGCGCTCGTGGATCGCCTCGTAGCTCTCGTCGAACAGATAGAACTCCAGCTCCGAGGCGAACATGCCGGTGTAGCCGCGCTCGCGCAGTCGCTCAACCTGCTTTTTCAGAATCGCCCGCGGGCTGTGCGGCAGGTCGCGCCGATGGTGATGATCGAGCACATCGCAGAGCACCAGCGCCGTGCACTCGAGCCAGGGCACCCGCCGCAACGTGGCCATGTCGGGTTTGAGCACAAAGTCGCCATAGCCTTTGCTCCAGCTGGCCGCGGCGTAACCCGGCACCGGCTCCATGTCGATGTCGTCGGCCAGCAGGTAATTGCAGCAATGGGTTTCTTCATGGCCGCTGTCGATGAAAAACTCGACCTGGAATCGTTTGCCGACCAGCCGGCCTTGCATGTCGACCATGCAGACCAGAACGGTATCGATCTCGCCAGACGCGGCGGCACGCTTGAGTTGATCAAAACTGAGGAGGGGCTCGGTCATCACGTAGTCCTGCGTGAATGGTTTGGACCTGTCTGAAATAGCTGTTGCAGACGCTCTCCAGAACCAACCAAAACCTGCAGACGCGAGCATCGTGTGCAATGAGCTGCTGTAAGCGTAGCCTACTGTTGCAGTGTGCAAGTTTCGCAAATCGCAGCCTGATGACTCGGGCGCACAGGCGAGAACTGATCGCCCTCCAACGCGAGGAAACAAACATGACAAAGAAGAAAGCGCACAACACCTACCAGCGTCTCGAACAGCAGTACCCGGATTACCTGGCCGCCGTGGAGGCCTTGGGTACGGCGGTGCGTCATACCGGCCCCCTGGAAGAGATCGTTGTCCAGCTGATCCAGCTCGGTGCCGCGGCGGCCATTCGCTCTGAGGGCGCGGTACACAGCCATACCCGACGGGCACTGGAGGCGGGGGCCACGCCAGAGCAGATCCGTCACACGCTGATCTCACTGACCAGCACGATCGGTTTTCCTACCGTCGTTGCGGCCATCAGTTGGGCGGATGATGTGATTGAGACGTGATGATCCTGCTCGACTGTTTGGTGCACCGCCAACTCTATTTGGCAACAGACGAGCAACCTCACTATCAAGCCAGGTACCGCCGAAACCACCCCAGCGTCCGGTCCCACGCCAGCTTGGCTGCGGCCTCATCGTATCGAGGCGTGGAGTCGTTATGAAAACCGTGATTAGCGCCGGGGTAGATGTACGCTTCATAGGCCTTGCCCGCGGCTTTCAGCGCCTTTTCATAGGCGGGCCAGCCTTCGTTGATGCGCGTATCCAGTTCACCGTAGTGCAGCATCACTGGCGCCTTGATTCGGGCGACATCCTTGGCTTCGGGCTGGCGACCATAAAAGGACACGGCAGCCCCCAGTTCCGGATAAGCCACGGCCGCCGCATTGGCGACACCACCGCCGTAGCAGAACCCGGTGATACCGACTTTTCCGCTGCTCGCGTCATGCTTCATCAACCACTCGATGGCGGCGAAAAAGTCGTTCATGAGCTTTTCCGGGTCGACGGTCGCCTGCAACTCCCGGCCTTTGTCATCGTTGCCGGGATAACCGCCCACCGAGGTCAGGCCATCCGGGGCTAGGGCGATGAAGCCTGCCTTGGCCACACGCCGCGCGACGTCTTCGATATACGGGTTGAGCCCGCGATTTTCATGCACGACCACCACCGCCGGCACCTTGCCGGTGGCTTTCGCCGGGCGCACCAGATAGCCACGGACCTGGCCGTTGCCCTTGGGGGATGGATAGGTGATGTACTCGGCAACGATGTCCGGGTCGGTAAATTCAACCTGCTCGGCGAGCGCATAATTCGGACTCAGGGCGGCGAGCAGCGCGCTGGCGGTCAAACCACCCAAGGTGAACAACGCCGCCCGATCCAGAAACTCACGCCGGTTGATTTTGCCGTGGGCGTAGTAGTCGTACAGTTCGAGCAGTTCCGGAGCAAAGTCTTTGGCAGTGAGACGGGCCATCTGTGCGCTTCCTCTTGGGCAGGTGGGTGAGCGATACCTATCGAGCGTAGCCGCTCACCAAAAAAAGAGGTCGGCGCCTAATGCCGGTCAGTTAAGTAATCTGCGCAACAACTCATTCTTGTAGCAGCTGGCGAAGCCTGCGTTCGGCTGCGGAGCAGTCGTAAATCCGACATCCACGGTCTGCCTGGCACACCATGTGTTCTGAATTTGCGACTGCTTCGCAGCCGAACGCAGGCTTCGCCAGCTGCTACGGATTGTGTTGTTTCTTAACTGACCGGTATCCGGGGGGCGTGTGACTCAAGCAAACGCCTGAGATGGTTTGGGGCGCTTGCTTTTGGGGTGGGCAGACGAAAGAAGCTTCCGGCAAATGGGTGCAATCAAACAATATGAAACAAATAGCCGGTTGAGTTGTGATGCTCAGTTCATTTCAAGCATTGCGCACCGGCCTTGGCCACTTGCGCATCCTGCTCGGCTTTGACCCCGGACACGCCAACCGCACCGATCACCTGACCGTCGACAATGATCGGCACCCCGCCCTCAAGGGACGTCAGCAATGGAGCGGACAAAAAGGCGTAGCGCCCGCCATTGACCATCTCTTCATAACCTTTGGATTCGCGCCGGCCGAGGGCCGAAGTGCGGGCCTTTTCGGTGGCGATGTAGGCGCCAATCGGAGCGCAGCCGTCGAGGCGTTCGAGGGCCAGGGGATGGCCGCCGTCATCGACAATCACGATGGTCACGGCCCATTGGTTTTTCTGTGCTTCGGTGCGTGCAGCCGCGAGGATTTGGCTGACTTCGGTCTGGCTCAGTACGGCTTTGCTTTTCATGGGGACTCTCCAGTACTCGGTTAGGGCAAGGCGGCTTCGACCAGTTCGATCCAGTGCCTGACAGGGGTTCGGCCCGCACCGTCGAGGTGGGACTGACAGCCGATATTGGCGGTGACAATGACTTCGGGGTGTCCGCTTTCCAGCGCATTGAGCTTGTTGTCGCGCAGTTGCCGGGACAGTTCCGGTTGGGTCAGCGAATAGGTGCCCGCCGAGCCGCAGCACAGGTGACTGTCGGCAACCGGCGTGAGGTTGAACCCAAGACTGGTCAGAATCGCTTCCACCGCACCGCCCAGTTTCTGCGCGTGCTGCAAGGTGCAGGGGCAATGGAAGGCCAGGCGTTGGGCGCTGTGGATGCCGAGTTTTTCCAGCGGTTCGTCGCGCAGCACTTCGACCAGATCCTTGGCCAGCGCACTGACCTTTTTCGCCTTCTCGGCATAGGCCGGGTCGGTGCGGAGCAAGTGACCGTAATCTTTGATGAAGGCGCCGCAACCGCTGGCGGTTTGCACGATGGCTTCGGCACCGCTTTCAATGCTCGGCCACCACGCGTCAATGTTGCGCCGGGCGCGATCCAGGCCGGCCGCCTGAGCATCGAGGTGATAATCCACCGCGCCGCAGCATCCGGCCTCGCGGGTTGCAATGACGCTGATCCCCAGTCGATCCAGTACCCGCGCGGCAGCCGCGTTGGTATTGGGTGACAGACTCGGTTGCACGCAGCCTTCGAGCATCAGCACTTGCCGGGCATGGCGAGTGACCGGGCGTGGCTTGGCCGGATAGATGCGGCGCGGCAACTTGATCTGCAAGGTGTTGGGCAACAACGCCCGGAACACCTGGCCACTGCTGACCAGCCCTTTGAACAATGCAGGATTGGGCACGACGCTGCGCAATCCCTCGCGCAACAAGCGCTGACCGAGCGGGCGCGGCACCGCCGCATCGACCACCGCCCGGCCGATGTCCAGCAAGTTGTGGTAATCGACACCGGAAGGGCAGGTGGTTTCGCAGTTACGGCACGACAGGCAGCGATCCAGGTGCTGTTGGGTCTTTTGCGTGACTTCATTGCCCTCCAGAACCTGTTTGATCAGGTAAATGCGGCCCCGCGGTCCGTCCAGTTCATCGCCGAGCAATTGATAGGTCGGGCAGGTGGCATTGCAGAAACCGCAGTGCACGCAGGTGCGCAGAATGCTTTCGGCTTCTTCGGCGCGGGGCAGGTGGCGGGCTTGTTCGCTCAAGGTGGTCTGCATGGGTCAAAGCTCCGCGTACAGGCGCCCGGGGTTGAAGATGCCCCGGGGATCGAGTTGTTGCTTCAGGCTCCGGTGGTAGCGCATCAATGCGCCAGGCAACGGTTGAAACGGACTGTCGATCAGGCCATGGGTGTAGCAGGTCACATGCCCGCCGACTTCTTCGACGATCGAGCGGATGAACGCTGCCTCCGCGTCGGATTTGAGCCAGCGCTGCGCGCCGCCCCAATCGAGTAGCTGACGGCCAGGCAGGGAAAGCCGAGGCGTGTTGTGAGGGACGGACAGGCGCCAAAGTGCCTGGTCCTCATCGAAGAAGCTCAATCGATGTTCGTTGAGATCATCCCAGTACGAGGCGTCGAGCAACTCGCCGCCCAGTCGGTCATGTGCCGCAGCCACCGAGCCTTCGCCACCCTCAAGTCGCAGGTGCAGGCGCTGCCCATCGTGGCACGCAGCACTGATCGGCAACGGCTGCTGGCCCCATTCGGCGAGGCGCAGCAAGGCGCGGTCACTGTCCATTTCCAGGCTGATGCTTAACGCTTGACGCGGCTTGGGCAGGACCTTGAGCGAGACTTCGGTGACCACGCCGAGCGAGCCGTAGCTGCCGGCCATCAAGCGCGACAGGTCGTAGCCGGCGACGTTTTTCATGACTTCGCCACCAAAGCGCAAATGCTTGCCGTGGCCTGTAATGACGCGGGTCCCGAGGACAAAGTCCCTGACGGAGCCCGACCAGGGACGCCGTGGACCCGACAGCCCGCTGGCGATCATGCCGCCGACCGTGGCGCCGTCGCCGAAGGAGGGCGGTTCGCAGGGCAGCATCTGCTGCGCCGCGTCCAGCACTTCGGCCAGTTCTGTCAAAGGAGTGCCGCAGCGGGCGGTGATCACCAATTCGGTCGGGTCGTAGCTGACGATGCCTCGGTGGCTGCGCGTGTCGAGCACTTCGCCCGCCACAATGCGCCCAAGAAACGCCTTGCTGTTGGAGCCTTGAATGCGCAACGGCGTGGCGTTTTGCAACGCCTGGTTGACTTGCTCCAGCAGCGAGGCGCTGTCGTCGTTATCGTGTTCGCTACGCATCAGAAACGCTCCAGTTCAGGGAAGGGCAACTGACCCATGTGAACGTGCATGGCGCCAAACTCGGCGCAGCGGTGCAGCGTCGGGATGTTCTTGCCGGGGTTGAGCAAACCACTCGGATCGAAGGCGGCTTTGACGGCATGGAACACGGTCAACTCATCGCTATTGAACTGCGCGCACATCTGATTGATTTTCTCCCGGCCCACGCCGTGTTCACCGGTGATGCTGCCACCAACCTTCACGCACAATTCGAGGATCTTGCCGCCCAGGGTTTCAGCGCGATCGAGCTCGCCCGGTTGATTGGCATCGAACAGAATCAGCGGGTGCATGTTGCCGTCACCGGCGTGAAAAACATTGGCCACCCGCAGGCCGTACTCGGCTGATAACGCGGCGATCGCCTGCAGCACGCCGGGCAACTCGCGGCGCGGGATCGTCCCGTCCATGCAGTAATAATCCGGCGAGAGGCGACCCACCGCCGGGAATGCATTCTTGCGCCCGGCCCAGAAACGCACGCGTTCGGCTTCATCGCGGGCCTGGCGCACTTCGGTGGCGCCGGCCTGTTCCAGCACTTGGCGCACGCGGTCGCAGTCATCATGAACGTCGGCTTCAACGCCATCGAGCTCGCACAGCAAAATGGCTTCGGCGTCGACCGGATAGCCAGCGTGGATAAAGTCTTCGGCGGCGCGAATGGCCAGGTTGTCCATCATCTCCAGGCCACCGGGGATGATGCCGGCGGCAATAATGTCACCCACCGCGCGGCCCGCCTTCTCGACGGAATCGAACGCCGCCAGCAGCACTTTAGCGGTCTGGGGTTTGGGCAGCAGTTTGACCGTGACCTCGGTGATGATACCGAGCATGCCTTCGGAGCCGGTGAACAACGCCAGCAGATCGAAGCCCGGAGAATCGAGCGCCTGGGAACCCAGGGGCAGGTGTTCGCCGTCGACGGTGAGGATGTCGACCTTAAGCAGGTTGTGCACGGTCAGCCCATATTTCAGGCAATGCACGCCACCGGCGTTTTCCGCCACATTGCCGCCGATTGAACAAGCGATCTGCGAGGAAGGGTCCGGCGCGTAATACAAGCCAAACGGCGCTGCAGCCTGGGAAATCGCCAGATTGCGCACCCCCGGCTGTACCCGAGCCGTACGGGCGGCGGGGTCGATGTGCAGAATAGAGTTGAAGCGCGCCATTACCAGCAGCACGCCTTTTTCCAGCGGCAAGGCCCCGCCGGACAAACCGGTGCCGGCACCGCGGGCGACCACCGCGACTTGCCGCTCATGGCAGAGTCGAAGCACACCTTGCACCTCGTCAACGTTGCGTGGCAGCACCACCAGCATGGGCGTGGTTCGGTAAGCAGAAAGCCCGTCGCATTCGTACGGTTTGAGTTCTTCCTGTTGATGCAGGACTTCCAGATCCGGCCACTGTGTTTGCAGGGCTTGCAGCAAGGCAGTTTTGTCGACATCGGGCAGGGCGCCATCGACGCGTTCATCGTAAAGAATGTTCATAGGCGGTTGACGACCCTCAGTTGTTTTTATAGGAGGTCTGTGTCCGTTTACCACTGACTTGCATCATTGGCCTGAGGCGCTCTACTGTCTATGTGTTGTTTGGCTGGTCGAACCAGTTTTTTATTCGATGGTTTTTTATTAAGTTAAAAAAGATGTTCTAAAACATAAATATAGCCTGGTGGTTGAACATCTGTTGTTTTGGCGGTGAGGCTGGTCATACCAGTTGGAGAGTCGATGGAAAGGGCAGAAACGAGCCGTAATCCACAAGTCGCAGACGTGGTCTGTGAGCGTATTGAGCGTCTGATCGTCGACGGGGTACTCAAGACCGGGCAATTGTTGCCGTCGGAACGTCGTCTGACCGAAAAACTTGGCGTTTCCCGCACGGCACTTCGCGAGGGCCTGAAGTTGTTGCGCGCTCGCGGGATTATCAAGACAGAACAGGGCAAAGGCTCTTTTGTGGCCGATCTTTCGGGACACGGTGCCGCGTCGCCGTTGATGCACTTGTTCAGCTCACAACCGCGCACACTCTACGATTTGTTCGAGGTCCGCAGCCTGCTCGAAGGCGAGTCCGCACGCCTGGCGGCGTTGCGCGGAACCGATGCCGATTTCGTCCTCATCACCCGCAGCTATGAGGCGTTGTGCAACGCCCATAGCCGTTCGCTGGAGGCGAGCGAACACGCCCGGCTCGATCACGCGTTCCACCTGGCGATTTGCGAGGCTTCGCACAACCCGGTGCTGGTGCAGACCTTGCGCTCGCTGACGGACTTGCTGCCGAGCACGGTGTTTGCCTCGGTCAATAACCTTTACCACCGCGAACCGCAAAAGCGTCAGATCGACCGTCAACATGCGCGGCTCTACAACGCCGTCACCGGCCGTATGCCCGAACAGGCGCGCAAGGCGGCCATCGCGCATATCCAGAGCATTTGCGAGAACCTCAAGGAAATCGAAAGCGAGGAACAACGTCTGGTCAGGGCCACGCTGCGACTTGAGGGATGGGCGTAAGGCCCGGGTCCCCCTTCGCGAGCAGGCTCGCTCCTACATTTGATCTGCGTTGACTTCAAACCATCAGTTCAGAGGCGTGATTCTGCCGAGCATCACTGGCAATCAGCTGCCCGATCTGTACAAACAACTCATCACTCTCTGCTTGCGTACAGTCCTCGCCATAACGCTTGCGCAACCCGTAATGGCTAAGAATCAGATGCACATCCGCGCGCAGGCCATGCTGCTTCAGGCAATTTTCAACACATTGCAACGGGCAACCATCCAACGCAAAAATCCGCCGCCCCGAACGTGCCTTGTTGACCAGCGCCGCCACATGCCCGCCGACCCCGACGATGCAGGACATTTCCGCCAGGCCGCTGCGATCCAGCCGCACGGCCAGGGTGTTGGCCAGTTGGGCGACGTTGGAGCAGCCTGAGCAGGAGTAAATCAGGGGCAAGGTTGAACGGGACATGAGCGCTCTCCATGGATGGACTTCTTCAGTGTGCAAGGCCGCTGGCATTGCGCATTGACTGCGGTCAATTCCGTCTATTGGAAGGCCGCGAGGTCCTCTTCGGCGAGGATGCTGATATTGCGCCGTTCCATGGCAATCAGGCCGCTGTCCACCAGACGGTGCAGGATCCGCGAAAAGGTTTCCGGCTGAATACCCAGCTTCGAGGCGACCAGGCGTTTGGACACCTGCAAGACAATCAAGCCGCTGACCGGGTTGCGTTCCTGGAACAGAAAATTGATCACCCGCCGGCTCGCACTGGCCATGGTCAAGGTGTCGATGTCGCGCAGACGCAGGTGCAAGTGCACGCTCATACTCGCGAGGATCGCCAGGCAAACTTTTGGCTGGTCTTCCAGGGCATTGCGGTAATGGCTGCCCTCGATACTCACCAGCACGCTGTCCTTCAGCGCAGTGGCGCTCACCGGGTAGAGACGGGCCTGGCTGAACAGCAAGGCTTCGGCAAAGGTCTGGCCGGGGTGAATGATCTCCACCAGGTTCTCCTGGCCTTCACCGGTCAGCCGGTACAACTTGATCTGGCCGCTGACCAGCAGAAAAAAACGCTTGGCCGGGTCGCCCTGGTGCATGAGCGTGCTGTGACAGGCCAGGCGCTTGAGCATGGCCAGGCCGCAGACTTCCTCGAAGATTTTCTCCGGCAACTGGCTGAACAGATGATGACGACGCAACGTTAAAACGATGGAAGGGTGGGTCAGCATGGCGTACCTCCGCTGACGCTCATAGTAGAGAGCGCCGGCCGGATGACCTATGCCTCTGCCGGCCTACCTCCAAAGAGGCATGCCTGTCAGCCGGCATTGCGCAGATGCTCCATGGCCCACACCGCCGCCTCGACCCGCGAGCGCAAACCGAGTTTGTGCAGCAGGTTTTTCACGTGAACCTTGACCGTGCCTTCGGTGATGCCCAGCTTGTGCCCGATGACCTTGTTGCTGAAACCGCTGGCGATGGTTTTCAGCACCTGACGCTCACGCTCGGTCAGTTCCACCACAGTTTGACGCTGCGGTGAGCGCAGGGCCTGGGCCATGACCTGGGTCAGCCCCGGGCTGATCACCAATTCGCCGTTCAAGGCATTGCGGATGTACTGAATCAACAGTTCGGGCTCCATGTCCTTGAGCAGGTAGCCGTCGGCATCCAGACGCAGTGCGTCGCGAATATCGTCTTCGGCATCCGAGACCGTAAACAGCAACACCTTGCCGGTGTAGTGCATCGCCCGTAATTGGCGCAGGGTTTCAATGCCATTCATCAGCGGCATGTTGTTATCGAGCAGCACCAGATCCGGTTGCAGCGGTTCGATCATGCTGAGTGCTTCTTCACCGTTATTGGCTTCGCCGACGATCAGGAAATCATCTTCAAGTTCGAGCATCTGACGGATGCCGTGACGCATCATCGGGTGGTCGTCGACCAGCAGGATGGTGTGTTGCAGGGACGGGTTCATGTGACGCTACCTTCTGTTTGCTGCCCGAGAAACTCCGGTTGGAATTCCAGTTGGACGCGGGTGCCTTGCGGCTCCCTGGACACTATTTCGAGTTGACCGCGCAGGCTGCGGGCGCGCTCATCCATGATTTTCAGACCGTGGTGTTCGCGTTGGTCGACGTTACCGCTGAAGCCACGCCCGTCGTCTTCGACGATAAGCCTGACGGTTTCACCGTCCTGACGCAGTTGCAGCCAGGCGTTTTGCGCATGGGCGTGGCGCAGGCAGTTGGAGAGCGCCTCGCGGGTGATCTGCAAAATGTGGATCTGTTCGCTGGCCGATAACTGAAAGGCCAGCGCGTCGACGTGCAGGTGCACCTGGAATTCCCCTCGTCGGGAAAACTCCTCGGCGGTGTCCTTGAGTTCCTGTACCAGCCCCGCATCGTGAATCTGCAAGCGAAAGGTGGTCAGCAATTCGCGTAACTGGCGATAGGCATTGTTCAGCCCTTCGCGCAGTTCGGCGGTGACGTTTTCCAGGGTCTCGACCGGTTCGCCACGGCGCATCAGGGTCTGCAGGCGGCTGACTTGCAGCTTCATGTAGGACAAGGCCTGGGCCAGTGAGTCGTGCAGCTCGCGGGCGATGATCGTGCGTTCTTCGAGAAGAAGCAGGCGATGATCCTGTTCCCGCTGGCGTTTGAGCGACAGCGAGGTACCAATCAGGTTGGCCAGGGCCTGGATCAGTTGGGTTTCCCAGGCTTGCGTCGGGTGCCCGTCGACAAAATGCGCCTTGAGTTCACCCAGTTCACTGCCCTGATTGCTGATGCTGAAGGTTTGCGGGCTGGCTTTATGGTGCTTCTGGCACGTGGCGCAATCGCTGCTGGCGCAGACTTCCCGGATGTTCGCGCCATGCAGGGCGAGCAACTGCTGGGACGGTGCCTGCATTTGTCCTTGCAGGCACAGCGACAAGCGCAAGCCGGGCAAGCGTTGCTGGAAGCGCCGGATCAACTCGTCCAGGCCTTCGGCATTGGCCAGGCGCGTGGCCAGGCTGCGACTGCTTTGGTACAGCAACTCAAGAGCGGCATTGGCTTGTTGCAGGTTCAGGGTTTTTTGCTGGACCTGACTCTCAAGGGTGCGATGGGAGTCTTCGATCGTCTCGGCCATGGCGTTGAAACTCATGGCCAACTGGCCCAGTTCATCCTGGGACTGATGGTTGACCCGCACCTTGAAATCGCCGCGACGAAAGCGCTGGGTCGCGTCCACCAACTCTTTCAAGGGCATGACGACCCCGTACTGCAACTCGTAGAGCCCAATCAGCAGGACGAACAGGGTGGTGAACAAGGCCAAGCCCTGGATCACCTGTTGCCAGCCTTGCTTCTGTTCGCTTTGGCGCTGCAACAGGTTGACGAACTGGTTCAGTCGTTCAATGAAGGGCAGGGCCTGGACCTGAAAATAGGCGGCATCGCCACGCTCCAGTGCCGGGCGCAAATCCTCCTTCCATTGTTGCTGGATTTGCTCGTAGCTGAGTTGCAGCGCGGTGGTCGGACCATCTTCCAGTACCGCCTTGAGTGACTGGCTGTTGAGCCGGGTTTGCAGGCTGTCGCTGACGGCGATGATTTCTTCGCCGGTTACCCCCGCGGCCAGTTTCCAGCTCAGGTGGTAGGTCTCCATGCGCACCGAGCCGGCGGTGTTGATGGCGGCCGCATCGCCTTGGCTGAACCAGGCGATCAGTCCGGCGCTCAACGAACTGGCGAGGGCGAGGACGGCGATCAGGATCACCGCCAGCCCGGCGCGAGCGGGCAGGGAGCTGCGCAACCAGCGGATCATCAGCGCAGGTCCCGGAAGAAATCAGCAAAACAGCACACGTGGAGCTCCAGGAAGGGGGTTTGCCGCCGATCCCGGGCGCGCTACCTCTAAAGAGTTGTCGACTGATCCTTGTCAGCAAAAACCTTTGAAGAAAACCTCAAGACACTGATAAATCAATGGTTTCAGGGTTTTCCTGTACTACCTCCTTAGAGGTAGACCGCGCAAGCATAGGCCTATGCCCCCCGGGGCTTCGTTGATATGGATCAAGTTTTTGCGGGGTTGGCCTCTCTAGTCTGCCGCCATGGCTAACTGACTGGAGAGCATTTGTGAACCAACCTCGTGTACGACAAGGCTTGGTGCTGGGCATGAGCACACTGGCCTTCACTGTGTGTTTCATGGTCTGGATGATGTTTGCCGTGCTCGGTGTACCGATCAAGGACCTGCTCCAGCTCAACGAAACCCAATTCGGTCTGCTGGCTGCGACCCCGGTGCTGACCGGCTCACTGGTGCGTTTGCCACTGGGTCTGCTGACCGACCGCTTTGGCGGGCGCAGCGTGTTCTTCCTGTTGATGCTGGCCTGTGTGGCGCCGCTGTACCTGATCAGTCACGCCACCGCCTACTGGCAGTTCCTGGGGCTGGGCTTGTTCGTCGGCCTGGCCGGCGGCTCGTTCTCGGTCGGGATTGCCTACGTCGCCAAATGGTTCGACAAGGAGAACCAGGGCTTCGCGATGGGCATCTTCGGTGCCGGTAACGCCGGGGCCGCGGTGACCAAGTTTCTCGCCCCGGCACTGATCGCTGCCGGCAGTTGGCAGTTGGTGCCGAAAGTCTTCAGCGCGATCCTCTTTATTACCGCGCTGCTGTTCTGGTTTCTCAGTGCCGAAAACAAGGACCACCGCAGTGCCTCCGGCGCTACCTTGCGTGAGCAATTGAGCTCGCTGAAGGACCCGGCAGTGTGGCGCTACTGCCAGTACTACTCGATCGTCTTCGGTGGCTACGTCGCCCTGGCCCTGTGGATGACCAAGTACTACGTGCAGGAATATGGTTTCAGCCTGCAAAGCGCGGCGCTGCTGGCGGCCTGTTTCTCCCTGCCCGGTGGTGTGCTGCGTGCGGTCGGCGGCTGGATGTCGGATCGCTGGGGTGCGCAAAGCGTGACCTGGTGGGTGTTGTGGGTCAGCTGGATCTGCCTGTTCCTGCTCTCGTATCCCCAGACCCAACTGCAAGTGCAGACCATCAACGGCCCGATAGATTTCCACATCGGCCTGAACCCGGCGCTGTTCACCGTGCTGCTGTTCGTCATGGGCATCGCCTTCGCGTTTGGCAAGGCCTCGGTCTTCAAATACATCGCCAACGACTACCCGAAAAACATGGGCGCGGTGTCCGGCATCGTCGGCCTCGCCGGTGGCCTGGGCGGTTTCGTGCTGCCGATCCTGTTCGGCGCCCTGGTGGACCTCACCGGCGTGCGCTCTTCCTGCTTCATGTTGATGTACGGCGTGGTCTGGGTCTCCCTCACCTGGATGTACTTCAGCGAAATACGCAAAAGCGCGGTGCTGGGTAAAACGCCGCTGCTGACCCCGTCCCCGATTTCCAGCATTGCCCTAGGAGAAGAACATGTCCGTTCTGCAAAAGCCTGACAAAGGCCCGGTCATTCATGACTGGCGCCCCGAGGACCCAGCATTCTGGGGAAGTAGCGGCAAACAGACCGCCACGCGCAACTTGTGGATTTCCATTCCTGCGCTGCTGTTGGCCTTCGCGGTGTGGATGGTCTGGAGCACGGTAATCGTGCGTTTGAACGCCATCGGCTTCACCTTCAGCACCGACCAGTTGTTCTGGCTGGCGGCGTTGCCGGGCCTGTCCGGGGCGACCTTGCGCGTCTTCTACTCCTTTATGGTGCCGATCTTCGGTGGCCGTCGCTGGACCGCCCTGAGCACCGCGTCACTGTTGTTGCCCTCGATCTGGATGGGCTTCGCCGTGCAGGACCCGAGCACCTCTTACGGCGTGTTCGTATTGATCGCCTTGCTCTGCGGTTTCGGTGGCGGCAACTTCGCCTCGAGCATGTCCAACATCAGTTTCTTCTATCCCAAGTCGCAGCAGGGCACGGCCCTTGGCCTCAACGCCGGGCTGGGTAACCTGGGCGTTTCGGTGATGCAGTTCTGTGTACCGCTGGTGATTACCTTCGGCGTGTTCGGCTTCATGGGCGGCTCGCCGCAAGCATTGCCGGATGGCGGCCAGTTGTGGCTGCAGAACGCAGGCTTCATTTGGGTACCGTTCATTGTCCTGGTGACGGTGCTGGCCTGGTTCGGCATGAATGACCTGTCCAGTGCCCGCGCTTCTTTCAGCGAGCAGGCGGTGATCTTCAAACGCAAACACAACTGGCTGATGTGCTGGTTGTACCTGGCGACTTTCGGTTCGTTCATCGGCTTCTCCGCCGCGTTTCCGCTGCTGATCAAAACCTCGTTCCCTGATGTTATCGCCTTGAAATTCGCCTTCCTCGGCCCATTGGTCGGTGCGCTGGTACGCCCATTGGGCGGCTGGCTGGCGGACAAGCTCGGCGGCGCGAAAGTGACCTTGTGGAACTTCGTGGCGATGATCGCGATGGTCTTCGCCGTGATGCACTTCCTGCCGCAAAACGGTCAGGGCGGCAACTTCTACGGCTTCCTCGGCATGTTCATGCTGCTGTTCATCACCACTGGCATCGGCAACGGCTCCACCTTTCGGATGATCCCGGTGATCTTCCGCACCCAGCATGAAAAAGCCTCGGTCGGAAAACCACCGGCCGTGCGCGAACAAGCGCTGAAAAATGCCGGCAAAGAGTCAGCCGCCGTCCTGGGCTTCAGTTCGGCCATGGGCGCCTTCGGTGCGTTCTTTATCCCCAAATCCTTCGGCTCTTCGATGGCCCTGACCGGCGGCCCGGAGATGGCCTTCTACATGTTCGTCGGCTTTTACCTGAGCTGCATCGTGGTGACCTGGTGGTGGTACGCGCGCAAAGGCGCCGCGACACCCTGCTGAGAAGGCCCGAATTCAATCATTGCGTGGGCGGGGCACAGACTCCGCGACAAAGCCTGAGAGGACTACACCGTGAGTCATTTACTGGATCAATTGCGGTTTTTCAATCGCAAGCAAAACGAGTTTTCAGACGGTCATGGCGAGACCCGCAAAGAGTCTCGCGATTGGGAGAACGTCTACCGTTCGCGCTGGCAGTACGACAAGATCGTGCGTTCCACCCACGGGGTGAACTGCACCGGGTCGTGCTCGTGGAAAATCTACGTCAAGAACGGCCTGATTACCTGGGAAACCCAGCAGACCGACTACCCGCGTACCCGTAACGACCTGCCGAACCATGAGCCCCGTGGCTGCCCGCGTGGTGCCAGTTACAGCTGGTACATCTACAGCGCCAACCGGCTCAAGTACCCGAAAATCCGCAAGCCGTTGCTCAAGCTCTGGCGCGATGCGCGGCAAACCATGGCGCCGGTCGAAGCCTGGGCCAGCATCGTCGAGGACAAGGCCAAGGCCGACTCCTATAAAAGCAAGCGCGGCATGGGTGGCTTCATTCGTTCCAACTGGGAAGAAGTCAACGAGATCATTGCCGCGGCCAACGTCTACACCATCAAGCAATACGGCCCGGACCGGATCGTCGGCTTCTCGCCGATCCCGGCCATGTCGATGGTCAGCTACGCGGCAGGCTCGCGTTACCTGTCGCTGATCGGCGGCGCCTGCCTGAGTTTCTACGACTGGTACTGCGACTTGCCACCCGCCTCGCCGATGGTCTGGGGCGAGCAGACCGACGTGCCGGAATCGGCCGACTGGTACAACTCCAACTACATCATTGCCTGGGGCTCCAACGTCCCGCAGACCCGTACCCCGGATGCGCACTTCTTTACCGAAGTCCGCTACAAGGGCACCAAGACTGTGGCGATCACTCCGGATTACTCGGAAGTCGCCAAGCTCACTGACCTGTGGCTGAACCCTAAACAAGGCACCGATGCGGCGCTGGCCCAGGCGTTCAACCATGTGATCTTCAAAGAATTCCACCTGGACAAACCGAGCGCCTATTTCACTGACTACGCCAAGCGCTTTACTGATTTGCCAGTGTTGGTGCTGCTCAAGCAAATGGTCGACAAGGCCCCAGGCGCCGGTTATCAGCCGGACCGCTTCCTGCGCGCCAGCGACCTGACCGACAACCTCGGCCAGGAAAACAACCCGGAATGGAAAACCATCGCCCTCGATGTCAGCGGTGAACTGGTGTCCCCTCAGGGTTCCATCGGTTATCGCTGGGGCGAGAAGGGCAAGTGGAACATCCTGCCTCGTGAAGGCGGCGAAGGCCGTGAGATCGATCTGAAGCTGAGCCTGATCGGTGACGACGTTGCCGAAGTGGCATTCCCGTATTTTGCCGGCGAATCCCACGAGCACTTCCAGCACGTGGCCGGCGATGCCGTGCAATACCGTCGCGTGCCGGTGCACAACGTGGTGCTGGCGGACGGCAGTGTGGCCAAAGTCGCCACCGTGTTCGACCTGTCGGCCGCCAACCTGGCGATCGATCGCGGCCTCGGCGGCGCAAACGTGGCCAAGGATTACAACGACGCCTCGGTGCCCGGCACCCCGGCGTGGCAAGAGCAGATCACCGGCGTCAGCCGTGAGAAAGCCATCCAGATTGCCCGTGAATTCGCCGACAACGCCGACAAGACCAAGGGTCGCTCGATGATCATCGTCGGCGCGGCGATGAACCACTGGTACCACATGGACATGAACTACCGCGGGCTGATCAACATGCTCATGCTCTGCGGGTGTGTCGGTCAGACCGGTGGCGGTTGGGCGCATTATGTCGGTCAGGAAAAACTCCGTCCGCAATGCGGCTGGCTGCCCCTGGCATTCGGCCTGGACTGGAACCGTCCGCCTCGTCAAATGAACGGCACCAGCTTCTTCTACGCCCACAGTTCGCAATGGCGCCACGAGAAGATGAGCATGCACGACGTGCTCTCGCCGCTGGCCGATAAATCGCAATTCCCCGAGCATGCCCTGGACTACAACATCCGCGCCGAACGCGCCGGCTGGTTGCCCAGCGCACCGCAACTCAACACCAACCCTTTGCACATTTGCCGCGACGCCGCTGCCGCCGGCATGGACCCGAAAGACTACGTGGTCAAGTCGCTGCAGGACGGTTCGCTGCGTTTCTCCTGCGAACAGCCGGACAGCCCGGTCAACTTCCCGCGCAACATGTTCATCTGGCGTTCCAACCTGCTGGGCTCCTCGGGCAAGGGCCACGAGTACATGCTCAAGTACCTGCTCGGCACCAAGAACGGGGTAATGAACGAAGACATCGGCCAGGTCGGCGACTGCAAACCCGAAGAAGCCGAATGGGTGGACGAGGGCGCCATCGGTAAGCTCGATCTGGTCACCACCCTGGACTTCCGCATGTCTTCGACCTGCGTCTATTCCGACATCGTGTTGCCGACTGCAACCTGGTACGAAAAAGACGACATGAACACCTCGGACATGCACCCATTCATTCACCCGTTGTCGGCCGCCATCGACCCGGCGTGGGAATCGCGTTCCGACTGGGAAATCTACAAAGGCATCGCCAAGGCGTTTTCCAGCATGGCCGAAGGGCACCTGGGCGTTGAAAAGGACCTGGTGACCATCCCGTTGATGCACGACAGCGTCGGTGAACTGGCCCAACCGTTTGGCGGCACCGACTGGAAAAGCGACGGCGTGGCACCGGTGCCGGGCAAGAACGCACCGAACCTGCATGTGGTGGAGCGTGACTACCCGAACATCTACAAGCAGTTCTCGTCCCTCGGGCCATTGCTGGAGAAAAACGGCAACGGCGGCAAAGGCATCAACTGGAACACCGAAGACGAAGTGAAATTCCTCGGTGAACTCAATCACAAGGAAGGTGACGCCGGCATCAGCCAGGGTCGGCCAAAAATCGACACGGCCATTGACGCTGCTGAAGTGATTCTGTCGCTGGCACCGGAAACCAACGGCCAGGTCGCCGTCAAGGCCTGGGCCGCACTGTCGGAATTCACCGGCATCGACCACAGCCACCTGGCGCTGTCCAAGGCCCACGAGGCCATCCGTTTTCGCGACATTCAGGCACAGCCGCGCAAGATCATTTCCAGCCCGACCTGGTCGGGTCTAGAAGACGATCACGTCAGCTACAACGCCGGCTACACCAACGTTCACGAAGGGATCCCATGGCGCACCATCACCGGTCGCCAGCAGTTCTACCAGGATCACCCGTGGATGCAGGCGTTCGGCGAGCAACTGATGAGTTATCGCCCGCCCGTCAACACCCGCACCATCGAAGGGGTGAAAGGCAAGCGCAGTAACGGCCACAAGGAAATCGTCCTGAACTGGATTACCCCGCACCAGAAGTGGGGCATCCACAGCACCTACAGCGACAACCTGCTGATGCTCACCCTCAGCCGTGGCGGGCCGATTGTCTGGCTCTCGGAGAACGACGCGAAAAGCGCCGACATCGAGGACAACGACTGGATCGAGTGCTTCAACGTCAACGGTGCACTGACCGCCCGTGCGGTGGTCAGCCAACGGGTCAAGGACGGCATGGTGATGATGTATCACGCACAGGAACGGATCGTGAACGTGCCCGGTTCGGAAACCACCAAGACCCGTGGCGGCCATCACAACTCGGTCACCCGCGTCGTGCTCAAGCCGACCCACATGATCGGCGGCTATGCCCAGCAGGCCTACGGTTTCAACTATTACGGCACCGTCGGTTGCAACCGCGATGAATTCGTCGTGGTGCGCAAAATGTCCAAAGTCGACTGGCTCGATGGTTCAAGTGGCGATGACCTGCCACGTCCGCTGCCGACCGATATCGAGGAAAACTGAGATGAAGATTCGCTCACAAATCGGCATGGTTCTGAACCTGGACAAATGCATCGGTTGCCACACCTGCTCGATCACCTGCAAAAACGTCTGGACCAGCCGCGAAGGCATGGAATACGCCTGGTTCAACAACGTCGAATCGAAACCCGGGATCGGCTACCCGAAAGAATGGGAAAACCAGGACAAGTGGAAGGGCGGCTGGATCCGCAACGCCAACGGCACGATCAACCCGCGCATCGGCGGTAAATTCCGCGTGTTGGCGAACATTTTCGCCAACCCGGACCTGCCGAGCCTCGACGACTACTACGAACCGTTCGACTTCGATTACCAGCACCTGCACACCGCACCGCTGGGCGAGCATCAACCCACCGCGCGTCCGCGTTCGCTGATCTCCGGCAAGCGCATGGAGAAAATCGAGTGGGGCCCGAACTGGGAAGAGATCCTCGGCACAGAATTCGCCAAGCGTCGCAAGGACAAGAACTTCGACAAGATCCAGGCGGACATTTACGGCGAGTACGAAAACACCTTCATGATGTATTTGCCGCGCCTGTGCGAGCACTGCCTCAACCCGACGTGCGCAGCGGCGTGCCCGAGCGGGGCGATCTACAAGCGTGAAGAAGACGGCATCGTCCTGATCGACCAGGAGAAATGCCGGGGCTGGCGGATGTGCATCAGCGGCTGCCCGTACAAGAAGATCTATTTCAACTGGAAGAGTGGCAAGTCCGAGAAGTGCATCTTCTGCTACCCGCGTATCGAAGCCGGGATGCCGACCGTTTGCGCGGAAACCTGCGTCGGGCGCATCCGTTACCTCGGTGTGCTGCTGTATGACGCCGACCGCATCAGCGAAGTGGCGAGCACCGCCAATGAGCAGGACCTGTACGAGAAACAACTGGAGATCTTCCTCGATCCGAATGACCCGGCAGTGATTCGTCAGGCCCTGGCCGATGGCGTACCGCAATCGGTGATTGATTCAGCCCAGCGTTCGCCGGTCTACAAAATGGCCGTGGACTGGAAACTCGCACTGCCGCTGCACCCGGAATACCGCACCTTGCCGATGGTTTGGTACGTACCGCCGCTGTCGCCGATCCAGAACGCTGCCACTGCCGGCACCGTCGGCATGAACGGAGTGATCCCGGACGTCGACAGCCTGCGTATTCCACTGAAGTACCTGGCCAACCTGCTGACGGCGGGCGATGAAAAACCGGTCAAGCGTGCGCTTAAGCGCTTGCTGGCGATGCGCGCCTACAAACGCTCCGAGCAAGTCGACGGCGTTCAGGATCTGCAAGTACTGAAGGATGTTGGCCTGAGCGTGGCCCAGGTCGAGGAGATGTATCGCTACCTGGCGATCGCCAACTATGAAGACCGCTTTGTGGTGCCGAGCGCGCACCGTGAAGACGCCATGAGCGACGCCTTCGCCGAACGCTCCGGTTGCGGCTTCAGTTTCGGCAGCGGCTGTAGCGGCAGTTCCGACACCAACATGTTTGGTGCCAAGAAAGCCAACCGCCGCGACATCCTGAAAACCGTGCAGTTGTGGGAGGAATGAGCATGCAAATTCTCAAAGTGATTTCGCTGCTGCTCGATTACCCGACCGAGACGCTGATTGGCGGTCGCGACGAACTGGAGCAAGCGATTATCCAGTCCCGGGAAATCAGCCCGACACAGCGCGGTGCGTTGTTCGAATTGCTCGAGCTGATCTGCGCCAATGACCTGATGGACGGGCAGGAGCACTACGGTGCGCTGTTCGGTCGGGGTCGCTCGCTGTCGCTGCTGTTGTTCGAACACGTGCACGGTGAATCCCGCGACCGTGGCCAGGCGATGGTCGACATGATGGCGCAGTACGAAGAAGCCGGTTTTGCCATCGGCGTCAAAGAGCTGCCGGACTATATCCCGCTGTACCTGGAGTTCCTCTCCACCCGCGAAGACATCGAGGCTCGCGAGGGCCTGGCGGATGTTTCGCACTTGCTGGCCTTGCTCGCCGCACGTCTGGAAGAGCGTGAAAGCGCCTATGCCAGCTGCTTCCGGGCGCTGCTGCAAATCGCCGGGGCCGAGCCGCATCAGGCGGTCGCCGACCTGCGGGCGCAGGTGGCGGCGGAACCGCGTGACGACTCCCTCGAAGCTCTCGACAAGATCTGGGAAGAGGAAGCCGTGGACTTTCTCCAGGCCGAACAGCAAGACCGTTGCAGTTCGCTGCCAAGCGCACCGGGCAAGGCCCGTGAGGAAAGCGCAGTGCCGTTGCACTGGGTGGATTTTCAGCATGAAGGGCTGGCCGCCGCGCCAGCCAAGGAGGTAGGCAATGTCTAAATGGAACCTGTTGTTGTTCGGGGTCTATCCCTATGTCGCTTTGGCCATTTGCCTGATCGGCAGTTGGGCGCGCTTCGACCTGTCGCAATACAGCTGGAAAGCAGGTTCGAGCCAGATGCTCAATCAGCGCGGCATGCGCGTGGCGAGCAACCTCTTCCACGTCGGTGTGTTGTTTGTGCTGGCCGGACACTTCGTCGGCCTGTTGACCCCGGCGTCGATTTATCACCACGTGATCAGCACTGAGAACAAACAGTTGCTGGCAATGGTCTCGGGCGGGTTCTTCGGCCTGCTGTGCCTGATCGGCCTGCTGATGCTGGTTAACCGGCGGCTCAACGACCCTCGGGTCCGCGCTACTTCCAGTCCTTCGGACATCCTGATTCTGCTGGTCCTGCTGGCGCAATTGCTGCTCGGTCTGCTGACCATCGTCGCGTCCACCGGCCACATGGACGGCTCGGTGATGGTGATGCTCGCCGATTGGGCGCAGAACACCGTGCTGTTGCGGCCAGTGGAAGCAGCGGCGGCCATCGCCCCGGTCGGGTTGATCTACAAGTTGCATGTGTTTCTCGGCTTGACCCTGTTTGTGCTGTTCCCCTTCACCCGTCTCGTACACATGATCAGCGCACCGATCTGGTACCTGGGGCGTCGTTATCAAATCGTTCGTCAGAAGTACTGAGGAGACAATCATGTCAGGTGGATGTGGATGTGGTGGCGGTAATGGGGGCAGCGGTGGCTGCGGTTCTTCAAAAAAGGCCGAGGCTGTTCTCGACATTGCGCCGGTCGCAGCGGCGCAGTTCGAAGCCCTGCCGGTTGAACCCGCAGGGGCCGATAACGCCCCGGCGCAGTTGATCGCCAGCAGTGAACAGGAGTGGCCGATCATCAGCGTCAACGAGGTCTCGATCACCCCGGAAGCGATGGCCCAGGAGCTGCAATATCACCCGGCCGAAAGCCGCGAGGAGGCAGTCTATCTGGCCGCCCGGGCGCTGGTGATCCGCGAATTATTGCAGCAGCGCATCGCCGAGCTCGGCGTGTCGCTGGAGATCAGCGCCGGTGAGAACGAAGAAGAAGCGGCCACGCGCTTGTTGCTCGAACGTGAGGTGAAAGTGCCGCAGTGCGACGAGGAAACCAGCCTGCGTTACTACGAAAACAATCGCGGACGCTTCCACAGCGCACCGTTGCTGGCGGTGCGGCACATCCTGCTCGAATGCGCGCCGGACGACGTTGAAGCCAGGGAACTTGCGCAGGGTCAGGCCGAAGTCCTGCTGCAGCAACTGGATGAATTCCCCGGCAGTTTCGCCGAGCTGGCCGTGAAGTATTCGGCCTGCCCGTCGAAGGCTCAAGGCGGTTCTTTGGGACAGATCAGCAAGGGCCAGACCGTGCCCGAACTGGAACGTCAGCTGTTCACCCTGGCACCGGGCCTGGCCAGCAAACCGCTGGAAAGTCGCTACGGCTGGCATGTGATCAGCGTCGATCAGCGGATCGAAGGCATGCCGTTGCCCTATGAAGTGGTGTCGACGGCGATTCGCACGCAGTTGCAGCAAGGCGTCTGGCAAAAAGCGCTGGTGCAGTACCTGCAAACCCTGATCGGTGCGGCGGATATTCGCGGTATCCACTTGCAGGGCGCCGACTCACCGCTGGTGCAGTGAGCCTCGAGGCAAACCGGGAGATGTGATGAACGCTGTAATGCAGGATGGCTTTGGACGGCAGATCGATTATCTGCGGATGTCGGTGACGGACCGCTGTGATTTTCGCTGTGTGTATTGCATGGCGAAAAACATGACGTTCCTGCCGCGTCAGCAGGTGCTCACCCTGGAAGAGTTGCAGCGTTTGGCGACGCTGTTCGTCGGGTTGGGCGTACGCAAGATCCGCCTGACCGGTGGTGAGCCGCTGATTCGTCCGGGCATTGTCGAACTGTGCCGCAACATCGCCGCGCTGCCCGGTTTGCGCGAACTGGTGATGACCAGCAACGGCTCGCAACTGAGCCGCCTGGCCCGGCCGTTGGTCGACGCCGGGGTCAAGCGGATGAACATCAGCCTCGATAGCCTGGACGGACAGAAATTTCGCGCGATCACCCGCATCGGCGATCTCGACCAGGTGCTTAACGGCATTGAAGCGGCGCGGGAGGCGGGGTTTGAGCGGATCAAACTCAATTGCGTGGTGATGAAGGGGCGCAACTTTGATGAGGTCCCGGCGTTGGTGCAGTACGCCATCGACCAACGTATCGACATCAGTTTCATCGAAGAAATGCCCTTGGGCGACGTCGGTCGTTCCCGGGGTGAATCGTTTTGTTCCAGCGACGAAGTGCGCACGCTGATCGCCAGCCAGCATCGATTGCTCGACAGCACCGAAAACAGCGGCGGACCGGCGCGCTACGTGCGCCTGGAACGTCATCCCGAGACACGGATCGGTTTCATTTCGCCCAACAGCCACAACTTTTGTGGCAGCTGTAATCGGGTGCGGATGACGGTTGAAGGGAAGTTGTTGCTGTGCCTGGGGCAGGACGATGCGCTGGATTTGCGTGGATTGCTGCGGCGATATCCGTTGGATGACCAACCGGTGATCAACGCGGTGCAGAAGGCCTTGCGCGGCAAGCCATTGCGCCACGATTTCAGCCCCGACCGGGAGGTACAGATTGTGCGGTTCATGAATATGAGTGGCGGTTGAACTGACCTTTAAAACACAGCAAATCCAATGTGGGAGCGGGCTTGCTCGCGAAGACGGAGTATCAGTCGACATCAATGTTGACTGGTAAACCGCCTTCGCGAGCAAGCCCGCTCCCACATTTAGATCTTCGCCGAATTCCGGCATTTTTTTCACCGGCAAATCTTGATATCGATCAATTGCAGATCAGCACTTTGTCCGTAGCCTTCACTGCATGTTGTGGTTTTAAGTTTATTTAAGTCTATATGTAGTGTCTGGAGGCCAAATGCAGAGCACGCTGATCGCAGTAGGAAGTAACCGCTTGCACAAGCGCGATGGCAGTCAGGTCGCCTTCGATGCCGACAAGATCCGTCAGGCATTGATCGCCGCCGGCAAGGCGACGGGGGAGTACGGTGAGGTTGAGGTTGAAGGCTTGCTAGACGCGGTATTGGCCAGGCTCGAAGGGTTGCCGAGGCTGCATGTCGAGCAAATCCAGGACCGTGTTGAACGGGTGTTGATGGACGCCGGTTTTTTCCTCGCGATGCGCGCCTACATCGTCTACCGCGAACAGCACGGGCGCTTGCGGCGTGACCGCCGGACCATGGTCGAAGTCGCGACCTCGATGAACGAATACCTGGACCGCGAAGACTGGCGGGTCCAGGCCAACGCCAATCAAGGCTACTCACTGGGCGGGCTGGTGTTGAACGTATCAGGCAAAGTCACCGCCAACTACTGGCTGGACGAGGTGTACAGCGAGGCCATCGGCCAGGCCCACCGCGAGGCGGATTTGCATGTGCACGATCTCGATATGCTCGCCGGTTACTGCGCCGGCTGGTCGCTGCGCACCCTGTTGCACGAAGGGCTCAACGGTGTGCCGGGGCGTGTCGAAGCCGGTCCGCCGAAGCACTTGAGCAGCGCCCTGGGGCAGATGGTGAATTTCCTCGGCACGTTGCAAAACGAATGGGCCGGCGCCCAGGCGTTCAGCTCGTTCGACACCTACCTGGCGCCCTATGTGCGCAAGGATCAACTGAGTTATCAGGAGGTGCGCCAGGCGATCCAGGAGTTCATCTACAACCTTAATGTTCCCTCGCGCTGGGGCACCCAGACGCCGTTCACCAACCTGACTTTCGACTGGGTGTGCCCGCAGGATTTGCGTGAGCAGATACCCGTCATCGGCGGTGAGGAAATGCCGTTCGCCTATGGCGATCTGCAAGTCGAAATGGAGCTGCTCAACCGCGCTTACATCGAAGTAATGCAGGCTGGCGATGCGAAAGGGCGGGTGTTCACCTTTCCGATCCCGACCTACAACATCACCCACGACTTTCCGTGGGACAGTGAAAACGCCGATCGCCTGTTCGAGATGACTGCGCGTTACGGCCTGCCGTATTTCCAGAACTTCCTCAATTCGGACCTGCAACCCAATCAGGTGCGCTCGATGTGCTGCCGTTTGCAGCTGGATGTCCGCGAGTTGCTCAAGCGTGGCGGCGGATTGTTCGGTTCAGCGGAGCAAACCGGATCGCTCGGCGTCGTCACCATCAACTGCGCGCGGTTGGGCTATGTGTTCAAGGGGAATACCAGCGGTTTGCTGCAGCGCCTGGACACGCTGATGGAACTGGCGATGGAAAGCCTGGAGGTCAAGCGCAAGGTGATTCAGCACCACATGGATGCCGGTTTGTACCCGTACACCAAGCGCTACCTCGGAACCCTGCGTAACCATTTCTCCACCATCGGCCTCAACGGCATGCATGAAATGCTGCGCAATTTCACCGGTGACGAGGAGGGCATGCACACCGAGAAGGGCCGGCAGTTTGGCCTGAAGATGCTCGATCACGTGCGCGCCACGTTGCTGCGATTCCAGGAAGAAACCGGCCACATGTACAACCTGGAAGCGACGCCGGCCGAGGGCACGACCTACCGCTTCGCCAAGGAAGATCTCAAGCGCTACCCCGACATTCTCCAGGCGGGCAGCGTGCAAGCGCCGTACTACACCAACTCCTCGCAACTGCCCGTGGGCTACACCGAAGACCCCTTCGAGGCCCTGGAACTTCAAGACGAATTGCAATGCAAGTACACCGGCGGCACGGTCTTGCACCTGTACATGGCCGAGCGGATTTCCTCGACCCAGGCCTGCAAGCAACTGGTGCGCAAAGCCCTTGGCCGCTTCCGCCTGCCGTACCTGACCGTGACCCCGACGTTCTCCATTTGTCCGGTGCACGGCTACCTCGATGGCGAGCATGAATTTTGCCCCAAGTGTGACGAGGCACTGCTGCTGAAAGAGCAAAAGCTCGGCAGCGTTCATTGATTTCGATCCACTCAACCGCAAGGAGCTTCACCATGACTGCATCGCAAACACTGCCCCAGGCTCAACGTCAACGCTGCGAAGTCTGGACCCGGGTAATGGGTTATCACCGCCCTGTGTCGGCGTTCAATCCGGGTAAACAATCGGAACACCGCGAGCGGGTGCACTTCACTGAAAGCGCGGCACTGGCCGGGCGCCAATGAGTCGAACGCTTCGGGTCGGGGGCATGGTGCCCCTGACCACTATCGACTATCCGGGACAGCTCGCCTGCGTGCTGTTTTGCCAGGGTTGCGCCTGGCGTTGTCGTTACTGCCATAACCCGCAGTTGATCCCGCCTCGTGGCACAGACGAAGTGGATTGGCGGCGGGTGTTGGCGTTTCTGCAACGGCGTCAGGACCTGCTCGATGCGGTGGTGTTCAGCGGCGGTGAGCCGACCTTGCAGGACGGTTTGCTCGGCGCCATGGATGAAGTGCGGGCGATGGGATTTCGCATCGGTTTGCACAGCGCCGGGATCAAGCCTGCTGCATTTGCCAAGGCGCTGACCGGGGCCGATTGGGTCGGTTTCGATGTCAAGGCGTTGCCCGAGGATTGCCAGGCGATCACCCGGGTCGAAGGCAGCGGAACAGCCAACTGGCGCAGCCTTGAGCATCTGCTGGCCAGCGGTGTCGACTACGAATGTCGCACCACCGTGCATTGGCATCTGTTCGAGCCGGCGCGACTGCTGATCCTCGCCACGCGCTTGAGCGAACTTGGCGTCAAACGATTCGCCGTGCAACTGGTTCGCACCGAGCGGATGTTCGATCCGTTGCTGCCAAGTGTTTCGGCACAAGCCTTGCTTCCTGAGTTATGGGATGCCATGCGCGAGTTGTTTCCAGCCTTTGTATTACGGGGGTAACCGAGGCTGAGGTTTAACGTTTGACAGGGATATCCAACATTAGGTTTTCAAATGCGCTGCCAATCGGCAGGTATCAAACGGGGAGCATTTGATATGGCCAAATTAACCACGGCACAACGTATCGTCATCGGCTTTGCAATCGCGCCGCTGGCCTTGATGGGCATGGCGTTTTACGCGTTGCACGATCTGGCGACGCTCAAGGAACAGGCGGTCGTCATCGTCAAGCAGGACTGGCCGAAGATCGACCCGATCATGGTCATCGCCACCGGTGTGCGCGATAACGCCCGGAACACCCGGGATTTGCTGATCGATAAAGACAATCAGCAAGTGCAGCAGTCAATCGACGCCACCAAGAAACGCATCACCCAGGCACTCGAAACGCTTGAACCTTTGTTCTATTTGCCGGAGGGCAAAAGCGCTTATGCCGCGCTGAAGAAGAATCGCGAAGCCTACGTGGCGGCGTTCACTCAAGTGCAGGTGCTGATCCGGCAAGGTGCTTTCGATGACGCCATGGCACAGCTGAAGCAAAAGGTCGTGCCGGCCGAGCGCGAGGTTTATGCCAGCCTGGACCAGTTGATGGCGCTGCAAGGCAAAATATTCGCCGACCGGGAACAGTCGGCTCAGGAACTGTACAGCGATGCCCGGCGCAACATGCTCGGGTTGTTTTTGTTCTGTGTGGCACTGGTCATCGCCGCGGCGGTGATCGTCACGCGCAGTGTGACCCGGCCATTGGGCGGCGAGCCGGATGATGCCGCACGATTCTTGAGTCAGATCGCTCAGGGCGACCTGACGATTCAGGTGCCTGTGAGCTCAAGTGCCGGCGGCAGCGTGATGATGAACATGCACCAGATGCAGCAAAGTCTGAATGCCATGGTCAAGCACATCGCGACGTCGGTGGACCAGGTGGCCAGTTCCTCCGAAGAGCTAAGTGCGGTCAGCAGCCAGACCAGCAGCAACCTGCAATTGCAGGGGCTGGAGATCGAACAGGCAGCCACCGCGGTGAACCAGATGACCGCGGCGGTCGACGAAGTGGCGCGCAATGCGGTCAGCACTTCCGAGGCCTCGCGGCAGTCCGAGCAAACCGCACAGCGCGGGCGTGAACAGGTTCAGGAAACCGTGGTTTCAATCGGCGCATTGGCCGATGGCGTCACCGACACCTCACAGCGCATCGAGCAACTGGCGGGCCGGGTGCAGGACATCAGCAAGGTGCTGGACGTGATTCGCAGCATCGCCGAGCAGACCAATTTGCTGGCCCTCAACGCGGCCATTGAAGCGGCCCGTGCCGGGGATGCCGGACGCGGTTTTGCCGTGGTCGCCGATGAAGTGCGCGCCCTGGCCCATCGCACGCAAGAGTCCACCCAGGAAATCGAGCAGATGATAGGCAACATTCGTCTCGATACCGGCCATGCCGTGACGGCCATGCAAAGCAGCAGCAACCTGGTCCGGGCCACCCTTGAAGTGGCGCAACGCTCGGGCGATGCATTGGACGAAATCACCCGGTCGATCTCGCAGATCAACGAGCGCAACATGATGATTGCCAGCGCCACTGAAGAGCAGGCGTTGGTGGCGCGGGAGGTGGATCGTAACCTGATGGGGATTCGCAACTTGTCCGAGCAGGTCTTGCTGGGTGCCCAACATACTCACACGGCGGGCCACGACTTGGCGCAGATGGCCGGGGCGCTGCACCAGACGGTGGCGCGGTTCAAGGTCTAGTTGATCCGCTGGTGGTTGCGTCGGGGGCTCAGTTCCAGCCCCAGAACTGCAACCACCAGCCGAAGCCTACCAAGCCGATGGCGAGTAACAGGCAAGTGCTGCCCAACCCGCGCCGCGCCAGGGAAAGGCCTTCGCGGTCTAGCCGTTTCCATCCCAGCAACAGGCTCCAGCCAATCGCGGCCACTAACAGACAGGCCCTGGCGGGTTGTACCCATTCCAGCAACAGCCCTTCGTAGCGCAGCAATTTCACCGTTGTGGCCGACAGCCCGAGAAACAATCCTGCACCACCCAAGGGCGTGAGTGTCAGCGCCAGGGGCCAATACAGGGCAGGATCTTGCGCCAGTCGCGCTGTCAGGCGCAGAAGGATCATCAGCGCCGTGCCCAACACCATCGAACTCAAACCCAGATAAACGACGATGCTGAAACCGTCGAGCCAGCTGAAACTGTCGTTGAGCTGTGGGTAATGGGTGAGCAGCCACCAGGGCGCGTTGTCCTCCAGGGCCCAGAGTTGGTCGTGCTCGACCAGCCATTGGGCGAGGGTTTGTTTGAGGGCGACGAACCATGGGCTGACCGTCCACTGAAACGCGCCCATGGCCAGGCCGATCACGCCGAACAGCAATAAGCGCGCGTCCCACGGTGAAAGTGTCTGCGCCGTCGCGTGAAGAATTTCCTGATTGCTGGAGCGAGCGATCAGCTGAACTGCGCCGCGTTGTCCGCTGCAGCGTCCGCAGGCATGACAGTCACTGGCACCTTGCATGCGACGGATATCGAGCAAAGGCGCGCAGTTGGGCGGCGGCAGGCGCGGTGCGGAGTTTTCAATCCAGCGTTGTTCGTCGACCTGAAAATGTACGGGAGCCAGGCGAGCGAGCAGGGCGAAGACGCCGCTGACCGGGCACAGGTAACGGCACCAGATCCGCTTGCCCCGGGCGAACAGCAACCCGACAACGACCGCGGCGACGGTCGAGCCGCCCAGAATCAACAGCGCCGCTTGGGCGTAGTCATAGACGCTGATCAACTGGCCGTAGAGGGTCGTCACGCAGAACGCGAGGGTTGGCCAGCCGCCCCAGCGCAACCAGCGCGGCACACCCAAACCTTTGCCGTAATGGCTGGCCCATTCGCTGAGTGAACCTTCCGGACAGAGAACCCCACACCAGAGGCGGCCGAACAGCACGATCGACAGCAGCACGAACGGCCACCAGATCCCCCAAAACAAAAACTGCGCGAACAGAGTCAGGTTATCGAGCATCCGTGCCTGGCTGTCCGGCAGCGGCAACACCGCCGGTACCACCAACAGCAACGCATAGAACAGTACAACGGCCCACTGCACAGCGCGAATGACGGGAGCATGGCGGCGCATGCCGTCGCCCAGGCGCTGCAGCCATCGATTGTGCCGACTCAGTTCAGGCATGGGACTTTTTCCGCAGCACGTTGACGCAGCCATCCGCCGACGGTCAGCCAATAACCTGCCAGCACCAGTAATGTGATGCCGCTGGGCGTCGCGCGATAACCGGCAAAACCGGCAAGGAAACCACCCAGTCCATGGCTGTCGCTGAGCACGGCACTGCTGTCCCAAAGCGCATCACCAACGAGGCTGTACATCACTTCCGGCAAATCCATGGCGAGTAATTGACCGCCGATTCTCTCGGTGCCACTGACCAGCATTGCCGCGCCGAGCAACAGCAAAACGGCTTCGCTGATGGCGAAGAATCGCTGCCACGAAATGAACTGTCGACTGCTGTGCAGCAGGGCAATGGTCAGTACCGACAGCACCAGTCCCATTGCTCCGCCAATGGCGAACAAGCCGAGTTGCGGCCCTCGTAACTGAGCACCGGCGCCATAGAGAAACACCACCGTTTCACTGCCTTCGCGGCTGACGGCAAGCATGGCTAGCAGCAACAGGCCTGCACCGCCTTGCCGGGCCAGGTGGCTATCGGCGTGTCGCTGCAAATCGTGCTTGAGGGTGCGCCCGTGGCGATGCATCCAGCCGACCATTTGCACGATCAGCAGGCTGGCCACCAGCGCGAGTGCGGCCTGGAACCACTCGCTGGCTGAACCGCTCATCGCCTCACCGGCAAACAGAATCAACACTGCCAGCAGGCCCGAGAGCACCAACCCCAGCACGACGCCTGCCCACAAGTATTTCGCCAGTCGATCAGCCTGAGGCTGCTGGCTGACCCAGGCCTGGAGAATGCCGATCACCAGCAGCGCCTCGACGCTTTCGCGCCAGACAATGAACATTGATTGATTCATGAAAACTCCGTGTTGGAACGGGTTATTTCGCGAGGATGCCGCCCTCGGGCAGTTGCGGATTGAACTCGTCGAAGAAGGGGTAGTGGCCGGGCCTGAGCGGGTGAATGACCACGAAGGTTGTCACGCCCGGCGACAGTACTTTTTCAACCCGCAAGGGCGTGCTCTCGAATTCGGCCGGGCCTTGGCCGATATTTTTCAGGATGATCTTGAAGCGCTGACCGGCCGGAACCTCCAGCAAGGCAGGGGAGAAGTGGCCATCGCGCAGGCTCAGTTCATAGCTCGGTAATTCGGCATAGGCTGTGAACGGTGCTACTGCTCCGGCAAGCATCAGCCAGGCAATCCGCAAACGCTTCATTCAATAGCCGCCTTTTTTACCGATACCGGCGTAGATGAACTCGTAGTGCAATTCGCAGCGTTCAAACCAGGGGGCTACGCCGGTTTCCTTATCGGTATGGCGGCCAAGGGAACCATGACCGCCGGGTGGCTGGACGGTGAAGGTCAGCTGATATTTGCCGGGGCCGAGCAGCTTTACATTGTCGCCATAGTGCGGGCCGTCATTGGCGACCATGGCGTGGAAATCGCCTTTGAGTTCGTTTTCGTTGCCCTGTTTTTTCAGGTTGAACGAGACATTGAGGTAAGGCACGAAACTGCCTTCCTGAAAGCCCTGCCGATTGTCCGCCGTGGCGCGAATGTCGGCTTCCAGGTGCACATCGGAATCCGCGGTGGCCCGCATCATGCCGGCAGGCGCCATCTCGATCGGCTGCAAATACACCGCCCCGACTTCCAGCCCCGGACACAGTTGAGGTTCCCCGATCGGGTATTCCTTGGCCTGAGCCAGCGGTGTGAGCAAGAGCAAGGCGAGTGACAGCGAAAAGGTCGTACGCATGATGTCTTCCTGGGCACTAACGAGTGGGAGCCCGAGTGTAGGAAGCTTTCCTGCGAATAATAATGATTGTTATCAAGTTTGCAGTGATTAAGCCTGGGACGACGGGGAGCGCTTTCGAAATCGCTCGGCACGGTCGACGCAATCGTTCATCTGCGCCGCCGCGTGAATCGTCAGAGGATGCTGGGTGAAGCCGGGCCGGGGTGAAATGTAGGCGGCCATTTCGCGGGCGACGGCCAATTGTTGGTCCGAACCTTGTGTCAGTAACGCGATGACCAGGTTTTCCAGGGCAATCACCCGGACACGAAGGTGGACCAGTTCTGCATTGGTCAATTCGGGGGAGAGGCAAATGCTTCTGCATCGAGTGATTTTTCCGTGACTTCATCATCCCAGGTCGACAATTGGACAGGGCTTTGGTCTTCGGCAGGTGTTTTTTTACCAGGCATAAGAAGCTTCTCCAGGTGTTTTTATTGGCCGCCCAAGGGGGGAAAGCGGCTGATTCCCCAGCAGAGCAAAGCTTAGCCATACCTTGATCCGTATCAAGGTCGTTTTTGCGCGAGCGATGTAGGTTGGGGGCACATCCTACAGGCAAGCCGGGGATCGACATGGCCAAGAATTTTCCCATCAGCCCCAAGCACCCCGAGCGCATTTGCTGGGGCTGTGACAGGTACTGTCCAGCAAACTCCCTGGCGTGCGGCAACGGCTCCGACCGCACAATGCATCCGGCTGAAATGATTGGAGACGATTGGTATCTGCATGGCGACTGGGGCATTGATCCGTTGATCGCGGTAAAAGACGTGACAGACGAACCCGGCCTGAAGGGTTGAGCACCCCTTTAAACATCGAAACCACCTGACGGAATTTTTTTTGAAATCAAGGGGTTGCCAGCCTCGGGAAATCAGTACATAATTCACGCCATCGAAAGCACTGATCGCTGAAAAAGCTCAATGTTTTCAAGGAGTTAGATCACGAATCTTACTCCAAGTTTGTACGCGTTTGATGTTGTGCTACATGACATCAGATGTTTGAGGCCGAGTAGCAAAATGGTTATGCAGTGGATTGCAAATCCACCTACGCCGGTTCGATTCCGACCTCGGCCTCCACTTTAAACAAGCTCCGTAGATCTATGATTTACGGAGCTTTTTTATTTGCACTGTCCGGCAAGATTTAATCTTGAAAGGGCAGTCGCGAACCTGCTTCACCGGAGCGGGAGTTTCTCCAGCACCCATCTGCGCACGCTTCCCCCCTCCGTAAAATATTTTCAAAGTCCCCCCAAATCAACGCTTGGGAGCTAATTGTGAGCCGCAGCTCTCAATAGACCCATCTCCCGCAAGCTCTGCACCGCCTTGCCAAACTCTCGTCAAGAATTACTCGAATAGCGATTTGCACAACCGAATGTCGCATTTCAAATGCGAATGCAAATACGTATTAAAAGCGTATTTTTTTGTATACCATGCGCGTCGATTTGTTGGCATGTATGTCATCCCATTTGGCTATTTTCTCAAGGTTTCTTCGATGCGTCGTACTCTGGTTTCTATCTGTGTGCTTCAGGCGTTTTCCGTTTCTTCCTGGGCTGAGGAAGCGACAATCGATAAAGCCAGCCTGGAGCTGCAAGCGACCGACATCGTTGGCACTGCTGATTTTGAAACGGCCTTGGGGCCGGTGGATGGGTATCGTGCGACGCGTTCGGCCAGTGCGACGCGTACCGACACGTCGATCCACGAAACACCACAATCCATAACTGTGGTGCCCAAGGATGTGGTAGAGGACATCAGTGCCACCCGGCTGCAGGACGCGCTCGACTATGCCGGCGGCGTCGGGCGGGCCAACAACTTCGGTGGCCAGGGTTTGACTACTTTCACGGTGCGTGGATTTACCACCGGCGAGTTCTACCGCAACGGCTTTCCGATCAACCGTGGTTATCCGAACATGCCGGATGCGAACACCATCGAGCGGCTTGAAGTGTTGCGAGGGCCGGCGACCATGCTCTATGGCCGAGGCGACCCAGGTGGCACATTCAACGTCATTTCCAAACAACCCCTGGCCGTGCCCGTTGTGACCTTGGGTAGCCAACTCGATGACCAGGGAATGAAGCGTGGCACGCTGGACGCCTCCGGCCCGCTGGATGATGAAGGCCGCCTGGCCTATCGCCTGAATGTGGTAGGTGAGGGCGGCGATACCTTCCGTGATCATGTTGAAACCGAGCGCTACGGCGTAGCGCCGGTACTAAGCTGGCAGGTCACCGATGAGACCAAAGTGATCTTCGAAGGTGATTTCATGCGCAACAACCACCCGCTTGATCGCGGCGTGACGCGCTATCCGAATCAGATTGGCACCGCGTCTCGCGATACCTTCTTCGGCGAAAAAGACGTTGGCAAGTTGCACAACGACAACAACATGGCGCAGCTGCGTTTCGAGCACCTGCTAAGCGATAACTGGACGTTGGGTGGTGGTTTCCAATGGCTCGATGGCACTCTTGAAGGCAATGCCGTTGAGGCCAATGGTGTCGCGGCCGACGGTCGCACCTTGGGCCGCAACTTTAACTACCGCAAGCTGGAATGGACGGATAAAGACACTCAGCTCAACCTCACCGGACATTTCACGGCGGGCGGTTTTGATCACACCTTGCTGACCGGTGTCGAATTCGAAGACTACGACTACAAGTCGATCATTCAGCGCTCCAGCGGCGCGGTGAGTGCGTACCCGATTGATATCTTCAATCCGGTGTATGGCCAGCCTCGACCAGCCTTGACCCGAACCCCGACCAACGATCAAGAAAACCTCAAGACCTACGCCGCTTTCCTCCAGGATCAAGTGGCATTGACCGAGCGCTTGAAACTCCTGGCCGGTGCCCGCTTCGAGCGCTTCGAACATGACTACGAAACCTTTGTACCGGGCGGTAAAAGCTGGGAAGCCAGCGACAATGCCGTGACCCCGCGCATAGGGCTGACCTACGATCTCACCGACACCGTGGCGATCTATGCCAATACGGCTCGCTCGTTCAAGCCCAACACGGGTGCCAGTCGTCAAGGCGGTGGTTTCGAACCGGAAAAAGGCAAATCCTATGAGTTGGGTTTCAAGTGGGAAGCGCTGGACAGTCAATTGAGTGTCGACGCGGCGATCTACCAGATTGAAAAGCGCAACGTACTCACCACCGATCCTGTGGACTCTACCTTCAGTGTGGCGGCAGGCGAGGTGCGCAGCCGTGGTTTCGACCTGAACGTTGCCGGCAACCTGACTCCGCAATGGCGGGTGATTGGCGGTTACGCCTATGTCGATGCGGAAGTGACCAAGGACAACGTCATCAAGTCCGGCACCCGACTGATGAACATTCCGCAGAACAGCTTCAGCCTGCTCAACGTCTACGAGTTCCAGGATGGCGTATTTAAGGGCTTGGGTCTGGGCACAGGTCTGAAGTACGTAGATGAGCGCGAAGGGCAGACAGCCAACACAGCATTTTCAATGGGCAGCTACACCGTCGTCGACCTACTCAGCTATTACAAGGTCAACGAAAGGATCAGGATCAACCTGGATGTGAAAAATCTAACTGACGAAGACTATGAGGAAGGAGCGTTTGGTAACGTTTACGCCTATCCAGGGGCCCCAAGAACGGTACAGGTCGGCATTTCATACACGTTGTAATCCAGTTGAATGTCCAAACCTTCAAAAACGGAAGGCTCAGTACGGCTCCGCGACCATTGAGTCCTGGCTGACAAAGTGATTTTGGTTTGAGTACAAAAGGGCCGTTGAAGGGCCCTTTTTATTTGCAGATATCGACCTCAGTAACCAAATCCTCAACAGTTGATTCCGACTATCTGCTACATCTCCATTATGCATTTCGCAAACCTTCAAAAGGGCCAGGACGATGAATTCAAGTTGGGCAGGGCAGGTGGCGCTTGTGAGCGGTGCGGGCAGTCAGATCGGAATCGGTATGGCAATTGCCCATCGTCTTGGGGCTCAAGGGGCCAAGCTGATCGTCACGGCAAGCAGCGCACGCATCACTGAGCGGGTTGCGGAGTTACGTGCCGCCGGCTTCGAAGCAGAGGGTCGACCGGTAGACTTAACTCAGGAAACCCAGGTTAGTGAGTTCGTCGCTTGGGCTGAGGCCGTCTGGGGCCGCATCGATATTCTTGTAAATAATGCCGGTATGGCGATGCAAGGGAGTCCTGAACCGTTCGCCGAGTTCACGAATACGAGCCTCGAAACCTGGAATCTTTCCATCGCTAGAAATCTGACTACTGCGTTCCTGTTAACTCAAGGGGTGTTGCCTGGGATGCGGGCTAGAGGATATGGCCGCATAGTGAACATCAGCTCAACTACAGGCACCCGAGCCAGTAATCCAGGAGAGGCTGCTTATAGTGCAGCTAAGGCCGGAATGGTAGGGATGAACATGAGCCTTGCCCTTGAGGTTGCTCAATTTGGTATCACGGTGAATTCGGTTGCGCCGGGTTGGATTGCTACAGGATCGAGCACTCCTGATGAAATCAGAGCAGCACGCTCTACACCCCTTGGAAGGGCGGGTCGGCCAGAGGAAGTGGCCGCTGCCGTTGTATTCTTGGCTTCACCTGAAGCGAGTTACATCACAGGTGAGTTGCTCGTGGTGGATGGAGGCAATTGCTTGGTTGAGAACAAAGCTTATTAAGACTTTTTTAATCCCTTCTGCGACCGTTGACTCCTGCGCTGGACAATATTGTCTCAACTCAAAAAAGCAGGAAGATTGAGGTCATTTCTCCCATTGCTCCAGCAGTATTGAGACGAATTTTTCTGCTGCTGGAGAGAGTGAGGCGCCTCTTCGATAAACCAGTCCCAACGATCGGTTCACAATAGGCTCTATCAAAGGAACGCTCACCAATGTTGGATGATCCACAGCAGGCATTGCGAGGCTCGGCATTGCCGAAACGCCTAAGCCAGCTTCCACCAGGCCCAGCGATGTAGATAGGTGTTGCACCTCATAGAACCATTGCGGACGCCAGCTCAAGCCGGACAAAGCGTGGTCAAGCAGCATGCGGTTACCGCTTAGGCGACCGACCCCGATAAGGCGGTAGTTGCTAAGTTCAGACCAGGTTACCTCGCTACGCTCGGCCAGTTCATGATCGCGTCGACAAGCCAAAACAAAAGGCTCGTTGACCAACGGCACGAACTCTATGTCTGGGTGTTGGCCGCTCATCATGTTGATGCCAAAGTCGGCTTCGCCACGCAGTACAGCCTCCAGTCCTTCGTTCGCACTGAGATCAAGCAAGCGAATGCGAATTTGTGGATAGCGCTCGTTGTAGAGGCGGATTACTGAAGGGAGGAAGTAAAAGGCTGCGGTGGGGATACAGGCAAGGGTTACACGGCCGCTCTGCCGCTCCGCCAGCTCTCGGATGTTAAGTATCGAGTCGTCGAAGTCATCCAGTAAGCGTCGCGCCTTGGGCAGGAAGTCTCGCCCAACGCTGGTGAGGCTTACCCTTCTTGTCGTGCGATCCAGAAGCGCTGTCCCCAATCCCTCTTCAAGCTTTTTCATTCTCCGACTCAATGCGGGTTGAGAAAGATGCAATGCATCGGCAGCTTCATGGAAGCTTCCAAGTTCTGCGATCTTCACGAAAGATCGGATGTCATTGAGCTCATAATTCACTTTTTCGTCTCACAATCCGAGAGTTGTTAAGCCCAGTCAGCCTAAATCCATCATTCGTGAAACGCAATAATCAGGCTGATATTTGCATTGGAAACAATTTTTAAAGCCTGCGACTCTTGCTCACAAGACATCAATTACCCCGATTGATCAACAAGAGTCAGTATTCATGCAACGAATTCCCTGTGTGCTAATGCGCGGTGGTACTTCCAAAGGCCCAGTGTTCCTTGCCTGGGATCTACCTGTTGCGATCGAAGACCGTGACGAACTGCTGCTCAACGTTATGGGTTCTGGCCATGAGCTGGAAATTGACGGTATCGGTGGCGGTAGCCCGCAAACCAGCAAGGTGGCGATCGTTAGCCCGTCGCTGCATCCTGAGGCGGATGTCGACTATCTGTTCGTCCAAGTCATGGTTTCCCAGCGTCGAGTCGACACCGCGCCTAATTGCGGCAACATGCTTTGCGCCGTTGGCCCGTTCGCCATTGAGCAGGGGCTGGTAAAAGCTTCCAAAGACCTGACCCGTGTGCGTATTCGTAACCTCAACACGGGGACTTTTGTGAACGCCGAGGTACAGACGCCCGGTGGGAAGGTCAGCTATGAAGGTGACACCGCCATCGATGGCGTGCCGGGTACCGCCGCTCCTGTGCAACTGACCTTCCTGGATGCTGCGGGCAGCAAGACCGGCAAACTTTTCCCTACTGGGCAAACGCAGGATTTGATCGACGGTATTCCAGTAACCTGCATCGACATGGCGATGCCGATGATGATCGTCGAAGCCGGCCAACTGGGTAAGCGCGGCGATGAAAGTCCTGCTGAACTGGATGCCGACAAAGAGTTCCTGCGTCGCCTGGAGTCCTTGCGACTGCAAGCCGGCTTGGTAATGGGCCTGGGTGACGTCAGCGACAAAGTGATTCCCAAGCCAGTACTAGTGTCACCGGCCAAGGCTGGCGGCACAATCCAGGTGCGCTATTTCATGCCACACAACTGCCATCGGGCCTTGGCGATCACCGGTTCCATCGGCCTAGCCACCGCTTGTGTCACTGAAGACAGTGTGGTCGCGCAATTGCTCGGCGGGATTAGCGAGCCGCGCATGAAGCAAGTACGCATTGAACATCCAAGTGGCGGGATAGATGTCGTACTGTCCTACACCGGCGCTCAGGGTGAGACAATTCGTGCCTCAGTGGTGCGTACATCGCGCAGGCTGTTCTCCGGTTTTGTCTACGCCACGGCTTCCCAACGACTTGCCGGATAATCTCCCCTGGTCATTGCCGTTCTTGCATCAGCACAATTCTAAAAATGGGTGATGCCATGAAAGTTGTAAAATCGCTCTACTTCCAGATTCTCCTCGCCGTGCTGTTGGGTGTGCTGGTCGGGCATTTTTGGTCGCAACAGGCCATAGCCTTGAAACCGCTTGGTGACGCCTTCATCAAGTTGATCAAGATGATGATCGCTCCGGTAGTGTTCTGCACGATCGTCACCGGTATCGCCGGCATGAGCGACAAACGCTCACTCGGGCGTCTGTTGAGCAAGACCATGCTGCTGTTCCTGGCGCTGACCGTGATCAGCCTGATCATCGGCCTGGTATCGGTCTACCTGTTCAAACCCGGTGTGGGCATGAACATTGACCCTGCCCACTTGAGCACCGAGGGACTGTCGCAGTACACCGATTCCGCCGCGAAGCTGGGAGTGGTCGAGTTTTTCATGCACATCATCCCGGAAACCTTCATTGGTGCTTTCAATAAGGGTGAAGTGCTGCCGGTGTTGTTCATCGCGGTGCTTTGCGGTTTTGCGCTGTCGGCCATCGGCGAGCGCGGCAAGCCGGTACTGGATGTACTGGAATCTGCCTCGCACATGGTGTTCAAAATATTCTCCTATCTGATGCGCTTCGCTCCGATCGGTGCATTTGGCGCTTTGGCGTTCACCGTAGGCCAGTACGGTATTACATCGTTGGGCTCCTTGGCCAAGCTGATCATGACCTTGTATGTAGCCTGTGCCTTCTTCGTCTTTGTGGTGCTGGGAAGCATTTGCCGGGCCAATGGCTTCAGTCTCTGGAAGTTGCTGCGCTACTTGCGCGAAGAGTTCCTGGTAGTGCTCGGGACTTCCTCCACCGAGCCGGTGATGCCGCGTATGTTGGAAAAGCTGCAAGCCCTGGGTTGCAAGAAAGGCGTGGTGGGGTTGGTGCTGCCAACGGGATACTCGTTTAACCTCGACGGTACGGCGATCTACCTCTCCCTCGCAGCGGTATTCATTGCTCAGGCCTGCAACATCGAGCTAAGCCTGACACAGACCGTGACCATGCTGGCCATCATGCTGTTGTCCTCGAAAGGGGCCGCAGGTGTGACCGGAGCCGGTTTTGTCGCACTGGCTTCGACACTGACTGTGATCCATGACATTCCCTTGGCCGGCCTTGCCTTGCTGATCGGAATCGACCGCTTCATGTCGGAAGCCCGGGCCTTGACCAGTCTGGCAAGCAATGCGGTGGCTACCGTGGTGATGTCCATCTCGGAGAACGCTTGCGATCGCGAGACACTGATGCGGACTCTTG
Source organism: Pseudomonas frederiksbergensis (assembly GCF_001952935.1). GTDB lineage: Bacteria > Pseudomonadota > Gammaproteobacteria > Pseudomonadales > Pseudomonadaceae > Aquipseudomonas > Aquipseudomonas frederiksbergensis. The sequence goes on from NZ_CP018319.1 coordinate 5,342,169, forward strand.
ACGGCGAACCGTCGTCCGCCCTGGCCCAGACCCAGTGTGAAAACTGGGATGGTCGCAAGATCACAGAACACGTCTGACCGGACACGGCTAAAAAACCCAGCAATTATTTCATTCAATTCCCCGCCAGGTTGATCCTCCCGTCTGGCGGGTTCGAGGCCGTGCGCCTGCGCATCGGCCACGCTACTGATAAGAACAAGAGAACTGACCTATGCTCGCATTTCTTGGTTTGGCCATGGTGGTGGTTTTCACCTACCTGATAATGTCGAAACGCCTATCGCCGATTGTCGCCCTGACTGTTGTGCCGATTGTGTTTGCGGTGATTGGCGGTTTTGGCGGCACTACGGGCAAGATGATGCTCGACGGCCTGAAGATGGTTGCGCCTTCGGCTGCGCTTCTGCTGTTCGCCATTCTGTTCTTCGGACTGATGATTGATGCCGGGTTGTTCGACCCGTTGATTCGCAAAATCCTCAAGCGTGTAAACGGCGATCCAATGAAAATCGCTATCGGCACCGCGCTGCTGTCACTGGTGGTCGCCCTCGACGGCGACGGCACAACCACCTACATGATCACCTGCGCGGCAATGCTGCCGTTGTATAAGCGTATCGGCATGAACCCGATGATTCTGGCGACCATCGCCATGTTGTCCTTGAGCATCATGAGTGGCATGACCCCATGGGGTGGGCCCGCAACAAGGGCGATCGCGGCGCTGGGCCTGGATGCCGGCGAGTACTTCGTTCCCTTGCTGCCGACCATGATCGGCGGCGCGATGTGGGTGGTGTTCACTGCTTTCCTCCTGGGCCGTGCCGAGCGTAAACGCATCGGCAATGTGCAGCTACAGAGCGGTGGCGGTAATTGCTACATCGACGCGATCCTGGGCGATACCCCACACAAGCGGCCTAAACTTGCATACGTGAACCTGTTGCTGGTGATCGCGGTCATGGTCGCGCTGGTAATGGGGCTCATGCACTCGGCGATCCTGTTCCTGATCGGCTTTGTGCTGGCACTGATGATCAACTACCCGCAACTGGATATTCAGAAAGAGCGCATTCTCGCCCATTCGGGCAACGCCATGACCGTCGTACTTTTGGTGTTTGCTGCCGGTATCTTTGCCGGGATCTTCTCGGGCACCAAGATGGTCGACTCCCTGGCGCAAACGCTGGTGGACTGGATTCCGCCATCCTGGGGTCACCTGTTCCCACTGGTGGTGGCGATCACCAGCATGCCGTTGACCTTTGTTCTTTCCAACGATGCTTACTACTTTGGGGTGGTACCGATTCTGGCTAACGCGGCCGCAGCCTATGGCATCGACCCGGTTGAAATCGCCCGGGCCTCGATACTCGGACAACCTGTGCACCTGATGAGCCCTCTCGTGGCTTCGACGCTGTTGCTGGTGGGGATGGTTGATCGCGATATCGGCGATTTCCAGAAAGCCACCGTCAAATGGGCTGTGCTGACTTCCCTGGTGATCACGGCGCTAGCTCTATTGACCGGTGCGATTAGTCTCTTCACCTGATTCAACCACGCCACCTGTTTCTCCTGACGCGCCTCACCAGTGAGGCGTGCGCTGTTCTGCACTCCAAATAACAACAATGAGTAGTTCGCTATGACCACTTTGTTTACCCAACGGGCGCTGTTTTCCTTTCTCGGTTTGTTGCCGCTGACCAGCGCCAGTGCAGAAGGGTTTATCGATGACAGCAAGCTTAAGCTGCAATTGCGCAACGTCTACTTCAATGAGAATTTCCGCGACGAGCATGGTTTAAGTCCCAGATCAGCAAGGACGGCGAAGAGCGAACGAACCGAGTGGGCCCAGGGATTTCTGTTGGATTACCAGTCGGGATTTACGCCTGGCACTATCGGGTTTGGTGTTGATGCCCTCGGCCTGCTCGGGGTCAAGCTCGATTCCGGCCGTGGTCGCAGTGGCACTGGCTTGTTGCCCGTGCATGATGACGGTCGTGCGGCTGACGAATTCGCAAGTCTGGGTATGACTGCCAAAGCCCAATTGGCCAAGACCACGGTTAAATACGGCACCTTGTTACCCAAGACACCAGTGCTGATCTACAACGATGCGCGTCTGTTGCCGCAAACGTACCAAGGCACACAGATCAGTAGCGTCGACATCGAAAACCTCACCCTCACCGGGGGCTACCTGGATCGATTCAAACTGCGAGATTCCAGCGACAGCATGCCGATTGTGCCCGACGGTTACGGCGGAGATAAATCAGGCGACTTCAGCTATGCAGGCGCCGAATACAAGCTGGGGAAGAGCATTCGTTTGAGTTACTTCTACGGCGAACTGGAAAACTTTTACCGACAGAATTTCGCAGGTATCCAGCACGACCTACCCCTGGGAGGCGGCGTACTGACCAGTGACTTGCGCTATTTCAACAGTGTCGATACCGGCTCTGCCTACGGTGGCAAGATCGACAACAACATGCTGAGCGGGCAGCTGTCCTACGCCATCTCTGGTCATACCTTCGGTGGCGGATACCAGACCCTCGATGGCGACGCCAGTTTGCCCTATATCAGCGGTGCAACGGTTTACTCGTTCAGCAACGCCGGTATAGGCAAGTTCATCGAGGAGGACGAGAAGACATGGATGCTCAACTACGGCTACAACTTTGTCGCTCTGGGCGTACCCGGTTTGACGTTTTCCACCCGGTATCTGAGCGGCAACGACGGTAAGTCCACCACCACGGTAAAAGAATGGGAACGTGACGCCGAACTGGCTTACGTCGTGCAACAAGGCACCTTCAAAGGTCTGGGTGTGCGGTTGCGTAACTACGTTTACCGCTCTGAGTATTCCCGTGGCCGAGATAGCAACCGGATCTACTTTACCTATGACATCGCCCTCTGGTGATCCCCTGATTGCTGCCTCCCGATTTTCCCAGGCCGCCTTTTCAGTGGCGGCTTCATAGGATTGGGTGAAGAGGGTCGGCTTTGCGGTCCGGACACCTCAGATCGTACAACGTGGACTTGGTAAAATTGATTTTCATGGCCATAAGGGTGCCTCATTTCCTAAGTGATTGATTCTGGTTTTGTTTTAGGGTTAAATCGGCGCCTGCTTTTGCATTTCCCATGCCCCGATGGTGAAATTGGTAGACACATCAGACTTAAAATCTGCCGCCGCAGGGCGTGCCGGTTCGATTCCGGCTCGGGGCACCACTTCAAAATCCGCTGCATTTTTCCAATCCCATCCCTGTCACTAGCGTCTAACCGACTCTGGTGTTTTTTTGCTGCGGTCTGAACGGAATCAAAGAGCGCGAGGGATTTTACTACGTTTATCCTGCCGCCACCGTTCTGGTGGTTGATGACACGCCAGACAATCTACTTACTCTGGATCTTGATCGACGGTCACTTCCTTCCAACTGTTATCCGGATCAAACAGCTTCATCGATTTCGCCAGCTTGTCACTGTCGGGGCCTAGGTCCTTCTCGAACACTTGGCCTTCATGGCTGATCAGGAAGCTCATCACGCCGGTGTCATCGTATTTCGCCGGCCAGGCGACCAGCGCGAAGCCGCGGCTCATTTTGTCCCCGATCATATAGCTGTAGGCACCCCCCGGCGCCGAGGGGCCTTGTCCCTTGAGAATGCGAAAGTGGTAACCGTGCCAGTCGTCACCGCCGGCGGCCTCGCCGAACAATGGGCCAAGCGGGCTGACCTGACCACTATCGTCGTCCGCCCAATAGAGTCCGTCGTGTGTGCCGGGTGTACTCAGGATGTTCTGTGCGTATTCGAGCGCACCGTCATCGTCATTGTCCACCGACGCATAGTCCATCTGGGCATCGTGATAGGTCAGCACAGATTGCACCGTGTAGAGTTCGTTACGGCCGATACGGCGTGCGCGGATTTCATTGCTGCCGGCCTTCATGTCGAACTGCCAACCGTTTGCCCCTTTGACCAGGGGGATAGGCAGGGTCCAGCGGTCACTGCCGACCGACAGAATTGCCTTGCGGTCATTGGTTTTTTCGATGCGGTGTTGCTCGTGATACTGCTTCAAAAACTCATCGACATCGCTGCGTTGTACACCTTCGCGGGGAATAACCAGGCGCCAGTCTTTTCCCAGCAACTCTGTCAGGCGTACCTGATCGGCCTTTTCCTTTCCCAGTGCCATGACGAACGCTTCAACAGCCTTTTCCGGCGTTGAGAATGCCTGCTGCGCCGTCGCCATGCACGACCACGCCAAGCCCGCGATGATCGCCAAAGCCGAAGGCAACAGATTCATGAGTACTCTTCCTCGACGTTGGCTTTTCACCGACGACCCCCCCTCGAACGCGCTGGACTGGATGGCCGACTGATTTGATTGCCGGCAGAACGCATGCTGCTCGGGCGCTGAGCGGAAGCCTGGCTAGTGCGCCCACGAGAGGCTTGGGCATTGGACTGGGACGGTGAACGCACCCCAGCGAATGCATTGTTTTTGGCACTGCCTGGGCTGGCAGCCGGTCGTTTTGTCGTACTCTGACGCGCCTGGGAGGTGTCCTGCCTACGTTGATTCACTTGGGCAGTCTGTTTGCGAGGCTGCTCGTTTTCGCGGATATTTCTGGCGTTACCCTGGCTTCTGTCAGCCGTTTTCGGTCTGTCCGCGCCTGCCTGCGTTCGATTGCCTGCCGAGATTCCCGATTGCGCCTGGCGTGCTTGTTCACGGGCTTGTCGGTTGCTGGTGGCGGGTCTCTCGACACCGCTCCTGTCCATGGCGCTACGCGCATTCTCACGGGCCTGGGCGCGCTGGGCATCGTCCCCCCGATAAGCCTGGCGCTGGTTGGCACCGTTGAGTTGACGACCATATTCCTGCCGGCTTCTGTTGTCTCGATAGGGAACGCCATCGCGATGCACTGCGTTGTGCTGCCACTTGTTCTGATTGTTGGTTATCTGGTTGTTGCGATTGATGTTGTTGTATCGATCGACGTCGATGTCGATGTCGTTATTGCCCCAGTCACAGTCACCCCATAGCGAGCCGATTATCGCTACGCCGGTGCCGAACGCCAACCCGGCCAGCAAAGCCGAGCCCGGGTAGTAGGCGGGTGGCGGTGGATAGTAGACAGGTGGCGATGCTGGATAAGCCCAAGTGCCGTAGGTGGTTGTCGGGTTGTAAGTGGGAACGTACACCACCTGCGGATCTGCGGGCTGGATGATGATGGTGGAGGAAGCGCTGGCCGGGGCCGAGGATGCGGCCGTCGATGGCGATGCAGTTGTTGGGGCGGGAGCGGTCACATTTTGAACAGTCACATTCTGATACTGATTGCTCTGCAGGTTGCCGGCGGCCTGCGCTTGACGCCGCAAGCGTTGCACGCCCTCCATCACCTCATCGGGCTGCGCCAGAAAAGCATCGCCCAGTCGCTGAACCCAGACAAGATCCTGCCCCACGGTCGCCAGCAATTGGGGGAAGGCGACCAGCGCTTGAACGCTTGGGTCCCAGGGTTGGGTTGCCACTTGTTTGACCGCATCATCGCCTTTGGCTTCAGGATGCGCTTTAGACCAGTTAACGGCCTCGGCGACCTCCCCAGGGTAGGTGCTGGCCATCAGCATCTGTGCAAGAAGCGGGTCCGGATAAAGCGCAATGGGGGCCAGCATCTGATCCAGTTGCTCTTGAGTAAAGACTGCGTCCTTGACTGCCGCTGCAGCGGGTGGCGTTTGGGCAGCGGTGGCATTCGATGGCTGCGCCTGGGCGGCAGAACCATGCAAAAACAGTACAGCTGACATCGCGTAAAACAGAGGAATGCGCATTGCGCCCTCCATGTGCCAGACAGGCTGGCGAAGATCGGATTAGGCTGCGTCATCATCAAAAAGACAGATATTGTCATTTGATCTGTCATCTCGAACTGAAGCCCTGTTTTTCGAGGCCAAGGCTTATCCGCGTATACCGCTTGGTTTCATAGCGTTGCGTTCCTTGAATAGTTGTATACGAGCCAAGGCTGTTGTGGGTCCTGGGAGTCCCGTACTTTTCGGCAGTTATTGATCCTGGCTGCTAATTCCTGGATTTGCGCCGCGTCGATCTTCGCCTGAAGGGTTGCCGATATTGAGAAGGCGTCTCTCGACCAAGACATTTTGGAGGGCCTGGCGGGCTTCAGCGTCCAGCTGGTGCTCTCTCTCCTTGAGTTCAAGCAGGATTGGGCTGGACCAGGTGCGATAGGTTTTCTCGGTCTTGCGAATTGATGTCATCTGTCCCCTCCTTGATGAGTGCCCGCCAACACCGTTGGTGTAATTTGGATTCGATAGAATCCTAGTTGAAGAATCTGTTCGCCGCCAAAAAATAGCAGAGCGATGTAAAGCCCCCATCGCTGGCATCGCTATTATTCTTATCGTTAAAAAATATATTGATCAGTTCGGGAAGAACTATTCTTAAATGTTGCGTTGCCTGTATATAAGCAATTATCAGTGGCGGCCATTGCTATACGTTCTTTCTGGACGCCAATGCCCCATGCCTGCCTGCCTGCCGGGCGAAGCGATTGCAGGGAGGACATTCATCAGGTGTTGAAGGGGCGTGATCTCAACAGGGAAATCGTCAAAGACAAGCCGCTCTAGGAAATATTGAGTGCTGGCAGAGCAGTGTTAATAAAAAACCGCTAACTACAAATGTTTAGAATAATTGTAAGTTGCAGGTGATGTGATCTACGTCACCTATAAAGCGAGGGGAAGTCATGCGCAGTGACGGGGTTTCAGTTTGTCTTGCAGATCAATTACTAAGACAACTAACAATAAACTCAGTATCCAATGTCTATTTCTTGTGCGCCCGAGGCAGGGTTAATTCTCGTCGAAGCTTTCAAGTGTTGGATGTCATGCGCCAGCGGCTGGCCCGAATGACTTCGATTCAGCCGCCGATGCTGTCAGCTAAACGAAAGGCTGACCGGTAAAACCACGAGGCAATCGTTGCAGTCCTTTCATGGCAGTGAGCCGTTCGACCCAGGCCGCTCGCCAGTCATTGGCGCTATGCGTAACTTTGGCTTTGCGTGCGGCGCGGCGTGCAGCGTTGCGCTGGTCTTTGCGTGCATCCTTGAACGCATCGGTGTTGCGGCAGCTTCTGCATTTCACCCGGGTCAGTTCGCTGGTTGAAACGAGTTTGCTGCCTTTGTGACCGCAGGCCAAATGCCCGCCTACTTTGAAGTGAGTAACCATCAGACGCCTCCTTGGTGACGTGTGATCATTTGACCTCAAGCGTACGGTGACGTTCGTTGCCTGCGCAATGAGCAAAAAAAAGGCCCGCGTGCGGGCGGGCCAGGGGATTCTTCAAAGGAGTCCGGTCAATGTAAAGCCTGAGATGTGAATGCCGTGTGAAATGGATTGCCCAGGCATAAAAAAACCCGGCGCCAGGCTGGGTTGGGGATGTAGCAAGAAACGCTCAGGCAAGGACGCACCCGGTGACGATAAGGTCGCCGTTCATGCGTCCTGAAGCAGGCCGTGTCCTTGAGGATGTCCAGATCGAATCATCTGAACCGCGGCAGGGGGCGGTCGACAGGTTTGAGCGACGACAGCGTATTGCGAATCAGTGGTGTGTCCTTCTCGATGTCGTTCAGGCGATCACGGATTCTGAGGGCTGTCGGGTGCCCGCCTTGATGATCGACCCAGTCGGCGATTTCCTTGCATGCCGCTGCCAGGCGAACCTGACGGGAGTCGAGCAGGGTGAGCAGGGTGGTGATGGACTCTTTTTCGGACATGGCAAACACCTCCGTTCAAGAAACCTGTTACTGGCAGCAAAAAGCCCGCAGGGGAGCGAGCTGTTTGCTGATGGGGTCGCTGATCCTTCAGCTGTTTTTCAGTATAGACCCGCGCAAGGCAGGTAGCATCAGCCTTCCCGGGCCGTCACTTGCGATCTGGCATTCAGCTGCCGGCATTCGCGCCGGGCGTCTTCTTCACGATCGAAACCGTCGCCGATGAAGCCGCGGGTTCGAGTATCGGCGATGCGATACCAGACGGCGGCGGCAGGTGGTGGATGATCGGTTTCTCCGGCTCGGCGACCATGGATGATGATCTTGTTGCATCGTTTCACAACGAAAATGTCTTCCATGGCGTCACCGTAGCTAATTCAGGTTCACAACAACTATAGAAGCCATTTGCGATCGTGCAAAAAATAGACAGGTCAGTTCGTCGCTTCAACGCTAGCGATCATCTTCTCCAAAAACACCGCGAGCCCGACTTCCTCCGCCTTGAGCCCTTTACGCGCTCGAGGTCTGGGCAGGTCAGCCAACGCTCCCAAAAGAAAACCATCGAGCACCGCCGGGTGGATGTAGCACTTGCGGCAAACGGCCGGGGTGTTACCCAGTTGTTTTGCGACGTTCTTGACCATCTCCACCACATGCCGCTTCGCGTCCGACTCGGACTCCCACTGCAGTTCCCGCAGAACCGCCAGAGCCAACGCGCTGCCGGCCCAGGTTCGGTAGTCCTTGGCGGTGAAGTCGGCACCGGTGAGTGTCTTCAGGTAGGCGTTGACGTCGGAGGAACTGACGGTGTGTCGCTCGCCGTTTTCATCCAGGTACTGAAACAGGTTTTGCCCGGGAATTTCCAGGCAGCGTTTGATGACCCGCGCCAGGCGTCGGTCTTTTACGGTGATCTGGTGCTCGACACCGCTCTTGCCACGGAACTGGAACTGGATTGCGTTGCCGTTGATCTCGACGTGACGGTTACGCAGGGTGGTCAAACCGTAAGACCGATTGTCCCGAGCGTATTGGGAGTTGCCGACCCGGATCAGCGTCGCATCGAGCAAGGTGATGACCGTGGCCATGACTTTGTCGCGACTGAAGCCGGGAGCCGCCAACAGCGTTTCAAGCTGTTTGCGCAGTTTCGGTAGCGCTAACCCAAAGTCCCGCAAACGTGAATATTTGTCGGCATCGCGCACTTCTCGCCAGCGCGGATGATAACGGTATTGCTTGCGACCTCGGGCATCACGACCGGTAGCTTGCAGATGGCCGCGCGGGTCGGCGCAGATCCATACATCCGTGTAGGCCGGGGGCACCGCGAGGGCATTGATGCGGTTGATCTCATCCTGATCGGTAATGCGCTGGCCCGAAGGGTCGAAATAGCAGAACTTGCCGCGCGGTTTCTTGCGGGTGATGCCGGGCTGGGTGTCATCGACGTAATGCAGGTCGGATGGCAGCACATCGGGCAGCGCGCTATCGGGCATGGCAATAGTCCTTGGCGGGGGATCAGGGGCCGTTACAGCCATTGACCGCACGTTGTTGCAGTCGTGCCAGCGGATTTACGCCAGTACCGCCACTGCCTTGATCTGTGCCCAGAGCTGCTGGCCAGGGTGCACGCCCAATTGGTCCCGGGAGTAGCGGGTGATCCGCGCCAGCAGCGGTGTGCCGGCAGCGTCCAGGCGGATCAGCGCGTGGGCGGCGTTGTCCGCTCCCATTTCACTGATCACGGTGACCGGCAGGCGATTGAGGATGCTGCTTTGCTCGACACTTTGCAGGCTCAGGCTGACATCCCGCGCCTGAACCTTGCAGCGCAGCGCCTGACCCGGGGTCATCAGTGAGTGAGCCACGCGAATGTTCAGGGTCGTGTTCGGCAGTTGCAGGGTCAGCAACTGATAGTCGGCGTCATAGGCAATGACGTGCCCCTCGATCACCACGCCGGCGTCGTCGCCCAGCGCCAGGGGCAAGTCGAGGCGCGCCAGCGTTTCGCCGATAGCGCCGCTGGCCAGTGCCTTGCCATTGCTGAGCAGAACAAGGTGATCGGCCAGCCGCGCGACTTCATCCTGCGAGTGGCTGACGTACAACACCGGGATGTCCAATTCATCATGCAGACGTTGCAAATAAGGCAGGATTTCGTTTTTGCGCTGGCTGTCCAACGCCGCCAGCGGCTCGTCCATCAGCAACAGCTTCGGGCTGGTGAGCAGGGCACGAGCGATGCCGACCCGCTGCCGTTCACCGCCGGAAAGGTGCTGCGGGTGGCGATCCAGCAAATGGCCGATTCCGAGCAGTTCAGTCACGTGTGCCATGTCGACCCGCCGCTGGTGGCGAGGAGTGCGCTTGAGGCCGAACTGCAGATTAGCCAGCACCGACAGATGGGGAAACAGGCTGGCTTCCTGAAAGACGTAACCCAGCGCCCGCTTGTGTGGCGGCACGAAAATCTTCCTGTCGCTGTCCTGCCAGATCTCATCGTTGACCTGGATGAAGCCCTCATCGGCCTTCTCCAGGCCGGCAATGCAGCGCAGGCAGGTGGTCTTGCCCGAACCGGAATGACCGTAAAGAGCAGTGACACCGCGGCCGGGCAATTGCAGGTCCACCTCCAGGGCGAACCCTGAGTACTTCAGTTTCAGACGCGTATGAATCATCGGTCAGCTCCAGCCTGCTTTGGTTTTACGGCTGGAGTAGAGCGCCAGCAACACAATAAAAGAGAACACCAGCATCGCCCCGGCCAGCCAATGAGCCTGGGCGTATTCCATGGCTTCGACGTGATCGTAGATCTGCACCGAGACCACCCGGGTCTTGTCGGGAATGTTGCCGCCGATCATCAGCACCACACCGAATTCCCCGACGGTGTGGGCGAAACCGAGAATGGCAGCGGTGATGAACCCAGGGCGGGCCAGCGGCAGGATCACGCTGAAAAACGTGTCCCAGGGATTGGCACGCAAGGTCGCAGCCACCTCCAAGGGGCGAGTGCCGATGGCAGAAAAAGCATTTTGCAGCGGCTGGACCACGAACGGCATCGAGTAGAGCACCGAGCCGATCACCAGCCCCGCAAAACTGAAGGTCAGGGTCCCGAGCCCCAGTGATTGGGTGAAGTGGCCGACAAACCCGTTAGGGCCGAGCGCCAGCAACAGATAGAAGCCAATCACCGTCGGCGGCAGCACCAGGGGCAGGGCGACGATCGCCCCGACCGGGCCGCGCAACCACGAGCGGGTGCGCGATAGCCATAACGCAATCGGAGCGCCGATGACCAGCAGGATAACTGTAGTCAGGGACGCCAGTTTCAGGGTCAGCCAAATGGCGGAAAAGTCGGCACTCGATAGCGTCATTAGAGTTGGTAACCGTAGGATTTGATGACAGCGGCGGCTTTCGGACCTTTGAGGTAGTCAACCAGCGCCTTGGCAGCCGGATTGTCCTTGCCTTTATTGAGGATCACCGCGTCTTGTTTGATCGGATCGTGCATGTCGGCTGGAACGATCCAGGCCGAGCCGCCGGTGACTTTGCCGTCTTTGTAGATCTGCGACAAGGCCACAAAACCGAGTTCGGCATTACCGGTGGAGACGAACTGGTAGGCCTGGGTGATGTTCTGGCCTTCAACGATCTTGGTCTTGACCTTGTCGGTCAGGTCCAGCGTGGCCAGCACCTGCGTGGCGGCGAGACCGTAAGGCGCGGCTTTCGGGTTGGCGATGGACAGGTGCTGATACTGGTTGTCGCTCAGCACTTTGCCCTTTGCATCGACATAACCTTCTTTCGCCGACCACAGGGCCAGGGTGCCGATGGCGTAAGTGAAGCGCGAGCCTTTGACGGTGTCGCCTTCGGTTTCGAGTTTTTGCGTGGTGGTGTCGTCCGCCGAGAGGAACACTTCGAACGGTGCGCCGTTCTTGATCTGGGTGTAGAACTGGCCGGTTGCACCAAAAGATGTCACCAGTTTATGCCCGGTGTCTTTTTCGAAATCAGCGGCGATCGCCTGAATCGGTGCCGAGAAGTTGGCGGCGACAGCGACCTGGACTTCGCCCGCCTGGGCGGACACGAAAGCGAACACTGCGAGCAGGGTTGCCAGGCAGGTGGGGGCAAAACGTGAGGCACGAATGATCATGAAACGGCTCCGTTGTAGGCAGGTGCAACGAGGAGGGAAAACGCTATATAACAGAATATATAGCGAAATGCCTGCAAACGGAACGTGTTGAATGCGCGTTATTGAGGACACGCAGGTGAGTGCGTTACCGACGAACTAACCTGGCCAATCCTTCCTCAGCCAGCTTCCGCGTCAATTCAGCCGTGGTCATTTCAACACCCAGCGTAAATGCCTGACCCGCCCAGAGATTGCTGAAATCCGCTTCTCCCTTGGCGCGCAACGGCATCAGCGCACCACCCGCCAGCGGGAAGGCTGGTGCATTGGCGCTCATAGGCCCGAGTTCGCGCATTACCCGATTGAGAATTCCGCGTGCCGGGCGCCCGGTAAAAATGTTAGTGATGGCCGTTTCACTTTCCTTGGCCGTACGCAACGCCTTGTGGTGAGACGCGCTGACCTTGGCCTCCGGTGTGAACAAGTACGCCGTGCCCACTTGCACCGCCGAAGCCCCCAACAGGAATGCCGCCGCGACGCCTCGTGCATCGGCAATCCCGCCGGCAGCAATCACCGGCACTTTCACCGCATCGACGATCTGCGGCACCAACGCAAAGATCCCTACCTGGGTGCTCAGATCATCACTGAGAAACATGCCCCGATGGCCACCGGCTTCATACCCCATGGCAATGATTGCGTCACAACCGTGCTGTTCGAGCCAAATGGCCTCTTCAACCGTGGTAGCCGAAGAGAGCACTTTCGCTCCAGTGGCTTTCACGCGGTCCAGCAGGGATTTTTCCGGCAGGCCGAAGTGGAAACTCACGACCTCAGGGCGAAACTCTTCGACCACTTCGCAGGCCGCATTATCGAAGGGGGCTCGATTGGACACCGGCGTGGGCGCGTCGAAGTCCACGCCAAGTTCCCGATAGTAGGGCTCCAGCAGATTCTTCCAGTCTTGAGCGCGTTGCTCATCGGCGGCGGGTGGCTGATGGCAGAAGTAGTTGACGTTGATCGGGCGTTGAGTGTGTTGACGAATCATTTTCAGCTCTTCGCGCAACTGATCGATGCTCAACATGGCTGCCGGCATCGAGCCCAGGCCTCCGGCGTTGCTGGCGGCGATAACCATGGCCGAGTTGGTCGCGCCGGCCATGGGCGCCTGGATGATCGGCAGCTCAATGCCGAGTAGGTCAAGAATGCGGGTATCTGGCCATTTGCTCATTTGAAGGGTTCTCCGACGTCATAACAGGGCAGGGACGGTAGGACCGATTTTGTAACAGCTATGCCTGACATAAGGCCAGTCGAGTTTTTGTTCCATGTGCCACTCTTGGCTTAAAGTCGAGTACGGTGAAATATTGCTGTGTGGTATTTCAACTGCACGACAACTGAGATGATTCCATCTGGAGGCAGCAATGTTCCAAGGCATTTTGATCGACAAAGACGACAGCGGTTACCGGGCCACACTGCAAGAGATCAATGACGATCAACTGCCCGAGGGCGATGTGACAGTGCGTGTTGCGTACAGCACGCTGAACTTCAAGGATGGCCTGGCGATCACCGGCAGCAGCCCGGTGGTGCGAAAGTTCCCGATGGTGCCGGGGATCGATCTGGCAGGCACTGTCGAATCCAGTGAGCATCCGGATTACAAGGTCGGCGATCAGGTCGTACTCAATGGCTGGGGTGTTGGCGAAGGGCATTGGGGCGGACTGGCGCAGAAGGCTCGCTTGAACGGCGACTGGTTGATTCCGCTACCCAAAGAGTTCTCTGCGGCGCAAGCGATGGCCATCGGCACGGCGGGTTACACGGCGATGCTGAGCATCCTGGCGCTGGAACATAATGGCGTGACGCCTGATCAGGGCGACGTATTGGTCACCGGCGCCAATGGCGGTGTAGGCAGTTTCGCCATTGCACTGCTGAATAAGCTCGGCTATCGAGTGGTCGCGTCCACCGGCCGCACCTCCGAACACGATTACCTCAAGCAACTGGGCGCCAGCGAAATCATCGACCGCGCCACGCTGTCCGAGCCGGGCAAACCCTTGGCCAAGGAGCGCTGGGCGGCGGTCATCGACTCGGTCGGCAGCCACACGTTGGCCAACGCCTGTGCCAGCACCAAGGCCAACGGCACTGTCGCCGCGTGTGGCCTGGCGCAAGGCATGGACTTCCCGGCTTCAGTCGCACCGTTCATTTTGCGCGGCGTGACCCTGGCCGGGATCAACAGCGTGACTCAGCCCAAAGCCAAGCGGATACTGGCCTGGAATCGTCTGGCCAAGGATCTCGACTTCGCCTTGCTGCCGTTGATCAGTCACGAAATCGGTTTGAGTGAAACGATCGAGGCCGCACCGCGTTTGCTCGCTGGTCAGTTACGTGGTCGGGTGGTGGTCGACGTCAATCGTTAACTGTTCACCCATAATTCAAACAGACAAATGACAGAGACAAGGACTATTGACCATGGATGTAAAGCAGCGTGAAGTGCGCCCCTTTAGCGTCTCGGGCCTGCAAGTGCGCACCTGCAATGCCTCAGAGCAGCAGCCAGGCACTGCGCGCATCGGCCCGATGTGGGAACGATTTTTCGTTGAGGACATCTTCGACAAGATCCCCCACAAAAAGCCGGATTCCTTCATGTACGGCGTCTATTCAAACTACGAGTCCGACGCTTCTGGCCACTTCGATGTGACCGCGGGTGCGGCGGTCACCGCGCCCTCGGAGGACTTTGCGCAGATTCAAGTGGAGGGAGGCGACTACCTGGTGTTCAGTGCGAAAGGGGCGATGCCGGACTGTGTCATTCAGGCATGGGGCCTGATCTGGGCTTACTTTAAGGACAACCCGCAGGTTTGCCGCTCGTTCGCCACAGACTTCGAGGTCTATACCAGCCCGGATTCAGTGTCGGTCTATATCGGCATTCAGGACTCAGACGGGTTTTCGCGCTCAAGCAATTGACGCTTGCGCTCCACACCCCAGCGATAGCCCGACAGATTGCCGTCGCTGCGCACCACGCGGTGGCACGGAATCGCCACCGCCAGGTTGTTCGCGCCGCAAGCTTGAGCCACGGCGCGCATCGCTTTTGGCGCGCCGATTCGTTGAGCGATATCGGCATAGCTGGCGGTGCAGCCGACGGGAATTTCCCGCAGGGCTTGCCAGACACGTTCCTGAAAAGCGGTGCCACGAACATCCAGCGGCAAGTCGAGGCCAAGGGCCGGCGCTTCGATAAAACCAACCACCTTGGCGATCAGTTGCTCGAACGCTTGGTCGGCGCCAATCAGATTGGCACGCCGAAATTTGTCCTGTAGATCGCAAACCAGTTGGTGCGGGTCATCGCCCAGCAGGATCGCGCAAACACCCCGTTCACTCTGCGCGACCAGAATCGCTCCCAGGGAACATTGGCCGACGGCAAAACGAATGTCGTTGTTCTGACCGGCGGCGCGGTAATCACCGGGTTTCATGCCCAATAGCTGATCGGCGGCTTCATAGAAACGGCTGTTTGAGTTGAAGCCGGCGTCATACAGCGCATCGGTCACTGAGTCTCCGTCCGCGAGGCGCTCACGGACCCTGCGTGAACGATGGGCCGCAGCGTAACCTTTAGGCGTCAGACCGGTAATCGCTTTGAACACCCGATGGAAGTGAAAGCTGCTGAGGCCCGCGGCAACAGCCAGTTCGCTCAGGACAGGCAGACTCTCCGCGGTTTCGATCTGGCGGCAAGCGGCCGCCACGGTCGCAGCATGTTGCGCGGCGATGTCGCTTTGATCCTTCGCGGCGCGTTTGCTGGGGCGATAACCCGCCGCCTGGGCCTGCTCGGCGGTGTCGAAGAACTCGACGTTCTGTGGTTTTGGCAAACGCGCCAGGCTGCTGGGGCGGCAGTAAATGCCGGTGGTTTTCACGGCATATACAAACTGCCCGTCTGCCCGGGGATCACGCGCGATAACGGCGGCCCAGCGAGGGTCGTTCTCGGTGGCAATCTTAGTCGAATGGCTTGTCATGGCTTCATGTCCGTTGATCCGTTTCATGCAGATTAACCAGCCGACAGGGGCGCCGCACTCCGGGTCTTGCGGTCGAATTCGAAGGCTTCATCCGGCGGTGCGAAAGGTGAAGTTGATCCGCTGTTCGCCCAGTCGCGGGTGTTGGCCATCCTTGATCGGCAGGACCCCGTGATAACGCAAACGATCCACGCCACCCCAGACCACGATGTCGCCATGCAACAGCGGCACGCGTTGGCTTTTATCGCTGCGCTCGAAGCCGCCGAACAGGAACATCGCCGGCAGTCCAAGGGACACTGAAACAATGGGCGCTGCGTAGGAAACTTCGTTTTTGTCCTGATGCAACGACATCTTGGCTCCGGGAACATAGCGGTTGATCAGGCAGGAATCCGGCAGGAAATCCGCAAACCCCGCTTCCCGCGCCGCCGCTTGTGCCAGTTCAAGAAACACCTCGGGCATTTTCGGCCAGGGTTGCCCGGTCAGCGGATCCTCGCGGGTATAGCGATAACCGCTGCGGTCGGTGGTCCAGCCCAGCAATCCGCAACTGCTCAAGGCGACCGACATGGTAAAGCCCCCGGGCGTGATCATCTGCCGAAACGGTGCGGCCGCCAGAACCGCGTCCAGCGCGGGCAGCAACTGATCCAGCCAGGGCAGGGCAAAGCCTCTGAGGACGCAGGACTGGTCGCCGATACGATCGAGCCTGGGTTGCTGCTCGGGTTCCGCGTCGGCAAACAAGTCGAAGGTGGTCGGGTTCATGGGGTCATAACGCGTCGTGAAAGATGATTCCAAGGGTATGCCGTATTCCGCTGTGCAGGCGACTCACGCCGTGGCGCAGGGTCACTCGGTAATAGCCACGAACGCCTTTGACCGGTCGTTGGTTGACGGCAAAGATCAGAGCATCGCCTTTCTTCAGGCCGATGACTTGGGGGCGCGACTGCATTCGCGGGCGCTGCTCCGTCAGCACGAACTCGCCGCCGGTGAAGTCGTCTTCCGGCTCTGACAGCAGAATCGCCACTTGCAGCGGGAACACGTGTTCACCGTACAGGTCCTGATGCAAGCAGTTGTAGTCCTGCGGTCCATATTGCAGCAACAGCGGCGTCGGGCGTTCCTGACCGGCGGCATGACAGCGGTCGAGAAATGCTTCATGGGTTTGCGGGAAACGGGTTGGCAGGTTCATGTGCTCGTACCAGCGATTGGCAATGGGCACCAATCGAGGATAGAGCGCACTGCGCAAACGGGCGACGACATTTGGTAACGGGTATTTGAAGTATTTGTACTCGCCACGGCCAAAGCCGTGACGCGCCATGATTACTTGCGAGCGAAACGGTTCGGAACGGGCATACAGAGCGCTGATTTCATCGCAGGTCTGATGGCTTACAAGCGACTTGATAACCGCGCAGCCATCCTGATCGAGCTGCTGCTCTAGCATGACCCAGTCCAGTCCATCGAGAGAGCGCTCGCTCATCGCTGCGCCTCACGATCCAGCAATTGCCGTTTACGCTCCAGCCCCCAACGGTAGCCGCCAAGGCTGCCAGCCGAAAGATCGCGCTCCAGCATTGTGAGGTCATCACCGATCAGCAGCGCACACAAACCCTCGGCGCTGAACGCCAGCAGCAAGACGCCAAGGCTGGAAGTGCCGCTGATGAAGCGAATCGAGGAAGTAGGCATGTTCTGACTCCTTAACCAAAGGTTGAGGTGGCCAGTCTGGGGAGCTGGGATTGCGTTGACACTCCGGCGCTTGCGGTTGAATTCCGGAGGCAGGAGCAGACGTCCATGTTGTCGCTCCGGATCCCGTTACAGCGCTTTGCTGACGTTGATGTCGCTAATGACATCGTCGCTCGAACCATGAAGAGCATTCAGCGCAGCCTTGGCTTCTTCTTCGGTGCCGTTTTCAAGCTGGGCAAATTCGAAGCGGCGCTCACCGTTGAGTTTGTATTTGATGACGTACTTGGTCGTTTGGGCCACGGTCATACCTGCTTTTCCTGGTGTCTGGATGTCACTCAGCTCAGTTTCGTGCTGGAGCGGCGGATGATCTTGATGGTGTGAGTCAGGGTCGGTTTGCGAGTAACGCTGATCGGCCGACGGTTCACCGTGTCGATGGTGATGTTCCAGAAGCCGGTGCTCGGCGCGGTAATCCGGGCCGGGAAGGTGTCGAACGCACCGCCGTGGTAAGTGTGGCGGCCGCCATTCTTGAAGCTGCGAAAATTGGCGTCGTTCATCAAACGGATGTTGCATGTTTGGGAGCATTGAATGACGACGATGTCGTCTTCGTTGAGGTGCTCGCGCTGGTGGATAAATTTCATGAGGCGCCTCCAGAAGGGCTTTTTCTACAAAATCAAAACGATAGCATGTGCGATTGGCGCAGTTTATCAGCCCGAACGGGTTATTATCCGGCCGTCGAGGTCTGGTTTGACAATTAAAAACAGTTATACGGAATTCTATGAGCGATAAACGCAGCATGCCTCGGAGAAAAACAGCATTTGGACTGTCGGAGTGTCTTTATCGGAGGTGTTGTATGAAGTGGGGTGTGCTGTTCCTGCCTATGGCGATAGCGATGAGTGGTTGTGCGAATGTCTCGGAGATCAATGAGTCACTACCGACCATGAGCGTGATTTCTGGCAAGAAGCCTCACGAGTACGCGCAATGCCTCACCGAAAAACTGTCCAGCAGCCGGGGAGCGCTGCAAGTCGAGCCGCACAAGGACGGTGTGCGAGTCATCGTGCCGCAGAAATTCTCCTCGGGGCCGGCCGCGGTATTTGATATTGAAGACCGCTCCACTGGCAGCAGCATCAAGTTGCACGAGCGCATTTCCAATGTGCCGTTGCGCCCCATGGATGTACGCAATGCCGCTACGGCGTGCATTTCTGGCTGATAGACTGTCGCCCGTCAGCACCGATGCCGCCAAAGCAGCGCTTTGGCGGCATTGTCATTTCTGGAGTCGAGCATGAAGCGAGAGCAGGTACAGGAGCGCCATGCAGAGGGTCACATCTCTGCCACCCACGTGATTCAGAATCCGGCGAATCCGGGAGAGTGGATCGTGTTTTTCAAGAAAAGCGCCGGGCGCAGTTATTTTCTGGTCGATGAGAATGATGAAGTCGAATCCTTCAGCAGCCTCGACGATTTGATCGAGACGGTACGCGGCCTCGGGATCAAGTTCGCCGAAATTCACATGTAGGGCAGGGCGCCTTACTTGCAGACCACCACGACGCTGCGGTTCTTGAAGTTGCCGACGTCAACGCCCAGGGTCTTGTCGCTTTCCTTGGTCGACGGTGTTCCGTCGGTACCTACGATCCGATAGCCGGTGCCAGCGCAAGAGGCATCGGCTTTTTCGTAGCAGGTGGCCCAGGAGTTGGCTTCCCCGGAACAGTCGATGGCCAGGCCTTGCTCGCCGTTGTTCAGGTAGGTCGTTTCGGAAGTGGCGCAGCCGCTCAGGGCCAATGCCGCAATCAGGGGCAAAAATTTATTCATGTCGTTGTCGTCGTCAGGATGAGGGGGCTGAGCCTATGACAGCGCTGGCATCAAAAGGTTATAGCGAATGGCCACTTCGTGGCAGGAAATCACAAAAAAGCCCTGCGCAAGGCAGGGCTTGGGTCGAGTCCGGTGCTTCTCAGGACTTGTCCTTGCCGCGACGCTTCGGGGCGGGGTGTTCGAGCTCCAGAACGGATGCCACTTCAATCGCCGACGCTTCGGTGGGAAAAGGCCCGGCGATATTTTCGCCGCCTGCACTGTCTACCCACCACTGACCGTCTTTCGCCTGATTGATCAGGAACCCATTGACACTTTTTGCTTCCGACATCTATCTGCCTCGTTGACTGGTTCAATCGCGCAATGATAGCGCCAAATGCACTCAACGGGTGCTGATGGTGTAGGATTCGCAGCCGTGCAGAACTGATGGTCTGTGCTATCTATAAGGCTGCGGAGTTATCTCGGGAACTATCCGCGAGAATATTTCTCTATGATGGCATCGGTTAGCCAGCGCGGGGCATTGTAAGGTGCACGCCGCCTGATTAGACTGCGCCGAAACTCGTACACACAGCCCTATCAAGGACTTTTATGATCAAGAAATGCTTGTTCCCAGCAGCCGGTTACGGTACTCGCTTCCTGCCAGCGACTAAAGCCATGCCCAAAGAAATGCTGCCGGTGGTAAACAAGCCACTGATCCAGTACGGCGTCGAAGAAGCACTGGACGCAGGGTTGACCGAAATTTCCATCGTTACCGGTCGCGGCAAACGCGCTCTTGAAGACCACTTCGACATCAGCTACGAGCTGGAAAACCAGATCAAAGGCACCGACAAGGAAAAATACCTGGTCGGTATCCGCAAACTGTTGGACGAGTGCTCGTTTTCCTACACCCGCCAGACCGAAATGAAAGGCCTGGGCCACGCTATCCTGACTGGCCGTCCACTGATCGGTGACGAACCGTTCGCGGTAGTGCTTGCGGACGACTTGTGCGTCAACCTCGAAGGCGACGGCGTCCTGACCCAGATGGTCAAGCTGTACGAGCAATACCGCTGCACCATCGTTGCGATCCAGGAAGTGGATCCGATGGAAACCAACAAGTACGGCGTGATCGCCGGCGAGCTGATCGCTGATGATTTGTACCGCGTTCGCAACATGGTCGAAAAACCAGCTCCGGAAGACGCACCGTCGAACCTCGCGATCATCGGTCGTTACATCCTGACGCCGGATATTTTCGAGCTGATCAAGCAAACCGAGCCAGGCAAAGGCGGCGAGATTCAAATCACCGACGCCCTGATGAAGCAGGCGAAAAACGGTTGCGTGATTGCCTACAAGTTCAAGGGGCAGCGTTTTGACTGCGGTGGCGCTGAAGGCTACATCGAGGCGACCAACTTCTGCTTCGAGAACTTCTACAAGACTGGCAAGGCTTACTAATAGCCTCTGACCCACTTGTATTGAAAAGCCACCTTCGGGTGGCTTTTTCATTTTCCGTCCCCATATCGTTCGCAGCGCTTGCCCAACGGACGTCTGCGGGTATGCTTGTGGACTGCCGAGGAGATTGAAAATGGCCTACGATTTTGACCTTTATGTGATTGGCGCCGGTTCCGGCGGTGTGCGGGCTGCGCGTTTTGCTGCCGGTTTTGGCGCGAAAGTGGCTGTGGCCGAGAGCCGCTACCTGGGCGGCACTTGTGTGAATGTTGGCTGTGTGCCGAAGAAACTGCTGGTCTACGGCGCGCATTTCGCCGAAGACTTCGAGCAGTCGCAAGGTTTTGGCTGGACGCCGGGCGAAGCGAAGTTCGATTGGGCGACACTGATCGCCAACAAGGATCGCGAGATCAATCGCCTGAACGGCATCTATCGCAATCTGCTGGTTAACAGTGGCGTGACCTTGCATGAGGGGCACGCCAAAATCGTTGATCCGCATCAGGTCGAGATCAATGGCGAGCGCTACACCGCCAAAAACATCCTGATTGCTACGGGTGGCTGGCCACAGATTCCGGAAGTTCCGGGACATGAGCATGCAATCAGTTCCAACCAGGCGTTCTTCCTTAAAGAGTTGCCCAAGCGCGTTCTGGTGGTAGGCGGTGGTTACATCGCCGTCGAATTCGCCGGGATCTTCCACGGTCTGGGCGCTGAAACCACGTTGCTGTATCGCGGTGAGCTGTTCCTGCGCGGCTTCGACGGTGCGGTGCGTAAACATCTGCATGAGGAGTTGACCAAGCGCGGCATGAACCTGCAATTCAACGCCGACATCGAGCGTATCGACAAGCAGTCCGATGGCAGCCTGAAGGTGAGCCTCAAAGACGGCCGTGAGCTGGAGGCGGATTGTGTGTTCTACGCCACCGGTCGACGTCCGATGCTCGACAATCTTGGGCTGGAAAACACCGGCGTCAAACTCGACAAGAAAGGTTTTGTCGAAGTTGACGAGCAGTATCAGACGGCTGAACCGTCGATCCTGGCGCTTGGCGATGTAATCGGTCGGGTTCAGCTGACGCCGGTCGCGCTGGCCGAAGGCATGGCCGTGGCGCGACGTTTGTTCAAGCCTGAGCAGTATCGCCCGGTGGATTACAAGATGATCCCGACCGCGGTATTCAGCTTGCCGAACATCGGCACGGTCGGTTTCACCGAGGAAGAGGCCCGGGAGGCCGGTCACGATGTGGTGATCTTCGAAAGCCGCTTCCGTCCAATGAAGCTGACCCTGACCGAATGCCAGGAGCGCACCCTGATGAAGCTGGTGGTGGATGCCAAGACCGACAAGGTTCTGGGCTGTCACATGGTTGGTCCGGATGCTGGAGAAATTGTGCAGGGCTTGGCAATCGCCTTGAAGGCGGGTGCCACCAAACGCGATTTCGATGAAACCATCGGCGTGCATCCAACTGCCGCCGAAGAGTTCGTCACCATGCGCACGCCGGTCGCGGGTTAATCGTCCTTTTGAGGCTCTGATGCGTCTGGCGCTGTCGCAACGACGGCTGCCAGGCGCACGGTCTCATCAAGGCTCGCCTGAGTCTTGATCAGCTCAATTTCCAGCGCTTTGTTTATCTGCGACTGTTCATCGACGTTCTGTTTCAGTGACTGGCTTTCCAGCAGGGCAGCGCGCAAGCGTTCCTGGAGGAGGGTGCGTTCGCTGTCGATGCGGTTGACCTGTTCCAGCAGCTGATCCTGTCGAGCGTTGGTTTGCTTGAGTTGATCTTGCAGCAGGCTCAACTCTCTCAGGGTGCCACGGTTCTCCGTCAACAAACGTTCGTTGTCGCGGTGCAGTTGCGTGATCTCATCCTGGCGCACCAATGCGCTTTGCTGGGCCTGGCGCAACTCCATTTGAATCTGCTGCACCTGGCTTTCGTGGCGGCGCTGCTCCTGCTCGCGCTGTTCTTTGACGGCATTGCGGTAATGCTCCAGGGCATCGCGAGCGTGCAGGTGCTTTTCTTCCAATGAGCGGATCTGCTCATCCTTGTCTTGCAAGCGTAATTCGAAATCGGCCAGCGCCTGGTTCAGTCCGGCGTTGCGGGTTTGTTCGGTCTGCAGCATGGCGCCGGTTTCTTGCAGGGCCTCGGACTCTTGCGTCAGTGCCAGGCTTTGAATCTCGTACTGCTGCTGCAATTGCGTGTTGGCCTGCTGGGCTTCATGCAGCTGCGTATCCAGCGCTTTCTTTTGTTTGTCGAACTGCTCGCGAGCCTGATCGATGGGCTCCTGAGCCTGCTCCTTGAGTCTTTGTGCCAGCCGCGAGACCAGACCCGCCAGCTCGTCATCAATGGGTTCTGGCGGCACTTCGGCGCGTTCGGCGCCGTCATCCAGCTCCTTCAAATAGCGATGAATCGTGGTTTTCGAGCCCGTGTTGCCCATCTCGATCCGTACTGCATCGATGCTTGGGTTTTCACCGCGCGCCAGAATTGCCAGGCGCGCCGCTTGCACCACCGCTTTGTTTACACCGCCACGAGCCATGAGTTCTCCTACGATTTCGTGCTGTGGTACATGCCACCTAAGTACATAATGTACCACGCCACAAAAAAACTTAAAATACGACAAGTATTCATGCGGGATATACTGGTATTACCCCGTGTGATGAGCCCTGTGGTGCGTTTTCACCCGCCAAAGCGGTACGTTTTAGAGAGTTGAGCCCATGACTGAGCTGGATCGTTACCTGCAAGCCGCCACCCGCGACAACACCCGTCGCAGCTATCGGGCGGCCATCGAGCATTTTGAAGTCAGTTGGGGCGGTTTCTTGCCGGCGACCAGTGACAGTGTGGCGCGCTACCTCGTTGCTCATGCGGGAGTGCTGTCGATCAACACTTTGAAGTTGCGTCTGTCAGCGCTGGCGCAATGGCACAACAGTCAGGGGTTTCCTGACCCCACCAAGGCGCCGGTGGTGCGCAAGGTATTCAAGGGCATTCGCGCGCTACACCCGGCTCAAGAAAAACAGGCCGAGCCTTTGCAGCTTCAACATCTGGAGCAAGTGGTTGCCTGGCTGGAGCAAGAAGCGCAAACCGCAAAATCTGAACAGGATCAACCTGCTCTGTCGCGGGCCAGGCGCGACAAGGCGTTGATTCTCTTGGGCTTCTGGCGCGGTTTTCGTAGTGATGAGTTGTGCCGGTTACAGATCGAGCACGTGCAAGCGGCTGCCGGCTCAGGCATCACGCTCTATTTGCCGCGAACCAAGAGTGACCGCGAAAACCTTGGCAAGACTTACCAGACGCCAGCGTTGCAGCGCCTGTGCCCGGTGCAGGCGTACATCGACTGGATCACCGAAGCCGCGCTGGTTCGCGGGCCGGTATTCCGGGGCATCGACCGTTGGGGCCACCTGAGCGAGGAGGGGCTGCACGCCAACAGCGTGATCCCGTTGCTGCGCCAGGCGCTGGAGCGCGCCGGCATCCCGGCCGAGCATTACACCAGTCACTCCTTGCGGCGCGGCTTTGCCACGTGGGCGCATCAGAGCGGGTGGGACTTGAAGTCGTTGATGAGTTACGTGGGCTGGAAGGATATGAAGTCCGCCATGCGCTATGTTGAAGCCAGCCCGTTTCTCGGGATGACACCGCTCGCGGAAAAAACCATTGGCGCTGCTAAGTAAGTTTTCTTCTATTAATACGTTCGGCTAATAGCGAAAAACAATGAGCAGCATGAGCTTTGCCAATGAGCCATCTGGCAATCGAGTCGGTAGGATTCACGCCATCAACTTCTCAACCAAACTTTTCAACCCTGACGGAGAGTCATCGATGCCTATCATCAACAGCCAAGTTAAACCGTTCAAAGCTACCGCCTACAAAAATGGCGACTTCGTACAAGTGTCGGACGCTGACCTGAAAGGCAAGTGGTCTGTCGTGTTCTTCTACCCAGCCGACTTCACCTTCGTTTGCCCGACCGAACTGGAAGACCTGGCTGACAACTACGACGCGTTCCAGAAGCTGGGCGTCGAGATCTACAGCGTTTCCACCGATACCCACTTTGCCCACGCTGCCTGGCATAACACTTCGCCAGCCATCGGCAAAATCCAGTACACCATGATCGGCGACCCGACTCACGCCATCTCCCGCAACTTCGACGTGCTGATCGAAGAAGCTGGTCTGGCTGACCGTGGCACCTTCGTGATCAACCCTGAAGGCCAGATCAAAATCGTTGAGCTGAACGATGGCGGCGTTGGCCGTGACGCTTCCGAGCTGCTGCGCAAAATCAAGGCTGCTCAGTACGTCGCCGCTCACCCAGGCCAGGTTTGCCCAGCCAAGTGGAAAGAAGGCGAGGCCACTCTGGCTCCGTCCCTGGACCTGGTCGGCAAGATCTAAGTCTGTGGATCGCATCATCAGGGCGGGTTTCCGCACCTAAGTAAGCTGCAACCGCCCAATAAAAACGCCCGGGCGAGATTCGCTCGGGCGTTTTTTTTACGAAATGAAAAAAGGAAATCGCCCGTATGTTGGACGCCAATCTTAAAGCCCAGTTGAAGTCGTACCTGGAACGGGTCACCCAGCCGATCGAGATCATCGCCTCCCTCGACGACGGTGCGAAATCCCAGGAAATGCTCGCTCTTCTGGAAGACGTTGCCAGTCTTTCCAGTCAAATTACCTTGCTCGATAACGGTGACGATGCACGTAAACCATCGTTCTCGATCAACCGTCCGGGTGCCGATATCAGCCTGCGTTTCGCCGGCATCCCGATGGGTCACGAATTCACATCCCTGGTGCTGGCCTTGCTGCAAGTCGGCGGTCACCCTTCGAAAGCCAGCGTTGAAGTGATCGAACAGATTCGCTCGCTCAAAGGCGAGTTCAGCTTCGAGACTTACTTCTCGCTGTCCTGCCAGAACTGCCCGGACGTGGTCCAGGCACTGAACCTGATGGCCGTGCTGAACCCGAACATCCGCCACGTCGCCATTGACGGCGCGCTGTTCCAGGCTGAAGTCGATGACCGTCAGATCATGGCCGTGCCAAGCGTTTACCTGAACGGCGTGAACTTTGGCCAGGGTCGTATGGGCCTGGAAGAAATTCTCGCCAAGATCGACACCAGCGGCATCGAGCGTCAGGCCGAGAAAATCAGTGCCAAAGAAGCCTTTGACGTGCTGGTCGTCGGCGGTGGCCCGGCCGGTGCTTCCGCCGCGATCTACGCTGCCCGCAAAGGCATTCGTACCGGTGTGGCGGCTGAACGTTTTGGTGGGCAGGTGCTCGACACCATGGCCATCGAGAACTTCATCTCCGTGCAGGAAACCGAAGGGCCGAAACTGGCTGTGGCGTTGGAAGAACACGTCAAGCAATACGACGTCGACATCATGAACCTGCAACGCGCCGACAAGTTGCTGCCGGGCAAAAATGGTGAGTTGCACGAAGTCCACTTCGCCAGCGGCGCGACCCTGAAAGCCAAGACCGTGATCCTGGCGACCGGTGCGCGGTGGCGTGAAATGAACGTCCCGGGAGAGCAGCAATACCGCAACAAAGGCGTGGCGTACTGCCCGCACTGCGACGGTCCGTTGTTCAAAGGCAAGCGCGTGGCGGTGATTGGTGGCGGTAACTCCGGCGTCGAAGCCGCTATCGACCTGGCGGGCATCGTGTCCCACGTAACGCTGCTGGAGTTCGACGTGCAACTGCGCGCCGATGCGGTCTTGCAGCGCAAGTTGCACAGCTTGCCGAACGTCACCGTGATCACCAGTGCGCAAACCACTGAAGTGTTGGGCGACGGCCAGAAGGTCAACGGCTTGCGTTACAAGGATCGTCAGTCGGACGAGTCGCGTACCGTCGAGCTGGAAGGGATCTTCGTGCAGATCGGTTTGTTGCCCAACACCGACTGGCTCAAAGGCACCATCGAGTTGTCGCCTCGCGGCGAGATCATCGTCGATGCCCGCGGTGAAACGTCGATGCCGGGCGTGTTCGCTGCCGGTGACGTGACCACCGTGCCGTACAAGCAGATCGTGATTGCAGTGGGCGAGGGCGCAAAGGCTTCCCTGAGCGCATTCGATCACCTGATCCGGACCTCGGCTCCGGCATAAAACCTCGGTGCTGAAAACACAAAAACCCCATGAGCGATCATGGGGTTTTTTGTGTCTTGCACATTCCCAATGTGGGAGCGGGCTTGCTCGCGAATGCGGTTTGTCATTCAGCAGTGATGTCGCCTGACAGTCCGCATTCGCGAGCAAGCCCGCTCCCACAGGGGGTCTGCAGTGGGGCTTACATCGGTGCGGGCTGGATGATCTCGACCCAGTACGCATCCGGGTCTTTGATGAACGCCAGGCTCTTCATACGGCCGTCATTCAGGCGTTTCTGGAAGTCGCAGCCCAGCGCTTCGAAACGCTCGCATGCAGCGACGATGTCCGGCACCGAGATGCAAATGTGGCCAAAACCACGTGGGTCGGTGTTGCCGTTGTGGTAAGCGAAATCCGCGTCGTTCTCGGTGCCGTGGTTGTGGGTCAACTCGAGAATGCCGGGAATCGACTTCATCCACTCGGTGCGAGCAGCAGCGTCGGCCGGGATCTGGTTTTTATCAACCAGCGCCAGGAAGTACAGGCTGAACTCGGCTTCCGGGAAGTCGCGTTTCTCCACCAGCGAGAAACCCAAAATGCGCGTGTAGAAATCCAGGGACTTGGTGATGTCCTTGACTCGCAACATGGTGTGGTTGAAGACGAACTTCTGGGTGGCGGTGTCAGGTTGTGCAGTCACGCCTGGGAAGGTGTTCAGTTCGTGCAGGCTCATGGGCCCTCCGGAAAATATGTGGGGCTAACGAATGGCGACAATGATACGCAAGGGCTCTGACATCACCAAACCCAAACAGTCGGCTCTTGCCTGACCGACGGGCGAGGCTCAGACTTTGCGGTTCAATCCGTGAGTGTTCATTGCAATGATGCGTATCTGTAAATCGATGTTCGTCCTGATCTGCGTGCTTGCAGGTGTTAACAGCGCTCAAGCAGACGAGCCAATCATGACCTGGCCCGACGGCTGGGAGGTTGAAGCTGTCCCGCAAGATGTCGCCAATGCCCAGGTATCCCGTCAGCGCGCGGTGAAAAACGATCAGGGCGGCACGCCGGTGATGGTGATGGAGTTGACCATGTCTCGGGTGGAAAGCGGTCATCAGGTGAATCTACAAGGCGTGTTGCTGGAGATACGCAAGTCGGTGCAAAAGGATTTCTTTCAAGGCGGTTATCAAAGTGTCTGCAACAAGATTCACCCGGCGACCTTGAGTCGCTTATCAGCGCTGGAAACTACCTGCACGATCACACAGAACGGAAGGCATGTGCTCTCTCAAACATTGGTTGCCGCCGTGGACGGCGATAAGGCCTATGTTCTTTCCTACGCGGGGCAGGCAGAGGTTTATAAGGCAAGTCAGGATGAAATAGAGGCGGCCCGTAACAGCCTGAAACTTTAGTTAAAGATTTCAATGGCTGCCGCTTTCAGCACATTCGGAAATTTTTAGATACCCAAACGGATTAAGCACAAAGTTATTCAACAAGTAGCGAGTTGATCGACGCCAATCGTTGCATTTAGAAGGCGTCCATGAAAAAGCCCTGCATTGGCAGGGCTTTTTTGTCACCGCGAGTGCTTAGCCACGCAGCCAGGAATCAACGGTAGCTGCACCGTACTGTTCCTTCCAGGCTTTCAGGCCGCGGTGGTTGCCACCCTTGGTTTCAATCAGTTCACCGGTGTGCGGGTTCTGATAAACCTTTACCACGCGAGCGCGGCGGGTTTTGGGTGTTGCCTGTTGCAGACCGGATTTTGCCGGGTTCGGATCGAGAATGGCGATGATGTCGCGCAGGCTCTTGCCGTAGGTTTTCATCAGCCCCTGGAGCTTTTCTTCGAATTCGATTTCTTTCTTGAGCCCGGCATCATTCTTCAGGGTTTCCAGCTGTTTTAGCTGCTCTTGAAGGGCCTTTTCAGCTGCACGAAATTCAGCGAGTCTGGACAATATCTTTACTCCAATAGTGTGTTTGGCTGATACCAACCGCAAACAAAGCTATAAGCCAAGAGCCTTGAAGCGACCCGGTGATAATGGCTCACCTGCCAATCTAGCGCAGGCATGAAAAATTGTAGTAGTTAATTGGCCAAGAGTAAATCCTGTCTTTTTCTTCATGTAACAACAGTAGTCTTTTGATTCAAATTGGTGCGTGATTTCTTGTCAGCGTCGCTGAGCGCCACTAGTTAATGGTGACTTAATGCGTTAATGAAGACCGTGCCAGCATCGGCCGGCCGAACAGATAACCTTGCAAGAAGTTCACGCGGTGAGCGGTCAGATAATCGGCAGGACCGGACGCCTTCCAAAAAGAGTTCAGGTAGAGGCCATGATAGTTGGCCCTCGGTAAGTGTGCCGCTTAGCGGTAGTTCAGACGTTCGGCCAGCTTGATGAAAGCCAGCGCCGCAGGGGATGACTGGCGTTGATCGAGGACTGCCAGACCGACCTGACGGGCGACCGCTGGCGACAGCGGTTTTTTCACGTAGCGATTGTCGCGGTCGTCCGGCAATGAGCTTTCGGCGACGACCGTCAGCGCGTCACCTCGCCCAACGGTATCCAGCGTGCTCAGTAGCTGTGAGCAGCGATAACGGATGTTCGGTGTCAGCCGCGCGGCACTGAATAGCCGCGATACCAGTTCCGACGAACCGGCCTCGGTCAAGACAAAGGGGTCGTTGCACAAATCGCTCAAGCTCAGGCTGTCGTGGTGGGCCAGCGGATGATCGGCGGGCAGCAGCGCGACCATCTGGTCCTCGATCAGCGCAAAGGTGTCGAACCGTTCCTCGGGCAATACCACGAAGCCGATATCGATACGCCGCTCCTCCAGCCATTGGATCACCTGCCGGTCCGGGCCTTCATCTATATGGACCTCGATGCCCGGGTGAGCCGCGCGATAGTGCTGCAGGATCTGCGGCAGCAGTTTGATCGATGAGGTCGGGCCGAACGAGCCGATACGCAACGTGCCGCGTTTCATTCCGCGTGCATCAGCCGCTTCCTGACGCAAGGTATTGGCCAGGCCCAGCATCGCCCGGGCGCGCAGCAAAAGCTGTTGGCCGATGTCGCTGAGTTCGACCCGGGACTGATGTCGGCGCAGCAGCTCGACGCCCAGTTCCTGTTCCAGAGACTTGAGGGCGTGAGAGACCGCGGATTGGGAAATCCCCAAGCGATTGGCTGCAGCGGTAAAACCGTTCAGCTCGGCGACCAGGGAAAATATCTCCAGTTGAGTAAGGGTCATGAGTTTTTACTCATTTTACGATGAGAGGGTATTAGTCGAATGATACGTCATCTCTCCCAATTCTCCGTCCTGGAAACTTATGACGACTTATGAGCAAAGCTTGTCCAACCCGTCGGACATCCCGGTTTATCTGAAACTGGCTGCCGTCACCATGATCTGGGGCGGCACCTTTGTCGCCGGGCGGTTTCTGGCCGACAGCCTCAGCCCCTTGTTTGCCGCCAGCCTGCGATTCTTGCTGGCCAGCGGGGCGTTGCTGGTGTTTCTGCTATTGGCCCGGGTGCCACTTGCAAGGCCCGCCCCCAGGCAATGGCTGCAATTGGCGCTGCTGGGGTTCTTCGGGATCTTTTTCTACAACCTGTGCTTCTTTTATGGCCTGCATTACATCAATGCTTCACGGGCGTCGTTGATTGTGGCGTTGAACCCAGCCGTGATCGGGCTGGCGTCGTGGCTGTTGTTCAAGGAACGCTTGAGTCGCATAAAGGTTTTCGGAATCGTGATCTGTATTGCCGGGGCGAGCCTGGTGATCGTCAGCCGTAACCCGCAATTGTTGGCCGGCAACCCCGACGCGTGGATAGGCGATCTGTCGATCTTCGGCTGCGTGCTTGGCTGGGGCGTTTATTCGCTGTTCTCCAAAGATTTGAATCAAACCCTGGGACCGGTGCAAACGGTGACGTACTCGATTCTATTGGGCACGCTGATGCTGTGGGTGACCAGTGCGGTTCGCGGTGAGTTGAGTGTGGCTGCACTCACCAGTCTCGGACCAACCCAATGGATGAGCCTGATGTACCTGGGCGTGTTGGGTTCGGCGCTGGCCTATATCGGCTATTACGACGGCATTCGCAAAATCGGCGCGACGCGTTCAGGCGTGTTCATCGCCCTGAACCCGCTGACGGCGGTGATCCTCGGTGCACTGTTGTTAGGCGAGCAGTTGACCCTGGCGATGTGCCTGGGGGGAGGGCTGATCCTCGTGGGGATTTTCCTGTGCAACAAACCCCTTGCGCGAGCAGGGAAAAAGGGGATTTGATACAGAAGGCGGACAAACCTATTTACGCTGTGTAGAATCGGGTTACGCATATAAGAATAATCGTCTTCTGCAAAGCAGAAGCCTCGCCCGCAAGAGCCTTGGGTCGACAATGAAGAGTTTTGGGTTTCAATTGATCTACGGTGACTTCCTCGCCCGCAGCGTGCGGGGCATCTCCTGCGCGCCACCCGCCGGTCTCAGCATTGCTAGCAACTAACGATCCGTTAATTGACAAGAAAATGATGAGGCGCCAACCATGGCAGATTTATACGAAAACCCAATGGGCCTGATGGGCTTTGAATTCATCGAATTCGCATCGCCAACCCCGAACACCCTGGAGCCGATCTTCGAGATCATGGGCTTCACCAAAGTTGCGACCCACCGTTCCAAAGATGTGCACCTGTATCGCCAGGGCCAGATCAACCTGATCCTCAACAACGAACCCCACAGCGTCGCTTCGTACTTCGCGGCCGAGCACGGTCCGTCCGTGTGCGGCATGGCATTTCGCGTCAAGAATGCCCAGCAGGCGTTTGCCCGGGCCCTGGAACTGGGCGCCCAGCCGATTCACATCGAAACCGGCCCGATGGAACTGAACCTGCCCGCGATCAAGGGCATCGGCGGCGCGCCGCTGTACCTGATCGACCGTTTCGGCGAAGGCAGCTCAATCTACGACATCGACTTCGTGTTCATCGAAGGTGTCGACCGCAACCCGGTCGGGGCTGGCCTGAAGATCATCGACCACCTGACCCACAACGTTTATCGCGGTCGCATGGCCTACTGGGCCAACTTCTACGAGAAGCTGTTTAACTTCCGCGAAATCCGTTACTTCGACATCAAGGGCGAATACACCGGCCTGACCTCCAAGGCCATGACCGCGCCAGACGGCATGATCCGCATCCCGTTGAACGAAGAATCGTCCAAGGGCGCCGGGCAGATCGAAGAGTTCCTCATGCAGTTCAACGGCGAGGGCATCCAGCACGTTGCCTTCCTGTCCGATGACCTGATCAAGACCTGGGATCATCTGAAAAGCATCGGCATGCGCTTCATGACCGCGCCACCGGAAACCTATTACGAAATGCTCGAAGGTCGTTTGCCGAACCACGGTGAGCCGGTTGATCAACTGCAATCGCGCGGCATTCTGCTGGACGGTTCGTCCGAATCAGGCGACAAGCGTCTGCTGTTGCAGATCTTCTCGGAAACCCTGATGGGCCCGGTGTTCTTCGAATTCATCCAGCGTAAAGGCGACGATGGCTTCGGCGAAGGCAACTTCAAGGCGCTGTTCGAATCCATCGAGCGCGATCAGGTTCGTCGTGGTGTACTCTCCACCGACTAAGCCGCACAGATGTAAAAAAGCCCGGTCAGCAGCAATGCTGGCCGGGCTTTTTCGTGTCGGTTCTACATCGATTTCCGTCGATGCCGGACCAGATGCTTGAACCCTTCAAACACCAGCACAACCACCGCCAACCAGATCGGAATGTAGGTCAGCCACTCACCGGGCTTGATGCTTTCCCCTAGTAGCAACGCGACGCCGAGCAACAGTACCGGCTCGACGTAACTCAACAACCCGAACAGGCTGAACGGCAACAACCGGCTGGCGATGATGTAAACCACCAGCGCCGAAGCACTGATGATGCCAAGCACCGGGATCAGCAGCGAGAGCCACGGGTATTGATCGAACACGTTGAAACCCTGTTCACCGCCCTGAACGAACCAGAGCGCCACCGGCAACATCAAGGCCATGTCCATCCACAAACCGCCGAGGTTGTCGGTCGCCAGTCGTTTGCGCAGGATGAAATAGAGCGGATAACCGATGACGACCAGCAAGGTCGCCCAGGAAAAACTGCCGACCTGATACAACTCGTTGAGCACCCCGAGGGACGCAAAAAACACGGCAACTTTTTGCAGGTAAGACAGGCGCTCGCCATAGGCGAACCGCCCGGTCAGCACCATGGACAGCGGCAACAGGAAGTAGCCCAGGGACACGTCGAGGCTATAGCCATTGAGCGGCGCCCACATGAACAGCCAAAGTTGCAGGCCCAGCAGGGTCGCGGAAACGATCAGGCCGGCAAGCAATTTTGGTTGAGCAACCAGCCGCCGGAAAAGGGCGACTACGAGTTTCCATTCACCGGAGACCACCATGAACACTGTCATGCAAGGCAGGGTCAGGAGCATTCGCCAACCGAAGATTTCCACGCCGCTCAAAGGCGTGAGCAACGACGTGAAGTAATACATGACGGCAAACAGCACCGAGGCTGAAACCGATAGAGCGATACCTTTAGACAAACTGTCCTCGCGAAGTTGAACGTGAAACGGCTGCGGAGGATACGTGGTTTTCGAGTTGAATATTGATCAACAGAGCCTGATCGTTCCCACGCTCTGCGTGGGAATGCAGCCCGGGACGCTCCGCGTCCCTTTCGAGAACTGGAACGCAGAGCGTCCCTTGAGGCATTCCCACGCAGAGCGTGGGAACGATCAAGCGATCAAGGGATAAATCTCAAGCCAGGTGTGATTTGCGTCCCGACACAAAGTGGCTCACATCATTAAACCCTGGCGTCGACGCATGCCCAGGCACAACCAGCGAATCAATGAACGCTTCATCCTCAGCCGTAATCTTCACCGCTTGCGCCTTGGTGTAGGCATCCCATTGTTCTTCAGTGCGCGGCCCTACGATGGCCGAGGTGACAGCGCTGTTATTCAGCACCCAGGCGATGGCGAATTCGACGATGCCCACGCCGCGATCCTGGGTGTATTGCTGGATCTGCTGAGCAATGTGCAGGGACTCGACGCGCCATTCGGTTTCCAGAATGCGCTTATCGGCGCGGCCGGCGCGACTGTTGACGTCTGGCTTCACGTCCGGCGCGTATTTACCGCTGAGCACGCCACGCGCCAGCGGGCTGTAAGGCACCACGCCCAGGCCATAGTTTTGCGCGGCGGTGATCTGCTCGGTTTCCGCCTGACGGTTGACGATGTTGTACAGCGGCTGACTGATCACCGGCCGATCGACACCCAGGTGATCGGCCACACGAATCACCTCGGCGATGCGCCAGCCACGGTAATTCGACAAACCCCAATAGCGAATCTTGCCCTGGCGGATCAAGTCGCCGATGGCCGACACCGTGACTTCCAGCGGCGTGTTGTGGTCTTCGCGGTGCAAGTAATAGATGTCGAGATAGTCGGTGCCCAGGCGCGTCAGGCTGGCGTCGATGCCATTGAACAGGTGCTTGCGGCTCAGGCCGCTGCGGTTCGGAACGCCGTCCACCGGGCCGAAACCGACCTTGGTCGCCAGCACCCATTCGTGACGGTTACCGGCAATCGCTTCGCCGACGATCTCTTCGGAGCGGCCGTTGGTGTAAACGTCCGCGGTGTCGATGAAATTGATGCCCTGGTCCCAGGCCTTGTCGATGATTCGCAGGGAATCTTCGGTGTTGGTCTGTTCGCCGAACATCATGGTACCCAGGGTCAGGGTGGAAACCTGTAAACCCGAATGACCCAGCGTGCGGTAGCTCATGACGAAATCCTTTTACCGGTGGGAGAAAGGCTCAATCAAATACCAGAACGACTGTCCAGAGCAAACGCAAATCTCGAACATCCGGTGCCGATCGTTCCCACGCTCTGCGTGGGAATGCCTCAAGGGACGCTCCGCGTTTCAGCTCTCGAAAGGGACGCAGAGCGTCCCGGGCTGCATTCCCACGCAGAGCGTGGGAACGATCAGCGTGGGAACGATTAAACCTTAAACCCGCAACGTACGGGTCATGCGTAGCGCCAACAAGCTCCCGCAAACAATGACGCCCGCCAGCAGGTAAAGCGCGGCATCGGTCGAGCCGGTGCTGTCCTTGACCCAACCCACCAGATACGGACTCAGGAACCCGGCCATCTGCCCCATGGAGTTGATCAGCGCCAGTCCACCCGCCGCAGCGCCCGCGCTCAGCAGCGCAGTCGGCACCGGCCAGAACATCGGCAGGCCGGTGAGGGCGCCCATGGTGGCGATGGTCAGGCCAAGGATGGCGATGGCTGGCGTAGTGGCAAAGTTCACCGCGATCAGCAAACCCACCGCGCCCATCAGCATCGGCACCACCAAGTGCCAGCGACGTTCTTTGCGCAGGTCCGCCGAGCGGCCGACCATCAACATGAACAGCGCTGCCAGCAGGTACGGAATTGCACTGAGCCAGCCGATCACCAGGTTATCGCTGAAGCCCAGGTTTTTGATGATCGACGGCAGCCAGAAGTTGATCGCATAGACGCCGCTCTGGATGCAGAAGTAGATCAGACCGAAGGCCCAGATAGCGGGATTCTTGAACACGGCCAGCAGCGAGTCGGTAGTGGTTTTCGGTTTATTGGCGAGGTCGATAGCGTGGTCGGCTTCCAGCACGGAGCGCTCGAACGGTGTGAGCCATTTGGCGTTGGCGTAACTGTCGCTGAGCAGGAAGTAGGCGAGGGCACCGAGGATCACGGTCGGAATGCCTTGCAGCAGGAACATCCACTGCCAACCTGCCAAACCACCTTGGCCAGCAGCGAAGTGGTTGAGAATCCAGCCGGAAAACGGGCTGCCGAGCAGGCCGGACACTGGGATCGCGGACATGAACAGCGCCATGATGCGGCCACGGCGGAAGGTCGGGAACCACTGCGAAAGGTAGAGCACCACGCCCGGGAAGAACCCGGCTTCAGCCGCGCCCGTAAACAGACGCAAGGTGTAGAACTCGGTCGGGGTGGTGACGAACAGCAAGCAAGTCGAGAGCGAGCCCCAGACGATCATCATCAGCGCGATCCAGCGTCGCGGGCCGAATCTGGTCAGGGCCAGGTTGCTGGGGACGCCGCACAACACGTAACCGATAAAGAAGATCCCGGCCCCGAGGCCGTACACGGTTTCGCTGAATTTCAGCGCATCGAGCATCTGCAGCTTGGCAAATCCAACGTTCACCCGGTCGAGGTAGTTGAACAGATAGCAGATGAAGATGAAGGGGATCAAACGCAGGGTAATGCGTTTGTAGACGGCGTTTTTTTCGTCAACGATGGCCTGGGTAGCGGCGGCGCTCTGTGACATGGCGGGCTCTCTCTTTATTATGATTTTTTGCGATGCAAGGGTAACGTTGACCGCCCGGTGAGTCTCGACCACCGCTTGGGTCATTGTCTTTGTGCCTGAGCACAGGGTTTGCCACCAAGGCCTGTGCGGGTGAACAATCCGCTCCATCACGCTTTCAAGGATCCGCGCTATGTTCGAACTCGATCACGACCTGGCCCAGGACATCGTCGACCGGGCGATGGCCATCCTGCCGTACAACGTCAACGTCATGGACAGCCAGGGCCTGATTCTTGGCAGCGGCGAGCCGGAGCGGGTCAACACCCGGCATGAAGGCGCGCAACTGGTGCTGGCCAATGGGCGAGTAGTGGAAATCGACGCCCAGACGGCGATTCATTTGAAAGGCGTGCAACCGGGCATCAACCTGCCGCTGTTGCTCGATCAGCGTTTGATTGGCGTGCTGGGCATCACCGGTGAACCCGAGCAATTGCGCACCTACGCCGAACTGGTGCGGATGACCGCCGAGATGCTGGTCGGCCAGCGCAATCAGCAGGCCGAACAGCAATGGCGGCGCCAGCGATGCGACGATCTGCTGGCATTGCTGCTCAGCGAGGCCGGGGATTCGCCACGGTTGATCGATGAAGCGCAGCAGCTGGGGCTCAAGCCGCAGATGACGCGGGTGCCTTATCTGTTCGAGTTAGGGATGGAGCATGGTCCGGGGCAAACCGTCGAGGCACTCAGCGCCTGGCTGACCTCGCGCTACCCGGACAGTTGGTGCGTGAGTTCGGCCAAGTCATCGTTGCTCTGGTGCCGACCGGCGGCGCAGACGATCGAGAATGACCGACTGCTGGAAAAACTCGACGGTCTCGGCTGGAACATTCTGCGCATCGCCGTAGGCGGGCAGGCGGATGGATTGTCCGGGCTGCGTCGTTGCTATCGACGCGTCGGCGACTTGCTGGCCTATGGGCGAGAGGTGTTGCCGCACTCCCGTTTGCTGACGCTCAACCGTTATCGGTTGCCGGTAATGCTCTGGCGCCACCGTAACGACGACGCGCTGGACGAGTTGCTCAAACCGCTGCGCAAAGTCATCGCCAAGGATGGCAACGGCCAACTGCTGGCGACTTTGCGCTGTTGGTGCGATCACGATGGCCAGAGCCAGGCCTGTGCCGATGCGCTGGGCATCCATCGCAACAGTTTGCGTTACCGGATGGAGCGGATTGCCGAGCTCAGTGGTGTTGATCCGCTAAGACTCGACGGGATGCTTGCGCTCTACCTAGGTGTCCAGCTACTCCCACAAACCGACGCACCGAACACCAATCTGTAGCAGCTGCCGTTGTGGCGAGGGGGCTTGCCCCCGTTCGGCTGCGAAGCAGTCGTAAAACCTGAACGCACGATCTATTTGATACACCGCGTCGTCTGAATTTACGACTGCTGCGCAGCCGAACGGGGGCAAGCCCCCTCCCCACAACGGCAGCTGCTACAAGGAATGTGTAGGGACAGATAGGTTTTGTGGAAATGAACAATAAACGCCACACCGGCTTGTGCAGCGGACCGGCGTTATTGTTCTTGCCTGCTGGCAGCATGGAACGCATTGGAACTGGAGAATTCGCATGAAAATCGTCATCGCCCCCGATTCGTTCAAGGACAGCCTGAGTGCCCAGGGTGTGGCAGATGCCATTGCGCTGGGGTTGGCGCAGGTTTGGCCCGACGCGCTCCTGGTCAAATGCCCAATGGCGGACGGCGGGGAGGGAACCGTCGAGTCAATACTGGCGGCGTGCGAGGGCGAACGGCGCCGCACCCAAGTCTGTGGGCCGCTCGGCGCAACGGTTGAGGCCGCTTGGGGCTGGTTGCCCCAGAGCCGTACCGCGATCATCGAAATGGCCGAGGCCAGTGGACTGCAACTGGTTCCGCCGGGCAAGCGTGATGCCTGCATCAGCAGCACGTACGGCACCGGCGAGTTGATCCGCGCGGCACTCGATGCTGGGGCGCAACGGGTCATTCTGGCGATTGGCGGCAGCGCCACCAACGATGGCGGGGCGGGAGCGATGCAAGCCTTGGGCGTCAAACTGTTGGACGCCCAGGGCCAAAAACTGGCACCGGGCGGCTTGGCCCTCGCGCAACTCGCGCGAATCGACATGCGTGAAATCGATCCGCGTCTGGCCGAGGTGCAATTCGACATCGCCGCCGACGTCAACAATCCACTGTGCGGCCCTCACGGTGCCTCAGCGATTTTCGGTCCGCAAAAAGGCGCATCGCCCGAGCAAGTCCAACAACTGGATCGCGCCCTCGGGCACTTTGCCGAACGCTGCGCTCAAGTCTTGTACAAAGACGTCCATGACGAACCGGGTAGCGGTGCGGCAGGCGGTCTGGGGTTTGCTGCCAAGGCGTTTCTGGGGGCGCAGTTCAAGGCCGGGATCGAAGTGGTCGCCGAACTGGTTGGCCTGAACGATGCGGTCAAGGGCGCCGACCTGGTGATCACTGGCGAAGGACGTTTCGATGCCCAGACCTTGCGTGGCAAGACGCCGTTTGGTGTGGCGCGTATTGCTCGGCAGCACGGCGTGCCGGTGATCGTCCTCGCGGGGACCCTGGGCGAGGGTTATCAGGCGCTGTACGAACATGGCATCGATGCCGCGTTTGCCTTGGCCAGTGGGCCGATGACGCTGGAGCAGGCATGTGCCGAGGCGCCACGGTTGTTGCGGGAGCGGGCGAGTGATGTAGCGCGGGTCTGGCAAGTGGCCGCTCGCAAAACCTGAAGCAAACACTCTGGTAGGAAAGCTTCTGTGGCGAGGGGATAAATCCCCTCGCCACAACGCAGCTGCTACATGGCGCTAGAGTGTTTCACCGCTGAAACACTCGCAACCTCCTGAAATTTATTTCTCAACGCCCCGCAGGAAACCGAATCCTCCGCCGATACAGCCTATAGGCCCACACAAACCTATTCCAACAGTGGCGCCAAACTGAACGCGGGTGCGTCGCCGCCTGCCCTTCAGCGATCACGCAAGGATGCTCGTAGCCTCATCACCCGAGAATCATCCTATGTCACTGCGTAATCTGAATATCGCGCCTCGAGCTTTCCTGGGTTTTGCCTTCATTGCCTTGCTCGTCATCGTGCTGGGTGTGTTTGCCGTGAACCGCATGACGAGCATCCACCAAGCCTCCATCGACATGGAAACCACGCAACTGCCCAGCGTCGGGTTTCTCGGAAACCTGACGGAAAACGTCCTGCGCATGCGCATTCTCTCGTTCCGGGTGTTGGTCAACCGTGATCCGGCCGCGTTGCAGGAAGCCCAGACGCGTATCGGCGTGCTGGTCGACAAGGTTCGCAGCGCCCAAGCCAGTTATGCCGCGTTGTCGGCCACCCCGGAAGAAGCCGCGCTGTACAAGACCTTCACGGTAACGCTGGACAACTACATGCAAGCCCAGAACCAGATGCTGGAGCTGTCGCGGCAGAACAAGCTCGACGAGATGCGCACGCTGATCAACACCCGGATCAAGGAAGGTACGGACCAGATGGGCGAGCAGTTGAACAAACTGGTGGCGCTGAATAATTCCGATGCGAAAACCGCATCGGCCGCAGCGGGCGATCTGTACCGCAGCGCGATTACCGGCATCGTCGCCGTGGCGGTCATCGCGGCGCTGATGACCGTGCTGCTGGCCTGGCTGCTGACCCGCAGCATCGTCACGCCGCTGAACCGTGCGTTGCTGGCGGCGCAAACCATTGCCGGCGGCAACCTGACCAACGTCATCGAGGTCGACGGCACCGACGAACCGGCCCGCTTGCTCAATGCCTTGTCCGCGATGCAGGCCAGCCTGCGCAAAACCATCGAACAGATTGCCGGTTCCGCCACCCAATTGGGTGCCGCCGCTGAAGAACTCAGTACGGTCACCCAGGAAGCGTCCCGCGGTCTGCAACAGCAGACCAACGAAATCGAACAGGCCGCCACAGCGGTCAACGAAATGACCGCCGCCGTGGAAGAAGTGGCGCGCAACGCGGTGTCGACGTCCGAAGCCTCGAACCAGTCGACCCAGGCCGCCCGCGAAGGTCGCGACCGTGTGGTGGAAACCGTCGGCGCGATCCAGACCATGACCCACGATGTGCAAAACACCTCGGTGATGATCGAAGGCCTGGCCGCTCAGGGGCGCGACATCGGCAAGGTGCTGGACGTGATCCGCGCCATCGCCGAGCAAACCAACCTGCTCGCACTGAACGCCGCCATCGAAGCCGCCCGTGCCGGTGAAGCCGGGCGCGGTTTTGCGGTGGTGGCGGACGAGGTCCGGGCGCTGGCCCATCGCACCGCGCAATCGACCCAGGAAATTGAAAAAATGGTCGCCGGCATTCAGAACGGCACCGGCCAGGCCGTCTCGTCGATGCAACAAAGCAATCAACGCACTCAAAGCACCCTGGAAATGGCCCGCGCCGCGGGTGTGGCGCTGGAGCAGATCACTCAGTCGATCCAATTGATCAACGAACGCAACCTGGTGATCGCCAGCGCGTCCGAAGAACAGGCCCAGGTATCCCGCGAAGTCGACCGCAACCTGGTGAACATTCGCGACCTCGCTACCCAGTCCGCCACTGGCGCCAACCAGACCAGCGCCGCCACGCACGAACTGTCGCGCCTGGC
Source organism: Pseudomonas frederiksbergensis (assembly GCF_001952935.1). Lineage (GTDB taxonomy): Bacteria > Pseudomonadota > Gammaproteobacteria > Pseudomonadales > Pseudomonadaceae > Aquipseudomonas > Aquipseudomonas frederiksbergensis. The sequence continues at coordinate 5,382,586 of NZ_CP018319.1, forward strand.
CGTGGATTTAAATGCCATGGTGGCGCGTTTCGTGATTTGAGATAGGGTTGTGGCTTGGAACCCGCGCGACTGGAGAATTACATGCGCTATTCAGCCTTGACCAAACGAATCGCCGGTGACGGCGCTGCGGCCTGGCAGATTCATGATCGAGCACTGGAATTAATTGAGCAGGGTGTTGATGTGCTGTTGCTATCGATCGGCGATCCCGACTTCGATACGCCGCAGCCCATCGTTCAGAAGTGCATCGATAGCTTGTTGGCCGGTGACACCCACTACCCGTCAGTACGTGGCAGTCGGGGCTTGCGCGACAGCATTGCCAATCGTCATCGACGTCGCAGTGGTCAAGCGGTGGAGGCCGATCATGTGATCGTGTTGCCGGGCGCGCAGTGTGCGGTGTATTCGGTCGCGCAGTGCCTGCTCGATCCGGGCGATGAAGTGATCGTCGCCGAGCCGATGTACGTGACTTATGAAGGCGTGTTCGGTGCCTGCGGCGCCAAAGTGGTGCCGGTGGCGGTGCGCCCCGAGAATGGCTTTCGGGTCGATCCGGCGGATGTCGCAGCGCTGATCACACCCAAGACCCGCGTCATTTTGCTCAACAGTCCAAACAATCCTTCCGGCGCCAGTTTGCCGCTGATGGTCTGGCAGGAACTCGCATCGCTGTGTGTTCGTCACGACCTGTGGCTGATCAGCGACGAGGTCTACAGCGATCTGTTGTACGAAGGCGAGCACATCAGCCCGGCGAGCCTGCCGGGCATGGCTGAGCGCACGGCGACCATCAATAGCCTGTCCAAATCCCACGCCATGAGCGGTTGGCGCGTGGGATGGGTGATCGGGCCGAAACCTTTGGCCGAACACTTGGTGCACCTGTCGTTGTGCATGCTGTTTGGCATTCCGGATTTCATCCAGAACGCCGCGCAATTGGCGCTGGACGAAGATCTGCCGGAAGTGGCGTTGATGCGCGAGGAGTATCGCCAGCGTCGCGACCTGGTGTGCGCGAGCCTGAGCGATTGCCCGGGCATCCGGCCGATCCGGCCTGATGGCGGGATGTTCGTGATGATCGATGTACGCCAGACCGGGTTGTGTGCCCAGGGTTTTTCCGAGCGGCTGCTGGAAGGTTATGGTGTGTCGGTGCTGGCGGGTGAAGCGTTCGGCCCGAGTGCGGCGGGGCATATTCGATTGGGGTTGGTGGTGGATCAACTGAAACTGGCGGATGCGTGCCGGCGGATTGCGTTGTGTGCAGCGGACTTGCTGGAGGCGCGTCGGGCCTGAAAGTCTGTGTTGCCATTGCCGGCCTCTTCGCGAGCAAGCCCGCTCCCACAGGGATCTCTGGCGTTCACAAAACCCTGTGGGAGCGGGCTTGCCCGCGAAGGCTGCCTGACAGGCGCCGAATTTCTTAAGCCTTCCACGCCCCGACATTCACCAGATTCTTCGGCCGCTCACCCGCCAGCGCCGCCAGTAGATTGTCCACCGCGCACGTGGCCATCGCCTCTCGCGTCTCATGGGTCGCCGAACCAATGTGCGGCGTCGCCACCACATTGTTCAGCTGCAACAGCGGCGAGTCGGCGTTAAGCGGCTCGCGTTCGAACACATCCAGCCCCGCAGCGCGAATCTGCCCCTCACGCAAGGCCTGGATCAGCGCCGACTCATCCACCACCTTGCCCCGTGAAATGTTGATAAAGATGGCTTCGGGGCGCATCAGGGCGAATTGCTCAGCGCCAATCAGCCCTTCGGTTTCAGCGGTCAGCGGCAAGGTCAGGCAAACGAAATCCGCCTGGTGCAACAGCTCAGGCAAGCTTCGGTATTGCGCATTGAAGCGTTGTTCCACCGCCGGTTTCGGCGAGTGGCTGTGATAGATAACCGGCATGCCAAACCCGAAATGTCCACGCTGGGCCAGGGCCTCGCCGATCCGCCCCATGCCAATGATGCCCAGGGTTTTACCGTGCACATCGGTACCGAATTGCGCTGGACCGACATTGCGCTTCCACTGGCCGGCGCGAACCATGTTCGCCAGTTCCACTACGCGCCGGGCGGTTGCCAGGATCAGCGCGAAACCGGTATCGGCGGTGGTTTCGGTGAGCACGTCCGGGGTGTTGCTGAGCAGGATCCGTCGTTCGGTCAGGTAGTCGATGTCGTAGTTGTCGACCCCAACGGAGACGCTGGCGATGGCTTCCAGCCCGGGGGCCAGATCCAACAATCCGGCATCCAGTTTCAGGCTCGCACCGAGCAACCCGTGGGCGCGGGGCAGGGCTTCGCGCAGCGTTGCCAGGCCATCGGCATTGAGGTTGTCGATCAGCGTGACCTCGGTCTGCTCGTGCAGGCGAGCCATCAGCAGCGGCGAGAGTTTCTTGTACAGCACAACCTGCTTTTTCATCGTCATCATCTCAACTTCAATTCAGGAATGAGCGGCCGTAGACCGTTGCACAGCGGCCTTGGCCACGACCCGGTCACTGGCGCCGGGCTTGAGGAAAATCGTCAGCACCACCGAGAGCATCAAGGCGCCGCTCATCAACAGATAAGAAGCCCCCGGCGAGCCGGTGGAGCTGTTCAGGTAACCGACCAGATACGAACCACCAAACGAACCGAGCGCGCCCATGCTGTTGATCAGCGCCATGGCACCCCCGGCCACGTTGGCTGGAAGGATTTCCGGAATGATTGCGAAGAACGGACCGTAAGGCGCGTACATGCAGGCGCCAGCGATCACCAAAAGGGTGTAGGACCACCAGAAGTGTTCAGCGCCCAAGGCGTAGGAGCCATAGAAAGCAATCGAGGCGATCAGCAGCGGCGGCCAGACGAAGCGTTTGCGCTTCTGCATTTTGTCCGAGCCCCAGGACACCAGCAGCATGCCAATCACCGCCGCCAGATACGGCAGCGCCGATAGCCAACCGGCTTCGATCATGTCCATCTGTGCGCCAGCCTTGAGGATCGACGGCAGCCACAACACGAAGCCATAGACGCCGATGCTCCAGCAGAAAAACTGCAAGGCCAGGATGATCACCTTGGGCGAACGGAAGGCCTCGGCGTAGTTCTTCACCGCTTTGATGCCGACCTGTTCGGCGGCCAGGGCGCTTTCCAGATCGTGCTTTTCCTGGTCGCTCAGCCACTTGGCCTGGGCGGGACGGTCATCGGCCAGACGCCACCAGATAAACGCCCAGAGCACCGCCGGCAAACCTTCGATGATGAACATCCAGCGCCAGCTGTAATGCTGCACCAGATACCCCGAGACCACCGACATCCAGAGCATGGTCACCGGGTTGCCGAGGATCAGGAAGGTGTTGGCGCGCGAGCGTTCGGCACGGGTGAACCAGTGGCACAGATAGATCAGCATCGCCGGCATCACCGCGGCTTCGACCACGCCGAGCATGAAGCGAATGACGATCAGCCAGTAGGCGTTGGAGACGATCCCGGTCAACGTGGCCAGGCCACCCCAGAGAATCAGGCTGACGAAAATCAGCTTCTTGACGCTGTGTTTCTGGGCGTAGATCGCGCCCGGCACCTGGAAGAAGAAGTAGCCGAGGAAGAACAGTGCGCCGAGCATCGACGACAGGCCCGGTGTGATCATCAGGTCGGCGGCCATCCCGGAGGCGGCAGCAAACCCGTAGTTGGCGCGGTCCAGGTACGCCAGGCTGTAGGTGATGAACACGATCGGCATGATGTACCACCAGCGGCGGGCGGCGAGTGTTGCGGTTTTCATAGTGGTGCTCCTGAGCTTGTTGTTTTTGTCGCAGCAGGTAACGGTATTCAGTGATCGTTCCCACGCTCCGCGTGGGAATGCCTCTAGGGACGCTCCGCGTCCCCTGTGACGCGGAGCGTCACGGGCTGCATTCCCACGCAGGAGCGAGGGAACGATCGGTTAAGGGGAGTGGCAGTTCTTCCCGGGTCGGCAACCCCTCCATATCCCCACGGCTCTGCACCGCGCGGCTGCCAATCCAGTTGGCACGCTTCACGGCGTCGGCAAAGCTGTGGTTTTCCAGCAGGGCGCTGATCATGCCGACGGCAAAACCATCGCCGGCACCGACGGTGTCGACCACCGTTTTCACCGGCACGCCCGCCACGAAACCCTGGTCCAGATGGGTGCGGTAATACGCACCGTGCGGGCCCAGTTTGATCGCCACGGCTTCGGCGCCTTGGTCGAGGTAGAACGCTGCGATGTCGGCCGGGTCTTCGAAACCGGTCAGCAAACGGCCTTCACTCAACCCCGGCAGCACCCAGTGGGCGAGGGCGGCGAGGCGGTTGATCTCGCTAATCATCTGTTGTTGGCTGGCCCACAGGCTTGGGCGCAGGTTCGGGTCGAAGGACACGCTGCGCCCGGCATTGCGCATGCGGGTCATCAATTCGACAGACATTTCCCGAGCCGTTTCGGACAGCGCCGGGGGAATGCCGGTGGCATGCAAATGCCGGGCGTTCAGTAATTCTGGCGCGATCGATTGCCGCGACAGATGACTCGCCGCCGACCCACGGCGGAAATACTCGACCACCGGATCGCTGCCATCGTCGGTGCGCGACTTGAGTTGAAAACCGGTGGGGTGCGCGGTATCGATGGCGACGTTGCTGCAATCCAGGCCTTCTTTTTCCAGGGTGTCAATCACGAACCGTCCCAGCGAATCAGCGCCCACCCGGCTCAACCAGGCCACGTTGAAACCCAGCCGCGACAAGCCAATCGCGACATTGCTGTCGGCCCCGGCAATGCGTTTGTGGAAGTGGCCGACGTCGGCCAAATCACCGTTCTGCTCAGCGACGAACATGGCCATGGTTTCGCCGAACGACAGGATATCGATCTCAGACATGAGCGCTCTCCAACCGGGTTTGACCGAGGCGGGCGAGGGTGGCGACGTGCTCGGTGGTCAGCTGCACCAGGTCGTCGCCTTGCAGCGGATATTCCGCCGCCCGCATCACGCCTTGGGCCATGTGCCGCAGCAGTTGCTCCCACAGATGCAGGTCACTGACGGCCGGCGGTATGGCGACCAGTTTGCCGTCCGCCCGGCGCGTCACGGCTTTGCAGTGCACATAACCGACGTGGCGACCGAGCAACCGCGCGGCACTGGCGGCGGACTGGTCTTGCCAATGCCAGTTGCCGATGTCGAAGGTCATTTTGACCGGCAGCTTATGTTGCTCGATGTCAGTGAAAAAACGCTGGAACGGTTCGATGCGGCCGCCGTGCAAGGATTGATCGTTTTCCACCAGCAACTGCACCGAACTTTTGCCCAGTACGCGGGACAAGGTCTGGAGGTCGCTGTTGTCGGTGAAATAACCCAGGGACACTTTCAGCCATTTGGCACCGAATGCCTGGGCGCGCTGGAGCGCAGAGATCAGTTCGGGATTGGGTCTGGACTGGCCGGCCAGCCACAATTCCATCGGTGAGGAATACACGCTTTCGAGGCCTTGGGCCTGAGAAGCTTCGGCCAGTTGGGCGGGATCTTCGACGGTCAGCAGCTCTTCGCGCCATTCGATACGCGTGGCGCCCGCGGCGGCTAACACGTCGATAAACGATCCCTGGCCGCGTTGGCGAACAAGGTCGGCGCCGTAGCTCGACAGGCTGATGGAAACGGGTGGTTTATTCATTGTTGTATACCTCTGAAACCGGTTTCATTTTTGTTCAAAAAAATAGGCTTTCTGTGGGGTGCGGTGTTCTTGAGGGCCTCTTCGCGAGCAAGCCCGCTCCCACATTTGAAATGCGTACCCCTGTGGGAGCGGGCTTGCTCGCGAAGAGGCCAGTCCAGTCACCGAGAATTTCCAAGGGTCGACCCCCGCACAATCAACCGTGCCGAAAAATCCAGGGTCCGCACCGGCCAGTCATCACCACGCAAGCGCTTGAGCAAACACTCAAACGCACTGGCGCCAATTTCAGCCGTCGGCTGGGCGAGGGCGGTGATGCCGCTGCCTACCAACGGATACCAATCCAGATCATCGAGGGCGATCAGGCCGACGTCCTCGAACAGGTTGCACTTCAGTTCACGCAACGAATGGGTGCTGGCCAGCGCGGCGATTCCGTTGGCGCAGAACAGCGCTTTCGGGCCGGGGCCGGGTGTGTCGAGGAAGGTTTTCAAACGTGTGCTCAGATCGCTGCCGGTCTCGGCGATGGTCCCTTGAAGCGTCGGACGTTGCTCGATCTGCGCCTTGAAACTGCTGACCCGCTCGATCCGCGAACTGGTGCCGTCAAACGGCTCGGTCACCAACAACACATCGCGATAGCCGCGTTCTTGCAAATGAGCGAGGGCCATTTCAACGGCGGCCGGATTGTCCAGGCCGACCAGATCACTCTCCAGCTGCTCGACCTTGCGATCCACCAGCACCAGCGGCATTTCCCGGTGCAGTTCAAGTAATTCGTCGCGGTGATGGCCGAGGGTGTTCACGATCAAGCCTTCGATGTTGTACGAGCGTAACAACGCCAGGTGCTGACGCTCTTGCTCGTCATCGCGATCGGTGTTGCACACCACCAGGCTGTAGCCGTGCTGACGGCAGGCGGTTTCCACCCCGTGCATCACGGCAATCGAATAAGGGTTACGGATATCGGCCACCAGCATGCCGATCAGGCGGGTTCGCCCGCGCTTCAGGCCGCGGGCCATCTGGTTCGGGCGATAACCCAGCTCGGCAATCGCCTGCTCGATGCGCAGGGCAATGGCATCGGAGAGCAGGGCACGGTCATCACCGATGAAGCGCGAGACGCTGGCCTTGGAGACCTTGGCGTGTTCGGCGACGTCGAGCATGGTCACGCGGCTGCGTTGGGCGGCGGAGAAATCGTTCATGGCGTTGATTTTCTTATTGTCGGAGTCAGTTGCGTAAATTCATGAAACCGGTTTCAGGAAACATCAATCCACACATCGCCGTCAAGAAGCATTTGATGTGGGAATGGACAAAAGCTCGTTCAAAAACCGACGAACGGTATCTTTACCTGTCACATTTGACAGTAGGCAAGTGCATCGTCTAAGCGCTTAATCTCCCCAGAAGCATCTCAAATCTTCCGCGTAATTAAAGTGAACGGGCGAGTACATCATGACGATGAAGACGGCGACCGATAGAAGTATAGGGATTCTAGCGAGCCCGCTATCGGTGGAAGGTATTGATGATAATGATCTCGACGGATACGTGCCGCGCAATATTTTGCTTAATGGTACTCGAATCATTATTCCTTACTGGCCAGGCCCGGAGCCACAGGACGAACTTTGGATTGACCTGAATCAGGGTGGCACTGTTACAAGGATCTACGAAGAATTCTACAGTCCACCACAACCATCTTTTCTCTATTTCAATTTGACCCCGGCGCACCTCGCAACTGACGGCGTTGCGCTTTTGTCCTACGTGATTTGGAAAGGAGGTGGGGGCATCCCGGAACCTTCACCAGAAAGAAAACTGACGATAGATCACGCGCCCATTCTTGTTCTGAATGAACCTACGTTTCCCCATGCAACGGTTTGGGGTTACTTGAATAACAAGACAGTACCGCCATTGACCTCGGGAGCAACCGTTTTGATACCTACAGTCAATAGCCCTGCGGCAGTTGGTGATAAAGCCAAATTATATTGGCAAGGGTATTCAAGTTTGAATGGAAGTGGTCCGCCAGTGCCGGATACTTACGGTGACTGGGAAATAACGCTGGAGCAGAAACATATGAATGGACATTGGCTGTTTGTTGTTCCGTTTGACCCCAATGTCAGACCACTTATTGATAATGCTTCAGCTATTGCACACTGGCAGTTGTTCAAAGGTGGGCGACTTTTCGGCGAGTCGAAAAAAGGTTTGGTGAAAATAGACAGGGTAACACCTGGCGAAAGTGGCCCTTTTGGCCTGAATACACAAGGAGATGGAAACATGGCTATAAAAATCGTACCGAGAACTCCAAGACCTGAATTCAACGGCATCAAGAATATTGGCCCCATGGCTGATGTTGCGATAGACACACTTGCGGACGGTCTGATCGCTAAAAGCGTGCTGGATACCGGGTTTGTGACGATCAACTTTACTCGCACTGCAGAAGAGTTTGACGAGGATGAACTGGAACTGGAATACGGTGTTAAAGGCCAGACACTGACATTGTGGGAAAACAAAATTGAACTTGGTCCGGTTGCTGCCAGGCCGAATGGGACTATACCGATCCAGTTGCCAGCAAGCTTGTTTCCAGAACTTCCAGCACCGGCAACGCCCACCACTTATGAAGTTGAGTTTCAACTCTACAAAGCGGGGGGGGATTAATGAACCCACCAATAGGTTGGAGTTTGTTATCGACAAGACTGCACCGTTTGGTTCAAAAAGGTCAGATAACGCTGGGAATACCGTGGTCACGCTCGTCGTACCAACGCCAACCCCCCAGTTCGTTAATCCACCCTCGGATGCGCAACGCACAATTACCGAAGCCTGGTTGGCGGAGCCGGCTAACGCCAACCTGAATTTCACCGTGAACGTTGGTTATCCGCTGCGTCGTCTTGACGATAATCTTCGCGTCTGGTTGATTTCTGGCGCTCAGCGAGTCGAGGTATGGAACGCCGCGGTACCCGCTAGCGGCGCATTTACTATCGCCAACACCGTGTTACGCACATTTCCAAACGGCCGCGTCAAAATTCAGTATCAATGGAAAGATCTGCCTGGTAATGAAAGTCGGGAGTCTGCCGCAAGTGACGTACTGACATTGGCATTGGCACAACCTCCAGTTTCAACAAAAGGTCCATTGGTTCCGAAAACCGATCCGAACTATACCACGGCACTTTATCTGGACGATTTTGCCGGTGGAATAACCGCGATCGTTGAAAGCGCTTTCATCACGAACGCAGAGCCAGGTGATGAAATTTTCATTACCATTGAAGACGCCACTGACGCAACTAACTATGTAAATCTCACTTCCCAACCGTGGGTCGCCAATACCAATTTAACGTTTGCCCTGACATACACGGATCTCTCCCAAATATTTAACGATGCCGATGAGCCTAAAATGGCCAATATCTGGTATGAGATCGTTCGACCCGGTATTCCAAACGCTGAATCTCCCATTCAACTCATCACGTTGGCATTCGACTATGCGGGACCCACGAACCCGGATCTTCCAGATCTTACCAACAGAGATATCGTGTTGCCTGTAGTGACAGGTGACTCGAATACGGCTAACAACTTGCGGCCCGGTGACAGAAATAGTCCGGGAAAATTTAAAGTTACCCTTGCAATCGGTCAGCCTCCTATTACTTCGGCCGAGTTAGCGAAGTGTTACATTAATGGTCAGTTCGTAGGTGAGTTAACTCCATCTGTAGATGTGGTTGAATTTGAAGTTTCTGTTTCGGCAGATATCATATCCAGTTTGCCCATTGGCACAGTAGATGCTTACTGGACCATTCAGAAGACAGGCAGTGATAAAAACGTAATGAAATCCCGTATACAACCGGTGACCGTTGCTGGTGCAGCAATACCTTTACCTCTACCTACAATCCGGGTCCGCAGTCCGGCCTTGCGCGATTACATCGAATGTTACGGCATGATCAGTCCAACCAGTAACATGGTTCTAGGCTTGCAAATTAAAAAAGACTCGCTTCTACCTCCAGGCAAAACGATTACAGCACATTTCGCAGCTTACAGGGATCAGGCGGGGACTGATCTAATTCCTGGTACTGAAGACTCGAAAGATTATGTGATCAAAGCCGCAGATGTCCCTGATGTCGCGCCTGTGGCCAGTGCTGCCATCTTCAAATTGGCGCAACCTTTCATCGGAGCAATAGCGTACGGCAAATATTGGTACACGACCGATATCAATGGACAGCAATCGTCTGAGCCAGTAATCAAACGGGTAGACAATATCACCAGCAATTTTAACTATTGCGATTTGACACCTGCTCCGGCTCCTTAGTTGGTGTATTAGCTGATCGGTGTTGCGAGAGAGACACGGATGTTTCTTTCGCGATTCCCCGTGTTAACGGCAAGGGAACGGTAAACACACTACAGTCGGCGAGGATAATTCCTCTTTTATTGGAGATTTTTCCTACATAAAAGTCTCGATTTTCTCATTAGGGTGTCGAACGTTTTTTTGGTGGGAGCTTTCAATACTGCCAAAAAGCAATGTCAGTAGTTGCGCAGTTTGAGGAATTCCCCATGCATTTTTGTTTTAAATCTCCGCCCTCTGTGACTTTTCAGAAGTTAGTGATTGCTGCGGCACTTCTATCCTCCAGCGAGGCCTTCAGTCGAACGCTAAATCCAGGTGAGAGCGCAGTCGTCACGAACCCACCCGCACCGGAAGCCTGGGTGGTGTCCCAAGGGGGCACACTAACCATTGATAACGCACAGGCGCTGACCATCTCGTCATCAAATGCCAACGTCGTTTTCAATGGCGGTCAAAGCGCCCGTATCGATGCCAACATTTCAGTGGTAAACCTCTCTGGTGCGACTGTAAACAGCGCGGCTGGCAGGGGGGCGATACAACTGATCGACAGCAGCGCCATCATCGACAACAGCACCATCATCAGTACCAACAGTTTCGGTCTTCTCTTGGGTCGCAATACCACTACCCCGGCGTCTTCGAGCGCGACGGTCAAAGGAGGAAGCACGATCATCGGCCTGAATGGCGCGGATGCGGTGGGTTTTGCCGTATTAAACGTCGAGAACTCCACCATCCGAGGTACAGGTTCGGACAGTTATGGTGTGAGGCTTGGTGGGGCGACGCTTTCGGCCAACGGCAGCGTTCTGTCCGGAGAGAAGAACGGCCTGCAAATCAACACTGATTTAACCGGTGTCAATGCCAACACTGTGACGTTGAACAGTACCCGTGTAACGGGGGGAACAGGGTCAGCCATCTTATTGGGCTCTTCGGGTGCTGCCGGTACAGTTGCGAATATCAATATTTCTGGCATCAGTGAGCTGATCGGTGGAAACGGTAACCTGTTGCAAGCGACCAATCGCTCCACCGCCAATCTCACCATTGACGGCAGTGCTCTGGATGGCAATGTCGTTGCCGATACCGGAAGCACCGTTGCGCTGTTGATGAAAAACGCAGCCTCCATCAATGGCAATTTGCAGAATGTCACTCAGGTCAGCCTTGATTCCAACAGCACATTGAATGGCAATGTGCAGGCTGTTGCAGGTACCGCTGCGACAGTGAAACTGGATAATGGTGCGGCGATCAATGGCAATGCTGTCAATGTTGCTACTGTCTCGCTGGATAACAATTCAGCCTTGAATGGCAACGTTGAAAATGTTTCCAGTCTGGTATTGAACAACGGCAGTCGTCTGACCGGTGATGTATCGGGCGCGGCCAATGGCAACGTATCAATGGACAACGGCTCGGTGTTAACCGGGCAAATCAATAACACTCCCAACGTGTCCATCAGCAATATGGCGCAATGGCAGATGACCACGGATAGCACCGTACAGCGCCTTGCTCTGGATAACGGCGTTGTTCGCATGGGCACGAACGAGCAGTACCAGCAACTGAATGTCGGCGATCTTTCCGGTCGCGGTACGTTTGTGATGGGCACCGATCTGGGCAACGGCAACACCGATTTCCTGAACGTCACCGGCAATGCGAGCGGGCAACACCAGCTGCAAATCACCGCTACCGGTACGACGCCTGTCACGGCCGAAGCGGTGAAGGTCGGTAATATCGCCGCTGGCGACGCGAGCTTCTCGCTGGGCGGTCGTGAAACCGTAGACGCAGGTACGTTTGTGTACCGATTGGCCAAGGAAGGTCAGGGTTTGTACCTGAATCCAGATAAGGAAACGGTCAGTACCTCAAGTAATACTGCGTTGGCCCTGGCCGGCAGTGCACGCAGTGTGCTGAATGCTGAAGCGGCCATGCTCAGCGATCAATTGGGGGACCGGAGCCTGAGCGTCCGACCGGAAGCATCGATGCGCTCGATGAACGACAGTTCGGTCAAAAACCTCAGCAACAGTGTCTGGGTTCGCACTTATGGTAACCAGTACAACGTCGATAATGCCTACGGTGATGGCTACACCCAGAACCAGACGGGTATAACTGGCGGGGCCGACACAATGGTGGATCTGGGCGGCAGGTCGTGGGTGGTGGGCGGATTCGTCGGGTCAAGCCACACCAAAATGGATCTCAAGTACGGCTCCAGCGCCACGGTTGACAGTCTGAATGCCGGTGTCTACGGCAGCACCTTCGATGTCGAGAGCGGGGTGTTCGTTAATGTCATGGCCAAGATCAACCAGTTCGATAACAAGGCCAAAGTCACCATGAGCGATGCACACGCACCAAAGGCGATTACAAGGCCTTGGGCGCCAGTGGCTCGGTGGCCGTGGGCAAGCATATTCGCTTGAAGAACGACTATTTTGTTGAACCTCAAGTGCAGGTATCGACTGGTGTCATCCAAAGCGACAAGTACCGGCTCGACAACGGCCTGGAAGTGAAAAGCGACACTATGCGTTCCGTGCAGGGCAAGGTGGGGGTCAGAGGCGGGCGTGTCATCAGCCTCGACAACGGCAGCCTGCTGGAGCCCAGCCTGATGACGGCGGTCAATCACGAATTTGTGAAAACCAATGAGGTCAAGATTAACGACGACAGCTTCGATGATGATCGCGCCAGCAGTTCTATCGAATATGGCGCCGGCTTGAAGTGGACACCGGCGCAACGCAACTGGCAGGTTTCCGGTCAGGTGGGTGGCAGCAAAGGTACAACGGTTAGCCAGGATTGGAGCGGGAGCTTGAGGCTGAGTTACTTCTTCTAATAGAGGGAGCGTCTTTCCAGTCATTCAACACGAAAATGCCCCGAATGTTTCGGGGCATTTTTGTACCTGTTGTGCAGACGCAGGGCGTCAAGTCAGCGTGAACCAGGCAGAACCGAATAGCAGCAGTGCCATTGCCTGATGAAAACGCTGGATAGCTTTTGCCGAACCAAACCACCTCTTTGCTCCCTTTCCCAGCAATGCCCAAACACCCAGGCACGGCAGCGAGACCAGGAAGAATGCCAGCGACAGGCAGACAATTTGAAGTTGACGATTATCGCCGGATCCGGCAAATACGCCGACCACGGCAAAGGCCATCATCCAGGTCTTGGGATTGACCAGTTGTAAGCCTGCGGCCGCCCATAATCCAAACCTTTGCTTGCCACCTTCATCAACATCGAAGGTCGTGACTGGTGCATGAAATATTTGCCAGGCCAAGTAGCTAAGCCAAGCGATTCCGCACCATTGCATCAGCGATTGCACCCTTGGTAGCCCGGCAAGCGACTGACCCACACCGCTGCCTACTAACAACACAATCAATGCCGCGCTCGTGCAGGCGCCAAAAATGATTGGCAATGCGGCTTTGAAGCCGTACCTCGCGCTGTTGCTCAGCACCAGAATATTGGTCGGCCCCGGCGTGATGGAGGCGACGAAAGCGAACAGCAAAAATGGCAGCAACGTGGGAAAGGTGGACAACATGGCAGCGGACTCCGTGAATGATCTCAGGAGCCGATCCTCACAAAGTCCGGGTCATGCGTCTGGAAGATTTGAGCAGCGCTTGCGATACAACGCCGGCGTCAAACCATAAGCGCGGACAAACCAGCGGCCCAGGTGACTCTGATCGGCAAACCCCAGTTCCATCGCCACCGTCGCCGGTTGCTCGCCACGGGCCAGCATTCGGCGGGCGGTCGCCAGGCGCAATTGCACGAGGTAAGCGTGCGGTGCGATGCCATAGGCGGCCTTGAAGGCGCGGGTCAGGCGGAAGCGATCAACGCCCGTTGCTGCGGCCAGGTGGTCGAGGCCGATGTCGTATTGTGCGTTGGCGTGCAGGTACTCCCGCGCCTTCTGCGCCACCAGCGGCAGGCGCGGGTCTTCGCCATAGCGGGCGCGCCAGTGCAGGTGACTGGTCAGGCGTTCGAGCAAACCGTCGAGGGCGGTCTGGCGGACGATTTTCAGCTCGCCGTGATGCAGGGTTTGAAACGCCAGGCTGGTGGCGTGGGCGAGTCGCGAGTCGCTGGCCAGGGTGTTGGCGAAACTCAGTTCACTGTTGTCGGGGGCATTGTCGAATACGGCACTGAGTTCACGTTTCAGCCACTGCGGGTCGAGGTACAGCATGCGGTAGGTGAAACCGTCTTCGGTCGGTGCTTCGCCGTCGTGGATGTCGCCCGGTTCGAGCAGAAACACCTTGCCCGGCGTGCTTTGGTGCTTCGCCCGGCGGCAATTGAACTGCTGAACCCCTTGTTCGGTGACGCCCACCAGATAGCTGTCATGCCAGTGCGGGTCGTAGGCATGGCCTTCGAAATGCGCGCGCAGGGTCTCGATGCCGGTGTCGGCGTCCTGGGCCAGGTCGATCCAGTTGTGAGAAGTCATGCTGCACCTGCGAGACGGGTTACTGACTTATTTAACGCCGCACCAATGGGGATGACTAGAACGTTTGTGCAGGGGTCAATTGAACAGTCCCGCGGCGATGTTGATCGAGAACCCCAGAATGGCCGTGTTGAACAGGAAACCGATCAGCGTCTGCGCCAGGACAATCTTGCGCAAATCCCGGGTCGCCACGCCGACATCGGACGTCTGGACCGCCGCGCTGATGGTGAAAGAGAAATACAGGAAGTCCCAGTAGTTGGGCGTTGTCAGATTTTCAGCAAAACGCAGCGCAGGGTCTTCGCCGGCCCAGGTGTAGAACAGACGGGCGTAGTGCACGCTGAAAATCACCCCGATCAGCAGCCATGAGCCGATTACGGTCAATGCCGTAAAGCCGTAGTGCAACAGTTTGCGGGTGGTTTCCAGTTCTCTGCTGCCGGCCAGTTCAATGGCGATGGTCGCCAGGCTCGCAATCGCGGCGATGCATACAATAAACAGCACCAACCCGGCGTTTTCGTCTTCGACCTCGGCAATGCGTTTCACATCCGGCGCTTTGGCACGCGCGGTGAGCCAGGACATCAGGACCAGGTAAATCCAGACCCCGGCGTTCCAGCCGAAGAGGATTTTGCTGATGACCGAGTCGGACGGCGCCAGGATGCCCACGGCAATGCCAAGCGCGGCGGCAGAGGTGAGGCGAGGGTGGGTGCGGGCGAGGAAGAACATGGAGGCTCGATGCGTCAGGGCTTTGCAAACACCTTAGCCCAGCGCGTCCTGTTGTGACCATCAAGGTGAGATCGAATGTGAGCAAGCTTGTTCGCGATGGCGGCCTTAATCGCAGCAACGGATTTACACCCCCATCGAAATCACCCCTGCGAATGCCTTTTCATTCACCCACACCCGTTATCCCCTCAGTTAACAAAACATAACGTGGCGTCGATTGTCAGACCTTTCCAAACCCCGATAGGATAAGCCCAGCTTCCGAAGTGGCTCTAGATTGCGTATTTCAGGACTATGCTTCAGAAAGGGCAATCTAAAACAGCAGCCCTTACGGCGCCCAGAAAGGTTGAACGACCTAACAATAATAATGGGGGAAGGTCTATGAGTGAGCCTGTCATGGGTGTGGGTATCTGCCGCCCGCCGGCATTACGCAAATTCGCGTTGCTGGCTACAGCGCTCTCGCTGTTGGGCTGTGCCATGCTGTCGGCACCTGTGCTGGCCGCTGCTGCGCCAGCATCCGACATTGTCTATTCCGTTGAGTCTGCCAAAGCCAGCAAAAGCCTGATGCTCGACGTCGTGCACGCCGGCAAGCGTCTGGTGGCGGTCGGTGATCGCGGGCACATTTTGTATTCCGATGACCAGGGCGCGACCTGGACCCAGGCCAAGGTGCCGACGCGGCAACTGCTGACGTCGGTGTATTTCGTCGACGACAAGCACGGTTGGGCCGTCGGCCATGATGCGCAGATCCTCGCAAGCGAGGACGGCGGCGTCACCTGGACCAAGCAATTCGAAGACCTGAAACGCGAATCGCCGCTGCTCGACGTCTGGTTCCAGGACGTCAACAGCGGCTTTGCCGTAGGCGCTTACGGCGCGTTGTTGGCCACCACCGACGGTGGCAAGAACTGGGAAGATGTCAGCGATCGCCTCGACAACGAAGACCAGTACCACCTCAACGCCATCGCCGCGGTCAAGGATTCCGGTCTGTTCATCGTTGGCGAGCAGGGCAGCATGTTCCGCTCCGCCGACTGGGGCCAGACCTGGGAGAAGCTTGAAGGTCCCTATGAGGGCTCACTGTTTGGCGTGATCGGCACCGCTCAAGCCAATACGCTGCTGGCCTACGGGCTGCGGGGCAATCTGTTTCGCTCCACCGATTTCGGTACCACCTGGGAGCCGATTGAGCTCCAGGCCGCTCGCGGCGCACTGGAATTCGGTCTGTCTGGTGCGACGCTGCTCGACGACGGTTCCATCGTGATCGTCGGCAACGGTGGCTCGGTGATCCGCAGCAACGACGACGGCGAAACCTTCAGCGTGTTCAACCGACCGGATCGCATTTCCGTTTCGGCAGTCACCGCAGCGGGCAACGGTAATCTGATCCTGGCAGGACAGGGTGGCGTTCGCGTCACTTCGCCAACCGGCGCCGGCGCAGAGAACGGAAAAAATGGGTCGTCCAAATGAGCCGGGCAAATAATAAGAAGGCGGGTCTATGACATCCTTGAGCACTCATCATCAAGACAAGGCGACGTTTCTCGAACGCCTGATTTTCAACAACCGCCCGGCAGTGATTTTCATCTGCCTGCTGGTCAGCATCTTCCTGTTCTGGCAAGCGACGCTGATCCGGCCGTCCACCAGTTTCGAAAAAATGATTCCGCTCGAGCATCCGTTCATTCAAAAGATGATGGAGCATCGCAACGATCTGGCGAACCTGGGCAACACGGTGCGCATCTCGGTGGAAGCCACTGATGGCGACATCTTCTCCAAGGAGTACATGGAGACTCTGCGTCAGATCAATGACGAGGTGTTCTACATTTCCGGTGTTGACCGTTCCGGTCTCAAGTCGCTGTGGAGCCCGAGCGTACGCTGGACTGAAGTGACAGAGGAGGGCTTCGCCGGTGGCGAAGTGATTCCGCAGAGCTACAACGGCTCCCAGCAAAGCCTCGACCTGTTGCGCAACAACGTGCTCAAGTCCGGTCAGGTCGGGCGTCTGGTGGCCAACGACTTCAAGTCGAGCATTGTCGATATCCCGCTGCTGGAGTCCTACCCGGACCCGCAGGACCAAGGCAAGTTGCTGGCGCTGGACTATCGCAAGTTCTCTCACGAACTCGAAGACAAGATCCGCAACAAGTTCGAAGCCCAGAACCCTAACGTGAAGATCCACATCGTCGGTTTCGCCAAGAAAGTCGGCGACCTGATCGATGGGCTGGTCATGGTGGTGATGTTCTTCGGCGTCGCCTTCGTCATCACGTTGGTCCTGCTCTACTGGTTCACCAACTGCATGCGCAGCACCGTGGCGGTGTTGAGCACCACGCTGGTGGCGGTGGTCTGGCAGCTCGGTTTGATGCATTTCTTTGGTTTCGGGCTCGATCCCTACTCGATGCTGGTGCCGTTCCTGATCTTCGCCATTGGTATTTCCCATGGTGTGCAGAAGATCAACGGTATCGCCTTGCAGTCCAGCGAGGCAGAAAACGCCTTGACTGCGGCGCGGCGCACGTTCCGTCAGCTGTTCCTGCCCGGCATGATTGCGATCCTTGCGGATGCGGTAGGTTTCATCACGCTGCTGATCATCGACATCGGCGTGATTCGTGAACTGGCCATCGGCGCGTCGATCGGCGTGGCGGTCATCGTGTTCACCAACCTGATTCTGCTGCCTGTAGCGATTTCCTACGTCGGCATCAGCAAACGCGCAGTCGAACGCAGCAAGAAAGACGCGCACCGCGAACACCCGTTCTGGCGCCTGCTGTCGAATTTTGCCAGCCCGAAAGTGGCGCCGGTGTCGATCATCCTGGCCTTGTTGGCCTTCAGCGGCGGCCTCTGGTACAGCCAGAACCTGAAAATCGGTGACCTGGACCAGGGCGCTCCGGAACTGCGTCCGGACTCGCGCTACAACAAGGACAACAACTTCATCATCAGCAATTACTCCACCAGTTCCGACGTGCTGGTGGTGATGGTCAAGACCAAGTCCGAAGGATGCTCGCGCTACGAGGCCATGGCGCCGATCGACGAGCTGATGTGGAAGATGCAGAACACCGAGGGCGTGCAGTCGGCGATCTCGCTGGTGACCGTGTCCAAGCAGATGATCAAGGGCATGAACGAAGGCAACCTGAAATGGGAAACCTTGTCGCGTAACCCGGACGTGCTGAACAACTCGATCGCTCGGGCTGATGGTTTGTACAACAACAGTTGCTCCCTGGCGCCGGTGCTGGTGTTCCTCAACGATCACAAGGCCGCCACGCTGGATCGCGCCGTGCATGCGGTGCAAGACTTCGCCAAGGAGAACAACAAGGAAGGCCTGGAATTCATCCTGGCGGCCGGTAACGCCGGGATCGAAGCGGCCACCAACGAGGTGATCAAGGAATCCGAGCTGACCATCCTGATCCTGGTGTACATCTGCGTGGCGACCATGTGCATGATCACCTTCCGTTCCTGGGCCGCGACCTTGTGCATCGTGCTGCCGCTGGTCCTGACTTCGGTACTCGGCAACGCCCTCATGGCCTTCATGGGCATCGGCGTGAAAGTCGCGACCTTGCCTGTCGTGGCGCTCGGGGTGGGGATTGGCGTGGACTACGGGATCTACATCTACAGTCGCCTGGAAAGCTTCCTGCGTGCTGGTCTGCCGTTGCAAGAGGCGTACTACCAGACGCTGAAGTCCACCGGTAAAGCCGTGCTGTTCACCGGCCTGTGCCTGGCGATCGGCGTGTGCACCTGGATCTTCTCGGCCATCAAGTTCCAGGCCGACATGGGCCTGATGTTGACCTTCATGCTGCTGTGGAACATGTTCGGCGCGCTGTGGCTTTTGCCGGCGCTGGCACGCTTCCTGATCAAACCGGAGAAACTGGCGGGGCAGAAAGGCAACTCGCTGTTCGCTCACTGATTCCAGGCTGTAATAGAAAAGCCGCAACCTCAGGGTTGCGGCTTTTTTATGGGTGCCAAACGCGGATCAGCGTGGTTCCAAGGGTAGAAAACTCTGCTCGGCCAAGGATTTAGTGATGAATCCATGATGGATTTCGATCTTTTGTTTCGGGTCCTTGGCCTTCGCCAAGGCCGATTCATAGGTTTCGTAGCGTTGCTCCCTGGTTTTCAAGTGTGCCTGGGTGTAGTTCGCCTTGGCATCGTTGGCCTTTGCGTAGTGAAAATGACCATACCACCAGGGTTGGTTTTCACGGTTGAGCAAGACGTACTCCTGCACGAAATCCTTGCGCCCGGTTTTCAGCTGAACCCGTGCGCCAATGATTCGCGCGTAAAGTTGGTTGTGATGTTGCAGGTATTCCAGCCCCTCGCTGGTGGGAGCCTGGTACAACGTCATGCGGGTGCGCAGTTCCGTCGCCTTGTTCTCCAGAACCCGGGCCTTGTCCCGCAGTTCGGTGAGAAGTGAGGCGTCTTTTTCGCCGGTTGACGGGGCGTGCTCATGGTTTTCCAGCTTGTCGGCGAAATGCATGAGCTTTTGCGCTTCACGTTGCAACTGCTCTTCGATTTCCTTGGGTGAGCTTGCACGTTGTGCGTAGCCCTCGATCTTCCTGACCTGCTCATCGACTTTCGCCAACGCTTTGCGGGCGTCGCCCTTGAGTTGCGGGTAGGGGCGGGAGGTGGCTTTGGGTTCCGGTGTTTTGGCTGCAACCATTTCGACCCAGACATCGGGCGAGTCTTCACGGAAAGACGTCAAGGGGCTGTCTTCCATAGGCCCTTTTATGTCAACGATTTCGCCGCCCTGATTGTCGGTGTTCGGGCGAACGTCGCCAATCAACATACCTTTGGACGTTTTGATCACCTTTTTCCGGCTGGCCGTGGAAGGCTTCCTGCCACCGGCTGTTCCTTTCGAAGTACCCGCTTCTTGCGTGGATGATTGCGCCTGTGCGGGTGACGACCTTTGAAGTTCATCGGCCAGGCGCTGCTCGGCATCGACGCGCAATTGCTCGATGATCTCGCGCAAGCGGTTGAACGCCGGCATATGCAACTCATCGGCGCTGAAGATTTCGATACTCCCCAGGGCGTCCTGCGCCTTGTTGTAGCGGTCGACCAGGTTGTCGAGCACAGCGATGCGGTCCGAGGATTCATAAACATGGGCAGACTGTATTTCCGCATGGGACCGGGACAGCATCACCAAGGGGTCGATGGCTGCTTCCAGGGCGGTGGTGGTGTCGCTCAGGAGTGTCTGGACGCTGAGGATTCGCAGGGTAATCAGTTGAAAAATCTTGACCCTTAGGGCTGTCAGCTCGTTTTCCGGTCGACGCTTGTTCAACTCTTCCAGCGCTTGCGCACCCAGCTGGGGGATCTGCTCAAGTTCTTGCAGCCGCTTGTCCACCTCTTCATAGGACTTGATCATGACTTCATTGATTTCGCTGGTTGTGCGTACAAAGTCGAGGTAGCGATCCCAGAGTCCTTCGTCCCCGGTACTCAGCGCCTCATAAAGTCGCCCCGCGGTGCTGAACTCAGAGGAGTTCGCGTTGGCGGCTTCACGATCATGGTCAGCCATGACAATCCGTTTACGTTCATTTTTGATGATGTTGCCAAGCAATACGCAGCGCATTTGTTCGTCGACAGGTATGCCCGTCAAGGCGCTTTTTTCCTTGATGCCGGCGATTAGCGTTACGTAGCTTTGAGTCTGGATGTCCAGCTCCTGGACGTACCGCTGGCGGAAAGTGGAGCGCTCTTGCTCAGTGCTGGAAGGGCTCTTGAGTTTCAACTGTGCCAGGTTGTCGGCAATGTCGACGCGTCTTACCGTGCGATCCTGCTGATCGAGAAAGTCCTGAAACTGCTGCTCCAGCTCCCCGATTCGCTGTTGTTGTTGCTCGCGAAGCGCATCGATTCTTTTCTTGCGGCCACCGCCGACCAGTTTCAGCCCTTGGTCCAGGGTCCATCTGCCCTGGCCATCGGACTTCAGTTTGAAACCGGGATGATCAGGATGTTCAGGGTGTACCAGATAGACCTCGCCAAATCCCGGTACGATGCTCACGCGAAAAAACAGGGCTGCGACGGTGGCGTGCCATTTGTCGTTGATTCGGTACAGCCCTTTGAATGGGCCGGAGGCAATCGGGTCTGGCAGCTTAGCCGGCCACGGAACCCGCACGGCCTTGAGTTTTTCGAACAATCGGGCCGAGGCTGAATCGCGAGCGGTGGACAGGTTGAAGTCCAGCAGGGTGTTGCCACTGCCCGGTGGCTCGGAGGGTAACCCCGGCGAAGCCTCGGTGATTTCAGCCCTGGTTGTATCGAAGGGTTGCGCGGTGGGCTGACGCAATGGGGCCAACACCTGCGCAAACTCTGGGGCAGCGTTGGGGGGAGTGCGTTGGGGCTGGCTTCGCGAAGTGGCGCATGCAGCAGTAACAGCCCAATGTTGAGCAACACATCGACCCAGGCTTGCTCCCGCGACACGGCGTCATCGCTGTCCAGCGCTGGCAGGTCCTGGATCAGGCTATGGGTAATTTGCAGCATCCAGCCCACCAGCATGGCGGGGCCGCGCGCCAGGGGTAAAAGCAGGTTGTTGAACAGCAGCCAGCCACCTTCGAGGATGATCGCCCAGCGGCTCTCCGCATTGGACACCGATTGCCGGTCAGCCAGTTCGACCAATGCACGGGCATTACTATCGAACAGTTGCATTAGCAACCGACCGTGTTCCAGCGCCGCGATCCAGTCGGCGGCGGCTTCGTTGCCTGCCAGAATCGCCGGCTTCGGCTTTTGAAGTGGTACGAAATCATCGCCAATGTGGAAGTGAATAATGTGTGGTTCGTTGAATCCGTTGTTGTCGTAGACAGGTCGTGCACGGTCCGTCAGCCACGTCAGTACGCTGCTCTGCAATTGACCCGGTTGCGCAATGGCGCGCCACAGGGCCTGGCGGGTCGGGAATTGCTGGAGCGCCGGAACATACAGCGGCCGGTAGAGGATGTGCGGACCATCGGCGCGCAGATCACGGGGCTCGATGATGAACATGTTGCTGACCACGTCGCATTCGGCCTGTGGCTTTCTTTGGAAAGCCAGGGGGCGCAGGACAACTTCCTGCTCGTCCACGAATCGCTCAGCCGTGGTGCCGTGCATCAACGCTTCGACGTAGCGATAGCCCTGACGAGTGAAGCCTTGTTCAGCCTTGATCGCCTGTTCCAGGGCCAACATCGGCAAGTGAACGGCAAGCTCCAGGCCGAACAGTCGCTGGCGTTCCCGCGCTTGCGGGGTGTCGTCAAGCAATTGGGCCTGAATTAACTCAGGGTACTGTTTGCCAACATTCACCCGGTTGACCAGATCCAACAGATAAGCCTCGGTGACCCAGTCTTGAATCACCAGGCCTGCGGTGTGACGGATGGTTATTCGGCCATTGGGTCTACTGGCCAGGTTATTGATTGCCAGTTGGGTCAACGACATTTTGGTCCGGTGAATATAACCGCTGCCCAAGTCGCCGACGGGTACATGGAAGGTGAGCTCCAGCTGATCGGCGTCATAGTCGGGGGCGGTGGGTCGATCTTCGCTCATCTGTTGACGCAGGGCTTTTTTGGCGAAGGTATGAAGGTCGTCGATACCCGTCTGAAACGAGCGGCCTGCCGCCTGTTGCTTGAGGCTTGCGAGGGCCAGCACCTGTTTGCGATAGGCCATGCGGTCGGTAGCTTTGGCCTTTTGCAACCACTGGGGAATCGTTTCCTGTATCAGGGGAAGGTGAGTGAGGTCTGTTCCAATGCTCGCCTGGGCGCCAATGAATCGCGTGGCCGGATCGGTGATGGCCTCGTAGCGTTTTTCCAGGTCGTCCAGGCTAGTGCGTGCCGGCAGCGTCAGCGCGGCCAGGTCTTCGAGCTGTTGGTTCAGCAGCAGGGCAGCCTGGGTGTCGAAAAGGTTGCCGTCAGGTTCGTAACGTTTCCAGGTAATGGCATCGGCCATCAGGCCCGGTTCAAACCGTGTGCACCAGGCCCGCCCGAACGCCTCAAGGGACGGAAATGATTCGATGTCACCGGACACGCTGCACAGCAGACGGGTTTCACCGCAGATCAGCAAAATGTCAGGACTTTGCAGGCTGACCGACAGCTGATCTTTGCTCAACGTGGTTTCGATGAAGCAGGCGTGGATCCTGCCTTTGGACCCGGGAGCCTCAAGGCGCTGCTGTTTATCGGGGTTGTTGCAGAGCTCGGTGAGGAGGTCGGCTTGCAGGCTGTTGGTTGACGAGTGGCGAACAGAGGAGGTTTTCAGCACGCCGGCCAGCAAATCAGCAATCCATTGCCAGCGACTGACGCTATTGTCGGTCGCTGCGTTCCAATAGGCACTGAGGTCTTCCTGGAAGCCGATATGAACAGTGGCGGTCAATTCAGCCATGATGCCCGCGATAATTTGCATATCAGGTTCGCGACGGCGGGTGCTATCGACCGACAGGCGCACGGGTGCTTTGTTGGTTAGAAAACACTGGCGACCGTACTGTTCGTCCAGCCGCGGTGCAGTGCCGCTCGCCAGGTAGTTGAGCGCCACGTCGAGCAACAGGGTGAGCGTCCAGCCGCCCCCGGAGAACGGCTGTGCGAGACGAGTGCGCTCGGGATCGAAATCCAGTGACGGATATTTTTCCAGCAGGCTGCTCTGGAGCAGGCGGGCGGTTACCGAGCGTAAGGTCGGACGAGTGCCAAACTGTGCACTGACCGCGCGGGCTGTGACGTCGGTATACGCCGTGGTGTCCGGCGATGGAGCTGTAGGCATGATGCAATCCTTTGCATGATTGGAATCATGAGCCTACGGGACAGGCGATTGCCGGGTGCGGTAGCCGGATACCGCACCCTCATTGGTTGAACAGGGTAGTGCCCTGACTGCTGATTACTCGGGATCAGCGCCCAGCACCGCGTTTAACGCACTCCGCGCATCATCCAGCTGCACCAACGTCGCATGCCGCGCACCCAGCGCATCCCGGTTTTCGATCGCCGTCAGAATCGCCTTGTGCCGGGGCAATGCCAGCTCATGCAGATTCGGTCGCTGATTGGAATGCTTCAAGGCTTCGGCAATCGCCACGGACAGCATGTTGCACAGGTTGGCCAGCAAGTCGTTATGGGTCGCATCGGCAATCCGGCTATGGAAATCCAGGTCCGGTTGCAGCAGCGCTTCCGGCGTCGGCGCCGCTTCCATGCGTTGGTAGGCTTCACCGATGGAGGCGATGTCCGCGTCCGTGGCGAACTGCGCGGCGAGGGCGGCCGCTGCGGGTTCAATGATGCTGCGTACGCTGGTCAACAGGTCGAAGAATTCATTTTGCGGGCTGCTTTGCATCAGCCAGTGCAGCACATCCGGATCGAGCATGTGCCATTCCTTGCGCTGCTTGACCACCGTGCCCACGCGCGGACGGGAATACACCAGGCCCTTGGCGACCAAAACCCGGGTGGCTTCGCGCAGGACTGGGCGACTGACCGCGTACTCTTCGCATAACAAGGCTTCGGCGGGCAGTTTGTCGCACGGTTTGAAGCGTCCGGAAACGATCTGCATGCCCAGTTCCTGGACGATGCGCGAGTGCATGCTTTTGCGGTCGGAGGGTTTGCGGTAATCCATGGGGAGCGGCGCGATCCTGTGGGGTGGGGTGCCGCGCATGATAACAGGCGCGGCGAGGACGGTCGCCAGAGCAAGCACAGTCCTGAATCAGATGAAGATCAAAATGTGGGAGCGGGCTTGCTCGCGAAGAGGCCAGCACATGCGACATTGTTGTCGCATGAGCTAACCGCCTTCGCGAGCAAGCCCGCTCCCACATTAGATTGGTGGTGTTAGTGGGAGTGGCGCGGGACTTCAGAGCCACGACAGCCGACCAGGAAGTCGAAATCGCAACCCTGATCCGCCTGCAGCACATGATCGATGTACAGCTGACGATAACCGCCCACGATCAGTTGCTGCGGCGGTTGCAGATCGGCCATGCGCGCGGCCAGTTCGGCGTCGGGAATGTCCAGGTGCAGACGACCGTTGGCGCAATCGAGTTCGATCCAGTCACCTTCTTTCACCGTCGCCAAAGGTCCGCCAGCGGCCGCTTCCGGGGCCACGTGCAGAACGACAGTGCCGTACGCCGTGCCGCTCATGCGCGCATCGGAAATGCGCACCATGTCCGTCACACCCTGGGCCAGCAATTTGGCCGGCAAACCCATGTTGCCGACTTCGGCCATGCCCGGATAACCCTTCGGGCCGCAGTTCTTCATCACCAGAATCGAGCTGGCATCCACCTCCAGCTCCGGATCGTTGATCCGCGCCTTGTACATGTCGAAGTTCTCGAACACCACCGCACGCCCGCGATGTTGCATCAGTTCGGCGCTGGCGGCTGAAGGCTTGAGCACCGCACCCAGTGGTGCGAGGTTACCGCGCAACACACAAATGCCGCCGTCGGCGCGGATCGGGTTGTCGAGGGTGCGGATCACTTCGTCCTGGCCATAGATCGGCGCGTCCTTGGTGTTCTCGCCGAGGGTCTTGCCGTTGACAGTCAAGGCATTCGGATTCGGAATCAGGTTGGCTTCACCCAGACGACGCAGCACCGCTGGCAGGCCGCCGGCGTAGTAAAACTCTTCCATCAGGAAACGCCCGGACGGTTGCAGGTCGACGATGGTCGGCATACCACGACCGATGCGG
Source organism: Pseudomonas frederiksbergensis (assembly GCF_001952935.1). Classification (GTDB taxonomy): domain Bacteria; phylum Pseudomonadota; class Gammaproteobacteria; order Pseudomonadales; family Pseudomonadaceae; genus Aquipseudomonas; species Aquipseudomonas frederiksbergensis. The sequence goes on from NZ_CP018319.1 coordinate 5,408,079, forward strand.
GTCCAGTCATCCAGATCCAGCTCGACACCGATGCGCCCGGCAATGGCTTTCAAATGGATCACGGCGTTGGTCGAACCACCAATGGCAGCGTTCACGCGAATGGCGTTTTCGAAGGCTTCTTTGGTGAGGATTTTCGACAGCTTCAAGTCTTCGCGAACCATCTCCACGGCGCGCATGCCGGACATGTGCGCCAGTACATAACGACGCGCATCAACCGCTGGAATCGCCGCGTTGTGGGGCAGGGAAGTGCCCAGTGCTTCGGCCATGCAGGCCATGGTCGACGCGGTGCCCATGGTGTTGCACGTGCCGGCCGAGCGGGACATGCCACCTTCGGCCGCAAGGAAATCGTCAATGGTGATGGTGCCCGCTTTTACTTGTTCGCTGAGCTGCCAGACCACGGTGCCCGAGCCGATGTCCTGGCCCTTGTGTTTGCCATTGAGCATCGGCCCGCCGGTGACGACGATCGCCGGCACATCGCAACTGGCCGCGCCCATCAATAACGCCGGGGTGGTTTTGTCGCAGCCGGTCAGCAGCACGACACCGTCAATCGGGTTGCCGCGAATCGCTTCTTCGACGTCCATGCTCGCCAGGTTGCGGGTGAGCATGGCGGTCGGACGCAGGTTCGATTCGCCGTTGGAGAACACCGGGAATTCCACGGGAAAGCCCCCAGCTTCGATCACCCCACGTTTGACGTGCTCCGCAATCTGGCGGAAATGCGCGTTGCACGGGGTCAGTTCCGACCAGGTGTTGCAGATGCCGATGATCGGCTTGCCATGGAACTGGTGGTCGGCGATGCCCTGATTCTTCATCCAGCTGCGGTACATGAAGCCGTTCTTGTCGGCAGTGCCAAACCATTGGGCGGAGCGCAGGGTGGGTTTCTTATCAGTCATGGTCGGTTCTCTTATTGTATGACTATATTGTTCGAGCTGAGGCGTAACATAAGCGTAAATTCGCCTGTTTGGAAGTGTTGTTGCGTAAATAGTATTACTATATAGTCCGGTTCAACGGAGGGATTGCCCTGGCGGTTTTCCGCGAGAGGCGTCCCCCGAGGTTCTATAACAACAACAATCGGAGACCGATCTCATGAGCCAGGAACTGCGGCTTATTCGTCGCATCACGCTAAAACTCATTCCTTTCCTGATCCTGCTGTACCTGATCGCCTATGTGGATCGCTCTGCCGTAGGCTTCGCCAAGCTGCACATGGGCGCCGACCTCGGCATCGGTGACGCCGCTTACGGGCTGGGTGCCGGGCTGTTTTTCATTGGCTATTTCCTGCTGGAAATCCCCAGCAACCTGATGCTCGAACGCTTCGGCGCACGGCGCTGGTTCGCGCGGATCATGGTCACTTGGGGCGCCATCACCATCGGTATGGCCTTCGTCCAGGGGCCGCACAGTTTCTATGTGATGCGCTTTCTGCTCGGCGCGGCGGAAGCCGGGTTCTTCCCGGGCGTTCTCTACTACATCACCCAGTGGTTCCCGGTGCGCCATCGCGGCAAGATCCTCGGGCTGTTCATCCTGTCGCAACCGATCGCCATGTTGATCACCGGCCCGGTGTCCGGCGGTCTGCTCGGCATGGACGGGATTCTTGGCCTGCATGGCTGGCAGTGGCTGTTCATCGTCATCGGCGCCCCGGCGATCCTGTTGACCTGGCCAGTGCTGCGTTGGCTGCCGGACGGTCCGAAACAGGTGAAGTGGATGGACCAGGCTGAAAAGGACTGGCTGACCGGCGAACTGAAAAAGGATCTTGAAGAATACGGCCAGACCCGCCACGGCAATCCGTTGCACGCCCTCAAGGACAAACGCGTGTTGCTGCTGGCGTTGTTCTATCTGCCGGTGACGCTGAGCATCTACGGCCTGGGCTTGTGGCTGCCGACCTTGATCAAGCAGTTCGGTGGTACGGATCTGGTGACCGGTTTCGTGTCGTCGGTGCCGTACATCTTCGGGATCATCGGGTTGCTGATCATTCCGCGCAGTTCCGACCGCTTGAATGATCGCTACGGCCATTTGGCGGTGCTTTATGTATTGGGTGCCATCGGCCTGTTCCTCAGCGCCTGGCTGACCGTGCCGGTGCTGCAACTGGCGGCGTTGTGCCTGGTGGCCTTCGCGCTGTTTTCCTGCACCGCAGTGTTCTGGACTTTGCCGGGTCGCTTCTTTGCCGGCGCCAGTGCGGCGGCCGGAATCGCGTTGATCAATTCGGTGGGTAACCTCGGTGGCTATATCGGTCCGTTCGTGATCGGCGCGCTCAAGGAATACACCGGCAACCTGGCTTCGGGTCTGTATTTCCTGTCGGGTGTGATGGTGTTCGGGTTGGTGTTGACCGGTGTGGTTTATCGCCTGCTGGAGCGCAAGCACGTATTGCCGGCCGATCAGTTCGCCGCCAGCGCCCGTGGTGCAACCCGCACCTGAGCCATCACCCAAATCCCACTGTGGGAGCGGGCTTGCTCGCGAAGGGGCCATCACATTCAACATTTATGGCGACTGACACACCGCCTTCGCGAGCAAGCCCGCTCCCACAGGGTTCTGCGGTGTTTTGAAGAATTGTTTACAGGAGAATATCCATGCGTTTAGTTCAGTTCGAATTGAGTAACGGCGAGCGCCGGGTGGGCGTGGTCGAAGACGGTCGGGTGCGCGAAGTGCAAGACGCGCGCACCGTTCGCGACCTGGCGTTGGCTGCGATCGAGGCCGGGGTCAATCTTGAGCAGCAGGTGAAAACCCTGGGCCTGGGCATCAGCCATGACTATGCCGAACTGCTGGCCAAGTTGCGCATCCTGCCGCCGCTGGATCATCCGGACCCGGCGCACATGCTGGTCAGCGGCACGGGCCTGACCCATCTGGGCAGCGCGTCGGCCCGGGACAAGATGCATAAGCAAGTCGGCGATGAAGCCGCGATGACCGACACCATGCGCATCTTCAAATGGGGCGTTGAGGGCGGCAAACCGACAGCGGGGCAGGCCGGCGTACAACCGGAATGGTTCTACAAGGGCGACGGCAGCATCGTCGTGCGTCCGGGCCAACCGTTCCCGTTGCCACCGTTCGCCGAAGACGCGGGGGAGGAACCAGAGCTCAGCGGGCTCTACGTCATCGGCCACGACGGCAAACCGTATCGACTCGGCTTTGCCGTGGGCAACGAGTTCTCCGATCACGTGATGGAACGCAAGAATTACCTGTACCTGGCCCACTCCAAATTGCGCAGCTGCAGTTACGGACCGGAACTTCGCGTCGGTGAATTGCCGGAGCATCTGGCAGGCACCAGCCGCATCCTGCGTGACGGCGAAGTGCTGTGGCAGAACGAGTTTCTCAGTGGCGAGGCCAACATGTGCCACAGCCTGGAAAACCTTGAGTACCACCATTTCAAGTACAGTCAATTCCTGCGCCCGGGCGATGTGCACATTCATTTCTTCGGCACCGCGACGCTGTCCTTTGCCGACGGCATTCGCACCCGGCCGGGTGACGTGTTCGAGATCAGTCAGGCCGAGTTCGGTGCACCGTTGATCAACGGGATTGCACCGGTTGAAGCAGCGTTCGAGCCCGGCACCGTTAGCCCCCTTTAAGGAGATAGGCATGACCCGAATTCTTGGTCACAACTACATCGGCGGTCAGCGCAGTGCGGCCGGCCAGCTCAAACTACAGAGCGTCGACGCCAGCACGGGCGAAGCCCTGCCGTACGATTTCTCCCAGGCGACGCCGGAAGAAGTCGATGCCGCCGCCAAGGCTGCCGCCGCGGCTTACCCGGCCTATCGCAGCCTGAGCGCCGAACGTCGGGCGCAATTTCTCGACGCGATTGCCGATGAACTGGACGCGCTGGGCGATGACTTTGTGGCGCTGGTCTGCCGCGAAACCGCGCTGCCTGCGGCACGGATTCAAGGCGAACGCGGTCGCACCAGCGGCCAGATGCGTCTGTTCGCCAAAGTGCTGCGTCGCGGTGATTTCTACGGGGCGCGGATCGATCTGGCGTTGCCAGAGCGCAAGCCCTTGCCGCGTCCGGATCTGCGTCAGTACCGCATCGGCCTCGGGCCGGTGGCCGTGTTTGGCGCCAGTAACTTTCCGTTGGCGTTCTCCACAGCTGGCGGCGACACCGCATCGGCATTGGCCGCCGGATGCCCGGTGGTGTTCAAGGCCCACAGCGGTCACATGGCCACGGCCGAACAGGTGGCCGACGCGATCATCCGCGCCGCCGAGAAAACCGATATGCCGGCCGGCGTGTTCAACATGATCTACGGCGGTGGCGTCGGCGAAGCGCTGGTCAAGCATTCGGCAATTCTGGCGGTTGGTTTTACCGGCTCGCTCAAGGGCGGCCGTGCATTGTGTGACATGGCCGCAGCACGGGCGCAGCCCATCCCGGTGTTCGCCGAAATGTCGAGCATCAACCCGGTGATAGTGTTGCCGCAGGCGCTGCAAACTCGCGCCGAATCGATCGCCCGGGACCTGACCGCTTCGGTGGTTCAGGGCTGTGGTCAGTTCTGCACCAATCCCGGTTTGGTCATCGGTATTCGTTCGCCGCAATTCACCACATTCGTGCAACAGGTGGCGGGGCTGGTGGGCGATCAACCGGCGCAAACCATGCTCAATGCCGGGACCTTGAGCAGCTATGGCAAAGGCCTGCAAAAACTCCTCGCGCATCCGGGCATCGAGCATCTGGCCGGAAGTCCGCAGCAAGGCAATCAGGCGCAACCGCAGCTGTTCAAGGCCGATGTCAGCCTGTTGATCAAGGGCGACGAAGTGCTGCAGGAAGAAGTGTTCGGCCCGACCACGGTGTTCGTCGAGGTCGCCGATCAGGCGCAACTCAGCGCCGCGTTGAACGGCCTGCACGGGCAACTGACGGCGACGATTATTGGCGAATCGGCCGACTTCGAACAGTTCAGCGAGCTGACGCCGTTGCTGGAACAGAAGGTCGGGCGGATCCTGCTCAACGGCTATCCGACCGGCGTGGAAGTCTGCGATTCGATGGTCCACGGCGGGCCGTATCCGGCGACCTCCGATGCACGGGGCACCTCGGTGGGTACGCTGGCGATCGACCGTTTCCTGCGCCCGGTGTGCTTCCAGAACTATCCGGACAGCCTGCTGCCGGAGGCCTTGAAGAATGGTAATCCGCTGCGTATTCAGCGGTTGGTGGATGGCCAGCCTTCGCGCGAAGCCCTCTAAACCTGTGACTGATCGTTCCCACGCTCTGCGTGGGAATGCAGCCCGGGACGCTCCGCGTCCCTTCAAAGCCGAACGCAGAGCGTCCGAAGAGGCATTCCCACGCAGAGCGTGGGAACGATCATTGCGGTGTGATGAGCTATCATTGCGTCTTTCCCATTCAAAGATTGACTGCCATGACCGCCCCAACAGACACCTTGCTCGCCACCCTCGAACACTGCGATATGGTGGAAATCGACGGGCTGCACGCCTTTGAATTCTCCCTCGATGAAGACGACAACCTGCACATCGAATGCCTGGACGGTCGTGTGTCCAAGCACTGGGAGTTCACCCCCGCCGAGGTCGAGGCCGCGACCTTCGATCCAGACCTGCAAAGCTGGTTGATCACCGGCAGTTCCGGTGAGCACCGCTTGGTGTGCATGACCGCGTTCCGCGGTGATGACGACGAGGAAGAAACGAATGAGGATGCGTAAGCTCTGGCCACTGTTGATGGTCGGCAGCGTCGGCGCAATGGGTTTTCAAGTTGCGTCGGCTGACGACTATCAGTTGCTGGTCGGTTCCTACACGGCCGGTCAGAGCCAGGGAATTTATCGCCTGAACTTCGACAGCGCTACCGGGCTGATCGACGCCAAGCCATTGCAAGTGATCAAGAGCGAAAACCCATCCTGGCTGACCCTGTCCAAGGATCAGCGTCAGCTGTTCGTGGTCAACGAAAACGGCCCGGGGCAGACCGATCCGGTAGGGCGCGTCAGCAGTTATGCGATCGATCCGAAAACCCATGAGCTGAGCCTGATCAATCAGGTGCAGAGCCTGGGCAACGAGCCGACGCATTCGGGCCTCAGCGCTGAAGCCAATCATCTGTTTGTCAGCAACTATTCGGTGTCTGAAGATCCGGGCGGCACCCTGGCGGTGTTGCCGGTGGACGCTGATGGCAAGCTCAAGCCCGTGGTGCAGATGAGCAGCCATCCATCGAGCCGGGTCAATCCTGAACGGCAGATGTCGGCGCACGTGCATTCCACGGTTTCCTCGCCGGACGGCCAGTATGTGTTCTCCAATGACCTGGGCGCCGACAAGGTCTTTGCCTACCGCTTCGACCCCAAGGCCAACCCGGAACTGCCCTTGACCGCGGCTACACCGGCGTCTGTCCAGATGCCACCCGGCAGCGGTCCGCGTCATCTGCTGTTCAGCGCCGATGGCAAGCACGCGTGGCTGACCATGGAAATGAGCGCGCAGGTTGCGGTGTTCGATTACAAGGACGGCCAACTCAAGCAAACGCAGATGGTCGAGTTGGCGACGGGGCAACCCGTTTCGGACAAGGCCGCCGCTGCGCTTCACGCGTCGAGCGATGGCAAGTTTCTCTACGTCAGCAACCGTGGCACCACCAATCAGCTGTTGGTATTCGCCATCGATCCTGTGACCGGGCACCTCAAGGAACTGCAGCGCCGTTCCGTTGAAGGTGATCACCCGCGCGAGTTCAGCCTCGATCCGAGCGGCAAGTTCGTGTTGATCGCCAATCAGAAAAGCAACCAGATTGTCGTCGTCGAGCGCGATTCAAAGACAGGCTTGCTGGGTAAAACCGTGCAAAAACTGCCAATGGATGCCCCGAGCGACCTCAAGTTTCTGGTGCGTCAATAGGCCGCAGGCCCCGGTTGATGGGGCCTGCATCCTTCTATTAATGACGCTGATATCTGCTAATGCTACAAAAGATTTCAAGGTGCCAACCTCGACGGTTAAGTTTGCTTCACGGCCCCACCGGGCAAGCAAGCCAACTGAATCCGAGGAACAGCGCCATGAACTTCAATCTCTTCTCCGTAATCGCCGCTTCCGCCATCTCTGCCACCGTTGCGTTGCCAGCCAACGCCAACATTGAAATCAGCGATAAAAAATCCCACGCCCAAAGCTACACCCAGAAATACCTGCAACAGAGCGCTAACTTTTACGCCGCACTGGATCACAAGACCCAAGCCTGAAAGTTGAACCCTGCACCCTTTATGCAGGAGCGAAGTCACTTGCGCCGATCGAGCTGAAGCTTCGAGAAGCGTGAGTGATGTCGCTCCTGCATAACGCATTTACGACAGCATCATATTGCTATCAAACTAGTAATTGATATCACGGGGCCATTAGTTTAAATTTGACGCTGATTTTTTGACTCCTTCTCCTGATAAGGATCGACAGCATGGCAATGCGTCTGGCCGTGGTTCTTCTGTTTCTCTATTCCACCCCCATTCTTTCGGCTGCCCAGCCCGTTCCATCCGAGCCGGATGCGGCCCGCGAGCGCCTGATGAGTTTTATTGAAGACTGAGATAGTTTGGTTTAATGATTAACGAAGCTGATGGTTACTATGGATAACCCTGAGTGGTTATCACCGCTTTCTTGATCGATTCTGTGGGCATCGAAACATGCCTGCGGAGAACATCATGGTCAGCGCAATCATCACTTCTGCCAAACACGGCGCCTACCTAGCTATCGCTCTTTATGTGATCCTGGTGCTGCTTGTCAGCCTTTCGCCTCAATCGCGTCAACCGCTTGAAGCGCCAGTTCAAGTCGCGCATCCCGGCATCCAGTTTGAACACCGTTCGCAAACTGCGATGGTCGATCAAGCTGAACTCGGGGGAGTCGCCGGGGAATGAAAGGGCACAGACTTTGGGTCATCGCCTTCCTGGCGTTCATGACCAATGGATCTTCCTTGCTGGGGATCGGACAGGGCTCAGCGGGGTCGGTGGCACGGACTATCGAAGCCAATCACAACCTTGCTCGTAACATTGAAACCGCGAAGGCCCTGGGTCTGCTGACCGGCAATCCGCCAATCGAACGCCAGAACGATTTCTTCGGGCCGTTCCAGGTCGATTGCTCGGCGTTGCAGATGTGCTCGGTATTGGCGTGAATCCCAGCAGCGCAATGGACCGCTACTTTGCCATTACGCCGATGAACAGCTCCGACTCCAGAAACCGCTGCAACCAGGCCTGCAAACGGTGATAGGACGATTGCCCGAACCACTCGCGATCCACATGGGCGAATTGCCGCACGAACGGCATCAGCGCCACATCCGCCAGGCTCGGATGCTCGGCCAGTAAGTAGTCGCGTCCCTCCAGCAACTCATCGAGCCTGCGCAAAAACACCTCGCCTTCGGCTCGATAAACCGTCATCGGCTGCTCGGGGAATCGGTCGGCGTACTTGTAGCGATTCAGGTGAACCTTGAACACCTGATCGTTTTCTTCGATCAACCCGGCGATGAGATGCTGTCCAACAGGATCATCCTTGAGCAACCAATCCTGCGGATCGTTCTGCGCCAAGGCCCAGTGCATGATCGCCAGGCTTTCATCGATCATCTGACCGTCGACGCTCAACACCGGCACCGTGCCTTTGCTCGACAGTGCGAGCATTTCGGCAGGTTTGGCCTTCAGGCTGACCTCGACAATGTTCACCGCAACCCCGGCGTAGCGCAGGGCCATGCGCGCCCGCATCGCGTAGGGGCAGCGGCGGAAGGAATACAGCGTATTCATTTCACCTCCAGCGTACTCAGGCCGTTGCCCTGACGGCGGACCTGAATCTGCACCGGAATCCGTTCATGCATTTCCTGAACGTGTGAAATCACCGCGACTTTTCGTCCCTGCGCTTGCAAGCCGTCGAGCGCATCCATGGCCAGTTGCAGGGATTCCGGATCGAGGCTGCCGAAGCCTTCGTCGATGAACAACGATTCGATTTTCAGCGTGCTCGATGCCATTGATGCCAGGCCCAAGGCCAGGGCCAGCGACACCAGGAACGTCTCGCCGCCGGACAACGAATGCACCGAACGCAGTTCATCACCCATCTCGGTGTCCATTACCAGCAACCCGAGCATGCTGCCACCACGTTTGAGGCGATAGCGCCGCACCAGTTGCCGCAACTGAACGTTGGCGTGATGCACCAGCAGGTCGAGGTTGTAGGCCTGGGCGATCTTGCGGAAGGTGTCGCCCGTGGCCGAACCGATCAGTGCATTCAAACGTGCCCAGCGCTGGTATTCGGTGTAGGCGTCGGCGATCTGCTGCGCGAGGGCCTGATTGGCGTTTTGCCGGCGCTGGTCCTCGGCCTGTTCGGCACGCAGTTCGGCGCAACGGTGTTCGCTGGCGGTGAACAGATTTTGCAGCTCGACAAGCGCTGTCGCCAGTTGTTCGGCGTCGAGATTGCTGTTGTGCTGCGCCTGGTGATTGAGCAGGCGCTGATCGCGTTCCTGCAACAGGACTTTGGTCTGTTCGATGGCTTTTTCGCTTTGCTGCAATTGCTGGCGCAGTTCGCTGACCTGCTGGTCGTCGACACTCAGCAGAGCTTCCAGGCCACCGTCATCCAGTTCCGGATGCAAAGCGCGCCAGTCGGCGATCTTGCCGCTCAGCTCGCGATCTTCAGCTTCCAGTGCCTGCGCGCGTTCCTGCTGGGCCTTGAGTTCGGCCCCCAGCTGCACCAGGCGCGTACGCACGGCTTGCAGTTCCTGATTGGCGGTCGCCTCGGCATTGCGCGCCTGTTCGACGGCTTGATCCAGTTGCTGCTGCCACTGCTCGGCGCTGTTGTGTTCGCCGAGCAATTGCGTGAGTTTTTGTTGGCAGGCCTGTTGCTGGTCGGCGAGGGCGGTGAACTGCTGGTGGGCGGTTTCCAACTGTTGGAGGCGAGTGAGTTGGCGGTCCTGTACTTTCTCCAGCGTCTGCTGCCGTTGTTGCTGTTCGCCCAGTTCATCGCGTTGCTGATCGAGTTGCTCCAGGCGCTGGCTGATCTGCTGGTCCAACTGCATGAAGGTCGCGGCCGGTTCGTTGCGCAGCGCTTGCAGCGTATCGGCCGGGAGCAGGGTGCTGAACGCCGTCAATTCCTCGTCCAGACGCTGGCGATCGCTGCTCAACTCACGTTGCTGGTTGGCCAGGTGTTGGGCTGCTTGCTGGCTCGCCGCTTCAGCGCTACGCAGTTGCTGTTGAAGGCGCGCGGCGTCTTGCTGCAGGGTGAGCAGGGCGGTTTGCCGTTGTTCGTCCTGAGTGATGCTCTGGTTTAGCTGACTGCTTTGTTGCGTCAGCCAGGCATCGCGTTTGAGCGCATCCTGCGTGAGCAGCTGCGCAGCTAACGGATGTGCTTCAAGGCTCGGCGCCAGGCTCTGTTGCTGGGTCGCGAGGTGTTCTTGTTGTTGCAGCAACTCCTTTTGCTGGGCAATCACGCCGCCCACTTCAGCACGCAGGTCAGTGAGCTGTTCTTTCAGCAGGTCGACGGCTTTCTGGGCGTTGGCCTGTTCGCTTTCATCATGCCGGCCAAGGCTCTGCAGCAGGGCTTCGGGCTGATGATAAGGATGGTCGGGGCTGCCGCAGACCGGGCACGGCTGATTGTCCTGCAGTTGCTCGCGCAGTTCTTCGACGCTGGCGCTGCGAGCCAGGCGCTGGCGTTCCAGCAGTTCGCGGGTGACGATCAGGGTCTGTTCGGCGACGAGCAATTCGCTCTTGGCTTTCACACCCTCCTGGGTCAGACGTTCTCGTTCTTGCTGAGCGATCATCTGACGCTGCTGGAGCTCGGACGCGCGCTTGTCCAGTTCCTGCTGACTGGCCCACAGGCGCGTCAGCTCTTCAAAGGCCCGCTGCTGCTTGCGGTTATCTTGCAACAGACTCCCGAGAATCTGGATCTGCTCGGCCACCGCTTCCGGTTCGGCGCCGGCCTCCTTGTACAGCACTTCAAGGTTCTGGCGCTGAGTGGACAGGTCCTCGGCAGCGCGAGCGGCGCTTTGTTCCAGGGCGGCCAGCTCGGCCTGGCCCTTGTTCAGGCGATTGCCGATCAGCATCAGCTGTTGCAGGCGATCACGGTATGCGTTCCAGGCATCGCTCAAGGGCGCCAGAGGGGTGCTTTGCTCAAGCTCCCCGGCAATCCGCTGCAAACGCTCGGCGACCTGTTTCTGTTGGTCGAGCAAGCCTTGGATCGTGTTTTGGCCCTGAGTGCAGGCCAGTTCCGCCTGCTGCTTGAGGTCGGCACTGCGGCTGGCATCCTTGACCAGGCGGGCGAGGGTGCTTTGCTCTTCGAAGGCCTGACGCAGCAGCGGAGCGCTTGAGGTGTGTTGGCTTTGGGCCTCGACGAGTGCGGTCTGCGCAGTGCTGAGGCTGTGTTCGAGTTGCGTCTGGCGCTCGTTCAGCTCGGCTTGCTGTTGAGTGTGTTGCTGAATTTGCGCGGCCAGCGGTGTGAGCTGGGCGGTGAGTTCGGTCTTGCGGGCGAACTGGTGCCGTTGCGGGGCCAGTTGCTCCAGGCGAGTCAGCTTCAAACGTTCGCCGGCCAAACCTTCCCAGTGCTGCCGAGCCGATTGCAGCTGCTCGGTGGCGCTCTGTTGTTCGTCCTGCAACTGACGTAAATCCCTGAGCCAGGTGTGTTGCAGCTCCAATTGCTTGAGTTGCGCTTGCTGGGTCTTGAGTTGTTGCTGAGCCTCGTTGAAGCGTTCATCGAGTTCCGCACGTGCCTCCGGCGACAACGGCGTCACACCGGTGGCCTGGTCCTGCAACAGTTTGTGGGTGTCGCGAGCCTCTTTGGTTTTGTCGAACGCCCGGCGACCGAGGCGCGTATACAGCGCGGTGTCGGTGAGTTTTTCCAGCAGTTCGCTACGTTCGTTGTCGTTAGCCTTGAGGAACGCACTGAATTCGCTTTGAGCCAACAGCACCGCACGGGTGAATTGCTCAAAGTTCAGGCCCAGTACAGATTCGAGCTGGGTTTTGAATTCAACTTTCTGACTGGCCAGCAGTTGATCCAGATCGATGTCGCGCAAGCTCTGGCGGCTGGCTTGCAACTTGCCGCCAGCCTTCTCGCGGGCGCGATTTGCTTCCCAGCGAGCGCGGTAGCGACGGCCATCGATGCCAACGAAATCGACTTCGGCATACCCTTCACCTGTGCCACGACGCAGCAACGTGCGCGGGTCGCCGGTGCTGATCTCGCCGTCGGCGTCTGGGGCTTTGGCAGACACCTGGGCATTGCTGAGCCGAGGTACAGCACCGAACAGCGCCAGGCACAAAGCGTCGAGCAAGGTGCTTTTACCGGCGCCGGTCGGCCCGGTGATCGCGAACAGACCGGCGCTGGCCAACGGCTCAGCGGTAAAGTCGATTTCAAACGGCCCGGCCAGTGAGGCGAGGTTTTTCAGGCGGATCGCGAGGATCTTCATGGTTGTTCGCTCTCCATCTGCACGTCTTGCAATAGCTCGGCGAAGTCCTTGAGGGTTTGCTCGTCGACCTCGCTGCCGTAGTTGTCCTGCCAGGCGCGGCTGAACAATTCCTGAGGTGAGAGCTGGTCGAGCTCGATCAAGGTCGCGCCGTCATCCACGCCATCGCGGCTGCCGTTGCCGGCGTATTCAGCGGCGATCCGCACCAGGCGCACGGCTTTGCCTTGCAGGGCGGTTTCCACTTGATATCGCAAGTCCGGTTGCGGCTCATCGAGACGCACCCGAACTTCCAGCCAAGGCTGGCGCTGGATATCGGCCAGCAGGTCGATGTTCGGCAAATCGGCCAGTTGCAGCAGGATTTCCGCCAATGGCGCGGGACCGATGCGTTGCAGATTCACCGCCCGGGGGATCAGTTTGGGTTCGACGCTGACCAGGGTTTCGCCTTTCAGTGTGATGTCGAGAATCTGGTGCTGATAGCCGATCTCGGAAAACGACAACGGAATTGGCGAACCGCTGTAGCGGATGCGCTCTTCACCATTGACCTTCTGCGGCTTGTGCAAGTGACCGAGGGCGACGTAACTGATGCTCGGCCCGAACAGGCTGGCGGGCAACGCTTCCGCGTTACCGATGATCAGGCTGCGCTCGGAATCTTCCGACACCGAACCGCCGGCCATGTGCGCGTGGCTGATGGCGATCAGCGCCTGGCCCGGTTTGCGCTTGGCATTGGCGGCTTCGATCAGCCATTCGTGAACCTGACCGATACCGCGCAGGTAGTTGTCGCCCAAATGCGCGCCAGTCACTTCGGCGGGGCGCAGGAACGGCAGCGCCAGGCACCAGGCGACGGTTTTGCCCTTGGCATCCGGCAATGGCAGCAACAGGCGCTCGGCGTCGAGTTGGCCGTCATCCAGCCACAGCACACGGCCCAAAGCATGGGTGCGCAAACGGCGCATCAACGGCGCGGGCAGTTCGATCCGCGAGCCGGAATCGTGGTTGCCGGCGATCATCACGATGGTCAGCTTCGGCTGTTGTTCATGGGCGCTGACGATGAAATCGTAGAGGCGTTCCTGGGCTTTGACCGGCGGATTGACGGTGTCGAAGATATCGCCAGCGATCAGCAGCACGTCTGGCTGGTCCAGCTTCAGCTGGCGCAGCAGCCATTCGAGAAAGCAGGCGTGTTCGAAATCGCGTTCCTGGCCGTGCAGGTTTTGCCCAAGGTGCCAGTCGGAGGTGTGAAACAGACGCAAGGTGAACTCCGTAGGAAATAAGGTGATGGCCGCGAAGAAAATGATGGCGGCTAAAGGGGAGGGAGTTTACTGGCAAAAGACCGGGGATGCTGAATGCCTTGAAAGATTGCCGGTCGATTGGGTGGAGCAGCTTCAGTATGGTAGAGGGCAGTCGAACGCTGTTGCGCAGCATCAGGGAGTTTTAATGTTTAAGGAGGCGTCATGACCCAACGGTTACTTCAACTTGATCAATTGTCGTTCAACCTGCCCGACGGGCGCGTTCTGTTCGATCACTTGAACCACACCTTCAGTACCAGGGCCACTGGCATCGTGGGCGCCAATGGTTGTGGCAAGTCCTTGCTTGGCCGGCTCCTGACGGGGGAGCAACTGCCCACCAGCGGCATCGTCCGTCGCGAAGGTCGGGTTTACGCCGTGGCGCAGTTACTGGAACCCGAGCGCTATCCCAGCGTTGCCGCGCTGGCCGGTGTCGCCCCTGTTCTGGCGGCGCTGGAGCGCATTGCTCAGGGCAGCGTCGACGATGAGGATCATGCGCTGGCGGTCGATCAATGGGATTGCGCCACACGCCTTGAGGCGGAACTGCAGCAGATCGGCCTGGGGCATTTGAATGCCGACGCGCGCACCGATGCACTCAGTGGTGGCGAACGGCAACGGGTGGCGCTGTTGGGGCATGGTTGTCCAGAGCCGACTGGCTCATTCTGGATGAGCCCAGTAATCACCTGGATATTGATCAGCAACACAAGTTATCGCAGCAGATCGATCGCTGGCCCAACGGCCTGGTGTTGATCAGTCACGACCGGGGCCTTCTGGAGCACGTGAACGAAATTGTCGAGCTTTCGCCCTTGGGGCTGGCGGTTTATGGCGGTAACTACAGTCAGTATGCGGCGGCACGTGAGCAGGAACAGCAGTCGTTCCAGTCGGCATTGCAAGGGGAACGGGCGCAGGCCAAGCGTGAGCAACGTGAGATGGCCGTGCAGATGGAGCGTCAGCAACGGCGTAATGCGCGCGGTGACCGTCAGGCCCGTGACGGCAATCAGACCAAGCTGATCACCAACGCCCAGAAAGAACGCAGTGAAAACAGTCAGGGAAAATTGCGCCTCAATCAACAGGTGGCCCGGGAGCAGCAACAACAACGGATCGCCGAGGCCCGTGCGCGGTGTGCGCCCGACATTCAACGCATGATGCTGTCTCCGGAAAGCGTAGTGCCCAATGGCAAGCTGATTGTGCAGCTCAACGACGTCATGCTTCCGTTTGGTTACGCGGCGCCGGTCAATCTGACGCTGACGGGGCCTATGCGCATGGCAATCCTGGGCGTCAACGGCAGCGGCAAGTCGACGTTGTTGCGAGTGATTGCCGGCCAACTGCCGGTGCGCGAAGGCGAACTCATCCGCAGTTGCCATGTTGGCTGGCTGGATCAACACGCCGGATTGCAGTACCCCGAACGCACGGCGGTGCAATGGCTCAACGAGAGTAATCCGGAGCTGCCGGAAGCCGAGGCGCGGACCCGGTTGGCGCAGATGGGCATTGATGCGGATCGTGCGACGCTCAAGACCTGTCAGTTGAGCGGCGGCGAACGCCTGAAAATAGCCCTGGCTGCGCAGTTATATGCACAGCGGCCACCGCAATTGCTGTTACTGGACGAACCGGACAACCATTTGGACTTGCCCAGTAAAATTGCGCTGGAGCAGATGCTCAATCAGTACCAAGGGGCATTGATTGTGGTGTCCCACGACAGCGCTTTTTTACAGGCTATTCATCTGGATGCCGAGTTCCATCTCGACAGCTAGGGACAGTTACTTCGGATACAGCGGCGGCAATCCACTGTCGCCCACCGGGTCCTGAACCCGCTCGGCAATTGGAATCGCCTTGATCGCCCGCCACAGGTCTTCACCTTGCCAATGCTGGCCGGTTTCGCTGTAGAGCGCACCGTTCAAGCCATCGAGGGCGTCGGACAACGGCACAAAGCGCGCCGCCATATCGGCCAGGGTTTCCGGTTGTTGTCGGGCCCAGGCGTCGAGGGCCTGGCGGGTGGCGTGGGAATCGTTGGCCTGACAGGCGCGCTTGAGATCGTCGAGCACGGTGCGCGGGCTCGGGCCAGTCTGCGCCGCGCGCAGGATCGCCGGTTGCCAGCGGGCGCGCCACCAGAGGCCAAAGCCCAGCAGGGTGGTGCAGGCCAGGATCAAGGTGCTGAGTTTCCACCACCAGAGGGCTTCGTTGTCGGCCGCGGAAAAGACTTGAGGCATGCCGGCCGCGGTGTCGACCATCAGGCTCGGATTGTTCGCCACCGGCAGGGTTTGAGCCGGCAGGCTGCTGTGATCGAGGTGGTCCTCGAAGGTGTTCCACCAGACGACTTCGACCGCTGGCAACTCGATTGCGCCAGCACGCGTTGGCACCAGGGCTTCGCGGTCTTCGCGGCTGCCGATCAGGCCGCGCTCGCTGTTCTGATTGCCCAGCACCGGTTGATCCGGGTAGCGGCGCAAGCCGTTGACGTCGGTGGCGGGCAGTGGCGGCAACTGCGAACTGTCCAGGCCTTCAGCCTTTACGGTCAGGCTGCGGGTCAACGAATCACCCACCTGCGCATGCCCCGGTTCCGGGTTCCAGCTTTCGCTCAGGCTGAGGCTACGGGCCGGCAGCCACGGCACGTCGGCCGGGTAGGTGGCGGGTTTGGCCTTGACCGTCAGCAGAATCTCGGCGGAGCTGACACGCATCAGTTTGCCGGATTTCGGTGCCTGGGCGGCGGCGTCCTTGGCGGGCTGTGCGTCCACCAGTGCGGCGTTGAATACCTGCGGTGGAATGACCAACTCACCGCTGTGTTGCGGGTAGATCGCGTAGCGCATCTCGATCACGCCGTGGCGCAGGCCATTGATGTCTTTCTCGTAGGTGCGCGACTCGCCCAGTTGCTCGATGCGCACATCGGGGATTTGCAAAGGGGGCAGGCTGCTGTCGTCGTACAGCGACACCGAATGGTAGATACGCAAGGTCAGGATCGCCTGGGCTTGGACGTACACGCTGTTTTGATCGAGGCTGGCGTCGATGAATACCGGAGCCTGTTTGGTAGGGCTGTCCTGGGTTTCGGTTTCGACCACTTGCACGCTAATCGACTGGCTCTGTACGTCCCCCAGTTGCAGTGACGGAATTACCACGCTGCCGTTCTGCCGGGGCAGCAGGGTGATGATCCAGCGGGTGGTCGCACGGTTATCGCCGTTCAGGGTGGTCAACTGGTTGACCTGACGGCTGCCGCGCACTTCGAACAACGCCTCCAGCGGTGTCAGATCAGGCTTGCCGAACTGTGTGACATCGTTGGTTTCCAGGGTCAGTTCAACCGTTTCGCCGCTGTTCAGGCGACTGCGATCCACACTGGCGACCAGCCCCGCAGCCTGGGCCTGAACAGTGCAGAGCAGCAATGCTAACGAGAAAGTGGTGAAGCGGGTCATCGAGTTTTTTCCTGATCCTGATGTTGTTGCTGTTCGTACCAGAATTTGCGCCTGAGCAATTCACCCGGGTCATCCGGGATTTTGCGCAGCCATTGTTCCAGCGCCTGGCGCTGTTCGCCCTCGATGCTATTGCTGGCCGGGCGCATCGGTGGTCGGGTGCTGTCTTCATTCCCCAGCTCGCTGCCCGGGACTTCATTGGTGCCGGTTTTCGGCGGCGTTTTGCTCTGTGGGTCTGAGTCCGCCGTGGTTTGTTGGCCGTCGGTTTTCGGTTCGCCCTCATCCGACGGTTGCGTGGCCGCGCCCGGCGGCGGTTCTTGCGTGGGGGGCTCGGTCTGGTTGCCAGTGTTTTTGTCCGGATCAACGGGCGGTGGAGTGTTTTTCTGCTTGAGCAGGCTTTCCACCAACGCTTTGTTGGTCAGGGCCGGACGCAAATCCGGTTGACGCTCCAGCGCTTGATCGTAGGCATCCAGCGCGGCTTCCAGCTCACCGCTTTTGGCCAGGGCGTTGCCACGATTGTAGTGGGCGTGGGCGTCGCTGCCTTCGGCGAACCGTTGGGCGGCACCGCTATAGTCGCCTGCTTCGTAGAGCGCGACACCTTGCCATTGTCGATCTTCGAAATGCTGCGCAGCCTCGGCCGGGCGCTTCTGCTTGAGCAAGATCAGACCTTGTTGGTCTGCTCGCAGCCACAAATCGTTGAAGTCGAAGGCATAACTCGGTTGTGGCAGTAAAAACAGCAGGGGCAGGCAGAACAGCCAGCCGCGACGACCGGCGCACGCCGCCAGCAGCAGCAACGGCAACAACAGCCAGTAACCCTGATCGGCCCATGTATCGAGGCGCAGGGTCTGGCCGTCGTTGCGCAGCTGGCGTGGCCCCTCGAGCAAGCCGAGGGCGCGCAGGTCGGCATCGTCCAGGCGTGCGTGGGTATAGCGTCCGTCCAGGTCGTTGGCAAAGGCTTTCAGGCTTGGCTCGTCCAGATGCGGCACCAGAATCGCGCCCTGGTCGTCTTTCAGAAAACTGCCGTCCTCCTGGGTAATCGGCGCGCCTTCGGCAGTGCCGATGCCGAGCATCAGAAATTGTGTCGACTTGCCGTCCAGCGCCTGCTGGATCCCCTGGCGTTCCGGTTCGGTCAAGGTTGAGCCGATCAGCAGGATTCGCCCGTCACCGAGGGCGCCCTGTTCCAGCAGGGCGAGGGCCTTGGTTACCGCCAGATCGGCGCGATGTCCCACTTGGGGCATCAGCGAAGGCTTGAGGGCATCCAATAGATTGCGGCTGGTCGACAGGTCATCCGACAGTGGCACCAGCGTGTGAGCGCTGCCGGCGTAGACGACGATCGCGGTCTGGGCATCGCTGCGGTTCTCCAGTAGGTCCAACAGCTTGCGTCGGGCCTGCTCCAGCCGGTTGGGGGAGACGTCGGTGGCGAGCATTTCCGGAGTCAGCTCAAAGATCACAACCAGCGGGTCAGCGGGTTTCTGATTGGCCTGTTCGACACGTTCCCAACTCGGTCCGAGCAGCGCCAGAACCGTCAGCACCCAGGCACATCCCAGGATGACCCACGGCAGTTTGCTGTCGCGACCGTTGCCACCACTGAGCAACGCGGCATGGAAGGCCGGCGGCAGAATCATCTGCCAGCGCCCGGCGCGTTTCTGCCGATGCCAGAGTTGCCAAAGCAACCAGCCGAGCAATGGCAACAACAGCAACCACCAGGGGCGGAACAAGTACGGCCAGAGCGCGCTCATCGGCGCCTCCGCAGGCGCAGGCGTTTGAGCCGCTGGCGCCAGTCAGGCAGTTGAGTTTGCAAAAGATCCTTGGTGAACAGTCGTCGCAACGGGTTATCAGGCCAGCGTTCGCGAACCACCAGCAGCATGCTCAATAGCAACCCCATTGCCAAAGGCCAGTGGTACAACGCCTGAGCCGGGCGGGCCTGAGTCGGTTGCTGGGTTACCGGTTCCAGTTTGTCGAGGGTGTCCTTGATCGCTTGCAGCTCCTTGTCATCATGGGCGCGAAAATACTGGCCGCCCGTGGCTTCGGCGATCGCCATCAAGGAGGGTTCATCGAGGTCGAGGCTCGGGTTGACACCCAGGAAACCCAAAGTGCCGCTTTGCTCTGGATCGGCGCCGATACCGATCGGGTAGATTTTCACGCCTTCGCTGGCTGCCAGCCGCGCAGCCGTGAGCGGGTCGATTTGGCCACCGTTGTTGGCGCCGTCAGTGACCAGAATCAGTACGCGACTTTGTGCCGGGCGTTGGCGCAGGCGTTTGAGGGCCAGGCCGATGGCATCACCGATGGCGGTGTTCTTGCCGGCGATGCCGATCCGCGCCTCGTCGAGCCACACGCGCACCGTGTGCCGGTCGAACGTCAGCGGTGCTTGCAGATAGGCCTGGCTGCCGAACAGGATCAGGCCGACGCGATCGCCGTCGCGACTTTCAAGGAAGTCACCGAGCAAGTGCTGTACCAGTGTGAGACGACTGACTTCTTCGTCCTGCCATTGCATGTCGGGGAAATCCATCGAGCCGGACACGTCGACCGCTACCAGCAGATCGCGACCGCTGGCGGCGATGGGCAGCGGTTCGCCAAGCCATTGCGGTCGCGCCGCGGCGATCAGTAGCAACAGCCACAGCAGAATGAACGGTGCCTGTTGGCGCCAGGCCGGCAGGTTGGCTCGGGCGCGGCGGCGGACCAGGCCTTCGAGGTCGCCGAGGAAACTGACTTTGAGCGCCGGCTCGCCACTGTCGGCGACAGGCAGCACGATGCGCATCAGCCACGGCAGCGGCAACAGGGCAAAGATCCACGGCCAGGCGAACTCAAACATGTTTACGAATCCAGGTGTCGACCGCTTGAGTCAGGCCGGCAATGGCCTTGTCGTCGAGCTTGCATTCAGGTTTGTAGGCGCCTTCGACCAGCACCATCCAGCGGGTCAGGCCGGCGGCCGGGCAGCGATTGTCGAGGAATGCCAGCCATTTGCGCCCATTGAGGGTGTGGCTCTGGCTGTAGGGGTAATGGTTGCGGCACAGGCGTTTGAGCAAACCGTTGAGTTGCTGCAACCAGGCACCGGCCGGCGCCCCGTCGTAGGGTTTGGGCATCCGCGCGAGTTCTGCCAGCGCGGCGAGGCGTACCGGGTCCAGCGGTTGTTCGGCGCGCACGATCGGGCGTTTGTTCAGAAGGAAACGCCTTGCCTTCCACAGACCGAAGCCGATGAGCGGCAGTAACAGCAGCAGCAACCACCAGCCTGGTGCCGGTGGCCAGAATTCGATGGGCGGCGGGGAGATCAGCGGTTGCAGTTGATCGAGGCTGCTCATCGGCCTTTCCCCGGTTTCTGCGGGTTCAGGTACTCGCGCAGTTGCTCGACCATCTCGCTCTGGGTGCTCAGGGGCATCAGCAATATCCGCAGCTTCTGCGCCAGCAATTCCCAGCGAGCGATGCGCGCTTCGGCCTGGGCGCGATAGGTCTGGCGCAGCTCGAAATTCAGGGTGTCGAGTTCCAGTTGCGCACCGCGTTCGGCAAAACGTAAAAGTCCGGCGGCGGGCAGGGCGTGATCGAGAGGGTCGGATACCGGCAGCAGCAATAGATCGCAATGCCGCGACAACAGGCTCAGCTGTTGTTCGGCGCCCTCGGTCAGGGTGCGTTCGTCGCAGATGATGATCACCAGGCTGCCGGGACGCAGTACTTCCCGGGCGCGACGCAGGGCAATGTTGAAGGCGTCCCGGTCCGGCTCGTTTTCCGTGTGCAGCGACTGATTGACCCGCACCAGACGGTTGAGCAATTGCAGCAGGCTCTGTTTGCTGCGTCGTGGCTTGATTTCATAGTGCTCGTTGTTGCCGAACACCAGTCCGCCGACCCGGTCGTTATGGCCCAGCGCGGCCCAGCCGATCAGGCTCGCGGCCTGGGCGGCGAGCACCGATTTGAACATCAGCCCCGAGCCGAAAAACAGTCGGCGACTTTGCTCGACCATGATGAAAATCGGCCGCTCGCGCTCTTCATGGAACAGCTTGGTGTGGGGTTCCTGGGTGCGGGCGGTGACGCGCCAGTCGATGCTGCGCACGTCATCGCCGGCCTGATAGACCCGCACCTGATCGAAATCCACCCCGCGCCCGCGCAGTTTGGAGTGGTGCAGGCCGATCAGCGGGCTGCGCTGGCTCGGTGTGGAAAACAGTTGCACTTCACGCACGCGATGGCGCATCTCGATCAGCTCGGCAAGGCTGACACGGATGCCCGGCTCGGGCGGCAGGATGGCTTTCATCGGGGTCAAGCGACGGCTACGACGTCGAGAATCCGCTGGACCACCCGGTCCTGGTCGATGCCCGCGGCTTCGGCTTCAAAGGAAAGAATGATGCGGTGGCGCAGAACGTCGAACAGCACCGCTTGAATGTCTTCGGGGCTGACGAAGTCGCGCCCGGCCAGCCAGGCATGGGCCCGGGCGCAACGGTCAAGGGCAATCGAACCGCGCGGGCTGGCGCCATAGGCGATCCACTCGGCCATCTCCGGATCGAACTTGGCCGGGGTGCGGGTGGCCATGACCAGTTGCACCAGGTATTCCTCCACGGCGTCGGCCATGTACAAACCGAGGATTTCCTTGCGCGCGGCAAAAATCGCCTGCTGGCTGACCCGGCGCTCGGGCTTGGTTTCGCCGTTCAGCGCTTCGCCGCGGGCCTGTTGCAGGATCCGACGTTCGACGGCAGCGTCCGGGAAGCCGATTTTCACGTGCATCAGGAAGCGGTCGAGCTGCGCTTCGGGCAATGGATAGGTGCCTTCCTGCTCGATCGGGTTTTGCGTGGCCATTACCAGAAACAGCGGCGACAGCTCGTAGGTGCTGCGCCCGACGCTGACCTGGCGCTCGCCCATGGCTTCGAGCAGGGCCGATTGAACCTTGGCCGGGGCGCGGTTGATTTCGTCCGCCAGCACCAGGTTGTGGAAGATCGGGCCTTGCTGGAACACGAAACTGCCGGTTTCCGGGCGATAGATTTCCGTACCGGTGATGTCGGCGGGCAGCAGGTCGGGGGTGAACTGGATACGATGGAACTGTGCTTCGATGCCTTCGGCAAGTTCTTTGATGGCCTTGGTCTTGGCCAGGCCCGGGGCGCCCTCGACCAGCATGTGGCCGTCGGCGAGCAAAGCGATGAGCAAGCGCTCGATGAGTTTTTCCTGGCCGAGAATCTGCGTTGAAAGAAAGGTTCGCAGCGC
The DNA here is from genome assembly GCF_001952935.1 of Pseudomonas frederiksbergensis. GTDB lineage: Bacteria > Pseudomonadota > Gammaproteobacteria > Pseudomonadales > Pseudomonadaceae > Aquipseudomonas > Aquipseudomonas frederiksbergensis. The sequence goes on from NZ_CP018319.1 coordinate 5,430,209, forward strand.
TAGCAGCGCTTCACGATGTTCCATCGATGACTGTTCCTGGAAAGGGTGACCGAAGACGTTCGAATAACGCCAGGGCTGGGGGCGTTACTTTAATCTATCGCGGGGGGCGGCGACTAACGGCATTTTGTGCAAAGTGAGGGAATTGATTGGCGAAATTGTTTGAATGTTGTAGGACCCAGAGGGTGGCGGTGTTCTTTCGGGCCTCATCGCGAGCAGGCTCGCTCCCACATTGGAATTGTGCTGGACGCAAATTTTGCATCCGCAGGAGCCCCACTGTGGGAGCGAGCCTGCTCGCGATGAGGCCGGTTCAGGCACTACATAACTGGTTTATACAGGTACCAGTGCCCCTTGGGATGTTCTGCAATGTCTCCCACATTGGAATTGTGCTGGACGCAAATTTTGCATCCACAGGAGATCCCCTGTGGGAGCGAGCCTGCTCGCGATGAGGCCGGCTCAGGCACCCGAGATTCTGAGGCTCAAAGCTGACTTATATAGGTGCCAGTGCCCTTGAGAATGTTCTGCAATGTCTCTTCCACTTCAGCCAGATCGCTCGCATCAGTGCTGTGAATGATTTCCAGCGAATCATCACCATTGAGCGCATCGGCGTCAGCGGCGGCGATTTCGATCAGCAGGCGGGTAGGGCTGAGGGTGACTTTTACGCCGTCCAGCGTCGACGGCTCGCCGTCGAGGGTGATGTCCAACGCATCCTCGTCCGGGTAGCGGGTCATCAGGAACATATCGCCCTGATCGCTGTGGCAGCAGAGCATGGCCATGTTGTCTTCTTCGTCGTCGCACGGGTTGACGATCAAGAGGGCGGTGGTCATTTGCATGGGGAATTCCTGGCTCGACGAGCATTGTGAAGACGAACAAAGGGCGATTCTGCCAGCCCTCGGGAATTTCTGCTTGCCTGAGTGTCAGAGGATGTGTCGTGAACATCCGGGGAGTTGCTGGTCATTTCTGGTACGGATGTGCCGCAAAACCGGGCTTAAACCCCCCGTTTTGCCGTGCGGCTGCTAGTGTTGTTCGATGCACAAGGCGCAAGCTGCGTACCGATGACCGAATATGTCGCAGCGCTGCAAGCACGGGCCTTGCCGCACTGGTTAAGCTGCGCAACGGATGAGCACCTGTAAAGGCATTGCGCTGTACCTTGCCCAGTCGTTTTTGCAGATGCCCATTCATGGAAGGTGAATGTGACCTGAGTGTCTCGTCCAGCTTCACCCACCTGTCATCCTGTTTCCTCTGCCCGAGAATCAGGAACAGGGTGACGGATTGCCCCGAAAGGGGTTTGCACGCGACGCTTCCATCAATAACAAGCCCAAGCGGAGTACCACAGATGGCGTTCTTCACCGCAGCCAGCAAAGCCGACTTCCAGCACCAACTGCAAGCGGCACTGGCCCAGCACATCAGTGAACAGGCACTGCCACAAGTGGCGCTGTTCGCGGAACAATTTTTCGGCATCATTTCCCTGGACGAGCTGACCCAGCGTCGGTTGTCCGACCTCGCCGGCTGCACCCTTTCTGCGTGGCGCCTGCTTGAGCGCTTCGATCACGCGCAACCGCAAGTGCGCGTCTACAACCCCGATTACGAACGCCACGGCTGGCAGTCGACCCACACCGCGGTCGAAGTGCTGCACCACGACTTGCCATTTCTGGTGGACTCGGTGCGCACCGAGCTGAACCGTCGCGGCTACAGCATCCACACCCTGCAAACCACTGTGCTGAGCGTGCGTCGCGGCAGCAAGGGCGAGCTGCTGGAAATCCTGCCGAAAGGCACCCAGGGCGACGACGTGCTGCAAGAGTCGTTGATGTACCTGGAAATCGACCGTTGCGCCAACTCGGCGGAATTGAATGTCCTGAGCAAGGAACTGGAACAGGTTCTCGGTGAAGTCCGCGTCGCGGTCGCCGATTTCGAACCGATGAAAGCCAAGGTCCAGGAAATCCTCACCGGCCTGGACAACAGCAAGTTCGCTGTCGATGCTGAAGAGAAAGCCGAAATCAAAAGCTTCCTGGAATGGCTGGTGGGCAACCACTTCACCTTCCTGGGCTATGAAGAGTTCGTGGTTCGCGATGAAGCCGACGGCGGCCACATCGTCTACGACCAGGACTCCTTCCTCGGCCTGACCAAATTGCTGCGCACCGGCCTGACCTATGATGACCTGCGCATCGAAGACTATGCCGTGAACTACCTGCGCGAACCGACCCTGTTGTCGTTCGCCAAGGCTGCACACCCAAGCCGTGTGCACCGTCCGGCTTACCCGGATTACGTGTCGATCCGTGAAATCGACGCCGACGGCAACGTCATCAAGGAATGCCGTTTCATGGGCCTGTACACCTCCTCGGTGTATGGCGAGAGCGTGCGGGTCATCCCGTACATCCGCCGCAAGGTCGAAGAAATCGAACGCCGTTCCGGCTTCCAGGCCAAGGCTCACCTGGGCAAGGAACTGGCACAGGTGGTTGAAGTGCTGCCGCGCGACGACCTGTTCCAGACCCCGGTCGACGAACTGTTCACCACCGTGATGTCGATCGTGCAGATCCAGGAGCGCAACAAGATTCGCGTGTTCCTGCGCAAAGACCCGTACGGTCGTTTCTGCTACTGCCTGGCCTACGTGCCGCGCGACATCTACTCCACCGAAGTGCGCCAGAAGATCCAGCAAGTGCTGATGGATCGCCTGAAAGCCTCGGACTGCGAGTTCTGGACCTTCTTCTCCGAGTCCGTGCTGGCCCGCGTGCAACTGATTCTGCGTGTCGATCCGAAAAACCGTCTGGACATCGACCCGGTTCTGCTGGAAAAAGAAGTCGTGCAAGCCTGCCGCAGCTGGCAGGACGACTACGCGAGCCTGGTGGTCGAAAGCTTCGGCGAAGCCCACGGTACCAACGTGCTGGCCGACTTCCCGAAAGGCTTCCCGGCCGGTTACCGCGAGCGTTTCGCCGCGCATTCGGCTGTGGTCGACATGCAGCACCTGCTGAGCCTGAAAGAATCCAATCCGCTGGTGATGAGCTTCTATCAGCCATTGGGTCAGGTTTCCGGCCAGCGCGAGTTGCATTGCAAGCTGTATCACGCCGATACCCCGCTGGCATTGTCCGACGTGTTGCCGATTCTGGAAAACCTCGGCCTGCGCGTGCTGGGTGAGTTCCCGTATCGCCTGCGTCACAACAATGGCCGCGAGTTCTGGATTCACGACTTCGCGTTCACTGCCGCTGAAGGCCTGGAACTCGACATCCAGCAACTCAACGACACCTTGCAGGACGCGTTCGTCCACATCGTGCGTGGCGATGCCGAGAACGATGCGTTCAACCGCCTGGTGCTGACCGCCGGCCTGCCATGGCGCGACGTCGCGCTGCTGCGTGCCTACGCCCGTTACATGAAGCAGATTCGCCTGGGCTTCGACCTGGGTTACATCGCCAGCACCCTGAACAACCACACCGACATCGCTCGCGAATTGACCCGGTTGTTCAAAACCCGTTTCTACCTGGCGCGCAAGCTGACCGGCGACGATCTGGAAGACAAGCAGCAACGCCTGGAACACGCGATTCTCAGCGCCCTGGACGACGTTCAGGTACTGAACGAAGACCGCATCCTGCGTCGCTACCTGGACCTGATCAAGGCCACCCTGCGGACCAACTTCTACCAGACCGACGCCCACGGTCAGAACAAGTCCTACTTCAGCTTCAAGTTCAACCCGCACCAGATTCCAGAGCTGCCGAAGCCAGTACCGAAGTTCGAAATCTTCGTTTACTCGCCACGCGTCGAAGGCGTGCACCTGCGCTTCGGCAACGTTGCTCGCGGTGGTCTGCGCTGGTCTGATCGTGAAGAAGACTACCGCACCGAAGTCCTGGGCCTGGTAAAAGCCCAGCAAGTGAAGAACTCGGTCATCGTGCCGGTTGGCGCGAAGGGCGGCTTCCTGCCGCGTCGCCTGCCACTGGGTGGCGGTCGGGACGAGATCGCGGCCGAGGGCATCGCCTGCTACCGCATCTTTATCTCGGGCCTGTTGGACATCACCGACAACCTGAAAGACGGCGCGCTGGTACCGCCGGCCAACGTCGTGCGTCATGACGACGATGACCCGTACCTGGTAGTGGCAGCGGACAAGGGCACTGCAACCTTCTCCGACATCGCCAACGGTATCGCCATCGACTACGGCTTCTGGCTCGGCGATGCGTTCGCATCGGGCGGCTCGGCCGGTTACGACCACAAGAAAATGGGCATCACCGCCAAGGGCGCGTGGGTTGGCGTTCAACGTCACTTCCGCGAACGCGGCATCAATGTCCAGGAAGACAACATCACGGTAGTTGGCGTCGGCGACATGGCCGGTGACGTGTTCGGTAACGGCTTGTTGATGTCCGACAAGCTGCAACTGGTCGCAGCGTTCAACCACCTGCACATCTTCATCGACCCGAACCCGGAGCCGGCCAACAGCTTCGCCGAGCGTCAGCGCCTGTTCGACCTGCCGCGTTCGGCCTGGTCGGATTACGACACCAGCATCATGTCCGAAGGCGGCGGGATTTTCTCCCGTAGCGCGAAAAGCATCGCGATTTCCCCGCAGATGAAAGAGCGCTTCGACATTCAGGCTGACAAGCTGACCCCGACCGAACTGCTGAACGCCTTGCTCAAGGCACCGGTGGATCTGTTGTGGAACGGCGGTATCGGTACGTACGTCAAGGCCAGCAGCGAAAGCCACGCTGATGTCGGCGACAAGGCCAACGATGCACTGCGCGTGAACGGCAACGAACTGCGCTGCAAAGTCGTGGGCGAGGGCGGTAACCTCGGTATGACTCAGCTGGGTCGTGTCGAATTCGGCCTCAATGGCGGCGGTTCCAACACTGACTTCATCGACAACGCCGGTGGTGTGGACTGCTCCGACCACGAAGTAAACATCAAGATCCTGCTGAACGAAGTGGTTCATGCCGGTGACATGACCGACAAGCAACGTAACCAGTTGCTGGCGAGCATGACCGACGAAGTCGGCAACCTGGTGCTGGGCAACAACTACAAGCAGACTCAGGCATTGTCCCTGGCGGCACGCCGCGCCTTCGTGCGGATTGCCGAATACAAGCGCCTGATGAACGATCTGGAAGGCCGCGGCAAGCTGGATCGCGCCATTGAGTTCCTGCCGTCCGAAGAAGCGATCAACGAGCGTCTCGCGGAAGGCCATGGCCTGACCCGTGCAGAGCTGTCGGTGCTGATTTCCTACAGCAAGATCGACCTCAAGGAAGCGCTGCTCAATTCCCTGGTGCCGGACGACGATTACCTGACGCGCGACATGGAAACCGCTTTCCCGCCGACCCTGGTGAGCAAGTTCTCCGACGCCATGCGCCGTCACCGTCTGAAGCGTGAGATCGTCAGCACCCAGATCGCCAACGATCTGGTCAACCACATGGGCATCACCTTCGTTCAACGACTCAAAGAGTCGACCGGTATGAGCCCGGCGAACGTGGCCGGTGCTTACGTGATCGTGCGTGACATCTTCCACCTCCCGCACTGGTTCCGTCAGATCGAAGCCCTGGACTACCAGGTTTCCGCTGACGTGCAACTGGAGCTGATGGATGAGCTGATGCGCCTGGGCCGTCGCGCTACGCGCTGGTTCCTGCGCAGCCGTCGCAACGAGCAGAATGCTGCCCGTGACGTCGCGCACTTCGGTCCACATCTGGCAGCGCTGGGCCTCAAGCTCGACGAACTGCTGGAAGGCCCGACCCGCGAAGGCTGGCAGACCCGTTATCAGGCGTACGTTGCGGCTGGCGTTCCTGAGTTGCTGGCGCGCATGGTTGCAGGCACCACACACCTGTACACCTTGCTGCCGATCATCGAAGCGTCCGACGTGACCGGTCAGAACCCCGCCGACGTGGCGAAGGCTTACTTCGCCGTGGGCAGCGCGCTGGACATCACCTGGTATCTGCAACAGATCAGCGCTCTGCCGGTTGAAAACAACTGGCAGGCCCTGGCTCGTGAAGCGTTCCGCGACGATGTCGACTGGCAACAACGTGCGATCACCATCTCTGTCCTGCAACAGGGCGACGGCACCCAGGACGTGGAAACCCGTCTGGAGCTGTGGATGGAAGAGCACGAAGGCATGATCGAACGCTGGCGCGCCATGCTGGTAGAAATCCGTGCCGCCAGCGGCACTGATTACGCCATGTATGCGGTGGCCAACCGTGAGTTGCTGGATCTGGCGTTGAGCGGTCAAGCGGTAGTGCCAGTCACTGCCACTAGCATTGCCAATGCTGAGTTGGAGCCGGCTGCCTGATCAGGCACTGAATGAAGAAGCCCCGTCTTGAGAGAGACGGGGTTTTTTTGTCTGAAGGTTTTGTACCGTCTGGTCGGGCCCTTTCGCGAGCAAGCCCGCTCCCACATTGGTTTTGCGTTGTACACAGAACTAATGTGGGAGCGGGCTTGCTCGCGAAGGGGCCATCAACCTCAATACAACTTTTTGCCTATATTATTATCGATCATTGACACTTTATCTGTCGGCCTGGTCAATAAATTACTGAGCGACCGGTCAAACTTCTGCAAGGCCCGAACTTGCACATTCTGTTGTTCGTTTATATCGGCAACGATATCTTCGCTGCGCTTATAGTCCGCCCATATCGGACTCAGTTCTTTAGCGTCATGACCTTGCGCAGTGCCGATGTAGTTGAAGTTGGAGTCGTAGAACGCTGCGCTGACATTCGCGCTGATATCCGAACTGCGCGAGGTCATCAATTGACTGCGCGTATCGACGATGGCGACCACGTCCGGTTTAGCGGCCCTGAGGCTTTGCATGTCCGGGTACACCGTCACCGAGCCAAACTGACGTTGCAAGGATGCTTTGACCCAGTCCACCGCCAAGTCGGGTTTGGAGGTGGCAACGTAGGTATCGTGAATCGACTGCACCAGCAGGCTCTGGCCGAAACCGGTGCCGGCGTTGGCCTGGTAATCCTGAAGGTAGGCGCGGTTGGTTTGAGTGTTGCGGCTGTACACGATGCCCAGGGACACGTTGCTGCCATTGGTGACACGCGTGGCGCTGCTGCGGCCCACCGGCTCGGTGAAAATACCGTCGAGCGAAGAAACAGCCTTCGGTGCAGTAGGTATTGAACAACCCGTTAAAAGAACCGTCATCGTCAAGGTGCTGACAAGTGCAAGTTTCATGGTGTTTCTCCCGTGAAACAACTTGAGTCGGAAAGTTAGTGGGCCGGACACAGTCGGCGGAGATTCCAGACTAAACCTGTCGTTGCTCAATGAAATAGCCAATCTCTGCACTTATCAGGTGGCCAATAGTTTTGTTTGGTTTAAAAGCCCCCCGTTAATTACGCCGGGAAATAAAAAGGCCCGAATGCTTAATTCGAGCCTGTTTATTTATGGCTGATGCAACAGCTATCAGTTTTCCAAGGGGATCAATATTTTTTCTTCTGGCGCTAACACCATAAACACCAACAGCTTGGCGGGTTTAGTCGTACTGGCATTTTTCGAGACCAAATGCTCCGAGCCGGCCGGTTCGTACCAGTATTCACCGGCCTTGTACGTGATCGCCTTTTCGCCTTTGACCTGGGAAATGATTTCTCCCGAAATGACGTAAGCCATGGCCGTGCCTTCGTGCTTGTGGGCGATGGATGATTGGCCGGGTTTGTAATCGACTTCGATCATCAGCGCTTTTTTACCCGGTGCATTTTTCAACATCTGATCCTGCAACACGGTGACCTTTTCCGAAGGCGCGGCTTCGTGGGCGAATGCTGAGTTGCAAAAGGTCAGGGCCAGGGCGGCGAGGGGCGCAGCACAGTAGCGTAAGGCGTTCATGGGTTGTCACCTGCTGTGGTTAGTTGTCAGGGACCACAGTAAGTCTTGGCCGGAGCCAATCAAACAGCCAATTTTCGTGAAGGCGAGGGGACCAATCATGCGCGTTGAAAAAACAAGATCGCCGTCTCCAGCCACTCCTGCAGAGGTACCCACAGCCCTGTAGGAGTAGCCGAAGGCGGCGACCTAATTTCTAAACGATTGGGAAGCTGTTGAAGTCGACGCTGTTGGCCAGGCGGCTGTCGATCAGGCCGATAAAGCCTTGGACTTCAGGGCAGTTGAAATGCATTTGCATGGCCGCTTCCGATTGCCAGCGGGCGCTGACCGTCCAGCGGTTGTCGTCCTCGGGGCAGCGGTCGACCATATAGGAATCACAACCCGGTTGTGCGCGCAGGGTTTCGACAATCTTTTGCAGTTGCTTGCCCAGTTCGTCCGAGCGGCCGGCGGCGGCCTGCACCTTAACGGTATTGATCACTTCGTTGGACATTGCTCACACTCCTGAATCAGGCCGGACGAATCCTGCTCATTGAGGGATAACGTTTATGCAGGATAGGCCTGCATCCCCGGACCACCAATAGCCAATCGCGGGATAAAAACGCAGACCAATCCGTCAGGCAACCTGCTGCAAAATGTCCCGCAGGCGGTCCAGGGCGATGTCGATGTCGAGGGTTTCGATGGCGCCAAAACCGAGGAAAAGCCCGGCCTGCGGCGCTTGCTGATAGAAAAAGCTGTCGATGGGATACACCCCGACTTCGACTTTTTTTGCAAGTGTGATCACCAACGGAATATCGATAGACACTTTGCACATAACCACCATGTGGAACCCGGCAGTAGTCGGCACCGCCTCGAGCCACGGCGACAAATCGCCGGCCATGCGCTCGAGGATCCGCTCACGACGCCCGGCATAGATCGTATGGCAGCGCCGGATGTGCTTGAGCAGACAGCCTTCGGCGATGAACTTGGCCAGCGCCCATTGGGGCAGGGTGGAGGTGTGCAGGTCGGTAAGCTGCTTGGCGCGAATGACCGCGTCGAGAATCGCTGGCGGCAGGATCGCGTAACCCAGGCGCAGCTCCGGCAGCAAGGTTTTCGAAAAGGTCCCGACGTAGGCGACGATGCCGCGTTCGTCCATGCTTTGCAGCGAGTCGGTGGGCCGGCCTTCGTAGCGGAACTCGCTGTCGTAATCGTCCTCGATGATGATCGCGCCCAACTCATGGGCTCGTTCCAGCAGCGCCACCCGGCGGGCCTGGCTCATCGGCATGCCGAGCGGAAACTGGTGCGACGGCGTGACGTAGATCAGGCGGGTGCCGAGGGGGATTTTGTCCACCTGAATGCCTTCCGCATCCACCGGGACGCCGATCACCGTGGCACCGTGGGTCCCGAACAACAGGCGAGCGGGCGGATAACCGGGGTCTTCCATGGCGACGATGCTGCCGGGACGCGTGAGCACCCGGGAAATCAGGTCCAGCGCCTGTTGCGCGCCATTGCACACCACCACGTCTTCGTCCTGACAATTGACCCCGCGAGAAAACGCGATGTGCCGGGCAATCGCATTGCGCAGCGCCGGCAGGCCTTCGGGCAGGCTGTAGAAGCCCTTGGACGCGGCGATCTGGCGCAAGGCGTGAGCGGTGCAGCGCCGCCAGTCATCCTGAGGAAACTGGCCCTTGCTGGTGGCGCCGCCGATGAAGTCGTAGCGCAAAGAGCCTTCCAGCGTCGGATGGCGCAGGAACACCGGCAGGTTGCGCCAGGACTCGATGACCTCGGCACTGGCCAGCTCCGAATGGCTCTGTTTGCGGGTGATTTTTGCCGGTCGGGCGTTGACGTAGGTGCCTTTGCCGATGACCCCGGTGAGGAAGTTTTCGTAGGTCAGTTGCGTGTAGGTATCGGAAATGGTCTTGCGCGAAATGCCCAGTTGTTCTGCCAGCAAACGGCTGGGCGGCAGCTGCGTCCCGGCTGCCAGACGACCGGATTCGATGGCGCTGCGCAGTTGGTTGTACAACTGGCCTGCCAGGTCCTTGCGGCCGTTGATGACAACGTGAAGTTCCATACCGGCGAGGCTCCTGGGGCGATTGAGGCGCGTGTGCGTCGGGCCAGATTACCCGCATGCGCGCCTGCGCAAAAGTTGCGTGGGCGAAAAACCTCCGATTGGTCTGGTGCCTGAGTGGTCCATGGGTATTTCGCAGAATTGGATCTGTAACGCCTTTGTATCAACGCCTACCTTGAGGGGCACACATTCGATCCGCGAGGTCACTCCATGAACGTCCGCCTCGATTACTACAGCGCATCGCCCAAGGCGATGAAAGCGATGATTGCCATGGAGGCCTTGACCAGCAACCTCAGCATCGAGCCGGCCTTGCTGCACTTGATCAAGATTCGTGCCTCGCAGCTCAATGGCTGCGCTTTCTGCACCGACATGCATTCGGTGGATGCCCGGCGACTCGGCGAGACTGACCGTCGCTTGTATTCGATCGTGGTCTGGCGTGACAGCGGCTTCTTCAATGCCCGAGAACGCGCGGCGCTGGCCTGGACCGAAGCCGTCACGTTGCTCGCTGAAAGCCATGTGCCGGACGACGTCTACGCGCAGGCCCGGGAGCAATTCAGCGAAAGCGAAATGGTCGACCTGACCATCGCCGTCACCACCATCAACAGCTGGAATCGCCTGGCGGTGAGCTTTCGACAAACCCCTGGAGGCTGAATCGATTTTCCATCCCGAGTGTCACGTCAGGTTCATAAACCCTGCGCAGGATGAGGCTATCAAGGACAGATCGACAGGGAGTCAGCGATGCGATTCATGGAAACCACAGAGCGTCAGCGAGTTGCCCAGTACCGCTCGACCGTAAAAAAAACTTTATCCTGGCGCGCACTGGCAGCAGGAATCGATCCGGTATTGGCGCAGTCTTTTCGGGTCAGCGCCCGCTGCGGCTGTTTCATGCAGGCGGCTCGCAGTCTCAATATCAAGGCCACCCAACTGCGCAAACACTTGGCGCAACTTGAAACGCAACTGCAGTGTTCGCTGTTCAGCCACACAGAGAGTGGCGTTGCCCTCAGTCGGGACGGGTTACAGCTGCAATCGCAGTTGATTGCCTTGGCCCACGAACGCGACTTGCCGGTGATCGAACAGCCGTTGGTGCGCCTGGCCGTCGCCGAGTCGATCCTGCATGACATTCTCGGTCGCGATCTGGTTGCCTTATTGCGCCGCAACGCCGGCGTGCGTCTGGACATCATCACTCTGGACAGCGAACTGTCCCTGCAAGCGGTCAGCGCCGATGTGGTGCTGTGGCTGGCCGGCACCGAATCACCGCTGCCCGGACCCAGTTTTGCCGTCAGCGAGCCCCGGCGTCTGGCGCGGCTCGACTACCTGCCCCATATCGCCAAACGGTATTCACGGGTCGCATCGCGGCCAGACAGCCTCGACGATCTTGCGGACTTCCTGCTGGTGCAATGGCAGCATGACCGTCAGGTCGACTGTTTCCGGCCGTGGAATAACCTCGTGGACCAGCGTCTGGCCGGGGTAGTGCAGTTGCATTCCTATGAGCTGATGCTGGAGATGATCCGTTGCAGCGCCTGCATTGGCCTGCTGCCCGGATACATCAGCCGCTTCGACCGCGGCCTGATTGGATTGCCGGGGCTGTTCAGCCAACCGATGCAGCGTCAGGTGTGGATGGCGGTCAATGCCGAGTCCGAGGGGGCCGCGCAGGTGCAGATGATCGTTGAGCTGATCCAGAACACCTTCAATGAACGGCGGGAGTGGTTCGAAGGCTGACCACTGTCCGAAATGTGGGAGCGAGCCTGCTCGCGATAGCGGCCGGATAGTCGACATCAATGTTGAATGTGATGGCCCCATCGCGAGCAGGCTCGCAACCACACTGATTCTCGCCATATTGGAAGTACGCGGTATAGAGTGGGCGGCCATGTCTGTCTCAAGGATGAATCACCCATGCCCGCCACTGACGCTGTCATTACCCTCGAACGTTTCAACGAATCCCACATCGACGGCATTACCGCGCTCTACAATGACCCGGTCATTACCCGTCAGGTGCTGCAAATGCCGTTTCAGTCTGCGGAAGTCTGGCGCAAGCGCCTGGCGCCGGACAATGAGCGTGTGGTGCAACTGGTGGCGCTGCATCAAGGGGCGGTCATTGGCAATATTGGCCTGGAGCAGTTTTCGCGGATTCGCCGCAGCCATGCCGGCAATCTCGGCATGGGCGTTGCGGTGGCCTGGCAGGGCAAAGGCGTTGGCTCGAAATTGCTGACGGCGGCGTTGGACATCGCCGACAACTGGATGAACCTGCAACGGCTCGAGCTTTCGGTGTACGCCGACAACGAAGCCGCCATCGGGCTGTATCGCAAGTTCGGCTTCGACACCGAAGGGCTGTTTCGCGACTACGCCGTGCGTGACGGCGGATGGGTCGATGCCTTGAGCATGGCGCGGCTGCGTCGCACGCCCAAGGCCGGTTGAGTCACTCGCCCAACGCGAACGCCACCGCCGCCTGCGCATGCAGTTCGGTGGTGTCGAGCAAGGGCAGGGCGCTGTGCTCGGGTTTGATCAGCAGGCCGATTTCCGTGCAACCGAGGATGATTGCCTGGGCGCCACGTCGGGTCAGTGATTCGATGACCTGCTGATACACCTTGCGTGACGCCTCGCTGATCACCCCGACACACAACTCGTCATAGATGATCCGGTGGACGGCCTGACGTTCATCGGCCTCCGGCACCACAACGGTCAGCCCCATTGAAGTGAGGCGCTCCTTGAGGAAGTCCTGCTCCATGGTGAACGCTGTGCCGAGCAATCCGACCTTCATCGCCCTCGTATCGACGGCAGCCTGACCCGCCGGGTCGGCGATGTGCAGGAACGGAATACTGATCGCGGCCTGAATTTGCCCGGCCACTTTGTGCATGGTGTTGGTGCACAGCACCACGCAATCGGCACCGCCAGCCTGCAACCGCTGCGCCGCGTCCACCAGAATCGCCGCCGCATCATCCCAGCGCCCGGCGTGCTGGGCCTGTTCGACAGGGCCAAAGTCGACGCTGTACATTAGCAATTTCGCCGAACGCAACGGCCCGAGTCGGTCGCGCACCTGCTGGTTGATGAGACGGTAATACTCGGCGCTGGACTCCCAGCTCATGCCGCCGATAAGGCCGATGGTGCGCATGTCATGCTCCTGTTGATGGCAACCCGTTGTTCGAGCATGCCTTTATTTGAGAGTACCCATGGCTCTTCATCGCGATCTATCAGGAAATTTCACATGCCAGCGGTGCTGAGCCAAGAGCTGCTGGACGGCAGACTCTGCTTGCAGCTTTTGCCCCGCGCCGCTTACAGCGCGCGTGATCCTGTGCAATGGCAAACCCTTGGGGTGACGCTGGAACGTCAACAGGGCGTGCACGCCATCGATTCGGATCACCGGGTGGATTTCGACACCTTGCCTGGCGTGCTGGCTTACACCCCGGTCGGCGTGGAAGTGTTTTCCGAATCGGCCAGCGGTGGCGAATACCTGCTGATGCGTCTGGGCGAACCGTTGGCCCATCTGCATTTACCCTCGGTTGACCACCGTGTGCAGTCTTCAGGCAATCGCCGCGCGTTGATGCTGGGCCGGGAGCTGCGGCGCCTGTTGCTCGCTCCGCAACCGGACAGGCTGGCGCTTGAGCAAAGGGCGGTGGAATTTGTTGGCTTGATGAGTCCAAAGGTCGATACCGCGCGACGTGCTACGTCCAAGGTTTTCACCCAAGTGCTGGATCAGATCGCCGAGCAGTTCCACGAGCCCCTGACCCTTGGACAATTGGCCGCCACCTACGGCCAAACCGAGTTGCGCTTTCTGCGCGACTTCACCCGCGCCATCGGCCTGACACCCCACGCTTACCTCGTTGAAGTGCGGCTTCAGGCGGCACGCCGGATGATCGAACACACCGACCTGTCCCTGGCCGACATCGCCCTTGACGTTGGCTTCGCCCATCAGTCCCACATGGGCAGTGCCTTTCGCAAATACCTGGCCATGACCCCCAGCCAATACCGTTCACGCTTTTAGTCGTACGCCGGCAGCGCGCATCTGCCATGCTCAAAGTCCGCAGCACCGCTTCAACAAAGGAACACCGCAATGGACGATGTACAGCAACTGGGTGAGATGCTTCGCCATTACGCAGAAAGCGAAGCGCACAAGAAGCAACTGTTCGAGTCGCAATCGGCCGTGTGGGCGACGCGCATTGGTGAACTGTTCGATCAGATCCAGCAATGGCTGGAACCGGTCCAGGCGCCGAATCTGCTGGAGGTGAGCCGCGAGGCCTATGTCGCCTCGGGGCCGAGCGTTCCGGTCGAAACGTCGACCTTCAAGACCGAGAAGCTGTCCATTGTGCTCGCCGGTAAACCAGTGGAGTTTGTGCCGGATGTGATGGGTGCCGGTGGTCAGATTTCGCTGGCCGTGATGGGCCTGACAGCGGCGCGCTACGGCAGCATTTCCCTGGTGTGCCTGCCACCGTCCAGCAACTGGCAATGGCGCAAGACCAATGGCTTGAAAGACCCGGATACCTTTGCGTTCGATGCGAACTTTCTGGCGCAGCAGTTGCAGAGCCTGATTCCCCGCGAACGTGGCTGAATCCTCTGACCCGATACAGACCCCTGTGGGAGCGGGCTTGCTCGCGAAGAGGCCATAACATTCAGCATCAATGTTGAATGTCAGTCCGCCTTCGCGAGCAAGCCCGCTCCCACATTGATCATCGTGGCGTCAAATTTCGAGATTGCCCCAACCCGGTTTTGCTTCTTCCGGCGCCACCGCCTTCACGGTTTTCCCCGTCGCCAATTCCACCCGCCGCGCCACCTCCGGGTCATCGGCAAACGGAATCAAACTGGCTTCATCCAGACTCTCGGCCGTCTGGTGTTTCAGGCAGTATTCAACTGCCAGCCAAAGCCCCACGACGCCCAACACATTCAGCACGACCTCAATCATCTCAGGCCCCTTGCTTCAGGCAATCTGCGCTTCGCGGTGGGCCATTTCGATGTCCGAAACCCGCACCGTGCGCCAGACGTTGTAAGCCATCAACAACATGCCACTGAGGAAGAACACACCGCCGACGAAGCGCACCACGAACCCCGGATGGCTGGCCTGCAAGGCTTCGACGAAGGAGTAGGTCAGCGTGCCGTCATCGTTGATCGCTCGCCACATCAAGCCCTGGGTAATGCCGTTGACCCACATCGAGGCGATGTACAACACGGTGCCGATGGTCGCCAGCCAGAAGTGCAGGTTGATCAGCGGCGTGCTGTACATCTGTAAACGGCCAAAGACTTTCGGAATCATGTGGTACAGCGCGCCGAAGGTGATCATCGCCACCCAACCCAGAGCGCCAGCGTGGACGTGACCGATGGTCCAGTCGGTGTAGTGGGAGAGGGCATTGACCGTCTTGATCGCCATCATCGGTCCTTCGAAGGTCGACATGCCGTAGAAGGCCAGGGACAACACCAAAAAGCGCAGGATCGGGTCGGTGCGTAATTTATGCCAGGCGCCCGAGAGCGTCATCATGCCATTGATCATCCCGCCCCAGCTCGGTGCCAGCAGGATCAGCGACATGGCCATGCCCAGCGACTGCGCCCAGTCCGGCAGCGCGGTGTAGTGCAAGTGATGCGGGCCGGCCCATATGTACAGGGTTATCAGCGCCCAGAAATGCACGATCGACAGCCGATAGGAATACACCGGCCGCCCAACCTGTTTCGGCACGAAGTAATACATCATCCCCAGGAACCCGGTGGTCAGGAAGAAACCCACCGCGTTGTGCCCGTACCACCACTGCACCATGGCGTCGGTGGCCCCGGAATACACCGGATAGGACTTGAACCAGTCCACCGGAATCGACAGGTGATTGACCACGTGCAGCATGGCGATCACCACGATAAACGCGCCGAAAAACCAATTGCCGACGTAGATGTGCTTGGTCTTGCGCTGCACCACGGTGGTGAAAAACACGATCGCATAAGCGACCCACACCACGGTCATCCACACCGCGCCGGAGAACTCGATCTCGGCGTATTCCTTGGTGGTGGTGTAACCCAGCGGCAGGGTGATCAGCATCACCACGATCACCGATTGCCAGCCCCAGAAAGTGAATGCCGCGAGCTTGTCGGAAAACAGCCGCACCTGGCAGGTACGCTGCACCGCATAGTAACTGGCGGCGAACTGCGCGCTGCCGGCGAAGCCGAAAATCACCAGGCTGGTGTGCAGCGGGCGCAAGCGCCCGAAGGTGGTCCATGGCAGGTCGAGGTTCATCTCGGGCCACACCAGTTGCGAGGCGATCCACACCCCCATCGCCATCCCCACGACACCCCATACCACGGTTGCCACGATGAATTGGCGAACGACCTTGTAGTTATAGGCCTGTCCGATTGTTGCTGTGCTCATGGTCAATGCTTCCACGGTTGCAAAGTCTTGCCAGGCCACCTGGACTGGCATGTCGTGCACTGTAGAAACCTTGCCGGAAACAAAACAGACTCAGGAAAACATCATTTATGCAGATCAGATTTAAGGTAACCCTGCGGCCATCTGGCACAACCTGATACGGTTTTTTAGCGTTCGGCTGAATCTGTAACGCGCTGCGTCGCGGGCCCATGGTCGCTACCACAAGCACCGCCAAACCCGTAGCAGCTGTCGAGCAGCGCGAGGCTGCGTTCGGCGGCGCAGTCGTCGTGAAATCGAGCTACTCGGTGGGTCAGGTAAACCGGGTACACAGGGTTTACGACGGCTGCGCCGCCGAACGCAGCCTCGCGCTGCTCGGCAGCTGCTACAGACCTGGCGCAAGGCTTACTTCAGCGCCGGATCTCCCCTGTTCATTTTCTTCCAGCCCTGCAACAGCACCTGCGCCTTGGGCTCCTGCCCGTTATCCAGGTAGTACTGGATCAACGACAACCGAACATTGCGATTGGCCGGTTGCACTTTCAGCAACCGCTCCAGCTCTTCACAGGCCTCATCGACTTTGCCGCTGTCGTGCAGTGCCACGGCCAATACATACCCATACTGCGCGTTCTGAGGTTCCAATTGCGCGGCCTTGCGCAGAGCCTGCATGGCCAGGGCTGATTTGCCTGCGCGCACCAGCGACAGGCCTTGAGTGTGTTGCAGCAGCGCAGCATTCGGGTGTTCTTTCAGGCTCTGCGCCAGCAGCGCCTGAGCTTCCTGGCTGCGTCCGTTCGCCTCCAGCCATTGCGCCAGCGTCACCAGCGCCGGGTAGAAATCCGGATCGCGCTGCAGGGCCGTGCGCAGCAGCGCTTCGACTTCACCGCTACGACCGTTGGCCTGATAAAGCATGGCCAGGTTGAGGTTGGCTTCGGCGCGTTCGCTCAGATTCTTCTGGACCGCCTCGTATTCGGCGATGGCTGCATTCCAGTTGTCTTGGGCGCTGCCCAAGCCATTACGGGCCACGCTCAGCAGGTCCCGGGCTGCGGCTATCCGCACAGCTTTCACCGGGTCGGCCAGCAATGGCGTCAGTAGCGATGCGCGCTCCGGCGGCGGCAGGAACGCACTGATCGCCCGAACAGCGCTTTCACGCACTTGCGGTGCCGGGTGGCTCAAGTCCTGAGTGGCCAGTTTCAACGCCTGTTCGCTGGGATACAGCGGCAACTCGGCGAGTAGGGTCGCGCGCTGAATCGCTGGCAATTGGCTGCGTTGCAGCTGCTCGTACAAGGCTTGTGCCGCGCCAGGCTGACCGTTGCGAATCAGCCACAGGCTTTCGTCGTAACGCGGTGCCTGTGCGGTAGTGGTGTTCCAAAGCTTGAATTGCTCGGTGACCTTGTTGCCAGTCGTGCCTTGGTGGCAGGTCAGGCAAGCGTCCGGTGTACCGAGTTTTTTCGCCCGCTCAGGGTTGGGGATGCTGAAACTGTGGTCATGCCTGAAGTCATTACCCATGTAGAACTTGCCGGGCATGTGGCAATCCACGCACTGCGAACCCGGCTGGCCCATGGTGTGGCGGGTGTGTTCGATGGAATCGTAGTTCTTCGCTTGCAGCCCTTTGCCGTCGACGCCATTCACCGAGGTCTTGCCGGCGGTGTTGTGGCATTGCAGGCAGACACCATTGCCCGGTGTCTTGAGCTCGGTGCTGTGCGGGTTGTGGCAGTTGCTGCAGCGCACGCCCTTGTCGAACATTTTGCTCTGGGCAAAGGAGCCGTGTTCGAACACTTCGTCCTTGATCTTGCCGTCCAGTGCGTACAACTCGCGGGTCAGTGGGCTCGGCAAGTAGTCATCCATCAAGCGTTTACCAGTGGTGAAGCCGTCGCCCAATGGCGCGCGGCGCGAGTGGCAGCGGGCGCAGGTTTCGATTTCGACGGTGGCGTTCTTGTCTTTCAGGTCGACGGCAAAGCCGGCATGGACCAGGTCACCTTTTTTTGCCGTCCACTCCAGGTGACTGGAGGCCGGGCCGTGGCAAGCCTGACAGCCGACACCGAGGCTGTTCCAGTGACTGTCGAAGGTGTTTTTTGCGGCATCGAAATTGCGCTTGTAACCGGTGGTGTGGCACTCGACGCACATGAAGTTGGCATTCTGGCTCGGCTTGCTCCAGTGCAACGGGTCCTTGAAGTTCACCCCCTGGCCCGGATAGAGGTGAAACCAGCGATGCTTCTCGGTATCCCAGGCCACGCCGAGTGCCTGCAACCGACCTTCGCCGACCTCGATCAGGTATTGCTGCAACGGCGCGATGCCGAAGGTGTAGGCGACCTTGAAGTCGGCATTCTTGCCGTCAATCCCAGGGGTGTTGACCCAGAATCCGCCGTCCTTGCGCGAGAAACGGGTGGTTTCGTTTTCCGCCTTGAAGGTGACGTTATTGAAGTCGCCGAGCATCGTTTCGGCGTTGGCTTCCTGCATCGCCAATTGGTGATGGGAGCCT
The DNA here is from genome assembly GCF_001952935.1 of Pseudomonas frederiksbergensis. Taxonomy (GTDB): domain Bacteria; phylum Pseudomonadota; class Gammaproteobacteria; order Pseudomonadales; family Pseudomonadaceae; genus Aquipseudomonas; species Aquipseudomonas frederiksbergensis. Next base: position 5,448,821 of record NZ_CP018319.1, read on the forward strand.
TGCCAGTCCTTGACCTGCTCGCTGTGGCAGCCTTGGCATTGTTGCTCATCGACCATCGTTGCCGGTGCCACGGCGACCGGTTGCGGTTTGGTCGGCTGAGCGATCGGAGCGGTGACAGGCGAATAGGGCACCGGGGCCGGTTTGCTGCTGAACAGAAACCAGCCGATGCCCGCGATAGCCAACAGCAAAACGCCGAGGGTGACGGGAAACAGGTAACGGCTAATCAAGGTCGGTGATGAATCAGGGGGTGGCTGTACCGCTTTATTTTTATGTTTCGGCATTGCGACTTCCATGGTCCGGGTTATTGAACGCCACCACCGCGCCGATCTGACCGACCCGCTCGTGACCGATGCTCAAAAGCAGGGCCAGTGCAAATGCAGCGCCGATCAGTTCAACCAGTGCAAACACGATGCTCACCACCGCGAACCGCGCGGTGATACAAAAGGCGTAAGTACGCGTGCTCATGAACAGGGCGGGAATCAGCAACTCCGGAGATTTGATCCCCCTAGCGGGTAGGGCCGACGACTTGCTGGCGACACGTGAGGACATTGCGGATGGCCTTGGCAAACCGGACGCCAGGTTCATCGGGTTGTTACTTTTGTTGGCCGTATCGGCGTTATCTGCATGGGCATAAACGGCAGACGCCATTGATGCCGCCAATAGAAAGGCGTGCGCTCCCGCATTGTTCAACATGGCTCCCCCCGTTCCTTCGTGGCTCATTGGACAACTCGGCACTCGGCAGCCGTTAGTGCGAAATTTCTTTCCTATCAAGCCTGTAGGACGTCTGTTGAAGCTAGCAGCTAACTCGGGGTTCGCCAGTTGACGGGGGGGCATCTTCGGTTTTTTTGTACACGCTTGCGTGAATTTACGTGTGCTAAAAAGTTAATACGAAACAGGAGGTTGGGGAGGCTGGAGGCAAAAGCAACCGCGGATAAGCCTCGCTCCTTTGGGGCACCGACATTTCGATCATTCCCACGCAGGCGCGTGGGAATGATCCGTTATTCAGTGCTTGTTCATCTGCGCCCGCACCCGCTCTTCCTGTTCCCGCAGTTCCGGTGTGAACTCGTCCCCGAAATCCTCGGCCTCGAACACCTGGCGAATCTCGATCTCGGCGTCGGTGCCTGGCATCGGGTTGGGGCAGCGCTTGACCCACTCGATCGCCTCCTGTTTCGACTTCACCTGCCATATCCAATAGCCGGCGATCAGCTCCTTGGTTTCGGCGAACGGGCCGTCGATTACCGTGCGCTGGTCACCCGAGAAACGTACACGAGCGCCTTTACTGCTGGGCTGCAGGCCATCGCAGTCGATGAGGATGCCGGCCTTGGTCAATTCCTCGTTGTAGTTGCCCATCGCGGTCATCAGTTCCTCGCTGGGCATCACACCGGCCTCGGAGTCGGGGCTGGCTTTCACAATGATCATGAATCGCATGGTCTTATCTCCGCTGGATGTGAATGATTCACTGACTAGTCGAATGGCCGTCGTTTAAATCGACAACGCTGCTAACGGAAGATCGCCGAAAAGCAGATTTGTTTCTCGAGACTAAACTCGCTATGCGGTGATGGAGGCGGGTTGTATCCAATGTGTGCGACGAGACATCACAATTTGTATCTGGGCATAGGTCGACGGGCCATTTCGTGGTTAACTTCGGCCTCTTCAAAATTCTCTACAACAACGTTCAGAAGGACTCCGTTCATGGCTCAAGTCACTCTTAAAGGCTCCCCGGTTCAAGTCAACGGCCAACTGCCACAAGCCGGTTCCAAGGCGCCAGCCTTTTCCCTGGTTGCCGGCAATCTGTCCGACGTGACCCTGGCGAGCTTCGCCGGCAAGCGCAAAGTGCTGAACATCTTCCCAAGCGTCGATACCCCGACCTGCGCAACGTCGGTTCGCAAGTTCAACGCCCAGGCCAGTGATGTCGCCAACACTGTCGTGCTGTGCATCTCCGCTGACCTGCCGTTCGCTCAAGCGCGCTTCTGCGGCGCTGAAGGCCTGGAAAACGTTCAGAACCTGTCGACCCTGCGCGGTGAAGAGTTCATCGAGAACTACGGCGTTGCCATCGCTGACGGCCCGCTCAAAGGCCTGACCGCCCGTGCCGTCGTGGTTCTGGACGAAAACGACAATGTTCTGCACAGCGAACTGGTCAAGGAAATCGCTGACGAACCGAACTACGAAGCGGCACTTGCTGTTCTGAAGTAATCGTAGTTTTACAATTGTTAACGGCCTGGCCCTGTCCAGGCCGTTTTCATTTGTGCTTCAGTGTCTTAGATAAATCTCCTGTTACGTAAGCCAAAGGTAAATTGCCGGTAAAGCCGCTTTGCTTAATGCCCGCCAGTGCTTATCGTTCAGCCTCCTGTAGAAGAAGCCCACGCGCCCAATGGTTGATCATTCCATGCAATCCTCCGTTTCCCGTAGTCCCCGTCGCTGGCTGTTCGGCCTGCTTGTCCTGTTGGTCATCGCTGGCCTGTGCTGGAAATTCTGGCCCGCCGGCACTGCCCAAAAAGAGGGCGCTGGGCAAAAAGCCGTTGCCGGGCAAACCGGCAGGTCGGGGGGGATGCGTCCCGGTTTCGGCGGGGCGACCGGGCCGGTCCCGGTGCGTGTTGCGCCAGCGGTCAAGGGTGATTTCCCGCTGTACTACAAGGCGCTGGGCACTGTGACGGCGCTGAACACCATCAATGTGCGCAGCCGTGTTGGCGGTGAACTGATGAAGATTTCCTTCGAGGAAGGGCAGATGGTCAAGGCGGGCGATCTGCTGGCTGAAATCGACCCGCGTCCTTACCAGAACGCCTTGCTTCAGGCCGAAGGCACGTTGCTGCAGAACCAGGCGCAACTGAAAAACGCCCAGGTCGATGTCGAACGCTATCGCGGCCTGTATCGCGAAGACAGTATCGCCAAGCAGACCCTGGACACCGCCGAAGCGCTGGTGGGCCAGTATCAGGGCACGGTCAAGACCAATCAGGCGGCGGTCAACGACGCCAAGCTCAATCTGGAATTCACCAAGATCCGTGCCCCGATTGCCGGGCGTGTGGGCTTGCGTCAGCTGGATGTCGGCAACCTGGTGGCAGCCAACGACACCACCGCGCTGGTGATCATCACCCAGACCCAACCGATCAGCGTTGCCTTCACCTTGCCGGAAAACAGCCTGGAAACCGTGCTGGCCCGTTATCGCACCGGCGCCAAGCTGCCCGCTGAAGCCTGGGACCGTGGCGACACCAAGTTGCAGGCGACCGGCGTCTTGCAGAGCCTGGACAACCAGATCGACGTCACCACCGGCACACTGAAATTCAAGGCTCGTTACGAGAACCGCGACCAGGCGCTGTTCCCCAACCAGTTCGTCAACGTCCACTTGCTGGCCGACACCCTCAAAGACGTGGTGCTCGCACCTTCGGCAGCGATCCAGTTCGGCACCAACGGTACGTTTGTCTACGCTCTCGACGGCGACAAGAAAGTCACGATTCGCCAGTTGAAAGTCGGTGCCAGTAATGGTGAAAACACCGTGATTACCGAAGGCCTGGCCGCAGGGGAGCGCGTGGTCCTTGAAGGCACCGACCGCTTGAAGGAAGGCAGCGAAGTGGAAGTGGTCAACGACACCAAGGATGTACCGACCACCCCGACCGGGCACCTGCAAGGCAAATCGGCCGCCACGGTGCCTGACGCGACGACCACCGACAAGGCGAAAAAGGGCGGCGCATGAACATCTCGCGGCTGTTCATCCTTCGCCCGGTCGCCACGACCCTGAGCATGCTGGCCATTATCCTGGCCGGCGTGATCGCCTATCGGCTGTTGCCGGTGTCGGCATTGCCACAGGTCGATTACCCGACCATCCGTGTCATGACGCTGTATCCCGGTGCCAGCCCGGATGTCATGACCAGCGCGGTGACTGCGCCCCTTGAACGTCAATTCGGGCAGATGCCCGGCCTGACCCAGATGGCCTCGACCAGTTCCGGCGGCGCTTCCGTGCTGACCCTTCGTTTCAGCCTCGACATCAACATGGACGTCGCCGAGCAGCAGGTGCAGGCGGCGATCAACGCTGCAACCAATTTGCTGCCCAAGGACCTGCCGGCGCCGCCCGTGTACAACAAGGTCAACCCGGCTGACACCCCGGTGCTGACGCTGGCCATCAGCTCCAAAACCATGCTGCTGCCCAAGCTCAATGACTTGGTCGACACGCGCATGGCGCAGAAAATCGCCCAGATCAGCGGCGTCGGCATGGTCAGCATTGCCGGCGGCCAGCGTCAGGCCGTGCGGATCAAGGTCAATCCTGAGGCACTGGCGGCCAATGGCTTGAACCTGTCGGACGTACGCACCTTGATCGGCGCGTCCAACGTCAACCAGCCCAAGGGCAACTTCGACGGCCCGACCCGGGTGTCGATGCTCGATGCAAACGATCAACTGACCTCGCCCAAGGACTACGCCAACCTGATTCTCGCCTACGCCAACGGTGCGCCGTTGCGGCTCAAGGATGTGGCTGAGATCGTCGATGGCGCGGAAAACGAACGTCTGGCGGCGTGGGCCAATGAAAACCAGGCGGTGCTGCTGAACATCCAGCGCCAGCCTGGCGCCAACGTCATCGAAGTGGTCGACCGGATCAAAGCCCTGCTGCCGAGCATCACCGATAACCTGCCGGCGGGTCTCGAAGTCACCGTGCTGACCGACCGCACCCAGACCATCCGCGCCTCGGTCACCGACGTGCAGCACGAATTGTTGATCGCCATTGCGCTGGTCGTGATGGTGACCTTCCTGTTCCTGCGTCGAGCCAGCGCCACGATCATCCCGTCGGTTGCAGTGCCACTGTCGTTGATCGGCACCTTCGGCGTGATGTACCTCGCGGGGTTCTCGGTCAACAACCTGACCCTCATGGCACTGACCATCGCCACCGGTTTTGTGGTGGACGATGCGATCGTCATGCTGGAGAACATTTCCCGATTTATCGAAGAGGGCGACAGCCCCCTGAATGCGGCGCTCAAGGGCGCCAAGCAGATCGGCTTCACCCTGATCTCCCTGACCCTGTCGCTGATTGCAGTATTGATTCCGCTGCTGTTCATGGCCGACGTGGTGGGGCGGCTGTTCCGTGAATTTGCCATCACCCTGGCGGTGGCGATTCTGATTTCCCTTGTCGTCTCCCTGACCCTGACGCCGATGATGTGCGCGCGGCTGCTCAAACGTGAGCCGAAGGAAGAAGATCAGGGCCGTTTCTACCGGGCCAGCGGCGCCACAATTGATTGGATGATCGCGGCTTACGGGCGCAAGTTAAAGTGGGTTCTCAAGCATCAACCGCTGACCCTGCTGGTGGCCGTTGGCACGCTGGTGTTGACCGTGTTCCTTTACATGGTGGTGCCCAAGGGCTTTTTCCCGGTGCAGGACACCGGGGTGATCCAGGGCATTTCCGAAGCGCCGCAGTCGATTTCCTTTGCGGCCATGAGTGACCGTCAGCAGGAACTGGCCAAAGTGATCCTGGCGGATCCGGCGGTGGAGAGCCTGTCGTCCTACATCGGCGTCGACGGTGACAACTCGACGCTGAACAGCGGTCGTCTGCTGATCAACCTCAAATCCCACAGCAATCGTGACCTGAGCGCCACCGAGGTGATCGCACGCCTGCAACCGGAGCTGGACAAACTCACCGGCATTCGTCTGTTCATGCAACCGGTGCAGGACCTGACCATCGAAGACCGCGTCAGCCGCACCCAGTACCAGTTCAGCATGTCGTCGCCGGATTCCGAGCTGCTCAGTCTGTGGAGTGGTCGACTGGTGGACGCACTGGCCCAACGGCCGGAACTGACCGACGTCGCCAGCGATTTGCAGGACAAAGGCCTGCAGGTGTATCTGGTGATCGACCGCGATGCGGCGTCGCGGGTCGGTGTGTCGGTGTCGAACATCACCGATGCGCTGTATGACGCTTTCGGTCAGCGGCAGATTTCCACCATCTACACCCAGGCCAGCCAATACCGCGTGGTGCTGCAGTCGCAGTCGGGCGAGAAGATCGGCCCGGAGGCGTTGAACCAGATTCACGTGAAAACCACCGACGGCGGGCAAGTGCGCCTGTCCAGTCTGGCGCACATGGAGGAGCGTCAGGCGCAACTGGCGATCACTCATATCGGCCAGTTCCCGGCGGTGATGATGTCGTTCAACCTCGCGCCCGGCGTGGCGCTGGGGCATGCGGTGGAGCTCATCGACCAGGTGCAGAAAGACATTGGCATGCCGATTGGTGTGCAAACCCAGTTCCAGGGCGCGGCCGAGGCATTCCAGGCGTCGCTGTCGAGCACCTTGCTACTGATCCTGGCGGCGGTGGTCACCATGTACATCGTGCTCGGCGTGCTGTACGAGAGCTACATCCACCCGATCACCATTCTTTCGACCTTGCCCTCGGCGGCGGTCGGTGCCTTGCTGGCGTTGCTGTTGAGCGGCAATGATCTGGGCATGATCGCGATCATCGGCATCATTTTGTTGATCGGTATCGTGAAAAAGAACGCGATCATGATGATCGACTTCGCCCTCGACGCTGAACGCAATCAGGGCATGGACCCGGAAACGGCGATCTATCAGGCGGCGCTGCTGCGTTTCCGGCCGATTCTGATGACCACACTGGCCGCGTTGTTCGGCGCGGTGCCACTGATGCTGGCGACCGGTTCCGGCGCGGAACTGCGACAACCGTTGGGTCTGGTGATGGTGGGCGGCTTGTTGCTGAGCCAGGTGCTGACGCTGTTTACCACTCCGGTGATCTACCTGTACTTCGACCGCCTCGGCCGGCGCTGGGGCCGCAAGTCTGAAACCGTGGAAGCGGCAGAACAGCCATGAACCTGTCCGGACCTTTTATCAAACGCCCGGTCGCAACGATGTTGCTGAGCCTGGCGATCCTGCTGTTGGGCGGCGTGAGCTTCGGCCTGTTGCCGGTATCGCCGTTGCCGCAGATGGACTTCCCGGTGATCGTGGTCCAGGCGAGTCTGCCCGGTGCGAGCCCAGAGGTCATGGCCTCGACGGTGGCCACGCCGCTGGAACGCTCCTTCGGCGCCATTGCCGGGGTCAACACCATGAGCAGCCGCTCCAGCCAGGGCTCGACCCGGGTGATTTTGCAGTTCGACCTGGACCGCGACATCAACGGCGCGGCGCGGGAAGTGCAGGCGGCAATCAACGCTTCGCGCAATTTGCTGCCAAGCGGGATGCGCAGCATGCCGACCTACAAGAAGGTCAACCCGTCCCAAGCGCCGATCATGGTGCTGTCGCTGACCTCGGATGTACTGGAAAAAGGTCAGCTCTACGATTTGGCCTCAACGATTCTGTCCCAGAGCCTGTCTCAGGTGCAGGGCGTCGGCGAAGTGCAGATCGGCGGCAGTTCCTTGCCGGCGGTGCGCATCGAACTCGAACCGCAGGCGCTCAACCAGTACGGCGTGGCGCTGGACGATGTGCGAAACACCATTGCCAATGCCAACGTGCGCAGGCCCAAAGGGTCGGTCGAAGACGGCCAGCGGCTGTGGCAGGTTCAGGCCAACGATCAACTGGAAAAGGCCAAGGACTACGAGTCGCTGATCATTCACTACGCAGACGGCGCGGCCCTGCGCCTGAAGGACGTGGCCAAGGTCAGCGACGGCGTCGAAGACCGCTACAACAGCGGCTTCTTCAACAACGACGCGGCGGTACTGTTGGTGATTAACCGCCAGGCTGGCGCCAACATCATCGAGACGGTCAACGAAATCAAGGCTCAACTGCCGGCGTTGCAGGCCGTGTTGCCGGCCAGCGTGAAGCTGAACGTGGCGATGGACCGGTCGCCGGTGATCAAGGCGACCCTGCATGAAGCGGAAATGACCCTGCTGATAGCCGTGGCGCTGGTGATTCTGGTGGTGTTCCTGTTCCTCGGTAACTTCCGCGCCTCATTGATTCCAACCCTTGCGGTGCCTGTGTCGCTGGTCGGCACCTTTGCGGTGATGTACCTCTACGGATTCTCCCTGAACAACCTGTCGCTGATGGCGCTGATCCTGGCCACCGGGCTGGTAGTGGACGATGCCATTGTGGTGCTGGAGAACATTTCCCGGCACATCGACAAAGGCGTACCGCCGATGAAGGCCGCGTACCTCGGGGCGCAGGAAGTCGGCTTCACCTTGCTGTCGATGAACGCCTCGCTGGTGGCGGTGTTCCTGTCGATCCTGTTCATGGGTGGGATCGTCGAAAGCCTGTTTCGCGAGTTTTCCATCACGTTGGCGGCGTCCATCGTGGTGTCGCTGGTGGTTTCCTTGACGCTGACGCCGATGCTCTGTGCCCGTTGGCTCAAGCCGCATACGCCGGGTGAGGAAAACCGTTTGCAGCGCTGGAGTCAGCGCGCCAACGAGTGGATGGTCGGCAAATACGCCACAAGCCTGGATTGGGTGCTTCGTCATCGACGGCTGACCTTGCTTAGTCTTATCGTTACGGTTGGCGTTAACATTGCGCTGTATGTCGTTGTTCCTAAAACATTTATGCCTCAGCAAGATACCGGCCAGCTGATCGGTTTCGTGCGCGGCGACGACGGACTGTCATTCAGTGTGATGCAGCCGAAAATGGAAACCTTCCGTCGCGCCGTGCTCAAGGATGACGCGGTGCAAAGCGTCGCCGGCTTCATCGGCGGCACCAACGGCACCAACAACGCCTTCATGCTGGTGCGGCTAAAACCGATCAAGGAACGCAACCTGTCCGCGCAAAAGGTCATCGAACGTTTGCGCAAGGAAATGCCCAAGGTCGCCGGCGCGCAACTGATGCTGATGGCCGATCAGGACTTGCAGTTTGGTGGCGGCCGGGAACAGACCACGTCGCAGTATTCCTACATCCTGCAAAGCGCCGACCTCGGCGAGTTGCGCCAGTGGTATCCGAAAGTCGTTACTGCACTCAAGGCCTTGCCGGAGCTGACGGCGATTGACGCCCGTGAAGGGCGCGGCGCCCAACAGGTGACCCTGATCGTCGATCGTGATCAGGCCAAACGCCTGGGTGTAGACATGGACATGGTCACCGCGGTGCTCAACAACGCCTACAGCCAGCGGCAGATTTCGACGATTTACGACAGCCTTAATCAGTATCAGGTGGTCATGGAGGTCAATCCGAAATATGCCCAGGACCCGATCACGCTTAATCAGGTCCAGGTGATCACGGCTGACGGTGCACGGATTCCGCTCTCGACCATCGCTCATTACGAAAACAGCCTGGAAGACGACCGCGTCAGCCACGAAGGCCAGTTCGCCTCCGAGAGCATTTCCTTCGACATGGCCGAAGGCGTGGCGGTGGAGCAGGGCACAGCGGCCATCGAGCGGGCGATCGCCAGACTTGGCATGCCGGAAGACGTGATCGTGAAAATGGCCGGCACTGCCGACGCCTTTGCCGCGACCCAGAAGAGCCAGCCGTGGATGATTCTCGGGGCGCTGGTGGCGGTGTATCTGGTGCTCGGTGTGCTGTATGAAAGCTACATCCATCCGCTGACCATTCTCTCGACCTTGCCATCTGCCGGGGTCGGCGCGTTGCTGTCGATTTACGCGCTGGGCGGTGAGTTCAGCCTTATCTCGTTGCTCGGGTTGTTCCTGCTGATCGGCGTGGTGAAGAAAAACGCCATTCTGATGATCGACTTGGCCTTGCAGCTGGAACGGCATCAGGGCATGGCCCCGCTGGAATCGATTCGCAGTGCTTGCCTGCAACGTCTGCGGCCGATCCTGATGACCACCCTGGCGGCGATCCTCGGCGCGTTGCCGTTGCTGCTGGGCCGCGCCGAAGGTGCGGAAATGCGCCAGCCACTGGGCCTGACAATCATTGGCGGGCTGGTTTTCAGCCAGGTGCTGACCCTTTACACCACCCCGGTGGTTTACCTCTATCTCGACAAACTGCGCCATCGCTTCAACCATTGGCGTGGGGTGCGTACCGATGCTGCTCTGGAAACTCCGCTATGACTGACCGTTCGCTTATCACTCTGGCTGCACCGCTGGTATCGGCCCGAGGCTCGCGTTTGTTGAGCCTGGCGCTGTGCGTGGCGATGCTCAGCGCCTGCGCCATCGGCCCGGATTACCAGCGCCCGCCAGCGGCTGCGCCGGCGCAATACAAGGAAGCGGCAGGCTGGCGTCAGGCCAATCCCAGCGATTCCCTGGCCCGTGGCGCCTGGTGGGAGTTGTATGGCGATCAGCAGCTCAATGGCCTGATCGAAAAACTCAACAGTGCCAACCAGACCGTTGCGCAGTCCGAGGCCCAGTACCGTCAGGCCCAGGCCTTGGTGCGCAGTGCCCGTGGCGCGTTTTTCCCGACCGTGGACCTGACCGTCGGGAAAAATCGCTCCAGCCAGGGCACCGGCAGCAGCAGTTCGAGCCTGACCAGTTCTTCCAGCGGTATTCGCGACACTTACACCGCACAGGCCGGGGTCAGTTGGGAGGCCGACGTTTGGGGCAAGCTGCGCCGAGGCCTGGAAGCCGATACCGCCAACGCCGAGGCGAGTTATGCCGATCTGGCGGCGATGCGCTTGAGCCAGCAGTCGGAACTGGTGCAGAACTATCTGCAACTGCGCGTGATCGACCAGCAGAAACGCCTGCTGGAAGCGACGGTCGAGGCCTATCAGCGCTCGCTGACAATGACTGAAAACCAGTACCGCGCCGGTGTCTCCGGCAAGGATGCGGTGGCGCAGGCCCAGACTCAACTCAAGAGCACCCAGGCTGACATGGTTGATTTGATCTGGCAGCGGGCTCAATTCGAGAATGCCATTGCCGTCCTGATCGGGTTACCGCCGGCCGAGTTCAACCTGGCTGAAACCAAAGACATTCCTGCGTTGCCCCAGATACCGCTGAGCCTGCCTTCGCAATTGCTCGAGCGCCGCCCGGACATCGCCTCCGCCGAACGTTCGGTGATGGCGGCCAATGCCAACATCGGCGTGGCCAAGGCGGCTTATTACCCGGACCTGACGCTGAGTCTGAACGGCGGTTACAGCAGTAGCACCACTTCCAACTGGATCAGCGTGCCGAACCGCTTCTGGTCGGTCGGACCGCAATTGGCCATGACCTTGTTTGACGGCGGCCAGCGCTCCGCCGAAGTTGACCGCAGCGAAGCGGCCTACGACGAGACCGTGGCCAAGTACCGTCAGACGGTGCTCGACGGCTTCCGTGAAGTGGAAAACTACCTGGTGCAGCTCAAGGTCCTGGAAGACGAAGCGGGCGTGCGCCAGGAAGCACTGGACGCAGCGCGTGAATCCTTGCGCCTGACTCAGAACCAGTACAAGGCCGGTGTGATCGCTTACCTGGGTGTGGTGGTGGTTCAAGCCACAGCGTTGAACAATGAACGCAGCGTGCTGAGCCTGTTGCAGAGCCGGTTGATTGCCAGCGTGCAATTGATCGCGGCATTGGGCGGTGGTTGGGATGGGGCGTTGCAGGTGAGCGAAAAAGAGTAGGCATCAGCGCAACTGATCGTTGATCGTTCCCACGCTCCGCGTGGGAATGCCTCAAGGGACGCTCCGCGTTCCAGCTCTCGAAAGGGACGCGGAGCGTCCCGGGCTGCATTCCCACGCGGAGCGTGGGAACGATCAGTTAAGCGGGCGTTAATGTGAAACCTTAAAACAAGCGTTTCATCGGCTTGATGGCCATTTGCTTATTTTGTCGGTGCGTTCGTTTACGAAATCAGTACAATCGCCCGATTTGCCCCGCCGAGAACGGAAGCAGTACGGAGGGGCTGTCGCGAGTAGTCTCATGCTTATCGGTAGCTATTCCCCCACGCTGGTCATCATCTCGCTGTTTGTAGCGATTCTCGCCTCCTATACCGCACTCGACCTGACCGGACGCATTGCCACGGCCAAGGGCCGGGCCGTGCATCTATGGACGGCGGGCGGCGCCTTTGCCATGGGGATTGGCGTGTGGTCGATGCATTTCATCGGCATGCTCGCGTTCCAGTTGCCCATCGACCTCGGCTACGACATCGGCATCACATTGCTGTCACTGCTGATCAGCATCCTGTCCTGCGGCTTTGCCCTGTGGCTGGTCAGCCAGCCACAATTGCCAGCCTGGCAACTGGCATTCGGCGCGCTGGTCATGGGCGGCGGGATCAGCGCGATGCACTACACCGGCATGGCCGCCATGCGCATGCAACCGGGTATCGATTACGATCCGACGCTGTTCGGCGCCTCGCTGCTGATCGCCGTAGTCGCCTCGGGCGCCGCCTTATGGATCGCTTTCCGCCTGCGCCAGCACACGCCCTATGTCGGCCTGATCCGTGGCGGTGCGGCGGTGATCATGGGGTTCGCGATCGTCGGCATGCATTACACCGGCATGGCGGCGGCGCGTTTTCCGGATGGCAGCTTCTGTGGCGCGGCCATCAACGGTTTGAACGGCAAGGGCCTGGACAATCTGGTACTGATCACCACCCTGGCAGTGTTGAGCCTTGCCTTGTTGACCTCAATCCTCGATGCGCGCCTTGAGGCCCGCACCGCAGGCCTTGCCCACTCATTGACCGAGGCCAACCGCGAACTGACTCAACTGGCCCTGCATGACACCCTGACCGGCCTGCCGAATCGCGTGTTGCTGGCTGACCGCATCGATCAGGCGATGTCCATGGTCCAGGAGCAGGGCGGCTGTTTCGCGTTGATGTTCATCGATCTGGACGGGTTCAAACCCGTCAACGATGCCTTCGGTCACCATATGGGCGATCTGTTGTTGCGTGAAGTCGGTCTGCGCTTGCGCGAGGATTTGCGCCGCCACGACACCTTGGCGCGGATCGGCGGTGATGAGTTCGTTCTACTGGTGCAGCTTGGCGAACAGAATGACGCATTGAGTCTGGCTGCCCGTCAGGTCGGGCTGATCGCGCGTTCGTTCCGGGTCGCCGAACATGACTTGCAGATTTCCGCCAGTGTCGGCATCGCGATTTATCCGGGTAACGGTGAAACCGCCGAAGAATTGCTGATGAACGCCGACGCGGCGATGTATCACGCCAAGGGCGCCGGCAAAAACGGCTATTCCTTCTTCGATGCCTCGATGAACAGCAACGCGCGCAAACAACTGCAATTGTTGCAGGACCTGCGTATCGCCCTCGATCAGCAGCAGTTCAGTCTCTATTACCAACCCAAGTTCGATGCCAACAATGGTAAGCCGGTCGGCGCCGAGGCGTTGCTGCGCTGGGTGCATCCGACCCAGGGCATGCTGTTGCCGGACAAGTTCATCGAACTGGCGGAAAAGACCGGGTTGATCATTCCGATTGGCGAGTGGGTGCTCAACGAAGCCTGCCGTCAGATGCGCGAGTGGTACGTGCTCGGGTACACCGACTGGCGCATCGCCGTGAACCTTTCAGCCCTGCAGTTCTGCCACGCAGGCCTGGTCCAGAGCGTCGCCAAAGCCTTGGCCACTCACCATTTGCCGGCCAACAGTCTGACCCTCGAGATCACGGAAACCACCGCCATGAGCGATGCCGATGCGAGCATGACGGTGCTTCAGGAGCTGTCGGCAATGGGGGTCGACCTGTCGATCGACGACTTTGGCACCGGTTACTCGAGCTTGATGTACCTCAAGCGCTTGCCCGCCAATGAACTGAAGATCGACCGCGGTTTTGTCCGCGACCTGGAGCGTGACAGCGATGACGCTGCCATCGTTTCCGCCATCGTCGCCCTCGGTCAGGCACTGGGGTTGCGGATCGTCGCCGAAGGGGTGGAAACCGGTTCCCAGCAAGACTTCCTGACGCAACTGGGTTGTGATTCGCTTCAGGGTTATCTGCTCGGGCACCCGCTGCCGGCTGAACGCTTCATGGTGGATATTCTGCGTGCAGAGCAATTGGCGGTGAGTCTAGAGCAATGTGATTGATGTGGGTCCATGCAAAAGCCCGCGATGACGGTTATTCTTGGCCCCGACTGCTAACGCTTGGTATGGGGGAAATTTCGCATGGACAAAGTCATCGTCATCACTGGCGGCAGCCGTGGTATCGGCGCCGCCACAGCCCTGTTGGCCGCCGGACAAGGCTATAAGATTTGCATCAACTACCTGGCCGACGAATCCGCTGCGCAAACGGTGCTGGAGCAAGTCCGCGCCCTCGGTGCCCAAGCCATCGCGGTACGCGCTGACGTCAGCATCGAAGATGAAGTGATCGCCTTGTTCCACCGCGTGGACACTGAGTTGGGCCGGGTCACGGCACTGGTGAACAACGCCGGCACCGTCGGGCAGAAGTCCCGGATCGATGAAATGTCGGAATTCCGAATCCTCAAAATCCTCAGAACCAACGTCCTGGCGCCGATCCTCTGCGCCAAACACGCGATCCTGCGCATGTCGCCCAAGCATGGCGGGCAGGGTGGCAGCATCGTTAACGTGTCCTCGGTGGCCTCACGCCTGGGCGCGCCCAATGAATACGTCGATTACGCCGCCTCCAAAGGTGCGCTGGATACGTTCACCATCGGCCTGTCCAAGGAAGTGGCTGGCGAAGGCATCCGCGTCAACGCGGTGCGCCCTGGTTACATCTACACCGATTTCCATGCCTTGAGCGGTGATCCGGATCGGGTCAGCAAGCTGGAGTCGGCGATTCCAATGGCTCGGGGCGGACGTGCGGAAGAAGTGGCCGAGGCGATTGTGTGGTTGCTGTCGGACAAGGCTTCCTATGCGACCGGGACATTCGTTGACCTTGGTGGTGGGCGTTAATCCTTAAGGTGCTTCGTTGTCTGGTCTGGCCTCTTCGCGAGCAAGCCCGCTCCCACATTTGATCGCATTCCCCTGTGGGAGCGGGCTTGCTCGCGAAGGCGTCAGTCGTGACGCCTCCAAACCCTCAGAACGACCGCACAATCCGCCCCAACGTTTCCATCGCCTTCTCGGCCGTCTCATCCCAGGGGCTGCCGTAATTCAGGCGGATGCAATTGCGAAAGCGCTGGGTCGGTGAAAAGATCGGCCCGGGCGCGATGCTGATTCCTTGCGCCAACGCCATCTGAAACAACTTCAGTGAATCCATCTGCGGTGGCAATTCCAGCCACAAAAAGTAGCCGCCGGCCGGTTGGCTGACGCGAGTCTGCGCCGGGAAGTAGCGCGCGATAGCGGCGAGCATGGCGCTTTGCTGTTCTTCCAGGGCGTAACGCAGTTTTCGCAGGTGCCGGTCGTAGCCGCCGTGTTGCAGGTAATCGGCGATAGCCGCCTGGGCTGGCATCGATGCGCACAGCGACGTCATGAGTTTCAGCCGTTCGATTTTCTGCGCATAACGTCCGGCGGCGACCCAGCCGATGCGGTAGCCGGGGGCCAGGCTTTTGGCGAACGAACCGCAGTGCATCACCAGCCCTTCGGTATCAAAAGCCTTGGCCGGTTTCGGCGCCTGTTGGCCGTAATAGAGTTCGGCGTAGACGTCGTCTTCGATCAGCGGCACCTGATGGCTGCGCAATAGCTCAACCAGTTCCTGCTTCTTCGCCTCGGGCATCGTCGCGCCCATCGGGTTCTGGAAGCTGGTCATGCACCAGACAGCCTTGATCGGGTGCCGTGCCAGAGTTTGCGCGAGTACACCAAGGTCGATGCCATCGCGCGGATGCACAGGGATTTCCACGGCTTTGAGCTTCAGCCGCTCGAGGATTTGCAGGCACGCGTAGAACGCCGGGGCTTCGATGGCCACCAGGTCGCCGGGCTCGGTGACCGCTTGCAGGCACAGGTTCAGCGCTTCCAGCGCGCCGTTGGTGATCAGCAGTTCTTCCATGGGCAGCATCAGGCCGCCGACCATGTAGCGCAGGGCGATTTGTCGACGCAGTTGCGGGTTGCCCGGCGACATGTCGGTGACGACCATGCGCGGGTCCATCTCGCGGGCGGCGCTGGCCAGGGAGCGGGACAGGCGTTGCAGCGGGAACAGGGTCGGGCTGGGGAAGGCCGAGCCGAAGGGCACGGTGTTCGGGTCCTTGATTGAATCGAGGACCGAGAACACCAGTTCGCTGACGTCGACTTCGGTGGACTCGTTGACCTGACTGCTGATCACCGGCTC
Source organism: Pseudomonas frederiksbergensis (assembly GCF_001952935.1). Classification (GTDB taxonomy): domain Bacteria; phylum Pseudomonadota; class Gammaproteobacteria; order Pseudomonadales; family Pseudomonadaceae; genus Aquipseudomonas; species Aquipseudomonas frederiksbergensis. The sequence continues at coordinate 5,464,718 of NZ_CP018319.1, forward strand.
CGAGAACGGGCTCGGCGCGTGTGCGTTGACGAAGTAGCCGGAACGCGGACGAGCGCGGATCAGGCCGCGGCGTTCGAGCAGGTAGTAGGCCTGGAACACCGTGGATGGGCTGACCCCGTAAGTCTGGCTGGCGTAGCGCACCGACGGCACACGCTGGCCGGGGCCGAGAACGCCGGAGCGGATCAGTTCAGCGATGTCATCGGCGAATTTTTCGTAGCGTTTCATCTAGGTCCCGCAATCGAATGGGTTCAATGAGCTGTTGTGGCTAGGTGGCCCTTGTGGCTGGAGGGCTTTTGTGGCGAGGGGGCTTGCCCCCGTTCGGTTGCGCAGCAGCCGTGAAATTTTGGGGCCGCTTCGCAGCCCAACGGGGGCAAGCCCCCTCGCCACAAAAGCCCCCTAGCCACAGGCCCCCAAGCCACGGGAGCTCCCTAGCCACAGGGAGCCTGCTTTCCACAGGGCTCCGCAGTCTAAAGGCTCAACGGTTCATCGGCGCAACAAACCGGCTCTTCGCCACGCTATAAATCTCAGGCTCATCACTGTCGGCAATCTTGAAGCTGATCGTCTGTGAACTGCTGCTCGGCCGTTCCGTGGTCATCGCCACCGACACCGGCACATCGACAATCTCGCCCGGCGCCAGGCTCAGTCCGGTCTTGCCTTGCAGGAGGAAGCCTTCACCATCGACCAAGGTCAGGCGGTAATCCTGACGTTGCTGGGTCTTGTTGATGACTTTCAGGCTATAGATGTTTTCGATCTGTCCCTGACTGTTCTCGCGGAACAGCCCACGGTCCTTGCTCACGTCCAGCGAAACCATCGGCCGTTCCACCAGCGCCAGGGCCAGCGCACCGATCATCACCAGCAGGACCGCGGTGTAGCCGATCAAACGTGGCCGCAACAAATGCGTCTTGCCACCCTGCAATTGATGCTCGGAGGTGTAGCTGATCAGCCCGCGAGCGTAGCCCATTTTGTCCATGATCGAATCACAGGCGTCGATGCACGCGGCGCAACCGATGCATTCCATCTGCAAACCGTCGCGGATGTCGATGCCGGTCGGACAGACCTGCACGCACACCTGGCAGTCGATGCAATCCCCGAGGCCGACTTCTGCCGGTGCCACGTCACGTTTGCGCGGGCCACGGTTTTCGCCACGGGCCACGTCGTAGGAGATGGTCAGGGTGTCTTTGTCGAACATCACACTCTGGAACCGCGCATAAGGACACATGTGCATGCACACCGCTTCACGCAGCCAACCGGCGTTGATGTATGTCGCGCCGGTAAAGAACAGCACCCAGAACAGGCTGACGCCGCCCATCTGCAAGGTCAGCAGCTCTTCGGTCAGCGGCCGGATCGGCGTGAAATAGCCGACAAAGGTCAGGCCGGTCAACAGGCTGATGGCCAGCCACAAGGTGTGCTTGGCCGAGCGGCGGATCAGCTTATTCAGGCCCCAGGGCGCGGCTTGCAGCTTGATCCGCTGGTTGCGTTCGCCTTCGGTGAGTTTCTCGCACCACATGAAGATCCAGGTCCAGGAACTCTGTGGGCAGGTGTAACCGCACCAGACTCGCCCGGCAAACACGGTGATCGCGAACAGGCCGAACGCGGCAATGATCAGCAGCGCCGACAGCAGAATGAAATCTTGTGGCCAGAAGGTCGCACCGAAGATATGGAATTTGCTTTCGGAAAGGTCCCAGAGCACCGCCTGGCGGCCGCCCCAGTTCAACCACACCGTTCCGAAGAACAACAAAAACAGAAACCCCGCGCCGCTCAGGCGCAAGGTGCGGAATAGACCGGTGAAGCTGCGGGTATGGATCAGGTTGTCGCTGGACTTGGCCTTCATCTTTGGGCGCGAAGGCTCATAGCTTTGAACGGACGGGGCACTTTCAACAATTCGGACGGGGATTCTATCGCTCATGGTCTTTCGCTCATCAGCCTCCATCAGGCCTGAGCACTATGAGCGCCGATCTGTTTGCATAACAGACTCACCTATTGCAATAAAAAGCGGATCAGATGGGCTTTGATCCGCTGCCTGCGACAAGTTGATGCACCCGCTACAGCGGGACCCGGACGTCTATATCAAGCGCCGCCGGGGGTTATTGATCCGGGTCAGTCAAATCACCGAACCACTGTCAGTGGCCTTCAAGTGCCTACGCCCGTCGACTGCGCCTGCTACGGTCAATGCGTCGGCTTCTGCTTCGGTAATGTAGAAAGGCTTGTCATTGAGTTCCACCATCGACATGGCTTTTTGCGGGTCGGTGACGATGGTGACGTCGGGACACAAACGAATTTCTTCGCCGTTTGCGGTAATGAAGAAGCAGGTCTGGTTTTCGATGCGCACAGTCATGTAGGTGTCCTTTTTTCTGCGGGTTCTAAAGTGTTAGGGCACAGCCGAGGATCATCGTTCTGCGCAACTGATTAGTGGTCGGCGCGGTCCACCCTGAAACGACCCTTAACAAGGACAACACCATGAACGCCTGGTGGCATGAGGTTTGGGTGACGCTGCAAGCGGAGTTCGCCGACATTGGCGACGCTTCACAACTCACGCGCATAACCGTGCGCTTGCTGATGGCTGCGGTGTTGGGCGGGATTCTTGGCTTCGAACGCGAGCACAAGGGCAAGGCCGCCGGGGTTCGCACCCACATGCTGGTGGCCCTGGGCGCCGCGCTGTTCGTGCTGGTGCCGCAAATGTCCGGCTCGCAAGCCGATGCCATGAGCCGGGTGGTGCAGGGTGTGATCGCCGGGATCGGCTTTCTCGGCGCGGGGACTATTCTGAAAAACAACGATGGCGACGAGGGACACGTCAAAGGCCTGACCACCGCCGCCGGGTTGTGGATGACCGCGGCCATTGGTGTTTCGGCCGGGTTGGGGCGAGAGGCGACGGCGGTGCTGAGCACGTTGTTGGCGTTAGTGATTCTTGGTGTGATGCCCGCCGTTGTGCGGATGTTCGACAAGGACAAGGACCAAACTCCGTGAATGATCGTTCCTACGCTCTGCGTGGGAATGCAGCCCGGGACGCTCCGCGTCCCATCCAGAGCCGAACGCGGAGCGTCCGTGGAGGCATTCCCACGCAGAGCGTGGGAACGATCAGTGCGCGATCATTACTCGGGTGTAACGACCACCGGTGGCATCGTCCCTGGCGGGTCTTCGCGTGGTGGCGCAGTGGTGCCGGGCGGGTCTTGCTCCGGTACAGGTTCAGGCTCGGTCGGCGGAATGGTTGGGCTGTCGATGTTTGGATCAGGCGTTTCGGCAGGGATCGGAATGCTCATGAATTCAACCTCCAGTGGCACATGGCGTAAGTCGTGCTTAAGTGTGTTGACCACTGCGCAAAGGAATTGATTCCTTCGAAGGCCCGGGCAAATCTTCGTGAACTTTTACCGGTACCTGTCGCTCGGAACCTAAGTGAGTTCATTCCAGGGCGGACGATCCTGCGGGATGACTATCCTGTTACAAGCCACAGACACAAGAGCGTCCATGGGGCGTAAAGGAGAGATGCTCGATGACTGCTGAAAAACCGACAGAGCTGAACTACAACCCTCATATGCCGCTGTCGCAGGCTTTACTGCTGCCGCGCATCGCCATCGAAAACACCATGCCGACCCTCGATGGCGGGCAGTTCGCCGTCAAAGCCGTTGTGGGTCAGGACGTGGTGGTGACCAGCAAAGTGTTCGCCGACGGTCACGACAAGTTGGCGGTGCGGGTGCGCTGGCATGCCGAGGGCGAGGAAACCTGGCATAGCGAAGTCATGGCCGACCTGGGCAATAACGGTTGGCAGGGTCAGTTCCGGGTCGCGCGTCAAGGCCGTTATGTGTTTTGCATCGAAGCCTGGATCGATCAGTTCGCCAGCTTCTGTTATGAGCTGGAGAAAAAACACGCCGCCAGGGTGCCGATCAGCCTGGAGTTGCAGGAAGGGCGAACGCTGGTCCAGCAAGCTGCCGAACGCACCGAAGGACAACTGAGCGAGCAACTGGCGACGCTGCACCATGATCTGTCGGGGTTGCTCGAAATTGAGCAGGTCGAATTGTTTCTGCACCAGCGTAGCGCCGAGCTGATGACCCAGGCCGATCATCGTGCCTATTTGAGCATCAGTCCTGAGTACCCGCTCGACGTCGAACGGGACCTGGCGCAGTTCGCCAGTTGGTATGAATTGTTTCCGCGTTCGATCACCGACGATCCGGCCCGTCATGGCACCTTCAACGATGTACATTCGCGGCTGCCGATGATCCAGGACATGGGTTTCGATGTGCTGTACTTCCCGCCGATCCACCCGATCGGCCGCAGCTACCGCAAAGGCCCGAACAATTCCCTGACTGCCGGGCCGGACGATCCGGGCAGCCCGTATGCCATTGGCAGCGAAGAGGGCGGTCACGAAGCCATTCATTCAGAGCTGGGCACGCGTGAAGACTTCCGGCGACTTGTCGCCAGGGCCGCAGATCATGGACTGGAAATCGCCCTCGATTTTGCCATTCAGTGTTCTCAGGATCACCCGTGGCTGCAACAGCATCCGGGCTGGTTCAACTGGCGTCCCGACGGCACGATCAAATATGCCGAGAACCCGCCGAAGAAATACCAGGACATCGTCAACGTCGATTTTTATGCCACCGATGCGATTCCGAGCCTGTGGGTCGAGTTGCGCGACATCGTCGTGGGTTGGGTCGAGGAGGGCGTGAAGCTGTTCCGCGTCGATAACCCTCACACCAAACCGCTGCCGTTCTGGCAGTGGTTGATCGCCGATGTGCGGGCGCTGTACCCCGAGGTGATCTTCCTGGCCGAAGCCTTTACCACCCCGGCAATGATGGCGCGGTTGGGCAAGGTCGGTTACTCCCAGAGCTACACCTACTTCACCTGGCGCAACAACAAGTCCGAGCTGGCCACTTACTTCACCGAACTCAACGAATCACCGTGGCGCGAATGCTTCCGGCCAAACTTCTTCGTCAACACACCGGACATCAACCCGGCGTTTTTGCATGAGTCGGGGCGCGCCGGTTTTCTGATCCGCGCGGCGCTGGCCACCATGGGCTCCGGTCTGTGGGGCATGTATTCAGGCTTCGAACTGTGCGAAGCGGCACCGGTGCCGGGCAAGGAGGAGTACCTCAACTCCGAGAAATACGAAATTCGCCCACGGGACTTCAATGCACCGGGCAACATCATTGCCGAGATCGCCCAGCTCAACCGCATCCGCCGGCAGAACCCGGCGCTGCAGACGCATCTGGGCCTGAAGGTCTACAACGCCTGGAACGACAACATTTTTTACTTTGGCAAACGCAGCGCGGATGGCAGCAATTTCATTCTGGTGGCCGTCAGCCTTGATCCGCATAACGTCCAGGAAGCGAATTTCGAATTGCCACTGTGGGAAATGGGCTTGCCCGACGACGCCAGTACCCACGGCGAAGACTTGATGAACGGCCATCGCTGGACCTGGCACGGCAAGTACCAATTCATGCGGATCGACCCGGCGTATCAACCGTTCGGGATCTGGCGTATTACCGTTTAACTGATAAGCACTGATCGTTCCCACGCTCTGCGTGGGAATGCAGTCCGGGACGCTCTGCGTCCCATCCAGAGCCGAACGCGGAGCGTCCGTGGAGGCATTCCCACGCAGAGCGTGGGAACGATCTGGGACAAGGCGCTTTCCAGTTTTCAACAGGAGTTTCAAATGGCGAAGAAACCCAAGGCTGCCACCTTTATCAAGGACCCGCTCTGGTACAAGGATGCGGTGATCTACCAGGTTCACGTTAAGTCTTATTTCGACTCCAACAATGACGGGATCGGCGACTTTCCCGGTCTTATCGCCAAACTCGACTACATTGCCGATCTGGGCGTCAACACCATCTGGCTGTTGCCGTTCTATCCTTCGCCACGGCGTGATGACGGCTACGACATTGCCGAATACCGTGGCGTGCATTCCGACTACGGCACCATGGCCGACGCCAAGCGTTTCATTTCTGAAGCCCACAAACGTGGCTTGCGGGTGATTACCGAACTGGTCATCAACCACACCTCGGACCAGCACGCCTGGTTTCAGCGTGCGCGCAAGGCCAAGAAAGGCTCGGCGGCACGGGATTTCTACGTCTGGTCCGATGACGATCATAAGTACGACGGCACCCGCATCATCTTTCTCGACACCGAGAAGTCCAACTGGACCTGGGACCCGGTGGCCGGCCAGTACTTCTGGCATCGCTTCTATTCCCACCAGCCAGACCTGAACTTCGATAACCCGCAAGTCATGAAAGCCGTGCTGTCGGTGATGCGCTACTGGCTGGACATGGGCATCGATGGCTTGCGTCTGGATGCGATTCCGTACCTGATCGAACGCGACGGCACCAACAACGAAAACCTGCCCGAGACCCACGACGTCCTCAAGCAGATCCGTGCCGAAATTGACGCCAACTACCCGGACCGCATGCTGCTGGCCGAGGCCAACCAATGGCCGGAGGACACGCAACTGTACTTCGGCGACACCGACGCCAAAGGCCTGAACGGTGACGAATGCCACATGGCGTTCCACTTCCCGCTGATGCCGCGCATGTACATGGCGCTGGCCCAGGAAGACCGTTTTCCGATCACCGATATCCTTCGTCAGACTCCGGAGATCCCGGCCAACTGCCAGTGGGCGATTTTCTTGCGTAACCACGATGAGCTGACGCTGGAAATGGTCACCGACAAGGAACGCGATTACCTGTGGAATTACTACGCGGCCGACCGTCGGGCGCGGATCAACCTGGGGATTCGCCGCCGCTTGGCGCCGTTGATGGAGCGCGATCGTCGTCGCGTGGAACTGCTCAACAGTTTGCTGCTGTCGATGCCCGGCACGCCGACCCTGTATTACGGCGATGAAATCGGCATGGGCGACAACATCTACCTCGGCGACCGTGACGGCGTGCGCACGCCGATGCAGTGGTCGATTGACCGTAACGGCGGTTTCTCCCGCGCCGACCCGGCCAGCCTGGTGCTGCCGCCGATCATGGACCCGCAATATGGTTACTTGTCGGTCAACGTCGAAACCCAGGCCGGCGACCCGCATTCGTTGCTCAACTGGACCCGGCGCATGCTCGCCGTGCGCAAGCAGTCCAAGGCCTTCGGTCGCGGCACCCTGAAGATGCTTTCGCCGACTAACCGGCGAATCCTGGCCTACACCCGGGAATTCACCGGACCGGACGGCAAGCACGAAATCATCTTGTGCGTCGCCAACGTGTCCCGCAGCGCGCAAGCAGCGGAGCTGGACCTGTCGGCCTACGTCGGCATGGTGCCGGTGGAGATGCTCGGCGGTAACGCCTTCCCGCCTATTGGCCAGTTGAATTTCCTGCTGACCCTGGCGCCTTACGGCTTCTATTGGTTTGTATTGGCGGCGGAAAACCAGATGCCGAGCTGGCACGTGGAACCGGCGCAAAGCCTGCCGGACTTCACCACGCTGGTGCTGAAGAAACGCATGGAAGAACTGCTCGAAGCGCCGTCTCGCGACACGCTGGAGCAGGGCATCTTGCCGAGCTGGCTGCAGAACCGCCGCTGGTTTGCCGGCAAGGACGCGGCCATCGAACAGGTCAACATCGCTTACGGCGTGCGCTTCGGCGATCCGCTGCATCCCGTATTGCTGAGTGAAATCGATGTCACCAGCGGCGGCCAGACCAGCCGCTATCAGTTACCGTTCGGTTTTATCTCTGAAGATCAGGTGGGCGCCGCGTTGCCTCAGCAACTGGCCTTGTCGCGGGTCCGGCGCGTGCGTCAGGTCGGCTTGATCACCGATGCCTTCAGCCTCGATACCTTCGTGCATGCGGTGTTGCAGGGCATGCAAAGTAATACCGTAGTGCCATCCAGTGCGGGCGATATCTGCTTTGAGCCGACGTGGGAGCTGGCGAAACTCGGCCTGACCGGGGAATCCGAGGTGCGTTACCTGTCCGCCGAACAGTCCAACAGTTCGGTGGTGATCGGCAACAGCCTGGTGCTGAAGCTGATTCGCAAGATCGCGTCCGGCGTGCACCCGGAACTGGAAATGAGCGCGTACCTGACTCATGCCGGTTTCCGCAATATCTCGCCGCTGCTGGGTTCAGTGGTTCGCCGTGATCCGGCGGGCGAGGAAACGTTGCTGATGATTGCCCAAGGCTACTTGAGCAATCAGGGCGACGCCTGGGAATGGACCCAGAACAACCTCGAACGGGCACTGCGCGACGAGTTGGCCGACGCCATGTCCGAGCAGGAGCAACATTACAACGCCTTGGGCGAACTGAGAGACTTCGCCGGCATGCTCGGTCAGCGCCTGGGTGAAATGCATCAGGTGCTGGCGGCGCCCAGCGACAACCCGGACTTCACCCCACAGGTGACCACCCAGAAAGATGCCCTGGCCTCGGCCAAGGACGTGGCGGGGCAACTGGAGTACGCGCTGAAGTTGCTCAAGCAGCATCAAATCGAATTGAACCCGGCAGATAAAGCCTTGGTCACTCATTTACTGGACAACAAAAAAGCCATCCTCAGCCATGTTCAGGAGCTGGGCAAAAAAGCCGTTGGTGGTCTGCGCATTCGCGTCCACGGCGACTTGCACCTGGGCCAGGTGCTGGTGATCAAGGGTGACGCCTACCTGATCGACTTCGAAGGCGAGCCGGCGCGGCCGCTGCATGAACGACGGGGCAAACACAGCCCGTACAAAGACGTCAGTGGGGTGTTGCGCTCCTTTGACTACGCTGCGGCGATGGCGATCAATGTGCACAACGTCGATAACACGGCCGATGCCCATGCCGCACGTCAACGTGTCGCCGATCGCTATTTGAATGAAGCAAAACAAGCATTTGTCGACGCTTATCGGCTGGCGGCAGCTAGTCTTGCTCATGCATGGCAAGATCCGGAAGGCGAGGACGCCGCTTTGGCGTTGTTCGGCCTGGAGAAGGCAGCGTATGAAGTGGCCTATGAGGCGGAAAATCGCCCCACATGGTTGCCCGTGCCGTTGCACGGTTTGTATGGGTTATTGAGTGGGCTTAAACCCTTTTCCGATCTTGGTGGAGAGTAGTCATGAGTTTCTCGAACAAGGAACAGGGTCACGCTAAAGAAGCGTTGCTGCCCAGATCGCGGGACATCGACGCGCTGGTACGCGCCGAACATCACGACCCCTTTGCAATTCTTGGTCCCCACGGCGATGGTGCCGGCGGGCAATTCATTCGGGCCTATTTGCCGGACGCCTTGAGCGTGCAGGTCCTGGCCAAGGACTCCGGGGAAGAACTCGGCAACCTTGAGGCCACCCAGACGCCGGGCCTGTTCGTCGGGCACTTCGATCGGGCGCAGCCGTATCTGCTGCGAACCCGCTGGGCCGGCGGCGAACAGGTTTGCGAAGACCCTTACAGCTTTGGCCCGTTGCTCGGCGAGATGGACTTGTACCTGTTCGCCGAAGGCAATCACCGCGATCTGAGTGCTTGCCTGGGCGCGCAGCTGAAAACCGTCGACGGTGTCGATGGCGTGCGGTTTGCCGTGTGGGCACCGAATGCAAAACGGGTGTCGGTGGTCGGGGACTTCAACAACTGGGACGGTCGTCGGCACCCGATGCGCCTGCGCCATCCTACCGGCGTATGGGAAATTTTCGTCCCGCGCATGCAAGCGGGGGAAACGTACAAATACGAGATCCTTGGCACCCACGGTATTCTGCCGCTCAAGGCCGACCCGATGGCGCTGGCCACTTCGCTGCCGCCGGATACCGCGTCAAAAGTCGCATCGCCGCTGAACATCGATTGGCAGGATCACGAGTGGATGCAAGCGCGGGGCGACCGTCATCGTCCGAGTGCGCCGCTGTCGATCTACGAATTGCATGCAGGCTCGTGGCAATGTGAGCTGGATGATCTGGGTGAGGTCGCCCGGCAGTACACCTGGCATGAGTTGGCAGAACGGCTGATTCCCTACGTGAAGGAGTTGGGTTTTACCCACATCGAGCTGATGCCGATCATGGAGCACCCGTTCGGCGGTTCCTGGGGTTATCAACTGCTCTCGCAATTCGCCCCGAGCGCCCGCTACGGCTCGCCGGATGACTTCGCCGCGTTCGTCAATGCCTGCCACCAGGCCGACATCGGCGTAATCCTCGACTGGGTGCCGGCACATTTCCCGACCGATACCCACGGCCTGGCGCAATTCGACGGCACTGCGCTGTACGAATACGGCAACCCGCAGGAAGGCTTCCATCAGGATTGGGACACGCTGATCTACAACCTGGGTCGCACCGAAGTGCACGGCTACATGCTGGCTTCGGCGCTGCACTGGCTCAAGCATTTCCACGTCGACGGCCTGCGGGTCGATGCCGTGGCTTCGATGCTGTATCGCGATTATTCGCGCAAGGCCGGCGAATGGGTGCCGAACCGTCACGGCGGTCGGGAAAACCTCGAAGCCATCGACTTCCTGCGCCATCTCAATGACGTGGTCGACCTCGAAGCCCCCGGCGCGCTGGTGATCGCCGAAGAGTCCACCGCATGGCCGGGTGTCAGCCAGGGTACGCAACAGGGCGGACTGGGCTTCGACTACAAGTGGAACATGGGCTGGATGCACGATTCGCTGCACTACATCCAGCAAGACCCGGTGTACCGCGCCCATCACCACAACGAGCTGAGCTTCGGTCTGGTGTATGCCTGGTCCGAGCGCTTTATCCTGCCGATTTCCCACGACGAGGTGGTACACGGCAAGCACTCGCTGATCGACAAGATGCCCGGCGACCGCTGGCAGAAATTCGCCAACCTGCGCGCCTACCTCAGTTTCATGTGGGCACATCCGGGCAAGAAGCTGTTGTTCATGGGTTGCGAGTTTGGTCAGTGGCGTGAGTGGAACCACGATCAGCAACTGGATTGGTATTTGCTGCAGTATTCGGAACACAAAGGAGTGCAGAAACTCGTCGGCGATCTGAATCGGCTGTATCGCGAAGAGCCGGCGCTGCATGATCAGGACGACGCGCCGCAAGGCTTCCAGTGGTTGATTGGCGATGACGCCACCAACAGCGTCTACGCCTTCATGCGCTGGAGCAGGGATGGGCGGCCGGTGTTGGTGGTGGCTAACTTCACACCGGTGCCACGTGAGGGTTATCGCATCGGCGTACCGTTTGCCGGGCGTTGGACCGAGGTGATCAACAGCGATGCGGCCACTTACGCCGGTTCGAACTATGGCAACAGCGGCGGGGCGTTTACCGAGGACGAGGCGAGCCACGGCCAGGCACTCTCATTGGTATTGAACCTGCCACCGCTGGCGGTGTTGATGCTGCGTCCGGAGGGTTGATCTAGAACCGAGTCGCTCCCATCGCGAGCAGGCTCGCTCCCACATGATCGTTCCCACGCTCCGCGTGGGAATGCAGCCCGGGACGCTCCGCGTTCCTACGATGTGACGCAGAGCGTCACTGGAGGCATTCCCACGCAGAGCGTGGGAACGATCATTTCACCACCGCATCCGCACACCCAGACTCCCAATCAACCCGTTCAAATCATTGTCATCCACATCACTGCTGTAGTCGGCGCTGACGTAAAGACTCACGGCAGGTGTCACTCTGGCCACCAGGCCCAAACCCACTTCGACGGTCGATGAATAACGGCTGCTGCTGATCTTCTCGACCTGATCGAGGTTCACCGTATTGCCGGTGTACACCGTGTGCCACAGGTTGGTTCGCACATAGGGTTCGACCCCCAGCCCGTTGATGTCGTAACTACCTTTCAAGCGTGCACCGACCCGCCCGCTCCAGGACGTCAGTTCGCTGGACGAGGCATTGCCAGATCCACCATACGGGGTGTCCAGGGTAATGCGTTGATTGATCAACTGCGCCTGGGGTTCAACGACCCAGTTGTCGCTCAGGCCAATGGGGAAACCACCTTCTACCGACAGCGTCACCGCGCTGCCTTCGGTCGCCAGTCGGGCGCCCTGGTCATTGCGGGTATAGCCGTTGACCCGACCGCCGCTGGCCGTCAAATCCACGTGCCAGCCCTGGGGGCCGGTCAAACTCCAGTAAGCGCCGAGGCTTTGGCCCTCGAGGCTTAGAGTGTCGTGGCTGGGGTCAGCATGGGCGCGACCGGTCAGCAGCCCGTTGCTGTTGCCTTGTAACTGAGTGGTGCCGCCAACCAGTCCGACCCGCTGGGTATGACCGCTACCGCTTTTCAGAGTCAGGATCGCCGGACCTTTGAATTCGCTACTGCCAGGGCCGGCAAACCCCTGAGCCAGAACATCGGTTTGCGCTTGCCGCGAAGCTTGTCCATATACCTGATCCCAGGCCGAAGGCGCAGCGTCCTCGATGGTCAGGCGCGAACTTCGTGTATCGGAGGCGGCGCTGAAGCGGCCGGAGTAGGGAGCGGTGAAAGTGACAGCGGGTAAGGTCATGACCGGAACATCCTGACGGTACCAAGGCGTGGCTTCGTCCGCTGCCGGCCCTGCCTGCACTTCCATGGACGAGCACAGAAGGAGTGAGCTCGATACAGTGCAAAAAGTAACTTTGATCTCTTGTTGGGTGAATGAAGTTTTCATGGAGGTCTACCTTGCAATCGCATGCGGTATCTCGCTCTGGCGTCTCTCCTACCCCGAATGAGGGGCGACCGAATGTAATGGGGCAAGCCTCTGGCCGCCCGTTTTTGCGGGTGTCTGGAGGCTTGCCCCTGGTGTATTTCCGGGGGTAGTAACGTGTAGCTAAGAAGACCCTTGATACTGCGTCAAGAAAATGGCCGATAAGTGGTACGTGTATTTTAGGGTTTGCAAGTGACTGATTTTCGCCGCACATCTAAGCTCTTGTTTGTTCGAAAAATCGTCAAGAAACCTGCGTTCCAGAGCGTTTTTTGATAGTGGGCTACCGGTCTACCAACTCACCCTGACACCGATATTTGCAGACAATGCGCGCTGCTGATTACTGTCGATATTGGGGCGTTTCAAAGATGCACTTCAACCGCCAACGGCAAGTGATCCGACAAATGCGTCCAGGGCTTGTGCCCCAGTATTCGCGGCTCATGACTGCTGGCATTGCGCAGATAGATCCGATCCAGGCGCAGCAGCGGAAAGCGTGCCGGATAGGTTTTTGCCGGGCGGCCGTGGTGGCGCTCGAAGGCTTCATGCAGATAGTCACGCCGGGCGAGGGCGGTGTTGCCTTGCAACTGCCAGTCGTTGAAGTCGCCGGCGATAATCACCGGCGCATCGTCGGGTAACGATTCGAGCAGTTGGCAGAGTAGTTGGAGCTGCAGTTGGCGATGGCTTTCCAACAGACTCAAATGCACGCAGATCGCATGCACTTCTTTGTGACCCGGCACATCCAGTACGCAATGCAGCAAGCCGCGGCGTTCGGGGCCGGTGATCGAGACGTCTAGGTTGCGGTGTTCACGGATCGGGTATTTCGATAACAGGGCATTGCCGTGGTGACCGTTGGGGTAGACCGCGTTACGACCGTAGGCGAAGTCGCTCCACATGCTGTCGGCCAGGAACTCGTACTGTGAGGTCTGTGGCCAATCGTTGTAGCGAGTGGAATGGCGGTCGTGTTCACCGACGACTTCCTGCAGGAACACCAGGTCCGCCGAGGTACTGCGTACCGCTTCACGCAATTCCGGAAGAATGAAACGTCGGTTGAGTGCGGTAAAACCCTTGTGGGTGTTGACCGTCAGCACTCTCAGTCGATGAATCGCCGGGGGCGTATTCAATGGAGATGACTCGACGGCCTGCCACTTGGAATCACTGGTCACGTTCACTCCTCTGAATCAGGACGGGTTATGCATGCGACTGATACAGCGGCAGGCAGTTCAGAGTGATTCGTCGCAAGCAGCCTTCACACCAAAATGTAGCAGCTGCCGAGCTTGCGACTGTGGCGAGGGGATTTAGCGAAACGTCGCACCGCCCCGTTCGGCGGCGAAGCCGTCGTAAGCCATTCGACGCGGTGTGGCTGGAAAAAAAGGGGCCGCTTCGCAGCCCAACGGGGATAAATCCCCTCGCCACAGTCGCAGGCTCGACAGCTGTTACAGGCTGCTGCCAGCGCTGCGTCAGACGAAGACAATTTCGTAGGGCAACCGTATCCGTTCCAGAAGCACCGGGGGCAGCAGCGGGGCGAGGCCGATGGCCGGCTCGCCGTCGAGTTGGCTGGCATAGGCGTGGGTAGCGTGGCTTTTGCGCGCGACGGTCCAGGTGTCCAGGCGAACCTTGCGCGCACGATGCCAGGGAATAAGCCCTCGATCACGCGTTGGCCAGTGCCAGGCCCAGACCGGCACTTCGTTGAGCGTCGCCCCGACCATGGCCGCGGCCTTGACGCTGGCCCGGCCGACGGCGTCATGGTCGACAATGCCATCCTCGCACCAGGTGCTGAACACCACATCCCCGGGGCGTAAATAACGGGCAATGAACTGAGTCAACTGAAACTCCCGTTCAGCCAGGGCACTGTCGGTGAAACCACCACGAATCCATTTGAGGCTGTGCATCGGTAATCCGAGCCGGCGCAAGGCTTCGAGGCTTTCCTGGGGGCGAAACACGCTCAAGCGCTTCTCCGACCATTGTTGCGAGCCCGGATGGCTGGCGCTGCCGTCGGTAATCGAGATCAATTGCAGGGGATGACCCAAGGCGCTGAGCAGCTGCAGCAGGCCGCCGCAGGTCACGACTTCATCGCCAGGGTGTGGGGCAATCACTACAGCGCGTGCGCCGGCGGGGACCAGGGTCTGAGTGCTGATGACAGGAATGTTGTCCAGCTGCGGGGCGCTGTTCCAGATTTGTACGGGGAGCCTGCTTTCACTGATGGAGACCGGTTTCATGGCTACGTCCTTGTTCTCGTTGATAGCAATGTGCGGCGCTCCAAACCCTGGATTGCCGCGAACAGAGTATTGCTCATGTCACGCTATTCGTCGCCCCGATGTTCAATCCGGTGCGGTTTTATTAGCCCGGCTGCGCCCCGATCCCGGCCAATGGATCGCTGTGGGGGGGGGCGAATAGGGCCGGAAACCTTGAAGGTTTATTTCACTCTTCTTCCTCACGCTGCAATTCGAACAGCAGCAGCGAACGGCCAGTGACTGAATATTCGTGCCCGAACTCGAAGCGTTCCTGCCCCCTGATCGACGGTTGGTTGGTGTCGATCATGCAGGTCCAGAAAGCGCCGTCGGGCACTTCCGGAAGCAGGAAATTGACGATGTCGTGATGCGCGTTGACCACCAACAGCAAGGTGGCGTCGGCGCCTTTGCGGCGGATACCGGTCTCCTGGGCGCGGCCATCCATTAGCATGCCGAGGCAGCGGCCATGGGCTTCCTCCCATTGTTCGACAGACATTTCGCTGCCATCCGGGGCGAGCCAGGTGACGTCCTTGACGCCGATGTCCTCGTTGTAATTGCCCACCAGGAACCGACCGCGACGCAGGATCGGATAAGCCAGGCGCAACTTGATCAGCCGTTTGACAAACTTGAGCAGGGCCTTGCCGTCTTCGCTCAGGTCCCAGTTGACCCAACCGATCTCGCTGTCCTGGCAATAGGCGTTGTTGTTGCCTTCCTGGGTGCGGGCGAATTCGTCGCCGGCCACCAGCATCGGTGTGCCTTGGGACAGCAGCAGCGTGGCAAAGAAATTGCGCATCTGGCGCTGACGCAGCTCATTGATTTCGGGATCGTCGGTCGGACCTTCGACGCCGTGGTTCCAGGACAGGTTGTTGTTGCTGCCGTCCTGATTGTTCTCGTCGTTGGCTTCGTTGTGTTTGTCGTTGTACGACACCAGGTCGTTCAAGGTGAAACCGTCGTGGGCGGTGACGAAATTCACCGAGGCGTACGGCCGCCGGCCACGCTGATTGAACATCTCGCCGGAAGCGGTCATGCGATTGGCGAAGTCTGCCAGTTGGCCGTCGTCGCCTTTCCAGAACGCACGCACGGTGTCGCGGAATTTGTCATTCCACTCGACCCAGCCCGGTGGAAAGTTACCGACCTGATAGCCGCCGGGGCCGCAATCCCAGGCTTCTGCAATCATCTTCACCTGACGCAGCACCGGGTCCTGACGGCAGGCCACAAGGAAGCTGTGACGTTCGTCGAAGCCATCGTGGTAGCGCCCGAGAATGGTCGCCAGGTCGAAGCGGAAACCGTCGACGTGCATTTCCGAGGCCCAGTAGCGCAGGGAGTCGGTGACCATTTGCAGCACGCACGGGTGACTCAGGTCCAGGGTGTTGCCGGTACCGGAATCGTTGATGTAGAAGCGCTTGTCGTCGGGCATCAAGCGGTAGTAAGAGGCGTTGTCGATGCCACGCATGGACAGGGTCGGGCCTTGCTCATTGCCCTCGGCGGTGTGGTTGTAGACCACGTCGAGGATCACTTCGAGATTGGCCTCGTGCAGGTGCGCGACCATCTCCTTGAACTCGTCGATCTTCCCGCTGGCCAGGTAGCGCGGGTCGGGGGCAAAGAACGCGATGCTGTTGTAGCCCCAGTAATTGGTCATGCCTTTGTGCAACAGATGCTGGTCGTTGACGAAGGCGTGAATCGGCAGCAATTCAACAGTCGACACGCCGAGCTTGCGGATGTGTTCCAGCACGTCATCGACCATCAATCCGGCGAAGGTGCCACGCAGGTTCTCGGGGACGGAAGGGTGACGCATGCTGATGCCGCGCACGTGAGTTTCATAAATGATGGTCTTGTCCCACGGCACGCTGACCCGATGGTCGCGGCCCCAGGTGTGAGCCGGGTCGATCACCTTGCACTTGGGCACGAACGGGGCGCTGTCGCGCTCATCGAAACTGAGGTCGGCGTCGGGGTGGCCGATGGTGTAGCCGAACAGAGCCTCGGACCATTTCAACTGGCCGACCAATTGTTTGGCGTAGGGGTCGATCAGCAGTTTGTTGGGGTTGAAGCGATGACCGTTCGCCGGGTCGTACGGGCCATAGACACGGTAGCCGTAGATCATCCCCGGATGCGCGTCGGGCAGGTAGCCGTGATAGATCTCGTCGGTGTATTCCGGCAGTTCGATGCGTTCCAGTTCAACCTCGCCGGCATCATCGAAGATGCACAGCTCGACCTTGGTGGCATTGGCGGAAAACAAGGCGAAGTTAACCCCCAGGCCATCCCAGGTCGCGCCCAGCGGGAAGGGCAAGCCTTCACGGATTCGCGAGGCCTCGACTTGAGGTTCTGGCGCGGCTTTCTTCGGACTGGTCATAGGTGCTCCTGCAAAGGGGGGACGGTTCTTGGCTCTGGTTTTTTTTGAGGGCGAGCGAGCCCTCGGTGGCGAGAAGGCTCGCCACGAGGTCAATCAGGACAAAGGTGAGAGGCGTCAGACCGCGGGCGGTTTACGCGCTGCTCGTGGCTTTTTCTCGCTGGCTTTTTCGCCCGGCGGGATGACCTTGGAGGCAGCGGCGGGCTTGGCTTTGGTTTTTGGCTCCGCCGCCTTGCCATTGGCTTTGCTGGCAGGAGCCTTGGTGCCGGCGGTTTTGCTGGCAGCGGCTTTTGGTGATTTGCTCGGTGCCAGCGCTTCGGCTTCAGCCAGTTTGCGGGCCATCTCCCAGTGGCGAGCGTCCTGGCCCTCGGGTTTTCCTTCCGATTCCCAGATCTGATAGGCGAATTCGCGGATGCGTTTATCGTTGATGCTCATCGCAATGCTCCTGAACTGAACTCAAGTTTGGGTAGTTTGGATAAAAAGATTGACCGGGAAATCTCCCAGCGCGTCGCTGATGTTCAGCTCCTGTTGGTGTGTGACTGTTGTGCTTGAAAAAAGTCCCTTCAAATTTTCATCAGGGGTGGTGAACGGTAATTTGACCCGTGTATCGCCCCACAGCGGCGCGCCAATCCGGGGTTCGGCACTGTTTTTCAGCAGTTCGGCGCAGCGTATAGGCACGATCACGATGGCGCGTTTTCCTTCCAGCGAGCGAGCAAATGCGAGCACCCGGTGAGCCTGGCTGCCGACGACTTCAAGGGCTTGATACGTCCCTCGCCGAAACAGCTCGGTGTGCTCGAGCCGCAGGTTCAACACGTGAGCGATCAGCGCTTGCTTAATGCGCCCGTCCCGCCATTCAGCCAACAGCTCGGGCAGTGCCAATGGCTTCTGCATCGCCTGTTGACGGCTGGCGTAATCCACCGGCCGACGGTTGTCCGGATCGACCAGCGAGAAGTCCCAGTACTCGTTGCCCTGATAAAGATCCGGCACCCCCGGCACCGTCATGCGCAGCAAGGTTTGCGCCAATCCATTGAGTGCGCCGGGGACGGCGATGCTCATGGCGGCCTTGCCGAGGGCCGCGCGTAACGGTTCACCTTCGGGACTCAGCAGCAGACGTTGCAGGAATCGGTGAACCGCTTGTTCGTAAGCCTCGTTCGGCGCGCTCCAGCTGCTTTGCAACTTGGCTTCGCGTAAAGCTTTCTGTTGCCACTGCCACAACCGTTGAGTGTAGTTCTCCAGCGCTGCTTGATCGTCACTGCGCAAATCGAGCGGCCAGCTGCCAAGGATCGCTTGATAGAGGATTAACTCATCTCCCGCAGTCGGCATCTGGTCGTCGTCGCGCAGGGGGCGGGCGAGGGCCTGCCAGAGCGGGACTTGCTCGGCGTACCAGGCGCTGCGCTCGCTCAGCACCGCCAGGCGCGCGCGGGTGTCTTCGCCGCGTTTGTGGTCGTGGGTGGCGGTGGCCAGCAAATTATCGGGGAACTCGTCGAAACGGTTGACGCAAGCCGCATGGAAATCGGCCACCGGGGCGCTGAACTGTTCGGTGCTGAAGCCCACATCATTGCGTGACAACAATGTCGCCGAGCGATAGAACGCGGTGTCCTCCACAGCCTTCGCTGCCGCCGGCGACGTCAGTTGCTGAAAACGCACACAGGCATGCTTGAGCATCTTGCGCGGCCGGCCCAACGGGCGTTTGCGCCATGATTCCCCCCCCAGCCAACGGGCCAGGCAATCGAGCACCGGCCAGTCGGCTTCGCTGAGGGCATGCCTGGCACCGGTCATGGCTTGCTGGAAAAACACATCGTCTTCAGCCGAACGCCCGCGGGGGCTGATGTAGGTGCGGTACACCGGGAAATGCACGATCAGTTCCTGCAACGCCCGACGAATCGCGCCCAGGGTCAGGTCGCGGGTCATCAGGTCATCCCGGGCCACTTGCAATAGGGCCTGTGCGACGCTTTCGAAGTCTCCGGCGAGGGAGCCGTTGAGGATCTGCTGGCGGGCCAGTTGTGCTTCCTGACGGAAATCAGCGGGCCGTTCGCTGTAGCGATTCCACAGTTCGGCCAACGTGTCGGCGCCTTCCGGAGCATGTTGCAGCAGCGACAGCTGATTCATGAACTCGTAACCCGTGGTGCCATCCACCGACCAGTCACGGTGCAGGGTTTCACCTTCGCCGAGGATCTTCTCGACGTAGATCGGCAGGTGCCGATCTGGCGACAGGCTGTCGACTCGCCGCCGCAGTTTGCGGCAGTAGCCGCGTGGGTCGGCGAGCCCGTCGATGTGGTCGATGCGCAGACCGTCAACCAGGCCTTCGGCCACCAGCTCGAAGATTTTGGCGTGGGTGGCTTCGAACACGGCGGGACGTTCGACCCGCAGGCCGCCCAGTTCGTTGACATCGAAAAAACGCCGCCAGTTGATGTCATCGGCCGCCGTACGCCAACTGGCCAGGCGATAACTTTGGCGTTCCAGCAACTGGTGCAGGCGTTGGAAACCTTCGGCCGTGAGCGAGTCGTAAGCGCTGAGGTTTTGCTGGATGGCCTGCAGAATCGCCGGATCGCTGGCCAGTTCACGCAACTCTGTTTTCAGCGGCATCGCCAGACTGTGGGCGTCAGTCTGGTAGCTCAAGGCGCTGAAACGGTCTGCCAGCGACTTGAGCGATTCGGCGCTCAGCGGGTCATCGGTCCTGAGCAGTTCGCCGTAGTTCGTCGGGCAGATCGGGAAGTGATGCTCGTAGTGCTCGACATAAAACATGCCCTTTTGCGCATTGAAGCGCAGGGGTAGGGTGCCGTCCTGCAAGGCGATGCCGTAGTCGCTGCCGAGGAAGGGCAGCAGCAACTGGCCTTCCATCAATGGGTCGGGGGAATGCCACTGGATATCGAAGAACTCACCGTAAGGACTCAGGCGCCCCCATTCCAGCAAATCCTGCCACCAGGGGTTATCGCCACCGCCGACGGCCATGTGATTGGAGACGACGTCGAGGATCAGCCCCATGTTCTGCTCGCGCAATGCGCTGACTAAACGCCGCAGCGCCGCTTCGCCGCCCAGCTCGGGGTTGACCGTGGTCGGGTCGACGACGTCGTAGCCATGCATGGAACCGGCGCGAGCACTCAGCAGCGGTGACGCATAGACGTGGCTGATACCGAGGCTGGCAAAGTACGGCACCAGTGGCACCGCATCGTCCAGCGTGAAGTCTTTATGAAACTGCAGCCGCAGGGTTGCCCGCAGCGGTTGGATAAGCGTTTTCTTCATTGGTCACGCTCGGCCGCCTGAAGCCGCGCACAGGCGAGCAGTTCCAGGCGCCGGGCGGCGTCCGGGTTATCGAGCAAGGCTTCACTGTCGCCGGGCAAGCGTCGGGACCAGTTGGGATGCGTGTCGATGGTTCCGGGCAAGTTGGCCTGCTGCTCGATGCCCAGGGCATCTTCCAGCGGCAGCAACACCAGCGGCGCACGGGTATGACCGAGGAAACGTACGGCGGCGTCGAGTACTTGATCGGTTTCATGGGACTCTTCGCGAAAGTTCTGCGGATCCTCGCTCAACACCCGGCGCAGGCCTTCACGCTCGCGTTCGCGGTGGTGGCGCCATTCGATTTCACCCGAGGCGTCGACCAGGCCCAGTCGGGCGTTCCAGTCGATATCGCGGCCATGCCACCAGCCATTGAGCGTGGGCAGGTCATGAGTGCTGGTGGTCGCCAGTGCGTTGTCTGGCCAGTCGAGAATCGGCTTGAAGTGCGCGTTGTCCTGTTCGAACAGCAGCACGCGCATGCCGAGAATCGAGCGGGCGATAAGCTTTTCTCGCAAACCGTCAGCCACGGTGCCGAGGTCTTCGCCAAGGACGATGGCCTGATGGCGATGGGACTCGAGGGTGAGCAAACGCAGCAGGTCGTCCACCGGGTAATAGAGGTAGGCGCCGTCGGCGGGTGATGCGTCATTGGGGATCACCCACAGCCGTTGCAGGCCCATGACGTGATCGATGCGCAGGCCACCGGCGTGGGCAAAATTGGCGCGGAGCATTTCGATGAAGGCCCGAAAGCCATTGCGAACCAGACCTTCGGGCGAGAACGCGGAAATTCCCCAGCCCTGACCGGTACGGTTAAGGATGTCCGGTGGTGCACCCACGGTCAGCGAGGCGAGCAATTCGTCCTGACGACTCCAGGCCTGACTGCCACCGCCATCGGCACCCACCGCCAGATCGGCGATCAGGCCAATGCTCATGCCGGCGCTGCGGGCGGCGGTTTGTGCGCGCTCCAGGCAGCGGGTGATCAGCCATTGGCAGAAGGCAAAGAAGCCAATGCGCCCGGCGTTCTCTTCGGCGAATTCGGCCAGGGCCGCGCTGCGCGGGTTTTGCCATTGCTCGGGCCAATGCCGCCAGTCGAGGCTTTCACCTTTGGCGGCGCGGGCTTCTTGAATGGCTTCAAAGCGGCAGTGGTTTTCCAGGGCTTCGCCAGCGGCGTGGCGGAAGCTGCTGAAGTCGGCATGCAGCGGGTGTTCGCCCTGGACAAAGCCTTCGTACAACGCCTGCAACAGACGATGTTTGGCTTCGGCAGCCACCGGCCAATCAATCAACGGCGAGGCTTCAAGGTGCTTGAGTTCTGCCGCCAGGCCGGTTGCATCTATCGCGGCCCGCAATGCTCGATCACCCAGGATGGCGCCGGGTGCGGCGTACAGACTGTTGAGAAACAAACGGCTGGAAGGCGAGTACGGGCTGTAGCGCTGGGTATCGCTGCCGAACATCGCATGCAGCGGACTGATCGCCAGCGCTTCGGCACCGCGTTCGCCGGCCACCCGCGCCAGGTCTTCCAGCGCCTGGGTATCGCCAAAACCGCCATCGCCCGGACGACGCAGCGAGTACAGCTGCACGCTCAGGCCCCAGGCGCGAGGGATCGGGCTGTCGACGGCATCGCCGACGCTGTAGCAGCGCGCCGGTGCCACGGCCAGCGTAAATGCCTGTCCGTCGATGCTGACGTGTTGATAACCGACCGGGACCAGGCCGGGCAATACCGCCTCGGCATCCAGTTTCAAATGAAGTCGCGAGCCATCTTCAAGGTGGATCTCGCACGGTGTATCGGGCTCAAAGTAATGCGCCAGGCTGAGGCCGACACCGAAGTCGGCGGTCAGCAGCGGTGGCAGGTGCCGGGTCTGTTGCACCTGCTGCAGTTCCTGCAGGCTGGCGTCAATTTCCTGAGCGCTGCCGGCCGGGTGGCCGAGTCCGGTGAGGACGTTGCGTAACACTGATGGCGCGACTTTCTGTGGGCGGCCGTTGGCGTCGATCCAGTCGACTGCCAGGCCAGCTCGGCTGGCCAGTATTTCCAATTGCGCATCGCTCATTGGCGCTCTCCATCCGGGGGTAGCAAAGGGGCTGCGGCCGTGAGGCTGACTAGCGCGCAATACGGGGCAAGCGTGCCCTGATCCAACAGGCCGGCTGACTGTGGCGGGTATTCGAACAACAACAACGAAGCGTCGGCCTGTGGGGAGTGGACCACAGGCGTGTCGCTGAGGTTCAGGTCAATGCGCAGCTGACTGCCGTCGCCCAGTCGCCAGCGCGCCGTCACCGCGCCTGTGGCCAGCACCTCGGCGCCCAGTGCTTGCGCACCGGGAAGACGGGGAATGATCTGCTGATGGCGGATCTGCAACAGTTGGCGATACAGATCGTGCATGGCGGATTGTCGGGTTGACGTCAGCTCGGGGCGTGAAGCCTCGAAGGTCTGGCGCGCGTTGGGGTCGGGAATCTGCTCGCGTTTGTGCGGATCAGCAAACGCGCTGAAGGCGGCGAACTCGTTGCGTCGTCCTTCGCGGACCAACTCCGCCAGCTCACCGTGATGACTGGTGAAGAACAGGAACGGTTGCTCGGCGGCGAACTCGTCACCCATGAACATCAGCGGGATCATCGGTGACAACAGCAGTAATGCGGTGGCTGCCTTGAGCGCGTCGGGATTGGCCAGTTGATGCAGCCGTTCACCCAGGGCGCGGTTGCCGATCTGGTCGTGGTTTTGCAGAAACAGCACGAAAGCCGTCGGCGGCAAATGACCGCTGGGCTCGCCTCGGGTTGTGCCGTGACGGGTGACGTGGCCCTGAAACACAAAGCCCTGGCTTAGGCAGCGCACCAGTTGTTCAGTCGGGTTTTGCGCGTAGTCGGCGTAATAGGCGTCGGTTTCGCCGGTCAACAGCACGTGCAAGGCGTTGTGGCCGTCGTCGTTCCACTGCGCGTCGAAGCCTTCTTCGAGCAGGCTGGCCTGGTTGTGTTCGTTTTCAACGGTCAGCCACACATGCCTGGCCGGATCGACTTGCTGGCGAACCTTTTGTGCCAGTTCCCGAAGAAAGTCCGGGTCTTCGATGGCGTGCACCGCGTCCAGGCGCAAACCATCGAAGCGGTATTCCAGCAACCACATCAACGCATTGTCGATGAAGAAGTCCCGCACCTCCCGGCGCCGGAAGTCGATCGCCGCACCCCACGGGGTGTGCTTGTCTTCGCGGAAGAAACCCTTGGCGTAGCGATGCAGGTAATTGCCGTCCGGGCCGAAGTGGTTGTAGACCACGTCGAGAATCACCGCCAGGCCATGGCCGTGGGCGGTGTCGATCAGGTGTTTGAGTTGTTCGGGAGTGCCATAGGAGGCTTGGGGGGCGTAGGGCAGAACCCCGTCGTAACCCCAATTGCGATCACCGGGAAACTGCGCCAGCGGCATCAATTCGATTGCGCTGATGCCCAGCTCCACGAGGCGTGCCAGGTGCTGCTCGACTTCACTGAAGCCGCCGAGCGCACCGACGTGCAATTCGTAGATCACCGCCTCGTTCCACGGCCGTCCGAGCCAGGCGCTGTGTTGCCATTGATAGGCAAGTGGATCGACCACCACGCTGTGACGGTCGATATCACCGGCCTGCGCGCGGGAGGCCGGGTCGGGCACCTCCAGCTCGCCGTCGATGTTGTAGCGATAACGCGTGCCGGCGGGGCAGCGGGTATTGATCACGAACCAGCCATCTGCCTGGGGCAGGAGCGGCAAGGATTGTCCATCTTCCAGTTCGACACTGACGTAAAACGCATCTGGCGCCCACAAGGCAAAACGCGTGTGGTCTGCGTCCAGCATGATTGCGCCGTGGGGCCAGGTCTCAAGGGTCCGTAACGGCATCTTTGAAAACCTCTTAATGTTTGCCCGATTTGCCCAGCGCTTTGGTCACCAGTTTTTCGTAGAGTTCGGCGTACGGTTCGACCGCCTTGCACCAGTTGAAAGGCGCGGCCATGGCTCGGCAGCGCATGGCATTGAGCAGGTCGGGGAAGGCAAAAACCTTGAAGGCCCGGCTCAGCGCTTCCTCATAACTTTCAGGAGTGGATTCGTCGAACAGGAAACCGGTCACGCCGTTTTCAATGGTGTCGGCCAATCCCCCGGTGTTGCGTGCCACCGGCAACGAACCGAAGCGCTGGGCGTACATCTGGCTCAGCCCGCAAGGCTCGTAACGCGAAGGCATCAGCAGGAAATCACTGCCGGCGAACATGCGCCGGGCGTCGGTCTCGTTGAAACCGATGCGCACGCCGATCTGGCCCGGAAAACGCAGGGCCAGTTCACGCATGGCTTGTTCTTCTTCCGGCTCGCCACGACCGATGATCGCGATCTGCCCGCCAGATTTGACGATGTACTCGGAGACGGCTTCGGTCAGGTCCAGGCCTTTCTGATAGACCAGTCGCGAAACCACAGCGAACAGCGGACCTTTGGAATCTTCCAGGCCGAACAGCTCACGCACGTGGGCGGCGTTGACCGCTTTGCCTTCCCAGTCGCCAATTTTGAAGGGGCAGAACAAATGGGGGTCGGTGGCCGCGTCCCAGCTTTCATCGATGCCATTGGGAATGCCACTGAGCAGGCCTTGCTGGGTCTTGGCGGCAAGGAAACCGTCGAGACCGCAGCCGAAGGCCGGGGTGGTGATTTCCTGGGCATAGGTGGCGCTGACGGTGGTGATGTGGCTCGAATAAGCCATGCCGGCCTTGAGAAACGACATCTTGCCGTAGAACTCCATGCCTTCCTGTTGCAAGGCATGCATGGGAATACCCAGTTCCGGGCACGACCCAAGACTGGTCACGCCCTGGTAGGCGAGGTTATGAATGGTGAACAGCGTCGGGGTGCGCTGTCCACGCCAGTGCATGTAAGCGGGGGCCAGACCGGCGGGCCAGTCATGGGCGTGCACCAGGTCCGGGCACCAGTGAATTTGTGCAAGGTTGGCGGCGATATCGGCGGCAGCCAGGCCCAGGCGGGCGAAACGAATGTGGTTGTCCGGCCAGTCGCGGCCGTTGTTGGCACCGTAAGGCGAACCCTCGCGCTCATAGAGCTCGGGGCAGATCAACACGTAAATGACCAGACCGTCGGGCATGTCCATGCGCCCGATCTTGCAAGGAGGCAACGCGGCGTGACCACCGAGTTCGCCAATGATATGAATCGGGTTTTCGCTGTTCAGCACTTGCGGATAACCGGGGATCAACACTCGCACATCATGCAAATGAGCCATGGCTCGCGGCAGCGCTGCTGAAACGTCGCCCAGGCCCCCGGTTTTTACCAGATCGGCGATCTCCGATGTGACGAACAGCACTTTCTTCCTGTTGGGATTCCGACTGGCCACCGGTGCCAGCGTCTTGGTGCCGGGGACGCTGATCGATTGGTGACTGGGGGCGCTCACGGCGCTCGTTTCGCCGACCTGCTGATGAGCACGTTCTCCCTGAATATCTAAAGCCGCACTGATCATATGAATCTCCCGTGTTGTTGATCTAATTCTTAGGTCTGGCACAAACGGTGTTTCGTGGCCAATTCCTGTGGCCGGGCGCAAACGCGCTACGCATCGGTGAGCAAGCGCTGCCAATACGATGAAGCAGAATGGCTGTAGAGATCGTTGCAAGGATTGCACCAGTCGCAACGCACCTCCTTTTAAGCTGACCCGTCACGACCGGCAAAAGTTTCGACTTTTTTTCCGCTTTGTGACCGACCGGTTTTGCCTGGCGGAACTGAGTCTAGGCCAGAACTTAGAGCGGGGGACGCCGGATGGCAAAATTGTTCGACAATCGGTTTAAAGAGGTACGGACGTACCGCTTGGAGGCAGAAACGCACCGACGAAGGGCATGTTTTTTTGCGGGTTTGCCACAAAAAATAGTTGGAATGTCACATGAGTGTGCGAACGCGGCAATGTTCATGCACTGTTGTGGTGCGTAGCTGGCAAGTCCTGTCTTTGGCCGAACCGCTGCCTTACCGCCGGCCATGTTGCCTTGTTATAGTCCGGGCCTCATTTTCTGCCCGGTAAAAGGATCACTGCCATGTCTCAGTACACTGCGTTCACCGTCGAACTGGCCGATAAAATCGCCCATGTGCAGATCAACCGGCCAGAAAAGATCAATGCGATGAATGCTGCGTTCTGGAGCGAGATCATCGAGATTTTCCAATGGGTCGACGACACCGACGAAGTCCGCGTGGTGGTGCTCAGTGGTGCGGGCAAGCATTTTTCCTCCGGTATCGACCTGATGATGCTGGCCGGCGTGGTCAATGAACTGGGCAAGGATGTGGGGCGCAACGCACGCCTGCTGCGTCGCAAGATCCTCGCCCTGCAAGCGTCTTTCAATGCCGTCGACAATTGCCGCAAGCCGGTACTGGCCGCGGTTCAGGGTTACTGCCTGGGCGGCGCCATTGATTTGATTTCGGCGTGCGACATGCGTTACGCCGCTGAAGACGCACAATTCTCGATCAAGGAAATCGACATCGGCATGGCGGCCGATGTTGGCACTTTGCAACGCTTGCCGCGGATCATCGGTGACGGCATGCTGCGTGAACTGGCTTACACTGGTCGCACGTTCGGCGCCGAAGAAGCGCGTGGCATGGGCCTGGTCAATCGCGTTTACAATGACACCGCCAGCCTGCTCGACGGTGTCATGGGCATCGCCCGGGAGATCGCCAGCAAGTCGCCGATTGCGATCACCGGCACCAAAGAGATGATCAGCTACATGCGCGACCATCGCATCGACGACGGCCTCGAATACGTCGCCACCTGGAACGCCGCCATGCTGCAATCCAACGATCTGCGCGTGGCCATGGCCGCCCATATGAGCAAACAGAAACCCGAATTTCTGGATTGATTGAAAATGATTTCACGCTGGACCACTGCAGTACTGGACACCGATCAGCCCGGCGGCTGGGCGGTGGCGCGCAGCCCCGAAGGCTTTCTGTTCGATGACAATGGCGCGCTGTTCCCCCGTGAATGGCTCAAGCGCCAGGACCTGTCGATCCTCGCCGAACATGGCATCGGTCATCTGGACGGCGAACCGGTCTATTTACTGGAGCTGCGCAGTCACAGCGACGTACCGGGCTGCAATTGGAAAGGCCTGCGGGCGTTCATGCTTGAAGGCGACCATACGCTCTACAAAGTGCTCGGATATGCCGCGCAAATCGGCACCTGGGCCCGCGAACACCGCTTTTGCGGTAACTGCGGACAGGCGATGACCCAGGTGATCCGGGAACGGGCGATGTATTGCGAGCCGTGTGATTTACGCAGCTATCCGCGCATTTCGCCGAGCATGATCGTACTGGTGACCCGGGGCGATGAAGTCCTGCTGGCGCGTTCGCCGCGTTTTGTCGCCGGGGTCTACAGTACGTTGGCAGGCTTTGCCGAACCGGGCGAATCGGCCGAAGACTGCCTGATTCGCGAAGTCCGCGAAGAAGTGCAGATCGACGTCAAGAACATCCAGTACATGGGCAGCCAGTGCTGGCCGTTCCCGCATTCGATGATGCTGGGTTTCCATGCCGAATACGCCGGCGGCGAGATCGTGTGTCAGGAAGACGAGATCGAAGACGCCCAGTGGTTCAACGTGCACGAGCTGCCGCCGTTGCCGGCGTCACGCTCGATTGCCCGTTACCTGATCGACGTTTATGTAGCGCGGCGCTTAGGCCACGCTGAACCAGTGTTGCCAGGCTAACCGCACGGTCAGGCCCAGTACCACGGTGATGAATACCGGGCGGATGAACTTCGCACCGCCGCTGATGGCGGTGCGAGCCCCGAAGAACGCCCCGACCATCACCGACAGGCCCATGCTCAGGCCGATGATCCAGTCCACTTGCCCGGAAAACACGAACACCGACAGTGCCGCAATGTTGCTGACGAAGTTCATGCTGCGCGCCACGCCGCTGGCTTTCACCAAATCGATGGGGTACATCAGCATCGTGCTGACGGTCCAGAACGCACCCGTGCCGGGACCGGCCACACCGTCGTAGAAGCCCAGGCCGAAGCCTTGGGTCGATTGCCACTTTTTCTTGATCGGTGCGTCGCTGTCCAGCGGCGCTTTCGGCGTGCCGCCAAACAACAGATAGACGCCGCAGGCGAACACAATTACCGGGAGCATCTTGTTCAGCCATTCCGCCGGCAGGTAGTGAGCGACCACGGCACCGGTCAGCGCGCCCACCAGCGTGCCGACAATCGCGTGCATCCACTGCCTTGGATGGAACAGCTTGCGTCGGTAGAAGGTGAAGCTGGCGGTGGCCGAGCCGAACGTCGAACTGAGTTTGTTGGTGCCCAGCACCAGATGCGGGGGCAGGCCTGCGGTCAGCAGTGCTGGAGTGGTCAACAGACCGCCGCCGCCGGCAATGGCGTCGATGAAACCGGCAATGAAAGCGACGAGGGCCAGAATGGCCAGGGTGGTGAGGTCAACACTGAGTTCGAAAGGCATGGAATCGGCTTATTCGGCGGGGTGCAGGACTAGGCTGCGGGGAAGGGCCGATATCTTACGCATATCCACCCTTTGCGGCGACCCGTCCGGCCCCTTCGCGAGCAAGCCCGCTCCCACATTTGGTTTTGTGTACGGCATCAATCCAATGTGGGAGCGGGCTTGCTCGCGAAGGCGTCCTCCCAGGCGCTACATCAGTCGGCCTTTGGCCCATTGCCGATCTGCCACACAAACGGCGGTTCGGTCCCGTTGATCGCCCAGTCCCCGACAATCCGTGCCTTGTAGATCACCGGATTGTGCGACGACACCGTCCGCGCATTGCGCCAATGCCGGTCCAGCGATTTACCCACCCGAGTATCCGAAGCCCCCAGCGCATTGAACAGCGCAGTGGTCGCTCGCTGGATCAACTCCGACACCACCACCTGCGCCTTGGCCGATTCGATTTCCGCCGCGACATTAGCTTCTTTTTCCGCGGCCTCATCACCCGAGAAACGCGCCAGATAAGCCCGCTGCGCCGGTTGTGCAGCCTTCAAGGCGCTCGCTTCGGCCGCATACACCAATGCCGCGATTTCGCCGACCACTTGCTGCACCTGCGAATCCTGGCTGACATGCTGCGCATTGCCATGGCTGTAGATGCGTTTGCGTTCACGCACCTGATGAGCCACATCGCGCAACGCCGCACGACCGATCCCGGCCAGGGTTGCCAGCAGCACCAACTGATAAAACGCGGTCTGGTATTTGAAGCGAGTGGCGAAGTCGATGATGTTCTCGGCCTCTACATCGGCATCGATAAACCGTGAAGTACCACTGCCGGTGGTGCGCTGGCCGAAGCCGTCCCAGTCGTCGCTCAGCACGATGCCCGGCTGGCGGGTCCGGACTGCGGCAATCACATCGCCGCCGGTGTCGCTGCGTTGCGCGTACACGTCGATCCAGTCGGAAAACAGGCTTCCGGTGCTGTAGAACTTCTCGCCGTTGAGCCGCCATTGGTCACCGTGGGGCGAGACTTTGGTGATGACGTCGCCAATCGCCACGTTGCCGGTTTCGGTCCAGGCGTTGCCGGCGATGTCGCCGTCGACGAAGCGCTTGAACCACAGATTCCGCGCCGACCCGGGTGGCGAGTTCAAGCGATCCTCAGCGAATGCGAAATGTCCGCGCAAGGCCTGAGGGATGTTGGAGTCGGCTTCGGCCAGTTCGATCAGCAACTCAAACAGTTGTGGCAGGGAGGCACCGCCACCGCCGTATTCAATCGGCACCCGCACCGCGCCGAAACCGGCGTCCTTGAGCCACTGAATCGGTTCGTACGGAAGACTGCGGGACTGTTCGCGCTCAACGGCACCGGTGGCGATGCGCTGGAAGATCGGCCGGAATCTTTCGGCAAGCGCTTCATAGTCGGTGCCAATGGACAGCGGATTGATTACCTGGTGTTCGGTCATGGGACAGCTCCTTGGGGCGGCAGTAGAAAGTGTTGCGTTTGCCAGGGGCAATTGCAGGGTCCATGCCGAAACTCGCGAGCCAGGATTTGCTGGAGAAACTGAATGTCGGTACGCAGTGAATTGTTGCTGTAACAACAGTGCATCAGCAATTTGCCCCAGCCACACCACACTTTGTGGCGAGGGGGTTTACCCCCGTTGGACTGCGCAGCAGTCCTGTTTTTTGGGGCCGCTTCGCAGCCCAACGGGGGTAAACCCCCTCGCCACAGTTCTCGCTCACCCCGCGATTTGTGCGCTGGCACGGTTGCTGCTCTCACCCCAGGACATCCCTAACGTCCCGAGGACATGCCAATGAGTCAGCAAGCCGTCAAATTTGCCTACTGGGTGCCGAACGTCAGCGGCGGGCTGGTGGTCAGCAAGATCGAGCAACGCACCCACTGGGGCATCGACTACAACCGCAAACTGGCGCAACTGGCCGAAGAGGCAGGGTTTGAATACGCCCTGACGCAGATCCGCTTTACCGCCGGTTACGGCGCCGAGTACCAGCACGAATCCGTCGCCTTCAGCCACGCGTTGCTGGCCGCCACCACGCGACTTAAGGTGATCGCCGCGATCCTGCCCGGCCCTTGGCAACCGGCGCTGGCGGCCAAGCAGTTGGCAACCATCGACCAGCTGACTAACGGCCGGGTGGCGGTGAACATTGTCAGTGGCTGGTTCAAGGGTGAATTCCAGGCGATTGGCGAACACTGGCTGGAACACGACGAGCGTTATCGCCGCTCCGAAGAATTCATCCGCTCGCTGAAAGGCATCTGGAGCCAGGATAACTTTAGCTTTCGTGGCGACTTCTACCGCTTCGACAACTACAGCCTCAAACCCAAACCGCTGGGTCAGCCGGAAATCTTTCAGGGTGGCAGTTCCCGCGCGGCTCGGGACATGGCGGCGCGGGTTTCGGACTGGTACTTCACTAACGGCAACACCCCGCAAGGCATCAAGGCCCAGGTCGATGACATCCGCGCCAAGGCGGCGGCGAACAATCATTCGGTGAAAGTCGGCGTGAACGCGTTTGTCATTGCCCGCGACACCGAAGAAGAAGCGCGAGCGGTGCTGGCGCAAATCATCGATCAGGCGGACCCCGAGGCGGTGAATGCGTTCGGCGATGCGGCGAAGCAGGCGGGCAGGGCGTCACCTGAGGGTGAGGGCAACTGGGCCAAGTCGACGTTCGACGATCTGGTGCAGTACAACGACGGCTTCAAGACCAACCTGATCGGCACGCCGCAGCAGATTGCCGAGCGGATCGTCGCGTTGAAAGCGGTGGGCGTGGACCTGGTATTGGCGGGGTTTCTGCACTTCCAGGAAGAAGTGGAGTATTTCGGCAAGCGGGTGTTGCCGTTGGTGCGTGAGCTGGAAGCTAATGCAGCGGCCAGGCAGCAGGCCGCGGTCGCCTGAACACCCCAAAACCCTGTGGGAGCGGGCTTGCTCGCGAAAGCGGTGTATCAGGCAACAATGATGTCGACTGACACTCCGCCTTCGCGAGCAAGCCCGCTCCCACATTGGATCAGTGTTTACAGGCCCAGGTCGGACAAGCTTGGGTGATCGTCAGGCCGGCGGCCCAGCGGCCAGTGGAACTTGCGGTCGCTTTCCTTGATCGGCATGTCGTTGATGCAGGCAAACCGATTGGCCATCAAACCGTTTTCGTCGAACTCCCAGTTTTCGTTGCCATAGGAGCGGAACCAGTTGCCCGAGTCGTCGTGCCATTCGTAGGCATAACGCACGGCGATGCGGTTGCCGGTAAAGGCCCAAAGTTCTTTGATCAGGCGGTAATCCAGTTCCTTGGCCCATTTGCGCGTCAGGAAACCTTTGGCTTCTTCGCGGTTGTAGGCGAACTCGGCGCGGTTACGCCATTGGGTGTCGAGGGTGTAGGCCAGCGATACCCGTTCCGGGTCGCGGGAGTTCCAGCCATCTTCGGCCAGGCGTACTTTTTCGATGGCCGACTCACGGGTGAACGGCGGCAATGGCGGACGAACTTCGGCATTAGACATTAATAGTCTCCCTATCAAAGTAAAGTTCTAGCAAGTTGTCGGGCTTGGTTTGAGTGTTACAGGTCCAATAACTTTCGCGCCATGCATTGCGCATTATCGGCGGCACTGTGATCACCCATGACAAGCGCCACGGTAATGGCACCGTCGATCAGGATCAGCAGCTGTTTGGCCAGCGTCTCCGGGTCTGTGGCGCCATGTTCGGTGCAGAGCTCGCGCACGTAGTCGAGCAGCTTCTGTTTATGCTCTTTGGCAACCAGGCGAACCGGGTCTTGCGGGTCGCCGGTTTCGCCACTGGTATTAATGAATGCACAGCCACGGAAACCTTCGGAGGCGAACCAGGCCTTGAGTACGGTAAACAGGTTGAGCAGGCGGTCGGCCGGCGTTTCGGCTTGGCCGACTTCACTTCGGTACCAGTGCATCCAGCGCACATCACGGCGTTGCAGCGCCGCGACGGTGAGCTCCTCCTTGTTGGCGAAGTAGCGGTAAATACTCTTTCTGGAAACGCCGGCGGTTTTCACCAGAAGATCCATGCCGGTGGCAGCGATGCCACTTTTGTAGATCAACTTTTCGGTGACATCCAGAATGATGTCGCGTGTGTCGTTGCTGGTTATTTCGTTCATGTTGCGAACAGTAGAACGATCGTTCTCCTTGGTCAAGCAATTGTTTTTGACTGTTCGTTCCCATGCGCCGCAAAGGAATGCCGCCATGGACGCTCTGCGTCCGCCGTTGATGTGACGCAGAGCGTCACGGGATGCATTCCCACGCAGAGCGTGGGAACGATCAATGTGGTGGGAAGACCCGAGCCGATCCATGGTGTAAGCTCTCGGGTTCTTCGGATTCGACCTTTTTGCGAGCCCTATGCCGTCGCTTTTCAAACGCTCTCTGCTGCCTAAACTGCGCAGTTTTCCGCTGACCGCCGATGCCGTCACCTTCCTTTCCGGCGCTGCCGAGTTTCGTCGGTGCCTGCTGGAAAAGATCGCCAGCGCCACCCGGCGCATCTATATCGTCGCGCTCTATCTGCAACAGGATGAAGCCGGCCAGGAAATTCTCGATGCCTTGCACGCGGCCAAACTGGCGCGTCCGGAACTGGACGTGGTGGTGGTGGTTGACTGGCTGCGCGCCCAGCGCGGCTTGATCGGCGCCGGCAAGCAGCCGGGCAACTCGGCCTGGTATCAGGAAACCACCCGCACTCATGCCAGTGAAGTGCCGGTGTATGGCGTTCCGGTGCAGACCCGAGAGCTGTTCGGCGTCCTGCATTTGAAGGGCTTCGTGATTGACGATTGCGTGATCTACAGCGGCGCGAGCCTGAACAACGTTTATCTGCACAAATTCGACAAATACCGCTACGACCGTTATCACCTGCTGCAGAACAGCGCCCTGGCCGATTCGATGCAGCACCTGATCCAGCACGGTCTGATCGCCTCCAAAGCGGTGCATCGTCTGGATTTGCCAAACCTGCCGACCACCCGCAGCCTGCGCAACGACATCGGCGACCTGCGCAGCCGCCTCAAGCATGCGGCGTACGACACCACGACTGGCACCACGGAAAAGGGCGGTTTGTCGGTCAGCCCATTGCTCGGTGTCGGCAAGAACAACCCGTTGAGCCGAGTGATTTGCGAGTTGATCGCCAGCGCTCAGCATCAACTGACCATCTGCACGCCGTACTTCAACCTGCCGCTGGCCGTGACCCGGGAAATCAACCGGGCACTGGCGCGCGGCGTGAAGATCGACATCATTGTCGGCGACAAGACAGCCAACGACTTCTACATCCCGCCGAGCGAGCCGTTCAAGGTGATTTCGGCGCTGCCATACCTTTACGAAATCAGCCTGCGGCGCTTCGCCAAACGTCATCATCGCAGCGTCGACAGTGGCCAGTTGAACCTGCATCTGTGGCGTGACGGCGACAACACCTATCACCTCAAGGGCATGTGGATCGACCAGCGCTACACCTTGCTGACCGGCAACAACCTCAACCCGCGGGCGTTCCGGCTCGACCTGGAAAACGCCTTGCTGATCGATGATCCGAAAGGCGAGTTGCTGGAGCCGCGTCGTAAAGAGCTGGCGGAGATTTTCGAGAACACCCGTCGCATCGAGCGTTACCAGGAACTGGAAACGCTGTTGGAATACCCGCCAGGGGTGGCCAAGTTTCTCAAGCGCGTGAGTCGGGTGCGGATCGAGCGGTTGTTGTACCGGATTCTGTAGCACGGCGGGCAAATAGGCCCACCACTTCAAACAAGAACAGGGCTTAGCTCGGTCAATGTCGGAAAAAGACACCATCTCCATTCAACTGGTGCGTGAAGCACTGTTGCAAAGTTGCGCCCCCGGGGCGACCACCGATGAGGTGTTGACCAAGGTCGGTATCGATCCGGCACTGCTCGACAGCAGCGATGCACGCGTGCCGGCCACCGCTTATGCGCGTCTGTGGCGTTTACTGGCCCGACGTGGGGACGATGAGTTTTTTGGCATGGACCCGCGCAAACTCAAATCCGGCAGTCTGGAGTTTCTCTGTCGCTGCTCCATGGTCCAGCCGAGTCTGGCCGCCGGCCTGACCTCGGGTTTGAGCTTTTTGTCGTTGATGCTCGAGCACCTGCCCGCGCAACTGGTTCGTCAGCAAAGCCTGGCGGAAATCGTCCTGCTCGAAGACGACCAGGACCCGCGCCGCGCCTTCACGTATTTCACCTACTGGATGATCGTTCACGGCGTCGCCTGCTGGCTGGCGGGGCGGCGGATTCCGATCCTGGCCATCGAGTTGCG
This sequence comes from Pseudomonas frederiksbergensis, assembly GCF_001952935.1. GTDB lineage: Bacteria > Pseudomonadota > Gammaproteobacteria > Pseudomonadales > Pseudomonadaceae > Aquipseudomonas > Aquipseudomonas frederiksbergensis. The sequence goes on from NZ_CP018319.1 coordinate 5,499,669, forward strand.
CTGCCCGCAGCCTGACTTCTGCGATGACTATCAGGTGATGTTCTCCGAGAACCTGCGTTTCGAACGGCCGCGCACGCGGATGATTTTTTCCGCCGAGTGCCTGGACTTGCCGATCAAGCGCAGCCCGGAAGAACTCAAGCGTTTCCTGGCCCATGCGCCGGCCAATATTCTGGTCAAGTACCGCGACCCGGAGAGCCTGGCCAGCCGGATCAAGCACGATTTGCGACAACTACCCGCCGAACACTGGCCGGAAACCGAACCCCTGGCACAACAGCTGTGCATGTCGGCTTCCACCTTGCGTCGACGCCTGGCCGAAGAGGGCCAGACTTACCAGGGGCTCAAGGACAGCGTGCGCAAGGAGTTGGCGATTGTCTGGCTGGCAGAACCGACCATCAGCTTTGCCGAGATCGCCACGCGGCTGGGCTTTGCCGATACCAGCTCGTTCTACAAGGCGTTTCGCAAGTGGTCGGGGTCAAATCCCGGACATTACCGCAGCCTGATCCTCAACGAATCGAGCTAGACACCGATCATTCCCACGCTCTGCGTGGGAATGCAGCCCGGGACGCTCTGCGTCCCATCCAAAGCCGAACGCGGAGCGTCCGTGGAGGCATTCCCACGCAGAGCGTGGGAACGATCATTGAAGCCTGTGGTGTCTGGTCTGACGCTATCGCGAGCAGGCTCGCTCCCACATTTGGAATGCGTTCCCCTGTAGGAGCAAGGCTTGCCCGCGATGGCGTCCGCCCAGGCGACGCACCTCTCGGATCTTGGCCAAACCAGTCACGCAACTTGATAGCTTTGACCATTGTCCCGCGCCCCGCACAGAGCGAGTATTTCCTTGTTAATCGAGGTTCCCCAGCCTAATAAAAAAACAAAGGGATTCTGGCAATGCGCGATTACTTGTCTGCTACATCACAGTTCAATTATCAGCACACCGTCGACGCTACACTCGCAGGCGATTTGACTGCCCTCAATGCCTGCGTCGAGTGTTGCGACCGGCATGCCTTGCCGGGGCGCATCGCGCTGTTCTGGGAAGGCCGCGATGGCGCCAGCGCGACCTACACTTTCAGCGACTTGCAGGACAAAGCCGCGCGTTTCGCCAATTTCCTGCTGGCCCAGGGCGTGAAAAAAGGCGACAAGGTGGCCGGTCTCCTGCCACGTAACATCGAACTGTTGATCACCGTATTCGCCACCTGGCGCATCGGCGCGGTCTACCAGCCGCTGTTCACGGCATTCGGCCCGAAAGCCATCGAACATCGCCTCAGCACCTCGGGCGCCAAAGTGGTGGTCACCGACGCGGGCAATCGCTCCAAACTCTCTGAAGTCGCCGACTGCCCGACCATCGTCACCGTGGCCGGTCCCAAAGGCCAAGGCATCGTCCGCGGCGATTACAGCTTCTGGGCCGAACTGGCCAATTATTCTGCAGAGTGCGAACCGGTCCTGCTAACGGGTGAAGACCCGTTCCTGCTGATGTTCACCTCGGGCACCACCGGTCCGTCGAAAGCGCTGTCCGTTCCGCTCAAGGCCATCGTCGCCTTCCAGAGCTACACCCGTGACGCTGTGGACCTGCGCCCTGAAGACGCCTTCTGGAACGTCGCCGATCCGGGTTGGGCCTACGGCATCTATTTCGGGGTCACCGGGCCGATGGCCATGGGGCATCCGATCACCTTTTACGATGGCCCGTTCTCCCTCGAAAGCACCTGCCGGGTGATCAACAAATACGGGATCACCAACCTCACCGGCTCGCCGACGGCCTATCGCCTGTTGATCGCCGGTGGCGACGAGTTCGCCCGCTCGATCAAGGGCAAGCTGCGCATCGTCAGCAGCGCCGGCGAGCCACTGAACCCGGAAGTGATTCGCTGGTTCGCCGACAACCTCGGCGTGGTCATCCACGACCACTATGGCCAGACCGAACTGGGTATGGTGCTGTGCAATCACCATGGCCTGGAGCACCCGATCCACATGGGCGCCGCCGGTTTCGCCTCGCCAGGCCACCGCATCGTGGTGCTGGATGACGAGTACAAGGAACTCGGCGTTGGTCAGCCAGGCATTCTGGCCATCGATCGCACCCAGTCGCCGATGTGCTGGTTCGCCGGTTACGAAGGCGCACCGACCAAGGCCTTCGTCGGCAACTATTACCTCAGCGGCGACACCGTCGAGTGGAACCCGGATGGCAGCATCAGCTTCGTCGGTCGCAGCGACGACGTGATCACCACCTCCGGGTATCGCGTCGGTCCGTTCGACGTGGAAAGCGCGTTGATCGAACACCCGGCCGTGGTTGAAGCGGCGGTGGTCGGCAAGCCCGATCCGGAACGCACCGAACTGGTCAAGGCGTTTGTCGTGCTCAGTCCGCAATACCGCGCGGCGCCGGAACTGGCCGAAGAATTGCGCCAACACGTGCGCAAACGACTGGCCGCGCACTCGTACCCGCGCGAAATCGAATTTGTCAGCGAATTGCCGAAAACCCCAAGCGGCAAATTGCAGCGCTTTATCTTGCGCAACCAGGAAATCGCCAAGGCTCAAGAGACCGCCGCGAAGAACGTTTCAGCTTGAATCCAAGGAAACAATGATGCAGATCGAAAACAAGGTTTTTCTCGTCACCGGCGGTGCATCCGGCCTCGGTGCGGCCACGGCTGAAATGCTGGTCGCGGCCGGTGCCAAAGTGATGCTGGTGGACATGAACGCCGAAGCCGTTGCGGCCCAGGCTGAACGTCTCGGCGCGCAAAGCGTGGTGGCGGACATCAGCAACGAAGCTGCGGCCGAAGCTGCTGTGCAGGCGACGGTCAAAGCCTTCGGTGGCCTCAATGGCCTGGTCAACTGCGCCGGCATCGTGCGCGGTGAAAAGATTCTCGGCAAGAACGGCCCGCACCTGCTGGCCAATTTCAGCCAGGTGATCAACGTCAACCTGATCGGCAGTTTCAACATGCTGCGCCTGGCCGCTGCGGCGATTGCCGAAACCGAGGCCGATGCTGACGGCGAGCGCGGCGTGATCATCAACACCGCCTCGGCTGCCGCCTATGACGGCCAGATCGGTCAGGCCGCGTATGCCGCCTCCAAGGGCGCGATCGTCAGCCTGACCTTGCCCGCCGCCCGTGAACTGGCGCGCTTCGGCATCCGCGTGATGACCATCGCCCCGGGCATTTTCGAAACCCCGATGATGGCTGGCATGGCCCCGGAAGTCCGCGCATCTTTGGCGGCTGGCGTGCCGTTTCCGCCACGCTTGGGCAAACCGAGCGAGTATGCCGGGCTGGTCAGGCATATCATTGAAAACAGCATGCTCAATGGCGAGGTGATCCGTCTCGACGGCGCCTTGCGCATGGCTGCCAAATAAGGAGGATTTGTCATGACTATTTCCAACGATCCCATTGTTATCGTCAGCGCCGTCCGCACCCCGATGGGCGGTTTCCAGGGCGAACTGAAAAGCCTGACCGCACCGCAACTCGGTGCTGCGGCGATTCGCGCCGCCGTCGAACGTGCCGGTGTGGCGCCAGACTCGGTTGAAGAAGTGCTGTTCGGTTGCGTCCTGTCCGCCGGCCTTGGCCAAGCGCCAGCGCGTCAGGCTGCATTGGGCGCCGGGCTGGATAAATCGACCCGCTGCACCACCCTCAACAAGATGTGCGGCTCGGGCATGGAAGCGGCCATTCTGGCCCACGACATGCTGGTGGCCGGCAGCGCCGACGTGGTTGTCGCTGGCGGCATGGAAAGCATGTCCAACGCGCCGTATCTGCTGGACCGCGCCCGCAGCGGTTACCGCATGGGCCACGGTCGCGTCCTTGACCACATGTTCCTCGACGGTCTGGAAGACGCTTACGACAAGGGTCGCCTGATGGGCACCTACGCCGAGGATTGCGCGGAAACCAACGGTTTCACCCGTGAAGCCCAGGACGCGTTTGCCATTGCCTCTACTACCCGCGCGCAGCAGGCGATCAAGGACGGCAGCTTCAAAGACGAGATCGTGCCGCTTACCGTGACCGTCGGCAAAGAGCAGGTGCTGATCAGCAACGACGAACAACCACCGAAAGCCAAACTGGACAAGATCGCTTCCTTGAAACCGGCGTTCCGCGATGGCGGCACGGTGACGGCGGCGAACTCCAGCTCCATTTCCGATGGTGCTGCGGCACTGGTGTTGATGCGCCGTTCCGAAGCGGAAAAACGCGGCCTGAAACCGCTGGCAGTGATTCACGGCCACGCGGCGTTTGCCGACACCCCGGGCCTGTTCCCGGTGGCACCGGTGGGCGCGATCGAGAAGCTGATGAAGAAAACCGGCTGGTCCCTGGACGAAGTCGATCTGGTCGAAGTCAACGAAGCCTTCGCCGTGGTCAGTCTGGTGACCATGACCAAACTGGAAATCCCCCACGAGAAGATCAACGTTCACGGCGGCGCTTGCGCCCTCGGCCACCCGATCGGCGCATCTGGCGCGCGGATCCTCGTGACCTTGCTCTCGGCCCTGCGCCAGAAAGGCCTGAAACGCGGCGTTGCAGCGATCTGCATCGGCGGCGGCGAAGCCACGGCCATGGCCGTTGAATGCCTTTACTAAGGGCTGACGCAAATCCCTGTGGGAACGGGCTTTGTGGCGAGGGGGCTTGCCCCCGTTCGAGTGCGCAGCGCTCGCAGATTTGTGGGGCCGCTGCGCGGCCCAACGGGGGCAAGCCCCCTCGCTACAAGGCTCCCACAGGACCTGCGTCTTAACCAAATTAAGGATTTGGCATGATTCCCAATGACGAACAACTTCAGATCAGCGACGCGGCCCGGCAGTTTGCCCAGGAACGGCTGAAACCGTTCGCCGCCGAGTGGGACCGCGAGCATCGCTTCCCCAAGGAAGCCATCGGCGAAATGGCCGAACTGGGTTTCTTCGGCATGCTGGTGCCGGAAGAGTGGGGCGGTTGCGACACCGGTTACCTGGCCTACGCCATGGCCCTGGAAGAAATCGCGGCCGGCGACGGCGCCTGCTCGACCATCATGAGCGTGCACAACTCGGTGGGTTGCGTGCCGATTCTCAAGTACGGCAACGACGACCAGAAAGAACGCTTCCTCAAACCGTTGGCCAGCGGCTCGATGCTCGGGGCTTTTGCCCTGACCGAACCGCAGGCCGGCTCCGACGCCAGCGGCCTGAAAACCCGTGCCCGTCTGGAAGGCGATCATTACGTGTTGAACGGCTGCAAGCAGTTCATCACCTCCGGGCAGAACGCCGGGGTGGTGATCGTGTTCGCCGTGACCGATCCGAGTGCTGGCAAGCGTGGCATCACCGCATTGATCGTACCGACCGATTCGCCAGGCTATAAAGTCGCACGGGTCGAAGACAAACTTGGCCAGCACGCCTCCGACACCTGCCAGATCCTGTTTGAGGACGTGAAGGTGCCGGTGGCCAACCGCTTGGGCGAGGAGGGCGAAGGTTATCGAATCGCCCTGGCCAACCTCGAAGGCGGCCGTGTCGGCATCGCTTCGCAATCGGTGGGCATGGCCCGCGCTGCGTTCGAAGCGGCCCGCGACTATGCCCGCGAGCGTGAAAGTTTCGGCAAGCCGATCATCGAACATCAAGCGGTCGCGTTCCGCCTGGCGGACATGGCGACCCAGATCGCCGTCGCCCGACAGATGGTGCATTACGCGGCGGCGCTGCGTGACAGCGGCAAGCCGGCCTTGGTCGAAGCGTCCATGGCCAAGCTGTTCGCCTCGGAAATGGCCGAGAAAGTCTGCTCCTCGGCATTGCAAACCCTCGGCGGTTACGGTTACTTGAACGATTTCCCGCTGGAACGGATCTACCGCGACGTACGCGTTTGCCAGATCTACGAAGGCACCAGCGACATTCAGCGCATGGTTATTTCGCGCAATCTTTGAGAAGGAAGCTACTTGTGAACTACGAAACGATTTTGTTGGAAACCCATGGTCGCGTTGGCCTGATCACCCTGAACCGTCCGCAAGCGCTGAATGCGTTGAACGCGCAGATCGTCAGCGAGCTGAACCACGCCCTCGATGGCCTGGAAGCTGATTCGAACATCGGCTGCATCGTGCTCACGGGCTCGAAAAAAGCCTTCGCGGCCGGCGCCGACATCAAGGAAATGGCCGAGCTGACCTACCCGCAGATCTACCTCGACGACCTGTTCAGCGACAGCGATCGCGTGGCTAACCGCCGCAAGCCGATCATTGCCGCCGTCAACGGTTTCGCTTTGGGCGGTGGGTGTGAACTGGCGCTGATGTGCGACTTCATCCTGGCTGGCGACAATGCCAAGTTCGGTCAGCCGGAAATCAACCTCGGCGTACTGCCGGGCATGGGCGGCACCCAGCGCCTGACCCGCGCGGTAGGCAAGGCCAAGGCCATGGAAATGTGCCTCAGCGGTCGCTTGATCGATGCGGTGGAAGCGGAGCGTTGCGGGATTGTCGCGCGGATTGTTCCGGCTGATGAGTTGCTGGAAGAAGCGTTGAAAGTCGCGGCGCTGATTGCCAAGAAGTCGTTGCCGATTGCAATGATGATCAAGGAAAGCGTCAACCGCGCGTTTGAAGTGAGCCTGTCGGAAGGTGTGCGTTTTGAACGACGGGTGTTCCATGCGGCGTTTGCCACACAGGATCAGAAAGAAGGGATGGCGGCGTTTATTGCCAAGCGTGAGGCGGAGTTTAAGGGTAAGTAACCCGAACCGATCGTTCCCACGCTCTGCGTGGGAATGCATCCTGTGACGCTCTGCGTCACGCTTGAGAAGGGACGCGGAGCGTCCCGGGCGGCGTTCCCACGCAGAGCGTAGGAACGATCAGTTCTGTGGCGTTGATTTAGACCAGGTAGTGCTTCAACTCCCGGGCAATCACCATCCGCTGTATCTCGCTCGACCCTTCATAAATCTGCGTAATCCGCGCATCCCGGTAGTAGCGCTCCACCGGGTAATCCTCCAGATACCCGTACCCGCCGTGAATCTGCATCGCCGACGAGCACACTTTCTCGGCCATCTCCGACGCAAACAATTTGGCCTGTGAAGCCTCCGACAGACACGGCTTGCCGGCACTGCGCAACCGCGCGGCATGCAGGATCAGCAGTCGTGCTGCGTTCAACCGGGTGTGCATATCAGCCAGCATGTTGGCAATGCTCTGGTGCTCGATGATCGGCTTGTCGAACTGTACCCGATCCCGCGAATAGGCCAGCGCCGCTTCAAACGCCGCGCGGGCAATGCCCAGCGCTTGTGCCGCGATGCCGATGCGGCCGCCTTCGAGGTTCGACAGGGCAATCGCCAGTCCTTTACCGCGCTCACCCAACAGGTTGGCTTCAGGAATCGTGCAGTTGCTCAGGGTCACCGCGCAGGTATCGGACGCGCGAATGCCCATTTTGTGTTCGGTGCGATCAACGATGAAACCCGCGGTATCGGTCGGCACCAGGAACGCGGAGATGCCGCGCTTGCCCAGGTCCGGATCGGTCACCGCAAACACGATAGCCAGTTTCGCCCGTTTGCCATTGCTGACGAATTGCTTGGCGCCGTTGATCACCCACTGGCCGTCGCGCAGTTCGGCGCGGGTGCGCAGGTTGTGGGCTTCGGACCCAGCTTGGGGTTCGGTCAGGCAGAAGCAGCCGATGGCCTGACCGCTGGCCAGATCCGGCAGCCAGGTTTGTTTCTGTTCTTCAGTGCCGTAGTTGAGGACCGGACCGCAGCCCACGGAGTTGTGAATGCTCATCAGTGCGCCAGTGGCGCCGTCACCGGCCGAAATCTCTTCCACGGCCAAGGCGTAGGCGACGTAGTCGACATAGGTGCCGCCCCATTCCTCGGGCACCACCATGCCCAACAGGCCCAGTTCACCCATCTTCGCCACCAGACCGTCATCGATCCAGCCGGCCTTTTCCCAGGCCTGGGCGTGGGGGGCGATTTCGCCGCGGGCAAAGTCCCGGGCCATGTCGCGGATCATGACTTGCTCTTCGTTCAATTCGATATCGTGCATGGCTCAGCTCCCGCTTTGGTCAAAACCGCTGAAGAAACTCGCGACATGCTCGGCGTCCAGCGCCTGCAAGGTCGGCGGGTTCCAGCGCGGCTTCTTGTCTTTGTCGATCAGCAAGGCGCGCACGCCTTCGATCAGGTCGCCGCGCTCGAACCACTGACGGTCCAGGTGCAGCTCAAGGGCGAAGCAGTCTTGCAGACTCAAGTGCCGACCACGACGGAGCATTTCCAGGGTCACGCCCATGGCCAGCGGTGAACGGCTTTCCAGCAGGTCGGCGGTGGTCTTGGCCCACTCGTGGCTGTCGGCAACCGTTACTTCACGCAGTTGCTCAACAATACTCGGCACATCGGGAAGGGCGAAGAAGTGATCGATGGCCGGACGCAACGCGCTCAATGGCGCGTCGGGTAGTTGTTGCACCGCAAGTTTCGCCAGCAGACCTTGAAGGTCCTTCAAGGGTGATTCGTGCCATTCGAGCTGGTCGAGTTGCTCGTCGAGGGTTCCCAGCTTGTCGCTTTCCAGGTACCAGTCGGCCAGGCCGCAATAGAGTGCATCGGCCGCGCGGATCTGCACGCCGCTGACGCCGAGGTAAATCCCCAGTTCACCGGGAACGCGCGGCAGGAAATGGCTGCCACCGACATCCGGGAAATAACCGATCGCCACTTCCGGCATGGCCAGACGGCTTTTCTCAGTCACCACCCGCAAGTCGGCGCCTTGCACCAGGCCCATGCCGCCACCCAGGACAAAACCGTCCATCAAGGCGAGCACAGGTTTGCGGTAATGGTGAATCGAGAGGTCGAGGGCGTATTCCTCGACGAAGAAATCTTCGTGCAGCGTGTCGCCGTTTTTAAAGCTGTCGTACAGCGAACGGATGTCGCCGCCAGCACAGAACGCCTTCTCGCCAGCGCCGCGCAACACCACCGCGTGTACGTGCGGATCCAGTGCCCAGGCGTCGAGCTGACGCTGCAGGTTGCGCACCATGTTCAGGGTAATGGCGTTGAGGCCGGCGGGGCGATTGAGGGTCAGGTGACCGATGTGGTTGCGAACCTCGGCCAGCACTTCGTTTTGCGTGGCTTCCATGGACGAAGTCCGCGGAGAAGAAACCTGAGCAGTCATCACTAACTCCCTGCTTTTATTGTTCTTTATAGAGAAGCTCGCGCGCGAGCGATGCTGGATCGTAACAGTGCAAATTTGTGATGTACAACCGGCATATGTGCAGGTCTTGCCTGCATTTTTGTAATGGCAGTGGAGAATTCCTTTCTGAATACGGCCGTGGGCCGGGCTCACGACAGATTCGGCTGTCAAAACAGCCTTATCAGCGCAATCCGGGTGTCTACACCGGCCCGTACGACACCTGTACCCGCTCATCTCTTGGCATTCTGGCCTCGGGTTTGAAGCCTTCTGCCGAGGGTTTCAGGCCGGGTGCCGCTGAGTGCGGCCCACCGTGCAAAACAATAAGAACGCTGTTGCGGTGTTAGCCGCATCGACTCTCTGTTCCTGCCCATAAAGGTGGCCGGGTTAGCCTGGCCGCGATAATTCCAAATAAATCGGGATTCAAGAAGATGAAGACTAGATGGCTGAGCTTGTCGGCAATCGCATTGCTGTGCTGCACCACCGGCGCCAGTGCCAAGGAATGGAAGGAGCTGCGATTCGGCGTCAACCCGAGCTACCCGCCTTTTGAATCCTCCACCGCCGATGGCGGCGTGCAGGGCTTTGGCGTGGATTTGGGCAATGCGATCTGCGCCGAATTGAAGGTTAAATGCGTGTGGGTCAGCAATGACTTCGACGGGCTGATTCCGGCCCTCAAGGCGGGCAAGTTCGATGCCATCGAATCATCGATGACCGTGACCGATGCGCGCAAAAAACAGATCGACTTCACCGACCGCCTGTATGCCGGGCCGACCGCCATCGTCACTCGCAAGGATTCCGGGCTGTTGCCCACCGCCGAGTCGCTGCAGGGCAAGACCATCGGTTACATGCAGGGCACGATCCAGGAAACCTACGCCAAGGCCAAGTTGGGGCCGGGCGGCGTGAAACTGCGGGCCTATCAGAATCAGGATCAGGTCTACGCCGACCTGGTATTTGGCCGTCTCGACGCCTCGATCCAGGACAAGATGCAGGCGCAAATGAGCTTTTTGACTTCCCCTCAAGGTGCTGACTTCAAGAACAGTGAAGGCATCAGCGACCCGTTGGTCCCCTCCGACATCGCCATCGGCGTGCGCAAGGGCAACGAAGAACTCAAAGGCATGCTCAATGCTGCCATCAAGGCCCTGCATGACAAGGGTATCTACGCGCAGATCCAGCAGAAACACTTCGGCGATCTGGACCTCTACAACTACTGATCCCCGCGCCCCAAAGGCTGCGTCCTGGTAACAGGCGCAGCGCTTGCGCGCGGGCGCCTCAAGACAGGTGACTGACGTGAACTCCTTCCTGAATCTGATCGGGGTCGATCTCTCTGCCCTGCAAGGCTATGGCCCATTGTTGCTGCATGGCACCTGGGTCACGCTGAAATTGTCAGCGCTCTCGCTGCTGGTGAGCATGGCACTGGGCCTGCTCGGCGCGGCGGCGAAACTGTCGCCGCTGAAGCTGTTGAACCTGCCGGCAACCTTCTACACGACGCTGATTCGCGGGGTGCCGGACCTGGTGCTGATGCTGCTGATTTTCTACAGCCTGCAAGGCTGGCTGAGCAGCCTGACCGAAGCCATGGACTGGCCCTACATGGAAATCGATCCGTTCGTGGCCGGGGTCATCACCCTCGGATTTATCTACGGCGCGTATTTCACCGAGACCTTTCGCGGGGCGATTCTGAGCGTACCGCGCGGCCAGCAGGAAGCCGCCGCGTGCTTTGGCCTGAACCGCTGGCAGCGATTCCGCTTCGTGGTGTTCCCGCAGATGATGCGTTTCGCTTTGCCGAGCCTGGGCAATAACTGGCTGGTGCTGCTCAAGGCCACGGCGCTGGTGTCGATCATCGGGTTGTCGGACCTGGTCAAGGTCGCGCAAGAAGCCGGAAAAAGTACCTTCAACATGCTCGATTTCCTGCTGCTGGCAGCGGCGCTGTATTTGCTGATCACCAGCGCTTCGAACTACGTTTTGCGCGTGCTGGAACGGCGCTATAACCAGGGTGTGCGGGGGATGGCACGATGATCGAGTTGATTGCCGAATACTGGAAACCCTTTCTGTTCAGCGACGGTTACAGCCTCACCGGGTTGGCCATGACGTTGTGGCTGCTGGTGGCGAGCATTGTGATGGGGTTCTTCCTGTCGTTGCCCTTGGCGATCATGCGCACCTCGCGCTGGGGCCTGCTGCGCTAGCCGGTTCAGCTGTTCACCTACGTGTTTCGCGGTACGCCGCTGTATATCCAGTTGCTGATTTGCTACAGCGGGATCTACGGCATCGCGGTGGTGCGCTCGCAACCGTTGCTCGAAGCATTTTTCCGCGATGCGATGAACTGCACCTTGCTCGCGTTCACGCTCAACACCTGCGCCTACACCGTGGAAATTTTCGCCGGGGCGATTCGCAGCATTCCCTACGGTGAAATCGAGGCCGCCCACGCGTATGGCTTGAGCGGTTGGCGCCTGTACCTGCGGCTGATTCTGCCTTCGGCGTTGCGCCGGGCACTGCCGTATTACAGCAACGAAGTGATCCTGATGTTGCACGCGACCTCAGTGGCGTTCACCGCCACCATTCCAGACATCCTCAAAGTCGCCAGGGACGCCAATGCCGCGACCTTCATGACCTTCCAGGCCTTCGGCATTGCCGGGCTGCTGTACCTCGCGCTGTCGTTCGGCCTGGTCGGCGCCTTCCGGTTCGCAGAGAAGCGTTGGCTGGGTTTTCTCGGCCCGACTCACTAAATCCCATTTTCTGTCCAGAGCGGTGCCGCCAGGCCTGCCGCTCCAGGAGTGCTGACATGTACAAACTCACGGTTGAAAATCTGTATAAACGTTTTGGTGACAACGAAGTGCTCAAGGGCGTCTCGTTGAATGCACGGGCAGGCGATGTGGTGAGCATGATCGGCGCCAGCGGTTCGGGTAAAAGCACGATGCTGCGCTGCATCAACTTTCTGGAGCGCGCGGACGAAGGCGCCATTGAACTGGACGGCGAGCGCGTGATCACGCGCCCGGGTGCCGGTGGCATGCGCGTCGCTCATCCGGCGCAATTGCAGCGTCTGCGCACGCGCCTGGCAATGGTGTTCCAGCATTTCAATCTGTGGAGCCATCTGACGGTCCTGGAGAACATCGTGCTGGCGCCGTGCCGGGTGTTGGGGATCAGCCGCAAGGCCGCCGAAGAAAGTGCGCGGGCTTACCTGGACAAGGTCGGTCTGGCGCAACGAGTGGCCGATCAATACCCGGCGTTTCTGTCCGGTGGCCAGCAACAACGGGTGGCGATCGCACGTGCCCTGGCGGTGGAACCGGAGATTCTGTTGTTCGACGAGCCGACCTCGGCACTCGATCCGGAATTGGTGGGTGAGGTGCTGAAGGTCATTCAGGCCCTGGCCGAGGAAGGCCGTACCATGTTGATGGTGACCCACGAAATGGGGTTTGCCCGGCAGGTTTCCAGCCAGGTGTTGTTTTTGCATCAGGGAAAGGTCGAGGAGCAGGGTGATGCTACGATCCTTGACCAGCCAAAAAGTGAACGTTTGCAGCAATTCCTATCGGGTCGTTTGAAGTGAGGCAAGACGTACATGGCGGATATCCGCGATCTGTCGATCGTGCTTGATCGTATCGATCAGGCAATCATCGAAGTGTTGCGCCACGAAGGGCGCATCACTTATCAAAAGCTTTCCGAGCGCGTCCATCTCACGCCCAGGCCGTGCCTGGAACGGGTGCGCAAACTCGAACAGCTCGGGGTCATTCGTGGGTATGGCGCGATTCTCGATGAAAAGAAACTGACGCCAGGCTTGTCGTTGCTGGTGTTGGTTGCGTTGTCGAACCAGAGCGGGCGCGCGGCGCAGAAGGCGTTCGAAGCCAAGGTCCGCGCCTGCCCTCAGGTGATGGAATGTCAGTTGATCAGCGGTGCGTTCGACTACAGCTTGCGCATGCGTTGCCGGGACATGGAGCACTATCGGGTGCTGACCGAAGTCTGGTTCGATGACCCGGAATTGCACATCGACAAACTGGTCAGCCATCCGGAACTGGCGATGGTCAAGACCACGATGGAATAGGTTTGGCAGAACAAAAAATCGCAGCTTCGGGCTGCGATTTTTTTTGTGTTCAGCTCCGCCGAATCGGCTGGGCCACACACGTTTTTCAGCCGTTTCCATCACGCCGCAGACACTTATCAACCGGGTTTTCCAGCCTGCGAAACAGACAATGAGTACCTCTCAGCCCTCATTGAATCTGTGCCCATGCAAACCACCAATACCGTTTTGATGATTCGCCCGACACGTTTCTCCTTCAATCAGGACACGGCGGCGAACAACCGTTTCCAGCAGCCGGCCGCCGTCAGCGAAGACGTGCAGCAAAAGGCCTTGCAAGAGTTCGATGGCTACGTTGCTGCGCTGCGCAACCACGGTGTCGAGGTCAGGGTGCACAACGACCGCGAAGCGCCGCATACCCCGGATTCGATCTTCCCTAACAATTGGTGGAGCAGCCATCCCGACGGCACCTTGGTGCTGTACCCGATGCAGGGCCACAACCGGCGTCTGGAACGGGACAAAGGCGTGCTTGACTGGCTGCGGGACGAGTACCGGGTCGAGCAGTTGCTCGACCTTTCCAGCCTCGAACAGCAGGAAGTGTTCCTCGAAGGCACCGGCAGCATGGTGCTGGATCGTCAGCAGCGGATTTGCTACGCCGGTTACTCCACCCGCACCCATGCCCGCGCCCTGGACCAGGTGGTCAGTCATTTGGGTTACGAGCTGTGCGCCTTCAACGCGGTGGACCGCCAAGGCGTCGCGATTTACCACACCAACGTGATGATGAGTGTCGGCACGCGCCTGGCCGTGGCCTGCCTGACGTCAGTTACGCACCCGACCGAACGCCTGGCCCTGCGTAAACGCCTGGAAGACAGCGGCAAACAGGTGATTGCCCTGAGCTGGGAGCAACTGGAAGCTTTCGCCGGCAACATGCTGGAAGTCCACAACGCTGCGGGCGAACCCTTGCTGGTGATGTCGCGCACGGCCTGGCAATCGCTGGATGCCGCCCAGCGTCGTTTGATCGAAACCCACGCCACGCCGCTCCCCGTGAACATCGACACCATCGAACGCATCGGCGGCGGCAGCGCGCGCTGCATGTTGGCCGAAGTCTTTCTGTCCAAACATCGGGCTACCCAGGAGCAAATGCAATGATCGTTCGTCCAGCCACACCGGCAGACCTGCCGGCACTGTTAGCCCTGGCCCATAGCGCCGGAACCGGCTTGACCACCTTGCCGGCCGACGCGGGGCGTCTGCGCCAGCGTCTGGAATGGGCAGCGAAGACCTTCGCCGGCGAAGCCGAACGCGCCGATGCCGATTACCTGTTTGTGCTTGAGAATGACCAGCATGAAGCCATCGGCATCTGCGCACTGGCCGGGGCCGTCGGCCTGCGCGAGCCCTGGTACAACTACCGACTGGGCCTGTTTGTCGCGGCCTCGAAAAACCTCGGGATCAATCAGCAACTGCCGACGTTGTTCCTCGGTAACGACATGACCGGTCACTCAGAACTGTGTTCACTGTTTCTGCATGCCGATCACCGCAGCGGTCTGAACGGGCGGTTGCTGTCCAAGGCGCGGTTCCTGTTTCTGGCGGAATTTCGTCAGCACTTCGGTGAGAAAGTCATCGCCGAGATGCGCGGCTACTCGGACGAAGAGGGCGTTTCACCGTTCTGGGAGGGCCTGGGTCGGCACTTCTTCAAGATGGACTTTGCCGATGCCGACTATCTCACAGGGCTGGGCAACAAAACCTTCATCGCCGAGCTGATGCCCAAGTTTCCACTGCCCACCTGCCTGTTGGCTGAAGCGGCGCGAACCGTCATCGGGCGTGTTCACCCCAATACCGAACCGGCGCTGGGCATGCTCAAGGCTGAAGGATTCGAGCACCGCGACTACATCGACATCTTCGACGGCGGCCCGCTGATCGAATGCGCCACCGGGGAAATCCGTGCGGTGCGCGACAGCCAGGTGCTGCAACTGAGCATTGGCACACCGGGGGAGCAGGCGGCGACTTACCTGATTCATAACCGTCAATTTGCCGAGTGCCGGATTATCGCGGCACCGGCGCGGGTGGCCGCCGGGACGTTGATTGTCGATGCAGCAACTGCGAAGAGATTGGGATTGAGTGCCGGGTCATCGGTGCGCGCGGTGAGTCTGGCGGTGCCGGTGCGGCAACAGTCAGCAGCCTGAACAGATTTTTGGGTTGGCGCTGAACCTGTGGGAGCGAGCCTGCTCGCGATGGGGCGCTGTCAGTCAATATTGATTTGTATGACACACCGCCTTCGCGAGCAGGCTCGCTCCCACAGGGGATCTTTGTTTCTTCAGGTTCTACCGCTGAGGACTTCACCAATGCTGCGCCGTTTGGCATGCAACTCACTGGCATGGATCAATTGTTCAAGGTCTTCGGGTGTGACGTCGTAGAAGGCCTCCATGTCGGCAAGGGCCAGTTTCAGATCCGCGGCAGTGATCGCCTGGCTGTCGGTGGGCGGGCGGTCGGCCGGAACGATGGACGCCGGTTCGCTGGCGCGTTTTGGGTAACGAATACGGGTCAGGTTGTTGTAGGCCAGGGCGCTGAGCAGCATGGTCGATCCACTGAGCATCACCGGGCCGAGGGCTTTCCAGTCCAGGGCAATGGTCGCCGGGTCTGCCAATACCAACAGCAACGCCAAGGCCCCGGCCGGTGGGTGCAGGCAACGCAGCCAGCACATCAGAATCAGCGCCATGCCGGCTGCCAGGCAAGCGCTGCCGAGGGTCCGCCCGAGCACGTGAGCGACCAGCAATGAAACCACCCCGGCGCTGAGGTAGCCGCCAAGAATCGACCAGGGCTGGGCAAGTGCGCCGGAGGACACTGCGAACAGCAGCACGGCCGATGCACCCAGCGGACCGATCAGGTGTTGCGCCACTTGCATTCCAAATACCTGGCTGCAGAGCCAGACGCTGAACATCGTGCCCAAGGACATGCCAATCGCGGCGCGGCTCCATTCGGAGGGGCGGGTGTTGATGGCAGCGGGAAACCAGCGAGCAAACATGAGTCAGACGATCCGTTGAAAAAAACCGAGGCAAAAAAAAGGCTTAGCTGGGATACCCAGAAAGCCCTTGAAGTTGTTCCAACTATTGGGGGAGGAACGGGGCACAGTGTGCCGCTCATTCCCGATGCTGACAAATTCATATTAATGCAGTTTTAGTGCATTAATTTTGCTGTAAAGCCACCCGGCGACCGCTCATGAAACACAGCAAACCGCCCATCGCGGTCAATGCGCTCAGGGCATAAAACATCGTTGGCGCCGGGGTGTGCATCAGCAGGAAACCGCAAATCACCGGGCTCAGGGCACCACCGAGGGCCGCGAGGTTTTGCGCGCCGTAATAACTGCCGCGCAGCTCTTCCGGCGCCAGGGTGTCAACGAAGAGGAATTCGGCGGGGTAAATGATCATTTCACCGAGGGTGAAGATGAACATGGCCACGCACCAGCTCACAAGGCTGTCGGCCAGGCTGAAGCCGATCAAACCGACGATGAACAGGCTGGTACCGCCCGCGATCCAGTAACGCAATTGTTCGCGCTTGAGGAAACGACCGATCTGGTATTGCAGCAGGATCACGCTGATCGCATTGCAGGCGAGCAGGGCGGCCATGGTTTCCAGTGCCCGTTTGGTGTCTTGAGTCACCAACAGGTATTGCGACAGGTACAGGGTGAAACGGCCATGGACCACGGTGCTGAGCAGGCAGCCGCAGGTGAACATGATCAGCGTGCGGTCGTTTTTCAGAGTGATCAGGGTCTTGAGAAAACTCGTTGGCTGGCCAATCGCGGGAGCCTGGGCCGAATCCTTCGGTATCCCGATCATCAGGAAAATACTGAAGAACGCGATGCCGCCGGCGATCAGGAACGGTGCTATCGGATACACGCCGGCAATCACCACGCCCAGCATCGGGCCGGTGGCGTAGCCGATGTTGGTCAAGGTGTAGCGCAGGGAAAACGCCTTGGCGCGCTGGCCCACGGGCAGGTTTTCGCTGAGGATCGCCTTTGAACCGATCAGGAACAGTGCCGAGGCGGTTTCGGTGATCACCAGGGTGGCGGTGGTCAGGTAGAGGTTGTCGGCGAAAGTCAGCAGCACAAAGCCGATGGCGCTGGAGAGCATCGCCAGGATCAACAGCCGGCGCTTCTCGAGGCGGTCGATGATGTAACCGCCGTAGAGCGCGAGCAGGGTGGCGATGAAGACCGCGATGCCCAGCAGCAAGCCGACATCCTGTTGGTTGAGGCCGAGTTTGTTGCTCAGGAACAGCGTCAGCAGCGGGCTGGTAATGGCGCGGCTGACGACGATGGTCAGCGAAACGATCATCAACCGGCGGATAACGAGTGAGTAAGTGGCCACGGTGGTGCAAATATCCTTATTTAATGTTCTCTGAGTGATCGTACCCACGTCGAGGCGTCGAACCGTCTGCGTGGGAATGCCTCACCGGACGCTCTGCGTCCGCTTCGGCAGGGACGCGGAGCGTCCCGGGCTGCATTCCCACGCGGAGCGTGGGAACGATCGACAACTCAATGGATTCCAATTCTTCAATCCGCCACAACTGCTCAAGCAGTTCTGCCGCTTGCCCCCGCGGCATCACCCGCAACGCCAGGCTGAAAAACTTCTCCTCCAGCGCCGCATCACTCAACGGATTGCCCGGCGCACCCAATGGCGGGTCGACACACAGGCTCGCCTGCCGACCGTCCACGGTCCGCACGCTGACGATGGGCTCGCCATCCTCTGACAGTTGCGGATCCACTTCAAGACGGATGCGCGACATCCAGTGAGCAATCCGTGGATCGCCCCGTTGTTCATCGTCATACGCCTCCAGCCGGCAATGCCCCTGCACCAGCCGGGCTGCGAGGGCATACGGCAGGCTCATCTGCGCCGCCGCCAGCGTACCGACGTCGCGCCCGCCGCACATGTCCTGAAGAAACCCGCACAACGACACCCGGACATCCTCGACCTGATCTGTGCTGACCTGCAGTTGATCCAGCAACAGCCCCAGCGCATCGATGGCGGAATGCGTTCCGCGACATGCGGCGTAGGGTTTGATCGAACAGCGAGCGAGTTTCCATACGACGCCCAGATCGGCATCCAGCGCGTCAGGTTGTGAGCTCTCACCGGCCAGGGTTTTCAGAAACCCGCCCCAGACATCATCGAACAACTTCGTCGGCCCGGTGATGCCTCTTTGCGCAAATCGCGCCGCCAGCAATCCACCCTCGGCGGCACGGCCACTGTGAAGTTTTTTACTTTGCGAACCGTCGTGAATAAACGCCCATAACCCCCCACTGAAACTGCCGGCAATGCCCAGCGCCGAGACGGTTTGCGCGGTATCCAGTCCGAGAATTCGCGCACTGGCCGCCGCCGCACCGAACACGCCGCAGGTGGCGGTGGAGTGCCAGCCGGCGCCGTTGTGGGCTGAATAGCTGCCACAGGCTTCGAGCACCCGGCGGCCGATTTCGTAGCCGATTACCACAGCGGTGATCAGCTCCCGGCCATTCACCGATTGTCCAGACATCGACACCGCCGCCATGACTGCCGGCAGCACCACCGCGCCGGAGTGGTCGCAACCACCGGTGTCGTCCAGTTCCAGGGCATGGGCGGCGACACCATTGAGCAGGGCGGCCTGGGCCGCGCCAGTGCGTTGATCGGTGCCCCAGATCAGCGTGTTCCCGACCTCACCGTCGAAGACCTGCCGTGCCTGCTTCGCGACATCACTGCCAGCCCCGGCCAGGGTCGCGCCGAAGGTGTCGAGTATGTGTCGCTTGGCTTGTGCCACTAGTGCAGGCGGCAAGTCTTCGAATCGGCTGTCGACGCAGAACTGCGCCAAACGCTGCATCCGCTCACTCATGAAAGGTAATCCCGATAATGCCGCTCATACACGGCCGCCGGATGGTCCTCGGTCACAGGCCGCGCCGATTCGGCCCACCATTGAGCAACGTCGGCGCCTGTGGCAATCCACACGTCGTCGTGCTGTTGAATCCCCTCCAGCAACTCGCGCAACACGCCAATCCGCCCGGGTGTCGCAATGATTTCCGGGTGCAGTCGCAGCACATAACACAGGCCGAATCGGTGAAACCCGGCGAAGTCCAGTTGCAGGTTGCCCAGGGTATGGCTGTAAGAGGCGATCCGCGATTGCGCCGGCGGCACGGCCGGGCTCAGGTTGAAGGCGAAGTAGGGTTCGTCTTCCAGTTCGTAGTGCAACGGCAACTCGATGACGTCGGGCGCCGTCGGATGTGCGAATGGCAAATCATCGCCACGCCACGACGATGACCAGCGAAAGCCGTGATTCTTCAACGCTTCGATGAAGCCCGGTGCACCGTTGCCGGCCGGGATGCGAAAGCCTGTTGGACGCTGGCCAGTCAGCGAGGTCAACGCCTCGCAGCCTTTGGCAATCTCGGCGCTTTGCTCGTTGAGGCTCAGTGTGTCGTAATTCTGGTGGCGATACCCGGCGCAGGCGATCTCATGTCCACCGGCCTGGATTGCCCGAATGTGCCCGGGGTTTTCCTCGGCGACGATACCGGGCACAAACCAGCTGCTGGAAACCCCCAGTTCTTCGAATAAACCGAGCAAACGGTCGACGCCGCGTTGGGTGCCATAGCGCCAGACCGACAGCGTCTTGTCGCGCCCGGCGACCTCCGGGGCCTGGGTGAGGATGCCGTGGATGTCGTTGTAATCGACGGTCAGTACCACGGCGCAACGGTAGCCTTTTGGCCAGACAGTGGAATCAGCCATGGTGATGCTCCTTCAGCCACCAGTGGGCGACATCGCGGCAGGTGGCGAACCACACGTCATCACGCTGGCGCATGTGTTCGAAGAGTTTCTCCAGCAGTAGGATGCGACCCGGTTTGCCGGTGATCTTGGGGTGGAACAGGGTGGTCAGGCACAGTCCTTCGTTCATGGCGCCGTCGTATTCGCGGCACCAGTTATCGAGGGTCAGTGCGTAGCTGGCGGTGCGGTCCAGCCCGGAAGGAAAGTCCGGCGCGCGGGTGTAGGCGAGGGAGGCGTAGTCGTCCATTTCCCAGCGGCCGGGGATTTCCACCAGCGGCGTGTCGTGCCCCGGTACTTTCACCAGGTATGGCCGGTCATCGCCGCGCATGCTGCTGGAGTAGGTCACGCCAGCCTCCACCAGCATCGCCGGGGTTTCGGCCCGCCAGTCACCGGACGGGGTGCGAAACCCTTCGGCGCGGATGTTCAGGTGTTTCCAGAACACCTCGCGGGATTTCTTCATCACGTCCTTTTGCTGTTCCAGCGTCAGGGCGTAAAAGGATTCGTGTTTGTAGCCGTGGTAGGCCACTTCATGCCCGCGCTCGACAATCGCCTGGCATTGTTTTGGC
Organism: Pseudomonas frederiksbergensis; assembly: GCF_001952935.1. Taxonomy (GTDB): domain Bacteria; phylum Pseudomonadota; class Gammaproteobacteria; order Pseudomonadales; family Pseudomonadaceae; genus Aquipseudomonas; species Aquipseudomonas frederiksbergensis. The sequence goes on from NZ_CP018319.1 coordinate 5,520,041, forward strand.
CAGTTCTCCACGACCCAGGCCGGGACGAAAAACGTCGTTGGGATTTGGTAGGCGTCGAGCACATCGAGGATGCGGGGCAAGGCGCGGTAAGGGCCGTAACCGCCGAAACCGAAGTACTCGGGCTTGCGCCAGATCGAACCGTTGAGCATGGCATCGCCGGTCGGGCCGTCGAGGTCGAAGGCCAGGGCGAGGCAGGCTTTGTGTTGGTCGGGCCAGGTGGGTTGTGGCAAGGAGGACATGTGGTGCTCCATTTATTCATCGGTAAAACGCAACCCTGTGGGAGCGGGCTTGCTCGCGAATGCGGTGTGTCAGTCAGCAGTGATGTGAATGACACACCGCATTCGCGAGCAAGCCCGCTCCCACATTTGGTCCGGGTCACCTGCTTGATTATTTTCCGGCGTTAATGGTCACAGTCTTGATCGCACCCAGTTCCAGGTCCCACTTCTTCAGGATCGCCTGGTAGCTGCCGTCATCCACCATGCTCTGCAACGCGACCTTCACCGCCTCGCTCAGCTCAGGCTTTTTCTTGCTCACGCCCAGCCCGGTGAACTGCTTGGAGATCGGCAGGCCCACGGTTTTGTACATGTCCTTTTCCTGAGTCTTCAGGTAGGACAGGGTCTCGCTGCCCTGCATGGCCGCATCGATACGGCTCTGACGCAATTGCGCGCGGGCATCGGCCGAGCCTTCGGTGCCGATCACGTTGATCGCAGGCTTGCCGGCGGCTTCGCAATTGGCCTTGCTCCACTCGGCGATTTCCGCCGGGAAGGTGGTGCGGCGGCTGGTGCCGACTTTCTTGCCACACAGGTCGATGATCTCGTTGAAATCCTTGTTCTTCTGCAAGGTGTAGAACTGCGGACCGCTGGTGAAGTAGTCAACGAAGGTCACGCTGGCCTGACGTTCGGCGGTGTCGGTCATGCCCGACATCACCATGTCCACACGGTCGGTGGTCAGCGCATTGATCATTTGCTCGAAGCCGGTTTCCTGCCATTTGATCTTCACGCCCAGACGTTCGGCCAAGGCATTGCCCAGGTCATAGTCGAGACCGGTGAGGGTGTTGGTGGCCGGGTCCTTGAAGTCCATCGGCGGGTAGTTCGGCATGATCGCTACGACGACCTCGCCCTTGGCCTTGATGCTGGCCGGCAATTCGGCGGCGAAGGTGAAGCCGGAAGCCATAACGCCTGCGAGTACTGCTGGAATAACGAAGTTCTTCATGGTCGTTCTCTTATGAGTGTTGTGAGCGCCAAAGGACGCTTAGGTTCGAACGGCAGAAATGAAGCTTTGGGTGCGCGGGTTTTGCGGACTTATTAGTATTTCTTCGGGGCTTCCAGCCTCCACGATCTGCCCGCCGTCCATGAACACCATGCGGTTGGAAACTTCGCGAGCGAAGCCCAGTTCATGGGTGACGACGATCATGGTCATGCCGGTCTGCGCCAGATCGCGCATCACCGACAGCACCTCACCGACCAGTTCCGGGTCGAGTGCCGAAGTGGGTTCATCGAACAGCATCAGCTTGGGCCGCATGGCCAGTGCACGGGCTATGGCGACGCGTTGTTGCTGGCCACCCGAGAGTTCGATCGGGTAGCTGTTGCGCTTGTCGGCCAGGCCGACGCGAGCGAGCAATTCCACGGCTTCTTCGTGCGCCTCCTTGGGCGAACGCTTGAGCACCTGGCATGGCCCTTCGATGATGTTTTGCAGCACGGTCATGTGCGGAAACAGGTTGAAACGCTGGAACACCATGCCGGTGGCCAGGCGTTGACGGGCGATCTGCGACTCGTTGAGTTCGTGCAGCTTATTGCCGACGATGCGGTAACCCACCAGTTCGCCATCGACCCAGAGGCCGCCCTTGTCGATTTTTTCCAGCTGGTTGATGCAGCGCAGCAAGGTGCTTTTGCCGGAGCCGGACGGGCCGATGATGCACAGCACTTCGCCTTGCTCGACTTCGATGTTGACGTCCTTGAGCGCGTGGAAATGGTCGTAGTATTTGTTCAGGCTCACGGCCTTGACGATGCTTCTCATGTGGGGCTCCTCAAGAACGCTTGCCGGCGCCGCGAGCGAAACGACGCTCCAGACGACTTTGACCAAAGGACAGGACGGTGACGGTGGCCAGGTACCAGATACCGGCGACGATCAGCAGCTCCATCACGCGGGCGTTGGCGTAGTAGATGTTCTGGGCGTTGTAGAGCAGTTCCGAGTACTGGATGACGCTCGCCAGCGAGGTCATCTTCACCATGCCGATGAACTCGTTACCGACCGGCGGAATGATCACCCGCATGGCTTGCGGCAGGATGATCCGGCGCAGCGCTTGCAGGCGCGGCATGCCGATCGACTTGGCGGCTTCGTACTGGCCGGTGTCCACCGACAGCAGGCCGGCACGTACCACTTCGGCGGTGTAGGCGCCCTGGTTGATGCTCAAGCCGAGGAGGGCTGCCACGAACGGGGTCATCAGGCTCACGGTGTCCATTTCGAACAGGCCGGGGATGCCGATGGTGGGGAAGATCAGCGCCAGGTTGAACCACAACAGCAGTTGCAGGATCAGCGGCGTGCCGCGAAACAGCCAGGTGTAGGTCACCGCCACGTAGCGCAGGATCGGGTTGGCCGACATGCGCATGATCGCGGTGATCACCCCGAAAACGATGCCCAGCGCCATGGCCAGCACCGCCATGACGATGGTGTTGAGCAAGCCCCACATGATCGCCTGGGAAGTGAGGAACTGGCCGATGTAAGACCACTCGATCTTGCCTTCGGCGAAAGCTCGTACCAGGCCGATAATCGCAATGACGATCACGGTGGCGAAGAAAATCCGCCCGTAATAACGCCGTGGCACATGATGGTACTGGGTGATATCGAACTGGTTTTCCGCCAGTTTGCGCTCCGACTGGAGTCGTTCTGCCTGAGTCTGGCTCATGTTGTTTCTCCGTACGCTTGGTAATTCAGGCCAACCACAATCCCTGTGGGAGCGGGCTTGCTCGCGAATGCGGTGTGTCATTCAACATAAATGGCGACTGACACGACCCCTTCGCGAGCAAGCCCGCTCCCACAGGTTTTGTGTTCTGCTTCAGAGGCGGAAACCTTGATAGTTTTCGGTCCACGCTTGCTGCGCAGCCAAGGCCGTTTTCAGTCGACCGATCTGCTCGCGCACCTGTTGCGGCGCGGTGCCGCCCCAGCCACTGCGGGCGGCGATGGCGGCTTCGAGGGTCAGGCTCTCGCGCACTTCCGCAGTCAGGCGCGGGTCAATCTCGGCCAACAGCGCCGGGGAGGCTTCCCACAATTCGATGTCGTGTTTCTCACAGGCCTGAACCAGCGCACCGGTGATTTCGTGGGCTTCCTTGAACGGCACGCCGCGCATGGCCAGCCAGTCGGCGACTTCGGTGGCGAGGGTGAAACCCAGTGGCGCCTGACGCCGCAGTTCTTCGACGTTGACCTCCATGGTTGCGACCATCCCGGCCATGGCGGGCAGCACCAGCAACAGGGTGTCGACGCTGTCGAGCACGCCGTTTTTGTCTTCGCTCAAGTCGCGGTTGTACGACAGCGGCAGGGATTTGAGGGTGGAGAGCAGGCCGGTCAGGTTGCCGATCAGGCGACCCGCCTTGCCCCGGGCCAGTTCAGCGATGTCCGGGTTCTTCTTCTGCGGCATGATCGAGCTGCCGGTGGCGTAGGCATCGTCCAGCACGACCCAGCGAAATTGCCGCGACGACCACAGGCAGAACTCTTCGGCGAGGCGCGAGATGTTGATCCCGAGCATGCTGGCAATGAACAGGAACTCGGCAACGTGATCGCGGCTGGCTACGGCATCGATGGAGTTTTCACACACGCCGCTGTAGCCCATTTCCTTGGCCGACTGCTGCGGCAGACGGGCGATGGCGGAACCGGCCATGGCCGCCGCGCCGAGTGGCGACAGCGAAGTGCGTACGTCCCAGTCCACCAGGCGTTGCACGTCACGCAACATCGATTGGGCGTGGGCCAGCAAGTGGTGAGCGAACACGATCGGCTGGGCTTGCTGCAGGTGAGTGAACCCTGGGCAGATGCTTTCGATGTGCTGCTCGGCCTGATCCACCAGGGCTTGTTGCAGGGCCAGGACTTCAACGGCCAGGGTGCGGACGTGATCACGCAGGAACAGGCGCAGGTCGTTGGCGGTCTGGTCGTTGCGTGAACGGCCGGCGCGCAGCTTGCCGCCCAGCGCGCCGAGGCGTTCGGTCAGCAGGCGTTCGATGAAGGTGTGGACGTCTTCGTCATCCAGGGTCGGCGCGATGCTGCCGGCGCGGAAGTCATCACCGATGCGCTCCAGAGCGTCGAGCATGGTCTGGGTTTCTTGTTCGCTCAGCAGCCCGGCGCGCTGCAATTCACGGGCATGCGCCTTGGAACCGGCGAGGTCGTACGGGGTGAGGCGAAAGTAGCGCTCGGGGCAACGGGACAAGGCCGCCAGGGCTTCGGACGGACCGCTTTTGAAGCGGGCACCCCAGAGACGGTCGGTGGTTTGAGACATTGTTGTTTTCCTCGTCGGTAAAGCGAACTGAAATCGGGGTGCCGGGCCTGAAACACTCGCCGCAAATCAATTGGGCGTGGTTTGGCCTAAACATTATTCAAGGGCAGGGGGAAAGCGCAGTTGCATCGTTACGAGAGCTGATCGTAGTGTCAGCTTTTAATAGTTCGAAATCAGTGAGTTGGCACTGATGTGCGGGATTTATTAGCGGTTGCCAAGCCTGGTTTTCTGTGGTCATTATTATTTACCAGCACTATTTTTGTTGTTGGACACAGGTTGTTGAATAGGGCGCCAGAGGTAAATAGGCATTATGGAAACCCCACTTTCCAATTCCGGAAACCCGCCGCTGAAAACGGGTCATCGGGCACCGCTGACCCTCAGCGGTCTGGACTTCAAACTGCTCAAAGTATTCAAGGCAGTGGTCGAAGCCGGCGGCTTCAGTGCCGCCCAGAACGAGCTGAATGTGGGTCTGGCAGCCATCAGCAAACAGATCTCCGACCTGGAGATCCGCATCGGCATGCGCCTGTGTACCCGTGGCCGCGAAGGTTTTCACCTGACCGAAGAGGGTCGCCTGGTGTATCAGGCGTCCATTGATTTATTTGCCTCGGTCGATAACTTTCGTGATCGCCTTAGTTCAGCGCAAAATGAACTGATCGGTGACCTTGGTGTGGGGGTTATTGACAATACGATTTCCGATGTTAATTCGCCGTTAGTTGCTGCGCTTAGAACAATTAATGAAACATCGCCGAAAGTAAGATTTCAACTTCAAGCCTCGCAGCTGGATGAAGTGGAAAGAGGTGTTGTAGAGGGACGGTTAGTGGCGGGGATCGTGCCGGTTTATCAGAAGCGTGAAGAGTTTGATTACTACCCGCTTTATGAAGAACGCTCCGAAGTTTATTGCGCTGTCGGTCATCCGTTATTCACGGTGCCGGACGCAGAAATCGGCAGTCATGTGCTCAAGGATTACGAGTGCATCAACCACCGCTATGCGATTCATCGCGACAAACTGAATTTTGCCCACTACGACAGCTTTTCCGCCTCGGCCAGCCAGGTCGAAGCGGTGGCATTGCTGATCAAGACCGGGCGTTTCGTGGGTTTTCTGCCACAGCATTACGCCGCGTCGATGGTGGCGCAGGGACAGTTCCGGGCTGTGCGCCCGGACCTGATCAACATCAGCACCCCGTTCAATCTGATCCTTCGTCACAACACGGTGCGCAGTCCGCTGGTCAAGGCGTTTGCCCTGGCGTTGGGGGTCGATTTGAAGGCGCCGCTCTGATAGCGGCTGACATCGTATTCAAGCGACGACCGAAGCAGCGGGCCACTGCTGATGCGGAATCGGCAAGTTACGCGACTCGCCACGGCCCATCGGGAAGTACATGAAACCGGCGCGGGCCAGGCGATCGGCGTCGTACAGGTTGCGTCCGTCGAAGATCACCGGTGCGTTGAGTCGCTGCTGGATCAGGCTGAAATCCGGGGCCTTGAACTGCTGCCATTCGGTGCAGATGATCAGCGCGTCAGCGCCGGACAATACCGATTCCGGCGTGCCCATCAGCATCAACCGGGATTCATCGGGATACAGCTGCTGGGTTTCCTGCATGGCTTCCGGGTCGAACGCGCGGACATTGGCCCCGGCGGCCCACAGCGATTCCAGCAGCACCCGGCTCGGTGCATCGCGCATGTCGTCGGTGTTCGGTTTGAACGCCAGCCCCCACACGGCGAAGGTCCTGCCACGCAAATCACCCCGGTAGAACGCGTTGATACGCTCGAACAACTTGTGCTTCTGACGCTGGTTGATTGCTTCCACCGCTTGCAGCAAATCGCTGGAGCAATGCGCCTGTTCGGCGCTGTGGATCAGCGCGCGCATGTCCTTTGGAAAGCACGAGCCGCCATAGCCGCAGCCGGGGTAGATGAAGTGGTAACCAATGCGCGAGTCGGCGCCGATGCCCAGGCGCACCGATTCGATGTCGGCGCCCAGGTGTTCGGCCAGTTCGGCGATCTGGTTGATGAAGCTGATCTTGGTCGCCAGCATGCAGTTGGCGGCGTACTTGGTCAGCTCGGCGCTGCGCAGGTCCATGAACATGATCCGGTCATGATTGCGGTTGAAGGGCGCGTAGAGGTCGCGCATCACGTCACGCACTTCATCGCGTTCGCAGCCGATGACGATCCGGTCCGGGCGCCGGCAATCGGCCACGGCAGAGCCTTCTTTCAGAAACTCCGGGTTGGAGACAATATCGAACTGCAGCAGCCGACCGACCTTGATCAGGCACTTGTCGATGTGTGCGCGCAAGGTGTCACCCGTGCCCACCGGCACCGTGGATTTTTCCACCAGAATCACCGGCTGTTCACGATGACGCGCCACGGCTTCGCCCACCGCCAGCACATAACGCAGATCCGCCGAGCCATCGTCCCGGGACGGTGTACCAACGGCGATAAACAATACCTGCCCATGCTGCACCGCAAACTGCTCGTCAGTGGTGAACTGTAGACGATGGGCTTCCAGGCCTTCGCGCACCAGGCTGGCCAGCCCCGGTTCGAAAATGCTCACGTGGCCTTGTTGCAGCCGTTCGACTTTGCGCTCATCAATGTCCATGCAGACCACGTCGTGGCCGACTTCAGCCAGGACAGCCGCTTGCACCAGGCCAACATAACCGCTACCAAATACACTGATTTTCATGGGGCACTCCTGAGTCCGGATGCGAGAGCAGGGCGAGCGTTGAGGGCGATGACGGTCGACTCGCTGCTGTGCAGCGTCAGGATAGGCGGGGTCATATTTCAATTCGTCTATCGTGCTGGACAACGCCACGTCCGGAGGTTTCAGACTCCAAGCCACGGCCTCGCGGCGGTATTGAGCGAAACGCAATACTTGCTTTACGACGGCAGTTTCTTCATTGCCGGTACTGGAACGGGACAACGGGAAAAGCCTGGTTCCTGGACAACTTTCTGGCGTAAGCCATCCTTCAGCGTCAATGCCGAAAGAAACGTGATTTCAATGATTTAGCTAACGGCCAGACGCACACTGTATTTGACATTTACAGCCGTGGCCGGCAGGTTGGGAGCCCACCGAGGCTCACTGGATTGATTGAAGGTTATGTCTGGTTTTGTGAAAGGGGCATGAGAAAACCGGTGGGTGAACTGCTTACCTGAACGTCATACAGTCACTGTTCAGACTTCTGCCGTTCATCGAGTTTTTTAGTGGAAATTCCTACAGAAGTGTTCCGCGTTATATGAAGGATGTTTCAATCCTTAGTTGTTTAATGAACTGTTTTCCACTTAAGGCCGTTTCGTTTGATTGACTTACCCGCTACCGACTCCATTCCCTCAAAGACCAACCCGCTGACCCTGTACCTGGCACGTCTGGCGCCCTCCAGCCAGTTGACCATGCGTTATGTGTTGCAGGACGCCGCTGACCGGTTGGGCTTCGAAGACATGAACGTCGAGGAGATTCCCTGGCACAACCTGCAACCGGAAGATGTCATCGCGCTGGTCGCCACTTTGCGCACCGACGGCTATGCACCGAACACTTCTTCGCTGTACGTCAATGCAGTGCGCGGGGTGATGAACGAGGCGTGGCGCATGAGCCTGATCAGTCAGGAGCACTTGCTGAAAATGCGCTCGGTCAAGGGAATTGCCGGCACGCGATTGTCCCAGGGGCGCAACCTCAGGCGCACGCTGATCCAGGAACTGATGGCGGTCTGTGCTGCCGATCCACGGCCACAAGGGTTGCGGGATGCGGCGATCATCGGGATTTTGTATGGCTCGGGCATGCGCAAATCGGAATCGGTGAACCTGGACCTGAACCAGGTCGATTTCGCCGAGCGCAGCCTTCGTGTAACCGCCAAGGGCAACAAGCAACTGATCAAGTACGCACCGGCCTGGGCGTTCGCCAAACTCAATGACTGGCTGGAACTGCGGCGCTCGCTACTGAAGGAGGGCGAAACGGACGATTCGTTCCTGTTCAATCGCATCCGCCGCGGCAGCCACATCACCCGCGAGCGCATCACCAAACATGCGATCTATTACATCGCCCGCCAGCGGGGCGCGCAGGTTGGGGTGAAAATCATGCCGCATGATTTTCGACGTTCGTTCATTACCCGAGTGATTGAGGAGTACGACTTGTCGATCGCCCAGAAACTCGCCCATCACAGCAACATCCAGACCACGGCCAACTACGATGTGCGCGATGACAACGAGCGACGTCGTGCGGTGGACCGGTTCGATCTTTGATGGAAGAGGTTCACGTTTCGCTCAGTACGTGGGCATGGCCTATTGTCGAAACGTGAACCGCACTGCCGGCGGGTGGTGCATACAGGCCAGAACTTCGCACCATCAATGATCGCCCAGGCTGTTGCCCGGACGCCAAAGCCTCCAGCTCCACTGTCAATGTGCAGGTATTGCCGCTGAAATCCCGCTCGGTCACGACGGCGCGACACCCGCCGGCCTTGGACGGGTTGGGCTGGATGCTGACGAGTTGCAATTGTTCGGGACGCAGCATGATCTGCGCCGATTTATTGGCCCGGTGATTGTTCACCGGTATCCGGCCGAGATCGCAATGGGCCCAGCCGGCTTCGATTCTGGCGGGCATGACGATGGCATCCCCGAGAAACAGCGCGGTTTGTTCATCCTCGGGGTAGCGGTAAAGGTCCAGCGGATGGCCCGACTGCACCAGCCGACCGTCACGCATCACCGCCAGCTGATCGGCGAACGACAAGGCTTCACTCTGGTCATGGGTGACCAGAATGGTGGTCACGCCGGCGTCGGTCAGCAGCCGGGCGACCATTTTGCGCATGGCGCCACGAAGCCCGGTGTCGAGGGCCGAAAACGGCTCGTCCAGCAGCATCAAGCGCGGCTGTTGGGCCAACGCCCGCGCCAGTGCGACGCGCTGTTGCTGGCCGCCGGAGAGCTCGTGGGGCCAACGGTTGGCCATGCTCGCATCCAGCGCCACGCTGTCCATCAACTCGGCGACGCGCTCCTGTTTTGCACCGCCCCTGATCGAAAGCCCGAAACCGATGTTCGCGGCCACGGTCATGTGCGGGAACAAGGCGCCGTCCTGCGGAACATAACCGATCAGACGCTCATGCGCCGGGACTTCGTGGGTGCTGTCGACGAGCGTTTGGCCATTGAGTAAAAGACGCCCCGTGTCCGGGAATTCGAAGCCGGCGATCATCCGCAGCAAAGTGGTTTTACCTGAGCCGGACGGGCCGACGATGACCGTTCGACTGCCCGTTGGTACCGACAGATTGACGCTCTCCAGCGCTTGATGGGCGCCGTAGGACTTGGAAATGGAATGGAGTTCGAGAGCGTTCATCGGCCAGCCGTTCGTTTGGATTGGTGATAAAGAAGTCCGGTCAGGGGAAGCGACAGCAGGATCATCAACAGGGCATAGGGCGCAGCGGCGGCGTAGTCGATTTCGCTGGTCATGGCCCAGAACCCGGTGGCCAGGGTGCGCGTGCCGTTGGGGGCGAGCAGCAGGGTGGCGGTCAACTCATTGGTGATCGCCAGAAACACCAGCGCGGCGCCAGCGGCAGCGCCGGGCGCTGCTAGACGCAGGGTGATCAGCCACAATGCCCGGGCAGGCGAGCGGCCGAGGCTGCGGGCCATATTTTCCAGCTCAACCGGCGCCTGGGCGATGCCGGCGCGCAAACTCACCAGGGCCCGGGGCAAAAACATCAGCAGGTACGCCAGCAGCACCGTGACCGTCGTCTGGTAAATCGGCCGGGCAAAATGGATGGTGACGGTCACCAAGGCCAGGGCCACGACGATCCCGGGCAACGAACTGGTGATGTAGTTGCAGCTTTCCAATACGCGTTGCAACCGGCCCGGAGCGCGAATCGACAGCCAGGCAATCGGGATGGCGGCGCAGGTGGTGACGGCGGCGCCCGCAACGCCGAGCAGCAGCGTTTGTTCCAGCGCCGGCATAAGTTCGTCCATCTGCCACACCTGCGTGCCGCCGGCGATCAGCCAGTTACCTAAAGTCACCAGTGGCACGCCGAGTGTCAGCGCGCAGGTCGCAATCTGTACGGTCAGGGCGAGGAGGGTGGTTGCGGGTTTCAGGCGTACTACCCGCTGCTCGCGAGCGCTTCCCGACCCGACCCGAGCGTAACGCGCGTTACCGCGAGCGGCCGATTCTGCGGTCAGCATCACCAGGCAACACAGGGCGAGCACGCTGGCCAGCATGTGGGCAGCGGGGCCGTTGAAGGTGGACTTGAACTGATCGAAGATGGCCGTGGTGAAGGTGTCGAAACGGATCATCGCGTACAGGCCATATTCGGCCAGCAGATGCAGGCCCACCAGCAACGCGCCGCCGCAAATGGCCAGGCGCAGTTGCGGCAACACCACGCGGAAAAATATCGCCCAAGGCTTGAGCCCCAGCGATTCGGCAACGTCTTCGATGGCTGGATCGAGCCTGCGCAGGGTGGCGGCTATCGGCAAATACAAGAACGGGAAGTAAGCGATGACCGAGACCAGCACCCCGGCAAACAGCCCGTGAATCGGCGGCACCAGACTGACCCACGCATAGCTGTGCACGAACGCTGGCACTGCCAGCGGCGCGGTCGCCAGCAACGACCACCAGCGCCGCCCCGGCAGGTTGGTGCGCTCTGTCAACCAGGCCAGCGACAGGCCTAACGTGACGCACAACGGAATCGTGATAACCACCAGCAAAACGGTGTTGATCAATAATTCAGCGACCCGCGGCCGGAATACCAGCGGCACAAGGGTCGCCCAGCCTGTCTGAAACGATACGCCGATGACGAAGGCAATCGGCAGCAGTGACAGCAGCGAAACCAGCACCGACAAGCCGATCACCCACGCGCCACCACGCCCCGCGAAGAGGCCGCGGGTTCGTCGTCGCAAGTTTGCGGGTATCGCCTCAGCGACACCCGCCGGCAAGGTTTCAGGCAGCAATTAGAGCAGTCCAGCCTGTGTCATCAGCTCCACGGCTTTTTTACTGTCGAGTTTTGAGGCATCGACCGTTGGCGCGTCGAGTTGCTGCAAAGGCACCAGTTTTGGATTGGATTCAGCGTTCTTGCCCACGGCGTATTCGAACGATTTACCGGTCTTGAGGATGGCCTGGCCATCTTTGCCGGTAATCCATTTGAGGAACGCCTGGGCTTGTTCCTTGTGTTTGCTGGACGCCAGCACGCCGCCACCGGAGACACTGACAAACGCACCCGGATCCTTGTGCTTGAAGTAGTGCAGGGCGGTGTTCTTGCTGTTCTCGCCGGTCTTGGCCTGGTCGCCGAAGCTGTAATAGTGGTAGATCACGCCGCTGTCGATCTGCCCGGCGTTGACGGCTTTAAGCACGGAGCTGTTGCCTCGGTAGGCTGTAAAGTTGGTTTTCATCCCTTTCAACCATTCCAGGGTGGCGGCTTCACCCTTGAGTTCCAGCACGGCGGCGACGATGGCCTGGAAGTCGGCACCGGCCGGTGAAGCACCCCAACGACCTTTCCAGTTCGGACCGGAGAGGTCCATCAACGACTTGGGCAGCTCGGCTTCGGGCAGTTTGCTCGGGTTATAGACAAACACCGTGGAGCGCGCGGCGATCCCTACCCATTTGCCATGGGCCGGACGGTAGGCATCGCCGACCTGTTCCAGGGTGGCCGGCGCAACCGGCGCAAACAGCCCCGCGTTGTCGACCAGCACCATGGCCGGGGAGTTTTCGGTCAGGAACACATCAGCCGGGGAGGCCGTGCCTTCCTGCACGATCTGATTGCCCATCTCGGTGTCGTCACCATTGCGCAGGGTGACCTTGATTCCGGTTTCCTTGGTAAAACCTTCTATCCAGGATTTGGTCAGGCTTTCGTGCTGGGCGTTGTAGACCACAATGCCATCGGCATCCGCTGCATACACATGACCGGCACTCACCAACGCGGTGGCCAGCAGTGCTGTTTTCAGGAAAGAAGGTATAGGGGGACTCATGCGTTGGCAGCTCCTGTTTTTTTTAAAATCCTGCGCGCAAACTCGGCAGAATCGACGGGAAAGGGTCGTCGATCAGTGTAGTTCAATACGAATCATTTGCATGTTTAAGGCGCGGTGCGCCAAATGAGAGAAAAGCGTCAATATTTCAGTAGCAACGCATCACTTGTAGCAGCAGGTCTCGCCAGCTGCTACGGATCGCGTTATGGCTTGATTAAGCCGATGGACACCCTTTTTGCATTCCGCCCGCGGCCTGGCTGATCAGCGCGGCCAGGCGTTTGACGTTGCTCTGCTGAGCCGCCACCAGCTCATCGATGGAAGCGCCTGAAGGTGTCTGCAATGTGCTGCGGCAGGTGACCAGCGCGGCATCACTTTCACTCAGATTGCGCAAGCGCCACTTGACGTCGATCAACGCATATTGGCCGGGAATCGAATCGAATCGCTGCACCTCTATCCGCACCGATACGTTGCGTCGAGGATTGCTGTTGACCATTTGATCGATCAGCGCGCTGCGCAATTCATCCACCAGGCTCGCCGCCCACCACTCGGTTTCGAGGATCGCCATGCCACTGTTGCCCTGGCGAATGACGATCTGCGGACGATCGACCTGGGGCGGCACGCTGATGCCCTCGATCTGGATTTCCGCACCGCTGTTGCGCGCAGCAAGTCCCGGTTGAGCCGGAATCAGGGTGTGAAATTGAATCGGATCACTGCGGCATGCAGCCAGTAGCAACAATGCAGTGACCAAGCTGATCTTCAGCGGATAAACCATGAGTGATGCTCCTGTGGTCATTTGCGCGGTGGCCCCTGCATATCCATCGGCGCAGCATTGTCGGGACGGCCGCGAATCAGCGATTCCGGATGGCGTCCCAGGTAATCCGAGAGTTCACGCAAGGAGCGCGACATGCGCCCGAGCTCTTCGAGGGTCTGACCTAATTGTTCGCGTTGCGGCGAGTCTTCGGCCAAGGTCGAACTGGCCGATTGCAGGGTCTTGCTGACATCCGCCAGGGTGGTCTGCACGCCGGGCAGGGTCTTGGCGTTGAATTGCGCCAGACCTTTACGCAGCTCGACGAGGTTGCTGTCCAGATTGCCGGCAATCCGCTCAATAGGTAGTTGGTTGATCTTGTTGACCATGCCCTCGAGTTTTTCCTGCAACTGTTCGAGGCTGCCAGGAATAGTGGGGATAGTGACTGGACGGGCGGTCGGGTCGAAGACGACTTTCTCCGCCTTGGGGTAGAAGTCGAGCGCAATGTAGAGCTGGCCGGTCAACAGATTGCCGCTTCGGGCCTGGGCCCGCAGACCATTTTCGATGAAGGAACCCATCAAACGTACGCCAGCGGCTTCATCGTTAGGGTCATGCTTCAACACCTCGAGCATTTTGGTGTGGGCCTGGCCGAGTCGTTGCGGGTAGATCATGATCCCGACATTGACCGGGAAACTGCGCTTTTTCGCGTCGAAGTCCAGATTGATCGCCACGACTCTGCCGAACTCCATGCCCAGGAATTCCACCGGTGCACCGACCCTGAGCCCGCGCAAGGCTTGATCGAAACGCAAGCTCAGGAATTGCCCCTTGCCGCTGGGCGGGGCGAGAGCGGTTAGCTGGTCTTCGAACAGATCGAATACTTTGTCCTCTTTAGCCGGTTGGTCATTCGGGCTGTAATCCGGAGCGCGGAAGGCGATGCCGCCCACCAGGATGGATGACAGCGACTCGGTTTTCAGCGAAAAGCCGTTGGCGCCGACATTCACGTCGATCCCGCTGGCGTTCCAGAACCGGGTATTTTCAGTGACGTAGGCATCGTTGGGCGAGTGGATGAACACTTCGATGTTGACCCCTTTGCCGTCGGCGTTCAGGGCATAGGCCACCACTTGACCCACCGGAATCTTGCGGTAGTAAACCGGAGAGCCGATGTCCAGCGAACCGAGGTCCTGGGTGTTCAGGGTGAAGCGCTTGCCCGGCTCGCCATAGGTAATCGGTGGCGGGTTTTCCAGGCCAACAAAGTTTTTTGCACGAGCGTTGGCCTGGCCGATGTCGGCGCCAATGTAATCCCCGGACAGCAGGGTATCGATACCCGACACCCCGCCGGCGCCAATACGTGGCCGCACTACCCAGAACTGCGAGTCTTCGCGAGTGAAACTTTCCGCCTGCTTGGACAGTTTGATGGTGGCGTTGACGCTCTTCTGGTCGTTGCTCAGCTCCACGTCCGAGACATGCCCGATCACCACGTTGCGGTATTTGACTTCGGTCTTGTTGGCGGTCAGGCCGCTACCGGTTTTGAACGTAACGGTAATGGTCGGACCTTCCTGCATCATGGTGTGCACGACCAGGGAAATCCCCACCAGCACCGCGACGATCGGCACGATCCACACCAATGAAACGCTGAAACGGCGGGTCTTGACAGGGGCCTGACCGGGGGCTTGCGGCCCGTCAGTGATTTGCGACTTCATCCATGACCTCCTCGTTTGGGTTATCCCGTTCTTCTTTATCCCAGATCAGGCGTGGGTCGAAACTCATTGCCGACAGCATGGTGAAGACCACCACCAGGCCAAAAAACAAGATCCCCGGGCGCGGTTCGATATCGGCCAGGGCTTGAAACTTGACCAGTGAGGCCACCAGGGCGACGACGATCACATCGAGCATCGACCAGTAACCGATGAGCTCGACGAAACGGTACAGCGTTGAACGTTGCTTACTGGCCCATTGGCTGTCGCGCTGAACAGTCACCAGTAACAGCGTCAGGGCGACGAACTTGATGCCCGGCACCGCGATGCTGGCGATGAAAATAATCAGGGCAATGTCCCAGGCGCCGTGCTGCCAGAACTCAATGACACCGCTCATGATCGTGCTATCGGCGCCGCTGCCAACCATCTTGGTGTTCATCACTGGCAGCAGATTAGCCGGGACGTAAAACGCCAGGGCAGTGAACATGTACGCCCAGGTCCGGGCCAGTGAGTTGGTTTTGCGCCGATGCAGTGGCGCGCCGCACCGTGGGCATTCGTGAGGTTCATCGGTGATGTCACAGGCCAGGCCGCAGCTATGGCACAGGCACAGGTTGAGTTCACTCGCCACCGGGGGTCTGTTCATAAGATGTCCCATAGGTCACGAATGTCGCGCCCGGCGATGCGGATCATCATCAGACTGAGAATGGCCAGGGCAAACAGGCCGATGCCGGGCAGCACATCGAGCAATCCGGCGAGTTTGATGACCGCGACCATTGCCCCCAGCAGACAGACCTCCAGCATGCTCCAGGGCCTGAGGGTTTCCAGCCAGCGCATGCAAAACTTGAAGCCAGGCGAGCGCTGGTGGGCGAGGGCGAAGCTCAGCACCCAGATCAGCAGCAACAACTGGAAAATCGGCGCGATGATCATCGAGATCGCCGCCACCATGGCGATGAACGTGATCGGCCCCAGACTCAGGGCCAGCACCGAATCCCAAAGCGTTGCGCTGTTTTTCAGGCCTTTGAGGCTGATGCTCATGACGGGGTAGAAGTTGGCGAAAATCCACAGCATCAACGCGGTGAAGGTCAACGCCAGACGTTGTTCCACCGTCAGGCCGTTATAGCGCTGAAGCACGCCGCCGCAGCGTGTACACAGGGTTTTCTGATGTTTGGCGAGCGTGACTTTTTCATACACGCAGTCGCAGTGCTCGCAGATGATCAGTCGGTCAGTCGTAGCCATAGGCCGCACTCGCCAGGACGCAGGGAAGTCAGAGCACTCCCTCAATATAGAAGCGCATCGCGATTGAGCAAATTAAAAGGCGGGTACTGATCGTTCCCACGCTCCGCGTGGGAATGCCTCAATGGACGCTCTGCGTCCGCTGTTGGGACGCGGAGCGTCCCGGGCTGCATTCCCACGCGGAGCGTGGGAACGATCATAAGAGGAGGGGGAGAGTTATCGTCACCCAAGTAGTGCGCGCAGCCGATACCAGAACATGCCGAGGGCCAGCAGTGGCGAACGCAGCATGGGCCCACCGGGAAAGGTCATGTGCGGCACGGCACTGAACACGTCAAAGCCCTGACTGTGTCCGACGTGGATCGCTTCACCCAACAGTTTTGCGCACCAGTGAGTCACGTTCAGGCCATGACCGGAGTAGCCCTGGGCGTAGAAAACGTTCGGATGCTGGTTCAAGCGTCCGACCTGAGGGAAGCGATTGGCGGTGATGCCAATCTTGCCGCCCCATTGAAAATCGATGCGCACATTGGACAATTGCGGGAAGACCTTGAGCAATTGCGGGCGCATGTAAGCTTCGATGTCTGCCGGATCACGCCCGGAATAATGGCAGGCACCGCCGAACAGCAAACGTCGGTCCGCCGAGAGTCGGTAGTAATCCAGGCCGACTTTCTGGTCGCAGAGCGCCAGGTTCTGCGGGATCAATTGCGCTGCAACGTCGGGCGCCAGCGGCTCGGTGGCGATGATGTAGCTGCCCGCAGGAAGCACTTTGCCGCTCAGTTTCGGTTCGAGCTCATCCAGATGAGCGTTGCACGCCAGCACCAGATTGCCGGCGCGCACCGTGCCGCCGGCACAGCGAACCTGCACCGTGCTGCCATGGATCAATTCCAGCACCGGGCTCTGCTCGAAGATCTGCACCCCCAGGGATTGCGCCAGTAGCGCTTCGCCAAGGACCAGGTTGAGTGGGTGCAAGTGACCCGAGCCCATGTCGACGAGCCCACCGGCATACACGCCTGAGTTCACCACCTGCTGGCGAATCTGCTCCGGCCCGACGAGTCGGGTTTCGTGGGCGTACCCCGATTCGGCAAGGCCTTGCTGCTCAGCCTTGAACGCCGCGAACTGCGCTTTGGTATTGGCCAGTTCGCAGAACCCCCAGCGCAGGTCGCAATCAATCCCGTGTTCGCGAATGCGGTTGCCCACGAGCGCTACCGACTCGACGCCCGCACGCTCAAGGTAGCGCACGCCTTCTTCACCGACATGACGGGCGAAACCGCTGACGTCATGGCCGATACCGCGAATCAACTGCCCACCGTTGCGCCCACTGGCACCCCAGCCGATTCTCCGGCCCTCCAGCAGAATCACCGAGAGCCCGCGCTGCGCCAGTTCGATCGCCGTGTTCACGCCGGTAAAGCCGCCGCCGATCACACAGACATCGGCTTCAAGGTCCTCGGCGAGTGTAGGGTAGGGCACCATTCCATTGGCTGACGCCGCGTAATAGGAATGAGCGTGTTCGTTGCTGTGCTGGTTCATTGGTTGGACTTCACTTTGCTCCAGGAACGGGTCATCAAGCGCATGATCGGCTGCGGCGGCGTGGTGGAAATGTAAAGTTTGTCGAGGACAGCCTGAGGCGGATAAACCTCAGGGTTGTTGACCAGTTCAGGGTCCATGTCTTGCTTGGACGCCGGGTTCGGGTTGGCGTAGCCGACTGACGCGCTGACCTTGGCAATCACTTGCGGATCGAGCAGGTAATTGATGAAAGCATGCGCCTCTTTCTGGTTGCTGGCGTCTGCTGGAACCGCCAACAGGTCGAACCACAAGTTGCTGCCTTCCTTGGGGATCGCGTAGGCGATGTTCACACCATTCTTGGCTTCCTTCGCCCGGTTCGCGGCCTGGAACACATCACCCGAGTAACCGAACGCCACGCAGATGTCGCCGTTGGCCAGGTCCGAAACGTACTTGGATGAATGGAAATAGGTGATGTAAGGGCGGATGGTCAGCAGCTTGGCTTCAGCTTTTTTGAAGTCTTCAGGGTTTTCGCTGCGCGGGTCCATGCCCATGTAATTGAGAACGGCGGGGAATACTTCATCGGCCGAATCCATCATCGACACGCCGCACTGACTGAGTTTCTTCAGGTTTTCCGGTTCGAAAAACACCGCCCAGGAATCGATGCGGTCAATGCCCAGCACTTGCTTGACCTTGTCGACGTTGTAGCCGATGCCGTTGGTGCCCCACAGGTACGGAACCGAGTGTTCGTTGCCCGGATCGTTTTTCTCCAGCAACGCCAGCAGTTTCGGGTCGAGGTTCTTGAAGTTGGGCAGCTGCGAACGATCGAGCTTCAGGAACGCGCCGGCTTTGACCTGGCGAGCGAGGAAGTGGTTGGACGGCACCACCACGTCATACCCGGTGCGACCGGCGAGCAGCTTACCCTCCAGGGTTTCGTTGGAATCGAATACGTCGTAGATCACCTTGATCCCGCTTTTTGCCTGGAAGTCGGCGAGGGTGGTCTCGCCGATGTAATCGGTCCAGTTGTAGACGCTGACCGTTGGCTGAGCCTGCGCAACGGCGCTGAACAACACGGCCAGCGCGACCGGAACCACGGATTTCAATAGACGCATACGACACCTCTTGTAGTTGTTGGATTTTTCAGGCGTTGGCATTTTCCTTGTGGGAGCGGGCTTGCTCGCGAAAGCGGTCTATCAGTAAACGGTGATGTTGAATTTGCTGGCCTCTTCGCGAGCAAGCCCGCTCCCACAGGGGGAATGCGGTCTTATGTGAGAGCTTGTTTGCTAGACGCTAAGCAGCAGGAACTCTCGCTCCCACGAGCTGATCACCCGCTTGAAGTTCTCGTGTTCCGCTCGCTTGACCGCCACATAACCGCGAACGAATTTACTGCCCAGATAACGCGAAACGGTGTCGCATTCTTCCATCTGCGTCAGGGCATCCTCGATGGTGATCGGCAGGCGCAGATTGCGGCGCTCATAGGCCCGACCCTGAACCGCAGCGCTCGGCTCGATGCGCTCGACCATCCCCAGATACCCGCACAACAGGCTTGCTGCGATCGCCAGATAAGGGTTGGCGTCGGCGCCCGGCAAACGGTTTTCCACGCGCATCGCGTCCGGCGTGGAGGTCGGCACACGCAGGCCCACGGTGCGGTTTTCTTCGCCCCATTCGACGTTCACTGGTGCCGACGTGTCCGGCAGGAAGCGGCGGAACGAATTGACGTTCGGTGCGAACATCGGCAGCACTTTGGGGATGTACTTTTGCAGGCCGCCGATGTGGTGCAGGAACAGCTCGCTCATCTGCCCGTCGGCATCGGCAAAGATCGGCTGGCCGGTGGCGATGTCCACCACGCTCTGGTGGATATGCATGGCGCTGCCGGGCTCATCGCCAATCGGTTTGGCCATGAAGGTCGCGGTGACGTTGTGCTTGAGCGCCGCTTCGCGCAGGGTGCGCTTGAACACGGTGATCTGGTCGGCCAGATCCAGTGCGTCGCCATGCCGGAAGTTGATTTCCATCTGCGCCGGGCCGTCTTCGTGGATCAAGGTATCGAGGTCCAGGCCTTGAAGTTCACACCAGTCGTACACGTCTTCAAACAGCGGGTCGAACTCGTTGGCAGCGTCGATGGAAAACGACTGGCGACCACTTTCCGCACGGCCCGAACGCCCCAGCGGTGCCTTGAGCGGCAAGTCCGGGTCTTCGCAGCGCTGGGTCAGGTAGAACTCCATTTCCGGCGCGACAATCGGCCGCCAGCCTTTGTCGGTGTACAGCTGCAGGACTTTTTTCAGCACGTTGCGCGGCGACAGCTCGATCGGGTTGCCGAACTTGTCGAAGGTGTCGTGAATCACGATGGCGGTGGGCTCGATGGCCCATGGGATCACGTACACCGCATCGGAAACGGGCTTGCACACCATGTCGATGTCGGCCGGGTCGAGCAGGTCGTAGTAGATGTCGTCGTCGACAAAGTCCCCGGTTACCGTTTGCAAAAGCACACTTTCCGGCAGGCGCATGCCTCGCTCATGCAGGAACTTGTTGGTGGGTGCGATTTTGCCGCGTGCGATGCCGGTCAAGTCGCTGACCACACACTCGACTTCGGTAATCTTGTGATCTTTCAGCCACGTGAGCAGCTGATCGAAAGGGACATTCATAAAGACCTCGTTATTGGTTTTATTGACGCCGGGGAGGCTGGTTTCATCCACCACACACTTCCCCTGTGGCGCGTTGACGACTATCTTGGGCGAGCCTTGACGTTCCATCTATCCACTTTCAGCAGCACCAAAACGCACCAAACGAGTGCGTAAGGTCACCCATGACAACGTGCAATCCCCTGCAAGTCCAAGCGTTCGACACCGCCGATGTCGCCGAGCAAATCCGCGCCACACCGGGCTGGGTCCAGCATTACCAGCAAATGTCACCGGGGCATTTCGCTGGGCGCGTGCGCTATCTGGACCTGCAAGGCGTGGAGATTTACGAGGAACAGATGAACACCCGGGTCGAGCAGAATTTCAGCGCGCCCGAAGGCTCGCTGGCGTTCTGTTTCGATCGCAGCGACAACGCTCTGTACGTGTTGAATGGCGAAAGCCGCAACATCTGGATCACCCCGGAGAACTACCAGGAAATCGCCGTGGTGTTCGGTCCGGCGTTCGTGCAGCGTCACGGTTTGAACGTGGCCAGGCTCGAAGGCCTGTTCATGGCGCCACTGAACTCGGGACAGAACGCATTGTTCAGTCGCTGGCTCAGCGGGACGTTGACCCGACTGGCACAGACCATCGATCCACCGAGCAAGGAGGCGTTGACCCAGCAGTTGCTCGAAGATTGCCTGTACATCCTCGACAACGCCTGTGTTTGCCTTGATCGCGGCGGTTTACAGCGCCGCGCCGAAGAGCGTGCCGTGATGAAACGCATCGGTGAATGGGCGGCTGATGCGCCGGAGGACACCCTGAATCTGCTGGAGCTTTCGCAGATTGCCGGGGTGTCACTGCGGCAATTGCAGCATGCATTCAAGGCTTATACCGGGATGACCCCGACCCATTGGCTGCGCTTGCGCCGACTCAACAGCGCACGCCGCGAATTGCTCGGTCGCACGGCGACGCAAACCACCGTTGCCGAAGTGGCGATGCACTGGTCGTTCTGGCATTTAGGGCGATTTTCCAGCAGTTATCGTGCGTTGTTCAACGAACTTCCCAGTCAGACGCTCGCCCGCAAACCCTGTGGTGCAACAGGTCGCGGGTAAGCCGGGGATAGTCAGCGCGGCTTTGTGGCTTACGCAGCAGGGGCCGGTTTGGCCAATTTGATGCCGGCCGCACTCAATCGCTTCAGGATCTCAAAGAGCAGATCGCTCTTGGTCGTACTGACAATCCTTGGGCTGCTGACATAGCCGGTGATGGTCAGGGTGATGCCATCAGGGCTCAGATGGCTGAAGCGGACAACGGGAGGGGGTTTGTCGAGGATGGTTTCATGCTCCTGATAAGCGGTGTACAGCAGGTTTTTGACTTCTTCGGGGTCGATGTCCAGAGGGAACACCAATTCGAGCGTGGCCACCCCTTGGGCGCTACCGCCCATGGTCACATTGCGCAGGTTCTGGGAAATAAGCTGCGAGTTGGGCACGATCACGATCGAACGGTCGCTGAGCTGTATCTCGGTGGCCCTGACATTGATTCGCCGGATATCGCCTTCGACCCCGCTGATGCTGATCAGGTCGCCGACCTTGACCGGACGTTCGGTGAGCAGGATTAACCCGGATACGAAGTTTTTGACGATCTCCTGCAAGCCGAAGCCGATACCCACCGACAACGCGCTGACGATCCAGGCCAGATTCGTCCATTTGACGCCCAACGAAGACAACGCCAGCAGAATGACCAGGACGTACCCGATATTACTGAACAGGGTGCTTAGCGACGCTCCCATGCCAGGGTCCATATCGGTTTTCGGCAGGAATTCGTTATCCAGCCATCTGCGCAGCGATCGAATCAGGTAAATACCGATCAACAGCGCGAGGACCGCATTCAACAGGTTGCCTGGAATGATGTTTAGCTTGCGCAATCCATCGCCGCCGAGGATCGCTGAAACCCTGTCAGTCAGTTGGCCAAAGGTCGCTCCAATTCCCCCCACAAACGTTGTAATGACGGCAATCAGCAGCAACGCCGCTCTGCCAATACCCGCCACGACAACCTCGATTTGTTCAAGTCGTACGTCACCGATACCCAGCAGCTGTTTGATCGCCTTGCCGCTTGGCTGTTTTGGCGAAAACAGGTAATCGCACAAGTCCCTGAATAACTGCGTCAGCAAATAGAAACTGGCGATAACGATATAAAGCCAGACAATTTCGTAAGTGATGAATCGGGCCAGGGAGATGTATCCGATCAGCAGGCCGAAAATGGAGATCAGCACGGCGATACTGACGCCGGTATAAATCACCCCCGCCAGCGTAGTTCCTGACTCGGGATGTTCGCCGGCAACAACCATCGCCCGGCGGGTTCTACTGACGCGTATCAATAGCGCACCGATAATCATAATGACCACTAATGACACGACGCCCCGGCTAAAGAGCACCACTTGCGTACTCATACCCGTTGCGTTGGTGACTTGTACCAGCGAGATGAGTATCAGCATTGACCCGGCCAGCAACGCCGGAAAAGGGTTTATTGCAAGTGCTACTTCATCGGCGATGCCTGGCAACCGCCATGAGGGATTGCGTTTGGACAGCAGGGCCCGACTCAAACCGACAATCAGCGCGCAGGCGTAAGCGACTTTCTCGACATCGTCGAAGTAACCTTGAAGTGGCTGCGGTAATGGTTGAAAGCGGGTAGCCGCCGCGGAGATGAGCTCTATGGCACAAACCGCGCTCAACATCGTGGCAACTACCGTCGCAATCGCCAATGAACTTCTGCGCAAGCGACCTTCGGGTACCCGATGGATACAGATCCATGTCAAACCCCGTTCAGCCAGTCTTCGTCCCGGCGTCCAGAAGGCCAGGGCCAGCAATAACAATGTGACGGTCGCGGTACGCCGGCCGGGTTGCCAGACCGACTGGATGACATTGTTGGACTGGTCAATCAGAAACCTCAGACGGTTTTCATCCTCCTTCAGTGGAGAAAACAGCGGTAACCAAAAGCGGGGATTGAGGAAGCTGGCGGTGCGCTGGGCCAGCTCGGTTTCCAGTTGGGTGCGCCGAATAGCGGCAATCTGGGTGATGAGATTAGTTGCGCCTTCCTTGATGGCCAGCAGTATGTTGAGATCGTTATCGACCTTGTCTTTTTGTGCGGTGAGATAGGCCCTCTGTTTCACCAGATCGGACTTTTCCATGGCAACGCTGGTGGCGGATGTCGTTCCGAGCACACTGAGTTGTGCTTGCAATTGAGCTTGCTCGGGCAGCAGCGCGGTGACCAACTTGTCCACATCACTGAAGAGCAACTGAACGTTGTCCTGAAAGCCTATCAACTGGGTGTAGTTACTGGTCAGTGACACCTGCTGCTTAAGGTTGTCCAGCCTTAATTGCAGTGCTTCCAGATCGCTTTTCGACACATTAACGGTTGCGCTGGTCTCACTGTTATTAGAAGTGTCGGGGAGTTCATCCGCCGACAGCCCGCCGATGTTCGCCCCCATCAGCGCAAACACAACGAATATGAGTAACTTCAATACAGGACGCATAGGCATGCCACCAGCGGCTTTAGCCATTGAGGTTAGGTCATGACGTGTGCAGGCGCGAAAAAATTCCGCACGCTGATCACGAATAGGGAAGGGTGCGCGCGGGTGAGAAGGGGTGATCTACAATCTTTTATGCTGAACCACGCTCAGGATCACAAGGTGTGACGGATTGAGCGGTCTGTTTACCGACCCAGTGTGCTTGCAGAGTGCCGGGCCCTGTCGGAGGTCATCATGAAAAGCTTGTCATCGATTAGCCTGTGCATCGCACTGTCGGTTTCCTGGACCCAGGGTTGGGCGGAAACAGTCGTGCCGATGAAAGGGCAGAGTTCGCAACAAACCCAAATGGACATTACCGAATGCCAGAATATCGCGGCCGGCCAGAGCGCTTCGGCTACATCGCCTTCCGGCGGAAGAGTGAAGGGGGCTGCGGCGGGCGCTGCTGCCGGTGCGGCGGGGGCCCAGGTGCGTGGACGTCAGCATGACGAGTTTTATGATCGTGTCGACGATGACGTGAAGCAGGACTATCGCCAGAATCGCGCCAAGGAGACCGCCGTGGCAGGAGCGGTCGTCGGTGGCTCGCGTCAGCGTCAGGAACGTCGGGCACAAGAGAAAACCAGCGCTTCAGCCAGTTCAACCGCCTATACCAGTTGCCTGCAAGGGAAGGGGTATCAGGTTAATCCTTGAACGGCATTTTGCCGCCGTTGATCGAGCAGATGAACCATCAGGCAGGCATACAACGTCACGAGGATGAACAAGCCCATGCGGATGGCAAACGCGGTGTAAACGTCCTTGCCTGCTGCGCTGTCCTGTACCGACTGACCCAACAGAATGATCAGGGTAATCAAGGTGTTGAGCCAAAATCCCGGGGTGAATCGCGTCGGACTCAGGGCATACAGCTTGCGCGCCAGCACCAGGCCGAACAGCAACATCCATAGAAAGAACATCCACAAATGCACAAACAGGCTGAGGGCGCTCCAGAACAGGATCGCCAGCAGGCCTGCGAGCAAGGTTGAGCCGAGCAGCTCGCGACCAGCGTTGCGGGCATTCGTCGTAGAGCTTTGCTGACCCAGGCTGACGGCCTTCAGGATGATCGGCAGGTAACCGGCCGGGTCGATCAACGCCAGCAGGAATGCCGGTAACACGATCAGGGTTGCACGTAGCGCAATCCGACTGACTTCTGCTGGCGGCAGGGGCGGGGCAGGCGGCGGAGAAGGGGTGTTGGGTGGGTCGGGGAATAATCCATGACTGAGCGCCACGACGACAACGGCGAGCAGCAAGCCCTTGACCAGTGCGCCGATGACCATCGCCGCCAGTTCGAATTCGGCGATACCGGCCGAGGAAATCATGGTCAGGCCAATCACCAGGAAGGTCATGATCAGGGTGTTGCCGCCGCGCAGGCCAAAACGGAAGGCCAGGAACAGACCGACGCTGATCAATAGCACGCCGCTAACAGGGTAATAACGCAGGAGCGGGATCAAAAGCAGGCCGATGCCGGTGGTCAACAGCGCGGCCAGTGCGAGAACCAGCCCGGCCTTGAACGGCAGCGGGCGATTGATCGAGGCCAGTAACAACAGGCAAAGCACCGGCGCCAAAAAAGGAATCGGCAAGCCCAGGCCGAAACTGGCAGTGAGGCACAACGCCGTACCGGTAGCCAGGCGCAGTGCGCGTTGATCTCGCGGCGTGCGCCGGGTAGACATACCTTTAATAGGCATAGCTCAGCCAGCTCATGAACCTCACAAATACGTGTCCTAGAGGGTTCAACGGATTGCCCTCGGTGGGGAAGGCCATGACTTCAGCCTGCCCACCGGCACGGATCCCCCGACTGTCACGCAACGTGTTCAATGAGTCTGGCGAGAACTCGATAATGACTGGAAAACGTTGGGCCGGACGTAACCAGTCGCGGCTGTTCTGCACGCTGGGCAAGGTGCCCGGTGCGGGTGTCTGTCCCACGCTGACGCCGTAACCGACGCTGCGCACGCGCCCCTTGAATATCTCGCCCGGCAGAGCATCCAGAACAATCGAAACCGGCGTATCGAGCTTCACCAGACCGAGGTTGTTCTCGGTCATGTCCGCACTGACCCACACATCATGAATAGCGATCAGGGTCATGACCGGACTACCGGCCGCAGCGAATTGCCCGGCATCTGTGCGCAGGTCCGTAATCAATCCGGCCGAGCGAGCGCGAATCTGCGTGTTGGACAGATCCAGTTCGGCTTTGGACAACGCCGTGGCGGCACTGCGCAGCAAGGCGTTGTCCTCCTCGCTGCCACCTTCCTGCTCCCGCGCACGCTGCACTTCGGCGCGGGCCGCAGCGACCTGACTCACAGCCTGTTCGCGGTTGGCGCGAGACACCTCGAGCAGTCGTACGGAAATGGTGCCGGGGTCTTCACGATACAAACCCTCAAGACGCTGATTGTCCTGACGCGCCTTGAGTTCATTGGCCTGGGCTGCCCGCAGGTTGGCTTGCGCCGAGGCAATGCCGGCGGTGCTTGCACCGATCTGTCGACGGGTCGATTCAAGGTCGGCACGTGCACGGTCGACGGCAATCTGGTACGGCTGAGGGTCCACCTCGAATAGAACTTCACCGGCCTTGACGTCCTGGTTGTTGCGCACGTTCACCCGGATCACGCGACCTGCCACTTCCGAGGCGACCGGAATCACAAAGGCGCCCACCCGGGCTTGTTGTGTATAGGGTGTGAAACGATCTGCCAACAGGTACCAGGTCAGACTCAGGAGGATCAGTACCAGCACCCACTTGATGCCTTTTTTTGCAGGATCGGCAGCCGGCGCAGGCGCCTGGGTGACAGGTGTCTCGGGCGTGGGCTTGGCGGCTTCACTCATTGGTCTTTTACCTTGTAAGACATTGGAATGGCAGGCTGTGCAGCGGCGGGCTCTTTCAGCAGATCGCCCCAGTCGGTGCGTTTTTCCATTTGCTGGCGGGTGGCTGGATCAACTTTCGGCTGGGCGCTGTACCAGCCACCGCCCACGGCTTTGTACAAGGCAATGACATTACTCACGGCATTGCTGCGGGCGACCAGATAATTGTCCTGTTGTTCGAGCAAGGCACGCTGCGCGTCCAGCACCCGCTGGAAGTCCGAATAACCTTCGCGATACTGCGCGCTGGCCAGCACCAGCGAGCGTTTGGCCGCCACTTCGGCCTCACGCAGGATGCTTTCGCGCTCCAGGGATTTGATCAGTCCATAGGCCGCATCGTCCGCCTCGCGTGCTGCCTGGCGAACCTTGTCGCGGTAGGCTTCGATCAGCTGCTGCAACCGCGCATCCTGCACGCGAACGTTGTTGCTGATCTGGCCGTGATCGAACAGATTCCAACGCAGGCTTGGACCGCCGATCAGATCCAGATTCCGGGGCGTGCCACTGAGCGTGTCGGTTGACCAGACGATGCTGCCCAGCAAGGTCAGCGACGGATAGAAATCACTTTCGGCCACACCGATCAGCGCAGACTGGGCGGCGACATTAAGCTCGGCAGCGCGTACGTCAGGCCGACGTAAAAGCAAGTTGGCCGGCACATCTTGCAACACGGCACGATCGACCAGCGGGATCAGTCCTACGCTCTCGACCAGTTGCGGCAGTGCGCCGGGCGGCTGACCAACCAGCACCGCCAACGCGTTGCGGGTTCGTTGCAACTGGTCTTCGAAATTGGGGATTGTGCTCAACGTACCCAGGTACTGGGTTCTGGCTTGCTGCAGGTCGAGTTCGGCAGTTTGGCCACTGTTGAAGAGCTTCTCGGTAATCTCGAAGTTGCGTTTTTGCTGCTTGGCGTTTTCCTGGGCGACACGCAAACGGGCTTCGGTGGTGCGCAGCGAAAAATAGGTATCGGCCACTTGCGCGCGCAGCAGTACGAGTACGTCTTCATAGTTGGCCTGGGCGGCGAAGTAGCTGGCATCGGATGATTCGATGGCGCGACTGAAGCGACCCCAGAAATCCAGCTCCCAACCCACATCGAACCCCGCGCTGTGTTGCCAGAAATGACTGTCTTGCGGATTAATCCCGCCGGACTGCTTGCGGTTGAAGTAAAGACTGTCGACACTGGCTTGCTGCAGTTGCGGGTAAAGACCGCTTTGAGCAATGCCGAGTTGGGCGCGGGCTTCCATGACGCGCAGGCCGGCGATTTTGAGGCTGGAGTTGCGTGCATCCGACTCGGTAATCAAGTGATCGAGGACAGGATCGGCAAAGACATGCCACCACTGACGGAAGTCCGGGTTCAGGCTCCGCTGGCTGGATTGCTGGAGGGCAGGGGTGCTCCAGTGTTTGACCCATTCTTCGCCGGGCGGCTGGAAGTCCGGCCCGAGTCGTACGCAGCCACTGAGGCCGAGTACGCCAAGCAGCGCGAGCCGGCCTGGCCAATTCAGCAGGGTTGTACCTGGATGCATTCCGCGTTTCCCGCCCAACAAAGTTCACTGGAGCATAGCCGTCCAAATGGGCACTTGGCTGCTACGCTTTTTAAGCGCCATCAAATCTACTGTGATCAGTCAAAAAAGGTACGGAAATTATGAGTAACACCGAAGGTGTCGCTGAATCGCATTCAGCCAGCTGGCGCTTTAAGTTGGGGATAGCAATTATCTGCTTGATGCTGGGCTCCTGGTTATTGGTGCCTCTCGCCGCGGCTGCCGACGTGCCTGGATCAAAGATCGCGGCACTGACCGGCGTGCTGTTCATCAGCAACAAAGTCCTGTTGATCATCGTTATTGCGGTGATGGGCAAAGCCGGATTCCAACAGCTCAAACGAAGCCTGTTCGGATATGTGTCCTCACTTGCACCTAGCGCGGATGTCGAAGTGGGCCCATGGCGTCACAGAATTGGCATCGTTATGTTCTTCGTGCCGCTTATTTCTTCTTTTCTTGAACCCTACATCGACAGCATTTGGCCAGGCCTCAGACCCAACCTTTGGCAAGCTCAAGCGCTGGGTGATCTCATGCTGATCGCCAGCTTTTTCGTATTAGGGGGTAATTTCTGGGAGAAAGTGCGCGCCTTGTTTATCCGCACGGCTCGTGTCGCAAACACCAGTGCGGCGTGAATAACAATAGGGGGGCGAGGGTAATGAGTGCTCGTGTGCTCAAGCTCTGATGGCTAGCTCGACTAAAGAGCTATTTAGCATAGTTATTATTAATCGCACCAATAGACATGATAGATGTTGCGCATGGATTGCTCGTTATTTCACATGATTTACCAACACCTTTGATGAACACATTCCCAGCGCTGCAGGCTGTAATCACAGCCTCGAGCCTGGGTATCCCACATGAAAGCGGTTTCTATCGCAGAACCTTTCAAGCTCAACGCCGCGCAATGGTTGAGACTGTTGGAGGTCGGCACGGCCTGATGACATCTGTTTACTACTTGCTGATGAAGGGTTCGCCGATGGTTATTTTCCTCTGAACCAATCAGACATGTGCGTTGAATACCACGTGGGAGATGTAATTCACTACAGCCTGATTTTCCGGACGGCACAATAAAAACGGTTGTGATGGGCAGTGATGAATCGCGCCGAACAATATCTGCTGTTTACATGTACCGGGTGGCGTCTGGAAAAGCTTCGCAGCTTACAAATAGATTGGCGGGATACGGCCTGATTGGTGAAGCGGTTACCCAGGGTTTGATTTTGCAGATATGGAGTTGGGCAGTCAGCAGCAGCTTACCGAGTGATTTCCCGAACACAGGCAGCTGTTTGAGACGTTGAGTGGCAGAGGTGATTTGAGCGCTGAAAAATCTGCGCGCAACCGGGCCAATCTCGAAACACCTTGTTACGTGTAATGTATATTATGTTAAATAGTGTGTCGGGGCGGAACTTCTACCAACGGTTCTTTCTTACGACTCTGGTGTTCATGGCGAGTAATCCGACGGCTGCTGCAAGCTGGTGTCGTTTTTAATAGTTTTTGAGGGTTATTGATTCGGATTATCCGGCCCTTACCGGGCAGTATCCGCCCCGCCTCGACCGACGTGCAGGCGCCAGCCTTGCTTCGCTCAGGTCGGTACGGGAGGCAGGAACCTGAACGGCAACTTTCATTACTTGAGAACAGAACACATGAGCATGTCGAATAAATGGATTGTGGGGATTGCCTTGAGCTGCGTGTTTCAAGTCGGGTGTGTCGCGAAGGTGGCGCAGCAAGAACAATATTCGGGCTTTCTGCCCAATTATCAGGGACTGGAAGAACAAACTACGCAGAGTGAACAAAAGGTGATGCGCTGGGTCGCGCCGGGGTTTGACCCCCATGCATATTCCACTGTCGTGTTCACGGAGGTTGAGTTGTATCCAGCGCCCATACCAACCGCACGTGTCAATCTGAAAACCCTGGAAGACGTAAAGATCATGGCCAGCGACAGCGTCCGAAACGCCTTGGTCCCCGCCTATACGGTCGTCTCGAATGTGCAGCAAACACCGACCGATTCACGGACATTGATTCTGCAGGCGGCGATCACCCACGTCAGCGCCAACAACGAGGGCATGCATTGGTATGAGGTCGTACCGATCGCAGCAGTCGTCGGGGCCACACAAGCAGCCACCGGCCATCGTGATCAGACAGCCGAGTTGTATCTCGAAATGGACCTGATCGATGCCAAAACCGGTTTGCCGGTCGTCAAGGTGGTTCGCAAGGTGTTCGGCGAGACATTGAAAAATGCCAATCAGCCAATAGCCCCCAATGACTTCAAAGTCGCACTCAAAACCGTGACGACCGACATGCAGGCCCTGCTTTCCAAGCAGTAGCTGCCACGGGATACCCCATGGCACGTTGATTTGCCTGCCATCCATTGTCATGGCTTCGCATTGCAAGCAAACGGGCATGGGGTTTCGGAACGGCGGCCACGCTGAATATCTCTGAATAATCCGTCAGGCTCCATGCTGCCTGGCGAGAGCCCGACTTAATGAAAATATCGACCCTTACTTTATCGGCCTGTCTATTGCTAGCCAGCTCTGGAGCCTTGGCGGTAACGCTGGTTCCACTCAAAAACCAGACTTCCCAGGCCATTCAGCAAGATACCAGTGCCTGCGAGGCACAAGCGAATGCTCAATTTCCGACACAGAACACAGTGCCTTCCGGAGGTCGGATAAAAGGCGCCACCACAGCCGCTATCGCCGGCGCGACTGCTGCGCAGGTTCGCGGCCGGCAATATGACAACGTTTATGACCAGATCGACGACGATACCAAGCAGGATTATCGCCAGAATCGTGCGCGCAGTGCCGCTGCGGCCGGCGTGGTGGTCGGCGCCTCAAGACAACGTCAGGAGCGCAGACAGAATCTTGCCGCCACCGAACAAAACATCACCGCCAACAACTCCGTGTACTGCGGCTGCCTACAACAGCGTGGCTATAACGTTTTGCCTTGATCCATTTGAGAACTCTACCGATGCATCTCTTTTTTGTACCCATGGTTACCTTTGCGTTTTTGCTATTGGTGGGTTGTTCTTTCTCCCCGAACAACCCGACTTCAATCCTGCAAACAGACAAGTCGCCGGAACAATACGTCGATTGCGTTGAACCGAAATTGAAAGACAACAAACTCAATCCGACCGTGTCTCGCAGTAATCACAGTTACACGATCGTGATGTCGAACAAAGTAGCCGTAGACAACGTGCTGGCGGCTTACAAGGCAAAGAATGGTGCCAAGGTTTATCTATACGAGCGCCAACTGACAGCCTCGACTTTTCTAGCATCCAGCCTTGAGCGTGCAGCACTGGAATGCCTGTAGACTCGCCCTCCCCTGAAGTCATCTCACTCCCCTTCCTTTCCATCCTGCCCTGACCTCGTCGTGAGAAACGTGTTCAGAGACGGCCTGCCTCTTGGTCGAAAGAATCCGGCATGACTAAACCGATTCATATTTACGCAAGGCATGCATGGCTCTGCCTTGCAGTTTTCGGATAGCGCGAAATACTCATATCGAGCATCATGACCGCCCCCGAATTGAAACCCCGTGGATTACCCTTGCTTGACGCCAGTCACTTTTCCGAGAGCTATTCCAGCATTGTCTGCAAGACCTGATTGCACCTTCCGCGCTTGGCCGCAAATAGCCGCTCATCTCCCCCGACAAGCACGTATTGCGTCAAATCCAGCCTCTCAAACCATCTCTATACTCAGCCAGAACCAACTGAACGGAGGACTCCCATGCGCTACGCCTTCAAGTTGAAAAATGGTGCCATGGCCCTTTTCGACCCAGATACCGCCTTGCTTTCCATCACGACACCCTATGGCGATGTTCAAACCTCCACGATAGGTAGAGCTGAATCGCGTCTACTGGATCTACTGCTTATGGAGCCCGGTCAGACCAAAAGCCGTGAAGAGATTACCGACTACGTCTGGAATGACCGCGTCGTCGCCTCTGGCAGTTTGAACCAGGCCGTTTTCTCACTTAGAAACACTCTTAACGACAGTCGAGATCACGAAATCTTGATGACGGTTCCTCGAAGAGGATATTGCTTCAATCGTCAATATATAGTTGATGCCCAGGCAGAGTTGCCGATGCCAGCAGGTGAAGCCGAGCAACCCTGCGAGCCCGTCATTGAAGAACTACCGCCAAGTGGGCGTGATGATGTTCCGCGACTTTCAGAAAAAACCATAAAATCAAATTACATAACAAAAGCTCATTTGATCGGTTATGTCCTGACCGTGGGAGTATGCCTCTACACAGGGTTCCGCTCCGGCTTCGACACCCCAAAAATAGAGATTTCCAGCGTAAAACAGAACGAACTGTTCATCCATGCTGTAGGTCACACTGTCGCCGAGGCTCAATCACTGAGAGATCTTTCGGCCAAACAGATTCATCAGTCCTCGCCCAATTTAAAAGGTCAGGTCTGGCTGAATCTCTATAAAACAAATTATTCCGTTTCGTGCCTCCGTCCGGATTCAAGCACAGCAAACTTACAATTAAATAGCGATCAGAAAGACCTCGCACTAATGATCCGGCAATGTCTGGAGGCAACCCTATGAAGCTGTCTACACCTTCAATTACTCACTGGATAGTGCTTGGAATCATCAACGCCGCTTGCATTTTTTCCTTGCTTTATTCGCCATCTTATTACATGGAAAACATCAGTTATCAGACCCTCACCCGACAATGGCTCGAAGACTTGAATCAGCTCAATACTGAGGAGTATCTGACCATCGGGCACGGCCGACTAACACAAACCTCTTTGGAAAACTTGAACGGAAAAACTCGTAACGCCACCATCACTGCAAATGTTATCCGGGAAAGCGATCATCACCTCCAGCTAAAGATCAATAACGTTAAGCTGAGCCAGGATAACGAGCTATTCGCCATTGAAAAGACACCCGATCTATTTTTCAGGCGCCAGTATGTTCTGCAGGAAGGCGCCGTTCTAAACTATGAGCTCATACCTGTCACCGATGACAACGCCGTATGTTTTTATGTGCACGAAGTCGGCCGTTTGCGTTGCATGAATCACTAAACCATCAACCGTCAATCCCTTAAGCAAGCTTAACCAGCCATCAAGGATTGATATGGTTTTTTTCTGAAGCTCATTCCGACAGTAAAAATAATAATTATTGACTTGAATCAAATCCCCCTCCCCCTTAAAAACCGTTCCGCTTTGATGATTTTTCCTGGCTGCTTTGCCTTTACGAACAGTAAAGGCGCCTTCTTGTGTATCAGCAAATCGGCTGGCCTATTGATGATTGAAAATATGAGTTTTTGACTTTTACAAGCACCGTGGGGGGACGATTATTCAAAGGCCACGCCGCGACAGTAATGCGGTGGACACTTTGCTCTGACTGAAAAATCATCAACATGGAAGCTTGTCAATGCGGCTAAAAAATTTTGCAACCGTATCATTTGGTGTATTGCTTTCACTCAAGGCCATGGCTGGATACAAGGAGCTTTATAGCGTCGACCTGGCGCAAATTGAAAGCAACAAGAAGAAGCTTGACGATGAAAGTTCCATTTATAGGATTTGCACAAGCTATCGTATCAATGACTATTTTGCCTTTGATGCGACGGCCATCGGAGTTCAACAAACGGCAATCTTTGGTTCGAAAATAGCGCCCTGTAAACTTCAGAGCCTGTTGGAGCTGCCATTGAGCGATACGTACGTTTTTTCAGCGGCATTGGAACTCACGCCAAGTCATTGACATAAAGTCTGAACAATGGCTTTGCACTACTCATTAGCTGAAGAGCGTTAAACTCTATGAGCACAACAGTTCCTGACCAAGTCTTTCATGTAACGCCCATTCCCGCTAACAAACCCGATAGAATCATCGGCCAGTGGATAGTCAGCCTCATTCCGGCAGAGCATGAGGCAAGTATTCAACAGTTTAAGCTCATTGATAGTCCAACTCTCCAATGCAGCCGGCTGGATTTCGATTCTGTTGTCACCCTGAACAGCTCTGTTCCTCAAGGTTTTGTAACCATTGCCATTTCACAGGCGCCCATTGGCCGCCCCTCTGTAAATAATCATGAACTTCGGCCTAATGAAGTCATCGTGCTGTATAGCGGTGAGGCCGTACAGTACACCTGCGAACCTAATGAAACTCTGTATACGCTGACCACGACACTGGAGCACTATGCACAATGCGCCGATAATCACTCAATTATCGATGTGCTCGCCCATCGAAAAAACCAAAGCTTCCAGGTTGCAAATTTCAAATTAATGCAGTCTGCCATTCAAGTCGTCAACGCTTGTTTTACAGATATCAATGGCATCACCGAAAAACAGCGCAGGCGCTCAGAAGTGTCAGGCTTTGAAAGCGTGTTATTGATTTCACTCCTGCACGCTTTGACTCCTGTTGGTCGCTCCGCACTTAAAATCCCGTCAAGAAGAATAGTCGCAACAGAAGCAATAGATTACATCCATGAAAACATTAAAAAAGCACTGAGCATGAAGTCATTGGTAAAACAGCTTGAAACCACAACTCGCAGCTTACATCTCGGTTTTGTCGAAACGTTCGGCACCTCACCAATTGCTTATATTAGAAATCTCAGACTCGCCAAGGCCCGCCGAGATTTGATCCGTAACACCTGGCCTACGGTTACCGAAACTGCCATGTATTGGAATTTTCATCATTTAGGCCGGTTTTCCAAGGCCTATCAGAATGCCTATGGGGAAATTCCCTCGGAAACCGCAAGGCGCAACTCAGAAAAACCCGTTTAAAAATTAACCATCGAAACAATTAATATTTCTATATTTACCAAATAAAATGGCCTGCATTGCTTGCTAAAGATCCAGGAGAACAAACATGCGCTATCGATTAAAGCCATTGTCACTCAAGCACAAAATCCTCTTTTGCATTGCTGCCTATTTGTGCGGTGTCGTGTTGGCCTGGTTGATTAACAGTTAAAATGCCCCTCTGGCCTAACCCCCAGTCAAATCAAGTTCCTCGGAGTTTTTATGATTGCTGCGTTTAAAGCCCTATTTAAAACTCGCCCATCAGCTTTATGCGCAACGGCTGTTGTGGCATTAATTGCATGGTTTCTTGCCGATAGTTATGCAGACAGCCTTGTTGAGCAGGGTTTTAATAAAATTCATGAGCTGAGTGACTTGACGACTCTAAAATGGAAGCTATTCATTGCCCTCGCGTTCATGTTGGAAGCACTGCTTTACCTTTCATGGAAGATGCTTAGGTTTTACACCTCGACCGTCGTTCAGCTTCGCAAGGCAATCCGGGCGGACAAGCTGGACGTACACTACCAACCTATTGTTGATTCGAGGAAGGGATATCTGCTCGGCGCCGATTCACATTCTCGCTGGAGCCCTAAAGGCGCCGCCATTGCAGCAGATTCATTCATCACAGCGGCAGAGAAGTCCGAGCTGATCCGCGAACTCACGCGCTCGGTCATGCGCCGTGTTGCGGAGGATTACAGCACCTATCTCTGGGCATGCAAGGATTTCTACATCACCATCAAACTTACCGCCCACGACCTGCTAGACCAGACCTTTCCCGACTTTGTGGCCGGCATTATGGCGACGTACAACATACCGCCGTCCGCCATCGTTTTTGAAATCAACGAAATTGCCTTGTTTAATCACAAAGGAGCAGCGACTCAATTGCACAGACTTCGAGTGTGTGGACATCGTATTGCTATGGGTGACGTTGGCACTGGCTATTTCAGACACGCTTTCACCGAACCGGCACTCCCTGTACATGCTTTGGCCAGGCGGTATTTTCAATGTCCGGCGAACATTAAAACCTTACAGTGACAGAAAATGACTCATAAATATCAATCAAAGATTTCTATTAATCTTCGCGACTACTCAAATTCGGCAAACACCTCACAATCGACAACCTGTAGAAGGACAACACTTCATATGCTGCTTCGAAACCTTGGCTTCGTTTCTCTACTTTCATTGCTATCTTTTCAGGCGCTTGCGGATGACAAAGGTTTGTATCTTGGCGCTGGTGTCAGCAATATTGAAACCGACAAATCCCATCTGAGCGATGAAGACTCCAGTTATAAGGTTTTCGCAGGCTATCGCCTCAACGGCTATTTGGCCTTTGAGGGCGCCTTCGTTGATCTCGGCCAATTCAAGGACAAGGATCTTGATTTCGATGGGAGATCGGTTCAAGCCAGTGCGCATGTCGGCTTCCCACTGGGAGAGCGGGTGCGAATGTTCGGTAGTGTCGGTGCTCATGCCTGGGATGCTGACGGCAACGCCAGCGATGATGACACCGGAGTGGACTTGACCTACGGGGCGGGTATTGAAGTGGATGTGTTTCGCAATATCGGCGTCCGCGCTGAGTATGAAATATTGGAGGTCGGCAACATCAACCTGAATCAAACAACGGCATCTGCATTCATTCTTTGGTAACGCCTGCTTCAATTGAGCGGCCTTAAAGGTCGCTCAACGCGTCCTCTGAAACCATGCGAGCGGGACAATCGATCTATATCTACGGCTATCTCAACCGCATCAAGTCCGGTGCAGCGAGCTGCGCCTGGACTCTATAGATCTCGGAAACCACCTGCATCGTTGCGTCCTCGATTGTTCCTTCATTACGGCATAGAACCCAGCCGTGATCCGCAATCGCTCGCTCGAACGCCTTGGTACAAGCGACATGTTCTTCCAGCTTATGGATCACAGTACTGCTCAGCCCACGCCGTCGTGCCGCTGCCCTCGCCCATGAAATTTCAGGGGCGGTGACAACTCCAACGTGCAGGTCTGGCACACGCACATTTCGATCAATGTTCAACTGTAGAATCTCTGCAAACGGGACTATCCGGCGAAACGCGGCATCTGACGGGTACCAGCGATCGATCAAGATGATGCTGCCGGGTGGCTGCTTAGCCAGCACGTGTTGTGAAATCCAGGTACGGCTATCAGCAAAACGCGCACAAACCTCCAACTCCAAATCCCGGGTGGGATCTCTGACGAGTTTGTTAACGAGGGCCATTGTTTCACCCCTGTCGGGATCACTTTTTTTCTCGCAAAGCCGGATCACCTTTTTGTTATCGGCCCTCAGGGCTTTCGTAACGGCCTCCAGCAGTGTGGTTTTGCCGGCGCCCTTGGGTCCATCTAGAGAAACAAACAGCGGACGATTCATTCTTCACATGACGATTGATATACGGTTTTTTTGCCCCTGTTCGTTCGCTGGCGTCGCTTGGCGCAACTATGCGAATCGAGTGGAGGGTCCTGATGAACAGACACTGACGAACACTCTAACCTGCTTTCTGGCTAACGGGTCTCAAATCCAGGGTTACAGCCGCTTGTGAACATCGGTCATCCCTATTTGAACCGGGCCGCAGGTCATGGGCTGATCCTGGGCCTTACTCATTTCATTCCCTTTTGCAGGACTTGAATGCCTTAGCGCCAATCCAGATAACGAAACAGTTCCTCCTCCTGATCAAAGTGCAGTCGCACGAGGGTATCCAGACGAATCAGCTGATGCTGAATCTCATCAGCAGGTGCCGTTGCGGGGTCGGAACTGAAGTCGCTACTCATGCGCGTCAGTAAATGGATAAGGCGAAAAATCTCCCGGTGAGCGTGGCTCATAGCCGACATCGGGTCCTCGCCGGGCATGCTTCGCGTCAGCAGCGGATACAGTGTGTTTTCATCTTCGTGTTCATGCCGCGCCAGTGATGTTTGCAGCTGGTTGACCAGTTCCACCAAGTCGGTCTGTGCTTGCGCAAGTGGGCGCTGGGCAAAGTCATTGGCCAGTTGATGCAGATCGCTCAGTACGGTGGACAGTTGCTGGTGTTCGTCTTGCAGGCGATCGATATGTTCTGCGGCAAGCTTTCGTTTCCTCAGCCCCCACAACGGCCCCAGTGCCCGCAAGGCATTAAGGATAATCACCACGTCGATACCCTCCTGCACTACGGCGCCAATCAGCGGCGGCAAGTAACCGAGGGCTGCCACAGCCATGGCCAGCAACGACATTCCCATGCCGATCAGCACACCCTGACGGGCGATGTAGCGGGTGCGTCGGGCAATGTCCAGCGCTTCAACCAGACGATCCAGACGATCCACCAACAGCACAACACCCGCGGCTTGTGCAGAGGCAGTGGCACCGCTGGCTCCCATGGCCACGCCGACATTGGCCGCCGCTAGCGCGGGGGCGTCGTTGATGCCATCACCGACCATCAATGTGCTAGTGCGCAGGCAACCTTGCTGTACAGCACGCACTTTATCCTCAGGGTTCAACCCGGCACGCAGTTCGTCAATCCCGGCAGATAGGGCAATCATTTCGGCGGTTTCCAGGCGATCTCCGGTGAGCATGACGATCTTTTCGATGCCCCTATTGCGCAGTCGACGCAGAGTTTGTGGAGTCTCGCGCCGAACCTTGTCCGAGAAAACCAGCAGGCCCGCGAGTTTCCCATCCACGTCGATGAAGCTTCCACTGCACGCCAGGTAGTCCATGTGCCGCAGCATGGCGGCGACCCAGTCAGTTTCAGGGGCGTCTTTGTGAGCAAAAGGCAACGTGCCGAAACGCACCTGCACGCCGTCGACGAGCCCACAAAGCCCAGAACCTGGGCTTTCTTCTACTCCCTGGGGGGCGCTGAGAGGCAATTGGCGCTGATGCGCAGCTTCAACAATTGCCTGGGATCGACTGCAGACGGGCATGGCCGCTGGTTAGCGTGCCGGTCTTGTCGAGGAACACCTGCTTGACCCCAGCCAACGCTTCCAGGGTCACGCCGTCCTTGATCAGGATCCCGCGCCGCGCGGCCCTGGAAATCCCCGACATGATGGCAATCGGTACTGCCAGAATCAAAGGACAAGGTGTGGCCACCACCAGCACCGCCAGCGCTCGCAAAGGATCACCACTCAATTGCCAGGCCAATCCGGCAATCAGCAACGTCAGTGGGATGAAGAACAATGCATAACGGTCGGCCAGACGCACGAAAGGTGCGCGCGAACGGCGTGCTTCCTCGGCCAGCCGCACTATGCCGGCATAGGTACTCTGCGCGGCCGTTCGCGTGGCAATTAGCAGGATCGGCGCACCGACATTCGAAACGCCGCTGTGCACTTGCTCACCTTCTCGACGGGTGACGGGCAACGACTCACCACTGAGCGCTGATTCGTCCAGAATCGCCGCAGGACTCAGCAGGCGACCATCGACCGGTATTACCTCCCCCAACCGCACCAGCAATGTTTGATTTAACTGGACCTGCTCAACCGGAATCTTGCGTAAACCGCCCTCCTCCTGTAACCAGGCAAAACGTGGCGCACGGTCGATGAGCGCACGTAGTTCACGCTCGGCATGCTGCTTGGTGAAAAACTCCAGAGTCCGGCCGGACGCCAGCATCAAGGCAATCACCGCCGCCACGAGCGTCTGCTCAAAGACCAGAGCTGCGGTGATCGACATCAGCGCAATCAGGTCCACGCCAGCCTCGCGTCGAGCCAGACGCCTGGCAATCTCGATGAGCAATACCGCGGACATCACCAGACTGCCTGCTGCCCAGTACATCGATGCCCAATCAGGTTTCTGCGCAACATACGCGATGCCGCCGGCCAGCAGCGTCAATGCGGTGAGCAGCAATAGAACGGGGTCCAGCCACTTGCTGAGCATCGAAGTGAGCTCCTCAAAAAGCGATTTGCATGCATCGCTGTAAAAACAACTGCCGCTCATCGAGGTAGAGCTTAGGACTCGAATGTCTTTCGTGTCCGCCGGGCGTAGCAATTGACGCGTTGGAGACAATAGAGGGGCATGGCTGTGCCCGGATAAATCGGCTGATTTCCCACTTTCTGATCTATATCAAACAGACGTTGGACGTTCACGCAGAAATTAGAGTCAGCATTCACACCATCGCATTCGATGAGTGCAGACACTCTCGTTTCGTGGAGACTCCCATGGCTACCCACCTGCAAGGCACCCAGCCGGTCGTCCCGCCGACTGCCAGCCACCCCCTTGCGGCCAGTTTGCGAAAGGTGGAACCCAAGCGCCTGTCCCTGAGCCTGCTGATTGCCCTGGTGGTCGGCTCGATGATTGGCAGCGGTATTTTCAGCCTGCCACAGAACATGGCGGCCAGTGCGGGGGCCGGGGCGATCCTGATTGGTTGGCTGATCACCGGCGTCGGCATGTTGTCGCTGGCGCTGGTTTATCAGACCTTGTCCAACCGCCAACCGGCGCTGGATAACGGCGTGTTCGCCTACGCCCGCGCCTTGGGTGGCGAATACCTCAGCTTCAATTCAGCGTGGGGCTATTGGATCAGCGCCTGGATCGGCAACGTCAGCTATCTGGTGATTTTGTTCGCCGCCCTGAGTTATTTCTTCCCGCTGTTCGGTGAAGGCAACAACAAAGCGGCGATTGCCGGGGCGTCCGTGGTGCTATGGTCATTGCACTGGATGATTCTCCGGGGCATGCACACGGCGGCGCGCGCCAACGCGTTGACGACGGTGGCCAAGATCGTGCCGTTGTTGCTGTTTATCGGTCTGGTGATCGCAGCTTTTCAGCGTGAAACCTTCAGCGTCGACTTCTGGGGCTCGCCCGCGCTGGGCAGCACCCTCGATCAAGTCAAAAGCACCATGTTGGTGACTGTCTGGGTGTTCATCGGGATCGAGGGCGCCAATGTGTTCTCTGCCCGCGCAGCGGAGCGGGCCAATGTCGGCCGCGCCACGGTCATCGGCTTTGTCATCACCCTGTTGCTGTTGATTGCAGTGTCGTTGCTCTCGTTGGGCATTCTCAGACAACCTGAACTGGCCGCCCTGAAAAACCCTTCGATGGCCGGCGTGCTTCAGGCTGCAGCCTGGCCGTGGGGCGCGGTGCTGATCAGCATTGGCTTGATCATTTCGGTGGGTGGCGCCCTGCTCGCCTGGACGCTGCTGGCGGCGGAATCGGTGTTCACACCTGCCAAGGAAAAGGTCATGCCAGGCGCGCTTGCCGTGGAAAACACCCAGGGTGTGCCGGCCAATGCGCTGTGGATCACCAACGGCTGCATTCAACTGTTCCTGTTACTGACGTTGTATTCGAGCGCCAGTTACCTCGCGCTGATTTCCCTGGCCACCTCAATGATTCTGCTGCCGTACCTGTTCAGTGGTCTGTATGCGCTGAAACTGACCTGGCAGGGCCAGACCTATGCCGGCCACCGCGCTCTGCAACTACGCGACATGGCCATCGCCTCGGTCGCCACACTGTATTGCCTGTGGCTGCTGTATGCCGCCGGGCCTAAATACATGTTGCTCAGCGCTTTGCTGTACGCCCCCGGTTCGTTGATCTATCTGGCCACCATGAAGGCTCGTCAGGGGCAACCGCTCAGCGGCCCCGAGACGGGACTGCTGATCATTATCTGGACGGCGGCAGCCTATGCCGGCTGGATGCTGTGGTCCGGGACGCTGGCCATATAAAGCCAGTCTTCGAGTTCTGTTCTTTCCAGGGTGGACTGACTTAAGGGATGTTTGCAGCCTGCCCTTTACCCAAGAGGAGTAGTGAAATGAGCAATTCTGTAAAAAAAATGCCGGTGGCTACCGACGACAAAACCAGTTAACACCCGATGGCAAACGATCTTTGGCGGCCGCTGGAAAAACTCCGGCAGCAGGTCGATCACCTGTTCGATGACTTCAATCGTGGTTCGGGTCTTTCCCCCTTTGGTCGCGGGCTGTTCGATGTTGAACCGTTCTGGCGTCGTGAATCGATTGGTCGTGGCATGCCAGCCGTAGACATCACTGAGAAGGATAAAAGCTTCGAAATCACTGCCGAGTTACCCGGTATGGATCAGAAGAACATCGAGATCAAGCTGTCCAACGGCAGCCTGATCATCAAAGGGGAAAAGAAAGAGGACAAGGAAGAAAAACGGAAGGGCTATTATCTTAGCGAACGTCACTACGGTTCCTTCGAGCGGGTGTTCAGCCTACCCAAGGGGGTCGATACCGACAAAATCGATGCGAGTTTCAGCAAAGGCGTGCTGAGCATCTCGCTGCCGAAAAAGCCCGAAGCCATGAAAGCGGATCAAGTCGTTTCAATTAAAGGCGATTGAGTCTGGCGCCGCCCTGCCCAGCCGGGAAACCGGTTGGGCAGAAGTGCTGTCAATGAGCGGTAATAAACATTCCTCCTGCCAAAGGGGGCAGGCTTCAAACCGGCGAGGACATCTTTAGTCAGCGCGATGAGGTTACAGGCGCACTGATGGCGTCGAGCTCAACACTGTCGCGGTACTCCGGCACCGACACCGACCAGCCCAATTCCAGGCTAATGCGTCGACGCAGTACATCCGAAGCATTCGGCTCTCCATGTACCACGTAAGTGTGTTTCGGCGGCCGCTTGAATCCGCGCAGCCATTGCATGATTTCATCGGCGTCGGCGTGCGCGGACAGTGTTTCCATCGGCACCACTTCAGCCCTGATCGGCACATCCTTGCCGTGAATGCGCACCGAAGGCGCGCCTGCGACAATTTGCGCGCCACGAGTACCGCCGGCCTGGAATCCAGGTACGAGTAACGTATTGATGGGGTTGGGGGCCAGCGCCTTGAGATGGTGGATCACACGCCCCCCCGTGGCCATGCCGCTGGCAGCGATAATCACCGCCGGGGTGCGTTGCTGATCCAGTTTGATCGAGTCAGCGGTGGTGCGCACGAACTGCGCGACGTGACACATGCCTTCGCATTCTTCGGGGGACAAACGGTGCTCGCTGCGAAAACGCTGGTACAAACTCGTGACGTCGGTGGCCATCGGGCTGTTGAGATAGATCGGCACATCGGGAATCGCGTGTCGTTGTTTCAGCCGATACAGGTGGTACATCAACAGTTGGGCGCGCCCTACTGCGAACGACGGAACCAAGGTGATGCCATGACGCAGCGTGGTGCGGGTGATGACTTCAGCCAATTGCGCCTCCGGCGACTCGACCGGATGTTTGCGATCACCATAAGTCGATTCCACGAGCAGGTAGTCAGCCTGCTCGACGGTTTCTGGAGCGAACATCAATGGATCATCTGGCCGCCCCAGATCCCCTGAACAGACCAGCGTGATGCCATCGGCGATCACCTCCACCGTAGCCGCGCCCAATATATGCCCCGCACAACGAAGCTGGATGGTCATGCCCGGGACAATTTCGACCCTGTGATGCAACTCCACTGGTCGTAACAGTTTCAGTGCCCGCTCGGCATCTTGCTCGGTATAAAGTGGCAACGCCGGTTTGTGCCGAGAGAAACCATGCCGATTGGCGAACTCGGCGGCCTCTTCCTGTAAGCGGCCGCTGTCCAGTAGCAGGATCCGCACCAGCTCACAGGTGGCGGGTGTGGCATAAACCGGACCGCGATAACCGCTACGCACCAATACGGGCAGGTAGCCGCTGTGATCCAGATGGGCATGGGTAAGGACGATGGCGCCAAGGTTGCCAACCGGGAGCTGGAACGGGTCCCAGTTATGCAATCGCAGCTGTTTATAGCCCTGGAACAGGCCGCAATCGATCAGTACATGTTGGTCGCGATGTTCCAACAGGTATTTGCTGCCGGTGACCGTGCCTGCTGCACCAAGAAATGTCATTCGCATGGCCGTTTCCTTGAACATTCATGGGAGCTCTATTGATTGCTCCTTTTGGCGCAAGAACAGTTGATTTTTATCAACCTGGGGTGCGACCGGATCGTCGTTTTAGTCAAGCCAAGGCAATGGCTTTACGATCGTCAAGCTGCACGGGGCGCTGTTCAGCACGCTCTCGGCAGTACTGCCGATCAACCTGTCGATTCCGTGGTGATAGACCGTGCCCAGCACCACCATGTCGAATGCATTCTGTTGGGCGAAAAATCCGATCACTTTGTGGGGAATGCCGGTCAACAGATGCTGGCATTTTTTTTCGATGCCATAGCGTTCGACAAGTACCTCAAAAGCTTCCTCCTGCGCATCGTTGACCGCGTCTCTCAAACTGTCATCCAGACTCGAAGTCGGCACACTTCTCGTAGCGTCGCCCATCACTGACCAGTTGTTGACGTTCAACACGTGCAAGGCGGCGTCACAGGAGGCCGCCAACGTTGAAGCCAGGTCGAGAATCCGGTCATTGAGCCCTTGGGTCAGTTCCTCCAGATGGGACAGATCGATGGTCGCGAGAATTTTCAACGGTTTGGGATTTTCAGCTTCCGTAACCAGATGCAAGGGTGCGGGACAGTCGCGCAGCAACAGCCAGTCCAGAGGACGATGGAATGCGCGATCGAGTGCAGGGACGTGCTGGGTGTCCTTGATCACCAGATCCGCATGGAAGTCATTGACATACTCAAGGATATTCGCCGGGGTGGACCTGGCCCAGACGACCTCGGTGGTTACCGGCAACCCGATGCATCGTTGGAACCGGGCTTGCTGCTCCAGCCAGTGTCGATGCACCTGTAAGTAGCCCTCCCGTGCCTGGGCCATCGCATCGTGATCAAACAGCCCGGCCACCGCCAGCGTCTGCACATAGTCGAACGCGACGATGTGCAATATGGCTCCGGTGGCACAGGCCAGCGCGTGCGCCCGGTCAAACGCTGGAGTGCGGGTCATTTCGGTGGGG
Organism: Pseudomonas frederiksbergensis; assembly: GCF_001952935.1. Taxonomy (GTDB): domain Bacteria; phylum Pseudomonadota; class Gammaproteobacteria; order Pseudomonadales; family Pseudomonadaceae; genus Aquipseudomonas; species Aquipseudomonas frederiksbergensis. The sequence continues at coordinate 5,564,608 of NZ_CP018319.1, forward strand.
GCAATCAATAGGATACGTTTAAGTTTAAACATCACAGACCTCTTCCTTGGCTTATCTGCCCGAGTGCAAACCCGACTTCCTGTCGGGAGTTCGTGCAATCGCTCATTACTTGCGAGTCGCCTTGTCGGTCATCCGACTGGCACGCACCTTGTCTTCATCGGCCGTGCGTAGCGCCTGGCTAGCCGTTGCCTGCGCCTGCTCCGCCTTCATGTAGGCCTCATCGGCCCGGAGTCTGGCCGTTGCGGCATTGTTTTCCGCAGACTCCAATCGGGCGTCGAATTCCTGAGTGCGCTTATTACTGCAACCGGCAGTCACTGCTAACAGAACGCTCAGCAATACAAAGGGCAAGCGCTTATTCATGACTTTTTCCTCTTGGTTTATCGCAACTGGAAAAGCTTCGGATCGTTGCCCCAAGTATCTGACTCCATCAGTTGCACACTCTGATTTTTGTCAACTAATGGCCTGCTGGCGATTAGTGAGGAACTCACTGAAGCCTTGTTGATTTAACTCAATGTCCTGGCGTCGTTCAGGCGTAAAAAAAAACTACCGGGCATTTGCGCCCCATCAATACCGCATCAAACAGAGGACACCGCCATGACTGATTTGAGTCTGCGTAAAACTATTTTGGAGGAGCTTGAGTTCACGCCTGAAATCGACGCTGCCAGCATTGGCGTTGCCGTGGACAATGGCGTTGTCACCCTCTCCGGTCACGTCAACAGCTATGCCCAGAAAGTCAGTGCAGAGCGCGCGGTAAAAGGCATCAAAGGGGTACGCGCTGTTGCCGAAGAAATCCAGGTCAGGCTGGAGAAAGGCGCCGGCACAGCGGACGACACCATCGCGACCCGCGCCTTGAATATCCTCAAGTGGAGCGTCGACGTACCCGACGGTGACATTAAGGTCATCGTGCAGAACGGGAGGGTCACCCTTGAAGGCGAAGTGGACTGGCAGTACCAGAAAGAAGCCGCCGAGCGCGCCGTGCACAAATTGTCCGGCGTGGTCGGTGTGGACAATCGACTCACCCTCGTCCCTCGGGTAGACGTGGTCGATATCCAGCATCGCATTGAAGAAGCCCTCAAGCGCAACGCAGAAGTCGACGCCCAGGACATTCACGTCAAGGTCGATGGGGATGTTGTGCGACTGGAAGGCAACGTTCATTTGTGGCGCGAGCGCCGCATCGCGGAACGGGCCGCCTGGTCGGTGCCGGGGGTAAGGGAGGTGGACGATCATTTGCGCCTTGTTTGAGCCAATCCCCCTGGCACCTGCGATCTGCCTGTTGGACCCAGGCCTCCTTTCTGAGTGAATTTCATGAAAAAAAATCAGCAATGGAACCTGTCCTACTTCGCGATCGCGTTTATCGTGCTCACCCTCGGTCAATTTCTGTTTATTGATAGTCGTGTCGTACAAAGCATTCCATACAGTCAGTTTCTGCAACTGCTGAACGAGCAAAAGGTCAGCGATTTACGAGTCGAGAAGGACCAGATCAGCGGCAAACTGCAGGAACCCATTGACGGGCACGACTTGTTCTCCACTGTGCGGGTCGACCCGGTGCTGGCGACGGATCTCGCTCAATCGGGTGTCGGCTTTACCGGGGTCAACGAAAACACCTTTTTGAATGGACTGCTGGGCTGGCTGCTGCCGTTTTTGCTGATCATGGTGATCTGGCATTTTCTGTTTCGCGGCATGGCGGAAAAACAAGGCATAGGCGGATTGATGAACATCGGTAAGTCCCGAGCCAAGGTGTTCGTGCAGCGCGATACCGGGGTGACCTTCGCCGATGTCGCGGGTATCGATGAAGCCAAGGCCGAGTTGGTAGAAATCGTCTCTTTTCTTAAGGACAAAGCCAAATATGCACGCTTGGGGGCGCACATTCCCAAGGGCACGTTGTTGGTCGGTCCGCCGGGAACCGGCAAAACCCTGGTGGCGAAAGCCATCGCGGGTGAAGCCGGTGTGCCGTTTTTCTCGATCTCGGGGTCGGAATTTGTCGAGATGTTCGTTGGCGTGGGTGCCGCCCGTGTACACGACTTGTTCGAGCAAGCACGGCAGGCGGCGCCCTGCATCATCTTCATCGACGAACTTGATGCGCTGGGCAAAATGCGAGGTGTTGGCGCATTTGGCGGCAATGACGAAAAGGAGCAAACCCTCAACCAGTTACTGGCAGAGCTGGACGGGTTCGATCCCCGTGAAGGCGTTGTACTACTGGCCGCGACCAATCGACCAGAGATCCTTGACCCGGCACTGTTGCGAGCCGGCCGGATCGACCGCCAGGTGCTGATTGATCGCCCGGACCGTAAAGGCCGGCAAGCGATCCTCAAGGTCCATCTGCAAAAAATCACTGTGGAGCCGGGTCTGGATGGCGAGCGTATTGCCGACATCACCACGGGCTTCACGGACGCTGATCTGGCAAACCTGGTCAACGAAGCGGCCATCGTGGCCACTCGTCGTGGCGCCGAAGCGGTCAGCCTTAATGACTTCACGGCGGCGGTGGAACGTATCGTCGCGGGGGTTGAACGCAAGAGCAGCGTGCTACACCCCGACGAGCGCCAAGTGGTGGCGTATCACGAAATGGGGCATGCCTTGGCCGCCAGTAGTCTGCCCGCCATGGACCCCGTCCACAAAGTCTCAATTGTGCCCCGCGCCATTGGCTCTTTGGGCTATACGCTGCAACGCCCGACCGAAGATCACTTCCTCATCAGTTGCCAAATGCTCAAGGACCGGATCGTCATCCTGATGGCCGGACGCGCCGCCGAATACCTTGCTTATGGCCAGATTTCTACCGGGGCTGCCGATGATCTGGCTCGTGCCACTGATATCGCCAGACAATTGATCACCCGGTTTGGCATGAGTACCGAACTCGGACAGTCGGTTCTGGAACGGCAAAACACCACCTATCTGGGCGAACGTATGCAGAGCGTTGGTGAGAAAGACTATTCGGAACAAACGGCCAGGGAAGTTGACCTGGGTATTCGTGCCCTGCTCGATGAAGCCTATGGGCGGGCAAAAGCCCTGCTTGACAGTCGTCGGGGTGATCTGGACGCCGGTGCACACTTGTTGCTGGAAAAAGAAACCCTGACGCCCGAAGAGTTTCCACCGCTCATGCCGATCAAACCCGTCCCCGCCATCCACCCAGCTGACCGTGACGCCCCCCTGAGAACCTGTCTTGATGACACCCCTTAGTGCGGACCGCTACGCATCCGCTACCGCCGGAGGTTCGCCATGCTGGCAGTCACCTTGATCAATACACTGGTGGTCATCATTGTTGTGGTGATCCACTACGAATGCCTGTTGCGCCTGAACGATTGGCTGCCGCGGCTCAAGCTTTGGAGCCGTTTCAGGATTGTCGTCGGGGTATTCGGCGCCCTGCTGGCCCACGCGATAGAGGTCTGGTGCTTCGCGCTGGTCTATTACCTGATGGTGCGCTCCGGCGAATGGGGCGGCCTGACCGGCAACTTCGACGGCACGCTGCTGGACTGCGTGTACTTTTCCTTCACGACCTACACGACAATCGGTTTCGGCGATATTTCACCCGTGGGTAATCTCAAGTACCTGACCGGCCTGCAGGCATTGACCGGTCTGGTACTCATTACCTGGACAGCATCATTTCTATTTCTCGAAATGCAGAAGTACTGGAAGAGAAAATAGCAAACCTCCTCTTTCCCTTGTACGCACATCCATCAGGTGGGTATTCGATGCCGCGCGGCCCTATCGGACTTCAGCGACCCGCCGCTGGCGTCCATTGCCAGTTCAGGACTTCGGGCATGTCCTGCCCGTGCTCAATGAGGTAAAGCTTGTGTTTCTCCATGGTCGACCAGTAGCGCGACCGCGCGGTTTGCAATTGATCGTGCAGCCGGGGCACGCGCTCGATGACGTCCAGCGACAATTGATAGCGATCCAGGTTGTTGATCACCGCCATATCGAACGGTGTCGTGGTCGCGCCCTCCTCCTTGAAGCCACGAACGTGGAAATTTTCGTGATTGTTGCGTTTGTACAACAGTCGGTGGATCAGCGCAGGGTAGCCATGGAAGGCGAAGATCACCGGTTTGTCGACGGTAAACAATTCATCGAACGCGCTGTCCGACAAGCCATGAGGATGCTGGTACGACGGCTGCAGCACCATCAAGTCCACGACATTGACCACCCTCACCCGCAGATCCGGCACGTACTCGCGCAACAGGGTGACGGCGGCCAGGGTTTCCAGGGTCGGGACGTCACCGGCACAGGCCATGACCACGTCCGGGTCTTGATCATCCCGGCACGCCCAGTCCCATCGACCGATGCCCGTCTGGCAATGACCGATGGCGGCATCGATATCCAGCCACTGCCATTCCGGTTGTTTGCCGGCGACGATGACATTGATGTAGTTGCGGCTGCGTAAGCAGTGATCGGCGACTGATAGCAAGCAATTGGCATCGGGCGGCAGGTAGATCCGCACGACATCCGACTTTTTATTCGCCAGCAGATCGATGAACCCCGGGTCCTGGTGGGAGAAACCGTTATGGTCCTGGCGCCAGACATGGGACGTCAGCAAATAATTGAGCGAAGCAACGGGTTTTCGCCACGGCACCTCGGCGGCGGTTTTCAGCCACTTGGCATGCTGATTGACCATCGAATCGACGATATGGATGAACGCTTCGTAACAGGACAACACACCATGGCGACCCGTCAGCAAATAGCCTTCGAGCCAACCCTCGCACACCTGTTCGCTGAGGATTTCCATCACCCGGCCATCGGCTGCCAGGTTGAGATCATCGGGCTCCAGCGGTTCCATCCAAGCCTTGGCGCTGACCTCATAGACCGCATCCAGTCGGTTTGAAGCGGTTTCATCCGGGCCGAACAGACGGAAGTTGCTCGCACCCAGACTGTTTTTCATCACGTCGCGCAAAAACGTGCCCATCACCCGTGTGGCCTCGGCGCGCAGGCTGCCGGGAATGTCGAGTTTGACGGCATAGTCGGCAAATCGCGGCAGGCTCAGCGGCTGCAATAACAAGCCCCCGTTAGCGTGGGGGTTGGCGCTCATGCGCCGATGCCCGGTGGGGGCCAACGCGGCGATCTCGGGGAGCAAGGCGCCATTGGCATCGAACAATTCGTCGGGACGATAGCTTTCGAGCCATTCCTCCAATTGCCGCAGATGAATCGGCTGCTGGAAATCGGCCAGCGGCACTTGATGCGCGCGCCAGGTGCCCTCGACCCGATGGCCATCGACGAATGTCGGGCCGGTCCAGCCTTTGGGCGTGCGCAATACCAGCATTGGCCAAAGCGGTCGCTCCGGTGGTCCGGATGGCCCGGGCCGACGCGCCTCAAGCTGGATTTCACGAATTTTCAGTACCATCGTGTCCAGCGTTTGTGCCATCGCCTGATGCACCTGTACCGGGTCATCGCCCTCGACAAAATACGGGTCGTAGCCATAGCCATACATCAGGGCTGACAGTTCTTCCTCACTGATTCTGGAAAGCACCGTGGGGTTGGCGATTTTGTAGCCGTTGAGGTGCAGGATCGGCAATACCGCCCCGTCACGCGCAGGGTTGAGGAATTTGTTGGAATGCCAACTGGCGGCCAGCGTCCCCGTTTCGGCCTCGCCGTCACCGATCACGCAGGCGACGATCAGGTCGGGATTATCAAACGCGGCACCATAGGCATGGGCCAGGCTATAGCCCAGTTCGCCGCCTTCATGGATCGATCCCGGAATCTGCGCCGAGACATGGCTGGAGATTCCGTAAGGCCATGAAAACTGCCGAAACAGGCGAACCAGACCGTTGGTGTTGCGCTCCACCGAGGGATAAAACTCGGTATACGTCCCTTCCAGATAAGTCTGTGCCACAACCGCTGGCCCACCATGACCGGGACCGGCCACAAAGAGCATGTTCAGGTCGTACTGGTTGATCAGCCGATTGAGGTGGGTGTAGATCAGGTTCAGCCCAGGGGTAGTGCCCCAATGGCCCAGCAAGCGCGGTTTGATGTGCGCCAGGGTCAGCGGTTGCTTCAGCAGCGGGTTGTCCTTGAGGTAAATCTGCCCGACGGCGAGATAATTGGAGGCCCGCCAATAGGCATCCAGCCGTTGCAGTTGCTCAGGACTCAGATAATCGCTCATGGGAGTTCTCCGCCAAAGGGTCGGTGCACCATAGGGTATTCATCGATTCTGAAAGCCTGGAACGCTTGAGACTTGATTTACATCAATTCACCAGGCCAGCGCTCAAGCTGAATGGCACGGGATTTTCCCATTCGTCGATTATCCCGGCAAACACCCCAATGAGATGCATGTCGCAAGGCCCACCACCTATGCTTACTGCATTCCGAGTAGGTGTTTTCTCCCATGCCTGAAGCCCATCCTCTTCAAGTTCACTACCTCAAGGCGGCGTGTTCCAACTGCAGCGTATTGGAATTGTGCCTGCCGATAGGCTTGAGTGGCCCGGAGGTCGAGCGTCTGGATACGCTGATCGTGCAACGCTTCAAGGTCAAAAAAGGTGCAGCGTTGTACCGGACTGGAGATCCCCTGCGCTCGCTTTACGCGGTCCGTATCGGCTCATTCAAGACCTGCATGGTGTCCGTCGACGGTCGTGAACAAGTCACCGGATTTCAAATACCTGGCGAGATACTCGGGCTGGACGCCATCAGTAGCGATGAACATGCCTGCAACGCGTTTGCCCTTGAGGATAGTGAAGTCTGCCCCATCCACTTTGCGCAACTGGAAAAACTCGCCCAGAGCCTGCCGTCACTGCAGCACAACCTTAACAGGCTCCTGAGTCGGGAAATCGTCCGCGATCACGACATGCTGATGATGTTGGGCAACATGAACTCGGATGAGCGCCTGGCCGCCTTTCTGCTGAACCTGTCACAACGTTTGAATATGCGTGGTTATTCATCCAGGGACTTCGTGCTGAAAATGCGCCGCGAAGAAATCGGCTCCTACCTGGGGCTGCGATTGGAAACCATCTGCCGGGGCATTGCGCATCTGCGGGATCAGGGGCTGGTGGAAATAACGGGGCGAGACGTCAAGATCCTCAACATGGAAGGGCTCAAGCAGCTAGTCGTGGGCTGTCATCGCCCCCTCCGCTAACATCCGCACGTCTGGAGCATCGACATGCGCGCCATGGTTTTGCATGCACCCGGCCAACCGCTGCAACGGGAAGAGCGCCCGATCCCGACAGCGGGTCCAAACCAACTGCTCATTAAAGTCTTGGCCTGCGGCGTGTGCCGCACCGATCTGCACCTGGTGGACGGTGAATTGCCACAAGCGGTACTGCCGCGAGTGCCGGGCCATGAAATCGTCGGTGGTTCCGGCCAACGGTTCATCGCGGGGCTACCCAAGTTTTCAGGATTGCAGAGTCTTGCCTGGTTTTATCGCCAGTACACTGCACGGCGCCCGATGCAGGAGTTGTTCGGCCGTGGTCCCCAGCAGCTTGTTCAACCCCTTGTGCTGCACCGTTCCCATCACGATGACATCGGTGTGGTGGTCTGCCGAAAATTGACAAATACTCGACACCGGTGCGCCTTCGATGAAGTGCCGACATTCCGGTGGCACACCGTGACGCTCTGCCAAGGCCGAAAATGCCTCGGCCTGAGCCACGCCCAACGTTTCATAAATCCCGACGGCCAACGGTAGCGCACCAAATCCCATGTCCTGGGCATACACGGCCGTCCAGTCAAAAGCATGTAGCAGCTCCAGCCGGGCGTCACACTGTTCAGCCAGCTTGATCGCAGCGTCGATAATCTGGTCGTTGAAGACAAGGTCCTGGTCTTCGCCGCGCAACACATCGACGATGGCCAGTACGTTGTGGGGTCGCGGGTTGAGGGCATTGGTCACCAGATGCACCGGCACCGGACAATCGCGCAACAACTGCCAGTCCAGCGGCGTAAAAAACACCCGTTTCAATGCCGATTCTTCCTGGGCATCCTTGATGATCAGCGCCAGCGGCATCTCGTTGACGAAGTGCAGAATCTCCTCATAAGGATGCTGTACCCACACCACCTCGCTGGTGACCTCGACCCCGTGTTTGCTCATCAGCCCGGCTTGCTCCGCGAGCCACTGCCGATGGGTTTGCAAATAGCCGTCCCGGGCGAGGTTGATTTGTTCAGGGGCGAACAGGCCAGCCACCGCCAGGGCCTGCAAATAATCGAACGCCACGATGTGCAACGGCAATTGCATCGCGAGTGCCAACGCGGCGGCGCGGTCGAACGCGGGCGTGCGGGTCATGGCTGGGGGGGCTATTAGCAGTAAACGTTGAGTCTGCGACATGGGGCACCTTGGCACGCGGCCATCTGGATGAAGTGAACAGGTATCCAGATTGAACGCTCCTGCCGGAGGCGACTTGATCTTTATCAGAAACGGCGTCCCGTTCGACGCTGATTACGGCAGATAAAGTTGATCTTGATCAACGGATTTCCTCCTCCGTGGCCCTAGCCTGAATCAAGGCTTAATGTGTCAATAGCGATGTCGGAGGGGCAATGATCGAATATGACCAGCAGTTGTTGGTAAGAGCATTGGATGCTGCGACAAACCCGGTAATGATCACAGAGCGGACGGGGTGCATCGTCTGGATCAATAAAGCGTTCTGCCTCTTGAGTGGCTATACCAAACTGGAACTGGTGGGGAAAACCCCGCACCTGCTCTCCTCGGGAAGACAAAGTACTACCTTCTATCGGGACCTATGGCTGACGCTCCTGGCGGGCCTGACCTGGCAGGGAGAAATGGTCGAGCGACGCAAGGATGGCGGTAATTGTACGGTCAATCAGGTCATCACCCCCGTGCTCGATCATCAAGGTGTGGTGACGCACTTCATCGCCATCTTGCACAACTTCAAGTTGATGGATGACGAACGCGCCAGCATGCGGCAGCTGGCGTTCCATGACACCCTGACCGGGTTGCCTAACCGCAGGTTGTTTCTGAATCTGCTCGATCAGGCGATGGACCACGCCACGAGACATCAACAGTCGTTGGCGTTGATGTTTATCGATCTGGATCGCTTCAAGTCGGTCAACGACACGCTGGGGCACGCCTGTGGAGACAAGCTGCTGGTAGCGGTAGCCGAACGCTTGGGCCAGACCGTGCGCAGATCCGACGTTGTCTCTCGTTTAAGCGGGGACGAGTTCGCGATTCTGATCACGGGCACGGATCAAGTCGACCAGCTTGAGGCCTTGGCCAATAAACTTATCGCCGCGATCAATCAGCCCTTCATGATCGAGGCTCAGAGTATCGAAATGCGCATGAGCGTCGGTATCAGCCTGTTTCCCTCTGAAGGTGTCAGTGCCGAAGACTTGCTCGGGCAGGCTGACAGCGCGATGTACCAGGCAAAACAAGCCGGTGGCAATACCTGCCGTTTCAGCCTCCTGCCGCCACACGCTAGAGCAGTCCCGTCTTCTCTGAACGACCGCGACGAATGCGCCGTCTTTCAAGACGGCCAGAGAAAAACGGTCTAATCCCTCTGGGCGCTTGAGGAATACACTTAATGAGGGGCTCTTGGCCAAATGTGTTTAGGGAGCCCATCAAGCATCTACTTTCCAGGAGCTTCCCCATCCACGTCTGACAAAAGTCATTTGGCTGACTCCCGTCAAGGTATGTCGCCATGTTATCGACTCTGGAACTGCGCCACCTCGTAGAGCAAAGCTTTCTGCCGACACGCTGCGACTGTACGGTAGATCCCCCGGCAACGCTGACCGTTCGTTTTTATCAAGGCACCTCGAATCAGGAAATCCTGACGGTCACCGGAATCCCGATTGCCCCGCTCAACAACGGTTTTGCCATCGAGACCCTTATCTCGGATCTGCGCAACGACCTCGTTCGTGTCAGCCCTGTTGCTCCTCGCTACTCGGCCAATCATTTTGAGAAAAGGTAGCAGCGAATACGAAAGTAATAGCAAGCCCGGCATCAAGCTCGGGCCGAGAGCTATCAGCTTGCTGCTAATCCCCTATCTTCCGCTGCTCACGATTTCCACTGCCTGGGCATAACGTTTGGTCGCCTCAGTCACCAGACGCTTTCGCTCCTCTCGGTCGATGAAACCTTGTCTCAGGAACACCTCTGCCAGTCGGAGCAATTCTTCATATTGCTCCTGCGCAGTCATGCGGATATCAGAGCAATCCAGTAAGTCATGCCACGTGGCTAGCGCTTGTGATCTCCGGTCTTCGTACATGGCACCGATTTCCAAGGGCTGTATGCGGTAGAAACTGCCACCTGGCGAGACGTTCACCGGGGACGACATACGGCATCTCGCGCTACCTGAGTCAGCGTCAATAGAACGTTGTTTTTTCGAAGGACCGCACAACCGCTGATCAGTTGGTTCGGTTTTTTGACACTTCCCCGATATGTGGTCACAACTTTTGCGCTCCGCTGGGTCATAACACGGTAGCCGCCGATGGAATATTGGCATTGATCGTAGTTTCGGCCTGATATGGAGATAAGCATATGATTTTTAACGTACAAAATTTTGGCGCCAAAGGAGATGGCATCACTGACGATACAGCGGCTATACAAAGTGCAATTGATGCAGCGGCCGCCGCAGGGGGTGGGCAAGTGTATATGCCGACCGGAACTTATATCGTTTCGGGAGGCGAAGAACCCTCCGACGGCTGCCTGATGCTCAAGAGCAACGTCTACCTGTACGGCGACGGCATGGGCGCAACTACGGTCAAAGTGGCTGACGGCTCCGACACCAAGATCACGGGGGTCATCCGCTCTGCCTATGGCGAGGAAACCCACGACTTCGGCGTCAGCAATCTCACCATTGATGGCAACCGTGACAGCACCACGGGCAAGATCGACGGCTGGTTCAACGGCTACATTCCCGGCGAAGAAGGCTACGACTCCAACGTCACCCTCGACAGCGTCGAGATCAAGGATTGCTCCGGGTACGGTTTCGACCCGCACGAGCAGACCGTCAACATGGTCATCAAGAACAGCGTGTCCCACGGCAATGGCCTGGACGGCTTCGTGGCTGACTTCCTCAGCGACAGCACCTTCGAAAACAACGTCGCCTACGACAACGACCGCCACGGTTTCAACGTTGTCACCAGTACCCACGACTTCACCCTCACCAACAACATTGCCTACAACAATGGCGGTAATGGCATCGTGGTGCAGCGCGGCAGCGAGGACATCCCCTCCCCCAGCAACATCACCATCACCGGTGGCGAGGTGTACGGCAACGGCGCCGAAGGGGTGCTGATCAAAATGTCCAGCGAGGTGACCGTCAGCGGCGTCGATATTCACGACAACGCCAGCGCCGGGATTCGCATTTACGGCAGTAACCACGTCGAGGTCATCGACAACACGCTCAGCAACAACTCCCTGGGCAACCCCGTTCCGGAAATCATCATCCAGTCCTACAACGACACCCTGGGCGTGTCCGGCAAGTACTTCAACGGCAGCGATAACACGATCCAGGGCAACATCATCACCGGCAGCAACCTGTCGACCTACGGCGTTGCGGAGCGCAATGAAGACGGCACGGATCGCAACGCCATTATCGGCAACACCATCAGCCACACCAGCAACGGTGCCACGCTGGTCTATGGTGACGGCAGCTACGTCAGCGCCACGGTGCCGATGACCACCGTGCAAGGCACGGCTGGCAACGACACCCTGCTGGGCAGCGCCGCCAGCGAGATTTTCTACGGCGTTGGGGGCAATGACACCATCAATGGCGGTGCCGGTGGCGACATTCTGGTGGGCGGTGCAGGCATCGACAAACTCACCGGCGGTACCGGCGCCGATACGTTCCGTTACGTCGCTCAGTCCGACAGTTATCGCAACGCAACCACAAGCTTCGATGACACCATCACCGACTTCGACGTCACCCAGGACAAGATCGACCTCGCCGGCCTCGGCTTCACCGGCCTGGGCAATGGCCGTGGCGGCACCTTGCAGGTCAGCTACAGCGCCAGCAACGACCGCACTTACATCAAGGACTACGATGCCGACGCCAGCGGCAATCGCTTCGAGTTGATTCTCTCGGGCAACCTGACCAGCACCCTGACCGCCAGCAATTTCATCTTCAATCGAGTGATCACCGGCACCAGCGGCAGCGACTCCCTGTTGGGTACCGACTCGGCCGACACCCTGCTCGGCCTGGCGGGCAACGACAGCCTCAGTGGCGGCGCGGGCGACGACAAGCTCGACGGCGGTGCCGGTATGGACTCCCTCACCGGCGGCACTGGCGCGGACATCTTTGCGTTCTCCAATCGCCTGGACAGTTACCGCAACTACAACACCGGCGGTGCCAATCTTAGCGACGTGATCACCGATTTCGATATCGCCGCCGACAAGATTGACCTCTCGGCCATTGGATTCACCGGACTGGGGGATGGCAAGAACAACACCGTGTACGCGGTGCTCAACAGTGCCGGCACCAAGACTTACATCAAGTCCTTGACCGCCGATGCCAATGGCAACCGCTTCGAAGTGACACTGGACGGCAACTACCTCAACACGCTGACCAGCGCCAATTTCGTCTTCGCCACGTCGCCAACGGTCAACCATGCGCCGGTGGTGGCAACGGCGTTGCTGGATCAGAGCGCGACCGAAAACACCCCGTTCAACTACGCGGTGCCGGCCACCAGTTTTACCGATCCGGATAACGACAGCCTCAGCTACACCGCGACCCTGGCCGATGGTAGCGCCCTGCCCGCCTGGCTGAGCTTCAATGCCACCAACCTGACCTTCACCGGCACGCCGACCAGCACCGCCTCCGGCAATTACAACGTGCTGGTCAAAGCCACGGACCCGGCCGGTGCATCGGTCAGCGATAGCTTCGCCCTGGCGGTGGCCGATGCCCCCGCCCCCGTTAACACCATCACCGGCACCAACAACGCTGAAAGCCTCAACGGCACGGTGGGCGAAGACCTGATCCTCGGCCTCAGTGGCAACGACACAATCAAGGCCGGCACTGGCGCGGACATTGTCGACGGTGGCGCCGGACGCGATTCGCTGTACGGCGGCGACGGTGCGGACACCTTCCGCTACACCAACTTACTCGACAGCTACCGCAATTACGGCACTGGCGGTGTCACGGCCACCGACACCCTTTATGACTTCACCGTGGGCGTCGACAAGATCGATGTGTCAGCCCTGGGCATTCTCGGCCTCGGCGATGGCAGCAATGGCACGTTGTACATGACCCTCAACGCGGCCGGCGACAAGACCTACGTCAAATCCGCCGAGGTCGACGCCAATGGCAATCGCTTCGAAATCGCCCTCAACGGCAACTACCTCAACACCCTGACCGCCAGTGATTTCGTGTTCGGCGAACGAGCTCAACAGGACATCCTCTACCTGCCTGTCCTCGGCCAATCCAATGCACGCCTGCTGCGCATGACGGAAGACGACAATCAGTCCGGCACCTCGATGCTGGTCAACGACCTGGACCGCTACACCACCTATGACGTGCGCAGCCAGTTCAACGACGCCGATGGCAACGGCATCGACCTCGCGGTGGGCGGCAGCACGGTCACCGGCCTGTCGACTCTCAGCGCCGAGGAACTCAAGTTGTGCTGGTGGCTGACCGACACCAACCAACCCGGGCCTGCGCTGTTGCGCGCCGAGACACTGCTGCGCGAGCAGCTCACCGAACTGCAATCCATCGATAACGTCACCATGGGCATCATTTGGGGCCAGGGCGAGGAAGCCGCCCAGGAGATCGGCCGCGCCACGGACAAAACAGCGGCAGCAGCGGCCTACAAGGCCGCGACCCTGAAGGTGTTTGATTACCTGCATGCCCAGCTCGGCAACTTCAGCGTGTACATGATGGAAACCGGTCACTACGATCAGGGCGCGGCACGTACCCGCGGTTACTCGGAGGAGAAGATTGCCTCCATCGTCGAAGGGGTTGGCTATGTTCGCGCCGCCCAGGAAGCCATCGCCGCCGAGCGCAGCGATGTCAAGCTGGCGGTGGACTACACCGACCTCCCCTTGCGCCACGAAGTCGACCCGCAGGCGTATCCCGACGACGTCTGGCACCTGCACGAAGAATCGGCGGAAATCGTCGGCCAGCGTCTGGCTGACTACATCGCCAGCGACCTTGGCTTCCAGGGCAACCCTAATGACAACAACAGTGTGCAGGACATTTTCGACAACGCTCAGAACATGATTTCCGGCACCGACCAGACAGATACCCTGGTGGGCACTCCAGGCAACGACACACTCGATGGACGCTTGGGCGCCGACACCATGACCGGTGGCGATGGCAACGACATCTATGTGGTCGATAGCGCGTCCGACCGCGTGGTGGAAAGCAACAACTCGACCTCGCAGATCGATACGGTACAGGCCTCGGTCAGCTGGACCCTGGGCGCCAATCTCGAGAACCTGGTGCTCACCGGTGTGTCGAATATCAACGGCACCGGCAATGAGCGGGAAAACTTCATCACCGGCAATGCCGCCAATAACGTGCTCAATGGTGCTACAGGGGCCGATACCATGAGCGGCGGCGATGGCAACGACACCTACTATGTCGACAACGCCGGCGACAGCGTGGTCGAGATCAGCAGCAATGCCGTGTCTGGGGGGATCGACCGTGTACACAGCAGCCTGGCGGCTTATACCCTCAGCAACAACGTCGAGCATCTGTATGTCGATAGAACTGGTGCCGCCAATGGCACGGGCAACGCGCTGGACAACACATTGTTCGCCGGTGCCGGCAACAACGTGCTGGACGGGCGCGATGGCATTGACACGGTGTCTTATGAAAGCGCCCTGTCTGGTGTTACCGTAAACCTCTCGACGTCGGCGCAACAAAACACTGTGAGTTCGGGGCTCGACACCTTGAAATACTTCGAAAACCTGACGGGAAGCGCCTACGCCGACAGTTTGTCCGGCAACAGCGCCGCGAACGTTCTGAACGGGGGCGCGGGTAACGACACGCTGGTGGGCGGTTCGGGCGATGACCGGCTGATCGGCGGTGCCGGCACCGACAACCTCACCGGTGGCACAGGCGCGGATACCTACGCGTTTGGTGCGCTGTCGGACATGGGCGTCGGGGCGTTGCGCGATGTGATCAACGGTTTCAAGACCACCGAGGGTGATCATCTGGACTTCACCGGCCTGGACGCCAACCCGCTGACCGCCACTGTCGACGCCTTCACCTTCATCGGCAGCAACGCCTTCGACCCTGCCAACGCCACCGGCCAACTGCGCTTTGCCGATGGCATTCTATACGGCAGTGTCAACGCCGATGCCACCCCCGAGTTCGAGTTCGAACTGGTCGGCGTCAAGGAGCTGCACGCCAGCGACTTTACAGCCTGAGTCAAGCCCCAAACCTGTGGGAGCGGGCTTGCTCGCGAAGGCGGCGGTACATTCAGCACTGATGCAAGCTGACCCGCCGCTATCGCGAGCAGGCTCACTCCTACAGGGGATTGTCAGTGCCCCAAAAATCCAAGGCAACCGCAAATCAAAATGTGGGAGTGAGCCTGCTCGCGAAGGCGGCGGTACATTCAGCACTGATGCAAGCTGACTCACCGCTATCGCGAGCAGGCTCACTCCTACAGGGGATTGGCTGCGCTACAAATATCGAGGACAGCCGCAGATCAAAATGTGGGAGTGAGCCTGCTCGCGATGGCGGCGGTACATTCAGCACTGCTGCCAGCTGACCCACCGCTATCGCGAGCAGGCTCACTCCTACAGGAGATTGGCTGCGCTACAAATATCGAGGACAGCCGCAGATCAAAATGTGGGAGTGAGCCTGCTCGCGATGGCGGCGGTACATTCAGCACTGATGCAAGCTGACCCGCCGCTATCGCGAGCAGGCTCACTCCTACAGGGGATTGGCTGCGCTACAAATATCGAGGACAGCCGCAGATCAAAATGTGGGAGTGAGCCTGCTCGCGATGGCGGCGGTACATTCAGCACTGCTGCCAGCTGACTCACCGCTATCGCGAGCAGGCTCACTCCTACAGGGGGGTTAGGCTGAGATCTTGAGCTTTGGTTAGAACCGAGGCTTTTTCAGAACAGGCTTTGCACCTGTTCCAGAACTCCGCGGTTCATCTGGCCGGTGTGGGTGTGCAGGCTCACATAGCTTTGCAGCATGTCGAGTTTGGTGTTGAGCAGGTCTCGGCGGGCCTGGAATACCCGCTGCTGTGCATCAAGAATATCCACCGTGGAACGCACGCCACCCTGAAAGCCTTTTTCCGTGGAAGTCAGGGCTCGCTGATTGGACTCCACCGCCCGCTGCATCGCCTTGCTCTTGCTGAACCCGGCCACCACGCCCAGGTAATCGGCTTCGATGTCCTCGGCCAACTGTTGGCGCTGCACATCGTAGTCAGACTGGGCACCGGCCAGTTGTGCTTCGGCCTTCGCCACCGAAGCGCGTACCGCCCCGCCGCGATACAACGGAATATCCAGCTGCACCCCCACGTAATAGGTGTCCTGGCGCGGATCGAGATCCTCGTACTGACGGGTTTCCCGGCGGGTTAGCTGGGTGGTCAGCGACAAGGTCGGATGATGCCCGGCGCGCTGGCTGTCGGCCTGCGCCTCGGCGACTTTCACCGCTGCCAGGCGGGCTGCCAGCTCGGGGCTCGCTTCACGGGCAATCGCTGTCCAGTAAGGCAAATCCTGCTCCGGCGGGATCGGGCTACCGGCGGCGAGTTCTTCGCGCATCGGCTGGATGTCATCGATCGGCAGGCTGGCGCGACCGGACAATGCCCGCAACGCAGCCACGCGACGGGCCTGGGCTTCAGCCTCCTGGGCTTCGACGAGATCGAGCCGCGCCTGGGCCTCATCAATGTCGGTGATCGCGCCCTGCCCGCCCTGATAAAGCTTTTTGCTCTGTGTCACCAAGCCACTGATGGCAGCCTTTTGCTGGGCGATCAACTTGATCTCGTTTTCAGCCCGGGCGACGTCGAAGTAGCCTTTGGCGACCCGGTCGTACAGGGTCTGGCCGGCAACGTCGAATAACTGGTTACCCAACTGCCCTCGCGCCTTGCCTTCCTGATACGCCGCCCAGCGCCCCTTGTCATAGAGAGGTTGTTGCGCCGCCAGAGTGACGTTGTTTGCCTGGTAATCATTACTGTTGACGTAGGTGCTGTCGTCGCCGCCATCGATACGCCCGCCGTAGCCGTAGCGCGACGTCAACGACACTTGCGGATAGAGGCCCCCGCGGCCAATCGCCTCCTCCTGCTTCGAAGCATCAAAGGCATGCGCCGCCGATTGCACGGTCGGGTCATTAGCGCGTGAGGCGTCATAGGCAGCGGTCAGGCTCAGGCCTCCTTCGGCTGCCCAAACCGGATTGACCACGGCCCAGCTGATATACAAACCCAGCAGCACACGGGAGCGATAGCGACAACGGTCGGTCATGCTCATTCCTCTTTGAAGGCCGCAAGCAAGCGCTCACGCAAAGGTTTCATCAGGTAGTTCATCAACGTGCGTTCCCCCGTCACCACCGTGACATCGGCGAGCATGCCGGGACGCACCAGCAGACCGGCGGCCTGGAGCGAAGCGACGGTGCCGGCGGGAATTTCCACCTTGGCGGAAAAGTACGGCTGGTGCGTTTGCTCATCGATCAACTGGTCCGCCGACACCGTAGTCACCGTACCGGTGACCGTTGGTGTATCCACCCGTTGCAGCGCGGTGAAATGCACATGCACCGGCAGACCCGGACGCAACTTGTTGGCCATCAGCGGCTCGAAACGCGCGGTGATCGCCATCGGCGCATCCAGCGGCACCACCTGCATCAGGGTTTGCCCAGCCTGCGCAACGCCCCCGACCGTATGAATACTCACGTCCATGACCTGTCCGGACACCGGCGCACGGATCGCACCGTTGTCGACTTCAAACTGCAAGGCACGAATCTGATCGGCATACCCTGCCGCCTCGGCAGAGACTTCGCTGAGCTGGGTTTCGGCATCGCGGCGAAATTCCTGCTGCGCCTGCAAAGCCTTGAGCCGGCTTTCGTTGATCGCCTGGCGGGTCCTGCCGACATCGCCCACCCCGGAGGCTATCTGCCCGGCCAATTGAGCGGCGTTGCGCTCGGACTCGAAGAGTTTGTTGCGCGGAACGTAGCCTTCACGGGCCAAATCACGCAGGCCTTCCAGCTCCTGCTGCTGGAAGCGCATCTGCGCGTCGTAGTTGCGCTTGACGCCTTCGTAGCCGTGCAATTGCTGCTGCAACGCCGCGGCTTCGTGTTCGATGATCTGCAAGCGGCTGCCCAGTTCTGCGCGGCGAGTCAGAAACAACTGGCTCTGCAAAGCCATGGCGGCCTTGACCCGCGGTTCGTCGGCGCGCTCCAGCAGCTCAGCGGGCCATTGGATCTCGGCTGAGCCCAGGCGCTCGGCAATCAATCGCGCTTCAATGCTGCGATCGTTGAGCAACTTGCCCAGGGTCACGTCCAGTTGGGACTGCGCCTGCACTGTATTGAACTGCACCAGCAACTGCCCTTGGGTGACGCGGTCGCCATCGCTGACCAGCAGCTTTTCCACCACGCCACCGACCAACGACTGCACAGCCTTGCGTTCGCCCGCCACCACCACGGTGCCGCTGCCCACGACACCCTGGTCGAGCGGCGCCAGGCAAGCCCAGAGCAGGAAGCCGCCCAGCGTCAGGATCAGGAAACCCACGCCATAGCGTGCCGCTCCGCCGGCGTCGGTACTGGCGCTGGGCAACGTGTTGGCGCTGCGCACGCTCAGCCCCTGCTCACGGGTCAAATCATGCATCTTCGCCAGTCTCCTTTACCGCGGCCGGTCTTGGCCCCGGCATCAATGCCTTGAGCACCTGGTCCCTTGGACCGAATGCTTGTTGAGTGCCGTCCTTGAGCACCAGGATGTAATCGACTACCGCCAGCACATTAGGCCGGTGGGTGATCAACACCACGGTGCTGCCAGCAGCCTTGAGCACACTGATGGCTTGCACCAGTGCCAGATCTCCCGCTTCATCCAGGTTGGAATTGGGCTCGTCGAGCACAATCAACGACGGGTGCCCATAGAGCGCGCGAGCCAGGCCGAGGCGTTGCTTTTGTCCACCGGACAAGCCAAGCCCGCCGGGGCCCAGCGGTGTGTCGTAACCCTTGGGGAACCTGAGGATCATTTCGTGAATGCCAGCGTGACGCCCGGCGGCGATGATCTTGTCGGCGTCCTGCTCGCCGAAGCGGGCAATGTTGTCGGCCACACTGCCATCGAACAGTTCGATGTCCTGCGGCAGGTATCCAAGGTGCGGGCCCAGGGCATCGTGGGACCATTGACTGATCTCGGCGTCGTCCAGGCGCACCGACCCGCCCATGGCCGGCCATACCCCGACCATCGCCCTGGCCAGCGTTGATTTACCACTGGCGCTGGGACCGACGACGGCGAGCACATCACCTTTGGCCAGGCTGAAATTGATGCCCCGCAAGATCGGCTGCGAGGCGCCGGGCGGTCCGACATACAGCTGTTCCAGGCGTACCGCGCCAGTGGGTGGTGGCAAAGGCATGCGCAGGCGCTCGCGCGGATGCTGGGCCAGCAGCTGGCTCAGGCGCTGGTAGCTCTGGCGGCCGGAGTTGAACTGCTTCCACGAGCCAATGGCAATTTCCACCGGCGCCAGGGCACGCCCCAGCAGCAGCGACATCGCAATCATCATGCCCGCCGACAATTCGCCTTCAAGCACCAGCAACGCCCCCAGGCCCAGGGCCAGAGACTGTCCGGAGATGCGCACGAAACGCGTCATCGAAGTGATTCGCGCGCCGCGGTCGCTGGCATGGGCCTGGGCGGCAACAATGCGTTGCTGCAACAGACTCCAGCGCTGACGCAACGGCCCGAGCATGCCCAGGGCCTGGATGACTTCGGCATTGTGTAACGTGCTGTTTACATAGATCGACGACTGCACGCCCAGGCGATTGGCTTCGCCCAAACGCGTGCGAGTCGCCAACTCGCCCCACAGCGCCAGACCGATCAGCACCAGGGCCAGCACCAGCGTCAGCACGCCGAACCAGGGGTGAAAGATGAACGCCACCAGCAGGAAGATTGGCAACCACGGCGCATCGAGCAAGGCGATCAGGCCCTGGCCGGTGATCAACTGCCGCAGCGTCGCCAGATCGGTGAGTACCTGCGCCGGGTTGGCGTTGTGCTCGCGCAGGCTGCGGGCGAAGGCGGCATCGAAAATCCGCTCGCCCAAGGCATCGTCCAGCCCCGCGCTCATGCGAATCATCACCTCACCGCGCACCCACTCGATCAGGGCGCTGAACATGAACAGGCCCAGGGCGATCAAGGTGAGCATGAACAAGGTGGTTTCGTTGCGGCTGGTGAGAACCCGGTCGTACACCTGCATCATGTAGAGCGACGGCACCAGCACCAGCAGGTTGATCACCCCACTGAACAGCGCCAGCGACCAGAACACCCGGCGATAGCTTAATAAAGCGGCATCAATGTCATGACGCGGATCGAGAAGCAAACCCATAAAGTGTCGCCCGCAAAAGAAATAGTCGGTCCAGGACGCAATCCATCGCTGGTTTTTGCCCTAAGGCAGTGGAGAAAACGCTAAACGTAGCCTGATGTGCCGCTATCAGAGACGATCCTCGTCGCTACTGGCGCCAATTACTGACCGCGCAACCTCGGGTTAGTGCCGGTTCGCCGGGCCGGGTTGGCATGTGGGTGACGGGCGGGAATGTTGCACCCCTGCCGTCCAAAGTCATGAGCCCATTACGCACAAACAAAAACGCCGCTCAATGAGCGGCGTTTTTGCGTATGGCGCGGGAAACTCGGTTCAACTGTAGGTTGCGAGCTTCAAGCGTTTCAGCTCCACGGACGATCTCCATTTTCGTCCTTGATGCGGGTCGGCAGGCCCATCACATCCAGCGCCTTGAGGAACGGCTCGGCCGGAAGCTCCTCGACGTTGGCCATGCGCTGCACGTCCCACTCGCCACGGGCGACCAGCAAGGCTGCGGCCACGGGCGGCACGCCTGCGGTATAGGAAATGCCCTGGCTGTCAGTTTCCGCGTAAGCGTCTTCGTGATCAGCCACGTTGTAGATGAACACTTCGCGCGGCTGACCATCCTTGGTGCCCTTGACCAGGTCGCCAATGCAGGTCTTGCCGGTGTAGCCAGGCGCCAGCGAGCTCGGATCAGGCAGCACGGCCTTGACCACTTTCAGCGGCACGACTTCCAGGCCTTCGGCGGTCTTGACCGGTTGCTCGGAGAGCAGGCCAAGGTTCCTGAGTACGGTGAACACATTGATGTAGTGCTCGCCGAAGCTCATCCAGAAACGCACGTTGGGCACGTCGAGGTTCTTCGACAGCGAGTGCACTTCATCGTGGCCGGTCAGGTACAGGTTCTGCTCGCCTACGACCGGCAGGTCGTCAGTGCGTTTGACTTCGAACATCGTGTTGCTGGTCCACTGGCTGTTCTGCCAGCTCCACACTTGTCCGGTGAATTCGCGGAAGTTGATTTCCGGGTCGAAATTGGTGGCGAAGTACTTGCCATGGGAACCGGCGTTGACGTCGAGAATGTCGATCGAATCAATGCGGTCGAAATACTGTTGTTGCGCTAGTGCTGCATAGGCGTTGACCACACCCGGGTCGAAGCCCACGCCAAGAATGGCGGTAATGTTCTTTTCTTTGCACTCTTCGAGGTGGTTCCACTCGTAGTTGCCATACCAGGGCGGCGTCTCGCAGACTTTGCCTGGTTCTTCGTGAATGGCGGTGTCCAGATAGGCCACGCCGGTATCGATGCAGGCGCGCAGCACCGACATGTTGAGGAACGCGGAACCGACGTTGATGACGATCTGCGATCCGGTTTCGCGGATCAGCGTCTTGGTCGCTTCGACATCCAGGGCGTTCAGCGAGAAGGCCTGGATTTCGGCGGGCACTTTGAGGCTGCCCTTGGCCTTGACGCTGTCGATGATGGCCTGGCACTTGGAGATGTTGCGCGACGCGATAGCAATACGACCGAGTTCATCGTTGTGCTGCGCGCACTTGTGGGCCACCACCTTGGCGACACCTCCTGCACCAATGATAAGCACGTTCTTCTTCAATTTTTCTCTCTCTCCTTCTCTGCCAGCTTACGAAAGGCTGGACATGTAGTCGTTGTAATCAAACTCACGAACCACTTCGACTGTACCGTCGAGTTGTTTCACTACGATGGACGGCATTTTCAGGCCGTTGAACCAGTTCTTCTTGACCATGGTGTAACCCGCTGCATCGATGAACGACAGCCGATCCCCAATCGCCAGCGGACGATCAAACTGATATTCACCGAAAATGTCGCCGGCCAGGCAGGATTTGCCGCACACCATGTAGGTGTGCTCACCCTCGCTGGGCGCCAGCTTGGCATTCAGGCGATAGATCAGCAGATCGAGCATATGCGCTTCGATGGAGCTGTCCACAACCGCCAGGTGCTTGCCGTTGTAGAGGGTGTCGAGCACGGTGACTTCCAGCGACGCGCTCTGCGTGATGGCCGCTTCGCCCGGTTCCAGGTAGACCTGAACGCCGTATTTTTGCGAGAAAGCCTTGAGGCGCGCGCAGAATTCGTCCAGTGCGTAGCCTTCACCCGTGAAATGGATACCGCCACCGAGGCTGACCCACTCGACCTTGTGCAGCAAGTCGCCGAAGCGTTCTTCGATGGTGCACAGCATCTGGTCGAACAGGCCGAAATCACCGTTCTCGCAGTTGTTGTGGAACATGAAGCCAGAGATCTGCCCGATGACCTGCTCGATCTTCACCGGGTCCCACTCGCCCAGACGGCTGAACGGTCGCGCGGGGTCAGCCAACAGATAGTCCGAGCTGCTCACTTGCGGATTGACCCGCAGGCCACGCACCTTGCCGGCCGAAGCCTCGGTGTAGCGCTGCAACTGACCGATGGAGTTGAAGATGATCTTGTCGCAGTTTTCGAGCATCTCCTCGATCTCGTCGTCGGCCCAGGCCACGCTGTAGGCGTGGGTTTCGCCAGCGAACTTCTGTCGACCGAGCTTGAGCTCGTAAAGCGACGACGACGTGGTGCCGTCCATGTATTGCTGCATCAGGTCGAACACCGACCAGGTGGCGAAGCACTTGAGTGCCAGCAGGGCCTTGGCCCCGGACTGTTCGCGCACGTAGGCGATCTTCTGCATGTTCGCCAGCAGCTTCTGTTTATCGATGAGGTAGTACGGCGTTTTGATCATTTCGAGGCGCCTCCGGCAAGGCCAGCCAAAAAAGGATGCGCATTGTGCCTTCACTGGCCACATATCGAAAGAGCAGGAAGCGCTCTGCGGGTGAAAGGCGGTTCAATTTAAGTCCAAAGCGCCCCGCAAGCCAGACCGGGAGTGGCAAGTTTTGAGCACTGACTTACACTCGATACACCCAATGCGAACGAATCAATGACCAACGGATCGATAGGTTCCATGGCACTCCGGGGATCACGTAATGATCTGGGTGAAGCCAACATGAAAACGGTCACCAACCTTTTCACCTGTCTGCTCGCTGCCAGCGTTTGCGCGGTGACGAGCACCTGCGCACAGGCGGCATCGTTCGAGACCAGCTTCGACTGCGCCACGGCAAGGGCATCCGTCGAAAAACTTATCTGTCGCGATCGGCAACTGGCGCAGATGGATATCGAACTGACGCGTCTTTATCGCCTGGCGCTCACGGATCAACGGTCTGTACCGCGGCCAGATAAAATCTTGATCGACCAGGAGTTCTGGATCGACTCCCGCAATCAGTGTGCATCCACGTCTGAGCCCAAGGCGTGCACGATCCGAAGTTATGCCGAGCGCGCGCACCAGCTGCGCCAAGGCTCGGCCATTGTGAGAACCAAGGATCCAGACAGGCTCACCGAAGGCCCCCTGGCTTTCCGGTGTACCGGGTTAAACCCACTGATTGCCGCCACCTTCTTTAATACGCAGCCAGGCGTCGTGTACCTGAAATGGGCGAACACCTCAGTCACCCTGAACCAGGTGCCGAGTGATTCGGGAACCCAATACACAGGCAAGGATTCCCAAGGCAACTACCGCTTCTGGCAAGACGGCAACGGGGTGATTTTCCAGAAACCAGGCTCGGGGGCGATGAGTTGTGTGGCTGAGCCGGTCAGCTGATTTCGCTGTGGCAAGCTCCGAAAAATCAAGCGCCGCTATTCCCGTATTTCAGCCGCAACACTTTTGTAACGTGGCGAGGGGATTTATCCCCTCGCCACAACGGCACGCATCAGGTAGAGCGCCAGCCCTCTCTCACGTACTCGGCGATTTATGCCACGGATAGCCTTTCGCGCTGAGTTCAAAGGCGTATTCGAACAAGCGCTTCATGTACTCGCCATCAAATCTGTGATTACGGGAAATATCAAAGTCGGAGCCGATGTACGCCAGATTGAAGTCCGCGCCATCCTGCTGCGCAATTCGGTAAATCCGATCCAGATCGCTGATCCCCTGAGTCTGGATCAACGCGCTGATGGCGCGACCGCCGATGCTCAAGGTGCGACGCTTGGTTCCAGACCATTGCAGCTCCAGTTTGCCGTTGCGAATGACATAAAAATGCCGTTCATCACGTAAACGCGCCCCGGTCACGCGGTTCAGCGCCATCACAGTGCCCGGTGGATAGAGAAACACCTGAGTCAGGACGCCTCCGTCCACGTGCATTTCCTGAAACTGTTGGCCATCAACCTCCACATCGATCATGACCGGTGAGACGGCGCCGGGAATACTCATCGAGGCGATCATGATGTTGCGAAACAGGTCGAGCGCGCCCGGTGCCTGGCTGGAGGCAATAGCGCCCATGTTCCAGGTGACCGGGCGCCCTGAATCGAGATCGGTGGTGCCGATCATCAGCAGACGCCCTTTGGCGTATTCCGAGGCGATCGCCGCAAGAACCTCGGCAGTGACATGCTGTGCAATCAGCCGCGACAGCGGCTTGCTGTGCGCCATACCATCGCTGGCAAGACGGGTCAGCATATTGCGCGGATGGAAAATGTCTTTTGGACCGACTGCATTGCAGATACCCAGAATGACACTGTCGTACTGGGGCCCAAGGTAGGCAAACGGGGCGACCAGGGCGCCAGCGCTAATGCCGGTGACGACTTTGAACACAGGTCGAGACCCATGCAGGGTCCATCCCGCAATGATGCCCCCCGCGAATGTGCCAGCATCGCCGCCCCCCGAAACGGCCAACATGCTGGCCAACGGCAGGGTGTCATTGGGCATCCCTGCGCTGGCAAGCGCTTCGGCTTCTCGGAGGTTGGCCTGACTCACATCCCGAATGAACGGCGTCAGGTCCTGGTCCAGCCAGTAGCGTGCATCTGGAATGCCTGGGATGAGCGCTTTTTCGGTTAACGTTGGCGGCACCGCATCACGGCGTTGCAGGCACGCTTGACGCAACATGTTCAGCGTTGAGGCGCTAGGCCTGAGCAGGAATGTTTTCAAAACGCCTCCTCCGGCCCCTGCAATAGACAAGGAACGCGCTCAATGCAACGGCAAGACGCCTTGCCGCTCACGCCCGCTCCATATACCCATGACTATTTCTCAATCAGGCGCCGGTCTTCTGAACACCAGCAGTTTGCCGGTGGCTCGCTGCACGACCTTGTCGTTTTGATTGAGTGTTTCCATGAACAGGGTCACCACACCCCGATCTGGTTTGGTGCTGGATGGATCGATGGCCTGCACGGTGCATTGCAGACGCAACAGATCGTCCGGGTAGGTTGGCGTCGGCCAGCTCAACTCGATGCCTAGGCCGATGATCCCGTCTGCCAATGGCACGCTTTCCACCAGCAGCTTCATGGTCAGGGCTGCGGTGTTCCAGCCACTGGCTGCCAGACCACGGAACAGGCTCAGCTCGGCGGCTTCAGGATCGAGGTGAAACGGTTGCGGGTCGAATTCCTGAGCAAAGGCCAGCATCGACGCTCGATGGACACGCAGGCTGTCGCTTTCGAACTGCTGACCCAAACTCAGGTCATCGAGGTAGAGTTTTTCCCAGGAATGAATGGTCATGATTCAACCCTCTCTAGGCGTAGCCGATTTCGCTGAGGTCGATAGCCACCAACAAGTCATCCTTGTCTGGCTGCCCGTCCGCTCCGCGACGATAGGCTCGCCGTTTGCCGGGCATGCGCAGCCCGTCTGCTTCAACGTAGTCATGAACATACTGCGCGGCAGGCAGGCCACCACTCACGTCAACGTTGTAGTCATGTCGACGAAGCAGGAAGTCCTCGCCGAAATAGAAATCCTGCACCGCGCAGTGGGTGGCGATGTTCTCGGGAAAGGTCACCTGTAATCGTCGCCAGCGCTGTGTACCCTCTTGCCAGGGTTCGACTTCCTCGGCCAGGACACCCGACAAGGTGAACAGGAACGGCATGGTCAGGTAGGACCAGAGCGCGTAACCGTTGAAGTACGCCCGCTGAAGTGGATCCCAAGGGGATGTTTGCCCGTGTCCGCGAAAGGATTCCCGGGGCGCTGGTCGCTCGGCAATCACCTTGCCCTCGGTGGTTTCGATGGCGATGCGGTCCGGCGTGTAGGCGGTCCGTTGATCAGGCCCACCGAATGGCATCACCGAAGCGCGCTGTTCATGCAGCCAAACAGTCATCTGCCGGGGGAAGCTGTCCTGCGCCAGCCCTTTCATGCCCCATAGCGAGCCGCCGGTCACGAGGGTGGCGCGAACTTTACTGAAGTGGCTCCAGCGCTCCAGACCACCATGGGCGATCAGCACCTGGTCCAGCAGTTGATGACTCTGTGTCGTCATGGTGGCAGCCCTGCTCGTCAGGGCGAATGGCCTGAATATCTTTCATGCTAGCGCAAGCCCGGGCAGTCATAACGTCGGCGGGACGTCCGGTCTGTTCGGCGGCTGATCCTCTACCCATTGCCAGAACAACTGATAGCCGACCGCAAGCACTACCGGGCCAATGAACAAGCCGAGGATACCGCTCGTGACCATGCCCCCCAAGGCACCGATCAGCACCACCGGCATTGGCACATCGACGCCGCGCCCCAGCAGCAAGGGCTTGAGTACGTTATCCACCAGACCGGCAATGAACACATAGATGGCGAAGATGATCGTCACCGTACTGGCCCCTTCGGTGGCGAACACATAGGCAATCACCGGCAGCGTAATCAAGGTTGCAGGTAATTGCATGATGCCGAGCAGCAGCACCGCCAAGGCCAGCAGACCGGCACCGGGCACCCCCTTGAGCACGAATCCGATGCCCACCAGCAGCATCTGGATGAAGGCGATGCCGACCACGCCCAGCGCTACTGCACGAATCGTCGCGGTACACAGTTCGGCGATTTTCGGCCCCTTGCCCGGATCGCTGACGCGGGAAGCGATCTGTATCGCACTGCGCCTGCCGCTCTCGCCGTAGGCCATGAAAATGCCGGCAATGATCAGGGCAAAGATAAAGGTAAGAAAGCCCATGCCGACGCCGGCCAGTTTGGCGAGGAAACCCACACTGAAATGTTTTATCTGCGGCAGGTACTTCGCTGTCAGGTCTGGAAGATCGGTAGAGGCCTGCAGCCATACTGCCGAGATCGACTTGCCCACTAAAGGCCATTCAGCAACTGAATCGGCGGGTGGCGGAATATGGAATTTGCCGTCCCTGATGATGGTCATGGCGTGCTCGACCGAATCGGCAATCGAGGTGACCAACAGATAGATCGGCACCATCAGCACTACGATTGCGACCAGCACAATCAGGGTCGCAATACGGCCGTCTTTCTGCCCCAGCGGCCCCTTGAGCCGCTCTTGCAAGGGATAAAGCGTGATCGCCAGGATCAGCGACCACAGCATGAGGTCGCGAAACGGGCTGAAGATCTCAAAGCAGAACAGCACCAGTACGGCAATCAGCCCGGCGCGGATCAAAACATCGAGCAAACTGCGGGTGAACGCCTTCTCGGAACTGGATGTGGGCACCATTGCTGCCTCCTTGCAGATCGCTGCAGAGGGATGGGATCGGTAAGCCCAGCATAGACGCCAAATGGAAAGCGTGAGCAATCACCGCAGCTTCAGCGGATCGACCAGTTCAGCGGCGATGGCCATGCCCACCAGGTCCGGCAAGGTATTGGCCTGCATGCGTTTCATCACCCGCGAACGATACAGATCGACGGTCTTGGCGCTGACACCCAGTTGTTCAGCGATTTCGCGGGTGGTGTAACCCTGCACCAGCGGCAGCAAGACATCGCGCTCCCGTGGGGTCAGTGTCAGCAAGCGCGCCTGCAAGGCTTCTTGGCCCTGATTGCCCGAGCGGTTTGCCGCGCAGTTGCTGAGCGCCTGTTGCACGCTGTCCAGCAGCAATTGTTCGTTGTAGGGCTTCTCGATGAAGTCATGGGCGCCCGCCTTGAAGGCGCGAACCACGATCGGTACATCTGCGTGCCCGCTGACGAAAATGATCGGCAGGTTCAGCTCACGTGCGCGCATTTCTTCCTGCACGTTCAAACCGCCCATGCCGGGCATGCGAACATCGAGCAGCACGCAGGCATCAAGACTGGCATCACAGGCATTGAGAAACGCCACGCCGCTGGTAAACGGCAAGGCCTTGAGTCCGACCGATTCCAATAACCAGACCGTTGAGTCGAGCATGCCTTGATCGTCGTCGACGACATACACCACGTGCTCCGTCACACCTGCCATTACGTTATTCCTGTTGTTGTTTTGTTGGGCCGGCCAGCGGCAAGCGGCAGCACATCAGCAGCCCGACAGGTTGGCGTCGGGCCTGCAATTCACCACCGAACCCTTCGATGATGCTGCGGCTCATGGACAAACCAAGCCCCAGGCCATCGGCCTTGCTGGTATAGAACGGGGTAAATATCTGCTCCAGTTCCGGCTCGCTGACACCCGGGCCCTGGTCTTGCACACTGATTTCCACGGTTGCACCAGCGCCCTGCTCCGCTGCCATCACGATCAGCGAAGGCTGCCCCGGATGTCGTTCGCGGTTGGCGTCGATGGCGTTTCGCAGGAGATTAAGCAGGACCTGCTCCAGCAGCACCCGGTCGGCATAAATCGGCGGCAGATTATCCGGCAGGCGGTCCTCGATTGTCACTTGGCAATTGCTCGCTTCCCAGGCACACAAGCGCACGGCCTCGCGGGCGACGTCGGTGAAATTCAGGGCTTGCATCCGGCGTTGTCCCTTGCGCAGAAACGCGCGCAAACGTCTGATCACCTCCGAGGCATGCGTGGCGTGATGGGTAATGCGCTCCAGCCCTTGCGCCACTCGGGCGGCGGCTTGGGGATTGGAATCCAGCGTCTGCAAATAGCGCTGGCTGGCATTGGCGTAATTGACCACCGCCGCCAACGGCTGGTTGATTTCGTGTGCGATGCCCGAGGCCAATTCACCCAGGGTGACCAACCGCGCGGTGTGCGCCAGTTCATCCTGATGGCGGCGCTGTTGCACTTCACGCAGTTCACGCTCGGTCATGTCCCGCGCCACCAACGAGTAATAGCGCTCGCCGCCGGCCGAACGGTGCGCCAGCAGCACCAGCGACACCGGCACCGAAGTGCCGCCCCCCGGTGGCTGCAATCGCGCATCGGTGCTCCAGACACCGTCGCGTTCGGCGCTGCTCCAGCCATCACGTTGCAGACGTGCCAGGTCGCTGCTGGCGAACAGTTCCGCCAGGGCCGGCATCGGTTGTTGCTCGTCGATCCCGAGGATGCGCCGCGCCGCGGGATTGAGGTAAGTGACTTGCCCCTCGGGGTCGATGAACAACACCGGGTCGGTGTTGGCCTCGACCACCTCCGCCAGGCGTCGCTTGTTCTCCTCGGCTTGCACCCGGGCGGTAATGTCCCGGGATACGCTGACCACTTCAACCACCGTCCCGGTGTAGGTTTCACGAATCGCCCGGCTCGCGGTTTCGAACCACAGGTAATGCCCGTCGCGATGGCGAATGCGATAGGTCATCGTGTGATAACCGTCCTGCTCCAGGGCATCCCGCGCGCGTTGCACCAGGCTGGCCAGGTCCTGACCATGGAACAAACCCTGGGCCATTTGCCCGCGCAGCTCTTCCGGCCAATAGCCGAGCAACGTCCAGGACGCGGGCGAAGCATCCAGAAAGCGCCCGTCGGGTGTATGCCTGGAAATCAGGTCGGTGGTGTTTTCGATGATCAGCCGGTACAACCGGCGTGCCGTGGCCGCTTCACGCTCGGCCAATACTTGTGCCGTGGCATCGCGACACCGGGCAAGCACGCGGTTGTCCTGGGGGTCGGGGATAAACGTCCAGATCAGGATCTGCGCGTCCAATTGGGCTTCGACCCCTTCGATGGCGCGCTGCTGGTCCAGGCAGGCACGGACCAGCACCCGGTGATTGACCGGCAGAAAACCCAGCACATCAGTCAGCGGCTTTTCGGCGAGCAGTGCCAACAGCGCGGCATTGAACTCCAGCGGTCGGCCCTGGGCATCGAGCAACAGGCTCGGTTGCGGGTCGTGACCCAACAGCGGCGAGCCGCGCAGCATGCCGTTGACGCTGCTCAGCAAGGTCGTCAGCAAGTCCTGCACCCAACCCAGCCAATCAAGGCTCACGCCCTCGCACACTTCCACCAGCAACAACCCCGGCTGCCCCGGCTGCAAGGCCAGATCAAACACCTGGCCATGGCTGATAGCGGCACGACGCAGTCGCCCGGCCAACCAGCAATCGAGTTGACGTACTTGCGCCAGATCCAGCCGCCCCGCTTCGGCCAGCCGATCAAACAACCGCTGATCGCTGGCCAGCGAAGGGTCGCCCAGCCCCGGTGGAAAATGCTGGGCGGCGCCCTCGTGGCTGTAAATCCGCGCATTGGCTTGCCAACTCAGATAAACCGCCCGGCGCACCTCGGGGCAATCCTGCAGCGCACGGCACAACGCATCGGCCCGGGCGGCCAGGGACACACCCTCGCGCTGCAGGCGCAACCAGCTGTGCAATCGAACGGGGGTCAGGGTCATCACAGGTCCGCTTCGTTGGGGAGGCCAAGGATATACCGGCCTTGGCGGTGTGACTGTATTGATTTAGATCCGCAAGAATCAAATATAGTACATATCCTATATGACGTAGGTTGTACTTCCATATAGGTGGCTGAATGTTATATAAAGCAAACCGGACATAAAAGGTGCCCCCAGCGGCGACGCTGCAAGGGTCACCTATAGAGCTAACAATCAGCCACCGAGTACCCGTACATGTCGATCTATGAACAAGGGCTAGGCCCTGCGGCTGTCAATCATATTGCCTTGTCTCCGCTCAGCTTCATCGAGCGCACCGCCAGCGTTTATCCAGACTACCCCGCCGTCATCCATGGCTCTATCCGCCGCACCTGGGCGCAGACCTACACCCGCTGCCGTCGCCTGGCGTCGGCGCTGGCCGGGCGCGGCATCGGCAAGAACGACACCGTAGCGGTGATGCTGCCCAACATTCCCGAGATGCTGGAAGTGCACTTCGGCGTGCCGATGATCGGTGCGGTGCTCAACCCGCTCAACGTGCGCCTGGATGCCGAAGCCATCGCCTTCATGCTGCAACATGGCGAAGCCAAGGTGCTGATTACCGACCGCGAGTTCCATGATGTGATTCACGCGGCGATTGGCATGCTGGATCACCCACCACTGGTCATCGACGTTAATGATCCGGAATACGGTGAAGGCCAGGCTGTCAGCGAGCTGGACTATGAAGCGCTGTTGGCCGAAGGCGACCCGGACTTCGCCTGGCAGTGGCCGGCGAACGAATGGGACGCCATTTCGCTGAATTACACCTCCGGCACCACCGGCAACCCGAAAGGCGTGGTTTACCACCATCGCGGTGCGTATCTGAATTCGTTGGGCAACCAGATGACCTGGGCCATGGGCAACCATCCGGTGTACCTCTGGACCTTGCCGATGTTCCATTGCAACGGTTGGTGCTACCCGTGGATCATCACCGCCATGGCCGGTGTGCATGTGTTCCTGCGCCGCGTCGATCCACAGAAAATCCTCACGCTGATCCGCGAGCATCAGGTCACCCACCTGTGCGCCGCGCCGATCGTGCTCAATGCCTTGGTCAACATGCCGGAATCCGCTAAAGCGGCGATCGATCACCCGGTCAACGCCATGGTCGCCGGTGCCGCGCCACCGGCCAAAGTGATCGGCGCCGTGGAAGAAATGGGCATCAAGGTCACCCACGTCTATGGCCTGACCGAAACCTACGGTCCGGTGACGCTCTGCGCCTGGCATGCCGAGTGGGACGAGTTGCCGCTGGACGAACGGGCGCAAATCAAATCCCGTCAGGGCGTGCGCTACCCAACGCTCGAAGGCGTGATGGTCGGCGACTCGAAGACGCTGGAGCCGACCCCGCGAGACGGTCAAACCATCGGTGAAATCTTCATGCGCGGCAACACCGTGATGAAGGGCTACTTGAAAAACCCGACCGCCACGGCCGAAGCGTTCGAGGGCGGCTGGTTCCACACTGGCGACCTGGCGGTGTGTCATCCCAACGGTTACGTCGAGATCAAGGACCGACTCAAGGACATCATCATTTCCGGCGGCGAGAACATTTCCACCATCGAACTGGAAGGTGTGCTCTACCGCCATCCAGCCGTCATGGAAGCAGCCGTCGTCGCCCGTCCCGATGAGAAGTGGGGCGAAACGCCTTGCGCCTTTATCACGTTGAAGGCTGATCACCAGGACGTTCGCGAGGCCGACATCATCGGTTTCTGCCGCGAACACCTGGCCGGTTTCAAAGTCCCGCGCACGGTGGTGTTCACCCTGCTGCCGAAGACCTCAACCGGCAAGATCCAGAAGTACGTTCTGCGCGACAGGGCTAAAGCGCTCTAACCCGAACCAACGTTGTACCCGTCAAGCGGCAGGTGTTTTACCTGCCGCTTCGGGCTCGCGCAGGCTGAATTTGGCCCTGCCCTGCCCCCTTACACACTGATAACAAAAACAATGTGGAGCCACCCATGATCGACATCCATTCAACCGATACCCAACGCTGTGAACGCATTCGGTCCAACCCGAAATTCCTTCAATTGGTGAACAGCCGTTCGCGCCTGGCCTGGTCGCTGAGTGCTGCGGTGCTGGGCATTTACTATGCGTTCATGCTGGTGGTGGCGTTTGCCCCGCAGTGGCTGCATGCACCGCTCGCCGAACATCGGATGTTGACCCTGGGCATGCCGGTTGGCGCGGCGATCATCATTTTTTCCTGGCTACTGACCGGTTGGTACGTCTACAGCGCCAACACCCGCTTCGACGCACTGGGCGCGGCCATTCTCGAGGAGAGCAAGTAATGAACCTGCTACGTAAACTTCTCCTCGCCGCTGCCGGGCTGTTGCCGGCCTCCGTCGTGCTGGCTGCACCCGCGCTGGGTGCGGTGGAAAAACAACCACTCAACCTGCATGCGATCGGCATGTTCTTCGTCTTCGTGCTGGGCACCCTGGCCATCACCTGGTGGGCCGCGCGGCAAACCAAATCAACGTCCGACTTCTACACCGCGGGCGGTGGCATCACCGGGTTCCAGAACGGTCTGGCGATTGCGGGCGACTACATGTCTGCGGCCACGCTGCTGGGGCTGTCCAGCCTGGTATTTGCCAAGGGCTACGACGGCTTCATCTATACCATCGGTTTCTTCGTCGGCTGGCCGATCATCACCTTCCTGATGGCCGAGCGCTTGCGCAACCTGGGGCGTTACACCTTTGCCGACATCGTGTCCTATCGACTGGACCAGAACAAAGTGCGGATCTTCGCCGCGTTTGGTTCGCTGACGGTGGTGTGCTGCTACCTGATCGTGCAGATGGTCGGTGCGGGGCAGTTGATCAAATTGCTGTTCGGCCTCGACTACCCGGTTGCGGTGGTGATCGTCGGCGCGCTGATGTTGGTGTATGTCATTTTCGGCGGCATGATCGCCACCACGTGGGTACAGATCATCAAGGCTGTGTTGCTGCTTGCCGGCGGTACGACCCTGGCGTTGATGGCCATGTCGCAATTCGGCTTCAGCTACGAGACCCTGGCCAGCAAAGCCGTCGAAGCCCATGCCAGCGGCTGGAACATCATGGGCCCCGGCTCAATGCTCGCCGATCCGATCAACACCGCTTCGATGTCGCTGGGCCTGGTGTTCGGGATTGCCGGTCTGCCGCACATCCTGATGCGCTTCTTCACCGTGCCTAACGCCAAGGAAGCGCGTAAGTCGGTGTTCTACGCCACGGGCTTCATCGGTTTCTTCTTCCTCGTTGTCTGCACCCTGGGCTTTGCCGCGATGGTGATCATCGGCACTGACCCGCAGTACTACGTTAATGGTGAAGTCGGCGGCGCCTTGATTGGCGGCGGCAACATGGTTGCGATGCACCTGGCCAAAGCGGTCGGTGGCAACCTGTTCTTCGGTTTCCTCTCGGCCGTAGCCTTCGCCACCATTCTGGCGGTGGTCTCCGGGCTGGCCCTGGCCGGTGCTTCGGCGATTTCCCACGATCTCTACGCCACGGTGTTCAAGAAAGGCAAAGCCAGCCAGAAACAGGAAATGCGCGTGACCCGCATGGCCACTGTCGGCCTGGGCATCATCGCGATTCTGCTGGGCATTCTGTTCGAGAAGATGAACGTCGCGTTCCTGGTGGGCCTGACCTTCGGTATCGCCGCATCGACCAACTTCCCGGTGCTGATCATGGCCATGTACTGGAAAGGCCTGACCACCAAAGGCGCAATCATCGGCGGTTTCGCCGGCCTGATCTGCGCGCTGGTGCTGGTGATCCTCTCGCCAGCGGTCTGGGTCACCGTGCTCGGCCATGCTCACGCGATCTTCCCGTACGACCACCCGGCGCTGTTCTCCATGCCGCTGGCGTTCTTCGTGATCGTCGTGGTGTCGAAACTCGACCAAAGCGTGCGGGCCGACAAGGAGCGTGACGCTTACGCCGACCAGTTCGTTCGCGCCCAGACCGGCCTCGGTGCCGCCAGCGCTTCCGCTCATTGATTGAAAGGGCACGGCCTGCTCTAGCGGCGCCGTGCCCATCGCACAACCTTTTGAGGTTCACGTTATGCCCGAATTCAACGCCCCGCTGCGCGACATGCGCTTTGTCTTGCATGAAGTGTTCGACGCCCCGGCCCTGTGGGCACGCTTGCCGGCCCTGGCCGACAGTGTCGACGCCGCCACCGCTGACGCCATTCTTGAGGAGGCGGCCAAAGTCACCTCGCACCTGATTGCGCCATTGAATCGCAGCGGCGACGAGGAAGGCGCCCAGTGGGTCGATGGCCAGGTCAGCACGCCAATCGGTTTCAAACAGGCTTATGCCACCTACATCGAAGGCGGCTGGGTGGGGCTTTCCGGTAACGCCGATTTTGGCGGCATGGGCATGCCGAAGATGCTCGCCGTGCAGTTCGAAGAAATGCTCTACGGCGCCAACTCCAGCTTCGCGCTGTATTCGGCGTTGAGTTCCGGTGCCTGCCTGGCGCTGGATGCTCACGCCAGCGACACCCTGAAAAATCTTTACCTGCCGCCGATGTACGAAGGCCGCTGGGCCGGTTCCATGTGCCTGACCGAAGCCCACGCCGGCACTGATCTGGGAATTATCCGCACCCGTGCCGAACCTCAGGCCGACGGCAGCTTCAGCATTACCGGCAGCAAGATCTTCATCACCGGTGGCGATCAGGACCTGACCGAAAACATTGTCCATCTGGTGCTGGCCAAACTGCCGGACGCACCCGCGGGGCCGAAAGGCATCTCGCTGTTCGTCGTGCCCAAAGTGCTGGTCAATGCCGACGGTTCCCTCGGCGCTGCCAACGCTGTGAGTTGCGGTTCAATCGAACACAAGATGGGCATCAAGGCCTCGGCCACCTGCGTGATGAACTTCGACGGCGCCAGCGGCTGGCTGGTCGGCGAGGCCAACAAAGGTTTGGCAGCGATGTTCACCATGATGAATTACGAACGCCTGTCCATTGGCATTCAGGGCATTGGCTGCGCCGAAGCGTCCTATCAGAGCGCCGTCGCCTATGCCCGTGAGCGGGTTCAGAGTCGCGCGCCGACCGGTGCCATTGCTCCGGACAAAGTGGCTGACCCGATCATCGTCCACCCCGACGTGCGCCGCATGCTGCTGAGCATGAAAGCCATGACCGAGGGCGGCCGTGCGTTCGCCAGCTATGTCGGCCAGCAACTCGATCTGGCGAAGTTTTCCGATGACGACCAGGAACGAGACAACGCGCAAAACCTGGTTGCGCTGCTGACGCCGGTGGCCAAGGCGTTCTTCACCGACACTGGCCTGGAAAGCTGCATCAACGGCCAGCAGGTGTTCGGCGGTCATGGCTACATCCGCGAATGGGGCCAGGAACAATTGGTCCGCGACGTGCGCATCGCGCAGATCTACGAAGGCACCAACGGCATTCAGGCCCTGGACTTGCTTGGACGCAAAGTGCTCGCCGATAAGGGCTGTGCGCTGCGCCAGTTCACCGCTGAGATCCGTCATTTCGCCCATCAGCCTGATGCGCCCTACTGCGCTCAACTGTTCGATGCCGTGCAGCGTCTGGAAGACCTGAGTGACTGGCTGCAGGATCGGGCCGCGACCAATCGCAACGAAGTCGGCGCCGCGTCGGTGGAGTATTTGCACCTGTTCGGTTACGTCGCCTACGCCTGGCTTTGGGCACGCATGGCACAGGTTGCCAAGCAAAAGCTGCCCGAAGACCAAGGGTTTTATGGCGCGAAAATCGCCACCGCCGACTTCTATATCCACCGCCTGCTACCGCGCATTTTGAGCCTGGAGCAATCCATCCGCGCGGGCAGTGCCTCGTTGTTTGGCCTGAGCGCCGAACAGTTCTAACGATTGAACCGCACGCGGCGCCACGCTCCTCTCTTTTTGGCGTTCGCGTTTTTTTATCGATAAGCCCTCGCCCACCTGGCGAGGGCCGCGGGACCTGTCTTTCCATAATAAAAACAAAGGGGCTTCACCATGGACCGCAACACCCGCACCCTCGCTACCCGACTGTTGCTGGCCGGCGGCGTCATCAGCCTCTCGGCCCCCGCCGCCGCTGACTTTGTCAAAGACAGCAAGGCCAGCCTTGAGCTGCGCAACTTCTATTTCAACCGTGACTATCGCCAGGACAACGCCGCCCAATCCAAACAAGAGGAATGGGCCCAGGGGTTCCTGCTGCGCTACGAATCGGGATACACCGACGGGTTGATCGGTGTCGGCTTCGATGCCATCGGCCTGCTCGGCGTCAAGCTCGATTCCAGCCCTGATCGCGCAGGCTCCGGCCTGCTCAAACGTCACCGTGACACGAGTAAAGGGGCGCAGGACGAGTACGGCGAACTGGGCCTGACCGCCAAAGTGCGCGCCTCAAAAAGCACGCTTAAACTGGGCACGCTGCTGCCGAAACTGCCGACGGTACTGGCCAACGATTCACGGCTGTTGCCACAAACCTTCAAGGGCGGTCAGTTGACGTCGCTGGAACTCGAAGGCCTGACCGTGGATGCCGGGCGACTGACCCAGGTCAATCAGCGCGACTCCTCGGACTACGAGGACATGGGCATCACCCGCACCGGCGCCAAGGGCATCACCACGCGACATCTCGACAGCGACAGCTTCGATTTCGCCAGCCTGAACTACAAATGGACCAGCAACCTCGCCACCGGCTACAGCTATGGCCACCTCGACAACTTCTACAGCCAGCACCTGGTCAACCTGACCTACGTCTTGCCAGTCACCACCGGCCAGTCGCTGAAGACGGATCTGCGCTTCGCCCGCTCCACGGACGATGGCGGCAGCAATGTCGATAACAACGCCATCGGCGCGATGTTCACCTACAACCTCGGCGGGCATGCGGTGGGCCTGGGTTATCAAGGCATGAGCGGCGACACCGGCTACGCCTACGTCAACGGCACCGACGCCTTCCTGGTGAACTTCGTGCAGATCGGCGACTTCGCCAGCAAGGACGAACAGTCCTGGCAGGCGCGCTACGACTACAACTTTGCGGCCATCGGCATTCCGGGCCTGACCTTCATGACCCGCTACCTCACCGGCGACAACATCGATCTGGGCGGCAACCGCCCGGAAGGCAAGGAATGGGAACGTGATACCGACATTGGCTATGTCGTGCAAAGCGGGCCATTGAAGAATGTCGGCGTGAAGTGGCGTAACGCGACAGTTCGCTCGACCAACTTCGGCAGCGACCTGGATGAAAACCGGTTGATCGTCAGCTACACCTTGCCAATCTGGTAAGCAAGCCCTCCTCCCCTGATCGTTCCCACGCTCTGCGTGGGAATGCAGCCCGGGACGCTCCGCGTCCCAACAGCGGACGCAGAGCGTCCATTGATGCATTCCCACGCGGAGCGTGGGAACGATCGGTACCCGCTAATCCGCGGCAGGGGCCAGAGTAGGTTAAGATGCCGGCAAACCAGGCCCGCCGCGAGACGCCCCGCATGACTGATACCACCCCCCGCCTGATCAAGAAGTACCCCAATCGCCGACTGTATGACACCCACACCAGCAGTCATTTGACGCTGGCGGACATACGCCAGTTGGTGGTCGACAAAGTTGCCTTTCAGGTGGTCGATGCCAAGAGCGGCGAGGACCTGACCCGCAGTATCCTGCTGCAAGTGATCCTGGAAGCTGAAAGCGGCGGTGAGCCAATCTTCACTACCGAAATGCTGATGGGGATTATCCAGTTCTACGGCCCTTACCAGGGCGTACTCGGCAGCTATCTGGACAAGAGCATTCAAACCGTGATCGACATCCAGTCCCAGACCGGCGCACAGTCGTCCGAGGCCTGGAGCGACTTCATGCACCAGCAGGCGCCGGTGATGCAGGACCTGATGCGCCAATATGTCGATCAGTCAAAGGCGCTGTACCTGAACACCCAGAACCTGTTCGGCATGTTCGGCGGCAAGCCCGGAGCCGATGGCGGAACGAAAAAAAATGGCGATGGGGAATAATCCCATCGCCATTGGTGCTGCTTATCTAATGTGACTTACTTGTTACCGCTGGTAGCCTTGGCACTTGCTTCCGAAGCAGCTTTGGTGGCCGTGGCAGTCGCTGCGTCGAAACTGGTCTGAGCCACATCGGCAGCCTGTTTTACGGCTTTCTGTGCGCTTTCGAACACAGTACCGGCGTTCGCCAGGCTCGACTTGAACGCGGCCACAACAGGCTCGGAGCCGGCAGGTGCATTCTTGCTGATGGTTTCAACGAACTCTTGCACCTGTTGGGTGCCCGCTTCGACCTGGCTCGAGGTCAATTTGGCGATGTCCGACTGAGTACCGACGATCAGCGCTTGAACCTGACGGTTGAACTCGGCCAGACGTTCGGTCTGCGCACTCGGCTGGGTGGAAGAAGCCTGCAGCTCGGCGAAACCTTGTGGATCACGGACGGCCAACAGCTTGCGAACGCCTTCGAAGTGCTCTTCGGTGGAGTCGCGCAGTGCCTTGAACTGCAACTGGCTGAGCTGTTCAACGCTGGCGAAGACTTTGCCGCTGATTTGCTGCAAAAGGTCGAGGTTGGCTTTCTGAGCGGTTTGCAGTTTTTCCGAATTGAAAAAAGACATGCTTGAATCTCCTGGTACTGGAAGGCCCTGATGAGCCTGAGGACGCGATAGCGATCCGGCCAGTCATCGCGTTAGCCTTGATATTGCAGTGCACAAAACTATTTGGCAATGTGTATTTTTGTGCGGTGCAAAATAAACTTTGCTAATGCCCTCTACATACGCTGTAAACTCCTGCTCATCGAACGGCCAGGCTAGCCCTCTTTAACTTGAGGGGTCTGATGGGCCGGTTCCCATGCACAGCGTCAGGAGATCACGATGGGTCAGGAATTAAATATTGCGCTGCAAGATGAAGAGTTCTCCGAGCCCGCCGGCTTGTTCGAACACCTGAATCATCTGCAACGCCTCAATACCCGTAACGTCCTCGACGCCGTGCAGAAGCGCCAGGCAAAAACCTTCGCGCCTTTAAGGCTTGGGCAACTCCGACAGCCAACGCCTGCTGACTGGCAGGAATACTTCACGGACCTCGGCCAACGCAGCGTGTTGTTCTGGGACACCTTGCGTCAGCGCGGCGACAACACCCTGGCCCACGAGCGCGCCGGGTATCCGCTGCTGCTCAAGTTCAATCATGAAACGCTGGTCGCCGGTGAAGACCTGCCCCGCCCGGTCAACTATTCGTTGTTGCAAATCCTCGGCGGTCCTGGACAACAGATCGACAGCAAGAAACAGCCGGTGATCATCATCGATCCCCGCGGCGGTCACGGCTCGGGCATCGGCGGTTTCAAACAGGATTCGGTGATCGGCGAAAGCCTGAGAGCCGGCCACCCCACCTACTTCATCTCCTTCAGTCACTCGCCGCGCCCAGGGCAAACCCTTGCTGATATCACCGACGCCCAAGCGCGGTTCATCGAAGTCGTCAGCGCCCGGCATCCAGACAGCGCCAAACCAGTCGTCATTGGTAATTGCCAGGCGGGCTGGGCGTTAATGGGCCTCGCGGCCACCCGGCCGGAGCTGCCGGGGCTGATCATCGTCAACGGTGCGCCGTTGTCATACTGGGCCGGCGTCAATGGCCGCAATCCGATGCGCTACACCGGCGGTTTGCTGGGCGGTGGCTGGATGGCGCGGCTCGGTAGCGACCTCGGCAATGACCGTTTCGACGGCACCTGGCTAGTCAGCAATTTCGAAAACCTGGACCCGGCCAACACCTTTTGGGGCAAGTACTACCACCTGCTCAGCGAAGTCGACAGCGAGGCCGCACGCTTTCTGGACTTCGAACGCTGGTGGGGCAGCCCGACCCTGCTCAATGGTGAAGAGATCGAGATGATTGTCGACGACCTGTTCATCGGCAATCAGCTGTCCGGTGGACTGGGCCGCAAGAGCAGCGGGCTTGATCTCAAACTGATTGAAGTGCCGGTGGTGGTGTTCTGTTCGTATGGTGACAACATCACCTCCCCGCAGCAGGCACTGGACTGGATCACCGACGTCTACCCCAGCGATCTCGCGTTGCAAAATGCCGGACGCACCATCGTTTACCTGCGACACGCGAGCATCGGTCACCTGGGCATCTTCGTGTCCGGTGACGTGGCGCGGCGTGAACACCGTGAATTGCTCGGTGCGGTCGACGCGATCAATGCACTGTCAGCCGGGCTGTATGAAATGCTGATCGACGACCTGCCGGAGCATTCGGCGACGCCATATGCCGTGCGTTTCGAGCGCCGGCGTATCGCAGACATCCATGGCGAAGTGAAGCCGCCCCGTGATGATGATCGCGAATTCGCCCTGGTGCAGCGCGCGTCCGCCATCAACAACAGCGTTTACGACGAATGCATACGTCCGTGGTTGCGCCAGCTGATCAACGAACCAAGCGCCGAAATGCTGCGCCGGGCGCATCCTTTCCATCAGCAACAAGTGGCCTGGAGCAGTTTGAACCCGGCGCTCTGGTGGCTGGCAGGCAGCGCCGCCCAAGTGAGCAAGGATCGTCACCCCGCCAGCCAGAACAACCCGTTGCTGGTCTGGCAGGAACTGTTTTCCAATCAGGTGCAGGACGCCTTGAACGGTTATCGCGACCTGCGTGATGCGGCTCAGGAAATGTGTTTCTACGGCGTGTATGGCGTACTCAACAGCCTCACCGGCAATGCACCGGGGCGAAATCTGCAGGAACATGCCGAGCAGCACGACAAGGTGTTGATCGAGCGTTTGCAGGATGCCCTGCCCCTCGGCGGCCTGATGGAAGCCTTGATACGGATCCTGTTCCTGCTGGGCCGCGACAGCGACGAGCCGGGCAAGGAAAGTGTCGAAAAATTGATCCTGCAACTGCAAGTGCTGCTTCAGGACTACAGTGCCGAGCCGCTTGATTTGCGCGAAACCCTGCGCCTGCAAAAACTGCTGGTCGCCACCCATCCGCAAGAAAGCCTGCACAGCCTGCCCTTGATGCTTGCCGAGGTCGAAGAACGCCAGCAAGTACTCGCGGCCGTCGCCAACTTGCTGCCGGAACTGCTGACCAGCGGCGCAGACAACCTCTTCTGGCGTGAGCTGCACACCCTGCTCGAGGTGCCAATGCCAGGTTTCAGCCTGACCCAACCACCGGGTGAAGCCGATGCCAGCGTAGAGAACGTGCCGGTGGTTACCCCTGAGCCGATCAAGCAGAAAGCCCCAGCGGTAACCCCGGAGCCAATCAAACAGAAAACCCCGGTCGTCATCCCCGAGCCAATCAAACAGAAAACCCCGGTCGTCATCCCCGAGCCAATCAAGCGAAAAATACCCGCAGTGACCCCAGACCCCATCGCCAAGGTTGCGAGTCCAGTGCGCAAACCTGCCAAGGGCAAGAAAGGCGTGAAAAAACCTCCGGTGAAATAACGTTGAACACCGAGGAGGACCGCGTCAGACCGACGCGGCTTCCTTGATTTCAAACGATTCATCGGCCCGATACTGACCGGGCGTCATGCCAAACCAGCGGCTACAGGCTTTGTTGAAACTGCTGTGATCATGAAAACCAAGGAGATACGCGACATGCTTCATGTTGAAGTGAGAATGGCGCAGGTAGAAATCGGCCAATTGCCGGCGCACCGCGTTCTGCACATCCTTGAATTGCGTCCCTTCCTTTTCCAGTGCACGTTGCAGCGTCCGCTTGCTGATGTTCAATGCCGCCGCGATCGACTCCATGTCGCATTGCCCCTGGCCCTGGCTCAAGCGCTCGGTAATCAACGCGCGAATCCTGCTGACAATGCAAAAACCAAACAGCAGGTCCAGTTGAGCCTCGGCAAAACTGTCATGCAGCACCGCCAATGTTTCATTGGCCATGCTCAACGGACGCATCAGTTCCTGACCGTCAAACAAAATGCTGTCGAAAGGCGCGTCGAAATGCAGGTCGCAGCCAAACAGCCGACGATGCTCGGTGGTGTCTTCAGGTTCGGGATAGGTGAATCCCACGCTCAAGGGTTGCGGGGCGTTGCCGCCCGCCAGCTTACGACAGAAGCCCAGCAATGAAGCCAGCGCTGCATCGGTGTATTGGCGAGGTTTGACCGAACCTTTTTGTTGATGATCGAAGCCGGAAAGCCGGTAGCTCTGCTGTTCCGATGTAAAGAAAAGGCTGAAGCCGGTACCGATCAACGGACTGAAACGGACCAGTCGTTCAAGGGCTTTTTTCAGATTCAGGCTGGACATCATGGTGTAGCCGACGATCTGAAAGCTGCCGGGGTGGAAACTTCCATAGGCCTTCAAGCCGATGTCTGGATCACCCGAGGCCTGGGCGGCCAGATCCCATAGTCGATAGATTGCCCTTCGCTCGCAAAACGCTCCTGGCTTGTTCGCAAGCTTCATGTCTAGTTCAGCCTCCTGGCACAGACTGGCAACATCCAGTCCTTGAGCCAAGAGCGTATTTACCAACACGCTGGCATAGCCTGAACTCATTCTATACATGGCGTCCTCAATGACCTGTGGAACCGAACATCCTGTCCGGAGCCATAACTGATCTGCGATGAATCAAAACTCTAACGGGTTGTTTCGTTGCCAATATTGATCCCAGTATAGGTACTCCTCGTTTTTAGCCAGTATTTCAGGCCGGTCGTCGCCTTGTAGCAGTGGCCGATGAGCGTCGAGACGACGACAGAAAGTTCCGTTGCGCTTCGTGCATGGCACCGTTGGACACCAGACCGTCACCTCTCAACACTTCCGCACACCCCGCCAATACCGAACAATCCCCCATCTTGCAGCGCAAAATACAAAAAGGAAGAGTGCATATGAAGTCGCTTGGTCGTATTGCGTTGGTCACGGGTGGTATGGGTGGGATTGGCACTGCGATTAGCCAGCGCCTGTACAAGGAAGGATTCAAGGTCATCGTGGGCTGCAGCTCCGATTCCGCCCGCAAGAAAGAATGGATGGCGAGCCAACAGGAGGCGGGTTATCAATTCGAATGCATCTATGGCGACATCACCGATTGGGAATCAACGCGCAAAGCGTTCGAAATGGCACGTGAGCAATTCGGCCCGATCGATGTATTGGTCAACAACGCCGGGATCACGCGTGATGCGTCCTTTCGCAAGCTGACGCCCGAAGACTGGAACGCGGTCATCGGCACCAACCTCAGCGGCCTGTTCAACACCACCAAACAGGTGATTGAAGGGATGCTGACCAAGGGCTGGGGCCGGGTCATCAACATCTCCTCGATCAACGGTCAGCGCGGCCAGTTCGGTCAGACCAACTACAGCGCGGCCAAGGCCGGCATCCATGG
This sequence comes from Pseudomonas frederiksbergensis, assembly GCF_001952935.1. GTDB lineage: Bacteria > Pseudomonadota > Gammaproteobacteria > Pseudomonadales > Pseudomonadaceae > Aquipseudomonas > Aquipseudomonas frederiksbergensis. Next base: position 5,608,537 of record NZ_CP018319.1, read on the forward strand.
TTTCACCATGGCCCTGGCGCGGGAAGTATCCGGCAAGGGCGTGACCGTCAATACCGTTTCCCCAGGCTACATCCAGACCAGCATGACCGCGGCCATTCGCCAGGACATTCTCGACACCATGATCGCGGCCACACCGGTCGGGCGTCTCGGCCAACCAGAAGAAATCGCCTCCATCGTGGCCTGGCTGGCTTCCGATGAATCGGCCTACAGCACCGGGGCCGACTTCTCGGTCAACGGCGGCATGAACATGCAATAGACCTGTCAGGGCATGGACGCCCTGCTTTCGCTCGACAACATCTTAATGAGGTCACGCATGAACGAAGTCGTAATCGTTGCCGCTACTCGTACCGCCATTGGCAGTTTTCAAGGTGCCTTGTCCGCGATTCCAGCCACCGAGCTGGGCGCGGCGGTCATTCGCCGTTTGCTGGAAGAGACCGGTCTGGACGGCTCGCAGATCGATGAAGTGATCCTCGGCCAGGTACTCACCGCAGGCTCGGGGCAAAACCCGGCACGCCAGACGGCGATCAAGGCCGGCCTGCCCCACACCACCCCTGCCCTGACCCTGAACAAGGTCTGCGGCTCGGGCCTCAAGGCGGTCCAATTGGCGGTCCAGGCCATCCGTTGTGGCGACGCCGAACTCATCATTGCCGGCGGTCAGGAAAACATGAGCCTGGCGCCTTATGTTCTGCCCAAGGCCCGTACCGGTTTGCGCCTGGGTCATGCGCAACTGCAAGACAGCGTGATTCAGGACGGTTTGTGGGACGCCTTCAACGACTACCACATGGGCATCACCGCCGAGAACCTGGCGCAAAAATACGAACTGAGTCGCGAAGACCAGGACGCTTTCGCCGCGGCCTCGCAACAGAAAGCCGCTGCTGCCATCGAAGCAGGCTACTTCAAGCGTGAAATCACCCCGATCCTGATCCCTCAGCGCAAGGGTGAGCCGCTGGTCTTCGACACCGATGAACAGCCGCGTCCGGGCAGCACCCTGCAAGCGCTGGGCAACCTCAAACCCGCGTTCCAGAAAACCGGCAGCGTGACCGCCGGCAACTCGTCGACCCTCAACGACGGCGCCGCCGTGCTGTTGCTGGCCAGCTCCGCCAAGGCCCTGGCCCTCGGCTTGCCGGTACTGGCGCGGATCAAGGCTTACGCGAGCGCTGGCGTGGACCCCTCGATCATGGGCATCGGCCCGGTCCCGGCCACCCGCTTGGCATTGACCAAAGCCGGCTGGAGCCTGGACGACCTCGACCTGATCGAAGCCAATGAAGCGTTCGCCGCGCAATCACTGGCCGTTGGCAAGGAACTGGGTTGGGACACCAGCAAGGTCAACGTCAACGGTGGCGCGATTGCCCTGGGTCATCCGATCGGCGCATCAGGCGCGCGAATCCTGGTGTCGCTGTTGCACGAACTGATTCGTCGCGACGGAAAAAAAGGCTTGGCTACGTTGTGCATCGGTGGCGGCCAGGGTGTCAGCCTGGTCATCGAGCGCTAGAAGAAACACAGGACTGCTTGCTTGACTGCTGACGCGGCGCCGAAGTCCGGCGCCGCGGTTTTTTTCTGCCCGGTTTACTGATGTGGGCAAGGAGTTCCATGGACAACAACGCGCATACCTTCAACACCTTCTGGTCAGGCCAGGTTCCGTTCATTGCCTCCTTTGCAGTGCAACAGCTACGTCTCTGGGTCAGCACCAATCCGTGGTTTACCGGCCAGGACTACAACGCGTGGTTTGACCTGCCGCGCAGCACCCTGGACAGCCTTCAATCGGACTACCAACAGCAATGGGGCGCACTCGGCCAGCAACTGCTGACCGGTCAGCCATTCAGCTTCGAGGATCGGCGTTTTGCCAGCGGCAACTGGAGCCAGCCCCTGTTCGGCTCGCTCGCTGCGTTTTATCTGCTCAACGCCGGGTTCCTGCTCAAGCTGCTGGACAAGTTGGCGATCCCGGACAAAAAACCGCGCCAGCGCCTGCTCTATCTGGTGGAACAAGCCATCGCCGCCGGCGCGCCGAGCAATTTCCTGGCGAGTAATCCGGATGCGTTGCAACGTGTCGTCGATACCCAGGGCAGCAGCCTCCTCACCGGCCTGTTGCACCTGGCCAGCGACCTGCAAGAAGGCAAGATGCGCCAGTGCGACGCCGGTGCATTCAAAGTCGGTGTCGATCTCGCCAACACCCCTGGTGAAGTGGTGTTCGAGAACGAACTGTTCCAGCTGATTCAGTATTACCCGCAAAGCGAAACCCAATACCGGCGCCCGGTGTTTGTCGTGCCGCCGTCCATCAACAAGTACTACATTCTCGACTTGCGCCCGGACAACTCGATGGTTGCCCATCTGTTGAAACAAGGGCATCCGGTGTTTCTGATGTCGTGGCGCAACTTCGACCAGGAGCACGCCGCCACCACTTGGGATGACCTGATCGAAACCGGCATCATCAAAGGCCTGCAAGTGACCCGCGAGATCAGCGGCGAGCAACGGCCCAATTGTGTCGGCTTCTGCATTGGCGGCACCTTGTTGAGTTCGGCGCTGGCGGTCCTGGCGGCGCGCGGCGACCGCGAGATTGGCAGCGTGAGCCTGTTGACCACCTTCCTTGACTACCTCGATACCGGTCCTATCGACATTTTTGTCGACGAACAATTGGTGGCCTACCGCGAGCGCACCATCGGCGGCCAGGATGGGCCCATCGGCCTGTTCAAGGGCGAGGACATGGGCAATACCTTCTCGCTGCTGCGGCCCAACGACTTGTGGTGGAACTACAACGTCGACAAATACCTCAAGGGCCAGAAACCGATCCCCCTCGACCTGCTGTTCTGGAACAACGACAGCACCAACCTGCCGGGCCCGATGTACTGTTGGTATTTGCGCCACACCTACCTGCAGAACGACCTGAAATCCGGTGAGCTGGACTGTTGCGGGGTCAAGCTGGACCTGCGCGCCATTGATGCTCCGGCGTACATCCTCGCCACCCACGACGATCACATCGTGCCGTGGCGAAGCGCTTACGCCAGCACCGAGTTGCTCTCCGGGACCAAGCGTTTTGTGCTGGGCGCATCAGGGCATATCGCCGGGGTGATCAACCCGCCGGCCAAGGAAAAACGCCACTACTGGACCAACAACCGGGTCACCAAAAATCCGGAAACCTGGTTCAAGAACGCCCAGCAACATTCCGGTAGCTGGTGGAATGATTGGTTCGTCTGGCTGGCTGAACAGTCCGGCGAACGCCAGCCCTCGGTGCTGCACACCGGCAACGCGCAATACCCGGCAATCGAGTCGGCGCCGGGGCGTTATGTGATGCAGTGACAGTGTCGGCCTTGTGGCGAGGGAGCTTGTCGGAACGCCGCACCGTCCCGCTTGAGTGCGCAGCGCTCACAAAAATCGGTATGGATATCAGATTTTTGGGGCCGCTACGCAGCCCAGCGGGAGCGAGCTCCCTCGCCACGGGTTCTCGCTGACTCAAGACGATTTGAAGTGAATCAGAAAACGGCGGAAGGCAGCCGGAGTCGAACCTGCCCGGGAACGGATGCCGTCCCCAACCGGGTTTGAAGCCCGGCCGCGCCACCGGGCGCGATTGCCTTCCTTGAAATCAGTAATCGGTGCGTTGGGCCAGGGCATTGTCGAGGCGCAGATGGCGCTTGTCGCCAAACCGTCGCGTCAGGCCGATCCGGTCGAAGTATTCGAGAATCTGGATGCTGCGCTTGCGACCCAGGCCCACGGCATCACGAAACGCCGAGACCTGAATCACCGGGTTTTGCGCGGCCAGTTGCACAAGCATAGCCGCCAAACGGCGGATCATCGTGTCGGTGTAGAACAGGTCACGGACGACTTGATGCAGCAATCCCAACCTCGCCATTTTGCACAACAGCAAACGCACGGCCGCCTCGTCATGGCCAATGTCGCGCACCCACGGCGGAGCAAAACCAGCCTGTTCGAACAACGGTTGCAAGTGCTGCCACAGGGCTTCGTCGGCTTCGCTTAAACGCACTTGATGGTCAGGCAAATGCAGCCATGGTCCGCTGGCGGCAAGGGCACCGCTGGCGAGCAACTCGTCGAGCAGGCTGATGAACGTCGGACGCTCCAGCGCTGTGCCGCTGAACCGCCGCAGGCGATCCCGGTCCGGGCCCATTTGATCCGGTTCCAGTTGATGAAAACGGGCGAGGTGGTCCAGCAACGGCGCTTTCAGCGCGTCCCAGCGGGCCGCACTGAACAGCAACGGGCCTTGGCGGGTGTCGATCAGGCGCACGTCATCGGGCAAAACCCAGGTGTTGCGGGGGCGGTTGAACTGACGCTCCAGACGCCGCGGGTCGAACCCGGTGTCGCTGTTGGCCAATAACGCCGGCAGGATCTCCTCCAACGCATTGCCTGTGGCGAGGGCATGTAACTGCGCCAACCGTTCGGGGCTGCGGCGTTGTCGGGTCGGTGCAAACGGGTCGAGCACCCGCGCGCCGCCAAGGGTGCGTTGGGCGCTCTGGTCCCGCAGGATCAATGGATCGCCCTTCACGACCTGTACCGGCGCGTTCAACAGCAGCTGCGCGAACATCCGCTCACTCGGCAAAAGGCGGGAGCCTTCCAGCAATGCCACCCGGCCGGTGACATCCTGAGTTCCCACGTGAACATGCACAGGCTGAAAGTGCTCGAAGGCTTTGGGTTCGCTGGCCAACAATTGCAGGTCGATATCCACTCGTTGGGTCGGCGCGTACAGCCACTCGGCCGACAGCCACTGACCGCGATGGATCTGCTCCAGGGCCAAGCGTTCGCCACTCAGGTTCAACGCGACGCGCTGTCCGGCCATTGCGATCTCGGCCGCCCGATTCTGCGCATGCAGCCCGCGCACGCGAACGGGTTTGCCCCGCGGGCCGAGCATCAGCGTATCGCCCACGGCCACCACGCCAGACAACGCAGTGCCGGTCACCACGATACCGACGCCGGCGACGCTGAAGGCACGATCGATCGCCAGGTGAAAACCGCCAAGGGTGCTGCGTTGAAGCACTTCACGTTGCGCCGCGAGCAAGGCCTGTCGCAACGTCTCGACGCCCTCCCCGGTCACACTCGACAGCGCAATCTGCGGCGCGTCGGCATAAGGCCCCGGTGCCAACAGCGTCTGGACCTGATCGCGAACGGCTTGCACTCTGGACGGTTCGACCCGGTCGCATTTGCTGATCGCCACCAGCGCCCGAGGGATGCCCAGCAGTTCAACGATGGCCAGGTGTTCGCGAGTCTGCGGCATGACGCCATCGTCGGCCGCGACCACCAGCAACACCAGATCAATGCCCTGGGCCCCCGCCAGCATGTTGTGGGTGAAGCGCTCATGACCGGGCACGTCGATAAAACCGGTCAAGGGCGCATGGGATTCCAGTGCCGCGTAGAGGTAGCCGAGGTCGATGGTCATGCCGCGTTCACGCTCTTCCCGACGCCGGTCGCCGAGCAGGCCGGTCAGTGCCTGGAGCAAGGCCGTCTTGCCGTGGTCGATGTGCCCTGCGGTGCCGACGATCACGCTAGGGTGCCTGCAATCTGATCGAGTTGCGCCAGCCACGCTGGCTCATCGTCCAGTTGCCGCAGGTCCAGCCACAACGCATCGTCATCAATGCGCCCGATTACCGGAATCGGCAACGCTCGCAGGGCAGCTTCCAGGCCATGCAGCTGCCGTCCACGAAGACGTTTGGAGACGTGCGGTCGCAGGCATAACGCGGCACTGGGCAATCGCGCCACCGGTTGGCTGCCGCTGCCGATCATCCCCAACGCCAGTACTGCGCTGACGCTCCAGTCATCGCCCAGGATTTTAGCCAGCGAGGGTTGCAGGCGCTCAGCCTGGGCGAGGATGTCCGCCTGCGGTCGGGTCAACAGGCGCAAACTCGGCAGCCGCTCAGCCAGACGTTCAGGGTCGCGGTACAAGCCCAACACCGCTTCGAGGGCAGCGAGGGTCAGTTTGTCGACCCGCAAGGCGCGTTTGAGTGGGTTCTTCTTGATCTTCGCGATCAGGTCTTTGCGGCCGACAATCAACCCGGCCTGTGGGCCACCCAATAGTTTGTCGCCACTGAAGGTGACGATGTCAGCGCCATCGCTCAGCGCCTGGCGCACCGTTGGTTCGGCGGGCAAGCCCCAGCGCGTCAGGTCCAGCAGGCTGCCGCTGCCGAGGTCTTCAAGCAATGGCAAACCGTGTTGATGCGCGAGTAGCGCCAACTCGGCGGTCGGCACCCGCGCGGTGAAGCCTTCGATGTTGTAGTTGCTCGCATGGACGCGCATCAGCAAACCGCTACGTGGGCCAATGGCCGCCTCGTAATCCCGGGCATGAGTGCGATTGGTGGTGCCGACTTCGTGGAGCCTGACCCCGGCCCTGGCCATGATGTCGGGAATGCGGAAGGCGCCACCGATTTCGATCAATTCGCCCCGGGAAATGATGCCTTCCTTGCGCGCGCCCAGACTGTTGAGCGCCAGCAACACCGCAGCGGCGTTGTTGTTGACCACCGTCACCGCCTCGGCGCCGGTCAGCTCGCGGATCAAGCCTTCGATCAGGTCATCACGGTCGCCGCGCTGGCCGCTGTTTAGATCGAATTCCAGGTTAAGCGGATAGCGGGCCGCCCTTTGCACCGCTTCGATGGCTTCCTCCGGCAACAACGCTCGCCCCAGATTGGTGTGCAGCACCGTGCCGGTGAGGTTGAACACCCGGCGCACATTGCTGCGATGCTGAAAGGCCAAGCGTTCACCCGCCCTGCCCGCCAACGCTTCAGGCGCGATTTCAATGGCGTCGAGTTGCCCTGAAAGCACCGGTTCACGCAAGTCATCGAGCAATTGCCGCAGGCTGGCCAGCAGGGCGTCACGCCCGTAACGCTCGGCCAATGGCTGACAGGCGCGATGACGCAGCAAGCTGTCGATTGAAGGCAGCCGCAGGGTTGAGCTGGCGGATCTGGAAGACATCAGGCGCTCCCGCAAACGTTGACCGTCGCGCCTGAGTGTAGCTGCTGAGCTCGGAGGGATAGCTTAAAGGGATAGCTCAGTCACCTCCCGGTGCCAGCAACAGATTAGGCGCCGGACGCTGGTAGCCTTCCTGCTCCAGGCGCATGTCCAGCAGAAGGCTGGTCAGGTCTGTGGAGAGCGCTTCGGCCTCGGCGTCGTTTTCCAGGTAAAGCAGTTTCAGGTAGCTGCGGCAGCCGGGGCAGACCTCCGCGCGTATGGGTGCCTGATTGGCGGCGTGACGGTCGTCATCGAGGCTTACGTATTCAAGGCCTTTGCTTTGTTCGCAATACACGCATTTGACCCGCACCACATGCCATTCGCAGGCACACAGCGAGCACACCAGATACCGCAAGCCGTTGTACTTGCCGCGGTGTCGAATCACCCCGGCCATGGCCGGCGAACCGCAGGCCGGGCATTGGCTGAGGCTGTCACCGGGTTTCAACGCAAGGTCCGGTGTGCTCAGCAACCAATGACTCCAGGCCACTTGCAACGCCGCGCCGAGAAACGGCACCACCGCGGCGGGCAGCAAGGTGAACTGGCCGCTGACCAGCGCAATCGCCCAGGCCTTGCGCTGCCCGACGTTGGCGCTGCGCAACATCGCCACGGCTTTTTCCACGGCCGGTTGCGGCGGTGGCTGGTAACACTGCAACAGGGCTTCGAGGTAAGGCAGCCAATGGTCTTCGCGCACCAGGCTGTCGGCAGCGAACGGCGGCAAGCCGTGTTGCTGGCACACGCGCAGACGTTCGGGATCGGGCATGGCGGTGACGGGCGGGTCGTCCATCAGTCCCTGCTGCACGTGGCACAGGCCGGTCACCAGCCGCAGGTAATCGGCCAGCGGATGGCCGTCGACCAGACGCTCCAGGCGCAAGGCGCGCAAGGTGAACAGGTTGTTCGGGGGCAGGTGCAGGAACGGCGGCGAACTCGCCGCCGCTTCGATCTCGCCAGGCTCAAGAATCGTCGCCAAGGGGTTATCCTTTTTTGTTGATCGGCCGGTCGGGGTGCTCGTCGCGGGTCACTTCGCGGTACCAGAGTTCATGGTGTCTCCTCGCCCAGGCGCGGCTGACCCAGCCATGCGTCATGGCGCTGACCGCCCCCCTGATCCAGATGCCGGCATAGATGTGAACGATGATGCTCAGCACCAGGATCAAACCCGCCAACGCATGCAGCAGCATGGCCCAACGAATGCTGGTGATGCCGAAGTACTCGCTGAAATATTCGCGCCAGATCACCAAGCCGCTGAACAACAGCACCAGCATGCATATCAGCAAAATCCAGAACAGCAGCTTTTGCCCCGGGTTGTACTTGCCGATCGCGGGCACGCCTTCTTCTTCGTTGCGGATCACCCGCCCGACACGTCGCAGCCACAAGCGATCGTTAGTGATAAAAATGTTCGCCCGGAAAAATTGAATCACCAAGCCCAGGAACAGGACGAACATCACCACGCCCATGAACGGATGCAGAATGCGCGTCCACGGCCCACCGCCAAACAGGTTGCTCAGCCAGAACAGTGCCGGGTGGAACAACGCCAGCCCCGACAGTGCCGCCATCAAGAAGAAAATCGCCACCAGCCAGTGATTGGTGCGCTGGTTCGAGGTGTAGCGCAGGATCTGTCTGCGGATCATGGTCTGTCCTCCCCGCGCGGATCAAAGGTATGTACCGACGGATCGACTTCATGCACCGCAGGGTCAACGGTGGTCGGCAGTTCGTCCTCCTCGACCAATTGCGGCCCGATCCGCACGTAGTGGAAGAACCCGGCCAGCACCGCCAAGCCCATGGCCAGCAATCCCAAGGGTTTGCTCACGCCTTTCCACAGGTCCACCAACGGACTGATGGTCGGAGCGCTCGGCAGGCCGGCATACAACTTCGGTGTGTCGGCGTGGTGCAACACGTACATGACGTGGGTGCCGCCGACACCTTCGGGGTCATACAGGCCAGCATTGTCGAAGCCACGACTCTTGAGGTCGACGATCCTTTCGGCCGCATGATCTTTCATGTCTTCCTTGGTACCGAACACAATGGCGCCCGTCGGGCAGGTTTTGACGCAGGCCGGCTCCAGCCCCACCGCCACGCGGTCCGAGCACAATGTGCATTTGTAGGCCTTGTGATCCTTTTGCGAGATTCGCGGAATATCGAACGGGCAACCGGTGATGCAATACCCGCAGCCGATGCAATGGTCCTGGTCGAAATCGACGATGCCATTGGCGTGCTTGATGATTGCCCCCGGGCTCGGGCACGCGGCCAGGCAACCGGGCTCGGCGCAGTGCATGCAACCGTCCTTGCGAATCAACCACTCCAGATTGCCGGCGGCGGTTTCGTGTTCGGTGAAGCGCATCAAGGTCCAGGTTTCTGCGCTCAGGTCCCGGGGGTTGTCGTAGGTGCCGAGGTTGTGACCGACCTCGTCGCGCAACTCGTTCCATTCCGAACAGGCGACCTGACACGCCTTGCAGCCGATGCACTTGGTGGTGTCGATCAGCTTGGCCACTTCCTCCTGGTTGCGCACCGAGGACGGGACGGTCGTGGTGGCCGAACGGGCGATGATGTCTTGGCTGGCCATTTAGACTTTCTCCACGTTGACCAGGAATGACTTGGATTCCGGGGTCTGAGTGTTGCCATCGCCGAGGAACGGCACCAGGGTGTTGGTCAGGTAACCGTGGCGCGTGAGCCCGGTAAAACCCCAGTGCAGCGGGATACCGATCTGGTGCACCACCTGATTGTTGACCTGCAGCGGACGAATCCGCTTGGTCACCACCGCCACCGCTTCTATGTGCCCGCGCTTGCAACTGACACGAACCCGGTCGCCAGCGACGATGCCTTTTTCCTTGGCCAGCACCTCACCGATCTCGACGAACTGCTCGGGTTGGGAAATCGCGTTGAGCTCGCAATGCTTGCTCCAGAAGTGGAAATGCTCGGTCAGCCGGTAGCTGGTTGCGGCATAGGGATAGTCCTTGGCTACGCCTAAGGTCTCCCAGACCGAATCGAAGATCCGCGCCGCCGGGTTGCTGGTGGCTTTCTTGTTTTGCGGGTGCAACGGGTTGATCCCGATCGGCGTTTCGAACGGTTCGTAGTGCTCGGGGAAAGGTCCTTCGTTCATCTTGTCGACGGCAAAGAACCGCGCCACGCCTTCGGGGTTCATGATGAACGGATTCATCCCGGCTTCCGGTGGCGAGTCGGACTTGAAGTCAGCCACATCGGTACCACCCCAGGATTTACCGTTCCACCACACCAGGCGTTTTTTCTCGTCCCACGGCTTGCCTTGCGGGTCGCACGAAGCGCGGTTGTAGAGAATCCGCCGATTCGCCGGCCAGGCCCAGGCCCAGCCCTGGTGTTGCTTCATGCCATACGGATCGCTGTTGTCGCGCCGGGCCATCTGGTTACCCGCCTCTGTCCAGCTGCCGCAGAAAATCCAGCAACCGGAAGCCGTGCTGCCGTCGTCCCTGAGCAGGCCGAAACCGGCCAGTTGCGCGTTGCCCTTGATCGTCGCGCCGTTAGCGTCGGTGAAATCGGCGGTGGCATAGCCGTTGATTTCCTTGGCCAGCTCTTCCGGCGAGGGCTCTTCGGCGATTTTGTAGGGCCAGGACAGTTTGAGGATCGGCTCGGCATAAGCGCCGCCGTTGGCCTGGTAACGCTGACGCAGACGGATAAACAGCTCGCTCATGATCCGTATATCGGTGCGCGCTTCGCCTGGGCCGTCGGCGCCTTTCCAGTGCCATTGCAGCCAGCGGCTGCTGTTGACCAGCGAGCCGTCTTCTTCGGCGAAACAAGTGGTGGGCAGGCGAATCACTTCGGTCTGGATGCCGGCGGTTTCAACGTCGTTGTACGGCCCGACATTGCGCCAGAACTCCGAGGTCTCGGTGGCCAGCGGGTCCATCACCACCAGCCACTTGAGCTTGGCCAACGCCGCCATCACCCGGTTTTTGTCGGGTAGCGCGGCGATGGGGTTGAAGCCCTGGCACATGTAGCCGTTGACCTTGCCCTGGCTCATCAGGTCGAACACTTTGAGGATGTCGTAGTTCGGGATGTCCAGTTTCGGCAGATAGTCAAAAGCCCAGCGGTTTTCCAGCGTGGCGTTCGCGCCGTACCAGGCTTTCATCAGGCTGACGTGGAACTTGCCGTAGTTCTGCCAATAGGACAGTTGCCCCGGCCGCAACGGCAGTTGCGTGCGTTTGGTGATATAGGCGCTGTAATCCTGCTCCGCATCCTGCGGCAACGTCAGATAACCCGGCAGCGCATTGGACAGCAAGCCGAGGTCGGTCAGCCCCTGGATGTTGGAGTGCCCGCGCAAGGCATTGACGCCCCCGCCCGGCATGCCGACGTTGCCCAGCAGCAATTGCACCATGGCGGCGCTGCGAATGATCTGCGAACCGATCGAGTGCTGAGTCCAGCCCAGCGCGTAGAGAATCGTCATGGTCTTGCCCGGTTGCGAGCAAGTGGCGATTTCTTCCCAGATCTTCTGCATGGCATCGACGGGCATGCCACAAATCTGGCTCGCCAGTTCGATGGTGTAGCGGCTGTAATGGGTCTTCATCAATTGATAGACGCAACGCGGGTCGTGCAGGGTCGGGTCGACTTTGACAAAGCCGTCATCACCAATTTCATAACCCCAGCCAGACTTGTCCGTGTAGATGCGTTTGGCCGCGTCGTAGCCGCTGAAGATCCCGTCCTCGAAGCCAAACCCGGCTTTGACGATGAATGACACGTCGGTATAGGCGCGTACGTACTCGTGCTGGATTTTGTTTTCGGTCAGCAGGTAATTGATCAGCCCGCCCATGAAGGCGATGTCGGTGCCGGTGCGGATCGGCGCGTAATAGTCGGCCACCGAGGCGGTCCGGGTAAAACGCGGATCGACCACGATCAAGCGTGCCTTGTTGTGCGCCTTGGCTTCGGTCACCCATTTGAAGCCGCACGGGTGCGCTTCTGCTGCGTTGCCGCCCATCACCAGGATCAGATTCGCGTTACCGATATCGGTCCAGGTATTGGTCATGGCACCACGGCCGTACGTTGGGGCAAGACTTGCCACCGTCGGGCCGTGTCAGACACGCGCCTGGTTATCGAACCCCAGCATGCCGAGACTGCGAATGACTTTGTGGGTGATATAACCCGCTTCGTTGGACGACGCCGAGGCCGCGAGGAAACCGGTGGTCAGCCAGCGGTTCACCGTTTGGCCCTGGGTATTCTTCTCGATGAAGTTGGCGTCGCGGTCGGCCTTCATCAGGTCGGCAACGCGATCGAGCGCTTCATCCCAGGAGATGCGCGTCCACTCGGTGGTGCCGGGTTTGCGCACTTGCGGGTATTGCAGGCGGCCGGGACTGTGAATGAAGTCGAGCAGGCCGGCACCTTTGGGGCACAGGGTGCCGCGATTGACCGGGTGGTCGGAATCGCCTTCGATGTGGATGATGTTTTGCGCGACGTTCTTCGCTGCATCGCCCTGGCTGTACATGATCAAGCCGCAGCCGACCGAGCAATACGGGCAGGTGTTGCGGGTTTCATGGGTGTGGGCAAGCTTGAAGTGGCGCACCTGCTCGGCGAAGGCAGTCGCGGGGGCCATGCCCAGCGCGCCGAGGCTCGAGCCCGCAAGGCCGATACCAGCGACCTTGAAGAACTGACGACGGTTGAGGTCCATCGTGCACTCCTGTCAGGTGGAGACCCGGTATTTTTGCCGGGTTTTTCTGGACAATCACGGTTGTGGCAGTCTGGCTGCCGACACTTGAAACTGTAGACAATGTTAGAACTGACTGTGTGAAAACCGACCATCGGGCAATCCCAAGGCGTAAGCCATCACACACCCTGTGGGAGTGAGCCTATGTGGCGAGGGGATTTATCCCCGTTCGGCTGCGAAGCAGTCGTAAACCATCGTGTGCGGAGTACTTGGCACACCGCGGTTTTCGATTTCGGGGCCGCTTCGCAGCCCAACGGGGATAAATCCCCTCGCCACATAGGCTCGCTCCCACAGGGGCTTGGCGCTTATCATTGCCCCACGTTCAACCCCGCTTTTTATGAGACTGAGCATGACTTTCGATTTTGATCAGGTGTTCGACCGCCACAACACCGGCAGTACCAAATGGAGCCGTTACCCGGCCGACGTGTTGCCGATGTGGGTGGCCGACATGGACTTCTGCGCACCGCCGGTGATCATCCAGGCCCTGCAAAAACGTCTGGAACACCCGATGCTCGGCTACAGCGTGGCCCAGGACGACTTGCGCGATGCCATCGTCGCCGACCTCTGGAACAAGTACGCCTGGCGCGTATTGCCTGAGGAACTGATTTTCCTGCCGGGCGTGGAATCGGGGTTCAACATGGCGCTGAATGCGCTGGTGCAGCCGCAACAAAACGTTGTGGTGCAGGTCCCGAACTACCCGCCGCTGCGCCATGCGCCGGGGCACTGGGGGCTGAACAAGGTTGAACTCGAATTCGACGCGTTGGCGGACGGCACTTACGCCACGCCACTTGATGCCCTGAATCGGGCGCTGACCGGTGGCGGTGCGCTGCTGCTGAGCAACCCGCACAACCCGCTAGGCAAAGTCTTCCCGCGAGAAGAACTGCAAGCGGTTGCCAACATCTGTCTGGAGCAGGACGCCTGGATCATCTCGGACGAGATTCATGCCGAGCTGTGTTTCGACGGGCGCGTGCACATTCCGACGGCCTCTCTGAGCCCGGAAATCGCCAAGCGCACCATCACGCTGATGTCGGCGAGCAAGGCCTACAACATTGCCGGGCTGAAAACATCGTTCATGATCATTCAGGACTCGGCGTTGCGTGCAAAGGTCAACCACGCCCGCTGCGGCATGGTCGACAGCGTCAACCCGCTGGGCATGGAAGCGACGCGCGTCGCCTACAGCGAAGCCGGCCCTTGGCTGGCCGGGTTGAAGGCGTATCTGCAAGGCAATCGGGATTATCTGGTGGACGCGGTCAACACCCGACTGCCGGGAGTGACCATGAATATCCCGCAAGGCACGTACCTGGCGTGGCTCGATTGCTCGGCGCTGGGACTGGAGAACCCGCAGCAGTTTTTCCTTGAGCAAGCCAGGGTCGGTTTGAGCCCTGGCCTGGATTTCGGCGATGCCAACAAACAGTTCGTGCGCCTGAATTTCGGCTGCCCACGGTCGTTGCTGGAAGAAGGCATTGCGCGGATGGAACGCAGCTTGCTCAATCGCAAAGCCTGATGATGATCGTTCCTACGCTCCGCGTGGGAACGATCGGCGACAAGAGTGACCATCACGGAAATCCAACCGAACTCAAGGCAAAACACCAGGGTCAACCCTTTGATTCCTCTGCCTTGAGAACGGAGATTTCGCAATGACTTCCTATCCAAAACCACCCTTCCCTAAGCAAAGCCAGCCTGTCCCCGGTTCCCAAAATAAAATGGACCCGTACCCCGACTGTGGCGAACAAAGCTACAAGGGTTCAGGCCGACTGGACGGCAAGATCGCCCTGATCACCGGCGCCGACAGTGGCATCGGTCGCGCCGTCGCCATCGCCTTCGCCCGTGAAGGCGCGGATGTCGTCGTCGCCTACCTCAATGAACATGAAGACGCACAGGAAACCGCACGCTGGGTCGAACACGCCGGCCGGCAGTGTCTGTTATTGCCCGGTGACCTTGCGCAGAAAGCCCACTGCCAGGCACTGGTGGACAAGACGGTCGAACGTTTTGGCCGAATCGATGTGCTGGTCAACAACGCCGCGTTCCAGATGAGCCACGAAAACCTCGAGGACATCCCGGACGAAGAATGGGTGATGACCTTCGACGTCAACATCACCGCTATTTTCAGGCTCTGTCAGGCCGCGTTGAAGCACATGAAACCCGGCAGTTCGATCATCAACACCAGTTCGGTCAATTCCGACATGCCCAAACCGACCCTTTTGCCGTACGCCACGACCAAAGGCGCGATTGCCAACTTCACCGCTGGCCTGGCGCAGATGCTGGGGCCGAAGAACATTCGGGTGAACTGCGTGGCACCGGGGCCGATCTGGACACCGTTGATTGTCTCGACCATGCCCACTGAAGAGGTTCAGGACTTCGGCGGCCAAACCCCGCTCGGACGGCCGGGCCAGCCGGTGGAAGTAGCGCCGATTTATGTGTTGCTGGCATCGGATGAGGCCAGTTACATCACGGGCCAGCGGTACGGGATCACCGGCGGTAAGCCGATGCTTTGAATGCAATGCTCATGTGGGACCGGTACTTCAGGCACACACTTGTGGCGAGGGGGCTTGCCCCCGTTGGGTCGCGAAGCGGCCCTGCTTTTCTTCAGCTAAAACGCATGAATTACGACTGCTCCGCAGCCGAACGGGGGCAAGCCCCCTCGCCACAAGTGTGTGCCTGCCTCGATATTTCATTTAGCGCACAGGAGTCACGACGGCTCATGAGCAATCACCGATATCTTGCCGTTGCGCTCCAGGATCGCGAACTTGATCTGCTCAAGGGTTTCGATGCCCTGGCTCGAGCGTGCCGCCTCCATGATGTCGGCCTCGATCAATCGCGCGTGGTGCAGGCGTTTGTGCAGAACCTTGCCGTTCTCGACGATGATCGTCGGTCCGCCATCGATCAACTGCGATACCCATTGCGAGCGCTGTTTGAGCAACGACAGGCCGACGTCGATGACAATCAGCGTGACGATCACCAGCATCGAATTGGTCAAGGAAAAGTCATCGCCCAGTAACGCCTGCTGAGTCGCCTCACCCATGATCATCAACAGCACAAAATCGAATGTCGTCAGTTCGGCCAGGGAGCGTCTACCGGCAATCTTGAACAGCACCATCAGCGCCAGATATATCGCAGCCGCGCGCAATACCGAGTCCATAGGTCACCTAAGGAAAAATGAATTGATCGATGTTCACTGGCATGGCGCCAGGTGATGCAACGCGGCTGCGAAACAGTCCCAGCCCATCGCCGCGAAACGTCAGGTAAAGGTTCGCCTGGCCCTGAGCGTCGGTTTGCACCCACAACCTCATGCCGTGCCCGGCACTGATGGCGCGCAGGGGTTGTGGTTGCACGGTTTCAATGTTGAAACCGTCCAGCAGCGCGCCGGTCAGTTCCAGCTCAACCGTGGCATTGGGCGCACCGCTCAGGCTGATCTGCATCGGATTGGTCGATCCGTGGCGGTGGAACATCTCGTATTGCACCCGGACCTTGCCATCGTCGCCCTGAACGTCCCGGGTACTCAGCGGCCCGCGTGAAAACAGGCCGAGCAACGCCAGCAACACCACCAACGCCAGGAAGTACCAGCCCCAACGCTCGAATTGCCAGACCTTGACCTGATGCGCCATGTCTTCGCGCACGGGATAGTCGCGGCTGTGGTAATCGGTCTGGCCGGATTCATCATTCATCGAGTGCGCCCTGCCCTTGCTCACCGGCCAATGCCTGTTGGTGGAAGTGCGGCAGCAACTTCAGCGCGTGCTCCGCGGCCAATAACTGCACCTCACTGCGTGTACCGGAAAACCGCACCTGTCGGCTGAAAACACATCGTCCCTGGCCGGTCTGATAGGCCCAGGCGAAACAAATGGTGCCAGCCGGGATGCCATCGATGTCTTCCGGCCCGAGGATGCCGGTGGTCGCCACCGCAACATTGGCCGTGCTGTCGCGCAGCGCACCCACGGCCATTTCCTGAGCGACTTCACAACTGGTGAGATTGAATGTTTCGATCGTCTTCGGGTTGACGTGGAGCAAGCGCTGTTTCGCTTCGGTGGAATAGACCACGTACCCGCATTCGATCGACTCCCCGCTGTGCGGGACCTCCGCCAGCAGCGTGACGATTTTCCCGGCGGTACAAGACTCTGCGGTGGTCAGCAGCAAGTCGTTTTGACGCAAGTATTCGACCACGGATTGGCTGACGTTCATGGCACATCATCCAGAAAGGAGAGCTGCTCGGTTGACCTTGCGCGTTCGCAAACATTCCCTCTATCCGACCACGCCCGGCTTTGGGATAAAAAACTGAACCCCTGTCAAAACTCGCCTCTCAATACGTTTAGGGCCCCCTGCTACGGGCCGCTCCAGATCCGGAGGTCATCATGTCCGCACCTATCGTCAAGCTGTTCACCCAACCGAACTACGTATGGACGGATATCCGCAAGGAAGAGGAAGCGCATCCATGCCACTACCTCGCCCATTTATTGTTGCTCGCCATGATTCCCGCCGTGTGCCTGTTTGTTGGCACCACCTACGTCGGCTGGAGCCTGGTCGAAAACGAACTCGTCAAGCTCAGCACCGCCAGCGCGCTACAGCTCTGCGTGTTGCTCTACGTGACCATCGTCGTCGGCGTGGCGTTGATGGGGCTGTTTATCCGCTGGATGTCGCGCACCTTCGACGCACGGCCGACCGTCAACCAATGCATCGGCTTTGCCGCTTACACCGTGACCCCGTACTTCCTCGCCGGCATTGCCGGTTTGTACCCCAGCCGCTGGCTGGCGATTGTGGTGCTGGGCGCAGCGTCGATCTATTCGACGTTTCTGCTGTTCGTCGGCTTGCCGACCTTTATGCATGAACGCAAGGAACAAGGCTTGCTGAACGCCGCTTGCGTCTGGGGCGTCGGCCTGCTGGTGCTGGTCACCCTCCTGGTCTCGATGATCCTGCTATGGTTCAACGTATTGACGCCTGAATACCTGCGCACGACCGTCGGTTGATGGCAGAGGCATCGCGGCAGGCACCCAACGAGTACCGAGCATGAGCTTTATTCTATGGGTGGCGGTGTTGGGTGCGGTGCTGCTGACACTGGCATTGACCTCTTCGTACCTGCGCTGGATGCCGGTGACCACGTCGGCGGTGTGCCTGGTGCTGGGCGCCGCCATCGGTCCCGCGGGGCTGGGGCTATTGAAACTGGACACCGAAGAAGCGTCCATCTGGATGGAGCACCTGACGGAAGTCGCGGTGCTGTTTTCATTGTTTGTCTGCGGTTTGAAGTTGCGCTTGCCGCTCAGGAACGAAAACTGGCGCATCGCCTACGGCCTGGCCGGCCCGGTCATGGTGTTGACCATTGCCGGGGTCAGCCTGTTGCTGCATTACGGCTTCGAATTGTCCTGGGGCGCGTCCGTGTTGATCGGCTCGATTCTGGCGCCCACCGACCCGGTACTCGCCGCCCTGGTGCAAGTCAACGACGCCCGGGATGACGACAGCGTGCGCTTCGGGCTGTCGGGTGAAGCCGGGCTCAATGACGGGATCGCCTTCCCGTTCGTTATCCTTGGCCTGCTGCTGGTGCAACAAGACGGTAACCCCGGCTGGCTGAGGGACTGGGTGCTGAGCAGTCTGTTGTGGGCAGTCCCGGCCGGTTTGCTCACCGGCTACTGGATGGGCCGTGGCATTGGCCGCCTGACCTTATTGATGCGCATCAAAAATGACGACAGTACCCTTTCCCCGAACGATTACCTGGCCCTCGCCTTGATTGCCCTGGCGTATGTCGGGGCCGAGTGGATTCACGGTTATGGCTTCTTGTCGGTGTTCGCCGCCGGTCTGGGTTTGCGCCACGAAGAGGTCAAATCCACAGGCGACGACGAGCTTCCCGCCGAGCATCTGGTTCAGCCCGTGGTGGGACATCAGAACGTCGAGCCGCAACATGCGGTTCATGGTGATACCGCAAGCCTTGAGGACACGCAGGTCGCTGCAGGCATCATGATGGGCGACATGCTCGCCTTTGGCAGTCTGGTGGAACGGGCCATGGAAGTGTTTCTGATGACGCTGCTCGGCGTGGTGTTGATGGCTCACTGGGATTGGCGTGCGTTGCCGATCGCCGGCGCGCTGTTCTGCCTGATACGACCCCTTTGCGTCGTCGCCATGCCTTGGGGCCGTTTGCTCAACGGCCACCAGCGCATGCTGATTGGCTGGTTCGGCATACGCGGCATCGGCAGTCTGTATTACCTGTTTTATGCCGTGAATCATGGGTTGGGCGATTCGATAGCAACGTTATGTATCGACCTGACGTTATCCGTGGTTGCGCTCAGCATTCTGTTCCACGGCATCAGTACTCAACCGATCCTGGCTCGGTATGAACGGCAAAAAAATCAACTTTTTTGATATGGCCGTGAATGTTTGCCGCATGAGTTATCGAATTTCTTCGCTGATAAATTTGAAATCCTTGAGCAATCCCGCAGGTCACAACCTTAATCCCGCTCGGCTTTTGCACGGCGGGACGTGTCGGGTTCGGGCCCCTGCGGCATCGATCCCTATCAAAAAGAACTTCGAAAAAATCAGGTGCTGGTCATGGTTCACTATTCCACCTCCGATGAAATCAAAGCCTGCCGGGCTTTCGCCCTGGAACGTAATCATCAAATGTTTGAAGAGGCCCAGGCACTCAGCCGCAGCGCCTTCGCGTTACTGGAGGGCGGCGACATGGATGTGAACCAGTTCGATCGCTATCAGGCCTTGCGCAGAAAGGCCGACATGAAGTTCGAGGAGGCGATCGAGCACTTGCGGCTGCTCAACGAAAATTTCCCGCCTGTCTCGATATCCACGCAAAACGCACATCGTTCGCTCCAGCAGCCGGAATCCATATCCTGAACTGGAAAAGCCCGGCACAGTCGCCGGGCTTTTTTTGACTGAAAAAACATCAATGCTCCACTGCGAACTGCATGAGTCAATTTCCAGGCTCATGCAGGCTGCATGACCCCAGTTCGCCATCAGTCACTCCAACCTATTGTTTTATAAACACGTTATCGCACTGGCAAACCGGCACGACAAATGCTCAGAGACTATGAGCGACTTTCGGCCTTGAGACCGTTCGCGCTCACCCCCTGACATGTGGAGAGACTCGACCATGAACGCTATAGACCTGTTGAAAGCTGACCATGAACGCGTAAAAGGCATCCTGACCCAATTAAGCGAATCCACCGAACGTGGTGTTAAAAAACGCGGCGAGTTGCTGGCCAAGCTGGAAATGGAGGTTGCCATCCATACCCGCCTCGAAGAAGAAGTCTTGTACCCGGCCTACAAGAAAGCCGGGGGCAAGGAGCAGGACGTCATGTATTACGAAGCCAAGGAAGAACACCGCACCGTAGATTCGCTGGTGCTGCCAGACTTGAAGGCCACCGACCCGACCACTCCGGAATTTGCCGGTCGGGTGAAAGTGATCAAGGAACTGCTGGAACATCACATCGAAGAAGAGGAAACCGAGATGTTTCCTCAGGCCAAGAAGCTGCTGGGCAAAGCCACCCTGGAAGAGTTGGGCGCGCAGATGGAAAGTTTGAAAGTTCAGTACAAGAAGGAGATGAGTGCAGGCAATATGGCGGCTTGATGTACCGTCATGCTGTTTGGTTGATTACTCGCTTACCCATTGATCGTTCCCACGCTCTGCGTGGGAATGCCGCCGGGGACGCTCCGCGTTCCGCTGCGCAACGGTGACGCGGAGCGTCACAGGATGCATTCCCACGCAGAGCGTGGGAACGATCAGGAAACGATAAGGAAAAAGCTGCGAACACTCGCTTCTCATGCAGCCAAACGCCGAGCATGCGTAATCACTTCATGGTCGAGGCGATGATTTCCACCAGATTGAGCTGGGTAAAGGGTTTGGACAGACGCGGCAGTCTGGTCGCAAAACCTTCCAGACGCTCGGCGTAACCGGTAGCAAGAATGATCGGCAGGTCCGGCTTTTTAGTGCGGATAGCTTGCGCCAGTTGTGCGCCGTTCAACTGCGGCATGGCCATGTCGGTGATGACCAGGTCGATCGCTGCTTCGGCGTCGAATACTTCCAGCGCTTGCGCCCCGGACGTCGCACTGACCACCCGATGCCCCAGGTCTTCGAGTAACAGGCAGGTACTGGTCAACACCAGGCTATCGTCATCCACCACCAACACGCATAGACGGGGCACCGGCGGTGCGGTCTCCTCGGCAACGGGCCTGGCAACCGTACCGGTCGTGGCGACGGGTATCCACAATTCGGCGACGGTGCCTATGTCCTTCTGGCTCTTGAGGACGAATCGCCCACCCAATTGCTCGATGTAGCCATGCACCATCGAAAGCCCCAGTCCCGTGCCTTTGCCAATACCTTTGGTAGTAAAGAACGGGTCCATTGCCGAACCGAGCGTGGTTTCATCCATGCCCTCCCCCGTATCGCTGACGCTCAGGCACACATACCGGCCTGGCAGCAGGGATAACTGCGGTTGATCCACGGTTTCTTCGGTCTTGGTGCTGATGACGATTTTCCCGCCATGAGGCATCGCATCACGGGCATTGGTTACCAGGTTCAACACCGCCAGCTCAAGCTGATTGACATCCGCCAGGACCGGTTCGAGTTCTGGTGAAAAGCGGGTTTCGAGCACCACGGACGGCCCGAGCGAGCTGCGCAACAGGCCAATGATGCCTTGCACCAGCGCCGGGATCTCAACAGGTTCGGCTTTGAGTTCCTGACGCCTGGCAAACGCCAGCATGCGCTGGGTCAGGGAGACACCGCGCAAGGCGCCCTGGGTGGCATTGTCCACCAGTCGGGTAATTTTCGGATCCTCTCCCACTCGTTTGCGCACGATTTCCAGATTGCCGAGGATGACCGTCAGCAAATTGTTGAAGTCGTGGGCAATGCCACCGCTGAGTTGGCCAATGGCCTGCATTTTCTGCGCCTGGAACAGCGCTTCGCGGGTTTGCTCCAGCGTCTGCTGGGCTTGCGTGACTTCGGTGATATCACGGGTGATCTTGGCGAATCCGAGCAAAGTGCCGGTTTCGCCCCAAATCGGATCGACCACGACATTGGCCAGGAATCGCGTACCGTCCTTGCGCACGCGCCAGCCTTTGTTTTCGAACCGCCCTTCTCGCACGGCAATATCCAGGGTCCGTTGCGGTTCGCCGGCCTCGCGGTCTTCCGGGGTGTAGAACATCGAGAAGTGCTTGCCGATGACTTCTTCAGGCAAATAACCCTTGATGCGCTGGGCTCCGGGATTCCAGTTGGTCAGGCGGCCATCCGGGGCGAGCATGTAGATGGCGTAATCAGTGACGCTTTGAACCAGCAGGCGGAACTGCTGCTCGCTTTGCTTGAGGACTTCTTCGGCCATCTTGCGATCGGTCAGGTCGCGGGTAATCTTGGCAAACCCGAGCAACTTACCCGACGGGTCGAGAATCGGGTCAATGACCACGTGGCACCAGAAATGCGTGCCGTCCTTGCGAACCCGCCAGCCTTCCCCCTCGAAACGCCCCTCCCTGATCGCCGTGTCCAGTGCCCGCTGGGGCAAACCGGCACGGCGATCCTCTTCGGTATAAAACCGCGAAAAGTGCTGGCCGAGGATTTCGAACTCCTCGTACCCCTTGAAACGCCTGGCGCCGCTGTTCCAGCTGGTGATGATGCCATCGGGATCAATCATGTAGATCGCGTAGTCAATCACAGCATCGATCAACAGGCGAAAACGACTGTCGTCGATGGCATTGGCTTTGGTCCGATCTTCGTTCATTGATCCCTCTTGATATGCCCGGTTTTTTGGGAGTATGCGACAAACCACGCATTTGGAAAGTCGGAAAAACGTACTCGTCGCCCAGCATTATCGATTCACGTGCTTGACGATGATGTGGACGTACACATGGTTGTAGACGAATTTCGGACTCAGAGTGTGCATTTACTGCGCAGCTACCGACATATCTCGACTTCCAACGGCCTCGGAGCAATCGACCACCAGCGCGGCAGTAGCTGCTTGACCTTGCTGTCGCCAAACCGGTCATCAATCAACATCACCACCCCTTGGTCCTGCTGGGTGCGGATCACCCTCCCCGCCGCCTGCACCACTTTCTGCACGCCGGGAAACAGGTAGGTGTAGTCATAACCGGCGCCGAAAATGGCTGCCATGCGCTGCTTCAACTGCTCGTTGACCGGGTTGAGTTGCGCCAGCCCGAGGGTGGCGATAAACGCTCCGATCAGTCGCGCGCCCGGCAAGTCGATGCCTTCGCCAAAAGCCCCGCCCAACACCGCGAAACCGACGCCCTGACTCTCGGCGGTGAACTGATCGAGGAAGTCCTGTCGCTGCCCTTCCCCCATACCCCGGGACTGCGACCACAGAGTGATGTCGGGATGCCGTTGGGCCAGCAACTGCGCCACTTGCTGCAAATAATCGAAACTGCTGAAAAACGCCAGGTAGTTGCCGGGGCGTTGGCTGAACTGCCGGGCGATCAGCTCGACGATCGGTGCGAGGGATGACTGGCGATGGACAAACCGTGTGGAGATCTGGCTGACGATGTGCACTTGCAGCTGATCGGCGTGAAATGGCGATTCAACGTCTATCCACACCGTGTTCGCTGGCGTACCAAGCAGGTCGGCATAGTAGTGGCGAGGGCTCAGGGTCGCGGAAAACAGCACGGTGCTGCGTGCGGCCGTCAGGCGTGGGCGGATGAAGCCGGCGGGCACTACGTTGCGCAGGCACAACTGCGACAGGTTGCGTTGGCGGTCGAGGTCGCGCTTGCTGATGTCGAACAGGAACTGTTCATCAAACAGCTCGGCCACTCGGCAAAACTGCAGCATGTCGAAATAGAAATTCTGTAACGCCCCATCCAGGCCTTGCGGGTGATCGTTCAGGTAATCGCCGATGCTCGCGCTGCACGATGACAACGCCTGGAGCAGTTTTTCCGGCGCCTTGTCATAGGCCTGATAGGCGCCGAGTTGCTGGTTATGCAGGGCATTCCACTCACGATTCACCCGCTGCAAGGATTTTTTCAACGCATCGGGCGCGGTTTTTCGTACAGCGTTGAGGGTCGATTGGTCGAGGCTGGCGCTGTACATCTGCCGGCCGCGCTCCACCAGGTTGTGGGCTTCATCCACCAGCACCGCGACTTTCCAGTTATTGGCCTGGGCCAGCCCGAACAGCAGCGCGCTGAAGTCGAAATAGTAGTTGTAATCGGCGACCACCACGTCTGCCCAGCGGGCCATTTCCTGGCTCAAGTAATAAGGACAGATGTCGTGTTGCAGGGCTACCTCGCGCAAAGCGTTCTGGTTCAGCAGGGACAATTTGCTGGCCGCCTGGCGAGCGGCGGGCAAGCGATCATAAAACCCCTGGGCCAACGGGCAGGATTCGCCGTGACAGGCTTTGTCCAGATGCTCGCAGGCCTTGTCCCGGGCGATCATTTCAAGCACCCGCAAGGGTGGCGCGCCGGCGCTGTCGAGGATCACTTGCGCGGCGTCCAGCGCCAGTTTGCGCCCCGGGGTTTTCGCCGTGAGGAAGAACACCTTGTCCAGTTGCTGCGGCGCCAGGGCCTTGAGCATCGGGAACAGCGTACCGACCGTCTTGCCGATCCCCGTGGGCGCCTGTGCCATCAAGCAACGACCGGTGCTGACCGCCTTGAACACCGACTCCGCCAGATGACGCTGACCCGGTCGAAAGTCGCCATGGGGAAACGCCAGTTGTTGCGCCGCCCGATTACGCCCTTCGCGATGAGCCATTTCCTGTTCGGCCCAGTGCAGGAACAAGGCGCAATGTTGTTCGAAGAACAGCCGCAGTTGCGCGGCGCTGAAAGCCTCGACCAGGCAGGTTTCCTTTTCATTGACGATGTTGAAGTACACCAGGGCCAGATTGATCTGTGCCAGCTGCAGTTTCTCGCACATCAACCAGCCGTAAATCTTCGCCTGCGCCCAGTGCAGTTGACGGTGGTTGGCCGGTTGCTTGCTCAAGTCGCCGCGATAGGTTTTGACTTCTTCCAGGCAATTTTGCGCGGGGTCATAACCGTCGGCCCGGCCCTTTACCTTCAACGTTTGGTACAGGCCTTCAAGCGCGACTTCACTCTGGTAGCCCTCGCTGCGCCGGGACGCCACCGTACGGTGCCCGACCATCCCTTCCAGCGCCGTCGGCGAAGGCGTAAAACGCAGGTCGAGGTCACCGACCTTGGCAGTGAATTCACACAGCGCCCGCACCGCGATGCTGTAACTCAAGCGCCCTGCTCCGCCCATTGCACGTAGCAGACGGCAATCGGCATCTGGTGCTCATGACAGAACTCGAGCCAGCGCAATTGATTGTCTTGCAGGCGATCACCGGGGCCTTTGACTTCGATCATCCGGTAGGTTTTGTCCTGCGGCCAGAACTGGATCAGGTCCGGCATGCCGGCACGATTGGCCTTGATGTCCAACAGCAGTCGATTGAACCAGTGCCTGAGGTGTTCGGCCGGCAGGCAATCGAGTGCCTGATCGAGCAATTCTTCGCTCAGCACGCCCCAGAACACGAAGGGCGACTGCACGCCCCACTTGCTGGCATAGCGTTGGCGAATCGTCTGGCGGTAACGCCCGTCATCGAGTTCAGCCAGGCAGCTGTGGAACAACTCCGCGCGGCGTGCGTGAAAGTCCTCATTGAGCAGGTCCACCGGCCCACGCTGGAACGGGTGGAAAAACGCCCCCGGCAACGGCGCGAAAATCGCCGGCCAGCACAGCAGGCCAAACAACGAGTTGATCAGGCTGTTTTCGACGTAGTGCACCGGTGCCGAATCTTCCATCAAATGCGCCTGAACGTAGGATTCCACCGACAATGCCGGGTCGGTTCTGGGCAGTTGCAAGTCCAGGCGCAGCATTTCCCGTGGCGACGAGCGCTTTATCACCGGTCCGCCCAGCTTGCGCCGCAGCCTGGGCAGTACACGCAGCAATTGTTGCCGCTCGGCAGCACTTTCCGGCGCTTGCTCCACCGCAGTGGCCAGGTCCATGGCCAGTTGGTATTCACCGCAGCGCTCCAACACGCGAATCAAGCGCAGGCGCGCGCCGGGATAGGCGCACTCGCGGTAGATCGCCAGTGCGGTAGAGAAATCCGCCACACGCTCGCAGTGCTGACCGATCTGGAACAACAGTTTGCCGCGACGTCTTTGCAGCCAGGGATTGCTCAGCGCCAGCCCTTTGATCTGCTCGACAATGCCTTCCACGGGTTCGCCGGCCTCGAAACGTTGCTGGCATTCATGCAGGAAGAGGCAGGCGTCCACGTCGTCGCGGCTGCGCAGCCCTCGGGAATCGGCGCAGAACTCGACTTTTTCATAGGTGAAGATGCCAAGGTCCGCCAGTACGAACTCGGACCAGTCCTGGTAAAGATTGCCAAAAAACATCAAGCGCAGCCGGTCGCACAGGCACATGATGGTCAGGCTGAACAATCGGTCATCCAGCGACGGGCACCATTGGCCGAAGCTATGAGCCTGAGGAAACTGTTCGCTCAGCGCGGGCAGCCAATCGGTCTTTTTTCCTTTGGGTTGATCGACGGTGGCGCCAAAACACTGGAGAATTTCCGCCTTGAGCAGCACCTCGAACAGCACTTCGATCGACAGCGGCAATTGCTCATCGATCCAGCCCAGCGCCAGCAGTGGATCGGCGGCGATGCCGATGTCGCCGATCTCCAGGTAACGCAGCTTGCTCGCCCGGAAGTGATGCCCCTTGCGCATCACCATCCTGACCAGCAATGCCCTGGATTCCCGGGGCAACCGTTTGAACTCGCAAATGAAGTGTTGCTCTTCGACACTCAACAAATCGGCATAGCGATGCTCAAGCCAATCAAGCACTTGCATGAAGTTGTTCAAGTAATAGAACGGGTCGTCGAGAGGATTTGCAGTCACAGGAAAAAAGCCATGGTGAGCGAGTACTGGTTATGCGTACAGATACCAGCTACGCCCCCGCCGGGCAAACGGAAAAGGATAAGCGGCGGCCTGATCCGCTAATTTTTCCTGTGCCTCTGAACTTTCTGCCGATCCATCGCACCAACCGCGATAGAGGTACAGTGACGGTTGATTTCGTTCGCGGCAGTCGCGCTGTTTTTTTTAAAGGATGAGAGGTGGTTATGAATATCAAGACTCTGGGTTTGCCCTTGGCGGTAGCGGCCTTTCTGGCCCTGGCCGGTTGCTCGACGCCAACGGTTGTGACGTTGCAGAACGGCACCCAGTATTTGACCAAGGACATGCCGAAAACCAAGACCAAGGACGGCTTCTTCGAGTTCGAAGATATTTCCGGGGCGAAAGTGAAGGTCAAGGCCGATGAAGTGACCACGATTCGGCAGGAAGACTAAATACCGCGTTATCGTTCTTCGCGAGCAAGCCCGCTCCCACAGGGGATTTGTGAACACCACAGATCCAATGTGGGAGCGGGCTTGCTCGCGAAGAGTCCCTCAGAAACGGCGCATCACCCTCAGGCGATAACAATCCCTCCACTGGACAAGCTATCCAGCCCAACCCCGACCAACGTCACCGAATCCCCCCCAAACGTCAGCACCGTGTCATGCCCCACCGCCGTGGCATGGGACCGATAATCGTTATCCGGCGTCACCCCCTGAACCCCGAGAAACACCAGTTTGTCGCTGGCCTGGTAGCCAACCACCCGGTCCTGACCGAACGCGCCGCTAAACAGAAACGTATCGACCCCGCCCCCCGACTCCAACACATCATTGCCCGCCCCGCCGACAAACACGTCGTTACCGTTGCTGCCGAGCAAATGATCGTTGCCGTCCAGTCCAAACAACCAATCGCCACCAGCGTGAGCCGTAAGCGTATCGGTCCCGGCGCCGCCCTTCACTGTTGACGCGTACTGCGTCAGGTTGTTGTCCGCCTTAAGGCCTTCGGCAGTGACGCTGTGGATCACGTCATCCTTGAACAGCCCCCACAGAAAACCCGGCTCCTTGCTCACAATGCTGCCGATGTCGCGGGTGATGCTGATGCCGCCATTGGCGTCGCGGATGTACAGGTTGCCGGCGCCGTCATTGGCGAAGTCGAAGTTGTTCACCGACTGCTGCATGTCCAGCACGTTGTTGCCCTTGCCCCCCAACAGGATGTTGTAGCCACCACCGTCGCGGAAGGTGTCGTTTCCATCGTGGCCTTCCAGATAGTCGTTGCCTCGGCCACCCTGGATCAGATCGTTGCCGTCACTGCCGATGATGAAAGTGCTGCCCTTGTGGGTTTCAGCGTTGCGATTGAGGTCCTGAACCCAGGTGTTGGCACGCGCCGGGTCCGATAGATTGGCAACGATGATCGTCGAGTCTTTGCTGGTGAGGTCGTAGAACTTCGACTCGATCACCCGGTTCATGCCGTCGCCATAGGCGGTGGGCAAGTGCGAGATCCAGGTCGGGATGTTGAGGATGGAAAACGGCAACACATTCCACGCTGTCGAAGCGTAGTGGTCGTTGAAGCTGACGATGTTATCGGTCGCCGAGGCCTTGGCGGCATCGTGCACGCCCACCGATGACAGGTTGAACGATGAACCGTCGAGGGCGCGGTACACCGGGTCGTTCTCATAACCGACGTTCAGCACTTTATCGGTGCTGCTTTGGGTCGGCGAGGCGTAGGCGATGTAGTTGGAATCCTGGTAGAACCCGGCCCACTTGTCGTTGCTCAAATCCGCCAGGCTGTTGACCGCCAGCCCACCGAGGCTGTGACCGCTGACCAGCACGTCCTTGCCCGACAGACCATTGGCCCGGGCAAACGCCGCCACGTCGCTGAGCAGATTACCGAAGGCTTCGCCGACGTAGTTTTTCGCATAATCCTTTGGCCCCAACGCCGCCAGCAGATCATTGATCACATCGCCGATGGAGTCACTGATCTGGCTTTCTCGTGGGCCGCTGGTGCCGCGAAAGGCGATACCGATTTCGCTGAGATGACCCTGCGCGTCGTACTTGCCGAGGATTTCCACCTGAGCGCTGGTGTACCCGGCCTTTTCACCGAAGAACGTTCCGCGTGCATCAACCTTGCCGTCATAGCCCAGTTGCGCGGCGGTGATCGGCGTCCAGCCGGCTTTCTGCACCGCGTCCAGTGCGGCTTTTTCCGAATCGGGGTTCCAGGGGATTCCGGGAATGACGCCCTGGGAGTCGGTCCCACCGATCAATGCGCTGACCAATGTCGCCGGCAAGCCAAAGCCGAAGCCGTTGTGCTGATAGCCGGTGGCGAAGCCGTTATCGAGGTTGTGGTAGGAATACAGCGTGATCGCCATCGCGTCAGTAAATAACGCTTTGGAATCGGCTGTACCGAAGTTTTTGTAGTCGTACACACCCATTGGTATTGCCTCTCTTTTGTTGGAATTGTTAGAGATAGCTCACAACCAGGACGCCCGATCACGAGGCGCCCCGGAGCATTTAGTGCATGCAGCCTCAGGCAAACGTAATGCCTGAAGCCGACAGGTTATCCAGTCCCACCCCCACCAAGGTCACGGCAAAGTCGCCAATTTTCAGCACCGTGTCCTGGCCCGACTGCGAAGCGTGTTGTTTGTAGTCATAACCCTGCCCCGCGCCCTGAACGCCCATGAACAGCAGTTTGTCGCTGCCCTGGTAGCCATTGATCGCGTCGAAACCGAAGGCGCCGCTGAACAGGAACGTGTTGTTGCCACCCGAGGCTTGCATCACGTCATTGCCCGCGCCACCGACGAAGGTCACCTGGCTTTTGTCGCTGCGCAGCAGATCGTCGCCCGCATTGCCGAACAGCCAGTCGCCGTCGACGCTGGCTGCCAGTGTGTTGCCGTAGGCATCACCGTTCAGCGAGTGGTTGTACTGGGTAAGCTCGCTGCCGTTGAGCAAACCGTTGGCGGTAACGCTGTAACTCACCTCCTTGCTCCCCCACCATGAGCCCGGCTCTTTACTGACCAACGCGCCAATGTCACGGGTCATGTTCAGGCCGCCATAGGCATCACGCACGTACAACGTGCCGTCGCCGTCATTGGCAAAGCTGAAATTCTGCAACGGCTTCTGCAATTCGAAGGTGTTGTTGCCCTTGCCGCCCAGCAGGAGGTTGTAGCCACCGTCATCGCGGAACCGGTCATCACCGTCACGGCCTTCGATGAAGTCATTGCCGGCACCGCCCTTGAGCAGGTCGTTGCTGTCGGTGCCGATGATGAAGGTGCTGCCAACGTGAGGTTCGCCGCTGCGACCGAGGTCCTCGACCCAGGTCTTGCCCCGGGATTCTTGCGTCAGGTTGGACACGATCAGCGTCGAGTCCTTGTCGGTGAGGTCGTAGAAACGCGAGTCGATCACCCGGTTCAACCCGTCGGCATAACCCAGCGAACCGTGAGCCGACCAGTTCAGCGGATTCAGGATGCTGAACGGCACCAGGTTCTGCGCAGTGGACGCGTACTGGTCATTGAAGTTGACGATGTTGTTGGTCGCCGAGCCCTGATGTCCGTCGTGCTTGCCCAGGGAGCCGCTGCTGAACGTGGTGCCGTCGAGTACCCGAAACACCGGATCGTTCTCGTAACCGATGTTCAGCACGTTGTTGCCGGTAGCGCTCTGGGTCGGCGAGGCGAAGGCAACGTAGTTGGCCTCCTTGAAGAAACCGCCCCAGTTGTTGCCACTCAGTTCGGCGAGGCTGTTGACGCCCAGCCCGCCCAGGCTATGGCCGCTGACCAGGACGTCCCTGGCGTTCAGACCATGGGCAATCGCAAACTCGGCAACGTTCTTGAGCAAGTTGTCGAAGGCATTCTTCGCGTAGTTCGTCGCGTAATCCACCGGGCCGACGGCGGCCAACAGGTTGTTTTTCATGTCGCCGAATGTGTCGCTGTAACCCAGGCCGCCGGTGCCACGAAAGGCAATGCCAAGACCGATCAGCTTGCCCGCCCCGTCGTACTTGCCGAGCACTTCGGCTTCGGCGCTGGTGAAGCCGTCCTTCTCGCCATAGAACGTGCCTTGAGCGCCGACCTTGCCTTGATAACCCAGCTGCGTGGCGCCAATCGGCGCCCAACCGGTCGCCGGCAGCGGCTGACCGGTTGGCGTGTACGCATACAGCGTCAGCGCGATGGCGTCGGAGTACACCGCCTTGCCATCCGCTTTTTTGTAATCAAACAGTCCCATAGGTTTGCTTCCTTTGCGTCAAATCAGAACTGCCAGTCGAGCGTCAGACCCACACCGTGGTCTTTCTCGCTGGAACCAAGCAGTCCGTTGTAATCCAGGCTCAAACGAACGTCCTGCGCCACCGCCAGGCCGGCCCGCGCACCCACAACGGCGGCGTTACGATCCAGGGAAACGCTCTGCACGCTGAACCCGGTGTTGCCGTTGGCGAAGGCCAGATGACTTTCGGAACGGGTGTTGCTCAGGTTGTGCTGCCAGCCCAGCGTGGCGGACAGTTCCAGTTGCTGTTGGTCCGACAGGGCAATCGCTTTGCTTGCCCGCACACCGAGGGTTGAGAGCACGGCGTCGCGGTTGTCTTCGCCACCCTTGAGCGCCGCGGCATCACCTTTCTCGGTGAAGCTGTCGCTGTTGAGGTGCACGTAAGCCAGGTTGGCGAACGGCTCCAGTGCCAGCGGTTGCAGGTCCAGGCGATACGCCGCTTCGGTAAACAGTTGGGCGGTGGTCGCATCGCGTTTGGATTTCTGTTTGCCGCTGACGTCGCCCAATTGCAGGTCACGCTTCACGTCAATGCGATGCCAGCTGTAAGCGCCGCCGACGCTCAGACGAAGCGCATCGATTTCATGGCCCAGATAGGCGCCCAAGTGGTAGCTGTCGACGGAGGCTGACGAATGCGTGCCATCGCCCATGCTCAACGAACTGTCGCTGTAACCGGTGACGAAACCCAGGCGCGTATCTTCAGTGATCAGCCCGTCGACACCGGCCAGCAAGCCGCCAATGGAGCTGTTGGAACTGGCGTTGTCATGCCCGCCATCGCTCTTGCCCCAGGCGCCAAGCACTTTGACCCAGGCGTTGCTGCGGTCATCGGTGGGTGCCGCCGCGTTGAACAGATCACGCTCGCGCAGGCGTTCGCCGACGGCATCGCGCAGGTAACGGCTGTCGTTGATCAGTAGCGTGCCGACCGCCGGGTGAATCTCACCCGACAGTTGCTGGAAGGCTTGTTGCGCAACGGCGGCGGTCGGCGAAAGCAGCAAGGTTTCATAGAGCGAATTACCTGCGCCCAGTTGCTCGGCGGCCGCGGCAACGGCGCGTTGATTCGGGGTTTGGCCGACGCTGGCGAAGGACGCTGCGTTGCGCTCTACCGCCAGTTGGATGCCATTACCCGAGTAGTCGAGTGTGCCTCCGATGAACAGATAATCCGGGAGCACGGCACCGAAACGCCCTTCGATCCCGCCGGCCGCTTGCAGAATGTTGTATTGGTTGCCGAGCAATGATTTCACTTCGCTAGTGGTCAGCAAGGTCGGACTGTTTTCCAGGGACAGGCTGACGGTCGCGCCGTCGATCACGGCTTTACCGCCCGCCACGATCTGATCGCTGCTGGTCGGCGATAACTCCACGGCGTAGGTCGAGCCAGGTTCGAAGGTCACGTCACCCGCCACCTGCAAGGTGCCGATGGAATTGCCTGGCGCTACGGTGCCACCGCTTTTCGCGGTTAATGCGCCGATGCGACCGTTACCGCCGAGGATCCCGCTGTCGTTGACGGTGACCGCCGAGAGCAGCGAGCCGTTGATGGCCAAGCGGCCCTGATTGACCAGCGTCGGGCCGGCGTAGGTGTTGGCGCCGGTCAGCACCAACGTGCCGATGCCCTGTTTGGTCAGGCCACCATGGCCGGAAATGTCGTTGCGCCACGTGTCGAGGCCGCAATGCACGTCATTGCACACGCGCTCGGTCGGTTTGCCCTTGTCGATAATCGCGCCGATCCCCGGCAAGTCCGCGACAAACTGGCTCGAACCGTAGGCACCCTGGATGCGGAACTCCTCGGGAATGTCCTGCTCGGTGACAAACATCGCCGGGCCATCAATGCCTTTGCGCAGGTTGATCATGCCCCAGCCGTACAGCGAATCGACACCTGGCGCACCGAGGTCGGTGGCCGTGGTGCGCAACACGCTGGCGACCTGGGCGCCGGTCATGTACGGGAAGCGTTCCATCAGCACGGCCATGGAACCGGCAACGTGCGGCGCCGCCATCGAGGTGCCGTTGTAGTTGGTGTAGCCGGTGGTCAGGTTGTCGGCGTTGGTACCGCTGATGATCGAGCTGTAGATCTTGCTGCCCGGTGCGGACACGCAAAAGCTGGCGGTGTAGCCGCAACGCGATGAGAAGGTGCTGATGTTGTAGGGGTTCGGGCTGTTGAGGTCCGGGTTTTTCTGCAACGCCGCCACGGTCACCCAGTTCGGCGCGATGTCCGGCACGAAGTAGCCCAGGCCTGCAATGGCGTCCGGGTTGTTGAGGTTGTAATCGTTGCCGGCGGCGAAGATCGTCACGATACCGCTGCGGGCCGCCGCGATGGCGCCGTCGTAGGCTCCGCCCGGTTTGGTCCCGAGTAACGGACTGATCTCGTTGAACTGCAATTGCGCATCTTGCACGGTGAAATGCGGGTAGGCGGGGTTGCGTCCGCCGAGGTCGAAGCGATCGGTGATGCCGATGCCCCAACTGTTATTGATGATCCGCGCGCCGCTGGCGATCAAGGCATCCCAACCGGCTTTGTAGACCGCGCCGTCGTTGCCGCGAATGATGCCGTCCTCCGGGCCCGGATCGCCGTTGTCCGCACTGATGATCTGCGCGCCAAACGCCACGCCATGCATCGGGCCGTCATCGCGACTGCCCGCAGCGATACCGGCAACGTGGGTGCCGTGGGCACCATACTCGCCGTCGGAATCGATCGTGGGCGAACCGTCATAACGAAACGCATCGCCGGCTTTGACCGGGATGTACGGGTCGGTGTATTCGCGGATACCGCTGGTGACCAGGTTGATCACTTTGTTTGGGCCGGAGAATTCCGGATGCGCGGCGTAGACCGGTTGGTCGAAGATCCCCAGCTTCACGCCTTTGCCGGTGTAACCGGCGGCATAGGCTTCTTGTGCGTTGACCGCTCCCAAGCCCCAATCGGCGTTGAATTCAGTGCTGCGCCAGCTGTTAGGATCGCCTGCTCGACCGTTTTCCACGTAAGGCGCCGCTTGCGCGGTACCGAGGGTGGCCAATGCGCAGAGCAAAGCCCGGTTGAGGGTTTTCAAGGCGAATAGATTGTTGTTTTTAACTTTCATCCAGCGACCATCCTTAGTTGTCTTGCCAAATCCCTGTGGCGAGGGAGCTTGCTCCCGTTCGGCTGCGCAGCAGTCGTAAACCCTAAAATCACCGCTGCCTGTTTTGGGGCGGCTTCGCCACCCAGCGGGAGCAAGCTCCCTCGCCACATTTAATGTTTGCCACATTTGTTGATTGTGGTTTTAAAACTGCCAATTGAGGCTCAGGCCTACGCCATGGCTTTTCTCGCGACTGGCCAGTTGGCCGGTGTAATCGAGGTTCAAGCGAATGTCCCGGCTCAAGGCCAGGCTGGCATGGGCACCCACCAGCGCCGCATCACGCATCATCGGCGAACTCTCCACGGAAAACGCTGTGCTGCCGCCGGCAAATGCCAGGTGTTCTTCAGAATCAGTAGGGCTCAGGTTGTGCTGCCAGCCGAGACTGCCGCTCAGGTCCAACTTCTGCTGGCCGGACAAATTCACGGTTTTCAATGCACGCACGCCCAACGTGCTGAGCACCGCGTCACGCGTGTCGCCACTGCTTTTCAGTGCCGCAGCGTCACCTTTCTCGGTGAAACCTTCGGTGTCGAGGTGCACGTAGGCCAG
Organism: Pseudomonas frederiksbergensis; assembly: GCF_001952935.1. Lineage (GTDB taxonomy): Bacteria > Pseudomonadota > Gammaproteobacteria > Pseudomonadales > Pseudomonadaceae > Aquipseudomonas > Aquipseudomonas frederiksbergensis. Next base: position 5,642,823 of record NZ_CP018319.1, read on the forward strand.
GTTCGCGAAGGGTTCGAGCGCCAGCGGTTGCAGGTTCAGGCGATATGCCGCTTCACCAAACACTTGGGTGGTTCCGGCATTGACCTTGGCTTTCTGTTTGGCGCTGACGTCGCCGTATTGCAGGTCACGTTTGACGTCGGCCCGATGCCAGCTGTAGGCGCCGCCGGCACTCAGGCGCCAGGCACCCAGCTCGCGGCCGGCATAAGCACCCAGGTGATAGCTATCGACTTTGGCCGATGAATGAGTGCCGGAGCCCATGCTCACCGAGCTGTCGCTGTAACCGGTGACCAGGCCGATCCGGGTTTGCTCATCGAGCGCCCCGTCGACACCGGCCAGCAAGCCGCCAATCGAAGTGGTGTAACCGGCGGTGTCATGGCGCTCATCGGTTTTGCCCCAGGCGCCCAGCGCCTTGATCCAGCCATTGCTTTGAGTGCCTTGGGCGTCAATCAACCGCTCACCGACAGCATCGCGCAGGTAGCGGCTGTCGTTGATCAGTACCGAACCCAGTGCCGGATAGATTTCCCCCGACAACTGCTGAAACGCCTGTTGGGCGGACGTCGCGGTGGGCGACAGCAGCAGGCTTTCGTAAACCGGATTGCCCGCCCCCAGCCCTTCGACGGCAGAAGCTACGGCGCGCTGGTTGGGCGTTTGGCCGACGCTGGCGAAGGTCGTGTCGTTGCGCTCGACACTCAATTGAATGCCGGTGGCGGCGTAATCGAGGCTGCCACCGATGAACAGGTAGTTGGGCAGCACCGCGCCGAACTGACCTTGAATGCCACCGGCCGCTTGCAGGATGTTGTACTGATGACCGAGCAGGCTTTGCACTTGTTGAGTGCTGAGCAAGTCCGGGCTGTTTTCCAGTGACAGGCTGACGGTCGCGCCGCTGACCGTGGCCGTGCCGCCCGCGACGATCCGGTCGCTATCGGTCGGCGATAGCTCCACCGCGTAGGTCGAACCCGGCGCAAACGTGACGGCACCGCTGACCTGCAAGGTGCCAATGGAATTGCCCGGCGCAACCGTAGCGCCGCGGTTGGCCGTCAGTGCGCCAACGCGCCCCGATCCGCCCAACGTGCCGCTGTCATTGACGGTCACTGGCGATGCCAGCGAACCGTTAACCGACAGCAGGCCGCCATTCACCGTGGTCGGCCCGCGATAAGTGCTGTTGCCGGTGAGCATCAGGCGCCCGACACCAGACTTGATCAGGCTGCCTTCGTAGACCCGAGTGGCGGCGGCGAGATCACGGGCCGTGCCCACCGCATAGTCGGTCTGATCCTGCTGGCTGGCACCGAGCGGTACACCGTTCTCCCAACCTTTGGTCTTCAGTGTCTGTTGCCAGGCACTGTGCTCCGCTGCGTCTTCGCTTTGACGCTGAATCAGCGCCTTGTCGGTGATGTCGTTGCTCCAGACATCGCTCTGCCCTGCCCCCAGATTGGCGTCGAAACGTCCGAGCAATTGGCCCGGCCCGTGCATCGCCAGTTCGAGGTTGGCGACGCCCCAGCCGATGCGGGTACTCGGCGCCTCGGTGATCGAGCCGTCGAGTTGGGTGGCGGTGGTCAGCAGCGTTTCCAGCGCCTGCTGGTTGTTCATGTACGGATAGCGTTCCATCACCAGCGCCAGGGCACCGGTGGCATGCGGCGCGGACATGGAAGTGCCGGACTTGATCGCATAGCCTGCGCCGGGAATGGTGCTGTCGATCTTCGCGCCGGGGGTGGTGATGCACCAATACTTGGCGATCCCACACTGGTTGTATTTCTGTTGGTTGCCTTGATCCAGCCCCGACACGGCCAGCCAGTGGCCTTCCAGGTCCGGCTCGAAATACGGCAAGGCCGAACGCACGCTGGCGTTGGGGTAACCGCTATTACCGGCGCTGAACACGTTGATCACGCCGCGCCGGGAAACGTCTGCGGCTTCATCGAGCCAGGTGCCTTTGTTCCAGTGCTGGGCGTAGGCCGCCTGCAGATCGGCGAGGGTCCGATAGCTGACATCCGGGGGTTGGCTGCCCCAGCTGTTGTTGATCGCTCGCACACCGGCATCCGCCAACGCGTTATAGACCGCTTTGAAGTAGCGTGGATCAGGGTTGGGGCCGAACAGGAAGCTGTCGTTCTTGTTGGTGTTGCCGACGTAAACCTGCGCGTTGTAGGCCACGCCGTGCATGCCGGTGCCGTCGCGCGAGGCACCGATAGTGCCGGCGACATGTGTGCCATGGGAGTCGTTGTTGGCGTTGAGTGTGCCGACGACATTGAACGGGGAGCCATCAACGTAACTGCCGCTGGCTGTCACCCCGTGGTAACGGTCGGTGGCGAATTCGGGATGGGCTGCATCGAAGCCAGAATCGAGCTCGCCGATTTTCACGCCTTTACCGGTGATGCCGGCGGCATAGGCTTGATCGGCTTGCATGCGGGCGAGTCCCCAGTCGCGCTGGAACTCCGCCGAGCGCCAACTGGCGGCATCGCCAGGCGTGCCGGTTTCCAGATAAGCGGCTTGCACCGAGACGGGCATTGCCGACACCAGGAGTAATAGCGTGCCGACCGACATCGGCTTGATCTGTACATCCATGTTCACTTCTCGCTTTTTTTGTTTTTTTGGGGGGCATTTATTGCGTTCTTGGGCCTTGGCCGAACGCCTCGTCAACCCTGGCCAAATCCTGCTCGTTCAACGTCCCGGCGTAGTAATGCAACTTGGTCCAGGCCATCAAGTAGTCGTAGCGTGCCTGTGCCAGATCGCGGCGGGTGGTAAATAGTTGTTGTTCTGCATTTAATGCATCGAGGTTGACGCGCTCGCCGCCCAAAATGCTTTGCCTGGTCGAAATCACCAGCGCTTCGGCGGACTTCAGGGCTTTCTGATAAGCCCGCAACTTGTTCACGCCCGACAGGCAGGCGCTGAACTGGCGACGCAGTTCAATCAACGTTTCCCGGGTCTTGCCGTCCAGTTCGTACTCGGCCTGCTCCATGGTGCGGCTGGCCTGGCGAGTCGATGCGGATACCCCGCCACCGGCGTACAGCGGCACGTTGACTTCAATCCCGATGGTGTTGGTGTCGTAACGCTGGTTGTAGGTGTTGCCGCTTTCCGACTCGTTCTGGCGTACCGAGGCGTAGGCGCTGACTTTTGGCAGGTGCCCGGCGCGGTTGCGTTCGACTTCATAACGCGCGACTTCCACGGCATGGCGCTGCGAAGCCAGGTTCGGGTTGTTGGCCACGGCCATCTCGTGCCAGGTGTCGTAATTGGCCGGCTGCAGGGTGAACGTCTGGAAACTCTGATCCAGCGGCGCTAAGTCCCCGATGTTGATCGCCGGCACGCCAATCAGCGCGCCCAGCTCTCGTAACGACGCGTCCTGCTCATCACGGGCTTCTATTTCCTCGGCCGTGGCCAGTTCATAGCGCGACTCGGCCTCAAGGATGTCGGTACGCGTGCCCTCGCCCTGACGGAACATGTGTTCGTTCTGCTGGAACTGTTGCTCGAAAGCCTTTTTCTTGGCCTGCGCGATGTCGATCTGATCCTGAGCGAACAGCGCCTGGGTGTAACTCTCCAGCACCCGAACCAGCAATTCCTGACTCTTGCCGCGAAAGGCTTCGTCGGCAAACAGCGATTGCGCCACGCCTTTGCGGTACGAGGCGTAAGCCTCGTAGTCGAGCAGCGGTTGTTGCAGGGTCAGGGTCGAGCCGTAACTGCTGTAGTTGCGGTCATCGGTGCGGTTCTGCCCGCGCTCATTGAGGGCGGTGGCCTTGGAGGAGTTGCGCCCCTTGTTGTAGTTGTAACCGATCCTGGGCAACAGCCCGGCGCGGCCAATGGCGCGGTTTTCAAGACCGGCATCGCGTTCCTTGATGGCGCCGAGAAACACCGGATCATTGCGCAATGCTTGTTCGTAAATGTCGAACGGTCCCATCGCCAACACACTGTTGCAGGTCAGCAACGCCAGGGTCGCTGCGAGCATGGAAAGCTTATTCATACAGCGGAACATCCTTATTCCTCAGTCAACGCGGAACCTGCCCGGTCGAGCAGCGGTTTGAACAAATAGTTGAGGAGTGAACGCTCACCGGTGCGCACGAACATTTCCGCCGGCATGCCAGGCTTGATCACCAGGCCGTTGAGTTTTTCCATGGCCTGATCGCTGACGCTGCTGCGCAGTACGTAATACGGCGCACCGGTTTTCTCGTCGATCATCTGGTCGGCGGAGATCAGGCTGACCTCGCCGGGCACCCGCGGCGTGCGGCTCTGGTTGAACGCGGTGAACAAGATGTCCACCGGCAAGTGCGTGCCGACCTTGTCGACCAGGTTGACCGGCAGGTGCCCTTCCACCTCCAGGCTCGTCCCCTGCGGCACGATCTCCAGCAGGGTATCGCCCTGACGCACCACCGCGCCCACGGTGTGAACCCCGAGGTTGACTGCAATGCCATCGGCGGTGGCGATGATCTCGCTGTGTTGCAGATCGAACCCGGCGGAGGTCAGTTGCTCTTCCAGCGTCACGCTTTTCAATTGCGCATCGGCCAGTTGGGTGCGGACTTCTTTCTGGTATTCCTCGATGTGCTGTTGCAGTTTCAGCCGCGATTCGAGGATGCCCTGCTCCACACGGCCGCTGTCGCCGCTGTTTTCCGCCAATTGTTGCTGAACCTGTGACAGCTGACGCTGGTACTCCATCAACCGATTGCGCGGGATGTAGCCGTTGTCCGCCAGGGGCTGAAGATTGCTCAGCTGTTGTTGCAGAGAGCTGGCCTGGGCCGTCAGGTCCATGCGGGCGCGGCGCATGCCGGCCAGTTGCGCGCTGGCGCCTTCGATGCTGGCGCGCAAGGCAGCCTGCTCGCGGGAAAACGCTTCACGGCGGCTGCTGAACAACTGCCGTTGACCTTCCAGCACCAAGGCCAGGCGCGGGTCGGGGTTGTTGCTTAGTTCAGCGGGGAAACTCACTTGTTTGAGGTTGTCCCGTTCACTCTGCCACCGCGCCAGACTGGCCCAGGCCATGCGGTATTGCGCTTGCAGCGATTGCACGTCCGCGGCGACTTGGGTCTGGTCGAGCTGGAACAATGGCTGGCCCTGCTTCACCACTTGACCCTCGCGCACCAGAATCTGGCTGACCACGCCACTGCTCATCGATTGCACGGCTTTGCGCTTGCCCGACACCACGACCGTGCCTTGCACGGGAATGCCTTGGTCAAGCGGCGCGAGACTGGCCCAGGTGAAGAAACTGCCGGCGCCGACGATCGCCAGAATCCAGCCCATGCGGACAAAGAAACGCGCGTCGCGCTCAGGGCGTTCGGCGATGTAGTCATGTTCCATGGTGGCTTCGCTGATGTTGCTCATACGCCCGAATTCCTTGTCGAGGGCTGATACTGCCGGCTCATGCTGAGCCCGCCCGGTGCTGGCGCGGTTTTCTCCCGCGGCTGCTCCTGATTGGCGGCGAGAGCCTTGAGCACGTCCTGGCTTGCACCGAAGGCTTGCAGGCGTCCTTCGTTGAGCACCAGCAGCTTGTCGGCCTGGGCCAGTGCCGAGGAGCGATGGGTGACCAGAATCACACTGGTGCCTTGGGCTTTCATTTGCGCAATGGCACTGGCCAATGCGGCTTCGCCCACGGTGTCGAGGTTGGAATTGGGTTCATCCAGCACCACAAGGCGCGGGTTGCCATACAACGCACGCGCAAGGGCCACGCGCTGCTTCTGTCCCCCGGACAAGCCGCTGCCGTCCTCGCCGAGCACGGTGTCATAGCCTTGCGGCATGCGCAGAATCAGTTCGTGAACGCCGGCCTGCTGCGCGGCTTCAACGACTTTTTTCGGCTGTGTCTCGCTGAAGCGGGCGATGTTTTCGGCGATGCTGCCGCTGAACAGCTCGATGTCTTGCGGCAGATAACCGATGTAGGGGCCAAGATCGTCGCGGTTCCAGCGATGAATGTCCGCGCCGTCGAGCCGCACCGTGCCACCCAGCGTCGGCCAGACGCCGACGAGTACCCGGGCCAATGTCGATTTCCCGGAACCGGAGGCGCCGAGCACGCCGAGCACTTCCCCGGCACCGAGGCTGAAATTGACCAAATGCAACGTGGCGGCCCGTTGCCCCGGCGGCGCGGCGCTGACCTGTTCAAACGCGATCTGGCCTTTCGGCGCGGGCAGCGCCATGGCTTCGTCACTCGGTGGAAAGGCTTGCAGCAATGAATCAAGACGACGGTAAGCGAGCTTGGCGCCGCTCCACTGTTTCCACACGGCGATCAACTGATCGATGGGGCTCAGGACACGGCCCATCAGAATGGAACCGGCGATCATCATCCCGGCAGTCATATCGCCCTTGATCACCAGCAAGGCGCCAAGGCCCAGCACCAACGATTGCAGGCACAGGCGCAAGGTTTTGCTCAGGGAGCTGATGACGGCACCAGTGTCGCTGGCCTGGTTCTGCAAGCCGAGGAAACGTGAGTGGACCTGGAACCAACGTGTACGCAACGCCCCGAGCATACCCATGGCCTGAATGGTTTCGGCGTTGTGCAGGTGGCTGGTGGCCAGTTGGCTGGACTTCTGGGAAAAACCGGCGGCGTCGCCCAAGGGCTTTTTGGTCATTGTCTCGTTGAGGCAAGCCAGGCCGATCAACAGCACCGTGCCCACCGTCGCAAACACGCCGAGCCAGACATTGAACAGGTAGATCACAAACAGATAAACCGGAAACCACGGCGCATCGAAGAAGGCAAACAGCGCGGGACCGGTGACGAATTGGCGAATTTGCGTCAGGTCCCCCAACGCTTGCCCGGCGTTGCCCTCGCCCCGAAACAGGTTGCGCTCGAAGGCGGCCTGGTAAACCCGCAGATTGAAGCGGCGCTCCAGTTGGCTGCCGATGCGGATAACGATGAAGCTGCGCACGATCTCAAGCAGACCGATGAAGGCAAAGAACCCGACCACCATTAACGACAACATCGCCAGGGTGGTTTCATTTTGCGAAGACAGCACGCGGTCGTAGACCTGCAGCATGTAAATCGACGGAACCAGCATCAGCACGTTTATTAACGCGGTAAAACAACCGACGCTGATCAGGATGCTCTTGTAGTCGCCCAATGCTTTGAACAAGGGAGCGCTGGCCGGACTCTTTGCCATCTTCATGGGTTATTCCTGAGGTGTTCTTCCTCGCCTTCTTCTGGCGAAGTTTCCATTAACTGTCCGCACTGGGGCGGATATAGGCCTTGCGGTAGCGCTTACAAACTAATAACAACTTTCCGTGGGCGACAGAACGCTGCCACTAGTTGGGTGGTGCTTATGCCAACCATGACAAGCGTTATGTTTGAATCGTGTTATTGCACCTGACGCACAAGTGTTATGACCAGATCGGATTTCAATGTGGCTTTATACGATCCATCACGTTGGCGGCTGAGAAATAGAACCTTCGAACCTTCTTTGCCAGTGATTGCCAGGCCATCCGGCTCAGGGAACCAGCCAATCGCAGATTCGCCGTCCAGCCAGGCGCTGAGACAATCGGCGCCCGCACCCAGCGACTGTTGCGGTTGAAAGTCGATGACGCAGACATTGGACGGTTTGTCCTGCAACGCCTGGGACTCTGACGAGTCATCTTTGGCCATCAGGGTCGCCTGCCATTTACCGGCCAGTTCCGAGGGGTCTGCTAATTTCAGGCTGCTCGCCATGGCTACATCTCCAAAAATCATCATGAACGTCGCCAATAGCCACGCGGTTGTTCTGTAAGTGAAGCCGTTGTGGATCATAAGGCGCTTTACTCATTTCAAGGGGCAGAGAGCAGCGCGTCTGCGCCGCCCTCCTTTTCACCTCACATTACGCAGCGATGTCGGAGTAAGCCGCCTGGCCCACGGTGCTGACCATGAAATCAGCCACGCCGTGCCCGGAGAAGTCCACCGACAACAGGCTGTTGCCGCCCGAAGAGGTCAACACTGCATCGCCTGCCGCACCGGTGAACGAGTTCACGAAATGCAGGCCCGCGCCGTTGGTGATGCCGGTCAGGTCAATCTTGTCCAGGCCGCTGACAAAATCGAGGATCTGGTCGATAGCACCGGGTTTGGAATCGCTGCTGGCGGCGAACACAAAGGTGTCCGAACCGGCGCCACCCCACAGTTTGTCCGCGCCGCCCGCGCCGAAGAGAATGTCGTTGCCGGCACCGCCCTTCAGTTCGTTGGACACGCTGTTGCCGATCAGCAGGTCGCTGCCCGAACCGCCGATAGCGTTTTCGACGGTGACGCCCTTGGCGATGGACACGTTACCCACCATGCCGCCAACGTCGGAGAACGAGGCCTCATTCAGGTTGATCTTCTGGTTTTGGGTAAAACCGGAGAAGTCCAGGGTGTCCTTGCCGCCCGCATCCCATACCGAAAACACAACCTTGTCCGACGACGAAGCCGCGCTCAGGAAGTCCCGTCCGGCGTTGGAGTTGAAGCCGTAAGTGGTGTCACCGGTACGGGTGGTGGTGTTGGCGCCGTAGAGCTTCTGGATGGCGGCGATATCGTCCATCAGCGGGCCGGACGAATAGGCTTCGACGCCGCCCTTGCTGAAGTTCTGGCTGGTATTGCTTTCACTCCAGTAGCTCATGACGCTGTAACCGCGGGTGTCTTGCCCGTAGGAAGCGTCGTTGTAGGTCGGAGCACCTTCGCCGGCGTTGTAGTCGCCAGGGTGGGCCAGGCCCAGGGAATGACCGATTTCGTGGGTCAGGGTCTGACGCCCGTAGTTGTTCAGGTCCGGCGTCTTGTTGACGTTATAGCCACTGCCCGTCAGATACCACGAAGTACCGTCATAACCAGCACCGGTGCCCGGCAGATAAGCGAATGCCGCTGCGCCATCCTGGCCACCGCTGTAGTTGCCGAAGGTCATATGAGCGTCGCCGCCCGTGGCTTTGTCGGTGAACGTGACATTGGCCACATCGGCCCAGGATTGCATGGCTAGCACGGCCTGGCCTTTCTGCTGAGCGCTGAACTGGCTGAACCCGGTAATCCCGTGTTTGTTCATGGTGCTCGACGACGCCGAGGTCAGGAACGTGTAGGTGAGTTCAATCTTGCCGCTGCCGTCCTTGTCCTGGTAGGCAGCACCATCGCGCAGCAACTGGGTCGCTGCCTGGTCGACGGAAAAGGAGGGTTTGCCATTGACCATGAGGTTGCCGCCCCGATCATACTGATGGCTGAAGCTATTGATCTGGTTGAACGCAGAACTGGATGCAGCCAATGCTTGCAGTGGCTGGAATGCCTGTTCGGCGGTATCAATAGCGTTGTCTTTTACTTTCGACATAAACACACTTCCTTGTTTAGCTATGGAACAGTTTTTTGTCAGACAGCGACAATCTCTGGCGAGATCGTCCTATCACTCGCCCAATGAAGGCGAAAGAAAACTGACACAATTCGAAATCAAACGTCTACATTTTTTTTGACGTCAAATTGAGTTGTTCCTGCAAGTACCCGGAAACAATGCCTGCGCTGTCGAAATATTGTTGGTTAGATGGCGGCTTGCGCAAATCGTCTGACGATTTGTTATTTAATTATTAAATAGAGGTAAGTTGCTTTTTGTCGACGGGGTCTCACTTTGCTGAACTTACTAATATAAGTGCCAGTGCATTGCCATCAATCAATCAATTAAACGTTTGGTGAGTACCGCGTGCAACAAGGTCGCGGAAGGAATTACCGACCAGATAAATCCCGCCGCTCTCCACTGATAAGTCAATCCTGAAGCTTTTTGCGTCCAGGCGGCACATGGATGCCTTCTATCTCATACACAACCCTGACATCAACATGCCTGCCGTTCTTGGCTCTCGCGCGGAAGTCCATGAGCCCGTTAATGCGAAGAGGTTCGCCAGGGTGCCTCTGAATCGTGACGTACCCCTCCTCTGCATGAAAAACAGGACCAAAAGGTTGAATGGTGTAGTAGGCGCTTACCTCATGACTGCTCACATCATATCTGCCGCTTGGTAAATCGTTGTTATCAATACTAAAACTAATTGATTTGCCGGCCCCCGGCACCTCTCCTTGCTCCTGGTCAGGCATCAACCCCCAAACATTGAATCGGCCTTGCGATTCATCCCTACCCACATGCGCAGCCAGATAATTGATCTCTTCGGCACCTACTTCGGTGACCGTCCCCTTCATGACGCCCGTTTGCGTAGACATAACAAACCCCCGATTAAAAATCAGTCCTCCCTGACGGCCATCAGCCGTCAAAGCATTGAACCAATCGCACGAGAGCTTTGCGACTGTCATAAATGACAGTTAGTTATACTTTTTCGCAATATCAGGCAGCTCGGCTTCCATGAACGGAAGCTAACGCTTCCGTTGAATATTTCTAATGCTTCAGCTCCCCGTTCGAATCTTGTTCCACACCCGTGTCCGCACCCGGTCGATGTTCAGCGGCATCGCCTCCAGCGCAAACAATTTCCCCATCATGTCCGGGCTCGGATAGACCTTGGTGTCGTTCTTGATCGCCGGGTCGATCAGGCTGTCGGCTTGCTCATTACCGTTGGCGTAGTGCACGTAGTTGCTGATGCTGGCCATGACGTCCGGGCGCAGCAGGTAGTTCATGAAGGCGTAGCCGGCCTTTTCGTCCGGGGCGTCCACCGGCATGGCGACCATATCGAACCAGATGGCGGCGCCTTCCTTGGGAATCTCGTAGCCGATGTCGATGCCATTCTTCGCTTCTTTCGCACGGTTTTCGGCTTGCAGAATGTCACCGGAGAAGCCGACGGCCACGCAGATGTCGCCGTTGGCCAGGTCGCTGGTGTACTTGGACGAGTGGAAATAGCTGACATACGGACGGACTTTCATCAGCAGCGCTTCAGCCTTTTTGTAGTCTTCCGGGTTCTTGCTGTGATGCGGCAGGCCCAGGTAGTTCAGGGCCGCCGGCAACAGCTCGGGGCCGTTGTCGAGGATGGCCACGCCGCACTTTTGCAGCTTTTGCATGTTTTCGGGTTTGAAAATCAGGTCCCACGAATCCACTGGTGCGTTATCACCCAACACGGCCTTGACCTTGGCGATGTTGTAGCCGATGCCGGTGCTGCCCCAGAGATACGGGAAGCCGTGTTCGTTGCCCGGATCGTTGGTTTGCAGGGCCTTGAGCAGCGTCGGGTTGAGGTTTTTCCAGTTCGGCAGTTGGCTCTTGTCGAGTTTCTTCAGCGCCACGCCTTGAATCTGCCGCGCCATGAAGTGGTTGGACGGGAAGACCACATCGTAGCCGGATTTGCCGGTCATCAATTTGCCGTCGAGGGTTTCATTGCTGTCGAAGACGTCGTAGCTGAATGCGATGCCGGTTTCTTTCTGGAAGTTTTTCGTGGTGTCCGGGGCGATGTACTCCGACCAGTTGTAAATCTTGACGATCTCGGCCGCGTGGCCGAGGGTCGCGAAGAGCGCAAGGGGAGCCAGAGTCAGTGTCTTTCGGATCATGAGTCGATTCCTGTTTGGTTTGTCTTGTTTTTATTGGGGAGCTGGCAGGCAATCAGTGGATCAAAAAATCAAAACGTAGGTCTTGCGCACGGTTTCCTGGATATCCCAGATACCGAGGCTGTTGGCTGGCAACATCAGTGCATCGCCGGCTTCTATGTGCAGGGTTTCACCGTCATCCGGGGTAAACGTGCAGCGCCCTTGGACGAAATGACAGAATTCCTGGGCGACGATCTGCCGCCGCCAGCGACCGGGCGTGCATTCCCAGACGCCGGTTTCGACGCCGTCGTCGCGTTCAACGCTGGTGGTCGAGGCCACTGCCACGGGCGAGCCCAGCGGTACGGCGACCGGATTCGACTGTTCCAGCTTCAGGGTTGCGGTGTTCTTGAATTGGGTGATGCTCATGGGAGTACCTGTCGATTGAGCCGATAGATGAATAACGCGCCGTTTACCGCATGAAACCTTCCATGAAGCCGGCAATACCGCTGGCCAGTTTTCGGCGCCAGGGTGCGGTGGTCGGGTTGGCCAGGGTCTGGTCTTCGTGGACAAAGCTGCGGATGATCGCGTTGTAGCCAAGCCAGCGGCAGGGCTCCGGTTCCCAGGCCCGGAGCGTGTCGAGTCCGCCGTGGATGACCCACGGCTGGCGAACCAGTTCGGTGTCGCGCTGCAGAATCAGGTCGGCCAGCGTCCGGCCGCCCAGGTTGCTGGCACCGACGCCCTCCCCGCCATAGCCACCCGACAAAGCGATGCCGCTGGCGGGATCGCACAACATGTGCGGCTTGAAACGCCGGGACATCCCCAGATTGCCGCCCCAGGCATGGGTAATCCGCACGTTCTTGAGCTGCGGGAAAAGTTCGCCAAACAGATAACGCCGCAGCTCCACTTCGCTGGTGGTCAAGTCGAAATTGTGGCGTAACCTGGCAGCGAACTGATAACCGCCCCGCGCGCCGAACACTAACCGGTTGTCAGCCGTGCGCTGACCGTAAGTGACCTGGCGACTGCTTTCGCTGAAAGCTTGGCCGCGACTCAGGCCGATTTCATCCCACGTGGCGGCGGATAACGGCTCGGTGGCCACTATCAAGCTTTGCACCGGCAACTGATAACGCCCCAACGGTGGCAAGGTGACCGAGTAACCTTCGACCGCCGGCACGATCCAGCGGCTGCGAACCGAGGCTTTCGCCGTGCGCAGCCCCCCCGACTGCCATTGGGTGACCGGGCTGTTTTCGTAAATTCTGACGCCCATTTTCTCCACCGTCCGGGCCAGGCCTCGCACCAACTTTGCCGGGTGAATGGTCGCGACGTGCGGTGCATAGATACCGCCATAAGGTTTGGCGACTCTGATCTGTTGCGCCAACTGCTCGGGGCTGAGCCAGCGGTAATCGCTTTCGGTCAACCCCTGGCTGTAGAGCGTGTCGAGATAGCGTCGAAGGCTGGCTTCCTGTTCCGGGTAGCGGGCAGCGCAATACAGCGCCCCGCCTTTGCGGTAATCGCAGTCGATGCCTTCACGTTCGAGGACAACCCCGACTTCATCCGGAATGCCGTGCAGCAAATCGAAAGAAGCCCGACGTTGTTCGGACGGCAAGTCGGCGAGCAAGCGGTCTTCGCCCAGCACATTGCCCATCAGCCAGCCGCCGTTACGCCCCGAGGCACCAAAACCGGCGGTTTGCGCCTCAACAATCGCAATGTTGAGATTGGGCGCCTGGCGTTTGAGGTAGTACGCGGTCCAGAGGCCGGTGTACCCCGCGCCAATGATGGCGACGTCAACGTCCAGATCCTGATCCAGCGCTGCACGCGCCAATAATGGCTCGTCGAGTTGATCCATCCACAAACTGATAGTGCGCCACGCCGACATGCAAGACTCCGCCACTCAAACTTCGATGGCGTCGATCCTAGTGCGTGGACTCAGAGGCTGTCTTGCGCGCGTGCACGCAAAGAAATTTGTTTGACGTAGGCCTTGGGCGACTGGCCGGTGTGCTGGCGGAAGCAACTGTAAAACGCCGACAGCGAATTGAACCCGGCGGCAAACGCCAGTTCGTCAATACGCAGTGGTGGCGTGGCGTTATCCAGTGCGGCGAGCAAATGCTGCAGGCGCGCCTGGTTGACGTATCGGTAGAAGCTCTGGCCAAGCACCTGATTCAGCAAGTAGGAAATTTGATTGCGGCTGTACCCGCACTCCTTCGCCACCCGTTGCAGGTCGAGTTCGGGATCGAGATAAGGTTGCTGGCGCTGAAAATACTGCTGCAAGTCTTCAGCCATGAAACTCAGCTGGCGTGCAGACAGCCCGAGTCGACTGACCGCCGGACGTTGGCTGCTGGTGGCCTTGCTGACGGGCTGTTCATGCACCAGCGAGGCATATTCGTTGACCCGCCAGATCAGTCCGTCACGGACGGTAATCGCCTCGCTGGCCCGGAACGACACCAGGCCTCCACCACCGCGCAGGGTAATACGGTACTGAATGAACGCCGTGTTGCCGTCCAGACGAATACGGTCCGAGTGCTCCAGGGCTTCATCGGCATCGCGGGGCATGCTACTGCGCACGTATTCATGTAACTCGGACAGCCCCATCACACGGTTCTGGAAGAAATCGCTGTACTGAATCTCCGGATGATAGAGCGCCATCACCCCGTCCAGATCCCGGTGTTTCCAACGCAAGTGATAGCGCATCACCGTGTCGCCCGTGGCCTGGGCTTGCAGCGGACCATCATCATCGGCGTGCATAGAGGACTCGGCGAAAAAAAACCGAGCTTGCCGAAATTCCGTCTCGGCTTCAATGACCAACCGTGATGGCCCATTGCCGGACCCGGGCTATTTCTATGACCTGCATCAAAAAAACTGAACCAATCGCTAAACGGCCTGAAAAATCCACATTCTTTTCACATTCGGATGCTACTTTTAAAGGCAGTCACCGGTTGAGCCATTGAAGGCTCTTCCCTCCTAACATGAGCTAAAGGAAGCGCTCGATGAATAAGGCGGGCTACATATGAATAAAGGCTTCAGTAAAGTCACCTTTCCCAATGCCTGCCAGCTGATGCGCTGGCATTTTCATCCCATGGGTTTCGAGGCGAGCATGGATGCGCCGGGCAGCATGATTGCCCGTCTTTTTGACCGTGCCAGTGGCGAGACCATGATCGCCATCGCCGGCATTCCTTGCGCGACGGTAATGAATGCCGCGGATGTAGAACGAATAATCGAAGCGGTGGAAGACGAGCTTGAGGCCTTCATTCCGCCAGCCGCCCTCAGGAGCTATGCCTGAAGGCTGAACTTCAAACAACAAGCCCACGTTTAGTGGGCTTTTTTGTGCGCGACGATTTTTTACGGTTTACGCCGATGTCTTGCCCTGTCGGTGATCGGCAAAGAACGCCTTGCCCTTGCCGATCCTGTCGGAAGCTTTAGGCACGTTGGCCGCCTGGGTGTCTTGCCCATCGACATACCAATAGCAATGACTCACCGCCCGAGTGATGCCGACGTAAGCCAGTCGCAGGATCTCGTCTTTCTGTGCGCTGTCATACGCTTCGCTGTCGCCTGGTTTGCCGAGACCCGCCATGCGGTAGACCTGATTCTTGTACGGCGAACTGGTGAGGTGTTGGCAGTCACCCAGCAGGAACACGGCGTCAGCCTGAAGTCCCTTGGCGCTGTGATAAGTCAGCTGCTTGAGCCTCCGCGCTTCGTACGGCAAGCTAGAATCCACATTAACTACAGACTGAATATGTTCTTCTATCAATGACTTATCGCTGCTTTTTCGATAAAGCATCAAGATTGAATCGCCCTTTTGGTAGTGCTCCATCAGGCGTTTGGCCATGCCTTGATCGTCACGATCGAGAACGTTAACCGGCAGCAATGCCTTCGGCTCGCCACTGGCCTTGGCCTTCTTGCCTGCGATCGCCGGCGCCGCACGAACGATGTGTTCGGCGGCATCGATGATGTGCTGGTGACTGCGGTAGTTGTCGCTCAGCATGACTTTGGTCGTGCCAGGTGAAGGGAATTCCTTGTTGAATTCCATAAAGTAAGTCGGCGAACTGCCCCGCCAGCCGTAGATGGACTGCCAGTCATCGCCGACACACAGCAACGACGAACGTTGTGCGCCGCGCCCCACGTGCATGGCCGGGCCGCGACTGCGGATTTCCGTGAGGCTCGCGCGAATCCAGGAAACGATCTGCGGCGATACGTCCTGAAATTCGTCGATCATCAGGTGCGACATCGGCCTGAGCAGCTCATCGCTCAGCAGCTTCAGATTTTCCGGTGAGTGTTCGCTGAACAAGGCAAACATCCGGTTGTAGGTCATCACCGGTGGTTTCTGATCAAGCAGATGATCTTCCAGCGCTCGCCAGTACAGGCTCAAGGCCTCGAAGAAAAACCGGTCGGGGTCGTCCTTGGCAAAACTCATCTGGCCCACGGCATTGGGAACATCCAGGCCAAGATTCTCGATAAATCCGGCGGCAGCGACAAAACAGTCCAGTAACGGCGCAGAGCTGAGCTCGCCCTTGACCTTGTAATCGAAGCCCGGCCCGGCACTGGCATCTCCAAGGGACGCCAATACACGTTTTGACGATTCGTAACTATCAATCCAAATCAATGGCTTACGACAGAAAGCTTGAAACAGGGTGCGCTTGACCGCCCATTCCGCACGCACGCTCAATTTGGCATTGGGGCGGCTGACCTGCGGGTTTTCCCGCGGATCGAATCCCAGCACCACCCAAGCGTCCAGGCTCGGAATATAGCCATGACAATGAAATGTCGAGCCGTTGATATCGAATGTCTGGCGCTTCGGCTCGATGCCTTTGATGGGCCAGGCACCCGCGCGAAACCACAAATCTTCGATTGCGTCGCAGAGCTCTTCATCACGCTTGGCGGCCAGTTCGGTCACGGCCATGCGTTTCTGCACGTCTGGGTGATCGCGCTCCAGCTCCTTGAGTTGCAGTGCATGACGAGACAACGGCTTGATCAGTTCGCGAAAGCGCTCATCGCGCGTGTGCAGGCGGTGATAGCAGGCGTTGAGTTGCTGGCGCTGGGCGTCGTTGATGCGCAGGTCGAAAGGGTTGCTGTCGACCTCTTCATCGCCACTTTGCGCACGGTGACTGAGGTTTTCGAAGGCTTGCAGCCGCTCGAAACCGGGCAGGCTGCGAACCATCGGCAGGATTCGCGAATGGAAAGTGCGCACCAGATCGCGCGCCGCCTTGAGGCTGAGCGACCGGCCCCAGAGCGCAAACAGCTCGATCAGTTTGTTGATGAAGTCTTTGCGCGATTCACGGGTAAAGGTCACCACCGTCATCGAACTCAGCTCGAACCCCAGATAATGGGTGAGCAGCAAAATACGCAACACCAACGTGGTCGACTTGCCCGCACCGGCACCGGCAATCACCGAGGTCGAGGGCGTGTCGCTGAAGATCATTTTCCATTGCGCGGTGCTGGGCTGGGCGTGCGCTGGCAACAGTCGAGCGACATCCGTCTTCATGCGCTTCTTCAACTCAGCGCTTAACGGCAGACGCCAATCGTCGAACAGATTCTCGTCAACATTGGGCGGACGGTGTTCGGTCGAGCGCGAGTCGCGGATCAACAATACCTGCCGGCCTTCCTCCAGCCCGTCAAGTTTGCCTTCCTTATAGCCGTAATCCACCCCGGCGCTGTGCCCGCTGCGAAAGCCGTCGGCCTGGCCGTGCAGCCAGGATGCCCGGTGTTGTGCGCGCAGACGCGTGAGTCCGTGACCAAAGAACCGGGCGGCCAGACGCTTGAGCAGCGGCATCTCGGCCAGGGGACGAAGCTCAGGAGGAAGATCGGGGGTGTGTTGCGGCACGCGGGCTGACTCCAGGGTGTGAGGCTGTTGCGGGCTATGGTGTCTGCATTTGCCATTCAGTTCTAGTGAAATGCTTACAGCTCATTGGCTTATGCGATGAAGTGAAGGTTGGGTGAGAATCTTTCGAGGTGATTAGATATCAAGTTATTCGATTGTATTGAGGCATTTTTTACGCTTTTTATCGATTAGTTCCTGATAGATGATGCTCGCCATCAACCACCGGTTCGCGTTTCGTGGCTCAGGCGCTGCGCCCCATGACGAACCTATTCAGGAGACGATCATGCTTGAACTCAGACCTTTCAGCTCCCTGGGCGGCGCCCACCATGGCTGGTTGGATGCCCATCACCACTTTTCGTTCGCCGAATACCACGACCCGAAACGCATGAACTGGGGCAACCTGCGGGTGTGGAACGACGATGTGATTGCGTCTGGCACCGGCTTCCCGAAACACCCGCACCGGGACATGGAAATCATCACTTACGTTCGTGAAGGCGCAATCACTCACGAAGACAATCTGGGCAACAAAGGTCGTACCGAAGCCGGCGACGTTCAGGTCATGAGCGCGGGTACCGGGATCGCCCACAGTGAATACAACCTGGAAGCCACCGAGACCAGGATCTTCCAGATCTGGATTATCCCGAACGAAACCGGTTTGGCACCGTCCTGGGGCGCCAAGCCGTTTCCAAAAGGCCAACGCGAAGGTTTCGTAACGCTGGCGAGCGGTAAAGCCGGCGACGATCAAAGCCTGCGCATTCGAGCCGATGCGCGATTGGTGGCCGCGAACCTGAAAGCTGGTGAATCCGCCGAGTATCGCCTGGACAATGGCCGTCGCGCCTATCTGGTACCGGCCACCGGCGTCATTGAAGTCAATGGCTTGCGCGCACAAGCTCGAGACGGTGTTGCGGTCGCCGATGAGCACGTGTTGCGGGTGACCGCCATCGAAGACAGTGAAATCGTCCTGGTGGACCTGGCTTGATCGGTTAAACGCGGGACAAAAAAATGGGGCGGCCATCATGGCCGCCCCTTTTTTACGTTCTGGATTACTTCGCAGAGATCGCGCCGTCCACAAGTGTTTGCGCTTCTGCCACCAATTGCTTGAGGTGTTCGTCACTGACGAAGCTTTCAGCGTAGATCTTGTAGATGTCTTCGGTGCCCGACGGACGCGCCGCGAACCAGCCGTTCTCGGTCATGACTTTCAGACCACCGATCGCCTGGTCGTTACCCGGCGCGTGGCTGAGGATGCTCTGGATTGCTTCGCCCGCCAGTTGGGTCGAGGTGACCTGGCCTGGCGACAATTTGCTCAGCAGTGCCTTCTGCTCAGGATTGGCCTTGGCATCGACGCGCACCGAGAACGGTTCGCCCAGTTCTTCGGTCAAGGCGCGATAGGCCTGACTTGGGTCGCGGCCGGTACGGGCGGTCATTTCTGCGGCCAGCAGCGCCGGGATCAAGCCATCCTTGTCGGTGCACCAGACGCTGCCATCCTTGCGCAGGAACGAAGCGCCGGCGCTTTCTTCACCGCCAAAGCCCAGGGAACCGTCGAACAGG
This sequence comes from Pseudomonas frederiksbergensis, assembly GCF_001952935.1. GTDB lineage: Bacteria > Pseudomonadota > Gammaproteobacteria > Pseudomonadales > Pseudomonadaceae > Aquipseudomonas > Aquipseudomonas frederiksbergensis. Next base: position 5,661,500 of record NZ_CP018319.1, read on the forward strand.
CCGTCAGCAAACCATTTGAAGCCGACTGGCACTTCGTACAGACGACGCCCCAAACGTTTTGCCACGCGATCGATCAAGCCGCTGCTGACCACGGTTTTACCCACGGCCGCATCGGCGCGCCACTGCGGACGGTTCTGGAACAGATAGTCGATCGATACGGCGAGGTAGTTGTTCGGCGCGAGCAAGCCGCCGGACGGGGTCACGATGCCATGGCGATCATGGTCCGGGTCGCACGCGAAAGCTACGTCGAAGCGCTCTTTGAGACCGATAAGGCCCTGCATGGCGTGAGTGGACGATGGGTCCATGCGGATCTGACCATCCCAGTCAACCGTCATGAAGCGGAAGGTCGGATCGACCTGTTGGTTGACCACTTCCAGATCCAGGCGGTAATGCTCGGCAATCGCCGACCAGTAGCGCACCCCTGCTCCACCCAGCGGATCGACACCCAGACGCAGCTTGGCATCACGGATGGCGTCGAAGTCGATCACATTGATCAGGTCGGCAACGTAGGTATTGAGGTAGTCGTGACGATGGGTCGTGCTGGCCTTCAGCGCCTGCTCGTAGCTGATGCGTTTGACGCCGGCGAGCTTGTTGCTCAGCAGTTCGTTGGCCTTGGCTTCGATCCACTTGGTGATGTGGGTATCGGCCGGGCCACCGTTGGTAGGGTTGTATTTATAACCACCGCTTTGCGGCGGGTTGTGCGACGGCGTGATGACGATGCCGTCCGCCAGCCCCGACGTGCGTCCGCGGTTGTAGCAGAGAATCGCGTGGGAAATGGCCGGTGTCGGGGTGTATTCGTCACCTTCGGCAATCATTACCGTCACGCCGTTGGCGGCCAGCACTTCAAGGGCGCTGGTGCCGGCCGGGGTGGACAACGCGTGGGTGTCGATGCCGACGAACAGCGGGCCGTCAATGCCTTGGGCTTCGCGGTACAGGCAGATTGCCTGGCTGATTGCCAGAACGTGCCATTCATTGAAACTCAAGTCGAACGAGCTGCCTCGGTGCCCGGACGTGCCAAACGCTACGCGCTGGGTCGAAATGGCGGCATCGGGCTGACCGGTGTAATAGGCCGTTACCAGTCGCGGGATGTCGACCAACAGTTCTACCGGTGCCGGTTTGCCCGCAAAAGGACTGAGTGTCATGCAAAACCTCTGAAGTAGAGTGGTTCAGGAATAGGAACGCAGTTTACTGGCAGTTTGACCGCAGCGCGATGGGATCGATCCATGAGTATCACGCAGGGGCTGGGACCCCGTTCAATCGATCGATTCCAGACGCAAGGCGTCTCCTAACAAGCCCATCGCCGCGGCAAGGTCGTGATCACCGCCGAAGGTATGACTCAGGCGCAAATGTTGCGCATGCAAGCCCTGGAGACTGAACAGCTCTCCCGGTGCGAACACCACCTGATGCTTGAGCAGACGCTGGAACACCCGACGTACATCGACCTGGCGCAGCGAACGAACCCACACGGTCGCCCCGCCCTGAGGGTCGACAAAGTGCAAGGCATCCCCCAGACGCTCCTGCAACAGTTGTGTCATCTGCACTTTGCGGTCCTTGAGCATCCGCCGTAACACCTGAAGATGCTGATCGACACGTCCATTGCCGTACAAGCGGGCGATGGCTTTCTGGCGAATCGGTGACAAGCGGAACGAACGCAGCAGAAAGTACCGCTGCAATTCAGCACTGAAGTGCCGCGACAGCAGGTAGCCGTAGGGCGCCTCCGGCCCGATGATTTTCTCGAAAGTGGAAAACACGATCAGCCGATCGGGGTCCAGCAGGTCGCGAAAGCGCGGGCCGTCCGGTTCGAATCCTAGTTCGCCGTAGCAGTCGTTTTCCAGCACCCAACTGCCATGTCGCTCCAGCAACTGCGCGACGATTTGTCGGTTGTCGTCGGGTGCCAGGCTGCCTCGCGGCATATTCAGACCGGATGAAAGCATCACCAGCCGCACCGGCTCGGTCTCCAGCAGCTCTTTGAGCCATTCGACGTCCAGGCCACCGCAGGATTGCACCGCCAGCTCGATCACTCGCACCTGCGCAGCCTGGAGCAACCGCAGAATCGCCCAGTCGCACGGCGACTCGACCAACACCGTGGCGTCCTTGAGATTCAACACCGCGATTAGTATTTCCAGTACGCCACGCAGGTCGGCACCAATATAGACATCGTCGGCATGCCAGCAGCGCAGCGGCGAAGTGGTGTAGCGCGCGGCCAGGGCGATGCGCAACTCCAGCTCGCCGCAAGGTTGGGATGTCGGTTGCGGCTGACGCGGATACTGGCGCAGCAGTTCTCTTTCAAGTAGCAATAACGGACTGTCGAGGGGTTGCAGCAGCGCCGGTTCATCGGCGCTCAAGACCAGCATCCCCGGACGTCTGGCATTGACATAAACGGTTTCGAGCAGGTCGTTGCCACTGCTGAGCGTGTTGATAGAGGATACCGGCAATGCGTAATACCCGGACTTGGCCACCGAATAGACGCGACCTTCCTTCTCCAGCAGCGAATATGCGTACTGAATGGTCGAGATCGACACGCTCAGACGCTCTGCCAGCTGTCGCAACGAAGGCAGGCGGACCCGCGTGTCACTGACCGGTTCGTTGATCAGGTTAGTCAGATATCGGTACACCGCCTGATACGCGAAGTCTGTTTCTCGTGGCCCTTTCATGGACAAGAGCCGAATGCCGTGTGAACGTCCTCATGCATCGTCAGGAAGTCTGTCAAGCCACGCACTTTCAGCGCCCCGCTGACCATTCATCCGCCACCGCCGTGTCGTCGTCGCAAGCGGTTGCCGCTTGCACACCCGCGCTGTCGATTTCCAGCGCGCCTGCCCTGCTTTCATCTGCAGACAGCGGGGCCATGCGGTAAATCTTGCCAATCAAGTTGACAGGCAAACCGCTGACGTCGGTCATCCATTGCAGAACCTGCTCCGGCACCGGTTTGCCCTGCATTGCCCGGTGCAAATCAGGCATCGCCACGAGCATGCCGGGGTGGCACTGGCGAAGAAAACGCTCAAGCGCCGCGCCATTTTCGACGAAAGGTGAAAAAAGCAGACACACCAGTTGAGCCTCGTTCAGGCCAAAGCTTTTTTGCGCCTCGGCCGCCGCCAGCACGCGCAGTTCGGCCAACATCGCCGGATTGCCGAACGCCTCTACCGCTTGTTCGCACAACCGTTCCGCCAATTGCTTGCGCCGCATCATGATCAATGCACGCTGCAGGTATTCGGTGACACCTGTTTCGTAGCCGCGGTCGTGGACGAAGCACGACTGCAAACCCCGCATGTGGGCGCAGATAGAAAGGCTGACGTACTCGTTGTCGCTGAGCTGAGCCGCCAGTTCGTCGGCTTGAAAACCGAGAAACTCTGTGAGCAGCGGCCAACGCTCTTCCAGGTTGCTGACCAGCAAGTCGTGAATGTCGATGTACGTGGCGCGACGACAGGCCTCGAATCGTTCGGCCGGGCGCCATGCAACCTGGCCATGCTCGGCATAAAAAGCGCGGTAGCAGTCGCTGCCCAGTTCATCGAGCAATGCGAAAAGCGCCTCGTAGCCGGTTTCGTGATGATCCGGGGTCTTGAGCCCGGCCTTGGCGGCTGCACGTTTCAAGCCGTCGAGAAACTGCTTCTGCTGACGAGGTGAGTCGCTGCTGATCAACGCATCGACGCCGCGGTCCCAACGAGCTATTTGTCCATAGAACTCGCCGGTGGCCAAATACCCGTCGTCCCACAGTTCAAGCGGCCCGTTCCAGGCGCGACAATGGCCCACCATCAAAAGATTGAGCCGATTGGACTCTCGGCCACCTTCGGAAATCGGCGTCAAGTGGTTGAACGGCAGGACCTCCCGGTTATCAACCATCAACACTTCGACCCGAGGATCGTCGTAGAGGAACAAGGCGCTGTAGCTGCGATGGATGTTTTCCAGGGCGGTCGGGCTTGCGTCGTTCAAGCGCAAGGATGCCACACGCAACTGGAACGTCGCTGGCGCCCGGCCGGCGATACTCAGCTGTGCAGCGCGCAGCAGCGCCAAGGTGTAACAACTGTCACGGGATCCCGACTGAATGGCCAGGACCTTGAATTCGCCAATACGCTCCATGCCTCCGGCGGCCACCACCAGTCGCTGAATCATCAGCTGCAAAGCCGTGCGTTCGGCACGCGAGAAGAAACTCAACAATCGCTGCAGCACTTGCTGATAGACATAGTTCATCGCTTGGTCGTGGATATTGGTCATCTTTATTTACCTGATGCTTGTAAGTTCGATGTCGGGCCAACAACCACACGCATTGCGCAATGGGTTGCTTGCCCCGACTGAAGTACTGGACGCTATTGCCAAATGCTAGCACTTAAGCTTTTAGTAATTATTTGAAATAACTGGAAGTCCCCCTTGCTCCCGCCAGAGACAGGTGGCCGCGAACCCCTGTAGAGCCGGGCCCTTGCAGCCGACCGCGAGGTCCTAGGAAATATCCGACAACGTCCCACAGACAATTAGCACAAGAAATAGAGAAAGAAGTCACCCATGTTTTTTTGGTAACGGCGCAACGACGAACTATTGGTCGGATATGTATTAACAGTGTGTATTGAAAAGTATCAAGCTGACACCCAGCCATGACTCATTCCTTGAGATGAAAGTAATCATTCAATTATCAAGGCTTATATGATGATTAGAAGATACAGATTGAGAGCAAAAACCAGTTCAGTTGCTGGACTGATCCATTGACGGGGCAATGTGACGTCTCATTTCAGCGGGAGCTGAAAACAGAAAGTCCGCGGCGGGCACGGACTCTTGCAGAGGGGTTTACATGAAGGGCTTATGCAGGTGCGACCTGAAGGGCGACCCGTTCGCGGCATGGGCATTCGTCCATGTAGCGGTGTGCTTCTACAAACTCGGCAAAGGGGAAGACCCGAGTCTTGAGCGGTAGCAGCACGCGGTCGGCGGTCATCTGGTTGATGTCGCGCAAGGCGCGTTGCAGTGCAACCTGGTCCTGGATGATGCCCAGTTCCGGCTTGCCGGTGAAGTTGCCGATGCAGTGCACAAAGAACTGGATGTTCTTCTGGAACGCTGCGCAGGCCGGGAACGGCGTCTGGTTGCCACCTTGCAGGCCGTACAGTACCAGGCTGCCGCGAGGTGCCAGCACATCGCCAAGCAACGACATCTGTGGCCCGCCGAGACCGTCGAACACCACGTCCACGCCACGGTTGTCGGTGATTTTGTTGATCTGCATCAGCAGATCCTGTTCCTCAGTGACGATGACTTTCTCGGCGCCCAGGGACAGCAGATTCTCACGCTCTTCCGCGGTCTTGGTCGCGGCAATGACCCGGATGCCCAAAGCCTTGCCCAATTGTACGAAGGACGGACCGGCACAATGACTGGCGTCGGTCACCAGGGCGAATTGCCCGGGCTTGACCCGTGCCAGATCGACATAAGCGAAGTAAGCGATCAGCAGCGGCGTGTAATGCACACTGGCTTCGATCGGGCTGAGTACGTCCGGGTAACGGGTCAGTGCCGTGCGCGGCAGAACGATCTGTTCGCCGTAGACCGGATAATCGTTGGGGCTTTCCGCCGGGAAGCTGGCGACTTTGTCGCCGATTGCCAGATCATCGACGCCCTCGCCGACCGCCGTCACGACGCCGGACATTTCATGGCCAAGGCCTGAAGGCAGACGAGCGTGAGATGAGGCCAGGTTCTGGCGCCAGAGAATGTCGTACCAGCTGATGCCAATCGCCTCGACGCGCACCTGCACTTCGCCCGGTGCAGGGAGAGCGGCCGCATGCTCTTCGCATTTGAGCACCTCGGCTGGACCAAACTTGTGAAAACGGATCGTGCGGGACATCGCAAACCTCGTCAAAGAAACCTCTAATGCCCTGAACTCTATCCGGGCTTTCTACCCAAGACTATCAGTGGCTATTAATAGTCGACATGCCTGTCATTGATTCCGCAGCGCCGGTGACATCATCAAATGCCGTGAAAACCGAAGCATCCATTTCAGGAAAACTGAATTACTCGGTGCAGAGTAGCAGCCTTTCCCCTTAATATTCATGCCGGCCATTGTTCTCATATGGCCGCTCTCGTCAAGCTTGATGACTCTGCCAGGACTCCAGATGAATCGTAATGACCTGCGTCGTGTCGACCTGAACCTGTTGATCGTTTTCGAAACATTGATGCACGAACGCAGTGTGACCCGCGCTGCGGAGAAACTGTTCCTCGGTCAGCCGGCCATCAGTGCGGCGCTCTCGCGCTTGCGCGGGTTGTTCGATGATCCGTTGTTCGTGCGTACCGGTCGCAGCATGGAACCGTCCGCCCGGGCGGTGGAAATCTTCGCCCTCCTCTCGCCTGCACTGGATTCGATTTCCACCGCGGTCAGTCGTGCGGCGGAATTCGATCCGGCGACCAGCACTGCGGTGTTTCGCATCGGACTGTCGGACGATGTCGAATTCGCCCTGCTGCCGATGCTGCTCAAGCGCCTGCGTGCCGAATCCCCGGGGATCGTGCTGGTGGTGCGTCGGGCCAACTACATCCTGATGCCGAGCCTGCTGGCCTCGGGCGAGATTTCCATCGGCGTCAGCTACACTGCCGACCTGCCGGCCAACGCCAAGCGCAAAGTACTGCGCCGCAGCATGCCGAAGCTGTTGCGGGCCGACACCGTGCCGGGGCCGTTGAGCCTGGATGATTTCTGCGCGCGGCCTCATGCGCTGGTGTCGTTCGCCGGTGACCTGAGCGGCTTTATAGATGAAGAGCTGGAGAAACTCGGGCGCAAGCGTCATGTGGTGCTTGCCGTGCCGCAGTTCAACGGACTCAGCACTCTCATCAGCGGCACCGATATTGTCGCGACCGTGCCGGATTATACGGCTGAAGCATTAACGGCGGCCGGCGGTGTGCGGGCTGAAGACCCGCCGTTGCCGGTGCGCAGTTTTGAATTGCACATGGCCTGGCGTGGGTCGCAGGATAATGATCCGGGTGAGCGTTGGTTAAGGTCGCGCATTCAGATGTTCTTTGGTGATCCGGATAGTCTGGCCTGATCCTGGTTATGTGTGAGGGCTTCTGGCCCCATCGCGAGCAAGCTCGGCTCCTACAGGGGATGTAGGAGCCGAGCTTGCTCGCGATGGCAGCGACTCGATCCAACGCCTTACCTTTGCACTCCCCGCAACACAGAATTGTCATCATCCCAATTGATAGCCGCCTAACGAAAGGTGCACGCTAGAGAGCTTGGCTGGCGCTTATATCATTCCGAATGATAGTTATCTTTGCCTCATTCGATTCGTGCGATACATCCTCCCCGAGCATCATCCGCCCATTCTCAATACATTGGCGGATGCATCCATGGAACAATCACTCAAACATTTACGCTTCCCGTTGGCCCTGTTGGCAGTGCTGGTGATGAGCGCTTGCGGCAAGACTCCGGACACGGCCGCCACTATGCCCGCAGCCAAGGTCAGCGTGGCCAAGGTGCTGGAACAACCGGTGAACGAGTGGGACGAATTCACCGGGCGTCTTGAAGCGCCAGAAACCGTGGAAATTCGTCCACGAGTCTCCGGCCAGATCGATGAAGTGGCCTTCACCGAAGGTGCTTTGGTCAAGAAAGGCGACCTGCTGTTCCAGATCGACCCGCGTCCATTCCAGGCCGAGGTCCGCCGCCTCGAAGCGCTGGTTGCCCAATCCCGCGCCACCGCTACCCGCAGCGAAAACGAATCCCAGCGTGGCGAACGTCTGCGCACCAGCAACGCGATCTCCGCCGAGCTGGCCGATTCGCGCACCAGCGCTGCTCAAGAAGCCCGCGCCGCCGTCGGTGCCCTCCAGGCGCAACTGGACCTGGCCAAACTGAACCTGAGCTTCACCCGTGTCACCGCGCCGATCAGCGGCCGCGTCAGTCGCGCAGAAATCACTGCCGGCAACCTGGTGACCGCCGATACCACCGCGCTGACCAGTGTGGTGTCCACCGACAAGGTCTACGCCTACTTCGACGCCGACGAGCGTGTGTTCCTCAAATACACCCAGCTCGCTCGCCAGGGCAAACGCGGTGCTACCACGCCGGTGTACCTCGGCCTTTCCAACGAAGACGGCAACCCCCACCAGGGCGTGATGAACTTCGTCGATAACCAGGTCAACCCGAAAACCGGCACCATCCGCGGTCGTGCCGTGTTCGACAACAGCGACGGCGCCTACACCCCAGGCCTGTATGCCCGCCTGAAACTGGTCGGCAGCGGCACCTACTCCGCCGTGCTGATCAACGACGAAGCGGTCGGTACCGATCTGGGTAAAAAATTCGTGCTGGTGATGGATGCCGACAACAAGACGGCGTATCGCTCGGTCGAGCTGGGTCCGAAGATCGAAGGTTTGCGCATCGTGCGCAGCGGCCTGAACAAGGACGACACGATCATCGTCAAGGGGCTGCAACGGGTTCGCCCTGGTTCGCCGGTCACGCCAGAAGTGATCCCGATGGCCAGTGAACAAACCCTCGCGGCACTTGCACAACAACGACAAGCGCTGGAAGCCAGCAACCTGCCCCAAGTCGCACCTGCCAAGGTCGCGCCGGGTTCGGTTGTGAAATTGGCTGCCGCGACTCCACGCGGTTAAGGGACGACAACTCCGATGAATTTTTCCCAATTCTTCATTTCACGGCCGATCTTTGCAGCGGTACTTTCGCTGCTGATCCTGATCGCCGGTGCCATCTCGCTGTTCCAGTTGCCGATCAGCGAATACCCGGAAGTGGTTCCGCCGACCGTTGTGGTTCGTGCGAACTTCCCGGGTGCCAACCCTAAAGTCATCGGTGAAACCGTGGCCGCTCCATTGGAGCAAGCCATCACCGGCGTCGAGAACATGCTGTACATGTCCTCGCAGTCCACCGCTGACGGCAAGATCACCCTGACCATCACCTTTGCGCTGGGCACTGACCTGGACAACGCACAGGTACAGGTGCAGAACCGTGTAACCCGGACCGAACCCAAACTTCCAGAAGAAGTGACGCGCATCGGTATCACCGTAGACAAGGCGTCGCCCGACCTGACCATGGTTGTGCACTTGACCTCGCCGGACAAACGCTACGACATGCTCTACCTGTCCAACTACGCCTTGCTCAACATCAAGGATGAGCTGGCGCGTCTGGGTGGTGTCGGTGATGTGCAGCTGTTCGGCATGGGCGATTACTCGCTGCGGGTCTGGCTCGACCCGAACAAGACCGCTTCGCGCAACCTGACCGCGACCGATGTGGTCACCGCGATTCGTGAACAAAACCGTCAAGTAGCGGCCGGTGCCCTGGGCGCTCCGCCTGCGCCGAATGCCACTGCGTTCCAGCTGTCGGTCAACACCCAAGGTCGTCTGGTTTCCGAAGAAGAGTTCGAGAACATCATCATTCGCTCCGGCGACAATGGTGAAATCACTCGCCTGAAAGACATCGCTCGTATCGAACTCGGCTCCAGCCAATACGCCCTGCGCTCCTTGCTGAACAACCAACCGGCAGTGGCAATCCCGATCTTCCAGCGCCCTGGCTCCAACGCGATCCAGATCTCCAACGATGTCCGGGAGAAAATGGCCGAGCTGAAGAAGAACTTCCCGGAAGGCATGGATTTCAGCATCGTCTATGACCCGACGATCTTCGTGCGCGGCTCCATCGAGGCGGTGGTTCACACCCTCTTCGAAGCGCTGATCCTCGTTGTGCTGGTGGTGATCCTGTTCCTGCAAACCTGGCGCGCCTCGATCATTCCGTTGGTGGCGGTGCCGGTTTCGCTGATCGGTACGTTTGCCGTGATGCACCTGTTCGGCTTCTCGCTGAACGCCCTGTCACTGTTCGGCCTGGTATTGGCCATCGGTATCGTGGTCGACGATGCGATCGTGGTGGTGGAGAACGTCGAGCGAAACATCGGGCTCGGATTAACCCCTGTAGAAGCCACCAAGCGTGCGATGCGTGAAGTGACCGGCCCGATCATCGCAACGGCGCTGGTGCTGTGTGCGGTGTTTATCCCGGCCGCGTTCATCTCCGGGTTGACCGGGCAGTTCTACAAGCAGTTCGCCCTGACCATTGCGATCTCGACTGTGATCTCGGCGTTCAACTCGCTGACCCTGTCGCCCGCCCTGGCTGCGGTGTTGCTCAAAAGTCATGACGCACCGAAGGACCGTTTCTCCAAGGTTCTCGACAAGATCTTCGGTGGCTGGCTGTTCCGTCCGTTCAACCGCTTCTTCGACAAGGCCAGCCATGGTTATGTCGGCACTGTAGGCCGGGTTATCCGCAGCAGCGGTATCGCCTTGCTGGTGTACGCCGGCCTGATGGTGCTGACGTTCTTCGGTTTCTCCAACACCCCGACCGGTTTCGTACCCGGCCAGGACAAGCAATACCTGGTGGCCTTCGCGCAACTGCCGGACGCCTCGAGCCTGGACCGTACCGAAGACGTGATCAAACGCATGTCCGACCTGGCCCTGAAACAGCCTGGCGTGGAAAGTGCGGTGGCCTTCCCTGGCCTGTCGATCAACGGTTTCACCAACAGCCCTAACGCCGGCATCGTGTTCGTCACCCTGAAACCGTTCGACGAGCGTAAAGACCCGAGCATGTCTGCCGGTGCGATTGCCGGTGCATTGAACGGCCAGTTCGCCGGGATCGAGGAAGCCTACATGGCGATCTTCCCGCCGCCGCCGGTACAAGGCCTGGGCACCATTGGTGGTTTCCGCCTGCAGATCGAAGACCGGGGCAACCTGGGCTACGACGAGCTGTACAAAGAAACCATGAACATCATCACCAAGAGCCACAACGTGCCGGAACTGGCCGCCCTGTTCACCAGCTACACCGTGAACGTGCCGCAGGTCGATGCCGCTATCGACCGCGAAAAAGCCAAGACCCACGGCGTGGCCGTCAGCGACATCTTTGACACCCTGCAGATCTACCTGGGTTCGCTGTATGCCAACGACTTCAACCGCTTCGGTCGCACCTACCAGGTCAACGTTCAGGCTGAACAACAGTTCCGTCTCGAACCCGACCAGATCGGTCAGCTGAAAGTGCGTAACAACAGAGGCGAGATGATCCCGCTGGCGACCTTTATCAAGGTCAGCGACACCTCGGGCCCGGACCGCGTGATGCACTACAACGGCTTCATCACCGCTGAAATCAACGGTGCAGCCGCTCCCGGCTACAGCTCCGGCCAGGCCGAAAAAGCCATCGAGAAACTGCTCAAGGAAGAGCTTCCGAACGGCATGACCTACGAATGGACCGACCTGACCTACCAGCAGATTCTGTCCGGTAACACCGCACTGTTTGTGTTCCCGCTCTGCGTACTGCTGGCGTTCCTGGTACTCGCGGCTCAATACGAAAGCTGGAGCCTGCCATTGGCGGTGATCCTGATCGTACCGATGACCCTGCTGTCGGCCATCACTGGTGTGATTGCTTCGGGAGGCGACAACAACATCTTCACCCAGATCGGTTTGATCGTACTGGTGGGGCTTGCCTGTAAGAACGCGATTCTGATCGTCGAGTTTGCCAAGGACAAACAGGAGGACGAAGGCATGAACCCGCTCGCGGCGGTGCTCGAAGCTTGCCGCCTGCGTCTGCGGCCGATCCTGATGACTTCCTTCGCGTTCATCATGGGGGTTGTGCCTCTGGTGTTCTCCAGCGGTGCCGGTGCCGAAATGCGTCATGCCATGGGTGTGGCGGTGTTCTCCGGGATGCTCGGGGTGACCTTCTTCGGTCTGTTGCTGACACCTGTGTTCTACGTATTGATTCGTAACTTTGTGGAGCGCGGTGAAAAGCGCAAAGCGGCCAAGGTCCTGAAACTGGAGGCGCAACAATGAGTCTGAAAGCCTTCCTGCCGAGCCTTCTGGTACTGGCCCTGAGTGCCTGTGCCGTCGGCCCGGACTACAAGACTCCAGCCACTGAGCCGGCCAACATCACCACCGCCACCGATGGCAGCGCCGGTCAGAAGAACTACGACCGCTCGCGTTTCGAAGGCATCTGGTGGCAGCAGTTCGAAGACCCGACCCTCAATCAGTTGGTGACTCAATCGCTGCAAGGCAACCGTGATTTGCGCGTGGCCTTCGCTCGCTGGAAAGCGGCCCGGGCGATTCGCGATGACGTCAGCAATGACGCCATGCCAACCATCACCAGCCGGGCCAGCAGTGACCTGGCCAAGGGTCAGATTCCGGGCCAGACCACCAAACGGGTCAGTAGCGAACGCTACGACCTGGGCCTCGACATGGCGTGGGAGATCGACCTGTTTGGGCGTATCCAGCGCAACCTGGAATCCGCTGACGCCGAACAGCAAGCGCTCGAAGCCGATCTGTACCAACTGCAAGTCTCGATGATTGCTGAACTGGTGGATGCCTACGGTCAACTGCGCGGTGCGCAGCTGCGGGAAAAGATCGCCTTGGCCAACCTGAACAACCAGCAGGAATCGAGCAAGATCACCGTCAGCCTGCGTGATGCCGGCGTCGGCGATCAGCTCGACGTGGTCCGCGCCGATGCACGCCTGGCATCCGTCGAAGCCAGCGTGCCGCAATTGCAGGCCGAACAGGTTCGGCAGAAAAACCGCATCGCCACCCTGCTGGGTGAACGTCCGGACAAGCTGACCGTCGACCTGAGTCCAAAAGATTTGCCGGCGATCGCCAAGGCCCTCCCGATCGGTGATCCGGGTGAACTGCTGCAACGTCGCCCGGACATTCTCAGCGCCGAGCGCAAACTGGCCTCCGCCACCGCCCGAATCGGCGTGGCCAAGGCTGATTTGTTCCCACGGGTCAGCCTCAGCGGTTTCCTTGGCTTCACCGCCGGGCGCGGTTCGCAGATCGGTTCCTCGGCGGCCAACGCCTGGGCACTGGGCCCAAGCATTACCTGGGCCGCGTTCGACCTTGGCAGCGTGCGCGCCCGTCTAAGGGGTGCCGATGCAGATGCCGAAGGCGCCCTGGCGACCTACGAACAGCAAGTCCTGTTGGCGTTGGAAGAATCGGAAAACGCCTTCAGCGACTACGGCAAACGGCAACAACGCCTGATCTCACTGATCCGTCAGAGTGAGTCGAGCCGCGCCGCTGCCGACCTGGCGGAAATTCGCTACCGCGAAGGCACGGCGGACTTCCTCGTCCTGCTCGATGCCCAGCGTGAGCGTCTGGCGGCAGAAGACACTCAGGCCCAGGCCGAAGTCGATCTGTATCGCGGCATTGTCGCGATCTACAAAGCCCTGGGCGGTGGCTGGCAACCGGAGACGGTCGCCAGCAAGTAAAGTTTTAACGAGCTCCTTTGGTTGGCCGCAACCAACCAATTCCTTTGCCCTGCGCCTCATTCGGTCGCGGGGCTTTTTTTTGCCTGAATTAAGGGATGGGACGCGATCTGTAGGCAAAATCATTGAAAGGCCAGCCTGCCTCGAATTGCCTGACTGGCGAATTGAACGGCGTCTGGGTTTGACTCACAGCCTTGGCTGACCGAAGCTGGCAACTTTGCAACAGCTTGCCAGCTCCCGGATTCCTGCATGCCCCAGTCCCGCCGCTACCTGCTCATCAGCCTCTGCGTCCTGTTTGCCTTCGGTCTGGCCTGGTTTTTCCTGCGCAGTACAACCCCCGCCGTGCCGGAGGCAATCAAGCGTGGCTACAGCGAGGCGCTGAACCAGGCGCGCGCAGGTCAACCTGGCGCAGCGCGAGTTCTCTACCAGCAATTGGGCCGCCCCGATATATCGCCCAAGCGTCGCGTCTGGTTGCATGCCGAACTGCCCAACTACCCCAGCTCCGTGGCCCTGAAACTGGCGGATGCGGACTTGCAGCATGAATCGCCGGACGTGCGCATCGCCGCGATCAAAAGCATCAGCGGTCTGGTGCCTAGCGGCCAGCGCAGCCTGCTGTTGGGCCCGTTACTCGATGACCGCGAACAGCGCGTGCGCTATGCCGCGGTGAACGCCCTGCTCGGGCTATCGCCGGACGATCTCGGTTTGTACTTCGGGCCGCTGGAGCAAGCCATTGATGCCTGGGAACAGGACCTTAAGAGCCAGCCGCAAAGCGCCGACAACCAATATCAACTGGCTCGGTTGCATCTGCACAATGCCGAATTGAAAAAGGCGCAGCAGGCACTGCAGAACACCTTGCGACTTGCGCCCGGCAACCTGCCCGCGCTGGTGATGCAAATCGACGTGCTGGATCGCCTGGGCCAAAACGATGCGGCCCGACAGCTATTGGCCAAGCAGCTGAAGGCTCAGCCCGACTCGGCCTACCTGCAACATGCCCTGGGACTCTGGCTGTTGCATCACGGGCAAAGCGAGTTCGCCCTGCTCGGTCTTTCCAAAGCCGTGGAGCTGGAGCCGGACAACAAGGATTACCGCTACGACCTGGCCACCACGCTTCACGATCAACAAGAGCTGGAAGCGGCGCAGAAACAGTTGCAGGAGATCGTCCAGCGCCACCCGGCCGACCGCAGAGCCCGGGTATTGCTGATCAACTACTGGAAAGAAAGCGGCCAGCTACAGAACGTGCAGATTCTGTTGGCGCAACTTGAACAACTCAATCCCGACGACCCTGCCCTGCAGCAAGGGCTTTAACAACAACAAAAATTTCGTTGAACTCGTCGTCTCGACCAAGGGTCAAGAGATCAGGCAGTCCATTCAGGCACTACGGCCTGCTGCCTCGTTTCCCCTAGTCATGAGAGGGCATTTTTTGTCTACATCAAACGAGTTGATCAGTGCAAAAGCCGCCACCGGCATCGAAGGTCTGGATGACATCCTGGCCGGTGGTTTGTCCCGCGGCCATGTGTTTTTACTGGAGGGTGAACCCGGAACCGGCAAAACCACCGTCGCTTTGCATTTCCTGTTGGCCGGCGCTCGTGCCGGCGAACGCTCGTTGTACATCACCCTGTCCGAGACCGAACGCGAATTGCGCCAAGGGGCCTTGTCCCATGGTTGGGAGCTGGATGAGAACATCCACATCTTCGAGCTGACGCCCCCGGAAAGCCTGCTCAATGCCGAACATCAGCAAAGCCTGCTGTATTCCTCGGACCTTGAACTGGGCGAAGCCACCAAGCAGATTTTTGAAGTGGTCGAACGGGTCAAGCCGACTCGTGTGGTGCTCGACAGCCTTTCCGAGATCCGTTTGCTGGCCCAGAGTTCTTTGCGCTACCGTCGCCAGATCCTCGCGATCAAACACTACTTCGTGCGTTATGACGCCACGGTGGTGTTGCTGGACGACCTGACCACCGAATCCCTCGATAAAACCGTGCACAGTGTGGCCCACGGGGTGATTCGCCTTGAGGAACTGACCCCCAACTATGGCGCCGAGCGTCGGCGAATCCGCGTGGTGAAGTACCGTGGCCAGAAGTACCGTGGCGGGTTTCATGACTTCACCATCATGGGCGATGGCGTTCATGTGTTTCCGCGCCTGGTGGCCGCTGAGCATCGCGGTCGCTATATCCGTCAGCAACTGTCCAGCGGCATCAAGGAAATGGATGCCTTGCTCGGTGGCGGGATCGAGACCGGGTCCAGCACATTGATCCTCGGCCCTGCCGGGACCGGCAAATCACTGATCTCGATGATCTTCGCCGCTGCCGCCGTGGCCCGTGGCGAAAAAGCCGCGCTGTTCATTTTCGATGAAGAGCTCGGGTTGCTGTTCGAGCGCATGAAGAACATCGGCATCGACCTCAAGGCGCTGCAAGACACCGGCAACCTGCTGATCGAGCAGGTGGACGCGGCCGAGTTGTCCCCCGGAGAGTTTTCCTACCGGGTTCGTCGCTGCGTCGATGACGGCGATATCAAGACGGTCGTGATCGACAGCATCAACGGCTATCAGGCAGCGATGCCCGAGGAAAACGCGTTGGTACTGCACATGCACGAGTTGCTGCTGTACCTCAATCGCCAGGGTGCCGCGACCTTCATGACCGTCGCCCAGCATGGGCTGGTCGGCGACATGCAGGCCCCCGTGGACATCACCTATCTGGCCGACACGGTCATCCTGCTGCGCTACTTCGAGGCACTGGGCAAGGTGCGCCGGGCGATTTCAATCATCAAGAAACGTACGGGCAGCCATGAATCGACCATTCGTGAATACCGCATCAGCGCTCAAGGCATGACCATTGGTGAACCACTGGATGCCTTTCAGGGAGTGCTGCGCGGTGTCCCGACCTATCTGGGTGCCAGCAATCCCCTGCTTGAGGAACAAAGCCCGTGATCGCCCAGGAAGCGATGTCCGAGCGCGCGATCATTCTCGCGCCGCTGGGTCGCGACAGCCAGATTGCGCTGCTGATGCTCAACGAAGCGGGCTACGACGGGGTTATCACTCGGGACCTGGTGGCATTGTGCAGTGAACTGGAGCAAGGTGCAGGCTTGCTGCTGATCTCGTCCGAAGCCTTGCTGGGCGGTGACCTTGAGCCACTGCTCTTGCTGATCGAGCAACAACCGGCCTGGTCCGATCTTCCGATCGTATTGATGACCTACCATGGCGGCCCGGAACAAAACCCGGCGTCGCGCTACGGCCCGCAGCTGGGGAACGTGACCTTTCTTGAGCGTCCTTTTCACCCGGTCACGTTAATCAGCCTGGTGACCACCGCGTTGCGCGGCCGTCGACGACAGTACGAAGCCAGGGACCGGCTGATCGATTTGAGTCAAAGCGAACTGCGGTTGCAGAACACCCTCGAAACCCTCGAACAGCAGGTCGAGGAACGCACCGCCCAGCTACGACACAATGAAGAAGCCCTGCGTCAATCGCAGAAAATGGAAGCGGTTGGCCAGCTCACCGGCGGCATTGCCCACGACTTCAACAACATGCTGACCGGCATCATCGGCAGCCTGGAGCTGCTGCGTCGACGCCTGGCCCGTGGGCGCACTGAAGATCTGGACAGCCTGATCGACCTGGGCGTGACCTCAGCCAACCGCGCGGCAGGCCTGACCCACCGTTTGCTGGCGTTCTCCCGGCGTCAGTCGCTGGACTCCAAACCCGTGGCAATGAACACCCTGGTGGTGTCCATGGGCGAATTGCTTCAGCGCAGCATCAACGAAACCATTCAACTGGACATGCAGCTCAACGAGCAACTCTGGGTGGCCGAGGCCGATCCCAATCAACTGGAAAGCGCCCTGCTCAATCTGGTGATCAATGCTCGGGATGCGATGCCCGATGGCGGCAAACTGGTGGTAAAAACCAGCAATCAGCATTTGGACCTTGAGTTCACCAAGACGCAAAGCAACCTTCAGCCGGGCGATTACGTGGTGCTGAGCGTCACGGACACCGGCTGTGGCATGCCGCCAAGTACCATCAGCCGAGCCTTTGACCCGTTCTTTACCACCAAACCCATCGGTCAAGGCACCGGCCTTGGATTGTCGATGATCTATGGCTTCAGCAAACAATCACGCGGCCACGTCGCCATTCAAAGTGAAGTGGGCGAAGGCACCACGGTGAGCCTGTTTCTGCCGCGATGCGGCAGTGACCTGCCTCAGGCCAACCCGGTTAACGTCCAGCACGCGCCATATGCGCGCAATGGCGAAACGGTGCTGATCGTCGAGGACGATCCGGCGGTGCGGGTGTTGGTCAGTACGGTATTGAGTGACCTGGGTTATGCCTTCGTCGAGGCGGGCGATGCGGACAGCGCCGTGCCGATTCTCGATTCCGGGCAGCGTATCGATCTGTTGATCAGCGACGTTGGATTGCCCGGCATGAATGGCCGGCAACTGGCGGAAATCGGCCGGCAATACCGGCCGGACCTGAAGGTGTTGTTCATTACCGGATATGCCGAACACGC
Source organism: Pseudomonas frederiksbergensis (assembly GCF_001952935.1). GTDB lineage: Bacteria > Pseudomonadota > Gammaproteobacteria > Pseudomonadales > Pseudomonadaceae > Aquipseudomonas > Aquipseudomonas frederiksbergensis. Next base: position 5,679,150 of record NZ_CP018319.1, read on the forward strand.
GGCGGTGCGCGGTGGTTTTCTGGATCCTGGCATGCAGATGATTACCAAGCCGTTCACCTTCGACCTGTTGACGGCGAAGGTGCGGGAGATGATCAGGATCTGAATGCCCCTGCTGCAAACACACCCATATTTGTGGCGAGGGGGCTTGTCGGAACGCCGCATCGCCCCGTTCGGCTGCAAAGCAATCGTACATCCAGGCAACGCGGTGTATATGAAAAGGTGTAGGGGCCGCTTCGCGACCCAACGGGGATAAATCCCCTCGCCACAAATGTTAGGCCCGCGCCTATGTGAACAGCATTACGCTCCTGCAAAGGGACTTACGACAGCATTTCCTGCATCAGTTCCTGCAACACATCCAGATCGAACGGCTTGGCCAGGATCGGCGCCTTACGGGTGATCGGGCTGTCCGTCTCGCGGATCTCCTGCGGATAACCGCTGATAAAGATCACCTTGAGCTCCGGTCGCAGCTTCACGGCAGGTTCAGCAATCTGCACGCCAGAGATGCCGCCCGGCAGGCGGAAATCGGTGATCATCATGTCCAGGTGCGGTTTGCTCGACAGGATTTCGAAGGCCTGCTCGCCGTTTTCGGCCTGCAATACCCGGTAGCCCTCACCCGACAGATAGGCCGAAAGCACCATCAGAATCGAGGGGTCATCTTCGACGATCAATACGACGTCTTGTGCATCTTCACTCATGGGAAGCCTTTGTTCGGTCAATAGCTGCTGATACGACCATGGGGCCGATCAGAGGTTGCGTTTATCTGGCCAGTTTCCTAAAGCGGCAGACAAACGCGAAACAAGGCGCCTTCGCCAATTTGGCTTTCGACGGTAATGGAACCGCCATGGGCGGCCACAATCTGCTCGGAAATAAACAACCCCAGGCCCAACCCCGCGACTGCGTGTTTGGCCGTGACGCGTTCGAACTGCTGGAAAATACGCATCTGGTTCTCTTCGTCGATGCCGATCCCTGAATCGCGCACTTCCACCCAAGCCTGATCGCTCTCACTGTACACCCTAACGGTGATCGGGCTCTTGGCGCCGTAGCGCAAAGCATTGGTCAGCAGGTTTGAAATCACCTGTTCAATGCGAAATTCGTCCCAACTGCCCACCACGGGTTGCTCGGCTTCCAGGGTGACCGAGGACTCGGCAGCATCGATCTGCGGGGCAAAGTTCTGCAACAAGTCGCGGACCAGCGCCGATAAATCGAAGCGCGTTGGTCGGATCGACAACTTGCCGGTGCGAATGCGCGACACATCGAGCATGTCCTCGATCAAGCGGATCAGGCTTTTGATCTGCCGCTCGTCGCGATCGACCATCGCGTGCATTTTGTCCAGGGTGAACGCCGCCGCGTTGTCCCGGGCCAGGTGCATCTTGCGCAATTGGGTTTCGAGGATCAGGCCATTGAGCGGCGTGCGGACTTCGTGGGCGACGATGGACATGAAGTCATCACGCATGCGCACCGCTTGCTCCAGTTCCAGTTGGGTACTCTGTAACTGCTTGAGCAATGCTTCCTGCTCGCGACGGCTTTGCTCCAGCTCTTCGACCTGCTGTTTCATCGCCTTGCTTTGGCGAAACAGTTCGACGAACACGTTGACCTTGCTCTTGACCGCATGGATATCCAGCGGCTTGTAGAGGAAATCCACGGCGCCGCTTTCATAGCCCTTGAACGCGTAGTTCAGCTCGCGACCGCCCGCACTGACGAACACGATCGGAATGTTCTTGGTCTTTTCCGTGCCGCGCATCAGCTCGGCCAGTTCGAAGCCGTTCATGCCAGGCATCTGCACATCGAGAATGGCCATGGCGAACTCGTGTTGCAGCAACAGCGACAAGGCCTCGTCGGCGGACAAGGCTTTGTAGACGATACGGTCTTCGCGCTTGATCAGCGCTTCGAGCGCCAACAAGTTCTCCGGTAGATCGTCGACGATCAGCAATTTGGCCTGGATAGTACTTAGCATGCGATTCGTTCCAGCTCGACAAGCAGACGGCCGATGCCGCGAATAGGGAGGATATGGTCCGGCTGGTGTATATCAAGCGCCGCCCGGGGCATGGTCGCGACCTGGGCTTCGTCCGGGTCCTGAACGATGGTCATGCCTCCACGACGCTTGACCTGGGCCAGGCCAAGGGCGCCATCACGGTTGGCACCGGTCAACAACACCGCAGCCAGGGCTGAACCGTAGGCATCGGCAGCCGACTCGAACAGGTAATCGATGGCCGGTCGCGAATAATGCACGCGGGCTTCCAGGCTCAAGGAAAAACTGCGGTCCTGCTCCACCGACAGGTGATAACCCGGAGCCGCGAAATACAGCGTTCCCGCTTCGACCAGCGTCTTGTCGCAGGCTTCCCGTACTGGCATGGCCACGCGCCGTGCGAACACCTCGACCAGATGACTGCGGCGTCCGTCCGGCAAGTGCAAAACCACAATGATTGGCAGTTTGAAGCCTTCTCGCAGTGGGCCGAGGATACTCAGCAACGCTTCCACTCCGCCGGCCGAGGCGCCGATCACAATAGCCTCAATAGAAGGCAGATCCGCTGCACTGTTCATGATTTTCGGTAGACCCGTTCTTGTTTGACCAACGGTTCGAACTGATTGCCGTAAGACGAGAAATCCGGGGTTTCCTTGCTGCCCAGCACCAGAAATCCTCGATGGCAAAGGGAATCATGGAACAAACCGAAAGCACGATCCTGAAGCTTTTTATTGAAATAAATCAAAACATTACGGCACGAAATCAATTGAGTTTCTGAAAAGACACTGTCAGTCGCCAGGCTGTGATCGGCGAAGGTCACGTTCTCACACAGGGACTTGTCGAAAATGGCGTAACCGTAAGCCGCTGTGTAGTAGTCGGCGAACGAACGCTGGCCACCTGCCTGCTGGTAGTTATGAGTGTAGGCGCGGACATTCTCCATCGAGAATATCCCTTGCTTGGCTTTATCCAGCGAGCGCGGATTGATGTCGGTGGCGTAAATGATGGTGCGATCGAGCAAGCCTTCTTCGCGCAGCAGAATGGCCATCGAATAGACCTCTTCACCGGTGCTGCAACCGGCGATCCAGATCTTGATCGAGGGGTAAGTCTTGAGCAGCGGCACCACTTCCCTGCGTATCGCCAGGAAATGCGAAGGGTCGCGGAACATTTCGCTGACCGGGATCGTCAGCAGTTGCAACAACTGCATGAATGCCATCGGGTCGTGCAGGACCTTATCCTGCAACGCTGAAATGGTCGTGCACTCGAACTGGCTCAACGCGTGATTGACCCGGCGCTTGATCGAAGCGCCGGAGTAATCGCGAAAGTCATAGCTGTATTTGAGGTAGATCGCCTCGATCAACAAGCGCAATTCGATTTCGGTGTTCTTTTCCACTAAATGCGTTCCATCTTCGGCAACCACACGCGAATCAGCGAGAACAGGCGATCCAGGTCGATGGGCTTGGCCAGGTAATCGTTGGAGCCCGCTTGCAAGCAGCGCTCCTGATCGTCCTTCATGGCCTTGGCCGTCACCGCAATGATCGGCAGCTTGCGCCAGCGCGGGTCCTTGCGGATCTCGATGGTGGCTTCGAAACCATCCATTTCCGGCATCATCACGTCCATCAACACCAGATCGATGTCCTCGACTTCATTCAGTCTTTCAATCGCTTCACGACCGTTGCGACCGATGACCACGACTGCACCCTTTTGCTCCAGGGCACTGGTGAGGGCGAAGATGTTGCGCACATCGTCGTCCACCAGCAGCACCTTGCGACCCTCGAAAACCTTGTCGCGACTGCGCGCGGTCTTGAGCATCCTCTGGCGTTCATGGGACAACCTGGATTCGACTTTGTGCAGAAAGAGTGTGACCTCATCCAGCAAACGCTCTGGCGAACGTGCGCCCTTGATGATGATCGAGCGCGAATACTTGCGCAGCTCGGCCTCTTCGTCCCGGGTCAGGTTGCGTCCGGTGTAGACGATCACTGGTGGGAAGGAGCAGATATCTTCCGTGGACATGCGCTTGAGCAAGTCGTTGCCGAGCATGTCCGGCAGTTTCAGGTCGATGATCATGCAATCGAAAATCGTCGTACGCAGCAGGTCCAGCGCATCTTGTGCCAGGCCAACGGCAGTGATCTCGATGTCCTCGTCGCCGATCAGCCGGGCAATGCTGTCGCGCTGCAGGTCATCGTCTTCGACCAGCAGGACGCGTTTGACTTTCTGGGTCAGCTTGGCCTCAAGGCGGGCAAACACGTCCTTGAGCTCTTCTCGGGTAGTCGGCTTGACCGCGTAACCGATAGCGCCCATGTGCATTGCGGCTTCGACCCGGTCTTCCACGGAAATCACATGCACCGGGATATGCCGGGTTTCAGCGTGTTCCTTCAGACGCTGCAACACAGTCAACCCGGAATGATCCGGCAGACGCATGTCCAGCAGAATGGCGTCCGGGATGAATTCCCTGGCCAGGTCGTAACCTTCGTCCGCCCCGTGCGCCACCAGGCACTGATAACCCAGCTCATGGGCCAGGTCGTACAGGATATTGGCGAAGTTCGGCTCGTCTTCCACCACCAGAATGCAACGCGTGGCAAATGGCGCTTTGGTGCGATCATCGTCGAAGCGTGGAATATCGATTTCGGCGATCAGCGGTACCCGCGCAGCGGGCGTCACTCTTGGGGTCATGGCAACCGGGGTGGCTCTCAGCGGTTCGACAGGTTCTTCGCCCGGTTCAACGTATTGCTGCGGCAACACCAGGGTGAACACACTGCCCTGCCCCGGTTCGCTGGTGACGCTGATGGAGCCGCCGAGCAAGGCGGCCAGGTCACGGGAAATCGACAAGCCAAGGCCGGTGCCGCCATAACGGCGATTAGTGGTGCCATCGGCCTGGCGGAAGGCTTCGAAAATACTGTCCTGCTGATCCGCGGCAATGCCAATCCCCGAATCGCGAATGATAAAGGCAATACCGTCGGCAGGCTGACTGGCAACTGTCAGGCTGACCTCGCCTTTTTCAGTGAATTTCACCGCGTTGGACAACAGGTTCTTGATCACCTGCTCCAGACGCTGGCGGTCGGTGAAGATCATCATCGGCGCACCGGCCTGCACTTCGACCTGGAAATGCAGTTTCTTATCGGTGGCCAAGGGCTGGAACATCTCGCGTAACCCATCCACCAGTCGCGCGACGCTGGTGTTCTCCGGCCGCATTTCGAGCTTGCCGGCCTCGACCTTGGAAATATCGAGAATGTCGTTGATCAAGTTGAGCAGATCATTGCCGGCAGAATAGATCGACTCGGCAAACTTGACCTGCTCGGCGCTGAGGTTTTCCTGGGGGTTTTCCGCCAGCAACTTGGCCAGGATCAACGAACTGTTCAGCGGCGTGCGCAACTCGTGGGACATGTTGGCAAGGAATTCAGACTTGTACTTGCTCGAGCGCTGCAACTCTTCGGCGCGCTCTTCGAGCTGGTGCTGGGCCTGATTGAGCTCGGTATTTTTCTTGTCCATGGCGTCGCGCTGATCCGCCAGGATCAACGCCTGTTCGGCGAGCTGCTCATTGGTTTGTTCAAGCTCGACCTGCTGGGTCTCCAGATGAGCCTGGGATTCCTTGAGAATCCGCGACTGCTCTTCCAGCTCTTCGTTGGCGGTCTTGAGTTCTTCCTGCTGGACTTGCAGCTCTTCATTGAGCTGCTGGGTTTCAGCCAGCACTTCTTGCAGGCGCTGGCGATAGCGAGCGGCCTCGATGGAGGTGCCTATGTTGCCGGCAATCAGTTCAAGCAATTCGACATCGCGATCCATCAGCGGGCGCAGGAAACCCAGTTCGATCACACCGTTGACCCGATCATCGTCACTGGTCGGCACCACCAGCACACTGTGCGGCAAACCCTCGCCCAGGCCGGAGCTGACCTTGAAGTAACCATCCGGGACGTCATCGAGACGGATCAAGCGAGCCTGGTGCGCAACCTGGCCGACAATGCCTTCATCGCTGTAAATCTGCTGTTCGCGCGCTTCCTGCTCGCGGGAGAAACCGTAAGAGGCAATGCGCTTGAGACCGCCATGTTCTTCGCGGACATAAATGGCGGCTACGGCGGTGCCCAGGTACTGCGCGCAGAACTGCAGAATGTTGCGGCCCAGCAGATTCAGCGACAGTTGCCCCAGCACTTGTTCGGCCAGTTCAGTCTGGCCATTGCGCAGCCAGGCCTGCTGTTCCAGACGCTGGGCACTGGCCTGTTGCCCGGCGAGGTTGGCGCTGTAACTTTGCGAAAGGTTGAGCAGATCCCGACGACCAATGTAGGCCAGCAAGGCGCTGATCCCGGCGATGAACAACAGGTAAAGGCTGATGCTCCAGATCGTGGTACTGCGCACTTCTTCGTTGCGCGTGGTGCGCAACTGTTGCTCCATGTCGATCACGTCTTCGAATTGCTTGCGGATCTCATCGGTCAGCCGCTTGCCGCGTCCGGCCTTGACCGCGCTGCGGTAATCACCGCTGGATCGTTGCAATTCAATTAGGGTCTGCGCGTAAGCGGCCCACTCATTCTGCAAGGCCTGGAGCCGGTGCAGACGGTCGGTCTGCACCGGGTTGTCCGCGGTCAGGTCGAGCAAGGTTTTGAGGGCCACTGCAATTCGCGGCTTGGCCGTTTCGTAGGGTTCAAGGAAGTGCTCGTCGCCAGTCAGCAGGAAGCCGCGCATTCCGGTTTCCAGATCGACGGTCAGTTTGATCGACTCATTGGCGTTATTGATCACCCGGTCGGTGTGCTCGACCCACTGGGTCACCGACAGCAGGTAAGTGATCAGCGAAACAAAGAACAGTGCACTGAGCGCGCCGACCCCTAATGGCAGGCTGACGTTACGGCTCAGGAGTTTACGGAATCGTTGCTCATCAACCGAAGACGCGGATGTCATGGGGGAAACCTTGTCGAACTGTTGAAAACCAAGGAGTTTGCCCCAAAAGCGCCGGCTTGATCCAATTTTCTGACACCTTTTCGCGCAAAATCCCACATTCAACTGCTCCACTGCCAAGGAGCGGTTATCCTTGCCAACGCTTGTGTGACTATTCTTTTTTCTACCGCGTGGGAACTTGTCGGGTTCCGTCACTTACTCAAGCAAGAGCCCGGCGATTTCGATCGACCGACCACCCGCGCATTCAACCTCTGAGAACCCACTATGTCCGCCACCGCATCCATCATCCTTGTAGTCGAAGACGACCCCATCGTGCGCATGCTGATTGTCGATGTGCTGGAGGAACTCGAGTTCAAGGTGCTCGAGGCCGATGGCAGCGAACAGGCGCTGGAGTTTCTCAACGATGAAGACCAGTACATCGATTTGATGATGACCGACGTTGGGTTGCCAGTAATGGACGGCCGTGAACTGGCCACCCAGGCCCGGATGCTGCGCCCCGAGCTGCCCATCCTGTTTGCCAGCGGTTATGCCGAAAGTATTGATGTGCCCGAAGGTATGCACGTGATCGGCAAACCGTTTTCCATTGATCAGTTGCGCGACAAGGTCAAAGGCATGCTGGCCTGAGAGTTGTTTGGGGCTGTGGCCCCTCCACTTCTGCATAAACCGACGCAAGGCTGCATTTTTCGGCGTTTTTCGGCTCTGACCTGTCAACTCTGACAGTAGAAAAGGCCGCCCGCCTGGCGTTTGATTGGACCGGTGATTCCCACTCATAAGGAACCGAGTCCATGCCGAATCAAACCGAACGCTACGCCCATTATTTGAAAATCAGCGGATTGTTGCTGATGCTCATCGCCGGATATGGTTGCCAGTCAGCCTCTTCCGACAATCCCCAGCACTGCTTTGAACAGAGCGGACAGGCGTTCAGCGAAGTATTGAGCTGCTATCGCAAAGCCGAAGCGACGCAACCGCTGCGCTACATCAGTAAGGGGCAAGAGCAACAGCCCGGCGTCAACATCCGGCGCTTCGAGCTGAGGTCACAATCCTGGAGCCAGGGCGGTAAAGTCGCCCCGGCAGACTGGATTCATGGAGTCGACCTGTACATTCCCGACAACGTCAAGGGTACGCGTGCCGTGCTGGTCGCTAACGACGGCGTCAATAATCCTTTGCCCGGAGAGTCTCCGGGAGCACCCAACAACTTTTCGAAGCAAACACTGCTCAACATTGCCCGGCAAACCGGCTTGATCGTAGTGGCTGTCAGCAATGTCCCCAACCAGTATTTGACCTACAGCGATGACGGCGTGCCGCGCACGGAAGATGGCAGCGTTGCCCACAGCTGGAAACTATTCATGCAGGCCCCGGAACAACAGCCTTTTATGTCACTGCATGTGCCGATGATGGAAGCGCTGGTCAAGGCCATGGACCTGACGCAAAAGGAAACGCAGCCAGGCCAGGTGGTGAGTTTTCTTGCCACCGGCGCGTCGAAACGCGGTTGGGCGGTATGGCTGTCCGCCCTTTCGGACTCACGCGTCGATAGCATCGTGCCGTTTGTCATAGACGTCTTGAACACGGACAAAGTGTTCGACCAGACGTTTCTGGCTTACGGCGGTAACTGGCCTCTGGCGTACATCGACTACTACTCGCAAGGCGTGATTGCCCAACGCAAGAGCGAGCCGTTCAAGAAGTTGCTGCAAGTCGAAGATCCAATGAACTATCGAAATCTATCCGGCTACATCGACCGCATGAAGATCCCGAAATACATCGTCAACGCCAGTGGCGATGACTTCTTCATCCCGGATGCTTCGCGCCAGTATCTTGCGGATCTGCCGGGGGACAATACACTTCGGGTCATTCCCAACGCCGCCCACGATGTGCGGGCGTTTGTTGAAGCGAACCTGATTCCTTACATCAAGCGGCGGCAGACCGGCCATACCGCGCCGAGGTTAAAGGCACAGGAACAGCATCTGGACGCCACATCAACCCAGTTGCAGCTGACCTTGTCCGAAATGCCAATCAGGATGACCCGGTGGACAGCCCACAACCCAAAGGCCCGGGACTTCAGGTACAACTGCGGCGTGCGCTACACCGAAGCACAGTTGCCGGCCTCAACGGAAGTCCATGCGACTCTCCGTGCTCCCAAGATGGGTTGGAGCGCAGAGTTCTTCGAGGCTGAGTACGCAGACGGCGTTGTCGAAACGACAATGGTCAAGATTCTTCCGGATACGTATCCGAATCAGGCACCACCCGCCGATGGAGCGTTTTGCAGAACACTACCCGCCACCCTGGGTCAGTGAATCAAGACACGAAAATCTCGACCGCTTTGCTCAGGGGGTTGTCGTGTTTCCTTGACTGCACGTGACTGACAAACCGTTTTCCACTGATCAGTAGCGAAATAAAGTCAAATGCACCATTTAAAACTCCAACAAACTACCTGGCCCTCTTGCCTGTTATAGCAAAGAGGTCTTCGCAGTCGAACAACATGACAACCCACTAACTACGCAATTATTCCAAACAAATGCAATACACACTTACATACGTCGACTTGCCATCAATTAAATACTAAAAGAGGATACCTCAAACATACAACCCTGAAATAACTGGATTTACCATGAGCTCTAGCAATACATTTCAAAGGCACTTGTCAAGACCTTTGATTTATAGCCCGCCTCAAGATCACAACAGTCGTAAAGACAATATCGAACGACGGGAATTTCTCGACAAATTAAAGCGTCGAGTGCAAGACAGTAGTCACTCCAGGGAAGTCAGCCTGGAAGGTTCTTTTATCTCCCTCGAACCTGGCTCATCGCTAGAAGAAACTCTCCAGCCCGCAAGAGTCATGTTGCGAAACATGGTCGAAAAAACCTCTTTCAAAAATCTTTTATTGAAACTCCGGCTGCCCGAAGACTCACTGTTTGAAGTAACAGCCACAGGTCAGGTCAAGGCACACTACGCTGGTAGAACCCTGAGTTTCGAGAGTGCATTCAAACTGGCTCCGGATCTGAACGATGATCTTGTTGTATTGGTTGAAATGGCGCAATTGACCGGTGGCGTCGTCACCCTTGACGACCAGGTCGGCATGATTCAATGGTTGAGATTCCATCGTTACCTCCTCCCTCGAACGGTAATCGATGCTCAGAATTTGATTGCCTTCCTGGAGCAGTCACATCCGGAAAGTCCACCATTCGGCAACTATTGGGAAATGGTAATGGCCGGCGAAAATAATCCGCTCACTATGTCATCAGCACAGCGGGACCGGCTTCGAACACTGATCAAGGAGTACACCAAGGGCGAGTCATTATTGGAACTGCTTTCAGACACTATTCTGGGTGGACGATCCTCTCCCATCAAACGATCGGAGGCGGAGTACTTTCTGAAAATGCTTGTTTCCAGCCCCATTGCTCTAATCTGGGCAAAAAGTTTTGTACGGGACCTGAAGTGGTATGGTGCGCAAGATGATCAGCCCTTATCGGATGAATCTCTCCAGCAAATACTTTTCACTGCGCTACTGTTGGATCTCCATCCGAAGGTCGGGGAGCAAGAGCCGCGCAATCAAGTGGCCGGGTTCGATCTCTATGCAGCCCAACATATAGAGAAGTCTTTCACCAGTGTTCAAACGGAATTCGAAAGACATTTGATCAATCAGCACCGGATCACTGAACAGAACGTAGCACTGGCCTCCCATTTATTGCTGGCCGGCACCGCGCCGGAGTTCCTGGTCCAGGACTTGCCACCTACTTTGCTATTAGGCACCCCGCAATGGGTTGATTACTGCCGGACCATCGCGGTGCAGGAAGCTATCTCACCGGGATCGTCGCGCGTAATGACCCATGCGCAAATACAACACCTGATGAAGTCCGAGTCAGTCACAGAGTCGCAACAGGCACTCAATGCCTTGGCTGCTGTAGATCCAGTGATCAACTGGGCGTTGCTCAACAGTATCGTCACCCATGATGAAGTGAACCGCTCGGCCAAGGATTCGCTTGAAGTGGCCGTGGCCGCTTACGCCCGCCATGCGAAAACCCTTGCTGAAACGGCTGAAACGCTGTCTCGCCCCTTGCCGACCCGCAAGAGCGTCGCCCTGGATATCCTCAAGCAAGTCGCCAAAGGATGCACCTATCTTGAAGATGACGTCCTTCACCAAAAGAGCAATCGATCACTCGAAGACGCCTATGCCGACCCGTTTCTCATGTCCCCTGTAGACCTGCACATGTCCAACGACCTGCAGACAGGCGATTGGGACTTGAAGCATGGAGCAAGTATTTATACTGCGTTTCCAAAGATGCTCCCCAATCTGATCTCCGCGCAGGGAGAGTTTTACCGCCAATTCAATCGGAACTACCTGTTACATGCGCAGGCTATGTATACGCATTTGAAACTAGCCCTTTCATCCTTGCCGCTTGTTGATCGAGTGCGGCTGCTGCGCGGACAATTGACGATATTCTCTGTACGGCCTTCAGTCGCCACTATTCACCCAATCACCCGTTTCCCCATGAATCCATTAGCGTCAACCCTTGACGTCATACTTAAAGTGCCGAATCGGGTTCCCATGGAGAGTCATAAAGACAAAGAGCAGGCCACCGGTCGTTACGGCGTGGTGATGTGTACCTACTTCGAAGGACGATTGAGCTGTTATGAGCTGTTCACCTTGCACGGAGTCTGTCGTGAAAACACGGAACTGGCCGAGCTGATCGAAAGGGAGAACCTGTTACGTACAAGCCCCCGCGGCAGTGAAAAGAACCACACCCATCCGGCACCGGTGCATCAACTGCCCACGGACATCGAGTGCTACACCCATGGGGTCACACCTGGCCTCGTCAATACCAGTCGTGGCGTCATTGAAAAGATCGGTGAACTATCCGCACCCCCACTGGCTTCGGACATTGAAAGCAAAGGCTATTACCAAAGTTTCTATTCAAGTGAATTCGAGTCACTCGTAAACTTCGTGCTCAAGCACCGGCCAATCGCAACCTACGATGAGTTGGTGAAAGAATGTTGGGGGCAAACCCGGCTGGAGGCATTGCGTGCAGAACGTGAAGAGGCATTGAACACGTTTCTCAATATTGTCGTACCGTTCAAATCATGCATCGAAGACATCAGTTCAGACGATCTGGATCGACAGTTCCAAGGCGTAGGTGCCTGCACCCTGGAAGCTGCGATGACGCTTCTGTTGGTGGTCGGGGCCATTGGCAAGATAGCCAGTATTGCCGCCCGAAGCATGACCCTTGCAACGAAAGCCAGCGCCCTGGCCAAAACTGGCCTGGGCCTGGTAAGCAGCTTGCTAAACCCGCTGGATGGCGTTCCGGATTTGCTTATAGGTGGCGCGAAACTGTTGCGCAAAGGTATTAACGGGAGTCTTGCGGCCTTGGAAAACGCCGTTTCCGATCTTCGACAGTTGACGGGTCAGACTCAATTCGAGCAATTGGCCAGAGCCGGCGATCCAGACATCATTCGTCTCGGAACCTGGCGCCCTGCGCAAACTTCCCAGGATGCCTTCCAGGTATGGGGTATACGCCACCATGACGAATGGTACGCACTGAACCGATTTGGTGAGCCTTGGGGAGCCAAACTGAAGGGTTTTGATCTCAAACTTAAATTGCCCATCCCACGCTGGCATAAAATCATGCCTAAAAGCTACGCTCGTACAGTGATCAAAGAAGGCTTACCACTCGCCAGCAGAAAAGTAGACGATGCCATCAACGTATTGAATGACCCAACGCTGATCCAGGAATCGAATGCGGCGCTTGTCCTTCTGCTTGCGAATGACTCTTCCGCAGCCCGAAGTGCTTACCGTGACTACCTGATTGCAGTAAAAGAGGACCTTACAAATATCAAACCCGGCAACTTTATCCTCGACAGCAGTAAAGAAAGCGACTCAGTAGCCGAGCTGCATTGGGGGCTGTACAACGACTGGAAGACTGGCGACAAGGCGCAAAATGCCAACAACGAATTTATCCGGGTCTACAGTGACAACTTCAACGAGGCTTATCGCAGGGATCATTTCAACCCGGGCATTACTGCCGATACTTTCGTTCATGAAATGTTCCACGGTGCGCCGAAAACCAAAGATTTCGCCTACGCTGAAGACACCGGATTATTTCAGCGTGGCTCTCAACAATTGGACGTGAGTCCACTCCTGAATCTCGCCAACGGCAAGATGTCCATGGGACTGCCGAGTTTTCCAAATACCAACTACAACAGCAGCATGGCGTTTAAAAATGCCGACTCGTTTGCATTGACGACATCGCTGCTCAGCCAATTAAAGACCAACAAGCAAGCGTATCAGCAGAATATAGCGACCATGAAAGCGGCACTCAAAAATGCCAACCATGGATACATCAATGGGCAGACACTGGTAAAAATCAACATTCTCTGAGTTTCAGACAGACCGAGTTAACGATACCGGGCGCATGCGACCACTACTGTACTGTGGTTTAATTGCGCCCTTTTTTGCCCCCTCGCTTGCTGCAAAGGATCACTGTTCATGACCCAGCCCCACGCAACCAAAGTCCTGGTCATCGGTTACGTCTGGCCCGAGCCCCGCTCTTCAGCGGCCGGTGGACACATGATGCAAATTCTCGAGACCTTCTTGCAGCAAGGCTGGGACATTACTTTCAGTAGTCCGGCCAGCTCCGGTGAGCATCGGGCAGACCTGTCGGTGTTGGGCATTCGCGAAATCCCGATCGAATTGAACAACAGCAGTTTCGACACGTTCATCAGCGAACTGGCTCCGGATATCGTTTTGTTCGATCGGTTCATGATGGAAGAACAGTTCGGCTGGCGAGTTGAAAAGCACTGCCCCCATGCCTTGCGCGTGCTTGAGACCTCCGACCTGCAAAGCCTGCGAGATGCCCGCCATCAACGCCTCAAGCAGCGTTTGAAGGCGAATGACGACACCAATGACTTCAATGAACTGTTCGCGCCAGCGTTACGTGAAGAGTTTGAGCTCATGGCCGAGACCGATCTGGCCAAACGGGAAATCGCAGCGATTTATCGTTGCGACTTGAACCTGATGATTTCCGAAGTAGAGATCGAGTTGCTGGTCGAGCAATTCAAGCTGCCGCGCCACTTGCTGCACTGGTGCCCGCTGATGGTCGATCTACCGAGCGTGCCGCCGGTTTCTTTTGAAGACCGTGCGCACTTTCTCAGCATCGGCAACTTCCGTCATGCGCCGAACTGGGATGCGGTGCTCTGGATGAAAACCACTATCTGGCCGCTGATCCGCGAACAACTGCCCAAGGCTCAATTGCACATTTACGGTGCTTACACACCACCCAAAGCGACTGCGTTGCACAACCCCGGCCAGGGCTTTCATGTGATGAACTGGGCGCAAGATGCGTTAAAGGTCATGTCTGACGCACGGATTTGTCTTGCGCCCCTACGCTTTGGTGCCGGCATCAAAGGCAAGATTGTCGACGCCATGTTATGCGGCACGCCCACGATCACCACGCCAATCGGCGCAGAAGCGATGCATGGTGAACTACGCTGGCCGGGGGCTGTGACCCGAACAGCACAGGCGTTCGCCGAGTGCGCGGTTCAGCTGTACAAGGATGAAGCTCTGTGGATGGACGCCCAATCCCTTGGGCAAACGTTGCTCGCCGATCGTTATCGACAATCGGAACATGGCCCGGCACTGATCGAAAAGTTGTTGTATTGCCAGCAACATCTGGCACGACTTAGAAGTGATAACTTTACGGGAAGCATGTTGCGTCATCACCATCACAAAAGCACGCAATACATGGCGCAATGGATTGAAGCAAAGAATCGAAATACGCCATAAAGCTCACACCAACAATAAATATTCTGCATCACCACCCTTATTGACCAGGCCAACTCCACATCTTATAAGTACCCGCCGAACTTGAACTTCGCTAGTTAAGTTCGCATAACTAATTTCTATCTTTAAAACAATGCAAGGATGCGTTGAATGGATAACTTTCTTCAGAATACAAACACGCTTAAAAACTGGATGCTCGCCACGCCGGCAATTGATTCATTGTCACTCTGTGAATTGACACTGCCGGGTACACACAACGCAGGCTGCGACTGGAAAGCGTCCTGGCCGTTTTTTGGCCCTCCCGCCCATTGGGTGGCATGTCAGCATGAGTCGTTCTACAGCCAGCTGTGTCACGGTTCTCGGGCTCTCGACATCCGTTTATTGCAGGACGATAGCGCAAAAGGACTCGACAAGTTCGGCATGCATCACAACGGCTCCCGCAATTCTCGCACCTTGAGGAATCTCGTGACCGACGTGGAACAGTTTCTTAAGGAGAGCCCGAATGAATTCATTATTTTAGACTTCCATCAACTACAGGGTGAGGGGTTTGATTTCACTAACTTCAATAATTTGGTGAAACAGTATCTTGGCCATCGCATAATCCCCACCAAAAATCTATCTCTAAGCTTACATCAGCTCAAACAAATCAGCGCTGCGCAAAGAATTATAGTCGCGGCCCCATGGCACAGCGCTCTTGATCGAACTGTATTTCACGAGCAAATCAGGCACAAATGGTCTGGCAGCGGTATCACTAACGCCGCTGATTTGAAGCAACACATTATTAATGTATTGAAATACCCGCCAGGCACAGGCGCACCGTGGTCACTTTCCGCCACCAGTTACAGCGCGCTCGGTGGCCCCGTGGATATTCATGACGAGCTTAATTCCTGGTTCGATCCGAATAACAGCGATTGGGCGTCAAAATGCAACATCATCAACGTCGATTTTATTGAAGAGTCCAACATCGTCTCTTATTGCCGAACGGTAAACCTGATGAAAGCGCGCGATCGGGTCCCCCGTTAGCGAAAGTCGTGGCAGGCTGGCACAGAAGGCGCCAAAAGAGGCATGATCGAATAGCGATAACAAGAAAAGCATCCTGACATGACCCGATCAGCCCGCGTGACAGACCCCTCCTACGAACTGATGGACGACCACAACGGGTTGTCCATCATCTACCGTCAGCACGGATTCCCTTGCCCGCTGGTGCGTTGGCATTTTCACAAGGAATACGAACTGCACCTGATCGTCGCCAGCTCCGGCAAAGTGTTCATCGGTGACTACATCGGTAATTTCTATCCGGAATCGCTGTTCCTCACCGGCCCCAACCTGCCCCACAACTGGATCAGCCAGGTGGCCGAAGACGAAGTGGTGCCCAAGCGCGACATGCTGGTCAATTTCACGGACGAGTTGTTCGACAGCGGCCACTTGGTGTTTGCCGAGCTCAAGGCACTGGCGCCACTGTTGGAGCGCGCCCAGTACGGCATCGAGTTTCGCTGCAAGCGCACCATCCGCCAGGCCATGACCTTGATGCAACGCATCGCCGATACCCAGGGCGTGACGCGTCTCGGGCACTTTTTCATTCTGCTGGAGTTGCTGGCCGCCTCTGACGATTTTCAGTTGCTGTCCGGGGCCACGACACCGCAATTGGCCGACGAGCACAATATTGATCGCACCAACCGGGCGGTGGATTACATTTTCGCGCATTACGCGCGGGAACTGCCGCTGGAAGAAGTCGCCGAGCACTTGGGCATGAAGCCGACCTATTTCAGTCGAGTGTTTAAACAAGCCACCGGCCGCTGCTTCATCGAATTCGTCAATCGCCTGCGCATCAGCAAATCCTGCGAGTTGCTGGCCGATGGCAACAAACCGGTGACCGATGTGTGCTTCGAGTCGGGCTTCAACAATATTTCCAATTTCAATCGGCGCTTTCAGCAACTCAAGGGCATGACACCCTCGCATTACCGACGGTTGGCGGTGCAGCGGTTGACCGAACAAAACCTTGGGTAAACACAAATCCATGTGGGAGCGGGCTTGCTCGCGAAAGCGGTGGATCATTCAACAGTAATGTTGACTGACACGACGCCTTCGCGAGCAAGCCCGCTCCCACAGGTTAAGACCTGTTTTCGCACTAAAAACCTGTACGTATTCGATAGGCGTTAACCGCTGAAAACCCGTCCCCTGCACCTCTCCTCTCAAAGCCAAGTGCAAAATAGTATCGATTCAAGTGCGATGGATGATTTGTCACGTCATCAATTGAAGGCTGTAATCAGTGCACATTCTTCCCCCCGCAGGAAGACACAAAAACAATAACTGTCCTTCTGTAACCCGCCGGGTGCAGAAAAGGAGTGCACGATGCAACCTTCTGTAAAAGCTCTGCTTGCCCTTACCTGCATGACCCTCAGCAGTGTCAGCCTCGGCGCCCAGACCCTGACCATCGCCACCGTCAACAACAGCGACATGATCCGCATGCAAAAACTCTCGAAAACCTTCGAGGCCGAGCATCCGGACATCAAACTCAATTGGGTGGTGCTGGAAGAAAACGTGCTGCGCCAACGCCTGACCACCGACATCGCAACCCAGGGCGGACAGTTCGATGTTCTGACCATTGGCATGTACGAAGCCGCACTCTGGGGCGGCAAAGGCTGGCTGGAGCCAATGAAGGACTTGCCGGCCAGTTATGCCCTCGACGACGTGTTTCCATCGGTGCGTGAAGGCTTGTCGGTCAAGGGCTCGCTGTACGCTTTGCCCTTCTACGCCGAAAGCTCCATCACCTATTACCGCACCGACCTGTTCAAGGAAGCCGGGCTGACCATGCCCGAGCACCCGACCTGGACCCAAATCAGCGAATTCGCCGGCAAACTCACCAATAAGGATAAAGAACAGTACGGCATCTGCCTGCGCGGCAAGGCCGGTTGGGGCGAGAACATGGCGCTGATCACCACCGTCGCCAATGCCTATGGTGCGCGCTGGTTCGATGAGCAATGGACGCCGGAATTCACCAGCCCCGAGTGGAAAAACGCGCTGAACTTCTACGTCGACACTATGAAGAAATCCGGTCCGCCGGGCGCATCGAGCAACGGTTTCAATGAAAACCTCGCGCTGTTCAACAGCGGCAAATGCGCGATCTGGGTGGATGCCAGCGTCGCCGGCTCCTTCGTTACTGACAAGACCCAAAGCAAGGTCAGTGACCACGTCGGTTTCACCTACGCACCGCACGAGACTACCGATAAGGGTTCAGCCTGGTTGTATTCCTGGGCGCTGGCGATTCCGACCAGTTCCAAGGCCAAGGACGCAGCGAAAACCTTCAGCGCCTGGGCCACCTCCAAGGAATACGGTGCTTTGGTAGCCGAGAAAGACGGCATCGCCAACGTACCGCCAGGTACTCGCGCTTCGACCTACAGCGATGAATACATGAAGGCTGCGCCGTTCGCCAAGGTGACCCTTGAATCGCTGAAAGCCGCGGACCCGAGCAAACCGACCCTCAAGCCCGTGCCCTATATCGGCATTCAGTTGGTGACCATTCCTGAATTCCAGGCCGTGGGCACCCAGGTCGGCAAATTGTTCTCGGCAGCGCTGATCGGCCAGACCACGGTCGACCAGGCGCTGACCGCTGCCCAGTCAACCACCGAACGTGAAATGAAGCGCGCCGGTTATCCCAAGTAACCCCGCTACCAATGTGGGAACTGCTTGTGTGGCGAGGGAGCTTGCTCCCGCTCGACTGCGCAGCAGTCGCAAAGCTTTTGGGGCCGCTTCGCGACCCAGCGGGAGCAAGCTCCCTCGCCACACAAGCCCGCTCCCATAGTTGATCTTCATTTGTCTGTTCTTAATCGGTTCTATCGCCATGAATATTTCAACTGCCAAAGCTCACATGGACATTCCCCAACCGGTGCGTAAAAGCCGGTTGGCCAATCCCGGCTGGTTCCTGGTCAGTCCCTCGGTGGCGTTGTTGCTGCTGTGGATGATCGTGCCGCTGGGCATGACCGTTTACTTTTCGCTGATCCGCTACAACCTGCTCTACCCCGGTGAAAACCAATTCGTCGGGCTGGAGAACTTCAGCTACTTCCTCAGCGACTCGGGCTTCATACCCGGCGCCACCAACACCTTGTTGCTGGTCGGCAGCGTGCTGCTGATCAGCGTGGTGTTCGGCGTGTTGATCAGTGCGCTGCTGGAGGCCAGTGAATTCCTCGGTCGCGGCATCGTACGGGTGATGCTGATTTCGCCGTTTTTCATCATGCCCACCGTCGGCGCGCTGATCTGGAAGAACCTGATTTTCCATCCGGTGTCGGGGATCCTCGCCCACGTCTGGAAGCTGTTCGGCGCGCAACCGGTGGACTGGCTGGCGCACTACCCGCTGCTGTCGATCATCATCATTGTCTCGTGGCAATGGCTGCCCTTCGCGATCCTGATCCTGATGACTGCCATGCAGTCCCTCGACCAGGAACAGAAGGAAGCCGCGCGCCTCGACGGTGCCGGGCCGATCGCGATTTTCTGGCACCTGACCCTGCCGCACCTGGCACGGCCGATTGCCGTGGTGGTGATGATCGAAACCATCTTCCTGCTCTCGGTGTTCGCCGAAATCTTCACCACCACCAACGGCGGCCCCGGCTACGCCTCGACCAACCTCGCCTACCTGATCTACAACCAGGCGCTGGTGCAGTTCGACGTCGGCATGGCGTCCGCCGGTGGCTTGATCGCAGTGGTGATCGCCAACATCGCCGCCATCGTGCTGGTGCGCATGATCGGCAAAAACCTGACAGACAAAGCCTGAGGCCTGCGCCATGACCCTTCAACAATCCCGCCGTCTGCAAAGCCTGCTGCTCGGCACCCTGGCCTGGGCCATCGCGATCCTGATCTTCTTCCCGATCTTCTGGATGGTGATGACCAGTTTCAAAACCGAAATCGACGCGTTCGCCACGCCGCCGCAGTTCCTCTTCACGCCGACGCTGGAGAACTACCTGCACATCAACGAGCGCAGCGATTACTTCAGCTTCGCCTGGAACTCGGTGGTGATTTCGTTCAGCGCTACGGCCCTGAGCCTGCTGATCGCGGTGCCGGCGGCGTACTCGATGGCGTTCTACGAAACCCAGCGCACCAAGGGTACGCTGCTGTGGATGCTCTCCACCAAGATGCTGCCACCGGTGGGCGTGCTGATGCCGATCTACCTGCTGGCCAAGAGTTTCGGCCTGCTCGACACGCGCATCGCGCTGATCGTGATCTACACGCTGATCAACCTGCCGATCGTGGTCTGGATGATTTACACCTACTTCAAGGACATCCCCAAGGACATCCTCGAAGCCGCGCGCCTCGACGGTGCCACGTTGTGGCAGGAGATGGTCCGGGTGCTGCTGCCGATCGCCAAGGGCGGGTTGGCGTCCACAGTGTTGCTGTCGCTGATCCTGTGCTGGAACGAGGCGTTCTGGTCGCTGAACCTGACCTCGTCGAAAGCCGCGCCGCTCACTGCGTTGATCGCCTCCTACTCAAGTCCCGAAGGTCTGTTCTGGGCCAAGTTGTCGGCAGTGTCGACCCTGGCTTGCGCACCGATCCTGATCTTCGGCTGGATCAGCCAGAAACAATTGGTCCGCGGCCTGTCGTTCGGCGCCGTGAAATGACGATCGCCGACTCAATGCGACCACTGTGGGAGCGAGCCTGCTCGCGATGGCGGAATGTCATTCAACAGTGATGTCGACTGACACGGCCTCATCGCGAGCAGGCTCACTCCTACAAAAAAGCCCGCACGGCTCAACTGAATAACAACAAGTGGAGGCCCATCATCATGGCCAACCTGAAAATCAAGAATCTGCAAAAAGGCTTCGAAGGCTTTTCCATCATCAAAGGCATCGACCTGGAAGTGAACGACCGCGAGTTCGTGGTGTTCGTCGGCCCGTCGGGCTGCGGCAAATCCACCTTGCTGCGCCTGATCGCTGGCCTGGAAGAAGTCAGCGGCGGCACCATCGAACTCGATGGCCGCGACATCACCGAAGTCAGCCCGGCCAAGCGCGACCTGGCGATGGTGTTCCAGACCTACGCCCTGTACCCGCACATGAGCGTGCGCAAAAACATGTCGTTTGCCCTCGACCTGGCGGGCGTACCGAAAGCCGAGGTCGAGAAGAAAGTCGGCGAAGCGGCGCGCATCCTCGAACTGGGGCCAATGCTCGAACGTAAACCGAAACAGTTGTCCGGCGGTCAGCGTCAGCGCGTGGCCATCGGCCGAGCCATCGTGCGCAATCCGAAGATCTTCCTGTTCGATGAGCCACTGTCCAACCTCGACGCCGCCCTGCGGGTGCAGATGCGCCTGGAACTGCTGCGCCTGCACAAAGAACTCAAAGCCACGATGATCTACGTGACCCACGACCAGGTCGAAGCCATGACCATGGCCGACAAGGTTGTCGTACTCAATGGCGGCAAAGTCGAACAAGTCGGCTCGCCACTGGACCTGTATCACCAACCGGCCAACCTGTTTGTCGCCGGGTTCCTCGGCACGCCGAAAATGGGCTTCCTCAAGGGCAAAGTCACCCGCATCGAAAGCCAGCGCTGCGAAGTGCTGCTGGACGCCGGCACCCGCATCACCTTGCCACTGAGCGGTGCCAACCTGAGCGTCGGCGGCGCGGTGACCCTGGGCATTCGCCCGGAGCATCTGAATCTCGCGCAAACCGGCGATTGCACCTTGCAGGTCACCGCCGACGTCAGCGAACGCCTGGGCAGCGACACCTTTTGCCACGTGGTGACCTCGTCCGGCGAAGCGCTGACCATGCGCGTTCGCGGCGACCTGGCTAGCCGCTACGGCGAGTCGCTGAGCCTGCATCTGGACGCCGAACACTGCCATTTATTCGATGCCGACGGCGTGGCGCTGACCCGCCCGTTGCGCGCTGCAGCCTGATTTCGAGACCATGTGATGAAACTCAATAAACACAACCTCAACCGCCTCGCCCCTGAGGTGATCCTGCCGGCCTATACCCTGAGCGACACTCGCCAAGGCATCGCGCACATCGGCGTCGGCGGTTTCCACCGGGCGCATCAGGCGTATTACACCGATGCGTTGATGAATACCGGCGAAGGCCTGGACTGGGCGATTTGCGGTGTCGGCCTGCGCGCCGAGGACCGCCGTGCCCGGGACGACCTCAAAGAGCAGGATTACCTGTTCACCCTGTTCGAGCTGGGCGATACCGACGACACCGAAGTCCGGGTGATCGGCGCGATTCGCGACATGCTGTTGGCTGAAGACGGCGCACAAGCACTGATCGACAAGCTCGCCAGCCCCGAGATCCGTATCGTTTCGCTGACCATTACCGAAGGCGGCTACTGCATCGACGACAGCACCGGCGAGTTCATGGCCCAGCTGCCGCAAATCCAGCACGACCTGGCACACCCAAACACACCGAAAACCGTGTTCGGTTTCCTCTGTGCCGCGCTGGCCAAACGTCGTGCAGCCGGCACGCCCGCGTTCACCTTGATGTCCTGCGATAACCTTCCGCACAACGGCGCAGTCACGCGCAAAGCGTTACTGGCGTTCGCCGCTTTGCGCGATGCCGATCTGCGGGACTGGATCGCCAGCAATGTCAGTTTTCCGAACGCGATGGTCGATCGCATCACGCCGATGACCAGCACCGAACACAAGCTGCAACTGCACGATAAACACGCTATCGACGATGTTTGGCCGGTGGTTTGCGAACCGTTTGTGCAATGGGTGCTGGAAGACAAGTTCGTCAACGGTCGGCCGGCCTGGGAAAAGGTCGGCGTGCAGTTCACTGACGACGTCACGCCTTATGAAGAGATGAAGATCAAACTGCTCAACGGCAGTCACCTCGCCCTCACTTACCTGGGTTTTTTGAAGGGTTACCGCTTCGTTCACGAAACCATGAACGACCCGCTGTTCGTGCGCTACATGCGTGCCTACATGGACCTGGACGTGACCCCGCAACTGTCACCCGTGCCGGGAATTGACCTGACCGAATACAAGAACACCCTGGAGGCGCGCTTCTCCAACCAGGCGATTGCCGATCAACTGGAGCGCGTGTGTTCGGACGGTTCGTCGAAGTTTCCCAAGTTCACGGTGCCGACGATCAATCGATTGATTGCCGATGGGCAGGAAACCAAACGGGCGGCGTTGGTAGTAGCGGCTTGGGCGCTGTATTTGAAGGGCGTGGACGAGAATGGCCAGACCTACAGCATTCCTGATCCGCGGGCGGCGTTCTGTCAGGCGCTGGTGGCGGATGATGCGTTGATCACGCAGCGGTTGCTGGCAGTTGAGGAGATTTTTGGGACGGCGATCCCGCATTCGCCCGAGTTTGTGGCGGCGTTTGAGTGGTGCTGTAACAGCTTGCGCGATGTCGGCGTGACAACAACCCTCGAACGAGTACTCGCCAACTGATCATTCCCACGCTCTGCGTGGGAATGCCTCAAGGGACGCTCCGCGTTCCAATTCGCGAAAGGGACGCGGAGCGTCCCGGGCTGCATTCCCACGCAGAGCGTGGGTACGATCTTCGGCAGGGTGTATCCATGACAAACCAACAACTATTCCTCGGCATCGACTGCGGCACCCAAGGCACCAAAGCCATCATCCTCGACGCCATCAGCGGTCAGGTGCTGGGCCAGGGTGCTGCCGCGCACACTTTGATCAGCGGTGCCAATGGCCGCCGCGAGCAAGACACCGCCCAATGGCTGGAAGCCTTCGCGCTTGCCACCCGCCGCGCATTGCTCGCGGCGAAGGTCGACGGCCAGGACATCCTTGGCATCGGCGTTTCCGGCCAGCAACACGGGCTGGTGCTGCTCGACGATCAGGGCCAGGTGCTGCGCCCGGCCAAACTCTGGTGTGACACCGAATCCACCCCGGAAAACGACCGTCTGCTGGTCCATCTGGGTGGCGAAAAAGGCTCCCTGGAACGCCTCGGCGTTGTGATCGCCCCGGGCTACACCGTCTCCAAACTGCTCTGGACCAAAGAACAACATCCGCTGGTTTTTTCC
The DNA here is from genome assembly GCF_001952935.1 of Pseudomonas frederiksbergensis. Classification (GTDB taxonomy): domain Bacteria; phylum Pseudomonadota; class Gammaproteobacteria; order Pseudomonadales; family Pseudomonadaceae; genus Aquipseudomonas; species Aquipseudomonas frederiksbergensis. The sequence continues at coordinate 5,702,723 of NZ_CP018319.1, forward strand.
CGGATCGCCCGCATCCTGCTGCCCCATGATTACCTCAACTATTGGCTCACCGGCCGCAGTTGCAGTGAATACGGCGACGCCTCGGGCACCGGGTATTTCAACGTGCGCACCCGCCAATGGGACTTGCAGCTGCTGCGGGATATCGATGCCACCGGGCGACTGCAAGCTGCGCTGCCGGAGTTGATAGACGCTCATCAAGCCGTCGGCACGATCCTGCCGAGCATCGCTGAACACCTGGGCATCAACCCGCAGGCGCTGGTTTCCAGCGGCGGTGGCGACAACATGATGGGTGCCATTGGCACCGGCAACATCAAGCCCGGCGCTATCACCATGAGTCTCGGTTCTTCGGGGACGGTGTACGCCTATGCCGACCAGCCGAAAGTCAGTCCGGACGCTTGCGTCGCAACGTTCTGTTCTTCCAGTGGTGGCTGGCTGCCGCTGATCTGCACCATGAACCTGACCAACGCGACCGGGGTGATTCGCGAGCTGTTCGAGCTGGATATCGAACAGTTCAACGACCTCGTCGCGCAAGCCCCCATCGGGGCCGAAGGCGTGTGCATGCTGCCATTCCTCAACGGCGAGCGCGTCCCCGCCCTGCCCCATGCCACCGGCAGCCTGCTGGGCTTGACCATGACCAACCTGACCCAGGCCAACCTGTGCCGCGCGGTGGTCGAAGGCACGACCTTCGGTTTGCGTTATGGGCTGGACCTGCTGCGGCAGAATGGCTTACAAAGCCGCAGCATTTGCCTGATCGGCGGCGGCTCGAAAAGCCCGGTGTGGCGGCAGATCGTCGCCGACATCATGAACACCCCAGTCATCTGCACCGAACAAAGCGAAGCCGCGGCCCTTGGCGCCGCGATTCAGGCAGCGTGGTGCAAGTCTTGGGAAAACGGGCATGAAGACAGCCTGGAGGATCTATGCAAACGCTGCGTGAAGCTCGATCCAGCCAGCGAAACCTTGCCGATCGCAGACAATGTGGCGGCCTGTCAGCAGGCCTACGAACGCTATCAACAGCATGTCGCAACCCTTTAAAGAGTGAATAACTATGTACCTGGTGTGTGGCGAAGCGCTGTTCGATTTCTTCAGTGAAGAGGACGCCAGCGGCCTGGCGTCAAAAGTGAATTTCAAGGCGATTGCCGGCGGCTCGCCGTTCAACGTGGCGGTGGGTTTGCGTCGTTTGGGGGTGGATGCGGCGCTGTTTGCCGGCCTGTCCACCGACTACCTCGGTCGGCGCTTGCAGCAGGTGCTGCAGGATGAAGGTGTGCGCCCGGATTACCTGGTGGATTTCGCAGCGCCTACGACTCTGGCGATGGTGGCGGTCGGGGCCAATGGTTCGCCGCATTACAGCTTCCGGGGTGAAGGCTGCGCGGATCGTCAGCTGAAAACCGAGCATCTGCCAGAACTGGGATCTGAAGTGCGCGGCCTGCACATCGGTTCGTTTTCGCTGGTGGTACAACCGATTGCCGACACGCTGTTGGCCTTGGTGCAACGGGAAAGCGGTAAACGCTTGATCAGCCTGGACCCCAACGTGCGGCTCAATCCTGAGCCGAATATCGATCTGTGGCGCTCTCGGGTTGCCACCTTGGTTGAGTTGGCCGACCTGATCAAAGTCAGCGATGAGGATTTGAGCCTGTTGTACCCCGAGCAGGATCCGCAACGGGTCATTGAAGGCTGGCTGCAGCATCGCTGTCAGTTGGTATTTCTGACCCGTGGTGGCGAGGGGGCGACGGTGTTCAGTCGTGCCCATGGTTCATGGTCGGTACCGGCGAGTTCAGTGAAAATCGCCGACACCGTGGGCGCTGGCGATACGTTCCAGGCGGCGTTGATTGCCTGGCTGACGGAGCAGCAGCTGGATTCGGTTGAGGGCGTGCAGCAACTGAGCCGTGAGCAGATCGACGGCATGCTCAAATTTGCAGTGCAGGCGGCAGCGCTGACCTGCAGTAAGACCGGGCCGGATCTGCCGTATCGCCATCAGTTGGATCTTCGCTGAGGCTGATGGCCTCCTCACGACAGGCGGCATTCAGTCGGGTTAACCATTGCTTAACCTCGCGGTCCAAAACTTTACTGGACCGCACGCCCTCAGAGTTCTCTGACGCCCAGTGCGGCAGGTTCGACGCTTGAACGTCGAGCTTACTTCAAGCCTGCATCGGAGATCGTTCATGAACATGCGCATCTTGCTGGTTACCAGCGCTCTCGCCTGCACCGCGTTTGCCGGTCTGGCCCAGGCCAATGACACTTCGAGCTCCCAGGCGGTGCCATACCACTATGGTATGCCGCTGCACGTGGGCAAGGTCATTGCCTTGACCGAACCGTCGACGCAGGACTGCCAAGTGGTCACAGCCGACATGAAGTACATCGATAGCACCTCGGGCAAACCTGCTCAAATCTCATACCGTAAACTTTCTGACGCCTGCAGTTATCAGAACTGATTGAACGGTCTGATCGAACTGGCGCTGGGTCTGGTGTGTTTCCAGACCTGGCGTGCGTCGGTGGAATTCGAAGCCGCGGGTTAAAGCGCTTTTCTGTCTGGATGCAGAGCCTGGGCAATGGTTTGGTGCTGCATGTCAGAGCGCAGCCCGGCGATCAGGTCATTGATTTCGCGGCAACCATTTAGCCTCTTGGCATTGATTCCGGTCACCATGAGATCGAGATGGTCGGTTTCCCGATCGGAATACACCTTCACTGTCATCGACAGGTCCGGCGACAGCGTGCATTGACAACGTTTCGGTAAAAAACTGCTTTCAATGATATTGCGAAGTTCCAAGGCAGAAAGAAACATGGTGACCCTCTCCTTAATGTGAGACTGCCAATCAACTATCGATACTGACGCCAAGAAATCCCCGATCAGCTTGAGACCAGCTACAGCATAAAACATGCCCGGGATTTCGCCCTGCAGCTCATCGGTAAATCAACGATTTAGCGAAACCAGCGCTAAACGGCCTCATGCAAGCTGCAAGGCCGCCCCATTGCGCCGCTGCAATTTGCACACCTCCCTTCAGTTTGCATTCACAGCTAACCGCAGTAAGAATGCGGCCTGGCAATCAGTATCTGCTGACACCACTCACAAGCAAGGAGGCGATCATGGGTTCGTTGATCCACATCAATACCGTTGGGCTAATAGTTGCTGGACTGTCGTTCGCTGCGCACGCCGCGAGACTCGAAGAGGTCGCGCCATTCCCCAAAGCTGACAGCGGTTTCACCCGCCAGGTCATTCACCTTGCCCCACAGACTCAGGAAGACGGCTACCAGGTCGAAATCCTCGCCGGCAAAACCCTGGCCGTCGACTGCAATCTCCAACGCCTGGGCGGCATTCTCGAGGAGAAAAACCTCGAAGGCTAGGGCTACCCGTTCTACCGACTGGAAAAAGTCATCGGCCCGATGAGCACGCTGATGGCCTGCCCGGACGGCAAGAGCACAAAAGACTTCGTGCCGGTGGTCGGTGACGGTTTCATGCTGCGCTACAACAGCAAACTGCCGATCGTGCTCTACGTGCCTAAAGACGTCGAAGTCCGCTACCGGATCTGGTCGGCGTCGAGCAAGGTCGAGAAAGCCGTCCAGGAATAACCGTTCTATCCCGTTACAGGAGCGCCAATTTGATTACCTGCCACGTCAAGTATGTGATCGATCCGTACCAACTCAGCGAGTTCGAAGCCTATGCCAAAGCCTGGCTCGGCATCGTCGAACGTTTGGGCGGTACGCACCACGGGTACTTCCTGCCTTCCGAGGGCGCGAGCAATATCGCCTACTGCCTGTTCAGCTTTCCTTCGCTGGCAGACTACGAAAGCTACCGGCATATCGCGATGACCGACGCCGAAAGTGCCGCGCTCGTAGCTTCGCTGGTCGAAAAGAAGTTTATCGTCAGCTATGAGCGGACATTCCTGCGCCCGCTGCTGGCCTGACACCGCTCACGCCGGGACGTCGCTCAATGCGGCGCGCTCGGCCACATGGCGCAAACTGTCGAAATTGATATTGGCGCCCGAGTCGATCGCGACCAGCGTCTGACCACGGGCGCCGGTCTGCGCTACGTATTTCTTGATGCCGGCCACGGCCAAGGCGCCGGAAGGTTCGGTGATCGAGCGGGTATCGTCGTAGATATTCTTGATGGCGGCGCAGAGTTCGTCGTTGCTGACCGTCAACACTTCATCGACGCAAAACTGGCAGACCTCGAAACCATAAGCACCGATCTGGGCGACGGCGACACCGTCGGCGAAAGTGCCTACGCTCGGCAGGACAACTCGCTCGCCAGCCTGTAATGCCGCGGACAAACACGCGGAATGCTCCGACTCGACACCGATGATGCGGACTTCAGGTCGCAAGTATTTGACATACGCTGCAATGCCCGCGATCAAGCCACCTCCGCCCACCGGGACAAAGATTGCGTCCAGCGAACCTTGATGCTGACGCAGGATTTCCATGGCGACGGTGCCCTGACCGGCGATCACATCCGGGTCGTCGAAAGGCGAGACAAAGGTGCGACCGGTTTGCCGTGCCAGGTTCAGCGCATAGTCCAGGGCAAACGGAAAACTCTCGCCGTGCAGCACGGCGTCAGCCCCCCGACTGCGAACACCGAGCACCTTCAATTCCGGTGTCGTGCGCGGCATCACAATGGTCGCGGCGATCCCCAATTCACGTGCTGCCAGCGCCACGCCCTGGGCATGATTGCCCGCCGAAGCGGTGATCACGCCGCGTGCCTTTTGCTCATCACTCAACTGCACCAGTTTGTTGTAGGCGCCGCGGATCTTGAAGGAAAAGGTCGGTTGCAGGTCTTCGCGTTTGAGCAAGATCTGGTTACCCAAAACCTCGGACAGTGCCGGTGCCACCTGCAACGGCGTACGCACCGCGAGCTCATACACGGGCGCGGCGAGGATCTTTTTCACGTAGTGCTCAAGCAAGGTCTGCTGGGCGTTGGTGCTGCTCATGGTCGTCTCCTGACGTTGATCAGAACCCAGGAGGCAGAAAGTAAAAACCCGCCTCTAGGGCGGGTTGGGTGCTGCAGTCGTGAGCTAGCCCGCCAAATAAGGAATGGCGGTAATAATGCTTGGCTGGCAGCGAAATACAGTGGAAGTCATGCCCGGAAATTAGCCGGGCGTTGATGGCAAGTCAATGGCCAATTCTACTCGGCCTCTGTAGGCTGGCGACTCTACTCATCATCCCAAGGAAGGAAACATGAAGTCTGTCGCCCTGCCCCTCATTACCCTGATTGCGTTCGCCGGCTACACCGTTTCGGTGATGCTGCAGGCCGAACAGTCATTGATCGACTTCGGCATCAGCCTGATGTCGCGCCCCGACACGGCGCAGGTGGTAATTGATTTGTACCTGCTGGCGACGCTCGCGGGCATCTGGATGTACACGGATGCGCGCAAGCGCGGGCGGTCGGGGTGGTCGGTGGTTCCCTACCTTTTGATCACCGCTGTTTTCGTCTCCATCGGGCCGCTGGTATACCTCGTGGTCCGTGGCCTGCAGGATCGGAGAACGGCCGTCACTTCGCCAACCGTCTGAGCCCCAGCACCATCATTCCAGCCCCCACTATCATCGCGCTCAGAAACAGCGGATACGAAACCCACCATGGCACGCCCGCCGTCATCATGCTGAACTCGGACATGCCGCCGATACTTGCAATCAGGTTCAGCGGCAGAAACACCACATTGATCAACGTCAGTTTGCGCAGCAGGTTGTTCATGCTGTTGTTCATCAGGTTGCCCCGGGCGTCGATCAGCCCGGAGAACACTGTGGAGTAGATTTCCGCCTGTTTGTAGCACTGGTTGTTTTCGATGATCAGGTCGTCGATCAGGCCAATGGCTTCGACGCTGAAATGTTCCTTGGCGGCGTGATTGCGCAACCGGGTCAGGACGGCGCCGTTGCTGTGAATCGCGTTGATGTAATAGATCAGGCTTTCGCTGAGGTTGAACATCTGGATCAGGTGCTGGTTCTGCATCGACGCGTTGAATTTCTGCTGCAACTCCCGGGCAACCAGTTTGATCACCTTCAGGTGGCCCAAGTAGTGATGGATGTTGTTGAACAGCAGGTCGAGCAACACATCGAGTGGCGTGTTCAGCGGTTGGCGCATGCCGAGGCCACTGAGCGGCGAGTCGTCGGTGGCGATCACCAGCAAACGATGCTCGGAAAACAGCAAACCGCAGGACGACACTTCAAAAGCCAGGCTGCCGGCACCGGAATAGTTTTCCGGGCGTTTCCAGATCAGGAACAGGTTGTCGGGGTGAAACTCGATGCGTGACACCTCGTCGGGGTCCAGGGCCGAGGCCAGGGCGTGCTCATCGAGCTTGAAATGGCTGTGCAGCAAGTCCCGCTCGGCGGCGTCGGGGTTGCTGAAGAGCATCACTTCGGCGTCCAGCCGTTCGACTTTGTGCAGGGCGCCGTGGATCAGTTGAAAGCTCTTGATCATCGGCCGCTCACCAGGCCTGGCCGCGGCGCTTGAGTTCAAGGCGACGGACGAACTCTTCCAGCACCAGTGAATACAGATCGTCCTGCAAGTAAGCGTCTTCGATGCCAGCGTCCATGTTCGGATTGTCGTTGACCTCGATCACCACCACTTTGTCGCCGGATTGCTTGAGGTCGACACCGTAGAGGCCATCGCCAATCAGGTTCGCGGTCTTCACCGCCAGTTCCACCACCGCCCGCGGCGCTTCGTGAACCGCCAGGGTACGGCATTCACCGTTGATGTCCTGACCCTTGGCCTTATGGTTGTAGATCTGCCAATGGCCCTTGGACATGAAGTACTGGCAGGCAAAAATGGGTTTGCGGTTGAGCACGCCGATGCGCCAGTCGTATTCGGTGTAGAAGAATTCCTGGGCCAGCAACAGCACCGAATGCTCGAACAGTTCGGCCGTGGCTTCGAGCAAGGCCTGCTGGCTTTCGACCTTGATCACGCCCCGAGAGAAACAGCCGTCGGGGATCTTCAACACCAACGGGAAACCGAGGCGCTCGCCGACCCGCTCAAAGTCTTCCGGTCGCTCTTTGTAGAGAATCTCGGTGGCGGGCATGCCTAACTGATGACTCTTGAGCAGATCGGTCAGGTACACCTTGTTGGTGCAACGCAGAATCGACGCCGGATCGTCCATCACGACCAGCCCTTCGCTCTCGGCTTTCTTGGCGAACCGGTAGGTGTGGTTGTCGACGCTGGTCGTCTCGCGGATCAACAGACCGTCGTATTCGGCAATACGTGCGTAGTCCTTGCGTTCGATCAGCTCGACGTCGATGCCCAACGTTTTGCCAACCCTGACGAAGTTGTCCAGCGCCTTGGCATTCGACGGCGGCAACGCTTCCTGGGGATCGTGCAGGATGGCCAGGTCATAACGGGCCACACGGCGGGAGCGCGGTACTCGCCAGATCTTGCGACTGAAACTGTCGAGTGAGTGGGCGAACTGATCTTCCTGATCTTCGCGTAACTTATGCAAGGCACCGGACTTTATCCCGTCAATGTGCCAGCCGTTAGTTCGACGAAACTCAACTAACAATATCGGACACGGGAAGACTTCAAACAACTGTCGCGCCAGATCCTGTAACGGCTCGATATGAGTCTTGCCAAAGTACAGCGTCAGGGTAAAACCTTCGGTGTCACTGTAAAGATGATGACTGAGGGCTTTTTCCAGGGTTTTATCCAGATCATCCAGGGCCAGGCCATACAAGGACTTTCGAGTCAGTTCGCTGATGGTCCGCACCGACGGAATTACCTTGTGTCCGCGGGCTTCGGCCAGCAACGAGCAGTAGTAGCCGTGCCCCAGGTATTTGTAGCTGCGGCACAGGTTGATCACCTGGACCCGCTTGCCCCGCTCGTCATCACGGGTTTTTTCGAGGTATTCCTGTGCCGTCACGATGTCTTCACTGGGGAAGTAAGAGGCCCAGTCTTCCTTGCGTTCGACGATGATAATCAACTGGCTGGAAGTTCTAACACCGTCATTTAAATAAGTTGCCGCCGGCAAAGTTTGCTCGGATACTTCGCGCCAATGACCCTGTACCGCTGACATAGTGATTGATCCGTTGGAGAACAAGACCTTTCCTATTAAGCACGAACTTTTTAGAAAGTCCCGTTTCGTTACGCAACTTTTACGGTGGTCATATGAATCTGGTTTTTCGCTTGGCGATGGTTGAAGACTTGCCAGCACTGCTGGAACTCGAACAACACTGTTTCACCACGGATCGGCTTAATCGTCGCAGTTTTCAATGGATGATCACCCGGGCCCACGGGCAACTGCTGGTGGCCCAGCGTGGCGAGCACTTGGTCGGTTACGCCGTGGTGCTGTTTCACCGGGGCACTTCGCTGGCGCGCCTTTACTCGATTGCGATCGCCACCGACGCGCGCGGCAGCGGCCTGGGCAAACAATTGCTCCAACGCATCGAGGCCTGCGCCCTTGAGCACGACTGCGCCTACCTGCGACTGGAAGTGCGCATCGACAACCCGGCAGCCATCGCTTTGTACGAGCGCAATGGTTACCGACGCTTCGCACTGATTCACGACTACTACCAGGACCATACCGACGCGCTGAGGCTGGAGAAGCGCATCCTCCAGCACCGCGACTCGCGCAACATCAAGGTGCCCTGGTATCAGCAGACCACCGATTTCACCTGCGGCCCGGCCTGTCTGCTGATGGGCATGGGCGCACTGCAAGCGGATCGCGTGCTGGAGCGGCGCGAAGAACTGCAGATCTGGCGCGAAGCGACCACCGTGTTCATGACTTCCGGCCATGGTGGCTGCAGCCCTCAAGGCTTGGCGCTGGCGGCATGGCGACGGGGTTTTGGGGTGCGTTTGCAATTGAGCATGGCCGGGCCACTGTTTCTTGATGGCGTACGCGATGCGCATAAAAAAGAGGTAATGCGGTTGGTACACGAGGAATTCACCACGCAGCTACAGGAGACTGATGTGGAGCGAGTGATCGGCGGACCACTGAACCTTGCACGGTTACTGGACGGTGGCGGACAACCGCTGGTGCTGATCAGCAGCTATCGACTGACCCGTTCCAAATCGCCGCATTGGGTGATCGTCACCGATTGCGATGAAGAGTTTGTCTACCTGCATGACCCGGATGTCGATCACAGTCAGCATCGCCAACCCATGGACTGCCAGCATCTGCCGGTCAGCCATGGCGAATTCGACAAGATGAGCAGCTTCGGACGAGGCAAGTTGCGCGCGGCAGTGGTTCTGTACACCCGATCATGAGCTTCACAACCCTTGTTGCAGCTGGCGAACTGTGGCGAGGGGATGTGTTACTTGAGTCCGATCCTGTACAGGGCTCCGTCGTCCTCGTCGGTCAGCACATACAAATACCCGTCCGGGCCTTGCCGCACATCGCGAATGCGCTTGTTGAGTTCGCCCAGCAATCGCTCTTCGTGAACGACCTTGTCGCCATCGAACTGCAAGCGAATCAACTCCTGGCTCACCAGCGCGCCAATAAACACGTTGTGCTGCCAGGCTTTGAAACGGTCAGCGTCATAGAACGCCATACCGCTGAGGCCGGGGGACTTTTCCCAGACGTGGCGCGGGCCGACGGTGCCTTCGGCAGTCTTGCCCGTGGCTTCCGGAATCGGTTGGCCGGAATAGTTGATGCCATGGGTTGCCATCGGCCAGCCGTAGTTCTTGCCACGCTCGATGATGTTGATTTCATCGCCTCCCCGGGGACCGTGTTCGTTTTCCCAGAGGGTGCCGGTCCAAGGGTTGAGCGCCGCGCCTTGCGGATTGCGCTGGCCGTAGGACCAGATCTCCGGGCGTACGCCAGCCTGACCGACAAAAGGGTTGTCATCCGGCACCTTGCCGTCCGGGTAGATCCGCACGACCTTGCCTTGCAGCTTGTCGAGGTCCTGGGCAGTCGGACGGTCATTGTTCTCGCCAAGGGTGATGAACAGATAGCCGTCGCGGTCAAACACCAGGCGCGAACCAAAGTGGTTGCCGACCGAAAGCTTGGGTTCCTGGCGGAAGATCACGTTGAAATCCTTGATGGCGGTGAGGTCGTCAGAGAGACGCCCACGCCCGACCGCCGTCCCGGCCCTGTCGCCCTCACCGCCACCTTCGGCATATGACAAGTAGACCGTGCGGTCTTGCTTGAAGTCGGGCGACAACGCTACATCCAGCAAGCCGCCCTGCCCCTTGGCCCAAACCTTTGGCACGCCACTGAGCGGAGCGGACAGTTTGCCATCGGCGCTGACCACCCGCAGATTGCCGGGCCGTTCGGTCACCAGCATTCCTTGGCGATCGGGAAGAAACGCCAAGGCCCAGGGATGTTCAAGCCCCTTGGTCATGGTCGTCACCTCAAGGGTGCCCTGTTCGCTTTTGAAGTTCTGGGTTGGCGCCGCGAAAACCGGCGCCGTGACAGTGATCAGTGCGCTGGCACACAGAGTGGCCAGAAGGGTTTTACGCAACATGCACGATTCCTTTTGTCGTTCGAATGGCTGGCAACGCTGTCGTGCCGTTCAACGGTTGCTGGTGTTTGCGTCTCGATGAGGTGGATTGGGAATGAATTTCGGTGGAGTGGAAGGAGGCGAGCGATCCTGGGGATAGCGGTTGCCGATGCCACCATTGTCCAGCGTCGGAGGGCGCGGCACGGGCACTGTGTTTGGCCCACGAATGACCGGCGCGCCGGGTTGCGTGCCTTGCATGCTGTTGGGATTGGCCCGGCGAATCGGGCTGTTGTAAGGATTGCTGGAGTTGCCCGTCGGGCTCTGGGCCAACAGCAATGAAAAAGGTGGCGTTGTGGTGTCAGCCTGGACCAGATTGCTCAGCACGCCACTCAAGGCCAACGCGGTGCAGCCGAGCACAAATCTGTTCATGGGGGAGCCTCTCGACATCAGGGGGATTGGAACTTCGATATCACGCTACGCCCGGGGTTCGGATTTGTTAACTAAAACCTCCTGGGCAAGATGTAACACGAAGTTGAGGACGCCGTTCATCCCCCGCTGGACCGGGCCGCAAGCCACTGAAACTTTTACGCCAGGACACAGGTCACCTGAACATCACTCGCGAGAAGACGACCATGGCACGGGCAATCTGGAAAGGCGCGATCAGTTTCGGTCTGGTGCATATCCCTGTGGCACTGGTCTCGGCGACGTCCTCGCAAGGGATCGACTTCGATTGGCTCGACAGCCGCAGCATGGACCCGGTGGGCTACAAGCGCATCAACAAGGTCACCGGCAAGGAAGTGACCAAGGAACATATCGTTAAAGGTGTGCAGTATGAAAAGGGCCAGTATGTGGTCCTCAGCGAAGAGGAAATCAAGTCGGCGCACCCGCTGTCCACGCAGACCATCGACATCTTTTCTTTTGTCGACAGCGAGCAGATCCCCCTGCAAAACATTGATACGCCCTACTACCTCGCGCCGGACAAACGCGGTGGCAAGGTCTATGCGCTGTTGCGCGAAACGTTAAGCCAAACCAATAAAGTCGCCCTGGCTCATGTTGTGCTGCACACGCGCCAGCACCTTGCGGCTTTGATGCCGCTGGAGTCGGCGATGGTATTGGTGATGCTGCGCTGGCCTGCCGAAGTGCGAAGCCTGGATACGCTTGAGTTGGGCAGTGAAGTCACCAAGCCCCAACTGGCCAAGGGTGAGCTAGAGATGGCCAAACGACTGGTCGAGGACATGAGCGCAGACTGGAGCCCCGAGGATTATCGCGACAGTTTTGAAGACAAGATCATGGCCCTGGTGGAGAAAAAGGCCAACGAAGGAAAAATCGAAGCTGTCGAAACGGCGACTGGCGAAGATGAGCGTAAAACCGCCGATGTTATCGATCTGACCGAGCTGCTTAAACGCAGCCTGGGTGGCAAGAGCACGGGCAAAACGAAGCCCGCCGCGAAACCCGCCGTAAACAAAAAAGCCACGAAGACTTCTCGTGGCTGATTGAAAGTTTGCGGTGAATGTTATGGCCTCTTCGCGAGCAAGCCCGCTCCCACATTAGATCGCGGTCAACTGTGGGAGCGGGCTTGCTCGCGAAGGGGCCATACGCCGTGACACAATCTTTAGATCAAGACGAAAATCGCCAGCAATCCGCCAAAAATCGCCCACTTTTCGAGGTAGTAAAGCTTGCGGTTGCGCTTCTTCAGCGCTTTGCCACGCAGGCGAATCTTGTAGACCTTGGCGAACAAGCGGTTGAGACCGCCGGTCTTGTCGCCCGCATCGTTCGGCGCGCCCGCCGCCGACATCACATGACGGCTGAACCAGCTATTGAACGCCGCCGCCCAGCGATACTTCAACGGCCGCTCAACATCGCAGAACAGAATGATGCGGTTCTGCCCGGTGGTGTTTTCGGCGTAATGAATGAAGGTCTCGTCGAACATGACCGCCTCACCGTCGCGCCAATGGTAGTTCTCGCCATCGACGTTGATGTAGCAACCGGCATCGTTCGGGGTTTCCAGGCCCAGGTGATAGCGGTAGGAACCGGCGTACGGATCGCGGTGACGCACCAGCTTCGAGCCCGGCGGCAGCTCGGCGAACATCGCAGCCTTGATCGAGCCGATGCTTTGCACCAATTCGGTTGTGCGCGGGCAAAGTTTCATCGCCGATGGATGGCTGTCGCCGTACCACTTCAGGTAGAAACGCTTCCAGCCCGTCTTGAAGAACGAGTTGAAGCCGACGTCGTCGTATTGATTCGAGCGCTTGATCTCCCCGGCCCTGAGCAGGTTCTGGCCCTCGGCGCGAATTTCTTCCCAATGGTCCTGCAACGGACTGAGATCGGGAAAGTCGGCCGGGTTGAGAAAAGGCTTGTTGGGGATTTTCGAGAATAGATAAAGGAAGCAGTTGATCGGCGCCAGAAACGTCGAGTGGTCGCTCAATTGGCGGCCCAGCTTGTGGCGCACACGTCCGCGCAAGTGGACGTACGCGATGGATACAACATAGATAGCGGCAATGATCAATTTCACAAAAATCGTCACACGTCAGAAGTGAACAAACTGCGTCCCTTGCCGATCGATCGGCCCGAGGGTCTTGTGCAGCGTCTGAATTAACAACAGCGGTCCTGAATGGCCCGTTCTTGAGCCTGTACCGTCTGTCGGCAGCAGGTGATAGATGGCATTTTAGCCACAGTTTGTAACCAATAGTTAACCTTCAGATGTGAAAAACTGTCCACTGATGCTGCCAAAGTGGCCGTGCGGCCTTAACGCCCTATCGTTTAAAGAGCCAGACCAGTACAATCGCCGCCAAACATTACGCGCCCCCCTTGGTTGATGACGGGAATGAACCCCGTCTCAGCGCACTTCGACTCGGGCCAAGCGCTCCATATGCTGCTGTCCACTTATTGCCAGATGGACCTTCCGCTTCTGACCGGGATGCATTTCCTGTGGTTCGAAAACCGGAAACGGGTACTGAATCGGTACTGCCGCACCCCTAGCTACTCTGAATGCTTCGCAGGAAAAACCTTTGATCTCTACAGCTAACATCACGATGCAGTTCGGCGCCAAGCCGCTATTCGAAAACGTTTCGGTCAAATTCGCCGCGGGCAACCGCTACGGCCTGATCGGCGCTAACGGTTGCGGCAAGTCGACTTTCATGAAAATCCTCGGCAACGATCTCGAGCCGTCCGGCGGCCAGGTCATGCTCGAGCCGAACGTGCGTCTGGGTAAATTGCGCCAGGACCAGTTCGCCTACGAAGAATTCACCGTGATCGATACCGTGATCATGGGTCACGAAGAGCTGTGGAAGGTCAAGGCCGAGCGCGACCGTATCTACTCGCTGCCGGAAATGACCGAAGAAGACGGCATGGCCGTTGCCGAGCTGGAAACCGAATTCGCCGAAATGGACGGCTACACTGCCGAATCCCGTGCTGGCGAACTGTTGCTGGGCCTGGGTATCGGCATCGAGCAACACTTCGGCCCGATGAGCGAAGTGTCCCCAGGCTGGAAACTGCGCGTATTGCTGGCCCAGGCGCTGTTCTCCGATCCTGAAGTGTTGTTGCTCGACGAACCGACCAACCACCTGGACATCAACACCATCCGCTGGCTGGAAAACATCCTGACCCAGCGCTCCAGCCTGATGATCATCATCTCTCACGACCGTCACTTCCTGAACAGCGTGTGCACCCACATGGCTGACCTGGATTACGGCGAGTTGCGCCTGTTCCCGGGCAACTACGACGAGTACATGACCGTGGCGACCCAGTCCCGCGAGCAACTGCTGTCGGACAACGCCAAGAAGAAAGCGCAGATCTCCGAACTGCAATCGTTCGTCAGCCGCTTCTCGGCCAACGCCTCGAAAGCCAAGCAGGCCACGTCCCGCGCCAAGGCGATCGACAAGATCCAGCTGGCCGAGGTCAAGCCTTCGAGCCGCGTGAGCCCGTTCATCCGTTTCGAACAAACCAAGAAGCTGCACCGTCAGGCGGTCATCGTCGAGCGCATGGCCAAAGGCTTCGACGGCAAGACCCTGTTCAAGGACTTCAGCTTCCAGGTTGAAGCCGGCGAGCGCGTGGCGATCATCGGCCCGAACGGTATCGGCAAAACCACCCTGCTGCGCACCCTGGTCAACGAACTGACCCCGGATGCCGGCACCGTGAAATGGACCGACGCCGCGGAACTGGGCTACTACGCCCAGGACCACGCGCACGACTTCGAAGACGACTGCAACCTGTTCGACTGGATGGGCCAATGGACCCAGGGCGGCGAGCAAATCGTTCGCGGTACCCTCGGCCGTATGCTGTTCTCCAACGACGAGATCCTCAAGTCGGTCAAGGTCATCTCCGGTGGTGAGCAAGGTCGCATGCTGTTCGGCAAGCTGATCCTGCAAAAGCCGAACGTGCTGATCATGGACGAACCGACCAACCACTTGGACATGGAATCCATCGAGGCGCTGAACCTGGCGCTGGAGAACTACCCGGGCACGCTGATCTTCGTCAGCCATGACCGTGAGTTCGTATCGTCGTTGGCCACACGCATTATCGAACTCAGCCCTAGCGGCGTGATCGACTTCAGCGGCACCTATGACGACTACCTGCGTAGCCAGGGCGTTGTGTTCTAAAAAGCTGCCGAAACTGAAAAGCCCTGTCCTGGTGACGGGGCTTTTTGCATTTCAGGGTTTAGTAATTCTGTGGTGCGGAAACCTTCGCGAGCAAGCCCGCTCCCACATTTGAAATGCGTTCCCCTGTGGGAGCGGGCTTGCTCGCGAAGAGGCCCTCAAGCGCAACGAACATAGTTAGCCTGCTTTCTTTTATTTTTCGCCCACGCCATGATGCGGTTCTCTTACCGCCGCCCGCGAACGAGCCCTCATGTCTGTGCAGCAGCTGCCACCGCAAAGCTCCCTGGCGATCACCCTGCAGATCGTCTCCATCGTCTTTTATACCTTTATTGCCTTCCTCTGCATCGGTCTGCCAATTGCGGTGTTGCCGGGGTATGTCCACGAGCAGTTGGGTTTCAGCGCGATCATCGCGGGGCTGACCATCGGCTCTCAATACCTGGCCACCCTGCTCAGCCGCCCGATGGCCGGGCGTCTGTCGGACAGCATCGGCACCAAGCGGGCGATTGTTTACGGGTTATCGGGGATTGTGTTGAGCGGCGTGCTGACGTTGATTTCAACGCTGCTGCAAAGTCTTCCGTTGCTGAGCCTGTTGATCCTGATCGCCGGCCGCTTGTTGCTGGGGATTGCCCAGGGCTTGATCGGGGTCGGCACCATCAGTTGGTGCATGGGTCAGGTGGGCACGGAACATACCGCGCGATCGATCTCCTGGAACGGCATCGCCTCCTACGGCGCCATTGCCATCGGTGCGCCGCTTGGCGTGGTGATGGTCGGTGAACTGGGATTCGCCAGTCTTGGGATCGCGCTGTCGGTGCTGGCGCTGGCGGCGTTGTTGCTGATCCGAAACAAACCCTCGGTGCCGGTGATTCGCGGCGAGCGCCTGCCGTTCTGGGCAGTGTTCGGGCGCATTGCGCCGTTCGGCGCGAGCCTGAGCCTCGCTTCCATCGGTTACGGCACGTTAACCACCTTTATTACCCTGTATTACGTCAGCCGTGGCTGGGCCGGCGCGGCTTATTGCCTGACGGTGTTCGGCGTGTGTTTCATATTGGCGCGACTGTTGTTCATCTCCAGCATCAGCCGTTTTGGTGGATTCACCTCGGCCATTGCCTGCATGAGCATTGAAACGGTGGGCCTGGTGTTGCTGTGGCTCGCGCCTTCGACCGGTTATGCGCTGATCGGCGCAGGCCTGACCGGGTTCGGTCTGTCGCTGGTGTATCCGGCGCTGGGGGTCGAAGCGATCAAGCAAGTGCCCAATTCCAGCCGCGGGGCGGGGTTGAGTGCTTACGCGGTGTTTTTCGACCTGGCGCTGGCGATTGCCGGGCCGTTGATGGGCGCCGTGGCGTTGAACCTGGGGTATTCGTGGATTTTCTTCAGTGCGGCGTTGTTGTCTGTAACTGGTCTCGGACTGACGTTGTTACTGAAACGCCGCGCAATGGCCTGACACTCCTACAAGGATTTCTTATTGATCGGCAGTCTGCATTCCGGCGCGGGTCGGCTTGGCCAGTGCGTGTGAGAAAAAACGCCCGGCTTCGGAAATCATGTTGCGATGGATGTCTTTGCGATCGACGCCATCGGCATCGGTACACAGCGCCGGCATGGCGATGATCTGCTCTTCGTTGCACGGCGCCAGGAACACAAAGTGCCCTGCCCCCGCCAGCAACTTGAAGTCCGGTGCAATCGGCAGTTTGCGAGCCAGGGCGGCGGCATTCTTGTCGAACGCCACCAGTTTGTCGCCGTCGCCGCTGTAGAGCAGCACCGGCACATGCACGTCGGCCAGGGTATGGCGGCCAAACTTCAGGCTCAACGGCGCCATGAGCAGCAAGGCGCGAACCCGCGGGTCTGCCACCGGTTGCAAGTCATCACGATCCGCAATCAATTCGCCTTGGGTGTTGCAGGCATCGCGGTCGTCCGGGCGCTCCTGACAATAGCGGCGCAGACGCTCCAGGTCGGGTGTCGCGCCGGACAGAATCAGCGCCGTCTCCCCGCCCGCCGAATAACCGATTACACCGATCTGATCGGCATTGACGAAGGGCGCGAGCATTCGGTCGCCCAGCGTCGCGGTGATGGCTTCGGAAATCTGGATGGGCCGACCGTAAAGGTTACTCAACGTACCGAGGCGGCTGTGGTCCTTGGAGTTGTCACCGGGATGGATCACCGCCACCACCACAAACCCTTTACGTGCCAGCGACGTGGCGAGGTCGTGCAAGGCCAGCGGGGTTCCGGTGTTGCCGTGGGACAGCATCAGCATCGGGAAACGGCCGATAGCGACTCGGGTGTCTTCGCCCGCTTCGACCGTGTAGCCCTCGAGGAGGCTGGAGTGTTCCTTGTCGCTGGAAGGATAGAAGGCGATGGCGCGCATCGGCTGCAAATCCAGAGGGTCAAGGAAACTCATCTCATGGAAGCCGACGCTCCAGTGAGGATGCGGCGCAGGCGCGGCGTGCACCGAGTTCAGGCTGCTGAGCAGGCAAATCAGCAAGGCTGCACAAAGACGCACCATGGAAGGTTCCACCTGGCTACTGACCGGGGACGTTAACCCTCGACTGCATGACTCGGGCCACTATTTAATGAAACTCTAAACAGCAAGAAACAGCCAGAAACAAAAAACTCCGTATCTGGCACTTGCGTGATCAGAATACAGAGTTTTTTGAGTGCTGCTCGAGCTGTTTGATTTTCTTTACAAAGGCCTTACGCGGCGGCGAACAACTGCTCGCTGATTTGCGTGTGCGCGTCGCTCATGGCTTTGGTGCGGACTTCGTCACCGTAGGCAAGGCCATGGGCACGGACGAACTCGAGGTCGGTGATGCCGATGAAGCCGAACAGCACCTTCAAGTATTCTTCGTGAGCCACGCCAGTCGCTTGACCAGCATGCAGACCGCCGGAAGTCGATACGATGACGACTTTCTTGCCACCGCACAGGCCCTCAGGACCGGCTTCGGTGTAACGGAAAGTCTGACCGGCGACGGCGATGCGGTCGATCCAGGCCTTGAGTTGGGTCGGGATGGTGAAGTTGTACATCGGAGCTGCAATCACCACGGCATCGGCGGCGAGGAACTCGGCCAGCGTGGTGGCGCTCAACTCGGCTTCGTGCTGCTGGGCGGCATTGCGCAGTTCAGCGGTGGTGCCGGCGGCGACCAGGGTCGTGGCGGAGAAATGGCTGATGGCATCGGCGGCCAGGTCGCGGTAGGTCACCACGGCCGTCGGCTCGGCGGTTTGCCAGGCTTTAACGACTTCGCTACTCAGCTGACGGGAAGCCGAGTTGTCACCAAGAATGCTCGAATCGATATGCAGCAGTTTCATGGGGGGATCTCCAGGTGAGGATCGCTACGTGGCGATCTGATGGGGAGAATCCTACAGGCGAAACCAATAGCTGATTAGACTGCAACAATGCGATAGTTCGTCCCACTGATAGAACAATCGAGCGCCCACCATGCAAGACCTCAATGATCTTTACTACTTCGCCAAGGTGGTTGAAGCCGGAGGTTTCGCCGCGGCCGGGCGTTTGCTCGGCATTCCCAAGTCGCGATTGTCGCGGCGCATCGCCGAGCTGGAAGAGCGCCTCGGCGCGCGCCTGCTGCAACGCACCACTCGCCAACTGAAGCTGACCGCCGTCGGTGAACGTTACTTGCGGCACTGTCAGGCAATGCTGCTGGAAGCCGAAATGGCCGACGAAGCCGTGGCCAGTATGTCCAGCGAACCTCGCGGGCGGTTGCGGGTGTCCTGCCCCGTCGGGTTGGCCCACGAAATTCTGCCGACAGTGATCAGCGATTTCCTTGAGAAGTATCCTCAGGTTCAACTGGAGGTCATGTTGCTCAACCGCCGCGTCGACCTGGTGACCGAGGGCGTCGATGTGGCATTGCGGGTGCGTGATTTGGGCGACGAGGATCCGCTGTTGGTTACCCGACGTTTGCGCCAGGCGCAGATGGCGATGGTTGCCAGCCCCGGCTTTTTGCAAGGACGTAAAATCAATCACCCCGAAGACTTGAGAAACCTGCCCGTGCTCGGTGCCCTGGAAGCTGATCGCCTGGTGCATATCCGCCTGCTCGACCAACAGGGCAAAAGCTGCGACCTCACCCTCGAAGCGCGATTGGGCATCGATGACTTTATCGTGCGCAAGGCCTGCACCCTCGCCGGCCAGGGCTTTACCATGCTGCCGATGATGTACTGCGAGCAGGAACTGCAAGACGGCTCGCTGGTACAGTTGCTGCCCGACTGGTCGTTGCCTGGCGGCTGGCTGCAAGCGGTCTACCCTCATCGGCGCGGAGTGATGCCGGCCGTACGCGCCTGGCTCGACCATTTGATCGAATCATTCAATGCCTGTGGGGATCGACTGATATGAAGGCTGGACGTATGAGCGAAGAAGATGTCGCGCAATTCTGTCTCGCGCTGCCGGGTGCGCGGGAAGACTACAAGTGGGGTGGCGTACGGGTGTTTTCGATTGCCGGGAACAAGATGTTTGCCTTGCAGAATCTGCGGGGCGAATCCCTGGCCTTCAAGGTCGACAAGGACTTGTTTCTCGGTCATTGCGACCGCCCGGGAATCCGCCCGGCGCCGTATCTGGCGCGGGCTCAGTGGATCATCATGGAAACGCCCTACCCGCTGGGCCGTGAAGAGCTGCAAGGTTTGTTGCAGCGTTCCCATCAATTGGTCGTGAGCAAGTTGCCCAAGCGCACCCAGGTCGGGCTGCTGCTTTAAAACAGCGCCAGCAGATTTGCACCCAGAAACAATTGATCGATCCAGAACACCTGATGCATCAGCACGATGATCCAGAACACCAATTGATACGAGAGCTTGCGCGTCTTGTGACGGAACAGCTGCTGCGCCAGCAAGGCGCCCGGCCACCCTCCGGCGAGTTCCACCGCATGCAACACGTTCTCCGGCGTGCGCCAATGGTCAGCGCGCGCCTTGCGCTTGTCGCTCCAGTACAGCAAGAACGCCAGCAGGCTGACGACCCCGTAAGCTACCAGGGGAATAACCGAAACCCCACGCAGCCACAACGAGATCGAGCCAAACAGCGGCAACGTGCACAGGACCGCAAACACCAACAGTTTCAGCTGGAGATTGCGAATCGCTCCTGAGGGCTTGCGTCCGGGGTTGTTGCGCGCGCTGCCATCATTCATGGCTTGACCGCGGTCCAGTCGACCCAGCCGAACTGCCAGGTGGCCAGGATGAACAGGCCGAACGCGATGCGATACCAGGCGAACGCCGCATAGCTATGGCTGCCGATGAACACGAGCAAGGCTCTGACGGCAATCATCGCGAAGATGAACGCCGTGACAAAACCGATCGCGAACACCGGAAAATCAGACGGAACGAACAGGTCGCGATACTTGTAGCCCGAGTAAACCGCCGCTGCGACCATGGTCGGCATCGCCAGAAAGAACGAGAACTCGGTAGCGGTCTTGCGCGACAGCCCGAACAACAAGCCACCAATGATCGTGGAGCCGGAGCGTGACGTCCCGGGAATCATCGCCAGGCACTGGGCGAAGCCGACTTTCAGGGCATCTTTCCAAGTGATGTCGTCAACGGATTCGGCATGCACTTCATGCTGACGCTTTTCGGCCCACAACATGACGATGCCGCCCACAACCAACGCCGTCGCGACAGTGATCGGGTTGAACAGGTACTCGTGGATCAAATCGGAAAAAATCACCCCAAGTACCACGGCCGGCATGAACGCAATCAACAGATTCGCGGTAAAGCGTCGAGCGCTCGGCTGGGTCGGCAAACCGATGACTACGTCGAAGATCTTGCGGCGGAACTCCCACACCACCGCCAGAATCGCCCCCAGCTGAATAATGATGTTGAAAGCGATGGCCCGTTCGCCACCGAAGTCGAGCAAGTCCGCCACGATGATTTGGTGACCGGTACTGGAAATCGGTAAAAACTCCGTCAGCCCTTCTACCACCCCAAGTATCAACGCCGAAAAGGCAGTCCAAAGATCCATCAATCCCCCAAGAAGCAATGCGCCACGGCATGCCCCATTAATATTTTTTCACAACGTTGACTGCGGTCAGCGTCGCTGCTGCGCCGCACGCATAGAATCCGGACGAAACCATAAAAATTCCGTGAAAAATCGACTTGGATTCAGGTTTTTCCGCGCGGGGCCGAAATCCTATCAGACAAGTCTGATTAACGCTGCCGCGTTGTTGGACTTGGGTCGGATATGACCGATTGGCAAAGTGTGGTTGGATGCTGGCGATCATTTTTTACAAGAAAAAGAAACCGGAGTGACAGCGTTATGAACAGCTTGCGCAGTATGTCGATCAGCCGACGCTTGTGGCTCATCTTGATCGTGGCCGTCCTGATGCTAATGACGTTGGGCGTCTTGATGCTCAAGCAGATTCACGATGACCTTTACCAGGCCAAGGCCCAGAAAACCCAGCATGTGGTGCAAACCGCCAGCGGCATTCTGACTTATTACCATGGCCTCGAAACTGCCGGCACCCTCACTCGCGATGCTGCGCAGAAGCAGGCACTGAGCGCCGTTCGCGGTCTGCGTTATGACCAGAATGACTACTTCTGGATCAATGACCTGACGCCGGTGATGATCATGCACCCGGCCAACCCGAAACTCGACGGCCAGAACCTCTCGGCGATCCGCGACCCGGACGGTTTTGCCCTGTTTAATGAAATGGTCGCCGTCGCCAAGTCCAAGGGGGCCGGTACCGTCGACTATCGCTGGCCGAAACCGGGCGCGAGCGCTCCGGTAGAAAAAACGTCCTACATCAAACTCTTCGAGCCCTGGGGTTGGGTGATCGGTTCCGGCGTGTATATCGATGACATGCAGGCCGAGTTCTATGGTCAGGTCTGGAAGGCCACATTCGTGGGGCTGGTGATAGCGCTGGTCATGGCGCTACTGGTCATCCTGATCGCCCGCAGCATCGTGCGTCCCTTGCAGGAAACCGTGAACGCCATGGCCAACATCGCCAGCGGCGAAAGCGACCTGACCCGCAGCCTCGATACCCATGGCCAGGATGAAGTCACGCAACTGGCACGCCACTTCAACGCCTTCACCGCCAAGCTGCGGCTGGTGATCAGAGAACTGCAGGTATCCGCCAGTGCCCTCGGCCAGTCTTCCAGCGAACTGGGCAACGACGCCGCCCAGGCCCAGCAACGCAGCCAGCAACAATCCCAGCAAATGGAACTGGTGGCCACAGCCATTAATGAAGTGACGTATGGCGTCCACGACGTCGCGAAAAACGCCGAGCACGCCGCCAGTGAAATGCGCGATGCCGAGTCTCAGGCGCAGCAAGGCCAGGTCAATATCGATGGCAGCCTGCAACAGATCGACAAGCTGTCGTCGACTATCGATCAGGCAGTGGACGTGATTCGTACCCTGGCCGCCGAAAGCACGCAGATCGGCAGCGTTCTCGAAGTGATCCGTTCCATCGCCGAGCAAACCAACCTGCTGGCCCTCAACGCAGCCATCGAAGCTGCTCGCGCCGGCGAGCAAGGTCGCGGTTTTGCGGTGGTGGCCGATGAAGTGCGACTGCTCGCTCAGCGGACCCAGAAGTCCACGGCCGAGATCCAGTCGATGATCGAACGCCTGCAAAGCCACTCCGAAGCCGCGGTCAAAGTGATCAGCGACAGCAGCCGTGCATCGCAGTTGACCATCGAGCAGGCCGGCCTGGCCGGCGCAAGCCTGAATGCCATTGCCCAGGCGCTGCGCAATCTCAACGGGTTGAACGCCTCCATCGCCAGCGCGACCTTGCAACAGGCGCATGTGGTCGAGGACATCAACCAGAACGTCACCCAGGCCGCCGGTTTGTCCCACAGCACCGCGCTGGCGGCCGAACAGTCGAGCGTGGCCAGCGTTCACCTGAAGGAATTGAGTGAGCAATTGAACGGGCTGCTCAAGCAGTTCCGGGTGTAACGACAAGCCCTGTGTAGCAGCGGCCGAGCCTGTGGTGAGGGGATAAATCCCCTCACCACACCTCGCAGGCGCGGCAGCTGCTACACAGCACGCCGGTTCTACTTGGCCGCGCCTGCCGTTACAATCGCCCCCTCTTCGACTTCCCCCAAGGAACCTCCATGTCCGGGCTTGAACTGTTTGCCGCTGCCCTCGGTGTCATTGCCGTCTGGTTGACGGTCAAACAGAACCCTTGGTGCTGGCCGATCGGTCTGGTCATGGTGCTGCTTTATAGCTGGATCTTTTTTGAGGTAAAGCTCTACTCGGACATGCTCCTGCAAGTGATCTACGCCGCATTGCAGCTCTATGGCTGGTGGCAGTGGACACATGCGGGTGGCGCGCGACATGGTCGGCAGGTCAGCCTGCTCGACGGTAAATCAGTTGCTATCAGTCTGGCCATTGGCGCGGTCGGCAGTCTGTTGCTCGGCGCTGCAATGGCGAACTGGACCGATGCTGCACAACCCTGGCTCGATGCGGCACTCACTGGCTTCAGCCTGGTGGCGCAGTTATGGATGGCGCAAAAACGCGTTCAATGCTGGCCGTTGTGGTTCACCCTGGACATAATTTTCGTCGGGCTGTTTATCTACAAAGGCCTGTACCTGACTGCCGGGCTCTACGCGCTGTTCGCCGTGATTGCCGTGCAAGGCTGGCGGGAATGGCGCGCCGATCTGGCATTGCGCACATGAAAGTCCTGGTACTCACAGGCCCCGAATCCAGCGGCAAGAGTTGGCTGGCAGGCGAGTTGCAACAGCATTTCGGCGGGGTGCTGGTAGACGAGTATGTACGCTGGTTCATCGAACAAAACCCACGAGATACCTGCCTGGCCGACATTGCGCAAATCGCTCGCGGACAGCTTAAATGGGAAGACGAGGCACGCGCCCGGCAGCCGCATTTGCTGATTCTCGACACTCACTTGTTGAGCAACATTCTCTGGAGCCAGACCTTGTTTGGCGATTGCCCGACGTGGATCGAACAAGCCTTGCTGGCACGGCACTATGACCTGCATTTGCTGTTGAGTCCTGAAACCGTGGACTGGCATGACGACGGACAACGTTGCCAGCCGCAACTGGCAGAACGTCTGGCATTTTTCCAGGCCAGCCGCCAATGGCTTGACCTGCACCATCAACCTTTCCAGGTGCTGCAAGGTGACTGGCAACAACGCAAGGACGCAGCATTCGAGGCTGTGACGCACTTGCTCAACACCTGAGCGCCCCCACCGCTCTGCCGAAAATGTCCATTACTGAAACACCCTCCCCCGTGCAAACCCGCGAACTAAAGCGGTTCAAGCATTCCTGCAAGAACATGTTAAGCCACCGATACAACCTGCCTTCCGCGCCGCTAGCAAGCAAATGCCGCCAGCATCGACGGCATTTTCACGTGGCTATGTCTCGGCGGCGTTACAAACTTTTTTGACCTTATCGACAAAAAAAGCCAAGCATCTGTTTTCAAAAGAAAAACCAAAACCGGCACACCTTCTGCTCTCTACCTCGCAACGCTGATAAGGGCCAGCGTTCCACTTACAGAAGGAATTGCCGCCGTGGGGAAACGTGATAACAGCATTTATGGCCTCCTGCTGATCGGATGCGCACTGGGCTCAAGTGTCTGCATGCCCGTACAAGCAGACAACGGCATCATCATTATCAAACGTGATGTCCAACCGCGCATGGCAACGCGTGCTCCGATAATTCCCGATCCTAGCCCCACGACCGCCAATGCCAACCCGTCCAAACAAATCATCAGTCAAACGAACGAGTTGAGCGACGGCGACTTTGCCGGTGTTGCCAGTGGTGCAGGCATCTCCCGCCTGGTCACTCAAAACACCAATAACCTGGGCGGCAATATCAGCAACCAGACCCAGCTTTCCAACCTCCCCGCCGGGCGCTCTGGAAATGCCGGAAACGGTATCGCCAACATGGTCAATTCAAGCGTCCAGCAAGGCCTGGGTGCTCTGAAAGTCATAACGGGAGACCGTTAAGATGAATCGTACGCTGCTGATTATCGCCATGTTTTGCAGTGCATCGACCTTCGCCCAATCTCCCGTCATCAATAACGCCAACATCGACGGCTCGGGCACGCAGTACCAGGGCAACCTCGCGGTCAACCAGGCTGCCGGCGATCTACAGCAACAGGCTAACGCCCGGGCCATCGCCGCTGGCCATGGAGCCAATGCGACCACGCAGATTCGCCAACGGCTGCGTACGGTGGTCGACCCCAGGATCGATGCGCGATCCAGCATTCAAGGCGACTCCTTCAGCCAGGGCAACGGCGTTCTGGGCGTCAACCAGAGCGCGGGCGCCAGCAACCAGCAGGCCAATGCCCTGCGTATAAGCATCGGCACACAGCCGCAAAGCATCGACGACAGCGTCCTCAGGCAACAGAACGTGGCGCTGATCATCAACTCCGATCCAACTGACTCTGCACCAGGCTATCGCCAGGTCGCTACCAGCGATCAGGCCTTCACCGGTAGCCGTGGGGTGATCCAGTTGAATCAGAGCGCCGGGGTGGGAAACCGAACGGCCAACACCCTGAGCGTACGGGTCATGGATTGACCCAAACAGGTAGGTACAACACTTAACCTAAAATAAGTACGGAGAATCACCATGAAACCTTCGATGGCAATAAAACCTCTGGTTTTTGCAATCGCTGCGGTCTTGGCTGTTGCTGCACAAGCTGGGCAAAACGATCGGCGTGGCAACCATCACAACGGTGGCCATCACAACCCTCCTGCAAAAATGGTCCCTATCAGCGCGACTGCCAATGCGAACGACAGACAGAGCAGTACCGGCAACCGCATCTGGAATGAAGGGGTAGAAAACTCAGCCGAGATGAGTAGTTCGGCCGCAGGCGCAAGCGGCAACGTCGGCGTCAACGTGGCGGCAGGTTCCGGCAACCAGCAAGACAACGCCGCCGCCATCGCTAACGCAGCCTCCGACAACGCCGCGATCGATAACAGCTTCGTGTTCGGCACTGCCAATGCCACCGCTGACGTCAGGCAAACCAGCAACCGTAACCGCGTCGACAACTTCGGCGTAACCAACTCTGCCGTGATGAGTGGATCCGCCGACGGCAGCAGCGGCAACGTGGGTGTCAACATTGCTGGCGGCGATCTGAACCAACAGAAAAACACCATGGCAATTGCCAATACCAATGCTCCACTCGGTAGCGCAAGAGCCACCGCCTCCGCCAATCAAGACGGTCCTGGCCTGACAGTGAACAACACCGCTGACCGGACCTACCGCGTGGATACCATTACGGTTACCAAAACCGCTAGTGGTAGTGCCTCTCGCGAGAAGTCCTTCGAGGCTAGTGGCAGTCAAAGCGCTTCTTCGAGCTGGGCTGCGGCCGGTTCCAAAAGCTCCGAAGCCAGCGGTTCGCTTAGCATTGATGTAAGCGGTTCATCCGCCAGCGCTGCAAGTGGTTCCAACAGCAGCGCTGCAAGCGGTTCCAACAGCAGTTCTGCTAGCGGATCCAACAGCAGCAGTGCAAGCGGTTCCAACAGCAGCAGTGCTAGCGGTTCTTCGAGTGCTTCTCTGAATGCTTCCCTGGGCGCTACTTTGGACGCTGAAGCAGCGGCTTCCAGCTCCACTACCTATAACAATGGCTTTGGCGATCGCACCCGTAGCAGGAGTTCCGAGGCATCGCTTAGCGCATCGGTTGACGCAACACTTGATGTAGCGGTAGACAGATCGTACGACCGTTCGCGCGATTCCTCGTTCGACCGTTCACGCGACTCCTCGTACGACCGTACACGTGACTCCTCGTACGACAAATCGCATGAATCCTCGTACGACAAATCGCGCGAATCGTCGTTCGAGAAAGCGTTCGACGCTTCGTTCGAGAAATCGACCGCGTCCTCGTACGATAAATCGGGCAGCAAGTCGTCCGAATCTGAGTACGCCAAAGCGGGAAGCTGGAGTGAAAGCAGCTCATATGATTTGAGCAACACCTACTCTTATCAAGTGCTGACTCCAACTGGCTGGGCCAACCCTGTGACCAACACTGCAACCCTGAGCGGTTCGGTGAATGGTGGCAGTGGCAACCTGGGCGTCAACGTAGCTGCCGGTGTGGGCAACCAGCAAAGCAACTCGCTGGCCATCTCCAACCAATCGTTCTAACTGCTGTCTCTGGAGGCCCCCTTACGGGGGCCTTTTTCAACACCACCAGAAGGCATCCCGCTATGCGCATTATCGCCTTGGCGTTCCTGCTTTGCGTGGCCAGTGTTATCGAGGCTGCACAACTGCCGCTTTCCGTCCTGCCGGGTGGCGGGTTGGTATATAAGCCGATCCAAAGCATTCGTGAGCGCAAGTTTTCCGACCTGGTACAGCAGAAAACCGACTTCAGTTGCGGCGCAGCGGCGCTGGCGACGATATTGCGCCAGGCCTATTGGCTGGATGTAGACGAAGAACAAATCATCGAAGGCATGCTGGCCCACTCGGATCAAGACCTTGTCCGCGTCCAGGGCTTCTCCATGCTCGACATGAAGCGTTACGTGGAAAGTCTCGGCATGCGGGCCCGTGGTTACCGGGTAGCGACGGAAACGTTGAGCGAAATCAAAATTCCGGTCGTGGTACTCATGGATATCCGTGGCTACAAACATTTTGTAGTCATGCAACGGGTTCATAACGGCTGGGTATACATCGGAGATCCGGTACTCGGTCATAAACGTTACAAAGTCGAAGACTTTGTAAAAGGCTGGAACGGCATCATCTTTGCCGTCATCGGCCAGGGCTACGACAAATCCAATGCGTTGCTCGACCCACCCCTGCCACTGACCGCCAAGAACCGCATCAACACCTTCAGCCCGGTGCAAGACGCAGAGTTGATGGATTTCGGATTCATCCAAAGCGACTTCTTCTAATAACAAGGGAGCACGACGCTCCGGGAGCATTCCAATGAAGACTCCAATCTGGCTGGCCGTGGTTTGCCTGGCCGCCAGCCTGCCGACCGAGGCACAAACGCTCAAACCCATTGAACTCAAGGATCACGAATTGGCATCCCTGCGCGGCCGCTATGTCATGCCGGGGCGGATCATCAGTTTCGGCATCGTCATGACCAGCACTTGGCAAAATGCCAACGGTGAAGTGATCGGGGCAACGTCCTCGATGCAAATTCAACAATCGACCATCAAGCCACAGTTCTATGTGTCGATAATCAATGAAAAAGGTTATGGCTCAGCGAGCTCACAAGGCACCGGCACCGTCACTGGCGGCGACGGCCTCAATACCACTGAAGGTGTCACTCAAGTCGTGCGTGCTGCCGGCGACCACAACACTGCCTACAACAACGTTGATATCAACGTCACAAGGTCTAATCAGGCGCCCACAACGCAACAGCAAGGACAGGCATTGGCCGCAGGCTCGACGCTGGCCGACGCCAATGGCGCGGGCTCGCTGAGCGTTTCTTCGACCGGTACGGGTATGCAACTCAACATCGTGGCCAACAACAACCAGGGCAATACGGTACAACGCCTGGGCCAGGGTGGGCTGATGCAGAACACGACTTTGCTCGGCGCTGATAACCAGGTCCGAAACCTCACGTCCCTCAATGTCGTGCTGCGTGACAACGTGGCGACAGCCGGCTCGCTGAACGGCAATCTGGACCAGCTCAAAGGTCTTCGCACCCAGGGATTCTGATCTACGCTCAGTCTCATCAGATGAAGTCAGAAGGGACGGCTAACCCATGCACCGATCGTTTACGTTCAGAGCTATCGTTTGTTTGAGTAGCCTGGCCCCGGCGACACTGCTATACGCAGCACCGGACCCCCAGGTCGAATTATTAAAACAAGAACTCATGGAGTTGAAACAGCGTTACGAAGCACAGCAGAACGCATTGATGGTACTCGAGCAACGCGTTCGCCAAGTCGAAGAAACACCTGCAACACCTGCTCCCAAACGCCTGACCAAATCCCCCGCCGAAACGCCAAAGGGTGGCCAGACGCTGGCCGCTGGTGCGCCGGGAACCACAGGCAGTTCATATGGCCAGTCGCTCAAGGATGATTCGGAGCCTGCGCAAAGCGTTTCCAACCTGTACGACGAAGCCAGCGGCTTCTTCGGTGGCGGCAAATTCAGTTTCGAAACCGGCGTGACCTACACGCACTACGATACCCGTGCATTGGTACTCAACGGCTTCCTGGCACTGGACTCGATCTTCCTCGGCAACATCAACCTCGACCGTATCAAGGCGGATAACTGGACCCTGGACCTGACCGCCCGCTACAACACGGGACAACGCTGGCAGTTCGACATTAACGTCCCCGTGGTCTATCGCGAAACCACGTATTCCTCCGGCGGCGCTGGTGGCGCCGCCAACGGGGTTTCAGACGCGACGGTTACCCGCGACCCGGCGATCGGCGATGTGAACGTTGGCGTTGCCTACAAGTTCCTGGATGAATCGGCCAACCTGCCCGACGCGGTGATGACACTGCGCGTCAAGGCGCCGACCGGGGATGACCCTTACGGCATCAAACTGGTTGAGGTCCCGGGCAACGATAACCTCGCAGTACCCGAAGACTTGCCTACCGGCAATGGTGTCTGGGCGATCACCCCGGGTATCTCGCTGGTCAAGACCTTCGACCCAGCCGTGCTGTTCGGCAGCCTGTCCTACACCTACAACATTGAAGACTCTTTCAGCGACATCAGCCCTCAGGTCAACGCCAAGGTGCCCGGTGACGTGAAACTGGGCAATTCCTGGCAGGTCGGCGCCGGCATCGCTTTCGCCTTGAACGAGAAGATGAGCATGTCGTTCTCGTTCACCGACCAGTTCGCCCGCAAGAGCAAGATCAAGCCGGACGGTGGCGATTGGCAATCGATTACCAACAGCGACTACAACGCGGCCAACTTCAACATCGGCATGACCCTGGCGGCAACCGATAACCTGACGATCGTTCCCAACCTGTCCATCGGACTGACCGACGACTCGCCAGACTTTTCCTTCAGCCTGAAATTCCCGTACTACTTCTAATCCGGCCCCCACAAAAAACCCGCTTTTTCGGCGGGTTTTTTGTTGTTGATGGCTTCAGGTTTTCAGTGCTTTTAGTTGCAGCTCAACGTATCTGATGCTTGTGCAACAACCGGTAGAAGGTAGGCCTGGAGATCCCCAGCACCTTGGCGGCGATGCTCAGATTATCGCTGTGGCGGTTAAGTACATCGCACAGAGCCTGGCGCTCTGCCCGGTGCTTGTAATTTTCCAGCGTGCCCATCGGCGCGGCAACTACATGCTGGCTGATCAGGCCCAAGTCTCGCGCTTCGATCTGCCGGCCTTCGGCCAGTACCAACCCTCGACGAACCCGGTTGGCCAGCTCGCGCACATTGCCCGGCCAGTCATGCTTGCCCATGGCAATCAACGCGTCTTCACTGAAGCTGCGCGGACGGCGGCCGGTTTCATGGCTGTAGAAATGGGAAAAGTGGTTGGCCAGCATCGACAGATCGCCATTGCGCTCACGCAGGGGCGCGGTCGCGACCTGCAACACATTGAGGCGGTAATACAGATCTTCACGAAAGCGTTTCTTCTCGATCGCAGCCTCAAGATCGACATGGGTCGCAGCCAACACCCGCACATCCACGGGAATCGGCTGACTGCCGCCCACCCGCTCGATGTGCTTATCCTGAAGGAAACGCAACAGGTTCGCCTGCAGCTCCAGGGGCAGATCACCGATTTCGTCCAGAAACAGCGTGCCGCCGTTAGCCGCTTCGATCCGCCCGATCTTGCGTTGATGGGCGCCAGTAAAGGCCCCCTTCTCATGGCCAAACAATTCGGACTGGATCAAGTGTTCGGGAATTGCGCCGCAATTGATCGCGACAAAGGGTTTGCTGTGACGTTGGGATTGTCGATGGAGCGTGCGGGCGACCAGTTCTT
The DNA here is from genome assembly GCF_001952935.1 of Pseudomonas frederiksbergensis. Taxonomy (GTDB): domain Bacteria; phylum Pseudomonadota; class Gammaproteobacteria; order Pseudomonadales; family Pseudomonadaceae; genus Aquipseudomonas; species Aquipseudomonas frederiksbergensis. The sequence goes on from NZ_CP018319.1 coordinate 5,733,428, forward strand.
TACCGGTACCGCTTTCACCACGGATCAATACCGGAGACTCGGTGGGCGCCAGCTTGCTCAGCAACTTGCGCAGTTCGCGAATGGGTTTGCTGTCGCCAAGCAGTTCGTGTTCAGGCGAATCAATGTGAACGGTACCTTGCCCACGCAGGCGTGCCATCCCGAATGCCCGGCCCAGCGTCACCTGAACCCGGGATACATCGAATGGCAAGGTATGGAAATCGAAGAACCATTCGCAGACAAAGTCTCCGACATTCTGCAAGCGCAGGACTTCCTGGTTGAGTACGGCGATCCACTCGGTACCGCTACGGCTGATCAGCTCTTTGACGGCTTCCGGGTGTTCGAGGTGAAAAGGCTGCAAACGCAACAGGCCGACATCACAGGTTTTATCGGCAACATTTTCCAGGGTACAGCTGTCAACATCCCAACCCACAGAGCGCAAACCCGGCAGCAGACGATAACAATCGTCGCAAGGGTCCACTACTAACAGACGTCGTAAGGCAGGCACTTCGATCATGACTGTTCCTTGGCGCCAAATTTATGAAATATTATTAAAAACAGTCGTTTGGCGGATCTGGCTGTAACGTTAGCAATAATTTGACGTGACCTTGTATCGTTTGACTATAGAGCGGTTGCGTTATTAGTTATAAGAAGCGACTTGGTTAGTTACCTAACGAGTCATTCCTTTCATTCAGCTTTCAACGCCTGTCCAAATCTTGAACCCATCAAAGAAAGTTGATATTTCTTTTAATTGTATGTGACCCGCCCCCCGGTTGCGGGCATCAGTACAAGTAACCAGCCGAACGGTAAGCCCAACCGACGGCACATCACTTGATTGGGCATACAGAGAGAAAACCCCATGAACGCCCCGCTCCGCATCAACGAAGCTCTTTTGATTGCCGACCGCGCATTCCAACCGTTCCAATGCGTGGCCTGGGCCCCACAAGATGGCAATGGCGAACTCTGCCTGACCGTTATCGACCGCACCAATACCCGCAGCATCGGGCGCAAACAGATCCCAAGCAGCGCCTATACCGATCCTGCGCAACTTGAATGCCTGCTTGAAGCGGCACGTGCGGAGTTGAGCGAGGAGGGTTACAAACTCCAATCGTGGTCAATGCCACACTAAGCGTTTTTGCGGGTTACCAAAGGGTAGCCCGCGCCCTCCCCCGATTACTTTTCGAAACTGCACACGCCTAACTGCTTGGCAGGCTTGCCAGTGGGTCGAAAAGACACTGTTCTGGCACACAGCGACCCTCCGCCTGTTAGTTATGACAGTTGTGCATTCAGCCGTTCAGGGATTGAATGTTTCCTTATACAGTCGCCACCCAAACTCCCGGTTCAGGACGACTCGCAAGGAGCTGCGTGCATGTCAATCCAGACCGCGTTTGCATTACCGGCAACCCTGAGTGACGCCGGCAAGCTTGATTCAACCTTCGCCTCATCCGGCAAAACCCAAGTGTATTTCGCAGGCAGTCTCTCAAGCATGGCCAACGGAGTTGCGATTGATTCAAGCGGCAGGTTGTTAGTCGCGGCGAAGGTCGGAACGCCAGGCGGCAGCCGCTTCGGTCTGGCTCGCTTGCTTGAGGACGGCTCGGCGGATCTGGCGTTCGGCAACCAAGGCAGCGTCATCGGGCAATTTCAACACGGCTTTGAAGCCATGGCCGGCAAAGTCCAGGTACTGGCCGATGGACACATACTGGTAGCCGGCCTGCATTACGAAAATGCTCACCGGACACTGCCCGCCCTCGCCCTGTTTGATCAGCATGGTCGGCCGGCGCAATGTTTTGGCGACAATGGCCGCTGCGTCGTGCGTCTGCCGGGCGATCTTTCCCAAGGCGTGCGTGACACCTGGCTTCCCCCCGGCGTACCGGGCGCAGAAGCCTGTGATGCCTGCGTGCAGGAGGATGGTCGGATCCTGCTGGTGGCCAATCATCACTTCGAACTGTCCGATCATGTCGGCATGCTGATACGGCTCAACACCGACGGCTCGCTGGACAACACCTTCAACGGTCGTGGCTTCGTGATTGTCAGGCACTTGTTGATGAACACCTGGCTCAGCAGCCTGATGGTGCAACGAGACGGCCGGATCCTGGTGGGAGGATCGATCAACTTCCCTGAAGAAGGTCTGTTGGCCCGCTATCACATCGACGGCAGGCTCGACGATTGTTTCGCCGTGGATGGTTTCATGACCTTCAAGGCACGTGGCTATAGCGCTCAGGTCAGCCAGATCGTCCAACAGGAAAATGGCGATGTGCAGTGCTTTGGCAGCAGCCGCGACCCGATGCACTGCCTGGCACTGAAAATACACAGCAACGGGCGCCCGGACATTCATTGCAATGGAGGCCAGGCCCAATTGCTGGAAATTGGCCACAGTGGCTGTCAGTGGACCGACGCGAAGGCACTGCCGGACGGCTGCGTGGTGACGGTCGGAGCCACGATCGGCGGCGTCGAGGCGGATTTCATTCTGGCGCGGCACCTACCCAACGGGCAACTCGATCGCAGCTTCGGCAATGGCACCGGTTGGGTTCGCACCCGCCTTGGCCGCAGCCTGGATACCGCGACTTCAGTGGTCATGCAGGCCGATGGAAACATTGTCGTAGGCGGTTATTCACTCGATGGTAATTATCGGGCGGTTGTCGCGCGCTATCTGGGATAGGCCCGCACAGTATTCCTGCACTTGATCTTCCCTGGCGCTTACGGCAAGTTGCGCGCTTCTTAATACAAGGAGTAGCCGATGCCCGGTTCAATGGCTCAGGCGTTCGCGCATAATTTTCTCGGGCATTCACCCCGCTGGTACAAGGCAAGCATTGTCGGCTTCCTGATTCTCAACGCGTTGGTGTTGTGGACCGTCAGCCCGGTAGTGGCCGGTTGGCTGCTGGTGCTGGAGTTCATCTTTACCCTGGCGATGGCGCTCAAGTGTTATCCGTTAATGCCCGGCGGCCTGCTGGTGATCGAAGCACTGCTGCTGAAGATGACCACGCCCCAGGCACTCTACGACGAGCTGGTGCACAACTTCCCGGTGATCCTGCTGCTGATGTTTATGGTGGCCGGCATCTACTTCATGAAAGACCTGCTGCTGTTTCTGTTCTCACGGCTGCTGCTCGGGGTTCGCTCCAAGGCGCTGCTGGCATTGATGTTCTGCTTCCTCTCGGCGTTCCTGTCGGCGTTTCTCGATGCCTTGACCGTGACCGCCGTGATCATCAGTGCAGCCGTCGGGTTTTACTCGGTGTATCACCGCGTCGCCTCAGGCAACGATCCGCGTCAGGACAGTGAGTTTGGCGACGACCAGCACCTGCCCACACTCCATCACGCCGACCTCGAACAATTCCGCGCCTTTCTGCGCAGCCTGCTGATGCATGGAGCCGTGGGTACCGCACTGGGCGGTGTTTGCACATTGGTCGGTGAGCCGCAGAACCTGTTGATCGGCCACGAGATGGGCTGGCACTTTTCTGAGTTCTTTCTGAAAGTCGCCCCGGTTTCATTGCCGGTCCTGGTGGCGGGCCTGGTGACCTGCGTCCTGCTGGAGAAACTTCGCTGGTTCGGTTACGGCACGCTGTTGCCGGACAACGTGCGCGCGATTCTGGCCAACTACGCTGCAGAAGACGATGCCGAACGCACCTCGCGCCAACGTGCAGCGCTCATCGTGCAAGGATTGGCAGCGCTGGTTTTGATTGTCGGGTTGGCGCTCCACATTGCCGAGGTCGGCCTGATCGGCTTGATGGTGATCGTGCTGATCACCGCATTCACTGGCATCACCGACGAGCACCGTATCGGCAACGCGTTCAAGGACGCCATGCCGTTTACAGCGCTGCTGGTGGTGTTTTTCGCGGTGGTGGCGGTGATTCACGATCAGCAGCTGTTCACCCCTTTGATCCAGTGGGTGCTGGCGCTGCCAGCGGATCAACAACCGGGCATGCTCTTTATCGCCAACGGCTTGCTGTCGGCCATCAGCGATAACGTGTTCGTCGCGACCATTTACATCACCGAGGTCAAACAGGCGTTCATCTCCGGCCACATGAGCCGAGAGCATTTCGAGACGCTGGCGATTGCGATCAACACCGGCACCAACCTGCCGAGCGTGGCGACACCCAATGGTCAGGCTGCGTTTCTGTTCCTGCTGACCTCGGCGATTGCACCGCTGATTCGCCTGTCGTACGGGCGGATGGTGTGGATGGCGTTGCCGTACACCGTGGTGATGGGTGTTCTTGGCTGGTATGCCGTGAGTTATTGGTTGTAGCACCGACCAAAAAATATGGGAGCGGGCTTGTGTGGCGAGGGGGCTTGCCCCCGTTGGGTCGCGGAGCGGCCCCAAAAAATGGGACTGCTGCGCAGTCCAACGGGGGCAAGCCCCTCGCCCACACAAGCCCGCTCCCACAGGGTTTTTGCATGAGCTATCGAGGGAGGATGTAGCGCTCGATTGCCTGGGCGGCACCGTCCTCGGTGTTGGCGCCTGTCACCACGTCCGCCTGGCGCTTCACCGCCTCTTCCGACTGCCCCATGGCGATCGACAAGCCTGCGCGGTGAAACATCGCCGGGTCGTTGCCGCCATCGCCCAGCGCCGCGGTCTGCTCCAGCGGTACACCGAGAAATTCAGCCAGTGTCGCCAGCGCTGCACCCTTGTTGGCTTGCATCGCGGTCACGTCCAGATAAATCGGCTGTGAACGGGAAACCTGTGCCTGGCCTTCCACTTTGGGCAGCAGCAGTGCTTCCAGCTCAATCAACAATTGCGTGTTGTTGCTGGTGGCGACGATCTTGTCGATACGTTCCAGGTACGGTTCAAAACTCTCGACCACCACTGGCGGATACCCCAGTCCGTGCTGTTCACGAGGCACCATTGGGCCGTTCGGATCTTTCAGCAACCAGTCGCCACCACTGAACACCCAGATTTCGATGTCCGGCCGGTCGGCAAACAGTGCCAATGCCGTCAGCGCCGCCGTCGCCGGCAAGAAATGTGCGACCAGCAAACTGCCGTCCGGATGGACGATAGTGCCGCCATTGAAGGCTGCCGTTGGCAGGTCGACGCCCAGGGCTTCAATCTGCTGCAACATGGCTTTGGGTGGACGGCCGGTGGCGAGGCTGAACAACACGCCCGCCTCGCGCAAGGAACGGACGGCTTCAATCGTGCGTTGGCTGAGGCTGTGATCGGGCAGCAACAAGGTGCCGTCCATGTCACTGAGCAGAAAACGGATGGGGTGCGTCGTTGCATCACTCATCCGAGGCCGTGCCAGACGCGACCATCGCGAGTCAGCAGATCTTCGGCAGCCTGCGGGCCGTCTTCGCCAGCGGCATAGCTCTGCACGCTCGCGTCCTGCTGCCAGGCGTCGAGGAACGGCTGTACCGCGCGCCAGCCATTCTCGATATTGTCGGCGCGCTGGAACAGCGTCTGATCGCCGGTCAGGCAATCGTAGATCAGGGTTTCATAGCCGGTGGACGGCTGCATTTCAAAGAAATCCTTGTAGGCAAAGCCCAGTTCGATATTGGCCATTTTCAAGGCCGGGCCGGGCCGTTTGGCCAGCAGATCGAACCACATGCCTTCGTTGGGTTGAATCTGGATTCGCAGATAGGTCGGTTGCAGTTCATCGACCTCGGTATCGCGAAACTGTGCATACGGCGCCGGTTTGAAGCAGATGACAATCTCGGTATCGCGCACGCTCATGCGTTTGCCGGTGCGCAGGTAAAACGGCACGCCGACCCAGCGCCAGTTGTCGATCATGACTTTCAGCGCGACGTAAGTTTCGGTATTGCTGTCGGGCGCCACGTTGTTTTCCTGGCGATACCCCGGCAACGGCTTGCCGTCGATTTCGCCGGGCGCGTATTGGCCGCGCACCGAATTGGCCAGCGCTTCCTCGACCGACCAAGGACGAATCGCACCGACTACCTTGGCTTTCTCGCCGCGTACTGCGTCGGCGCCAAAGGCAGCCGGCGGCTCCATCGCGACCATCGCCAGCAATTGGAACAGGTGATTGGGCACCATGTCCCGCAAGGCGCCGGTGTGCTCATAAAAACTGCCACGGGTTTCCACGCCGACGGTTTCGGCGGCAGTGATTTGTACGTGGTCGATGTAGTGGTTGTTCCAGAACGCTTCGAACAGGCTGTTGGAAAACCGGCTGATCAAAATGTTCTGCACGGTTTCCTTGCCCAGATAGTGATCGATCCGGTAGATCTGGTTTTCCGTCATTACCTTGAGCAAACAAGCGTTCAAGGCTTCCGCCGTTGGCAGATCGGAACCGAAGGGTTTTTCGATCACGACCCTTCTGAACGCTTCCGGCGACTCTTGCAGCAAGCCGGCGGCGCCGAGACGACGCACCACCTCACTGAAGAACCGTGGCGCAGTGGCCAGGTAGAAGACGGCGTTGCCAGTGCCGCTGTCGGCGATTTTCGCCGCCAGGGCTTGATAGGTGCTGTCGTCCAGGAAGTCGCCCTGGACGTAGCTGATGCCTTTGGCCAGCTTGGCCCACAAGGCCGGGTCAAGGGCATGCTCGCCCTTGCCGACCTTGGCGGCCACTTCGGCCCGAATGAAGTCTTCGAGTTTTTTCGCAAAGGCTTCATCGGTGATGGCGTTGTGGTCGACGCCGATGATCCGCAGTCCATCCCCAAGCAGACCGTCACGACTCAGGTTGTACAGCGCCGGCATCAGCAGACGCTTGACCAGGTCACCATGGGCGCCGAACAGAAACAGCGTGGTCGGTGGTGCGGCTTCGGCCTTGGATTTATTGCGGATCAAGCGGGTCATTTTTTCGAAGTCTCCACGTGGCCACCGAAGCCGAAACGTTGGGCCGAGAGAATTTTGTCGCCAAAGGTGCCTTGCCCACGCGAACGGTAGCGGGAGAACAGCGAGTTCGACAGCACCGGTACGGGCACCGATTGCTCCATCGCGGCTTCGATGGTCCAGCGACCTTCACCGCTGTCAGCCACCGAGCCTGAGTAACCGTCGAGTTTCGGGTCGCTTGCCAGCGCGTCGGCGGTCAGGTCGAGCAGCCAGGACGACACAACGCTGCCACGACGCCATACTTCGGCGATGTCGCCTACGTTCAGGTCGAAACGCTGGTCTTCCGGCAGGTTGGTGCTGGCCTTGGTCTTGAGGATGTCGAAGCCTTCGGCGAAGGCCTGCATCATTCCGTATTCGATGCCGTTGTGGATCATTTTCACGAAATGGCCCGAACCGGCCGGGCCTGCATGGATGTAACCGCGCTCGGCACGATCGTCTTCGGACTTGCGGTCCTTGGTCCGAGGGATGTCACCCAGGCCCGGTGCAAGGCTGTCGAACAGCGGATCAAGGCGCTTAACCACCTCGGCTTCGCCACCGATCATCATGCAGTAACCACGCTCCAGGCCCCAGACGCCGCCGGAGGTGCCGACGTCGACGTAGTGCAGGCCTTTCTGCGAGAGGGTTTTCGCCCGGCGAATATCGTCCTTATAGAAGGTGTTGCCGCCGTCGATGATGGTATCGCCAGCTTCGAGCAAGGTGCTCAGGGTGTCGATGGTGTCTTCGGTCGGTGCGCCGGCCGGCAGCATCACCCACACCGCACGTGGCTTGGCCAGGCCAGCGACCAACGCTGGCAGGTCGATGACGCCAGCGGCGCCTTCTGCGGCCAGGGTGTCGACAAAGGCAGTATTGCGGTCGTAAACAACGGTGGTATGCCCGTTGAGCATCAGGCGCCGCGCAATATTGCCGCCCATGCGGCCCAGTCCAATAATCCCGAGTTGCATGTGCTGATGCTCCTTACTACAAATAAAGTGTGTCAAAGGTTATAGCCCAACGTGACTAATGAGGGTTAGTCCAGAGCGCTGGCACATAGTTTCCGGGCATTGTGCCCGATTCAGATTGATAACGTCGGTAATCGAGCCGAAGACACAACGACCGTGAAAAATAAAAAAGTTCCCTTCAAGGGCAAAAGAAATCAAAATCGGCGCCGATAGTAAATAAGCACCCGATGTCGGGGGCAGGTTTACAGTTGAGACAGCCATTTGCGAGGTGAGCAATGGGCACAGTACAAGCAGCACGGCCAGCACAAACCCTTTACGTCACGATTCGTCGCGATGAATTGCGCCAGTTGAAAGACGAGCGCGACCAATTGAAGCAGGAGCTCGCGCAATTGCGCTTGTTGACACAAAGCAATCAGGCCCAGCCTTTGCCCGTCACTCACCGTGTGCCTCACGCCTGATCCCCTCGCTTGATTCGGAAGCAGCCCATTGCTGTTTCCGACCTGCTATCCCTCTTTGCCAAACCCGGCAACATCACGAAGTTTTCACATCCGTTTGTTGATACTCCGGCTCATTATGGCCGCTCGGTATCCGCGCGGTGCCTGTTCGTCGGTGACGTCGATGTCCCGACGATGAAAGTGATTACTGGCTGGAGCGCTGAATGGCTTTGTTTAAACGCAGCAATACGTCTGCGAATGGTTTCGACTGGACAGGATTTCTCTGGCTGTTCCTGTTCTTCTGGTATTTTTCCGGCATTACCCAACTGCTGATCCAACTGACAGGCACCTCTGGTTTCAGCGGGTTCCGCCAGGCCTTTGTGATGAGCGCCCTCTGGCTTGCGCCGATGTTGCTGTTCCCCAAACAGACACGTGTCATGGCGGCAGTCATTGGTGTAGTGCTGTGGGCCTGTTCAATGGCCAGTCTGGGTTATTTCTTCATCTATCAGCAGGAGTTTTCCCAAAGCGTCATCTTCATCATGTTCGAGTCGAACATCTCTGAAGCCGGCGAGTACATGACTCAGTATTTTGCCTGGTGGATGGTGGCGGCATTCCTCGCCCACACCGCTTTCGCTTACTTCCTCTGGACTCGCTTGCGCCCGGTGTACATGCCCCGCGGTCGGGCACTGGTGGCTGCAACGGCGATTGTAGTGGCCGTGGTCGGTTATCCGCTGATCAAGCAAACCGCGCGCACCGGCAGCCTTGCCAGCGGTTTCGAGAAGTTTGAAACCCGTATCGAGCCCGCCGTGCCTTGGCAGATGGCCGTGGCTTATCACCGTTACCTCGATACCCTGGCGGGTATGCAAGACATGCTCCATAGCGCGAGCAAGATCCCTCCCCTGCACAATCTCAAGGATTCGGCGGCCAATCAGCCGGCGACCCTGGTGCTGGTGATCGGTGAGTCCACCAACCGTCAGCGCATGAGCCTGTACGGCTACCCTCGGGAAACCACCCCGGAGCTGGACAAGCTCAAGGATCAACTGGCGGTCTTCGATAATGTCATCACCCCACGCCCTTACACCATCGAGGCGTTGCAGCAGGTTCTGACCTTCGCCGATGAAGAAAATCCGGACCTGTACCTGTCGAGCCCGTCGCTGGTCAGCATGATGAAACAGGCAGGCTACAAGACCTTCTGGATCACCAACCAGCAGACCATGACCAAGCGCAACACCATGCTGACGACCTTCTCCGAGCAGGCCGACGAGCAGGTGTACCTGAACAACAACCGTAACCAGAATGCCGCCCAGTACGATGGCGATGTGATCGAGCCGTTCAACAAGGCCTTGGCCGACGCTGCGCCGCGCAAGCTGATCGTCGTGCATTTGCTCGGCACGCACATGAGCTATCAATACCGTTATCCGTCGTCCTTCGACAAGTTCAAGGACCGCAAAGGCGTTCCGGACGGTGTGCGCGACGATCAGGTGCCGACGTACAACAGCTATGACAACGCGGTGCTGTACAACGACTTCGTGGTCTCGAGCCTGATCAAGGACTACGCCAAGTCTGATCCGAACGGGTTCCTGCTGTACCTCTCCGACCACGGTGAAGACGTTTTCGATTCTCCTGGTCACAGCACCCTTGGCCGCAACGAAAGCAAACCGACGGCGCCGATGTACACCATTCCGTTCATGGCCTGGGCCTCGCCGAAATGGCGCGAAAACCATGACTGGAGCTTTGCCGGTGATCTGGGGCGGCCTTACAGCAGCTCGCACCTGATCCATACCTGGGCTGATCTGGCGGGTCTGAGCTTCGATGAACTGGATCGCAGCAAGAGCCTGGTCAGCGACAGTTTCAAACCACGGCCATTGATGATCGGCAATCCTTATGAGCGCAAGCAAAAGGCATTGATCGACTTCAGCCTGATGAAGCCCAAGGCGCTGCCAGGCGCTACGGCAGCCGTTCAGAAGTAATCCTTTCAGGGGCCGGTTCCGGCCCCTTTTCCTGTGCCTTTGCGTGGCGGTGCTGCCCGAAACGCCGCAAAGATAATAATTATTCTCGTTTATAGCTAAATCCCGGCTCTCCCCTTCGTCTTTGAACAAACGGAAATTTTCCCTCGAAGACAAGGAGTCGGCCGCGATGTTCGCGCCTATCACCCGTTCCATGACCTTTACCCTGGGCCTGTGCAGTGTCGCCCTGTGCCCCGAGCTGCTGGCTGAAACCAACCCGGATCAAGAACCCGCCCGCACCCTCGAACTGGGCGCCACCAATGTCACCGCCCAGGGCTTGGGCAGCACCACCGAAAACACCGAGTCGTACACCACGGGCGCCATGAGCACGGCGACGCGCCTGAACCTGTCGATCAAGGAAACGCCGCAATCGGTGTCCGTGGTCACGCGCCAACAAATGGACGACTTCAAACTCGGCACGCTGTCCGAAGCCATGAGCCAGACCACCGGCGTGGTCGTTCAGCACAACGATTCGGACCGGGTCAGCTATTCGTCCCGGGGTTACTCGATCAGCAATTTCCAGATCGACGGCATGCTGAACACCTTCACCTTCATGAAGTCCGATTCCGACACCATCATCTACGACCGCATCGAAGTGGTTCGTGGTGCCACCGGCCTGACCACTGGCGCGGGCGACCCTTCGGCCACCATCAACATGGTGCGTAAACGGCCGACGTCGCAGTGGCAAGTCCAGACCGGTGTCAGCGGCGGCAGTTATGACGACTACTACAGTTATCTGGATGTCGGTGGCCCGCTGGCGTTCGACGGCCGCTTGCGCGGACGCAGCGTGCTGGCCTATCGCGACAGCGATTCGTTCCGCGACAAGTACCAGCAACAACGTGAAGTCGGCTACGGCATTCTCGAAGCCGACCTGACCGATGACACTGTATTGGCCGTGGGCTACGACTATCAGAACAAACACGTCCAGGGCACATCCTGGGGCACGGTGCCGTACTGGAACGCTGACGGTGGCAAGGCCAACCTCGGACGCTCCACCAACATGGCCACCTCGTGGAGTTCCTGGCCGCTCAAGGACAAAACCGCGTTCGCCACGCTGGAACACCAATTGGGTGCCGGGTGGCGCGCCAAGGCCGCCTACACCCATCGCGAGAGCGATACCGACGGCAAGATCTACTACGGCGGCGGGGGTTTCCCTGAGGCTGATCGCAGTGGCATGAGCGCTAACGTCAGCCACATGCTCAGTACGCAAAAAATGAAGGCGTATGACTTCAACATAGCCGGCCCTTACTCGCTATTCGGAAGGGAACACGAAATGATGATCGGCTACGGCGAGGCCGAGCGCCGGGAAGATTCGCCCTACATGGTGGACGGCCCCAGGGCGGCGGATTACGAAAGCATCCGCGACTGGAAGTACATGGGTGATATCGCCAAGTTTCCCGACACGGTCACCAGCCTTTCAGGTTCAAAAGACAGTACCCGCCAGAAGGCCGGTTACCTGGCCACTCGCCTGAGTCTGACGGATGAGCTGCACGCCGTACTCGGCAGTCGTTATGGCAGCTGGAAGGTGTCGACCAGGACCAACAAGTACGACAACAACCTGCAACTGAGCAGCGTCGATGCCAGCAGCCAGGAACACAACGACATGTGGACGCCCTACGCCGGGCTCCTCTACGACCTCACCCCCGAATACACCGCGTACGTCAGCTACACCGACATCTTCAAGCCGCAAGACAACCGCGACAGCAACCGCAAATACCTCGAGCCGGTGGTGGGCAGCAACTATGAACTGGGGCTCAAGGGCAGCTTGCTGGAAGAACGCCTCAACCTGGCGACCGCGCTGTTCTGGAGCAAACAGGACAACGTTGCCGAACTCGACGATTCGGTGCCACCGGATCCGGTGACCGGTGATGAGTTCTACAAGTCAGGCGGTAAAGGCAACAAGGTTCAGGGCTTCGAAGCCGAGGTCTCGGGCGAAGTCATGGCCGGCTGGAACATGACGGCCGGCTACACCTACACCCACGCGGCCAATGGCGAAAAGAAACGCGCCAATACCAACCAGCCGCTGAACATGTTCCGGCTCTCCACGGCCTATCGTCTGCCCGGCGACTGGCAGGCACTGACCGTCGGTGGCGCGGTGAACTGGCAAAGCGATGTGTTCCGCGCCGCCAGTCGCCCAGTGGGACGTGATGCCAACGGTGCGGTGATCACCGAAAAAACCAACATCCGCCAAGAGGCTTATACCGTGGTCAAACTGATGTCGCGGTATGAGTTCGACAAGCACCTGTCCGCCTCGCTGAACGTCGATAACCTGTTCGACAAGAAGTATTACGACAACGTCGGGTTCTATAACGGTGTGTTTTGGGGTGACCCGCGTACGGTGACCCTGAGCCTGGACTGGAAGCTCTAGGCGCAGGCAATTCCCATTTGACGGAATCGGCGGATAATGTCCCTTCGACATTGCTTCATGGACGAAAGGACCCGACAACTCATAGTGGGGCATACCATGAAACGTACAACCATGATCCTCGCCGGCCTGATGCTGATCAGTTCAACCGCTGTATTCGCCGAAGGTGGCGCTGAACGCATGCGGTATTACTTTGAGAGTCTGCGTCTGAGCCAAACGGCGAATCAAAGTCACGCCAGCACCGCTGAAATCAGGGTTCCGAATGATCAAACCGCGCAAGTGACAGAGCACTACAAACCGTAACGACAGAGGGCGTCCTGATGGACGCCCTTTTTCATTGCTCGTATTACCTTAAAGCGCCTTGGTCCAGAACAGCATCCGGCCGTGCGCCGGGTCGAACATGCCTGCGGCAAAACCGAACTTGCCATAGGACGCCTGGGCGACTGCATTACCTTCCAGCACTTCCAGCGTGATTTTGCAGCAGCCGCGCTGGCGAGCGATGTCTTCGACCTTTTGCAGCATTTTCTGGCTTAACCCCAAGCCGCGAAACTTCTTCACCACCGCCACATCGTGCACGTTGACCAGCGGTCGACAGGCGAAGGTCGAGAAACCTTCAAAGCAATTGACCAACCCGGCCGGCTCGCCACCGACAAACGCCAGAACACTGAACGCATGGGGACGTTTGGCCAGTTCCGCCGGGATTTGCTTCAACAAGTCGGCGGGCAATGAGTGGCCGCCCCCCATCGGGTCTTCGGCGTAAGCATTCAGCACCAGCCCAATTGCCTCGGCATGCACCGAATTGGTGTAACTGGCCTGAAGCACAAGAATTTCTGCGGATTCCATTTCCACCCTCGTTCACACATTAAGTTGCCCCAGCGCATTTCGAACTGAAAGGCCGACCGACAATATCGCGGACACCGCCGTGTCGACAACCCGACCCTGCGCTAATTTTTCACTCAAGCGCCCCAGATCAACGCTTCGGTCCACCCCAGTTCGGCAAAATCCTCAGCCCTCAAGTCTGACTCACCGGCACAGAAAAACTCGTCCAGTTGCGGTGGTTTGACCGAGGTTCCGCTGAGCATGGCGTGAACCTGCCCGCGATGATGAATCTGGTGCTCGAACAGATGCGACAGCAGGCGCAAGCGGCTGTCATGTTGCGGCGTGTCCCGGGCGATGGTCACGATCTTGCCAAGGTCTGCGTCGCGCATTTGCTCGCAATAGGCAATCAGTCGACGGTCCACCAGCGCTTGTTCGCGCTTGAGGTCTGCGGCGTGCGTAAACGGCTCGTCCTGGTTGAAAAACACAGAGCAGTCAGGATGTGGGTCATCGCCGCGCAACTCCCGCTCCAGCGCATCCACGTAAAACCAGTCACAGGTCAGGATGTGATTGAGGGTGGCGCGCAGACTGGGAAAGAAGCTGACCCGTGGCGCCGTCAGATCGGCCGGGCTCAACTGGTTCCAGGCCTTGGCGAGGCGATGATTGGCCCAGGCGTTCTGATAGGCCATGGTCAGCAAATGGTGCGACAGAGGCTGATTCATGTTCGCGGCTCCTTGTTCAAGCTTCGGCGAAACGTTGCAGCTGCATTTCCTGTAAACGGCTGAGGGTGCGGCGGAACGGAAACTCCAGATAACCCTCGGTGTACAACGATTCCATGGGCACCTGCGCTTCGAGGCACAGCGGCACCTTGCGGTCGTAGCACTCGTCCACCAGGGCGATGAAACGCCGCACACCGTCGTCATGCACCGACAATTGCGGCAACTCGCGATCGCCCGCTACCACCCGTTCGACGCCGTCTTCGGTGCCTCGGGCGATGCGCCCTTCGCGCTTTTGCGCGCTGAGGTTGGGCACCTCACTCAAAAGAATAGCGCTGAAGGTGTCGCACAGGGCGATGAAATCCATGGCGGCAAACGGCTGCTCACAGAGATCGGCGTAACGAGTCCAGAGCACGGTTTGACTGGCCTGCACGACATTGAGTGAGCGGTAGCCGACCTTGATCGGGTCACTGGACACCGACTGGCCGACGGTGAGTGCCTTGAACACTTCACCCAGAGCGCTGGGTTGCCCCGGTGTCGCCACCCAGTAACGCTGCAAACCTTTGCCTGGATGCAGGCGATGATCTTCGCCGCCATCCACCGCAATCACCTGCATATGTTTCTTGATGGCTTCGATGGCGGGCACGAACCGGTCGCGGTTGAAGCCATCGGCGTACAGCTGATCCGGTGGCTGATTGGAGGTACAGACCACCACCACGCCCTGTTCGAACATAACCTGAAACAAACGCCCGAGAATGATCGCGTCGCCGATGTCGTTGACGAACAATTCGTCAAAGCACAGGACCCGCACTTCCTCGCTCAGTTCGCGAGCCAACGCCTTCAACGGGTCGGCGGTGCCGGTCAGCTGAAACGAACGCTGATGCACCCAGCCCATGAAGTGGTGGAAATGTTGGCGGCGGGCCGGGACCTGCAGGCTTTGGTAAAACTGGTCCATCAACCAGGTCTTGCCGCGACCGACCGGACCCCAGAGGTACACGCCAGTGACCGGCGTGCGCCCTTCATGCAGCGCTTCGTAGCATTTCTGCAACGCCCACACGGCATGTTCCTGGGCTTCGTCCTGGACGAAGCCCTTCTGTTCGATGGCGTGTTGCCAGGCGTTTAAGGGGGAGTCGACATTCATGCGCGGCAGTATACGTCCATGTGGCACCTGTGTTGTGGCGAGGGGATTTATCCCCTCGCCACAACGCAGCAACTACAGGGGATCTCGTTGTCGGTTAGAGGGAGATGTCTAACCGGGCGATCTTGCCCTGTTCGTTCAGGCGAAACATGTAGCGCAATTCCAGCGGGCTGCCGGGAAACGTTCCGGAGATCAGGTTATGCACCAACACTTTGCCGGTGCGCAGTTGCACGTCGAGCACTTCGACCCGTGGCTGGTATCGCTGGGCGGTGTCTTGCATCCATTGCGCGATGGCGTGAGTGCCGACCTGGTGCTGGCCTTCATCGAACACATTGGCATCCTCAGCGAAAAAACTGGCAACCCGTGAGGTGTCGCGGGCATTGGCGGCAGCAATGTAGGCGGCGATGGCGGGTGCCAGTGAAGAGGCGGGATTGGACATGGTTACGGCTCCTTGTTTGTTGATTCTGCAGCCATGCTAAAACAAGCCTGTGTCAGTTCTTGTCAGGAGTGAAGCGCCCGGCTTCGTCAAGTTGCATCTGTTTGCGCCAGGTGCGCAGCAGGTCGCTGCGCCGCCCCGGATAACGCTCGCCCTGCTCGTTCGCCGCCGAGATCCGGTCAGTGCGAAAGGTCCGATAGGCGCTGCGCAACTCACACCAGGCGACGATGATTCGTACCTCGTTCAAAAAACCCAGGGCCAGCGGCCAGATCAGCCGCTGACTCGGCACCTGGTTGGCGTCCGCGTAATCGATATGGAGCTTGGCCTGATCGCGGATGGCTTGGCGAAATACATTCAGCGGCACGGCGTTGGGTGCAAAGCCATAGCCGGGCGGTCCCGGCAACACCGTCGGGTTGCGTAACGCGTCCAGCGCTTCGGGCGCCAATACCGCCGCAATCTTGGCCAGCGCATCCGCCGCCGCTTTGCTCAACACTTCATCACCGCGCTGATCCACATAGCGCAACCCCAGCACGATGGCTTCGGTTTCATCGGCGTTGAGCATCAACGGTGGCAGAAACAAACCGCTGCGCAGCACGTAGCCGATCCCCGCTTCGCCGTAGATTGGCGCGCCGAGGGCGGAGAGTTCGGCGATGTCGCGGTACAGCGTGCGTTCAGAAATCTGCAATTCGCCGGCAAGCGTCGCCGCGGTCACCGGACGACTTTTGCCGCGCAGTACTTGCAACAAGGTCAGTAAACGAGTGGTACGCGACACGATCGGCAGGCTCTGTCCGTAAAAGTTGTCGGAGCTTAGCAGAGGCACCTGTCAGAAAGTGGCAGTAGCAATGCTACCCAGTACACCCTTGGATGGGCGTGCCCCATGAATCCATTGCCGGGTCGATGACGCAATTTATTGGGGCTGAGACATTGGATCTACCAAAAAATCCCGGTTGCCTGACACCGATCGAATGTGGGAGCGGGCTTGCTCGCGAAAGCGGTATGTCAATTGATATAAATATTGGCTGACACGCCCCCTTCGCGAGCAAGTCGGATCGCCGCACCGCCGCTCCCACAGTTTTGACCGCGTTTTACCGGTCGACCTTATGCTTCGCGGCATAGAGGCACAGCATTTCCATCGCCAACGTCGCAGCCGCCAGTGAGGTAATGTCCGCACTGTCGTAGGCCGGCGCCACTTCCACAACGTCCATCCCCACCAGATTAATCCCGCGCAAGCCGCCGAGGATTTCCAGCGCCTGCACCGTGCTCAGGCCGCCGCACACCGGCGTTCCGGTGCCTGGAGCGAAAGCCGGATCAAGGCAATCAATGTCGAACGTCAGGTACACCGGATGATCACCGACCCGTGCCCGAATGGCCTCGACAATCGCATCAACGCCACCTCGATGCACTTGCCGCGCATCCAGCACTTGAAAGCCCTGGTGATCGTCATTGGTGGTGCGCAAACCGATCTGCACCGAACGCGACGGATCCACCAACCCTTCCTTGGCTGCGTGCCAGAACATCGTGCCGTGATCGACGCGCTTGCCGTCTTCGTCCGGCCAGGTGTCGCTGTGGGCGTCGAAGTGGATCAACGACAGCGGACCATGTCTGCGCGCATGAGCCTTGAGCAGCGGATACGTGATGAAGTGATCCCCGCCGAACGTCAGCATCGCGCTACCGGCGTTGAGAATGTGTTCGGCATGGGCTTCGATGCGGTCCGGAACCGACTGCGGTGTGCCGTAATCGAAGTCGCAATCGCCGTAGTCGATCACCGCCAGATGGTCGAACGGGTCGAAGGCCCACGGCCAATGGCGCTCCCAGGCAATCCCGGCGGACGCGGCACGAATGCCCCGTGGTCCGAAACGCGCACCGGGGCGGTTGCTGGTGGCGGTGTCGAACGGGACACCGCTGACCGCTACGTCGACGCCGCGCAAGTCGCGACTGTAGCGACGACGCATGAAACTGGTGATACCGGCGTAGGTACTTTCGGCGGCAGTGCCATAGAGGCTGTCGCGGGTCATGGCCTGATCGTTTTGCATCGGGACGTCCATCAGGTGCTCCTTGTTGTTGGCTTATTGGCGGCTACGGAAAGTGGTCCACAAGCGAGTGCGCTGCCGCAGGTCCTTAAGGCTCATGCTGCGGTCGGCGTACAGCAGAGCGCGAACGTCGGCGGGTGGGTAAATGTCCGGGTCGGTGCGCACCGCCTCATCCACCAGCGATGTTGCGGCCTGGTTGGCGGTGGCAAAGAACAGTGTGTTGGTCAGCGCCGCGACGGAGTCCGGGCGCAACATGAACTCGATAAAGGCGCGGGCCGCTTCGGGGTGCGGCGCGTCCTTGGGGATCGCCAGGTTGTCCTGCCAGACCAGCGTGCCCTCTTTCGGAATCCGGTACGCCACTTCGAATGGTTTGTTGGACTTGCTCGCCTGGTCGGCGGCCATGCTGGCGTCACCGTTGTAGGTCAGCGCCAGGCAAACATCACCATTGGCCAGATCGCTGATCTGTCGACCGGTCGCGACGTACAGCACATTGGGTTGCAGCTGACGCAATAACGCCTCGGCGGCTGTCAGATCAGCCCTGTCAGTGCTGTAGGGATCTTTACCCAGGTAATGCAACGCCAGGCCGACGACTTCCTGGGGCGAATCGAGAATGGCGATGCCGCAGTCCTTCAATTTGCTGGCGTACTCAGGCTTGAACAGCAAATCGAGGCTATTGAGCGGCACATTCGGCAAGCGCTGTTTCACCGCTTCGACATTCATCCCAAGACCCAAGGTGCCCCAGGTGTAGGGCACGCCATAGCGATTGCCGGGGTCGACGGCGGCGAGTTTTTCCAACAAATCCGGATCGAGGTTGGCGTAACCCTTGAGGCCTTCGTGGGGAATCTCTTTCAAGGCACCGGCGGCCAATCCGCGGGCCAGCACGCTGGAAGACGGCACGACCACGTCATAACCGCTGCCCCCGGTGAGCAATCTGGTTTCGAGCACCTCCGAGGAATCGAAGGTGTCGTAGCGCACGTGGATGCCGGTTTCCTGCTCGAACCGCCGCAAGGTTTCAGGCGCTACGTAATCGGCCCAACTGTAGAGATTGACGACTTTTTCCTCGGCCTGAGCTGATACAGCCACGGCGAGCAACAGCGCGGGTAAACACAGCTTGAACATGGGAGCCATGACGGAACACCTGACCAGATGAAGTGGATGCAGAATGCGTCGTCGGATACATTGGAAAAATACCAAGTTAGTTATCCTGACTTTATCCAGAGGTAATGTTTAATGCTCAGCCAACTCCACGATCTCGATCTGCAACTGCTGCGCCTGTTCGTCAACGTGGTGGAGTGCGGCGGTTTCAGCGCGGCTCAGGGGGAGTTGGGCTTAAGCCAGTCGAGCATCAGCCAGCAAATGGCCAAACTGGAAACCCGACTCGGCTATCGCCTGTGCAGTCGTGGCAAGGGTGGTTTCAAGATCACACCCAAGGGCGAACAACTGCTGAATGCAACTCGCAGCCTGTTCGAGTCCATCGAAGCCTTCCGTCATCAATCCAATGGAGTGGCCGGGCGCTTGATCGGCGAGGTTCGGCTGGGGCTGTCCGAAGCGCTCGATCAATCCGTGCTGCAACGGGTGGCCGATGCGATCCGGCGTTTTCGCGAACGGGACGAATCGGTACGTATCGAATTGATCAGCGCCATGCCCGGCGAGATGGAACGCTTGCTGCTGCAACAACGACTGGACCTGGCGATCGGCTATTTCTCACAAGTGCAAAGCGCTTTTGACTACCGCGAACTGTTTACCGAAACCCAGCACTTGTATTGCGCCGCCGGCCATCCGTTGTTCACCAATGAGGCGCCTGACGATCAAGCGCTACAGGCGTGCGATCGGGTCGATCACCCTTACCGCTTCCTGCGCAGCGACGACCCCTTCCAGGGGAAGATGTGTTCGGCACGCTCGGAGCAAGTCGAGGGCACCCTCGCCTTCATTCTCTCTGGCAAGCATGTCGGTTATTTACCCGAACACTTTGCCCGCAGCTGGGAAGACAACGGATTTTTGCGGGCCGTACGCCGTGGCGATATGAGTTTCGACGTGGCATTCCATCTGGCCCGCCATCGCGCCCAGGTGCCGGGGGATGCGCAAAAGGCATTTGAAGAAGATCTACTGGCCGCGTTCGCCTGATGATCGTTCCCACGCTCTGCGTGGGAATGCAGCCAGGGACGCTCCGCGTCCCAAGAGCGGACGCAGAGCGTCCGGTGAGGCATTCCCACGCAGAGTGGTGGGAACGATCAGTGCGTTGTGCGTTGCCCTTGATGCCCGCTGCTGGCATCCTGCGCCTCCATTTTTGACCCGGCCCGCCTTCTGGCACGCACCTCACCATGACCGCCTCCGAAAAAGCCCCTGCCTCGCGCAATAACGACCTGATTTACGGCCTCGACGATCGCCCGCACCTGACCGCCACTGTCTTCGCCGCCCTGCAACACGTGCTCGCCAGTTTCGTCGGCATCATCACCCCGACCCTGATCATGGGCGGCGCTCTCGGCCTGCAAAGCGAGGTGCCGTATCTGATCAGCATGGCGCTGTTCGTCTCGGGGCTCGGCACGTTTGTTCAAGCGCGACGTTTCGGCCCGATCGGTTCCGGCCTGCTGTGCCTGCAAGGCACCAGCTTCTCATTCATCAGCGTGATTCTCAGTGCCGGCTTCATGGTCAAGGCCCGGGGCGGCGGCACCGACGAAATCCTGTCGACCATCTTCGGTGTGTGCTTTTTCGCCGCCTTCATCGAAGTAGTGTTGAGCCAGTTCATCGGCAAATTGCGGATGCTGATCACCCCGGTGGTGACCGGCACGATCATCACGCTGATGGGCCTGTCGCTGATCAAAGTCGCCATGACCGACATCGCCGGCGGCTTCGGTGCGGCGGACCTCGGCGCGGCCAGTCATCTGGCCCTGGCGGCCCTGGTGCTCGGAACGATTGTGCTGTTGAACCGGGTCGATGTGTCGTTCCTGCGCCTCGGTGCGATCGTCATCGGCCTGACCCTCGGCTATCTCGTGGCCTGGCTGATGGGTGACGTCAATTTCGCCAGCCTGCCCGAAGTCCCCCTGATGAGCGTGCCGGTGCCGTTCAAGTACGGCTTTAACTTCGATTGGGTGGCGTTTGTGCCAGTGGCGGTGATTTTCCTCGTATCGCCACTGGAAGCCGCCGGTGACTTGACCGCCAACTCGATGATTTCCCGCCAGCCCGTTAAAGGTCCGATCTACATCCGCCGGATCAAGTCCGGCCTGCTCGCCGACGGCCTCAACTCGGCCATGGCCGCCGTGTTCAACAGCATGCCGATGGTGACCTTCGCCCAGAACAACGGCGTGATTCAGCTCACCGGCGTGGCCAGCCGCTACGTGGCGTTCTTCATAGCCGGTTTGTTGGTGCTGCTGGGGTTGTTCCCGATGATCGGCGCGGTGCTGCAACTGATGCCCAAACCAGTACTCGGTGGCGCTGAACTGGTGATGTTCGGCACCGTTGCCGTCGCCGGAATCAAGATTCTCGCCGAAGCCGGCCTGCACCGACGCAACATGCTGATCGTGTCGATATCCCTCGGCATGGGCCTGGGCGTGGCGGCGGTTCCGGAAGTGCTGCGCGAGTTGCCGAAGGCGCTGCACAACATCTTCGAATCGCCGATCACCGTCGGCGCGTTGTGCGCTATCGTGCTCAACATCTTCCTGCCTGAAGAGTTCATCGAGCTGGAAGAAGACGATTTCGATCCGGAAGCCTCGATCCTGCGAGTCATGGAAAACCCGGATGTCCCGGCCAAGGGTGAACCCGTCTCGCCTGCCGCTGTCGCACCCTTGAACCGCTAGAAATGCTCTTGGCCGAGCCACTGGCGGTTCGGCCTTTTCTTTAAGAGAGCACGTTCATGCGCAGTGTCCACACCGTTATCCTTTGCCTGCTTTTGCTTTCCCTGAGCGCCTGCGCCCTGCTGCCCAATCGCGACCCGCTGAACATCAACGTGGTCGGCTTCGAGCCGTTGCAAAGCCAGGACATGGAAGTACGTTTTGCCGTGAAAATACGCGTGCAAAACCCCAACGAGACCACCATCAATTACAACGGCGTCGCCCTGGACCTGGAAGTCAACGGCCAGCCGCTCGCTTCTGGCGTCAGTGATCAATCGGGCTCGATTGCACGTTTTTCCGAAACCGTGCTGACCGTGCCGGTGAGTGTCTCGGCGTTCTCCGTGCTGCGCCAGACCCTGGGCCTGGGCAAAACCCAAACCCTCGACAACCTGCCCTACGTCCTGCGCGGCAAACTCGCGGGCGGCTTGTTCGGCACCTTGCGCTTCGTGGACAGTGGCAAACTCAGCCTGCCAACTTCGACGACCGGCACCTGGTGAATCTAGACTCAAGGAGCGACAAAGAACATGGAAGCCATACCCACGCTGTACACCGAACGCCTGATCCTGCGTCCGCTGGAGTTGTCCGACGCCGAAGCCATCCAGCAACAGTTCCCGCACTGGGAAGTGGTGCGTTATCTCAACGCCTTGGTGCCTTGGCCGTACCCTGCCGACGGCGCACTGACCTATCTGCGTGACATCGCGTTGCCGGCGATTGCCGCGGGCAAAGAGTGGCACTGGTCGATACGTTTGAAGTCGGCGCCGGAGCAACTGATCGGCAACATCAGCCTGATGGATGAGCAGGACAACAACCGGGGCCTGTGGCTCGGGCCAAAATGGCAAGGCCAGGGCTTGATGACCGAAGCCAGTGGGGCGGTCACCGAGTACTGGTTCAAGACCCTAGCCCGGTCAGTGCTGCGGGTACCGAAAGCGACGCCCAACCTCGGCTCGCGCAAACTCTCGGAACGCACCGGTATGCGCTTGATCCGCAGTGATGAGGACGATTTTGTCAGCGGGCGATTCCCCAGAGATCTCTGGGAAATCACCCGTGAAGAATGGTTGCGGCAGCACTGAAGATCCCATTGTGGGAGGTTATGCAGTGAAGCGAACGCCGGGTTTGGCGCGCTCATCCACCGTCAGCTCAAACACGTCCGGGCGCGCGTAGTGCCCGACCACGTCGTAGTCGTAACGGGCGCGGATCAGGTCATCGGTGTCGATTTCTGCGCAGAGCAAACCGGTGCTGTCACGCAGCGGCCCCGCCAGAATGTCGCCCATCGGCCCGACGATCACGCTGCCACCGGCAATCAACGGACGGTCCGCCGGCCAGTTCGCGATCGCCACGCCCAAGGCGTGCGGTGAATCCTGAACCTGACAGGCACTGACCACAAAGCAGCGTCCTTCATGGGCGATATGGCGCATGCTGACCTGCCACATTTCCCGCTCATCCACCGTTGGCGCGCACCAGACCTCCACGCCCTTGGCGTACATCGCGGTGCGCAGCAGCGGCATCATGTTTTCCCAGCAAATCACCACGCCGATCCGCCCGACCTGACTGTCGATTACCGGCAACGTCGAACCATCGCCTTTGCCCCAGATCAACCGTTCGGTACCGGTGGGCATCAGCTTGCGGTGCTTGGCAACCAGGCCTGCCTGCGGATCGAAATACAACGCCGTGCAGAACAAGGTGCTGCCGGCACGTTCGATGACACCGATCACCAGATTGGCGCCGGTGCGCGCTGACAGCCCGGCCAAGGCTTCGGTTTCCGCGCCGGGCACGTCAATTGCGTTGGCAAAATACCGGGCGAAGGCTTCACGCCCTTCCGGCAGGCGATAACCCAGCTGAGTGCCGAAGCCCTCGCCTTTGGGGTAACCGCCAAGCAATGCTTCGGGCATCACCACCAGCGCCGCGCCGGATTCGATGATCGCGTTTTCCCAGGAAAGGATCTGTTCCAGTGTCTCGGCCTTGCCACCGGGCAAGGCGCCGATTTGCAGTGCAGCAACGATTGACTTGGGCATCGCAGTAACTCCGAAAGCAATGAGGGGTTGCCCATTCTCCGGCGCCACAGGATCATGAATAAAGCCCCGTTCGCTGCTGAATGATATGAACCAAATGAATATCGCCGCCGTCGATCTCAACCTGCTGAAAGTTTTCGAAGCGCTTCACGAGGAATCCAGCGCCAGCCGGGCCGCGTTGCGCCTGGGCGTGACGCAATCGGCGGTCAGCGCGGCATTGCGAAGATTGCGCGAGGTGTATGGCGATCAGTTGTTCGTGCGCACCGGCCGCGGACTCGCGCCCACACTCAAGGCCAATCAATTGAAACCGGTGGTCAGCGATGCCCTGAACAAATGCCGGCAGAGCCTGGCGATGGTCGATCCGGCCGCCCACCAATATGACGGGCGCTCGGTGACCGTAGGTATGTCCGATGATTTCGAAATCGCTTATGGGCGGCGGCTGATCGAGGAAATCGCTCGTGTCGCGCCGAAGCTGCGGCTGATCTTTCGTCAGACCCACAGTCAGATCGTCGCCCAGGCGTTGATGGAACGCAGCATCGATCTGGCGATCACCGCCGGTGGGTTTGCCGAGCGCTTGCTCAGCCGTCAGGTGCTGGGAGAAGGCGGCTATCTGTGCCTGGTAGACCCGCTCAGCCTGGCCGAGGGACAGCAGACCCTGAGCCTGGATGAGTTCGTCGCCCGCGAGCACATTCTGGTGTCGTCGGGCGGCTTTATCGGGATCACCGATGAGGGACTGGCGGCGCTGGGGTTGACTCGGCGGGTATGCGCTTCGACCACACACTTTGCCGCGTTGCCGCACTTGCTCAAGGGCAGTCAGGCCGTGGCGACCATTCCGGCCCATGCGGCGCAAAGCATTGCAGCGCTCAGCGGACTGGCACTGCTGCCCTGCCCTCTGGCGTTGCCGCGATACCCGATCGAACTCGGCTGGCGCACCAGTACGCTGCTCGATCCGGTGGTGTTGAAAGTGCGCGAAGCGATTGTCGCGAGTTTTGCGAGCGCTACTTGGCAGCCATCAGGCGATTGACTTCGCTGCGCACCATATTGGCGAATTCCGGGGGCGACATGCCATCCAGTTCGGCACGGACCCACTCGGCCCATTTGCCTTTGCGCTTGGCGCGTTCACCGAACAACCGCGCGGCTTCGCCCTTGGACTTGCCCAGGTTGCTTTGCCAGAGATCGAACAGACGGGATTTCTCATCTTCCAGCGCAGCGCG
Organism: Pseudomonas frederiksbergensis; assembly: GCF_001952935.1. Lineage (GTDB taxonomy): Bacteria > Pseudomonadota > Gammaproteobacteria > Pseudomonadales > Pseudomonadaceae > Aquipseudomonas > Aquipseudomonas frederiksbergensis. The sequence goes on from NZ_CP018319.1 coordinate 5,758,126, forward strand.
CTCGGCAAGGGGTTTGTCGGCCAGATTGAAGCTCATGGGAGTTACCTGCTGCGTAAAATAGGCGACATCTTACACTGTAGGAAGAAATGTCCGACTCAGGATTTTTCGTCAAGGTTGGGTCTACGCGAAAATCCACTGCAACTTTTTCGCTGATGACACACTCCACTGTTCACTGTCCATTTAACTGCAAGGAGTACCTCAATGGCCCGGAAAACCGCCGCACAAGTTGCCGAAGAACAGATCAAGGATCAAGCCTTCAGCGAACTTCAGGCTCTGATCGAAGAGTCAGAGAAACTGCTCAAAAGCAGCGCCTCGCTCGTCGGTGAGGAAGCGGACACACTTCGTGGGCAAATTGCCCAGAAACTTCAGCAGGCTAGGGACTCCGTCACCAGCGTTCGTGACCGGACCAAACCTGCGGTCGAAGCCACTGAAACCTACATTGGTGGTCATCCGTGGCAAACCGTGGCCATCTCTGCCGGTTTCGGCCTGGTAGTCGGGTTGTTGCTGGGTCGACGTTAAGCGCCCCCGTTTTAATCAGTACCCGCAAAAAGGCGAGCACGCAGCTCGCCTTTTTCATGCCCGGGTTTTATGCAGACCGAGGTATGCCGGACTCAGAGCCCGGCCAATTCCCGCAAATTCGCCAACGTCTGAGCGTCGAGCGGGATGCCTTCGGTGCTGGACTTGGCACGTTGTTGGTGACGTCGATCCCCTGGCAAACGCTTGAGCCCCACACCGTGCATCTGCCGGACCAGTTCCTGACTGCGCTCGGCAAAACTCTGCCCGGCCGCCTTGCTCGGGTCGATCACGATCAACAGTTGGCCCGTCCACGGCGTCTTGGCCCCCGGATGGTTCGACCAATCGAACTCGAAGGAAAAATTGCCGCCGGTCAACGCCGCTGCCAACAGCTCGACCATCATCGACAGCGCCGAACCTTTATGGCCGCCAAATGGCAGCAACGCGCCGCCCTCCAGAATCGCTTTCGGGTCCTGGGTCGGCTGGCCGAGGCCGTCCACCCCCATGCCTGGCGGCAAACGCTCGCCCTTGCGTGCGGCGATCTGCACATCGCCATGGGCAATGGCGCTGGTCGCCAGGTCGAAGACAATCGGATCGCCGTCAGCCCGAGGGGCGGCGAAAGCGATCGGGTTGGTCCCGAACAGCGGACGATCGGCACCGTGCGGCACCACGCAAGTCATGCTGTTGACCACGCTCAGTGCGACCAGGCCTTCATAGGCGAAGGGCTCGACATCCGGCCACAAGGCGGCGAAATGGTGGGAGTTGCGAATAGCCAGCACCGCAATCCCGGCACTGCGGGCTTTTTCCACCAACAACCCGCGAGCTGCGGCGAGGGCCGGCTGGGCGAAACCATTGCACGCGTCGACCCGGACAAAGCCCGAAGCTACGTCCTCGACCACCGGCACGGCCTGGCCATTGACCCAGCCACTCTGGAGCGTCGACACGTAACCGGGAATGCGGAACACACCATGGCTATGGGCGCCATCGCGTTCGGCGCCGGCGCAGTTGAGGGCCAGTGTCCTGGCGACATCGGCGGAGGTGCCATGGCGTTGAAAAATCTGCTCGAGCAAAACAACGAGCGCGTCGAAATCGAGCGTTTGAGTGTTCGAACTGACGGCCACTTCGGGCGTTGCGGTCATCTGAAGCTCCAGTTTTATTTTTGAGTACGGGCAACAGGGTGCAGCGAGGTTGCAAGGCAACCCAAAACAGTTGTCGATTAAGCGCTGCTCTACCGGCGTCCTGTCAAGTCTCGACAGCCTGTTCGGCTCAAGCAATATGTACCGCACCCGAGCCAGCCACTGGCCGTACTGTTTTTTCCTCAATCCAACGACAGACGATTACCCGCCGGTCGTAGCGCATCGAGGAAAAACCATGATGACTCCCCCATTGCCGTATTTTTTTGACGAAGCAGAACTTGCATCCAAAGCCGAACAGCCTGGTGAACGCGAAAAAGCACTGTCCTTCACGCTTGATGATTTGAAGTGGTTGAGTGCTGTTTATCTGGCAACGCATGCGGCCCGTATCGCCAATAGCGAGCCCATGCACGTCGACCGGCTGCTTCTGAGCGTACCTGACGCGTCAGGCATCCCTCTGGCCGGCGCTTTTTCCATGAGCCGGCCCAATGATGGGGAAGTCACGCTCTATACACCGTGGAAAGGCCTGGTCAAATTCGCGGACATGCAGGGCCTCAAAAGCAAACTCCAGGAATGGCTGGCGCAAACCACTGGAAAGCGAGAGCTGCTGCGCTTTCTTTCCCTTGAACAACGCAGTGCCTTGGCTGCCGCCACTGCGCCGGGCATTACCACGCAAGTCATCGAAGGTGCGGTGCTACAGGACCAGGAACTCACCTTCGAGCGCAATCAGGCTCAGAACATCAGGACGATGATGGGCGAGTTGCTCAAGCTGCCAACGCTGCAATCGATGCTGGACGAAACCCTCAAGACCGCGTTGCATGAAACGCTCCCAGAACTGGACCAGCGCCTTACCCGAATGAAGAGCTTTGTCATCGAAAGAGATGACCAGCAATTGCTTTCCTCGCATTCACTGAGCGATACGCTGCTGCATTACTACCTGACCAACCAGTGGCCCACTGGCGATACCAGAGTTTTTTCCAATCCCCGACACAGTGTGAGCAGCGCTGCCGATAACCAGGCCTGGGAAAGTGCAGTCAAAGAGATCGCACAAACGTTGACCCCGCGCTTGCAAGACCTGCTCAAGACGTTCTGGAACACAACGATGAACAATGGGCAGTCACGTCGGAAGGTTTTTGCCGAGGGTTTGCGCGATACCTTTCACGTGAAGCTTTTGCTACAGCGTCAACAACGTGTTCTAACGACGCAGCAATACCTGCGACTGATGAATCTCAGCCTTGAACCTGACATCGACGATCCTCTTCGTACCGAAAAAGTCCGTGTCACCGCCCCCTTCAAGCATTACGTGGAACTCGCCTCCACCGTGATGATCGGCAGCAGCGACACGTTGGATTTTCTGTACACCCCGTCCAGAGGCATCGAGGCTACGAGTGACCTCCCCGCTGTAGGGAAAATCGTCGCGCAGATGTTGAAAAGCCAAGGACATGAAGACACGCTGCTCAACTTCATGTCGTTGGACGAACGCGCTACGTTTCTTTCGATGAAGCCGGAAGAACAAGTGATTGTCGGTGAACCGATCATCGGCTCGGTGTTTGAACAATTGATGACCGACATCCTTTGCAAGCAGCGCGCGAATCTGGCCTATGCGCTGAGCGAATACCGTGAAAGCGAAGGTACGCAGGATCCCCAAGCTTTGTTCGACAAGGCACTGGATGTCCGCGGACTGATCGACGCTCGACTGCTGGCCGCCGATGCCGAAGGACGCTGGAGTACACACGCAGACCGGCGCCCGAGCGCGCAACCAGCCGCCGTTCGCGGCGAGTCGGCCAAAGAGCATCTGGCCATTCTTTCCACCGTTAAGCAGCCGCTTGAGCTACTGCTCGAAAACCAGCCGGTCATTCCCGCGAAAACTCGAACGATTGGCGAAGTGCAGCGTATCTTCAATTCCTCGCTTGGGAGCCTGCAATCGCGTTTCACTCAAACCCTGTCAACGGCATTGCGCAGCGAATTGAAACTGCACGCCGTCATGCGCACCCTCAGTGCCACGGAACAGGCGATCATCAACACCGTGCTTGATACCCCGGTACGCTTGCAGCGAGCAGCATTGAACGGTTTTTTGCCGGACGTATTTTCCTTGGCATTGAAGGCAAGCGGGGCCACAGCCACGTTGAAACTGGCCAGTTGTTTTGTGCTGACGGAACGTGGAGGCCTGGACCCGAAGCATTCGGGCAGGGCGATTTTGTGGACGCCAGCCTCGGGATTCGAAGCTTTCAAGGCATTGTCTCCATTGCTGACCGAGCTGGATCGACGCCTCAAGGACACCGATGATCGCACCACCCTTCTGGAGAACCTTGGACGCAGCGAGAGAGTCGCTGGCCAGACTTACACCCTGGCGCCGCTGCAGCGAATAGATGAGGATTTTCTCGATCACGTGCAAAAGCCCTTTGTCCAGCTGGACCAGGCGTACGTCATCCGTGCGCTGGCCACGAAGCTTCCGGCGGCGCCCCTGGCCAATCTCCTGAAGCTGGTGGCATTGCGCCAACCGATGACCGGATCAGATCGCGCGACGGACATCGCCCAATCCCTGATCACTCAGCAAAAACTACCGGCATGGCTGGCCAAGGCGTCCATTCAAGACCAGATACTGCACGGGGAGTTGCTTCAGCAATACCTCAACAACGTGACCGACGATCAGGACTACCTCACAGGCATAAGCTCCCTGGCACGCACGGCGCACGATGCACTTGAAAAACAACTCAAGGCAGATACGTTCGACATCGATCCGGATAAGGTCCAGATACAGATCGACAAGCGCTCGAGGTCTGCGGCCAGCACCCAAACCCTGACCGATTTTGCCCTGCCCCATTTCAAGGATCTGGACAAAACCCATTTCAAACTGGTGTCGCTTGATAACACCGCGATCCCCCAGGATATGGACCAAAGCTACATCAGAGACCTGATACGAAACTTGAAGCTGGGTGAACTTCAACAAAAGACACTGAACGAAGCCTTTGCAGACACCCAGGCGAATGCCAAGGACCGCAGGAAGCGTTTTTACACGCAATTGCCCTGGCAGCTGATGCATTACGCCCACACGGAAAAATTGCAGGAGCGCCTCAGCGAGACGGGGTTTGATCTGATACGCCAAGTCATGGACATGCCGGACGCTATCGCACGCGCGGCAGTCGACGGTGCCCACGCGATCATTCGTCCACTCGAGCTCCTGGGCATCAAGCGTCAACAGCCGGTCAAGGTGCCAGGGGTCTATCTGATTGGCTCATCGGCCGACAGCACCGCACCACAGGTCCTTGTCGCGCCTCATAGCCCCGGGTACGGGGTGAAAGAGTATAAAAATGAAACACAGCTGCTGACCGAACTGAAGACACGCGGCGATCTGCTCGACTGGGTACTCATGAACCTGCCGCAGCCTGATCGGATACTGCTCGAACACAGGATGGAGACCACCAATAGCCGCCTTGCCAAGGTGACGCTGGCGTCCAACCCGATCAAGGGGAATCTGTTCGGACACTTGTTCAACGACAATGCCGCTTTACTGGCACGATTGCTCGGTTGTCAGGCCGATGACAACAAGCAGGTTGAATGGGCAACCATCAAGCATGTGCTGGGTGAAGATCTGCAAGGGGCAGTTACGTTCCTGATGGGCAAGCTTGCCTATCCGATTACGGTGTGGCGCAGTTACCGAGACATCAAGCAGTCCGCCGAAGACCTTCAAACGCACAAATGGGGAGCGGCGATAAAGGAATTTATCAGCGGCATTGCACAACTCGCCACATTGCGACTATCGCTGGAATCGCAAGCGAAGCCATCTTCAACGCCAACTGCACCGGCACCACGAACGTCCGATACCCGCTTCAAATGGCAGGATGTCGCCATTACAGCCCCCGAACGTACGCAGTTGAAGCGCCATGAAAGCCTTGATGTCGACCTGAATTCGCTCACATTAAATTCGAGTCTGGGCCTCTATACCCATCCGACGACAAATAAGACCTACGCACCGGTTGAAGGAAAGGTGTATCCGGTCACACAGCGCGGCACACACTGGCGCATCGCTGACACCAACAATCGCGGTCCCCGGCTGAGTCAGAACGTGTCGAAACAATGGGTTCTGGATAGACAAACGCCAGCGCCCCGTTTCAGCATCAGTGATCGGTTGCGCACTGCCTCTTCGGTTTGGGAAGGCATGAACATCGAGGCCAATGGAATGCGCGAAATCCGTCGACTGTTTCCGCAAAAGGCCCGTCAGATTGACGAAGCGCTGGACCTGGCAACCACCTATGCCTGGAACTGCTTTCAAAATCTGCAATTGCTGAAGTCTTCAGACAACACGGTTACCCCCGTGCATCGACTCATCATGGATTTTATTGACGTACCGCAAGTGCAGCCCGTGCATGTGGAACAGCTTGAAAAAGTCTTTGGAGACATTTTTGCGGCCTTGTTGGACCCCTCACTCAGAAAGCCGAAAACCAATCGTTTTGCCATCGGCAGGGTACTCGATGGCGCGGCAACAACATTCGGCTTCATCGTTCCAACGGATGCGAAGCGGAAAATCTATCTGGCAGAAAAGTTCTTCGATACCGGTTTCGAGTTCTACCGCACACATCTTTCCGAGCCTTCCTTCCCTATCAACACCCATGCTCAAGCAGTCACCCTTATTCATGAGCTTTCGCATATCGTCTGCAAAACCGAAGACATCGCTTACCTCGACTCCAGCAGACCATTCCCCCATCTGATTGGGCAGGCCAGCGCAACTGCCAGTGACCTCAAGGACGCGTTGACCACGCTTCAGGAAACTGCACTCTCGATCAAGACTCCCCTTACCCAGCTGTTCATGACCGAGGATCCTGATACTGGTGTGTGTGGGAGGATCCGGGCAGCACTTCATATGAAAATACTGATCGGGTAAAGGCGCATATATTGACCTTGACCGGCGGAGAAAACCTGAGCGCTGCCCGCAAGATTTTCAAGCGAGATCCATTGGTCAGACTCAAGGTGCAACTCGGCAACGCCGACAGCGTTGCATGGCTCATCAGCCAGATGGGGCGCCAACTGCATACCAGCACCCCGTGAATCAGAAAAATAACGACCGATTTGCTGGGCAATTGCCATGACGGTTGTTCTCGCCGACTTCCCCTCAAGGTTAGAATGCGGGAAATCAGGATGGGTCAATGATCGATAACTCACTCTCGCAAGCCCAATATGACGCAATCACCGATGCCGCTGCGCATTGGTGCATGCGTCTGCACGCCAACGATTGCACCGCTGAAGAGCGGCTGGCATTCGAGCAATGGCATGACGCTCATCCGCTTCACGCGTTCGAGTACGAGGCGATGCTGGAGATCTGGGATGTTGCGGGGGACCTGCCCCGTCCAGCCACCGTAGTCCCGATGGTCCGCGCCAAACCTGCAACGCCTTGGCGCACCTTCGGTATCGCCGCCGCGGTTTGCGCCATGGCGTTGCCGCTGGCGGCCTATAGCGGCTGGAACCTGGGCTGGCTGCCCAATTCCTATCAACATTTCGAAGCGAACGACAATGTCCGCCAGGTCACCCTGAGCGATGGCAGTCAGGTGGAACTGAACCTGGGCAGTGAGCTCACGTTCAGCAACTACAAGGATCAACGTCGGATCACGCTGAAAAAAGGCGAAGCCTTCTTCAACGTCAGCCATGACACTGAACACCCCTTCATTGTCAAAGCGACCGAAGGCAGAATTCGGGTCACCGGAACCAGATTCAACGTCTGGATGTATGAAGATCAGGTACGCGTGAACCTGATAGAAGGTTCGGTGCTGGTGAGCAGTAACGACGCCGTTGCGGGTGACGGTTTGCACCTCGAACCAGCAATGCAGGCGAGCTATAGACGCGGCGACTTCACTCCGCGGATCAGTCAGACCTACGACAATGACAACTCACTGGCCTGGCGCAGCGGAAAACTGGTGCTCGATGATCTGGCGTTGACCGATGCATTGCCATTGATCAATCGCTACTTGAGCAAACCGGTGATGGTGGCCGACAGCAGTACCGGCTCGATTCGCATCGGCGGCATCTACAACATCAAGGAGCTCGACAACCTGGTGGCTTCCCTGCCCAAGGTATTGCCGGTCTACCTGACCCGCAACAAGGATGGCAATCCGGTCCTCAACTCCCTTGCGCAACAAGTCCCAAAAAGCTGAAAGCCGCGCCCCTTTGCGGGGTGCGGCCTTCATTTGCTCGTTCAAGCATCTTCAGCGTTACTGTGCGGCCACCTTTCTGGTGGCCCTTAGTCATCGAAGGTCACGAACCTGCAAATAGCGAGTACCGCTGACAAAAAATTTAGGCCATGAAAGCGCTTTTCACAGGCATCTCACCGGGTGATGACGTGATGGCGACAAAATTTCTACATTCGGGGCTTCATTATTTGCCCTGCTCGTACGTCTTATTGAATGAGAGCACCCATCACATTTCCTGGCCGGCTCGAAAAAGGAGTTTTTGCATGTACAACTCGCAACTGCCAACGGACGGTAGCAGTGCGCCAAAGGGCTCCGCCATGGGCTCCGGTGTTTTTGGTCAACGCATTGAGCGCAATGCCAACGAGCGGATCAGGTTGCTGCTCAAGAGCTTTGGCCTGCGAACCAGCCTGATCCGCCTCAAAGTCATCGACGCCTTGCTGACTGCCGCCGAAAGCGACCGTAGCCTCGGCGTGCGCGGCGTGCACAGCCACTTGCTGGAGCTGGGGATTCCCCTGTCCTTTCTCAGTGTGCGGGAAGTGTTGAAACGCTTGTGCAGCGAAGGCGTGATCACCCTCAATCCGGACAAAAGCTACAGCCTGCATCCACATGCTGCAGCCATTCTTCATCGCGAGTGATCCGCACAAGATGCGTCGTTCAGGGTTTGACCTTGCGGCGCATCACGCCATTGATCACCACCACGATCACCGCCACGCCGATGGCGATGTACTGAAACAGCTTCTCGCTGATGACACCTGCGTTTTGCAGATACGAAAGTCCGAACATGATCCCCAACACCACGAGCGAGATCAGAATCGAGTATTTCAAACGTTGCGACTGAGTCATTGCGAGTTCCTGAACCTGAAAAATTATCCGATTTGTATCAGAGCGCGTGCCAAGCCCTACCTTTCTCCGATGATAGGACACTACAAAACGGGGTCTCATGTTACAGCCGATCACTGGATTTGGCTTTATTGCCCCATGAGGATTTTGAAATGTTCCGTCGAATCGCACTGCCGATTCCCCCTGCTCGCTCTCCTGGCCCTGAGCAGCTGCATCGTTTTCCCCCACGGCGATCACCATTACGACCGTGGTGGGCCGGGGTATTACCAGCATCGATAACGTGGATATTTGAACCTTCATTCGTAAGCTAAATACCCAATCCGATAACTGCTAAATAAATGCCCGCCCTGTCGCGAGTATTTTTCGTACGGGCATATTTACCTATTCCTATCAATGGAATATCGAAACATAGCGAAAACTATCGAAACCTTGAGTTTCAATAGTTCATTGGAGCTATTCATGCTCAGTGATTAGTCTCGGCGCATCGCAACAAAACCGTTATTAAACTTCGCGCCAGAACAGAGACAACATGCACAAGCCTTTAATCAATATCAGCTCCCGACATCTATTGGGCTTTTGCCTTGCAATCACTTTTTTCGAACTGCTGACCTATATGGCCAGCGATATGATCATGCCGGGCATGTTGACCGTTACCCATCAATTGGATGCCAGTCCCGACCATGTCCCTTACGCCTTCAATCTTTATTTGGCCGGCGGCATTCTTCTGCAATGGCTTATTGGCCCGCTGTCCGATCATTTCGGCCGCCGCCGGATGTTGCTTATCGGTTGTGCGGTATTCGCCCTGGCCTGTGCCGCCGCGTTCAAGGTGCAAAGCATTTACGCGTTCAATGGCTTACGACTGATGCAGGGCATGGGGTTGGGGTTTGTCATCGCGGTCAGCTACCCGGCCCTGCAAGAAGTTTTCTGCGAAGCCGACGCGGTCAAGATCATGGCGCTGTTGGGGAACGTTGCGTTGCTCTCCCCGCTGCTGGGGCCGTTGCTCGGCAGTCTGCTGCTGGAATGGTTGTCCTGGCGGGAGCTGTTTTTACTGCTGGGTATCGGCGGCGTGATGGTCTGGCTCGGGCTCTATCTGTTCATGCCGGAAACCGTGGGCACCCTGCGCCACGACGGTCAGCGACTGGAAGCAGTACGCTTCGAATGGCACGGCACCCTGCGCCGCTATGCCGCGTTGCTGACTAACCCGCGATTCCTGTGCGCCGCTGTCGCGCTGGGCGTGATGAGCCTGCCGTTGATTGCCTGGATCGGCTTGGCGCCGCTCTTGCTGATCCACAACCAGGGGTTATCAACGCTGCACTATGGCCTGTGGCAAATCCCGGTGTTTGCAGCGGTCATTCTCGGCAATCTGATCCTCAACCGACTGATTGCCAACGTTGAACTGCCACAACTGATTCGATACGCGCTTTGGCCGTTTTGCGGCGGCCTCATCGCGTTAGTCGCCATCAGCATCCATGGCGGTTCGACCGTCGTGCTGATCAGTTGCCTGGCGCTGTACGCCGTGGGACTGGGCATGAGCAATGCCGCGTTGTACCGGCTTGCGCTGTTCGCCAGCGATGACAGCAAAGGTCTGGTCTCGGCCATGATCGGCATGATCTCGATCGCCGTCATGGGCGGCGGCGGCTCGCTTATTGCGGCCGTCGGTGCCGGTGACAGCTACGAATCCTTCGCTTTGATGGCGGGTATCGCGGGGCTGCTGAGCCTGGCGCCCCTACGCCTGTTTCTGCGGCGCTCTCACATTGCGCTTGCCGTCTGACACCCCACAGCAGGTCTTCTGATGATCCATTTACCCCACACCGATGCGCTTTGCGCGTTAACGCAACCCTATTGCCTGGATTCCGTCCCTGAGGGACTGTTCGATCAGGCGATGGGGGAAATCAGCTTGTTTCATTGTCACCACACGCCTGGCTACGAACGCTGGCTGAACGCCAACGGGCTCGATGCCCAAGACCTCGAAACACTGGATGACTGGTCCAGGCTGCCACCGATTTTCGCCAACTATTTCAAACGTCACCTGTTGTTCGGCCCTACCGGCGAAGGCGCGCTGGAGCTGACTTCATCCGGCACCAGCGGCCAGAAAAGTCGCATGCGCTATGACTCTCGCAGCATGGCGGCGGCTCAAGGCATGGTGAGCCACATTTTCCGGCACTACGGCTGGGATACGCCGCAAAGCCCCTGCAATTACTTGCTCCTGAGCTACGAGCCCGAGGCTGCCATCACCTTGGGCACCGCTTACACCGACCAGTTTCTGTGCAGCTATGCGCCCGTCAATCGGCTCGTCTACGGATTACGCCGGACGGCTAAAGGTCACGAGTTCGACCTGTTTGGCGTGATTCGCGCCTTGCAGGAGTTTGCCGACGAGGGATTGCCCGTGCGAATTCTTGGATTTCCTGCGTTTCTTTCCCATGCGCTACAGCACATGGAAAACACTGGCGCACCCAATCTTGAGCTTCCCGCTCAGTCATTGGTGTTTTTGGGGGGAGGCTGGAAAACTCAGGCAGCACAAGAAATTCCCCTGCTTGAGTTGTATGACCGAATCAATCGGCAATTGGGTGTCGACCTGTCCCGCTGTCGCGATGGCTACGGTGCCGTCGAGCATGCCGTGCCCTATATCCAGTGTGCCCGGCATCATTTTCATGCCCCCGTTTACTCGAAGGTTTTCGTGCGCAACCCATCCGATTTCACGGTCCAGCCATACGGCCAGCGCGGCTTGCTGGAATTCGTCTCCCCGTACATTTCGTCAAGCCCTGCTCACGCGGTAGTCATGGGCGATCTGGCGACATTACACCCCGGCGCCAGTTGCGGATGCGGCCTGAGCACCGATTGGTTCGAGCTGCACGGGCGTGCCGGCACCACCGCCAGTCGCAGTTGCGCGATGGCGGCTTCCGAATTGCTGGGAGGGGCTTGATATGTACCTCATCAATGGTCAACTGCGTGACGACGTTACCCCGCAAATCGCCCTCGACAGCCTTCGAAAACAATTGCCCGGGTTGCTTTCTGAACCGATCGACAGCGAGACCGTCATCGAAGCCGCGGCTCGTTTCGCCGCTCAATTACAGACTCGCAGCCTGAACCTGCCTCTGGACGACGATCAATGTCAGGGGCTGAGCGAGTTCTGCCAGCGCAGCAACCTGAGCATAAAGCTTGAGCGAGAACTGGGTTCGCAACCCCGTTCGCTGAGACGTATCGACTACCGACAGCCACACTTTGAAAGCTGGCATCCCTTGGGACTGGTGGTGCATGTGACGCCGGGCAATGCGCCGATGCTGGCGTTCTGCGCGGTTCTCGAAAGCTTGCTGGCCGGTAACATCAACTGGTTACGCCCCAGCGCCAGCGATGCGGGTTTGACTGCAAAATTGTTGGCTGAATTTGTGAAGTGCGACACCAGCGGCAGGCTTGCCGAGTTCATCGCGGTGCTGCCTGTGAGCACTTCCCAGGTAGCCGAACTCTGTGCTCAGGCCGATGGCGTGTCGGCCTGGGGCGGTGAAAAGGCGCTCAAGGCGATTCGTCAGCAGATCCCCGCCGGATGTCGCTGGATCGATTGGGGGCACAGGATCAGTTTTGCTTATCTGTCGCCTGACGCAGCCAGCCCTTCGGCGCTGGATGCGTTGGTCGATGAGGTGTGCAGCCTGGATCAACAAGCGTGTTCCAGCCCGCAATGGGTACTGGTGGACAGCAATGATCCGGCCATTCTGCAAGACCTGGGCGAGCGTTTGAGCGAAGCCTTCACGCGCCGTGCCTCGCGCTGGCCGGCGCTGGTGCCCTCGGATCAGGAGGCGTGCGAAATCACCACCCGCACGGCCATGGCGCAACTGAATTACTGTTTTGCGAACCAACGCGGCCAGGTCTGGGCCGGCCACGGGTGGCGGATCATCTGGGAACACCATCAGACGCTTGCGCCTTCGCCGCTGTTTCGTACGGTGCTGCTCAAACCTGTGCCGCAACACTTGATCGCCGAGACGCTATTGCCTTGGCGCACGGTCCTGCAAAGCTGCGCACTGATGTGCTCTGCGACAGAAACGCCTGGACTTGTGCAAACGCTGGTCAACGCTGGCGTCACCCGGATTGCGCCTTGCGCGGGGATTCATGATGGCTACGTCGGTGAGCCGCATGATGGCGTTTACGCGTTGACGCGCCTGAGTCGCCGCCTCTCGGTGAGTCTGTCGGCGGATGTTTTGCCGGGCCGGGCGACGCTCGACCCGGTCCCACCGCCCCCTGACATTGCCGATGCGCCGATCATGAACAAAAACGCCTTCACGACCCAACCGATGGACGCCGCTGCGCAATTGTATTTCCGCTCTGGAGGGAGCAGCGGCACTCCCGCCCTCGCCGGCTTCAGCTATCGCGACTTTCAACGACAGATGCGCGCAGCGGCAGACGGCCTGTTCGCCGCTGGCCTCGATCCTGCAAAGGACCGGGTCATGAACCTGTTTTACGGCGGCAGCCTGTACGGGGGATTCCTCAGTTTTACCAAAATACTGGAACAAATGGGTGTCACTCATTTCCCCATGGGTGCGCCCCAGGACGATGACTTTAGCGAAATCGCCCAACTGATCGTTGACCAGCGTGTCACCGTGCTGATCGGCATGCCGAGCACCTTGCATCGTCTGTTCTTCAGCGAGCAGGCCCGACTTCGCGCGTACGCTGGTATCAGGAAAGTGTTCCTCGGCGGCGAGCACCCGGGCCAAACCAGCCTGAGCCTCATGGAAAGTTGCGGGGTTTCGATGATCCGCTCGGCGATCTATGGTTCCGTTGACGCCGGTCCCCTGGGGCATGCGTGCGCAGCCAGCGCAAACGGGGTGTTTCACTTGATGTGCGATACCCAGCATCTGGAAATCGTGCAGATCGAACAGGATGAGCCGGTCCAGGCTAATGAGATCGGTCGCCTGCTGTTTACTTCACGAGCACGACAAGGCCAGACCGTGCGCCGATATGACGTGGGTGACACCGGTCGCTGGATGCCCGGAGCCTGTCCGTGCGGGCTGGACTCACCCCGATTCGAACTGCTCCAGCGCCACGGCAAACTGGTGCGAATGGGCACGGAATTCATTTCGCCGTCGGCTCTGCACGATAGCGTCGGCGCGCCCATGCAGGTAGTTCTCGACCACAGCCCTGATGGCGTCGAGCGCCTGACAGTTTTGTCGAATGCAGACGCCGATCAGGTCCGCCACGCCTTATTGAACCATCAAGCGCTGGCAAACGCCGTGAACGCCAACCTGTTAATTGTTGAAGTTCGAACATGCAAGGAACAAGCATTCACTCGGAATAAACACAGCGGCAAAACACCGTTAGTTATTGATAAAAGAAAATAAAAATACCGAGAACTACTCACCACTTGTTTTTAACTGTCTAGACGCCTGATAGAAAAGAGAGAATCCAGTGAAATCGACTTATTCACTCGAACAACTGCTGTCTTATATACGACAACATTCAAACTTCTACCGCCGCCAACTGGAACACTTACCGGCGCAGGGCATTAAGTTGCAAGACATACCGCTGACCAACGCCGTGGACTATTGGTCTGACAGCCATGACTTGAATCATTGGCCGGTCCTGACCGCAAAGGTCGACGACGCGCTGGTGTTTCAAACCGGCGGATCGACCAGCCAGGGCAAACTGTCCGTTTACACCTATAGCGAATGGCAAGAACTGGTCAGTACATTTGGAGAAAGCTTCTCCTCACAACTGAATGACGGCGACCGTGTCGCCAATCTATTCTTTTCCGGAGATCTCTACGCCAGCTTTCTGTTCATCCACGACTCCCTGGTACACGTCAGGCGATCGATCTGCGAGTTTCCATTTACTGGACACGCGGAGCTGGGCGCACTGGCCGATGCGATTGATCAGCATCGGATCAACGTACTGGTCGGCGTCCCGGCACAGCTGCTGCGATTCGCTGCCTACCTGAACCAGCATCGGCGAGTACTGCGCGGGGTTGAGACGTTGTTGTATGGCGGCGAAAGCCTGTTTGCCCAGCAGGTAGCAATCCTCACCGACGTATTTCCCAACGTGCGCATTGCGTCCATAGGCTACGCCAGCGTAGACGCCGGCCTTATCGGGGCCAGCGCTCGCGACTGCGCCTTGGGCGAGCATCGGGTGTTTGAACCACAAACCTTGCTGGAAATCGTCGATGAGCTCACCGGCGAAGTCATCGAAGAATGCGATCGCACCGGACTGTTGGTGGTGACCAGTCTGACCCGCCGGCTCATGCCACTGCTGCGTTACCCAGTGGGCGACCGCGCGTGCTGGCGCGAGCCCGGCTCAACCCCAAATCGCAAATTCGCCCTCAAGGGGCGTAGCGTGCACAGTCAGCGAGTGCGCGTCGGCGTGCTGTCGCTGCTGATCGACGACATCCAGCAGATCGTCCAGCGCATTGCCCACAACGACCAATGGCAATTGCTGATCGAACATGACGGATACAAAGATATTTTGAGTGTGAAGTGGGTTCCCTCAACGCTATCGATGGCCACCGTACCGGTGTGCCGAGCGTTGTACGAGGCGTTGGTTGAACACTATCCCGTCATCGAAGAGCTGAGCCGCGAGGGTCTGCTGGAATTGCGAGTGTTGTCTTGCGCAGTCACCGCATTGAAGCTTCACCCACGCTCCGGCAAACAATTGCGGGTCCAGGACCTGCGCGTGTATGACGAACCATTGTCGGAGCCCGCATGATGCCGCATTTGGTTTTTCGCCCCTATCGACCCTCCGACGCACGTGCCGTAAGCCAGTTGTTTCGCGAGGTCTATGGCGATCATTACGTTCAGCCGGATGTGTATTTGCCGAACATGATCGATCAGCACAATGCCAAGGGACGCTGGAAGTCGATGCTGGCGGTGGACGACGTACGCGTTCTAGGGCATGCCGCGTTGTGTCATGACACACCTGCGGACACCACCGAACTGGCCCTCAGCGTGGTGCATCCCGCCGCGCAGGGGCAGAGCATCGCGACCCGTCTGGGTCGGGAGTTGTTGTCGCAATCAGGTTCCATGGGGTTCAACAGCGTCTCGATCAAACAAGTCACACACCATCCCTACACGCAACGCATGGCAGCAAGCATCGGCTTCCACAGCACGGGTTTGCTACCTGACTACGTCCCTTCGCCCTTCGCCGAGCCGCAGCCGGAAACCATCGTGATGGGTTGTCATGTAGTCGAAGGGCATGCGCGTCCACTCCCCGACATCCCATGGCCCGACAGCTGTCGGGGGTTTATGCAGCACTTGTGTGCCGTGTTCGGCACTTATACGGACACGACGCCATTGTCTTCCCTGCCCTTGCAACTCAAGCAACACCATAAAAGATTCGACATGGTCATTCAGCGTTTGACCAAACGTCTGCTTGAGCAGGTCCGGCAATTGCCCAGGCATTGGCTGATCTCGGCCAAACTTCAGTTGTCACGGCACTTTGCCCAGGACGTTCGCAATCTGGCGGCCCTTGGTTTCACCTTTACCGGGCTGACGCCTACATCAAGTGCCCAGGGGTGGTTCGCACTGTTTCATCGAGGGGCGCAGTCTCGACACCTCGACCTGCATTGCCCGCACATGCAACGCTTGCATGACGACTTACAGCAAAACACCAACATGCAGAGTCGCGCCGAAGCGCTGAACAGAGCCCGCTCAGCCGCGTGAGGCTTTTCGATAAAAGTCATTGCCCGGCTGCGCGCAAAGCTCTACCAGCCAGTCGACAAACACCCTCACCCGCCGGGACAACTGGCGGTGTGGCGGGTAAAGCGCGGTCAGCGGCATGCCCGGTGTCGGCACCGCACTGAGGACTTCACATAAACGGCCTTCGCTCAACTGGCGCGCTACGTGGTAATACGGGGCCTGAACCAGACCATACCCCGCCTCGCACGCGGCCAGGTAACCATCGGCGCTGTTGACCGAAACTTGCTTGGGCAAATCAATGAGCTGAACCTGATCATTGACCATGAACTCCAACCCATAACGCTTGCCATTGCTGCTGGAGAAATACTCCACCATCTGATGGCCCTCCAGGTCAGCCAGACACTGAGGCGTTCCGAATCGCTTCAAGTAATCGGGGCTGGCACACGTGACCTGGTCCAGCATGACCAACGGCCGCGCCACCAGTGAATCATCCAGTGAGTCGCCGCCCCGCAGCACGCAATCAATGCCTTCGCGAATCAGGTCGACAGGCCGGTCATTCAAGCCGATTTCCAGCTCGATCAAAGGATATCGAGCAGTGAATTGCGGTAACGCCGGGATCACTATCAAGCGTCCTACGCCCGCCGGCATATCCACGCGCAGCAGCCCCTTGGGGTTATTGCGTGCAGCGCTGAACACCGCTTCGGTTTCCTCCAGATCCGCCAGCAACCGCACGCAACGAGGGTAGTAGGCCGCACCGTCGAGCGTCAGGCTGATCTGCCGCGTCGTGCGTTGCAACAGTTGCACACCGAGATGCGCTTCCAATTGTTTGATCAGGATGGTCACGGAGGCACGGGGCAATTGCAGGCTATCCGCCGCCTTGGCAAAGCCACCCAGTTCGACGATTCGAGTGAATACGCGCATCGCATTAAAACGGTCCATGGCTATTGCTTACCGGCTGATTATTTAGAAATTACGAACAGTGATAGCAGTTTTAGCCGGTTTATCTTGTTTCTGTCGAGATCAACAATGGGTTTCACTTTCACAGGGAGCTGATTTCAATGCAAACACGTCAACTGGGCAAAAACGGTCCACTCGTCAGCGCGATCGGTCTGGGCTGCATGGGCATGACTGATTTCTATACGACTGGCGTGGACGTCCGCGAAGCCACGGTCACACTGCATCGCGCGCTGGAATTGGGCATTAACCTGCTCGACACCGCCGACATGTACGGCCCGCACACCAACGAAGAACTGATCGGCAAAGCCATCGCCGGCAAGCGAGACCAGGTGTTTCTGGCCAGCAAATTCGGGATCGTTCGCGACCCGGCCAATCCGGTTGCGCGGGGCGTCAATGGCCGGCCGGAGTACATTCGCGCCGCTATCGACGGCACCCTCAAGCGTCTCGGCATCGAGACTCTGGATTTGTATTACCAGCACCGCATCGATCCGCAGGTGGCCATCGAGGAAACCGTCGGCGCCATGGCCGACCTGGTAAAAGCCGGCAAGGTTCGATACCTGGGTTTGAGCGAGGCCTCGGTCGCAACGCTTGAGCGCGCGCACAAGGTTCATCCGATCAGTGCGCTGCAAAGTGAATATTCGTTATGGAGCCGTGATCAGGAGGAAAACGGTTGTCTGGCCGCATGTCAGCGCCTGGGGGTTGCCTTCGTCCCCTACAGCCCTTTGGGCCGTGGCTTTCTCACCGGCGCGCTGAAAAGCCCTGATGATTTCGCGGCAGACGACTACCGGCGCTTCAGCCCGCGTTTTCAAGGCGAAAACTTCGCCAAAAACCTGTTGTTGGTGCAGCAAGTGCAGGGCGTGGCTGCAGACAAAGGCGTGACCGCCGGCCAACTCGCGCTCGCATGGGTACTGGCTCAGGGTGATTACGTTATCCCGATTCCGGGAACCAAACAGCGTAAACACCTGGAAGAAAATGTGGCCGCGCTGGATGTGAAGCTCAGCGGCGAAGACTTGCAAGCACTGGAAGCAATATTCCCGGCCAATGCCACGGCGGGTTTACGTTATCCGGAAGAAGTCATGGAGTTACTTGACCGGTAACCGACACCTGGCCCATTCGACAAGTTGAGTGGGCTGTTGTGGCGAGGGGGTACCCCTTCTGGCCACAAATGATTTTGCGTCATCTGTATTACTTCGAAACAATCTCCTGCCTCGATACTGACTAGAATGGTCAAAATGCATTTTTGGCCGCTATTCGAGACGAGATCCCCCATGCGAACCCACCTGCGTCTGGTCGCCCTGAGCGCCCTGTTCATTTCCTCCCTGGCCCAGGCCGCCGACCTGATCCCGATCGAGGTTCACCGCGATGCCAATTGCGGTTGCTGCAAAAAATGGATCAGCCATCTGGAAGCCAACGGCTTCAAAGTCGACGATCACGTCGAAGCCAATATGAGCGAATTCAAGCAACAGCACGGCGTGCCTCCGCGTCTGGCGTCGTGCCATACCGCTTTGATCAACGGCAAATTCGTTGAAGGTCATGTCCCCGCCGATCAGGTGCTGGCCTTGAGCAAGCGCGATGATCTGTTGGGCGTTGCCGCACCCGGTATGCCCATGGGTTCGCCGGGCATGGAAATGGACGGCATGAGCGATGCGTATCAAGTGATCGGCCTGAAGAAAGACGGCACCGAAATGGTGGTGGCGGACTACCCGGCCCATTGATGTTCGGTGCGTACATCGGGCTGTTCTTTGCCGCATTCGGTGCGGCAACCTTACTGCCCTTGCAGTCCGAGGCGGTTTTGGTGGGGTTGTTGCTCAGCGGCAAGTATTGGCTTTGGTCGCTGCTCGCCGTGGCGACATTGGGCAATGTCCTGGGGTCGCTGGTGAACTGGTGGCTGGGACGCGGTATCGAGCGGTTTCATGATCGGCGCTGGTTTCCCGTCAGCCCGCGCCATCTGGAAAAAGCCCGGGTGCATTATCAGCGTTACGGTCATTGGTCGTTGCTGCTGAGCTGGGTGCCTGTGATCGGTGATCCGCTGACCTTGGTGGCCGGCGTGATGCGCGAGCCGCTGGGGCGATTCCTGCTGATCGTGACCCTCGCCAAAGGCGCCCGTTATGGTGTGTTGGCCATGGCCACAGTGGGCTGGATGGGTTGAACGATTATCCACGGCGATTGCCTGTGTTTAATGTCGCCCTAATCATGCCGATCCAGCATCGGCCGATTTCCAATGGAGCTCGCCCATGTCCCTCACCCCTTTCCGCTGGCTGCCCGGCCTGTTACTGACCGCTGCATTGCCCGTTATCGCCCATGCCGAAGGCCCGGAATACGGACCGGAGCTGCAAGGTTTCGAATACCCCTACACGGTCAAGCATTTCGCCTTTGAATCCCAGGGCAAATCCCTGCAAATGGGTTACATGGATGTCGCCGCCCACGGCAAGGCCAATGGACGCAGCGTGGTGCTGATGCACGGCAAGAACTTCTGCGGTGCCACCTGGGACAGTTCGATCAAGGCCCTGAGTGAGGCCGGTTACCGGGTCATCGCTGCGGACCAGATCGGTTTCTGCACCTCCAGCAAACCCGACCATTATCAGTACAGCTTCCAGCAACTGGCGACCAACACCCAGCAATTGCTCAAGGCCCTGGGCATTCAAAAGGCCAGTGTTCTCGGGCACTCCACTGGCGGCATGCTCGCCACTCGCTATGCGCTGCAATACCCCGATCAGGTTGAACAACTGGCCCTGGTCAACCCCATCGGCCTGGAAGACTGGAAAGCCCTCGGCGTGCCCTATCGCACGGTCGATCAATGGTATGAGCGCGAGCTGAAACTCACCGCCGACGGCATCCGCACCTATGAACGCAACACCTATTACGGCGGTCGCTGGAAGCCGGAATTCGATCGCTGGGTAGACATGCTCGCGGGACTGAACAAAGGGCCGGGGCATACGCAGGTGGCGTGGAATTCGGCGCTGATCTACGACATGATCTTCACCCAACCGGTGTACTACGAGTTCAAGGACCTGAAGATGCCGACCCTGCTGCTGATCGGTACATCCGATACCACGGCCATCGGCAGTGACATCGCACCACCCGAGGTCAAGGCGAAACTCGGTCACTACGACGTCCTCGGCAAGCAGGTGGCGAAACTGATTCCCCGGTCGACGCTGGTCGAATTCCCCGGCATGGGCCACGCGCCGCAAATGGAAGAACCGGCACAGTTCCACCAGGCCCTGCTCGCCTGGCTGAACAATACCAACCCCGTTCATTGATGAGGTAAAGCCGATGGCAGTGCAGATTGCGGTGATTGATGACTGGCAGGACGTGGCCCGTGACGTGGTGGACTGGTCGGTGCTGGAGCCCATCGGCCAGGTAAATTTCATCCATGACTACCCTGGCGATAACGACACCCTGGCGGCACGGTTGGGTGAGTTCGAAGTGATCTGCGTGATGCGCGAACGCACCCGGTTCGATGAGGACCTGCTGCGGCGCTTACCGAAACTCAAGCTGCTGGTCACCGGTGGCATGCGAAACGCCGCCCTGGACCTGAAAGCCGCCGCCGCGCTGGGCATTCAGGTCTGTGGCACCGACAGTTACAAGCACGCGGCGCCGGAACTGACCTGGGCGCTGATCATGGCGGCGACCCGCAACCTGGTGGTCGAAGCCAACGCCCTGCGCGCAGGTAGATGGCAGCAAAGCCTGGGCGGCGACCTGCACGGCAAGACCCTGGCAATCCTGGGGCTGGGCAGCATTGGCACTCGCGTTGCCCGGTTCGGCCAGGTGTTCGGCATGCGGGTGATTGCCTGGAGCGAGAACCTGACCGCCGAACGCGCAGCCGAGGTCGGCGTGACCTGCGTCAGCAAACAGGAACTGTTCGAACAGGCCGATGTGCTGTCGGTCCATCTGGTGCTCAGCGAGCGTAGCCGTGGTTTGGTGGACGCCCAGGCACTGGACTGGATGAAACCTTCAGCGCTGCTGGTCAACACTGCCCGTGGCCCGATCGTCGATGAGGCCGCGTTAATCAAGGCGTTGCAGAAACGGCGACTGGCCGGTGCTGCGCTGGACGTCTTCGAGCAGGAACCCTTGCCGGCTCATCATCCGTTCAGAACCCTGGACACTGTCCTGGCCACGCCCCACGTCGGGTATGTCAGCCAACAAAACTATCAGCAGTTTTTCTCGCAGATGATCGAGGATATTCAGGCGTGGTCTGCGGGAGAACCGATTCGCGTACTGAGCTGATACGCGTCAGGCAGAGGTGGGCAACCACAAACGAAACCGTGCCCCACCCAGCGGCGACGCTTCAACGGTGAGCGTGCCGCCCTGGGCTTCCAACGCCCGACGACTGATTGCCAGCCCCAGACCAAACCCGCCAGTGGCCCGATCCCGACTGCGATCCAACCGATAGAACGGTTCGAAAATCCGCTCCCGCTCCTCATCCGGAATACCGATCCCATCGTCGTCCACCCAGATGTCCGCCCCCTTGGTACACACCTGCACACCAATCTGGATGCGTTTTTCGCAGTAGCGCATCGCATTGCGCAGCAGGTTCTGAATTGCGCGGGCAGTCAGCCTTGGGTCGAGGGTGAAGCGCTCAAGTTGTCCGTGCAGAAGCACATCGATAACGATGTCCGGGGATTCCAGTTCTTCGTCGACGCTGCCGAGGATGCTGTCGATAAATTCATCCAGCGACACTTCGACCCGCTCCGGCAGCCGCGCCGGGTTTTGCAGGCGGCTGTAGGACAGCAGCTCCAGCACCAGCTCATCAAGTTCGCGAATGTGCGCGACCAGACCTTGCAGACGCTCTCGGCTGGCGGCGGGTAAATCGTCGGACAGTGCCAGCGCCAGGCCAAAATCCAGTCGTGTCAGGGGCGTGCGCAATTCGTGAGACACGGCATTGAGCAGGTCCCGCTGCTGGTTGAGCAGGTTCTCGATATCGCCAGCCATGGTGTCGAAGACGTTGGCCAGGCTACCGATGTTGGAGCTTCTGGAAATCTGTGTGCGCTCGCTCAAATGGCCCTTGCCGAAACGTTCAGCCGTCCCTTTGAGGCGTTCCAGGTCGCGCCAGTGCGGGCGCAGCCACAGCAACAGGCAGGCGAGCATGGTCGCGCCGATCAACACGTTGATGCTCCAGTACAACAGGCTGACGTCCATCGGGTCCGGCGGCACGACCATCTCCACCACCGTCCGCTCGTTCAGCGGCGACACCGCCAGGGTGCGCCAGCCCCAGTCGCCAATGCGCACGATGTTCTCGCCACGCTGCAAACGCCTGCGCTCATCGGCGGTGAAATCGGGGTCATCGTTACCGGTCAGGACGATGTGCAGCGGCTGGAATTCCTTGTCCATCTCCGCGGCCAATGCCGGCCACTGTGCCGGGGGCACGGCGTGAAACTGTTTGACGATGAGGGTTTGCAGCCCGCGCGAATAATCGAGGTTGTAGGTGACAAAGCGCTCCTGGAAGACCTTGATCACCACGTCAGGCACCAGATAGATCGCCGCGCTGTACGAAACGATGGTCACCAGATACAGGCGAAACAGGATTCTGAACATCGACTCAACATTCCCACTCGGAACGGCTGAACAGATAACCCTTGCCCCACACCGTCTTGATCTTGCGCGCCTCACCGGCATGATCGTCGAACTTGCGCCGCAGCTTGGAAATCGCCACGTCCACCGAGCGGTCGGTGCCATTGAACTCGATGCCGCGCAGGCGTTGCAGGATCTGGTCGCGACTGAGCACTTCACCGGCATGCCGAGCGAGCACCACCAGCAGGTTGTATTCACCGCTGGACAGTTCGACCAATTGCTCGCGCCAGGTCACGGTGCGCTCGGACAAATCGATGCACAGATTGCCCATCAGAATGCGGTCGTTGGCGGTCTGCGGTTCAATCAGACTGCTTCGTCGCAACAACGTCCGCACCCGGGCCAGCAACACCCGCGGTTCGCAAGGTTTGGTGACGTAGTCGTCAGCGCCCATTTCCAGGCCCAGCACCTGATCGTGGCTGTCGTCGCGGGCGGTCAGCATCAGGATCGGCAACGTGGCCGAGTCGGCGCGCAGCAAACGGCAGACTTGCAGGCCATCGAGCCCCGGCAGCATCAGGTCGAGGATCACCAGGTCCGGCGGATTGACCCGCGCCCGTTCGCGCACATGGTCACCGCGGCTGATCACGCTGACGCTATAGCCGTTGCGTTCCAGGTAACTGGCAATCAGTTCGGAGAGCGCGGTGTCGTCTTCGACCAGGAGGATGTTGGGCATGGTGTTTCCAGAAAGTGCTGTGATGCCTGGTCCGGCCTCTTCGCGAGCAAGCCCGCTCCCACAGGGGATTTGTGAATGCCACAGATCCAATGTGGGAGCGGGCTTGCTCGCGAAGGCGGCCGGGCAGGCGCAATCGTAATCAAGCCGCCAAGGATATACGCCCTCAACCGTGCCTGAGTAAAACCCTTACACAATTTCACACAGCGCCTACAAAGCTTCACCGCTACCCTCGTCGCCTCCCCGTAGGATGCGGGGGGTCATTATTGGGGTATTACATGTCAAAGAATCTGCTTGCCAGGCTCAGCCTGATTGCACTGGCGGTGACGCTGAGCGCTTGTGACAAGGCCTCGACGGCCGAAGAACAGGCACCTCTGGCCACGGTTCGCATTGAAACCATCCAGGCCAGCCCACTCTCGATCACCAGTGAACTGAGCGGGCGGATTGCCGCGCCACGCATTGCCGAAGTCCGCGCCCGGGTTGCCGGTGTGGTGCTGCAACGGGCGTTCCGTGAAGGCAGTGATGTGAAAAAAGGCGAAGTGTTGTTCCGTATCGACCCGGCGCCGTTCAAGGCCGACCTGGACAGCGCCGAAGCGGCGCTGCGCAAGGCGCAAGCCAATGCGTTCCAGGCGCGCCTGCAAGAGCAGCGTTACGCGCAGTTGATCGAAGGCAATGCCATCAGCGGTCAGGACTATGACAACGCCCGGGCCAGTGCCCGGCAAACCGCTGCCGACGTCGCCGCGAACCAGGCTGCCGTGGAACGGGCGAAACTCAACCTGGGTTACGCCACCGTCACCGCCCCGATTTCCGGGCGCATCGGTCGCGCGCTGGTAACCGAAGGCGCACTGGTCGGGCAGAACGAAACCACACCGCTGGCATTGATCCAGCAACTGAACCCGATTCACGCCGACCTCACCCAATCGACCCGCGAACTCAACGATCTGCGCCGGGCGTTCCGTTCCGGCCACTTGCAGCAGGTCGGTCAGGACCAGGTCAAAGCCACGCTGATCCAGGACGACGGCAGTCTCTATCCGTTGCCCGGCAAGTTGCTGTTCGCCGACATCACCGTCGACCCCGGCACCGGCCAGATCATTCTGCGCAGCGAATTCCCCAACCCGGACCTCGACTTGCTGCCGGGCAGCTTCGTGCGCGTGCGTCTGGAGCAAGCGGTCAACCAACAAGGCATCAGCGTGCCGCAACGGGCCATCCAGCGTGACAGTGCCGGTATTGCCCAGGTGCTGTTGCTCGATGCCGAGCAGCGAGTCGGCCAGCAACCGGTCGAACTGGGCGCCGTGCAGAACGATCGCTGGATCGTCACCGCCGGCCTCAAGCCCGGTGACCGCATCGTCACCGAAGGCCTGCAGCACGCCCGTCCCGGCGAAAAAGTGCAGATCGACGACACCCCTCTTCCACTTGCCCAGGTTTCTGGCCAGTAAGCAGGACGCTTCTTTATGCCGCAGTTCTTTATCGATCGCCCGGTGTTCGCCTGGGTGGTTGCCCTGTTCATCCTGTTGGCCGGCGCCCTGGCCATTCCACAGTTGCCGGTGGCGCAATACCCCAACGTCGCGCCGCCGAAAGTCGAAATCTACGCGGTGTACCCCGGTGCTTCGGCGCAAACCGTGGACGAAAGCGTGGTCAGCCTGATCGAGGAAGAACTCAACGGCGCTGACCATCTGCTGTATTTCGAATCCCAGAGCAGCCTCGGCAGCGCCACCATCACCGCGACGTTCCAGCCGGGCACTGACCCGGAAATGGCGCAGGTCGATGTGCAAAACCGCCTGAAAGTGGTCGAGTCGCGTCTGCCTCAAGCGGTGACACAACAGGGTTTGCAGGTGGAGAAAGTTTCCGCCGGTTTCCTGCTGCTGATCACCCTCACCTCCAGCGACGGCAAGCTCGACGACGTGGCGCTCAGCGATTACCTGGCACGCAACGTGATGAACGAGATCAAACGTCTGGACGGCGTCGGCAAGGCGCAGTTGTACGGTGCCGAACGGGCCATGCGAATCTGGATCGACCCGCAGAAGCTGATCGGCTTCAACCTGACCCCGGCCGACGTCAACGCCGCCATCGTCGCGCAGAACGCGCAAGTGTCAGCGGGCAGCATCGGCGATTTGCCGACCCGCACCACCCAGGAAATCACCGCGACCATTCTGGTCAAAGGCCAGTTGTCGACGCCGGAAGAATTCGCCGACATCGTCCTGAAAGCCAATCCCGACGGTTCCACGGTGCGCATCAAAGACGTGGCGCGTGTCGAGATCGGCAGTCAGGAATACCAGTTCTCCACCCGCCTGAACGGCAAACCATCGACCGCCGTCAGCGTGCAACTGGCACCGGGCGCCAATGCCCTGAGTACTGCCACGTTGGTGCGGGCGAAGATGGACGAACTGGCGCGCTACTTCCCGGCTGGCGTGGAATACAAAATCCCGTACGACACCTCGCCCTTCGTCAAAGTCTCGATCACCAAGGTGGTTTACACCCTCGGCGAGGCGATGTTGCTGGTGTTCGCGGTGATGTTCCTGTTCCTGCAAAACATCCGCTACACGCTGATTCCGACCCTGGTGGTGCCGGTGGCGCTGATGGGCACCTTTGCGACCATGTTGGCGCTGGGGTTCTCGATCAACGTGCTGACCATGTTCGGCATGGTGTTGGCAATCGGCATCCTGGTGGATGACGCGATTGTGGTGGTGGAGAACGTCGAGCGAATCATGGCCACCGAAGGCCTGTCGCCCAAAGAGGCGACGCGCAAGGCGATGAAGCAGATCACCGGGGCGATCATCGGCATCACGCTGGTGCTGGTCGCGGTGTTCATTCCGATGGCGTTCATGCAGGGCTCGGTCGGGGTGATTTACCGGCAGTTCTCGTTGTCGATGGCCACCTCGATCCTGTTCTCGGCGTTCCTCGCCCTGACCTTGACCCCGGCGTTGTGCGCGACGCTGCTCAAGCCGATTGCCAAGGGCGAACACCACGAGAAGCGCGGGTTCTTCGGCTGGTTCAACCGGCGCTTCGAGCAACTGACCGAGAGCTATCAGGGCTGGGTCGCCTATGCACTGAAACGCACGGGCCGCTACCTGCTGATCTACGGCGTGCTGCTGATCGGATTGGGCGTGTGCTTCAGTCGCCTGCCCTCCTCGTTCCTGCCGGTGGAGGATCAGGGTTACACCATCACCGACATTCAACTGCCACCGGGCGCGAGCAAGAACCGCACGGTGCAGGTGGTCGAGCAGATCGAAGCCCACAACGCCACTGAACCCGGCGTCGGCGACAGCACGGTGATTCTCGGTTTCAGTTTTTCCGGTAGCGGGCAGAACGCCGCGTTGGCGTTTACCACGCTCAAGGATTGGTCTGACCGGGGCAGCGACGACTCGGCCAGCTCCATTGCCGATCGCGCCAACATCGCGTTGAGCCAGATCAGGGACGCCGTGGCGTTTGCAGTACTGCCGCCACCGGTGGATGGCCTTGGCACTTCCAGCGGTTTCGAGTTCCGCTTGCAGGACCGTGGCGGCCTCGGCCATGCCACGCTGATGCAGGCGCGTAGTGAACTGCTCGCTGGCGCCGAGAAAAGTCCGATCCTGATGAACGTGCGCGAAAGCGCCCTGGCCGAAGCGCCGCAGGTGCAACTGGAAGTCGACCGCAAACAGGCCAACGCGCTGGGCGTGTCCTTTGCCGACATTGGCAACGTGCTGTCCACCGCCGTCGGTTCGGCCTACATCAACGACTTCCCCAATCAGGGGCGGATGCAGCGTGTGGTGGTGCAGGCTGAAGGCGATCAGCGCAGTCAGGTCGCCGATCTGCTGAAGATTCACGTGCGCAACAGTGCCGGGAAAATGGTGCCATTGTCGGCCTTCGTCCAGGCCAAGTGGACCCAGGGTCCGGCGCAATTGACTCGCTACAACGGCTACCCGGCGATCAGCATTTCCGGTGAACCGTCGCCCGGTTACAGCACCGGCGAAGCCATGGCGGAAATCGAGCGTCTGGTGGCGCAAGGGCCGGCGGGGTTGGGGCAGGAATGGACCGGGTTGTCATTGCAGGAACGCTTGTCCGGCAGTCAGGCTCCGATCCTGCTCGGTTTGTCGCTGCTGATTGTGTTCCTGTGTCTGGCCGCGTTGTATGAGAGCTGGTCGATACCGACCTCGGTGCTGCTGGTGGTGCCGCTTGGCGTGCTCGGCGCGGTACTGGCCGTGACCTTGCGCGGGATGCCCAATGACGTGTTCTTCAAGGTTGGATTGATCACCATCATCGGGCTGTCGGCGAAGAACGCGATCCTGATCATCGAGTTCGCCAAGAGCCTGTACGACGAAGGCCACGACTTGGTCGACGCCACGCTGCAAGCCGCGCGCCTGCGACTGCGGCCGATCGTGATGACGTCGCTGGCGTTCATTCTGGGTGTGGTGCCACTGGCGATTGCCACCGGGGCCAGTTCAGCGAGCCAGCAAGCCATCGGCACCGGGGTGATTGGCGGGATGATCACGGCGACACTGGCGGTAGTGTTTGTGCCAGTGTTTTTTGTGGTGGTGATGAAACTCGTGCGCAAGCGCCATAAGGGTATCTAACCCCATCTACCCCTGTGGGAGCGGGCTCCTGCAGGGTTCAGGCGAACCACTGCAGGAGCGAACCCTGAGTCAGGCCAGGCTTTTGCTGACCACCTCGAACACATCGCTGGACAGCTGGCCCGAAGCTCGAATCCGCTCAAGCTCACCTTTCATCAACGCCTGGCGCGCATCGTCATACTTGCGCCAGCGAGTCAGCGGTGCCAACTGCCGCGAAGCGATCTGCGGGTTGAACCCGTTCAACTCGATCACCAGATCCGCGAGGAACCGATAACCCGAACCATCGGCCGCATGGAAGTTGATCAGGTTCTGCCCGGCAAACGCGCCGACCAGTGCACGAACCTTGTTCGGGTTCTTGATGTTGAACGCCGGATGCTGCATCAACGCCTTGACCCGCTCCAGACCACCTGGCAGCACGCTGCCCGCCTGGACACTGAACCACTGATCCATGACCAGGGGATTGTCCTTGAAGTGCTCGGCAAAACTGGCCAAGGCCTTGGCTTTTTCGTCTTCGAACGGCGAATTGACCAATACCGCCAACGCCGTCAGGCGCTCGGTCATGTTGTCGCTGGTCTCGAACTGCTCGAGCGTCGCCGCCAACACTTCCGGTTTGCCGCTGAGCATCAGGTACGACAGCGCAATGTTCTGCAACGCGCGACGAGCGAAGTGTTCGGCCTCAGCCACATACGGGGTTTTCTTCGACAGATCGCGATTGGCCTGGTAACGCAGCCACAGCGCCTCGAACAAACCTTCTGCCAATTGCTTGCGAGCAAACTCGCGAGCGATGTGAATGGCGTCAACGTCAGCCACTTCGCTGATCTCAGTCAGATACGCCTCGCCCGGCAGCGAGAGCATTTCCGCGACCATCGCCTGATCCAGCGTTTCGTCCGACAACACGGTACGCAAGGCAGAAACCAGACGCTGATCCAGTACCAGTTTCTCGCCCTTTTGCTGCTGGGCAATCAGCTCTTGCAGCACCTGAACCGACAATTGCTGACCCGCATCCCAGCGATTGAAACCATCGCTGTCGTGCTGCATCAGGAACATCAGTTGATCGCGGTTGTACGGGAAGCTCAGTTTCACTGGCGCCGAGAAGCCACGCAGCAACGAAGGCAATGGCTGTTGCGCGATGTCGATGAAGGTGAACGTCTGCTCGGCTTCGGTTACGGAGATGACCCGTGAGGTGCCCTGGGCACTGGCTTCACCGGAAAGACGCAACGCAATGGCCGCGCCTTTGGCGTCCAGCAGGCCCAGTTCGACCGGGATCACGAACGGCAGCTTCTCAACCTTGTCTGGGGTTGCCGGGCAGCTTTGACGGAACGTCAGGCTGTAGGTTTTCGCCGCCGCGTCGTAGGACTCGCTGACCGCCAAACGCGGTGTGCCAGCCTGGCTGTACCAGCGCTTGAACTGGGTCAGGTCGACACCGTTGGCGTCTTCCATCGCTTTGATGAAGTCGTCACAGGTCACGGCCTGGCCGTCATGGCGTTCGAAGTACAGGTCGCTGCCTTTGCGGAAGCCTTCGGCGCCGAGCAAGGTATGAATCATGCCGACCACTTCCGAACCCTTTTCGTACACGGTGAGGGTATAGAAGTTGGAAATCTCGATGAAGCTGTCCGGGCGTACGGCGTGAGCCATGGGACCGGCGTCTTCGGCGAACTGGTGGGTGCGCAGGTACGCCACATCCTGAATGCGCTTGACCGTGGCCGAGTTCATGTCGGCGGAGAAACCCGAATCGCGGAACACGGTGAAGCCTTCCTTGAGCGACAACTGAAACCAGTCGCGGCAGGTCACGCGGTTGCCCGACCAGTTGTGGAAGTACTCGTGGGCAACGATTGCCTCTACGCGCTGGTGCGCGGCGTCGGTGGCGGTCTCGGCGCGGGCCAGCACGGCGCTGGAGTTGAAGATGTTGAGACCCTTGTTCTCCATGGCGCCCATGTTGAAGTCGTTGACTGCGACGATCATGAAGATGTCCAGGTCGTACTCTCGACCGTAGACCTCTTCGTCCCAGCGCATGGACTTCTTCAGGCTGTTCATGGCGTGCTGGCACTTGTCGATGTTTTCCGGCTCGACATAAATGCGCAGTGCCACGGAACGATCGGTCATGGTGGTGAACGTGTCTTCGACGCACCACAAATCACCGGCCACCAGCGCGAACAGGTAGGCAGGCTTCTTGAACGGATCTTCCCATGTCGCCCAGTGCCGGCCCTCTTCGCCGGGACCTGAGGCAATCGGGTTGCCGTTGGAGAGCAACACCGGATAGCTGTGCTGCTCGGCAACCACCGTGGTGGTGAACGTGCTCATTACGTCCGGACGGTCGAGGTAATAGGTGATCTTGCGGAAGCCTTCGGCCTCGCACTGGGTGCAGAACATCGTGCCGGATTTGTACAGGCCTTCCAGCGCAGTGTTGGTTTCCGGGTGGATCTTGACGCTGGTATCGACCGTGAAGGTGGTGCTGGTCGGGTGCAGGGTCAGGTGGTTTTCCGTCAACTGATAGTCCGCGGCGGTCAATTCGATGTCGGCCAGGTTCACGGACAGCAATTCAAGCTGTTGGCCATCCAGCACCAGCGGCGGCAGGCCCGGGCCACGCTCGGGATTGCGGCGCATCACCAGTTGCGCATGGACCAGGCTGTGGTCCTCGTACAACTCGAAGGTCAGGTGTGTCTCGTCGATCAGGTACTCGGGCGCCTGATAGTCCTTCAGGTAGATCATCTTCGGTTGTTCGGTGCGCATGCTGGAGTCCTTACTGATGCACGGCGAGCTGGTAGGCCGTGTATTTACGAATATTGATTACGCCGGTGTCGAAAATCAGGTACTGGCCCTTGATTCCCAACAGCGTGCCTTCGGCGATCGGATTCTTGTCCAGGTTGAAGCTGACGATCTTGGCCGGGTATTGCTCGACCGGATAGCGGATCTCGAGCGTTTCTACATCGGCAATAGTCTGGATCGCCTGTAGGCCGAATCGTTCCTGCAAACTTTGCAATCCTTCGGCGCAACTGTCGAACAGCTGATCGCGAACCTGCGCCAGGTCGACCGACACCGCATCGCCCTTGAGTAAAGCACGCCAGTTGGTCTTGTCCGCCACCTGACTGCGGAACAGGTCTTCGACGAAGCCCGACTGCTGACGGGTCGAGACACGCATGATCGGCAAGGCCTGACGGGCGCCCTGGTCGATCCAACGGGTCGGCAGCTGAGTGGCGCGGGTAATCCCGACCTTCACCCCCGAAGAGTTGGACAGATACACAATGTGATCCGTCATGCAGAACTTCTCGCCCCACTCCGGCTCACGGCAGGTGCCAGCGTCATAGTGGCAACGCTCCGGGCTCATGATGCAGATGTCGCACTGAGCCAGTTTGGTCATGCACGGGTAGCAGTAACCCTGGCTGAAACTGGTTTTGGTCTTGCGTCCGCAATGGGAGCAATGAATCGCCCCCAGGTATTCCAGACGCACCGTGGTCCCGATCAATGGATTGACCGGCACCTCGACGTCATCCAGACGAAACGCGTACTGCACGTTCGGCCCGTCAAGGCGCGCCGACATTTTGCTGATTGCACCGCGGCCAATCTCGATCAATGGACGGCATCCGATTTGAACAGGATATTCGGCACTTCAATCGACTTGGAGCCGCACTCCTGCACGCCCATGTAACCGGTGCGCTGGTCTTCGGGCAGGTTCTGGATTTCCCAGGCGATCATCGCTTGCAGCGACAGTTCGCGTTGTTCGGGGGTTAATTTGCCACCGTCGGACCATTTACCGATTTCCACCGCCAGTTTCAGGCTCTGGTAGATATCAGGGGTGATGTTGTTGATCATTTCGTTAAAAGAGGACATCAAGGGCTCCGCGCTCTTTATTGACATAACTGATTAGACGGCCAGTTTACGGCGGTTGTACAAACCACCCAACAAGCCGGTCAAGCATCCGACGAGCAACCCGCCGACGTGGGCCGCATTGGCAATTTCACCGAAGCCGATCAACGAGATCAGTCCCGACATACACAGCACCAGCCATACCAGCATCATCACCAGCACGCCGCGCGGCAGGCGATAAGCCGGGTTTGGCGACAACAGCTGAAAGATCCAGCAATGCCCGAGCAGGCCGTACAGCACGCCGGACAACCCGCCAAACAGTGTCGGGCCACTGAAAACAAACTGGGCGTAGTTCGAGACCAGGCCGAACAGCAAGGTCAGGCCGATCAGGTTGATGCTGCCCTGGCGCGACTCGATGCGTCGCCCCAGCTCCCAGTACCACATGCCGTTCATGGCCAGGTGCAGGATGCCGAAGTGGATCAGCATCGGCGTTACCAGACGCCACCACTGCCCCGCCGCCAGGCTGTCGGCCAATGGCACGAAGTGGATGTACTCGCCGACAACTCGGAAATCGAGGAAGGTCAGCCAGCGCAACGTGTCGAGGTTTTCGCCCAGCAGCGTCACTGCGCCGACCAGCAGGCTCAGCAGCAACACGAACGCCGTCGCCTTGGCGTGGCGCAGTTGCTCGACGAAACCTGGGCGCTTTATGGTTTGCGCCACCGGAATGTCCAGCTGTTGATCGGGATCACCGGCCGGGAAGCGTTCGTACAACACACGCACGTCTTCGCTGATATTGGCCGGCACCCACAGCACTTGCTCGCCCGCCTCTTCGCTGACCCGATGCGGCACTTGCATGCGCTGCAACAGTTTGACGAACCCGCTCAAGTCCACCGCCAGCGGCAGGCGTAAAACAGCAACGGCACTCATCGCAGCACCTCCGGTCGCTCGACATCGACCCAGACAAATTTATGCGGGTCGAGGCGGGTTTCCTGGTCCAGACGGTAGGCGACCAGTTTGCCGTAGAGCACGGCGCTGTAATCCAGACAGGCCAGGTTCGGCCGGATCGGCACCGGCTTGCCGCTGCGCCAGTAGTGGCCCACGAACAACAAAGGCTCATCGACGCCATAGCGCAGCAAGGTGTTTTTTTCAGTGGACGACAGCGGCGTCCGGGCCACGGGTTCGGGCAAGGCGTCGGGCTGGAACACGATGTCTCCGTAGGTTTGCGGGTCGTCTTCCCAGAACTTGGTGCGGAAGAACGAACGCGTCAGGCCATCTCCGCTGGTCATGGTCAACCCGTGCGGCAAGCGCATGTCAGTGCCGCGCAGCAGGCGATCGAACACGGTGCAGGCGAAACTGCCCGGCACGGCCGAAGCCTGGAGGAAATGTTCATCGACGCAACCGTTGGGAAATAGCGCGCGCAAGGGTTCGATCAGCCCCGCGTCCCAGCAGGCATGCACCACGCGGAAACGCCCGGCATCGACGAACAATGGCATCTCATAGAACCATTGCAGGAAGTCATGCCAGTCGGCCGGATGGCCTTCGAACTGGGTCAGGGTTTCGTTCAGCAAACGGGCATGGCGCGGGGTGTGTTCACGCACGAACTGCTTGCCGCTGCCCGGAGGCGCCGGCGTGCTCCAGCCGAGGGCGTTGAACTCATGGTTACCCATGATGCACAACGCCTGACCCGCTTCGACCATGTCGTGAACGATGTGCAGCGCTTCGCGAATCCGCGGGCCGCGGTCGATGATGTCGCCGACGAACACCGCCATGCGCGACGGATGCCGCCAGACGCCTGCGTGCTTTTGGTAACCGAGCCGGTCGAGCAAGTGCTCAAGGGTCAGAGCGCAACCGTGCACGTCACCGATCAGGTCGTAGCTACGCGCGGGATCGAGCATCAGTCGCCTCCACCACCCAACTTGCTGCCCCAACCGAGTTTGGTCCGACAGACTTCATAGTAGTTGTGATCGAGCGGATGAATCAGCCGCAGCTTTTGGGCTTTTTTGCTGATGGTGATGGTGTCCCCCGGCGCGCAGGTGAAATGGTTCTGCCCGTCACAGGAGACTTGCGGGTAAATCTGCATATCTTTGGACACGACGATTTTCAGCTCACTGTTGCCATCGACCACAATCGGCCTGCCCGACAAGGTATGGGGGTACATCGGCACAATCACAATAGCGTCGAGCTTGGGATGCATGATCGGCCCGCCCGCCGACAGCGCGTAGGCGGTCGAACCGGTGGGCGTGGCGACGATCAGGCCGTCGGCCTTCTGGCTGCAGACGAACTGGCCGTCGATGTACAACTCGAACTCGATCATCCGCGTCGACTTGCCGGGGTGCAGCACCACGTCGTTCAGCGCGTCGCCCTGACCGATAGCCTCGGCATGACGACGAACTTCGGCTTGCAGCAGGAAGCGGTTCTCGACCAGATAGTGGCCGTCGAGCACTTCGGCGACTTTGACTTCCAGTTCATCGGGACGGATATCGGTCAGGAAGCCCAGGCTGCCACGGTTGATGCCCAGCACCGGGATATTGTGCCGGGCCAGCGCCCGGGCGGCGCCCAACAGGCTGCCGTCACCACCCACCACAATTACCATGTCACATACTTCGCCGAGCATCTTGCGCGACGAGGTTTGCAAGCCATGGCCCGGCAACACTTCGGCGATGGTGTCTTCGAGGATCACGTGCAGGTGACGATCGAGCAGAAACCGTTTCAGTCGGCGGACGGTATCCAGCACCTGCGAACTGCCCAGGCGACCGATGATGCCGATATTACGAAATTGCTCCATGAGGTTCCTGCGCGACGGCGAAAAACACGATTATGGGCGAAAGCGCGGGATAGACAAAATCCTTTCAGCCACAACGGTGTACTCACGATTGAGGCTATGCTCGCAAGATGATCCTATTTCCCGATTTGCTGCAGTTACCCCACCAGTTGCGCCATCCCGAAGTGCGCGACCTGGCTTGGGTCATCCTCGCGCCGCCGATGCTTGGCGTGACGACGTGGCCGCAGCGTCATCCGCTGACCGGCAGTGACTGGGTGCAAGCGCCGGATCGGCTGGAACGCTGGCTGCGACAACTCGATCGCGACAGTTATGACTTGCTGCACTGGCTGGCGCAGGCCCGAACCCGGCGATTGGGCTTGTACTACGAACGCCTCTGGCAATACGCCGTGCGGCACGCGCCGGGTATCGACCTGATTGCCGCCAACATGCCGATCCGCCGCGAAGGCCATACGCTGGGTGAGCTGGACATGCTGCTGCGCGATCGTGACGGCGTGCATCATCTGGAACTGGCGATCAAACTTTACCTTGGCCCGCAAAATGGCGACGGATACGACACGGCGCAGTGGCTCGGCCCCGGTTGCCACGATCGGCTGGACCGCAAACTGGCTCATCTGACGCAGCATCAACTGCCGATTTCGGCCCGCCCGGAGAGCCGCGAAGTATTGACGGCGCTGGATATCCAGCAGTTCAGTGCGCACTTTTGGCTGGGCGGTTATTTGCTGTATCCGTGGCCGGGATCGGCCGAGCCACCGAATGGTGCGCATCCCCAGCATTTACGCGGTAGCTGGCTGCATCAGAAGGACTGGGCAGACTTTGTCGTACAGCGCCCGTTCGGTCGCTGGCAGCCCCTGCCCCGCCATGCCTGGCTGGCGCCGGCGCACTATCCGGCGGAGCAGGCCTGGAGCGTTGAACAGCTGAACGCCTGGCTCAGCGAGCTGGAGCCACTGGCCCCGGCGCAATTGCTGGTGCGACTCACAGAAAACGCCCAGGGTGATTGGGAAGAGGCAGAGCGGCTGTTTCTGGTGGCGGATCTTTGGCCGAATGTGCCGGGTAATGGTTGAATTTAGTGGGTGTCTGGGCCGGCCTCTTCGCGAGCAAGCCCGCTCCCACAGGGGACCGCATTTCAAACTGTGGGAGCGGGCTTGCTCGCGAAGGGGCCGACGCGGTCTAAACCGATAACCGCAATGCCAAAGCCGCCAACGTCACCAACAATACCGGCACCGTCAACACAATCCCGACCTTGAAGTAATACCCCCAGCCGATCCGGATACTCTTGCGCTCCAGCACATGCAACCACAGCAGCGTCGCCAGGCTGCCGATCGGCGTAATCTTCGGCCCCAGGTCGCTGCCGATGACGTTGGCATAGATCATCGCCTCCTTCACCACCCCGGTCGCCTGGCTGGCATCGATTGACAGCAAACCGATCAGCACCGTCGGCAGATTGTTCATCATCGACGACAGCAGCGCGGTCAGTACGCCGGTGCCCATGGCAGCGCCCCATACGCCGTAGCCGGCAAAACCATCCAGCCATCCGGCCAGGTAACCCGTGAGCCCGGCGTTGCGCAGGCCATACACCACCAGGTACATGCCCAGCGAGAAAATCACGATATGCCAGGGCGCTTCCTTGATGACTTTGCGGGTGGAAATCTTGTGACCACGGGCGGCGATGGCCAGCAGCAACGCCGCGCACACCGCAGAAATGGCACTGATCGGAATCCCCAGCGGTTCCAGCGCGAAGCAGCCGAGCAGCAGAATCACCAACACGGCCCAACCGGCATAAAACGTAGCGTGGTCGTGGATCGCAGAAGCCGGTTGCGCCAGTTGCTCGGGGTCGTAGTCCTTGGGAATGGCACGACGGAAAAACCACATCAGCATCGCCAGGGTCGCCGCGACACTCACCAGGTTGACCGGGATCATCACCGCCGCGTAACGATTGAAACCAATGTTGAAGAAGTCAGCGGAAACGATGTTCACCAGATTCGACACCACCAACGGCAGACTCGCCGTATCAGCGATGAAACCGGCGCCCATGACGAACGCCAGGGTCGCCGCCGGGGAAAAACGCAACGCCAGCAGCATGGAAATCACGATGGGTGTGAGAATCAGCGCAGCCCCGTCGTTGGCGAACAATGCCGACACCAACGCACCGAGCAGCACCATATAAGCAAACAGCTTGCGTCCGCTGCCCCGTCCCCAACGGGCCACATGCAGCGCCGCCCAGGCAAAGAACCCCGCCTCGTCCAGCAGCAGACTGATGACAATCAGCGCGACAAAAGTCCCGGTGGCGTTCCAGATAATCTGCCACACCAGTGGGATGTCGCTCAGGTGAACGACCCCGAAAATCAGCGCAAGCACCGCGCCGAACACCGCACTCCAGCCAACGCCAAGGCCTTTTGGCTGCCAGATCACCAAGGTGATGGTCAGCAGGAAAATCAACGATGCGGTCAGCATGCAGTGCAGCCTTGTCGGAAAACAAACCGCGATTCAGCCGCA
Source organism: Pseudomonas frederiksbergensis (assembly GCF_001952935.1). Taxonomy (GTDB): domain Bacteria; phylum Pseudomonadota; class Gammaproteobacteria; order Pseudomonadales; family Pseudomonadaceae; genus Aquipseudomonas; species Aquipseudomonas frederiksbergensis. Next base: position 5,795,228 of record NZ_CP018319.1, read on the forward strand.
ATGCACGGGCGGAGTAAAGCGCAAACTTGCTCCCTTGCGCGCACCGGCCCAGCCACACACCCCTTGTAGGAGCAAAGCTTGCTCGCGATGGCGGTGTATCGGTCAGATCAATGCCGACTGACACACCGCCATCGCGAGCAAGCTTTGCTCCGACACAGGAATTGTCACGCTTTCTTGTGTTGTTCGACCCAAAGGCCATAAGCATTGATGAATTTTTGCAGAAACGGTTTTAGCGACTCGGACAGTTTTCCCGCCTCGTCGAACGCTGAACCGGCACCGCTCAGATAGGCTTCCGGTTGCTGCATGCACGGCACATCCAGAAACACCATCGACTGGCGCAGGTGATGGTTGGCGCCAAAACCACCGATAGCGCCCGGCGAAGCGCTGATCACCGCGCCTGGTTTTCCGCTCCAGACACTCTTGCCATAGGGACGCGAACCCACGTCGATCGCGTTCTTCATCGGCGCAGGCACCGAACGGTTGTATTCGGGAGTCACGAACAACACCGCGTCGGATGAGCTCACTTGTTGCCGGAAAGTGCTGTAGGCTGCCGGCGGTGAATCACCATCAATGTCCTCGTTGTAGAGCGGCAGATCACCGATTTCGACGATAACCAGTTTGAGATTGGCAGGCGCCAGGTCGGCCAGGGCCAGCGCCACCTTGCGATTGATCGATTCCTTTCTCAAGCTGCCGACCAGTACAGCGATCGTATAGACGTTGCTCATGGAAGATTCTCGACTGTCCGATGAAAGAGCTTGTAGTTATAGATGACGATTCAACCAGTGGGCGACTGAAAAAACGTCGCCCCTGACTATTTTTTTCCTGTAGGAAAACTTACCTCGCCCAACCACGGTCTACAGAGCCGCAAATTGAGTGATTTATCCCCAGAGGTTCTAAGCAGATGGCAGCAGTACTCGTCGGTCAGTTCCATGCAAGAGACGCGGAAGGCCGCGTTTATTCCGTGCATGAGTTCCAGGAATCCACCCCGTCGGCAGACGGCCTCACTGGCTCGGTGCCTGTCACCACTTACAAGCTGGCCATTGGCGACCGCGTACGGAAACTCGATGACAACCAGTTTTTGCTGGTGCAGTCGGACGTGACCATCGTGCGTGAGCCCGACACCTACGTCGGCAATCCGCCGGAAACCAACGTCGCTTCATAACCCGGTGTTATGAGCGGAAGTCATATTCGCGCACTTGAGTTAGGATTCAGCCACTGACTCCCTCACCTGCTGAACATGGACTTCACGCATGCGTTTACGTCATATCGAAGTGATCCAGGCGCTCCTGCAGACCGGTCACCTGGGCACCGCCGCCGAATGGCTGCAGTTGCCGGTGGCTGAAGTCGAAGGGATTCTGCGCGACGCCGAGGATCAGTTGGGTTTCATGCTGTTTTCCAGCGTGCGTGGACGCTTGCAGGCCACGCGCGAGGCGCGGGAGTTGCAGATCCAGATCGCCCACGTCTATGAAGCGCTCGAGCCGGTCCAGCGGCTGGCCAACAGCCTCAAGCAATATCAGGCTCCGCCCTTGCGGATTATCTGCACGCCGCCCCTGGCACAGCAGCTGTTGCCACAGAGCATTGCCGCCCTGCGCCGACGCCTTCCTGATGCGCCTTGCACCCTTCTGAGTGAACCTACACGCGAGATCGTCAGAAACCTGCTGCTGCGCGAAAGCGATCTGGGCCTGAGCCTGCATGACCCCGATCACGCCGACATTCATTGCCAGGTGATCGCCCAAGGCAAGCTTCAGCTGCTGGCACCCCACGGCTGGTTGCAACCCAAACAGAAGTACATCTCGCTGCAGGACCTGGCCGGCCAATCGATGGTAGGCCTGGAAGGTCATGATCCGCTGAGCCCGGCGCTGGAAAACAAGCTGCATGCCCTGCGTCCTGCCCCGGTCATTCACACCCGGGTACAGACTCACCAGATGATGCGCAGCATGGTCGAGGCCGGTGAAGGTCTGGCCATCGTCGACCCTTTCACTGCCCTCGGGGCGAAATCGGCCGGGCTGGATGCGTGCCCGCTGGCGCCGGCCGTGCCGATCAGCCTGTATGCCTTGACCCTGAAGAGCGGTGAGCCGTCGCCAGCGGTTCAGGCATTGCTGGGCATTATCACGGAACAAGCCGTGGCGATGCTGGCGAACTAAGCGGGGTTTCCAGCGGGTTATCGAACAATCGATACCAGAACAGCGCCACTTCGGCGGTGTTCGGATCGATTCCGCGATAACGCAAATGATCAATTCCGCCCAGGACGTAACCGCGGCGTTCATAGAGCCGACAGGCCCCCAGGTTGTTGTTCTGGGTTTCGAGCATGATGCCCGGCAGTTTCTTTTTGCGGCTCCAGAACTGCGCCACATCCAGCAACGCCTTGGCCACACCATGACGACGCGCCGGCGCATGCACCGCCAACTCATCGATATGGGCGAAGCCGTTCCAGTTGGTGCTGACCACCAGGTGACCCACGGGCTCATCATCGAGATAAGCCATGAAGATCGCGCTGTCAGCGGCATCGCGGAAACTGCTGAACTCCTCGGGATCGATGCCGTAGCACTTGCGATAGGGCGTGATCGGTGTCACCGGCCACTGCTCCACCGGTTTACCCATTTCGGCGGCACCGTAGACCGCGACTTCAAAGCTGAAATCACTGCCCCAGATGTAGGCTGCAAAACCATCGTCGGCAACGCGTACCGACAGCCCTGGGTATTTCGGATTCATGAGCGGTTGCATACTGGGAAAGGTCCTCATTCCTTGATGCAATCGACGGTATATAGCCGTCCATTGCCCTCATCTTCGTGTTGCAAGCCGTGCACATCAGCGACAAACCCCGGGAAGCTGCTGTCGAACGTACGGGCAAACGCCAGGTAATCGATAATCGAGCGCGTCGACTCGGTAAAACGCTCGCCGGGCATGATCAACGGAATCCCCGGCGGGTACGGCACCAGCATCACTGCGGCGATCCGCCCGTCCAGAGCATCGATCGACACCGCTTCAACCTCGCCACGCACTAATTGATCATAGGCGTCAGATGGCTTCATGGCGATTTCCGGGAGCACGGTGTACATGCGCTTCAGGTGTTTGGCCGTGGCATTGCTGCGATAGCAGGCGTGCAGTTGATCGCACAGATCGCGCAATCCCATGCCCTGATAGCGCGCGACATCCTCTTGTGCCACGCACGGCAGGCAGGTCGCGAGACTGACATTGGCATCGTAGCTGCGCTTGAATTCCAGCAACTCGGTCAGCAACGTGCTCCATTTGCCTTTGGTGATGCCCATCGAGAACAGCACCAGGAACGAATACAGCCCGGTCTTTTCAACGACCAAGCCACGTTCCCAAAGGAATTTGCTGACCACCGCTGCCGGAATTCCGCGCTGGCTGAGGGCCCCGCCTGCCGTCAGGCCCGGCATCACCAGCGTGACCTTGATCGGATCAAGCAGCACGTAGTCGTCGGTCACGCCGCCAAAGCCGTGCCAGTCGGCATCGGGCTGCAGCAGCCAGTCATCGGTGATCACGCGGTCGATGCCTTCCACCGATGGCGGCTGCCAGATGGAAAACCACCAATCGTCAGCGGCGATGTGCTGACGCAAATTGGCCAGCGCCCGGCGAAAACTCAGCGCTTCGTCGAACATTTCCTGCAATAGCGATCGCCCGGCCGGGCCTTCCATCATGGCCGACGCCACATCCAGCGAGGCGATGATGCTGTACTGCGGCGAGGTCGAGATGTGCATCATGAACGCTTCATTGAAGCGATCCCGATCCAGTTGCCGCGCGCCGCCATCCTGAACGTGAATCATCGACGCCTGGCTGAACGCCGCCAGCAGTTTGTGGGTGGAATGGGTGGTGAACACCAAGGGGCCGCCTTCACTGCGGGAAGTGCCCATGCCGTAACGCCCGGCGAAAAACTCATGAAACGCCGCGTAGGCGTACCAGGCCTCATCGAAGTGCAAGACCTCGACGCTGTTACCCAACTGCTGCTTGATCAGCTCAGCGTTGTAGCAGAGGCCGTCGTACGTCGAATTGGTCACCACCGCCAACTTGACCTTGGGCGCCCGGCCCTTGGTCAGCGGGCTGGCGTCGATCTTGGCCTGAATCGATTCGCGGCTGAATTCGCTCAAGGGAATCGGGCCGATAATTCCCAGCTCATTGCGCTCCGGGCACAGGTACAGCGGAATGGCGCCGGTCATGATGATCGAGTGCAATATCGACTTGTGGCAGTTGCGGTCCACCAACACCAAGTCATCGCGAGCGACCATCGAATGCCAGACAATCTTGTTGGCGGTCGAGGTGCCATTGATCACGAAGAAGGTGTGATCGGCGCCGAAATTGCGGGCAGCACGAGCCTCGGCTTCCGCCAGCGGGCCAGTGTGATCGAGCAAAGAACCGAGTTCCGGCACCGATACCGACAAATCGGAGCGCAGGGTATTTTCCCCGAAGAACTGGTGAAACGCCTGACCCACCGGGCTCTTGTGGTACGCCACGCCGCCGCCATGGCCGGGTGTGTGCCAGGAATAATTGGAGTCGGCCGTATGCTGCACCAGCGCTTTGAAAAACGGCGGCAGCAAACCATCCAGATATTTGCGTGCCGCTCGAGCGACCTGTCTGGCCAGAAAAGGCACGGTGTCTTCGAAAAGATAAAGAATCCCGCGCAGTTGATTGAGTTCGGCCATGGCGTCGGCCGGAGCGTTCTCCAGGGTCACCTGCTCGCCCAGCGCGAAGATCGGCAAGTCGGGCGCACGCACCCGCGCCAGGCCAATCAGCTCGGCCATGTTGTGTAATAGATGAGAGTGGGTGCTGGCTTCTTCGGCCGCAATCAACATGCAGGAAAGACCGTGATGGGTCGAAGCGACCAGTCGCCCTTCGGTGTAATTCACCGCCGAGACAATGCTGAAGCCTTCCTGCTCCAGCTCCCGGGCGATGCCACGCACGCGATCACCGGCCACGGTGTCGGCCTTGATGTCGCGATGGACGATCAGGACCGGGAATTTCAAATCTTTATACATGGGGCTCAGTGTCCTGAGGCGGCAGACCGTGGTCCACCAATCACCTCAGGGTAGAGGGTTCGAGCGCATGTGGCGAGTGTGATGCACTGAAATGGGTCATCGGGGCGCGTTACGCTTGATCAAGATCAAAAGATCGCAGCGCTACGCCTGAGCCTTGGCCTCGGCCAGTTGCTGCCAGAGCGATGGAGCGCCGGCGGATTTGGCGATGACTTCCAGGCGTGCCATGTGCTGGGCCAGGTCATCCTCGCTGGCACGGATGATACGCGTCGGTTGACGATCGACCGGCAGGCGGCGGATCTCGGTGGCGGAGTTGTCCGCACCTTCCCCGGAACCATTGCCGTCGGAAGCATTACCGGCCAGGGACAGGCTGGTCTGGCCGCCCGTCATGGTCAGGTAAACGTCAGCGAGAATCTCGGAGTCGAGCAAGGCGCCGTGCAGTTCACGGCCGGAGTTGTCGACGCCATAGCGTTTGCACAAGGCGTCGAGGCTGTTGCGCTGCCCCGGGTGACGTTCCCGGGCCATCATCAGGGTATCGAGGATCGAGCAGTGCTGCGTGATGTCCGCACGATCATGCTGGCCCATCAGGGCGAATTCGTTGTTGATGAAGCCAACGTCGAACGCCGCGTTATGGATGATCAGCTGCGCACCCTTGATGAATTCAAAGAACTCATCGGCGACTTCAGTGAAGCGCGGCTTGCCGACCAAGAATTCGTTGGTGATGCCGTGGACGCCAATGGCGCCTTCATCACTCTCGCGGTCCGGTTGCAGGTAAACGTGAAAATGCCGGCCCGTCAGGCGCCGACCGATCAACTCGACACAACCGATTTCGATAATCCGGTGGCCGTCGGTCACCGGCATGCCGGTGGTTTCGGTATCGAGTACAACGGATCTGGTGGCCATCAGTGCTCAGCTCTCAACGGGTCATTCGTGCAAAAACGGCGATGTTAACACGCTCGTCAGGGTCTTTCAGGTACACGATCGCGAGCAGGCTCGCTCACTGATCGTTCCCACGCTCTGCGTGGGAATGCCTCAAGGGACGCTCCGCGTTCCAATGGGACGCAGAGCGTCCCGGGCTACATTCCCACGCAGAGTGTGGGAACGATCAGTGTCGGATTTACGCCTGCTTGTACCCGCGCACTTCATCCACGCCACGATTGGCCAGTTGGTCGGCGCGTTCGTTGCCGTGATGGCCAATGTGCCCGCGCACCCATTTCCAGGTGACGTTGTGGCGATTGACCTGCTCATCCAGCAACTTCCACAGATCAGCGTTTTTCACCGGTTCCTTCGCAGCGGTTTTCCAGCCGCGCTTCTTCCAGTTGTCCATCCACTCGTTGATGCCTTTCATCACATACTGCGAGTCGGTGACCAGCAGCACGTCGCAGGAGCGCTTGAGTTCTTCAAGACCACGGATCGCGCCCATCAGCTCCATGCGGTTGTTGGTGGTGTTGGCTTCGCCGCCCCACAGTTCTTTTTCAACGCCCTTGCACACCAGCAAAGCACCCCAGCCGCCAGGACCAGGGTTGCCTTTACAGGCGCCGTCGGTGAAGAGTTCTACGCTATCGCTCATGCCAATCTATCCAGAAAATGCCGTGGCTCGCCGATCGGTGATCGACGATGCCCGAGGCCGGGGCAAGCCCGGCCGGGAAAATAAAAAAGGTCTTATGGATCGATGCGGCGACGATTGACCTTGGCCATCGGCAGTGGAATCAGCTTGCCCATCGGTTCGCGCCGCTCCTGACGGACAGGCCGCAGGCCCACCACGATCTTGCGCGCAACCAATAAATAGAAGCCGCCACCCGAAAGTTGCCAGTCACCGGCCTTGCGCTCCCAGCCGGCCAGACGAGCCTGCCAGGCCGGTGACGCAAGCGGCGGACGATAGCATCCGAAGCGGCGTTTCTCCAGCGCGAAGCCCAGCAGGTTCAGCCAGTCACCGACTCGCGACGGGGAGATGCAGCGAGCCTTGCGCAACGCGTCATGAGCAAAAACGTGACGCAAGCCCCAGGTGCTCCAGGGATTGATCCCGACGATCAGCAGGTGCCCACCGGGCCGCACGCTGCTCGCCGCTTCGCGCAGCAGACCGTGAGGCGACAGGCAGAAATCCAGCCCATGCTGCAACACCACCACATCGGCGGCATGCTCGCTCAAAGGCCACGCCTGCTCTTCGCAGACGATCTCGACCCCCGGCAACGGCGCGCCGAGCCGCACATTGCGCTGCACTTGCGGTGCCGACGGCGGCGTTTGGGCCGACGGGCCGTAATGCACCAGGTAACCACCGAAGAACCGTCCCAACTCGTCTTCGAGCATGCGACGTTCTTCGTCCAGCAGAAATTGCCCGATGGGGCCGGACAGCCATTCACGGGCCGCGCTGATCAATGTCAGCCATTCAGGATCAGCCTGAGCGAACGCTTTATCGGTCATTGCATTCTCCAACGCGCCAGGAAGTTCTAAGATGCACCATTGTTTTCCGCTTGGCGAATCCGACGATGATACAGATCAGTGCCCTGCCCGCCTTCACCGACAACTACATCTGGTTGTTACAAGACCACAGCACCCAGCGTTGCGCCGTGGTCGATCCAGGCGATGCCGCACCAGTGCAGGCCTGGCTCGAAGCGCATCCGGGTTGGGTGTTGAGTGATATTTTGATCACTCACCATCATCATGACCACGTTGGTGGCGTCGAGCAGCTGAAAAAAGCGACGGACGCGACAGTCTACGGCCCGGCCAGCGAAAGCATCCCGGCGCGGGACGTGGCGCTCAAGGACAACGACCGCGTCAGCGTGCTGGGCTGGGACTTCGATGTCTTTGCCGTTCCGGGTCATACCCTGGGGCATATCGCTTATTACCATCATGGTTTGCTGTTCTGCGGTGACACCCTGTTCGCCGCCGGTTGCGGGCGCTTGTTCGAAGGCACGCCGGAGCAAATGCATACCTCCCTGACCCGCCTGGCCGCGCTGCCTGAAGATACGCTGGTCTATTGCACTCACGAATACACGCTGAGCAACCTGAAGTTTGCCGCAGCGGTCGAACCGGGCAATCCGGACACCGCCGCACGTCTGGAAAAAGTCACCGCGCAACGTGAAGCCGGAATCATGACGCTGCCCTCTACTCTGGCGCTTGAAAAGCTGACCAACCCGTTTTTGCGTGTCGACGTAACATCCGTTAAAGAAAAAGTGGACGAACGGAATGGAACCCAAAACCGGGCTCCGAGTGCGGTTTTTGCTGCTCTGCGTGCTTGGAAAGATAAGTTCTAAGTAGCCATCACGTTGGTACAAAAATTCTGAATGGTTGACCGCAGGGGGTGCGCTTTCTAGAATCGCCCGACATTTTTGCCCGGAACTTACTTCCAGCCAATGTCGTCATCTATTCGTAAAGCCATCAATTCAGACGCATTGACCCGCTTGGCTCAAGCCATCGCGGTGGCTGTGTCCGCCACGCTGGCGGGCTGTTCCAGCCATGTGCCGCAGACCGAAGCGACACACACTCCGAATATCGCCGCCCGGGCCAAGCAGAAACCTATCTGGCTCAGCGAAAAACCGACTCCACAAATTCCGCAAGATGTCTGGGAGCGCATGCGCCAAGGCTTTCAGTTGCAAGACAACGCGGGTGTCAACCCGCGCATCGAGCAACAGCGCCTGTGGTTCGCCAGCAACCCGTCCTTTCTCGAGAACGCCGGCGAACGCGGCAGCCTCTACATTCACTACATCGTCGAACGCCTTGAAGAACGCAACATGCCGCTGGAACTGGCGCTACTGCCAGTGATTGAAAGCGCCTACAACCCGATGGCCTATTCCCGGGCCAACGCGGTTGGCTTGTGGCAATTCATCCCTTCCACCGGGCGTTACTTCAACCTGCGTCAAACCCGCTTCTATGATGGCCGTCGCGATATCACCGCCTCGACCACCGCGGCCATGGACTACCTCACCCGCCTGCACGACATGTTCAATGGCGACTGGCTGTTGGCCCTGGCCGCGTACAACGCCGGCGAAGGCACCGTCAGCCGGGCCATCGAGCGCAACGAAAAGCTCGGTTTGCCGACCGATTACTGGAACCTGCCGCTGCCGGCCGAAACCCAGGCCTACGTGCCAAAGCTGCTGGCCCTGTCGCAAGTGGTGCTGGCACCTGAAGCCTACGGCGTGAACCTGAACCCGATCGCCAACGAACCGTACTTCCAGGTCGTCGAAATCAACCAGCGCATGGACCTGTCCAAGGTCGCCGCGGTGGCGAACATCGACGAAGACGAACTGTTCCAGCTCAACCCCGCCTTCAAGCAGCGCACTACCATCGATGGCCCCCAGCATTTGCTGGTGCCGACGTCCAAGGCGCAACTGCTGACCGCCAGCCTGTCGACCATGCGTCCTGAAGAGCTGATCAGCAAGAAGTCGCTCAAACCGGTATTCGAAGGTGCAGACGAGTCTGAAATCGCCGGCCTCAAACGTTCCTACCGCGTCAAACGCGGCGACAACCTGGCTGCTATCGCCAAGGCCAACAAGGTCGACGTCAAGGATCTGCAGCGCTGGAACAAAATGACCGGCAAGAACCTCAAGGCCGGCCAGACATTGGTCATGCAGGACACCACCAAGCGCAGTCGTGGTCGGGTCAACACCGTCGTGGCGGCGAACAGCAAAGCAAACACTAAAGCTGACAAGCAGAAGTCGCAGACCCAATACAAGGTCAAGCAAGGCGACTCGCTGTACATGGTCGCCAAGCGCTTCAACGTTGAAATGCAGCACCTCAAGCGCTGGAACCCACGTGTTGGCCAGGCGCTGAAGCCCGGCCAGATGCTGACGGTGGCTTCCCCACGCTAAAAAGAGCCCCTGACTTCAGGGGCTTTTTTTCGCCCAAGACTTCACCAAACCCCTTGTAACAGCTGGCGCTGTGGCGAGGGGATTTATCCCCTCGCCACAGCGCCAGCTGCTACAGGGGGTCCATTGGCACAATTAACCGCGCATTAACCCCCCGTCTTTTTCCTGTCGATACAAGCTGTTACTGTACGGCCCACAAAGCCCAAGCCGCCTGGATCGGATCCCTGATTTGAAGCATGCCCTCCTCCTGCTCCTGATCTGCCTGGCCTTGAGCTCCCCCGCAAGCGCGACGATCAGCGAAAGCCATGGTTATGCGCAGTTCGGCACGCTCAAGTACCCGGCCAGATTTACCCACTTCGACTGGGTCAACCCGAAAGCGCCCAAGGGCGGTACGTTGCGGGTGATGGCGTTTGGCACCTTCGATACGCTCAACCCCTACACATTCAAAGGCTCGAGCCCGGTTTCCACCGCCAACTTCCTGCAATACGGCATCAACGAACTCAATGAACCGTTGATGGTCGGCACCGGCCAGTACGCGCCGTCCGGCGATGAACCAACCTCAAGCTATGGCCTGATCGCCCAATCGGTGGAATACAGCGAAGATCGCAATTGGGTGGTGTTCAATCTGCGCCCCGAAGCGCGTTTCCACGATGGCACACCGATTACCGCCTATGACGTGGCGTTCTCCTACCGTTTGCTGCTCAAGGAAGGCCATCCGCAATACCGCACCAACCTTCAGGAAGTGTCGCGGGTCGACATCCTCAATCCGCAACGTATTCGTTTCGTCTTCAAGCGCGCCGGTAATCCGCTGCTGATCCTGCGCCTGGGCGAGTTGCCGGTGTTGCCCCAGCATTACTGGAAAGGTCGGGACTTCAAGGCCACCACCTTCGAACCGCCACTGGGCAGCGGACCGTATCGCATCACCTCGGTAGAGCCTGGACGACGGATCATTTTCGAACGGGTCAAGGATTACTGGGGCAAGGACTTGCCGGTCAATCGTGGCAAATACAACGTCAATCGTATGGAAGTCGAGTTCTACCGTGACAGCGACGTGGCTTTCGAAGCGTTCAAGGCCGGCGAATTCGACATCTATATCGAACACCAGGCAAAAAACTGGGCCAATGGCTATAACTTCCCGGCCGTGCGCCGTGGCGATGTGATCAAGGCGCAAATCGCGCACCAGATCCCGACCCAGAGCCAGGGCCTGTTCATGAATAGCCGGCGGCCAACTTTCGCCGAGGCCAAGGTCCGTGAAGCGCTGGGCCTGATGTTCGACTTCGAGTGGACCAACCGCACGCTGTTCAGCGGCGCCTACAAGCGCGCCATGAGTTATTACCCCAACAGCGAATTCTCCGCCACCGGACTACCGGTCGGTCATGAGTGGCTGCTGCTCAAGCCCTATCGCGATCAGTTGCCCGCAAAGCTCTTCACCGAACCGTTCAGCCTGCCGCAGACCGAAGGCCGCGGCATTCCGCGGGAAACCATGCGCAAAGCCCTGGAACTGCTCGCCGAGGCCGGCTGGAAGCTCAACGGTCAGCGACTGCAAAACACCATCGGCCAGCCGTTGCGTTTCGAGATCCTGTTGGTCAACCCGAACCTGGAACGTATCCTCCAGCCCTACGTCGAGAACCTCGCCAGCATCGGCATCGACGCCCGGTTGCGCACCGTCGATCGCGCCCAATACAAGCAACGCCTCGATCAGTTCGACTTCGACATGATCCTGATGACCCTCAACCAGACCCTCAGCCCGGGCCTGGAACAGTGGCAGTATTTCCATTCCAGCCAGGTCGGGGTCAAGGGCAGCAAAAACTACGCCGGGATTGCCAACCCGGTGGTCGACCATTTACTCGAACAATTGCTTGCCGCCCAGACCCGCGATGAACAGGTCGCCGCCGGCAAGGCGCTCGACCGGGTGTTGCTGTGGCAGCACTACATCATTCCCAACTGGTACCTCAATTATCACCGCCTGGCCTACCGCAACCGGTTCGCCTTCGTCACCACGCCGCCCTACACGTTGGGCCTGAGCGCCTGGTGGCTGAAATCTTCGGAGAAAGATCGATGAAACCCGTACGCACCCTGCTCTTGCAGGCCAGCGGTCTGTTGTTTGCCGGGCTGGCCTGTGCCGCCCCGCAACATGCCCTGACCCTGTACAACGAGCCGCCGAAATACCCGGCCGATTTCAAACATTTCGATTACGTGAACCCCGACGCGCCCAAGGGCGGGATCTTCCGCCAGGCCGGTTTCGGCGGCTTTGACAGCCTCAACCCGTTCATCAACAAAGGCGTGCCGGCCGACGACATCAGCATGATCTACGACACCCTGGCCAAGCAGGGTCTGGATGAGCCGTTCACCGAGTACGGCCTGGTCGCCGGCAAGATCGAAAAAGCCCCGGACAATAGCTGGGTGCGTTTCTACCTGCGCCCCGAGGCACGCTTCCACGACGGGCATCCGCTACGCGCCGAGGATGTGGTGTTCAGCTTCCAGACCCTGATCAAGGACGGTGCGCCGCTGTTCCGCGGTTATTACAGCGATGTCGAGGAAGTGGTCGCTGAAGATCCGCTGACGGTGCTGTTCAAGTTCAAGCACACCAACAACCGCGAGCTGCCGCTGATCCTCGGCCAATTGCCGGTGCTACCCAAGCATTGGTGGGCAACGCGCGATTTCACCAAGGGCAACCTGGAAATGCCATTGGGCAGCGGCCCCTACAAGGTCAGCGAAGTGAAGGCTGGGCGTTCGGTGCGCTATGAGCGGGTCAAGGATTATTGGGCCAAGGACCTGCCGGCCAACCGTGGGTTCTACAACTTCGACGTGATGACCACCGACTACTACCGCGACAACACCGTCGCACTGGAAGCGCTCAAGGCCGGCCAGTTCGACTACTGGCTGGAATCGGCCGCGAAAAACTGGGCCAAGGCTTACAACATTCCGGCGGTGGCCGAAGGTCGGCTGATCAAGGAAGAGATCCCCAACGGCAACCCCACCGGCATGCAAGGCTTCGTGTTCAACCTGCGCCGCCCGGTGTTTCAGGATGTGCGCGTGCGTCAGGCACTGACCCTGTTGCTGGACTTCGAATGGACCAACAAGCAACTGTTCAACGGCGCCTACGCGCGCACCCGCAGTTACTTCGAGAATTCGGAAATGGCGGCCAGTGGCCTGCCGGACGCCGATCAACTCGCGATCCTCGACCCGTTCCGCGGCAAGATTCCCGAGCAGGTGTTCAGCGAGGCATTCCAGAACCCGGTGACCGACGCCAGCGGGATGATCCGCACGCAGCAGCGCAAGGCCTATCAATTGCTGCAAGAGGCGGGCTGGCGGATTGTCGATGACAAGATGGTCGACGCCAATGGCAAACCGGTGACCATCGAGTTCCTGTTGGCCCAGACCGAATTCGAACGTGTGTTGCTGCCGTTCAAGCGCAACCTCAGCGACCTGGGCATCGACCTGGTGATCCGTCGGGTCGACGTCTCGCAGTACATCAACCGCGTGCGTTCACGGGACTTCGACATGATCGTTGGCAGCTTCCCGCAGTCCAATTCGCCGGGTAACGAGCAACGCGAATTCTGGATGTCCGACGCCGCCGACAAACCCGGCAGCCGCAATTCCATGGGCCTCAAAGACCCGGTGGTGGACCAGTTGGTCGAGCAACTGATCAACGCCGATTCGCGCAAAAGTCTGGTGGCCCACGCCCGCGCACTGGACCGCGTGCTCCAATGGGGCTATTACGTGATCCCCAACTGGCACATCAAGACCTGGCGCGTGGCGTACTGGAACCACATCGGCCACCCGAAAATCTCCCCCAAGTACGACATCGGCATTAATACCTGGTGGGTCAAGCCCGACGCGACATTGCCGATAGAAGTCGAAACCAAACTGCAAGCTGACCCTGCGGGCACGGAGTAATCAGATGCTGGCGTATATTTTTCGGCGACTGCTGCTGATCATCCCGACCTTGCTCGGCATTTTGCTGATCAACTTCGTGATCATCCAGGCCGCCCCCGGCGGGCCAGTGGAGCAGATGATCGCCAAGCTCGAAGGCTTCGAAGGCGCCACCAGCCGCATCGCTGGCGGCGGTGCCGAAGTCTCGGTCGCGGGCTCGGCCTATCGCGGCGCCCAGGGCCTGGACCCGGCGCTGGTCAAGGAAATCGAGCACATGTACGGCTTCGACAAATCGGCGCCGGAACGCTTGTGGATCATGATCAAGAACTACGCCACCCTGGATTTCGGTGACAGCTTCTTCCGCGACGCCAAGGTCATCGACCTGATCAAGGAAAAGATGCCGGTGTCGATCTCACTCGGGTTGTGGAGCACGCTGATCATGTACCTGGTGTCGATCCCCCTGGGGATCGCCAAGGCAACGCGGCACGGCAGCCATTTCGACGTCTGGACCAGTTCGGCGATCATCGTCGGTTACGCGATACCGGCGTTCCTGTTCGCCATCCTGCTGATCGTTGTCTTTGCCGGCGGCAGCTATTTCGACTGGTTCCCGCTCAGAGGGCTGACCTCCAACAACTTCGATGAATTGAGCATGGGCGGCAAGATCCTCGATTACTTCTGGCACCTGGCATTGCCAGTGACGGCGTTGGTGATCGGTAACTTCGCGACCATGACCCTGCTGACCAAAAACAGCTTCCTCGACGAGATCAACAAACAGTACGTGGTCACCGCCAAGGCCAAGGGCCTGACCAATCACCGCGTGCTCTACGGCCACGTGTTCCGCAACGCCATGCTGTTGGTCATCGCCGGGTTCCCGTCGGCGTTCATCGGGATCTTTTTCACCGGTTCGTTGCTGGTGGAAGTGATCTTCTCCCTCGACGGCCTCGGGCTGATGAGTTTCGAGGCGGCGATTAACCGCGATTACCCGGTGGTCTTTGGCACGCTGTTCATCTTCACCCTGTTGGGATTGGTGGTGAAACTCATCGGTGACCTCACCTACACCTTTGTCGATCCGCGCATCGACTTCGAAAGCCGGGAGCATTGAGATGAAGCTGTCCCCTCTCAATCGCCGACGCTTCGAACTGTTCAAGGCCAACAAGCGTGGCTGGTGGTCCCTGTGGCTATTTCTGCTGCTGTTCGGGCTGAGCCTCGGTGCCGAGTTGATCGCCAACGACAAACCCTTGGTGGTGCACTACGACAACGGTTGGTACTTCCCGGCGCTCAAGCGTTACCCGGAAACCACCTTCGGCGGCGAATTCCCGCTGGAAGCCAACTACAAGAGCCCGTACATCCGCGAATTGCTCAAGGCCAAAGACGCCTGGGTGCTGTGGGCGCCGATTCCCTACAGCTATCAAAGCATCAACTACGACCTGAAAGTACCGGCCCCGGCGCCGCCTTCGGCCGACAACCTGCTGGGCACCGACGATCAGGGCCGCGATGTGCTGGCCCGGGTGATTTACGGCTTCCGGATTTCGGTGCTGTTCGCCCTGACCCTGACCATTCTCAGCTCGATCATCGGCGTGATCGCCGGGGCCTTGCAGGGCTTTTACGGCGGCTGGGTGGATTTGGCCGGGCAGCGTTTTCTTGAGATCTGGTCCGGGCTGCCGGTGTTGTATCTACTGATCATTCTTGCCAGCTTCGTCCAGCCGAACTTCTGGTGGCTGCTGGGGATTATGCTGCTGTTCTCGTGGATGAGCCTGGTGGACGTGGTCCGCGCCGAGTTCCTGCGCGGTCGTAACCTGGAATACGTGCGCGCCGCGCGGGCGTTGGGGATGCAAAACGGTGCGATCATGTTCCGCCACATCCTGCCCAACGCCATGGTCTCGACCATGACCTTCATGCCGTTCATCCTGACCGGCGCCATTGGCACCCTCACCGCTCTCGACTTTCTGGGCTTCGGTCTGCCGCCTGGCGCGCCGTCCCTGGGTGAACTGGTGGCCCAGGGCAAATCCAACCTGCAAGCGCCGTGGCTCGGTATGAGCGCGTTTGCCGTGCTGGCGTTGATGTTGAGTTTGCTGGTATTCATCGGCGAGTCCGCTCGCGATGCCTTCGACCCGAGGAAGTGAAATGAATCAGGACAATCTGATCGAAGTGCGCGACCTGGCCGTCGAATTCGTCGTTGGCGAGCGCGTTCAACGGGTGGTCGAAGGCGTCAGCTTCGATATCAAGCGTGGCGAAACCCTGGCGCTGGTAGGTGAAAGTGGCTCCGGCAAATCAGTGACCGCCCATTCCATCCTGCGGCTGCTGCCCTACCCGCTGGCTCGGCATCCGTCCGGGACCATCACCTACGCCGACCAGAACCTGCTGGACCTGAAAGAGAAAACCATCCGTCACATCCGCGGCAACCGGATTGCGATGATCTTTCAGGAGCCGATGACTTCGCTCAATCCGCTGCACTCGATCGAAAAGCAGATCAACGAAGTGTTGGGCATCCACAAAGGCCTGGTCGGCAAAGTGGCGACCAAGCGCACGCTGGAGCTGCTGGAAATGGTCGGCATCCCGGAGCCCGAGAAGCGTCTCAAGGCCCTGCCTCACGAACTGTCCGGCGGCCAGCGGCAGCGGGTGATGATCGCCATGGCTTTAGCCAACGAGCCGGAACTGCTGATCGCCGACGAGCCGACCACCGCGCTGGACGTCACCGTTCAGCTGAAAATCCTCGAATTGCTCAAGGAATTACAGGCCCGGTTGGGCATGGCGCTGCTACTGATCAGTCACGATTTGAACCTTGTACGAAGAATTGCTCATCGCGTATGTGTCATGCAGCGCGGTTGCATCGTCGAACAGGCATCGTGCGAAGAGTTGTTCCGCGCACCACAGCATCCGTACACTCGGGAACTGCTGGCAGCGGAGCCCAGCGGCAAGCCGGCAACTAACGTTATCGGCCCGCCGTTGCTGCAAGTCGAGGACCTGAAAGTCTGGTTCCCGATCAAGAAAGGCTTTCTGAAAAAGACCGTCGACCACATCAAAGCGGTGGACGGCATCAATTTCAGCCTGCCTCAGGGCCAGACCCTGGGGATTGTGGGAGAAAGCGGCTCTGGCAAGTCGACACTGGGTTTGGCGATTTTGCGGCTGATCGGCAGCCAAGGCGCGATCCGTTTTGAAGGCAAGCAGCTAGACTGCCTGACGCAGCAACAGGTTCGACCGCTGCGTCGGCAGATGCAGGTGGTGTTTCAGGACCCGTTCGGCAGCCTGAGCCCACGGATGTGCGTGAGCCAGATCGTTGGCGAAGGCCTGCGGATCCACAAGATGGGCACCGAGGCGGAACAGGAACTGGCGATTATTGCGGCACTCAAGGAGGTAGGCCTGGATCCGGAAACCCGGCACCGCTACCCCCACGAATTTTCCGGCGGGCAACGGCAGAGAATCGCCATTGCCCGGGCATTAGTGCTAAAACCGGCGTTGATTCTGCTGGACGAGCCGACATCGGCCCTCGACCGGACAGTGCAACGCCAAGTGGTGGAGCTTTTGCGTTCACTGCAAACCAAGTACAACCTGACGTATCTGTTTATCAGCCATGACCTGGCTGTCGTCAAAGCGCTGAGCCACCAGCTGATGGTGGTCAAGCAAGGCCAAGTGGTCGAACAGGGAGACGCGCAAAGTATTTTTGCGTCCCCCAAACATCCGTATACACAGCAGTTGCTGGAAGCCGCTTTCCTGGCCCCAGCCACTGCGCAATAACCTGAAAGAGAGGAGCAACACATGGGTTTTCTCGCCGGTAAGCGCGTACTGATCGTCGGTGTCGCCAGCAAGCTGTCCATCGCATCCGGCATCGCTGCCGCCATGCATCGCGAGGGCGCTGAGCTTGCCTTCACTTATCAGAACGACAAACTCAAGGGTCGTGTCGAAGAGTTCGCACAAAGCTGGGGTTCCAACCCTGACCTGTGCTTCCCGTGTGACGTGGCCAGCGATGAAGAAATCGCCAAGGTCTTCGTTGAGCTGGGCAAGAAGTGGGACGGCCTGGACTGCATCGTGCACTCCGTCGGCTTCGCCCCGGGCGACCAACTGGATGGCGACTTCACCGAAGCCACCACCCGTGAAGGTTTCCGCATCGCTCACGACATCAGCGCCTACAGCTTCGTGGCCCTGGCCAAGGCCGGTCGCGAAATGATGAAAGGCCGCAACGGCAGCCTGCTGACCCTGTCGTACCTGGGCGCCGAGCGCACCATGCCGAACTACAACGTGATGGGCATGGCCAAGGCTTCCCTGGAAGCTGGCGTTCGTTACCTGGCCGGCTCCCTGGGCCCGGACGGCACCCGCGTCAACTGCGTATCGGCTGGCCCGATCCGCACCCTCGCCGCTTCCGGCATCAAGAACTTCCGCAAGATGCTGGCCGCCAACGAAGCGCAAACTCCGCTGCGTCGTAACGTCACCATCGACGAAGTCGGCAACGCCGGCGCCTTCCTGTGCTCGGACCTGGCGTCCGGCATCAGCGGCGAAATCATGTACGTGGACGGTGGTTTCAACACCACGGCCATGGGTAGCCTCGAAGAGTAATCTTCGGTCAGCCCCCAAAAAAACCCGCCGGTTCTGGCGGGTTTTTTTATGCCTGCGATTTGCGGCCTGATGCAGAACCCCTGTGGGAGTGAGCCTGCTCGCGATAGCGGAGTGTCAGTCGACATCAATTTTGAATATCAGTCCGCTATCGCGAGCAGGCTCACTCCCACAGGGGATTTTTGTTTAACCATCACTCGGTGTCAGGCAACTGGCAAATAGCTGCTGGATCGGCTGTGTGCGCTGGCTATAGCGCTGCAACAGAACCATTTCCCGGTAGAACGTCAACGCGCCCAACGGGATGATCCGCACCTTCGCCCCATGCTCGAGCCAGAGACCGGCCTCAGGTAGCAGCGACACCCCTAACCCGCATTCAACCATCTTCACGATGGCTTCCAGCTCATCCAATTCCAAAGCCACTTGCACATCAATCTGCTGCTCGCGCAAAAACCGCGTTACCAGTCTTCCACCGAACGAATTGCGGTCGTAACGCACATGCGGATGGCTCGCGAGTATCTGCAACGGCTCGTCGCCTTCAAGGTCCGCCGGCACGATCAATACAAACGGTTCCTTGCGGATGACCTGCGCTGACAGTTCCTTGGGCAACTCGAACGGCGGCTTGATCAGGATCGCCAGATCCACCTCACCGGTGTCCACCTGGCTCAGCAGGTTCAGCGACACGCCGGGCACCAGTTTCGGCTCCAGCAACGGCGCCTGTTGCCTCAGTCGCAGCAACGCCTGGGGCAGCAGTCCGGTCTGGGCCGTGGCCACGGCGCCTATTTTCAACTCGCCGCGATACTCGCTGACATCATCGCTGACCGCCATGCGGCTGAAGGTCTCAAGGATCTCCCGCGCCATCGGCAACGCGCGCTGGCCGGCCGCATTGAGCAGCGCCTGACGCCCGGTGCGATCGAACAAGCGAATACCCAGCGCCTGCTCCAGATTGCGCATCTGCGCGCTGACCGCCGACTGGGTCAGGCCGATGTGCATTCCGGCCGCCGCGAACGTGCCATAGCGTGTGACGGCAATGAAAGTTTTCAGTTCGCGCAGCATGATTGTTCCCGATTGATCGAAATAATTTGAGCTCGCGGCAAAAATTATCGTCTTTTAATCAAAAAGCACAGGGCTAAAATCAGTTCGAATCCAGACAGCCGAGGCACATCCGATGCAACTCTCCCCTTTTCACTTGGCCATCCCGGTCCATGACCTGACGGCCGCACGTAATTTCTACGGCAACGTGTTCGGCCTGGAAGAAGGCCGCTCAAGCGATCATTGGGTCGATTTCAATTTTTTCGGCCATCAACTGGTGATTCACCTGGCGCCGAAAAATGCCTCGCAAGAAGCCGCGCACACCAATGCTGTCGACGGCCATAACGTGCCAGTGCCGCATTTCGGCGTGGTGTTGGGGATGGACGAATGGGAGGCGTTGGCCGAGCGATTGAAAGCCCTCGACACCCGATTCGTCATCGAACCGGGCATTCGCTTCCAGGGATTGGTGGGCGAGCAAGCGACGATGTTTCTCTTCGATCCTTGCGGCAATGCGCTGGAGTTCAAGGCGTTCAAGGACATCACTCAGTTGTTCGCCAAATGATCCGCCCCGTCCCGGATGCCACGACCCTCAGTCAGTCCGTGATCAAGGGTGAGACCACCGCCGCCGCCGTCGCCGAAACGGTCCTGGAGCGCATTCAGGCACTGGAGCCGGAGATCCAGGCCTTCGTCTCGTTCGATGCCCGAAAAGTACGCACCGATGCTGCGTCGCACACCAATCGTGGCTTGCTGGCCGGCGTTCCGGTGGGGGTGAAGGATGTCTTCGACAGTGCCGATCATCCGACACAGTTCAACTCACCCATCTATGCCGGTCATCAACCTGCCCGGGATGCCCATGTGGTGACCCTGCTGCGCCAGGCCGGCGCGTTGATCATGGGCAAGACCCACACCACTGAATTTGCGTACATGCACACCGGCCCGACCCGCAACCCCCATGACCCGGACCGCACGCCGGGCAGCTCCAGCGCCGGTTCGGCGGCCGGGATGGCAGCGGATTTCTTTGCGGTGGCGCTGGGTACCCAGACGGCCGGCTCACTGCTGAAACCGGCGTCCTATTGCGGTCTGTTCGCGTTCAAACCGTCGTTTGGACTGGTATCGCTGGAAGGCGTAAAGCCGCTGGCGCCGAGCTTCGACACCGTAGGCTGGTACGGTCGCTCGGTGCGGGATCTGCACTTGGTGGCGCGGGTATTGATTCCAGGTTTTACAGTGCCGGAGGTTGAACCACGCCCTCTGCAATTGGGCTTCTATCGCACAGCGCGCTGGGATCAGGTCGACCCCGAGGTGGCCAACGCCCTGGAACAGGCGGTGGACCACTTGCGCAGTGCCGGCCATCAGGTCGACGACGTGCAACTGCCGGATGAGTTTGCCGGGGTATTCGACGATCACCTGTTGATCAACGACTGCGAAGGCGCCCGTTCTCTGGCGAAGGAGTTTCAGGAACACCGCGCACTGCTAAGCCCTTCGATCTTGGCAATGTTCGACCGGGCGTCGGCGACCACCTGGGAACAGGAGTCCGCGGCCAAGGCCCGACTGGCGGCGCTTGCACCGCGCCTGAATGAACGCTGCCAGCCCTACGACGCAATGCTCGGCCCCTGCTGCGGGATGGTCGCGCCCGTGGGTCTGGAAAGCACCGGGCCATCGGATTTCATCAAGTTCTGGGGCGCATTCGGCTGGCCGCAGGTGAATATCCCGCTGGTTCGCGCAGAAGGATCGATGCCCATCGGTTTACAGATGATCGGCCGGTTCAGAAATGACGGTTCACTGCTCCGGGTGGCCGAACGGGTCGCTGTCGATTTGCTCGTTGATCGCAGCCAATAAGCCGTCGGCCGTCTCGTGGAGCGCAGGATGAAACTCGATCTGATCGACACTGAAGTGGATGTCGCAACCGCGATGTTTTGTGGCATTGCGCTCTTCGAGTATTTCTTCGAGTCGTGCCCTGATCGCGGGAATCTCCACAACGCTTGATCCGGTCAGTAACGCGACGAATTTGTCGCTGCCCAACCGGCCGATCACATCGCTCTCGCGAAAGGCAATGCGCAGCACATCAGCGAAGGTTTTCAGGGCTTTGTCGCCCTCGGCACGACCATAGAGATAGTTGATGTGCTTGAAGTCATCAATATTGAAAAGCAGCAGCGTTGCCGGCTTTTTCAGCTGGTGGCAGACATCCAGCCCTTGTTGGGCCAGCGCTGTAAAACCGTGTCGGTTGGAGAGCAGTGTCAACTCGTCCATGCTCGCCATCTGCACGCCCATCAACTCCTCCTCGGCCTTGCGGGCCAAGTCACGCAGCAGCTCGCGCTCCTGCAGTGGCGTGCGCAACGGGTCGGCGCACGCGCCTGGTTTTACCGGTTTGCCTGGGATCAGCATTACTCACTCCATTGGCGGGTATATTTCTTAGAGTCGTCCATACCCGCTTTGACTCCCTGTTAACGGACCGCCGGTCAGCTACCCGCGACCGGACATGGCCCTCCCGCATCAGCCCAAAGCTTGAACTGGGTAACGAAAATGGCGTGCGGCACCGGTACCGGCGCCCTTCCATATCCTGGATTCCAGCCCCAGAGCACCAGTTTGTCTTCGCTGACATGTTTGATCAGCGCAGCGAAATCGCGGTCACCGTTGCTCGAACGGTCCTTGATCATTGCGCACAATTTATCGGCCGGCAGACCGATCCAGGCCATTTTGTGCGCGGCTGGCGGCAAGCTCCAGTGCGGCGCCCCTGGCGGTGCGTTTGCGCCGTAACTGGCCGGCGGATTACGCTCGGCGTGACAGGTAGCGCACGGCAAACCCGCCGCACCCTTGCCGTCCATGCCCCGCACGACGCTCATGGCGTGAGGGATCCCGGCGTCAAACTGCAATGGCGAATCACCGGGAATATGGCAGTTCTGACAGCGCGGGCTCTGGAAAACCTGTTGTACGGTATCGAACGCCTTGATCGCTTCCTTATCGTCGGCGAACAAGTCCTCGGCGTAGCCGACCAGGCCGATCAACACCACTGCGCCAAGCATCAGATGTCGTCTCATCTCACACCCCCGACAGCTGCAACGGCAATTCCCGCAAGCGCTGACCGGTCAAGGCGAACACCGCGTTGGCCACTGCTGGCGCCGTGGGCGGCACACCGGCCTCACCGATGCCACCGGGTTTGTCGCTGCTGGGCACGATATGCACCTCCACCACCGGCATTTCGTTGAGTCGCAGCACTTGATAGTCGTGGTAATTGGATTGCACCACTTGCCCGTTCTTGAAGGTCAACTTGCTGTGCAAGGTAAATCCGAGGCCAAAGGTGATGGCCGATTCCATTTGCGCCGCGATGCTCATCGGGTTGACCGCAATGCCGCAATCCACCGCACACACCACCCGATGCACGCGGATCGCCAGGTTGTCCTGGGACACCTCGGTCACCTGGGCAACGTAGCTACCGAAAGATTCATGCACCGCAACACCCAACGCATGGCCGTCCGGAAGTGGCGCCTTCCAGTTGGCTTTCTCGACGGCCAGGTTCAGCACGCCAAGATGCCGTGGATGATGCTTGAGCAAGGTTCGCCGGTACTCCACTGGGTCCTTGCCGGCCGCTTCTGCCAGTTCGTCGATCAGCGACTCCATCACGAACGCGGTGTGGGTGTGCCCCACCGAGCGCAGCCAGAGTACGCGGATGCCGGTTTGCGGCGAATGCAGTTCAACCTGGTGATTCGCCAACCCTGAAAGGTACGGACTGTCGGCAACCCCTTCGACAGAGGTCTTGTCGATGCCATTCTTGACCATGGTCGCCTCGAACGAGGTGCCCGCCATGATCGACTGCCCGACCATCACATGCTTCCAGGCGATCGGCAGGCCGCCGGCATCGAGGCCGATGCGCACCTGATGGAGGAACGCCGAGCGGTAGTACCCTCCGCGAATGTCATCCTCCCGGGACCAGACGGTTTTCACCGGTGCGCCCGCGGCCTTGGCGACTTCCACGGCTTCAGCGACAAAGTCCGAGGTCGGATTGGCCCGGCGACCGAATCCGCCGCCGAGAAACTCGGTGTGAATCTCCACCTGCTCGGGTTTGAGCCCGGTGATTTTCCCGGCGACCATTTGATCCAGGGTCTGGAACTGGGTGCCGGTCCAGATTTCGCATTTGTCCTTGCTGATTTTCACTGTGCAGTTGAGCGGCTCCATCGGCGCGTGGGCCAGGTACGGCACGCTGTATTCAACATCAATGGTCTTCGTCGCTTTACCCAGACCCGCCGCAACATCCCCGGCCTTACTGGCCGAAGCGCCAGGGGTGGCGGCGAGTTTGCGGAAGCTGTCCAGCAGCGCCTGACTGTCGAGCCCGGTGTTCGGCCCCAGGTCCCAATCGACCTTCAACGCATCGCGCCCTAGCTTCGCCGCCCAGTAATGATCGGCAATCACCGCCACCCCGGTGGGCACCTGCACCACTTTGTGTACGCCCGGTATCGACAGCGCTTCGGCGCCTTCGAAGGATTTGACAGTGCCACCGAACACCGGCGAGCGCGCGACCATGGCGGTCATCAGCCCGTCGAACTGCACGTCCATGCCGAACTTGGCGCGGCCGGTGATTTTCTCCGGGGTGTCCAGGCGCTTGGTCGGTTTGCCGATGATTTTCCAGTCCTTGGACTCCTTGAGCTTGATCGACGCCGGATCCGGCACCGGCAGCTTGCCGGCGTCATCGGCCAGTTCGCCGTAAGTGGCGCGTTGGTCGCCGGCAATCACCACACCCGATTCGGTGCGAATCGCGGAGGGTGCGACGTTGAAGCGTTTGGCCGCCGCCTCGATCAACATCAAACGCGCTGCGGCTCCGGCCTGCCGATAGCGGTCGAACTCCATCCAGGTCGAGGTCGAACCACCGGTGATCTGCATCCCGCCAAACCCGGCCAGGCCATACTCGGCGGCCGAAGCGGGTGCGTGTACGACGCGGATCTTCGACCAGTCGGCGTCCAGTTCTTCGGCGATCAACATGGTCAGGCCGGTCCAGATGCCCTGGCCCATTTCCGAATGGCCGAGCAGTATGGTGACGCTGTTGTCATTGCCGATCCGTAGAAACGCATTGGGCGCAAAAACACTGCCTTGATTCTCGGCCCCGATAGCAAAGCGATGGCCACCGGGCATGACAAACGCCACCACCAGACCACCGCCCAGCACCGCGCTGCCCTTGAGGAAACCGCGGCGTGACAGAGGATTGAGGCTGTTCATTGTTCGGACTCCCTTCGACGTGGCATCAACCGATTTCGGCGGCGCGTTTGACCGCTGCACGGATCCTTGGGTAGGTGCCGCAGCGGCAGATGTTGCCGGAGAGCGCCTGATCGATGTCGCTGTCGGTGGGTTTGGGAATTTTCGCCAGCAACGCGGCGGCCGACATGATCTGCCCTGACTGGCAGTAGCCGCATTGCACCACATCGAGTTCGGCCCAGGCTTGCTGCACCGGGTGCGAACCGTCGCTGGACAGGCCTTCGATGGTGAGGATTTTTTGCCCATGGGCCACGGCTGTGGCGGGGGTGACACAGGAGCGCAGCGGCGCGCCGTCGACGTGCACGGTGCAAGCGCCGCACTGGGCCATGCCGCAACCGAATTTGGTGCCGGTCAGATGCGCGACATCGCGCAGTACCCACAGCAGCGGCATGTCTGCGGGGACATCCAGCGCCTGGTCCTTGCCATTGATGTTGAGGGTCAGCATTGCGAATTTCCTCAGATTCACGGTGTTCTGAATGGGTTCTCTCGGGGCTGCGCCGTCACATCGTAGGAGCCGAGCTTGCTCGCGATGGCGTCAGGCCTGACACACCGCGTTATCGTTCATCGCGAGCAAGCTCGGCTCCTACAGGGGCAGCGTTATCCTTTCAGCTAAGCGCAAATTACCGGGCGAGACCGGTTCATCGACCACCGGTCACGCAAAGAAGACCGAAGTAACCCGCTCTCTGTAGCAGCTGCCGAGCCCGCGAGGCCGAGCAGACCTTGACCGATGCTGCGCCAAAAGACGACATCAAGGTTGTTTCACATAAGCCGCGCTGTACTTCTGATACTCACCAAAACCGGTCACTTCTGCGGCGCCATTCAGCAATTGCAGGCGAAACAGCGGGTCGCCCTCGGGGTTCAGTGCAATAACAAGATTGCCGGCGAGCAACGGGTACTGATGACGGACTTCGACGGGCGGATCCTTGAGTTGAAAAATGCTCAGGTTGATGTCCGCCATCTCGGGGCCGTTGTCGATTGCCGGCAATACTTTGACGGTCAATTCGCCGACGCGCTGATCCTGGATATTGCTCACGAGGTAGCGCCCTTCTCGCTGACTGTCTGCTACCCGCTCAAGTTTTTGCGCGGCAACCTTGAACGCAGTCGGCCTGACATTGATGCTTAATTGACGTGAGCCGTTGATCCACGTGCCGGTCTGGCTGCCCTGCTCGTTCGGCGTACCTTCGACGAACCAGTTGCCGATCATCTGACCGTCGTCGTCCAGTTCACGCAGAACGATTCCGCCATCTTCGTAGGTATTGCCCACCAGCCGGATCGGTTTGCCGCTGCCAGTCTTGCTGTAGCGAACTTCCCCGACGTAGACATCCCCCTGACGTTGCCACCACAGCTCAACGGGGATCTTGTCATCGAGGGTGCCGCGCAACATGACAGGCGCTTCACCGATGGGCCCCTCGAGGCGACGACGCTCCGTCCATTGCCCGGACTTCAGTTCACGATCGGTGACGTCCACATAGCCATAAGGCATGAACGGGTTGGCTTCGGAGGGTTTTTGCTCCACCTGTGTTTTCTCGGCCACCTTTACAGGACGGTTGTCCTGTATTTGCCAGGTCGCGCTCTGGTGCCAGCAGCAACCGCTTTTGGACTGGGTGTGCAGGCTTTTGGTAACCGGGTCGATCTCGAACATGCCAAGGTGTTCGTCACGGGTCAGAGCGGAAAATGATGGACTCAACAGCAGCGTCCGGCTCTGGGGATCGAACAGGTAGATGTCGTAGGAAGGACCGCCATAGCCCGCATCATTGCCATTGCGTACGGCAAGGTCTTGTTGCCCGTCGAAATTAAAATCGCCGAACAACAGCAGACTTTGATCGGCATACGCCAGGTTGCGGTCGAACTCCGAAGCTGTGCGGCCTGGCTTGAACAGGGCGAACGCTTCGGCTGACTCGATGCGCTGCAGCACCTGCCCGCCGGCCCTTTCGCGCAACGTAATCAGCGCAGGGGCACCGTCGAAAGTCTGGGTGGGCGGCTGAGCGAACAGCACGTCAATGACGTATTTCTTCGCGGGGTCCGTGAGGTGATATGTCACCGGCCCGGCGCTTACAGCACCGGCAGCCAGCAGACAGGAAACAGCCAGTAAACGAGAGGCAACCATGGCGCAGAGCTTCCTTGCGGCAATCAGGTCGGCAAGTCTAGCGGCTATCGGGTCATCCCGACATTGTTGATTCCGTCGCCTATGGAAACTCTTTCAACTTGTCGATCTACGGTACGGCCAGACGACCCGAGGCTGACTACGCTGAAAGTCCAGCCTGAGTAATCCGTAGAGGAGCTGCGCCATGCACCGCGTTCAAAAACTCACGCCCTGCCTGTGGTTCGACGATCAAGCCGAGGAGGCCGCGAAGTTCTACTGTGCGATCTTCGATCATTCGAAAATCAGTGCCATTACCCACTATGGCAAGGCCGGTCAGGAGATACATGGCAGGCCCGAAGGCTCGGTGATGACGGTCAGTTTCGAACTGGACGGACAGAGTTTCACCGGCCTCAACGGCGGCCCCCTGTTCAAGTTCAATGAAGCGGTTTCATTCCAGGTCAATTGCCATACTCAGGAAGAAGTCGACCACTTCTGGGGGCGTCTGTCCGCGGGCGGGCCCGTTGAGGCTCAGCAATGCGGCTGGCTCAAGGATAAATTCGGCGTGTCCTGGCAGATCGTTCCGGTGGCCCTGACGGACATGATGAAAGACCCCGACACGGCAAAATCCCAACGCGCCATGACGGCGCTGTTACAGATGAAAAAACTCGATATCGCTGCACTGCAACGAGCCTTTGACGGCGAGAGCTAATACACTTCGACGCTGACCTGCCGAGGATGCTGATCATGAAGCCCGCCGTTGCCAAAGACGCCGACAAAGCCCCGCGCTTCTGGCGCGACGATGCCCTGCCCTTCATCGAAGCCCGCTCCATCGCCGACGGCCGCGAGGTCTGCTACACCCGGCATTCTCACGAGCACTTCTCCATCGGTGCGATCACGGCCGGGTGCAGTACCTACCTCCATGAGCAATCGGAATCTCAGGTCAGTGCCGGCACCGTGGTGCTGATGAATCCTGGTGACGTCCACGCCTGCAATCCACTCGATGACCAACCGTGGTCGTACCTGATGCTGTACGTCGAGACACCCTGGCTGACCGATTTGCAGCATCAGCTCGGTTTCAGCCCGGACTTGGCGTTCCGCCGGTTTTCCACCACTCACATGCGCGACGCCGATCTGTTTGCCGGGCTCAAGGGTTTGTACGACGTGTTGGTCGATGATCAGCACGACATCCTGCGCAAGCACAGCGCCGCGGTGGAGTTTTTCACCGATGTACAGCAGCGCCTCAACCCCGGTGATCAGCCTCTGCGCGAGCCCAATTTCAAACTGGAGCGGGCCGCCGAGTACATCCGCGACAACTTCACGCAATTGCTCAAGCTCGAAGATATTTGCGCGGCTGCTCAGTTGTCGCCTTCCTACCTCATCCGCGCGTTCAAGCAGCATTACGGCATGACGCCCCACGCGTTTGTACTCAACCAGCGAATCCAGTTCGCCCGGGAGCGGTTGCGTCGCGGAAAATTGATTGCCGATGTGGCACTTGAAGCAGGGTTTGCCGATCAGGCGCACTTTCAACGGGTTTTCAAACAGCATCTGGCGGCGACGCCGGGGCAATACCGGAGTTGACATCAGCCGTCACCAACAAAAGAACCCACGGCAACTTTCGTATATACATACTGCAATACATCGCCTCGCCAAGGTATTTGGCAGGTCAACCGCCACATTGCTCATCCCACGCCTGCTTAATACATATATGGATATATAACCAATACGACAACGCATAGCAGTTCAATTAGCGTAATGGATTAGTTCCCACCAGCCACGGAACTTACCCACTTACTCGAAGATGGAACTTCAATCATGCAATTGCGAGAACAAGCCAACCTGAATTCCGCTGATGAACGTCAACGAACGGCGATTACCGAAGCGCTCACCAATGCCATGGGGGATGAGCACATCCACCAGACTTTAGCCTGGCCATGGGATCGACTGGCCGTTACCTGCGTGCCCAACTCCGCTTTCCACGAAGTTCATCACACCAGCGCCATTCTTTTGTCTCGAATGGTTCGACAGCCCGACTTCATCAACATCCGCGCCGAACAATTTATCCCCGAACACGCCAGTTTCCATGTTGACCAGGAAGGCCGTCTCTATTATGTCCTGGAGAACATCAGCGCTATCAGCCGCCCTGGCGAACTAGTAGAACAGGCCACCAACCACTTCTTCGCGCGCGTCGATATCACCTCTTATATTTCCGACGTTGCCGAGTTCAAACAGAATCTGGCGTTACTGGCAAAGATGGCCGGGCTCACGGGCGGCTTCATATCTTCCAATGATCGAATTGCCGTTGGCCAATGGCTGCGTTTTCACAACTTGCCACTGCCCACCGATGAAGAAAGCACCAAAGCGCTGATTGACCTGCTCAACTTCGCCGTTATGCCGGACCTGCCGGACACGGGTAACTACTGGGAGCTGCTGGACGCTCCAGAGGGTTCGCCCTTCGAGTTAACCCAGAGCAAACGCGCGATCATTCGTGACATCACCGCGCAATTGACCGACGACGAATTGCCCTTGGCCGAATACTTTGGCGCAGCGCTGGTGTTGGAAAACGCAGGATCGGACAAACAGCCGCAGAGCCTCGAGTACCGCTTGCAACGGCTGATCAGCGACGCGAGCCTGCTGGATGAAACCGGGCAAAACTACATTGATGCGCTGGGCTGGTTCACCGACGAGTCAGGACCCAAGGCGTCGAAACAATTTGTCGATCAGTTGCTGATCGCCGCCATGCTGCTGGACCTGGATCCCGAGGTAGACACGGCCAACACGACGTTTGCAGGGTTCAACCTTTACTCCTCAGCTCAGGTTCAGCGCCGGCCTAGCGATGTCCGCAACGACCTGGAAGCGCATCTGATTCAGCGCTTCAAGCTCAATGAACTCATCGCCCCGCTGGTAGCCGAGCTGGCGTTGGCGGGTATGGCACCTGAGTATCTGGTGCGCGAACTCCCTGCGTCGTTGAAGGTCGGAACCCCGGGCTGGGTCATCCTCTGCCAAGCCGTGGGCCTGGCCGAAAGCATTGTTCCCGGTTGCTCCCACCGCATGACGTACGAACACTTGCTGGGCTTTAGCCCGATCTCGGGGCTCACTCCACAACTCAACGATTTGCACGCTATGGCGGGGATTGACCCGGTCGTTACGTGGGCATTGATGAATGGGCTGGTCCAACGCGACGCGGACGGCAACCTGGATCTTGAAACGATCAATAAAGGTATCAAGGCCTATAACGAGCATGTCGAGACACTGTCTACCGCGCTTAACGCGATCAACAAACCAATCCCCCGGCGCAAAGCCCTGGCATTGAAAGAGCTGAAAGCGTACGTACCGGCCTGCGACCCTCATGAACAACTGGTCAAACACCGGGGCTCCCGAGGCGGTGGCGGACGCAAAGTGTCGATATTGGACTTGTACATGAGCGACCAACTTCACACGCAAGACTGGGACCGTCTTAGGGGTCGCGGCATTTATGAGGAATTTCCCCGGCTCAAGACTCTGTACCCGGTTGCCGAGCTATATGAAACAGCCGTGCACAATCACTACAACAATCTGATCGCCGGCCTGTCGACCACGATTCGCTATGTGTTTTCACAGATGGAGAAATCCGACAAAAGATTTATCGAACATGGGCGATTGGCTATCTACCGCCTGGAAGCCTACAAACAGCGTCTAGGCACAGGACCAATACCCGAGGCGACACGGGAGCGAACGGGCCGTTACGGCGTGATTATTTGTGCGGAATATCAAGGCACGCTGGTTCGCTGCTTCGAGCTGTTCCCGTTGCGCTCTGAATGCCGGAGCACGCCGGAACTCAGGGAGGAAGTTGGTAAATACCTGTTTGCCTATGAACAAGATGGCACACGGAGCCGCTTCGTCGAAGACAACGGCCTTCTGGATGCGCCACTGGATCTGGATGCGTACTTCAACAATGCTGTGCCGCGCAATGATGCAGTGTCTAAGGTATTCGTGCGCAAGATAGGTGAGTTCGACAGTGCATCGCACCCGACCCACTCCAATGAACCGATGGCTTACTTCAACGCCGAGCGCATAAAAGCCATCAGCGACCTGATTGCTCAAGAGCATCCCTTCCTGACCGAAAATGAACTGGCGGACATGGGCCGTGACAGCACGGAACAAGAAC
Source organism: Pseudomonas frederiksbergensis (assembly GCF_001952935.1). Lineage (GTDB taxonomy): Bacteria > Pseudomonadota > Gammaproteobacteria > Pseudomonadales > Pseudomonadaceae > Aquipseudomonas > Aquipseudomonas frederiksbergensis. The sequence continues at coordinate 5,825,945 of NZ_CP018319.1, forward strand.
TGGCGGCAGAAAAGTTCGAGGCAATCTTTAACACACTGCTCAATCTGATCATTCCGTTCAAAGAATGCATCGAAAGCCTGTCCTCGAATGTTCCGGCCAGGCAACGCGACGCGATCGCCAGTTGCGTGATGGACGCAGCCGCTATTGCCTTCGTCTTTGCCAGCGTGCCCGCACAGGTAGGCAGGGCCATTGGAAAGAGCGCATCCCTGGCCACAAAGTTGTTATCCGCATCCAGAATTGGCGCCCGCACTGTCGTGTCCCTGTTGAACCCGCTGGACGGAGTGCCGACCCTGCTCAAGGGCGGTGTAAAACTGATTGGCCGAGGCGCAATAAAACTCGCCGGCCATACTGCCGATGCGGCGCATATCGTCAGGACGCAGCTGCATCGCCTGACAGGCGCCCACTCCTACAACCTGCTGCGCGCCATCGACCACACCGATGGGGCCGCGCGGATCCGCATGAGCCTCGACACCGTAGCGCATGCGCGGGCACTGTTCAGAAGCGATGGGCTCGAAACCGCTGAACATGTGCTCAAGCACCTGCAAGCCAATGATGCAAAGTTGCCCAGCAACGTTTCCCAAACGGAGCTCCAGCATTTATTTGAAGGTTCGTTGACCGGCCTCGCACGCCAGTCTGCCCCCGCTCAATCGCTGAAAAATGTCCTGGGTTCGGACGTTGTCGATTCGTTGATACGCCAGCAAGCGCAAAAGTTTTCCCTGGATAACCTGCGACAGTTCAAGGATCACACGACGCTGCCGGAGCTGTTCAACGACCTTCTGGAGGTGGAGTACAAAAACCTGACGGCGATGAATCAACATCAAAAAACATTGCTCGCGTCAGACCTTGGCAATGCACCTTACAGCGGCTTTCTCGACGATGTGTCCTTTAACCCGGACCGCTTGACCGACAACGCTGATCGAGCCGCCGCCTGGATTCTCAAAGCGTCGAGCTCTCGAAACGAAGTCGATAACATCAGGACCTTGCTTCGCGAGTTCAGCGGTAATGGCAAGTCCCTGACCGACCCCGCCGTTTACAAAGAACTGCATCGGCGTCTGGTGCCCCAAGCGACAGATGCCTTGCGCAGCCCTACGGCTCAAGCGCGTTACCCGTCCAACGTTTCGGGCGCAGCGATGCTGGAACAACACTTGGCAGCCCTGGATTCGGCTCATGAGCATTTCGGCAAACAAATGCTGGGGGCATTCCTGGGCTACCACAGCTTTGTCGACGGAAATGGCCGTACGGCGCGCGCCATCTATGCCATCACGGAACTGCGAGCCAATCGGTTCAACGCCCTGCCGCTACCGGTAGAAAATGCGCTGAGCGGTCTGGGTTGATGGGCAACGCTTAAGCCCGGATCAAATATCCCGCGCATACCACCAAGAGCAACGCCATGCTTCGGTTAAACAACCGCATGCCTTTGGCGTTGCTCAAATACCCGCGCAAAAACGTCCCGGCGTAGACCCAACAGCCGACCGACAGGTAGCAAATCACCAGATACACCGCCGCAAACTGCCAGACCAGTCGCGCCTCGCCATCTGCCACAAAAGCGCCCATGCCGGCCACACAGGCCAGCCAGGCTTTCGGATTGAGCCATTGCATGACGGCGCCATACAGCATCGAGGGTGTCCGGCCCGATTCCTTCGCATCCAGATCTCCCTTGTCGGCAGCCAACTTGAAGGCCATGTACAACAGGAACGCCACGCCCGCCCATTGCACCCCCTGCGTCAGCGCTGGCCAGCGCTGCAACACTTCGTGCAGCCCTAATCCCATCAACACCAACAACACGACGAAACCCAGCGTCGCCCCGGCGACATGCCGTTGACTGGCGCGAAAACCAAACTGCGCGCCGCAACTCAATGCCACGATGTTCACCGGCCCTGGCGTTATCGAGGCCACCAGGGCAAATGCCGCCATCGAGATAATCAGACTCATCACAGACCTTCTTCAATTCAGTTGAACAAGGCCTCAAGGTAAAGAGCCACCTGAGGGCTGTATTGAACAAAACGCCCCTCCAGTTGGCCCTGTGCTGCAATTGCCTGCGGATGAACTACGCTGCCAAAACAACCCCGCAGATTGAAGAAGCGGTGCGCAAAGCCAGTGCGGCAGCGATCAAACCACTGGCGCATACCGACTGACCTTTCTTCGGCGTCCGGCGTCCATATGCTAACCGCTACCACCCGGAATACGCTCCGTGAGAATCAGACAGCCCCTGCTTGCTCTTCTGTTACTCGCCTCGCTGTTGGGTGGCTGTACGACCCTCAATGTCCCTCGAGAACCCAGTCAGGCCCTGCCGGCAACCCATTCGGCATTCGGCCGTTCGATTCAGGCGCAGGCAGTCCCCCATCAGGGCCGATCGGGCTTTCGCTTGCTCTCCGACAGCGCCGAGGCTTTCACTGCCCGCGCCGAACTGATTCGCAATGCCCAAAGCAGCCTGGATTTGCAGTATTACATCGTCCACGACGGCATCAGCACGCGGGTACTGGTGAGCGAACTGCTCGACGCCGCCGACCGCGGAGTACGGGTGCGGATCCTGCTCGACGACACCACCAGCGATGATCTGGACTGGATCATCGCGACCCTCGCCGTCCATCCGAAGATTCAAATCCGCGTGTTCAATCCGCTGCACCTGGGCCGCAGCACCGTCGTGACACGGACGATGGGCCGGTTGCTCAACCTGTCGCAGCAACACCGGCGCATGCACAACAAACTGTGGGTAGCCGACAACAGCGCGGCCATTGTTGGCGGGCGCAACCTGGGGGACGAGTATTTCGATGCCGAGCCTAACCGCAATTTCACCGACATCGATTTGCTCGGCATCGGCCCGGTCGCCGAACAGTTGGGGCATAGCTTCGACCAGTACTGGAACAGCGCCCTGAGCAAGCCGATCGATCAATTCATCTCGAGTAAACCGACAGCCCGAGACCTGGAAAACACCCGGACCCGGCTGAATGAGTCCCTGGAGGAAACGCGCAAAGAGAATCACGCGCTGTATCAGCAGTTGAAGACCTACACCACTCACCCGCGTCTGGACGTCTGGCGCCGGGAGCTGGTCTGGGCATGGAACCAGGCGCTGTGGGACGCACCGAGCAAGGTGCTGTCCAAGGGCGAGCCAGACCCGCACCTGTTGCTGGCCACCCAGTTGGCGCCCGAGCTGAATGGCGTCAGCAAGGAACTGATCATGGTCTCGGCCTACATCGTGCCCGGCCAACCGGGGCTGGTGTACCTGACGGATCGCGCCGATGCCGGCGTGTCGATCAGCTTGCTGACCAACTCACTGGAAGCCACGGATGTACCGGCGACCCACGGTGGTTACGCGCCTTATCGCAAAACCTTGCTGGAGCATGGCGTGCAGCTGTTCGAATTACGCCGTCAGCCCGACGACAATGGCAACGGTGGCAGTGGGCCGCGCCCGTTCAACAAGGGGTCTTCATCCAATAGCTCCGACTCCAGCCTGCACAGCAAGACAATGATTTTCGACCAGCAGAAAGCCTTTATCGGCTCGTTCAATTTCGACTCGCGCTCGTTACTGTGGAACACCGAAGTCGGGGTGTTGGTGGACAACCCGGAACTGGCCAGACGGGTTCGCGCACTGGCGCTGGAGGGTATGGCGCCAGCGCTCAGCTATCAGGTCCGGCTGGAAAAGGGTCAGATCGTCTGGGTCACCGAAGATGACGGCAAACAGCACACATTGACCAAGGAACCGGGGAGTTGGTGGCGACACTTCAACTCATGGTTCACCAGCATGATCGGCCTGGAGAAGTTGCTATAGCTTGAATTGGTTCTTTACGGGACTCGGAAAACACACCGCACCTGGACTGTTCAGCCGGTGCGAAACGACGGCTGGAATTCTCTGTCGATTTTCCGGTGGAGGCGCTGGGCGACGCAGCTTATGCTCAGCCCATGAACCTACAAAACACTTTGCTTCCGCCCCACGCCGAGATGGTTCGCGCCATGCTCGAACGAGACACCGCCTATGAGGGGGTGTTCTTTACCGCGGTCAAAACCACCGGCATCTTCTGTCGCCCCAGTTGCACGGCGCGCAAGCCGAAACCGGAGAACGTCGAGTTCTTCGCCCATGCCGATGAATGCATGTCGGCCGGCTACCGCGCCTGTCTGCGTTGCAAACCACTGGACGCGGCGGCCTTTGCACCGGACTGGGTACAGCAGCTGCTCAAATCGGTGGATGCCGACCCCGAGCAGCGCTGGACCGATGCCCAGTTGCTGGCCGAAGGCATCGAACCACTGAAACTGCGCCGCTGGTTCAAGCAGCATTTCGGCATGACCTTTCACGCCTGGCTGCGCACCCGACGCCTCGGTATGGCGTTAGGCGGGATCAAACAGGGCGAATCCATCGACAACGCCGCGTTCGATTCGGGCTACGAGTCTCTGAGCGGGTTTCGCGATGCGTTTCAAAAGTCCTTCAACATCACGCCCGGCCGCGCCGGCAACAGCGAACCACTGCTGTTCACGCGCCTGACCACACCGCTGGGGCCGATGATCGCCATGGCCGAGCGCCGCGGGCTGGTGCTGCTGGAGTTTCTTGATCGACCAGCGCTGACCAAGGAAGTCGAAGAACTGCAGAATCGATACGGCTACGCGGTTGCGCCAGGACATAACGCGCATTTGCAGCAGATTGAAGCCGAACTGACCGAGTATTTCGCCGGAAAACTCACTGACTTCAACGTTCCACTACACTTGCCTGGCAGCGATTTCGCCCGACAGGTCTGGGCCGAACTGGCGAAGATCCCGTACGGCCAGACCAGCACCTACGGCGCCATTGCGGCGTTATTGGGCAAGCCCGGCGCCAGTCGCGCCGTGGGCCTGGCCAACGGGCATAACCGTCTCTCGATTGTTGTGCCCTGTCACCGGGTGATCGGCGCTGACGGCTCGCTGACCGGCTATGGTGGAGGACAACCGCGTAAGGCGTTCCTGCTCAGGCTGGAAAAAGCAGCGGTGCAGATCACGCAACAACTCGCATTCTGATTACTTTCCGGGTTTCTCAAAAAGTCATAAGGAAGGACATTGATGGACACGCTATTTCACCAACTGCACCACGACGGCTTGCTGATCCTCACCAATGTTGCCGATGCCGCCGGGGCGCACATCGTGGAGCAACTGGGTTGTAAAGCCGTCGCCACCAGCAGCGCGGCAGTCGCCTGGGCCCACGGTTATCCGGACGGTAACGCCCTGCCCCTCGATCGTCTGGTATCGACAGTCGAGTCCATCGCCCGGGTGATCTCGGTGCCGTTGACCGTGGACATCGAGGCCGGTTATTCCGATGACCTGACGCGGGTGGCCGAAGTCATTGAGGCGGTAATTGCCGCCGGGGCGGTCGGGATCAATATCGAGGACGGCGCTTCCCCGCCCGAACTGTTGGTACGCAAAATCGAAATCGCTCGGCAGGTTGCTAAGCGCCATAACGTGAAGCTGTTCATCAACGCCCGAACCGATGTGTACCTCAAGAGCCTGGTGCCCGCCGAAGATCGCGTGGCCGAGACGCTCAAGCGCGCCGCGTTGTATCAGGCGGCCGGGGCCGATGGTTTGTTCGCGGCTGGCGTCACGGCCGAGTACGAAATCGCCGCGCTGTGCCAGGGCACTCGGTTGCCGTTGAACGTGCTCGGGCTCCCCGGCTTGCCTTCGCCTGAAGAACTGAAGGCCCTCGGCGTACGCCGTTTGAGCGCGGGGTCACGCATCGCCGAGTTTCTGTATGGCGCCATGAGTGCACTGGCCAAGAGCTTTCTGGAAACGGGGACACTCGACAGCCGTGAGCTGAAGGCCTTCACCTATGGCGAAGTGAATGCCCTGCTGGCGTCCTCCGGGAAAGCCTGACCCATGCCCGACGCCTACCTGCCCGCCACCGAGTTTCTATCGTCCATCGATGAGGACTGGCGCCGCCACATCGCCGCCATCGGCCCTTGCCTGCATCAACCCCATGCGGCACGCGATCCTTATGAGTCACTGGTGCGGGCGATTGCCTATCAGCAACTGCACGCCAAGGCCGGTGATGCGATTGTCGGTCGGTTGATCGCGTTGTTTGGGACGGGCGCGTTCCCGAGGCCTGAGCAGATTGTCGCGACCGGGTTCAATCAACTGCGCAGTTGCGGCTTTTCCGCCAGCAAGATCGCAACCATTCAGGGCATTGCCCAAGCGGCGCTGGACGGTGTGGTGCCGGATTACGCTGAGGCAATGGCGATGGCGGATGAAGCGCTGATCGAGCGATTAATTACCTTGCGCGGGGTTGGGCGCTGGACGGTTGAGATGTTGCTGATCTACAGCCTGGAGCGGCCGGATATTTTGCCCGCCGATGACTTTGGCGTGCGTGAGGGATATCGCCGGCTCAAGGGGCTGGAGGTGCAGCCGACGCGCAAGCAGATGATTGAGATCGGGTTGGCGTGGAGCCCTTATCGGACGGTGGCTTCCTGGTATTTGTGGCGGATGACCGGCAAGTAGACCGCGTTATCGTTCTTCGCGAGCAAGCCCGCTCCCACAAGGGGAATGCATTTCAATGTGGGAGCGGGCTTGCTCGCGAAGAGGCCGGACCATTCACCACAAATCCAACTACCCATCACCCTCCCTTATCCGCCATGACTTCTCCTCAAACCCGGCGCATGTTGATCCCTCAACCGGAGGGATTCGCCATGCTCAACGCACTCAAACAGATCAACTCAACCTCAGCCTTCAATCGCTGGGCCGGTTTCGAAGTCACTCGCGCCGAGAGCGGCGAAGCCGAGCTCACGATGGCTTTTCGCGAGAGCGATATGGCGCAGTACGCAGGCTTCCTGCACGCCGGACTGATCGGCGCGCTGCTCGACACCGCCTGCGGATTCGCAGCCGGAACGGTCGCCGGCAATGTGCTGGCTTCACACTTCTCAGTGAACTGCTTGGCTCCCGCCATCGGCGAAGTGTTCATCGCTCAGGGGCGGGTGGTAAAGGCCGGCAAGAAACAAGTGTTCGCCCGCGCCGAGTTGTTCGCGCAAACCGGCGATCAGCTGAAACTGGTGGCGACCGGCGACGCGATTCTCGTACCGGTCGAGGGGCGCTGAGAGTCTAGGCTGTCTTGGGAACGTTGCAGATTTGACGGAGGTTCCCATGCAGCTCGAAGGTTCCTGCCATTGCGGCGCGGTGTCGTTCAGTTTGACCAGCGCCCATCCCTACCCGTATCAGCGTTGCTATTGCTCGATCTGTCGCAAGACTCAGGGCGGTGGCGGCTACGCGATCAATATTGCCGGTGATGCCAATAGCCTGAAAGTGCGAGGGCGCAAACACGTTGCGATTTACCGTGCGCGGCTCAAGGATGAAGGCCAGAAGCGTGCCCACCGCAGCAGCCTGGAGCGACATTTCTGCACGACCTGCGGCTCGGGCTTGTGGATATTCAGCCCCGAATGGCCAGAGCTGATTCACCCGTTTGCCTCTGCCATCGACACCCCGCTGCCGGTGCCACCGGAGCGCACGCACTTGATGCTCGGGTCAAAGGCGCCTTGGGTCGAGGCACAGGTGCAGCCTGGCGACAAACAGTTCGATATTTTTCCCGAAGAATCCATCGCCGAATGGCATGAGCGTCTGGGTTTGAGCCGCTAAGCCCGTTCACAGTCTTTGACAGTTTCCCGACAAAGCTGTCAAAGATTGCCGCCCGGCAGCCGCCTAGCATGGGCGCATCCAAACTCCCTCGGGTGCTCCCATGTTAAAGATCGTTCCCACGCTCCGCGTGGGAATGCAGCAACGGACGCTCCGCGTTCGGCTTTGGATGGGACGCGGAGCGTCCCGGGATGCATTCCCACGCAGAGCGTGGGAACGATCAACAACTAATCCTGGTGCGCCCAGGTCATGCGAAACGACGCCCCGCCCCACGGCGAGTCCGCCACTTCCACTTGCCCGCCATGGGATTGCGACACCCGCCGCACGAGCGCCAGGCCCAGGCCGAAGCCACCGGTGCGGCGGTCGCGGCTGGCGTCCAGGCGCGAGAACGGTTCGAAGATTTTCTCCCGCCCGTCCGTCGGCACGCCCGGCCCGTCGTCGTTGACCCGCACTTCGTAGTGATCACCGGTGCGCACCAATGACACCTCCACCCGCTCATCGGCATAACGAATGGCATTGCGCAGCAGGTTGATCACCGCCCGGGCCATAAAACGCGGCTCGATGCGGACCTCATCGACCTGGCACTCGACAATCAGCAATTGCACACCAGCGGCTTCAGCTTCCAGCGCGACGCTGCCGAGCACACTGTCGAGCCAACTGCTGGCCTGAATGTTTTCCCGAGTGATCACCGTGGCGCCGCGCTCGAGGCTGGCATAGGTGAGCAGTTCGGACACCATCTCTTCGAGCTCGCCGAGGTCGGCGTACATGTCGGCGATCAGCTCACGGTTCTGGGTCGGATCGGGTTGTTGCTTGAGCTGGTCGAGTTCGAAAGACAATCGGGCAATCGGCGTGCGCAATTCATGGGACACCGCGTTGGTCAGCTCGCGCTGATTGGCAATCAGGCTTTCGATGCGCGCCGCCATCAGGTTGAAATGTTCGGACAGGTCGCGGATGTTCGAGCGCTTGGACAGCTGGATCCGCGATGACAGGTCGTTATCGCCAAAACGCTCAGCCGCCAGACGCAGCTTTTCCAGATCGCGCCGGTGCGGGCGCACCCAGAATAACAACACGAACCCGATCATCACCGCGATCATCAGATAGGCCGCGGCAATGTAGAACGACATCAGACTCGGCTCAGCCGGCAGCATGATGCTGAGCAGTTGCGAACCGTCGTCAATGCGCGAGATGAATTGCGTGTACTTTTCACGAATCACCAGCAGGCCCTGGGCCAACTCGGCTTTCTCCTGATCGCTCAGGGACAATTGGTCGGTCTCGACCAGGGTCAGGCCCAAGCCGTAGTAGGGGCGCACCGCGTCCAGTTGTCGCTCCCGGGCCGCCCCGTCCAGGCCGCGCAACTGCTCGGCCAGCGACCAGGCCTGGCCCCGCACCGCCTCGCGGTTGTAGTTCTGCATCTGACCGTCGAGAAGCGCATTGAACGCGCGATCGACCGTTTGCAGCCCCAGGACCAGGCCAACCGTCATCACCAGAAACAGCCCCAAAAATAACCGCAGCATTTACCGCTCCCACGCAAACGGATTGAACAGATAACCCTTGCCCCATACGGTCTTGATACACAGCGGCTCTCGAGGGTTGTCCTTGAGCTTGCCCCGTAGTTTGCTGATGTAGACGTCAACGCTGCGGTTCAGGCCGTCGAAAGCGATGCCGCGCATGCGGTTGAGAATATCGTCACGGGACAGGATTTTTCCGGCAGAGCTGGCCAGCAACCACAGCAGTTCGAATTCCATGGTGGTGAGTTCGATGCCCTCTCCCGCCAGCCGCACTACCCGGCAGCTGCGGTCGATGCTCAGATGGCCGAACTCCAGAGCGCTGCACACGCCGCTGTCCGGCATCTGGCGGCGTTGCAAGGCGCGTAACCGGGCCAGCAGGACCGGCGGCTTGATCGGTTTGATCACGTAGTCATCGGCACCGGACTCCAGCCCGAGGATGTGATCGAGGTCGTCTTCCTTGGCGGTAAGAATGACGATCGGCGTGTCGGACACGCTACGGATCTCGCGGCACACGTGCAGGCCGCTCTGGCCCGGCAGCATCAGGTCGAGCACGACGACTTTCGGTTTGAATTCGAGGAACGCGGCCAATGCGAGGTCGCCGCGGTGCACCTGCCGGACTTCAAAACCATGTTGCGACAGGAAATGCGCGATCAGCCCGGCGAGCTTCTCGTCGTCTTCCACCAGCAGTACTTTGCCAAAACCCAGGCTATCCATAACGACCGTCTGCCAACCCTTGTGAGAAGTGGCCGGCATTATGGCGCCAATCGGTGACCGGACGGTTATCGCAGGCAGCAAAAACCGGCCTCGGGGGCCGATTTTCGGAGATGTTTCATACTTTTAAGAGTTTTTTACATTTACCGTCGAAGCGTCAGGCGGCCGCTGGCACACCGCTGTGGAAACGAAACTCCACGTCCGGCGACTCGATCAGCTCTTGCTCGGCGGTGCGAACCCTGTCGATCACCTGGGCGATGTCCTTGGCGTCACCGTACTGGTAGGCCAGTTTCAGGTAACCCTGGAAATGCCGGGCCTCGCTTTTGAGCAGGCCGAAATAGAACTTGCCCAGCTCTTCGTCCAGATGCGGCACCAGCGCTTCAAAACGCTCGCAGCTACGGGCTTCGATAAAGGCGCCGACCACCAGGGTGTCCACCAGTTTGACCGGCTCGTGGCTGCGCACCACTTTGCGCAGGCCCGAAGCGTAGCGCCCGGCGGACAGCTGACGCAGCTCGATCTTGCGCTTTTTCATCAGGCGCATGACCTGTTCATGGTGAACCAGCTCTTCCCGGGCCAGTCGCGACATCAGGTTGATCAGATCGACGTGGGAGTGATACTTGGCGATCAGGCTCAACGCAGTACTGGCGGCCTTGAATTCACAGTTTTTGTGATCGATCAGCAGGGTTTCCTGATCAGCCAGCGCGGCCTGAACCCAGCCATCGGGGGTGCGGCAGCCGAGGAACTCGTGAATTTCGGGAAGGATCATGGGGCTCACGGACAAGAGGTTCAAAATCGAAGGGCGCCGATTATACCGGCCTGCCAGCAGACCACCAGTCGCGACCGTTGATATACATCAAGTCCCGAATGGCCAGCCAGCAACTATAGTTGTCCAACGCAGTATTTTTTACTTCATGGAGATCCCGATCATGCAAGCCATTCGCAGCATTCTGGTGGTCCTCGAACCTGAACACTCGGAAAGCCTGGCGCTCAAACGGGCCAAGCTGATTGCCGGCGTGACCCAGGCTCATCTGCATCTGCTGGTCTGCGACCGCAAGCATGACCACAGCGGCATGTTGGGCGTGCTCAAGGCCGCGCTGATCGAGGACGGCTACAGCGTCACCACCGAGCAGGCATGGAACGAAAGCCTGCACGAAACCATTGTCGATGTGCAGCAGGCTGAAGGTTGCGGGCTGGTGATCAAACAGCATTACCCCGACAGTCCGCTGAAAAAAGCCCTGCTGACCCCGGCGGACTGGAAACTGCTGCGTTACTGCCCGACGCCGGTGCTGCTGGTCAAAACCTCGAAACCCTGGACTGGCGGGGTCATTCTGGCGGCAATCGATGTCGGTAATACCGATGCCGAACACCGCACCTTGCACGCTTGTATCGTCGATCACGGTTACGACATCGCCAGCCTGGCCAAGGCCCATTTGCACGTGGTCAGCGCCCATCCATCGCCGATGCTGTCGGCGGCCGACCCGACGTTACAGCTCAGCGAAACCATCGAGGCGCGCTATCGCGAACAGTGCAAATCGTTTCAGGCCGAGTTCGACATTGATGACGAGCACCTGCATATCGAGGAAGGCCCGGCGGATGTGTTGATTCCATTCATGGTCCACAAACTGCAAGCGGCGGTGACGGTAATCGGTACCGTGGCGCGGTCCGGTTTGTCAGGGGCGTTGATCGGCAATACGGCGGAAGTGGTGCTCGATGCGGTGGAGAGCGATGTGCTGGTGCTGAAGCCGGATACGATCATGGATCATCTGGAGGAGATCGTGACTCAGCATTAAGACTTTTGTGGCGAGGGAGCTTGCTCCCGTTGGGTTGCGAAGCGACCCCAAATCGGCCGGCGCGGTGTTCCAGACAACATTCGTTGGCCGATTTGCGACTGCTGCGCAGTCGACCGGGAGCAAGCTCCCTCGCCACAGGTTAAAGGTTTAGCCGCCGAAGGCATCCCTGAGAAAACCGGGGGCAATGTAGCGCTGGTAATGCGCCTCGGAGAGCAAAAAGAATTCCCGATCAATGGCATCCCGCAGTTCCGGCAGGTTCCAGTCGCGAAACTCCGGCATCAGCACCATCCCGTAGGCTTCCAGGTTGTTGATGACCCGCGCCCCCCGGGCGATCAACTGATACGCCCAGCAATATTCCGACTGATGCGGCACAAAGCGGATCTTGCGCTGCTCCAGCTGCAGACGCAGGCGCTGGGGATCGAAAACTTCAAGCTTGCTGGCCATCACCTGGGACAGCAATAGCTCAAGACGCAGCCACACCGCGCGCTTTTCCTCCTCGTTGTAACCATTCCAGTTGATCACTTCATGGTGGAAACGCTTGCAGCCACGGCACACCAAATCACCGTAAACAGTGGAGCAGAGGCCGACGCAGGGGGTCTTGATGGTCTGATTGGGCATAGGTTGGGAGAGCACGGGAAAGCAGAACAGGTCGGCATGTTAGCCCTTTGTCTAACATTCATCACCCCTCAAAGTTCGAGGGCCAACTTACCTTTAAATTTTTTTTGCCGTAGAATCAGCCAGCCTTTTAAGGCGCCAATGTCCGTTAGAAGCTGTTTTCAAAGCGTCACGAGCACAGTCGTTCCTTCAGAGCGGTGTTGGCGAAGGGTTTTTCCAGCGGGGAAAAGCCCAACGCCAACCCTCATCAGCTCCCCGTTCTGCAGGCGTAAAACTTTGAAAGCAGCTTCTGTAAGGAATTGTCGGTAATTCTGGCTAAGCGGCCCACAACGCCACGCAGCGCATGAGTACGGCAATTTCGGGATGAGCGTCCCGGACACCCATTTGGGACCACTGATGAGGGTAATAACTGTGCTTGAAGCCTACCGCAAACATATCGAAGAGCGTGCAGCACTGGGTATCGTTCCCCAGCCGCTAAACGCCGAACAAACTGCAGGCCTGGTCGAGCTGCTGAAGAATCCCCCGGCGGGCGAAGAAGCTTTCCTCGTTGACCTGATCACCAATCGCATTCCGCCAGGTGTGGACGAAGCAGCCTATGTAAAGGCCGGTTTCCTGTCTGCCCTCGCCAAAGGCGAAGCAAAATCCCCTCTGATCGACAAGAAACGCGCTGTTGAACTGCTCGGCACCATGCAGGGCGGCTACAACATCGTGACGCTGGTCAATCTGCTGGAAGACGCCGAACTGGCGCCAGTCGCTGCTGAAGAACTCAAGCACACCCTGCTGATGTTCGATGCTTTCCACGACGTCGCTGAAAAAGCCAAGAACGGTAACGTTCACGCTAAAGGCGTGCTGCAATCCTGGGCTGACGGCGAGTGGTTCAAGAACCGCCCTGTCCTGGCCGACAAGATCAGCCTGCGCGTGTTCAAGGTCACCGGCGAAACCAACACCGACGACCTGTCCCCTGCTCCGGACGCCTGGTCCCGCCCGGACATCCCGCTGCACGCCCTCGCCATGCTGAAAATGGCCCGTGAAGGCATCGTGCCTGACGTCCAGGGCGTCACCGGTCCGATGAAGCAGATCGAAGAAATGCGCAACGCCGGTTTCCCGATCGCCTACGTCGGTGACGTGGTCGGTACCGGTTCTTCGCGTAAATCCGCCACCAACTCGGTGCTGTGGTTCTTCGGCGACGACGTTCCTTTCGTACCGAACAAGCGTGCCGGTGGTTTCTGCTTCGGCAGCAAGATCGCTCCGATCTTCTACAACACCATGGAAGATGCTGGCGCACTGCCAATCGAATTCGACGTTACCAACATGCATATGGGCGACGTGATCGACCTGTACCCGCATGCTGGCAAAGTCTGCAAGCACGGCACTGACGAAGTCCTGACCACCTTCGAAATGAAGACTCCGGTGCTGTTGGACGAAGTTCGCGCTGGCGGCCGTATTCCGCTGATCATCGGTCGCGGCCTGACCGACAAGGCCCGTGCCGAATTGGGCCTGGGCCCTACCGACCTGTTCAAGCTGCCTGAAGCACCTGTCGACACCGGCAAAGGCTTCACCCTGGCACAGAAAATGGTCGGCAAGGCGTGCGGTCTGCCAGAAGGCAAAGGCGTTCGTCCTGGCACCTACTGCGAACCGAAGATGACCACCGTCGGCTCCCAGGACACCACCGGTCCGATGACCCGTGACGAACTGAAAGACCTGGCGTGCCTGGGCTTCTCGACCGATCTGGTAATGCAGTCCTTCTGCCACACCGCGGCGTACCCTAAGCCGATCGACGTGACCACCCACCACACGCTGCCAGACTTCATCATGACCCGCGGCGGCGTTTCCCTGCGTCCGGGCGACGGCATCATCCACAGCTGGCTGAACCGTATGCTGCTGCCGGACACCGTCGGTACCGGTGGTGACTCCCACACCCGTTTCCCGATGGGCATTTCGTTCCCGGCCGGTTCCGGCCTGGTAGCGTTTGCCGCAGCCACTGGCGTTATGCCACTGGACATGCCGGAATCGATCCTGGTGCGCTTCAAAGGCAAAATGCAGCCGGGCGTCACCCTGCGTGACCTGGTTCACGCCATTCCTTACTTCGCGATTCAGGCTGGCCTGCTGACCGTCGAGAAGAAAGGCAAGAAGAACGCCTTCTCCGGCCGCATCCTGGAAATCGAAGGCCTGGACAACCTGAGCATCGAGCAAGCGTTCGAGCTGTCCGACGCCTCGGCCGAACGTTCGGCTGCCGGTTGCACCATCAAGCTGTCGAAAGAGTCGATCACCGAGTACCTGAGCTCCAACGTCACCCTGCTGCGCTGGATGATCGGCGAAGGCTACGGCGATGCGCGCACCCTGGAACGTCGTGCTCAAGCGATGGAAGCCTGGATCGCCAACCCTGAGTTGATGGTTGCCGATGCTGACGCCGAATACGCGGAAATCATCGAAATCGACCTGGCCGACATCAAAGAGCCTGTGCTCTGCGCGCCAAACGATCCGGACGACGCCCGTCTGCTGTCCAGCGTTGCAGGCGAGAAGATCGACGAAGTGTTCATCGGTTCGTGCATGACCAACATCGGCCACTTCCGCGCTGCCGGCAAGTTGCTGGAACAGGTCAAAGGCCAGCTTCCAACCCGTCTGTGGCTGTCGCCGCCGACCAAAATGGACGCTCACCAGCTGACCGAAGAAGGCTACTACGGCATCTACGGCAAGGCCGGCGCACGCATGGAAATGCCGGGCTGCTCGCTGTGCATGGGTAACCAGGCACGTGTAGAGCCGAACTCGACGGTTGTGTCGACGTCGACCCGTAACTTCCCGAACCGTCTGGGTGACGGCGCGAACGTCTACCTGGCTTCGGCCGAGCTGGCGTCTGTCGCTTCCATCCTGGGTCGCCTGCCGACCGTCGAGGAGTACATGGAATACGCTGGCAAGATCGACAGCATGGCGGCCGATGTCTACCGCTACCTGTCCTTCGACCAGATCGCCGAGTTCCGTGAAGCTGCTGCGAACGCCAACATCCCGGTCGTTCAAGCCTAACGCTGCAACGCAATAAAAAACGCCGCCCATCGTGAGATGAGCGGCGTTTTTTTATGCCTGTACCTTTAGATCGTTCCCACGCTCTGCGTGGCAATGCATCCACGGACGCTCTGCGTCCCAAGAGCCGAACGCGGAGCGTCCGTGGATGCATTCCCACGCAGAGCGTGGGAACGATCGGAGTGGTGGTCAGGCCGTCAGCGAATAGATCAACGCCGAAATCGCCACCAGGCCTACCGCCGTCACGAAGACGTTGGAAGCCTGACCGCGATAACGCGCCATGGCCGGAACCTTGCGAATCGCGTACATCGGCATCAGGAACAGGATCGCGGCGATAATCGGGCCGCCAAGGGTTTCGATCATCCCCAGAATACTCGGGTTCAGCGTGGCAACGATCCAGCAGACCACCAGCATGAACGCTGCAGTCATGCGATCGAGGGTCTTCGGTGCCGGGCGCTTGCCGCTTTTCACGATCAGACCTTTGAGGCCTTCGCTGGCGCCGATGTAGTGGCCTAGGAATGACTTGGAAATGGCCACGAACGCAATCAACGGCGCCGCGAAGGCGATGGTCGGGTTGCTGAAGTGGTTGGCCAGGTACGACAGGATCGACAGGTTCTGCGCCTTGGCTTCCGCCAGTTGCGCCGGCGACAGGGTCAGCACACAACTGAACACGAAGAACAGCACCATCCCCACCATCAAGAGGTGGGCGCGGGACAGGATCTGCGAGCTGCGCTCTTCGGCGTGATCGCCGTAACGACGCTTCTGGTCCACCGCGAACGCCGAGATGATCGGCGAATGGTTGAACGAGAACACCATCACCGGAATCGCCAGCCACAGCGTATGCAACAGTGCCGAGGGTTCCGGCAGTGTCGATGCGGTGGCGAGAATGCCGCCGTTCCAGTGTGGAATCAGGAACACCGCGAGGAACAGCAGCGCAACAATGAACGGATAAACCATCAGGCTCATCGCCTTGACGATCACCTGCTCGCCGCAACGCACCACCGCCAACAGGCCGAGGATCAGCACCAGCGACAGCACGGCGCGCGGTGGCGGCATGATGTGCAATTGATGCTCGAGGAAACTGCCCACGGTGTTGGTCAGGGCCACGCTATAAATCAGCAGGATCGGGAAGATCGCAAAGAAATACAGCAAGGTGATCAGCGCACCAGCCTTGATCCCGAAGTGCTCTTCCACGACTTCAGTGATGTCCGCGCCTTCGCGTCCAGACAACACGAAGCGGGTCAGGCCACGGTGTGCGTAAAACGTCATGGGGAACGCCAACACCGCCAGGACCAGCAACGGCCAGAAGCCGCCCAGACCCGCGTTGATCGGCAAAAACAGCGTGCCGGCCCCGATGGCTGTGCCAAACAGGCCCAGCATCCAGGTGGTGTCATGGCGATTCCAGCTCTCAAGCGTCGCTGGTGCCGTCGATACATAGCGTTCGTCGACGCTATTGGCCTGATCATTCATCCGGTGGGATCTCCGCATTCCGGTCAGTTGCTACCCGGTCAGGACGAGTCGGAAAAATCCGACAGGCAGCGCCCTGGCCGAAACAGGGGCGCGATTGTCCGGGATTAATGAGCAGAAGCAAAGACTTAGCTGAGGAGTGGTTGTACGGATCAGATGCCTGGCATCCCTTTATTGAATAGCTGTTCAAAAAAATCTATCCAAGAAAGGATTGTCGTCCTGTAATTTCGATTCCGACTGCTGGCCGTCAGCCCTTACTGCGGAGCCCTCTCATGCCACTCGTTCGCGTCGACATCAAGAAGCATCAAGACCCTACTCACGCCAAACGTGTCGGGCAATTGATCTACGCCGCCCTGCACAGCGCCATCGGCGTGCCCGAGAACGATAATTTCCAGATTCTGGCCGAGCACGACGAACAGCATTTCATTTTTGATCCCGGCTACCTGGGCATCAATCGCACCGACAATCTGGTGGTGATTCAGATCACCTTGAGCGAAGGCCGCACGATCGAGCAGAAAAAACTCCTCTACAAAACCATCGCCGAGAGCCTTAACGCGGAACTGGCGGTGCGCCTGGAAGATGTATTCATCAATCTGGTGGAGGTAAAGAAAGAGAACTGGTCGTTTGGCAATGGAATAGCCCAGTACGTCAGCTGATTGCTGGCAGCCCGGATATTTCCCACCCCGGGTACGGCCGTTGACACACCCGCGACGCCGACGGCATGATCGGCCACATGAATATTCCTGCACTAAACCTCACCCGCACCACCACGACCGCTTCCGGCGGGTCGTGCGGTGGCTGGCTGAGATAAACACAGCGCAGTGAACCCAAGGCCCCGCCAGCAATGGACCGGGGCCTTGTCGTTTCTCCCGTCCGTTCGGCACTTTTCGTACAACAGCCAAGGAGAAACACCCATGTCATCAGCGCTATTGATCATCGATATGCAGGTCGGTCTGTACCACGGCGCGGAAAAACCCTACGACGGTGAACGGGTACTGGCGAACATCCAGCAACTCATTCGTCAGGCCAGGGAGCGCAACGTGCCGATCTTCGCGGTGCGCCATACCGGCCCTCAAGGCTCGCCCATCGAAGTCGGGAGCCCTTTCTGGCAGCTATTGCCCGCACTGGAGCTGGATGCCAGCACTGACATCCTGTTCGACAAAACCCGACCCAATGCCTTTTATGACACCGCACTGGCGGAGCAGCTGCGGGCGCGCGGCATCAATAAGGTGTTCATCGCCGGCATGAAAACCCAGTATTGCATCGACAGCACTTGCCGGGCGGCGGCCGAACTGGGGTTCAACCCCATACTTGTGGCCGATGCGCATACCTGCATGGACACACCGGCGCTGCCGGCCCGGTCGATCATCGAGCACCATAACGCAACGCTGAACGGCGCCTTCGCAAAGGTATTGAACACCGTGGATGTGTGAGCGCCAAGGAACGCTCCTACACTGAGGTCGCAGGCCACAAGCCTGCTATCTTTGGTTAATGCCAGACCGTTGCGCCATCAGCCATCCGAAGCGACGTTCGAGCCCCGAACTACCGATGCCCACAGGAGCCCAGCATGCCCGCAACCGTTCTGGTACTGGTTGAAACCATCAATGAGTACCTGCCGATTCTCGAACATCAGGGTTTTCACCTGATCCTGGCTCCCACACCTGCCGAGCGCGCCGACGCCATCACACGCCATGGCGCCCGGATCGATGCGGTGCTGACCCGCGGCCCGTTGGGTCTGTATGCCGACGAAATCGCCGCCCTGCCCAATCTCAAGATCATCTGCGTGATCGGTGCCGGTTATGAACATGTCGACCTGCAAGCCGCCGCCAACCGGGGCATTACGGTCACCAATGGCGCCGGAGTCAACGCCTCTTCAGTCGCCGACCATGCCATGGCGATGCTGCTGTCGCTGGTGCGTGACATTCCCCGTTGCGATGCCGCCGTGCGCCGGGGTGAGTGGCCGAAAATCATGCGCCCTTCCCTGGCCGGCAAGCACCTGGGCATCCTGGGGCTCGGCGCGGTCGGCATGGCCATCGCCAAACGCGCCGCCCACGGCTTCGACATGACGGTCAGTTACCATAACCGCCAGCATCGCAGCGACGTGCCGTACAGCTTCCGCTCGACGCCCACCGAACTGGCACGGGAATCAGACTTTTTGATCGTCGCCACCCCCGGCGGGCTGGGCACCAAGCACCTGATCAACCGGCAAGTACTCGACGCTTTGGGCCCCCAGGGGTTCATCGTCAACATCGCCCGAGCCAGCGTGATCGTCACCGCCGACCTGATCAGCTCGCTTGAGCAGCGCAGGATTGCCGGCGCTGCGCTGGATGTCTTCGACACAGAACCCCAAGTCCCCAATGCCTTCAAGACGTTGGCCAATGTGATCCTCACCCCGCATGTCGCCGGTTTGTCCCCGGAAGCCACTCAAGGCACCGTGGAGCTGGCAGGTCGCAATCTGGTGGCGTTCTTTTCCGGCAACCCGGTTTTGACCCCGATTGCCCTGCCATCGTCGATGAGCATGATCTGATCGCTATTCAAACAGATGTATCAAAAACAATGATTGCCCGGCAACACGCTCACCTATAAGGGCCGTTCGTGGTTGTGGGTGTCGGGTGTGCGCATTAGATTAGCCAATAGTCTCAGGCCTCCAGAATAAGCAGAAGGGATAAGCATGGCGCTTACTGACCAGTCCACCCGTATCCGCACCGGCGAAGAACTCGATGCCAGCCTGATCGATCCATACCTCAAGGCCCACATTCCGGGCCTGAGTGGTTTGCCGCAGATCAGCCAGTTTCCAGGCGGTGCGTCGAACCTCACCTACTTGCTGGAATACCCCGAACAGGAGTTCGTCCTGCGTCGCCCGCCCTTTGG
This sequence comes from Pseudomonas frederiksbergensis, assembly GCF_001952935.1. Lineage (GTDB taxonomy): Bacteria > Pseudomonadota > Gammaproteobacteria > Pseudomonadales > Pseudomonadaceae > Aquipseudomonas > Aquipseudomonas frederiksbergensis. The sequence goes on from NZ_CP018319.1 coordinate 5,845,500, forward strand.
CCACAAAGCCAAGTCCGCCCACGACATGGGCCGCGAGTTTCGCATCCTCAATCAGCTCCGGGACGGTTTTCCGTACTGCCCGAAAGCCTACGTGCACTGCACCGACGAATCGGTGATCGGCGCCGAGTTCTATGTGATGGAACGGGTCAAGGGAATCATCCTGCGCTCCGAACTGCCGCCGGAACTGGGTCTGGATTCGGCGAAAACCGAAACGCTGTGCAAGAGTTTCATCGACAAGTTCGTCGAACTGCACCGGGTCGACTACAACGCCTATGGCTTGGGTGACCTCGGTAAACCCGAAGGTTATGTCGCGCGGCAGATCAAAGGCTGGAGCGATCGCTACGAGAAAGCCCTGACGCCGGACGCGCCGAAGTGGGAAGCGGTCAAAGCCTGGCTCAACGACAAGATGCCGGCCGATCACCCGACCTCCAGCATCGTCCATAACGACTACCGCTTCGACAACGTGATCCTCGACCCGAACAACCCGATGGACATCATCGGCGTGCTCGACTGGGAACTGACCACCCTCGGCGACCCGCTGATGGACCTGGGCAACACTCTCGCCTACTGGATCGAAGCCGACGACCCGGCACCGGTGCAATTGATGCGCCGCCAGCCAAGCCACGCCCCGGGCATGCTGACCCGCCGTGAGTTCGTCGATTACTACGCCGAGCGCGCTGGCATCCAGATCGACAACTTCGACTTCTACTACACCTACGGCCTGTTCCGCCTGGCCGGCATCGTGCAGCAGATCTACTACCGCTTCTTCCATGGCCAGACCCAGGACAAACGCTTCGCGCAGTTCATTCACATGAACAAACTGCTGGAGCAGATGAGCCTGCAAGTCATTTCGAAATCCAGCCTCTGATCACGCCACTGGCCCCAATAACAAGGAAAAACCATGTCCAAGACTCAGTTGTTCGACCTCGACGGCAAAATCGCATTTGTATCCGGCGCCAGCCGTGGCATCGGTGAAGCCATCGCCAAACTGCTGGCCCAGCAAGGCGCCCACGTCATCGTCTCGAGCCGCAAACTCGACGGCTGCCAGCACGTGGCCGACGCGATCATCGCGGCCGGCGGCAAAGCCACTGCGGTGGCGTGCCACATCGGTGAAATGGAACAGATCAGCCAGGTCTTCGCCGGCATCCGCGAACAGTTCGGGCGCTTGGACATCCTGGTCAACAACGCGGCGACCAACCCGCAGTTCTGCAACGTACTGGACACCGACCTCAGCGCTTTCCAGAAAACCGTCGACGTGAATATCCGCGGCTACTTCTTCATGTCGGTGGAAGCCGGCAAGCTGATGCGCGAAAACGGCGGCGGCAGCATCATCAACGTCGCGTCGATCAACGGCATCTCGCCAGGGATCTTCCAGGGCATCTACTCGGTGACCAAAGCGGCGGTCATTAACATGACCAAAGTGTTCGCCAAGGAATGCGCGCAGTTCGGCATCCGCTGCAATGCCCTGCTGCCGGGCCTGACCGACACAAAATTTGCTTCGGCACTGGTGAAGAACGAGGCCATTTTGAACACCGCGCTGCAACAGATTCCGCTCAAGCGTGTAGCGGATCCGAGTGAGATGGCGGGAGCGGTGTTGTATCTGGCCAGTGATGCATCGAGTTACACCACCGGGGTTTCGTTGAATGTGGATGGTGGGTTCTTGTCCTGATCCGATGTAGCGGATGAACGAAAGGCAGCCTTCGGGCTGCCTTCTTTTTTGCGCTTATGATCGTTCCCACGCTCCGCGTGGGAATGCAGCCCGGGACGCTCCGCGTCCCAAAACGCACGCAGAACGTCCATTAAGGCATTCCCACGCACAACGTGGGAACGATCGCACGAAAGAATATTAATTCCACCATTTGCAAATAAGGAATATTTATTCCATAAATAGCCCCTCCTGAAAATAAAATCCAAAAGGACCCCGGCTATGCGCGAACTCGGTATCGGACTCATCGGCACAGGTTTCATGGGCCGCGCCCATGCCTTGGCGTTTCGCAACGTCAGTGCGGTTTTCGAACTGCCCCTCAAGCTCAAACTCGCCGCTCTGGCCGACGCCGATCCTCAGCGTGCCCGCCACTGCGCCGATGCCTGGGGTTTCGGCACCGCGCATAACGACTGGCAGCAACTGATCGATGACCCCAAGGTCAATCTGATCGCCATCACCACGCCCAATCACCTGCACTATCCCATGGCCATGGCCGCCCTCGCCGCCGGCAAACCGGTGTATTGCGAAAAGCCGTTGGCCGTGAACCTGGAACAGGCCGACGCCATGCGCCTGGCGTCCAAAGCGGCGGGCGTGGTGACGCGGGTGGGTTACAACTATCAGCACAACCCGATGATCGGGCTGGCCCGGGAGCTGATTGAAAACGGTGACTTGGGTCAGATCATCAGTTTCCAGGGTGAATTCAGCGAAGATTTCATGGCCGATCCCGCATCCCCCTGGTCGTGGCGTTGCGATGCCGATCATGCCGGTGGCGCATTGGCGGATCTGGGCAGTCACTTGCTGGCCATGGCCCGTTATCTGGTGGGCGATGTCGAAGCAGTGAGCGCCGACACCCAGACCGTACACCGGCAACGTCCCGCCACGGCTGGCAGTGCAGAGCAACGCAGCATCGCCGTCGATGATCAGGTCCATGCCTTGTTGCGGTTTGCCAATGGCGCCCGGGGCACGTTCAGCAGCAGTTGGCTCAAGCACGGCTACAAGAATCATCTGAGTTTTGAAATCAGCGGCACCCGAGGAACGCTGGTGTTCGATCAGGAACGCCTGAATGAACTGCGGCTGTTTCGTGCCGGTCAGGACGGTTTCCAGCGCTTGCTGGCAGGCCCCAATCTGCCGGGTTATGCCGCGTTCAGTCCGGCGGCAGGGCATCAGCTTGGATACAACGAACTCAAGACGCTGGAAGTCCATGAGCTGGTGTTGGCGCTGGCAGGCTTGTCTCAGGGGGGAACGGATTTCGAGCAGGCGTGGGAAGTCGAACGCCTGGCGACGGCGATCCGGTTGGCAGCGCGGGAGTCGCGTTGGGTCAGGATCGAGGAAGTTTGAGCGAAATACGCGAATACCCGCCAGCAGCACAGCGCCGCTGGCGGTTCAACGTGAGCATATGGACGCTTACTGAGTGACGCAGCGAGTAAGCGTCGTTTCCCGGGTCACTTGCCCCTCTGCCCTCACATCGCCTTGCACATCAGTGTCTTCAGTGGTTTGGCAGGTGCGCACAGGGGGTGGAGGCGGTGCCGCGGGAGGTGGCGGCGGAGGACTCGCACACCCCCCGAGAATCGCCATGCAGAGTGCGAACGACAGTGTTGTAAAAGTGCGTTTCCCGATACTTTTCATAGATTGACCCGCGGTAAGTGATCGACATATTCCGCGACCCAACATTCTTACCGCGTATCAGCGGACCGGTCACAGAAAAAATACTTTCGTATTCCTCATACGACCGCCGGCAAAACCTGACAGTTCCTAGGACGTCTGGCGACAATGCAACGTGCTGCTCTCAAGTTCATAACGCAGCTCGTCGATCAACGCTGCCACTGCCTCCGGCGTTCTGAGGTTGGCCACGCTCAACCCACTGACCACCAGGTCCACCTCACCCGATACGGGATGATAGAGCTTCACCGTCAATGAATGATCACCCGTGACTTTGCACTCACAGGCCAACGGGGAAAAGCTCCGCTCCAGTTGCATACGCAATTGCGCCACATGAATCATCCGGCAGTTCCTGTCGCTGTTTTGATAGGGAGGCAATACCCGCAGATCGGTATCGCACCCTTACAGACTAAGAACTGCCGCGCCCGGCCAGAACATGAATTTGCACCCCCCCGAGTAGTGCATTTGCACCTAACGCTGGGCCTTGGGTCGCCACTCGCTGGAGAACAAACCGCGCTCGCGAGCCCAGACAATCGCCTCGCTGCGACTGTGAACGTCAAGCTTGGAATACACCGTCGAGACATGGTTGCGCACGGTGTTCGGTGCAAGTTTGAGCCGTGCGGCGATTTCCTTGTCGGCCAGGCCTTCGCAAATCAGGCCGAGCACATCACGCTCGCGGGCAGTCAGGTCGGTGAAAGACACACTAGGCAACAGCGGCGAGTTGACGCTTTTTACGTTAGCGAGTTTCTCGATGAGCGTGCGGCTGAACCAGGAGGCGTCCTTCATGACCTCTTCGATCGCCGACACCAACTCCAGCTCCGTGCGTTTACGTTCGGTGATGTCCATGAACACCAGCAGGTAGCAGGGCCTGTCCTGGATGTTCACGGTGTCGGCTGAGACCGCGCAATCGATCAGCCCGGCGCCTTTCTTGCGTACCCGGACATCGACACGATCCACGCTTCCGTTTTTTTCCAGCGCGGTAAACAGTTGCGCGCGGGCACCTTTATCATCGATAAAATCGATCTGCGTGACCGATTTGCCAAGCACTTCTTCACTGGTGTACGCGAGCGTATCGAGGAAGGCTTCATTGACGTCCATCACCACCTGATCGACGGCGTTGCACACCAGGATCGGCACCGGGGTCAGTCGAAAAGCCTTGGCAAAACGTTCTTCGCTCTGGCGCAGGGCGACTTCGGCCTTATGCCGAGGCTCGATGTCGACGAAGGAAAACAGCATGCAGGCTTCATCGTGCAGTTCAAGGGGCTGGCCGGCGACGATCACCTGTTTGCTGCCACCTTCGGCTAACTGCAACTGCGCCTGCATTTGCGGAATGGTCACCCCTTCGCGCAACCGCTGCTTGGCCAGGTCTCTGTTTTCAGCGCCCTCCAGCACGTCCAGTTCATAGGTCGAACGGCCGATCACCTGATCACGGGTATAGCCGGTCATCTCCAGGAAGCCCGGGTTGACCTTGATGTAGCGCAAATCGCTGAGGCGACAGATCACCGCCGGGGCCGGGTTGGCGTTGAAGGTTTTTTCGAAACGCTGTTCGGCGCTGGCCCACTCCGTGACATCGTTCATGATCAGCACCAGCGACTCCGGTTTGCCAGCACTGTCGGCCAACACCATGCTGCGCACGCTGTGAACCCAGGTGCGCTCTTCGTCGTCGGCGGGCGTCACTTCAACCAATACATCGCTGAAGGACTCGCCTCGGGCGACGCGGCTGATCGGATAGTTGTCAGTCTGAACCGGATGATTATTGCGATAACGCAAGGCGAAGCGCTTGGCGTACTCGTTGGCATTCGCCCCCAGCTCGCTGAGTTGCCCGACGCCGTGCATGGCCAACGCGGCGTCATTGGCCCAGAGAAGGGTCTGGTCGAGTTCCAACAGAATCACCCCATCGGACAGGCCGGCGATGATCTGCTGCAACTGACGGCGATTGGTTTCGGTGGTCAGGACGTCCTGGCTCATTGGATCTCCACGCGTACGGCGGCGCCTTCATGCGTCGCCCAGTGAAATTACGACCGCGAGGGGGTGGGATAGTGCAGATGGCTCACCTGCGGGAACTTGCGAACGCGCCCCCTGTGACGAGGGCGGAAAATTTCCGGAGGTGAGATCTTTGTGCTCGCCTATACTGAAAAGGGTAAACAGTTATGCTGAACTCTATTACTAAGCCATTGATAAATATTGAGATTTAAAGACCTTGGCACCCTTGAAGGTTGCTGGTTAAAGAATATTTCTCTGTGATGATTGGGTGTCGTGACGAGGATTTGATATGAACGTCTTGTTGAAAGAACTTCAGGCCTATCATCATGAGGTGGCGATAAAAATCACTCGGATCAAAGAGTTGCTGAGAAAGATGAAGCATGAATCCGATAGTGCTGATGACTGCAAGCTGTTGTTCAAGATGCTGGAAGCCTTGCATGGTGATGCAGAGCGACACCACCACGAAAATGAAGAACTGATTCGACTGGCCTTGCTAACGACTGAGGCACCGATCCACCCACGGGTCAAGGATATAGAGCGAGATCACCAGGCATTTGGACGCATTGCCGGACAGTTGAAGACATTGGAGGACACAACTCTGGAAACGAGAGTAATTGCTGACACTGTCGATGACTTCATCAAAAAATATTTCGATCATATGGACTCGGAGGAAAATATTTTCTTTCCGGTGGCAGATAAATGGCTGTCAGACGATCAGTGGCAGGAAATAACGCGTCAATGGCATTAGTTGGCGTTCACCGTATACCTTCAATATTGCAAATCCCTTCGCTTTGGCGCGCAACATTGCTGCACTGAGTCACTGCACAGCCTCAACCAGTGCCTCGACAAAAAACTTTGATCTTTTGGTCGTAGCGCCCTCTCCCTGCGGCTGCCCTAAACTCGCGTAAACGATTGATTTAATGCTGTCCCTTATCTGCCTGGAGAGTTTCCATGATCCTGGATACGTTACATTTCACGCCCTGGTCCGCGTTGGCAGGCGGAGCGTTGATCGGCTTGGCGGCGAGCGTGATGGTCGTGGCCAACGGACGGGTCGCCGGGATCAGCGGACTACTCGGCAGTCTCCTATCGCCAAGTGATTCGGGACGGGGCGAAAAAGCCTTATTCATCCTCGGGCTTCTGGCGGCGCCCCTTTTGTGGGCGCTGTTTGAGGTGTGGCCGGCCATTGAATTCAAGACCGGCACCGTGGGGCTGATCATCGCCGGGTTGTGCGTCGGGATCGGCACCCGTTATGGCTCCGGTTGCACCAGTGGCCACGGGGTGTGCGGTATCTCGCGGCTGTCACCGCGCTCCATCGTTGCGACGTTAAGCTTCATGTTCGCGGGCTTTGTGACCGTGTTTGTGCTGCGCCATCTGCTGGGGTTTTGAACATGAAAAAACTCACAGCTTTCCTCGCAGGCCTATTGTTCGGCATCGGCCTGCTGTTGGCCGGCATGGCCAATCCGGCCAAAGTACTGGCGTTCCTCGATATCACCGGTCTGTGGGATCCCTCCCTGGCGCTGGTGATGATCGGGGCGATTGCCGTGGCCTGGGTGCCGTTTCACTGGGCCATGAAACAATCCAAGGCGTTGCTGGGAGGGCCGATGCAGTTGCCGGTCAGTCGTGAACTGGATCGACGCTTGATCGGTGGCAGTTTGCTGTTCGGGGTCGGTTGGGGCATTGCGGGGATCTGCCCCGGGCCGGCACTGGTGCTGTTGCCGACGGGGCATTGGCAGGCGTGGGTGTTTGCGATTGCCATGCTGGCGGGAATGTTGATGTTCAGCGTGTTGCAAGCGCGTCGATAAATCGCCTCGCCTGGTTCAATGTCCAGAGGTCGTAACCTTCGGCGGCACAGTCATTGCCGAAGGCTACGATTTTTTGCGTTTCAGGCCGCCAATTCTCCGCTGGCAATCGCCGCCGAAGCCGCCAGCATCGCCCGCAACAACACCGCACACCCGGCCGCCAGGTCATCCGGCGCGGCATTTTCGATTTCGTTGTGGCTGATCCCGCCTTCGCACGGTACGAAGATCATTCCCGCCGGGCCGAGTTCGGCGAGGAAGATCGCGTCGTGCCCTGCTCCGCTGACGATGTCCATGTGCGACAGGCCCAAGCCTTGAGCGGCGCCACGTACCGCTTCGACGCAGCCTTTGTCGAAGTACAGCGGCGGGAAGTCCGCCGTGGGTGTGAGTTCGAAGGTCAGGCCGTGTTCCTCGCAGGTGGTTTCGATGACTTCGCGGACCTCGGCGATCATCGAGTCCAGTCGCGCCGGTTCCAGATGCCGGAAGTCCAGGGTCATGCGCACTTCGCCGGGGATGACGTTGCGTGAGCCGGGATAGGCTTGCAGGCAGCCGACGGTGCCGCAGGCGTGAGGTTGATGACCGAGGGCGGCGCGGTTGACTGCACCGACGATCACCGCGGCGCCGACCAGGGCGTCCTTGCGCAGGTGCATCGGCGTCGGGCCGGCGTGGGCTTCGACACCGCGCAGTTTCAGGTCGAACCATTTCTGGCCGAGGGCGCCCATCACCACGCCGATGGTTTTGTGTTCGTCTTCGAGGATCGGGCCTTGTTCGATATGGGCCTCGAAATAGGCGCCGACGGCATGCCCGCTGACCTTGCGCTCTCCGGCATAGCCAATGGCGTTCAAGGCTTCACCGACGGTGACGCCCTCGGCATCGACCTTGGCCAGGGTTTCTTCGAGGGTGAATTTTTCCGCGAACACGCCAGAACCCATCATGCATGGCGCGAAGCGTGAGCCTTCCTCATTGGTCCAGACCACGACTTCCAGTGGCGCTTCGGTTTCCACGCCCAGGTCATTGAGGGTGCGCAGCACTTCGACCCCGGCCAGTACGCCAAAGCAGCCGTCGAACTTGCCGCCGGTGGGTTGGGTGTCGATGTGGCTGCCGGTCATCACGGGTGGCAGGTTCGGGTTGCGGCCCGGACGACGGGCGAAGATGTTGCCAACGGCGTCGATGCTGACGGTGCAACCGGCGTCCTCGCACCAGTTGACGAAAATGTCCCGGGCCTGACGGTCGAGGTCGGTCAGGGCCAGGCGACAGACGCCGCCCTTGACGGTGGCGCCGAGCTTGGCCAGGTCCATGAGCGACTGCCACAAGCGGTCGCGGTTGATGTGCTGATGGGTGGACTGCAGAACGTCTACGGCAGCGTTCATGATGATCTCCTCAGTTTTTCTTCTGATAGTTCCCACGCTCTGCGTGGGAATTCATCCATGGACGCTCTGCGTCCGCTTCAGGGACGCGGAGCGTCCCGGGCTGCATTCCCACGCAGAGCGTGGGAACGATCAAACCGTGGATTTTGCGATTGATGGGCTGGGGCGCATCGAGCACAATCCGTAATAAATCAGCCCACCCAGCACCGAGCCGGTGAACCAGCCATAGTCGTAGAACCAGCTGAATGCATCGCTGCCGAGCGACAGCAGCGTCAGCGCCACCGGCACTCCAAAGGCAATGAACCCGAACCAGTTCCACGCCGGGTAAACGTCATCGCGATAGAGGCCAGCTAGGTCCAGTTGCTGTTTCTTGATCAGGAAATAGTCCACCACCATGATTCCGGCGATCGGGCCCAACAGGCTCGAATAGCCCAGCAACCAGTTGGAATACAGCGTCTCCAGGCTTAAATCCGAGACGATCAAACCGAGCTTCTTCAACAGCTCATGGCCCATCAGTGCCAAGCCGACCAGACCAGTGAGCATCACCGCTTTGGTACGGTTGATGAATTTAGGCGCGACGTTCTGGAAATCATTGGTCGGCGAAACGATGTTGGCCGCGGTGTTGGTCGACAGCGTGGCGATGATGATCAGCGCCATGGCCAGTGCGACCCAGACCGGGCTCTGGATATGCCCGATCAGGGTGACTGGATCGGAGACTGTGACGCCCACCAGTTTTACCGAGGCAGCGGTCATCACCACGCCGAGGGAGGCGAACAGAAACATGGTCAGGGGCAAGCCGATAATCTGCCCGACGATCTGGTCCTTCTGGCTTTTCGCAAAGCGGCTGAAATCCGGAATGTTCAGGGACAAGGTGGCCCAGAACCCGACCATCGCGGTCAGCCCGGCGGCAAAGTAACTGGCCACGCTGGCCCCTTCCGGACGCTTGGCGGGGATCGCCATCAACTCGGTCATCGACACGTTCGGCATCGCCCACACCAGCAGCCCCACGCCCACCAGCACCAACAACGGTGCCGAGAGGGTTTCCAGCCATTTGATCGAGTCCGCGCCGCGAATCACCACCCACAGGTTCAAGGCCCAGAACACCATGAAGCCGATCACTTCACCGGTACCGCCGAGGGATTTCCAACCGTCGAACACCGAGCCGAGAAACAGGTGAATGGCCAGCCCGCCGAACATCGTCTGAATGCCGAACCAGCCACACGCCACCAGCGCCCGGATCAGGCACGGAATGTTCGAACCGAGGATGCCGAAGGACGAACGCAACAACACCGGAAACGGAATGCCGTACTTGGTGCCGGGAAAGGCGTTCAGGGTCAACGGGATCAAGACGATGATGTTGGCGAACAGAATCGCCAGCAGCGCTTCACCGACGCTCAGGCCGAAATGCGCAGTGAGCACGCCGCCGAGGGTGTAGGTCGGCACGCAAATCGCCATGCCCACCCATAACGCGGTGATGTGCCATTTGTTCCAGGTTCGTTCGTGCACCTTGGTCGGTGCCATGTCGTGGTTGTAACGGGGGCTGTCGAGGACGTCACTGCCGGCTTCGAGCTCAAACAAGCCGTCGCGCTCGGTCACTTGCGATCTGATCTGTTGCATGGCCGCTCCACTGTTCTTTTGATTATTGTTGCTCATCAGGGGCTGACGGGATCAATTAACGTGCCGGTTACCCCGTTTGCGCATCGGGCAGTTCCATAAACGCTTCATAACCAACTGATGTTTATCAGTTTTATTGATTTAGCCGATGAGTCATCGGTTACTTGCCTGTTCACTCAGGCCGAATGCCAGGCAAGTTGTCCGAACAGTCAGGACTCAATCTGGTGCATACCACTTTTTTTCAACGTCGCGCATCAACCATAGACCATTCTCAAGCGGCTGATTTCACATAAGAAATCTCGTCTATTTTTACAACCTGTCAAGTGCGTCAAAATGGTGAGAGGCCTCACCATTTTGGTGATTTTTATAATTAATCTTTTATTATCAATTGCTTACAACAGTTATAAGCATATAAAAAATATTCTTGCTCAATCCTCAAACTCAGACTAGCGTTTATTCCTGACAGCGCTGACAGGAATACACCTGTTTGCGCAGGCTTCCTATAAAACATTTAGAACCGGCACAAGTCGGTCATTGCCTGCGAGGAACTCGGAATGTCTCTGTTGATCCGTGGCGCCACCGTTATTACCCATGATGAAAGTTATCGCGCCGACGTTTATTGCGCCGACGGCGTGATCAAAGCCATCGGCGAAAACCTTGATGTTCCGGCGGGTGCCGAAGTGCTCGACGGCAGCGGCCAATACCTGATGCCCGGCGGCATCGATCCGCACACGCACATGCAACTGCCCTTCATGGGCACGGTGGCCAGTGAAGACTTTTTCAGCGGCACCGCGGCGGGACTTGCCGGTGGCACGACGTCGATCATCGACTTTGTGATTCCCAATCCGCAGCAATCCTTGATGGAAGCGTTTCATCAGTGGCGCGGTTGGGCCGAGAAGTCGGCGTCGGATTACGGTTTCCATGTCGCGATCACCTGGTGGAGCGAACAGGTGCGCGAGGAAATGGCCGAGCTGGTCAGCCAGCACGGGGTCAACAGCTTCAAGCATTTCATGGCCTACAAGAACGCAATCATGGCCGCCGACGACACCTTGGTAGCGAGTTTCGAGCGCTGCCTGGAGTTGGGCGCGGTACCGACCGTGCATGCGGAAAACGGTGAGCTGGTCTATCACCTGCAACGCAAGTTGATGGCCCAGGGCATGACCGGCCCGGAAGCGCATCCGTTGTCGCGCCCTTCGCAGGTGGAAGGTGAAGCGGCCAGTCGGGCGATCCGCATCGCCGAAACGTTAGGCACGCCGCTGTACCTGGTGCATGTCTCGACCAAGGAAGCCCTCGACGAAATCACCTACGCCCGCAGCAAGGGCCAACAAGTCTACGGCGAAGTCCTGGCCGGACATTTGCTGCTGGACGACAGCGTCTACCAACACCCGGACTGGCAGACCGCCGCCGGTTACGTGATGAGCCCACCCTTCCGTCCGCGCGGCCATCAAGAGGCGCTTTGGCACGGCTTGCAATCGGGCAACCTGCACACCACCGCCACCGACCATTGCTGCTTCTGCGCCGAGCAAAAAGCCGCCGGCCGTGACGACTTCAGCAAGATCCCCAACGGCACGGCCGGTATCGAAGACCGCATGGCGGTGCTCTGGGATGAAGGGGTGAACACCGGGCGTTTGTCGATGCAGCACTTCGTAGCGCTTACCTCCACCAACACCGCGAAAATCTTCAACCTCTACCCGCGCAAAGGCGCGATTCGCGTCGGTGCGGACGCAGACCTGGTGCTGTGGGATCCGGAAGGTACGCGGACGATTTCAGCGCAGACTCACCATCAGCAAGTGGACTTCAACATCTTCGAAGGCAAGACCGTGCGCGGCGTACCGAGCCACACCGTTAGCCAGGGCCGGGTGGTGTGGGCCGATGGTGATTTGCGCGCCGAGCGTGGTGCCGGGCGATATGTCGAGCGGCCGGCGTATCCGGCGGTGTTTGATTTGCTGAGCAAGCGGGCGGAGTTGAATAAGCCGGTTGCTGTGAAACGCTGATCCGTACCAATGATCGTTCCCACGCTCTGCGTGGGAATGCCTCAAGGGACGCTCTGCGTTCCAATGGGACGCGGAGCGTCCCGGGCTGCATTCCCACGCAGAGCGTGGGAACGATCACAAAACCACTGCCCACCAGAGGCAGCACCTCAAATAACCGTGAGGCCAACACCGTGATCAAGACCCTGAACCACCTCCCGCATCCGCACGAGAATGCGGCCGCCCTCGCCGGCCATTTCACCGATCTGGCGCCACCGCTCAACGACCGCCAGGCCCATCTGGAAGCCTCGCGCTGCCTGTATTGCTACGACGCGCCATGCGTGAATGCCTGTCCGAGCGAGATCGACATTCCGTCGTTCATCCGCAATATCCATCAGGAAAACGTTCAGGGCGCCGCGCAGAAAATCCTCTCGGCAAACATCCTCGGCGGCAGTTGCGCCCGGGTGTGCCCAACGGAAGTGCTTTGCCAGCAAGCCTGCGTGCGCAACAACGACCATGAATGCGCACCAGTGCTGATCGGCCTGTTGCAGCGTTACGCCGTCGACAACGCACACTTCAGCGAACACCCCTTCACCCGTGCTGCCTCAACCGGCAAGCGCATCGCCGTGGTGGGAGCCGGCCCGGCCGGTTTGTCCTGCGCTCACCGCAGTGCCATGCACGGTCATGACGTGGTGATTTTCGAGGCACGGGAAAAGGCTGGCGGCCTCAACGAATACGGGATCGCCAAGTACAAACTGGTGGATGACTACGCGCAGAAGGAGCTTGAGTTCCTATTGGAAATCGGCGGGATCGAAATCCGCCACGGGCAGAAACTTGGAGAGAACCTGACGCTCAGCGATCTGCATCAGCAATTCGATGCGGTGTTCCTCGGCCTCGGCCTGGCCGCCAGCAAACAGCTGGGTCTTGCTCATGAAGATGCACCGGGCCTGCTCGCCGCTACTGACTACATCCGCGAACTGCGTCAGGCCGACGACCTGACCCAACTCCCCCTCGCTGACCGTTGCATCGTTTTGGGCGCCGGCAACACCGCCATCGACATGGCCGTGCAAATGGCACGTCTGGGGGCACGCGACGTCAATCTGGTGTACCGCCGCGGCGTCGATGAAATGGGCGCGACAGGTCACGAACAGGACATCGCCAAGGCCAATCAGGTGCGCCTGTTGACTTGGGCTCAACCTGAAGAAGTGCTACTCGATGATCAAGGCAACGTGCGCGGCATGCGCTTCGCCCGCACTCACCTGGTAGACGGTCGCCTGCAAACCACCGGCGAAACCTTCGAACTGGCCGCAGATGCGATCTTCAAAGCCATCGGCCAGGCCTTCGACGCCAGCGCCCTCGCCGACCCGCTGGCCCGTGAACTCAAGCGTGAGGGCGAGCGGATTCAAGTGGACGAAAACCTGCGCACCAGCATCCCCGGCGTGTACGCCGGCGGTGACTGCACCAGTCTCGATCAGGACCTCACCGTACAGGCCGTGCAGCACGGCAAACGGGCCGCAGAGGCGATCAACGCCCAACTCATGCTCAACGTGGAGGCAGCGTAAATGGCCGATCTCTCGATTGTCTTCGCCGGCATCAAAGCCCCCAATCCGTTCTGGCTGGCCTCCGCGCCACCGACCGATAAAGCCTACAACGTGGTTCGCGCCTTCGAGGCCGGCTGGGGTGGCGTGGTCTGGAAAACCCTGGGTGAAGACCCGGCGGCGGTCAACGTGTCGTCGCGTTACTCGGCGCACTTTGGCGCCAACCGCGAAGTGGTGGGTTTCAACAACATCGAGCTGATCACCGATCGCTCACTGGAGATCAATCTGCGGGAAATCACTCAGGTCAAAAAGGACTGGCCGGACCGCGCGCTGATCGTGTCGCTGATGGTGCCCTGCGTCGAAGAATCCTGGAAAACCATCCTGCCGCTGGTGGAAGCCACCGGCGCCGATGGCATCGAACTGAACTTCGGTTGCCCGCACGGGATGCCGGAGCGCGGCATGGGCGCGGCGGTCGGCCAGGTGCCGGAGTACGTCGAACAGGTCACCCGTTGGTGCAAGACGTACTGCTCGCTGCCGGTAATCGTCAAGCTCACGCCGAACATCACCGACATTCGCGTCGCCGCCCGCGCAGCTCATCGGGGTGGTGCGGATGCGGTGTCGCTGATCAACACGATCAACTCGATCACCAGCGTCAACCTGGAACGCATGGTCGCCAATCCCGCCGTGGGCAGTCAAAGCACCCACGGCGGTTATTGCGGTTCGGCGGTCAAGCCCATTGCGCTGAACATGGTCGCCGAAATTGCCCGCGACCCACAGACCCAAGGCCTGCCAATCTCCGGCATTGGCGGCATCGGCAGCTGGCGCGACGCGGCGGAATTCATTGCGCTGGGCAGCGGCTCGGTGCAGGTGTGCACGGCGGCGATGCTGCATGGCTTTCGGATTGTCGAGGAGATGAAGGACGGTTTATCGCGCTGGATGGACAGTCAGGGCTATGCCAGCGTATCGGATTTTTCCGGGCGTGCGGTGGGCAACACCACGGACTGGAAGTACCTGGACATCAACTATCAAGTGATTGCCAGGATTGACCAGGAGGCCTGCATCGGTTGCGGTCGTTGCCACATTGCTTGCGAAGACACTTCGCACCAGGCGGTTGCGAGCCTTAAGCAGGCGGATGGGACGCATAAATATGAAGTGATCGATGATGAATGCGTGGGGTGCAATCTGTGTCAGATCACGTGCCCGGTGCAGGATTGTATCGAGATGGTGCCGATGGAGAATGGGAAGCCGTTTCTGGATTGGAATCATGACCCGAGGAATCCGTATCACGTCGCTCCCTGACTGATCGTTCCCACGCTCTGCGTGGGAATGCAGCCCGGGACGCTCTGCGTACCAAAGCGGACGCAGAGCGTCCATTGAGGCATTCCCACGCAGAGCGTGGGAACGATCGAGTTAGGGCTCCAACCCAATCCCCCGCAAGATCACACTCGTCACCGTCTGCACCGCCCGCTCGAACTGCATGTCCGACAATGGTTGGTGGTCATTCAGAATATTCACCTGATGATCAAAGTCGGCGTAATGCTGGGTAGACGCCCAGATCATGTACAGCAGGCTCGAAGGTTCTACCGGCAGTATGCGTTTGTCGTCCACCCACTGGCGGATTTTCGCTTCTTTCATCTTGGCCCAGTCGTACAGACTGACGTCCAGTTTCTCGCCGAGGGTCGGCGCGCCGTGGATGATTTCGTTGGCCCAGACTTTGGAGCCGTAAGGCCGGCTGCGGGAGTGGTTCATCTTGGCGCGGATGTAGCTGCTGAGCACCACGCGCGGGTCGTCGAACATCTCGAAGCACAGGGCGTCCTGTTTCCACACTTCCAGCAAACCCAACAGCACAGCGCTGTACAGCTCACTCTTGGTGCTGAAGTAGTAATGCAGGTTGGAGCGCGGCAGTTGCACTTCGGCAGCGATGTCGGCCATGGCAGTGCCGCCGAAACCTTTTTCGGCGAAAACCTTTTCGGCTCCCAACAGAATTTTCTCGACGTTACTGCGACGAATCTCGATCTTGTGATTGCCCATGAGGGCTCCCTGACAACAGCGTTGCTCAAGACTAGCATCCGCTCTACCTCGCGGCGACAAGGGAAAACGAAACTTCGTACACCCAGCTACACGCAGGTAAACTGGCCGCCTTTTCGAACCTGCCTCAGAGGTATTCCACGATGCTGCTCAAGAAAACCCTGACCACCGTCGCCCTGCTCGGCTCGCTGTTCGCCGCTTCATCGGTGTTTGCCCACGCCCATCTGAAAGACCAGGCCCCGGCCGCCGACAGCACGGTGAGCGCACCGTCGGAGTTGCGCCTGGTGTTTTCCGAAGGCGTTGAAGCGACCTTTTCCAAGGTCTCGATCAGCAAGGACGGCGCTCCCGTTCCGGTGAAAAGCCTCGCCACCGAAGGCAGTGACAAGAAAACCCTGATCGTCACCCCGGCCGCACCGTTGGCAGCGGGTGCCTACAAAGTCGAATGGCACGCGGTGTCGGTCGATACCCACAAAAGCGAAGGCGCCTATGGCTTCAAGGTTGGCCAGTAATTCATGACGAGCGCGCTGGTGCTGTGCCGCTTTGTGCATTTCACCGTCGTGCTGATGTTGTTCGGGGCGTGGGTGTTCAGGCCGCTGCTGGTCAATGGCAACGCTGGACATCTGGATCAGCGACTGACGAAAACAACCTGCTGGCTGGCGGTGACGGCGCTGGTCACTGGCGTCAGCTGGTTGCTGCTGATCACCGCCAGCATGGCCGGCTCCTGGGAGGCGGCATTCGATCCATCGACCCTGCGACTCGTGCTCGGCAATACATTTTTCGGCCAGGTCTGGCGCTGGCACCTACTGCTCAATGCGTTGTTGGTGGCGCTGCTGATGTCGCCCTTGCGTGCCAACCTGCCCCTGCGAATCGGCCTCGCCAGCCTGCTGCTGGCCACCCTCGCCCCGGTCGGCCACGGGGCCATGCTCGACGGCCTCGATGGCCAATTGCTGATCCTCAATCAAATCATTCACCTGACCTGCGTCGGTGCCTGGCTCGGCGGCTTGATGGTGTTGGTGCTGATCCTGCGGCAGCCGGCAGAGCATTCCATCAAGGCGACCTTGCAACGCTTCAGCGGCATTGGTTACGTCTTGGTGGCGGGGTTGGTGATGACCGGCTTGATCAACGTGCGGGTACTCACCGGGCAATTCTGGCCGACGCCGTTGCTGTCCGGGTTTGCACTGATTCTGTTGGTCAAGGTTGTGCTGGTCGCCGCGATGCTGGGGCTGGCGTTGTTCAATCGGCTGCGGATCAAGCATTGCGAGCAACGACTGCCAACGCTGAAAACCAGCGTGATCATGGAATGGTTTCTGGGGATTGGCGCGGTGGCTGCCGTTTCACTTCTGGGCACCATGCCCCCGATGATCGTGAGCTAAACACAATCCAATGTGGGAGCGGGCTTGCTCGCGAAGGCGGCGTCACATTCAACACATTGGCTGACTGACACACCGCTTTCGCGAGCAAGCCCGCTCCCACAGGGGTTCTTTGACATACCATAAAATCGCACCAAGTCATCGTACAACTTCTGATTGACATTCCCCGTAACACTTGCAAATAATCCGCCCCAGTGTTGTACGACGACGTATAACAAAAAATAAAAACAACAAGAAACACGGGAGCGTCACTGTGAGCAAGCTCGTCCGCAATTCCTCTGTCTCCATCCCTCGCCCAACCTTCGCACGCCGTCACACCCTGAGCCTGATCGGTTGCAGCAGCCTGGCCCTCGCCCTGCCCATGACCAGTCATGCCGAAGGTTTCGTCGATGACGCCAAAGCCACGCTGAACCTGCGTAACTTCTACATCAACCGCAACTTCACCAACCCGGCCTACCCGCAGGGCAAGGCGGAAGAGTGGACGCAAAGCTTCATCCTCGATGCCAAATCCGGGTTCACCCAAGGCCCCATCGGTTTCGGCATGGATGTGTTGGGCCTGTACTCGGAAAAACTCGACGGTGGCAAAGGCACGGGCGGCACCTCGTTGCTGCCGATTCATGACGACGGCCGCCCGGCCGACAATTACGGGCGCCTGGGTGTGGCGTTGAAAGCTAAAGTCTCGAAAACCGAATTGAAGGTCGGCGAATGGATGCCGGTGTTGCCGATCCTGCGCTCCGACGACGGCCGCTCCCTGCCGCAAACCTTCCGCGGTGGTCAGTTGACGTCCACCGAGATCAGTGGCCTGACGCTCTACGGTGGCCAGTTCCGCGCCAACAGCCCGCGCAACGATGCGAGCATGGAAGACATGTTCATGAACGGCAAATCCGCGGCCTTCACCTCGGACCGTTTCAACTTTGGTGGCGGTGAATATGCATTCAACGAGAAGCGCACCCAGGTCGGCGTCTGGTACGCGCAACTCAGCGACATCTATCAGCAGCAGTATTTCAACCTGAGCCATAGCCAGCCCATCGGCGACTGGACCCTCGGCGCCAACCTTGGCTACTTCATCGGCAAGGAAGACGGCAGCGCCCTCGCCGGCGACCTCGACAACAAAACCGCGTTCGCCATGCTCTCGGCCAAATACGGCGGCAACACCTTCTTTGTCGGCCTGCAAAAACTCAGCGGCGACGATGCCTGGATGCGGGTCAACGGCACCAGCGGCGGCACCCTGGCTAACGACAGCTATAACTCCAGC
The DNA here is from genome assembly GCF_001952935.1 of Pseudomonas frederiksbergensis. GTDB lineage: Bacteria > Pseudomonadota > Gammaproteobacteria > Pseudomonadales > Pseudomonadaceae > Aquipseudomonas > Aquipseudomonas frederiksbergensis. The sequence goes on from NZ_CP018319.1 coordinate 5,863,785, forward strand.
TACGACAACGCCAAGGAACGATCCTGGCAGCTGCGTCACGACTACAACTTTGTGGCGCTGGGCATTCCCGGCCTGACGATGATGAATCGCTACATCAGCGGCGATAACGTGCACACAGGCATCATCACCGACGGCAAGGAATGGGGCCGCGAATCAGAACTGGCTTACACCGTGCAGAGCGGTGTGCTGAAGAACCTCAACGTCAAATGGCGTAACGCGTCGATCCGCAAGGACTTCAGCACCAATGAATTCGACGAAAACCGCATTATCATCAACTACCCGATCTCTTTGCTGTAAGCCAGCTGCTACATCGATTGTGGGGTGAGCAGACCCTCCGTCAATTTCAAACGATGACTCGTTGACAAGAACCGGAAAGCCTAACGATACTCCGACTTAGTCGTACGACAACCTACAACAAACCCAATAACAATAACTGCTTGTGCAGGGACTTCCATGACAACCACTCCTACACCCCGCGCTCCTTTCAATCGTCTCCTCCTGACCGGTGCCGCCGGTGGCCTCGGCAAAGTCCTGCGCGAACGCCTGCGGCCCTATGCCAATGTGATTCGCCTGTCGGACATCGCCGACATCGCCCCGGCCATCGATGACCGTGAAGAAGTCGTGCCCTGCGACCTGGCTGACAAGCAAGCGGTCCATCAATTGGTTGAAGGCGTGGATGCGATCCTGCATTTCGGTGGTGTGTCGACGGAGCACTCGTTCGAAGAGATCCTCGGCGCCAACATCTGCGGCGTGTTCCACATTTATGAAGCCGCTCGCCGCCATGGGGTGAAGCGGGTGATTTTCGCCAGTTCCAACCACGTGATCGGCTTCTACAAGCAGGATGAAGTGATCGACGCCCACTCCCCTCGCCGCCCGGACAGCTACTACGGTTTGTCCAAATCCTATGGCGAAGACATGGCCAGTTTCTACTTCGACCGCTACGGCATCGAGACCGTCAGCGTGCGCATCGGCTCCTCGTTCCCGGAACCGCTGAACCGCCGAATGATGAGCACCTGGTTGAGCTTCGGCGACCTGACGCAATTGCTCGAATGCGCGCTGTACGCCCCTGATGTCGGCCACACCGTGGTCTACGGCATGTCCGACAACAAGGACGTCTGGTGGGACAACCGTTTCGCCACCTGCCTGGGTTATGAACCCCAGGACAGCTCCGAAGTGTTCCGCGAAAAAATCGAAGCCCAACCAATACCAGCCGCTGATGACCCGGCACGGGTCTATCAGGGGGGTGCGTTTGTCGCGTCCGGCCCGTTCGGCGACTGAACCCGCGCACATCACTTGATCCCGACAACAAAAACCCGAGGGAATGAGCTGTCATGCAAGCCGAATTGATTGTCGATGCCCGTAACGCGGTCGGTGAATGCCCGGTCTGGATGCCTGAGGAAAACGCCCTGTATTGGGTTGATATTCCTGCCGGTGGACTTCAGCGCTGGAGCGCCGAAACCGGCCATGTCCACGCCTGGAGAGCACCGCAGATGCTCGCCTGCATTGCACGTCACCGCGATGGCAGTTGGGTTGCCGGGATGGAAAGCGGTTTTTTTCATCTGCACCCGCATAACGATGGCAGCCTCGACAGCAATCTCCTGGCGCCGGTCGAACACGCCCGCACAGACATGCGCCTGAACGACGGTCGCTGCGATCGTCAGGGGCGTTTCTGGGCCGGCAGCATGGTGCTGAACATGGGCGCCAACGCTGCCGACGGCGCGCTTTACCGCTACAGCGCCGGGCAACACGGGCCGCTCGAGGCGCAACTCGGCGGGTTTATCGTGCCCAACGGTCTGGGTTTCAGCCCGGACGGGCGGACGATGTACCTGTCTGACTCTCATCCTCTGGTCCAGCAAATCTGGGCCTTCGATTACGACACCGACAGTGGCACACCGTCCAACCGACGGCTGTTTGTCGACATGCATCAGTTCGCTGGTCGTCCCGATGGCGCAGCGGTCGATGCCGAAGGCTGCTACTGGATTTGCGCCAATGACGCCGGGTTGATTCACCGTTTCACTCCCGACGGCCGGCTGGACCGTTCCCTCGCCGTGCCGGTGAAAAAACCAAGCATGTGCGCCTTCGGCGGCAGTCGCCTGGACACCCTGTTCGTGACCTCGATCCGTCCCGGCGACGACCATGACGAACAGTCACTGGCCGGCGGTGTGTTCGCCCTAGATCCCGGCGTCAAAGGCTTGCCGGAGCCGTTGTTCAACGATTGCTGATCACCCAGCTTTGAATGATGTGACTTGGCTGGCGAGGTCTCTCTGTGGCGAGGGAGCTTGCTCCCGCTGGGTCGCGCAGCGGCCCCCTGCAATTTTTCAGACAGTCCGAGTTTCCTGTATTTGCGACTGCTTCGCAGCCGAGCGGGAGCAAGCTCCCTCGCCACAAAAGCCTTTCAATGAGCTAGTAAAAATCAACATGACGCCAATAACTCTGGAACTCGAAGACGAATTCACCCACCTCACCCTCGCCCCCGAACTCGGTGGCAGCATCGTCAACTGGAGCGTGCGCGGCACGGGTCTGCCGCTGTTGCGAGGATTGCGTTTGCTGAAGCAAGGCGAGTCAGCAGAACTTGGTTTCAGCCTGCACTATCGCTACCCCAGCAACTGACTCAGCACCGCGCGCAACTTGCCGGGTTTCACCGGTTTGTTCAGCAGCGGTGCATCGAGTCGCTGCAATGAGCGCCGACACTGATCCGTGCGGTCGGCAGTGATGATCACTGCCGGAATGGCCTGGTGGTAATGCTCGCGCAAATGCCTGACCACATCGCAGCCCACCACGCCGTGATCGAGATGGTAGTCCGCCAGAATCAATTCCGGCGCTCGCCCCTGCAACGCAGCCAGTGCAGAGAACTCATCGGTGGCCGTGACCACCTCGCAGCCCCATTGCCCGAGCAGCGCGCTCATGCTTTCGAGGATGCTCACTTCGTTGTCCAGTACCAGCAAACGCCGGCCGGGCAATGGATTTCCGGTGCCGGGTTGTGGTGCCGCCAGGCTGATCGGCAGCGGAACCTCATGGGAAATCGGCACGTCGATGCTGAACATCGAACCGCGCCCCGGCAACGAATGAACCCCGACTTTATAGCCGAGGATTTTGGCGATGCGCTCAACGATGGCCAGCCCCAGGCCCACGCCCTTGCGGTCGGCGGCGCGGCCGACGTCCAGTTGGTTGAACTCGAGGAAGATCGAATCCAGTCGGTCCGCCGCGATCCCGCGGCCGGTGTCCCAGACTTCCAGGCGCAGCATTTCACCCCGGCGCCTGGCCCCCAGCAGGATGCTGCCCTCGTCGGTGTAGCGGCAGGCGTTGCTGAGGAAGTTGCGCAAGATCCGCGTCATCAGCCGCAGGTCGGTGCTGATGGCGTAATCGCCCATGTGCACCCGCAGGTTCAACCCTTCAGCCTGGGCCACTGACTGGAACTCCGACACCAGCGGCGCGAGCAATTCGTCGAGGCGGTACAGCGCAATGTCCGGTTTGACCGCAGCCTGATCGAGCCGGGAAATATCCAGCAAATCGGTGAGCAGATCTTCCGCCCCTTCGAGCGCCTGGTGAGTCCGTTCCACCAGCACCTGTTCGACGTCGGGCAGCTTGCGTTCGCGCAGGGTCGAGATCAGCAAACGCGCGGCATTGAGCGGTTGCAACAGGTCATGACTGGCGGCGGCGAGGTATTTGTCCTTGCTGCGATTGGCGGCCTCGGCGGCGTCCCGGGCATCGCGCAAGGCTTGGGCGATCTGTTTACGTTGGGTGATTTGCTGTTGCAGGTTACGGTTGGCTTCCAGCAACTCGTCGGTGCGCGCGGTGACCCGTTGCTCCAGTTCGTCGTTGAGTTGTTGAAGACGCTGCTGGGCGAGTTTGCGTTCGGTGATGTCGGCGACAAAACCTTCCACCAGCCCTTCCTGATCAGGTTTGAGCAACAGGTTCATCAACACGTCGACGCTGCTGCCATCCTTGCGCCGCAATTGGGTTTCGTAGCCAAGCAGACTGCGCTCGCGCTTGAGCATTTCACCGATGTTTTCCAGCTCTTGCGCGCCGTTGACAAACAGGTTGCTCGCCAGATCGGCCAGCGAAAACAGCACTTCCTGGGGATTGTCGTAGCCGAGCATCCGCGCCAGTGCCGGGTTGGCGGCGCGCATGCCTTCAAGCAGGCTGGCCTGAAAGATCCCGTGGACCGCGTTTTCGAACAGCCATTTGTAGCGATTGCGCTCGGCTTCCAGCTCGTCGAGGCGCGCGGCCAGTTCCGGGTAATGACTCTTGCGCGCCGAATGGCTGCCTAATCCCAGTAACCCCGCCAGCGCCCGTTGCTGTTCGTCAGAGGGCTTCGCCATAGACGACCTCGACATCACGCTGACTGGACTCGCGCGGGTTGGTCAGGATGCACGGGTCGTGCATGGCGTGTTGCGACAGGAACGGAATGTCCGCGGTGCTGACCCCGTGCAATCCGAGGGTTTCGTGGAAGCCGATGGCGTGTTTCAACGCAATCAGGTGTTCGACCAGACGCCCGCAAATCTGACGGTGATTCAAGCCACGGCAATCGATGCCAAAGGTCTCGGCGATCACCTTGAAGCGCTCCGGTGCGGAGCTGTAGTTGAACGCCACCACGTGTTCCACCAGCACCGCGTTGCACAGCCCATGAGGCAAGTCGAGAAAGCCACCGAGGCTGTGGGACATGGCGTGCACCGCGCCGAGGATCGCGTTGGAGAACGCCAGCCCGGCCTGCATGCTGCCGAGCATGATTTTCTCGCGCAAGGCGATGTCGTGCGGGTTGGCGATCATCTGCACCAGGTTGCCGTTGATCAGGCGCATCGCTTCGAGTGCGTGGGGATCGGTCAACGGCCCGTGACCGGTGGACACAAACGCTTCGATGGCATGCACCAACGCATCGATGCCGGTACAGGCCGACAGGAACGGGTCCATGCTCAACGTGGTTTCCGGGTCGATCAGCGACACGTCCGGCACCACCGCCTTGCTGACGATGGAGAACTTCATGCGTTCTTGCTGGTTGGAGATGATCACGAATTGCGAGACATCGGCCGAGGTCCCGGCGGTGGTCGGAATCAGGATCAGCGGCGGGCTCGGGACGCGGATGGTGTCCACGCCTTCGAATTCGAGAATGCTGCGCCCATGGGCGACGACAATGCCGATGCCTTTGCCGCAATCCATCGGGCTGCCGCCACCGACGGCCACGATCACATCGCAATGGTTTTCCCGGTACAGATCGGCGCCGAGCATCACTTCTTCGACCCGCGGGTTGGGCGAGACCGCGCTGTACAGGACGTACTCGATGCCCTGGGCCTGCAGGCTGGCCTCGACATCGGCGACCCAACCGGCGGCAATCACACCGGGATCGCTGACCAGCAGCACCTTGCGGGCACCAAAGGTTTTGGCGCAATTGCCGACGTTGTGCCGGCAGCCGGCACCAAAGATGATTTCAGGCGAAACGAATTTACGCAGTTGACTGAGACTCTGGCTCATTGGAAAGCCTGTTTTTATTGTTTTGGAAGGTAATGCCCACACTAAACCATCCGGTGGTGAATGCAATCAGACCAATGGGTAGCACGGCTGGTGTACTCAAACTCTGAACTCACCGGAGAACCCCTGTGGGAGCGGGCTTGCTCGCGAAGGTGGCATTACATTCAACATTGATGTCGACTGACCCACCGCCTTCGCGAGCAAGCCCGCTCCCACAGGGGATTTGTGTTGTTTGATTCATCCGCGGTAGATCAATCGCGAAGCCTTCTCGTTGCGTAACGTCAGGTGTTCCATGCCCAGCCCCGGCGCCTCGGCTTCCTCGCGAGCCTTGAGAATCACACCGTGGTGCGGGGATTTGCTGCACACCGGGTCAGCATTTTCCGCATCGCCAGTCAGCATGAATGCCTGGCAGCGGCAGCCGCCCAGATCCTTGTGCTTTTCATCGCAGGAGCGGCACGGCTCCTTCATCCAGTCATCGCCACGAAAGCGATTGAAACCGAATGAATCAGTCCAGATGTGCTCGATGCTGTGCTCGCGCACGTTGGGAAACTGCACCGGCAACTGGCGGGCGCTGTGGCAAGGCAATGCCGTGCCGTCGGGGGTAATGTCGAGAAACAGATTGGCCCAGCCGTTCATGCAGGTCTTGGGGCGTTCTTCGTAGTAATCCGGGGTGACGAAGATCAGCTTGCACGGGTGGCCCTGTGCTTCAAGACGCTCGCGGTATTCGTTGGTGATGCGCTCGGCACGCTGCAATTGTTCACGCGTGGGCAACAGGCCGACGCGGTTGAGCTCGGCCCAACCGTAGAACTGGCACGTCGCCAATTCAACGAAATCTGCCTCCAGCTCCAGGCACAAGTCGATGATCTGCGCGATCTGGTCGATGTTGTGCCGATGGGTGACAAAGTTCAGCACCATCGGATAGCCCTGGGCCTTCACCGCCCGGGCCATGGCGAGTTTCTGGGCGAAGGCCTTGCGCGAACCGGCGAGCATGTTGTTCACCGCTTCGTCGGCGGCCTGGAAGCTGATCTGGATATGGTCCAGGCCCGCGACCTTGAAATCGCGGACTTTCTGTTCGGTCAAGCCAATGCCCGAGGTGATCAGGTTGGTGTAGTAACCCATGTCCCGGGCGGCCTTGATCAGTTCGGCCAGGTCCTGGCGAACCAACGGCTCGCCGCCGGAAAAGCCCAGTTGCGCGGCGCCCATCTCCCGGGCTTCGCGGAACACCCGGATCCACTCTTCGGTGCTCAACTCTTCGCCAGATTGGGCAAAGTCCAGCGGGTTGGAGCAATATGGGCATTGCAGCGGGCAACGGTAAGTCAACTCCGCCAACAGCCACAGCGGCGGACCCGGACGCGAGTCACTCGATCCAGAATTGAGCATGGGCCACCTCCAGAAACGCCAGCACATCTTCGTCGATCCCCGGTACGCCGGGGAAATTCGCGGACAGTTGATCAATGATCGCCGCAACGCTGCGCTGGCCGTCTACCAGATCGAGGATCTGCCCGGCACTGTCGTTAAGTTTGATCATGCCTTCGGGGTACAGCAGCACGTGACAGTCCTGACGCGGTTCCCATTGCAGGCGAAAACCCTGACGCAGAGACGGTGATTGCTCGCGGTTGATCAGGCTCACAGGGCAATCCCCCGATGCCAGACCTGTTCCATGGTGACGGTGTGATACGGCGGGCGATCCAGCTCGTAGGCCATGCTCATGGCGTCGAGCATGCTCCACAGCACGTCGAGCTTGAATTGCAGGATTTCCAGCATGCGTTGCTGGCCTTCGACCGTGACGTAGTGCGCCAGGGTGATGCGTAAACCATGCTCGACATCCCGTCGCGCCTGACTCAGGCGAGTACGGAAATAGTCGTAACCTCCGACGTCGATCCACGGGTAATGGGTTGGCCAGGCATCGAGTCGCGATTGATGGATTTGTGGCGCAAACAGCTCGGTCAGCGAACTGCTGGCAGCTTCCTGCCAACAGGCGCGACGGGCGAAATTGACGTAGGCGTCGACGGCGAAACGGACGCCGGGCAGCACCAGTTCCTGCGAGAGGATTTGTTCGCGATCCAGCCCCACCGCTTCGCCCAGCCGCAGCCAGGCTTCGATGCCGCCTTCACTGCCGGGTGCACCGTCGTGGTCGAGAATTCGTTGCAGCCACTCCCGGCGCACGTCGCGGTCCGGGCAGTTGGCGAGAATCGCCGCGTCCTTCAGGGGGATGTTCACCTGGTAGTAGAAGCGATTGGCGACCCAGCCCTGAATCTGCTCGCGGGTTGATCGGCCGGCGTACATGGCTTGGTGGAATGGATGATGGATGTGGTAATAGGCGCCTTTGGCGCGCAGGGCTGCTTCGAATTCGGCGGGGGACATCGCTTGGTCAGTCATTGTGTTCTCCTGGTAGCGCTGCGGTGTCTAGTCTGGCGCCTTCGCGAGCAAGCCCGCTCCCACATTGGTTCTCTGTTGTTCACACATTTTGTGTCCAGTGGAGATCCCCTGTGGGAGCGGGCTTGCTCGCGAAGGGGCCCTCCGCTACAACTCAATACTCATGCCGTCATAGGCCACTTCAATCCCACGCCGCTCCAGCAACGCCCGCTCGGCCGAGTCTTCATCAAGGATCGGGTTGGTGTTGTTGATGTGGATCAGCACCTTGCGCTGGCGGGTGAAGCCTTCAAGGATTTCAAGCATGCCGCCGGGGCCGCTTTGCGACAGGTGACCCATTTCACTGCCCAGGTTCTGGCCGACCTCGCAGACTCGCATCTCGTCGTCGCGCCACAAGGTGCCGTCCAGCAACAGGCAATCGGCGCGTTGCATCCAGCTCAGCACCTCATCGTCGACCTGTCCCAGGCCCGGCGCGTAGAACAGCGAAGCACCGCTGCGCCGGTCTTCGATAAACAAACCAATGGTGTCGCCCGGCTGCGGATTGCCGCGATTGGGCGAGTACGGCGGTGCGTTGCTGACCAAGGGGATCGCGCGAAATCTCAGGTGTGCACACGCCGGGATCCTGAAGGGCTCGCGGTCGAGCCCGACCGGTTGCCACTGCAGCCCGCCATTCCAATGCTTGAGCATGGTGAACAACGGGAAGCCGCTGCTCAGGTCTTCATGGACCCGTTCGGTGCACCAGACCTGATGCGGGCAGCCTTCGCGCAGACTCAACAGGCCGGTGCAATGGTCGATCTGGCTGTCCAGCAGGACGACGCCGGCGATCGCGGTATCGCGCAACCGGCGCGCCGGTTGCAGCGGCGCGAAACTCTCGAGTTGCGCGCGAATGTCCGGTGAAGCATTGCACAGCACCCAATCCACACCGTTGTCGCTCAGGGCAATCGAGGACTGGGTGCGGCGTTGGGCCCGCAGGCTGCCATTGCGCATCGCGGCGCACTGGCGGCAGTTGCAATTCCATTGCGGAAAACCACCGCCAGCGGCGGATCCGAGAACGCGAATGTGCATGGGCAATGCTCCAGAAGGCAGGCCCGGCCAACGCAACAGCTGGCCGGGTGAACAATCAGCGGTTGGCGAAATACATCGTCACTTCGAAGCCAATGCGCAGATCGGTAAACGCGGGTTTAGTCCACATGGGTCAATCCTCTTCTTATGCCGGACGATTCCGGTAAAGCCATTAATGCACGGGGCGCCAGGCACCCGAATGCTACTTTCGAACGAGGTGGCGGCGTGCATTGGTAGGGGTATTGCGGGGTTTTCCAGCACACACAAAACCAATGTGGGAGCGGGCTTGTGTGGCGAGGGGGCTTGCCCCCGTTGGGTCGCGGAGCGGCCCCAAAAAAGGGGACTGCTGCGCAGCCAACGGGGGCAAGCCCCCTCACCACAATGGCTCGCTCCCACAAAGTTTGGCGGTGTGCTTGCGGGGGTTAGAAGAACCCCATCGGGTTGATGTCGTAGCTCACCAGCAGGTTTTTGGTCTGCTGATAGTGGTCGAGCATCATCTTGTGGTTTTCACGGCCGACACCGGATTTCTTGTAGCCACCAAACGCGGCGTGGGCCGGGTACAGGTGATAGCAGTTGGTCCAGACCCGCCCGGCCTTGATCGCCCGTCCCATGCGGTAGGCGCGGTTGATGTCGCGGGTCCACAGACCGGCGCCGAGGCCGAACTCGCTGTCGTTGGCAATCGCCAGGGCTTCGGCTTCGTCCTTGAAGGTGGTGATACCCACCACCGGGCCGAAGATTTCTTCCTGGAACACGCGCATTTTGTTGTGGCCCTTGAGCAGGGTCGGCTGGATGTAATAACCCGTCGACAAGTCGCCCTCAAGACGCTCGGCCGCGCCGCCGGTGAGCAGCTCGGCGCCCTCCTCCTGGGCAATTGTCAGGTACGAGAGAATCTTGTCGTATTGCTGCTCGGACGCCTGGGCGCCGACCATGGTTTCGGTGTCCAGCGGGTTGCCGCGCTTGATCTTGACAATCTTCTTCATCACCACTTTCATGAAGTCGTCGTAGATCGACTCCTGCACCAAGGCGCGGGAAGGACAGGTGCAGACTTCGCCCTGGTTGAAGAACGCCAGCACCAAACCTTCGGCAGCCTTCTCGATGAACTGCGGCTCGGCTTGCATGATGTCTTCGAAGAAGATGTTCGGCGACTTGCCGCCCAGTTCAACGGTGCTTGGAATGATGTTCTCGGCCGCGCATTTCATGATGTGCGCGCCAATCGGGGTGGAACCGGTGAAAGCAATCTTGGCGATGCGCTTGCTGGTGGCCAGCGCCTCACCGGCTTCGCGACCGAAACCCTGAACGATGTTCAGCACGCCAGGTGGCAGCAAATCGGCGATCAGCTCGGCGAAGACCATGATCGACAGCGGCGTCTGCTCGGCAGGCTTGAGTACCACGCAGTTACCGGCGGCCAAGGCCGGAGCGAGTTTCCAGGCAGCCATCAGCAGCGGGAAGTTCCACGGGATGATCTGTCCGACCACGCCCAGCGGCTCGTGGAAGTGATAGGCGGTGGTCAGCTCGTTGATCTCGGCGGCGCCGCCCTCTTGAGCGCGGATGCAACCGGCGAAGTAACGGAAATGGTCGGCGGCCAATGGCACGTCGGCATTCAGGGTTTCGCGCACGGCCTTGCCGTTGTCCCAGGTTTCGGTGACGGCAAGGATTTCCAGGTTCTGCTCGATGCGGTCGGCGATTTTCAGCAGCACCCGCGAGCGGTCCTGCGCCGAGGTCTTGCCCCAGGCGTCAGCGGCGGCATGCGCGGCGTCGAGGGCTTTCTCGATGTCGGCGGCGCTGGAGCGCGGGAATTCGGCGATCACTTCGCCGGTGACCGGCGAAGTGTTGGTGAAGTACTCACCATTGACCGGGGCGACGAACTCGCCGCCGATGAAATTGCCGTAGCGCGGTTTGAACGTAACGACGGCGCCAGGTGTGCCAGGTTGTGCGTAGATCATGGTGGGCCTCTGTCTGGGTCGATGCCTGTCGGGCAAACAGGCGATGAACCGATAGTAGAGAGCCCTGCGCGCCAGACGAATGCGCCGTTGGCAGGAGGACTCTCGTTATTTGGTAGTAGGAGCTGAGCTTGCTCGCGATTGAAGCGCCACAGTCTTGATCGTTCCCACGCTCTGCGTGGGAATGCCTCTACGGACGCTCTGCGTTCGGCTCTTGGGACGCAGAGCGTCCCGGGCTGCATTCCCACGCGGAGCGTGGGAACGATCAGTGGCAGGTATCAGTGCTTGGCCACCAGGTCTTTCGGCAGCTTGAACGTCCAGAGCATGCCGCCCTGGTTGAAGTCCTTGATGCGCTTGGCCACTTCGCCGCCCCACAGCGGTACGGCGCCGCCCCAACCGGACAGCACCGAGACGTACTGTTCACCGTCCATTTCCCAGGTCACAGGCGAGCCGAGCACGCCGGAACCGGTCTGGAATTCCCAGACTTTCTCGCCGGTCTTGGCATTGAACGCCTGCAGGAAGCCTTCAGGCGTGCCGGTGAACACCAGTTTGCCCTTGGTGGTCAGCACCCCGCCCCACAGCGGCGCGAAGTTCTTGTGGCGCCAGACTTCCTTGCCGGTTTTCGGGTCGATGGCGCGCAGCACGCCGATGTAGTCTTCATTCAGCGGTTTGATGGTGAAACCGGCACCGAGGAACGCCGCGCCTTTCTTGTAGGCGATGCCTTCGTTCCAGATGTCCATGCCCCATTCGTTGGACGGCACATAGAACAATCCGGTGTCCTTGTTGTAAGCCATCGGCATCCAGTTTTTCGCGCCGAGGAACGCAGGGGCTACGAACACCGAACTGCCTTTGGCTTCGGTGCCGGGAGCACCTGGGCGGCTGGCTTCGTTGTAGATCGGCCGACCCTCTTTATCCAGGCCGGTGGCCCAGGTGATCTTGTCCACGAACGGGAAGCCGCGAATGAATTTGCCGTTGGTGCGGTCCAGCACGTAGAAGAAACCGTTGCGGTCAGCGGTGGCGGCGGCTTTGATCTCTTTGCCGCCTTCGGTGTAGTTGAACGACACCAGCTCGTTCACGCCGTCATAGTCCCAGCCGTCGTGAGGCGTGCTCTGGAAGTGCCACTTGATGGTGCCGTCGTCCGGGTTGAGCGCCAGACGCGACGACGAGTAGAGGTTGTCGCCAGGACGCAGGTGCGAGTTCCAAGGCGCCGGGTTGCCGGTGCCGAACAGCAGCAGGTTGGTTTCCGGGTCGTAGTAACCGCCCAGCCAAGGGGCGGCGCCGCCGGTTTTCCAGAGATCGCCGGGCCAGGTCTTGCCTGCTTCACCGCCGGAGATGCCGTTCTCTACCGCTTTGCCGTCCTTGTAGGTGTAGCCCATGTGGCCTTCGACGGTGGGACGGCTCCACAGCAGGCTGCCGTTTTTCGGGTCGTAGGCTTCGATTTTGCCTACCACCCCGAACTCGCCACCGGCGACACCGGTGATCAGTTTGCCGTTGATCACCAACGGCGCGGCACTGATGGAATAGCCTTCCTTGTGGTCGGCGACTTTCTTGCTCCAGACGACCTTACCGGTGTCCTTGTTCAAGGCCACAAGCTTGGCGTCTAGGGTGCCGAAGATCACCAGGTCGCCATACAGCGCGACACCCCGGTTGATTACGTCGCAGCAAGGACGGATGTCATCGGGCAGGCGTGCATCGTATTGCCAGAGCTTCTTGCCGGTGCGCGCATCCACCGCAAACACCCGCGAGTAGGAACCGGTCAAGTACATCACGCCGTCCTTGATCATCGGCTGTGCTTGCTGACCGCGTTGTTTTTCACCGCCGAAGGAGAATGCCCAGACCGGCCGCAAGTCCTTCACGTTGTTGACGTTGAGCGTGTCCAGCGGGCTGTAACGCTGACCCTGGACGCCCAGACCGTTGGTGACGATCTGCCCCGGGTTCTTGGGATCCTGGAGGATGTCTTGATCAGTGACGCCGGCCAATGCCGAGCCAGACAACAGCATGGCACTGAGCAGCACACTCAAGACGAAGGGTTGGCGACGTGCGGGTTGGGTCATGACGGCTACCTCTGCAGTTTTTGTTATACCCGGGAAATTTTCCCGGTCTGGTGCAGATTCTTGGGCGCCGCCGCCCTTGGAACAATTGCCCGCAGTGCTGAGATTGCTAGTTCCTTAGTACCGGGTCGGATGAGATGAGTGCTGACTGATCGTTCCCACGCTCTGCGTGGGAATGCAGCCCGGGACGCTCCGCGTCCCTTTCGAAAGCTGGAACGCGGAGCGTCCCTTGAGGCATTCCCACGCGGGAGCGTGGGAACGATCATTGCCTGTTCGCGGCGGAATCGACACGGGTCATTTGTGCGCGCTCGTAGCGCGGATACAGATGGCTGACGCTGCGGATCAGTTCGTAGCGGCTCAGGCTGATCCCGGCAAACCGTTCGGGAATGGGGCTGCGGATCATCTCGGCCATATCACTGCCATTGGCGGCGCCGTCGCGCATGAGCTGATCGAGCCAGGTCAGGTAGTCGCGCATCTGTTCGAACGGCTGTTGATCCCTGGCGACCGGTCCATGGCCGGGGACGATCAGCGTCCACGGCAGGCCTTGGAGGGTGGCGATGTCCGCCAGCCATACCGACAGCCCCGGACTGTTGGGCGTGGTCAGTGCCCGCTGGTAAAACACCAGGTCCCCGGCAAACAACACGCCGGTTTTCTGGTCGAGAATAGCCAGATCCGCGCCTGTGTGCCCACCCAGGTCCAGCAGGCGCAGATCGTGATTCCCAAAACTTCGCACGCCCGGTATCAGCGTCCGGGTCGGCAACACCACTTCGGTGCCACGCATCCAGTCGCCCACCAGGCGATACATGTTCTCGGCCATGGCATCGCCCTGCTGATGCAACAGTTCGGTGGTGCCGGCCAACGCGCTGATCGGCACATCACTGAAGGCCTGGTTGCCGAGCACATGATCAGGATGATGATGGGTCAGCAGCACCTCGATCACCGGTTTGTCGGTGGTCGCGGCGATTGCCTTGCGCATCGCTTCGCCGTAGCGTTTGGACGGCCCGGTGTCGATCACCACCACCCCCTGCTCGGTGACGATGAACCCGGTATTGACGATGTTGCCGCCATTGGCCTTGGCGAAATTATCGGTGCTGCCCTCCAGCAGCCAGGTGTCTTCGGCGATCTGCCGGGGCTTGAGTGAGTAGTCGAGTTCGGCCAGAACCGGCAGGCTCAGGCTCATGAACAACAGCAGCATCCAGCGCATCACGCGCTCCTTTGGGTCAGGGTATGGCCGCATCGAATTGATTGCCGCTGTTGTCGCGCAGCATCAGGCGCGTCTGCCCTGCCCCTTCGATATCGAAGGTCAGGTTGGGGTTTTCGCTGACCGCGGGAAACAGCTCAAGACGGGCCAGCAGTTGATCGTTCTGATCCCGCAGTTCGGCATGACTGATGAAGAATTCCGGGATGCCGCTGACCATGCCATTGTCCATCGGGTGCGCCACCTGCATGCGCACTCGGCTGAATTCACCACGGGGATAGCGACCGCCCAGCACTTCGCCGATGTGCTCCTCCCAGCCCGGCTGAGTGCGTACCACGCTCGGCGCCGTGCAACCACCGCCCGCCGCATCGATCAGCGTCGAGCCGACGTGCCACACCCCATCACGGGTCAGTACCGCCGCGCGCAACGGCGTGGCCTGCTCAATGCGGATACGAATCGACAGCCAGGGCAGCACACGGTCCAGCGGCTGGAAATCGACGATTTTCGGCAACGGGTTGAGCTCGGCCCAGGCGAGGATTTTCACCACTTCGCCCTTGAACGCCCGCGCGTCAATTTCCAGTGGCACCTGCCGGGCGTCTTCGGCGAACGGCGGCGCCAGCAGCTTGACCCGATCGTCGAACACGAACGGCGCATCCCCGAGCATTTGCTTGTGATAAAAGGCCCACATCACCGACGGCACCGGGTCTTTGCCCGGGTCGATGTCCACCGCGTGCGCGGCGATGGGCAACCAACAGGCCAACAGACAAGCCGCTCGCCAGTTCACTGTTGATACATCTCAGGCACGTCATAGCGCAGGCCGTAATGGCCATAAATAGTCTTGACCGAGCCCTCGCGAATCAAGGTTTCCAGCGCCTCTTCCACGGCATAGGCCAGTTGACGGTTGCTTTCATGCACCGCCATGCCGATCTCCCACAGCTGCTTGCCCATGTTCGGGTAGGCGTTTTCCGCCAGCGCCACTTGCGGGTCGTTGGCTTCATGAACCTGCCAGTCGATCTCCCCGCGCATGGCCATGACGGCATCGACTTCACCGGCCTTCATGGCGGCAAAAGCCTGGGGTACGCCGGGATAGTGGTGGGTTTTGCCGGCGAGCATGCCGTTGAACACCGAGGTCAGGTAGAACGACGGCACGCTGTCGACTTCGACGCCGATCGGGTGGTGCTCGAACACCGCGACGCTAGCGACTTTGTCCAGTCGGCGGCGATCATAAGCAACCTGCCATTGTTCGTTCTGGTACGGGCCGAACATCACCACATGGCCGTTTTCCAGCTCGCCCAGTTCATTGCGCTTCTGCGCGTAGGCGCGATCGTATGGCACGCGCATCATCAGGTCGGCCAGTTGCAGATCGTGCAACTGACTGGCACGCCAGATGTAATCGCGCAGGTCGTCATCGAGCTTCTCGCCGGCCGGCGCCCAAATCAACCTCAGGCGCACGCCAAGGGCCTTGGCCAACGCCTCGGCAAGTTCGACATCAACGCCCCGGGCCTGGCCGTCGTGTTCAAAACTGTAAGGGGCGAAGTCCTTGTAGACCGCCACTTTCAGTTCCCCGGCGGCGATCATTTCGTCATAGGTACGGACCTGCGCCTGCACCGCCTGGCAGCACAGCAACACAGCGCTGATCAACACAGCGAACAGGCGCATGGGTTATTCCTCGACGCGAACGGTGTCCAGGTAAGTGCGTACCGCCCACAAAGCTTCCTGACTCAGGTAATCGGCCATCTTCGGCATGTAGACCCGGCCATCACGCACCGCGCCGTGGCGCACGCGTTCGACGAACCATTCATCCCCCGCCTCGCCGACATCGAGCAGGCGCAAATCGGGGCGATGCCGCCGGACTTGGCTTCCAGGCCATGGCAGGCCGCGCAGTTCTGGTTGTACGCCGAAGAGCCGATTTCCACGGCCTTATCGTGTTCCGGGGTGGTGCGATAAGGGTTCACCGCAGCCCAACCATCGGCATCAACCGGTACGCCAGCGTCCTTGATCGGGGTCAGGCCCGCGGTGGCGACAGCCTGTGGGACCACGTTGCCGTGGGCCCAGACAGAACCTGCACTGATAAAGCCGGCCAGCAAACCGGCAACGAGCAAGGCGTTGCGTCTTGTTGTCATTGTTATGCCCTCTTGATTGCACGCAAAACCTCTTTGAAGAGGCTATGGCACCCATCTTAGGAACGGCTTCGCGCAAGCCCCATGCTGCTTTGGTGGCCGCCGTCTAGTTCCTTGGTAGTAGGGCTTGTGGCGCACACCTAAATTAGGTGCCGTACGGGAAGTATTCCCGGCAACAGCGGGACTTTTTCCGTATCCGCCAACACGTCGGGCACACCACCCTGTGCAGGCCAAAACCTCCACTGGGAACTGCAACCATGACAATAAGATCGCTACCCGCCCTTTCCCCGCTGTCTATCGCCGTGCAGGCTTTTCTGCTGGTGGGCAGCCTGTCCCTGAGTGCTGTCAGCTACGGCGCGACGGCACCGGCCACTCCCACCCGCAATGTGAGTTGGGAAGACATCGCCAACGATCACCTGACCACCAAGGACGTGCTGCAATACGGCATGGGCACCAACGCGCAACGCTGGAGCCCGTTGGCCCAGATCAATGACAAGAACGTGTTCAAGCTGACCCCGGCCTGGTCCTACTCGTTTGGCGATGAGAAGCAGCGCGGCCAGGAATCCCAGGCCATCGTCAGCGACGGCGTGGTGTACGTCACCGGTTCCTATTCGCGGGTATTTGCCCTGGACGCCAAGACCGGCAAGCGCTTGTGGACGTACAACCATCGCCTGCCGGACAACATTCGTCCGTGCTGCGACGTGGTCAATCGCGGCGCGGCGATCTTTGGCGACAAAATCTACTTCGGCACCCTCGACGCGCGGCTGGTCGCCCTGGACAAGAACACCGGCAAAGTGGTGTGGAACAAGAAATTCGGTGATCACTCCGCCGGCTACACCATGACCGGCGCCCCGGTGCTGATCAAAGACAAAACCACCGGCAAGGTGCTGCTGATTCACGGCAGCTCCGGTGATGAGTTCGGCGTGGTCGGGCAACTCTTCGCCCGCGATCCCGACACGGGTGAAGAGGTCTGGATGCGGCCCTTCGTCGAGGGTCATATGGGCCGGTTGAACGGTAAGGACAGCACCACGACCGGCGACGTCAAGGCGCCGTCCTGGCCGGATGACCCGACCACCGAAACCGGCAAGGTCGAAGCCTGGAGCCACGGCGGCGGTGCCCCTTGGCAAAGCGCCAGTTTCGATCCGGAAACCAACACCATCATCGTCGGCGCCGGCAATCCTGGCCCTTGGAATACTTGGGCTCGGACCTCCAAGGACGGCAATCCTCACGATTACGACAGCCTCTACACCTCGGGCCAGGTCGGCGTCGATCCGAGCACCGGCGAGGTGAAATGGTTCTACCAGCACACCCCGAACGATGCCTGGGATTTCTCCGGCAACAACGAGCTGGTGCTGTTCGACTACAAGGACAAGGACGGCAAAACGGTCAAGGCCACCGGCCATGCGGACCGCAACGGTTTCTTCTACGTGGTCGATCGCAACAACGGCAAATTGCAGAACGCATTTCCCTTCGTCGACAACATCACTTGGGCCAGCCACATCGATCTCAAGACCGGCAAGCCGGTGGAGAATCCGGGCCAGCGTCCGGCCAAACCGTTGCCCGGTGAGACCAAGGGCAAGCCAGTGGAGGTTTCGCCGCCGTTCCTCGGTGGCAAGAACTGGAACCCGATGGCCTACAGCCAGGACACCGGGCTGTTCTACATTCCGGGCAACCACTGGAAGGAGGAATACTGGACCGAAGAGGTCAGCTACAAAAAAGGCTCGGCTTACCTGGGCATGGGTTTCCGCATCAAGCGCATGTACGACGATCACGTCGGCAGCCTGCGCGCGATGAACCCCACCACCGGCAAAGTGGTCTGGGAGCACAAAGAAGCACTGCCACTGTGGGCAGGCGTGCTGGCAACCAAGGGCAACCTGGTATTCACCGGTACCGGCGACGGTTTCCTCAAGGCCTTCGATGCGAAAACCGGCGCGCAGCTGTGGAAGTTTCAGACCGGCAGCGGCATCGTCTCGCCACCGATCACGTGGGAACAGGACGGCGAGCAGTACGTCGGTGTGACCGTCGGTTACGGCGGCGCGGTGCCGTTGTGGGGCGGTGACATGGCCGAGCTGACCAAACCGGTGGCTCAGGGCGGATCGTTCTGGGTGTTCAAGATCCCGAGCTGGGATAACAAGACAGCGCAGAAGTAATCCGCCACCTCCTGTGGTGAGGGGGCTTTTGTGGCGAGGGGGTTTACCCCCGTTGGGTCGCGAAGCGGCCCCCTACATTTTCCAGGAACACCGAGTTGCCTGGATTAACGACTGCTTCGCAGCCGAACGGGGTGGTGCGGCATTCCGATAAACCCCCTCGCCACAAAAGCTCCCTAGCCACAGGTTTTGTGTGTATCCAGCTGCCCTCCATATTTCGAGGACCTGCAATGAAATACCTTCCCTTATTCCTTATGTTGACACTGCCTTTGGCTCACGCCACCGACGACGGCGAAGACACCCCGCTCATCATCAACGGCTGCACCGTCGCCCAACACAGCCAATGCCCCGGCGCCGATCTCAAAGGCGCGAACCTGAGCAATCAGGACCTGCGCAGCATGAACCTCAGCGGTGCCGACCTGCGCAATGCCGACCTGCGTCACGCCCGACTCGATCTCGCCAACCTGGAAAAAGCCCGATTACAGGGCGCCAACCTGACCCGCGCCAGCCTGCAACAAAGCAACCTGCGCCTGGCCGACTTCACCGGGGCAACCCTGATGGCGATTCAGGGCTGGGGGATGTTCGCCCAGGGTGCACAATTTCAGGATGCCAACCTTGGTGGCGCTTACCTGCAATTTGCCCGCCTGTCCGGGGCCAAAATGCACAACGCCAATCTGCGGGCTGCGGATCTGGAGATGACCTGGTTGAGCAAGGCCGACCTCAAGGGGGCCAATCTTAGTGATGCCAATCTGCAAGAGGCCAAGTTGGGGGAAAGCAATTTGGAACAGGCGAATCTGAGCGGCGCACGGCAGCACTATGCGAATTTTCAGGACGCGAATATGGAGGGCTGCACCGGTTGCCCGACGACGTGGGGCAAATGAGGCGATACACCGGATGATCGTTCCCACAAACGGGTCGCCCCCCAAAAGTTGCGCAAAACTGATGGGGTGTTTCACGCAATCCCCTGTGGGAGCGAGCCTGCTCGCGAAAGACGTGAACGATAACGCGTGCTGTCTGAATGAACGCGGTGTCCAGACGTCTTTCGCGAGCAGGCTCGCTCCTACAGGTACAACGCCAGGCTGTTGATCTTGATCTTGATCTTGATCTTGATCTTGCTGTTGATCTTGATCTGCCCCGTCGGAAGGCCGAGCGCAGGTTCTGCGCAGTGGGCACCGCGGCAAGGATGCCGCGGTAGCCGCCCCCGGCCATGGATGGCCGATGGCGGCGGGCCCACGGAGCAGGACCGGAGCGAGGGTATGGCGAGCCTAGGCGAGCCACCGTACGTCAGGGGCAAGAGCGCTTGGTTACTTGGCGCTTCTCCAAGTGACCCGCCGTAAGGGCGGAACCCTAAGCAGCCGTTACCGCAGCAACGGATATGTACTCCGAAGTAAATATTTACCCTTCAGCCCAACGTGTACCCGTTATCAACCTTCCAATCCTGCCCATAAACACCCCGAGCCCCCTGCGACAGCTGAAAAACAATCACATTAGCCACCGCCGCCGCATCAAGAAAATGCCCCGGCAACAGACGTTTACCTAGCGTGTCGGCAACATCCCCAAGCTCCCCATCGCTCAACCCCAGGTTGTCCCACATCGAGGTCGCCGTCGGCCCCGGCGAAACCAGATTAATCCGCACATCAAAACGCGCAAACTCCACCGCCAACGTCCGCGCCTGAGCCGCCAAGGCAGCCTTGCTGGCAATGCACGCAGCCAACCCCGGAAAACTCGAACCGGTCAGAAAACTCCCGACAAACACCACCGACGCCGGGCTCGCCAATTCACCGCGCAACGCCGCCAGCGTATTCAACGCCCCGGCACCATTAACCGCCCACTGGCGCTGAAAGGCCTGCATATCCAGGCTGTCAGCCATTTCGGCGATGCCCGCGTTGGGCACCAGATAATCCACCGGGCCAATCGCCGCCGCGCACTCGGCCAGCTCGCGCAGGTCCTGCTGACTCGTGACATCCCCGGCAAACCACTGCAACCGCTCGCCGTAGATCTGCTGCAACGCCGGCAATTCACCGAGGGTCCGAGACATCGCCAACACCTTGACCCCGCGCGGCAACAGCGCGGCGCACAGTGCCAGACCAATTCCGGAGCTGGCACCCGTGACCACCGCCAAGCGATCCTGAAACTCGGTTTTCATCATTTACTCCTGGGCATCACGGATGCCAGCACTGGGGGACATTGCCAGCCCCTATCTTTGAGCAGGAGGAAAAAAAACGACTTGACGGCGATCAGGATTTTTCGACGGCGTTAGTGCTGCTGCAACAGCGCCGGAGTGATCTCGCTGAATCGCAGCAAGCGACCGCCCTGTTCAGCGGCAAGTTTCTCAGCGGCCTCGCGATTGGAGAACGACGCCAGCACTACGCCCATGGCGCCCTTGAGTTGGGTGCCGACCACGTAGAACGCATCCTTGGCATCGATCAGCTGAGCGTCATCCGGCGCGTTCCACGGGCTGCGGCCCATGTCGTGGACATACAGTCTTGCATCGCCATGATGATTTTCCGGCTGCAACCACCAACCGATCATTTCCGCCGTGGAACAGAACTTCTTGACCCCGGACCGCTCGACGACTTCGCCCTTGGGCCCGGGAAATCCGTCGATGATCATCCCGCAGACATGGCATTCATCACTGGAATGAAAGGCCGTGGCCGCATCGCTGTAAGTGGCTTGCGCCGGGTTGTCACAGGCTGTCAGAAACAGGCACATCATCAGGCCCGCCA
Organism: Pseudomonas frederiksbergensis; assembly: GCF_001952935.1. Classification (GTDB taxonomy): domain Bacteria; phylum Pseudomonadota; class Gammaproteobacteria; order Pseudomonadales; family Pseudomonadaceae; genus Aquipseudomonas; species Aquipseudomonas frederiksbergensis. The sequence continues at coordinate 5,884,868 of NZ_CP018319.1, forward strand.
CCGCGCGCACCGTCGTCAGATAAAACCCATTCATCGTCAACTACTCCCAAAAAACCAAAATAAAAAATCATGTCGCCCGGCGACGAAACAACAGCCAGGCCGAACCCAATGGCACCGCCACCCACAGCGACAGGCACAGCCAGAGCATCGAGCCCGGCATCGGCAAATCGCTGCCCAGCGTCAGCACACCCGCGGTACTGGCGCCGGGCTCAAAACCGGAGAGATTGATCAGGCGATAGATGTCGGCGGGGTTGAGCAGCAGCAACCAGGGCAGCACTTTGGGGTTGAACTGCCCTTCGCTGAGCACCAACAGCGCCAGCAGCGCCAGGTCGAACACCAGCACGAAGAAGAACCACACGCCCAGCGCCAGCCCGGCTGCTGTGGATTTCTCGGCCGACACACTGCTCAGCACATAGGCCAACCCCAGAAACCCCCAGCCCAGCAACGTCGACGACGCCATGAACCGGCCAAAGGCCCAAAGCAACAGGCTCAGTTCGACATCGTCCACCAGCACCGCGATGGCCAGCATGGCGCAGCCGAAACCGATCAATGTCGCCAGCGCCAGGATCAATCCGTGGCCGACAAACTTGCCGAGCAAAATCTGCCCGCGACCCAACGGGTACGTCAGCAACAGCAGCAACGTGCCGCTCTCGTCCTCGCCGACGATGGCGTCATAGGCCAGCAGCAACGCAATCAACGGCATCAAAAACGTCGCCAGACTGGCGAGGCTGGCGATGGTGGCCGGCACCGAGGTGAACCCCAATTGCCCGGAGGCTGCCGCGCCCAGCCAGGCGATGCCGATGGCCAGCACGGCGAACAACACACTGATCGCCAGCAACCAGCGATTGCGCAATCCATCACTGAATTCCTTGCGGGCCATGTTCCAGACAGCGTTCATACGGCCTCCCCCACGGGCGCCGCACCGGCCCGACTCATGTAGTAGCGGTAAATATCTTCCAGAGACGGCTGATGGATTTCCACGTCGGCCGGTTCGTCGTCATTGAGCAGTTGGCGCAACAGCCCGAGCTTGCTGCCATTGAGCGCGGCCACTTCAAGCCCTTCGACGCCCCAGCGTTCGGTGACGTGCCCGGCGTTGTTCCAGCGTTGCTGCAACGGCCCGGCGTGCTTCAGGCCGTTGGCGCGAATCAGCGTCGGCAACCCGGCTTCCTCGCGCAAACTGTGGAGACTGCCGAGGGCCAGCAGGCGGCCCTGGGTCAGAATCGCGGCGCGGTTGATATGCGCCTCGACACCCGGCAAGACGTGGGAGCAGAGAATGATGCTGGTGCCCTGGCTACGCAGGCGATCGAGCAAGCGATAAAGGTCCTGGGTTGCAATGGGATCGAGGCCGACTGTCGGCTCATCAAGCAACAACAAACGCGGTTCGCCGAGCAGCGCTTGCGCCAGCCCCAGGCGTTGACGCATACCTTTGGAGTAGGTCTTGACCCGTCGATGCGCCGCACCGGCCAGGCCGACTTCCTCCAGCAGCACGTCCACCTGAGCGGGTGCGGCACCTTTGAGTCGCGCGAAATGGCGCAAGGTCTCAACACCGCTCAACTGCGGGTAAAACGTCACGTTTTCCGGCAGATAACCGAGCAGGCGCCGCACGTGGGGATCGCTGGGCAAACGGCCGAACACCCTGACCTGCCCTTCGCTGGGCTGGAGCAGGCCAAGTACCAGTTTCATGCTGGTGGTCTTGCCCGCGCCGTTGTGCCCGAACAATCCCAGCACTTCACCTTCAGCGAGGCTGAGGTTGAGCTGATGCAACACGGTGGCATGCCCATAGCGCTGGCTGACGCCTTCGATGTCGATGACGTTCATGAGGTGGGCTCCTGGGTCAGGGTTTGAGTGGACGACTTCATCAGCGGATGACTGTCGAGCACCCCAGGCGATTTCATCACCGGAAACGCTCGTTGCACCCAGCGCAGCAACTCGATACCGGGGCTGTTCATCAACAGCCGCACCTGCGGGTACAGCCACAGCAAACGGTCGACGTTGTCATTGGGTTCGTAGGCGATATCGCCGAGGCCATCGTTGTTGCGGTCCCAGCCCAGGTAATCGCTCCAGTAATTGCCCCGGCCATCCGCCGACCATTCCTGCAAGCGGGTAGCGACGTACTTGACCTGTCGCTGGTTGCCGACAAAAGCGTTGTCGGCGATGCGGTTATCTTCCGAGCCGGCGGTGAGATGAATACCCACGGCGCTGTGCTCGAAGTGGTTGTGTTCGATGCTGTTGAACAGCGAGTTGTAGATGAACAGCGCCTTGCCCTCGGCACCGCTGATCATGCTGTCGCCGGTCGAGCCGTCGCGCACGTCAGTGACGAAGTTGTCACGCAAGGTTGAATAGGTGATGTAGTTCATCAGGATCCCGTAGTTCTGATCCTGTTCGGAGCGATTGCCGATCACCGTGAGCTTGCGGCTTTGCATCAAGGCATAGCCGGTGCGGGTGCGGCGGGTGGTGTTGCCGATCAACCGGTTATCGTTGGCGAACATGTAATGCACGCCGTAGCGCAGGTCTTCCAGGGTATTGCCCTGCAGCAGGTTGCCGTTGGAGGTGTCGATGTAGATGCCATCGCGAGTGTCGCGCACCTGGTTGCCAATGACCTTGGCGCCATGCACGGCATACAAGTGAATGCCATTGCCGCGATCCTGGGAACGCATCGTCGGATCACCCTGAATGCGGTTGTCGATCAGGCTCACATCCTGAGTGCCATCGACCCAGATACCGAAGCCCTTACCCTGCAGGCGATTGCCTTTAATCACCGCGCCATGGGCCTTGGGCTGGATGAACACCGCCGCATTCATGGCGGTGAGATCGTGCCCCCAGTCGAGAAAGGTGCAGCCTTCGATGCCGACATCCGGCGCACTGATGATCAAGCCGTTGCCCTGCCCCTCGCCCTGAAATACCGCGCCCGGTTCGCAGACAATCTGCATCGGCTGATCGACGCTGAACGAGCCACGGTATTCCCCGGCCGGCAGGTGCCAGCGTTGATCGGCGCCCACCGTCAACGGCAGCGTGGTGACGGGTTGCACCGCCAGCGCGCCGCCGGACATCAGCAGGAGCGCAAGCGCAATGACCTTCACCGGGTTTCCCTTGCTATCAGTCATTGGCTGGCTCCTGTCGATGGTCAACGGTCAGGCCTTCTCGACCTTCATGCGGCCGACCATTTCCATGTGCAGCGCATGGCAGAACCAGCTGCAGTAGTACCAATGCAAGCCAGCCTTGTCGGCGATGAAGGTGATCGATGAGGTCTGCTGCGGGCTGATCTCCATGCTCACGCCATGGTTGGTCATCACGAAGCCGTGGGTCACGTCTTCAATCTGGTCGATGTTGGTGATGGTCACTGTGACCTCGTTGCCCTGCTTGACGGTGAACTCCGGCAAGCCGTAGGCCGGGGCCATCGAGGTCATGTAGACGCGGACTTTGTTACCGTCGCGGATGACCTTGTTGTCGGTCTCCAGCTTGATCCCGTCCTTGGCGGCGATGACCACGGTTTCGGCGAAAAACGGGTCGTTGCGGTCCCAGATTTTCTTGGTCTTGATCTGGTCGCGGCGAGCCATGACGCAGTCGTGGGGTTCGGCAAAGGCCGGGCCGTCGTGCACCAGTTTCATTTCCTCGCCGGAGATATCGATCAACTGATCGTTTTCCGGGTGCAGCGGGCCGGTCGGCAGGAAGCGGTCCTTGGAAAACTTGCTGAGCACCATCAGCCACTGGCCGTCGGCCTCACTGGTTTCGGTCAGCGAGGCATGGTTGTGCCCCGGCTGATACTGCACATCGAGTTTCTGCTTGATGTAGTTGACCTTCTCGCCGGTGTAGGCGCGAATCGCCTCCTCGACGTTCCACTTCACCACCTGGCTGTCGATAAACAGCGTGGTGTAGGCATTGCCGCGGCCGTCGAAAGTGGTGTGCAGCGGGCCCAGACCGAGCTCGGGCTCACCGACCACCACGTCACGCGGGTCCTTGAACTTGTCGTCGAACAGATCGTCGAGCTTGGCGATGGCGATGATGGTGCAGGTCGGCGAAAGCTTGCCGTTGGCAATGAAGTACTTGCCATCGGGCGAGGTATTGAGGCCGTGGGGGTTCTTCGGCGTCGGGATGTAACGGGTGAACGCGCTGTCCTTGCCGTCGGTTTTACGACCGTCGACCACCGGCACTTTCGAGCCGTCGAGGGTAATGAACTTGCCGGCCTTGATCGCCGCTTCGATGCGCGGGATGTTGAACACAACCACCCAGTCGCGCTCGTTGCGCATCATGCCGCCCAGGTCGTAGGCCTTCTCCGAGTTGTAGCAGGTCGACGCCGCGTATTTGCCGGTGTAGTCGGCATCAGTGTTGTCCAGGTTGCCGTCGACGATGACCTGGAACGCCATCTCCATTTTCTCGGCATCGATGGCGTTGAACAGGGTGTAGCTGTTCTTGTCCTGCAGGTCGAAGGTGCTGCCGTCATTGGGGTGCGGAATCACGAATTCGGCATTGGCGAACACGTACTTGGTGTGCGGCACTTTTTGCAGGCGAAGCCCGTGAACCGCCTGCACATTGGGCACGGTGAGCATCTTGTCGCACTTCATGATGTCCAGGCGGATACGCGCAACGCGGCTGTTGGCCTTGTCGTTGATGAACAGGTATTTGCCGTCGTACTTGCCGTCGGTCATCGACAAATGCGGGTGGTGGCAGTCGCCATTCTGGAAATGTGCGCTGTCGCCCATGATCCGTTTGCTTTCATTGGTCAGGCCCCAACCGGTGGCGGAATCGACGTTGAACACCGGAACACGCAGCAACTCGCGCATCGACGGAATGCCCATGATCCGCACTTCACCCTGATGGCCACCGCTCCAGAAACCGTAGTACTGGTCCAGTTCGCCCGGCCCGACGTGGGTTTTCAGTTGTGCGTCCTTGGCCGCTGCCGCCCAGGTCTCACGGGTGAACACTGCGCCACCGATGGCCGTGGCGCCGGCCAGTACCGCACCGGTCACCGCACTGGTGCCCAGGAAGCCGCGACGACTGAGGCCGGTCGGTTCCGACGCTTCAGTGGTTTTTTTGGATTCTGTGTCGTTCATCAGGTGTTTTCCTTGAAGGGATAAAAACGGTCACTGCGGACAGGCGCTCGCGGGGTTCATTCCAGAGCGGTCACTTCCACGACAGGTATCAGTTGCACAGGAGCGGGCGCCGCTTTGTCGCGCTTCTTGCGCTTGTTGATCAGCGGCGGGCATTTGTTGTCGTTCTGGTACGTCATCTGGCAATCGAGGCAGTAGTGGCACTCGTTGGCGTTGATCCGGCCATCGGGATGAATCGCCTGAATCTCGCATTCTTTGGCGCACAGTTGGCAAGGCGTGCCGCACTCCTTGCGGCGTTTGAGCCAGTCGAACAGGCGAAATTTGCTCGGAATCGCCAGCGCCGCACCCAACGGGCAGATGTAGCGGCAATAGACTTTGCGCGTGAAGAGGTTGATGACCAGCAGCGCCACCGCGTAGAGCACGAACCACCACTGGCGGTCGAACCTGAGGGTGATGGCGGTCTTGAAGGGTTCCACCTCGGCGAACAGTTCGGCGGTGGACATCGACTCCAGGGAGATACCGAACAGCAGCAGCAAAATGATGTATTTGATCGCCCATAAGCGTTCATGCACGGCGAACGGCAATTCGTACTGGGGGATTTTCAGCTTGCGCGCAGCCTCGTTGATCAACTCTTGCAAGGCGCCAAACGGACACAGCCAGCCGCAGAACACACCACGGCCCCACAGCAGAATGCTGGCGGCGGCAAAGACCCAGAGCATGAAGATCAGCGGATCGGTGAGAAACAGCTCCCAGCGAAAGTGATCGAACAGCGCATGGGCGAAGGTCAGGACATTGACCACGGACAACTGCCCCAGCGCGTACCAGCCGATAAACACCACGGTAAAGACCAGATACCCGCGACGCAGCCAGTGCAGAAAATGCGGGCGACGGGTGAAGGTGTCCTGCAAAAACAGGATCGCTGTCAGCAGCAGCAACGCAGTACCGAGCACGGCAATCTGAAAGGATTTCTGGTACCAGATGTTCAACCACATTGGCCGACTGGCTTCCTCCAGGGCCGCCAGTTCTTCGACGCTGGGCAGTGGTCGTTCAAGGTAAGTCTCGGGCAATTGATAGGCCAGTTCGAAGCTGCTGAACGTGCCACTGACCGGGCCGGTCTGGCGACGTACCAATAGCTCCAGAGACCAGGGCGATCCCGGATCGAACTTCGCCGGTTCGCGCACAATGAAAATCGACATCTCAGTGAACTCGGGCATGCCTTTGGCAAACACATCCGAGAGCCGCTGATGGTCCATGTCGCGAAAGCTGATGACGTTGCCGAACTGGCGCAGTTGCACCCGATCGAAGATCCCGCCGCGCACGTACCCCGAGCCTTTATAGGAAAACAGCCCGCGCCCCAGCACCGCGATGGCTTGCTCGCCGGGCTTGAGGTCTTGCATGAGGAATCGATATTGGTTGTCGCCCAGCAGAGCGCGGCCGATGGTCGGCGGATTCAGGTCGGCGGTGTACAGCTCGATGAAGGTCTGATCAACCTGATCGGCACTGGCGTTGTCGATGCCTTCGGCTTCAGTGCCCTTGAAGGCAGCGTCGACCTGGCCACGGGTCAGGTTCAAACGGCGAATGGCGCCGTTACCGGTCAGTTGTTCCCAGGTGGCAGGTTCGAAAAAGTCCTGGCGCACGGTGGCTGGTTTGCGCGCGACACCGGCCGAGTCCTCGATCAGTTTCAGCGATACAGCCACCTCGTGGGCGGCGCGCATGATGACCTCGTTGACCACCATGGCGGTGACGGTTGCGCCGGCGATGGCATCGACCGTGACCGCATTCGGGTCGCTGGAATGGCCGACGACGACTCGCTGGCTGACCTTGACGCCTTTGTACTTGGCGCTGAAGCCGTGAAGTTTTGCCTCAGGAATGCCAATCAGCAGAATCGGCTCGTGATGCTCCAGCACATAGGCGTCCTGAATCATGCCGGTCGTGTCGAGAATGACCTGGGTGTTGATCGGTTTGCCGGAGTAGGCCGGAATATCCACCACGTCCAGGCTCTGGAACACATAACCGATGACCTTGCCGGCGGCGGACAACGTGCGCACCTTGAACCGGCCTTCGGGGGCGGAAACGGAATCGGTTTGAGGGAAGGTTTTCTCGATGCGCTGCTGCTCGATGTCACCGTACTGCTTGGCTTGTACCGTCTCGAAGGTGGCGAGCATCAGCATCAGCAGGACCACCAGACCGACACCCCAGGCGCGCAGGTTGCCGTGTATCGGAGGCTGATGGATTGTCATGGGCTCGCTGATTTTGAAAGGGCTTGCAGTCATGTTAGGGAGCGTTGCGCCCCCTGCCCTTGATTGAAATCAACTCGAGTCCATAGAGGGCTCGTTTTCTCAGACCGTGCGTGAAAACTGGCCTTTTTGCTCACCACCCAGATAGGCGTCGAACGCCATCGCGGCACTGCGCATCATCAAATGCCCTTGTGGCAGCAGCACCAGTTCGTCGCGGTGAATCTGCAACAATCCATCGCGCACATGCTCGTCCAGCTGCGCCAGCGCCGCGGCAAAATACTCGGTGAAGCGAATGCCATGCCGCGCCTCGTATTTGTCGAATGCGATACGGCCATGGCACATCAGGTCGCTGATCACCTCACGGCGCAGCAGGTCGTCGGCGTTCAAGCGGTAACCGCGATGAACCGGCAACAGCCCTTGATCGATGCGGGCGTAGTACTGCGAAAGCTCCTTGACGCTTTGGCTGTAGCTGTCGCCGACCTTGCCGATCGACGACACTCCAAGGCCGATCAAATCGCAGTCGGCATGGGTGGAATAGCCCTGGAAATTACGCTGCAGGGTGCCATTGGCCCGGGCCAGCGCCAGCTCGTCATCCGGCAAGGCGAAATGATCCATGCCGATGTAGACGTAACCGGCCTCGGTCAGTCGGCGGATGGTCAGCTCGAGCAATTCCAGCTTGCGCTCCGGTGGCGGCATGTCAGCGGGGCGAATCAGCCGTTGCGCGCGGACCATTTCCGGCAGATGCGCGTAGCTGTAGGCGGCAATCCGGTCTGGGCGCAGCGCGATGATCTTGCTGAGGGTGATGTCGAAACTCTGCACGGTTTGCAGTGGCAGACCGTAGATAAGGTCGACGCTGATCGACTTGAAGTGCGCTTCGCGCGCCGCCGCCACCAACGCATAAATCTGCTCTTCACTTTGCTGGCGATTGACCGCTGCCTGCACGTCGGGATCGAAATCCTGCACACCGAAGCTCAGGCGATTGAAGCCCAACTGGCGCAGTGACTGAATCTGCTCGGTGCTGATGGTGCGTGGGTCGACCTCGATGGAGAACTCATGGTTATCGCTATCATCCATGTTGAACGCCTGGTGCAGGCAGTCCATCAGGTCGGCCAGCTGCTCGCTGGTCAAATAGGTCGGCGTGCCGCCCCCCAGGTGCAACTGGGTGAGTTTGCGGGTGCCGTCGAACAAGGCCGCCTGCATCGCGATTTCACGCTTGAGGTACGTCAGGTACTCGACGGCGCGATGGGTTTTCTGGGTAATGATTTTGTTGCAGGCGCAGTAATAACAAAGGCTTTTGCAGAACGGGATGTGGATGTACACCGACAACGGTTTCGGCGCGGCCACCTGATTGCTGTCGCGGGCGGCACGCTGATAGTCATCAACGGCAAACGCCTGATGAAACTGCGGCGCCGTGGGGTAAGAGGTATAACGCGGCCCCGGGCGGTCGTACTTTTCGACCAGGGCGCGATTGAAATCAAAAGTCGTGTTCATGATCGATCAACTCGCAGGAGGTTAATGCTTCGCACCGCCCAAATCCTTTTCAAACAGGTTGCAGATGGCATCCACTTCCGGCCGACCGGCGGGAAGGATGCTGATGAAACGGTCTGATAACTCGATCAACCCGTCCCGGCTCAATTGCTCCAGCAACGGCCAGACGGCGGAGAAGTACTTGGAAAAAACCAGCCCGTAGCGCCGCTCGATAGCACGGATATCCAGCTCCTGATCACAGGCCAGACGCTCTATGACCATTTGCCTGATCTGATCCCCCGCCTCGAAGCGCCAGCCTCGACACGTCGGCAATTGCTTCATGTCCAGTTGCTGCTGATAGCGTTCAATCTCGTCGGTGTTTTGCGTGTACAAATCGTCGATCTGGCTGATGGCGCCCAAACCGAATCCAACATGATCGCAATAGCCATGACGGGAGAAACCCTCGCAGGTACGGCGCAACCGGCCGCGCTCCTGGGCGACTGCCAAATCATCATCAGGCCGGACAAACTGCCCGAGACCAATGTAGTGATAACCCGCGCCAAGCAGTTGATCGAAGCAGATCTGGCGCATCGCGCCCTTATCGTCCTGGCTGCACAGTGCTCTGACCTTGTCACCGAGCACCGGCCGATAGCGCCGTGGTGGCCGGGCATAGTCGAACACCATCAGCCGGTCCGGTTCCAGCTCGATAATGCTCCCCAGCTTCAGCGCAAAACTGTCTGGGGTCTGCCAGGCATGACCGAAACCCAGGTCGACGTTGATGGATCGAAAGCCAAAGGTGCGCGCGGCATCCATGAGCGACTGGATCGGCGCCGGGTTCTGGTAGCAGGCCACCGACCTGTCACAGTCGACGTCGATATCCGGAACGCCGATGCTCACATGAGTGAATCCCTGGTTGCGCAAAAGCCCCATGGTCGCCCAGTCGGTGTGGTGAAGGTCGACCTCGACGCTGTAATCGCCGCCTTCATGTTCGAGAAAGTTGAACCGGCCACGCAGATGGCTCATCAGCCGTTCCAGGTGGACAGGCGCTGGGGTTGCGCCGCTCAGATGAAACTGCTCGACCCGTTGTTGCGCACCCAGGTGACAACCGACGAGGTCGATTTCCCGCTCCAGATGCTGAAGGTACTGCTCGATACCGTTGTGCTCACCGATGATGTCGCACGGGGAACAGGAAGACGGCTTGAGACTGGAAGGCAGTTGCACGTTCAGGGACAGTGGACGGCATTTCTGGCGGCTGACGCGCAGTGCACGAAGCAGATCCAGGGAGCCAATACCGTCATGAAATTTTTGCGTATCGGCATGACAGTTAGGGTCAAGCACGCCTTGATCGCACCGAGCGATCAACTCGCCTGGGTTGTGAAATAAATCGAGCATGGCGGTCTCCGAGACTGGCTGCGGACTTTCAGTCTCCGGGTTTAACCATCAATGCTCCTTGATTTGCGTCAAGCGCAAGCGAAGTGCCTGCACAACGGACCACCGGTCAGGCCCCGATTACCACGTCAGGTAAAACATGCCCTTGGCCAGCAGCACGATCACGACCATGTGGCCGAACAGGCTGCCGTGGATGAAATGCAGATATCGCGGGCTCATTCGGCCGCTTTTGAACAGAAACATGGCGCCCAGGAAATGCAGCAGCACACTCACGGCCACCGCGATTTTCAACGCCAGTAAGGTGCCGAACGATGAGGCCAGTGGTGAGGCCAGGGCTGGCAAGTAGCGTAACCAGACCATGCCTAGCCCGGCACCGAACAATACCAGCAGCACCCACGGCATCAGCGAGCGGGCCCGGCGGCCGATCCCCTGCTCCACCAGCAGCATCACCCTGGCGGGTAGCTGTTTGCGAATGCTTTCCAGGAACAGGACTTCGAAGAACACGGTGCCGATGAAGATCAGCGCGGCAAACAGGTGCAAGGTCAGAATCAGCGGATAGATCATGGTGTTTTCGCCTTGGGTCAAGGCAACCGGCGCTACGGCGAACATTGGGGGGTGAGCGCACTGGCTGTCGGTCTCTGGAGACTACAGAGGCCGCCTGGAAATGCGGTTGATACTGATCAAGAAAGGCGCAAAACCACCGAGTTCGTGTGCATATCCGTTTCTGCGGTAACGGCGGCTGGCGGTTTCGCTTTTACAGCGAGTCACTTGGAAGAGCCCCAAGTAACCAAGGGCTCTTGCCCCTGTCGTTCGGTGCCTCGCCTAGGCTCGGGTTGCCCACTGCGCAGAACCTCCACTCGGCCTCCCGAGGGGGCGACTACCGCAACAGCACCGCGAGGCGGCCTACCGGCCGGCCTGCCTCTTCAAGCGTACGCATTCCCCCTGTGGGAGCGGGCTTGCTCGCGAAAGCGGTGGGTCAGGCAACATTGATATCGACTGACACGACGCCTTCGCGAGCAAGCCCGCTCCCACATTTGGATTTTTGCCAGGTGCAGGATCTGCTGGAGCGGACTCGAAGGATAGGCCGGCCGGTAGGCCGCCGGGCTTTTGATCTTGCTTTTGATCTTGATCTGCCCCGTCGGAAGGCCGAGCGCAGGTTCTGCGCAGTGGGCACCGCGGCAAGGATGCCGCGGTAGCCGCCCCCGGCCATGGACGGCCGATGGCGGCGGGCCCACGGAGCAGGACCGGAGCGAGGGCATGCCGAGCCTGGGCGAGGCACCGTACGTCAGGGGCAAGAGCGCTTGGTTACTTGGCGCTTCTCCAAGTGACCCGCCGTAAGGGCGGAACCCTAAGCAGCCATCACCGCAGAAACGGATATGTACCCCAACCTTAGTGGCGCTGCCCGGTCTAGTGCCCGCGAATGTAATGCTCCAGTTGCCGAATCAAATCCGCCTGCTCAACGATAGCTTCCTTGACCAGATCCCCAATCGATAACAACCCCATCAGTTCGCCGCCCTCCATCACCGGCAAATGACGCAAATGGCTGTCAGTCATCACCGCCATGCAACGCTCGATACTCTGCTGACTGTCAGCCGTCACCACAGGCGCGCTCATGATGTCGCGCACCGGCGTACCCACCGAAGAGCGCCCCTGCAGCACGACCTTGCGCGCATAGTCACGCTCACTGATCACGCCAACGACCTGCCCGGCCTCGATCACCGGAAGTGCGCCCACGTTCTTTTCGGCCATGATCCTCAGCGCTTCAAGCACCATCTCATCCGGCGCGATGCTATGCACCTGACGGTTTTGCACGACCTTGAGTTTCAGCAATTGTGCGGCTGTTTTCATAAATGCCTCCGATGCGGATACGCGATGCTGTTGACCAGGCTCAAGCCACTCCGACTTCCACCACGCCGCTGTTCAACCGCACGGGCCAGACACGCAGACGCTGTTGCGGATACTCCAGGCAACTGCCGTCCTCAAGGCGGAAATGCTGTTTGTAGATCGGCGATGCAACCACCAGATCACCCTTGATGCTGCCGACCAAGCCGCGACCGATCACATTCGCCCCGGATTGCGGGTCATGGTTGTCGATGGCGTAGAGGGTCCGAGCCTCGGCACCCGGCAGGTAGAACAGCGCCACTTGCGCGCCATCGAGCCAGACGACGACACCGGAGTTGCTGACCAGGTCCTGTTGCTCGCACACCGTTTGCCAGGCCTCGGGGTTTTCCAGGGAATCGATGCGTTGGGTATTGGACTGGCTCATCAGGCAATCTCCTCGGTAACAGGGATAAGGTTGAGTTCGGCGGCCATGATCGGGCGCCGCTGGCCGCGCTCCTGGACAAAGTGGATGTCCGGGTCCGGGCGTTTATCGTTGACGAAGGTACGGAAGCGCTTGAGTTTTTCCGGGTCTTTGAGGGCGTTGGCCCACTCGCACTCATAGCGGTTGACCACCAGTTGCATCTGCGATTCGAGCTCTTCACCCAACCCGAGGCTGTCGTTGATGATCACGTCTTTGAGGTAATCGAGGCCGCCTTCCAGGCTTTCGCGCCACACCGAGGTGCGCTGCAATTTGTCGGCGGTGCGGATGTAGAACATCAGGAAGCGGTCGATGTAGCGGATCAGGGTCGCATCGTCGAGGTCGGTGGCGAACAGTTCGGCGTGACGCGGGCGCATGCCGCCGTTACCGGCGATGTACAGGTTCCAGCCTTTCTCGGTGGCGATCACGCCAACGTCTTTGCTCTGGGCTTCGGCGCACTCGCGGGTGCAGCCGGACACCGCGAACTTGAGTTTGTGCGGCGAGCGCAGGCCCTTGTATCGGTCCTCGATGGTCAGGGCCATTTGCACGCTGTCCTGCACGCCATACCGGCACCAGGTGCTGCCGACGCAGGATTTCACGGTGCGGGTCGATTTGCCGTAGGCGTGCCCGGTTTCGAATCCGGCTTCGATCAGCTCGGCCCAGATGTCCGGCAGTTCATGCAACTGCGCGCCGAACAGGTCGATACGCTGGCCGCCGGTGATTTTGGTGTAGAGGTCGTACTTCTTCGCCACCACACCAATCGCAATCAGTTTGTCGGCAGTGATCTCACCACCGGGGATCCGTGGTACCACCGAATAGGTGCCATTTTTCTGCATGTTGGCCATGAAGGTGTCGTTGGTGTCCTGCAGCGGCACCAGCGAGGCGTCCATGATCGGCTGGTTCCAGCACGACGCGAGGATCGACCCCACCGCCGGTTTGCACACGTCGCAACCGGTGTGGCCACGGCCATGCTTGGCCAGCAGTTCTTCGAAGGTGATCACGCCTTCTACGCGCACCAGCGCATAAAGCTCTTGGCGGGTATAGGCAAAGTGTTCGCACAGGCTCTTGTCGACGCTGACGCCACGGGCGATCAACTCATGCTCGAACACCTGCTTGAGCAGCCCGGCACAACCACCGCAACCGGTGCACGCCTTGGTCTGCGACTTGAGCAAGCCAAGGTCGGTGCAGCCACCGTCGATGGCCGAGCAAATGGAGCCCTTGGTGACGTTGTGGCACGAGCACACCGTGGCCGCTTCGGGCAACGCGCCCGGGCCCAGGGTCGGCGCGCCTTCGGAGGATGGCAGAATCAGGCTGGCAGGTTCGGCCGGCAACGCAATCGCGTTCTGCATGTATTGCAGCAACGTGTCGTAATAGCTGTTGTCACCGACCAGCACCGCGCCGAGTACGTGCTTGCCAGTCGCGTCCACCACCAGGCGTCGATAGCTGGCCGTGGTTTCGTCGATGAACTGATAACTGCGCGCGCCCGGCGTGCTGCCGTGGGCGTCGCCGATGGAACCGACATCGACGCCCAGCAGCTTGAGTTTGGTCGACATGTCCGCGCCCATGAACGGCTCGGCGGTTTCGTTGCACAACAGTGCGGCAACGCCGCGCGCCATTTGATAGCCCGGGGCGACCAGGCCAAAAATGCTGCCATTCCACGCGGCACACTCGCCGATCGCATAGATGTTCGGATCGCTGCTTTGGCATTGGTCGTCAATCACCACGCCGCCGCGCGGGCCGACTTCCAGCAAGCATTGACGTGCCAGTGCGTCTTGCGCACGGATACCGGCGGAGAACACGATCAGGTCAGTTTCAAGAAATTCGTCATTGGCGAAGTTCATCCGGTAGCGGTATTCCTCCCCTGCGCTGATCGATTGCGTGCCGCGCGACAGGTGCACGCCGACGCCGAGTCGTTCGATCTGCGCCTTGAGCGCCAGGCCACCGTATTCGTCCAGTTGCACCGGCATCAGGCGCGGGGCGAACTCCACCACATGTGCTTCCAGCCCCAGGGTCTTCAGGGCGTTGGCCGCTTCCAGGCCCAGCAAGCCACCGCCGACCACCACACCGCGTCGGGCGTTGCTGGCCGCGGCACGAATGGCGTCGAGGTCTTCAAGGGTGCGATACACCAGCCGCGAATCGCCCTCGGCGCCTTCGATCGGTGGCACAAACGGATAGGACCCGGTGGCCAGCACCAATTTGTCGTAGGAGACACAACCTTGCGCGGTGATCACCTGACGGCGTCCGCGGTCGATTTCCAGCACCGGCACTCCCAGATGCAGCGTGACGCCCGGGGTCTGGTACAGCGAGGCTTCGCCGAGGGCCAGCGACTCGGCATCGCGGCCGGAGAAATACTCGGAAAGGTGCACACGGTCGTAGGCACGCATTGGCTCTTCGCTGAACACGTGCAGCCGATAGTGATCAAGGGCACCGCGTTCGATCAGCTGTTCGACACAATGATGTCCGACCATGCCATTGCCGATCACGATCAGCGTTTGCAGCTTGTTCAAAGTGGCAACATTGGAATTCATAAGAGACACCCGTCGATAGCTGTTCAAAAAGCAAAAAAAAACGCCTGAAACCTTGCGGTTCCAGGCGTCTTTGCCTGTTCATTTACGGTGCTAAGTCAGGCATCTATGCCGGAACCACCGATGTTGCCCACGACCTGCTCGGCCAATCGATCGTCGTTGACCGAGGGGGCTGCCCACTCGACTGCGTCACAGTGGGCCTGAACAGTGTCTTGCAGACTTTGTGCCAGCCAGCGATTGGCAGCATTTGCATAGGTAAACAGGGGCCAAGGGGGTCCAGAACATCCGATATTTGCCTTCGCATAGTGCAGCGCAGTGTTGCGTGGCCTTATAAAAGTGCACAAAGGGCAGCAACTCGATGATGGTGAAATTCCATTGTTCCTATCCTTTTACGCACACCACCTGACGCAAGGTGTGCAGCACTTCCACCAGCTCGCGCTGGGCGTGCATGACGTGGTCGATGTCCTTGTAGGCCATCGGAATTTCATCGATGACGGCAGCATCCTTGCGGCACTCCACGTGGGCGGTGGCACGGATCTGGTCTTCGACGGTAAACAGGCTTTTCGCCTGGGTACGACTCATGGTGCGGCCGGCGCCGTGGCTGCAGGAGCAGAAAGAATCCTCGTTACCCAGCCCACGGACGATGAAGCTTTTCGCCCCCATCGATCCCGGAATAATCCCCAACTCGCCCTTCTTGGCCGACACCGCGCCTTTGCGGGTGACCAGAATATCCTGACCAAAATGCCGCTCTTTCTGCACGTAGTTGTGGTGGCAGTTCACCGCTTCCAGCGCCGCCTCAAAAGGCTTGTTGACCACTTTTCGGGTCGCCTGAATCACCGCTTGCATCATCAATGCACGGTTCTGCCTGGCGAAGTCCTGGGCCCAACCGACCGCTTCGACGTAGTCATCGAAATGCCGGCTGCCCTCTTTAAAGTAAGCCAGGTCACGGTCCGGCAGATTGGCGAGGTGCTGACGCATGTCCGCCTGCGCCATTTGAATGAACAGGTTGCCGATAGCGTTGCCAACGCCACGGGAACCACTGTGCAGCATGAACCAGACCCGGTCGGTTTCATCCAGGCACACCTCGACGAAGTGATTTCCGCTGCCCAGCGTGCCCAAGTGCCCACGGTTGTTGGTGTTGGCAAGTTTCGGGTACTTGTCAGTGATCGCCTTGAACCGGGGCTCCAGTGCCGCCCAGGCCCGGTCCGCCTGATGCGGAACGCTGTCCCAGGCGCCCTTGTCCCGAACGCCGCGCCCAATGGTGCGGCCATGGGGCACCGCTTTCTCGATCGCGCAACGCAAGCCATGCAGGTTGTCGGGTAAATCACTGGCGGTCAGCGACGTGCACGCGGCGATCATCCCGCAGCCGATATCCACTCCGACAGCGGCTGGAATGATCGCGCCGACCGTGGGAATGACGCTGCCGATGGTCGAGCCCTTGCCCAGGTGTACGTCGGGCATCACCGCCAGGTGCTTGAAGATGAACGGCATCCTGGCGGTATTCATCAATTGCTGCCTGGCTTCGTGTTCTACCGGGACGCCTTCGGTCCAGAGCTTGATCGGTTTGCCGTTGGCGACTTCCAGCAGTTGATAGGTATGGGCTTGCATGGTTTTGATTCTTTTCGATTGGCCGATCGTTCGGCGTGGTTCTGGCGCCTGGGGTGAAAAAGGTCGGTGCAACAGGCATGGCAGGTCGCCTGTCGAGAAAGGAACAGCCGCAGACGCGCCCGTTTTGATTTTCCTACTTCGCGAAAAAAGTGGACATCTATATTTACTGAAAACAACCGCCGATGCTTTTCTCCCGTCAGCGCTGATAACAGAAACGCCGCTCACTGAGCTAATGCTGTCAAAAACAAAGCGTGACAGCCTACCGGCCGGCCTGTTTCCTCAACGCCTGCGCGTGTTGATCGTTCCCACGCTCTGCGTGGGAATGCCGCCGGGGACGCTCTGCGTTCCGCTGTCGACACAAGGCTCGAGTCCTGCGCAGGGGTGACGCGGAGCGTCACGGGATGCATTCCCACGCAGAGCGTGGGAACGATCAATGGGTGTCGGGAGCTGCTGATCTGGCTCTGGCTTTTGATCTTGCTCTGCTTGCCCCTTTCCCAGAGGCCGAACGCAGGTATTGGGCAGGGGGCGGGTTCTGCTGGAAAAACGAATAGCCCCCTTTCAGAGCTTGGCGATCGAGACTTCAGTGGATTTGACGAAGGCAATCACCTCGCTCCCCACTTTCAATTCAAGATCGCGCACTGAACGGGTGGTGATCACCGAGGTGACGATGCCCGAGGCGGTTTGCACATCGATTTCGGAGACCACTTCACCTGTCACAATTTCCTTGATGACACCCTTGAACTGGTTGCGGACGTTGATCGCTTTGATGGTCATGATGAGGCTTCCTGTCTGATGTCGAGAACATCCGCACGAATGTGCAGGCCTTCAAAATGAACCTCACGGATAAATATTAAAAGGAATAGATATCGATTTACTTATTCTTTAATAGAATAACAAGTCCGACCGCTACCACAGCGCCACGGTATAGCTGACGATCAGGCGATTCTCATCCAGGTCACTACCGAAGTTCGAACGCACTGACGCGTTGCGCCATTTAAGGCCCAGCCCCTTCAACGAACCGTCCTGCACCACGTAAGCGATATCGGTGTTGCGCTCCCATTCCTTGCCTTCACCCGGCGCCGTGCGTTGCACATTGTCGCCAGAAATGTAGCGGGTCATGAAGGTCAATCCCGGCACGCCGAGTGCGACAAAGTTGTAGTCGTAGCGCGCCTGCCAGGAATGTTCATCGATGTTGGCGAAGTCACCGATCTGCACGAAGTTGACCAGGTACGGATCGCTGCGCCCGATATACGCAAACGGATCGTCGCCGCTCATGCGCTGATAGCCCAAGCCCAGCGCATGACCGCCCAGGCTGTAGGTAAACAGCGCGCCGAAGGCCTGGTTGTCGATATCACGAAAGTTGCCGTCTTCGGTGCTGCGCGCATAGCGCACGTCGCTCTTGAGCGACTGCCCGGAGCCCAGGTCCAGCGTGTGCACCAGCCCGAAGTAATTTTGCTGGTAGATGTTTTCCAGCTGGCCGTAGCGGTACTGCGCGGTCAGGTTCGGCAGGAACTGATAGTCCGCCCCGGCAAACTGAAACTTGTCGCTTTGCCCGCCGATGCGGTTGGCGGTCATGTCTTGATAGTCGGTGGAGTCGACAAAGTTGATCTGCGTGAGCTGACCGGCCGTGAGCTTCAAGCGATCGATTTCCTGCACATTCACCAGCCCGCCCTTGAACGTGCTCGGCAACAGACGGGTATCGTTGGAGCTCACCACCGGGTCCTTGATCTGCAACGTCCCGAATTTCAGGGTGCTGTTGGACACGCGCATTTTGCCCGTCAGGCCTAACTCGCCATAGCGATCCTGTGAGCCGCCGGACAAATCCGGTGGCAACAGATTAGTCCCCGCCGTCCCGCCACCGGAGTCCAGTTTGAAACCGGCCATGCCCAAAACATCCAGGCCGAAACCGAACGTGCCGGCGGTGTAACCCGACTCCATCCGCAACAGAAAACCCTGGGCCCATTCCTCGGCCTTGTCGCGCGAACCGTCCTGGCGAAAATCACGGTTGAAGTAGAAGTTGCGCGCTTCCAGGCTGCCTTTGCTGTCCGCTACGAAATCCGCCTGAGCGGCCGGCGCACAGAGCAGACCCAGGCCGAGCAATGTGCCAGCCGAGGCGTACCCGTTGAATGGGCAGGTGCGCACCGCTTTTGAAGGCACGTGGACAGTCATGATTTTTTCCATGGAAGAGGTTCCTGCAGCAGCAAGGGAAGATGACGGACACGCCTCATTGTTTTTTTGTGAAAGCGTTGTCGTGGGGGGCAGACGCAGCGACCTGCGTCGTGGGGCGGATTCTTCGTGCCGGGGCAGAACGGCGTCAAACGGGAAAAAGACGAGGTTATGCATAAGAAAATTTGATGCCCGCGATGGCGGACTCTGGAGTAACAATTGCAACCCGCCCCTTCATTACAAGAGCCATACGCGCCAAGGGAACCGCCATGAACCTCAAATTCCTCGAAACCTTCGTCTGGGTCGCCCGCCTGCAAAGCTTCAGCCTGACCGCCGAAAAAATGTTCAGCACGCAGGCAGCGATCTCCAGCCGGATCGCCGCGCTGGAAGACGAGTTGGGCCTGCGCCTGTTCGTGCGCGATTCACGGGGGGTGTCGCTGACGCCCGAAGGTCTCAAGGTGCTCGACTACGCCGAGCAGATGCTTGAGGTTCAGCGCGCATTGAAACACTCGCTGGACAACACCAGCCCGCAACAGGGGCTGGTGCGCATCGGCGTGATGGACACGGTGATTCACACCTGGCTCAGCCCGTTGATGTCGACCCTGATGCAGACCTTCCCCGCCGTGGAAATCGAGATCACTGCCGACGCCGCGCGCAATCTCTGCGAGCAATTGCAAAAGGGCTATCTGGACATCGTTTTCCAGACGGACCTGATCCGCCACGAAAGCGTGCGCAACCTCGAACTGGCGCACTACCCCATGCACTGGATCGCCGCCAGCAACTCGATCTACGCCCGACCTTATGCCTCGCTCACAGAGATGGTTGGCGAGCGGATCATCACCTTCGTCAAACATTCACGACCGCATCAGGATGTGCTCAACCTGTTGCACGCCCATGGCATCAGCGCACCACGCGTCAGTTGCGTCAACTCTGTGTCCGCCATGACCCAGCTGATTCGTGACGGCTTCGGTATTGGCGCCTTGCCGGCGGCGCTGGTTGCCAAACCCTTGGCCGGCGGCGAGTTGATCCAGCTGGACCCCGGCAGCCGCTTGCCGCAACTGGATGTCGTGGCCTCGTGGCGTGCGGGGGTCGGACTGGAACTGATCGAGAACATCGTCGAGATGAGCCGCCAGGTGGTCTGCCAATACGCGGCGGATGTCGGTCCGTTACTCATGGTCGCGGCGCCCGGCCTCGACAGCCGACGGACCCCTGAATAACTTTTAATTGTCTGGGGGCAACAACATTCCTTGTTGGACGGCATCACCGCGGTTTTCTAAAAAGGCTCAACGAACCTGCCGAGACGCCATGATGAATCAACCCGCCCTGTCCTTCGAACAACTGCAGCGCAGCACTCCTCTGGCCCTGCGCCAAAGCATCGCCGCCGGGCACTATCAGGGTCACACCAGTGGCCTGGGTCAAGACCGGGTGCAAGCCAATATCGTGATTTTGCCCAGTTACTGGGCCAATGAGTTTCTCAGGTATTGCACCCTCAATCGTCAAGCCTGCCCGCTGCTCGACATTACCGAACCGGGCGATCCTTATTTCCGCCATCTCGGAACAGCCATTGATATTCGCCACGACGTGCCCCGATACAGGGTTTATCGCCATGGCGAACTGAGCGAAGAACCGCTGGATATCGAGCACCTTTGGCAGGATGACCTGGTGGCCTTCGCCATCGGCTGCTCGTTCTCCTTCGAACAACCGTTGCTGGATGCCGGCATCCCCCTCAAGCACATCGATCTGGGGCGCAATGTCGCCATGTACCAGACCAACATCGACACGCGCCCCACCGCTCGCCTTGGCGGCAAGCTGGTGGTGAGCATGCGACCGATGAAAGCCGCTGCGGCCATCCAGGCCATTCAAATCACCGCACGCATGCCCAATGTCCACGGCGCTCCCGTGCACATCGGCGATCCGTCGCTGATCGGCATCCACGCGCTCGACACCCCGGACTACGGCGACGCCGTCCCCATTGAAGCTGACGAAATACCGGTGTTCTGGGCCTGCGGTGTGACTCCTCAATCGGTGGTGCAGGCCTCACGCCCGCCACTGTGCATCACCCATGCTCCCGGTTGCATGCTGGTGACGGATTTGTGCAACAGCGCTTTGTAAAGGCGTGGGTGTGCCGTAATGCCTATCAGTCAAGGACGACACCCTCCGTAACAGCAGTCGAAGCCTTGTAAAACCACTCAATGTAGTCAACGATGCGATTGGCCTTCGTCCCTTGTTTTGTGCCATGGACCCTGCCCCATTTCCTGAATGTTCGGGACTAAAGTTCGCGCACATTACCCACAAAAGACCTGATGACAGCGAAACCGACTATCCTTTCGGACAGTGAACGCTGCACTCTTGGCAAAAAGGGACGCCATGCCAGACTATGATCGCGCCATCGGCTCCAGACCCGGCATCCTATGCGGTGAGCGAACCTGTCTGATCAGGCCCGGGATAATCTGGCGGGCTTCAATTACGCTGTTCTGTCTTTTCACCGCCACTCCCGGATTCGGCCAGAACCTGCCAACCACAGCGGATGTCGAAATCGCCACGGTTACGGTGATTCAAGCGCAGGAAATCGTTTCCAGGGCCACCCTCGAAGCCGTGCGCTGGAGCGGCCCTGAATCCGGTCCGCAAGTCCTGCGGGGCAAGAGCATCGCCTTTGTCGCAGAAGATTTGCGCAACGGAGGCATTGTCGGTGTCGCGCAAGGCGCTCGCGAGGCAGCCAAGGCGATGGGCTGGACCCTGAAGATATTCGATGGCGCCGGATCATCGGCCGGGCGCGCAAAGGCCTTTTCCGATGCCCTGGCAGCGAAACCTGACGGCTTGATTCTGTGCGGCTCCGACGCCCTTGAGAACAAGGCGGCGCTGACCCTCTTCGCCAACAGGGATGTTCCGGTGGTTGCCTGGCACGGCGGGGCACGGCCCGGGCCGATTGACGGCACGCCGGTGGCCATGAACGTCACGACCGACCCGCTCGAAGTGGCCCGCCTCACGGCCATGGCGGCAGTGGCACAGTCAAACGGACGCGCCGGCGTGGTCATCCTGACCGATTCCAAATACAGCATCGCCATGGCGAAAGCCAAGGCCATGGAAAACGTCATTCGGGGCTGTCGGGAATGTACATTGCTGGAGGTGCGCGATGTCGCAATCTCCGAAAGTGGCGAGAAGATGCCGGCGATCACCAAGGAGCTGCTTCAGCGCTATGGCAAGCGCTGGACCCATACGCTGGCCATCAACGATATCTATTTCGACTACTCGATTGCCTCATTGACCAGCGCCGCCATACCCAGCGACGGCATCAGTCTGTTGTCTGCCGGTGATGGCAGTGCCTCGGCTTTCTTGCGCATACAGGCAAAAACCTACCAGACCGTCACTGTGGCCGAGCCGCTCAACCTGCATGGCTGGCAAGTGATGGATGAATTGAACCGGCTGTTTGCAGGTCAGCCGGTGAGCGGCTTCGTCGCGCCGATACACCTGGTCAATGCCGACAATATTGCCTTCGACGGCGGGAAGAAATTCCAGTACGACCCTGACAATGGCTATCGAGACATCTATCGCCACCAATGGAATCCCTGACATTGGACGTTTTTTCCCGGCTCGGACGCCGGCTATTGCCGCAATCGCTACGCGCACAGTTCACCCTGGCGTTTCTGACGCTGGCGCTGCTGATCCTGGCGAGTGGTGCAACGGCGGTCTACGCCTTGCGCACATCAAACAACGCCACCCGCCAACTGACGGATGAACGACTGGTCCGCATGCAAAACGGCCAAGACATGCTGCAGCGCACCTTGCTGATCGAACGCCAGACCGATCAGCTCCTGACAACCCGTTCCCCCGACACCCTGCGTTCAAGCTATGCGGCGACCGTCGAACAGCTTGAAGCCCTCGATCGACTGGTGCAGCAGCTGACTGCCGCGAACAGTGGCGTGGCGATACTCGATATGCATCAGTCGAGTCAGATGTTCCGCAATACCGCCAACATCGTTGCCCAGCTGCGAGAGAGCCTGCTGCAAACCGAGGTCACCTTCGCGCAAACCATGGAGGATCACACCACCCGGTTAACCGCGACTCAGACCCGGGCCAGCCTGGAACTGGCGGTATTACTTTTCGATCTGCCGCAAGCTGTTGACAGCGATGCCGTGCAACGGCTGCGGACCCGATATGAACGCCTGTCACGCACCGCAGGCAGTTTGACCGACGCTAATGTTCAAACGCCCGATCTCTTCTCCCTGCGCCTCAGACTCATCAATCAGCAAAACGTCATACAGCGCGTTAATGAGGAGCTGAAGAATGAGGCCGGGGTTCTGGTCGCGGTGGCCCGTGCGCAATCCAGTGCATACACCGAAGACTATCGAGAAGCTCTGCAGCGTCTGGTCGAAGCTTCAAATCGTAGCCAGCAATGGGTGCTGATCATGTTGGGCGCCAGCCTGGTGTTCGCCTGGTTCGTGACTCGGGTCTTCATGGGCCGTCATGTGCTGATGCGTCTGAATGAAATAAGCCGGCAATTGCGTCAGGAACACACTGACAAAACGCATTTGATGATGGCGGAACATGGAAAGGACGAGATCGGCAACATGGCTCGCGCGGTGAATCAATTCCTCAGGGACCGGCTTCAGCTGGAAAAAAGAACGGTCCAACTGAGCATCGCCACAGAGCGGCTCGCCCTGCAGAACAGCCGATTGGAGCAAGAAGCCGTCATCCGCGCCGGGCAACGTCACGTCCTGGAGCTGATCGCCAGGAGCACCGAACTTGCAGAAGTCCTCGACAGCCTGGCTCATCTGGTGGAGTCCCAGCTGGAGGGGATGATGGTGTCCATCCTGCTGTTGGATGAGGATGGCAAGCACTTGCTGCACGGGGCGGCCCCCAGTTTGCCGAAAGCCTATAACCAGCTCATCGACGGGATTGCGATCGGTCCGAACGTCGGTTCATGCGGCACCGCGGTGTATCGACGAGAACCGGTCATCGTCACGGATATCGAGCTGGATCCGCTGTGGGAGGAGTACCGTTCAGCCGCTGCGCCCTATGGATTTCGCGCCTGCTGGTCGACGCCGATCCTGTCCCATGAGCGAAAGGTACTGGGTACGTTTGCCTTGTATTCCAACACCGTCCGCAGCCCCAGCTCGGCCGAGACGCGACTGATCGACATGGCGACACCGCTTGCGGGCATTGCGATAGAACGCCAGCTGACCGAAAAGCGCATTCGCTATATGGGCGACCATGACGCATTGACCGGGCTGCCGAATCGCACACTGCTCGAAGACCGTCTCAAGCAAGCAATGCTTTATGCCCAGCGCTACAGCCGGCTGGTGACGGTGGTATTTCTCGATCTGGACAAATTCAAACTGGTGAATGACAGCCTTGGCCACAGTGCTGGAGACGAACTGCTTAAAACCGTCGCTCAGCGCATGCAGGAATGCGTACGCCGTACCGACACGGTCGTGCGACTGGGTGGCGACGAGTTTGTGATCATCCTGTTCGACCAGCCCTCAGACCTGGACGGCGTTACTCCCGCCTTGCACAAAATCCAGGAAGCCATCCTGCGGCCGATTCAGCTCAGCGGGCATACACTCCACGTCACCTGCAGCATGGGGTTGGCCACCTACCCTGCCGACGGCAGCGATACCGACACGTTGCTCAGCAACGCGGACGCTGCCATGTACCGGGCCAAGGAACTGGGTCGCAACAGTTACCAGTTCTATACCAGCGAGATGAATAACAAGGTTCAGGGCAAGCTCGTCATGCAAGACGGGCTTCGAAACGCACTCAACCATGACGAGTTCCTGCTGCTGTACCAGCCACAGGTTGATTTGCTGTCAGGTCAGATTATCGGCGTAGAGGCACTGATCCGCTGGCAGCACCCCGAGCTAGGCATGGTGTATCCCATCAAATTCATTCCACAGGCCGAAGAGACCGGATTGATCGTGCCCATCGGCGACTGGGTGATTCATGCCGCGTGCAAACAGAACAAGGACTGGCAGGATGCAGGCTTGCCGCCGATCACCATGTCGGTGAATATTTCAGCACGCCAATTCATCGAAAGAGACCTGATCGACCGGGTGAGGCATGCCTTGCAAGAAACCGGACTGGACCCGCAGTACCTTGAGCTGGAGCTGACCGAAAGCCTGATCATGCAAGACCTTCAGCAAGCCATCAGCAAAATGAAGGAACTGCAATCAATGGGCATCAGCCTCTCGATCGACGACTTCGGCACCGGCTACTCCAGCCTCGCAGCATTGAAAAGCTTCCCGATCGCGAGACTCAAGATCGACCAGTCTTTCGTACGCGATCTGCCCGACAACGAGAACGACAAAGCCATCGCCACCGCGGTGATTTCGTTGGGGCACACACTGAACCTCAAGGTCATTGCCGAAGGGGTCGAAACCGAAGAGCAGCAAACCTTCCTGCGTGAAAACGGCTGCGATGAAATTCAGGGCCACTTTTTCAGCAAAGCGGTCAGCGCAGAGGAAATCAGCCTGTTACTGCATACGCCCCGATCACCCCAACCGAGTCGCATTGCGCCCCCTGACTCGGTGAAGCGAAAACGCGATGTAAAACGCCCAAGCAGTCCAATATCCAGGCATTGAACTGCGCAGGCACTCCCCCGCCAACCCGGACTCAAGCCCTACCCGCCAATCCACAGAGCCCTCATGGCAACCATTTAAATGGCAGAATCGCCTTAACTTGATCGTTTCGGAGTCCACCATGCTTCGCGCATTTGAACAAAAACTCGACCCCTTCCCGCCCGACGAGGTGCCACCGCCACCCGAAGGCCTGGCGCGGTTCCTTTGGGCATGCACACGGGGCGCCCGCGGCTATATTCTCGCGTTTGCGCTACTCAGTGCCGGGGTGTCGATCTACGAAGCCTGGCTGTTTTCTTTCCTCGGTCAGGTCGTGGATCTGCTCTCGACCTGGCAAGCCGGTGGTGATGCAGCGGCGCAGGAAAGTCGCGTGTTGTGGGGGATGGGCATCGTCATGGTGGCCAGCATCGGGCTGGTGGCGTTGCGGACCATGGTGCAGCACCAGATATTGGCGATCAATCTGCCGTTGCGACTGCGTTGGGACTTCCATCGCCTGATGCTGCGGCAAAGCCTTTCGTTCTTTTCCGATGAGTTCTCCGGCCGGGTCACCACCAAGGTGATGCAGACTGCGCTGGCGGTGCGCGACGTGCTGTTCACCCTTATCGAGATCGCACCCGGCATCGGGGTGTATTTCATCGCGATCATCGCGCTGGCCGGCGGCTTCGCCCTGAAACTGATGCTGCCTTTCATTGCCTGGTTCGTGTTGTTCGGCCTGGCCATGCTCTACTTCGTGCCCCGCTTGGGGAAAGTCGGACAGGAACAGGCCCATGCGCGCTCCTCGATGACTGGACGCATCTCAGACGCCTACACCAACATCACGACAGTGAAGCTGTTCTCCCATTCCAATCGTGAAGCGCACTTCGCGCGCGCGGCCATGGAGGATTTCAAGCAGACCGGCTTTCGCCAGATGCGCCTGGTCAGTCAATTCGAGATCGTCAACCAGGCGTTGGTGGTGGCGTTGCTCATGGCCGCCGGCGGTTATGCACTTTGGCTGTGGCACCTGGGCGAAGTCGGCACAGGTGCGGTGGCGGCGATTACCGCCATGGCGTTGCGTATCAACGGCATGTCGCACTGGATCATGTGGCAAATGACCTCGCTGTTCGAGAGCATCGGCACTGTGCAAGATGGCATGGCAACCCTGACCCGCGGCCCAAAGGTGCAGGATGCGCCGGACGCAGGCGAACTGGTGACCTCCGGCGGGGCGGTAACCTTCGACAATGTGAGCTTCAACTACAATGGCGAACGCCAGGTGCTCGATGGCTTGAGCCTGAACATTCGCCCGGGCGAAAAAATCGGCCTGGTAGGCCGCTCCGGCGCGGGTAAATCCACGCTTATCAACTTGCTGCTGCGCTTTTATGACGTCGACGGCGGGCAGATTCGCATTGACGGGCAAGACATTGCGCACGTGACACAAGACAGTCTGCGCAGCGCGATCGGCATGGTCACCCAGGATACTTCCCTGCTGCACCGTTCCATTCGCGACAACATCGCCTACGGCCGACCCGATGCAAGCGACGCACAGATCCGCAGCGCCGCGATCAATGCCCAGGCCGATGAGTTCATCAGCCAACTGAGTGACCGGCAAGGTCACACCGGCTACGACACCTTGGTGGGCGAGCGCGGCATCAAGCTTTCCGGCGGCCAGCGCCAGCGCGTCGCCATTGCCCGAGTGATGCTCAAGAACGCTCCGATCCTGCTACTTGACGAGGCTACCAGCGCGCTGGATTCGGAAGTCGAAGTGGCCATTCAGGAAAGCCTCGATGAAATGATGAAGGGCAAAACCGTCATCGCCATCGCCCACCGGCTGTCCACGATCGCGGCGATGGATCGACTGATTGTCATGGATGATGGACGCATCGTCGAACAGGGCACCCACACCGAACTGCTCGCCAGGAACGGTATCTACGCGCGGCTGTGGCACCATCAGAGTGGCGGATTCCTGGGCGAGGATCGGGGGGTGACCGAGGTGATGGATCAGGTATGAGCGGGAACGGTCGCCGAACTCAACGCCGCCGCTTGAGCAGCGTTTACACCAACCGTATGAGCGATAAAAATCAAGCCCCGAAAAAACACGGGGCTCGATGTGAATCACACCTCATCAGGACTTACGTCCGCTACCAGGGCCTTGTTCACCTCCTTTGCGCCCTGCTTCAGAGGCTTTATCCCTGTCGTCGGCAAAGTTACCGCCGCGACCACTTCCCTGTCCGCCGCTGGTCGACCGATCCGCGTCGGAGGATTGTCGACCACCCGAAGCCTGGCCACCTTTCTGGCCCGACTGCGAGGCTTTGTCGTTGTCGTCGGTAAAGCTGCCTCCGCGTCCTGCGCCCTGACCACCGCCGGACATACGGTCAGCATCTTTTGACTGCTGTCCGCCCGAAGCCATGCCACCTTTTTGGCCAGCCTCAGAAGCCCGTTGTGGATCGTTGGCAAAATTACCGCTTGATGCCTCCCCGCCTTTCTTGCCGGCTTCCGAGGCTTTGTCCCGGTCATTGCCAAAGTTTCCGGGGTTGTTGTTTCCAGTGTTAGCCATTTTTGTTCACCTCTTTCTCAAGGGCGAGCGCGTGTGCTCGCCTTCAATTACGAGGTCATGAAAAATCGAAAGTTTGAACGAAAATGCCTCTCTCGAGACGGGCGGAATGGGCAAGATAGTTCCCGGAAAATCTGCCCCGAGCGACTGGCGGCACAGTCGCCGCCGATCACCTTGCGATTGGATTATTTTTCAAAAGAGTTCAGATTTTTACTGGTTATAAAGGCTTTTGAATCCTGCGAATGTCGCGCACGGGAGGTCAGTCGATGACCGAACACATCATCCATTTTCACTGCCAGATCGACCAGGGAACGACTGAGCGCTTCAGGGATTGTTGTCTTGAAGCCATCGATCAAGGTGCCACGTCGCTGCTGTTGAACCTGTCCACGTGTGGCGGCAGCACCAATTTCGGCTTCACGCTCTATACCTTCCTGAAGTCATTGCCGGTGCCGCTTTGCGCGATTAATGCGGGCAACATCGAATCGATGGGCATCATCATGTTTTTAGCGGCAAGCCGACGCATCACGTCGCCGCATGCGCGCTTCCTGATTCATCCCATGAACTGGTATTTCAGTCAAAAATCGGTCGACCATCAACGCTTGCGCGAATACCTGTCGAGCCTCGACAACGACCTGGCCCGCTATGTACAGATCTTTAACCTCGAAACTGCTGAGGCAGAAACCAAACTCGATATTTTCCATTGCCTTTCAGCGGAAGAGAAAGTCATCGCAGCCCACGAATCCCTGGCTTACGGCATCGCCCATGAGATGCAGCAAATGGTCTTCGCCGACGATGTCAAACACTGGAAAGTCAGCGGTGGTTGAGTCAAGCCATGCCGCAATCCTGTTGCGCCGTTTCCATCAGTAAATGATCCACGACTTGAGATAGCGCTGCAGCAACCTCCTCTCCACCGCGTATGGCACGTTCGAATACGGTCCGCTGCCGCTCTGCACTGGTTCCGTCCCGCAGGATCCGGCGAGCTTGAGAAAAGACGTTTTCCACCTGCATTTTCCGCGCTGCGTCGCCCAACATCTGCTCCGCCAGGAACAGCCACTGCTCGGCAGAGAATGGCCGGTCGTAACCTTCAACGATGAACGCCGCATGGATACCAAATCGTTTAGCCCGCCAGCGATTTTCCTTGAGGATCCATTGCGACGCTTGCGAATAGGCTGACCCTGGCCGCGGTTGATCCATGGCGTAGGCGACCAGCAATCGAAACAACGAGGCAATGCACAGCGCATCGTCCAGGCGCGGGCAGGCATCGGTCATGCGCAATTCCAGGGTCGGGTAGTGCGCAGCAGGCCGCACTCCCCACCAGCATTCGCTGGCCTGTTTGATAGTGCCGGTACGGAGCAACAAAGCGATATAGGCGGCGTAGGCCGCTTCATCTTCAAAGAACTCTGGTATGCCCATTCTCGGCCACTCGTCACACGCCGTCTGCCGGTAGCTCATGAAACCGCTGTCGACGCCGTCCCAAAATGGCGAAGAGCTACTGAGTGCCAGCAGCAACGGCATCCACGGCAAGACTTCGTTCATCACTTGAATGCGATCCAGGTGCCGGCCAACTTCAACATGCACGTGCAGACCGGACAACAGGCTACGCCGAGCTACGCACTGATAGTCTTCGAACAGTTGAAGAAAATGATCTTGTCCGGTGGCCTGTTGCGTACGCCAGTCGGCCAGAGGATGGCTTGCGGCGCAGAGCAATCCCAGGCCAAAGGATTCGAGTGTGCACCGCAATCGATGGCGAGCCGTTACAAGGTACTCCTCTGCTTGCTCAAGGCTGGTGAAAATCGGCGAGGCCACTTCGATTTGACTCTGGAACATTTCATAAGCAAAACAATCGCCCGTCACCCGCTTGCACGCTTCAATCGACGCGCCGGAAGGCTGCTCGCACATACGTCGAGTGTCCAGGTCAGTGATGAAGTATTCCTCTTCAATACCGAACCTCAATGGCTTGTTCATTGAATTCATGGCAAGGCAATCCCCGAGCTATTTTTGATGGGTCAACGGGACTCGACGCAGGTTCATGGACGCCGACAAGAGGCGCAAGTCCAGACGAAAAAAACACGTGATTCACACGCTTCAGAAGGTCTGTTAAACACTTTGAATTTTTTTTGACGCACTCACTCCTTTGTCTATGAGCATAAGGAGGGGGTCTTATGAACCGCACTGATCTCTTCGTCATCGAGTACAAGCTCCATGGAGAGCCGAGGTCCTTCATCATCCGGGCCAAGAAAATGTGCAATGCGGATGCCTGGCATTGGGCGAGTTGTGATGCCGGATTGGCGCCTATTCCCAGGCCCGGGAAACCGCCGCTTAAAGTCGTATCCAAACCCCAGGCCGAGCGGTACGGCGTCACTGATGTGAAATGGCGCGAGTCCGCAGTGCTGGATTGGACGCAGGTTTAGACTTAACGAGGGATAAAAAACGGGAGGTCAGTTCTGACCTCCCGTCTTTCATTCGACCTTTTACGAAGTGCCTAACCCTCGTGATAGATCGGCAGGTGAGTCGGACGCTGGACGGCGTTCCCCATCCGGTCTGACCTCCGTCTGCGAATGATCAGTGGTCTTTGTCACGGTGTCGCGCACCGCCTCAAACCCCTCCCGTGCCTGTTGCTTGACCTTGTCGGCCAGACCGGCGCTGGTCTTGCCCAGGTACCGCTGTTCAGTCGCCGTCGACGGCAAAGCCGCCCCCAGCATGGCGCCCAAGGCGATGCCAGCAGCGGCGACCACCAAGGGTTGTTCCTTGAGCAGATGGCTGAACTGATTGCTCATGACGTGGGTGCTGCGCACCAGCCGGTCGCCGACATCATGCACGGTGTGGCTGATGTTTTCGGTGGTGGCACCCAGGTTATCCGTCAGGTTGGCGGCTTTGCTTTTGACCGTCTGATAACCCTCTTTGAGCGTATCGGTGGTGTGGTGCAAATGCTCGCGCGCACTGTCGATACCGTCCGCCAGGCCATCGGCCCACTCGCCAACCCTGTCCTGATCGGGGACCGTTCGATAAACCGGGGTCGGTGGACGATTCTGACTCATCATCAACCACAGCAACCCGACTGACGTCAGTACCGCTGGAACAGGGTTGTTACGAACGCTGGTGCCCAGGTTGCTCAGGAACGTCGTGCCATTGCTCTGCATCAAACC
This sequence comes from Pseudomonas frederiksbergensis, assembly GCF_001952935.1. Classification (GTDB taxonomy): domain Bacteria; phylum Pseudomonadota; class Gammaproteobacteria; order Pseudomonadales; family Pseudomonadaceae; genus Aquipseudomonas; species Aquipseudomonas frederiksbergensis. The sequence goes on from NZ_CP018319.1 coordinate 5,915,852, forward strand.
CAGCGCCTGATCGAACATCTGACCCGGGGTGAATTTGCTTTCCAGCGCATCAACGATATTGCCGATGCTGGCCCGCTGCGCATCGATTTCACGCTCAATGGCTTCCGGGCTTTTTTGTGATTCCAGTTCAAGTTCACGGTTCATGAGACTTTCCTCCGCAGGGCTTCCTGGTCTTTATTCAAAGCGTCCAATGTACGATCTGGCTTGAAGTGAGACGGCTCGAATTGTTTTTTTCCTGACTGCAACATGGCGAACCCGATGATCATCACTACCACACCCACAATCAGCGCAGCCAACCAGGGCGCCATCACGAGGCTCAGTCCGTAGACGGCAGACATCAACAAGATAATGAAGCCTGCCAGCAGCACAATCGCACCGCCCGCGACCGCGGCAATGCCGGCCTTGAGCGTCGTCAGGCTGGCTTGAAGCTCGGCTTTGGCCAACGCCAGTTCCTTGGTAAACAACGCTGGCACTTCGCGCGACAGCTGGCGTAACAAGCCGACAACCGACGCGTCATGCTCAGTGGCGGACACCGGTCTTGTGCCGGGGAAATCTGAATCTTCTCTGTTCATCACAGTTCTCCTTTGAAGGCTGTCGAGCCGGGTGTGGAGGTCGTTGCGAAGTCCGAAGGACGGTCTTGTTCATCCGATGAAGCCGGCGTGATGCCAGTGTCCGGACCGGCGCCTGGATCGGTGCGTGGTGCCACGGAAGTTTCGTATGGTCGTTGGGCGCCAAAACCGCCTGGTGGCGGCATTGAATGGCCTGCCGCCGGGTCGCCGGTGTCGGGGAATGTCGCCGCAGGGGCGCTGCCGGCTTTAAGGAATCGCGACAGGCCAAAACCCAGCGCAACACTGCCTGCGATGAAGAGTGCGGGGTTGTTACGGGCCAGGTCGGCCGCGTCGTGCAGCAGCTGTTCGGCGCTCTTCCCTCGCAGGTTGCCCGCCAGGCCGCTCATGGACTCCGCGATGTCTGACAGGTAGTCGGACATACCGAGCGTGTCTTTGCTTTCAATCTCGGAAACGAAGGATTTCGTTCCCTGCGCCAACGCCTCGATCTGCTCTGCTGCCGTATCGCGGTATTGCCCAAACTGCGCATCGGCCTGCTGTCTTGCGTCGCCAAGCGCCTCTGTTACGTTTTCCTTGAAGTGTTGAAAATCCTGCTCCGGTGTTCCGGAGCCCTGCTGGTCGGTCTGACCGTCCGTTCTGGTGTCTGAAGTATTCATGACTGCCCTCGCCTTCTGGATGAAAAAAAGCGGTGTCGGGTTCGCCACGAAACACCCGTAGCCCCCCTCATTGCAGATGACGAAGCAGCGTTATGGGAGTTCCAACGAAATGATGAGCGATGCGTCGGCAAGACAGGTCGGGAATATGAACGGTAATGGCGAATGCTGCTTCAAGACTTCAACCATCAAAACAACTTCTTATTTCAAACGACAATAAAAAGGCGCCACTTAAGTGACTATCTAGCGCATGATAGTCCCGCCTGACCAACTCTATCGCGACCCTTATTAATAAGGAATAATTCAAACTTCCAGACAAACGGACAATAAACTTTAAATCGCTATAGAATCAAAAGCTTAAGCAATAAAATAACGACAAAAATAACAACCAATAAAATATCCAAAAACTAGAAAAGACCCACCTTCAATATAAAAGTTTCAAACTTAATTACTTAAATAAAAAACGTATATAGCCCTTTGAGATATGTACTTTCGATGCTAATAATCCCGGCCAGTTGCGATATCCAAACACCCTGTATCTATCAGCACTCACGCTGATCACCCAGCCTCTCCCAACTCCAACTCGCTAGCGGCTCAAGTTTCAACAGAACTTGAGCCGCTGTTGTGCTGCGCACTGAAGCTGCGCAAGGAAGACACCATCATTCACCCTCATTCAAGGCTGAAAATCCTTTCGATCTTCGGTACCCGTCCGGAAGCCATCAAGATGGCGCCGTTGGTCAAGGCCCTTGCTGCAGAACCTGGCATTCATTCGCAGATATGCGTTACCGGCCAACATCAAAGCATGCTTAAACAGGTGCTGGATCTGTTCGACCTCAAGGCCGATTTCACCCTCGATGTCATGACCCCCCATCAGACGCTCAACTCGCTGACGGCGGCGCTTTACGCGGCGATTGATCCGGTTCTGGAAACGATTCGGCCGGACCGGGTGCTGGTGCATGGCGATACCACCTCGGCGATGGTGGCCGCGATGGCTGCGTTTCACCGTCGGATCCCGATCGGTCATGTGGAGGCCGGGTTGCGAACCGGTGATATCTACAGCCCATGGCCGGAAGAAATGAACCGGCGCTGCATCGATATGGGGGCGGACATGCTCTTTGCGCCGACTCACGAATCACGCAAAAACCTGCTCGACGAACGCCTTCAAGGTCGTTCCTTCGTGACCGGCAATACGGTGATCGACGCGTTGCAAATGACGGCGCGGCGCATTGAGCAGGACGCTGAGTTGCGTGCAAGCCTGGACCGGCAATTCCTGTTCCTGAAACCCGGCCGCAAGGTTCTGCTGGTGACCGGGCATCGTCGGGAAAACTTCGGCGAAGGCTTCCTCGATATCTGCAAGGCGCTGAGCCATTTGGCCCGACGGGCTGATATCCAGATCGTTTATCCGGTGCACTTGAATCCCAATGTCATGGGGCCGGTCACCGAGCACCTGGGCGACCTGCCCAACGTGCACCTGATCAAGCCACTTGACTACCTGGCGTTCGTGCGCCTGATGCAACGTGCGCATGTGATCCTCACCGACTCCGGTGGCGTGCAGGAAGAAGCCCCCTCCCTGGGCAAACCCGTGCTGGTCATGCGTGACGTTACCGAACGCCCCGAAGCTGTCGCCGCGGGCACTGTGCGCCTGGTTGGCACCTCGCCCAACTCGATCATCGCTGGCGTCAATGCATTGTTCGATGACGACTTGCTGTGGCGCCGTTGCTCCCAGGCTGCCAACCCTTATGGCGATGGCAAGGCCAGTGCGCGCATCGTCGACGCCCTGATGGGTCGCCCGGTCGATGAATTCGTCGTGACACGGGGGCTTTTGCCCAAGTTCCTGCACTACCCGTCCGGGGTGCCTGTTACCGAAAAATATCACCCGGCCTTCACCTGAACCGCTTCTCCCCTTATCAGCTCGAGATCTACCTGAATGAAGTCTTCCGTTGCCATCCATACGGGTGCGTTCAGCGCCCTTGCCTGTGGCGTGAGTCTGCTCGCACTCATGCCGACCTTTGCTCTGGCCGCGGACAGCCCGCTTACCCAGGCGATCGACCGGCTCAATGCCGACACGCGCCAGGAGCGTGAGGTCCGCTTGAGCGATCTGGGGATCGACGCTCCCATCATCCTCGGTTCGACCGATGCCCGCCGCGAACTGTATCTGCCGGTACCGGCGGGTGTGCCGCTGACGGATGCCACCCTGAATTTCGACGCCAGCTACCTCAATGGCGAAGGCGGCCGCAACACGCTGCTGTTGTCGCTGGACGGTTATCCGGTGCGCGCGCAAGGACTCAGCGAACCCCAGGGCGACGCCAGCGTCACGCTCGGCGTGGATAAGAAAGCGAGAGAAAACGGCTCGTTGCGCCTCGGGGTTGCCTGGTCGTCAATCGTGTCCCGTGTGCTGTGCGAAGACGAACGCGCCATCGGCAACGTGTTGCGCATCGAACCGGACACCCGCCTCACTTACAGCTACGACGCCAGCCAGTTGCAGGACGTCGGTGCCGCCTGGACGGCATTGCCCGGCAAGCCGGGGATCATGGTCGCACCGGGCACCTTGTCCGCCGAAAGCTACGACGCGGCCTGGCGCCTGGGTGTGGCACTGGAACGGATCGGCAAACACAGCCGCATCCTGCCCTTCCCCGCCGTGCAGGACAGCGTTGACCTGACCGGCCTGCGCATTCCGGCCGAACTGCAAATGATTCCAGCCTTCGCCAGCCTCAACGTCAAAGGCCCGCACGTTCTGGCGAACCCGGCAGAAATCGGCGCCCTGTTGATGTTGGGACAGACGCCGAACGTCCAGGCGGATCTGGCCGTCAACGATCCGCAACTGCTCAAAGCCGTCAACGAATCGCTAGACGCGTTGCAGAGCCAGGTTCAAGGCCTGGACGCAACGGCAGCCAGCGCCTTTACGCAATGGCGTGAGCGGCATATCAACGCAGGCCTGGCCGCCACCGGCACTGACAACGTGCGCCTCGCATTGCTGGGCACCCGCCCGGTGCTGATGATCGCGCCACAAGCGACCGGCAAGGCACTGGCCTTGTTCAGTTCAGCCTGGAACACACTGGCACGCAGCCGCCAATTGACCGTCAGCGAAGCACAAATGCCCTTGAGCGCCGACGGCCGCGTGGCCTTGTCGCGCCTGGGTGGAAACGCCGGCGCCATTGACGTGCTGGCCAAATCCGACTGGAGCACCTCGTTCCCGCTGGGCAGCGTCGCCTACGACGGTCGTTTGCCGGTGAAGGCCGTGATCGATGTGTCTGCCGCCCCTGGCGCCTCGGATACCGCGCCGGTGGCCTCGCTGTTTCTCAACGATTACCTGATCGGCGCGCAACAGCTGGTGGCCGACGGTGAGAAGCAACGCATCGAAGCGCGAATCCCGCGGTACGCCCTGGGTTCGAAAAACGTGCTGCGCGTCTCTTTCCAGCGTCAGCCGGTCAGCGACCGTTGCCTGGAAACACCACAGGCCTTCCCGGTCTCAGTGCTGCCGACCAGCCACATCGTGCTGGAAAAAACCGCGTTGGATGATGACTTCTCCGGCATGGCTGCGCGCTTTGCCATGGACGCGCAAATCCTCGTGCCGCAGGCCTACCTTGAGCAACCGGCGAGCAGTTTGCCGCAAGTGATTTCGGTCGCTGATGCCGCCGGTGTTTCGCCGCTGCGGGCGCACCTGAACGTCAGCGCCGACTCCAAGGTTTCGGCCACGCCGGACAAAGCTTTCCTGGCGTTCGAGCTGCCGATCAAGGACAGCAAAGAGTCGGTGCAGGTCGATGAGCAGGGTCGCCTGCGCATCAATCACAAGGATCAGGTGCTGCTGGACGTACATCCCCTCAATCATCTGGCCTCGCTGCAAGTGGTGGATGCCGGCGGCCAACACGGTCTGGTCTATCACGCCCTGGGCAACGACGCGCCTCGCTTCGCCAGGCAGATTCTGCTGACCCGCGGCGACGTGGCCATCCTCGGTGATAACGGCGTGCTGTCCACCTTCGATGCCAAGGATCCAAGTGGCAGCCAACTGATCGACAACGACGAACCCAAGAGCCTGGACGCCTGGCGCACGCCGTCGCTGTTGTGGCTGATTCCGGGTGGAATCCTGTTGGTCCTCATCCTGATGCTGGCTGGCCGTAACGCCCGTCGCAATCGCCAGTAACGGAAGCCTTCGATGACGTCGCTCTATTGGCCCTATTGGCTGGCCCACTACTACAGCTTCCTGGAGATCTCGACCATCGTGGTCGCGGTGCTGATCCTGATTTCCAGCCTGGACGACCTGTTTATTGACCTGTGGTACTGGTCTCGCCGCCTGTTTCGCAAGTTCACTGCGGACCGCAGATACCGGCCGCTGACCGCCGAACAGTTGATGGCCCGGGATGAACAGCCTCTGGCAATCATGGTCCCGGCCTGGCTGGAATATGACGTCATCGCCCCGATGATCGAAAACATGGTCTCGACCCTCGATTACCAGAACTATGTGGTTTTCGTCGGCACCTACATCAACGACCAGCGCACCATCGATGAAGTGGAACGCATGCGTCGGCGTTACAAGCAGCTGCATCGCGTGGAAGTCCCGCATGCCGGGCCAACCTGCAAGGCCGACTGCCTGAACTGGGTGATCCAGGCCATCTTCCTGCACGAAAAAACCCACGGCATGACCTTCGCTGGCGTCGTGTTGCACGACAGCGAGGACGTGCTGCACCCGCTGGAGTTGCGCCTGTTCAACTACTTGCTGCCGCGCAAGGACATGATCCAGTTGCCCGTGGTTTCGCTGGAGCGCAACTGGTACGAATGGGTGGCCGGCACTTACATGGACGAATTCGCCGAATGGCATGGCAAGGATCTGGTGGTGCGTGAAAGCATGACCGACACGGTGCCATCGGCCGGAGTCGGTACCTGTTTCTCCCATCGTGCCTTGCGAGTACTGGCCGGGGAAACCCAGAACCAGCCGTTCAACACGGACAGCCTCACCGAGGACTATGACGTCGGCGCACGCCTGGCCAACGTGGGCATGAACGCAATCTTCGTACGCTTCCCGGTGCAGTTTCGCGTGCTGCGCAAATCATGGTTTCGCAAGCCTTACGAATCGACCCTGAAGATGCCGTTGTGCGTTCGCGAATTCTTTCCCGACACCTTTCGCACTGCGTTTCGCCAGAAAGCCCGCTGGACACTGGGCATTGGCCTGCAAGGCTGGGAGCAAATGGGCTGGAGCGGCTCACTGGCCAATCGATACCTGCTGTTCCGTGACCGCAAAGGCATAGTGACGGCGTTCGTCAGCATCATCGCCTACGTGATTCTCTTGCAGTTGCTGGGCCTGATTATCCTGCGCCAGAGTGGCCTGTGGGATGTGAGCTTCCCGACCCCGTTTGAAACCAGTGGCGTGATCAAATACTTGCTGCTGGCCAACGGTATCGCGCTGGCCTGGCGTATCGCGCACCGCTGCTATTTCACCACCGTGCTGTACGGCTGGCAGCATGGTTTGCTGTCCATTCCGCGGATGGTCGTGGGCAACTTCGTCAACTTCATGGCCGCCTCACGGGCCTGGCGCATGTTCCTGGTCGGCAAGGTGCTGAACCGCAAGCTGGTGTGGGACAAAACCATGCACGACTTTCCGTCCACCGACCTGGTTGCTTTCGCACCGCGCAAGTTGGGCAGCGTATTGCTGTCCTGGCAGGCGATCAACGAAACCGACCTGCAAAGCGCCCTCGCCGAACAGAAAACCCGGCACATGCCATTGGGGCGGATATTGCTCAGTAACGGCTGGCTGGATGACGAGACACTGGCTGAAGCCATTGCCTTTCAGAACGACTTGCCGCGCGTGTTCAATGTGGCGGCCATGGCTCAGGATTCCACCCAGGCCCTGGACGATGAATTCGCCCTGCGCTGGCGCGTAGTGCCGCTTGGTTTGAATGCCGACGGCCGAGCGCAAGTCGCGGTGGCCAGTCCACTGACAGCTGAAGGCCTGCAACAGATCAGCGATGAACTGGGCACCGAACCGCTACAGCTGATCGCCCGGGAAAGCGAAATCGTCGCGCAGTTGCGTCAACAGAACGTGCGTGAAGGCCAATCGGTGCCGGATGCGCGAGCGCCACTGTTGGGTGACCTGCTGATCGAAATGGGGCTACTGGATCGCGACGTGTTCAGTCGCGCCATGTTGCAGTACCGCCCACAGCATCACGGACGCATCGGCGACTATCTGGTCGACAGCGGCGTGTTGCCCCGCACCACCATCGAAAAGGCCGTGGCCCGTCAGCACAGCCACTACCCTGAGGAACTTCCGGCATGAACCGTCCCTTCCTGACCCTCATGGCCACGGGACTGTGCCTGTTACCCGCCGTTGCGCCTGCCGAGACGCTGCCATTGCCGTTGACCGGCCCGGCCTATGTCACGGCCAACGAGGCCTATAGCGCTTACGAACGCAAAGACTACGACCTGGCCATTGCCAAGGCCCGCGAGGCACTGCGTCAACGGGCCGATATCACCCGTTTGAACACGCTGATTACCTTGGCGCAGCGCGACAAGGATCTGCGTGATCATCCCAAACGCTACCCACAGTCGCGCCAAGCCCCGGGCTTCGGCGCCGCGGCAAAGGCATTCAAGGCCTATGATCGCGATGACTTCGGCGCGGCTGCCCAGGCGGCACGCACCGCTGTCGCCCAGGCGCCGAAACGCATGGATTATCGGCTGCTGCTAATCGAGTCCTTGCAGCGTCAACAGCATCTGCAAGAAGCGGATCAGGCCACCACCCAGGCACTGGCGATGTTCCCGGACGACGAGACTTTGCTGCTGCGTCGTGAAGCGATTCGTCGTCAACTGGCGGCGCCGCTGGCGGTACAGGGGTATCACGCCCTGGAGCAAGGCAATGTGACCTTGGCCGTTGACCAGGCCAGGAAAGCCGTCGCCTGGGCGCCCGAGATCAGCGCCAATCAGCAACTGCTGATCAGTGCGCTGCTGGCTGGCAAGGATTACCGCGGCGCCGAACAGGCTGCGTCTGCAGCATTGGCACAGGACGATAGGGACGCTGCGCCGTGGATTTTGCGCAGCTACGCCCTCGATCGCCAGGGCAAAACCCGGTTAGCCCAGGCTGACCTGAATCACGTGCTGGCCGTCGATGGCCTGCCGAAAGCGGAAACCCGCCACATTCGGTTTTTCGCCGCCGACACCGCGTTGGCCCATGGCGAGCCGCAGCAGGCGCTCGATCATTTGCAGCCACTGACCGACGATGACAGCGGCGAACTGGCCCGCCGACGGACTGCCGCGCGAGTGGCGTTGCGGCAGAAAAACAACGGTTTGAACGCTGTCGCCCTCTTTCCGGCACCCGCATTGAACTGTCAGGAAAGTGCCTTCGGCCTGGTCTGCAATATCTGGCCAGGCAACCGGCGCGACGGGGGAACCGACATGGCCTCCCAGGCCTACGCGGCCTTGGCCCGCAAGGATTCCGGGACGGCAGTTGCCCTGGCCCAGGTAGCCATTGATCGCGCACCGAACAATCCGGCCTACCGACGTTTGTTGGTCAGCGCCCTGAGTGAGCAGAAACGTCTCCCCGACGCCATTACGGCAGCCAACGACGGCCTCAAGTTCAATGCCGATGACGCGCAACTGTTGGCCCAGCGTGGTCGTCTGCGTCAGCAATCGGGGGACGATGCCGGGGCTCGCAAGGACTTTACCCAGGCCTTGGCACTGGGCAGCTTGCCCGCTTATGAGGAGGCCAGCCTGTATGCGGCGATCGGTCAGCGCCGAACTGCGCGCGAGCGATTGCAGCAAGCACGGGCAACGGGCGAACTGGAACCGATGAGCGACCTGCAGATCGCCTACCTGTCCGTCCAGGCGGGTGATGACGACGGCGCCCACACGTCATTCCGCAACGCCGATGCCAATAACCGGCTCACGCCGAAGGCAACGCAGGACGCGGCGTATACCGCAATGCGGGTCAATGACGACGAGCAAGCCGTCAGCTATTTCAAGCGCGTCATCGACGCACAAGCCTCCGGCGAACGGGACATGTCCGCGCAGCAGTTGTTCGATACCCGCCGCGCAGTGGCCGATGTTTCGCGCACCTGGGGCTTGACCAGCACCACCAGTTATCGCGGCAACAATTCCAGCAGTGGCCTGAGTTCAGCCCCCAGCGGCGCCAGTAGCAATGACAGCTTGCAGAACAGCACTGAACTGTCCTGGCGCCCCTTGGGTTATCGCAACGCCCGTTTCGTCGAACTCTACGGACGCGTCACCGACACGCTGTGGAGCAAGAACGGCGACTCGGATACTGGTTTCGATGCGCTGCAAGGCGCTGTCGGCATACGGGTCAAACCGTTCACCTCGCTGAATGTGATGGCCGCGGTCGAACGCACGTTCCCGTTGGGATCGTCGGACATTGACGGTGATTGGCTGGTGCGCCTGGGCTACGGTTCAAGTATCGGCACCGATCTGCGGGTCGATGCCTCCAGTTGGTGGACCTCGCAGTTGTTCGCCGAGGCCGGGCACTACATCAACGACTCGCGAGACTATTTCAACAGCGAATGGCAGGTGGGTCGCAGCTACGCTATTGGTGGCGCAGGCTCGCGCTGGGTGAGTTTCCCGCATGTCGTGGCGGCGTTCGACTACGATTCCAAAATGAACAGCGGGACCGATGCCGATGGCAGCACCGACTCATCATCCGGCAAGGCCGGTGGCGTGGGTGTCGGTAATAACGTTCGCTACTGGTTCCGCGAGGATGCCTACAACGCTCCCCGCTCCTACGTGGATTTTTCCTTGCAGTATCGCGTGAAGGTGCTGGGTGACGATCGCGCTCAAGGCGTGTTCGGGCGCCTGACTTATTCCTATTGAAAGGCACTGCCGTGAAAGTCTTTAACTACAACGTCAGTCGCGCGGCTGTTGCTGCGCTCCTGTTTGCCGTCACGCTTGCCGCAACGACCGGCGTGCTCTACGTGACGCGCACCCAGGCTGTCGAACCGGGGATTGTCGGCATCGTCTGGCAGCCGGACAACCAGACCGTCGGCATCAGCGGGCACTGGGAAAAACTCGGGGCTCGTGAGTTGCTGGTGCAGTGGACTGTGGTCGACGATCAGGCCTTCATTCCCGGTACCGGCTTGCCCGGCGTGCCGGTGCTACCCGACTGGGCGCGCATCGCCAAGGCGCCCTGGGCGCAGGATGTCATCCTTGGGCTGGCGGGTTATTTCAGCGAAAACCGTTCACGGGACAACATCGAGCAACTGGCTGCTGTCTCGGAACGCATCGCCAAACTGCCCACGCCGTTAAACGTCACCGGCTGGTATTTCCCCGTCGAAGTCGACCCGAGCTGGACCCGTGCCAAAGAGCTGCCCGCCCTGCTGGCCAAATTACCGCGACCGTTATGGATCAGTGTTTATGACGGCGCCAATATCGGCCCTGCCGCCACGGCCGAATGGCTCAAACGCTGGCTGCCGGATGACATCGGCGTGTTCTTCCAGGACGGCGTCGGTGTCTACGCCCGCAGCGCGCCGGTCGCCAGAACCTACGCCGACGCCTTGCGCCAGCGTCTGGGTGAAAAACGTGTGCGCATCATCGTCGAAGCCTTTCGCCCGAGTTTCGGTGGCGGATTCCGCTCCGCGACGGCCGCCGAGCTCAAGACCCAATTGGCGGCCTATGACGGTTATCCGCTCTACCTGTTCGACGGACCGCACTACGTGACCCCTGAGTTGGTGGAGCAACTGGTGCGCTAAACCCATCGCCTCAATGGCACCGAAACATCCAGAAATTGTCGCACTTTAAACAGCGCTACATTTCTCGCGCAAAGATTGAATGCGGAGATTTAATCATGAGCACAACACAGCGACCAAGCCTATGACCTTGGAGTGAAAGTCATTCATATCGCCGAATACGATTCTCAGTGTGCTGATCGCCGTAAAGAAATCGGAGAGTTCGTAAACACATGGTCAGTGGAAGGCTTCATCCCCGGAGGCCTGCCAGCCCGCTGAACTTGGCTGGGGCAGCCATGAGTTTCCGGAGCACAGCATTCAGCCGGACGACCCTTGGCAATTCCGCAATTTTCGAGCCGGCTGGTGAATGCATGAAAGAACTTCAAGATCGATTTCGACGATGAAGGGTCGGTCATGGATCTCATTTTTCCTGGCACTTCAGCGGGTGTCCCTTACCCGGAATAGAAATGTCAGAGGCACGCGAATTGTTCCTGGCGCGTGATCTGGAGCGCTACCACCTCGATAGGGATAATCGCCTGAAGCCGTCATCGCCCCGGTAGGCAATAGATCCCGCTGCTCCAAATCGTATTTGAACGTCTCTCCTTCATCGTCCTCGGGCATTACTTGCTCTGTTCAGCCTTACCTTCTTGCATCTGCACCGATGATTTGGTGCCGTCGGTATTTTGCTTGGTTGTATTTTTTGAGCTATCGAAGCAACCCTGCAGCAGAAACAGGCTGCCGAGGGTAAGGCACACGTATAGTTTTTTCATGGCTGTCTCCTGCTTTGGTAAATCTCAAAAAACCTTCAACGCTGTCGACAAACGGACAAGATTTTATCCTTTGCTGTGTTCCTGCGAGGTTGGCCCCTCCTTGATTCCGCGCGGCCCTGCAACACCCCAAACGATCAATCCAATCACCGGAAAGACGATGAGGCCGATAGCCCAAGCCGCTTTCACCCCCACCGTTTTGTCGCTGCGAAACACGCTGATGATGGCCCAAAGGTCAACGAGCAGAATGAACACCGCGACAGCGATTGAAAAATAGCTGGTAGCTTCAGACATGATTTGGCCCTCCTGCGATTACTACTGATTAGGTCTCAGCCGAAGACAGGGGTTCAACCCAGGTTTTGCCACGAAAGGGATGTCACTTGACGCTTCAGACCGTTAGGTGGGACAACGTGCGTGGCCCAGATGCAAGCGTCGGGTTCAACAGGAATCAAGGAAGACTCATTTGAAAACCCTACTGTGTTTGCTGATCGCCAGCGGCGTCGGCACCGCGCTGCAATATGCCGGTGTCCCCCATGACCTGTTGCTCGGCTCAATACTCGCCACTGCGTTGATCGCCAGTAACCGTCCTGACCCATCACCTGGTGCGCATGGTCGTGCTGCACTTTGCGCCGGCGTTGGCGTGAAGACGTTTAATCGCCGGAAGGACTAAGCCGGAGAGATCGTGGCCAGGGCACCAATCAGAATGGTCAACACCAGAAATCCACCCAGGAAAATCGCCATCTTGCCCATTGGGCCTCCTACATTATGAGTTTGCGGTGCAGCGGTCGCCGCGAGTGCGGAGCGTGCCGTTATTGTGAGGCGGCGGCTGTGTGCGTTACAGATGCAGATATCGCAGGAAAATACGGATCAGAACACCGAGTTGGGGCTGGATCGCCTTTAAACATCAATTGCGCCAGGATCTTTGTATGCCGCTGAGTTTTCAAAAAATGCACGCTAATGGCGATGACTTCGTTGTAGTGGACTCACGAAACGTGGCCAACCCAATGACAAGTGCCCTCGCTCGGCGAATGGGTGATCGCAACCGAGGCGTCGGATTCAATCAACTTGCGGTGGTGCTCGATTGCGATGATGCCGATGCGCGTTTGATGTTTTGGAATGCAGATGGCTCCGCACTGGATGTTTGTGGCAGTGCAACAAGGGGCGCCGCGCATATGCTGATGCGCGAATCGAACAGCACTTCGATAGCGCTCCGAACCAACCGTGGTCTACTCACTTGCGAACGAACTTCAACCGGCGCAATTTCCGTCAACATGGGAGAGCCGCTTTTCGGCTGGTCGGATATTCCCCTGGCTCTGGAACTGGACACTGCTGTTTTGCCACTTACCGGTGACCCAACAGCTTGCAGCATGGGAAATCCGCACTGCACCTATTTCGTGGAGGATCTAACAGCCATCGATATAGCGACCATCGGCCCGACAATTGAAACCAACCCCCTGTTTCCACTCAGGACGAACGTGCATTTCGTCCAGATCATCGACCGAAAACATATTCGGTTGCGCATTTGGGAGCGCTGGGGTGGCATTCCGCTCGGTTCAGGTTCCTGCTCTTGTGGTGCCGCTGTTAACGGAATTCGTCGTGGCTTGTTAGATAACTCCGTTGAGGTTGAATGTGATGGCGGAACCGTAACGGTTCAATGGGATGGCGTGGGACCTGTGTTTCTCATCGGACCGGTCGAGACGACTTTTTCGGGAGTATTCATGGATGGTTTGCACTTTTTATAGTTGCTTTATCGTGATTCGGAGGAGCTGATCATGACAACTGAAAGCGCTGCTTTGGCCATTTCTGGAACTACGAACTCAAAAAACGCCACCGCTTGTCAGTTTCCCAGCACCTTCCTCCTCCCGTTTTTTCCAACGCTGTACAACCCCTCACACGGCAGGCTCATCTGATGAACAGGACAATTGCTGCACTCACCATCGCGGGCCTGTTCGCCTGCCCGCTTTTCGCACTTGCGACCGAAAAGGTCACTGAAGATGCTGCTGTGCCACCTGCCGCGCTTCCCGGAATCAATCAGACCCAGGGCACTGAATCCAAAGAGGAAAAGGCCGACAAAAAAGGTGAGGAAGCTTCGGGTTCAAACTCCGGTGCCGACCCGGAAGCGATGGAAAAAGATGCAGCCACCTCTAGCGATTCGGAGGACGTTGAGCAAAAACCAACGCAGTAGCGTTAAGACGGATGCGAAGTCTCCATTAATCGCCATTGTTATAGCGCGCGTCAGGCCCGCCACGGTGGAAGAGCCCCTTCGAAAAGAGAAAAGGCTCGGTGCATGAAACTGTTGAAGCGAGCGGCATCGCGCCGCAGCCCTGCCTGTTGACCACCAATCAGGCACATATGGGCCACAAGCCCGATCACTTCTGCTTCGCCTGGCAGATGGACCAAGCGGCGGCAAGTTCGTATCGCGAAGTCCAGACGTCTAGTATCCACACGCTGCTGAAACTCGCCTACCAACGGATCGTGCAGCGACCAGGCTCGGATGGCAACTTCCCGCCCAGGTTGTTTCTCAGCGGCAATACTCAAGTAGCGCTTCAAGGTTTCGCCCGCGCTACGACCCTGCGCCGCATAAGCGAGCATGCGCTCCGTGTAGTCTTCTTCCCAAGCGGCCAGCAAGGTGCGGACAAAGTCTTCGCGATTGCGGAAATGGTGATAGAACGATCCGCGGGTCACATTCAATCGGCGCGATAGGCTCTCGGCCGAAACGCCAACATGCCCTATTTGGTCGAGGGCCTCAAAACCAGCCGCGATCCAATGGTTACGAGTTAGTGTGCTCACCAGTTTTTTCGCTCCATATTTAGCGCCATACAGACTGTGTATGGTGCGCAACCGATTGATACGCTGCGAACACCAGCAAAGATGGCCGTTGCGTTTTGCACGCCAGCACTTTTCATGGAGCTCGCCTTGAAAAAAAACGTTCTGGTTGCTTTCGACCAATTCACTGATATCGACCTGTTCCTGATGTGGGACATCTTAGGCCGTAACACTGAGGACTGGCACGTCCGAATATTGGGTTCCAGCGCTATCGTGCGATCGGCGCACGGCTTGCCTGTTTCGGTGCACGGTCCGCTTTCCGAGGCCAATAGTGCTGACGCGGTATTGTTCGTCAGCGGCAAGGAAGGGATACCCGCTGCACTTGCCGCCCCGGATTTCCTGCCGTCGTTTGAACTTGACTCCAGGCGCCAGCGAATCGGCTCCATATGCGCCGGAGCGTTCATTCTCGAGCGGCTTGGACTGCTCAACGGCCAAGCCACTACACACCCGGATGCACGATCGGGATTACAAGCTCTGGGACTTGAGTCCGTGAATCAGCCTCTTGTATGCCAGGGAAACGTTGCAACCGCTGGCGGATGCCTTTCGGCGCTCTATCTGGTGGGATGGCTGGTTGAATCCTGGTTCGATGTCGACAAGCGCCGGGCGACGTTGCTCCCTGTTCTGCCAACTGGGCAGCAAGCGCTCTATGATGCTTTGATCGGACTCAGTATCCGACAAGGAGAAGTTGGCACCTCGTGCCGGACAGCCTAAGCAGGAAACGCGACATGGCATGTCGTCCAATCAGTAGTTGGAACTCAGGAGAGATCACCGATGCCCCGAGAATTTGAGCTCATTAAGTCCGTGCCAGTCCCCTCGAGGTCCGGCATTACCCACCTTTACAAGTCGATGAACCTGGCGGACGCTTTTGCGATTCGGCTGCCTGCGGGTACATCCGGCAATCCAGATTTGCTTGCTCGATTCATCCTTTCCCACCAGCCATCCTGGATCGGATGGCTCATGAAAGTCCGGGACACTATCGTTGCCTGTTTTGGTCTCAAGACAGCCAGACAGTTGGCATCACTTGCCAATCGGGTTGGAATCTTCAAGGTCTACAGCGCGAACCAGACTGAAATCGTGTTGGGAGAGGATGACAAACACCTCGACTTCCGGATATCGATCCTGTGTTCTGGAGAGACAGAGCCAGAAGGCAGTCGCCAGCTCGTTTTCTCAACCGTGGTCCACTGCCACAACCGCTTAGGCCGGGCCTACATCTTTGTTATTGCCCCCTTTCACCGCATGGTTGTTAAGGCCAGTCTCCTTCGTGCAGCGCGCATTGGTTGGCCACTGGCTACCTGCCCCCAAGGCTGAGAGCGCTGACCCATCACGCACAAAAAAGCCCACTGACCGTCACCGGTTCAGTGGGCTTTTCGATTACGCCTCTAGTTACAGAGCCATATCCGTCGCAGCATTAGCCTTTGGAGCCTTGGCCGGAGCAGCCGGAGCAGCCGCCGGAGCCGCAACCTGACCAATCGCCGGTGGCGGAGTCAGCTCCAGCACCTTGGAGGTGTAAGCCCACTCTTCAGCCACTTTCGCAGGGTTGCCATTCAACTGAGTGCCATAGCTCGGCACGATCTGGTGCAGCTTTTCCTGCCAGGCAGGCGATGCAACCTTGTCCTTGAACACCTTCTGCAGCACGGTCAGCATGATCGGTGCGGCAGTCGAAGCACCCGGCGATGCGCCCAGCAGGCCTGCGATGGTGCCGTCTTGCGAGGCAACGATCTCGGTACCCAGCTTCAGCACGCCACCGGCGGCTTCATCACGCTTGATGATCTGCACGCGTTGGCCGGCTTGCCACAGGCGCCAGTCTTCGGCTTTGGCGTTCGGGAAGTATTCTTTCAGGGCGTTGAGGCGGTCTTCATCAGACAGCATCAGTTGGCCAGCAAGGTACTCGACCAGCGGGTATTCCTTGATGCCGACCTTGGTCATTGGCCACACGTTGTGCGTGGTGGTAGTGGTCAGCAGGTCCAGGTACGAGCCTTCTTTGAGGAACTTGGTGCTGAAAGTCGCAAATGGGCCAAACAGGATGACGCGCTTGCCGTCCAGGACACGGGTGTCCAGGTGCGGAACCGACATTGGCGGTGCGCCAACGGAGGCTTTGCCGTAGGCCTTGGCCAGGTGTTGCTCGGCCAGGGTCGGGTTCTCGGTCACGAGGAACGAACCGCCTACCGGGAAGCCTGCGTATTCCTTGGCTTCAGGAATGCCGGACTTCTGCAGCAGGTGCAGTGCACCGCCGCCCGCGCCGATGAACACGAACTTGGCGTCGGTTTCGGTTTTGCTGCCGTCTTTGAGGTTTTTGTAGCTGACGCGCCAGGTGCCGTCTTCGTTCTTGGTGATGTCTTGCACTTCGCTAGACAGTTTCAAGTCGAATTTCGGCGTGGTTTGCAGGTGCGCAACGAACTGGCGGGTGATCTCGCCGAAGTTGACGTCGGTCCCGATAGGAGACCAGGTGGCCGCGACTTTCTGGTTCGGGTCGCGCCCTTCCATCATCAGCGGAACCCACTTCTTGATCACAGCCGGGTCTTCGGAGTACTGCATGCCGGCGAACAGCGGGCTCGCTTGCAGGGCTTCGTAGCGCTTCTTCAGGAACTTGATGTTGTCATCGCCCCACACGAAGCTCATGTGCGGCGTGGAGTTGATGAACGAACGCGGGTTCTTCAGCACGCCTTGCTGAACCTGCCAGGCCCAGAACTGACGGGAGATCTGGAAGGCTTCGTTGATTTCAACGGCTTTCGGGATCTGAACGTTGCCTTTATCGTCTTCCGGGGTGTAGTTCAACTCGGCCAGGGCGGAGTGACCGGTACCGGCGTTGTTCCAGCCATTGGAGCTTTCCAGGGCGACGCCGTCGAGGCGCTCGATCATTTCCATCGAAGTGCCAGGTTCCAGCTCATTGAGCCAGACACCGAGGGTCGCGCTCATGATGCCGCCGCCAATGAGCAGCACATCGACTTTCTTTGCCTCTTCCGCGTGAACGGACGTGATCCCCATCGACAAAGCCAGCCCCAGCAGGGCCGTGTTCATTTTTTTAAACATGTGTAGCACCTATGATAAAACGCCATCCGCCCTTCCATCCCCATGCTTGAGGCCCCGGTTCACGGCATGCAGGCAGCATGCAGTGGGTTGCGCTCGCACAAGGATTGGAGGGTGGGCACACAAGGCCGACGTGTCTCCATCGACCTCAGTTTATATGTCCCTACTGAACTGACTTCTTATCGTTATTGGCTTCAGCTACTTGAGCGACAGTGATTCTGTTGGCGCGTCTCAAGGACACGCAAACTGAATAGGTCAAAGCAAGTTGGGGCGAAGAATATCACGACACGGCAAACCCGCGCGTCTGTTCCCGACTTGATAGTCCGTCTCGGCCACTATACTCATCGTGCTTTTCTCGATGAGCCGGTGAGGAGATGTCATGAGCGACAAGGTTGATCTGCGCAAATATTCCTCCCAAGTGGTCGACGGCGTAGAACGCGCGCCCGGCCGCTCGATGCTGCGGGCCGTGGGTTTTACGGACGAAGACTTCAAGAAACCGCAGATCGGCATCGCCTCGACCTGGGCGATGGTCACGCCCTGCAACATGCACATCGACAAGCTGGCCATTGAAGCCGAAAAAGGCGCGAATGCCGCTGGGGCCAAGGGCGTCATTTTCAACACCATCACCATTTCCGACGGCATCGCCAACGGCACCGAAGGCATGAAATATTCGCTGGTATCGCGTGAAGTGATCGCCGATTCCATTGAAGTCGTGGCCGGCTGCGAAGGCTTTGACGGCCTGGTCACCGTGGGCGGATGTGACAAGAACATGCCGGGGTGCCTGATCGGTATGGCGCGGCTGAATCGCCCTTCCATCTTCGTCTATGGCGGCACCATCCGGCCGGGCGCGGGCCACACCGATATCATTTCCGTGTTCGAGGCCGTGGGTCAGCACGCGCGGGGCGATATCAGCGAGATTCAAGTCAAGCACATCGAGGAAGTGGCGATTCCGGGCCCCGGCTCCTGCGGCGGCATGTACACCGCCAACACCATGGCGTCCGCGATTGAGGCACTGGGCATGAGCCTGCCCGGTTCCAGCTCTCAGGACGCCGTTGGCAGCGACAAGGCGTCGGACAGTTTCCGCGCTGGCCAGCAGGTCATGGAACTGCTCAAGCGAGACATCAAACCGCGCGACATCATGACCCGCAAGGCGTTTGAAAATGCCATTCGAGTGGTGATCGCCCTCGCCGGCTCGACCAATGCCGTGCTGCACCTTCTGGCGATGGCGCATGCCGTGGATGTCGAGCTGACGCTGGATGATTTCGTCGAGCTGGGCAAGGTCTCCCCGGTGGTGGCCGACCTGCGTCCCAGCGGCCAATACATGATGAGCGAACTGGTGGCCATCGGCGGCATCCAGCCGCTGATGAAGCGTATGCTCGCCGCCGGCATGCTGCATGGCGATGCGCTGACAGTCACCGGCAAAACCTTGGCCGAAAACCTGGAAAACGTGCCCGACTACCCCGCAGGCCAGGACGTGATCCTGCCCTTCGACCAACCGATCAAAAAAGACTCCCATTTGGTGGTGTTGCGCGGCAACCTTTCGCCAACCGGCGCCGTGGCCAAGATCACCGGCAAGGAAGGCCTGCGCTTTGAAGGCACGGCGCGGGTCTATCACGGTGAGGAAGGTGCGCTGGCCGGCATCCTCAACGGCGAAGTCAAGGCCGGCGATGTGATCGTGATCCGCTACGAAGGCCCCAAGGGCGGGCCCGGCATGCGCGAAATGCTTTCGCCGACGTCAGCGGTCATGGGCAAGGGACTGGGCAAGGACGTTGCGCTCATCACCGACGGTCGTTTCTCCGGCGGTTCACACGGGTTCGTGGTGGGCCATATCACGCCCGAAGCCTTTGACGGCGGGCCGATCGCGCTGATTGAAGACGGCGACAAGATCACCATCGACGCCGAAACACGGCAGATTACGGTCGATGTTTCAGACGCCGAACTGGCCGAGCGCAAAACCCGCTGGGTGCGCCCGGAACCCAAGTACAAACGCGGTGTGCTGGCCAAATACGCGAAGACCGTGTCCAGCGCCTCGGAAGGCGCCGTAACGGACAAATACCTCTAGGTGTTCAGGAATGGCCTGGCGGTTACCCCGCCGCCAGTCCCTTCCCGGCCCGCTCCAGATTGCGCCACAACCAAACCGGCAGAACATCTGGGTCAAGGCTGTCGATCAGGTTCTTCAATGCCAACCCCAACTCCGTATCGCCCTCAATCACCAAACGCCGACGAAAGAACAACGTGTCCGGATCTTCCTGACGGCTCGCCAGCAATAGAAACTCGCGCCAGTTACCGCTGATCGTCACATGCGCCGTGGCGCGTTCAGCAATTCGCAACCCGTCACGAGTCAACGTCAGGAACCACGACAACCCCAGGTCCGGGATCCGCAAGCACAACCAACGCCCGCGCAAAACCTCAAACTCGCCATCGCGCAACGGCTCGGCGAGGCAGCGATTGAGCGCCTGTTGCAACGCCAGGCGCTGCACCGCAAATGGCACCCGGCGCACCAACGGCAACAACCGGTCGGCGCCTTTCAGCAGCCATTTCTTTCGATTCAACACAGGCCGACCTCCTCGACACGCAGCATGCCGGCCTGGCCATGCCAGTAGCCATTGCAACCGTCGACGAACAGCGGCGGTGTCTCGCCCAGTCGAACCCGTTGATAGGCCGCGATCACCTCGGCCATGCCCTGAGCGCGGGGGCTCAGACGCAACAGATCGGCGCCACAGGCCACCAGCCCGGAGTAATCCGCCAGCAGATTGGTCACCTCGGCCGACATCGTTTGAATACCGTTGATGGTGAACAACGCCTGCCCTTCCTGACTGGTCAGCGGTAGGCCGTCGGGGTAGTTGAGGCAGCAGAACCGACAGTCGTCCTTGGGCAGGTTTTCCGCCCGTGCGGTGAAGCAGCGTGCGGAATAGGCCAACGGCAAATGCCCGTAAGCAAAGATCTCGACTTCCGGCACCTCGCGGCCCAGTTCGCGCACTTGCTCGAGCACATCGCCAATCAGCGCCGCGGAGCATTCCACCGGCGGCACCCACCGGGTCATCCCGCAGTCCAGCAGTTGCGCGAGGGTATGACCGTTGTACAGATTCAGCGCCGGACCACCCACGAACGGCAATTTGCGCTCAGCCAGAAACTGCACCGCGCCCATGTCGTTGGCTTCCACCAGCAATTGGCCGTTGTCGCAAAGACGACGAAGGCTGGACAGTTCGGAGGCCGCTTCGATCAGCGTCAGGCTGGAGATCACCAACTGCGCCTGGCTGCATTCCTGCAACTCGCGCCCCAATCCCAGCCATTGATCCAGTGAAAAAGCCCGGCGTTTCGAACACACGGTTTCGCCCAGGTAAATCACGTCCAGGGGCAAGGCCGACATCTCGGCGTAAAAGTTGCTGAGTTGCTCTTTGTCCCAATAAAACAGGACCGGTCCAAGGCTGAGTTTCATGTCGCCTCCCTCATTGCCATGATCGATGATAAGCACCCAGGGTGGTCTGGCTGCCTTCGGACAAACCGGCCAGTACTTTGCGCCATTCCTCCTTGACCCGAAAACTGCCCGGCGAGCCACGATGGGCATCCAGTGCCGCACGCCAGACGCGGGTGACTTGTTCGACATAGGCCGGGCTGCGTTGCCGGCCTTCGATTTTGACCGCCTCGACGCCGATGGCCGTCAATTCCGGCAGCAAGTCCAGGGTGTCGAGGCTGGTAGGTTCTTCCAGCGCATGAAAGCGTTTGCCGCCGACCAGGAAACGGCCCTTGCACAGGGTCGGGTAACCGGCGGGTTCTTCGGGGGTGTAACGGTCGATCAGCACTTCACTGAGCCGCGCGCTCAAGCCTTCGGCGTCGTCGCTCCAGCGCACCGCTTTGGCCGGTGAGCAGACGCCGCAGAGGTTGGGGGACTCGCCGGTGATGTAGGACGACAGATGGCAACGCCCTTCGGCCATGATGCACAAGCTGCCGAAGCCAAACACTTCGATGGGCACCGGGCTGCTCGCGGCGACCTGGCGCACTTGTGCCAAGGACAACACCCGCGGCAGCACCGCACGCCGAATGCCGTAGCGTTGCGCGTAAAATTCCAGCGCCGCAGCATGCGTGGCCGAGCCCTGGACCGACAGGTGCAACGCCAAATGCGGATGCCGCTGGCTGGCGTAGTTGAGTACCCCGGGGTCGGCGGCGATCAACGCATCCACGCCGAAATCGGCGGCGCGATCGACCGCCCGTTGCCAGCGCTCCCAGCCCTTGGGTTGCGGGTAGGTGTTGACCGCGACGTAGAGTTTGCGTTGATGCTGGCGAATGTGAGCAACCGCCGCGTCGAACTGTTTGTCGTCCATGTTCAGCCCCGCGAAGTGCCGGGCATTGGTGTCATCGCGAAAACCGACATACACGGCATCGGCGCCTTCGCGCACCGCCGCTTTTAGCGCAGGCAGGTTCCCTGCCGGGCAGACCAGTTGCATGGGTGATCCTCATGGAAAAACGCGCTGCCAGTCTAGCGAGACCGGCAGGCGCGGCCTTGACGGCAATCAATTGCGATCAATGCATCAGGTCGGCGAAGGACAGGAACATCACGTTGTCGTGCTTGAGCACTTGCTGCTCGCACTCGATCACCGCCAGCCCATCGGCCCAACACGCGGCGCTCAACATCGCCGAACTTTGCTGAGGGTGCAGCTCCACGCGCAACTGGCCGTCAGCACCCGGCGTCAGTCGAGCCCGCAGGTACTGCCGACGCTTGTTGCGCTGCAACCAGTCGAACCCGGCGGGCACGGCCATTGGCAGCGGCAACACGTCTTTCACGCCCTGGGCCCTGAGCAGGAACGGCCGCACCACCACCAACGCGGTAATCAGCGCCGCCGAAGGATTGCCCGGCATGCCGATCCAGGGTTTGCCGGCCACTTCGCCGAAGGCCAGCGGTTTACCCGGCTGAATCGCCAGCCGCCAGAAATCCAGGCTGCCGAGTTCCTCGATGGCCTGTTTGAGGTGATCTTCTTCACCGACCGAGACGCCACCGGAACTCAACAACAGGTCGCATTCCGAAGACGCCAGGCTCAAGGCATGCCGGCTGGCCGCCAACTCATCGGCCATGACGCCATAGTCGTGCACCTCGACGCCCCAGCCACTCAACAACGCCGCGAGGCAGTAACGGTTGCTGTTGTAAATCTGCCCCGGCGCCAACGAGTCGCCGGGCTCACGCAGTTCATTGCCGCTGCTGAGCAGGCACACCTGCAACGGACGGTAGACCTCGACCCGCGCGATGCCAGCGCCGGCCAGCAACCCCACTTCTTGCGCACGCAGGCGTTTACCGGCCTGGAGCAACAGGTCTCCCCGGCGCACCTCCTCACCCTCCTTGCGCACGTGATCGCCAACGCTTACGGGAGGAAACCAGACGCGCTCGCCCTCGATCCGGCAACGCTCTTGCGGCACCACCGTGTCGGCACCCGGCGGCAATGGCGCGCCGGTAAAAATCTGTACAGCTTGCTGCGCGAGCAACGGCGAGCTCGCCTGATCCCCTGCCGCAATTCGTCCGCCAATCGGCAAGTAGCCACCGTCCGGTGGCAGGTCAGCAGCCCTGAGGGCGTAACCGTCCATGGCACTGTTGTCCCAGGCCGGCAGGTTGACGGGGGAATGAATGTCCGCCGCCAGCACCCGACCCAAGGCTTGATCCAGACCGATCTTTTGCGCCAGGGGCGGCGGCGGTGCCTGCTCCAGCAGACGGCTGATGGCCTCGTCCACCGGCATCAGGTGGCCGAGGTCGCACACCCGACCAGTCATGAGCGTGTCTCGCAGGCGTCAATGACCCGTTGCGCTTGCGGCTTCAAATGCGCGACGAAATTGCACGGGCCGGTGCGGCTGTCCAATTGTTCGAGCAGGATCTGGTTCCAGGCAGTTCGACACGCGCCGGGCGAACCCGGAACGCAGCACACCAGCACGCCGTTGCTCATCCCGGCCAGCGCCCGTGACTGCAGACTGGACATGCCGATTTCCGCCAGGGACACCTGACGAAACAGTTCACCGAAGCCTTCCACGTGTTTGTCCAGCAACGGCAAGACCGCTTGCGGTGTGTTGTCGCGCGCGGTGAAACCGGTGCCGCCGGTCATCAGTATCACTTGAACCTTGGGGTCGGCGATCCAGTGAGAGACCTTGGCGCGAATCTGATAAATGTCGTCCTTGACCAGGTCACGGTCGATCAATACATGCCCGGCCGTTTGCAGCAAATCCGTCAGGGTCTGCCCCGAGGTGTCGGTGTCAAAGGTGCGCGTATCGCTGATGGTCAGCACGGCGATGTTCAGGGGTTCAAACGTGCGTTGCGCCAGATGGGCCATATCCAAGCCTTCCCGTGAATGAGGGTATGGGACAAAGCCTGAACCGGAATCCCCGGTGAGCCTATTCCTCCAAGGAGGTACCTCCACAGGGACATAAGCAGAATGTGTCGGGCACACAAAAACCTGTGGGAGCGAGCCTGCTCGCGATAGCGGTTTGTCAGGCAACATCAATGGTGACTGACACACCACTATCGCGAGCAGGCTCGCTCCCACACTGTCTCCCATCGCTATCAGGGCGCCAGTCGATTGCGTTGCCAAACACCATCGCGCAACCGGTAATCGAGGCGGTCATGCAAGCGGTCGGCACGGCCCTGCCAGAATTCCAGACGCTCAGGGCGCAAGCAGTAGCCGCCCCAATGTTCGGGCCGCGGCACGATCTTGCCGGCAAAGCGCTGGATGGTTTGGAGCAACAGCGATTCAAGCTCGGCCCGATTGGCCAGCGGCCGGCTTTGCGGCGAAGCCCAGGCGCCCAGGCGACTGTCCTGCGAGCGGGAATCGAAGTACGCATCCGACAGCATCGGGTCGAGCCTGGAGACCTGGCCTTCGATACGCACCTGACGCTCCAGCCCCGGCCAGAAAAAGGTCATCGCCGCATGCGGGTTGGCGGCCAGTTGCTGGCCCTTGTCGCTCTGGTAATTGCCGAAAAAGGTGAAGCCTTCATCGCTCAAGCCCTTGAGCAGCAGGACCCGGCAGTGCGGGCGCCCTTCACTGTCGACCGTCGCCAACACCATGCTGTTGGCTTCGACAGGCGCGCGCTCGGTGTCGCGGGCCAGTTGCAGCCATTGCCGGAACATCGCCATCGGGTCGTCCAGCGCCGACTCGTCTTGCAGGCCAAAAAGGGTGTAGTTACGGCGCATCTGGGCCAGGGAAAGGGGCATGACGGTGATCTCCAAAAAGGTTCTGCCCAGTGTGCAATGCACAGCGCAAGACCACCTTGACCACCATCAACCTTATTTGAGACGCAGACGCCGAGCCAGTTTGTGCAGGTTGCTGGGATCGACTTCCAGAATCCGCGCGGCGCTGGCCCAGTTTTCCCCGGACAGGCTCAAGGCCTGGAGGATTTTCTTGCGCTGGTAATCGTCGACCGCTTCACCAAGAGGCTGGAACGGCTCATCAGCCGTAACGTCCAGTGGATTTTCGACGACCGCACCCTGCTCGCCCACGGCACTGTCGAGGTCCAGAATCTCGGGCTCCAGGGTCATGATCAACGTGCGACTGGTGCCGCGACTGAGCTGCTTCAACGCGGCCCGGCTGATCACATGCTCCAGCTCGCGCACGTTGCCCGGCCAACTGTACGTCAGCAGCGCTCGCTCGGCCGCCGGCGACAGGCGCAAGCCGCGCAAACCGAGCCGCGCCCGATTGAGCTCGAGGAAATGCCCGGCCAGCATCAATACATCGTTACCCCGCTCGCGCAACGGTGGAATCGGCACCGGGTACACCGAGAGCCGGTGATACAGATCGGCCCGAAACAAGCCGTCGCGGATGCTGTCCGGCAGGTGCCGGTTGGTCGCGGCGATGATGCGCACATCGACATGCAGCGGCTTGTCGGCGCCGAGGCGCTGGATTTCGCCGTTCTGCAGGGTGCGCAGCAGCTTCGCTTGCACGGCCAATGGCAATTCGCCCACTTCATCGAGAAACAGCGTGCCACCGTTGGCCGCATCGAAACGTCCGGCACGGTCACTGGTGGCGCCGGAAAACGCGCCTTTGACATGGCCGAACAATTCACTCTCTGCCAGAGACTCCGGCAACGCCGCGCAGTTGACCTGCACCAGCGGCTTGTGACTGCGGCGCGACAGACGATGCAAGCGCCTTGCGAACAGCTCTTTGCCGACGCCGGTCTCGCCCAGCAGCAACACCGGCAATTCGGAGTCGGCCAGCACGTCCAGTTCATTGAGCAACTGATGCAGCACCTCGCTCTGCCCGAGGATTTCGCCTTCATCAGCCGGCCGCCGCACGTCTTGAATATCGCTGCGGGACAAGCGCAGGCTGCGGTTTTCCTGCTCGAGCCGGGTAACTCGCACGGCGGCTTCGATCTGCAAGGTGCAGCGCTTGAGTTCTTCCCGCGCACGACTGTCGAAAGTCCCGGCGTGCAGCGCATCGAGGGTGATCGCGCCCCAGATCCGCCCCTCCACGTACAGGCTCACGCCCATGCAATCGTGCACGGGCATCGGTTCGCCGGCGTGATGGTCGAGCAAGCCGTCATAGGGGTCCGGCAGACGGCTATCGGGCTCGAACCAGGTGGGTTCGCGCGACGCCATGATCGCCGCCAGCCGCGGATGCTGGGCGATGACGAACCGACGGCCCAACGCTTCATGCACCAGCCCCACCGTCGCCACCGGCCTGAGGCTGTCGTCGTCCAGACGCAGCAATCCCACGGCGCCACTGTTGAAGTACTCCCGCAGGGTCTGGACCAGTCGTTGCAACCGCACAGCATTGGGCAACTCGACAATCAGGTCGGCCGCCAGGCTTTCTCGCAGCATGGTAGTTATTACCCTCTATGGTTGGATTCACCCTAAAGCGTCCGGGTGCCTATCACCACAACTAAAAATAAAGCTCTATTTTTCAATACGTTAAAGATGGCATGCCGGGTGCAATGAGCCTGGGGAACCGTTGAAATCCAAACAAGGAACCCCCTGATGAGCCTGACCCTACTGGAACAAAGCCTCGGCCAACTGGCTTGCGATATTCCCGGCGCCACGCGGATTTTCCACACCTTCAAACTGGACTTCTGCTGCGGCGGGCATAAAAGCCTGCGTGAAGCGGCCGCGGGCAAAGACCTCGACCCGGTGCTGATCGCCGATGCGCTGCACCGGCTGCAAGACACCGGCGAAACCCAACACGACTGGCGCAGCGAACCGACGGAGCTGTTGATCGCCCACCTGCTGGCGCGCTACCACGCCCGCCATCGCGAGCAACTGCCGGAACTGATCCGCCTGGCCCGTCGTGTCGAGCAGGTCCATGGTGCGCGCAGCAGCTGCCCCAATGGCCTGGCCGATCTGCTGACTGACATGCAACAAGAACTCGAAGGCCACATGCTCAAGGAAGAACAAGTGCTGTTCCCGATGCTGCAACAGGGCATCGGCTCTCAAGCGGCGCCGCCGATCCAGGTGCTGCGTTTTGAACATGATCAACATGGCGAAGCCCTCGAAAAGCTGCTTGCACTGACCAACAACATCACCCCGCCGGCCGATGCCTGTAACACCTGGCGCGCCCTGTATCGTGGGCTGCTGGAGTTTCGTGATGACCTGATGCAACACATCCATCTGGAGAACAACGTGCTGTTTGTTAATGCCCTCAAACCCCGTCATTGATCGCCAACCAGTGACACCGCTTTCGCGAGCAGGCTCGCTCCCACAGGGGATGGAATTCCAATGTGGGAGCGAGCCTGCTCGCGAATGGGCGTCACCTCGGGATTACGGGTTTCCCCAGCGCGATCAACCGTGCCAATAGAACATCGCCTTGGCCAGGATCACGATCAACACCATGTGCCCAAGGATGCTGCGGCGAATCCAGCTGGCGCGGGTCGTGGTCAGTCGTGCGCTTTTCAGCCAGTACGCCAGCAGGAAGTAATGACCGATGATGCTCAGGGCCAGGACGATCTTCAGGCTCAGCAACGTGCCAAAACTGCTCGCCAGCGGCTGACTCAATACGCCACGGTGTTGCCACGCCAGGCTGATGCCGGCGCCATACAACAGCAACAC
Organism: Pseudomonas frederiksbergensis; assembly: GCF_001952935.1. Lineage (GTDB taxonomy): Bacteria > Pseudomonadota > Gammaproteobacteria > Pseudomonadales > Pseudomonadaceae > Aquipseudomonas > Aquipseudomonas frederiksbergensis. The sequence continues at coordinate 5,943,356 of NZ_CP018319.1, forward strand.
CACGCCATGCAGCACCTTGCGCGAACGCACTGCGATCGCTTGATCGGCGCCCGTTTGCGCGGTAACCGCCACCTGCTGGCGGGCGTTGTGCCAGATCACCACCTCGAAGAACAGCGTGCCGATGAAGGCAATCGCCGCCAGCAAGTGGGTGACCAGTAAAAAGGGATATAACACTGGCAGCCTCCATCAGTTCGCTTGCTTAGCCTGGATGGCCGTCCACCCGCGCCCGCAACAGCATCGGCCCGTAGCGCCAGGCGTACAGCGCAAACGCCAGCGTCCAACACAGACCGGCCAGCCACAACGCAGGCAGAGGAAAGAACAGGATCAACACGACCCGGCTCAGACACGCCAGGTTGAGCAGAATGAACGCCAACGTCATGCCCGACGGCGGCTCCAGCGCACGGCCGGTATGCCCCAGGCTGACCCGCGCGATCATCGCCAGCACCAGGCCGCCCATGGCGCCGATGGTTAGGCAATGCACCGCCAGACTTGGATTGATCGGCACACCGAAATGCCACAGCGCCATTCCGAGACAAGCCACCGCCAACCAGGCATACGCCAGGTACAACGACCACAGCAACGGTACGTGCCAGAGGGCGCGATCATGCCAGCGAACCAGACGCACCAGATGCCCTGCGGCCAACACGGCGAACAACAGGCCCACCCAGAAATTGGGGTCAAGCGCAGGTCCGGCGGCATACAACAACGCCACCAGCGGTGAGCCAATCAGCAGCAGCCAATCCAGCCACGGCCAAGGGGTCACGCCTTCGACCTTGCCGAGGCCACGCTGGATGAAGAACGGAATGACGCGCCCGCCGATCAACCCCATCATCGCCGCCACCAGCCAGAGGCCGGTCAGCACACCTTGACGCTGCCAGCCTTCATGACCTTCGACCAGGCCGTACAGGGACAAGCCGTCGGCCGCCGCTAATAACAGCAGCACCACCGCAATCGGGTAGTTACGTTTCTGCCGCACCTTCCACAAGGTGAAACCCATGAGCGCGGCCACCGCCAGCGGGAACGCCAATTCCAGCACCGCGAGCACCGGCCATGGCGCATTGACCAGCCAGGCCACGCGCGCCAACAACCACAGCAATGCCAGCGCGGCCAGGGGTCGCCCGCTGAGGCCGGGGCGACCGGTCCAGGTCTGCACCGCCGTCAGCAGAAAGCCCGCGATAATCGCCAAGCCGAATCCGAACAGCAATTCGTGTCGATGCCAGCCCAGCCAGCCACCCGCCGGCTGCCAACCGGAAAGCGCACCATTGAAGGCGGCCAGCCAGAGCGGAATGGCCAGCACTGCCAGCAGGCAGCCGGCGAGGAAAAACGGCCGAAAGGCCAAACGTAACAGCGGCGCGATGGCCATCGCTTTACGGCGGTCGAGCACTTGCATAAAGCCACTCCTTTACCTTGCTGCTGACCTGACGCCAACCCGCACGCGTCGAGGTAATTCCGGGGGCAATGATCGGGTATTGGCGATCAATTGCCTTTGTCGCAGATCAAGTGTGCAAGGGGCGTGCCCCGGATCCCAATTCAACCCACTGTGGCGAGGGGGCTTGCCCCCGTTCGGCTGCGCAGCAGTCGTAAAACCTATGAATGAGGTGTGCCTGATGAAATGTGATTGCAGGTTCTAGGGCTGCTGCACAGCCCAACGGGGGCAAGCCCCCTCGCCACAGGTGTTTCGAATCAGGGTACAAATGACCATTTAAGGGTTATTTAAACCATAAACCTCGTGGTCGTTTTTACCCTCTTTTCTGACAACCCTAATAAACAAGGGCCTCCAGGCATGGCCCGCGTCTTGCTCAGGCTTTCAGCAATCAAAAACCTTGATCCCTCTCGAATCCCCAGGAGTCGTCATGAAAAAAGTCATCCAGCCACTGGCCTGGTTCGTGGTGTTGACCTCGGTCCTGGCGTTGGCCAGCGGCGTCTCGCTGGGCCTCGTTTGACTTGATCGCCATCCCCTCCTCAATCTTCAGGATGAATTCTTATGGTGCTTCATCGCGTCCATCACCAGATTCTGCGCAGTCATCACTTGTTCGAGCCGTTGAACGAAGAACAGCTGGATGAATTGATGAGTACCAGCCACTTGTTGAGCATCGACAAAGGCGAACCGTTGTTCCGCCAGGGCGAGCCGGCCGACTCGTTCTATTTCGTGATTGCCGGCGCGGTGAAAATCTACCGCCTGACACCGGATGGGCAGGAGAAAGTGTTTGAGGTAATCGGCGATCGGCAAACCTTCGCCGAGGCGATGATGCTGATGGACACCCCGAACTATGTGGCCTCGGCCGAAGCGATCTGCCCGACTCAGCTCTATCGGTTATCCAACAGCACCTACATGCGCCTGCTGCAGAGCAACAGCCGGCTGACCTTTGCGCTGCTCGGCAAGCTTTGCGTTCGCCTGCATCAACGGGTCAACGAAATCGAAACCCTGTCCCTGAAAAACGCCACCCACCGGGTCGTGCGTTATCTGCTGACGCAACTGGTGCGCCAGCAAACCGTCGACAGCCAATTCGAACTGCCGATGGCCAAGCAACTGATTGCCGGGCATCTGTCGATCCAGCCGGAAACCTTTTCGCGGATCATCCGCCGTCTGATCGATGAAAACATCATCACCCAGGACGGCCGCCAGATCGCCATTCTCGATCGTCTGCGCCTGGAACAGTTCGAGTGAGTGCCATGCCCGTCTGTTTGTATTGCCAGCACACCCACCCCGCACAAGAAACCGAGTGCCGCCAATGCGGCATGCCCCTGCCGGCATTGGCGGCACAGGCAGGGGAGCGCCGGCTGCGCCGATTCACATGGTTCTGCATCGGCCTGACGATCTTCTGCGTGACGATGTTTTTCTGGCTGCCACGCAGCATCTCCTGAAGCCCCACCGCAATTTTCAATCCCACGCATCTCGCGCCTGCGAAGCAAAAATCCTGTGGCGAGGGGGCTTGCCCCCGTTGGGTCGCGAAGCGGCCCTAACCCGGTAATCCAGTTGTGGCAGATAAAACACATTGGCTGTTTTTACGACTGCTTCGCAGCCGGACGGGGGCAAGCCCCCTCGCCACAGGGTCTGCGCTTCGCAGGCTCGGCAGCTGCTACAGGGACTGTGTTGATCACGGTTGGGTCAACTGCCGATACAACTGCGGCAACCGCAGGGGTAATTGCTCGGGCTGGCGGATCAAGGTGTAGCCATTGGCGCCGAACATGTACGGCAGGTAATCCCCGGCCTCGCGGTCAATCGTGATACAGAACGGCGTCAACCCCTGACGCCGCGCCTCCAGCACCGCTTCGCGGGTGTCTTCAACGCCGTAGCGCCCCTCATACAAATCCAGATCATTCGGTTTGCCATCCGTGAGTAGCAGCAACAGCTTGCTACGGCGCTTGCTCTTGCCCAGCAGTTGGGTGGCGTGGCGGATGGCGGCGCCCATGCGGGTGTAATACCCCGGTTTGAGCCCTTGAATACGACCACGGGTATTGTCGTCATAACGTTGGGTGAAGGACTTGAGTTCCTGCATGCGCACTTGATGACGGCGCAGCGAGGAAAATCCGTACAGGGCGAAATCATCACCGAGCACCGACAGGGTTTCGCCAAACAGCAGCAAACTGTCGCGGATCACATCGATCACCCGATGCTCATCGTTCAAGTGCGCGTCGGTGGACATCGACACATCGGCCAGCAACAGGCAGGCCAGGTCGCGGCGCGTCTGCCGTTGTTCCATGAACAGACCTCGCTCCGCACACTGGCCATGCTCGCGTTCAACGTGAAAATCCAGCCAGGCCTGCATGTCCAACTCAGACCCTTGAGGTTGCTGGCGTAACCATTGACGGTCATTGCGTAGATGCTCGAACTGGCGGCGCAAACGGTGCGCCGGGGCCTTCAGCCGTGGCGGCAGTGGCTGCGCCTCGCAATCCCGGGGCACCATCATTTGCAGATTGACGAAGGCGTCCTGCATCTGCTGTTTGCGGTAGTCCCACTCCGGCAACTTGATGCCCTCGCCCAGGGGAATATCGTCGACATCGGCCGGCGGCAAATCCAGGTGCAGCTTGAGGCCGCCGCCCTTGCGCAGACGGGTGCGCGACAGGCTCAACTCGTCGAGGTCTTCGGCGACTCTGGCGGCGTCCGGGTCTTCGCTGTCGTCTGTCCAGCGATCCAGGTCCACGTGTTCGGTCCAACTGAACAGGTTCTCCAGGCGCACGATCAACAACCCGCCGTCGCGGCTGCCTTCATCGATTCGCTTGGCGCGTTTGCTTCCGCCTTTCTGTTCACCGGGCGGGGTCGTCAGCGACTCTTCCGATTCGTCACCGAGATCGGCCGCCTGCGGGCTGGCGAGGTTCTGCGGCGGGTACAACCACAGCGGCAGCGGCCAGGCGGCCCGTTCGCTGCGGGGGAAATGTTCGACACTGCCCGGCTCGCGTAGCGCCTGGCATAACGCTCGTTCCAGCGCCGCTTCGCCGGGGTTCAATGTGGCCGGATCCGGGCGCAATTGCAGATGGGCATCGACCAGACGTTCGTAACGGGCACGCAACGCGGGATAGCGTCGCAGCAACTGTTGCGTCCAGCGTTGATTGTCCCGCCCCCAATGACGCATCTGCCCGGCCTGGGCCGCCAGCAACGCGAGCCAGCGATAGAGTTCCTCGTTCAGTGCGACTTCAGGAAACACCGCCAGGCTCGACGGCAGACGCAGATTGGCCTCGTCGCACCACGCCAGGGGCACTTGCTTGCAGGTGCCGGCGATCTGCTGCAGCACGTTGCGCCGCAACAGCAGATCACGTTCGCTGGCGGCTTCCACGCCGACGCCATTGGCCCCACCCATGGCGCGAAACAACAACGCCAGCGGCCGCTGCTGGTGGATCAGTTCGACCCGGGCCTCGGGAAAGTCCGGGCTGGCGCGACGGGTGATAAAGCGATGCCAGACACTGCCGACCCACTCTTCCAGTTCGACGGTAAAGGCCATGGTTTTTTTCCTCTGAAAACCAATGTGAAACGGCCCGCTGTACCAGCCGGGCCGTCCTCCTTCAGGGTGTTATTGGCTCACGAACGAACAGCGGAGGCGGCAGAGGCAGTGATCCCCACTGGCACCCGACGCTTGAAGCTGAACAGATAGCAGATCAGCCCTGCGAAGAACCCGAGACCGGCGCCCAGACGAGCCCAGAACAGCACTTGCAGATGATCGACAGTGGCCATGAACGGTAACGCGACGCCATCTACCGGCCAGCGTTGCAGGTAGATCTGCACGACACCGGCTGCGGTGAGCAACAGCGTGATCATCACCATCGACAGGGTCATCAACCAGAAACCCCAGATCTCGAGTTGCTGCGAACGCTCGTCCGCTGCCTCACCGAGCCCGCGCAGTTTCGGCATGGCGTAGCTGATCAAGGTCATCACGATCATCGCGTAAGCACCGTAGAAGGCCAGGTGACCGTGAGCCGCCGTCAACTGCGAACCATGGGTGTAGTAGTTGACCGGCGCCAGGGTATGCAGGAAACCCCAGACGCCAGCGCCGAAGAACGCGGTGACCGTGGTGCCCTTGGCCCATAGCGTGGCGGCGCGGTTCGGGTGGTCCCGGCGACGGTTCTTGACCATGCTGAAGGCGAATATCACCATCGCCAGGAACGGTAGCGGTTCGAGTGCCGAGAAGATTGAACCCACCCACAACCAGACCTCAGGCGCACCGATCCAGAAGAAGTGGTGACCGGTACCGATGATCCCCGTGATCAGCGCCATGGCGATGATCACGTAGAGCCATTTTTCCACGACCTCCCGGTCCACACCGGTGATCTTGATCAGGACGAACGCGAGCATCGACCCCATGATCAGTTCCCACACGCCTTCTACCCAAAGATGCACCACCCACCACCAGTAGAACTTGTCACGGGCCAGGTTGCCGGGGTTGTAGAAGGAGAACAGGAAGAACACCGCGAGACCGATCAACCCGGTCATCATGACCATGCTGACGGTGGTCTTGCGCCCTTTGAGCAAGGTCATGCCGATGTTGTAGAGAAAGCCCAGACAGACCACCACGATACCCATCTTGGAGATGGTCGGCTGCTCCAGGAACTCTCGCCCCATGGTCGGCAGCAGTTCGTTGTGGGTCAGCTTGGCCAGGCCGGCATAAGGCACCAGTAGGTAACCGAGGATCGTCAGCACACCCGCGGCGGCGAATACCCAGAACAGGATGATCGCCAGCTTCGGACTGTGCAGCTCGCGGTCGGCCTCTTCCGGAATCAGGTAGTAGGCCGCCCCCATGAAGCCGAACAATATCCAGACGATCAGCAGGTTGGTGTGCACCATCCGCGCCACGTTGAAGGGGATGATCGGGAACAGAAAGTCGCCGACCACGTATTGCAGGCCCATGATCAAACCGAACAGTATCTGACCGAGGAACAGCATCAGGGCAAACACGAAGTACGGTTTGGCCACGGATTGCGAGGCGAATTTCAGATGCGGATTAGCAATGCTCATGTCTTAGCCCTCCTTGTTTGGCGGCCAGCCATTGGTGTTGATTTTCGAGCTCCATTTGAGGAACTCGGCGATGTCATCCACCTCCTGGTCACTCAACTTGAACTGCGGCATCGCGCGTCGGCCCGGTACGCCCAGTGGCTGCATTTTCATCCAGGCATGCAGGAAGGGTTTGAAGCCCGCCTCCCCGCCGCGCCGCTGGAACACGTTGCCCAACTCAGGCGCGAAATAGGCGCCCTCGCCCAACAGCGTGTGGCAGCCGATGCAATTGTTTTGCTCCCAGACCAATTTGCCGCGTTCGACTGATTCGGTTAACAGCGCCTCATTGCTGCGCTCTGGAAAGGTCTGTTCCGTGTGATAGGTCAAAGCCAGGAATATCAGGAAGAAGAAGATGCTTCCCCCGAAGTAGATGTTCCTGGCCATGCCTTTGGTGAAGGTGTCTGACATGGTCGCTTCCTCTTTGCTAGGCCCGTCCATCATAGGAAGCGAAGGGTTGAAACCTGCTTGATGGCGATCAAGAAAGGCAGATGGTTTTGGTCGGGTATAGATCGTATGGCTGACGGAGATCCAATGTGGGAGCGGGCTTGCTCGCGAAGGCGGTGTGTCAGGCACATCAATTGCGACTGAGACACCGCCTTCGCGAGCAAGCCCGCTCCCACATTGGAGTTGGGGTGTTTTAGGGGCTGTATTTCTTCAGCGGAAGGACACCAGCGTCAGGCCTACCACCGTTGCCAACACCAGCGCCCAGCTCAACATCAACCGCCGCCACAGTCGCGGCGCGTGGCGCATCTCCATGAAGCCATCGGTGATCAGCCACGCCTTGCCAACCGCCACCAGCAAAATCGCAATCGACAACAACCACGTGGCCCCGGCCTGGGCCAGCACCACGGTGCATACGCTTAACGTCGCGAGCGCCGCCCAACAGACGAGCAAAACCCTGGAAACAGACATGAGACCCTCGTCAACTCAACACGTAGACCAGCGGAAACAGCACCACCCAGATCAGATCGACCATGTGCCAATACAACACGCCGGATTCAAACCCGCTGCGATTGTCGGCGTCGTACAGGCCACGGCGACAGCGCTCGGCCAGCCATCCGAGAATGACCATGCCGAGTACTACGTGGAGAAAATGAAACCCGGTGAGGATCCAGTAGAGCGTGAAAAAGGTGTTGTGCTCCATGCCCAGCCCCGAGGCGAGCAAGTGCCGGTATTCGGTGAGTTTCAACCCCACGTAGACACTGGCAACGAGCAACGCCATCAGCAGGAAGATGGCGCCGTGGCGGGATCGTGAGCGCCTGACCTGTTCCTGCGCCAGCGCAGCGAACAGGCCCGCGGTGAGCAGGCTCAGGGTCATCGCCAAGCCGGTTGAGGTGTTCAGCAACAGGCGGCTTTCACTGAACATCTGCGGCTTGAGCGCCTGGGTCGCGGCGAACACCAGGATCAGGATGGCGAACACCGACAGCTCGGCCAGAATGAAAAACCACATCGCCAGATCGCCCGGCAAGTGGCGACGCGAGACGCCCGTGGACTCAACCGAAGTGGACATCAACCACGTCCATCAGCGCGGCAACGGTCAGCGGATCATCGCTCAGCGGCTCGGCCAGGCAAGCCATGCAGGCCTCGCGCGGGCTCATGCCGGAGCCGATCATGCGCGCGGTAAAAATCAACAGCCGCGTTGAGGCAACCTCCTCCAGATCATGCTGATCGAGCCGGCGCAGTGCCTGCCCCAGCCGCACCACTTGCGCCGCCAGCGCGCTGTCCACCTGTGCTTCCCGGGCCACGATGCGTTCCTCATCGGCCACCGGCGGATAGCCAAAGCGCATCGCCACGAAACGTTGGCGAGTGCTGGGCTTCATGCCTTTGAGCAAGTTCTGGTAGCCGGGGTTGTAAGACACCACGAGCATGAAGGACGGCGGCGCCTTCAGCACTTCGCCGGTGCGTTCCAGGAACAACTCGCGACGATCATCAGCCAGTGGATGCAGTACGACCACGGTGTCCTGGCGCGCCTCGACCACTTCGTCGAGGTAACAGATGCCGCCTTCACGCACCGCCCGGGTCAGCGGTCCGTCCTGCCACCAGGTGCCCTGGGCACCGATCAGGTGACGGCCGATCAGGTCGGCCGCGCTCAGATCATCGTGGCAAGCCACGGTGTACAGCGGCAGTTTCAGCCGGTGGGCCATGTGCTGGACGAAACGGGTCTTGCCGCAGCCCGTCGGGCCTTTGATCAGCACCGGCATGCCGTGTCGCCAGGCTTGTTCGAACAGCGCCTCCTCATTATTCAGCGGTTGGTAGAAGGGTTCGGTCGGGTGTTCGCAAGACGGGGTACGGTCCATGGGCTGTCTGTTCCAAAAGCGGATTCAAGGAACACGCTACGGGCCCCTGCGACAACCTGGCAAGTGAGATGGCCGGCAAACTTGATCGTCGTCAAGCGGACATTGGCCTGCTCGGGCATAGCCTTGCACGGCACTAAGAACCTGCGTTCTGCGCTGCCGTTTCAGCACATCGCAAAGGTCTTGCCTGAGGAGAAATGGAATGCTGATCAGCAATAGAAAAACGTTTGCCCTGACCCTCGTCACATTGTGTTCGTCACTGGCCCTGGCGGTGAGCCATGCCGCCAGCGCTGAAGAGCCCGCCGCCGCGGCCGCCCCGCCCATGGTCAAAACCGTGGGTGCTCCCGACATGAGCCAGGCCGAGTTCGACTCGTCCAAGGAAATCTACTTCCAGCGTTGCGCAGGCTGCCACGGCGTGCTGCGCAAAGGGGCGACGGGAAAACCACTGACGCAAGACATCACCCAGTCTCGCGGGCAACCGTTCCTGGAGGCCTTGATTACCTACGGCTCGCCAGCGGGCATGCCGAACTGGGGGACGTCCAATGCGCTGACCAAGGATCAGATCACGTCAATGGCCAAGTTCATTCAGCACGCGCCGCCGACGCCGCCGGAATGGGGCATGGCCGAGACGCTGAAAACCTGGAAGGTACTGGTCAAACCCGAGGACCGCCCGAAGAAGCAGCTGAGCAAACTCAACCTGCCGAACCTGTTTTCGGTGACGTTGCGCGATGACGGCAAGATCGCCCTGATCGATGGGGACAGCAAGAAGATCGTCAAGCTGATCGAGACCGGTTACGCGGTGCACATCTCGCGGATCTCTGCCTCGGGTCGCTATCTGCTGGTGATTGGTCGAGACGCACGGATCGACATGATCGACCTGTGGCCGCTCGAGCCGACCAAGGTCGCCGAAGTCAAAGTGGGCATCGAGGCGCGCTCGGTCGAGACCTCGAAGTTCAAGGGCTACGAAGACAAATACACCATCGCCGGTTCTTACTGGCCGCCGCAATTCACCATCATGGACGGCGAAACCCTGGAGCCGAAACAGATCGTTTCGACCCGCGGCATGACCGTCGACAAGCAGGAATACCACCCCGAACCCCGGGTCGCGGCGATCATCGCCTCCCACGAATGGCCGGAGTTCATCGTCAACGTCAAGGAAACCGGCAAGGTCATGCTGGTCAATTACCAGGACATCAAAAACCTCACCGTCACCTACATCGACGCCGCGCCCTTCCTGCATGACGGTGGCTGGGACAGCACGCACCGCTACTTCATGACCGCCGCCAACAACTCCAACAAGGTCGCCGTGATCGACTCCAAGGAGCGCAAATTGACCGCGCTGGTGGACGTCGGCAAAACCCCTCACCCGGGTCGCGGCGCCAACTTCAACCACCCAACCTACGGCCCGGTCTGGGCCACCAGCCACCTGGGGGATGACGGTATCTCGCTGATCGGCACCGACCCGACCAAACACCCGCAATACGCCTGGAAACAGGTCGGCTCACTCAAGGGCCAGGGCGGCGGATCGCTGTTTATCAAGACCCATCCCAAGTCTCGCCACCTGTACGTCGACACCACCCTCAACCCGGACGCCAAGCTCAGCCAGTCGGTGGCGGTGTTCAACCTCGACAAACTCGACGCGGGCTACACCGTGCTGCCCATCGCCGAATACGCCGGCATCAAGCAAGGCGCCATGCGCGTGGTGCAGCCGGAATACAACAAGGCTGGCGATGAGGTCTGGTTCTCCGTGTGGAGCGGTCAGGCAGAGGAATCAGCGCTAGTAGTGATCGACGACAAAACACTGAAGCTCAAGTCAGTCATAAAGGACAAACGACTGATCACACCCACCGGCAAGTTCAACGTCTACAACACCCAACATGACATCTATTGAGCTCCATCAATGCAAGGAAACACCATGAAAAATACTCTGTTTTCACTGTTCGCCCTGACCGCTGCGCTGAGTGTGCAACCGGCCTTGGCCCAAGACGCGCAGGAGCTGTTCAAAAGCAAACCCTGCGCAGCCTGCCACTCCATCGACACCAAAATTGTCGGCCCGGCCCTCAAGGAAGTGGCGGCCAAGAACGCTGGCGTACCCGGGGCCGTGGACACCCTGGCCAGCCACATCAAGAACGGCACGCAAGGCAATTGGGGTCCGATGCCAATGCCGGCCAACCCGGTAACGGATGAAGAAGCAAAAATTCTCGCGACCTGGGTACTGACACTCAAATAACCGCCTGGAGGGCGTCTGATGGTTTATCGACACGCTGTGATTCTGGCGGCCCTCCTCCTCATTTGCGCAACCGCGGTTGCGGCGCCGGACGCTCAGCGTCAGGCACAACTCGAACACCTGCTGACCCAGGACTGCGGCGCTTGCCATGGGCTGCACCTGACCGGCGGGCTGGGCCCCGAACTGACGCGCCCAGCGCTGGCCGGCAAGTCACGGGACAGCCTGATTGCCACCGTCACCCATGGCCGGCCCGGCACGGCGATGCCCGGTTGGGCGCCGTTGCTCAGCCCCGACGACATCCGTTGGCTGGTCGATCTTCTTCTCCAGGGAAATCCCGCACCATGATCCGTTCAATCCTGCTGTCAGCGGCGACCGGGCTGTTGTTGTCCGCTTGCGTTCAACCACCGTTGCGTGGCTCCGGCGACTTGGGCGTGGTGGTGGAGCGCGCCAGCGGTAGCGTGCAAATCATCGAAAGCGACACCCGCACCACGCTGGCCCGACTCGAGGGTTTCGGCGACCTGTCCCATGCCTCGGTGGTGTTCTCCCGTGACCAGCGCTACGCCTATGTGTTCGGGCGCGACGGCGGGTTAAGCAAAATCGATTTGCTGGCCCAACGTATCGACCACCGAGTCATTCAAGGCGGCAACAGCATTGGCGGCGCCATCAGTCAGGACGGCAAGTTGATCGCGGTGTCGAACTACGTGCCCGGCGGGGTCAAGGTGTTCGATGCCGACACCCTGCAACTGGTGGCCGATATTCCGGCCACGGCCCTGGCCGATGGCAGCAAGCGCTCGCGGGTGGTCGGCCTGGTCGACGCGCCGGGGCAACGTTTTGTGTTCAGCCTGTTCGATACCGGCGAGATCTGGACCGCCGATTTCAGTCAGGGCAGCACACCGCAGATCAGCCGTTTCACCGGTATTGGCTCGCAACCCTACGACGCCCTGATCACCCCGGATGGCCGCTATTACATGGCCGGGCTGTTCGGTGAAGACGGCATGGCCCAACTCGACCTCTGGCATCCAGAGCGCGGTGTGCAGCGCGTACTCGGCGACTACGGACGCGGCCAGGTGAAACTCCCGGTCTACAAAATGCCGCACCTGGAAGGCTGGGCCGTCGCCGATAACCAGGCCTTTGTGCCCGCCGTTGGCCAGCATCAGGTGTTGGTGATGGATTCACGCACCTGGCAGCAGACCGCGGTCATTCCGGTCGCCGGCCAACCGATATTCGTCACCTCGCGCCCGGACGGTCGGCAGCTGTGGGTCAATTTCGCCTACCCGGACAACGATCGGGTGCAGGTCATCGACACCGAAACCCATGCCGTGGTCGCGGATCTGAAGCCAGGGCCAGCGGTGCTGCACATGGAATTCACCGCACGCGGCGACCAGTTGTGGCTGTCGTTACGCGACGGCAATCAGGTTCAAGTCTGGGATCCGTACCGCCTGAAGCTGCTGAGCACCCTGCCAGCCTCCGCGCCGAGCGGCATCTTCTTCAGCAGTCGCGCGCAGAAAATGGGGTATTGAAATGAACCTTGAACTGCTCAGCCGCCAACTCATCGAGCGCTTCCAGCACGGCATGCCGCTGTGCCCGTCACCGTACAAGGAGATGGCGCGGATTCTCGGTTGCCGCGAATCGCAAGTGATGGCCTGCCTGGAAGAAATGGATCAGGCCGGCACCCTCTCACGCATCGGCCCGGTGTTCGAGCACAGCCGCGCCGGGGCCAGCACCCTCGCCGCCCTCGCCGTGCCCGCCGACCGCCTGCAACAGGTGGCCGATCGCGTCAGTCAGTACCCGGAGGTCAATCACAACTACGCACGGGAGCATTTCTACAACCTGTGGTTTGTGCTGACCGCCCCTGATCGCCAACACATCGACCGTGTGCTCAAGGAACTGGAGGACGACACCGGCCTCATGCCGCTGGACCTGCCGATGTTGACCGCTTACCGCATCGACCTCGGTTTTGCCCTGGGAGAAAAATCATGACGCCCGGATTGAGCCCCCAACAAGTGCTGGATCTGCGTCGGCACCTCGAAGGCGGATTACCGTTGGTAGCGCGCCCGTATCAAGCCCTCGCCGAACGGATAAACACAGACGAAAACCAGGTGCTCGAACAAATGCGCCAGTGGAACGAGCAAGGGCTGTTTCGCCGTATCGGCCTGGTGCTGCACCATCGCGCGCTGGGCTTTACCGCCAACGCCATGCTGGTGCTGGATGTTCCTGATGCGCTGATCGACGAAGTCGGCCAGCGCCTGGGAAGAGCACCCGGCATCAACCTCTGCTATCAACGGCCACGGCGTTTGCCGCAGTGGCGGTACAACCTGTTTTGCATGGTGCACGGGCGTCGACGTGATCAGGTGGAGGCGCAGATTCAGGCGTTGCTGGAAGAGCATTTGCTGAGCGATTTGCCCCATCAATTGCTGTTCAGCACCCAGGTCTTCAAGCAGTGCGGCGGCCGCTTTGCGCCCTCGCGCACAGGAGCACCGACCCATGGATGACCTCGACCGTCGGCTGATCAACCGCTTGCAACTGGGCCTGCCACTGGTGCGCCACCCTTGGCGCGCAGTGGCTGCCGAACTGGAGACCAGCAGCACTGAACTGCTCGGCCGACTGCATACCCTGCTCGATGACGGAATGCTCACGCGCTTCGGCCCGATGTTCGACATTGAACGACTGGGCGGCGCCTTCACCCTCGCCGCCCTGGCGGTGCCGGAAGAACGTTTCGACGAGGTCGCCGAGCAACTGCATGACCTGCCTGAAGTGGCGCACAACTACCGACGCGAACACGCCTGGAACATGTGGTTCGTGCTCGCCTGCGCAACTGAACATGACCTGACCGAGACCCTGAACCACATCGAAACCCTGACTGGCTTGCCGCTGCTCAACCTGCCCAAAGAGGAGACTTACCATGTCGGTCTGTATTTCCCGGCCTGAAGACACACTCGTCCAGCGCCTGATCGTGTTGACCCAGGCGGGTCTGCCTTTGCTGGAAGACCCGTGGGCGTGGCTCGCCGAACAGTTGGGGCTGAACATCGACGCCACCCTGGATCTGCTCAAGCGCTTGCAGGCCGAGGGCGCGATTCGGCGGATCGCCGCCGTGCCCAATCACTACCGCCTCGGCTATCGCCACAACGGCATGACGGTCTGGGATGTGCACGACACCGACATGCCGCGCCTCGGCGCGCTGATCGGCGCGCAACCTTTCGTCAGCCACTGCTATCGCCGTCCGCGCCGAACCGACTGGCGCTACAACCTGTTCGCCATGGTTCACGGCCGCAGCGGCGATGAAATCAACAATTACCGCGAGCACCTGCGCCACTTGCTGGGTGACGCTTGTGCGGCCGACGAAATGCTGGTGAGCAGCCGCATCCTGAAAAAAACCGGCTTGCGCCTGCCGCCCGCTTCGCGCTGAACACGTTCCCGACTCAAGGAGAGTTGCATGTTGAGGATCAGCCAATACCTGCGTGCGTTAGCCGGCCAGGCGTCTGCACCCAGGACCAGTCCACCGGGCAGCAATCGGGCGCCGGTGGTGATCTGGAACCTGCTCAGGCGCTGCAACCTGACCTGCAAACACTGCTACGCCACCTCGGCCGACAGTGTCTTTCGCGACGAACTGGATACGGCCGCCGCGCTGACCGTGATCGACGATCTGCAAGATGCCGGGGTGAAGGTGTTGATTCTTTCCGGTGGCGAACCGCTGTTGCGCGAGGATCTGTTTGTGCTCAGCGCCTACGCCCGGACCAAGGGTTTCTTTGTAGCCCTGTCCACCAACGGCACATTGATCGATGAGCACAACATCGCGCAGGTCAGCGCGGCGAATTTCGACTACGTCGGGATCAGCATCGATGGCCTGGAAGCGACCCATGACGCCTTCCGCCAACTCAAGGGCAGCTTCGCCCGTTCCATGCAGGCGATCCGGCTCTGTCGCGAACAAGGCATTCGGGTCGGGCTGCGCACCACCCTGACCCAGGAGAACCATGCGCAGCTGCCGCAACTGCTGGCGCTGATGCGCG
This sequence comes from Pseudomonas frederiksbergensis, assembly GCF_001952935.1. Lineage (GTDB taxonomy): Bacteria > Pseudomonadota > Gammaproteobacteria > Pseudomonadales > Pseudomonadaceae > Aquipseudomonas > Aquipseudomonas frederiksbergensis. The sequence goes on from NZ_CP018319.1 coordinate 5,958,368, forward strand.
AGTACGACGTGCAGAAATTCTATCTGTCGCACCTCAACTACAGCGGTCGCGGTAAACGCAGTCGCAAACTCGACGCGCACCAGCAGATGAGCCGCGAGGCCATGACGTTGATCTTTGAGCAGGCCTGGGAAGACATCCAACAGGGGCGCGACAGCGATTTTGTCAGCGGCAACAACGATGCCGACGCCATTCTGCTGCTGCAATGGGCAGCCCTTCGTTTGCCCGAGCATTACCCACGCCTGGAAAACATGCTCCGCGCCTGGGGTGGCAACGCCTCCGGCAGTGGCATCGCCAACATCGACAACACCGGCGAAGTGCACCCCGACACCTACTGGTGGCAGCACTCGGTGGGCAATGTCCGGCGCACGCCGTTCCGCACGTTGTGGCTGGATCAGCCGGATGCCCTGCTGTTGCGCCTGCGCGAGCATCCCCGCGCCGTTGGTGGTCGTTGCGCGCAATGCCGCTGGTTGCCCATCTGCAACGGCAACACCCGCACACGCGCCTGGGCCGAAGGAGATCTGTGGGGCCAGGACCCCGGCTGCCACCTCAGCGATGACGAAATCGGCGTGCCGCCGGTGACGACCATCCCTTGCATCACTCATTGAATAGCCCGTCCGGCCAACCACCTGACAAAGGCTGGGGCCGGCCAACCTGATGAAGCACCAAGGACGTCCCATGCCTCCATCGATTGCTATACCGGCCACACTTGAGTCCCCGTTCCGGCCGGGCGAAGTTGCCCTGGTCGGCGCCGGCCCCGGCGACCCACGCCTGCTGACCCTGCGCGCCTGGAGCCTGTTGATGCAGGCCGACGCCGTGGTGTACGACCGGCTGATCAGCCCCGAATTGCTGACCTTGATCCCCCTGACCTGCGCCCGCCATTACGTGGGCAAGGCCAGCGGCTGCCACAGCCTGCCCCAAGACCAGATCAACGAACTGCTCGCCGACCTCGCCGATCAAGGGCAGCGCGTGGTCCGGCTCAAGGGCGGCGACCCGTTCATTTTCGGTCGCGGTGCCGAAGAGCTGGAGTACTTGCTGCAACGCGGTGTTGATTGCCAGGTGGTGCCGGGCATTACCGCCGCTTCCGGCTGCAGCGCTTACGCGGGCATACCCTTGACTCACCGCGACCTGGTCAACTCCTGCCGATTCATCACCGGTCATTTGCAACGCGATGGCGAGTTGTCGCTGCCCTGGAGCAGCCTCGCCGACAGTAGCCAGACCTTGGTGTTTTACATGGGCTTGTCAAACCTGGGGATCATCGCTCAACGCTTGATCGAAGCCGGGATGTCAGCCGATACGCCGGCGGCGCTGATCAGCAACGGCACGCGGCCCGACCAGCACGTCGCGCGAGGCAAGCTGCACCAATTGCCGACCCTGGCGCTGGATTGTCCACCGGGCATTCCGACACTGACGGTGATCGGCACCGTGGTCGATCTGTTCGCCGCAGAACAACTGGAATACCCGGCGCGGCTGTACCCGGCGCAAGCTCTGCAACGCCACGCCAAGGTGGCGATATGAGGCGAATCCTCCTTGCCCTCCTGTTATGGATCAGTGCCGCCCAGGCCGGCGCAGCGGTTCCGGCACTTGAACTCGCGGCGCAAAACTATCAGCAGCATTGCCAGAGTTGTCATGGTATTAACCGTCTCGGCGGTGCGGGGCCGGCGTTGTTGCCGGAGAGTCTCAGCCGGATCAAACCCGATGAAATTCGCCGGGTGATCCAGAACGGCCGACCTGCGAGCCAGATGGCTGGTTATGCCAACGTGTTCAGCCCCGCTCAGATCGACGCGCTGGTGGATTACCTTCAGCAACCACCCGCCACCCCGCCCACCTGGAGCAATGACGACATTGTCGGCAGTCACTCGATGCTCGCGGATCTCGGCAAATTGCCCACCACGCCCCAGCATGGCGCCGATCCGCTGAACCTGTTCGTGGTGGTGGAAGCCGGCGACCATCACATCGACATCCTCGACGGTGACCGCTTCGAGGTGTTGGCGCGGTTTGCTTCGCACTTTGCCGTGCATGGCGGGCCGAAGTTTTCGCCAGACGGACGCTTTGTCTACTTCGCCTCCCGTGACGGCTGGATCAGCCTGTATGACCTGCACAACCTGAAGTTGATCGCCGAAGTCCGCGCCGGCCTCAATACCCGCAACCTGGCGGTGAGCAAGGATGGACGCTGGGTGCTGGTGGGCAACTATCTGCCGGGGAATGTGGTGGTGCTCGATGCCCGCGACCTGTCGCTGGTCAAAACCATTCCCACGATCGGCCAGGACGGCACCGCGTCACGGGTCAGCGCGGTCTACTCCGCCCCGCCGCGGGACAGTTTCATCGTGGCGCTCAAGGACGTGAAAGAAGTCTGGGAACTGTCCTGGGCAGGCACACCGGATTTCGAACCACGGCGGATCCCGGCCGGGGACGTTCTCGACGACTTCTCCTTTTCACCGGACTACAAACAGCTGCTGGCCACCTCGCGCAAGGCCCAGGGCGGCCAGGTGATCGACCTCGACAGCGGCAAGGTGATCACCGACATCCCGCTGCCGGGGATGCCGCATTTGGGCTCGGGGACTTATTGGAAACGCAACGGTGAGTGGGTGTTCGCCACGCCGAACATCAGCAAGGGGCTGATCTCGGTCATCGACTTCAAGACCTGGAAACTGATCAAGGAAATCCCGACCCTGGGGCCTGGGTTTTTCATGCGCAGTCACGTCAATTCACGGTATGCCTGGAGCGATGTGTTCTTCGGGCCGGACAACGATGCGATTCACTTGATCGACAAACAGACGCTGGAGATTGCCCACACACTGCGTCCGATGCCGGGCAAAACGGCTGCTCATGTCGAGTTCACTCGCGATGGCCGTTTCCTGCTGCTGAGCATCTGGGCCACCGACGGTGCGCTGATCGTCTACGACAGCAACACACTCAAGGAGATCAAACGTATCCCGATGAACAAGCCTTCGGGCAAGTACAACGTGGGGAACAAAATTGAGTTTGCCGAGGGGACTTCGCATTAGGGTTTGGATCGGGTCAACTCGCCACCCGCACAACCCCCATATCAATCCCCAAATGCACCAGTTCGGTATGGGAAGTCACCTGCAACTTACTCTTGAGCAACGTCAGGTGATTGGAAACAGTCTTGCTGCTAATGCTCAGCTGCTCGGCAATTACCCGCGCCGGGGTACCTTTGGCAAGCATCACGAAAATCTCCAGTTCACGCTGAGTCATGCTCTGCAAGCGCGGATCACTGGCATCCTGTTGCGGATGACACGCGAGCTGAGTGGCCAGCGGCTGCTCAATGTAGGCATGACCGGCGAGGATGCGCTGCACGGCCTCGATCAGCACTTCGGGTGCCGAGCTTTTGGTCAGGTAGCCCGAAGCCCCGGCGTCGAGCGCCTGGCGCACCAACGGCAGTTCATCGTGCATGCTGAAAAACAGCACCCGCAGTTGCGGCAAGCGCTGACGCAATCGCCGGGTGGTTTCCAGACCGCTGATCCCCGGCAGACCAAAATCCATGATCACCAGATTCGGTACGGCTTCGTGTACCCGCGTCAGCGCCTCCTCGCCCGTCGCCGCTTCACGGACTTCCATTGCCGGCAACAACGCTCGCAACAGACTGGCATAGCCCTGACGGACCACCGCATGGTCATCGACCAACAGGATATTCATGACACCTCCCAAGGCATGCTCAACGTCAGCGCCCAACCGGCGCCGGGGTGACTGATGACTCGCAACTCGCCGCCCAGGCTGCGCGCACGTTCGAACATCGAATACAAACCGACACCCGGCCGCTGCGGCTGTTGCGCGCCTCGTCCGTTATCCCGAATGAGCAAGCGCAAACGGCCGCCATGGAATTGCAGGCGGACCCGCACCTGGCTGGCTTCGGCGTGCCGGGCGATGTTGGTCAATGCTTCCTGCAACAAACGATACAGATGGGTTTTGTTCGGTGCGGACAGCGGCGGGAGCTGCGCGCTGACCCGTAACTGGCAATCGATGCCTTGCCGGCCCTGCCATTGCTCCACCAGCAAACCGAAGGCTTCGGCCAGCGGCAGGTGTTGCAACACCACCGGATAGAGGTCATGCACCAGCGCCCGGAAACCCTGTTGCAAATGTTCGCAGTTGTGCTCCAGTTCCCGCACCGTGCGCTCCACCACCCCGGGTTGATCGGCGACCAGTCGTAACAGGCAAGCCTGGGCGCGAATGCCCGCCAGGTATTGGCCGAGGTCATCGTGCAGGGTCTGCGCCAGATGGGTGCGTTCCTGCTCCTGCACCGCCAATAACGCCTGAGTCAGTTGGGTCTTGTCGGCGCAAGCCTGCGCCAAGGCAGCGGTCATCTGATTGAAGTGCACCGCCAGTTGCCGCGCTTCCGGCACACCTTCAGCGCGCAATCGCACCTTGAGTTGCCCACCGGAGACCTGTTGCAACGCGCGCAACAATTCATCGAGCAAGCCCATGCCCCGGCGCACGGCCCAGCGGATGGTCAACAGACTCAACAGCAACGCCAACCCACAGAGGCTCAGCAGCTGTAGCAAGGAATCCCGGACTTCGTCGATTTCATCCCGCGGATCGACCGCGATCTGGACACGCCGGCCATCCTGCAAATCCAGCACCTGGGCGCTGTGTCGAGCGTGGGCAAACAACAAGCGCCCGAGCCAGGCGTCGAGCCCATCCTGAACCGGCAGCCGTGACGCCTCGCCGGGTTCCAGCCAGCGCACCCGCACATGCCGCAAACTGCCTGTCAGCCGGGGTTGCAGGCTGGCGGGGTCACGCTCGGCGGTTTCGCTCAAGTACTCGACCACGGCTTCGGCGGATTGCAATTCACGCTCCACGTCCGCCAGCGCCTGGTGCACCAGCAAGCCCATGCACGCCAAGGTGACCAAGGCGAAAAATCCGCCGACCCAGAGGTTGATCCGCCACAGGGCCGACATCCCTAGCGCCCCGGTGTCATGGGCAGGACCAGCAACGGCACGGGACGCGGGCCGTGGAGCTTGTCGACGCCGATCAGGGTCAGGATCAGCAGCAACGGCAGAAGCAGCGCTTTGAGAATACGCATGATCGATCTCCTCCCGTGTGATGGCCGTTATCGCTCATGCTAAAACCGCGCCACCCCGGGCGAGCTACTACCTTGGTACTGGCTCACTGGTACTTTCTGCATATTTCCTTCTGCCTCACAGCGTTCCTATGCTGGCGCTACCTGTAATGGAGTGCCCTATGCGCCAGCTTGCCCCTTACGCCCTGATCTATCTGTTGGCGATTGCCTGTGCCGCCGGGCTGGCGACCCAGAGCCAGGCTGCCGAGGCGCCGTTGCAGGTGCAGATCGGCTACCTGGGCTATCGCCCTGATCCGGGCCCGTTGCTGTCGAACGTCATTCCCGAGCCGGTCGATGCCGGCCTGCGTGGCGCCGAACTGGCGATCACTGACAGCAACAGCACCGGGCGTTTCCTCAATCAGAGCTACAACCTGGTCAGCGCCAACGTCGACAATCCGGATGCCCTGGTCGAAGCGGCCAAGGCTCAACATGCCCAAGGCCTGCGCCTGTTTGTCGTCAATGCGCCAGCCGCCAGCCTGCGCCAACTCAGCACCGTGCTGCCCGACAGCTTGCTGTTCAACGCCGGCAGCCCCGACGACAGCCTGCGCACCAGCGACTGCCTGCCGAACGTGCTGCACAGCCTGCCAAGCCGGGCGATGCTCGCCGATGCACTGGCGCAATTTTTGGTGCTGCGCAAATGGCAACGGGCGCTGCTGATCGTCGGCCCGACCCCGGACGATCAAGCCTATGCAGCCGCCCTGCGCCGCGCCGCCAAACGTTTCGGCCTGACCCTGGTCGCGGAAAAAGCCTGGAGTTTCGACAATGATCAGCGCCGCAGCGCCCAGGCCGACATGCCGCTGTTCACCCAGACCGCCGAGTACGACGTGGTGCTGGTGGCGGATGAACGGGGTGATTTCGGCGAATACGTGCCTTACCAGACCTGGTACCCACGGCCGGTCGCCGGCACTCAGGGACTGACCCCGGTGGGCTGGCACAAAACCGTGGAAACCTACGGCGCCGCCCAATTGCAGAAACGCTTCGAAGCCCTGGCCGGACGCTGGATGAATGACCGCGATTTTGCCGCCTGGATCGCCGTGCGCAGCATCGCCAGCGCCGTGAGCAAACTGCGCCAGGCCGATCCGGTGGCAATCCGTACGCTTGAGATCAGCGATCAATTGCCGCTGGACGGTTTCAAGGGTCGCAAGCTCAGCTATCGGCCGTGGAACGGTCAGTTGCGCCAACCGATTCCCATCGTGCAGCCCCGGGCGCTGGTCAGTACGTCGCCGCAAGACGGCTTCCTGCACCCCTTCAACGAGATGGACAGCCTCGGCTACGACAAACCCGAGGTCAGTTGCCGTTTTCCCTGACCCAATATTTAAAACAACAAGGAATCTGCCATGCGCCGCACCCTGCTTTCCTGCGCTCTGCTGCTCGCCGCCGGGCACGCCGCTGCCAGCACCGCCTGGGTTTCCAACGAAAAAGACAACAGCCTGAGCCTGATCGACCTGCAGACCCTGCAAGTCACCGACACCCTGCCCGTCGGCCAGCGCCCGCGCGGTCTGCTGCTGTCCCACGACAACAAGCTGCTGTACATCTGCGCCAGCGACTCGGACCGGGTCCAGGTGATGGATGTGGCCACGCGCAAGATCATCAAGGAACTGCCCTCGGGCAAAGATCCTGAACAATTCGCCCTGCACCCGAATAATCGCTGGTTGTACGTTTCCAACGAAGACGATGCGCTGGTGACGGTGATCGACACCGAAACCTCCAAGGTGCTCGGGCAGATCAGCGTCGGTGTCGAGCCTGAAGGCATGGCCGTCAGCCCCGACGGCAAGTGGGCGGTGAACACCAGTGAAACCACCAACATGCTGCACTGGATCGACACCAGCACTCAGACTCTGGCCGATAGCACTCTGGTGGATCAGCGACCGCGCTTCGTTGAGTTCACACCCGATGGCTCGAAGCTCTGGGCTTCGGCGGAAATCGGCGGCACGGTGACCATTCTCGACGTCGCCAGCCGCAAGGTCCTCAAAACCCTGACCTTCCAGATCAAGGGCGTGCACCCGGACAAAGTCCAGCCAGTGGGGATCAAGCTCAGCGCTGACGGCAAATACGGTTTCGTCGCCCTCGGCCCGGCCAATCATGTGGCGGTGATCGATGCCAAGACCTTCGAAATTCTTGATTATCTGCTGGTCGGCCGGCGGGTCTGGCAGATGTCGTTTACCCCGGATCAAAAGCAATTACTGGCCACCAACGGCGTCAGCGGCGACGTGTCGGTGATCGATGTCGACAGCCTCAAGGTGACTAAATCGATCAAGGTCGGGCGTTATCCGTGGGGCGTGGTGGTGACGCCATGAACGCACTCGAAGTCAGCGAACTGAGCTTCGCTTATGGTGCGAAAGAGGCGTTGCGCCAGGTGAGTTTCAACCTGGCACCCGGCCGTTTTGCGGCGCTGCTCGGTCCGAATGGCGCGGGCAAATCGACGCTGATTGCCCTGCTCACCCGGCTCTATGATTTACAGCGCGGTGACATCCGCGTCGGCGGCTGTTCGTTGCGCAACGCCGCACGTCCGGCGCTCAAGCAACTGGGTGTGGTGTTTCAGCAAAGCACGTTGGACCTCGACCTGAGCGTCGAGCAAAACCTGCGTTATCACGCCGCGCTGCATGGCATGTCGCGGCGCCAGACCGGCCTGCGGGTCGACGCCGAACTGGCCCGTCAGGCCTTGACCGAACGCCGTCGCGAGCGGGTTCGCGAACTCAATGGCGGCCACCGTCGCCGAGTGGAAATCGCCCGCGCGTTGTTGCATGAACCGCGCCTGCTGCTGCTCGACGAGGCCAGCGTCGGCCTCGACCCGGCCAGTCGGCTGGCGCTCAATCAACACATTCGTAGTTTGTGCCGCGAACAGAACATCAGCGTGCTCTGGACCACCCATTTGCTCGATGAAGTGCAGCCCAGCGACGACTTGCTGATTCTCCATCAGGGCCGGTTGGTGGCCAGCGGACAAGCCGATGCGCTGAGTCTGGAACATGGCGGCGATCTCGGTTCGGCCTTCGCTCGACTGACCACTTCAGGAGCCGCCCAATGAATGCCTACTGGCAATGTTTCAGCGGCATCGTGCTGCGCGAATGGCTGCGTTTTGTGTTGCAGCGCACGCGGTTTCTCAGCGCGCTGGTTCGGCCGTTGCTGTGGCTGCTGGTGTTCGCTGCCGGTTTTCGCGCGGCACTGGGGATCGCGATCATCGAGCCCTACGACACCTACATTCCCTACGAGGTCTACATCATTCCCGGACTGGCCTGCATGATCCTGCTGTTCAACGGCATGCAAGGTTCGCTGTCGATGGTCTACGACCGGGAAATGGGCAGCATGCGCGTGCTGCTGACCAGCCCCCTGCCCCGGACTTTCCTGTTGTGCAGCAAACTGTTGGCCACTTCGTTGATCTCGTTGTTGCAGGTGTACGCCTTTCTGGCGATTGCCTGGGTGTACGGCGTGCAGCCACCGGCCATGGGGCTGTTGATCGCCTTGCCGGCGTTGCTGCTGGTGGCGTTGATGCTCAGCGCGCTGGGTTTGTTGCTGTCCAACGCGATCCGCCAGCTGGAGAACTTTGCCGGAGTGATGAATTTCGTGATCTTCCCGCTGTTTTTCCTGTCGTCGGCGCTGTATCCGCTGTGGAAGATGCGCGAATCCAGCGAGTGGCTGTATTGGTTGTGCGCATTGAACCCGTTCACCCATGCGGTGGAACTGGTGCGGTTTGCCTTGTATGAACGCTTCAATCCGCTGGCACTGGCGGTGTGCGTGGGGCTGACGCTGGTATTCGCCCTGCTCGCCGTACTCACCTTCAACCCGCAACACGCCGCCCTGCGCAAAACCAACTAACACCACAATCCTCCCTGTGGGAGCGGGCTTGCTCGCGAAGACGGCCGTCCAGTCGACAAAAATGTTGCCTGACACACCGCCTTCGCGAGCAAGCCCGCTCCCACAGGGGATTTGCGTTGAACAGGGTGAAATTACTACTTTAGTACTGGTTTTCCTGTCTATCGTCGCATTCCAATCGCACCGAGACTGGCATGTAATAGGTTCATAACTATAAGGATTGAACCCCATGCCGCGTGCCCGACGTCGTCTGCTGCGCCCTTCTCTCGCTGCGCTATCGCTGAGCCTGTTGCTGGGCGTCGCGCAGGCCGAAACACCGCTGTTTTCCGCCGACGGCTATCGCATCGGTCTGTACCGCAGTCCGACCCCGAATCACGTACAGGGCGCCGACATCATCGATACCGCCGCCCTGCAAACCCTGCTAACCCAGACACCCCGTCCGGTGCTGATCGACGTTTATCGCCGGCAATGGCTGCAAGGACGTTTCATCGAGGACCAGCCCCACGAAAGCCTCCCCGGCAGCCATTGGCTGGCCAATACCGGCGACGGTGACCTGACGCCTGACTGGCAGGACTATTTTGCGCGTAAGCTGAACACATTGACCGCAGGTGATCTCGCACAACCGCTGGTCTTCTACTGCCGCTCCGATTGCTGGCTGAGCTGGAACGCCGTGAAGCGCGCCGCCGCCATGGGCTATAAGACTCTGTATTGGTATCGCGACGGCCTGGACGCCTGGCAGGCAGCCAACCTGCCCGTAACGCCTGCCCAGCCCGAGCCCTTCCCCTGACCTTTACGCGTGCGAGTTGTTGCCACACCCTAATCAAAATAATGAGGTGAAAGGCTATGTACAAAATTCTGATTGCCGATGATCACCCGCTGTTTCGCGAAGCCATTCATAACGTCATCAGCGATGGTTTTCCGGGCAGCGAGGTGATGGAAACCGCCGACCTGGACAGCGCCCTGGTGTTGACGCAGGAACACGACGACCTGGACCTGATCCTGCTAGACCTGAACATGCCCGGCATGCACGGCCTCAATGGCCTGATCAATCTGCGCAACGAGGCACCGACCATTCCGGTGGTGATCGTCTCGGCCGAACAGGACAAACAAGTCGTGCTGCAAGCCATCACTTACGGCGCGGTGGGCTTCATCACCAAATCCTCGCCACGGGTGCAGATGACCGAAGCCATCCAGCAGATCCTCAACGGCAATGTCTACTTGCCGCCGGACATCATCCGCACGCAAAAAAGCGGTACAAGGCGCATGAACGATGCCCCGAGCTTCCCACCTGAGCTGCTACAGGCCTTGACCCGCAAACAGTTGCTGGTGCTCGAACGCATGACCAAGGGCGAGTCGAACAAACAGATCGCCTACACCCTGGAAATCGCCGAAACCACAGTCAAGGCCCACGTCTCGGCGATCCTGCGCAAACTCAATGTGCACAACCGGGTGCAGGCGATTCTGAGTGCCGGGGATATTGATTTCGGGTCTTACTTACGCCGCTGATGTCTGATGATGATCGTTCCCACGCTCCGCGTGGGAATGCAGCCCGGGACGCTCTGCGTCCCTCCAGAGCCGAACGCGGAGCGTCCGTTGAGGCATTCCCACGCGGAGCGTGGGAACGATCATCTCAAGGCCTGCCGAGCAAATGACTCATCGCGGTCTTGAGCTTCATCGGCCGCACCGGTTTGTGCATCAGGGTGTGGCCCAACTCGCGGATCTGCTGTTTGAGTTCGTTGCTGTAGTTGGCGGTGATCATCATCGCCGGGATCGCCGAACCGCGACGGGCGTTGATCCGGGCCACGGCATCGACGCCGTTCTGATCGTCGTCCAGGTGATAGTCGGCGATCAGCAAATCGGCTTCTTCGTGATAGTTGTCCACTTGCCGCGCCAGGTCCTGCTCGGACAGCGCCGTGACCACCAGACACCCCCACCCTTCGAGCAAGGTGCGCATGCCGGCGCAAATGGCCGCGTCGTTGTCCAGCACCCAAACCCGCGCCCCACGCAGGCGTTCAAGCATCGGCTCACTCATCAACAGGCTCGGCAGCGCCTTGGGGGCCGTAGCGCTGAGGGGCACTTCGACCGAGAACATCGAGCCCTTGCCCGGCCACGAACGCACATGAATACGGTGGCCGAGAATCCTAGCGATCTTTTCCACGATCGCCAGACCCAGGCCTAACCCGCGATCCTGATCCGGTCGCTGCACATCACCACGTTTGAATTCCTGAAAAATCTCCTCGAGGCGGTTTTCGGCGATGCCCATGCCGCTGTCCCAGACCTCGATCGACAGGCGCTGGTGATGACGCCGACAACCGAGTACCACACGTCCGCTGTAGGTGTAGCGAATGGCGTTGCTCAGCAGGTTTCGAAGAATCCGCGCCAGCAACTGAATGTCGCTGCGCACCAAGGCGGAACAAGGGATGAAATGCAGCTCCAGGCCTTCACTGCGAGCCACCTGGGTGTACTCGGCCGCAAGGTTTTCCAGCAATTCGCTGAGGGCAAATGGCGCAATGTCGGCCTTGATCACCCCGGCATCCAGCTTGGAGATATCGACCAGCGTACCCAGCAGGTTCTCCACGTCTTCCAGGGAGTTGCTGACATTTCGCACCAAAATGGCATTGGCCACCGGCTCCCGCCGTTCGAGCAACGCGCTGGTAAACAGCCGCGCAGCATTGAGCGGTTGCAGCAGGTCATGACTGACGGCAGCGAGAAACTTGGTCTTCGACAGGTTGGCTTGTTCGGCCTCGAGCTTGGCTTCACGCAGGCGAGATTCCGCCCGCCGACGCTCGTCGATTTCGCGCAGCAACTGGTCATTGAGGGTGGTCAGTTCCGCCGTCCGTTCGCGCACCCGCAACTCAAGATTCTGATAGGCCTGGTGCAGCGCTTCGGCGGTGCGGCGGCGTTCGGTGATGTCGCGGATCAGCACGAAAATCCCCACCACTTCCCCGGTGGCCAGGCGATTGGGCACATAGGAGCGCAGCATGTAGCGCTCCTGATTGTTGATGTTGGTTTCGGCGAACTCGAACGTTACGCTCTCACCGGCCAAAGCCCTGGCGACGTAGGCTTCCAGGCGCTGGTAATGCTGTTCGCTGTGGACTTCGCGCAGGCTCTGCCCAAGCATCACGCCCCGAGGCCAGCAGTACCATTCTTCGTACACCTTGTTGGTGAACTCGTAGACCAGATCGGCATTCAGGTAGGCAATCAGCGCCGGCACATGGTCGGTGATCAGGCGGATCCAGCGCTCGCTTTCGCTCAGCGCTTCGGCGTGTTGGTAGCGTTCGGTGATGTCGGTGAAGGTGTTGACGAAACCGCCGGTGGGCAACGGATGGGTGCGAATTTCCAGCACCCGGCCATCGTAGAGGCGCTGCTCGCATTCCAGCACGTGCCGTCCGTTCAGATCCCGGCTGGCCGGGGTCAGCAGATTCAGCTCGCTGTCGCCGATCACTTCGGCAAACGGACGATGGGCTGCCACCGGGGCCAGGCCGCTGAGTTCGAGGAATCGCCGGTTCCACAACTCCAGAATGCCCTCGGCGTTGACCATGGCCACGCCTTGGGACAGGTTGTCGACCGCCCGTTGCAACAAGTGGGATTTCTGCGCCACCGCCTGCTCGCGGCGCACGGTTTCGCGGAGTTTGACGTCGGTAATGTCGGTGAACAGGATCACTCGCCCGCCTTCCTGGGTGGGGCGTTCGCTGACTTGCAACCAGCGACCGTCCTGCAGGCGATAAAGCAGGTTTTCGTCGGCATGCCCGCGCGGCTCTTCAGTGAACAGCCCGGTGGCGGACATCAGTCGCTTGACCTCGGTCAGGCGCATGCCGGCGTTGATCCGCACCCGGCTGTTGCCCCAGAACGCCTTGAAACGGCTGTTGAACAACACGATCCGCTGGTCCGCATCGAACAGCACGAACGCGTCGGAAATGCTCTCGATGGCATCGATCAAATGCTGATGCGCGGTTTCTGCTCGCAGGCGTGCTTCGCTGAGCAAGCGATTGCCCGACTTGAGTTCAGCCATGGCCTGGTTCAAGGCGTCGGTGCGCTCACGCACCTGCTCGGCCAGCACCACAGAATGCTGGAACGCCGCGTACGGGTCATTGCCGCGGGTGATGCCGGACTCGATCCGCTCGATCAGCGCGCCATTGATGCGCTGCAGTTTGTGGTTGTCGCGCTGCAGGCTGGCGATCTGCGCTTGAAGCTCAACGATGTCCAGGGGACCGGCCTCGGGCAATGGCAACCCCGGTGAAGGTCTGGTTGATGTGCATGCCATTGAACTGTTCTCCGTAGGTATTGAAACCCATCACCCGCTGGTCACGCAAAAACGTTCCGATCTGCTCCAGACTGCCGCTGTCTTCCAGTTCCATACGCCTTAGAAAGCAGTCGCAGCCGATGGTCAGCAACAGATCGCCAAGGCGCTCCTGCAAGCCTTCGAACAGGGTTTGCAGGTTTGGCAACATGGGGCCGGGCTTCATGACAGTAAGGACGATGCCGTTTTCCACCGCACAGTAGAAACTCAGGCTCAGGTCCGGATGAACCTGCTGGATCGCCCGCACGTAATACTGATCGTTGATCCGCACGGCCAAGGGGTGCGCGGCGAAGATCCGGTGATCGAGCTCCGCCACCGGCACGCCAATGTGCCGGGCGTATTCCTCGGCGGCCGGTTCGGCATTCAGTTCAAAGACCCGGCGCGAGGCGCTGTCGGCGCCGGTGACCACCAGTTTTTCCGCCCGCGGCAGAATGTGGTGGGTGGTGAAAACTTCAAAGTCGAGCCAGGTATTGACCAGCACCACCACCGCCGCGCCGCTGTGGAACTCGCCATTGAAATAGACGTGGGTGTGGGTCAGGTAATTGTCGTCGCCGGCCGAACCGCCGAAATGCGGGATGTCGCCCAATGCTGCACTCAGGGCCGCGAGGACCATTTCTTCACGACTGGACAAGCCATCGAGCAGAGTCAGGGCAAAGCTGTTGCCCTTGATCGGCGCCAACGTGTTGCTGCGACAGCCACTGACCAGGCGCTCGACCATTTGCTGGGCGTCGATCAGGCTGAAGCGCTCCATCTCGCAGATCAGTTCGGCGTCGATGGAAAAATGCCGGTGGTCGAAACCCACCGCGGTCACGCAGTTGCGGCCATAGCCCAAGGGCGTGATTTCCCCGGCACTGGTGCAACCCACCAGGCGTATACCGCCGAAGCTTTGTTGCAAGGCCTGGCCCAGCGCCTGCAAGTCGTACTCGGCGGAACAGAAGAACAGCACGAAGCCCAAGTGCGGATGCAACAGTTGTCGCGCCAGCTCCTGCGCCACTTGCTGGGCATCGGTGGCCTGGGACATGGCACTGACCACACCTTCACTCTGGACCTGCTGCATCGTCGCCTCCCGCAGGTGCGCATGTATGAGGCTGGAGTGTACGAAGCCTGTGAGCTGCGACGTATGCTACTTGGGTAGCGGTCAGGCGCTTCGATGGGATGAGAGTCGGCGGATTGGCTGCCTGATGACTGACGCTTTGTGGCGAGGGGACTTGTCCCCGTTGGACTGCGCAGCAGTCCCCCTGCGGTCGATGCGCAACCGAAGGGGGCCGCTGCGCGACCCAACGGGGACAAGTCCCCTCGCCACAAGTCCACTCACCACAAATCCCCTCGCCACAGGGATTTAATGTCAGCAGTTACCAGGTCAGCACAGCCCCCACCGCAAAGGTGTCGGTGTCTTCATCCTGGTCGCTGGTGTCGTGGCCGTTGATTGCGAACTGGTTGTACTCGGCCACCAGCTTGAGGTTGTCGTTGATGTCATGGAACAACGCAACGCCGCGCGTTTCGTAGTCCGCGCCGCTGCCGACCACGCCATTGCCGTCGTCGTTGGTCTTGCCGTAAGACAAGGCCAGTCGGTTCTTGCCCAGTTTGTAGGAGCCTTGCAGCAGGTAACCGTCACTGTCGACGTTGCGCAGGGTCGGTTCGCCAGCGTTGTTGGTGAAAAACGGATTGATGCCTTTGGCCTGGAAGCCGGAGCCTGTGAGGGACAAGCCGCCCATTTTCGCCTGCACGCCATAGCCGACGCCTTTGGAGGTGACGGACTCGACGGTGGAATCGGTATTGTCCGACGTCTGGTAGCTGCCGTTGACCCAGCTGTAGATCTTCGCCCCGGCGAGGTCGAACTGATAGGTGATCTCGCTTTCGGTACGCGGGTTCTCTTGGTACGCCTTGCCGGTCGGGCTGCTGTCGTTGGTGTCCACCGGGTCCATGATCCCCACGGCCACCCGCAAACCCTCCATCACCGGCGTGCGGTAGGTGATCTGCGACGTCGGGAACGGGTACGGATAACCCGTGCCGATATTGCCGAACGACACCCCGCCACCGTCCACCAGCCCCAGGGTATCGCTGACCTGGCCGTAACCGGCGAGCAACTCATCGAGCAGGATGTTGGAACGGGCGAACAGGCCGAAGTCCTTGCCGACCAGCACTTCGCCCCACTCAGGGTTGGCCACCGTGCCGTAGAACTGACGCACGTCGATGGCGGTGTCGGTGCCGTTGGTTTCGCTGTCGTTGATGGTCACCCAGAAGGAAGACCGGGCGCCGAGCTTGAGGTCATCGACCTGCTTGCCCATGTTGAAGCCCAGGTAGTTGGGCAGAAAACCCATTTTGACCCGCGCTTGCTTGCGGTCGAACTGGTCGCCGGCACGGTCCACATCGCTGTTCACGTAGAAGGCGTTGATGTAGCCGTCGGTGGAAAACGTGGTTTGGTCCTTGTCGTACAGCACGATCTCGGCTTGGGCCATCGAGCTCAAACCGAGGGTCGAAAGGCTGGCGATGAAGGCAGGCAAGAAACGATGCTTGATGTTCTTATTGTTGTGCATGACGCGCTCCGCAGCGGGGGACTGGATGTCGGAGGCGATTATCGAAAGCTGACCGGCGGCGTCATACGCTGCCTTGGAGGCGGTTTTGAAATGCTTTGGAGTGGCAGGTGATGCGCGGCAAGTTCGGTGTAAGACCGTCCGTCGACGAGGCCCGGAACTTAAGGCGTACGCCTGTGGAACGGACTGGCGTCCACAGGAACCGGTACTTGCTAGACGCCCGCTCTAATCAGCATGTAAGCGGCGACCACGACACAGATGCTGGCGAAGCCGATCTGCAATCCCCGGGCCGGGACTCGTGCGCAAAGTCTTCGGCCAATGATCATGCCGACGATGCTCGCGACGATAAACGCCACGCCCAAACCGTCGATTCGCACCCCGGCCTGGAACGCGCCAATCACGCCGATGGCGGAAATCAGGCTGATCACCATCAACGAAGTGGCGACGATGCCGCGCATCTGCACATCGGTCAGTTGCTTGAATGCAGGGACGATCAGGAAGCCGCCACCGACCCCGAGCAGCCCCGAAACCACACCGGTCACCGCGCCCAGTGCCGCGAGGGTCGCGGTGCATTTGGCGGTCCAGGAAAAGCGCCCGGTCTGCTGATCGAGCATGCAGTTCTTCTGGCCCCAGTTGGCGTGGCCGTGGTCGCTTGGCCCTTCGCCCTGGCGCTCACGGCGCAGCATCCGCCAGGCCACCATGACCATTAGCAGGCTGAACAGGATCATCAGGATTTTTTCCGGCAACTGATGGGCGAAGTAGATGCCGATCGGCGAAAAAACCGCCCCCAGCAGGGCGATCAGCAACGCTGCGCGATAACGCACCAGACCATGGCGTAACCCGTCAATGGCGCCGACAGCCGCGGCACTGCCCACCGCGAACAATGCGACCGGCGCGGCTTGTGTCATGGTCCAACCCAACCCCAGCACCAGCGCCGGCACCGCAAGAATGCCGCCACCGGCGCCGGTCAAACCGAGTACCAACCCCATCACCACGCCAAAGAAACTCGCCAGCAACATAAAACACTCGTGATCCGCGAAAAGAGCCGGGAACGCCCGGTATCGATGACTGACAGGATAGAGCCCGCGCAGCTTTTTTGATTAATTGAATTGATGCGGGCTGGTCAGCGCAGGGAGAATGAAACTACCCTCATGGCTTGTCCTAAAAGAAAACGGCCACCATGCCTGCCTTGATTGAAGCTTTTTTAGACCCTGCCTCGTCGACCTTCAGCTACGTGATCTACGAAGACGATGGCGGCCAATGCGCGATCGTCGACCCGGTGCTCGACTACGATCCCGCCGCCGGACGAACCGCCACCACCCAGGCCGACAAGATCATCGCCTTCGTTCGCCAGCATCAGTTGCAGGTGCAATGGCTGCTGGAAACCCACGCCCATGCCGATCACCTGTCCGCCGCACCGTATCTGCGTCGGGAACTGGGCGGGAAGATTGCGATTGGTCAGTCAATCAGCAAGGTTCAGGGCGTGTTCAAGACCCTGTTCAACCTTGAGCCGGAATTCTGTATCGATGGTTCGCAGTTCGATCACCTGTTCGCGCCGGATGAATCGTTCCGCATCGGCAACCTCAAGGCCACGGCCCTGCATGTTCCCGGCCATACGCCAGCGGACATGGCTTATCTGATCGACAGCGATGTGATTCTGGTGGGCGATACATTGTTCATGCCAGATGTGGGCACCGCGCGCTGCGACTTTCCCGGCGGCAACGCCAACCAGATGTTTGCCTCGATTCACAAGCTGCTGGCCTTCCCTGCCGGCGTTCGATTGTATGTCTGCCACGACTACCCGCCTGAGGGGCGTGAACCGCAGTGCATGAGTACCGTGGGCGAGCAGCGCAAAAGCAACATTCACATTCATGACGGCATCGACGAAGCCACGTTCGTTGCCATGCGCACCCGGCGCGATGCGGGGTTGGGCATGCCGACGCTGTTGCTGCCGGCGATCCAGGTGAATGTGCGGGCGGGGAATTTGCCGCCGGCTGAGGGCAATGGCGTCACCTATTTGAAGATCCCTCTGAATAAACTCTAACGCTTGATCGCTCCCACGCTCCGCGTGGGAATGCCGCCAGGGACGCTCCGCGTTCCGCTTCGGGAAGTGACGCAGAGCGTCACGGGATGCATTCCCACGCGGAGCGTGGGAACGATCAAACACGTGTAACCCGTAGCAGCTGTCGTTGTGGCGAGGGGATAAATCCCCTCGCCACAACGACAGCTGCTACAGGGGATTTTGCGTTTAGTTGTTGAGGGTCAACCCGTTGGCCGGCAACGGCAGCGCGGTTTTATAGCGCACCTGCTTGAGCGCAAAGCTCGAGCGGATATTGGCAACGCCGGGGACTTTGGTGAGGAAGTCCATCATGAAGCGCTCCAGCGACTGAATAGTCGGCACCAGTACGCGAATCAAGTAATCGGGGTCGCCGGCCATCAAATAGCACTCCATCACTTCCGGGCGATCCGAGATCGCTTCCTCGAAATGCTGCAACGCCTCCTCCACCTGTTTTTCCAGGCTCACATGAATGAACACATTCACATGCAGCCCCAACAGGTCGGCATCCAGCAGCGTCACTTGCTCACGAATCAGGCCCAATTCTTCCATCGCCTTGACCCGGTTGAAGCACGGGGTTGGCGACAAATTGACCGAGCGTGCGAGGTCGGCGTTGGTGATGCGCGCGTTCTCCTGAAGGCTGTTCAAAATGCCGATATCGGTACGGTCCAGTTTGCGCATGAGACAAAACCACCTGTTTTTTATGTTTATGCAGATTTTTTATCCTCAAATGATCACCAGCGCAATGAAACAGAGAGAAATATTCTTCTTGGCCCGGCCTATGATTGTTGTAGGACAAGATTTCTTTCACCGAAGAATGATGGTCAGCTCACTACAAGAAATTCACAAGATCGAGCGTAGAAGCCATGAACCAAGCGTACGAACCGCTGCAACTGCACGTTCCCGAACCATCGGGCCGTCCAGGCTGCAAAACCGACTTCTCCTACCTGCGTCTGACCGACGCCGGCACGGTGCGCAAACCCCCAATCGACGTTGAACCGGCCGACACCGCTGATCTGGCCAAGGGCCTGATTCGCGTGCTCGATGACGAGGGCAATGCCCTCGGTCCCTGGGCTGAAGGCGTGCCGGCCGAGATCCTGCGCAAAGGCATGCGCGCCATGCTCAAGACGCGGATCTATGACAACCGCATGGTGGTCGCCCAGCGTCAGAAAAAAATGTCGTTCTATATGCAGAGCCTTGGCGAAGAAGCCATCGGCAGCGGCCAGGCCCTGGCGTTGAACGTCGATGACATGTGCTTCCCGACGTACCGCCAGCAAAGCATCCTGATGGCGCGCGAAGTGCCGCTGGTGGACCTGATCTGCCAGCTGTTGTCCAACGAGCGCGATCCGCTCAAGGGCCGTCAGCTGCCGATCATGTATTCAGTCAAAGACTTCGGCTTCTTCACCATTTCCGGCAACCTCGCCACCCAGTTCGTGCAAGCCGTGGGCTGGGGCATGGCCTCGGCGATCAAGGGCGACACCAAAATCGCCTCGGCCTGGATCGGCGACGGCGCTACCGCTGAATCCGACTTCCACACCGCCCTCACCTTCGCCCACGTTTACCGTGCGCCAGTGATCCTCAACGTGGTCAACAACCAGTGGGCGATCTCCACGTTCCAGGCGATTGCCGGTGGTGAAGCCACCACGTTCGCCGGTCGTGGCGTCGGTTGCGGCATTGCCTCCCTGCGGGTCGATGGCAACGATTTCGTCGCGGTCTACGCCGCCTCTGCCTGGGCCGCCGAACGCGCCCGCCGCAACCTCGGCCCGACCATGATCGAATGGGTCACCTACCGCGCCGGCCCGCACTCGACTTCTGATGATCCGTCCAAATACCGTCCTGCCGACGACTGGAGCTACTTCCCGTTGGGCGACCCGATTGCGCGTCTCAAGCAGCATCTGGTGAAAATCGGTCAGTGGTCCGAAGAGGAACACGTCGCCGTCAGTGCCGAACTGGAAGCCGAAGTGATCGCCGCACAGAAAGAAGCCGAGCAGTACGGCACCCTCGCCGGCGGCCAGATTCCGAGCGCCGCGACCATGTTCGAAGACGTCTACAAAGAGATGCCGGAGCACTTGAAGCGCCAGCGTCAAGAGTTGGGGATCTGACATGAACGATCACAACAACAAAATCGAGTTGGAAACCGCCATGACCACGACCACCATGACCATGATCCAGGCCCTGCGCTCGGCCATGGATGTGATGCTTGAGCGTGACGACAACGTCGTGGTGTTCGGCCAGGACGTCGGCTACTTCGGCGGCGTGTTCCGTTGCACCGAAGGCCTGCAGAACAAGTACGGCACCTCCCGCGTATTCGACGCGCCGATCTCCGAAAGCGGCATCGTCGGCGTCGCCGTCGGCATGGGCGCCTACGGTCTGCGGCCGGTGGCCGAGATCCAGTTCGCCGACTACGTTTACCCGGCGTCGGACCAGATCATTTCCGAAGCCGCACGCCTGCGCTATCGCTCGGCCGGCGAGTTCACCGCCCCGATGACCCTGCGCATGCCTTGCGGCGGCGGCATCTACGGCGGCCAGACCCACAGCCAGAGCATCGAGGCGATGTTCACCCAGGTCTGCGGTTTGCGCACAGTGATGCCGTCCAACCCTTACGACGCCAAAGGCTTGTTGATCGCGTCCATCGAAAACGATGACCCGGTGATCTTCCTCGAGCCAAAACGCCTGTACAACGGCCCGTTCGACGGTCACCACGAACGTCCGGTAACCCCGTGGTCGAAACACCCGGCCGCGCAAGTGCCGGACGGTTACTACACCGTGCCGCTGGACGTCGCCGCCATCACCCGTCCGGGCAAGGACGTGACCATCCTGACGTACGGCACCACCGTTTACGTGTCGCAAGTGGCGGCTGAAGAAACCGGCATAGACGCCGAAGTCATCGACCTGCGCAGCTTGTGGCCGCTGGATCTGGAGACCATCGTCAAGTCGGTGAAGAAAACCGGCCGTTGCGTGATCGTGCACGAAGCGACCCGCACCTGCGGTTTCGGCGCCGAACTGGTCGCCCTGGTGCAAGAGCACTGCTTCCACTACCTGGAAGCGCCTATCGAACGCGTCACCGGTTGGGACACTCCCTACCCGCACGCACAAGAGTGGGCGTATTTCCCTGGTCCGTCCCGAGTGGGCGCGGCTTTGCATCGGGTTATGGAGGTCTGAATGGGCACGCACGTTATTAAAATGCCGGACATTGGTGAAGGCATTGCAGAAGTTGAATTGTCGGTTTGGCACGTCAAAGTCGGCGACATGGTCGTAGAAGACCAGGTACTGGCCGATGTCATGACCGACAAGGCGATGGTCGACATCCCTTCGCCGGTGAACGGCAAGGTAATTGCACTGGGCGGACAGCCTGGCGAAGTCATGGCGGTTGGCAGCATCCTGATCAGCATTGAAGTCGAAGGCGCGGGCAACGTTAAAGAGTCGGCTCAACCTGCACCGGTTAAAGAAGCGCCGGTTGCGGCACCGAAAGTTGCCGCCGCTGTTGAGAGCAAACCGGTTGCCGCCGCAGCGCCGCGAGCTGCCGTATGCCAGGGCCCGATGGTCGCTCGCGAAGCGGATGAGCGTCCGCTGGCCTCACCGGCCGTGCGCAAACATGCACTGGACCTCGGCATTCAATTGCGTCTGGTGCGTGGCACCGGCCCTGCCGGTCGGGTGCTGCACGAAGACCTCGAGGCCTATCTGGCTCAAGGTCAGCAGCCGCAATCCACCGCTGTCGCCGCTTACGCCCAGCGTAACGATGAAGAACAGATCCCGGTCATCGGCATGCGCCGCAAGATTGCCCAGCGCATGCAGGACGCCACTCAGCGCGCCGCTCATTTCAGTTATGTCGAAGAAATCGACGTCACCGCCGTGGAAGAACTGCGCGCTCACCTGAACGAAAAACACGGCGCGACCCGCGGCAAGCTGACCTTGCTGCCGTTCCTGGTCCGCGCACTGGTCGTTGCCCTGCGCGACTTCCCGCAGATCAACGCCCGTTACGACGACGAAGCCCAGGTCATCACCCGCCTCGGCGCGGTGCATGTCGGCATCGCCACCCAAGCTGACATCGGTTTGATGGTGCCGGTGGTCCGTCACGCCGAAACCCGCAGCCTGTGGGACAGCGCTCAGGAAATTTCGCGCCTCGCTACCGCTGCCCGCAATGGCAAGGCCAGTCGCGATGAGTTGTCTGGTTCGACCATCACCCTGACCAGCCTCGGCGCCTTGGGCGGTATCGTCAGCACCCCGGTGCTGAACCTGCCTGAAGTGGCGATCGTGGGCGTCAACAAAATCGTCGAACGGCCGATGGTCGTCAAAGGCCAGATCGTGATTCGCAAGATGATGAACCTCTCCAGCTCCTTCGATCACCGCGTGGTCGACGGCATGGACGCGGCGCAATTCATCCAGGCCATCCGTGGCTTGCTCGAACAACCCGCCACGCTATTTGTTGAGTAGGCATTTGTGGAGAAAGTCATGCAACAGACTTTGAACACCACGCTGCTGATTATCGGCGGCGGCCCTGGCGGTTATGTGACGGCGATTCGTGCCGGTCAGCTGGGCATCTCGACCATTCTGGTCGAAGGCGAATCCTTGGGCGGCACGTGCCTGAACATCGGCTGCATTCCGTCCAAGGCGTTGATCCACGTCGCCGAACAGTTTCACCAGACGCAGCATCACAGCCAGCATTCGGCGCTGGGTATCAGCGTGTCGGCGCCGACCCTCGATATCAGTAAAAGTGTCGAGTGGAAGGACGGCATCGTTGATCGCCTGACCACCGGCGTGGCGGCGCTGCTGAAAAAGAACAAGGTCCAGGTCATTCAAGGTTGGGCCAAGATCGTCGACGGCAAAACCGTCGACGTCGGCGACACGCGGATTCAGTGCGAACACCTGGTGCTGGCCACCGGCTCGAAAAGCGTGAACCTGCCGATGCTGCCGATTGGCGGCCCGATCATCTCCTCCACCGAAGCCCTGGCGCCGACCTCCGTGCCGAAACGGCTGATTGTGGTCGGTGGCGGTTACATCGGTCTGGAGTTGGGGATCGCCTATCGCAAGCTCGGCGCTGAGGTCAGCGTGGTCGAGGCTCAGGATCGCATCCTGCCGGCCTACGACGCGGAACTCACACAGCCCGTGCATGACGAACTGAAAAAACTCGGCATGAAGCTTTACTTGAAACACAGCGTCCAAGGCTTTGATTCTGCTAGCAATACCCTGCAAGTTCTTGACCCGAATGGCGACACCCTGAACCTGGAAACCGATCAGGTCCTCGTCGCCGTCGGCCGTAAGCCGAACACCCAGGGCTGGAACCTCGAAGGTTTGAACCTGGACATGAACGGCTCGGCGATCAAGATCGACAACCGCTGCCAGACCAGCATGCGCAACGTGTATGCCATTGGCGACGTGAGCGGCGAACCGATGCTCGCGCACCGGGCCATGGCTCAGGGTGAGATGGTTGCCGAACTGATCAGCGGTAAATCCCGCGAATTCAACCCGACCGCCATCGCCGCCGTGTGCTTTACCGACCCGGAACTGGTGGTGGTCGGCAAGACCCCGGACGACGTCAAGGCGGCGGGCCTGGACTGCATCGTTTCCAGTTTCCCGTTTGCGGCCAATGGTCGGGCGATGACGCTGGAATCGAAAAGCGGCTTCGTGCGGGTCGTGGCGCGGCGTGACAATCATGTGATTGTCGGCTGGCAGGCGGTCGGTGTGGGCGTGTCGGAATTGTCGACGGCGTTCGGCCAGAGCCTGGAAATGGGCGCCCGGCTGGAAGACATTGCCGGCACCATCCACGCGCATCCGACACTCGGCGAAGCGGTACAGGAAGCGGCGTTGCGAGCCCTCGGCCACGCGCTGCACCTGTAACCGCTTCATCTGATCGTTCCCACGCTCCGCGTGGGAATGCCTCAACGGACGCTCCGCGTCCGCGTTAGGGACGCGGAGCGTCCCGGGCTGCATTCCCACGCAGAGCGTGGGAACGATCAAAGGAACGAATTGCGGGCTGCGAAACAGGCCCGGAATGAAGTATTGTTGTCCCCATCCAGAAAAACGTCAGAAGCCTTGAACCGTTTCGGCGGTTGTTAAGCGATAGAGGGTGTCATGGGTAACGAAAGCATCAATTGGGACAAGTTGGGTTTTGACTACATCAAGACAGACAAGCGCTATCTGTCGCACTGGCGTAATGGCGAGTGGGACAAAGGCACCCTGACCGAAGACAATGTGCTGCACATCAGCGAAGGTTCCACTGCCCTTCACTATGGCCAGCAGTGCTTCGAAGGGCTGAAGGCCTATCGTTGCAAGGACGGTTCGATCAACCTGTTCCGCCCGGACCAGAACGCCGCCCGCATGCAACGCAGCTGCGCGCGCCTGCTGATGCCACAGGTGTCTACCGAGCAGTTCGTCGAAGCCTGCAAGGAAGTGGTCCGCGCCAACGAGCGTTTCATCCCGCCTTACGGCACCGGCGGCGCGCTGTACCTGCGTCCGTTCGTGATCGGCGTGGGTGACAACATCGGTGTGCGTACCGCCCCCGAGTTCATCTTCTCGATCTTCGCCATCCCGGTCGGTGCCTACTTCAAGGGCGGCCTGACCCCGCACAACTTCCTGATCTCCAGCTATGACCGCGCCGCCCCACAAGGCACCGGTGCAGCCAAGGTCGGTGGTAACTACGCGGCCAGCCTGATGCCAGGTTCCCAGGCCAAGAAAGCCCACTTTGCCGACTGCATTTACCTGGACCCGATGACCCACACGAAAATCGAAGAAGTCGGCTCGGCCAACTTCTTCGGGATCACCCACGACAACAAGTTCGTGACCCCGAACTCGCCGTCGGTCCTGCCGGGCATTACCCGCCTGTCGTTGATCGAGCTGGCAAAATCGCGTCTGGGCCTGGAAGTGGTCGAAGGCGACGTGTTTATCGACAAGCTGTCCGACTTCAAGGAAGCCGGCGCTTGCGGTACCGCTGCCGTGATCACCCCGATCGGCGGCATCAGCTACAACGACAAACTGCACGTGTTCCACAGCGAAACCGAAGTCGGCCCAGTCACCCAGAAGCTCTATAAAGAGCTGACGGGCGTACAGACCGGCGACATCGAAGCGCCAGCGGGCTGGATCGTCAAGGTTTGATTTGACGGGACCTGATCCCAAGCGGCACATAACCCATCCATCGCGTTGCCGATGGGTGGGTTTTTTATTGCACAAGGAATGGCGATTCGGGGTCCGTACCCATTCCCTGGTTCACTTGTTAAACTAGCCCATTTTTCAGAGCCGAAGGCTAGGGACTGCGCCGTGAATTTAGAAACTTTGACGATGCATTGGAAATCGGAAGTTTCAAACAAGAAAAAACCGGGTAGTCGTATCGGCCTGATCACCAATATTCTTAAACGAACCAGAAAGAGCAACACGCTCAGGTACTTGTTCATATTCAGACTGGCGCAGTATTTAAATGCTCGCAAAGGTTTGTGCCGCGTTTATGCGAAACGGCTGGAAAGAAAGAGCAATCTAAAGTACGGAGTTGACATAAATATCGATGCCCAAATAGGCCCTGGCTTTCGTATCGGCCATTTGCCAGGGATCGTCATCACTGGCCATGTGCAGATCGGCCGAAACTTCTTTATCCGTCAAAACACTACCATTGGCATAAAAACCATGGGATTAGCTGAATATGACCTCAAGATCGGCGATAACGTAAGTGTCGGGGCAAATAGTTGCATCATCGCGGACACCCTCTCAATTGGTGATGACGTTACTATCGGGGCCATGTCCTTCGTCAATAAAAACATTCCCGCAGGCACTACTTTTTATAACGCCCGATAATCGTGAGGGCATCTCGGTCTATCTGAGCAAACAACCACTCCACAAACACCCGTGTCTGCGCCGTCACATCCGGCGCGACACCGTAGTAATAACGCGGCAACGGCATTCGCAATTCGGGCAACGGGCAAATCAGGCGAGCGCTAGAGAGGTGGGTGCCCAGCAATGAGGTCGGGCACAAGGCAACGCCCTGTCCTTCCACGGCGGCCTCAAGCACCAGGTGCATGTGGTCAAACTGCCGGGTGACCTGAGTGGCTGACTGGCCTTGACCAAAATGCAGGGCCCAGTTGTGCCAATCTTCGCGACGCGCCTTGGCGGTCAGTAACGTGTGCCGGCTCACGGACGCGAGGTCTTCAAGGGCCAGGCGCTCGATCAGCGAAGGCGCCGCGACCAGCAACAGTTCGTCTTCGAAGAGCGCTCGTGCCTCGATCGCCGGTGCCCAGTCATCACGACCACGGCGAATGACGATGTCGAACCCGTCGCGCGCATGATCGGGTGCCTGGGTCTGGGTCATCACTTGCGGTTTGATGTCGGGGTGCTGCGCGATGAAATCTTCCAGTCTGGGCGCTAGCCAAAGCATCGCAAAGGATGGGCGGACATTGATCTTCACGGTCGGCAGAGAAGCGTGCTGCTTGAGTTCAGCCGCGGCGTTGGCGATCTGCGCCAGCCCGGCACTGACCTGTTCATAAAAGCGTTGACCGGCCGGCGTCAACACCGATTGACGGACACGCCGCTCGAACAGCAGCACACCCAGGTGCTCCTCCAGCAATTTGATGTGCCGGCTGACGGCACTGTGACTGACATGCAGCTCTTCGGCCGCCAGGCTGAAACTCTGATGGCGAGCAGCAACAGCGAAGGCGCGAACAGCATTGAGGGGCGGTAGTGGATTGATCATGCGTCTAATTTAGTCACATATGCAGCGCAATTAAAGCGTTTGTCACGCCCACGTCGTCACGCCAATCTGCTCGCACGCAGCCAGCGCCACCTGACGGAGCAAGACATGAACAGCTACGGACTCTTTCTATTGTTCGCCACCCTGACCATTTTGAGCCCGGGGCCTGGCGTGGTCCTGACCCTGTCCAACGCGGTGCGCCATGGCTGGACCGGGGCAGTGCCGGGCATTCTGGGGATCGCATCGGGTGCGTTTATCGTCGCCGCCATCAGTGCCACCAGCGTCGGCCTGATCCTCAGCACCTCCGCCAACGCTTTTACCGCATTGAAATACGCAGGGGCCGCCTATTTGCTGTACCTGGGTTATAAGAGCTGGCGCTCGGCGGGTTTCAACACACTGCTTGAAACACGCCCCTCAAGCCCGGGCTACCGCTTCCTGGAAGCGGCTTCGATCCAGTTTCTGAACCCCAAGGCCGTGTTTTTCTTTCTGGCGGTGTTCCCGCAATTCATCGACACCTCAGCGCACTTCTCCACCCAGTTTTTCAAACTGGTCGCCTCCTATGGCGTGCTGGTGATCCTCGTGCATGGCAGCTATGCCTTGCTCGCCAATGCTGCCAAAGGCTGGTTGTCGAGCCCGAAGGGTTCCTGGCTGGCGGCGAAAGTCTCGGGCGTAACCTTCGCCGGTTTCGGCGTGCTGATGGCCTCGGCCAGTCGCTAAGACGCAGAACTGGCGATCGCTCGACGCCGGCTCTCGGTGAGCGAGGTTTGTGTTGTCGATACCTGAACCGGCAGTTCAACAGCGAACCGGCTGCTGAGTTCCTTGCGTCCCGTCGCCGTCAATGCCAGCGCGCGGCTGTCCAGGTCTTGAGCCACCCATTTGCGCGTGATCGCCGTTTTCAACAACGCCGCCCCCAGCGATCCACCCAGATGCGGGCGGCGCATGCTCCAGTCCAGGCATGGGCAGGCAAAGCGGCGGCGCAACGTGCTCAAATCCTTGACCTCGATACCCAACCCTTCAAACAACGCCTCACCGCTTTGGCTCAACTGATAAGCCTGTTCATCGGTTGCCAGCAGCCACCCCGCTTCGATCATCCGGTCATGCAGCAGCACCGCCAACGTGCCGGCCATGTGGTCGTAACACGTGCGGGCGAATTGCAGGCGATCCGGGGTGCGCGAATTGAAGGTCGGCGCAGCGTTCTGGCCGATCACCATCAACGCTTCCAGCGCCTGGGCGACGCGCTTGTCCGTCAGGCTGTAATAGCGATGTCGGCCCTGCACGTGCAGCCGCACCAGCGCCAACTCCTTGAGTTTGGCCAGATGCGCGCTGGCGGTGGAGGCACTGACTTCGGCAATCGCCGCCAACTCGGTGCTGGTGCGGGCGTGGCCGTCCATCAGCGAACAGAGGATTTTCGTCCGCGCCGGTTCCGCGATGGCTGCTGCCACCAGGGAAACGCCGATGTCGTGCTGTTCTACGTTCATATTTCGTTCCCGGACGAATCAAGGACTTTTCGGACTGGAGATAGTAGCAACACTTTTCCAACCACGAACAAGGCTGCGACCCATGGACCCGATCATCGCTGCGACTCATGCCGATCCTTATCCCTATTACGCGCAACTGCGCGCGCAGGGCGGAATGGTTTTTCACCAAGGACTGAAAGTGTGGGTGGCGAGTAGCGCCCGAGCCGTTGCGGCCGTGCTGGCGCATCCTGACTGTCATGTCCGACCGTCCCACGAACCGGTGCCCAAGGCGATAGTTGGCGGGATGGCCGGCAAGGTCTTCAGTCAGTTGATGCGGATGAATGAGGGCGAGGGGCAGCGTTGCCCGAGGTCGGCGATACAGCCAGGGTTGGCGTCGATTGATATCGATGAAGTCAATGCGCTGGTCGGCGCTCGCCTTTTCACTGCAGGCGCGGAAGGGTTGTACAAGGCGATGTTCCGCGGGCCGGTTGGCGTGGTGGCTGCATTGCTGGGGTTCTCTGCGGTTCAGGGCCGGGCTATCAGCGAACTGACCGGGGACTTCGTCGCGTGCCTGTCGCCCCTGAGCGGTCAAGCGCAACTGGAGGCGGCGCACGTTGCGGCGGAACACTTGAGCGGCTACTTCATTGAGCTGCTGGATGCCCCGAACAATCAGAGCGCCCTGCTCGCCGGGATCCGCCAGCGCTTCGCGGCAACCTCTGGCGACGTTGAAACGTTGATCGCCAACCTGATCGGGCTGTTTTCCCAGACCTATGAGGCCACCGCGGGGCTGATCGGCAACGCGTTGTTGGCGTTGATTAGAACCCCCTCGTTGCACAGTGAATCGACATCCTTGGACGACTTGATCGCTGAAGTTCAGCGCTTCGATCCGTCGGTGCAGAACACCCGCCGGTTTGTCGCTGCGCCTTGTGAAATTGAGGGGGTAAGCCTGAACCCTGGCGACGTGATTCTGGTGATGCTGGCTTCGGCCAATCGTGATCCGCAGCTCAATGACCATCCCGACGTCTTTCTTCTTGATCGTCCAGACCGGCGTGGTTTCACCTTTGGGGCTGGGCGGCATCAATGTCCGGGGCAAGTGTTGGCGATGAGTATTGCCAGCGCCACCTTGAGGGAGATTCTGACGTTAAAACCTGCGTTGGATCGCCTGACCTGGCATTACCAGCCTTCGCTTAACGGGCGTATTCCGCTGTTTAGCGAATTGCCGTAAGACCGTGTCAACTCGTTCCCATGCTCTGCGTGAGTCGAGCAGGACGTTGCCGTTGAGTTCGTAATCCACATCGGTTTTGGGTTCCGCGTGGGTCAGGATCAGCGGTTATCGGGTGGATCGGGATGGTAATGCCTTTATGATTCATGAAGGCAAAAGTCTGGACGCTGATCAGCACGGTGAGCATCGCGGGCAGGCGGCACTGTTCTGGCCGGATGCGGAGCGTGGTGGTCGGGTTGTTTGATCGTTCCCATGCTCTGCGTGGGAATGCAGCCAGGGACGCTCCGCGTCCCAAGAGCAGACGCAGAGCGTCCGGTGAGGTTGTTCGGCGCCCTGCTTCAGGTGCTTGCCGGACGGTTACGGTCTGCCAACACCAGCCATGCAGGAAGCAGTGCGCCTGATGGCTCGTGCCGAAGGCCTGTTGATCGACCCGGTGTACTCCGGCAAAGCGTTTGCCGGACTGTTGGCCGATCGCAGACAAGGACGCTATCGTACCGGGGACAACGTGCTGTTCATGATGACCGGCGGAACACCGGGTTTGTATGCTTATCGGGAGACCTTTCAGTCTTAGCGGTTAATCATCCCGCGTTAGCACTTCCATCAGTTCATAGAGTTTCAGACCCTTCCTACATCTATCAAACGTCCTTTGATATAGCGTCCGCATTGTTTTCAAAAGATGAAACAAGGACGCTCATGGCTCGTAAAACAGGCATACCTAGGATTCAAAACCCACCGTCAGGCGACGGGCACCACATCACCAGCCGCTACATGAACGCCACCGAACTGGCAGAGCGGGATGCCAGACAAAAAACATATGACGACATGTTGGCCCGACAGCAGGCATATGAAGACCGTTTCGTCAGACAACCTCAACAACAGGACCCTTCCGGTTCCCGCGGGTGCGTGTTCGCCAAAAGCTGCAATCTCCCGGACGGCGTAATCAATCACGACAACCCGGCCGGGTTTGTCCCTACCGAGAAACTGGCCGATTACGGAAAATTCTCCCTGCTGGGTGGTCGCGAAAGAGATACAGCGGGAAACATCCCCCTCAAAAAAATCAGTGGTAACGCGTTACCTGCGGCATTGGGAACGCTTGTCTTAGGAGGGGTTGGGGTTGGGGTTGGGGTTGCTGGCACAAGTACTGCTAGTGGTGCAGGCGTAGTAACGGGAGGTGTTGCTGCTGGCGCATTGGCGGGAATGGTTGCAATGCTCTGGCCGTCAAATCTGGGTGACAGTTCCCTGTATACCGAAGAACAGCTCAAGTCGATAAAGGAAGGCCGTACACGTGTCCGACTGCATATCGAACAACAGACCGATGGCTCCTTGAAGGGATACGGATACAACACCCAAACGCGCAGCGATTGGGAAATGATTCCTGTAGTGCAGTTCGTAACTCAAGGCACTCAGCAAGTGGCTGACTTCGGCAATGGGACAACGTTGATATGGACGCCAGCCATTGACCCGTCCCGCCATTCGGGAATCCCACCGCTAGAAGGTGCCCCACAAGCCCCGCACATCTGGATTTATCCGCCTACACCAGCGGCTGACAGCATCATTGTTAACCCGATCTACCCGCCTGAGTACAAGGACTTCATACTTGTTTTTCCGGCTGATTCCGGCATCAAGCCTCTTTACATTGTCTTTTCCCTGCGATTCGATGCTGCCAGATACCATGGAAAGACCGATACACCAGTTAAAAGTAAGGGTCCCGCGAATGGCCAGGAAGCTTTGGATAATTCGCTACAGGTAAAACCTACATCGGAACGCCGGATTGGTATTGATCCCAAAACCAACGAGTTTGTCGTCTTTGATCATACGGGAGGGGACGACTACCACGGACATGTCAGAACATGGAATAAACTCCATCAAGATATGAAAAATGTATTAATCAAGGCAAAAAAAGCCGACACCAAGGGAAACATCCTGGGAGTTAAACAGTGAGTCTTATCTACCACGATCCGTCGATTAGCCATGACGAAGCAGTCGGTCTCTTTGATAGCGGCTTAGAAAAGAACATTATCATCGCGCTGATTTCCATCGGATTAAATGAGCAAGACAGTGCCTGGGCTCAGACCATTTGCCTGAAACATCTCGAAAGTGGCACTCAATCGGTGGCTGCGGCAGCAATCACCGCACTCGGCCATGTAGCCCGCAGATTCGGTGAGCTTGAAATGCAAGCCGTGATGCCCGCCCTTGATTCCGTAAAAGGAAAATTCCCTGCACTTGAAGCCACAGTTGCTGACACGCTCGACGATATTGAAATGTTCACCTGACTCGCTGAATCAAACCAGAAAACATAAAAACCCCACCATTTCTTCTAACTGAGATGGCGGGGTTCGCCATTTCAGCCCACACCCAACAAATCAATCATCCCGCGTCAGCACTTCCAGCAATTCAATCTCGAAAATCAGGTTCGAGTTCGGCGTGATCTTGCCCATGGTCCGTTCACCGTAGGCCAGATGCGCCGGCACCAGCAGTTTTCGCTTGCCGCCGACCTGCATGCCCATAATCCCCTGGTCCCAACCCTTGATCACCCGCCCCGTGCCAATCACGCACTGGAATGGTTTACCCCGGCTGTAGGAAGAATCGAATTCTGTCCCGTCTTCCAGCCAGCCGCGGTATTGGGTGGTAATCAGCGCGCCTTTGACGGCGGTTTTGCCGTCGCCCGGCTCAAGGTCAATGATTTGCAACTCGTCGTTCATGATTCCTACTCGTTCACGGTCGCCCGGTGATTGGGGCGCGGACGGAGGTTTTCGCAGAAACCGGCGCGCAAGGCAATCCACGGAACCGAAAGACCGTCCTCCGGCTCACATGAATAACGTCTTCGTTTCAGGAAAGGATGCTCTGATGACCGACTCATCACCGCTGTACAGTTTCATCCCGCCCTACATCCTCAACCGAATCATCGCCTACGGTTCCGACCATCAGCGCTCCAGCGCCCAGGCCACGCTGACCCATGTCCGTCGTCTGCGGCACAATCCCGGCCCGCCATCGCGGCCACCCGCCAAAGCGATCCTGCCGCTGTCCGGTCGCCCCGGCCTGGCACAGCGCAGTATTCATGACGCGCAAGGCAAAATGCTGCTGCCGGGTATGCCTGTGCGACTTGAAGGTCAGGCGGCAACCGGCGATCCGGCGGTCGACGAAGCCTACGACGCAATGGGTGCCAGCTATGATTTCTTCTGGAAGGTGCTGGGTCGGGACTCCATCGACAACAAGGGTTTTGCCTTGGTCGGCAGCGTGCATTACGGCCAGGATTACGAGAACGCCTTCTGGAACGGCGCGCAAATGGTGTTCGGTGACGGCGATGGCGAAATCTTCGAGCGTTTCACCCGCTCTCTGGATGTTGTCGGTCACGAGTTGACGCACGGCGTGATCGAAAGCGAAGCCGGTCTGGTTTATGCCAACCAGTCCGGGGCATTGAATGAATCGATATCGGACGTTTTCGGGGTGCTGATCAAACAACATGTACTGGGCCAGACCGCCGAAGAGGCCGACTGGCTGATCGGCGCCGACTTGTTGGCACCGGGCATCAAAGGTATCGGTTTACGCTCGATGGCCCATCCGGGCACGGCTTATGACGACCCGTTGCTCGGCAAGGATCCGCAACCGGATCACATGCGCAAGTTCGTCATCACCCAGGAAGACAACGGCGGTGTGCACATCAATTCGGGCATCCCCAATCGGGCGTTTTATCTGGCCGCGATGGCGCTGGGCGGTTTTGCCTGGGAAAAAACCGGCCGCATCTGGTACGACGCGTTGTGCGACAAGCGCCTGAGTAGCGAAGCGACATTCAGTGCCTTCGCGCAATTGACTGTCGAGCATGCCCGGCAAGGATTGGGTGCATCGGCAGTCGAGGCGGTGCGCCACGGCTGGTCTGAAGTGGGCGTCGACCTGACGCTGGAGGAACAATGAAAACCTTGCCAACGCTGGACGATAACGCGGTGGTCTGTGTCTCCCGCCAGGGCGGTATGGCGGCGATCCACAGCTTGACCCGCCCCCGAGAGATCGAATTCGCCCAATGCGATGCAGAGCAACGTAGCCGCATCAGCTCGTTGCTCGAAGGTTGCCTGCCTATGACGAGTTCATCCGCCGGCCGCGGCGATCAGCGCTTCTATCAAATCGAAGTGCGCTACCGCAGCGGCGAACAGGACGACCGGATGGTGATGAAGGTGCCTGAAGATAAAGCGCCTGGAGAATTGGTGCATCTGTGGGACAAAGGTGAACTGCTATAAGTTTGGCGCCCCTGGTAATAGAGGCTGCTGATCGAGGGCCGTGTGAACTAACATAGGCGCACCTCTCCCGATATGGCTGATACGCGACGATGGCAAAACCTGCATGAATGTGGACTGGACCAGCGTCGCCATCGGCTCAGTGATGCTAGCCCTGATCGTCGCGTTGATCGGTCGCGAGCGCTCGCTGCAAAAGCAGCTGGCCGAGTATCGCGTACTGATCACCAGCCTGACTGACGGACAAAACATCCGTCAGGACGGTGACGCCGAACGCTTCAAGCGCAGCCAGTACTTCGCCCGTATCGGCACATGGGACTGGGACGTCGACACCGACAAGCTCTACTGGTCGGAAGCTATCTACGGCATGTTTGGCTTCAAGATCGACGAAGTAACGCCCTCCTACGCGCTGTTTTGCTCATGTGTCCACCCGGACGACCGGGCCAGGGTCCGGGCCGGGGAATTGCGCTGCCTGGATACCGGCGACAACCATGACGAGGAATATCGGGTGGTGTGGCCCGACGGCACGATCCGCTGGCTTCGGGAAACAGGCAATGTGGTCAAGAACGACCACGATGCAACGATCAAGATGATGGGTGTGGTACGCGATATCACCGAGGAAAAAGCCTCCGCCAGCTACCTGCAACACCTGGCCCATTTCGATCCGCTGACCGGTCTGCCCAATCGTCTGGTACTCGAGGAGCGTCTGTCCGAAGCGCTGGAACAGGCGCGCATCAGCGCCACGAGGGTTGCGCTGGTATTCGTCGATCTCAATGGTTTCAAGGCAATCAACGACCATTACGGCCATGCCGCCGGCGACCGGGTATTGATCACCACTGCCACCCGACTGAAGAAAATCCTGCGTTCAACCGATACCGTCGCCCGCATCGGTGGCGACGAATTTGTGGTCATCCTTCAAGGCCTGCCCCAGGGCAAAAGCCTGCAAGACGAAGCCCGCCGCATCTGCCAGAAAATCTTCGTCGAACTGTCGCCACCGGTGACCATCGGCAATGATCAACGACACATCGGCACCAGCCTTGGGGTCGCGGTGTTCCCGGACCATGCGCCGAGCATGGACCGGTTGATTCATATTGCGGATCTGGCGATGTATGAGGCGAAGCGCAGTGGGAATAACCAGTATCGGTTGGGTGAACAATCGATGAGTCATAGCCGGGTCGATTGACCCGTTCAGTCCTTGCGCCGGCCGAAAGGAATGCCGTTAAACGTGTGGGTGCAGCAATGACAGTTTGGCGTCATGTGCTCGGCTTTCAGCTCAGGATTGACGATCCGCAGATACCCTTGATCATCGACATACAAGCCGCTGAAGTAGCTCGACTCTCCCAGACACACCTGCGCTTTCCTTTGGTTTTCATGCAAAGCAACCATCCAGAACACCGGTTCAGGCCGATCGAGGCGAGCCACCGTTTCGCTGAAAACCTCATCCCATTGCCTACCGACGCGAGACAGCAGAAACCGGAACAACGGCGTGTAATCGAACCCGTGCCGGCGAGTTCCATGCATCGAACCCCGTGACGCATCGTTGTTGATTTCATTCTTGGTATTGCGCTGATGCCGGTAATGCCCGGTAATTTCGTTACGCCAGACACCCCAAGTGCGGGTATTGACCTTGCGGTAGAGGGGTTTCTTGTCCAACGGGTAGCTCCTGACATCCAGTCAATGAAATCGCCGCCGAGCTTTACCGGAACCGCTGGCGATTTCAATCAGCCTTCAATGGCCAAATGTTGCTTGCGGGCTAACGCTCCACTGGCGTGATATCCACAAGCAAGCTCACTCCCACATTTATTTGCAGGGGGCGGAGATACGGTGTCCACCACAGAACCATTGTGGGAGCGAGCCTGCTCGCGATGACGGTAGGCCAGGCAACATCGTTATCTGTCATTGCTGACGCATGAAGCATCACCCTTTATCCTTGTCCCCCCGCCATACCGAGTGAATGGAGTTTTTGCCATGCCCCATGAAGGCAACCTGCTGCAAGCCGCTGTCGTGTTTCTGTTCGCTGCGGTGCTCACCGTTCCCTTGGCCAAGCGCCTGCAACTGGGGGCGGTGCTGGGTTACCTGTTTGCCGGCGTGATCATCGGCCCGTCGGTGCTGGGCTTGATTGGCAATCCGCAAAGCGTCAGCCACATTTCCGAACTCGGGGTGGTGTTGCTGCTGTTCATCATTGGCCTGGAACTGTCGCCGCGACGTTTGTGGGTGATGCGCAAATCGGTGTTCGGCGTCGGCCTGGCGCAAGTGCTGCTCACGGGCACGCTGATTGGTGTGCTGGCGTTGTTCGTGTTCGGCCAACCGTTGAACAGTGCGATCGTACTGGGCTTGGGCCTGGCGCTGTCGTCTACGGCATTCGGATTGCAAAGCCTGGCCGAGCGCAAGGAACTGACCAGCCCCCACGGGCGTTTGGCATTTGCGATTCTGCTGTTCCAGGACATCGCCGCTATCCCGTTGATCGCCATGGTGCCGTTGCTGGCGGGCGGCGATCACACCAGCAGCGCGGGTGAAGGCCTCAATCACGGCTTGCGTGTGCTGGGCAGCATCGCGGTGATGGTGATCGGTGGGCGATACCTGTTGCGTCCGGTGTTCCGGGTGGTGGCCAAGACCGGTTTGCCGGAAGTCTCCACGGCCACCGCATTGCTGGTGGTGATGGGCACGGCATGGCTGATGGATCTGGTCGGCGTGTCCATGGCGCTGGGGGCGTTTCTCGCCGGGTTGCTGCTGGCGGATTCCGAATACCGCCACGAACTGGAAGCGCAAATCGAGCCGTTCAAGGGATTGCTGCTGGGGCTGTTTTTCATCAGTGTCGGCATGGGCGCGAACCTGAGCCTGCTCCTGAGCGCCCCGATCACGGTGCTGGGCCTGACCCTGCTGCTGATCGCAATCAAATTGCCGCTGTTGTTCGTTGTCGGTCGGCTGGCCGGTGGCTTGGGCAAGGTCAGTGCGATTCGCCTCGGCATCGTGCTCGCGGCCGGTGGTGAATTTGCGTTTGTGGTGTTCAAGATCGGCCGCGATCAGGGGCTGTTCGAGCCGAACCTGTACGACTTGCTGGTGCTGACCATCACCTTGTCGATGGCGGTGACGCCATTGCTGTTGCTGATTTGCGCGCGACTGGTCAGCCCCAAGGTTCAACCGGTGGTGGTGCCGGAGAAATTCCGCGAGATCGATACCGACACGCCACGCGTGGTGATCGCCGGCATGGGCCGTATGGGGCAGATCGTTGCGCGGATTCTGCGCGCGCAGAACATCAAGTTCGTCGCCCTCGACACCTCGGTGGAAACCATCGAACTGTCGCGCAGCTTCGGCGGTGTGCCGGTGTTCTACGGCGACCCGATGCGCCCGGAGATCCTCAGTGCGGCCAAGGTCGAGCAGGCGGAATACTTTGTCATCGCCACCGACGACCCGGACACCAACATCAAGACCGCCGAACTGGTGCACAAACTCTACCCGCACATCAAAATCATCGCCCGGGCACGGAACCGCCAGCATGTGCATCGCTTGGTGGACCTTGGCGCCGAGGCCATTCGGGAAACCTATTATTCGAGTCTGGAAATGAGCCGCCGCACGCTGGTCGGCCTGGGGCTGACCCAGGCCCAGGCCGATGCGCGGATCAAGCGTTTCAAGCATCACGACGAGCAGGTGCTTGAGGCCCAGCACATGATTTACGACGATGCGGCGAAAGTCTTGCAGACGGCGCAGGAAGCCCGGGCGGAATTGGCGAGATTGTTTGAGTCGGATCAACTGGAAGAAGAATCAGGCAAGGCATAACTGATCGTTCCCACGCTCTGCGTGGGAATGCCGCCCGGGACGCTCCGCGGCCCTTCGCAAGTCGTGACGCAGAGCGTCACAGGATGCATTCCCACGCAGAGCGTGGGAACGATCGACATAAGGAATCCACAATGGCCGCTGACCAACCCGCTCCCGCCCTGAAAGAAATCTTCAACGCCGACCGCCTCAAGCACATCGCCACCGAGATGACCGCCGTCTACCCTGCGTTCAACGCCAAGGCCTTCCTTAAACTGGCCAACGACGGACTGGCCGAATTATCCATCATGCAGCGCATGGCCCGTGTCAGCGAGTGCCTGCACGCGGTCCTGCCGTTGAGCTATGAAGAGACGCTTGAAGTGCTGCGCGCCCTCGCTCCACGGCTGAACAGCGGCTTCGTCAGCATTTCATTACCGCATTACGTGGCGACCTATGGCGGACAGGCCTTCGAGCAGTCGATGGAGGCGCTGAAATATTTCACCACCTTCGGTTCCTCGGAATTCGCGATCCGCTATTTCTTGCGCAGTGACATCGAACGCTCCTTGGCGGTCATGCACGAGTGGTCCCAGGATGAAAACGAACACGTCCGCCGTCTGGCCAGCGAAGGCAGCCGACCGCGCCTGCCATGGTCGTTTCGACTGGAACAGATTCAGGCTGACCCGACATTGGCGGCGGCGATCCTCGACAACCTCAAGACCGACAACAGCCTCTACGTGCGCAAATCCGTGGCCAACCACCTCAACGACATCACCAAGGATCACCCCGAATGGGTGCTGGACCTGATCGAAGGCTGGTCACTGGACAACAAACACACGGCATGGATCGCCAAACACGCCCTGCGCAGCCTGATCAAACAAGGCAATCAACGCGCATTGGCGATCATTGGCGCGGGCGGCAAACCTGAGGTCGAGATCATCGATGTGAAGGTGGAACCGGCGGTGATTCGTCTGGGTGAAAAAATCACCCTGTCCTTCACCGTGAAATCCAAGGTGCAGGACAGTCAGCGACTGGTGATCGACTACGCGATCGATTACGTCAAAGCCAACGGCAGCACCTCGGCGAAGGTGTTCAAGCTCAAGGCGCTAACCCTTCCCGGCAAGGCGACTGAATCCATCGCCCGTAGCCAGCAGATCAAGGAACTCACCACCCGCCGGCATTACGCCGGTCAACACTCCGTGCACATTCTGGTGAACGGCGAGCGCCTGGCCAGCACCGGGTTCGAGATTAGCGCTGACGTTGATTGACCGTATTGCCGGATCGACCGGGCAGCATGCGCGTCAGGGTGTTGTCGCGGACCCAATAGTGATGAAACAACCCCGCCGCCGCGTGCAAGCCGATCAGCCAGTAACCGGCGCTGCCGAGCAATTCGTGCCAATGCTTGAACTGCTTGGCCAGGTCAGGATCGACCGCCACCGGCGAAGGCAGGAAAAATCCGAAATAGGGCATCGGCTTGCCACCTGCCGACAGCATCAGCCAGGCCAATAACGGCGTGGCGATCATCAGCCCATACAACGCCAGGTGCATCAGGTGCGAAACGCCTGTCTGCCAGACGGGCAGCGTCGGCGTAATCGGCGGACGCGGGGTGAGCCGCCCGAGCAAGCGCACCCACACCAACACAAAAATGCTCAGCCCGAACAAGCCGTGCAATCCAAGAAACAAGCTCTTCAAGGCGTGTCCCTTTGGCAACAGCCCTTTGATTTCGATGCAGGCATACACGCCGACAAACAGCGCGAGCATCAGCCAGTGCAAGGTGATCGAGAGTTTTCCATACCGGTGAGCGAGTGCATCGCGGGTCATAACAGGCCTCGTGAACGTTATTTTGGCTGTCGAGTCATTCGCGCAGCCCGGTTGCGCTGTGTTGCCGAACCGATGGGCGCCACCCTGCCCGCCCAGTCTTAAGGCAATCTGAAGACTGGCCCGAGCGATCTTTCGGCCACCTTCAGACTCCGTTAAGAAATGCCTCCGATACTCCTCCCACACTTACTTGGGGAGGCGTCTTTCAATGCCCGATTTCAACTGGAACATCCCTCTGCCCCTGCATTTGGGACAAGCCGAAACATCGCAGATGAGTTTGGCCAGAGCCCTGCCGGACGAACCCCTGCGCCCCGTCTTCGAAGCCTTTATCCAGCAACGTTTCCGTAAGGCCCACGGTGCCGACATCCGTCATTTCATGCCGGAGCTGTTTGGCATGAACAACGCGTCAGGTGAACTGTGTGCGGTGGCCGGCGTGCGGCTGGCAAATAGCGAACCACTGTTTCTGGAACGTTACCTGGACGAGCCGATCGACCCGCTGATCAGTGCTGCGGCCGATTGTGCGGTAGACCGCACGGGTATCGTCGAGGTGGGCAACCTGGCCGCCAACGACACCGGCAGTGCGCGAATGAGCATCATCGCCATCACCTACTTGCTGGCCATGGGTGGCCTGGAATGGGTGGCGTTCACCGGCAACATCGGCCTGGTGAACAGCTTTCATCGTCTGGGTTTGAAACCCGTAACCCTGTGCGCCGCCGATCCTGCGCGGCTGGGCGACGACCGCCATAGCTGGGGCAGTTACTACGAGAGCAAGCCCTGGGTGCACGTTGGCAACATCCGCGCCGGCTTCATCCATTTGCGCAATATCGGGATGTTCAATCGCCTGGGGTTGCCATCGTCGATCGAGGAATCCAGCCATGTCGCCTGAAACCGAGCGTTTCAAACAGGCCCTGCGCAGCCATGCCGAACGCAAGACCAATGCCATCGCCCTGTGGGGCGATCACCTGAAACTGGACTACGCCACGCTGTACGCAGAAGTGACGTATCGCCAGCAGCGTCTGCGCGATGAAAGCGTCAAGGTGGTTGCACTGGCCCTGGACAATGGCGTCGAAGCCATGCTCTGGGACCTGGCCGTGCTGTTTGAAGGCCTGACCTGCCTGACCTTGCCACCTTTTTTCAGCCCGGCTCAACGCAAACATTGCCTGAAGCAAAGCCAGGCCGCCCTGGTGATTGCCGAGCCAGCACTGGAAGCGGAACTTCAAATGGCAGGTTACGAAAAAACCGGTGAATTCTGGCGGTGCACCTTCAGCGGCCCGAACCGGATGCCCGAAGGCACGGCAAAACTGACCTTCACCTCGGGCACCACCGGCACACCCAAAGGCGTGTGCTTGAGCGCCGAAAGCATTCTGCGGGTTGCCCGCGAACTGGATCAGGCCAGCAAACCCACCCACCCACAGCATCACCTCGCACTTCTGCCGCTGGCGATCCTGCTGGAAAATCTGGGTTGCTACGCGGCGCTGTATGCAGGCGCGACGCTAAGCTTGCCCAGCCAGAAAACCCTGGGCATTCAGGGTGCCAGCGGTGTGGAGGTGCCGCGACTGCTCGGATGCCTGGCCACCCGTGTCCCCGAGAGTTTGATCCTGGTGCCGCAGTTGCTGTTGATGCTGGTCAGCGCCGCCGAGCAAAAAGCCTTCAGCCCCCACGCGTTGCGTTTTGCCGCCGTGGGTGGCGGTCGGGTTAGCGAAGAATTGCTGCTCCGAGCGCAACGGATCGGCCTACCGGTTTACGAAGGCTACGGACTGTCCGAGTGCGCGTCGGTGGTGTGCCTCAATCGACCAGAAGCGCGCCGCCCCGGCAGTGTCGGCCGCCCCCTGCCCCACGTGGACATTCGCCTGGCCGACGACGGCGAAGTGCTGATCAAGGGGGCGACCTTGCTCGGTTACCTCGGCGAGGCGCCGCACACCGATGAATGGTGGCCCAGCGGCGATCTTGGCGAGTTCGACCCCGAAGGCTTTCTCTACCTCAAGGGGCGCAAGAAGCATCAATTCGTTACCAGTTACGGCCGCAATGTGAACCCGGAATGGGTCGAGGCTGAATTGACCCAGCGTCGTCATATCGCCCAAGCCTTTGTCTACGGCGAAGCGATGCCAAGCAACCACGCGCTGCTCTGGCCCCATCGTCCGGATTGCACCGACGAAGAACTGGCCGCCGCCGTGGCCGAGGCCAATGAGGCCTTACCCGATTACGCCCAGGTCCATCACTGGACCCGGCTGGATCAACCGTTCACACCCGCCAACGGTCTGTTGACCGCCAATGGCCGTCCGCGCCGGGACGCCATCGTCGAGCGTTACCGCGAGCAACTGACTGAAGCTGTCTTTTCAGAGGAATCTGCGACATGAGTTTTTTCGACACGCTGCAAGAAGCCACGCAACACGAACGCCATGAACTGTTCAATCTGCCGATCATCCGCGACGCCCTCGAGGGCAAGGTCAGCCTGGAAAGTTACCGGGCCTTCCTGGCGCAAGCCTATTACCACGTGCGCCACACCGTACCGCTGATGATGGCGTGCGGTGCCCGTTTGCCGTCGC
The DNA here is from genome assembly GCF_001952935.1 of Pseudomonas frederiksbergensis. Classification (GTDB taxonomy): domain Bacteria; phylum Pseudomonadota; class Gammaproteobacteria; order Pseudomonadales; family Pseudomonadaceae; genus Aquipseudomonas; species Aquipseudomonas frederiksbergensis. The sequence continues at coordinate 5,999,835 of NZ_CP018319.1, forward strand.
GCCTGGAATGGCTGCGTAAAGCGGTTGGCGAGTACATCGAGGACGAATACGGTCACGAACAATGGATCCTCGACGACATCGAAGCCTGCGGCGGCGACAAGGACGCGGTGCGCGACGGTCGTCCGTCGTTGCCGATCGAATTGATGGTCAGCTTCCTCTACGACCTGATTGCCCGGGACAACCCGGTCGGCCTGTTCGGCATGGTCAATGTGCTTGAAGGCACCAGCATCGCCCTGGCCACCCATGCCGCCGACAGCATCCGCGAACGCCTGGACCTGCCGCAAAGCGCTTTCAGCTATCTCAGCTCCCATGGTTCGCTGGATATCGAGCACATGCAGACCTATCGGCGACTGATGAACACCCTCGATGATCCGGCCGACCAGGCCGCCGTGATTCATGCCTCCAAAGTGGTGTACACGCTTTACACCGACATGTTCCGCGGTTTGCCACGCGACGGGGAGAGCCTGCATGCGCCTGTCTGAAGCTCGCGTGGTGTTGACCGGCGCCAGCGGCGGCATCGGCCTGGCAATCACCACTGCCTTGTGTGCCAGTGGCGCCCGGGTATTGGCGGTGGCTCGGCATCGGGAACCGTTGGCGCCGTTACTCGAACGCTATCCGCAGCAGTTGTGCTGGATCGGCGCCGACCTGACGTTCCTCAATGACCGCCGCAAAGTGCTGGCCGCCGCCGAAGCCATCGGCGGTATCAACCTGCTGATCAATGCCGCCGGGGTCAATCACTTCGCCATGCTTGAACAGCTCGATGACAGCGACATCAACGCCATGCTGGCGGTGAACATCAGCGCGCCAATCTGCCTGACCAAGCTATTACTGCCGCTGCTCAAGCAAGCTGAAAGCGCGATGGTGGTGAACGTCGGTTCGACCTACGGCTCCATCGGCTACCCCGGTTACGCCAGCTATTGCGCCACCAAGTTTGCCCTGCGGGGTTTTTCCGAAGCCCTGCGTCGGGAACTGGCCGACACCCGCGTCGGCGTCTTGTACGTCGCGCCACGTGCCACCCACACCAGCATGAACAGCCCGGCTGCGCAGGCCTTGAATGACGCACTCAAATCCAGTGTCGACAACCCGCAAACAGTCGCCTCGGCGGTGATGCACGCCATTGCCGGTGACCACCGCGACTTGTACCTGGGCTGGCCGGAACGCTTTTTCGTACGCCTGAACAGCCTGTTGCCAAACCTGGTGGACCGCGGCCTGCGCAAGCAGTTGCCACTGATCCGTCGCCTGAGTCAGAAACCTGATAACGAGAACCTCAAACCATGAAAAAACTCTTTGCCTGCTTGCTGATGGGCGCCTTGAGCCACAGTGCCTGGGCGCTGGACGCCGCCGATCAACAACGTCTCAATGGCATCCAGCAAAGCTGGGCGCACATTCAATACGAACTGCCGGCCGAGCAGCGCACCGCCGCATTCGAAAAACTCGCCGGTCAGGCCTCGGCGTTCACTCACGAACGCCAATCGGTGGCCGAAGCCTGGATCTGGTCCGGTATCGTCACCAGCAGTTGGGCCGGCGCCCAGGGCGGGCTCGGTGCGCTGAGCAAGGTCAAGGATGCAAAAGTCGATCTGGAGAAAGCCCTGGCCCTGGACCCAAAAGCCCTGCAAGGCTCGGCCTACACCAGCCTCGGCGCGCTGTACGACCGTGTACCGGGCTGGCCCATCGGTTTCGGCGACGCCGACAAGGCCGAACAATTGCTCAAGCAGGCCTTGCAACTGAACCCGAACGGCATCGATAGTCTGTACTTCTGGGGCGATCACCTCTACCGTCAAAAACGCTACAGCGAAGCCCGGGGCGCGCTGCAAAAAGCCCTGCTAGCGGACCCAAGGCCAGGCCGGGAAACCGCCGACGCCGGGCGGCGCAAAGAGATTGAAGCGTTGCTGGCGGACGTGAACAAGAAAATCGACTGACAGGAGTCTGTGTGCGCTTATTACTGATTGAGGATGACACGGCCCTGGGCGAAGGCATCCAGCAGGCCCTGGGCCGCGAAGGTTACACCGTCGACTGGTTGCAGGACGGCAGCAGCGCCTTGCATTCGCTGCTCAGCGAATCCTTCGACCTGGCTGTGCTCGACCTCGGCCTGCCGCGCATGGACGGGCTGCAAGTATTACGCCGCTTGCGTGACAGCGGCTCCAACCTGCCGGTTCTGATCCTCACCGCGCGGGACGCCACCGAAGACCGTATCGCCGGGCTGGATGCCGGGGCCGACGATTACCTGATCAAGCCCTTTGATCTGTCCGAACTCAAGGCGCGTCTGCGGGCCTTGCTGCGGCGCAGTGCCGGCCGCGCGCAGATGCTGATCGAACACGCCGGCATCAGCCTCAACCCTGGCACCCAGCAAGTCAGCTATCAGGGCGAACCGGTGGCGCTGACACCCAAGGAATATCAGCTGCTTCACGAATTGCTCTCGCCACCGGGCCGGGTCATGACCCGCGATCACTTGATGCAGTTGCTTTACGGCTGGAACGAGGAAGCCGAAAGCAACACCCTGGAAGTGCACATCCACCACCTGCGCAAGAAGTTCTCCACCGACCTGATCCGTACCATTCGCGGTGTCGGTTACCTGGTGGAGGAGCGTCGATGACGTCCATTCGGCGCCGCACCCTGACGCTGATCATCGGCCTGGTGCTCGCCGGTCTGGCGGTGATCAGTGTGTTCAACTGGAACGACAGCAACCACGAAATTGCCGAAGTCTATGACGCCCAGCTCGCACAGAACGCCCGGCTGCTGCAGGGTGTGATGCGCATGCCGCTGGCCAGCAAGGAACACGCCGAGCTGTATCAGGCGTTCAACAAAGCCCTGGGCGAAGCGGTGCCGAGCGTCGATGGCCATCCCTATGAAAGCAAGATTGCCTTTCAGGTCTGGAATCGTCAGGGCGAAGTGCTGGTGCACACCGCCAGCGCGCCCTCCTTCACCGCGCCCCCGTCGCAACCCGGTTTCAGCGATGTGGTGGATCTGAACCACCGCCATTGGCGCGCGTTCATGCTGGAAGACAAACAAACGGATTTACGGATCTGGGTGGGCGAACGCGACGATGTGCGTTCGGACCTGGTGGACCGGATCCTGCGCCATACCCTGTGGCCCAATGTGCTGGGCAGCCTGATTCTGGTGGCGTTGGTCTGGCTGGCCATTGGCTGGGGCCTCAAGCCCCTGGCCGATATGGCGGCGACGTTGCGGGCACGGCACAGCGGTTCTCTGGAACCGCTGCAACTGACCCCGCTGCCCAGCGAGCTCGAACCGATGCAAGCGGCGCTCAATCGCATGCTCACGCAAATTCAGGAAGTGCTCGGCCGCGAGCGGCGCTTTATCGCCGACGCCGCCCATGAAATGCGCACGCCCTTGGCGGTGCTGCGGGTGCATGCGCAAAACCTGTTGGAAGCCGGCACCGACCAAGAGCGCCGGGAATCCTTGGCGTTTCTGATTTCGGGCGTGGACCGAGCCAGCCGATTGGTCAACCAATTGCTGACCATGGCTCGCCTTGAACCCACAGCCGTAATGCCGGTGCTGCACTCGATCGACCTGACTCAAACGGTGCGCGACAGCCTGGCTCAGCTAACACCCTGGTTACTGAGCAAGAACCTTGAGCTGGCTTTCGACGTCACTGACCGGCCCCTGAACGTAATCGCTGACGCCGCCGCCATCGACATCGCCCTGAATAACCTGATCAGCAACGCGGCAAATTTTTCCCCCGCGCACGGCGTCATCACCGTGCGCCTCGATCAGGCTGACGGGTTCTATTCATTGAGTGTCGAAGATCAGGGGCCAGGCATCGACGAAGCTGAACGCGGCCGGTTGTTCGAACGTTTTTACAGTCGCGGTAACGTCCAGGGGGCGGGATTGGGGCTGACGATCGTCAACACCATTGCGACTCGGCTGGGCGGACAAATCACCCTGGTCAACCGGCCGGAGGGCGGGTTGCGGGCGACGCTGTCGATTCCGGACGGCCCGTGTTCCGCGATGCCCTAGGTTTCACGTGGGAGCGCTTGAAACATCAAGGCTCCTGATCGGTGTGTAGCGAGGCTTGCCCGCGAAGAACGAATAGGCGGTGTGTCAGGCCTGACGCCTTCGCGAGCAAGCTTCGCTCCTACAGCGGATTTGGGCTTAGTAATAAGTCTTGCTCGGCCTCACATAACCCCACCACGTAATCCCACAACACCCGCAACCGCACTGACTTGTGCAGCTCACGTCGCGTGCTGATCCAGTAGCTGCGCTGAATACCCTCATCCGGCAGCAACGGCACCAGGCCGGGATCGGCGCTGGCCATGTAGCACGGCAGCACGGCGATCCCCAACCCGGAACGCGCGGCCTGTTGTTGGGCGATGACGCTGGTACTGTGAAACACCACCTGCGGATTGCGGCAGAAGCTGTTGAGGAACATCAGTTCCTGGCTGAACAGCAAGTCATCGACATAGCCGATCCAGGCGTGGCGAGCGAGGTCTTCGCGGCTGCGCAGCGGTGGCGAACGGTCCAGATACTCCTGGCTGGCGTACAGCGCCAAACGATAGTCAGTCAGCTTGCGCGTGACCAGCATGTCGGCGGCCGGGCGCTCCAGGTGGATGCTGATTTCGGCCTCGCGGTTGAGAATGCTGACGAAACGCGGCACCGCCACCAGTTCCACTTCCAGCCCCGGATAACGTTCGAACAAGCCGTTCATGCGGCTGGCGAGGAACATGATGCCCAACCCTTCGGTCACGCCGACGCGGATCTTGCCTAACGGTGCACTCGACTGAGTGATTTCTTCCTGAGCCAGCAAGGCGACGTTTTCCATGGCTTCGGCGTGTTTGAGCAACGCTTCGCCCGCCGGGGTCAGCTCATAACCCTGGGCATGCTGGACAAACAACGCCGTGCCGAGGCTCTTTTCGATGGCCTCGATGTGCCGGGCCACGGTGGCGTGGGTGGTGTTCAAACGGCGGGCAGCGGTGAGCAAACGCCCGCTGCGCTGCAACTCGAGAAAAAACCGCAGGTCATTCCAGTCGAACATGAACCGTCCTTGAAGTAAGGCTGTTTAAAAACGCACAGCGGCTGCGCAAAAACTAACATTCTTTTGACGAAAGCTAACAACTAGGATGACCAACAACAAGAACAACAACATGAGGTCATGGATGCAGACTTCCCTGGATGAATTCGACTACATCGTGGTCGGTGCCGGCCCGGCCGGTTGTTTGCTGGCCAATCGGTTGTCGGCCGATCCGCAGAACCGCGTGCTGCTGCTCGAAGCCGGCGGCCGCGACAACTATGCGTGGATTCACATCCCCGTGGGTTACCTGTTCTGCATCGGCAACCCGCGCACCGACTGGTGCTTCAAGACCGAAGCGCAACCCGGCCTTCAAGGTCGCACCCTGAGTTACCCGCGTGGCAAGGTGCTCGGTGGCTGTTCGTCGATCAACGGCATGATCTACATGCGCGGCCAGGCTGGCGACTACGACGGCTGGGCGGCGCAGGGCAATCCCGGCTGGAGCTGGAACGACGTGCTGCCGTTGTTCAAAAAAAGCGAAAACCATTTTGCTGGCGACTCGGAGTTTCACGGCGCAGCCGGGGAATGGCGGATCGAACGTCAGCGGCTGTCGTGGCCGATTCTCGATGCCTTCCAAAGCGCCGCCGAGCAAACCGGCATCGCCAGCATCGATGACTTCAACCAGGGCGACAACGAAGGCTGCGGCTACTTCCAGGTCAATCAGAAGGCCGGTATTCGCTGGAACGCGGCCAAGGCGTTTCTCAAACCGATCCGCAACCGCCCCAATCTCACCGTGCTGACCAACGTCGAAGTGGATCGCGTGCTACTGGAAAACGGCCGTGCATCAGCGGTCACTGCGCGTTGGCAGGGTCAGGCGAAAACCTTCAAGGCGCGCAAGGAAATCGTGCTGTGCGCCGGTGCCGTCGGCTCGCCGAGCATCCTGCAACGTTCGGGAATCGGCCCTCGCCCGCTCCTGCAAAAACTGGGGATTGGCGTTGCCCATGAACTGCCCGGCGTGGGTGGCAATCTGCAGGATCACCTGCAATTGCGCCTGATCTACAAACTGGAAAACGCCCGTACGCTGAATCAAATTGCCGGCAGCCTGTGGGGCAAGATGGGCATGGGCCTGCGCTACCTGTATGACCGCAGCGGCCCGCTGTCCATGGCGCCGAGCCAACTCGGGGCCTTCGCCCGTTCGGGACCGGAGCAGACGTCGGCGAATCTCGAGTACCACGTTCAGCCGCTGTCTCTGGAGCGTTTCGGTGAGCCATTGCACGCCTTCCCCGCCTTCACGGCGTCGGTGTGCGATCTGCGCCCGCAAAGCCGTGGTCGCATCGAGATTCGCTCCACCGATCCGCAGGAAGCGCCACTGATTCAGCCCAATTACTTGAGCCATCCGCAGGACTTGCGGGTGGCAGCAGACGCGATTCGCCTGACCCGCCGCATCGTCGCCGCGCCGGCCTTGCAAGCGTTCAAACCGGTCGAGTACTTGCCCGGCGACAGCTTGCAGAGCGACGAAGAATTGCATGAAGCCGCCGCCCGCATCGGCACAACGATTTTCCATCCAGTCGGCACCTGCCGCATGGGCAATGACGCGGATGCCGTGGTTGATGCACAACTCAAAGTCCATGGCATCCCAGGCCTGCGCATCGCCGACGCCTCGATCATGCCGCGCATCACCTCGGGCAACACCTGTTCGCCTACGCTGATGATTGCCGAAAAGGCAGCACAAATGATCCTTAACCCTTCGACTGTAGACCTATCCCCTGTGGGAGCGGGCTTGCTCGCGAAGGCGGCTTTACATTCAACATAGATGTCGACTGACCCACCGCTTTCGTCGGAACGCCGCCCGGAGCAAGCCCGCTCCCACAGGGGATTTGTATTTGATTCACGGACATTGAGCTTTAACCCTGCAAGGAAAACGCAACACCAGTGGAACAAAAAAAACAATCACTGTGAGGGATACCGATATGTCAGAACATGTTCAGCCCCTGGAAGCCGTGCGCAGCGCGGGCACCAGCAAGGAAACCCAGAAGGTCATCTTCGCCTCGTCGCTCGGGACAGTCTTCGAGTGGTATGACTTTTTCCTCTATGGCGCCCTCGCGGCGGTGATCAGCAAACAGTTTTTTGCCGGAGTCAACGACACCACGGCGTTCATCTTTGCGCTGATGGCCTTCGCTGCCGGCTTCATCGTTCGGCCGTTCGGCGCCTTGGTTTTCGGCCGGTTGGGGGACATGATCGGGCGTAAATATACCTTCCTTGCGACCATCATTCTCATGGGCGTGGCGACCTTCTGCGTCGGGCTGTTGCCGACTTATTCGAGTATCGGCATTGCCGCGCCGATCATCCTCGTGGTGCTGCGCATGCTTCAGGGCCTGGCCCTGGGTGGTGAATACGGCGGCGCTGCGACCTATGTCGCGGAACACGCACCGATGGGTAAACGCGGTTTCCACACCAGCTGGATTCAGTCCACTGCAACCCTCGGCTTGCTCCTGTCGCTGCTGGTGGTGCTCGGTTGCCGCTACTTCACCGGTGACCAGTTCGAAGTCTGGGGCTGGCGGATTCCGTTCCTGTTCTCGATCATTTTGCTGGGCATCTCGACCTGGATTCGCATGAGCCTGCACGAGTCGCCGGCGTTCGTGAAAATGAAAGAGGAAGGCAAACTCTGCAAGTCGCCGCTGCGCGATTCCTTCGGCAAATGGGAAAACCTGAAAGTCGTGCTGATCGCCCTGTTCAGCATCAACGCTGGACAAGCCGTGACCTTCTACGCGGCGCAGTTCTACGTGCTGTTCTTCCTCACCCAGTTCCTGAAGATGGACCCGGCGTTGGCCAACAGCCTGCTGATCGTCAGTGTGATCATCGGCGCACCGTTCTTCATTTTCTTCGGCTGGCTGTCGGACAAGGTCGGGCGCAAACCGGTGCTGATGATCGGCCTGCTGCTGGCCACCGCACTGTACTTCCCGATCTTCAAGTCCATCGCCCACTACGCCAACCCGGCCATCGACCAGGCCAGCCGTCAGGCACCGATCACCGTACTGGCGGATCCGGCCACCTGCACCTTCCAGTTCGACCCGGTGGGCAAGGCGAAATTTGACAGCCCTTGCGACAAGGTCAAAACCTTCCTGGTGAAACAGGGCCTGCCCTACAACAGCGAAGCTCTACCGGCCGGCAGCACCGTGCAGGTGAGCGTCGGTGACGTGAAGCTCGAAGGCTACGATGAAGCGGCCCTGCGTGGCGCCGTGACGTTGGCCGGGTATCCGTCACAAGCCGACACGCAGCAGGTCAACAAGTCCATGATCGTGGCGTTGATGGTGGTGTTGATCATCATTTCGGCCATGTGCTACGGCCCGCTGGCAGCGCTGATGGTCGAACTGTTCCCGACCCGCATCCGCTACACCTCAATGTCCCTGCCGTACCACATTGGTAATGGCTGGTTCGGCGGTTTCCTGCCAACGGTGTCGTTTGCCTTGGTGGTGTACACCGGCGACATTTTCTACGGGCTGTGGTACCCGGTGTTGATAACCGGGGTGAGCCTGGTCGTCGGGATGATCTGTTTGCGTGAGACCAAGAACGTGGATCTGGATAAAAACTGAGCTCACCACAATCCTTGTGGTGAGGGGATTTATCGAAACGTCGCACCGCCCCGTTGGGCTGCGAAGCAGTCGTAAATCTGGACAATTCGGTTTGTTTGGACGGACGCTTGGGGCCGCTTCGCAGCCCAACGGGGATAAATCCCCTCGCCACAGGTAAGCTCGACGACATCGGCAGCCCCGCCACTCACAGACCGAGGCACCATGATCATTTCATCCGCATCTGACTATCGCGAGGCAGCACGTCGCAAACTCCCGCGTTTTTTGTTTGATTACATTGATGGCGGCGCCTACGCAGAGCATACGCTGAGGGCCAATAGCGCTGATCTGACCGGCATCAGCCTGCGTCAGCGCATTCTGAAAAACGTCGAAACCCTGAGCCTTGAAACCACCCTCTTCGACCAACCACTTTCGATGCCCATCATATTGGCCCCGGTCGGCCTGACGGGCATGTTCGCCCGTCGTGGTGAAGTGCAGGCGGTGAAAGCGGCGGAGAACAAAGGCATCCCGCTTTGCCTGTCAACGGTTTCGGTGTGCTCGATCGAGGAAGTCTCGGCACAAAGCCAACAGCCCATCTGGTTTCAGCTGTATGTGTTGAAGGACAGGGGTTTCATGAAAAATGCACTGGAGCGGGCGAAGGCCGCCGGTGTGAAAAACCTGGTGTTTACCGTGGACATGCCCACGCCCGGCGCCCGATACAGGGACGCACACTCGGGCATGTCAGGCCCTTTTGCGTCATCGCGGCGAATGCTTCAGGCCATGACCAAACCCGACTGGGCATTCAACGTCGGCCTCATGGGGCGTCCACACGACCTGGGCAATATCTCGAAGTACCTTGGCAAGGCCGTCACCCTCGAAGACTACATGGGCTGGCTGGCCAACAACTTCGACCCTTCGATCAGCTGGAGCGATCTGGAGTGGATCCGCGAGTTCTGGAAAGGCCCGATGATCATCAAAGGCATCCTTGATCCTCAGGACGCCCGGGATGCGGTCAGCTTTGGCGCGGATGGCATTGTCGTGTCGAACCACGGTGGGCGACAACTGGACGGCGTGCTCTCCACCACCAAGGCATTGCCGCCCATCATGCAAGCCATCGGTAATGATTTGACGGTGCTGGTCGACTCGGGAATCCGCTCGGGGCTTGATGTTGTACGGATGTTGGCGCTGGGCGCAAAAGGCGTATTGCTGGGGCGTTCCATGGCCTATGCACTGGCCGCCGATGGTCAGCGCGGAGTGGAAAATATGCTGGATATTTTCGCCAAGGAAATGCGCGTCGCCATGACCTTGACCGGGGTGACCTCGATTAGCCAGATTGATGAATCCACGCTGGTGGATGCTGTTCGATGAGAGATCAAAAGCCAAAGCCTGGCGCGGTATCTGTAGGAGCGAGCCTGCTCGCGAAATACGTCCGGACACCGCGTTCATTCAGACTGCACGCGTTATCGTTCACGTCCTTCGCGAGCAGGCTCGCTTGTATGGTAGGACTTGAAGGGAGGAGGAGGGACAAGGCTCGATTCTGACTGTTGACGCAGTACAGACCGTGGGAGATTTCGCCCCTCCTCCTTTCACCCAAGCGCCGATAAAGAATGCATCTGGCTAGACCGACGATAGGAACAAGCCTGCGCCTCTGGGTGAGCCCTTCAAGTGCTTAAAACCATATCCCGGAGGAAATCCAATGGCAATGCCGGTTTCTGTCACAAAGCCGATCGTAGGTGTGGATGTCGCCAAGAATGAACTGGTGATTTATCAGTCTGATGGGGATTTGCTTGAAGAGATTCCCAACACCAAAACATCCATCAAGCAGTGGCTGAAGGCGTTGTCGGGGACGGTGGCTATTGCCATTGAGGCGACCAACATTTACCACCTGGACTTCGCTGATCTGGCCTATGAGGCCGGTTGCACGATTTACATGGTGGGAGGCTATGAACTCAAACATTATCGCGAAGGCGTGAAGATCCGCGCCAAAACCGACGCACTGGATGCCAAGCTGCTGGCTCGTTACTTGAAGAACGAAGCCGAGGAGTTGCGTCCTTGGACCCCGCCCTCACCGCTGTACCGCCAGCTCCTGAGCCTTTTCCGCCGTCGCGCAGCCTTGGTCCAGGCCAGGGTCGGCCTGGTGCAGAGCTGGTCGAATGAGCCGCTGCTCAAGGCGGCTTTTGCCGAGCAAGTGAAGTCCATGCAGCAGCTTGAGACGCTGATCGAAAAGACGATCAACGATCAGCTCAAAGAAGCCGGTTTGCTCGGTCAATTGAAGCGCTGCCTGAAAGTTGAGGGTATTGGATTTTTGACTGGGGCCCGCTTGATAACTGCATTTCAGCGAGGAGATTTTAGAAACGCGGATGCATTTATCGCCTTCCTGGGCATGGATTTACGGGTGGCGAAATCAGGACAGAAGGACGCTCGCCGCAGTTTGACCAAGCGCGGCGACCCCGAGGCCCGCCGACTTCTGCACAATGCAGCGATGTCGGCTAGCCGTACGAAAGCCTGGAAAGGGTATTACGAAGAACAAAGAACGCGGGGTTTCAGCACCACTCAGGCGCTGGTGATGCTGGCTCGCAAGCTTGCTCGGGTGGTATTCGCCTTGCTGAAAGGGCAAAGCGAATATCAGCCAAAAGCCAGTTGAGGGCTTTCCCTCAACCATAGAATCTCCCACAGGGGGAATGCGTACGCTTTAAGCAGCCGTGACCGAAGAAACGGATATGCCCCCCAACATCAAGTGAACAGCATCACCATCACCGTCAGAAACTCGCCTTGACCGACACCATGAAGTTGCGAGGATCACCGTAGTAATTACCGAAGGTCTCGGTACCGATAGTGGCGTAGTAGCGCTTGTCGAACAGGTTGTTGCCGTTCAACGCCACCGACCAGGTGTCATCGATGCGATAGCCGATGCGACCGTTCCAGATCGCATAACCCGACTGGCTGATCTTCTTCCCGCTGACCGGCGACACCCGGAAATAATCGCTTTGCGCATTGACACCAGCACCGACAGTGAACCGCTCGAGCGACCCGCTCAGGGCATAATCGCCCCACATGCGCAACACATGCCGAGGCACATAACTGTTGAACGCTGCGCCATTGAGACTGGTGTCGATGTCGTCGAGGGTCTTGGTCTGCGTGTAGGTGTAACCCGCGAGCAACTGGAGTCGCTCGATGACTTCACCACTGATCTCGGCCTCGAAACCCTGGGCGCGAACTTTTCCGGCGTTGACGTAGCAGTAGCCATCCGATGACGGGCAACTTGAGTTGTAGTCAGTCTGCGCCTGGTCCTTCTGGATAGTCCGGAACAGGTTGAAAGAGCTGTTCAGGCGACCGTCGAACCAGGCGCCCTTGATGCCCAACTCATAGCTCTGGCCTACGAGCGGTTTGAGAGCGGACCCGTCTTCCGATCGGAAATTGCCTTGCGGGGTAAAAATATCCGAGTAGCTGGCATAGGCCGTCAGGTTTTCGTTCAGGTCCAGCAGCAGGCCGGCAAACGGCGTGACCTGGCCCGTCTCCGTAGTGCTGGAGTGTTCCGAGGTGCCGGAATTAATGAACACCGAATCGGTGTCTGAGCTGTACCAACTCACCCGACTGCCAGCCACCAGGGTCAGAGGATCCGCCAGCTTCAGGCGCAACGTAGAGTAAACGCCCTTCTGCCGGATGACTGAATTGACCGGCCCACCGCGTGACGAGTTGTCGATGAAGTAACTGTCGTCCGGCTCCGGAATATGTTTGTCGGGATTGAACACATTCTGTCGCTGCGGCAGAAACGCCACCGAGTAGAAGTCGTCTTTTTTCGAACGGCTGGCGTTGAACCCCACCACCAATTCATGTTGCTGACCGAACGCGCCGAACTTGCCATCCACGTACGCGTCAAGTCCGTAATCGACCTGATCGTAGTCGTACATGCTACCGAGGACGCCGGTGGTGTCCACGCCGGGCGTCACCGATCCGGAGGCGAACGCGTATTTGATGTCCTGAGTGTTCTTTGTATAAACGCTGGCGACCTTCAACGCCCAGTCTTCATTGATCTGATGTTTCAGGTCGCTGAAGACGGTGGTTCGCTGGCTGCGCCAGGTGTTCCAGGAAGGGTCGAGGCAAGTCGAGCGACTGAGTTTCAGATCACTGCCGTCCTTGTAACGAGGCAGGCCGCCCCAGCAAGGACTGGCGTCAATGTCTTCATAGGCAACACCCAGGCCGAGGGTCGTATCGGGATTCAGATCGACGTCGAGCGCGCCGTAGTACACCTGGTCCTTGCGACTGGCGTCGTCAACGAAATAGTGTCGGCTCTGCTCGGCGACGACGGCGCGTCCGCGAATGGTGCCGGACTCATTCAGCGGGCCACCGGTGTCGACCTGTCCGCGATAGTTGTCCCAACTGCCGCCGGACAGCGTGATGTCGGTATGTGGATCGGCCTGACCGCGCTTGCGAACGAAGTTCACCCCGCCAGCGGTGCCACCCGAGCCTTTCATCATCCCCGCGGCACCCCGCAGGATTTCGACCCGATCGTAATACGCCATGTCACCGCTGAAACTGTCGGCCTGGACATAGAGATTGCCCATGTCCAGCGGCACACCGTCGTACTGGTACTGGCCCGACATCCGGAACCCACGGGAATAGAAATATTTGCCGCCCATGGTCGAGTCGTAGACGGTAATGCCTGGGGTCTTTTCCATGACCTGATCGATGGTGTTGAGGTTCTGGTCATCGAGCATCTTGCGGGTCATCACGGTGATCGATTGCGGTGTCTCTTTCAGGGAGTGCTCACCCTTGCCGATAGTCACCGCTCCCGTCGTGTATGAGCCGCTGTTCTCGGTAGTCGCGCCCAGCATCTGCCCATTGATGTTGGTAGCACCCAACTCCAGCGCCGAACCGGCAGCGGGAACTGGCCGCAGTACGTAAGTGCCATTGGCCTGGGGATTGGCTTGCAGGCCGCTGCCGCCAAGAATGCGCGCGAAGCCTTCACTGACCCCGAACGCACCTTTGAGCCCGGGAGATTTCAACCCTTCGGTTTGTCGCGCATCAAAGGAAATGGCGGCACCCGCGGCACTGGCGAAATGGCTGAGGACTTCGGTCAGGCTGCCAGGCGCAATGTCGAAGGACTGCACCGAATTTTGTTGTTGCGCCGGGGCTGCGGTCGCTGCAACTGGCCATACGCACATCGACGTTGCCACAACTAATCCGACCTTCACTGCAATCGCCAGACGACCTGGCGTGTACACCCGAGACATGCTTACCCTCCCCCAAAACCAATCAATAAAAACTCACTGAGGGATGAGCCGAACGATGTGTATGAAAAGTGCAAAGGCAGAAAAGCTTTTTTGTGCGCTGCGTGCGCTACTGCAAATCGCTGCGCGAAACAGTGACCCAGTAACGGCTGTATCGGCTGACGCGAAGGGAGAAGCCGCTCTCCAGTGCGGCCAGCGCCAGGTCTGTGTTATCGATGGGAAACGCGCCGGACACCCTTAAATTGGCAATGCGCGGATCACAGCGCAGCACCCCGGCGCGATAGCGCGAAAGGTCGGCCAACAATTCGCCCAAGGGACGATCGATGGCGATGATACTGCCTCGCTGCCACGCGCCTGCCGATGCATCGTTGCGCCGTACCGTCCCCAGCGAAATGGCATTGAAGCCGATAGCCTGGCCAGCCTCGAGGCGCACTGTCGATCCACCGCCAGAGGTGACTTCCACCGCTTTCTCAAGCACCGCCACCTCGCCACTCTCACTTTGGGACCGAACGATAAAACGCGTCCCCAGCGCCAGCACCTCGCCATGGCGGGTGACCACCTTGAACGGCCGCTGCGAAGGATCGGCGGCGGTGGTGACGAGAATCTCGCCCCGCAACAGTTCCAGCACGCGTTGATGAGTGTCGAAACGCAGGTTGACCACGGTGTCGGTGTTCAGCAGCAATGAACTGCCATCCGCCAGGCGAAACTCCCGGCGCTCACCCACGGCGGTGTGGAAATCGGCAAGCAGGTCTTGGGTTGTTTCACTGCGCCAGCCGGACCAGCCCAGCGAACCAGCAGACGCCAACACCACCACACTGCGCAATATCTGGCGACGGGATCGCTCGGCCCCCCGCAAGGCCGGCGAAGCCAGGGCGCCCGGCACGCTGCTCATCTGCTCGCCGACAGCGGCCATGCGCTGCCAGGCCTGGCGATGTGCAGGATCAGCAACCAGCCAGTCATTCCACGCCGCACGATCCGAATCGGTCGCGACGCCGGACTGCAGCCGGGCGTACCACCGGGCGGCGATGCTGATTGCCTTTAACTCGACGGGCGACAGGCTCATGCGAGCTGCAACCGGATCTGCATCAGGCAGCAATGTTCCATGGCCTTGGCCATGTGATTGTTGACCGTGCGCACGCTGACACTCAGGCGCTCGGCAATTTGCGGATAGGTCAGGCCATCGAACTGAGACAGGATGAACGTTTGCTTGACCTTCGGCCCCAGCCCTTGCAGCAAACGGTCGATTTCCATCAGGGCCTGCAGCAGGATCGCCTGTTCCTCCAACGAGGGCTGTTGCCATTCGGGCATGGCGGCCAAGGCTTCCAGATAGGACTGCTCCAGCGAGCGCCGACGGAACAGATCGATCAGCAAGCCCTTGGCGATCATTGACAGGTAAGGTCGCGGCTCGCGAATCTCCAGCGCGTTGCGCGCCTTGATGACCCGGACGAAGGTGTCCTGCGCCAGGTCCGCCGCATCGAAGGCATTGCCCAGCCGTTTGCGCAGCCAGCCTTTGAGCCAACCGTGATGGTCGCAATACAGATCATTGACAGCGCTGCGCAGGGACAAATCGTTGACGGTCATGACAATAGAATAATTCGCGAGTGATAATGACTCGCATTGTCATCCGTGCAGGCGGTGATTGGCAATAGCCACCTTAGGCAAAAACCACCCTCTCACTCGATGTCCTTGAGCACCTCAAACGTGACTTGATCGGGATAGAAGGCCATATAGCCGCGAATCTGCTCGACCGACACTTTGGGGTCTTCATAGCTCCACACCGCGTTAGCGCCCTCATGTCCCGGGATTTGCAGACTGAAATAGCTGGCATCGCCCTTATAGGGGCAATAACTCGTGTGATCGGTGCGGGCAAAGTACTTTTCATCGATGTCTTCACGCGGTACGTAATACACCGGAGGGTAGTTGGCCTCGAGCAACACCAGCGCTCGTGCGGACGCGGCCACCTGGATGCCGTGAAACTTCACAAGCAGGCAGCCCGGCTGCTCTGCAATGGTGATGACAGGACTAGGACCGGTGCTTTTCATGAAATACGTTCCTCATGACGGTGATGGACCTGCAGGTGCGAGCGATGCGCGATTTATTAGGTATACCTCATGTTTTGCACTCATGACGGCTTCGCAGCCGAACGGGAGAGAGCCTCCTCGCCGATAGCGATCAGTGGGCTGCGAAGTCTGTGCAATGAATCGCAACGCACAGACTGTACATCCATACAGATAAAGATTGCCCCATCGCTCTTCAGCCGCCATCCTGTGCGCCTCTCGACAGTTGATGAGCGATGGTGGTTATGCGGCTGTACCTCTGTGAAAAACCTTCCCAGGCCAAAGACATTGCGGCCGTCCTCGGCGCCAGGCGTCGTGGCGACGGCTGCTGGCTGGGAACGGACGTCACGGTGACCTGGTGCATCGGCCATCTGCTGGAAACCGCGCCGCCCGACGCCTATGACGCGCGTTACAAGCGTTGGGTGCTGGCGGACCTGCCGATCATTCCAGAGAAGTGGAAAATGACCGTCAAGCCGCGTACGGCCAGCCAATACAAAGCGGTCAAGCGGCTGCTCGGCGAGGCCAGCGAACTGGTGATCGCCACCGACGCCGACCGTGAGGGCGAGATGATCGCCCGGGAACTGGTGGAGCATTGCCGTTATCGCGGGCCGATCCAGCGGCTATGGCTGTCGGCGCTGGACGATGCATCGATCCGCAAGGCATTGGCGGCACTGAAGCCGGGAGCAGAGACCTTTAGCCTTTACCATTCGGCGCTCGGGCGCTCGCGGGCCGATTGGCTGATCGGGATGAACATGAGTCGGCTGTTCACGCTGTTGGGGCGTCAGTCGGGTTATCAGGGCGTATTGCCGGTCGGTCGGGTGCAAACGCCGACCCTGCGCCTGGTGGTGGATCGCGACCGTAGCATCGCCGATTTCGTGCCAGTCGCCTATTGGGCCATCGACGTGCAACTGCTGCACGACGGCACTACGTTCACCGCCCAGTGGCGTGCAGCCTCAGAGGCTTGCGACGATCAGGATCGCTGCCTGAATCAGGCGTTGGCGCAGCAAGCAGCGGCGGCAATCGGCACTGCTGCGAGTGCCCGGGTGATCAAACTGCGTACCGAGCGAATGCGCGAAGTGGCGCCCCTGCCCTTCGATCTGGGCACCTTGCAGGAAGTCTGCTCGAAGAAGCTCGGGCTCGGCGCCCAGGAAACCCTCGACATCGCCCAGGCCCTTTACGAAACCCACAAGGTCATCACCTATCCACGCAGCGACTGCGGTTATTTGCCCGTGAGTCAGCACAGCGAAGCACCCAGCATACTTGCTGCCCTGAGGCAGGCTGATCCGGCGCTGAACGCCTTGAACGATTTCCTCGAGCCCCAGCGTCGCTCAAGGGCCTGGAACGACGCCAAGGTCAGCGCTCACCACGGCATCATCCCCACCGCTGCGGCGAAGAATCTCGAGCGACTGGCGGGCAAGCAGCGGGCGGTCTACACCCTGATCCGCGCGCGTTACCTGGCGCAGTTTCTGCCCAACCATGAATACGACCGGACCCAGGCCGACTTCGACTGCGCCGGTGAAGCCTTGCGTGCCGTCGGCAAGCAGATCGTCGAGCCCGGCTGGAAACGCGCCCTGCCCGAGGCCCTTGCCCCGGCCAAGGGCCGCGAAGCACCGGCGCCACAAACATTGCCGGCATTGGCTGAAGGACGTGACTGCGCAGTGGCCGACGTCAAGCTCAAGGACCTCTGGACGCAACCACCCAAACCGTTCACCGAAGGCGACCTGATCAAGGCGATGAAGAACGTCGCCAAACTGGTGGAAGATCCGCTGCTCAAACAGAAACTCAAGGACACCACTGGCATCGGCACTGAAGCGACCCGCGCTTCGATCATCCAGGGCCTTCTCGACCGTGGTTATCTGATCAAGAACGGCAAGGCCCTGGCCGCCACCCCGGCCGCGTTCAGCCTGATCGATGCCGTGCCGCGTGCCATCGCCGACCCCGGAACCACGGCGATTTGGGAGCAGGCGCTGGACATGGTGCAGAGCGGCGAGATGAGCCTGGAAGAATTCGTCACCAAACAGGCCGCGTGGATGAGCAAACAGGTCGCCCGTTGCGCCGGGCTGAGCCTGACCATCAGCGGACCGGCAAGCCCCGCCGGGCCCGGGGCAACACCGTGGAAAAACAAACGCAAGCCCGCCAAACGCAAGCCCACGACGGGCACCAAACGCGCAGCAAAACCGGCGAGCAAGGCCTGAGGGGATTTCGAGCGAGCCCGAATGGACTATGTTCTTTGTGGGAGCGGGCTTGCTCGCGAAGAGGGAGTGTCAGTCAACATTAGTGTTGCTGGCACACCGCTTTCGTCGGAACACCGCCCGGAGCAAGATTATGTGTTCACTTAAGAGAGTCTTGAATCAGAGAAACCTGTGGCGAGGGAGCTTGCTCCCGCTTGAGTGCGTAGCACTCACAAAAATCGGCAATGATTGTCAGATTTTTGGGGCCGCTACGCAGCCCAGCGCGAGCAAGCTCGCTCGCTCGCTCGCCACAAAGGTACGCACGATCCAAGAGCGCGCCTAAGTGAACAGCATTACCCGGAGCAAGCCAGCTCCCACAGCTTACCCGCCAGGCAACAACCCTGCTTTCTGAGAGGTATGATCATGGCGACAATCAGCAGCCAGCCCTTGATAGAACTGCACGCCGCACAGCGCGACGAACTGGAAACGATTGAAAACCTGATGCAGTTCTATCTGTATGACTTCAGCGAGTGGCTGCCGCTGAAGCTTGGTGAGCACGGCTTCTTCAACGCTCAGCCTAAACCTGGTTACTGGCGCAACCCCGCCACCAGGCCGTTTTTGATCAAGGTTGATGGAGAATTGGCCGGTTTCGTGACGGTGGATGATGAAACCCAAGTTCCCGGCGCCGAGTACAACATCGGCTACTTCTTTGTCAGTCGACGCTTTCGTGGCCAAGGCGTCGCGAAGTTTGTCGTTTCCACCCTCTTGAGCCGGTTCCCCGGTCAATGGCAAATTTTCCACCTCGACGTGAATCAACCTGCGCAGCGGTTCTGGGCTCGGGTCCTGCCTGATCTCACCCATGGCGAGTTCACCCTGCATCAGCAGCCGGTAGACGGTTATCCCTGCACCATTTACCGATTCCAGGCATCGCTGCCATCGTCCTGACTGGCGCGTTCCCATAGCGCTTTTTAATTCCAAACAACTTTGTCCGACAATATGTAGTGACCAAAAATAATCACTACAAAACCGTTGACGCCTCCGATTTGCCCTTGCATGATGCAGACGTCTCCCCGATCGGGAGTACAGGCAACACGTTTGAGCAAGCTCGTCTGACCGCCGAGCTGTTTTTCCCGGATACACGCTGCCCACAAGGCAGATTGAAGAAGCTGACCTGGCCTGAACGTCCAGTACAAGGACGAGAAGCGCTGGCGATCAATCCTCATGAAGCTTGTGACCGACCCCTGAAAAGGTTGGCAGTGGCCTGAAGGTTTTCGCTGCTTCTCCTCGTTGTGACGCTATTGCGTAGCAGTTATTCAACACGACTACATGCAACAGACGCGGGACCCCGTCAATTTGGCGGCTGACCGCTGACGTCCTGGTTTCGGTGCCAGGGATCAACTAACCGATGGGCTACCTGTATTAGCGAATCAACTTTGAAAGATCACCAAATGGTCAAGGGGCTTACTATGAATCTGAACAATCAACCCACTATCGATGAACTGGCTCATCTGTTCGCTGCGCAAAAAGACAGCCATGACAGCCATATCCTGTGGATCAGCAAGTCGGGCCAGGTGCATATCGACTGCCTGTCGCCTCACGCTCATGAAGCGGAGTTCGACAAGAACAACCAGAACCTGCTCGCCCGACTGAAGATGTACCGTCGCGGCCAAGGCTATGTCGGCAAGAAAGCCGCGGCTGACAAGGACTTCATCGGTAACGTTCTGCAAACGCTGAAACAGGCGTGGGCCTCGATGCAGAACCAGAACGAAGTTCGGGTGATTGACCGGTTCTACTGACACTTCCACACCCCATCCATGAAAAGGCCCCACTCGTTACATCGAGCGGGGCCTTTTTGTTTGCCTCATGCGCACCAAACAACGCTATCGTTAACCGTGTGCACTGGATCATTGGAGGTTTTTGATGAACATACAACTGACAGGCTTGCTGTTACTCGTAATGGCCAGTGCTGCCCATGCAAACACCATCACCGGCGTGCCGTTGTTCGATGCTGACTGCCCCGGCAATATCATCGTTCATGCGGATCAGGACGGACCGGTATTGATCAATAGCAAGGAAGCCGAGACCAAAGCCATTGACGATCGCCGTTTCGAAGCCAGGGGGTCGGGCGTCATCATCTCGATCATTCTCTCCGATGACGACTCGGTCACAGTGTCCTCCACGGGCAAGGCGCCCAATGGTGTGTGCCAATTAATAGAAGACTGACGTTGTCGACTCACCGGCAGCCGCACCCAACACCAGTTCCATAAAAGCCACCGACGCTGCGCTGTGATAGTTGTTTTTGCGTCGAAGCAGCGCGGCCCCTCGTTTGGGCGACTCGCCCAACAACGGGATTTTGCGCAACACCCGGTCCTCGGTGGCAATGGGCTCAGGAAGTATGGTGGCGATGGCGGTGTGCCGAATGACTTCCAGCAAGGTACTCACCGAATTGACCTCGATCACCACCTTCGGCGTGATTTGCTCCTGGGCAAAGTACTCATCAATGCGGGTACGAGTAACGAAATCGGGGGTCAACAACGCAAACTCCAGTTTCGCGACCTCTTGCGCGGACAACGCGACCTGGCTTTCGTATAACGGGTGATCACGCCCCACCATGACGCCCAAGGTCTCGGTAAACGCCGGGATCGACTCGATGTCAGCATTTCTGACCTGGGTAAACGCGATGGCGATGTCCAGTGAGTCATCCACCAGCCCCGCCTCGATGTCATCCATCGACAGCTCGAAAATCTGTAGATGGATGTTTGGATACCGCGCCAGGTAATCGCGCACCAGCGGCCCCACCAGGTAAGCCATGAACGTTGGGGTCATGGCCAGCCGCAGGGTGCCGCGGGACAAGTCCTTTACGTCATGCAGCGCACGTTTGCCTGCCTCCAGTTCCACCAGCACTCGACGAGCACATTCGATGTAGGCCTCTCCCGCATCGGTGGGTTTCACCGTGCGCGAGGTTCGATCGAACAGGCTGACGCCCAGGGTTTCTTCCAGTTGCCGGATCTGTTGGGACAGGGTCGGCTGCGAAACGTGAAGCGCCTCGGCGGCGCGGGTAAAACCGCCGTGGTCGGCGACCGCCAGCAAATAGCGCAAATGTCGGAGCAACATGGGAAACCACCATCTATAGGCTGTGCTTATGCGTTGCATTATATATCGGTCTTGGACGCTATGGATCGATCGGCAGAAGATTGCTCCACACCCAAGCAACCTCACTCCCGACAGGAGAATCACCATGCAACAGTCCCACGCCTACAGCGACCCAAGCCTGGCGCTGACCACGTCGATCCTCGATGCAAAAGCGCGCAAAAACCTGTCATGGCAGGACCTGACTGACGGCACCGGCCTCGGTCTGGCTTACGTCACTGCCGCCCTGCTCGGTCAGCACCCGCTGCCGGAAAGCGCCGCCAAAGTGATTGGCGAGAAGCTGGACCTGGATGCCGACACCGTGGCCCGCCTGCAGATCATTCCGCTGCGCGGCAGCCTCTCGGGTGTCCCGACCGACCCGACCATCTACCGTTTTTACGAAATGATCCAGATTTACGGCACCACCCTCAAAGCCCTGGTTCATGAGCAATTCGGCGACGGCATCATCAGTGCAATCAACTTCAAGCTCGACATGAAAAAAGTCGAAGACCCGGAAGGCGGTTCTCGCGCGGTAATCACCCTCGACGGCAAGTTCCTGCCACTGCGTCCTTTTTAAGTGAATACCGGCCCGCACTGATGTGCGGGCCAAACCCGACTCACACATGAGGACATCGCCATGAAAGCGCTCATCGAAGGTTTTTTGAAGTTCCAGAAAGACGCCTTTCCACAACGCACCGACCTGTTCAAGCACCTGGCCACCACCCAGCATCCGGGCACGCTGTTCATCACCTGCTCCGACAGCCGTGTCGTGCCGGAACTGCTGACCCAACAAGAACCCGGCGAACTGTTTGTGATCCGCAATGCCGGCAACATCGTGCCCTCCTACAGCCCTCACCCCGGCGGTGTGTCGGCTACGGTCGAATATGCGGTCGCGGTGCTTGGAGTCACCGATATTGTGATCTGCGGGCACTCGGACTGTGGCGCCATGACCGCCGTCGCCAAGTGCACATGCATGGACCACCTGCCCGCCGTCAGCGGCTGGTTGCAACACGCCGAGTCAGCGAAAGTCATCAACGAATCGCGTCCGCACGCCAATGAAGCGGCGAAGGTGAGTTCAATGGTTCGGGAGAATGTCATCGCGCAACTGGCCAACATCCAGACGCATCCGAGCGTGCGCCTGGCGCAGGAGAAAGGCCTGTTGAATTTGCATGGTTGGGTCTACGACATCGAGACCGGTTCCATCGAGGCACTGGATGCCGACAGCCACCGTTTTGTGGCGCTCGCCGAGTATCCGGACACCTGCGCCCTTCAAGCCCGATCCATAGAAGCAGCAGCCTGAAGTGTCGATTGGCAGACAGGCGATCGACGCAACGCTCCCGGCTCACGGGAGCGTTGCACTGACACCATCGACCGGGTTATTTATCGTCGATCCTTGTTGACGATGGTGGCCGACTCTCAGGGGCCTCTTCCGCGTTGGGTGGTTGTTGAGTACTGCCTGGCGTGAACACGTGAGTCAGCAAGTCTCTGGCATCCACTTCAACGACCCCCTGAACCGAACGGGCCAAAGCAACCGCCCGCTCACACTGTTTATGGGTGTTGACGCGACCGCTCAATGCCACCGTCCCCCCATGGGTTTTCACATGGATTTGCAGGCCAAAGCTGGGTTCGGCCATTGCCAGGGCTGACTTCACCCTGGCGGTAATCCACGTGTCGTGAACGCCCCTTTCCAGATCATGAGAGTATTGTTGGAAGGAATGAAGTTTCATGGTGTAACCCTCTCTCCGTCATCAGATGCACTGCCCGTCCATTGGCGGTGCAGCCTTGACGCTCGGGCGAGCGTTATGGACATCTGATTCGTTTGGAGTGCTCGCCACGCCCATACGGGCGCACATTAAGTATAGTGCGGCCGTTGACTGGGATCGTGGTGCCGGATCAGCGTTTGACCGACAGATCCGTCTGGGTCATGCGACTGCGGATCGTGAACACCCCATCTCCCGAGAGAATCGCGCTACGAGCAAACAGGCGACCGCTCTCCCAGTTCGAAAGCCCCAGTTCCGGCTTGTTCAGTGCGTACTGTCCGTCGACCCAGCGGGTAATCCCGTTACCGACAAAAGGTGCGTTGACCGCGTTGTAGAAGCGGTCCTGAGCCGCTGCATCTTCACTGATCAGCGACACGGTGAACTGCGGGCTATAGCGATTGAACAAGGCGATGGCGCTGTCCAGGTCATCGACAATCTTCAGGCTGACTTCCGGGGTTTCTTCCCATTCCCACTCGCGGCCCAACTGGTCCTCGGGCAGCGGTTCGGCCAACGCTTCGGTCTGATAGCCTTCGGCGCGGTACACCTCAACACTGGCGGTCTGCCAATCGGTCGGCAGGTATTGCTCGCTGCCTTCGACAATGTGCAATTTGCAGCCCTGCCCGCGAGCAGTGCCGGCCTGTTGCAGCGCGTCGAGGAACAGCGGCAACAGTTGTGCGACACGGTCACGGTGAATCAGGCAGACGTTCATCGTGTTGCAGACTTTGCGATCCAGCGAGTTGCGCACTACCGCGGCAAAGCGCTGGGCATCGGCATCCTTGTCGGCGATCAGCCAGGCGCCACCGGTGCCGTGCAGGCTGACGGCGGTGCCAGCCTGTTGGGCGATGCTGCCCAACTGGCTGACGGCGCGCCCCGAACCACGGGCCACCGCCAGCGACAGGCGTCGGTCGGCGAACATCGCCCAGCCGGCCGCGTGATTGACGCTTTCCACCAGTGACACCGCGCCGGCCGGCAACCCGGCGTCACTCAGTGCCGGATTCAACGCGTGGGTGACGATGGCTTGCGCCGTGCCCAACGCATCGCTGCCGATTCGCAACACCGCTGTGTTACCCGTGCGCAACACACCGGCGGCGTCGGCGAAAACATTCGGCCGGCCTTCGAAGACGAACGCGACGATGCCCAGCGGAGAAACCACTTGCTCGACTTTCCAGCCGTCGTGCTCGACGCAACTGACCACTTTGCCGCGCGTGGCTGACGCATCGCGCCAGGCCCTGAGGCCGGCGATCATGTCGCGGCGCATGCGTTCATCCGCCATAAGGCGCGTGGTGGAGCGCCCGCGGGCCTTGGCTCGTTCGATATCGGCCAGGTTGGCGGCTTCGATCAAAGCCCAGCAGGCAGGGTCTTCCAGGCGTTGGGCGAAGCGATCGAAGAACTCGCTGATGGCTTGATCGGAAACTGCGGACATTGCGCTGAAGGCTGCTTCGGCACGCTCGATTGCGATGGCCGCCGCTTGCTGGTCGACTACCGGAATCAGCAACAATTCGCCGCTGACCTGCTCCACCAGCAAATGATCCCCGGGCTGAAAACGCGCGGCCAATTCGGGGCTGACCACAGAGACACGATTCCCGGCGAAAGGGATAGCTGTGCCAGCGACTAGACGTTCGAGCGCAAGAGACATGAAGCGGTTTCACCATGCAGGGGGCGGCCGGAAAATGTATAGGAAAATCCCTGGAGCGTCATTAACCGCACGCCTGGCCACTGATCGAAAACCCGGCGGCCCGTTTCTTCGCTAAAAGCATTTCCGGCTTTCCAGCATGGCCGTCGAGCGGCAGTACTGTGCCTAGAAAACCGACCAGCCAATCCGCTGACTCAGCAGTTCCAGCGCGGCCATGCCCGCGAGGGAGTTGCCGGCGGTGTTCAACTCCGGCGACCAGACGCACACGGTAAATTGCCCCGGTACCACCGCGACAATCCCCCCGCCCACGCCGCTCTTGCCCGGTAAACCGACGCGATAGGCAAAGTTGCCGGCTTCATCGTAGAGGCCGCTGGTGGCCATGATCGAGTTGACTTGCTGGGTCTGGCGCGCGGTGAGGATCTGTTCGCCGCTGTGCTTGCAGAAACCATCGTTGGCCAGGAAACAGAACGCCCGCGCCAGGTCCACGCAGCTCATGCGCAGCGCGCAATGGCTGAAATAACTGCGCAGCACCGCTTCGACATCGTTGTGAAAATTGCCGAACGATTGCATCAGGTAAGCCATCGCAGCATTGCGCGCGCGATGCTGGTATTCCGACTCGGCGACCTTGCCGTCTACCATGACTTGCGGGTTGCCGGACAGCCGACGGACAAAGTCGCGCATCGACAGCGCCGGCGCGGCAAAGCGTGACTGGTTGATGTCGCAGATCACCAGCGCACCGGCGTTGATGAAGGGATTGCGCGGGCGCCCGCGCTCGAATTCCAGTTGCACCAGCGAATTGAACGGTTGGCCGGAAGGCTCGTGACCCAGGCGCGTCCAAATGGTTTCGCCGGAGTGTTCGATGGCCTGCACCAGGCTGAACACCTTGGAAATACTCTGCACCGAGAACAGCGTATGGGCATCGCCGGCGCAATACAGTTCGCCGTCATTGCCGTATACCGCGATGCCCAGTTGATCGGCCGGCACAGTACCGAGGGCGGGAATGTAGTCAGCCACCTTGCCCTGGCCGATCAGGGGACGAACTGCGTCAAGGATCTCGTTCAACAGCGCTTGCATGCCGGGTTCCGAAGTCTCGCCCCATGGGATCGCGGGGACACAGACGCTAGACGCCAGCGGTCGGGGCCGGATCACAGTTTTGCGTGGCATTGGAGAAACCCAATCTCTAATACACCACTGATCCCCTGTGGGAGTGAGCCTGCTCGCGATAGCGGTGTGTCAGTCAACATCATTGTTAAATGACACACCGCTATCGCGAGCAGGCTCACTCCCACAAGAGATCAGTGGTTACGTATCACAGTGTGTACAGCGCCCCTGCCGACACACCCCGCCCCTAAAACCCCACGCCAAAGACACATCGCAGATACACCTGCTTGATGAACTGTGCCCGTCGATTGGCCGCGCCAATCAAAGCGTTCAACTCACTCAATGCTACGGAGTATCACCATGTTCAAACTCTCGACTTCTTCCTTGACCCTCGGCCTGATCATCGCTGGTGGCCTGGCCGTGTCCAACGCGGCTTCAGCCTCTGAGTCCGAGGCGTTCAGCATGAAACAACTGACCCACGGCTATAGCCAGGCCCAGGCCGACTCGGCAGAAAAACCGGCGGAAGGTAAATGTGGCGAAGGCAAATGCGGCGAAGGCAAGTGCGGCGCCAGCAAGTAACCCTTTGCGTGGGGCACCGCGGTGCCCCTCCTCCCTGACTGAACGGAGATCTCCATGACCACCTCACTCTCGTCGGCCGTAAAAGGCTTGCATCTGAAGCTCGACCGCGTCGGTAGCTGGATCGCGCCGCTGACCCTGCGGGTGTTCCTCGCCTGGGAGTTCTTCGAATCAGGCCTGGAAAAATTCAATGGCGAAAACTGGTTTGCCGATATTCAGGACAACTTCCCGTTCCCCTTCAACCACGTGCCAGCCACGCTGAACTGGGAACTGTCGATGTGGGCTGAACTGATCTGTGCCCTGGCCATACTGGTCGGCCTGGGAACCCGGATCTCGGCGTTGATTTTGATCGTGGTCACGGTCGTCGCGACTGCCGCCGTTCACTGGCCGGCCGATTGGTCTACATTGAGTGAGCTTGCTCAGGGTTATGCCATCAGCAATAAAGGTCACGGCAACTTCAAACTGCCGCTGATCTATCTCGCGGCCTTTATGCCGCTGTTGCTCTCGGGTGCCGGTAAACTCAGCCTCGATGCGCTGCTGGCTCGAGTCTACTGGCGTCGCGATAAGCGCTGAAGCGCCACCGGTATTGGCAGTGGACGGTTTCGCCGAATGATGGAAACGTCTGCAGGCGCTGCCAAGCCTCAAGACTACGCAGCCCAGTAACTTCACCCCACTCACTTGCGAAGACAGGAGCCACCATGAGCGTGACCACCCAATGGATCGAGATCGACAGCGCTGACGGCAAATTCGGCGCTTACCTGGCCATTCCGCATACCCGCAAAGGTCCGGGGATCGTGCTGATCCAGGAAATCTTTGGCGTGAATGAACACATCCGCTCGGTCGCTGAACAATACGCTGCCGACGGTTACCTGGTGATTGCACCGGACCTGTTCTGGCGCAACGGCCACCGTATCGAACTGGGTTACGACGAGGCCGGCTGGAAACGCGCCGTCGAGTTGATGAACGCCACCGATGTCGACAAGGCACAGACCGACATCGAACTGGCCATCGACGCCTTGAAAGCCCAACCGGGGCTGGACGGTGGGATCGCCTCGATTGGTTACTGCTTCGGCGGTTTGCTCTCGTACCACACCGCCGCCAATGGGCTGGTGGACGTGGCCATCGCCTATTACGGCGGCGGAATCCAGAATCAGCTGGACCGCGCCGATGAAATCGAGGTGCCGCTGCTGATGCACTTCGGTGAACAGGACAGCCATATCCCACTGGAAGCCGTGGAGAAAATCGCCGAGCGTTTCGATACCAACGATAACGTCGAAATTGTCGTGTACCCGGAGGCCGAACATGGCTTCAACTGCTCGCATCGCGACAGCTACAACCAACGCGCAGCGGCTGAGGCCCATGGCAATACGTTGATCTTTTTGGGTCAGGAACTGTAAGGCCGGAGTTTTTTAGCGCCTGTAATGGCCCCATCGCGGGCAAGTCGGATCACCGCATCGCACGCTCCCACATTGGAATGCATTTCCCCTGTGGGAGCGTGGCTTGCTCGCGATGGGGTCGACATGGTCTCAGCCGCTTAACGACTGGTTTCTTCTACCACCTCGCTCACTATCAACTTCGGATGTGCACTGCGTTCATGCACATGACTCGTCGGTGTACGGTCGATCAACAGGCTCAACAATTCCGGGCGGCTGTAGTGACCGCGTGAATCCATCATGCGTTTGCGTCTGTCGATCAGGCCCATGTCGAGGTCGGCGATCACTTCGCCTTCGCCTTCGGTCAGCGAGCCCAGAACCACGCCGTCCGGGCTGATGATCGCGGTAAAGCAACCACCGGAAATCGGGCCGATGGGGCAACCGGTGTCGGCCATGATTTGTGCCTGTTGTTCAGGGTTCAGCCAAGCGGTGGAGTTGACCACGAAGCACGCCGCCTCCAATGCATGCTGGCGAATGTTGACTTCCATTTGTGAAGCGAACAAAGGCCCCGCAAACGATCCTGGATACATCGCCGCATGGATCTGTTCGCCGTCAACCATCAAGGCATAACGGGCCAGCGGGTTGTAATGTTCCCAACACGCCAACTGGCCGATGCGCCCTACCGCGCTGTCGGTGGCGCGCAGGCCTGAGCCGTCGCCCATGCCCCAGATCATGCGTTCGTGATAGGTCGGGGAAATCTTGCGCCGATGCTGAATCAGGCTGCCGTCGGCGTCGAACAACAACTGCGCGTTGTACAGCGTGCCGCCGTCACGTTCGTTGACACCGATTGAAACCACCATGCCCGCCTGTCTGGCGGCGGCGCCGATGGCCTCGGTGGCAGCCGAAGGAACAGTGACGGCCTGATCCAGCAGTTTGAGGTGCTCAGCCGCCATTTCGAAAGGCGACTGAACGAACGAAAAGTACGGGTAGTAAGGCACGATGGTTTCCGGGAACACGGCGAATTGCACGCCCTGCTCGCCGAGTTCGAGAATTTTCTGCACCACTTTGTC
Organism: Pseudomonas frederiksbergensis; assembly: GCF_001952935.1. Classification (GTDB taxonomy): domain Bacteria; phylum Pseudomonadota; class Gammaproteobacteria; order Pseudomonadales; family Pseudomonadaceae; genus Aquipseudomonas; species Aquipseudomonas frederiksbergensis. The sequence goes on from NZ_CP018319.1 coordinate 6,028,468, forward strand.
GACGGTGCCTTCACGGCTGTAAAGAACGGGACTGATTTGGACGGCGGCGGCTTTTACGAGGGTCATGGCGGTGATCTCATTGAGGGAATGGACTACTTCGAGATCAAAATTACGCCAATAATATTTAGGCCGAAATGTCGAATACACCACCTTTTAGGACATCCCGAGCATCACCCGCGGCAATCGATGAGTAACCTGTGGCGAGGGAGCTTGCTCCCGCTGGACTGCGCAGCAGTCCCCTTCTTTTTTGGGGTAAGGGGGCCGCTTCGCGACCCAGCGGGAGCAAGCTCCCTCGCCACAGGTTCAGTGTCACGTTTGACTGACTGGCATCAACCGCGATTGGCGCGCTGGATGACCTGTGGTGGCTGGCCAAATGCACGAATAAACGCCCGACGCATCCGCTCCCGATCGCCAAAACCGGTATCGGTCGCCACCACGTCGATGGGGTGCCGGCCGGTTTCCATCATCAGACGCGCCGCTTCTACCCGCAGGTTTTCGATGGCCTTGGCCGGTGATTGCCCGGTTTCGGCATGGAACACACGGCTGAATTGCCGGGGGCTGAGGTTGGCGGCACTGGCCAGTTCCTCGACCGACAGCGCGGACTTCAGGTTCTGCTTGGCATAGGCCAACGCGGCCTGGATGCGATCGGTCTTGGGCTCCAGTTCGAGCATTACCGAAAACTGCGACTGCCCTCCCGCGCGTCGGTGATACACCACCAATTGCCGGGCGACCCGCCGCGCCACTTCCGCGCCCAGGTCGCCTTCAACCAGGGCCAATGCCAGATCGACACAAGCGCTCATGCCCGCCGCCGTCCAGATGTTGCCGTCGTTGATGAAGATCCGGTCTTCCTCGACCTTCACCTGCGGGTACGCCTTCTGCAGCGCCGGCGCGTGACACCAGTGAGTGGTCGCCCGTCGACCGTCGAGCAACCCGGCCTCGGCCAGCGCAATCGCGCCGGTGCAGATCGAGCCCAGACGCCGGGTGGTCCGACTGGCGTTGCGCAAAAACGCCACCATGCCCGGGGATACCGGGCGGATCAGGTTGTCACCCAGCACCAGCAGCGTGTCGAACGAGCGCTGGTCGAACGCCGTGGTTTCCACGCCAAAACCGGCGGAAGTCTGCACCGTGCCGCCGTGCTCGGACAGCAAGGCAATGTTGTACGCCGGCTCGTCGGTGGCCATGTTGGCCAACTCGAACGTGGCGCACATGGCCAGGCCCAACACCTGAAAACCGGGGTAAACGATGAGTCCGATGGTGTGCATGGCGGCGGCTTTCTTATGACCTTAAAAGTGGTCTGCCTGATTTAACAGCCACTGTCGTTGCGTCGCAAGATGATCGTCAGGACTGATGCTGGCCGGCATCGGCGGCTCGGCCATTGTCGATTCGTTGAACTATGCGAAGTTCTAGCAGCAACGGGTATTACATTTTCCACGGCCGAAACGGGCCTCCTGACGCTCTCGAAAAAACGCTGAATAGCTCATGACCGGCTCGCCGGGATGATTGAGCGTCATTTGCGCAACGTAGTTATCGTAATCGGGCACGCCGACCATCAAACGGGCGCTCTGGCTGAGGAACTTCGCGACCTGCTGCAGTTTGCGGTACATGGCAATTCTCTCTTTGAGTGGGGGGCTGGCCCATGAAAGCGCACTGATGTATCTGCACTGTGTCAGCACCGGGGCCTTTTGTATTTTCAAGTATCAACCGCAGCGGCGATCAACGTCCGGCTCGTTATCACGCTAGGCTGAAGATTAACGACATCGTGAAGGAGGCGTTCGAGATGCAACTCAGCACGTTGAAAATCGATAAACCGGAAGCGACGAACTTCATTCTGGGGCAGACGCACTTCATCAAGTCCGTCGAGGACATTCACGAAGCGTTGGTCAATACCGTGCCAGGAATCCGCTTTGGCGTGGCCTTTTGCGAAGCTTCCGGCAAATGCCTGGTGCGCTGGTCCGGCACCGATACCGCCATGATCGAACTGGCCCAGAAGAATGCGACAGCCATTGGCGCAGGCCATAGCTTCATCATTTTCCTCGACGATGGCTTCTATCCCGTAAACGTGTTGAACGCCGTCAAAATGGTTCCAGAGGTGTGCCGCATTTTTTGTGCGACGGCCAATCCAACTGAGGTGATTCTCGCCGAGACGGAGCAAGGGCGAGCGATTCTCGGCGTGGTGGATGGCTTCTGTGCCCGTGACATTGAAGGCGAGGAAGACATCCTGTGGCGCAAGAACCTGTTGCGGCAGATCGGCTACAAACTTTGAGCACCTTGCGTTATAAACGGGCGCTGAACTCATACCATGCACTTGTCTAATCAAGGAAGAAACGGCATTGAAAATAGCTTTTGGCGCCCTGTTGTTGACCGGGCTGACGACTCTCGCACTCGCTGACGAGAACCCTGTCGGCTTCCACGCTTCCACACTGGCGGACTCGCACAATGACCGTGCGCTAGAAATGGTCGTCTGGTACCCCAGTGCAACTACCGCAGCCACGCAAATGATTGGTGATGATGCGGTGTTCGTCGGGGCTTCTGCCGTTCGCGACGCGCCGCCTGCTGCTGGCAAGCATCCATTGTTGGTGCTCTCCCACGGGTACAGAGGTAACTGGAGCAACCAGATCTGGCTTGCCAGTGCTCTGGCTCATAGGGGTTACATCGTCGCCGCAATCAACCACCCCGGCACTACCACTCATGACCGTAGCCCTCCAGCAGCGGCGCAGTTATGGCAGCGGCCCATTGATTTGCGCAGAGCTATTGATGGGGTCACGACTCAACCTGAAAAATTCGGCTTGGTCGCCAATGACCGAATTGCGGTGGTGGGCCATTCACTCGGCGGCTGGACCGCCCTGGAAATCGCCGGCGCCCGGTTCGATCCAGACCGCTTCGCCCATGACTGCAAAGCCCACCCGCAGTTATCAAGTTGCACCGTCTACGCAAAGATAAACCCCGCAACCACCTCGGAATCAAAGGCTGCGTTGACTGCCGATTGGCGTGATAAACGCGTCACTGCTGTGGTTACCTTGGACCTGGGCCTTTCACGGGGCATGACCGATGAAAGCCTGGCAACGCTGCCGGTACCCGCGCTGGTGATCGCTGCCGGCGTACCGTCGGAGGAGCTTCCCGCTGAGTTGGAGTCTGCCAATCTGGCCAAACGCCTGCCTTCGGCATCAAGCCGCTACGTCGAAATCAGCGATGCAAGCCATTTCAGTTTCTTGTCGATGTGCAAACCTGGCGCGCAGGCATTGCTTGAAGAAGAAGTACCAGGCGATGGCATCATTTGCCGAGATGGCGACAACGCTCGCCCGCGCGGGGAGATTCAACAGCAAATTACATCGCTGATAGCAGAGTTTCTTCAGTCGTCTATCTACAAAGAAGACAGTTTGTAGAATCGGGGTACGAGAAACTGTCGCAGTTCAAAAAAACCGCTTGAGTAGTTTCAGCGTTCAATAGGTGACAGATTTATTTTTTCGCTAAATAGATCCGTCACCTTTTATCGGATCGACTGTTTTTACGACCAAGCGATCACCGATGTTCCGCTGCCAACATTGACCTGAACTGAGAAATGATTTCCGAAGATAGCCCGGCACCTTCGAACACTGCGCAGGTGAAACTAACGGGTGCAGGGCCTGGAGCAGTGATGATTCGGTCTGCAACCACAGCGACCGGACTGTTTCGATAAAGCGTGCCCCCTTCATAACCTACGGCATTCTGTTTTAAGAAATCAGCGCTGTTTGAAGTATGAGGAACCGTGTCGAGAAGCCCGGCCCTGGCAAGTGCCAGCGTTCCCCCACAGATACCGGCAATTGCCGCTCCACTTGAACGACTAGCGTGAAGAAAGGCCCGAATATCCGGGGCTTCTGCACGCTCCCAGACCACTCCTCCAATGACGACAACAACGTCCGGTTTCCAGTCCAGACATTCTTGCAAACTGCTATCGACCGTTACTGCCAATCCACCTTGCGAGCGGAACTGCCCCGCAGCAGGAGCGAAAAACCTGACGTCGATCCCGTAAAACGGGGACGCAGTTCCAGCAATGAAAGCATATTCCCAGTCCGCAAAACCGGGTGTCAGTATCAATCCCACGCGTGCCATCAGTCAGAATCCTCCATGAGTGCCAATAATAAATGGCGACAACAAACATACATCAGGGGCTGGTTTTGGCCGTTTTCTGCCTTTCGCCACCAGCAGCAATAGGTATCTGTCCAGCGAGACAAATCGCCAAGGGACACTCCAAGCCCCGCCTTTGTGCGGGGCCGAGCGAGTAGAAAAACGTGGTTTTCGCGTCCCTGAGAATGGATCTCTACAAACGAGCGACCAACCTGAACTTTCCCTTTGTTTAATCGCTCCTTTTTAAACACCGCTATATTGATACACCGTTGCACTCCAATACTGGCTGCCGTTACGTTTTTGGCGAGTCCATCCATCGGCCACCAGTTGTTTGGCGATCATTCGATTCATAAAGCCATGACCGAGCAGCAGAACCGGTCCTTTGCTGGCAAGGGACTGAAGTCGTCGAGCTGCCGTGCTGGCGCGCATCCTCGCAATGCCGGCGGATTCGACGCTACGTGAGTAGCCGCACAACCATAAGACTCGAAGGATAAATGCCCAGGTAAACGGCGAAAGCCGTGGCAGTTTCCAGTGACCATAAGGCAGTTGCGCTTCACAGAAAAGCGCGTCGACGAGGGCGGGCTTCAGGCCAAGAGCCTGGACGGAGGTCAACGCACGAGGCGCGCTGCTTGAGACAATCACCGTGGCGGTGGCGGCGAGCTGCAGGCTGGCATCCGGGACGGGTTGATTGGTGATTTCGGACCGGTTGTATTGCTCGATCCAGTCTTTCATATCGAGCGCTGACATTTTGTCGGTTGCGACCAGTTTTGGCTGGCCGTGACGCATCAGGATTATTTCCCTACTCACTGTATGTTTACGTCCTTGTTCAGGTGTGCGGTCAATGTGGAAGGAGTGCGGTTCCGGGAACTTAAGGTTTGACTCTCAAACCAATCGTGATCGCGGTACCACGCCACCGTGTCGGTGATTGTCAGCTTTAGTGGCCGGAAACTCAGGCCAAGCTCTTGTTCACTCTTGCTGTGGTTGAAACAGGTGCGGTCCTTCTCTCGTACCAACAGGCGCAACGTGGCCATGCTCAGCAGAATGGGCTTGCTGGTAATACGCGCATACATCTCCTGCACAGCCGCCAACGTGTATAGAAAGGGGAGCGGTAGTTGTCGAACAGGTGTCTTGACGCCCGCTATACGTCCAAGCATAGGCACCAGCTCACGCATTGTCATATGCCGGCCCGCCGCGAGATAGCGCTCACCTCGCCGCCCATGTTTGGCTGCGGCAATCTGCGCCAATGCCACATCGCGGGCATCGACAACGGAGAAACTACCGGGGATCAGTCCGGGCAGTTTGCCGAGCACGACATCGTTAACCAACTGTCCCGAGGAGGTGGGGCCCATGTCGGCTGGGCCCCACATCCAGCCAGGCAGGACCATGCAGGCATGCATCTCGGGATGGACCTCCAGGAACGACAAGACGACACGGTCGGCGAGAATCTTGCTACGGTAGTAGTCATCCGCATCGGCGTCGGCCCGCAGACATGTCTCATCGATGGACGTGCCAGGTGCGCCGTCGAGCACGGCAATGGAAGACGTATGGATGAACCGTCGTATACCGGCGCGGTAGGCCTGGTTTAGCAGGCGCCGCGTACCAGACACATTAATCTTATCGAGTTCCTTCCAGTGGCTGCCGCCCTTGTAGTTGTCGCGAAAGAACGCCGCGGTGTGAAACACCGTATCGCAGCCTTGCAGCGACGCTGCGAATGCGTCGACATCGGCCATGTCCCCAACGACCAGTTCCACACCCGGCAAATTGTTGAACTGCTGTTCACCTTTGGCTCTTGAACGGACCAGGGCTTTGACCGCGTAGCCACGAGCGACCAATTCACGCACCAGGTTGTTGCCCAACAAGCCGGTTGCGCCAGTAACGAATGCGCTGTGCATGGCTCAACCCTCAGCTGGATAGGCTAACGGCATCAGCACCGCACTGTCGAAGAAGGCCTCTTCACGGATGGCCAGCCCGTCTCTGAAGGTGAAGTGTGCGGCGTAGTACGCGGTAATATGGCGTCCATGAGGTGGAATCACCCGGCCTGGCAGCACCAAGGGTGCGGCGAATGTGCCGGTCAGGAAGGCAGTCAGCGCCAAACGATCGTTACCGACGGCGAATGGGCTGAAAATCACTTGGGCATCGGGGAGCGCTTCGAGCAATGCGATCTCTCGTTTGCGCATGGCTTCGCGACCGGTTTGTATCCCCATGCTATCGAGGTAGATGAAGTCTTCGCAAACCAGCGCAAGCATCGCCTCCACATCACGGCGATTGAAGGCACTGGCGGCGCGTTCCGCATAGTCGTTGGGGCCAGTAGTCATACAGTCCATTCCATTCGTCTTCGAGGGCTTGTAGATATACCTTTGAGGCCTCTGCCGAAAAACAGCGACTACTGCATAATGGATTTGCACATATGCAGACCAGGGAGGATATGAAGCATGGCGTTGCAAGCAAATTGGGACGATCTTCGTCTGTTGTTGGCAGTCTCGCGGCGTGGCAGCTTTCTTCAAGCTGGCCAGATGCTGGGTATTGCGGCGTCGACTGTGTCCCGCCGGTTGACCCAACTTGAGAGCGCCCTGGGCGAGCTACTCGTCGAGCGAGGCGTTGAAGGATGCTGGTTGACCTCGCGCGGCCAATCCCTCGTGGAAGTTGCCCTAGCGGCGGAGGCGGGCTTGAGGCGTCAAACCGTTGCTGGCATGTCCGGGCTACACACAGAGCTATTTGGCAGTGTCCTGGTCAGTGCAGGAGAGGGATTTTCGTCTTGCGTGCTGGAGGCTGCGAGTCGCTTCACCTCTCTTCACCCGCGTTGCTCGGTGGAGTTGATGGCAACAGCCGACTTCCACAAGATTGTCCGCGGCGTGGCAGACATTGCTGTACGCACAGCTCATCTAGGCGAACCGTCGCTGATTTATCGACCAATAGGCAGGCTCGCTTACGGTGTCTTCGCCGATGCAGGTTATCTGAAACGGTATCCAGGGGTGACTCCGGCCACTGCGGTCAATATTGCCTTGCTTCCTCCGCTGGACATGTTGCCGCAAATGCGTGCGGCAAAGGCCGCGGGTCTGGAACGCGCGCAGATCAGCGTGAACTCGTTCGCGGTTCAGCTCGAATCGGTGAGGCGAGGAATGGGTGTGGCAGTGCTGCCCCGTATTCTGGCGAAGGACCTGATCGAGTTGTTCCCGGATCTCCAACTTCCAGATATGGAAGTCTATCTGGTGACCCGGCCTCAGGCATTGAAACAGGCTCACATTAAATGTTTTTTTGCCATCCTGGAGCAGGTGCTGCTCGAAGCCCTGTCCATAGAAAATGTGGAAGGTTACCTCTTGGGGGGCGACCTGAAATGGGTGCATGGGGGCGCTAGCCAAAATAATTGAGATTGGTTCAGTCATGACATCAGCTAACGAAGTTACCAATGAAACCATGACCGGCAGAGATTGACCCAAAACAGTTATACGTAAGCGCTTTACGAGGAGCATCGCCCAAACCCCATCCTCTCCCCGTGTCGCTTTCAGAAATCGGGATGAGGGTGTGAGTTAATTCAGCGATGCGTCCTGGTTTTTTATGAGCGCGAACCACGTCGTGGCGAGGTGTGACCAGGCACGGACACCACAGTGTTCGTGCCGTTGGCCAATGCGGGGTTATGACGCCTTAAGCAACGCTGCGTATTCAGCAGCATTGGGGAGCGGCTGACCGCTTTTGGCCGGTAGCTGCCCATCGCGAAACGGTGCAATCGACCGACGCCTCCGCCACCAATCTGATGCATTCCTCGTCCCGCTCTCCTCCGTTGTGATAGTGAACGTGATCGCACTATGTAAGGATGCGTGCCGTCACCTTCGACACACGCCTGCGATAACAGGGTATCCCCCTGTATGCGCACGCAATGGTTTTGAAAGGCTTCGAGTGCATCTGCCGCCCGCGCGGTTGAGTTCACTGACAGCCAGCCACTTGGCAGCCGATCGACGAGGAAATCCACTAAAGGTTTTCACCCTTCGGATCGGCGTGCCAACGGTAGTGACCTAAAGAAGCGACTAATTGTTGTGTTGGACCTCCAGCATCCTGAACGTCACTTTTCCGCCCTCGCTGGGATAGCCGGTGTTGTCCTGCACATATGCACCCGCTTTGAAATACAGTGGTTTGGTCTTCCAGCTCGGGTCGATGGTGGTTCTCCAGTTGTTTCCTGCTGCGCTGATGCCCAGAGCGCCCTTCGGGCTGAGGTGGAGCTGGTAGGAAAAGTTGCGGCCGAGCGGCACACCCGTCGCAATGGTAATGACCTGGCCCTCTTCATCGTCGGCGCGCATGCGCACCTTGGCGACAATGTTTCCCGTCGAAGCCGACGTTTTGTATTGGTATTCCAGCTTCACCATGGGACTGTTGCTGTCCTTGTTGTGAATCTGACCAATCACGATCTTGCCGGAGCTGGGCACCTGATTGACGCTCAGATTCGCCCGCAGAATGTTATCCGCCGCTGAATACTGCCAGTTGCGTAGCCTTCCATCGCTATAGGTTTCCCGCAACTCGCTGCGCGGGTAAATAGCGTTGGCCGTCCTGGAACCGGTTACAGGTGCCCAGAAGGAAAGGGTAGCGGCTTCAGAACTGAAATACTGGCCCTTGAAGCCTTGCGCCAGTCGAGGCGTTTCTATGGTAGCCGGTGGGCTGCCTTCAGGAATGCTTAAGTTCCAGGTGGCGAGGTCGATCATGTCAATAATCCTGTATGCGGGGAATGTTGCGGCCACAGTTGCGCTCGAACCGACGCTATTGAGCTGTGTCAATTGGGGTCTGCTGATCAGGAAAACCGTATGGCGGTAGATTGACGTCAAATGATCGTCGAGGTGATTAGTGCAGGGTTTGTGCCTGCCAGGGTTACCGCTGGTCGCCTATTTTGAAAGCTGACGGAACTAATTCTGGTTGCTTGGCAACTGCAGCGAAGGGACCGGTGACATCAGCGGTGCATGGGGTCGGCTAGGATGAGTGGATGCACTGGACAAAGAACACGCTCAGAAGCCGGTTCTGAATAACCGGCGCGCCGCGCCATAAAGACAGGAGACCGCTCATGAGCCACCGAAGCAATTTTGCGCTGTTGAGCTTTGATCCGGCGTTTGCGTCGTTGCGCAGGGGCCTTTCGGTCGCTCAGCAGATTGACGACACACTCTGGGTGGCGAACGACGAAACCACGAGCCTGGAACGCCTGAAAATCCAGGATGCTGCGCCCGGCGGCGTTGTAAGGTGCGACGAGCACAAATCGTTTGCGCTCCTGGAATATCTGGATCTGCCCATACCGAAACAAGACGCCGAGATTGATATCGAAGGCTTGGCCTATGTCCCTGACAGTGGCTACCTTTGGGTGGTGGGCTCCCATAGCCTTAAGCGAAAGAAAGCCGAGGCCGGCACTTCTGCACAGAAGAATATCAAGCGCCTGTCGACGGTAGAGGCGGACGGCAATCGTTTTCTGCTGGCCCGCATCCCTGTGGTGCAGCAGAACGACAGCTATGTACTCGCCAGGAAAGTGGATGCCGATGGACGTACAGCGGCGCAACTGCCGGGCAACGAAACCGGTAACGACCTGACCGCGGCCATTGCTGAAGATCCTCAGCTACGCGACTTCCTGCGTATCCCGGGCAAGGACAACGGCTTCGATATCGAAGGGTTGGCGGTGATCGGCTCGCGCCTTCTGCTGGGACTGCGTGGACCGGTGCTACGCGGCTGGGCCGTGTTGCTGGAGATAGAACCTGAGCTGAACGACGCCTCGACTGACACGCTGGTGCTGAAGAAGATCGGTCCGGATGGGCGCCGCTACCGCAAGCACTTCTTCGCGCTCAATGGGCTGGGCTTGCGTGACCTGTGCACCCGCGGTGACGATCTGCTGATCCTGGCGGGCCCCACGATGGAGCAGGACGGTCCGGTAACGGTCTTCCGCTGGCGCGGCGGTTTCGCGTCCGACGAGGAAAGCGTGGTCTTCACCGATCAATTGGAGAAGGTGCTGGAAGTGCCTTTCGGGCAAGGCAACGATCACGCTGAGGGCATGTGTCTGTTCCAATCGGGCGAGCAGCCCGGGGAGGTTCTGATGATCGTCTACGACTCTGCGGCGGAGAGTCGTAAACACGGCGATACGGATGTGGAAGGAGACCTGTTCATCCTGGATTAGCCACGCACATCTACGTCAACGCGGCCTGTAGATACACGGTGGTGTTGTCGGACTTCTCCAAACTGCTGGCCATTCCGTTACGCGACGGCTGTGACTTGATGGATGTGATCGGCCGACGCTTGCGGGCTCAAGCAGCGGAATAAATGAAAACGGGCGCCGTGACGGCGCCCGTTTTTTTGTGTCCCGCCTTTTATCGTCCCTCCCCCGTGTGCTGGCCCAAGCCGCGCTCAAGGCGTCATCGCAGACTATTCTGGAATCTGAGTACCCGACCGGTCGCACCGAAGGAGGTCACTCGTTTATGCGCTGTGCTCTTTTCAAAATCCGCCGCAGTTCGATCTGATGCATGAAGGCAAATCGAGCCGCGCCGTCATCGAGTTCCGATGAACTACCGGTCTGGGGCACGGCCCAGGCACTCTGTCACCCTGAAACGGAGACGCCAGCATGAGCACCTTGCAACTTCACCCCGCACTGGACAATGGTATCCAACCCGCCGCCGAGAATTTCGCCGGTGGCACCCTGCAATGCCTGTGTGCGACCGACAAGGTCGAGGTCAAGATCGACGCACAAACGCTGCATAACCACGCGTGCGGTTGCAGCAAATGCTGGAAACCGCAAAACGCGACATTCGCCGTCATCGCCGTGGTGCCACGAGATAAGGTCAGCGTCATTGCCCATGGCGAAAAACTGGAGATTATCGACGAAACCGCGACCATCCAGCGCCACGCCTGCAAGCAGTGTCACGCCCATTTATTCGGGCGCATCGAGAACAAGGACCATGCGTTTTATGGCCTGGACTTCGTCCACACCGAGCTTTCGCCACAGAGCGGATGGGCTGCGCCGGGATTCGCGGCGTTCGTGTCCTCCATCATCGAAACCGGGACGCCGCCAGCGCAAATGAAGGCTATCCGCGAGCGCCTGCGCTCGATCGGACTGGAACCCTATGACTGCCTGTCCCCCGACTTGATGGACGCACTGGCGATTCACGTCGCCAAACAGAAAGGCCTGCTCCCCGCCGCCTGATTGATCGGTCGCCGCGGTTGCCTTTTCCGGGCCGCGGCTCCGATTCACCCTCTAATGTTGTGCAATTTGATTCGGGTGGAAAGCGGACGCTGGCTCTACCAGGTCCGTTAGGTCCATAGGGTTTACCTATAAAACCGCTTGTCGCGGCACTAAACCTAATCTCCCTTCTGACAGGTCGAAAAACTGTGACGGCATGACGTTGCCAAGACCGTTGACTGATTGGGGATTGCGGTTATGAAAATCGCACAAATAGCGCCACTGTACGAATCAGTCCCCCCTTTTCTCTACGGAGGAACTGAAAGAGTAGTCGCTCATTTAACGGATGCTTTGGTCGAACTGGGACATGACGTCACCCTCTTCGCTGCGAATGGATCCCGTACGTGCGCCACATTGGTCGCCGCCCGGGATCAAGCGTTGCGGCTTGACTGCACGCCCCTGAAGTCAGAATTGGCAAGCCATTTGAACTTGCTGTATGAGTTGCGACATCGAGCGGCCGAGTTCGATGTGCTGCACTTTCATATTGATTTATTGCACTTTCCATTTTTCGAAGATATGGCCCATAAGGTCTTGACTACCCTTCATGGCCGCCTGGATATCAAGGACCTGGATGGCACCTATTCTAGATGGCCTGCCTATCCCCTGGTTTCGATCTCGCAACATCAGCGCCAGCCGTTACCCTGCGCCAATTGGATCGATACGATTTATCACGGCTTATCGCAGTCCAGTTTGACGTTCCAGCCGAGACCGGGTGCTTACCTCGCCTTTCTGGGGCGTATCTCTCCGGAAAAACGTCCTGACCGAGCTATCAGCATTGCGCGCGCTGCCGGGCTGCCGTTGAAAATGGCTGCCAAGATCGATACGGCCGATCGCGAATACTTCGAGCAGCAGATACGCCCCTTATTGACGCTTCCCGGTATTGAATTCATCGGAGAGATTGGTGACGGGGACAAGGCCGAGTTCCTCGGCAATGCCAGGGCGCTGCTATTCCCCATCGATTGGCCCGAACCTTTTGGCCTGGTCATGATAGAAGCCATGGCTTGTGGTACGCCGGTCATCGCCTGGCGCTGCGGATCTGTCCCCGAAGTGCTTGATCATGGCGTAACCGGCTTCATAATCAATAGCGAACATGAGGCGGTTCTCGCTACCCGCCAAGTGCTTGAGCTTGATCGACAAGTGATACGTGACGTATTCGATAGACGTTTTTCAGCCAAGGTGATGGCGCAACGTTATGTCGACCTCTACCGGACACTTACCGATAGGGTTTGATTTCGTGGTGCCTTGATTTAGCCCATGAAAAAATCATCCAGCGTTCCTGAACAGCCTCAACACGAACAGTGCGCAAATGAACCCATTGCCCAAAACCTGTTTGTGCTGGTCGACCACAACACGTACCTGGTAGCCAACGCGTTTGGCGATATCGACGGCGGCGCCGTGGGCATGTTTCACCACGACACTCGTTTGTTATCCAAGTACCAGTTGACCGTGGCGGGCCAGCGTCCATCGCTGCTCTCCGCAGCAGTCAGTCAAGACAATGTCTATTTTCGTTCCCATTTGACCAACCACCCGCTCCCGGCACTGGGAGAAGAAGATACGCCACGGGGGGTCATCCATATCGAGCGCAAACGCTTTTTATGGGAAGAGCGAATGTTCGAGTGCATCAGCCTTTTCAACTACAGCGACCAGCCTGGAAAATTGCCGATTGACCTGCGGTTTTGCGGCGACTTTCTCGACATGTTCGAGGTCCGCGGCCAAAGCCGGCCACTGCGCGGCACCTTCTCTGAGCCTGAAATATTCGAACAAGGCGTAGTGCTTCATTACAAGGGATTGGACAATCAGCAGCGTTGCATGGCAATCAGCTTTTCTGAGTTTCCAGGACACATCAGCGGCGACAGTGCCAGTTTCCAGATCTATATCGGCGCTCATCAGAGCCACGAACTTTATATTGAAGTGGGCTCCAGCATCGTCCAGCCCGGGCGGACACGCTACAGGTCCGCCGCCGCTCAAGCTTGCCGGTCCATGCGCAGGAAAGAGCAGCGTGGTGCGCGCATCAAGGCTTCTGGCCGGTTGTTCCAGGCATGGGTGAACAAGTCTCGTGCCGACCTTGCTTTACTGACGGCCGATCTTCCCTCTGGCCCCTATCCCTATGCCGGAGTCCCCTGGTACTCCACGCCTTTTGGTCGCGACGCCGTGATCACCGCTTATCAATCACTCTGGCTCAATCCGTCCCTTGCGCGAGGTGTGCTCGCCTACCTGGCGGCTCATCAAGCCAAGGAGGTTTCGACCTTCAGCGATGCCGAACCAGGAAAGATCATGCACGAGACGCGTCAGGGTGAAATGTCGAAACTCAACGAATTACCCTTTGCGCGCTATTACGGGGGCGTCGATACGACGCCTTTGTTTGTGATGCTGGCCGGAGCCTATGCAAAACGGACCAACGATCTGGCGTTCATTGATGCGCTTTGGCCCGCACTGGAATTGGCCACGCTCTGGATGGAAAGCAATGCGTTGAAGAATGCCGAAGGCTTCATCAGCTATCAACGCGGGGAAGTCACCGGCTTGGCCAATCAAGGCTGGAAAGACAGTCATGATGCTATTTTTCATCGCGATGGCCGTAATCCCGAAGGCCCCATCGCTTTGGTAGAAGTGCAAGGTTATGCATGGCGTGCATTTTTGACCATGAGCACATTGGCCAGACAACGAGGCAATGAACACGCCGCAGTTCGCTGGCAAAACATCGCAGCCAGGTTACGCCAGGCAGTCGAGCGGTGCTTCTGGATGGAGGACCAGCAATTTTACGCAATAGCGCTCGACGGTAATGGCAAGCGTTTTGAGGTGAAAGCTTCGAACGCCGGCCACCTGCTGTTCACCGGGTTACCTTCGCCAGAACGGGGGAAAACCGTTGCCCGGCAATTTCTGACCAGTATTTTTTATAACGGCTGGGGCGTTCGAACACTCGAAACCGGAGCCGTGCGGTTCAACCCGATGTCATATCACAACGGTTCGGTCTGGCCACACGACGTAGCCCTCTGCACAGCGGGTATGGCCAGGTATGGCGAGCATCTGGGCGCTGTCCGTGTCCTGAGCGGAATGTTCGAGGCCGCGACCTTCTTCGGGATGCGATTACCAGAACTGTTTTGCGGGTTCAAGCGCGGTCCGGGAGAGGCGCCGGTTGCCTACCCGGTGGCCTGTTTACCCCAAGCCTGGGCAGCAGGTTCCATTTTTATGCTGTTGCAGGCATGTCTGGGCATCACCATCGATGCCTCAGACTATCGAGTAGTTGTCAGACAACCTCGACTGCCCATTGGTATTGACCGTTTAGAGGTTCGGGAACTGACGTTTAATCAACACCGTGTCGATCTCGGTTTCCAACGGATCGGCGAACGCGTCGCCGCTTACATAGAGCGGCAAGACGGCCCGAATCTGATTCGGCTGGACGTAAAACTTTAAATTAGCTGTCAGCCAACAGAGTTCTGACAGGGAAGCTCTGTTTTCAAAGCCTGCATTTCACCTCGTAATTCGCTGATCAACTCCGCGATAGCGCGGCTGGAGGTTAGTGTTTCGGTTCTGACACCCGTGACCAACAACTCCACGTGATCCGTTGACGGGTCGATCACTTTTATCATGAGCGATCCATCCGGATTTGCGGTGCAGGTGCAAGAAAGAGGCAGAAAACCACATTCAATGATGTGGCGAAGCTCAAGTCTGGAGATCATGACTCACGCCCTCAAAGTCAAAGGTGGTTTGCGTTTCTGTCTAGTAATAATAGGCAAGCCGCCTCGCGGCTGACCGGGATCGCGACCAATTGCATCAGTGGGGCTCCGACCGGCAAAGTCCTGCCTCTCTCGACGGTTTTTTTTAAAGAACCCGACTCTCGACAGTGGCGACCTCCGGAGAGGCCGCCATTTTTCAGCGGGTTTGATCAGTTGCCGTTAGGCAGTGACAAGTTGATGCCTTCTTTTTTCAGCGCATCACGCACGTATTGGAATTTCTGGTATTGCGACAGCTCAATCGGTCCGTCATAGCCCATGCTTTGCAATTTGCGTGGCGGGTAATCAAGGTAGGTTTTCATCAATTTCATGATCGCTGCCGAGATCGGCACCATGGTCCAGGTCCGCTCGGTAAAGTTGTTCATGAACAGGTCGTAGCGTTCTTGCGGGTCTTGCCACAATTCAAAAACCTGCGGGACGGTGGCCACATACTTTTGTGCGCCTTTCCAGCCCAGGTTCGAGTCCACGGCGAGACCGCCTGTTTGTGCGCCATCGTCGCCTCGCAGGTTGAATACCGCTTTGTAGTTCCCGACACGCGCCGCGCCTGGGGACAATTCATTCTCGGTAAAGTAGAACCACTCTTTGCGCGGCGAAGAGGCGCTACCGGTGAGTACTGGCGTCATGTCGTAACTGTCGAAGATGATCGGCTGGCCTTCGCGATCCTTCTCGGGCAGCTTCACTCCAGCCACTGAGGCGAAAGTCGCCATCAAATCCAGGCCACCGAGTATCTCGTGGTTTTTTGTATTCGGCTTGATCTTGTCTGGCCAGACGGCAATGGCCGGTACCCGGTTCCCGCCCTCACGCACCGTGCCTTTGGTGCCGCGAAACGGGGTGTAGCCAGCATCCGGATAAACGTCCTGCCAGGCCCCGTTGTCGGTGGTGTAAACCACCAGCGTGTTCTTATCCAGGCCGAGTGCCTTGAGCTTATCCATGATGCGGCCAATATGGGTATCGAGTTCGACGACCGAATCGGCATATTTGGATTTGGACATCGATTTATGAACGAACTCCGGGGCCGGCAAGTTCGGTTGGTGCACTTTCATGAAGTTGACGTTGATGAAAAACGGCTTGTCCGATTTTGCCGCTGTGTCGAGAAACTCCAGCGCAGCCTTTTCGACATAGTTATCAAAAAAAGGAATGCCGACCACGCCGGGTTTACCATCCACGACAGGCGTATCCACGTATTGACCATTGACCTTGAATTCTTCAACCACCTTTTCGCCGGCCTTGCCGGACAGCGCGCCTTGGGTCACCTTCTGGAACATCTCGCGGGTTTCCGGATCCATGTCGGGGAACCATGTTGGGTCGGCGTAGGTATAGGCATTCAGGTGATACAGACCGGCGTACTTCATCACGTCATAACCCTGGGCATTGGGCAGCGCGTAGTCGGCCTCGCCCAAATGCCATTTCCCAGTGAAATAGGTGTCGTAGCCGCCGGTCTTCAATACGGATGCCAGCGTCCATTCGGCTGCTGGCAAACCACCGCCCTGGCCCTGGAAAGCCACGGTGGTCATGCCGCTGCGATTGGGGATGCGCCCGGTTTGCATGGCCGCCCGGCCAGGGGTGCAACTCGGCTGTGCATAGAAGGAGTAGAACGTCACACCTTCTGCCGCCAGCTCATCGATTTTGGGTGTAGGCATGCCGCGCCCGATCCCACCACCATAGGGGCCCAAATCGCCATAACCGGTGTCATCGGAGACAATTAACAGGATATTAGTCTTTTCTGTTTGAGCGGCGTGGGCAAGCCCGTTCAATGACAACAGTGCAGCAAACACGACAGACAACTTGAAACGATCCGATAGCTTATTCATACCAGCAACCTCGTTGTTTCATTATGTTGGCCGGTGACAAGTGCACAACTGCATTGATTCTGGGTGCAACGACCACCGTGCGATTAGCCTAAGTACTGCATACAGAATCATTCCCCCTTGTTATATGAGCCCGTACGGTTTAAGGCGCACGAGGGAGTCTAGTGCGGTTTTTTGCCGCTAAGCGGGGTATTTGCTCATACGTAAAACTCACCTGCAGCTGCATTTCACTCGAATGCAAATACCTTCTTCCAATCCTTTTTCATGCTGATGATCGTCCAGCCATCTCGCTTTGCCTGGTCGTAGAGGGGTTGAGTAAAGGTGCCTACTTTGGTATCGGGCAGTGCTTGAGCCGGGCCATAGGCATATTCGCGCTCAGCGTCATCATGCAGCACCAGCATCACCAGTCGCGCGCCCTGCCCTGCCTTGGTGTACTCCAACATTTGCTTATCACCGGTGGAGTTGCCAAAAGCCGCATTCGGCTGACGGCCCGTCATCAGATAGATGTTCTCTGGCTTGCCGGCATCGTTGTCGTTGAGCACTACTTTGGGTTGCTTGATCAACTGCGGTTTACCGCTCTTATCGTAGACATACTCGGTTGCTCCAGCGCTACCGACGACCTGCTCTGGAGGCACGCCATAAATCTTCTCGGAATAGGCGCGAACGAAGTCCTGACCACCCCCGGTAACAATGTAGGTCTTGTAACCATTGTCACGCAGGTACTGCATGACTTCCTTCATCGGCTGATACGTCAGCTCGGTGAAAGGACGCTTCCAGCGAGGGTCACGGGCTTCGGCCAGCCAGGCACGAACTTGCTGCCTGAACTCATCCGTAGGCATGCCACTCAGGGTCACCATGGCGATTTTCAGGTAGTCATCGAGGGTCAGTTTTGCCATGGCAGCGCGGTCGCCCGAAAGAACCGTCTTGAAGGGTTCGACGCTGGCCAACTCCGGTTTTTCCTTGACCACCGCAGGAACGCGGCTCAGGCAATAAAACAATTGGCCATACGCGGGATGCTCGACCCATAGCGTGCCGTCCTGGTCGAAAGTCGCGATGCGTTCGCCTGGTGAAACGAACTGGCTACCACCTTCCTGGGTCGTCGCTTTGACAAATTCCACGATGGCTTGCTTGGCCGGCCCTTCATTCCAGGACGCCAAAGGATCGGCAGCGAACGCCGCCGTCGAAGCTATCAGGCTCAGCCCGAGTATGGCGAGGGGCTCGCGATAACGTCGTTCGACGCGCGAGCAAAGCCGGTTCGTAGAGACTGCGGAGTTCCAGGTACGCTGCATCCAGATCATGAGCTTCATGAGTTCTACCTACTGTGGATGGGTTAATCATTGGCGGCTACATGGCCGCTCACTCTGGCAAGGACTACAGCAGTCAGTTGGGAGTCCAGTGTAGTGCTCAATGCAGGAACGGGGCACGGGTTGGACTTTTGAACGAAGTGCGCCTGTTTCCATGACTGACCTGTTGTCCGGGAAGTACTTCATCGTCGTGCGCACGACACCTGAAGTGTGGCAGCGTCGATCTTTTTTACGGGGATATAACACAAGCGGTTCGGTGAAGCGTTTTCTACTTTCGGCCACCAAATTTGGTTGATTAATGCAGATCGGGTTCGAGCTTTTTGTTCCTTCGCTCAACTGCAAAGCTCTCATGCAAAAAAAACGGGCGCCTGTTTCGGACGCCCATCGTTTATGGCAGCTGATCAGCCACGGCGTTAACATCAATTCCTTCTCACAGAGCAACTGTCCGACCGACAACATGTTCCAGTTGTTCATCGCATCATTTCAGTGCTTTGCCTGCGCGACATCGCCGCAAAAGATATCGACGCTGCCATCTTCGGGTGATGTCCGTACGACGATGGAATATTTTCCGGAAAGCAACTCTGATGTTGCGACAGGCGCATTACGGTAAAAGCTCCAACCGTTGGACCCTGCTTCGCTTTTTGTATTGACCTTATTGTTCATTGCATAGGCGACTGGCCCGGGTTGCTGGCAACTGCCTTTATTGATGAACGTAAAAATGCGCGGGGGCAGGATGGTTCCGTTCGGAACACCCGTGATATAGAAGTCAAAATTGGTTTGATTGCCTTCGGCGGTCAATATGGCGTTACCAGTGTGACCTACATTGGCGTGGGTCGCAGCCAGAGGCAAATTCATTGAGTGGTTTGAACCGGTACTGCAACCGAACAGACTTGCCATGAGTAGCGCGAACGGGACGATGCGGGTATTCATAAACAACCTCCAAAAGTGGAAGAAGTGCATGGGGGAACATTGGGTATAGCTCATAAAATAAAGGTGCTGTTCTCAATAAATCCGCATTGAGAAACTTCGTACTGGTCAGTCACCGTCCAGGCAAAAAATGGAAGAATCGCAGGCAGCGTCCGCCACGCTCAAGCGGCGGCTCTGAGACGGGGCATTCGCACGTTCTGTGCTTTACGCTTCCATGATCTTGATCAACAGACTTTCACGTTGGCGAACGTCGGCCTCCACAGCCCTCACTTCTTTCATGTACACCTCTACCGCAGGCGGCAGCGAACGCTCCTTGAGATAAATGAAGCCATAGCGGGTACGCAGTGCGAGGTCTTGAACCGGTAACGGCACGATTTCACCCGCCGTGAATTCGCGTTCGAACGTCGACAGATTCCCCAGCGCCAGGGCATTGCTGTTCTCGACGAATTTGATGATTTGCATGGGCACATCAATCTCGATGGCCGGGACGAAGTCTCCGGTCAGCGCATCATAGGCACCCGCACAGCCCAGCGTTGCCGGAAGCAAGTGGGTCGCCAATCGCAAGGGAATGCGCGACGCCACCCATGGGTAATCGAGTGTTTGCCCCAGTGTCAGGGAACGGTTTTGCGCCAGCAGTGGATGATCGGGACGGCAAAACAGCCGGCCCTCATGTTCCCCCACCAACTCGCAGGTGAGTTCTTCCCGGCCTTGCAGCGTACTGATTTCAGCGATCCCCAGATCTACCACGCCTGTCAGGACCTGATGCGCCACCTCGCGCCATCCGGCCACATGTGCCGTCACCTTGATTTGCGGATGCCGGGCATGCATCCGCGCAATGCTGGCATAGCCACTGATGATGCTCGGGTAAGGGCCAAAAGCGACTTTCAGTGCGCCGATATCCCCGCCCGCGAGCAAGGCAATGTCACGCCGCAGATCCTGTTCTGCCATCAACAGGCGCTGACTTTTCTCCTGCAGCAGATGACCAAATGCGGTCAATACAACGCCGTCGCTCCGTCGATCGAACAGCGTGACTCCGAGCTCGCGCTCGAGCAATTGGATGCTTTTACTCAGCGCCGGCTGAGACACACCCAACGCTTTTGCCGCCCTGCCAAAGTGTGCGTGTTCGATCAATGCCAGAAACTGGCGTAAACGGGTGGGCGTCATCTCATAACCTTTATGCTATCGAACATCACTAAACAGGAATTTTTTGGAATCAGATGAATATGCTATTCATGGTTCTGCTGGTCAAGCTGACAACGCCTAAGCCTCGCGTTGCCTTGACGCCCTGGAACATTCATCTGGCGCAGGAACCTTCTTCATGCACAAAAAGACCCTTCATCTGGCAGTGGCAATCACACTAGGTACTGGTATCAGTCCTTCAGTCTTTGCTGCCGACGCAAACGGCGCAAAAGCTGAGCCATCGCCAAACGTGCACTTCGATGACAAGGGCAAGGCGCCTTCGTCCTATACGGTCGAGTTGCAGAATAACCTGCGCAAGACATTGCCCTTTGCAGACAAGCGCGACCTCGAAGAAGCCAAAAAAGGCTTCATCGCCGCACCGCCCTACAAAAAAATCATGGCTGATGCCGGGAATGTCGCGTGGGACATGGGCAGCTACAACTTCCTGCTCGATGGTAAGGATTACGACAGCATCAATCCGTCGCTGCAGCGCCAGGCCGTGCTGAATACGGCCTATGGCCTCTATGAGGTGGTTCCGGAAAAGATTTATCAGGTTCGCGGCTTTGACCTGGCCAATATCACGTTCATCAAGGGCGACACAGGCTGGATTGTCTTCGACACGCTGACCTCAAAGGAAACCGCCAGGGCCGCGCTGGAATTCATCAACGAAAAACTGGGCAAGCGACCGGTCGTGGCGGTGGTGTTCTCCCACTCCCATGCTGATCATTTCGGCGGCATTCGCGGTTTGGTCGACGAGGCCGATATACGTAGCGGCAAAATCCCGTTGATCGCTCCACATGGCTTCATGGAGCATGCCGTGGCTGAAAACGTCTATGCCGGTAACGCCATGAACCGACGGGCGTTCTTCCAGTATGGGTTCATGTTGCCGCACAGCCCTTACGGTCATGTCGACATGGCCATCGGTAAAAACACGTCCATTGGCAACATGGGCCTGATCGAACCCAACCGCTTTATTACCAATGATTTCGAGACCTTGACCATCGACGGTGTGGAGATGGAGTTCCAGAGTACGCCAGGCACTGAAGCGCCCGCTGAGATGAATACCTGGTTCCCCCAATTCAAAGCTTTCTGGGCAGCCGAGAACATCACCGGCACCATCCATAACATTTACACCCTGCGCGGTGCCCTGGTCCGCGACCCACTGGTCTGGTCGAAAAACATCAACAACGCGTTGTACCGCTATGGCCAACAGGCAGACGTCATGTTCGCCTCGCACAGTTGGCCGCGCTGGGGCAACGAGCGGATTCAGGATGTCATGCGCGCACAACGCGATGCCTATGCCAACCTGAACAACGCCGTACTGCACGCTGCCAACCAGGGCGTCACCATCAACGAGATTCAAAACGTCTACAAGTTGCCCGAAAGCCTGAAAAACAACTGGGCGACTCATAGCTATCACGGCTCGGAAGAACACAACAGTCGCGCAGTGATCAACCGCTACCTGGGTTACTGGGATGCCAATCCGGCAACGCTGATGCCGCTGTCGCCGAAAGATTCAGCCCCGCTGTACGTGGAAATGATGGGTGGCGCCGACAAGATCATGACCAAGGGCAAATCCTTGTTCGATCAGGGCAAGTACCGCGAAGCCTATGAAATCCTCAACAAGCTGGTGTATGCCGAGCCCCGGAACAGCAAGGCCAAGGACTTGCTGGCCGACGTTTATGAACAAGTGGGTTATCAGAAAGAAAGTGCCGGTGTGCGCAATAGTTTCCTCTCGGCAGCGTATGAACTGCGCCATGGCATGCCCAAGGGCGTGCCACCAAAAACCGGTGGGGCGGACATGATTCGCGGCATGAGCACCGAATTATGGCTGGAGTATCTGGGCATTGCCCTGGATGGCAGCAAAGTCGCGGATCAGCACTTCACTTTCAACCTCAAGACACCTGATAACGGCGAGCAGTTTGTCGTGGAGTTAAGCAACTCGACGCTGACCAACATCAAGGGACAGCAAGCCAGCAACGCCGATCTCACTATCACCCTTGACCGTGTTGATCTTGAAGGTGTGATGGCCAGGAAAACCGGTTTCGATCAACTTGTTGCAGCTGGCAAGGCCACTTTCGAAGGTGATCGTAAACCGTTCGAACTATTAATGGCGGCCATCACCCCGTTCACTCCAACCTTTGAACTCCTGCCGGGTACCCGTCAGTAAGTTGATAAGGGCAGCGCTTCATCCTTTCAGGGTGAAGGTATTGGGACGTTCCCTTAGTTTCATGCCGGGACGGAATGCCTTCACCACTGCTACAACTCTATGCTGCTATTGAATTGGTAATTATTCCGGTCGCCTGTTGGCTGCTGCGACTTTGCGACCCAGATTAAGCCAAGACAAGCGCCGGCAACTTTATTCGTATCTTGCCCCTTCCAATATCGAGAATATGAACTACCACTTATGAGTGATCGAACCATGCTGGTTCAATGCTTTCTCGATGATGGCTATTACCCTTATTTCGAAAATGCACACTTGCCGGGATCTAATCCATGCAAACCAGATCAGGTGCAATGCCCGCCTTCACGTTATTGGCCCTGTGCAGTCAGCAAGCCTGGGCCGGCGGTATCATGCTCTACGAAATCGGCACCGATAACGTTGGCCTGGCCAATGCCGGTGCCGCCGCCCGTGCCCAGGGCCCTTCGACTATTGCCAGCAACCCGGCGGGACTGAGCTACCTGCCAGGCACGCAGATCACCGGTGGCTTGCAGGTGCTGTATGGCGACCTGAGCTTCGATCGCGATGCCGACACCAATGTGCCTGGCAGCGGCAGTGGCAATGCCCTCGATCCGATTCCCGGCGGCAGTTTTTTCATCAGCCATGAACTGGACGACCGCTGGAGCGTCGGCTTCGGCCAGTACGCCGACTTCGGCCTGGCGGTCAACTACGACAACGAGTGGTCCGGGCGCTACTTCGCGCAGAACGCCAGCCTGGGTGGTTTGTCATTAGTGCCCAGCGTGGCTTACCGCTTTGACGAGCAATGGTCGGTGGGGCTCGGCGTAAAAGCCATGTACGGCATGCTCCAGGCCCAGACCGCGATTGACCGCTCGCCGTTCGGCTTTACCGACCGCGGGGACGGCCAGTTCAAATACAAGGACAACGATTGGGGGTTCGGCGCCAACGCCGGGTTGATTTACGCCCCGCAAACCGGCACCCGCATTGGCCTGACCTACACCAGCAAAGTCGACCTGGATTTCGAAGACGGGCTGGATGTCAAGGGCAACGGCCCGGCGCTGGATCGCCTCAACGGCCGGAACACCCAGCTTGACATGACCGTTCCACAAACGGTCACCCTGAGCCTGTTCCAGCAACTCGACCGACAATGGGCCTTGCTGGCTTCGGTGAACTGGCAGGACTGGTCGGAGTTCGGCGACATCGCCGTGCAGGTGGACACCACGGCGCTCGGAGCCCAGTCAACCACGGTGGACGCACACTTCAAGGACACCTGGCACCTGTCGCTCGGCGCGCAATACCAGGCCACGCCGCAATGGCTGTGGAACGTCGGCGTGGCTTACGACAGCAGTGCCGTGTCCGACCATAATCGCACCGTGACCGTACCGATGGCTGAATCCTGGCGCCTTGCGACAGGAGCCACCTATGCGCTGAACAAGGTCACCGACGTCAATGTCAGCTGGGCCATGATCTGGATTGGCGACATGCCAGTGGACCAGACCAAAAACGTTTCGGGCAATCGAATTTCCGGTCAATTCGACAGTGCCTGGATTCAAGCCGTGACCGGGAACATGACCTGGCGTTTTTGAGTGCTTTGCCACACCAGAACGACTTCATCCGAGGAGCACACAGCATCATGAATCTGTCCCGAAATTTGCTCATCGGTGCCACCGTGGCCGGGCTTCTGCTCGGCGGTTGCACTTCCAAAGTCACCGAGAAGGAACAGTACTCCGGCTACCTGTCCAACTACGACAATCTGCAGGAAGTAGCCACTCCCAGTGGCGGCACGACGATGCGTTGGGTGAGCCCGTCGTGGAACCCCGATGCGTACAACACGATTGCGTTCGAGCGTCTGGAACTGTATCCGGCGCCCAAGCCCAATGAGCGAGTCAACCAGCAGACACTCGATGACATCCGCAACTACATGAGCAGCAAGGTCAGGGCAACGCTGGGGCAGAAGTACCGCGTAGTGTCGCGCTCGAGTGCCGCGCCAAAAGGCTCGAAAACCTTGATCATGCGCGCGGCGATCACCGGGGTGAGCGCTTCGAACGAAGGCATGAAATGGTATGAAGTGGTGCCCATCGCCGCCGTCGTCGGGGCGACACAAGCCGCTACCGGTCACCGCGACCAGGACACCGAGCTGTATATCGAGGCCGAGCTCGTCGACGAGAAAAACAACGAGATCGTGGCCAGGGTTGTACGCAAGGTGTTCGGCAAGCAGCTGTCAAACGAGAGCCAGAAAATCACCGCGCAGGATTTCAAGGCCGCGATTGACAAGTTGAACGCCGATCTCTGGGCATTCATCCGCAGTTGAATCACTCCCGATAAAGGAATGGCTGACATGGCTACTCATGCATTGCGTCGACTCTCGAATTTGCACAGGCCTTTATTCATCGCAGCGCTCATTGTCAGCGCACTTGCGTTAAACGCCTGCGCCACAGTGGATGCGCAGACAACCGCCTACGTTGGGGTCGAGCATCCCGCGCCGACCCTGCCCAGCGACGTGCAGATATTACGCACCGAACCGACGCGCCCCCACGTACGGCTGGGTGAAATCCTCATCGATGCCAGCGTCGAACCCGCACCTCCTATCACCCAGGTTGAACAGAAGCTACGTGAAGAAGGCGCCAAGCTGGGTGCAAACGCGGTGGTGGTGGTTTACGACCAGATCCAACCCGTCGCCGCTTACGTGACGGGTCCTCTGTGGAGCCGCAACATCGATTCGATTCAGGGTCGCAAGCTCAAAGGCATTGCCATCAAATACCAATGAGGAGGTGCACAGCGTCGCCAATACATTCACTGATTCGCAGACCCGCTAACGGCAAAAATGTTGCAGGGCACCTGGTACAGAACATGCTCTGTCGTACTGCCCACCCATTTGCCCAGTCCCTTGCGATGCGCATTTCCCATGACGATCACATCGGCCCGGTGATGGGCTGCAAAGTCGGCCAGGGCTTTGCCAGGTGGCCCTTCAACGAAGTGTTGGCGCTCAGTGGGCACACCGTAGTGGTCCGCCAATGCGCTAAATGACTTTTGCAGTGACTTGCGCACTTCATTGCTGAAACCTGGCATCGTCACGGCACCAGCGCCTGCGTCGGATATATGGGTCAGCGACAGATCGTAGGCATGCAGCAAATGCAGTTCCGCGCTGCATTGCATGGACAATCCGTTCGCCGCCTGGATGATGCGATCGTTGATGCCCGTAATCTGTGTCTCAGGTTGTGACGGATCGACTGCCGCCACGACCACCCGCGGAAGTGGACACCTGATTTCACTGACCAAATGCACCGCCACCGGACATTCGCGCAACAGGTGCCAATCCAGAGGCGTAATGAAAACGCGCTTGAGTGCTGATTCGTGTTGCACGTCCTTGATCACCAGATCCGGCTGCATTTCTGCCACATGCCGAAGTATTTCTTGCAGCGCAGTCCGCGTAA
The DNA here is from genome assembly GCF_001952935.1 of Pseudomonas frederiksbergensis. Lineage (GTDB taxonomy): Bacteria > Pseudomonadota > Gammaproteobacteria > Pseudomonadales > Pseudomonadaceae > Aquipseudomonas > Aquipseudomonas frederiksbergensis. The sequence goes on from NZ_CP018319.1 coordinate 6,054,326, forward strand.
CAAGCACTTCGGTACTCACCACGACCCCGCGCGCGCGTATCAGATCGGCCTCATCCTTCAACCATTTTTCGTTTTCTTGCTGACAGGCCTCACGAAAACGTGCACCCGCGCTCTTCAAACCCAACAGGTGGGACTCTTCGATAAACACCGTGATGTGCAGCGCTGCGCCAGTGGCTTGGGCTATGGCGACAGCTCGCTCCAATGCCGGAGTGTGACGCATGCCTGGACCGGCTATCAGAAAGAGTCGTTGATACTGGCTCATGTAACACCTCCAAACGTTCCGGGATATCTAGCTCCCCCAGCGCTCTCGCCTGTCACACCACCGACGATTTACCATCGCCTCAACTATCGGGATCGACACTATCAATATACGCCTGTGAATGGCGAAGACCTCATCCATGCAAACATCCCTACTTCGCCGACCCGGCACGCGGCTTATAAAAAAGAAACATCGAGGTCTCGGTGGTCTTGATGTATTTCCTGGCCCAAGCGGGTTTCACATTCCTGTCGTGAAAATACATTGCGCCGTGGGTTCGGTCGTTCAGTTGCTTGTTTAGCGCCTTGCGCGCGATTTCCTTGGCTATCGTGTATTGGGATTCTTCCTCGACCTGATCCGAGCGTCCATCGCACCACCACGAAAACTGACAATTTCTGGTTTCCGAACCCTGCTTGACCACGGCGCATACCGTGTCCGGAAAGCCCTCATGGCCCAGGCGGTTCATGACGACACTGGCCACGGCTTCCATGTCGGTGGTCGATTTTCCTTTGGCTTCCCAATAGATGGAGCGGGCCATACAGGTGATTGCATCGTCCAGCGGCGACGCACCGGCGGGATCGACTGCCTGAACTTCGGAGGTGGTGATGGCTTCGGACTTGGGCACTGGTACATCGCTGCCCTTCTCCGCCGCTTTATGCTCAAGAACTTCGGCCTTGTCCTCAGCCATTTCCTTTTTTTGCTGCTGCTCAGACGCGATGGCCTGGCCGGTGAAAAGGGTTATTGCCAAGCAGGTGGCTATCCAGACAACTCGCATGATCGACCCTTCGGATGGAACCGCAAGCACGCCGAACTGGCGACTTTGCTTGATTGTAGTTGCCAGAATCGATTCCAACAGACGGAGAAAAAAACTGTCTTCGGTCGTAAAAGTCATTGCGCTCGCGGGGCGGAAATCGCGCATCATGGGCGCAGTCAGCCCAAGGGGATTTCCATGCGTTTCAAATCATCTGCTATGCGTCTTGCCACGTTGTCACTGGGGATGTTGTTTGCCGTGAATGCGTTGGCGGTCGACGAGAAACAACTGATTGATTCGATCAACCTCTACCGCAGCCAGGTGCAGCGCTGCGCAGGTCAGGTCTCGCAGGAACTGCCACCGCTGGCCGGCGACCCACGGCTGGCGCTGAACGCCAACAGCGTCGGCAATCTGCAGCAGGCAATGGCCAGCGCGGGTTATCCGATGAAGAATGTACAGGCGATCAGCCTGTCCGGGCCGCGTGATGCGCCATCGGCGATGAAAGCCATTCAGGAAAGCTTTTGCCAGATCGTGCTGGACCCGCAATTCGTCGATGTCGGCGTCAGCCATCAGGACCGCGAGTGGCGCATCGTGCTGGCGCGCCCACTGTTGAGCGCTCGCCTGGGCGACTGGCAGGCGGAAGGCCAAAAGCTACTGGCCGAGCTCAACATCGTACGCAGCCAGCCGCGCCAGTGCGGCACGCAATCCTTTGCCGCCGCCACGCCACTGACCTGGAACGCCACGCTGGCGACGGCGGCCGAGGAGCATGCCCGGTCAATGGCCAACAACAATTACTTCGATCACAAGGACCGCGATGGCCGCATGCCGGGTGACCGGGCTGAATTGGCCGGTTACAGCGGCGGGCAGGTCGGCGAGAACATCGCTGCCGGCCAGGACACCGTGCGCAAGGTGGTCGAGGGCTGGGTGTCCAGCGCCGGTCACTGCGCCAACCTGATGAACCCGCAGTACCGGGAGTTGGGCGCGGCCTACGCGGTTGATCCGAAGAGTGATCCGGGGATTTACTGGACGGCGATGTTCGGGGCGCAATAAGTTCGGAACGCCCGATAGAAAAAAACGGAGCCCTGTCATGGGGCTCCGGTTTTTTTTGCAATCAAATCCTTCATCGACCCTGTCGATCAGCCGGTCATTAATAGTGATTGGACGCCCCTCTAAAGTTGCTCTTAGTCTGCGCACAACAATTCCGGGGCTAGCGGAATACTCATTTCACGGATGCAGGCGAAAGGTTCATGTCAGAGCGAGTCTTGATCGATGGGTTCTCCAGGCGAGTGGACTATCTGCGGATGTCTGTCACCGACCGCTGCGATTTCCGTTGCGTGTATTGCATGGCCGAAGACATGCAGTTTCTGCCCCGCCAACGGGTACTGACCCTGGAAGAAATCTATCAACTGGCCGAAAGCTTCGTGGCGTTGGGCACCCGCAAGATCCGCCTCACGGGCGGCGAACCGCTGATCCGTCCAGGCGTGGTGCAACTGTGCGAAAAGATCGCCGCCCTGCCCGGCCTGCGTGAACTGTGCATGACCACCAACGGTTCGCAGCTGGGCAAGCTCGCAACGCCCTTGTTCGAGGCCGGGGTCAAACGGCTCAACATCAGCCTCGACAGCCTGGACCCGCAACGCTTTCGTGAGCTGACGCGCACCGGCGATCTGGCGCAGGTCATCAGCGGCATCGACGCGGCCAACGCCGCGGGATTTCGCCACACCAAACTCAATTGCGTGGTGATGAAGGGCCGTAACGACCATGAGATCAACGATCTGGTGAGCTTTGCCATCGACCGACATCTCGACATTTCTTTCATCGAAGAAATGCCGCTGGGCACCATTCATGAACACAGCCGCGCCGAGTCGTTTTACGCAAGCAGCCACGTACGTGAGCGGATCGCCGAGCGCTACACGTTGATCGAGTCCGCCGAGTCGACCCAAGGCCCGTCGCGCTACTGGCGCCTGGCCGAGGCACCGCAGATTCGCCTGGGGTTTATTTCCCCACACAGCCACAACTTTTGTGGCACCTGCAATCGGGTTCGGTTGACGGTGGAAGGCCGTCTGCTGCTGTGTCTGGGCAATGAACACGCCGTCGATCTCAAGGCCGTGTTGCGCAGCCATCCCGGACATCCCGAGCGCCTGGAAAAGGCCATCATCGAGGCGATGAAACTCAAGCCCTATCGACACAATTTCGAAGTGAACGACGATGTCCAGGTGGTTCGCTTCATGAACATGACGGGCGGCTGAACTCACGCCTCCACTTGCACCACCTCGATCCCGAGTTTCCGATAGTCCTCGACATTGCCCGACGCCACGTGGCGTTCGGTGATCAGGGTATGAATGCGCTGGCATGGCGCGACCACGAAAGGCTCCACCGCCCCCAGTTTGTCGGCGGTGGTGACAGCAACGACATGGGAGGCGCTGGCGAGCATCGCCTGTTTGACCGGCACCTCATCGAAATGCAGGGAGCTGATGCCGACTTCCGGGTGAATCGCACAGACGCCCGTGAACAGCAGATCAGCCTTGATGCCCTCGATCAGCCGCAGGGTTTCATGCCCGCTGGCCGACATGGTCGCGGGGTTGAGTTGTCCGCCGGCCAGAATCACCGTAATGCCTTTGTATTCGGCCAGGGTGATCGCGATCATCGGCGAGGCGGTAATAGCCGTAATGGCAATGTCCGACGGTAGCGATCGGGCGATCTGCAGCGTCGTGCTACCCGAATCGAAAATCACAATCTGGCCGTTGTGTACATGGCGTGCGGCGAGTTGTGCCAGGTGGGTTTTCACCTCGTCGGTTTCACTGACGCGGGTGAAATAATCCTTGCCGGTGTCCTTGGGCCGCGGCAACGCGCCATCACATGTGTTTTGGATGAAAACTTCATGAATCTAAATTTTGTCTTCGCCTGCATGATCGTGGTCTCGTTCGCGATTGCGTTGGGCCACGCCTGATCAGCGGAAACCAAGGGGTTGCCGAGGCAGAAGTGGTCGAGCGCCTGTCGGCAGTCCTTGGCAAAAGCCAGTAGAAAAGCCGTAATCCTTCCCAATAGGGTCTAAACCAGTGTCCACATGATGTGGATCAGGGACCATTGAAGGCTGCCTCGCTAAATTGATCTCTTGAAAAAAGCCGACAAGTGACTGTCCGCCAGGAGATTTCCCCCGCATGAAAGCAGCCCTGAAAATTGCCGCCAGTGATTCCGCGTTCGAGTGTTTCCAGACCTCCCGAGAAGTCATTCCACTCAATCAAACCGACTACACCGATATCGCGGTTGCGGTGTTCTCTGTCGAGGATGTGATGGCGGGCGCCCTGGACACCTTGCAGCGAACCGGTTTCGATATCCCCATTTTCCTCGTTGCCTCCCCCGGTTCCGGCAACCGCGCCCGGGACGTCTACCAGCACCTGCAAGATGTTCTGCTTCAGGTAAATGGCATTTTTGACCCCTCGCGCAACAACGCTGAATACCATGGCAACCAATTGGAGACCGCGGCAAAAGCCTATGAAGACAGTCTGCTGCCGCCGTTCTTCGACGCGCTCAAGCACTACACCGAGTCAGCCAACGCGACCTTCGCCTGCCCGGGTCACCAGGGCGGCCAGTTCTTTCGCAAACACCCGGCGGGCCGGCAGTTCTTCGACTTCTTCGGCGAAACCCTGTTTCGCGCCGACATGTGCAACGCCGACGTCAAACTCGGCGATTTGCTGATCCACGAAGGCCCGGCGCTTCTGGCGCAAAAACACGCCGCGAAAGTGTTCAACGCCGACAAGACCTACTTCGTGCTCAACGGCACCTCGGCGTCGAACAAGGTGGTGACCAACGCATTGCTCACGCCTGGCGATCTGGTGCTGTTCGACCGCAACAACCACAAATCCAATCACCAGGGTGCATTGATCCAGGCTGGGGCTACCCCTGTTTATCTGGAAACCGCACGCAATCCTTATGGGTTCATCGGCGGGATCGACGCCCATTGTTTCGAAGAAGGCTACCTGCGCGAACTCATCAGCGAAGTCGCACCGGACAAGGCCCGACTGCCACGGCCGTTTCGCCTGGCGATCATTCAGCTGGGCACTTATGACGGCACCGTCTACAACGCCCGGCAAGTCGTCGATCGCATCGGCAAACTGTGCGACTACATCCTGTTTGACTCGGCGTGGGTGGGCTACGAACAGTTCATCCCGATGATGAAGGACTGCTCGCCGCTGCTGCTGGACCTGCATGAAAACGATCCCGGCATCTTTGTCACGCAATCGGTGCACAAACAGCAGGCGGGGTTTTCCCAGGCCTCGCAGATCCACAAGAAAGATCGGCACATCAAGGGCCAGGCCCGTTATTGCAGCCATGCGCAGCTGAATAACGCCTTCATGGCCCAAGCCTCCACCAGCCCGTTCTACCCGCTGTTCGCCTCGCTGGATGTGAACGCGCGCATCCATTCCGGCCGTAGCGGCCTGCGCCTGTGGGAGGACTGCGTGAAGTTCGGCATCGACGCGCGCAAGTTGATCCTGGAAGCGTGCACCATGGTTCGCCCCTTTGTGCCGGACACCATTGACGGTCGCCCCTGGCAGGACCACCCCACCGAAGACATCGCCAACGACATCCGCTTTTTCGAGTTCCATCCGAAGGATCGCTGGCACGCCTTCAGCGGTTACGCCGACAAGCAATACTTCATCGACCCGTGCAAGTTGCTGTTCACCACGCCCGGCATCGACCCGGTCGATGGCAGTTACACCGACTTCGGTATCCATGCCGGCATCCTCGCCAACTTCCTGCGCGAGAATGGCATCGTTCCGGAAAAGTGCGACCTGAACTCGATTCTGTTCCTGCTCACCCCGGCCGAAGACTGGGCAAAAATGACGCATCTCGCCTCACAGATCGCGCGTTTTGAACGCTTCATCAGTGATGACGCGCCGATGAGCCGGGTATTGCCGGCCATCTATGCGCAGCATCAGGAGCGCTATCGCAACTACACCATTCGCCAACTCTGCCAGGAGATGCACGACCTCTACCGCACCCACGACGTGCAGCATTTGCAGAAGGCAATGTTCCGCAAGGAACACTTCCCGAAAAAGGCGATGAACCCGCAAGCAGCGCAGTTCGAATTCATCCGTGGCAACGTCGAACTGGTGGCGCTGGCTGACGCGCAGGGTCGCATCGCTGCCGAAGGTGCCCTTCCCTATCCACCCGGCGTGCTCTGCGTGGTGCCCGGGGAAATATGGGGCGGCGCGGTGCTCAAGTACTTCCTGGCGCTGGAAGAAGGTATCAACTCGCTTCCTGGCTTCACGCCGGAACTGCAGGGTGTGTACTTGAAACAGGAAGGCGATCGCATTCGAGCCTATGGGTACGTGATCAAGACGCTCCCACATTAAGTGACGCGCACATCATTTGTCGGAGCATGGCTTGCCCGCGATGGGGCCCTCGGGAACGCCAACAGCATCGCGAGCAAGCTTTGCTCCTACAGGGCTGGTTTGCAGAGATCTCATTCAGAAAACAATTGCCGCGCCGGATCGTGATGCGGCTCACAGGGGGGAATCAGCCTTGGGGCGAACTTGATGGCGAGTGGATATCTGCGAGAAGCCGATTATGCTTCAGTAAACCTTGCAGCGATGCGAGGCCGTCAGCCTGTGTGCATGCTTCGCGCAATCCGTAATCCGACGACATCAGTCCCAGGGCCTGGGTGCGGCAAAAAGGTAACGAGGTACTCCGGCCTATAACAAGAACGACGGAGAAAACTCATGGCCGCAATCGACAACACTTCCACGAGCAGCGCGCCCCGCCACGGGATCACCAAGGAGGAGCGCAAGGTCATTTTTGCCTCGTCCCTGGGCACCGTATTCGAGTGGTACGACTTCTACCTTTATGGGTCTCTCGCGGCGATCATTGCCAAACACTTCTTCGCCGGCGTCAATGAGACAACCTCCTTCATCTTTGCGCTGCTCGCGTTCGCTGCGGGCTTCGCGGTACGCCCCTTCGGCGCCATCGTGTTCGGCCGACTGGGGGACATGATCGGACGCAAACATACCTTTCTCATCACCATCGTGATCATGGGTATTTCCACCGCCGTCGTGGGCTTTTTGCCGGGCTACGCGACCATCGGCGTGGCGGCGCCGATCATCCTGATCACCCTGCGCCTGCTGCAAGGCCTGGCCCTGGGCGGTGAATACGGCGGCGCGGCGACCTACGTGGCCGAGCATGCGCCGAAAGGCAAACGGGGCTACTTCACCTCGTGGATCCAGACCACCGCGACCCTCGGCCTGTTCCTCTCCCTGCTGGTAATCCTCGCCTGCCGAACCATTCTCGGCACCGAAGCGTTCGAGGCCTGGGGCTGGCGGATTCCCTTCCTGCTGTCGATCCTGCTGCTGATCATTTCGGTGTACATCCGCCTGCAACTCAGCGAGTCACCGGTGTTCTTGAAAATGAAGGAAGAAGGCAAGTCGTCCAAGGCGCCGCTGACCGAATCCTTCGCCCGCTGGGAAAACCTCAAGATCGTGATCATGGCCCTGCTCGGCGGCACTGCCGGCCAGGCCGTCGTCTGGTACACCGGGCAGTTCTACGCGCTGTTCTTCCTGCTGCAAACGCTGAAGATCGAAGCGCAGACCGCCAACCTGCTGATTGCCGGCTCTTTGCTGATCGGTACGCCGTTTTTCGTCATATTCGGCAGCCTGTCCGACCGCATCGGCCGCAAGGGGATCATCATGGCCGGCTGCATCCTGGCGGCAGTGACCTACTTCCCGATCTTCAATGCGTTGACCCAATACGGTAACCCCGACGTGTTCGTCGCACAGGAGAAGAACCCGGTCACGGTGGTCGCCGATCCCGGCCAGTGTTCATTCCAGTTCGACCCGGTGGGCAAGGCCAAATTCACCAGTTCCTGCGACCTGGCCAAGACCGTGCTGGCGAAAAGGGCCATTCCCTACCAGAACGAGAAGGCCGAACCGGGGACCGTCGCGCAGGTCCGCATCGGCGGCAAAGTGATCCAGAGCTTCGAGGGCACCGGCATGCCGGCCGCCGACTTCAAAGCCAAGAACGACGCCTTCGCCGCCACCCTCGGTACCGCGCTCAAGGATGCCGGCTACCCCGAGAAGGCCGACCCGGCCAAGACCAATTACCCGATGGTGCTGCTGCTCCTGACCATCCTCGTAATCTACGTGACCATGGTCTACGGCCCAATCGCCGCCTGGCTGGTGGAACTGTTCCCGGCGCGCATCCGCTACACCTCGATGTCGCTGCCCTACCACATCGGCAACGGATGGTTCGGCGGATTTCTGCCGACGGTGGCGTTCGCCATGGTCGCGGCCACCGGTGATATCTACTACGGGCTGTGGTACCCGATTGTCATCGCCGTGATGACGGCCATTCTTGGCACGTTCTTCCTGCCGGAAACCAAGGATCGGGACATTCATCACACCTGAGGCTGGCACTCGCCCTCTCCTGCCAGGGAGAGGGCGATCTGGAAGGGAATGGGGACAGATCTATTTATTCGGCTCGTCAGGAACGCAACACGCCAATCGCCCGCCGATATTTTTCAACGCGTTCCAGGTCTTCCCACGACGGCTGCGCGATCCGCGACAAGTCGCTGTTCTCTTCCAGGTCCGCCAGTTTCACCACCCGGCCTATCGGGTTCTGCGCCGCGCGTTCGACGAAGGTTTCATAGGACTCGCCCGGCACTTTAGTGACGGACTCGATGGCGGTCAGAACGGCTTCGCTGAAGCCTTCCTTGCGCAGGTCATCAAGGCTGATGCCGCAGTCCTCGACCACGTCATGCAGCACCGCGACGATGCGTTCCTCCAGCGTATTGACCCGCAACATGACTTTCAGCGGATGCAGAATGTAAGGGGTGCCGCCCTTGTCGACCTGGCCTTCGTGCGCGGAGGCGGCGATGGCAATGGCGCGTTCCAGTGTCTGGCTCATGTCGCTCTCCCTGGGTAATCGGCGTTCGCATTGGAGCTCGCCGTAATAACCGTGAAAATCGGGGCTCAGCCCAACAAATGCTGTGAGATAAGTTTGGAAATCTCGACCATTGACGTCCTGCCGGTGAATTCAAACTTCACTCTGCCCAGCGCCGAGAAGTAGATTTCCAGCTCAGAATCCAGGTCGAACGTGCCCGAGGTTTCCACGGAGTAAGCGACGATGTTTTTGTAGGGCAACGAAGTGAAGTCTTTTTTGCTGCCGGTGATGCCTTGCACGTTCACCGCAATGATTCGCTTGTTGGTAAACACCACGCCATCGCGCATGGATTTGTAGGCATCAATGACCTGTTCACCGTCCAGCAGCAGCGCGGTGACTCGCTCCGCGTACTCGTTGTTTTGCTTGAGTTTGAAAAAGCCTTTGTTGTTGAAATCGATCATCCGCCATCCCTTCCTTAAAGAGTGTTCCCTGGATTGCCAGCGCGTGGCGCGGCGAGCATACCATCGGGCCTGCGCTTTTTGCCCCCCCGCCCACAGCGGATCCGAAAACCAATGGAACCCCGCGCTTCATCGCGTTTTCAAAACCGTATCAGCGCTGATTTTGTTCAAACAAGGCGCCATTGGAGAGGAAATCGCGATGAACAGTAGACTGCTGTTTTTGCTGGCCAGCCTAAGCCCGACCCTGGTCATGGCTGAAGGCTGTGATGTGCTGACCCGCTCTCAAAGCCCTTCGGTGCCGGTGGTCGAAACGCATAGCTGTTATGAGTACGAAAACATGCCGGTGAACGCGATCGATTGGTCATGCAGCAACGAGAGCAAAGAAATGCTGACCAGCACCAAGAAAAAAGTCGAACAGTGCGCCGATCATTCTCAGGCCACTTGCGTCGCCACGTTGACGCAAGAGTCACTGGCCAATCCTCACTCCACCAGCAAGGACAAGAGCAGCACATCGCTGATTATTCCGAACAATGCCAAGGTCACTACGTATTACTACGGCGCTGAGCACTTGGGTCAGGCAAAAATTGATTGCGAGTCGGGTGGAGGGCACTGGAAAACCCAGTAGCCCCCAAGCAGCGCTGGTTAACCCTTAACAGCCGCTTCAATCGCAGCGATGTCGATCTTTCCCATCTCCATCATGGCGTCGAACGCGCGTTTGGCCGCGGCTTGATCAGGATTGGCTATCGCGGCGCTCAGAACCCGTGGGGTGATCTGCCATGACAATCCCCACTTGTCCTGGCACCAGCCGCATACGTTTTCCTGGCCGCCGTTTCCGACAATCGCGTTCCACAAGCGGTCCGTTTCGGCTTGGTCGTCGGTCGCCACCTGGAATGAAAAAGCCTCGTTGTGCTTGACCCCCGAGCCCCCGTTCAGCCCGAGACAAGGAATGCCCATCACCGTGAACTCAACCGTCAGGACATCGCCCTGCTTGCCTGCCGGATAGTCGCCAGGCGCGCGAAGAATAGTTCCCACCTCGCTGTCCGGGAAGGTTTTGGCGTAGAACGTCGCAGCCTCCAGCGCGGTGCCGTCGTACCACAGACAAATCGTGTTTTTGCTGATCATCCTGGTGCTCCAGAAGAGGAATGGGTTCGCTCATTCTGGTACGGATTGTCTCTTCGCGCACCTAGAAGGCAGGAAACCCCAAGCGACTCGGCGCCGATGCGACTCAGCGCGCGCCCTCCACTGGATGGATCATCAGGTAGCTGTCGACGGCATTGCCGATGGTTGGAAAGAACGCCGTTTCGCCAAGCCGCGCGAACAGCCCGAATCGCTTCAGCTTGTCCTTGACCGGGTCTTTCATCTCGGCCACGCACAACTTGATGCCCGCCGCGTGCAAGGTGTCGTCCAATTCAGCCAGCATGTCGGCGGAGGTCACGTCCACACTGGTGACGGGTTCTGCCGCCACCACCAACCAGCGCACGGGCGTAGGCGATGCTGCCACCGCATCAAGCACTCGGTCATTGAACAGTTCGGCATTGGCGAAGAACAACGGCGCATCCCAGCGAAACAGCACCAGGCCGGGGATAAGGTGCGCGTCGGGATAGCGCTGGATGTCGTGGTAGCCCTTGACGCCATCGACTCGCCCCAGTACCGCGGAATACGGCCGCCAGCCATCCCACAGAAATTCGATCACAGCGATCACGATGGCCAGCCCGATGCCCTCGATCGCACCGAACACAGCCACCCCGACGGTGCAAACGATCGAGAGCCAGAATTCCCAGCGCTGGATGCGATAAATACGTCGCAGGTCAGCGACTTCAATCAGGCCGATGGCCGACGCGATCACGACCGCTGCCAGTGCGCTGGTGGGCAAGTTCTGCAACAGGTTGGGGGCCACCATCAACAGCAGGGCAACGGCCAACGCGCCGACCACCCCGGTCAACTGGGTTTTGGCGCCAGCGGCTTCGGCCACGGGGGTCCGTGAGGAACTGCTGCTGATCGCAAAGCCCTGGAAAAACCCAGCCGCCAGATTGGCAAAACCGAGCCCCGCCATTTCCTGGTTCGGATCGACATAGGTGCGGGTCCGTGCCGCATAGACACGCGAGAGCACGCTGGTGTCGGCGAACGACACCAAGGCAACGGCGCACCCGCCGATGAGCACGGGGACAATATCGGCGCGGGTAATCCAGGGGATGGCGAACGCAGGTAACCCTTGTGGCAGAACACCGAGGACCGACACACCCGCACGCTCGGCAAGGTCCAGCACACCGACGGCGATGGTGGCGCCCGCCACGGCGATCAGGATGCCCGGTACGCGCTTGAAGCCCTTGAGCAGCAGGATCACGATCAAGGTAGCGGCGCCGATCGTGAACGCAGCCCAGTTGGTCTTTCCTTCAATCACCGCGTTGAAGATTGCCCATATGTTTCTCAGCGGGCCATCGGACTCAATCGAAAAACCGAAAAACTTGGGCAGTTGGCTGATCAATACGGTCAGCGCGATGCCGTTCATGTACCCGTAGCGGATCGGCTTGGAAAGCAACTCGGTAATGAAGCCCAAACGCATGATGCCCGCCAGGATACAGACGACGCCTGAAACGATCGCCATCATGCTTGCAAGTGCGACGGCGCGATGCGGATCACCGCCCGACAAGGGCAGGACGACAGCCAGGATTACCGCGGCCAGTGAAGAATCCGGGCCGAGCACCAGAATCCGACTAGGCCCGAACAATGCATAAGCGAGTAGCGGAACGATGGTCGCATAGAGGCCATAGATGCCGGGTACGCCCGAAGCCACGGCATAGGCGATGCCGACGGGCACCAACATCGTGGTGAGCACCAGCCCGGCCATGATGTCGTGACGCAACCAGGCAATCTGGTACTCGCGCAACGTGCGAAGCCCGGGAAGCCAGCGGCTCCAGCCGGATTGCACGCTGGTATTGCGGTGTGCAATCCGGCCCGGTTCCGGGACGGGAGACGAAGCATCCGAATCGCTCATAAAGCTATGGCCTATAGGTGTACCGCGCAGATCCGCTTGAACGTGTCCGTCAGAATTTTTCGGGCACTCGCCGGTGCGGATAATCCGGCTCTTTATAGCCACCTGGTTTCTGCCGCTTGGGCAACACCACCTCCTCGCGTGGGACTTCCTTGTACGGGATGCGGCTGAGCAAATCGGAGATGATGTTAAGGCGCGCCCGCCGTTTGTCGTTGGAGTTGGCCACCAGCCACGGGGCATGATTGGTGTCGGTTGCCTGGAACATGTCGTCACGCGCGCGCGAATAGTCATACCAGCGGCTGTATGACTTGAGATCCATGGGGGTCAACTTCCAGATTTTGCGCCCATCCTTGATGCGCTCCTGAAGCCGGCGGGTCTGCTCCTCTTCGCTGACTTCCAGCCAGTATTTGAGCAGGATCACGCCCGAGTCGACGATTGCCCGCTCCACCAAAGGCGTTGTCTTCAGGAAACTGGCCACCTGCTCTTTGGTGCAGAACCCCATCACCCGCTCGACGCCCGCCCGGTTGTACCAACTGCGATCGAAGATCACCACTTCGCCGGCCGCGGGAAGGTATGGCAAGTAACGCTGGACATACATCTGGCTTTTTTCTCGATCACTCGGCGCCGTCAGCGCCACCACCCGAAAGACACGCGGGCTGACGCGTTCGGTGATCGCCTTGATCGTTCCGCCCTTGCCAGCGCCATCGCGCCCCTCGAAGACGATGCAGATCTTGACGCCCTTGGCTTTTACCCACTCCTGTAACTTGACCAGCTCGACATGCAGGCCACGCAGCTGCTCGAGATAATCCTTGCTTTTAAGTTTCGTGGTTTCAGCAGCTTTACTCCTGGGGGCTTTTTTCTTGTCTTTTGCCATGTTCGAGACCTCACCAATAAACAGCCTAGGGTTTGCCATCTGCTCATCCGCCGAGGGCGATGATCGCAGTAATCAGTACAGCGCCGGTGACGGCCATCGCGAGTCCGCCTTGCCACGGTTTTGCGCCGGCGTACGTCGATAGCATCCAACCGGCGATGAACAGCACCACAAGTCCGACCAGGTTAGACATGCGCACAGCGAGCGCTGTCTGGTCGAGCAACAGAAACGGCACGACTAGCGGGAATGTCGAGAACACCACCAACAGGAAAACGCCGACAGCGCCCTTGAAATCATCCCAACCGAGATTCGGTTGTACTGGCATGGATGAATACTCGACCAGGCGGCGGCGCAACGATTCCAGCTCATCAGGGCCGGCTGCTGCGGCAAGACGCGGGGGTAACGCCTCGGCAATGAGCGCTTGCCCGGCGGCGGCATCCGTCGCATCACGCAGATTGGTGCGAAGCGTACGGTTACGCGTGCGCTCGATCAGAGTTCGCAGCAAATACATCACCGCGTCTGCCAACCCCCAGGCAAGGTTGCAACCCAGCGCGGCGATCATCATCGTCCGTTCCTCCTCCTGACCAGATGTGGCCACGCTGATCGTCCCAGTGAACGTCATTGCCATGAGCAGGCCGAAAATGACCTCCGTGACACGGTCGACCGGATCAAGAACACGGGCCCGCTTTTGCTCTCCAGTGCTTTGCATGCGCTCATCCTCGCCACGGCGGCCGTGTCAGCGTGATCCTGGTTTTCAGCCGTGCCGGGGCGGTCAAGACCCGCCATCGGCAAGCACATCGAACAGCTTAGTTCAGACTTGATCTATCACAACGCGACCTATCCACAACGACTGCTCTTTTGCGCTTGCACTTTGTTTTCAAGGAGATTTCTCTGAGCGCCATTCCCCGTGTCCGGACTCGATGCCGTTCTGCATCAGTTATTTATACTCAAATGCCAGCTTAATAATATTTTACCGATACCAGGGTGATCCCTAGTCTTGACCCCAAGAAATGGCAGGCCGTTACCGACCTAAATCCAACTTCGAAGGGTATTGAGATGACCACTGAAAAAATAAAAACAGATACGCTGATTGTTGGCGCCGGTCAGGCTGGCGTGGCCATGAGTGAACACTTGAGCAAACTCGGGGTGCCGCACCTGGTGCTGGAGCGCAACCGTATCGCCGAACGCTGGCGCACCGGACGCTGGGATTCGCTGGTGGCGAATGGTCCGGCCTGGCACGACCGTTTTCCCGGTCTCGATTTCGACGACCTCAGCCCCGACGACTTCGCCCCAAAAGAACGGGTCGCCGACTATTTCGAAGCCTACGCCAAAAAATTCAACGCCCCGATCCGCACCGGCGTGGACGTGCTGAAGGTTGAGCGCAATGTCGGTCGCCCGGGCTTCACCATTGAAACCTCTGAAGGCGTGATCGAGGCCAACCGCGTGGTGGCCGCCACCGGGCCTTTCCAGCGTCCGGTCATCCCGCCGATTGCGCCGAAAGATCAGCCATTCACCCAAATCCACTCGGCCGAATACCGCAACCCGGCGCAACTGCCCGAGGGTGCAGTGCTGGTCGTCGGCGCCGGTTCGTCGGGCGTGCAAATCGCCGATGAACTGCAGCGTGCCGGCAAGAAGGTTTACCTCTCGGTCGGCGCCCACGACCGCCCTCCTCGCGCCTATCGCAACCGTGATTTCTGCTGGTGGCTGGGTGTGCTGGGCGAATGGGATCAGGCCGCCATGAAACCCGGCCGGGAACACGTCACCATCGCGGTCAGCGGCGCACACGGCGGCCGTACGGTGGACTTCCGTGGCCTGGCCCATCGCGGCATGACGCTGGTGGGTTTGACCCAATCCTTCAACGGTGGCGTAGCGACTTTTCAACCGAACCTTGCCGAGAACCTGGCGCGCGGCGATGAGAACTATCTGGCGCTGCTCAACGCCGCCGATGCCTACATCGAGCGCAACGGCCTGGACCTGCCGGAAGAACCTGAAGCGCGCATGACCTTTTCCGATCCGGAATGCGTGACCAACCCGATTCTTGAACTCGACCTGGCCCAGGCCGGCGTGACCTCGATCATCTGGGCCACCGGTTTTGCCACGGATTACAGCTGGCTCAAGGTTGATGCCTTCGACGACAACGGCAAGCCAGCGCATCAGCGCGGCGTCTCGAGCGAGCCGGGCGTGTATTTCCTCGGCCTGCCGTGGCAGTCCCGCCGCGGGTCTTCGTTCATCTGGGGCGTTTGGCACGACGCCAAGTACGTGGCGGATCACATCGCCATCCAGCGTTCCTACCTCGACTACCACGATGCCGCGCAACGCGAGGCTGAAACCGTCCCGGCCGCCCATAAAGCAACCGTCAGCGCTTGAGCCATTTTTCTTTAGGAGCTTCAAATGTCCACGCCAACCCATACCCGTATTCGCATGTTCAACACCAAGGAAACCTACCCGAACCAGAGCCTGGACAATGACCTGTGCCAGGCCGTCCGGGCCGGCAACACTGTGTATGTTCGCGGTCAGGTCGGGACTGATTTCGAAGGCAACCTGGTGGGCCTCGGCGATCCGCGAGCGCAAACCGAGCAAGCCATGCGCAACATCAAACAGTTGCTGGAAGAGGCTGGTAGCGACCTTAGCCATATCGTTAAAACCACCACTTACCTGATCGATCCGCGGTATCGCGAGCCGGTTTATCAGGAGGTCGGCAAGTGGCTTAAGGGCGTGTTTCCGATTTCGACCGGGTTGGTGGTGTCCGCACTGGGGCAGCCGCAGTGGTTGATGGAGATTGATGTGATTGCGGTGATTCCCGACTAAGGAAGTAGACCGAGGCGCGGCCTTCGCGAGCAAGCCCGCTCCCACAAGGGATCTTCTGTGACCACAGATTTGTGTACGACGCAGATCCCCTGTGGGAGCGGGCTTGCTCGCGAAGGGGCCCACCCAGACACCCATTTCGCCAAGGCTAACCAAGGAACAACCCCATGACCTTCTCCATCGCAGCACGTTGCCCCGAAACCGGTCAGTTCGGCATTGCGATCAGCTCCTCGAGCATCGCCGTCGGCGCCCGTTGCCCCTGGCTGCTGCCGGGTGTCGGCGCCGTCTCCACACAAAACATCACCTTGCCGTCACTCGGCCCGGAAGTCCTCGGTCTCATGGAACAGGGCCTTGCACCGGCCGAGGCACTGGACAAAGTACTGACCCGCAACGGCTACAGCCAATATCGCCAGATCACGGCGATTGACCATCTCGGCCGCACCGCGCATTTCAGCGGTTCGCAAACCCTGGGTAACCACAACGCCGTGTCCGGCGACCAATGCGTTGCGGCCGGCAACATGCTGGCGGACCGTGCAGTGATCGAGGCCATGGTCGAGGCCTTCGAGCATGGCGAAGGCCAACTGACTGACCGCCTGCTCGCGGCCATGAAAGCGGCCATCGCCGCGGGTGGCGAAGCCGGGCCGGTGCATTCGGCGGCGGTGGTGGTGGTCGGCGAACTGACCTGGCCGATCATCAACCTGCGGGTGGATTGGGCGGATCACGATCCAATCGGCCAGCTTGAGAAACTCTGGGACGCCTATCGCCCACAAGTCCAGGACTACATCGACCGCGCCCTCGCCCCCGACAATTCCCCTGGCTACGGTGTCGCCGGAGACGACCGATGAGCAACACCCGCGATTTGCTGAAAACGTTAATAGCGTTCGACACAACGAGCCGCGAATCAAACCTGCAGCTCATCGAGTTCGTGCGCGACTACCTCGAACGCTTCGACGTGCCTTGCGAACTGCTCTACAACGATGAACGCAGCAAGGCCAACCTGTTCGCGACCATCGGCCCAGCGGACCGGCCGGGCATCGTGCTGTCGGGGCACACCGACGTGGTGCCCGTCGACGGCCAGCCATGGACCGTTGCGCCGTTCGAACTCACCGAGCGCGACGGCAAACTGTACGGTCGCGGCACCGCGGACATGAAAAGCTACATCGCCTGCGTACTCGCCCTGGTCCCGTCGCTGGTGAACGCCACGCTGCGGCTGCCGGTGCACATCGCGCTTTCCTATGATGAAGAAGTCGGCTGCCTGGGTGTGCGTTCGTTGCTGTCGGAACTGGAAAAGCGCCCGGTCAAACCGATGCTCTGCATCATTGGCGAACCGACCGAGCTCAAACCGGTGCTGGGCCATAAGGGCAAACTGGCGATGCGCTGCGACATTCACGGTGAAGCGTGCCATTCGGCGTACGCACCGCTTGGGGTCAATGCGATTGAATACGCCGCCGAACTGATCGGTGAACTGGGGCGGATCGGCAACCGGCTCAAAGCCCCCGAGCATCACGACGCCCGTTTCGATCCGCCGTTCAGCACCGTGCAAACCGGCGTGATTTGCGGCGGCAAGGCACTGAACATCGTCCCCGCCGATTGCCGCTTTGACTTCGAAATCCGCGCCCTGCCCTCGCATGATCCAAGCCACGTTGCGCAGGAGCTGAAGGCCTATGCCGAGCAGCAGGTGTTGCCGCGCATGCGGGCGGTGAGTGAGCAGAGTGAAATTCGATTTAGCGAGTTGTCCGCGTATCCCGGGTTGGCGACCGATGCGCAGAGCGAAGCGGCTGAATTGATTGCTGCGTTCTCCGGCTCCCGAGAATTTGGCACCGTCGCCTTCGGCACCGAGGGCGGCCTATTCGATGCGGCAGGCATTCCCACCGTCGTCTGCGGCCCCGGCAGCATGGATCAAGGCCATAAACCCGACGAATTCGTCAGCCTCGAACAACTGACAGCCTGCGACGCCATGCTCCATCGAATGCTGCAATCAATCAGCTAATTCGCCCCCCCTGTGGGAGCGAGCCCGCTCGCGATGAGGCCATGTCAGCCAATATCAATGCAGCTGACCCACCGCTTTCGCGAGCAAGCCCGCTCCCACAAAAGCGCGTCCGCAACGGGTCCCTGTAGCAGCTGGCGAAGCCTGCGTTCGGCTGCGAAGCAGTCGCAAAACCTGACGACTCGGTGCATCAGGAAAACCGCGTGCGCAGGGTTTACGACTGCTTCGCAGCCGAACGCAGGCTTCGCCAGCTGCTACACGTTGCGCGGTGTTTCGACGATCCAATCCCCTGTACCCCACAGGTTTTCGGCGACCACCCGACATACATTTTTTAGCGTCTATACCCACAAACTTACTAATTTATCTCTCACTCCCCACCGCACATCATCAACTCCAACAAGAAAAGCGTCGCCCCCGTGCAGCGCTCACCGAAGTACGTCCACGTACTCAAATTGCCTTGGAGTCCGTCATGGTTACCGCAGCAACAACCTCCGCCCCGCTCATCGAAAAACACACCATCGGCTACGTGCCGCCCGAAGATCGCCACGGCAAAACCCGCGACCTGTTCACCCTCTGGTTCGGCGGCAACATCGCCCCATTACCCATCGTCACCGGCGCCCTCGGCGTGCAAATGTTCCACCTGAACCTGGTGTGGGGCATCGTCGCCATCCTCGTCGGCCACCTGGTCGGCGGCGTGCTGATGGCGCTGCACTCGGCGCAAGGCCCGCAAATGGGCATCCCGCAAATGATCCAGAGCCGCGCCCAGTTCGGCTCCCTCGGCGCGCTGCTGGTGGTGCTGATCGCCGGCATCATGTACATCGGCTTCTTCGCCTCCAACATCGTCCTCGCCGGTAAATCCCTGCACGGCGTGGTCGACAGCGTGCCAGTGCCGGTGGGCATCGTCATCGGCGCCCTCGGTTCGGGCATCATCGGCATCATCGGCTACCGCTTCATTCACGTGCTCAACCGCATCGGCACCTGGGTGCTCGGCGCCGGAATCGTGCTGGGCTTCGGCTACATCTTCACCCACGTGCAGACCGCCGACTTCCTCACCCGCGGCAGCTTCAACATCTCCGGTTGGCTGGCCACCGTATCGCTCGCTGCGCTCTGGCAAATCGCCTTCGCGCCCTACGTCTCCGACTACTCGCGCTACCTGCCGGCCAACGTTCCCGTGGCCGCAACGTTCTGGACCACTTATTTGGGCACCGTGCTCGGCTCCAGCCTCTCGTTCATCTTCGGCGCCGTCGCCGTCCTCGCCACACCCGTCGGCCTGGACACCATGGACGCCGTCAAACTCGCCACCGGCTCCATCGGCCCACTGATGCTCGTGCTGTTCCTGCTCAGCGTCATCAGCCACAACGCCCTCAACCTCTACGGCGCCGTACTGTCGCTGATCACCCTGGTGCAGACCTTCGCCTACCGCTGGATCCCCACCGCCAAAAGCCGCGCCGTCCTCTCCATCATCGTCCTCGCCGCCTGCTGCTTCGCCGCCGTCGGCGCCTCCGCCAACTTCATCGGCCACTTCGTCGACATGGTGCTGGTGTTGCTCGTGGTACTGGTGCCGTGGACCGCGATCAACCTGATCGACTTCTACGCGATTCACAAAGGTCAGTACGACATCGGCTCGATCTTCAAAGTCGACGGCGGGATTTATGGCCGGTACAACCCGCAGGCACTGTTGGCCTACGCGATTGGCATCGTGGTGCAGATCCCGTTCATGAACACGCCGCTGTACGTCGGCCCCATCTCCGAACACATCAACGGCGCTGACTTGTCCTGGCTGGTAGGCCTACTCATCACCTCCCCGCTCTACTACTGGCTAGCCAACCGCGACACCGCCTACAAACGCCGCCTCTCAACCGGAAAACTCGCCAACTCGATCTAACTAATCCCCCAATCCCCTGTGGGAGCGAGCCTGCTCGCGATGAGGCCATGACAGCCAATATTGATTGAGCTGACAGCCCCCCATCGCGAGCAACCCCACTTGCGCCTTGCCCGCGACTACCCAAAAACCCCGAAATTTTATGAACCCCGCCCACACCCACCCACCTAACTGAATGACTATCAGGAGGGTGAACAATGCAAACCGAAACCATCTGGATCGTACTCGCCGCAATACTTGTGCTGGTCGAGGTATGGGCCATCAACAAAGTGCGCAAAGCCGAAGGCAAATCCAGCAACAAACTCGTATGGATGGTGGTAATCGTGTTTGTACCGCTGTTCGGGCTGATAGCGTGGGCAGTGGCCGGACCGAAACACACCGATCAGAACCCGCATTCACCGCAGGCCAGGCAATAACGTTGCATGCTGTGCGGTAAGGATTTTTTGAACGGCGCAATCGCAAACAACAAAGCCCCGAAGATTCGGGGCTTTGTTGTTCCTGACCACCCGATTTCATAAACCTGACATCCGAAATTCGCGTAGGAATTCACCCTTTGTGGCGAGGGGATTTATCCCCGTCGGGTCGCGAAGCGGCCCCAAAACCTGCCTCCCCTTTCCCAAGACACTCCACACGACCCGAATCACCGCAACAAGCCCGAAAACAGTGGCATTCAGCCTTGTCACAACAAACGCCCAACCGTCCTACAGCCCGGTTGTGAGTAGAAAAATGACCGCCTATATTCGACCTGTCGCTGACCGCAGTTAGCGATAGGGTTTCGCAGCCCTCGAGATTGACACCAAAGCACTGTCAGGCATGATGCAGCCGACTTCGACTGCATCGTGTTTTATGGCGGTTGTGTGCGGGAGACTTACGGGTCTGCCGGAACTGGTGTAAATCCCCCGGTCTGCGAACCCGCACACAGCTGCCACCCATTTGTTTCGCAGCAGAAAGGTGGCAATTCTTCTTTTGTGAGGATTTACACCATGAAAACCCAAAACCCGCCCCACCGCTTCACCCCTATGTCCCAATTCGCCACCGACTACCCCGTCCTGCTCATCGACAGCGACGCCCCACTCCAAGAACTCCACAACTGCGTCAGCGAACGCCTCAGCGCCGTCCTCAAATACCTGCACCTCATGGCCTGCACCAGCCTGCCGGACTATGCCGAGAACGACATCAACACCGTCACCAACATCGCCCGGATCATGGTCCAGGATGTGAGCGATGTGTTTCGGGTGATTGAGCAGCGTGGGTTTGATACGCCAAAAGGTCAGTGATCATTTCAACCCCAATAAAAACCCGCGTTGATGCGGGTTCTTATACTTGATCATTACGGGCAATGACGGTGGAGTTTCAGGCGATCGCGGCAAGCATCTACCGATCATGATCACTAAGAATGTCGATAAAACTTCTGAAAGAAAAAAGTGACAGATCTATTTATTCAAATAGATCTGTCACCTACGCCATCATTTCTCCACTAATAAGATGGTGCAATTTCCATATAGAGAATGCAATCAGATAAAAGCCACTCAGCCAGCTTAGTATTTTAAAATTCACCCGACCAGACAATGTATTACTTACAGCACCCCCTCCTAACACATACACCATTTGACAAGTAAAGCTACCGATAAAAAAGCCTGAAAGAAAGGCAGGAATATTGACCGCTGCGCCACCCGAGTGATTGGCAAAAACGTAAGAAGTAATTGCCACGATGGTCAGTGGATTAGTAATCGTCAAAGCAAAAACGGAAATAAATCCAGCCTGTTGCGAAACCGATATGTCAGCACCCGCAGACATGAATATTTTTACACCCAAGTAAAACAGATAAACTATAGATGCAATAATCAACAGACCTTGAAGTTGAAACACAAAAACACTCACAAGTGTGGCACTCATCAATGCAACTGCGGCATATAAAACATCGGCGATAGCGGCACCTAACGCACTTGGCACTGCACTCATTCGCCCAAACAAAACTGATTGCCTCAATACAATTAAGGCAATCGGCCCAAATGAAATCGATAGCATCATAGAAAATAGCAGAGACTGCTGAAAATCTTGCATTACTTTTCGACCACCTTAAATACTCCACGCTGGCGCGATAATGAGGACGATTAAAATCTTCAGCCAGCAATATTATTGCAAGTAGCATCGTATAACGCTTGTTCATTTTCCCTTATATTAAACGCATTCCTGAATGCTCATCAGATTCTCTCCGTGTATTCCTTGGTTTTATTATTGTCGATCCTTGTTGCGCTGTCCTGCGCTGGAGAAATATTCAATCTCACAAAAAAAATGTCAACAGTTTTTTCTAAAAATACTCTCGAACCCGTAGATGCCTATGTTGCAGTCCTAGCCTGAGACGTCCGAGCTAGAGGGTCGCGACTATGAAGAAATCCAAATCTGAAAATCAGCGATTGCTAGTAACTAACTTGTACGAAATATGAGTCAGAATATTCATACCTTAATTTACTACCTTTTTTAAGTAAGTCGTCATTCACATAAATTAAGAGTCTGCTTGTAGGATTATTCCTCGCCTAAATTCTTTACCCGCCGCAAGACAAGTCTGAACTTAATTAGTTGCTGAATCACCTCGTCATACTCCCTCTAATGCAAATGTTACGCTCGAAACAACGCGAGCAGCTGACTATAAGGAGTGGCACATATGGCTAATCACGGTTACATGAGCATGACCGGCAAACGACAAGGTTTGATTTCCGCCGGTTGTTCTGGCCTGAATTCAATCGGCAACAAATGTCAGATTGATCATGAAGACGAAATCATGATTCTCGCGTATTCGCACAACATGATTACGGGCAATGACGGTGGAGTTTCAGGTGGTCGCGGCAAGCATCTACCGATCACGATCACGAAAAATATCGATAAATCTTCACCGTTGTTGGCCAGCGCACTTCATGAGCGCGAGGAGATAGAGTGCACGATCCATTTTTATCGAACATCACCAACTGGCGGCCAGGATAAATATTATTCAATACGGCTCACGGGTGCGAAAATTGCGCATATCAACCTTCAAGTCCCTCATGCCATTCATATGAATGATGCACAACCACAAGAAATGGTATCCATTCGTTATCGTGATATTAGCTGGACGCACATTCAGGGAAGTACGTGTGCTTATAGCACTTGGGGAAATGAGGATGAGTGATGAATCCTGTGACATTCACGACGTTACTAAAGCTGCATCGAATCTTGTAGCGTTCGGGTGCACTATCGGCGCTACGCAGTTATACGATAGCTTTTTGCAGCTTCAATTTAGTTCGATTGTTTCATCTTTTGCTAACGAGATTATCCAAGCGGTTGATGAAGGCTTGATCAGTGCGCAGCAGGGCTTGCAACAGCTCAGAGAAGAATATGCCGATTTGACGGCCAAAGCGATGTTTTACACTCAAAATGGCATTGGGATCTTAGCGGGTGCAATTCAAATTCAAACTGGGGTTTCATCACTCGCAAACTCAAGAGGTATTAAATTAGCCAGTGGGTTAACCTACGTTGCGCATGGAGCAAACAATATTTATGAAAGCGCAGGAAATATATACAACGGACCTGACGCGCCCAGCACAGTAGGGCCAGTTAGAAAAACATACCAACATCTAGCCAAAGACACTAAAATCGGAAACACTATCTATTATTCTATGGACTTAGGGCTATCAGCTTTCGGCGCAATGAGTTTAGTGCGTAAAACCGATACGCTAGAACTTTTCAGGGAAGATCCTATCAACTATGAACGAGCGTACAGACAAATGGGGAAACTAGCACTGGCCTTTGAAGCATTGATCGATACAACCACAATAAAAAACATAGCAGAAGAAACAGCTTTAGAATGAATTCAATCACATCACTTTCTTCGACGCAGCCTCATTATATAAATGCATAAACAGGCAAAAACCAACATAAAAACAGCCACATTAACGATAAACGAAAGATTGCCTTGCGGCGAAAACTCTTGATCAATTTGTAGAGCAATAACGGCAGTCCAGAACAAAGAACCGATAAAAGCGCCAAAATACGCAACCCAAGCAGAGTCTCTTTCGGGGTTAAAATCCCGCCCAAGTAAAACATCAATATAGCTGGGAAAACAGTAATAAAAATTAACAAACAACAAAAAGACAAAAAAAACACCCAGCACCAGCCAATAATAAACCCCACTTATAGGGACCACTTTTTCTATTAACCAAACAAGCAATGCCGCATAAAACATCGAAAGCATGACAGCTAGTGAATCCGAAATTAAAACGGTAAAGAAAACCCGCAACCGCATTAACACCCCCTCAAACAGTCTGATGGTTTTTTGAGCTTCGATACAACCAGTTCATGCACCCAAAACCATAACCATATTATTACTATTGCTCACTCTAAAAACGCCCTAAACGAGCGACGATCCGAAGAGCCCTACACACCACTTCTTTTTTTCTTACGTATTTTTCCCAACGCCACAGACGCAACTCACCAAAAAACCAGGGCTATAGAGGATCTTCAGAATGGAAAGCTTTTGTCTGAGTAATAAAGATGTTTTTAAAGCGGCGCAAAAATAAAAAGTCCGAAACCTGATCAGGAATCGGATTTAATAAAAAAAGGTGACAAAAAAAGGTGACAGATCTATTTATCCAAATAGATCTGTCACCTTTTTTGCTGGAATTAATTAGCGCCTGCGACCCGGCTTCCAAACATAGTGAGAAAAAACAAACACGGCACATGCAAAAGCAAAAAACAAAACCCCAATGGCACCCCAATGAGGTAAATCACTCAAGAATTTGATCTTATCTATCTGAGGGATAAAAATTATGGTCCCAATTGAAGCGCCGATGAAGATTGCTATCCAGGAAGCTCGCACACTGGTGTACCTGCCATTGAACGTCTCATCGAGTTCCATTCTCCGCAACCTTGGAACGTAGTAGCGCAAGCCGAGAAAGCAAAAAACCACATAAACTGCAAGGCCTACAGCATAGAACTGCGTGTCTTCCAGGATTATTACCTGCATCAACCCCAACATAAGTATCACGGAATAAAACGCTGCACAGGCGAAGACCATGATCCATACCCAGAGGTAATAGCCAATTGTTCGAATATCCTTCAACACATAATCCATCATGAGTACAACGTTCAAAAACTTCAGGGCCCTGCATCCAATGCAGGGAAACACTGAAAAAGTTAACTAATTAGAAGTTAGCCGGCGTATTCGCACTAATAATCTCCGCCTCATCCGCCCCAATATTCCGAAACCGATGCGGCAGCGTCGTCGGAAAGTAGTACCCATCCCCGGCATTCAACACACTAATCTGCCCATCCACCGTGAGCTCAACCGTCCCCCGCGTAACCAGCCCACACTCCTCCCCTTCCGAATGCACAATCGGTTCTTCCCCCGAACTCGCCCCCGGCGCGTATTGCTCGCGCAACAGGCGCATCTGCCGACTCGGCACCGAAGCGCCAATCAGCAGCAATCGCAGCCCATGACGACCGAGATCCGGCTGTTCATTGGCGCGGAAGACGTATTGATGTTCGCGGGGCGGTTGGTCGAAGGTGAAGAAGTCCGCCAAGGACATGGGGATGCCTTCGAGCAGTTTTTTCAGGGAGCTGACGGAGGGACTGACGCGATTTTGTTCGATCAGGGAGATGGTGGCATTGGTGACGCCGCTACGCCGGGCCAGCTCGCGCTGGGAGAGTTTGTAGCTTTCGCGTACTAGTTTGAGTCGTGAGCCCGTGTCCATGACAGCCTTATGCGAGGAATACTTAAGGGTTATGGGGGTGGATGGCGGGCGACTTTTGGCCGCGAAAACACCGCTTCCCTGTCCCGGAAATTTGAAAGGCGGGTATTAAATCACGTTTGGTTGTGTTGCTCAGCAGGTTCGATGAATGGGTGGGTGAAAAGGTTGTTTTGTCCTGGGGTTGGGTGGTTTGGGTGTGGAAGGTGTAGGTGTGGTTGGTGTGTGTCAGTTGGGGTTGATAGTGACTGGTATGGCCTCATCGCGAGCAGGCTCACTCCCACAGTTTGGATTTGGTTGGTCACGGATTTTGTGTATGGCATGGATCTCTGTGGGAGCGGCGGTGCGACGATTCGACTTGCTCGCGAAGGCGGTGTCTCAGCTACATCATTGTTGGATGTTAAGCCGTCTTCGCGGGCAAGCCCGCTCCCACAGGGATTGTGTTGACGACTAGATGCCGAAACGGTCCCGCAGGGCGTAATACGCGGCGCCCATGGCGGTGAGTGGGGCCTGGAAGGTGCGGCCGCCGATCATGGGCATGTGCGGGAGCGAAGCGAAGGCGTCGAAGCGTTCGGCGTCGCCGCGGATCATTTCCGAGATCAGTTTGCCGGCCAGGTGCGAGCAGGTGACGCCGTGGCCGCTGTAACCTTGCATGTAGTAGGCGTTTTTCTCGATGCGGCCGAATTGTGGCATGCGCGACATGGTCAGCAGGAAGTTGCCGGTCCAGCGGTAGTCGATCTTCACGTCCTTCAGTTGCGGGAAGGTCTTGAGGATTTTCGGCTTGATCAGTTGCTCGATGTCGTCCGGTTCGCGGGCGCCGTAGACCACGCCGCCGCCGTACAGCAAGCGGTTGTCGGCGGTGAGGCGGTAGTAGTCGAGCAGGTAGTTGCAGTCTTCGACGCAGTAGTTGTTTTTGATCAGGCTGCGGGCAACCTTTTCGGACAACGGTTCGGTGACGACGATTTGCGAGCCGCACGGCATGCTTTTGCGCGTGACGCGGTTGTCGAGGTCTTGCGGCAGGTAGGCGTTGCCGGCAATCAGCAGGTACTTGGCGCGAACCACGCCTTTGGCGGTGCGCACGGTGATCGGTTCGCCGTAGGTGATTTCCACCGCTGCCGATTGTTCGTAGATTTTGCCGCCCAGGCCGATGATGGCCGAGGCTTCGCCGAGGGCCAGGTTCAGCGGGTGGATGTGGCCGCCCTGCATGTCGAGCAGGCCGCCGACGTAGTTGTCGCAACCGACTTCGCGCTTGATGTCCGCCGCGTCGAGCATTGTCAGGTTTTTGTTGCCGTAGCGTTCCCAGCTGCTTTTCTGCTCGGCCAGGCCTTTGAGCTGCTTTTTGTTCAGCGCGGCGAAGATGCCGCCCGGGCGGTAGTCGCACTGGATGTCGTAGTGCTGGATGCGCTGACGGATGATGTCGGCGCCTTCGAAGATCATGCTGCCGAGGACTTCGGCGGTTTTGTCGCCGTAGCGTTCTTCGATGACATCGACGTCGCGGCTGTAGGAGTTGACCAGTTGGCCGCCGTTGCGACCGCTGGCGCCGAAACCGACTTTGGCGGCTTCGAGCACGGTCACACTGTAGCCCGCTTCGGCGAGGAACAGCGCCGAGGACAAACCGGTGTAGCCGGCGCCGATCACGCAGACGTCGCATTCCACCAACTCTTCAAGCACCGGGA
This sequence comes from Pseudomonas frederiksbergensis, assembly GCF_001952935.1. Lineage (GTDB taxonomy): Bacteria > Pseudomonadota > Gammaproteobacteria > Pseudomonadales > Pseudomonadaceae > Aquipseudomonas > Aquipseudomonas frederiksbergensis. The sequence goes on from NZ_CP018319.1 coordinate 6,081,596, forward strand.
AGTCGCCGGTGAAGTTGCGGGTGGCGGCATAGTAGCTGTTTACATGTGTTGTTTGTTTCATAGGTTTCTCCGATGGCCGCTGGCACCTGCCGGCGACCGTCGCTTTTTTATAGGTGTTAGAGCTTGATCCAGGTCGCTTTGAGTTCGGTGTATTTGTCGAACGCGTGCAGCGATTTGTCCCGACCGTTACCCGACTGCTTGTACCCGCCGAACGGCGCGGTCATGTCGCCGCCGTCGTACTGGTTGACCCAGACACTGCCGGCACGCAAGCCGCGCGCGAAGGTGTGAGCCTTGCTCAGGTTGCTGGTCCAGACGCCTGCGGCCAGGCCGAAGATGCTGTCGTTGGCGATGGCCAGCGCTTCTTCTTCGGTGTCGAAGGTGATCAGCGACAGCACCGGGCCGAAGATTTCTTCGCGGGCGATGGTCATGGCGTTGGTCACGCCGTCGAAGATCGCCGGTTCCACGTATAGGCCACCGGTGGCTTCGAGGGTGCGGCTGCCGCCCGCGATCAGTTGCGCGCCCTGGTCTTTACCGACCTGGATGTAGCGCAGCACGTTTTCCAATTGACGCTGATCGACGACCGCGCCGACGGTGGTTTCCGGATCGAGGGCGTGCCCCGGTTTCCAGGCTTGCAGTGCTTCCACCAGCAGCGGAATGAACTGCTCGCGAATCGAGCGTTCCACCAGCAAGCGTGAACCGGCGGTGCAGACTTCGCCCTGGTTGAAGGCAATCGCACCCGCCGCCGCTTGGGCTGCCGCGCGCAGATCCGGCGCGTCGGCGAACACCACGTTCGGGCTCTTGCCCCCTGCTTCGAGCCAGACGCGTTTCATGTTGCTTTGGCCGGAATAGATCAGCAGTTGCTTGGCAATTGCGGTCGAGCCTGTGAAGGCCAGCACGTCGACGTCCATGTGCAACGCCAGCGCCTTGCCGACGGTGTGACCGTAGCCCGGCAGGACGTTGAATACGCCTTTGGGGATGCCCGCTTCCAGCGCCAGTTGGGCGATGCGGATCGCGGTCAGTGGCGACTTTTCCGAGGGCTTCAGGATGAACGAGTTACCCGCCGCGAGGGCCGGGGCGAATTTCCAGCTGGCCATGATCAGCGGGAAGTTCCACGGCACGATGGCGGCGACCACACCCGCAGGCTCGCGGGTGATGAGGCCGAGTTGGTCGTGCGGCGTGGCAGCGACTTCGTCGTAGATCTTGTCGATGGCTTCGGCGCTCCAGCGGATCGCGTTGGCGGTCGCCGGGATGTCGATGTTCATCGAGTCGTTGATCGGCTTGCCCATGTCGAGGGTTTCGAGCAGGGCGAGTTCTTCCTGGTTGGCCAGGATCAGGTCGGCGAAGCGGATCAGGATGCGCTTGCGTTCGGCCGGGGCGAGATTGGCCCAGATGCCGGATTCGAAGGTGCGGCGTGCGACGGCGACTGCCGCATTGGCGTCGGCTTCGTCGGTGCTGGCGACGTTGGCCAGGAAGCGGCCGTCGACCGGGCTCATGCATTCAAAGGTGTCGCCGCTGAGTGCCGGGCAATATTGGCCGTCGATGAATGCGCGGCCTTCGAGTGTTAGGGACTGGAAGCGTTGTTCCCAGTCGCTGCGAGTGTTTGTCATGGTTGTGACTCGACGCAGAGGAATAAGTAGTGGGGCTGAATGCCGCTCAACCAGAGAGTTGAAATGCAGTCCCCTGTGGGAGCGGGCTTGCTCGCGAAAGCGGTGGATCAGTCAACACTGATGTCGCCTGACACACCGCCTTCGCGAGCAAGCCCGCTCCCACATTTGATTGGTGGTGTCTGCAGAGAATGCGTACACCACTTGGCCCATCAAACCGTGTGCAAATACCAGTTGTACTCAAGGTCCGAGATGGAGTTTTCGAACTCGGCCAGCTCGCTTTCCTTGCACGCAACGAACACGTCGATGTACATCGGGTCGATGTAACGGGCCATGACTTCGCTGTCGTCCAGCTCGCGCAATGCATCGCGCAGGTTGTTCGGCAGGCTCTGCTCGTTCTGCTCGTAGCTGTTGCCTTCAACCGGTGCGCCCGGCTCGATTTCATTGGTCAGGCCGTGGTGAATACCAGCCAGCACCGACGCCATCAGCAGGTACGGGTTGGCATCGGCGCCCGCTACGCGGTGTTCGATGCGCACCGAGTCCGGCGAACCGGTCGGCACACGTACCGCAACGGTACGGTTGTCGATGCCCCAGCTCGGCGAGTTCGGCACGTAGAACTGCGCGCCGAAACGCCGGTACGAGTTGACGTTCGGGCACAGGAACGCCATCTGCGCCGGCAGGGTCTCGAGCACACCGCCGATCGCGTGTCGCAGCGCGGCGTTCTGCTCGGGATCCTCGCTGGCAAAGATGTTGTTGCCTTCTTTGTCGAGAATCGAAATGTGCACGTGCAAACCATTGCCCGCCTGGCCCGGATACGGCTTGGCCATGAAGGTGGTGTCCATCTCGTGGTCGTAGGCGATGTTCTTCACCAGACGCTTGAGCAACACCGCGTAGTCGCAGGCCTTGATCGGGTCGTTGACGTGGTGCAGGTTCACTTCGAATTGCGCCGGGGCGCTTTCCTTGACGATGGCGTCAGCAGGAATGCCCTGCTCTTTCGCGCCTTCGAGGATGTCTTGCAGGCAATCGACGTATTCGTCCAGGTCATCGATCAAATACACCTGAGTCGACATCGGACGTTTGCCGGAGACCGGCGAGCGTGGCGATTGCGGACGACCGTTCACGTTGTCCTGGTCGATCAGGTAGAACTCGAGTTCGAACGCAGCGCAAATGGTCAGGCCCATTGCATCGAACTTGCTCACGACCTGACGCAGCACTTCGCGCGGGTCAGCGAAGAATGGCTGGCCTTCGAGTTCGTGCATGGTCATTAACAGTTGCGCGGTTGGGCGCTTCTGCCAGGGCTCGATGCTGAGGGTATCGGGGATGGGGAAGCAGATTCGGTCTGAGTCACCGATGTCCAGACCCAGGCCGGTGCTTTCCACCGTAGAACCGTTGATGTCCAGAGCAAACAGAGAGGCCGGGAGGTTGATGCCTTTTTCGTAAACCTTATGAAGACTGGTGCGCTCGATGCGCTTGCCGCGCACCACACCGTTCATATCCGCAATCAGAAGGTCGACGTACAAAACCTCAGGATATTTCTTAAGGAATGCGTTTGCTTCGTTGAGTTGAACGGTACGCAGAGGGACCGACATGATGCACCTATTAGCTGTTAATTATTATGTTCACTACCTTGTTGCGAGCCCAGTCAACCCGAACGGCAAAGTGAAGTCAATAGCGAACACTCAGCCTCTCAACCTTTATTTTCGGGCCTTTCTTGGGCACGAGAGTGCCAAATCAGTCTTGCGCACCGTGTAAATCCTGAAGATCGGACGTGCGGCGTTTAGAATTTTTTACATGAGAGTTGTTAATTAAAATCAACAAGGCTAAGCTCCGGAAAAGCTCGTTCAAGTGTGAAACTTCGAGGTGATAAAAATGGCACTCAAGCCATTGATCGGCGTTACAGCCTGCGTCAAACAGATTGGCCTGCACCCTTACCACGTCAGCGGCGACAAGTACTTGCGTGCTGTCAGCGTCGCGGCTTTGGGGCTGCCAGTCATCATTCCTTCCTTAGGCGACCTGACCGAGATCGATGACCTGCTCGCGCAGCTCGACGGTCTGCTGCTGACCGGCTCACCCTCGAATGTGGAACCCTTCCACTATCAAGGCCCCGACAGCGCCCCCGGCACGGATCACGATCCGCAACGGGACGCCACCACCCTTCCTTTATTGCGTGCGGCCATTGCGGCAGGCGTTCCAGTGCTCGGCATCTGCCGGGGCTTTCAGGAAATGAACGTGGCGTTCGGCGGCAGCCTGCATCAGAAGGTCCACGAACTCCCGGGCATGCTGGATCACCGGGAAGCGAATCATCCGGACCTAGCGGTGCAATACGCACCGGCGCATGCGGTCAACGTGCAACCGGGCGGTGTGTTCCAGGCGCTGGATTTGCCGCAGGTGTTCCAGGTCAATTCGATTCATAGCCAAGGCATCGACCGATTGGCGCCCGGCCTGCGCGCGGAAGCCGTCGCGCCGGATGGTTTGATCGAAGCGATTTCGGTTGAACACAGCCCGACTTTTGCCGTTGGCGTGCAATGGCACCCGGAATGGCAGGTGCTTTCGAATCCGCCCTACTTGAGTATTTTCCAGGCGTTCGGTGATGCATGCCGGCGACGGGCGGCGCTACGTAACAAGCGCTGACTCCAACCACGAGCAAATCAATTTACTGCCCCCGAGAGTCAGGCGGGCGTGCCTTTGCGCGCAGGTCCCTCACGACACCAACAAACGCGATAACAACAAGTACCACCAGGCAGCCAGGATGGCGGCGCCGAATAAGCCCGAGCATGGGCGATGCCAGTGAGCCAAACGCAACACCCCTGTGGGAGCGAGCCTGCTCGCGAAGAGGGAGTGTCAGTCGACATTGATGCTGCCTGATACACCGCTTTCGCGAGCAAGCCCGCTCCCACAGGGGATCACCGTTGAATTGACTGGCGTCGTACAGCTCGGGCTTGCAATCAACTATTAAGTCAGGCCGCGTTGGCCCGACGACTGAAACCTGTTGGGAGTTTCACATGGCAAATGCCTCCAGCATCTACAGGAAGGCTCTTGAAGGTCACCAGTCACCGAAAAAGGTGCTGGTGAAAGTCGACCGCGTCACCAAGAAATTCGACGAAACCACCGCGGTGGACGATGTCTCGCTTGAGATCCATCAAGGGGAAATCTTCGCCCTGCTCGGCGGTTCCGGTTCGGGCAAATCGACCCTGCTGCGCATGCTCGCAGGCTTCGAGCGCCCGACCGAGGGGCGGATTCTGCTCGACGGTGTCGACATCACCGACATGCCACCGTACGAACGGCCGATCAACATGATGTTCCAGTCCTATGCGCTGTTCCCACACATGACGGTGGCGCAGAACATTGCGTTCGGGCTGAAGCAGGATCGTCTGTCCACCAGCGAAATCGACGCCCGCGTTGAAGAGATGCTGCGACTGGTGCACATGACCCAATACGCCAAGCGCAAACCGCATCAATTGTCCGGCGGTCAGCGTCAGCGCGTGGCCTTGGCTCGCTCCCTGGCCAAGCGTCCGAAGCTGTTGCTGCTCGACGAACCGATGGGCGCGCTGGACAAGAAGCTGCGCTCGCAGATGCAACTGGAGTTGGTCGAGATCATCGAGCGCGTCGGCGTGACCTGCGTGATGGTGACCCACGATCAGGAAGAGGCCATGACCATGGCCCAACGCATCGCCATCATGCACCTGGGCTGGATCGCACAGATCGGCAGCCCGGTAGACATTTATGAGGCGCCGGTCAGCCGCATGGTCTGCGAATTCATCGGCAACGTGAACGCCTTCGACGGCACCGTTGTGGAGGACCTTGAAGGTCACGCGATCATTCACAGCCCGGACCTCGAGCAGAAGATTTACGTCGGTCACGGCGTCAGCACCTCGGTGCAGGACAAGTCGATCACCTACGCCATCCGCCCGGAAAAACTGCTGGTCAGCACCACCCAACCGGACACCCGCTACAACTGGTCCAGCGGCAAGGTGCATGACATCGCCTACCTCGGCGGCCACTCGGTGTTTTACGTGGAATTGCCTGGCGGCAAGATCGTGCAGTCGTTCATGGCCAACGCCGAACGCCGTGGCGCCCGTCCGACCTGGGACGACAAAGTCTACGTGTGGTGGGAAGACGACAGCGGCGTGGTACTGCGCTCATGAAAACACTCAATCAGCGGTTTATGCGGCTGATGCCGAGTGGTCGAAAGCTCGTCATCGGGATTCCTTTCCTATGGCTGTTCCTGTTCTTCATGCTGCCGTTCTTCCTGGTGATGAAGATCAGCTTCTCGGAAGCGGCCCTGGCCATTCCGCCTTACTCGGAGATCTACACTTTCGCCGAGCAGAAGTTCCAGCTGCTGCTGAACCTCGGCAACTACACGTTGCTGACTCAGGATGAGTTGTACATCTCGGCCTACTTCGGCTCGTTGAAGGTGGCGTTTTTAAGCACGTTGATGTGCCTGGTGATCGGTTTCCCGATGGCCTATGCGATCACCAAAGCGAACAAGGAAACGCAAAACGTTCTGCTGCTGTTGATCATGATGCCGACCTGGACTGCGATTCTGATCCGCGTCTATGCGTGGATGGGCATCCTCAGCAACAACGGATTGCTCAACGGTTTCCTGATGTGGACCGGGCTGACCGATCACCCGATCGAGATCCTCAACACCAATACGGCCGTGTACATCGGCGTGGTTTACGCCTACTTGCCGTTCATGGTGTTGCCGCTGTACGCCAACCTGGTCAAGCACGACGGCAGCCTGCTGGAAGCCGCTTCGGACCTGGGTTCGAGCAACTTCAACAGCTTCTGGAAAATCACTGTGCCATTGGCCAAGAACGGGATCATTGCCGGCTGCATGCTGGTGTTCATTCCGGTGGTCGGTGAATTCGTGATTCCGGAACTGCTGGGTGGCCCGGAGACGCTGATGATCGGTCGCGTGCTGTGGCAAGAGTTCTTCAATAACCGCGACTGGCCGGTGGCATCTGCCCTGGCGGTGGTGATGCTGTTGATCCTGATTGTGCCGATTCTGCTGTTCAACCGCAGCCAGGCCAAAGAGATGGAGGCACGGGGATGAAACGCTTCGGATTTTCAAAGTTCATGCTGATTTTCGGCCTGTCGTTTATCTACCTGCCGATGTTGATTCTGGTGATCTACTCGTTCAACGCCTCGAAACTGGTAACCGTGTGGGGTGGCTGGTCGTTCAAGTGGTACGCCGGCCTGCTCGACAACTCGCAACTGATGGGTTCTGTGGTGCGCTCGCTGGAAATCGCCTGCTACACCGCGATTGCCGCGGTAGCGCTGGGGACGTTGGCGGCGTTTGTGCTGACGCGCGTCACACGCTTCAAGGGCCGCACGTTGTTCGGTGGTTTGGTGACGGCGCCGCTGGTGATGCCGGAAGTGATCACCGGTCTGTCGTTGTTGCTGCTGTTCGTGGCGATGGCGCAGATGATTGGCTGGCCGATGGAGCGTGGCATCGTCACCATCTGGATCGCTCACACGACGTTCTGCGCAGCGTATGTGGCGGTGGTGGTTTCGGCGCGTTTGCGTGAGCTGGACCTGTCCATCGAAGAAGCGGCCATGGACCTCGGGGCGAAGCCGTTCAAGGTGTTTTTCCTGATCACCATTCCGATGATCGCGCCGTCACTGGCGGCCGGCGGCATGATGTCGTTTGCCCTGTCGCTGGATGACCTGGTGCTGGCGAGTTTCGTGTCCGGCCCGGGCTCTACGACCCTGCCGATGGAAGTGTTCTCGGCGGTGCGTCTGGGCGTGAAACCTGAGATCAATGCCGTGGCCAGCCTGATTCTGCTCGCCGTATCGCTGGTGACCTTCCTGGTCTGGTACTTCAGCCGCCGCGCCGAAGCGAGCCGCAAACGTGCGATCCAGGAAGCGATGGACCAGACCGCCAGCGAATCCTGGCAGCAACCTAAAAAGCAGATGACTGAAGCGACGGCATAGTGTCATTGCCGATGAGGTAAGTGAACTTCATCCTGTGGCGAGCGAGCTTGCTCGCGCTGGGTTGCGAAGCGACCCCAAGGATTCTGGCAACCCTGCCAATTTTGTGAGTGCTGCGCACTCAAGCGGGAGCAAGCTCCCTCGCCACAGGGTTTGTGTTCGCTGCACAGGTTTTGTGTTCACTGCATTTTGCTGCGTGATTTTGAATAAAAAAATGGAGTTGTACCGATGAAAATGTTTGGCAGGACTCTGCTGACACTGTCCTTATTGGGCGCGATGACCACCGGCGCCCAGGCCAATGACAAGGTACTGCGCGTCTATAACTGGTCGGATTACATCGCCCCGGACACCGTCAAGAAGTTCGAAGACGAGACCGGGATCCGCGTGACCTACGACGTGTTCGACAGCAATGAAACCCTTGAGGCACGGCTGCTCGCCGGCAAATCCGGCTACGACATCGTCGTGCCGTCCAACAGTTTCCTGGCCAAGCAGATCAAGGCTGGGGTCTACCAGGAACTGGACAAGTCGAAGCTGTCGAACTGGAAAAACCTCAACCCGGTCCTGCTGAAAAATGCTGCCGCCAGCGATCCCGATAACGGCCACGCCTTCCCGTACATGTGGGGCTCGATCGGCATCGGTTTCAACCCGGAGAAGGTCAAGGAAGTGCTCGGCAGCAACGCGCCGACCAATTCCTGGGACTTGCTGTTCAAACCGGAAAACGCCGCCAAGCTGAAAGCCTGCGGCATCAGTTTCCTCGATTCGCCGACCGAGATGCTCCCGGCCGCCCTGCACTATCTGGGCTATCCGGTGAACTCTCAGGACAAGAACCAGATCGCCGAAGCGGAAGCACTGTTCATGAAGATTCGCCCTTCGGTGGCGTACTTCCATTCGTCGAAATACATCTCCGATTTGGCCAATGGCAACATCTGCGTGGCGGTCGGTTACTCCGGTGATGTGCTGCAAGCCAAGGCGCGCGCCCAAGAGGCTGGCGACAAGGTGAAGGTCGATTACAGCATTCCCAAGGAAGGCGCCGGCAGTTTCTACGACATGGTCGCTATCCCACGGGACGCGGCGAACGTGGAAAACGCTTACCTGTTCATGAACTTCCTGATGCGCCCGGACATCATCGCCGAGATCACCAACAACATCGGCTACAGCAACGCCAACTCGGCAGCCACGCCTTTGGTGGATGAAGCGATCCGGGATAATCCAGGCTCGTATCCGTCGCAGGCGGTGATGGCGACGTTGTACGCCATTCCAGACGTGCCGATTGGTGTTCAGCGGGTGATGACCCGCGGGTGGACGCGGGTGAAGCTCGGCAAGTAATTCACTCGAAGCCGCCATCGCGACATCCAACATCAAAATTGCAGCCTACCATGATCGTTCCCACGCTCCGCGTGGGAATGCAGCCCGGGACGCTCTGCGTCCCTTCCAGAGCCGAACGCGGAGCGTCCGTGGAGGCATTCCCACGCGGAGCGTGGGAACGATCGGTTTCAAAGTTTTCCGTTCACGCAGCGCCTTACCACCGCTGCACTCCTGTCTGTAGAACGGCCTCACCTGGCTTCCTCGGTTAAGGTGAATTTGGGCGCCCTCCTCGGGCGCCTTTTTTTATGAGGCAACGAGCGGCCACTCGGCCAGCGCTCGGTAGCGGCCCTTATGGGATTCGAACAGAGTGAAGTGATCGGCCCGTAGATAGAACTCGGGCGGTGTCGCGGACTCTGGCACCGGCACTCGGTAATCACGCATCAATGTCAGATGCGGCCGGAACTCCTTCGGCGAGTCCTCAAACCCGAACGGCAGCATGGCCTGCTCAAGCGCATACACCAACCGCAGCAGCTCCGGGGATGCCTGCTCCGGCGCGAGCACCAACACCCCTGCTCTGCGCCAGACATCCAGCCGATCGAGCGCCACCCTCAAAGGCACGCCCGGCGTTCGAATACTGGCTGCGGCTGTGCAGATATCGGCGATTTTTGCCACCTCGACAGCCCCCAAGAACATCAACGTCAGATGAAAGTTTTCCACCGGCACCGGCCGGCCATCCCTGAGCCCGAGTGCGCTGCGCCATTGGGCAATGGCTCGACGTTGCTCGGGCGTGCAGTTCAAGGCAAAAAACAGGCGTTTTAACGGCTCATGGGATTCGTCGCTCATCGCTGGCACCTCCTGACATCCAAGTTATAGTTCATGCAAACGATTCAACTGGAGGGGGCCATGCGCGAGATCATCAGCAAGGAACCGTGGTGGGCCGTGCCACCGAAACCCGGTCAGGATGAGTCCGAGCTGGAATGGGGCTGGCTGGTTCATTACAACGAAGGTGAGCCGCGCTTCGAATTCATCAAAGAGCGGCCGACGGACAGCGAGATTCGTAATCGCAAGAGTTGCAGGATCACCCCGACGCCGGAGTGATCCTGTCGTTGGTTTCAGGCTTTGACGATCATTTCGAACCCGCCAAAGATCAGCCTCTGGCCATCGAATGGCATCGGGTTGACGTCCGGCTGCATGCGCGGATCGTTCATGAGTTTTTCCATGCCTGCATCGCGGGTGGTCTTGTCAGGCCAGACGATCCAGGAAAACACCACGGTTTCGTCTTCCTTGAGTTTTACTGCCATCGGAAACGAGGTCACTTTGCCGTCAGGGACGTCGTCGCCCCAGCATTCGGCGACGCTGAGGGCGCCGCTTTCCTTGAAAATGACCGCGGCGGTTTCGGCGTGCTTCTTGAATTTTTCGCGGTTGGCGGTGGGTACGGCTGCGATGAAGCCATCAACGTAGGACATGGTCGTTCTCCTTGGGTTATGGGGCGATCTGCTGGTTAGTCGGTTCCGGCGGCGCCCAATCGACAGACCCGCTGCCCGAGCTGACCGACGGTACTTCGGCGCTCCCCGCCAGATTGCCCTCGATCTGCGCCGCCATGTACAACGTACCGGCCATCACGCCGCTGGTCGGGTTTTGCACCAGCTTGAGCCAGGCCTTATCGAACGTGTTACCCAGACTGCTGCGAATCAGCGCCTCGCTGTCGGGCCGATCATTGGCCTGGATAAGCGCGCGAATCCCCGCCACCCCTACGGAAATCAAGCCCCCGGCCAATTTTCCCGCAGCGGCAGCCACGGCACTGGCGGCACCTCGCGGGATCATTTCGGCTTCTATCCGTTTACTGGCGCGCTTGGCCACCGGTGCCATGGCGGTGTCTGTCGAATCAACGCCCCTGTCGCCACCGGCCTTGTGGATTTTCTCGATCAGCGCCGCATAGGCCGGCAACGTATTCAGGGGCTGGGTGTGCACGACCTGATAAAGCGAGGCGTCCCTGGCGGGGGGCGGTCCCAGGGCGATGGCGGGAATTTTCTGGATCCGCCCGTTGAGCTGAGCCATCGGCACGCCGTGGCGCTTGGAGATTTTCTGCAGCTCTTCCTGAAGAATGTCGACGTAAAACGCGGTTGCCAGGCCGAGAATCGCGTCAGGATCGATTTCCACCGCGACCGGCGCCAGCACGCGCCGCTGGTATTGCTCCAGCAGATAGGCCGCCAGGCGCTTGGCCGAGGCATCTTGCTCACCCTTGGCGTTGAGGGTGTACCAGCTGACCTTCATCGACAGCCATTCCTGGGTCCAGTAACTGCTGAACCAGGGTATGAAGTTTTCTTCGGTCAGTTGATAGACCCGCGTTCGCCAGTATTCCATGGCACCGCGCGAGTAGATTTTGGCCTGTTCGGTGGCCGATTGTGACGCTGCGACAATCTCTTGATCGACGATCTGCCAGGTGCTGGGGGAAACAATCACCGGCACCACTGGCACCGGGGCAGGCGCAGTCGTGACGCATCCCGCCAACACCACCAACACGGCGACGATCAGCGAACGCACGTTCAAGATCGCGGTTCCTACAGACTTGCCCGAACGGGATGTCCGGTGTTCAAAGGTCTATTAATTTGAGTATAGGTGTCGGTGTTTGTTCGTTTGGGGTTGGGGGTGTTCTTCAGACCGCCTTCGCGAGCAGGCCGGAACAGACAGCGATAATCCCACCATCACTTATGTCGATATCCACCATCGCCACGAATGCCTTTCGCTCGAAAATCGTCAGCGTAGGATCGCCCCTAACCCAACGCAAAACCCCGAATCGGAGGGGCGAATCATGATTATTCATCTCTTGACCTGCCTGGCCCTGACGGCCGTCACCCTGAGCGTTTTTTCCTGGTACGTCCTGTCCGAGGAGCGCACGTCATGATTCATTCCGTGACCCTGGCCGTGAGTTTTGCGGCGTTCGGCAACAACTACTATTCCCAGTCATTCGTTTCGCGCAAAACGCTCGAACTGGTGTTCGACGAAAACTTTGAGGCGTTGTTGATGCCGTCCGCCGCCAATCACTTCAACAATGAAGTGATCGGGCTCAATGATCAGTTCCGATTCTTGAGCGATGTGCTGGAGGAGCACCTGCTGGCGACTGAGATCGCCGCTACCGCCCCCCGGAATCGATACTTCTGAGCAACTGCCCCAGGCCCTCGGAAAAACAGGTCGGCGAGCGCAAGGAAAAACGCTCAAGCAGGCGACTGTTGTCGGCCCGCGAATGCTTGATATCACCGGAACGCGGCGTGTCGTAGTTCAACGTCAGGGACCGCCCCAAAAGCTCGCTCAAGGTCGCCGCCAGTTCGTTAACGCTGGTGGATCGGTTAAAACCGACGTTGACCGGCTCGTTAATCGGTTCTGACTGACTGACCGCCTGTACCAGCACTTTCACCAGGTCATTGACGTACACAAAATCCCTTGTTTGCTCTCCATCACCGTAAACCGTGATGGGGAGCTTTTTTTGCGCCCTCTCGCTGAAAATGCTGATGACACCGGAGTAAGGCGATGAAGGGTCCTGACGGGGTCCGTAAATATTGAAAAACCGCAGGATGACCGGTTCGAGCCCATGTTGGCGGCGATAGAAATCAAGAAAATGTTCGCCGGCCAGTTTGTCGGCGGCATACGGCGTCAGCGGATTCTTGGGCGTGTCCTCAGTGATCGCCATGCCCTCGCCATTGTTGCCATAGATCGCCGCACTGGAGGCGTAAACCACTCGTCGTACGCCCGCCTGGCGCATGGCTTCGCAGATATTCAGGGTGCCGACGAAATTACTCTGGTGAGTCGCCACCGGATCATCGACCGACGCCTGCACCGAGGCCACAGCCGCCAGATGCACCACCGCGCTGCAGTCTTTCATCGCCCGCTCCACCGTCGGTGCGTCGGCGACATCGCCCACAACCAAGGTCAAATGGCAGCGATCAACCGGCAAGTTCGACAATTTTCCACTGGAAAGATTGTCCAGAACCCGAACGCTATAACCGCTTTCAAGCAGTGCTTCGACCAGGTGCGAACCGATGAAACCGGCACCGCCCGTCACGAGAATTCGTTCAGCAGTCATGATTTATTTACTCCCCGGTGCAGTGGTGGGTGTTTTATCCATTGCAATGAAGTCGCTTAACTGTTCAATGAGCTCACGGCTGTCACTGAGCATTCGTTGCCAGTCGGTGGGAAAACGAACATTCAACGGCAGTTGATCGATTCTCCAGCGCGGCGACAGAGGACGGTCGAACCGGGCGGCAACCTGCAGACCCATCTCGCTGGCAGCGAACGGCCCACGCAATACCGTCGGCGTACGACCGGCGCTGTCGACAGCCTGGACCACATGGGCGGCCAACCACTCGCCATCGGGCATGCGAACGCGCAGCGGCTGGCCAATCGCGGCGTAGCTGATGTTCAGCGGTTCCAGATAAATCCACAGCAGAGGCTCTTCCAGCCGCTCAAGGCGCATCAACAAGGTACCCGCCCCGACGTTTTCGCCAGGCGTGACCAACACCTCCGCAATTCGACCGCTCTGCGTAGCCTTGACCGACAACGCGGCGAGGCGCGTTTTCAACCATTGCTGCTCGGCGGTCTGTTGAATGATCTCGCGCTCAACGCTCAACGGCGATTGACGAGCCAGTTGTTCGCGGCGCTCGAACGCCAACAGGTCGGCTTTGAAAGCGTCGAGTTCGGACTGGGCGGCCAGCACTTCTCCACGAGAGACCGCGCCTGATAAAACCAGGTCCTCGAGTACCTGCACACGCTCCTCCGTCCTGCTCACCCGGGTCCTGAGCAACTGACGCTCGCGGGTGTCCAGTTTGGCGTTGGTGGCGGGCACCGATTTCTTCGGCATTGCGGCAAGCTGCGAGAGCCGCGCACGCCATTCGGGATTGTCGAGACTGACCAACGGCTGATCGATCTGGACCTGCTCCCCGGCCATGACAAACAGCTGATCGACCCGACCGGCATCCCGTGCGCGCACTTCAAGAATCGGCAGGCGCAATTGCGCCGGCGCGTCGATCATCACCAGCCCATACGTCAGCTTCGCGCCCAGCCAGATCAAGGGGCTCGCGACCAGGAACAGGATCAGATACCAGCGCGCGCGAAACGCCATGCGTTTGCCCGGCGCGTAGAGCACAGTCAAACCTTGTTCCTGGGTAGGGTTGAGTTCTTTGCGACTATCGAATCGAATCTTCATGACGGCTCACCGTTTTGGAAAGTCTCGCCAGGCTTGCCAGTCAATACCGGCAATCCCCCGTGGTTGCAGCTGTTCACGCCAGATGCTGGTCTGACGCTGCAACTGCTCAGTCGACGCGTCGGCCCAGGATTCAGTGGCATCCAGTTGCGGCTCTGTGCTTTGCGCGAGGCGAAATTGCAGGTCAGGCCAACGTTGGGCGATCTGCTCTGCCTTGCGTGCACTGTTTTTCGGATTACGGGTGTAGATCATAAGGCTGACCTGACGCACGCCCGCCTCGGGAAGCGCGCACGGCAGACAGGTTTTCCCGGGTTTTGCCTCTTCAAACCAACGATGATGGCTGGAGATTTCTACCGGCCATGGGCTGGCTGCGGAGGCTGCGTGCAAGGTGTCGAGCAAATCCTTCAAGCGCTGATCAGGGACTGGCACGCCCAATTGTTCGAGTTCCAGGTCCAGGTGCAGGCTGGTGAATGGAAGCCCTTTCAGTTTGGCCAGTAAATCGGTGAGCTGATGGCGGTCCTGCGGCTCCATCCAGGCCGGATCACCGAGCAACAGGCTGACTTGCACCCCCTTGCCGGCCGCGTCCTGGAGCAATTGCGCCAGCCGTTGGCGCGTGGTGGCAAGGTCTTTCAACTGGGAGGACTTGAGGCCAAGGTAGATCTTGTCCATCCCGGCCTTACGCAATTGTTCGAGTTCCGCCTTGCGTTGATCGGGATCGAGCAATGCTTCGCTGTCCCAGACATAACTGCCTTGGGACCATTGGCTCGACGGCGTCACCGCCGCCTGGGCCGCCAATGGTTGTGCGGCCAGTATCCACGGGGGTAACGACAGCGTCAGCAGCATAAGTATCGATCGCATAATCAAAACCTCGTGGCTCGTTTAAGTACCCACCACGGCGCCATAGAGCTTTCTTCGTGCCCCCTGCGAAAGATCTCGTTGAGCATGGCCACTGCGCTCCAGCACCGCAGGATTAGCATGAACAGCGGGAAGAAAGGCACCAACAACCCCAGGATCACGTCTTTTGCAGGTCGATCGGAGACCATCAACAACATGGCGCCGAATAACATCGCGGTGATCGCCAGGTACAACGCATAAATCAGTATGAACAGGAACAACAGCGTCTTGCCCGGCAGAACAAATAGCGCCAGCAAGGTGTAGCTGAAGATGAGAAACGGCAGCACCAGCTGAAAAAAGAAGCCGCTGAGCAGGATCATCAGAAAGGTCGGCCAGCCCAACAATCTGGGGTTGATGTTGTGGTGATGCTTTCTGATGTACAGAAAAAACAGGTCGCCATCCCAGCGCAAGCGCTGCATCAGAAACTGACTAAGTGTCGCGGGTGCATCGGTGTGTCCAATCGCTTCCGGCTCGAAGGGGATCCTCAAGTCGTGTCGCTTGAAGTAACTCTTGATGCGCAACGTCAGGTCCAGGTCCTCGGCGGTGTGCGTGTTCCAGCCACCGATTTTCACCAGGAAGCTGCGACGGAATGCCCCGAAGGCCCCCGAGACGTTATTGACCAGGTTCCATTCGGCCAGACCGATTTTCGACATGTGGATGGACAACAGATATTCCAGCGCCTGCATGGCGGTCACCCATGAAGCCCAGACATTGCGCACTCGCAGGCTGCCAGCGACCGCCGGCACCGACGGGTCCTCGAAATGGCGCACGATGGAGCTGACCATGTTGTTGTCGAAGGACGTATCGCCATCGAGTGCCATCACGATTTCGCCGCTGGCAAGCGACAGGCCGGCGTTCAATGACGACACCCGCCCGCCCCTCTGCCATTTGGCGATCGGGCGCAAATGGCGTCTGGGGTACAACTTCGGGTCCACGTTGAACTTGCGAACGGCGCTGAGCGTCGGCTGGTTCACCGTGGCTCCGTCCACCACCGGAATCATCTCGATGTGGCCGGGGTACGTCTGCTCGCACAGGCTTAACAGCGTGGTCTGAACGTCCATCCCTTCGCTGTAACAGGTAATGATGCAAGAGACCTTGGGCCGGTAGACACTGATCTTCGGTACGCGGGTACGCCGACGTGCAAACCAGCGCAACACCCCCAGCATCACCATGATCATCAGGGGTAATTCGAAGATCAGAAACAAAGGGAAAAGCATGAAGAACACCCGGCTCAAGCCATCCGGCCCCATGAGCGCACTGAATGCGCTGAAGAGTTGCTCGAAGAAAGGGCTCATGGCGGTCACGCCAATTCACTGGCCAGACGGGCCAGTAGTAATTCGCCATCTTCCTGCTCGAGCAGATCCTGGGGCGCCGTGATGCTGACGACACGCAAGGAAATGTCGCTGACCTCCGGTGCTGAAAACAACTCGGCGACCCGGCTCAAGCGTTGTTTGACGGTTTCCAGGCCCGTGTCATCGGTATGCGGAAGCATGATCCAGAAGTACTCTTCGGTACTGCGAGAGCAGCGGTCCGTGTCCCGGACGGTTTCTTTCAACCGTTCGGCCACGCTATCGATGAAGGCATGACCGTGATGTTCACCCAGGCGGGACAACGTACTGGCCAGGTTGACGAAGCGCAGGCCGAGCACTGAGAAAGCCGGCAGCGGGTAGCGGCGCACGACCTGGATCTGCCAGGTCAGCAGGTCATAGAAATCCTTGCCGCCTAACAGATTGAGTCGACCAAAATGCCTGACCGATTGATCGCTGAATTCCTGCCGGCAGCGGAACCGCCCGGCCTCGGCCAGGCGAAAATCCCTGACCTCGCGTACTCGTAACTTGTCAGGCGTGTGCGACAGCCCGCAATCCAGGCAGCGCGCCTGCACGTCGGCATCGACAAAAAACGCCTGACAGGAGCGACAACGATAGTTTTCCATTGGACGGTCGTAATCGCTGCCGATATGCCGCAACCGGTTCAAGCAGTTGGGGCACAGCAACACCCCGTCTTTGAGAAAGTTTTCCTGTGGCCCCACGTGCCCACAGGTAAAGCAGTGCAATGAAGGTTGCCGCGAAATGTCCAGGGCCTGGCATTCGGCACACACATCGATGTAGTTGAGCCGGCCCGAGCCACACTCCGAACACAGGCGAACGCGATCGACCAGGACCCCTTCTTCCAGCCAGTCCTGCTGCACCATCAAGCTGAGCCAGACAAACGGGTTGATCTGCTCGCTATCAGCCAGGGCGTCCAGCAAGGGGTAGCGATAGTGCTGAGGCACCTCGGGGTCTCGCAGGGCATAAATGTGCGCGTTGTCGCGCAGCCACAACCATGAAAGCACTCGACTTTCAAAACGCTCAGTGGCAGAACCCTGGACGAACAATTTGTAGCGTTCGTGCCATACGCCCCAGAGGGCTCTTATTTCGCTGGAATCGACAGGGCACGCGCCATCACCCAAGGCTTCACACCAGCCGTTCTGATCACGGCAACAGTAAATGAGGCTGTAGCGATAAGGGGGAATCGTACGCAACTTTCGAAGCACCCGCCCGGCGTAAGCGGCTGGCAGGTCCAGCAGCACGACATCAAAGGCGGGGGCAGCCAACAAGCTGGCTATATCGGCAAAGTGTTCAAGTTCTGGACTATTCAAGCTTGGCGCTCTAATACCCAGTATTGCAATCCTTGGAGTTGGAGTCGGCATGACGCATGGCCTCTGCAGACAGACAAGTGCGATTAAGATGAGTTAGAAACACTAGCACCGCAGCAGAAAAACGTCAGCATTATTATGAAGTTATTTTTCAAATGCTCGACTGCCAACATTTTGTCATCGGCGCTCAGCGCAGCGGCCTATTTAACTGTGCCGCGACACGATTTGAACTGCGACAAAACCAAATTGATATTTCCTTATAATTCAAACACTTTCACTAACTAAGTAACTCCTGCTTTACAACCATTTTCACTGCTAGTTAATTGCCATCAATTGATAGCGTTGCGCCACTTCATGGATTAGTAGTCAATTCGCATTTACGATAAACCACCCGCAACACTTGTCTACCATCGCCGTTACCGCATGTGCATTAATAAGTTCAAACTCTTTTTATAGCAAAATCGCACACCCTTAATATCAGCGCTATCAGCAAGTAGTTACATAAATGAAACACTGAGTGTTTCAACAATGAACACATGCTAAAAATTGACAACTTTCTTAGTCCGCACAAACATCCCGAAGGCAACTGCGCAACCAGCGATGCACAGGATCGGTATCCAGCCGCGGATGCCAGAGCATGGCGACGGTGAACGCCGGCAAAGACAACGGCAGCGCAAAACTGTGCAGGCCCGCGCGCAGGCTGGCGGTGTGGCGTTCGGGAACGCTGGCGATCAGGTCTGTGGCCCGGGCGAGCGCCAGCGCGGTGGAGAAGCCTGCAACGATGGTTGCTATGTGCCGCTCCAGTTCCAGGAGCTCAAGGGCTTCATCAATGGGCCCCTTGTCGAGCCCCCGCCGAGAGACGCTGATGTGGTTGCCCGCCGCATAACGCGCGGGGGTTATCTCACCTTTGCTCAGTGGATGCCCCCTTCGCACCACGCCAATAAAACGATCCCGAAACAAGCCCTGGGTACGCAACTCCGGCCCGGTGGCCTTCCCCACCACCCCTGTTTCCAGATCGACCGTCCCGTCCCGCAGTGCCGCGCTGTCCTTGTCGGGTTTGTGCATGAAACGCAGCCGCATGCCTGGGGCTTGCTCGGCGATGCGGGCAATCAGGTCCGCGCCAAAATTCTCGACAAAGCCTTCACTGGTGCGCAGCGTAAAGGTGCGGCTCAGCTGTTTGAGGTCGGGTTGTTCGGCAGGCCGAAGGACTGCTTCTGCGTCCTGCACCAGCTGACTGACTCGCTCGCGCAATTCGAGCGCGCGTGGGGTCGGCACCAGACCCCGTCCGGCCCTCACCAACAGCGGATCGCCGGTAGTCTCACGCAATCGCGCCAGTGCCCGGCTCATGGCCGACGGGCTCAGCCGCAAGCGTTTGGCGGCGCGCGCCACGCTGCCTTCGGCAAGCAGCACATCAAGGGTGATCAGCAAGTTGAAATCGGGAGTGGACATGCGGCGCCCCGTGGCAGAGTGACATGGCGTTGGACGCACGTATGAAGTGCAAACGGTGCGCCTTCCGCCATGTTAGGCCGGGGCGTAGCTTTCTGATAGCTCCGCTTCGGGAGTGGCCAGAAAAGAGGAACCACATGAAATCAATCAGCGCAGTCGCAGAGCGTGCGCAACAGACACTGTCGGTTCGGTGGGCGTTGGCCAGTCTTTCACTGTCGATGCTGCTGTCCTCGCTCGGCAGCAGCATCGCCAATGTGGGTTTGCCGACCTTGGCCCAGGTGTTCAACGCCTCCTTCCAGCACGTGCAGTGGATTGTCCTCGCCTACCTTCTGGCGATTACCACCCTGATCGTCAGCGTCGGGCGGATCGGTGACATTACAGGCCGTCGGCGGCTGCTCTTAGTCGGCATCGGCGTGTTCACCCTCGCGTCGGCCCTGTGCGGTTTGGCGCCCACGCTGTGGTTGCTGATTGGCGCCCGGGCACTGCAAGGGTTCGGTGCGGCAATCATGATGGCGCTGACCATGGCCTTTGTCGGCGAGACGGTGCCGAAGGCAAAAACCGGTAGCGCCATGGGCTTGCTCGGGACGATGTCGGCGATTGGCACCGCGATGGGGCCGTCGCTCGGTGGTCTGCTGATTGACGGGTTCGGCTGGCAGGCGATCTTCCTCATCACCGTACCGCTGGGCTTGCTGACGCTGGTGCTCGCGCATCGCTACTTGCCCGCCGATCGCCAGCAGCCCAAGACCGATCGCGCCGGTTTCGATCCGCTGGGCACATTGCTGCTGGCATTGACCCTCGCCGCCTATGCACTGGCCATGACCCTTGGGCGAGGCAGTTTCGGCCCGCTCAACATCGCCTTGCTGTTGGCGGCGGGCGGCGGCGCCTGCCTCTTTGTGTTCACCGAGGCTCGCGTCACTTCACCGTTGATTCGCTTGGCGATGTTCCGTGATGCGGTACTCAGTGGCAGCCTCGCCATGAGCCTGCTCGTCGCGACCGTGATGATGGCAACGCTTGTGGTCGGCCCCTTCTATCTCGCGCATGGGCTGGGGCTCGAGGCCGTTCTGGTTGGCCTGGTCTTGTCGGTCGGGCCGTTTGTCGCGGCACTGACGGGTGTGCCCGCAGGCCGTATTGCCGACCGCGTTGGCGCCTACCGCATGACCCTCGCCGGGCTCATCGCCATGGCGACCGGGTGCCTCATGTTATCTGTACTGCCGGAGTCGTTCGGCATCGGCGGCTACCTCTTGCCGATGGTCGTGATCACGATTGGCTATGCCCTGTTCCAGACCGCCAACAACACGGTGGTCATGGCGGATGTTCAGCCGGACCAGCGCGGCGTCATCTCCGGCATGCTCAACCTGTCGCGCAATCTGGGGCTCATCACGGGAGCGTCCGTCCTGGGTGCGGTGTTTGCGCTCGCATCGGCCGCTGCCGACATGGCAACGGCGCGACCCGAAGCAGTGGCCAACGGTTTGCGGATCACCTTTGTCGTGGCGCTGGTGTTGATCGTTGTCGCACTGGCCACCGCGCTGGGAAGCCGCGCGTTGGCTGTGCGCCGTGACCGCCGGTAAGCCGACGGCTCGTTTACTTTTCCAGCACGACCAGAGGCGTGTCTTTCTTCACGATGTACGTCGCCAGCTCAGACGCTTTGCCCGCGCCGACGTTCTTCGCGACATGCGCCGTGCCTGCGGGAATGTACAAGGAGTCGCCAGCCTTGAGCGTTATTGGAGGCTGACCCTCGAGTTGATATTCAAACGTGCCTTCAACGACGTGGGCCACTTCCACCCCGGGATGCGAATGCTTGGGAGACACCACGCCCGGATCAAAATCAACGAGTACCTGGATCACTTCACGACCGGCGACGTCGAGGTCCTGGCGCAGCAGATCGGTGCGGTGAAGACCCGCCTGCCAGCTTTTTGCCGGCGGCGTCTCTTGGGCTTGAGCGAGGCCCGCGAAGGCGGTGAGTGCTGCGGCAACGGCGACGCCGAACATGCTGGCGCCCATACGGTGGTTGAAACGGAACATGGCATTTCTCCAATCTGTGCGCGGGAATGTCGCGCGGAGCCTGCCGCGGATGCGGTGGCTCTATTGGGAGGTTGCCGTGTATCGCGCAAGTGTCGCCAATGCCCTGGTTTTGTATGCGAAGGTAGCTGCGGGTGCGCGGGATACGTTCCGATACAAACCGTTCCGGCGGACATTAAAAAGCCCGCACAAGGCGGGCTTCGTCAATCGAGTAGGTGGCCGGTGCTGGTCTCCGGCTTACAAGGTTTATCAGGCTTCCCACAGAACAGTTTTGTGCTGTCCTGCTTCACACGGCATAAGGGCTGGATCTCAGCGCGGAGATCTTTCTAACCGTGTACCCTTCGGAACGCGCCCCACGTTTCCTCGCCATCCGCTTGCGCATCAGTCTGCGTCTTCACCTACAACTTCAAGATTAGTACAAACTCCAAAGCGCAAGGCGGGCTTTTTAGAACAATTTTGCCTGTGGGGAGCATCATTAGTTCAGGTAGACCTATGACTGCCTGGTCTTCACGGTGACGACCATTTTAATGCGGTCGTGAATTTCCTTGAGCGTGACGAAAAGGCAGCTGTTGGTCTTCATCGCGGCAAGGTGGTTACGGGCTGATCAGTGTTGACTCATCAGACCATGCAGAACGCCGAACCTCAGACCCGGTTCGGAAGGCGTCATCTGCGAGACACCAAACACCTTGAATGCCGCCAGCATGAGCACCAGGCCTCCAGGCAAGATGCTCTGGCGATGGGCTTGCAAGCCCGCCAGGCCCAGCTGTTTGACATGCCCTACTTCAAGCAGGCGCAACGACAAACGCAACAGGCCGCTGTAGGTGATGCCGCTTTCGCCATCGTCGTTCAAGCCGTTGGCCTTGAGGACTTTGGCCAGCATCCGTGCGGTGCCTGAAGAGCCAATCACCTGCTGCCAACCCAACGCACGATAACGACGTGCCACTTTTTCAAATTGTAGAGTGGCGACACGCTCAGCTTCCAGGAGCGCCTGGGCCGTGATGCAGCCACCCTGAAAGTAACGCGCGCCGAAGGTGCCGCTGCCTATGGCAATACTCTCGGTCATCAAGGGCTGAGCGCCCTGCCCCAGAATCAATTCAGTGGAGCCGCCACCGATATCCACGACCAGTCGCCTGTTTTCAGTGCCGGGTATCGTATGGGCAACCCCGGCGTACACCAGTCGGGCCTCTTCATGCCCAGAAATGACGTCAATCCGAAACCCCAGGTGCCGCTCCGCGCTGGCTAGAAACAGTTGCGCATTGTCAGCTTCGCGCACAGCACTGGTCGCCACTGCCCGCACTCGACCGGCCTCGAAGCCGCGTAGTTTTTTACCGAATCGCGCGAGCGCTTGCCATCCCCGATCCAGAGCCAGCTCGTCCAGCGCACCACCTTGAAACCCCTGCGCCAAACGGACAGGTTCACGCAGGGTTTTCACTTCCTGGATCACGAACCCCTGACGCCGTCTGACTGACTGGCCGATCATCATGCGAAACGCATTGGAACCAAGGTCAATGGCTGCAAATAGAGAGGCGTCTCCTTTCATGGAGGATTCCTTGCAAGCTGAGCGCGCTAGGCGGTTTGCGAGGATCTTGCCATGGGGTCGATGACGCTATGATGACACCCGCAGCCCTTTACGAATGAGCAGATACCAGCATCGCGGGTCTTGAGGATGTGTGGGGGTGTGGCAGCCTTGGCAGGAGACGGCACTCACGCGAATGGCCTGCGGACGGGAAGTCAGCAGGCCATGCGCGTCGTCGTTTACAGGTCGGTGATTTCCTTATGGCGTGGCACCAACGCCTTCATCACGCTCCATGCCACCAGATAGGCCAGCGCACAGATGGCAAACATGATCATGTAGCCGGTGTGGATATCGCCGATCAGTTTGTAATGGTCGATCACCCAACCGCCGGTCTTGGTCATCACGACGCCGCCCAAGCCGCCGGCCAAACCGCCAATGCCGACCACCGACGCGATGGATTTTTGCGGGAACATGTCGGACACCGTGGTGAAGATGTTGCACGACCATGCCTGGTGCGCCGACGCGCCCACGCCGATCAACAGCACCGGCACCCAGTAACTGATGTAACCGAATGGCTGCGCCAGCAGCACCAGCAGCGGGAAGAAAGCGATCACCAGCATGGCTTTCATGCGACCGTCATACGGCGCATCGCCGCGCGACATGAAATAGCTCGGGAACCAGCCGCCGCCGATGCTGCCGATCATGGTCATGCTGTACAGCACGGCCAGCGGCAATACGATGGCCTGCCCCTTCATGCCGTATTGCGCCGACAGGTAGGTCGGAAGCCAGAACAGGAAGAACCACCACACGCCGTCGGTCATGAATTTGCCAAAGGCAAAGGCCCATGTCTGACGGTAGGTGAGCAACTTGAACCACGATACTTTTTTGGCAGCGGCACCCGAGTCCGTGCCGGTGAGCGCTTGCGCGCCCTGGTCGCTGCGGATGTAAGCCAGTTCCTGCACCGACAGGCGTTTTTGCTGCTCCGGTTTTTCGTACAGCGCAATCCATACCACCACCCAGACGAAGCCCAACGCACCGATCACAATGAACGCCGCTTCCCAGCCCCAAAGGCCGGCGATCAGCGGCACGCTGATCGGCGCCAGGATCGCGCCCACATTGGCGCCGGAGTTGAAGATGCCGGTGGCGAAGGAACGTTCCTTCTTCGGGAAATATTCGGCGGTGGCCTTGATCGCAATCGGGAAGTTACCTGCTTCGCCAATCGCCAGTACGGCGCGCGACAGCATGAAACCTGCAATCGAAACCGGGATGACGGCAAGGCCCAAGGCGCTGCTGATGCCGGCAATACCCTCGCCCATCGGCTCCGCAAAGGCGTGCATGATCGCACCGGTCGACCAGATGCAGATCGCAATCACATAGGCCTTCTTGGTGCCGATCTTGTCAACGAAGCGGCCGGCGAACAGCATGGAAATCGCGTACACGAATTGAAAGACAGAGGCGATGTTCGCGTAATCGGTGTTACTCCAGCCAAATTGCGTCGACAGATCCGGCGCCAACAGGCTCAGTACCTGGCGGTCCAGGTAGTTGACGGTGGTGGCAAAAAACAACAGCGCGCAAATCGTCCAGCGGTACTTGCCGACGGCCTGGCCGACTCGTTGCGCATTGATGGGCTCGTTCAGATTCATGGCATCACTTTATTGTTGGATTAGGGTGATGATCTCTCGGTTTCAAGCGAGATCTATGGTGTCGTGAAGCATCGTCAAAACGCGATGGAGCCACGCCACGGTATTGCGGGATCGAAAATGGGGACTCCATGCTCAGCGGCTGGAGTCGGACATTTGGCAAGAGCTATCGGGCGTTGGGCGGGACAGTCGTATGCGACGGACCTGACCGTGGGGATAGGCAAGCAGTCGAGGTCGAACCATAGGAAGCGGCATTCAGGGGGATGCGCAGACGGGTTGAATTCATGATGGGGCCGACACTCGTTTTTATTTTTAGTGTTTAACAGTCGATAATCGTCTGTCGTCGTACAACCGTGCCTTTTATATCGAGTTCACTATCGGGCTGTCAATCCGAAAAAATGCCGTTCGTCTCGACGAACAGCGCCCGTTAACGTGCATTTCGTATAGGTGCCGCTGGTTGTGGCCCGTCAGATTTTTATTTTTCAGGTAGTTAGCGCTGGGTGTCAGCGTGTTGACACCCAGCAAAGTCGTATGACAACGCTACAAGCGCCCTCACACTTCAGAAAACCGAAGCTGTCGGCGAGGCCGTGTCAGGGTTTCGCACGCCTGCTCGTGTTGAACGCCACGGCGGCGAGAATCAGCGCCTTCAAGGCGTTCTCATCGAGCGTGTCGCCCTCATGCAAATCGATGGCACGTCGGGTGTTGCCTTCGAGGCTGGCGTTGAAGAGGCCGGAAGGGTCTTGCAGCGCGGCGCCCTTGGCAAACGTCAGCTTCACGACCTGCTTGTAGGTCTCACCGGTGCAGAGGATTGCGCCGTGCGACCACACTGGAACCCCCCGCCACTTCCATTCCTCGACCACGTCAGGGTCGGCCTGGCGGATGAGCGTTCGGACCCGGGCAAGCGTCTCGCCTCGCCAATCGCCCAGCTCCTTGATTCTCGCGTCGATCATCTGAGAGGCCGAAGCACCCTTCTCTTCTTCATTTGCACCGACCGGCTCTTTCTTCATGGTGGTTGTCACCTTCTTCACGAGAGTGTCCAAAACCGCGCTTACAACGTTTTTTGACTGTTGCCGAAGGTCTTGGCCTTTTCGATCCCCCAGTCAAAGGCAGCTTCCATGTCCAGCAGATGCGGTTTGGGATCGTGATCCTCAACAATGGCGGTGCCGTCGGGCCGGTAAACACCGATGAACATCCCCAGTGAGCCGTCCTTCAATATCTCGGCTTTGACTTCGATCCTGCATCCGTTCGACAGCGTTTCCTTGTGGTGCATATGGCGTTCAGTCATGGCTGCATTTCTCCTGTTGAAGTCCGAGTAGCGCATTTACTCATTGGCCATGTTAGCTCAGTGCGGCCCACTCAAAGGCCTGCCAGGACAGCGGCGTAATGCCACCTATACTAGAAGCCACCGCCCCCTCGGGGTCTGCACGCCCAACAATAAAAAGCAGAGGTGGAACATGGTCTGGCAGCAAATCTACGATCCGTTCGGTAACCCGATACTTTCAACCCTCATGGCAGCCGTGCCGGTCGTGGTGATGCTGGCAGCCCTGGCGTTTTTCCATGTGAAAGCGCATCTGGCCGCATTGATGGCCCTGGCGTCTGCGCTGGTGATCGCGATCTTCGCCTTCGACATGCCAGCGGACATGGCCGGCTCGGCCGCCCTGTACGGCGCAGCGAACGGCTTGCTGCCGATTGGCTGGATTGTGCTCAACATTATCTTCCTGCATCGGCTGACCACCGAGAACGGCTCGTTCAAAGTGCTGCAGGATTCCCTGGCGCGCATCACCGACGATCGACGTTTGCAGTTGCTGCTGATTGCCTTCTGCTTCGGTGCTTTCTTCGAAGGGGCCGCGGGTTTCGGTACGCCGGTAGCGGTGACCGGGGCGATTCTGATCGGGTTGGGCTTCTCGCCACTGGCCGCCTCTGGCCTGGCGTTGATCGCCAACACCGCGCCCGTGGCGTTCGGTGCGCTGGGCACGCCGATCATCACCCTGGCCAAGGTGACCGGCCTGGATGAAATGGAACTGTCGATGATGGTCGGCCGGCAATTGCCGTTTTTCTCGGTGATCGTGCCGTTCTGGTTGATCTGGGCCTTCGCCGGCTGGCGCAAGATGCTGGAAATCTGGCCGGCGATTCTGGTGGCCGGGGTCAGTTTCGCCGTGCCGCAGTTCCTGGTGTCCAACTACCACGGGCCGATGCTGGTGGACGTGATCGCCGCGCTGATTTCCATGGCCTGCCTGACCGGTTTCCTCAAGGTTTGGAAGCCGGCCACCGTGCACACCTCCGCCGCACTGTCCGGGCGCGTCGACAACTCAAAAATTGCCGAAGAGCATGACGAAAAACCTGTCGCCAGCGCGACCTTTGCCAACGATGCCAAGCCTGCGGTGATGCGCGCGTGGATGCCGTGGATCATCCTCACCGTGTTCGTGTTCGCCTGGGGCACCCAGGGTTTCAAAAACATGTTCGATACCCGCCCGGCGATTGATCCGGTCACCCACTCGGCCAAGCTCGACCCTCAAGGCAAACCGATGCGTGAAGCCAACCCGATCTTCGCTCCGGTCGTGACGTTCACCACGATTCACCAGCAGATCGAGAAGGTCCCGCCTGTAGTGCCCGCGCCTAAAACCGAGGAAGCGGTCTACAAGTTCACCTGGTTCACCAGCACCGGTAGCGGCATCCTGCTGTCGGCGATCCTCGGCGGGCTGCTGATGGGCTATTCCATCCCGCAACTGATTCACCAGTACCTGCGAACGATCTGGGTGGTGCGCTACTCGCTGATCACCATTGTCGCGATGCTCGCCCTGGGTTTCCTCACCCGCTATTCAGGACTGGACGCCACCATGGGCCTGGCCTTCGCCGCAACGGGCATCTTCTACCCCATGTTCGGCACTCTGCTCGGTTGGCTTGGCGTGGCGCTGACCGGCTCGGATACGGCGTCCAACGTGCTGTTCGGCGGTTTGCAACGGGTGACTGCCGAGCAGCTGGGGATCAGCCCGGTGTTGATGGCTGCCGCCAACAGTTCCGGCGGGGTCATGGGCAAGATGGTCGACGCCCAGTCGATCGTGGTCGCCTCCACCGCCACCCGCTGGTACGGGCATGAAGGGGAAATCCTGCGTTATGTGTTTTTCCACTCGATCATCCTGGCGATTCTGGTCGGTGGTTTGGTGACGTTGCAGGCGTATGTGGCGCCGTTCAGTCATATGGTGGTGGGTGGGCATTGATGGATGCAGTTCGGCGTGTACACCCTGATGATCGAATGATCATCGGGGTACGCGGTGTCGACCAACTTCTAGAACTTGAGTAAAAGTCCTCAAAGCCGAAACCGATCCACCGACTGCGAGAGCTTGCCCGCCAGGGTAGACAACTCATCGGTGGTCGAGGCGGTCCGGCCGATGACCTTGCTATTGCCTTCGGACATGCCGGCAATCATTTCGACCTGATGGGCGATTTCATTGCTGGCCAGGCTCTGCTCACCAATGGTGCGGGTGATGTCGTTGACCAGTTGCGTAGTGTTCAGCGTGGCGTCGAGGATTTCGCGGATGGCGCGCTCGACGTCGGCGGTCACCGCCATGCCTTTGTCGACCTGCGCCACGCCCGCCTCCATGCTGGTCACCGCCTCGCGGGTGCTTTGCTGGATGCGTGAGACCATCGTGGCAATTTCCTGGGTGGAGGCGCTGGTGCGTCCCGCCAGGCTGCGCACTTCGTCGGCCACCACGGCAAATCCACGACCCTGCTCACCGGCACGAGCGGCTTCGATCGCGGCATTGAGCGCCAGCAGGTTGGTTTGATCGGCGATGCCCTTGATCACCTGGATGATGCTGAAAATCCCTTCGGACTCCTTGTCCAGCGTGCGGATCACCTGGGCCGACTGCTGCGCCGAACGCGCTATACCGTCCATGTCGTTGACCACCTGATGGATCACACGACCGCCATCCTTGGCCAATGCCTCGGCCTGATTGGCCATGTTCAACGCACGTTCGGCATGCCGGGTGATTTCCTCGATGCTCGCGGTCATTTCGCTGGCAGCCGCTGCCATGGTGCTGGCGGCAACGCTTTGCTGCTGGCTGCTACCGGCCACTTCGTGACAGCCGCTGCTCAATTGTTCACTCATGCCGCTCACGCCGTGGGCGTTGCTGCGCACGGCTTCGATCATGCCGCGCAGGTCGCGCTGCATGGTCGCGAGGCTGCGGATCAGGGCGCTCGCTTCGTCGTTGTGAGTGGGCTCGACAATCGGTTCGCTCAGGTTGCCATGGGCGATGCTGTCGGCGATGCGGCTGGCGTTCTGCAACGGTCCCATGATGCTCAAAATCACCCAGCGCCCTTGGGCCAACAGCAATAGCAGGCTGGCGATCAGGACGCCGCCGAGGGTGAAGTTGGCGTTACTGATGACTGTCTGAGTGCCGACGCTGGTCTGGTGGGTGTTGGTTTCGATCAGTTCGCTGAGCGCGGCCATCTGAACTTCCAGCTGGCTGAACACGCTACTGAAACTGCCCAGTTGTTGCTGCGCGGCCTCCGGATTTTCCAGCGCCTGCGCGACGATGCGCTCGGCTGCGCTGATGTAGGTATCGAGGCTGGGCTTGATCTTATTCAGGCCCGCTTTAAGAACGTCGTTGACCGGCAGCTTGAGGTTTTCACCGAGCATTTCACGAAAGTGCGCCGCATGCTCCTCGGTGGAACTGCGCACCTCGGCTTTGCTGCTGGTGCTTTTACCCAGCCCGACCAGCATCGCCGACAGCACGTCGGCGCGTAACGCGTCGTGCATCATGTCGGCTTCGAGGTGATTGCGCAGCAAGGCCATACTGACCTCGTTGTCATTCACCGCCTCAGCCATCCGGGTATTTCCCAGGTAACTGACCAGGCTCATGAGCAACGCGGTAATCAGCCCGGTGCCAATCAGCAGAATCAAACGTAATTTTATGGACACTCTGGGGTTCCTCTCGCGGATTGGGTCGCTCAAGAGGTTATCGACCGGCAAGAGTGGTTAATGAAGCGAATGTCCATACGCGCATGTCTTTACGACATGCGGTATGTTTTTTTCGGTTTTGAGGGCGCCTGAATCAGGCAGCGGAGAAGAAGTAGCGCGTCAGGTGAAAGAAGATCGGTGCCGCGAAGCAAATCGAGTCCATGCGGTCGAGCATGCCGCCGTGGCCTTTGATCATGGTGCCCCAGTCCTTGGCGCTCAAACTGCGTTTGATCGCCGACATGACCAGACCACCGAGAAAGCCCATCACCACGATGACGAACGACATCAGCAATGACTGCCAGAAGCTGAAGGGAGTCATCCAGAACATGCAGCCGCCAATCAGCGTTGCAGACAGCCCGCCCCCGACCAGACCTTCGACCGTTTTTGACGGACTCACCAGCGGTGCAACTTTGTGTTTGCCGAAGAGCTTGCCGAACACGTACTGCAACACGTCACTCAACTGAACGACGAACACCAGGTAGAACAGCAACAGCGCGTTTTGGCCGGCGAACCCTTCCAGGTCCAGGAGCAAAAGTGCGGGCGCATGGCTGATGCAATAAATGCAGATCATCACGCCCCACTGGATCTTCGCCGTCCTTTCCAGGAAGCCGTCAGTGTCCTGGCTCAGCACCGCAATCGCCGGTAGCAGGAGGAATGAATACACCGGAATCAGCAGCGTAAACATCGAATACCAGTGCGTGCCGATCAGGATGTATTGCAGCGGGATCAGGATGAAAAACGCCGAAAACAGAGCGTTATGATCACCTCGCCTGGTCGGTGTCAGGGTGATGAATTCCCTGAGCGCGAACAGTGAGATGAAACCGAACAGAACGACTGTTGCATTACCGCCCAGCAGGTAGGACACAAAGAAGATGATGACCATCCCCCACCAGGCATTCACACGCTGATTGAGGTTTTCGACGGTCGAGACAGCGCCTTCCGTTTTGGCCCGCAGGGCCAACAATCGACCGGCCAGCGAAGCAATTGCCAGCAAGCAGGCCAATCCGAAAAAGAACCACAAAAACTTTGCGTCAAGAGTCATTTCGACAGCTCCACGATGGCGTTACGCGCACGTTCCAGGAACACCTGTTTATCCTCGCCAGCAATCCTTTGCATCGGATTGCCGATACGGATCGTGCAAATGATCGGCAGAGGGACGTGTTTGCCTTTGGGCATGGAGCGATGAAGGTTTTCCAGGTAAATCGGCACCAAGTCGACATCGGGGAAGGTCTCGGCCAGCCGGTACAGACCTGATTTGAATTCCCCGGGCAGCGCCTCGGATGAGCGCGTTCCTTCCGGAAAGAAGATGATCGAATGCCCCGCCTGCACCACATCGAAAATGGGCGCCAGCGCGTTTTTACCAGGCGCCGGTTTACGGTCAATCAGCACCGCATTCAGGCCTTTCTGCGAGATGTACGACAGAAACCGGTTCTTTCCCCAGTAATCGGCAGCGGCGATCGGCTTCACATTCAACCGGGCCTCGGGCGGCAGGGCCGCAATGATGGCCAAGGTGTCCATGTGACTGGTGTGATTGGCGAAATAGATTCGCTGACGGGTGAGATCCGGCGGGCTCTCCCATCTGGCCGTGACGCCAATCAACAGTCGAAGAACAGAAATCAGCGCATTACTGATCCACATGGTCGGCCCCTTTCAGCTGCCTGGCGATTGCCAGCGTTCGCGTGACGCAGGTGGCGACGGAGCCGATGGCGATGCCAGCCAGTGCGATCAACAGTATGTAGTGAGTGCCATAAACGCTGGCTTCGACGGCATTCAGCAGCAGTCCTGCGGTCATCACGGCCATTCGATGCTGCTTGGCCATAGGGCCGATGAAGGTCTGCTTGAGGCCGATCGAGCCGCCGAACACCCTGACATATGCGGTCAGTGCTGCCGCCAGGGCAGCAAACCATCCGAGGTCGGATTGGCCAATGGCATACCCGAGCCCGACGATCAGCAAGCTGTCGGCGATCCGGTCCGGGAATTCGTTGTAGAGGCTGCCGATATCCGACTTCTTGCCGCCCTCTATCGCCACCATCCCATCGAAGAGGTTGCACAGCAGGCGCAACTGAATGCCGATCGCGCAGCAAATCGATCCAACGACACCGCTGTCAATATTGAGCGCCACGACGCCGACAAGCGCGAAGGCGATGCTGGCGACGGATATCTGATTGGGGGAAATGTCTCTTTTCACCAGCATGTCGGTGAGGTGTCTTGCCCAGCCCGCAGAGCGCGTCTTGATGGGCCTTCTGTTGTCATCCACTGGCCAATATCCCTATAAGTGATGTGTTACTGCGTATTGCATTGTAATGGCGAGTTGCGTTGACCACATCCAGCAATATGAAGACTTTGCCAACAAACCCCGCTTCACCCCATCAAAAATTTTCTGTTCATTTTCGGGATGTCGTTCCGACTTTCAAACCTCGAGACAAGCCCTCAACACCTGTTCGTTTTTTTCCATACCTCGTGCTACGTTGTACGACGACCGACAAGCAACCACCCAAAACAACAAGGAAACCCCCATGAAAAAAGTGAAAGTGCTGATTGGATTCTTGTGCCTCTTCAGTGGCTATGTAGCAGCCGCCCCTGCTTCCGCGGACAAGGATGTTGCGCAAGCCGTCGATCATCTGACACAAGCCATGCTGCACAAGAACATTGCCGAACTGAAAGCACTGACCGCCGAGAACCTGACCTACGGGCATTCCAGCGGGAAGATTCAGGACAAGAAGGAATTCATCGCCGATATCGAAACCGGGAAAAGCGCGTTCAAAACCCTGGAGATGCAGAACCAGACCATCACCGTATCGGGTGACGTAGCGTTGGTTCGTCATCACTTCTCGGCACAAGCGCTCAAAGGCACCGAAGTGGTTCCGACCGAAATCGAGAACTTCCAGATTTGGCAAAAACAGAAAGGCCACTGGTTGCTGGTAGGCCGACAAGCGTTCAAGTTCTGATTTTTGCGTAACGAAGGGATACCGGTCAGCCCGACTGCGGTGTCCCGACTCTCTCCTTGCTCCGTTCCAGGGCCAGCCCGCTGCCGATCAACTGCTCAGCTTGCCGGTCACTGGGGCGCGGTGAAACGCTACAGCAAAGGCCAGCGAGCCTGATAACTCCGGGCCTTCTGATCGAACAGATCGGGCTGATGATTCACCGGATTGATCCCTTCTTCGACATCTCCGCTTTTCTAGCCAGCAGTCTTAAAAAATAAAATACATCAATGATCTCAGCTCACTCGGTTGCGCCCGCTGCGCTTGGCTTGATAGAGGGCATCATCGGCACGAGTCAGAAGGCTTTCCACATCGTCACCAGATTTGGCGACGGCGACACCCAAAGACGCAGTTACAGTGTCCAGCACCTCATCCGTGCCACGAACCTTGATCCGCAGCGCCTGAATTTTCAGGCGCAGCTGCTCAGCAAAAGCATGAGCACTGGTGAGATCAAAACACTCTTGCAGGACTACACAGAACTCTTCACCCCCATAGCGTGCCGCCAGGGCCTGAGGCGGGATTGAGTTCCGTAACACCTGACCAACATGTTCAAGTACGCGGTCGCCCAAAGGATGGCCATAGCGGTCATTGAACTGCTTGAAATGATCGATATCCAACATGACCAATGCCACCCCATGAGGAGCGTTGATCAATGCATGCTCCAGCAAGCGAGTGAAGGTAGCTCGGTTCAACACCTTAGTCAGACCATCCAAAGATGCAGCCAGTTGGGCTCGCTCGAGCTTGTCTCTCAGACTCTTGATTTCATTTTGCGCTGAGTGCAACTGGGACAGGAAAAGCTCTTGCTGATCCTGCATGACCTGGGTGCTCTGTTGCAGCTCGCTCAGAATGGCAGGCAACCTCTGGTCAACCGGCTCCGCGAGCATTTCCATGCAATGGCCAAGACTGGCTTGAAAGTTGGAACTGCCATTCACACTACGCGAGACATTACGCTCCATATCGTCAACCAGATCGATCGCTTGTTGTTGCCCTGCGCGCGCCTCCTCCAACTCGTCACGAATGATGTAGTCGCGAAAAAGCTTCGTAGCGGATTCGGGAGGGAAACAGTCGAAGTCTTTGACCACCCTGTCCAGATGGCGATTAAGCTCTGGCTCCTGACCTTTGCTGTAGGTGTACCAGAGAGCATAGTGCACGGGGTTTGGTGGAATGTTGTGACGCACCATCAGTGGTACGGCCTGCTTCAGCAGGGCCGCCGCCTCTCGGGAGTCCTCTGGATACAGCGTTAGGGCAGTCGCACGCGTCTCTAGTTGGCTCATAACGTCACTGTGGTTGGTTTTTATTGGCATACATGAAGTCGGGGGCAGCATATCCTTACGTACACCAACCAGCCATACATAAGGCGTCCCTACCCGGCTGACCCACCGGGATAGCTCGGACGGGTCAACGCGCCCTTGGCCCAAGCCCAACGCGGCATACAGACCAAGAGACGTCACCGAGAATGATCACGCGAGCTTTATGGCTCCGCCTTGGATATCGTCACGCGCCGCTCGTAAGTCCATGGCGTCCTGGTTGAGTCGGTGAATCATGTTGAGCAACCGCTGGCGTAGCACTTCGTCTTGGAGATGCTCTGCTGCGCGCATCATATCTAGCGCCGCTACCTCATTGTTAGTGGCGACGGCGTCGAGCAGTTTGCGCATGCTTCTTGATGGTCGATTCATCTCCAACTCCCTGGATTTCAGTGACGCGAATCATATGGCCAGAATGTTTCGTCAGTATTTCAGCTGCAGGAACCATCTCTGTTTGCAACAACCGCCAGCAGACGCACTGAAGGCGGGTTGTCCGGACGCGTTCAAGTATTAAAACCAGGTTTCCATTTGTATCCCGTATTGCCACACACCTCCGGCGTTGAAGTCCGTCTTGCCGAAGTTGTCTGTGGAACTGTATCTGTCCAGGTCCGAAGACCAGTTCATGAGACTTGCGAACACTCGCAATTCGGGACGTGTGAGAAGGTCTCCAAAATCAGGCTTGAATGTCGGAGCGACCGTGAATTTCCAGAAGTTACCGTCGACCGCATTGCGTTGCATGTAACCCTTGGGGTCGAGGTCCATGGTTTGCCAGCTCATTTCGTAGGCCATCTCGAAATTGCTGTTGATTTCATTGGCCAACCGCACGTTCAGGGTCATCCAGCGGTAGTCGTCACCCTTGACGTATCTGTCCTTGCTCTGTTCGGCCAACAAACTGGGGCCGATACGCCAGCCGGGTGCAATGGGTGTCTCACCATAAAGCGCCAGGCGCAGAGCGCGGGCGTCGTCGATCAGTTCGCCATCCGAACCGATGTTCTTGACCTCTGCCCCCAGACCTTGCCCATAGAGCAGTGCTGTTTTGAAGAAGCCTTCCCTGCCGAAAAAGTTTTTCTGGTGATTGGCCAGCATGCTGTGCAAGCCGGAATCCGCAGGCGCCAGGCCCGCTTCATTGCTGCGAGTGCCAAAGTCGTTTTTCTTTGAGCCAATGCCATTGAACATCCACTGCCACTGACCACTGTCGAAGAACTGGTTGGAGGTCAGGATGTAGCTTTCCACATCGGCGTTGATACCGCCTTCACTGAAATCCCCGTAGTTGCGCCCGATCAAGGAGTAATTCGAGCGCCAGTCCTTGTTCATCTGCACATCGTAGATCCCACCCCCGGTGCCGGCCAGAAAGACCACGTCCGAGTCCAGCCAGTGGATATCGAAATTGTCCCTGTCGAATCGCTTGCCCGCCCACAGGGTGGAGTTCTCGAACACTGAATTGCCCTTGAAGGCGGCGAGATGATCGAGTTCAGTAAATACCTGACGCACGTTCAGGTTGCTCTCTTCGGCCGTCCAGTCATTGGAGCTTTCCACACCGTCGGCGATGGACACGGTGAATTTGGATCGGGTGCCGTTCTGCGCATACATCTCTTTCGACAGGTCTATGCGCATGTAGGTGTCGTCTTCGTTACCG
The DNA here is from genome assembly GCF_001952935.1 of Pseudomonas frederiksbergensis. Classification (GTDB taxonomy): domain Bacteria; phylum Pseudomonadota; class Gammaproteobacteria; order Pseudomonadales; family Pseudomonadaceae; genus Aquipseudomonas; species Aquipseudomonas frederiksbergensis. The sequence continues at coordinate 6,116,667 of NZ_CP018319.1, forward strand.
AGTCGCCCGACGGCACCACCGACTGAACCGGCAGGCGTTGTATAAGGGCCACCACGACCACCACCCAGCCCATCGTTGATCAGCAATCCGGAGCGGGCGTAGCCCTTGAAGCTGAAGCCGTCAGTGAGGTGTCCGCTGCTGCCCTGCTTTTCCATGCTTTGCTGACGGGCTTCGAGTTTTGCCAGTCGGGTGTCCAAAGCAGGCGCCGAAATAGCTGCGGCAGTAGACGCGGCGGGCTGCAAGGCGGGAGCTGCGAGTTTGATTTGCTGCAATTCCCTGGCAAGTGCCTGGGTTTGCTGTTCGGCTGCGGCTGCACGCTTTTCCGCTGCGCTGGTACGGGCTTCAAACGCAGCCATGCGTTCTTCCAGAGTCGCGGCCTGAGAGGTTGCCGCCGATGTGCCGAGCACGCCAGCGAGTAGCCAGCCTGATGCTTTGTGCATGTGGATTTCCCTGTTTTGTTTTTATTGTTTTGTTCCCGCGACCGGCCATTTTTCGTGAGTTGTAAATTGTCGCAATCAACGAAAAAAAGGATGCCTCATCGCAAATACGCTGCTACATTTGGCGATGTTAACGTTAACTTTTCTAAAAACAAAAATAAAGAGGGCTCTATGAAACAGCTGAAATCTCTTCTTCCAGCAGCACTGCTCACCCTCTGTGCCGGGCTTCCATCCCTCTCGAGCGCGGCCAATTTGACGATCTCGTGCGGTGCGGTGGGTGCTGAGTTACAACTCTGCAAGGAGGCTGTCGAGGCGTGGTCGAAACAGACCGGCAACAACGTCGAGGTGGTTTCCACGCCTAACTCGGCGACCGAGCGGTTGTCGTTCTACCAACAGATCCTCAGTGCGCAGTCCGCCGACATCGACATCATTCAAATCGATATGGTGTGGCCGGGAATGCTGGCCAAACACCTGATGGATCTGCGCGAGGTGCTTCCAGCCAACGCGACCCAGGGTTATTTCCAGGCACAGGTGGATAACGCCACAGTGAACGGACGGCTGGTGACGATGCCGTGGTTCACCGATTCAGGCCTGCTGTATTACCGCAAGGACTTGCTCGAGAAATACGACAAGCAGGTTCCCCAGACCTGGGAGGAAATGACCTCTACCGCAAAGGATGTTCAACAGGCTGAACGCAACGCCGGGAACCCCAATGCGTGGGGTTACATCTTTCAGGGACGCGCCTACGAGGGTCTGACGTGTAACGCGCTGGAGTGGATCAGCAGCCAACCGGAAGGCGGGCTGGTCAATCCAAAAGGTGACATCGTGGTCAACAGTCAGGCCTCAAGAACGGCTTTGACCCTGGCGAAAAGCTGGGTAGGCGACATCTCCCCGCGTGGCGTACTCAATTACACCGAGGAAGAAGGCCGTGGCGTATTCCAGTCGGGCAATGCGCTGTTCATGCGTAACTGGCCGTATGTCTGGGCTCTGGTCCAAAGTCAGGACAGTGCCGTAAAAGACAAGGTCGGGGTCGCTCCCCTGCCCCGCGGCGGCGAGACCGGCACCCATGCATCCACCCTCGGTGGCTGGGGCCTGGCGGTATCGCGTTACAGCGCCCACCCAAAACTGGCCGCAGAACTGGTGAGCTACCTGACCAGTGCCCAAGAGCAAAAACATCGTGCCCTGATTGGCGCCTATAACCCGGTTATCGAGTCGCTGTATCAAGACCCCGAACTGCTCGCGGCCATGCCTTATTACGCTCAGCTGCACAGCATTCTCAACGATGGAGTCATGCGCCCCGCCTCCATCACTGCCGATCGCTATCCACGGGTCTCCAATGCGTTCTTCGATCGAGTGCATGGCGTGCTGGCGGGCGAGTTGCCTGTCGATCAGGCGCTGGCCGAACTGGAAAGCGAACTCACGCGCATCAAACGCCGGAACTGGTAAGCCACAAGGAAGGAAATCACCATGTCTGTCTCTTCTACCCATGCCCCCTGTGATGAGCTGCTGCTCACCAGGGAAACGCCCGTACAACGACGCCGAGTACGCGCTGCCTGGCTGTTTCTGACGCCGATGTTGCTGTGTCTGGCCCTGGTGGCAGCCTGGCCGCTACTGCGCACATTCTGGTTCAGCCTGACCGACGCCAATCTGGCGGATACCGGTGGCGGAACCTTCGTTGGCTTGAGCAATTATCTATTCCACAACGGTACCAACTGGTCGGGCATTCTGGTCGATCCACAATGGTGGAACGCGGTGCGCAACACCTTGCATTTCACCGTGGTGTCGGTGGGACTGGAAGTCGTACTGGGACTGCTGGTGGCGTTGCTGCTGAACATCAAGTTCACCGGCCGTTCGCTGGTGCGGGCGTTGATTCTGATTCCCTGGGCGATTCCGACCATTGTCTCGGCGAAGATCTGGTCATGGATGCTTAACGACCAGTTCGGCATCATCAATCACCTGATGCTGAGCCTCGGCCTGATTGACGCGCCCCTGGCCTGGACGGCCGATGCGGATCTGTCGATGTGGGCGGTGATCATCGTCGATGTCTGGAAGACCGTCCCTTTTGTCACGCTGCTGATGTTGGCCGCCTTGCAGATGTTGCCAAGCGATTGCTACGAAGCCGCCAGGGTCGATGGCATTCATCCACTGAAAGTGTTCTGGCGTGTCACGCTTCCCCTGCTCATGCCCGCACTGCTGGTGGCGGCGATCTTCCGCATCCTCGACTCGCTGCGAGTATTCGACGTGATCTATGTGCTGACCTCGAATTCATCGAGCACCATGAGCATGTCGGTGTATGCCCGCCAGCACCTGGTGGAATTCCAGGACGTCGGTTACGGCAGCGCAGCCTCGACGCTGTTGTTTTTGGTGGTTGCAGTCATCGCCCTGCTTTATCTCTACCTCGGACGCCGTCAACTGGAGGTCCGGTCATGAACCTGCGCCTACTGAAAAAAGCCCTGTTGCGCCTCGGATTCTGGTGTCTGATCGGGGGGTTACTGCTGTATGCGGTCTTCCCTTTCTACTACGCCATCGTGACGTCGCTGAAGCCGTCCAGCGCCTTGTTCGAGGTGAGTTACTGGATCGAAAACCCCGACTTCTCCAATTACGTGGCAGTGCTCAATCAAGCCTCATTCCTGCGGGCGATCGGCAACTCGCTGGTGGTTGCGCTGTGCGTGGTGACATTGGCGCTGTTCCTCAGCCTGACCGCCGCCTATGCCTTGGGCCGGGTGAAGTTCCGTGGCCGTGGCACGGTCTTGATGATGGTTCTTGGCGTGTCGATGTTTCCTCAGGTCGCGGTGTTGTCGGGGCTGTTCGAAGTGATACGTGCACTGGGTCTGTACAACACCTCCTGGGCGTTGATCCTCAGCTATACGATTTTCACCCTGCCCTTCACCGTCTGGGTGCTGACCACGTTCATGGGGCAACTGCCCCATGAACTGGAAGAAGCGGCAATCATGGATGGCGCCTCACCCTGGGTCACGCTGACCCGCGTGCTGTTGCCGCTGCTCTGGCCCGCACTGGTCACCACTGGCTTATTGGCCTTCATCGCCGCGTGGAACGAGTTCCTGTTTGCCCTGACCTTCACCCTCACCGACACGCAACGCACGGTGCCGGTCGCCATCGCCTTGATTTCCGGCGGCAGTCCCCATGAGTTGCCTTGGGGGTTATTGATGGCCGCCTCGGTGGTGGTCACCGTCCCACTGGTGATTCTGGTGCTGATCTTCCAGCGCCGAATCGTTTCCGGTCTCACTGCCGGCGCGTTAAAGGGTTGATGCCCAACAAAGACAAGGAACAGCATCGTGATCAAATTGAAACTGGACAACGTGAACAAACAATTGGGCGGCATGCGCATTCTTCGCGACGTCAGCCTGGAAATCGCGGCGGGTGAATTCGTGGTGTTCGTTGGCCCTTCAGGCTGCGGAAAGTCGACCCTGCTGCGACTGATCGCCGGGCTGGATTCGATCTGCGGCGGCGACCTGCTGATCGACGGGCGACGGGTCAACGACCTGGAGCCGCGCGAGCGTGGTGTCGGCATGGTGTTTCAGTCTTATGCGCTGTACCCGCACATGAGCGTCTACGACAACATCAGCTTTGGTCTCAAACTGGCCAAGACTGAGAAGACCAGCCTGCGCGAGCGCGTGCTGAAAACCGCACAAATCCTGCAGTTGGACAAACTGCTGCAACGCAAGCCAAAGGAACTGTCCGGTGGGCAGCGTCAGCGTGTAGCCATGGGCAGAGCCATGGCGCGGGAACCGGACATCTTGTTGTTCGATGAGCCACTTTCCAACCTGGATGCGTCCTTGCGGGTGCAGATGCGCAACGAAATTGCCCGACTGCATGATCGGCTGGGCTCGACCATGATCTACGTCACCCACGATCAGGTTGAAGCGATGACCCTGGCCGACAAAATTGTCGTGCTCAATGGCGGGCGCGTAGAACAGGTCGGCTCACCGCGCGAACTCTATGAACGCCCGGCCAGCCGCTTTGTCGCCGGTTTTCTCGGTTCGCCCAGAATGAATTTTCTGCCGGCGCGCCTGCAGACGCCAGGCGAAACCAGCCTGGTGGATACCCTCGTATGGGGTATCACGCCCCTGCCCTTCGACAGCTCGAACCTGGCGACGAGCACGCAGCTGAGCCTGGGGATTCGCCCGGAGCATGTGTCGCTCAAACCGGCAGATGGAACTGCCGGCGTCGTCGTTACCGCGGTCGAATACCTGGGCAGCGAAACCTATGTGCACCTCGATACAGGTCAAGACGAGCCATTGATCTGTCGTTGCGAAGTCAGCGCCGGATGGCAAGCGGGCGATCGGGTTGAGCTGCAGCTGGACATCGACAACCTGCACCTGTTCGACGCCGACGGCGCGGCCTTGAAGCGTCACCCACAAACCATTAAAACCCTGCCGGATGGCGTCCCTCTGCGCTCGGCACGAGCAAGCGCCCTATGACTGTGTATTTGAATCCCATGAACGACCCAATGTCTTGCGCCCTTGACCTTGCGCAGCATGCGCTGAGTGATGGCCTGTCTCGCGTCAGCGATGATTATCGTCCCGGTTATCATCTTGCCCCCCCAGCGGGCTGGATGAACGACCCTAACGGGGTGGTGTACTTTCGTGGCGAATACCATGTGTTCTACCAACACCACCCCTTCGACGCGAAATGGGGCCCGATGTATTGGGGGCATGCCAAGAGCGCCGATCTGGTCCATTGGCAGCATTTGCCCATTGCGCTGGCACCCGGCGATGAGTTCGACCGTGACGGTTGTTTTTCCGGCAGCGCGGTGGTGTGCGGGGAGACCTTGGCACTGATCTACACCGGGCACACCTGGCTGGAGGACGTGGGCGACGAGCGCTCGATCCGTCAAGTCCAGTGCCTGGCGACCAGCAGCGACGGCATCCGGTTCGTCAAGCATGGCGCCGTCATCGAGACCGCGCCGCAAGACACGATCATGCACTTTCGCGACCCAAAGGTATGGCAGGAAGATGACTGTTGGTACCTGATTGCCGGCGCACGTCTGGGCGATGTGCCGCTGCTGCCGCTGTACCGTTCCACGGATCTGCACGCCTGGGAATTCCTCGACTATGTGGCCAGCGGCAGCGAGGGTGATGGCTATATGTGGGAGTGCCCGGACCTGTTCCGGCTGAACGGGCGCGATGTGCTGCTCTACTCCCCTCAAGGCATGCAGCCCCAGGGTTACGATCGGCTCAACAAGTACCAGACCGGTTATCGAGTGGGCCGACTCGACAGCGAATGGCACTTTACTGGCGGGCCTTTTATCGAGCTGGATAACGGCCACGATTTCTATGCGGCGCAAACGCTACTGGCCGCCGACGGTCGGCGCCTTGTGTGGGCGTGGCTCGACATGTGGGAAAGCCCGATGCCGAGCCAGGCTCATCACTGGTGCGGCATGCTCGGTTTGCCGCGCGAACTTGAACTGCACGCAGATCGCCTTTGCGTCTATCCGGCACGTGAGCTCACCGCTCTGCGCAAAGCGCCATTGCAGGGCACGCTCTGGTGGGGTGAGTCGGGTACGCGGTCGGTGCCGGAAGTGAATGGCGATATGCTCGAAATCCATGTGCATCTGGATCTGCTCGGCTGCACCGATGGCCACCTCGGAATCGCCTTGCGCTGCAGCGATGATGGCAAGGAAGAAACCCTGCTCTATTACGATGCGTCACTGCAGCGCCTGGTGCTTGACCGCAGCCGCTCGGGTGCGCAAGTCACCGGTCAGCGCAGCGTGGCGATAGACCCGACACAAGGGCAACTGGAACTGCGGGTGTTCCTCGATCGCTCGTCCATCGAGGTGTTCGACGAAAACGGGCGCTTCAGCCTCAGCAGTCGCCTCTATCCGCGGCCCGACAGTCTGGGCGTGAAGCTGCTGGCCAGCGGGAGTGGCGGGCGTGTCTCCATTCCCAAGGCATGGCCTCTGGCCTCGGGATGGTTATGAACAGCGTCAATCGAGTCGCGAGAAGCGCGGGCCCTGTGTCATGATCCTGCGTCAACCTGACCGGCCTCGCCTCGCATGACTTCAGTGAAAGACGTTGCACAGCTGGCCGGCGTGTCCCTGATGACGGTTTCTCGAGCGCTCAATAATCCGGAAAAACTGAGCCCCGAAACCCTTCAGCGGGTACGTCGCGCCATTGATGAACTGCAATTCGTACCGAGCCTGTCGGCGCGCAAGATGCGCGGCGACAACCTCCAGTCGCGCACCATCGGAGTGTTCGCGCTGGACACCGCGACTACACCGTTCGCAGTCGAGTTGCTGCTGTCCATCGAACAGACCGCACAGCAGGCGGGCTGGAATGTGTTCATCCTTAACCTGTTGAGCAACCCGCCCACCGACCAGAACATCGACCTGATGTTGTCGCACCGTCCCGACGGGTTGATCTTCAGCGCCATGGGGTTTCGCCACGTGAACATTCCCGAGCGCTTGAAGAGCAAACCCCTGGTACTCGCCAATTGCCTGGCGGATGACAGTCGCCTGGTGAGTTATGTGCCCGACGACGAAACCGGGCAGTATCGAGCCGTACATCATGCGTTGAGCCAAGGCTATCGGCGCCCTCTGTGCATCAATTTGCCAAAACAGAGTCTGGCCTGGGACCTGCGACAAAAAGGCTTGCTGCGTGCCTGTCAGGCATTCGGCCTTGCGCCTGACGCACTCCTGCAATACGACCTTTCCGATCATGATGCCTATGGTGAAACCGCAGCCATCCTCGACCGGCACATCATTGATGGTCGTCCCCAATTCGACATTCTGATCTGTGGCAATGACCGCATTGCATTTTGTGCCTATCAGCTGTTGTTGGGCCGAGGCCTGAAAATCCCCGACGATGTCGCCGTACTCGGCTATGACAACATGATCGGTATCGCTGAGCTGTTCATCCCGCCGTTGACGACGGTACAACTGCCGTACTACGAGATCGGTCGCAAGGCTGCCCGGCACCTGATCGAGACCATTGAGGTATCAGGAGCTCAGCCAGTTGATTGTCCATTGGTGGTCAGGGCATCACTATAAGAATGAGCTCATTCGGTGATTGCACGCCCGCTTGCTTTCGATGGGTCGTGAAAGAGCTTCGGGCAGCAACGATGAGGATGCATCAAATCCTGGGGGCTGCCGATGCATTAAAACCGCCTGACGAAAGACCGGGCTCTTGGGTTTCACTCAACCCGGCAGACCGCTAAAGTGGCGCAACCGACACCTGAGAAACGATGAACATGGATGTACTTCACCAAGGAAGTTGCCTGTGCGGCGCAGTGAAATATTACGTGGCCGCCGAGCTGAAAGCGGTTACCCATTGCCATTGCAGCCAATGTCGCAAGGGCCACGGGGCAGCATTCGCGACGTATGCAAGCGCACCCAGGTCGGCGATTACAATCATGGCGGGTGTCGAGACGCTCAAAACCTTTAACTCGTCTGAAGGCGTCGCACGACAGTTCTGTGGCGACTGCGGCTCTTCGCTGTTCTGGTCTGATTCCAAAGGCGAGTTTTCGGATTGGATGTCCGTGGCGATAGGCACGCTGGATACGCCGTTCCTTAGTGAAAAACAGAAACACGTGTGGGTTGCATCGAAAGCGCCGTGGTACGCAATCGAGAATCGGTGGCCGCGGACCGAGTGAGCGCTTTTGGCCAAAAAGCGAAAGCACATGAGGTAGATTGAGACCTGATGCCAAATTCACTGATGGGAGGGACCGTACTATGACGACGCGAACTGAAACTGCCATCCTGGCCGGTGGCTGCTTCTGGGGCATGCAGGATTTGCTGAGACGCTACCCCGGCGTAGTGTCCACGCGGGTGGGCTACTCCGGCGGCGATGTGCCCAATGCGACTTACCGCGATCATGGCACGCACGCGGAAGCGATCGAGATTGTGTTCGATCCGGACCAGATCAGCTATCGCCAGATCCTCGAGTTTTTCTTTCAGATCCACGACCCGACGACGAAGAATCGTCAGGGTAACGATGTGGGTATGAGCTACCGCTCGGCGCTCTTCTATCTCAACGATGAACAGAAGCAGGTGGCCGAGGACACGGTGGCCGATGCTGATGCATCCGGCCTCTGGCCCGACAAGGTCGTCACTGAAATCATGCCCGCAGGCCCGTTCTGGGAAGCAGAACCGGAACATCAGGACTACCTAGAACACTACCCCAACGGTTACACCTGCCATTTCATTCGGCCAGACTGGAAACTGCCCAAACGAGGGTAATGGTGCTGTGCACTTGCGAAGAGTCGGAGGCAAGATGATTTGTATCGCTCTGTATGTTCGCGGGCGATCTTACACAGCCATACACAATTGCCGGATCAGGACACATACGCAGTACATGAAGGTGAAAAAGTGGGCGGCGTCCACACCTGGTGTTCTCCGATGAACCCAGGCCAAGAGCCCACCCCCAGCAGGAGTCACCTCATGATCAATGAAATCGATACTGTGCTTTACACCGGCAAGACCCACACCACCGGAGGCCGTAACGGCGAGGCGCGAAGCGACGATGGACGTTTGGACATCAAGCTTTCCGCGCCTGGCTCGTCCGGGCGTGGCACCAATCCCGAACAACTGCTGGCTGCGGGTTGGTCGGCCTGTTTCATCGGTGCAATGGGTAAGGCGGCAGTCGCCTTGAAGGTGACCCTGCCGAGCGACGTTGCCGTCGATGCCGAAGTGGACCTGGGCAAGACCGAAGACGCCTTTTTCCTCCAGGCGCGCCTCAATGTCAGCCTTCCGGGTCTGGACCCTGTTGTCGCACGGGCGGTGGTGGATGGTGCCCATCAGCGGTGCCCGTACTCGAAGGCGACCCGTGGCAACATCGACGTCACGATCAATCTGGTTTGATCGAAGCACCTCGTGGGGCCTGATGCTGTTCACTTAGGGTTGTTGGCGTACATATCCGTTTCTGCGGTGATGGCGGCTGGCGGTTTCGCTCTTACAGCGAGTCACTTGGAAAAGCGCCAAGTAACCAAACGCTCTTGCCCCTGACGCACGGTGCCTCGCCCAGGCTCGCCATGCCCTCGCTCCGGTCCTGCTCCGTGGGCCCGCCGCCATCGGCCATCCATGGCCGGGGGCGGCTAACCCGGCATCCATGCCGGGTTGCCCACTGCGCAGAACCTGCGCTCGGCCTTCCGACGGGGCAGATCAAGATCAAGATCAAAAGCCAGAGCAAGGCCCCCGCCGCTCATTCACTGATCGTTCCCACGCTCTGCGTGGGAATGCCGCTGGGGACGCTCCGCGTTCCGCTCGCGACGCAAGGCTTGAGTCCTGTGACGCGGAGCGTCACGGGATGCATTCCCACGCAGAGCGTGGGAACGATCAATACAGGGAATGCGTACGCTTGAAGAGGCAGGCCGGCCGGTAGGCCGCCTCGCGGTGCTGTTGCGGTAGTCGCCCCCTCGGTAGGCCGAGTGGAGGTTCTGCGCAGTGGGCAACCCGGCATGGATGCCGGGTTAGCCGCCCCCGGCCATGGATGGCCGATGGCGGCGGGCCCACGGAGCAGGACCGGAGCGAGGGTATGGCGAGCCTAGGCGAGCCACCGTACGAAAGGGGCAAAAGCCCTTGGTTACTTGGGGCTTTTCCAAGTGACCCGCCGTAAGGGCGGAACCCTAAGCCGCCGTGACCGCGGAAACGGATATGTACCCCGACCTCGGTGAACACCCATGCAGCCAGCCTACCCGGCAGGCGGCACCAGCCACTGCAATCAATCATCCTCATGCAACTTGATACCGCGAGCATGCAGCACATACGGAACCAACAGCACCAACAGCGTCAGCGCAAGGAACGC
>NZ_CP018320.1 GCF_001952935.1 Pseudomonas frederiksbergensis
GATATCCTGGATGTGCTAACGCCGATCTGGAGCAAGATCCCCGTCACGGCGAACCGCGTCCGGAATCGCATAGAGCTCGTGCTCGATGCAGCCAAGGCACTGAAGCTTCGGCAAGGTGAAAACCCCGCACGGTGGCGTGGTCATCTCGACAAGCTCTTGCCCAAGCAATCGCATACGGTAGTCCCCTTCCCGTCTCCGACACCTTCACGCACTGCCGAGCTGTTGGCCAGGCTCGATTCCCTGGATGGGGCAGCAGCTCGTGCTGTTGAATTCGCAATTCTGACTGCGACCCGTAACCAAGAGGTAAGCGGGGCCCAGTGGCCGGAAATAGATTGGGAGGAGAAAGTCTGGTACATCCCAGCAGAACGCATGAAAGCGGGCAAGGCTCACCGGGTACCCCTTACGGAGCAAATGCTCGAGGTGCTACGGCAGCAGATCGGAAAGCATGACAAATGGATATTTCTCAACTCCTGGCGAACAGGCCCTATTCCCGGCAATGCCATGGCAAGGGTACTCGATCAGCTCCAGGTCGATGGCGTCGTACCGCATGGGTTCAGATCTACTTTTCGGACGTGGGCCGCGGAAGAAACCGATCACCAGCGAGAGGTTTGCGAAATGGCTCTCGCGCATACCCTCAACAGTAAGGTTGAAGCAGCTTATAACCGCGGCGACTTGCTGGATAAGCGTCGCGCCCTGATGAAGGATTGGGGAGACTTTCTTGTCGTTAACGCTCCCCAGGTGAACGGTGAAGTATCGGATCTGGTTTCGGAGCTTGCCCCTGATGCTGGGTCAGATCTGGCCAAGGTTCAGCCGGCCGCTTGACCACCGAGATGAGGGCGCTCTGCCAGAAGCGCCCTAACAACAACCAATTTTGCCTGAACTTTGCCCCCTCCCTCGCAGTTCCTATATTTCGCAGGTGCGATCAGAATGGAAGTTTCTGCTCCACCACCATAGCTGTGGCGTTGAACTTCCGGCCAAGCCGCATCGTGTCCCCCATGGTCGTAATGGGACGACCACGGAGATCCGTTGCCTTCTTGTCATCAGCCAGGAAGCGCATGGCATCGGCAATCCGGTGCGCGAGCTTGCCGATCGCCTGGTTGTACCCGTCTGCACTTCGCCCGGTCTCCAGGGCAGCATCCAAGGTTGCGCCATGCAACAGGGCGTCGGCCACCCACTCACCGACCTCTTTGGCCGTTTCGTGGTCGTTCTTGCTGTCTGCTACCTTGCCGAGCAGGTAGAACAGGAAGTCATCGTCTCGGTTTGCCGACCAACCGTTAACGAAGCGGCACTCCATCTGGAACACATCGAACAACGAGTAGAGAGAGCCGTCCGAAACCATGGACAGCTCAGGGTAATACGATCGCAGCTCCGCGAACTCTTCCTGCCCGTACTCAGGCACTGGTTCCAGGGTTGCTGAGTACCGCCTGAATTTCTTCGTTGATGGCCACCGTTCGATTCCTCTGTCCGGAAGGCGTTGTGTTGCTCAGCGATTCGCTGCCGTAGCACTGGAAAGGTTGCGGTGTTCCTGGGGAGGCATCGGTTGCCTCATCAGCTCAAACGCCGGTGAAATGAACTCGGCCGTAATGGCAGCGGACAGCGCCTTCAGCTCGAAGTCGGTCACCTGAAAGCTCCCCGGCCAGATCCTGATGAGTGCCGATTTTCGTGCGACAAGGAATTTCTCCTGTTTGAGCATGGCCTCGTTGACGGCGATACCAACAGCCTCGGCAAGCGCATCGCGGCTCCTGAAAAATGAGTCATGGAGGAAAATGGGCAGTCGATCGGCACTCCGCCGACGATCACTTGATTCGGCTTCAGGTCGATGACGACGCGATTGCCACCACTTTCCGCTCCGTCCACTCAATAAACCAGGCCCCGAGAGCGCCAGCAGCAGCGACGGTGCCGGCGACTATCCAGTTTCCCTGGCTGGGCGCATTGAAAACCGGAAACACAGCAAATGAGCCCAGCAGCGTGAGGGGCATAGCTCCCAACCCGAGTAGGCCTTTCGACAGAGCATTCATTGAAAGGGGAACCTTGATCGCTGATTTCGACCAATTATTCCACGCCGTCTGCGCCAGCAAGGCCGTAATCAGTTCGTAAAGGGGAGCCCGCAGTAACAGCGAACCGACGCCGGTAGCTGCGCGCGTGAATCCTGAGATCACAAATTCTTGGCGATTATCGCATTTCAATTTCACCCAAGCGCCGTTCCTTGCGCTGCTGTAGCGGCGGCCATCACGCTTCTCCACGATTCCCTCCAGCTGCATCCGGCAAGCGTTGGCCAGCAGCTGCACTGGGTAAGCTTCCAGGGTATCGCTGAAGCGTACGCGCTCCAATGGGCAGTGCTCGAGGAGCGCCTCAAGTACCTGGCGGCTCAGTTCAACGCCCTCTCCCCGCAGATCTGCACCGTCGAGGTAGAGCAGGTCGAACGCCACGTACACAAATTTGTCGGTACACCGTGCGGCGAACGCTGACTGCAGGGCTTGAAATGCTGGTCGACCGTCGTCTTCCTGGAATACGACCTCACCGTCGAGCCAGGCTGAATGGACGGCTAGGCGTCCCAGCTATTTGGCCAGGAGTGGCATATGATCGATCTAGTCAAACCCGTTTTTGGTGAAAAGCTGCACCTGGTCACCATCGATCCGTGCTAACAGACGATACCAGTCGTACTTGATCTCGTATCGCCATGCTCCTGCCGACGACAGTGTCAGTAGAGTAACCAGTTGTGGCGCGATCCAACACGGGTTTGGTGCCTTGGGCGGTTTCACTATCGCCACCTCGCTATCAGGAACATTCCTTCAGGGTGGAGTGCGTAATTTTCTGAAAGGGGAGCCAGGTTATGAGTATTCACATTGGTGATAAACAACCTCACTTATGCGTTATTGACATATAACGTCGTATTCACGATTATTTACCATATAAGTCTTATAATAACGAAGCCATATTATGGAACTCCTCATACAACCGAACAATCGCATAATTCCCTTCAGTGCCGGTGCCAACCTTCTGGAAGTGCTTCGCGAGAACGGTGTAGCTATTTCCTACAGTTGCTTGTCTGGGCGTTGCGGAACCTGTCGCTGCCGGGTTATAGATGGCAGTGTCATTGATTCTGGGGCGGAAAATGGGCAATCAAACCTCACCGACAAGCAGTATGTGCTCGCCTGTCAGTCAGTACTCACTGGCAATTGCGCTATCGAAGTCCCAGAAGCCGACGAAATTGTCACTCACCCGGCGCGAATCATCAAGGGCACAGTGGTCGCAGTCGAGTCGCCCACTCACGATATCCGTCGCTTACGCGTACGCCTCTCCAAGCCCTTCGAGTTCTCACCCGGACAGTACGCGACACTGCAGTTCAGCCCTGAGCATGCGCGTCCGTATTCAATGGCAGGTTTGCCAGATGACCAAGAAATGGAGTTCCACATACGCAAGGTGCCGGGTGGGCGCGTCACGGAGTATGTTTTCGAACACGTCCGCGAAGGTACAAGCATCAAGTTGAGCGGGCCTCTTGGTACGGCTTATCTACGTCAGAAGCACACCGGACCGATGCTGTGTGTAGGTGGCGGGACCGGACTCGCACCGGTGCTGTCGATTGTTCGCGGCGCGCTGAAGTCGGGTATGACGAACCCCATCCTCCTTTATTTCGGGGTGCGCAGTCAGCAAGACCTCTACGACGCAGAGCGATTGCACAAACTCGCCGCTGACCACCCTCAACTGACCGTACACACGGTGATTGCAACGGGCCCGATTAATGAGGGTCAGCGAGCCGGCCTAATTACCGATGTGATCGAAAAAGACATCCTTTCGCTGGCTGGGTGGAGGGCCTACCTGTGCGGCGCACCAGCGATGGTTGAAGCGTTGTGCACCGTCACCAAGCATCTTGGAATATCACCCGAACATATTTATGCCGATGCCTTCTATCCCGGTGGGATCTGAATAGTTCCCGGCCATGCACCTCTGTCCATCGAGAATTCATCAGGAAGACATTCAAATGAACGTAAACAATAAGGGCAGCGTCTGTATTTGCGGCAGCGAAATGCTCCCTAAATTCCTCATTTACCCCATCTGAGGATTGCTTTATGACAGTAAAGTGGATTGAAGCAGTCGCTCTTTCTGACATCCTTGAAGGTGACGTCCTCGGCGTGACTGTCGAGGGCAAGGAGCTGGCGCTGTATGAAGTTGAAGGCGAAATCTACGCTACCGACAACCTGTGCACGCATGGTTCCGCCCGCATGAGTGATGGTTATCTCGAGGGTAGAGAAATCGAATGCCCCTTGCATCAAGGTCGGTTTGACGTTTGCACAGGCAAAGCCCTGTGCGCACCCGTGACACAGAACATCAAAACATATCCAGTCAAGATTGAGAACCTGCGCGTAATGATTGATTTGAGCTAAGAATTTTAACAGGAGGCACCCCGGGCCCTAGAGCGTAATCACCCCCATTCCATCTTTTTTAGGTGAAAACATGAATTACAATAATAAAATCTTGGTAAGTGAATCTGGTCTGAGCCAAAAGCACCTGATTCATGGCGATGAAGAACTTTTCCAACATGAACTGAAAACCATTTTTGCGCGGAACTGGCTTTTTCTCACTCATGATAGCCTGATTCCTGCCCCCGGCGACTATGTTACCGCAAAAATGGGGATTGACGAGGTCATCGTCTCCCGGCAGAACGACGGTTCGATTCGTGCTTTTCTGAACGTTTGCCGGCATCGTGGCAAGACGCTGGTGAGCGTGGAAGCCGGCAATGCCAAAGGTTTTGTTTGCAGCTATCACGGCTGGGGCTTCGGCTCCAACGGTGAACTGCAGAGCGTTCCATTTGAAAAAGATCTGTACGGCGAGTCGCTCAATAAAAAATGTCTGGGGTTGAAAGAAGTCGCTCGCGTGGAGAGCTTCCATGGCTTCATCTACGGTTGCTTCGACCAGGAGGCCCCTCCTCTTATGGACTATCTGGGTGACGCTGCTTGGTACCTGGAACCTATGTTCAAGCATTCCGGCGGTTTAGAACTGGTCGGTCCTCCAGGCAAGGTTGTGATCAAGGCCAACTGGAAGGCACCCGCGGAAAACTTTGTGGGAGATGCATACCACGTGGGTTGGACGCACGCGTCTTCGCTTCGCTCGGGGGAGTCTATCTTCTCGTCGCTCGCTGGCAATGCGGCGCTACCACCTGAAGGCGCAGGCTTGCAAATGACCTCCAAATACGGCAGCGGCATTGGTGTGTTGTGGGACGGATATTCAGGTGTGCATAGCGCAGACTTGGTTCCGGAATTGATGGCATTCGGAGGCGCAAAGCAGGAAAGGCTGAACAAAGAAATTGGCGATGTTCGCGCTCGGATTTATCGCAGCCACCTCAACTGCACCGTTTTCCCGAACAACAGCATGCTGACCTGCTCGGGTGTTTTCAAAGTATGGAACCCGATCGACGCAAACACCACCGAGGTCTGGACCTACGCCATTGTCGAAAAAGACATGCCTGAGGATCTCAAGCGCCGCTTGGCCGACTCTGTTCAGCGAACGTTCGGGCCTGCTGGCTTCTGGGAAAGCGACGACAATGACAATATGGAAACAGCTTCGCAAAACGGCAAGAAATATCAATCAAGAGATAGTGATCTGCTTTCAAACCTTGGTTTCGGTAAGGACGTATACGGCGACGCGGTCTATCCAGGCGTCGTCGGCAAATCGGCGATCGGCGAGACCAGTTATCGTGGTTTCTACCGGGCTTACCAGGCACACGTCAGCAGCTCCAACTGGGCTGAGTTCGAGCATGCCTCTAGTACTTGGCATACTGAACTTACGAAGACTACTGATCGCTAACAGACGAGTCGACCATGATGATCAATATTCAAGAAGACAAGCTGGTTTCCGCCCACGACGCCGAAGAGATTCTTCGTTTCTTCAATTGCCACGACTCTGCTTTGCAACAAGAAGCCACTACGCTGCTGACCCAGGAAGCGCATTTGTTGGACATTCAGGCTTACCGTGCTTGGTTAGAGCACTGCGTGGGGTCAGAGGTGCAATATCAGGTCATTTCACGCGAACTGCGCGCAGCTTCAGAGCGTCGTTATAAGCTCAATGAAGCCATGAACGTTTACAACGAAAATTTTCAGCAACTGAAAGTTCGAGTTGAGCATCAACTGGATCCGCAAAACTGGGGCAACAGCCCGAAGCTGCGCTTTACTCGCTTTATCACCAACGTCCAGGCCGCAATGGACGTAAATGACAAAGAGCTACTTCACATCCGCTCCAACGTCATTCTGCACCGGGCACGACGTGGCAATCAGGTCGATGTCTTCTACGCCGCCCGGGAAGATAAATGGAAACGTGGCGAAGGTGGAGTACGAAAATTGGTCCAGCGATTCGTCGATTACCCAGAGCGCATACTTCAGACGCACAATCTGATGGTCTTTCTGTGATTCAGTGACCATTTTTACAAATGGTCACTGCAACCGCGGTCACCATTAATCAAAGGGAATGTACGTGTATGGGCAATCAACAAGTCGTTTCGATAACCGGTGCAGGCTCAGGAATCGGTCTCGAACTGGTTCGGTCCTTTAAGTCGGCCGGTTATTACGTATCCGCTCTCGTACGAAACGAGGAGCAAGAGGCGCTTCTTTGCAAAGAGTTCAAGGACGCACTCGAGATTGTAGTGGGCGATGTCCGGGACCACGCAACAAATGAGAAGCTGATAAAGCAAACAATCGATAGATTCGGTCATCTTGATTGTTTTATTGCAAATGCCGGTATCTGGGATTACATGCTGAGCATCGAAGAGCCTTGGGAGAAAATATCGAGCAGTTTTGACGAAATATTCGACATTAATGTCAAGAGCTATTTCAGTGGCATCAGTGCCGCCCTGCCGGAACTGAAAAAGACTAACGGATCAGTGGTGATGACCGCTTCGGTGTCGTCCCATGCGGTCGGTGGTGGTGGTTCTTGCTACATCGCCAGCAAGCATGCGGTGCTCGGTATGGTTAAGGCTTTGGCCTACGAATTGGCCCCCGAAGTTCGCGTGAACGCTGTTTCGCCGGGGGGCACCGTGACGTCTCTGTGCGGTCCCGCGAGCGCCGGTTTCGACAAAATGCACATGAAAGACATGCCCGGCATCGACGATATGATCAAAGGTCTCACGCCTCTTGGGTTTGCAGCCAAGCCCGAAGACGTGGTGGCACCCTATTTGTTGCTGGCTTCGCGAAAGCAAGGAAAATTCATCACCGGCACCGTGATTAGCATTGATGGCGGTATGGCGCTCGGTCGCAAGTGAGCTTGTAGCCGATCAGAAGTTATAGACACATTTCAGGTGACGCCCCATGAAGACAAAACTGTTTATCAATAACGCCTGGATCGATTCTAGTGACCAGCAGACCTTCGAGCGCATACACCCCGTCAGCAGCGATGTGGTGACTGAGAGCGCAAACGCCACAGTGACGGACGCGATAAAGGCGGCGCAAGCGGCCGAGGAGGCGTTCAAGACCTGGAAGGCCGTTGGACCTTCAGAGCGTCGCCGCCTTCTCCTAAAGGTCGCCGATGTCATGGAAAGTAAAACACCCAAGTTCATCGAAGTGATGGCCATGGAGGTGGGAGCTTCCGCCCTTTGGGCCGGATTCAACGTCCATGCGTCTGCCAATGTGTTCCGAGAGGCTGCCTCGCTGGCTACCCAAATTCAGGGTGAAACCATCCCAACGGACAAAGCCGAAACGCTCTCAATGACACTACGTCAGCCGGTCGGCCCGATCCTAAGCATCGTTCCATGGAACGGCACCGCAGTGCTTGCGGCACGAGCCATCGCTTATCCGCTGGTCTGTGGCAACACTGTGGTGTTCAAAGGCTCTGAATTTAGTCCCGCGACGCATGCCCTGATCACCCAGTGCGTGCAGGAAGCCGGGCTGCCCGCTGGCGTGCTCAATTACCTCAACTCTTCGCCTGACCGTTCGCCCGAGATCGCTGACGCACTGATCTCTGCCAAGGAGATCCGCCGCATCAACTTCACGGGTTCCACCCGCGTGGGCAGCATTATCGCGCAGAAAGCCGCGCAACACCTCAAGCGCTGCCTGCTGGAGCTCGGCGGCAAGTCCCCGCTTATTGTTCTGGATGATGCAGACATCGATGCGGCGGTCAAGGCAGCGGTGTTCGGTAGCTTCCTGTTCCAAGGTCAGATCTGCATGTCCACTGAGCGCTTGATCGTTGATGAGAAGATAGCCGACGAATTTGTCGCAAAATTTGTCGAAAAAACTAAGCGCTTGAGCGCAGGCGACCCGTGCGTAACTGGCGACTGCATCATCGGCCCGATGGTCTCGCCAAATTCGGGTGAGCGGATCAATGGTTTGTTCAAAGACGCGATCGACAAAGGGGCAAAAGTTGTTTGCGGCGGCTTGGCCCAAGGTGCGCTCATGCCGGCCACGATCCTGGATCACGTCAAATCTGACATGCGGATTTACGATGAGGAGACCTTTGGTCCCATCACCGTGGTAATCCGTTGTAAAGGCGAAGCAGAGGCCGTCCGCATTGCCAACGACAGCGTCTATGGCCTGTCGTCGGGCGTATTTGGCCGCGACATCAACCGCGCTCTACGCGTGGGTATGTCCATCGAATATGGTTCTGTACACATCAACGGTTCGACCGTCCAGAACGAGGCGCAGGCTCCTTACGGAGGCACCAAGAACACCGGCTACGGGCGCTTCGACGGCCGTGCTGTAATCGACGAGTTCACAGAGATCAAGTGGCTGACCATCGAACCTTTCGAGCAGCAATATCCCTTCTGATAAGCACTAACTCCCAGGAATCAAACTATGAGTAAGCAAGCTGCAGTTATCGAGCTCGGATACATGGGTATCTCGGTCAAGGACCCTGATGCGTGGAAATCATTTGCCACGGATATGCTAGGTCTGCAAGTTCTTGATGAGGGTGAGAAGGACCGTTTCTATCTGCGGATGGATTACTGGCATCATCGGATCGTAGTCCATCACAACGGACAGGACGACTTGGAGTACCTAGGCTGGCGTGTAGCCGGCAAGCCGGAGTTCGAAGCTCTGGGTCAAAAGCTTATTGATGCCGGTTACAAGATCCGCATCTGCGACAAAGTTGAGGCTCAGGAGCGTATGGTGTTGGGTCTGATGAAGACAGAAGATCCGGGCGGCAACCCGACCGAGATATTCTGGGGCCCCCGGATCGACATGAGCAACCCGTTCCATCCCGGTCGCCCCCTGCACGGAAAGTTTGTGACCGGTGACCAAGGCTTGGGCCATTGCATCGTTCGCCAAACCGACGTCGCAGAAGCTCATAAGTTTTATAGCCTGCTGGGCTTCCGTGGGGACGTCGAATACCGGATTCCGTTGCCCAACGGCATGACTGCCGAACTGTCGTTCATGCATTGCAACGCCCGTGATCACTCCATTGCTTTTGGTGCCATGCCCGCTGCCAAACGACTCAATCACTTGATGCTTGAGTACACCCATATGGAAGACTTGGGATACACGCACCAACAGTTTGTAAAGAACGAAATTGACATTGCCTTGCAGCTTGGCATTCACGCCAACGACAAGGCGTTGACGTTCTATGGTGCAACGCCTTCGGGCTGGCTCATTGAGCCCGGCTGGCGAGGTGCCACGGCCATAGATGAAGCGGAGTATTACGTCGGCGACATCTTCGGCCATGGCGTGGAGGCCACTGGATATGGCCTGGATGTAAAACTGAGCTAAAGATGCGCGCTCGTTGGGCGAGGCTCTAGTCCAGCATCTTCATACGCAACCAACCTTGCAGGGCGATGAGATCAAAGGACGTTAAAGCGAAGGGGAAGTGGTTCGGGCCATGCGCATACCGATCCATGACATTTGTTTCATAGTATATAGGTAGATAGGTGAATCAAGCGCTTAGTCAACTAGTGGACACATCTGTTCCATGAGGCTATCTACTATCTATTCAAAACAAGAATAATAAATAGGATGAAAATAATAATGATAAAAAGAACGATTTGTCTTGTGTATCCTCTATTCTGTTTGGCAAGCCCCACATGGGCCGAAGAGTCGCCTTGGACGTACCGTATTGGTATGACTAATATAGCTTTCGATGCTAGCGCAAAAGTATACTTAAATGGTCAGCGGGTGCCAGGAGGAAGCGCTGATGCGAGCGATAACAACGCGCTTACATTCGACTTCGGCTACGCCATCAACGACCAGTGGAATGTACGTGCGATTGTCGGTATTCCGCCTACAACTAAAGTGACGGGCGCAGGCACACTTCCTGGTATCCAGCTGGGGAAAATAACTTACGCTCCAACAGTATTAACGTTGAACTATAACCTCCCCGCTTTGGGTCCCGTTCGCCCTCACATAGGTGCGGGAGTCAATTACACGCGGATTTTGGAAAGTCGGGACGCTAATCTAAAATCGTTCGATGCCGACCACGCTTGGTCCCCCGCGCTACATGTTGGTGCCGATATTGACGTTAACCGTGGTTGGTTCGTTAGCATTGATATCCGGAAGTTATACCTGAAAACCGACGCATCAGGGTACTTGGGGCCACAGGAGGCTAAAGCACGGGTAACTCTTGACCCATTACTAACTTCGATCGCGATCGGACGCCAATTCTGATGATTCTGTTTAAAGTTCTTTATCTATCTAACCGCAAAGGGTGTTTCCATGTCGAATAAAATTATGAAAACGTCGCGTCTTACCGCCGAAGATATCAACGGCGCCTGGACTATAATGCCCACACCCTCGACGCCTGATGCTTCTGATTGGCGCAGCACTGCCACCGTGGACTTAGAAGAGACTGCCCGCATAGTTGAAGAGCTGATTGCAGCTGGTGTCAACGGTATTCTAAGTATGGGTACTTTTGGTGAGTGCGCCACGTTGACCTGGGATGAAAAACGTGATTATGTCTCGACGATTGTCGAGACCATTCGTGGTCGCGTGCCTTATTTCTGTGGCACGACAGCCTTAAATACCCGAGAAGTCATCCGCCAGACCCGAGAGCTTATCGATATTGGCGCCAACGGCACTATGCTCGGGGTGCCGATGTGGGTGAAGATGGACCTGCCTACAGCGGTTCAGTTCTATCGTGATGTTGCAGATGCGGTACCAGAGGCTGCCATTGCGATTTACGCCAACCCCGAAGCATTCAAGTTCGACTTCCCTCGCCCATTCTGGGCAGAGATGTCCAAAATTCCGCAGGTAGTGACTGCGAAGTATCTAGGCATCGGAATGCTTGACTTGGACCTGAGACTGGCACCCAACATCCGCTTCCTTCCCCACGAAGATGACTATTACGCGGCCGCACGCATCAATCCCGAGCGCATAACCGCGTTCTGGTCAAGCGGGGCCATGTGCGGCCCGGCTACCGCCATCATGTTGCGTGACGAAGTGGTGCGGGCCAAGAGCACCGGTGACTGGGCCAAGGCCAAAGCCATCTCCGATGATATGCGTGCAGCCGACTCGACATTGTTTCCGCGTGGCGACTTTTCGGAGTTCTCGAAGTATAATATCGGGCTTGAAAAGGCACGGATGGATGCGGCTGGTTGGCTCAAGGCTGGGCCCTGCCGTCCGCCCTACAACCTTGTTCCAGAAGACTACCTCGCTGGTGCACAGAAATCAGGCAAGGCTTGGGCCGCGCTGCACGCTAAATACAGTAATGAATTGAAGTAGTTCACCTCCGCAGACCTGAGTGACAGGGTGGCGCAGACGCTGAGGGTGCAGGAATTAAGTGAGCTAAAGCACATTTCTTGCGCCAGGCATTGCCAGATCAGCAAAGTTTGCTGATCTGGCAGTTTCAAAAATTTGGGCGAAAGCTGATATCAGGAATACGGGATAAAGGCAGTGCACCATAACGACGGGGGCGTGCCATTCGTGATGAACGATTTTGCTATTGTGCCGACTTCTGTTCTTGGAGTGTTTGATTGTGATTGTCGATTTTTATTTCGATTTTTTGAGTCCGTTCTCTTACTTGGCCAACCATCGTTTGTCAAAGCTTGCGCAAGACTATGGCTTTTCCATTCGTTATTACGCAATCGATTTGGCGCGAGTTAAAATAGCCATCGGAAACGTTGGTCCATCTAATCGCGACCTGATAGTCAAGCTGGACTATTTGAAAGTAGATTTGCAACGGTGGGCCGAGCTTTACGAAATACCGTTGGTATTCCCAGCTAACTACAACAGCCGACGGATGAATACTGGGCTTTATTACTCGGGAGCCATGGCACAGACTGGTGCCTATGTGAATGTAGTATTTAATGCGGTTTGGGGAGATGGCATAGCTCCAGATTTGGAAAGCTTGCCTGCTCTGGTATCTGAAAAACTAGGCTGGGATCGTAGCGCCTTCGAGGACTTTATCAGCAGCGATGCCGCAACAGAGAGGTATGACGAGCAGACACATGCCGCGATCGAACGCAAAGTGTTCGGTGTGCCAACGATGTTTTTGGGCGATGAAATGTGGTGGGGAAACGACCGTCTATTTATGCTCGAGAACGCAGTGGGAGGTGCGCCTGTAAATGGAGAATAGTCGCTACGGAGCGCTTGTGCCGGCTAAATGCCGATATAAGTGGTTGACCTGATCGTTATTTGCTCGATACAGCGCTTTCAAAATCAGCGGCTACTGAAGTCAGATAAAAATGCGGGACTACTTCAGGCATCCTGTGCGACACAAAGTTTTACCTGTAATTGTCCACCTATTCCGAGTTTGGAATGGTAGCTGACTCGCTATGCGACCAGCGATAGCCTAACAAGACATGCATCACTGGTAACGGTGGGGTGTGAAGCTCCTGCAACAATGTAGCCCCTTGATGTGTGTATTTGCTGCGAGGTGAAGCACAGATGCTCGGAGCCGTACCGGCTTGTGGCGCTAGGCTGGCAAGTATGAGCAACGTAAGTGGGGGTTGGGGCGCAATGGGAACCAAAAACCAACGCAAGCCTTACCAGCGTCGTTCGGTGCCTTCCTCCCATGCCTCCGCCTCGATAAAGCAGCTGCGCATATCGGCTTCCTGGCTGATCTCGGTTAGTAGGTCATGCAAGGTCTTGTCCAGCGCCTCGTCGCTCCGATACGGAATGGTCAGCTCGTAATGGCCGGTCTCCGACCGCTTCATGCCGTAGGGCTCCAGGCAGTAGCGCTCGATGTTCTCCGTGGCCCGCTTCCGACCGCGCATGAACTTGCTGTTGTTCACCACCGCCAGGCGCAGGGTGACGGTGGCCACCCGCTCGACGGTTGACTCTGCCGGTGACGCGATATTGCGCTTTTGACCTCGCGCCAGGGCGCTCTTCTGGTACGTCCCGATCTCGACGCCACGGTGGCGTAGGTAGCTGTACAGGGTGCTCTTGGAGATGTGCAACTTCTCGCCGATGGCGCTGACGCTCAGGCGGCCCTCGCGGTACAGGGTCTCCGCCGCCATGGCGGTGGCCTCGGCCTTGGCTGGCAGGCCCTTGGGACGGCGACCGATCCGGCCTCGAGTCCGTGCCGCCGACAGGCCCGCCTGAGTCCGCTCGCGGATCAGCTCGCGCTCGAACTGAACAGGTTGAACACCAGGCGATCTTGGGCGTGGGTGCTGTCAATGGGGTCGTTCAGGCTCTGCAAGCCGACTTTGCGTGCAGCCAGCTAGCCGACCAACTCAACCAGGTGCTTGAGCGAGCGACCGAGGCGATCCAGCTTCCAGATCACCACGGCATCGCCCGCTCGAACATGGGCTAGCAACTTGTCCAACTCCGGCCGCGCGCTTTTTGCGCCGCTGGCGATGTCTTGATAGATGCGTTCGCACCCGGCCTGTTTCAGGGCATCGACCTGGAGGTCGGCGTTCTAATCCCGAGTGCTCACCCGCGTATAACCGATCTTCATAAAAAGTACCGTTTACTTGACTGCATTAGTAATAGTTGAACTTTGATTAAGCTTACCAGTTATTTGAACCCTAGCGCAGGTGTAAGCGTCCAGCCGCCCCACCTCTACTCAGCTTGAGGAACCGAGGGGCAGTAGTTCATCAATCCGGCTGTTAGGGAAACTCTGAAGAAGACTTCCTGATTTTGGCAAAATGCCCGGATTTCACCCGCCGAGTTTTCCAATGAAGCAGATGACCTTCCTCGACGCCGAGTATGCCGGTAAGCGCAAACAGACCCGCAAAGAGCTGTTCCTGATCGAGATGGATCGGGTGGTGCCGTGGAAGGGTTTGATTGCCTTGATCGATCCGCATTACCCCAAGGGTGAGGGTGGCCCGCCAGCCTATCCACTGACGGCAATGCTGCGGGTTCATCTGATGCATAAGTGGTTCGGCTACAGCGACCCGGCGATGGAGGAAGCGCTGTACGAGACGACCATCCTGCGCCAGTTTGCCGGGTTGAGCCTGGAGCGCATTCCGGACTAAACCACCATCCCCAACTTCCGCCGGCTGCTGGAGAAACACGAACTACCTACCGGCATCATGTTTGCTGAATTTTCGCCTTTGGCTTTGAGTGCGGCATTCAACCGATACAGGTGTGGCATGACACGCCAAAGAAATCAACCTTGGCGGCTAGAACACTTGTCGATGAAGCGAACAATCCGCAAACGTTAAGGCTACCAGGAAAAACCCAGGATGCGGTAGCCGATAGGCCGCGCGCGCATTGGTCTCCTTCCGTCCAAGAGTGTCAAAGGATATTGGACTAATGCAGCATGCCTCGACCACATGGCCGTGGTCCGTTCATCTGTTGGCCATACGTCTATCGAATCGGACGCGGGCGGCGACGACCTCGGGTTGTTGGCGTTCGGCCCAGTCGATGAGCTCAGTCAGGGACGGCATCAGCGAAGTCCCGAGCGGGGTGAGCCCGTAGCGCACAGATGGGGGTGTCGAGGGCGTTACCTCGCGCCAGATGAGTCCGTCGCGTTCGAGGTGACGCAGCGTCTCGGTCAGCATCCGGCGCGAAATGTCGGGCACGGCGCGGGCCAGCGCATTGAATCGTTGCGGACCCTGCGACAAGGTGACCAGGATCAGCGTCGACCACTTGTCGCCCAAGCGGTTAAGCACATCACGCACGGGACAGCTTCGGTGGCCGGGCGACGGCGGCGCCTCATCAAGGGGTTCAGCGGCATCGGTAAACAAGTCGTCAGGGGGCATGTCGGTTTCCTAAAAGTAACCATGGGCGGTGTGCGTGCCTTCTTGTCTCAAAGTTAATGGTTACTTTACTATACTAGGACCCGAAAATAAACCGAGAGGAACATCATGAAGCTTTATTACAGCCCCGGCGCCTGCTCGCTTTCGCCCCACATCGTGCTTCGCGAGGGCAGTTTCGACTTTAAGCTGGAGCGCGTGGATCTGCAGAGCAAGCAGACCGAAACCGGCTCCGATTACAAAACCATCAATCCCTTGGGTTGCGTCCCGGCCTTGCAGCTCGACGATGGGCAGGTGCTCACCGAAGGACCGGCCATCGTGCAATACCTCGCCGACCGCGTGCCGGAAAAACGCCTGGCGCCGTCGGCGGGCACGCTGGAACATTACCGCCTGATGGAATGGCTCAACTTCATTTCCACGGAGTTGCACAAGGGCTTCGGCGCGCTGTTTAACTCGGCGCTTTCCGATGACGCGAAAGCGGTCATCAATTCGTCGCTCGAACAACGTATCGCTCATGCCGAGAAGCGGCTCGGGGTGGGTCCCTATGTGATGGGCAACGACTTTTCCGTGGCGGACGCCTACCTCTTCACCGTGCTGGGGTGGGCTAAGTACGTGAATGTGGACCTCGCGCCCTGGCCGGGACTGCTCGATTATCTCAGCCGCGTGGCGCCCCGTCCCGCCGTCCAGGCCGCGCTCGCGGCGGAAGGCCTGATTCCTGCATCGAAATAAGGGGAATAAGCATGACCAAGCTGTTTAGCCCTGTCCAACTCGGCCCCTTGAACTTGCCCAACCGTGTCGTGATGGCGCCCATGACCCGCTCGCGGGCGCTGGGCAATGTACCGAACGACTTGATGGCCCAGTACTACAGCCTGCGCGCCGAGGCCGGGCTCCTTATCACCGAAGGCACTTCGCCCTCGCCCAACGGCCTGGGTTATGCGCACATCCCCGGCATCTATTCGGATGCGCAGGTGGCGGGCTGGCGCCAGGTGGCGGAGGCCGTGAATGCTGCTGGCGGTCGCGTCTTCGTGCAGCTCATGCACACTGGGCGGGTGGGTCATCCCGCCAACCTGCCGCTGGGCGCTCACCTGCTCGCGCCATCGGCCGTCGCCGCGCCAGGTGAGATGTGGACGGACACCGAAGGAATGCAGCCGCATCCCGTGCCTGGGACCATGACGGAGCAAGACATTGCGGCGGCGATCGAGGAATATGCCGCTGCGTGTAAAAACACCGTGGCTGCAGGCTTCGACGGCGTCGAGCTGCACGGCGCCAACGGCTATCTCATCGACCAGTTCCTCAACACCGCGTCCAACCACCGCAGCGATCGCTGGGGCGGGAGCATTGACAACCGCATCCGCTTCGCGGTGGAGGTGGCCCGCGCTGCTGCGGCAGCGATCGGCGCCGAGCGGGTCGGCATACGCATCTCGCCTTATGGCGTGTTCAATGGCATGGCGTCGGACGCTGACATGGATGCGTTGTATCTGCGCTTGATCGAGGCGCTCAACGACGTCGGCCTGGTCTATCTCCATGTGGTCGACCACAGTTCCATGGGTGCGCCACCGGTGAGCGAGACTCTCAAGGTGCAACTGCGCACGGCCTTCAGGGGTAAATACATCCTCTCCGGCGGCTATGACGCGGCGCGCACCAATGCCGATCTCGCCGCGAACAAAGGCGATCTCGTCGCCTTCGGCCGCCCCTTCATCGCCAACCCGGACCTGGCGCAAAAACTGAAAAGCGGCGGGGAACTCAAGCCGGCCGATCCCGCCACCTTCTACACGCCTGACGCAAAAGGCTACACGGAGTTCTGATGCGCAAGCCAGCGCCGTTCATCAACCACGGCGGCGAGCCATGCGTCTTCATGGAGTGGCGCCCGCCGACACTTGGGCGCGGCATCGGGCATTTCTGGAAGGATTGCCCGTCACCTTGCCCGAACGACCGCAGGATGAAGTGCTTCGAGGATATCGTAACGGGTGCAGTCGAACGTACACCAGTACCTTCAAATGACGGATGTGATTTTTCCCGGAGGGACCCAAGCGGACGATGCACTGCGGTTGAACCAGCAGGTTTTTCCCTCTGCACGCTGCGTAACGCCTGCTAACGTCGCAACACATTGATGGCTGCTGGGGTCGAAAGACGTATGAATATCCTTTTTGCTCATTATCTCAACCTATTTCAACAGGAGTGACACATCATGCATTACCGCTCACTTGGCAAATCCGGTCTGCTCGTTTCCGAGCTGTGTTTTGGCACTATGAGCTTTGGCCAGCAGGGCTACTGGGAGAAAATCGGCGGGCTTGACCAGTCTGCCGCCCAGCGCCTGGTCGATATCGCGCTGGATGCCGGCATCAATTTTTTCGACAGCGCCGATGTCTATTCCTACGGCCAGTCTGAGGAGATCCTCGGCAAGACGCTCAAGGGCAAGCGCGACAAGGTGGTGTTGGCCACCAAAGTGCGCGGACGTATGAGCCAAGAGATCAACGACGTGGGCTTGAGTCGGCGCCACATCATTCAGAGCTGCGAGAACAGCCTCAGGCGTCTGGGCACCGATTATCTTGATCTCTACATAGTGCACAGCTTTGACTTCATGACGCCGTTAGAGGAAACGCTCTCGACGCTGAACGACCTGGTGCATTCTGGCAAGGTGCGCTACTTGGGTTGTTCGAATTACTTTGCGTGGCAACTGATGAAAGCGTTGTCCATCTCCGAGAGACACCATTGGGAGAAGTTCATTTCGTTGCAGGCTTATTACTCGCTGCTGTCGCGTGACGTGGAGATCGAACTCGCCCCGCTGTGCCGGGACCAGGGGCTGGGTA
Source organism: Pseudomonas frederiksbergensis (assembly GCF_001952935.1). GTDB lineage: Bacteria > Pseudomonadota > Gammaproteobacteria > Pseudomonadales > Pseudomonadaceae > Aquipseudomonas > Aquipseudomonas frederiksbergensis. Next base: position 17,860 of record NZ_CP018320.1, read on the forward strand.
TCACGCCTTGGTCGCCGTTGGGCGCGGGGTTTCTCACCGGCAAATACCCCCGTGGCGGCAAGGGCCCGCGGGGGGCCCGGCGCAGTAAGGAAGAACATAATTTCATTCAGATCGAAGAGGAAAAGGCCTACGCGATCCTGGACGAGGTGCAGCGCATCGCCAAGTTGCGCGGGGTGAGTTCGGCGCAGGTCTCGCTCAATTATCTGCTGCGCAAGTCGCCCGTCAGTTCGGTGATTATCGGCGCCACCAAACCCGAGCAGTTGCAGGACAACCTGAAGACTGTCGATTGGCAGCTTTCGGCTGAGGAGGTCGCCGCACTTGATGAGATCAGCACACCGCCGCGACTGTATCCACACTGGATGCTCGAGTTCACCCGCCTCGACCGCGACAACCCGGCAATGATCATGTAATTGATCGGCGCGCACTGTGGTGCAGATTGATGCACCCATCAAATCGGATGCGGGCGGATTCGACTTTCAGCTTGAACGTGTCAATCTGCAAGGTGCCGAGATTGAAACCGGCGCCGATTACAACTCCATCAACCCCGGCGGCTATGTCTCTGCTTTGCAACTCGATCGGCACAATAAGGAAAACGCTGCGCCAGCCCGCGCCTTTAATTTCTCACGGTGGCGGGCCCTGCTTCTTCATGGACTGGGACCCGCCCGACACCTGGGCGCGGCATCGCGCCTTTCTGGGACGGTTGCCGGCCACTCTGCCCGAACGGTCGCGCACCCTGCTGCACCTTCCTTGTTCGAGACGTGGTTCTTCAGCCGGTCACCGACGGGGTCGGCCTCCCCGATGTAGATCGTTTCTTCGGCGGCATTGCCGACAAGGATGTAGATGCCGACTTGCGAGAAGCCCGGCTCCTGCTTCAACAGGTGTAAAAGCTCTTTGTTGAGACAACGCCGTACCCTGACCAGTTCGATTTGTCGAGGTGATGAATGCCCTCGGGGTCTCCGGATGTTGCGAAAAGAGTAATAGAAAATGGCTGCATTGATTAGCCCCAGGCTGCGCTAATCAGGGTGGCGAGATCGCGCCGCGACAAGACTTCTGTGAATTCACGCCAATCCCTGTCCGATGGCATCATCGTGCCGGTGTAGCGCAGGTCGAAGCCTGTCGCTGTCTTCTGGGCATTGATGTACTCGTCCAACTGTTCACCGAGTGTTTCGATGTCATCGATCCACTCGTCCTTGATGGTGTCAGCCAGCGACCCGAAGAGGTCGTAGCGGTTCTTCATGCGCTCGGACAGGCGCTCGTAGATCTTTTCGTCCACGGTCTGCTCGAACACAAGGTTCAGCATATCCACGGTTTCACGCCGCTGTCCGAAGCGTTTGATCCGGCCAATCCGCTGTCCGAGGCGCGTTGGGTTCCACGGCAGATCGACGTTGATCAGCGTGCCCAAGGTTTGCAGGTTCAAGCCTTTCGCAGGCGGCATCGGTAGCTATCATGACGCGAATCTGGTGCTCGGCGACCATCGGCTTCAAGGTTTCACGCTCGACACTCACGCTGTCGCCGCGCTGGTACAGACGGCTCCGATCCACACCCGCATAAAGGCCGACAGCTTCTTCCGGGTGGCGCGCCGCCAGCGAGTCCGCCAGCCACTTCGCTGTGTCGTAGTACTGCTGAAGATGATGACGCCCAATCCCAGCCATTTCTCCTTGTCGAGAAAATGGACGACGGTCTCCATCTTCGTATCGGCTTCTAACCGCTCGAGTCGGGTGATCAGCCTCTGCAATCGCTCCATTGGCAGCCACCAGATAGGCGTAGTCGCCCTCGGCCAGTCTCTCCGGCTGGCTGATGGCCGTCACCGGCACACCGATGGCATCGACCTCGCTGGCAGGCAAGGCTGCATCGAGCGTGAGCAGTGGCGCATAGTCCTCGCTCACCACGGCAGTGATGTCGGCGCTGGATGCGGTGGCCAGTTGCCAATTCAACTGCCCGGTTCCACCAGCGGCGGCTAGCGCACCGAGATAGGTGTCCGTGTCGGTCAGGTAGGGGAGCCCGCAGAATTCGGAAAAAATCGTACGCTAACAGTTCAAGTGTCCCGGCCACGCCTGACTGTAGCTTGTTGACTGGTCAATCGGTCTCGCGGGTAAAGCGATAGAACAAGTTCGGCTCGCTGACCACTTACAAATACCCTTTATCGTCGATGGTTGCGCCTTCGGCTTGGGGTATACCTTTCAGCAAACCAGCAAACCCCCTCTCCAAGGAGCGGAAACTCACCACCTTGCCCTCATCGGTCATTTCAATCAGCAGTTTCGACTCGTCGCTTAGCAATATCAGATGACCGCTCTGTTGATCGAAGACGACCGAAGACAAGTCAGTGGCAAATACCTTGTCTTTTACTAAGCTGGACAGGTCGCGGACGTGCAGGGAAAAACCTCCTGCCAGACTGGTACGAAGGCCGCTCACCTCAAGCAATTGGCGAGGGTCACGCTCCTTGGTCACAAACAGGCGGTCACCTTCCAGGTCGTAGGCGAGCCCTTCAAGGCCTTTGTTGTCCTCTTTGCCAAGCGCCAAGGTCAGGATTGGATACTGGTTTCGGCTCAATGAGCGGTCAGAAGAAAGCTTGCCGTCTTCGTCGATGAGGACATCCACGATAACCAGGCTCTGCCGACGCTCCTCGGCAATTACCAATTGACCGTTGCCGGCATAAGACACCGCTTCCACATCGTGGAAGCCATCCAGGCTGTAACGTCGCTCCACGTCACCGTCACGGCTGAGGGCCAGCAGTTCGTTCGGGCCATTGGTAACCGCCCACAGCAGTTTTAGATCAGGGTCGAAGGTCAGGCCCGAAAGGTTATTGTCCACACCGGGAACCGGCTTAACATCCAGCTCAACCCGATAGCCAGGCAGCCACACAGAGCGTTCCTGCCAATCGTCGGTGTGCCAGTAGGTCGTGATCCAGAAGTACAAGCGATCATCAAGGTGATGGGTGCGGACTTGGAATACGGTGAGCAACACCAGGCACAGCAGCGTCCACATCCAGATGCTTGCTTTCCGTGTTCGGCCCAGCCAGTTTTTTGCCAACAAATACATTCGGAACCTCGTTAATCGGGGCTGACGCCACGAGCTGTCATGGGGTTCAACCCGACTCGACGCGACTGGCACAGGTGATACACAGTGGCGTGGCCGGATCAAACACCAGGCGACCCAGGGCGATCAACGCGCCGCATTGGTTACACCAGCCATACTCACCCTTATGCCAGCGCTTGAGGGCCTGTTGGAGGCGGACGCGTTCATGCTGCGCCCGACCTCGGATGGCATCGTTCATTGCTTGCTGCTGGAGTGCGTCCATCCTCGACAGACGCCCTACCTTGCTTTGATCCAGCTCTACCGATTGCGAGCGAGATTCAGCGTCTTCCAGCAATCGATCCAGCTCGGCAGCGCGCTGTTCCAGCAGGGTCTTGAAATGGGCAAGATTGAGGGCGTCGTCCATGGCCATTAGCGGAGCAGCAACAGCGGACTGGTGGTTGTGCGAAGCATGCTGGTCGTGGTGCTGCCGACCAGGAATTGCCGGATACGTGAATGTCCATAGGCCCCCATCACCAGCAGATCGATGCCATGCTCTTTCTGATAGGCGTGCAAGGTAGGCTCTATCTCACCGCTCCGGGTATCGGCACGAACAGTGAAGCCGACGTTGATCAGCACTTTCTGCGCCCAGTCCAGCTGTGCGGACGCTTCATCGCTTACGGTGCCAACCATGACCAGGTGGATCGGCAACCCCTTCAGCAGCGGGCTGGCTGCCCGCATCTCCACCCCCTTGCGGGTAGTAGCTCCGCCATCGAATGCCAGCATCGCGCTCTTGGGCTTTTGGAAGCTGGCCGGGGTGACGAGGATCGGCCGGTGCATGATACGAATCACGCTTTCCAGCTGGCTCCCGACATGCTGACTCAGACCACCGCTAGATTCGCCCTGGCGACCGATGACCAGCAGGCGCGTTTCGCTTTGCAGCTCTTGCAGGCTTTCCAGCAAATCGCCATGACGTTGCTTGGACTCCGGCGCGGTCACACCATACGTCATGGCTCGCTCTTTCGCGGCCGCTAACATGATCCGCCCCTGCTCCAGGGCCAACTTGCCGCGCTGTTCATCCAGGGAAGCAAGCTCATCGAGCAGATGCTCGCGGCTGCAAAGGCCGATATTACCACTCAAGTCGGCCGCAACTGGGTACTGGCGCTGATCCAGCATGGCGCAGGCCATGTGCAGCTGGTCGATACGAGGTCAAATTGTCGGATGTAGGGGAGCTGTGGCGGGTGTTAAAACCGAAAGCACAGCAGAGCGCGACCGCTGGCAGAGCAAGCAGTCACAGATGATGCGGGGGGCGAAGCGCTATGGCGGCGTAGGCAGCCAGATCATGTTTTGCAGGGTAAGCATGAGGTCTTATCGAGTGTCTTTGGTAACTCAATGGCCGCGACAGCCTACAGGAAGAGAGCAATTTCTGCGAGTCAACCCCCGACTAGGGCGTCCTGCTTGGATGTCAGCCTGAGCTATACCCTAACTGGATGTCAGGCAGCCGGGCAGCCAGCGGCCCGTAGTTGACGCCAGAGTAGTCGCGGCGTTGATTGATCACGCCGCCTTGCAACTGGATGGCGGCCAGGTTCTCGACCGTGACGGCAGCATCACCGCCGGTCTGCCAGTCGGTGTAGACCACCGTTAATTCGTTGGGCAGCTCGCCCCACTGGGCGCACTCGAAGCGTTCCAGCCGCACGATTTCGTCAGGCCCCAACTGCGGCAGGCTGTCGATCCAATAGTCGTCGCGCAGCAGCTTGAGCTCGAATGTGCCTGGCTCCGGGCCGGTGTAGAGGATGCCGCCAATGTGGTCGATGAAGCTCTCGATGGGCTGCTGGCGCGTCCAGATCAGATTGAGGCCGAAGCCCTCGCTCGACAAAGCCCACGCCTCGTTCCAGAAACTCCAACCGATGGTGCTCTGCGGATAGCCCATGCCCAATGCGGGTCGGTGAGGCACTGCACCAGAATGTGGGCTGGATTCATGCCGACGCTAATCTCGCGCCCTTCGTCCTCATCCCAGGTACGCACCTCGGTATTCCACTCCATCCACGGCGCATCCAACCACCCCGCCGTGAAGCGCCGGACGCGCACTGCCCACGGTTTGATGTTCGGGTTGTTGGCCGCGAACTTGCTCGTTACCAAGGACAGCACGCCCCGGAATGCCGGAATGGAACTGCCGAGACGACTCATCAGGTTGTCGTTGCGCCCCTGACCGGCATGACCAGACAGCACATCAATGGTGCCGACCACGCCGCTCTCGCGCTCGTCGCCGCCAAACAGGGTGGGCTTGTTGATGGAGAGGCTGGTCAGCGGCGCGCGGTCGGCATCACCCCACGCGGTACGGTCGCCCATCTGGATTTCCTGCACAGCATCGACGGGCCCCTTGCACAAGGCCAGATGCAGTCCCATACGGTAGCGATATCCGACGGTTTGCTTTTTAACCCACTAACTGAGCAGCAACGTTCAACGAAGGGCCGAGAAACCACTCAATGTGGTGAGTCGGTTCTTAGGCGATGGCCGTTTCTGAATTCAGGTCAGCTGAAAAACCGACTTTTTCAACAGAATCGGCCATAAGCAGTCAGTCCGTATCTAGGTTTCCGCCGCCTCAGCCAGCAGCCAATCTCGGAAGGTTGTCAGCCTTGGCAAGCTGACGCATTCCGGGCGGTAGACAACGTAATAAGCCAAATCTGATGCAACGCTGATCTCTGGAAACAGCCGAATCAGGCGGCCACTCGCCAAGTCATCACGCGCCATAACGCCTCGTGCTAGGGCGACTCCGTGCCCTTCGGCAGCAGCCTGCAATACAGCAGCAGAGTTGTTGATTTTCATGCCGCGAAGGGTGGTCGTCTCCGTCACACCAGCTTGTTGCATCCAGCTCTCCCAGGTCGGGAAGCCTGAGTGGTTATCCATCGAGAGATCGTGGATCAATATCTCCCGGACCAAGTCATTGGGCTTCTGCAGGCAAAAGCGCTCTCGCCGCAATTGTGGTGAGCATACCGGGTAAATCTCTTCATCCATCATCTTCTCGGCGGCCAGTCCAGGCCACTTGCCCGTGCCATAGCGCACGCCAATGTCGACTTGCTGAGCAACGAAATCTACCGGCTTGAGGTTGGTGTCTAGCCGCACGTCCGTATCAGGGCAGATGGCCTGGAAGCGGTCGATCCGAGGCAGCAGCCACTTGACGGCGAAGGCCGGGCTAACGGCCACGGTAAGCACGCAACTGACCGAGCACTCCTGAAGCCGCTCCATCCCTAGGGTCAGTCTGTCGAAACCTGCTCGAATATCCGGCAGAGCACGTTCGGCCGCATCCGTGGGGATCAACCGTGCTTTGCCGCTGGTACTGCGGACAAAAAGATGAGTGCCTAGCCAATCCTCGAGTGTGCGCACGAGCTGACCAACCGCTGCCGGCGTGACGTGCAGCTCGGCTGCAGCCGCAGAAAAGCTCTGGTGGCGGGCACTGGCTTCAAAAGCGCGCAGCGCGTTGAGATGAACTGGAGCCTTCATATCGATAAAGAATTTCTTTAGTGGTGAGAAATTTTATCTCGTTTGTTGGCGGAATTGAAAGCGAGGAATATTCGCTCCAAGGCAAAGTGTGCTGCGGCTAAACTACTCGAAGTCGGCGGAAAGTTTCTGGAGTTTAGCTAAGGTGGAAAATTTTTCTTCCTGCCCTTTAGTTTCCAGATAGCCACGTTGCACTGGCCCATAGAGGGCACGAACTGCCTGCCGGTGTCGGCGTCTTAGGCAAGTGACTCGCCCCAATCCCCGTTAACCAGGTACCTGCCGTGGGCAGGTGCAAAGAGGTCTCCCAATGAGCAACCAATTCAACGGTAAGAAACTGCTGGTCGTCGGTGGCACCAGTGGCATGGGTCTGGAAACTGCACGCCAGTTTCTCTCTGAAGGCGGCAGCGTAGTCATCATCGGTAACCGTCCTGAAAAAACCGAAGAGGCTCGTAAAGACCTCTCCGCTCAGGGAAACGTGACTGCTCTTACTGCAGATCTGACCAGCGACGAAGGCCTGGCCAAACTGATCAAGACCATCAGCCAGCAGCACTCGGATATCGACATGCTAGTGAACGCTGCCGGTGTGTTCTTCCCGAAACCTTTCCTGGAACACCAGGATGCGGACTACGACCAGTACATGAAGCTGAACAAGGCGTTCTTCTTTATCACCCAAAAGGTTACCGCCAACCTGGTTGAGCAAAACCGTCCAGGCGCCATCGTGAACATCGGCTCGATGTGGGCCAAGCAAGCGATCGCCGCCACCCCGTCATCTGCCTACTCCATGGCTAAGGCCGGCCTGCATTCCCTGACTCAGCACCTAGCGATGGAACTAGCTTCGAAGAACATCCGCGTGAATGCCGTTTCCCCGGCAGTTGTGCAAACCCCGATCTACGAAGGCTTCATCCCGAAAGCGGAAGTGCATAGCGCGCTGCAGGGCTTCAACAGTTTCCACCCGATAGGCCGTGTTGGCACTCCGCAGGACGTGGCTGGTATAGTTGTCTTCCTCCTCTCCGAGCAAGCCAGCTGGGTTACCGGCGCAATCTGGGACGTCGATGGTGGTGTTATGGCTGGTCGCAACTAAGACCTGGGCCCAGTTGCCAAGGATCGGGACAGGAAATGCGGAACCACTCACTTCGTAAATCTGGAGATCCAACATGGTCTATCTACAGATCACGCTGATGATCGAGCGCACTAATCGTGCTGCTGCCTGCATTTACCAACAGTACAAGGAGACGTTCCTGGAGAAGATCCAAGGCGCAAAGTCCAAGACACAGCTGGTACGCGACGAAGAAGTGTAGGTGCTGCATTGCTTCGACACGCTGGAGAACGCCAACGCCTACCTGCAAAGCGAGTTGTTCGCCGCTGACGTAGTCGGCGGCCTCAAGCCCCTGCTGGCTGCCGAACCCGACGTACATACCTACACCGCCATCTGAGGAGCTCGTGATTACAACTGCTTTGCTCAACGGCATTTATCTGAACGCTCTGGTGGAGGCAGGCAACGCCAGTCGAGCAAATCGGGAAACTACCAAGTTCACTCTGTCTTTGAACGGGACGTGGGACGGCGGCAGCAAAATGACTGCAAGCACTGGAGCTGCATTCATGGGTGGGCAGCGTGATGAGGCGCGAGCCGGCCGCTTCACACTCGTCAGCGATGAGCCTGTACCATTGGGTACGGACACTGGTGCCAGCCTTCTCGAGTACGAGCTGCAAGCACTCGCCTCCTGCTACACAGTCACCATTGCTATGGCTGCTGCACGGCGCGGGATCGAGCTGGAGAGCGTTCAGCTAGAGCTCTCGGCCATGCCGTTGCTCTGCGGGCTACGCACCGGCGTGGTCAGCGGTTGCAAGCCGATCTGTCGGGCAAACTGGCGTGTCTGTTCAGCGATGTAGGCCGAGCCATTGTCGCTCAGCCATTGCACCGGGGTGGCAGGCGCCTCTTCACCGAAGCGTTTTTCCACCGCCTCCAGCATCAGATCACGGATATCGTCGCCGCTGTACCCGGTCGGGCTGGCCACCCAACCGATGGCTTCGCGGTCGCAGCAGTCCAGGGCAAAGGTCACGCTCAGCTTGGCGTTATCATCACAGCGAAACTCAAACCCGTCCGAGCACCACCGGGTATCGCTGGTGGCCACGGCAATTCGGCCTTCGTGACGGCGTGCCACACCCGGTTGTTTAATCCGTCGCTCCAGCAGCAACTGATGATCGCGCATGACGCGATAAACCCGCTTGACGTTGATCGGCGCCTGACTCTGCTTTTCACGCCGACGACGCAGCAACCCCCACACACGGCGGTACCCGTAGCTGGGCAGTTCACTCACTTCAGCCTGAATTTCTTCGACCAGTGCGGCATCGTCCAGTGCAGGGCGACGCCGCTCGACCTGAGCATTTGGGTTGAGTCGAACCGTCAATTGCGAGCGCGCTACACCGAGACTTTCACTGATCAGCTTCACTGGTCGTCCCCCGGCAACAAGGGTGAGTGCGCAATCCATTTTCGCGACCGAGCAATCTCCACAGCTTCCTGAAGGATCTCGACCTGCATGGTTTTCTTGCCAAGCATGCGCTGTAGCTCGCGGATCTGCTTGAGCGCATCGGCCAGCTCGGAAGCGGGCACCACGCTCTCCCCAGCACTGACAGCCGAGAGACTGCCGCTCTGATAGAGCTTGCGCCACTGAAACAACTGGTTGGCATTCACGCCATTCTGTCGAGCCACCACCGAGACGCTTTGCCCCGGTTGCAGGCTCTCGCGAACCATGGCCAGTTTTTGCTCCGGGCTCCAGCGGCGACGCCGCTCCTGACCCAAAAGCTCCCCACCCTTATCGTTTCTATTAGTCATATACACAGTCGTTTGCCTATCCCTTATGTTAAGGGGGAAACGGTGTCCTGTCTTTCAGGGGGCTCGTCCATGCCCCGTCATCAGCCGGTCTTCGATCTCCGGCGGGCGCACATGAATACTGACCATCTCGGGGATCTGCCCGCGGCGATCGACGCCGCCAGAACGCGGTCGGTGCGTCGTCTTGCTTTGGCGCAGGCAGATGATCTGCTCCTTGTGCAGCTCACCGACCGGCAAGGCATAGATGGCGTTGTAGATCGTCTCGCGACAGACGTAGGCATCTCTTAGGTGGGGTATGTTCATGCTGCGCAGCTTGTCGGCAATCTGTTCGGGAGACAAACGCTCACTCAGTATATGAGCCACCAACTCGAAGCGCTCACTCCCCGGAAACAGCTTTCGCATCGGTCTACAAACCTGGCGGCGGGCCTGCGTCTGCTACTGGGCCACACGGGCCGATTAACCGCCACAGGCATCTCGATTGCGGCGCAGTTCCCGGCTGATGGTCGAAGGGGATCGGGGGATCAAGCAGGCAATCCGACGCAGACTGCCTTGGGCATGACCGATTTGAATGGTGGCGCGCTCTTCAACGCTGAGTTCGGAATAAGACATAGGGACAGCACCGTACCGGAAATGTCATGTGTTGCACTCAGTTTTTGCCGCCGCCCTGCCTCCCAGTGCACCGATCAACGGTGTGCAACTGGAAAACCTTCTTGGCACTCTCCACTTTGGCACCTTGATACCGGGTCAGCGAGGATCCTCCATTCATGCAGAGGTACTGCGTCCGACCCGCTGCCCGGGGGAGGAGTCCATATAAGCGCCCCCCTAGGGGCTACATATTAAAGCGATTGACCAGATTATTAAGATTTGCGGCCAAGCGCGCCAGCTCTTCACTGGCCTTGGCGGTCTGCCGAACGCTGGCGGTACTCTGTTCAGAAATGTCACTGATAGTAACCAGGTTCCGATCTACTTCTCGCGCCACCTGGGCTTGTTCTTCTGCTGCGCTGGCAATCACTAAATTCATACCATTTATTTCCGTGATCCGCTCGGCGATCAGGGTCAGTGTCTGATCAGCTTCACTAGCCATTTTCTGACTGCCTGCAGCAAACTCGCAGCTCTGCTGCACGTCACGAACCCCCTCTTGCGTCACACTCTGAATGGAAAAAATCATTCGTTCTATTTCTTGAGTAGAGGTCTGGGTGCGTTGTGCCAAATTGCGAACTTCGTCAGCGACTACCGCAAAACCACGGCCTGCCTCACCAGCATGGGCGGCCTCAATCGCAGCATTGAGTGCAAGCAATTTGGTTTGCTCGGCAATGGCACGGATCACGTCCAATACACGACCGATGTTCGATGCTTCCTCAGCCAGGCGGAAGACGGTTCCGGTGGTTTCATTAAGCTTGCCGCTGAGCCGATCGATAGTCTCGCAGGTTAGCATAACCTGTTTGCGCCCCCCGTCTGCCAGGTCCATCGCTTCGTGTGATGCATTGGATGTGCGGTTGGCATTGTCTGAGACTTCATCCACTGCAGCGGACATTTCGGTTACTGCCGTGGCCGCCATTTGCATCTCATCATTTTGCCGGTGGATACCCTGGGCTGTGCTCTCAGTTACCGTCTGAAGTTCTTCAGCAGCAGCTGCCAATTGAGTCGCCGAGCCCTGGATATCCTGCAAGGTATTGCGAAGATTAGCCTGCATCGCCTGCACAGACAGCTGCACGTCGGTAACCTCATTGCGACCGCTCACCTGAATTGACTGGCTAAGATCGCCAAGTGCTACACGAGCCGCTGCATCCTTAAGTGTCGTTAAAGGATGGATGATGCTACGTATAAGCCGCGTGGCGAAGACACCACCGCAAATCAGTATTCCCAAGAGCAGCAGCGCTAACATGGTGCGTGAAGAGTCATACAGGACAACAGCGGCGTCATAGGTACGCTTTGATTCCTCCACTTGGATTTGGGTCAGATGGCTGAGCCCTTCCGAAAGCGGATCAATCAACGGGTACATTTCATTTTCGACAAAGGTGTCGAGTGCCACCTTGTCGCCACGTTCCAAAATTCCTTTCAAGCGTTCAATGGGGTCTTGAGCTTCCTCAATAAGCTTGGCTAGTGCGTCCACTGAACGTTGCTCTTCATCGATCTTTTTAGTCTTTTGGTAGGAGTGCCATAGCATATCGATCTGCCGACCGGCGTCTTTCACCTCTTGCTCGGCTTGGGCGTAGGTCATGCGGCCACTGCGAGCCTTGTGGCTGCTATCGACGATTTTCACTGCATACAGGTCGGCGATGGTTTTCAGGTCACGTAGCGAAACGACTCGATCTAGATAAACTGTATTAAGGCTTGCCACGCCTCTCTCAAGAGCACTGAATCCCATCAACTCGATAGTTATGAAGCCGGTAAACATAGCGCCGACCAGCATTAAAAGTCGGGTTCGGATAGTGAATTTTTGCATTAGTGTGATTCAATTCCGTACGGCTGTTAGGGCAGATGTGTGATCCGGCAAGCACTTATTGGTCCTGATTGCGGGCTCGGGCGGACTCAGCCGAGCATCGCCCGCAGACACGCCTCTGCTCAGGTTTCGTCCTGCTCTCCAGAGCCGCCGGAAACGCCAATTCCGCCGATGCACAGGCCCGCAGGGCTGCTTGCCAGACGAGGTTAGTTTCGAGGGGCGAGATGATCAGAGCAGCCTCAGCGATTGAGCTTACTCGCCGGTTCGCCGCCGATGCCGAAGTGGTTCTTCGGCATCTCGGTGATGATCACCCGGACTCGTTCGATCGGCGCGTCCAGCGAGCGCGACATGGCCTCACTGACTTCGCGGATCAGGGTTTCCTTCTGCTCGTTGCTGCGACCGTCGAGAATGTACAACTGGGCGATGGGCATGGCCTCGTCCTCCAACAATAGGGGCGGCCGACCGTGCAGGCCGACCGCGGGGGTTCAGATGAAGCGCGCGGACACCGAGCCGAGGCCCTGGTAGCGCACGCTGATGTTGTCGCCCGGCGCCACCGGCACGGCGGCGGTGATCCCGCCGGTCATGATAAAGGTGCCGGCCGGGATGTGTTCGCCGCGCTCGGCCAGCAGGTTGGCCAGCATCGCCACGCTGGACAGCGGATGGCCGAGCACCGCCGCGCCGGCGCCGAGTTCGACCACTTCGCCGTTCTTCTCCATGACCACGCCGAGGGTGCGCAAATCGACCTCCTCCAGGCTGGCCATGCGCCCACCAGTGATGAAGCGGGTCGAGGAGGCGTTGTCGGCGACCACGCTGATCAGGTCGAACTTGAAATTCTCATAACGCGAGTCGATCACCTCTACGGTTGGGATCACGTAGTCGATCGCCGCGATCACGTCACCCAGGTGGCAACCCGGACCGTGCAGCGGCGCCTTGGTCACCACCGAGATTTCCGCCTCGATCTTTGGATGGATCAGCTGGGAGCAATCCACCACGCCTCCGTCCGGCACGCTGAAGTAGTCGGCGAGGAAGCCGTAGATCGGCGTTTCCACGCCCATCTGCGCCATCTTCGCCCAGGAGGTCAGGCCCATCTTCAGGCCGACGATCTTGTTGCCGCGGGCCTCCTTGCGCCGGCGGATTTCCCACTGCACGTCGTAGGCGTCGGCGAAGGTCATCTCGGGAAAATCGTTGGTCACCTTGCCGATGTCGTGGACATTCAGCTCGGCGTTTTCGATGTGCTCGGCCAGGGCCAGCACCTGTTCGCGGGTCAGGGTACGGTTCATGCGCTCACCTTCTGCTGCTGACGGGCCCGGGCCATGTCCAGGGCGAGGTCTTCGATCATGTCTTCCTGGCCACCGACGGTGCCGCGCCGGCCCAGTTCGACCAGGATGTCGCGGGCCGACACGCCATATTTCTTCTCGGCGCGCTGGGCGAACAGCAGGAACGAGCTGTACACCCCGGCGTAGCCCAGGGTCAGGGCGTCGCGGTCGACGCGGATCGGCTGATCCATCATCGGCACCACCAGGTCCTCGGCCACGTCCATGATCTTGTACAGGTCGATGCCGGTCTCCACGCCCATGCGTTTGCACACTGCGACGAACACTTCCAGCGGGGTGTTGCCGGCACCGGCGCCGAGGCCGGCGACCGAGCCGTCGATGCGCGCGGCACCGGCTTCGATGGCGGCCAGCGAGTTGGCGATAGCCATGCCCATGTTGTGGTGGCCGTGGAAGCCGACTTCGGTGGCCGGGTTCAGCTCGGCGCGCAGGAGGCCGATTTTCTCGCTGACTTCATCAGGCAGCATGTAGCCGGCCGAGTCGGTGCAGTAGATGCAGTTGGCACCATAGCTTTCCATCAGCTTGGCCTGCTCCAGGACTTTCTCGGCGCTGATCATGTGCGCCATCATCAGGAAGCCGACGGTGTCGACCCCCAGCTTGCGCGCCATGCCGATGTGCTGCTCGGAGACATCCGCCTCGGTACAGTGGGTGGCCACGCGAATAGTCGAGACGCCGCAGTCCAGGGCCATCTTCAGGTGGTCGACGGTGCCGATGCCGGGCAGCAGCAGCGCCGAGACTTTGGCCTGCTTGAGCTGCGGGATCACCGCGCGCAGGTACTCCTCGTCACTGTGGGCCGGGAAGCCGTAGTTGATCGAACGACCGCCGAGGCCGTCGCCGTGGGTGATCTCGATCAGCGGCATACCGGCTTGATCGAGGCCGGTGGCGACCGCGACCATCTGCTCCAGGCTGATCTGGTGGCGCTTGGCGTGCATGCCGTCGCGCAGGCTCATGTCGTGCAGGATGACGCTCTTGCCGTGCAAATTCATGGTGCTACTCCTCAAGCCAGCGCGATGTCGCGACGCGGCAGTTGAATGGTGCCGGCGGCGATTTCCTCGGCGAACATCTCGCCGGTACGCAGCGCGGCGGCGGTCATGATGTCGAGGTTGCCGGCGTACTTGGGCAGGTAGTCGCCCAGGCCTTCGACTTCCATGAAGATCGACACGCGGTTGCCGTCGAACACCGGGCCGTTCTTCAGGCGGTAGCCGGGCACGTATTTCTGCACCTCGGCGATCATCGCGTGAACCGAAGCGGTGATCGCAGCCTGGTCCGGCTCGCTGTCGGTCAGGCAGTGGATGGTGTCGCGCATCATCAGCGGCGGCTCGGCCGGGTTGATGACGATGATCGCCTTGCCTTCCCTGGCGCCGCCGACCTGCTCGATGGCGCCGGCGGTGGTGCGGGTGAACTCGTCGATGTTCTTGCGCGTGCCCGGGCCGACCGAGCGCGAGGAGACGGTGGCGACGATCTCGGCGTAGGCCACCGGCTGCACGCGGGACACCGCGGCGACCATGGGGATGGTGGCCTGGCCGCCGCAGGTGACCATGTTGACGTTCATTTCCAGGCGGCCGACATGCTGCTTGAGGTTGACCGGCGGCACGCAGTAGGGGCCGATGGCCGCCGGGGTCAGGTCGACCATCAGCACGCCAAGCGCGTTGAGCTTGCGGCTATTCTCGGCATGCACATAGGCCGAGGTGGCGTCGAAGGCGATGCGGATGTCGTCGTCCAGCACGTGCGGGAGCAGGCCGTCGACGCCTTCGGCTGTGGTCTTCATGCCGAAATCGCGGGCGCGTTTGAGGCCGTCGGAGTTGGGGTCGATGCCGACCATCCACACCGGCTCAATCCACTCGGAACGGAGCATCTTCATCACCAGATCGGTACCGATATTGCCGGGGCCTATGATGGCCGCCTTGAGTTTCTTGCTCATGGGTTTGTCCTCTGTTCGATCAGGTGAAGCGCACGGAGGCGCTGCCGATGCCGCCGATCTCGACGCGCATGAAGTCGCCGGCCTTGACCGGCTCCAGGGGTACCAGCGAGCCGGAGAGGATCACTTCGCCAGCCTTCAGCGGGATACCGAAGCGGCCCAAGGTGTTGGCCAGCCAGGCCACGCAGTTGACCGGCGAACCCAGGGCCGCGGCACCGGCGCCGGTGCTGAGCAACTGGCCGTTCTTCTCCACCAGCATGCCGCAGGTAACCAGGTCGACCTGGCGTGGCGACACTGCCGTGTCGCCGAGCACGAACAGGCCGCAGGATGCATTGTCCGCTACTGTGTCTTCGATCTTGATTTTCCAGTCGCGGATGCGCGAATCGACGATCTCGAAACAGGGCATCACGCACTCGGTGGCGGCCAGCACGTCGGCGTTGGTCACGCCGGGGCCGATCAGGTCCTTCTTGAGGATGAAGGCGATTTCGCCCTCGGCCTTGGGCTGCATCAGCCGCTGGCTGATCGGCACGGCCTCGCCGCTGTTGAACACCATGGCATCGGTCAGGTAGCCGAAGTCTGGCTGATACACGCCGAGCATGTTCTGCACCGCCTTGCTGGTGACGCCGATCTTCTTGCCGATGATCTTCTCGCCGGCGGCCAGCCGGCGTTCGAGCATGCGCAGGGAAATGTGGTAGGCGTCGTCGATGCCGATGGCGAAACCGCGCTCGGTCAGCGGGCTGACCGCTTCACGGTTGAGCATCGCCTGATACAGCTCGTCGCCGAGCTCGTTGATCAATATCTGGTCCATGCTTGTCTCTCTCAGGAAAGGGGGGCGGCCTCGGCGAGGAAATCCTCGACCAGGCGGGCGAAACGCTCGGCGTGTTCGATCTGGGTCCAGTGGCCACACTGGTCGAAGACGTGTAGCTGGGCGTTGGGAATCCACTGCGCTAGGGTCAGCGAAGCCTGCAGCGGGATGATCTGGTCTTCGCGGCCATGCACCACCAGGGTCGGGTGGGGCAACGCGCGGATCGCCCGCTCGTCGCTGCACAGCTCCTCGATCCATCGCTGGCGCGGGGCCGGGAACATGGCGGCGAAGGATTCCTGGAAGCCCGGGCGTATGCTGGCCTGGTAACGCAGTTCGGCCAGGTCTTCGCTGACCAGGCCGCGATCGAAGGCGAACAGGTCGAGCAGCGCGCGCATATTAGCTAGCGATGGCCTGTAGCCCCAGGCTGCGTCCAGCCCCGACGTGAGCTCGAAGGGCACGCCGACGCTGCCCATCAGCACCAGCCGGCGCACCCGCTCGGGGTGACGCACGGCCAGGGCCAAGGCGATGGCGCCGCCGAAGGAATTGCCGACCAGGTCGGCCTGGGCGATGCCCTGGGCATCCAGCACGCCGAGGGCATGCAGCACCCAGGTGTCGAGGCTGTAGTGAGCATCTGCCGGGCGCTCGCTGTAACCGAAGCCGAGCATGTCCGGGGCGAGCACCCGGTGATTCTGGGCCAGCTGCGGCATGACCAGGCGCCAGTTGGCCCAGGCGGTGACGCCAGGGCCGGAGCCGTGGATCAGCAGCAGCGGAAAGCCGCTGCCCTGCTCCAGCAAGTTGGTGCGCCAGCCTGCGGCGAGGATCTCGCGACCCAGCTCGGGGCTAGGTTCCGGAGCCTGCTCCGCTGCTTGCGGGGGTGCCTTCAGGGATGCAGTCATGGCCGCCTCAGAGTTTCACGCAGATGTTTTTCAGCTCGGTGTAGAACTCCAGCGAGTGCACACCCCCTTCGCGGCCGATGCCCGACTGCTTGCTGCCGCCGAAGGCGGTGCGTAGATCGCGGAGGAACCAGCTGTTGACCCAGACGATGCCGGCCTCGATCTGCCCGGCGACGCGGTGGGCGCGCGAGCTGCTCTCGGTCCAGATCGCCGACGCCAGGCCATAGGGCAGGCTGTTGGCCAGTTCGATGGCCTCCTCTTCCGTATCGAACGGGCGGATATGGCAGCAGGGGCCGAAGATTTCCTCGGTGACCACCGCCGAATTGTCGGAGAGGCCAGTCCAGATAGTCGGCTGCACCCAGGCGCCGCCGGCCAGGTGCGCCGGCATCTCCGGCACGCCGCCGCCGGTGACAACGGTGGCGCCGTCATCGACTGCCTGCTGGTAATAGCTGAGGACTTTTTCGCGGTGCTTGAGGCTGACCAGCGGGCCGAAGTTGCTGCTGGCGTCGTCCGGCGGCCCGATCACCAGGCTTTCGGCACCGGCCTTGAGTCGGGCGACGAACGCGTCGAAGATCGGCCGCTCGATATACAGTCGCTCGGTACCGAGGCAGACCTGGCCGCAGTTGGCGAAGGCCGAGCGCAGGGTGCCCTCGATGGCCTTGTCCATATCGCAGTCGGCGAACACGATGCCGGCGTTCTTCCCGCCCAGTTCCAGCGACACCTGGCGCACGCCCTTGGCCGCAGCGCGCATGATGGTTTCGCCGGTGCCGGTCTCACCGGTGAAGGTGTAGGCGTCGACGTCCGAGTGCTCGGTGAGGAAGGCCCCGGCCGAATCGCCGCCGAAGCCATGCACCACGTTGTACACGCCCGCCGGTACGCCGGCGGCCTGCATCACCTCGCCGAGCAGGGTGGCGGTCAGCGGAGTTTCCTCGGATGGCTTGACCACCACGCAGTTGCCGCAGGCCAGGGCCGGTCCGACTTTCCAGGTCATCAGCAGCAGCGGCAGGTTCCACGGGCTGATGACCCCGATCACCCCCTTGGGCCGGCGCACGCCGTAGTTGAGCGCACCGGCGCCATCCGGGGTGGCCATCTCGAAGGCTTCGTTGGCGACATTCTTCAGCAGGTCGGCGAACACCTTGAAATTGGCCGCCCCACGCGGGATGTCGATATGGCTGGCCAGGGATTTTGGCTTTCCGGTGTCGAGGCATTCGGCCTCGAGAAACTCGTCGAAACGGGCCGTGATGCCATCGGCCACGCGATGCAGAATGTCAGCGCGCTCGGCCACCGTCATCTTCCCCCAGGGCCCCTTGAGCGCGGCACGGGCAGCTTTGACCGCAGCGTCGACCTCGGCGCGGCCGGCCTCGTGGACGCGGCCGATCACCTGGCCATTGACCGGGTTGATGTCCTCGAAGGTGCGGCCGCTGGCCGAGCCGACAAAGGCACCGTTAATGAAATGCTTGATCTCTTTCATCTGCGTAATCTCTGCAATAAGTCGAGCTGGGCCTTTAGGTCATAACGGTCATGAATCGTTCGTTGAGCACCCGGTCGTGATAGAAGATCGCCTTGCCCACATCCTTGGCCAACCAAGTCACCGGCTTGTGATCCGGATAGTTGTAGTTCCCGCCGCAGAACACCTCGCAGCGGTTGCCGGACGGGTCGAAGAAATAAATGGTCTTGCCGTGGGTCAGGCCGTGCCTGGTCGGGCCGATATCGATCGAGGTGTCGGTCATGCTGATCAGGTCGGCAGCGCGCAACACGTCCTCCCAGGTATCGAGGAGGAATGAGGCATGATGGAACTTACCCTTCTCCGCATGCTGGATAAAAGCCACATCGTGGGCCTTGGTCGACAAGCTTAGAAACTGTGCTAGGCGTATACCCTCGGCATCGACCACTTGCTCGGCCAGGTAAAAGCCGAGTACCTCGGTAAACAACTCATAAGTGGCTTGTAGTTCATCACCATACAGCAGGCAATGATCGAAACGCACCGCCGACATACCTTTCAGATCGCGTGGCCAGGCTTCGGGATTGACCTCATTCACACCCCATTTGCCAGTGTATTCCTTGTCAGCATACAACTCGAAGTGATGCCCTGAGGGGGCTTGGAAGCGCACACGCCGACCGCAACTATTGAGCTCCCCCGCCGGTACCTGTTCGACGGAACAGCCATGTGCCTGCAGATCCTGCTCAAGTTGCTGGAGAGACACCTCATCTACCACCTTGAAACCCATGAAATCCATACCTGGCTCATCAGCTTCGCGTAGCACTACAGAAAATTTGTCAACCTCACTCCAGGCCTTCAGATAGACACGGCCCTGGTCGTCACGATCCATCTCGATCAGGCCCAACAATTCGATGTAGTGTTCCAACGCCTTACCCATGTCCAGTACACGCAGTTGCACGTGCCCTGGGCGCATTACACCTTTCTTCATGACATCACCTATTCTCTTTATTATTGTGGATCGACCGTGTTTTCACTGCCAGGCTTTGAATAACGCTCGATACATAGATCGCTCCGGGCAAACAGTCGGCAGGCCAAGGCGTAGCCTTGTTCGCGGGCTTCTACCGGCAGGTGCTTGCAGCTCACACGCCCGCACTCGTAGTCACCGGCAAGAACCCTCACCTTGCACAAGCCACAACCGCCACCACGACAGCCCACTGGTAAGCATTGCTTACCCTGCGTCTCCATTGCACTTAACACTGATTGCAGCGGCTGACAGGCAAATCGCTCTCCGCCAGGCTGCACAGTGATTTCAAAGGCCTCTGACATATCTTCCTCCGTTCAACCAAGGCAGAGCCGGAGTAGCTTCACTTTGGGCCGCGACGGTGCCGATGTAGGACATCAAAAGACAAATCTTGATCGGTTCGGCCGCCTTGACCGCCCTCGCCAGTGAAATGCTGAGGGCCAATGCCAGAGCACTGACGGTGAAGGTGGAACGGAACGAGCAAGGCATCTTGTTACTGTTGTGCATTGTCACGTCCAGCGGCGCTCAGCGGCGCAGCATGCAAGGAAACTATATTAGGTTTAGGATGCGGTTGTGGTATCGGCCCACTGACGCTAGGGCCGGTAGGCCGCCCATGCTTAGAAGCTTCCACGTGTAGTTAAAGATCAAGCGGTTCTCATCGACGTCAGCCTGGTGGTTGGAACCCGTAGTGACATTCCACTCCTGACGCTCAGCCCCTTAAGCGAGCCCCTCTCCACCACATAGCCGACGTCCAGGACGCAATCGAATTGTTTGCCCTCGAATCCGCGACCGTTATCAACGTTGTCACCCTTGACGTAGCACACCCCGGCTACCATTTTCCCAACCCAGGCGCGCACGTGCCTCGGCCAGGTCGGCGTCGAGGTCGTGGCTCCACAGCCAGTCGAAGCGGGTCGCCAGGTTTTCCCCCAGCAGATGCTCGTTCGCACCTACGACGGGGTCGCGAAACTCGTATAACTCGCCGGTCTCCCGGGAGGTTCGCTGCACGCGACAGGCACGAGGGCGGCGCAGGTCGTCGTAGGCTTCAAGCAGCTCGGCGAGGTTGTCTGCATCGACTTGGGTATCGCCCAACAGGCGGGCGAGGAAGTAGGCGTCCTCAAGTCCTTGGGCGGCACCGGCGCCTTGGTGCGGCAGCATGGCGTGAGCTGCGTCGCCGATCAGGACGACCCGCCCGTGCACGTAGCCCGGCAGCTCCGCCAGGTCGTGCAGTGCCCAGAGAGTTGGTGCCGGGATGCACTCCAGCAGGGTGCGCGCGGCATCACCCCAACCCGCGAAGGCATCGAGCATCTCTCGCTGGCTCACATCGCGCACCCAAGGGGCATCCGCGGGCCAGTTCGGCTTCGGCTCACTACGGTCGGAAATGAAGGCCACAACGTTGATGAGGCGGCCATTCCTCACCGGAAAAGTGAGGATATGGCCGTCAAGCCCTAGGTACATCTGCGGTACGTCCACCAAGTGCTCGTCGATGCCCTGGGCTCGATAGGCTTCGCGCAGGTGTAGGCTGTCGACCATCCCCCGATAGGCACAGGTGCCGCTGAAGCGCGGTACCTGTGGGGCCAGCCCCTGACCTTCCAGCACATGACTACGCAGCGCTGACTTGATTCCGTCGGCACCGATTAGAAGGTCACAGCGGTGCTCTGTGCCGTCGGCGAATAGCACTTGCACTTCGCCCCCCTTTTGCTCGACCTGTGTGGCGCGCTTCCTGAATTGGGCGATACCTTTTGGGAGGTGATTTACTAGGGCATCGAGGAAATCCGCCCGGTGTACCGAGGACTGGCCCACGCCCGGAGCGATGGTCGCTCCCAGATAGCTGGCATCCCTGCCGCGCCGCCACTCGAACCACACGTCCTCCCAGGGCTCCGAGGTACGGTCGGCGACCTGCAAGTAGGCCTCGCCCAAGCCTAGGCCGACAATGGCGCGCACCGCGTTGGGGCCAAAGGAAACTCCTGCACCGACCTCACCAAAAGCCGGCGCGCACTCGAACAGCTGTACTTGGAGATGGGAGTAGCGACAGAGCTCCAGAGCCAAGGCAACGCCGGAAATCCCGCCGCCGATGATACCGATGCGCAAGCCAGGTTTATTGTTTTTCATGCTGGTACTCATGATGGTTTTACAGTTGACTGTTAATAACCATAACGGAGTAAAGAATATTGATAAAGACACCGACCACTATACAATATATTATAAGCGTGAATATTGCTGCCTGCCAGGCGGGACGCCGGCATAACCCGAGCGAGGCTCCATGGAACTGCGTGATCTGGATTTAAACCTGCTGGTGGTGTTCAACGAGCTGCTGGTCTGCAGACGCGTCTCTATCGTTGCCGAGAACCTGGGCCTGACCCAGCCTGCTGTCAGCAATGCGCTGAAACGCCTGCGCACAGCGCTACAGGACCAACTTTTCGTGCGCACCTACCAGGGTATGGAACCCACACCCTACGCCGCGAACTTGGCCGAGCCCGTCGCCTTGGCCATGCACGCCCTGCGCGAAGCCCTGCAGCACCATGAGCGCTTCGATCCGCTGACCAGCGAGCGTACTTTCACCCTGGCCATGACCGACATCGGCGAGATCTACTTCATGCCGCGGCTGATGGATGCGATTACTCTTCAAGCCCCCAATTGCGCGATCAGCACCGTGCGCGACAGTTCGATGAGCCTGATGCAAGCCTTGCAGAACGGCACAGTGGACCTAGCCGTGGGCCTGCTGCCCAACCTGCAGACTGGCTTCTTCCAGCGCCGGCTGCTCCACAATCACTACGTGTGCCTGTGTCGCAAGGACCATCCGGCCACCCGCGAACCCCTGACTCTTGAGCGCTTCTGTTCCTATGGCCACGTGCGTGTCATCGCCGCTGGCACAGGCCACGGCGAGGTGGACACATACTTGACGAAGGCCGGCATCCGGCGCGACATCCGCCTGGAGGTGCCGCACTTCGTCGCCGTTGGCCACATACTCCAGCGCACCGAGCTGCTCGCCACTGTGCCGATACGTTTCGCCGACTGCTGCGTAGAGCCCTTCGGTCTGAGCGTCTTGCCGCACCCAGTCGCCTTGCCGGAAATCGCCATCAACATGTTCTGGCATGCGAAATACCACCAGGACCTCGCCAATATCTGGTTGCGGCAACTGATGTTCGACCTGTTTTCTGATTGAGAAGAAATCCGAGCTGATCAATACGGTCGACAGTGATCTTACGCAGCCCGCTTGCACCTGGCTACGGGGCTGTTAGCATGTCCAGCGCACTGAAGAAAACAGTGACCTTCCTGTCGAACTGTGGCGATCTTTGACATGGGATCGAGGTAAAGAGCTATCAGATAACGCTCGATTTACAATCGAATCCGGAGTAAAGGTTTTCTTTGCCGACCCCCATAGTCCATAGCAGCGCGGTACGAACGAAAATACGAATGGTCTTCTACGGCAATACTTCCCGAAAGGTACCGATCTGTCTCGATGGGGAGCCCAGGAGATCCAATCCGTAGCTCGTGTGCTGAACACGAGACCCCGGAAAACACTCGGTTGGAAAACACCTGCCGAAGCACTGAATGAGTATCTAAAATCTATCCAACAATCCAGTGTTGCGACGACCGGTTGAATTCGCCCTGGCTGCCACGGTCGCTGCGCCGGAACGCTCCGATGAGCTCGAGATCCTCCAACAGTAAGGCTTTGGCTTTTTGCCGTGGCCGCCCGTGCACCCGCTCAATACCCCGCAATGTCTTGCGTACCGTGGCGCTGGCAGTAGGGTCAGGAAAACCCTGATAGCGCCTGGGGACATTCCCTGCTTTGAGCCTCAGAGACGCACGGCTGGAGGCTGACAAGTACCGGCTCGATATCGCCCGTGGCGTCGATCCAGCCGCTGAGCGTGCGAAGGCCAAAGCCGCCAAAGCCTCACGAACGACAACGAGCCACACGTTTCGGTCTTCGGCGGAAAGGTACATACGCACGCATTCGTCGAGTTGGTCTAAGAAGCATCACCAGCAATGGCAGAATTCACTCACGAAGCATGTCTACCCTGTCATAGGCGGATTTCGGATAGCCGAGGTCGACACGGACGATATCCTGGATGTGCTGACGCCGATCTGGAGCAAGACCCCCGTCACGGCTGACCGCGTCCGGAATCGCATAGAGCTCGTGCTCGATGCAGCGAAGGCACTGAAGCTTCGGCAAGGTGAAAACCCCGCACGGTGGCGTGGTCATCTCGACAAGCTCTTGCCCAAGCAATCGCATACGGTAGTCCCCTTCCCGTCTCCGACACCTTTACGCACTGCCGAGCTGTTGGCTAGGCTCGATTCCCTGGATGGGGCAGCAGCTCGTGCTGTTGAATTCGCAATTCTGACTGCGACCCGTAACCAAGAGGTGAGCGGGGCCCAGTGGCCGGAAATAGATTGGGAAGAGAAAATCTGGTACATCCCAGCAGAACGCATGAAAGCGGGCAAGGCTCACCGGGTACCCCTTACCGAGCAAATGCTCGAGGTGCTACGGCAGCAGGTCGGAAAGCATGACAAGTGGATATTTCTCAACTCCTGGCGAACAGGCCCCATTCCCGGCAATGCCATGGCCAGGGTGCTCGCTCAGCTCCAGGTCGATGGCGTCGTACCGCATGGGTTCAGATCTACTTTTCGGACGTGGGCTGCGGAAGAAACCGATCACCAGCGAGAGGTTTGCGAAATGGCTCTCGCGCATACCCTCAACAGTAAGGTTGAAGCAGCATATACTTCGGACTTCCCTGCCTTGGTTTGAGTGGCGCCTGTTGAGTGTTCACGCCAGGTGCAACATCGCTGCTCGAGGGAGCGCTGTTACCACCAGCCTGGACGCTGCCGGCCTCGGCTGTCTTCTCTTCGATACAACCTTCAGTCATCTGATGAGAAACACTCGCCGCACCCTCCAGGGCCTCGTTCGTAGCATCTGCATCATCAGCGGAAGGGATGGACGCGGAGCCACCCTCGCCACCGAAGAGGTTCGGGCCAAAATCCATTACGGTGTCGTCCTGAGGTGTTTGCATGTTGGGTACTCCTTTTCTGTTCGGGCTTTAACCTATGAAATCACCCTTCCAGAAAATCCCAACCCTCACGTCTCCTCAGCATCACGGGCCTGCATTTTTGCCTTCACCCGATTCTCCAGCCTCTTTGCTACATCCACAACAAAGGCACAGCTCCTGCCCGGCGGCCTTCTCCAGGTCAACAGTGATAGTGCTACTCCCGCGCAGTGAGGACAGCTCGGCAGCGATCAAAGCCCGTTGTGCCACGGTGAGCTGCCGTCGATAGAGGTTCAGAGAGAGGACATAACCCAGGGCATCATCAATTGAATACTGTTCCACGGCACTGACCAGGGACGCTGTAGCCATTGCCATCCTGTGCGATAACTCGCCGTAGAGCGTGTAATTGCTGCTGAACGCTGCAACACCGTTGCGCTCCAGAAATGCCCGGATCTTGAAATAAGGATCTCCCATCTTCAAACCAAGCTCCTTGGCCTCATTGGTGCAAGCAACGATGCAGCCATCCGAGTTCGAAAGAACCACCACTGGTTTACCCCTCAGCTCGGGCCGGAAAATGCGCTCGCAGCTGCAGTAAAACTTGTTCGCGTCGACCAGGCTGAACACAGGTCGCCGGGGTTCAAAGTTCATGAGGCGACAGACTCCAAGTCACGACGCCAAACACTTCGTACTGTATTCGTCGGGAGTGACGGCCTTGTATGTCGGGGTTGCTGATTCGAGTGTCCACCCTGCAGCTGACTTGGCCAGCCGCTTTACCACGGGTTGGTTGTCGACGTACGCCATCACAATGTGTCCGGAACACGCCGTCACTGTCCGGTCGATGATCAAACGGGTTCCGGTGAAAATTCCGGCATCGCGCATGCTCTCGCCTTCGACTTTCACGATCCAGATATGTGGTGCGCGAATGTTCAACAGTTCGTCGAGCGAAATGGGCGGTTCGTAATAATCAGCCGCTGGGCTGGGAAATCCACCGGCAGCGGTGCAGGACAACAGTTGAAGCGGGACGCCAGATCCCAAGAGAGGCTGGATTGCTACGACTTTCATAAATCACCGGAATACTGTTTGCATGTACAGTAATCCAGCCTTTACGCGACAGCCAGCGGGAAGTGATGGAAGGAACGACAACCTGCAGGCGTGCCCCCTTCGGGGGCGGCTCTCGTGAACCAAGCCTTGGCCAAAAGCGCGCCAGGTCTTGGCCCTTCGGGCTTCGATCCTCACGTCTCCGGCCTGCGCGCTCCGCTTGCCGGTCCTTCCGCATCACCAGGTAGGCTCATCATCATCGGAAGGTAGCGGATCGCCCCAATGGCCTATCCGCCGCCCGGCCTTGCCTACAAGGGGCTTTCGCGGCATATCCTTGTCGCTTCGCGCCTGCGGTATTCCACGACCCCTTGCACGCGGCCAGGCTCTGGATAGTCCGGGCTTACCGCGACCTTCCGAAGCTGACGAGCAGACCCACCACCGGCAGCGCGCTCCAGTCCCAAGAGTTTTGATGCAGCCTGCGGCTGCTGCTTTGAAAAGCGTTTATTTCCCGCGCCCAACACTCGGCCTCTGAGCAGCCCGGCAGAGCGGCGTCGGCAAGACATTTTGAAAAAAAACCGCACAACGGCGGGTTTGAGTCAGCGCAACGTTTACCCGTTGGCTAGGTCGACGTGCTGTTTTGCTGTCATGTCCAGGCCTACCGCACGCATCACGCCGATCATGGTTTTCAATGTCGGATTGCCGTTTTTCAGATTGTAGAGGTGTGCGCGGGTGACGCCTGCCTCTTCTGCAATTGAGGTCATGCCTTTGGCGCGAGCTACCACGCTCAGCGCTTGCGCGATAAAGGAGGCATCCCCCGATTCGAAAGCATCAGCCATAAAGATGGCGATAGATTCCGCGTCAGTGAGTAATTCCGCTGGATCGTATTCGTAAATTGGTTCTTTCATTCGTCTGCACTCCACTGGCTTGCCAGAGTTTTAGCGGTTTCTATATCCCGCGCCTGACTGCTTTTATCCCCACCGCAGAGCAATAGGACCAGCTGATCGCCGCGCTGCTGGAAATACACCCGGTAACCGGGGCCATGATGAATTCGCAACTCACTGACGCCTTGACCTACTGGCTGCACGTCACCGACCAACCCGTGGGCTACCCGCAGCACCCGCGCCGCGATAATCAGTTTGGCCTTCTTGTCACGCAGTTTGCGTTCCCAAGTCATGTAAGTGGCGGTTTGGATAATCGTTTTCATGGGTATAAGTGTATTATATATATGACACATAGTCGAGCGGAATGGCCTATTCTCGCATGCGAAAAAGTAAATAAATAGTCATATTGGATGATACTTATAGTTTACTATGTTTGTGTTTGTTGAGATAATTTCTCCGTCGAAGCAATCCTGCTTCGGCAGCTTGGAACCAGCGGCGGCAACCGCCCAGGCAAATCGCGAAGGAGCTTTCAATGAACACTCATACCCAGTTTCAAACCACCGCCCCGATCTTTCACAACTGGCTGACCACTGATGACTTCCTGGCTTTTGCCAAAGGTATTTCTAAGCCGATGACTTCCAATATCGACGACATGAAAGCCAAGTTCGACGCGATCTTCTCTGACGCTTGCAAGCGTGGTTCGACGTACGAAACTGTCGTGCATAACTTCTTTTGCGCGGGTGTCGAGGCCGAGTTCGGCACAGACGAAACAGCCCCCGAGTTCGCGGAAGTTTTCGTGTATGCCCGCGAATATGGCTACATGAATGCAAGCGAAAATGCCGCACGCGAACAGGAGGACGCCGAGAACGGCTATTGCCAACACGGCCTTGATGAACAGACGTGCCCGTGCGGTTGCTTCGAAGGCGACGCATACTAAAACCACCCCGCCGCCCCTGTACGCCGGGGCATCTAAAAGGAGTTTCCATCATGGCCCGTGGCGTAAACAAAGTGATTCTAATAGGGACTTGCGGTCAGGATCCCGAGGTTCGTTACCTTCCCAACGGTAACGCCGTGACCAATTTGAGCTTGGCCACCAGTGAGCAATGGACAGATAAGCAAACCGGGCAGAAGGTCGAAAAAACCGAGCGGCACCGGGTATCCCTGTTCGGCAAGGTGGCCGAGATTGCCGGCGAGTATCTGCGCAAAGGTTCACAGGTCTACATCGAAGGCAAGCTGCAAACCCGCGAATGGGAGAAGGACGGTATCAAGCGTTACACGACAGAAATTGTCGTAGACATGCAAGGCACCATGCAGCTGCTGGGGGTAGACCGCAGAACCAGGACGGCACCAACCAGGCGCAGCAACAGCGGCGACCACAACAACCGGCCCCGCAACCGCAGCCCGCATATGACCCCATGGATGACGACATTCCCTTCATGGACCCCTATCGTTTTTCTTGCCTGCTGCAGTAGACGTGACGGTCTGTGCAACTAGAGCCCGGCCCAGCGCCGGGCTTTTTTACAGACAAAATAGTACAATTAGATTATACCTTTAGTTGACTTGGTAACGATCTTTTGCGATAATTTCTATGTCGAAGCAATACCGCTAAGACAGCCTGGAACCAGCGGCGGCAACCGCCCAGGCACATCGCGAAGGAGATTCAAAAATGCGTCTATCCAGCAGCTTCCGCAACCCTTGCATGGTTCGCAGCAACACCCCTTTGACTAACGACGAAATCGCGCGTGTCGCGCCGTCCATCTTTGCCGTCGAAGCGCACGACAGCCGCTCCGATCGCTACCGCTACATCCCAACCGTCGACGTGCTTACCGCGCTGCGCGCAGAAGGGTTCGAACCCTTCATGGCTTGCCAAACCCGCGTGCGTAACTCCGACAAGATCCAGCACACCAAACACATGATCCGCCTGCGCCATGCGTCCAACATCATGGACAAGGAAGCCAACGAAATCATCCTGCTCAACAGCCACGATGGCACCAGCAGTTATCAAATGATGGGCGGGTGCTTCCGCTTTGTGTGCGCCAACGGCCTTGTCCTGGGCGAAGCCGCGATGGATCAGAAAGTCCGTCACAGCGGTCGACAAGACGTAATCGGCGAAGTCATCGAGGGGGCATATGAGGTGCTGGACCAATTCGCACTGATCGAGGATCAGCGCGAAACCATGAAGCAAATCCAGATTCGCCCCGAGCTGCAACACGCTTTCGCCGAAGCTGCATTAGCGTACCGCTACGACCCAGCCGAAGGCCCGGCGCCTGTGACAGCTTCACAGCTGCTCATGCCTCGCCGCCGTGAAGATCGCACCGATGATCTCTGGACCACATTCAACCGCGTACAGGAAAACTCCATCAAGGGAGGGCTTACAGGTCGCAACAAGCAAGGTCGCCGCACCAGTACCCGCGCCGTCACCGGCATTGACCAGGACGTGAAGCTAAATCGCGCCCTTTGGGTTCTGGCTCAGCACATTCGCGAAGCCGCCTAACAAGTTCAGGCCGGGCGCTACACGCCCGGCCTACCTCGCAAGGAGATAGCCGCCATGCCGAAAGTTTTCTTTGTACCAGGTCAAACCACAATCATTGATTACGCCCGCGAGATTGGCCCCAACATGTGGGCCGCTCGCTGCAGCTGGCTAATGTTGCCGGAGATTCGCGTGCGTCACCCCGGCGCAGTGCTGGACGATCAAACCGCTTTCCTGCAGGCGCAGGAATCGGCCAACGGCACCAAGCCTGCGCGCATCACTGAGGCGCGCTTTGATTTTGCGGTCAGTCATGGCCAGGTGTTGGACTACTTCGCCGATGACACCGGCGATTCATTCATACTGCAGGCCCCCGAGGTCGGCGATTTGGTGCGCGTGTATGCCCGTTGTTTCGGTCATTGCTGGTCGTTCCTGTGTCTGTCGATCATCACCCATAGCGAGATCCGTTCCCGGATCTGCACAGCGGTGGCCACGAATCATTGACCACTGAAAAACGGAGTTACTACATGCAGTCGATTTACACCGCCGAGGACTGGAAAAGAATATCGCCGGTATTCGCCTCGCGTCGCTTGGCGGTCTCTACGGTAGAGATCGCCAAGGCCATCTTGGTAGATGGCCAGCGACCGCAAGACGTGGCCAACGCTAGGGACATGTCTAAACAGACCGTTCACGCAGCAGTAAAGCGAGTTCGGGCAATCCTAGACGAGCACGGGGCCAGTGAGCTGGTGCCCGTTATGGTCTGGTTACCGCCCGAGCTGGCCGCGCAAGTCATGGAGATGGCCAAGCCCTACATGGATGCCAAACCGGCAACGAAAAAGGGAGGCAAGGATGCGTAAGACCGATTTTAAATCATGGCTCAAAAACAACGGCATGGCCCTGCCGGTGCTGTTTGAAGATGACCCGGTGGCGTACACGTTCGCGCCTCAAACTGTGACCCTCACGCCTGAGTTGCTGCACCAGCTCGACCGCGTGCGCCTGTTGCAAGACGCCGCCGATGATCACAACTGCCCGGATCGGCAAGCGTTGGAAAGCGAGATTGAACAGGCTCACCGCTTTGTAAGCTGGACGCTGCAAGGCATCGTTTATCCCGAATCAAAATGAATGGAACTCACCAATGAAAACCGCCACATCACGACGCCATAAAATCCTATTCGTTGGGTTGGCCATCTTTTTGGTAGCCGGATGGATTCAACAAAAATACGCCAAGGACCGCGCCCAAGCTGACTATGAAAGTCACTGCGCGGAGATTGCGAAAAACCCGGCCCGGATGCCATGCGTTACCCCAACGTCGCCTAATATTCCATTGCCAGCCCAGGGTTAGAATGCTCGTTGCGTAACATCAACTGATTCCAAAAATGAGGTGCCGCATGCAACACCAAATTGCTGACCTTCGACAGATCGCCCAGGTATGGCGTAAAAATAACCAAGAACAGTCTGGTGGGATCGTGTGTATTTGGGAGCAGTCTGCCTACTGCTGGAAAAATGAACTGCGCGACCCTGACCATGAAAGACCAGGTGTGTACGCGGTTTTAGAAGATGGCCAAGTGTTCATTGCCGAAGGTGGTGATTATTCAAACGGTGCCAAACAGTGGGCGGCGATTGCCCCCGCTGCAAACAAGAATCCAGCCTAGATCTACCCCCTAATTTCCCTGTGCGTGCCCCCTTCGGGGGCGGCTGTCGTGAACCAAGCCCTGGCCAAAAGCGCGCCAGGTCTTGGCCCTTCGGGCTTCCATCCTCACGCCTCCGGCCTTCGGCCTGCGCGCTCCGCTTGCTTTGTAACGGCACAGGGTTTTACCTTGGCCGACCTCCCGGTCGGATTTAAAACCTTCCGGCCTGGCGGCCGGACGCTGCAGCAACTCACGTTCAAGATCTTTGCACGGCTCAGGAAATCGTCCTGCAGTTGCCCACCGCCCGGGCAAACAGCACGTCCAGCCCGTGGACAACTGCTCCGCTCGCTCTGGCCTTTGTTGGGCCTCGCTCGCTGGACGATTTTTCGTGCGTGAGCTCCTGCAGCGAAAAAGCAGCCTTCGGCGACCAAGAGCTGCGCCCTTGGATCCGCAGCTCATACGTCGCCTGACCGGCAGCGGCCAGCCGCAATCAACTGACGTTCATCCTGAAACGTCAGACATTTGCGACCGGCTCAACTGGGTGATGGATCTGCTGGGACTTCCACCAGTTCTTTTGAATCCACGAACGGCACATTGCAGTCGACGCATTGCACGCGACCGCTCAAACCTGGCTTACCCCACAAATTCAAATGGCAGCTCGGGCATGTGTATTTGCGCTTGTTCTTCGGATCCTCGGGGTTTGTGGCAGGAGTCAGCAACCCCGCCGAAGTTAGCGCCAGTATGTCTATCGTCGGATCAGCCACAGGCTGTTCGACGGGTTTTCCATCAGGCCCGTAAAGCTGGGTCGCTGACATGGCCACCCGTTGGGTAACCACGTCAATCCAAGAAAGCATGCCGCCCTGTTCAATCAGTTCCTGGCATGCAACAGCGAATGGCCCACCATCAATGATGTAGTGCGTCATCTGCTGGCCGCATTGCTTACCACCTGGCTCACCTGTATCGGACGGCATCAGTCCGATGGACTTCATTTTGTTGGCCCACTCGCGGTTGTGGTAGCCGCTTCGTGATCGCGTGCCGAAGTGGTCTTGCCACTGATGAACCTGTTCATGTGCAAGCGTGGAAAGCGTCTGATCGATCCGACGATGCGCGAAGTACGCACAGTTGAGCGCAATCTCATCGCTTTTTCCCGCGCCGTTCCGGCGCAGGAAACGCGACGGCGAGAAATACCCAAACGTATTGGCTTTTCGCTGCAGGGTGAAAATGCAGCCGGGCAGCTGCCCGCCAAACAACTTTTCATTGAACCAGTCATAGGCCCCTTCAATTTCTTCGTAAAGCTGCTGACTTGGTGTAGCGGACATAAGGACTCCTTTCTCGCATGCGAGAAAAACCCCAAAGCCTGATTACCAGCGGCGGGGCGGGTGTAATTCGTAGGAAAGCATATCCTGTATCGTACGATACAGGATACACCCCAAAAAAAGGGGGCGTGCCCCTCGATCAACCGAACAGCCTGAGCTGCTGGCCTACAACCATGAGAAGTGCGCCGATAACCACACCGGCGCCGATGAGCATTGCGCAAAATCCTACGGCGCGGCGCTGCGCTTGCGCCGTGATCAGATTGGCCGAACTCCGGTTAATCTCGTTACCAATCCTTGCGACCGCTTCGCGTCCGGCAAGGATCAGGGCATTGCGCTCCTTTTCCATCATGGATTCGAAGTTCATCTGCGACTGGAGCAGAGCCTTACCCGAGCCATCGCGCACCGCCTCGGAGATCTTCGCCGCCAACTCGCCGTCTACCTGTTCCAGGCGACGGACGAGCGCGTCGAAATCTTCCATCATCTGCCCGACCATCGCTTCACGCGCTGTCGTAGCGTCCTTGGCCATCGCTTACTTCCCCTTTCCAAACAGCGTGGCGTACACCTGATCGAGGTTCTGCCAGGCCGACTTTGCCAGGCGCTGCACAGAGATCATCCGTTTGGCCTGTTCCTTTGCGGCATCGTCTTGCGCGGCTCGCAGTTGCTCGCGGTAATCCGTGGTGTCCTGCACCACAGCGGCGATGCTGGTTTTCAAAGCCCGGAGGCGTTCGAACACTTCGTTCGAGTAAATCACCGCATCACGCTTGAGCATGAATTTCTTCTCCAGCTCGTGGAAACCCATCAACGCTGCGAAGGTGTGCGGCAAGTCGTCCGCGTCGTCGATCTCGACCTTGTTGAAGACCACCAGAATCCGGCTGCGCGGAACGCCCAGCGTGGCCAGCGTCTTGATCGTGTTGATGGTGTCCGCTTGCTGTTTTTTCTCGGATACCGTGGGCACCAGGAAGAAATCGAATTCTTCGTGCGAGCCTGCAAACTGGCCCATGTACTTGAAAAAATCCTCGACGTTGGATGCTCCAACGTCGACCACGGCGTTGTCTTCCGTCATGAGAATTTCCGACAACTCACCGAACCGGCGACCCTTGAGCAGCTCGATCTCGGCGGCATCATCCGATGCGCCGGCATTGATCGTTTCTACCGCGAAACGTACGCCGCCCATGCGTGGCGACAGCAGCGAATCGGACAAGGTTGTCTTGCCGGTGTTACCGCTGAAATTGACTACTGCGATTTTCATTTTGGCGTCCTTTTTCGACGGCCTGCATTCTCATACATGGCCAGATCTGAGGCGTTCTGATCATCCCCAGGATTCATAATCTTGCTCAGCTCAAGCGGCCCCAACGGGGCCGCTTGACTGACCTTCGTTTCTCCATCTGTATCGTACGATACACCTCCTTCTATTTCTGGCTCCCCTCGCTCAACCACTGGCTGCATGCTTGGCGCTGGGTTCGTAGTTTGGTTCGATTGCGTGGGCTTCTGTCGTTGCGTTTTTCGATACCGATACAGGTAACTTTTCAGCGTCTCCATGCTCAGCTCGATCCCCTGTTGTTTCAACACATCCAGGATCACTTGGCGACGTACACCCGCGCTCAGTTGTTGCTCAATCAATGGCATCACCTGGCGTATTTTCGCTGCCTTTGACTCAGGCCCTACCGCCATCAGTGCATTCGTTAGATCTTTGTCGCCCATTTTGCACCCTATCTGCACCCCTATTGCACTCTAGGTGCATCTTAATCGCCCCCTACCTGTAGTCAAGTTGCACCCCTCTTGCACTCTCTTAGCACCCTTCCTGCACCCTTTCTGCATACCATCTGTGCTACCCCCCTACGGCCTGCGGCCTGACTAGTGGATACGCCCTTAACAAGAGCTTCAACTTTTCCCCTTAACAGGGTCAAAGTCTCAATACACAACACGCACCCCCCTAGCGGTAGGTTAAAGCCGCGCTGGGAGCGGCTTACAGAGCAAATTCATGAATTTCATGCGCTATACATATGTATTACAAAATTATCATTTAGACCAATAAAATCAAGCATTTTATGTATTGCATTTGCTATACGCTATTTCGGAAGTTATCGTTATCCTGAATTAGTCCCATATTTGGCTCAGAGAGGACCACCGTGGCGAAGACACTTCCAATACGTTTAAACGACGACCAAGAGGCTCGCCTTGAGCAAGCGGCAGCGTTGGCAGGCTACAAACACCTGTCCACCTACGTGCGTGACAAGGCTCTGGCCAACGAAAAATCGGGGAGCCGACAGACCGATTTGGACAGCTGGGCAGATCAGCAACGCATGCTTGGTTTGCTCGAAAACGTCAGCCAGGCTCAGGCGCAAAATCGCACCCTTTTGACCATTGCTGTCTACTTGCTGCGCCAAGGTTTACAGCAAGGAAAGGTCAACCAATTGCGTGCCGAACTCAGCCATCTGGTCGATACCGATCAGTTGATCAGTACGCTGTTGCCAGAGCTGGCCAGCGATATCGAACGTCTATCAGGAGAGGACAATGCATAAAAGAGAAGTCGATTCTGCAGTGATGACAGCGGGTTTCGGTTTGCCGATCGCTGGATGGGCAGCAGGCGTTTATTTGGCACAGATGCCGTTGACGCCATTCCCTGCAGCGTTCAAGGAAACGCTTCACAACGGCTGGCAGAACCCGATTGTACTGGGGGCCACAATTGCCACGTCAGCGGTCGCCGCTTCGCTGGTTTATTACCTGTACGAGTATTGTGACGATGGGTTCCGGGGCGAGCAGTACCAGGAATTTTTGCGGGGCTCGGAGATAAAAAACTGGCATACCGTCAAGGCAAAGGTGCGCCGCCGTAACGAGAAGACGAATCGCGAGCGGAAAAAGCGAGGGTTGGCCAAGTCTGAGCCGGTCATGATTGGCAAGCTGCCTATGCCTCTGCACCTTGAAGATCGAAACACGATGATCTGCGCGTCTATCGGTGCCGGTAAGTCGGTGACCATGGAAGGCATGATCGCCTCGGCATTGAAGCGTGGTGATCGCATGGCCGTTGTCGACCCAAACGGCACGTTCTATTCGAAATTCAGTTTCAAAGGCGATTACATTCTCAACCCATTCGACGCCCGCTCCGCTGGCTGGACCATCTTCAACGAGATCCGTGGCATCCATGACTTCAACCGGATGGCCAAGTCGATAATCCCGCCCCAGGTCGACCCGAGTGACGAGCAATGGTGCGCGTACGCTCGCGACGTATTGTCCGACACCATGCGCAAGCTGAAAGAAACCAACAACCCGAACCAAGACACGCTGGTGAATTTGCTGGTGCGGGAGGATGGCGACACCATCCGCGCTTTCCTGGCCAACACGGACTCCGAGGGCTACTTCCGCGACAACGCAGAGAAGGCAATCGCCAGCATCCAGTTCATGATGAACAAATACATTCGTCCGCTGCGCTACATGAGCAAGGGCGATTTTTCCATCTACCAATGGGTGAACGATCCTAATGCCGGCAATCTGTTCATCACTTGGCGGGAGGACATGCGGGACACCATGAAACCACTGGTGGCCACGTGGATTGACACCATCTGTGCAACGATCCTCAGCTCAGAGCCGATGACAGGCAAACGGCTATGGCTGTTCCTCGACGAGCTGCAGTCCCTCGGCAAACTGGAAAGCTTCGTTCCTGCGGCGACCAAAGGGCGGAAACATGGTCTGCGTATGGTCGGCAGCCTGCAGGATTGGTCGCAACTCAACGCCAGTTATGGCCGTGACGATGCGGAAACGCTGCTTTCGTGCTTCCGAAATTACGTCATTCTTGCTGCAGCGAACGCCAAGAACGCAGGCATGGCCAGCGAAATCCTCGGCTCTCACGATGTTAAGCGTTGGCGGAAATCCTACACCGCGGGCAAGTTGACCAGGACCGAGGAAGTCACGCGGGATGAGCCGGTGGTTCAGGCTTCTGAAATCTCCAACCTTCCAGATCTGGTCGCCTACGTGAAATTCGGTGAAGACTTCCCGATCACCAAGGTAAAGACGCCGTACATTGATTACAAAGAGCGCGCCCAGGCAATCATGATAACCGGTCAAGCCGCGTAACGAGGTAGCCATGTTCAATGTTACCTCTATCAAGGGGAGCAACCAGTACGCTGCAGCTGGCTACTACACAGCTGCAGACGACTACTACGCAAAAGAGTCCCCCGGCGAGTGGCAGGGAATCGGCGCCGAGCTTTTAGGCCTGGATGGGCCAATCGACCAGAAGGAGCTGGCCAAGCTTTTTGACGGCAAGCTTCCGAACGGCGAGCTGATGCCCAAGCCCGTCAACAAGGAAACAGGTCAAATAGTTAATCGTCGGATGGGTTTGGATCTGACGTTCTCAGCTCCGAAATCTGTGTCTATGCAAGCCCTGATCGCCGGTGACAAGGACGTGGTAGCTGCGCACGACCGCGCAGTAACCAAAGCGATGGAGCATGTCGAGAAACTGGCGCAGACCCGCCGAAAGGAACATGGCAAGTCCATGCTCGAACGAACGGGCAACCTGATCATCGGTAAGTTTCGCCATGAACTCAGCCGCGCCAAAGATCCTCAGTTGCACACCCACGCCGTAGTCATGAACGCGACACGGCGTGCAGACGGTAAATGGCGAGCAATACACAACGACGATATTTTCAAGATCCAACCGCAGATCGACGCCATGTACAAGGGCGAGCTGGCCAAGGAGCTGCGCGAGCTGGGCTATGAAATTCGGGTGTTGGACAAAGACGGGAATTTCGAGCTGGCCCATATTTCGAGGGACCAGATCGAGGCGTTTTCGAGCCGGTCCAAGGTGATCGAGGAAGCGTTGGCCAAGGACGGGAAAACACGAAGCAACGCCACGGCCTTGGAGAAACAAATTATTGCGATGGCCACCAGGCCACGCAAAGACGAGCGCGACCGTCATTTGGTCAAAGAATACTGGGTCATCAAGGCGCGAGATCTAGGTATCGAGTTCGGCGGCCGCAGTCAGCTTGATAACCGCGAGTACGGTAGGCGCTCAGAGAGCATCCATGCAGAACACAACCTGCCGGAAGGCATCACCGCTGGCCAAGCAGTGGTGCAATACGCCATAAACCACTTGACCGAACGTGAGCAGGTTGTCGGCGAGTCTGATCTGCGCACAGCTGCGCTACGGCGCGCTGTTGGCTTGGCATCGCCATCCGAAGTCGACGATGAAATCAAGCGTCTGGTGAAACAGGGAACGCTTATCGAATCTCCACCAACCTACACGATGGCCACAGGTAAGGATGGGACGGCGCTGTCACCTGCTGGGTGGCGCGCATTGCTGAAAGAACAAAAGGGCTGGACTGACAAGGAAGCCCAGCAGTACGTCAAGATGGCGATCACCCGTGGCTCTTTGGTTGAAGCTGAAAAACGGTACACCACTCAACGGGCGTTGAAACGAGAAAAGGCGATCCTCGCTATCGAGCGCAGCGGACGTGGCCTAGTCGCGCCGCTGTTGAGCAAGGAGCAGGTAGCAAAAGCACTTGAGGGCTCAACACTATCTGCAGGCCAGTACCAGGCCGTGGAAGTGATCGTCAGTACGAGCAACCGATTTGTTGGCATCCAGGGCGACGCAGGAACCGGCAAAACTTACTCAGTTGATCGCGCTGTTAAGCTGATCGAGTCAGTCAACAACGCCATGACCGAGCGGACTACAACGACCGATGCGGTTTTCCGTGTCGTTGCTTTGGCACCCTACGGCAACCAAGTAACCGCACTGAAAAACGAAGGGTTGGACGCTCACACACTCGCCAGCTTTTTCCATACCAAAGACAAGAAGCTGGACGAGCGGACAATCGTCGTACTCGATGAGGCAGGTGTAGTCGGCGCACGCCAGATGGAGCATCTGATGCGAATCATCGAGCAGTCCGGCGCCCGACTGGTCCAGCTGGGCGACACCAAACAAACGGAAGCTATCGAGGCTGGCAAACCATTCGCCCAGTTGCAGCAGAACGGTATGCAAACTGCGCGGATCAAGGAAATTCAGCGACAGAAGAACCAGGAACTAAAAATTGCTGTTCAGCATGCGGCTGATGGCAACCCGGGAAAGTCACTTGAGCATGTCAATCATGTTGAAGAATTCCGGGAGCCTGGCCAACGGCACCAAGCCATCGTTCGTGACTACATGTCGTTGACGCCGGAAGAACGCAAAGAAGTATTGATCGTCGCCGGTACGAACAAGGACCGCAAACAGATCAACGCAATGACAAGGGAGTCGCTTGGCCTCGTAGGCAACGGGAAAGAGCTGCCGACGCTCAACCGCGTCGACACCACACAAGCCGAACGACGGTACGCTCCAAGCTACAAAAAGGGAATGATCGTACAGCCCGAGAAGGATTACATAAGAACTGGCTTGTCCCGAGGGGAGCTGTATACCGTTGACCAGGCCCTGCCCGGAAACGTGCTGGTGGTAAAAGACAAGAACGGGAACCGCGTCGAGTTTAATCCTCGGAAGCTGACCAAGCTCAGCGTGTACAACCTTGAGAAACCTGAATTTTCCGTTGGCGATCTGGTGCGGATCACCCGTAATGATCAGAAACTGGATCTCACCAACGGCGACCGAATGCGGGTTGTTGGGAACGCCAATGGCGTCATCGAGCTGGCATCCCTCAAAGAGAAAGACGGCACGCCAGAACGAGTAGTGGCCCTTCCAACTAACCGACCATTGCATCTAGAGCACGCCTATTCCGCTACCGTCCACAGCGCCCAAGGTCTTACAAATGATCGAGTGATGATCTCCATCAACACGAAAAGCCGGACAACCTCACAAAACCTTTGGTACGTGGCCATCAGCCGGGCAAGACACGAAGCGCGCATCTATACCGACTCAATAGCCGGATTGCCTGCCGCCATTGCAAACCGATACGACAAAACTACAGCCCTGTCATTGCAGCAGGCGCGAGAGCGTCAGCGTAACGAGTCCATCAAGCCGCGCACGGTGTTGGACGGTAAGGCGCTGGAACGCAAACAGCGTTCCGCTCTGGACGGACCGAGCGCAGGTAAATCAGGCGTGTAGATGATTTTTTGAATTGTGATGAGAATATGGGGTTCCGGTATTGCCGGAACCTTTCGCATTTAGATGACAGGATTTTATGGCTGATTGGAAGAATATAGGCCAGGCCAGGTGGTATGACTGCAAGCTGGGGACCATGAGAGACGAGGACTTGGCTCAGCTTGTCGGTACGACAAAAAACGTAATTCGTTACCGGCGTCAGCTATTCGATATCGAAGCTTGGAATGTAAGAATGGCCATCGAGCCCTACCGGCATTTGTTGGGCATAGAATCAACTCGAACTGTAGCGCGCCTTTGCGGGGTTTCTGCCTACAGCGTTGATCAATACCGCAAATCTTTAGGGGTCAAGGCCAAGCCGGGACCGCCCCCACTCCCAAAGCCGAAGCGTTTCCCGGTCAACCATCCGTTACGTCGCTACAAGCCGCTCTTGGGCATAGTGCATGACCAGGACGTGGCAGATCTTGCAGGCGTTTCAAGAACAACGGTTCGTAACTGGCGCGAAGCGTTGGGGCGTGCGCCTGCTGATCCATTACCGAAGCAGCCAACCACGGCACAGCTAAAAAACTATGTCGGTCCGTGGCTGGGTTACGAATCATTGTCCGGCGTTTCCATCAGTCGCGCTATCGAATTCCGAAACAAGGTGATTGCCGAGCAGAGCTAGGATCGCCGCTGGCAGCCAGGGGTGCCCCCTGGACGGCAGAACAAAGCAACACCAAGGGCGCTGCCCTTGTCAACTCGCTGGGGTCGCCCAGGCCTCAGGTGCGCGGGGTGGTGAAGCTACCCCACACACCCCGGCGCAGACTGGGGGTCACTGCGCACCGTCAAGCAGAATACGCCTGCGGCGGTCCTGCGGAGGCGGGACCCACCTTCGGCGGGGCCCCCGCCATTCCACTTGACCGCGCTACGTTCTGACAGCATGGCGCGGAATCGCATTTATCGAAGGCAGCAAAAAGGGGGCAAAGCCCCCTTTTCTTAAAATCTACCTAGGTTCAATCTCGGCCCATTCCGCCAAGTCCCTTGGGCTGGTGCGAAGGCACCTTTTGTTCATGCTGCAGCTGACGATCTTTGACGATGCCCACACCGGCGAAAGGGTAACGAATGGACAAGTCTTTGCCAGGGTGGACAAGGCCGGACTTTGCACTGCTCAGCGCGGAGCGATCATGCGCAATGTGCGTGACGCGATCACCGTTCACGATCTGCTGTATGACTTGGTTCTCCTTGAACCCAACCACCTTGCCTTCGTAGGTTTTGCCAGCGACAGCGCGCTCGTACGCAGGCATATCCTTCGGTTTTGAATTGGCAAGTTCTGGTTCTGCAGGCTTACCAGCTGCAGCACCGGCATGCTCCTTTTTGCTCAGCTCAAGAGCGCCTTTGAACGACGCCTTGAAATCAGCTGCACCAGGTGCATTATCAAACGGCAAATCCTTGTATGGCTTACCTTCATGCACACCGGTGCCAGCGTACATTTTCGCACGATCACCGGGCTCCTGTACCAGGATCATCGGTTTATTGCTCAAGTCAGCCTTGAACCACGCTTCTCCAGCGGCCTTTGCGTCAGTGAATACCTGACGCTCTTTGCCTTCCTGATTGATGGTGTAGGTGGTCTGAGTAACGTCTTCTTTGGCCATGTCCTAATCCTCTTATCTGTCTTAGATCTGCAGCTATTGAACGCGGTTTAAACCCGCCCTATTCCAGCGGCGCCTTTCGGCAGGTGTTCCGGTGATCTTTGCCCATCCAGCTCCATGGCAGGCTTCGCTATGCCGACGCTTTCAGACACATAACGAATGCTCACTGACCTGTCACTGGTGAACACGTTGGCTTGCACGCTGTTGAGCGACGTGCGCTTGTGTTCAATCAAAACATCGTAACCATTGACCCGCGATGCTTGATAAAACGACTGGGAGTCGCGGTGAACGATTGGGCCCTCGTAGGCCCTGCCAATGTCAGGCTGAATAGCTGGACCGTACTTTTGAAACAGTTCGAAGGAGGGCTCACTACTGCGCTTGTGATCGGTTGCCCAGTCTTCGGCATTCCGTGGCGAAGCGTTCACATGCTCCGCCACGTTCTCACCAGGTCGCTTGCCTCCAGTCAGCTGATAAGCACCACGTTCACCCTGTTGCGTTCGATCCTTGTCCATTGGGTTTTCGTCTTTGTCCATTGGTAGACCCTCGCTCAATACTGTGGTTTGAAAGCTTTGCCCTGATCCCACCGGCTTTGCCAGTGGTTCAGGTATTGCTCGGCGAGATCGGCATCATTCCAAACCACCAATGCGTTCTCGCTGTTGCTTTTGGCGGCGGCAGCGGAGTAGTTGAAGCTTCCGGTTTCTACCGCTTTGCCATCCACAACGATGAACTTGTCATGGTGAATTGCGTAAGTGCTGATCGTGCGCGTCGGTATGCCAGCACGTACCAGGAGTGACAGCGCGTGTTTCCCCGCCCGCGAGCCGTTGCCCTGCAGGTTGCCCTGGTAATCAGCAACCACCGCCACATCGACCCCGCGCTGTTTCGCTGTGATCAATGCTTTCGCTACATCAGGACTGGTAAACACGTAGGCCGAGAGCCTGATCGAGCTGGAGGCTGAATCGA
Source organism: Pseudomonas frederiksbergensis (assembly GCF_001952935.1). Classification (GTDB taxonomy): domain Bacteria; phylum Pseudomonadota; class Gammaproteobacteria; order Pseudomonadales; family Pseudomonadaceae; genus Aquipseudomonas; species Aquipseudomonas frederiksbergensis. The sequence continues at coordinate 58,973 of NZ_CP018320.1, forward strand.
TGGTTCGCAGTACCAGGTCGCGGGCAGATCCTTCCGGAGAAAACCCCACCTCGATGCGACGTGCACCGTCAACATCGACCGCCGCCGCTGAAGGCTGGGCGTCCGTTGACTGGTCCGCCCAGGCAATTGGAGACACCAAGCCTAAGAACGAGGAGAAGGCAAAAATGCGGACGGCGTGCAACTTAGAAACCATAGCGCGAGCCTCCCCACTTATCGTTTGCTTGTTTGGCCCCAGCCTGATCATCAACACATTGCGCCACGAAATCACCGCGAGCAGCGGCAGTGCGTGAAGGACTGAAGTTGCCGTGTTTGAATTTCACGATGCTGAAATAGCGCTTGAGATATTTGTCGCAATCACCGTCGCGGGACATGCCAAGCAGACAGAGAGTTGCCCCGCAAGCATCCTCATCACTGTTTTGCCCATACGAAAAGTCAGTAGGGGGTTGCGCGCCTGCTTGGGCAACACCGGCAAATGCCAAAGTCGCCAAGAGAGCTAAGAATTTTTTGCGCATTAGGATCTCCTTTTCTCGCATGCGAGAAATCAGTTGATTATCTGTACGAATGAAGGGGCCGTTTGTTCCTGCTGCACGGGCACTGCCGCTGGCTCAGCATTAGCTGTCGGAGCGTCGAAGGCTGTGAACTTCCGTTTCTCATCGGGCGCATCACCGGTATCCAACTGGACCTGAATCTGCGACTTCTGCTGCGCTTGAGGCTGTGCCTGTGCTATCGCCTGACCGTTTCCATCCGTGAAGGTCAACCACGGCCCTGCAGGCTGCTCAGAGGCTCCCTGAGCGCGCTTGCGCGCTTTAGAGGGTGACTTGGTGCTAGCGATTACAGGAATGGCTTGCGTGGCTTCCTGTACGTCGAACGCGGGCACAATCGGATCATCAGCCGTTGGTTTACTTGCACGGTCGACCACCCTTTCGACGTAGGACATTCCACCAGGGCTATCAGCATCGAAGCCAAGCCGCTCGTTACCGCTGTAATACATGGAAGTCGCTTTCAAAAGAGCTTCTTGTTCAGTAGCACTTGTTTTGAGCGCTTGGGTGTAATACTCAGTGAACAACTTGCTGATGGCCTGCAGGTTACGGCACGGTTCGAACACATCCTGATAGCTCAGGCCCCGGGCTCGCATGTTGGTCATCAACAATTGGCCCAGGCCCATCGCGTAGCGATGGCCGTCACGTTCCAATTTCTCCGCTGTGGCAATTGCTTCACTCAGGGACTTGGGCTGACGCTCAAGGCGAGTACCAACCACACCAATGGCATATGGGTTGAATGACGACTCATTACCGATCAAGGCTTTTAGCGTCGACGCATGGACGTTTGGCGCGCACTTAGCGGCCAAATCTGAAAAGCGTTGTTGCTGGGTTTCTTCTGCGGCAACGTGGCCGACAAGGCAGGCCGATGCAAGGATGGCCAGCGCGAATTTAGGCAGCTTTTGCATATTGCACCTCCGTGATGAAACGACGGCCATCAAAGCCGTATTCCCACTGGATCACTACGTCGATCAGGTGACGTGAGAATTCCACAAGTTGGTTTTTGGTCATGTCAGAGCCGCCACGCGATGCCATCGACGCAAGCCGGTCAAACATCAGGTCGGGGCTGTCCGAGTGGATAGTGCTGAATGAACCGCTATGGCCGGTGTTCAGCAATTCAAGATAGGGGTAAGCCTCAGCACCGCGAAGCTCGCCCATGATTGCGCGGTCAGGCGTAAGACGAAGAATCGACTCAAGGTGATCAAACGGCGTGACCCGCGCTTTGCCTTGGCCACCACGGGAATAGATCAAATGAACCACGTTCTCGCTTTTGAGACGGATCTCGCGGGTATCTTCGATTGTGACGATCCGCTCATTAGGGTCTACATGCTGCAACAGCATGTTGAGGAAGGTGCTTTTGCCCGCGTTTGTCCCTGCCGAAATCATGATGTTTTTGTGGGCCTTGACGCACCCAATGAAAAATTCCGACCAGCGCTTGGCGCGGTACAACTCGACCAGGTGATCATCGCTGTACTGATCTGGCGTGCGTGCCTCGTTGATCTGGTCAAACGCTCCCGAAGCGATGTATTGGTCCATCGTCAGCTGAACGCGGCCAGGTTTACGAATACAGACGATGCCGCCGATATGTTGCTCAACGGCAGGCGCAAGCACGCACTGGACCCGATAGTCGCCACGTTCCGAGTCCGCTACGTGGTCGCTCATGTCCATAGGGATGCGACCGGACAGGATCGGCGCATAAGCGTTGACCTCTTGCTCTGTATGCGCCGCAATCAACTCGGCCAGCGACTTGATCAGCGGAAGGGTGACGCCATCCACAACGACTGGGCGCATGAACCGGCTACCGCGATACGCGGCCCATACGTTGCCTGGACCATTAATAGCGATCTCGGATACCGCTGGGTCATCGAGCAGGAAATCAAAACTGCGCAGCTTTTGGCGGAACGAAGCAATCTCAGACATGGAAAAACCTCAGTTAATGAATTTCACGCCGCCGTTGTCAGCCTCTTTGGCTTCCTCGGCGAACTGTTCGGTGAAGTCCAAATCACGCTGCAGGTAGATCACCACGCGTGAGCCATGAGGAACGGTGACTGTTGGTTGAATGTTTGCGTACCGGCTAAGAATGGTTTGCGAGGACTCAGCAGCAGCCTGTTGCACTTCAGTACGGTACTGAGAGGCCGAGTTTTCTTGATCACCAGAGGAAACGCCGGAGTTGGAGGCACCCGCGCCGATGATCGAGACAGCAGCAGCAACACCGAAGATCTGCGCCCAGTGGTTATCAACGACACCACCCTGGCCAGCGGAGCCCAGCTGATCAGAGCCAGCGCTATCCAAAGCAATTTCCATTGCACGACGCCCCGGCAACTTGGGCATACGCAACCAGTTCCAAACGGTGAACAGGCGCTCTTGACCAGGTGAAAGACTGGCGTTGTAGCTTCCGCATACCGAAGACCCCCAAGGGATCATTACGCGGCGACCCTCCGCTGCATAAACGTCCTGTGCAGTGGTTACGCAAATCTGACCTGGCAATTGACTCTGCGCACGGGGCTGCAAAGTCGCCTCGATTGCAGCGCCCTGCAGAACCTTGTACTGCAAATTCTCCAGAGCCCGAGCTTTCGCCACCGGCACGCCGGTGGAGTAAGTCGACGATGCGAAATTCTCGTTTGCATTGCGGGAGACGCGCCCGGAATTACCCGAGTTACCGCCCAGCAACGACCCACCGGCTGGTGGTTGAGCTGGATCTTGATCGTCACGACCTTGCGCAAAACCATCGTCCTTTGCAGTTGCAAAGATCGCCGAGCGTTGACGCGCAGCGAGCATCTTTTTGCGCGCAACTTCTTCTTGAAATTCCAACGCTTGCCGCTGCTTTTCAGCTTCGCTCAAACCCTCTTGGTTGGTCTGACGCTCAGCTGTTGAACGGGGTGTGTCAGCTGGGGCGCCCGGCTCCCCATCGTTGCTAACTGGCTTTACCTTCGCCGCTTCGCGCTTGGGAGTAGGGTCTTGGACCTTCCGGCGCTCAGCAGCGACAATCTCATCGTTTTTTGCTGGGGCAGCTGGTTCACCACTGTCATGCTTGAGCCAGTAAACGAAACCACACGCCACAACTGCTGCGCCAATCATAAGAACGCCGCTGCGCTTTCCACCAGAACCAGCCTTTAGCATCGAGTTCGATTGCGACTCGTTCCACTCGGCCATTTCTTCTTCGCGGGTTTTGTCCGCTTGCTGATCAGTTGGTTTGATAGGTTCCTTCGCCATGGTTATGCCCCTCCCCCATCACGCGCACCCCGAGTAACAGTGCGTTTATACGGATTCGAAAGGTTTTCAACGCAGATGTAGGAATTGCCGCTGCGCACCACGAACATGCTGGCCAGGCGCTGAACCACCCAATACTCACCCTCGCGGCGAGCATTGACCATCGCCTCGGTGCCATCAGGCAGCACGCGGTAAAACTGCGGGAGATCCGCACCCTTCTTCATCAAAAACTTGGTGAACTGACCATCATCCATAACGCCCTGCAGGCCGATGGCTTCTTTGTCACCCGAATAGCCGTAGTTGATGTTCGGGGAAGAAGGAGTACCGGTGCTGGTGACTGGCCCAGTAGCCGCAGGCGCTGGGGTTTCCGCTGCATCGTTAAACGATGTGACACGGCTGGTCGGATAAACGAATCGGATCAAGTACGACTGACTTGTTTTCGCCTTCGTACTGTTGAGCTGAAAGTAATACGTCCGCTTGGATGTAATCACCGTCATGTTTGTGTCTGCATTGTCTTCCACGGGCTTCAAGAAAACCCGGTTACGGAATGGCATGCTCTGCCAGGAAATCGTGTCACCAAGTGCTACGACCTTGACCATTTCATCCGCTTCGAACTCAATGGATGTTTGGTATCCGTAAGTGCCGACCAGTTCGTAAATTTGGTTTGGGTCATAGGGCACTTGTTTGACACGGTTGTCAGAGGACAGAGCCCTCGGCAACTTTGCAGCTAGTGCATTAAATGCACACAAAGCCAAACTCAGGGTAATAGCTGTCGGTAGAACGAACTGTTTTTTCATGATTAGTTTCCTTGTGGGAATGAATTACTGGCGGCTCAGTTCTTCACTCTTACGGTATAAAGTTGCCAAGGTGCCAAACGGGTTTTCCCAACGATCACCCAAGGCTCTAGGGATCATCGTGTGTGCAACCTTTATAGTTGCCAGGTAGGAAGTAACCCTTGGCTCTTTGTCACCCCACTTGTGATTGGTTGAAATGAATATCACCTGATACTCATCGCCAATCTTGTTCATGCGCTTGGGTTGGGCTTCGATCCAGTCGTTTTCCCCGAGCGATGCGTATGGATTGCGCGCGTTATCGGGGCTGATCTCCTTCTCATATTCGACAGCGACATTGCGGGTCATGTACGTGTGGCAGGTATCGGACAGCTGTTGCTTGCGCCGAGGGTCAAAGGTGTTACAAGCACGAATGAAATCAAACAGAACGCCTTCGATGACAGCCTGCTCTTTGTCGACGTTTTCCGCCGTAACCGTGCGCTGCTTGAGCACTTCATTATCGGCGCCGATCACCGTCACCACATTGACGAACGTCTTTGTTTCAGCCAGGAACGCGATGGCTATGGTCGACCCCACCAGGGCTAGTGCGAAGGCACCGTTCAGAAAGTAACTACGGTTACGTTCTTGTTTTACCTTCTTGTGTTCGAGTTGACGCTGACGGCGCGCAATCTCATCTTTCTTTAATGTCTTGTCCATTGCTTATTTCCCCAATCCTACGGTTCGCAATGCCATCATCGCCAGTGAAGAACCACCGACTGTTGCGCTGGTAGCAATCGCAGCTGCCCACCCACGAACTTGCAACAAGCAGATGATCAACACGCCTTCAACGATGATAAGAGTTCCCCATTGTTGAGCGGTGATCAATGCAGCATCCGAAATGGTGGCTGTATTGGCGATCTCATCAATTGCTTGGCCGAAAATCGCATAACCAAAACGAACAATCGCGATGGACAATATGTAGATCAGCGATAAGTTCAGCATTTTGCTAAACCAGCTCATTGTCCATTGCCGCGTTTGTTCGAAAAATATGAAACCGAGCAGTATTGGCAATATGCACATAATTATTGCTGCGCCAAACTTGGCAATCAGCATATTCAGGATTGCAGCGATAAACAGAATGCAGTTCACCATAAACAAACCGGAACCCATGATGATCATGCCAAACTGACGCCAGCTAACGTTCATCAGCGTGCTTGCAACCTGTCCGACATTCACATAAAGCGCGTCAAGCATTGAAGTGCTATCAACACCTCGGCTCATGATTTGTGCCGCAATGGTTTCAGTCCAAGTACCCCAAATCTGATAGAGCGCCGACCCACCCGTTGACCAATTAAGCGTCAGGAAGACCATAAACGTGAGCATTGCCCGTTTAACAATGTCCCACGGCGCAACAGAGATTTTGCCGTTATAGGTCTGAATACCCAGGACTGCCCAATATGCGACGGCGATTGTCCAGACCAGAGGCTCTACCAAGCCAGCGAGATTTGGGAAGACCTCGGCGACAAAGCTAGTTGTCACCTCATCGGTCGCCCCAATCAGGCCCTTGAGGGTTAGGTCCGCCATGGATTCGATGCCCCGTACACAGACTTGAAGTGCGTGATGACCTCGGAAGAACGGAAGTCATCAGCGCCAAGTGCCACACCCGTTTCGGCTTTGATCTCTTTCGACGTTTTGTCGATGCAGCCAGCGACCAGGCCCCCTTTATACGATGGGCTCTTCATGTAGATCTCGGCGAAGCATGTCCCCGGAAACCACCTGGCCACATCAGCTTTAGTGGCTTTCAACAACGGGTTGCCAGAGGACGCTTCGATCCGTACTGGAGCATCGCCATTGGAAGCCGCAGGAGCCTCACTACCGAACTGAAAGGTGGTGGTGTTGACGTAGATGATGGTCCCCACAACAAAACCGGCGACGATCACGCACACGGTGTTGGTGACGGTGAAGAACTTAGACATTGCGGGCCTCCTTGGCCTGAATAACGAAAGGCTTGAACTCACACGCGCATGGCGACTTTTCGATCTTGCCGGTGTTGGTTACACAGCCCGACGCGGCCGATACGATGACTAGCAGCAGCATGAACTTGCCAAACCGGTAGAACAGCCACAGAGGCCCCCAGGCCGGTACGGTGAGGATCTTGAGAATCAGCCAAAGAGTTTTCATGTGATCTCCTTTTCTCGCACGCGAGAATTAGTCTTTTTTCCAACGGAAGAACTGTTCGTTCTGCGACGTTGCTTGGTTTTCCTGATTAGCCAGGTTCGTCTGCAGGTTCATGTTCAACGCCTGCAGCTTTGACTGGGCCGAAGTGAGCATCCCGTTTTCAGTGGCGATCCGGTTTTGCAGATCGGCGGCATCCTTCGCGTTGGTGGTGTTATCCACTTGCATTGAAAGGGTGGTCAGGTTGTTCAAGTGAACCTGTACCTCGCTGTACAGCGCCTCACCGGCAGACATGGCGGCAACGACAGAGTTAGAGCTGAGCTGGTAGCCCCGTGCCCGGTTGCTGTCAGGATTGGCGAACAGCTCTTGCGGCAAGGTGTTGACCAGTTCCTCGTAATACGACTGCTTGCTGCCGTAGGCACCAGAGTTCTGACGCGAAACCACTTCTTGCCAGGAACCGGGAACCACCGATGCAGAGTTGATCGAATCGCTCAGGCCGATAGCGCCACGGCCATAGGAACCGCGCATGTTGTTCATAATGTCGGTTTGCGTTTCGTACTGCTGTTTCAGCACCTTGTATTGCTCACGCAGCTCCGCAAGGTTTTGAGCCAGTCCAGCCCAGGTGCCCGCGTCGCCAGTTGGCACGCCTGTTGCGCCTGCCTGACCGGTAATTGCCATGGATACGGCAATGGCCAAACTCAGTTTCTTTATCGTCTTCATCATCGAATTGCCTTCAAGTTGTGGGTGTTATTGGCCTTGGCTTCTGCCATGAAAACTGGCACCCAGACCTCGGGGTCATTGGTGCCCAGGCGCTCAATGATTGAGTACATCAAGGCCACACCAACATCGTTTGAAGACAGGACCGGAATGAAATCGGACAGGTCTTCGTCAGGGTTATCGGAGGACAGGTCGAAGCACGCACGAATCGATTCCTGGCCGCGACGAATCAAGAACTTGCGATCCTTTGGGTTCAGCTCGCGCAACCACTTCTTTTCTTCCTCCGTCAGGTTCTTATGGTCTTCGTCTTTCACCGAGTCGCTGGCCAGGTAGATCTTGGTTACGGTCTGCTTGTCGATGGAGTCGGTTTCACTGTGGAAGTACTTCGCGTCCGGGGTGATGAAGATCAAAATCCCGTTTTTACGGCGGATCTGCATGATGAAATTGTCAATTCGATTGCGCCAAAAATCGTTTTTGACCAGGTTCTGACCTTCATCCAAAACCAGAATGAAAGGTCTGCCATCCATAGCCTGCTCAATGCAGTGCAATGGGTAGCTCATCACTACTGGCAATTCCGGGCGTGCATCGCCGCCCTTCATCAGCTCCGACATTTCAAAGCAGTAATGCCGCGACTTACTGAGATCGAAAGTGTCATTTTCGTTATCAAAAACGCCGGCGTTTGCACCTTCGATTCCTTTGGCACCATGCCAAATAGCCATAACGTCAGCTAAGGCGCCGTGCCCGTAGGTCCATACGACATTGCGCAACCGGCGATTTTCGAATGGCAGCTCGTAGTTCTCGTTCACTGCATCCTTGAACCGCTTGATATCGTCGGCCTCAGTTGCGGTGCTTGCGTAGCACTCCCGCATCTGGATCTGCAGATCAATGAGGTAGGCACGGTTCTCAGCCGTGTCAGGCAATTTGAAGGGGTTCCAACCCATGCTGTTGTGTGGGGAAAGGATCGAATGGACGCCGCCCATGGCCATCATGAAAACGGTGGCCCCGTAGCGCATGTCAAACCAGTACACAACCGGCAAGGCTTTGTCCGCTTCACTGACGGTTTCAGCGATCAATGCGGTTTTACCCGAGCCGGTGCCTGCAGCCACGCCAGTGTGGCCAGCGACCATCCCTTCCAATTCACGGTGGTAGTTGAAGTTGTATTGAGTGCCACTTTCGGTTTCGAAAGCAGTGATTGCAGGGCCCCACAGGTTGCCGTCACGACGTCCGCGAGCAAAGTTGTGCAACGATGCGAAGCCCGCAAAGTTGGTTGACTTGATCTTTCCCCGGCGACCGATAAGAGCTTCTTGTTGACCAGGTAGCTGCGACCAGAAGAACGTCTCAAGAGCCAACCACTCACGAACCGACTTGACGTTCAGGTCGACAAAGCACCCTTCGATCAAACCAACTGCATCATCCAGTCGCTTCACATTCGCTTTGCGGCTCTCGGCGGTAGTGTTTGCGTCTGATGGAACGTGAATGAAAATGGTCAGGTGATGTTTTCCATTGACCGTATCGCCACGGCGCAAAGCACGAATACCCTCTGCCAGTTCCTTTGCATCGTCCTCCGAGATTTTGTGTGGATCTGCAACCTTGAGACGCCGGGTTTCATCCATCATCGCGGATTCAGCTTCAATACGGTTTTCGAAGAAAAACGACTGAGTGATGATGAATTCAACTGGCTGCTGAAGGAATTTGTTCATCATGCGCGACGGTGTACGACGCGGCCATTCGGCCATGCTCAACATGGAACCGATGCGTGCTGACGTACTGCCTCGAATCTCACACATGTTTGCAAGGATGCGGAAATTCAACCGGGCGTAGGGCAAAGCCTCCTTGATTTTCAGTTCAGTGACGGGGATCTTCCGGAACTCAAGGTTGATCAAGTAGTTGAAGAAGCTGCTCAGCTCGCAGTATTCCTCGCCCAGGTAATCGTAAACAGCTTCTGCGTCGTACTCAGCGTGATCACCAAGCTGCACCTTGAAGTCGTCCCATTTCCACTGGAAGCGGGACACTGCTTGATATGCAGCTTCGCGATCAACTACACCATTGGTTGCGGTCGGATGACGCTGGATGCACAGACGAGTAGCGCCGTAGTCGGACAAGCCTCGCAGTACAAGGTTTGCGGCCTTGTAGAGCGAGTCCGCCATGGCTTCATGTGTCTCGCCTGCTTCATCTGCAGCTGAGTTACCAGTGACCAGCGCAATTGCCCGATCCATGAGCCCTGGAACGCCAGAGCGAAAGCGATTCCGAACCAGCGAGATATAGATCTCGTTGACGTAGAAACCTCTGTTCACATAGCGCTTGCGCAACCGGGCATTGAAATACTTGGAGAACCAAGTACCGCCCTGCCCTTCGGGAAAGTCGATCACCTTACGGCGGATGACATGAACGTAAATGGCAAAATCACTGCTTGCCACTGTGCGTAGCACGGTATTGCGGCGTTCTTCGAACAGCTTGATTTGCGTGCTAGTGAGCGAGTCGAACATCAGGCCATCAATCTTGATGACCTGCACCAGTGAATCCTCGCCGGTGATGACTGTTTGATCGTCATAATGCACGTCATACGGCACCATCTCGCTGACCACCAACTCATCGAGATCCTGATCGGACCCTTCTGGATGTTGGACACCAAGCGAAAGATCCATATTTCGCACTAGCTTATTAAAAGCTTTATCAACGAGGCGCATAACTTCTATATCCCCACAGTTTACGTAGCCGTGATGCTCTCAACTTGAATGCCGCTCTAAGCACACCAAACAAGTACACGTCTTTGCTACAGATCCAGTACGCAGCGGCAAACAGTATTGGCATCGTAACGAGCACATAAAGTGATCGAAGTAACAGTGCTGCCAACACTGGGGTTATGAGGCTGATCAAAATACTCGATAAGGTAAACGGCCCCACCATTGATGGCCGGGCCATCGCCACTACGAGCACTTCACCTTCATCAGGATCTTGCTCGGCCATGGTTTACCTCAAGCTTGATTGAGCGCCTTCTTTGATCGTGTCGACAAAGTTCGGGGCAAAAAACACCAGGAAGATACCGAATACCGCCCAGCCGAACTGGCCCCACGACATACGACCGGACTTCGCCTGGAATCCGCAGAACGCAATGGCTGCGATACCCAGGTAGTAACCAACGTCAAAGATGAGGAAGGATACGAAGTCCTTGGCCATGCTCTTCAAACCACTGAAGTCCAGTGCCGCATTTGCGAATTCAGGGATCAGGGCCAGCGAGAGAATCGACCCCAGCGTCGCTAACTTGGTGGCCTTGGCCATACGGTCATTACGCATCAGCGCTTTGTGCGACGGGGTCTTTTGCGAGATTACGCTTTGCAGGGTTTGTGATGCCTTGGCCTTGAGCCAAGTACGCCAACTTTCTTTGTGCAGTCCTTCTACGGTGCGTCCAACTTTGGAAGTTTGAGATTGCATACCATTGCCTCTTTCATCATGACGGGGAACCCCCGTACGTTACTGTTATTACTCTAAAAGGATTGTTAGGGCAGGTTTCCTTTATGAAGTCGATAGCAGTATCGGCATTCTTGAATAACCTGGTTTTCCCTAACGCGGTTACAACGTTGTAAACCTGTCCCGTCGATGGACTTTCAATAATTAATGCCCACTTTCGTCCGTCGCTGTCGATTCGTTCCTCAAGAACGACCCGGTAGTCAGGCTGTGCGACGGCGAAAACCGCCAACTCTCTTTTGTCTAGGCTCTGCATCATTTCCCCAGGGCAACCGTTCACTAGATACAGGGGCGATACTGGAGTCCTACACGTCTTTGATCTAGATCCCACCTCTCATTTCTTCCCTCTATCGGGTTTTATTACATGAAATCGACATTTCGTTACACATAATAAGTATTTAATTAAACAAAATCAATTTTTCATTTTAATAAAATTGGATCAGTGCAGAAAAAAACGTAAGGCCTAGCCCCAGGCATTAGCCCGGCTACGGTTATGGTTCTATAAGTGTTTAAAAGGTCTGCGAATTTCCATATTCACGTCATCGAGTGGTGCAAGGCTGCGCCTTGCCTAAGAGCGGATGTGGCACCGTGACAGTGCTTCACGCCCTAATGACAACGGAAATGAGATTTTGTTACGAATAGAGGACGGACGGTCAGAATGCCCGATCTAGAGAGGTCGGGCGGCGGACAGGAGCCGCCCTGATCCGCCACCCTTGATCGGTGCCCATAGATGCGCAAGGAAACACCCCGCTCTATAGAACCCCGACCCGGCGCCGATTTTAGCAGTCTGCCTTTTTCTCGCATGCGAGAAATAGCGAAAAGTAAACCCTATATATGTATTGACCAATGGGTTTACCCATGCAAGGATGTGCCTACACAAATCAGCGCTCACCGGAGAATACCCATGGCGATGAAAGTCACAACCGTGGCGAACCAGAAAGGCGGCGTCGGCAAAACGACTATTGAAGTCCATCTTGTCAGTCTCGCAGCCGAGCAAGGTAAACGCGTTCTTGTCGTCGACCTCGATGAAGGCGATCTGTCGCAGTTCTACCCGCCTCTCGAAGACGGTGACGACACAACCTATGTCCAATCAAGCATGCTATTCAGCGACGAATATAAGGGCTTGTACCCTCGCCAGGTCGCGGCAAACATCTGGCTAATCGAGGCCGATGTTCCATTGCTGGATGTTGACGACATGGATCTCAGCATCGTGACCAGGTTGAAAGAAGCGCTCGATCACTTCTCCGCTGATTTTGACCTCTGCATGATTGACACACCGCCCAACCTGCAACGCCGGATGATCGCCGCGCTCGCAGCATCTGACGCGGTAGTGTCACCCTTCAATATCAGCGGCTTCACACTCGCTCGCATGCCCAAGCTTCTGTCCACTATCGAAGCTGTGCGTGAGCAGTACAACCCGAACTTGCAGTTCCTCGGTTTTCTTCCAAACCAGATCAACAGCCGATCAACCAATGAAATTGACCTGTTGCCAAGCCTTCAGGAGAGCTATGGCGATGCCATGTTTCCGGTCCATATCGTTCACCGGCCATGCATCAACTCGGCACTCGCTAGCGGCAATCCGGTTTGGTGGAAGGCGAAATCCGGTAGTCAGCGTGCTGCAGGACGGGAAATGAAATCTGCCTGTACCGCTGTTCTTGAGAAGGTCTGGTCAATCTGAGGTAGATCACAACATGACGAAGACACCAAATCCTTTTGGCAGGGCAGTTTCTGCGACTGCCAAAAAACTTTCGGATTTTCAGAAGAAACCGGCGCTCAATGATGGTGAAACCATCATCGGCGTCAGCACCGGTGAAATCCAATGCATCAAGCAGATTCGAAACCGTAATAACCCCGGCTTTTCCAAGGAGTCGCTTGAGGAGCTGGGCGACGACATAGAACAGAACGGACAGATCGAGCCTGCAATTCTCCGTCCCCACCCCAAACCCGAGTCAGGTTTCAAATACCTGATGGTTGCAGGTGAACGCCGTTACCTGGCTTGCGAACTGAAAGGCATGTTGCTGAAAGCGGTTGTGCGTGAACTAACAGACGCACAGGCCAAGCGCATCCAGCGTTCAGAGAACGTACACAGCGAAAACCTCAGTCAGCTGGACATTGCACTCGCTCTTAAAGCCGACAAGGACGAGCTGGGAACCCTGCAGGCGGTTGCTGACGAATGGAATAAAAGCCTCAATTGGGTAGCGGAACGCATCGCTTATCTGGAAAACGTAACCAGTGACGGGGCCAGCCGTGAGGCTGTTACCAAGGGCATCACGGCGGATATATCGACCGTCAATGATCTTGGTCGCCTTGATCGCTTGGACAGCGCTGCAGCTGCTGACCTGCTACAGCGTGCAGACGCAAATCCAGATATGAACCTGCGGACAGAGGTAAGAACTGCGCTGCGCAGCACTAAAGCGCTGCGCGTTCACGGCGGGTCTAAAACTAAAGCAAAACCCGCTGGCCCTGCCCTTCTGGATGATGAACTCGACAAGCTACGCGAGGCTAATACCGTCCTGTCAGCACAGGTTGAAACCCTGGAATCCGAAATCGAATATCTCAAAGCCGAGCTGGACAAAGCCCGAGCCGCCCAGGCCGAGAACTGGAAAGCACCGGAATGAGTAGCCGAGTTGCTGACCAGGACCTACGGATCCCGCCCGATGAATTCGAGCGGATCCGTTCAACGTCAAAGATGCATGCGCGCAACCTCGATGTGGCTTATGAGCTGCTGGTCGAAGGCAAGGGCCTTGTAGCCGTTGCAAATGCTCATGGGCTCACCAAGCAACGGGCACTTGCCATTCGCGACAAGATTTATTCGGCTTACTTGATGAAGACACCTGAAGGTTGGAAGTGCGCGCAGATCTGCGCACCCACGGACATGATCGATCGCTTCGTCAAGGAAGCCGATGCGGCACGCGTGCGCTATTGGCAGAAGAATTCAATGAATCACAGGGAGTAGACCCATGAAGCGAATCCTTTTAGGCGTGTTGGTAATAGGCTGCGTTCTGGGAGCCCTGTCAGCTCTGACAGTTGCGTTTATTGGCCATAAGCAGGATCCAGCACAGTACAAAGCGTTCGATTTCAGAACATTTGATCAGCCCGTTATTGACGACGCACCAGGTTGCGAAATTCGATCACCGAAAGGCGAACTAATGAACCGGATTTTCAAGGGTTCGCAACCTAACCAGCTCAACCTTGAGAAAGGAACCACATTCACCATTGATTGTTTCCCGATTAAGGAATCAGAAAAGTCGACAACAAGGAATTGAAACCATGAGCAATGACAAACCAGTCACCATGAAAGAGCTGTCCGAAATCCTACGCCCTCTATCCGAAGCTGTGAGCAGAATCGACCAATCGTTGTAGCTGATGGCTCAGCTTCAACTTGCCGCTGAGTTCGAGCCAGAGCAAATCGAACGGCAGAAGCACTATCAAAAATTAGCCACCGCCGAACTGAATTATAAGAGCGCACGCGAAGCTCGGACCGAAGCGCTGAACAACAAACCATTGCCTTTACCTGATGTTGGCCACACCGAGCTGGTGAAACTGGCCGGGAAGGAGAAGGCTGACAAACAGTACAAACCCGTGATTGATGCTATCGCGCAGATATCAGCGGCATCTGATCACCGCACGGCAGTTGAAAATGCTGCGCCGGTACTGACAAGGCTTCGTGAAGCTTGGAAGCGCTGAAACAGCAACATGGTGCCCCTGTATCGAACGGCACAGGGGCATAACGTCCGAGCCTAGCGACATCCACACCCACCGCAGCGCCTGCACGAAAAAGCGAGTAATCAATATGACGGGGGGCCCCTGCGAGGTGTGATCACCTTGTCATATTTGGGTATATCTCAAGTAAGACACGGCGGCGCTCTCGATCTGCCCGAACGATTCATATTAAGTGATAGCCTTTCTGATACACTTTGATAAACACACCCAAAATGATACAGAGAGGCTTCCATGTTCGTGCGTGCTTATCTCCGAGCCTCCACCGAGGATCAGGACGCCAGTCGCGCCCGTGATCAACTGGAAGAATTCGTTGCGAGCCACGGAAAGGTTATCGCTGCCAGTTACATGGAGAACATCAGCGGCACGCTAGCTGATCGGCCAGAGCTTCAACGCCTTCTGAACGATGCGCGCCGGGGTGACATAATTCTGGTTGAAGCTATTGACCGGCTGTCTCGTATGAATGACCAGGACTGGCGGGCACTGATAACCGCGATAGACAGCAGAGGTCTGCGAATCGTAGCCGTCGACCTTCCGACTAGTTACCAGGGTCTCACATTGCCGTCTGGTGACGAGTTCACTGATCGAATGTTGGCCTCAATCAATTCAATGATGACGGATATGATGGCGGCAATCGCCCGGAAGGATTATCTGCAGCGTCGGCACCGGCAGTCGCAAGGCATCACCAAAGCAAAAGCTGCAGGTGTTTACAAAGGCAGACCGGCAGATCTGGCGCTGCGTAAGCGTGTTAGTGAGCTTCTGGCCGCTGGCTTGGGTATCCGAGCAATCGCCCGTCATGCCGTTTGTTCAACCACGACTGTAATGCGTATCCGAGACGAACTGGTTGAAAGCTTATCCAGTTGAGCCGGTCGGGAATGAGTGACTAGCGAAGGCGTAGCCGTAGTCTGTCATTCATTCCCGACTGGCCGCCGCCGGCAGGCGACTTTGAGTGCCTAACAGCCACTGCATGAGTTGGAGTGGTTAGAGATCATTAGAACCAGGAGATAGAGGCCCTTGAATTACGGGGCTTCCAGGGCATTACCTAGCTCAGAACATGAGCGAACCTCAGTTCACCTACTTTGCACCACCATAGCTCACTAGGTGTGAGCTACGTTAGCTCACTGCATGAGCTACCCCCCCCATGAGCTACCCCTCGTTCATCCTTGAACGATATCCTTCATTTTGTGAGAGATAACGTGCATGGATGCACTACCTATCGCTCACAGCATGAGCTAAGATAAGCCTGCCTTGTTCGATATCTTCCAAATTTGCAGGATATCAAACACGCTAACACAGCTTGTCGGAGGCACGATGATTGATGATGAAGGGGAAGTCCGCGCACTGGTCCAACCGACACAACGCGGCACATGGGTTCAGACGGAACGAGCTGGGCACGAAGCATGGGCGGCTCTGATCGCTCAGGCACCGAGGGCCGGGCAACTAATGCACATCATTGTCCAGCATATGGACAAGTCCGGTGCATTGATCGTCAGCCAGTCGACCTTGGCCAAGATGATGGACACTTCCATTGCGACCACGAAGCGCGCTATCAGCGTCCTGTCCAAGCACAACTGGATTCAAACCATCAGTGTTGGTGGCCAACGTGGTGGAACGCTTGCGTATGTGGTGAATAGCCGAATCGCATGGGCAGACAAGCGCGAAAACCTGCAGTACGCCCGCTTCAACGCAAGGGTGCTTATTTCGTCTGAAGACCAAGCAGATCTCGGCAGTAACAAGCTAAAGCAACTGCCGACCATGAGCGACGGGGAAATCCAATTGCCAGCTGGTCCAGGTATGGAACCACCGGCCCAAGATTCATTAGATGGCGTAGATCTTCCTGATATGCCCTCTATTCCGCATCACGACAAAAACGATCTTTAAGCATCTGACCCACTAACGGCAATTCGGCGGAAACTTATCATGGCAGACACACGCGATGAGATTACGAAGGCAAAAGGCATTACAGCCGATCTTGTCATGGAGATAGGCACCTATTACAGCGCCAAAGACATGCGTGGCGTGCAGACTGGGCTTAGCAGCGCAGCCCGCGAGCTACGTGCTTTTACACAGAACAATTCACTGCGTGGACGGCTGGGCGCCAAGCTTTCCCTAGAGCAGCATGAACTGCTGAACAATGCTGCTGCACTTCTGGATTCCATTAAATACAACGTGGAGCACGCTAAAGAGCGCAAGGACCGCACTGAGAAAGCGACGGCCAAAAAACGTCAGTTATGGGAACGAGAAGCCGAGCAATTGGTAAAAACCCATTTCACGCTGCCAATGAACACAGTAACCGAGCAATTACGGGTACTTGAACTATCCCTGATCGCTCAGGAGGTTTTGGGGCAATCAATCTATATCAAGGATCATTTGCAACTTCGCAAATTGATGCAAGACGAACCCCCGAAGTGGGGCAATCATTCTGTAGCGCAATGGCGTCGTAGTGAGGTGTCAAGCCTCTTGGCAGATATGCAATATGCCCTTCGTTCTTACCTAAGCTGGGATCTGAACATGACTCCCGGCGAGCGGTTGAAAGAGCTGGAGCGTAGCCTAGATGCAGCCCGCGCTGAAATTCTGGCCAGACCTATGTGCGTAGAAACTCTGCGCATTTGGAACGATGAGCTAAAGAGCGCAGCATTCATGACCAGCGCTATGCCTACTACCGATGGATCTAGGCACTGAAATGACGAAACCCGCAGCACGGCAATGCTTGCGGGTTTCTAGGTTTTTTGCGAAGGAGCAAAAATCCACGGCCTGAGTATACACCGGGTACGTGAGGTTTTACAGCGAACGGATATGCGTTCACAACCGGAACGGTACTTACTATGACCATCATCAGATTCCACGAAAACCCCGCAGAATATGCGCCGACTATCTCGTTTAATCATTGCGGCAGAATGCCTTGGAGCGCAAGGTATGACTCAGAATTCAGCGGGTTTGAGCTGATCGAGCTATTCCAATTTTGCGAAGAAGAAGGCCACCGTCAGGGCATTAATGACGCCAATCAGAACCGTATTGGCAGTCGGGAACAAGCCCCGTTCCACCGGGACTTCATGGGTGGCTACCCGAAAAGTCTTTGGGAAAACGCCTATTGGATCGGTGTTCAAGCGCATGGCGACACTACACCGGCAGCGATAGAGCTTGAAATCCAGAAGGTCTTGAGCGCACCGGATACCAGTCGCTGGCTTTGCGATGCGCTGAACAGCGCATTGGATCGTGATTCGACCGACGCAACGAATGACGCCGAGTACCTGTGTGACTTGCTGACGCGGCGGACCAACGCACTCTCACTGGCCAGCGAAGCAAATTGGGGTGAAGAATGATGCCAATTGATCCGATTGATTTGTTAGCCAGGTTGCAATCTTTATACGCAGCGTATCCGGGATTTTTTCAAGGCGCAGCATCCGTTATCGTGGTCGTGCTTGCGTATTTCGCGGTACTGGAGCTTGCAAGCCGCTCTGATAAGACGGAGTAAATCACTATGTCTGATCAGAGATATACCGTGTGCATTGCGCACGGGCCATCAATCAAAACCTACAGCGAACAGTTTCAAACTCAGGCCAGCTATGCACCTCAGTGGAAAGCTGTACTGAAGAAAGCGCACAAGCAGGCGACCGTCAGTTGCCAATGCCCTGGCACCGGTTGCCGTCTTCTTGCTGTACGGCATATGTCGGATAGCGACTCATTCCACCTTTCGCGGTATCCACGCACCGGCGCCGAACACGCCTTGGATTGCGTTTACTACTCGCCAGATCCCGATAAATCGGGCCTTGGCTCGTACAGCAAAGGCGTGGTTGAAGAAACGTCCGAGGGTGATCTAAAGATCAAGCTCACCCTCTCGTTACGCAAGAAAGAGCCCGCAGACACTGGACAGGCACCCGAAGCCACCGGCAGCAGCTCGGGCAGCGGCAAAGCCACCAAACCGGCCTTGACCCTGTTGGGCTTGTTGCACCTGCTTTGGAATGAAGCCGGGCTCAATACATGGTCGCGGGGCATGGCAGGTAAACGCGGGTTGGGCCTCGTTCATAGCAGGCTACAGGACGCAGCAGATCGAATGCTTGCGTCGAGAATGCGGATCGGCGATGCGCTTGTCATTGCGGCGGGCTCGAAGGGGTTTCAATCCGAGGCCAACGAGCGGAAGGTCAAGAGCGCGATCAAGAACAACCGTCGCTTACTGGTGATCGCTCCACTTGCAGGCCATACCGAAGACCGAGAAAAGACCGCAGCTCGCTACCTGACCATCACGGGTTTCAATGGCGTACCTCGCATGTTCCTCGATGACTAGATCTGGTCGACCGTTGCTCGCCGATTCAAGCGTGAGCTGTCGGCCTGGAGGCAAGGACGGCGGGTTATAGCGATTGTTCAGACCGATCAACCCACAGAACCGGGTAAAGCACAGGCGCTCAATGTCGCGTTGATGGTGGTCAGTGACGAGTGGATCCCGGTGGAATCGTCCTATGAAGCGGTGATCGAGGCGAGGTTGCGTGAGGAATCACGCAGGTTCGTCAAACCCTTGCGGTTCGACTCAAGCGAAGACCAGGTATTCCCCGATTTCTGGTTGATGGACGCCAGTGCCGGCACTGAGTATCCGATGGAGGTATATGGCCGTGCTGATCCCAAGTATCTGGCACGAAAAGAGGTAAAGGCTGATTACTACCGGACCCACTACGGGACCAGGTGGTGGGCATGGGACGCAAGCACCGACCCCAAGGGAGAGGCGATCCCCGCATTTCCCCCAGCCAGAAACTAAGACAATTCTCGCACGCGAGAATGCCCTGATTAGGAGGCTGCGCATGAGCGAAGTCCTTGTTAGCACCGTCCATCCAACGCTTGGCGCGTTGTATTGGGTGTATACGTCAAACGCCGGTTGCAACTACCCCGACCACTACACCATCACCGACTGGAGCGAGGTGGCCACACGGTTTCCGCACTACTGGCGGGAACACGAACACCTCCGCTGGGTTCACGGCAAGCACATTGGCCAGGTCTTCAATTCTGATGACCCCTACGGTAGTTACGCAGAGGTTGAAGACGAGGAAACCTTTGAAACGTCTTATGGGAAGCTGTCGGGAATGCTTGCGGATCTTCACGCCAAAAGCGGGCAGTCCGTTGATGAATTCGTGCAATGGATGAAAAAGGCTGACTGGGTTGATGTTCCAGCCCCGGCCAAAGAATTCTTAGACGACTAGCATTGCACCGTCCACATCTGATCCCAACTGGTCATGTAACTAGGGCTCAGCAGAGCCCTACGCATGCCCCAGTCCGGCGACAGGGGAACAGCTGCAGTGCGTAAGCAATCATGTCCCCACCGTCTGTTGATCTTGTCCATAACGCTCATGAGCGCGTCAGTGCGCGCCGGTTGACTCGGCGTGAACAGATCTTGCGTGTACTCACCACGCTTTCGCAGATCCATTAACATGACCTCAGCTTTGCTGTACGCAAAGCCCGGCCTGTAGATGCCTTCCAACGCACGCAGCGCGTGCTTTGTCAGCACGCGCACGTCATCTGTTGGGTAGTCGGGAATGACCGTGGCTGCATTGGCGTACTTCGGACCGTCGCCATGGAACGAGGTCTGTATGCCGATCCGCAGGCCACCGCACAAAGATCGCTGCTTGCGCAGCTTCTCAGCGGCCTTGTGGATATAGGTGGCCAACGCCTGGCCAAGCCCCTCGATTGTGTGGACGCGCTGACCAAACATCTTGCTTGAGCAAATGGTCTGTGTGTCCGGTGGGCTTTGTTCCATGTCGATGCAGGACTCGCCGCGAAGCTCCCTGATCGTTCGTTCCAAGACCACTGAGTATTTGCGGCCCATTGTTCGCGGCTCAGCGTGGGATAGCTCCCACGCTGTTTTAATGCCTTCACCGGCCAGGTTATCGCGCATACGCCTGCCAATGCCCCACACTTCTTCGACAGGCATCCGGCGCAACAACCACTCAACAGCCTCCGGCTTGCGCAGGTCTACAACACCACCGGTTTTCTCACGCCAGATCTTCGAGGCATGTTGTGCTGCCTTGGCGAGGGTTTTGGTGTGGCCGATGCCCACACCGACCGGCAACGCAACCCACTGCAGCACGCGCGCCTGAATAGCTCGGCCCACGTCCACCAATGGTTCGCGCTGGTCCTCTAAGCGTACGAAGGATTCGTCGAAAACAGCTCTGTCGACGGTAGCTGAAATAATGGCGTCCTTGGCTATCACGCGGAATCGGGTGTACTCCTCATAGATTTTGCAGTTCCCGCTCCAGTAGTTGTCCCCTACCATGCCGACCCAGATGTACAAGCAACCTGGTCCGCACGACTGAAAGTTTGGCTGCCCGGAAACGTATTCGATTACACCTACCTTGTAGTCATGCAGGAACTCAACGTTTCCGCCTTGATCCACGACGCGCTCACATGTTTTGTAATTGGCAACATGGGCGTTTTTCGTCACGTTCTCAAAAACTTCGGTAGAGGTGCAGTCCGCGAAGTTCTGCTTAAACCCATCCATGAAGTCAGGGGAACGAACTTGATCAGCCTGATTGAGCATAGGGTCGTTGGAGAGATCTACCGACATGCGGTTGCCGCTGTCGATCAGGGTTCGGTATGCCTCTCCCTCAGAGGACGATTCCGATTGAAGACGGGTGTTTGCTCGCAACCCGAGATCGATCGTCTTCACATCGTCGCCGTAGACGTTCTCGAGCGAGGCAGTGTCTCCAGTTTCAGGGAACAGGTCCTGAAGCGTGACCGAGGCGTCCCCGCCATCGAACACCTGAAGTACCTGCTGGCCTACAGATTGCCCGGCCGAAGATCCAGCGGTCACAGCGTCGGCCTAGGCGTTGAAGGTCATGCTGTTGAGATACAGGCCGATCACGGTCACGTTGACCAGCCGTCTCAGGGTTGTTTTGAGTGGTTGTCGCATCGATCGCATGTCCAAAAATGGGGATGCTTCGATGCTATGGGAAGGGTGAGAAATGATGGCGCGGTTTCAGGCAACAAAATCGCCTGAAAAAGCAAAGCCCCGGCTGGTGGGGTCACCGGCCGGGGCTCGCTGTGTTTTTGATCATGCCTCAGGCACTACTAAGACCTGGCCTGTTGGCGCTGATTGAAAACTGACCAATGGGTCATTTTTAGGTCAGCGGCAGCACCCTTTGGTTACCCAAGCCTTCAGACCTGCTGCCGGGTGGGCGATTCCCCCCTCTCCTCTCCCTACCTCACCTGGTCCAGATACTCATGCTCTCGCCGGTCTGCCTCCTCTGCTTCCTGGAAGGGTCATTCTGCTCGATAGCAACTGTGGGCTATGGTGTGGGACGTAATATTTCGGTTTTCTGGAATTCCTTATAGATTTTGGCCTATAGCCGTTTTGTATGGGGATATCTTATCCTCCTACATTGCGGCGAGATCTGGCGCGATTTCAGTATCAGCGCCTGCGAACAAACGAGCCGCGAGGAATCCGTAGTGAAAAACCATGATTCGAATGAGCACGCTCAAAACGAGCCTATTTCAGGTGAGATTTACCACGTCACGCCAACCCATAATCTTGACTCCATCTTCCGTGACGGTTTACGGCCGCAGATTGGACCTCGCTCCGCTCTACTCGGTGAGGCCAAGGAAATGGTCTATTTCTTTGGGTCGATGCTGGCAGTTGAAGACGCACTCAGTAACTGGCTGGGTGAAGCGCTCGATGACGAGCCTGGAGCGATTTCCGTTCTCGCCGTCGATCGCTCCGGTTTACACCTCGTTTCAGATGGTGGGTACGAGCTTGCGTGCCCTCACCTCATTCGGCCGGAGAACATTTCTCTCGCTTTTCAGGATGACGTGCCGGCAGATGAAAAGAGCGGCCCGGAGACCGGGGGTACCTCATGAGCAAACTAACCCCTAAGTTCGTCAAGGATGTCGACCAGCCCGGCTCCTACCAGGACGGCCGAGGGTTGATTCTTCGTGTATCAGCTACCCTGCGGAAAAGCTGGGTCTTTCGCTATATGCTGGCGAAACAACGGCACGACCTTGCCCTGGGGACATTCCCTGCTTTGAGCCTCAGAGACGCAAGACTGGAGGCTGACAAGTACCGACTCGATATCGCCCGTGGCGTCGATCCAGTCGCTGAGCGCGTGAAGGCCAAAGCTGCCAAAGCCTCGCGAGCCACAACGAGCCACACATTTCGGGCGTCGGCAGAAAGGTACATACGCACGCATTCGTCGAGCTGGTCCAAGAGACACCACCAGCAATGGCAGAATTCCCTCACGAAGCATGTCTACCCTGTCATAGGCGGATTTCGGATAGCCGAGGTCGACACGGAC